>NZ_JACORU010000001.1 GCF_014297445.1 Ramlibacter albus
GCTCGAAGGCCTGCAGACCCTCTGCGATACTGTGCCGACTCGGCTGCCCGCAGTGGCTCGCTGAGTGACGTGCATCTCAGCCTCTCCGGGCTGCGGACTTACACCACGTCAAGGGACACGACCGCGTGCCGCACATTCCGGCGAGATATTCCTTCTGAGTCAGCGGAGACCACCTCGCAACCGATGCGTACTTTGAAGCATTGCCCAGCAAATGCACTTCATGTCCCGCGCCAAACCACTTCTGGAGCGAATCGGGAAGCCCGGTGAACCCTTCGTCGCTGCCCACACTGCCCGGGTCGCGAACGATAGGGACAGCAAAGAGGATATGTACCCAGGTCGACACCTGCATCAGCTGGCAGGGATCTTTCCGCGTCGAGACCCGCATTCCCGACCAATTCGCAAGCCAATCCAGAAAGAGCGGCTGGTCCCGCGAGACCCGGTACAGGTTCCAAACACGGTCCTCGTCCCTTCTTTCAAGCGCATGAATCAGGTTCAGTAGTGGGAATGTGGCGGTTTGGATCGTCGCTTCGCCGACTTCGTCGACACGTAAGGTGCTTGGAGCGCTGTAGGTCATGAGACCAACGTACCTGCGAAGTGACCCGCGTCAAGGCGACAGCCGCAAATTTCCGGCGGTGCGGATGCATTTCGGGCTTCAACGTACGTCGGACTGTATGAAGCGTGGGGATGAATCCCCTCCCATTGACCGCAAACTGAATGCCATGAACACCAAACTTCTTCAATCTCTCGTCGCGGCGGTTCCCCAGTGGGAAGCGCCGCATCCCCCGTCTCTCGAGCTGGACACCTCCATCTTCGATTCCATTTTCCGCGGTGGCGTCGCGTGCGAATGGAACGAGTTGGCTGAGATCGGATGCGAAATTGCTGACAAGCATTCGCGTCTCTTCGCGGCCGCATTGGGTTCGTGGATGATTGCTCAGCCAACCCCCGAAGCACAGACGGCAGGCCACTATCTTCTCTTTTCCGCAGCGGACGATGCCCAGTGCGACGAACGCCAACTCGCCATGCTGATCCGAAGCCACCACTTGTTCCACGGCATCGGCACGCCTCGCGACGTCGGGCGCGCAGTCCACGGTCTTTTCAAAGCCCACACCAGGGCAGACTCGGACGAGGTCCTTGGACTTTCGTTCAGCATGCTGGGTGATATGTGGGCTACGGGCTTGATCGATGGGGTCACCGACCACGAGCTTGCATTGCAGTACTACCAAGTGGCAGCCGAGGGGGAATTCGAGATGACCGGCGGCCCATACCGCGCAGGACTTTTCTGGGATCCAAACTCCGACAACAAGACTCGACCGGATGGTGTGCTCGCCGATGCTGAGATTGCTTCGTGCTACTACGACTTGGCCGCGGAGTACGGGAATGAAGAAGCGGAGACGAAGCTCTCGATGCTCATCGCTTCTGGACACATCTCTGCCGACGCGACGGAGATGCACTAGCAAGCGCGTGAGTGTGGAGCGCTCGGTCCTTCAGGGGCCGAGGGCCACTCCCGGCCCAAGCAGAAATTTTGGAGATCGGGAGCTCCTTCAGTCAACCCTCTCTGACGTTCAGCTAGCAGGAGTTATCGCAATAGTTCGTAGTTCTGAGGCGGAAGGATGCGGAAGTCTCGAACCTCGAAGGGCAGAATGCAAAGCCCTTCATTCGCATCATCACGGATCCGCTCAAGCAGCTAAGGCCGGCGGGCAGCGGGGGCAGCAAGTTCACGAACGTAAAGTTCGCGGCGAGCCTGGTGTTTGACTACGAACACGGCGCCGACAGCGAGGCAGAGTCCAACATGCGCGAGGACGAGGCCGGATGACGCGGCAGCTCTCTCCATTGGATCGCTATGTCATTGCCAAGATGATCCCCAGGTAGAACTTGTCAGTGCTCCCGGGCGCGCAGACCTCCGACTCGGTCATCTGAGTCGTGTTCGGCTCCGCTCCCGAAAAATCTTGAGCTCGTGGAGCCGACTCCCCTCGTCGACGGCATCCGCGCCCAGGCGCATCTGCGCACGGAGATCGCGCCACTTGCCTTCGTCGTACTGAAGTGCACGCTCGACCAACTCCATACCGGGGCGTCTGCTTCGTCTTGCCACCAAAGATGGGCAGGGACTGCTGTCCCGGCCCGGCGAGCTGCTGCTGCGCGGCGCGGGAGCTCGCCTCTCTCCGCTCGATGGCGGCTGCGCTCCGCAACCACCGCGCCCTGCGGATTCTTCAGCTGCAGCTTCTTCGGTCGACCAGGACGCGCGGCTTCAATTCCATCGAGAGCGCAGGCGCTGTCGGAGCCGACACGCGCGGTCCATCGCTTCGAACGCACCGGCTGGAAGCCACCTTCCGTCCGTTCGCCGCGCAGCACCGGTTCGAGAAGCTGATCGCGGTGGACGTGCCGTGCGGCGTGGCCCAAGACGTGGTGGAGGCGCTGGCGCATCCGCGCACCGCGCACCGGGGCATGATCGCGGAGGCCAACGGCCACCGCTCGGTGGCCTCGCCGATCAAACTGAGTCACATAAAGCCTACCCGCTCGCGGGGGCCAGACCTCATGGTGGGCAACTCCCCCACGATCAGCACTGTTCAACCCCCGTTCGGTCGAAGGTGCGCGCTCGCCTCTTCCTCCACCCGTTGCCATATCTCCACGGCCATGGGGCTCTTTCCTTCTTCCAGTATGTGCCCTACCAGCCCGATGGCCCGAGCAAAGACGCCGACGCCGCGGACGATCTTCCACGGCAGGCCCAGCTCACAGCAGATCGCGCCGATTGCGCCGGTTGCGTTGATGGGCAGCATCTTCCCACTGGCTCGCTCCGCCTCGGCGCAGATCAAACGTTCCAGCTGGACGTACGCGCCCGCAAATCCATTTTCTTCTGCAATTGCAAACAGCCGAGGCGCGCGCGGATCGATCGGCTTGTGCAGTGGGTGACCCAATCCGGGCACAATCTGACCGCGCTCGCGATATCCGGCAACCAGCTCCCTGGCAATCTTCGGCAGGTCGGCACCTTTTGTCCCTGGTGGCAAAGCCTCATAGAGCATTTTCGCGGTCCCCTCGGTTGAGCCCACAAAGACCGACCCCAAGCCGCAAAGCCCCGCTGCCACTGCCGCCTGGATCGATTCGGGTGCGCCGGCATACGTGAGGCGCGCGGCCAAGGCACTTGGCGTGATGCCGTGCTCGACCAGCGTGACCGCGATCGCATTGAACATCACCGACTCTTGGGGCGTCGGGTTGCGCCCGACGATCAAAAGCCAAGCCATGTCGCCCAGGCTGATCTTGCCTAGCAGCTCGTCGGGGAGGCTCCGGCCCCGCACCTCGATATGGTCGGGGGTGCTCCAGGCGATATCGGATCGGATGGGTTTTGTCTTTCGTGCCATCGAATGTTTCCTCTTCTGTCGTCCAGTTCTTTCTCTTGTGATTCAGATTGCGAAACCGGCGCCGCGCAAGACGACTCGGGCGCGTTCGACCACGGGCAGGTCGATCATTTCGCCGTCGACCGCCACCGCTGCGCCGCCCGCTGCCTCAAATGCCGCACAGACGCGTCGCGCCCAATCGATTCTCTGCGGGTCGGGGGAGAACGCGGCACGCACGACTGCGATCTGCCTTGGGTGAATGCACAGCTTCGCGCCAAAGCCCAGGCGCCGAGAGCGTTCCGCGTCCGCACGGAGCGCCGCAGCGTCTTCGATAGCGGTGCTCACGCCGTCGATGGGCGCCGGCAATCCGGCGAGCCGGGATGCGAGCACCACCTGCGCGCGGTAAGGCTGCAGTTCGGCTTCGCCGCCCCCAGGCGCGCAATCGATTCCAAGGTCGAGCGCCAGATCGATGCTTCCGAACGCGAGCCGAACCACGCCTGGAACTCTTGCCATCGCGCGAACTTCTTCAAGCCCCCGCGCGGACTCGACGATCGGCAGCACGTCCTTGAATGTGGACTCAAATGCGTGGCAAACGACGTCGATGCTTTCGGCCTTCGGGAGCAAGAGTGCCGCGACGCCAGGGTGCCTGCACAAGGCGAGGTCTTCTTCAAACCAGGGCGAGCCCGCCGCGTTGACGCGCACGATCAATGGAGTTGCTTCGTCAAGAGAGCCGGCCAATGCATCGCGCGCACCTCGCTTGGCGCCCGGCGCGACGGCATCTTCAAGATCGACGATGACCGCATCCGCACCCGAAGCAAGTGCCTTCGAATATCGCTCCGGCCGGTCGGCGGGAACAAAGAGGTACGTGCGCGGAAGCGGCGACGCCGGCGTAGCCCCAGCCGCCGCTTTCGACATTGCAGGGTCGGGAATCATCGGCTGAACACGCGTCCCATTCGCGGCTCTCGCTCGAGCCGCCACACGCTTTGGATCAGACAATCCATTTCTTCCGGCGTGGCCGCTTCTCCATACGCTGCGAGTCGCCGCGCCTTGTCCTCGAGTTCGGGCCGCGAGAGCGTATTGCCCGGATCGCCTTTCGGCTCGTCGACGCGGGCTTCGAGCACTCTCCCGGCGCGCAGGCGAACCTGCACCTTGCCGATCCACTGTCGCGGATATGCTGTGTCCACCTCGCCATCCAGCTGCATCGCAACGCGGTCGCGAAAGGCGGCCACGCGCGGCGCGAGAAAGTGCCGGTCGAATTCGTCGAGTCCCGCATATCCGAACTCCGCAACCAACGCCAACACCGTGCCCATCGAGAACTTGGCTTGATGAACGGTCTGCGGCACGACGACGCGGCCCAGTACGTCGATCGCGCCCTGGTGCACCAAGGCCTTCACCTCGGCGATGTCGTCTGCAGCCACGCGATGCCCGCGCATGAGGGAGAGCAGCGCGTCTGCGCTCGGATGCGTGTGGCGGCAGGACGCGTGGAACTTGAAAGAAGTTTCGGCAAGGGCCCATCGCGTCCCGAGACCAGCGACGAGACGGGCGGCATCTGCGTCGCTGGACATTCCCGCGGCCATGCCCTGCTCTCCATCGAGGATGCGGCGCGCTCCCGTGAAACCGTCCCGGGCGAGGTAGGCGGACGCCAGTCCCGAAGATGCCGCATGCGCGCAATGGAGCTGCTTCGAATCGGCTGCGTCGCGCAGGAACTCCCACAAGCCCGCCGCCTGTGTTCCCGCGCTGCCGAACGCGTTCAACATCGTGGCCGAGTCGAGGCCGAGGAGCCTGCCCGTCGCGGCCGCGGCTGCGACCGTTCCGGCCGTTGCGGTCGTATGGAAGACCCGGTAATGAGACCGCCCCAGGAACTCTCCGACGCGGATGCCGACCTCATAGCCGGCAACGACGGCCGCCAGGAATTCACGTCCGCTCGCGCCGATGGCCTGCGCCGTCGCCAGGGCGGCGGGAAATACCACCGCGCCTGGATGAAACACCGAGCCGTTGTGCACATCGTCCTGCTCGACCACGTGCGAGGCGGCGGCGTTCACCATCGCGGCGAAATGGGGAGAGGTGGTGCGGCGCGAGATCAAGACCTCGGATGCGCCGTCGTCCCGAATGCGCTCCGGCCCCATCGCCTGCGCATAGCGCTCGATCGCCTGCACGGCGCGGGCGCTCCTGCCGGCCAGGGTGGAGCCGAGCCAGTCGAGGTAAAGATCTTCGGCGCGCCGAAGCACGGACTCGGGGACATCCTGCGTTCGCAGCGACGCCGCGAAACCGGCCAACGTCGCGGAGGGGTGGTCATGCGTGGTCATTCAAACAGCCCCTTCGGAATGCAGGCGGCTGATTTCTTCTCGCGAACAGCCCAGCTCAGCCAGGATCGCGTCCGTTTGCTCTCCCAAGGCCGGAACGGCGGCCATTGGCGGGGGATCGTCCCCCTGCACATGATGCGGCGGATAAAGCGCCGGCACCGTCCCCCCCGGCGTCGCGACCTTCGTCCATCGACCGCGCGCCAGAAGTTGCTCGTGCGCCCACAGGTCACCCATTTCGTTGAGGCGGCCGTACGCGATCTGCGCTTCGTCGAGGCGCTCAATGAGCTCCGCCCCGGTCAACCTCGAGCAAACCCCTTCGATGGCTTGGCGCAAGGTCTCACGCTCGGCAAGGCGCTTGGCATTCCCCTTGTAGGCTGGCCCGAGTGCCGGCTGCCGCAGGACCTTTTCGCAGAAGAGGATCCATTCGCGATCGTGCTGCACGGCCAGCACCACCTGCCTGCCGTCGCCGCAGGTGAAGGGCCCGTACGGATAAATCGCAGCGTGCGCCGCACCGGCACGAGTCGGCGGCGGCTGGCCGTCGAGCGTGTAGTACAGCGGGAAACCCATCCACTCCGACATGGCCTCGAGCATCGAAATTTCGAGCCGCTTTCCGCGTCCCGTGCGCCCACGCTCGATCAGGGCGGCGAGGATGCTGCTGTAAGCGTACATGCCCGCCGCGATGTCCGCGATCGACAGCCCCGCCTTGGAAGGCTCCTGCGGCGTTCCCGTCACCGACACGAAGCCCGACTCGCTCTGGATGAGCAGGTCGTAGGCCTTCTTTTCGGTGTAGGGCCCGCCTTCGCCATAGCCTGAGATGTCGCAGACCACCAGCTTCGGATTGCGGGGCGAAAGGCTGGAATGGGCCAAGCCCATGCGCGACGCCGCACCCGGCGCCAGGTTCTGCACCAGCACGTCGGCACTTTCCACGAGCCTTTGAAGGAGCGCCCGCGAGGCCGGGTGCTTCAGGTCGAGCGTGAGGCTTTCCTTGCCACGGTTGCACCACACGAAGTGCGAGGCGAGCCCGTGCGCGCGCTGGTCGTAGGCGCGTGCGAAGTCACCCTCCCCCGGCCGTTCCACCTTGATGACGCGTGCGCCGAGGTCAGCGAGTTGCCGGGTGCAGAAGGGCGCCGCGATCGCATGTTCCAGCGTGACGACGAGCATTCCCTGGAGCGGTTGCATGGCATCGGGCTTTCAGAACGAACGCGGCAGGCCGAGCACATGCTCCGCGACGAACGAGAGGATCAGGTTGGTGGAAATCGGCGCCACCTGGTACAAGCGCGTCTCGCGGAACTTGCGTTCCACGTCATATTCGCACGCGAAGCCGAAACCGCCATGTGTCTGGATCGCCACGTTGGCTGCCTCGAACGAAGCCTTGGCGGCGAGGTACTTGGCCATGTTGGCCTCGGGGCCGCAGGGTTGCTTCGCGTCGAACAAGTCGCAGGCGCGCCAGCGCATGAGGTCGGCGGCCTCCGTCTCGATGTGACTTTCAGCGATCGGGAACTGAACGCCCTGGTTCTGGCCGATCGGCCGGTCGAACACGCGGCGATCGCGGGCGTAGGCTGCGCTGCGCGCGACGAACCATCGCGCATCGCCGACGCATTCGGCCGCGATGAGCGTGCGCTCGGCGTTCAGGCCGTCGAGGATGTACTTGAATCCCTTGCCTTCCTCGCCAATGAGGTTCTCCGCCGGAATCTCCAGGTTGTCGAAGAACATCTCGTTGGTTTCATGATTGACCATGTTCCGGATCGGCTTGACGGTCAACCCCTTGCCGATTGACTCACGCAGGTCCACGATGAAGATCGACATGCCTTCGGACTTGCGGCCGACCTCGGCAAGCGGAGTCGTGCGGGCCAGCAGGATCATGAGGTCACTGTGCTGTACGCGCGAGATCCAAACTTTCTGCCCGTTCACCACATAGCGGTCGGACCTGCGAACCGCGGTGGTCTTCATTTGCGTGGTGTCGGTGCCCGTGGTTGGCTCTGTCACGCCCATGCTCTGCAAGCGCAGCTCGCCGGTGGCAATGCCGGGCAGGTAGCGGCGTTTCTGCTCTTCCGAGCCATGCCGCAGCAACGTGCCCATGTTGTACATCTGGCCATGGCACGCGCCCGCGTTCCCGCCGCAGCGGTTCACCTCCTCCATTACCACCGATGCTTCGGCGAGCCCGAGTCCGGCACCTCCAAACTCCTCGGGGACCATCACGGCGAGCCAGCCGGCTTTGGTCAACGCGTCGACGAATTCCTCCGGATAGCCGCGATCGTGGTCGATGCGGCGGAAGTATTCGTCGGGGAATCGCTTGAAGAGGTCGCGCAGCGCGGCCCGCAGTTCGAGATGGCGTTCAGGCAAGGCTTTCATTTTGGGTTCGCGGCTACACCGTCAGGCAGTGCGGCCGCCCGGGCAGGCACCCGGGCAGGATTCGTCGAATCAGATGGCTCCCGTCATCTCCGGAACGGCCGCAAACAGGTCGGCCGCCAGTCCGTAGTCCGCCACCTGGAAGATGGGGGCATCCGGATCCTTGTTGATCGCGACAATCACCTTGCTGTCCTTCATCCCAGCGAGATGCTGGATGGCGCCCGAGATGCCGACGGCGACGTAAAGCTGCGGCGCGACAATCTTTCCCGTCTGCCCGACCTGGTAGTCGTTCGGGGCATAACCCGCATCGACGGCGGCGCGTGAGGCGCCCAGCGCTGCGCCGAGCTTATCTGCCAGCGGCTCGAGCACCTCGCGAAACTTCTCGGCCGATCCCACGCCCCTGCCGCCGGAGACAATGATCGAGGCCGCGGTGAGCTCGGGGCGCTCCAGCTTGACCACTTCGCGGCCGAGCAGTTCGCTCAGGCCAAGTTCGTCGCCCGGCGGAACGGCCTGCACCGGCGCCGTGCCGCCCGAGGCCGGGGCGGCGTCGAACGCGGTGGTGCGGACACTGAGCACCTTGACCTTGTCGTGCGACTGCACACGCGCCACAGCGTTGCCCGCATAAAAAGGACGCAGGAACGTATCAGGCGCCTCGATCGCAATGACATCGGAAATCTGCGAGCTGTCCAGCAGCGCGGCGGCGCGTGGCAGGACGTTCTTGCCGAACGGGGTCGCAGGTGCGAGGACGTGCGTGTAACCCGCGTCGGCCTTTAAGCTGGACACGACGACCGACGCCAGGTTTTCCGCCGACTGAGACTCCAGGTGCGGCGCGTCGGCGAGCAGGACTTTGGCGACGCCGGTCGCAGCCGCGGCGGCATTGCCCGCCGCCGCGCACCTGTGCCCGGCCACCAGCACGTGTACGTCGCCACCGAGCTTCGCAGCCGCGGCGATGGTGTTCAGGGTCGATGGCTTGATCGAAGCGCCATCGTGCTCCGCGATGATGAGGATCGTCATTTCAGAAAACCTTTGCTTCTTCCTTGAGCCGCCTGACCAGTTCGGCAACGTCGGCCACCTTGATGCCTGACTTGCGCGCTGCCGGTTCGTCGACACGCAGCGTCGTCGTCCTGGGGGCCAGGTCCAGGTCGAGATCCGCGGCCTTGACAACCTCCAGCGGCTTCTTCTTCGCCTTCATGATGTTCGGAAGCGTGATGAAGCGCGGCTCGTTCAGCCGCAGGTCGGTCGTGATCACGACGGGCAGCTTGAGTCTCAGGTGTTCGAGGCCTCCGTCGATCTCGCGAGTCACCAGGACCGACGAGCCTTCCACGGAGACCTTCGAAGCGAACGTCGCCTGCCCCCATCCGAGCAGGCCTGCGAACATCTGGCCGGCCTGGCCGGCGTCGTCGTCGATCGCTTGCTTGCCGAAGATTGCCATCTGGGCGCCTTCCTTCTGGGCCACGTGCTTCATCAGTTTGGCCACGGCCAGGGGCTCCAGAACGGCATCGGTTTCGACGAGGACGCCGCGGTCCGCGCCGATCGCCAGGGCGCTTCGCAATGTCTCCTGGCAGCCGGCTGGGCCGCACGAGACGGCGATCACCTCCGATGCGACGCCGGCTTCCTTCAGCCGCACGGCTTCCTCGCAGGCGATTTCGTCGAACGGGTTCATCGACAACTTCTGGTTCGCGAGATCCACTCCCGAACCGTCAGTCTTCACGCGGGCCTTAACGTTGTAATCGAGTACCCGCTTCACGGCGACCAGAATCTTCACTTCGAAAACGCTCCTGTAGGTTGAATGCCGAATATGGGAGGGGAGGCCCCACTCTGCGCGAGGGCGGCAGGCAGCGAACTTCCGGTGGGCACCGAACGCGCGCCTTGGTCAAGTTGCTCGTGGACTCGTGGCATCAGGATGGCGAACATCCGGTGCGCAAGCGCGTCGATGCCGAACCGGCTTCCGGCCCGGTACCACTGTCCCGCCCAGTTCAGCGCGCCAAGCACGGTCTGGCGCACGAGCACCGTGTCCGAATCGACCCAGCCCCGCGCCGCCGCCGCCGCAAGTTCCCGATCCCAGAGGTCTTCATAACGGTTCCGGCTCGCCAAGACGCGCTTCATTGCGGCCGGCGAGAGGCTGCGCCACTCGTAAAGCAGAACCATGAGGGAATCCAGGTTCGATCCCAGCAAGGCCGTCAAGTGGCATCTCGCCATGGCCAGCAGCTTCTCGGCCACGCCGCGCTTCGCGGCCAAGCCTTCGGCCACGGCGGCATGCACGTCCCGGATGCCATCTTCCATGATGGCGACCAGGAGTTCTTCCTTCGACTCGAAGTAATAGAAGACCGATCCTGATGTGATTTCCAGGGCCGCGGCGATCTGCCGCACCGTTGTGCGCTCGAAGCCGCTGCGGCGGAAGAGCCTGGCAGCCCTCTTCAGGATTTCCTGCCGTCGGAGGCTGTCGGATGGGTCCGTCATGGCGTACACTATATCAGCTAACAAGCGTTAGGTCGAATGCCCGAAAGCTTCGGGTGCCCCCCTTTGGCGGCCTGCGCAGTGCCTGACTATCCATGCCCATCATCGAATCGGCGGTCGACCGCCAGTCAGAGAACTTCGAGGCCCAGCGGCTGCAGATGCAGGCGCTGATCGGGAACTTTCGCGCGCTGGAAGCCCGCGTGCGTGACACGTCCAATGCGCTGGAGCCCCGATTTCGTGAACGCAGGCAACTCCTGCCGAGGGAGCGCGTCGCGCTCTTACTTGATCGCGGCTCGCCCTGGCTGGAACTGTCCTCGCTCGCAGGCCTGCGAATGCATGACGACGATGGGGAGAAGAACGTGCTGGGCGGGGCGTTGATCACCGGCATCGGCGTCGTTTGCGGGAACCGGTGCATGGTCATCGCATCCGACAGCGCCATCAAGGGCGGCACGATCACGCCCATGGGCCTGAGAAAGAGCCTGCGCGCCGAGTCGATCGCGCTGGAGAACCGGCTGCCTGTGGTGCGTTTGGTGGAGTCGGGCGGCGCCAACCTGATGCACGTCGGCGAAGTCTTTATCGAAGGCGGCCGCGGATTCGCGAACCAGGCGCGCCTCTCCGCCGCCGGCATTCCCCAGGTCACGGTGATGCACGGCCACTCCACCGCCGGCGGGGCTTACCTGCCTGGCATGTCCGACTACGTGGTCATGGTGCGCGGTCGCGCCAAGGCCTTCCTTGCCGGGCCTCCGCTCCTCAAGGCGGCGACGGGCGAGATTGCCGGCGACGAAGAACTCGGCGGCGCCGAGATGCACACGCGCGTCTCCGGCGTGGCCGAGTATCTGGCCGAGGACGATGCCGACGGAATCCGCATCGCCCGGGACGTTCTCGCCCGGATGCCCCGGGTCGGCAAGGCCGGCCCGCCTCACGCAGGCGCGTGGAAGCCGCCGCGATACTCTGCAGAGGAGATCGTGGGCCTGGTGCCACCCGACTACCGGCAACCCTACGACGTTCGCGAGTTGCTCGCGCGGCTGATCGACGACTCTGACTTCCTCGACTTCAAGCCGGAGTACGGCGCGGCCACGGTCTGCGGGCACGGCGCGATCGAAGGCCAGCCCTGCGGCTTCATCGGAAACAATGGCCCGATCGACCCGCAAGGCGCCAACAAGGCCACGCAGTTCATGCAGTTGTGCGACCAATCCGCTACGCCCTTGGTCTACCTTCAGAACACCACGGGCTTCATGGTGGGCAAGGAAGTCGAGCAGGCCGGCATGATCAAGCATGGATCGAAGATGATCCAGGCCGTCACGAACTGCAAGGTGCCGAGGATCACGCTGATGATCGGCGCCTCGTTCGGCGCGGGTAACTACGGCATGTGCGGTCGCGCCTACGACCCGCAGTTCGTGTTCGCCTGGCCGAATGCGCGCGTCGCGGTCATGGGCGGGGAGCAGGCGGCGATGGTCATGCGCATCGTCACCGAGGAAAAGATGGCCCGCGCAGGCAAGCCCGTGGCCGAATCGGCACTCGCCGCGATGCGCGAGGAAATCCTGAAGCGTTTCGACATGGAGTCGCACTCGCTCTTTGCGACGGCCAGGCTCTGGGACGACGGAATCATCGACCCTCGCGATACGCGGCAAGTGCTGGCAATGGCGCTTGCGGTCTGCCGGGAAGGCCGCGAGCGCACCTTGCGCCCCAACAGTTTCGGCGTCGCGCGGATGTAGGAGACCTGCCGATGCCGACGCCCTTCCACAAGATCCTGATCGCCAACCGCGGCGAGATCGCCTGCCGGGTGATCCGCACGGCCCGCGCGCAGGGTTATCTCACCGTAGCCGTCTATAGCGAAGCGGACGCCGGGGCCCTGCACGTACGGCAGGCGGACGAGGCACTGTGCATCGGTCCGGCGCCTGCGCGTGAAAGCTACCTGAACATGGACGCAGTGCTCGGTGCGGCCGGCGCCAGCGGCGCCGATGCCATCCATCCCGGCTACGGCTTCCTGTCTGAAAACGCCGCCTTCGCCCGTGCCGTGCAAGCCGCCGGGCTGGTCTTCATCGGTCCCGATCCCCATTCGATCGAGCGGATGGGCAACAAGGCGGCCGCGAAGCGGATGATGATCCAAGCGGGCGTGCCCTGCGTGCCCGGCTACCACGGCGCCGATCAGTCCGATACGGCGTTGCTGGCCCAAGCCCGGGAGATCGGCGCTCCGATCATGGTGAAGGCCGCGGCGGGTGGCGGCGGCCGCGGCATGCGCATCGTCCACGAGCTCTCGGAGATGGCCGACGCGCTGTCGCGAGCCCGTTCGGAGGCCGCCAACGCCTTCGGATCCGATGAATTGATTCTCGAGCGCGCGGTCATCGAACCTCGCCATGTCGAGGTGCAGGTCTTCGGCGATCGTCTCGGAAACATCATCCATCTCGGGGAGCGCGACTGTTCGATCCAGCGAAGGCACCAGAAGGTGTTTGAGGAGTCGCCCTCCCCCGCGGTCGACGCTGCCCTTCGCGCACGCATGGGCGCCGCGGCGGTGGCCGCAGCGAAAACGGTCGACTACGTCGGCGCCGGCACCGTGGAGTTCCTGCTCGACAGCGACGGGCGCTTCTACTTCCTCGAGATGAACACCCGCTTGCAGGTGGAGCACCCGGTCACGGAATGCGTCACAGGACTCGATCTCGTCGCATGGCAGCTGGCCGTCGCGCGCGGCGAGCCGTTGCCGCTCCGGCAGGAAGAAGTGCGGCTGGAAGGACACGCGATCGAAGTCCGGTTGTACGCCGAAGATCCGGCCAACGACTTCCTGCCGCAGAGCGGCGGGGTTGCGCTGTGGGAGCCGCCGTCCGGTGAAGGCGTGCGGGTGGACCATGGATTGGCCCAGGGCCAGGCGATCAGCCCGTTCTACGACCCGATGATCGCCAAGATCATCGCGCGCGGAGGCACGCGCGACGAGGCACGCCGCCGCTTGGTAGGCGCCCTGCGGGACACCCGCGTCCTGGGCCTGCCCACCAACCTGGGCTTTCTCGCGGACGCGGCCCGTCACCCCGAATTTGCTTCGGGACATGCGACCACGGCCTTCATCGGCCGGCATTTCGGGCCTGGCCAACTGCGCAAGGCGAAAGAAGATTCGCGGATTCTCGCGATCGCCGCAGCGCTGTGGTTCGACGCCAGTGCCTACCGCGGACCCCAGTTTGGGTTCCGCTCGAACGGCGCGGCCCGCTGGCCACTGACGCTCGGAGGTGACGAGGGCCGCGCATCGGTGCATCTCACAGTCCGAGAAGCCGGGCGGTTCAAGGTGGAATGCCCGGGCGGCGT
This sequence comes from Ramlibacter albus, assembly GCF_014297445.1. Taxonomy (GTDB): domain Bacteria; phylum Pseudomonadota; class Gammaproteobacteria; order Burkholderiales; family Burkholderiaceae_C; genus Ramlibacter; species Ramlibacter albus. The sequence goes on from NZ_JACORU010000001.1 coordinate 13,730, forward strand.
CGAGCATGAAATCGTTCTTGAAGCCCCGGAAGCCCAGGGCCGCCGGGTGTCGGTCGATGGCGTCCATTCCCGGATCACCGCCACGTTCGCCGAAGGCCTTCTCCATGTTGCATGGAATGGCCGTTCGTGCAGCTTTGAGGACCTCACCTACGCGCCCCCGCGACGCACCGAAGACTGCGGCGACTCCAGCGTGTCGGCTCCGATGAACGGCCGCCTGCTGGCCCTGTACGTGGCGACGGGCGACAAGGTCACCAAAGGCCAGCGCGTCGCGGTTCTGGAAGCCATGAAGATGGAACACCAGCTGCTCGCTCGGCGGGACGGCACCGTCGAGCGCATCGGCGCGACTGTGGGCGAACAAGTCACCTCTCGTGCAGTCATCGTGAAGCTTGCCGGGGAGCAGGCAGCATGAGCCGCCGGGCCGCCCCAAGGCGAATAGTCCCGCAGCACATAGCGAGGAGGGTAGTTCAGTGAGCCGCTCGAGTCCCTTCTACACGCCCGAGCATGACGCATTCCGCGAGGCCGTCCGGCGTTTCGTCGCGCGCGAGATCACGCCGCACGTCGAAGCATGGGAGGCCGAGGGCAGCTTTCCACGGGAGCTCTACCGCAAAGCCGCCGAACTCGGCATCCTGGGCCTGGGGTTTCCGACGGATCACGGCGGAAACGACGGCGACCTGTTCATGACCATCATCGCGGCGCAGGAACTGGCGCGTTGCGGCGCCGGCGGCGTCCTCGCCAGCCTGCTGTCGCACACCATCGGTTGCCCTCCGATCGTCAACGTAGGCAGCGAAGCGATCAAACGCCGGGTCCTTCCACCTGTCATGCGGGGTGAAAAGATCAGTGCGCTGGGCATCACGGAGCCCTCGGGCGGCTCGGATGTCGCCAACCTGCGCACCACGGCAAGACGCGAGGGCGACCACTACATCGTCAGCGGCAGCAAGACCTTCATCACGTCCGGCATCCGGGCGGACTTTTACACAGTTGCCGTCCGCACGGGCGGCCCCGGGCCCGCGGGCGTCTCGCTGCTGCTGCTCGAAAAGGGCATGCCGGGCTTCACGCAGACGCCGCTGTCCAAGATGGGCTGGCTGTGTTCCGACACGGCGACCCTGCACTTCGACGGCGTCCGCGTTCCCGCCGGGAACCTCGTGGGCGTGGAGAACGAGGGCTTCAAGGCCATCATGCAAAACTTCAACCGCGAGCGCATCTTCCTCGCGGCCGGGGCAAACGGCTTCGCGCGCGTCTGCCTCGACGAAGCGCTGACGTGGGCCAGGCAGCGCGAAATGTTCGGGGGCAAACTCATCGACCAGCAAGTCACGCGCCACAAGCTGGCGGACATGGCGATGCGAATTGAAGCGACACAGGCCATGCTCGAGTCGCTGGCGTGGCGCGTGGAAAACGGTGACCGCCCGGTCGGCGAGATCTGCCTGCTGAAGAACCAGGCCACTCAGACTCTTGCGCATTGCGCCAGCGAGGCCGTCCAGATGCATGGCGGCGCGGGTTTCATCCGCGGCGTGACTGTCGAACGCATCTATCGCGAAGTGAAGGTGAACGCCATCGGCGGGGGGGCCGAAGAAGTGATGCGTGACCTCGCCGCGCGTCAGCTGGGGTTTCATGCATGAAGACGCAGGGCTTGCGGTCGGGCGACGAACGGCTCGTCCGCGCCTTCACTGCCGCGCTACGCACCGCACCCCGCTTCGGGCGTGACTCGGGATTTCCACGGGATTGGTGGCGGCATCTGGGGGAGCACGGCCTGTTGGGACTGTCCTTCGACCTGGACGGGCGCGGACCTCGTGCCGAATGGCCCCTGGTTGCTCGCCTTGCGTGCTGCCTTGCCCGGGAGACGGGCAGCCTCGGGCTCACACTCGCCTGGCTGCTGAACGAGATGGTCGGACGCTGTGCCATAGGCTCTCCCGCGGACGAATCGCAGCGCGGCTGGCTCAGGAGGATGGCGGTAGGAGACGCCATTGTGGGGCTGGCGGTTTCCGAACCGGAAGCCGGGGCGCATCCCAAACACCTGCGATCCACCGCGCGGCGGGACGTGCACGGGCAGGACGAGCGCTGGATCATCGATGGCGCGAAGTCGCATGTGAGCAACGGCCCCGTCGCCGACGCGGTCGTCGTCATCGCGGCCACTGGGGGCGCCGGCTCCCGCAGGGAATTCGACGCTTTCCTCATACAGGCGGGCGCTGCCGGCCTCGTCCTTCAGCCCGCGGTTTCCGCTCCGGGCCTCTCTGCGTCGACCTCCGCGCCGCTGGCTCCGTTGCAGCACGCGAGCCTGAAGCTGGAGGGCTGCTTGGTTTCGGCGAGTGCCCGGCTCGGTGCCGCAGGCACGGCTTTCGACAGGATCGCAAGGCCCATCCGCGTGATCGAGGACGCACTGCTGGCGAGCGCGATGGCGGGAGCCATGCATGCCGAGCTCGACCGGTTGTCGCTTTGGCTGAGGCAAGCGCAGCCGCCGCATGCCTTAGTGCGAAAGCTGGGTGCGTTGCACCTGGAGTTGACCGTCCTCGAAGCAGTCGCGAACCGCGCGGCAGATTCGCTGGCGGCCGACGGGCCGGGAGTTCAATTGGCTCAGTTCAATGTGGGGAGCCGCCGTCTTTTCGAGCGCTGGCAAAGCGAGTTCGAAGCCCTCGCCGTGCCCCTCGACGACCTCGCCGACCCCATCCCTGCCATCTGCCGGGACCTGCGCTGCGTCCTGGGCATTGCCCGCGGCGTCGGCGAAGCCCGCGCGTTCGAGGCGGGGCAACACATGCTGCAACCCAAGGAATCGGATGAAGTCACTGCATGACACCCATTTCGAGAGCGTGGACGTGGTCTCGTCCCGCCTGGCCGGCGCCGACTACATCGCGAGCCGGCAGCTGGCGACGGCCGTGTACCTCGCATTCAATCTCGAAAAGCCGGTCCTGGTCGAAGGGCCGGCGGGCGTGGGAAAGACGGAGCTGGCCAAAACCATGGCTGGGATTCTCGACGTGCCCCTTATCCGCATGCAGTGCTACGAAGGGCTGGATGAATCCAAGGCACTGTACGAATGGAAGTACGGCAAGCAGTTGCTCTACACCCAGCTCCTCAAGGACAAGCTGGCCGAGCTCATGCAGGGCGCCGTCGGCCTTGCCGCGTCGATCGAAAAGCTGCATTCGCACGACGACCTGTTCTTTTCGGAGCATTTCCTGGAGCCCCGGCCGCTATATCAGGCCCTGCATCAGGACCGGGGGTGCGTGCTTCTGATCGACGAGGTCGACAAGTCCGACCCGGAGTTCGAGGCCTTCCTCCTGGAAGTCCTGTCCGACTTCCAGGTCTCGGTACCCGAGCTCGGCACCATCGCCGCCAAGGTGAAGCCCCTGGTGTTCCTCACCAGCAACAACACGCGCGAGATGAGCGACGCCCTGAAGAGGCGCTGCCTGCACCTGCACATCCCCTTCCCCGATGCCGCAATCGAGAGACGTATCCTGGAGCGCCGCGTCCCGGGGCTCGGTGAAAAACTGAACCGGGACCTGGTGGCTTTCGTGCAGGCCGTGCGCGAGCTGGACCTGAAGAAACAACCTTCGGTCAGCGAAACGATCGACTGGGCCAAAACACTCCTCCTGCTCAATTCCGAACACCTCAGCCTCGACCTGGTGCGCGACACGCTCTACGTCTTCCTGAAGTTCGAGCAGGACATCGCCACTGCGCGCGAACAGTTGCCCGCCCTGCTGGACAAGGCACGGAAGAACGCGGATTTCCCCCATGCAAGAAACGCTTGAGGACTTCTTCAAGGCCTTGCGCGGCAGCGACCTGGAGGTCAGCCTGAACGCGCAGATCGACGCCGCGCGCGCCGCGTCGCTCGTCGGCTGGTCACAGCGCGACCTGCTGAAGTCGGCACTGGGCGCCACCCTCGCCAAGACACTGCCCGATCTCGCGATCTTCGACGATCTATTCGATCGGTTCTTCCGCTTCGACTCTTTCGGTACGGGTGCGCCGGCAGGCCGTCCGACTCCAGGCGTGGCGCAGGACCAGGCGCAATCGCGCGAGTCCGGTGGCCAGGGCGACGGTGGCCCGGGCGGCTGCCATGGGAGCGCGGGACAGGCGCTGTCGCAACTCCTGCTGTCGGGCGATTCGGTCGCGCTGTCGCGCCGCATGCAACAGGCCGCGCGCGACGTCGGGCTCACGGACATCTGGTTCTTCACGCAGAAGGGCCACTACACGCAGAAGATCCAGCAGGCAATGGGCCTGGAACTGCTGGACCGCGAGATCAGCGATGCGCGCCGCCAGGCGCTTGCGCCGCAGCGCATGGCCGATCTGGAAGTGGCGCGCAAGCGGTTGTTCAACGAGGTGCGCAACTTCGTCGAGCGCAAGCTGTCGATGTACGGGACGGCGCCGACACGCGAGCTGCACGACGAATTCCTGCAGTCCCAGAAGCTGTCCAACATCGACCGCCGCGACTTCGCGCGGATGCACGAGATCGTGCGCAAGATCGCGCGCCGCCTGGCCGAGCGTCACGCGCGCCGCAGGCGGCGCGAGCAGCGCGGCCTGCTCGATTTCCGCCGCACGCAACGGGCCAACGCGGCTTATGGCGGAGTCCTGTTCGAGACCCACTGGCGCAGCACGCGCATCGAGAGGCCCAAGGTCGTGGCGATCTGCGACGTGAGTGGCTCGGTGCGCCAATACGCGCGCTTCCTGCTGCTGTTCCTGTACAGCCTCGACGAACTGCTCTCGGACGTACAGACCCTCGCATTCACCAACCATCTTGTCGACGTCAGCGCGACGTTCGAATCGCTGCCGGTGGAACAGGCGGTCGACCGGGTGTTGCATGCCGTTGGAGGCTCAGGCACCGATTACGGACAAATGCTGCTCGACCTCGACGAGCAGCTGATGCACCGGATCGACCGCCGGACGACTGTTCTCGTGCTGGGTGACGCGCGCAACAACCGGGGTCATCCCCGCACCGAGGTCATGAAGACTCTGCATGGACGCGCACGCCGCGTCATCTGGCTCAACCCCGAACCCCGCTCGTTCTGGGGGCTGGGCGACTCGGAGATGAAGCGATACGCGCCCTATTGCCACATCGCGCGGGAATGCAATTCGCTGCGCCACCTCGAGCGCACCCTTGACGAGCTGCTTCGTTCGAGCAACGCGAGCGCATGAGCCCGACATGAAGCCTGCCCTCCCATCCTTTCACGAACTGCCGCCGCATGTGGCCGACGCATTCTGGGCGCGCTGGGGCAGCAATACCTTCCTGAGCGCACAGGGGCTCGATCTCGAGATCGTCGGCGTGGGTCGGTCGATCGTGCACCTGCGGCAGCCCACCGCCGAGCAACGCGGAGGCGCCGGCTCGGCCGAGGTGATCAACGGCGGGGTCATCGCGTACATGTTCGATGCAGCGCTCGGCTGCGCCATCGCTTCAGCCAACCTGGCGCGACCGGAGATGCGCATGGCAGACCCGCGGGAGCTGCGCCAATCGACCATCAACCTCGACATCAGCTACGTCCAGGCGGCTGCCGGGCCGGCATTCCAGGCGCACGGGGAAGTCGTGCGCGCCGGGCGCGGCGTCGCGTTCGCAGAAGGCCGGCTGCTTGATGCAACGGGCGGCATCTGCGCCACGGCCAAGGGCATCTGGCGCGTCTCTTTGCCGCGGCCCGCAAGCCGATGAACACCTTGAAACCGAAAGGAAGTGGCATGGGGAAAGACACCCTTCGCATTGGCTGCGCATCCGGCTTTTGGGGCGACAGCGAGTTCGCGGCCGCGCAGCTCGTCGAACGCGGTGAGATTGACGTGCTGGTCTTCGATTACCTGGCGGAGATCACGATGTCGTTGCTCACTCGCGCCAAGGCAAAGGACCCGACGCTGGGCTACGCCCCCGATTTCGTTGGCACCATCAAGCCGCTCATGAAGCAGCTCAAGTCACGCGGCATCCGCGTGATCGCCAACGCCGGTGGTGTGAACCCCTCTGCCTGCCGGGACGCGCTCGTGGCGGCTGCACAGGCCGAGGGGGTCGACCTGAAGATCGCCGCCGTCCTGGGTGATGACCTGATGCCCCTGGTGGAGCAGCTCAAAGCAGCGGGCGTGAAGGAAATGTTCTCCGGTGCCCCATTCCCTTCCAGGGTGATGAGCGCCAACGCCTACCTGGGCGCCTTCCCGATCGCCGCCGCCCTGGCCGCAGGCGCGGACATCGTCGTCACCGGCCGCTGCGTGGACAGCGCTGTCACGCTGGCACCTCTGATCGCGAACTTCGGCTGGACAGCCGACGACCTGGACCAGCTCGCGCAGGGCAGTCTGGCCGGCCACCTGATCGAGTGCGGGACGCAGGCGAGCGGCGGAAACTACACCGATTGGGAAAGCGTTCCCGGTTGGGACGACATGGGCTTTCCGATCGCGGAGTGCCGCGCGGATGGAAGCTTCGTGATCACCAAGCCCGCAGGCACGGGGGGACTCGTCGCCCCTTCGACCGTCGGCGAGCAGATGCTTTACGAGATCGGCGACCCGCGCGCCTACATCCTGCCGGACGTCGTATGCGACTTCACTGCCGTCACGCTGGCGCAGGCCGGCACCGACCGCGTCGAAGTGCGGGGCGCGCGCGGTCGTCCGCCGACCGACCATGCGAAGGTGAGCGTAACGCACGCCGACGGCTTCCGCGCCATGAGCCTCTTTATGATCGGCGGCATCGACGCAGGACCGAAAGCGCACCGCGTCGGCGCGGCGATGCTGGCCCGCCTGCGGCGCAAGTTCGCCGAGCGGGACTGGCCCGACTTCACCGAAGCCAGCGTCGAAGCCATCGGCGCCGAAGACACTTACGGCCCTCGCGCAAGGTCGAACGCGCGCGAGGTCATGCTCAAGGTCGGCGTTCGCCACCCATTGAAGGACGCGCTGGAGCTTTTCTCGCGCGAAGTCGCGCCGATGGCGCTGATGTCCGCGCCTGCCATCACCGGCTTCACCGGCGGCAGACCGAAGGTGCAACCCGTGGTCCGGCTTTTCTCCTGCCTGGTGCCGAAGTCGCGACTTGCTGTCAGCATCGACATGGGCGCTCAGATCGTGGCCGCGCCGCCGCTCGGCGGCGTCCCGTTCGACTCCGCCGCGTTGCGTGACGTTGGCGGACCGTTGCCCGACGCGAACGCGTTCGCGCGTGGATCGCGCGACGTGCCGCTAGCGCAACTAGCCTGGGGCCGCAGCGGCGACAAGGGCGACTCGGCGAACATCGGCATCATTGCACGCCGGCCCGCCTACCTGCCCTTCATCCGCGCGGCCATCACCGAGCAAGCCGTGGCCCGCTGGTTCGCGCACCTCGCGCGGGGAGCCGTTCGCCGCTACGACCTACCCGGCATCCACGCCATCAATTTCACGCTGCAGGAAGCGCTCGGCGGAGGCGGAATTGCTTCGGTGCGCATGGACTCGCAAGGCAAGGCCTACGCGCAAATGCTGCTCGACCACCCCGTGACGATCCCCGCCGACCTGGCCATCTGACAACCGAACAGTCTGAACCGGAGCCGAATCCATGACTGCCATGACACCACCGACCGGCCGCACGACGGCCTCCTCGATCATCCAGTCGCGCATCCGCGATATCCAGGAAGCCGCCCGCGGCGTCACGAAGCAGTACCCCCGCAGCTACATCCTCCAGTGCATCAAGGAGGACCGTTTCCCCGACGAGCTGTGGCGTGAGCTTGGCAAGTTCGGCCTGCTGGGCCTTTCGATTCCCGAGGAACATGGGGGCTCCGGCGGCGGCGTGCTCGAGATCACCGCACTCAACGAGGCCCTGGCGCTGGCGGGCGTTCCCACGCTGTTCCTCGTCGTGACGGGCCTCGGCCGAGTGCCAATCGTGAGGCACGGCACGGCTGACCAGATCGCCAAGTACGTCACTCCCACCTGCACCGGCGAGAAGAAGCTTTGCTTCGCGATCACGGAGCCCAACGCCGGCACGAACAGCTTCGCGATGTCCACGCTGGCGACACCCGCCGCCGGTGGAGGCTGGAGGCTGAGCGGTCAGAAGGTCTTCATCTCCGGCGCGCGCGATGCCGACTTCATGCTCGTCGTCGCGCGCACCACCAAGGCCGCAGAGGTGAAGCACCGCACGGACGGCATGTCGCTGTTCGTTGTCGACATGAAGACGCCGGGTATCAAGCTCCAGCAGCTCAACATCCAGGTCGAGACCGCCGAGCGCCAGTACATGGTGTTCTTCGACAATGTCGAGTTGCCGGCCGACGCGGTCATCGGCGAGCCGGGCAAGGGGGCCAAACTGATGTTCGAGGGGTTGAACTCCGAGCGCCTGCTCGCCGCTGGCGCGGCATTGGGCCTGGGCGACTACGCGCTTTCGAAAGCCGTGACCTATGCGAACGACCGCAAGCCCTTCGGCAAGCCGATCGGCAGCTACCAGGCGCTGCAGCACCGGCTGGCCCTGGCGAAGGCCGAGATCGAAGCGGCCCGGCTGATGACCTATGACGCGGCGGACCGGTTCGACAACGGCGAGGACGCCGGAGCGCACGCAAACATGGCGAAGCTGCTCGCCTCCCGGGCTGCGGTCGCCGCGATCGACGCCACGCTTCAGGTGCATGGAGGGTACGGCTTCGACCGGGATTACGACGTGGTCACGCTTTGGCCGATGATCCGGCTGCTGGAGATCGCGCCCATCAACAATGAGATGCTGATGAACTACGTCGGCGAACACGTGCTCGGACTGCCGAAGTCGTACTGACGCCATGCAACAGCACGAATTGAGCGCGGGTGGGCACCGGCTCGCCGCCTTTACGTGGGGGCGGCTCGACGGGGAACATCCGGTGATCGTGATGTTGCACGGCGGGCTGGACTGCACGAGCACCTGGCGGGATTTGCCCGAAGCCATCGCGCGCGCGACCGGGCTCGCGGTGATGTCCTACGATCGATGGGGATATGGCGGCTCCGAAGGATTCGTCGGCCGCCGCGATCGTTCCTACCGGTTCGAGGAGTCGGGTCCCGTGCTGGGCGAAGTGCTGAAGTTCTTCGCGATTCGACAAGCAGTGATCTTCGGCCACAGCGACGGGGGAGCCATGGGCATCCTGGCTGCCGCGGCCCACCCAGACACGGTGATCGGCGTCTGTGCTTGTTCCCCGACGGCAGCGGTGGACATCCCCATGGTGCGCGCGATGTCTTCTGCGCGCGACGCCTTCGAACACGGGGACCTTCGAGACAAGTTGCGCAAACACCATGGCGACAAGACGGACGCGATGTTCTGGGCATGGTACGAGCCCTGGGCCGACGTGGCCGCAGCTCGCTGGTCGATGGCCGACCAGGTTGCCGCCGTACGCTGCCCGGTCGCGGCCGTCTTCGGCCAGGACGACGTGTACGGCTGGCGTGCCAGTGCCGGCCTCCTGGTGGATCACGGCCGCATGCCGCTGGAACTGTCGGCATTGCCGGGAGCCGGTCACGATCCCCATCACAGGGCTCGGCCGGCGGTGCTGCGTGCGCTCGATCGCGTATTGGTGGCTGCTGGTGCCTTGTCCTGATCGCGGCGCAGTGGGCCGGTGTGTTCAGCAATGCGGAAGGAAATGAGATGCGCGGCGATCGCGATTTTGGATTCACCGACGAACAACTGATGCTGCGTGACGCCGTGCGCGATTTCGTGCGAAGGGAGATGCCCGACGCCGAGGCTCGCCGGCACGACCGCGAGAAGATCGCGCCGCTCGCCGCTTTCGACAAGATGGCGGCCCTCGGGTGGCTGGGGGTAGCGATCCCGGAGGAATACGGAGGCTCGGGGCTCGGCTTCGTCGAGCTCGGGATCATCCAGGAAGAACTGTCATATGGACTCCTCGAACTCGCAGTGCTGTTCTACCGGGCCACGGTGCACGGCGCGCATTCCCTGCTCACCTACGGTAACGAGGCCCAGCGGCGAAAGTACCTTCCCCTCATCGCCGCGGGCAAGTTCAAGTCGTCGATGAGCCTGACCGAACCGGACGCCGGGTCCGATGCTTCGGCGGTTCGCACGCGCGCCGTGCGCGATGGAGACCACTTCGTGATCAATGGCGCGAAGGTCTTCAACTCCCAGATTGACCTGGCCGACAGGACCGTGCTGGTCACGAGGACCGATCCAAGTGCCCCAGCGCACAAGGGCATCAGCCTGTTCTTCGTGGACCCCAAGAGTCCGGGGGTCAGCATCGAGCGTATCGAGACACTCGCCTTCCGCGCGGTGGGAACCAACCGCGTGACTTACGAAAACGTGCGGGTGCCGCAGGAAGACCTGCTCGGTGAGCTGAACGGCGGCTGGAAGCAGCTGATGACCAACCTGAACAAGGAACGATTCTCGCTGGCCGCGCAAGTGACCGGGGCCGCGCAGGCGGCTTTGGACTGCGCACTCCAGTACGCGAAGGACAGGAAGCAGTTCGGCCAGCCGATCGGGAAGTTCCAGGCCATCCAGCACAAGCTGGCCGACATGCAGGTGGCCGTCCACACCTCTCGCATGCTGACCTACGATCTCGCCCGCCGCCTCGACGCGGGCATCGATTGCAGGAAGGAAGCGTCGATCGCCAAGGTGGCTTGCGCCGAGGCCTACTTCCGTGTCGCCGACGAAGGCATGCAGATTCTGGGCGGCTATTCGCTCACGCCCGAGTTTCCGATGGAACGCCACTACCGCGACTCGCGCCTGATGCGCATAGGCGGCGGCACCAGCGAGGTGATGCGCACCTCGATTGCCAAGGATCTCGGCCTCTGACGGCACCGGCCGATCGCCGAGCGGGATCGAGCCGGATCAAGCCGCGCGGGGGACTTCGCCGGCCAGCGTGATCCGGTGCATGACGCGGCGGTGTCCGTAATAGTCGTTGATGGGCTAATGCTGCGTGCTGCGGTTGTCCCACAGCACCAGCGTGCCAGCTTGCCAGCGCACGCGGCACGTGAATTCTTCCTTGCATTGGTGCGCATGCAGCCACTGCAGGAGCGGTTTGCTCTCCTCCTCTGTCATGTCCGCGAATCGCACCGTGTGCGCGACGTTCATGAAAAGCGCCCGCCGGCCCGTCTCGGGATGCACGCACACCGCCGGATGTTCGGCCTCGTAGACTCTCCGATCCGCCTTGCCGGCCTCGGCGATCCGATCCTCGCGCGTGCGCGAGGTGTCGGCCTTCGCCGAGCTGTTGACACAGCGCATGCCCGCCAGCAGGCGCCGCATTCCGGGAGACAACGCGTCGTGCGCAGCTGCCTGGCTCGCCAACAGCGTGTCGCCGCCCGGTGGCGGCACCTCGCGCGCCAGCAGCATGGTGGCCATCGGCGGCCTCTGCAGGTAAGTCGTGTCGCTGTGCCAGACGCCGCCGAAATTGACGCGCTCGTGTTCGAGCTTCTTGACTTCGATGATCGTGGGGTAGCCCTCCAGTCCCTTCACGAAGGGATATTCGACGGGTTGGCCCACGGTGGCCGCGAAGGCCAGGAACTCATCGCTGGACAACTTCTGGCCGCGCAGCACGACCACGCCGTGCTCAAGCCAAACGCGCCGCAGTCCGGCGGCCAATTCCGCATCGGGTGGCCGGCGCAGGTCGACACCCGACACCTCCGCCCCGATGGCGCCGGCGAGTCGCGTGACCTTCATCGCCGCTGCGTTGTCCTCGCTACAGGTCGGCCCGACCGCCAAGCAGTTGCCTGGCGATCGTGCGACGCTGGATTTCTGCCGTCCCGTCGGGGATGCGCATCACCCGTGCGAAGCGCCAGCCTTCCTCGATCCGCAACTCGTTGGTCAACCCCATCGCTCCATGGACTTGGATGCTGCGGTCCATGACGCGGCCGAGCATTTCCGTGGCGAAGGCCTTGACCATGCTCACCTGCGCGGTAGCGGTATCACCGCGGTCCACGCGCCACGCGCAGTTCTGGACCATGGACTTGGCGGCGTAGATCTCCATCGCGGAGTCGGCCAGCATGAACTGGATGGCTTGGTGCTCCGCGATGGGCACGCCCTGGGTCTTGCGTACCTTCGCGTACTCGACGGCTTGGTCCAAGGCCCACCGCGCCAGCCCGAGGCAAGTCGCCGCCATCCCGACGCGGCCGGCATTCACACCGTCCATCGCGACCGACAATCCCCTCCCTTCGGAGCCAAGACGATGATCATCGTGCACGCGAACGTTGTCCAGAACCACGACCCCGGTGTCGCCGCCGAGGTGGCCCAAAGTGGAGATCACCCGCGGCACTGAAAATCCGGGCGATCGGGTGTCGACGAAGAACCCCGTGACGCCGCCCTGGTGCCTTGCCGCCGCATCGGTGTCGGTCACCGCAAACACCATCGCGTAATCCGCATACGGCGAATTGGTGATCCACTGCTTCGTGCCGTTCAATACCCAGTGGTCGCCATCGCGCGTCGCGCGTGTTTTCATGGCGAAGACGTCGGAGCCGGCATCGGGCTCGCTCAGGCCGAAACACAGGGTCTTGTCACCGCTCGCGATCGAGTCGCGATACCGCGCGAAGACCCCCGCGTCCAGGTGCCGTAGCACGGGCGACAGGCCGTTGGTAAAGGGGGACGGCAACACCACGGTCTGAATCAGGGGGTGGCCGGGTCCAAATCGGTGGTTCAGCGTTTCCTGGATGTGCGCCATGGCCTGTGCGCCCATGCCCGCGCCGCCCAGCGCCTCCCCGCCGAAGAGGTTGTAATAGCCCAGCTCCGCGGAGCACATGCGGACTTGCCGCCTCAGTGCCAGCACCTGCGGTACAAAGCGGCCGTCCGGCTGGAACATCGTGCGTTCGCTGGACAGCACGCCGCGGTACTCGTCCTCGAGCGGGAGAACCTCGCGTTCGACGAAGCGCAGGATCGCCTCGCCGATCGCCCGGGTATCCGCGTCGACTTCGAAGTCCATGTGCCCCTCAGGCCGGCTTGAACCTGGGCAAAGTGACCTCTTCTGTCACGGCATCGAAAGCGACGCACACGCGCTGGCCGATGCGGATCGAGTCCACGTCGTCCGTCACGACATTTGTCATCATGCGCGCGCCTTCGTCGAGATCCACCACAGCGATGACGTAGGGCACATCCGGCTTGAATGCCGGGCCCGCCGGCCGGCGCGCGACCGTGTAGCTGTAGATGGTGCCGGTTCCACGCGCGTCGGACCAGACCAGCGCATCGCTGTGGCAATGCGGGCACAGCGCCCGAGGATAGAAGTGATGGCGGCCGCAATCGCGGCAGCGCTTGAGGACCAGGCGTCGCTCCTTCAGGGCGCTCCAGTAAGGCGCGCTCTCGGGGTCGATAATGGGCAGCGGCTTGTCGTACATGATGGTCGGTTGGGTTATCGCGTCGAGAGGATGCAGGTCGCCCCGCTGGAGAGCGTTCCGCCCGTGCCGTGCACGAGCGCGGTTGCGGCGTCGGCGACCTGGCGCGCACCGCATTCCCCGCGAAGCTGCCGGACAGCCTCGATCAGCAGGAAGATCCCGTACATCCCGGGGTGCGCGTACGAAAGCCCTCCCCCATTGGTGTTCATCGCGAACTCGCCGCCGGGAGCCGTGCGCTGGTTCGACACGAACGCGCCGCCTTCGCCGCGTGCGCAGAACCCGAGCGCCTCCAGGGTGAGCAGCACGGTGATGGTGAACGAGTCATACAGTTCCACCACGTCGATCTGGTCAGGGCGCATCCCGGCCATGGCCAACGCCTCGCGGCCGGCGATCTCCGCCGCCGTGAGCCTCGCGAGGTCGGGCATCGCGGCGATTGTCCAGTGCGTATGGGCCTCGCCGTAACCGCGGACGTGCACCGGCCGCCGATGGCCGATCGCCCTCGCGTGTTCGGCCGTCGTCATCACGACCGCGCCCCCCCCATCGGTGACCAAGCACACGTCGAGCAAGTGCAACGGGTCCGAAATCATTGGGCTGGCCAGCACGTCGTCGATGGTCAATGGCTCGCGCATGGTCGCTGCGGGGTTCAGCGCAGCCCACTTGCGCGTGGCGACCGCGATCTCCGCAAGCTGCTGCGAGGTCGTGCCATGTTCGTGCATGTGACGCATCGCCGCGAGGGCATAGCCTCCCACCGGCGTGGGCATGCCCCAGGGCGTCTCGTACTGCATCGTCAGGACCGACGGCCGGCCTGCCAGGTTGCGGCTCGCCTCGCTTCTTTGCAGGCTGCCGTAGGTGATCAAAGCCACTTCGCAGCGGCCGGCCTCGATCGCCGTCGCCGCGTGCGCCACGTGCGCCTCGAAGGCCGAGCCGCCGATGTTCGTGCCGTCCACGAAACGCGGGGCGATGCCGAGGTATTCCGACAGGGTTACCGTGGCCAGCTGGCCGGGGCCGGGCACACCCCACATGCCCGCGGTCAGCAGGCCGTCCACTTCCTGCATCGGAATCCCGGCATCGGCCAGGGCATCCCTCGCGCACAGCGCCTGCGCCTGCAGCACCGACATCGGCGTGGTCACCTTCCCATCCTTCAAGGGCAGGTCGGCCACACCGACGATCACCGCCTCACGATTGCTCATGTCCGCGTTTCTCCGTCACAATCCGATTTTTTCCCAAACAAATGTTAGGTTGATTCTATGACGAATCTGAGTTCCCGACAATCGCCTCGCCTGTCGGATGCAATCGCCCTCGTCACGGGCGCCACCGCCTATATCGGGCGGGCGATCGCGCTGGAGCTCGCGCGCCGCGGCGCGCGCGTCGTTGTCAGCGGCCGCAATGCCGACGCAGGCCGGTCGGTCGTCGCCGAGATCGAGGCGGCTGGGGGGCACGCGGAGTTCGCGGGTGCCGACCTGGCCGATCGCATGGCGGTCAAGGCGCTCGTCGAGGGCATTGTGAGTCGCCATGGACGACTGGACGTGCTGGCGGCCAGCGGCGCGGGCGCCAGCAGCGACTCGCTGGCCTTCAAGCTTTTCATGGACATGAGCGGCGATGACTTCGATACCTACATCCGCTCGCACTGGCTGGCGCGGGCGCACGTGATCCAGGCGGCCGCGGCGGCGATGCGAGCGCAGGGGCGCGGCAAGATCGTCGCCATCGGCACTGACGCGGGCCGCGTGGCGACCGTCGGCGAGTCCTTCATCGGCGGGGCCACGGGCGGCATGATGCAGATGTGCCGCGTTCTCGCGCGCGAGCTCGGCCGAGACGGGATCCGCATCAATGCCGTTGCGATGAGCTACATCGCGGATGCCGAACCACGCTGGGGCGGTGCTTCCCCCGCGCTGGCAGGCCATGAGCGTGGGATGTTGCAGCAATTGAAGAAGCGGATGCTGTTTCCCGTGCACTGCGACGACATCGCGCGAGCCGTGGCCTTCTTCGCCGGACCGGAATCGGATGCCATCACCGGGCAGACGCTCAGCGTCAATGGCGGCCTGAGCACGCCGGGCTGACGCCGTTCGACGACGCTTGGAAAGCGAGCGTTTGCGCTCAGCCGGCGTGCGCCGCCTTGACGGCCGCGCGGTCGACGGCTCCGTCCGCGGAACGCGCAAGTCGGTCCACGAAAACAACATGCTTGGGCTTCTTGTACCGCGCGATCCGCTGCCCGACGAATTCGATCAACTCGTCTGCCTGAATCGACACCCCGGATTTCAACTCGCAGACGGCCTTGACCGCCTCGCCCCATTGCGGATCGGCCACGCCGAACACCACAGCTCCCGCGATGGCGGGATGTTCCCCGAGCGCGCGCTCGACTTCCGCGGGATAAACGTTCTCGCCTCCAGGCTTGATCAGTTCCTTGGCAGGGGAGCGGCCCAGGTACCACAAATAGCCGTCTGCATCGAGGCGGCCCATGTCGCCGGTGTGGTGCCAGCCGTCGCGAAACGTCAGCGCGTTGTCGGCGTCGCGTTGCCAGTACCCGCGAAACACCATCGGCCCGCGCACAAGGATCTCGCCGGCACTTCCCGCTGGCAGTAGCACGCCCGCGTCGTCGGCGATGGCCACCACGTGCCCATCGACGGGACGACCGGCGCTACCGGGCCGCTCGGCCAGCGGCGCCATGGAGATGGAACCTGATGTTTCGGTCTGGCCATAAGCCGACCAGAATCGGGCATGAGGGCATGTGGAAGCGAAACGCGCAAGGGTTTCGGGCGACTCGATGCCGCTCACCACACGTAGCGCTTTCAGTCCCGATCCCTGCGCCGCCGCTGCATCCAGCAGCCCCGACAACATCGGAGGGAATGAGCCCATGAGGCTGCCGCCCTCGTGGTCGATCGCTCCGAGAACGGCCTTCGGGTCGAAGCGCGGCAACACGAAGGTCGACCCGCCGCCGGCCTGCGTGGCAAGCCACATCGCGATGCCCGCGATGTGAAACAGCGGCAACACTCCGACATGAACGTCTTCGCACGTCAGGCCCCATGCGCGTGCGGAACGGGCCGCACCCTCCAGCAAACCGCGATGAGACAGGACGGCGCCGCGCGGGCGGCCGCCGATGGCGGCTGTATGGACAATCAGCAGCCCCGCTTCGTCGTCGATGGCGGCGGGCGCGAACCGCGTTCCAACCTCGACATACAGGTCATCCGTCGTGGGCCAGCCGGGCGCCTCGGCGCCGGCCGAAAATGTCTGCATGCCCCCAATGTCGGCTGTCTGCAACTGCGCGCGGAGGTCCGGGGCGGCAACAACGATTCGTGGCGCCGTATCGGCAACGACGTGCGCCACTTCGTCCGCGGAGAGTCGCCAGTTGACCGGCACGACAATGGCCCCCAGCCATGCGGCAGCGCCGAGGAGATCGAGATAGAGCGCACTGTTGTGCGCGATCACCGCGATGCGGTCTCCCGGACACACGCCCGCTCCTGAAAGTCCCGCGGCAAGGCTACGCACCCTTGAAGCGTATTGCGCATGCGTCACGCGCAGCGCACCGTCCCGGTACGCCATCCGTTCCGAATGAAGGCGTGCGTTGGCTTCGATGCGATCGGCGAGCGTGAAGGATCGAAGGCTCACGAAAGCGTCTCCTCGTAAAGTCAAGGCGTGGCGCTTTCGGCGCCGGTTGCCGGCATCGCAACACCGAGAAAATCGATCAGGCTGGCAGTGAAGATGTCGTTGGCGTCACCGGCCACCATGTGGCCGGCCTCGGCGAGTTCGTAGAAACGAACCTGCGGAAAAGCCTCGCACACGCGCGCCGCGCCGGCGGGGCTGATGACATCGCTGCGGCCACCGCGAATCAGCGCGACATGCCCCGCATACCGTCCCAGGGAACGCGCCAGGAAATCGGGATCGTTGCGGTGGCTGTGGTTCTCATCGTTCATCAGCCGCGGATCCCAATGCCACACCCAGCGTCCGGCCGCGTTCTGCTTCAGGTTTTTTCGGAGGCCCCTTGGGTGCGCCTGCACCGCCCGCCCGCGATAGGCGGCGATATGACGAGCCGCGTCGTCGAGGGATGCGAAACCATCGGGATGCGCCCGCATGAAGTTGACGATGCGGTCCACGCCCGCGGACTCCAGCCACGGCCCCACGTCCACCAGCGCCAGCGCGGCCACTGGCGGCGCGTCGTCGCGGCCGACCAGGGCCATCCCGATCATGCCCCCCAGCGAGGCGCCGACGATGGATAGGGGCGAGCCCAGGCCGCGGCACAGGTTCACGACCTCGCCCGCCAGTTTGTCGACGTGGTAGTCCCCCCGCGGCGACCAGGCCGAGTCCCCGTGTCCCGGCAAATCGATCGCGACGGCCCGCCAGCCCGCGCGGGCCAGTGCTTCCACCGTGCCGTGCCACGCGTGACGGGTCTGCCCCCCCCCGTGCATCAGCAGCACTGTCGGCGCACCGGGCGCTCCCGCGACGTCGCCCACCCAAGCGCCGCCATCGAAGCCCGAAAACTCGACCTGCTTGGCGCGCGCGTGGCGTGCCCATGGTTCATGCCGGGTCACCGGTCTCCACCTCGCGCTCGAAATCGACATCCCCGGTGTTGCTCATCCAAGTTTCGAACGGTGGGTAGAGTTGCGCAAACGTCGTCAGCATCTGCTTGCGCGGGACGTCGGCGAAACTCCCCCGGTCGCGCAGGTACTCCATGTGGCGCCGCCCATGGGCGTCGAACTCGTGAAAGATGGAATCGGTTTTTCCGTCGAATTCCAGCGGCTTGACACCGGCCTTCTCGCACAGGGAAAGGTTGAACGCAGGCGTGGCCTTGACCCACACGCGGTCGATCATCAACTCGGTGAAGCCGTGGAAGGCAAAGATGTCCGTTCGCATCATGTCACGCAGCCTCGGGCTGGTCAGGTGATTGCGTACGTCGGCGAACCCCAGCCGCGCGGGCACGCCTAACGCGCGTGCGGACGCCGCGAGCAATGCCGCCTTGGGGACGCAAAACCCTCGCCCATTGGCGATGACCTGGCTGGCCTTGAGGCCCTGCTCCGACATGTCGAACAGGTAGGGGTCGTAACGGAAGCCATCCCGAACCGCGTAGTACAGGCGAACGGCGATTTCCCGCGGCGGCAGCCCGGGTTCCGCGTGGGCGTGCGCGAAAGCCTGCACCGACGGATGGTCGCTGTCCACGCAGCGGCCCGGTTCGAGAAAAGTGTCGGCGGTGGAACTCGAAAGGCTGGACATGCAGCAAGAACTCCTCTGAAGGACGCGGGCTGTCGCAGGACGTTTCTCCGGCCGCGCGCTGACGCGGGCCAGGAACAACGCGCCGATGCGCATGCCCGACGGATACGATATCATATCCAACCGAACAGACGTTAGTTAGCTCCGCCGATGACAACGCATCCTTTTCCCCACCTGCTGTCCCCGCTGCAGGCCGGCGCGCACACACTGCCCAACCGGACATTGATGGGATCGATGCACACCGGCATCGAGCACCTGGACCGGCCGGCCCAGCGGCTGGCGGCTTTCTATGCGGAACGGGCTCGCGGCGGCGCCGGACTCATTGCAACGGGCGGGTTCGCGATGAACTCGGAGGCGCGTCTCGACGAGCACGGCCCGATGCTGGTCACGCCGGAACAGGCCGAGGCGCTCCGACCGATCGCGAACGCCGTCCATGCCGAAGGCGGGAAGATCGTGCTGCAGGTCCTGCACACGGGGCGCTATGGCAAGGTGGCCAACCTCGTCGGCGCGTCGGGGATCCCCTCGCCGATCAACCGGCGCGTGCCGCGGCCTCTGGCGAGCGAGGAAGTCTGGCGCACCATCGAGGACTACGTCCGCTGCGCGGAACTGGCCATGCACGCCGGCTTCGACGGTGTCGAGGTCATGGGGTCCGAGGGCTACTTCATCAACCAGTTCACCACGACACGCTGCAACGACCGAACCGATGAATTCGGCGGCAGCGTGGAAAACCGCCACCGACTGCCGGTGGAGATCGTGCGCCGCACGCGCGAGCGGCTGGGCGAGAAGGCGCTGGTCATGTACCGGATTTCGGCTCTCGACCTGGTCGAAGGCGGCGCGCCGGCGGATGAAATCGTCGCGCTGGCGCGGTCGCTCGAGGCTGCCGGGGCCGACATCATCAACACAGGTTTCGGATGGCACGAAGCCAAGGTGCCAACGATCGCGTATCTCGTGCCGCGGGCGGCTTTCCGCGCGGCCGGCGCGCGCATCAAGCGCGCGCTGCGCATTCCCTTGATCCTTTCGAACCGCATCAATACACCGGACGTCGCCGAAGACATCATCGCCTCGGGCGACGCCGACATGGTCTCGATGGCGCGCCCTTTCCTGGCGGATGCCGACTTCGTCCGCAAGGCCGCCGCCGGGCGGGCCGATGCCATCAACACCTGCATTGCATGCAACCAGGCGTGCCTGGACTTCATCTTCAACAACAAGCCCACGTCCTGCCTGGTGAATCCGCGCGCGGGGCGCGAACTTGAGTTCGCTCAAATGCCACCACCCGCCGCCAGACGCCGCGTTGCGGTCGTCGGCGCCGGCGCGGCGGGTCTGGCGTTTGCCGTGACCGCCGCGGAGCGTGGCCATGGGGTGACCTTGTTCGAAGCGGCTCCGCAGATCGGAGGCCAGCTGAACCTGGCTCGTGCCGTTCCGGGCAAGTCGGAGTTCGATGAACTGCTGCGCTATTTCCGCACACGCATCGCCGATCTGGGCGTGGATCTCAAGGTGAGCGCGCAGCCGAGCGCCGCCGACCTCGCCGCGGGCCGTTTCGACCGCGTAGTCGTTGCCACCGGCGTCAAGCCGCGGCAGCCGGACATCGCGGGCATCGATCACCCCAAGGTGATTGGCTACGCCGACCTCCTCTCCGGGCGCCGAGGTGCCGGCCAACGCGTGGCGATTATCGGCGCGGGCGGCATCGGATTCGACGTTGCGGAATACCTCCTGCACGACGAGGCTGATCCAGCGGGAGCCCTGGCAACGCCGGAGGCCGCCGTGCTGAAATTTCACGCCGAGTGGGGTGTCGACCTTGCGAATGGAAGCGCTGGCGGGCTGCGCCCGCCCCGGCCTGCCAGCCCGTCGCGCTCGGTCACGCTCCTCCAGCGCAAGCCACAAAAACCTGGCGCGACGCTGGGGCTCACCACGGGCTGGGCCCTGCGGGCCAGGCTCGATCAGCTCGGGCTCAAAACCATCGCCGGGTGTTCCTACGAGCGCATCGACGATGCCGGCCTCCACCTGCGTGTCAACGGTCAACCCATGGTGCTGGAGGTCGACACCGTGGTCGTTTGCGCCGGGCAGGAGTCCGAGTCGCGCCTCGCCACCGAGCTGCGGGCACACGGCGTCGAGCCCGCGGTGATCGGGGGCGCACAGGTCGCGGCTGAACTGGATGCGCTGCGCGCCATCGACCAGGGCACGCGTCTCGCAATGACATTGTGACGGGAGGCTGATCGAGCATGGACTTCAGCGACGTTCGCGAGCATGCGGAGATCCGCGAGGCGATCGGCAAGATCTGCGCGCGGTTCGGCGACGACTACTGGCTCGCGCGCGACCGCGACGGCGGCTTTCCGCACGATCTGTACCAGTCGCTGGCCGCCGGCGGCTGGCTGGGCATCTGCATGCCCGCCGAGTACGGCGGCAGCGGCATGGGCATCACCGAAGCCACCGTGATGATGGCCGCCATCGCCCGTTCGGGCGCCGGGCTGTCGGGGTGTTCGTCGGTGCACATGAACATCTTCGGATTACAACCCGTGGTGGTGTTCGGCAGCGACGAACAGAAGCGGCGCATGCTGCCGCCCCTCATCGCGGGCCGGGAGAAAGCCTGCTTCGCGGTAACCGAACCCAACACGGGCCTGAACACCACGAAGCTGAAGACGCGCGCCGAGCGAAGCGGAAATCACTACGTCCTGACCGGACAGAAGGTGTGGATTTCCACCGCGCAGGTGGCAAACAAGATGCTGATCCTGGCGCGCACGACGCCCGTGGAGCAATGCAAGAAGCCCACACTCGGCCTGAGCTTGTTCTACACCGACCTCGATCGCCGATTCGTCGAGGTCCGGGAGATCGAGAAGATGGGCCGCCACGCCGTGGACTCCAACCAGCTGTTCATCGACGGCCTGCAGGTGCCGGTCGAGGACAGGATCGGCGAAGAAGGCCGCGGGTTCGAATACATCCTGCACGGCATGAACCCCGAGCGCATCCTGATCGCGGGCGAGGCGGTGGGCTTGGGTCAGGCCGCCTTGGAGCGGGCGACGAAGTACGCGCGCGAGCGCATCGTCTTCGACCGTCCGATCGGGCAGAACCAGGCGATCCAGCATCCGCTTGCCCAAAGTTGGATGGAACTGGAATCCGCCTGGCTGATGGCGATGCGCGCAGCCTGGAAATACGACCACAAGCTCGAGTGCGGCGCCGACGCCAACGCGGCCAAATATTTGGCCGCCGAGTCGGGTTTCGCCGCGTGCCAGCGTGCCATGGCCACGCTCGGCGGTTTCGGCTATGCGAAGGAGTATCAGGTCGAGCGGTACCTGCGCGAGATGCTGATCCCGCGCGTGGCACCCATCAGCCCGCAGCTGATCCTGTGTTTCATCGCCGAGAAGGTACTCGGCCTCCCGAAATCCTATTGAACCATGAATTTCGAATGACCCTTGACTCAGAGGCCGACACGGCCGATCGCATCGAAGCGCGTGCCTTGCTGCGCGCAAGCGCCGAAGCGTTCTGCGCAAGCGAGTCGCCGCTTTCCCGGGCGCGTGGCCTTCGCGGCAAATCACCGGGCTTCGATCTGGGTTTCTGGAACTCGCTGGTTCAGCAGGGCTGGACCGGCGTGCGGGCGCCAGAATCCGCAGGCGGGTTCGGGCAGGGCCTCTCGGAGATGGCCGAAGTCGTGTCGGCGCTTGCCGGGCAAGTTGCCCCCGAACCCGTGACGCCCGTGCTGGTTTTCGCGGGGCGGTTGCTGGCGGCCTGCGGCGAAGGCGAAACGGCGGCACAACTCCTCGAGCAGACCGTGTCGGGCCGCCTGCTTCCCGCGGTCGCATGGCAGGAAGACGCGTCAGGGGGCACCAGCTTCGATCGGGCAGGGGGATTGGCGGAACCATCCACCGTATGCGCGCCAGGCACAGCCGGGCTGCGCCTGAGCGGACGAAAGCTCCATGTGCGCCCGGGCGGGGCCGCAAGCGGCCATGTGGTCACAGCAACGTCTCCCGATGGGCTGGCGCTGGTGTGGGTGCCTGCAGGCGTCCCGGGGGTTTCATGCACCCTGCAGCGGCTGGCGGACGGCACGTTCGCCGGCCAGGTGGACATGAAGGATGTGAAACTGCACCCCAGCCACTTGCTTGCCGTCGGCGAGGCAGCGCGCGCGGCGTTCTGGGCGGCCTACGACGAAGCCTTGGTTATGGCCAGTGTCGAACTGCTGGCGTGCACGCGCCGCATGATGGCGATGACGCTCGACTACTTGCGCACCCGCAAGCAGTTCGGCAAGCCGATCGGCAGCTTCCAGGGCCTTCAGCACCGCGCCGTCGACCTGCTGATCCAGCAGGAACTCGCGAGCGCGCTCGTCCAGCATGCGGTCGCCAAATTCGACCGTGGCCTCGACGGCACGGAGCGCGCGCGACTCGCGACCCGGGTGAAGGCGCGATGCTCCGATGCCGCGCTCGCCACCGCACGCGAGGCGGTGCAAATGCACGGGGCGGTCGGCGTTACCGACGAATTCGACCTGGGCCTTTTTCTGCAACGCGTACTGGTCCTGTCGGCTTGGCTGGGGAATGGCTCGCAGCAGCGGCGCCGGTTTGCCGCACTGTCGCCGCGGAGCGTGACCGACGAGGGGAGTTCCGCATGACCGAAGAGACTTCGACGATGCACGACTGGAATGCGATGGACATCGAGGCCTTCCGCGCCGAGGTCAGGAGCTTCTTCCAGCAGAACTACCCTGAACACCTGCGCTATCCGAAGCGCCGGCTGCGTTGGGACGAGATCCGCGAGTGGACGCTGAAGCTGGCCGCGCGTGGCTGGCTCGCACCGAGCTGGCCGCAGCGTCATGGCGGTATGGGCCTGGCACCGGACAAGCTCATCGCGTTCATCGAGGAACAGGAGCGGCACGGCGTCGCGCGCGCGCCGGACATGGGCATCACGATGGTCGGCCCCCTTCTCATCCAGAACGGCACCGACGCGCAACGCGAGCACTACTTGCCTCGCATCCTGTCGTGCCGGGACATCTGGTGCCAGGGCTATTCCGAGCCCGATTCGGGGTCCGACCTGGCGAGCCTGCGAACCGAGGCCGTGCCGGACGGGGACGACTTCATCGTCAACGGCCAGAAAATCTGGACCACGCTCGCACAGGACGCGACGCACATCTTCCTGCTGGTGCGCACCGACAAGGACGCCAAAAAACAGGAAGGCATCAGCTTCCTGCTTGCTGACATGAAGACTCCGGGTATCCGTGTTCGCCCCATCCGGAACATCGCTGGCGCGGAGGACTTCTGCGAGGTCTTCCTGGACAACGTCCGTGTGCCACGGGCCAACATCGTCGGCGGCCTCAACAAGGGCTGGACCATCGCGAAGGCACTGCTCGGGTTCGAGCGCATTTTCCTCGGGAGCCCCAAGCAGAGCCAGTATGCCCTCTCCCGTGTTCATGCCGCGGCCCGAAAGCTCGGGCTGCTGGACGACCCCGTGTTCACGGCCAATTTCACCCAGCTTTCACTGGACGTTGCCGACCTGGGAACGCTGTATGCGCGTTTCGTTGAGCAGGTCAAGCGCGGCGAAGCCCTCGGTCCCGACGTCTCCATGCTCAAGGTCTTCGCCACCGAGACCTATTCGCGCCTCGCGAACCTGCTGGTGGAAATCGCGGGGACGAGCGGGGGCATGGCGGGGGACATCGAAACCGACGGCGGCACGATCGACGTCCTCACGACGTTCTACAACGCCAGGCCGGCCACCATCTACGGCGGCAGCAACGAGATCCAGCGAAACATCCTGGCGAGCGCCGTGCTCCAGCTCCCCGGGTGAGCCCACGGCGGCGCCTTCAATCCGAACATCCACGAGAGGAGAAACATTCATGCACAAAGGCAACATGCTGCAAGATAAGGTGGCGGTCGTCACGGGCTCTGGCAGGGGAATCGGTCGCGACATCGCGTTAGAGATGGCCGCCCAGGGCGCTAAGGTCGTCGTCAACGACGTCGGCGCGTCGGTCAGTGGCGAAGGCAACGACGCCAGCCTCGGGCAGCAGGTCGTCAACGAGATCAAGGCGATGGGCGGGCAAGCCGCGCTGTCGGTCGACAGCGTGTCGGAATGGAACTCCGCCGCCCGCATCGTGCAATGCGCGCTCGACAACTTTGGCCGCATCGACGTCGTCGTGAACAACGCGGGCATCCTGCGCGACCGGATGTTTTTCTCCATGTCCCAGGACGAATGGAAAGCCGTGATCGACGTGCACCTCAACGGCACGTTTTATGTCTCGCGTGCCGCCGCTCCGCACTTCAAGTCCCAGGGTTCGGGCGCCTACGTCCACATGACGTCCACGTCGGGGCTGATCGGAAACGTGGGCCAGGCGAATTACGGCGCGGCCAAGCTCGGCATCGTCGCGCTCTCCCGGTCGATCGCCGGCGACATGAAGCGATACAACGTCCGCTCCAACTGCATCTCCCCATTTGCATGGAGCCGCATGATCGGTTCCATTCCCACCGAGACCCCTGAGCAGCAAGCGCGTGTCGAGAAGCTGAAAAAGCTCGACACGGCGCAGATCGCGCCGATGGCGGCGTTTCTTGCGAGCGACGCCGCCGCCGAGGTCACCTCGCAGATCTTCGCCGTGCGAGGAAACGAGATCTTCCTCATGAGCCAGCCGCGACCCGTTCGGGGCATGCACACCGCCGAGGGCTGGACGCCCGAAACGATCGCGCAGCGGGTGCTGCCAGCGATGAAGCCCAACTTCTTCCCGCTCGAGAGTTCCGCGGTGGTGTTCTCCTGGGACCCTGTCTGAACCCGAGCCGCAACCGCATCCATCCACACCCCAAAACCGAGGACCCTGCCATGAATTACACCGATTTCGAGTTCCTGAAGTTCGACCACAAACCCAACGGCGTCGTGCTGATCACCATCAATCGCCCCGAAGTGATGAACGCCACCAATGGCCGGCTGCACTGGGAGCTGACCAAGGTCTGGGGCGTGGTGAACGACGACCCCAAGGCCAAGGTCGCGGTGATCACCGGCGCGGGCGACAAGGCCTTTTCCGCCGGCGGCGACCTGAACTGGATCACCAACATGGTCGGCAATGCCGAGACCATCAACATGGTGATGAACGAGGCATCGGACATCGTCTACAACGTGATGGCCTGCGACAAACCGGTCATTTCCGCGATCAACGGCGTGGCGGTCGGCGCGGGCCTGGCGGTTGCCATGATGGCCGACATCAGCATCATGGCGGAGGAAGCCAAGATCACTGATGGCCACGTGAAGCTTGGCGTGGCCGCCGGCGACCACGCCGCGATCTGCTGGCCCCTGCTCTGCGGCATGGCCAAGGCGAAGTACTACCTGATGACAGCCGACTTCGTCAACGGCAAGGAAGCCGAACGCATCGGTCTCGTGAGCCTGTGCGTTCCCCGCGCCCAGCTGATGGACAAGGCCATGGAGGTGGCCGACAAGCTGGCGGCGGGCAGCCAGCAGGCCATCCGATTCACCAAACGCTCCCTGAACGGCTGGATGAACATGGCGCGCCCGATCTTCGAGAGTTCGCTGGCGATGGAGATGCTCTGCTTCCTCGGCGAAGACGCCAAGGAAGGCGTCGCCGCCGTGAAGGAAAAGCGAGCGCCCAAGTTTCCCTCGGCGAACCGCTGAATCCTGCAGTCGCATACCCTGGAGCAAACAGATGGATTTCGCCCTCACGCAGGAACAGCGCATGGTCTATGAGTACGGCGACCGCGTGTCGCAGCGCTTCGACCATGGGTACTGGAAGAAGTACGCCGAGAAGAGCGAGCCGCCGGCCGAGCTGTACAAGCAGATCACCGACGACGGCTTCCTCGGCATCATGGTCCCCGAAGCGTACGGCGGCGCCGGCCAGGGCATGACCGAGATGCTGCTGTTCATGGAAGGCCTCGCCAACAACGGCATCCCGCTGCTGAACCTGGTGGTCGGCCCGACGATGACGATGGGTCTGATGGCCAAGCACGCCAGCGAAGCGATGAAGCGCCGCCTGCTGCCCGGTGGCTGCGCGGGCGAAATCCGCTTCTGCTTCGCCATCACCGAGCCGAACGCTGGGTCGAACTCGATGGAGATCACGTCCCTCGCCAGGACCGACGGCAAGGGCGGCTTCCGGCTGACCGGCCAGAAAGTGTTCATCACCGATGCCAACCACGCCGACTACGCAATGGTGGTGACCCGCACGACGCCGCGCTCGGACGTGAAGAAAAAGTCCGACGGTTTCACCATCTTCATGGTCGACATGAAGAAAAAGGGCATCAGCAAGACGCTGATCCCGGTCGCATTCCCGGTGCCCGAGACGCAATGGCAGCTGTTCTTCGACGACGTCGCGCTGACCGAGGACGACGTGATCGGTGAGGTCGACAAGGGCTTCGGCATCCTGTTCGACACGCTCAACCCGGAGCGCATCATCCTGTCTGGTCTGTGCACCGGCGTCGGCCGCTTCGCGCTGAAGAAGGCGGTAGCCTACGCCAATGATCGCAAGCTGTTCAACAAGACGCCGATCGGCGCCTACCAGGGCGTGCAGCATCCGCTCGCGATCGCGCGCAGCGAGATCGAGATGGCCTCGCTGATGGCGCTCAAGGCCGCCTGGGCCTTTGACCAGGGGCTGCCGGCTGGCGAGTTCGCGAACATCGCCAAGTACGCGGGTGCCGAGGCCGGCATCCACGCGGTCGACGCCGCGATCCAGACCCACGGCGGCAACGGGTTCACCAAGGAATACGGCATCTACGACCTTTACGGTCTGGTGCGGCTGCTGCGGACGGCGCCGCTGAACCGCGAAATGGTGCTGAACTACATTGCCGAGCACGTCATGGGATTGCCGCGGTCGTATTGAGCGTCACGCGGGGCGCCGGTCCTGTGGGCCGGCGCTTGTCAGCGGCCCTGGAACCGCGGCGGACGGCGCTGCGCCATGGCTTGCACGCCCTCGCGGAAGTCCTCCGTCTGGAAGTGGAGGTTCTGTTCGACACTCTCACGGGCGACGGCCAGCCGGAACTGTTCCACGAAGCCCGCGCGCAGGGTTGCGCGCGTGGATTGAACGGCGAGCGGTGACGAGATGGCGATCTCCTCGGCCAGCGCAATCGCCTTGGCCCGCACGTCGTTCAGCGGAACCAGCTGGTCGGCAAGGCCGATCTTCACCGCCTCGTCCCCGCCGATGCGCCGTCCGGTGTAGAAGAGCAATGCGGCCTGCTGCTGCCCCACGAGTCGGGGCAGCGTGTAGGAGAGGCCGAACCCGGGGTGGAAGCCCAATCGGTTGAAATTCGCCGAGAAGCGCGCTTCGGCGCAGGTCACGCGGAAGTCGGCCGCCAATGCCAGGCCGAGCCCCCCACCGACGGCCGCGCCATGCACCGCAGCGACGACGGGCTTCGTACAGGCTACAAGACGGATTGCTTCGAAGTAGAGCGGGTTGACCGCGCGCGGACTCTTTTGCGGTGGCGTCGCATCGCGGTTGGCGAAGTTGGCACCCGCGCAGAACGACGCTCCTTGCGATGCGAGGACGATCGCGCGGCAATCCGAGTCGGCTTCCAGCGATTCGAAAGCGTCGGCTATCGCCTCGATCATGCCGATGTCGAAATAGTTATGCGGCGGTTTCCTGATCTCGACGACCGCGACATGTCCATTCTTTTCGATGCCTGCGGTGGATGCTGCGCCGGTGTTGTCCACTTGCCTTCTTCCCGTTGTCAGTACTTGAAGCCCTTCCCGCCGGAGCCGATCATCGTCAGCTCGACGTAGCTGGCTCCATGCTGGCGGCCGTTGCCGTAATCGAGAAGGTATCCCCCAAGCTCGATCGGGCCGGAGCCATGCGCCACCTGGAGAAATCGTTCGCGGGTCAGCGAAGGCCCGGCTCGCCGCAGGATCTCCACGAAGGCCCGGGCTGTCATGTAGCCCGTCATGGAAGCGTAGCTCACCTGCTCTTCCTTTCCCGCTCGCTTCATGGCGTCCTGGTATTCGCGCGAAATCTTGAGCTTGCTCTGGATGGGTGAAGGGACGGTCTGCGCAACCACGATGCCCGCTGCCGCCTTGTCCAGTTCGCGCACGATCAGGTTCGTGTCCGCGACCGAAAGCAGCATGACCTGCTTCGACGGGCTGAGGCGGCGAATATGCCGGACGAATTCCAGCGTCGCCTTGCCCGCCGTCATGACAAGGACAGCCTGCGCGGGAGACGCGGCAATGGTCTTGGCGGCCTCCTCGGCGTTGCTGGCATCCGTCTTCACCGCCGCCACGATCACCGGGGCCGACTGACGCTTCTGAAGCGCACGCTCCACACCCGCCAGCCCATCCTTGCCGAACGCGTTGTCGAGATAAGCCACAGCGTAGGACTGGACATTCAACGTCCAGCCTTGCTGCACCATCTTCTCCGACTCGTCACCGTATGCGGCGATCGTCGTGAACATGAGCTCCTGCTTGAGCGCCCGGATCGAGTCGGCGCCGGAGAATGCTCCGAAGAGCGGAATCCTGTTTTGTTCGACCACGGGCATGGCAGCCAGGATGTTGGCGGTCCCCAAGGTGCCCACGAACGCGAATACCCCCTCCTCCGCCATCTTCTTGGAGTTTTCCAGAGTTCGCTTGGCATCGTAGCCATCGTCCATCTGGACGAACTCGATCTTCCGGCCGTGGATTCCGCCCTTGGCATTCACCTCGTCCACCACGACGTTGAGACCCGTGGCGAACTCGTTGCCGATGCTGCCGAGCGGTCCGCTCAGCGCCATGCTGCCCCCGATCTTGATCGCCTTGGCTCCAACTCCTGTTTCAGCCAAGGCCGTCGTGGCGCAGGCGAAAGCTAAGGCCAGCGCAAGCGCCGCGCCCGCAAGAAAACGGCTGAGTGGCACTGTTGATGCAACGATCATCGTCATCTCTCCTCTGGTCTTGGGGTGAAGGCCCGCCGGGCTGTAGCTGTCGATGCAATATTAGGTTTTCACTTTTTCCCTGTCAAGTGTTAGATAGATTAGAATTGCTCGCGCGTCGTTGGCCCGTCCGTCCGGCGCTGCTTTGTGAAGGCTTGAGTGTCATGGTTGAACGTGAGCATCCGATCTCCGAAACGCTTTCTGGCTTCGCGCTTGGCTTGCGGCACGAAAGCATCCCGGCTCCCGTACTCGAGCGTGCACGCTACCTGATCCTCGATGCCATCGGTATTGCGCACGCTTCCACGCACTACGAGTTCGCGCGTTGCTCGTTGTCCGCGATCCAGGAACTCTCGGGAGCGGAGGGCCAGACGCCGGTCATCGGCTTGGCGGCCCGGGTGTCCCCACGCGACGCGATGCTGATGAACGGCATCCTCATTCATGGCCTCGACTACGACGACACGCATGCTGCGGGCATCATCCACGCCACGGCCAGCACCTTCCCGTGCGCGCTCGGAACGGCCGCATCCGCGGGTCTGGATGCCCAGGCGATGCTCGCCGCCTACGTTTGCGGCATGGAGGTTGCCGCCCGCCTGGCGTCGGTCGCCAAGGGCGGATTACACCAGGTCGGGTTTCACCCCACCGGGCTGGTCGGCGCCTTCGCCTGTGCGATCGTGAGCGGCAAGCTGCTCGGACTCGGCCCTGCGCAACTCGCGTCGGCCCAGGGCATCGCGCTGTCGGTGGCAAGCGGAAGCATGGAGTTCCTGCAGGAAGGGGCTTGGACCAAGCGCATGCATCCCGGGTGGGCGGCGGCGGCCGGCTTCACTTGCGCGACATTGGCACGCCATGGCTTCCAAGGGCCGAAGCATCCGTACGAAGGGCGCTTCGGCCTGTTCGACAGCCACCTGGGCGCATGGGCGGAGCACGCCGACATCACGCTCGCCATCGCGGGCCTGGGCGAGGACTGGGAATTGCCGAAGGTGAACATCAAGCCGATTCCTGCTTGCCACTTCACCCACGCTGCGGCGGATGCCGC
Organism: Ramlibacter albus; assembly: GCF_014297445.1. Classification (GTDB taxonomy): domain Bacteria; phylum Pseudomonadota; class Gammaproteobacteria; order Burkholderiales; family Burkholderiaceae_C; genus Ramlibacter; species Ramlibacter albus. The sequence continues at coordinate 43,922 of NZ_JACORU010000001.1, forward strand.
CGCCCACCTGCGAGAGCGTCACGGACTGGCCGGCCAAGACATCCGCGCCGTTCGCGTGCTGGTTCCCGCCGAGGTCGTGAAAACCGTCTGCGAACCGGTGTCGACGAAAAAACGTCCGCAAAACAGCTACGACGCACAGTTCAGTCTCCCCTACATCGTCGCGACCGCGCTGCTGCGGGGGCGGTTCGGGCTCACCGCGCTGGAAGACGCCGCACTGCATGATGAGCAGGTCCTCGCGCTGGCGTCGCGTATCGAATACGAAGCCGACCCGCTGTCGCCGTTCCCGAAGTACTACTCCGGAGAGGTGATCGTCACGCTTGCGGACGGGCGGGAATTGCGCCATCGCGAGCAGGTCAATCGCGGCGGCGAGGATCGTCCGATCAGCAACGACGATATCGCGCGGAAGTTTCACGAGAACATGGCCCTCGTGACGGACTCGGCGCGCGCCGACCGCGTGCGCGAGCTCGTGCTGTCCATCGGCTCGGGCATGACGGCCCGCTCGTTGCAGCAGTCGCTCGCGGCGGACGGCTGAGGAGGACATGTTGAACGCTCCCGACAACGATACCGACTCCGCGATCCTCGATGCGGTCGACAGGTTCCTGCGCGTCGAGGTGCGCCCGCACGTGAAGCGGCTGGAACACGCTGACGAATACCCCGAGCAGATCGTGGAGCGGATGAAGGCCATGGGACTGTTCGGATGCATCATCCCGACGGAATTCGGCGGGCTCGGGCTTTCGACTTCCACATACGCGGCAGTCGTGGCGCGCATATCTGCCGTCTGGATGTCGCTTTCGGGCATCGTCAACTCGCATCTGATCATGGCGTCGGCCGTGCTGCGTCACGGGACCGAGGAACAGAAGCGGGAACTGCTCCCGCGCTTTGCGAGCGGCGAATTGCGCGGGGGCATCGGCCTGACCGAGCCCGATGCAGGCACCGACCTGCAGGCGATCCGCACGCGCGCGGTTCGAGATGGCGACCATTACGTCGTCAACGGGCGCAAGACCTGGATCACCAACTCTGGCCAAGGCAATTGCCTGGCCCTTCTCGTCAAGACGGACCCGTCGGCCGAACCGCGGCATCGCGGCATGAGCCTCCTGGTCGCGGAGAAAGGCGCCGGATTTGTCGTCGCCCGCAAGCTGAAGAAGCTGGGCTATCGTGGCATCGACACGTGCGAACTCGTGTTCCAGGATTATCGCGTGCCTGTGTCGCGCCTCGTCGGCGGCGCGGAAGGCCGCGGTTTGCACCAGGTGTTGTCCGGGCTGGAGTTGGGCCGGATCAACGTGGCGGCTCGCGGTGTGGGCGTGGCCACGGCGGCGCTTCAGGACGCGGTTGCCTACGCGCAACAACGCAAGACTTTCGGCAAACCCATCTGCGAGCACCAGGCCATCCAGCTCAAGCTGGGCGAGATGGCGACCCGGGTGGAAGCGGCCCGGCTCCTGGTGCAGTCCGCCGCCCGTGCTCATGACCGCGGCGAGCGCTGCGACATGGAGGCGGGCATGGCGAAGTACTTCGCGACGGAAGCGGCGATGGAAAACGCACTGGAATGCATGCGCATCCACGGCGCCTACGGGTATTCGCCCGAATACGACGTCGAGCGGTATTACCGGGACGCGCCCCTGCTGCTGATCGGGGAAGGGACCAACGAAATGCAGCGGATCATCATCGCGAGGCAGCTGGTACAGCGCAATCCGGCGTGATGGATCATTCGTGCGCTTCTTCCAGCCAACGCACTGCTGAGAGCATCGCGCTGTAGAACACGCGGTAATGCGACTCGCCGACGGCGCCGAAGGCGATCCGGGCCAGCAGCGCGATGCGCGTGTTCGGCACCAGGATTGCTGTTCGAAGCCCCGCGCTGCCCAGCGCAGCGCGCTTCTCATCCTCCAGTCGCTGCTGCAGGAAGACAAGGTCATCCGAGGGCACATCCATCTCCAAGGCGTCATAGAGCACGCGATCGATTCCCGAATCGCGTGCCAGTGTCAGGACCCTGTTCTGGCACTCCAACAGCAGGTCGGATGTGCATGGTCCCCGCAGTCGCGCGACGATGATGTTGCCCACGGGTTCGACCCAGAGCCGGGAATTGACGGGTTCCTGCATGGAAAGCTGGCGGTTTGAAGGGCTACCCGCATGGTAATCCGGGATTGCCCGAGTGTTACCTACCAAGCGTTTGACCGGTATAATGCGGAGGACTGCGTGTGTGCGGCACGCCATTTCCAAAGCGAAAGGTTGAACATGGATCTCGAACTCAAGGGCAAGTCGGTCATCGTGACCGGTGGCGGCTCGAACATCGGCCGGGCGATCGTGCTGGCATTCGCCGCCGAAGGCGCTCACCTCACCATCGGCGACATTGACACCGCGCAGGCGGAGAAGACGGCCGAGTTCGCGCGCAAGCTCGGTGCCGCGTCGGCGCAAGTGGTCAAGACGGACGTCACCCAGCTCGAACAGGTGCAGGCGATGTTCGAGGCAGCAACGGACAAGCACGGCGCGGTCGACGTCCTCGTGAACAACGTTGGCTGGGACAACCTGATGTTCTTCACGCAGACCTCGCCGGAGTTCTGGCGCAAGGTCATCGACATCAATTACGTCGGCGTGCTCAACTGCACGAAGACCGCCTTGGAGGTGATGATCAAGCAGAACAGCGGCGCGATCGTGTCCATCAGCTCCGACGCCAGCCGCCAGGGCGAGCCTCGCGAGGCCGTTTATGGCGGCGTCAAGGCGGCCGTGAACAGCTTCATGAAGACGATCGCCAAGGAAAACGGCCGCTACGGCATCCGTTGCAACGTGGTCTGCCCCGGCGTGACGATCCCCTCGAACGCCGACGAAGTAGGTGGCAGCAGCATGTGGACCAACGCCGACAGCATGTTCAGCCCCGAGCAGATCGAAAAGGCCGCCAAGGCGATGCCGCTGCGAAAGGTCGGCCGTCCCCAGGACGTTGCCAACGCCGTCGTCTTCCTGGCTTCCGGCCGTGCCGGCCACGTGACCGGCCAGGTGCTGAGCGTCTCGGGCGGCTACAGCATGATCGGCTGAGGAAGTGCGCATGGACTACACCGATATCGTCTACGAAGAGCGCGACCAGGTCGCGACCATCGCCATCAACCGTCCCGCCGTCATGAACGCGTTTCGCGGCCAGACGATCGAGGAGATGCTGCACGCCATGATGAAGGCGGGCTGGGACAAGAACATTGCCGCCATCGTGCTGGCCGGCACGGGCGACCGCGCGTTCTGCACCGGCGGCGACCAGTCGGCGCACTCAGGGCAATACGACGGCCGGGGCACCGCCGGTCTGCCGATCGAGGAACTGCACAGCCTCATCCGCGACGTCCCGAAACCGGTGATCGCCCGCGTGCAGGGCTATGCCATCGGCGGCGGCAACGTGCTGGCCACGCTGTGCGACATGACCATCGCCTCCGAGAAGGCTGTGTTCGGCCAGGTGGGGCCCAAGGTCGGCTCGGTCGACCCGGGCTGGGGCACGGCCTACCTCGCGGCCGTGGTCGGCGAGAAGAAGGCGCGCGAGATCTGGTACATGTGCCGCCGCTACACCGCCCAGGAAGCGCTCGCCATGGGCCTGTGCAACGTCGTGGTGCCACACGACCAGCTGGACGCCGAAGTGGCGAAATGGGGCCGCGAGATCGTCGAGAAGAGTCCTACAGCGATCGCGATCGCGAAACGTTCGTTCAATGCGTCCACGGAGCACATCCGCGGCATCGGAAGTCTGGGCATGCAGGCCCTGAGCCTCTACTACGACACGGACGAATCGAAGGAAGGCGTGGCCGCCTTCCTCGAGAAGCGCAAGCCCGATTTCCGCAAGTTCGCGCGCGGCTGAAAGACGGGCCGTCCCAATGCTAGCCCTTACCAACGTCCAGATCGTCTACGACAACAGCATCGAGGCGGTTCGCGATGTGTCGTTCACGCTCGGCAAGGGTCGCATCGTGGCGCTGCTCGGCGCCAACGGGGCCGGCAAGTCCACGACCCTGAAGGCGATCTCCGGCGTCCTCTACCCTGAGGACGGTGAGGTGAAGGCCGGCCACATCACTTTCGATGGACAACCCCTGGCGGGACTGCCCCCGGACCGCATCGTCCGTCAGGGCATCGTGATGGTCCCGGAAGGCCGCAGGCTCTTCGACCAGCTCACGGTCGAGGAAAACCTGTTGATGGGCGGATATACGCGCAGCGCCGCGGATTCCCGGCGCGGTCTCGAGCGCGCGTATGGGCTCTTTCCTCGGCTCACCCAGAAGCGCACCACCGTTTCCGGCTACCTCTCCGGCGGGGAGCAGCAGATGGTGGCCATCGGGCGCGCGCTGATGTCCGAGCCCAAGGTGCTGATGCTCGACGAGCCCACTCTCGGGCTGGCGCCGCAGATCTGCGAGGAGATCTTCGCGATCATTGTGCAACTGCGTCGCGACGCCGGCGTGAGCATTCTGCTGGTGGAGCAGAACGCGCAGGCGGCACTGGCCGTGGCAGACGAAGGCTACATCATGGAGAACGGGCGCATCGTTCTGGACGGCCCGTCCGACAAGCTGCTGCGCAACGAGGATGTCCGCGAGTTCTACCTTGGCTTCAGTGAAGGCGGCATGCGCAAGAGCATGCGCGATGTGAAGCACTACAAGCGTCGCAAGCGCTGGCTGTCATGAGAGCGCCCCGGTGAACGACGGTACCCTCCTTCGGGTCGAAGGCCTGACCAAACGCTTCGGCGGCGTCGAAGCAGTCTCGGGCGTAAGCTTTCACGTCGGCCGGGGAGAGATCTACTCCCTCATCGGTCCGAACGGCGCTGGCAAGACGACCACTTTCAACATGATCAGCGGCGTGGTGCGGCCCTCGTCCGGCAAGGTCACGTTCGACGGTGTCGACATCGGCGGCAAGCCTCCGCATCGCATGCCGGCCATTGGAGTCGGCCGCACCTTCCAGAACCTGGCCGTCTTCAAGCACGCCACCGTGGTCGAAAACCTGCTTGTGGGCCGCCATTGTCACATGCGCACGAACGTCCTCGACGCGATGTGGTTCGCCGGCCGCGCCCGCCGCGAGGAGCTCGAACACCGCAGGAAGGTCGAGGAAATCATCGACTTCCTCGAAATCGAGGATATCCGGGACATGCCGGTCGGTGCGCTTTCGTACGGCATGCAGAAGCGCGTCGAACTGGGCCGCGCGTTGGCGACGGAACCCCGTCTGCTGCTGCTCGACGAGATGGTCTCGGGCATGAATACCGAGGAAACCGAGGATATCGCGCGCTTCGTCCTGGACATCCGCGACGAGCTGGGCATCACCGTGCTGATGGTGGAGCACGACATGGGCATCGTGATGGACATTTCCGACCGCGTCTGCGTGCTGAACTTCGGCCGCAAGATCGCCGAAGGCACACCGGCGCAGGTTTCGGCGGATTCCGCGGTGATCGAAGCCTATCTCGGAGGAGCGAAAGCGGCATGAGCAGCGACGAAAGCATCCAGGACGCGGCATTGAACGCCGGGGAGCACACGCTGCCGCGCCTGTTGCAGCACTGGGCACGAACGACGCCCGATGCGCTTGCGTTGCGCGAGAAGGACCTCGGTATCTGGAACCGCGTGACATGGCGGGAGTACCACGACACGGCGCGGCGCTTCGCACTCGGCCTCCTGAGGCTGGGATTCCGGCCCGGCGAACGGCTCGCCATCGCCAGCGAAGACACGCCGCAATGGATGTTCGCGGACCTCGGCACGCAGGCCATCGGCGGCGTCGTCGTGGGCATCTATCCCACCAATCCCTGGCCCGAACTGCAATACATCGTCCACCATTCGAACAGCCGGTTCGTCGTCTGTGGCGACCAGGAACAGGTGGACAAGGTGTTCGATGCCATGAGCAAGCACGACGCCGGCCTGCCGGACGTCGTGAAGATCATCGCTGTTGACATGAAAGGCATGCGTGGGTATCCGCGCGACAAGCTATTGTCGTTCGACGAGGTCCTTGAGCTCGGCGACCAATATGCGGCTGGATCGCCGCAGCAGGCGCGCGCCTTCGATGATGGCATCGCCGCGACCCGTCCCGATGACACCTGCATGCTCGTCTACACCTCCGGGACGACGGGGCCGCCCAAGGGCGCAATGTTGTCGCACCGTAACCTATTGGTGACCACCGACAAGCTGCGTCGCTGCTTCGACCTGGACCGGCACAATATGGAAGTGCTGTGCTACCTGCCGCTTTGCCACGTCGCCGAGCGGGCGTTCTCCTGCGTCATGCACATGATGACCGGCGGCGTCGTCAACTACGCCGAATCGATCGACACTGTCGCGGTCAACTTGCGCGAAATCGCGCCGAAGGTATTTCTCGGCGTTCCGCGCATCTGGGAAAAGCTGCAGCAGGGCATCCTCATGCGCATGCAAGATGCGACGCGCCTGCAACGCTGGGCTTTCCGGCGCTGCTTCGAGTCCGGCAGGGCGCTGTTCGAGCGCGTCGAAAGCCGTGGCGGCCCGTTCACCATGCCGGAGCGCCTGCACTTCTTCGTGCTGTGGCTGCTGATGTTCCGCAACCTGCAGAAATTCATCGGCCTCGACCGTCTTCGCTGCGGCTTCTGCGGTGGCGCCAGCGTGTCACCCGAAGTGCTCAAGTTCTTTCGGATCCTCGGCCTGCCCGTCTATCAGGTCTACGGCATGACCGAATCGGGCGGCGTGATCTTCCACCAGCACCCGCAAGCTGCGCGCCTGGGCGCCACCGGCACTCCGATCGAGGGGCTGAACTGGAAGATTGCGGAAGACGGCGAACTGGTCGTCAAGCATCCCGCCGTCTTCAAGGGCTACATCCACGACAGCAACGCAACCGCGCTGACCGTGCAGGATGGCTGGCTGCACACCGGCGACATCGTGGCACTGGCGCCGAACAACGAACTCACGATCGTCGACCGGAAGAAGGCGATCATCATCACGAGCGGCGGCAAGAACATCTCGCCTTCGGAGATCGAGAACGCGCTGAAGGACAGCCTCTACATTCGTGAAGCCATCGTGCTCGGGGATGGCCGCCACTACCTTGCCGCCCTGATCCAGATCGACTACGACACCGTCGGCAAGTGGGCGCAGGAAAAGCGTCTGGCGTTCACCACTTACCGAAACCTGTCCCAGCTTCCCGAAGTCCGGGAACTCGTCGATGCCGAGGTGCGTCGCGTCAACAAGCTCTTCGCACGCGTGGAAAACATCCGCAAGTTCCTGGTCCTGGAGAAGGAACTGGACCACGATGACGGCGAGCTCACGGCCACGCAGAAGGTACGGCGCAACATCATCGGCAAGAAGTTCGCCAGGGAGATCGAGATGATCTACGGGGGAGGGACGGCCTGATGGACTACCTGGTTCAACTTCTCGTGTCGGGGCTGGCGGTGGGGCTCGTGTACGGCTTCATCGGCATGGGCTTCGCCATGATCTATCGCGCCACCGGCGTCGTGAATTTCGCCCAGGGCGAGTTGATGATGCTCGTCGCCTACATCGGCTTTACGCTGGTGGGGGCGTTCAAGCTCGGCTTCTGGTCTTTGTTGCTGGCCTCGATCGCTGTGTCGATGCTCGCCGGCTTGCTGGTGGAGTTGCTGCTGATACGGCCCATGCTCGGCCAGCCGGTGTTCTCCACCGTCATGGTGACGATCGGGCTGGCGGTGATCATCCGCTCCGTTGTCGTGCTGATCTGGGGCGCCGACCCCATGCCGCTCACGACGGGGCTGCCGACCACGCCGATCCGAATCGGCCCTGCGGGCATCTATCCCGCACAGCTCTACGCGCTGTGCATCATGGCGGCCGTGGTCGCCGCACTGTGGCTGTTCTTCCGCTACTCGCGCACGGGCATCGCGATGCGCGCCACGGCCAACCTCCAGACGACGGCCTTGCTCATGGGCATCAACGTCAAGCGCATCTTCGCGCTGTCGTGGGCGCTGTCGGCAGGGCTTGCCGCAATCGCGGGCGTGCTGGTCGGCGTCATCTACGACCTCAACCCGGGGATGTGGCTCACTGGGCTTCGCAGCTTCCCGGCGGTCATCCTGGGAGGCCTCGATTCCGTGTTCGGCGCTGCCCTGGGCGGCGTGCTCATCGGACTCGTCGAGAACCTGTCCGAAGGCTACATCGGCCGCGGAATGAAGGAAATCGCGGGCTTCGTGCTGATCCTCGTGGTCCTCATGGTCCGCCCCTATGGCCTGTTCGGCAAAGCCGAGATCGAGCGTGTCTGATGCGTAGCGGAAACTTCAAGGAAACGTACGGGCAGTTGCTGGCATTGACCGACTCCAGGCCCGTCGTGGCGTGGTCGATCGTGTTGGTGGTGGCCGTCGGGCTCGGGCCGTTCGTGGTCGGCAAATATTTCGTCTCATTGCTGGTGCTGCTCATGATCACCGCAGTGGGCGTGCTGGGACTGAACATTCTGACCGGCACCACGGGTCTGATCTCGCTCGGGCACGCCGGTTTCCTGGCGGTGGGTGCCTATGCGGCCGGCATCGTCGCCACCCATTGGGGGTGGCCGATGCCTCTCGCCATTGTCACAGGTGGCGTCATGGCGGCCGTTGCGGGTCTGGTGGTGGGTGTTCCCTCGCTCCGGCTCAAGGGGCTCTATCTCGCCATCACGACAATGGCATTCGCAGTCATCATCAACCACCTCATCCTCAACGGAGGGGCGCTGACCGGGGGGTCCGAGGGCCTCAAGGTTCCGCAACCCGCGTTGCTGGGACAGCCGCTTGCCGCGGAAGGCGGCTACTACTACGTGGTGTTCGCTGTCCTGCTGCTCGCTGTGTTCGCCACGCTCAATCTCCAACGAAGCCGGGTGGGCCGCGCCTTGATGGCCATCCGCGAGCACGACATCGCGGCGCGCGCGATGGGCGTCGACTTGATTCGCTGGCGCCTGCTCGCTTTCACTGTCAGCGCGTTCTACACGGGCATTGCCGGCGCCCTGCTCGCCTACTACACCCGCTATCTCAACGTCGACAGCTTCAGCCTTCTCATTTCGATCGAGGCGCTTTCGATGCTGATTGTCGGCGGGCTGGGCACCGTGACCGGCGCCCTCCTCGGGACGGTCTTCATCTTCGTTCTCAACGAGGGCCTCGGGTTGCTGTTCAGCGCCCTGGGGTCGGGAATGCTGTCCACTGCCGCGTTCGAGATCAAGGGAATCGTGTACGGGCTGGCGATCGTGCTGTTCCTGCGGTTCGAGCCGGACGGCCTCGTCGGACGCTGGCGCGACTTGAAGCACTACTGGATCCACTGGCCATTTCGTTACTAGGCGGGGCATGGGGCCCCACCCAATCTGAGGAGACCCACATGAGCAGAATCGCTCGCATCCTGCGCCCGTTTGCAGTCCTGGCACTATCGGGCCTGACGGCGGCGGCGAACGCCGCGGACCCCGGTGTCTTTGACGACCGGCTTGTCATCGGGGGCGTGCTTCCGCAGACGGGCCCGCCCAGCCTGATCGGCAAAGCCGGTGTGATCGCGCTGCGCGTCTGGGAAAAGGACGTGAATGCGCGTGGCGGCATCCACGGACGCAAGATCGACCTGCGGGTCGAGGAGGACGGCTACGTTCCGCAGCGCTCCGTGCAAGCGATCAAGAAGCTCGTGGACGTGGACAAGGTGTTCGCGGTGATCGGCACGTCCGGCTCCTCGCACCTGCTGGCGATGATGCCGACGATCGAAGAGAACCAGATTCCGGCGATCAACTTCGCGGCCGTGGCGGGACCTCACTTCAACCCGCCGCGAAAAACGATCTTCAACATCGGGGCCACGTACTGCCAGGAGATCACGGGCGCGATGAAGCATCTCATCGCGTCGCGCAAACTGCAGAAGGCCAAGTTCGCCCTGATCTACCAGGATGACGACTTCGGGGCGGACGTGAAGTGCGGCTACGACGCCGCCCTGAAGTCCGCAGGCCTCACCAGCGCGATCAACGTGCCGTACAAGCGGGCCCAGAAGGACTTTTCCGCCGAAGTGCTGTCGGTGCAGAAGTCGGGCGCGACCTTCGTGCTGGTGGGCGGCATCATCAGCGAAACCGCGACCATGCTCAAGGAGATCCAGAAGAACGGCATGGACGTCGTCCGCCTCGCGGCGCACCCCTCGCACCTTGGGGCCGTGCTGCAGCTGGCCGGCAACGCCGCCGACGGCCTTCTCGTGGCGGACTACGTGCCGCCGATCACTGACACGGAAACGCAGGGCATCGGCCGCCTCAACGCCCTGGCGTACAAGTACCTGAGCGCCGACGACGTCAAGGCGATGAACCGCTACTCGCTGACCGGCTATGTGGCGGCAATGCTTCTGGAATCGGCACTCCAGGCTTGCGGCCGCAACCTCACCCGGGCATGCCTGGTGCAGAAGCTGGAGCAAACCAGGAACTTCACGAGCGACGGCATCATGGCGCCGCTGACATTCGGGCCCGGAATCCGCCAGAGCGGAACGCGCCCGATCCTACTGAAGGCGAACGTGGCATCGGGCAAGTTCGAGCGCGCCTCGGATTGGCTCTCAGACAAGTAGACCGAAACTCAGAACACGCCGCCCGCGAGTCCGGCAGCCATCGCCTGGCCGAGCTCGTGGCAGCGAACGAGCGAGGCCTCGTCGATTTTTTTCCAGGCAAGGATGGCCTCGGGGGTCTGCGCGCCGGTCCGCACAATGAGCGGTTCGGCGACAGCCCGCAGGCGCCACCCCGTCGCGATGCGTTCGATTTGGCGCGCCGCGGCGATGCCGTCCGTGCCCGCGCAAATCATGACGGCATACGGCCGCCCGTTGAGCCGGTCGAGCGCGGAATAGTGCGTGCGATCGAAAAAGTCCTTCAACGCACCCGACATCGCCGCCAGGTTCTCCGGCGTCGCGAACAGGTAGCCGTCCGATGGCAGGACGTCCTCGGCGGATGCACAAAAGGCCCGCCGCATCACGACTTCGACCCCGGGCTCGCGTCGTGCTCCTTCCACCGCGGCCGCCACCATCTGGGCAGTTCCGCCCGTCATGGTGTGATGGACGACCAGCAACGTTTTCATCGTGGGGCGGCGCAGCATCCAAGCGGCCGCGAACGCATGGACTGGGTCACCCCCTCGATTCGAATCCCACGAAGTGCGCGAATTCCTCCGGCCGCGCACGCTCGGTGATGAAGGCGTTCTCCGGCGCATTCACGTCCTCGTGGCCGAGCGCGATGCCGCAAGCGAGGATTTCGTGCTCTGACAGCGGCAAATGCCTGCGCACCACGTCATGGAACCAGGCGAAGGCCGCCTGGGCGCATGTGTGCAGGCCCTGCGCCCGCGCCGCGACCATGATGTTCTGGACGAACATCCCCAGGTCCATGTAGCTGCCCGTGTTCAGCCGCCGGTCCAGCGTCACGAAAAGGCCCACGGGCGCGTCGAAGAACACGTAGTTTCGGAGCATCTGCCGCTGGCGCGCCTCGGCATCGTCACGCGCGATGCCCAATGTGGCGTACAGGCCGAAGCCGCACCGCCGCCGGCGGTCGAGGTACGGCTCGACCCACTGTGTCGGGTAGTACGCGTATTCCGGCTGGTGGCGATCCGGATTGCTTGTGGCGGCCTCCATGATCGACTCGCAGACCCGCGCCTTCGCATCGCCCGCGACGGCATAAACCTTCCAGGGTTGCACGTTGTTCCCGCTCGGCGCACGGGCGGACACCTCCAGGATGTGGCGCACAACGGATGCCGCAACGGGCTCAGGCAGGAATCGGCGCACGGACTTGCGGGTGCGTATGGCTTCATCGACATGCATAGGGCGTGATCTCCTCGGGGAGTCCTGTTGCCGCCACTCCGCGCTGGACGGCACCAAGGGGTTGCGCTAATCTCGTGGCAATGGATTCTACCAAACGACCGTTCGATTGGCTCCCTGATGACGAGACTGTTTCGCGGTCCGTCCTGTCGGCCTTCATTCGCCATACCGCACAGCCGGACCTTCGTGCCCTGCAGCGACGGGCGGATGCCGATCCTGCCTGGCTGATGAGCCAGGTCTTCGACTTCTGTGACTTCCGTTTCTACAGGAGTCCCGAATCCATGCTGGACACCTCACGGGGCATCGAGTGGGCACGCTGGTGCACCGGAGGCACCACCAACATCGTGCTGAACTGCATCGACAGGCACAGAGGCTCGCCAGTGTGGGAACGCACCTTCATCACTTGGGAAGGTGAAGATCCGAAGCAGCGCCGCGAGTTGAGCTATCGCGAGTTCGACGCCGAAGTCTGCCGGCTCGCGGGCGCGCTCAAGGCGCTGGGCGTTGGCCAAGGCGACCGCGTGGGCCTGTACATGCCGAACCTGCCGGAAACGTTCGTGGCTTTCTTCGCGGCACTGAAGATCGGCGCCGTGGTCATGCCGCTTTTCTCCGGCTTCGGCCCCCAGCCGCTGGTGGCACGGCTGAACGATGGAGAAGCCAAGATCGTCCTCACCGCGGACGGGACGTGGCGGCGCGGCACCGCAGGCGCGATGAAGTCGGTGCTCGACGACGCGCTCGCGTCGGTGCCGAGCGTGGAGCACGTGCTCGTACTGCGGCACCTGGGCGACGCGATCCAGTGCCCCATGGCTGCGGCTCGCGACCTCGATTGGGCCGAAACAGTCTCGCGGCAACCCGCCGAACTCGCCACGGCGGAGATGTCGGCCGACGATCCCGCGGTTCTTCTCTACACCTCCGGCACGACGGGCAAGCCCAAGGGCTGCGTCTGGACCCATGTGAGTTTCCTCGGGTCCATGGTCACCCGGGACATGCACATCTGCGCCGACTTCCGCCCCGACGACCGCTTCTTCTTCATGAGCGACATGGGCTGGATGGTGGGCGCGATGTGCGCGTGCATCCCGAGCTACTTCGGCGGCAGCCTGCTCGTGGCCGAGGGAACGCCCGACTACCCGGACACCGGCCGCTTCTGGCGCCTGTTGCAGGACCATCGGGTCACGTATCTCGGAGTCGCTCCCACCCTGATTCGAAGCCTCATGCGCTATGGCGATGAGGAGGTTGCGCGTTACGACCTCTCCGCGCTGCGCATCACGGTCTCAGGGGGCGAGGCCTGGACCGAAGCGCCGTGGCGATGGTTTTTTGAACACGTCTGCAAGAAGCGCCTGCCCTTTCTCAACATCGTGGGTGGTACAGAGGTGGGCGGCTGCAATTTCATCGGCACCGTGCACCATCCGCTTCGCCCCGGCTCGTTCGGCATGGGGGGCCTCGGCGTGGGCGTGGACATCGTCGATGACACGGGCCGGCCGGTGGGCCCCGGGCAGGTAGGAGAGCTGGTGCTGCGAAACCCGAACATCGGGTTCACAAAGAGCCTGTGGCGCGACGACGAGCGCTATCTCGACAGCTACTGGCGTACGCTTCCGGGATTGTGGGTGCACGGCGACTTCGCGATGCGCGACGAGGACGGGCTCGCCTACATCCTCGGCCGCAGCGACGACACGATCAAAGTGTCCGGAAAGCGCACGGGACCATCCGAAATCGAAACCCTGCTGACCGGGACCGGCAAGGTCTCCGAAGCCGCGGTCATCGGAGTGCCCGACGAAGTGAAGGGTTCGGCGATCGTCTGCGTCTGCGTGCCGATGCCGGGTGTGCCTGCCGACACGGCCCTGGAAAGCGAGCTCTCTGCAGCGGTCGTTCAAGGCATGGGAGCGTCCTACCGCCCGCGCCAGGTGCTGCTGGTGACCGACCTTCCGAAGACTCGCAACATGAAGATCATGCGCCGCGTAGTGCGCGCCGTCTACAGAGGGGACAGCCCCGGAGACCTTTCGTCACTGGTCAACCCGGAAGCCGTCGAGCAGCTGCAGGCGAAACTCGCGCATTGAATCCGGTGCCGGCGTCCTGATGATGCGGGCTTCGCGCGCCATCCCGCACCAGACGATCCCGTCGATGCCTTGGCCGCAGGATCGACCCGGTCAAGGTACGCCCAACGCTGCCAAGGCCTCCACATAGCCCGACTCCCGCGCGTCGTTGCCTGCGACCGCGTCGCTGACACGGTGCAACAACCCGTCCTCGAGACCGTAGACGAAGCCGTGGACCTGGACGGACTGTCCCCGTTCCCATGCGCGGCGCAGGATGGTGGTTCGGCAGACGTTGCTCACCTGTTCGATGACGTTGAGTTCGCACAGCCGCGCACCCTGGCTGTCCGGAGAGCCCGCTGCGTCAAGCCGGGCTTCATGCTTGAGCGCGACGTCCTCGATATGGCGCAACCAGTTGTCCGCCAGGCCAGTGCGGCGGCGGTCGATGACCGCCTGGACACCTCCGCAGCCGTAGTGGCCGACCACCAGGACGTGCTCAACCTTCAGCACTTCAACAGCGTACTGCAGGACAGTCAGGCAGTTCAGGTCGGAGTGCACGACGAGATTGCCCACGTTCCGGTGAACGAAGATCTCGCCGGGACGCAAGCCGACAATTTCATTGGCGGGCACACGGCTGTCGGAGCAACCGATCCAGAGGTATCGCGGGGACTGCTGGCCCGCCAGCCGCGTGAAGAATTGCGGGTCTTCCGCGCGGCAGCGGGCCGACCACGCACGGTTGTTGCCGATCAGGGTATCGATGCCACACATCAGGGGACTCCTTAGCGGCCCTTCCACACCGGCTTGCGCCTTTCGGCGAATGCACGGGGGCCTTCCTGCGCATCCTCGCTCGCGTACGCCGCGCGATAGATGTTGTGCGCCAACGCGATGCCCGCCTCGCAGCCAGCGCTCATCGCGGTGAGGATCGATTCCTTCCCCGCCACCACCGACAGTGGGGCGTTGTCCCGGATCTGCTCGGCGAGTGCTTGCGCGCGCGCGCGGACTTCGTCAGGCGTGTCCTCCAAGTAATTGATGAATCGGAGATCGTGAAAGGTCTCGATCGGATAGAGCTCGCCCGTGAGAACCATTTCCATCAGTAGCGGCTGGGGCAACATCCACAGCAGCGGGATCGCCCAGGGGCTGCCCCGCCCCGCGATGCGTGTTTCGGTGATTCCCACCTTCGTGCCCTTGAGCCCCACGCGCAGGTCGGAGTTGAGCGACAACATCATGCCGCCTGCGATGAGGTGCCCGGTCATGGCCGCGATGACCGGCTTGACGACGCGGCGCTGGCGGGCATGGAACGGGTCTTTCATCTTGCTCAGGATGTCCACGCCTTCCTCCTGCTTCACGCGCGAGGCCTCGCGCAGGTCCAGGCCTGCGCAGAAGGTGCCGCAGTCGGCGGAGGTCAGGATCGCGACTCGCACGGCCGGGTCCGCATCGACTTGGCTCCAGCAGTCGTGGAGCCGATTGGCGGCCGCGGGCGACAGCGCGTTGCGCACTTCGGGCCGGTCGATCTTCACCGTGGCAATGCCGTCACGCACTTCGTAGGTGACCGTGTCCGCGTCGTTCATGCTGCGTCTCCTTCAGTTGTTGCCCACGCCGTCACGCCGCTGCGACTTTCCAGGCGGCAGGGCGCTTGCCTAGGAATGCCGCAATACCCTCCGCGGCCTCGGGCGTTTCCCATGCATCGGCCAACGCCTCGGCGGTATACGTCCGGCATTCCCGCGGCGGGCGTCCCGTGACATCGTTGAATAGTTTCTTGGTGGCGGCGATCGAGCTGACCGGCAGGGACAGCACCAGGTCGATCTCCTCGGCCACTGCCGAATCCAGCTCGTCGGGGGTCGCCACCCGGTCCACCAGTCCGATGCGCTCCGCCTGCTCGGCGTCGATGAACCGCGCGGTCAATCCGTACCTGCGGGCCCTGGCCAGTCCAAGCCGGCGCGCCACGTAGGGCCCGATGTTGGCGGGAACGAGCCCCAGCTTCGCCTCGGTGAGCGAAAAGCGCGCGGTGCTGGAAGCGACCACCACGTCGCAGATGCAGGTCAGGCCGAAGCCCCCGCCAGTCGCGGGTCCGTTGATGCGGCCGATCACCACTTTGGGGAGATGATCGAACTCGTAGAAAAGGTCGGCAAGCGGGAGCGAATCGGCGATGCGCTGATCCCTGCCCTGCGACAGGACGGTCTGCATCCATTTCAAGTCGCCGCCGGCGCAAAAGCTCTTGCCTTCGCCGGTCAGGACCAGGGCACGAACCTGCGCATCGGCCGCGACTGCGGCCAGCGCGTGGCGAAGCTCGCGGGTCACCTCCAGGCTCAGCGCGTTCTGTATTTCGGGGCGCGCGAGCGTCAGGCGCGCCACGTGCGCGCTGTCGCGCGTGAGGCGGATGGTTTGATAGTTCAAGGTCTCTCCTGCGAAGTTTGTCTGTGTGTCATGCTGGCGAGGCGGTGGCGTCCGCGGACATCACGGCCACCACGCGGCCTCGCTCCACCGTGTCGCCGGCAACCACCGACAGGCTCGCCACCACGCTGTCGTGCTCGGCACAGATCCTCATTTCCATCTTCATGGACTCCATGGTCACCACGGCGTCACCCGCGCGGACACGCTGGCCCACGACGGCATGTGTCGCAAGGATGGTGCCCATCATTGGCGTGCGCAGCTCGCCGGAGCCCGCGCTGCCCGCCGCCGCGCGCGCCAGGTACGCGGACACCTGCAATTCATGGCTGGCACCGCCAGCCTGCAGGAAGAGGCTGGAATCCCGGCGCGAAGCGGCGAGCGTCCGGACCTCTCCGCCGCACTCCCATTGCCACAGGCCGTTGCCGAGCGGCCGCAAGGCGATGCGGAATTGCGCATCACCGACGCGCACCGTCGTGAAGCCATCTGCCGCGGGAATGCCCAGGAAGACCTCGTGCCGCCGCGGGCCGTCCACCAGCAGCACGGCTGGCACAAGGGCGATCGGGTCACCCCCGGCGTGCATCTGCCAGCAGATGACGTCGGGGGCGGACCAGGCTCCCCAGTCGGGCGCGCGCGTGCGCTCGTCCAGCATCCACCACAGGCCGGCTGCTGCCACGAGCTCGAGCGGAACCGCAGACGATCCAGCGGGTTGCGCAAGCCACTCATCGATGCTGCGCGTGTGAAAGGTCGCGTCGCGGACCTCCGGCTGCGCCAGCAGGCGCCGCAGGAAGTCGGCGTTCGTCGTGACGCCAAGGACGCGGGTGGCTTCGAGCGCCGCGCTTGCGCAGTCGAGTGCTTCGCCCCGCCCGTCCGCATGGATGATCAGCTTCGCAAGCAAGGAGTCGTAGTGAGAAGTCACAACGGATCCCGCGCGCACCCCTGTTTCGACCCGGACCGCTCCCCCCGGCAACCACAGCTGCTCGATCGTCCCGGTCGCGGGCAGGAAGTCGTGTTCCGCGTCTTCGGCGCACAGTCTCGCTTCGATGGCATGGCCCCGAACTCGCACATCGTCCTGACGCACCGGCAGCCCTTCGCCGCTGCACACGCGCAGCATCAGCTCCACGATGTCGAGGCCGGTCACCTCTTCGGTGACGGGATGCTCCACCTGCAAGCGGGGGTTGACCTCGAGGAACCAGTAGCTGTCCCCGGCAACGAGGAACTCCACCGTCCCGACACAGCGGTAGTCCATGCGGCGTGCGAGGCGCACGGCGTCCTCGAGCAGGCGATCGCGAAGCCCATCCGGCAGAGGAGCGGCAGGCGCCTCCTCGACCAGCTTCTGGTGGCGCCGCTGCAGCGTGCACTCACGCTCGAACAGATGGATCACCTCGCCGCGGCCGTCACCCGCGACCTGCACTTCGACGTGCCGCCCGCGCTCGACGTAGGGCTCGACGATCAGGGCGGCGTCGCCGAAGGCGCTTCGCGCTTCCCGCATGGCCGTGGCAATCGAAGGGGCAAGTTCTCGCTCCTGCCGAACCACATGCATGCCCTTTCCGCCCCCGCCCGCCGCTGGCTTGAGCAAGACCGGCAGCCCCAGCTCCCGCGCGCGCAGCGCCACCTCCTCGGCCCGGTCGCTGGCTGCTTCCCCTCCTGCAAGGACCGGAATCGATGCCGCACGCGCTTCGGCCTTGGCCTGTCCCTTGTGGCCCAGGCGCCGAAGCGTGTCCGCGGCCGGACCGATGAATACGAGCCCCGCCGCTTCAACGGCCTCGGCAAACGCGGGGTTCTCCGCGAGAAACCCGTAGCCGGGGTGGATCGCTTGCGCGCCGGTGCGAAGCGCCGCCTCCACGACAGCGTCGATGCGAAGGTAGCTCTCGGCCGCGGTGGCTCCGCCGATTGCTATCGAACGCTCCATCATCGCGGTGTGCAGCGAATCGCGGTCGGCACTCGAGTGCACGCCGATGGGCGTGACGCCCAGACGGCGGCAGGTGCGGGCGATCCGGCACGCGATCTCCCCACGGTTGGCGACGAGGACTTTGCGGAACATCAGGTGCCGCTCCAGCGGGGGCGCCGCTTTTCGTTGAACGCGCGCACGCCCTCCTGGCGGTCCAGCGACGACACCAGGACGTTGTAGGCGGCGATGTCGAGCGTATAACCGGTATGGAAGTCGACCTCGCCCCCGCGCGTGGCCGCCACCTTGGCATAGTGCGCGGCCAGTGGCGCCGCGAGCGCCACCTCGCGTGCTTCGAGCAGCGCCGCGGCCAATGCATCGCCGGGCTCGGCGAGCGTGGTGACGATACCCCACAGCGCAGCTTCTTCAGCGGAAAAGCGCCGAGCCGTGAGTAGCAGTTGCTTGGCGCGACGGTGCCCGGCAGCACGCACCAGATTCTGGATGCCGCCGCCGCCCGGCATGATGCCTCGGCGCACCTCGGGAAGCGAGAACTGCGCCGACCGCGACGCGACGATCCAGTCGCACATCAGCGCCAGTTCGCAGCCGCCGCCGTGCGCGTGGCCTTCGACGGCCGCGATCACGGGCACCGGGAAATCCTTCACTGCAAGCAGAACTTCCTCTGCGAGCTGGTGCTGGCGCCGCCACTGGTGGTCGGTCATGCCGTGGCGCTGCTTGAGGTCGCCGCCTGCGCTGAATGCCCGATCGCCTGCTCCCGTGACGATCAGGACGCGCAGGCTGTCGTCGTATGCGAGCGCGTGGAGCGCCGCTCGTAGTTCGACGAACATTTGCGTATTCATCGCGTTCATCACCTCCGGGCGATCAAGGACGAGGCACCGGAGCCCATCCTCGGGCGAGGTGCCGGCGGCAGGTTCGACGCGAAGTGTTTCGTAGGGTCCCATCTTGCGGCAATCAGTAGGAACGGGGCATGCCCAGCAGGTGTTCGGCGACCTGCGCGAGCACCAGGTTGTTGGAAATCGGCGCGGTGCGGAACAGGCGGCTTTCCTTCCACTTGCGCTCGATGTCGTATTCGCACGCCACGCCGTAGCCGCCGAACGTCGTCATCGCCGCCTCCGCGGCCTCCCACGCGGCTTCGCTGGCGAGGTACTTGACCATGGTGGCCTCACGGCCGCAGGGCTGCCCCGCGTCGAACAACGTCGCCGCCTTGTTGCGCATCAGCTCGGCGGCTTCGACGTTCATGTGTGCGCGCGCAATGGGAAACTGCACGCCCTGGTTGGAACCGATGGGCCGGTCGAAAACGATGCGTTCGCGGCCGTAGGCAGCAGCCTTGCCGATGAACCAGTGGCCGTCGCCAATGGCTTCGCTCGCCACCAGCAGGCGTTCCGAATGCAGCGAGTCGAGCAAGTAGTGGAACCCTTTTCCTTCCTCGCCGATGCGGTCGTCGTCGGTCAGCTCGAGGTTGTCGATGAACACCTGAAAGGTGTGGTGGTTGATCATCGTGCGGATCGGCCGCGCGTCGAGGGCCTTGCCGGCCTTCGCGATATCGACCAGGAAGAGGCTGAGCCCTTCGGTCTTCTTCTTCTTCACCTCCTCGATCGGCGTGGTGCGCGCGATGAGCAGGTACATGTGCGAATGGCGGTACCGTGACGTCCAGATCTTCTGCCCGTTCACCACGTAGCCGCCTTCGACGCGGCGCGCGAAGGTCCTGATGGCCAGTGTGTTGGAGCCGGCGTCCGGCTCGGTCACTCCGAACGCCTGCAGCCGCAGGCTGCCGTCGGCTATGCGCGGCAGCGTGCGCCGCTTCTGCGCTTCGCTGCCGTGCCGCATGATCGACGCCATCGTGTACATCTGCGCGTGGCAGTGCACCGCGCTGGCGCCGTTCTGGTTGATCTCCTGGAGCACGAGACAGGCGTCCAGCAGGGGCAGGCCCGCGCCGCCGTATTCCTCCGGGATCAAGGCGGCCAGCCAGCCGGCCTCGGCCATCGCGTCGACGAATGCCTCGGGATACTCGCATTCCTGGGCGAGTTGGCGCCAATACTCCGGCCCGAATCTCCCGCACAGGTCGCGCACGGCCGAACGAATCTGCGCCTGGGTTTCCGAGTAGTCGAAGTTCATGGCACTTTCCTGGGCGCTTCCGGGCAGTCTCAGCCGATCACGCCGCGCTTGCGTAGCGCATCGAGCTGGGCCGGATCGAGTCCCATCTCGCCGAGCACCGCGTCCGTGTCGGCGCCCAATCGGGGCGGCGCCGACGGCAGGCGGCCGCGCAGCCCGCCGCTGTTGAAGGGCAGGCCGACGGTCCGGTGCGACGGCGCTTCCGGCAGCGGCACCGGCATCAGCACCTCGAGCGCTCGAACCTGTTCCTGCTCCAGCAACTGTCCGACGTTGTGCAGTTCGCTGCATGGCGCGCCGGCCGCGCGTAGCCGCTCAACGCATTCGGCTGTCGTGCGCGAGCGGGTGTGCGCTTCCAGCGCCGCGTGCAGCGCCTCGCGATGCCCGACGCGCGCAGGGTTGTCCGCGAAGCGCGGGTCGATCGCGAGACCGGGACATCCGAGCGCCGTGCAGATGCGCGCGAAGAGGCGGTCGTTCGCCGCCGCTATGAATATCTTTCCGTCGACTGTGTCGTACAGCTCGTAGGGGACCATCATTGCCATGCCGGAGCCCATCTTTCGGGGCAGCTTTCCGGTGGCCAGGTAATTGGCAATCGGAACCGCCATCCAGGCCATGCCCGTCTCGAGCAGGCTCGCGCCAACGCGCATCCCGCGCCCTGTCGCTGCGCGCTGCAGAAGCGCAGCGAGAATCGCCATGGTGGCCCACATTCCCGTGCCCATGTCCACCAGCGATACGCCAACTCGGGCCGGCTCATCGCCCTCGTGCCCGGTGACGCTCATGATGCCCGTGAATGCCTGCATCAGCGGGTCGTAGCCCGGCAGGCCGGCCATGGGACCGACCTCGCCGAAAGCGCTGATCGCGCAATAGACGAGTCCCGGGTTGCTTTCTCGCAGTGCGTCGTCTCCGAGCCCTCGCGACTCCGCGCTGCCCGGTTTGAGGGAATGCACCAGCACGTCAGCGCCTCCCGCCATCTGC
Organism: Ramlibacter albus; assembly: GCF_014297445.1. Classification (GTDB taxonomy): domain Bacteria; phylum Pseudomonadota; class Gammaproteobacteria; order Burkholderiales; family Burkholderiaceae_C; genus Ramlibacter; species Ramlibacter albus. The sequence continues at coordinate 64,987 of NZ_JACORU010000001.1, forward strand.
GCCACCAGCCGCTGGCCTTCCGGGCGGTCGAGGTCCACCGCGACGCTCTTCTTGCTGCGGTTCAACGCCGCAAACCCCGTCGACATTCCTCCGACTTCGGGTGGCCGCCATGCGCGCGCGTCGTCGCCGCTGCCGGGCCGCTCGATCTTGACCACTTCGGCCCCGAGGTCGGCGAGAATCTGCGTGCAATACGGCCCTGCGACGTTCTGCGTGAGGTCGACCACGCGCAGGCCCTGCAGAATGGTACCGAGCATCGCCGTCACATCCTGAAGACGCCGAAGCGCGTCTCGAGCCGAGGCTGGCGGCCCGCGAGCTCGAACAGGAGCGCCAGCGTGTCGCGTGTCTCGATCGGGTCGATGACCATGTCGCACCAGAGGTGCGATGCGAAGTTGTACGGGCTCGCGAACGCTTCGAACTGGTCGCGGATCGGCTGCTTGAAGCTTTCGCGTTCCGCGTCGCTCCAGCTCGTGCCTTCGCGTTCGTGAATGCGGTCTCGCACCATCGTCAGCGTGGTGGCGGCCTGCTCCGGCCCCATGAGGGCGGCGCGCCCGCTCGGCCACATCAACATCGCGTGCGGCTTGAAGGGCCGTCCGCACATCGCGAGGTAGGCCGCCGCGTACGATCCGCCGGTGATGAGCGTGTAGCGCGGAACGTTGGCCGAAGCCATTGCGGTGATGAATTTCGCGCCGTGCTTCGCGATGCCCTCGCGCTCCACCGCCTGGCCGACCATGAACCCGGAGACGTCAGCGACGAAGAGCAGCGGGATGTCTCGCTGGCAGGCCAGTTCGATGAAGTGCGCGCCCTTGACGGCTGCCTCGGAGAAGATCACGCCGTTGTTCGCGAGGATGCCGACCTGGAAGCCCTTGATGCGCGCGAACCCGCAGATCAGCGTGTCGCCGTACAGCGGCTTGAACTCCTGCAGTTCACTGCCGTCGACCAAGCGCGCAATGACTTCGCGGTTGTCGGTGGGATGCCGTGTGTCAGCGCTGACGATCCCGTAGATCTCCCGTGGATCGTGCAGGGGCGGCCGCGCCGCGGCCACTTCCCACCGCTGCTTCGGCGGCGTCCCGAGTTGGGCGACGATGTCGCGCACGATCGCGATCGCATGGCCGTCGTTCTCGGCCAGATGGTCGGTCACGCCGCTCACGCGGCTATGCATTTCGCCCCCGCCGAGCGTTTCCGCATCGACCTCCTCGCGCGTCGCCGCGAACACGAGCTCGGGGCCACCCAGAAACATCGCGCCCTGCTTGCGGACGATCACCGCGATGTCGCACAGTGCGGGCAGGTAGGCTCCCCCCGCGGTGGACGGTCCGTGGACGGTGGCGATCTGCGTGATTCCCTCGGCCGACATCCGGACCTGGTTGTAGAAGATCGACCCGAACTGGCCGTCGTCCGGAAAGATGTGCGCCTGCTCGGGAAGGTTCGCGCCGCCCGACTGGACCATCGTGATGCACGGCAGACGGTGTTGCCACGCGAACATCTGCGCGCGTACGTGCTTCTTGGCCGTGATCCCATAGTAAGTGGCGCCTTTCACCGTGGCATCGTGGATCATCAGCATGCACGGGCGGCCACTGACCAGCCCCACCCCCGTGATGATGCTGCCGCCGGCAGGCACGCCTTCGTACAGGCCTTCGCCGGCCAGTTGCCCGAATTCCAGGAACGGCGAGCCGGGATCGAGCACGGCGGCCAGGCGTTCGCGCGGCAACAGCTGCCCGCGCTCCTTGTGCAGCCGGCGTGCCTTTTCCGGGCCGCCCGCCAGCGCGCGGGCGCGGCGTTCGTGCAGGTCGGCGATGCGCGCAAGGTATGCCTCGCGATTGCGCGCGTATGCGTTGCCCGCGGCCGGCAGGCTGGAAGGCATCACCGTCATGACGGAGTGTTCAGATGGAAACGCCGCCGCCGCAGATCAGCACCTGCCCGCTGATGTAGTCGGACTCCGGCGTGCACAACAGGTACACCGACCCGGCCGCCTCCTCGGGCGTGCCGGCGCGGCCGATCGGGATGCTGCGCTCCATCATGGCCATGAGGTCCGGGTTCACACCCACCTTGATCTGCCGTCCCCCCACGTCGATCGATGCGTTTCCGCCGGCCGTCGCTTCGGTCAGGCGCGTCTTGATGAGGCCAAAGGCCACCGCATTGACGTTGACCTTGTAGCGTCCCCATTCCTTGGAAAGCGCCTTGGTCAAGCCGATGATTCCGGCTTTCCCCGCCGAGTAGTTGGCCTGCCCCGCATTGCCGCCGGTGCCAGCGATCGATGAGATGTTGACCACCTTGCGGAAAACTTCCCGGCCCGCTTCGGAATCCAGCTTGGACTGGTGGCGGATGAAGTCGGCCGCCGCACGCAAGATCCTGAACGGTGCCGTGAGGTGCACGTCGAGGATGGCGCTCCACTGTTCGTCGGTCATCTTCTGGACCACGTTGTCCCAGGTGTAGCCGGCGTTGTTGACGATGATGTCCAGGCCGCCGAACCCTTCGACGGCGGCCTTGACGAACTCATCCGCGAATCCATCGGCCGTGACGCTGCCGGCACACGCCAATGCCTGCCCGCCCGCAGCCTTGATGGCACCGACGGTCTCCTGCGCAGGGCCGGCGTCGAGATCGTTGACGACGACCTTCGCGCCTTCGGACGCGAGCTTCATGGCGATAGCCCGGCCGATCCCCCGGCCGGAACCGGAGACGATGGCCACTTTGCCTTCGAGCTTCTTCATGGGTCAATCACTCCTGTCGGGAAATTCCGAACGTCAGTCGAGGGCGACAATGGCATCGCCGCTGAGCGTCACCTGCTCTCCGTTGCGCGAAGCCGTCAGTTCGATGCGCGCGCTCGGCCGTCCGCGGCATTCGAGCTTTTCGACCACCTTGCCGCTGCATTGCACGCGGTCGGCGACGTGCGTGATGGTGGCGAAGCGCACACCGTAGCTCAGGAGGCGGTCCTGCGGGACCCACTGCGTCAGTGCGCGCGCAAGGTAGGCCATCGACAGCATCCCGTGCGCGAACACGTCCTTCATGCCCGCCTGGCGGGCGAAGTCGATGTCGATGTGGATCGGGTTATGGTCGCCAGAGGCTCCGGCGAAAAGCGCCAGCGTGGTGCGCGAGATGGCGGGCAGCTCGAGCATGGGCATCGCATCGCCGACGTTCACGTTCCTGGGGTCGAAACTCATCGCGGGTTCCTTTCGCGTTTCAGCCATGGCGCACGACGATGACGCCCCGCATGTCGGCGACGTGTTCGCCCAGCTGGTTTGTGACCTTCGCTTCTCGCACAACGAATTCGAGCAGCCCGCCCTTCTTCTCGTAGATGTCGGTGACCCGCGTCTCGATTCGCAAGGTATCGCCCGCACACGCCGGCGCGTGAAACTCGAAGCGCTGTTCGCCATGGAGGACCTTGCCGAGGTCGATGCCGAAGTCCTGGATCATCTTCATGGACACCCCCGCATCGCTCTCTGCGCCGAAGATGAAGGTGGGCGGCGCGACGACGCCTCGGTAACCCGCGGCCTTGGCCGCGGCTTCGTCGGTGTGGATTGGATCCGTGAGGCCGATCACCTTGGCGAAGAAGGCGATGCGCCCTTTCTCGAGTGTCCAGACCGTCGCCGGCGGCGCATATCCGATGTGCTTCCTGTCGATCATTGCTTCGCCCCCCCGCGGTCAGGTTGCCTGGTAGAGGGTCACGACGCATGCGCCGCCGAGACCCAGGTTGTGCTGGAGCGCGTTGCGGGCTTCCTTCACCTGTCTCCGGTCGGCGGTGCCTCGCAGCTGGTGCGTCAGCTCGTAGCACTGCGCCAGGCCCGTGGCGCCAAGCGGGTGCCCTTTGGAGAGCAGGCCGCCCGACGGGTTGGTCACGACCTTGCCGCCGTAGGTGTTGTCGCCGTCGCGCACGAACTTCTCCGCGCCGCCTTCGGGGCAAAGGCCCAGGCTCTCGTATGTGATCAGCTCGTTGTGCGCAAAGCAGTCGTGCAACTCGACGACGTCCAGCTCGCCGGGGCCGACACCCGCCGCCTCGTAGACCTTGCGCGCCGCCTCGCGGGCCATGTCGTAGCCGACGACGCGCATCATGTCCTGCGACTCGAACGTGCTGGGGAAGTCGGTGGTCATCGCCTGGGCGGCGATGCGAACCTGCCGGTTCAGTCCGTGCTTCCTTGCATAGGCGTCGGAGCAGATCACTGCGGCGGCTGCGCCGCAGGTCGGCGGGCACGCCATCAGCCGCGTCATCACGCCTTCCCAGACCGTGGGCGACGCCATCACGTCGTCGACGGAGACTTCCTTGCGGAACAGCGCCAGCGGGTTGTTCACCGCGTGGCGGCTCGCCTTGGCGCGGATGGCTGCGAAGGTCTCCAGCCTGGTGCCGTACTTGTCCATGTGAGCCTTGCCGGCGCCGCCGAAATAGCGCAAGGCCAATGGAATTTCAGGGTGGCCCACCAGTTCGTCGGTGACATGGTCGAACTCGTCGAAGGGCGTCGGCCGGTCGGGAAACGCAGCCTTGATGGCGCCCGGCTGCATCTGTTCGAACCCGAGCGCCAGCACGCATTCGGCCGCGCCGGACTGGACCGCCTGCCGCGCGAGGAACAGCGCCGACGAGCCGGTGGAGCAGTTGTTATTGACGTTGAGCACCGGGATGCCGGTCATGCCCAGCGGGTAGAGTGCCCGCTGGCCGCAAGTGGAATCGCCGTAGACATATCCGACGAACGCCTGTTCGACTGCCTTGTAGTCCACTCCGGCGTCCTGCAGCGCCGCCCGGGCGGCCTTCTCGCCCATCACGTGGTAAGGCTCGCTTGCACCTGGCTTGGCGAACGGAATCATGCCGACGCCTGCGACGATGACTGTTTGACTCATGACTGGCTCCTGGGGTTGTGTTTGGAAGGATGGGTTCAAGCGGACAGCCATCGACGCTCGACCTCATGGCGCTGGATCTTCCCGGTGCTGCTGCGCGGGAACGAAGACGCATCGACGAACCGGATCTCCTTCGGCATCTTGTAGCCGGCAAGCTGCTCCCGACAGCCGCGCATCAGGGCATCGGGATCCGCCCTGGCGTTCGGCTGCATCGCGACGAATGCGACGGGCACCTCGCCCCATCGTTCGTCGCGGCGGCGCACCACCACGGCGTCCGCAACACCGGGCTGCGCTAGCAGTGCACGCTCAACCTCGGCCGGATAAACGTTTTCGCCGCCGGTCTTGATGAGGTACTTGGCGCGATCGACGAAGTCCAGCGATCCGTCGCCGCGGCGGACGAACAGGTCGCCCATGTGGAACCAGCCGCCGCGGAAGTCGTGCGCGTTCGTCTCCGGCGCATTCCAGTAGCCGGAAAAGAGCGTTGGCCCGCGCAGCGCCGCTTCGCCCGGCGTGCCTTCCGGAACATCGTTGCCATCTGCATCCACGAGCCTGACGCGGCAGAACCCCGACTCCCGCTTTGCAAGGCTGGCAGGCACGACGCCGGGCGCGATGAGCGAGCCTGATGCGGGCGCCAGGCCGGTTTCCGTCGCGCCGAAGCTGTTCAGATACGGTGCGCCGAGCAACGCCGTGAGTTCTGCGATCTGCTGCAAAGGCACGAGATCGGCCATCGCGCCGACAATCCTCAAGCCGCGCGGCCGGGTCCCGTTGCGCTTCAGGCCTGCAATCAGGAGATCGATCATGCCCGGCATCGCCACGAGCCAGCCGATCTTTTCGCGCGCGATGGCCGCACACAGCCGGTCGATATCGAGGCCGTCGTGCAGCACCACCTTGCCTCCGATCATCAGGGTCGCGAGGCTGAAGTCGGTCGCGGCCATGTGGAACAGAGGGCTCCACGCCACGTACGCGTGGTCAGCGTTGAGCCCGTATTCCGACGCGAAGCACATCGCACGCGCCACCATCGCCCGCTGGCTGATCACGGCTCCTTTCGGCAGGCCCGTGGTGCCACTGGTGTAGAGGATCACCAAACCGTGCTCTGCATCGACCTCGCAGGCGGGATCCTGGACCGACGCTGCGGAGAGAAACTCATCGAAAGCCGATTCGAGATCGACCACAGGACCGGCCCACCGAACGCGCCGCAACACTTCGCCATGGCGACCGGACGCGAACACGAGCCGCGGGGAGACCAGCTCAAGGCAATGCAGGGCCTCGGCATCGGCCAGCCTCCAGTTCAGGCAGGCAACGATCACGCCAACTTTCGCGGCTGCCAACTGCAGGCCGAGATACTCGCGCCGGTTCTCGGCGAGGACGGCGATCCGGTCTCCCGCCTGCAAACCCCAAGCTGTCAGTGCCTGCGCGATCCGGCAGGACCAGCGATCGAGTTCCCCATAGCTCAGGACACCCTTTCCGTCCTCGATCGCAGGCGCGCCGGGTCGCACGACCGCCTGCTTGCGCAACAGGTCGGCCACGGTCAAAGGCGAAGCTCCGCTCGACATCGTCATAAGGAATCAGGAAGTCTACCTAACGCTTGACAGTTTGGCAACCCCTGGCTAAGCTGCCCAGGCGATCCAGAGTTTCGACGGGCACCCCAGCTTTCCCACCGTCCGCCGCCGCCTTCGTCAAAAGCCACGAGACCCGATCCTTGTACCGCACGCTGCTCCAATCCAAGATCCACCTCGTCCGCGTGACGCAGTGCGAGCTGCACTACGAAGGCTCCTGCGCCATCGACGAGGACCTGCTGGATGCCGCGGGCATCGCCGAGAATGAGCAGGTGCACCTGTGGAACGTCGACAACGGCGAGCGCTTCGTCACCTATGCGATCAAGGGCCGGCGCGGCAGCGGCATGGTCTCGGTCAACGGCTCGGCGGCGCGCCGCGCGGCCGTCGGCGACCTGCTGATCATTGCTGCGTTCGCGCAGGTCCCGCATGAACGCGTCGCGGCCTTCAAGCCGAAGCTGGTCTTCGTGGACGGCGCGAACCGCCCGGTGGCGCAGCGCGACTTCGTCCCGGTGCAGGCATGAGCCGCTCCGCCGCTCCGGAGGCTCGTAGCCCCGCAGTGCGCAGCACGGGGGCTGGTCCAGTGAGCCGCTGGACCGTCGCGCAGGTGGAGGCGCTCTACGAGCTGCCCTTCGCTGAGCTGCTGCACCGCGCGCAAGCCGTGCACCGCGAGAACTTCGACCCACGCCTGGTCGAACTGGCGACGCTGCTGTCGGTGAAGACCGGCGGCTGCCCCGAGGACTGCGCCTATTGCCCGCAGGCCGCGCGTTACGACACGGGCGTGCAGGCGTCGCGTCTGATGGAGCCTCATGAGGTCCGCGACGCCGCGCAGCGCGCGAAGGCCGCCGGCGCGACCCGTTTCTGCATGGGCGCCGCATGGCGCTCGCCCAAGGACCGCGACATCGAGAAGGTGGCCGAGTTGGTGGAGGAAGTGAAGTCGCTCGGCCTGGAAGCCTGCGCGACGCTCGGCATGCTGGAAGAAGGCCACGCCGAGACGCTGCGCTGCGCCGGCCTCGACTACTACAACCACAACCTCGACAGTGCGCCGGAGTTCTACGGCGAGATCATCACCACACGCGAGTACCAAGACCGCCTTGACACGCTGGAGCGCGTTCGCACGGCCGGTGTCAAGGTGTGCTGCGGCGGCATCGTGGGGATGGGCGAGTCGCGCCGCCAGCGTGCCGCGCTCATTGCGCAACTGGCCAACCTCGATCCCTATCCCGAGTCGGTGCCGATCAACCACCTGGTGCGCGTCAAGGGCACGCCGCTGGCCGACGAGCCGCCGCTGGATCCCTTCGAGTTCGTGCGAACCATCGCGGTCGCGCGCGTCACGATGCCGCGCGCGCGCGTGCGCCTTTCGGCGGGCCGGCGGCAGATGGAAGAGGCGGTGCAGGCCCTGTGCTTCCAGGCTGGGGCGAACTCGATCTTCTACGGCGACAAGCTCCTCACCACGGGCAACCCCGACACGGACGCGGACCGGGCGCTCCTGGAGCGTCTCGGCCTGAAGGCCGGCCAGCCGCAGCCATTGCAGGAAACCTCGTGAGCACGGCGTCCCGCAAGGCGCTGACCTTGCACCGCCTGCGCGAAATGCATGCCGCCGGCGAGAAGATCGCCATGCTCACGTGCTACGACGCGACCTTCGCGCGCGTGCTCGACGAAGCCGGCGTCGATTGCCTGCTGGTAGGGGATTCGCTCGGCATGGCGTTGCAAGGCGCGCGCGACACGATGCGCGTCACGCTCGAACACATGGCTTACCACACGCGTTGCGTAGCGCAAGGCAACCGCACAGCCTGGGTTGTCGCCGACCTGCCTTTCGGCAGCTACCACGAATCGCCCGGGCAAGCGCTGCGCAGCGCGTCGGTGCTGATGCAGGCGGGCGCGCACATGGTCAAGCTCGAAGGCGGCGGCTGGACATCCGCGACGGTGCGCTTCGTCGTCGAGCGGGCATCCCGGTGTGTGCGCATCTCGGCCTCACGCCGCAATCCGTGCATGCGTTGGGGGGATGGCGGGTGCAAGGACGCGACGAAACTTCCGCCACGCAGTTGCTCGCGGAAGCGAAGGAGCTCGCAGGCGCCGGCGCTGCAATGCTGGTGCTGGAGCTGGTGCCGGCTGCTCTCGCGAGCGAAGTTGCGGCGGCCTTGACCATCCCCGTCATCGGCATCGGCGCCGGCCCGTCATGCGGAGGCCAGGTGCTCGTGCTGCACGACTTGCTCGGCCTGCACCTCGGGAAACCGCCGCGCTTCGTACGCGATTTCAGCGGGGACGCTTCCAGCATCGCGCACTCGGTTCGCCTCTATGTCGACGCGGTGAAGGGCGGCACCTTTCCCGACCCTGCCTTGCACTGCCACGCATGAAGATCGTCCACTCCATCGCCGACCTGCGCGGCGCGCTCGCGGGCGCACGCAAGCCCGCCTTCGTTCCCACCATGGGCAACCTGCACGACGGACACCTCGCGCTGGTGCAACGCGCGCGCGAACTCGGCGACGTCACCGTCGCCAGCATCTTCGTCAACCGCCTGCAATTCCTGCCGCACGAGGACTTCGACAGTTATCCCCGCACCTTCGACGCGGATTGCGAGCAGCTGCGCGCCGCGGGCAGCGACATCGTCTTCGCGCCCAACGAAAATGCGCTCTATCCCGAGCCGCAAGCCTACAAGGTCTACCCGCCTACGGCGCTCGCCGACATTCTCGAAGGCGAATTCCGGCCCGGCTTCTTCACGGGCGTGTGCACCGTGGTGATGAAGCTGTTCGCCTGCGTGCAGCCGCGCGTCGCGGTGTTCGGCAAGAAGGACTACCAGCAGCTGATGGTGATCCGCGGCATGGTGCGGCAGTTCGCGCTGCCGATAGAGATCGTCGCGGGAGAGACGCAGCGCGCCGCCGATGGACTGGCCCTATCCTCGCGCAACGGTTACCTTTCCGGGACCGAACGCGACGAGGCCGTTCACCTTTCGCGGGTCCTCGCCGCCATGGCGGCGCAAGTGCGTACTGGCGAATCGATTCCAGATGTCGAGAACGCCGCGATGGAAACGCTCAGGAGCCGCGGCTGGCAGCCCGAATACATGACCGTGCGGCGCCGCTCAGACCTGCGGGCGCCCATGGACGCGGCCGAGCCCCGGGTGGCGCTCGGTGCGGCACGGCTCGGAACCAAGCGTCTGATCGACAACGTGGAGTTTTGAGAGCGCGCGCAGATCGTTCTACCTAACGCTTGACAGTTGAGTGGCTCTCACCTACGCTATCGAGGAATTCCAGAAATTCCCGGAGACAAACTTGCGTTCCTATCGCGCGCTGACTTTCGAGCGGCGGGCCGGCGTGGCGTGGTTGACCTTGAACCGCCCCGAGGCGATGAACGCCTTGTCGGACCTGCTGTGCGCCGAACTCGACGATGCGATCACGCGCGCCGGGGGAGACCGGGAAGTTCGCGTGCTCGTCCTGACAGGCACCGGCAAGGCCTTCTGCGCCGGGGCGGACCTGAAGGGCGTCTTCGAAGGCGGCGCCGTGCCGGCCGGCGAGGAAGATCCGCTCAACGCGTTTCTTGACAAGGTGGCCGGCGTCATCGACCGGTTGCGCAATCTGCCCAAGCCGACGATCGCCGCGCTCAATGGGCTCACGATGGCCGGCGGCCTCGAACTCGCGATGGCCTGTGACCTGATCGTTGCGGCGCAAAGCGCGCGCATCGGGGACGCGCACGCGAATTTCGGCGTATTCCCGGGTGCCGGCGGCGCGGCGGTGCTGCCCCGCCGCATCGGCCCCACCGCAGCGAAGTACCTGCTCTTCACCGGGGACACGCTTCCCGCCTCCGAGTTGGTTCCGCTGGGGCTCGTCAACCGCGTGGTTCCCGACGCTTCTCTGGACGCCGAGGTCGACCAACTGGCTTCGCGCATCGCCTCCAAAAGTCCGCTCGTCCTGCGCAGGATGAAGCAGGCCGTCGACGACGGCCTGGCCCAGTCCCAGTCCACCGCCTTGCGGCTGGAGCGGCTCGTGCTGGACGCGCACCGGCATTCCCGCGACATCCGCGAAGGTCTCGCAGCGTTCGTCGAGAAGCGCAAGCCCGAATTCAAGGGCTACTGAACATCCATGGAGCAACCTTGAGTTCCATCTCCGTCCCTCGCGCCCACGTGGCGGGTATCGGCATGACGCCGACCGGCAAGTTCCTCGACCGCAGCATCAAGCAACTCACCGCCGATGCCGTGACGGCTGCGCTCGCCGACGCGGGGCTCGAAGCCTCCGACATCCAGGCCGCCTTTTTCTCGAATGCGACGCAGGGGGTGCTGGAAGGACAGACCATGGTGCGCGGCCAGATTGCGCTGCGCCCGCTCGGCATCCAGGGCGTGCCCGTCTACAACCTCGAGAATGCCTGCGCGAGCGCGAGTTCCGCGTTCAATCTCGCGGTGCAGGCCGTGCGGTCCGGCGAGGTGGATGTGGCCCTCGCCGTCGGAGCGGAGAAGATGTTCTGCACCGACAAGGCCAGGATGTTCAGCGTTTTCGACGGCGCCTGGGATGTGCAGGACATCGAGCGCAACAAGGCGGCGTTGCTTTCGCTGGGACGCGGCGTCGAGCCGCCGGAGGGAAGCACGTCGAAGGCGCCGTACAGCCTGTTCATGGACATCTACGCCGCTTTCGGGCGCTTTCACATGCGCGAGTTCGGGACCACGCAGCGGCAGTTCGCGGCCGTCTCGGCCAAGAACCACGGCCATTCCGCGCACAACCCGCTTGCCCAGTACCGCAACACGTACACGGTCGATGAAGTGCTCGCGGCGCCTCCCATCACCTACCCGCTGACGCTGCCGATGTGCGCCCCGGTCAGCGACGGCGCGGCGGCCGTCATCGTTTGCTCCGGATCGGCATTGGCCCGGCTGGAGGACAGGCGCCGCGCGATCCATGTGCTCGCCTCCGTGGTGGCAACCGGCTCTCCACGACAGCCGCAGGACGTGGACAGGCACATCACCGTGAATGCCGCGAAATCGGCCTACGAACGCGCCGGTGTAGGGCCGAAGGACATCTCGGTCGCCGAGGTCCATGACGCGACCGCGATCGGCGAAATCGTCCAGTCGGAAAACCTGGGCTTCTGCGAGTTCGGCGCCGGCGGCCCCCTCGCGGAGAGCGGCGCGACCACGATAGGGGGCCGGATCCCCATCAACACCTCCGGCGGGCTCGAGTCCAAGGGCCACCCCATCGGCGCGACGGGCATCGGGCAACTGCACGAACTGGTCACGCAACTGCGCGGTGAGGCCGGCGCGCGCCAGGTTCAGGGCGCGCGCCTCGCCATCGCCGAAAACGGCGGGGGGCTCTACGGCATCGAGGAAGCCGTCTGCGCGATCACGATCCTGGGCCGCTGACGACGCGCGCGACATCCCGCCACCAACACCACAACCCATCGACGATGAACTTCCTTCCGACCGACGAACAACGCCTTGCCGTCGAGGGTTTCAACCGCTTCCTCGACTCGAAGCTCGAACCCATCGTGCAGCGGTACCGACCTGACAAGCCGATCGAGAAGGAGCGCATGCTGGAGATCTTCCAGATGATGCTGCCCTACGGCATGGGGGGCAACGGCCTCATCTCCGAAGCCAACGGCGGCATGGGCATGCCATGGCTCACCTACGCGATGATGTACGACCGGCTCGCGCGCATCTCCGGGGACGTTGCGATCTCGCTGCTGATCCAGCAGCTCGGTGGTTACTCCCTGGAGGTCTGCACCAACGAGGCGATGCGCCGGAAGTACCTGCCGAGGATGGTACGCGCCGAGATCATCTCCTGCAGCGGCATCAGTGAACCCCGCGTGGGCTCCAACGTCGCCGAGGTGACCTGCCGGGCAAAGGCCGATGGCGACCACTACGTCGTCAACGGCGAAAAGACCTGGATCTCCAATGGTCACTATTCCGACTTCTGCATGGTGATCGTGCGCACTTCGGACGAGGGCGCAAAGGGGCTGTCGATGATCCTGGTGGACCGCCAGGAGCATGGCTACGAGAGCCGCAACATCGACAAGCTGGGCCTCAACAGCACGTCGACGGCGCAGCTGTTCTTCGACAACGTCCGCGTTCCCGCGGCCAACATGATGATCCAGCCGGGCACCGGGTTGAAAAACACCCTGGTCCTGTTCGAGAAGGCGCGGCCGATGGTCGGGCTGACGTCCGTGGGCATCGCCCAGGCGGCCCTCGACAAGGCCGTGGCGTACGCGAAGGAGAGGCGGCAGCACGGCAAGCCGATCGGGCAGCACCAGCTGATCCAGGGCATGCTGGCCGACGCGGCCATGGAGCTGGACGCGGCGCGCCTGCTGATCTATCGCGCATTCAACCTCATCGACCACGGCGTGCGCAGCGAAGTGGAGAGCGCGATGGCCAAGTGCTATGCGACGGAGATGGCGGTTGATGTCGCTTCGAAGGCGGTGCAGATCCACGGCGGCAACGGCATCACGAAGGATTTCGGCGTGGAGCTGCTGTTCCGCAATGCCCGCATGATGACGATTCCAGACGGCACGACGGAAATCCAGAAGCTGATCATCGGCCGGGCGCTCACGGGCCTCAACGCATTCTCGTGACGTGAGCGAACCCGCCAGCCTCTCCGCGAATTCCCCGCAGCCGGTGCTAAGCGCCGAAGGCGTGACCCTGCGTTTCGGCGGCGTGACCGCATTGTCCGATGTCAGCATCCAGGTGCGCGCCGACGAGATGCTTGCCATCATCGGCCCGAACGGCGCCGGCAAGAGCTCCCTCCTGAACGTGCTGAGCGGGTTCTACCGGCCTCAAGAGGGCCGCATCACGTACCAGGGCCTCGACATCCTCGGGCGCCCGGTGCACCAGATCGCCAGCGATGGCGTGGTGCGGACGTTCCAAGGCACGCACCTGTTTCCCCACATGACGGTGCTCGACAACATTCTCATCGGTCGCCACGCGCGCATGCGCGGTGGCCTCGCGCAGGCTTTCGTGTACTTCCCATGGACGCGGAACGAGGAAGCCCGCCATCGCGAAATCGCGGAAAACATCGTCGAGTTCCTCGAAATCGAGAACATCCGCCACCAGCCGGTGGGCGCGCTCGGCTACGGGTTGCGCAAGCGCGTGGACCTCGGCCGCGCGCTTGCAATGGAGCCCCGCGTCCTGGTCATGGACGAACCGATGGCCGGGATGAACACCGAAGAAAAGGAAGACCTCGCGCGCTTCATCATCGACGTCCGGGAGGCCAGGCGCATCCCGGTCGTGCTGGTGGAACACGACATGGGCGTGGTCATGGACCTCGCGGACCGGGTGGCCGTCCTTGACTTCGGCAGAAAGATCGCCGATGGCACGCCGGCGCAGGTTCAGGCGGACCCCGCCGTAATCCAGGCCTATCTGGGAGCGCCGGCTTGAACGCGCGCGACATTGATTCGCAGCGGATCGCGGGAGCCGCCCCGATCCCGGCCGGCCGCGCTGCCGGCGCAGGTGTCGCGGCGGTGCCGCACGTTGGCACGCTGCCGCAAATGCTGCTGGCGCACGCCGACGCACGACCCGGTGAGCTGGCGCAACGCGTCAAACGCAAGGGAATCTGGCGCTGCCATAGCTGGGCGGATGTGTTGGAAAGTGTTCGCGCGCTGGCGCTTGGCGCCGCGGCGCTCGGCTTGCAGCGCGGGGACACGGCGGTGGTGATCGGCGAGAACGAGCCGGAACACTTCTGGTCCCTCTTCGCCGCCCAGTCGCTCGGGGCGAAGACCGTATCGGTCTATCCCGACGCCACGGCCGATGAGTTGCTGTACCTGTGCGAGGACTCGGGGGCCCGCTTCATCTTCGCGCAGGACCAGGAGCAGGTCGACAAGGCCCTCGCCATCGCGGGCAAGCTGCCCGCCCTGTGCGCGATCGCCTACTGGGACGATTCTGGAATGTGGTCGTATCGACACGACCTCCTGCAGGGATTCCAACCGCTCTGCGAGGTGGGCCGAAAGCTCCACCAGCAACATCCCCAACGCTTCCGGCTAGCCGTGGAAGAAGGCCGCGTCGACGACCTCGCGCTGCTAACCTATACCTCCGGTACCACCAGCAAGCCCAAAGGGGTGATGATCAGTCACCGCTGGCTGCTGGACAACGCCAGCCGCATGCTCAGCGCCCTGCCGCTGGAGCCCGGGATGGAATACCTGTCGTACACGCCGCTCGCGTGGATCACGGAGCAACTCCTTGGCGTGACGCTGGGTTTGATGCTGCCCCTGGTGCTCAACTTTCCCGAGGGCCCCGACCAGGTGCTGCCGAACATCCGAGAGTTGTCGCCCCACATGGTCCTTTTCGGTCCGCGGCAATGGGAGAGCATTGCCGCCACGATAGAGGCGCGCATGCTGCACGCGCGCCCACTTGCCCGGGGGTTGTACCGCTGGAGCGTACGCGTCGGGCATGCGGTCCGCGTGGCCCGGCTCGAAGGGCGCAAGCCGGCGCTTGCCGCGCGCTTGCTCTTGCCGTTGGCCGAAGTGCTGACGCTCCATGCCGTGCGAGACCAGTTCGGCCTGCTGCGCTCGCGCGTAGCGGTATCGGGCGGCACGGCCATGGCGCCCGACGTGTTCCGCCTCTTCCATGCCCTGGGCGTGCCACTTCGCAACATCTACGGCTGCTCGGAGTTCGGCCTGATCGCGGGCCACAAGGGGCAGCGGTACGACCTGGAAACCGTGGGGCCCCTGCTTGCCGTGGCGCCCGGTTTCGGCGCTCCCCTCGAATCGAAGGTCGAAGCCGATGGCGAGCTGTTGCTGCGCGGCGGCACAGGGTTCCTGGGCTACTGGAACAAGCCAGAAAAAACCGCCGCGCTTGATCGCGACGGGTGGTTCGCCAGCGGAGACGCCGTCCGCATCACGGCGCGCGGCGAGTTCATCTTCCTCGATCGCGTGGAGCACCTCGTCAGGCTATCGAGCGGCCATGCCTACCCGCCGCAGTTCATCGAGACCCGGCTGCGCTTCTCGCCGTTCATCAAGGACGTGATGGTGCTCGGCGATTCGACGCGTCCCTGGGTCGCAGCCCTGGTCAACATCGACATGGGGGTCGCCGCTCGCTGGGCGGAAGAGCGCCGCATCGCCTTCTCGACATTCACGGACCTGTCCCAGAGACCCGAAATCCGGGACTTGGTGCGCGGCGAGATCGCCCGCATCAACACGCTGCTGCCCGAAGGCTCGCGCGTCGTCCGCTTCGCGAATTTCCCGAAGGAGCTCGATGCGGACGAAGGCGAACTCACGCGTACCCGCAAGCTGCGCCGCGAGTTCCTCGAACAACGCTACCGCACGCTCATCGAAGGCCTGTACGGCGGCAAGGCCGGAATCGACTGCGAGATCGCGGTGACCTACCAGGACGGCCGGCAGGGCGTCCTGCGCGCCACGGTCGTCGCCACGGACGTCGGCAACGGGGGCGCGGCATGATCATCGAGTTCCTGAATTACACGCTCAACGGTGCGCTGCTGGGGTTGCTGTACGCCCTCGTCGCGATGGGTTTCGTCGTGATCTACCGTGCCAGCAAGGTCTTCAACATGGCCACCGGCGAGATGCTGGTGCTGGGCGCCTTTCTCGTCTGGTGGGCCGTGGCCTCGCGCGGTCTGCACCCGGCCGTGGGCATCGCGGCCGCCCTGGCCATGGCGGTCCTGGTGGGGCTGGCGATCGAGCGATTCTTCTTCCGCCGGCTGATCGGCGAATCCGTGTTCTCGATGATCATGGTCACCATCGGCCTGCTGATCCTCACCCGTGGCCTGGTGCTGGTCATCTGGGGCCCGCAGGAGCGTGCGTTCCCTGCGTTGATCCGGCTGGAGCCGCTGATTGTCGGCGAGATGATCGTCCCGCGGCCGCTCGCGGCCGCCGGCGTGGTCGCGGTGGTCTTCGCCCTCGGCCTGCACTGGTTCTTCAACCGCAGCCGTACGGGCCTGGCCATGTCCGCGGTCGCTGAAGACCACCAGATCGCCCTGGCGATGGGCATCAGCGTGCGACGTTCCATCGCCTTCGCCTGGGCGCTGGGCGGCGTGCTGTCCGTGATCTCGTCGATCGTCTACCTCAGCGGCAAGTCGCTCACGTTCCTGTCGTCGGAGATCGGCTTCGCGGCATTGCCGGTGGCGCTCCTCGCCGGGCTGGAATCGATACGCGGCCTGCTGCTGGCAGGCGTGATCGTCGGCGTCGTGCAGGGCCTGACTTCGGCCTACATCGATCCGCTGATCGGCGGCAACGCCGCTTCGGTGGTGCCCTATGTGTTCATGCTCGTGGTGCTCGCGGTCCGTCCCAACGGGATGTTCGGCTGGAAGCGGATCGAGCGGGTCTGAGAGGCTTCACGACCATGGATCCGTCCGGCGTCTTCTTCACGCGCTACCAGCGGGACAGCACGCTGGTTCGCACGCGTGCGCAATGGCTCGCCCTGGCAATGTTCGCCGGTTTGCTGCTCTCTCTGCCCTGGATCGCGTCGCCGCGGCTGCTGGCGGTGGCCAACCTGATGTTCATCACCGCCATCGTCGTGGTCGGCCTGCAGATAACGACGGGGTATGCCGGCCAGATCAATCTCGGCCAGGCTGCATTCATGGGCGTGGGGGCCTACGGCGCCAGCGTGATGGAAGTCAAGCTGGGACTGCCCTTCTGGGTGGCCGTGCCTGCAGGCGGGGTGATCGCGGCCGCGGCGGGCTGGGCGTTCGGCCTCACGGCCGCGCGCATCAAGGGCTTCTATCTCGCGCTCACCACCATCGCGGCCCAGTTCCTGTTCGTCTTCGTCGTACTGAACCTACCGTCGTCGTGGCTCGGCGGGGTCAATGGCTTCAGCCTGCAGCCGGCGCGGCTCGGCCCTGTCGCTTTCGATTCGGACGCGAAGCTCTACTACCTCTTTCTCATTGCCGCTGCCGTCATGGTCGCGGGCGCCCTCGGCATCGTCCGCAGCCGCCACGGCCGCGCTTTCGAGGCCGTACGAGACGACGACGTGGCCGCCGGCATGATGGGCATCGACGTCGCCGGCACGAAAGCGCGCGCGTTCGTGACCGGCGCGTTCTATGCCGGCATCGGCGGAGCCCTGTGGGCCTACCAGATCCGCTTCGTTTCCGTGGACCAGTTCACGCTCTTCAACTCGATATGGTTCATCGCGATGATGATCGTCGGCGGGCTCGGATCGATCGTGGGCGCGCTTGTCGGCACGGTCGCCATCCGGGCCGTGCAGGAAACGATCACGAGCGTCGGCCCGAACCTGATTGAACGCTTTCCTGGGCTGGGAACCGACCTCGTGTTCGCCAGCATGAACGTTTTTCTCGGTCTCGTGATCACCGGCTTCCTGCTTCTCGAACCCAAGGGGCTGATGCACCGCTGGAACATCCTGAAGGCCAACTACCGGCTGTGGCCCTTCCCCCACTGACTTTTCCACTCACACGCGCCATGAGGCGCCCGTCTCGAAAGGATATTTCCATGCTTCGACGCCTACTTCTCTCCCGCGGCCTCGTCCTTGCCACGGGCCTCGCGCTCGGCTCGGCGGCCTCGGCGCAGACGACGGTCAACCTCGCGGCGTTCGCCGACTTCGCGGGCCCCTACGCCAACGTCATGAATGATATGCAGGGTGGCCGGCTGGCGGTCATCGACTGGTGGAACAAGGAGGTCGGCGAGAAGATGAATGTCCGCATCGCCCTCAAGACCTACGACACACGTTATGACGTGGCGCAAACAGCCAGCCTGTGGCCCGGCATCAAGGCCGAGCTCAAGCCGGCGCTGGTGCTGGGGTTGGGCGGCCCGGACGCTGCGGCCCTGCAGCAGCGCCTGCCGGAGGACAAGGTCCCGATGCTGTTCGGAACAGCGGCCTATGGTTTCGGATGGAAGCCGAACCAGTGGGCGCTCAATGTGCGCCCGACCTATTCGCACGAGGCGGCGGGCTTCATCGAATGGTTCCGCACGGCAAAGCTCGAAGGCAAGCGGCCCGTGAAGGTGGGGATCATCACCTCCGAAGCCACGCCCGCCTACGCCGACATGGCCAAGGGCTTGCAGGCGTATGCGAAAGCCAATCCCGACAAAGCGACGTTTGTCGAGGCGATCTGGACGGAGGTGCAGCCCGCGGACCTGACGCTGCAGGTGCGTCGCCTGGCCAATGCCGGCACCGACCTGATCGTGATCCAGACGAACACCGCGCAGGCTGTGGCTACCAAGCGCGCGCTGCAGTCGCTGAACAAGAACATCCCGATCATGCTTTCGCTGCACAACGGCGTGCTCGGTTCTTCGAAGGCGCTCGGCAATCCCAACGGGTTCGCGGGCGACTACGAAGTGGGCGCCATCGCCGACGCCAGCGAGGACGACACCGCTGCCCGCAAGTTCTATTCGATGCTGCAGTCGAAGTACGGCGCCAAGGCGGGATGGAATTCGATGACGATGCTGGGCATGGGTCAGGCCATCGTCGCGGTCCGTGCGGTCGAGGCGGCCGCAAAAGCCAAGGGCGCCACGGGCGTCACGGGCGAGGCGGTGCACGCGGCGCTTATCTCCACCGATTTCACCGGCGCGCAGCTGATGGGTCTCCTGCCCGGTGTCGACTTCAAGCCCGAGAACCCCTTCCCGACCGGCAGCGCCAAAGTGAACATCGCCACGATGAAGGACGGAAAGGTTGTCCGGGTCGCGGCGGATGCGCCGGTGCCGGCCATTCCGAAGTGGTAGGGCGAAGATGGCCGATGCGCTGCTGGAGTTGATGAACGTCGAGGTGCTCTACTCGAATGTGATCCTGGCCCTCAAGGGCGTGTCGCTCAAGGTGGCGCCCAAGGGTTGCGTGGCCTTGCTCGGCGCGAACGGGGCGGGCAAGAGCACAACGCTCAAGGCCATCTCGGGGGTGATCGCCTCGGACGACGGCCGCGTCTCCGGCGGCAGCATCGCGTTCGCCGGGCAGGCCATTGCCGGCCGCGAAACTGCCAGCGTCGTGCGCTCCGGCCTGGTCCACGTGATGGAAGGGCGGCGCGTGCTTCCCCACATGACCGTGGAGCAGAATCTGGTCATCGGCGGGCACATGTTCGCGAACGCGGCCCGGATGCGCCGCGCGCTCGACGGTGTATATGAGGCAATCCCGCGCCTGGCTGACCTTCGCACGCGAACGGCGGGTTACCTGTCCGGTGGCGAGCAGCAGATGCTGGTGATCGGACGCGCCATCATGGCCGAGCCGAGCCTCATGCTCATCGACGAGCCTTCCCTCGGCCTGGCGCCTCGAATGATCGAAGAGGTGTTTGCCGTCCTTCACCGCCTGCGCGGGAACGGCCTCGCGCTCCTGATCGTCGAACAGAACACGCGCGTTGCCCTGGAACTCGCCGACTACGGCTATGTGATGGAGAGCGGCCGCATCGTCCTCGAAGGCGCTGCGGGCGAACTGGGTGCCAACGAGGATGTCCGCGAGTTCTACCTCGGACTGGACCGCGACGGGGGACGCAAGAGTTTTCGTGATGTGAAGCACTATCGGCGGCGCAAGCGCTGGTTGGGTTGATCGAAACACCGGAGAAGCAGGCATGGCAGGTCCACTGGCGGGGCTGAAAATCGTCGAACTGGGAGGTATCGGCCCCGGGCCGTTTTGCGGGATGATGCTCGCGGACATGGGCGCCGACGTCGTGCGCGTCGAGCGCAAGGCCGACAAAGGAAAGGACCGCGGCGCGCCGGGATTCCTTGCCTCCGGCCGTCGCAGCGTCCTGCATCGCGGCCGCCGCTCGGTGGCCCTGGACCTCAAGGACCCGGCCGATCGCGGTAAGGCGATGACCATGATCGACGGTGCGGACGCGCTGATCGAAGGCTACCGGCCGGGCGTGCTAGAACGGCTGGGCCTGGCACCGGACGCCCTGCTGCAGCGCAACCCCAGGCTCGTCGTCGGCCGCATGACCGGCTGGGGGCAGGATGGGCCGCTTGCGCAATCCGCCGGGCACGATATCAACTACATCGCGTTGTCGGGCGCGCTCGCGACCATCGGCCGCAAGGAAGGCGGACCTGTCGCGCCCGCGGCGATGGTCGGTGATCTCGGTGGCGGGGGGATGATGCTGGCGTTCGGCATCGTGTGTGCGCTGCTGGAGGCGCGCAGTTCCGGCCGGGGGCAGGTCGTCGATGCCGCCGTGCTCGATGGCGCCGCCCTCCTGACCTCCATCGTCTGCGAACTGCGCGGGCTCGGGCTCTGGCGTGACCAGCGTCAGGGCAACCTCCTTGACGGAGGTTCGCACTTCTACGACACCTACGAATGCGCCGACGGCCGCTGGATCTCGATCGGCTCGCTCGAGCCTCAGTTTTACGCGTTGCTGCTCGCGAAACTCGGCCTGGACAAGGACGCCGCATTCGAGCGTCAGCGCGATCCTGCCGCCTGGCCCGCGCTCAAGGCGCGGATCGCCGCCGTGTTCCGGTCGAAGCCATCGGCGCATTGGTGCAAGCTTCTGGAGAACACCGACGTGTGTTTCGCACCCGTGCTCAGCACCGCGGAGGCCGCCACCCATCCGCACAACGTGGCGCGGGCGACATTCTTCGAAAGCCACGGCGTGGTGCAGCCCTCGCCGGCGCCGCGCTTCAGCCGCACCCCCGCGGCCCGGCCGAATCCGGCGCCCTTCATCGGCGAACACGACGACGAGCTCCTGGGCTGAGTCGAGGGAGAGACCCATCATGCATCTCGGATTGAAGGACAAGGTCGCCATCGTCACGGGGTCGGCAAGGGGCATCGGCGCGGAAACGGCGCTCGCGCTCGCCGAAGAAGGCGCCCGCATCGTCGTTACGGACATCGACAGCGATGCTGCGGCCGGCCATTGCTCCGCATTGCTTGAAGCCGGCCATGCGGCGATCTCCGTCGCCGCGGACGTCACCCGCGCAGCCGACGTCGAACGCCTGGTCCAAGCCGCAGTGGATGCGTTCGGCAGTGTGCACGTTCTCGTGAACAACGCCGGTTTCGCGCGCGATGCGCGAATCACCCGTCTCACGGAAGACGATTGGGATGCGGTCGTCGACACGGTGCTCAAGGGCGCTTTCCTGTGCACGCGCGCGGTGGCCCCGCTGATGGCCGATGCCGGCTGGGGTCGGGTCATCAACATTTCGTCGCGCGCCCACCTGGGCAACCCGGGACAGGCCAACTACGCAGCCGCCAAGGCGGGCATCCTGGGCTTTTCGGCGGCGCTGGCGCTCGAACTTGGGCGTGACGGCATCACCGTCAACACGATCGCACCCGGCTTCATCGAGACCGGCGGCGTCCGCAACCTGCCCCACTACCAGAAAATACGCGACAACGCGCTGGCGCGCACGCCGATCGGCCGCCTGGGCGTTCCGCGCGACATCGCGAGCGCCGTCTGCTTCCTCGCCGGCGAACCCGCCGGGTACATCACCGGGGCCACGCTGCACGTGACCGGCGGGCGCTACGCAACCTGAGAACGCACGAAGTGGATTTCGGGTTCACTCCAGAACAGGACACCCTGCGCGCCAGCATCCGGCGCTTCATGCGCGAACGGGTCGCGCCACGCATCGCGCAGTGCGAGCGGGAGCGCGAGTTCGCGTGGGACCTGCTTCCGCAACTGCAGCAGTTCGGCTACCTCGGGGGGCTGCTTCCCGAAGCGGACGGCGGGTTCGGCATGAGCTACGTCGATTGGGCCATCCTGATGGAGGAAGCGGGCTACAGCTGGCTGTCGCTGCGCGTGATGATGAATTCGCTGAACATCCTGGCCCAAATACTGCACGGGCAAGGGTCGCCGGACCAGAAGCGCAGATGGCTGCAGCCGCTCCTCGCCGGCAGGCTGCGCCACTGGATGGCGATCACGGAGCCGAACCACGGCTCGAATGTCGCAGGGATCGAGACCCGGGCAGTGGACCAAGGCGATCACTGGCTCGTGAACGGCAGCAAGCTGTGGATCACCAATGGCGTGCACGGCAATTTCGGCGTCCTCGTGGCCCGGACTTACAGCGAGCGCTGCGACGGCGGGATCAGCCTCTTCATCGTCGATCGCGAAGAAACCTCCTACGAGGCCCGCCGGGCCGACGTCATGTTCATCCGATCCACCGGCACCTCGCAGCTGGACTTCCGCGACGCGGTCGTGCCGAAGGCCAACCTTCTGGGGACCGAGGGCGAAGGACTGAGGGCCATTCTTACGGGATTGAACTTCGGTCGGCTGAACGTAGCCATGGGGGCAGTCGGCGCCGCGAGGTGCGCGCTCGATCTCTCGATCGACTACGCGCGCCAGCGAAAACAGTTCGGGCGCCCCATTGCTGGCTTCCAGCTCGTCCAGAAACTCATCGTCGACATGATGGTGAGGTGCGAGGCCGCGCGGTCGCTCGGGTACAGGGCCGCGTGGGCCCTGGACCAGGGAGGCACGGCGCGCACCGAATGCTCGATCGCCAAGCTGTACGCCGCAGAGGCGGCGCACGAAGTCGCCAGCATGGCCCTGCAGGTGCATGGCGGATCGGGCTATAGCGAGGAGTTGCCCATCGAGCGGATCTTCCGCGACACCCGCGGCGGGCTGATCCCGGAGGGCACGACCGAAATCCAGACGCTCATCATCGGTCGCGAAGTGCTCGGGATCTCGGCCTTTCACTGAGGGAACCACCATGGGCATGCCGCTGCTCCACGCCCTGCGCCTCAATGCCCGGCGCGTGCCCCACCGCACCGCGTTGCGCTTCCGTACGCAGGCCTTGAGCTACGCCGATTTCCTCGATCGCGCCGAGCGGGCAGCGGCCGCGCTGGCGGGGCTGGGCATCGAGCCCGGGGAAAAGGTCCCCATGCTGTCGGTGAACCATCCCGACATGCTCGTTGCATACTTCGCGCTCACCGGCATAGGAGCGGTGCCGGCCCCGCTGAACTACCGGCTTGCCGATGACGACCTGCGCTACGGGGTCGAGGCCGCGCATGCACGCTTCGTACTCGTCGGTTCCGGCTTCGAAACGCGCGCGGCGACCGCAACGAATGGTGCGTGCCGGCAGATCTGGTTCGCCGACGCGGCCCGGTCTGTGCCTGACAGCGCGCTGTGCTGGGACAGTCTATTGGATGCAAGCCACCGCGAGCCGCCAGGCGGGCGCGAAGGCAGCACCATCATGCTGCACACCTCCGGGACCACCGGCCGCCCGAAAGGCACGCTGCGATCGAGGTTCGGATTCGAAGAACGCGCGATCGAACAGGATTTTTCAGTCGATGACCGCACGCTTGCGGCACTGCCCCTTTGCCTCAGCGCGGGCTGCGTCTACACCCTCCTGCCGCTCTACCTCGGCGCCAGCGTCACGCTGCTCGAGCACTTCGACGCCGGCGCGGCGTTGGAGGTGATCGAGCGGGAGCGCATCCAGTCGACCATGCTTCTGCCGGCGATGCTGCAGGCGATGGTCGACCACCCCCGCTGGCAGGAGGCCGACCTTTCGAGCCTGCGGGTCATCCAGTCGGGCGCCGGCAACCTGTCGGTGGTCCTGAAGCGTTGCCTGCTCGACAAGCTGGGCGAAGGCGTGCTGAACATCTATGCAGCTTCCACCGAGGTGGGGCCGTACGCGAATCTCAGGAGAGCCGATGTCGCCCGTCACCTGGACGGCAACTGCGTCGGCAGGCCTTTCTTCGGCGTCGAGCTGAAACTGCTGGACGACGAAGGCCGCGAAGTCGCGCCCGGCGAGGTCGGCGAGATCTGCTGCCGCAGCGAATCGCAGTACGACGGCTATTTCGAGGACGAGGACCTGACCGCGAGCACCCGCCGCGGCGACTTCCTCACCGTGGGGGACCTCGGGCGCCTGGACGCCGATGGCCTGCTGCATTTCGTCGGCCGCAAACGGGACATCATCAAGAGCGGCGGCATCAACGTGTATGCCTCGGAGATCGAGCAGGTGCTGCAGCAGCACGACGCCGTCGCCGAAGCGCATTGCGTGGGGCTTCCGGATGCGCGGCTGACCGAGATGATCTGCGCCGTGATCGTCCCAAGGCCCGGCGCCACGCCGTCCGCGGACGAACTGGCGGATTTCGCCGCTGCGCGGCTGGCGGCGTACAAGAAGCCGCGCCGCGTGATCATCATGAGTGAGGTTCCGAAGAACCTCACTGGGCGCGTCATGAAGATGCGACTGGTCGAGAAGCTTCTCGCAACGCGGGATGGACTAGAGGAGTGACGGCATGAAATTCTCCTGCCGGCCCGCCGAGCCGTACTACTTCGAGGATCTCAAGATCGGCGCGGCATTCGAAAGCCCCACTCGCACCGTGACCGAAGCCGATATCGTGAATTTCGCCTGCCTTTCGGCAGACTTCAACCGCCTTCATGTTGATGCGGAGTACGCAGCCACGACACCTTACGGCCAGCGAATCGCGCACGGCCTCCTCGTGCTGGCGATCATGTCGGGGCTGGTGACCCGCATGCAGCTCAACCAGCACCTCGAACCCAGCCTGATGGGCCTGCTGGACATCCAGTGCCGCTTTCCGCATCCGACGTTCATCGGCGATACGCTGCGCGTGAACGTGGAGGTGCTCGACAAGGCCGAGACCTCCAGGGCGGACAGGGGCGTCGTCTCCTTCCAGCGAAGCGTCGTGAATCAGCGAGGCGAAATCGTCGTGGAGGGTACCTGGAAGCTGCTGGTCCGAAGGCGCCAAAACTGATGGCGCGCTCCCCGCGATCACGAGGGATCGATCGGGCGGTTGCGGGGCGTCCGTGGCCGGCTTGTGAGTTTGTAGTCGCCGAGGTCCGCGTGGCGCGTCGACTTCCAGTAGTCGACCAGCCGCCAGGGCAGCACCGTGTAGACGCGCCCCTTTGAATTGCGGTAATAAGTCGACATGCCGGGGTGCGACCAGATCAGCGTCTCGTGCTCGGCGTCGAACCGCCGCATGAAATCGTCGAGCACTTCGGGGCGCAGGTCAAGCGCGTCGGCGCCCTGCGCTGCCAGCCGGGTGATGCACGACGTGATGTAACGGGCTTGGCACTCGGCCTGGAACGTGATGCTGCCGCCGTGCCCGAGAGAGGCCCCCGGACCGACCATTCCGAACAGGTTCGGAAAGCCCGGCGTCGTCAAACCATGGTAGGCCTGCGGGTCGTCGGTGGCCCAGGCCTGCGCGAGCGTACGCCCGCCCAGACCCGTGACGTTCAGGCGCGCCGCCATCTGGCCCAGCCTGAAGCCGGTGGCAAGCACCAGGATATCCGCCTCGCGCCGGCGGCCGTCGGCGGTTTCCACGCCGTTGGCCACGATGCGGCGGATCGGCTCTGTCACGAGTTCGACATTCGGCTTTTTCAGCGTTCGGTACCAGCCGTTGTCCAGCAGGATGCGCTTGCCGTAGGGCGGATAGCCCGGCAGGCACTTGGAAACCAGGTCGGGCCGGCCGGCGAGCTCCGACATGATGAAGTCCGTCATCTCGCGGCGGTGGCGGTCGTTCACGGCATTCACCGCACGTTCCGGATGTGGCCAGTCGGGGTCGATCTTCAACGTCTTCAGCAGGCCGTCGCCGTAGCGCCAGAACATGCTGAATCGGAACCAGGCGGCGTAGTACGGCGCATGCCCGAGCAGCCACTGCGCCTCGGGTCCGATCGGGTCCGAGTAACCAGGGATGGGCCGCACCCACTGCGGCGAGCGCTGGTACACCGCAAACGACTTCACCCGGTCAGCGATCTCGGGCAGCAGCTGCATCACCGTCGCGCCCGTACCGATGACCGCGACACGCTGGCCGTCCACGGGCAGGCCCTCGGGCCACTTCGACGAATGGAAGCACACGCCGGTGAAGTCGCCCATTCCCTCGATGCGCGGCAGCGCCGGATCGCTCAGCTGGCCGATGGCACTGACCAGGAAGCGCGAGCGGACCTCGGACTCGCCGTCAGGCCCCCGCAGCGCCGACACCCATTGCTGGGCCCGATCGTCCCAGCGCGAAGAGGTGAGTCGCGTCGATAAGCGCACGTACGGCCGCAGGCCGATCGAATCGGCCACCTGGTGCAAATAGGCCAGGATGTCCTCGCGCCGCGAGAAGTACTGCGGCCAGCGGTAGCGCGGACCGAACGAGAATGAATAAGCGTGGTTCGGCGTATCGACGCCGCAGCCGGGATAGCGGTTCACGTTCCATGTGCCGCCAATCCCGGCCGTCTTCTCGACGATCGTGAACGGGATGCCGAGTTCGATCAAACTCGCGCCCAGCGCGATGCCGCAGACCCCGGCACCGACGATCAGCACGTGGTCGTCGCGCCCCCCGGGGCGGCCGCCCACATCCTCCCAGCGCGCTCGCCGCGGGATCAGCGCCATCTCCTCCCGCGTCGACTGCGCGTACTCGGGCGGTACGTTCTCGCCCAGGCAGACGCTCATCATGCGCTGCATCAGTTCGTCGCCGGGGTCGTGGATGGCGGGCGGGTTGCCGCGCAGCAGGACGTCGACCGCGGCGTCGCGTATTTGCGCTTGAACGTCCGGCGAAAGCCCTGCCGCGGGATCGGGGATCAGGTTGATGTCACGGCGCGGCCGGAACGGCGGCTCGAGCCAGGCAAGGTCGCCGGTCATGTGCACCAGCACCATGAGCAGGACGCGCAGGTCGGCGGCGCGAACGGCCTGGGTGAGTTGGTGACGGTCCATCCGGGTCAGGCCCGCCTCGGTCATGCGAAGCCCAATCTCAGATGGTGGCGGCGGTGCGCCGCCGCGCGAAGTCGATGAACCAGTCCAGGCTCGCCGGGTTGGCCATCGCGTCGCGGTTGGCCACCTTCTCGGCCGGCTGGCCCAGCAGCAACTTCTTCACGGGAATCTCGAGCTTCTTGCCAGTGAGCGTGCGAGGGATCTCGGGCACCACGATCACCTCATTGGGGACGTGGCGGGCGGAAAGAGATTCGCGGACGGCCGCCGTGATGCGGCCGGCGAGCGCCGCGTCGAGTTCGGCGCCGGCGCGCAGCACGACGAACAGCGGCATCCAGCTCTCGCGCCCGAGAAATTCGAGGTCCACGACCAGGCTGTCCAACACCTCGGGCATCGCCTCGATCACGCTGTACAGCTCGCTCGTGCCCATGCGCACGCCGTGGCGGTTGATCGTCGCGTCGCTACGGCCGTAAATGACGGCGCCGCCGCGCGGCGTGATGCGCAGCCAGTCGCCGTGCCGCCAGACACCGGGATAGACATCGAAATAGCTGTCATGCAGGCGCTTGCCGCCAGGGTCGTTCCACAGGTACAGCGGCATCGACGGGATCGGCTGGACGCACACGAGCTCGCCCACCTCGTCGACCAGCGCATTGCCGGCATCGTCCCAGGCCTGCACGTCGGCGCCCAGGCAGCGCGCCTGCATCTCGCCCACCACGACGGGCAGCGTCGGCACGCCACCGACGAAGGCGCCGGCAAAGTCGGTGCCGCCCGACATCGGCGCGAGCCAGACGTCGCGGCGCACCTTGTCATAGACCCAGCGGTAACTTTCGGGCGACAGCGGCGAGCCGGTGGACCCAACGGTGCGCAGGCTGCCGAGCGCTGCGACATTGCGCGGCTCGATGCCGTTCTTCTCGCACAGCGAGAAGAAGGCCGCGCCCGCGCCGAAGAAGTCGAGGTTCATGCGGCCGCAGAAGCTCCAGAGCGTGGAGTAGTCCGGCCACGCCGGGTTGCCGTCGTAGGTGCACATCACCGCGCCGACCAGCAGCGCTGCGACGTTCAGGTTCCACATCACCCAGCCTGTCGTCGTGTACCAGTGAAAGCGGTCGCCCTCGTGCACGTCGTTGTGCAACGCCAACGTCTTGACATGCTCGATCAGGATGCCGCCGTGTCCATGCACGATGGGTTTGGGCAGCCCGGTGGTGCCCGACGAATAGACGATCCACAGCGGGTGGTCGAACGGCAGCGCCTCGATCTCGATCGGCGCCGGCTCACGCAGCACGTCGCTCCAGAGTGTGCCGCCCGGCAATCCCGCCGGCAGGGCGGTGCGGTCGAGGTAAGGGACCAGCACCACGCGCTCGACGCTGGGCAGTTGACCGAGCATCTCGGCCAGCACGGCGCGCCGGTCGTGCGCCTTGCCGCCCCAGCGGTAGCCGTCCACCGCGATGAGGACCTTCGGCTCGATCTGCCGGAAGCGGTCAGCCACTGCGGCGGCGCCCATCTCCGGCGAGCACAGCGACCACACGGCTCCGATGCTGGCTGCCGCGAGGAACGCGGTGACGGTCGGCGGGATGTTGGGCAGCCAGGCCACTACGCGGTCCCCCGGCTTCACGCCCTGGCACCGCAGCCATGCAGATAGCGCGCCGACCTCGGCCTGCAAGCGCCCCCACGACACTTCGTCGCGTTCGTCGGCCTCGTTGCGGAACACGATGGCCGGGCGCTTCGAGCTGGCATTGCGGAAGATCTGGCGCACGTAGTTCGTGCGCGTGTTCGGGAACCAGCGCGCGCCGGGCATGCGCCGCTCGGGCAGCACCGGGGTGCACTCGCCGTCCAGCGGCAATTCGAAGTACTGGACCAGCGCCAGCCAGAAACCTTCAGGGTCGTCGACCGACCAGCGCCACAGCGCGTGGTAGTCAGCCAGCGCAAGGCCGGAGCGCTGGTTCAGCCAGGCGATGAAAGCGGTCAGGCGTGCGCCCCGGATTCGCTCGGCTTCCGGGCGCCAGATGACTTCTGCTGAAGAATCGGTGTTCATCGCTGTGTTCTATCGAAATCTCCGATCGCGCACGATTCGAGCGCCCGGCCGGCCCCGGGCAGTTATCCGTGGAAAGATTGGGGTTGTCGCTGATCGACTGGATTCGCGGAGTTTGCAGGTCATCGAAACGCCGAGAAATCCGGCTTGCGCTTTTCCAGGAAGGCATTCGCGCCCTCCTGCTGCTCGCCGGTCTCGAAATAATTGGGCGCCATCTCCTTGATCAGGTCGTTCATGTCGCGCCCCATGATCGGCTGCATGTGATGATAGAAGGAGCGCTTGACGATGCGCAGGCACGTCGGGCTCAGGGCGAGCAGCTCGTCGGCATACTTGCGCACTTCCTCATCGAGCTTCTCCTTCGGCACAACGGAATTGACGAGCCCCCACTCCAGCGCCTGCTGGGCCGTGTAGCGCCGGCACAGCATCCACAGCTCCCTCGCCCGCTTGTGACCCAGCACGTTGGCCGCATGCGAAACGATATAGCCACCTGCGGGCGAGCCGACCCGCGGGCCGTTCTGCCCGAAGATGGAATGGTCCGCCGCGATCGTGAAATCGCAGAAGTATGCGATGTGGTGACCCGCTCCGATGGCGTACCCGCTGACGCGTGCGATGACCGGCTTGGGGCATTCCACGATCAGGCGGTTGAACTTGAAATCCAGGTCCTGCAGGCCGCTCTTGCCCCCGCTGCCCTTTTCCCAGTTGACGTCGCCGCCGACACAGAATGCGCGGTCCCCCGTTCCCGCGAGCACGATAACGCCCACCTTGGTGTCGGCCGCAGCCTGCGCAAGCAGCCGTTCCATCTCCACGATGTTGTCGCCCGTGAAGGCGTTGAGCTGCTTGGGCCGATTGATTGTCAGCGTGGCAACGAAATCCTCGACATCGAGGAAGACTTCCTTGTCGGACATGCTCGCGTATCTCCTTGGCGGTAGATGAAGGGTCAGTTGACCTTGATGTTGGCGTCTCGGACCACTTTGCCCAGCCGCGCCATCTCGGAACGGATGTGCGCCGCGAATTCCTCGGGCGTCGACGTCGTGATTTCCGCGCCGAACGCAGCCATCCTTTCGCGCGTCTCGGGCAGCGCCATGACCTCGATCACCGCCGTGTGCAGGCGCTCGATGATCGGCCGCGGGGTGCCTGCGGGCGCCAGAAGCCCGACCCATGCCGTCGACTGGAACCCGGGATAACCGGACTCGGCCACCGTCGGAAGGTCCGGCAGGACCGAAAGGCGTCGGGGACTCGTGGTTGCCAAGGCTTTCAGCTTTCCGGCTTTGACATGAGCGGTCGATGAAGACACGCTGTCCACGAGAACGGGGACTTGGCCACCGATGACGTCCGCGACAGCTGGCGCGCTGCCCCTGTAAGGGATGTGCTGGAGATCGACGCCTGCGGCGGCCTTGAAGAGCTCGGCCGCCAGGTGGGTGGATGTCCCGTTGCCGGACGAGGCGTAGCTCAACTTGCCCGGTTGCGCCTTCGCCAGCGCGACCAGGTCGGCAAGGTTGCCGGCCTGGACCGACGGGTGCACCGAGATGATGTTCGGCACCATCGCGAGCAGTGTGATGGGTGCGAAGTCCGCGACGGGGTCGTAGGCGAGCTTCCCGAACAGTGCATGGTTCGCGCCGTGCGTGGCGTTGAAGCCGATGAACAGCGTGTAGCCATCGGGCGCGGACCGAGCGGCTGCTTCCGCGCCGATATTGCCGCCCGCGCCCCCCTTGTTCTCGATCACGATCTGCTGGCCGAGGCGATCGCCCAGACGAAGCGATAACGCACGCGCCACGTTGTCGAGCACGCCGGCTGGCGTGGACGGAACGATGATGCGGATCGATCTTTCAGGGTACCGCGGCTGTGCCATGCCCGCGGCCGCGCTGAATGCGACCCATGCGGCAATCAGATATCGCGGCAGGAAACGAGTGTTCATCGGTTGCGCTCCTCGAGTCTCCAAGTCTAACAAACGTTAGGTTGTAATGATCCGGGTTATCCCCAATGCCTAACGGCGGTGATCAACCTAAGTTATCCGTATACCGAACGTCCGTTCGGATATCAGAACAGCAGGAGACAAGCTTGCAGTCACTCGCCGCCGGCGCGATCGCTGGACATGAGACGCTTCGCCTCGATGCGGCGCCGATGTCGCTGGCACGCGTGCTTGGACTCTTGCGGCTGATGGCGGCTGAACCTGCGGGAGTCTCCCTGTCAAGCCTGCACCAGAAACTGGGGGCACCCAAGACCAGCGTGCACGCGCTCCTGCGCGGCCTCGTCGAAGAGGGGTACGCGCAGCGTGACGGGGCGACGTACAGGCTCGGTCCGCAATCGTTCGTGCTTGGCGCCGCGCTCGTCTCGGCTCGCTCGCTGGCGGCCATCGCCTTGCCCTTCCTGGAGCATGCGCGGGCGCGATCGGGAGAGACCGTCGTCCTGGCAGTGATCGAGCGGCACGCCAAGCAACTGACATACGTGGAAGTCGTGGAAAGCGAAAAACTCGTGCGTTATTCCGTGCCTGTCGGGACGACTCGCCCCTTGTACGCCACTTCCGCGGGACGAGTCCTGCTCGCGTACCAGGACCCCGCATGGCTGGACGAGTACCTGAGCACCGTCGATTTGCGCCCACTCACCCCGAAGACGCTGAAGGACCGCGCGAAGCTGGCCCAGGCCATCGAGCGCGCACGGGCGCTGGGCCATGCGTCGACGCTCGGCGAAGTCACAAAGGACGTCGCTGGATTCGCGGCGCCCGTTTTCGACCATGAAGGCCGGGTCGACGCCGCCATCATCGTCGCCGCACCGCTCGATCGCGGCCGTGCAGCGGCCGACCGCCTTACCGCGGCAGCCTGCGAGGCCGCCGCGTCCTTGTCCGAAGCGCTGGGCTACATCCCGCGCCAACCGTAGAGCCACAGGCACCCCGACGCACAGCATGAGCAACGAACTCCTTTACGAAGTCGCTGACGGCATCGCCGTCATAACCATCAACCGCCCCGAGCGCAAGAACGCGATCAACCGCGCCGTGCGCGAAGCGATGTACGAGGTCTGGCCCCGTTTCGAGGCCGACGAATCCGCACAAATCGCTATCCTCACGGGAGCCGGCGAAACCTTCTGCGCGGGCATGGACCTGGTCGAGGCCGCCGACACGGCGCTGCGGATTCCGCCGCGCAACTTCATGCCGGTCCTCGGCGAAACGATCGAGGTGACCAAGCCGGTGATCGCGGCCGTGCAGGGTTATGCGTTCGCGGGAGGGTGGCTCCTGGCACAGATGTGCGACTTGTGCGTGGCGGACGAAACCGCCAGGTTCGCCATCACGGAGGGCCGGTTCGGCCGCGGCATGCCGTGGGCCGCGCCCCTGATCCACATGCTGCCGCAACGCATCGTCATGGAAGTTGCCATGACGTGCGAACCGCTTTCAGCGCAGCGCGGCTACGAGCTGGGGTTCGTCAACAAGGTCACGCCACCGGGTGGCGCGCTCGCGGGCGCCAGGGAACTGGCGGGACGCATCCTGGTCAACGCCCCCCTGACCGTGCGAGGGGCCAAGGAAATGGTTCGGATGGCCACCGAAATGGGACGTACGGCGGCTCTGCGCGCTTCCTGGCGCGCGTTCGATGCGATCTACCTCAGCGAAGACGCTCTCGAAGGCCCGCGCGCCTTCCGCGAGAAGCGCAAACCTCAATGGAAAGGACGTTGACATGATGGCCAGTATCTCGCCTTCCCCCGGCTTTGTCGCCAGCGGCAAGCCGCGCGCGGACGGATTGACCGCGGCGCTGGCCGAACGCGCCGCGGCGTGGCGCCACGAAGCCCTGCCCGAAGACGCGAGGGAACTGGTACGCCAGTGCCTGCTCGACTGGGTCGCCGTCTGCGTCGCGGGGGCGCATGAACCCCTGACACGCATGCTTGCGGAAGAGTGCCGCGAACAGGGCGGCCATCCTCAGGCGACAGTGGTGGGCCAGGGCTTCGCCACGAGTTGCCGCCAGGCCGCCCTCGTCAATGGCGCGGCCGCCCACGCGCTCGACTTCGACGACGTCAACATGAGCTTCAGCGGGCATCCGAGCGTGGTGCTGGTACCGGCTCTTCTGGCTCTTGCGGAGGCACGCGGAGCCAGCGGGGCCGAGTTCATCGCCGCTTTCGTCGCGGGATACGAGACGATGTGCAGGATCGGGGCGGCCGTCTCTCCCGGCCATTACGCCGCGGGGTTTCACGCGACCGCGACCATCGGCACCTTCGGCTCGGCAGCAGCATGTTCCCACCTGCTCGGTTTGGGAGCGGCCGACACGGCGGTGGCACTCGGAATCGCAGCGACGGAAGCATCCGGCCTGAAGTCCATGTTCGGCACGATGTGCAAGCCATTGCATGCGGGCAGGGCCGCGGCCGACGGGTTGATGGCGGCTCAACTGGCAACTCGCGGGTTCACAAGCAGGTCGGACGCGATCGAAGCTATCCAGGGTTTCGCCGCGACGCATGGGCCCGATCTCGATCCCGATGCCGCGCTGCGCGACCCACCCGGTGGACTCTACTTGCGGCAGAACCTCTTCAAGTATCACGCCGCATGCTACGGCACCCATGCCGCCATCGAGGCTGCGCGGCACCTGATGGACCATCACGGCCTGAAGGTCACGGATGTGGAACGCGTCGCCGTGCACGTGTCGGCGGTGAGCGACGGCGTATGCAACATATCCGAACCGCGCGATGGCCTGGAAGCCAAGTTCAGCCTGCGCCACGCGGTGGCGATGGCGCTTTGCGGAATCGACACCGCCGCCTTGGAAAACTTCTCGGACGAAAGGGCCGCAGACCCGGAACTCGCGCTGGTGCGTGAACGCGTTCGCGTGCAGTTGCACGCCGAATGCTCGGAAATCACGCAGGCTGAGGTAGTCGTGAAGACCCGCGACGGCGCAACCCTGCGCCACCGCTACGATGCGGGCGTGCCCGAGACCGACCTTGCGGCGCAGAAGGCGCGGCTGGTGCGCAAGTTCCGCGCGATGGCCGCACCTGCCATTTCCTCCGAGGTGTGCGAGCAACTTCTCGAGATCGTCGAGAGGCTGGACGAACTCCCCGATCTGTCCCCGATGGCGGGCCTGCTTTCGGGCGTGCCCCTCGATGCGACGAGGCATTGAAACGATGAATTTTCTCGATGAAGAGCGGCAGGCCTGGAAGAACTCCGTCAGGCGGTGGGTGGATCGCGAGATCGGCCGCGAATACGTGCGCAAGTGCGACATGGAGCGGGCCTTTCCGTACGAAGCGTACGAGAAGGCGGCGAAGCTCGGGTTTCACCGCCTGCTCGTCCCGGAAGCCGATGGCGGCGACGGCGGCGACGTGTTCTCTTACGCGCTCATGTGCGAATCGCTGTCGGCGTACGGCGTTGACTTCTCGGTCGCGATCGCCGGGGGCATCTTCACGGCGATGAACTTTTCCTTGCACGGGACCGACGACCAGAAGACCCGCTTCCTGCAGCCGTTCATGCGCGGTGAGATCCGGTTCCCGATCTCGATGTCCGAGCCGAACGCGGGCTCGGACGTCGCCAACGTGCAGACGCGCGCGGAGCGCGACGGCGACGACTACGTCCTCAATGGACAGAAACTGTGGTGCAGCGGCGCCGGCAATCGCGGCGCGGTCATCCTGATGCTCGTTCGCACGGCGCAGACCTCCGACAAGCGCGACGGGTTGAGCGTGTTCATCGTGCCCAATGACTTGCCGGGGCTCACCATCCGGCCCCTGCAGACACTTGCGCGCCGATCCGTCGTCACCACGGAAATCTTCCTGGATAGCGTGCGTGTGCCCGCGGCCAACATGCTGGGCGCGCCGGGCGAGGGCTTCAAGATCATCGCCGGCGAACACCTTGCGCTCGAGCGCATCGCCGTGGCCGCAAGTTACGTCGGCAACGCACAGGGTGCTGTCGACGATGCGCTCGCGTACGCGAAGCAACGCGTCCAGTTCGGCAAGCCCATCTTCGAGTTCCAGGTCATCCGCCACATGCTGGCCGACATGCAGACCCAGACAGACGCCGCGCGGCTGCTCACCTATCGCGCAGCCGACCTCGCCGCGCGGGGAATGCCGTGCCGCAAGGAGGTCGCCATGGCCAAGCTGTTCGCCTCGGAAACGCTGCAGAACGTCAGCCGCCAGGCGATGCAGATCTTCGGCGGCATCGGCACCACGCCCGAAGCGGATGTGGAGCGCTACTTTCGCGAGGGCATGCAGGCCACTATCGGCGGCGGCACCTCGCAGATCCAGCGCACGATCATCGCCCAGGAAATGCGCATCTGATGAAGCCGGCGGATTCCCGGCCGGTGCCAGCTGCGACGCTGGTGCTGGTGCGAGACGGACCCGGAGGGCTGCAGACCCTGATGATCGTGCGCCACCAGGAAGTCGCCTTCGCGCAAGGTGCCGCTGTCTTTCCGGGCGGAAAGGTTGCACCGTCCGACAGTTCACCAGATCTGCAAGCTCACCTTCCAGTCGCCCTCGCCTGCAGCAAGGAAGAAGCGGCTCTGCGCGTCGCCGCCGTGCGCGAAACCTTCGAGGAGAGCGGCTTGCTGCTGGCTCGAAGCAAGGGGCATCTGCTCGACGGAAATGCGCTGGCCCTGACCCGCGAGCGCTGGCAGGCGTGCGTGCGGGAATCGACCGAAGGCTTCCTGGCAATGGTGCGGGGCGAAGGCCTGGAGCTGGCCGTGGACCTGCTGCATCCCTTTGCCCATTGGGTGACGCCCGAAGGTGCGCCCAAGCGTTTCGACACCCACTTCTTCATCGCGAAGGCTCCGCCGGGCCAGATGGCAGCCCACGACGGCCGTGAAGCGGTCGAGTCGTTCTGGGTGAGCCCGCATCAGGCCATGCGCGATTGCGAGGATGGGCGGCGAGCGACCATGTTCCCTACGCTTTGCAATCTGGCGCTTTTGGGACCGAGCACGAGCGCAGTGGCTGCGTTGGCTGCTGCGGGCGCCCGCGAGGTACGGCGAATCCAGCCCACGCTCACGGTCCGCGCGGACGGCCGACGCATCCCGGTCCTGCCGCATGGCTGCGGGTACCCCCCTCTTTCGTCGGCCCTCATGGACCGGGTCGCGCGCTGACACAAAACAAGGATCTAGGTCAATCGAATGGAAACACTGGGAATCGGCCTGCATTTCGAGGACCTTCCGGTCGGGCGGCAATTCCGCACCGTGGGCAGGACGGTCACCGAGGCGGACATCGTCAACTTCTGCTCTTGCACCGGCATGACGGAAGTGCTCTTCACGGACCTCGAGTTCCTGCGCACCGAGTCGGACATCAAGGGCCGCGTTGCCCCCGGCGCGCTGGCCTATACCTTCGCCGAGGGCCTGCTGGTCCATGCCACCATGCAGCACACCGGCTATGCCTTCCTCGAAATGGACTTCAAAGTCCATCACCCCGTATTCGCCGGCGACACGCTGCATGTGGAGTGCGAGGTGATCGAGGCACGCCGCAGCAAGAGCCGCCCGGGCCGCGGCCTCGTGCGCACGCGCAACAGGATCGTCAAGCAGGACGGCAGGCTTGCCATCACCTACACGCCGCTTCGCATGATCAAGTGCCGCACGGAAGGTGTTTCGTGAGCCGGTCAGCAGGCTGCCGCGGAGCAGCACCCGCTGTTCGCGCTGGGCGAAGAGCAGCGCCAGATCCAGCAGATGGTTCGGCGTCTCACCCGCGAGCGGGTCGCGCCACGGGCCGACGCCATCGACCGCACGGCCGAATATCCGCAGGACGTGTTCGAGCTGCTGCGCGACGCGGGCCTCTTCGCGATCCCCTTTCCGTCGGAATACGGTGGCACGGGCAGCATGCTCTCGGCGACCGTGGCCATCGGCGACGCTGCGAAGGCGGCTACCGTATCAGCGGCTCGAAGATCCGGTGCACGAACTCCTCCGTGGCCGACTTCGTTCTCGTCGCCGCGAAGACCGGCGACGCCGATACGGCCGGGGCCATCAACCTGTTCATCATCGCGCGCGGGAGCAAGGGGTTCACTATCGGCCGCAAGGAAGAAAAGGTGGGAGCGCGCGGCGTGCCGTCCTGCCCCCTCTTCCTCGACGAAGTGTTTGTGCCGGAGGCCAACCGGATCGGCGAGGACGGGCGCGGCTTCAAGGCGGTGATGGAAGCTTTCAACAAAAGCCGCCCTCTGACCGGCGCAAGGGGTGTGGGCATCGCCCAGGGCGCGACTGACCTGGCGATCGAGTTCGTGAAGAGCCGGGTCACTTGGGGCCGACCAGTGAGCGAATACCAGGGAGTGCGCTGGATGCTGGCCGACATGGCCATGCAGACGGAAGCGGCGCGCCAACTGGTCTACAGCGCCGCCGCAGCGGTGGATGCGGGCTTGGCAGCAGCCGCATTGGCGCCCGTTGCGGCGATGGCCAAGTGCTTCGCCACTGACAACGCCATGCGCGTGGCGACGGACGCGGTGCAATTGTTCGGCGCTGCCGGCATTTCCGCCGACGTTCCCATCAACCGCTATTTCCGCGACGCGAAGGTGCTGCAGATCATCGAAGGCACCAACCAGATCCAGCGCAACATCATCGGCGACAGCCTCCTCGGGAAAGCCCGGCGCTGAGGGCGATTGCCCATCTCGGCTCCATGCGCGGGGGTCCCATCCAAATCCTCGCGAAGGCTAATCAAAGCCCGTCACGCATTTGACAGATCGGACCCGTCGTCGCGCAAGCCCGCCCATCTTCGTCGATGAATTCGACTTGCGGCGCCGGGAGCCAGACCAGCCAGCAAGCCCCCCTTGATCCCGAGCGCATCCGATGTATCATATCGGAACACGTTTCATTCATCGGAACATTCAAGTGAACTTCGACCTTAGCCTCGACGATCAGGCTTTTGCCGAATCAGTCAGCCGCTTCGCGCAGGACAAGCTCGCGCCCGGCGCCCTCCAGCGTGCGCACAGTAAGACCTACCCGTGGGAGACCGCGCAGCTGCTGGCGAAGCAGGGCCTGCTGGGCATCGCCCTTGATCCGGACGATGGCGGACAGGGCGGCACACTCATGCACGCGGTGTTGGCGATCCAGCAGGTCGCGCTGGCCTGCCCCAAGAGCGCCGACATCGTGCAGGCCGGCAACTTCGGGCCGATTCGCACGTTCGTCGAGTACGCGTCGCGGGAGCAGAAGCTCCGCTTCTTGCCCGACCTCCTGGCAGGGAAGAAGCTGATTGCGCTCGGGATGACCGAGCCCGACGCAGGCTCCGCGGTGACCGAGCTTCGCACGACCGCGCGGGAGGATAAAGGTGACTATGTCATCAACGGTAGCAAGATCTTCTCAACTAACAGCCAGGACGCGGATCTTTTTCTCATATACGTTCGCTTCGGCCCCGGGCTGGAGAACATCGGCTCGCTGTTGGTGGAGCGCGGCGCGTCCGGTTTCACCATCGGCAAGGAAGCGTCATTCATGAATGGCGAGCAGTGGTGCCCGCTCTACTTCGAGAATGCGCGCGTGCCCGCGGCCAACCTGCTTCTGGGGCCTGGTGGCTTCAAGAAGCAGATCTCCGGTTTCAACGTGGAACGCCTGGGCAACGCCTCTCGGTCCCTAGCGCTCGGCCGCTACGCCTTCAACCGCGCACGCGAGCACGCGATGACGCGCAAGCAGTTCGGCCGCGAGCTGTGCGAGTTCCAAGGCCTGCAGTGGAAATTCGCGGATATGTGGATGAAGCTCGAGCAGGCGCAGCTGCTGTTGTACAAGGCGGCATTGGAAGGCGAGCACGGCCTGCCTTCGGCGCAGAGCACCGCGATGGCAAAGCTTGCCTGCAACGAAGCTGGCTGGTTCGCAGCCAACGAGGCGCTGCAGGTGATGGGCGGCCTGGGCTTCAGCCAGGAGTCGCTGGTCGAATATTGCGTGCGCCGCATCCGCGGCTGGATGATCGCGGGAGGCTCGCTGGAAATGCTGCGTAACCGCATCGCCGAAGGCGTGTTCGAGCGCACGTTCCCGCAACGGCCACCCAAGGTGGCGTGAAGGAGACCGACAAATGGATCTGCAGATGAAGGCCAAGACCGCCGTGATCACCGGCGGTGTGCAGGGTATCGGCCTGGAGGTGGCGCGCGAACTAGCGCGTGAAGGCGCCAACCTGGTGTTGGCCGACGTGAATGAGAGCGCGGGTGCCGCAGCCGTGGAAGAACTGTCACGCATCACGGCAGCCGCCTTCGTGCGCGTGGACCTTACCGATCCGCACTCGGTAAGGCAGCTAATGGACGCGGCTGTGGAACGCTTCGGTGCAGTCCACATCTTCGTGAACTCCGCCGCCATCCTGGACGACAAGACCTTCGAGGAGTCTTCGCCGGAGGACTGGAAGCGCATGCTCGACGTGTGCCTGCTGGGCCCCATGCACTGCCTTCACGCCGTGCTGCCACTGATGAAGCGCCAGCAGTACGGCCGCATCGTGTGCTTTTCCTCCGACTCCGCGCGCATCGGGCAGGCCCGCCTGTCCTATTACGCCGCCGCGAAGGCCGGGGTCACCGCGCTTGTGAAATCCATTGCGCAGGAGATGGGGCCGCACGGCATCACCGCCAACATCGTCTCGCCTGGCGCGACCAACACGCCAATGCGCATGAGCCGGGAAGCTGCCATGCGCGAGCAGATGGGCGAGGAGAAGTACACCAGGCGCGTGCAAAACGTGCAGAAGATGTACCCGCTGCGCCGAATCGGCGAGCCGTGCGACATCGCGCCCATGGTGGCGCTGCTGGTCAGCGACCGTTCCTCATGGGTTACCGGACAGGTGGTCAGCGTGAACGGCGGCTTTACTATGGCCTGACGGAAGGGCGCAAACTGCATGCATTTCGAACTCACTTCCGACCAGAGCCAGCTGCAGGACGCTGCGCGGCGACTATCGCAGGGCAAGCTGCAACCCCTCCTGGCCGCGCATCCCGCGACGAAGCCGCTGCCCAAGGCGGCGATGTTGGAGATTTTCGGGATCCTCGCCCAGTTCGGTCTCACCGGCGCACGCGTTCCGCAGGAGTTCGGTGGCAGCGGCTTGGGTATGCTGGACTACGGCCTCGTCTTCGAACAACTGCCCGGCGTGGTGGCACTCGCGCTCATCGCACATGAAGGCACGATTTCGCGCCTGTGTGCCAGCGGCGTCGCGCAGGCAGAGCCGCAGCTCATCGAAGCGCTACTGCTGGGCACGAAGATCGCATGCACCGCGTCGACCGAACCCACCACTGGCTCGGACCCCAAAAGCATCAAGCTGCGCATCCGCCACGCGGGGGGCGATGCCTTCCTCACCGGTACCAAGCAGTGGATCACCAATGGCACCATCGCTGACGTCGCGCTCGTCACGGGAAAGACAGAGGCCGGCGGCGAGCTGCAACGCTTCCTCGTCAAGCGCGAGGAGTCGCCCTTCCATGCGAGTGAAATCGCCTGCATCGGACTGCAGCAGGGACACCTTAGCGAGCTGAGCTTCGAGGACGTGCGCGTGCCAGGCCGCAACTCGCTGCCCGAGGGCGCGAGCACGATGAAGACGCTGACGCAGGCCTGGCTGATCAACCGGCCGCTTCTGGGCCTGCTTGCGCTGCAGCTCGCGCAGCGCAGCCGCGACATCGCACTCGCGCACCTGAAGGATCGCGTGCAGTTTGGCGAGACGCTGGTCAACAAGCAGCTGATCCAGAATGCGCTGGTGGACATCGACGCCTCGATCGCGGCGGCGCGCCTGCTGTGCCTCAGCGCGCTCGACGCAGCGGACCGCGGTCTCGCGACGCAGGCCCTTTCGGCGATGGCCAAGCGACAGGCCCTGACCACGGCCGACCACGCGGCGGGGATTGCGATGCGCCTGTGCGGCGCAATGGGCCTGGCCACTGAAACCGGCGTGGAGCAGAACCTGCGGGACATCCGCATGATCACCATTCCAGACGGCACGCATGAAATTCTCACGCTTATCGCGGGCCGCGAGATCACCGGCGCCAGCGCTCTCTGATGGCCGGAGTATGACGCTCATCGAAACCCTGGCTGCCTACGCCGCCAACCAGTCCGCACACGGGCTCACTCCGGCCGTCACACATGCAGCCAAGCGCGCGCTAGTGGACTGGGTCGCGGCGCTGCTGCCGGGCACACGCATCGAACCCGCGGGTGCACTCACCCGGGCGCACGCGGAGGAACTGGGCATCGGCCGCAGCAGCCTGCCCGGCTTGCGCACCACCGCGCTCCCCCCGGCAGCGGCATGGATCAACGGCAGCGTGTCGCACGCAATCGAGTTCGACGACATCTATCGCGACGCGGTCTACCACCCGGGATGTCCCACGATCGCGGGTGCGCTCGCCGTGGCAGAGCACGCGGGCCTCTCCGGTAAACGGCTACTGGAAGCGATCACCATCGGCTACGAAGTGTCCACGCGCATCGGCGAGGCGGTGCAACCCTCCCACTACAGGTACTGGCACACCACCGGCACTGTAGGCTGCTTCGGCGCGGCGGCGGCTGCGGGTGTGTTGCTGTCGCCCGAGGCATCGGTTACAGCGCATGCACTCGCCACCTCGGCGACGTTCGCTTCGGGGCTGCAGCAGGCTTTCCGTTCGGATGCGATGACCAAAGCGCTGCACGCCGGCCACGCGGCCTGGGTCGGCGTCACGGCCGCGCAAGGCGCGGCGCACGGAATCACCGGTGTGCTGGACATCCTCGAAGGCGACGCCGGCTTCGGCGCGGCGATGGCGCGCGCACCCGACTGGGCGAAGGCGACCGAAGCGCTGGGCGAGCGATTCAACATCGAGAGCGTGACGGTCAAGAACCACGGCTGCTGCGGCCACACCTTCGCGGCGATCGACGCCCTCCAGAAGCTGCAGGCCGACCTAGGATTCACGCACGGGCAAATCGAATCGATCGCGGTACGCACTTACCGCGCGGGAGTGGAGGTCGCCGGCATCCGCGAGCCCAGGACCGCGTTCGAGTGCAAGTTCAGCACTCCCTATGTGGTCTCGCATGCGGCGAAGTACGGCTCGGTCCGGCTTGCGGCCTTCGAGCAGGAACGCATGCAGGACGTCGAGGTCCGTGCGCTCATGGCGAAGCTCACGCTCACCGAGGACTCGGAGCTCACTGCCCGCTTTCCCCGCATGCGCTCGGCGCATGTGGCCGTGCGCCTCAAAGATGGCCGCGAGTTTGCGTATTTCCAGCCGCACCGCGTGGGTGATCCCGAGGCGCCGCTGTCCGATGCGCAGATCAGCGAGAAGTTCATCGAACTGGCCACGCCGGTGATCGGCAGCGAGCGGGCGGCGAGCCTGCTGGCGCAGCTGTGGGGTGTCGACGAAGTTACGAACGTGCAGTCGCTTCAGCTCGCGCTACTTTGAACCGATGCGCCTGCTTCCTATTGAACCGGCCTCTATGCACTTGAAATTCAGACACGCGCCATCATGTTCGAAAGAAGGAAACCACGGACAGGTGGATCAAAATTCACCCGGCGTCGACAGGACGATCATCTACCGTGGGATTCGGAAGCGCGTCCCAGGCAAGGGAGGGTCGACAGGCGCACCGGCGAAGCATTGCGCGAGTGACATCCAAAGCCTCGCCCCAGTTCCCCGCACATCGAGATCGGTGTCGGCAACATTGCGCGTCTGCGTCATGACCTGACAGAACTCCTCCGCACTTCCCCGGATTGACTCCCGCGCCTCTGACGCTCCCCAAACCCAGCGCGCTCCTGACGGGGCATGCAGCTCGACATACGGCATATCGGGCGGTGTAGCCAGGCCTCTGTTCCTGAAAGTCCAGGAACGCGTGTTGATGCCCAGCACACTGATGCTGTGCAAGACGTCGTCAGTCGAGATGCGTACGACTCCAAGGAGGTCGTAGATCGCCTGCGCATGGGCCCACGTCTCCATCAGTCGCGCCGTCGCTGAGGAGCGTACGCTCATCTCCGGGCCAATCCACGGCACGCGCGCCCTAGGTTCTGCGCGAGAGAAGTCTTCTGCCAGTGACGCACTGAAATTGCACCACAGGTCTAGCAACTCCGCGCCACATCGCCCGTTCAACCAATGTCTCGTGTAGTCCACCCGCGACTGACCACCTTGAATCGCGGTCCAGAATTCCTGGACGTGCAGATGGAAGGCTTCGCGGCTGTGCAACGAGAGGCTGGCACCAACATTCCAGAGGTGGAGATGCCCAACTATGTCGTCAAACGTCCACTGTTTGAACTGCGTCGGCACTTGGAAATCTTCGGGCCGAAGTGGTTGGAGCAGATCGTAGATCCGTTGCGTCTCCCCAAGTAAAGTGCCCGCCTCCGGGGGGGCTGCATGTTCGCTCATCAGGCTTCGTGTAGAACGTCCTCGCGGAGCACGATCAGCGCATCCACTGCTACCACGCCGTCGGGAAGCACGATCAACGGATTGATGTCGACGCTGGCGATCGCACCCTGATGCCGATGTGCAAACACGGACAGCCGCGAGAGGGCACCAGCAAGTGCGTCGATATCACAGGCCTGGCCCCCCCGAACACCGTCCAGGACGGCTCTGCCGCGGATCTCATCGATCATTTGGCGCGCCTCCTTGGCGTCGAATGGAGCTAGTCTGAAAACCACGTCCTTGAGTACCTCGATCAGTACGCCACCCAGGCCAAACATGACGGCAGGGCCGAACACCGGGT
The DNA here is from genome assembly GCF_014297445.1 of Ramlibacter albus. GTDB lineage: Bacteria > Pseudomonadota > Gammaproteobacteria > Burkholderiales > Burkholderiaceae_C > Ramlibacter > Ramlibacter albus. The sequence continues at coordinate 108,303 of NZ_JACORU010000001.1, forward strand.
CGACAACAATCCCTGCGACCGCCTCTACACCTCCGAAAACCATCTCGGCCACCACCACCCCGTCTACACGTGCGCCAGGCACGAGATCCGAGGCGCGTGAACGCAGCAGCTCATAAGCAGCGAATACACGCCCCTCATCGTTCAGGTCGAGCACCACGCCGCCGATCTCTGTCTTGTGGGGGATGTCCGCCGACGCGATCTTCAGCACAACCGGGCATCCGAAAGAGCGCCAGGCTTCGACTGCCTCGGTCGCGCTGTTGACGAGAACTTCACGGACCACGCGGATTCCTGCATTGGCCAGGATGCGTTTGGCTTCCATTTCGCTAACCGGTCCTCGTGCCGGAATGGCTGCGGCACGGGTGTCTTGAAAGGATGTTTTCTCGGCCGGCCGATCAAAAGAATCGTGGAACCGGGCCAGCGCAGCCAACGACCGGATCGCATGTTGCGGTTCCTGGAAGCACGGGTACCCCAATGCCTCATATTCGCGAGTCACCTCTTCGGATGCGATGAAACAGAGGCTTATGTGTTCGTCGGGGTAGCGGTCGCGGATGTCCTTGAAAATCTGCAGCGTGCTCACCCTCGCGGATTGGACGCCAGGCACACTTGACAGATATACGATCTGGGCATCGCAGCCCCCGGCTTCTATGGCGATTCCAACAGCGTTCTTCATTACGGCAGGATCGTTCAGGACCTGCGCGGTGAAATCCACCGGGTTACGAGCGGATGCAAAAGGCACCAGCTCCTTGAGCTGCTTTTGAGCGACATCGGGCAGCTCCGGAACATCGAGTCCGAAGTCCTCACAGGCGTCCGCCAGTTGAATGCCAACACCACCGGAGACCGTCTGCACACCGATGCGCCGACCCTTTGGGAAGCGTCCGAATTGGCAGCTGTACGCTACATGCACAGCTTCTTCCGTCGTCCGTGCTCGATGAACACCATATTGCCGGAAGAGCGCGTCATAGATCGAGTCAGCGCCTGCAAGGGATGCGGTATGGGTGGCCGCAGCCTCTGCACCCGCAACACTGCGTCCTGACTTCAGGAAGATGACGGGCTTTCTTGCGACGCGCGCCATCCTGAATGCCTCCTTCAGTCGTGGGCCGTCCTGGACTCCCTCGGCGTAGGCGACAATGATCTCCACCTCGGGGGCCGAGGCGAAGAACTGGATGATTTCGGCCACGGACACGTCGGCCTCATTGCCGGTACTAACCCAATAGGTCGCTCCAAGGCCGCGCATTTGCGATGCGAGGAAGACGTGCGCTCCGTACGCCCCACTTTGGCTGACAATCCCGAGTGGTCCGCTGCGCAAGCGGATCATGCTCGGAGCGTTCGCGAACGTCCCGAACCAACCACTCTCAGCATGGAAAGAGCCCAAGCAGTTGGGACCGAGCACGCGAATACCTTGTTCCCTGGCGATTGCGCTGATGGCGTCCTGAGCCTCCCTGCCCGAGGAGCCCACCTCGGCGAAGCCAGAGCTGAAGACAATTGCAGACTGCACTCCCGCGTTTGCACAATCGCGCAATGCCTCGACAGTCAATGCTGCCGGGACGGCGATGATTGCTGTGTCAACGCGCGCCGGCACCTCGCTGATCGACGGATACGTCTTCAGGCCTTGCACGGTCTTGTACTTCGGGTTCACAGGGTAAATCTCCCCCATGAACGAGTTCAGGAGCATTGCCTCGATCGGCCTCCCACCGATGCGCGACGGATCGTTGGATGCGCCGATTACCGCAACCGTACGTGGGTGCAACAAGGATCGAATGGAACCTGTCATCTGCGGCCTTCGGACAATGCCAGCGCGTGCCGGGGGCCATCGGTCCATCCCTGCCTCCATGCTGCTTCGGCCCGGATGAGTTCGGGCCCACCCCCGAGTTGCCGATCCACCGCGATGCGCTTGAACCACCAATGAAGTCCCAGCTCGTCGGTAAAACCAATGCCGCCGTGCACCTCGGTTGCGGCCCGGGCAACGAATTGCGAGACATCCGCGATCCGGGCTTTTGCATGGCATGCGGACACCACGGCATCTGGCAGACGTTGGTCCAGCGAATGGCTTGCGAACCACAGCAAGGCGTGGCAAGGCTCGATTTCAGCTGCCATTTCCGCACACAGGTGCTTGACGGCTTGAAAGGACCCGATGGGAACACCGAACTGCTTGCGATCATGCGCATAGGCGACGGCCATCTCCAACATTCGCTGGGATGCACCCAGTGCGTCAGCCGAGATGAGCACGCGTGCGATGGCGATCAGTTCGGACAACAGTTCGCCGCCGCCCGAATGCGCGAGTCGCTCAGCGACAACGTCCTCCATTTCCAATGTGCAGAAGCCCCTGGTGCGGTCGACAGTCACTAGCTGGCGCTCGCGCAACCCCGGCGAATCCCGGGTCACGATCCAGAGGGCTCCGAGACTGTCCGGAACCAGCAGGTGCGTCGAATCAGGCGGGCAGGCGGCCATGAACGAACGGCCGTTAAGCCGTCCCGCGACTGACGAGACAATGCCGCCCTCCCGGTCGGATATCGCGTGCGTGAGCGCGGTCCCGAAACTGGCAGTGCCTTCCACCAGCTTCCGGAGCCAGACCGCCTTCTGGGACTCGGACCCTGAACGACTCAAGGCAATCGACGTCAACACACTCCCGGTCAGATCGACGGGGGCGACGTAGCGTCCCAGCATCTCGAACACGATTGCGGCGTCTAGCACTCCCAGCCCCAAACCACCATGCTCCGGTGGCACGACGATCCCGGTCGCACCCACCTCGTTTAGGCGCGATTGAAGCGCCCTAGCCGCTGCAGCATCTCCGTCCAGGATCCGCCGTACCGTCGATGTCGAACTGAAATCCGTGAGGCACTGGGCGAACGCATCCTGGAAGGCCCGCTGATCATCCGAAAGACCGAAATCCATTGGCAGCCTTCTAAACCGCGTGAGCGCGGCGCGGCATTCCGAGCCCGCGCTCCGCGATGATGTTTTTTTGTATCTGAGCGGTGCCGCCGCCAATGATCAGCCCCAGGTCGAACATGTAGTTGTTTTGCCAGGCTCCACCAGCGCGAACGAAATCACTACCCCCGTCCAGAACCCCGACTTCTCCGAGAACATCGATTGCCAGAGCGGACAGTTGGTAATTCAGCTCGCAACCCTGAAGCTTCACAACGAGCTGACAGAGGCCCGGCTCTTCACCCTTCATGCGGCACGTGAGAATTCTGGCGCTGTTCAGCCGGAGCGCCATGAGCCATGACTGCAGCTTCACCAGCCTGTCGGTGTAGACCGGGTTATCGATGAGGCGGCAGCCGTTGACCTTTTCACTGGTCATCAGCTCGACCAGTTCCTGGAAACGCGTCTGCGTGACCTCTGGATTGCCGAGAGCGCCACGCTCGTGCTTGAGAGCCTCATTGGCGACCTCCCAACCACGCCCACGGGCACCCACGAGATGATCCAGCGGCACACATACGTCAGTGAGAAAGACCTCGTTGAAAGAGGATCTGCCCGTCATCGTCTTCAGCGGCCTGACGTCGATGCCGGCTGCACTCATCGGCACGAGAATAAAGCTGATACCACCGTGCTTTTCTGCCTCCGGTTCGGTCCGGACCAAGCAGAACATCATGTCGGCCTGATGTGCCTCGCTTGTCCAGATTTTCTGCCCTGTGATGACGAAGTGATCTTCCTCTACTCGTCCCCGCGTGGACAGGGCTGCCAGGTCGCTACCTGCCCCTGGTTCCGAATAGCCTTGGCACCAGATCAACTCTCCCCGCAGCGTGGGGGGGATCCAGCGCTGTTTCTGCTCCTCCGTACCGTATTCGAGCAGGGTCGGCACCAACATCGACACACCTTGCCGGTTCGCCACCAGCATCCGGTCCGTGATGCCAGCCGCAGCAAATTCCTCCGAGATCGCGCGCTGCTCCATCAGGTTCGGCTTGGCCCCATAGCCGCCATAACGCGAAGGAACTGTTCGTCCCAGAAACCCGTTGGTAAGCAAAAGCTGTTGCCACAGGCGACGCTCCTCCGTCCCGAGCCGGGTATCCGACTCGGGTGGCGCCAAGTGCCTGTGCGCCGCAATGAACTCCCGAAGCGATTGGCGAAAACTTAGTTCGTCTGGGGTAAGAGTCAAGTCCATGTCGGGTTCGGAATCACGCTATTCGCACGGTGCGACACACATATTCCCCAACCGCGGCTGGAACAAAAAAAGGCGTGTCGTCCGACCATGTTGGCCATGATTGCCCCCAGCGTCGCGCCCTACAAGCAAGAAAAACTTCAGGACGGCTTAAGCAAATCTTAAGTGAAGTCTTCATAGAAGATCGACAATGGTGAGTCCTCTCGGGCTTGGGCCCGGTGCCACCCCGTGAGATGTTATCCGGAAGATTTCAGGAGCAAGTAATGATCCTTACGACTCGACGCCTGCTGCTTAAAGTTGCGGGAGCTAGCGCGGTCACATGGTCCGCAGCGAGCGCTCAGTCAAGACTGGATAGACCAATAAGGATTGTGGTGGGCTATGGGGCCGGGACCGGTCTGGATACGGTGACCCGGTACATCGCCCAACGTCTCGGAAACCGGCTTGGGCAATCTGTTGTGGTGGTGAATGCGCCTGGCGCGGATGGCAACATCGGTGCGGTCGCTGCCGTTCGCGCCGCTTCTGACATGTATAACCTCTTCGTTGCGGGTTCGTCGACGCATGCGGCGAATGCCGCGATCTACCCGAAGCTCCCATTCGATCCAGCGGCCGACTTCGCTCCACTGTCGGCATTTGGATACATCCCATTCGTCCTGATCGTCAACCCGGATCGCAGCAAAGCCAGGTCCTTTAGTGAGTTCATTGCGACCGCTAGGTCAGCAGCCGAGCCGCTTTCGTTTGCGAGCACCAGCGTAGGCAGCCGGATCGCGGGGGAGCTTTTCAAGCAAGTGGCGACGTTGAAAGCTACGAACATTCCGTACAAACAGAGCGGCGAGGCCATGAGCGACTTCCTTGGCGGTCGCCTTGATTACTACTTCTGCGACATCACCACTGCTTTGCCTGTCATCAAATCTGAGCGGGCGGTGGCCTTGGCAATCACCACCAAAGTAAGGAGTCCTAAGCTCCCACAAGTTCCGCCTTTGTCCAAGCTTGGATTTCAGGATTTTGACGTTTCTTCGTGGGGCGCGATCTGGAGCGTCTCGGCCACGACACCGCGGCCGGTATCGGATGTCATTGCCAAGCACGTGACGGAAATTCTTGCGGATGAGGAAGGCCGGGAATTCCTCATTGAAAAAGGATATGTGCCGGCGCCTGCAGGTCCCCAGCACTTGGCAGAACTGCAGATCCGGGACACAGCGGTATTTGGGAAGGTCATCCGTGATGCAGGAATGGCGCAGCAGCGGTAGCTGTGCGTGTGGGACGCGTGTTGCTTCCTCGTCGTGGACGGGCATCAGTCCACAGATGAAAGGCCGTGAAGCAATTGGTCGCGCCTCATTCTGATCAACAAGATTTGCATTTTCTGCCACCGTACTCGCCGCAGCTCTAGAGCGCCGGAAGGGTACGGGTCACTGCCGGCCGCAGCTGGCAAGCAAACGTCCCCAGCAGGCCCTCCCCCGAGGTGGCGTCAAGCCACCTCGAACAGACCGGCGGCGCCCATGCCGCCGCCTACGCACATCGTCACCACCACGTAGCGCGCGCCGGCCGTCCTGCCGGCCAACAGTGCATGCCCCACCATGCGCGCGCCTGACATGCCGAAGGGATGTCCCATGGCAATGGCGCCGCCATGGATGTTGAGACGCTCGTCGGGAATGCCGAGCCGGTCGCGGCAGTAAAGAACCTGGACCGCGAACGCCTCATTCAGCTCCCACAAATCTACGTCCTCCATCCGTACCCCGCAGCGCCGCAGGAGGCGTGGCACGGCATATACGGGGCCAATGCCCATTTCGTCCGGCTCGCAACCTGCCACCGCGAAACCGCGAAAGACACCCAAGGGCTCCAGGTTACGCTGCTGCGCGAGGCGGCCGCTCATCACCACGCAGGCCGAGGCGCCGTCGCTCAGCTGGCTTGCGTTGCCTGCGGTAATGGTGCCGCCATCGATTACCGGCGTGAGTGTGGCCAGTTGGGCTGCGGTCGAAGCGCGCAGACCCTCATCGGCGGCCAGCGTGATATCGGTGAAGGTGTCGGGCGTCCCGTCCTTGCCTTCGATGCGCCTGCGGCTGGCCAGCGGAACGATCTCCCGGTCGAACGCTCCAGCGTCCCGCGCGGCGATAGCGCGCACCTGGCTGCGCAGGCCGTACTCGTCCTGCCGTTCGCGCGAGATGCCATAGCGGCGCGCCACCGTCTCGGCGGTCTGGATCATCGTCACGTAGAGCCCGGGCACGTATTGCTCGATCCATGGATCGCGCTGACGGAAGGTGTTGGTATGGCTGTTCACGGTGAGGCTCACCGCATCCAGTCCGCCGGCCACCATGATCGGCACGCCGTCCTGCCGAACGCTGTGCGCGGCCATGGCGATCGCCTGGAGACCCGAACTGCAGAAGCGGTTCACCGTCACTCCGGCAGTGCTGACGGGCAGGCCTGCGCGCAGCGCAGCGGCGCGGCCGATGTTCATGCCGGTCGTGCCTTCGGGGCGGGCGGTGCCGAGGATCACGTCCTCGACTTCGCCCGGGTCCAGCCCGGCGCGCTGCACCGCGTTCGAAATTGCATGCGCGGCGAGCACCGTGCCCTGCGTATCGTTGAAAGCGCCGCGGTACGCCTTGCCGATCGGCGTGCGGGCGGTGGAAACGATGACGGCGTCGTCGGTCATGCGGGGGCAGCCTTCGTGGCAGACTGGGTGGCCGCGTCTGCCTGCTGCACGATGCCGGCGGCCAGTAGCTTTTCGATGGTCTCGGCGTCCAAGCCCGCTTCGGTCAGCACGCGAACCGTCGATTCGCCGATGGCCTGCGGATGGCTGCGGTAGCTGGCCGGTGTACGGCTCATCTTGATCGGCGAGGCCACTGAACGGTGACCGTTGACCTCGACCACCATGGTGCGGTGTGCGGTGTGGGGATGCGCCAGGGCTTCCACCACGTTCTGGATCACGCCGCAGGGCACGTCCACGGCGATCAGCTTCTCGAAAAGATCCTGCGCGGCGAACGGCCGGAACGCGTTCTCGAGTGCGGTGCGCAGCTCGAAGCGGTGCACGGCGCGCGTCGCGTTGGTAATAAAGCGTGGGTCCGCCGGCAGGTCCGGCCGTTTGACGACCTCGCACATTCGCGCGAACTGGCCGTTGTTGCCCACCGCCAGGAAGAGCGGCTCGGTACCGGTCGCGTAGCTGTCGTAGGGGGCGATGTTCGGGTGACCGTTGCCCGAGCGCTGCGGCGGGCGGCCGGTGAAGAGGGTGTTGATCGAGTGCGGGTACAGCCCGGCCAGCGCGCAGTCGTACAGCGTGGTCTCGACCTGCTGGCCCCGCCCGCTGCGGGAGCGCTCGTGCAGCGCCATCAGGATACCGATGCAGGCATTCAGTCCGGTGCCCACGTCGACCACTGGCACTCCCAGGCGGGTGGGCGGGTCGGACGGCGTGCCGTTGATGCTCATGAGACCCGATAGCGCTTGCACCGCGGCGTCGTAGCCGGCCACGCCACCCAGCGGGCCCGAGTCGCCGTAGCCGGTGATGCGGCAATGCACCAGGCGCGGGAAGCGGACCGACAGCACGTCGGTGAAGCCCATGCCCCAGCGCTCCAGAGTGCCGGTCTTGAAGTTTTCGATCATCACGTCGGCGTCGTCGAGCAGCTGGAACAGGACCTCGCGGCCCTCGGGGCGTGCCAGGTCCACGCAGACGGTGGATTTGTTCCGATTGATGCCGGCGAAATACGAGGCCATGCCGTCCCTGAAAGGCGGGCCCCAGGTGCGGGTTTCGTCGCCGGACGGTCCTTCGACCTTGATCACGCGCGCGCCGTGGTCGCCCAGTATCTGTGCGCAGAACGGTCCCCCCAGAACGCGAGACAGGTCCACGACGTTCATGCCTTCGAGTGCGCTCACGATGACTCCTCTTGTTTATTGATGGGATCAGTACGACTTGGGCAGGCCCAGCACCTTCTCGGCGATGTAGCACTGGATCATCTGAGGGCTGATGGGGGCGATGCGCGGGATGAGCGATTCGCGTAGGTAACGCTCCACATGGTATTCCTTCGCGTATCCGAACCCGCCGTGCGTCATCACCGCCGTAAGGCAGGCCTGGTAGCCCGCCTCAGCCGCGAGGAACTTGGCGCTGTTCGCGTAGGCGCCGCACTCCTGCCCGGCGTCGTAGAGGTCGGCGGCGCGCTGCACCATGAGGTCGGCGGCCTCAAGATTCATCCAGCGCTCGGCCAGCGGATGCTGGATACCCTGGTTCTGGCCGATCGGCCGGTCGAAGACCACCCGCTCCTTGGCGTACTGCACCGCCTTGCGCAAGGCAGCGCGGCCCAGACCCACCGCCTCGGCGGCGATCAGGATGCGCTCGGGGTTCATGCCGTGGAGGATGTACTCAAAACCGCGCCCTTCCTCGCCGATGCGGTCCTCCACCGGGATCCGCAGGCCATCGATGAACAGCTCGTTCGAATCCACCGCGGCGCGGCCCATCTTGTGGATCTCGCGCACTTGCACCTTGCTGCGGTCGAGCGTGGTATAGAACAGCGACAGCCCGTGCTGCGGCCGCGCGCATTTTTCGATCGGCTTGGTACGGGCGAGCAGCAGCATCTTCTCGGCCACCTGCGCAGTGGAGATCCACACCTTCTGGCCGTGCGCCACATAGTGATCGCCGTCGCGCACCGCGCGCGTCTTCAAGCGAGTGGTGTCCAGGCCGACGCTGGGCTCGGTGACGGCGAAGCAAGCGCGCTCCTTGCCGCCGATGAGCGGCGGCAGCATGCGGGCTTGCTGCTGCGGGCTTCCAAACACGACGACCGGCTGCAGGCCGAATACGTTCATGTGCACCGCCGAAGCGCCCGACATCCCTGCACCGGAGGCCGAGATGGTCTGCACCAACGTGGCCGCCTCGCGCATGCCCAAGCCAGCGCCGCCCAGTTCAGTGGGCATGCAGATGCCGAGCCAGCCGGCTTCGGCGATCGCTTGGTGAAACTCCGTGGGGAAGCCTCCTTCGGCATCCTTGTTCATCCAGTAGGTGTCGTCGAAGCGCTCGCACACGGCTGCAACCGCCTCCCGGATCGTGGTCAGATCGGCGTTTTGGTTGAATGAATCATGCATGTGAACTTTCAATGCGTCAGTCGGGGCGCGGGGACCGCCCACTGCGGCTTGCGTCTGGCGCGTGAGGCGGCGACACCCTCCACAGCCTCGGTGCGCATCTGGTGGGCGAACACACCGGCCGCCTCGTCAAGGTAGCTCGCGAGGGCTGCGCCTGCTTGCGGCTGCGCCACCTGGCGTAGCAGGCGCTTGGTTTCGATGCTTGCCGAGGGGCCGCAGCCCAGCACCCCTGAGAGCAGGGCGCTGGTGCGATCAGCCAGCTCGGCTGCGTCATGCGCCAGGTAATCGATTAGGCCGATGCGGTGCGCCTCGATACCGTCGATGCGCTGGCCGGTAAGTATCAACCGGCGAGCCGCAGGCACACCAATGCGCGCAACCACGAAGGGCAGGATCTGCCCTGGCACGAGGCCGATCGCGGCTTCCGGGAAACCGTAGCGTGCGCCGGCAAGGCCGACCGAGATGTCGCAGGCGCAGATCAGGCCCGCGCCGCCCCCCATCGCATGGCCTTGCACCACGGCCACGCTCACCTTGGGCGAGGCGCACAGGCGCGCGAGGAAGTCGCCATACAAACGGTTGCCGGCGGCGATCGGGTCACGACCATCGGAGCCGGGAGGCGCGCCGAGGCGGTCCTGCATGTTCGCCAAGTTGCCACCGGCGCTGAAGGCGTCCCCGCTGGCAGTGAAGAGCAGCACGCGCACCGCATCGTCGGCCCCGCCTTCGCGCACCGCCGCGTCGAGCGCAGCCACGGTGTCAGGACCTAGCGGGTTGCGCGCCTCGGGCCGGTTCAATTCGATGTGCAGGACGGCATCGCGACGCGTGACGCGCACTGGCCCGGCGGCGGAGGCTGAGGTAGTAGCGGTGTCCATTGTGGTGGTCGGAAAACTTATGATTCGTCCCGCCATCATAGGAGTGGTTCACTGGGCAATCCAGTTAGATAATGCTGCGATTCGAAAGAAGCCTTAAGGGATTTTTATGGAAATCCGCGACCTCGACGTCACATTGCTGCGCACATTCGCGGCCGCCGCGGAGCGCGAGAACTTCGCCCAGGCGGCTGAGAAGGTGTTTCGCACCCAAGCCGCCGTCTCGCAGCAGATGCAGCGACTCGAAGCCGTTGTGGGCTGCGACCTGTTCACTCGCGTCGGCCGCAACAAGCGCCTGACCGACCAGGGCGTGCGCCTGCTCGAGTACGCGCGGCGCATCCTCAGCCTGAATGACGAGGCCTACCGGGCGATGACGCAGGCGGTGTTCGAGTACCCAGTGAAGATCGCCGCCTGTGTCGACGCGGTCGATACGCTGCTGCCCGAGTATCTGGCCATGTGCGCGGAGACCTATCCTGGCCTGCGGGTAGACATCCAGGTGGGCCGCAGCCGCTGGCTCGCCTCGGCGCTGCGGCGCGGCGACGTCGACCTGATGCTGGACGTCGCGCCGCACGAGGACTTCCACCACGTGGTACTGCGCACCTCGCCGGTGGTGTGGATCGGCGGCGCCCGCTTCCACGCGCAACCGAGCGTGCCGCTACCGCTGGTGCTGGTCGATTCGGGTTGTCCGTTCCGCGGCATGGCCATAGAGGCACTCGCCCAAGGCGAGCGCCCCTGGCGCACGGCGTTCCAGACGTCGACCCTGGCGGGGGTACGCGCTGCACTGCGTGCTGGGCTGGGTCTCACGCCGCGCACGATCGAGATGCTGACTCCGGAATTGAAGGTCGTCGACCAGGAACTGGCTCTGCCCAGGTTGCCGCCGATCAGCTACCGCCTGTATTCGCGGGTGAACGATTGCAGCGACAGCGCGCGCAAGATTAGCGCATTGATCTCGCCCGGGTGACCGGCGGCCGTCTGACGGCAGCGTGCGCTTCAGGGTTGCTGCATCCCTGCTTCGCGGATGATCTTGCCCCAGACGGTGGTGTCACGCCGCTGCAGCGCGGCCAGTGTGGCGGCACCGCTCTTGACCGTCAGCAACCCCTTGCCGGCGACGAACTCGCGGCCTTCCGGCGAATCGAGCGCTTCCGAGACCCATTGCGCCAGTGTCGCCGAAACGTTGGGCGGCGTGGACGCGAGCGCGCTCCACATGGCGATCCAGGAGGCGACGTCGAAATCGGCGAAGCCCGATTCCGCCAGCGTCGGCACCTCGGGCAGGGCGGCGAGCCTGCCGCGCACCGACACTGCCAGCGCCACGGTCTTTCCGGCCTTGACTTGGGGAATGGCCGTGGCCACGTCGCAGAAGTAGAAGTCGAACTGTCCGCCCAGCAGGTCGGTCATCGCTTGGCTACTGGCGCGGTACTGCACGTTCACCGCCTTCAGGTTGGCGACCTGGCGGAAACGTTCACCCGCCACCCGATTTCCGACGCTGGTGCTGGCGAACGAAAGGTCCCGCCCGCCACCGGCGCGTGCCCAGTCCAGGAACTCCTTGATCGAGCGCGCCTGGATGCGCTGCGGATTCACCAGCAGGATGAACGGCGCGCTCGCCAGGTTGGAGATCGGCGTGAAGTCGGCTTCAGGGTCGAACGGCAGCTTCTTGTAGATGGAGGCATTGGCTGCGTGCGTGGAGGAGCCCGACACGAGCAGCGTGTACATGTCGTTCGGCGCCCGGACAGCAGCTTCAGCTGCGATGTTCCCATCGGCACCGGGCTTGTTCTCCACGACGGCGGGACGGCCGCCGCGCTTGGCGATTCGGTCGGCAAGGAAGCGCGCCAGTGTGTCTGTGGCGCTGCCGGCGCCATAAGCCACGATCACGCGCACCGATTTTTCGAGGCTGCCGGGGGCCGGGGTCTGCGCGCGACCGAGCGCGGGCCATCCGCCCGCCGCCGCGGCGGCGGCCATACCCAGGCAATGTCTTCTGCGAATCGTCATGCTGTGTCTCCTTGGTTGTGAAGTCGGTCCGTCTGCGGCAGCAGATCGCGCGGGCAAGGAATCTCCAGGTCGAGCAGCATCTGTGCGTAGCACTTGCCCAGCGGGTCCGAGCGCAGACTGCACGAGCCCCCGCCGCCAAGCGCTCGCTCCAGAAGAAAGTTGAACGCGCCCAACCCGGGCAGCGCGAAGCGGGTGACCGGTCCGTCCACGAGGTGTGAGAAGTAGTCTCGGACCCTTTGTTCGGTGAGGTAGCGCTCGAGCACCGGCACCAATTCCTGCTTGCGCGCGATCACCCCGATGTTGGCGTCGTCGCCCTTGTCGCCACTGCGCCCGTGGGCGATCCGGGATAGCGTGACCGGGACTGTATCGACGTCCAGCGCGGCGGACGCCGTGCCAACCGGGTCCGTGGAGAGGGGTTCGGTCGCGATGCCGCGTTCCGGTGCGGGCATGTACTGCATCGGAGCATCGGGCGCGCTTTGCAGGCACACCATCACGTGCTCTTTCGCGATGAAATGCGACGCCGTGCCGATGACGGCCTGGATGTCCGCACGTCCACCGAAGTGGCTGCGCGTGCCCGGCCCCATCGAGGTACCGGCCGACGCCGACTCCTTCTGCAGGAAAGCCAGCGCCTTGCGGTCGCGGTGCTGCACAGCGATTCGCAGCACGATCTCGCGGCTTTCCTCTACCCGGGCGTGAGCGCCGTACATCGATTCAGCGCCCAGCAGTTCGACCAGCGTGCCACTGTAGTCGGCGAATCCAGCGCGCGCCATCTGCGCGCGCGTGCGCTTGAGCAGCTCTTGCGCAGTGCGCTGGGCCTTGGCCTTCGCGCGCTGGCCACGAATGGCCATCATGATCGCAATCTGGAAGCCGCGCGGATAGGTGGTGGTCACCTTGTAGTGGTCGCTCGGCGCGCGGCCGCGGGCGCCGAACACGCGCACGCGGTCGGTTCCGGCATCTTCGATGCGCACCTGCGTGAAGTCGCACACCACGTCGGGCAGCGCGTAGGCGGCAGGGTCGCCGATTTCGTAGAGCAGTTGCTCGGCGACCGTGGCGCGGTCCACCCGCCCGCCGGTGCCCGCGGGCTTGCCGAGCGCAAAGGTCCCGTCCGCCTGCAGCTCCACGATGGGGTAGCCGATGTCTGCCCAATCTGGCACCGTCTCCCAGTCCGTGAAGAGACCTCCGGTGGCCTGCGCGCCGCATTCCACCAGGTGGCCTGCCAGGCTGCCTTGCGCCAGCCTGTTGTAGTCGTGCGGCGCCCAGCCGAACTCGTGCATCGCGATGCCCAGGAGCGAGGCACTGTCCACGCAGCGGCCGGTCACGACGATGTCAGCGCCCTCGCTCAGGGCCTGGGCGATCGGCTGCGCGCCCAGGTACGCATTGGCGGACATCAGCGGCGCGGTCGCGGCCGCGGCCGGCTGGCCGTCGGGCATCTCGAACCGGTCGGCCAATGCCAGCACGTCGTCTCCGGTCACTATGGCGATGCGTGGCGCCAGGCCCTGTTCGGCGGCAACGGCCAGTAGTGCGTCGCGGCACTTGGCCGGATTGAGCCCGCCGGCGTTCGACACCAGGCGGATGCCCCGTTCCATCAGGATCTTCAGATTGGGCTTGACGGCGCCGGTCACGAAGTCGGTGGCGTAGCCCAGCTCGGGGTCCTTCAGGCGGGCGCGCTGCAGCACCGACATGGTCGTCTCGGCCAAGTAGTCGAACACGATGTAGTCGAGCCGCGGCGCAGTCAGCAGCTGGGGCACGGCCAGCGCCGAATCGCCCCAGAAACCGGATCCGCTGCCGATGAATACCGAGCGCGAGTCATGCTGGATGTCGTCGCTCATGCGGCCTCCAATTCGACCAGTACCTGACCGGCGCTCAGCTGTGCACCCACGTCCACCAGAATGCGCGCTACGCGCCCGGCGCCTGTGGCGCACAGCGGCATTTCCATTTTCATGGATTCCATCACCAGCAGCGTCTCCCCGGGCTCCACGACGTCGCCCACCGCCACCGGCAACGCAATGGCCTTGCCGCTCATCGGTGCCAGCAACCGCAGGCGGTCCTCCCCGGCATCGCCCGCGCGGTCGAACCGCACCACCCGCTGGTAGCGCCACGCATCAGCCCCGTCCTGCACCCAGACGCTGTCGGCGCCAGGCTGGACCCAGGTCAAGCGCCGGAATAAGCCGTCCAGCGCAAAGCCGATCTCGTCGCCGTCGGCGCGCAAGTTGGCGAGCTTTATCGGCGCCGAACCCTGGCTGTCTTCGCCTGTCGGCGTCCATTCGAAGCCGTCGCCCGCCTGCGCAGCGATGCGCACTTCACGCGCGGCTGCTCCCAGGCCGCGCAGGCTGGTGGCGGTGGTCTGGAAGCTCGGCGCCAGCCACAGCGCGGCAGGCGCGGACATGCCCGCCTGCCGGGAGCGCGTGCCTGGCGCGGCCAGGCCCGCCAGCACCAGCGAGGCCGCCGCCAGCGCATGCGCCGACGGCTCGCGGCGCCAATAGGCGTCGTTCATGTCCTGCTGTGCGAGGAAGCCGGTGGTCATGCCGCCTTCCAAGAACACCGGGTGCGCCAGGCACCGTTCGAGGAACGCCAGGTTCGTGCGGATACCCAGCAGCACGGTGCGCTGGCAGGCCATGCGCAGCTTCTGGATGCATTCAGCGCGGCTGGGCGCGGCGGCCAGCAGCTTGGCGACCATCGAGTCGTAATGGGGGCTGACCTCACAGCCGTTTTCCAGCGCGGTTTCCGTGCGGATGCCGGGAGGCGCTTGCCAGCGCTCAACGCGGCCGACCTGCGGAAGGTAGCCGGCCGCCGGGTCCTCGGCGCACAGCCGCAGCTCGATTGCGTGGCCGGTCATGCGCACGTCGGACTGACTGAAGGCAAGCGGCTCACCCTGAGCGACACGCAGCTGCTGCTCCACCAGGTCGAGACCGGTCACCAGCTCGGTCACCCCGTGCTCGACCTGCAGGCGCGTGTTCATCTCCATGAAGTAGAACGACTTGTCCGCACCCAGGAGGAACTCCAGCGTTCCGGCGCCGGTGTAGCCGATGGCGGCGCACGCCTTGCGCGCCACCTCCCCCATGGCTTCGCGCAGCGTGGCGTCGACCGCGGGCGAAGGCGCCTCCTCGATCACCTTCTGGAAGCGGCGCTGCGTCGAGCAGTCGCGCTCGCCCAGGTGAAGGCAGGTGCCGTGCTCGTCGCACAGCACCTGGATCTCGATGTGGCGCGCCTGTTCAATGGCGCGCTCGATGATGATCTCGTCGGAGCCGAAGGCGCCCAGCGCCTCGGACCGCGCCAAGCGGAACATGGGGGCGAGTTCAGATTCGCTGCGCACCACCCGCATGCCGCGCCCGCCGCCGCCGGCAGCGGCTTTCAGGATCAGCGGGTAGCCGATCCGGCCGGCAGCGGCCTGCAGGTCAGCGTCGTTGCGGCAGCCCTGCGCGCCCGGCACGGTTGGCACGCCGGCGTCCTGCATGGTCGTCTTTGCCTGCGCCTTGTTGCCCATGAGGCGGATGACGCGGGCGCTCGGGCCCACGAAGACCAGGCCGGCATCGGCGACGGCCTGCGCGAAATCCGCGTTCTCGGAGAGGAAGCCGTAGCCCGGGTGTACGCCCTGCGCGCCGGTGCGGCGGCAGGCGTCGAGGATGGCTTGCACATTGCGGTAACTGGCGACCGACTCGGCCGGCCCCAGGCGCACAGCCAGGTCGGCCTCGCGCACGTGCGGGGCGGCGGCATCGGCGTCGGAGTAGACGGCGACGGTGCGCAGCCCTACGGCGCGCGCGGTGCGGATGACGCGCCGCGCGATCTCCCCGCGGTTGGCGATGAGGAGGGTGTCGAAACGCATCGTCAGCCGCGCTTTGGGAGGATGCCCATGTGCTTGCAGATGATGGTCAGCATGATCTCGTCGGCGCCGCCGCCGATGGAGATCAGGCGCAGGTCGCGCCAGGCGCGGGATACCGAGTTGTCCCAGGTGAAGCCCATGCCGCCCCAGTACTGCAGGCAGGAGTCGGTGACTTCGCGGCACAGGCGGCCGGCCTTGAGCTTGGCCATCGAGGCCAGTTCGGTCATGTCGCCGTCGTCCATGTGGATCTGCGCGGCGCGATAGATCAGCGAACGCAGCATCTCCACCTCGGTCTTGAGTTCGGCCATGCGGAAGTGCACCACCTGGTTGTCCAGGATCGGCTTGCCGAACGCGATGCGCTGACGGGTGTACTCGATGGTTTCGTTGATGACGTTGGTGAGCGCAGTCACGCGGCGGGTGGCGCCGCTCAGGCGCTCCTCTTGGAACTGCTTCATCTGGTAGGTAAAGCCCTTGCCCTCTTCGCCCACGCGGTAGCGCTGCGGCACGCGAACGTCGTCGAAGAACACCTGCGCCGTGTCGGACGACCACATCCCCACTTTCCGGATCTTGTTCATCGTGATGCCCGCGCGCAGCTTGCCGTTCTCCCGCAGGGGCAGGCAGATCATCGACTTGTTGCGATGCACGTCGTCGCCGCCGGTGTTGGCGAGCAGGCACATCCAATCGGCCTGCGTGCCGTTGGTGATCCACATCTTGGCGCCGTTGATCACGTAGTCATCGCCGTCCCTGCGCGCCGTGGTCTTGAGCGACGCGACGTCGGAACCGGCGCCGCTCTCGGACACACCCAGGCACACTACGTAGTCGCCGGCGATGGTCGGTTTCAGGAACTGCTCTCGCAGCTCGTCGGAGCCGAAGCGCGCCAGGGCCGGTGTGGCCATGTCGCACTGCACCGCGATGGCCATGCCCACGCCACCCGATCCGATCGCGCCGATGGCCTCGCAAAAAGCGATCTCGTACGAATAGTCCAGGCCCATGCCGCCGAACTCCACCGGCTTGTTCACGCCCAGGAAGCCGGCGCTGCCCAGCTTCTTAAAGAGGTCGTGGGCCGGGAATATCTCGGCGGCTTCCCATTCATCAATGTGCGGGGTGATCTCGCGAGCAATGAATTTGGCGACGCTGTCTTGCAGCGCGATATGGTCGGGTGTCAGCATGCTTGGGTCTTGCTTGAAGGAGAGAACGAGGAAGGTTGGGGACCATGCCGCCGCCGCCGCCGCGCGGACGATTCCGGTGGAAGCGGAAGGGCCGGCCCGCCGCGAGAAGTGCCGGTGGGCGACCGACTGGATGAAGGCGGGCGTCCGGCCTTGGCCTGCGCCGGCAGGCTGTTGCGCTGCTGCGGTAGGCGCAACGCGAGCACGCCGGTGCGGCCGGCCACCTCAAACGAGAGCGTCTCTTGCATCGGCCACTCAGTTGGGCTGGATCTTGGCGGCGCGGATCGCCTGGCCCCAGCGCTCGGTCTCGCGGCGCTGCAGTGCGAGCAACGATTCGGGCGAGCCGGGATAGGGTAGAAGGCCGAGCTTGTCCAGGTTCGCCAAGGCGGCCGGAGTGCTCAGGGCATCGTTGATCACAGTGCTGGCGGCGCGCACCTGGGCGGCCGGCGAGCCAGCACGCGCCCACACTGCCAGCCACGAGGCGAAGTCGAACTCGGGAAAGCCCTGTTCAGCGATGGTCGGAAGGTCGGGCGCGCCCGGCAGGCGCTGCGCGACCGTGACGCCCAGCGGCATGGCCTTGCCTGTCTTGACCTGCGCCAGTGCGCTGGCCGCGTCGGCGATGAAGAAATCGACGTGGCCGCCGAGCAGGTCCGTCATGGCCTGCGCGCCCGATTTGTAGACCACGTTCACCGCGTCGAAGCCGGCCATCAGCTTGAGTTGCTCAACGCCGACGCGACTCGCGACGGCGGCGCTGGCGTAACTGAGTTTGCCGGGGTTGGCCTTCGCGTTGGCGATGAAATCCTTGAGCGTGCGGGCACTCACCCGTACCGGGTTTACCAACAGAATGTAGGGCACGCGCGCGTACGTGGTGACGGGCGCGAAGTCCTTCTCCGGGTCGAACCCCAGCGACTTGTAGAGGTGGACGTTGGCGGCGTGCGTGTTGTTGCCCGTGACGAGGAAGGTGTGCGCATCGGCCGGTGCGCGCGCTACGGCTTCCGCGGCCACGTTGCCGTCGGCGCCAGTGCGGTTCTCCACCATCACGGGGTGGCCAGACTTCTCCCCGATGCGTTCGGCGAAGTAGCGTGTGAGGATGTCCGAGGCTGAGCCGCCGGCCGCCGCGCCCACGATGAAGCGGACCGTCTTGTTCGGCCATGCGGGGGTTGCGGAGCCGCCTTGCGCGGCGGAAGCCGTCTGGGCCAGGCCCGGCAGTTGCGCGGCGCCGGCGGTGGCCGCCAGGAATGCGAGGGTTTGCCTTCTTCCGATCGTCATGCCGTTGTCTCCTTTTGGGGTTGCTGCCGAAGAACGCGAGAGTTGGGCGGCTACAGCCGCGCGACGCCGAACTGGATCGGGTGCACCGGTTGCGTGCGGCCCTGCATTACCGTCTCGAGCGCGATCCCCAGCACGTCGCGAGTGTCGCGCGGGTCGATGACACCATCATCTAGCAGCAGGCTGCTGGTGTGGATGGCACTGGACTGGGTGTTGAAGGTGTCTACGATCTCCTGGCTCTCGCGCGCGAGGGCGGCTTCGTCGGGCGCCTTGCCGGTGCGCCGGGCCGCGGCTTCGGCCACCTGCCGCATCGTCATTGCCGCCTGCTCGCCGCCCATGACGGCGGTCTTGGCGTTGGGCCAGGAGAACAGGAAGTCGGGACGAAACGCGCGCCCGCACATGCCGTAGTTGCCGGCTCCGTACGAGGCGCCACACAGCACCGTGATCCTCGGCACCGGCGCGTTGGACAGCGCTTGGATGAGCTTGGCGCCGTGCTTGATCATGCCGGCCTCCTCGTGCGCGCGGCCGACAATGAAGCCGGTGATGTTCTGCAGGAACAAAAGCGGCCGTCCGAGCTGCACGCACAGCTGGATGAACTGCGCCGCCTTGGTCGAGCCGGCAACATCGAGCGGACCGTTGTTAGTGAGAATCCCGACAGCGCGGCCCTTGACGTGGGCATAGCCGCACACTGTGGCGCTGCCGTAGAGCACCTTGAACTCCTGGAAGGCCGAGTCGTCGACCAGTCGGGCGATCACCTCGCGCATGTCCACCGGCGTGCGGCTTTCGGAGGGCATGAGGCCGAGCAGTTCGTCGCTGTCGAAACGCGGTTCGCGCCACGACGGTTCCGCTGCGGGCTGCGGCCATTCGAGCGAGCGCAGAACCTCACGTACCCGGGCGATGCCGTCGAGATCGCTGTCGGCAACATAGTCGGCCAAGCCCGAGGTGCGCGCGTGCATGTCGGCGCCTCCCAGTTCCTCCTCGCTGGCCTCCTCGCCAGTGGCGGCCTTGAGCAGCGCCGGGCCCGCAAGGAAAGCGCGCGCCTGCTGGCGCACCATGACGACGTAGTCGGACAGGCCGGGCAAATAGGCGCCGCCAGCGGCCGACGAGCCGTGGATCAGGGAGATCACCGGCACGCCCGCCGCCGACAGACGCGCCAAGTTGTAGAACATGCCGCCGCCCACGATGAAGCGCTCGACGCGGTACTTCTTCAGATTGCCACCCGCGCTCTCGACCAACTGCACGAACGGCAGCTTGTGGGTCAGCGCGATCTCCTGCGCGCGGATGAGCTTCTGCCCGGTGAGCGCCTGCATCGCGCCGGCACTGATGCCGGCGTCGTTGATGGCGACCATGCAGCGCGCCCCGCCCACCGTGCCAATGCCGGTGATCAGCCCCGAGCCGGGCACGCTGGTGGCGGGGTCCGGGTCCTCCAGGCCACAGTAACCGGCAAGCGTCATCAGTTCCAAAAACTGGGTGCCGGGGTCGAGGAGGTGGGCCAGGCGTTCGCGGGGCAGGAGCTTGCCGGTTTCATGGAAGCGCGCCTTCGAACGCGCCGACCGGTCAACCGTGCGGGCTTCAAGCGCGCGCACCTGACTGATAAGTTCTTGCATGGACTTCGCGTTGCGCTTGAAGTCAGGCTGGGACGGGGACACCGTTGACTGCAATGTGGCCATTTCTTTCCAGTTCGGCTCAGTTCCTCGGATAGAAGACGCGCGGCCGCGAAGGCTTGGTGACGGGTCATCATTGCACGACAGATGGCGTCGGTTCCATCAAGAAAAATCACCATATTAATTAAGAGGTTCTTATGTGAGGTGGGTCTGACGTCAGCACGTCTCGGGAACGTCAAGCTGGACGGATCCGTGCGACCGGCAGATCACTACGGCGGCAGCATTCCCTGAAACACCCATGAAGGGTTGCTGTCTTTCGCGCACCCCGGCAGGCCAGGGTCGCTGCTGCACTTTCTAGAAGTGACGCAGCAGTTGCGTGCCAGTGCGGACTGCGCCAAATCGCCGAGGCAGAACTGCGCCTGGGGCACAGCCTGGGCGACGACATCACCTACATACGCGCGTGGCAGGGATGGCTGTACCTGGCCATGGTGGTTGACCTGAGGTGTCCCCGAATTTCGGAGTTCATAGCTAAACCCGGAAAATGCCGGGAGAGGAGCTGAGTGATAAACGAGGAACGCAGCCGAGGCAAATACACGCTGGAGTTCAAGCAGGAGGCGGTCCGGCAGGTGAAGGCCGGACGCGCGGCGTCGGTGGTGACCAACATGCTGGGGATGCCCAAGGCGAGCCTGACCAACTGGGTGCGCGCCGCTGCTTCTATAGGGGGCAGTTGGGAATGACGGCCTAGGGCAAGGCCGCACCGGTGGTCACCCCCGCAGGCTGAGATCGCCCGGCTTCGGGCGGAGTTTGCCCGGCTGAAGATGGAGCGCGACACCGCAAAAAAAGCCGCGGCGAAATTTGCACAGGATGTGCTGCAAGTTAGGCCTGGATTCGGTCGATGAAGCGATGAAGCCGCGCTGGCCGATAGCGCTGATATGCGAGGTGCTGGAGGTCAGTCCCAGCGGGTCTTTCGGTCTAGCTCAGTCCGATGCAATACGAGCAACGCTTGTTGGCGGCGGAGCGAAAATCTGCCGCCGGCCGATCGAGCTACTGAGTCATCCTCATCGAACTTGAACTTATTACGTGCAGGCGGCTTCGCTCCGAGGCACATTCAAGAGAAAAGGGGGCCGGATCAATAGCTGAAGCGCGGCGATCCGAGTTTCGACGAGATCTGGTGTCGCGCCTGCAGCATGCAGCGCAGGTTGCGCTCCTGCTGCGCTTTCATGCGGTTCTCGGGTCCAGTCAAAGTCAGGGCGTACTTGCCGGTGTTCTGCATGTCGTAGATCGCCACCGAAATCGCAAGCGAGCCCGGCACGCGCTCGCTGCTGGTCACCGCATAGCCCTGCTTGCGGATCGTGGAGAGTTCCGCTTTCAGCTGCGCCTGCGTGAAGGGCGCGTTGCGCGGCAGGGTCTTGACGATGGCGGCCTGCTCGTCGGCCGGAAGGTGCGCGAGCAGGGTCTTGCCGGTGGCGCCGTAGAGCAACGGCGCATGCTCGCCGAGGTTCACGATGTGCATCAGCCGCGCGGTCGATTCGACCACGTCCACGCAGACGCGATCCACGCCGACGACCGTGTTGAGGCTGACCGTTTCTCCGGTGACTTGCCCGATCTCCACCATCTTGGGGTGTGCGATGTCGCGGATGGCCAAGCCGCCCGCGACCACTCCGGCTAGGCGCACCAGCTTCATCGAGAGGCAGTAGCGCTGGTCATCCAACCGCACCAGGTAGCCCGCGTCGCTCAGGCTGTTGACCAGCCGGAAGGTGGTGGCCTTGGATAGTTCGATGCGGTCGCTGATCTCCTGCAGGGTCAGCTTGGGCTGCTCCCGCGTGAAGGCGTCCAGAACTGAGAAGATGCGGTCGACAGCGCGCACGGTGGGGGTCGAGGGAGAAGCAGTAGCGCAGTCTACTACTTCAGGACCACGAGCCCGTCCAGCGCGCGCACGCCTTCGCCTTCGCCCAGGACCATGAGGGGATTGATCTCCGCTTCGGCCACCGCGGGGTCGGCCGCGACCAAGGTGGAAACCCGTGCAATCGTGCGAGCGAGCGCATGCACGTCGCCGCGCGGCAGGTTGCGGTAGCCCTTGAGCGCAGCGAAGGCCTTGACCTCCGCGATCATCGCGTGCGCTTCCTGTTCGCTCACCGGTGCGGGCCGGATGCTCACGTCGTGGTACAGCTCGGACAGCACGCCGCCCATACCCACCGACACCACGGGCCCCACCGTCGCGTCGCGCGAGAAGCCCACCAGAACTTCGGCGAGGCCGCGCGCGGTCTCCTGCACCTGGAAGCCCTCGATGTGGGCGTGAGGCAGGGCGGCAGTGACGGACCGCCTCATCTCAAGTGCGGCGGCTTGCAGCTCGTCCGCATCGCCGATGCCCAGCTTCACGCCGCCGACCTCGGTTCTGTGCGGCACGTCGGGAGAGGACACCTTCAGCACACAGGGATAGATGATGCCGGAGACAGCCTCGCGGGCCCACGAGCCGGGGTCGGCGTGCAGCACCCATTCCCGCACCTGCTCGATGCCCAGCGAGGCGAACACCGCCTGCGAGTCCACCGCGTTGAGCGTGGCGCCGCTCGCATGCCGGCGCAGCTGCTCGCTGGCCGCGTCCGCTCGCACTGTGTCCAGTGTGCGCGGTGCGCGCCAGCTCGCCCAGGCGGACATCGCATCGGCGCAGGCCTCAGGTTGCGAGAACACCGCGATGCCCGCTTCGCGCAGCAGGCGCTGCGAGCGGTCGGCCTGCGGCGTGAGGAAAACGGCCAGCGGCTTGCCGGTGCGCCCGGCGAGGATGGGTGCTACCGCGCGCTCCGGCCGGAATTGCGACGAAGAGCCGACCACGCAGACGAGCGCGTCGATCCCGTCTTCGGCGAGCACCTCGCGCATCACGGCGCCGTAGGTAGCGGGGTTGGTGCCGGCGAGGGTCAGGTCCACGAGCGGCGCCGCGCCGACCGCTATGCCCTGCTGCGCGAGCCGTTCGCGCGCGGCGGCCGGCGGCGGGCTCACGTGCAGGTCGCGCTCGCCCAAATTGTCGACGACCAGTGCGCCGCCACCGCCGGTGGTGGACATCACGGCCACGCGCGAGCCGGTCGGCCGCGCGCCGCGAAAGAGCGGTGCCCCATCGATCAGCGCATCGAGGTTGCGCACCTCGGCCACGCCGATGTCCCGCAGGAATGCCGATGCGGCCCGGCCGCTGCCTGTGAGCGCGCCGGTGTGTGACACAGCGAGTTCCTGCCCCAGCGCCGAGCGGCCGAGGCGATAGGCCAGCACCGGTTTTCCCGCTGCCGTGGCCATGGCCACAGCGCCGCGCAGCGCCTCGGGCGCGCGGATGGTTTCGATGAACAGCTGAATCACGCGCGTGTGCGCATCGGCAGCCATGATCTCGACGAGCTCGGCCACCGTGATATCGGCTTCGTTTCCCACCGACACCAGCTTGGAGAAACCCACGCCGCGAGCGGCGCCTCGCGAAAGGATCGCCCCAAGCATGCTGCCGCTTTGGGAGATGAGGCCAACGTCGCCCGCAGGCAACTCGCACAGCGACAGCACCTCGTTGGCCGAGAGCGCCACCTTGGCATGCAGGTCTACCACGCCCAAGGCATTGGGCCCAAGCAGCCGCGTGCGCGAGCCGGTAAGCAGCGCCAGCAGCTGCGATTGACGCTCGTGCCCGACCTCGCCGGCTTCGGCGAAGCCGTTGGACATGATGGTCATGCAGCGCACGCCCGCAGACACGCAGTCGCGCGCGGCGGCCAGTACCTGCTCCGTGGGCAGCATGATGTAGGCGTGGTCCACGGGCGAGGGCACGGCGCTAACGCTCGCATAGGCCTTCAGGCCCAGCACCTCGGTTCGGCGAGGGTTGATGGGGTAGAGCGCGCCCGCGTAACCGTGCTGCGCCAAGTGGCGCTGCGGCAGCGCGGAATGCTTGCCTGAGTCGGCCGATGCGCCCACGAGCGCGATCGCCTTTGGCCGGAAGATCGCTTCGGCGAGTTCGGTCATGAGAATCATTCGCCCTTGAACTGCGCGGTGCGCTTTTCGAGGAAGGCCGAGATGCCCTCGGCCTTGTCCTTCGTGCCGTACACGGTGGTCACGAGCATGGTCTCGAA
This sequence comes from Ramlibacter albus, assembly GCF_014297445.1. Taxonomy (GTDB): domain Bacteria; phylum Pseudomonadota; class Gammaproteobacteria; order Burkholderiales; family Burkholderiaceae_C; genus Ramlibacter; species Ramlibacter albus. The sequence continues at coordinate 132,244 of NZ_JACORU010000001.1, forward strand.
TTCGATCGCCGAGGCCAAGTCCATCTGCATGCCTCGGTGCACCGCTCGCTTGACGAAGGCCAGCGCCAGCGGTGCGCGCGTGGCGTAGTGGTTGGCCAGCTTCACCGCTTCCGCCAGCGCGCCGCCCTTGGGCGTCCGGCGATTGATGAGGCCGATGCGATAGGCATGGTCCGCATCGACCGGCTCGGCGGCAAACAGCATGTCAAGCGCGTGCGCCATGCCCACCACGCGCGGCAGGCGCTGCGTGCCACCCGCGCCGGCCACGGTGCCGATGCGCGCGCTGGTGATCGCGAAGCTCGCGTCCTCGGAGGCGATGCGCAGGTCGGCCGCCAGCGCCAGTTCGAGCCCGCCGGTCATGCAGAAGCCCTCGATCGCGGCAATCACCGGCTTGGGCGATTCCTCCAGCGCCTGGTTCAGGCGATGCCAATGGCTGAAGTAGCGGCGGCCCTCCTGCGCGGTCGTGACCTGGAAGGCCTCGTTCAGGTCGGCGCCGGCGGAAAAATACCCTTCGCCACCGGTGATGACGATGGCAGCCACCTCCTTTATACCGGCCGCTTCTCCGCACGCGTCGACGATGTCGTCCATCATGCGTTCGCTCACCGCGTTGCGGCGATCAGGGCGGTTCATCTGGACGATGAAGGCGGCGCCCTCGACGCGGGTGAGAATGGTTTCGTAGCTCATGGACGGCTCCCCGGGAGGTGGAATTCGGCGATGCGGCGGTTCACGGCATCGTTCGCCTCGTACTGCAGCCAGTGCCCGCCGGCGAGCGCTTCCACGCGTGCGTCGGGCAGGGCTTCGCGGATGCGCGCGATGCGCGCAGCCAAAGAGGGGAAGATCAGCGGGTCGGCCTCGCCCAGCAACAGCTGAACCGCCGCGCCCGAGGCGCGCAGGGCATGAAGCGTGCTGTCGCGGTAGCTGATGGGCCGACTGTCGAAGCGGGCGCGCGCGAGGTTGTCCAAGTGCAGGTCGACGGCAGGGTCGCCGGCGGAGGGTGCGCTCGACAACATCCACACGCCAAGGTTGCGTGCGGTCGCTGCGCGCAGTTCAGAGTCGGCGTGGTCGGCGCTCCGCTTGATTTTTTCCAGCACCACGCTGCGCTGCTCGGGCACGCCGAATCCCGAGGGGCTCACGAGGGTGATGCGACGCGGTCCGCAGCCGCGCGCGGCGAGCGTTGCCGCGACGATGGACGTGATGGCCCCACCGAAGCTGAAGCCCACCATGTCGAAGGGCTCCCCAGCCAAGTGCGCCTCGATGGCTTGACCGATCCACACGAGGTATTCGTCATCGCTGATACCGGGGGGGGGCGTTGCCGATTCGCCGAGGCCGGGCAGGTCCAGCGTGAGCACGCGCAAGTGCTTAGAAAGCTCGCGCACGTTGCGCACCCAATGGTTGCGCGAGCCCGAGCCGCCGTGCAGCAACAGGAGACTTGATCCTTGTCCCGTGCTGCGAAAAGCCAGCCCGGCCGCAAACCGACGCGCGCCATACAGGTCTTGATGGGTTTTCATGCTTTCGCAAAAATTGGCTTTAGGATATTCTAATGGACGAAATTGATTCTGCCTACTGAAACCGAAGACCATCCTCCTTGATGGACCTACCTTATTCAGATGTCGTGGTAGTGGAGCTCGGCGCGCGCATCGCGGCGGCGGCCTGCGGGCGCCTGCTGGCCGACCTCGGCGCGCAGGTGCACGTGGTAGAGCCGCGCAAGGCGATCGGCAAATGGAAGTGGGCCGACCGCGTGAGTGCGGTGGCCGGCAAGGAAAGCCTGCTGTGCGACCCCGGATCGGCCGAAGACGTGCGGGCCGTCGCCGCGTTGATCGAACGCGCCGGCGTGGTGATCGTCAGCACCGATGTGGACGGTCCGCTGCCCGATGCGTGGACGGCTGCAATTCGCCGCACGCCCATCTTGTGCGACGTGACGGCGTGCGGTTCCAGCGGTCCGCTTGCGAGGCTGCCGCTCGCCGAACAGGATCTTCAGGCCATGACCGGCGTAACGGCTACAACCGGCCTGCCGGAAGGGGATGCCACGGCGAGCACTGTGCCCGTTCTAGAAATGTCTGGCGGCTTGTATGCTGGCGCGGCTATTGCCATCGCGCTGGACGTGCTGCGCAAGGATGGTGCAGGCCAGCGCATTGAGGTCGCGCTATTCGACGTCGGCATCAACGCGCTCACCACGTTCATGCCTGCACACTTCGCGGGCCTGCAGCCCAAGCGCCTGGGTAATGGGCACGGCATGGCCGTGCCGTGGAACGCCTACCCAACGGCCGATGGCTGGGTGTTGGTGTGCTCCACGAACGACGCGCAGTGGAAACGCATCGCTGCGCTCGTGGGCCCTGCATTGGCGCAAGAGCCTCGTTTTACCAAGCTCGCGGACCGTCTCACGCACCGGCACGAGATCGACGCGCGCATTGCCGAGTGGTCCGCGCCGCTTCCGTTGGAAGCTGCTGTGTCGAAGCTGAACGGCGAAGGTATCCCCTGCGGCGGCATCGTCACGATGGCGCAATTGCGAGGCGAAGCCAACGTCGTGTTGCGCGGGAGCATCGTCCAGACGCGCGACCCGGTATCGGGCCGCATCGTGCAGGTGTCAGCGCCGCTGATTCGCTTCGAAGATGACGGCCAAAGCGCAGGCGTGCGGGTGCCTCCGCCGGATTCCAGCCGCAAGGCCGCCCTCGTTCATGCCCGGCCCGCTGCCACGGCGAGGGGCGCCCCGTCCGCCCTGCCGCTGGCTGGCCTGCGCGTCATCGAGATCGGCCAACTCACCACCGCGCCGCTCGCCGCGCGCCACCTTGCGAGCTTTGGCGCCGAGGTGATCAAGGTCGAGCCGCCGGGTGGCGAGAGCGCGCGCTTCTGGGCGCCGCTGCGCGGCGGCACCAGCCACTTCTTCATGGTCACCAACGGCGAGAAGCGCAGTGTCACGCTGGACCTGCGCGCACCGCAGGGGCTCGCTGCCCTCAAGGCGCTGGTGCGCGACGCGGACGTGCTGGTGGAAAACCTCAAGCCCGGCGCATTGGCCGCGATGGGCCTGGACGCCGACGCGCTGAACGTGCTCAACCCGCGCCTCGTCTACTGCGCCATCTCCGGCTTCGGCCAGCGCTCGGCCTATCCCGGCCGCCCGGCGGTCGACACGGTTGTCCAGGCGATGTGCGGGATCATGGATGCGACGCGCTGCGGCGGCGTGCCGGTGAAGACCGGCATATCCATCGCCGACATCGCGGGCGGCCAGACGGGTCTCGTCGCCATCCTCGCGGCGCTTGCGCGGCGCGACCGCACTGGACGCGGTGCTGTGATCGATATCGCGATGCAGGACATCGGCGTTTGGATGGCGCAGAGCGCATGGAACGGGGCCCCTGCTGCACCGGCGTGCTCGCTGGAGCCGCTCAGCGTGGCCGAAGCCTGCACGCATCCACACACCGTCGCGCGCGCACTCATCGGCGCGCGCAAGGACGCGGCAGGGCGTAGCTGGGAAGTGTTCGCATCGCCCATGCGCCTGTCACGCACACCCGCGTGCACAGGCACGCTGATCGGCGAACCGCAGGCCGGCAACATCGACTGGACACCCCGACAGACCTGAACCTGAAAGAGAGACGCGAAGCCCATCATGAATTTCGACGACATCCTTTACAGCACCGAACATGGCATCGCCACCATCACCATCAACCGCCCCGAGGTACGCAACGCGGTGCGCCCGCGAACGTACGAAGAGCTCACCGCTGCGATGCACATGGCGGCGGACGACTCCAGCGTCGGCGTGGTGGTGATCACCGGCGCAGGCGACAAGGCCTTCTGCTCCGGCGGCGACATCCGCGACCAGCAGGAGCGCGTCCCCGACGCGGGCCGCAAGCACATGCGGCGCCTGTTCGCGCTGTCGTCCGTGATGCGCATGATGGACAAGCCCATCGTGGCCAAGGTGCGCGGCTTCTGCGTGGGCGGCGGCAACGAGATCAACCTGTTTTGCGACATGACGATCGCAAGCGAAGACGCGAAGTTCGGCCAGACCGGCCCGCGCGTGGGCAGCGTTCCGATCTGGGGCGCCTGCCAGTTGCTAGCGCGCTACGTGGGCGAGCGCAAGGCGCGCGAGATGCTCTACACCTGCCGCCTCTACACAGCCCAGGAAGCGGTGGCCATGGGCTTGATCAACCAGGTGGTGGAGGCCGGTGAACTCGACGCCACGGTCGACCAGCTGTGCCAGGACATCCTGGACAAGAGCCCGCAGAGCGTGCGCATCGCCAAGCTCGCGCTCAACACAGGGTCTGACCAGGAATTCTACGCCTCCTACTTTCCCACTTCGGAGCTGCTCGCTTCCATCTACGGCAACGCCGAGAACATGGAAGGCATCACGGCCTTCCTCGAGAAGCGCGAGCCCGACTTCCGGCAGTACCGGGGCCGCCGCCCCGCGCGCTGAGCGCACGCAGAATGCAAGCACCATGAGCGAAACGGATACTCCCGACCGCACGCGCCGGCTGGCCGAGCGCGCGCTGGCTGTCACGCCCGCAAGCCTGCAGCAGAAGGACGTGGCGCAGCTGCAGCGCCTGCTGCTTGACTACTTCGGCGTCACCTTCGGCGGCGCGGACCGGCCGTGGGTGGAGGCGCTGCACGTGTGGGCCAAGCCGTTCGCGGGCACCGGTCGCTCGCGGATCGCCGCGAGCGACCTGGATGTGGCGGCGCATGTCGCGGCGCTGGTCAACGGCGCCGCCGCCCACTCCTTCGAGCTGGACGACACGCACGACGGTTCCATGAGCCATCCGGGCTCGGTGGTCATCTCCTCAGCGCTCGCAGTCGCTGCCGAACGCGGGGCGCCTGCCGACGCCTTCTTGGCCGCAGTTCAAGCGGGCTACGAAGTGATTGCGCGCATCGGCCGCGCAGCGGGCGCCAACCGCGTAATCGCCACAGGCTTCCACCCTACGCCGCTGTTCGGTGTGTTCGGCGCGGCCACGGCGGCGTGCAAGCTGTACGGCCTCGACGCCACTGCGCTATGCCGCGCGTGGGGCCATGCGCTGTCCCTCACGGCCGGCTCGATGCAGTTCTCGCAGGAGGCGGTGGGCGCGGAGGTCAAGCGCATGCACGCGGGCTACGGCGCGCACAACGGCGTGCTGGCCGCTCAGTTCTCCATGGCCGGCATCGAAGCGCCGCACAGCGCGCTGGACGGCCGCTACGGCTTCCTGCCGCTCTACGGCGAGCAGCCCGACATGGATGCGCTCACCGCCGAAGGCCCGGCGGCGATCCACGAGATCAGCCTCAAGCCCTACTCATGCTGCCGCCTGCTGCACTCGATGATCGACGGCCTGCGCGAGGTTACGCAGGACTTCTCGCTGCCTTTCGAGCGTATCGCCTCCATCCGCGTGACCGGCCCGTCGAAGCTGCAGCAACAGCACGTCGTGCGCCGGCCCGCCACCGCGATGGCAGCGCAGTACAGCCTGCCGTTCACCGTGGGCGCCACGCTCGCCTGTGGCCCGCACCGCTTCGACGCCTACGAAACGGTGAACCTCTCCAATCCTGAGGTGCTGCGCTGGGCCGACAAGGTGGAGGTGGGCGAGGACGCGGAGTTCGAGCGGCTCTACCCGGAACACTTCGGCACGCACACCGAGATTCGCCTAGCCGATGGCGAGGTGCGCGTGGCGCGCGTGCTCGACAGCAAAGGCACGCCCGCCAACCCGATGCCGCTGGAAGAGGTGGCCGCCAAGGCCCGGGGGCTGATCCATGTGGTCGCGCCGCGATACGACATGCATCGCCTGCGCCAGACCGTGGCCGACTTCAGCGGCACTGCTTCCGTCGCGAACCTGCAGTCACTGCTCGCGCGCCCCCACTGAACTCCTAAGGAGAAATGATGGACACGACAAAAGCGACGAACTGGCCAGGCAGCGACCGCTACATGGGCGGCGTAGTCCGCAGCGTGGAGCTGATCCCGGTGCGCCTGCCGTTCAAGAACGAATTCAAGATCGCCGCCGGCGGCCCGCGCCCCGGCATCGACGTGATGGTTGTGAAGGTGCACACCCAGTCTGGCGAGGTCGGCATCGGCGAGACGCACGCGTGGATGCGCCAGGGCAGTCGCGAGACGCTCGCGAGCCTGCGCTCGGTGATCACCGACCACTTTACGCCCCGCCTGGTCGGCCGCAGCGTCTTCGACTCGGCAGCGATCATCGCGCAGCTGCGCGAGGCAGTGTGGAACACCAGCTACGCGGTCGCGCCAGTCTCCGACGCACTGCTGGACCTGCAGGGCAAGCTGCTGGGCTTGCCAGCCTACCAAGTGCTGGGAGGCCGCGCGAAAACGTCCGTGGCGGCGGGCATCACGCTCGGCATCATCCCGGACCACAACGAGCTCATCGCCGAAGTGGAGCGGCGCGTGGCCGAAGGCTACAGCAGCTTCACGGTGAAGGTGGGCAACGACCCCGAGCGCGACGCGCAGGCCGTGGAGCGGCTGGCGGCGAACATGGGCGGGCGCATCGTCATCCGCGCCGACGGCAACAGCGGCATGGACTTTGCCGGCGCGATGCGCTTCATGAACCGCGTGCAGGACCTCGGGCTGGACTGCGTGGAGCAGCTGCTGCCGCCGGCCGACCTTGCGGGCATGGCCGAACTCGCGCGCCGCTACAACGTGCCCTTCATGGCTGACGAGGCCGTCTCTTCCGAAGCCGACCTGCTCAAGGTAATAGGCATGCGCGCAGCGAGCGTGTTTCAGACCAAAATCGCTAAGAACGGCGGTGCCTGGCAGTGCAAGCGCCTGTGGGAGATTGGAGCGGCCGCAGGCATGCGCATTTTCCCGGGCAACCATCCGGGCGCAAGCGTCGCGACGGCATCGGCGCTGCACCTCGCGACCGCGTGGCCGGGCGAATTGCTCGAAGGTCCGTTCGCCGTGGGCGTCAACGAGATCCTTGCCGAGGACATCATCACCGATCCGATCCGCCGCGAAGGCAAGCACATGTTTGCGCCCGACCGGCCGGGCCTGGGCGTCGAGCTGGACGAAGAGAAGCTGCGCCGGTTCCGGGTTGACGCCTGAGGCGCCGCCCACCGGCCCGCATCTTTGCAGTGGCTTGTACGGGTGTCGAGTTCGGGTTATGCTACTTACGGAACGCGTTTCATTCATTGGAACTAGGAGTTCGAGCCCCCTTTCATTCACTTTTAGGAGACATCGATGTTCCGCATGATCAAGACCCTGCTCGGCGCCGCCCTCTCCAGCGCATTCGTGTTCGCGCCCGCGCAGGCTCAGGAGGCCAGTTGGCCCAACCGCCCCATCAAGTTGATCGTGGGCCTCACACCTGGTGCCTCGTCCGATACCGTGGCGCGGGAGTTCGCCAAGGGCCTCGGTGAGCGGCTGAAAGTGTCGGTTGTGGTGGAGAACCGCCCGGGCGCCAACACCATCATCGCGTCCAACCTGGTGGCCAAGGCGCCGGCCGACGGCTACACCTTTCTCATATCCAGCAGCATGAATGCCACCAACCCCTGGGTTTATGAGAAGCTGCCCTATGACTATCGCAAGGACCTTAAGAACATCGTGCTGCTGGGCGAGGCGCCCAATCTGATGGCCGCGTCCTCCAAGGTGCCGGTGAACAACCTCACCGAGATGATCGCGTACGCCAAGAAGAACCCCGGCAAGTTCTCCTACGGCTCCGCCGGCGTGGGGTCTGTGCACCACCTGCTGATGGAAATCGTGGCCAAGCGCTCAGGCATCGAGGTGAACCACATCCCCTACAAGGGCGGCTCGGTAGCGATCCAGGATGTGATCGGCGGTAACCTCGACTCCTACTTCGGCACCATCTCGTCCACGCGCAACTTCATCCAGCGCGGCGATATGAAGGCGCTGTTCGTCACGAGTGAGAAGCGCTCCAAGTACATGCCCAACGTAGGCAGCCTCGAGGAGCATGGACTCAAGGGCCTGAACTCTGGCTACTGGCTCGGCGTGGCCGCGCCCGCGGGCGTGCCTGACGCGATCATCCAGCGATTCAACCGAGAAGCCAACGAAGTGCTCAAGTCGCAAGAGGTTATCGACCGCCTGGAGCGCCAGGCGATCGACGTGAAAGGCGGCTCGGTGGCCGACATGGAGCGGTTCTTCGAGCGCGAACTCGAATTCTGGAAAGAAGCTGCGTCAGCTGCGAGGGTGTCCCCGATGGCCGTGCAGTAAACCGGGCCACGAGGCGGCTTGCGGAAACGCCGGCTCCGATCCGAGGGGGGCGGCGCGGCGCGGCTCAGTCCGGCGTAATCGAGGCAAGCAACGCGTTCCGCTCGACAGTCTGCCCTGCCTGGCAGGCCACCGAAGCCACGGTACCCTGGCAATCCGAGAGGATCCGCATCTCCATCTTCATCGATTCCAGGATGGCGACCACTGCGCCCTTCTCGACGCGATCCCCCGGCGCGACCTGCACTTTCAGGATCAGCCCCATCATCGGCGCCTTCATGTCCCCGCTGGCCTGGGACGCGGCGCTGATGTAGGCGAGATAGGGAACCGCCTTCAACACATGGGCGCCGCGGCAGTCGCGCACGTACAGCATGTCGCCGTCCTGATGGAGGGCCACCCGTTCCCGAAGCGTGTCGCAGACGGCGATCCAATGGCCTTCACCCTCGGCGGGTTCCAGGCCGATGCGGATCCTCGCAGCGCCGGCACCGACAAGCAGCGCGCCGTCGGCCGTGACCGGGCCGAAGCGGATCTCGGCACTGGCACCATCGGCGCTTTCGACATGAAGGCTGGGGATCGGCGACAGGCCGTCGTCGTCCGCACGGAGCTGCCACCCGGTGCCTGCCCACGCCGTCCAGGGGCCGCGCTTTCCGGCATCATCGCGTCGATGCCCGCGCAGCCAGTACGCGGCGGCGATGGCGAGCGTCCGCGAATCCTGGCTCGATCCGCCCAGTGCCCAGCTGCCGATCTGCTCATCAATCAGCCGCGTGTGGAAGCTTGCCTTGCGAGTCTCGGGCAGGTCGACCAGCCGGCGCAGGAAGCCGATGTTGCTGGTGACGCCGAACACGGTCGTTTCGCCAAGGGCCAGATCGAGACGGTCCAGGGCTTCGTCACGCGTCGGCGCGTGAGTGATCAGCTTGGCGAGCATCGAGTCATAGAAAGGAGTGACTTCGCTGCCCGACTCCACGCCCGTCTCGACACGGACGCCGGATCGCGGGAATTCCAATTGGGAGATCCTGCCGGTAGAGGGCAGGAAATTGGCAGCCGGGTCCTCGGCGCAGATCCGCGCTTCGACGGCATGGCCCCGAATGGCGACGTCTTCCTGGCGGAGCGGTAGCCCCTCGCCGGAAGCGATGCGCATCATCACCTCGACGATGTCGATGCCGGTGATCGCTTCCGTGACGGGATGCTCGACCTGCAGGCGAGGGTTGACCTCGAGGAAGTGATACTCGTCCTCACCAACGATGAACTCGACCGTGCCCACCCCCCGGTATTTGAGCCGCTGGCCCAGACGCACCGCGTCGGCCGCCATGCGATCGCGCAGCGCCGGATCGAGGTTGGCGGCGGGCGCTTCCTCGATCACTTTCTGGTGGCGGCGCTGCAAGGTGCACTCGCGTTCGAAGAGATGGATGACCTCGCCCTCGCCGTCGCCGGCAATCTGGATCTCAATGTGGCGCCCGCGGCGAATGAGCTTTTCCACGATCAGCCCGGCATCGCCGAACGCGTTCTTCGCCTCGCGCATCGCCGACTCGATCTCCTGCTCCAGCCCGTCCATCGACTGGATGCCGCGCATGCCCTTGCCGCCGCCGCCTGCGGCCGCCTTGAGCATCACCGGGAGGCCGACACGGCGCACCGTGGCCGCAATCTCCACAGGGTCCGTGCTGGGCATCTGGCTTCCGGGAACGATGGGAACGCCGGCCGCTTCAGCTTCGCGCTTTGCGGCGGCCTTGTCGCCGAGTCTTTCGATGACCTCCGGCGTCGGGCCGATGAAGACCAGCCCCGCGGCCTCCACCGCACGGGCGAAGGCCGCGTTCTCCGCGAGGAAGCCGAAACCCGGGTGGATGGCCTCGGCGGCCACAGCCCGGGCGGCTGCGATCACCGCGTCGATCCGCAAGTAGCTTTGGGCTGCTGCCGCGCCGCCGATTTCGACGGACTCGCCTATTTCCCGGACATGCAAGGCATTCCGATCGGCCGCCGAATGCACGCCCGCAGCGGCGACGCCCAGGCGGCGGCAGGTCCTCGCGATGCGGCAGGCGATCTCGCCGCGATTGGCAATCAGGATCTTGCTGAACATTGATGCGGCCTCGATTACATGCGGAACACGCCGAAGCTCGACGGCTGCAGGGGCACCCGGCCCGCGAGATCGAGCAGCAACGCCATCACGTCCCTTGTCTCCGTTGGCTCGATGATCAGGTCGCACCAGGTGTTTCGGGCGAAGTTGTACGCGTTGGCGAAGTCCTCGAAGGTCTTGCGAACGGGCGCCTTGTAGGCCTCGCGCTCGGCATCCGTCCAGCTTGTGCCATCCCGCTTGTGCTGGTCGTCCTTCACCATGGCAAGGGTCGTGGCGGCCTGCTCCGGCCCCATGATCGCGGCCCTCCCGTTCGGCCACATCAGCATCGCATTGGGCCTGAATGCGCGGCCGCACATCGCCAGGTAGCCCGCCCCGTACGAGCCCCCGATGATCAGGGTGTACTTGGGGACGTTGGCGCACGTCATCGCGGTGATCATCTTCGCGCCATGCTTGGCGATCCCGCCCTCCTCCGCTTCGCGGCCGACCATGAAGCCGTTGATGTCGGCCATGAACAGAAGCGGGATGTCCCGCTTGCAGCACAGGTCGATGAATTGCGTGGCCTTGAGGGCGCTCTCCGAGAAGAGGACGCCGCTGTTGCAGAGAATTCCGATGTCGAACCCCTGGATGCGCGCGAAACCCGTGATGATGGTCTCGCCGAAATCGGGCTTGAACTCGTGCAGGTCGCTTCCGTCGATGAGACGCAGCAGGATCTCGCGGTTGTTGGTAGGAACGCGCGGGTCGGCGCTGACGATGCCGTGGATTTCCCGCGGATCGTGCAGGGGCTCGCGCGGCTCGGCCACGTCGCGGCGCTGCGCCGGCACGTCACCGAGGTGGCCGACCAGGTCGCGCAGGATCGCAATGGCATGCGCGTCGCTTTCGGCGAGCCTGTCGGTCACACCGTCCTCACGGTTCGAACGCTCGGCGTCGGCCGGCGCCGGCTCGGCGGGGCCGAACGCGAGAGCGCCGCGGCCGCGCACCACGACGACTTCGTCGCACATGGCTGCGACGAAAGCGGCAGCGTCCGCCGCAGGGCCGTGGACACTTGCGATTTGCGCGATGCCCTCGCGCGACATCCGCGTCTGGTTGTACAGGATGGAGCCGAACTGTCCCTCGTCGGCGAAGACACCGGGCTTGGCGCCGGGCTGCTGCGCGCCCGGTTGCAACATCGTCACGCAGGGCAGCCGTTGCTGCCACGCGAAGCGCTGGGCCCGCACATGGCGCTTGCAGGTGTGCGCGTTGTAGGTGCCGTCGTTGACCGTGGGGTCGCTGGCGATGACCATGCAGGGGCGGCCGGCGATCATTCCCACGCCGGTGACAACGCCGGCGCCCGGCGGGTCATCGCCGTACAGTCCCTCGCCCGCCAGTTGGCACAGCTCGAGGAACGGCGACCCCGGGTCGAGCAGCGCGCGGATGCGTTCGCGCACCGTCAACTGTCCGGCTTCGCGCAGCCTTTGCAGTGCCGTGGCCGAGCCGACGCCCAGGGCCGCCGAGCGGCGAGCATGGAGGTCGGCCAAGCGGGCTTTGTAGGCGTCCCGGTTGATGCGCATTTCCTCGGGACTCAGGGTCAGGCTGGAGGCGAGGATGCTCATGATTTCGTGCGTTGGAGTGTCAAGTTCGCGTTGCGCGATCCGCGCGACCGGCGCTAGAATACCAAACATTTGTTAGGTTAAGCAACGAACTCATGAAGCCGAATGCCGAGCCCACCGGCTCCGTTTCGTACGACGGCCTGCTGGCGACCCTGCGCGCTCGCCAACAGGAGGCCCTCGCTGGCGGGTCGGATAAGGCACGCAAGCTGCACAAGAGCCGAGGGCAGATGCTGCCTCGCGAACGCGTCACCGCGCTGCTCGACCACGGCTCGCCATTTTGCGAGATCGGGCAGCTTGCGGGGGCCGACATGTACGAGGGCGTGCCGCCCGGCGCGACCATGATCACGGGAGTGGGAAAGGTCTGCGGGCGCTGGTGCATGTTGCTGGTCAACGACGCCACGGTCAAGGGCGGCACGATGTTCGGCATGACGACAAAGCGCCACACGCGCGCCCAGCTGTTCGCGTGGCGCCACCGCCTGCCCTGCATCACGATGGTCCAGTCCGGGGGCGGTTTCCTCCCCGACCTCGCGAACATCTTTCCTGACGAGGGCCAGGCCGGCTCCATCATGTACAACCAGGTGAAGATGTCGGCCGAGGGTATCGCGCAGATTGCCCTTGTCCACGGGCCTTCGACGGCCGGTGGGGCGTATATCCCGGCGCTTTGCGACGAAGTCGTGATCATCCGCAAGCAAGGCGCCATGTTCCTCGGAAGCCCGCAGCTTGTCTTCGCGGCCACCGGCGAAGTGATCGACATCGAGCCGCTGGGCGGTGCCGAGATGCACAGCCGGGTGAGCGGCGTGACCGACCACATGGCCGAAGACGACGCGCACGCCCTGTCCATCACCCGGCGGATCGTCGATCATCTCGGCGAGCCGCCCCGCCTGCGGTGGACGCGCGCTGAAGTCGAATTGCCTCCGGAAGGCGCCGCCGGCAGCGACATCCCCGCAGGGCTCGTGGACGGAGGCCGCTTCCAGGAGTTCAAGCAACTGCATGGCGAGACACTGACATGCGGTTTCGCGCGCATCGAGGGTTTCGAGGTCGGAATCGTCGGCGCCCGTGGCGAAATCACGGCGCAGGCTGCCGCCAAGGGCGCGCACTTCGTGCAGTTGTGCGGCCAGCGCGATATCCCGATCGTCTTCCTCGTCGATTCGCCCGGCTTTGCGGACAGCAGCCTGCCCGGCCAGTCGACCGTGGGCAGGCACGGAGCCAAGCTGCTGAATGCGGTGGCGAACGTCGATGTGCCGAAGTTCACGGTCATCACCGGCCGCGCCCACGGCGCGGCTTATCACGCGCTGGGCGGCCGCGCATTCCGCCCTAACGCGCTGCTGATGTGGCCGCAAGCGCGGGCGTCGGCTTCACCCGACGCGCCCGACGAGGAGGCCGGGGCGCTGAACTGGGCACGGCAGCTGTGGTGCGATGCCATCGTGGAGCCCGGGCAGACGCGTGCGGTTCTGGCGCAGCTGCTCGACATCGCAGGCCGCCTGCCGGCGCGGGCGAGCAGCTACGGCGCCTTTCGCATGTAGCGCGGCAACTCGCGGGAGAACTCGACGAAGTACTGGAGCGAGTCCGGGTTCATCATCGCGTCGCGGCTGGCCACCTTGTCCGGCGCCGCGCCCAGCAGGATCCTGCGCACAGGCACCTCGAGCTTCTTGCCGGTCAACGTGTATGGAATCGCGCCGATGGGGAAGTACTTGTCGGGCACGTGCCGCGGCGATCCTTGGGAGCGCAGGGCCTGCGTGATCCGCGACTCCATCGCGGCGTCGAGCGCGAAACCCGGCTTCGGCAGGACGAACATCGGCATGAAGAACTTGCCGTCCGGCAGATCGAGGTTCACGACCAGGCAGTCCTGCACACCCTCGACCGTGTCGGCGATCCGGTAGATTTCTGCCGTCCCGATCCGCACCCCGGCACGATTGAGCGTGGCATCCGACCTGCCATAGATGTAGCAGCCCCCGCGACGGTTGACCTTGAAGAAGTCGCCGTGGCGCCATTGGCCCGGATAGGCATCAAAGTAGCTGTCGAGGTAACGCAAGTTGTCCTTGTCGCCCCAGAAATAGAGCGGCATCGAAGGCATGGGCTTGCGGATCACGAGCTCGCCGACGCAGTCCTCCAGCGGCAGGCCCTCATCGTCGAGCGCATGCGCGTCGACGCCCAGCAGGCGCGTCTGGATTTCGCCCGCGTGTACGGGCAGCGTGGGTGCGGCACCCACGAAGGCCGAGCACACGTCGGTCCCGCCACTTTGCGAAGTCACCCAAAGGTCCTGTTTGACCTCGCGATAGAACCACTCGAAAGTTTCCGGTGTCGCAGGAGAGCCGCCCAGCAGCACTGATTCCAGCGCGGACAGGTCGTACTTCTGCGCGGGCCGAACCCCGGCCTTGATCATCATCTGCACGAATGTCGGGCTGGCGCCGAACATCGTCACCCGGTGTTCCGCCGCGATCTGCCAGAGGCGCTCCGGCTGCGGCGCGAGGGGGTTGCCGTCGTACAGGACGATGCTGCCGCCCTGGGACAGCGCCATGACCATGAAGTTGAACATCATCCAGCCCGTGGTCGTATAGAAGAACAGGCAGGAATCGGGACTCTGGTTGGCGTGGAAGGCCATGACCTTGCAGGTCTCGAGCGTCATCCCGCCGTGGCCGTGAGTCATCGCTTTCGGCAGCCCCGTCGTTCCCGACGAGTACAGGATCCACAGCGGGTGCGAGAACTCGACATCCTCGTAGCGAAAGTCCTCGTGCCGCACGGGCCGCTCCCCCATCACCTCCGACCAGAAACGCGAGGACGGTGTCGGACGCGGCGCGGCCGGGTTCAGATCGGGCAGGAAGACCACATGTTCCAGCGAGGGCAGGCCCTCGACGAGTCGAGCCAGTTCGCCGGTGCGATCGAAGTCCTTCCCGCCGAATCGATAGCCGTCCACCGCAAATAGCAGCCGCGGCTCGATTTGCTGGAAGCGGTCGAGGATGCTGCGTGCGCCGAAGTCGGGCGAGCACGCCGACCAGATCGCGCCGATCGCAGTGGTCGCGAGCAGCGCTATTACCGCCTCGGGCGTGTTGGGCAGGGTCGAGACCACCCGGTCGCCCGGCCGGATGCCCATGCGGCGCATGGCTTCGGCCAGCGTCGCCACCTGGTCGCGCAGGTCTTCCCAGTGCAGGGTGGCGGGTGGGCGAATCTCGCTGCGATGGTGGATCGCGGGCCGCCCTCGCTGCCCCTTGTGAAGCATGTGCCGGGCGAAGTTCACCCGCGCGCCGGGGAACCAGACCGCGCCCGGCATGACGCGCTCCTCCAGGACGCACGAGTGAGGTGTCGACGATTCGATCCCAAAGTAATCCCACAGGGCGGCCCAGAAATCCTCGATGCGGTCGACGGACCATTCCCAGAGCGAGGCGTGGCCAGGGAAATCGAGCCCCCGCTCCCGGCGCAGCCAGTCCATGAACAACGCCACTTGCGAAGACTGCGCGAAGTCGGGACGTGGCGTCCAGAGCAGTTCACCTTCCTTGACCGCCATCGGGGCTCCTCTCTTGGTCTTTCATCGCTCGCTCACGGCCGCCGGCACAGCGGGTGACGAAACCGGAAATCAGCTCATTGACGGCGTCGGCCGCCTCGAAGGCGACCCAGTGGCCTGCGTCCGGGACCACGCGGCAGACGATGTGCGACGCGCATTGCCGAAGGTAGGCGGCGCGGGCCTGCGTATCCGGCCGGGGAAGCGGATCGCACGCGGGCAGGATCGCGAGGACCGGGCATTGCACTTTCTGCAGGCTCGGCCCCAGGGTATCCCGGTAGCCGAGGTAGCGCGACTTGAAGCGGGTCATCGCATGGTTGCGCCGCTGCATGGCAACCGTCATTTCGTCGATGCGCTCCGGCCTGGAGATCATCATCATCCCGAGGTTCGCGCGATGGATGGCGTTGGCTTCCTCATCACTCGCGCCCGGCGGGACGGCCCTGAGCGGAGGGCGATGCCAGCCTTCGGGGGGAAAGCCCCCCGGGGCGAGCAGGCAGGTCGCGAACACGTCTCGGGGCCGGCGCGCTGCGAGCCATGCCGCGACGACCCCGCCCCAGGAAAATCCAGCGACGGCAAACTTCCGGCCCGACGGAATCAGACCGGCGTCGATCGCGGCAAGAAGATATCGGCCATATCCATCCAGGTCGGTGTCTCGCGGGACGTCCAAGGATTCACCCATGCCGGGGAGGTCCGGAATCACCAGGCTGAACCTGCGCGACAGCGGTTCGATGTTGCGCACCCAATGCGTCCACGATCCCGTGCCGCCATGCAGGAGCAGCAGTGTCGGGCCGCTGCCGACTCTCACCGCCTTGACGCCTGCGACCACGGTGCGCTCGATCCGCAACGCCGGAAAGAACACCTCGGGCCGGATGTCGTGGGGGAGGCCCGTCAAAGCGCCTCCTCCGTTCCAGGTTTCACGGCCGGTACGAGCTTGCCCGGGGCCTTGCGATGGTTGCTGCCGTAGAAGTTGAGGGCCATTTGGGGTGGCATGCCCGTCCAGCGTGCTCGCGCCGGACCTGATCGTGCCCCCTCGGCCGGCGTAGCGTGGGTCATACCAGGTCGTCGACACGCCCGCGGCGCATCATCAGCTTCTCGCTGAACTCGAAAACCTGCTGTTCCCGTTGGTTGAACACCCGGACCCGGCCCTGCATGATGCCGCGCTTGCCGTCCGAGAGGTTTTTCTTGCCTTCGACGGTGATTTCCGCGCGCAAGGTGTCGCCCGGCCGCACAGGCACGGTGAACTTGAAATCCGTCAGTTCGAGTGCCGCGATCGTCGCGGGCCCGAGGATCTCCTCCATCATCCCTGCCGCCAGCGCGGCCGTCAGTAGCCCGGGGCAGATGCGCCCGCCGTAGTCCGTGTGCTTCTTCGCGAACTCCTCATTGATGAAGATGGGCAGTTTCAGTCCGGCAAGACTGGTGAACAGCACGATGTCCGTTTCGGTGACCGTGCGTCCGTAGCTGCGGAACACGTCTCCGGCATTGAGGTCGTCGAGCGAGCGGTTGGACATGGGATCTCCTTGGCTTGACATATCGGGGTTCCCCCGAGGTGACAAACTAACAGTTGGTAGAATACTGCAGTTCCGGGTCAACGGCTCGCCAGCCAATCGCACGACGCTCCGCCCAATGCTGTTTTTCGAATCCGAACTTGGACTTCCCTCCGTCGCCGAGGGAACGGGACGACTGCGTGCAGAGGTTCGCGCCTTCATCGACGAGGAGGTCGCGAACGGCGGTTTCCGTCCCCAATGCAATTCCTGGACCGAGGGCCTGGAAGGCGAATTCAGCCGCAGGCTTGGCGCGCGCGGCTGGATCGGCTACCACTGGCCGAGGGAGTGGGGAGGCCGCGGAGGAACCGCATTTGAAACCTTGACGATCAACGAGGAATTGCTCGCAGCCGGGGCACCGGTGGCCGCCCACTGGATCGCAGCGCGGCAAAGCGCGCCGCTGCTGATGCGCTTCGGCAGCGAACGGCAGCGGCAGGACTTCCTCCCGCGGATTGCCGCCGGCGACACCTACTTCGCGATCGGCATGAGCGAGCCGGACGTGGGCTCGGATCTCGCGTCGGTTCGCAGCCGGGCCGATCCGTCGGGCGACGTGTGGCGGCTGACCGGCCGCAAGGTCTGGACCAGCGGCGCGCATGTCGCGCACTACGCGATTGTCCTGTGCCGCACGGCCCCGCTCGACCCGCGTACGCGCCATGCCGGGCTGAGCCAGTTCATCGTCGACCTGAAGGCTCCTGGCGTGACCATTCGCCCCATCCTCATGCTTGACGGCAGCCACCATTTCAACTGCCGGCGGATCGACTGGTGGGCCAGGCCGGCGAAGGATGGAAGCAGGTCACGAGCGAATTGGCCTATGAGCGCAGCGGGCCGGAGCGTTTCCTCAGCACGATGCCCGTGCTCGAACGCTGCGTGCGTCTCGTGCTGCAGGGCGCATCGTCCCCGGCCGATGCCACTGCGGGGCGCCTGCTCGCCCGCCTGATGACCTTGCGCAACATGAGTCTGGCGATCTGGGCAGCGCTTCAAGCCGGGCGGTCGCCCGCCATCGAGGCGGCGATGGTCAAGGACCTGGGCACGAACTTCGAGCGTGACACGCTGGAGAGCGTGCGCGAGGCAATGGAACTCGATGAGCGGGTCGCGAACGACCCTGCGCTGACCGGCCTGCTGGCCGCGGCGTGGCCCCTCGCGCCCACGTACAACCTGCGTGGCGGGACCAACGAGGTCCTGCGCAACATGATCGCCAAGCAATTGCAGGCCCGATGAGGCAACAGCGATGAGCGAACTGGCCCTACCCCTGTCCGAAGCCGCCGAGCGACTCTTCTCGCAGCGCTGCGACAGCCGCGTGATGCTCGCCGCAGACGATGGACATTGGCCTTCGGACCTCTGGTCAGCGGCCGAGGACCTGGGGCCCAACCAGCTGCTCGTGCCCGAGTCCCTCGGAGGCGCGGGCGGCGACTGGGTGGACGCCTGCGCGCTGCTCGAACGCGCGGCGGCACACAGCGTGCCATTGCCGCTCGCAGAGACGCTGCTGGCCGGCTGGCTGCGCGGCCGCGCGGGTGCGGCCGCGGCTGCCGGGCCGGCTTGCGTGGCAATCTCGGAACTCGGTCTCGCCGCGATGCGCGAGGATGGACGCGCAAGACTTGCTCTGTCCGGGATTCGATGGGCTCCGCATGCGCGCCATCTCGCTGTGGTGGGGAGCGACGACAGCGGAATGGCGCAGTTGCTGTGGCTGCCGCGCGGTGCAGCCACGATCGAAACCGAAGATTCCGCAAACGCGTCTGCCAGCGTGGCGTACCTTGACGTTGCGCTGAAGCCTGCCGTGGGCGCGGGTGCCGACGAGGCATGGTGCGTTGCCATTCCCGAGATACGCGCAGTCGAGGTTCGAGCGCGTGCTGCCTTGCTCACCGCAGCACAGATCGCCGGCGCGCTCGGCCACCTTCTGCAACTCACGCTTGCCTACACGGCGGAGCGTGTCCAGTTCGGACGTGCGATAGGCCAGTTCCAGGCGGTGCAGCACCAGCTGGCACAGCTGGCCGAAGAAGCGGCGGCGGCGCGGGTGATCTCGCGCGCGGCTGCGGCCACTGATGACTCCCGTTGGTTCATCGCGGCGGCCGCGGCGGCGAAAGTTCGCGCGGGCGAGGCGGCGGGGCTCGGATCGCGGATCGCCCACCAGCTGCACGGCGCCATCGGTGTCACCGCCGAGCACACGCTGCATCACTCCACGCGCAGGCTGCGGCAATGGCGGGACGAACACGGCGGCGAGGCCTTCTGGGCGCGTGCACTCGTCGAGGCGCTGAGGGATCGCGGCGAGCAGTCCGCATGGCAGGCCACGGTCGCCTGCACGTCGCGGTAGAGGTCCGGCATGGGAGCGCTCGACGGTATCCGGATCCTCGATCTCACCGCCTACCTCATGGGTCCGTTCGCGACGCAGATCCTTGGCGACATGGGAGCCGACATCATCAAGGTCGAGTCCCCCGAGGGGGACATCGTGCGCGATCTTGGGCCTTCGCGCACGCGCCGCATGGGCGGGATTTTCCAGCAGAACAACCGCAACAAGCGCAGCATCGTGCTGGACCTGAAGCAGGCGGCCGGGCGCGATGCCTTATTGCGCCTCGCCGCCCGGGCCGATGCATTCGTCTACAACGTGCGGCCCGCAGCGATGGCTCGGCTCGGGCTGTCATACGAAGAGCTGGCTGCCGAGAACCCGGGGATCGTCTACGTGGGCGCCGTGGGCTTCGGACAGGACGGCCCCTATGCGTCCCGACCCGCACTCGACGACCTGATGCAGGGGATGTCCGCCATCCCAAGCCTGTACGCGCGGGCTTCGGGGGGCGAGCCGCGTTACATGCCGATGGCAATCGCGGACCGCTACACGGGGGTGCTGCTTGCAAACGCGATATTGGGCGGCCTCTTTCACAAGCTGCGCACGGGAGAGGGACAGGCGGTGGAAGTCCCGATGTTCGAGTCCCTCTCGCAAGCCGTTTTCGGCGACCACTTGATGGGCCACTCATTCGAGCCACCGGTCGGCGAGGTGGGATACCCCCGACACCTCAACCCCGATCGGCGGCCGTTCCGCACGAAGGACGGCTACGTTTGCGCCTTCCTCATCAACGATGGCCAGTGGCGTTCGGTGCTGGGGCGGCTGGGCGAGCTCCGGCTCCTCGAAGACCCTCGTTTCGCCACCCTGCAGGCCCGTACGGAGAACTCCCGCGAGGTCTATGCATGGCTGGAAGCCACCTTCCGCACGCGATCGACGGCTGAATGGCTGGCGATCCTGGCTGACGCGGACGTGCCTGCAGGGCCTCTGCACACACTGGAATCGTTGCTGCAGGACCCGCACCTGAACGCCGTGGGGTTCTTCCAGCGGATCGAGCACTCCACCGAGGGCACGCTGGTGAGCCTGCGTCCGCCCTCGCGGTTTTCGCGCACGCCGCAAGCGATCAGGCACCCTCCCCCAAGCCTCGGCGAACACAGCGCCGAACTGCTCCGGGAAGCGGGCTACTCCGGGGACGAGATTGGCGCCATGGTTGCCGCCGGCGCCACCCTGGAGTCATCCGACGGGAGCGCCGCGTGAAGACTCGGGCCCGTAGCTTGCGTCACTCGCGATCAGGCACCGCGGAACTCAGGTTTACGTTTTTCGAGCAATGCGGCGACGCCTTCCTTCGCGTCGGACATCTCGAGCGTGCGCGACTGCAGCAACGCCTCGACCTCACCGGCCGATTTCGGGTCCCAGTCGAGACCGCGGTACAGCGAGCGTTTCATCATCCTCACGGCCACCGGCGCATTGGCGGCGATCTCGTCCGCAAGCTCCCTCGCGCGCGCGAGGACCTGCCCGGGCTCGACTGCATGGTTGGCAACGCCCATCGCTGCGGCTTCGGTACCCGAGAACACCCGGCCCGTGAAGAGCAATTCGGCCGCACGCGGCACGCCGCACACGCGTGGCAGGAGATAACTGATCGCCATGCCGGAATGCAGGCCGAGCCGGGCGAAATTGGCGCCGTAGCGCGCGTCGCGGTTCGCCACGCGCAGGTCGCACACGAGTCCCAGGCCGAAGCCGCCGCCGATCGCATGGCCGTTCATCGCGGCAATCACAGGAACCGGCACATCGAGGATGGAAAGGAACGGCCGGTAGATGCCATAGGACGCGTCATGCGGCAGTTCATTGCCGCGGTCGAGCAGGTTGCTGCGGAAGTCGGCACCGGAGCAGAAGTTCGCACCGCTGCCGGCGATGACGACGCAACGCAGGTTGCGATCGTCCTTCACCTTGTCGATCACTTGCTGGAAGGCCTGAAGCAACTCCGGAGCCATGGCATTGCGTTGCTCCGGGCGATTCAGAGTGATTTCGCACACGAAGTCGCGGCGGCAGACAAGGACTGCGGGGTCGGTCATCGGTTTTCCTTTGGTTGGGGTTGTCGTGAGTTTAGAAAGTTGCGGCCGCATTTGCCACGGGCATGAACGCAAAGGGTCCCCGTGTGTGTTCGATTCGATCAAGACGAAGGAGATCCGGATGAAAGTCTTTAACAGGTGGGTACTCTGTCTATCGGCGGTAATCGGCATTGCAGCTCCGCTGCATGCAACGGCGCAGCCGTGGCCGTCCAAACCGCTGCAGATCATCGTTCCGCAAGGCGCGGGGGGCAGCACCGATGCCTTGGCGCGCGTTGTGGCGCAAGCACTTGGGGAGCGGTTGGGCCAGAGCGTCGTCATCGACAATCGCGCCGGAGCCGGTGGCATCCTGGGAGTGGCGGCCGCAGCGAAGGCCCCAGCCGATGGATACACACTCCTGTTCGGGTCCAACACCACCGTCGCGGCCAACGCTTTCCTCTACTCAAGCTTTCCCGTCAAGCCCCTCGAGGACCTGGCGCCGCTCGCAATGGTGGCCGACGCGCCGTTCGCCTTCGTCGTTCCCGCCGGTTCGCCGCTGAAGAACATGCGCGACCTCTTGGCAGCTGCCAAGGCTTCACCCGGAAAACTCAACTACGGCTCCGGTACCAGCTCCGCATTGCTGTGCGCGGAACTTCTCAAGCGAGCCGCTGCCGTCGACCTGACGCGCGTGCCGTATAAGTCGTCGGCGCAAGCCCTGACCGACCTGATCGGAGGGCAGCTCGACGTCATCTGCGAGCCGCTTTCGACGAGCCTGCCGAACATCCGCGCAGGACGGCTGCGGTCACTGGCACAGACCGGCTCACAGCGTTCAGGTCTCGCACCCGACATCGAAACTGTCGGGGAGGCAGGTATCAAGGGCGTCGAATACAGCGCCTGGATAGCCGTATTCGCACCGGCGGGTGTTCCGCGTGAAATCCTGTCACGTCTTTCCTCGGAACTGCTGGCGGTCCTGAGGTTGCCGGCGACGGCGGAAAAGATTCGCGGCGTGGGATTTGAACCGCGCACGGGGGATGCCGAGGCACTGGCGGCCGCGCACAAGGCCGAGCTGTCCTCGGTCGCCGCAACGGTCAAGGCGGCCGGGATCAAGGCAGAGTAGAAGCTCCCGCCCAGAGCTGAGCGCGACTGCTTCACCTTCTGTATGGAGCCTTCCTTGTTCGTCGAATCCCACCTGGGGCGCGTGTCGCCCATCGAGTGCGACCAGCTCGGCCACATGAACGTGCAGTTCTACGTGGCGAAGGTTTCCGATGCCGCCTGGCACGTGATGGCGTCGATCGGCATCACGCCGGATTACATCCGGGAGCGCCGCCGCGCGCCGGCGGCGGTCAGGCAGGACGTTTTCTACCTCAAGGAGTTGCTTGCCGGCGATCTCGTGCGCATGGATAGCGGTGTGCTCGAGGTCAGCGAGCGCAAGATCACCTTTTTCCACCGTTTGACGAACGTCGAGACCGGTCACGTGGCGATGAAAAGCAGGGTCTTCACGGTGATGATGGACCTCGACGCGCGCCGGTCCACCGCGTTGGACCCGGACGTGTTTGCGCGCGCGCGGGAGCGGCTCTTGCCTGTGGGGAGCGACGAATGAACGACCGCACCTTCGTCACGGGCCGCGGTTCGGTGAACATGGCCGAGTGCGACCAGTGGGGCCACATGAACGTGCAGTTCTACCTCGCGCGTGCGACCGATGCGCAGGCGCATCTCGCCGCGCGCATCGGCCTCGCCCCCTCGCGGCTGCGAAAGGAAGCGTTATCCCTCAGGCCGCTGGCCGATCGGACCTTGTTCAAGCGCGAACTGCGGGGCGGTGACATTCACATGATCCGCTCCGGCATCCGCGCGGTGCATCCCGAAGGAACGATCGACATCGCGAGTCGGATGACAAACCTCGTGACCGGCGTCGAATCGGCGGCATTCGACACGCGGCTGGCGCTCGTGGGTCCCGACGACGCCACTCGACCATTGCCCGATGACGTCCGCTCCGCTGCGCTCGACCTTTCCGGCGACCTCCCCGAAATGCCCGCACCTCCACCGATGGCGGCAGTGCAGCCGCTCGGTGCGCCACCGCTCGACCGGATGCTGCTCACTTATCGCGGCTCGATCGAGCCATGGGATTGCGACACGGACGGCGTGGCCCCACCTCGCGCACACATCGCGCGCTTCAACGACGCGATCACCCACCTGTTCCGCGCGATGGCCCTGGACCGGAGGGCGCTCCTCGCCGAGGGAACCGGCTCCGCGGCACTCGACTACGACATCGCCTATCACCGCCCGCTGCGCGCGGGCACCGCCGTGGAAGTGCGCAGCGGCGTGCTGGCAGTCGGCGAGAAGGTCTATCACATCATCCACCACGTCGTGGATTCCAAGGAGGGGTTCATCTACACGAGCATCTTGGTCGCCGCGCTCTTCTTCGACTTGCAGCGGCGCAAGTCGGTGCCCATCCCTGCGTCGATACGTACTGCCGCCGAAAGGTTGATCGCTCATGCCTGAGTCAGTGTCTGGTGCCCCCCGCGCGCTCGAAGGGCTTCGCGTGATCGACCTTTCGCGCGTCCTGGCCGGGCCGCTGTGCGCCCAGATGCTGGCGGACCATGGCGCCTCGGTCATCAAAGTGGAACCGCCAGATGGCGACGAGGCGCGGCGCATCGGCCCGCCCCTGGACGAGCGCGGAGAGGTCGCCTACTTTGCAGCCCTCAACCGCGGCAAGCGCTCGATCGCGGTCGACCTGTCGCGTCGGGCAGGCCGGGAGATCTTGGAACGACTGCTTCAGGAGGCGGACGTCGTGATCGAGAATTTCCTGCCTGGCACGATGGAGAAATGGGGCTTGGGTTACGAGGGTTCGCTGGCGACCCGGCATCCCCGGCTCGTTTACTGCTGCGTGAGCGGCTTCGGTGCCGACGGCCCGCTGGGGGGCCTGCCGGGCTACGATGCGGTGGCACAAGCGATGTGCGGGCTCATGAGCGTCAACGGCACCGCCGATTCAGGGCCGGTGCGGCTGGGTGTGCCCGTGGTGGACTATCTCACCGGCTACAACGCCATGGTGGGCGTGCTGCTGGCCCTCGGTGCGCGCACTCGCACCGGCCGCGGCCAGCGCGTGGAAGCGACGCTGTTCGACACCGGTCTGTCGCTGTTGCTGGCGCCGCACGCATCCAACTGGTTCTACTCCGGTAGCATCCCGCAGCGGATGGGCAGCGCCCATCACAACATCGTGCCCTATGACTGTTACGCGACCGCTGACGGCCCCATCTTCCTCGGCGTGGTCAACGACGGCCAATTCCGCCGGCTGTGCGAATGCGTGCAGCGCCCGGACCTGGCGTCCGACCCGCGCTTCGAGAGCCCCGTTGCGCGCAGGGAAAATCGCGACCGGTTGCGAACGGAACTGGAAAGAACCCTTCGTCCATATTCTGCGGAAGAGCTGTGCGCGACATTGATGCAACGCGGCGTCCCCGCTGCGGTGGTGAACGATGTCGGGCAGGCGCTTTCGCATCCGCACGCCGCGCACCGGCAGATGGTCGTCGAGGCGGAGGGACACCGGCACATCGGAGTGCCGGTCAAGCTGAGCGCTACGCCTGGGCAAGTGGCGAGCCTGCCCCCTCGGCTCAGCGAACACGCCGACGCGATCCTGGCGGAGATCGGCTTCTCCGAAACCGAACGCTCGGCGCTGTTCAGCGATGGAACCGTGATCAAGCGGCCCTGCGCCACTCGTCCCGCTGGCGGATGAGCGCAAACGTGTCCGGAGGGTGACGAGACGGAGGACGTGCTCTGCCGCGCCCGGTCGCGGCGGCACGCACGCGCTCGACCGAACGAGTTCATCAGGCTGGAAGCGGGCCTGGGTCCGACAGCGAGCACGGCCAGGTTCTGGCGTCGGTGAACGCGAGAAGTCCATCGGCATTGTCGCGCCCTCAACCAGGCTCGACGGCACCCTCAGGCAGAAAAGTGATCGTCTCGGTGAAGTCGACGAGCACTTCGCCGTCCTGGTTGACGACTCGGTGGTGCAAATCCATCAGTGTGTATCCGCGCGAGGTGGTCGGCCGCAGCCAGGCTTCGCCTTCGACGTGGATCGTGTCGCCGGGGAACAGCGCACCCTTCACTCGCGCCTGAACGCCAGTCATGCCGCCGAAAGGACCGTGCTCGCGCCCCTCGAGCACACGTTCGATGACGCCGGCCACGGTCGGCGCCAGCAGCCCCATGCCCAGTGAGATGATCATCGGCCCTGGCGCGAAACGGTTGCGGTGCTTGCCCGACATGTTGCGCCTGATGTACTCCATGTCGATGAAGAACGGCTCGTGCAGCCCGACCACATTGACGAACGTGACGATGTCGGTTTCGGTGATGGTGCGGTTGTGCGTGCGGAACGGCACAACGCTCACGCCGGCCGGGGCTTCGCTGGACATGATGCGGGTCTCCTTCGTCGTTGCGGGTGCTGGCGGGACGTTCATTGGGCGCCGGGTTCGAGGCACTCGGGCATCTTTGCCAGCGGGAATCCTTCGTACGGCCGGCTGCGGCTGTGTTCTTCCAGCTTCCAGGTCTGGCGCGCATTCGGCACGCCGCCGTCGACACGGATGAAAGAGCCGGTGATGTATGCGGCTCCTTCGGAAAGCAGGTACGCCACCGCCGAAGACACTTCGGCCTCGGTGCCATAGCGCTGCAGCGGCGCCGTCTTCATTAGGCTGCGGAATTTGGCCTTCATCTCCGGACCGTACGTGTCGAAGCCGCTGCTGGCGACGAAGCCCGGCGCGACTGCATTGACACGCACACCGGCGTGTCCCCACTCGCAGGCCGCCGTCTCGGTGAAAGACAGCATTCCAGCTCGTGCTGCGCCACTATGGGCCATGCCCGGCATCCCCATCCACATGTCGGCGATGATGTTGACGATTGCGCCGCCATGGGCTTCCATCCACTGCGTGTAGGCCTCGCGCGAGACGAGAAAGCCCCCGTGCAGGTTGTTGCGCACGACGGCGTCCCAGCCCTTGAGCGTGATGTCCCGCACCGGCTGCGGGTACTGTCCGCCGGCGTTGTTGACAAGGCCGTCGATGCGTCCGTGCGTGGCAAGTACATCGGCCACCATTTGCTTCACGCCGGCTTCGTCGCGGATGTCGCACGAGTGGAGTGAAACCTTCGCTTCCGCCGCCGCTGTGGCGATCTCCGTGCGGATGGCTTCCAGCTTCTCCACTTTCCGGCCCACGAGTGCAAGCCGCGCACCCAGGCTCGCCAGCTCATGGGCGATGCAGCGGCCGATACCGCTACCCCCGCCGGTGACGATGACGGTCTGCCCGGCGAACAGGCCGGGCCGGAAGACGGAACGATACGATGCGATGGTCATGGGTTGCCTTGGGATATTGCGGCGGGTTTGAGCATGAAATTGCCGTGGCCGACGGAGATGGGCGTGTCGGGACTGGACTGCCAGGCCTCGACACGCAGGTGAGCCACGCGCTTGCCCTGCTTGACCATGAAGACGTTCGCATAGGTGTCCACGGGCCGGCCGGAGCGCAGGTATTCGAAGGTGAAGTTGATGGTCTTGGGAAGATCCACGCTGTCCATGTCCCAGAGCAGGTAGAAGAGCCCGGCGCATTCGAGGAAGCCGCCGATCGCCCCGCCATGCAGCGCGGGCAGCGCCGGGTTGCCGATGAGCTTCTGGTGAAAGGGCATGCATGCGGTGTACTGCTCGCCCCGGATGTCCAGCCGTACATCGAGAAAACGCGCGAACGGAACGAGATCCACGAGCGGCGCCCAGTTCCGGCTCGCGCGCGCGGCGGCAACGATCGTTTCCACGGTCATGGCGTATCTCCCTTCATCTTGTCCAGCGCATTTTCGAGCGAGATCACCGGCCCACCGGTAAACATGAAGATGGCCGACGAAGTGGCGATCGGGTCGTCGGGGCTCTCGTGATACGCGGCGCCGCGGACGAACGCGAGTTCGTGCCCCAGCTTGTAGCAGACGGCGCCGCCGTAGATTTCCCGGCCGGGCGTGGCCGCTTTCAGGTAGTCGATGCGAAGGTCCAGTGTCGCCATCGCGCGCAGAACGTTCATGCGCACGAAGATCGCCAGGCCGTAACAGCTGTCAAGGAGGGCAGTGACCACGCCGCCATGCACGACTCCGGTGGCCAGGTTGCCGACCACGCGCCCATCGGGATTGACCGCGATCACGCACCAATCCGGCTCCACCTTGTGCAGCCTCAGGCCCAGCTCACGGCTGTACGGCGAGATCACGGTGATCTGCTGCCACTTGCGAACCAGTTCCGCTTCGTCCTCGGGTTGAGCCATTCCAGGTCCTTAAATCCGTTTCGCCACTTCCTCGAGCATGACTTCAGTCGCGCCTCCACCGATGGCTTCCACCCGGGCATCGCGCACCATGCGTTCGATCGCCGCCTCCCGCATGTAGCCGAAGCCTCCGTGGAATTGCTGACAGTCGTAGAGCACATCGTTGACCAACTCGCCGCAGAAAGCCTTGACCATCGAAACCTCCTTCACGCAGTCCCTGCCCTGCGCGTCCAGCCACGCGCAGTGGTAGACGAGCGCGCGCCCGGCTTCGACCTGCGCTGCACGCATCGCCAGGCGCTGGCGGATCGCCTGCTTGTCCCACAGCGGGGCTCCGAAGGCCTTGCGGTCGCGCACGTATTGCACCGTCATCTCGATCGCCCGCGCGGCCTCGCCCATCGCCGCGGCACCGATCACCATGCGTTCGTTCTGGAAGTTGCGCATGATCTGGTAGAAGCCCTTGTTCTCACCGCCGAGCAGGTTGGCGGCGGGAATGCGGCAGTTTTCGAACACCAGTTCGGCGGTGTCGCTGCACAGCCAGCCGCTCTTCTCCAGCGCGCGCCCGACGCGAAAGCCCGGCGTGCCCTTCTCGACGATGAAGATCGAGATGCCGCGCGAGCCCTTGGCGCTCGGGTCTGTCTTGGCGCCGACGAAGTACACGTCGCCGTGCACGCCGTTCGTGATGAACATCTTGGTGCCGTTGAGCACCCAATGATCGCCGTCGCGCACCGCGCGGGTTCGGATGCCGGCCACATCAGATCCGGCATCGGGCTCGGTCACCGCGACCGCGCAGACCTGCTCGCCGCGCGTCAGCGGCGGCAGGTAGCGCTGCAGCTGCTCGGGGCTGCCGAAGTTGGCCAAGTGCGGGGAGGCCATGTCGGTGTGCACGGTGACCGTGACCGCGAAGCCGCCGAAGGTCGAACGGCCCAGCTCCTCGGCCAGGATCGCGCTGTACACGGTGTCGAGCTCGGATCCACCGTACTTCTCGGGGTAGCGGACACCCAGGTAGCCGAGCTCGCCCATCTGGCGCAGCACCTCGCGCGGCACCTTGCCGGCCTTCTCCCAGGCGCCGGCCTTCGGCACGACCTCCTGCTCGACGAAGCGGCGCAGGTTGTCGCGGAACTGGCGGTGTTCCTCGGTGAAATAGATCGGATCGTTCATGCTCATGTCGCACCCTCGGGTTCGATCGCCACCAGTACATCGCCACCGCGCACTGAATCGCCGACACGGCACCGCAGCTCGGCCACCGTGCCAGTGGCCGGCGCGGCCAGCGTGTGCATCATCTTCATGGCTTCCAGGATCAGCACGGCATCGCCGGCTTGCACCCGGGCGCCGATCGAGGTCGAGACAGCGGTCACCAGCCCGGGCATCGGCGCGCGCAGCGTGGTGCTCGCCGCGGCGCTGCTGGCCGCGGCTCCGGCCAGGGCGTGGGCGGTGCGGTCGATGTGCGTCCAGACGTGCGTGCCCCTCGGCCCATGGAGCCAGACACGGTTGGCGGAGCCTTCGCGCGCTCGCAAGAAGCGATGCCGCTCCCGGCCACTTTCAATTTCAACCTCCAAGTGACCGGCGTCGAGCCGGGCGCCGCAGGTGAACCGCCGCTCGCCGATCTCGATGTGCCACACAGCGCTGTCCTGCCGGACGAGCGCCGTGTGCAGGTGATGGGCGGAATCTTCGAGCAGCACCGGCATAGCCACCGGCGCCGCCGGGCCGAGCAGTCGCCAAGCGCCCAATGCCACCCAAGGTGAGGCTTGCGCCGGCGCCTGTGCGGCCAGCGCGCAACCGAGAGCACCTAGCGCGAGTGCTTTCAGTCCGTCGCCTCCTGGCTCCCAGCCCCCGGGGAAGCTGCGCTCGATGTAGTGGGTAGTCAGCATGGCGTCGAAGGCCGGTGCGCGCAGCAAGTCGGTCAGGAAGCCGATGTTGCTGCGAACCCCGATGAGTTCGAAGCGATCGAGCGCGCCCGCCAGCCTATGGGCAGCCAGCGGCCGGGTATCGGCGAACGCGATCACCTTCGCAAGCATCGAGTCGTAGAACGGGGTCACCTCGCTGCCGGCACAAACGCCGCTGTCGACACGCACGCCCTCGCCTGCGGGCTCGGTGTACCCGACGATGGTGCCGATCTCCGGCACAAATCCCTTGGCTGGATCTTCGGCGCAGACCCTGGCCTCGATCGCCCAGCCCCGCCGCCCGATCTGCTGCTGGTTGAACGCGAGTGGTTCGCCCGCGGCCACGCGCAGTTGCCATTCGACGAGGTCGATGCCCACCGTCGCCTCGGTGACGGGATGCTCCACCTGCAGCCGCGTGTTCATTTCGAGGAAAAAGGTGTCGCCACTGGCTGCGTCGTGGATGAATTCGACGGTCCCGGTGGAGTCGTAGCCGATGGCGTTGCCCACCGCGAGCGCGTGGCGAAACAGGGCTTCGCGCTGCGACTCAGAGAGGTTGGCCGCCGGGGCTTCCTCGATCACCTTCTGGTGGTTGCGCTGGATCGAACACTCACGCTCGAAGAGGTGGACCAGGTGGCCGTGCTTGTCGCCCAGCAGTTGGACCTCCAGGTGGCGCGGCTCGCCAAGGTACCGCTCGAGAAGCACGCTGTCGTCCCCGAACGAGGCTTTGGCCTCGCGGCGCACCGTCTCGAGCGCGGCGGTGAACTCGGCAGCCGACTGCACCACCCGCATGCCTTTGCCGCCTCCCCCCGCCGAGGCCTTGATCATGACCGGATAGCCGACGCGCCCGGCGGCCTCGGCGAGCGCCGCCGGCGCCTGGTCGTCGCCGTGATAGCCAGGCACCACCGGCACGCCGTGTTCGACCGCGATGCGCTTGGACTCGATCTTCGAGCCCATGCGGCGGATTGCTTCCCGCGAGGGTCCGACGAAGACAATGCCTGCCCGCTCGCAAGCTTCGATCAGCGCCGGGCTCTCGGACAGGAAGCCGTAGCCAGGATGCACGGCCTGCGCGCCGCTCGCCTGCGCCGCAGCGATGATGGCGGCCGCGTTCAGGTAGCTGCGGGCCGCCTCCGCAGGGCCGATACGAACGGCCGCGTCGCACTCGGCGACGTGCCGCGCGCGGCGATCGGCGTCCGAGTACACGGCAACGCTGCGCATGCCCAGGCGCCGCGCGGTTCGGGCAATGCGGCAGGCGATCTCCCCGCGGTTGGCGATGAGCAAGGTGTCGAACATGCCCGTTTCCCCGCTCAACCCTGGCGCCACGGCGGTGGGCGACGCGCGAAGAAGGCCTCGATGCCAGCCCGGCCTTCCTCGGTCTCCCAGGCATCGGCCAGCTTGTCGGCGGCGTAGATCATGCTGGTCGGAAGATCGTGGCTGTTTACGTACGAAACGAGCCTCTTGGTCGCGGCCACCGCGCCCGGTGCGCACTGCATCAGGTCGGCGAGCTCCCGTTCCACCGCGGCGTCGAGCTGGTCGGCAGGGACGATCTCCGAAACCAGCCCAAGCCTGCGCGCCTCCGCAGCGTCCATGCGGCGTGCCGTGAGAAACGTGCGCCGGGCGTTGGCCTCGCCCATCCGCGCCACGACGTACGGGGAGATGTTCGCCGGGAGCAACCCCAACCTGACTTCGGTGAGGCAGAAGACGCCGGTGTCCACCGCGACGGACACGTCGCACACCGAGATCATGCCCACCCCGCCTCCGTAGGCTGCACCGTTGATGCGACCGATGAGCGGCACCGGCAGTTCATTCAGCGTGCGCAACATCAGCGCAAGCTCGAAACTCTCGTCGACGCGCTCGGAACGCGTCTTGCTCATGTTCTGCTGCATCCAACCGAGGTCGCCACCGGCGCAGAAGGTGGCCCCGGCGCCTGTGAGGACGACAGCGCGAAGGCCCGGGGAGCAACCCAGCCAGTCTGCGGCCTGCTTCAGGTCGGCGATCAAGGCGGCATTCAATGCGTTGTGCGTATCGGGGCGGTTCAGCGTCAGCGTGGCGATCCGTCGCTGGTCGACCGCGAGCAGCAGCGTATCGAAGGCCGGAGGAGTCGTCGGTGTCGTCATGGGCGGCCTCACATGCGGTAAACCGGCGTTGCGGTCTGCGGCGGCACGCGACGGGTGCACAACGAGAGCGCCAGCGCGAGCACGTCGCGTGACGACGACGGGGCTATGAGTCCGTCGTCCCAGAGCCTTGAAGTGGCGTAGTAAGGGTCCGTCTGGCGCTGGTACTGCTCGCGCACCGCGCGTTCGGTCTCCGCCATCCTCGCCTCATCGGCTGGCCCTCGCAGGTTGGATCTTGCCAGTTCCAGCATGACATTGCTCGCGATGTCGGCGCTCATCGTCGCCACCTGAGCGCTCGGCCAAGCGAACAGGAACTCGGGCTCGAATCCCCGGCCACACATGCCGTAGTTGCCGGCGCCGTAGGAGCCCCCCACGATCAGCGTTAGCTTCGGGACGCGCGCGCAACTGACCGCATAGACCATGTTCGCACTGTGCTTGGCGATGCCCGCGCGCTCGGCTTCGCTTCCGACCATGAACCCGGCGATGTTTTGGAGAAAAAGCAGCGGGACGCCACGTTGGTTGGCCAACTCGATGAAATGGGTGCCCTTGAGCGCCGCCTCTGCCACGAGGGCGCCGTTGTTCCCGAGGATGCCGACCGGGTATCCGTGGATCGAACCGAACCCGGCGACCAGCTGGCTGCCCCAGTCGGGTTTGAACTCGTGCAGGTCACTGTCGTCGACGAGGCGCGCGATGATCTCGCGCGCGTCATAAGGCTGCTTGGGATCGGCGGGCACCAGGCCATCGAGCTGCGCGGGGTCGTACCTCGGCGGACATGGGACGCGCGGCGGCGGTGGAAGATGAGCAGGCGGCAGGCTCCCGACGATTTCGCGCAGTCGCGCCAGCGCCTGAGGCTCGCTCTCAGCCAGATGGTCGTTGACGCCTGAGATTCGCGTGTGCATTTCTGCGCCCCCCAAGGTCTCGCCATCCACCGTCTCGTTTATGGCGATCTTCACGATCGACGGGCCGCCGAGGTGGATGCGCGCGGTGCCGCGCACCATAACGACTTCGTCCGAAAGTGCGGGGATGTAGGCGCCCCCCGCCGTGCATCCACCGAACACCGCGGAAATCTGCGGAACCCTATCCTGCGACATGCGGCACTGCTGGAAGAAGTTGTTGCCGAAGTGATCGCGATCGGGAAACACACGGTCCTGTTCGGGCAGGAAGGCACCACCGCAGTCCACGAGGTACAAAACCGGAAGGCGCAGGCGCCAGGCGATCTCCTGCGCGCGGCGGTGCTTCTTGACGGTTTCATGGAAGAACGAGCCGCCTTTCACCGTGGCGTCGTTTGCGATGAACATGCAAGGCTGGCCGGCGACGATGCCGATGCCAGTTACGACACCGGCGGCAGGAACCTCGTTACCGTACTGGCCCCAGGCGGCGAGCGGCGAGAGTTCCAGGAATGCCGCAGCGTCATCGACAACCAAGTCGATGCGCTCACGCGCCAACATCTTTCCGCGTGCGCGATGCCGCGCAATATGGGCATCGCGCCCGCCCATGGCCACGTGAGCCAGCCGCTCTCGCAACTGGGCGATGTCGTTCGCCCTGAGCTCGGTCGTGGCCGCGCCTACCGAGCCGTCGAAGCTGCTGTTGATCACGGCCAAGGACGGTTCCTCACAAGTAGCTCGATAACGCCATTCTAGAATTGAACTAACACTTGGTAGTTTATCGGGAGTCGACCTCTTGCGCCACCGTTCCGGCAACCGACTGCAGTAGCTTCGCGATGATTTCGTCAAGCCGTCACGTGCTCGCCGCGGCTCGAAGGCTAACTGACGCGGCCTCTCCCGACAATTGACCCCACTGATGCCAAATTCATCCGGCACGACGGCATCGCTTCGCCCGGCCCATGGATACCGTGAGGACGCACCGTGGATAGCATCCCGGCACGGTACTACCGGATCGCTTCGCGCGGATGGCGCATCGACGCGAGCGTGCCACTGCGCATCAACCGGCCGTTCAGGGGCCGCCCGATGATGCGCTCGGCCAGCCGGGCTGCCTCCACGAGTTGCTCGAGATCGAGGCCGGTCTCGACCCCCATCTCCTCGCACATGAACGCCATGTCCTCGGTACAGATATTGCCTGCGGCGTCGCCATGCTTGTGACCAGCGAAAGGACATCCCCCGAGCCCCGCAACGGAGCTGTCGAACAGGTCCACCCCCATTTTCAAGGCGGCATAGACGTTCGCGCCTCCGACACCGCGCGTGTCATGCAGGTGCAGCCCGATGCGCGCTTGCGGCACGAGTTCGCGCACGGCGCCGATGCGGCGTTTGATCTCCTCGGGGTTGGCCCAGCCCATGGTATCCGCCAGGTAGAACGCTGGGAAGGGAACTCCCCTGTCGGTGCAGGCGTCGACCAGCCACCGGACGACGTCGGTCACCGCCGACACCGGCACGGGCCCGCCGAGGTTGCAGCCGAATGCGGTGACGACATACGCCTGCTCGAACGGGATGCCCAGCGCGATGTACCGATCGATCCACTTCAGCTGACGTTCGCGATTCTCGGCAACACTGCAGTTGTTGTTCCGCTGCGAAAACGGTTCCGTGACGTAGAAGACGACTTTGCCGTCGATGTCGATGTTGTCGCAGGCCCTGGCACGCTCGAAGCCGCTTTCGTTGAGCCAGAGCCCGGTGTAGCGCGTCCCCGGCCGCTTGCGAAGCCTCGCGAACAACTCCGCTGAGTCCGCCATCTGCGGCACGGCCCGCGGGCTCACGAACGACGCGCACTGCACCTGCCTGAGGCCCGACGCCGCAAGCGCATCGATCAGCGCCAGCCGTTCGTCCAGCGGATAGGTGGAGGGCTCCATCTGGAAGCCCTCGCGCGGTCCCTCTTCGTGAAACTCGACCCGGCGCGGCAGCGAACCCATTCTTTCGATCTCCTTCAGGAAGTGGCAGACGCAACGACTTCGGCCAGCGTGTGGTGGCGCTCGACCATGTCCCCGACCGCGCAGTTCAGGCGCGCCAGCGTTCCATCGAACGGCGCGCTCACGTGCAATTCCATCTTCATCGACTCCAGGACGATTACCGTGTCGCCCACAGAGACTGAATCACCGGCCGCGGCATGAATCGCCACCACCTTGCCCATCATCGGTGCCAGGAGTGCGCCGTCCGTCCCCTCGCCCGCGAGGGCGCCTCCCAGGAACGGCGTGCAGCTGAAAACGCTGCGGCCAAGCGTGCTGGCGACTTCGAGGCCCGGGCCGGCATCGGCCACTACCACTTCCAGTGCACGCTCCTGCAGGTGCAGCAGCAATCGCCCCGCACCAAGTGCAGGGGGAGCGCGCAGCGCCGCGCGCAGCGCGTGCTCGCCAACCATCAGGTCGACCGTGCCGTCGGCCGCAGGCGCCGCGCTGCGAATCGGCCACTCTTCGTTGCCGGCGCCCAGGATCACAGCGGGAAGCGGCGCGAGCGCGACACTGCCAGCACCAAGTCTCCATCCGGTGAAGCCGGCTGCCTCGCTCCAGCAGCCCAGCTCGGGAACTGCGGCGCGCTCACGGCGAAGCCAGTGCAGTGCCGCAGCGACGACGTGTTCCAGCGGTATCGGCGGCGCCTCGGCGGCGCTTGAAGTCCTGCCGACCCGCTCGTCGATCAGGCGCGTGTGGAAGCTCGCATCGAGCGTTTGCGGCCAGTCGAGCAAGCCTTCGAGGAAGCGAAGGTTGGTCGTCAGGCCGATGACCGTTGTGTCCCGAAGGCCGCCCGCCAGCGAACGCCGCGCCGCGTCGCGGTCGGGCCCGCGGGCGATCAGCTTCGCGATCATCGAATCGTAGTACGGCGAGATTTCGTCGCCGCTGTCGACCCCGGCCTCGACACGGATCGGCTCACCCGGGAAGTCAACGCGCGCGAGGCGGCCGGTTGTCGGCAGGAAGCCCGCATCGGGATCCTCCGCGCACAACCTTGCTTCGAAGGCATGGCCCTGGCAAGCCACGTCCACCTGGGAGATGGGCAGGGTGCCGGCGTCTGCGATGTGCAACTGGAGCTCGACCAGGTCGAGGCCGGTGACTTCCTCCGTCACCGGGTGTTCCACCTGCAGACGGGGATTGACCTCCAGGAAAAAGTACTCGCCGCCGGCCACGACGAATTCGACGGTTCCCAGCCCTCGATACCCGACAGCTGCAGCAAGCTTCACCGCGTCGCTCAGGATTCTTTCGCGCAAAGCCGGCGGCAAGCCCGCGCTGGGCGCCTCCTCGATGACCTTCTGGTGTCGTCGCTGCAAAGTGCACTCGCGTTCGAACAAGTGGATCGCATTTCCGCGGCCGTCGCCCGCGACCTGCACTTCGATGTGGCGCACCCGCGGCAGGTAACGTTCGACGATCATCTCGCTGCTTCCGAACGCCTTTTCGGCTTCCCGCATCGCGCTGTCGATGCGGGACTCCAGGCCGTCAAGAGATTCGATCACCGCCATGCCGCGCCCACCGCCGCCGGCCACGGCCTTGAGAAGTACGGGCAACTGCATGTCGCGCACGGTTGCGGCAACCTCGGCTGCATCCTTCATGCCGCCGGCACTGCCGGGTACCACCGGCACACCAACCGCTGCGGCCTCGCGCTTGGCCTGGGCCTTTCCGCCCAGGCGCTCCATGGTCTCGGCGGAGGGGCCGATGAAGACGATGCCGGCGGCGTCCAGCGCGCGAACGAAATCGGGGTTCTCGGAAACGAAACCAAAACCGGGGTGCACTGCGTCCGCGCCAACCCGCCTGGCCGCCGCGACGATTGCGTCGATGCGCAGGTAACTCTCGGACGGCGCGGCGCCGCCGATCTCGACCGATTCGCCGATCTCGCGCACGTGCCGCGCGTCACGGTCAGCGGTGGAGTGCACGGTGGCGACCTTCAGGCCGAGGCGCCTGCAGGTTCGCGCGATGCGGCAGGCGATCTCTCCGCGATTGGCGATCAGGACCTTGGTGATGCGCTGCATGATGGCCTGCCTCAGAAACGGAAGACGCCGAAAGGCGTCGGCTTGGCCGGGGTTCGCGACGCCAGGTCCAGCATCAGCCCCATCACGTCGCGTGTTTCCGTCGGCGCGATGATTCCATCGACCCACAGGTTGGAAGAAAAGTTGTCCGCCGGCTGGAAGTCTTCGTAGATCTTGCGCACGGGCTGCTTGAAGGCCTCTTCCTCCGCGGCGGTCCATTCACGGCCTTCGGACTTGTTGATCTGCCGCCGCACCAGGGCCATCACGGTGGCTGCCTGCTCGGGGCCCATGATGGCGGCTCGCGCGTTTGGCCATGCGAACATTGCGGTGGGATTGAAGGGCCTGCCGCACATCGCCAGGTAGCCCGCGCCATAGGACGCGCCGATCAGGATGGTGTACTTCGGAACGTTGGCTGATGCCATGGCGGTGATCATCTTGGCACCGGCCTTCGCGATGCCCGACTGTTCGGCCGCGCGCCCGACCATGAAGCCGGTCACGTCGGCCAGGAACAGCAAGGGGATGTCCCGCTGGCAGCACAGGTCGATGAAGTGCGCGGCCTTCATCGCACTCTCCGGAAAGAGGACGCCCTGATTGGCGAGAATGCCGATCTCGTGGCCGTGGATGCGCGCGAAGCCCGTCAGCAGCGTGTCGCCGTACAACGGTTTGAACTCCTGGAAGCGGCTGTCGTCGACAAGGCGCGCCAGGATCTCCCGCGTGTCGGTGGGAATCTTCGGATCGCGGCTGACCAAGCCGTGGATTTCGGCCGGGTCATGTCGCGGGGGAACACTAGGCAGCTTCGTCCAGCGGGGTCGGGCGGGCTCCCCCATTTCGAGCAGGATTTCTCGCGTCACTGCCAGCGCGTGGCGATCATCGCTGGCGATGTGGTCGGTGACTCCACTGATGCTGCAGTGCATCTGGGCGCCGCCCAGCGATTCGCCGTCGACCGTTTCGCCCGTCGCCGCGAAAGTCAGCTCCGGCCCGCCCAGGTACATGTACCCTTGCTCCTTCACGATCACGATTTCGTCGCACAGCGCCGGTATATAGGCGCCGCCGGCCGTGCAAGGGCCAAGCACGACCGCAATCTGCTGGATGCCTTCCGCGGACATCCGCACCTGGTTGTTGAAGATGCTGCCGAACTGGCCCGCATCGGGAAAGATATTCGCCATGTCGGGGAGGAACGCGCCGCCGCTGTCGACGAGCGTGACGCAAGGCAGGCGGTGGGCCCAGGCCACCTGTTGCGCGCGGACGTGCTTCTTGCATGTCATCCCGTAGTACGTCCCACCCTTCACAGTCGCATCGTTGGCGATCACCATGCAGGCGCGGCCGCCGATCAGGCCGATGCCTGTGATGATGCTCGCACCGGGAGGCACCCCCTCGTAGAGGTCTTCGCCGGCGAGCATGCCGAGTTCGAGGAACGGCGAACCCGGGTCGAGCAGGACCTCGACCCGGTCGCGCGGGAGAATCTTGTTGCGCGAAAGGTGCTTCTCGCGGGCCTTGGCCGGACCTCCCGCCATGGCCTTGCGCCGCCGTTCATGCAGCGTGGCCAGCAGCGTCTCGTAGGACGCACGGTTGGCTTGAAATTCGGCGTCGCTCATCGACGCCCGGGGAACGAGAATGGTCATTCAGACAGCTCCGCGCGCTTTCAGGACCTGAAGACCGGCGGCCGGCGGGTCTCGAACGCAGCCAAGCCTTCGGTAACATCGTCGTTGAGCAGTTCGCGTGAAATCAGATCCTGCTCGAACACCAAACCTTCGGGCAGCGGCCGGTCGAGTCCCTGACGGGCCAGCCGCTTCATGGCGGCCAGTCCGGGCCGGCTGCGCGACGCCAGCTGAACGCAGTAAGCCATCGACGCTTCAGCGAGCTTGCCGGGTTCGACGACGTAGTTGACGAGGCCCCATGCCAGCGCAGTGGGCGCGTCGATCCAGCGCGCGCTGTAGAGCAGGTCGAGCGCGCGCCGCACGCCCACGATTCGCGGCAACCGCTGGGAACCGCCCCAGCCCGGCACCAGCCCGTATTGCGCATGCTGGTCCCCGATACGGAAATCGCTCGAAGCGAAGATCACGTCGCAGGCCATCATCAACTCGCTGCCGCCCGCCAGCGCGAGGCCCTGGCACGCCGCGACTACGGGCAGCTCGCTGGCTTCCAGACGCTGCAGGACGGAGTGACCGTAGCGGATGAAGTGTTCGATGTCGGCGGGTGAGCTTCGCAGTTTCTTGACTTCGTCGAGATCGGCGCCCGTGCAGAAGTGCTTGCCCTGCGCGCGGATCAGGGCGGCGCGAATGCCCGAGCCGGGCGCCTCGAACTCATCCAGGGCAGCGGCGATCGCGCCATGGACCTCCAGCGACAGGCAGTTGAACTTGTCGGGACGAGCCAGCTCGATCACGCCGACGGCCCCATCGCGATTCACCAGGATGGAAGGCGGCGCGCTCACCGCTTGTTCTCCGCCGCGTACTGCACCGCCATGCGGCCGGCGCGCTCGCGGGCGACGATGAGCTTCATGACCTGCGCGGTGCCATCGCCGATCTCCAGGCCCATCACGTCGCGCAGCCGTTGCTGGTGCGGCAGGTCCATGCTCCAGCCGTAATGCCCAAAGGTCAGGAGGCACTGGTGGATCGCGTCGAAGGCCGTCTTGGGACCCATCCACTTGACCATCGCGGCCTCCGCCGTGTGCGGCTGCCCGGCGTCGCGCAGGGCCAGCGCGTGATAGCAAAGCTCGCGGCACGCGGCGATCAGCGTCTCGAATTCGACGATGGGGAACGAGACCCCTTGGTACTGGACGAGCGGCGCGCCCATGGCTTGCCGCTCCTGCACGTACGCCCATGTTTCGTCGATCGACGCCTGCGCAGCGCCGATGCACTGCAGCGCGATTAGGATCCGGCTGAAGTCGAAGCCCTGCATCACCTGCGTGAAGCCCTTGCCTTCGGCGCCCATCATGTTCCCGGCAGGTATGCGCACGTCGTCGAAGAACACCGAACCGCGGCCGATGATCTTGCTGCCGACATCCTTGAAGCGCGTGCGCTGTATTCCCGGCAGGTCCATGGGCACGAGAAAGGCACTGATGCCCCGGGCACCGGCATCTGCCGCACCGGTTCGGGCAAAGAGAACCATGGCGTCGCATTGGTCCGAGAAAGTGATGGACGTCTTCTCGCCGGAGAGCACGAAGTGGTCGCCGTCCCTTCGGGCCCTGAGTTGGAGGTTGGCAGCGTCGGAGCCGCCGCGTGGCTCGGTCAGGCCCAGGCCGACGATGGCCTCCCCGGCGACCAACCGCGTGTTCCAGAACCGCGCCAGGTCGGGACTTGCATTGCGATGGATGATGGCCCCCATCAGCGATCCCAGCAGCTGCAAGTAGCTGACGTTGAAATCACCGTAGGCCATCTCCTCAGTGATCACTCCGGAGGTGACGCCGCTCAGTCCGAGCCCGCCATACTCCTCCGGCAGGTCGGCTCCGATCAATCCCAGGGCGCCCATCTCTTTCATGAGGCCACGGTCGAATCCGGGCTCCGCTTCGCGCGCCTGGTACCGCGGCTTGAGTTTTTCGCGGGCGAATCGACGGGCGACGTCGCGCAGCGCGACTTGGTCTTCGTTGAGCAGCATCGGGACTCCTCGGGGGGTATGCGGGCAGCGCAGTTGGCAAAGCGGACAACCAATGCTACCATAACCGAACATACGTTAGTTAGTCACGTCTGGCGTGATGCGACTCAGCCCTAAGGATAAGATTGGCCTTACCGCGTTACCTGCCTAACTTTCGAAAATGCCAACCAAGATGCAAGAAAGGCCAACACAATCGGCCGCCGACACCGCAACCCGCGAGCGCATCCTGCTCGAGGCTTCGCGGTTGTTCCGCCATCACGGATATGCCGCAACGACATTGCGCGAAGTGGCGGACGCGGCCGGCATCAAGGCCGGCAGCATCTACTATCACTTCGAGTCGAAGGAGCAGATCCTCGGCGAAGTGCTTGACAAGGGCATCCAGGCCGTGATCGTCGCCGTGCGTGAACGCGTGGAGGCGCTGCCGAAGAGCGCGACGTCGCGCGCCAAGGTCGCCGCCGCCATCGAGGGGCACCTC
Organism: Ramlibacter albus; assembly: GCF_014297445.1. Taxonomy (GTDB): domain Bacteria; phylum Pseudomonadota; class Gammaproteobacteria; order Burkholderiales; family Burkholderiaceae_C; genus Ramlibacter; species Ramlibacter albus. The sequence continues at coordinate 172,578 of NZ_JACORU010000001.1, forward strand.
TGGGGCCTGCTGCACCACGGCGACTTCACGTCGGCCAACATCCGGATTTACGGCCAGATCCCTCTGACCGCGAAAAACCGCCACCGCAAGGTGCGTCGCGAGTACGCAGACTATTGGGACGCACTGCTCGACGAGGCAATGAGTCGAGGCGAACTGCGCCGCGACATCGGCGCCACGATCGCGCGCCTGTTCGTGATCGGCGCGTTGAACTGGACGGTCGAGTGGTACAACCCGCAGAAGGGTTCATTCGACAACTTCGCCAAGCAGATCACCACCATCGTCTTCGACGGAACATTCACGAGGGAGTAGTCGCGAGTGGCGGTCAAGGCGGGTTGGCAGGGACGATTCTTCGAGGATTTCGAGGTCGGTGACGAATACCGTCATCCGCTGGGCCGTACCGTCACCCAGCAGGACAACATCTGGTTCACGCTGCTGACCCAAAACGCCGCGGCCGTCCACTTCGATGCGCACTACGCCGGCAAGACCGAGTTCGCCAGACCGCTGGTGAACTCCTGCCTCACCCTCGCGCTCGTGACCGGGCAATCGGTCATGGACGTTTCCTATAACGTCTTCGCCAACCTCGGCTGGGACGAGGTGCGCTTGCCCCATCCCGTGTTCGAAGGCGACACGGTCTACTCGCGCTCGACAGTGCTTGAGACGCGCGAATCGAAGTCGCGCCCGAATCTGGGCGTGGTCACAGTGGCGACGGAAGGCTTCAACCAGGACGCAGTCGTCGTCTGTTGTTTCCGGCGCACCCTGCTGGTGTACCGGCGCGGCATGGCCCCCGATCGCGAGCCTCCCGTCCCGGGAACGGCCGCCTGAACCCGCGCGCGATTCGAATGCGCGCGCACCACCACGAATGAACCAACAGGAAATCATCGAACGATTCGGCCCGCGCGAGTCCATGGAATACGACGTGGTGATCGTCGGTGCCGGACCGGCGGGCTTGGCGGCGGCTATTCGCATCAAGCAGCTTGCCCCGGAAACGGCTGTCGTCGTGATCGAGAAGGGCTCGGAGCCCGGGGCGCATATCCTGTCAGGTGCGGTGATGGACCCACGTGCCATCACGGAACTGCTGCCGGACTGGAAGGCCCAAGGCGCCCCGTTGCTTCAGCCGGTCACCGCTGACGACGTGCTCTTCCTGTCGGAGCGGGGTGCCAAGCGCACACCCGACTGGCTGGTGCCACGCAATTTTCACAACGACGGCTTTTACGTCGTTTCACTGGGAAGCGTGGTGCGCTGGCTGGCGCAGCGCGCGGAAAGCCTCGGAGTCGAAATCTTCCCGGGCTTCGCTGCATCCGAAGTCCTGCATGACGAGCAAGGCGCGGTTCGCGGCGTCTCCACTGGCAACATGGGCGTCGGCAAGGATGGCGAACCGGGCGAGGCATTTCAACTCGGAATGGAATTGCACGCGAAGTACACCGTCTTTGCGGAAGGCGCCCGAGGCCACCTGGGCAAGCAGATGATCGCCCGTTACCGTCTCGACGAAGGGCGAGATCCCCAGAGCTTCGCGCTCGGCATCAAGGAGCTGTGGGAAGTCGCTCCGCAGCGCGCCACGCCCGGGCGCGTCATGCATACCGCCGGCTGGCCGATGACGGACGGGACTTTCGGGGGCGGCTTTCTTTATCACCTGCCCGATAACAAGGTCACCCTCGGATTCGTGATTGGCCTGGATTACCGCAATCCGCACATGAGCCCGTTCGAGGAGATGCAGCGATGGAAGACCCACCCGGCCATTCGCGAGCACATCGAGGGTGGCAAACGCCTCGCGTACGGCGCACGCGCGATCAACAATGGCACGCTGCAGGCGCTGCCCAAGACCGTGTTTCCCGGCGGAGCGCTGATCGGCTGCGACGCCGGCTATCTCAATGCCGCGCGCATCAAGGGCAGCCACGCCGCAATCAAGAGCGGCATGCTTTGCGCCGAGGCGATCGTTCCGGCCCTGCAGTCTGGCCGCCGGCGCGACGAACTGACCGCCTACCCCGAGGCCTTCGAGAAGAGCTGGCTCCACGAAGAGCTGCGGCAATCCCGCAATTTCAAGCTATGGTTCAAGAAGGGCAAATTCCTGGGCCAGCTGATGACGGGCTTCGAGCAGTGGCTGCTGCCGAAAGTCGGCGTATCCAGCCCGCCCTGGACGCTGCACTCGAAGACGCGGGACCACGAAACGCTCCGCCGGGCGGATGACGCTCCGCCGATCGTCTACCCAAAGCCGGATGGGGTGATCAGTTTCGACCGCCTGGGATCAGTTTTCCTGAGCAATACGAACCACCAGGAGAACCAGCCGTCGCACCTCACGCTCAGGGACAACTCGGTGCCCGTCGAGGTGAACCTGAAGAAGTTCGGCGGGCCGGAAGCACGCTACTGTCCTGCCGGCGTGTACGAATTCGTCGAGGATTCCGCGGGCCGGCCTCGCTTGCAGATCAACGCGCAGAACTGCGTCCACTGCAAGACCTGCGACATCAAGGACCCTGTGCAGAACATCGTGTGGGTCGCCCCCGAAGGCGGCGGCGGCCCCAACTACGCCGGCATGTGAGGCACACCGATGACACAAGACACTTCCCCTTCATTCGGGTTTGACGACCCCACGCTCGCCGCCTTGCCCCTGGCCTACGAGCCCGGACTCTTCGATGGGCAGGTCGTGATGGTTTCCGGCGCCGGCAGCGGGATCGGCAAAGCGATCGCGTTCCTTTACGCCCGCCTTGGCGCGAGGCTCGTCGTCTGCGGCAGGGACCGCGCGAAACTGGATGCCTGCGAGCCTTGGCTGCGCCGGCTGGGGAGCCCGGACGTCCTGGTGCAGCCCACCGACATCCGCAGCACGGAGGCGGTTGCGGCGCTGCTGGACGCGACGTATGCGCGTTTCGGGCGCCTGGACGTGCAGGTGAACAACGCCGGTGGCCAGTTTCCGAAAGCGGCGCTGGACATCAGCCCGAAGGGCTGGAAGACGGTGGTCGACAACAACCTGAACGGCACGTGGTACATGATGCATGCGGCCGCCAGGCGGTGGCGTGATGCAGCCCAGCCCGGCAGCATCGTCAACATCGTCCTCACCTTCCAGCGCGGTTTTCCGGGGGTTGCGCACAGCTGCGCCGCGCGCGCGGCGGTCACCTACCTGTCGAAGACCGTCGCCGTCGAATGGGCCCCCCACGGCATCCGGGTGAATTGTGTCGCGCCCGGGGTGATCGAAAGCACGGGCTTCGCGCACTACTCGCCCGAAGCACGCGCACGGTTTTCACGCGGCAACCCGATGCTTCGGCACGGGAACGTCCAGGACATCGCCAATGCCGTCGTCTACCTCACCGGGCCGACCGGGAGCTTCGTCAATGGCGAGTTGCTCAACGTCGACGGCGGCGGCCTGCTATGGGGCGAACTCTGGACGATTCCGAAACCCGCCTACTTCAGCGAGGAGCAGACGACATGAGCGCCAGCGACACGCAGCCGAAGTTCGGTCCCGGCGACAAAGCGCTTGCCGAATTGCCCACGGTTTTCCGCAAGGATCTCTTCGCGGGAAAGGTGGTGCTGGTTTCCGGTGCGGGAAGCGGCATCGGAAAGGCAATCGCCTTCCTGTACGCACGGCTCGGCGCCAGGCTGGTGATCTGCGGCCGCAAGCCGGACGCCTTGGAGCTCTGTGCCGAGCAGTTGCGCGCCTTGTCGGGCGGCGACGACGTGCTTGCCTACCCGATGACGATCCGCGACCCGGAACAGGTCGACGGCCTGTTTGAAGCCACATGGAATCGCTTTGGCACCCTCGACGTGCTCGTGAACAACGCCGGCGGCCAGTTCGCAGCCCACGCGATGGACTTCACCGAGAAGGGCTGGAACGCGGTGATCGACACGAACCTCAACGGCACCTGGTACATGATGCACGCCGCCGCCAGGCGGTGGGTCCGCGACCGGAAGCGCGGTGCCAGTATCGTGACGATCGCCGCCGCGGTCGATCGCGGCCTTCCCGGAATGGCCCACACGGCGGCTTCCCGCGCGGGAGTGATCGCGCTTTCGAAAACGGTGGCCGTGGAGTGGGCCGAGCACGACATCCGCGTCAACTGCATCGGCGCGGGTGCGATCGAAAGCAACGGTTTCAACAACTACAAGGAAGAGCACGTCGGCGGGCTGTTCCGGACGAACCCGATGCTGCGGGCCGGCGATGTGCAGGATGTCGCCGAGGCCGTCATTTACCTGACCGCGCCATCGGGCAAGTACATCACCGGCGAAACGATCAACCTCGACGGTGGCATGGTTCTGTGGGGCGATTTCTGGCCCGCCGGCATGCCCGATTACTTCGATCCGGGCCGCGCCGCAGCATGACGACATCGACACCAACTTCATCGCCCGCCGGCGGTCCGCTGGCCGGGGTGCGCATCGTGGACCTGACCGGCGTGGTGATGGGACCCTTTGCCTCCCAAATCCTGGCCGACCTGGGCGCGGACGTGATCAAGGTCGAGTCGCCCGAGGGAGACACGGTCCGCTACATCGGTCCCAGTCGAAGCAAGGGCATGGGACCGATGTACCTTGCGCTCAACCGCAACAAGCGGAGCGCCGCCTTGGACCTGCGCAAGCCTGAGGCGCTGGCCGCGCTGCATCGCCTCATCGAACGCGCCGACGTCTTGCTGTTCAATCTTCGGCCTGCCTCCATGGCCCGCCTCGGCCTGGGCTACGACGAGGTGTCGAGGATCAACCCCCGGATCGTCTACTGCGGCTGCTACGGCTTCGGCGAAAGTGGACGATATGCCGGCAAGCCGGCGCTGGATGACCTCATCCAGGGTTCGGTGGCGCTGCCGGCACTGGTCGGCCGCATCACCGGAGAACCCCGCTACGTCCCCACGAACGTATGCGATCGCACGACGGGTCTGACGGCCGTCTACAGCGTGACGGCCGCGCTTTACGCGCGGGAAAAGACCGGCCAGGGACAGTCCATCGAAGTGCCGATGTTCGAGACGATGACGCAATTCGTGCTGTCGGATCACATGTTCGGCCGGACATTCGACCCTCCATTGGCCGAGGCCGGATACGTGCGGCTTCTGTCCAGGGACCGGCGGCCGCTGCCGACGCGGGACGGGTTCGTCTGCGTGCTGGTGTACATCGACCGGCACTGGAAGAGTTTCTGCAAACTGATCGGCCGCCCCGACATGCTCCAGGATCCGCGCTTCCTGCGTATGTCGGACCGCACCCGGAACATCGATGACTTGTACGCGTTTGTCGCCGAGGTCATCGCCACGCGCACAACGGACGAATGGATCGACGCCCTTTCCGCGGCCGACATCCCGGTCGCCCCAATGCATACGCCCGATAGCCTCATGGAAGATCCTCACTTGGCCGATGTGGGGATGTTCGAATGGATCGACCACCCCAGTGAAGGCCGCATCCGGCAGATGAACGTGCCGGGAAGATGGTCGCGGACATCGCCATCGATCCGCCGGCACGCCCCGCTGCTCGGCGAAAACACCCGCGAAGTCCTGGTCGAGGCCGGCTACAGCCCGCAGGAGATCGATCGGATGCTGCGCTCGGGCGCGGCGGCGGAAGCGGAGTCATCTTCGGATTGACTCGGCCGGCATTCAGGACCGCCGCTTCGCCGAAGACTTGCGCCTGACCGCGCGTCCGCGTTCAAGTCCGCTTGGGGTCGGTCGCCGGCGGGGCCCCCACCCGAAGCAAACCGCTGCCGACCATGGACTCGATCGCGCCGGGTTCGACCCCCCAGCTTCGCAATTGCTCGCAGGCACCGGCGTCGTCGGTGTGCGGCGGCCGGGGCGACGCTGCAGGGGTCGCCTGAAATCTGGGCGCAGGCGACGGTTGGCGGATACCCGCAATCTCCACAAACGTTTCCCGCGCGCGGATGTGCGGATGGGTGTGTGCTTCCAGTGGCGCCAGCACAGGCGCAAAGCACGCATCGGTGCCCTCGAGCAACTCGCACCACTGCTGCCTCGTTCGAGTGGCAAAGATGGCCGCCAGACGGTCCTTTTCTTCGCGCCACCGTGATGGATCGTCGAAGTTCATCGAATCCGCAGCCACGCCGAGGCGCTCCAGCAATTCCGAACGGAACTTCAGCTCGATGGGGGCCACGCTCACGTATTCCCCGTCTGCACAGCGGTAAACGTCATAGTGAGGCGCGCCTGAATCGAGAAGATTGGTGCCGCGATCGCCAAGGTGCGCCCCCGCACCGTACAAGCCGAACATCGACGTCATCAAGGCAGCCGCGCCATCGACCATCGCGGCGTCGACGACCTGTCCCGGGCCCCCGCGCTGAACGCACCACAGGGCCGCGAGCATGCCGTACGCGAGCATCAAACCACCGCCCCCGAAGTCCCCGACCAGGTTCAGAGGTGGCGTCGGCGCGGCTCCCTGCCGGCCGATGGCGTGCAGCGCACCCGAAAGAGCAATGTAGTTCAGGTCGTGGCCCGCGGCCTGGGCCAAGGGGCCCGTCTGGCCGAAACCAGTCACCCGCCCATAGACCAACCGGGGATTGTCCGCGAGGCACTCCGCGGGGCCGAGACCCAGGCGCTCCATCGTCCCGGGCCGGAACCCTTCGATCAATCCATCGCTGGCTGCCGCGACGCGGCGCGCGAACGCGACCCCCTCGGCCGATTTGAGGTCGAGTGAGACGGTGCGTTTTCCCCGGTTGAGTAGGTCAAACTCCGGTGCGCGCCGGATACCGAGGCCGCTCGCGACCATTCGGTCGATTCGCAGCACCTCGGCCCCGAGGTCGGCCAACAGCATGCCGCACATTGGCCCCGGCCCGATGCCGGCGAACTCGACGATCTTCAATCCCGACAGCGGCCCGGCACCCATTGATTTTCCGTGATCAGCAGACGTGCGTCGATCATTGGCACATCCGCTCATCGCACCATGCAGGAATCCCGATTGACACTCGCCCTAACGTTTGTTAGAAACCGGGGTGCAGTCCTTTGTACCAACTTACGCGCGCGAGGCCGAAAAACCGGCTTCACCCCTGAGTTTCCCTACCCGGCTTTCATTTAACGCCCTCATGATTCGACGACGCCGCGAACTCAACAGATTGCCAGAGGCCATCTTCGCTCGGCCATGACCGTTTCCCCAACACCTTCTGCCGTGCTTCAATGCAACGGCGTCGAACGCCGGTTCGGCGGCTTGGTTGCCGTTACGGATGTCGACCTGCGGATCGACCGTGGCGAGATTTTCGGTCTCGTCGGGCCGAACGGGAGCGGCAAGACGACACTCGTCAATGCCATCACCGGCTTCTATCCCCCGCAGAAGGGCCGGATCTTCCTGGACGGCGAAGACATCACCGGCATGAAGCCGCACCTTGTGGCCCGTCGCCAGGTGGCGCGAACCTTCCAGAACCTCGCGCTGTTCAACGGCATGTCTGTCCTTGACAACATCCTGCTGGGACGCCACGTGCATCTGCAGCCGAGCATTTCCAAGACGGTTCTCTACTGGTGGCTGGGCCAGCCGCAGGAAATCGAGCACCGGCGCGTATGCGAGGAAATCATTGAGTTCCTCCAGTTGCAGGGGGTTCGCGACGAGCCCGTGGAGTCCCTGTCCATCGGTTTGAAGAAGCGTGTCGAACTGGCTCGCGCGCTGGTCGCCGAGCCGACGTTCCTGATCCTCGACGAACCCATGGCCGGAATGAACCAGGAAGAGAAGGAATACATGGCCCGATTTGTCCTGGACGCGCGCGACGAACGCGGCATCACCGTGCTGCTGATCGAGCACCACATGGACGTCGTCACAGGCATCTGCGATCGCATCATGGCGCTGAACTACGGCGAAGTCATCGGGACGGGCCTGCCCCGCGACGTCGTCGCGAATCCCCGCGTGATCGAAGCCTACCTCGGAAAGGGTCACCAGCATGCGGCGTGAAGATCCCGCGCAATGGACCCCCGCCGCAGGGCCCGACACCCGGCAGTGGGACCTCGACCCGAATACGACTCTTGCTCGATTGCTGGAACTCAACGCGCGGCATTACGGCAACCGTGTTGCCATGCGCGAAAAGGCCTTGGGGATCTGGCAGGAGTTCACATGGGCCGATGTCCTGGAGGAAGTGCTTTCGGTGGCTGCCGGTTTGGAACATCTTGGGTTCACGGCGGGCGACTCTCTTCTGGTGCTGGGCGACAACCGGGTTCGCCTTTACATGGGAATGCTCGCCGCCGGCGCCCTCGGTGGTTACGCGATGCCGGTGTACCCCGATGCGACGCCGGCCGAGGTGCTTCACTTTGCCAGCGAAGCGCAGGCCCGGTTCGCTCTCGCGGAAGACCAGGAGCAGGTCGACAAGGTGCTCGACCTGCGCGAGAAGGCTCCCGGCTTGGCCCACGTCATCTTCGATGACCCCCGAGGCCTGAACAACTACCGCGTCGAGGGGCTGATCGGCTGGGAGAAACTGCGAGATGCCGGGGCCGCGCGCCTGCGCGACCAACCCGCCTTGCGCGAGGCGATCGTGCACCGTTCGCAGCCGGACGGACCCGCAGTCTTCGTTCACTCGTCCGGCACCACTGGAAAGCCGAAAGGCGTCGTGCTGAAGCAGCGCAACGTACTGGCGGGCGTGAGCAACGCGTACAAGGGCAAGGTCTTCGGCTTCGGGGAAAGCATCCTCGCCTACCTGCCCATGGCCTGGATCGGCGACTTCGCGGTCTCCATGGCCGCCGGGGTGGCCCTTCGCTTCACGATCAACGTCCCCGAAAGGTCGGAAACGGTGCTACGCAACCTGCGCGAGATCGCGCCGACCTTGTACCTGGCCGCACCGCGCAGCTGGGACAACATGCTGACGACGATCCGCGTGAGGATGGAAGACTCAACCCCCTGGAAGAAAAGGGTGTTCGATCACTTCATCGAGCTCGGCGTCGCGGCGGAGCGAATGAAGCTGGAGGGGAAGGTTCCTTCGGACCTTCAACGCCTGATGTTGCGCCTAGGCAACTGGATGGTATTCGGACCGCTGAAGGACCAGCTCGGGCTAACCCGAATGCGCGTCGCGTTGACGGGAGGCGAGGCCATGGGGGAGGACACTTTCCTCTTCTACCGGGCGCTCGGGATCAACCTGCGCCAGCTCTATGGCCAGACCGAAAGCAGCGCGTTCAACTCCGTCCAGGCAGCCGATGAGGTGCGCTTGCATACTGTGGGCCGCCCCCTCCCGGGGGTCGAAGCGCGCATCGCCGACGATGGCGAAATTCTTCTGCGATCGGGGAGCATCTTCAGCGGTTACTTCCAGAACGAGGAAGCAACCGCCAAGACCCTGATCGACGGTTGGCTTCATACGGGAGACGCCGGCCACATCGAGCCTGACGGTCACCTGGTGGTGCTGGGCCGCGTGTCGGAAGTTGTGCACACGTCGACGGGCGAGCGCTACATCCCCGGCTATATCGAGAACCGGATCAAGTTCAGTCCGTACGTGCGCGACGTCGCCGTCCTCGGGACCGGGAGAGAGTATCTCTGTGCGATGGTCTGCATCGACAGCGAAGCCGTGGGCCACTGGGCGGAAGTGCGGGGCATTCCCTACATTTCCTACGCGGACCTGTCGCAGAAGCAAGAGGTTTATGAACTGGTGGCAGCCGTCATCCGGCATGTCAACAACGCACTTCCCGACGGATTGCGCATCAGGCGTTTCGCGAACCTCCATAAGGAGTTCGACGCGGACGACGGCGAGATCACCCGGACACGCAAGCTGCGCCGTAACGTGATCGACGAGCATTATGCGGCCGTCATCGAAGCCCTGTATTCGGATGCACGCTCGGTCCGGATGAAGGCCCAGATCACCTACGACACCGGAGAAACCGGCGTTATCGAGCGCGAGCTTGCGCTGAAAGAGATTTGACGATGGATTGGGCATTCTTCCTGGAGCTGGCCATCAACGGCGCCTTGTCCGGACTCATGTACTCGCTGGTCGCGCTGGGCATCGTGCTGATCTACAAGTCGTCTTCCGTGCCGAACCTGGCGCAGGGCGCACTGGCGATGCTGGGCGCCTACGTCGTGCTCGCGCTCTTCGACACATTGAAGCTGTCCATCTGGGCGGCGCTTCCTGTCGGCATGATCGTGATGTTCGGCATCGGCATGGGCATAGAACGCGTCGCCTTACGCCGCCTCGCCGGCCGCCCTCTGGTCATGATCCTCATGATGACGCTGGCAGTGGACATCTTCGTCCGGGCGGCCGCGCTGCTGTCGTGGGGAGGGACCAACCGTCCGTTGCCGCTGCCCATTTCGTCCGATCCGCTTTTTATCGGCCCGGTACTGATCAATCGAAGCTACGCCGCTGGGGGCGTCGTGGCGCTCGCGCTCTTCGGTTTCTTTGTCCTCTTCTTCCGCACGCGGATGGGCATCGTGATGCGCGCCATTTCGGACGACTACACCGCTTCCTGGTCGGTTGGGATTTCCGTTGAGCGTGGCGTGGCCCTGTCATGGGCCATGTCCGCCGTGGTCGCCACACTCGCAGGCGCGCTATGGGGCTCGATACAGGGGGTCGACCAGTCCCTGTCGCTGCTGCTCCTCATGGGCATCACCGTCGCCGTCCTCGGCGGTCTCGACAGCATCGGGGGCGCGATCGTCGCGGGTGTGCTGCTCGGAACGTTCCAGGGCGTGGCTTCGGGTTACCTCGACCGGCTCGTCGGGGGTGGAAGCCGCGAGCTTGTCGTGGCGGCAACCCTCGTTCTTACCATCCTCATCCGGCCGCATGGACTCTTCGGCCGTGAAGACATCCAGCGGATCTGACTGCCATGTTCTTTCGTCAAGCGGGCATCCACCACACCACCTATCGCGGCGATCGCCAGTTGTTTCCGATCCCCTTCGACCGGTTCCAGATCGCGGCGTTGCTCGTGCTGGGAATTGCGGCGCCCCTGCTGCTCACCCCCCTGTACATGAAGAGCTACATGCTCCCATGGCTCATCTGGACCGCCGCGGCCCTGGGCCTGAATCTGATCCTCGGCTGGGCCGGCCAGTTCCACTTCGGGTATGCGGCGATCATGGGCATCGGGGCGTACACCGCCGTTCACGCCACCCTGAACCGCGTACCCTTCGAGATCGCTCTGCTTCTTGCCGGTGCGATGTCAACGATGATCGGCTGCGCATTCGCCATCACGGCGCTGCGCGTGCGAGGCCTGTACCTCGCGCTCAGCACGCTGGCGCTCCAGTTCGTGATCGACTGGGTGATCAACAAGGTCCCCGCCGTCAGCGGGGGCACCCAAGCCACGATACAGGCCCCACCGATGCGACTTCTTGGCGTGCAGGTCACTTCCGACGTTGCGCTGTACTACGTTGCACTCGGATGGTGCGTGCTGGTGACCGTGTTCATGCTCAACCTGCGCCGCTCGGGTCTCGGCCGTGCCTTGGTTGCAGTGCGGGAGAAGGACTTCGCCGCGGCCGTCATCGGGGTCAACAGCTTCTACTACAAGCTTGCGGCCTTCGCCATGTCGTCGTTCATCGGCGGCGTCAGCGGCGCCGTGCTCGTATTCACGTTCTATCACGCTGTCACGCCGGAACAGTTCGCAGTGAACGTTTCCATCCAGGTCCTTGCGATGGTCATCGTGGGAGGGTTGGGCAGCATCATCGGCTGCTATTTCGGGGTGGCATTCATCCTGCTGCTGCCAGGCGTCGTCTCTAACCTCATCTTCGCCGCCGCCCAGGCCGCGAACCTCAAGATCGGCATCGAGCTGCTCGCGCATGTGCCTGCGTTTCTCTACGGAGTGCTGATCATCGGGTTCCTTCTGTTCGAACCGCTGGGTCTGGCAAAGATCTACAGCAACGTCCGCAACTATTTCATTTTCTGGCCATTCGGCTACGCGAAGAGGTAGGTCTTCGCTCATGTTCTCTTTCACCCATCCCTTCCAAACGAGGAGAGTTCGCATGACAGGCAGTCTGAAGAAAATCCTGGGCGCCGCCGCATTGGCATTGGCGATACCTTCGGCGTTCGCGGCCGATCCGCTTCGCTTCGCTCTTTGCTACGACCTCACGAAGGCCTACACGTTCGTCACGCCGCAATTCGCCCAGGCCGCGAAAGACTATGCTGCGCTGCTGAACTTGCGGGGGGGCATCGAGGGCCAGCCGATCGAAATCATCGTGCAGGATCACGGAAACGAGCCGCAACGGGGCATCGAGTGCTACGAACGCGTCAAGGGCCAGGCTCTGACGATCGACACCCTTTCGACGCCGGTTTCGCGCGCCGTCTTGCCTCGTGCCATGAAGGACGGCGAGGTGATGATCCAGGCCATGGTCGGCCGCGGCGACGCAGTCGACGGCGATGTCTTCAAATGGGTTTTTCCCCTCGGCCCCACCTACTGGGGGCAGGCTGCAAATATCGTTTCCCACTACAAGAATCAGGCAGGAGGCAACCTCAAGGGCAAGAAGATCGCATTCCTGTATATCGACTACCCCTTCGGACAGGAACCGATCCCCGTGATGCAGGAGTTGGCGAAGCGGGAAGGCTTTGACCTCCAGCTTTTCCCGTATCCGCTGCCCGGAAGCGACCAGTCTTCCGCCTGGTCGCAACTGCGTCGCTTCCAGCCTGACCTGGTCGTTCACTGGGCGTTCTCCGCGATGCACGTCGTCGCTGCGAAGGAGGCCAAGCGCAACGGGGTGCCGCTGGACCGCATCATCAGTGTCAATTGGTTGAACGACGTGGATATTGCGAACATCGGACCCGAGGCGGCCAAGGGCCTGCGACGCGCGACGCCTGTTCTGAGCGGCACCGACCACCCTACCGTCAAGGCGATCCTGAGCGAACTCTATGACAAAGGGAAGGGAAACGGCGACCGCAAGTTCGTGTCGGATATCTACTACACGCTCGGTCTCGCCACATACGCGACGGTGTTCGAGGGTGCGCGCATCGCCATCAAAAATGAAAAGCTGCCACTCACCGCTGAAAAGATGCGCAAGGGCCTTGAATCGATCAAGAACTATGACGCGGGGGGGTTGATGCCCGCACTGACCGTGACGGCGAAGGACCACGGCGGCGGTGGCAAGACGCGGATCGAACGTTGGGATGGCACCCGTTGGGTTCCAGAAGGTGAATGGACGGCTGGCTATTCCGACCTCATCTGGAGCACGGTCAAGCAGCACTCCGGCGAATTTGCCAAGTCGGGCGGAGCCAAGTGACCCGTACGCGCCCGGCCCTCGCGGGGCGGGCGCACCTCCTATCGATCAGGACAACTGCCATGACGACATCCCTTCGCTCGAAGCTTGCCGCGATCGCACTGCTCGGTGGCGCGATCTTCCCCTCCGCGCACGCTGCAGGCCCGGTCAAGTTCGGCCTCTGCTACGACATCAGCAAGATTTACGTCGCCGCTGTGCCGCAGGTGGCCCAGGCCGTAAAGGACTATGCCGACCTGCTGAACCTCCGGGGCGGGATCGAGGGCCACCCGATCGAAGTGACCCTGATCGACCACGGCAACGAGCCGCAGCGCGGCATCGACTGCTACGAGCGCCTCAAACGCGATGGCGTGATGGTGTTCGATTTCTTCTCCACGCCCGTGTCACGCGCGGTCCTGCCGCGCATCATGCAGGACGGGAACATCCTGGTGCAGCCGCTGGTCGGTCGCGGCGACGCCGTCGACGGAGAAGTGTTCAAGAATGTGTTTCCGCTGGCGCCGACGTATTGGGGCCAGGCCGCCAACATCGTGAGCTACTTCAAGAAGCAGGCCAAGGGAGAGCTTCAGGGCAAGAAGGTGGCCTTTCTCTATCTCGACACGCCATTCGGCCGCGAACCCATCCCGGTCTTCGAGGCTCTCAAGCGGCTGGAACGATTCGACTTCCAGACCTTTCCGTTCCCGGTGCCTGGAAATGACCAGAGCGCAGCCTTCGCGCAGATCCGCCGGTTCCAGCCCGACTGGGTCGTTCTCTGGTCCTTCTCCCCGCTCAACCCGATCTCCTTCCGGGAAATGCAACGAAACGGCATCCCGCTGGAGCGAATGGTCACGGTCAACTGGATCAACGAGGTCGACATCAACAACTTCGGCGCCGCTGCCGCCAAGGGGCTGAAACGATCCGCGGTCGTGAGCGGCGGCGCCGAGCACCCCCTCGTGCAGGACATCCTGCGGGAACTCTACGACAAGGGTAAGGGCAACGGCGACCGGAAGCTTGTCGCGGACTCGTACTACAACACCGGTTTGGCCGTCTATTCCTCCGTGTTTGAGGGTGTGCGCCACGCGGTGAAGTCCCAGGGCTGGCCATTGACCCCGGAAAAGATTCGCAAGGGCATGTACAGCCTGAAGAACTACGACGCCAAGGGCTTCATGCCACCGATCACCGTGACCCCGCAGGACCACGGCGGTGGCGGCAGGACCCGCATCGACATGTGGGACGGATCGAAGTGGGTACCCCAGACCCCCTGGATCGCGGACTACACCGGTTTGGTGAACACGCTCGTCAAGGCCAATTCGGCGGAATTCGCCAAGGCGAACAAATAAGGAGCCTCGACGGGTACGCACGATGACCAACGCCCTGACATTGAACAACATCGAGGTCATCTACGACCACGTCTTTTTGGCTATCAAGGGTGTCTCGATCGAGGTGCCGAAAGGTGGCATGGTTGCGTTGCTTGGGGCCAATGGCGCCGGCAAGAGTACCACCTTGAAGTCAATCAGCGGGCTGCTGAAGTCCGAACGAGGCGAGATCACGCGCGGCAACGTCCAGTTCCTCGGCCAGGACATCGGAAAGCTCGCGCCCCAGGACCGGGTGAAGCTCGGCATTGCGCAGGTTCTTGAAGGCCGGCGTGTGTTCGAGCATCTCACTCCCGACGAGAACCTGATCGCGGCTTCCGCGGTCCACGGCGGCCGGGCCGAGATGCAGCGCAACCGCGACCGTGTCTACGCATATTTTCCGCGCCTGCACCAGCGGCGCGGCGCAAAGTCAGGCTACTTGTCGGGCGGCGAGCAGCAGATGCTGGCCATCGGAAGGGCCTTGATGACGCAGCCGAAGCTCCTGATGCTGGACGAACCCAGCCTGGGGCTGGCGCCAGTCGTCGTCGGCGAGATCTTCGATATCCTTCGGCGCATCAACCGGGAAGAAGGCATGTCGATCCTGCTGGTCGAGCAAAATGCGATCGCGGCGCTGGATGTCGTGTCGCACGGCTACCTGATCGAGAACGGCCGCGTCGTGATGCACGACCGAGCCGAAGTGCTGCGGAACAACCCGGACATTCGTGAAGCCTATCTTGGCGGGGCGGAGGGCCGCGATTTCAAGGACATCAAGCACTACCGACGTCGCAAACGCTGGCTTGCATGACGCTACAAAGATACCGCGCGGGCCCTACTTGAACTGCGGCCTGCGCTTGGAGCGAAAAGCGTCGACTCCTTCCTTGACGTCGTCGGTCTGGAACAGGAAGGGAAACGCATCGACGGCGTAACGCATGTCGTCGCCCCCTAAGCCCCTGTTGTAGAAAGACTTCGCCATCTGGAGGGCCATTCGCGGCTTGGCGGCCAGCTTTTCCGCGAAAGCCAACGCATCCTCCATCAAGTTCGCATGAGGGACGGCGCGCAGCGCGATGCCCAATTCGACCGCTTGGGCCGCCGAGATCGGCTCGCCGAGCATGCTCAGCTCCTTGGCCCTCGGCCGGCCGACGATCTGGTGCAGTCGCAGGAGTGCGAAACCCGGCAGAAGGCCGAGTTGGATCTCGGGCACGCCGAACTTCGCCTGGTCGGACGCAACGATGAAGTCGCACGCAATGGCGATTTCAAAGCCACCGCCAAACGCGATCCCGTTGACTGCGGCGATGAGCGGTTTTCGGCATCGCTCGGGAGCTTCCAGCACCGGCAACACCCGCGCGATGAAATCGCGCGCCTGTTCCGGCGATTCAGGGAACGAACCGATGTCGGCACCTGCACAGAAAGCCTTGTCACCCCGTCCGGTGATGACACCGACACGGATATCCGGGTCACCGTCGACAAGCGCCAATCCCTCGCTTAACCCCTGGCACAACGCCGGTGAGATGGCGTTGAGCTTGGTGGGTTCATCCAGTGTCAGGACCGCCAAGCGGTCCCGCTTCTCGAACTCAACGCTGCCAATGCGCATGGACTTAACTCCCTTGAACATCAAGACTTGTGTGCGGCTGCGCCAACTTAACGGGCCGGAAACGAGGCAGGACAACATCGGCGTTTGAGGAATCGCAGACGAGTTCCACCGGCATGTCGAACGCGACGGACATCGGATCGGCGTCGATCAGCGAGCTGATCATGCGCGGTCCTTCCGCCAGTTCCACGAGCAGAACGGCATAGGGCGTGTCCTGCTTGAACGCGGGGCCGGGGGCCCTGTGCACGACGCTGAAAGAATGCACGGTGCCGCGTCCGCTGGCCGCGCGATGGGCAAGGTCCGTGCCCAGGCACTTGCGGCAGAGGGCCTGCTGGTAGAACTGCACGTGCCCACAGGTGTTGCAGTGCTGAAGGAGCAATCGCCCATCCTTCAGCCCTTCCCAGTACGCGCGCGAGTCGGAATCTGGCGTCGGCAGCGGCTTGTCATGCGCCTCTCTTGGGTCAATGCGTCTCAAAGCGTTGCCTCCGTTCCGAGGATGGTGGTCGCCTGCGTGGCGAAGCCGGCACCGAGGCTGTGGACCAGCCCCAGTTCGGCACCCTGTACCTGTCGGTCGCCGCAGCGGCCGCGCAATTGCTCGATGACTTCGAGAAAGTGCAGCAGGGACCCCGGCATGCCCGGGTGCGCGAACGACAGCAAACCGCCGTGCGTGTTGATCGGGATGCTTCCCCCGTAGGTGATCTGCCGGTCGTCGACGAACCGGCCGCCCTCGCCTTTCGGGCAGAACCCGAGGTCCTCGAGCATCATGATGACGGTGCCGGTGAAACAGTCGTAGACGCCGGCGACGTCGATGTCACGCGGCCCGACACCGGCCATGGCGTAGGCCCTGTCGCTCGATTCGACCGCACCGGTGGTGGTCAAGGACGGCATGAGAAAGATGTGTTCGTGCGTGTAGCATTCGCCGCCCCCGAGGATGTAGACGGGCGCGCCGCCGGAATCGCGCGCGCGGTCAGCCGAAGTGACGACGAATGCCGCCGCGCCATCGGAGATGAGCGAGCAGTCGAGCTTGTGGTACGGCGTCGTCACCCAGCCCGAATTCAAGACGTCTTCCACCGTGATGGCGTTTTTCATCTGAGCTTCGGGCGTCTGCATCGCATGTTCGCGATGGATCACGGCCACTTTCGCCAGCTGCTCAGAGGTCGTTCCGAATTCCCTCATATGGCGGTGCGCCGTCATCGCGAACGTGTTGGCCACGGGGATTCCGAACGGCATCTCGTATTGCTGGTCGCGGCTCTCTGTCATGGAACGAAGCGCGAGGTCTGGCGAAAGCCCAGTGAGGAGGCTGTCCGCGCCAAGCACCAGGACGTTGTTGGCCAAGCCGGATGCGACGGCCGCCGCGGCGATGTTGAACATGGTCGCCGCGGTGGCGCCGGAAACTTGCAGCGTGTTCGAGAACGTCGGTTGGATGCCAAAATACTCGCTGAACGCCACGCTGAAGCGGTGGAAGGGCGCTGCGAAAGCGGCACTCGTGAGGACGCCGTCGATGGCTGCGCGCTCGATCCCGGCGTCGTTGAGCGCGGCCTTGGCGGCATCGCTGGCCAGTGCCATGACGCTTCGGCCTTCGACGCGGCCCACCGCCGACCTCCCGGCCCCGACAACGGCGGCGCGGCCGCGCAAGCTTCTCCCGGCCGCTGCCGGACCCTGGTGAACAGTTGGCATGGAACTCCGACCCATTTCCCGTGCAGATTTGACGTGGCCACCATCCTAACACCTAACGGTCGTTTGTTTGCCTGCGGCTTCCGGTGGCAGCGAGGGGGATCAACAGCATTTCGTCGAGACGCAGTTTCGTGTCGGCAAGCTCCAGCAGCATGTCCTGCACGACTGGCGAACTCAACTTTCCTCGTTCATGTCCCCGACGAGCTGCCCGACCGGATAGGTGAGGAACGGTTCGGCGTTTGCGCGCTCCACCCGCGTGCGCCCGTGCGCCCAACAAAGCATGTTCTGCAGCGGCGCGGGCAACGGCTCCGGCGCACCGGACCGCGCGTAAGCCTCGCTGAAGGCGTTGCACAGTGTGCGGCACTGCTCGCCCGTGACCTTCCTGGTCAGGATGGCATCGCTCGCGCCCGCCGTGAACAGCTTCTTCTTGATTGCGGGTAGCACTTCGCTTTGCACGGTCTTGAGCCAGATCGAGCCGCACCAGACGCCTTCGCAGCCGAGCGCCAGCGCTGCAGCCAGCTGCCTGCCACGCCCCACACCGCCGACGCCCAGCACCGGAAGCGGCGCGACTGCGCCCGCGATGCGGGGCCACAGCACCATCGAAGAAATGTTGCCGGTGTGCCCTGCGGCTTCCGTTCGACCGCGACGATAACGTCGCATCCCGCCTCTCGATGCCGCAGCGCATGGTCGACCTTCCCTGCCAACGCCCCGACCTTGATGCCTTTCGAATGCGCACGCTCGACGAGGTCGATCGGCGGGCCGCCAAGGGCGTTGACGATGAGCTTGATCGGATGGCGAAAGCAGAGCTCGAGCATCTCCATACTTTCGCGCGGCGTCATGTGCAGGCCCTTGAGCAGTTCGCGCGCCGCTTCGGCCGTCCTGGCCAGGCGCCAAGCGCGGCACCCCCGCGTCGTCGAGCAGCTTTCGCACAAAGTCGACGTGGTCAACTGGGAAGGCATCGACGTCCAATTGCGACACGTCCTCGTACTTCCGTGGCATCAGGATGTCTACGCCGTAAGGCCGGCCGGCGCATTGACGGTCCATGCCGAGACGCACCAAGAAAGAAGCACTTGCCACCCGCAATCGCTTGCTGGATGCGGCCGAACGACAATTTCTTGCCAATGGCGTGGCCGGGACGTCGCTGAACGACATTGCTATGGCAGCGGGCACCACCCGGGGTGCGATCTACTGGCACTTGGGGTGACCTTGCTTTCCATGCTCCCCGTCACGCTCTGTGTGCCGGGTAAACCCGCGGCACGGGCATTCGCGTCCGGTCGCAGATTGTCTTGAGGGACGCGACGGCCGTTTCGCTCTGGCCCCGCACCGCACAGCGACCGCAGCTGTACGCGACGCAAGACCGACGTTCGATCCGGCGAACGCCCGGTCGCGCGAAGGACGACCAACTGGACCGCGACGCCCAGGCGGCGGTCCGGCGGTCCGCCCGGAAGCGCTCACGGATGGCTGCTACATCCGTTGTGCTGATTCGAAACAATTGCTCGACGTCGAAATCTGAAAGCGACTTGTGCTCCAACGAAGCGCGGATGCTATGCGCGCGTCGCCACGCTCTTCGAACATTAGAAATGGGCGCGCGACTTCGCCGGCATCACGGACGCCGACACAACGATGGCGGAACTGACCGGAGTCCTGGAGGGCCAGGCTGTTAGCAGCGGTGTACTCGTCGCGGCGCGGTCGTAGTGGCGGTACTGTTCTGGAGTGGCTGAAGCTGCCGGCGAGCAAGCACAGCCCCAGCAGCATCGCTGAAGTCAACGAAGAGACCAAGGGCCACGCCCGGGCAATCGTCAACCGCCATCGCGAATCGAAGGGCCGTGCCGACGACTCACAGGTGCTGGAGCCGACGTGCTTCCTGCGCGTGACGCTGACTTGAGCAACACGCTGTACACGACGGGTCGCCGTGTGAACAACCTGGTCCGTCACGCCTCGAACCGCGTGACCCAACCAGGAGCGCAGCTCGATTGAATATCGGCAGCAGATGCAGGACATCCGCTGCATCATCCATGACGATGTCGACTGGATCAGGGCGTCGAAAGAGTTGTTGCCTAAAGATGAGCGACGCAGTCCAGCAGCCACGTCGGCCTCGTCCGGCAGGCCCTGACGATGACGCAACACGCGTCACCGTCTTGCTCGGTGCGTTCCCTGAATTCAAGGGGCCACGGACCAAAGGCCGATGAAGCAGGTTGGTGGCACTTCGCGAGCTCATGGCGCAAGGCGCCGTAGGGGGCGCACTGACGGTCGAGCCAGCGCCAACTGCTGCCACCGGGCTCGTGTTGGAATGAAACGCTGCCTCGCTCCGCAATCGAGATCGCCAATGCGGGAATCCGTGGCTCGCTGCCGAACGTCCCAGTTGCTCAGAAGTCATCGACTTCGCGGCATGTCGAAGCTGCTGGCACGCCACCATTCCGAGCTAATCGAACCCGAGCCCGGCCAGGAAGCAGCCCACGATCTTATCGCCGGAAACCTCCAAGTTGAAGGCGGACGTGTCCAGCAGCCAGTTCTGGATCAGCCCGTCAACAAGTGCCTGCAAGCCGTGTGCCGCGGCCGCCGCAGTCATTGGCAGGCGCAGCCCTCGCGACGCCGCGCTGACTCGCAGCGCGCGGCGGATGCCGCGCACCCACTCCATGCGCATGCCCTGATGGCGCTCTCGTATCGCGAACAGGCTGTCCACATACTCCACCTTGTGTGTGGCAATCTCGAAGACGCGGCGCGTCTGCGGATCGCGAACGGTCTGGCTCAACGCAGCCCGAATCGCCGATCGCAAGCTGGGGAGGGCATCTTCGTCTTCGGACGATTCCACCAGGCGGCTCGCCGCTGCCTGCAGCGGCAGCGTCACGCGGTCCATCATGGCGTTGAACAGGTCCGCCTTGTCCCTGAAGTGCCAGTAGATCGCGCCCCGGGTGGTGCCTGCTGCCATAGCGATGTCGTTCAGCGACGTCCCGGCCACGCCATTGGCAAGAAATTGTCGTTCGGCCGCATCCAGCAAGCGATTGCGCGTGGCGAGTGCTTCTTCCTTGGTGCGTCTCGGCATGGACTCGATTATAGATTCATTGACGTATGTATAATCCGCCGCTTCCTGGTCGTTTAGCGAGGCGTCATGTTGCGAACCCGATTGGCAGTGCTGGCCGCGTGTTCTTCGGTGCTGGTGATCGCCAGCCTGACCGGCTGCGGCCGCCAAGGCGGGCCGGCCGCAGCACCGGCCTCACCCCCACCGCCCGCGGTGGGCGTGGTGACAGTTGCCACAGGCGAGGTGGGTCTGGTGACCGAACTCCCCGGCCGGCTCGAGGCATCCCGAAGCGCCCAGGTGCGCGCACGCGCGGCGGGAATCGTCCAGCGCCGCATGTTTACGGAAGGAAGCGACGTTAAGGCTGGTCAGGTGCTGTATCGCATCGATGCTGCCCCATACCAGGCCGCCAACGCCAGCGCGCGGGCGAGCCTGGCTCGCGCGGAAGCCAGTCTTGGACAGGCATCAGCCTTGGCCGAACGCTACAAGCCGCTTGTCGAGGCCAACGCCATCAGCAAGCAGGACTACGCCAATGCGGTTGCGGCGCAGAAACAGGCCGAGGCCGAAGTGGCCGCAGCGCGGGCCGCCGTTCGGACCGCCGAGATCAATCTCGGATATGCAGAAGTGACGGCGCCCATTTCGGGGCGCATCGGCCGCTCGCTGGTCACGGAAGGGGCTCTCGTAGGCCAGGGCGAGGCGACTCCGTTGGCCGTGATCCAACAGATCAATCCACTGTACGTCAACTTCACGCAGTCCTCCAGCGAAGTCATGAAGCTGCGACGCGCGTTCGAACAAGGCCAGCTGAAGCGCGCCGGGGCCGACGGCGCGCAGGTTCGCGTCCTGCTGGAGGATGGCAGCGACTACGGTCCCCTGGGTCGCCTGTTGTTCGCCGACCTCAGCGTCGATCCGGCAACGGGCCAGGTGACGATCCGGGCCGAGATTCCCAACCCGCGCGGCGTCCTGCTGCCGGGGATGTTCGTGCGCGTGCAACTGGAGCAGGCCAAAGCCACGAACGCGGTGCTTCTGCCACAGCAGGCCGTCACACGCTCTCCTCAAGGCGACACGGTCATGGTGGTATCGGCAGATGGCAAAGTCGCCTCGCGGCCAGTCAAGGTCGGTGGTTCGCGCAACGGGCAGTGGGTCATCCTGCAAGGACTGCAGCCGGGCGAGCAGGTAATGGTGGACGGTTTCCAGAAACTGAGGCCTGGCCAGCCGGTCAAGCCCACGCCTTGGACGCCTGCAGGTGCAGGCGCTACCGCCGCCTCTGCTGCCGCTTCTGCCCCGGTCTCACGCTGAGCGCAGCCCATGGCCAACTTCTTCATCGACCGGCCGATCTTCGCCTGGGTCATCGCCCTTTTTATCATCGTGCTGGGCAGCGTGGCCATTACGCAGCTGCCGATTGCCCAATACCCGCCCGTCGCGCCGCCGTCGGTGGTCATCTCCGCCACATACCCGGGTGCGTCGGCACGCGCCCTGGAAGAAAGCGTGATCACCGTCATCGAGCAGGAGATGAACGGCTCGCCCGGTCTGATCTACATGGAGTCCGTCACGCAGGCGAACGGCAACGGTCAGATCACCCTCAGCTTCGAGCCCGGAACGAATCCTGACCTCGCGCAGGTCGATGTGCAGAACCGCTTGTCGCGCGCGGCCCCGCGCCTGCCTTCGGCGGTCACTCAGCAAGGCGTGCGCGTTGACAAGGCACGCTCGAACTTCCTGCTCTTCACGATCCTGTCGTCCGACGACCCTGCCTGGACGCCTGTGGAACTGGGCGACTACGCATCGCGCAACGTGTTGCCCGAAATCCAGCGCATACCCGGCGTCGGCCAAGCCCAGTTGTTCGGCACCGAGCAGGCGATGCGAGTCTGGATCGACCCGCAGAAGCTGGTGGCGTACAACCTCTCGGCCGGCGACGTCACTGCCGCGATCCGCGGCCAGAACGCGCAGGTCTCATCCGGCAGCATCGGCGAGTTGCCCAATGTTGCGGGCCAAGGCATCGCCGCCACGGTGCTGGTCGAGGGCCAGCTCTCCGACGTCGAGCAGTTTCGCAATGTCGTGCTGCGCGCCAATACCGACGGCTCCGCTGTTCGGCTGAAGGATGTGGCTCGGGTCGAACTGAATGCGCAGAATTTCTCGACCGCAGCCCGCCTGAACGGGAAGCCGTCCACCGGTATCGGCGTCCAGCTGTCGCCCAACGGCAATGCGCTCGCCACGGCGGACGCCGTGCGCCAGCGCCTGTCCGAGCTTGGCGCCTACTTCCCGGCCGGCATGAAGTGGGACATTCCGTACGACACTTCTCGCTTCGTACGGATTTCGATACAGCAGGTGGCGATCACGCTTGTTGAAGCCGTGGCGCTCGTGTTCCTCGTGATGTTCCTGTTCCTGCAGAACTGGCGCTACACCCTCATCCCGACCCTGGTGGTTCCCGTGGCGCTGCTGGGTACGTTCGCGACGCTGCTGGCCCTCGGGTTCTCGATCAACGTGCTCACGATGTTCGGCATGGTGCTGGTCATCGGCATCGTCGTGGACGACGCGATTGTCGTGGTGGAGAACGTCGAGCGGATCATGAGCCACGAGGGTCTTCCTCCGCGGGAGGCTACGCGCAAGGCCATGAGCCAGATCCAGGGCGCGATCATCGGGGTGACGGTGGTCCTTGTGTCCGTCTTCGTTCCACTTGCGTTCTTTGCCGGCGCGACCGGCAACATCTATCGCCAGTTCGCCGCGGTCATGGTGGCTTCGATCGGATTTTCGGCGCTGATGGCGTTGTCGCTGTCGCCGGCGCTGTGCGCCACGCTTCTTCGACAGGTGCCGCCCGGCCATCATGACGACAAACGCGGGTTTTTCGGCGCCTTCAACCGCGCGTTCGGCCGAACCGCGCACGGATACGAGGGTGTTGTCGCACGCATCCTGCATCGCGCGCCACGGATGCTGATTCTCTACGCCGCGATCGGCGCCGCGGCCGCGGTGATCTACGCGCGGCTTCCCACCTCGTTCCTGCCCGCGGAGGACCAGGGGACCCTGCTGGTCAACGTGCAGCTGCCGCCCGGTGCGACGATCGGACGAACCTCGGGCGTCATGCAGCAGGTCGAGGCGTGGGTGCTCAAGCAGCCCGAGGTGCAGAGCATCGTCAGCGTGCTGGGTTTCTCGTTTTCCGGGCAGGGGCAAAACGCCGCGTTGGCGTTCGTCACGCTGAAGGACTGGAAGCAACGTGAAGAGGCCGGCGAGTCGGCCCAAGCCCTGGCAGGCCGTGCGTTCGGCGCACTCTCTGCCATCCGTGACGCGTTTATCTTTCCTCTCAGCCCTCCGCCGATTCCTGAGCTCGGGACTGCCTCGGGTTTCACATTCCGACTGCAGGATCGAGGGGCCAACGGCCGCGCGGCGTTGATCGCCGCGCGCAACCAACTGCTCGGCGCAGCGGCCAAGAGCCCCGTGCTGGCTCAGGTCCGTCCCGATGGGCTGGAGGACGCGCCGCAGCTGCAGTTGGACATCGATCGTGAGAAGGCGCAGGCCTTGGGCGTCGCATTCGAAGCCATCAACGGCGCACTGTCGACCGCCCTCGGTTCGAGTTATGTCAACGACTTCCCCAATCGCGGCCGGTTGCAGCGCGTGGTGGTGCAGGCGGATGCGCCTTCGCGCATGCAGCCCGAAGACCTGCTGCGACTCAACGCGATCAATCAGCAGGGCAGACCGGTGCCCTTGTCTGCATTCGCGACCACCCGCTGGGTGACGGGGGCAATGCAGACGGTGCGTTACAACGGATACCCGGCCATGCGCATTTCTGGCGGCCCGGCGCCCGGGTACAGCACCGGCGCCGCCATGGCCGAAATGGAGCGGCTGGCGGCCCAGCTGCCGCAGGGCTTCGGCTACGAGTGGACGGGACAATCGCGCGAGGAAAAGCTGGCCGGCGCGCAGGCAATGATCCTCTACGGCTTTGCCATCCTGGCCGTCTTCCTCTGCCTGGCTGCGCTCTACGAGAGTTGGTCTATCCCGTTGGCGGTGATCCTGGTGGTGCCCTTGGGGGTGCTCGGCGTCCTGCTGGCGACGTTTCTGCGCGGCTACGCCAACGACGTGTATTTCCAGGTCGGCCTGATCACCACCATCGGACTGTCGGCGAAGAACGCGATCCTGATCATCGAGTTCGCCAAGGATCTCCAAGCGCAGGGAAGGAGCCTGGTCGATTCGGCGCTCACCGCCGTGCGTCTGCGCTTCCGGCCGATCGTCATGACCTCCATGGCCTTCGGACTCGGCGTACTGCCATTGGCAATCGCCAGCGGAGCCGGTTCGGCAAGCCAGCGCGCAATCGGAACGGGCGTGCTCGGCGGGATGATTACCGGCACCGCCTTGGCGGTGTTCTTCGTGCCTGTGTTCTTCGTGCTGGTGCGCGGGCTGTTCAAGGGCAGCGAGCGCCAGCGCCGCTTCGCTGCGCAACACATGGCTTTGGACCTCGCCACCGACAACCCTCCGGGAGACCGCACATGAACCTGTGCCCTTCGCAGTCGCTGGTGGCCGCTTGTGTGGCGGCGTTGCTGGCAGGCTGCTCTTTGATGCCCGCTTACGAGCGCCCCGAGCCGCCCGTTCCTGCGGCGTTTCCGTATGGCTCGCCGTCTGATCAGCGGGGCGCGGCCGATCTTGAGTGGCAGCAGTTCTTTCCCGACGGCACGCTTCGCACGCTCATCGCGAAGGCACTGGCGAACAATCGCGACCTGCGTGTCGCGGCGCTCAATATCGAGCAGGTTCGCGCACAGTACGACATCCGTCGGGCAGACCGGTTTCCCACGGTCGGGGCGACAGTCGGCGGCACGCGCGCTCCGGGCGCCTCGGGCAGCAGCGTGACTTCGTATACGGCCGGCATTGCATTCTCATCCTGGGAAATCGACTTGTTCGGCCGCGTTGCGAGCCTGTCCGAAGCGGCCCTCGCGCAATTTTTCGCGAGCGAGGAGGGGCGCAAGGCCGTCCAGGTCAGCCTCGTGGCGTCGGTCGCAACGACATGGCTGAGCCTGGCAGCCGACGACGAGCTCCTGGAACTCACTCGCCGCACGCTCGCCACGCGTGAGGACTCCTTGCGCCTGACGCGATTGCGCTTCGAAAACGGCGTCGCCAGCGAAATCGACTATCGGCTGGCGCAATCGCTGGCGGAAACGGCTCGTGCGACGCTGGCCCAACTGCAGCGGCAGCGCGCCAACGACCTGAACTTGCTGGGTTTGCTGCTCGGAGAGCCTGTGCCGCCCGAGTTCCAGACAGGCGCCACCACGCAAGCCGTGCGCCTTCCCGACCTGCCGGCGGGCACGCCATCGGACGTGCTCGTCCAACGACCCGACGTGCGCCAGGCCGAGCAGCAACTCGTTGCGGCCAACGCCAACATCGGGGCCGCGCGCGCCGCGTTCTTTCCCCGCATCACACTCACCGCCGGCATCGGCACGGCGAGTTCCGATCTCTCCGGCCTGTTCGGAGGGGGCTCGTGGGGCTGGACTGCGGCACCGTCCTTGCTGCAGCCCATCTTCGACGCCGGACGCAACCGCGCCGGCCTCGCTGCGGCACTGGCCGGGCGTGATATCGCGCTGGCTCAGTACGAGCGCGCGATCCAGTCGGCTTTCCGAGAGGTCGCTGACGCTCTAGCGGCACGTACGACGTGGAGCGACCAGCTGCAGGCGCAATCCGGGGTCGTGGCGGCGGAGGAGGCTCGCACCCGGCTGGCGCGCCTGCGTTATGAAGCCGGCGCGGCAAGCTATCTGGACTTGCTGGACGCACAGCGCTCGCTCTTCACGGCCGAGCAGTTGCTGGTTCAGACGCGACTGGCCCGCCTGCAGAACCAGATCCAGCTTTACCGCGCATTGGGCGGAGGGTGGCGCTGATCCCCCGCGGATCGCTGCGGCTTATCGCGAATGGTAGGTTCGGTTGCCCGCTGGCACCATTCAGGGCACGAAAATGCTAAGCCTGTTTATCGTTTTACGCTGCAGAGCGATTCCCGCCACGGCCTCGATATCGTGCTAACCGGAGGCGGCGCGGGTGCGGCATACCAAGTCGGTGTGCTCTTGGGATTTTGCGCATTCGGCGCGAGCTGAGCGCGTACTCGAAACCTCCGTTCGACATCTACGCCGGCACGTCCGCCGGTGCCATGAATGCGGCCACCCTCGTTCCCGAGCGGACGACTTCGATGGCTGCGATCAGAGTGCCCGCGCACCTACCGCAAGCCCGGAGCCTTCTCCATAGCGGCCACGACTTCGTCCAAAAGTACGTAAAGACTTGCAAGGTTCTGCCGACCCAAGCTCGCCTCCAAGGAGCCGTATGACGATTCGATGGAGGGGGACAGCTGCCGGGCGAGTCGAGTCCCGATTGGCGTGGCCTCCACCAACGTACAGCGCTTGTCTTTCTGGTCACGCTTGCGCCTGACCAGACCACCGCGCTCCATGCGATCGATGATGCCGGTGAGACTGGCTCCCGCGAGCAAAGTTTCGTGCGCCAGCCTACCCGTTTCAAGGACGCCGCACTCGGCAAGAACCCGCAGGACCCTCCACTGTTGATCCGACAAACCATATTTGCGCAGCGCCGGCCGATGGAATGACAGGGCGGATTCTCGCGCCCGCAGCAACAGGAGCGGAAGATTGCGCCTTGCGAGCAGCTCGGAAGACGTCAAGGCTTGATGTTGGCCTGCCGCACGACCTCCTTCCAGCGGAGCTGCTCTCGCTCGATCATTGCGCGCAATTGCTCGGGCGTGGAGCTCACCGTTTCCAGCCCGATATTCGCAATCTTCTGCCGCGTCTCCGGCATGGCGGTTGCCTTCTGCAGCTCTGCGGCGAGCAGGCCGACGATCTCTCGAGGAGTGTTCGCCGGTGCGAAGAGACCAAACCACGAACTGACATCGAAATCCTTCAGTCCGGCTTCCTGGAGTGTCGGAACCTCCGGCAACTGGTCGCTGCGCTGGGCGGTGGTCACGGCCAGCGCCCGCAGCTTGCCGGACCGAATGAACGGCAGGGAACTGTTAAGCGCGTCGCACATGAGGTCCACCCGCCCCGCTATCACGTCCGCGATGCCAGGCGCGCTGCCTTTGTAAGGTACATGCAGAGCCTTGATCCCGGCCTGCCGGGTGAACAGCTCGCCGGCCAAGTGCAGTGGGGTTCCGGCCCCAGGGGACGCAAAGGAAATGCCTTCAGGCCGCGCTCGCGCATGAGCGATCAGCTCGGCAACGGATTTGATCGGCAGCGACGACGGAACCACCATCACCAGCGGGGAACGCGACGCAAGGCCGATCGGCGCAAAGTCTCGAAGCGGCTCGTACGACAGGTTCTGGTGCAGCGCGGGGTTGATGGTCATCACCCCTCCCGCACCTAGCATGAGCGTGTACCCGTCGGGCTCGGCCTTCGCTGCCTGCACGGTGCCCGAGATCCCGCTCGCGCCAGGGCGATTCTCGACGACGAAACTCTGTTGGAGGCGGACACTCAGAGCTTCGGCGTAGATGCGTGCCGTCATGTCGTTTGCCCCGCCGGGGGCATATGCGACGATGATCTTCACCGGGCGGTTCGGGTAGGACTGGGCTCGGGCGAGGGGTACTGCCGAAGCGCAGAGCATGCCAGCGCTCGCGATAAGGAAGTTCCTGCGGTCAGGCCGGATGGAATTCGACACGTCGTCTCCTTTTTGGATTACCAAGATAGCTCGCCGCTTCAGGCGGCACGTTGCGGGCGGGTCCGCCGAGGCGCGCCGCCTATCTCAAGCCACCGTGTGGAGCGGAGGTCGGAAGAGATGGCGGCTGCAGCCTGTTGAAGAAGTTCGGTCATTTGCGGCTCTGGAGGGTCGCGTAGCCGGTTGCTGACTGCCACGATACCGACTGCGGCGGCGATTTGATTCGACTCATCGAAGACAGGTGCCGCCAGACCGCCCACGCCGACCAGCCGCTCGTCGACGGCCACCTCGTACCACCGTTGCCGGATCAGCGCGAGCCGTTCCGCCAGTGCAAGAGGGTGCTCGGTGCCGTGTGCTTGGAAGGCCAGGATGACACG
The DNA here is from genome assembly GCF_014297445.1 of Ramlibacter albus. GTDB lineage: Bacteria > Pseudomonadota > Gammaproteobacteria > Burkholderiales > Burkholderiaceae_C > Ramlibacter > Ramlibacter albus. The sequence goes on from NZ_JACORU010000001.1 coordinate 201,213, forward strand.
GCCCATTGCAGAGGACTCCGCCGGCATGAGCGAGCCCGGCCGCACCGTGATTGCCACATCGGCGCGGCTTTGAACGGCATCAACGACCGCCACCTGCACACCTGCGGGCATCGCAAGCACGATTGTTTGCGCGACGCGCTCATGGAGGCGCAGTAGGTGTTGATGCGCCGTGCGGCGGAGGTCGAAATTCTCTCCCAGGGCCATTCCGAGACGAAACAGCTTCCAGCCGAGGCGGTAACGGTCGCTCGCAGCGTCCTTCTCGACGAAGCCCAGCTCGCGCAGCGTGAGCAGATGCCGGTGCATGCGCGCTTTCGTATGCCCCAAGCGCCGAGCCAGTTCGCTCACCCCGATGGGATCGGATGCATGCGCAAGCTCCTCCACCACGGCAAAGGCAACCCCTACGGACTGGACGCCTCCAGTTGTTGCCCTGATGGTTTCTGTGGCATGCCTCTCAGGAGAGGTGCTCGCGGCGGATCGCCTGGTGGGATTCATTTTTCTGCGTCTTGACAAACTCTCCACCCCATCTTAGAGTTTCTCGCACCTCATGACAAGCGTCTCGGCGTGCGATACGCTGCTTTTTTTGATCTCCGCGTCCAGCTCCAATGAACGAACAACCTCCATTGATCCGTTGGCCCGTTGCGGGGGAATCTCGGGTCCCCTACTCCGTCTTCTCACGCGAAGCCTTCGATGAAGACGAACAGCGACGCATCTTCCTGGGCAAGCACTGGCATTTCGTCTGCCTGGAAGTGGAAGTCGCAGCCCCCGGCGACTTCAAGACCACGCACATCGGCAAGGCGCCGGTGGTGATCTCGCGCGACTTCGACGGTGAAATCTACGGGTTCGAGAACCGCTGCGCGCACCGAGGTGCGCTGATTTGCCTGGAGAACGCGGGGAACGCCCGTCAGTTCCAGTGCGTCTATCACGCGTGGTCCTACGATCTCCAGGGCACCCTCACGGGCGTCGCGTTCGAGAAAGGCGTGCGCGGCCTCGGCGGTATGCCGCCCAGCTTTTGCAAGGAAGAACATGGGCCGCGCAAGCTTCGGGTGGCCCTGTTGGCCGGCCTGGTGTTCGCGAGCTTCGCGGATGATGTCGACCCACTGGATGAGTATCTCGGACCGGAAATCGTCGCAAAGATCGAACGGGTTCTCTTCAAGCCGCTCGAGGTCATCGGACGTTTCACCCAGGTGCTGCCGAACAACTGGAAGCTCTATGCCGAGAACGCCCGGGACACGTATCACGCCAGCCTGCTGCATCTGTTCTTCACGACTTTCAACATCACTCGCCTGAGCCAAGGGGGTGGAGTCGTAATCAGCCCAAGCGGCGGCCATCATGCGAGCGCGAGCATCAAGGCCCCGGAGGAGGAGCGTGGCACGGACACCGCCTACGCGGAGCAGCGGTCGAACCAGGACGGTTTCAGGTTGCATGCACCGCAGATGCTCGACTCAGAAGACGAGATTGGAGACGGCATTCGGGTCCAGATACTGACTGTCTTTCCCGGATTCGTCTTGCAGCAGATCCATAACTGCATCGCAGTGCGCCAGATCGTGCCCACCGGAGCCGCTTCGATGGACTTGCACTGGACTCTCGTCGGCTTCGCCGACGACTCACCCCGCTTGCGTGAAATGCGACTGATGCAAGCCAACCTGGTTGGACCGGCCGGCTACGTGTCGATGGAAGACGGCGCAGTGGGCAACTTCGTGCAACGCGGCATTGCTGCTGCAGCGGACCACGAGTCGGTGATCGAGCTTGGTGGCCTGGAGAGCAAGAGCCAGGATTTCCGTGCGACAGAAGCGTCCATCCGCGGCTTCTGGAAAGCCTACCGCACGGCAATGGAGCTTTGATGCAGGAACTCGAATCGAGCCTTCTCGCTGCGCGGCTGAATGCGCGGTACGGTCGCAGCCTCGACGCCGGCCTCCTGGACGAGTGGCCGCAGTATTTCACAGAGGATGCCCTGTACCGGGTCACGACCCGCGACAACTTCCTCGGCGGATTGCCAGGGTCCCTCATCTATGCGAGGGGCAAGGCGATGCTGCTGGACCGCGTTCAGGCCCTCCAGCGTGCCAACATCTATGAAGTCCAGAGTTACCGGCACGTCATCGGAACTCCCTTGCTGGAAAACATGGTAGACCAGACGCTTAAGGGTGAGACTCCCTTTCTCGTTCTACGAATCATGCGCACGGGTGAGACTAGCATCTTCGCTTCGGGAAGCTACGTCGACCGCATCGCAGTGCGGTCCGACGGCCAGATGCTGCTGTCAGAGCGGCAGGTGATCTGCGACAGCTCCCGCATCGACACCTTGCTTGCGATTCCGTTGTGAGCAGGCCCCGCATCGCCGTCGCTCTCGGCGACCCGAACGGTATCGGGCCCGAGATCGCTGTCAAGGCCGCTCGCGCGTGCCGAAGCGAGGCCGACATCATGTTGGTTGGCGCCGCTAGAGTGACGGAAGACAGCATCCGGCGCTTCGGAAACCGCGAGTCCTTCGCCACCCGTGATGTCCAGTGCATGGGACCGGACGACTATCGACCTGGTGAAGTGAGCGCGGCCGCGGGGAGGGCCACCGTCGGATTCATCGAGGAAGCCGTTGCGATGGCCCTCGCGGGAGAAGTCGACGCGGTGATCTCCTGCCCATGCTCGGAGACGGCCGTCAACATGGCGGGTATCCGCTTTGCGGGATTCCAGCCGCTGGTGGCGCAACTCACCGGTACGCCGCCCGACGAAACGTTCATGATGCTCGTGGCGGGCGGACTGCGCATCTCCCATGTCACGCTGCACGAAGGCGTCGGCCATGCACTTGCGCGGATGACACCTGAGTTGGTCTGCAAGGCGGCCCGCGCGACCGATCTGATGCTGCGACGGCTGCACGTTGAGCGGCCGCGGCTCGCCATGTTCGGTATCAATCCGCACGCCGGAGAGGGCGGACTTTTCGGCGACGAAGACGAGCGCGTCACCAAGCCCGCAGCCGAACAGTTGCGTGCCGAAGGCTTGCGCGTGGAAGGTCCCTTGCCGGCCGACCTCGTGCTCAGTCAGCGCGCGCATGATGGCTATCTCGCCATGTTCCACGACCAGGGCCACATCCCCGTGAAGCTGCTGAGCCCACTGCGAGCGACCTCCTTGACGCTCGGGCCTCCCGTGATTTTCGCCAGTGTGGCTCACGGATGCGCCCACGACATTGCGGGCCTCGGGCGTGCCGATCCCGCCGCTCTGCAACAAGCGATCAGCCTTCTTTCCAGTCACCTTGCACAGGAGCCAGCATGACAGCACAACGCAGCCCGGCCATTGGCCGGACCATCGACGCAGGAGGCATCGAGACGAACTACCACGAAACAGGCAGCGGTTTTCCGGTGCTGCTCTTGCACGGCTCTGGCGTCGGCGTCTCCGGCTACGCGAACTGGCGGTACACGATGCCGGAAATCGGCAAGAGTTTTCGCGCAATTGCCATGGACATGGTCGGTTTCGGTTACAGCGCGTGTCCGACGGACGCCTCCTATTCGCTGGATTACTGGGTGGATCACGTCATCCGTTTTCTCGATGCGATGGGCATCGAGAAAACAAATCTGCTTGGCAACTCCTTCGGCGGTGGTGTGGCGCTCGCGGTGACGGCGCGCCATCCAGACCGAGTGAGCCGCACCGTCCTGATGGGCGCAGTGGGAACGCACTTCCAGATCCCGCCGGCGTTCAATGCAGGTCATGGATATGAGCCTGCGGTCGAACGCATGCGCAAGCTGCTGCAGAACTTCACCTGCGCGCCCGAGAACATCACCGACGAAGCCGTTCAGTTGCGATACGAAACCAGCATGCGCCCAGGGTACCAGGCTACCTTCGAAAAGCTGTTTCCAGGGACACGCGAGCAGAAGATGCTGGCGATGATCACGCCGGACGACCAGATCCGCTCGATCCAGAGCGAGGTGCTGCTGATCCACGGTCGCGAGGATCGCGTTGTGCCCACCGAAACGAGCGAACGGCTGTTCCGGCTCATTCCGCGCTCCGAACTGCACATGTTCGGACAATGCGGCCACTGGAGTCACCTCGACCAGGCACCGCGCTTCAACCGCCTTGTGATCGACTTCTTCGGAAGGTGACCATGCAGAGTTCCAACAACGCGCAGGTCGATCCGGCAGACAATGTCACCGAGCTTGGCTACGTCGGGATCGGCGTGAGTGACCTGGCTGCCTGGCGCGAGTACGCGACTGCCATCGCCGGAATGGAAGCACGCGACGGCACCGCTGGCGGCTTCCAGCTCCGGCTGGACACCTGGCATCATCGGATTGACATACGGCACGACACTGCCGACGACATTCGCCACGTGGGCTGGCGCGTGCGCGATCAGGATGCGCTGGATGGCATGGCGCAGCGCCTGGAGCGGGCTGGGATGGCCTTTCGCCGCGGTACCGAGGAGGATTGCCAAGAGCGTCACGTCCTTGGCCTGCTGAAGCTGGCCGACCCGGCAGGAATCGACACCGAGATCTTCTTCGGGCCGGAGATCGAAAATCACCGGCCGTTCCACCCGGGCCGGCCGTTGCATGGCAAGTTTCTTACCGGCGAGCACGGCCTCGGCCACTGCTTCCTCTCGCAGCCGGACCCCGACGCGGCCTACGCTTTCTACAAGTTGCTCGGCATGCGCGGTGGCGTGGAATACATATTCGATGTTCCCGGTGGTCCGCCGAAGAAGCCGGTGTTCATGCATTGCAACAGACGGCAGCACACGGTGTCGTTCGGCCGCGGCTACCAAGGAAAGAAGCGTGTCAATCACCTGATGTTCGAATACACCAGCCTCGACGACCTGGGCAGGGCCCTCGACCTGGTGCAGGAAAAAGGCATTCCCATCGTCAGGCGGCTGGGGCGGCATTCCAACGATGGGGCCGTCAGCTTCTATTTCGCCAATCCGTCTGGGTGGGTCTGGGAACTCGGCTGGAACGGACGCGACGTGCCCGCCCAAGCGGAGCACTACCGCGGCGACTACTACGGCCACCAGACGGATGCCAAGGGCTTCGGCCTCTGAAAAACGGACGCGCTCAAAGAAGGGTTAATGCAATGGAAACGATCCAAGATCCACAGGTCTCGCAAGGCGCTCCCGCGCGACCGGCTTATGCTGACCTGATCCGCCCCGATGCCGTTCACAGCAGCCTGTATACGGATCCCCGCATCTTCGAGGACGAGATGACGCGGCTGTTCTCCCGTGGCTGGGTTTTTGTCGGGCATGATTCGGAGGTACCTCAAGCTGGGGACTTCGTGACACGCATGCTCGGCCTGGAGCCGGTCATCATGGTGCGCGCGAGCGACGGACAGGTCAACGTGCTGTCCAACCGGTGCTCCCACCGCGGCAACCTGCTCGTTCCGCTCGAACACGGCAAGGCGCGGGCGTTCACCTGCGACTACCACGCGTGGTCGTTCAGTCTTTCCGGCGACCTTATCGGCGTTCCGCTGAAGGGAGGGGAGGAAAAGGACCGGTCGACGCTCGGCCTGCGTAAACCGGCGAGAACCGAACTGTTTCATGGATTCGTGTTTGCCACCTTCGACGACGGTGCGCCACCGTTGCGCGAGCATCTCGGTGCGGCAGCCGACTTGATCGAACGGTCGGTTTTCCTGTCGCCGCAACGGAAGATCAAGCTGGGCGCCGGTTGGGTCAAGCAGCACTTCGCCTGCAACTGGAAGATGCTGCCGGAAAATGCGACAGACGGATACCACGCGCCCTTCACGCACGCATCTTTCCTGCGCACTTTCGCCAGCGACTCGCAGTACGAGATGCTCGCGCAGGGCGAAGATCAGCGCAAGTCGAAAGCCATCGACTGGGGAAACGGGCACGTCGCGCTGGAGCATGCCCCGTCTTACGAGGTGCCCCTGCGCTGGCTGGGTATCACCGAGGAAAAGGCGCCGGAGTATATGTCGGCGATGACGAGGGAATTCGGCGCCGACGAAGCGCGGCGCCGGCTTACGGACGGGCCGGCGCACGCGGCCGTGTTCCCCAACCTGTTCCTTGGCGAGATGAACATCGGCATCTTCCAGCCCGTGTCCGTGAATGAATGCGTGCTCTGGCACACGCCGATGCTGCTCGAAGGTGTGCCGCCCGAGCTGAACACCCGGATCATTCGTCAATCCGTCGCGGCCATGGGCCCGGCGTCTTTTCTTCTGGCCGACGACTCCATCATTTCGGAGCGGCAGCAGGTTGCCGCCGGTGGTCTGGGCGGCTGGCTCGATCTCAGCCGCGGAACAAGTCGGGAGGTGCGCAGCAGCGGGGCAGTGATCGGGCATATCAGCGACGAAACGACAAACCGCGGCTTCTGGTCGCACTATCTGCGGGCGATGCAGGCAGGGTGAGCCGGTGTTGATTCGCGCCATGCTCAGCCAGTGCGCGCAGAACTATCCGCGCAAGGCCGCATACCTCTGTGGGGCTCGTTCGGTGACATGGTCGGAACTCGATGCGCGCAGTTCTCGCCTGGCTGCCGTCCTCCATGAGGAAGGCATCGTGGCGGGCGAGGCGGTCGGCATCCTGGCGCTCGAAACGATCGAAGTCTACGAGCACCTGTACGCTTGTGCGAAGTTGGGCGCGGTGCGGGTCAGCCTGAACTGGCGGTTTTCCGCGCCCGAACTCACGCACATCTTGCACGACGCTCGTCTTCGCCTGCTATTCGTGCAGGCCGAACTGTTGGCCCAGGCGCAGCAAATTCAAGAGCAGCTGAAGTCGGCCGGTGTTCGGGTCATCGTCTTTGGCACCAGCGCAGTGGTATCGCCGTACGAGGAACGAATGGCCGGCGTCACCGGACGCGCAGAGCACATGGAATGGCCGGAACTTGAACCCGAACATCCTTTGCTCTACAGCTATACCTCCGGGACGACGGGCCGTCCCAAGGGCGCGATCATCAGCAACACTGCGGCTGCGCACGCGGTGCTTTCCGGGGTGATCGGTCGCGGATTCACCCACGACGACATCTATTACGTCTCTGCGCAGTCCGCGTGGATCGTGGTAATGATGACGATGTTCGGATTGGCGAACGGGATGACCCATGCCATTCCCGACGGTGCATTCGAAATCCACGCGTGCTTGAGAGACATCGAGCGACTCAAGGTCACCGCGGTCCTTTGGGTACCGACGATGATCAAGCGCGCTATCCACGCGAGCCGTGACTTTTCCTATGACCTTTCATCATTGCGGGTCATCATGTACGGCTCCTCGCCGGCATCCGCCGAGCTGGTCCGCGACGCCTACGCCACATTCGGTTGTGAGTTGACGCAGACGTATGGCATGACCGAAACATGCGGGGGCGTGACCCACCTTTCACCGGCAGATCACCGCCGCGCGATTGCCGCAGATGAGACGCTGCTCTCTTCCGTGGGAAGACCGAGCACTTTGTTCTCGCTCTCGCTGCGCTCCGACGAAGGCGTACCCGTGGCGCCCGGAGAGCCGGGGGAAATTTGGATCAGAGGCAAGCCGCTGATGACGGGGTACTTGAATCTGGCGGAAGAGAACGCAGCCGTGTTCGACGGTGACTGGTTCCGAACCAACGATATCGGGCGGATCGATGATGACGGCTATCTGTTCCTGATCGGTCGGCGCCAGTTCCAGATCAATACCGGAGCGGTGAAGGTCTATCCAACTGCGGTGGAAGAGGTCTTGTCCGGGCATCCTTCAGTGGCGGAAGTCTGCGTGCTTGGTGCGCAGCATCCCGAGTGGGGGGAAGCGGTGGTCGCTTTGATCGAACCGGCCAAGGCCGACTGCTCGGCAGCCGATCTCCTCGCCTATTGCGCCACGCGGATGAGCAAGGCAGCCTGTCCAAAAGCGTTTCTGTTGCGGTCCCCATTGGACCGTACCGCTACTGGCAAAGTGGACCGGCGCGCCGCGAGTGATTGGCTCTCCCGAAATGTCCATCTTCTCCCGTGGAAGCTTCAACCCGAGGATCACCTATGAAACGACGCTCGTTTGCTCTGCTCGCCGCTGCGGCAGCAGTTCCCTGGGCTCGGCACGGATGGGCCGACAATTATCCCAGCCGCCCCATTCGTGTCGTGACGCCAATCGCACCCGGGGGCTTAGCCGACCGGGTGACCCGCTTGTTTGCCCGGCACCTGAGCACGAGGGTGTCCCAGGCGGTGGTCGTTGAAAACAAGCCCGGGGGTGGCGGCGCGCTCGCCATGGACAGCGTAGCCAAGGCGCCAGGTGATGGCTACACCCTCGGCTTCACCTTCATCGGGCCAGCCGTTGTCAATCCCATTCTCTCCAAGTCCCTGCCGTATGAGCTCACAGACCTCGCGCCGCTTGCTCGCATCGCGGAGATTCACCCTTTCGTGCTCGTGGCTGCGCCAAACATCGACGCTCAAAGTCTCTCGGGTCTGATCAAAGTCGCCAACGGCCGCCCGCAGCCGATGTTCTACGGCTCCGCCGGCAATGCGTCGTTGTCGCACCTCACCATGGAATTGTTCTCCCGGGCAGCGGGCTTCAAGGTGCAACACGTGCCCTACAAAGGAGAATCGCCGATGGTGGTCGACCTGATGGCAGGCACCCTGGCCACAGCCTTCGTTTCGGTGGAAATCGCCGCCCCACTGGTGAAGTCGGGAAAGCTGAAGGCGATCGCGGTAGCGAACCGGCAGCGCTCGAGTCAGCTCCCCGACGTCCCCACCATTGCCGAAGCCGGCTACCCGGATTTCAGTGCCGCAGGGTTCTTCGGATTTGTCGCTTCGGCGAAGGTGCCCCGCACCATTGTCGAGCAGCTGAATGGGCACTTCAACGCCATTACCGACTCGCCGGAGGTCCGGGCCGACTTCGCCAGTTTCGGAATCGTGCCCGTGACGGAGTCGCCGCGGCAGTTCGGTGAGCTCCTGGCGCGGGAACACGATAAGTGGAGTCGGCTCGTTCGCGAAACCGGCATCACCAGTTAACAGAAGCAAGCGAAAGGAACACCAATCCATGACTACAGCTGTTTGTGAAGCGGTAGCCACGACCGGGGACATCTCGGACAAGGACCGGCAGGGCGTGCTCGCCTTCCTGTTCTCGGAGGCGAAGTATGCGGACGAATCACGCTACGACGAATGGGAAGGCCTCGTGGATCGGGACGAAATGCTTTACTGGGTGCCGATTGCGCACCCCCATCCGCATCCCGACCAGACGGCGTCATTGATCGCCGACAACCGCAGGCGCCTGGCCAACCGGATCGCCCAGCTGAAGACCGGCCGCCGTCTGGCCCAGCAACCGATCTCCCCCATGCGGCGGCACCTGTCCAACATCGAATTGGAGCGCATCTCCGGTACGGAGATGCGTGTCGGCTGCAACTTCGTGATTCACGAATTCCGGGCGCAATCCGTGCATCGCATGCACCTCTGGGCGGGTCGCTACGAGTACCGGCTCCGCCACCACGGTGACGATGGCTTTCGCATGTACTACAAGCGCGTGGATCTCGTCGATGCCAGCGCACCGATCCCGAGCCTCGCTTTCCTGATCTGACCGCCCCATGCTTCTGCCAAGAACGATGCTCTCGCGCGTCGCCCGTAATTTCGCAGGGCGTCACGCATATGTTTGTGGCCAAGTCTCCCGGACCTGGGGTGAAATGGAGCAGCGGTCGGAGCGCCTTGCCGGTGCCCTGGCCGCGCTGGGGCTGGCCGTCGGTGAGTCCGTCGCGATCCTGGGACAGGAGCGGCTTGAAATCTACGAACACTACTTCGCCTGCATGAAGCTTGGTCTGGTGCGCGTGGGCATCAACTGGCGCTACGCGCCGGCGGAGGTCGCGCATATCCTGGCGGATTCGGGCGCCCGTTGCGTACTCGTAGACGGCCGCAGCGAAGCGCTCCTGCGGGCGGCGCTGGCGTTTTCCGGGATCGAGGGGATCACCGTCATCGGCTATGGGGAACACTCGCAGCCGCTCGACTACGAGACGCTGCTTCGCCGCGCGCCAAGCGTCGCGCATCCGGCGCTGCAGCCTGCCGATCCGCTTGTCATCAGCTATACGTCCGGTTCGACCGGCGCCCCCAAAGGTGTCGTCCACAGCCACCGCAGCGTCGCCCTGATCATCCTGCAGGGCGCCGTTTCCCGCGGCCTCACTACCGACGACGTCTGGTACGGTGCCATCGCTTCTTCTTGGATGGCCTGCGTGCTGAACATGATCGGGCTCGCCAATGGCATGACCACGGTCGTGATGGACGGAGCTTTCGACATCGATCGCTTTGTGGATGAAGTGCAGCAGCATGAAGTGTCCGCCGCACTCCTGGTTCCCACACTGGCCGGACGGCTGTTGGACAAGTGCGCCGGAGCGCCCAGTGCCCTCGACAGCCTCCGTCTCCTGATGTATGGATCTTCTCCCGCTCCCCGAAGCCTCCTGGAGCGCATCATGGGAACGCTGCGCTGCCAGCTGATGCAAACCTACGGAATGACCGAAGGCGGCTGGGTGTCCCATCTGACACCCAAGGACCACCTTCGGGCCCTGGCCGGCGACGCACGGCTGCTGTCCTCGGCGGGGCGTGTCGGCGCCATGTACCAAATGTCCCTGCGAGACAACGACGGACGGGAGGTCCCGACCGGCGAAACGGGAGAAGTCTGGCTGCGCGGGGAAACGACGATGTTGGGTTACCGCAACCTGCCGAAGGAAACCGAAGAAGCGCTTGGCGGCGGTTGGCTGCATACCAACGACATCGGTCGGTTCGACGATGAGGGCTACCTTTATCTCGTGGATCGCAAGAAGTTCATGATCATCACCGGAGCAGTTAACGTATTTCCGGCGAGTGTCGAGGCAGTGCTTGCGGACCACCCCGACATTGCCGAAATCGCCGTGGTGGGGCTGCCGCATCCGGAATGGGGAGAGGCGGTCGTGGCCGTGGTAGTTGCGCGGAGCGGCCGGCCCGTTCCCGACGTCAAGGAGATTGGGGAATTTGCGCGCGATCGGCTAAGCAGAATGGAGTTGCCCAAGCACGTCTTTTCGATCGACGCCCTTCCGAGAACGGTGACGTCGAAAGTCGACAAGCGCGCGGTGTTGGCATGGGCTCGTGACCGCCAATCCGACCTGCCTTGGGGCGCAGCTTCGGCCCTGGAAAGGAGCGGCGCATGACGAAGTGCGCCACAGCGATCGCCGGCCTCGGCATGTCGCCCATGGCCCGCACCGACATCGGCTCGACGCGCGACCTGGCGATCGCCGCCGCCATCGCCTGCGTCGAAGACGCCGGTGTCGCTCTTCGGGACTTGCAGGGTCTCCTGGTCTGCCGCAGCCCTTCCAAACCGACTTCGGAGTTGCCGCTTCGGCTTCGCCTCGACCTCGGCCTGGGCGACCTCCGATTGCTCGGCGACCTGAACATGGAAGGCGCATCGTCGGTTGGCATCATCCAGGCTGCCTCCCTGCAGATCGCCAACGGGTTGGCCGACCTGGTGTTGTGCGTCTTTGGTGATTCGCCCCTCGGAGGCGCCACCCAGTCGGGCTCGGCGGCTTACAACCGGGTCATGAACCTCACAGGCATCGACGGAATGGAGGCACGCAGCGGCCTGTATGGTGCCGCCGGGCCCTACGCATTAGCCGCGCAGCGCTACCTGGCGCGGTACGCGTTGGCCCCCGATGCCCTCGGCTGCTACGCGGTGGCATGTCGGCGATGGGCGAGCCTCCACCCAAGTGCCTTTCTCCGCGAGCCTCTGGACATCGAAGGCTATCGTCAGTCTCGGATGATCGCGGAGCCTTTCCGCGTTCTCGACTGCGCTTACCCCGTCAATGGCGCCATTGCCGTGCTCGTTTGCTCGGCGGCGCGCGCACGCGACTTGCGGCAGCCACCGGTCTATGTTCACGCCTGCGGCCAAGGGCACGCAGGATTGCGACCCTTTGCCGGCGACGAACCCGAACTCGAGACCGGCGCGCGTCTTGCCGCTGAATCCTTGTGGCGCCAGGCACGCGTCACGTCCGCAGACGTCCAGATGGCGCAGCTCTACGACGCCTTTTCCTACGTGGGCTTGCAGGCGCTGGAGGACTACCAACTGTGCGGACGCGGCGAAGCGACGTCATTCGTCGCGTCCGGAGCCACATCTCCGGGCGGGACCTTGCCTGTGGCCACCGGAGGCGGGCATCTGTCAGGCTTCTATCTGCAGGGAATGACGCCGGTAGCCGAGGCGGTGGTCCAGGCGCGGGGACACGCCGGTGAACGCCAGAGCCCGCGCAACGAACTTATCCTGGTCACCGGCAACGGCGGACGAATGGACTACCACGCGGCGATGCTGCTGAGCCCGAAGGAGGCTTTATGAGCGGCCAGACCTACGGCCATCACACCGCCCACGAGCGCGCGTTCACCGATGGCTTGGCAAAGCGGCGCCTGCTGGTTGCAAAATGCCCTGTTTGCAGCAGCGTCTTGGCTTATACGCAGCGCCTGTGCCCCGATCACCCCCGAGCGGGCCTTGAATGGTGCACCGCCTCGGGCCAAGCGACGGTCCATACCTTCAGCATCTATCGCATCGGCTACGCGGACCGCGAGCCCCCCTATGCCGTTGCGATTGTGCAGTTGGACGAGGGCCCCCGATTATCGTGCGCCCTGCCCGCCGAGGAAGACTTGCGTGTCGGCATGCCGGTGTTCGCCGAATTCGACAGCGCTGGCTCACTAGTTTTCAGAACTCAACCCAGGAGAGATCAATGATCGACAGACGCACGTTTCTTGCAGGCGCTCTCGCCGCAAGCTCCCTCGCGGGTCCGGCCTCCGCCCAGGCCTTCCCGTCCAAACCCATCAAATTCGTTTGCCCTTTTCCCCCGGGCGCGGGCAGCGATGCCATCTCGCGTCAGACCACTGAGCGCATGTCCCGCAACCTCGGCCAAACCATCGTTGTCGAAAACCGGGCCGGAGCGGCGGGCAACATCGGGCTCGAATACCTGTCGAAGCAGGCCGCCGACGGATACTCGATCGGCCTCATCTCGACGAGCACGGCCATCCTGAATCCGCTGGTCTACAAGAGCCTCCCGTACAACGCGGAACGCGACTTTGTACCCATTGGCCTGATTTCCAGCTTGCCCTATATCCTGGTAGTGAACAACGACGTTCCGGCGCGAACACTGCCGGAACTCATCGCGCTGGCAAAGGCGCAACCCGGCAAGCTGGCGTTCGCGTCGCCAGGACTTGGACACGCATCGCACCTTGGCGGAGAGTTGCTCAAGGAACAGGCAGGCATCGACATGATCCACGTTCCATACCAGGGTTCCGGGCCCGCCACGACCGACCTGATCGGCGGGCGGACCACGATGCTGTTTGCTCTCCTCAGCGACTCGCTTCCTCTCCTGCAGGCGGGCAAGCTGCGCGCCATCGCCATCCCGACACGGCAACGCTCCCCGCTTGTGCCCCAAGTTCCGACCTTTGCCGAAGCGGGCATCGCCGACTTCGACATGACGGCATGGTTCGGCGTGGTCGGCGTTGCAGGCACGCCGCAGCCGGTGATTGCCCGGCTCAATGCCGCGTTGAACGAGGCGGTCCAGGATTCGACCATGCGCAAGTGGCTCGAAGGTGCGGGTCAGCAACCCTTGGGCGGCAGCACCGCCGAGTTCGCCAGGTTGATTCAGACCGAGCGCGATCGTTGGCGCCCGGTGGTCCGGAAGTCGGGAATCACCTTGTCATAGCGGCGCTTCGGGCTTCAGGAGCAGGGCCATCAGTCCTGCTCCAGCAGTGAACTACGGATGCTGACCTTGTCGATCTTGCCAGTGAACGTGCGCGGCAGTTCGAGGACGGTGAATAGTCGTTTGGGGATCTCCATGCGTGCGAGCTTTCCCTCGCAGAAGCTTCTCAGCCCGGCAAGGTCAATCTCCCCCCCTGGCACTACGACCACGACAGCAGCGACTGTCTCTCCCCAACGTTCGTCCGGCAGCCCGACCACGGCGACTTCGCTGATTGCGGGGTGTTCCGCTAGAACGGCCTCTACTGCCGAACCGTAGACGTTGACACCTCCGGTCACGATGAGAAAGTTTTTTCGGTCCTTCAGGAACAGATAGCCCGAATCATCAAGGTAGCCCATGTCGTGTGTGATTAGCCATCCGTCCGGCTTCAGCACACTTGCCGTCAGTTCGGGCAGGTTCAGATAGCCGCTCATTACGCAGGGGCCGCGCAGCCACAACGTTCCGATGCTTCCACTGGGGACCGGTTGCCCGTCCTCGTCGCGAATACTGGCTTCGAAGTGCGTGGCGATGGTGCCGGCCGATTCAAGCAGGGCGGGACGCTCAGCCAGCCCGGACACGTGGTCGCCATCACGCAGGTAGCTGACCCAAGTCGCCTCGGTCAGCCCGTACACCTGCACCATCCTGCAGCGCAGCTCTTCTTGAGCACGTCGCAGCAAGCGGGGCGAGATCGGACCCCCTCCATAGATGAGCGTGCGCAGAGACGACAAATCGTACGTCCCGTCGCGGCACTCATCGAGCATGCGCTGCAGGCTGGTCGGTACCAGCAGCGCAACAGAAACCCGAAGCCGCTCGATATCGCGCAAAAAAGCCTTGACCTCGAAAACACCGTCCGGGATGACCATCGTCACCCCGTTCGCGAGTCCACAGGAATTGCCGATCAAAACGATCCAGGAAGACTGATTCGGGCGATACCAGACGTCGTCCGCCGAAACTCCGGAAAACAGGGCGGTATAGAGGATCGCCTTGCGTACAGCACGCTCGCTCACCATGACGCCCTTGGGGAAACCGGTCGTCCCGGAGGTGTATGTGATCAGAACGGTTTCGTCGCCCGTGTACGGTACCGGCTCGCGCGCGGGTGATGTCGTCGAAAGAAGAGCTTCGTAATCCAGCAACTGCCCGTGCCCGTCGCCGAAGCCGACCACCTTGCAGCCAAGGGCTGCCAAAGTCGGTGCTAAAGCGGGCACTGATGCAGCGCAATGTGCATCCACCAGCAGCAGCTTGGGCCGACAGTCGACCAGAATATGCTGCATCTCGCGCACTGAGTAGCGCCAATTGATGCCTACGCGCATCGCACCCGCCTTGATGCAGCCGAACCAGTGCTCGTAGACCTCGATGCGCTCCTGCGACAGGATGGCCACCGCATCACCCCGACGAATGCCTAAATCGGCCAAAGCACTCGCAAAACGCGAAGACCGTTCGTCCACCTGCTTCCAGGTGGCCGTTCTCGTGCCTTGGACGAAAGCCGTCTTCAGGGGCAGGTTTCGCCCGCAGGCGGAAATCATTTCAGCAAGCGTGCTCATTGGAGTTCGCGTTCAACGAGTTGTTTTTCCACGTACAGGGAACGAGCGGTCGCGTCCAGCCCTTCATCCCTTCGGTCGCCCGTCCAGCCTTCGCATCAGATAAGGAAGGCGAGCGTGGGCACCGGCCGGGCGCCGTTGACGAGGATCACCTTCTTGAACGACATGCGCAGCGTTCCCTCGCGCCGCCGCAAGCGGTGAACGGTGCGTCCGGCCCAGATCGTCAAGGTGTCCAAGGATTGAAGCTGCATTTCGAAAAGTGCGAAGTTGGACTCCACCAAGTACTGGCCGTCTTCAAGACGACTTGTCACGATGTTCGAAATCAACCTTCGCATCTCCGACGGGGGCGTCTGGCTGTGCCGCGTGCCCGTCTTGAGTTGCCTGATGCGAGTCGCGAGGCGTGACCGGTTGTCGTTGATGATGGAGACGTCCCGGTTCGGAGACAGGTCCCCGCTCCCTCGCGGCACCCAATAGACCATGTCGTCCTCCACCAAGGACTCCCAGAGGTCGTAGCGCGACTCGTCCGCGTACTGTGCCTCGGTATAGAGGAAGGTCTCGATCTCCCGGCGCTCCAGTTCCGTAACCGTCGGGTGCGGCGTAAATGGTGCAAGACCTTCATTCATTGTCCGAGCCCCTCTTCCTTGGCGGGCTCGCCGACAGCCTGCGGAACGCAGCGAGACGCGAAAATCTTTCTGTAGTGGCGCCAGAAGCCACGTTGCGGCGTCTCGTCCGAGTAATGCGCAGTGCGGGTGCCATCGGGGCACACCTTTTCACGATCGATGCCACGACTGAGATCCATCCACACAGGCGCCTGGTCGATCGCCTTCCACTGTCGCTCCGATATCACCGCGTCGTCCGCCAAGAGAAAGGCCGAGGGACCGAGTGCGGCTTCACCGAGACGCAAGATGCGCTCATTGACTTCGGGCGGCACCCCTTTGAGGTAGAGGGGCGTGTGCCATTGAACCGTTCGATTGCAAGCAATTGGCTGGATCATCGTGACGGCAGTCTCAGCGATGAACAGATTTGGAAAGATGTAAGTGTGCGGTGGGCCTGCGCGCAACGCTTCGGTGCCCGCGGCCTGCCCATACGCGGCCACCATCAATGCCGTGTAGGCAGGATACCGGTCGGGCTCGACACCTAGCCAGACCAATGGCTTCGAATAGGTGGGGGCGTAGTCGATTTCGGCATGGCCTTCGCCCAGGTCGCGCGCCACGGCGTCCAGCTTCTCTTCCTTGGTCTGGAGTACGCCGTTGTACTTGTACTGCACCTTGATTCCGCGCGCGAACGAGTCATGCACGTAGTTGACGTGATAGCCATCCACATTGTTTTCAGCGAGCATCTTCCAGTTCGCCTGATAGAGGTGCTGGATCCACCCACCGAATAGATCGAGCTCGCCGACGGGGGACAGGCCTGCTGCGCGGTCGATTGCCCGTCGCGCGTTGCCCAAGTGTTGTTCGATCGTAGGTCCGTGCTCTGCGAAGGTCGCGAACACGAACCCCCGGTACCGCCCGACGCGGGCACGGCGCAGTGCGTGGACCGAGCGGTCCTGCTGAAAGCCGATCGGGAACGGCACGTCAAGCAAATCGCCGTTCAGCCCGAAGACCCAGCCGTGGTACTGGCAGGCGAAGTTGCGGCGATGCCCCCTTTCCTCCTGGCACAACAAATTTCCACGATGCGCGCAGCGATTTACCACGACGGCGATCTCATCCTGGGCCGATCGCGTCATGAGGACCGGGGTCGTGCCGATCACCCGCCGCACGTAATCTCCTCGGTTCGGGATCTCCGACTCGTGTCCGACAAAGACCCATGACCGGCCGTAGATCTCGCTCATTTCCTGCGAAAAAACTTCCGAATCGGTGTAAAGGCTACTGTGAACCGCAGTTTCGCGGATGAGCCCAGCCACGCCGGAGCCGTGCTGAGGTGAGGTGTGTTCGTGCATGGAGGCTCCAGGGCTGGGAGTCAGCTTGCGGTGGCGCCACCGGCGACGCTGAGGACCTGGCCAGTGATGAACGAGGATTCATCGGCAGCCAGAAAACAGATCGCGGCCGCGGCCTCGTCAGCGCGCCCGCGGCGTCGGAGTGGCGTATCCGCCAGCGCGCGGACGTACATTGCCTGCATTCGCTCGCGGTCCACATCGGTGGGCGGCGAGGGATTGCGGGGAATCACACGGTCCGCGTTGTCCATGGCTCCGGGGGCCACGCAGTTGATTCGCACCCCAGTGTCCGCCAGTTCCTGCGCCAAGCAGGCCGTCATGACGTGGACGCCCGCCTTGGCCGCCGCATAAGGAACGCGGAAGAGCCCACCGCGGGTCACCGCCGAACCGACGTTGACGATGGCTCCCCGTTGCTGGCGCAGCATGACCGGGATGACCTCCCGGCAACACCATAGTGTTGGCATCAAGGACCGGGAGATCTCCTGTTCGATCTGCACAGGCTCATATTCCCAGAACGGCTTGACGTGGATCGTTCCGCCGACGTTATGAACGGCCACATCAATGCGCCCGGCCTCCCGCAGGACTGTGTCCACCATGTCTCGCGCAGCACCGTAGGATTCGAGATCGGCCTGGACGAAACGGGCATCGCCCCCGCTTGCGTGAATCGCCTCGGCGGCCGCCCGCCCTTGGGCACCAGCTCGATCGACGAGGTAGACGCGTGCGCCTTCTCGAGCGAATCGTTCCGCAGCGGCGCGCCCGATCCCCTGCCCGGCACCCGTGACCACAACGACGTTTCCCTGAAACCTGGCTGCTGCAGGGCTCTGCATGTCGGGGTCGTTCACAGATGATAGAAGTCGAGCACCTGGTCGACCAGATCGTTCAGAACCCAAGTATGGGCCTGGACAATGCAAAGAGCGTCGTGCCTCCGCTCCAGCCAAATGGTCTTGCGGCCGTAGTAGGTGGTGGAAGCTCCGAAGCGAAAGCTGTGGGTCACCCAGTTGAACCGTGCCTCGATCCGCTCGCCCGCTGCCCGCACGATGGAAGGCGTGCGCATGTGGCAGGTACGCGGCATCGGCGTGCTTGCCGAGGATCTGCCCTTTTCGACTCGGAAGACCCGGTCTTCCAGCCCCGCGCGGGAATCGTAGTAGATGAGAGAGAGCTGAGTCTGCGGATCTGTGGTGTACCGGCCGAAATCGTCCGACGCCGGTACCCAGAATTCCACCTCCGGTGCGTACAGTCCGAGCCAGTCTCCGAAGCGTCCTTCGTCGAGGCAAAGCGCCTCCTGCTGGATAAATGTGTCGACATCGACTTGGAGTGCCAGCGTGCTCATCGGGATCCAGGCCGCATACGCTCGAGAAGCAGTTGCTGCCATGCGCCGTGCTGTTCGACGAAGAGACCCTCGTCGGCGATCTGACGGCCGCTGCGCCGGACTCCGGGAATTCCCGACGTCCTTGCAAGTTCGTCCGGACCGGGAATTTCATGCGCGGCGCCGCGCGAGAGATCGTTCCAGCGACGGCCTCTGGCTTGAAAGCCAATCTGGCAGGCCTGAAACTCAGCAAGATCGTCGGGAGTTGCCAGGCCAGACGGGTTGTAGAAGTCTTCGAATTGGCGGATTCGGCGCGCCCTTGCGGATGGTGCTTCGCCAACGGGCGCATAGCAGTACGTCGTGACCTCGGTTCGGTCGACAGCGATCGGACGGAATTGCCGGATATGAGAGCTCATCGAATCGATCAGGAAGAGATTGGGATAAAGGCCGAGATTGCGTGACCTCGAGAGCATCCAGTCGACGCGCTCGCCCGGCCAGCGCTCGCGCAACTGCGCATCCAGCACATGGTTCGGGCTGTCTTTCGGACTGGCGCGCTCGGACCACAGCATGACGTGGCCGTTGTCGAACGCGTAGAAACCGCCGGCACGTGCGCCCACGCCACCTGGCGTGATGGCACCAATCCTGTCGGTGGTGCGCGCCTTGCGCCGCTGCTGTACGGCAACGTAATTGGCATGCACTGTGGCAACGTGATAGCCGTCCGCGCCATTTTCCGCCTGCAGCTTCCAGTTCCCGTGGTAAATGTATGTGCATCGGCCGGGCACCATTTCGATCCCGTCGGGTGCCTGGTCAACGATCAGGTCGACGAACCAAGCCGCTCCTCCCAGGTGCTCCTCCAGCGGCGGGACATTGTCGACCAGGCTCCCAAAAATGAAGCCTCGATAACTCTCCACCCGCGGCACCCGCGTAAGCCCATAGGCACCGCGGTCGAACTGAGCGGGATATCCCGCAGATTTCTCGTCACGCACATCCAGCAGTTCTCCGGACGACGCATAGGACCACCCGTGAAACGGACAGGAAAACACGGGCCGTCTGCCAGCGCGATCCCGGCACAAGGTGGCGCCGCGGTGCGCGCAGGCGTTCAGGAACGCTCCGATCCGCCCGTGCCGGTCACGATTGAGGATGATGGGCTGACGGCCCATTGTCGTTGTGAGGTAATCGTTCGGCCGCGGGATCTGGCTTTCATGCGCCAGGTAAATCCATCCGCCCTCGAAAATGTGCTCCATCTCAAGGTCGAACAATGCGGGATCCGTGAAGGCCCTGCGGTCGATGCCATGCTGACCCCGGGTCACGTCTTCCAGCAGCAGCTGGGAGATGCGGTCAGCCTTCACGTCCTAGTCTTTCTTGATCTTCAATTGAGCAAACAGCGCCTTGTTGCGGGCGTAATCCTCTTGGATGCGCTTCGCGAATTCCGCCATGCCTGCTGTGCGACGCTCGAATCCACGCGCCGCCACGCGCTCGACGAATGACTTGTTTTGCTGTGCCGCGAGCACATCGCCCTCGATCTTTTCCAGAATGGCGGCGGGCGTCCCGCTGCGCGCAACAAGTCCCATCCACAAGCCGACGTCAAACCCGGGGTACCCAAGTTCAGGCATGCATGGCACATCCGGCAGCAATGACACGCGTTCCAGTCCGCCGACAGCCAAAGGTATCAACTTCCCGGACCGAATCAGCGGCAGGGAGGACGGGATGGTGTCCCACATCACTGGCACCTGCCCGCCGACCAGTGCCGGCAATGCATCTCCGCTGCCCTTGTAGGGAATATGGTTCAGCTCGATTCCTGCGGCACGCTGCATGCGCTCCATCGCGATGTGCAGTCCCGCGCCGATCCCATTGGACGCATAGTCGAGCGCACCGGGGCGCGCTTTCGCAGCAGTGACGAACTCCGAAAACGTCTTGAAGCCCGAGGCCGCGCTGGCCACCAGAATCAGCGGAATCGCCCCGACGATGGCGACCGGCTTGATGTCGGCCAATGGATCGTACGGGAGCTTCTGCCGAAGGAAGGGAAGTACCACGATGGGGGTGTCGGTCGCCAACATCAGCGTGTAGCCGTCTGCCGGCGAGCGAATGAGTTGCTCAACCGCAGGAAGTGACGCCGCACCGGGCTTGTTTTCGGTCACGACGGCCTGCTTCCACCGGTCCTGCAGTGCGCCTGCGATTTCGCGCGTCATCATGTCCGTGGGCCCGCCCGGCGGAAAGCCCACGACGATCCGAACCGGTCTCGAGGGAAACTCCTCCGCCCTGACCCACGGGGCCACCATGCCTGCCGCCAAGAGAGTGCCGAACTTCCGGCGATCGAACTGTCGCAGATTCATTGCGCCTTCTCCATTGGATGTGCGGAGCCGGCGACGACCACACCTTCCGCGTCCGCTTCGCTGAGGAAAGATTCCACCAACTCCACAAAGCGGGCGGTTTGTTCGATCTGCGTCCAGTGACCGCATCGGGAAAAAACGTGCAGTTGCGATCGCGGAATCAGCGACAGCAGTTTCAATGAGGTCGCCATCGGTATCACCCGGTCGTCGCGCCCGTGCACCAGGAGCGTTTCGTGAGGCAATGCCGCAATGGCTTCTTCCGGACTGGCAAGAGCATCGATCCACTGCTGGCGAGGGGCTGGGAACATCGACGCATACGACTCCTGCGCGCCGGGGCGGATGCTGGCTTCGTAGCGGATCCGCGCGAGCTCGTCGCTCGCGAGGCGGCGATCGTACGCGAAGTAATCCATGATTCGCCGCATGACTTGGACATCCGGACGGTACCCCCAGATCTCATCGAGTGCCGGCGTCAGCTCAAACTTCACGCCTACGGAACCCATCAGCACAAGCCGTCTAACCCGGCTCGGATGTCGAATCGCGGTCGCGAGCGCCACGGCTCCGCCGAACGAGTTTCCCACCAGGTCGGTTCTCTCGATCGAAAGCGCATCCAAGAATTCGATCAGCTGGCGGACCCAGAGGTCCAGCTCATACTTTGTCCCCGGCTTCCGCTCGGTGTAGCCGAAACCTGCCATGTCGGGCGCGAGAACACGTCGGCTACGTGCGAGCGCGGGCATCACCGGGCGCCAGTTGGCGTAAGCGCTGACGCCCGGCCCTGAGCCATGCACGAACAGTACGGGGGGGCCATCGCCATGATCGTGGTAGTTGGTGTCCAGTCCTGCGGCGTTGATGCGCTTGTGAATTTCAGGGTTCGCCTGTGCGGCGGCCTGTGCTCCGCCATTCCATGTGGTGCTCACTGCTTTCTCCATTCGAGCGTGGCGGACACCGGCACGCCCTGAACCATTCGCACCGCCGCCTCCAGGACGAGCAAGCCGCTGCCGACGGTGGGCCGCCGGACCTGCGCGTCGCCAACCCAGTTCGGATAGCTAGCACAATCGATTTGATGGATCACTTCGTCGTCCCGCAGCTCATATCGGCCGCTGTAGCCCATGTAGCCCTCGAACGCCGCCACCTTTTCGCTAGCTGAGGCGGTGACGAAGTCTCCTGTCGTCATCCGCGGGCGCTCGCCGCGCATGATGTTCACCGAAAGCCAACCGTCTGCCGTATAGATCAGTCTGCCCACGGGCCTGTCGCCCATGGGCAGCACCACCTGCTCACCGCGGAACTGCCGCCACGAGACGAGGGACCACACGCCGACGAGATCGGATCGCCCCCATCCGCGTTGAACGTCTCCTCTCATAGGTGTCGGTGTCCCCACACACTGGTGACATCGTAGGTGGCGACCGGCCAGTCTTCTTCGTTTTGAACGGAGACACCACCCCAGCCGTACTCGACCTGCACGCCGGAGGGGGTGGCCATGTAGAAGGAAATCATCCGGTCATTGACGTGCCGCCCGAGCGAACGAGTTTGCCGAAGGCCCGAGGCCGGTACCCGGTCCAGCGCCCGGCCCACGTCGTCCAGATCGCGGCACTCGAGCATGAAATGGAGCAGTCGCTTCGGGACCGGGAGAGTGCCAAACGCGATGGAATGATGGCGCGCGTTCCCTCTCATGAACGTGAACTTTGCATCGACACCGTTGTATGACGTCTTCACTTGGTCGCTCACACGCAGCCCCAGTACTTCGCTGCAAAAGCGCTCATAGACTTCGGGATTCTTCACGCGAAGCAAAACGTGCCCTAGCCCCTGGTCGCCGGTCTTGAAACCTGCATGGCCCAGCGGCGGCGCAAACGGGGCTTGAGGGCGGTAGACGCTGGCGTAGCAGAATTCGAACGTCAGGCCTTCAGGGTCCTCGGTGCGCATCAAGGCGGCCACGCCTCGCGCGGCTGCGGCCTCAGCACTTTCGTGCTGGACTGAGTACCCGGCTTGCTCGAGGGCGGCACCAACGGCTTCGAACTCCTCGCGACTGTCTGCTTCGAAGCCGAGCACAACGACGTCGTCCTGGTCACCGCTGCGCAACGCAATCCGGAATACTCGGTCGTCGATGCGCAACTGGAGGCGACCAGAGCTGGGCTCTCCGACGACCTGCAGGCAAAGAACCTCTTCGGCGAACCGGCGCCAAGCCGACAGATCGGACGCTTCGAGCTCGATGTACGCAAGTCGCAAGTTTCTAGTGTGGGGGGAAGAAGCCATGTGCACCTTGATTATCGATATTTTCGATAATCTCGATAGATCGACGTTCATGGAAAACCCTAGCCTCTGTGGCGGGTCTTTCAGTCTGGAGCGGCCACCGGAAGGTCGCGCGACGGCCGCCGACGAAGCGTTACCGTCTTGCCGAACGTACGCCGCGTGTTCCCCGTCGCAAACCCTCAGGGCAGAAGGCCCGCAGTCCGGATCACCAGCAAGGCCCGGTGAATATGAATCGTCAACAGCGCACAGGCCGTCTCCGCATTCCGAGCAAGTGCCGCTTCGAAGATCCCTGTGTGCTCGCTGTGCACCTCGATCGGCGGCGGCCCTTGGGTAGCGGCAATCCGGCGATAGCGCTCCGACTGCTGGTAAAGCATCAGTCGCATGCGCTGAACCCAACGCGAGCGGCAAGCAGCTGTCAAAGCCTCGTGGAACCGGCGGTTGCACTGCTCCCATTCGTCGAAGCTGCCACCGGGGTCCGTCCGCAACCGCTCTTCGGCGCGCGTCAGGCGGTGAAAGGCGCCGACCAGATTCGCTTCCCAATCGTCCTTTCCCAACAGAATGCTGTCGCGAACTGCCTCTGTCTCCAGCAACACCCGCACGCGCGTCAGATCTTCCAGATCGGCCAACGAGACCGATGTGACCCGAAAGCCTCGCTGGCCTTGGGCGACGACAAGCGCATCGGAGACCAGCAGCGCCAGCGCTTCGCGCATGGTCCCCGAGCTGACCTGGTAGGAAGACTTGAGATGATCGACACGCAGCTTCTGCCCGGGCTGCAGCCGGCCTCCAACGATATCGTGGCGCAGCTTTGTGTACGTCGCCCCAATCAGCGTTCGAGGACTTTCATCCTCTGCCTGTTCCACCATGGAGTCGGCGGCTTGGTTCATTTGCAAGGGAAGTCGCCTCTGAAGAAGGCGCGACTCCGAGTGTAGCCCGCGAAACACCCCGCGACACCGACGGCAATTCGTCGCGCCCCGCCGTTACTGCACCACGGGACGGACCAGCCTCTGCAGAAGGAATCGACCCTCAGGATTCCCCCTCTTCATCGAGGTCGGCGAAGATGGCCTCGCCTTCGACAACCACAGGATAGGTCCGCAGGGGGTCCGTACAGGGAAAGCGGGTGGCCTGCCCTGTGCGTATGTCGAATCGCCCGGCGTGGAAGGGACATTCGACCTCGGAGCCGCAAACATCGCCCTCGCTCAGAGAGGCATTCCCATGGGTACAGGTGTCGTCCAGGAGAAAAAATTCTTCAGCGATCCGGAACAGCACCAGCGGCGGCATGCCCTCGAGCCGCACGAGCTTGGACTTGCCGGATTCCACCTCCCAGATTTCGCCGATGAAGACCCGGTTCTTGTCTGCCATGGTGCGCCAGATCTCTCAATTCGGCTTGATTCCGCGTTCACGGATGATCTTTCCCCACAGTGCAGCCTCTTTAGCCATGTGCGCCTGGAGCTGCTCCGGCGTGCTTGAAATCGGCGTGATTCCGACGGCCATCAGCTTCTGCCGCAATTCTGGATCAGCCGTCGCTTTAATGAAGGCATCCCGCACCATGGCGACGATCTCCGGCGGGGTTCCCGCCCGCATCGTGAATGCCAGCCAGGCGTTCGCTTCGAAGTCCTTCAACCCGGGCTCCACCGCCGCAGACTCGGCGACGGTCGGCACGTCTGGGTAGGCAGAAATGCGCTCGCGTCCGGCCGTCGCGATGATGCGCAGCGCTCCGGACTGGACGTGAGGCGTGGCCGACGCCCGATCCAGGAACATCATGCCCACCTGGCCCGCCAGCACGTCCTGCAACGCTGGATTCCCACCCTTGTAGAGCACGGGGACCAGCTTGAGGTTCGCTGCGTGGGCAAATAGTTGCATCGCCATGGTGTGCGTCGAGGAAGTGCCCGGGGCCGCGTAATTCAACCCTGTAGGCGCTGCTTTGGCCGCGGCGATGATGTCCGCCACAGTGCGAACGGGCATGACCTTCGGATTGACGACCAGGACGAAATCGTAGATGGCAATCAGCGACACCGGCGCCAGATCGCGCATGGGATCGTACTGGAGGTTGTCGTACAGGCTTGGGTTCAAGGCGTACATGCCCCGGTCCCCCAGCAGGAATGCGTAGCCATCTGCAGGCAGATTCTTCGCCACCGCCACCGCAGCGATCGAGCCGCCCGCACCCGGACGGCTGTCCACGACGACCGGTTGACCCAAGACTGCGCCCATCTTCGGCGCGATCTGCCGAGCGAAATAATCCGTGCCGCCGCCCGGCGGGTATAACGTGACCATCTTGATCGGCTTGTCGGGGTAGCCCGGCGGTGGGGCCGCAGGGCATGCAAGGTGTACGGCGGCCGCACAAGAAAAGACCAAGGCACGCGCAAGGTAGCGAAACGACATTTCAGGTCTCCAGGGTCAGGGAACTGGACGGCAATCGTTGTCAGGGCTCGCGCTCGGCGCAACTAACAACTCGATATTCATGCAAAACATCGAGATTATTAAATAAAAGCTCCGTGGAATCCCGGGTTATCCCGCACTGCGGTTCGGAATTTGGTCGGATGGGATCCGAGCATCGGCGGCGATGAATGTCAACCGCCGGCCATAGCTCATGGGACCCAGAGCTATCGGGGCCGCCCTTGCGGCATGGGTCTGCTCACGCGCAACCGTCTCCTCGTCCAGTTGGCGATCCCTGTGAACCCCTCTCCGCCGCCTGGCGATGGATAAAAACGGCAGGGATCACGCCGATCATGAAGATGACGCTGACCATCCGGAAGCTGTCGCGAAACGCCATCATGCTGCCTTGCGCTGCCACGACGCTGCCTAGAAACTGGGAGGACGCAGCCAGCGCCACGCCTTCGGTGAGGCCGGCATGCGCGTAGAGCGCTGACAACTGCCGCAAGGCTTCGGCGGAGGCTGTATTCGCGGCATCCTGCGTGGCCGCAAAGGTCTGAGTGTAGAGCTGGGAACGCCGCTCCAGCGCGACCGAGAGCAGATTTACGCCAAGCGCCCCCCCCAGCTGTCGCACGAAATTGATGGCGCCGGAGCCCTGGCCGAGCATCGCATGGGGGACGGTGCCGAGCGCGCCCGCATTCAGGCTCGTCATGATGAACGCCAGGCCGATGCGCCCAAGGACGAGCCACCACGCAAAAGCCAGGAACGAAGTGTTGGTGTCTGCCTGTGCCATCAGCGCAGAGGACGTGGCGAAGACGATCAGTCCTAAGACGATCGGCATATGCGGTGATGTGCGATCTGTCAGCCGCCCGGCAAGGGGGAAGATGACGCCCAGCACGAGCCCGGCCGGCATCAGAAGCAGTCCGGATCGCGTGGCGGTGTACCCCTGGACGGTCTGCACGAACAACGGCACCAGGTAGGTGGAACCATAGATCCCGGCACCGAATATGAAGGCAACGACCGACGCGGCCGAGAACGCCGGGATGGAAAACAGCTTCAGGTTCAGCATCGGCGAAGCCGTTCGCAGCTCCCACCAGAAAAAAGCCATGCCGCAGGCTGCGGCTGCGGCGAGGTTCAGCACAATGACGTTCGAGCTCCATCCGTCACGCTGGCCGTGCGAGAGGCCGGTGAGCAGAGTGACCAGGAACACGGCCATCAACAGGAAGCCGATCCAGTCGAACCGGCGCGGCGGCCCGCTCCCCGCCCGTCCTGGAAGGAACATGAGGGCCGCCAGGATGCCGATGGCGCAGAACGGCGGAGTTAGGAAAAAGACGTAGCGCCAGCTGAAGCTGTCCACCATGATCCCCCCCACCGCGGGACCGAGCGCAGGCGCAAGAACGACGCCGATGCCGTAGATGCCCATGGCCGAGCCCCGGCGCTCGGGCGGAAAGACCTGAAAGATCACCATCATCGTCAACGGCTGCAGGATCCCCGCGGACGCGCCCTGGAGAATCCGAGCCAGGATCAGCACACCCTCGGCCGGCGCGAGGCCGCCGAGGACTGATGCGCCCATGAAAACGGAAATTGCCAGCAGAAATGTTGCCCGCTGCCCGAAGGATTCCACCATCCATGCGTTGAGGAGCATGGCACCGGTCATGGCAGCCAGAAACGCGGTGGACAGGAGTTGGGCCTTGTCCTGGCCCATGCCGAACGCGCCCATGATGTCGGGCAGCGCAACGTTCACGATCGTCGAGCTGAGCACGCTGACGATAGTCCCGATCATCACGGTAGCCGTGGCGAACCAGCGATAACCGGGGCCGTAACGGGCGACGAGGTCCGCGGTCGTTGTGGACGCGCGGTCTTCATTCACGGGTGTTCGCCTCGACCTGCACCATCATGCCCGGCTTGAGCGCACCGTCGCGCCGGGCGACGGAAATCCGCACGGGCAGTCGCTGGGTGATCTTGGTGAAGTTGCCGCTCGGATTCGGGCTCGGAAGGAGTGCGAATTCGCTCGTCGCGGCTTGACCTACTCTCTGGACGGTTCCCTCGAACCTGTCCCCCGGAAGGGCGTCGACCCGGACGCTCACCTTCTTGCCCGGACGGAAATGGCGGATGTCCGTTTCCTTCACGTTGGCCTCCACGCGGACCGCCCGGGGGTCATGTGCCAACAACAATCGTTGACCGGCAACCACGTATTCACCGGCGTGAACGAAGGTGCGGTCGACCACACCGTCGAAAGGCATGACAACCGTCCGCTCCTTCAGATCCAGAGTGGCCCGCTCACGCTGCGCGCGCAGTTCAGCCTCTTCGGGATCGAGTTGCGCGAGCTGCCGCGCGAGTACCTTGACTTCCTCTCGTTCAGCTTGGGCTTGCGCAGATGACGAACGATTGGTTTCGAGGTTGGCGACGGATCCGCGGACCTGCTGACGCGCCGTCTCCAGCGCCGCGCGAGCGCGGTCGAGTTGATCCCGCCCGATCGCCCCGCCGGGAGCAAGCTGTTCGGCGCGTCGTGCATCGCGCTGCGCAAGATCCTCATTTGCCTGCGCACCGGCCAGTAACGCCTGTGCCTGCGTCACGGCCGCGGCCTGCCCGCGAACCTTGCTGGCCGTACGCATGTCGATCATGCGAAGGCGCGCACGCAGTTCCTCTCGCCGCAACGCCATGCCCGCCAGTCTTGCTTCAAGCTCCTCGATGCGCAGCCGAGCATCCCTCCCATCGAGCTCCACCAGCAGCTGCCCCTTCGCTGCATGGTCGCCCGAGATGACGCGAACACTCACCACCCCGCCGGGAACGCGACTGCTGATCGCGACCATGTCGGTTGCCACCCGCGCGTCATCGACAGTCACCCAGGTCATTTGGTCGTAGAGCCAAGCGGCCACCAGTAACACGGTCGCTGTCGCGACGACAAGAATCGCCCACCTGCGGCCCGCAGCACGCGGCCCACCGCGCGTCATCCATCCGGCTCGACGTTCGAGCTCTGCGGCGGCCGCATGGCCCCCGGTAGCCTCGCTCACGGTACGATCATCCTGCTGGAGGGCGCCGCGTCGGCCTCGCCGAACGCCCCGAAGCCGCGCAACTTGGATTCCAGCAGCGAGAACACCCGCATGCATGCGTCGAGTTCCCGCGCGTCAATCCCACGGAACAACTCTGTCCGCAGGGAGTCAGTCACCGTGCGGATGCGCGCCAGTCGGGGCCTTGCCTTCGCCGTCAGTCTGACGGCCTTCGCCCTGCGGTCACCGGGCACCGCCGTGCGCTCTATCAGCCCCTCCGCCTCGAGCCGGTCGAGCATGCGGACCATACTGGGGTTTTGCACGCCGATTGCGGCAGCCAGAGCGGCTTGCGTCACGGGCTGGTCCATGGTCTGAAGCCGCAGCAGCGCCAACCACTGGGCGTCGGTCGAGCCGTGCTCCGCCAGTCGCCGATCGATTTCGGCACGCCAAAGCCTCGATACCCGACCTAGCGAGTTTCCGAACTGCTCATGGGCTCTCGAACGCGATTCCATTTGTGCATTGCACAGCTTGTTTGAGCCTAAAGGATAGCATGCTCATAATTAGCTGGCTAACCATTTCGCGCTCTAGGAGGTGAACGCGAATTCAAGACGGACACTAAGCCGCGAGCGAGGGCGCCAGCATCCAGCATCAGGATGTTGAGCTCCCATGTCGCGCCCGTCAGGACGGGACGCCGACTGTGCGCGCGGCCGCGAAACTCGATTCAATCTCCCGGGCGGTCGCCAGGACATCGGCGCCGTAGCGCTTGATCGCCAGGGCCATGGACAAGGCCTTGAGGGAGAAGATGACGTTGAAGCACGCGACCACCCGGCCCTGGTGAAGCACCGGGGCCGCCAGCGCCCCGAAGCCAGGTTGGCGCGTCCACTCGCCATCGTTGGCGCCAAAACCGCGCTCGCGCGTGGTCTGCAGCACGCGCCTGAGCGTACGTGTATCCCTGGCCATTTCTCCATATCTGTCATCACGCAAAGCCATCATTTCCAGGAGCAATTCGCGTTCATCGTCAGGACAGAACGCAAGGTAGGCCCGGCCGGTAGCCGTCGGCAGCAGAGGAGTGTGATCGCCCACCGTTCCGGGGTGAAAGCTCAGGGGACTGAAGGAATGTGTCGAGAAACGAATGACCATCCTCTCCTCTTCGCGCGTCACCAAGTCGCTTGGCCAAAGAATCTTTTGGGTCAGCCTGCGCAGCGCCGGCGCCGCTGCTGTGCATGCACCGGTCTCGTCGCGGAAGCCGGCCGACAACTGCTGGACGCGAAAGCTCAGCCGGTAATGATTCCCGTCTTCCGCAGGGTGCACGAATCCTGTCGCGCTCAACGTCTCGAGCAACCGCTTGACCGTGGATCGGTGGAGTCCCGTGGCCCTCGCAAGCTCGACAGCAGATGCGACGCCGCTACTCAGCTTGTTCAATTCGCAAAGGACCGCAAGCCCCCGCGTCAGGCCCTGCACATGGCGGTACGTATTGCTGTTCGGCATGGTTCACATTG
This sequence comes from Ramlibacter albus, assembly GCF_014297445.1. Classification (GTDB taxonomy): domain Bacteria; phylum Pseudomonadota; class Gammaproteobacteria; order Burkholderiales; family Burkholderiaceae_C; genus Ramlibacter; species Ramlibacter albus. Next base: position 231,006 of record NZ_JACORU010000001.1, read on the forward strand.
TGAACCGAATGTTGGCTGCGCTGGTGAAGGGCCCGAAAAGAAATTACCGTCGCCGATACGTCAAACACTTTCGCCAATGTTCCTTCGCGACTACATCGGGCGGTGCGCCGCCACATTCCCAGACGACATTGCCTACAAGAGCGGTGAACGTTCGCTGAGCTGGGGCGAGGCCGATCGTCGCAGCACGGCGCTTGCTGGCGCGCTTCAGTCACTGGGCCTTCGCAAAGGCTCCACGGTCGCGATCCTTTCGAGAAACCGCCTGGAGATCGCCGAGCATTGGCTTGCGTGCCTCAAGGCCGGTATGTTGCGCGTCGGGATCAATCGACGGTACTCTGAAAAAGAGGTCCTGCATCTCCTGGAGGATTGCGCGGCGGGTGCGGTTCTCGTCGATGCCGATTGCGCGCCGCTGCTCTCGAGCCATTTCGAGACGCTGCGAACCAATGGGACGCATCTCATCGGATTCGGATCCGCTCATGGGATGGTGTTCGACTATGAAGCGCTGATCGCACAGCAGCATCCTTCGCAGGCTCCGGAGCTCTCTTCGGAAGATCCCGCGCTGATTGGCTACACGTCCGGATCCACGGGGTTGCCGAAAGGGGTGCTCCTGACACAGCGCAATGTACGTGAATTTGCGATCCACCTGAGCCTCGCCGCAGGATTCGTGAAGGATGACGTGCGCTTGCCGTTCATGAATCCAGCGGGTGTGAACATCGCCAACACCTGCGCGAATCTCGTCACGGGGATGACTACCGTGATCGAGGAGTTCAATGCGGAAGACTTCCCCAGGCTCGTGGCCGAGCACGTCGTCACCTGCGCGAGCCTGGCCCCGACCATGCTTCGGCGTGTCATCGATGTGGTGCGACGCGGGAACACAGACATTCGCTCGTTGCGTCAGGTGATGTATGGCACGATGCCCACTCCGCCCGCGCTGATTCGCCAGGCGTACGACGCGTTGGATTGCACCTTCCTCCAGCTCTATGGCGCGTCCGAGTCGAGTGGCCCGGTGACGGCGCTGCGCGACAGCGAGCACCGGCGAGCCATCGCTAGCGAGCCCGAACTTCTCGCGTCGGTCGGACGCGCACTCCCGCATGCGGAGGTTTCGATCAGGGACGATGCGGGACGCGAAGTGCCGCGCGGAGAACTGGGAACAGTGTGGCTGGGTGGGCCGACGATCATGTCGGGATACCTGAATCTTCCCGATGAGACGGCCGCGTCGCTTCACGGCTGCTGGCTGCGCACCGGCGACCTCGGGCGCATGGACGGATCCGGCTACATCTTTCTCGGTGACAGGAAGAAGAACATGATCATCAGCGGCGGGATGAATGTCTATCCGGCAAGCGTGGAAAACGCTTTGGCCGAGCATCCCGCAGTAAGCGAGGCGGTCGTGGTCGGAGTTCCTCATCCCGAATGGGGAGAGGCGGTCGTCGCACTGGTCACGCTTTGGCCCGGAGCCACGGTAGCCCCGGAGGAGCTCGTTTCGCATTGCCGCAGGGCCCTGCCGCGGTGGGAGGTGCCGAAGCACGTCGGCATTACTGCGGCTCTTCCCCATGGCTTCACCGACAAGGTCGACAAGAAGGCAGCACGCGCGCAACTCATATCAGCCGGCCTGCCGTGGAACGTGGAGGTATGACCGTGGAACAAGTGGACAAGGCCGTGAAGCGGGAATTGAACTACGCCGCGATCGTCCAGGACGACCGCGTGCATGGGAGTGTCTATTGCGACCCCGCCGTCTTCACCGACGAGATGGAGCGCATTTTCTACTCCAGCTGGGTGTACGTCGGGCACGAGAGCGAAATCCCCAATCCGGGTGACTACGTGACGCGGCGCATCGGACGCCAGCCCATGATCCTTATCAGGGACACGGACTCGCAGGTGCATCTGCTGCATGATCGCTGCCCGCATCGAGGCAACCGTCTCACGCAGCGAGACAAAGGCCACATGCGCAACCTGGTGTGCAGCTATCACGGCTGGGCCTTCGACGCACGCGGGCAGTTTCTGAGCATGCCGGCCCCTGCGAGTTTTCCGCATGGCTGCGAGAACGAGCGTCACATGCGTGCGGCTTCCCGAGTTCAAACCTACGGCAAGTTCATCTTCGCGAGCTTGGCCGCGACTGGCGAGTCTCTCGAGGACCACCTTGGCAACGCACGCCAGTGGATCGACATGCTCAACGGACTTTCACCGACGGGGCGGATACGGCTCGATGCCGGCTGGATGAAACACAGGATCGCGGGCAACTGGAAAGGGCTGGCGGAAAACCAGGTCGACGGCTATCACCTGGCGCATGTCCATGGCTCTCTCCTGCGTGCCAATCGCGACTTCACGACGATGCGCGACCGCTCCGACGAGTCCGCGACGCGGTTGCGAGACAGGGGGCATGGGCACGTCGAGATTGACTTTGCTCCCGACTTTCGCCGCAGGCAGGCGCTGCTGGGTTGGAGCGGGGATGTCGCTCCTGAAAGGGTTCCGGCCTACGTCGCTGCAATGAAAGAGGCATACGGTGACGAGGAGGCCGTCAGACGCCTGACCGATGGACCGCCTCACGCAGTCGTCTTTCCGAATCTCTTCCTGGCCGAGATGAACGTCATGATGATCGAACCGGTGGGACCCCACGAAACCATCCAGCACAGCACCGCGGTGATCCTGGAAGGCGGGGCCGAGATGAATTCGCGCACGCTGAGGCGGTGCGAAGGGGCGCTTGGCCCGGCGGGCATGCTTGTCGCAGACGACGCGGAGATCGCGGACCTTCAGCGGCAGGGTATGGCAAGTGCCCAGCCGGAGTGGCTGTTGCTGCGGCGTGGCATGCAGAGCGAAGTGACGGACCCGGATGGCTCGCGCAGCGGCGACCTGAAGGATGAAACGCCCCAGAGAGGATTCTGGAGGCACTATCGCCACGTGATGTCGAGGGCGTGCGAATGACGGCGTCGTTCGACGAAGCGGCCGTGCACCGCTTCCTGTTCAAGGAGGCCCGCCTGCAGGACGAGCACCGCTACGAGGAGTGGGAGGCGCTGTGGGCGGAGGAAGCGCACTACTGGGTGCCGCTGGGGGAGGAAGGGGAGCCGGAGAGCAGGATCTCGATCATCAACGACAACAGAGCGCGGATCGCCGGCCGTGTGCGCCAGTTGATGACCGGGCGTCGCCACGCCCAGAGCCCGGCATCGCGCATGCGCCGCGTGATTGGCAATATCGAAGTCGGATCATTCGACGGGGACACTGTTCGCGTCGAATCCAACTTCCTGCTGATCGAACACCGCCGAGACACCACCCGGCAATGGGCCGGGAGGACCCTTCATGTCTTGCGCCCTGTCGATTCGGACTTCCGGATGTTGGTGAAAAAGGTATCGCTTGTCGATGTGGAAGCGCCGATTCCGACCTTGGCATTTCTGATTTGACAATGCATCCTCGTCGCACCGTCATCATCCGCGGCTTGGGCACCGCGGGTCTGTCGCGCGCCCAACCGCTGGACGCCAACGAACTCGCCATCGGCGCGATCGACGATGCACTGAGAGACAGTGGCCTTGCTGCGAGCGACGTCGATGGCCTGTTGATCAGCCGCAGTCCCGTCGCATCGGACCCTGCGCCCGGCCTCGGACTGCATCGCGCCGCGGCCTTGCCGGCGTTGCGATTGCTGCAGGTCCTGGATGGCGAGGGAACCAGCGCCCTGCAGATGATCCAAGCCGCCACACAAGCAATCGCCCACGGCGCGGCAACGAATGTCATCTGCGTCTTCGCCGATGCGCCGCTTCGGGGCGGAAAGCGCGGGTCGCAAGCGTTCGGCACCACGCGCGTCACTCGTGGAATTGGGGGCCTGCGCTACAGCAGCGGGGCTTTCGGTGCGGCTTCCATCTACGCGATGGCGGCACAACGCCACATGGACCGATTCGGAACCACCCGTGCGCACCTTGGAGCAGTGGCCATTTCGACGCGCCAGTGGGCGTGCATGAATCCGTCTGCCCTGTTTCGGGAGCCGTTGACGATGGAGGCCTACCTCTCGGCCCGGAAAGTGGCAGAACCCTTCGGGTTGTTCGACTGCGCAGTCCCGGTGGATGGCGCAGTGGCGGTGTTGCTTGGACCGGGGACCGGATCGTATCGGAAGCCGCCCGTCCAGGTGATGGGTTGCGCACAGGCCCACGAGCCGGCAGCATGGCCGCACGACTCGGGCGATGGCCCCGATTCGGCGGCAACACGCGCATTCCGCGCCGCGCTCGAGTCGGCGCGGGTCGCCAAAAGCGACGTCGACATGCTGCAGTGCTACGACGCATTTACCTTCATGACCCTGCAGGCCCTCGAAGACTTCGGCTTCTGCGCGGCGGGGGAGAGCGGCGGCTTCGTCGCCGACGGCCAGACATCTCCGGGAGGCCCCCTGCCTGTCAACACGGGCGGCGGCCATCTCTCGGGCTTCTACTTGCAAGGGATGACACCCATTGTCGAGGCAGTACTCCAACTCAGAGGTGAGGCCGGCGCGCGCCAATGTCCGCGTAGCGACGTTGCCGCCGTAACCAACACCGGGGGCTATTTCGACCACCACGCTTGCCTGGTTCTCGGCTCGGCAGCCACGCTTTAGACCGTTCGATGCCCTCCACGCCCACCAAACCATTTCCGCAGCCCGACTCGGCCAGCACGCCGTTTTTCCAGGCGCTGCGCGATCGACGACTGCTCGTGCAGCGTTGCGTCCACTGCGGTCTTTACGCACTCGGCAGCTATCGTTGCCGCACCTGCAGGCATGCGGTGGAGTGGCAACCGGCGAGCGGCCGCGGCGTGGTCTATACCCATACACGAGTCCATCTGGCCTATCACCCTGCATTCGAGTCACACGTTCCCTACGACGTGGTCCTGGTGGCTTTGGCCGAGGGACCGCACCTCATCGCCGGATTCCGCGACGAACGCCGTCGCGGACCGCATCCAGGCATGCCTCTGGTCGTTGCGTTCGAATCGGCCAACGACACCTGGTTGCCCTACTTCGTTCCCGAAGAGCCGGCGCATCGATCCGGCGTCGCAAATAACCTGGAGACACCATGACACGTCTTGCCCGATGGCTTGTTTTCCCGCTGGTCGTAGCCTGCTTCGCTGCAAGCGGCTTTGCGCACGCTCAAGGCTGGCCCTCCCGCCCGGTGAAGCTGATCGTTCCCTACCCGCCGGGCGGCATCGGCGATGGAATCGCGAGAGCGTTGGCTTTGCGGCTCTCTGCGAAGACGGGGCAGCCTTTTGTCGTCGAAAACCAGCCGGGCGGCAACCAGATTCCCGCGACTGCCGCTATGGGCCGCTCAGCACCGGATGGTCACACGCTGCTGCTCGCAAGCCCTACGAACCTGATCCTCAACCCCTTATTGCAAAAGGCGATCCCTTATGACGCCGACAAGTTCACGCTGATCAGCACTGTCGCCACCTCACCATTCTTCGTCCTGACAGAACCGAAACTTCCTGCGAACTCCATCCCGGAGCTGATTGCGTTGGCCAAGTCGAAGCCAGGAGCACTGGCTTACGGGTCCAATGGCGAAGGCAGTTCCTCACACCTCGCGGTGGAACTGTTCAACCAGATGGCCGGTATCCGGATGACGCACGTGCCCTACAAAGGCACTTCGCAGACCAACATCGACCTGATGAACGGTACGCTCCAGCTCGTGTTCTTTCCCGCGGTCGGCAGCCTTCCGCTTGTCAAGGACGGCAGACTCAAGCTTCTGGCGGTGACCAGCGGACGCCGCTCGGCTGCGGCTCCCGATGTTCCGACCATCGCCGAAGCCGGTCTGCGCGACTACGTGGTCGAAGTCTGGTTCGGACTCGCGGGCCCGGAAGGGATGCCCAAGCTTCTGACGGAACAGATTGCAGCCGCCGTTCGACAGGCACTCGAGGATCCGGCGCTGAACCGCGACTTCGCCGCTCAGGCGGTCGAATTTGAAGGGAGCACGCCGGAGGCGTTCAGAAGTTCGCTCCAGCGCGAACGCAAGCTCTGGGCATCGTTGGTGCGAACTCTCAACCTCAAACCGCAATGAAGCCGCAAATCCAGTCCCCGCGGAACGGGGATTCGCCCCCCCGGGAAGCCTTTCATGCGGACTATCGGTCGCTGGTGCTTCGCGACCGGATCCACAGCAGCGTTTACACCAGTGACGAGGTGTTCAACGAGGAACTGCGCCGGATCTTCTATGAAGGCTGGGTCTACGTCGGGCACGAGTCGGAGGTCCCCAACGCCGGAGATTTCGTCACACGCACAATCGGATTGGAGCCCGTCCTGATGGTGCGAGATCTGGACGGTACCGTTCGCGTTCTCTGCAACCGGTGCACGCACCGAGGAAACATGTTGCGCAAAGCGGACCGCGGAAATGCGAAAGTCCTCGCGTGCAGTTACCACAACTGGACATTCACGCTTTCGGGCGAATTGAAGTCCTTCCCGTTCCCGAGTGGCTTTGCCGCGGACCGCGCCGCACTGAATCTGGCTCGCCCTGAACTCGTCGACAGCCATCAGGGGTTCGTATTCGCGAGTTTCTCCGCCGAAGCGGGACCGCTTTCCGCGCATCTGGGCCGCGGCGCACGAATCCTCGACCGCGCAGCCCGGATGTCTCCGGCCGGCAAGCTCCGCCTCACGGCGGGGTGGGTGCGGCACCACATGTCGTGCAATTGGAAAATGCTGCCCGAGAACGCGACGGACGGCTATCACGCGACGGCCCTGCACTCATCGTTCTTCAAGGTGTTCAGGACTCAATACGACAGCGCGATGGCACAGGAAAAGGAGCGCGTCGCCGAAACCATCGACTGGGGAGGCGGCCATGTGGAGCTGAATTTCGCCAAGCGCTACACGAAGCCTCTGGAATGGCTCGGGTCGAGCGAGGAGCGACTGCCGAATTACGTCGCAGAGATGGGGCGCGCTTACGGAGACACCGAGGCCAGAAAAATCCTGCTGGAAGGTCCGCCGCACGCTTCCATTTTTCCCAACCTCTTCATCGGCGAAACGAATGTCGTCATCTTTCAGCCTTTGTCGGCGAATGCGTGCGTGCAATGGCACACGCCCATTCTCCTGGACGGCGTAGAGGAGAGTCTGAACACGCGGTTCATCCGGCAGTCCGAAGGCGCGATGGGACCATCGGCATTTCTGTTGCCCGACGACAGCGTCGTGTCAGAGCTGCAGCAGATGGCGATGTCCGGACGAGGGGGATGGCTCGACCTCAGCCGCGGTCTCAACCGCGAGGAGTACAGGGATGGCGTCGTGGTGAGCCACGGTACGGACGAGGTGAGCAACAGGGGCTTCTGGAAGCACTATGTCGATGTCATGCAGCGAAGCGGAGGGTTGATTGATGGCGCCGACCATTGAAGAACGCGTGGAGGTCGAGCAGTTCCTTTTTGAGGAAGCGCGACTCGCCGACGAGGCCAGGTACTTCGAATGGGAGTCACTGGTCGATGATGACATGCTCTACTGGGTTCCACTAGGTGACGGAAGCGAGAATCCTGCCAGCCAGATTTCGATCACTCGCGACAACCGCCAAAGACTGGCGAACCGGATCAAGCAGCTCGCGACGGGTAAACGGCCGGCGCAGTCCCCGGCGTCGCCCATGCGGCGAGTACTGTCGAACATCCAGATTCGAAAGGCTGCGGTGGACGAGTTCGAGGCCGGATGCAATTTTGTGCTGTACGAGCTGAGGGTCCAGTCGACCGGCCAGCTGCTGGTCTGGCCGGGCCGCGCCGAATACCGGATCCGGAGAAAGGGCTCCGGACTGCTGATGTTTTTCAAGAAAGTGACGTTGGTGAATGCCAGCGAACCGCTGCCGAGCCTTGCATTCATTATCTGAAGCCTCGCCCGAGCTAGCCATCCCCCACCGCGGAGAAATTCCATGAAGTTGTTGTTTCAAGTTCTCACACTGCTGTCGTCCCTTTGCTGCGCACCGCAGCTCCTCGCGCAGGACGCGGGCGGCTACCCGAACCGCCCTATCCACATCGTCGTGCCGTTCTCGACAGGCGGCCCTGGGGACGTGCTCGCGCGCGTCATTGCGGAGCGGCTTCGCTCCGCGTGGAAGCAACCGGTGATCATCGACTACCGTCCAGGCGCCGCAACTCAAATCGGGACAGCCGCCGTCGCGAAGGCAGCACCTGACGGCTATACGATGGGCATCGTCACCATGGCCCATGTGACCAATCCCTCCTGGTTCGAGGGCCAGCTGCCTTACGACGCAATTCGCGACCTGCGCGGCGTGACACAGATCGTCGATCTTCACATCGCAATCCTCGCCACGCCCAAGCTCGAGGCGAACAACCTGGCCGAACTGATTGCGCTTTCGAAGAAGAAGCCCGGAGAAATCACTTTCGCGACCGTGCCGGGGACCGGAGGGCACCTCGCGGGGGAGTTCCTCAACACGCTGACGGGCGCATCGTTGAGATTCGTGCCCTACAAGGGCGCGCAAGATGTCAAGAACGATCTCATCCCGGGCCGAATCGACCTTTCGTTCGATCCGCTCACTGCTGCAGACATGCAGCTGGTTCAGGCCAAGCGACTCAAGGTGCTTGCTTTGGCGGGGAGCGGCCGCTCCAAGCTGGCGCCTGACTATCCCTTGGCCTCGGAAACGGTACCGTCGTTCGTTGCGAGTGGAATGATGGGCTTGGTGGTCCCCAAAGCGACGCCAACCGATATCGTTCAGCGCATCTACCGCGAACTCAACAAGGCAATGCAGTCCGGAGATTTGCGAGAGGCCATCATGCAGCTCTTCATGGAGCCGAAGCTTTCCTCGCCGGAAGAGTTCGACGCGCTGATCGCATCGGAGACTTCCAAGTGGACCGGGGTTGTCCGCAAGATCCGGGCAGGTTCGCCCGACGCGTCTCGAAAGTAAAGGCTACCCCGCAGTCTTGAGACAACGATGCTCATGCTTCCCCGCGATCTGATCCGGAATTGCGCGGCCGCCTACCCTTGCAAGGCTGCCTATCACTGCGGCAACATTTCCCGCACGTGGCAAGAGATGGACGCTCGATCCGACAAGCTCGCTGCAGGGCTGCAATCAATGGGTGTTGCGAAAGGCGATGCAGTCGCCATCCTCAGCCATGAATGCGTTGAGATTTACGAGCACTTTATGGCATGCATGAAGATCGGCGCTGTTCGTGTCGGGGTCAACTGGCGTTATCCGCCCGCCGAGCTCTCGCACGTGCTGCATGACAGCGGCGCTCGCGTCCTGCTCGTTCAGGCCTCTTGCGTTCACCTCCTCGGGCCGCTGCGCCACGAGCTCGAGTCGGCGGACATCCGTCTCGTCGGGTATGCAGGCGCGCACGGACTGGCCTGCGACTACGATGCCTTGGTCAACCAGGACGTGGCGCCGACCCTGCCAGCGCTCGACGCTGACGATCCCTTGCTCTTTACCTACACTTCTGGCACCACAGGCAAGCCGAAGGGCGTGGTGATCACGAACGGCTCCGTGTCCAACACAATTTTCCAGTCCATCGTCGGCCGTGGCCTGCGGACGGACGACGTGTTCTACATGGCCGGCCAATCGTCCTGGATGACGGTGATCATGCTCGTCCTGGGCCTGGGAAATGGCATGACCCATGTCATTCCCGACGGCGACTTCGACGTGGCGTCCTACTTGCTTGACGTCGAGCGGTTTCGTGTGACGGCGGCGTCACTCGTTCCCACGATGATGCGCAGGGCGATCCAGGAACAGCGTGCAAACCCGCGAGACACTTCGTCTCTGCGCGTCATTTCGTATGGGTCGGCGCCCGCCACACCCGGCCTGATCCGCGACGCTTACGAAACCTTCGGCTGCGAAATGCTGCAGGCCTACGGCATGACAGAGGCGGGATGGGTCACGCATCTCACTGAAGCGGATCACCGGTATGCACTGGCACACGAGCCGGAACTGCTGGGCTCCGCGGGCCGCGTCGGCGTCACTTATGAACTGACTGTTCGCGACGAGCAGGGCAACGTCGTTCCCGCCGGCCAGCGCGGCGAGATCTGGATTCGGGGACAAGGGGTCATGAAAGGCTACTTGAATCTTCCCACGCAGACGGCAGAGGTTATGCGGGGCGACTGGCTTTGTACGAACGATATCGGACGGGTGGACAGTCGGGGCTATCTGTACCTGCTGGACCGAAAGAAGTTCTTGATCATCACCGGAGCGGTCAACGTCTTTCCCGCCATGGTCGAAGCGGTCCTTTCACAGCATCCAGCCGTGGCCGATGTCGCTGTATTCGGCGTGCCCCATCCCGAGTGGGGCGAAGCGGTTGTCGCCGTTGTGCAGCGGCGTCTGGAGGAACCCGCTGCGGCCGATGCGACGGACCTGCTCGCGTTCTGCCAGCAGAGACTGAGCAAGCCAGAATGTCCCAAGGCCTTTGTTTTCATGCCTGAAATTCCGAAGGCAAGCACCGGCAAGACAAACAAGCTGCTTCTCAAGCAGCAGGTCCTCGCGAAACCCGAGCAGTTTCCGTGGGTGATTTCTGAAACACGATGGCGCGAGGGGTAACCCGCGCGACTCAACGCATGATCATTCCCACCGACTGCTCAAGAATGCGTCTAGCGGCGTCTGCGCCCGCGCAGTTTCCGCTCCAGGCCACGAAGTGGTCCGGCCGTACGAGCATCAGGCGAGACTCGAAGCGGCTCGCCTCCCCCTCTGCCGATACCGGGACCACGCGCAGCGGCACGCGCATCGCCTGAGCCTGGATCCCAAACGCATCGAGTTCCTCATTCTCTGCGCCGAAGCCGAAGAGAGTGAAGGCTTCTCCGAGACTCTCGAATGCGTTCTTGCCCGAAGACAGCGCCGCCGGCGCCATGTGGTGTCCGGGCCGAGCCTTGAAGGCGTGGCTTCCCACCGCACTGCCCCCGGCATTCCTCTCCGCGCCGCAGACGATCATCGAACCCTCGTAGTTCGGCTCGAACGCGTTCACCTCGTCGGATGCGCCTGACGCCCGGTCCGACCACGCTCTCTCGAATGCGTCTCGGTCCTTTTTCGGGTCGAACCGCCTCAGAAACTTGCGGTCCTCTTCGATCGATTTCGCAATGAAGTCACGGGCCGTCGATTCAAACACTGCCCTGCGCTCTTGTTCATAAGAGTCCAGCAGGTGCGGGCCCGCCCAACCTTGCAAATCGGCTGCGATCTTCCACCCGAGGTTTCGCGCGTCTTCCAAACCCGTATTGACGCCATAACCGCCATAAGGAGGATGGCTGTGCGCCGCGTCGCCTGCAATGAATACCCGGCCGTTGCGGTACCTATCGGCCAGCGCGAACCTCAAATCCCAGAAACCGATGTGCCGGAATTCGACATCGAACGGTGCCCCTACTGCATCGATCAGGTATTGCCGGAAATCGAAGTTGTCGCTCGTTGTACCCGCGGGAACCGGAGCGTGGAAGAACCAGGTGCTGCCGAGGTCCACTCGGCCGAAGAATTTCCAATAGCCCTCGAGCTCGGGTTGCAGCACGTTGTAGTAGGACTTGCCGGGATATCGCGCCAGCAGATCGTGCAGGCCGGTCGAGCGGAAGACGAGCAGCACCATGGTCCGGTCGTGATCGGAGAGCGTCTGCGAGATCCCGCCGAGCTGTCGAATCACGGATCGGCTGCCGTCGCAGCCGACTACATACTTGGCGCGCAACGTGCGCCTCTCCCCGTCGCCTCTCGCGACGACGTCGACTTCGACACCGTCATTGCCCTGACGGACCGCATCGGCGCTCCAGCCGTACATCGTCTTCGCACTCTCAAGCTGTGCGAGACGTTTTCGCAATGCCGCCTCGGTCGCATACTGGGGCAGCCGCTCGTTCCGGCAGAAGTAGTACTGTTGGACACGCTCCCGCTGAAGCCAGTCGTAAGAGTACTCACCCAGTAGAGTTCCATAAGCCGTCAAACCGCCGATTCCATATTCGGGCGGAATCGTCCGTGCCTGCCGCACTTGCTCTTCGACTCCCCAGAAGTGGAAGTGCTCCATCGTCCGCTGCGTGAGGTTCTGGCCCTTGGGGATCGGTTGAGGCATTTCGTAGCGCTCAACGAGGATGCAGCGCACGCCGCGCTGGGCCAGTTCGATGGCCAAGCCGGTTCCCACGGGCCCGCCCCCCACCAGGACGACGTCGGTATCGAAGGGCTTCGGTGTCAGCCGGCGGCCTCGTTCGGACGCGCGTTGTGCTTTCGGTTCCATCAAACCTGGTCTTCGTAGTAGATGTGCTTGGTCTGCATGAAATCGTTCATGGCCTCCAGCCCGTGCAGGCGTCCCAGCCCGCTCTCGCGATAGCCCCCTGTCTCCGCCTCGGCCATCAGCTTGTTGTAACTGTTGATCCAGACCGTGCCGGTCGCCAACCGCGCGGCCACGCGCTGCGCGCGCGCCCGATCGCCGCTCCAGACGCTCGCCGCGAGCCCGTAACGAGTGGCGTTCGACTTCTCGATCGCCTCGTCCTCGTCTGAGAACGTCTCGAAGACCAGCAAGGGCCCGAAGACCTCTTCCTGGATCAACGCCGAACCGGTGTCTTTCACTTCGACCAGCGTAGGGGTCAGGAATGCCCCGCCAGGCATGCCGGCAAGCGGCGCGCCCCTGAGCAGCATCTGCGCCTCATCGGCCGCCTGCTCGATGATTCCGGCGACGCGGTCGCGGCTGCGGACGTCGATCAAGGGGCCCATCTGGGACGCGGGATCCGCGCCGGCACCCACCCGGACGGACCCGAGGGCAGCCTTGAACGCCTGCCGCATCTCGGCCGCGATCGATTCATGAACCAGCACGCGCGTCGCCGCTGTGCACATTTGTCCCGCCATCACGGTAGACGCTGCAGTCAGGATCGACACCGCTCTCGCCAAATCCGCGTCACCGAAAATGATCGAGGGCGACTTGCCGCCGAGCTCGAGCGACAGCCGCTTCATGGTGCCGGAAGCCGCCGCCATGATCTTCTTGCCGATCGCATTGGATCCGGTGAAGCTGATGCCGTCGACGGCCGGAGACTGAACCAGCAGTTCGGCGCCGTCCGAACCTGTTTCGGTGAACACGTTCACCACTCCGCGAGGCAACCCGGCGCTCTCGAGACAGGCAAGGACCTGCGACGTCACAGGCGACGTTTGCGGCGCGGCCTTGATGACGACCGTACAGCCGGCGGCGAGCGCGGGGGCCAGCGACCGCGCCAGCAGCGCGATTGGTGCATTCCACGGAAGAATGATGGCGCAGACGCCCAGGGCCTCGCGCGCAAGGTGCGAATAACAGCCGGGTTCGGTTTCGACGATCCGCCCAAACAGGTTGCGGGCAATACCCGCGTAATACCTGAGCTCCGAGATGGCAGCTCCCATCTCGCCGGCCGACTCCCGCAGGAGTTTGCCGTTGACGAGCGTCAGCAACTTCTCAATCTCTTGCTTTCGTGCGGCGAGGCAGTTCGCAAAGTCGAGAAGAACCTGCGCGCGCACCCGAGGTGCACGGGCCCAGTCCGTGCTGTCGAAGGCTCGTCGCGCCGCCGAGATGGCCGCTTCGACGTGCTGCCTTGCCGCAGGGGCGAAGGTCGCCGCCCTTTCGCCACTCGAAGGGTCGATGCACTCGCCGCAGGAAGAGGATGCCGGGCTCTCGCCGGTCCACTCGCCGTCGATCCAGAGGTACGCGTGGGGGTTCATCATGTTTTCTCGAAAGCGCCACGTTACGTCCCCGTGGCACCCAAGAACAGGAACGCGTCGTTATGGTGGAATATCCGAGAGTTATGCACGGCAGCCTGAATCGGCGGATAACTTTCCGTCATACGCGAATAACTAATGACGCTTTGACGGATTTGCGTGGTTTTCTACGATGGCGCTGTCGCGAAACCGCGTTGGAACCCGGCCCTGCGTAAGTTGAGGAGGGGCGAGTCGTTGTCGCACCGACGCCGCAGTTTCTCAAGCATGTTTTTAAGGAGACATCATGGCTCTTTCCAGAAGGTCCTTGCTGCAAGTAACCAGCAGCGCCGCAGTGGTGGCATCCGCATTTCCTTTCAACGCATCGGCCCAGGACCGCACGATCCGGCTTGTCGTCAGCTATCCGGCAGGGGGCATCGCGGACATCGCCACTCGCCTCATCGGCAAGCGCCTGTCAGGCGCGACAGGTCAGCCGGTGATCGTGGACAACCGGGCGGGCGCCAGCGGTCGCGTGGCGACTCAATTCGTCAGGCGTGCTCCGCCCGACGGGTTGACGTTACTGATGACGAATATCGCGACGATGGTGATCGGGCCGAGCGTATGGAAGTCACCTGGCTTCGATCCCGTCGCCGACTTCATTCCCGTGTCGCACGTGATCGAATACGAACTCGCCTATGCTGCGGCGCCCAATGCGCCGGTGAATAACCTCAAGGACTACATTTCATGGGTGCGGACAGATCCGAAGAACGCCTCCTTCGGTTCGCCCGCGGTCGGCGGCCTGGCGCACTTCCTGGGGTTGGAGTTCGCCCGCTCCATCAAGGTAGATTTGACGCACATTGGATACAAGGGCTCCGCGCCGCTAACCAATGACCTCATGTCCAGCCAGGTTCCCGCGGGTATCGACACTCTGGATGCCCAGGTGCGCGCGCGCGGTGCCAAGATCCTCGCCACAGCCGGCGCGAGACGATCTCCCTACCTCCCCCAGGTTCCGACGTTCGCCGAGCTCGGATACCCCGATGTCAAGGGCGCCGGCTGGTTCGGCTTCTTCGCCCCGGCAAAAACTCCTGCATCCCTTGTCCAGTCGCTGGCGAAGGAAATCGCCGAGGCAGCGAAAGACCCGGAAGTTGTCGAACGGCTCAAAGCCATCTTCTACACCCCGACAGGAACGACTCCGGCCGAGTTCGAGCGCATCATCAAGGCCGACCGCGACAAGTGGGTTCCCCTCATCAAGGCTTCCGGCCTCGTGCTGGAGGAATAGCCATGCCTGGTAACGCCGCCGGTGAGATGCTCAGAGTCGATGCCGACGGCCTCGCGCGGCTCGACCGCAAGGTGTATACGGACCCTGCGATTTTCGAGCTGGAGATGGAGCGGCTGTGGCACCGCAACTGGCTCTACGTGGCCCACGAAAGCCAGTTACCGAACGCGCGCGACTACGTCACCGCGCACATCGGACGCCAGCCGGTCATCCTGATGCGGGATGAGGGGGGTCAGCTGCGCGGCTTCCTGAATGCTTGCTCGCACCGCGGGGCGCTCCTCTTGGCGGAGCCGTCTGGCACGGTGCGCAACATCGTGTGTCCGTACCACGCATGGAGCTTCAACACACGGGGCGAACTGCTCGGAATCACTGCCGAGAAGCTCGGCGCATATCCGCCGTCCCACCACAAGGAGGCTCTTGGCCTCCAGGCGGTTCCACGAGTCGAGGCCTACAAGGGCTTGATCTTTGCGTCGCTCGATCCGGATGTGATGCCACTCAGGGAACACCTCGGCGATGCCGCGGTCGCCATCGACCTGCTGATGGACCAATCTCCCGCGGGCTGGGAGGTCCTGAAGGGTCGATCCACCTATACCTACGAGGGCAACTGGAAGCTCCAGGCGGAAAACGCGGTTGATGGTTATCACGCGCCTGTCGTGCATGGAAACTTCTCGGCCACGATCGACAACCGCAAGAAGTCCAATTCCGCAGGAGGCCAGGTTACCTCGATGGCCGTGCGCCACGATGCCGCGAAGATGGCCGGAGGCTACTTCGACTTCGGGCGCGGTCATGTGATGATCTGGCGCGACTGGGACAACCCTGAAGACCGGTTCAACTACGACCAGTTGCCAGATTTCGAAGCGCGGATGGGGGCGACGCGCGCAAAGTGGGCGGTCGGGCGACTGCGCAACCTGCTTATTTTCCCGAACCTCATGATCATGGACCAGATGAGCACGCAGCTGAGAACGTTGCGCCCCGTGACGGTCGACCACACGGAGGTGACCGGCCTTGCGATCGCGCCCAAGGGCGAGTCCGGCGCGGATCGCCGCAAGCGGCTGCGCTTCTATGAGGATTTTTTCAACCCGAGCGGCATGGCCACACCGGACGACCTCGAACTCTTCAACCGTTCGCAGCGTGCGTTCCATGCGCGCGCCGCAGCAAGCAGCGACCTCAGCCGGGGCGCCAGACATCAGGTCCAAGGAGCAAACTCCTTCGCACGGGAGCTCGGCATCGAGCCTGTGTCCAGTGGGTCGTGGATTCACGACGAAGGAATCTACGTCGGAATGTACCGGGCGTGGGCCGGTTTCCTGCAGGAGGAATGATGGCGGACCTGGAACAAGAAATCTCGCGCCTGCTGGTCCTGGAAGCGAAACTCGTCGACGAGCGGCGATGGGACGAGTGGCTCGCCCTGATGGCCTCCGATGTCGAGTATTGGGTTCCGGCATGGGACGGGTCGCGACCCACGAGCAACCCGGACAATGAACTGTCGCTGATCTATTACGACTCGCGCCAGGGCTTGGAAGACCGCGTCTTCCGCTTGCGGCTCGAACGCTCGCTGGCCTCGGAGCCGCAGCCCAGGACCTGCCATTTCGTGACCAATGTGCTGTGTGTCGCAAGCGCCGATGACACGGTCGCTTGTGAAGCGAACTGGCAGGTGAACAGCTGGCGCGACGGCAAGACAACAGTGTTCTGGGGTCGATATGAATACCTCATCGAACGATCGAACTCGGCTGCGGGATGGGCCATCCGCAAGAAAAAAATCCTGCTGATGAATGACGTCATCCCGACCGTCCTCGACATCTACCTGCTGTAATGAGGCCCATCACGCATAGATGAAGCTTCGGATCTCCGATTCGACTTTTTGTCGCGTCCAATGGGGTGCCAACTGTTCGATGAAGTGATAGCCGAAGCCGCGCATATACCGGAACGGGTCGAACACCGCGAACGTCTGTCCGGGCCCGAAGATATGCCCAATGTCGATCGCCCGCAGTGCCGCGTCTTCGCGCTCGTCGAACGAAGCACTCGAAATGATCGCGATGCCTGCACCCGCACGTACGAAAGCCTTGATTACGGCGCCATCGGTCAACGAAACCGTCGGGCGCAACTCGATGCCTTGGCGGTGGATCTCACGCATGACATCCCAGTTCGCGCCGGTGTCGCGGGAGATCAGCATCCGGTGTGCCGCAATATCCTGCAGCGCGACCGGCCCCTTGCCGAGCAATTCGTGCCCCTCCGGGACGAGGAGGATCCGAGGGCTCGACCCGAGAGGTATCGACATGAGTTGGTAGGGAGCGGGTGGCTGCTCGATCGTGATGCCGAAGTCGATGTCGCCTGACTTGAGCAGCTCGTAGCACCGGGCGGCCGAGGCCTGCTGAACCTGCACACTGACTTCGGGAAATGCCTTTTGCACGGCGACGACCGCGCCGGGTAGGACGGAAACCGCGTGCGCATGAAGACATGCAATGCGCAGCTCGCCGACGTCCTGCTGAAGAACGTCTTCGCCCATCGCTCTGAGGCGGTTGGCTTCCTTGAGGATCGCCTTGGCCGACTCGGCGACGTTCAACCCTTGCTCGGTCAGGCCGACGATGCGGCCGGCGCTGCGTTCGAGGATGTTGATGCCCAGTTCAGCTTCCAGCAGGCGAATCTGTTTGCTGACCCCGGGCTGCGAAGTGTGAACGGCGTTGGCGGCCTTCGAGATGTTGAAGCCGTGGTCGACGATAGCAACGAGATACCGCAGCTGGGTTAGCGTCATCGGGCAGGTTCTTCGCTGCGGCGTAGTCAGGGAATCCCGACTTCGCACGCTTGCGCCGATTCTAGATGACGCGAGATTGCGACCTTCTGCTCAACCTGCTGCCGCAAAACCGCGGCCCGCGGCCAGCGAGGTCGCCGTCTCGATTGCCGATACCATGCTGCGAGCGTCGGCACTTCCCTTGCCCGCGATGTCGAATGCGGTGCCGTGAGCGACCGAGACCCTAATGAAGGGCTCGCCCAGGATGAGGGCGCAGTTGCCCTCGAATCGCCATGTCTTCACCGCGATATGTCCTTGGTCGTGATAGTGCGCGACGATGCAATCGTAAACACCCTCGGTGCCAAGGCGGAACAAGGTGTCGGGCGACACAGGCCCATCCACGACGATGCCTTCGGCCCTGGCGTCCGCGATCGCCGGTTCGATGTGCACCTTCTCCTCTTCTCCATACGCGTGGGGGTTGATACCCGCCACGCCGATCCGCGGCGCCGTCATGCCCCAGCTGCGCAGAGAACGGTCTGTCAGCCGGATCAGGTCGAGCACGGACTGTCGTGTGATGTGGCCAAACACGTCTCGCAACGGAATGTGGTCGGTCAGATGCACCACTCGAAGAGGACCGGTGATCAAAAATAGAAAGGTTCTTCCGGCCTGTACCGCGCCTTGCGCGACCCTCCCGGACAGCCGTATGGCCTCGCTGTTGACGGGCCCCTTGACGATTGCATCGACGGCCTTGGCGCGCGCCAGCGACGTCGCAATGTCCCACCAGTCCACCGTCGCGCGGCCGCACGAAGCCGAAAGACGGCCGACGGTGATGTCTGAAGCATCCAGGGTTCCGGGGTCCAGGACGGTCAGGCATCCGGGATGGAAGCGCGCATCCTCGAAGCTGCCGACAGCTCGCACCTCGAAGGATGACTTCGTGAGCTCGACCGCACTGGCGACTGCTCGCGCGTCCCCAATCAGAAGGTGGTCGGCGTCAGGAATCCCCTTGGCCAATGCCTTGACCACGATTTCGGGTCCGATCCCGCAGGGATCTCCAATGGTGGTCGCAACGATGGGTCTTGTTCGCATGTGGCTACCTCAGGCAGTCGCGCCCAGCTCCGCAAACCCGAGCCCGGTGATCCACGGCTCGACGGGCTCGTAGGCGATGATGCGCGGTTTGAGTTCCGGCATCGCCGACATGGCAACGATCCAGTTCTTGAGCTCCAGCGCGCCGTTGCCGGCATGTCCGAGGATGTGCTCATCGCTCATGCGAATGAGCCCCTCGATGTCGCCGTTGGCGACCATTTCGAGAACCCCCCTGTCGAACTCCTCGTTGACGCGGCCATAATCCGCCATCCCGACCCAGTGGCTGATTCCGCCTGTACCAAGGATCGCAACGCGTTCCTTGCCTGGCCAGGCGGAGATTGCGTCAAGCAGCATCCGACCGAGCTCCCTGCACCGCTGGCTGCGGATGAAAGGAACCACTCCACATCCAATGTACACCGGGATCGTCCGAACGGCCTCGGGTACGGCCAGATGGATCGGAACCATGGTGGAGTGGTCCAGCTTGAGCGTCTTTGCCACCGCCCAGTCGAACCCTTTATCGAAGCCGAACGACATGATGTGTTCTGCCATGGCCGGATGATTGGGTACACGCCGCTGCGGTATCCGCAGGAAGGATTCCGGCTCCAGGGGACCCTGCAGGTCGCCTATTCCGATGAGGATGGACGGAAGGCATCCCGGCGAGAACATCGCGTAATGGTCGTCGCCGATCACGACGACGGTATCCACTTCCCGTTCCTCGAGCCTGCTACGCACATGAGCGAATGCTGCATGAACGGCGCCCGACTGCTGCGGGCTCGCGGCGTCCGGTTTGCCGGTAATCAGCGGGTCGTGCGGCACGCAGAAGCCGGCGACGATTGTTGCCATTCAAGTCCCCTGGATTCGACGAAGATACTCGGGCATCTGGTCGCGCCCCTCGACGCTCTGGAAAGCGCGCATGGCCAGCATGGGGTTCAGGGAACGGCGGATCATTTCCGCAACGTTCATCTCCAGGATGATCAGCTCCTCTTCACGCTCCAGCGCATAGGCGGAGAGAAAAGCCCGGGGGTTCTCCTTGAATCTCTGCGCATTGGGCGGCGCGGTGGAAATGTCGTAAAGCGCCTGCTCCATCGAATGTGTGCTCATGGCCGTCAACCTCCGTATTTGCGTCCGAGTTCCGCCCAAGCCAGCCCAGCCTTGCGGGCACCCGCCAGAAACTCTTCAGGAACGAGATGATAGGGAGGCCGGCACGGGCCGGCCTGCATCCACCCTGCCGCGTCGATGCGTGCCTTTTCCAGGCCGATGTTGTATTTCGCGAATTCAGCGATGTCGCCCCGCGGGAACAACGTGGCGTTGGCGGCCTTGACGTCGTCGGCGATCGATTTGGCGCGTGTCCAGTCGTTGGAGCGCTTCGCTGCCCGCACCTCATCGCGAAGCATCACGGACACCTTGGGGTCGCAGCATGCCCCGCTTGTCCAGAACGCCGTGCACTCCTCGGGATCGATCCTTGCGGCGGGGTAGTGATCGCCTTCGGTCGTCAGGAACCGGATGCGCCCCTTCGTCAACTTGATGTCGGTCATCAGCTGCGAGATGTTGAGGTATTTCGCACAGATGACCTGCGGAATCTCGGAGACCTGCGCCCAGAAGGGCCTGGGAAACTCGAACTTGAAGGCTTCCACATTGGCATACATGCAAATTGCCATGTCTGGCACAGCCTCGGCGACGTCGCGGAAGAAACCAACCGCGGTGGGCAGATCGGACTTGCACCACATGGGTACGCCAAGCATCGTGCCGTCGAGGCCCAGCTCGGAAGCCGCCTTCGTCTGGCGCACGGTCTCGCGGGTATTCAGGCTGGTCGTTCCCCCGAACAGCGGAATCCGTCCCCGAACCGTTTCGGCCAGGGCGCCCATGAATTCAACCTTTTCCTCCCAGGTGAGCGTGGCACCTTCGCCGAACGTTCCCAACGTGAGGATTCCGTCGATCCCGGCGGCGATCATTGCTTCGGCCGCGCGTGTGGCTTCGTCGACCCTCACCGTTCTTTCAGACCTCCAATCCGACGCGTCGGGAGTTGCCGGCGTGGGCAGGATCGCCCATGCGCCTTGAACATCACTCGCTTGCAGACGATCACGCTTTTTCGGCATGGGACCCTTTCTTCAGATACTCTTCAACAAACTGCAGCCGGTCGTTGCCCCACCACATCTCCCCATCGATCAGCATCGACGGTACGCCGAAAATGCCTCGGTCGGCGGACATATCGGTCTGCTTTCGCAGGCGGTCGGCCGCTGCCGGGGAGTTGACGAAGTCCAGAAACTCGGCCTGATTCCAGCCCATCCTCGCAGCTACCCGTGCAAGCAGCTTGTCATCGGCCATGTTTCCGCCCTTTCCCCACACTTCGTCCCAAGCCAGTTCCACGTAGCGAGCGACCGCGCCAGCGTCGGCGGAAAAGAAGGCACCGCAATTCAGCGGCCCCGAACCGTAGCCGGAAGGCGGGACAAAAGGCACGCGGTAGAGATCGGCCCATCGCTTCAAGTCCAGCCTCAGGTGGCGGTGCTTGACGGGAATGTCCCGGTTGGCAGGCCCGGTATTGCCAACCAGCCGCTTGAGTACTTGCAGATCCACCGCCGTGTACGCGATCTGCGCGCCGTAGCGGTCAGCCAGTCGCGTGAGGCCGAACCGCGCAAGGTAGGCATAAGGGCTGAGAAAATCAAAGACGAATTCGACTTGGACCGGCACGGGAGTTCGCCCTGGGCTTCTGATGGTGCTGGGGATTCTCGGGCGGTCGTTTCGCGCTGCACAGGAACCGATCGTTATCGCCCTAGCATCCCCCGTTATGGGACACCCGGACCATAACCCGCAGGCATGGCGAGATAACCAAACGATCCTTCGTGGCACGCCTTGTCGGCCGTAGAGTCGGCGCGACCATGACGCTGGACTGCTTCTTCGATTTTGCCTGTCCGTATAGCCTGCTGTCGGTCCACCGCTTGCTGACGCATCCCGGGTTCGCAAGCCACCCTGTGGCTTGGCACCCCGTGGACGTCGAGGCCGTGAAGCGCGGCGCCGGCAACGATGGTCCGCCTCTCGGGGATCTCCCACAGAAGGCACGCTATGTGCGCGAGGACGTTGCACGGTGGGCCAGACGCGACGGAATTTCCGACCTTCAGCCGCCAGTTGCCTTCGCCCGCGCGCTGAATGCCGGCGTGTTTCTTGCGCGGCAGCGCGGTATTGAAAGGGACTACCTGCGCGCGGTCCTTCGGAATTGCGCGCCCGGCAGCATTGATCCAAACGGCGACTTCCTGAACCTCGTCTGTTCCCGCTTGTCATGGCCCGCCGGAAGCTTGATCGACTATTCCCGCTCGGCCGAAGCCGAATGCCAGTTGCATGATTGCCTTGCGCGCGCGCGCGCGGCCGGTGTCTTCGGCACGCCGACGTTCGTTCTGCACGGTGAACTCTGGTGGGGCAATGACCGATTGGACCAAGTGGCCGAGCGGATGCGCATTGAAGAGTCTGCGACGGCCATTTCCGCGCTATCGTCAAACTGAAGGAGATCGCATGAGACCGTTTCTTTGGCTGGCTACGTTGGCGTGCTCGCTGTCGGTGTTGGGGTCGACCGCATTCGCCCAAGACTATCCCGCAAAGACGATCCGCCTGGTTGTTCCCTTTGCGCCGGGCGGTGCGCCGGACATCGTGGCTCGGGGCATTGCCCAGCAACTCGGCACCCGGCTCGGCCAGTCGGTCGTGGTCGAGAACAAGCTGGGGGCCGGTGGCAACATCGCGTATGAGGCCGTGGCGAAATCGCCGGCGGATGGCTATACGCTGATATTTGCGACCACCGGAATCGCAACGAACATGAGTCTCTTCAAGGCGCGTCGCTACGACACGTTGAAAGACTTTTCGCCGGTGACGCAGGTCACGTCAGGCCCCCATGTGCTTGTGGCCAACAAGACGGTTTCTGCCAAGAATGTCCGAGAACTGGTTGCGTATGCGAAAGCCAATCCAAGTAAGCTCAGCTACGGCTCGTCCGGCAATGGGACCATCCTTCACTTGGCGGGAGAGCTGTTCAACCACAAGGCGGGCGTCGAACTGCTGCACGTGCCCTACAAGGGCGCGTCGCTCGCTCAGACCGATCTCGTCGGAGGAAGCATCCAGCTCATGTTCAGCGATGTCGCCTCGGCGCTCCCCTACATCAATGCCGGGACATTGCGGCCCTTGGCGGTAACGGGCAAACGCCGCATGCCTCTACTTCCGGACGTTCCGACCATCGCCGAGAGCGGCGTGCCTCAATATGACATTGAAGCATGGTTTGGAATCCTCGCGCCTGCAGGGACGCCGCAGCCGATCGTTGACCGGCTGAACCGCGAGATTCGCGCAACGCTCGCCGCCCCTGAACTCCAGCAGCGGCTCGATGGACTCGGGCAAGTCGTCGTGGGTAGTTCTCCCAAGGAGTTCTCGGACTTCCTACGAGTCGAAGTCGCAAAGATGGCCGAAATCGTCAAGGCATCCGGAATCGCGGTGGAGTGAAGAGTTGAAATCCCGCATCGATGGCCTGGTTCAGGATGGCGGACCCCCTGGCCGATTTCTCGTAGAACGCAGCATCTTCACGGATCACGATGTATTCGACCGCGAGATGGCGGCCATCTTCGAAGGAGGATGGGTCTATCTCGCTCATGAAAGCCAACTGCCGCAGCCGGATGATTTCGTGAACGTGTCCTTAGGCCGTCGGTCGGTCATCGTGGCACGCGGGGGCGACGGGGTGGTTCGAGCTTTCCTGAACGCGTGTCCCCATCGCGGCTCGGCGCTGGTGCGCACGGCTGCAGGCAACAGGCGCATGCTGACCTGCCCGTATCACGGTTGGAGTTTCGATTCGAGCGGCAAGAATCGCCTTGTCAAAGGGCGGGAAACCGGCGCTTATTCGGAGGCTTTCGACGCCGCGGATGTCGACCTCAAGGCCCTCTCGCACGTCCAGGTGTACCGGGGTTTCGTCTTCGGCGCGCTGGCAAACAACGTAGCTCCTCTTGACCAACACCTCGGGGAGGCAAAGTTCTTCATCGACCTGCTTGTTGACCAGGCGCCCGATGGGCTGGAGGTGGTGGCCGGCAGCGCGGCGTATCGATTTCACGGGAACTGGAAGCTCCAGGTCGAAAACGGCGTCGACGCATATCACTTCCCGGTGGTGCACAACAACTACGTGCGTATCCTGCAGCAGAGACAGATTCGCGCGCAAAAGAGCGGGATCCACGACAACGTTCGCACCGGATTCGACCAGAAGGCTTGGGGCAAGGAGGCCGGATGGCACGACTTGGGTCAGGGCCACATGCTGTTGTGGTTGGTCAGCGCCGCTCCGTCCGACCGCCCCCTGTGGGAACAGCGCGACGCGCTCGCCGAACGCGTAGGCCCCGATCGAGCGCGCTGGATGGTCGAACGCCAACGCAATCTTTCACTGTTCCCGAATGTCCAGTTGATGGATCAGAACTCGACGCAGATCCGCGTGATCGTGCCGCTTGCGCCCGACCTGACGGAGGTACGCAGCTATTGCTTCGCGCCCCGGGGAGAGCCAGCGGCGGCACGCGAGAAGCGCGTGCGCCAATTCGAGGATTTCTTCAATGCCAGCGGGTTCGCGACGCCGGACGACCTCGCCGTGTTCGAGCAGGTCCAACGGGGTTGCGAGACTGCGCCGGAGATTCGCCACGGCTATGACCGCGGGGCGACGAGGGCGGGCGTGCAAAAGCAGGGCGACGACGCGCAGGACGAAACGATGTACCACGGCTTCTATCGCCGCTGGCTGGCAGCAATGCAGGAGGGCGAGTGACCGTGGAATCCGCACTGGACCAAGCGCGTGAACTTCTCTTTGCCGAGGCGGCAAGCCTGGACGAACGCAGGTGGAACGATTGGCTCGGCCTCTTCACGCCGGAGTGCGAATACTGGATTCCTGCTTGGCGCGACGAACTGACGCTCGTGACGGAACCCACGCGGGAAATTTCGTTGTTGTATTTCAAGGGGCGTGCGCGGCTGGAAGAGCGCGTTGCGCGCATCACGGCCGGCCTCTCCGCTGCGTCAGTGCCATTGCCGCGCACGACTCACATGGTCACCAACGTGCGGATCGCGCAGCGAGACGATGCGCGTCTGGAGGTTCGTGCGAACTGGCAGGTCATGGCATGCCGGTTCGCTCAGGTATCGACGTTGTTCGGCTCATACGAGTATTCGATCGTCCGGGACACAGACCGGTGGCGCATCGACCGCAAGAAGATCGTCCTGATGAACGACGTGATCGATACCGTGCTGGACATCTATCACGTTTGAATCCGCGATGCAGCAGATTGGTTTTTACCTCGATTTCATCAGTCCGTTCGCTTACCTTGCGAACAGCCAGTTGCCGGCAATCGCCGCCAGATACGGCGCGGTGATCGATCACCGGCCACTGGACGTCCAGCGCGCAAAACTGGCGACCGGCAACACTGCCCCGTCGACCCGCAGCATTGCCGACAAGGCACGCTTCATTCGCCGCGATCGATTGGCGTGGGCGTCACGTTACGGCATCCCCATGGCCGATCCGGCGAGTTTCAAGGCACCCCGCCTCAATACCGGATTGCTGCTGGCGAAGGAAGCCGGCGTGGCCCAAGCTTACGTGGACGCCGCGTTTTACCGCGTCTGGGGCCTGGGCGGCGATCCAGATGACGAAATGTTGATCCGTGATACGTGCATCACTTGCGGCCTGGATGCCGACGGATTTCTCCGCGCGGTGGAAGAGCCGCTCTTGAAGGACAAGTTCGAGGCGTCGCAGAACGCCGCCTGGGAAATCGGTGTGTTCGGTGTGCCCATCATGACCTTTGGCGAACAGATGTTCTGGGGGAACGACCGCTTGGACTTTCTGGAAGAGGCATTGGCTGCCGAGGGCTGCCGATCAAGAGGTGAATCATGAGTCGAAATACCTTGTCCCTGGACGACATTCGCGGTGCATGGGTGATCATGCCGACACCCGCACGCGAGGGTGCCGACGATCCGCTCGCTCGCGATACGGTCGATCTGGATGAAACGGCCCGCACGGTCGATGCGCTCATCCAGGCAGGCGTCGATGGCATCATGAGCTTGGGGACACTCGGAGAATGCGCAACGCTGAGCTGGGACGAGAAGCAGGCCTTCGTCGGCGCGGCGGTGGAAGCAGCACGCGGCCGGGTACCGTTCTTTGCGGGGACGACCACGCTCAGCACGCGCGAGACCATCGAGCATACGCGTGCCGTTCGCAAGCTCGGCGCCGATGGCACGATGCTCGGGTTGCCGATGTGGTGCCCGCCGACGCTGCGAATGGCGGTGGACTTCTACCGCGACGTTGCGAACGCCTGCCCCGAAACGGCAATCTGCGTCTATGCGAACGCGGAAGCGTTTCGCTTCGACTATCCCGCCGCTTTCTGGGCACAGGTTGCCGAAATTCCGCAGGTGATCTGTGCGAAGTATCTCGGTATCGGAACGCTTCTAAGGGACATCAACGCGAGCAAACGGCGCATTCGGTTCCTGCCTGTCAACAACGACTACTATGGCGCCGCCCGGATGGAGCCAGACTTCTGCACAGCGTTCTGGAGCGGGGGCGCCGTCTGCGGGCCTGAGCTGGTGACCAGCCTGCGCGACGAGGTTGCAAAGGCACGCGGGACCGGCGACTGGCAGCGAGCGCGCAAACTGTCTGATGCTGCGGCAGCCGCGTCGGCGCTCTTCATGCCGCCCGGCGGCTTTGCAGAATTCGCGCGCTACAACGTGGGACTGGAGAAGGCGCGCGCCAATGCGGGGGGATGGATGAATGCAGGACCGGCTCGCCGCCCCTACCACGAGTTGCCTACCGGTCTTCTGGAAGGCGCCCAGAAGTCCGGGCAGCGCTGGGCTGAACTGGCGCAGCAGGTCCGCGATGGCACTTTCTTCGCGTGAACCGGCCCGCCCGGCGCCTAGAATCGGCCCAAGTTCATCACGGGGCACGCCATGGATTTCGGACTTCGCGACAAGACCGCATTGGTTTTCGGTGCCGGTAGCGGATTGGGCGCGGCGATAGCACGCGAACTGGCAGCTGAAGGGGCCAAGGTCGCGCTGGCAGGCCGCAGGATCGATGCCCTGGAACGTACATCCCAATCGATCGCGGCGGCTGGTGGACAAGCCTGCGTCATCGGCTGGGACCTTTCGGATCTGGACGTCATCGAATCGCGCTTCGCAACGATCGAGCGTTCACTGGGCCGTGTCGACATCCTGGTCAACAACACAGGAGGCCCTCCGCCCAGTACCGCGGAGGGCCAGAGCGCAGAGGTATGGCGAACCCAGTTCGATGCCATGGTTCTGCCCGTCATCAAAATCACCGACCGTGCCCTGCCGCATATGCGCGAGCAGCGCTGGGGGCGGATCTTGACGACCACATCGTCCGGAGTCGTGTCGCCCATTCCGGCGCTAGCCATGTCCAACACCTTGCGCGCGGCACTGGTCAACTGGTCCAAGACTCTTGCGACCGAGGTCGCGAAGCACGGCATCACTGCCAACATCCTGGTGCCGGGGAAGATTCTCACCGACAGGCTGCGCTTTCTCGACGAATTCACCGCCGGCAAGAAGGACTTGCCGGTCCAGAGCGTCGTCGATTCGAATGAAGGTGCCATACCCGCCAAACGCTATGGCACCCCCGAGGAATATGCGGCCGCTGCTGCGTTTCTTGCAAGCGCCCGCGCCTCGTACATCACGGGAACCATCCTGCGTGTGGACGGCGGCGCCATCGCATCCATTTGATCCGCGAGAACGAGTGCACCCCGTAGCGGCTGATCTCCTGTTTCGCTGGGGCGTCGAGGTTCTGACCCACGACAGCTGGGATTACGAGCGGGCCGCAATCACCGCGCAATCGATGTTGCGCCTTTGGCAGTTGACCGGAAGCAGTGCGGGCGTCGAGCGGGTGCTCTGCGAGATGGAGTCAGACCCGCAGGCAGATCCGCAGCACCTCGAAAGCTACGTGCGTACGGACCATCGGGTCAATGCAGCCACCTTCGAGATAGGCCTGGATGCTGGCGAAATGCTGGCAGTCCACGACGCCGCGGAATTCGCAAGGCACGCGGCGGTGTGGAGCGGGTGGAGCTTTCTGGAGATTCGCGGCCCGATGAGCGCCGCGCACTCCGTGCTGCTGCTGGACAGCGCCGCGAGGGACCGTCTTCCTGCTTGGGCGGTGACCGCATCCAGTCCACGAGTTCAGGAATTGGCGCTCACTGGGTGGATCGAGCAGCAGCACGGCGTAGTGCAACTCCTGGACCTTCCGGCGTGGCATGGTTTCGGCGAGAGCCAGGCATTCCTAGAGGGCGAGTTCCCCAGCCTTGGAAAGCTCTTGCGCTGCCCCGCTCTGATTCCTGTCAGTGCGTTTGCAGTGAAGCCTCCTTGCGCCCACGTCATCTTCGCCGGCAATGTGGACATCGCTTCGCAATTGCGGGCCGAATTCGATGAGCTTGCAAGGCAGGCTGGGGCCTCGACGCGGATGACAATGGCAGCGCAGCCGGTCGGCGAGCTGGAGTTGCTCGCCACGCCGACGCTGATGGCGCGAATAAGCGCCTGCGCACAGTCGCGGCGAACATTCAACCCGTTTCGGTAGCAATCGACGCTTCGATGCAGGGCAGTTTAGGCAGGTCTGGCAACAGGTGGCAGGAACATCGTGACAGCTTCCATGTAGCCCTTGAGTCCCGTCCGGCCATATTGTCGGCGGCACTCGGCGCGTTGATTAACCATTCAATGGAATTTGTTCGATGACCGCACAAACGCTTCGACCTTCGGCACGTGTTCGACATTCACCCACTTTTCGGAAATACAATTTGGCGGTGTCTTCGCCAGCCAGTAACGCACCCCACGACTCTACGGAAAATTCGTTCGAACTAGCACATGTCGGCTTCGATCCCATGGATCGCACGCACGATGAATTCGCCACGCTGCTGTCAGACCTCCTCAGTCGTGGCACGAATCTGGACTTAGCTGCCCTTGAGACGCTCAAGTCGCACTTGGTAAGCCACTTCAGGGATGAAGACGAATGGATGGTGGAGACTGACTTTCCGCCGCGGGCGTGCCATATGGATGAACATGCGGCGGTGCTCCGCTCTGCCGAGGACGTTCTGAGCATGTCGCGAATGGGAAACTTCGATGCTGCACCGGCATTCGTTGCCGAGCTCGCGCGATGGTTTCCAGGCCATCTCGACTTCCTGGACTCTGCGTTGGCGGCGTGGATGTGCAAGCGTGCCTATGGCGGCAAGCCAGTCGTTTTCCATCGGAGCCGAATCCGCTCGGTGGAGTGAGAGCAGGAGGAAACAGGGTTGGACACACGCTGGGCGATCGTCGCGTCACGCACCGAGGAAACGGACACCATCTGCACGGTGGACCTGGTCGCGGCCCAAGGTGATCCCCTGCCTGCGTTTTCTGCGGGTGCCCACATCGATGTGCACTTGCCCAATGGTCTTACCCGTCAGTACTCCTTGTGCAATCCGCAAGACAGTGCGGGCCACTACACCGTCGGGGTTCTTCGGGACCCCAACAGCCGCGGCGGCTCCGTCGCGATGCATGGGCTCAAGGTTGGGGACAAAGTCGAGATCAGCGTTCCGCGAAATCATTTTCACTTGGTGCCGGAGGCGAAAAGCTCGGTGCTGCTCGCGGGTGGCATCGGGATCACTCCGTTGCTCTGCATGGCGGAGCGCCTTTCTCTACTCGCGGCGGACTTCGACCTGCACTACTGCACCCGCAGCGAAAGTCAGACGGCCTTTCGCGGCCGGATTGCCGCATCCGCGTTCTCGGATCGTGTGCACTACCATTTCGACGACCAAGACGTCACCCAGCGCATTCGCTTGGAAGAGGTCCTTTCAGCGCCGATGGATGGCAAGCACCTGTATGTCTGCGGACCGAAAGGGTTCATGGATGCAGTCCTTGCGCAGGCACGTGGCATGGGATGGAGCGAAGATTCACTGCATTTCGAGTTCTTCGCCGGCGCGCCGCTCGGCGGCGATTCGGCATGTCCACCGTTCGAGGTCGTGGTGGCAAGTTCCGGCGCCGTGATCGAAGTACCTGGAGACCAGTCGATCGTCCAGGCACTCGGCGCTGCAGGCATTTACGTGCCGACCTCCTGTGAACAAGGTGTGTGCGGTACCTGCCTCACGCGAGTTCTTCGGGGGGAACCGGATCATCGGGACCTGTATCTAACCGAAGAGGAAAAAGCCCGCAACGACGTGATCCTGCCGTGCTGCTCGAGGTCCAAGGGGCGCGTGCTGGTGTTGGACGTTTGAGCGACGCCGATCCGCCGATCGGCGGACTGCTGGCAACGAAAGTCTTCACACACCTGAAAGAAGGGGCTCCGTCTGTCTGGACAGTTTCCCTGATCTTTAAGTGAACTACGTGCGGGTTGCAGGTGCGATCCGAAAGGCGGGGTTGATGCAAGCGCATCCCGCCGTTTAAGCCGCAGGTCCCGGTACGAACACATCGCTAAAGAAATGATGCGGATCGAGCCCGCGCTCCTGGACGCACACCTTTTTCACCACCGCCACCATTCCAGGCGATCCGCAGCAGTAAACCTCGTGCCCCGCGAGCGACGCGCAAGTCGCGCGCACCGCTTCATCGACGCGGCCCGCGAAGCCGCCCAGCGCCGCTGCATCGTCCGCGTCCTCGATCGCGCTCACGAACGTGAAGCCCGGTAGCGACTTCTTCCACTTCTCCACGGCCGACATCAGGTAAAGGCCATTGCGGTCGCGCCCGCCCCAAATCAAGGTAACCGGACGCTTGATGCCTTTCTTCGCCATGTCGTCCAGCACCGATTTCACTGGCG
Organism: Ramlibacter albus; assembly: GCF_014297445.1. Classification (GTDB taxonomy): domain Bacteria; phylum Pseudomonadota; class Gammaproteobacteria; order Burkholderiales; family Burkholderiaceae_C; genus Ramlibacter; species Ramlibacter albus. Next base: position 261,347 of record NZ_JACORU010000001.1, read on the forward strand.
CGAAGCCAGTGCCGCCGACCACGCACAGCATCTGCGCGGTCGCTTCCTCCCGCAGCTCGAAGCTGCCGAACGGCAACTCCACCTGCAACGTGTCACCGCTCTTTAGGTGCGGCACGATCTGCGTGAACTTCCCGCCCGGCACGTGGCGGATGTGGAGCTGCAGCATGTCGCTCTCATGCGGGGGGTTCGCCATCGAGTACGAACGCCGGCTGCCGTCTGCCAAAGCGACTTGCAGGTACTGGCCGGCTTTGAACTTCGCGCGCTGACCCGCAGGCAGCCGCAGCATGAGCACGTTCACGTCCGGCGCGGCCTGCGTGTTCTTGAACACTTTCACCGTGAAGGTCTTGCGTGCGCGCGGGTCGACGCGATGCCAGGCCTCGGGCACGATCTCGAGGTCGCCCAAAGGCAGGCACTGGCAATAGAGGTGCTTGCCGGCCGGTGTGACTTCGCCGGCCGGCGGGCATCGCACCTCGCCGGACGAAACGGCGCCCGCACAGTTGCCGCAAACGCCCTTGCGGCACGAGTAAGGCATCTCGATGCCCGCCTTCAGCGCCGCGTCCAGGATGTTCTGGTCCGCCTCGCAGGGGAAACGGACTTCGGTGCCGCGGATATGAACGTTGAAAGTCATTCTTGAAACCTTGGGTTCCCGCGCCGCTGGGATGACACAATTCGTAGGGAGGTTGGAAGCGCGCGCGCGCATCCAACCGTTAGCCGAGCCCCGCGACCAGCCGGAGGCTGCGCAAGAGCGCGTCCGGCTTCGCGATGCCTTGCCCCGCAATGTCCATCGCGCTGCCATGGCCCGTGCTCGCGAGCATTACCTCGGCGCCGATCGAAATCGCGCTGGCGGCCTGCGGCGCGAGTAGCTTGACGGGAATGTGGCCTTGATCGTGCAGCATGGCCACGTACAAATCGTGCTTTCGATCCGCCAGCAACACGTCGGCGCCTTGCGGGCCGGTCACGACGATCCCCGCGTCACGCAGGCGCTTCGCTGCAGGCACGACACGGTCCTCGTCTTCAGGGCCGAACAGGGTGCCTTCCGAGGCATGCGGGTTGATCCCGAACAGCGCGACCTTCGGCTCACGCACTCCCATTGTGGCGCATGCGCGGACTCCGGCTCTGGTCGCTGCCACCACCAGCTCGGGCGTGATTCGCGCCAGCGCGGTCGCGACGCTCTCGTGCAGCGTCACGTGCACGATGCGCAGGCCGCCGCCTACTAGCAACAGGAACACGCTGTCCTCCGGCTGCTTGCACACGCGGGCCAACAGCGACGGATAGCCGCTGAAGCGAATGCCGGCCTGGGCAATGGCGCTCTCGTGATGCGGGCCCGCCACCACGGCATCGAAATCGCCCGTGCGGCACGCCTGGATCGCGGCGGTCGCCGATGCCACGGCGCTGGCGCCTGCGGAAGCACTGACCGCGCCGGGCCTGAATGCAGCCTGAGTCATGTCACCCGCAGGGCGAAGCTCGGTGGCGCGCAGCACCTGCTGGAACCCTAGCTTGCCCGCCGTTTCGGCCATCACGTCCGGAGGGCCGAATACGGTAACGCGTACGCGATCTTCGCCCTTCAAGGCCTGAAGCGCCCTCAGGACGATCTCCGGCCCGATGCCGTTCGGATCGCCGACCGAAAGGGCGATGCGGCGCGTGGTCACAGCGGCAGCGCCAGCAGCGTATCGGTCACCGTGCTGTCGCACACCGCGATGCGCTCGGCCAGCAGCAGCTTGCCGTCGAGTTTCTGGAACAGGTCGCGGTATTCACCGGTGGCGAACACGCTTGTCTCGCCGGTGTGCATGATGCGCGCGACGATGAAAGGTGTGCGTGCCACCGCGGAGGAATCGTCCGCGGATTCCAGGAGCGGCACCCCGAGCAGGTGCCGGTAGCGCTGCCTTTCGTAGATGTTCGCTTCCCGCAATGCCGCGATCCGGTCCTGCAGCATGGCGCGCGAATCGGCATAGACGATTCCCGCGGGCAGGCCTTCGCGCTCATTCTCCACGTTGGTGATGCGGTACTTGCAGCGCTCCGTGAAGAACGACGGCCACTCCTCCAGCGAATCGCTGTCGATTGCCTGCGCGTACGCGGCGTTGAACGCGCACAGCGTCATCAGGTCGATCATCATCATCCTTCCATGTGCGCGCGATACGCCTTCCAGAAGCCACGTACGGACGTTTCGGTGGCACGGCCTTCGCTGGAGCCGGTCTCGTCGCCGCCCATTTCGACGACCGCATCCAGCTCGTGCGCGCCGGCGATGCCGCGCTGTACGAAGCCGCCCACTGCGCCGTCTTCCATCGAGATGAAGCCTGCCGGCCCCACCAGATTCAGCTGCTTCAAGCGAACGGTCCGCTGTTCGGGCGTGTCGTCGGTGTAGCCGATGTAAGTCCAGTTGAGCTCCGAGCGATCCGTGCCTTTTGGCAGAACCTGCCGCACAGCCAGGCAGTTCTGGATCTGCTGCAGCACGAAGCCCGGGAACACCGACAGGATCTGCAGCGTCACGCCATCATCGAACTCGTGGAATCCCGCGAGCACGCTCGGGTCCTTCAGCCGGTAATTGTCGGTGTCGGAGCGCAGTCCCTGTTCTTTGTATGAAGCGTCGGCCGCCGCAGGGTCGATCTTCGAGAAGCTCACGTGGTGGCCGCCGGACTCGTCAACGATCACCCCGCCCTTCTGCGAGAGGCGGTTGAGCTCGAAGGTGGTGAAGAACAGGTGCAGCAGGCTCGCGTGGTAGCTGTCCTTCACGTTCTCGACGTAAAGCTTCCAGTTGTTCGGCAGCGCCTGCGTGAAACGGCCGATCACCTCCACCGGCTTGCGCAACACGCGCTCGATGCGCGAACAGATCTCCGGACCCAGGTAGTCCTCGATCGGCGGCACGTCGTCGCTGAAGCTGCCGAACACCAGGCCGCAGTACACGGCGACGTGCAGTTTCCGCGGGCCGTGGTCTTCCTTGCAGAACGAAGGCGGCATGCCGCCCTGGCCCTTAACGCCCTTTTCGAACGCAACGCCGGTCAGCTCACCCTGGCGGTTGTAGCTCCAGGCGTGATACACGCACTGGAAGCTCTCGGCGCGGCCGGACTTTTCAAGCGCGATGAGCGCGCCACGGTGCGCGCAGCGGTTCTCGAAGCCGTAGATCTCGCGGTCGCCGTCCTTCACCACCACCACCGGCGTTTCGCCGACGAAGGTGGTGCGATAGCTGCCCGCTTCGGGAAGCTCGGCCTCGAGGCATAGGTAGTTCCAGGTCGCGCCGCGGTAGATGCGCTGCTGCTCGCGCTGCGCGACGTCGCGGTCGCCATACAGCTGAAACGGGACGCGCGTGAAACCCGGGCCCTTCCAATGGATAGTCTGTTCCTGCATGTCACTCCACCGTCACGTTGGCTGCCTTGACGACCTTGCCCCAGCGCTCAGACTCGGCGCGGATGAACTGCGCCGTCTTCTCCGGCGACCAGCCGCCAGGCACCGCGCCCTGCTCGAAGAACTTCTGCTTCACGTCCGGCGCGGCTAGTGCCGTGCTGAACTGCTTGTGAGCGTAGGCAATGGCATCCTTCGGCGTATTCGGCGGCGCGACCATCGTGAAGAAGGTGACCGCCTCCATGTCGACGCCCGCCTGCTTGAGCGTAGGCACCTGCGGCAGGAGGGGCGAGCGCTCGTCGTCGGCCACTGCCAGAATCCTGATCTTGCCCGCCGTGTGGTGCTGCGCGGAGGAGCTGATGTTGTCGAAGAAAACGTCCACGTTGCCCGCTAGCAGGTCCACCAGCGCGGGCGCGGTGCCCTTGTACGGCACGTGCACCATCTTCACGCCGGTCTGTTGCATGAACATGCTGGCTGTGAGGTGCGACGTGGAGCCATTGCCTTGCGATGCGTAGCTGACCTTGTCCGGGTTGGCTCTTGCGTAGGCCACGAGTTCCGCAACGGTCCTTGCCGGCAGCTTATTGCTGACGGCAAGCACGTTCGGGACCGTGGCGATCACGGTCACAGGCACCCACTTCGTCGGATCGAAGTTGAGCGACTTGTACAGGTAATGGTTGATCGCGATCGGGCCCGGCGGCGATACGAGGAAGGTCGTGCCGTCCGAATCGCCGCGCGCGACCAGTTCCGCGCCGATGTTTCCGCCGGCGCCCGCCTTGTTTTCCACCACGATGCCCGCCGGGTAGGCGGCACGCACTTTCTCTGTGAGGATGCGCGGGAGGACGTCCGCAGTCCCTCCGGCCGGGAAGGGCACGATCAACTTGACCGGCTTGGCGGGTTGTGCGCTCGCCAGGCCGCTGGCCGCCGCCGCGACGGTCGCGGCCAGGCACAGCGCAGCGCGGCGCGAAAGGGTGGGGTTCATATGATTGGCTCCATGCAGTTTCACGAGACGAGCTCGTTCGGGTTCATACGCCGAGGTGCTCGCTGAGCAGTTCGGGTTGCGCGCGCAGCGCCCCGCCCGAACCTTCGAATACAACGCGGCCCTTCACCAGAATCACGTTGCGGTCAGTGATGTCGCTGACCGCGCGCCAGTTCTTGTCGACGAGGATGGTGGCAATGCCCGTGTCGCGGATGACGCCGATGATCCGCCAGATCTCGCGCGCGACCAGGGGTGCAAGGCCCTCCGTCGCCTCGTCCAGGATCAGCACCTGCGGGTTGGTCATCAGTGCGCGGCCGATGGTGAGCATCTGCTGCTCGCCACCGGATAGCTGCTGGCCCCCGTGGCCGAGCCGTTCCGCCAGCCGCGGGAAAACGTCGAGTACGCGCTCGAAGGTCCAGTCGCACCTGCCGTCGGCGTCGGCGCGCGCGGCCATGTTCAGGTTCTCGCGAACGCTGAGGTTCGCGAAGATGCCGCGGCCCTCGGGCACGTAGGAGATGCCCAGCCTCGCGATCTCGTGGACCTTCATGCCCCGCGTCCGCCGGCCGAAGGCAACGACTTCACCGCGGCGCGGCGTCACTACGCCCACCAGCGATTTCAGCAGCGTCGACTTGCCCATGCCGTTGCGGCCCATCAGGCCGACCGCCTCGCCGCGCGCCAGCGTGAAGTCCACACCGTGCAGGATATGGCTGTCGCCGTAGAACGAATGCAGCCCGCGCGCCTCGAGAACGGGTTCATGCATCCTGCTGCTCCTCGGCGCCGAGGTACGCTTCCCGCACCTCACGGCTGGCGCGGATTTCCTGAGGCGTACCCGTTATCAGCACGACGCCGTTGACCATCACGGTCAGCACATCGGCGATGGCGAAGACGGCATCCATGTCGTGTTCCACCAGCAGGATGGCATGCGAAGCCACCAGGCCGCGCAGCAGCTCGATCATCTTGAGCGACTCCTCGTGGCCCATGCCCGCCAACGGCTCGTCGAGAAGCAGCACCCGGGGCTTCGTCGCGAGCACGATCCCCAGTTCCAGCTGGCGCTGCTGCCCGTGGCTGAGTTCGCTGGCCTTGCGATCCGCGACTCCGGCCAGTCGCACGAGGTGCAGGGCTTCGTCGACGACTTCGCAATAAGGGCCGAACGCGGCGGCGTCGCTGAAAATGCGCGCGGCGCGCGGCTCGCGTGACTGGGCGGCCAGGCGCACGTTTTCGCGCACGGTGAAGCCCGGAAAGATGTTTGTCTTCTGGTAGCTGCGCCCGATGCCAATCAGCGAACGCTCGTGCGGCGTGAGCTTCGTGATGTCGCGGCCGCAGTAGAACACTTCGCCGGAAGTGGCGGGAATGTCCCCGGACAGCAGGTTGATCAGCGTGGACTTGCCGGCGCCGTTGGGCCCGAGCAGCGCGTGCACCTCGCCGCGCTTGAGCTCGATCGAGACGCGGTCGTTGGCCGCCAGCCCGCCGAACGTGCGGCGCAGCTTCACGGTCCTGAGCAGCACTTCGTTGGTCATGCCGGCCTCCGCTGCCACAGGCCGCGGACACGCTGCGCGATGGAGATCACGCCGCCGGGCAGGAACAGCACCAGCAGGATGATCGCGATGCCCAGCCAGAGGTGCCACATCTTCGTGTAGGTCGACAGCACTTCCTGCAGCAGCACGAAGGTGAACGCGCCGACCACGCCGCCCCACAGCTGGCCCATGCCGCCCAGTATCAGCATGAGCAGTACATCGGCCGACTGGTGCCACGAGAGCATCTCGGGGTTGACGCTGCTGTTCAACACCGCGAACAGGTAGCCCGCCAGCCCTGCGAACGAGCCGGCGATCGTGAAGGCGGCGAGCTTGTAGCGCAGCACGGGGAAGCCGATGGCTTCCATCCTGTGCTCGTTCTCGCGGATGCCCTGCAGCGCGCGGCCGAGCGGCGAACGCAGCAGCAATGCCATGAACAGGAGCAATGCGACCATCAGCGCCAGCACGAAGTAGTAGAGCGTGTTGACGTCGGTGAGCTCGAACGGCACCCACTCGCCAATGTTCGCCACCGGCTTGCCGCGCAGGTTCATGCCGTCGGAGCTGCCGCCCAGCGCCTTGACGTCGTGGAAGAAGAAATAGAAGATCTGCGCGAAGGCCAGCGTGACCATGATGAAGAACATGCCGCGCGTGCGCAATACGAACAGGCCCACGACGAACGAGAAGAACGCGGTGACCGCCATCGCCGCCGGCAGCGTGAGCCAGAGGTTGTTGGTCAGCTGGTACTTGGTCCCGAGCAGGGCGAACACGTAACCGCCCATGCCGAACCAGGCGGCATGGCCGAAGCTGATGAGGCCCGTGTAGCCGACGAGCAGGTCAAGGCTGAGCGCGAACATGGACAGCACCATCACCCGGATCACCAGCTCGCTGTAGAACTCCTGCTTCAGCAGGGGGAAGCCGGCCAGCGCAAGCAGGAACACGGCGACCATCACTGCTCGTGCGCGGGACGTGATGAGGCGGGTCATGATTTGAAGAGCCCTTCCGGGCGCCACAGCAGGATGGCGGCCATGACGACGTAGATCGCGATGCCTGCGTAGTCGGGAATGAAAACCTTGCCAAAGGTATCGGCGAAGGCGATGAGCAGCGATGCCAGCAACGCGCCCCACACGGAGCCGATACCGCCGACGATCACCACCACGAAGCTCACGATCAGCACCTGGGTACCCATGCCGGGTGACACGGTCGAAGCGGGCGCGTTGATCATGCCGGCGAAAGCGGCCAGGCCGACACCGAGGGAGAACACCAGCCTGAAGAGCCAGTCGATATTTATGCCCAGCAACTGCACCATGTCGCGGTTGGACGCGCCGGCGCGGATGCGCGCGCCGATGTTCGTGCGCTGGATCAGGAGATACAGGCCGAGAGCCACAAGGAGGCAGACGACCGACATGAACAGGCGGTAGGCCGGGTAGGTCATGACGCTACCGAGCGGCACTGCGAAGTCCAGCCAAGCGGGCACCTTGACGGAATACACGTCGTCGCCCACCAGCATGCTGCGCATCTCCTCGAATATGAGGATGAGGCCGTAGGTGAGCAGCACCTGCTGCAGGTGGTCGCGCTTGTACAGGTGCGAGAAGAGAGCCCATTCGAGCACCGCGCCCAGCAGGGCGCTGAGAACGGTGCCGACGATGATCGTGAAGAGCAGGTTGCCCGTCAGCGAGGTTAGCGTGAACGCCAGGTACGCCCCCATCATGTAGAAACTTCCGTGCGCGAGGTTGATCACCCCCATGACGCCGAAGATGAGGGTGAGGCCGCTCGCGACCAGGAACAGCAGCAGGCCGTATTGCACGGCATTCAGCGTCTGGATCGAGATGAGGGCAAGGTCCATGGCGTCCTGCGGCGGATCACTGGATCTTGCAGTCGGGCGAAGGGTCCGCCAGCGCCTTGACGATGGTGTCCGTCACGACGTTCTCGGTGCCCTTGGCGACCCGCACGTAGTAATCCTGCACCGGGTTGTGCGACTTGGAGAAGGTGAGCCGGCCGCGCGGGCTGTCGATCTTCGCGTTCTCCATCGCCTTGATCATCTCGGCCTTCTTCTTCGTGTCGCCCTTCACGGCCTTCAGACCGGCGTCGTACAGCTGCGCGGCGTCGTAGCCCTGCACCGCGAAGACGTCAGGCCTGGCGCCGTAGGCCTTGGTGTAGGCGGCGATAAACGCATCGTTCTTCGGGTTCTTCAGGCCGTCGCCGTAGTGCAGCACCGTCTGCAGGCCCTGAGCAGCGTCGCCCTGGGCGGCCAGCGTGCCTTCGGTGATGAAGGCACCATACAGCGGGATGCTGTTCTTCAGTCCCGCGGCGGCGTAGTCTTTGACAAACTTCACCTGGCCGGCGCCCGCGACGAACACGTACGCCGCTTCCGGCTTGATGGTCGCCAGCTCGGTCAGCAGCGGCTGGAACTCCACGTTCGGGAACGGCAGGTTCAGGTCCTTCAGCACCTTGCCGCCGCCCTTCTCGAAGCCCTCGCGGAAGCCCTTGACCGACTCGTCGCCTGCCGCGTACTTCCAGCTAATGGTGACGGCGGTCTTGTGCTTCTTCGCCGCGAGCAGGCCGGAGGCGTAGCCAGGCTGCCAGTTGCTGAACGACGTGCGAAACACGTTGGGCGAGCACATCGCGCCCGTGATCTCGCCGGCGCCGGCGTTCGGCACCAGCAACAGTGTGTTCGTTTCGCGCGCCACCTTGGCCATGGTGGAAGCCACGCCGGAGTGGATGGTGCCAACCATCACGTCGACCTTGTCACGCTTGACCAGCTTGTTGGCGTTCTCATTGGCCTTGGACGGGTCGGATTCGTCGTCTACCTGGAGGTATTCGACCGGACGGCCGCCCAGCTTGCCGCCCTGCTCCTGCACGTACAGCTTGAATCCGTTCGTGACGCCCTTGCCGAGGTCGGTGAACGTGCCGGAGTAGGGCAGCATCAGGCCCACCTTCACCGGGCCCGACTGGGCATGGGCGCAGGCGCCGGCTGCGGCAACCGCCACAGCGGCGGCGGTGCGCGCCAGGTTTCGAAGAGAGAGTTTGGACATGGAAGTCTCCTGTAATGCGTCCAACAAGGTCAAGGCACCATCGATGCCTGCGAAACGAACTTGGTCACGAGGTAGCCGTCGAAGGTTTCCGTGCCGCCTTCGCTGCCCATGCCGCTGTCCTTGACGCCGCCAAGCGGTGTCTCTGCCAGCGCCAAGCCGAAGTGGTTGATGCCGACCATCCCGGCTTCGAGCCGGTTGGTGACATGCGTCGCCGTCGCGATCGAACTTGTAAACACGTACGATGACAGGCCGAACGGCAGCGAATTGGCGCGTGCCAGCACTTCTTCCGTCCCCGTGAATTTCGAGATGGGCACAACGGGCCCGAAGGGTTCCTCTTTCATCAAGCGCGCGTCGTCCGGCACGCCGCTCATCACCGTCGGCGGGAAGAAGTAGCCTTCGCGCGGCATGCGCTCGCCGCCGCAGATGAGGGCAGCGCCGCGTTCCCGCGCGTCGGCCACCAGTGACTGCATCGACTCGACCCGGCGCTCATGCGCGAGCGGGCCCATCTGCGTTTCGGCTTCCAGTCCGTCACCTACGCGAAGGCGCGTGTATTCGCCCACGAAAGCATCGACGAAGCGTTTATATGCCTTCTCCTGCACGAAGAAGCGGCTGGGAGCCATGCACACCTGACCAGCATTGCGCGCCTTGGTGCGCGCCATGAAGCGCGCTGCGCCCTCGATGTCCGCGTCGTCGAAGACGAGAACCGGCGAGTGGCCGCCCAGCTCCATCGTCATGCGTTTCATGTGCGAGCCGGCCAGTGCGGCGAGTTGCTTGCCGACGGCGGTCGATCCCGTAAAGGAGATCTTGCGCACGACGGGCGAGGCAACGAGGTGCGAGGAGATCTCGGACGGCACCCCCCAGACGATGTTCAGGCAGCCCGGTGGCAGGCCGGCGTCGTGGAAGATCCGCGCCATCGCCACTACCGCACTGGGTGAATCCTCGGGGCCCTTCAGGATCAGAGTGCAGCCCGCGCCGAGCGCGGCGACCGCCTTGCGCAGCGCCTGATTGAACGGGAAGTTCCAGGGCGTGAAGGCCGCGCACACGCCGATGGGCTCGCGGATCACCATCTGGCGCACGCTTTCGAAACGCGGCGGGATCACGCGGCCATAGATGCGGCGGCATTCCTCCGCGTGCCATTCGGCGTGCTCAGCGCACGTCGTCACCTCCTGCAATGCTTCCGCGAGCGGCTTGCCCTGATCGAGCGTGATGTTGCGTGCAATTGCGGGGGCGCGTTCCCGAATCAGCGCGGCCACCTTGCGAAGGATGCCCGAGCGCTCCAGCGGCGAAGTGAAACGCCAGGACTGGAACGCCCTGCTTGCAGCCGTCAGGGCGCGATCAAGGTCTTGCTTCGTCGCGTGCGGCAGCCTGGCGAACGCTTGCCCATCCGCGGGATTGATGACGTCCTGCTCAACGCGGCCGTCGGTGGCAAGGAACTCCCCGTCGATGTACAGCGCGAGTTGCTCGTAGCTCACAGGAAAACCCCGCCGCCATCCACCGCCAGGGTTTGACCCGTCACGAAGCCCGCGCCGTCGCCCACGAAGTACGCGAGCGCGGCCACGAGGTCTGCCGGCACCTGGTCGCGCTGGATGCAGCGGCCGGTAGTGCGGGCGTTATCGCCGATCCGGTTCTGCAGGTCGGCCTGCAGCACACCATCGCTCAGCGTGAACCCGGGCGCGATCGAATTCACCGTGATCTTATCCTTGGCGAGCTCGCGCGCCAGCGAGCGTGTGAAGGCGATCACGGCGCCCTTGCTCGCGACGTAGTGCGCCATGTTTGGCGGCCCTTTAATCGGAACGGTGGAAGCAATGTTCACGATGCGGCCGCGGCCGCTCCTGAGCAGTTGGGGCAGCACCGCCTTGGCGCAGTTGAACGGCCCGAGCGTGTTGACTTCCATCACGCGCATCCACTCGGCGTTGGTGATCTGGTCGAAAGGCTTGAGCGCCAGCGTGGTGAACAGACCCGCATTGTTGACCAGCACGTCGATACCGCCGAAGGCCTCGACGGCTGCGGCGGCCATTGCCTTCACGTCGTCCTCGCTGACCACGTCGCAGGTGACGCCGATCGCCTTGGCCCCGGCGACGCGCAGCTTATCGGCGGCTTCAGAGGCGCCCTTCAGGTCGGCGATGACGATGCTGTGGCCGAGGTCGGCCAAATGCTCGCAGAAGGCGTAGCCGATGCCGCTGGCGCCGCCGGTCACGATGATAGTCTTCGGTTGTTCGGAGTTCATGGGATCCTGTGGGTGGACATTCAGCATGGGATGGTCAGCGCGCCCAGCTTGATGCGGGTGTCGGCGGCCTGCTCGGGAGAGATTCGCGCGGCGCAAGCGAGCAGCTTGCGCGACGCCATGTGGTCGGCCGCGCTGTTGATCGACTCGACGGCGGTGAGGCGCTGGTCCCGGAACCGGAACACCGAGAACTTGCCGGCAGCCACATCGCCGCGCACGACGGCCAGGTCGCCGGCCTCGGCCACGCCGGCAATCTGCAGCCGGTTGGCGCCCTGGTCGCTCCAGAACCACGGCACCTTCGCGTAGGCCTCGGCTCTGCCGGCGATGCGGGCGGCGACGCAGCGCGCCTGGTCGACCGCGTTCTGCACGGACTCCAGCCGCACCGGGGTTTTCGAATAGGTCGCCGGAAAACGCGCGCAATCGCCGATCGCGGAAATGTGCGGGTCGCTGGTCGACAGGTACGCGTTGACCATGACGCCGTCGTGCACCGCGAGGTCCGCCGCCTGCGCAAGTTCGGCATTGGGCTGCACGCCGATGCCCACGACCACGAGGTCGGCGGCGATCGTTTCACCGACGGTGGTCTGCACACCCGCGACTCGGCCATCGCGTTCCACGAAGCCGGAGGCAGCGGTGTTGAAGCGGAACCGGACGCCGGCCTGCATTTCCGCGCGAGCCAAGTAGTCGGCGGCCTCGGCCGAGACTGCGCGCTTCAGCACGCGGTCTGCGTACTCGAGCACCTCGACTTCGAGTCCTATCTCGATTGCCGCCACCGCGACTTCGAGTCCGATGAAGCCGGCGCCGACGACCGCAAGGCGTTTCGCCTGCTTCAATTGCGGCAGCAGGGTTTGCGCGTCTACAACCGTGCGCACGGGCAGGATGCCTGCCACGTGGGCGCCGGGTACTGAAGGCATTCGCGGGCGCGCACCGGTGGCAAGCACAAGATGCTCGTAGGCGAGCGCGCGGCCCGAAGCCAGCCTCACGCGATTCGCGGACCTCGCGATGCTTTCGACACGATCATGCATGATGTCGATGCGCTGGTCGGAATAGAACTGCGCGGGCCGCAATTGGATCTCTGCCAGCTGGGCCTTGCCAGTGAGGAAGCCCTTCGACAGCGGTGGCCGTTGGTAGGGCAGGCAAGGCTCGTCCCCGATCACGGTGACAGGGCCCTGGTAGCCTTCATCGCGTAACGAGGCCGCGACTTGGAAGCCGCCTTGCCCGCCGCCCACGACGATGACGCCCGCCGGCTGCATGCGCTTCAGACCTGGTGGGAGGGGATGTGGACGACTATTTCGTCGACGCCCGCCGGCACGGCGATCTGGCAACCCAGGCGGCTGTTGGCACGGCGTCCGGCGGCGGCGCTTTCCAGCATCTCGTTTTCGACTTCGCTCACTGGCGGCACGAAAGGCTGGCTGGCTTCGTCGAGGTAGACATGGCACGTTGCACACATGGCTGCGCCGCCGCACTCGGCCACGATGCCGGGGACGCCGTTGGCGACGGCGGTCAGCATGACGGTTGCGCCTGCGTCAACGGCAATGGAGCGACGTTCGCCGTCCGGCTGGACGTACGTGATCTGGGGCATGTTCGCCTCTGTGCTGTGGAGAAGTGGTTTAAGCGGCGCTGACGCTTACGGGCATGCAGGTGTAGCCGCGCACCGAGTTGTTGTAGTGAATAACGGGCTTGCCTTCGAGCTGGATGCGCTTCACGCGCTTGGCCAGTTCCGTGAGCACGATCTCGCCCTCGAGCCTCGCGATCATTTGCCCGGCACAGCCGTGGATGCCGGTGCCGAACGCGAGGTTGCCCGCTGCCTTGCGTGTGACGTCGAACTGGTCGGCGGTGGGGCCCCAGCGGCGCGGATCTCGGTTGGCCGAACCGATGAACACGCAGACCTTCTGCTCGTTGGGCATGCGCACGCCGGCCACTTCCACTTCGCGCGTGGTGGTGCGGTAGAACGAGTGGAAGGTGCTTTCATAGCGGAGCACCTCTTCCAACGCCGGGCGCGCGAGCGCCGGGCTGGCATGCACCTTCTCCCATTGCGCGGGGAAACGCGAGAAGGACAGCATCGCGTTGCACAGCGTGAACACTGTCGTGTCCAGGCCCGCGGACAGCATCGTGCGCACCAGCATTGGCGCTTCATCGGGCTCGAGAATGCCCTCGTCCGCCGCCTTGTACAGCTGCATCCCCAAGCCGTCGGGCGTGAGGTTCTCGCGCTTGCACACTTCGGCGATCCAGTCGATTGCCCCCTCCTGCGCCTTGGCCAGGCACTTCCTGAAGCGCTCGTTCACCGGGCCGAACGCGTTGAACACCATGTCGCCGTAGGGCAACAGGTACTTCTCGCGGCCTTCTCGCGGGATGCCCACTGCGTCTGCGAACACGCGCAGCGGATAGGCTTCGCACAAGTCGGTCACGGCATCGAAGCTGCCCTTCGCGAGCAGGCGCTCCACCAGCTCCTTCGCTTCACTTTCGAAGGTGCCCCTCATTTTGTTGATGGACGCAGGCGACAGCAGGCTTGCCATGATCTTGCGCGTGCGCGCATGCATCGGCGGGTCGACCTCGAGGATTATGCTGGGCTTGCGCCAAGGTGTTTCGGTGTGGAAGTTGGCCAAGCCCACCCCGGCGCTGGAGCAGAACGTAGCCGGGTCACGCAACACCGGGTCGATTTCCGCGTGACGCGCGATGCCGTAGGCCTTGTACCGGGACAGGTAGAACACCGGGCCCAGCTCGCGCAGCATCTCATAGTGCGGGTAAGGGTCATCCAGGACTTCGTCCGCATATGGGTCGAAGTCGGTAGCCGGGGCGTGGGTCTCGATTCGCTCGAGCGTCTGCGCGCTGGTCATCGTTGGTCCTCGGGGCTTACGGCCGTTGTGCGATAGCCGCAAGTCTCGACCAGCGATTGATTTGAGTCAACAAACTCGATAATATAGTTCGAATAGCGAACAATCGGAGTTGAAATGTCGGAGGTCGTGGATTCGAAAGGAGTACAAAAGGTAGAAAAGGAGTACGTAATGGGCCTTGAAAAGGGGCTTGCGATCGTCGAGGCATTCGGCATCAGCAAGGGCCCCGTGACTCTGACTCAAGCCTCTGAAATCACCGGACATACGAAGGCGGCCGTGCGCCGAAGCCTCCTGACGTTGTGCAAGCTGGGCTACGCAGTACAGAATGGGCGCCACTTCCAACTGGCGCCTCGGTCCTTGCGCCTCGGTCACGCGTACGTCGCATCCGATCCGCTTACCAAGGTGGCGCAACCGATCCTCGAGATGACGAGCGAACGCACGCAGGAGTCATCGTCGATCGCTGTACTCGACTCGCAGGACGCGGTGTTCGTGGCGCGCTCTACGCATCGGCGCAGCTTATCTAGCGGGCTGGGTGTCGGTGCGCGGCTGCCAGCCTATGCGTCCGCAACGGGACGCGTGCTGCTGTCCGAACGGCCTGCCGGTGAGGTGGAGTTCATGCTCAATCGCATGATGCGGCCTGCACTCACGCCGCACACCTTGACCGGTACACAGGAGGTCATGAACGAGATCGCGCTGGTTCGCTCCCGGGGATACTCGATCAGCGATGAGGAGCTAGAGATCGGCCTGCGCTCCATCGCCGTGCCCATCCGCAATGGCAGGGGGGGGCTGATCGCGGCGATGAGTCTCGCAGTGTCGACAAGCCGCATGACGCGTGAGCAGGCCATCGCCCAGCTATTGCCCGAGCTCGAAACAGCGCGCAGAAACTTCGCTGCATTGCTGTAATCGTAACGATGAAGCATGGTTTGGCTCTCTTTGTATCGTGCTTCAGCCCGGCGATCACCCTGCGCTGGCGATCCCACGTGCGCGCCGCGTAGTTGAACTCGCCGATCAGGCGCCGCTTTCCATCTTGCTGCTGTTGCCAATTAGCCAGCACGTGCGTGGCATCGAAGTCCAGTACGACTCGCGCGGCGCCTGCTTCCGGCTGACGATGAAGCTGTCCACCCGCACCGCGTTGAGCGCACCCATCTCCTTGTCCCCAGCCGCCAAGGCATCGGGCCGGAGGCGAGCGGCTCGGCTCGACGCACGGCTGTTTTGGCGCAGCAGGTCGTTGCGCAGCCAGTTGTGGTCACGGACGTCTTCCCAGCCGCAACAGCCCGTAGATGCGTTGCGCGAGCAGCAAAACGTATGTCGTGCTGCACACTCCACGCGCGCGCCCATCTCCCACAGCGGCCGCAGCCGCTCGTGTCAGTCCAATGCCGCCATCCACTTGCCTCAGCAGCAACCTCCGCCGTCGCTGACGATGCCGCCTCCGTCGAACGACGCTTCATCTACGCGCCGGCCAAATCGAATCCTGCCTGTCTAAACAGCTTTCGCCGATCAAGTGGACTCCGTGCCAACGGGCAGAGTTGCTCACAACGGCGGTCGGCCCTTGCGACGAACCTCCGACGTGGGTGTCAACTCGGCGCACGCTACGTGTATTTCCAGGTCGGCGCGAGCACCACATCGAAGTGTCGGCGAAGAACACGATTCTGATCATCGAGATCGTCAAGTACCTGCACACGCGTGAGGACTCATTGTTCCTGAGGCGCTTGCGATCTGCCGTTGCAGTTGGGCCAACGTCGCACGAGCCGGGTCCGCCAAGATTGCGCCAGCCAATAGTCGATTTCGCTGGCGACGCCGTTTTCGAAGCGCCAGGGACCTGAACTTGCTGGGTTTGCTGCTCGGAGAGCCTGTGCCGCCCGAGTTCCAGACAGGTGCGACGACGCAAGCCGTGCGCCTTCCCTTCCCGACCTGCCAGCAGGCACTCCATCGGACGTGCTCGTCCAACGACCCGACGTGCGCCAGGCCGAGCAGCAACTCCTTGCGGCAAACGCCAACATCGGGGCCGCGCGCGCCGCGTTCTTTCCCCGCATCACACTCACCGCCGGCATCGGCACGGCGAGTTCCGATCTCTCCGGCCTGGTGCTCTTTCAGACGCGACTGGCCCGCCTGCAGAACCAGCTCCAGTTTTACCGCGCACCGGGCGGAGGGTGGCGCTCGGGGTTCGGTTTACCGCTTTCACCGTCGAGGTCACGAAAATGATAAGCCTGTTTATCATTTTCGGGTACGCTGCACACCGATGACGAGCGACAACGAACGTCAGGGCACGGCCGCCGCGCCTGCATCGCCCGACCCGACCGGTTTCGGTATCGTGCTGACCGGTGGCGGCGCGCGTGCGGCATACCAAGTCGGTGTGCTGCTCGGGATCTTGCGCATCCGGCGCGAGCTGGGCGCTCCCTCGAAACCTCCGTTCGACATCTACACCGGCACGTCCGCCGGTGCCATCAATGCGGCCATCCTCGCTTCCCGAGCGGACGACTTCGACGCCGGCGTCGCGCACCTGTTTGACATGTGGCGGCGTATCGATGCCGGCCAGGTCTACCGCACCGACGCCTCCAGCCTGATCAGGAACGCTGCCCGATGGGTGGCGATGTTCGCGCTAGGTTGGGCACTGCCGGACCGGTGGCGCCGGCAACCACGCTCGCTGCTCGACAACGCCCCGCTGGAGCGCCTGCTAGCGCGAAATGTCCGATTCAATCGCCTGCACGAGATGGTTTCGTCGGGACAAGTTCGTGCGCTGGCCATCGGCGCGTCGAGCTATTCCACCGGTTGGCACGTCACATTCTTTGAAGGGGATGCGACTTTGCAGCCTTGGCTGCGGTCCCAGCGCATGTCCCAGCGCACGGAGCTTATGGTGGCTCACCTGCTCGCGTCTTCAGCGATACCGTTCGTGTTTCCAGCGACACAAGCGGTCGTTCAGGGGCGAGCCGAATGGCTGGGAGACGGCACCATGCGGGAGACGGCGCCGATCGCTCCAGCGATCCACCTGGGAGCTCGGCGCTTGCTTGTCATTGGGTCTGACCGCAGGCAGGAGTCGTCGCCTGAGTCGCCGCCTTCCATGGAGTACCCGTCCCTCGCAAGGGTCGCCGGCCACGCGCTCTCAAGCATTTTTCTGGATGCTCTGGCCACCGATGTCGAACGCGCCAGTCGCATCAACCAAGCCCTGCAAGAACTGCCCGAGCGCGACCGCGATGGCAAACCTCGGCGCACTGTCGAGCTGCTGTTGATCGCGCCCAGCCTCAGTCTCGACGAGATCGCTGCCAAGCATGTCGCGAGCCTGCCCCGAACCATCCGCGCTTTGCTATCGGCACTCGGCGCCGCGTGCGCGCACGAGCCCGGACAAGCACTTGCCAGCTACCTTCTCTTTCAGGCGCCTTTCACGCGCGAACTCATGACGCTTGGCGAAGCCGATGCGCTGCAAAAGCGCGATCAGATCGTCCGCTTTTTCGGGTGGTCGATTGACAAACAGCCAGCCAGCCAGGGCTCGGCGCCCGAGGGGAAGACAGCATGAGAGCGCAGCGCAGCCTTCCACGCTCGGTTTGGGTTGGCTTGGCGGCAGTTTGTGCAGTCTGTACCGGCTGCGCAACCGGCCCGAATGCCGACCCTCGCGATCCGCTTGAGCCGCTCAACCGCCGCGTGCATCACTTCAATGTCGGACTGGACAGGGCGGTGATCAAGCCAGTGGCAATCGCGTATTCGCGCGACGTGCCCTCGCCGATCCGGCGAGGCGTCTCCAATTTCTTCGGTAATCTGGGCGACGCCTGGTCGGCGGTCAACAGCCTTGCGCAGCTGAAACTGGGCGACGCGGCACAGAACGCGACGCGCTTCGCTTTCAACACCGTTCTTGGCTTGGGGGGCCTTCTCGACATCGCTGGCGAGGTCGGAATCGAACGGCACAAGGAGACTTTCGGCTCGACGCTGGCGCATTGGGGCGTTCCGGCCGGACCGTATCTCGTCCTGCCTTTGCTGGGTCCTTCGACGTTGCGCGACGCCGCCGCCTTGCCGGTGGAGCGCCAGGGCGACGTCATCGCCCGCATCCATCCAGTTCCTCAGCGCAATGCGCTCGAAGCGGCGCGCCTGCTCGACACGCGCGCAACGCTGCTGCCCCTCGACGCGATGCTTCGCGACGCATTCGATCCGTATACCTTCACGCGTGACGTCTATCTGCAGCATCGCGCGGCGCAGTCCAAAGACGGGGATGACGATGGTCGGCTTTCAAGGCCCTAGCCCATGACGGATACTCTCAACAGTGCGGCGTTGGCACAGAGCACCTGCCAGTATGGCGCCGCAAGCGGGAACCGGAGGCAAGCGGCCGCCAGCGTCGACCGCGGCAACGGAGGCTGGGTCGCGCAGGTGTTCCATCGCGTCGACGGCAGCAGGAAAGATGGCCACGAGATGACGCGATGTGCCAGCAACGCTGAGGTTTCCGCAGACTCGCCTCAGGTGCTGCTTGACGAAAACCATCGGCAAACGACCCTCGGATTGGGTCTGACGCTTTTCCGGCTTTGACCATGGCTTTTCGCGGTGCCCCCGAAATCTCCCGCCGCTTCGGCTTCCTGGTCACCGAGCTGTCGCGCCTGTATGCGCGCAGCTTCGACGAGCGGGCGCGATCCCAGCTGGGCCTGTCGCAGGCTCAATGCCGGCTGCTGTACAGTCTGGCCGCCCACGAAGGAGATACGCCCCTGTCGCAGGCGGAACTGGCGGACCGTGTCGGCGTGAGCGCGATGGCGATTGCGACGATGTGCGAGCGCCTCGAGGCGGGTGGCTGGATCACCCGGCAAGCTTCCATTACCGATCGGCGTGTCAATGAACTTCGGATCCGGCCCAAGGCGCACAAGGCCTTGCAGGACGCGCTGCAGATTGGCGACCGGCTGACGCTCGAGGTGCTCGCGCCCCTGTCGGTGGCCGAGCGCAGGCAATTGCTCCAGATGCTCGGACGAATTCGCGAGCAGTTGATTCGCGGCGACGACGCACAGTCTCCGAAAGAGCCCCGCGGATGAAAGCCGTAGACGCTGCGCACCCGCACAAGGGTATGATCACCCTGTCGATCATGCTGGCGACGATCATGCAGGCACTCGACACCACAATTGCGAACGTGGCCCTGCCGCACATGCAGGGCAGTCTGCAGGCGTCGCAGGACCAGATCACGTGGGTCTTGACTTCCTATATCGTCGCCGCCGCCATTGCACTGCCCATCACGGGCTGGCTGTGTGCGCAGTGGGGCCGCCGGCGCGTGTTCATCGTTTCGGTCATCGGGTTTACGGCCGCATCCGCATTGTGCGGGTTGGCAGGGTCCCTGGGGACGATCGTGGCTGCGCGACTTCTGCAGGGAATCTTCGGCGCGGCGCTGGTGCCACTGTCGCAAGCGGTCCTGCTGGACATCAACCCGCCGCACAAGGTCGGCCAGGCCATGGCGATCTGGGGCGCGGGCATCATGGTGGGGCCGATCCTCGGTCCGCTGCTGGGAGGCTGGCTCACCGAGAACTTCGATTGGCGCTGGGTGTTCTTCATCAACGTGCCGGTGGGTGCGTTCGCGCTGTGGGGCATCGTGCGCTACCTGCCGGAGAACAAGCCGGCAGCGGCGCCACTCGACGTGTTCGGCTTCGTCACGCTTTCGGTGGCGATCGGAGCGCTGCAGATGTTCCTGGATCGCGGCGAACTCGAGGACTGGTTCGACTCCTGGGAGATCCGCCTGGAGGCAGCCGCCTGCGTCTGTGCGCTGGCGCTGTTCACGGTGCACACAGCTACCGTTCGCGGGCCGTCGTTCCTGAACCGCGCGTTGCTCACCGACCGCAACTTCATCGCGGGGTCGTTCTTGGGTTTCGTGGTCGGCATCGTGCTGTACGGCACCATGGCGCTTCTTCCCACGATGCTCCAGAGCCTGATGGGCTACCCCGTGGTGTACACCGGTGAAGTCACGGCGCCGCGTGGCATCGGCACGATGATCGCCATGGTCGTCGTCGGACGCCTGGTGCAGCGCGTGGACCTGCGCCTCATCATGGCCACTGGATTTGCGCTGACCGCCGCGGCTTTGTGGCAGATGACGCGCGTGACGCTGCAGACGGACAGTACCCTGTTCGTAGTGTCCGGCTTCGTGCAGGGCTTGGGCATCGGCTTTACCTTTGTTCCGCTGTCTGCCGCGGCATTCGCAACCCTTGCTCCCCACCTTCGCAACGAGGGCACGCCGATGTTCAGTCTGTTGCGCAACATTGGGGGCAGTGTCGGCATCTCGATGGTCCAGGTGATGCTGTCGCGTGGCACCGCGCAAGCACACGAGCAGATCGCGGCAACCGTGCACTTGGGCAACCACGGCCTGCAGGACTTGCCGCCTGGCCTGGGGGTCGACTCCCCAATAGGGCTGGCAGCGCTCTATGCCGAAGTCACGCGGCAGGCGAGCCTCATTGCTTACGTCAACGACTTTTGGATGATGATGGCCCTCGCGCTGCTGGCGATGCCGCTGCTTGCCTTGATCCGAATCGCGCGGCGAGAGGCTCCTGGCCGCTCCCCGGACGTGCCTCATTGAAGCCCTCTCGGGAAAAGGAGACGCCATGGAAAACGCCAGCGCTGCGAAGCCGGAACGTGGTGTCGAGTTGGGCAACCCGAGGCGGCGCCGCGGACTGCTGTTGGTGAGTGCACTTTCCATCTTCATGGCACTGGGTTGGGGCGCGTATGAGTGGCTCGTCGCGCGCCGCTACGAGTCCACCGACAACGCGTATGTGCAGGGCAATGTCGTGCAGATCACGCCGCAGATCGCCGGCACGGTCTTGGCCATCTATGCGGAGGAAACCGATTACGTGAAGGCGGGTCAGCCGCTGGTGAAGCTCGACCCGGCCGACGTGCAGATCGCGCTTCGGCAAGCTGAAGCCAATCTGGGGGTGACTGTGCGCCAAGTGCAGACCGTTTACGCGAACAACGCCAAGCTGGCCGCGCAGGTGAGACTGCGGCAGGCGGAGGCCGACAGAGCGCGCGCAGAACTTCAGCGTGCCCGAGATGATCTTGCCCGCCGCGCACCCTTGGCGGCCAATGGCGCCATATCGAAGGAGGAGCTCGCGCACGCTCATTCCCAACTCGCAACTGCGCAGAGCGCGTTCGAGGCCGCGCAGGCGTCAACGGCCACCGCCCGCGAGGAGCTTGCCTCCAACCAGGCTCTGACGCAGGGCGCAAGCGTGGAAGAGCACCCGCAGGTCGAAGCCGCCGCTGCAAGGCTGCGGGAGGCGTGGATCGCAGCGCGTCGTGCGAGCATCCCTGCGCCGGTGGACGGCTATGTTGCCAAGCGCGTCGTGCAGTTGGGCCAAAGGGTGGCCGCAGGTGCTCCTCTGATGTCCGTCGTACCGCTGCGGCAAGTGTGGGTCGAGGCGAATTTCAAGGAGATCCAGGTCCGCAAGATCCGAATTGGGCAGCCCGTCGAGCTGACAGCGGATCTGTATGGACGCCGAGTGAAATTCCACGGCAAGGTCGAAGGCCTTGGTGTCGGAACGGGTGCGGCATTCGCCCTGCTGCCTGCGCAGAACGCGACGGGCAACTGGATCAAAGTCGTGCAGCGCTTGCCCGTCCGAATCGCGCTCGACCCAAAGGAAGTCGTCAGCAATCCGTTGCGCGTAGGCCTGTCGATGCAGGCGACCGTCAACATCAGCTCCGCCGAGGGCAAGACGCTTGCCGATGCCTCGAGGGCTGCGTCAGAGGCGCAAACACCGGTTTTCGCGAACGGCGATGATGGCGCTGACGAGGCCGTGCGCCGAATCGTCAATGCAAACCGCACTGCGCCCTCGCGCGCGAGGCATTGAGTAAAAAGCGTCCCGGACCGTTGCAAGTTTTGACGCGCTCGTAGGACTGGTCGTCTGGGAGGCAGCTGTGCATTCTTTCGTTGGAGTCGCATGCCACCTCATGCTCAGCTCGGTCCCAACGCTCCTGGTTGAACGGCGACCAATTGACCTCTCAAGCGCGCGAGAGCCAGCTGGTTGCTTCCGACTTGTCGGTGATCACCCTCAGATCCAGCAGTCCGTGGGCTGCCCGCTCCGCGTTGTAGCTGATCACGTCTTCGTCGACCACCAATGCCACCCGCCGCGCACGGGCGAACTTGCGAGCCAGCTCCGCGCCAAGCAGCGCATGAATCGTCGGGTCCGCCAGCCGTGAAGTCCGCACGTCGATCAGAAGCAGCATGCCCGCCATCGCCGGCGCCTTATCGATGGCTTTCAGGATCGATCCGAAAGGTGCTTTCCGGGTCAGCGTGACGCATACGAAAAGACCATCGACCATAACCTCAACAACTGGCCGGTCCACGACTGCTTCCCTTCAGGCGAGATGGATAACGAAGAACGCGCGAAAGTCCGCTGCGGGTAGCTCGGCGCCTGCCAGATAAGTGGCGTTGGCGAATGCGGACTCCCACCGGGCTTTCGCAACGTCACCGTCGTGCGCTGACGCGGCGTCCGCGTCAAGCCAGGCGGCATAGGCATTGCGAACCAGAGCGCTGCTGCCCAGGGCCTTCATGAGGCTGTCTTCGACCGCTGCCTCGGCCGCCCGCCGCTGACTCGGCGTGGCGCTTGCAGCGCCGATCACCTCGGCACGAAAGTGGCCGTTCCAGTTCGCGGCTGCAGTGGGTGGGGGCGACTTCAAGCGCCGGAACATGCGCATTCGCCTCAGGTGGGCGCCCAGCCCTCGCCGAACTCATCGCACGTCTGCCGGAAAAGTTCGAGGATCGACTGGCGGATGTTCGCCGCGGCCCATGAGATGGCCGGGTCGCTTTGGGTCTTCTTGCTCTGGAACAGCTCGATCTGCAGGTCCGGCAGCTCGAACGGCACTTCGCGCAGCACGAGTGGCCGCTGCCGGGCCATCCCCGAGCAACATCATCCGAGGCATCGTCGCGATTAAGTCGGTGTTCGCCAGAACTTCAGCAGTCGCGGCGAATTCAGGGATGACCAGGCAGATGCTGCGCCCGAGCTGGTCTCGCCGCGTGCTCTCCAGCACCGGAGCGCTGAAGCGGTCCCCGGTCTGCACCGAGAGGTGCGACCACCGCGCGGTCTCGGCAGCATAGCCAAGTCGAGCTCGCCGTCGGCCAGTTCTTCGAGTGTTCCCTCGTGCACAGGGCGCCAGACAAGCGCCATGCCTGGCGCTGCCGCGCGCAGTCCGTTGAAGACGCGGGCGTACAGCGCGGGGTGAACGTCCGCAATGGCCAGGCGGATGACGATGCTGCTGCGCCAGGACTCGAAGTCGGACGGGTTGCGCAGGAGCGAACGGATCGATTCCAAGACGGTCTTGACCGCCGGCCACATCGCCTTGGCACGCGGTGTGGGCTCCATTTGAGTGCCGCGGCGTACCAGCAACGAGTCCCCGAACTGCTCTCGCAGTCGCGCCAGAGCATGGCTGACGGCCGAACTCGTGCGACCCAGGAGTTGGGCCGCCCGCGCCACGCTGCGCTCCCGCATCAAGACATCGAAAACGACGAGAAGGTTAAGGTCCGTGTTGGTGAGGTCGATGTCCTGTGGGGGATACATGGGACGTCCGGCGCCGGGTGAGGGCCCTAGTCTAGGGCGTCGGGCGTTCTGTCGTTCAATCCAATTCAGTTGTCATGCACATCATTCATCGGCGATGCCCGGGCCGCCTTGGAAAACCGTGAGCCAAGGTCGCTCGGCCGCGTTCAAGCGGCGTGCGCTTACCGGCAGCACTCGCGGCTGCACGTGATACGAGGACGGGACGTTGGCAGTTGGCACTGTCCGCCGCAAAGGTGCCCGATTGACATGAACGTCGCATAATCGGCTTATGGAACGTCGCCAACACTTGATCGACGATTACCGGGATGCGATGGCGAACGAGCAGCGTTTGTACGCGCTTGTGAAGGGCAAAGGCCCGGGGACTGCGGATTTCGATCTAGGTGCGTGGCAGACTTGGCTTGCTGCCGTGGAACGCACCACAGCCGCGTCGAAAGCACTTAGGGAAGGTTTTTCTGACGTCCTGTCACTCGAAGAGAAAAAGGACTGAATTCGACGTCAGGTTGCAAGCCACTCCTCCGCCGCGCGTACGTCAGTGAAGACGCGGAGCTGAAAGCCGAGCGAATTCGCAACCTTGGAACTTGTTCCAGTCGCATATTCAGGCCGAACTACGGACGCCAGCCGCTCCAGGTGAGAGAGTCGCAGTGCGACCATTTCGCCCAGACGAAACTGTTCGGTGAAAGGCGGCCCTCCTTCCGTGGCCTGCAGGTTCACCATAACGCGCGTAATGTGGCTGTCGTTCGTTCGAACGTGAACTTCGCAGAGCAGCTGGCCAAAGTTCTCCATTGTCGCCGGTCCACGCACGGTGAATGTCGCAAATCGCGGCCCCAGAGTGAAGTCAAAGTCGAACGACATGGGCCTATTCTCTTGCAATAGCGGGGCTTTTGGGCCGGCTGCACGCTCTACCTGAGCCAACGAGTGCTGGGCTCGTCGCCTTTAAGCAGCAAGGGCACGCCCGGCCAACCCGATGCCGCTGGCTAAGGGGGCCGCCAAGGCCCGGGGGCTGATTCATTCGGTCGCGCCGCGCTACGACATGTATCGCCTGCGCCAGACCTGGGCCTACTTCAGCGGCACTGCTTCCGTCGCGGACCTGCAGTCACTTCTGAGCCGAAGTCCGAGGATCTAACGAATGAGTTATCCTTTTCCGGACTGTCTGCGTTGTAGAACACAGTGCGATAAGTATTCCTCAGCTGAATAGCAACACGAGGGGAAGTGCCCCTTTGGCCGGTTGCGACCCCCCAACAACTAAAATCGGACCACCCAGTACTCCGTGGGGCAAGCGGATTCGACCTTTTGGCACGAATCGCCACGCAACGAGTGTCACCGCGTCTAAGAAGTGTGAACCTCCGCAGCGCTCAATGCACGTGACGCTCGACTGAATCAGGCATCTACTTCACTCGCGCAGGGCTTCACGTGGCCCTCCGCCGACGATCGAATGACATGCGGCACTCTGCCATTAACGGAAACAAAGTCTTCGCAGGCATCACGTCTTCCACGATCAGAATGATCCGGATTGTCTTGAGTGAGCCAAGCGGTTCAACCAACGATGCGCGTCCTGGCATTGATCTGCACAAACCCCGCGTGCGCAGCACCCTTTCTTGGCACGCCGAATAGCTCCAAGACGCGCTACTGTTCCGTGCAATGCCGACACGAGCATCAGCGGATCGACGTCGAACTTGAGGCGCGCATTGTCGAGATGTACCCCCACTATTCCAACAAGCAGATCGCGGAAACGCTTGGATGCGGGGTGAACACGGTGCGCAGCGCGGCCGATCGCCTCGACCTCTTGAAGTCGAACGCGTGGCTCTACGCCCACAACTTGCCGCTTAACGCCGAAACTCCCATGGCTCGCGAGATTGCGCAGCTCCAGAAGCAACTCACTCGCACGATCCTCAGACGAGAAAGAGAACTGACCAATGACACCGGACCAAGAAGGCGCCATCGTCGACCCGAGCCAGCCGGAGCATATAAGCGACGTACGAGCCTTGCTGATCGAGCAGCTGCGTACGCTCAAGGAGGCGCCGATGGAACGCTTGAAGGACGAGATCCAGCGCAGCAAGGCGATGAGCGAGATCGCGCAAGTCGTAGTGAATAGCGCGAAAGTGGAAGTCGACTACATCGACGCAGTGAAAGGTGCATCGGAAAGTACGTTCCTCCAGGAGCGAGAGCAGGACGAAACCTATGCACCCCCATCAACGCCGCAGAGCCCACTTCCATCTGCTCCGGTCGACGCCCTTGACCGGATCGGACCGCCGAAAAACCACCCTTGGCGCGGCAGCATTGTGCGTCACAAGCTCAAAGCTTGATTCTCGCTGACGCCGGCTCTCAATCTGCGTCCGTGCGAACGTACAAGTACAAGAGCCCAACCGGGGCGACGAACACGGCGAACACCCAGCACGCCAGCATCGTGACGAATTTGGCGAAGAGCAGCACGCCACCGTTTACGAAGAACACATTCCTGCCAAAGACGAACCCAGCCACGGCTTCGTAGACGAAGCGCGAGTACGGGTACAGCAGCGTGCTCACCACCGAGTACGCGTAGGCCTGCCAGCCCGGCGGGTACAGGTTGTCCTTGTTTCCGAAGTACATCAGCACTGGAAACATCAGCCCGAAGAAGAAGTGCCGGAAGTAGCAGGCCGGACCGAGGCCGCCGAACGTCCTCCAGAAGAGTGCAGACATCGAATTGATCCCTTTTGAGTTGTTCTCGCGCAAGACGCGCATGAACACTTCTACGTGGGAGTCCTCGTTTTTCAAGTGCGTGGCACGGAGAACAACTGTGTTGTGCCAACGACCGCTGGCTGTGCCCACCGTGCTGGCACCACCACGCCCCCTCCGTCATCCGATTGCCCAATTCAGCTTCGACTTCAATCGCGTTTCAACCGCTGAATGCGCACGCAAGTCCTTGATCTACAAGGCCTGATAGTCCCACTCTGTATTGGACTGAAGGGCCGGACCTCCCCCGAGGACCGGATCGCTTGCCAGCTAGAAATTCGTACTTCAAAATCCTCCCCACGTTCCCACCAGGGATCAGCAGGCGACCAGCTTGCATTCACCAGATCGTTGCTGCCAAGGCGGCAACGGCGGGCCCCGTCAAAGGCCACCCAACATTGAGTCCGGTCGAATTGGCCGGCTCACCAGCAACTTGTCATCGACGCCGGACATAGCGAGTTCCGGCCGCGCATCGCCGAGGATGCACGGTGACCTGTCTCCGTTCTGAGTCTTTTTGCCGAACCCATGGAAAGCGCACTGACGCCCACCTCCATGGCGGACCAAGAGGGCCGGCCCCCGGTTTGAAGCACCGCGGGAAGGAGACCTCAACGCAGATGCACGCTTAGCCGCGCATCACGTGGATGGCCGCCCACTCGGCCTCGTCGACACGTCTCGACGATTACCCCACTGCCCGTACGGGCAGTGGCCCTCCTCACGGAGGGCGGCGCCGCGAGCCAAGTCTCTTGCGGCCTACCAGGACAAGTTGCTCACGCCTCCAGACCCCCTCGCTTCCCAAGCACTCGCATTTATTTGAAAGGAAATTTTGATGAAGACTCCCGATCAACGCCGGCACCCCCGCCGCAAACGCACCACCCGTGGCTGCAACTCGCTTGCACTGCATACGGCGATGGTGTGCAATCAGCGACCAGGCGACCCGCACAAGCAGCTCAACATGCTGCTGCGCCGCTCGAACATTCCCGCCGCTTTCGGTCGCGAGCGGACCATCAGTCACAAGACGCAATACGACTTCGGCCGCGAGATGCACCGCGCCATCGACCTGTCGCGCGTGTGCCGCATGCCGATCCAGAATTTGCAGGACCTGCGACGCAAGCACGTCATTGCGTACTGCAAGCACTGGGAAAGCCTGGGCCTCGCGCCCAAGACGATCAACAAGTATGTGAGCACCATTCGGCGCTTTCTGGACTTGACCGGGAAACGTGGCGCGATTCCGGAAGGTGCCGAGTGGCGCCGGATCCTGCGCGACAACGGCATCAGCGTCGGCGGCGACCGGCCGACTGCCATCGCGAGGTTTCCAAAAGGATGGCGCGATTTCGGCCTGAACCCCGAAGAGATCATCACCGCGATCGAGGAGGAAGACGAGTTGGTCGGCTGCCAGTTGCGGATGCAGCTGCTGTTCGGCCTGCGCCTGAACGAGTCTTGCCAGATCGTGCCCGATGACAGTGACAAGGGCGACCATTTGATGGTGTGGCGTGGCACCAAAGGCGGCAAGGAGCGCGTCGTCAAGCTCAGCCGCGACGGCGAAAAGGCAGCCAAGCAGCGCGCGTTGCTCGAGCGCGCGAAGCAATTGGCCGCGCGCACCTCGAACCGGAGCCTCGGGGATCCGACGCAGTCGCTTCGCGCGGTCAAGAACCGGATGACGTACCTGGCCCGCAAGCACGGGGTCAGCAGGAAGGTGATGGGCGTGACGATGCACGGGCTTCGCCACCAATTCGCCTGCGATCTCTTTCGCGAACTCACCGGCCTGGAGCCGCCCGTGATGCGCGATGTCGACAGCACGGTCTACGGCGAGAACTTTGATCTCGTGCGGAGTGCCGTCCTCGAAATCGCGCGGCAGATGGGCCACGAGCGTGGCGAGATCACGTACGCCTACATCGGCGCGCCGAACGGCCGCGGCAAAAGCAACTAGTAAGGAAACACCAATGAATCAGTCGCCTCTCGTGATCGGCGCCCGCAGCATCGACGTGGGATATTTCAATGTGAAGTTCACCCTCGGCCGCCCGGCCTCTCATGGTGGGCCCGCACCGGTCGGGAACTTTCCCGCCATCGCACCTGTATTGCGTTCCGGCGCTGCAAGGCACATGGAAGGCGTAGCGCAACCGGACGGCTGCGTCGTGCCTATCAACGGCGTTACTTACTTCGTCGGTCCGGGCGCGGCCCAGCGTGGAAGTGGTACCGATGCCCGGCTGGTCAAAGAGGACTACGCGACCAGCGACCGCTATCTCGCACTTCTGCGCGGCGCGCTTTGGCGCATCGCGGGCGATGCGGGCGATGCGGGCGATGCCAAGGACGTTGTGATCCGGCGGCTCGGCCTGGGGCTGCCTCTCAACACGTACTTCGATGCAGCTCAGGCGCTTCGCGATCGAGCCGTCGGCGAACACGTGGTCGGCGCCGGTGCCAACGAGCGGCGCGTTACCGTGGAGCAGGCCCGTGTGATCGTCCAGCCGCAGGGCACGATCATCCACTTCGGCTACACGAACGGAGGCAAGCCGCTGGAAGGTGTCACGATGGTCGTGGACCCTGGCGGCGGCACACTCGACTGGTATCTCTCCGAGCGGACCACTCCGTACTGGGAGCGCTCGGGTGCGTATCCGAAAGCGATGCTGGCCTGTGCTTACGCTGTCGCGGATCGACTGGACCCGGGTTGGCGCGACCAGCCCGCCATCGTCGATCGCATCGATCGCGCCATCCGGGAGCAACGCTCCAGCTTCACCGTGCAAGGGCAGGAAATCCAGATGGCCGAACACCGGCCGGCGGTGGAGCAAGTGCTTGATGAGTCCATCGACCAGATGCTCACTGCAGTGGGCAAGATGGACGATGTCGATCACCTGCTGTTCACCGGTGGCGGAGCCTCGGTGTTCAGCGCGCGCTTGCAGAAGAGGTATCCCCGGCTGAAGAAGATCACGCGGATGGACGTCGACCCGATCTACTCCAATGTCCGTGGCTTCCAAGTAGTTGCGGAGGCGGACCTCGCTTCCGCGAAGGGCTGGTGAACAAGGTGGCCGCAAGGCCTGGAAGGCGTCTCCAGCATCGCGTCTCGCTCGATCCAGCGATGGGGCCACTGTACGAGTGGCTCCAGTCGCTGGACGCGAAGACGCGAGCGCGAGAGGTGACTTACCTCCTGCGGCTTGGAGGCGAGGTACATCTTGGGACGCGATCCATTGCAGTGGGATCGGTGGGAGCGCACTTGTCGAGCCAGGCGGCGA
Source organism: Ramlibacter albus (assembly GCF_014297445.1). Lineage (GTDB taxonomy): Bacteria > Pseudomonadota > Gammaproteobacteria > Burkholderiales > Burkholderiaceae_C > Ramlibacter > Ramlibacter albus. Next base: position 290,675 of record NZ_JACORU010000001.1, read on the forward strand.
CTTCGACAGCACCCACCGCCGCCCCAGGGCCGGAGGGCGCACTCGCGGCGATGGCCGACTGGAATCTTCTGCAAATGAGCACGCCACCACGCCGCGCTTCTTGAAGTGCAGGGGTCGTGTCTTGACATCGTCGCAACTCGTGGGAGCCTGAACTTGCGAAAGGAACAACCATGAACCACATCCAAGTTTCAAATCTTCAACCCTCCTGCACTCCGGCATGGCTCACGCGTGCGCTGGCGACCGCGAAGGCGCGCCACTGGCTTCTCGACTCGATCTACGGCCGGGACTTGCTGAAGGAGCGGCTGCGCCAGCTAGCGCCAGACTTTCAGATTGCGGGCCGAGGCGAAGCCTCCGAGCTCGATCCCATCCTCGAGCGACTTGTAGACGACCTTCGGGTACGCGACTGGGTGAAGCCGCGGACGCTGCGGCAGCGCATCGTGTACCTCCGCGCTGTGCTGCGCCTGACCCTGCGGGTTCGTAAAGGCCAATTCGAGTGAGCGCCCAGATGGACTGGATCTCGCTCGACGACGCGCTCGCGGGTGTGCGGCAACTCGCTGGCAGCGCGCTCGAAGCATACGAGTGCCGGCCGGGTAAGGACGCGAGGAGCGCGATGTACTGCGACTTGCCTGCATCGGTCTATCACGCGGACCGGGAGGCATTGAGCTGCTCGATGCTCAAGCCGCTTCTGGTCTCGCCCGCTCATTTCCAGGCTTCACTGCTGGAGCCCGGCAAACCCTCTCCTGCGAAGGACTTCGGGACCGTCGTTCATCTGCTGGTGCTGGAGCCGCAGAACCTCTCCGCCGAGGTTGCGGTCTTCTGCGGGGTTGCCGATGGGCGCGACCGCGATTACAAGGCCTTCGCTGCGCGCAACTCCCATCGGGTCGTGATCGACGAGCCGACGCTCCGAAAGGCGCGCGAACTGGCTCACAAGATCGCGACGACGCGCTTTCGCGGCCGGCCGCTCACGCACTTCATAGAGGAGTCGAAGACGGAGTGCAGCATCTACTTCACGGAGCCCATCACCGGATTGCGGCTGCGCGTGAGGTTCGACGCATACCATCCGGAATTCAGCTTTGATTTGAAGACGACGAGACACGCCACAAGGTCGGCTTTCGCGCGTGATGCGGTCGATCTCTCCTACGACCTGCAAGCCTATCTGTACTCACTTGCACGTGCTTCCTTCGAGGGCACAACGGGGTCCGCTCCGTTCATCTTCATCTCCGCGGAGACGGCTGCGCCGAATTCCGTGTGCACCCATCTTGCCGGCAAGACCTTCCTGGAGAACGGTGAGGCCAAGCTACGGGAGTGCCTGACGACCTACAAGGCCTGCACGATGGTGCGCCACTGGCCGGACTTGAGCTGCAGCACGACGCTGGAGATCCAGCCTTGGCAGCAGTACGTGGCCGGAAACGAAGGCCATCAGGACTGGCGTGCCGGACTCGGTTAGGCAACGTGACCCGAATCGTTTGACGTCCGAACTCCTCCCCGAATACCATTTGATTGCGGCTCCAAGTGAGTTCGAGACGACGCAAGGTCGTCATTCAACTGGGTTCCGGGTCTTTCGACCGCAAGGGACCACATCAACGGGCGGCCTATGGGCGAGCCCACACGCACACCCCGCCCTCGACGGGCGGCCCCCGCTTCCTTCCCTTGTTTCGAGCACTCATGTTGTCCGCTGAATCCACAGCCTCCGTCGCTCCCGCGCAGCCGTTCTGTCTTGCCAGGCAGGACGCGGTCAGCTTTTGCGGCGTCAAGGAAAGCTATTTCGACGAGCGCCTGCGCCCGAAGCTGCGGGAATGGCGCGCCGGCACATCAATCCTTTTTTTGCGCGAAGAACTCGAAGAGGTCTTGCGGCGCGAATTCGCGAAGGCAACCAGCACGGCCACCCAGCCTGATGCCATCCCTTCCGAAACCGAAAGCAAAGAATCCAAATGGGAAAGAAGGCAGCAGGCATCTTCCAGAACCCCAGCGGCCGCTGGGAAGTCGACAAGATCGTCGGCGGCGTGCGACTTCACCAGCGCTTTCAGAGCTTTGAAGACGCGCAAGCGTGGCTCACACGTCGGCTCGAAGAGCTGAGGCTGCGTCGCATTCATGGCGCGACGCCTCGCTACCAGTTTCATCAAGCTGCGGGCAAATTCCTGGCAGAGAACCTCGGTCTGGCTTCGATCGAGTCGTATGGCTTCCATCTCAAGGCCGTCATGCCCTACATCGGAGAACTCGCGCTTGAGGACGTGCATGACGACACGCTGAAGCCCTTTGTGGATGCGCGGCTCGCCGAAGGGACGGCGCACAAGACCATCAATTTGAGCCTTGCGTCGGTCAGGCGCGTGCTCAACCTGGCTTCGCGATCGTGGCGTGATGCTGAGACCGGCAAGCCGTGGCTCTCGTCAGCACCGCCGTTGATCAAGATGCTGCCGATCGTTGGCCACCAGCGGCCGCCTCGGCCAATCACTTGGGACGAGCAGAAGGTGCTGCTGGATGAACTGCCCGAGCATTTGCGAGAAATGGCGCTGTTCGTGCTGAACACCGGCGTACGCGATGACGTCGTGTGCAACTTGCAGTGGGAATGGGAGATTCCCATTCCGGAGCTGGGCATCTCCGTGTTCGAAACTCCGCCGGAGAACGTCAAGGGACGGCGGATGTCGAAGCTTGTCGTCTGCAACAGCGTTTCGCAAGCTGTCGTGGAACGGCAACGGGACCGCCATCCGACGCATGTATTTGTCATGGCGTGGCGTCATCGGCCGCTCGGGCCGATCGAGATGATGAACAACTCGGCTTGGCAGTCTGCGCGTCGGCGGGCGGGACTTGGTGATCTCCATGTCCATGATCTCCGGCACACGGTGGGCATGCGCCTTCGCGAGGCAGGTGTGGGTGACAAGACTCTGCGCGATGTCCTCTGGCACAGCGCAGGGAGCATCACCGACCATTACACGATGGCGCAGATTCGCGAGATTCACGGAGCGCTGGAAATGATCACGAAGCCTTCGAGCACGTGGAATCGGAGCCTGCAGTCGCTCAAGGCCGAAGCCGCACTTCGGCGCAAACGTATCAGCGCAAGCTAGTCCCAAATTCCTGCAAATGCGCGGGCTCTCGAGAGCGAACTTGAACTACCAAGCTTTCGTCCGGAATAGACGCCCGTCGTCTCCTTCATCGTGAAGAAACAGCACGACCTCTTCGGTCGAAAATACTGGAGTGGAATCGTCCGCAGGAGGGGGTAGGTCCGAATCAATCAAGGTAATGACGGGCTGCACGCCTAGGTCGGCGTATTCGCGTATCACGGCGAGCAGGTTTGCCTTCTTTCGGTTGTCGAGTGATTCAAAAACGCCGTCGTGGAACACAAAGCGTGGAAATTTCTCATCTAGATGAGAACGCAGAACTGCCAAATCGAATGCGATACACAGCAGCTTGCGATATGTATGTCCCAAGTCCGCACTCGTCGCATTGCCGGCGTCGTCGAGAATCTCTGCCTTGAATTCCAGGTGCCCTTCTTTGTTCGCGTAAACGCTTAGCAGCGCCTTGTGCGCGATGACGTCTTCCACTATCTCACTGAAGTAGAGCCGAATGGCGGAGAAGCGGCTGCTGCCATCAGCACTCTGCGCCTCAACGTCGGCTTCGATTTGAGACTGGAGGTGCGTGCAATCCTCCGAGAGAGTTCGAATCTCAGTACGTAGCTCCTGGAGCCGACGTAGAAATCCCCTTTGCTTCTCAAGCGAAGCGATGTCCGCCCGCAAGGTCACTAGATCGTCGGTGACCTGCTTGTATTTTGCGAATACGTCTGTGCTGCTAAGGAAGCCAAGCATGTCAGATCGGCGCTTCCCAAGCGTGTTCAGCTCCGTCGTGATCCGCTTTATATCGGCTTCGACGTCCGCACGCTCCTCTTGCAGGTACTTCCGGCGCTCGTCGGTCAGCGCCCGATTGAATGCGATGAGCTGCTCGAAGTCTTTCTTAATCTGGCCGGCGAACAGGACTCCCGCCTCGTCGAACAGCCGTTGCGCATCCTCCGGATTGAAGAGAATCTGATCCTCTTCCAGCGAAGCCACGATCTTCTTTCGACTCTGACTCTGGGAATAACGTTGCGAGTTGAGCGCACCAATACGAGCATCGAGCTCTTCGACAACTTGCTTGGTTCGCTCCTTGTCCTGTTGGCGGAAATCAAAAGCATCGAGAAGCTTCTGCTTCTTTTCGGCGTCCTTTTGTTTCAGCTGCAAGATGCCTTCGATCTTGCTGATGTCATCGACTGACCCACCAAGCTCCGTTTTCACGGTTTCGGCCGTAGCCCTCTTTTCTTCAAGCTGTTCCCGCTTGGCATAGTGTTGCTCGATCAGCTTGTGGTTGAACCCCAAGATGTGGGCGACATAAGGCTTCCAGTCCGAGTGGGCACCAAGGAATCGACGTAGTTGGAAGACCTCCTGGAAGTCGTCCTGTCCACGCAACTGGTAACCAAGCCCTTTCCGATAGTCCCAAGGGGAAAGAGCGCGCCAATCGAGAAGGCTATCCAGCATCTCGCGCGCGCGCTCGAAAGCGAGATCGAAGTGATCCCAGTCAGCGGCAGGGAGTTCCGCGAAGTCTTGGTGCGCGGCCTCGTGCTTTTTGAAGCTGATCTTCGTGGCTTCATCAACCCCTCGACGAACCGTGAGGTAGGTCCCATCTCCGAGTTCCAGTTCGAGGAAGAAGACGAACCCCTTGAACAGATTCTCGTGCTTGAAAAGAAAGAATTTCGGGTCGCGACCAGATAGAAAGCCGAAGTCAATCATGCGACCCAGCGTCGTCTTTCCGAGATTGTGCGTGTCCTTGTCACGGTTCTCGGGCAGCCGAATTTCAGCCAGGATCACGTTAAGACCAACTCGGAATTCAACAGGTCCGAAAAGATCGGGCTTGTTGCTGTACAGCTTAGACAGCCTCATTTGGTCCTACATATTCGATTGCGTCCGTCTTTGGCCGATACTCGACTAGGCCCAATAGGAACAGGAAGTTGAGAGCTGGCAGGAACAGCACGTCACCGCCTGCGACGGCTTTTTTTGCGAACTGCTTCATCTCGGAATAACTTTCCAAGCGACGCTTTCGCAGCCGTGCGAGCAGTAGCAGCGCCACATTGACGACTGTTCGATCAGGATGCGAGTGCTTAGACGGTCGCAACATCGTCGCCTTCCCCGATGTCGCAGTTCCAATACATGTAGAACAGCATCACGCGCGTCAGTCGCTTGTTCGCCCGCAACAATGGGTCGCGCGCGAACAGCAGGTCGACGAGATAGTTCATAACGTCGTCGAACGCGTGATAGTCCTTGCGCTTCGCAATGATCTTGAGCTGAAATTCCTCAACCACCGATTCGTACAGCCGCAGCAGTGCCTCGTTTTCAGGAGCAGCGAGGAAGGTCTTCACTTGAGCCGTGTCCTTCAAATAAAGTTTTCTCAGGCCTTTTGCATATTCCGCGCTCATATTGTTGATCTTGTTCTTCTGTTCGTACGGAACGCGCGGCGTTGGTGGCGCATCGAGCGACGTCGCAGCATTTATCTGCCGCGCAAAGGACTGAACGACATCGGAGAGTTCGTCTGGACTGACGATCAGAGGGGAGTCGAGCGGATCCAGATTTGCCTTCTCTGGTACTTCCGGAAACTCCTTAAGCCAGCTTTCGAGCTGCTCAAGCCCGCAAAGCATGATGGAGCCTTCTGGGACACCGCAAGTTGCCGCTATATGTGCCCGGATTTCACTTTCCGCATTGCCAGTTAGACGCCTGTTGGCAAAAAGCATATAGTGGTCAAGCTGCTTACCGTCATGCAGTTTCTTGATGCGTGGAATCTCTTTTCCGATGACCGTATTGTCGGAGTTGGCGTTGAAGAAGTCGGTCTCCGAGCAGCTCCGGTTGTAGCCATTCGTGTGCTTTGCTTGGACGATCACCGTCCCGTTCCAAGGAGCTGCTGTACTCGGGAGCAGTTCAGCTACGCCGACGAACTTCGCGTCTCGCCCACCATCAACGCCCTTTGCGAAACCCTGTACGGCCATCCCAAGCAGTCGACGGCAGAGCAGCACAACGAGCTGCTCAAACTGGTCTTCGCTCAGGTCTTCGTAGGCGTATTTCACAGACTGTGCGCCCAAAGACCCGAAGGTGCTTGATCGACCACTGGCGCCAGTCGAAGGAGGTACAGCAGTTCAGTCGCAGCGACGCAAAGCGGCCGAATCATCAAGTACTGCTTCATAGAGCCGAATCAATCACTTCGTGTTCTTGAGTCGCACGATGGCTGCGCGACCCTTCCTCCTTGTCCAGCGCGAGCGTAGTCATGCCCACAATGCCCGTCAACGGGAACTTCTCGACCACAGCACCCGTGTCAGTTGCACCGATAAGGCAAAGTCTCGAGTCCCCCAAAACTCCCCCAGCAAAAGAAAAGGACTCGCCCGCTTTCACGTGCAAGTCCTTGATTTTGTTGGCGCGGCTGGCAGGATTCGAACCCACGACCCCTTGGTTCGTAGCCAAGTACTCTATCCAACTGAGCTACAGCCGCTGAGCCCTCAAGTATAACAGGGCCCGGGGCGCCCCGTCCCGTCCCGCCAAACGCCCGCGCATCTGACCTGCATCAACAGCGGCCGACCGCCCCCTGCCCAGAATGGGCTGCAAGACCCCGGAGGGCCCCATGACCTACACAGATTCCGCCGAGCCGGTCCACGTCGACGCACCGCTGGCCGAGTTTTCCGAATGCCACCACGAATTCGTGGCCCGGCTGCACTCGGCCCTGTACCTGCCCGAGCTCGTGGCCGCGGCCGCGAAGGCGCGGGCCATGGCCGAGGACGTGATCGACCTGTTCACCGGGGGCGTGCTGCAGCACCACCAGGACGAGGAGCGCGAGCTCTTCCCGGCGGTCGTCGCCGCAGCCCGGCCGGGCGACGAGGAGCAGGAAGTACGGGCCATGGTCCGCAGGCTCGTCGACGAACACCGCGACACGGAGCGCCGCTGGAAGGAACTGGAGCCCGCCGTGCGGCTGATCGCCACGGGCGGCACACCTGCGATCGACCACGTGCTGCTGGAAGACCTCGTGCAGCACTTCTTCGCGCACGCGCACTACGAGGAGGAGCACTTCCTGCCCGCGGCCCAGCGCATCCTGGGGCGGCAAAGCCAGGACATGGCCGCGCTGGGCAAGGCGCTGCACACGCGCCACGCGGCGGCTTCCTAGGCTGCTACTTCGCGCAGTCCGCGGCCTGCGGCGCCGCGGCGCTTGCGGCCGGCTTGCGCAGCTTGCCGGCCGCGGAGTACATGCCCGCGGCACTGGCAAAACCCACCGAGAAAGCGACCAGTGCCACCAGCGCCATGCCGCGATAGGCCGCGGGTGCGCGGCTCGTTTCTGCGCGCTGCGCCGCCATCTGGCGGATGAGCGCCTCCGCGCGTGCGTTGCCGGGGATTTCGCTGCCGGCCTGCGACGCGGAAGTCTCCGCGGGCGTTCCAGGCCCGGCAGACTTCGCAGCCGCAATCGCGGCCATCGCCGCGATCCGCGCGCGATGCGCCTCCTGCTCGGCATGCGCCGCTTCGGCCTTCGCATACACCACGCCGCACGACGGGCACGCGTAGTCGGGTGTGGTGTCGGTGGCGCGGCGCTCGTAGCCGCACCGGATGCATGTCTTCGCCACGGCTGCCTCCATGCGCGCGAAGGGTGGTAGGGCGTGCTGGGCTCGAACCAGCGACCAAGGGATTATGAGTCCCCTGCTCTGACCAACTGAGCTAACGCCCCCTGTGTTGCCAGCCGCCGATTATCGGTTGTGGCTGAGCGCGTTGCTGACCAGCCGCGCCGTGATGTCCACGATCTGGATCATGCGGTCGTACGGCATGCGCGTGGGGCCTATCACGCCGAGCGTGCCAACCACCTGCCCGTCCACCTCGTAGGGCGAGCTCACCACGGACAGTTCCTCGAACGGCACGATCTGGCTTTCGCCGCCGATGAAGATGCGCACCCCCTCGGCCTGGCTGGACACGTCGAGCAGGCGCATGAGCTGCGTCTTCTGCTCGAAGAGCTCGAACGCATGGCGCAGGTGGCTCATGTCGCTCGCGAAATCGCTCACCGACAGCAGGTTGCGCTCGCCGGAGATCACCACCTCGTCCTGCTGCGTCATGGCCTCGCTGCTCACCTGCACCGCCGTCTGCATGAGCGTGGCGATCTCGCCGCGCAGGCTGTCCAGCTCGTTCTTCAGGCGCTCGCGCACCTCCTCGATGGCAAGGCCGGCGTAGTTGGCGTTGAGGTAGTTGGCCGCCTCGCCCAGCTGCGACTGCGTGTAGTCCGCGGCTGTGTGCACCACGCGGTTCTGCACGTCGCCGTCGGGCGAGACGATGATGACGAGGAAGCGCCGCTCGGAAAGCCGCAGGAACTCGATGTGGTGGAACACCGAGCTGCGCCGCGGCGCGACCACCACGCCGACGAACTGCGACATATTGGACAGCAACTGCGCGGCGTTCGCGATCACTTTCTGCGGCTGGTCGGGCGGCAGCGCAGGCGCGGCGGCACCGAACTCGTCGCGCCGCGCGGTGAGCATCGTGTCCACGAACAAACGGTAACCGCGGGCCGTCGGGATGCGCCCGGCCGAGGTGTGGGGGCTGGCGACAAGGCCCAGCTCCTCCAGGTCGGACATCACGTTGCGGATGGTGGCCGGCGACAGCTCCAGGCCCGACGCACGCGAGAGCGTGCGCGAGCCCACGGGCTGCCCCTCGGCGATGTAGCGCTCGATCAGGGCTTTCAACAACAGCTTGGCGCGTTCGTCGAGCATCGTTCTTGATTCTATTGTCGGCGCCGGGCCGTTTGATGATGTAATTCCCCGATGAAACCCATCTTCCGGCAGGTGGCGCTGGTCGGCAAATACCATGCTTCGGCCTCGCCGGGGCAGGCAAGTTCCACGCACGCGGCGCTGTCGGGGATCGCCGAGTTCCTCGCGTCCGAGGGTTGCGAGGTGGTGTGCGAGCGCGACACGGCCGCGAGCGCGGGCCTCACGGGCTGCCGCGCGCTGGACATCGCCGGCATCGGCGCCGAGTGCGACCTCGTGCTGGTGGTGGGCGGCGACGGCACCATGCTGGGCGTGGGCCGGCAGGTCGCGCGCTTCGGCATCCCCCTCATCGGCATCAACCAGGGGCGGCTGGGCTTCATCACCGACATCCCGCTGGGCGACTACGCCACGGTGCTGCCGCCCATGCTGCGCGGTGAGTTCGAGGAGGACCAACGCTCGCTGATGCAGGCGCGCGTGCTGCGCGGCGGCGACGCGGTGTTCGAGGCGCTGGCCATGAACGACGTGGTGGTCAACCGCGGCTCGACCTCGGGTATGGCTGAGCTGCGCGTGGAGGTCGACGGCCATTTCGTGGCCAACCAGCGAGCGGACGGCCTGATCATCGCCACACCCACGGGCTCGACGGCCTACGCGCTGTCCGCCGGTGGGCCGCTGCTGCACCCCTCGAACCCCGGCTGGGTGCTGGTGCCGATCGCGCCGCACACGCTGTCCAACCGGCCGATCGTGCTGCCGGACGCGGCGGAGATCGCGATCGAGGTGGTGGGCGGGCGCGACGTCAGCGCCAATTTCGACATGCAGTCGCTCGCCTCGCTGCAGCACGGCGACCGCATCGTGGTCTCGCGCTCGCAGCACAAGGTGCGCTTCCTGCACCCGCGCGGGTGGACGTACTTCGACACGCTGCGGCTGAAACTGCACTGGAACGAAGGCACGGTAATCTAGCGGCCATGGGACTCAAACGCATCGCACTGCGCGACTTCGTGATCGTCCGCGAGCTCGACCTGGAGCTCGCGGAAGGCTTCAGCGTGCTCACCGGCGAGACGGGCGCCGGCAAATCCATCCTGGTGGACGCCGTGCAGCTGGCGCTGGGCGCACGCGCCGAGGCGTCCGTGGTGCGCGAAGGCGCGGCGCGGGCCGAGATCAGCGCGGAGTTCGACCTGCCGGCCGGCCTGCAGCCTTGGCTGGAGGAGGCGGGCTTCGAAGGCGGCGACACGCTGCTGCTGCGCCGCGCGATCGACTCGCAGGGCAAGAGCCGTGCGTGGGTCAATGGCAGCGCCGCGACCGCGACGCAATTGCGCGAGCTGGGCGAGCAGCTCGTCGACATCCACGGCCAGCACGCGTGGCAGAGCCTCACGCGGCCGCAGTCGGTGCGCGAGTTGCTCGACGCCTATGCGGGCATCGACGCGCAGCCTCTGCTTCAACTCTGGCAGGCATGGCGCACCGCGCAGAAGACGCTCGCCGACGCGCGCAACGCGCAGGACAGCCTGCAGCGCGAGCGCGAGCGGCTGGCGTGGCAGATCGGCGAAGTAGACAAGCTCGCGCCGGGCGCGGACGAGTGGGACGAGCTGAACGCGAGCCACACGCGCCTAGCGAACGCGCAGGCGCTGCTCGATGCGGCGCAAGGTGCCATTGGTTCGCTGGAAGGCGACGACGGCGGCGGCGCGACGAGCAGCCTGTCGCAGGCCCTTGACGGGCTGCGTTCGCAGGAGGACCTGGAGCCGCAGTTCCGCGAGATCGCGGAAGTGCTGGCCTCGGCGCTCGCGCAGGCCGAAGACGCGGCGCATTCACTCCACACGTACCTGCGCAAAACCGATCTCGATCCCGAGCGGCTCGCCGAACTCGACGAACGAATGGGGCTGTGGTTGTCGCTGTCCCGCCGCTACAAGCGCACGCCCGCGGAGCTGCCCGCGCTGCTCGCCGCGTGGAAGGACGAGCTTGCCCGGCTGGACGCCGCTGCCGACCTCGCGGCGCTCGAAGCCGATGAGAAGAAGCGCCACGATGCGTATCTCGCCGAAGCGCGTTCGCTCTCGAAGGCACGCGCGAAGGCCGCCCCGCAGCTCGCCAAGGCGGTGACGCTGGCGATGCAGGGCCTCGGCATGCAAGGCGGGCGGATGGAAGTGGCGCTGGAAAAACTCGACGAACCGTCCTCTTCCGGCCTCGAACAGGTGGCCTTCCTCGTGGCGGGGCATGCGGGTGTCACGCCCCGTCCGATCGCGAAGGTCGCTTCCGGTGGCGAGTTGTCGCGCATCGCGCTCGCGATTGCCGTGACCACGAGCCGGCTGGGCACCGCGCAGACGCTCATCTTCGACGAGGTGGATTCCGGCGTCGGCGGTGCCGTTGCCGAGACCGTCGGCCGCCTGATGAAGCAGCTCGGCCGCGACCGGCAGGTGCTGGCGGTCACGCACCTGCCGCAGGTTGCGTCGTGCGCGGACCATCACCTCGTCGTCGCGAAGCGCGGCGACGCGAAGGGCGTGGCCAGCACGGTCGCGCCGGTCGAAGGCGAGAAGCGCGTGGCCGAGGTCGCGCGCATGCTCGGTGGCGAGCGCCTGTCGGGCACGACGCTGGCGCATGCCAAGGAGATGCTGGGGATCCAGTGATGAGCAACGGCGGCGACCTCATCCTCGTCACGGGCATGTCCGGCTCGGGCAAGTCGGTGGCGCTGCGCGCGCTGGAGGATGCGGGCTACTACTGCGTCGACAACCTGCCGCCGGAGCTGCTGCTCTCTTTCGTGGCGCTGGAGCGGCAGCATGGCGCGCGCCGCGTGGCGATCGCCATCGACGTGCGCAGCGGCACGTCGCTGCCACTCGTGCTGCCTCAGTTGCGCGAATTGAATTCGCAGGGCGTCGCGATCCGCGCGCTGTTCCTCGACGCCAACACCGACACGCTCGTGCGACGCTTCTCCGAGACGCGGCGCAGGCACCCGCTGTCCAGCGGTGCGCACACCGACCAGCAGCGCGCGCTGGTCGAAGCCATCGAGGTCGAGCGCGAACTGCTCGCCGAGATCCGCGACCAGGCCCACGTCATCGACAGCAGCGTGCTGCGGCCCGCGCAGTTGCAGGGCTACGTGAAGTCGCTGCTGTTCGCGCCGCCGAGCCAGCTGACGCTGGTGTTCGAGTCGTTCGCGTTCAAGCGCGGCATCCCGGTAGATGCGGACTACGTGTTCGACGTGCGCATGCTGCCCAACCCGCACTACGAGCCGGAGCTGAAGGACCTGACTGGGCTCGACGCGCCCGTGATCGAGTACCTCGAGCGTTATCCCGAAGTCGAACGCATGTACCTCGACATCGAGGGCTTCCTGCAGCGCTGGCTGCAGCCGCTGGCCGGCAACCAGCGCAGCTACGTCACCGTGGCGATCGGCTGCACGGGTGGGCAGCACCGCTCGGTGTACTTGGTCGAGCGTCTGGCCGCGGCATTCGCGTCGAAGTGGACGACGCTCAAGCGGCACCGCGAGCGCGACGCGGGTTAGCCCGCCAGCAGCTTGCGGATCGGCGAGGGCAGGCCCAACGCGCTGAACTGCGAAGGCGCGAACCACTCGCTCTGGGGCGGCCGCCATGTCTGCGGCACATCCACGATGACCGGGTGCAGGTGCAGGTCCTTGTGCGTGAGCACGTGCTTGACCGGCTCGGCCTCCTGCGCCTCGCACCGCTTGGGTAGAGCCGCATCGAGCTCATCGCGGGTCGCAAAAAGCGGCAGGCAATACAGCCCCGCCCAAACGCCGGGCGTCGGCCGCTTCTGCAGCCACGTTTCGCCTTGCGTCGAGCGCGCATGCAGCAGCCAGATCGATTCGGCCGTGCGCTTGAGCTTCTTCGTCTTGACCGGATACCGCTCGGGCTCCTTCGCGCGGCAAAGGCCGTTGACCGGGCACACGAGGCAGCTAGGGTTGCGCGGCAGGCACACCGTGGCGCCGAGGTCCATCAGCCCTTGCGTGTAGCGCGGCATCGCATCGCGGCGCGCGGGCAGAAGCGCGGTCGCCTGGTCCCACAACGCGTTCACGTTCGCAGTCGACGCAAGGTCCGCATCGAACGCCAGCACGCGCGCCAGCACACGCTTGACGTTGCCGTCGAGGATGGCAACGCGTTCGCCGAAGCAGAACGACGCGATCGCGGCGGCCGTCGATCGGCCGATACCGGGCAAAGTCTCGAGTTCGGCGGCCGTGCGCGGGAACTCGCCGCCGAATCGCGCGACGACGTCCTGCGCGCATGCATGCAGGTTGCGCGCACGGCTGTAGTAGCCGAGCCCGCTCCACAGAGCCAGCACTTCGTCGAGACCGGCTGCAGCCAGTGCGCGAACATCGGGAAACCGCTGCAGGAAGCGCGCGTAGTAATCGAGCACCGTGGTCACCTGCGTCTGCTGCAGCATCACCTCGGACAACCAGACGCGATACGGGTCGCGCGTCTGCTGCCACGGCAGGCTGTTACGCCCATGCGTTGCCTGCCAGCGCACCACGCGGCCGGCGAAATTTTCCTCGCGGGAGGTCATGCGGTCTTGAGCGCGGGTTCGTCGTTCGTCTGCGCGGCAGGCACCTGCGTGAGGTGCGCCGTCAGCTCGCCGAGCTTGGCGTCCAGCTCGTCGAGCGCCTTCTCCTGCGTCTCGATCTCCGCGATGCGGTCGTCGAGGCCGCTGGCCGCCTGCTGGATGCGCTCGATGGCTTCGAGGCGGCGGCCGAAGTTGCGGCGGCGCTCGCGCAATTGCGCGTCGAGTTGCGCGGCCGCGGACTTGTTCCACAGCTCCACTTCGCCGAGCGCCGACTCGTAGACCACGCGCAGCCGGGTGGCCAGCGCACGCACGAGGCGATCCGCGAACTCGGGCTGGGCAAGCCGCAGCGCATTGCCGACACCCAGGTACTGGTTGTGGCTGCGCTCGACGAGGTCCAGGTCGCGCTCGTAGCGCGCGAGGTCCGGCTCGCGCGGCGCCTGCAGCGAGAAGCCGTATTCCGCGTTCAGCTGCCGGAACGTGCCGGTGAGCATCGACTGGATTTCCGCGCTGGTCTTCTGCGCCTGGTTCAGCCCCGCGCGCAGCCGCGTGAACGTCTCCGCATAGGCCTTCTTCACGCCCAGCTTGATGCCGGGCTGGCGCAGCGCGGAGGTGAGCTCGCCCATCTCGGCCTTCAGCGTGCTGGTGCCCAGCAGCGTGAACACTTCGCGCAGCAGCTTCAGGTGCACCGAGCGCACGGCGTGGATCTTCGCGCCGCTCGCGTCGAAGTCACCCTGCTCCTGCTCGATGCGCGCGCGCATGTGCTTGATGACCGACATGTTCTTGCCGCGCAGGCCCTTGAGCTCCACCATCTGCTCGGCGAGGTCGCGCCGGCGGATGTTGATCACGCGCGCGCCTTCGGTGCGCAGCTCGCTGATGCTCTGCGCGACGGCCGTGCGCAGGATGCCTTGGCGCTGGCCGAGCACGCCGTTTGCAAGCGCCTGCTCCAGCACGGGCAACCGGCTTTGCTCCAGCAGCTGTGCGTCGCTGTTGACCTTGGCGACGAGGCCCTTCTGCGCGGAAACCGGGATGACGCGGTCCTGCGGCAGCTGCAGGATCTCCGCCGTCGTCGAGCGCTGGCGGTCGATCTGCGACTGCACCTGCTGCGGCGTGGACAGCGAGTCCCACATCGTGTCGATCTTGTTCAGGACCACGAGGCGCGAGTCGACGTTGCTCTCGTTGTCCTCGGCGATGAGGTGTTCCTTCCAGATCGCGAGGTCGGACTTGGTGACGCCCGTGTCCGCCGCGAGGATGAACACCACCGCATGCGCCTGCGGGATGAGGTTGACCGTCAGCTCCGGCTCGGCGCCGATGGCGTTGAGGCCCGGCGTGTCGAGGATGACCAGGCCCTGCTTGAGCAGCGGGTGCGCGATGTTGATCAGCGCGTGGCGCCACTTGGGCACCTCGTACAGCCCGTCGCTGCCGGGCATGGGGTTGTCTTCAGGGACGTCGTCGTGCCAGAAGCCCAGCGCCTTGGCTTCTTCCTGCGTGACGCGGCGCACTTCGGACACCTTCTCGATCGCCTGCGCGAGCTGCGAGGGGTCGTTGACGTCCAGGTCGAGGCGGGTCCACTTCTCCGGGACCATGCGCCACTCCATCAGCGGCTGCGGCTGCAGGCGCGTCTCGATCGGCAGCAGGCGCAGGCACGGCGGCACTTCCGCGTCGTACCCCAGCTCGGTGGGGCACATCGTGGTGCGGCCGGCGCTGGCCGGCATGATGCGGCGCTTGTAGCCGGCGAAGAAGATCGCGTTGATCAGCTCCGACTTGCCGCGCGAGAACTCGGCAACGAAGGCCACCATCACCTTGTCGGAGCGCATCTGGCCTTCGAGGCGCTTCAGGCGCTCTTCGACCGCGCTATCGAGCAGTTCGTGGTCCTTCAGCCACTCCGCCAGCAGTTTCAGGCGCAGGGCGAATTCGCGCCGCCATACGCCATGCTGGTCGAATTGTTCGTTGAAGGAGGTTGCCACGACACTTTCCTGCCGGGTCACTATAGCATTCGGCCCCAGCGCGCCATTCAGGATTTCTGGCAATGGGGGCAGTAATAAGTTGCACGCTGGCCCTGCACGATGCGCTTGATGGGCGTGCCGCACGCACGGCAGGGCTGGCCCTCGCGGTCGTACACCATGGCCTCGAGCTGGAAGTAGCCGCCCTGCCCCTGCGCGTTGGAGAAGTCGCGCAGCGTGCTGCCGCCCTTTTCCACCGCCTTGGCCAGCACCTCCTTGATCGCCTTGTGCAGCTTCGCGGCGCGCGGCGCGCTGATTCGCGAAGCGCGAAGCGTCGGCCGGATGCCGGCGAGGAACAGCGCCTCGGACGCATAGATGTTGCCCACGCCCACCACGATGTCGCCCGCCAGCAGCACCTGCTTGATCGAGGCGTTGCGGCCTTTCAGGGCGGCGTGGAATTCGCGGGCGTCGAAGCCCTCATCGAGCGGCTCCACGCCGAGGCCGCCCAGCAGCTTCGCGGCTGGCTCCACGTCCACCGACTCCGAATAGACGATCGCGCCGAAGCGGCGGGGGTCGTTCAGGCGCAGCACGCCGCGCGTGGTGACCAGGTCGAAGTGGTCGTGCAGCCCTGATTCGGGCAGCTTGTCGTCGAAGAGCAGGCTGCCCGACATGCCCAGGTGCAGCAGCAGCACGCCCCGGTCCAGGTCCACGAGCAGGTACTTGCCGCGGCGGCGCACCGCTTCGACGGTGCGGCCCGCCAGCGCGCCCGGCTGGACGCCCAGCGGCCAGCGCAGCGGCTTGCCCAGGTGCAGGGCAAGGATGCGCGCGCCGGAGATGCGGTCTGCAAAGCTGCGGCGGGTGACTTCGACTTCGGGTAGCTCTGGCACCGGCGGATTATTATGGGTGGATGAAGAGACTCCTTGCGCTGGCAGGCGCCGCAGCCCTGGTGCTGCAGGCATTCGCGCAGCAACGCCCCGCCGAAGACGCGCCCGCCACCCCGCCCGTGCCGAGCGCGATGGACGGCGAGCTGTTCTACCAGGTGCTCCTGGGCGAACTGAACGCACGCGGGGCCGAACCCGGCGCGGGCTTTGCGCTGATCCTCGACGCGGCGCGCAAGACGGGCGACGAGTCGCTGTACCAGCGGGCGGTGGACATCGCCTTCCAGTCCCGCTCCGGCGACGCCGCGCTGCAGGCCGCGCGCGCATGGAAGCAGGCCAAGCCGCAATCGCGCGAGGCCAACCGCTACGTGCTGCAGATCCTGCTGGCGCTCAACCGCCTGCAGGACACGGTGGAGCCGCTGCGCACGGAGATCGCGCTGGCCGAAGCCAAGGACCGGGCAAGCGTCATCAATTCGATCCCGCGCCTGTATTCGCGGGTGGGCGACAAGAAGGCCGCGGCCAACCTCGTCGAACAGGTTCTCGCCGAGCCGCTGTCGAATGCGACGCTCGGGCCGGCGGCGTGGACCACCGTGGGCCGAATGCGGCTTGCGGCGGGCGACACGACCGGCGCGCTGGAGGCTGCGCGCCGCGGCCAGGCGCTCAACGCGCGCGCCGAAGGCCCGGCGCTGCTCGCGCTGGAAATGGTTGACCCGAAGACGCCGCAGGCGGAGCCCATCGTCAAGCGCTACCTCGAAGGCAAGCCGCAAGCCGAGATCCGCATGGGTTATGCGCGCGTGCTGCTCGATGCGCAGCGCTACCCGGAGGCGTTGCAGCAGCTGCGCGCGATCACGGCCGAAAAGCCCGAGATGGCCGAGGCGTGGCTGGTGCAAGGCACGCTGCTCGTGCAGGACAACCAGTTGCCCGCCGCCGAAGCGGCACTCAAGAAGTACGTCGAGCTGTCCGGCGGCATCCGCGGCGAGGAGCGCAACCGCGGGCTCGCGCAGGCGTACCTCTCGCTCGCGCAGATCGCCGAGAAGCGCAAGGAGTACGCGCTCGCGACCGCGTGGCTGGACAAGATCGAGAGCTCGCAGGACCTCGTGGCCGCGCAGAACCGCCGCGCTTCGATCCTCGCGCGCCAGGGCAGGATGGACGAGGCGCGCCGCCTCATCCGCAACCTGCCCGAGCGCAACCCGGGCGACGCGCGCGCCAAGCTCACGGCCGAGGTCGCGCTGCTGCGCGACGCGAAGATGTACAAGGCCGCGCACGACCTGATCGCCGGTGCCGTCGCCAAGGACCCGAAGGACGTGGACCTGGTGTACGACCAGGCCATGATGGCCGAGAAGCTGGGCGACATGGGCGGCATGGAAAAGCTGCTGCGGCAGGTGATCGCGGCCAAGCCGGACTACCACCACGCGTACAACGCGCTCGGCTATTCGTTCGCGGACCGCAACGTGCGCCTGCCCGAGGCCAAGCAGCTCGTGCAGAAGGCGCTGGAGTTCGCGCCCGGCGACCCCTTCATCACCGACAGCCTCGCGTGGGTCGAGTTCCGCATGGGCAACAAGGCCGAGGCGGTGCGGCTGCTCGACGAGGCGTACAAGCAGCGGCCCGACGCCGAGATCGCCGCGCACCTGGGCGAGGTGCTGTGGAGCATGGGCCAGCGCGACCGCGCGCTGGCGATCTGGCGCGAAGCCGTTCTCTCGAATCCGGAGAACGAAGTGCTCCAGGAGACGCTCAAGCGGCTCAAAATCAAGCTGTGACCCAGCTCCCCCGAATCGGCGCCGGCGTGGCGCTTGCCGGCGCGTTGCTCCTTGCGGGCTGCGCGCAACCTGCCTTGCGGCCCACCGATGCGGCCGCCCAGTTCTACCGCGGCCGGCTCGCGCTGCAGGTGGAGGGGCAGCAGTCGCAGTCCTTCTCCGCTTCGTTCGAGTTGCAGGGCAACGCGCGTGAAGGTGAGCTCTCGCTTTCCGCGCCCATCGGCGGCACGGTCGCCCAGCTGGCGTGGAACGACAAGTCGGCCACGTTGCGCCAAGGCGGCCAGACCCGCGAATTCCATTCCCTCGACGAGCTCGCGGCGCAGGCCACGGGCACGCCGCTACCGATCGCGGCGCTCTTCGACTGGCTGCGCGGCGTGAACACGCCCGCGCCCGGCTGGGAAGTGGACCTGTCGCAGCTGGCCGAGGGCCGCTTGCGCGCGCGGCGGAGCGACCCGCCGCCGGCGGCGGACCTGCGCGTGGCGCTGGAGCGTTGAGTGAAGGCGATCCACGACGTCCCCGCACCCGCCAAACTCAACCTCTTCCTGCACGTCACCGGGCGCAGGGGCGACGGCTACCACCTGCTGCAGTCGGCCTTCATGCTCATCGACTGGCACGACACGCTGCACTTCGAGAAGGTGGCCGGCGGCGCCGTCACGCGCGAGGACCTCACAACCCCCCTGCCCGCGGACGACCTCGTCGTGCGCGCAGCCCGTGCGCTGCAGGCGGCGACCGGGACCGCCCACGGCGCGCACATCGCGATCGAGAAGCGCCTGCCCGCGCAGGCCGGCATGGGCGGCGGCTCTTCGGACGCGGCGAGCACCCTGCTCGCGCTGAACCGGCTGTGGGACACGCGCCTCGCATTGCCGCAGCTCGAATCGATCGGCCTCGCGCTGGGCGCCGACGTGCCGTTTTTCCTGCGCGGCCGAAACGCCTGGGTCGAGGGCATCGGCGAGAAGATCACGCCCGTCACGCTGCCCACCGCACGCTTCCTGGTCGTGAAACCGGCGGCCGGCCTCGACACGAAAAGCATCTTCACCGACCCCGCCCTGAAACGCGACAGCGATACTGCTACAATTGCGGGCTTTGCTGCAGACCCCTACGCTTTCGGGCGGAACGACTTGCAGGCCGTGGCCGAAAGGCTGTGCCCGGATGTGGTGCAGGCCCTTGAATGGCTGGGTTCGCAAGGGCTGCGGGGCCGGATGACCGGCTCGGGCAGTGCGGTGTTTGCAAACCTGCCGGCGGGGCGGGCGGCCGAAAAACCGGTTCCACCCGGTTGGCAGGTACGGGAATGCGGCAATATGGCGGTTCACCCTTTGGCTGGGTGGGCGTAGCCAGCGACGATTCATCGGTGGGCGGCTGGGTTCCCAGCCATCAACCTGTGTAGGGGAGTCGCCAAGTTGGTTAAGGCACCGGATTTTGATTCCGGCATGCGAGGGTTCGAGTCCTTCCTCCCCTGCCAAAACGTTGTTAATTGATGGTAATTGTGGGACAGACCGAAGCGAAGCGCGCTCTGTCCCCAACTGACTAAGAGCCCATGCAGGCAGCCCCGCCCAGTCCCGATTTCATGGTGTTCACCGGCAACGCAAACCCTGCGTTGGCGGAAGAGATCGCCAGCCACCTCGGCATCTCGCTCGGGGCGGCCCATGTCGGGCGCTTCTCGGACGGCGAGGTCACGGTGGAGATCAACACCAACGTGCGCGCCCGCGACGTTTTCGTGGTGCAGTCCACCTGCGCGCCGACCAACGAGAACCTGATGGAGCTGCTGATCATGGTCGACGCGCTCAAGCGCGCCTCGGCCGAGCGGATCAGCGCCGTCATCCCCTATTTCGGCTATGCCCGGCAGGACCGCCGCCCGCGCTCCAGCCGCGTGCCGATCTCCGCGAAAGTGGTCGCCAACCTGCTGGAAACGGTGGGCGTCGCCCGCGTGCTCACGATGGACCTGCACGCCGACCAGATCCAGGGCTTCTTCGACATCCCAGTCGACAACATCTACGCCTCGCCCGTGCTGCTGGGCGACCTGCGCCAGAAGAACTACGAAGACCTCATCGTGGTCTCGCCGGACGTCGGCGGCGTGGTGCGCGCCCGCGCGCTGGCCAAGCAGCTGGGCACCGACCTCGCCATCATCGACAAGCGCCGCCCGAAGGCCAACGTCTCCGAGGTGATGCACGTCATCGGCGAGATCGAAGGCCGCAACTGCGTGATCATGGACGACATGATCGACACCGCCGGCACGCTGGTGAAGGCGGCCGAGGTGCTCAAGGAGCGCGGCGCCAAGCGCGTCTACGCCTATTGCACGCACCCCATCTTCTCGGGCCCCGCCATCGACCGCCTCGCCAAGGGCTCCGCCCTGGACGAAGTGGTGGTGACCAACACGATCCCGCTGTCGGACGCCGCGCGCGCCACCAGCAAGATCCGCCAGATCACCGTGGCGCCCCTCATCGCCGAAACCATCCAGCGCATCGCGCGGGGCGAGTCGGTGATGTCCCTGTTCTCGGAGCAGGTCAACCTGTTCTGAACGTAGCCGCCCCCGCAAGGGGGCATTTTGAAACCGGCAGCGCACTGGTCGCGGTGGCTGCCGAATTGGAGTCCGATATGAAATTCGTCGCTTTCGAGCGCAACAAGCAGGGCACGGGTGCGAGCCGCCGTCTCCGCAATTCCGGCAAGGCGCCCGGCATCGTCTACGGTGGCGAGGGCCAGCCCCAGCTCATCGAGCTCGACCACAACGCGCTGTGGCACGCCCTGAAGAAGGAAGTGTTCCACTCCTCCATCCTCGAGATGGAACTCGCCGGCAAGACCAGCAAGGTGCTGCTGCGCGACGTGCAATACCACCCGTACAAGCCGCAGGTCGTGCACATCGACTTCCAGCGCGTGGACGCCAACACCAAGCTGCACATGAAGGTGCCGCTGCACTACAAGAACGCCGAGGAGTCGCAGGCCGTCAAGCTGGAGCACTGCCTGGTCAACCCGGTGGTCAACGAGCTGGACATCTCCTGCCTGCCCGCCGACCTGCCCGAGTTCATCGAGGTGGACCTGTCCGGCCTGAAGAAGGGCATGTCGCTGCACCTGAACGACATCCAGCTCCCGAAGGGCGTGAAGGCCGTGACGCACGGCAAGCCGAACCCGGTGATCGTGTCGGTGGTGACGGCCGCTGCCGAAGAGTCCGCCGAAGCTGCCACCGCCGGTGCCGAAGGCGCCGCCGCTGCCGCGCCGGCCGCCGAGGCCAAGGCCGCTCCGGCTGCCAAGGGTGGCGCGAAGGACGCCAAGGCTGCCGCGCCCGCCAAGGACGCCAAGAAGAAGTAAACAGGTCACAGCGCGCGTGTGCGCCACGACCGTCAACGGCTCGCTTCGGCGGGCCGTTTTCATTTCTAATACTTTTCAATCATGAGCATCAAGCTGTTTGTCGGCCTCGGCAACCCCGGCCCCGAATACGAAGCCACGCGGCACAACGCGGGCTTCTGGTGGGTGGACGCGCTCGCGCGCGAGCTGAAGGTGTCGCTCTCGTACGAGAAGGGTTACCAGGCCCTGGTCGCGCGCACCACGGTGCACGGGCAGACGGTGTGGCTGCTGGAGCCGCAGACGTTCATGAACCTGTCGGGCCGCTCGGTGGGGGCGCTCGCGCGCTTCTACAAGATCCAGCCGCAGGAAGTCCTCGTCGTGCATGACGAGCTGGACGTGGTGCCCGGCCAGGCCAAGCTCAAGCTGGGCGGCAGCCACGCGGGGCACAACGGCCTGCGCGACATCCACGCGCAGATCGGGCCGGACTACTGGCGCCTGCGCATCGGCATCGGCCACCCGGGCGTGAAGGCCGAAGTGATCAACTGGGTGCTGAAGAAGCCGGCGCCCGAGCAGAGAACGCTGATCGAGGAGTGCATCGCGCGCACCTTGAAGGCGGTGCCCGCGCTGCTCGCGGGCGAGATGGACAAGGCGACGCTCATCGTGCACACGCACAAGCCGCCGCGTCCGAAACCCCCCAGACCACCCGAGACGGAAGAAAAACCCGAATGAACAAAACCATCTTCACCGCCCTGGCATTGCTGTCCGCCATCCCCCCCGCGCTCAACGCGCAACAGGTCTACCGATGTGGCAGTACGTACAGCCAGGCGCCCTGCGAGGGCGGGGCGGCGGTGAAGGTGGACGATGCTCGCAATGCGTCTGATGCGGCAGCGAGGGCCGCCGAGACGAAGCGGGAAGCGAAAGCCGCCGATGCGATGGAGAAGGCCCGGCTGAAAGAGGAAGCGAAGGCCGCGCCCGCGTCGGTGATGCAGCACACGAAGTCCGAGACGCTCACGGCGCCCACGCCGCGCGAAAAGGAGATCCAGCCGAGCTCGCACGCGAAGAAGAAGGGCAAGAAGCCCGACTACTTCACCGCTGTGGCTCCGAAGAAGCCTTCAGGCGCAGGTACTTCTGGAAAAGCGTCTCGCGGTTCTCGACAAAAGAAGGGTTGACCGGGATGCACGCGACCGGGCACACCTGCACGCACTGCGGTTCGTCGAAGTGGCCCACGCACTCGGTGCACTTGTTCGGGTCGATCTGGTAGATCTCCGGCCCGAGGAAGATGGCCTGGTTGGGGCACTCCGGCTCGCAGACGTCGCAGTTGATGCATTCGTCGGTGATCATCAGGGCCATGGCGCCCTGATTATCGCCTCCGTGTAAGCTCCGCCCCTGCCATGGGGCTTTTCCTTTTCAAGCGGTTCATCACGCTCATCGCGACGCTCGTCGCGACCTCGGTCGTGGTGTTCCTGGTGCTCGAGATCCTGCCCGGCAACGCGGCGCAGATCATCATGGGGCCGGATGCGCCGCCGGACGTGGTGGCCGCGCTCGCGCACAAGCTCGGCATCGACCGTCCGCCGCTGGAACGCTATTGGGACTGGATCACGGGGCTCATGGTCGGCAACCTGGGGCTGAGCTACGCGTACAGCACGCCGGTGGGCGAGCTGGTGCTGGAGCGGCTCACCGTCACGGTCCCGCTGGCGCTGCTGGCGATGACCTTCACGACCATCCTCGCGCTCACGGCCGGCATCTACGCGGCGGCGCGCCACAACAAGCTGGGCGACGTGGGGATCATGGGGCTCACGCAGGTGGGTATCGCGATCCCGAACTTCTGGTTCGCGATCCTGCTCATCCTGCTGTTCTCGGTGCATCTAAAGCTGTTTGCTGCCGGTGGCTTTCCGGGGTGGGATGAAGGCATCGTTGCCGGCATCCGCGCGCTGCTGCTGCCGGCGCTGTCGCTGGCGGTGGTGCAGTCGGCGATCCTGGCGCGGATCACGCGGTCGGCGGTGCTGGAGGTGGCGCGCGAGGACTTCGTGCGCACCGCGCGTGCCAAGGGCGTGTCGCGCCGCGGCACGTTGTGGGGCCACGTGCTGCGCAACGCGATGATCCCGGTGATCACGATCATGGGGCTGCAGTTCGCGGAGCTGCTGGCGGGCACGATCGTGGTCGAAAGCGTGTTCTACCTGCCGGGGCTCGGGCGGCTCATCTTCCAGTCGATCTCCAACCGCGACCTGATCGTGGTGCGCAACTGCGTGATGCTGCTCGCGGCGATGGTGGTGATCGTGAATTTCGTGGTCGATGTGCTGTACGCGGTGATCGACCCGCGCGTGAAGGCGAGCGACATTTGAAGCGCGCGCTCAAGCACCCCAGCTTCGTCATCGGCGCGGTGCTCACGCTCCTGCTGGCATTCGCCGCCGGCATCTCGTTCGTCTGGACGCCGCACAACCCCTACGACATCGACATGGCGCGCAAGCTCGCGCCGGCGGGCAACGGCTTCCTCTTCGGTGCGGATGCGTACGGGCGCGACGTGGCGTCGCTGCTGCTCGTTGGGGCGCGTGCATCGATCGTGGTGGGGATCATCGCGGTCAGCATCGGGCTCGTGATCGGCACCGCGCTCGGGCTGCTCGCATCGGCGCGGCGCGGGTGGATCGAAGAAGCCGTGATGCGAATCGCCGACTTCGGCATGGCCTTCCCCGCGATCCTCGTCGCGATCATGCTCACGGCCGTGTTCGGCCCCGGCATGGTCAACGCGATCATCGCCATCGGCATCTACAACATCCCGATCTTCGCGCGCATCACCCGGGCCTCGGCCAACGCGATCTGGGGCCGCGAGTTCGTGATGGCCGCGCGCGCCTGCGGCAAGGGGCCGTTCGCGATCACGATGGAACACGTGCTGCCGAACATCCTGTCGGTGCTGATCGTGCAGGCGACGATCCGGTTCGCGATCGCGATCCTCGCGGAGGCTGCGCTTTCCTACCTCGGGCTCGGCACGCAACCGCCGCAACCCTCCTGGGGCCGCATGCTGAGCGAAGCGCAGACGCTGATGTTCCAGGCGCCGATGCTCGCCGTGTACCCGGGTGTCGCCATCGCGCTCGCAGTGCTGGGCCTGAACCTGCTCGGCGACGGCCTGCGCGACATCTTCGACCCGCGCCTCGCGAGGAAACGCTGACGATGGCATTGCTAGAAGTCAACGACCTCTCGGTGCAACTGCAAACGCACCGCGGCCCCGCCTACGCGGTGCGCAACGTGAGCTTCACGCTCGAACGCGGCGACACACTGGGCCTCATCGGCGAATCGGGCTGCGGCAAGTCGATCACGGTGATGGCGCTCATGGGCCTGCTGCCGGAGAACGCGAAGGTGACCGGCAGCATCAGGTTCGACGGCGAGGAGCTCGTCGGGAAGAGCGACCGCGCGATGTGCGAGATCCGCGGCGACCGCATCGGCATGATCTTCCAGGAGCCGATGACCGCGCTGAACCCGGTGCACACCGTGGGCGACCAGGTGGCCGAGCCGCTGCGCCTGCACCGCGACATGTCGCGCGCGCAGGCGCGCGCCGAGGCCGTGCGCCTGCTGGACCGCGTGGGCATCCCGGACGCCGCGAAGCGCATCGACGCGTACCCGCACCAGTTCTCCGGCGGGCAGCGGCAGCGCATCACCATCGCGATGGCGCTCGCCTGCGGGCCCGACCTGCTGATCGCCGACGAGCCGACCACCGCGCTCGACGTCACGATCCAGCGCCAGATCCTCGACCTGATCCGCGAGCTCGTCGCCGAGCGCGGCATGGCGTTGATGCTGATTTCGCACGACCTCGGCGTGATCGCGCAGAACGTTCGGCGCATGCTCGTCATGTACGGCGGCAGCGTGGTCGAGAGCGGGCCTACGCAGTCCGTCTTCGCCAACCGCATGCACCCCTACACGCTGGGCTTGTTCTCCGCCCGGCCGGGGCTGCACACGGTCAAGGGCAAGCGGCTCACGACGATCCCGGGCACGGTGCCGGAGCTCGCGGACCTTCCGCCCGGCTGCCCGTTCGCGGGCCGCTGCCGCTTCGCCATCCCCGAGTGCCACACCACCGTGCCGCCGCCGTATGAAGTGGAGCCGGGGCACCATGCGCGCTGCATCCGGCTCGATGCGGTCGAGGCCGAGAAGAAGGGAACCGTCGCGGCATGACAGAACCGCTCGTTCGCGTCGAGAACCTCGTGCGCGAGTACACGCTGCCGCGCGAGAAGCTGCTCCAGCAGCCCGGCAAGGTGCACGCGCTCAACGGCGTGAGCTTCACCATCGAAGCCGGGCGCAGCCTCGGCGTGGTGGGTGAGTCCGGCTCAGGCAAGTCGACGCTCGCGCGGCTCGTGATGGCGCTGGACCGGCCCACTTCCGGCAAGGTCTTCCTGCTCGGGCGCGAGCTGCACGCGCTGCCGCGCGAGGAGCTGCGCCTCGCCCGCCGCGACTTCCAGATGGTCTTCCAGGACCCGTACGGTTCGCTCGACCCGCGCCAGACCGTGGAGCGCATCGTCACCGAGCCTTTGCAGGCGCAAGGCGGCATCGCGCGCGCCGAGATGCACAGGCGCGCCGCCGAGGTGCTGGACCAGGTGGGCCTGCGCGCCGCGGACCTGGGCAAGTACCCGCACGAATTCTCCGGCGGCCAGCGCCAGCGCATCGCGATCGCACGCGCGCTCATCACGAAGCCACGCCTGATCGTCGCCGACGAGCCCGTGAGCGCGCTGGACGTGTCCGTGCAGGCACAGGTGCTCAACCTGATGCAGGACCTGCAGGCCGAATTCGGCATCACGTACATGCTGATCAGCCACGACCTCGCCGTGGTCCACCACCTGTGCGACGACGTGGCGGTGCTCTGGCAGGGCCGCATCGTCGAACAGGGGCCGCCGCAGAAGCTGTTCACTTCGGCCGAGCACGAGTACACCCGTACCCTGCTGGCGGCCGTCCCCGACCCGGAGCCCGCTCCATAAGCAAATCCCTCTTGCGCGCGCCGCGCGCTGTCGGGGATGATGATTCCCTTCGTAAAAAGTCCCTCGGAGCCCAAAACATGATCAAGCGCCGCAGCGTGCTCACCTCCTCCGCCTCGCTTGCCGCCCTGGCCAGCCTGCCGGCCTTCGCGCAAAGCAAGAAAGACACGGTCGTGCTGGCCATGACGCTCGAGCCGAGCCCCGGCCTCGACCCCACGGGCGGGGCGGCCTCGTCCATCGCGGAAGTGACGCTGTACAACATCTACGAGACGCTCACCAAGATCAACCCCGACGGTTCCGTGTCGCCGCTGCTGGCCGAAAGCTGGGAGGTGTCGCCCGACCTGCGCACCTACACCTTCCGCCTGCGCAAGGGCGTCAAGTTCAGCAACGGCGAACCGTTCAACGCGCGCGCCGTCAAGTTCTCGTTCGACCGCGCCGGCGACGAGAAGAGCACGAACAAGGACAAGCGCACCTTCGCCAACATCTCCACGCAGGTGGTCGACGACAACACGGTGGTGCTGATCAACAAGGAGATCGACCCCGACTTCCTGTTCCTCGTCGGCCAGGCCACCGCGATCATCGTGGAGCCCAAGAGCGCCGCAACCAACGCGACGCAACCCACCGGCACGGGCCCGTACAAGCTCGAGAACTGGGTGAAGGGCTCGTCGATCGTGCTCGCCAAGCGCGACGACTACCGCAATGCGGCCAACGTCAAGATCCGTCGCGCGACCTTCCGCATCATCCCCGACCCCGCCGCGCAGATGACGGCCTTGCTCGCCGGCGACGTGGACGTGTTCCAGCGCGTCACGGCGCGCGGCATCGACCAGTTCAAGGGCAACCCGAAGTTCCAGGTGCTCACGAGCGGCTCGCGCGCCAAGACCATCCTGGCGCTGAACAACAAGAAGAAGCCGCTGGACGACGTGCGCGTACGCCGGGCGATCAACATGGCGCTGGACCGCAACGCCGTCATCAAGGGCGCCGCCGACGGTTTCGGCACGCCCATCGGCAGCTACTACCCGCCCAGCGCCCCGGGCTACGTGGACCTCACGAAGGTGAACGCCTACAACCCGGACCAGGCCCGCGCGCTGCTGAAGGAAGCCGGGGTCAACAACCTCGAACTCACCATCACGCTGCCGCCGCCGCCCTACGCACGCCAGGGCGGCGAGGTGATCGCTTCGATGCTGGACAAGGTCGGCATCAAGACGAAGCTGCAGAACGTCGAGTGGGCGCAGTGGCTGTCCAACGTGTACGGCAACAAGAACTACGACATGACGATCATCTCGCACGTCGAGCCGTTCGACCTGGGCAACTTCTCGCGGCCGGGCTACTACTGGAATTACGAGAACCCGAAGTTCAACGCGCTTTATGACAAATACAAGCAGACCGCGAACGCCGCCGAGCGCACGAAGATCCTCGGCGACATCCAGCGCCTCGTCGCCGACGACGCGGTGCACGGCTACCTCTACCAGCCGCAGTGGGTGACCATCGCCAACAAGAACGTGAAGGGGCTGTGGACCAACATGCCGATTTTCGTGAACGACATTTCCGTGATGCACTGGGCATGAGGGCGTGACGGCGTTGCACGAACTACCCGCGGCGGACCTCGTCGCGGGCTATCGCAAGGGCGCGCTGTCGCCGGTCGACGTGGCGCGCTCCGTGCTCGGCCACGTGGAGCGCTGGGAGCAGCACCTGCACGCCCTCTTCCTGCTGCGGCCCGAGCAGGTGCTCGCGCAGGCGCGCGACAGCGAGGCTCGCTGGCGCGCCGGCGAGCCGCTCGGCCCGCTCGATGGCGTGCCGGTGACCATCAAGGACAACATCGCGACCAGGGGTGACCCGACGCCACTGGGCACGGCCGCAACCGACCTCGCACCGGCGACGGCCGATGCGCCACCTGCCGCGCGCATGCGCGAGACCGGCGCCGTGTTCCTCGCCAAGACGACGATGCCCGACTACGGCATGCTGTCCTCGGGCCTCTCCAGCTACCACAAGCTCGCGCGCAACCCGTGGGACCTGACGAAGACCCCCGGCGGATCGAGTGCGGGTGCGGGCTCCGCCGCAGCCGCGGGCTACGGGCCGCTGCACATCGGCACCGACATCGGCGGCTCGCTGCGCCTTCCCGCTGGCTGGTGCGGCATCTTCACGCTCAAGCCCAGCCTCGGCCGCATCCCGATCGACCCGCCATACATGGGCCGAGCCGCGGGTCCGATGACGCGCACGGTCGCGGACTCCGCACTGATGATGCAGGTGCTGTCGCGCCCCGACGCGCGCGACAGCATGAGCCTGCCCTACCAGGAGATCGCGTGGTCGTCCGCCGACCGCGGCGCCGGCCGCCTCAAGGGACTGCGCATCGGCCTGCTGCTGGAGGCCGGCTGCGGCCTGCCTGTGGACCCGGAGGTGACGGCGGCGGTACAGGCGGCAGCCGTGGTGTTCGAGCGCGCCGGCGCGGTCGTCGCGCCGATGAAGCCGTTCATGACGCAGGCCATGCTGGACGGCATGGACCACTTCTGGCGCATGCGCTCGCACGTGGACATGCGCGGCATCGCGCCCGAAGCGAAGGCCCGCGTGCTGCCCTACATCCAGCGCTGGGCCGACAGCGCGGCGGAAATGAGTGGCGAAGCGGTGTTCCGCGCGTTCAGCCAGTTCCACAACACGCGCGTGGCGGCTGTGAACGCGTGCCGCGCGTTCGATTTCGTCATCTCTCCGGTGTCGCCGGTGCCGGCCTTCCCCGCGGATTACGCATCGCCCACCAACGACCCATTGCGGCCGCTGGAGCACATCGGGTTCACCGTGCCGTTCAACATGTCGGAGCAGCCCGCGGCGTCGATCAATTGCGGCTACACGAGCACGGGCCTGCCGATCGGCCTGCAGGTCGCCGGCCAGCGCTTCGACGACCTCGGCGTGCTGCAGGTCGCGCGCGCCTACGAGATCCTGCGCGGCGACCAGCGGCCCTGGCCGCAGCCGCCCTCGGAAGCTTTGCGCCAACTGGATTGATGGAAGACTGCCTCGGCAACATCATCACCCTGGAGCACGCGCAAAGCGTGGAGGCGGTGAACGACTTCGTCGAAGGCTTCATCGCGAGCGAAGCGCGCGCAGTCAACGTGCTGCAGGCCGCGGGTTCCGATGGCAGCCCCATCGTGCAGGCGTACTGCGCGGCGCTGCACATGTTCGCGGAGTCGCGCGACGCGCCCGCCAACGCCCGGCCTTTCATCGAGCGCGCGAAGGCTTCGCCCATCGAAGCCACGCCACGCGAACGACGCTTCGTCGCAGCCGTCGACGCATGGATCGCGGGCGACATGGCGCGCGCCATCGCGCTGCACGAGGAGCAGGCGCGCGAGTTCCCGCGCGACCTCGCCTCGCTCAAGCTCGGGCAGTACCACCTCTTCAACCGCGGCGATTCGCCCGGCATGCTGCGGCTCGCGCTCGCCGCGCGCGATGCGGCGTCGGACGTGCCATATTTCCACGGCATGCTCGCCTTCGGGCTGGAGCAATGCCACTTGCTCGCCGAGGCCGAAGCGGCGGCGCGGCAAGCCATCTCGATGCGCCGCAAGGAGCCGTGGGCGCACCATGCCGTGGCGCACGTGATGCTCACGCAAGGCCGCTTCGCCGAGGGCCACGCCTTCATGCAGGACGTGAGCCCCACGTGGACGGGCCTGAACTCCTTCATGGTCACGCACAACTGGTGGCACCAGGCGCTCTTCGCGCTCGAGCTGGGCCACGAGGACGAGGCGCTTTCGCTCTACGACCGCCGCGTGTGGGGCGAAGTCAAGGAATACAGCCAGGACCAGGTCAATGCCGTCTCGCTGCTCGCGCGCCTCGAACTTGCCGGGGCGGATGTGGGCGGCCGCTGGCAGGACGTCGGCAACTACCTCGCCGTGCGCACGCGCGACCACGTGCTGCCCTTCCTCGATGTGCAGTACCTGTATGGCCTCGCCCGTGCCGGGCGCGCCGAGGCCGACGTGCTGATGCGCAACATCGAAGTCCATGCCGCACAGTCGGACGATAAGGTGTGGCGCGAAGTGGGCCTGCCGGCGGGCCGTGGGCTGCTCGCGCACGCGCGCGGCGACTGGAGCACCGCGGCCGAGTGCCTGGCGCAGGCGCTGCCGAGGCTCGCGGAGATCGGCGGCAGCCATGCGCAGCGCGACCTTTTCGTGCGGGTGCACCGCGACGCGGTGCGGCGCCGCGGCGCCTGACCTATTCGCGCCCGAGGCTGTGCACCTTCTCCACCAGCCGCGATTGCACGGTGGGTGAGACGAACTTGTCCACCTCGCCGCCGAGGATGGCGATCTCGCGCACGAAGGTGCTGCTGATGAACTGGTACTTGTCGCTCGGCGTGAGGAACACGGTTTCCACGTCCGGCATCAGGCTGCGGTTCATGCCGGCCAGCTGGAACTCGTAGTCGAAGTCGGTGACGGCGCGCAGGCCGCGCACCATGGCCTTGGCGCCGCGGGCGACGACGAAGTCGCGCACGAGGCCGCTGAAGCCTTCCACGGAGACGGTCGGGTACTCCGCAAGCGCCTCGCGCGACATCTCGATGCGCTCCTGCAGCGTGAACAGCGCCTTCTTGTGGTGGCCGGCGGCGACCGCCACGATGACGCGGTCGAACAGCTGGCAGGCCCGCCGGACCACATCTTCGTGGCCCAGCGTGATCGGGTCGAAAGTGCCGGGGTAGACGGCGATCAGGCCCATGGCGATTCCTCAGGCGTTTTGCTGCGCTGCATTATGCAGGCTTCGGCGCGGCCGCCAGCAGGTGGGCGTGGACGGCCCCGGCTTTCAGGTGGCGATGCACGGCGAGCCCGAAGCCGGCGAGTTGCTGCGCCTTGTACTCGGTGGGCGCTTCCAGGTAGATGAAGCCCTCGGGCCGTACGGCAGGCACGGCCGCGGCCAGCGCCTTGTCGAACAGGTTCGCATCGAAAGGCGGGTCGAGGAAGACGAGGTCCATGGACGCGGGCGCCAGGCCGGCCAGCACGGTCAGGGCGTTGCCCCGCTGCACGCGCACGGCCGCCGCGTCCAGCTTCTTCTGAGTGGCGCGCAGCGCCGCGACGAGCTGCGCGTCCTGCTCCACCAGCAGCACGTCGGCCGCGCCGCGCGACGCAGCCTCGAAGCCGAGCGCTCCGGTGCCGGCGAACGCGTCGACACAGTGCCAGCCCGTGAGGTCCTGCCCGAGCCAGTTGAACAGGGTTTCCCGCACGCGGTCGGGCGTCGGGCGCAGCCCGGGCTTGTCCGCCACGGGCAGGCGGGTGCGCTTCCACAGGCCGCCGACGATCCGAACTTCGCTCATCGCGTGGACTTTAGCGCGCAAAAAAAGGGCGCGGCTTGCACCGCGCCCAACACTCTCTGTGTCCCTGTCGATCTCGCCTGTGTGACAGAGGCTTGCATTCTTGCCGTGTTTGCGTGGATGAGAGGCCGGCACCCTGTCAACTTTGACAGGGTGAACACTTCCCACTAACGGTTCGCGGCGCCGCCGACCACGACGGTCACCATCCGGTCCGGCTGCAGCTTGCGGGCGAACGCCGCGCGGATGTCGGCCGCCGTCACCTTCTCCACGCGGCTCGTCCAGGTGTCGAGGTAGTCGAGCGGCAGCCCGTGCCACGCGATGGATGCGAGGTTGTCCAGCAGCTTCGCGTTGCTGTCGATGCGCAGCGCGAAGCCGCCGATGAGGAAGTCCTTCGCGGCCTTCAGCTCCGCGTCGGTCGGGCCCTCGCGGACGAATCGAGCAACGACGTCGCGCGCGACCTGTACGGCCTGCGCGGCCTGGTCGGGCCGCGTCTGCAGGCCCACGGTGAAGGCGCCCGCATGCAGGCCCGGCGCGAAGTAGCTGTAGACGCTGTAGCTCAGGCCCCGCTTCTCGCGCACCTCGCTCGTCAGGCGCGAGACGAAACCGCCGCCGCCAAGGATGTAGTTGCCCACGAGGAGCGGGAAGTAGTCGGGGTCGTCGCGCTTGTAGCCCGGCTGGCCGATCAGCACCTGCGCCTGCGCGGCGGTCGGGAACGGGATCTCGCGAACCACAGGCGCGGCAAGCGGCTGCACTTCACCCACCGGGGGCAGCGGCTCGCAGCGGCCGGTGGCGGCGGGCAGGCGCGACAGGAGGCGCGTGGCGATCTCGTCGGCCTGCGCCCGCGTGACGTCCCCCACGATGCTCACCTTCGCGCGGCAGGGCTGCACGTAGCGGCGGTGCACTTCGCGCATGTCGGCGGTGGAGATGCGCGCAAGCGTTTCCTCCGTCGCCTCGTAGCCGTACGGGTGCCCGTTGTACACGGCCTGCGCGAACGCGCGGCTCGCGTGCGTGCCCGGCTTGGTGTTCGCTTCGCGGATGGCGGCCGAGATGCGCTGGCGCTCGCGTTCCCAGATCGCGTCCGGGAACGAGGGCTCGCCGATCTCGCGCGAGGCGAGTGCCACTGCCTTCGCAAGCAGCGGCGGGTCGGTGAGCGAGCGCATGGTGAAGCTCATGCGGTCCGAGCCGGCCGATGCGCCGAAGCCCGCGCCGAGGTCCGCCCAGGCTTCGGAGAGCTGGTTCTCGTCGAGCGCGGGCTCGCTGCCGCGCGCCTGCACGCCCTTGGACACCATCGTGGCCGTTGCGTCGGCCAGGCCCGCTTTCGCGGCGGGGTCGCGCCGGCCTCCGGCATCGAAATCGACTTCGACGTTCACGAAGGGCAGCGTGTGCGACTCGATCAGCCACACCCCCGTGCCGCCCGGCTGGGTCCAGTGCTGGATGGGCAGGGCGGCGAAGCTCGATGCAGCGGCAAGCGATGCGCAGGCCGCGAGGAAGCGAGTGAGGATGCGGGCCATCACGATGCCTCCCTGCCGCCATGCGCGGGCGCCGGGCGGCGCGGCTTCGCGTTCGGGTCCAGCGGCTGCGGCCGCAGTGTCGCAACCGTGAGCTGGTCGTCGCCGAAATACTTCGCGGCCACGTCCTGCACCTGCTTCGCGGTCACATTCCGCAAGCGCGAGACGAGGCGCTCGCCGGCGTCGGGCGGCAGGCCCTTGATCCACGCGCTCCCGAGCTCGCGGCCCTGGTTCATCATCGAGTCGAGCTTGTACACCTCGGCGGCGATCCACTGCGTCTTCACGCGATTGAGCTCGGCCTCCGTCACGCTTTCGCGCGCGACCCGCGCGACCTGCGCGCGCAGCGCCGCCTCCACCTGTTCCGGCGTCTTGCCGGGCGCGGGCACGCCTTCGAGCAGGAAGACCTGCGGGCCGCGGCCCCAGAGCCCGTTGCTCGCACCGACGGAGTCCGCGAGGCGATCGGGCCCCTGCGTCAGCGCGCGATCGAGGCGCGCGCCGGAATAGCCGTCCAGCACCGCCGAGAGCACCGTGAGCGCGAGCGCGTCGTCGTTGTCCGGCGAGGCATCGAACGACACGAGCCGCGGCACCTTGAACGCAAGCGCGACATACGCCTGCTCCGCGGGCGCCTTCAGCTCCACGCGCCGGATGCCGGCCTGCTTCGGCTCCTCGCGCGGCTTGCGCTCGGGCACGGCGCGCGTGGGGATGGCGCCGTAGTACTTGTCCGCAAGGCGCCGCACCTGCTGCGGGTCGACGTCGCCCACCACGACGACCGCGGCGTTCGCGGGCACGTAGTAGCGCTTGTAGAACTCGCGCGCATCGGCAGCGGTCATCGATTGCAGGTCGCTCATCCAGCCGACGATGGGCCGGCGATAGGGCGACGCCTGGAACGTCGCCGCATCCAGCACTTCGTGCAGCAACGCGCGCGGCTCTTCATCCGTGCGCATGCGCCGCTCTTCCTTCACCACCTCCAGCTCGCGCTTGAACTCCTCGTCCGGCCACTCGTTGTTGGCGAAGCGGTCGGACTCGAGCTTCATCACATCCTCGAGCTTCGTGTTGGGGATCTGCTGGTAGTAGCCGGTGTAGTCGCGGCCGGTGAAAGCGTTCTCGCGCCCGCCGAGGGCGGCGACGCGCCGCGAGAACTCGCCAGGCTTCACCTCCTTCGAGCCGCGGAACATCATGTGCTCCAGCACGTGCGCCACGCCGCTCGTGCCGTCCACTTCATCGTAGGCGCCCACGCGCACCCACATCATGTGGATCGCAGTGGGTGCGCGGTGGTCGGGCTTGACCCACAGCGTCATGCCGTTGGCGAGCTTGAACTGCTCGACCTGCGGTTTCTGTTGCGCGGTGGCGGGAGCCAGGGAAACGAAGGAAGCGGCGAGCGCGATCGCGCCCGCCAGGCGCAGCAAGGGCTGTTTCATAGAATCCTGTGATACCAGAAGCCTTCTCGATGTTCAGTTTCTTCCGCAAGAAGCCGGCGGCCACGCCGGCACCCGCACCCTCCACCACCGGCGGTTCGCTCATCGGCAGCGCGCTGGTGCAGCCGATGGAGATCCCCGTTCCCGCACCGGTCGCGCCGGAGCGGCAGAGCTGGATGGAGCGGCTGTCCGCGGGCCTGCGGAAAACCGGGTCCAGTATCTCGCAGGTGTTCACCGGCGCGGTGATCGATGAAACTCTTTATGAGGAGCTCGAGACCGCGCTGCTGATGGCCGACACGGGTGTCGCGGCCACGCAGTTCCTTCTGGATGAGGTGCGGCGCAAGGTCCAGCAGACCGGCGCGACGCGGCCGGTGCAGGCCAAGAACATCCTGGTCGATGCGCTCACGAAGCTGCTGCTGCCGTTGCAGAAGGAGCTCGTCATTGGCGAGCACCAGCCGACGGTGATCATGGTCGCGGGCGTCAATGGCGCAGGCAAGACCACCTCGATCG
Source organism: Ramlibacter albus (assembly GCF_014297445.1). Classification (GTDB taxonomy): domain Bacteria; phylum Pseudomonadota; class Gammaproteobacteria; order Burkholderiales; family Burkholderiaceae_C; genus Ramlibacter; species Ramlibacter albus. Next base: position 325,414 of record NZ_JACORU010000001.1, read on the forward strand.
GCAAGCTCACCAAGCACCTCGCGGACGATGGCGAGACCGTGCTGCTGGCCGCGGCCGACACGTTCCGCGCGGCAGCGCGCGAGCAGCTCGCCGTCTGGGCCGACCGCAACAAGGTCGAGATCGTCAGCCAGGAGGGCGGCGACCCGGCGGCGGTGAGCTTCGATGCGGTCACTGCAGGCAAGGCGCGCGGCAAGGATGTGGTGATCGTCGACACGGCCGGGCGGCTGCCGACGCAGCTGCACCTGATGGAAGAGCTTCGCAAGATCAAGCGCGTGGTGACCAAGGCCGAGCCTTCGGGTCCGCACGAGGTGCTGCTCGTCATCGACGGCAACACCGGGCAGAACGCGCTGTCCCAGGTGAAGACATTCGACGATGCGCTGAAGCTCACCGGCCTCGTCGTGACCAAGCTCGACGGCACCGCGAAGGGCGGCGTGCTGGCCGCCATCGCGCAGGAGAAGCCGGTGCCGGTCTACTTCATCGGCGTCGGCGAAAAGCTCGAGGACCTGGAGACGTTCAACGCGCGGGAGTTTGCGCTGGCGCTGCTGCAGTGAGCACGACCTGCTCGCGCGCCCATTGCGCGTAGGCGTCGCTCGCGGACATCGGCACGGCCAGGAACTGCGGCACGTCGTACGGGTGCTGCTCGCGGAAGAATGCCTCGATGGACGCCCGGGCTTGCGGCAGTGTCTTGATCACCAGCCGCACTTCGCTTTCGGCGCAAAGCTCGCCCTTCCACCGGTAGAACGAAGTGAGCCCGTCGTCCAGTTGCACGCACGCGGCAAGCCGCCGCTCGACCAGCTCACGCGCGAGCCGCTCGCCGTCGGCGCGCGATGCGACGGTGGTGGTGATCGCCAAAATGTCTGTTTCTTTACAGTTTTCCATGGCGCGGGCTCCCAGAATCCCGGCATTCTCACCCCGGAGCGCCGCATGAACACCACCACCGCCGAGACCGCCGCCGTCCCCGCGCAGCGCCGGGTCGACCAGCTGCTGGCCCACTACGGCGAAAGCCACCGCAACCCGCGCAACGAGGCGATCCATTGCGTGGCCATCCCGCTGATCATGCTCAGCCTTGTCGGCCTGCTGTTCTCGGCGCATCCGTGGGCCGCGTACATCTTCGTCGCAGCGAGCATGGTCTACTACGCGCGACTCTCGGCGGTGTTCCTGGTGACCATGGCCGTCGTCTCGGTCGCGATGCTGGCCGTGGTCCACGCCATGGGCGACAAGGTGCTGCCGATCTCGGTGGCGGTGTTCGTGCTCGCGTGGATCGCCCAGTTCGTCGGGCACAAGATCGAAGGCAGGAAGCCTTCCTTCTTCGAGGACCTGCAGTACCTGTGGGTGGGACCGCTGTTCGTGCTGAGCCTTCTCTTCCGGAAGCTCAACATCCGCTGGTAACAACGATCTCCGCCGGCACGCCCAGCAGCGTCTTGGGCGCACCCACCGTGCTGCTCGTCGCCTGGAACCAGATGCCGGCGAAGTGCGTGTGCTCCAGGATGACCGAGGCCGCGGCCACCTTGCGGATGCGCGCGTCGATCACGGGCATGTTCTGCAGCAGCACGGGCGTGAGCACGGGGTCCCAGCGCACGATGCGGACGTAGCCGGCGAACGCCGTCAGCCCGGTGGGGCCCGTGCCCGAGCGCCTGACGTCGATCTCGATGCTCTCGGCCGGCACCAGCATGCGGCGCAGGCACTCGGCGATCACCTTGAGGTAGTAGCTTTCGATGTCGCTGTTGGTGAGCTGGGAGGAGTTCGCGGCCCCGGAACCGGCCTCCCGGCGGGCGAACAGGCGCCCGATCATCGCTTTCATGGTCCGCTCCTGGTAAGTCGAAAGATGTTACTCCGGGCCGCCGGCCAGCTTGGAGGGAACTCCCCTCCTTCTTAGGTATCAGCCCTCTGGAGTTCAGGGTTAACCCGAGGTGGGCTATCGTTTCCATGGAACCTCTCGATTAGCACTCTCTCTAACCGAGTGCTAATATTTGAGGGTAAGAAAGGAGTTTCTGGCATGTCCCAATCCATTGGAGCCTCTGCAACCACGGCCCTGGCTGTCGCCAACCCGTGGGCGGTCGTTCCGTCCCTGGGCAACCTGGATGCGTACATCACGGCCGTGAACCGGCTGCCGATGCTCACGCCCGAGGAAGAACTCGAATTCGCGCGCAAGCTCAAGGAGCACAACGACCTGGAAGCCGCCGGTAAGCTGGTGCTGTCGCACCTGCGGCTGGTCGTGTCCGTCTCGCGCAAGTACCTGGGCTACGGCCTGCCGCATGGCGACCTGATCCAGGAAGGCAACATCGGCCTGATGAAGGCCGTCAAGCGCTTCGACCCCGACCAGGGCGTGCGCCTGGTCAGCTACGCGCTGCACTGGATCAAGGCCGAGATCCACGAGTACATCCTGAAGAACTGGCGCATGGTCAAGGTCGCCACGACCAAGGCCCAGCGCAAGCTGTTCTTCAACCTGCGTTCGATGAAGCAGGGCTTCAAGGACGACGAGGGCGCGCAGACGCACCGCGACACGCTGACGGACGCGCAGATCGACGTGATGGCGCGCGAGCTGAACGTCAAGCGCGAGGAAGTCGTCGAGATGGAAACGCGCATGTCCGGTGGCGACGTCATGCTGGACCCGGGCCCGACGGACGACGGCGACGAAGGCTTCGGCCCGATCGCCTACCTCGCCGACGCCGCGCACGAGCCGACGGCGGTGCTCGAAGGCCAGCAGCGCGACACGATGGCCACCGACGGCATCGCCGCCGCGCTGGAACAGCTCGACGCCCGCAGCCGCCGCATCGTCGAGGAGCGCTGGCTGAAGGTCAACGACGACGGCTCCGGCGGCATGACGCTGCACGAGCTGGCCGCCGAGTACGGCGTTTCGGCCGAGCGCATCCGGCAGATCGAATCGGCCGCGATGAAGAAGATGAAGAAGGCGCTGGCGGCTTACGCCTGACGTTGCGCATCCGCGCCACACCGCGCGATGCATGTCCCTACAGCCCGGCCGATCGCCGGGCTTTTTATTGCCGATCCTGTAACAATGTTCCTCGTGAGGAGAGGGCTGCGACACGTCGGGTGGTTGGTCTGGCTCGGCCTGCTGTGGCTGGGCCTGCCGTGCCTCGCCCGCGCGCAGGACGTGTTGCCTGCGGACTCGCTGCATGCGGCGCCCATCCCTCCTGCGATCCGCCTCGTACCGGGCATGGAGGGCGTGCCCCTGCATGGCCGCAGCCGCTACTGGGTCGACGAGACCGGGCGCAAGAGCGTCGACGAGGTCGAGGCGGGCGTGCAGCTGCCGTGGGCACCGCGCGACGCGAGCCAGCAGCACAACATCGACGGCAAGGGCATGTGGATCCAGTTCGATGCGATTGCCACGGTCGACGGCCGCTGGTTCGTCGAGATCGCGCTGTCGGGGCTGGACCGCGCGCAGCTGTTCTACCGTGACGCGCGCGGCGCGTGGGTCGTGCAGGAGGCGGGGGACAGCAAGCCCGTCTCGCAGTGGCCGTTGCCCGGCCGCGTGCCCACTTTCGAGCTGGCGCACGAAGTGGGGCGTACCGTGCGCTACTGGCTGCGTGTGGAACATGCCCGCGTGAACTTCGCCGCGCCCATCGCGCTGTACGACCAGGGGCGGCTGATCGCCACGCGCGAGCGCGAGCAGTTCCTGCTGGGCGCTTACTTCGGCCTCGCGGCGCTGATCACGATCGTGGCGTTCGCCAACGCCGTGGCTTTCCGCGACCGCAGCTTCGGCGCCTACGCGATCTACGTCGCGCTGCTCGCGATCGGGCAAGCGGCGTACCTGGGCGTGGGCGCGCAGCACCTGTGGGACCACATGCTGCGCTGGAACGAGACGGCCACTTTCCTGCTGCCCGGCATCTCCACCGCGGCCGGCCTGTGGTTCGTGCACACGGTCACCGAGCCCGTGCGCTTCTCGCGCCTGCTCGACATGGTGGTGTGGGGCGTGATCGCCGCGTTGATGATCGCCGTGGGCATCGACACGATGGTGACCTCGCGCGTGACGTTCGGCATCGTGATGCTGCTGACGACCTTCGCGCTCGCGCTGGTCTTCGTCCTCATCCTGCTCGTGTGGAAGCGCGGCGACGACCCGACGATCCGCCTGATCGCGCTGGGCTTCCTGCCGGTGCTGGTGATGGCGATTTTCCCGGTGGCGCGCGGCCTCAATCTCATCCCGAACAGCGCCCTCACGCGCTACGGCCTCACGATGGGTGCGGTGCTGGAGATGCCGATCCTGTTCTATGCGCTCAGCCTGCGCGGCGCGCGGCGGCGTGAGTCGCTCGTGCGTGCGATGGCGCTGCAGCACACGGACGCACTCACGGGCCTGGCCCACAGCCGCAGCCTGCTCACGCGGCTGGAAGCGGCGCTCGTGCGCGCGCGCAGCCAACGCCACCCGTGTGCCCTGCTGGGCGTGAAGATCTCCAACTTCGAAGCCATCGTCAGCGAGTACGGGCGCGAAGCGGCGGAGAAAGCGCTCGTCGTTGCCGCCTCGATCCTGCGCCGCGCGATCACCGACGTGGACCTCGCCGCGCGCGTGGGCGACAACGAGTTCATGCTGCTGCTGGAAGGGCCGACCACCACTGCGGCCGCGATGTCGCGCGCGCAGCAGGTCATTGCCACCGGCCTGCGCCCCGCGGAAGCGCTGCCGCCGGGGCTCACACTGAAGTTCCACGTTTCCGTGGCGCTGTTGCCCGACCGGGACCTCGACCCGGCCGGCAGCCTGAAGTGGGTCCTCGAGGGCGTGAACAGCATTCCTTACGACGCGCGCAAACTGATCCGTCCGCTCAATTTCTGAGCGGTAGCATTGGGGGATGAAAATCACCTCGCGCCGTACCGTTCTCGCGCTCGCCCTCGCCGCCGCCTGCGCACCTGCCCTCGCCCAGAAATCCGCCCCGGCCGCCTGGCCGACAAAGCCCGTGCGCATCCTCGTCGGCTTCCCCGCCGGCTCCACGCCGGACCTCGTTGCCCGCACGATCTCCGAGCCGCTGTCCAAGGCGCTCGGCCAGCCCGTGATCGTGGAGAACAAGCCGGGCGCCGGCGGCAACATCGCCGCCGACCAAGTGGCCAAGGCCACCGACGAGCACACGATCGGCGTGCTGATCAACGGCAACATGACGATCGCGAAGCTGCTGAACCCCGCGACGCCGTTCGATCCGCTGAAGGACCTCGCGCCCGTGAGCCTGATCGGCACGGCGCCGCTGCTGCTCACCGCATCGGCCAGCGTGCCGTTCAACAGCGCGCAGGAGTTCTTCCTCGCCGCTCGCAACGCCGGCAACAAGTGGAGCTACGGCACGCCCGGCGTGGGCACCGTGGGCCACATCGGCATGGAACTGCTGAAGACCAAGACGAACATCGACCCCGTGCACGTGCCCTACCCGGGCAACCCGCAGGTGATCAACGCCTTGATCGCGGGCCAGGTGCAGCTGTCGCTGCTGCCGCCCGGGCTTGCCGCGCCGCAGATCCGTGCGGGCAAGCTCAAGGCCGTGGGTGTGACTTCGTCGGGCCGCAGTTCGCTGGTGCCCGAGTTCGCGAGCCTGGATGAGAGCGGTGCGACGCGTGGTTTCCAGCTGGAGATCTGGACCGCCGCAGCTGCGCCTGCTTCGATGCCGAAGCCGATCGTGAACAAGCTCTCGACCCTGATCGCGCAGATCGCGCGGACGCCCGAGGTGCGCCAGCGGCTGTTCCAGCAGGGCTGGCAAGTGGCGGGGACTTCGGCCGAGGGTCTTGCGAATCGCATCAAGGCGGACACGGCGCTGCTGGGCGGCGTGATCCAGATGCGGAACATCAAAGCCGAGTGAGGCTGCGCCGCGCGCGCCTGACGATGTAGTTCGTCTCGGGTGCGCGAGAGACGCGAATCCATCGCGTGCAAGTCTCGTCGACCCATTCCGGCTGCGTCTTGCTTGCGTCGTTCAACCAGTTCGCAACCGAGTTCTGCACGTAGCGGCTCGGGTCGGCCTTGAGCGGCTCCAGTAGCGGCAAAGCGCGCCAGGGTTCGGCCTTCAGCGTTTCGATCTGTGCGCACCAGACACCGCGCGGTCGCGTCGCTTCACTGGCGAAACGGCGAATGTTCGGGTCGGGGTGCGTGGCCCACGCAGCGAGCAGCTCGACAGCTTCGTCCACCGAACCGGCGATCTCGTCGCGCACCGCCATCCACGCGATCTCGCGCACGCCGAAATGCGGATCGGCCGCGAATCGCCACGTCGAATCCAGCTTGCGCGGCAAGGCAAGCGACGAGAACATCGTCCACTGCGCCGCCCAGCAGCGCGCGACATCGCTCGCGTGCGTCGCGAGCTTGTGCGCGATGCCATCGCGGTCGTCTCGAGGTTCGGTCAGGTCGTAGAGAGCGCGGGCAACATGCTCGTGCCGCTTCACGGGTTTGAACGCGGAGAGCATCGCCAGCGTGTCGTCGAGCCGCTCCGACGCCGGGTCGAGCCCGATAGCCCGCGCGACATTGCGCGCGAGCCGCGGCAGGTCGAGCGCAAGGAACTCGTTGAGGTTGACCGTGTGCACCAGCCCGTCGTTCAGGGCTTCCAGCACCTCTGGCGGGATCAGCGCGATGCGCGCCGCGCCCCTTCGCCCGAGGAGGTGCTGGACCATCAGGCCTCTTTCAAGAGAAGCTTCAGGTCGTCGGCCAGCGCCTGCGCCCCGCTGCCATAGCGCGTGTAGAGACGCAGCCGTCCCTGCGGGTCGTAGATGTAACTCGCCGCCGAGTGGTCCATCGTGTAGCTGCCCGGCGCCTTGCCTTCGACCTTCTTGTAGAACACCTTGAAGTCCTTCGCCATGGCGGCCACCTGCTCGGGCGAGCCGCGCAGCGCCACGAAGCCGGGGTCGAAGTTCCCCATGTAGGCCTTCAGCACCTCGGGCGTGTCGCGCTCGGGGTCGACCGTGACGAAGACCGCCTGCACCTTGTCGCCGTCGACCCCGAGCAGCTTCTTCGCCTGCGCGATCTCGGTCATCGTCGTGGGGCAGACGTCGGGGCACTGCGTGTAGCCGAAGAACAGCACCACGGCCTTGCCCTTGAAGTCCTTGAGGCTGCGCACCTGCCCGTTCACGTCGGGCAACTGGAAGTCCTTCGCGTAGTCGGCGCCGGTCAGGTCGACCGACTTGAACTGCGGCTTGCTTTCCATGCATGCCCCGAGGGCGGCTGCGGAGGCGAGGACCAGCAGGGAGCGGCGTTGGAGTTTCATGTCAGAACACGTAGTGGTCCACCAGCAGCGCGGCGAACAGCACGCTCAGGTGGATCAGGGAAAAACGGAACGTCTTGCGCGCGAGCGCATCGGAGTAGTCGCGCCACAGCCGGAAACCATACATCGTGAAGCCGGCCGACAGCACCAGCGCCGCCGCGAGGTAGATCCACGAGCTCATGCCGTACGCGAAGGGCATCAGGCAAGCGCCCCACAGCACCAGCGTGTAGAGGAACACCTGCAGGCGCGTGAACTCGTTGCCGTGCGTCACCGGCAGCATCGGCAGGCCGGACTTGCGGTAATCCTCCACGCGATACAGCGCGAGCGCCCAGAAGTGCGGCGGCGTCCACAGGAAGATGATGAGGAAGAGGATCAGCGCCTCGGGGCCAACGTCGCCTCGCAGAGCCGCCCAGCCCAGCACCGGCGGCATCGCGCCGGACGCGCCGCCGATCACGATGTTCTGCGGCGTGAGCGGCTTGAGGATCACCGTGTAGATGACCGCATAGCCGATGAAGGTGGCCAGCGTGAGCCACATCGTCAGCGGGTTCACGTACGCATACAGCAGCCACGAGCCGAGGGCGCAGAGGACCGTGGCGAACGCCAGCGTCTGCCAGTCGCTCAGCTCGCCGCGCGCCGTCGGGCGCCAGGCGGTGCGGCGCATCTTGGCGTCGATGCCTTTCTCGACGAGGCAGTTGAAGGCCGCTGCCGCGCCGGCCACGAGCCAGATGCCGAAGCATGCAATGGCCGCGATGCGCACGTCGTCCAGCGACGGAACGCCGGGCACCGCCAGCACCATGCCGATGAGCGCGCAGAACACGATGAGCTGCACGACCCGGGGCTTGGTCAGCGCATAGAACTGTGCAAAGCGGCTCATCGCGATCGAGCCTCGCAAAGCGCCCAGGTGAGCACCACCACCAGCGCACCCGCGCCGCCGGTGTGCATCACCGCGGCCACGAGCGGCCAGTCGAGCACCACGTTCGTGAGGCCGGTGGCGAACTGCAGCGCGGCGAGGCCGGCGAGCCACCGGGCCTGCACCGCGAGCGGCCCGCGCCACAGGCGCCACGAAGCCACGGCGAGCGCGGCGAGCACGACATACGCCACGAGCCGGTGCGTGTAGTGGATCGCGGTCAGCGCCGCGAAGGCAATGTGCTCGCCCTCGCCGGTCTTGCCCAGGTCGCGCCACAGCTCGAACCCCTGCGCGAAATCCATGTGCGGCCACCAGCTGCCCTGGCACTGCGGGAACTCGCTGCACGCCAGCACCGCGTAGTTCGTGCTGACCCAGCCGCCCAATGCCACTTGCAGCCATACGAGCGCGAACGCAGCCCACAGCCAGCGGCGATGCGCTGCCGCTACGGCCATGCGCGGGTTCACGCGGTACGCCTCCGCCTGCATCGTGAGCTGTGCCAGCAGCACGAGCCCGCCGAGAAGGTGCAGCGTGACGATGGCCGGCTGCAGCTTCATCGTCACCGTCAGCGCGCCGAACGCGCCCTGGATGCACACCCACACGAGCGTGATCGCCGGCCACCACGGGTTCACGGCATTCGCATCGCGCCGCTGCACCCATGTGGCCGCGGTGATGGTGAGGATCAGCACGCCCACCGCCGTCGCGAAGTAGCGGTGGATCATCTCGATCCACGCCTTGGTGTGCGTCACGGGCCCGGTGGGCATCTCCTGCTGGGCGAGCGTGATCTCCGCGTGGGCCCCGGTCGGGCTCGCGGAACCGTAGCAGCCGGGCCAGTCCGGGCAGCCGAGGCCCGAATCGGTCAGGCGCGTGAAGGCGCCGAACATCACGAGGTCGAACGTGAGGAAGAGCGTGATCAATGTCAGCGCCGCCAGCCGGCCACGCGCGGCGGCCTGCCGGTTGCGCAGCCACACCCACGAGATGGGCCCGCAGGCGATCGCGAGCCCGAGCAGCATGACGCGCAGCACGGGGGCGAGGTTGTAGAGCGACTCGGCGGCCTGCATCAGCGCCCTGCCTTGTCCCACGATGCGGAGGCGCGCAGCAGCCGCTCGAGGTCGCGCTTGACCTTGGGCGCGGTGCCGATGTCCTGCCCGGCGGGGAAGCGCATCATCCAGCGGCCCTGCGGGTCGACGACGTAAAGGTGGTCGCGCAAAGCGTGCCCCTGCGCGGGCGCGAGCCACTGCGAAAGCTGCGCCTCGTCCATCTGCACCACGGTGGCTTCGGCAAGGGCGGGCTTCAGCGCGTCACGCACCGGCGTGCGGTCGGAGACGATCCACACCCAGTCCACGCGGTCCTTGTCCTTGCCGAGGCCCTCGCGCAGCTGGCGTTGCAGGTACAGGTGTTTCTCGCACGCGGCCTCGCACGCACCGCCGGCCACGCTCACCAGCAGCCACTGGCCCTTCAGTTGCGCGAGCTGCGCGGGCAGCTCAGGCTGCGACATGATGAGCTCGCCGTAGTTGCGGCGGCCCTCGGGGCGGACGACGTAGTAGGTGAAGTACGACGCGACGACTGGCGCCGCGCACACGGCGAGCACGGCCAGCATCTTCCAGCGGCCGCTGACCGTGCGCTGCTCCTCGGCCAGCGCCGCTTCCTGCGGCACGGGCAGCGAGTGCACCGTCAAGCCAAGCGGCTCATCGAGGCGCTCGGGCTGCGCGGGATGGGCGGACGAATTGGAACCAGACATAAAGGATGGCGATCAGGGCGCTCAGGGCCCACCACTGGAAGGCATAGCCCCAGTTCTTCTCGGCGCCGCTGCCCGCCTGCGGCCACCGGCGCGAAAGGCCTTCGGACGCCGGGCCGAGCTGCTGCACGGAAAACTGTGTCGCGAGGGGCAGGCGCGACTCGGCGCCGAAACGGGCCAGGTCGAGATTTTGCCGGATCGGGCCCTGCTCGGCCTCGGCGAAGGCATAAAGCTTGGCGGGGGGCGGGGCGATGCGGGCTTCGATCTCTACGGTGCCCGCCGGCGTCGTGACGGCAGGCAACTGCTCGCGCCGCTCGAAATTGCGCGGCGCCCAGCCGCGCTGCACGGCAACGGCGCCCCCGTCCACCTGCAGGGGTGCGACGACGTAGAAACCGACCTTGCCTTCCATCTGCCGGTTGTCCAGGAATACCACGGGTGCGCCCCAGGTGCCGCGCAGGCGCACGCGGCGGTGCTGGAAGGGGGCGATGTCGGGAGCGGCCAGTACCTCGCGGATATCGACCGGGGGCAGCTTCTCGCGCGCCTCCATGGCCGATTGCAGCTCGAGCTTCTGCTGCGCGCGGCCCCATTGCCAGAAACCGAGCGCCAGGGTCACGGCGCAGCCCAGCATTGCCGCGGCCGTGACGAGCCAGGAGCGCCGACCCTTCATGCGCTGCCCGGCGGGATAATCGGAGCCATGAAAATCCTCGTGGCGATCGCATTCCTGGCCATCCTCGCCAGCCTCGGCTCGGCCTTGTGGTTCATGATGCGCGACGGCGCCGACGGCAAGCCGAAGACCAACAACATGGCCCGCGCGCTGGCTTTCCGCGTCGGCTTTTCCATCCTGCTGTTCGTCTGCATCCTCATTGCCTGGAAGTTCGGTCTGATCAGCCCCACCGGCATTCGCCCCGGCCAATGAAAAAAGCGCCTCGCGGCGCTTTTTTCATTGCGGTTGTGCGAGCCTCACAGCCAGTACACGAGCGTGTACAGGCCCAGCCACACCACGTCCACGAAGTGCCAGTACCACGCGGCGCCTTCGAAGCCGAAGTGGCGCTCGGGCGTGAAGTGGCCCTTCATCAGGCGCAGCGTGATGAACAGCAGCATCAGCATGCCGACCAGCACGTGGAAGCCGTGGAAGCCGGTCAGCATGAAGAACGTGGAGCCGTAGGCGCCCGACGTGAGCTTCAGGTTCAGGTCGGAGTACGCATGCGCGTATTCGTAGGCCTGCACGCCGACGAAGGTGGCGCCCAGTGCGACCGTGATCCACATCCACATGATGATCTTGCCGCGCGACGCGCCGGCCTGCAGCAGATGGTGCGCGATGGTCAGCGTGACGCCGGAGGACAGCAGCAGCGCGGTGTTGATGGTCGGCAGCCAGAACGGCGTCATCGTCTGGAAGGGCTCGATGATGCCGGCGGGCGACGCCGTCGCGCCCGGCGACACCGAGGGCCACACCGCCTTGAATTCGGGCCACAGCAGCGCGTTGTCGGCGCCGGCCAGGGCGGGCACCGAGTGCACGCGCATCCACCACAGGGCGGTGAAGAACGCGCCGAAGAACATCACCTCGGAGAAGATGAACCAGCTCATGCTCCAGCGGTAGCTGAAGTCGATCTTGCGGCCGTAGAGGCCGGTTTCGCTCTCGTGCACCGCGTCGCGGAACCACTGGAACAGCACCCAGAACAGCCACAGGAAGCCGAACAGCAGCGAATACTTGCCCCAGTCGGCGCCGTTGACCCAGTTGACCGCGCCGAGCAGCACGAAGAACAGGCCGAAGGCCGCCATCGCCGGGTGGCGCGACGGTTCGGGCACGTAGTAGTGGGGCGTGGTGCCGTGTGCGCTGGAACTCATTTTCTCGACTCCTGATCCTCTATCTCGGTATTCACTTTGCGACCCAGTTGACCAGGGCAATCAATCCCGCCACGAAGAGCACCACGACCACCACCGCCACGGCGATGACCTGGAAGGGATTCAACTTGCCGAAGTCCTCCTGCTGTCCGCTCGATTTCCTGATGCCGACGAACGACCAAAGCACCGCCCTGACCGCCTGCAGCAACTTCATAACTTCGCCACCTTGCCACCCACCTCGAAGAAGGTGTACGACAGGGTGATCGTCTTCACGTCCTTGGGCAGCTTCGGGTCCACCACGAAAGCCACCGGCCACTGCTTCTTCTCGCCCGGCTCCAGCGTGTACTGGTTGAAGCAGAAGCACTCGATCTTGTTGAAGTGCGCGGCCGCGTTGCGCGGCGCATAGCTCGGGATGGCCTGCGCCGCCATCTTGCGGTCCTGCACGTTCTGGAATTCGTACACCACCGTCGCGAGCTCGCCCGGGTGCACCTGCACCGAGGCCACCGCCGGCTTGAACTTCCACGGCCCCATCGTGTTGGCGTCGAATTCGACGGTGATGGTGCGCGAGGTGTCCACCTGCGTGTTCGGCCTGGCCGTGGAACTGCCGGGCACCTGCTTTTCGCCGACGGCGAGGATGTTGATGCCGGTGAGCTCGCAGATGTGCTTGTACAGCGGGATCAGGGCGTAGCCGAACGCGAACATGCCGGCGGCAATCACCGCCAGCTTGCCCGTCATCCGCAGGTTTTCGCGCTTGATGTCCATCTTGTTACCTGCCCAGCAGCACCATGCGGGCGATGAAGCCGATGAAGAACACCGCCACCACGGTCGCCAGGATCAGCGCCGTGCGCAGGTTCTTCTTGCGCTGCTCGTCGGTCATGTTCACGCTGGCGCTCAGTGGGCGACCACGCGGGTGGCGTCGGCCGACAGCTTCGGTGGCGTCTCGAAGGTGTGGAAGGGCGCCGGCGACGGCACTTCCCATTCCAGGCCCTCGGCGCCCTTGCCGTCGGGGTCGTTCCACGGGCGCTGCACGGCCTTCGGGCCCTTGCCCATCATGACGGGCAGCACGATCCAGAAGAAGAAGTACACCTGCGCGATGCCGAAGGCGAAGCCGCCGACCGAAGCGATCGCGTTGAAGTCGGCGAACTGCATCGGGTAGTCGGCGTAGCGGCGGGGCATGCCGGCCAGGCCCAGGAAGTGCATCGGGAAGAAGGTGACGTTGAACGCGATCAGCGACCACCAGAAGTGGATCTTGCCGCGCGTCTCGTTGTACATCACGCCCGTCCACTTGGGCGCCCAGTAGTAGAAGCCCGCGAACATGGCGTACAGCGAGCCGGCCACCAGCACGTAGTGGAAGTGGGCCACGACGTAGTAGGTGTCCTGCAGCAGCAGGTCGATCGGCGCCATGGCGAGGATCAGGCCGGTGAAGCCGCCCATCGTGAACACGAAGATGAAGCCCACGGCGAACAGCATCGGCGTCTCGAAGGTCATCGAGCCCTGCCACATCGTCGCGATCCAGTTGAACACCTTCACGGCCGTCGGCACCGCGATCAGCATCGTGGCGTACATGAAGAACAGCTGGCCGGTGACGGGCATGCCGGTCGTGAACATGTGGTGCGCCCACACGATGAACGACAGGATGGCGATGGAGGCCACGGCGTACACCATCGAGGCGTAGCCGAACAGCTTCTTGCGCGAGAACGCCGGCACCACGTGGCTGATGATGCCGAACGCCGGCAGGATCATGATGTAGACCTCGGGGTGGCCGAAGAACCAGAAGATGTGCTGGTACATCACCGGGTCGCCGCCGCCGGCGGGGTTGAAGAACACCGTGCCGAAGTGGCGGTCGGTCAGCGTCATCGTGATGGCGCCGGCCAGCACGGGCATCACCGCGATCAGCAGGTAGGCCGTGATCAGCCAGGTCCACACGAACATCGGCATCTTCATCAGCGTCATGCCGGGGGCGCGCATGTTGAGGATGGTCACGATGATGTTGATCGAGCCCATGATGGAGCTCGCGCCCATGATGTGCAGCGCGAAGATACCCGCGTCCATCGAGGGGCCCATCTGCAGCGTGAGCGGCGCGTAGAGCGTCCAGCCCGCGGCGGGCGCGCCGCCGGGCATGAAGAACGAGCCCACCACCATCAGGCCGGCCGGGATCAGCAGCCAGAAGCTGAAGTTGTTCATGCGCGCGAACGCCATGTCCGGCGCGCCGATCTGCAGCGGGATCATCCAGTTCGCGAAGCCCACGAAGCCCGGCATGATCGCGCCGAACACCATGATGATGCCGTGCATGGTGGTGAGCTGGTTGAACAGCTCGGGGTTGACGACCTGCAGGCCCGGCTGGAACAGCTCGGCGCGGATCAGCAGCGCCAGGATGCCGCCCACGATGAACATCGTGAACGAGAACAGCAGGTACAGCGTGCCGATGTCCTTGTGGTTGGTGGCATACACCCAGCGGCGCCAGCCGGCGGGCGCGTGGTGGTGGTCGTCGTGGGCGTGGTCGTGGTGGTCGAGTACGGCGCTCATGATTTACCTCTGTCCTTACTTCGCGCGCTGCGCCAGCACTTCGGCCGGCTGCACGAGCTGCCCGGTCTTGTTCGACCAGTTGTTCTTGGTGTAGCTGATCACCGCCGCGAGGTCGGTGTCGGAAAGCTGCTTCCACGACGGCATCGCGCCGCGGCCCTGCAGCACCACCTGGATCTCGGCGGCCTTGTTCGCGTCGAGCACGACCGGCGAGCCGTCCAGCGGCTTGATCGGGCCCGCGCCCTTGCCGTTGGGCTGGTGGCAGGCCGCGCAGTTGGCGGCATACACCTTCTCGCCGCGGGCCGTGATGTCGGCCAGCGTCCACACCTTGGCGGGGTCGTCCTGCTTGGCGGCCATCAGCTTCTTCTGGTCGGCCACCCAGGCGGTGTACTGCTCCGCGCTCACCACCTTCACGTGGATGGGCATGTAGGCGTGCTCCTTGCCGCACAGCTCGTAGCACTGGCCGTAGAAGTCGCCGGTCTTCTCGCTGCGGAACCACGTGTCGCGCACGAAGCCGGGGATGGCGTCCTGCTTGACGCCGAAGGCCGGGATGCCCCAGGCGTGGATCACGTCGTTGGCGGTGGTGACGATGCGCACCTTCTTGTTCACCGGCACGACCAGCGGGTTGTCGACCTTGAGCAGGAAGTTGTCCGGGGCGTTCTTCGCGCCGTCGTTGGAGATCTCGCGGTGCGTGGGGTCCAGCGTGGACAGGAAGCTCACGCCCTGGCCTTCGCCGTTGATGTAGTCGTAGCCCCACTTCCACTGGTAGCCGGTGGCCTTGATGGTCAGGTCGGCGTTGCTCGTGTCCTTGGAGGCGACCAGCACCTTGGTGGCGGGCAGCGCCATGCCGATCACGATGAGGAAGGGGATGATGGTCCAGACGATTTCGACCGTGACCGACTCGTGGAAGTTGGCGGGCTTGTGGCCGACCGACTTGCGGTGCTTCCAGATGGAATAGAACATCACCGAGAACACGGCGATGAAGATCACGAGGCAGGTGATCAGCATGAACCAGTGCAGCCAGGCGATTTCCACGCCGATGCGCGTGGCCGCGTTGTGCAGGTTCAGCTGGCGCACCGCCGGGCCGCCCGGCAGGTCCTGCACCGCGTGCGCGGCGCCCGCGAAAGCGCCGAGTGCCGCGAGGGCCGCCGCCTGGATGGAATGACTTTTCATCGTTCTTAGCCTCAAGCTCTCAATTCAAACTGTCCTGCCGGCCCTTGCGCGTCATGCCTCGCGCAAGGCCCTGCGAATCTCCTGCGCCAGCGCCGGGCGCAGCTCCGGGCGGAGGAACCGCCCCACGGCCACGCGCCGGCCCTGCCCCGACACCTCGATCAGGGAGCGGTCGTCCACGCTGGGCTCGACGCGAACCCAGTCGCGGTTGAATTCCGCGCGTTCCAGCCGCCCGGCGTTCTCCAGCTCCACCACCAGCCTGCGGCCCTGCAGCAGGATGTGCTCGCCGTCCGCCGCGTGGCGCGCGTACACGAGGAACGCGAGGCCCACGGCGGCCAGTTCGAGCCAGGCGAAGGGGAGGATCAACACCGCGCCCTGGAACCAGAAAAAGGTCCCGATCGCGAGCGACACGACGCACAGCGAGGCGTACAGCCAACCCAGCTGGGCCGGCGTCACCGAGCAGTTGCGCTTCAGGAACCAGTGGATGGCCTGGCCCTGGACAGTGGCGAAACGAAAGACGATGTTCGACACGAGCCGTCGCTCACAAAATCAACCGCGCATTGTAGCGCGGGTTCCCCCTGCCACTTTCCGGGGCGCGGGGTCTTGACCCATGTCAGGCTTGCGGCGGCCGCTGCAGCATGCGGCGCATGTCGTCCACCGAAAACGTGCTCTTTTCGCCCACCTTCACGCGCGGCTGCGGCTTGAGCGCGTGGCCGTAGATGACCTCGAAGGTGAGTGCCAGCCTCCCTTCGGCACCGCGCAGGTCGCGGCCGAGCGCCTCCTCGAGCGTGCGCCGCCATGCGCGGCCGCGCAGTGCGGGAAAGCGTTGCGGGTGCAGGTTGGCGCCGAGCTCGCGCAGTTCGGCGACGAGGCGCGCGGGCGTTTCGAACGTCAGCGTGATGCGCTCCATGTCCATCACCGGTTCGGCAAAGCCCGTGTGCACGAGCATGTCGCCCCAGTCGTGCATGTCGGTGAACTCGTGCGAGGGCGGCGGCCAGCCGAGCGCGGCGTAGAGCGCGCGCAGTTCGCGCAGCGTGTCGGGGCCGAGGCAGGAGAACATCAGGAAGCCGTCGGCTTCCAGCGCGCGGTGCCAGCGCGCGAGGAGCTGCTGCGGGTCGGCGCTCGTGTGCAGCCGCATGTTGGACCACAGCATCTGGGCGGCGCCGTCGGGTGCGTCGCCGAAAGTGGTGACGTCCCCGCGCAACCGTTGCCAGAGCGAAGGGGCGAGTGCGGCCCGCGCGGCCGCTTCGTGGTGCGGCTCGACCACGAGGCAGCGCGACCTGGCGTAGCGCTGCGCGACGCGCGCATGGGCGGCGAGGCCGCCGCGCACGGGCTCCCAGTCGACCCATGACGCCGGCTCGCGGCGGATCCACTCCAGCCGCTCTTCCATGCGGCGGCCCACTTCCTCGTGCAGCCACGGCGAGTGCGCGGGGGCGCGGCGCTGCCAGCGGTCGGCGGCGACGGGGTCGATGGTGGGTGGACGATCTTCGGCCATTTATGAAGGGGCGCGACGAGTATATTGACCCGATGCTCGGCACCTGGCTCTCCCGACTCGCACCGCTGGTGCCCAGCCGCTGCGCGGCGTGTGGGGCGTGGCCGGCCGAGCCGGTGTGCGATGCGTGCGTGCAGCGCTTTGCTGCGCCGCGGCCGCGGTGCCGCAGCTGTGCGCTGGCGGTGCCCGATGGCGTCGCGGTGTGCGGCGCGTGCCTGCGCGAGCCGCCGCCCCTCGAGCGATGCCACGCCGCCGTGTCCTATGGCTTTCCCTGGTCGCGTCTGCTCCTGCGCTTCAAGTTCGGCGACGAGCCCGGCTGGGCACGCACGCTGGCCGCTTTGATGCTCGATGCACCCGGCGTCGCGGCCAGCGTCGCGCAGGCGGACCTCGTGCTGCCGATGCCCTTGTCGCGCGAGCGGCTTGCGCTGCGCGGCTTCAACCAGTCGCACGAGCTGGCGCGGGCGCTTGCACCCGAGAAGGCCGACGCGGGCCTGCTGCTGCGCCTGCGCGACACCGCGCCGCAAACCGCGCTCAGCCGCCGCGAACGCCAGGCCAACGTGCGCGGCGCATTCGGTGTCGAGCCGCTGCGCGCAGCCGACGTGCGCGAGCGCGCGATCCTGCTCGTCGACGACGTGATGACCAGCGGCGCTTCCCTGTTCTCGGCCGCGCAGGCGCTGCGTGCCGCCGGCGCCGCCTCGGTCGGCGCCGCCGTCGTCGCGCGCACCGACGAGCCCGAATGATCCCCGCCTGATGTTCAACATCGTCCTCGTCCACCCCGAAATCCCGCCCAACACCGGCAACGTGATCCGCCTAGCGGCCAACACCGCCTGCGCGCTGCACCTGGTCGAGCCGCTCGGCTTCTCGATGGACGACAAGCACATGAAGCGCGCCGGGCTGGACTACCACGAGTACGCCGACGTTCGGCGTCACGCATCGTGGCCGGCGTTCCTGGCCAACGAGCAGCCGAAGCGCGATCGCATGTTCGCGCTCACGACGCGCGGCACGCGGTTCGTGCATGACGTCGAATTCGCGCGTGGCGACTGGCTCGTGTTCGGCTCGGAGACGAGTGGGCTGCCCGAGGAAATCCGCGCCGACTTCGCCGAAGCGCAGCGCCTGAAGCTGCCGATGCGCCCCGGCCAGCGCAGCCTCAACCTCTCCAACGCCGTCGCGGTGACGGTGTTCGAGGCCTGGCGGCAGAACGGCTTCGCGGCCTAGGGATAGCGGCGCGACAGCGTCTCGGCCACGCAGACCGGCTTGTCGCTGCCCTCGCGCTCGATCAAGACGTTCCACGCCATCTGCATGCCGCCGTTCTCGATGGGTTCGCAGCTGGCGAGCTTCATGCGCGCGCGCAGCCGGCTGCCCACGGGCACGGGCGCCGTGAACCGCACCTTGTTCAGGCCGTAGTTCACGCCCATGCGGGTGTTCTCGATGGTGAACGAGCTCTCGAAGAACTTCGGGATCAGCGACAGCGTGAGGAAGCCGTGCGCGATGGGCGCGCCGAACGGCCCGGCCTTCGCGCGCTCCACGTCGACGTGGATCCACTGGTGGTCGCCGGTGGCTTCGGCGAACTTGTTCACCTGCTCCTGCGTGATCGTGAGCCAGTCGCTCACGGCGACTTCCTGGCCGACGAGGGGCGGCAGTGCATCAAGGGATGGGAGGACTTTCATGCCCTCAAGTATCGAGCCAACGGCAAATCCCTTCCCACTGCTCCAGGTCGCGCTCCACGCGGCCCGGCGACACGTCGAACAGCGTGAGCCCGCGCGCCGCGAGGTGGATGTAGTTCTGCGTCGGCCGCAGGTAGCCCAGCACGGGCAGCCCGAGGCTCTTGGTGAACTCCTGCAGGTGGTCGGCCGCGATGGTGCGCGGGTCGACGCGCATGCCGATGATGCCCACCTGCACGTGCGAGGACTTGCCCTGCTGCGCCAGCTCGTCCAGGAAGTGCCGCGTGGCGAAGATGTCGAAGATGCTCGGCTGCAGGGGCACCACCACCTTGTCGGCGATCTTCAGGGCCTCCTTGAACAGCTTGCCGTGCATGCCGGCCGGCGTGTCCAGCACCACGTGGGTCGTGCCCTTGGGCGGCCGGGCCATCTCCTTCTCGCCCACGTCCCAGCTGGAAATGGCGCGTGCCTGCGGCGGGCGCAGGCCGAGCCACAGGCGCGAGGACTGCTGGCGGTCCACGTCGCCCAGCATCACCTTGTGCCCCTTCGACGCGAAGTACCCGGCGATGTTGGTGGCCAGGGTGGACTTCCCGACACCGCCTTTCGGATTGGCAACGACCACGACTGGCATCATTCGGCTCCATCTGCGCCTTGCGCGCTGCTTTGCTATGTTACCGGCCATGGATGAGTCCGCAACCGAGCCGGTGCGCGCCCGGGCCTACGTGCTGGCCGCGCACCCCCACTGGCGGGAGTCGCGGGTGAACCGCCGCCTCCTGGAGGCCGCCCGGGCCGCGCCGGGGGTGGTGGTGCGCGACCTCTATGGCAGCTACCCCGATTTCGACATCGACGTGGCCGCCGAACAGCGCGCCGTGGAGGCGGCGCCGCTCATCGTGCTGCAGCACCCGATCCAGTGGTACTCCATGCCGCCGCTGATGAAACTGTGGCTGGACGAAGTGCTCACCTACGGCTGGGCGTACGGCCACGGCCCGACCGCCCTGCAGGGCAAGGACGTGTGGCTCGTGGCGACGACCGGCGGCTCCGAGGGCTCGTACCACCCGCAGGGCTACAACCGCTACTTCTTCGACGCATTCCTGCCGCCCTACGAGCAGACAGCAGCCCTGTGCGGCATGCGCTTCCTGCCGCCTCTGGTGCTGCACGGTGCGCACCGGGCCAGCGAGGCCGCGATCGCCGAGCACGTGCAGGTCTATGCCGAGCGCCTGCGCTCCTACCCGGACTGGCCGGAGATGGACGAGCTGGAGCCGTGCCCTGCGTGCGTGGTCCCGCCCCTGGACCGGCCCCTGCCGACCTGAGCATGGAACACGCACCCGCCTGGCTGACCAATTCGCTGATCTACCTCGGCGCCGCCGTGCTCGCGGTGCCGCTGTCGCGCGCACTCGGGCTCGGCTCGATCATCGGCTACCTCGCCGCGGGCATCGCCATCGGCCCGTGGGGCCTGAAACTGGTGAGCAACGTCGAGGACATCCTGCACTTCGCCGAATTCGGCGTGGTGCTGATGCTGTTCCTCGTGGGCCTGGAGCTGGAGCCGCGCCGCTTGTGGAGCCTGCGCCGGCCGATCTTCGGCTGGGGCACGGCGCAGGTCGTGGGCTGCGCGCTCGCGATCTTCCTCGCGGGCATCGCCTTCGGCGTGCCTTGGCGCATCGCGCTCGTGGCCGCGCTCGGGCTTGCACTGTCGTCCACGGCCATTGCGCTGCAGGTGATGGGCGAGCGCAACCTGCTGCCAACCTCCAGCGGGCAGGCGGGCTTTTCCATCCTGCTGTTCCAGGACGTCGCGGCCATCCCCATCCTCGCATTGCTGCCGCTGCTGGGCGGCACGGTCGACCACGGCAACGACGGCAACAACGCCGTGGAAGCGCTGCGCATCGTGGCGGTGATCGGCGGCATCGTGCTGGGCGGCCGGCTGCTGCTGCGGCCCGTGCTGCGCTGGATCGCGCGCAGCAACACGCCGGAGATCTTCACGGCGGCTTCGCTGCTGCTCGTCGTCGCCATCGCCGCGCTGATGCAGTTCGTCGGCCTGTCGATGGCGCTGGGGGCCTTCCTCGCGGGCGTGCTGCTGGCCGAGAGCGAGTACCGGCGCGAGCTGGAAACCGACATCGAGCCCTTCAAGGGCCTGCTGCTGGGCCTGTTCTTCATCGCGGTGGGCATGAGCATCGACTTCGGCGTGCTCGCGCGCTCGCCGGGGCTGATGGCCGCGATCGTGCTGGGCTTTCTTGCCGCGAAGGCGGTGGTGATCTGGGCCATCTCGGTGGGCATGCGCATCCCGCTCGCGGAGCGGCCGGTCTTCACGCTGCTTCTGGCGCAGGGCGGCGAATTCGCGTTCGTCGTGTTCCAGGCGGCTGCCGGCAGCAAGGTGTTCTCGCCCGAGACCGCATCGCTGCTGATCGGCGCGGTGGCGGTGTCGATGCTGGTCTCGCCGCTGCTGCTGGTCGCGGTGGACCGCCTCGTGCTGCCGCGCTTCGCGAGCCGCGCCGGCGCCGGGATGGAGGAGCTGAGCGAGCCGCAGCGCGCGCCGGTGATCATCGCGGGCTTCGGCCGCTATGGGCAGATCATCGGCCGGCTGCTCACCGCCGAAGGCTTCGCCTCCACCGTGCTGGACCACGACGCGGACATGGTGGAGGCCGCGCGCACCTTCGGCTACAAGGTGCACTACGGCGACGCGACGCGCATGGACCTGCTGCGCACGGCGGGCGCCGAGTCGGCACGCATCCTCGTGGTCGCCGTCGACGACCGCGAGCAGTCGCTGCGCATCGTCGACCTCGCGCGTGAAAACTTCCCGCATCTCGAGCTGGTCGCGCGCGCCCGCGACGTGACGCACTGGAACGAGCTGCGCGACCGCGGCGTGATGCTGGTGGAGCGCGAGCTGTTCGAGTCCAGCCTCAGGAGCGGCCGTACCGTGCTGGAGGCGCTGGGCATCGAGCCCCACGACGCGCGCCGCCGCGCGATGCGCTTTCGCCGCCACAACCTCGAGCTGTTCGAGAAGATGTACCTGCACCACCGCGACCGCGCCCGCCTGATCGCCGTGGTCAAGGAGGGGCGCAAGCAGTTCGAGGAGCAGATGGCGCGCGAGCGCGCCGAGGCGGCCGACCGGCGCCAGCGCGGCGAACGGCAGGGCTGGGCCAGCGCGGAAACGGACCGCGACGCGGCCAATCCCTAAAGGCCCTAGGCAATTTGCTTAAGGCGCCCCGGGGCGCGGCCGCTTCAATCGGGTGCATGGACCGTGCCCCCGAACCCGTCGCCAGCCTCGAGCGCGAGCTTGCGCTGGCGCGCGCAACCGCCCTGCAACTCACGCGCGAGCGCGAGCTGCTCGTCTCCACGCTCGATGCCGGCAACGACGGCATCCTGACGCTGCAGTACTCCGACGGCTCGATCTTCTACAACATCCGCTTCATCGAGCTGTGGAACATCCCCGAGGACCACCTCGGGGACATCAGCGACAAGGCGCTGGTCGAGCACCAGCTCACGCAGGTGAAGGACCCCGCTGCCTGGACGGCGCAGGTGCTGCGGCGCCGGGCCAACCCGGAAGCCGAGGACCTGTCGACGGTCGAGCTGAAGGACGGCCGCGTGCTGGAGCGCCGCGTCGTGCCGCAGCGCATGCACGGGCGCTGCGTCGGCAGCGTCATCATCTTCCGCGACATCACCGAGCGGCTGCGCCACGAGCAGAAGATGCTGTTCAACCACCTCGTGCTGGAGAACGCCGGCCCGATGGTGTGGATCGAGCGCGGGTCGCTGAAGGTCACCTGGGCCAACCCCGCCGCGTGCGCGCACTTCGGGTACCCGGTCGACGAGTTCGTGGGAATGACTGTCGCCGACTTCGACCCGTCGTTCGGCCCCGCGGACGTGAAGTGGCTGGACACCGCGCTCGCCGAGACGCGCGGGCAGGTGAAGTTCGAGTCGCGCCACCGCTGCAAGGACGGCCGCATGCGCGACGCACAGGTGACCACCTTCCTCACCGAGGCCAACGGTCAGTCGCTCTACATCTGCGCGTTCAAGGACATCTCGCGCCAGAAGGCGGCCGAGCGCGACCAGAACCGGCAGCGCGCCACGCTGCAGTCGCTCATCGACTCGATCTCGGACGCCGTCTACTACAAGGACACAGAGGGGCGCTACCTCGGCTGCAACGCCGCCTTCGCCGCGCTGGCGCGGGCGCCGCGCGACGCGATCATCGGCCGCACGGCGCGGGACTTCTTCCCGGCGGAGATGGCAAGCGCGGTGCGCTCGCGCGACGAACGGTGCCTGCGCGAGCGCCGCGAACATTCATCGGAGGGCCGTTTCGGGGGCGCGACCTGGGACACCGTGGTCGCGCCCCTCTGGGACGAGAACGGCGAGCTGCAGGGGACGCTCGGGGTGAGCCGCGACATCAGCGGGCGGGTGCGTGCCGAGGAGGAGGTGCGCCGCGCGAAGGAAGAGGCCGAGGCCGCGACGCGGATGAAGTCCGACTTCCTCGCCAACATGAGCCACGAGATCCGCACGCCGATGAACGCCATCATCGGCCTGTCGCATCTCGTGCTCAAGACCGAGCTCACGCCGCGCCAGCGCGACTACATCCACAAGGTGCAGTCGTCCGGCCAGCACCTGCTGGGCCTGCTCAACGACATCCTCGACTTCTCGAAGGTGGAGGCCGGCAAGCTGGACCTGGAACGCGCCGGTTTCGAGCTGGAGAAGCTGCTGGAGACAACGTGCGGCCTCGTGAGCGAGAAATGCCATGCGAAGGGGCTGGAGCTTGTCTTCGACGTCGCGCCGGACGTGCCCGGCACGCTGGTGGGCGACTCGCTGCGCCTCGGGCAGGTGCTGCTCAATTACGCGAACAACGCCGTGAAGTTCACCGAGAAGGGCGAGGTGCTCGTGTCGGTGCGCGCGAGCGAACGCACCGAGCGCGACGTGCTGCTGCACTTCCGCGTCAAGGACACGGGCATCGGCCTCACGCCGGAACAGGCGGCCCGGCTCTTCCAGAGCTTTTCGCAAGGCGACACGTCGACGACGCGCAAGTTCGGCGGCACGGGCCTCGGCCTGGCCATCTGCAAACGGCTGGCGGAGCTGATGGGCGGCGAAGTAGGCGTGGAAAGCGAATTCGGCAAGGGCAGCACCTTCTGGTTCACCGCGCGCGTGGGCATCGGCGAGCAGCGCCGCCGCGAGCTGGTGCCGCGGCCCGACCTGCGCGGGCGGCGCGCGCTCGTGGTCGACGACAACGAGCACGCCCGCGCCGTGATCGTGGAGATGCTGCAGGGGATGACGTTCACGACCGCGGAAGCCCGTGACGGCGCGAGCGCGCTCGAAGCCGTGCGTCGCGCGGCGGCGGACGGCCACCCGTACGACATCGTCTACCTCGACTGGCGCATGCCGGGCATGGACGGGACCGAGTGCGCGCGTCGCATCCGCGCGCTGGGCCTCGACGCGCCGCCGCTGATGCTGATGGTGACCGCCTTCGGCCGCGACGAGATCCTGAAGGAGGCGACTCAGGCCGGCATCGACAACGTGCTCGTCAAGCCCGTGAGCCCGTCGCAGCTGTTCGACACCACGATGGGTGTGTTGGGCGTACGCGGCGAGGCCCCGGTTGCCGCCCAGCCGTCCGCCGCCGATGCTCGCCTGGCCCCGGTGCGCGGCGCGCGCATCCTGCTCGTGGAAGACAACGACATCAACCAGCAGGTCGCGCGCGAGCTGCTGGAGGAAGCCGGCCTCGTCGTGGACGTTGCGGACAACGGCGCGATCGCCGTGCGCAAGGTCGACGAGGCGGAATATGACCTCGTGTTCATGGACATGCAGATGCCCGTGATGGACGGCGTGTCGGCTACCGAAGCCATCCGCGTGAGCGGGCGCCACCAGCGCCTGCCGATCGTGGCGATGACCGCCAACGCGATGGCGCAGGACCGGCAGGCCTGCCTCGACGCGGGCATGAACGACTTCCTCGTCAAGCCGATCGACCCGCGGGACCTGGGGTCCATCCTGCTGCGCTGGATTCGTCCGCGCACGGCGGTCGTGCAGCCGGTGCCGTCCGCCGCCGCCGCACCCGCGGCGGACGGGCTGCCGGTCGTGCCGGGGCTCGACACGAAGACGGGCCTCGCCCGCATGGTGGGCAAGAAGCCGCTGTACCTGAAACTGCTCGCGCGTTATGCGCAGGGGCAGGCGGCTGCCACCACCGAGGTCCGCAACGCGTACGAGGGCGGCGATGCAGTGACGGCCGAGCGCGTCGCGCACACGCTCAAGGGCGTCTCCGGCACCATTGGCGCGACTCGCATCGAAGCGCTGGCCGCGCGCGTGGAACACGCCTTGCGCGAGAAACAGCCGCGAGCCGAGGTGCTCTCGCGCCTCGATGCACTCGAACCCGAACTGGCGGCGCTCGTGGCCGCCCTTGGAATGCAACTCGCGGAGCCGGTGCATGGATGATCTCGTCAACCGCCTGACGCAGCAGCTCGCCGCGGCGCAGGCCGCGCTGCACAAGTCGCAGGCGCGGCTGGGCACCGTCACCAAGACGCTGGAGGCGCGCTCGCAGGAGCTGGTGGAAGCCCGCGCGGCCGTGTCGCTGCTGCTCGCCACGCTGGACTCCACGACCGACGGCGTGCTCGCGCTCGGCCACTTCGGCCGCGCCGTGCACTACAACCTGAGCTTCATCGAGATGTGGCGCATTCCCCAGGACAAGCTGGAGGCGCTGAACGAGGCGGCCCTGCTCGCGATGCAGCTCGCGCAGGTGCAGGACCCCGAAGGCTTCCTCGCCGGCGTGGAAGCGCGCCGCGCCCACCCGGACCGAGAGCACGCGGGAGAGGTGCACCTCACGGACGGCCGCGTGATCGAGTGGCGCATGCGTCCGCAAAGCGTGCGCGGCCGCCGCGTCGGCACCGTGACTTGCTACCGCGAGAGGAAGCCGTCCCACACCAGCTTGGCGCCGGTCAGGAACATCCCGAGGTAGACCAGCCGGTAGAACAGCACCGGGTCGATGCGCTTGGCCATGCGCACGCCGATCCACACGCCCACAGGCGCGAGCGGCAGCAACACGAGCGAGGTCGACATGTTGCGCAGGTCGAGCAAACCGAGCCACGCGTACGGCACCCACTTGCTCAGGTTGATCACGAAGAAGAACACGGCCATCGTCGCGGTGAAGACGATGGGCGGCAGCCGCATCGGCAGCACGTAGGCATTGATCGGTGGGCCGCCGGCGTGCGACACGAAGCTCGTGAAGCCCGAGGTGACGGTGAGGATCACGCCCACCCACTTCGGCGGGTGCGGGCTGTTGGGCCCCGGCGGGAAGGCCAGCCGCTGCGCCAGGAACAGCAGCGTGAAGATGCCGACGATGCCGGCGACGAGCCGTGTGTCGAGCAGCTTGAACGACAGCGTGCCGACCAGCGTGCCCACGAGCCCGAGCGGCACGAGGAAGCGGATCAGCTGCCAGTCGAAGTGGCGCCTGAATGCGGCCAGCCCCATGATGTCCATCACGAACAGGATGGGCATCATGATCGCGGCGGCCTGCGGCACGGTGACCGTCAGCGCCATCATCGGCACGACGAGCGAGCCGAAGCCCGAGCCGAAGCCGCTCTTGCTGATGCCCATGAGGAGCACCGCGGGGACGGCGATGGCGTAGAACTGCCAGTCGGTGATGAGGGGAAGCGTCGTCGTCAAGCCTGCGATTGTGCCGACTGCCGCAGGGGCAGTGAGCGCAACCGCCGGCCGCTGGCTGCATGCACTGCGTTCGCCAGCGCCGGCGCCACCGGCGGCAGGCCCACTTCGCCCAGGCCGCCCAGCGGCCCATCGCTCTCGACGAAGAACACGTCGATGGGTGGCACCTGCGCGAGCTGCAGCAGCGGGTAGTCCGGGAAGCTGCGCTGCGCGACCGCCCCGTTCTCGATGGTGATCGCCTCGCCCATCGCGGCGCTCAGCCCCATCACGATGCCGCCTTGCACCTGCTGCGCGCCCGTGTCCTTGTGCACCACGTAGCCGCAGTCGACCACCGCGGTGATGCGGTGCACCTGCACCTTGCCCTCCGAGAGCGACGCCTCGACGACTTCGGCAACGACGCTGCCGAAGCTTTCCACCAGCGCGACGCCGCGCCCGCGGCCTGCCGGCAGCGGCGTACCCCAGCCGCTGCGCCGGGCCACTTCGTCCAGCACCTTGCGGTGGCGCGAACCGGCGGGCACGTGCCGGCGGCGGAATTCCAGCGGGTCCATCTTCGCGGCCGCCGCGAGTTCGTCGATGAAGCTTTCGGTGAAGAAGCCGTGCTGGCTGTGCGCCACGCTGCGCCACGCGCCGTAGCGAACGTGCGTGGGGCTGACCACCGCTTCCATCAGCTGGTTGGGCACGTCGTAGGGGATCGGGAAGCCTTCGTTGATCAGCTCCGGCGTGTCGATGAAACGCTGGCGCCACGAGGCGATGCGGCCCTGCGCGTCCAGCTTCGCCTCGATCCGCGTGGCGATCGCGGGGCGGTAGGCGCCCTGCGCGAAGTCCTCCTCGCGGCTCCAGATCAATTTGACGGGGGCCGGCGACATCGCTTTCGCGATGTGGACGGCCTGCTCGAGATGGTCCTTCTTGGGCGCGGAGCGTCGGCCGAAGCCGCCGCCCAGCGACATCGGCGTGAACTCGACATCGTCCAGCGAGATGCCGGCCGCCTTGGCGACGTTGTTGCGCGCGCCCAGCGCGTCCTGCTCGCTGCCCCACACCCGCATGCGCTTGCCGTCCCACTGCGCCGTGACGTTGATCGGCTCCATGGTGGCGTGGTGCAGGAAGGGCACTTCGTACGCCGCCTGCACGACGCGGCCTTCTGCCTTGGCCACGTCGCCGCGCGACACGAGCTTCTTGCCGTCGGCGGAGGCCAGTGCCACGTCGAACTGGCGGGAGATCGAAGCGCTGTTCACGCCCTCGCTCGCGGTGGCGGTGAACACGGGCTTGAGCTTGCCGAGCGCGGTGCGCGCCTGCCAGTAGCCGTCCGCGACGACGGCCACGGCGTTGGGCAGGCGCAGGACCTTGCGCACACCAGCGACAGCGAGTGCGGGCGCATCCGCGACCTCGAGCAGGCGCTCGCCGTGCACGGGCGCCGCGCGCACCGTGGCCACGAGCATGCCGGGCAACTGCACGTCGATGCCGTACTTCGTGCGGCCCGTCACCTTGGCGGGGATGTCCAGCCGCGGCGGGGCGGTGCCGACCAGGCGGAATTCGCTGCGGGGTTTCAGGCGGGGATGGCGCGGCACGTCCAGCGTGGCGGCTGCGCCGGCCAGCTCACCGTAGGCGATGGAGCGGCCGCTGCCGGCGTGGACCACGCGGCCCCCTTGCGTCCGCAATTCAGCGGCGGGCACGCCGAGCTTCTGCGCACCGGCCGCGACCAGCATCTCGCGCGCCGCGGCGCCCGCCGCGCGCAGGCCGAACTGGCCCGTGTAGCGGACGGCCGCCGAGCCGCCGGTGACCTGCATGCTGGCCAGGCGGGCGACTTCGCCGAACGCGACCTCGGCCGCCCGCTCGAAGCCTGCGGGCGCCGGCCCCTTCATCAGGAAGGCGCCGACGAAGAAACGGTTGGCGAAGGCCGGGTCTGCAGGCGCCTGCGCCACGCGCACTTGCGCCCAGTCGGCATCCAGCTCCTCGGCCACCATCATCGCCAGCGCCGTCGCGGAGCCCTGGCCCATGTCGGAGTGGGGGACCAGCACGGTGACGGCGCCGTCGCCCGCGACCTGCACCCAACCAGCAAGCAGCGGCGCGGCAGAGGAGCCGGCCTGTGCGGCGCGCTTCTCGAAATGCGAATCGCGAGCGGCGAGGCCTGCCACGCCGACGGTGAGGACTCCGCCGACGGCAGCAGCACTTCCGATCAACCACGTGCGGCGCTTCATGACTGCACCTTCGCGTTCGCCTTGGCCGCCGCGTGGATCGCAGCGCGCACACGGGGGTAGGTGCCGCAGCGGCAGATGTTGGTCATCGCCGCATCGATGTCGGCATCGGTGGGCGAGGGATTGGCGGCGAGCAGCGCGGATGCGGCCATCAGCATGCCGGACTGGCAGTAGCCGCATTGCGGCACCTGCAGCTCGACCCATGCTTTCTGCACCGGGTGTTCGCCGGCGGCGCCGAGCCCTTCGATCGTGGTGACCTTCGCGCCGGCCGCGCCCTCCACGGGGAACATGCAGGACCGCACCGGCGCGCCGTTGACGTGGACGGTGCATGCACCGCAAGCCGCGATGCCGCAACCGAACTTGGTGCCGGTGAGGCCGGCGGTCTCCCGAATGACCCACAGCAGCGGCATCTGCGGGTCGACGTCGAAGGTGCGGGGGGTTCCGTTGAGCGACAGTGTGGTCGGCATGAGGGGCTTTCGTGGTGGGGGCTTGCGCGCCACAATGCTGGCGTGCCGCGCTGGGCCGGCTGTTGCACGGCGCGCCAGATTACATGCCGCTCGCGCCATGCGGCCTGTACGAAGGTCTATGGATGCCTGAACTCACCACGCCGCTGCCCCGCAACATCGTCGATGCCATCGCCGATGCGGGTTTCGACGTCGATGACATCGCGCGCACGGCGGGCGTCGAGCCCGCGCGGCTGGAGACGGGTGTCACGCTCGAGGAGGCCGACCGCTTCCTCACCGAAGCGTGGCGCGCGGTCGACGACCCTTCCTTCGGCCTGCGCGCGGGCCTCATGCTGCGCCCCGAGCGTTTCGGCATCTCCGGCCTGGCCGCGATGGCAGCGCCCACTTTGCGCGTCGCGCTCGAGCGCAAGGGCCGCTTCAACCGGCTGCTGTGGGGTGACGCGTACCGCATCGAGCAGGAGGGCGACACCGTCACGCTCAGCGTGGAAGCGCCGGACGAATCGCGGCCGTACAGCCATGCGCGGGTGGACACCGAATTCGCTTCGCTCATCGCTTTCGCGCGGCGCTTCACGGAAGTGCACGTGGTACCGGTGCGCCTGACGCTGCGGCGGCCGGCGCCTGCATTCCGGGCACTCTATGGGGACATCTTCGGCTGCCCCGTCGTCTTCGGGGCGCCCGTGAACAGCATCGTCTTCCACCGTGCCGACACCGAGCGGCCGCTGGTCAGTGCCAACCCGGGCGCGGGGGAGTGGCTGGAGCTCGGGGCGCAGGCCGCGCTGGAGAAGATGGACGACAGCCGCGTGACGCCCCGCGTGCGTGCGGCACTGGAGCGGATGCTGCAGGGCGACGAGCCAACGCTGGCTGCTGTTGCTTCGGGGCTGTGCATGAGCGAGCGAACCTTGCAGCGACGGTTGACGTCCGAGGGGACGACGTTTCGCCGGTTGCTCGATGACGTTCGTTGCGAGGTGGCGCAACGCACGCTTGCTGCCGGGAAGCGCAACGTTGTTGAACTCGCTTACCTGCTTGGGTTCGAGGATTCGAACTCTTTCTATCGGTCTTTTCGACGCTGGACGGGGACTACCCCTGAGTCCTTTCGCAAAGGTGTCGCCGCTTAGCTGCCGTTATTGGGGTGAGACCTCGCGGACGCGTCGGACGGTATGCCGCCTGGCCCTTAAGGTGCCGCCGTCCGTCCTTCGGACGGCGACCCTAGCGGCCGGCATGCACCGAGCACGCCGGTTGAACATCGGCGGCCGCAACGGCGGCTCTACATGCGGTCCAGGCGGCATACCATCCGCCACGTCTACACAAGGTAGCGCGCAAGAAAACGCGGACCCGGACATCGCGCCACGTCACGATGTTCGCGCTCGACGGCCGTGCCCTCGGGATGTCTGCGGTGGGTGGGGCCTCGATCCGGCGCGCATGTGGAGACGCCGTTGCGGCCGCCGATGTTTTTCCGGCGTGCGACTTGCTCGTCGGCCGCCAGGGGCTCCGTCCGAAGGACGGACGGCGGAAGATTAAGCGCAGGGCGGGGCCCCACCCGCCGCAGACCGGCGCGCCACTGCCAAACGCCCCAGACGCCAAACACGCCCGAGGCAGCGCAGACAGCCGCGACTCAACCTTGAACCAGCCGACCCAGAGCGATCAAAGCAGGCACGGTGATCGGATCGTGCGCAGCACTCGCCGCAACCGGATGCGACCCGAACTTCGCCACCACCAGCTCCGCCTTCGGCGCGACGTAAAGCCGCTGCCCATGAATGCCGCGCCCCTCGAAGCCACCATGCTCGTTGTGCGTCACCCACCACATGCTGCGGTACGAATAGCCGGGCAGCAACTTGTAGCCGGCCTTCGCGAACTTCGCGGGGTCTTCGCCGCGCGCGATGTCCTGCACCACCGCGGCGGGAATGAGCTGGCGGCCGTTCCACTCGCCCTCGCGGCGCATCAGCTCACCGAAGCGCGCGAGGTCACGCAGGCTCGCGCTCAAGCCGCCGCCACCCATGGGCACGCCGATGGGGTCGACCGTGATGTAGCCGTCCTGCTCGCAACCCAGCTGCGACCACAGGCGCTGCGACAGCATGTCGGCCAGCGGCACACCGGTCACGCGCTTCATGATCCAGGCCATGAGCTCGGTGTTGACGGTCTTGTACGCGAACGCTTCGCCGTGCGCGCCCTCGGGCTTCAACGTGACGAGGTAGTCGTAGAAGCTTTCCGGCCCGCTGTAGCCCGCCGGCCGAGGACGCAAGCCACCCGCGCGCGAATAGTCCCAGATGTCGGCCTTCGGGTCCGCATACGCCTCGGAGTACGCAACGCCGATCTGCATGTCCATGACGTTGCGCAGCGTCGCGTTGGCGTAGGCCGTGCCCTTCATCTCCGGCAGGTAGTGCGGCACGAGCTGGCGCTCGTCGAGCACGCCCTCGTGCACGAGCGTGGCACACAGCGTCGCGGCGTACGACTTCGTGATCGAGAAGCAGCTGTGCGGCACGTGCGGCTGCAGCGCGCCGAAGTAGCGCTCGTACACGCGCCTGCCCTTGTGCAGCACGACGACGCCGTCGGTGTAGGTGTCGTACAGCGACTCGTCCCAGCGCCGCGCGCGGCCGTTCATGTCGGTGAAGGTGAGCGCGTCGATCGCCGCGCCGTCGCCCGGCTCACCCAGCGACGAGGCCTGCCCTTCTCCGCGCCACACGTTCACCGTCGGCACCAGCTCCCGCATGTGCGACAGCGACCAGCGGATCTGCGGGAATGAGAGGAAGTTGTCGTCGGCGAAGCGGATGCGCTTGCCGGGCGCCGGTGGCGAACCCTGCATCCAGCCCAGCTCACGCGGGTCCGACGCGCGGCCGTCCGGGTAGGAGGCGCCGTCGAACTCGAGTGTGCCGGGCGCCGCCATCAGGCGCGCTCCAGGATGAGGGCGATGCCCTGCCCCACGCCGATGCACATCGTGCACAGCGCGTAGCGGCCACCCGTCTTGTGCAGGT
Organism: Ramlibacter albus; assembly: GCF_014297445.1. GTDB lineage: Bacteria > Pseudomonadota > Gammaproteobacteria > Burkholderiales > Burkholderiaceae_C > Ramlibacter > Ramlibacter albus. The sequence continues at coordinate 357,158 of NZ_JACORU010000001.1, forward strand.
GGTTCACCGCGGTCGTCGCCAGGCGCGCACCCGACGCGCCCAGCGGGTGGCCAAGCGCGATCGCGCCGCCGTTGGGGTTGACGCGCGGGTCGTCGTCCTTCAGGCCCAGCATGCGCAGCACCGCCAGCCCTTGCGCGGCAAAGGCTTCGTTCAGCTCGATCACGTCGATCTGGTCCAGCGTGATGCCCGTGAGCGCCAGCACCTTCTGCGTGGCGGGCGCGGGGCCGATGCCCATCACGCGCGGCGGCACGCCCGCGGTGGCCATGCCCACGATGCGCGCCTTCGGCGTGAGGCCGTGCTTCGCGGCCGTGGATTCATCCGCAATCAGCAGCGCGCAGGAGCCGTCGTTCACGCCGCTGGCATTCCCTGCCGTCACGGTGCCATCGGGCTTCACCACACCCTTGAGCTTGGCCAGCGCTTCGAGCGACGTCTCGCGCGGATGCTCGTCCTTGTTGACCACGACCGCATCGCCCTTCTTCTGCGGGATCGTCACCGGCGTGATCTCCGCATCGAAGAAGCCCGCCTTCTGCGCGGCAACCGCCTTCATCTGCGAAGCCAGCGCCATGCGGTCCTGCGCCTCGCGCTCGATCTTGTAGTCGGTGGCCACGTTCTCCGCGGTCTCGGGCATCGAGTCGACGCCGTACTGCTCCTTCATCAGCTTGTTGATGAAGCGCCAGCCGATGGTGGTGTCGTACACGGCGTTCGCGCGCGAGAAGGCGCTGTCGGCCTTGGGCATGACGAACGGCGCGCGGCTCATGCTTTCCACGCCGCCGGCGATCATGAGCGTCGCTTCGCCCGCCTTGATCGCACGCGCGGCCGTGCCGATCGCATCGAGGCCCGAGCCGCACAGGCGGTTGACGGTCGCGCCGGGCACGTCGACCGGCAGCCCAGCCAGCAGCGTCGCCATGTGCGCCACGTTGCGGTTGTCCTCGCCGGCCTGGTTGGCGCAGCCGTAGATCACGTCGGTGACCGCCTGCCAGTCCACCTTCGCGTTGCGCTGCATCAGCGCGCGGATCGGGATGGCCGCGAGGTCGTCGGTGCGCACGGACGAGAGCGCGCCGCCGTAGCGGCCGAAGGGGGTGCGGATGGCGTCGCAGATGAAGGCTTGGCGGGTCATGACAGTTCCAGTTGCAGCAGTTGTTCCAGTTCGCCGCGCGAGAGGCCGTCGACGGTGTCGACCAGCTTCAGCCCTTGCGGCGTGCATTCGAAAGTGGCGAGGTCGGTGTAGATGCGCTTGACGCAGCCGATGCCCGTGAGCGGGTAAGTGCATCTGCGCACGATCTTGCTCTCGCCCTTCTTGGTGAGCAAGTCCATCATCACCCACGTCTGTTTCGCGCCGGTTGCAAGATCCATCGCGCCGCCTACAGCGGGAATCGCGTCCTTCTCGCCGGTGTGCCAGTTGGCGAGGTCGCCCGTGGCGGAGACCTGGAAGGCGCCCAGCACGCAGATGTCGAGGTGGCCGCCGCGCATCATCGCGAAGCTGTCGGCGTGGTGGAAGAAGGAGCCGCCTCGCTGCAGCGTCACCGGCTGCTTGCCGGCATTGATCAGGTCGTAGTCCTCCTGGCCTTCGGGCGGTGCCGGGCCCATGCCGAGGATGCCGTTTTCGCTGTGCAGGATGATCTCCACGCCCTGCGGCAGGTGGTTGGCCACGAGCGTGGGCATGCCGATACCGAGGTTGACGTACGCGCCGTCGTGCATGTCGCGCGCGACGCGCTGGGCGAGCTGGTCCTTGGTGCGCCTGGTGTACGCCATCACGCCTCCTTGCGCGCAAAGCCACCGGCCTGCGTGGCCGTGCGCGGGATCTTCACGACGTGCGTGACGAAGATGCCGGGCGTGACGACGTTCTCCGGGTCGAGCTCGCCGAGCTCCACTACCTCGTACACGCTCGCGACCGTGCGCTTCGCCGCCATCGCCATCACCGGCCCGAAGTTGCGGGCCGCCTTGCGGTAGGTGAGGTTGCCCCAGCGGTCACCGCGCTCCGCCTTGATGAGTGCCACGTCGCCGTGGATCGGTTTCTCGAGGACGTGCATGCGCCCGTCGATCTCGCGCGTCTCCTTGCCCTTCGCGAGCTCGGTGCCGTAGCCCGTGGCCGTGAAGAAGCCGCCGATGCCCGCGCCGGCGGCGCGGATGCGCTCGGCCAGGTTGCCCTGCGGCACCAGCTCCAGCTCGATCTTCCCGCTGCGGTAGAGCTCGTCGAACACCCAGCTGTCCACCTGGCGCGGGAAGCTGCAGACGATCTTGCGCACGCGCCCGGCCTTCAGCAGCGCAGCGAGGCCGTAGTCGGCATTGCCCGCGTTGTTGTTCACGACCGTGAGGTCACGCGCGCCCTGCTCGATAAGGCCGTCGATGAGCTCACCCGGGATGCCGGCCGTACCGAAGCCGCCGATCAGGACAGTGCTGCCGTCGGCGATGCCGGCCAGTGCTTCGGCAATCGACCCTGCGATCTTGTTGACCATGCCCCCAATGCTACGCTTGCCGCCCATGTTTAATCCTTCCCAGGAAGACGTGCGCCGGTTCTTCTGCGCGGTGCACGCCAAGTCGAGCGCGGCACAGCCGATGGACGCGCTGGAAACGCTGGCCTCCCAATGGCTCGCCGAGCACCCGGAATACCATCCCGACGTGGCCGATGCCGAGGCGGCCGTCACGCGCACCTACGACGGCGCCGACGGCCGCACCAACCCGTTCCTGCACCTGTCGATGCACCTGTCGATCAGCGAACAATGCTCCATCGACCAGCCGCGCGGCATCCGCCAGGCCGTGGAGCTGCTGGCCGCGCGCCGCAACTCGCTGCACGACGCGCACCACGAGGCCATGGAATGCCTCGGCCAGATGCTGTGGGAGAGCCAGAAAGCAGGAAGGCCGCCCGATGGGGCGGCCTACGTGGAATGCGTGCAGAAGCGCGCGACGCGCTAGCGTCTTGCGTTCAGCGGAACTTGGGTTCCGGGTGCACCGTCAGTTCGCCGTCGAGCGAGCCGACATAGCTGGCCAGCGCCTTCAGCTCCGCATTGGAGAACTGCTTGGCGATGGCGCCCATCACGCCGTTGCTGCGGCCGACGGACGGGTTGTTCTCGGTCTTGTACGCCTTGAGCACGACGAACATGTAGTCCGAGTACTGGCCGGCGATCTTGGGGTAGCTGGGGTCGATCGGCTTGGACAGGTTGGGGCCGTGGCAGGCGGCGCAGTTGCCCTTCTTCACCAGCTCGGCGACGTTGCCAGTGGGCTCCTTCACCGTGGCGGGGGCGGCAACGGCCTGGCTCGCGTAGAAATTGGCGATGTCGGTGATGTCCTGGTCCGACAGGCTGGAGGCGATGCCGCGCATGGTGGGGTGCTTGCGGTCACCGGCCCTGTACGCGTTGAGCGCGGCGGCGATGTACTTGGCGCCCTGGCCCGAGATCATCGGGACCTTGTGCACCTCGGGGAAGCTGGCCTGGTAGCCCTTGATGCCGTGGCAGCCGATGCACATGGCGATCTTGGCTTCGAGCGACTTGGCGCCTGCCGGGGCCTGCGGCGCGGGCGCGGAGGCCGCGCTCTTGGCGGCAGCCGCCGGGGCGGACGCCTGGGCAAAGCTCGTGGAGGTCGCGCAAGCGACACCGAGGGCGAAAAGCAGGGTCAGCAACTTGTTCATTTTCCGCGCACAATCAGCAGGACAGTTTCTTCGCAACCCGCGATTCTAACAGGCGGGCCACCTTCGCCCTTCCACGCTCGACCCCCATGAAGTTCCAAGGCTCCGAAAACTACGTCGCCACGCAAGACCTCATGCTTGCCGTGAACGCCTCCATCACGCTCAAGCGCCCGCTGCTGGTCAAGGGCGAGCCCGGTACCGGCAAGACCATGCTGGCCGAGGAAGTGGCCGGCGCGCTGGGCATGCCGCTCTTGCAGTGGCACATCAAGAGCACCACCAAGGCGCAGCAGGGCCTGTACGAGTACGACGCCGTGAGCCGCCTGCGCGATTCGCAGCTGAAGGATTTTGAAGGTGGCGAGAAGGTCAAGGACATCCACAACTACATCGTCAAGGGCGTGCTGTGGCAGGCCTTCACGGCCGACCAGCCGGTGGCGCTGCTGATCGACGAGATCGACAAGGCCGACATCGAATTCCCCAACGACCTGCTGCGCGAGCTGGACCGGATGGAGTTCTACGTCTACGAGACGCGCGAACTCGTGAAGGCGAAGCACCGGCCGCTCGTCTTCATCACCTCCAACAACGAGAAGGAGCTGCCCGACGCTTTCCTGCGCCGCTGCTTCTTCCACTACATCAAGTTCCCGGACGCGGAGACGATGAAGCGCATCGTCGACGTGCACTTCCCCGGCCTGAAGAAGGAGCTGCTGGGCGCCGCGCTCAAGACCTTCTACGACGTGCGAAACCTGCCCGGCCTGAAGAAGAAGCCCAGCACCTCCGAGCTGCTGGACTGGCTGAAGCTGCTGGTGGCCGAGGACATCCCGCCCGAGGCACTGCAAAGCAAGGACGAGAAGGTGGCCGTGCCGCCGCTGGTGGGCGCGCTGCTGAAGAACGAACAGGACGTGACTCTCTTCGAGAAACTCGTGTTCATGCAACGACACAATCGATGAGCCCGCTGCTCGCCGAAGGCCTGACCGACGCCGTCGGCTTCGTCGCCGGCGTGCTGGTCGCGTGGGGCATCTCCACGCTCGTCGGCTTCGACCCGCTCTCGCCCGATTGGGACGGCAAGGCGCTCGGCGGGATCGTCATGTCCGGTATCGGCGGCGGTGCGGGCGTGCAGGTGGCGCGCTGGCTTCGCAGGCGTTCGAAGAAGGACTGACATGCGCAAACCCGAACCCGTCATCCTCGACAGCGAACACGTGCGGCTGGAGCCGCTGACCGCGAAACATGTCGACGGCCTCGAAGCCGCGGCGCGCGACGGCGAGCTGTGGAACCTGCGCGTGACCTCGGTCCCGGAGCCGGGCGACACCGCCGCGTACGTTGCTGCGGCGCTGCAAGGCTACGAAGCCGGCCACATGCTGCCCTTCGCCGTCATCGACAAGGCCAGCGGCGCCGTCATCGGCAGCACCCGCTACCACGACATCGTGATGGCCGTGGAGCGGCTGGAGATCGGCTACACCTGGTATGCGAAGAGCCGCCAGCGCAGCCACGTCAACACCACCTGCAAGCTGATGCTGATGCAGCATGCGTTCGACACGCTCGGCGCGAAGCTCGTGGGCTGGCGCACCGACAACTACAACTTCGCGAGCCAGAAGGCGATCGAGCGCCTGGGCGCCCGCAAGGACGGCGTGCTGCGCCACCATGCGTTGCGGCGTGACGGCACGGTGCGCGACACGGTCATGTACAGCCTCACGGCCGGCGAGTGGCCGGAGGTGAAGGCGCACCTCGCCTACCAGCTCGCGAGGCCGCGGTGACCACCGACGTGCTGGAACTGCCCACACAGCGGCCACGCTGGCGGCGCTGGCTGGTCGACAGCGCACTCGCGCGCATCGTCATCTTCACGGCGCTGGCGATGCTGATCGGCTTCGTGTGCGTCGTGCTGTTTCGCGACGCGCTCGGCTGGCTGCGGATGCCGTCGCATTCGGCCCCGCGCCTGGCCGCGGACGTCCTCGTGCGCGTCGCCGCCGCATTCGGCGCGTACTTCTTCATCGTGCAGGTGATCGAAAAGCGGCACGCGGAGGAGCTCGCGTGGCGCAAGGCGCTGCCCCACACAGCGGCCGGCGTGGCTGCGGGCGTCGTGCTGATCGGGTCCGTGATCGGCGCGCTGTGGCTCGGCGGCGCGTACGTCGTGACCGGCACCGGCAGCGACGTGCAATGGCTGCGCCCGCTCCTGGTCTACGGCGTCGGCACGGCGATCATCGAGGAAGTCATCTTCCGCGGCGTGCTGTTCCGGCTGATCGACGAAGCCTGGGGCGTGTGGCCCGCGCTCGGCATCTCGGCGCTCTTCTTCGGCGGCGTGCACATCGGCAACCAGAACGCGACGCTTTGGACCTCGTTCGCCATCGCCGTGGAAGCCGGCGTGCTGCTCGGGGTCGTGTACCACGTGACCCGGTCGCTGTGGGCCTGCATCGGGCTGCACATGGTGTGGAACTTCCTGGCCGGCACGGTGTTCGGCAGCCCGGTTTCGGGCATGGCGCCGGAAGCGAGCTGGCTCGTCGCGCAGTTCCCGGGGCCGGTGTGGCTCACGGGCGGCGCGTTCGGCATCGAAGGCTCGGTGCTCACGGTGCTGCTCAGCCTGCTGCTCTCGGGCGCGCTGCTGGCGGCGGGCGCAAAATACCGCCTGAAGGGGAATACGCGATGATGATCGACTTCTTCTACACGCTGCGCAGCGCCAAGCTGCCGGTGTCGGTCAAGGAATACCTCACCCTCATCGAGGCGGTGAAGGAGGGCGTGGTCGGCCCCATGAGCGACGGCGCGTATTCGCTCGACGACTTCTACTACCTCGCCCGCACGGCGCTCGTGAAGGACGAGAAGCACTACGACAAGTTCGACCGCGCCTTCGCGGCGTACTTCAAGGGCGTGGAGCTGCTGGCCGACTTCACCAAGGACATCCCGCTCGAGTGGCTGCGCAAGAACCTCGAGCTCGAGCTGTCGCCGGAGGAGAAGGCGAAGATCGAGAAGATGGGCTGGGACGAGCTCATGGAGACGCTGAAGAAGCGCTTCGAGGAGCAGAAGGAGCGCCACGAGGGCGGCAGCAAGATGATCGGCACCGGCGGCACGTCGCCTTTCGGTGCTTACGGCTTCAACCCGCAGGGCATCCGCATCGGGCAGGACAAGAGCCGCAACAAGAGCGCGGTGAAGGTGTGGGACCAGCGCGCGTACAAGGACTACGACGACTCGCAGGAGCTGGGCACGCGCAACATCAAGGTCGCGCTGCGGCGCCTGCGCAAGTTCGCGCGCGAGGGCGCCGAGGAGGAGCTGGACCTCGACGACACCATCAAGTCCACCGCGGCCAACGCGGGCTGGCTGGACATCAAGATGGTGCCCGAGCGTCACAACAACGTGAAGGTGCTGCTGCTCATGGACGTGGGCGGCACGATGGACGAACACATCCACCGCGTGGAGGAGATGTTCTCGGCCGCGAAGGCGGAGTTCAAGCACCTGGAGTTCTATTACTTCCACAACTGCGTCTACGACTTCATGTGGAAGAACAACCGGCGGCGCTTCAGCGAGAAGTTCGCGACCTGGGACATCATCCGCAAGTACAACAAGGACTACAAACTCATCTTCGTCGGCGACGCGACGATGAGCCCCTACGAGATCCTGCAGCCGGGCGGCAGCGTCGAATACAACAACGAGGAAGCCGGGGCCGAGTGGCTGCAGCGCCTGACCAACGCCTTCCCCAAGTTCGCGTGGATCAACCCCGAGCCGCAGGGCGTGTGGCAGTACCGCCAGAGCATCTCGGTCATCCAGCAGCTGATGAACCAGCGGATGTACCCACTGACGATCAAGGGCCTCGAAGAGGCCATGCGCCTGCTGTCGAAATAGAATGCCCGGCCTGGCCGCCGTAGTTCAATGGATAGAACGAGCGCCTCCTAAGCGCTAGATACAGGTTCGATTCCTGTCGGTGGTGCCACTGCCTCCCGTGCTGCACCGCACCACGCCGCCCGTCGCCGTCCTACGCCCCGGTGCGAGTTTTCCTACAGACTCCGGCTTGCTGCCCGATAACCTCGCGGGCAAGGGCGTCATCGGCGCGTCACGCACGTGGCCGACGATCGGAAGACACCGGAGACAACAGGAGAGGTTCCATGGGTTCTGCCGACTACCGCATCGAGAGCAGCCACCCCATCGGCGGACGGCTGTGGCCCGCCGCGGGCGCGCAGCAGTACGTGGTGAAGGACCGTGCACTGGCCGTCGCTTTGGCGGCCAAGAGCTTCACGACGCCGGGCGAGGAGATCCGCGTCGTGCACGTGCCCACGGGCGAGATCGTTTTCCGCAAGGCCCCCAATCCCGACGGCCAGGGCGACTGGTCCGGCGAAGCCTAGTCGCGCGTAACACGCACATCTAAGTATCACATCCGTCGCCGGCAAGCGACGGATGCTGTGACGCGGGTCACCTCGCGCCGAAATGTTCGTCCCATTTCTTTACGAGCCGTGGCCGACTCGCGGTCGCCGGGAAGAGTTCCTCCCGGTGTCCGTAGTACCCCCCCAAGAAGTGAAAGGTGGTCATGCCCGCAACCGTATTCGGTACGCCCGCCGTCGCCGTTGAACTCTACATGGCCTTCTATGGCCAAGCGCCCAGCAACCCGATCTACCAGAACTACATCGCCGTCGCGGGGGCTTCTTCCCCGCTGAACCTGGCGCTGACGATCGGCAACCAGTTCGCCAACGTGAGCGACTCGCTCCTGGCGACCAACGTGCTGACGAACCTGGTCATCACCCCGTCGACCATCCCGGCCGCGTCGTTCACGGCACTGCAGACGGCGCTGACGCAGGCCTTCGCCGCGTACCCGACGCAGCGCGGCATCGTCGTGCTCAACGCGATGAACCTCCTGTCCCAGCTGGAGACGGACGCCACGTTCGGCACCGTCGCGCAGACGTTCAACCAGTCCGTTGCGAACGCATACGTCTACGCCTCGAACACGGCCAACGTCCAGACGCAGCTGGGCGCGATCACGACCACGTCGCCCCTCACGGTGAACGCGGGCGACATCGTCAACGGCACGTCCGGCAACGACAGCATCAATGGCAACCTGTTCTTCAACGCGCCGTCCGGTACGTTCTTCCAGACGCTGAACACCGGCGACACGGTCAACGGTGGCGCCGGCACCGACGTGCTGAACCTGGGCTTCAACAGTGCGGGCGCGCAAACCATCGGCGCCACGCTGACGAGCATCGAAGGCCTCGCCGTGAACACCACCGGCACGGGCGCGACGACGCTGGACCTGACGAACGGCACCGGCCTTTCCACGGTCTCCATCAGCAACGGCCGCGCGGGCGGCGACATCACGCTGAACAACGTTGGCACCGTGCTCAGCTCCGTCACGCTGAACAACACGGACGCGGGCATCACCGTCGCGAACACCGCGGCCTCCATTTCCGGGACGGCCGACGCCGTCACGCTGAACCTCAACCAGGCCGGCGCGAACATCTTCATTCCCGTGAACATCACCGGCTACGAGACGATCAACGCCGTCTCCACCGGCTACGCGGACCCGTCCAACGTCAACGCCGTCACCCTCGGCTATTCCGCCGGCGCAACCGTCAAGGTGACCGGCACGAGCTCGCTGAACCTCTCGACCGGCGCCAGCACGAATGCGATCACGGTCGATGCGTCCGGCATGACCGGCACCGGCACCCTGTCGGTGACCGCGAGCGGCGGCGCCAACAACGTGAACGTCACCGGCACGGCCAACAACGACGTCGTCGTCTTCGGCACCAACTACACCACCGCCGACACCTACAACGGCGGCGCCGGCACGGACGCCGTCACGATGTTCGAGGCGTCCGCCGCGAACGTCACCGTGAACCAGTCGAACCTGTCGAACCTCGAAGTCCTGCAGCTGTCCAACGCGGCGACCGCCTCGACGTACACGCCGGCGGTGTTTGGCGGCGCCACCATCCTGACTTTCGCGAACACCGCGTCCGCGGCGAACTGGACGGTCAACTACGGCTCCGGCACGTCCGGCATGAACGTGCGCGTGAACGAGACCGGCGCCGCGCTGACGGTGAACTCCTCCGGCTCGGCCACGAACGACCTGCTGAACCTCATGCTCGGCACCGGCACGACCACCGCGGTCACGCTGGGCGCGGTGGGCGGCACGTTCACATCGAACGGGTTCGAGACGATCACGTTGACGTCCAACGGCGCGATCGGCGCTTCCAACACCGTCGCCAGCCGCCTGAACCTGACGGCAACCGCGGCCACCGAAGTGCTGAACATCGCGGGCGCACGCGACCTGACCCTCAGCGGCACCGTGCGTGCCGACCAGATCAACGCGGCCAACTTCACCGGCAACCTCTCGATGGGTTCGGTGAGCGAAAGCGCGGGCCTGACGGCGGGCGCGGTCGTGATCAACAACGGCGTGCAGATCACCGGCGGCTCCGGCAACGACACGCTGTTCGGCAGCGACGGCGCGGACCAGATCCTCGGCGGCGCGGGCAACGACCGCATCCAGTTCGGCACGGGCGTGAGCCAGGGCGACATCGTGACCGGCGGCGCCGGCACCGACCAGTTCCGCTTCGTTGCCGCGGCCCAGTCCGCGGGCACCGCGCAGGTGGTCAAGATCACCGACTTCGTCGCCGGCACCGACAAGATCGGCCTCGTGGGCATCGGCGCCGTCGCCTCGATCAGCGCCGTCACGACCGGCACCATCACCACGGCCGACACGCTGGCGGCCGTGTACGCAGGCGCGGGCGCGACGACCGGCAGCACCGCCGCCAGCCCCGCAGCCCGTGTGCTGACCGTCGCCAGCGGCCTGCAGGCCGGCACGTTCCTCGTGATCGACACGAACGGCAACAACTCGTTCACCGACACGACGGACATGCTGGTCAACATCTCCGGCGTCACCGGCACGATCACGACGAGCGACTTCGTCTTCGCCTGATCACGCGAACACTGTCATACAGGCAGGGAGGACAGGGCGGCTTCGGCCGCCCTTTTTCGTGGGATTGGGCGAAAGTGGTAAAAGGGCGCCCATGCCCGCAACCGTCTTCGGTACACCATCGGTCGCCGTCGAACTTTATGTCGCCTTCTACGGCCAGGCGCCCGGCAACCCGATCTACCAGAACTACATCGGCCTCGCCGCCACCTCGAGCCCGCTGAACCTGGCGGTGGTCATCGGCAGCCAGTTCGCGGGAGTGGCCGATACGGCCTTGGCCACGCGGGTGCTGGCGAACATCGGCATCACGGCGTCCACCCTCCCGGCGGCTTCATTCAACGCGCTGCAGGCCGCGATGGCGCAGGCCTTCGCCGCCTACCCCGCCCAGCGCGGCATCGTGGTGCTCAACGCCATGAACCTGCTGGCGCAGCTGGAGTCGAACGCCACGTTCGGCGCGGTCGCCCAGGCTTTCAACCGCTACGTGGCCAATGCCTACCTGTTCGCGTCCGACACGGGCAACACGCAGAGCCAGGCGGTGGGCACGACAACGACCACGTCGCCACTGACGGTGAACGCGGGCGACGCCGTCACCGGCACGCCCGGCAACGACACCATCAATGCCAACCTGTTCTTCAACGCGCCTTCGGGCACGTTCCTGCAGACGCTGAACTCCGGCGACGTGGTCAATGGCGGCGCGGGCACGGACCTCCTGAATGTCGGTTTCAACAACGTCGCCGGCGCCCAGACGATCAGCGCCACGCTGACCAGCATCGAGGGCATCGCGGTCAACGCCACCGGCACCGCGGCCACCACGCTGGACCTGACGAACGCCACCGGGCTGGCCACCGTGTCGCTCAACAACGGCCGCGCCGGCGGGGACATCACGCTGGGCAATGTGGGCAGCCGGCTGGGCACCGTCACCATCAACCGCAGCGACGCCGGCCTTACCGTCACGAGCACCGCCGCGGCGGTCGCGGGCACCGCCGACACGGTCGTCCTCAACCTGGTCCAGGCGGGCGCCGGCGGCAGGATTGCCGTCAACCTCGTCGGCTACGAAACGATCAACGCCGTGTCGACGGGGTACACGGACCCGGCGATGGCCAACGCCGTCACCCTCGGTTATTCCGAGGGGGCGACCGTGCGGGTTTCCGGGACGAGCTCGCTCGACCTGCGGACCGGGACGAACGCGGTCACCGTGGACGGCGCCCGCCTGTCGGGTAGCGCTTCCCTTTCGCTGGACGCCAGCCTTGCGGCGAGCGCCGTCAACCTCACGGGCAGCTCCAACGGCGACCGCTTCATCCTCGACGCCAACTATGCCGCGGTGGACACGATCAACGGCGGCGGCGGCGTCGACACGCTTCGCGTCGCGGAGGCGGCCGTGGCGAACGTCACGGACAACCAGGCCAACCTGTCGAACCTGGAGCTGCTGGAGCTGGTCACGGCCGCCAGCGCGTCCGCTTACGCGCCGACGCTCTTCGGCGGTGCGGGCACGCTGGTCTTCTCCAGCGTCGCGTCGGCGGCGAACTGGACGGCGAACTACGCCTCCGGCACGTCCGGGCTGGCGGTGCGCGTCGACGAAACGGGAAACACGCTGGCAGTGAACGCTTCGGGCTCGGCGACGACGGACCTGCTGAACCTCACGCTGGGCACCAGCACGACCACAGCCGTGACGCTTGGCGCGGCCGGCGGCACCTTCACCTCGAACGGCTTCGAGACGATCACCATCGCGTCCAGTGGCGCCGCGGGCACCGGCAACACGGTGGCCAGTCGCATCGAGATGACCGCATCGGCGGCCACGGAGGTGCTGAACGTCACAGGCACGCGTGACCTCACGATCGCGGGCACCGTGCGGGCCGACCAGGTCAACGCGTCGAGCTTCACGGGCAACCTCTCGATGGGTTCGGTGAGCGAGAGCGCGGGCGTGGCGGCAGGCGTGGTCGTGACGAACAACGGCGTGCAGATCACCGGCGGCTCCGGCAGCGACACGCTGTTCGGCAGCGACGGCGCCGACCAGATCGTTGGCGGCGCCGGCAACGACCGCATCCAGTTCGGCACGGGCGTGAGCCAGGGCGACATCGCCACCGGCGGCGCCGGCACCGACCAGTTCCGCTTCGTTTCCGCGGCCCAGTCCGCCGGCACCGCGCAGGTGGTCAAGATCACCGACTTCGTCGCGGGAACCGACAAGATCGCCCTGGTGGGCATCGGCACCGTGGTCTCGATCAGCGCCGTCACGACCGGCACCGTCGCCACGGCCGACACGCTGGCCGACGTGTACGCCGGCGCGGGCGCGACGACGGGCAGCACCGCCGCGAGCCCGGCCGCGCGCGTGCTGACCGTCTCGGGCGGGCTGCAGGCCGGCACGTTCCTCGTGATCGACACGAACGGGAACAACTCGTTCACCGACACGACCGACATGCTGGTCAACATCACGGGCGTCACCGGAACCGTCGCGACCGGCGACTTCGTGTTCGCCTGATCGGGGACTGCCTCAGGCCGAGCGCAGCGTGCGGCTCAGGAGCACCACCGGGATCAGCCCGACCAGCACCAGCGCGATCGAAGGCAGCGCGGCTTCGCCGAGGCGCTCGTCCCGTGCGAGCTGGTAGGCCACCACGGCCAGCGTGTCGCTGTTGAAGGGCCGCAGCACCAGCGTGGCCGGCAGCTCCTTCATCACGTCGACGAACACGAGCAGCGCCGCGGCCGCGGCGGAGCGCTTCAGCAGCGGCCAGTGCACGCGCGCGAGGAGCGCGGGCCCGGCGCTGCCCAGCATCCGTGCCGTGTCGTCGAGGCTCGCCGGGATGCGCGCGTAGCCGCTCTGCACCGACTGCAGCGCCACCGACACGAAGCGCACCAGGTACGCCCACACGATGCCGAGCACGGTTGCCGTCACCCAGTAGCCCGCGCTGGATTGCGGCAGTGCCTGCTGCAGCCAGCCGACCGGCAGCAGCAGGCCGACGACGATGACCGCCCCGGGCACCGCGTAGCCGAGGCTCGCGAGGCGCACCACGCCACGGGTCAGGCCCGACTGCGCGCGGCGCACGCTGAAGGCGAGGAGCAACGCACAGGCCACCGCCAGCGCGGCGCTGATGAGCCCGAGCCGCAGGCTGTGGAAGGCCCACTGGCCGAAACGCTCCCAGGGCAGCGAAGAGCTCTCCGCCACGAGCGCGCGGAGCATGAACGCCAGCGGCAGCACGAAGCCCATCACCACCGGCAGCAGGCAGATCAGCCATGCAACCCAGCGTGCGCCTCCATGCAAGGGCGCGGGTTCCGATTCCGCCCCCGCGCCGCGCCGCTGCGTCGCGGCAAAGCGCAGCCGATGCTGTGCGCGCGTCTCCAGCGCGAGCAGCACCGCCACCACTGCCAGCAGCATCGTCGCGAGCTGCGCGGCGGCGATGCGGTTGTCCATCGACAGCCACGCCTTGTAGATGCCGGTGGTGAAGGTCTGGATGCCGAAGTAGCTGACCACGCCGAAGTCCGCCAGCGTCTCCATCAGCGCGAGCGCAACACCCGCGACCACGGCCGGGCGGGCCAGCGGCAGCGCGACGCGCGTGATGCGGCGGCGCAGCGGCGCACCCAGCAGCCGCGCGGCTTCCATCAGGTGCGCGGCGCGCTCGGCCAGCGCGGTGCGCGCCAGCAGGTACACGTAGGGATAGAGCGCGAACACGAAGACCCAGATGGCCCCGTAGACGTTGCGCACCTCGGGGAACACGCGGCCTTCGAGCCCGAAGCGCGCGCGCAGCATCGTCTGCAGCGGCCCGCTGAACTGCAGGAAGTCGGTGTACGCGTAGGCGATGACGTAGGCCGGCATCGCCAGCGGCAGCAGCAGCGCCCACTCGAACGTGCGCCGGCCGGGGAAATCGAAGAGCGTGACGGCCGCCGCGGCCGTGGTTCCGACGACCGCGGTGCCCACGCCGACGGCCAGGCACAGCCCGAGGCTCGTGAGCGCGTAGTCGGGCAGCACGGTGGCCGCCATCTCGCGCAGGATCTGCGCGCTGGCCTCGTTCCATTGCAGCCACGAGCCCAGCACCGCCAGCACCGGCAGCACCAGCACGGCGGCAAGCAGCAAGAGGGGCAGGTCGGTCAGCGGCCGGACGCGCATGGCACTCGCATCATCCCAGCCCCGAAAGCCATTTCAGTTGATCCAATGCAAATGCGAATCATTGTAGACAACTACAATGGGGGCGCCATGCATGTAGAAGTCAACCGGTTGTCCGTGGCGTACCGGGGGCGCGAGCGCCCCGCGGTCGAGGGGGTTTCCCTCGGCCTGCGCGCCGGGGACATCGGCGTGCTGATCGGCCCTTCGGGCTGCGGCAAGACGACGCTGCTGCGCGCCATCGCCGGGCTGGAACCCGCGAGCGAAGGCGAGATCCGCATTTCGGGCGAGGTCGTCACGGGTGGCGGCACGCACGTCGCGCCCGAGAAGCGCCGCATCGGCATGGTGTTCCAGGACTACGCCCTCTTCCCCCACCTCGACGTCGCGCGCAATGTCGCCTTCGGCCTCGATGCGTGGCCGCGGGGGAAACGCGCGCAGCGCGTGGCCGAGGTGCTGGAGCTCGTCGGCCTCGCCGGCAGCGAGAAAGCCATGCCGCATGAGCTCTCCGGCGGCCAGCAGCAGCGCGTCGCGCTCGCGCGCGCCCTCGCCCCGCAACCGCAATTGCTGCTGCTGGACGAGCCCTTCTCCAACCTCGACGTGGACCTGCGCGAGCGGCTCGCGCACGAGATCCGCGGCATCCTCAAGGCCGCGCAGGCCACGGCCCTCTTCGTCACGCACGACCAGCTCGAGGCGTTCGCCATCGGCGACGAGATCGGCGTGATGCACGAAGGCAGGCTGCACCAGTGGGACGACGCGTACACGCTGTACCACCGCCCCGCCACGCGCTTCGTCGCGGACTTCATCGGCCACGGCGTGTTCGCCAATGCCACGCTCAAGCGCGTGGGCAACCAGGTGATGGTGCACACCGCGCTCGGCCCGCTTGCCGACAGTGCGGAGTGCCCGCTGCCCAGCGCCTTCAGCTACGGGCAATGCGAGGTGCTGCTGCGCGCCGACGACATCGTGCACGACGACGACGCGCCGGTGAAGGCCGAGATCCTGCGCAAGGCCTTCCGCGGCTCGGAGTTCCTCTA
This sequence comes from Ramlibacter albus, assembly GCF_014297445.1. Lineage (GTDB taxonomy): Bacteria > Pseudomonadota > Gammaproteobacteria > Burkholderiales > Burkholderiaceae_C > Ramlibacter > Ramlibacter albus. The sequence continues at coordinate 372,775 of NZ_JACORU010000001.1, forward strand.
CACGCTGCGCCTGGCCACCGGCGAAGTGCTGCTCGCGCACGTACCCAGCCACCACGACCACAAGGTCGGCGAGTGGATCGGCATCCGCGCGCAGGTGGACCACGTCGTCACGTTCCAGCGCGAGGCCGGCGCGGCCGCGGCTCCGATCGCGTCGTTCGCCGCGTAGCCCGGGTCTCCTCCTCTTTCGAAGCGTCCATAGACTTCCGGTCAGGTTGCGATCGAGGGGAGGACGCCTAGCATGGGTTCAGCCAACCCACGCGCCAGGAGCCCAGCGAATGACACCGACGACCGCCACCCAGCAAACCCCCGCGCGGCTGCGCGCCTACGGCGCCGCTGCCGCCGGCTCCGGCGGGGGGCGCGACCACAACGCGGCGATCCGCGAAGCGGCCCAGAAGCGCATCAAGGCGGGCGTGTTCGGCGCAGCCGCGGCGGCCAAGGCCGAACTCGACCGCCTCGCCGCCGAGATCGCGCTGGAGACGGGCAGCATCCTGCTCACCGCACCGGTCAAGAGCGAGGAACGGGCCGCCGAGAAGGTCAAGGGCGACTACCGCGGCGACTGGCTCGACCTGAAGGATGCGGCGCGCATCACGCTCATCGCGCGGGACGAGCAGAACCTGAAGGCGGTGATCGGCACGATCCGCAAGCGCATGCGCGCCGGCACGGGCCATTGGCTCGTGAAGGACCAGTACGTGTACGAGCCGCACAAGGAGTGCGGCTACTCGGGCTACAACGGCGTCGTGCGCTTGGGCATCCCGCCGAAGGAAGTCAAGGCCAGGCCCCTGCCCGAAGCCTTTCACCCGATCCTGATGGACGAGCTCAAGACGCAGGTCGTGCTCGATGGCTTCGCGAAGGGCACCAAGCCACCCGCCTACGCCGGCCGCTTCGGCGAGATCCAGGCGAACTCGGTGGCCATGATGTACGGCAAGATGAGCAAGGACAGCTTCATCCGCATGCTCGGCTCCGCCCAGTACTTCCTCTGCCGGGCCAGGTTCGGTGTCGAAGGCGGCGCCGCGCACACGCTGTATGAGATCTCGCGCAGCGTGAAGTCCTCGCCCGACGACCGCCGCGCCGCCGAGGAGCTTTGCAGGCGCTACCACCGGCGCCTGCGCAACCAGGACGGGATGGGCGCCGACCCGCGGCTGAACTTCGAAGTGCTCCTTTTCTGCAAGGGCGTGCACGCCGGCTCGCTTGCCACGCTGCGGCAGCGGTGGCGCAGCGGCGCCCCCCACGCCGACCAGCGCCGCGCCGAGGCCGTGCTCTTCATGCGCCAGTACGCGCGCTTGCACGGCATGCCCAAGGTGGGCGACTTCCTCTTGAACCCGGAGCTGCTGCCGCTGTGCGTGCAGCCCGCCGCGCCCGCGTCAGCGCCCGCCGCGTAGGTTCACCACGGCGTCCCGCAGGTCGTGCGCCCAGGCGCGGCGGTCACGGCCCTGCGCGGCTTGCGGCTCGCCGAACGCCACGACCGCGGTGATGTCCGCCGACAGCGTGGCCCACGCCGATTGCAGCAGCGAGATGTCGCCGTCGTAGCGCGGCGCCAGGCTCGTGTTGCCTTCCCGGTCGAGGAAGGACAGCGCCATCGGCTGCACCGGGGCGCCGGCCGAGATCGCCGCCTGCAGCAGGTTGGCGTGGAAGGGCAGCACGAAGGTGCCGTCGGTGGTGGTGCCTTCCGGGAACACGCCGACGACCTGGCCCGCGCGCAGGCTCTCGGCCATGTGGTGCACCACGCGCATCGCATCGCGCCGGGACTCGCGTTCGATGTAGAGCGTTCCGCCCCCGGTGGCCAGCGGCCCGATCAGCGGCCAGCGCTTGATGTCGGCCTTCGCGACGAAGCGGCAGTGACGGGCTGCGTGCATCACGAGGATGTCGAGCCACGAGATGTGGTTGGCGACGAGCAGCACCGGCCCCGCCGCGGGCGGCGTGCCTTCGACACGCAGCTGCACGCCCATCACCTGCAGCATCCTCGCGGCCCAGGCCTGCACGCGCTCGTTGCGTTCGGCCTGCGTGAGGCGCGGGAAGGCGAAGGTGATGGTGAACCAGCCGCCGACGGCATGCAGCAGCGCGCGCGCGAGGCGCCACGCTGCTTTCAGGTGCGCTCCCATCCTTCGTAGGCGATCTGGCCCCCGACGATCGTGCAGCGCACGCGCCCGGGTAGCTCATGCCCGGCGAAGGGCGTGTGCTTGCCCTGGCTGCGCAACGCGCCAGGCTTCACCTCCCACGCGTCCTGTGGATCGAAGATGCACAGGTCGGCGACGCCGCCATCGACCAGCTGGCCTGCACTCGCTTGCAGCGTCCCGAGGGATGCGCCCAGCACGCGCGCCGGCTCGCAGGTCAGGACCGAGAGCGCGCGCATAAGGCCCACGCCGCTTTCCTGCCCCCATTTGAGCGCCAGCGACAGCAGCAGCTCGAGGCCGGTGGCGCCGGGCTCGGCTTCCGCGAAGGGCAGCGTCTTGTCGTCGGCGTCGACGGGCGTGTGATCCGAGACGAGCGCGTCGATCGTGCTGTCGGCCAGGCCATCGCGCAGCGCGTCGCGGTCGCGCTGCTGGCGCAGCGGCGGGTTCAGGCGCGCGCGGCTGTCGAAGTAGCCGATGTCCACGTCGGTCAGGTGCAGCGAGTTGATGCTGACGTCGCAGCTCACGAGCAGGCCCTCCTGCTTCGCCTGCCGCACGAGCTGCACGCCCGCGGCACTGCTGATGCGGCACAGGTGCACGCGCGCGCCGGTGGCTCGCATCAGCTCGAAGATCGTGTGCAGCGCGATCGTCTCGGCCGCGACCGGCACGCCCGAAAGCCCGAGCCGCGTTGCCAATGGCCCGCTCGCGGCCACGCCCTTGCCCAGGTGCAGCTCCTGCGGCCGCAGCCACACGGTGTAGCCGTAGGTCGCGGCGTATTGAAGCGCGCGTTGCAGCACCTGCGTGTTCGCGAGCGGCACCTCTGCCTGGCCGAATCCGACGCAGCCGGACTCGGTGAGCTCCGCCATTTCCGTCAGCACTTCACCCGCGAGGCCGCGCGTGAGCGCGCCGAGCGGGAACACGCGCGACTGGTGCAGCTTCTCCGCGCGGTACTTGAGCATCTCGACCAGGCCCGGCTCGTCGAGCACCGGGTCGGTGTCCGGCGGGCACACGAGGCTGGTGACGCCACCGGCAACCGCGGCCGCCAGCTCGCTTTCGAGCATGCCCTCGTGCTCGTACCCCGGTTCACGCAGCCGTGCGGTGAGGTCGACGAGGCCCGGCGCGACGATGCAACCGCTCGCGTCGATCACCTTCGCCGGGTTGAAGCCCTCGGGCGCCCGCCGCAGCGACACGACGCGGCCGGCGGCCAGCGCGACGTCGCAGATCTCGTCGAAGTTGCGCGCGGGGTCGAGGACGCGTCCGTTCTTGATCAGGATCTTCATGGGTTCTCGTTCTCAGGCTTCGTGGCTCGCGACGATGCTCATCACCGCCATGCGCACGGCGATGCCGAAGGTCACCTGCGGCAGGATCACGCTTTGCTGCCCGTCGACCACGGCGGAATCGATCTCCACGCCGCGGTTGATCGGGCCGGGGTGCATGACGATCGCATCCGGCTTGGCCAGGGCGAGGCGCTCGGGTGTGAGCCCGAAGCGCTTGAAGAACTCCTGCGACGAGGGCAGCAGCGCGCCGCTCATGCGCTCGTTCTGCAGGCGCAGCATGATGACCACGTCGCAGCCCTTGAGGCCTTCTTCGAGCGTGTGGCAGACGCGCACGCCCATCTGCGCCAGGTCGCCGGGCACCAGCGTCTTGGGCCCGACCACGCGTACCTCCGCGCAGCCGAGCGTCGTGAGCCCGTGGATGTCGGAGCGCGCGACGCGCGAGTGCAGCACGTCGCCGACGATCGCCACCGTGAGGTTGGAGAAATCCTTCTTGTAGTGGCGGATGGTGTACATGTCCAGTAGCCCCTGCGTGGGGTGCGCATGCCGGCCGTCGCCCGCGTTGATCACGTGCACGTGCGGCGCGACGTGCTGCGCGATCAGGTAGGGCGCACCCGATTCGCTGTGCCGCACGACGAACAGGTCCGCCGCCATCGCCGACAGGTTGGCGATGGTGTCGAGCAGCGACTCGCCCTTGGCGGTGGAGCTGCGCGCGATGTCGAGGTTGATCACGTCGGCCGACAGGCGCGTGGCCGCGATCTCGAACGTGGTGCGCGTGCGCGTGCTGTTCTCGAAGAAGAGGTTGAACACGCTCTTGCCGCGCAGCAGCGGCACCTTCTTGACTTCGCGGTCGGAGACGCTCACGAAGCTGGACGCGGTGTCGAGGATGTGCGTGAGGATGTCGCGCGGCAGTCCCTCGATGGAGAGCAGGTGGACCAGCTCGCCCTGCTTGTTGAGTTGGGGGTTTCGCTTGTAGAGCATCAGTTCGGTTCCACCTTGAAGCTGAAGCGGCCGTCGGCGGCGCGCGCGAGTTCGAGCGACTGCGACGCCGGCAGCGACACGCGCGCGGCCGCGAAGTCCGGCTGGATCGGCAGCTCGCGGCCGCCGCGGTCCACCAGCACCGCGAGCTTCACGCTTGCGGGGCGGCCGTAGTCGAACAGCTCGTTGATCACCGCGCGGATCGTGCGGCCGGTGTAGAGCACGTCGTCGAGCAGCAGCACCTGCGCGCCCGCGATGTCGAAGGGCAGCTGGGTGTGTGCGCCTGAGCCCGAGAGCCCCCGCTTGGCGAAGTCGTCGCGGTGCATCGCCGACGAGATCTGGCCGTGCGCGCCTGCGAGGCCGAGGTCCTTCTGCAGGCGTTCGGCGAGCCACGCACCGCCGGAGGTGATACCGACCAGTCGCGTGTCGGCACCCAGCATCTGCTGCACGCCGCGCCTGAGCTCGCCGTACAGCGCTTCCGCATCGAGGGAGAGCATGGTCATGGGGGCAAACTCCTGAGGAACTGTTCGAGGATGACGCACGCTGCACCCGCGTCGGCGTCTGCGTACTCGGACCCGCCGGCCACGGTGCTGTACCGCTCGTCCACCTCGTACACCGGCAGGTTGCAGCGCGCGCGCAGCTGCCGCGCGAACTTGCGCGCGCGAGCCGTATTTTCGTGGCTGGCGCCGTCCGGGTGGAAGGGAACGCCGACGACGAGGGCATCGGGCTGCCATTCCTTCACCCGCAGCGCGGCGGCGGCCAGGCGCGCGTCGTTGCCTTCGCTGCGGATGGTCGGCTGCGGCGTGGCGGTGCGCGTGAGGCGGTTGCCCACGGCCACGCCGGTCCGCTTGAGACCGAAATCGAAAGCCAGAAAGGTTTGTTGGTTGGAGGGAACGTCGAGCACCTCGGTGCTCATGCGTGCCCCGCCCCCGGCGACAGCATCCAGGCCTGCAGGCCCAGCAGCGACAGCGCCTTGTCGTAGCGCTGCTCGATCGGCGTGTCGAAGATGACCGAGGTGTCGGCATCCACCGTGAGCCAGCTGTTCTCCGCCAGCTCTGTTTCCAGCTGGCCCTCGCCCCAGGCCGAATAGCCGAGGGTGACGAGCAGCTTGCGCGGGCCGGCGCCGGTGGAGATGGCTTCGAGCACGTCCTTCGAGGTGGTCATCTCCAGCCCGCCGGGGATGGTCATCGTGGAGGCGTAGACGGACTCCTGCGGGTCCTGGCCTTCGGCCACCACCGCCTCGTGCAGGACGAAGCCGCGCTCGGTCTGCACCGGGCCGCCTTGCAGCACGGGCATCTTCGCGACGTCCTCGCGGCCCAGCGGCAGGTCCACCTTCTCGAACAGGTTCTTGAGGTTGATGTCGGTGGGCTTGTTGATCACCAGGCCCAGCGCGCCGCGCGGGCTGTGCTCGCACAGGTAGACGACGCTCCTGGCGAAAGCCGCGTCCTCCAGCCCGGGCATCGCGATCAGGAAATGATGCGTGAGGTTGATGGAGGGGGACTCGGCGGGCATGATCCCCGATTTTAACCAAGCGATGAAGACACGCGCCCTGGTGTGGTTGCGCCGCGACCTGCGGCTGGCGGACAACGCCGCCCTCGCGGCGGCGCTGGAGCGCTGCGGGGAGGTGTATTGCGCCTTCGTCTTCGACACGGACATCCTCGATGCGCTGCCGCGAAACGACCGGCGGGTCGCGTTCATCCGCGAGTCGCTGGTACAGCTCGACGAAGCGATGGGCGGCAAGCTCGCCGTGCGGCACGGCCGGGCGGTGGAGGAGATTCCTCGCCTTGCCGCCGAGCTTGGCGTCGGAGCGGTCTACGCGGCGCGCGACTACGAGCCGGCGGCGATCGCGCGCGACGACGCGGTGCGCACGGCACTTGCCGCGCAGCGGATCGCTCTCGAGCAGGTGAAGGACCACGTGGTCTTCGAGCCGCGTGAAGTGCTCACGCAGGCCGGCACGCCGTACACCGTGTTCACGCCGTACAAGAACGCGTGGCTCAAGAAGCTGGGAACCCTTGATGCCGGCGTGCATGACGTCATTCCCGCGCAGGCGGGAATCCAGGGCGTTCGCGGCATCAGAGGCGTCCCGCCCTTGGCCGACATCGGCTTCGAGGCGACCGATTTGCGCATCCCCACCGGCGAGCAAGGCGCGCGCGACCTGCTCGAAGACTTCCTCAAGCGCATCGACCGCTACGACACCACGCGCGACTTCCCCGCGGTCAAGGGCCCGAGCTACCTCGGCACGCACCTGCGCTTCGGCACCATTTCCATTCGCGAACTCGTGCGGCACGCGCGCAAGCGCAACAGCGAGGGGGCGAAGGTGTGGCTGTCGGAGCTGTGCTGGCGCGATTTCTTCTTCCAGATCCTCGCGAACTTCCCGCACGTGGTGGACGGCGCCTTCAAGCGGCAATACGACGCGATCGAATGGGAACAGGACGAGCGCCTGTTCCGCGCCTGGTGCGACGGCCGCACCGGCTACCCGATCGTCGACGCCGCGATGCGGCAGCTCAACACGACCGGCTACATGCACAACCGCCTGCGCATGGTGGCGGCGAGTTTCCTCGTGAAGGACCTGGGCATCGACTGGCGGCGCGGCGAGCGTTACTTCGCCGAAAAGCTGCTCGATTACGAGCTGGCGTCGAACAACGGCAACTGGCAGTGGGCGGCATCGACCGGCTGCGATGCGCAGCCGTGGTTCCGCGTCTTCAACCCGCAGAACCAGCAGGAAAAGTTCGACCCCCAGGGCAAGTTCATCGCGCGCTACCTGCCCGAAGGCGAACGCATCGATCCCATCGTCGACCACGCGCAGGCGCGCGAGCGCACGCTCGCGCGCTATGCGGCGGTCAGGGACGCGCAGTAGTGCTTCACCAGGCTGAGCAGCTCTTCTTCCGAGTACGGCTTGCCCAGGTAGTGGTTCACGCCCAGCTCGCGCGCGTGCTCCTTGTGCTTCTCGGCGATGCGTGACGTGATCATCACGATCGGCAGGTCCTTCAGGCGCGCGTCGTTGCGGATGTTGCGCGCGAGGTCGAAGCCGTCCATGCGCGGCATCTCGATGTCCGATAGCACCACCGCGGGCCTTTCCTCGGCCAGCTTCTCCAGCGCCTGCAGGCCGTCGGCGGCGAGCGCCACGCGGTAACCTTCACGCTGCAGCAGGCGCTGCGTCACGCGGCGCACGGTGATGGAGTCGTCGACCACCAGCACCAGCGGGATCTGCGGCGGCTGCTGCACCAGCTGCGGGATCGGCGGTGAAGCCAGCCCTTCGGCAGCCGCGGCAACCACAGCCTTCGCGGCCTCGGCCGCGGCCGTGTTCTCCATCACCTCGGGCTGTGCCTTGTCGACGGAGAGGGCACGCGCCTGTTCGCCGTAGACCTGCGTCAGGGCGACCGGGTTGTAGATCAGCACCACGGCGCCGGAAGCCAGCACGGTCATGCCGGCAAGACCCGGCAGGCGCGACAGCTGCGGCCCGAGGTTCTTCACCACCACTTCCTGGTTGCCCAGCACTTCGTCCACGTGCACCGCGGCGCGCTGCGCGGCGGAGCGGAAGATCACGACCGGCAGCGTCTTGCCCTGCGGCTCCACGCTGCGCGCCGACGATTGCAGCAACGCGCCGGACCAGAAGAACGGCAACTGCTCGCCGCCGAATTCGAAGGTGCCGCTCTCGTAGGCCTGCTGCACTTCCTTGACGGTTGCGCGCCGCACGAGTTCGACCAGGTTCGCGGGCACGCCCACGGAGAGGCGGCCGGAGCGGATCATCACCACCTGCGTCACCGCGGTGGTCAGCGGCAGCACCAGCTTGAAGCTGGAGCCCTGGCCGGCCTGCGTAGTGGTCTCGATGCGGCCACCGAGCGCGGCGACTTCGGAGCGCACCACGTCCATGCCGATGCCGCGGCCCGCGAGCTCGGTCACTTGCGTCGCCGTCGAGAAGCCGGGCATGAAGATCAGGTTCGCCGCATCGGCGTCCGTCAGCTGCTGGTCGGCCGTGACGAGGCCCTGCTCCAGCGCCTTCTGGCGGATGCGCGCGACGTTCAAGCCGGCGCCGTCGTCGCGGAAGGTCACCGACACGTCGTTGCCTTCCTGCAGCACGGTCACCTCGATGTTGCCCACCGCCGTCTTGCCGGCGGAAACGCGAACCGCGGGGTCCTCGACGCCGTGCGCGACGCAGTTGCGCAGCAGGTGCTCGAAAGCGGGCGTCATGCGGTCCAGCACGCCGCGGTCCATTTCGATCGAGCCGCCGAAGATGTCCAGCTTCACCTGCTTGCCGCTTTCCTTGGCGGCCAGGCGCACCACGCGGTAGAGGCGGTCCGAAATGCCTTCGAACTCCACCATGCGCGTGCGCAGCAGGTCGCGCTGCAGCTCGCGCGTCTGGCGGGCCTGCGCGATCAAGTCGTCTTCGGTGGCTTCCACCACGCGCTGGATGTTGCGCTGCACGGTGGCGATGTCGTTCACCGACTCGGCCATGAAGCGCGTGAGCTCCTGCGTGCGCGTGAAGCGGTCGAACTCCAGCGGGTCGAAGCCGCCGCCCACTTCCTTCTGCTGCGCGATGCGCGACTGCATCTGCGACTCGGCCTGCACCTCGATCTCGCGCAGCTGGCCGCGCAGGCGGTCCAGGTTGCCGGTGAGGTCGCCGAGCGAGGCCCGCAGCTGCTTGAGCTCGTTCTCCAGGCGCGAGCGCGTGATCATCACCTCGCCGGCCTGGTTGACCAGGCGGTCGAGCAGCTGGGCGCGCACGCGCACCGCCTGGTTGGCGGACTGGCGAGCGGCGGTGACGGTGGTGGCCGCCGGCATCGCGATCGCGCGTGCGGCGGGTGCGAGCGGCTTGAGCGGCGCGGCCTTGAGCGGCTGCTCGGCCTGGGCCTGCGGCTCCTCCGCCTTCGCCTCCGGCAACGGCTCGTGGATCGGCGCCGACACGATCACCGGCGTCGGGCTCTGCACCACCTCGGGCGTCGAGCCCACGGTGCGCAGCGCCTCGAAGCGCGCGGTCAGGTTGTCGAAGCGGCCGAGCAGTTGCTCGATGTCGGCGGGGTTGACCGATTCGGTGCCGAGGTATTCCACCTCGGACTCGAGGCGGTGCGCCATTTCGCCCAGGCGCAGCGCGCCGGCGAGGCGGGCACTGCCCTTGAGCGTGTGCAGCACCCGCAGCGCTTCGTCGCGCGCGCCGCGGTTGTCCGGGCGGCTCGCCCACTGGCGCAGCGCGCCGCCGAGCGAAGGCATCAGTTCGACGGCCTCTTCCTCGAAGATCGGGAACAGGTCGGGGTCGATCGCGTCGGCGACGTCGATGTCTTCGTCGCCTTCGAGGTGATCGCCGGCACCCGCAGCCTGCGCCGGCAGCACAGGCTGCTCGGGAGCGGCGGGCGCAACCGGCACGGGCTCCGGCTGGCGCGGCATGACCGGCTCGGGCTGCGTCGCGGCAACCGGCGCGGCTTGCGGCACCGGCGGGACTTCGGGCACCTCGGGCAATTCGGCCACCACAGGCGCCTCGACGACCTCCACGTTGCTGAAGTCCATCTCGCCGAATTCGGGCGCCACGGAGTCGGCCGCATCGACGCGCTCCGGGATGTCGAGGTCGCGCAAGGCCTGCAGCGCCTCGACCACGCGCGCGTCGGGTTCCTTCAGGAAGCCGGCGGCGAACTGGTGCAGCAGCCGGCGGATCTCTTCCGCGGCCTGGCTGAAGGCCTGCGCATGCTGCGGCGTTCCGTAGGCGAGCGACTGCGCGTGCTCCAGCGAGTTCTCCAGCGCGCGGGCCACGTCCGACAGGGCCGTGAAGCCGACGGTGGCCGAGCTGCCGGCGAGCGCATGCGCCCAGCCGACGGTGGAGTCGGGCACGCGCTCGGTGATCTGCAGCGCCCACTCGCTCACTTCGGTGGACAGGCGCCGCGACCATTCGTCCGCCTCGTTCAGGTAGACGTTGTAGAGCGGGATGCCGATGCGCAGCGACCCGATCACCTTGACCTGCTCGTCGCGCACCGCCTCGGGTTCGGCCAGTGCTTCGGGCAGCATCTCCGGCAGAACCTCGGGCGGCACTTCAGGCTGCGGTTCGGGCATCGGCTCGGCGAGGTTGGCGCCGGAAACGGCGGACAGGCTGCCGAAGTCGATGCCGGCGATTTCCGCCGGAAGTTCGGCAATCGGCGCCGCGGGCGTGGCCGGCGAATCGTCGACGCGCAGGGTCGCACCGAGGTCCATCTCGAACTCGGGCGGCAATTCGTCGTGCGGGATCTCGGCGGCGGCTGCCGGCTCGCCGCGGATCACCTGCGTGGTGTCGAACGACACGGGGCCGGCCGGGATGTCCAGCGAGAGCGGCGCTTCGGCAACCGGCTCGGTGGGCGCAGCAGGTGCGGCCGCTTCGGGCGGCGCGAACATGTCGTCGGGCAGGTCGAACGCTTCGGCGACTTCAATCGCGGGCGCAGGCGTGGCCGCGGGCGGCGCTTCGGTCGTGACGTCCAGCGAAATGGTGCCGAGGTCGAACGCGGGCGGCTCGGCGGCGGGCGGTGCCACCGGGGCAGGCGCTTCGACGGGCGCTTCGAACGAAATCTCGATCGCCGCGGGCTCGATGGGCGCGGGTTCGGCGACCGGCACCGCCACTTCGGGCACCGGTTCGAAGACCAGCGGCTCGATCGCCGCGGCAGGCTCCACGGCCACCGGCTCGATCGCGACAGGTGCGGGCTCCAGCGCCACGACTTCTTCGACGACCGGCTGCGCCGGTGCCTGCGGCTCTGCGCCACCCGCGGCGGGCAGCTTGAGCTCCACGAGCTTGTGCTCGGTGCGCAGCGCATCGGCCGGGCCGCGGAACATGCCCGCCTTCCAAGCGCCCGCGCTGTGGTTGGCGATGTCGTCGACCCAGCGGCCGAAGCCTTGCAGCGCATGCGTGCACAGCGTGCGCAGGTCGTCGGTGGCGGGCTTCTGGTCGGCGAGCCAGGTGTTGAGCACCTGTTCCATCGACCAGCCGGCCTCGCCGAATTCGTTGAGGCCCACCATGCGCGAGCTGCCCTTGAGCGTGTGGAACGCGCGGCGCAGCGTGGTGAGCTCGGACACGTCGCTGGGCGCCGTGGCCAGGGCCTGGATGGCGGCGAGGCCGTTGCCGACCACCTCGCGCGCTTCCTCCAGGAAGATCTCGAGCAGCTCGGCGTCGACCTCCGCTTCCGCCGGCGCCGCAACCGGTGCAGGCGCGGGCGTGGCAACGGGTGCGACCGGTGCAACGGCGGCCGCGAGGTTGCTCAAGGCAACGGTCGCAAGGGCCGGGTCCTGCGCGGCCTTGGCCGCGACTTCGCGCGCGGCCTGCGCCACACCCTTCTCTTCGGCCAGCACCGCCTTGGTCGCGATCGAATCGAGCTTGGCGGTGAGCATCTCGCCGAAGCCGGATTCCTGCGCCTCCTGCACGACATCCATGACGTCGTCGGAGAGCCTGGAGTCCTGCGCGTCCTGCGCTTCGGGCTCGTCCTGCGCCCGGCCCATCAGCGGCCGCAGCTCGCCCGTCGAGTCGTCGTAGACGAACAGCTTCTTCGCCAGCGCCGGCTGGTAATTCAGCATGTCGATCAGGAAGCCGAGCGCGCCGAGGTTGTTGCCCAGCTTGTCGAACGTGCCGGCGGCGCGCGCCTTCTCCTCGTCGATCTCGGTGACGAGGATTTCGTCGAGCGTGTCGCGCATGCGGCCCACGGCCTGCGCGGCCTGGTCGAGGCCGAGCACCGAGAGCACGCCCCTCATCTGCAGCAGGTGCTGCGGCGCGGCCTGCAGCGGCGCCTTGTCGTTCGGTGCGCGGAAGAACTGGTCCAGCAGCTTCTCGAGCTCGGCCAGCGTGCCGCGCAGTTCGCCCACCACGCTGCCCATGGTCTGGCGGTCGCTGACGCGGCGGTACAGCTCCTCCATCCAGTGTTCCAGCGGGCCGGGCGGGTTGCCCGCGATCACCGTCGACAAGCGGGTGGCGAGCCGCTCGGTGCGGTCGGCGATCTGCGCGTCGTCGGTGTCGAGGTCCTGCAGCGCGGCTTCGATGTACAGCACCGCGGTGGCGACTTCCATCGCCAGCTCCGCCGCCGGCGGGCGGCCGGAACGCGCGACGCCGTCGACGACAGTGTTCAGCTCCTGCGCGAGCTTCGCGCAGGTGGGATAGAGCTTGACCAGCGATTCGTTCAGCTGGTGGAAGTGCTCGCTCACGCCCTTGAGCTTGGAGGCCTCGCCGCCGGAAAGCGCGGACCACGACTCCTTCGCGTGCACGATGCGCTTGCGCGCCTGCGAGAGCACCGCGGGGTCGAAGCGGCCGAACTGCGGCGTGCCGTAGTCGACCGGGCGCGTGCGTGCGAGCCCGTACGCGGCGCGCACGGCTTCGAGCAGCGGCGCGCGGCCCTTGGCCTGCGGCACGGCCTGCGAGCAGAAGAACACCAGGTCCTGCGCGAGGCGGTCGGACACGCCCATGTCGCCCTTGGCGAGCGAGGCGTATTGCAGCAGCACGCGCGAGGCGCAGCGCTTCACGTACAGGTCGCCGGGCAGCAGGCCCTGCGCCATGGCTTCGAAGTAGCCGGCGGCGATTTTCCAGAACGCCTTGGGCTGCTTCGCGGTCTGCGAGCCGGCAAGCGCGATGCTCGCGTCGGCGAGGTCACGCGCCGCCTGCGAATCGCCGGACTTGACGATGCGCAGCACCGCCTGGTCCATCTTCGAGCGCACGGCCGGGTCGTAGACGAGCGTTTCGAACTGGCCTGCCGACGCCGGCTCGATCCAGCGCCAGTCGAAGGCCCAGAGGTCGGCCGGGTGCACGCGGTCGGCACCGGCGAGCTCCTGCACGTCCTTGTATTGCGGGAACAGGGCGACGGCCGACACCGGCTTGCCCAGCAGCAGCGCTTCGAGGTATTCGGTCAGCGCGAAGCCGGCCCGTTCGACTTTCGAGGACGCTGCTTCCGTGCACAGCTCGGGGCGCTCCACGAACTTCTGCACCGCCGATTCCATGGCGCGCAGCATGTGCGCGGGCGGGGCCAGCCCCACCATCTCCAGCGCGCCCACCGCCTGGTGGAGCTGCTGGCGCGCGATGCGCAGCTGGCCGGCGTCCACCGACGCCATGTCCTGGCCGCGCGCGAGCGTGGCGTCGCGCACGAAGCGCCGCAGCGCCGACGAGGCCGACTCGAGCGACTTGCGCAGCTCGTCGAGCACCCAGGCCAGCGGGCCGAGGTCGTTGGTGGCCAGGTCGAGATCGGTATCGTTGGCTTGCATGGAACCCTACCCCGCGCCGGGCGCTCAGGCGATCTTGAACCGCGACACCGACTGGCGCAGTTCCTCGGCCATGCGGGTCAGCTCGCGCACCTGCTGGGCCGTCGAACGCGTACCTTCACCGGTCTGCTCCGTCACCGCGAAGATGTGCTGGATGTTGCCGGCCACGATGTTCGCGGACTCGGCTTCCTTGGACGCCGACTGCGAGATCTGTTCGATCAGGTCGGCGAGGCGGCGCGACACCTGGTCGATCTCGGTCAGCGCGGTACCCGCGTTGTCGGACAGCTTGGCCCCTTCCACCACACCCTGCGTGGAGCGTTCCATGGCGGCCACCGCGTCCTGCGTGTCGGTCTGAATCGCCTTCACCAGCGCCGAGATCTGGCGCGTGGCATCCGCGGAACGTTCGGCGAGGCGCTGCACTTCTTCCGCAACCACCGAGAAGCCGCGGCCTGCTTCACCCGCGGACGCTGCCTGGATGGCGGCGTTCAGGGCCAGCACGTTCGTCTGTTCGGTAATGTCCGAGATCAGTTCGGTGATTTCACCGATCTCCTGCGACGATTCGCCGAGGCGCTTGATCCGCTTGGAGGTTTCCTGGATCTGGTCGCGGATGGCGTTCATACCGCCGATGGCGTTCTGCACGGCCGCGAGGCCGGTCTCGGCGGCTTTCAGCGACTGGCGCGCAACGAGTGCGGATTCCTGCGCTTGCCCGGACACCTGGTTGATTCGGGTCGCCATGTCCAGCACCGACTGGCCGGTTTCGCGAATCTCGCGCAGCTGTTCGGTCGAAGCGGCCAGCAGCTCGGTGGACGTCGATTCCACCTGCGCCGTCGTCTGCGCCACCTTGGTGGCCGTGGCCTGCACGTTGCCCACCAGCTGCCGCAGTTCTTCCACCGTGTAGTTCACCGAGTCGGCGATGGCGCCCGTGATGTCTTCCGTCACGGTGGCTTCCTGCGTGAGGTCACCTTCAGCGACCGACTGCAGTTCGTTCATCAATCGCAGAATGGCCGCCTGGTTTGCGTCGTTCACGCGCTTGGCTTCCTGCTCCTGGCGCTCGGCTTCCAGGCGCTGCTGTTCGGCGACTTCCTGGCGCTTGCGCGAGTCCTGCAGCTGCACGTAGGCCAGGCCCACGGCGCAGATGATGGCGAAGATCGAGGAGATGGCCAGCGCGATCAGGGCGCCGAACCCCAGGCCCGTCTGCTCGGACAGCTTGCCCTGCAACGCTTCGAGGCCCTTGCGCAGCGGCTCGGAGTCCTGAATGATGGCGGACTGCGCTTCACGCGCGGACACCAGGCCCTGCAGGTTGCCGAGAATGGCGCCGGCCTGCGTGCGGGTCTGTTCGTACAGCTTGAGCAGCGCGTCGAGGCGCTCGCGGGTCTGTTCGTCCTTGCTGCCGTTCAGGCGCAGCTCGGGGCTGCCGTCCAGCAGGCCCTGCGCGATTTCCTTGAACGAGTTCAGGTCCTTGCCCAGCAGGAACACGGCCTCGGGCGACACGCCTTCCATCGTCAGGAATTCGTTGGCCGATTTACCGATACGCTGCGTCAACATCACCAGCTGGCCGGCGGCGGAGATTTCGGCCGGCGGCGCGTTCTGCTGCAGCTTGAGCGACGACACCGTCTCGGCGATCTCCAGCAGGTCGGAGGACTGGCGGTTGATGGTGCGCAGGGCGGTACCCACCTGCGTCAGGATCTTCTGCTGGCCCATCACGGTTGCGGCGTTCTTTTCCGCGCGCTCCATCATCGGCACGACCTTGTCCAGGTCTTCCTGCATCTCGGGCGCCACGGCCTGGATGCGCATTTCCTCGTCGCCCGCCTTCAGCGCCCGCACCGTCTTGGCGAGCACCTGCGAGGCTTCGCGCACGTCGGGGAAGGCCTGCGGGCTGCCGATCAGCGCCTGCGACACGCTCTTGGCAAGGCGCTGCGACTGCATCAGCGACTGGCCGGTGCCACCCACCTGCTGCGCGACCTTGTCGGCCTGGTTCACCGCGAAGAACGCCACGGAACCCAGCACCAGCAGCGAGACCGCCAGCAGCACGAACAGCACGCGCTGGTGGGTGACGATGCTTCGCCGGCCCAGCAGCGGCACGGAAATGAGTTCGGCTTCGGTCGGCTCCTCGCCGTCCACCGACTCGGGGCCCATGCTCGATGGGTCGTCCACCATCGCGGCGTCCATCGCCTGGGTGGTGCTCGGCGCGCCGATGGCGCCCGTGGCATCGGGGTTCATCAGGCTCGCGTCCGGCGTCGCCAGGCTCAGCTCGCCGGAGTCGGGCTCGGCCTGCTTCTTCGCAAACAGTTTTTTCAGGGAATCAACGACGGACATGGTGCAAGCCTTCGGTGGGGGACAGGGAGCGCTCTTCAGGCACTGATGCTCAGGAACTGGGGTTGCTGCGCGAGGGACTGCAGGTTGATTTCCTGCCAGTACGCGCCGCTGGCGTCGGTGTAGCCGCTGCCGAAATAGTCCGGCGAGCCCTCGGGGGCTTCGCTGGACGAGGAAAACGCGTCGAGGTTGCGCAGGCCAGCCAGGCGGTCGATCAGGAGCGCGCAGTTGACCTCGAGGAGCGCATTGAGGGCGATGAGCCGCGACTCGGCGCGGCCCGCGTCGGAGCGCTGCTGCGGCGCGCGGCCGGCGACGAAGCTCGCCAGGTCCACCACGCCGTACAGGCCGCCGCGCAGGTTGGCCACGCCCAGGAACCACTCGCGCGTGTAGGGCACGGGCTGGGTAGCGGCATACGGGAAGATCTCGCCGGACTGCGCCAGCGGGAACAGGTATTTCTTGCCGGCGGACTCCACGGCGAGCCACGAGGCCTGCACGCCCTCGGTGCGGGCCGCTTGCAGGCGGCTGGCCAGCCGGCTCTGGAGTTCGCGCAACGCTTCGCGGTTGGCCATCTTTCCTTCCCTCGGTCCTGCGCGCGAGCGGGCGTCAGCCCAGGGCCTTGATCTTGGCCATCAGCTCGTCCTGGTCGACCGGCTTGGTGATGTAGTCGCGCGCGCCCTGGCGCATGCCCCACACACGGTCGGTCTCCTGGTTCTTGCTGGTGCACATGATGATCGGCACGTCGGCGTAAAGCGGGTCGCGCGTGATCGCACGCGTGAGCTGGAAGCCGTTCTGGCCGGGCATGACCACGTCCATCAGGATCAGGTCGGGCTTTTCTTCCGCCAGGCGGCGGAACGCGTCTTCGGCGTTCTCGGCCGTGCGCACGGCGAAGCCGTTCTTCTGCAACAGGTCGGTCATGAACATCAGCTCGGTCTTGGAATCGTCCACGACCAGCACTTTCTGGATCGCCATCTCTCTCTCCTTATTCGCTTGCGCCGGCGCCGAACTGCTGCACCGTCTGCAGCAGCTGGTCCTTCGTGAATGGTTTGGTCAGGTAGTCCTGCGACCCGACCATGCGGCCCCGCGCTTTATCGAACACGCCGTCCTTGGAGGAAAGCATCACGACCGGCGTGTTCGCGAATTTCGCGTTGCGCTTGATGATCGCGCACGTCTGGTAACCGTCCAGGCGCGGCATCAGGATGTCGCAGAAGATCAGGTTCGGCTGGTAGTCGTTGACCTTGGCCAGCGCGTCGAACCCGTCCTCGGCCAGCATGACCTCGTGGCCGCCCTGCTTCAGGAAGATCTCCGCACTGCGCCGGATCGTGTTGCTGTCATCGATCACCAGCACCTTCAACCCAGATGCGCTCACTTGACGCTGCTCCTCAATTTATTACTGCTTTGCGGGCGCGGCATCATCATCCGATTTTGTAACAGCGCCCTGCTATATCTGCACCATCTCGAAGTCTTCCTTGCGGGCCCCGCACTCCGGGCATGTCCAGTTCATCGGGACCTGCTCCCAAGGTGTCCCGGGGGAGATGCCATGCTCGGGCGCGCCAGCGGCCTCGTCATAGATCCACCCGCAGATCAGACACATCCACGTTTTGGTATCGGTCACAGCTTAAAGGGGGTTCGAATAGAATGCAACGATTGTATCGAGGCCCTCCTGCACCCCTGTCAGCCTCTGGGGCGCGCATCATCAAGGGTCAGGCAACCCCCAAGAATTCCCCGATGTCAAGTTCACAGGACACCCAGTCCGGCGATGCGGGCAGCCCCGCTTGCGTGATGATCTTCAACGCGAGCGACCCCTCGGGTGCGGGCGGCCTCGCGGCGGATGTAACCGCGGTGGCATCGGTGGGCGCGCATCCCCTGCCCGTTGTTACAGGTGCGTACGTGCGCGACACGGCGGAGGTCTTCGACCACTTCCCGCTCGACGAAGAAGCAGTCGCCGAACAGGCCCGCACCATCCTCGAGGACGTGCCGGTGCAGGTGTTCAAGGTCGGCTTCGTGGGCAGCCCCGAGACGCTGGCGGTGGTGGCCGAGATCGCGGCCGACTACGCCGACGTCCCCGTCATCGCCTACATGCCCACGCTCTCGTGGTGGGACGACGGGCTGGCGGACCAGTACGAGGACGCTTTCCGCGAGCTGATGCTGCCGCAGACGACCGTGTTGGTCGGCAACCACAGCACGCTGTGGCGCTGGCTGCTGCCCGAGTGGTCCAGCGAGCGCAGCCCCACGGCGCGCGACATCGCCAAGGCGGCCGCCGACATGGGCGTTCCCTATACGTTGGTCACAGGCGTGCCCCTGCCGGACCAGTACGTCGACAACGTCCTCGCCACGCCGCAGGCGGTGCTGGCCAGCGAGAAGTTCGAGCGCTTCGATGCGGTGTTCTCGGGTGCGGGCGACACGCTCGCCGCTGCCCTGGCGGCGCTTCTCGCAAGCGGTGCGGACCTCGCTTCGGCCGCGGCCGAAGCACTGGGCTACCTGGACCGCTGCCTCGACGGGGGCTTCCGCCCCGGCATGGGCCACGTCATCCCGGACCGGTTGTTCTGGGCGCAGCCCGAAGGCGAGAATGTCGACGACGAGGTGGAACCTGCCGCCCCCGATGCATCCGCTTTCGAACTGCCTGCCCATGACACCAAGCACTGACCGCAACCAGACCCTCTTCGACCGCGCCAAGGCGCTGATCCCCGGCGGCGTGAACTCGCCCGTGCGCGCCTTCCGCGCGGTGGGCGGCACGCCCGCCTTCGTGCAGCGCGCGCAAGGCGCCTACTTCTGGGACGCCAACGGCAAGCGCCACATCGACTACATCGGCTCGTGGGGCCCCATGATCCTGGGCCACGGCCACCCGGCCGTGCTCGAAGCCGTGCAGAAGGCCGCCATGGACGGCTTCTCCTTCGGCGCGCCGACCGAGCGCGAGATCGAGCTGGCCGAGGAGATCGTCAAACACCTGCCCTCGGTGGAGATGATCCGCCTCGTGAGCTCCGGCACCGAGGCCGCGATGAGCACGATCCGGCTCGCTCGGGGCGCCACCGGGCGCAACATGATCATCAAGTTCGAGGGCTGCTACCACGGCCATGCGGACGCGCTGCTGGTGAAGGCCGGCTCGGGCCTGGCCACCTTCGGCCACCCCACGAGCGCCGGCGTGCCGGCCGACGTCGTGCAGCACACGCTCGTCCTCGAATACAACAACATCCAGCAGCTCGAAGAAGCCTTCGCCACGCAGGGCAAGGACATCGCCTGCCTGATGATCGAGCCCATCGCCGGCAACATGAACTTCGTGCGCGCGAGCCTGCCCTTCATGAAGCGCTGCCGCGAGCTGTGCACGCAGCACGGCGCCCTGCTGGTGTTCGACGAGGTGATGACGGGCTTCCGCGTCGCGCTGGGCAGCGCGCAGTCGGTCTACGGCGCAGCCATCCCGGGGTTCAAGCCGGACCTCACGGTGCTCGGCAAGGTGATCGGCGGGGGCATGCCGCTGGCGGCCTTCGGCGGCCCGAGGGCCATCATGGAGCAGCTTTCACCCGTGGGGCCGGTCTACCAGGCGGGCACCTTGAGCGGCAACCCGGTGGCCACGGCATGCGGTCTGGCCACGCTCAAAGAAATTTCGAAACCGCGATTTTTTCACGAGCTCTCCGCACGCACGAAGTCGCTGGTGGACGGTTTGAAGGGTGCGGCGGATGCCGAAGGTGTGCCTTTTGCCGCGGATCACGAAGGTGGCATGTTCGGGTTTTTCTTGTTGGAGGCGTTGCCTGCCAACTACACCCAGGTCATGAAAAGCGAGGCGCCGAAATTCGCGAAGCTCTTCCACGGGCTGCTCGATCGCGGCGTGTACATCGCGCCGGCTTTGTATGAAGCGGGTTTCGTGAGCGCGGCGCACACGGAGGGCGACATCGCGCAGACCGTCGAAGCGGCCCGCGCGGTATTCAAGACCTTGAAGGCCTAGTGCCGGAAGTGGCGCACGCCTGAGAAGACCATCGCCACGCCGCGCTCGTCGGCGGCGGCGATGACTTCGGCGTCGCGCATCGAGCCGCCCGGCTGGATCACGCAGCTGGCGCCCTGGTCGATGATCACGTCCAGCCCGTCGCGGAACGGGAAGAAGGCGTCGCTCGCGGCGGCCGTGCCTTCCAGCGACAGGCCGGCGTTCTGCGCCTTGATCGCGGCGATCTTGGCCGAGTCGATCCGGCTCATCTGGCCCGCCCCGACGCCCATCGTCATGCCGTCCTTGCAGAACACGATGGCGTTGGACTTCACGTACTTGGCGACCTTCCACGCGAACAGCAGGTCCTGCATCTGCTGCGGCGTCGGGTGCTTCTTCGTCACCACCTTGAGGTCGGCAAGCTGCAGCTCGTGGTTGTCGGCGGTCTGGATCAACAGGCCCGAGCCCACGCGCTTGACGTCCATGGCGTTGCGGCCCTTGTCCCAGTCGGTGGCGCCGCCGGGCGGCAGGGCGATCTGCAGCACGCGCACGTTCTGCTTGGCCTTGAAGACTTCCAGTGCCTCAGCCGTGTACTCCGGCGCCATCAGCACCTCGACGAACTGCTTGGCCACCGCCTCGGCCGCCGCGCGGTCGACGGTGCGGTTGAACGCGATGATCCCGCCGAAGGCCGACGTCGGGTCGGTCTTGAACGCCTTGGCATAAGCCTCGGCTGCGTCCTTGCCGACGGCCACGCCGCACGGGTTGGCGTGCTTGATGATCACGCAAGCCGGCGTGTCGAAGCTCTTCACGCATTCCCAGCCCGCATCCGCGTCGGCAATGTTGTTGTACGAGAGCTCCTTGCCCTGCAGCTGCCTGGCCGTGACGAGCGAGCCGGGCGCGGGGTACAGGTCGCGGTAGAACGCGGCCTGCTGGTGCGGGTTCTCGCCGTAGCGCAGGTCCTGCAGCTTCACGAAGCGGCCGTTGGACTGGCCCGGGAACAGCGAACGCGAGCGGTCTTCCTGCAGCGAGGACAGGTAGTCGCTGATCGCCGCGTCGTAGTTGCTGATGCGGTTGAATGCGGCCACGGCCAGCGCGAACTTCGTCTTGTCGGACAGCTTGCCGGTCTTGAGCTCGTCGATCACCGGCTGGTACTGCGACGCATCGGTGAGCACCGCCACGTCCCTCCAGTTCTTCGCGCCGCTGCGCACCATGGCCGGGCCGCCGATGTCGATGTTCTCGATCGCGTCCTCCAGCGTGCAGCCCTGTTTGGCGACGGTCGCCTCGAAGGGGTAGAGGTTCACGCAGAGGATGTCGATCGTCGAGATGTTGTGGCGGTGCAGCGCCGCCATGTGCTCGGGCAGGTCGCGCCGCGCGAGCAGGCCGCCGTGCACCTTGGGGTGCAGCGTCTTGACGCGGCCGTCGAGCATTTCGGGGAACGCAGTGAGCTCCGCGACCTCGGTGACGGGCAGCCCCTGTTCCGCAAGAAGCTTCGCGGTGCCGCCGGTGGAAATGAGCCGCACGCCCAGCTCGTGCAGCGCGCGGGCGAGGTCGACGACGCCGGTCTTGTCGGAAACGGAGATCAGTGCGTTCATTTGATCAATTTATGTTCGACCAGCTTCTTTCGAAGCGTGTTTCGGTTCAGCCCCAGCCATTCGGCCGCGCGGGACTGGTTGTTCTCGGCCTTCGCCATCACCACTTCCAGCAGCGGCTTCTCGACGACCTTCACGAGCATCTCGTACATGCCGTCCGGCTCGGTGCCGCGCAGGTCGCGGAAATACCCCTCCAGGCTGGCGCGCACGCACTCCTCAATGTGCTTCTTGCTCATTCGGATACTGCCTCTTGTTGTGTACCGGCCGGCGCCGTCATGGGCAGCCGGTCCATCTCCTCGCTCAAACCGTCGAAGAAAGCCGCGACGGCCGCGTACTGCGCGTCGCAATCCTCGATGGCGTTCATACGGCCGCGGAATTCCGCGCCGCCCGGCAGGCCCCTCACGTACCAGCCGATGTGCTTGCGGGCGCTGCGCACGCCCGTGTATTCGCCGTACAGGCCGTAATGGTCCTGCAGGTGTTCGAGCAGCGCGCGCCTGACCTCGGCCACCAGCGGCGGCGCGAGTTCGGTGCCCGTCGAAAGGTAGTGCGCCACTTCGCGGAAGATCCACGGCCGCCCCTGGGCCGCACGCCCGATCATGATGGCGTCGGCGCCCGTCGCGGCCAACACCTCGCGCGCCTTTTGAGGCGAATCAATGTCGCCGTTGGCCACCACGGGGATGCTCACCGCTGACTTCACGGCGGCGATGGTTTCGTACTCGGCCTCGCCGCCGTAGCCCTGCTCGCGCGTGCGGCCATGGATGGTGAGCATCCGGATGCCCACCGCCTCGAAAGCGCGCGCCAGCTCCAGCGCGTTGCGATTGCCTTGCGACCAGCCCGTGCGCATCTTCAGCGTCACCGGCACGCCATGCGGCAGGCAAGCTTCTACAACGGCCTGCGCGATGGACACCGCAAGCGGCTCGTCCTGCATCAGCGCCGAGCCCGCCCACTTGTTGCAGACCTTCTTGGCCGGGCAGCCCATGTTGATGTCGATGATCTGCGCGCCGCGCTCGACGTTGTAAGCGGCGGCCTCGGCCATCATCTGCGCGTCGGTGCCGGCGATCTGCACCGCGATCGGACCCGGCTCACCGGCATGGTCGGCGCGGCGCGACGTCTTGAGCGAGTTCCACAGCTCCTTGCGCGACGTCACCATCTCGCTCACGGCATAGCCCGCGCCGAAGCGGCGGCACAGCTGGCGGAAGGGACGATCGGTCACCCCCGCCATCGGCGCCGCGAACAGGTTGTTCGCCAGGGTGTAGGGGCCGATCTTCATGGGGAGGGGGGTTCGCGCTGCTGAAAAATGAGGCACGAATTGTAGGCCCGCGCGGTTTCAGCCCCTGAAATCGCGTGGCGCTCGTTAGACTCGTTGCTCATGTACGCGTGGATGCATTCACTGCTGACGATGTTGTCGCTGCCGGAATTCGGCCTTTCCACGCTCTTCATCGCGGCCTTCATTTCGGCGACGCTGCTGCCCATCGGTTCGGAGCCCGCGCTGTTCGGGCTGCTCAAGCTCAACCCCGACCTGTTCTGGCCGGCCGTGATCGTCGCAACGCTCGGCAACACGCTCGGCGGCATGTTGGATTGGTGGATGGGCTATGAAGCGCACCAGGTCGTGGACAAATACCGCCACTCGCGCACGCACGCCAAGGCGCTCGACTGGCTGGAGAAACTCGGCCCGAAAGCCTGCCTGCTCGCGTGGCTCCCGATCGTCGGCGACCCGCTGTGCGCGGTCGCCGGCTGGCTGCGCATGCCGTTCTGGCCGTGCAGCGCGTACATGCTCGTGGGCAAGTTCCTGCGCTACCTCTGTTTCACGGCGGCACTGCTCTACCTGTTCCCCGGCGCGATCCCCGGGTTCGAGAGCTAGACGTTGAAGAGGAAGTTCATCACGTCGCCATCCTTGACGACGTATTCCTTGCCTTCGCTGCGCATCTTGCCCGCGTCCTTGGCGCCCTGCTCGCCCTTGAAGGCGATGTAGTCGTCGTACGCGATGGTCTGCGCGCGGATGAAGCCGCGCTCGAAGTCGGTGTGGATGACGCCCGCGGCCTGAGGCGCGGTCGCGCCGATCGCCACCGTCCATGCACGCACTTCCTTCTCGCCGGCGGTGAAGTACGTCTGCAGCCCCAGCAGCTTGAACGCCGCGCGGATCAGGCGGTTCAGGCCCGGCTCCTCCTGGCCGATCTCGGCGAGGAACATCTTCTTGTCCTCGTCCGCCATCTCGGCGATCTCGGACTCGATCTTGGCGCAGATCACCACCACCGGCGCGTTCTGCGACTTCGCGTACTCGTTGAGGCGGTCGAGGTAGGGGTTGTCGTGGTAGCCGTTCTCGTCCACGTTGCCCACGAACATCGCGGGCTTGGCGGTGATGAGGAACAGCTGCTTGATCAGCGCCTGCTCCTCGTCGTTCAGCCCCATCGTGCGGACCGGCTTGCCTTCGTCCAGGTGCTTCTGCGCCTTGGTGAGCACGGCCACGAGCTTGGCCGCTTCCTTGTCGTTGCCGGACTTCGCCGCCTTGGTGTAGCGCTGCAGGCTCTTTTCCACCGTGCCCATGTCGGCGAGGCACAGCTCGGTCTGGATCACCTCGATGTCGGCGACGGGGTCCACCTTGCCCGCGACGTGGATCACGTTGGGGTCGTCGAAGCAGCGCACGACGTTCACGATCGCGTCCGTCTCGCGGATGTGCGCGAGGAACTGGTTGCCCAGGCCCTCGCCCTTGCTCGCGCCGGCCACCAGGCCCGCGATATCGACAAACTCGACGATGGCTGGCACGATTCGCTCAGGCTTGACGATCTGCGCCAGGGCGCCGAGCCGCGGGTCAGGGAGTTCCACAACACCCACGTTGGGCTCGATGGTGCAAAAAGGGTAGTTCTCCGCGGCAATCCCCGCCTTGGTCAAGGCATTGAAAAGGGTGGATTTGCCGACGTTGGGCAAGCCCACGATGCCGCACTTCAAACTCATGTCAGTTCCCGAAAGCCAAGCCGACGATTTTATTCGCATGCTGGTGCGGCTGGCCGGGGCCACCCTGGTCCTGCTCGCGTGCGGTGGGGCTTTCGCGCAGAACACACCCCAGCGGCTGCAGCCGATCGTGCTGCAGGGCGCGCTGGAAGCCATCGACGCGGAGATGCTCGGCGAAGCGTGGGTCGACCCCACCGGCACCGCCACGATCACGCAGGTGAACAGCGCGCACGGCCCGGTGAAGTTCGTGCAGCCGCAGGCCGACACCATCTACTCGCTCGGCCCGCAGGCCGTGCTGTGGCTGCACTACCGCATCGCCCGCCCGCGCGACGAGCGCCAGAACTGGCTGCTCGAGGTCCCGATGCCCCTGGTGGACCTGGTCACCGTGTTCCAGCACGACGGCAACCGCTGGCACGCCGAGAGCGCGGGCGACAACCTCGCCGTGGCGCAATGGCCCGAGCCGGGGCGCCACCCGTTCTTCCGGCTCGACCTGCAGCCGGGGCAGGTGCGCGACGTCTACGTGCGCATCCGCCACACGACGGCCGTGAACTTCCCGGTGCGGCTGGCCACCGAGGCCTGGCACAACCAGCGCATCCAGCTCGAATACCTGGGCCTGGGCATGACCTTCGGCGCGCTCGTGCTGCTGATCGCCGCCTGCCTCGCGCAGAGCTGGGTCTACCGCGACCGCGTGTATGCGTGGTACGCGGCTTACGCGACCGTGACCACGCTGGCGGTCGCCACGTACACCGGCGTCGCGCCGCACCTTCTCTGGCCGCGCTTCGGCGCGCTGGGGGACTCGCCCCAGGCGATGCTGGCTTTCGTTGCCGCGGCCGCGGCGCTGCTCTTCGTGCGCAACCTCATCGGGCTGCCGACGCGCTTCCAGCTCGTCGACCGCGTGATCTACGGCCTGGGCATCGCCGGCCTGGCGCTCGCATTGACGCCGCCGTTCATGTCGAAGATGGTCGGCCTGTCGCTGCTGGGCGGCTATGTCGTGCTCACGGTGCTGATCAACATCGTGATCGCGCTCGTCGCCTGGCGCCGCGGCGACGTGGTGGGCCAGTGGGTGCTCTACGCCTACCTGCCGCTCACGCTCGCGGTGCTGATGAGCGTGATGCGCATCTTCGGCTGGGTGCCGCTGTCCTTCGGCACGCAGTACGCGGTGGTCGTCGCGATGGCGATCGAGGTGCCGCTGCTGCTGGTGGCGCTGTCGATCCGCTCGCGCGAGCGGCACGGCGCGCAGATCCGCGAGCAGGCGCTCTCGACGCAGGACGCGCTGACGGGCCTGCTCGCGCCGCACCTGTTCAACGACCGCATGCAGCAGGTGGTGAGCCGCTACAAGCGCGACCAGGAAAGCGCGGCCATCGTCTTCATCGACCTCGTGAACTACCCGCGCATCAAGGACTACTACGGCTCCGCGGTGGCCGAGCAGAGCCTGCTGCGCAGCGTGATCAAGCTGCGCCGCCTGCTGCGCGACGTGGACACCGTCAGCCGCATCGGCGAGGCGCGCTTCGGCGTCATCCTCGAAGGTGTGGATGCGCGCACGTCGGTGACGGAGCGCGCGGCGCGGCTGATCGCGGCCGGCCTGATGCCGCTCAAAGGCCTGAAGCCGGAGGTCACGCTGCAGTTCCACATCGCGTCGGTGCTGCTCGACGAACGCGTGATGGAGCCGCTGGAGCTGGTCGATGCGCTGTCGGACCTGCTGGCCGGCATGTCGCCGCGCACGCGCCGGCCGATCCGCTTCCTCGAGCCCGAGAACACGCACCCGGCGCCGCTGGGTGCGGACTCGTCGATGATCGACGACGTGAGCCGCCCGCTGCCGCGGCAGGCGCCGGAGAACGTGGTGCCGATCGGGCGCAATGCGGCCTAGACGCTCAGCGAGGGATTGCGGGTCGAGCCCGCAATGACAGCCCTTCAGCCGAAGTCGTAGTCGGCCGTGACCTTCTGGCCCACGCGCAACGCCTGCTCCAGCCCCTGCACCACGATGGCATTCATGCCGAAGGTGATGCCGCCGTCGACACGCGGGTCGGCGCGGTAAGTCTGCAAGGTGTCGAGCACGACCGGGTTGCTCTCCGCCGTGGCGGGGTCGATGTTCGGGATCGGGCAGCGCGGGCAAGGCTTCACGGGGCGCAACTGCACCTCCTCGTCCGCGGCCACGCGCAACAGCCCCACGCGGTCTTCGTCGTGCGGCTGCAGGCCCTGCAGCACGATGTTCGGCCGGAAGCGCTCGATGCCCACCGGCGCCTGCCCGGCCTTCGCGAGCTTCTCGTTCAACTGCTCGAGCGAGCCGTCGCCGATGACGAGCAGCGGGTAGCCGTCGCTGAACTGGTTGAGCGCCTCGACGCCGCCGGTCCACTTCATGTTGGACGTGCGCTTGTGCTCGGGGTCGAAACGCACGAGCCGCAGCTTCTGGCCGAGGAAATCGGTGAACCACTGCGCGGCGACGTCGCCCATGTCGTAGGCCGCCACTTCGTCGTCCCACACGCGCACCTTCACCGGCTCCTCGACGGTGTCGATCGACAGGTGCAGCGCGAGCATGCCCGGCGCGCGCAGCACCACGTCGGAATGCTTCAGCTGCGGCTTGACAAGGGCCATGCGCGGCAGTTCGCGCTGCGTGACGAATTCGCCGTGCTCGTCGACGACCATCCAGGCGCGGTCGAGGTCGAAGCCTGTTTCGGTGAGGACGGCTTCGCGCACCTCGACACCTGCGCAGGACTTCACGGGATAGATGAACAAACGGCTGATCGTGGCGGTGACATCGGGGGAGCTCATGCAGGGAATTGTGCCGTGTCCCTACAATCCCCTGATGGCGGCTCCCCTCGATGTCTGTGTCCGCGGCGCCGGCGTGGTGGGCCGCGCGCTCGCGCTGCTGCTGGCGCGCGACCGGCTGCACGTCGGGCTGGTGGACCTGCCGGCCGTGGCCGCACCCGCGGGCCAAAGCGACGTTCGCGCCTACGCGCTCAACGCGTCGGCCAAGGCGCTGCTGGAGAAAGTGCGCGCCTGGCCCGACGAGGAACATGCCACCCCGGTGCTCGCGATGCACGTCCACGGCGACGAAGGCGGGCGCGTGCAGTTCGAAGCGGCCGCCGAAGGCACGCCGGCGCTCGCATGGATCGTCGACGTCGCCCCGCTGCTGGAGCGCCTGGGTGAAGCGCTCAAATACCAGCCCCTTGTGGAGCGCCTGCAGGCACCGGAGTCCGCCCCGCTCACCGTGGTGTGCGAAGGGCGTGCCAGCGCCACGCGCGCCGAGTTCGGCGTGCAGTTCGACGTCAAGCGCTATCCGCAGATGGCGATCGCCGCGCGCGTGCAATGCGAAAGGCCGCACGGGCAGGTGGCGCGCCAGTGGTTTGCCGGCGGCGACATCCTCGCCCTGCTGCCGCTGGGCGGCCCGGACGGGAACTCAGCCGCGCTGGTCTGGTCTGTCCAGGAGACGCATGCGCCGCAGCTGCTGGCGTTGCCGGCCGCGGAGTTCGAAGCCAGGCTGCAGGCCGCCAGCCACGACGTGCTCGGCAAGCTCACGCTGACCACCGAGCGCGCCGCGTGGCCGCTGCAACTGGCACGCGCCGACCGCTGGTGCGGCCCCGGTTGGGCGCTGGCGGGCGACGCGGCGCACAACGTGCACCCGCTCGCGGGCCAGGGCCTCAACCTCGGCCTCGCGGACGTGGAAGCGCTGGCGCGGGAGTTGCACGGGCGCGAGTACTGGCGCAGCGTGGGGGACGAGAAGCTGCTGCGGCGCTACGAGCGTGCGCGCAAGGCCGACGTGCTGGCGATGGGTTTCGCCACCGACGGCCTGCAGCAGTTGTTCGCGCGCAGCTCGCCCGGCTGGGCGATGCTGCGCAACTGGGGCATGCAGGGGTTCGACCTGAGCGGCCCCGTGAAGCATTGGGTGGCGCGGCAAGCGATGGGCCGCCTGTAGTGAAGTTTTTGAAGGACCTGACATGAACATCATCGGCCGCGCAATCGTCGCCGCCCTCTTCGGCCTCGGCCTGGCCACTGCCTTTGCGCAGGACTACGCCAACCTGCGGAAGAACCTCGAGTCGCGCCTGCCCATGATGGGCAAGATCGACGAGATCACGAAGTCGCCCGTCCCCGGCCTGCTGGAAGTGCGCGTGGGCACCGACATCTATTACGCCGACCCCGAGGGCAATTACGTCATCTCCGGCAACCTGATCGACACCAAGTCGCAGAAGAACCTGACCGAGGAGCGGCAGGAGAAGCTGCTGGCCGTGGACTTCGACGCCCTGCCGTTCAAGGACGCCTTCACCGTCGTGCGCGGCAACGGCAAGCGCAGGGTCGCGGTGTTCCAGGACCCGAACTGCCCCTACTGCAAGCGCTTCGAGAAGGACATGCTGAAGGTGGACAACGTCACCGTGTACATGTTCCTCTACCCCATCCTCGGCCCGCGCTCGGTCGAGATGTCCAAGCAGATCTGGTGCAGCCGCGACAAGGACAAGGTCTGGGAGAACTGGATGACGAAGGACCAGGCCATCCCCGGCCCGGGCCCCGCGAACTGCGACACCACCGCGATCACGCGCAACGTGGACTACGGCAAGAAGATCCGCATCAGCGGCACGCCGACCATCTTCTTCATCGACGGCACGCGCGTGCCGGGCGCCATCGGCGCCGCGGAGGTGGAGAAACTGCTGGCGAAGGCGAAGTGACGGCGGTCCGCATCGCGCCGGTCGCGTACCGCATCGAGCCGGCGGACACCGCGGCGCACCTCTACCACGTCACGCTCACGATCGCGCAGCCGCAGGCCGCGCAGCGCGTGTCGCTGCCGGTGTGGATCCCCGGCAGCTACCTCGTGCGCGAGTTCTCGAAGCACCTGCAGCGCCTGGTCGCGAAGCAGGACAACAAGCCGGTGCACGTGCAGCAGCTGGACAAGGCCAGCTGGCTCGTCGAGTGCATGCCCTCGAGCCCCCTCGTGCTGACGTACGAGGTGTACGCCTTCGACAACTCGGTGCGCAGCGCGTGGCTCGATGCGAACCGCGGCTTTTTCAACGGCACCAGCCTGTGCATGCGCGTGCACGGGCAGGAGCGCGCCGAGCACGACCTCGAGCTCGTCCCCGGCCGCGAGACCGGCCACTGGGACGTGGCGACGTCGCTTACGCCCGGCCGGCTGCACAAGCGCGGCTGGGGCACCTACACCGCCGCCGATTACGACGAACTCGTCGACTCGCCAGTGGAGATGGGCAACTTCTGGTCCGGCGAATTCAAGGCCTGCGGCGTGCCGCACCGCTTCGTGGTCGCGGGCGCCACCGACGCGTTCGACGGCGACCGGCTGCTGGCCGACACGCAGAAGGCGTGCGAGGCGCAGATCCGCTTCTGGCACGACCGCAAGAAGCCGCCGCACAAGAATTACGTCTTCATGCTCAATGCCGTCGACGACGGCTACGGCGGTCTCGAGCACCGCGCATCGACCGCGCTCATTGCGGGCCGCCGCGACCTGCCGCGGCGCGGCGACACGCGCGCCGGCGACGGCTACACCACGCTGCTGGGCCTCATCAGCCACGAGTACTTCCACACCTGGAACGTCAAGCGCCTGCGCCCGGCCGACTTCGCGCGCTACGACTACGCGCACGAGAACTACAGCCAGCTGCTCTGGTTCTTCGAAGGCTTCACCAGCTACTACGACGACCTGCTGCTGCGCCGTGCGAACGTGATCGACGACGTCACGTACCTCAAGTTGCTCACCAAGACCTGCAACCAGGTGCTGCAGACGCCGGGCCGCGAGGTGCAATCGGTGGCGCAGGCGAGCTTCGACGCCTGGGTGAAGTACTACCGGCAAGACGAGAACACGGTCAACGCCACCGTGAGCTACTACACCAAGGGCGCGCTCGTCGCGCTGTGCTTCGACCTCACGCTGCGCAGCGAAGGCCACGCGAGCCTGGACGACGTGATGCGCGCGCTGTGGGTGCGCTGCAAGGCCGGGCCGATGACGGAATCGGACTTCGCGGCGGTGCTCAAGGAGCTGGGCGGGCGCTCGTTCTCGCGCGAGATCGCGGCATGGGTGCACGGCACGCGCGAGCTGCCGGTGCGCGAGCTGCTGGAGCGCCACGGCATCGCCGTGCTCGACGAGCCCGCGCAGATGCAGCAGCGCCTGGGCATGCGCGTCGCGGAAGCCAACGGCGTGCTCACCGTCAAGAACGTGCTGCGCGGTGGTCCTGCGGAGCAGGCGGGCTTCGCGGCCAATGACGAGTGGGTGGGCATCGAAACCGGCAACGCCGCGTGGCGCATCACGAAGCTGGACGACCTGCTGCTGTATGCGGGCGCGCATCGCAAGCTCACGGCGCTGGTCGCGCGCGACAGGCGCCTGATGCGGCTGGAGCTGGGCATGCCGGCAGCGGCAACGACCTGGCGGCTGGTGCTCCGCGACCCGGCACAGGCGCAGGCGTGGCTGGGTCCGCAAGGCTGAGGCTCGCCCTTCTAGGGGCGGGCGTGCTGGTCGCGCACGTCGTGCTGATGGACCGCGTGCGTGAGGAGCTCGTCGCGCCTTCGCCATTGAAGGCAATGCCGGTGGTGATGTACACGCGCATGCTGGCGCCTGCAGCCACGATGGCACCCCCGCCGCCCCCCGTACTTGCTGCAGTGCGTGCGCCGAAGCGGCGGGCGGCTGCGGCTCTGGCCCCGGCGTCGTCCGTGCGCGCCGCGACGCCAACGCCTGACGTGACGGGGTTGCCGTCGGACGCGCAAACCGCGAAGCCGCCGGAACCGTCCGCCGACGCGCCCGCGGTTGCCGCGCAGGCAAGCTCGCCCGAGACGCCCGTCGCCGCCGCCCCCGTGGCTGCCGCATCCGCGGCACAGGTTGCCGCCGGCAAGCCTGACCTCTCGTCGTGGCCCGCCGACACGCGCCTGACGTACCAGCTCGGCGGCCAGTTCCGCAGCGGCCCGCTGTTCGGCGACGCGCAGGTCAAGTGGCAGCGCGAAGGCGCACGTTATGAAGTCCGCGCCGAGGTCAACGTCTCCGTATGGGCCAGCCTGGTCATGACGAGCCAGGGCGAGGTCGCCCCCGACGGCCTCTCGCCCGCGGTGTACGAAGAGGAAACGAACAAGCGCAAGCGCCGCCACGCGCGTTTCGACGCGGAGTACGTGCGCCTGGAGAACGGCAAGTCGGTGCCGCGCCCGCCCTCGGTGCAGGACACCGCGAGCCAGTTCGTCGAACTGGGCCAGCGCTTCGCGACCGGCCGCGCGCCGTTGAAGGCCGGCGAGGTCGTCAAAGTGTGGCTCGCACGCCCCGGCGCGGTCGACCTGTGGACCTACGACATCAGCGGGCCCGAGACCCTGTCGACGCCGAAGCTGGGCGCGATCCAGGCGTTCCACCTCACGCCGCGGCCCATCGCCAACCCGCGCGGCAACATCTACGCGGAGCTCTGGTACGCGCCGAGCCTGCAGTACCTGCCGGTGCGCATCAAGCTGCGCATGGGCGAGGCGGACTACATCGACCTCGCGATCGAGACGATCGAGCAGCGCTGAAGGGCCGTCTCCTCCACCTGCGGGAGAGACTTCCGGACAGGGTTTCGGTGGCATGGATTCACGGCTATATTCGCGGCCGTGAAAACAAAAGGCCTAGAAAAACACCCGTTCACCGGCCGACCGAACCCATGAACAAGCACCGCCACGACGACTTCGTGAAGACGATCCCGAGCGACTTCTCGAGCCTTGGCGCTTCGCCCGCCACCTCCAGCCGCTACCGCGGCGCAAGCAGCGATTCCGGATGGGGCAGGCGCCTGCCATGGCTCTGCGCCGGGTTGTGGGTTTGCCTCGCGTTCGCGTGGGCGTCGGCCGCCAATGCGATCGGCCCGCGCATGCAGCCTTCCATGCACGTCATCGTGTTCGTGCTGATGTCGGTGCTCTGCCTGGCCTGCGCAACACAATGGCTCACGCGGCGGCGGGTCGGCAGGAAGACGCTGTGGGCAACGCGCGGGGCCGTTGCGGCCCACCTCACGATCGCCCTGGTGGCCAAGCTCGCCGTCCCAGCGGTGCTCTGGGTGACCCTCGCGTGGGTCTTCCTGTCCTCTTTCGGAGGAGCGTCCCGGCCGGACCGCTGAATGGACTAGGCTGCGCTGCGCTGGTCCAGCACGCGCTTGGCCTTGCCCAGGCTGCGCTCGATCCCGCCCGCAGGCCGCAGCTCGATCTTCGCCGTGGTGCCGATGTAGGCCTTGATCTCGTGCTGCAACGCCTCGGCCGCGTTGCGCGCCGCATCGCTCTCGGGCACCAGCGGCGGCCGCGTTTCCACCGCGACGGTGAGGCAGTCGAGCGGCCCCTCGCGCGTGAGGATGCATTGGTAGTGCGGCGCGAGCTCCGCGCGCTTGAGGATCAGCTCCTCGATCTGCGTCGGGAACACGTTGACGCCGCGCACGATCATCATGTCGTCGCTGCGGCCGGTGATCTTCTCCATCCGGCGCATCGTGCGCGCGGTGCCGGGCAAGAGGCGCGTGAGGTCGCGCGTGCGGTAGCGGATGACGGGCAGCGCTTCCTTCGTGAGGCTGGTGAACACGAGCTCGCCCAGCTCGCCGTCGGCCACCGGCTCGCCGGTCTCGGGGTCGATGATCTCGGGGTAGAAATGGTCTTCCCAGATCGTCGGCCCGTCCTTCGTCTCCACGCATTCGTTGGCGACGCCAGGCCCCATCACTTCCGACAAGCCGTAGATGTCGACCGCGTCGATGCCCATGCGCTTCTCGATCGCCTGCCGCATGTCGTTGGTCCACGGCTCCGCACCGAAGATGCCAAGCCGCAGGCTGCTCTCGCGCGGGTCCATGCCCTGCCGCTCGAACTCGTCGGCGATGGCGAGCATGTAGCTGGGCGTCACCATGATGATGTCCGGCTTGAAGTCGGTGACCAGCTGCACCTGCCGCTCGGTCTGGCCGCCGCCGAAGGGCACCACCGTCAGGCCCAGCTTCTCGGCGCCGTAGTGCGCGCCGAGGCCGCCGGTGAACAGGCCATAGCCGTAGCTCACGTGCACCAGCTCGCCCGGCCGCGCACCCGCGGCGCGGATGCTGCGGGCCATCACGTTCGACCACGTCTCGATGTCGTTGCGCGTATAGCCCACCACCGTCGGTTTGCCCGTGGTGCCGCTCGACGCGTGGATGCGCACGCACTGCTCGCGCGGCACGGCGAACATGCCGAAGGGGTAGCTGTCGCGCAGGTCCTTCTTCGTCGTGAACGGGAATTTCTTCAGGTCGGCCAGCGTGCGCAGGTGGTCCGGGTGCACGCCGGCCTCGTCGAACTTGCGGCGGTACACCGGCGAGTTCGCGTAGGCATGCTGCAGCGTCTGGCGCAGCCGCTTGAGCTGCAGCGAGCGCAGCTCGTCGACGCTTGCCTTCTCGATGGGCTCGAGCGGGAAACTCTTCATGCTTCCTCCGGGAACACGGTGCCCTGGATCTGCGCGCTCTTGCCGCGGAACATCGCGACCACCTCGCCGCGCTGGTTGGTCACCTTCATGTCGTAGATGCCGTGGCGGCCCTGCAGCACCTGCTCCACGCCTTCGCAGGTGAGCACGTCGCCCAGCTGCCCCGGCTTGAGGAACTCGATGGTGCAGCCCGCCGCCACCGCCACCTTGTTGTGGCTGTTGCACGCGAAAGCAAAGGTCGAATCGGCCAGCGTGAAGATGAAGCCGCCGTGGCAGATGCGGTGGCCGTTGAGCTGCTCCTCGCGCACCGTCATGCGCATGACGGCGCGGCCCGGCGTGCAGCTGACCAGCTCCATCTTCATGAACTCGCGGCTGGCCGCATCGGCCGCGAACATGGCTTCGCCCACGCGGGCGGCGCGTTGCTCCGGTGTCATCAGTCCCCTTTGAATTTCGGTGCGCGCTTGTCGCGGAAGGCGTTCACGCCTTCGAAGTAATCGTAGGTCTTGCCGAGCGCCGACTGCGTGTCGCGCTCGAGGTCGAGCTGGCGGTCCAGGTCGTTCGATGCGGCCGCGCGCAGCACGTGCCGTGTTTCCACCAGCGCCTTGGTGGGCATGTCCGCCAGGCGTGTCGCGAGCTTCATCGCCGCAGCGACGCAGTCCTCGCCCTCGGGCGCCACGTCCCAGATCATTCCCCACTCCTTGGCGTCCTGCGCGCGCAGCTTGTCGCTGAGCATCGCCGCGCCCATCGCCCGCGCGAGGCCGAGCTTCTTGATCAGGAACCATGTGCCGCCAGCATCGGGGATCAGGCCGATCTTGCTGAAGGCGAGCGTGAAGCTTGCGTTCGAGGCCGCCACCGCAAGGTCGCACGCCATCGCGATGGAGACGCCCGCGCCCGCCGTCGCGCCGTTCACGGCGGCGATCGTCGGAACGCGCAGCTTCATCAAGCGACGCACCGTCGGATTGAACAGCTCGTTGATGATCGGGCCAGGGTCGGCACGCTGCACGAGGTCGGGGCCCGGCGTGAAGTCGAACTCGGCCAGGTCCGCACCCGCGCAGAAGCCGCGGCCCGCGCCGGTGAGCACCATCGCGCGCACTTCCTTGTCCTTCTCGATGCGTTCGAGCACCGACCACAGGCCTTCGTGCATCTTGCGCGTGAAGCTGTTCAGCGCATCGGGCCGGTTGAGCGTGACCAGCGCCACCGAGCCGCGCGTTTCGTAGAGGACCGGGGAAACATCCATGTGCCTTCTCCTTGTCGAGGGATTCTAGGATTGGCCGACCGCGCGGTCGGCTAATGCTTACCCTTGTTTATATCTGGCCGCGCGGACATGGACACGGCCGGGGTGCCCACCCGACAATCGCCGCTTGCGCAAAGCAACTCCCCTCCTGGCCACCCGGCGCTCGTTCGGTGCCTTCCTGCTGGCCGGCAGCGCCTGCGCCGTCGCGCAACCTGCCGGCCGCACATGGCGCGTCGGGTTCCTCGGTGTCGGGCGGCCGGAGCCTTACGCGGCGCGGATCGCGGCACTGCGCGAGGGCCTCGCAGCCCTTGGCTATCGCGAGGGCCAAAACCTCATGCTCGAATTCCGCTGGGCCGAGGGCAACGTGGACCGCCTGCGCGAACTCGCGGCCGAACTCGTTCGCGGCAAGGTGGACCTGCTCGTGACGCACTCGACCCCCGGTGCGCGTGCCGCGCTGGATGTGACGAAGACGCTGCCGATCGTGATGGCGGACTCCGGTGACCCGGTCGGGCAACGGCTCGTCACCAGCCTCGCCCGGCCGGGTGGCAACATCACCGGCTCCTCCATCGTGTCGCCGCCGCTGTACGGCAAACGGCTGGAACTCCTCAGGGAGATCCACCCCGCGATGCGCCGGGTGGCGTTCGTGACGAACGCCGCGAACCGCCAGCCTTCGACGCATCGCCACATCGAAGACGTCGCGGCCCGGCACAAGTTGGAGCTGGAGAAGCTGGAAGTGAGCGGCACGGCGGAATTCGAGCCCTCGCTGCGCGAGTTCAAGTCGCGCCGGGGGGACGCCCTGGTGGTGATCGACGACCCGCTTTTCGTGCTCCACACCACGCAGCTCGCGCAGGCGGCGCTGAAGCACCGGCTGGCGCTGGCCGGCTTCGCAGAGTTCGCGCCGCAGGGCGGGCTCGTCGGCTACGGCGCGAGCTTCCCCGAGATGTACCGGCGCGCCGCAACGTTCATCGACAAGATCTTCCGCGGTGCGCCACCGGGCGAGCTGCCGATCGAGCAGGCGAGCCGCTTCGAGCTGCTCGTCAACCTGAAGACGGCGAAAGCGCTGGGGCTGCGCGTGCCGCCATCCACGCTGGCCAGCGCCGACGGCGTCATCGAGTAGCCGCCGGCGGTAAAGTGCCGGGTGCAAGGAGAAACCATGTACGAGACGATCCAGACCCGCGTCGAGGCGGGCAAGGTGGGCGTGATCGCCCTGAACCGCCCCAAGCAGCTGAACGCGCTGAACGACCAGCTGATGGACGAACTCGGCGCGGCGCTGAAGGCGTTCGATGCCGACGACGCGATCGGCTGCATCATCGTGACGGGCAGCGAGAAGGCGTTTGCCGCCGGCGCCGACATCGCCGCGATGGCGAAGTACGACTTCGCCGAGACGTACGGCCGCGACTACATCTCGCGCAACTGGGAGACGATGCGCAGCATCCGCAAGCCGGTGATCGCGGCGGTAGCGGGCTTCGCGCTGGGCGGCGGCTGCGAGGTGGCGATGATGTGCGACTTCATCATCGCCGCGGACAACGCGAAGTTCGGCCAGCCCGAGATCAAGATCGGCATCATCCCGGGCGCCGGCGGCACGCAGCGCCTGCCGCGCGCGCTGGGCAAGTCGAAGGCCATGGACATGGTGCTCACGGCACGCATGATGGACGCCGCCGAAGCGGAGCGGTCCGGTCTCGTGAGCCGCGTGGTGCCGCTGGACAAGCTGATGGAGGAAGCGCTGGGAGCGGCGCTCGTGATCTGCAGCTATGGGCGGCTGGCCGTGATGGCGGCGAAGGAGGCGGTGAACCGCTCGTTCGAAAGCCCGCTGTCCGATGGCGTGCTGTACGAGCGCCGGTTGTTCCAGGCGCTGTTCGCGACGTCGGACCAGAAGGAAGGCATGGACGCCTTCCTCGCGAAGCGCCCGGCCGAGTTCAAGGGCCGCTGATTTCCCGCTAGTTGTTCGCGAGGCGCTGCGCTTCCTGTTCGAGCAGGCGCAGTGCTTCGGCGCGCGGCTGCAGCGTGCGCGAGGGGCCGTCCTGCGGCGACCAGCGTGCGCGGCTCGGGCCGAGTTCGAGCACGCCGAGCGTGATGCCCATGCGCGAGAGCGTGATGCGTGTGGGCATTGCTTCGTCGCTGCCGGTTGCCGCGGGTGAGTTCAACACGCCGTACAGCAGCTCCGCGAGGTGGAAGGCCCGGGCGCGCGTGACCGTTGCCGTGCGCGCGGGCGACTCGATGCGCGCTTCGCTCCAGTCTTCCCACGGCGCGCGGCGGGCCAGCGCCGCCTGGGTGGATGGCGGCGCGGCGGCGGGTGCCGCAGGGGCGATCGAACCTTGTGCGCGAACGCGCGCGTCGGCCGCCGATGACTGGCCGAGGTTCGAGTCTGCCGGTGCCGGGCCCTGGAACGGCGAAGGACTTGTCGCCGCAGGAGCAGCCTCTTCCCTCGCGGCCCGCGACTCGTCGCGGCGCTGCGACTCCGCTTTCTTTGCCAGCGGTTCGGCTGGCGCCGCCTTGGGCGGTGGCTCGGCGCGTTCTGCCGCAGCGCCGGCAGGCGGTGCGTCTTTCGATGCATGCGCGGGCGCACGTGCGGCAGCCCGCGGCGCTTCAAGCTGTGGCAACGGCGCCGGCGACGGCGCCGCGTCCGGCCGCGCGCTCGGCGTCGCAGGAGCCGGCGCAGTCGTCGCCGGTGCAGGCAATGGCGCAGCGGGCGTTGTCGTCGCGCTGGCCGGCGCCGGAGAGGGCGCCGCAGCCGGCGCAGCACGATCAGCCGATGCGCTCTCCGGCCTCGCACCCGGAACCTCCTGCCCTTGCCACATCAACGTGATCAGCACCGCGATCGCCATGCTCGCGAACGCCGCGTTGAGCGGCACGCGCCATTGCGGCAGCTGCCACCATGGACGAGCCGGCGCCGCCTGCTGGGCCAGCGCTCCGCTTGCGGCGCGCAACACGTTGGCGCGCGTGGCAGCGCTCGGGCCTTGCGGGTCTTCATCGGCCGCCTCGAGGGCGCGCTTGAGCCGGGCGTCACGCATCTCGGTCATGCGGGGCTCCCGAGCGGCTCGAGGTACTGCGCCATGCAGCCGCGCAGCTTCTGCAGCGCGTAGCGCAACCGGCTCTTCGCTGTTTCGAACGGAAGGCCGAGGCGTTGCGCCAGCTCTTCGACCGTCGCGCCGTCCTCATGGTGAAGCAGGAACGCGGCGCGTTGCGGTGCCGGCAGCGCTTCGAGGCACTGGACGAGCTGCCGCCCCGCGGCGCGCCAATAGGCCTCGTCCTCCGCCGAGGGGTGCTGGGCGTCCAGCTGCGACGCGAGCCAGTCGAGCGGCTCGCCCGAATCGAAGCCATGTTCCAGCGACACTTCACGCCCGCCGACGCGCAGCCGGTCCATGGCCGCGTTGTGCGCGATCGTGAAAGCCCAGGTGCGCCACGCCGCGCCGCGCGGCGCGAACGTCGCGCGTGCTGCGATGATGCGGGCCCACGTGTCCTGGAACACCTCGTCGGCCTGCGCGGCGAGCGGCGCGCCCAGCAGCCGCCGCACGAAGCGGTGCAGCCCGGCTTCGTGGCGGAGGTAGAGCGTTTCGAAGGCCTGCATGTCGCCGGCCGCGTACGCGAGCATGAGGTCCTCGTCGGGCGCTTGCGCGTTGGCGGCCATGGGTGGTGGTGAGACTTCTACGGGCGACGACCCCGAGCGGGGTCAAGGGTTGATCGTAGCCGCTATAATTGTGGGCTTTGGCGCTTTAGCTCAGCCGGTTAGAGCGACGGAATCATAATCCGCAGGTCCGGGGTTCGAATCCCTGAAGCGCCACCAGACACCAGCCCTCGCCTTCCGGCGGGGGCTTTTCGTTTTTGACAGGCCTCAACATGAGGTCGCCCCGCGCGGCCGAGACTCTTCCACAGAAGCGAGGAGTTTTCGATGAACCGCACGATCGCCGCACTGGCGCTGGCCCTTGCCGCCGTTGCGCTCCCTGCCCACGCACAACTCGCCTGGCTCGACCGGTATGACGAGCGGGAGGATTCCGGCATCTTCTCCCGCGCCAACCAGAAGCGCATCGACAACGTGGCGATCGCCGGCGTGGTGGGGCTCGCGCTCGTGGAGGGCACGGACACCAGGCTCGGCAGGACGGCGTGGCAGGCCTTGGACGCTGCACTCGTCACCGCCGCCGCGACCGAATCCATGAAGCGCGCGTTCACCCGGCCGCGCCCCGCCGAGGAGCCGGACGCCGGCGTGTGGTTCGCGGGCGGCCGCCACCGCAGCTTCCCGAGCGGCGAGGTCGCGATGATGGCGGCGTTCACGACACCATTCATCATCGCGTACAAGGACGAGAAGCCGGCCGTGTGGGCCCTTGCCGCGCTGCCCGTGTACATGGCCAAGGCGCGCATGGCCTCCCAGGGGCACTGGCTCTCCGACGTGCTGGCCGGCGGCGCGATCGGGGCGGGCGTGGGCTACCTCGCCGCCAGGCGCGACGTGCCGCTCGTGCTGGCCGTCACCGGCCGCACGGCTTTCGTGGGGCTGCGCTACAGGTTCTAAGCCGCGCCAGGGGCGCGGCGGATGACGTCCCGCCGCCCGCTTGACGCTCCCCGCTGAGCTGGGGTACTTTGCGGCGACCCCCACCTCATCCATCCCACTGGAATGATTTCGCCCGACGCGATCAACGAGGGCGTGGATCCCGGCGAGGCCCTTTACGAAAGCCCGTCGACCCGCATCTTCCGTTTCGGCGGCGCATCGGCTGCGGAGGGCGTGGTCTGCAAGGAGCATCTCGGCCCGCACGCGGCGCCGCGCCTGCGCAATGAGATCAAGCTGCTCAAGCGGCTCGCGGGCATCGAGGGCGTGGTGCAAATGGCCGAGGGCGCGCACGGCGCAAACGTGCTTGCGCTGCGGGACTGCGGCGCGACCAGCCTCGCGCAGATGCTGCGGGCGGGCCCCTGCGACATCGAGCTCGCGGTCTCGCTGGCGTGCCAGCTCGCACGCACGCTCGCCGAAGTCCACCGCGCAGGGGTCATCCACCGCGACATCAACCCATCGAACATCCTCGTGTCCCCCGCGCAGCAGGCGGTGCTGATCGACTTCGACCTGGCCGTGCTGGCCGAGCCGCACCTGCCCGCGGGGCTGGAGGGCCAGATCGTGGGCACGCTGGGCTACCTGGCGCCGGAGCAGACCGGCCGCACCGGCCACCCGGTGGACCAGCGCGCCGACCTGTACGCGCTGGGCGCCACCTTCTACGAGATGGCGACCGGTCATCCCCCGTTCGTGCAGGCGGACGCGCTGCAGCTGATCCACGACCACCTGGTGCGCGAGCCCGTGCCGCCGGCGCAAGCCGACACGCGCGTGCCACGCGGCCTGTCCGACATCGTGATGCGCCTGCTCGCCAAGGCGCCGGAGCGGCGCTACGAAAGCCTGGAGCAGCGGGTGCGGGCGCGCACGCGCGAGCTGCAGGAGACGCAGGCGCAGCTGGTGGCCACCGCGCGGCGCGCGGGCATGGCCGAAGTCGCCAACAACGTGCTGCACAACGTGGGCAACGTGCTGAACAGCATCAACGTTTCGGCCAG
The DNA here is from genome assembly GCF_014297445.1 of Ramlibacter albus. Classification (GTDB taxonomy): domain Bacteria; phylum Pseudomonadota; class Gammaproteobacteria; order Burkholderiales; family Burkholderiaceae_C; genus Ramlibacter; species Ramlibacter albus. The sequence continues at coordinate 413,185 of NZ_JACORU010000001.1, forward strand.
CGTGCTGCGCGGCACCATCGGCAACTCGCGGCTCGACGGGCTCGCGCGCGCGGTGGAACTCATCAACCAGCACCAGCACGACCTGCCGGCCTTCGTCGCCACCGACCGCGGCAAGGCCCTGTGGCCCTACCTGAACGAGCTGGTGGGCGCGCTGCGCTCGGAGCAGCAGGAGGCGCTCGCCAACCTGGACCGCCTCTCGCGCAGCGTGGAGCACGTCACCTACGTGGTCGCGACGCAGCAGGCGCATGCCGGCCCGGCCAGCGTGCTGGAGATGGTGGGGCCGCACGAGGTGGTCGAGGAGGCCGTGCACCTGAGCGCGGCGGCGATCAACCGCCGCGACATCGCCCTCGTGCGCCGTTACGAGGAAGTGCCCGCCGCGGCGCTGGACAAGCAGCGGCTGGTGCAGATCCTCGTCAACCTCATCGGCAACGCGGCGCAGGCGATGGAAAGCGTGCCGGCACCGGCGCGCCAGCTCACGCTCGGTGTCGGCCTCGCGACGGGCGAGCACGGGCGGCGCGTGCGCATCTCGGTGCAGGACACGGGCGAGGGCATCGCACCGGAGAACCTGCCGCGCATCTTCGCGCACGGCTTCACCACCCGCGAGAGCGGCCACGGCTTCGGCCTGCACAGCAGCGCGGTGGCCGCCACCGAGATGGGCGGCACCCTCGGCGTGCACAGCGACGGGCCGGGGCGAGGGGCGACCTTCACCATCGAGCTGCCACTGCCCTGAAACCCATGGAAGCCATGAACCCATGAGCGCCATCGCCCCCCACCACACCTTCATCTACGAGCGCGGCGGCGCCATGCACCTGTACATGGCCGCGTACGCGCTCGCGGCGCTGGCCGGGGCCGCCCTCTGGGGCGGCGTGGGCAACGTGCTGATCCCGCTGCACGTGCAGCAGCTGGACGAGGCGGCCAAGGCGGGCAACCTCGCGCTGATCAAGTCGGTCGCCGTCGCCGTGACGATGGTGATGCAGCCGCTGGTGGGCGTCGCTTCGGACCGCACGCGGTCGCGCTGGGGCCGCCGCGCGCCGTGGCTCGTGGCCGGCGCGCTCGCCACCGCGGCGGGGCTGGCGGGGATGCAATTCGCCACCGCGGTCTGGCAGCTGCTCACGGGCTGGGTCGCCGCACAGGTGGGCATCACCATGGTGATGGGGCCGCTCGCCGCCACCGTGGCGGACCGCATGCCGGCTGCACAGCGGGGCATCATGTCCGCCGTCGCCGGCGCCGGGCTGCTGCTCGGGTTCACGCTCGGCATCGCGCTTGCGAGCGCCCTGTACGCCCGCTTCGGGCTGGGCAGCTACCTCGTGTTCGCCTCCGGTGTGATGGTGTTCAGCGCGCTGTTCGTGGCCGTCGCGCGCGATCGCTCGTCGCTGGGCATGCAGCAGGGCGCGGCCGGCATGCTCGCGCACGTGCTGTCGTGCACGCATGCCCTGCGCGACTGGGACTTCCGCTTCGTGTGGCTCGCGCGGATCCTCATGATGTGCGGCTATGCGACCGCCGCGACGTACACCGTGTACATGCTGCAGTCGTACATCGAGCCGGGGCAGACGGCCGCGCAGGCCGCCACGACGGTGTCGCTGCTGCACCTCGCCGCAGTCCCGGGGACCTTGCTGGCCATGGTTGTCGCGGGGCGCTGGTCGGACCGCGTGATGAGGCGCAAGCCCTTCGTCATCGGCGCCTCGTTCCTCCTTGCCGCTTCGATGGCGGTGCCGCTCGCGTGGCCCGCCCTGCCCGCGCTCTACATCCAGTTCGTGGTGGGCGGCGTGGCCTTCGGCACCTTCCTGGCGGTGGACCAGGCGCTGCTGATCGACGTGCTGCCAAACAAGGATGCCGCCGGGCGCGACCTCGGCATGGGCCAGTTCGCGGCCAACCTCGGCAGCCTGCTGGGGCCGGTGCTGGCCGGCGCAGTGCTCGCCGGAACCGGGGGGTACCGGCTGGTGTGGCTGGCGGCCCTGCTGGCGCTGGTGGTCTCCGCACTTGCATTGATGCCGGTGAAGCACGCAAGATGATGGGCAGGACGGAGGGTGCAATGAAGAAAGCCGCAATTGCCGGGGGTCTCATCATGGGCGTGGCCGCGCCGGCGGCGCTCGCGCAAACGACGCTGGAGCCGGTGACCATCACCGCCAACAAGCGCGAGGAGCGGCTGCAGCACGTGCCCGCGACGGCCACCGTCGTGCCGTCGCAGCAGCTGGACCAGCAGAACATCACCACCGTGCAGGACCTGGCGCGCGCGGTCCCCTCGTTCGACGCGTCGCCGGCGGGGCTGCGCATCCGCAGCTTCGGCGGCATCTCGTTCTCGCTCACCGCGGAAAGCAGCGTGGGCATCCTCGTCGACGGCGTGTCGCTCTCGGGCGCGGCCGACTTCCCGCCGGAGCTGTTCGACGTGGAGCGCATCGAGGTGCTCGAAGGCCCGCAGGGCACGCTGTTCGGCAAGAACGCGTCGGCGGGCATCATCAACATCGTCACGAAGGCGCCGGACCCGCGCAGGCTGGGCAGCGCCCTGCGCGTCGACGCGCAGAGCCGCGACGGGCGCTCGGTGCAGGCGGCGCTCAACGTGCCGGTCACCGAGGCGCTGGCCTTCCGCGTCGCCGGCTCGGTCGTGAACGAACCGCGCAGCACCCACAACCTGTTCGACGGCGCATGGGACAGCCCGCACAAGACCAACGCGCGGTTGCGCGTGCGCTGGAAGGCGACCCCCGACGTGCTGGTGAACCTGAGCGGCGACCAGTCGGACACGATCCTGCGCGGCGGCGGCCGGTGGACGCTGTACCAGACCACGCCGGGCTCGGTGCTCACGCGCGCGCTCAACGCATGCGGCGTCATCGTCGGGCCGGAGAACACCGACGTGTGCGCCAACCCCGGCCAGAACGGCAACAAGACGCGCGTGGGCGGCTATTCCGCGCAGGTGGACTGGGCGCTGGGCAACTACCTGCTGACGTCCGTCTCCGCGGTGCGCGACGTGAAGAACATCATCTCCGGCGCCGACTACGACATGATCAGCGTCGCCGCGCCGGGCTTCGTGCAGCCGGAAATCAAGACCTACCACAACCTCAGCCAGGAGCTGCGCGTCACCTCGCCCGAGTACGACTGGGGCAACTTTGTCGCCGGCGCCTACTGGTTCAAGGGCCGCATCCACCAGGACCTCACCGGCGTGCTCACGCTGCCGACCTTCCGGCTCGGCCAGCGCAACCTCGTCGACGGCGAGAACGAGAGCACCGCGCTTTTCGGCCAGGGGACGTACAAGTTCAACAAGGCGCTGTCGCTGAACTTCGGCGCGCGTGCCGGGCGCGAAGAGGCCTCCACGTCGCGCACGGGCGCGCTGACGCCCGGTGCCGTCGGGCCCGTGGAAGCGCAGCGCCTGATCCCCGTCGCCGCGCAGACGAAGGACAGCTACGCGTCGTGGCGCGGCGGCCTGCAGTACGACTTCGATGCCGACCGCATGGGTTACGTCACGTACTCGCACGGCTACAAGGGGCCGGCGGTGAACCACAACGCGACCAACCCGCGCGTGCCGGCGGTGGTCCGCCCCGAGATCCCGAAGATGCTGGAAGCGGGCCTGAAGAACCAGTTCCTGCAGGGCCGCTTCGCGGTGAACGCCTCCGCGTACACGATGAAGGTCAAGGACTACCAGGCCACGGTCTGGGACCCGGGTGCGCTGGCGTTCGCGTTCTCGAATGCGCCGGAGCTCACCGTGCGCGGCGCGGTCCTCAACTTCTACGGCAAGCCGGTGCAGGCACTGACGCTCAACGGCGGCGTGGCCTACACCCGCTCGAAGCTCGGGCCGGGCTTTCTCGTGGAGTGCGCGATGGGTTCGCCCACGGGGTGCTTCCGCGACGCCGCGGGCGACCCGGCCGGCGGCACGCCGAAGCTGCGCGCGACCTTCGTGTTCGACTACGCATTCGCCGTCGCTTCGCTGCGCGCGTCGCTCGGCGGCGACGTGGTGTACACGTCGGAAAAGGTGTTCGACCGGACCGACCCCGCGCGCAACCTGCCCGCCACGACCATCGTCGGCGCCCGCTTCACGCTGCGGCGCGCCGACGACATGGCGGGGCTGGCGCTCTACGCGCGCAACCTCACCGACCGGTTCAGCCCCACGTACCGCGTCGGCAACCTCGTGGCCTTCGTCACCGGCGACACGCGCTCGTACACGCAGTTCGTGGGGCCGGAGTCGCGCCGGCTGGTCGGCGTGAGCTTCGACGCGAAGTTCTGAGGCTCAGCTCGCCGTCACCGGGTCGATCACCGCGCGCACCGCGTTGACGCTGTTCGCGGGGAAGCCGCCCTTCTTCGCGTGCTCCAGCACGTCCTGCTCGCTGTCGGCGATGTAGACGCAGTAGATCTTGTCGTCGGTGACGTAGCTCTGCTGCCACTGCACGCGCGGGCCCATCTCGCGCAGCACGTTGCACGACGCCTGGGCGATGCCCTTGAGGTCCATGGGCGACATCTTGCCGGCGCCCGGCAGGTTGCGTTCGATCACGAATTTCGGCATGGCTCGTCTCCTGTTGGTGGTTGGGGGTGATCCCACTATGATCGACGGCGCCCGCTTGCGCCACGCAGCGACGCCGGAGTTCATGACCGAAACACCGAATCGCGCTTCGCAGCCCGGCAGCAACCAGGACTTGCTGGCGGACGTGCTGCAGCGCATCCAGCTCGCCAGCGCCGTCTTCCTGCGCGGCGAGTTCACGGCACCCTGGGGCTTCACCTCGACCGACGCGGCCACCTTGTGCGCCATCGTGCAGCCGGGCGCGCGCAACCTGGTGCTCTTCCATGTCGCCGTCGAGGGGCGCTTTCGCATCCAGCTCGCGAGCGGCGAAAGCGCGCAAGCCGAGGCCGGGGACGCCGTGGTGCTGCCTTATTGCGACCAGCACACGATGGGGCACCCGCCGCAAGCGCAGCCCGTTCCCATCGCCACGCTCGTGCCCATGCCGCCCTGGACCGAGATGCCCGTGGTGCGCCACGGCGGCGGCGGCGAGCCCACGCGCATCCTGTGCGGCTACCTGCACTGCGACGACCTGCTCTTCAACCCGCTGCTGCGGGCCTTGCCGCGCCTGATCCACGTGCGGCCGAGCACGCCGCAGGCGGCGCAGTGGCGCCAGGCCAGCCTGCGCTACGTGGCCGAGCAGGCGCGGCAAGGCGAGAACGCGATGCTCGCCCGGCTACCCGGCCTGGTGCTCGCCGACTGCCTGGCGCAGTACGCGCGCGACCTGCCGGCCCATCAGCGCGGCTGGCTCGCGGCACTGAACGATGCCGTGCTCGGCCGTGCGCTCATGCTGCTGCACGCGCGCCCCTCCGACGCGTGGACGGTCGACGACCTCGCGGGCAAGTGCGCGGTGTCGCGCTCGGTGCTGGCCGAGCGCTTCTCGCAGTCGCTGGGCGTCTCGCCCATGCGCTACCTCGCGCAATGGCGCATGCAGCTGGCCGCCAACCTGCTGCGCGACCAGCCCGGCCTCGGGCTTGCACAGGTGGCGGACCAGGTGGGCTACGAGTCGGAAGCCGCGTTCAGCCGCGCGTTCAAGCGGCACGTGGGCCGCGCGCCGGCCAACTGGGCGCGCAACTAGGCCTGCGCGCGCGGCCGTGCCGCGTTACCATCGGCCCCTCTGCTTTACCGGGGGAAGAGCGATGCGGTACCAGCTCTTGTGTGGCGTGCTTGCCGCGGCGGCCATGGCCGGCGCCGGGGCGCAGGTTCCCCCCGATGCGCTGGTCCTCAAGCATCCGTGGGTGGTCGCACCGCCCAGCCCCAAGCCCGAAGCGTATTTCCTCGGCCTGAAGGACGGCGCGAAGATCGAAACGCCGTACGTGCTGCGCTTCGGCCTTTCGCTGCGCGGGCTCGCCCCGGCCGAAGTGAAGTCCGGCAAGGCCGTGGGCCACCACCACCTGCTCATCGACTACCCGATCCCCACGGACATGTCGCGCGCGCTGCCGTTCACGGACCAGTACCTGCACTTCGGCAAGGGCGAGATGCAGACCATCCTGAAGCTCAAGCCCGGCGTCTACCAGCTCGCGCTGCTGCTGGCCGACGAGGACCACGTGCCCTACCCCGTCTACAGCAAGCCGATCCGCGTGACGGTGACGAAGCACGACCCCGGCGTGAACATCTGGAAGTTGTGGGGCGAGCCGCAGATCGGCATCCTGCAGCCCGCCGACGGCGAGCGCGTGCAGGGCCCCTTCCGTGTGAACTTCCATGCCAATGGCTACAACGTCGCGGCCGCCGCATCGAAATCCATGGACGGCTGGTTCCGCCTGACGGTCGAGCCGCGCGGCAAGCCGCCGGAAGTGCTCGACTTCAAGCTCGGGCAGACCGAGGTTTGGCTGAATCCGCCCAAGGGCGACTACACGCTGCGGCTGGACATGGTGAGCAACCGGGACGTGGGCAAGCTCGCCGCATCGGCCAGGCCGGTGCACGTCGTCGTGCCGTGACGCGCGAGCGGCCGGCCTCCTGCTTGCGTGGCGGGGCGGCCGCTCAGATCGGAAACCGCAGGTCGCCGCTCTGGTACGTCTCGGCCGCCAGACGGAACGCTTCGGCCGTCTCGGACAACATCAGCTGCGCAATGGACAACTCCGGCGGCCGGCGGCCACCGGAGCGCACGTGGTATTGCTCGACCCAGCGGACCGCGGCGTTCTGGCGCGTGTCGGTGGGCACGTCGGACATGTCGATGGTGAAGATCTCGCCCGTCGTCTCCCGGTACTTGTTCTGCTTCGACAGCAGCTTCGGGAAATACGCGTCCGGGTTGTACGCAAACTTCGTGCAGACGTAGAAGGACATCTCCCCATGGGTGTGCACCAGGTGGTAGAAGATGTCGTCCCCGGTGAGGTCGACCTTCAAGTGCGACTCCTCCTGCGTCTCGCGGTAGAGCGTCTCCATCATGCCGCCCTGGTCGGTGCCGCCGAACAGCTGCGGGCAGCCCCCGCAGAACCATGACTCGTTCGTGTACGGGTTCAAACGCTGCTTGATCGGGAACAGGCCGTTCCCGTTCGAATCGATCGGCAGCACATAGTGTTTCGGCATCGCACGTCCTTCCCTGTGGTGGCGCGTGCGAGTCTCGCGCAATCGGCGGGCGCCGGTAACTGCCAGAACTGACAGGGGGCCCCCGGCGCTGGATCAGCCCACCGCCAGCACGACGTTCCCCGCCGCCTTGCCTTGCGCCACCATCTCGTGCGCGTCGGCGATGCGCTCGAGCGGCAACGTGGCCGCGACGTTGTGCTTCAGGACGGCGGCTTCCTGCGCCATCACGTCGAGCGCACGCGCGCGGTCGGGTGCCGAGAGGTTGTAGACGATGAAGAACTGCAGCTTGAGGTTCTTCACGATCATCGGGAAGAACGGCAGGCCCACCTGCGGCGCGCCGCTGCCGTAGACCACCCACTCGCCGTTGGGGCGCACGAGCTCCAGGTCGAGCGTCGAGTTGGCGGCCACGTCCACTTCGATGATGCGGTCCACACCCAGGTCATTGGTCGCGGCATGCACGGCCTGCAGCACGTTCTGGCGCTTGTAGTCGACCACGACGTCGGCGCCCGCCTCGAGCGCGAGCGCGGCCTTGGCCTCGCTGCTGACGGTGGCGATCACCTGCGCGGCGCCGAAGCGCCGCGCGAACTGCACCGCATAGTGGCCCACCGCACCCGCGCCGCCAGCGACGAGCACCGTCTTGTTCTCCACGCCGCCGGTGCACAACACCGCGTGCAGTGCCGTCAAGGCCGGGATGCCGAAGCAAGCCGCCGCCTCGTCGGACACACCGGGCGGGATGGGCACGGCCTGCGCCTCGGGCAGCACGACGTATTCGGCGGCGGTGCCGAAGGGCCGGCCCCAGGCCGCGTTCCAGATCCACACGCGGTCGCCGATGCGGGAGGCGGACACTCCCTGGCCCACGTCGTCGATCACGCCCGAGCCGTCGCTGTGCGGGATGACGCGCGGGAACGGCATCGCGCTGCTGCGCAGCCCGGCACGGCTCTTCACGTCCGACGGGTTCACGCCCGAGAAGAGCACCTTGACGCGGACTTCGCCGGGGCCGGGCCGCTCGTCCGGGACCTCGCCGACCTGCAGCACCTCGTGCGCGGGGCCGGTGCGTTCGTAGAAAGCGGCTTTCATCGGGAGCTCCCTGTGTCGAATTTGCGCCGCAGCTTGGCGCCCATCGGGTCGTTCGAATTGATCGTGGCCAGCACCTGCAACTGCTCCTGCGCGCGGGTGCTTTCGCCGAGGCGCCAGTACGCCAGCGCGAGGTAGCGGTGCACCTCGGTGAAGCCGCTGGTGAGTTGCTGTGCGCGCTCCAGCGCCCGCACGGCCTCGCGCGGCTGGTTGTCCCGCAGGTGGCGGATGCCTTCGGAGACCCAGTAGTAGGGGTCGTTCTGCTGCCACGCGCGCAGGCGCTGGGCGACCGCGGCGGCTTCCTGCTCGCGGCCCTGGTCTAGCAGCAGCTGGTGCAGGGCGCGCATCGGGTGCTCGGGGCGCTCGCTCGCGGCCACGGAGTGCTTCAGCCACTGCTCGGCTTCGGCGGCGAGGCCGCGCTCGATGTACAGCGCGGCGAGGTTGGTGTACGTCGGCGCGTAGTTCGGCTGCACACGCGCGGCGGCGCGCAGGTGTGTGTACGCGTTGGCGTAGTCGCGCCGCGCCAGCGCCTCCACGCCGATGTTGTTGTAGTAGCGCGCGAGCACGCCCTCGTCCGCGAGCGGCTGGCCGCGTGCGGTGCTGGCGAACTCGGGTTCGAAGTCGATGATGACGTCGTCGTAGCGTGCGAGGCTCAGCACCGGCCGGTCGGTGCCCACCTGCACCAGCACGTTGACGTGGTGGTTGACGTAGTCGAGCGAGCCGCGGCGGTCGTAGACGGCCGGCACCTGCACTTCCTGCATCACCGCGTCGAGCCCCAGCGCACGCGCCGCCGCGAACGTGAGCACGGTCAGCGAGATGCAGTCGCCGCGCTTGAGCCGCCACGTCTCGTTGGCGGGTGTCGAATGCCCGGCCGCGTACTCGAAGCGGCGGCGGTCGGGGCCATAGACGAGCTCCAGCAGCTTCTCCACACGCTGCTTCGGGCGAAGGGCCCGCACTTCCGGCGCGCCCAGCTGGCGCACCAGCGCCGCGTCGAGCCGGAACAGGTCCTCCTTGCCGACCGTGGGTTCCGTCCCGCCGGCGAACGCTTCGTCGCGCCACGGCAGCGTCGCTGGCGAAGGCGCGGTGGCGCAGCCGGCGAGTGCAGCCACGACGATCACGAGGGCAAGCAGGCGCATCCGCCCATCCTAGGGCGCGGCCCGGGGATTGCAACCGGGCGACCCCGGTAAAATCGGCGGTCCACAGCCTCTGGATCTACACCATGAACCGCTGCCAACGCTGGGCCCTCGCGGCCCTCGCTGCATTCGCCACCCTCACTGCCGCCGCGCAGGGCCTCGTGCGCGAAGCCCCCGCCGACGTGCGCCCCGCGATGATCGCGATCAGCAGCACGCCGCCCGACATCACGCTCAACGGCGAGCCGGCGCGCCTGTCGCCCGGCGCCCGCATCCGCGGCGTCAACAACATGCTGGTGCTCTCCGGCTCCGTCGCCGGCCGCACGCTGCCCACCGTGTACCGCAAGGACGCGGCGGGCCTGGTGCACGAGGTCTGGATCCTCACGCCGGAGGAGTACAGCAAGATCGGCGGCATCAACACGGGCGACCCGGAAGGCTTCAAGCGCTTCGCCGAGCTGCTCGCGCTGATCTGGGGCGCGCGCAAATGAAGAAGGTCTACATCAAGACCTTCGGCTGCCAGATGAACGAGTACGACTCGGACAAGATGGCGGACGTGATGAACGCGGCCGAAGGCTACGAGCCCACGCAGGACCCCGAGCAGGCGGACCTGATCCTCTTCAACACCTGCTCCGTGCGCGAGAAGGCGCAGGAGAAGGTCTTCTCCGACCTCGGCCGCGTGAAGCACCTCAAGAAGAAGGGCGTGCTGATCGGCGTGGGCGGCTGCGTCGCTTCGCAGGAAGGCGCCGCGATCATCGAGCGCGCACCCTATGTCGACGTGGTGTTCGGCCCCCAGACGCTGCACCGCCTGCCCGAGCTGCTGGCCGCGCGCGAGAAGCAGGCGCGGCCGCAGGTGGACATCAGCTTCCCGGAGATCGAGAAGTTCGACCACCTGCCGCCCGCGCGCGTGGAAGGCGCGTCGGCCTTCGTGTCGATCATGGAAGGCTGCTCCAAGTACTGCTCGTACTGCGTCGTGCCCTACACGCGCGGCGAGGAAGTGTCGCGGCCCTTCGAGGACGTGCTCGTCGAAGTGGCGGGCCTGGCCGACCAGGGCGTGAAGGAGGTGACGCTGCTCGGCCAGAACGTCAACGCCTATCGCGGCAAGATGGGTGAGACGAGCGAGATCGCCGACTTCGCCCTCCTCATCGAATACATCTCCGACATCCCCGGCGTCGAGCGCATCCGCTACACCACGAGCCACCCGAACGAGTTCACGCAGCGGCTGGTCGATGTGTATGCAAAGGTGCCCAAGCTCGTCAGCCATTTGCACCTGCCGGTGCAGCACGGCAGCGACCGCATCCTGATGGCGATGAAGCGCGGCTATACGGCGATGGAATACAAGTCGATCATCCGCAAGCTGCGCGCCGTTCGCCCCGGCATTTCGATGTCCAGCGACTTCATCGTCGGCTTCCCCGGCGAGACGGAGGAAGACTTCGCGAAGATGATGAAGCTGGTCGAGGACGTGGGCTACGACGCGAGCTTCTCGTTCATCTTCAGCCCTCGCCCGGGGACGCCGGCAGCGACGCTGCACGACGAGACGCCGCACGACGTGAAGCTCAAGCGCCTGCAGCACCTGCAGCACGTGCTGGAAGAGAACGTGCGCCGCATCAGCGCAAGCCGCATCGGCACGGTGCAACGCATCCTCGTGGAAGGCCCGTCGCGCAAGGACCCGAACGAGCTGATGGGCCGCACCGAGTGCAACCGCATCGTCAACTTCAAGGGCCAGCCGCGCCTCGTGGGGCAGATGGTCGACGTGACGATCACGCAGGCCTTGCCGCACTCGCTGCGCGGCGAAGTGCTCGTCAACGAGGCCATCGCGGCCTGACGCAGAGCTACAACCGCTTGCAAAGCGGTTGTTGTTTTCTTCCCCTCAGCAGTACGGCCCGAGCCCTAAGGTCGCGCTGACTCTCGGGATACTGCGCTCTCGATTCTTTTCACGGGAGCAAACTTGACATCGAACGCATCCAGCGCGCGGCATTCGCTGCGCGCCATCAGCATTGCCGTGCTCGCCCTCACCGGCGCGGCCGCCCACGCTCAGTGGTGGGCACCCGGCTTCTATGTCGGCGGCAACCTCGGGCGCACCTCCGCGGACTTCGACAACCGGCCTGTGTTCACCGTGACGCCCGGCACGGTCACGGCCTTCGGCGGCGATGACCGCGACAACGGCGGCAAGCTCTATGGCGGCTACCAGTTCCACCGCAACTTCGCGGTGGAAGCGGGGTACTTCGACCTCGGCCGCTTCGATTACGCGTACGCCACGACGGTGCCCGCCGGCACCGTCAGCGGCAGCACGCGCGTGCGCGGCTTCAACGCCGACCTCGTGGGCATGGTGCCGCTGTCGGACCGCTTCTCCGTCTTCGGGCGCCTGGGCGCCGCCTACTCGCGTTCGCGCTCCAGCGTCGCGACCACGGGCCTCGCACCCTTGCCGCTGCGCGACGATGACAACCGCTGGGGACCGAAGGTCGGCGTCGGACTCGAGTACCTGGTCGGCCGCAACCTCGGCATCCGCGCGGAGCTCGAACGCTATCGCGTGCACGACCCGGTGCGCCGCCGCGGCAACGTCGACATGGCTTCGATCGGCGTGGTGTGGCACTTCGGTGGCCCGCCGGCCGTAGCGCCCGCGCGCGCGGTTGCACCGCCCCCGCCGCCTCCGCCGCCGCCGCCCCCGCCGCCACGCGTGGTGCAGCCGCCGCCGCCCCCGCCGCCGATGGCACCGCCGCCCCCGCCTCCGCCGGCACCTGTGCCGCCGCCCCCGCGGCCCGCGCGTAACTAACGGCCGGCCAGCGCGCCAGCCCCGGGGCCGAACAGCTCCTGGGGTTGGCGTTGTTCCGGCAGGATGTAGACGACACCCCCGCCCGCGAACGCGGGCTTTACCACGTTGTCGTAGAAATCCGCCGGCACGTTGATGCAGCCGTAGGTGATGCGGCGGTCCTGCGGCACCTTGCTCGCGAGCCGCTGCAGCCGCCGCTCCTGCGGCACGTGCGTCACGACGCGGTGCAGTGCCACCGCGTTGTCGTAATCCACCCAGACGATGTCCTCGCCCTTGGGCGTGAAGCCCATGCGCACCTGGAAGCGCCCCGCCGGCGTGGTGCGCTCCTCCGGCCGGATCGCGGCGATCTGCCGCTCGCCGATGCCGGGCACGCTCTGGTCGCCCGCCGCCGCGCCGGTGAGAGCCGGCGCCGCGGCCTGCAAGCGGCCCTGCGCGTCGTACATGAAGATGCGCCCATCCACCTTGTCGATGACGGCGAACGGCAGCCCGGCGTTGTCACCGGCGTGCGCGGCCCAGTCGGCCACGTAGCGAACGCCGGCCGACGGGCCCTCGGGCACCTTCACCTGCGACGCCTGCGCGCCCCCGCAAGCCAGTGCCAACGCCAGCGCAAAACGTGCGATCCACATCCAAGCCTCCCTGCAGACAGGAAGCGATTCTTGGCGCGCGGGGAACAGGCGCCGTGCAGGACCGCGCCGACAGTCCTAGAAGGGAAACTCGGGCACGGGCGCAGCCGGGTGCGTGCGCACGGGGATGTCCAGCGTGAAGGTCGCGCCCCGCCCCGGCCCTTCGCTGTGGGCGGTGAGCTTGCCGCCCATCTCGATCGCCGCCACCGCGCTGCTGTGCAGGCCGAAGCCGTGGCCTTCGGCATGCGTGGTGTAGCCGTGCGCGAAGATGTCGCGCAGCTTCGCGGGCGCGATGCCCTCGCCGACATCGGTGACCGCGATGCGCAGCCGCGAGCCGCCCTGCGCCCCATCGCGCACGATGGTGCTGGACAGCGTCAGGCGCCGGGTCCCCTCGGGCAGCTGCCGCATCGCGCGCGCGCCGTTGGAGATCAGGTTGACCAGGATCTGCAGCAGGCGCGGCTTGTCCAGGTCGGCGGCCGGGCCGCCCTCGCATTCCAGCACGGTCGTCGCGCCCCAGCGCTGCAGCGTGTGCGCCGACAGCCGAAGCGCCTCGTTGAGCAGGTCGAGCGGTTGCGCGTGCTCCACCAGGCTCGAGGGGCCCGCGTGCGACTGCTGCATCGCGACGACGTGGCTGATATGGTCCACGCTGCGCAGCACGCGCTCGATGTCGGCGAGCGCGTCGCCCTGTTCCCGCCGCAGCGCGGCCTCGAGTTCGCGCAGGTAGCGCACGAGCGTGGCGCCCCGCTGCGCGTCCGCGAAGAAGCCGGCCAGGTCCGATTCGTGCGGCTGGAGCAGTTCCACCACGCGCGCGAGGCCATCGAGCCGCGAGCCCGTGAGCGTGCTGCGCACCGTGCTGGCCGAGACGATGACGCTGTTGAGGACGTTGCCCACGTTGTGCAGCACGTTGGTGGCCACCTCCGCCTTGCCCGCCCGGCGCGCCGTGGCCATGAGCTGGGCCTGCGCCTGCGCGAGTTCGTCGCGCGAGCGGCGCAGCTGCTCCTCCTGCTCGTACAGGCGCGTGACGTCGAGGTAGGAGGTGATGAAGCGCCGCGTGCGGCCGGTCTCGTCGACCTGCGCGATGCCCTCGGCATGGATCCAGATGTAGCTGCCGTCGCGCCGGCGCAGGCGGTACGACATGGCGCCGGGCGACTGCTCGCCGCCCGTGGGCTTGCGCCGGATCATCGCGCGGAACTCGTCGCGCGCCCGGTCGCGGTCGTCGGGGTGCATCATCTCGAAGATGCTCGGCCAGCCGGAGGTGTCCTCGTCGGGCGGGTAGCCCAGCATCTCCTTGAAGCGGCTGCAGTAGGTGACGACGTCGCGGACCGCGTCCCAGTCCCCGAAGCCGGCATGCGTGGAGCGCACCAGCAGGCGCAGGTGCTCGCGCTCGAGGTCGGCCTGCGCCTCAGAAGGGGAACTTCGGCATGCCACCCTTGCCGCCCAGCTTCTTCATCATCTTCATCATCGCGCCGCCCTTCATCTTCTTCATCATCTGCTGCATCTGGCCGAACTCGTTGAGCAGGCGGTTGACTTCCTGCACCTGCACGCCGGCGCCGGCGGCGATGCGGCGCTTGCGCGTCGCCTTGATGATCTCGGGCTTGCGCCGCTCCTGCGGCGTCATGGAGCAGATGATCCCTTCCTTGCGGCGGATGTCGCGCTCGGCCTTGTCCATGTCCACCTCGCCCGCCTTGCGCTGCAGCTCGGTGGGCATCTTGTCCATGAGCGTCGAGAGGCCGCCCATGCCGCGCATCTGGCGAATCTGCATCAGGAAGTCCTCGAGGTCGAAGCCCTCGCCGCTCTTGACCTTCTGAGCGAGCTTCTGCGCGGACTCCATGTCCACGCCGGCCTGCACCTGCTCGACCAGCGCGACGATGTCGCCCATGCCGAGGATGCGGCCCGCATGGCGCTCGGCATCGAACACCTCCAGGCCGTCGATCTTCTCGGACACGCCCGCGAACTTGATCGGCGCCCCGGTGACCTGCCGCACCGACAGCGCCGCGCCGCCGCGCGAGTCGCCGTCGAGCTTGGTGAGGACGATGCCCGTCAGCGGCAACGCCTCCTTGAAGGCCTTGGCCGTGTTCACCGCGTCCTGGCCCTGCATCGCATCGACGACGAAGAGCGTCTCCACGGGGTGCACGGCGGCGTGCAGCTCCTTGATCTCCTTCATCATCGCCTCGTCGATCGCGAGGCGGCCGGCCGTGTCCACGAGCAGCACGTCGAAGTAGTTCTTCCTCGCGTGGTCGATGGCGGCGCGGGCGATGTCCACCGGCTTCTGGTCGGGCGAGCTCGGGAACCACTCGGCGCCGGCCTGCGCCGTCACCGTCTTGAGCTGCTCGATGGCCGCGGGGCGGTACACGTCGCCCGACACGGTCAGCACCTTCTTCTTGCGCTTCTCGATCAGGTGCTTGGCGAGTTTGGCGGTCGTCGTCGTCTTGCCCGCGCCCTGCAGGCCGGCCATGAGGATGACGGCAGGCGGCTGGGTCGCGAGGTTGATGTCCGACACGCCTTCGCCCATCGTGGCCGCGAGCTCACGGTTGACGATGCCCACCAGCGCCTGCCCGGGCGAGAGCGAACCCATCACCTCCTGGCCGAGCGCCTTCTCCTTCACGCGGGCCACGAAATCGCGCACCACGGGCAGCGCGACGTCCGCTTCCAGGAGGGCCATGCGGACCTCGCGCAGCATGTCCTGCACGTTGTCTTCGGTGATGCGCGCCTGGCCGCGCATCTGCTTGACGAGGCGGGAGAGTTTGTCGGAGAGGGCGGAGGCCATGGCGTGGGGGGATGGAGGGCGGGCGGGGCGGCATGCACCCCGGCGGTAAACTGCGGCCCATGATTCTAGCGAGCGCTTCCCCCGCAGGCGGCCTGCTGGCCTTCGCCGCGGCGGTGGCCTACGCGGTGCCGGCCGCCGGCCATGCCCGGCTGAGCGACAAGGCCGCGCGCGGCGCCTTGCTCGCCGCCTGGCTGCTGCACGGGGCGGCGCTGTGTTGGGGCCTGCTGGGCGACGAACCGCGTTTCGGTTTCGCGCCTGCACTCTCCGTCACCGCATGGCTCGTGCTCACCGTGTATGCGGTCGAGCGGCAGATGTTCCCGCAGATGCAGGCGCGCTGGGCGCTCGCGGGGCTGGGCGCCGCTGCCGTGCTCCTCGCATGGGTATTCCCCGGCACGCCGCTGCACGTCAGCCGCTCCGCGTGGCTGCCGCTGCACTGGGCGCTGGGCATTGCGTCCTATGGGCTGTTTGCCGCCGCCGTCGTGCATGCATGGCTGATGCGGCGCGCCGAGCGCCAGATCCGCCTGGCCGAGGACGCGCATGCCGGCGTGCCGTTGCTCACGCTGGAGCGCCTGACGTTCCGCTTCGCGGGCGCGGGCTTCGTGCTGCTGTCGGCCACGCTGCTCGCGGGCCTGCTGTTCTCCGAATCGCTCTACGGCCGGCCGTGGAAGTGGGACCACAAGACGGTGTTCTCGGTGCTCGCGTGGTTCGCGTTCGCGCTGCTGCTGCTGGGCCGCGCGCGCTTCGGCTGGCGCGGGCGCAAGGCGGTGCGGGTGCTCTACACGGGCTCGCTGCTGCTCCTGCTGGCTTACGTGGGCTCGCGTTTCGTGCTCGAGATCGTGCTGGGGAAGACCTCGTGAAGTTCCTCGTGCTCGTCCTCGTGCTGGTCGTCGCGTACATGGTCTGGCGCAGCAGCCGCGTCTCGCGCGGCTCGCCGCCACCGGCCGCCAAACCCCCGGCGCCGCCGCAGGACATGGTGAGCTGCACCGTCTGCGCCGTGCACCTGCCGCGTGGCGACGCAGTGACCGGCGGCGACGGCCGCCTCTATTGCAGCCAGGAACATCGCCTGCGCGGCGACGGCTCCGGTTGACGCGCCGCATGGACACGACCGCTTCGAACCAGTCGCCGTGGGCCGTCCCGGTCGCGGCGCTGGCGGGCGGCGAAGAGTCCGCGTTCGATCGCCTGTGGCGCGGTTTCATGACGGCGCGCGTCGGCATCGCGGTGGTGCTGACGCTGCTGCTCGGGCTGATGCTCACGATCGGGCCGCAGACCAACGTCAATGAATGGCTGGTGGGCCTGTGCGTCACCTACCTCGCCGCAGCGACGGCGGTGCGCATGCTGTCGCAGCCGATGCAGGCCGGGCCGCTGTTCGACCCGCAGTGGGTTTCGACGATCGGCGTGGACCTGCTGGCTTTCGCCACGCTGCAGTTCCTGCAGGCGGGCGGGCTGAACTACTCGCCGCTCTTCACGCTGCCCGTGCTGACCGCCGCCGTGCTGGGCTCGGCCTTGCTCGCATTGGGGACCGCCGCGGCCGTCACGCTGCTGCTGCTCGTCGACACCTGGGTCATCGCGCTGCAGCACCCCGCCGACTATTCGCAGCGCTTCCTGCAAGCGGGCCTCACGGGCCTGGGCTTCTTCGTCGTAGCCGTGCTGGCCAACCAGCTCGCCTCGCGCCTCGCGCGCGAGGAGCGCAAGGCACGCAGCAGCGTCGTCGCGGCGTTGATGCAGTCGCAGGTGAACGAGCTCGTCATCGAGACGCTGAGCGAAGGCGTGCTGGTGGTGGACCAGCGCAGCGCCGTTCTCGCCGCGAATCCGGCCGCATCGGCCTTGCTCGGCTGGGACATGAAACGCACGCCGCCGCCGCAGGTGCTGGGCATCGACCCTTCGTGCGCGCCGCTTCTCGCGTTGGCGCGCCTGACCTTCGAACAGCGGGCGCCGCAGGACGCGGACCTCGCGCTGCCGCTGCCCGCCGGCGAGCGCCGCCTCGTGCACGTGCGCACCCGCCTGACGCCGCCGCAGCAGCCGCAGGCGGTGGGCGTGTGCGTGATGTTCCTGCAGGATTTGCGCGAGATGGAGGCGCGGCTGCGCACCGAGAAGCTCGCCGCCATGGGCCGCATGTCGACCGCGGTCGCTCACGAAATCCGCAACCCGCTCGCCGCGATTGCGCAGGCGAACGAGTTGCTCGCCGAAGAGCTGGCCGAGCCCGTGCAAAAGCAGCTGAGCGAGCTCGTGCGGCAGAACGCGCAGCGCCTCGCGCGCATCGTCGAGGAGATCCTCGACATCGCGCGCGTGCAGCAGCAGCGGCCCGAGGCCGAGTGGCTGGTGCTGGACGAATCCGTGTGCACCGTGTGCGACGAGTGGGCCGAGCATGCGCACGCGTCCGACCGCGTGCGGCAGGAGCTCGGCGCGGGCATCGCCGCCGTGGACTTCGAAGGCGACCACCTGCGCCGCGTGCTCGTCAACCTGCTCGACAACGCGCTGCGCTACGCCGGCCGCAGCAGCGACTCCATCGTCGTGAGCACGCGCGTGGGTGAGAACGGGCAACCGCAGCTCGTGGTGTTCAGCGACGGCGAGCCCATCGATGCCGGCGTGCAGCAGCACCTCTTCGAACCTTTCTTCTCGTCGGAGAGCCGCTCGAGCGGGCTGGGCCTGTACATCTGCCGCGAGCTCTGCTCCCGGCACGGCGCGACGCTGGGCTATCGCCGCGTATCGGCGACAGGCGGCGCGGTGCGCGAAGGAAACGAATTTTTCGTGAACTTCCGCGCACACGCGGCCGTTGCCCCTGCGGTGCGCTTTGACACAATACCGGGCTAGATGGCCCAGACACTCGCATCCCCGCCCGCGTCCGCGCAAGTGCTCGTCGTCGACGACGAGCCCGACCTGCGCACGCTCTACGAGCTGACGCTGCTGCGCGAGGGCTACCGTGTCGACGCCGCCGCCACGCTCAACGAAGCGTGGCAGCTGCTGCAGGACCGCCGCTTCGACGCCGTGATCACCGACATGCGCCTGCCCGACGGCCTGGGCCTCGAGCTGCTGCAGCGCATGGGCGCGCAGCAACGCGCCGAGCGCTGCATCGTGATGACGGCCTACGGCTCGGCCGAGAACGCGGTGGAGGCACTGAAGGCCGGCGCGTTCGATTACCTCACCAAGCCGGTCGATCTCAAGCAGTTCCGCAACGTGGTGGCGTCCGCGATCCAGGACGGCGCGGGCAAAGCGCGGCCTGCCGCGCGTTCGCCGGGCGCGGCGCGCAGCGCGGGCAACGAAGGCGCGCTGCAGCGCCTGGTCGGCGAATCCGCGTCCATGCGCCTCGTGAAGGAGCGCATCGCCAAGGTCGCCCGCAGCATGGCGCCCGTACTGGTCCGCGGCGAGTCGGGCACCGGCAAGGAGCTGGTCGCGCGTGCCGTGCATGCGTGCAGCCACCGCGCCGATGGCCCGTTCATTGCGGTGAACTGCAGCGCGATCCCGGAGACGCTGCTGGAGGCCGAGTTCTTCGGCGCGAAGAAGGGCTCGTACACCGGCGCGACGGCCGACCGCGAAGGCTATTTCCAGGCCGCGCGTGGCGGCACGCTGTTCCTCGACGAGATCGGCGACCTGCCGCTGCCGATGCAGTCCAAGCTGCTGCGCGCGATCCAGGAGCGGCAGGTGCGCGCGCTCGGTTCGACGCAGGAGGACGCGGTCGATGCGCGCATCGTGAGCGCGACGCACCGCGACCTGGCGGCCGACGTGCAGGCCGGGCGCTTCCGCCAGGACCTGTTCTATCGCCTCAACGTGATCGAGATCGTGGTGCCGCCGCTGCGCGAGCGCCGCGAGGATTTGCCGGCGCTGTGCGAGGCCTTGCTGGCGCGCATCGCGACCGAGTCGGGCATGCCGGTGCCGCATTTGTCCGAGCAGGTGCTGCGCCAGCTTTGCGAGCACCCGCTGCCGGGCAACGTGCGCGAGCTGGAGAACCTGCTGCACCGCGCTGTCGCGCTGTCCGATGGCGACGAGCTGCAGGTCGATTTCGCGCCGACGAACGCCGTGCCGCTGATGCCGCGCGAAGTGCCGGAGGCCGCGCCCGTTGCCGCGCCGGCTGCCGCGCCCGCTGCGCCGCTGCCGATGCCGAGCGACCTGCAGGCCTACCTGGACCAGCAGGAGCGCGAGATCCTCGTGCAGGCGTTGCGCCAGACCGGTTTCAACCGCACCGCCGCCGCGCAGCGGCTGGGCCTGTCGCTGCGGCAGATCCGCTACCGCATCGCGCGGCTGGCGATCAGCACGCCCGGCAGCGAGGAGCCGAATGACGACGGCACGTCCGCCTGAGCAGCACGCCGCGCTCTGGCAGGACGGCTGGTACCGCTTCGCGCGCCGCGAGCCTTCGCCGAATTTCGGGCCCCGTCCTTCCGGCGCGTCCGTCGACCTGATAGTCGTTCACTCCATCAGCCTGCCGCCTGGGGTGTATGGGGGCGATGAGGTGCGGCAGCTCTTCACGAACACGTTGGACTGGGATGCCCACCCGTACTTCCAGACGATCCGCGGGATGGAGGTCTCGGCGCACTTCTTCATCCGGCGCACGGGGGAGCTGTGGCAGTTCGTGAGCTGCGATGACCGGGCCTGGCACGCCGGCAAGTCCTCGTGGTGCGGGCGGGACAACTGCAACGACTTTTCGATCGGGATCGAGCTGGAGGGGTTGGAGGGCGAGACGTTCGAGGCTGCGCAGTACGAGGCTTTGTCTGTCGTTTGCTCCGCGATTGCTACGCGCTACCCCATCGCTCATGTGGCTGGCCACGAGCACATTGCTCCGACTCGCAAGCAGGATCCCGGGCCCGAGTTCGAATGGTCCGTCCTGCGCTCGCACCTGGGGTGGCCAGACTCGTACTTTGCTGCTTAGTTTCCTGTCGCGCTCTTCGGCACGTGGGCAGGCTGCGAGGTCGAAGAGCGCAAGGGGTGTTGTGTTCGCGCGTCGCACCCCCCACCCCCGTTACATCACCTCGCAATTTCCGCACGAACCGAGCCCCGAAAAACCAAGGCGCTCCGCAACTCCCACCAACACTCGCTTGTGCACGACGCACACAGCAACCACGCGGCTTCCTGCTCGTCCACAGCTTTCCGCGCACAAGTTCTCCACAGGGATGCCCACGGGTCACCCCCAGGCTAACCACTACATCTAGTGCTTGAATTGCCGCCGGACACTATCTATAGTGCCCCAGCGGTTACACTCGCCCGCTTTTCCAGAAAAGACCGCAGAAGAGGAAACATGCAGACACTCCTGAACACCGCCCAGGCCACGGCCGGCAACTTCACCTCTGTCACACCCCCCGCCGGCGAAAACGCCGCACCCAACCCCCTCTCCCACTACCAGATCATCCGCCGCAACGGCGCCGTGGTTCCCTTCGAACCGAACAAGATCGCCATCGCGATGATGAAAGCGTTCCTGGCCGTGCACGGCACGCAGGGCGCCGCTTCCGCCTCCGTCCGCGAGACGGTGGACCAGCTCACCCAATCCGTCATGCGCGCCCTCGTGCGCTCGCGCCCGGGCGGCGGCACGTTCCACATCGAAGACGTGCAGGACGCCGTCGAACTGGGCCTCATGCGCAGCGGCCAGCACGACGTGGCCCGCGCCTACGTGCTCTATCGCGAGCGCCGCTCGCAGGAGCGCGCCAAGCAGGCGCAGCAGGAAGCGCCCAAGGCACCCCAGTTCCACGTGCTCGACGCCGGCCAGCGCGTGCCGCTGGACACCGACAAGCTCAAGTCGCTGATCGAAGCGGCTTGCGAGGGCCTGGGCGCCGACGTCAGCGCCGCGCCCATCGTCGCCGAGACGATGCGCAACCTGTACGACGGCGTGCCGCTCGACGAGGTCTACAAGGCCTCCATCCTCGCCGCCCGCACGCTGATCGAAAAGGACCCCGACTACACCTACGTCACGGCCCGCCTGCTGCTGCACACGATCTTCAAGGAGATCCTCGGCCGCGAGGTCGCGCCCGCCGACAAGGCCGAGGCGTACGCCGACTACTTCCCCGGCTTCATCAAGAAGGGCGTGGACAACGAGCTGCTGGACGAGAAGCTCCTCCAGTACGACCTGAAGCGCCTGGGCGCCGCGCTCAAGGCCGAGCGCGACCTCAAGTTCGACTACCTCGGCCTGCAGACCCTGTACGACCGCTACTTCCTGCACGTGCGCAAGGCGCGCATCGAGCTGCCGCAGGCCTTCTTCATGCGCGTGGCCATGGGCCTGGCGCTCAACGAGATCGACCGCGAAGCCCGCGCGATCGAGTTCTACGAGGTGCTGTCGTCCTTCGACTTCATGTCGAGCACGCCCACGCTCTTCAACAGCGGCACGCTGCGCTCGCAGCTGTCGTCGTGCTACCTCACGACCGTGCCGGACGACCTGGACGGCATCTACGAGTCGATCAAGGAAAACGCCCTGCTCTCCAAGTTCGCGGGCGGCCTGGGCAACGACTGGACGCGCGTGCGCGCGCTGGGCTCCCACATCAAGGGCACCAACGGCGAGTCGCAAGGCGTCGTGCCGTTCCTGAAGGTGGTCAACGACACGGCCGTGGCGGTGAACCAGGGCGGCAAGCGCAAGGGTGCGGTCTGCACCTACCTGGAAAGCTGGCACCTCGACGTCGAGGAGTTCCTGGAGCTGCGCAAGAACACCGGCGACGACCGCCGCCGCACGCATGACATGAACACGGCCAACTGGATCCCCGACCTGTTCATGCGCCGCGTCATGGAAAAGGGCGAGTGGACCCTGTTCTCGCCCTCGTCCGTGCCCGACCTGCACGACAAGTTCGGCGCCGAGTTCGAAAAAGCCTACGTGGCCTATGAAGAGAAGGCCAAGCGCGGCGAGATCAAGCCGAGCAAGACCGTGCCGGCCACCGACCTGTGGCGCAAGATGCTCTCGATGCTGTTCGAGACGGGCCACCCGTGGATCACCTTCAAGGACGCCTGCAACGTCCGCAGCCCGCAGCAGCACGCCGGCGTGGTGCACTCGTCCAACCTGTGCACGGAGATCACGCTCAACACGTCCGACACCGAGACGGCCGTCTGCAACCTGGGCTCGGTCAACCTGCTGCAGCACCTGAAGGACGGCAAGGTCGACCACGACAAGCTGAAGCGGACCATCGCCACGGCGATGCGGATGCTCGACAACGTGATCGACATCAACTACTACGCCGTCAAGAAGGCCCGCGACTCCAACATGCGCCACCGCCCGGTCGGCCTGGGCGTCATGGGCTTCCAGGACGCGCTGTACGAGCTGCGCATCCCTTATGCGTCCGAGCAGGCCGTCCAGTTCGCCGACGAGTCGATGGAGGCCGTCTGCTACTACGCCTACTGGGCGTCGACCGAGCTGGCCCGCGAGCGCGGCAAGTACTCCAGCTACAAGGGCTCGCTCTGGGACAAGGGCATCCTGCCGCTGGACACGCTGAACCTGCTGGAGCAGGCCCGCGGCGGCTACGTGGACGTGGACCGCTCGGCCACGCTGGACTGGGACGCGCTTCGCAAGAAGATCACGGCCGACGGCATGCGCAACAGCAACTGCATCGCCATCGCCCCCACCGCCACCATCTCCAACATCATCGGCGTGGACGCCTCGATCGAGCCTTGTTTCGGCAACCTGTCGGTCAAGTCCAACCTGTCCGGCGAGTTCACGGTGATCAACCACTACCTGGTGCGCGACTTGAAGCGCCTGAGCCTGTGGGACGACGTGATGGTCATGGACCTGAAGCACTTCGACGGGTCGCTGCGCCCCATCGACCGCGTGCCGCAGGAGGTGAAGGCGCTCTACGCCACCGCCTTCGAGGTCGAGCCGGTGTGGCTGGTGGAAGCCGCCGCGCGCCGCCAGAAGTGGATCGACCAGGCCCAGTCGCTCAATATCTATATGGCGGGCGCCTCGGGCAAGAAGCTGGACGAGACCTACAAGCTCGCGTGGATCCGCGGCCTGAAGACCACCTACTACCTGCGCACGACGAGCGCGACGCAAGCCGAGAAGTCCACGGTGCAAAGCGGCCGCCTCAACGCGGTGAGCAACAGCGGTGGCGCAGGCGGCATGTCCGCACTCGAAGCCGCGGCGGCCGCCGCGCACGCGCAGATGGCGAACGCGGACAACACGCCCGCGAGCGACATCAAGTTCTGCGCGATCGACGATCCGACGTGCGAAGCGTGCCAGTGATGCACGCGTGAAAAAGGGAATGCATCGGCTTTGTCCGACACGAGGCCGATGCAATCAAGCAACAAAATCGGGCGCTGATGTGAACGGACACTTTGCATTCCGCATCAGTGCTCACATAATTCGAGCACTGGAAAACTTATGTTGACCTGGGACGACGAAGTCAAGCCCACACCGTCGAATGCATTGAGCAGCGGTCTGCTCGCCAGCCGCGAGGTGAGTCATTCACCCCAATTGCAAGTAGCGCAAGTCTCGCAAGTTGCGCCGCATACCGTTCCCGTTACCACGAACACCCTGACCGTCACGCAACCCGACACGTCCCGCGGCAGCAGCAAGCGCCGCGTGACCGCTGCCGACAAGCGCATCATCAACGGCCAGACGGACGTCAACCAGCTGGTGCCGTTCAAGTACAAGTGGGCGTGGGAAAAATACCTCGCCACCTGCGCCAACCACTGGATGCCGCAGGAAGTGAACATGAACCGCGACATCGCCCTCTGGAAAGACCCCAACGGGTTGTCCGAGGACGAGCGCCGCATCATCAAGCGAAACCTCGGCTTCTTCGTCACCGCCGATTCGCTGGCCGCCAACAACATCGTGCTGGGCACCTACCGCCACATCACGGCGCCCGAGTGCCGCCAGTTCCTGCTGCGCCAGGCGTTCGAGGAGGCGATCCACACGCACGCCTACCAGTACATCGTGGAGTCGCTCGGCCTGGACGAGTCCGAGATCTTCAACGCCTACCACGAGGTCGCGTCCATCCGCGACAAGGACGAGTTCCTGATCCCGTTC
Organism: Ramlibacter albus; assembly: GCF_014297445.1. Taxonomy (GTDB): domain Bacteria; phylum Pseudomonadota; class Gammaproteobacteria; order Burkholderiales; family Burkholderiaceae_C; genus Ramlibacter; species Ramlibacter albus. The sequence goes on from NZ_JACORU010000001.1 coordinate 437,475, forward strand.
ATCGACGCGGTCATGGACCCCAACTTCCACACGGGCACGCCCGAGGCCGACCAGAAGCTGCTCAAGAGCCTGATCGTCTTCGCCTGCCTGATGGAGGGCCTGTTCTTCTACGTCGGCTTCACGCAGATCCTGGCGCTGGGCCGGCAGAACAAGATGACCGGTGCCGCCGAGCAGTACCAGTACATCCTGCGCGACGAGTCGATGCACTGCAACTTCGGCATCGACCTGATCAACCAGATCAAGCTGGAGAACCCCCAGCTGTGGACCGCCGAGTTCAAGGCCGAGATCAAGGCCCTGTTCCTCAAGGCCGTCGAGCTCGAATACCGCTATGCCGAGGACACCATGCCGCGTGGCGTGCTGGGCCTCAACGCCTCCATGTTCAAGGGCTACCTGCGCTACATCGCCAACCGGCGGGCCACGCAGATCGGCCTCGAAGCTCTCTTCCCGAACGAGGAAAACCCGTTCCCGTGGATGAGCGAGATGATTGACCTGAAGAAAGAGCGCAATTTCTTCGAAACCCGCGTGATCGAGTACCAGTCGGGTGGCGCCCTTTCGTGGGATTGATGGCAACTGCGAGAGCTCTGGAAATTTGACCTGCATATAAGAAACGGCAGGCGACGGTGTTCGGGAGGCTGGCCTTCGGGCCAACCTCCCGGATCGCTTCGCGCAAACCAACAAGCGTGAAGCGCCCCTTTGGTTGATTCGATCAACTTGAACAGGAGAATGGAAATGGCAACTGCGAAGAAAGCGGCCGCGAAGAAGGCCCCGGCGAAGAAGGCGGCCAAGAAGGCCACGGCGAAGAAGTCGGCAGCGAAGCGCCCGGCAGCCAAGAAGGCTGCGGCGAAGCGCCCGGCGGCCAAGAAGGCCGCTGCGAAGCGTCCGGCTGCGAAGAAGGCCGCGGCCAAGCGCCCGGCAGCGAAGAAGGCGGCGAAGAAGGCGCCGGCCAAGAAGGCCGCTGCCAAGAAGACTGCGAAGAAGTCCGCAGCGAAGAAGACCGCGCGCAAGAGCGCCGCCAAGAAGCCCGCGGCCAAGAAGGCCGGCGGCGCGAAAAAGGCTGCGAAAAAGGCCGGCGGCGCGAAGAAAGCTGCGAAAGCCCCTGCTGCGAAGCCGGCTGCGAGCGCTGCTCCCACGCCGGCTGCCCCTGCGGCCCAGACCACTCTGAACCCGCAGGCAGCTTGGCCCTTCCCGACGGCGTCGAAGCCCTAACCGGTAACGACTCCCCAAAAGCCCGGCTCACGCCGGGCTTTTTTGTTTGGCGTTTCGCGGCACACTGCGTCGATGCCGCAAACGGATCTCTTCGGGCCCGCGCTGCCCGACGGCATGCGCTACGAGCTCGAATTCCTCACGCGCGAGGAAGAGCAGGCGCTCGTCGCGCACATCGCCGCCCTGCCCCTCGACAACATGCGCTACAAGGGCTACACCGCGCGGCGGCGCGTGGTGAGCTACGGCGGCAAGTACGACTACGAGAACAACGTGCTCGACGACGCGCAGGCGGTGCCCGAGTGGTTGTACCCGCTGCGCGAGAAGGTCGCGGGATGGGCCGGCATCGACGTGCAGCAATTCCAGCACGCACTCGTCGCCGAGTACCGCCCGGGCACGCCGCTCGGCTGGCACCGCGACGTGCTGGACTTCGAGGACGTGGTGGGGGTGTCGCTCGCCGACGTCGCGGTGATGAAGTTCCGGCCCTACCCGCCCGAAGGCACCACGCGCGCCGACGTGATCAAGCTCGACTTGCAGCCGCGCTCGGTCTACCTGCTTCGCGGCCCCGCACGCTGGGCCTGGCAGCACGCCATCGCGCCCACCCAGTCACTGCGCTACTCCATCACCTTCCGGACCCGGCGGGCACGGGCTGCGGGTCGCTGACCGCGCGCATCGGCGAGGCGACGAAGGCCACGAGCGACACCGCCACCAGCAGGCCGCCACAGGTCACGAAGAGCTGCTGCAAGGTCACGAAGCGCAGGACCACGCCCGTCACGGCGGAGGCCATCGGCACCAGCCCCATGAAGATGAACATGAAGAGGCTCATCGCGCGGCCCAGCATCGCCGGCGGCACGCGCCGCTGCAGCCAGGTGAAGATCGCCACCTGCATCGATCCGCCGAGCACGCCGATCAGCGCCATCAGCAGCGCGCCCTGCCACGCCGCGCCGATGTGGCCCATGGGCATGAACAGCACGCCGACGACCAGGTCGAAGATGAGCACCGTGGTGCCGAGCGTGCCGATACGCAGGCCCGGCTTCGCGCCCGCCACGACCATGCCGGTGAGCGTGCCGAAGCCGTGCGCACCGGCCATGATGCCCAGCGCCGACGCGCCGAGTTCCGGATGGCTGCTCGCCAGCACCGGCAACGCGATGTGCAGCGGCCCCATCACCAGCAGCGCGATCGCCGCCCAGTAGAGGAAGCAGGTGCGCAGCTGCGCGTCGCGGCCGACGTGGCGCAGGCCCTCGAGGATCGAATGCACGACGGGTGCGGTCGCCTGGCGCGGCGCCTCGGGCGCTTCGCGCATCGTCACGCGCCAGAGCGTCCAGGCGGAGACCGCGAAACTGAGCGAGTCGACACCGAAGGCGAGCGCGATGCCGTTGGCGTTCGCGAGCTGGCCGCCCGAGCCGTCGCCGAACAGCGCGATCAGCAAGCCCGCGAGCAGCGGCCCGACGAAGAAACTGAGCTGGCGCAGCCCCATCATGATTCCGTTGGCGGCCGCAAGGTGCTGCGGGGCCACTGACCGCGGCAGCAGCGACATGCCCGAGGGGATGCTGAACGCCGTCGCCACGCCGATGCCGAGCGCGAGCACGTAGACGATGGGCATCGTCAGCTTGCCGGTGAACACGCCGAGCGCGAGCGCCGCGAGCAGCAGCGTGTTCACGTACTTCGTGACCAGGTTCACCCGCTTGGGCGAGTAGCGGTCCACCACGGCGCCGCCCACCAGGATGAACAGTGCGCGCGGCACGGCGATCAGCGCCAGCACCGTGCCCAGCACCAGCGTGTCGCCGGTCATCTTGAGCACCAGCCACGGCAGCGCGATGAGCGTGAACTGGTCGCCCAGCAGGTTGAGCGTGCCGCCGGACACCAGCCAGCGGAAGTTGCGGTCTTTCAGCAGCGCCGCGCGCGCGGCCTGCGTTTCAGGGGGATGCATGGATCGCTCCGGAAGAAGGGCGCGCGGGACGCGGATGGCGCTTGCCGTTGAGCAGCACGCTCACCCAGGTGAACCGCACGAGGAGGTGGTAGGTGGCCACGCACACGACTGTGGTGGCAGCGATGTTGATCAGGATCTTCGCCAGCGCGGGCAGCGGCGTGCCATACAGCAGCGCGCCGAAGCCGATGGTCAGCGGCATGTGAATGAGGTACACCCAGTACGAGCTGTCCGCGAGGTAGCCGAGCACGGCATGGCGCTTGTCGAGGAAGCGCAGCGCCAGGCCGATCGCCGCGAAGCTCCAGAGCCACGTGGCGAGGTTGTAGGCAAAGCCGGTCCAGACCGCCGCGGCCTTGGCCTCCATCAGCGCGCCGGTGGCGATGAAGGGCACGACGCCGGCGATCGCATAGCCCGGCCAGCGGCGCTTGTACAGCGCGAACAGGTCCCACTGCTGGTGGAACAGCGCCAGCCCGAAAGCGAAGAAGAGGCCGTTGTGCAGGAACTCCGTCAGCGGCGGCAGGAAGCGCCCGCTCGGGCGCATCAGCCCGAACGGGTGGCCGAGACCGACCGCCACCAGCGGCAGCGCCAGGACCACCGGCCCCCACCACGCCCCACCCAAGCCTTGCAGGACGCGCGCCGGCACGACCCACAGCGACTTCGGCAGCCAGCGAGCGGCCACCGCGGTCAGCATGCAGATGATGAACAGCACCCACAGGAACCACATGTGCATCGTGTTGAGGCCGGCCTCCTGGCCGTCGGGCGCCTTCACGCGGACATTGGGGTCCATGCCCCACGTCCCGTGCTGGATGCGGTGCAGGTAGAGCAGCGCGAACACCACGGACGCCGCGTACACCACCGGCCAGAAGACCACGAAGGGCAACGCGAGCCGCATGGCGCGGTGCCGCGCCATGCCGGAGGCGCCCCGACTTTGAAGCAGGAGCGCGACGAAGAAGCCGGCGAGGATGAAGAACACCGGCATGCGGAAGGCGTGGATGAACGGCACCACGAGGTCCATCAGCGCGGTGCGCCGATCGTCGCGCCACGGCAGCGGCGCGTTCTGCACCATGTGGATGATGCCGACGTGCAGCACGATGCCCAGCCACATCATCAGGGCACGCAGGTTGTCCAGCGCGTACAGCCGCGCCGGCGCGGGGTCGGGGGCGGGACGGGTTTCCATCCCGCCGAATCTAGTCCCTCACGTTGCGTGAGGGTCAAGCCCTTCCATCGCGGCGACCAGGAAACCGCGCACTTCCGGGTCGAGCGGCGAGCCGGAGCGCAGCAGGGGCTCGTTGTTGCCAAGGCCCACCATCTTGCGCAGGAGCGCCGGGTCGCCGCCCACGAGCCGCATCAGCAGGCCCTGGTACTGCTTCGCGACCGCGCGCACGCGCTCGTCCTGCGTGCCCAGGCGCTGCGCGAGCAGGCGTGCGCCGGCGTCGTTCACCGCCTGCCATTCGGCCTCGGGCACGAAGCGGATCTTCGACAGTTCCTCCATCGTGAAGTGCCGCTTGAGCAGGTCGAAGCGGTACTCGTTGGCGCGCTGCATGAAGTGCATCATGTCCGTGGGCGGCCCGCCCCGGCGGCCGTGCGCCGAGGGTTCGCGCGTGTACATCTCGCCCCAGCGCTGCATCAGCGCCATGTCGCCGTCCATCCAGTGGTGCACCAGCGCCATCCAGCGTCGCGCGAGCTTCTGCACCTCGGGCGACTGCGGGTCGGCGCCGCGGTCCATGACCGCGCGGACCTCGGCCAGCAGCTTCGGCCAGTCGTCCTCGATCTTGTGCCAGCCGTCGAAGATCTGGCGCAGTTCGGCCGTGCTGAAGTACTTGCCGTACGTGGCCATGAGCGAGAGGGCCTGCAGCCAGTCCTCGGAGCCCGGCGGCTGGCCCTTCTCCACGCCTTCGCGGATCAGCGCGAGGCGGTCGCGCAGTTCGGCGGCCTGGCGGATCTGCTCCTCCAGCGCGGCGATCTGCTGCTGCAGGATCATCGCGGGCGCCGCGCGCTCGTCGTCCAGCAGCTTCGCGATGTCGGCCAAGGGGAGACCGAGCTGGCGCAGCGCCTGGATGCCGTGCAGGCGCGCGATATCGCCGGCGTCGTAGAGGCGGTAGCGCGAGTCGGAGCGGCCCGACGGCTTGAGCAGGCCGATCTCGTCGTAGTGGTGCAGCGTGCGAACCGTCAGGCCCGACTGGCGCGCGAGTTCACCGACCTTGAGCAGCATGCGCGCGATTGTCGCGCAGCCGGCCCGCTACTTTTCTTCCGCGGCGAGCGCGATGCGCCGGCGCAGGCGCTGCGCCGTTTCGGTGTCGCCGTTCTTCTCGGCGAGCATTGCCTGTGCTCCCAGCCACGCGATGAGCGCGCGGCGCCAGCCCTGTTGTGACGCCGTGTCCACGGCGGCCTGCAGCACGCCGGGGTCCGCGCGGCCGGTGCGGAAGACGACGGCCGCGGCGATCACGCGGGAGAGCGGCTCCTTGATGTCCTCGACAGCCTTGGCACCGCCCGCGCCGCCCGCCACGCCGCGGTACACCTCCGGCAGTTGCTTGGGATCGCCCTGAAACTTGCCGAGGAGGAAGTCCGCGTACGCGCGCTCCGCATCGGAGGCATCGCGCCGCAGCGGCTCGAAGCCGGGGCAGCCATCCAGCTGCAGGCTAGCCACCTGCACCGCGCAGCGCGTAAGCTCGCCGCGCGCGATGAGCGACGGGTCGCCCGTGCTCGAAAGCTCGTGGCGCAGCCGCGCGAATTCGTCGGTGGCGGCCTTGTCGCGGCCGGAGAGGTAGGCGCGCTCGAAGCGGTCCTGCGCGCCGTCGGCGTTGACCAGCCAGTCGGGCTGGCGCGGCTTGTTGCCGCAGGCGGAAAGCGTCAACGCCAGGAGGACAAGGGCAACGCGCTTCATGGAAGTTCGATCTTCCTTTCCTTGGCGAACGGCCACTTGCGCTGCAAGTCGTTGATCAGGTCCTCGATCTTGCGCAAATTGGTCTCCACGTCGGCCCGCATCGCGCCGAGGTCCGCCGTCGCGCCCTTCACGTTGGCCGCCGCGCCCTGCGCCTCCAGCAGCACCTTGTCCACGTTCTTCATGCTCGCGCGCGCGTCCGACAAGAGCGCATGCGCCTCGCGGATCGCGGACCGCGCTTCGGTCGCGAGGCCTTCGCGCCCGAACACCTGCGTGTCCGCCTTGGCCATCAGCTGGTCCAGCCGCGCCATCGCCTGGTTGGCCTTGTCCACGGCCTCGACGATCTTGGCGGCGTCCTTCTCGTTGCCGAAGATCGCGTGCAGCGCGCCCTGTTTGCTTTGCAGCTTGCGGCTGAACGTCTCCAGGTTGGCGAAGGTCTTGTTCAGCTCCGAGCCCTGCTGCGTCATCGCATTGAGGTTGTCGAAGACGTCGCGCGCCGCGCCGATCACGCGCTGCAGCTCCGCGTTGGCGTCGCCGCGCAGCACCGGCCGCTCGGCGTTGTCGGGCAGCGGCGGGTCGGTGAGCACGCCGCTGTACGCGCGCAGCTGCGCACCGCCGACGAGCCCCTTGACGAGCGTGTAGACGCTCGACGTGCGCAACCACTTGGCGTCGCGCTTGTTCACGTCCACCACGATGCGCACGTTGCCCTGGTCGCCCAGCTCGACCCTGCGCACGCGGCCTATGGGGAAGCCCGAGAAGGTGAGGTCCATGCCGGGCGTCACACCCTCGGAGTCGTCCGCGATCAGCACCACGGTCTGCTTGGCCTCGAAGACGCCTCGCGCGTACATCAAATAGATGGCCGTCCCGATCACCAGGAGGAAGGTGAACGCCACGAGTGCCAGCGCCTTGAGCTCCAGGTGCGGCACCGAGTGCGCCTTGGCGGCGGGCTCCGACTGCGTGGCGGGCGTCGCCGGCTGCGGCGGCGCGGTGGGCGGCGGGGCGTTGTCGTTGTTGTCTTGGGCCATGTCAGATGTAGTTGCCCACGAGCGAGGCGGCCTCCAGCACCAGCAGCACGCCGAACATGCGCACCAGGCCCTGCAGCGCGGCGCTTTCGCGCGAGCGGTCGGCTTCGACGTTGTTCAGGCCGGAGGCCATCGGGATCACCGAAACGGCCAGCGCGAAGAACAGCGTCTTGAGCACGAAGATCAGCGACGTCATCGGCTCGAACACGTTGCCGAACATGCGGGTGTACGACTGCAGGCCCGCCACGTTCGGTCCGTAGACCGCGAGGTAGGCGACCACCATCGCGACGAAGGAGCTGAGCGCGGCCAGCGTGATGCAGGCAAACACCCCGGCGATCAGGCGCGGCAGCACCTCGATCGTGACCGGGTCCAGCCCCTGGCGGCGCAACTGGCGGAAGTGGCCCACCGTGCGAAGCTCCACCAGCGCCGCGCCGCTCGGGATGGTGCAGCGCAGGGCCACGAACAGCGCCGCGGTGAGCGGGATCAGCTCGATCATCAGCACCCGCACCAGCAGTTCCAGCGCGTACTGGGAAAGGCCGTAGCTGTAGGCCGTGACGACGACGATGCGCGTGATGATCAGCGTGAGCAGCGCCACCAGCGCCGAGAACCAGCCGAGGATGGGCGCCGTGTCGATGTACACGTGCTTGACCAGGTTGGCGCGCGTCTCGGGCCCGTAACTCGACGGCGTGATCGCCCGCACGAGCATGGTCGAGCCGAAGTAGGTGATGGACACCCAGGCCCACAGCCAGCGCAGCGGCGTGAGGCCCTTGTGGGACAGCACGCGGTACCAGGACGCCAATTGATGGGACAGGACCATGCGCGCATGATAGTCAGCGGCAGCGCCCCACCCCGTAAGGCGCCGCCTACAGCCGACCGGTGCGCGTCAGCGCCAGCGCAGCGGCAGGGCGTGCGGCGTGTACCGTGCCTTCTCCACCTGCAGCACCAGCTCGCGTGCGCCGGGGGTGCGTTCCACCTGGCCGCGGGCGGCGATGTGCAGCGTCGTGCCGGACGCGTAGTCGATGAAAAGCAGCCCGCAGCGCGGCTGCAGCAGCAGGTTGCCCAGCGTATTGAAATAGTTGTTGCCGGGGTAGTCGGCCACGCGCAGCTCGCCCGGCGCCGCCGCCACGAAGCCGGGCGGGCCGCCGCGATGCGACACGTCGACGCCATGCGCGGCCACGCCATCCGCCGCGGCAGCCGGGTGCGAGGTGGCGATGAAGAAGGTGTCGCTGGCGCGGACGAGTTGCAGCGCCTCCTCGTCCAGCGTGTCCATCGTGCGTACCGGGCCGGGCGGCGGCGCGTCCGGCACGAAGGACGCCTCGCGTGGCTGGATGTACTTGGGGCAATTGCCGAAACTTTGCCGCACGGCGATCTCCAAGCCGTGCTCGTCCACGGTGTCGACGACGCCGTTCATGCGGTTGCGCCGCCGGGTGTGGGCTTCGATGCCGAGCAGGCCGATCGAGGCGCCTGCCCTCAAGCCTTGCCCGCCCGCGATGCGCAAGCGCCGCGGCTGCGGCGAATGCGCGAACCCCGGCGCGCCGGCGAGCACGGACGCCCACGGCTGCCCGCTTTCATCGAGCGAGCCCAGCACCACGAACGGCAACTGCGCGAAGAACTCGCGGTGCTGGTCCGGCATGTGGTCGCGGATCACGCGCGAGCCGACTTCGGCCAAGCGCTTGTCGACACCCGCTTGGGCCTGCAGGGCGATCTCGCCTTCGTGGAACGCGGCCATGGTCACGCCCGCAAACCGACCGGCGACACCTTCATCGGCACGAACCCGGGGAGCGCCTCGATGCGCGCGAGCCAGGCCCGCACGTTGGGGTAGTCGTCCAGCGACACGTTGCCTTCGGGCGCATGCGCCGTGTAGCTGTAGAGCGCGATGTCGGCCAGCGTCGGCTCTGGAGCGGCAAGCCACTCGCGCTTGCCCAGCTCGCCTTCCATCACCGCGAGCAGCGCGTGGCTGCGCGCGATGGCGGGCGCCGGGTCATCGGGCCGCTTGAAAAGCTGGATCACGCGCGCCGCCGCCGGGCCGAAAGCGAGCTGCCCCGCGGCCACGGACAGCCACCGCTGCACCTGCGCAGCGGCGAGCACGTCGCGCGGCATCCAGCGGCGCTCGCCATAGCGCGCGTCGAGGTACACGAGGATGGCGTTGGAGTCGCCCAGCGTCACGTCGCCGTCCTGCAGCACCGGCACCTGGCCGAAGCAGTTCATCTCGATGAACTCCGGGGTCTTGTGCTGGCGCGAGAGCAGGTCGACCTCGACGTACTCGAACGGCAGCTTCAGCAGGGACAGGAACAGTTCCACCCGGTGCGAGTGGCCGGACAGGCGCATGCCGTGCAGCTTGATCATGGGTTCTCCAAGGGTTGTGCCGCGTATTCTGTTCATGGCGGCCGCATCAATAAATGCCTTGAGCGGTACTTCACTATTGCATTTGCCACAGTAATAATCCGCCGCCATGGACAAGCTGCGCGCGATGCAGGTTTTTGTGGCGATTGCCGACGCCGGCAGCCTCACGGGCGCCGCGCGCGAGCTGGGCGCCTCGCTGCCGGCGGTCGTGCGCGGCCTCGCGGCTTACGAGTCGCACCTCGGCGCGCGCCTCTTCAACCGCACCACGCGGCGCATCTCGCTCACGGAGGAAGGCCGCCACCACCTCGAGCGCTGCCGCAACGTGCTGGCGGCGGTGGCCGAGAGTGAAAGCGCCTTGAAGGAAGACGTGGCCGACCCCGCGGGCACGCTCAACGTGACGGCGCCGGTGCTTTTCGGCCAGATGTACGTGTCGCCCGCGATCACGCGCTTCGTGCAGAAGAACGCCAAGGTGAAGTGCAACGTGGTGCTGTTCGACCGCGTCGTGAACCTGCTGGAAGAAGGCTTCGACCTGGGCGTGCGCATCGGCGCGCTGGAGGATTCGTCGCTCGTCGCGCAGCCGCTCGGCGAGATCCGGCGCGTCGTCGTCGCGAGCCCTGCCCTGCTGCGCAGCCATGGCACGCCGCGGCATCCGCGCGACCTGCGCGGGGCCAATTGCATCACGCGCATCGAGCGGCCGGCCAGCTGGGGCGACTTCCAGGAGAACGGCCGGCGCTTCGGCGTCAACGTCACGGGCAACCTCGCGTACAACCATGTGCTGCCGGCGGTGCAGGCCTGCGCGGCGGGTGCGGGGTTCGGTCACTTCTTCTCTTATCAAGTGGCGCCGTTCGTGGCGGCGGGGCAGCTGAAGATCGTGCTGGACAAGTTCGAAATGCCGCCGCGGCCGATCAGCGTGGTCTACCCGCACGCGCGCCTGCTGCCGGCGCGAACGCGGGCGCTGATCGAGTTCCTGCGCGGCGACATCACGCAATTCCGGGCGTGAAAAATTCACGGACGAGCCGGCGGCTGGCTCTTCTTTACACCGGCTTTGCGATGCGTTCGAAGCGGCGTGCGTTGATACGCCATGGACCCGAAGTACCGCGCGCGCGCGCCTGTCCGCCTGCATCTCGTTGCTGCCGCCTTGTCGCTCGCGGGTTGGGCCGCGTTCGCGCAAGGGCCGGCGGCGGTCGTCAGCCACGCCGAAGGCATCCTTTCGCACTCACCGCCGGGCGAGAAGGAATGGGTCGAGGCCAAGCCGCGCACCGCGTTGTCGCGTGGGGACCGGGTCTGGACCGACCGCGGCGCACGGGCTGAGCTGCAGACCGGCGTCCACACGCTGATGCTCGATGCGCAGACGCTGCTGGCGCTGCAGGCCGCGGGTGAAGGCGCGACCCAAGTCAGCGTGACGCACGGCTCCGTCGCGGCCACCGTGCCGCAGATCGCGCCGAACGAGAACTTCGAGATCGACACGCCCAATGTCGCCGTGCGTGCTCGCCAGCCGGCCGCGCTGCGCGTCGACGTGGACCGCCAGCAGGGCACGACGCGCGTGCAGGTGCAGTCCGGCGTGGTGCTGGTGTATGGCGAGCATGGCCAGGTCGTGGAGATGCGCGCCGGGCAGCGCATCACCTTCAGCGCCCGCAACCTCGCGCGCGCGCCGACGCCCTTCGCGACGGCTGCCGACGAATTCGACAAGTGGACCATGGCGCGCATGAAGCAGCCTGCGGCCGCCGTTGCCGCGGCGGCGCCGGCGATGCATCCCGACCGGCTTGCGAAGCAGCGCCGCGAGGAGCTGGCGCGCGAGCAGGCCGAGGACAAGCGCTTTGCCCAGGCGCTCGCCCGTTCGCAGAAGAACACGCCCCCTTCGACGGAGCCCGTGCAGTCGCCGATCTCCGTCGCGCAGGCGAAAGCCGCCGAGGAAGCGAAGCGGGCTGCGGAAGCCAAGGCCGTTGCGGAGGCGAAGGCGATAGCGCAGGCCAAGGCTGCGGCCGAAGCCAAGGCACTGGCGGAAGCCAGGGCAGCTGCGGAAGCGAAGGCACTCGCCGAAGCGAGAGCCGCCGCTCAAGCAAAGGCCGCCGCCGAAGCGAAAGCTGCGGCGGAAGCCAAGGCGGTCGCCGACGCGAAGGCGGCCGCGCAGGCGAAGGCGCTGGCCGAAGCAAGGGCCGCCGCCGAGTCGAAGGCGCTCGCGGAAGCGAAGGCGCAGGGCAAGGCGGCGATGGATGCGAAGGCGCTGGCCGATGCCAAGGCCGCCGCGGAAGCCCGGATGATGGCGGAAGCCCGCGCGGCTGCCGAAGCCAAGGTGATGGCCGAAATGCGCGCAGCCGCGGAAGCCAAGGCGCTAGCCGAAGCCCGCGCGGCGCTGGAAGCGAAGGCCTTGGCCGAAGCGCGTGCCGCGGAACCCAAGGTCGCCGCGCAGACGCGAGCTGCTGCCAGGCACGCCGCCGAATCCCGCCGCCACGAAGCACGCCAGGCGGCCGAAACCCGGCGCATCGCGGAAACCCGCCGTGCGAGCGACGCCAAGCGCGTTGCCGAACTCAAGCGGGCGCAGCAGGCCGAAGCGAAGCGCGTTGCTGCCGCCCAAGCGAAGTCGCGCGCCGAGGAACAGCGCAAGCTCGCCGCCGCCAAGCGCGCGCAGGAAGCGCAGCGCGTAGCCGCTGCGAAGAAGGCGAAGGAAGAATTGCGAATCGCGGCGGCGAAACGAGCGGTGGAGGCCAAGCGCCGCGCCGAGGAAGAAAAGCAGCTCGCGCAACAGCGCAGCGTTCACCTCGCGCGCCTGCAGGAAGCCGCGCGCAAGGACGAACAGCAGCAGGCCGAACGCACGGCCGCGCGGCGCGAAGCGGAGAGAAAGGAAGCGCAGGCCAAGCGCGATGAGCAGGCCCGCCGGGAGGCGGAGCTGGCGCGCCGCGAAGAGCAGTTGCGCCGCGAGGAACAGGCCCGCCGCGATGCGGCGCGGCCCCTGATCATCAACCAGCCCTACCGGCCCGCGCCGCAGGGCATCCCGTTCCGCAAGGTCAGTTGATCCGGCGCGAGTAGGTGCGCACCACCGGGACTTGCTTTTCTTCTTCCGGCGGCAGGTAGATGGTGGTGCGGTCGATCTTCGCGTCGTAGGCGGCGATCTCCGCGCTGGCGCAGCGGATCACCGAGCGATCGAGCGGGTGGCATTGCCGCTGGCTGAGCCGGCTCAATTGTTCGGACCTGTCGACCATCTGCTTCACTTCGGCCGGGTCGACCATCAGGGCAAACGGGTTGGCGGCTGCGGCTGTTGTCATTCTGGGGGACTCCTTGATGTCGTTGGCCGGTGTCTCTGCGGTCGTCAGACTGTCGCCGAGCCACCCGATTTGTAACGTCAGGTGAGTTCGGTGCGCCTTGTAGGACGGTTTCGCACGGCCGAGCGGGAAAAGCGGCTACAGCCAGCCCGTTTCATCTCGCGTTGCACAATGAGCGCATGCCGCACATGCCGCCTTTCATTGCCCCGACTCGCCACACCGATCCCGACGCCGCCTTGGCCCAAGTGGCGGCGATTTACGACCAGCAGATCCGGCACTTGCGCGACGCGATGCAGCGCTTCGTGGCCGGCGAAACCTTCACCGACCGCGTGCGCGCCTGCTACCCCTTCGTGCGCATCCACACCGAAACGGCGGTGCCGCAGGCCGTGCTCGAAAACAGCGGGCTCTCGTACGGCTTCGTGTCCGGCACGGGCCGCTACGAGACCACGCTGACCCGACCCGACCTGTACGCCAACTACTACCGCGAGCAGTTCCGCCTGCTGCACGCCAACCACGGCGTGGAGCTGGAAGTGGGCACCAGCCACGAGCCGATCCCGATCCACTTTTCCTTCGCCGAGAACGAGCACATCGAGGGCAACCTCACGCCGGAGCGGCGCTGGATGATGCGCGACCTGTTCGACCTGCCGGACCTGCACGGCATGGACGACGGCATCGCCAACGGCACCTGGCTGCGCCGGCCGGGCGACGCGCAGCCGCTGTCGCTCTTCACCGCCTCGCGCGTGGACTATTCGCTGCACCGCCTGCGCCACTACACCGGCAGCGCGCCGGACTGGACGCAGAACTTCGTGCTGTTCACCAACTACCAGTTCTACATCGACGAATTCGTGCGCCTGGGCCACGAGGAGATGGCGAAGGCGGACAGCGAGTACGTCGCTTTCGTGGAACCGGGCAACGTGGTGACGCGGCGCACCGGCATCGCGGCGGAACCGACGGATTCATTGGGCGCCCCGCCGCCGCGCCTGCCGCAGATGCCCGCCTATCACCTCGTGCGCCCGGGCCACGGCGGCATCACGATGGTCAACATCGGCGTGGGGCCTGCGAACGCGAAGACGATCACCGACCACATCGCCGTGCTGCGCCCGCATGCGTGGATGATGCTCGGGCACTGCGCCGGGTTGCGCAATTCGCAGCAGCTGGGCGACTACGTGCTGGCCCACGGCTACGTGCGCGAGGACCACGTGCTGGACGAGGAACTGCCGCTGTGGGTGCCGATTCCGGCGCTGGCCGAAATCCAGGTGGCGCTCGAACGCGCCGTTGCCGACGTCACCGGCTATTCGGGCGCGGACCTGAAGCGCGTGATGCGCACGGGCACCGTGGCCTCCACCGACAACCGCAACTGGGAGCTGCTGCCGGGCAACACGCCGCAGCTTCGATTCAGCCAGAGCCGCGCGGTGGCGCTCGACATGGAAAGCGCCACCATCGCCGCCAACGGCTTCCGCTTCCGCGTGCCCTACGGCACGCTGCTGTGCGTGAGCGACAAGCCGCTGCACGGCGAGATCAAGCTGCCGGGCATGGCCAACCAGTTCTACCGCGAGCGAGTGGACCAGCACCTGCGCATCGGCATGCGGGCGATCGAGATCCTCCGGTCACAAGGGTTCCAGCGGCTGCACAGCCGCAAGCTGCGCAGCTTCGACGAGGTGGCGTTCCAGTAAGGTGGCCGGTCAGGCGGCCTTGCCTTCGGAGTCGGTCAGCGGCGCCCGGCTGGTCGTCTGCCGGAACCGGATAGGCCGGTACGGCTTGGCGCGCCCCAGCAGCACCAGCACGACGATGGCCGTCAGGATCCCCGCGCCTATAGCATAGCCGGCGGACACGATGGGGTCGTTGGTGTAGTGGGACAGGCGCCAGAGCACCGTCATGCCCACCACGAAGAGGGCGAGCGAGGCCATGAGGAAGGCCACGAAATCCCCCAGGACGACCCGCTGGCCGCAGTGCGGGCAGGCGGAAATGTCCTTGAAGAACAGCTTGGCGACCTTGAGCTTGTCCTTGCAGTGCGGGCACCGGTAGTTCATTCGCGCGCTCCTGACCCTTGGGGAAGCTCTTTTTATACGCGAGAACCCCTGTAGAAGGGAAGGGGTCAGCCCAGCACGGTGGCCATCGGCTCCCCCAATCGCACGGGGCGGGTGGGTGCCCAATCGGGGACAAAGGTGAGCACGTTTTTCGGGAAAAGCATCACCACGGTGCTGCCCAGCAGGAAGCGCCCCATCTCGGCGCCCTTGGCGAGCACGATCTCCTGGTCCTCATAGCGCCATTCCCGCACGTCGCGGGTGCGTGGCGGGTTGACGACACCGTGCCACACGGTGGCCATGCTGCCCACGATGGTGGCGCCCACCAGCACCAGCACCATCGGGCCGTGGGCGCACTCGAACACGCACACCACGCGCTCGTTGCGCGCGAACAGGCCCGGCACGTGGCGCGCCGTGAGCGGGTTCACCGAGAACAGGTCGCCCGGCACGTAGATCATGCGCGTGAGCCGGCCGTCGCAAGGCATGTGGATGCGGTGGTAGTCGCGCGGCGCGAGGTAGAGCGTGGCGAAGTGGCCGTGGTCGAAGCGGTGCGCCAGCTGCTGGTCGCCGCCCACGAGCGCACGGCTGGAATAGCTGTGGCCCTTGGCCTGGAAGATCTGGTCGTGCTCGATGGGGCCGAACTGGCTGATGGCCGCATCCACCGGGCACACGAAGGCCGCGCCGGAGATCGGGCGGGCGCCCTCCTTCAGCGGCCGGGTGAAGAACTCGTTGAAGCTGGGATAGCTCTCGATGCGCGGGTCCGCGGCCTCGTCCATGTTCACCTTGTAGTGCGCGACGAACTTGCGGATGACCGAGTGCGTGAGCGCGCCCGCGTGCAGCCCCGCGAGCTTGCCCATCGTGACCGTGAGGAGTTTTTTTGGCAGCAGGTACTGCGTGTGGATGGCGAGGGGCGGGAACATCGCGAAATAATAGCGGCCGCATGACCACGGCATTGTTCGACGCCCGCCACCTCACCAAGCGCTACGGCGAAGCCACCGTCGTCAAGGACCTTTCGTTCGACATCGCACCCGGCGAGTGCCTCGGCGTGATCGGCCCCAACGGCGCGGGCAAGACGACCACCATCCGCATGTGCCTGGGCCTCACGGTGCCCGACAGTGGCGACATCCACGCGCTGGGGCTGCACATGCCGCGCGACGCGCTGGCCATCAAGTCGCGGCTGGGCGTGGTGAGCCAGTTCGACTCGCTCGACCCGGACTTCACCTGCGCCGAGAACCTGCTCGTCTATGGCCGCTATTTCGGCATGCGCGATTCGGCCATCCGTGCGCGCATCCCGCAGCTGCTCGAGTTCGCGGCGCTCTCGCACAAGGCCGACGCCAAGCCGGGCGAGCTGTCCGGCGGCATGCGGCGGCGCCTGTCGCTCGCCCGCGCGCTCGTGAACGACCCGCAGCTGCTCATGCTCGACGAACCCACGACCGGCCTCGATCCGCAGGCGAGGCACCTCATGTGGGAGCGGCTGCAACTGCTGCTGCAGCAGGGCAAGTCGATCCTGTTGACCACGCACTTCATGGACGAGGCTGAGCGCCTGTGCTCGCGCCTGCTCGTGCTCGACCATGGCCGCAAGATCGCCGAGGGCAAGCCGCGCGAGCTGATCGCGCAGCACCTGGAGCCCGACGTGGTGGAGGCGTACGGCAACGGCGCGCTGGACTTGGCGCAATCGGCGGTGCGGCAGTACGCCGCGCGCACCGAGGTGAGCGGCGAGACGGTCTTCTTCTACACGCACGACGCGAAGCCGCTGCTCGACACGCTGGGTGCGGAGCATCCGAAGATGCGCACGCTGCACCGGCCGGCGAACCTGGAGGACCTGTTCCTCAAGCTCACAGGCCGGCAGATCCGGGAGGACGGATGAAGAACGAGGCATGGATTGCGGGTCAAGCCCGCAATGACACCGGTCACTGGCGCGCGCCGACCTTGTCGATGCGCTGGTGGCCCGTGTTCCAGCGCAACCTCCTCGTGTGGCGCAAGCTCGCGGTGCCCAGCCTCGTGGGCAACATCGCCGAGCCGCTGATCTGGCTGGTGGCCTTCGGCTACGGCATGGGCATGCTGGTCGGGCAGGTGCAGGTGAACGGGCAGGCCGTGCCCTACATCCTCTTCCTCGCGAGCGGCTCGATCTGCATGAGCGCGATGAACGCGGCGTCGTTCGAGGCGCTCTACTCCGCCTTCTCCCGCATGCACGTGCAGAAGACGTGGGACGGCATCATGAACGCGCCGGTGTCGCTGGACGACGTGGTGACGGCCGAGATGCTGTGGGCCGGCTTCAAGGCGCTGTTCTCGGTGACGGCCATCCTGCTCGTCATGCTGGCGCTGGGCATCAGCGCCAGCCCGAAGCTGCTGGTTGCCTGGCCGGTGCTGCTGGCTGTAGGCATCACGTTCTCATGCATCGCCCTGATCTTCAACGCGCTGGCGAAGGGCTACGATTTCTTCACCTACTACTTCACGTTGTTCCTCACGCCGATGATGTTCCTCTCCGGTGTGTTCTTCCCGCGCGAGCAGCTGCCGGCGGCCGTGCGCGCGGTGGCCGACTGGTTGCCGCTGGCCGCCGCGGTGGAGCTGGTGCGGCCGATGTTCATGGACCAGTGGCCGGCGCATCCGGTGCGCAACCTGCTGGTGCTGCTGGTTTACGCCGTTGTCGCTTTCTGGATCGCGCTCGCATTGACGCGCAAGAGGTTCGCGGCATGACGGTCAAGCTGCCGCCCGAGCAACTCGCCTTCATGCGCCGCGGCGTGTCGGTGATCGTCGGCTCGCGCGACGCGAACCTGCGGCCCAGCGTGATGCGCGCGGTGGGCAGCCAGGTGGACGAGGACGGCCGGACGATCACGGTCTTCATCAACCGCTCGCAGGCCCGGCAGGTGCTGCAGGACATTGCCGCGACGGGGCAGCTGGCCGTGGTGTTCAGCGAGCCGTCGTCGCACCGCTCGCTGCAGCTGAAGGCGTCGAAGGCGCGGCAACGCAACGCGACGGCCGCCGACGAGCCGCTGCTCGCGCGTTATCTGGCGTCGATGGAGCACGAGCTGGCGCAGGTGCACATCCCGCCGCACATCACGCGCGCCCTGCTCGCTCACCGTGTGGAGGACGTCGTGGCCGTGAGCTTCGAGCCCGAGCAGGCCTTCGACCAGACGCCCGGCCCGCGCGCGGGCACCCAGCTCACGGGTGCGGCCCCATGAAACCCGTCGCGCTCGCGGACATCCGCGCCTGTCTCGAAGGCGCCATCCCCTCGATGGTGGCAACCTGCGACAACGCGGGCGTGCCGAACGTCGCCTACATCTCGCAGGTGTACTACGTGGACGAGCGCCACGTGGCACTGTCGTTCCAGTTCTTCAACAAGACGCGCCAGAACATCCTGGCCAACCCGTTCGCGACGGTGCTGCTGGTCGACCCGCGCACGGCGCAGTTCTACCGGCTGCACGTGCGCTACCAGCGCACCGAGACGGCGGGGCCGCTGTTCGAGGGGATGAAGGCGCAGCTGGCGGGCATTGCCTCGCACGCGGGCATGCAGGGTGTGTTCCGGTTGCTCGGCTCGGACATCTACGAGGTGGAACAAGTCGAGCCGCTCGACGGCACGCCGCTGGCCGCGCCGCCGCCGCGCTCGGGGCTGCTGGGTGCCGTGCGGCGCGCGGCGGAGCGGTTGTCGCGCAGCGCGTCGCTCGACGAGGCCTTGAACGCGGCGCTGGCGAGCCTCTCCGACTTCCTCGACGTACGCCACGCCATGATCCTGATGCTGGACCCGCGCACCGAGCGGCTCTACACGGTGGCGAGCTGCGGTTATGCGACGTCCGGCGTCGGTTCGGAGATCGCGATGGGCGACGGCGTGATCGGCGTGGCGGCGCGCGAGCGCACGCCGGTGCGCATCGGGCACATGACGAGCGCCTACCTTTACAGCCAGGCGATGCGCAGCAGTATGGAGGCGAACGTGCCGGACCTGGAGCCGGTGACCGACATCCCGTATCCCGGCTTGCCCGAGCCGCATTCACAGCTCGCGGTGCCAATCCTCTCCGGCGGGCGCGTGCTCGGCGTGCTGTTCGCCGAGAGCCCCGAGGACCTGAAATTCAGTTACGAGGACGAGGACGCCTTCGTCGCCATCGCGGGACACCTCGGTGCGGCGGTGGAGCTGATGCAGTCCGCGCCGGACGTCGAAACCGTCGCGCAGCCGCAGCCGGAGGTGCCGCGCGGGACACCGCTCGTGGTGCGGCACTTCGCGGCCAACGACAGCATCTTCATCAACGACCAGTACCTGATCAAGGGCGTCGCCGGCGCCATCCTGTGGAAGCTGCTGCGGGATCACCGGCAGCTGGGGCGCACCGAGTTCACCAACCGCGAGTTGCGGCTGGACCCGGCGCTGGGCCTGCCGGATGTGGCGGACAACCTGGAGGCGCGGTTGCTGCTGCTGCAAAGGCGGCTGGCGGAGCACAGCGCGGACCTGCGGATGGAAAAGACGGGGCGAGGCCGCTTTCGCATCGTGCTGCAGCGCCCCGTGGAATTGCAGGAAGCCTAAGCCAGCGCGTTTTCGAGCTTGGCCCACTCGATAGCGGTCAAATGCGGCTTCACCGTCGCCATCACCGCCTCGAACACCGGTGCCGGCGCATGCGCCTTCATACCGCCCAGCAGCCCCGCGCGTTCCACCGGGCACATCGCCGGAACCAGCCAGCGCGCCGCGAACAGCATCTGATCGGGCGGGATCGACGCCACGATCTTGTCGTGGATGGCCATCAGCTCGGCGTCGGTGTAGCGCGCCCACAGCACGGCGTTGTGCGCTGTCTCCTCGACACGCATGTGCTGCAGGTTTTCCGCGACGAACAGGCCGAGATCGGCATACAGCTCGTGCTGCAGCGCATGCCGCTGCGCGGCCGGCGCCGAGCGCAGCGCCGCGACATCGTGCGACAGCGCATCGATGTGGCGCACATGGTCCTCGTGCTCGTGCGCGATGGCCTCGCTGGCGCCGGGCGCGCGGGCTTCCATCGCCGCGTGCACGTAGGTGTTCTCCTTGGTCAGGTGCATGGTGCAGAAGTCCAGCAGCTCCAGCACGCGCTCGGTGGTGCGGGCCAGCTCCAGGTCGTCGGTGCTGTCCATGCGGCCCACCGCGACGAGCGTGTCGGCCATCAGGGCGCGCAGCGCCTTGTGGATGCCGCCGTAGAGGTCCATGCGCGGGGTGCCGGCTTCGGCCACGTTCTTCAGTTCCTGCTTGTCGATGTTCATTGCTTCGTTCTCCTTGTGCGGGAACGAAGTGTCGGCACGCAGGCGCCAACGCGTTCTGAAGAATTGCTTAGCGGAACCCTAAGGAAACCTTAACGGCGCTGCCCACGTGAACGAAGTCACAAAACGGCGGCGTCCGCACGGATCATGTCCGCGGCCTTCTCGCCGATCATGATCGTCGGTGCGTTGGTGTTGCCGCCGATGATCGACGGCATCACGGAGGCATCGACGACACGCAGCCGCTCGACGCCACGCACCCGCAGCCGGGAATCCACCACATCGGTCGCGGATGGGCCCATGCGGCACGTGCCGACGGGGTGGTAGATGGTGTCGGCGTGGTCGCGGATGAAGGCTTCGATCTCGGCGTCCGTCTGCGCTGCGGCCGACGAGGCAAGCTCGCGGCCGCGCCAGTCGGCCAGCGCGGGCTGGTTGAGGATGCCCCGCATCAGCTTGAAGCCACGCACCATGCGGTCCACGTCGTCGCGTTCGGCGAGGAAGTTCGGGTCGATCAGCGGCGCGGCCAACGGGTCGGCGCTCGCGAGCTTCAGGCTGCCGCGGCTCTTCGGCCGCAGCAGGCACACATGGCACGAATAGCCGTGGCCGAACACCGTCTTGCGGCCATGGTCCACCAGCTTGCCGATCACGAAGTGCAGCTGCAAATCGGGCACGGCTTGCTCCGGGCTGCTGCGGATGAAACCGCCCGACTCCGCGAAGTTGGTGGTGAGCATGCCGCTGCGGTAGTTGCGCCACTCCAAGATGCCCTTCACCGCATTCACGATGCCCGGCAGCGAGAGCCCGAACAGGTCCTTGATATGGGGCGCATCCACCACCTGCACCACGTCCACGTGGTCGTGCAGGTGCGCGCCCACGCCTGGCTGGTCGTGCACCACGGGGACGCCGTGCGAACGCAGGTGCTCGCCGGGGCCGATGCCGGAGAGCATCAGCAGTTGCGGCGACATCAGCGCGCCGCCGCTGACGATGACTTCACGCTCGGCGCGCACCACCTTCGTCTCGCCGCCCTGCCGGTACTCGACGCCCACCGCGCGGCCGTTCTCGAACAGAATGCGCGTGGCATGCGCGTTCGTCACCACCTGCAGGTTCGGCCGGCCCAGGTTCGGCGTGACGTACGCCTTCGCCGCGCTGAAGCGCTCGCCATTGCGGTGCGTCACCTGGTAGACGCCCACGCCTTCCTGCTCGGCGCCGTTGAAGTCGCGGTTCTCGGCATAGCCGGCCTGCTTGCCCGCCTCCACGAAGATCGGCCCGAAGCGGTTGGGGCTGCGCAGGTCCATCACGTTCAGCGGGCCGCCGGTGGCGTGCCACTCGTCGGCCCCGCGCTCGTTGTGCTGCGCGCGCTTGAAGTACGGCAACACGTCGTCGTACGACCACCCGTCGTTGCCCGCGGCCGCCCAGGCGTCGTAATCGCTGCGGTGGCCGCGGATGTAGATCATCGCGTTGACCGAGCTGGAGCCGCCCAGCACCTTGCCGCGCGGCTGGTAGCCGCGGCGGCCGTTCAGTCCCGGCTGCGGCACGGTCGCGAACGCCCAGTTGGCCTGCCCGTTCTTGGCGAGCAGCGCCAGCCCGGCCGGGCAGTGGATCAGCACGCTGCTGTCCGGCGGGCCGGCCTCGAGCAGGGCCACCTTCACCGACGGGTCTTCGCTCAGGCGCCCGGCCAGCACGCAGCCCGCCGAGCCGCCGCCCACGATCACGTAGTCCATGTCTCCTCCGTCTCTTCCTGGCGCGCAGTCTAAGGTAGTCACCCCGGCGGCGCACGGGTACCATTGCCGCTCATCGAAAGGAAGAGCTGGATGACGATCAGGACAGTAGGGATCATCGGTGCGGGCACCATGGGCAACGGCATCGCGCAGGCGTGCGCCGTGGCCGGCCTGCAGGCCGTGATGGTGGACGTGGCGCAGGCCGCGGTGGACAAGGGCGTGGCGACGGTGGGCGGCAGCCTCGAACGCCTCGTGAAGAAGGACAAGCTCACCGCCGCCGACAAGGACGCCGCGCTTGCGCGCATCAAGGGCAGCACGAACTACGAGGACCTCAATGGCGCGCAGATCGTGATCGAGGCCGCGACCGAGAACGAGGAGCTCAAGCTGCGCATCCTCAAGCAGGTGGATTCGCTGGTGGCGCCCGAAGTCATCATCGCGTCGAACACCTCGTCGATCTCCATCACCAAGCTGGCCGCCGCCACCTCGCGCGCGGACCGCTTCATCGGCATGCACTTCTTCAACCCGGTGCCCATGATGGCGCTGGTGGAGATCATCCGCGGCCTTGCAACGAGCGACGAAACGCATGCACTCGTGCAGCAGCTGGCCAAGGACCTCGGCAAGACGCCGATCACCGTGAAGAACGCGCCGGGCTTCGTGGTCAACCGCATCCTGGTGCCGATGATCAACGAGGCCTTCTTCGTGCTCGCCGAAGGGCTGGCGACGCCGGAGGACATCGACGCCGGCATGAAGCTGGGTTGCAACCACCCGATCGGCCCGCTCGCGCTGGCCGACATGATCGGCCTGGACGTGTGCCTGGCCGTGATGGAGGTGTACCTGCGCGAATACGGCGATTCGAAATATCGCCCCTGCCCGCTGCTGAAGGAGATGTGCGCGGCCGGCCGCCTCGGCCGCAAGACCGGCCGGGGCGTCTACACCTACTAGCGCGCGAGCGCCGGCCCGCGCGTGAACGCTACCGCCCAGCCGCCCGAAGCCACGCCGGCCGAGCCGGAGGGCGGGCCGCTGGCGTTGCGGCCGGCGACGGAGCTGCGGCAGTTGCCGGCCTTGCCGCCACGAGCCGCCGCGAGCTCGCCGCCCGCACCAGCACCTGCGCTCGTCTCGCGCGCCACCGCCGCACCCGCGGACCCTGGCCTGCCGCCACTCCCCGAGCCGCCCGGCGGCAACGCGCTTAACGTGCTCGCCGGCGGCGCCGCGGTGCTCGCAGGGCTCGGCTGGCTGCTCGAACGCCGCCGCCGCCGGCTGCTGGAGATGGAGAAGGACTCGGTTTTCTGGGCGCATGTCCAGCCCTCGGGCGGCCACTCGGCCATCATCACCACGGCCGGCAACCTCGACGACATCCTGCCCGACAGCCCCGACCCCGCCGAAGCTGCGCGCGCGATCTACGTCACCGCCATCGGCGAGACCAACTCGCGGCGCGAAGCCACGCTGATCGACCTGCACCAGGTGCGCGGCAAGCTGCGCCGGCGGCGCGAGCGCGGCGACAACGTGGCCGCCGTGCTGCTGCTGCAGCAGCACCTCGTGGACTTCCGCTACACGAGTCCCTGGGTGTTCCTCGAACTGCGCGAGCTGTACAAGGTGCTGGACCGGCAGAACGAATGGGACGTGGCGCGCGACGCCTTCCGCAAGCGCTTCGGCCAGAACGCGCCGCACTGGGCGGCCGCGTCGCACGAGGACGCGGCGCTCGCCGACGACAAGCAGCTGTGCGAGGAGCTCACGCAGTTCTGGCCTTATCGCGAGGCGCGCATGTTCGTGCTGCGCTTGATGCTGGGCGAGCCCGAGATGCGCCAGAAATGCTCCGGCCCGCCGCTGCTGCCGCTGGGCGTGTACCGCGACATCCTGATGCTGGACGAAGTCCTCGACGAGGTCATGGTCGCAAGGCCCAAACAGGTGGCCGATTCGCTGCTTTAATGCGCGGATGGACACACCCGAAGCACCCCCCGAAGGCACCATCCACACCGAGCGGCGCGGCGCCCTGCTGCTGGTCGGCATCAACCGGCCCGCCAAGTACAACGGCTTCACGCCGCGCATGTTCCGCGAACTGGGCGAGGCCTACTCGCTGCTCGACGACGACCCCGAGTTGCGCGTCGGCGTGCTGCATGCGTTCGGCAAGCACTTCACGGCCGGCCTCGACCTGCCCACGATCGCGCCGCTGATGCGGCGCGGCGAGAAGGCCATTCCCGAAGGCTGCGTCGAGCCGACGGACCTGGGCTCGCCCGGTTACCGCCGCCGCACCAAGCCGATGGTGGTGGCGGTCAAAGGCATCACCTACACGCTCGGCATCGAGCTGATGCTGGCGGCCGACGTGGTGGTGGCCGCGGACGATTGCCGCTTCTCGCAGCTGGAGGTCAAGCGCGGGATCATGGCGACGGGCGGCGCGACTTTGCGCATGGCCGAGCGCGCCGGCGTGGGCAACGCGATGCTGCACCTGCTGACGGGCGACGAGTTCGGCAGCGCCGAAGCGCTGCGCCTGAACTTCGTGCAGAAGGTCGTGCCCGCGGGGCAGGAGCTGGACGAGGCCTTGCGCATCGCCGAAGCGATCGCGGCGCAGGCACCGCTCGCGGTGGTGGCGACGCGCAAGAGCGTGCTCAAGACGGTGGAGCAAGGGCCCGCGGCGGCGGTGGCCGAATTCGTGGAGGTGCAGACGCGCCTGTCGAACACCGAGGATGCCGCCGAAGGCGTGCGCTCGTTCGTGGAGCGGCGCCCGGCGCGTTTCACCGGGCGCTGAAGATCGCACATGGCCGACGGCCGGTTCCAGAGCTTCACGCAGGCGGTGGTGATCGCGGCACCGCCGACCGAGGTGTACGACTACGTCACGAATGCCGCGCAATGGAAGCAGTGGCACCCCGCGACGCGCAACGTGCGCGACGTGCCCAACCGGCCGCTGCAGCTGGGCGAGACGATGACCGAGCACATCCATGCGGGCTTCCGGAACTTCGAGGCGGTGTGGCGTGTCACCCAATGGGACCGGCCCTCGCTCTGGCGGATCGAGACCACCACGCGTTACGGCGCCTCGGCGGTCACTTACCGGTTGCAGCCGCTCGGCGCCGGCTGCCGCTTCGAGCGCACCTGCGAGTTCCACAGCGAAGGCGCGTGGCGGCTGCTCGACGGCAATTTGGCGCGGTGGCTGCTCAAGCGGCAGGCGGCGCGGGCCCTCTCGAACCTGCACGACCACTTCCTGTGATCTCTCTTCCGCGAAATAACTTGCACGCAATTTAATTTGATGCTACAGTTCACCCCATGCCGACGAACAAAGCCACCGCCGACGCCAGCCTGCTGCTGGACAACCAGCTGTGCTTTGCGCTGTATTCCGCGTCGCTGGCCATGACCAAGTTCTACAAGCCGCTGCTCGACGAGCTGGGCCTGACCTACCCGCAGTGGCTGGTGATGCTCGTGCTTTGGGAGCAGGACGGGCAGATGGTGTCGCAGCTCGGCGAGCGCCTGTCGCTCGATTCCGGCACGCTCACGCCCCTGCTCAAGCGGCTGGAGGCGGCCGGCCTCGTGGCCCGCGTGCGCGACGTGCAGGACGAGCGGCGCGTCCACATCACGCTGACCGCCGAGGGCCGCAAGCTCAAGGCGAAGGCCGCGAAGGTGCCCAACTGCATCCGCGAAGCGGCCGAATGCTCGATGACGGAACTGGTGCAGCTCAAGCGCCAGCTCCACGACCTGCGCGGCCGCCTCGCGGCAGCCGCTGCCTGACAACCCTTTCTTCCACCCCAACCCTTTCCAAGGAACGACCATGGCCCAACTCGAAAAAGTCCTGTACACCGCCCGCGCCCACACGACCGGCGGCCGCGACGGCGCGTCGCGCACGGACGACGGCAAGCTCGACGTCAAGCTCTCGCCCCCGGCGCAGGGCGGCACCGGCACCAACCCCGAGCAGCTGTTCGCGGCGGGCTATTCCGCCTGCTTCATCGGCGCCATCAAGGCCGTGGCCGGCAAGATGAAGCTGACGGTGCCCGCCGACGTCGCCATCGACGCCGAAGTCGACCTCGGCCCGATCCCCAACGCCTACGGCATCGCCGCGCGCCTGAAGGTCAGCCTGCCGGGCATGGACCGCGAAACGGCGCAGAAGCTGGTCGAGGCCGCGCACCAGGTGTGCCCGTACTCCAACGCCACGCGCGGCAACATCGACGTGCAGATCACGCTGGCGTAATCGCACTTGTCACTGTCGCCAAGGCGGCCCGCGCGTGTTGAACGCGCGGGCCGTTTTGCTTATGGTCGTGACATGAACACGACCCTGCAGGTGCGCAAAAGCGCACTCGGCGAAACGCGCCTCGTGCAAGCCGACGACAAGCCGCTCGCCCAAGGCGAGGTGCGCATGCGCATCGACAGCTTCTCGCTGACGGCCAACAACATCACCTACGCCGCCTTCGGCGACGCGATGAACTACTGGCAGTTCTTCCCGACCGGCGAGGAAGGCTGGGGCATCGTGCCCGTGTGGGGCTTCGGTACCGTCGTGCAGTCGCTGCACCCCGGCGTGGCGGTGGGCGAGCGCGTGTATGGCTACTGGCCCATGGCGCGCAGCGTGGTGCTGGCGCCGGCGAAGCTGGACGCGCACGGCTTCCTCGACGGCGCGGAGCACCGCAAGGAGCTGCACAAGGTCTACAACCATTACCAGCGCACCGGCGCCGACCCGTTCTACACACCCGACACGGAGGACGTGCAGGCACTGCTGCGGCCGCTGTTCGCCACCTCGTGGCTGCTGGAGGACTTCCTCGCCGACAACGCGTTCTTCGAGGCGGACACCGTCCTCGTCTCCAGCGCCTCGAGCAAGACGGCGTACGGCATGGCGAACCAGCTGAAGAAATGGCCGCAGGTGCGCGTGGTCGGCTTCACGTCGGCGCGCAACCGCGCGTTCTGCGAGAGCCTCGGCTGCTACGACCAGGTGCTGGCGTACGAGGAAATCGACCGCGTGCCTGAGGAGGCCTCGTGCGTCTACACCGACTTCGCCGGCAACGCCGATTTCCGCCGCAAAGTCCACACGCGCTTCAAGAACCTGAGGTACAGCTGCTCGATCGGCGGCACGCACGTGCAACAGCTCGGCGGCGCGAAGGACCTGCCCGGGCCGCGCGCGACGCTGTTCTTCGCGCCGGCGCAGCGCACAAAGCGCGTCGCTGAAGTGGGCGCGCCGGAGCTGCTGCGGCGGCTCGCGGCCGACTGGCACGCGTTCCGCAACGAGGTGACGAATGCGGCGAAGCCCTGGCTCAAGGTGCGTCGCCACGAGGGCACCGACGCGGTGGTCGCCGCTTACAGGCAGGTGCTGGCCGGCGGCGACGACCCGCGCACCGGGCATGTGCTGACGCTGAACTGAGCCAGCGCAAGGCGCGGCGGCGCCGTGCTTTTCTTCGCCCGGCCGCTCGGCGATGATGCCGGGCATGAAGCTGGCCCTGCTCTCCGACCTGCACGCCAACCTGCGCGCCGTGCAAGCCTGTGTCGCGCACGCGCGCGACGCGGGCGCGACACAGTTTGCCGTGCTGGGCGATATCGTGGGCTACGGGGCCGAGCCTGGCGCCGTCGTCGACGAAGTGATGCAGCTCGCCGCCCAGGGCGCCATCGTCCTGCGCGGCAACCACGACGACGCGGCCGTCACGCCGCCCGCGCACGCGAAGAACCTGGAAGGCGCCAGCGCGAAGTGGACGCACCGCGAGCTCACCGCCGCGCAGCGCGGCTACCTCTCCTCGCTGCCGCTCACGCAGCGCATCGGCGGCTCGTTGCTCGTGCACGCGAGCGCGCATGAGCCCGCCCGCTGGAACTACGTCGACAACCCGCACAGCGCCGCGCGCTGCCTCGAGGCCGCGGCGCAGTTCGAGGACGTCACCGAAGTCTTCTGCGGCCACGTGCACGAGCAGCGCATGTTCTACCGCGGCCGCGGGCGTGACCCGATGCCCTTCGTGCCCGTCACGGCCGCGCCGGCCTGCGTGCCCGCCACCCGCAGCTGGGTGGCGACCGTGGGCTCGGTGGGGCAGCCGCGCGACGGCGACCCGCGCGCGATGTACGCGCTGTTTGACACGGCGCAATCGCGCCTCGTTTTCCACCGCGTACCTTACGACCACACCGCCGCGGCCGAGGCCGTGCTGCGCGCGGGCCTGCCGGACTCGTTCGCCCGGCGCCTGCAGGAGGGCAGATGACGTTGCTGGCCGAGGGAAGCGAAATCGACGGGTTCGTCGTGCGCGGCTTGCTGCATGCCGGCGGCATGGCGCACGTCTATGCCGTGTCGTACGCGAACGGCCGGCCCGACCCGGGTTTCGCGATGGCGATGAAGGTGCCGCGCATGGCCGGCGGCGACGGCGCCGAGAACATCGTGGGTTTCGAGGTGGAGCACCAGATGCTGCGGGTGCTGGACGGCACGCACGTGCCGCGATTCGTCGCCGCGGGCGACATCCACCGCGTGCCCTACCTCGTGATGGAACTCGTGCCCGGCCGCAGCCTGCAGCAGGTGATCGACGACAAGCGCGCGCTGGGCCAGCCGTTCTCCGTCGACCAGATCGCCGGGCTCGGCAACGCGATGGCGATTGCCGCGCACAGCCTGCACAAGCAGAACGCGGTGCACCTGGACCTCAAGCCCGGCAACGTCCTGCTCAAGCCCGACGGCGACGCGGTGCTGCTGGACTTCGGCCTGAGCTGGCACGCGCACCACCCGGATTTGCTGGCCGAGGAAATGCGGCTGGCCGTCGGCTCGCCGGCGTGGATCGCGCCGGAGCAGATCGTCGGGATCCGCGGCGACCCGCGCAGCGACATCTTCGCCATCGGCGTGATCCTCTACGAGCTCGCGACCGGCGAGCTGCCCTTCGGCGAGCCGCAGACGCAGGGCGGCCTGCGCCAGCGGCTGTGGATGAGCCCGCCGCCGCCGCGCGCACTGCGCCCCGACCTGCCGCCATGGCTGCAGCAGGTGATCATGAAGTGCCTGCATCCCGAGGCGGCGCAGCGCTACCAGTCCGCGGCCCTGCTTGCGTTCGACCTCGCGCATCCCGACCAGGTGGAAGTGACCGGGGACGGCCTGCGCACCTCCGGGCCGAAGTGGACGACGCAGCTGAGGCGCTGGATCAAGGCCGCCGGCATGCATTACCAGCCGAGCCCGCTGCCCGCGGCGCGGCTCGACGACGTGCCCATCGTGATGGTCGCGGTGCCGCACCACGACGTGACCGACGCGACGCTCTATGCGCTGCGCCAGGCCGTCGGTCGCTCGCTCGGCATCCGGCCGGGCGCGCGGCTCGCGTGCGTGACCGTGATCGACCCTGTGACCGACACCACCGAGACGACGGAGACGCAGGTGCACCGCTGGCACCTCGACCGCTTGCGGCGCTGGGCCGCGGGGCTGGACCTGCACGGCCACCAGGTGTCGTTCCACGTCCTCGAATCGGGCGACGTCGCGGCCGCGCTGCTCGCCTATGCCGAGGGCAACAACGTGAGCCTGCTCGTGCTGGGCAGCGCCACGCATGGGCTCGCCATGCAGCGGCTCGTGGCGACCGTGCCGGTCAAGGTTGCGATGCATGCGCCGTGCAGCGTGCTGCTCGTCAAGCAGGCCGCGCCGTTTGCGCAGCTGGGGCGCGAAGCGGCGGCGTGACGCTCATGTGACGGTCACAATGGCGAATGCCCGATTCGCTGCGCCATCCGTATGACTCGCTGACTCCCGACGTGGTGATGGACGCGCTTTCGAGCGTGGGCCTGTACGGCGATGGCCGCCTGCTGGCACTGGGTTCGTACGAGAACCGCGTCTACCAGGTCCATCTCGAAGACGCGTTCGAGGGGCACGACATCGTCGTGGCCAAGTTCTATCGCCCGAGCCGCTGGAGCGATGCGCAGGTCGAGGAAGAGCATGCCTTTGCGGCGGAGCTGGTGCAGGCCGAGGTGCCCGCCGTTGCGCCGCTCGTGGTGCAAGGCGCGACGCTGCACCGGCATGCGGGCTTCTCTTTCAGCGTGAGCCCGCGCCGCGGCGGGCGGCGGCCCGAGCTGGACGACTTCGAGGTGCTGGAGTGGATCGGCCGCTTCCTCGCACGGTTGCACATCACGGGTGCCGCGAAGCCGTTCGCGACGCGCCCCGCGCTCGACGTGCAAAGCTTCGGCGAGGAGCCGCGCGACTGGCTGCTCACGCACGACGGGATCCCGCTGGAGGTGGAGGGCGAGTGGTCGAAGCGCTGCAACGAAGCGCTGGCGGCTGTGCGCGCCGCGTTCTCGACAGTTGGCGACGTCCGCAGCATCCGCCTGCACGGCGACTGCCATCCGGGCAACATCCTGTGGACACCGGACGAAGGGCCGCACTTCGTCGACCTCGACGACGCGCGCATGGGGCCGGCGGTGCAGGACATGTGGATGCTGCTCTCGGGCGAGCGGCCGCAGCGGCAGAACCAGCTCGGCGCGCTGGTGGACGGTTACGAGCAGATGCGCGAGTTCGACCGACGCGAGCTCGCGCTCATCGAGCCATTGCGCACCTTGCGTCTGATCCACTACAGCGCGTGGCTGGCACGGCGCTGGGACGACCCGGCATTTCCGGCGGCGTTCCCGTGGTTCGGCACCGCCGACTACTGGCGCGGGCAGGTGCACATGCTCGAGGAGCAGCTCGAGGCGATGGAGGAGCCGCCCCTCGTGGCGTGATCAGCGCACCGGGTTCTCGATGACCCCGATGCCGTCGATCTCGATGCGCACCACGTCGCCGGCCTTGAGGTACTTCGGCGGCTTGAAGCCGATGCCCACACCGACGGGCGTGCCGGTCGCGATGATGTCGCCCGGGTAGAGCGTGATGCCCGCCGAGATCGTCTCGACCAGCGTCGGGATGTCGAAGATGAAGTCCTTCGTCGTGGCGTCCTGGCGCTTCTCGCCGTTGACCCACAGGCGCACGCCGGTGTCGGTGCCGTCGCACTCGTCGGCGCTCACGATCCACGGCCCCATCGGGCAGAAGGTGTCGAAGGACTTGCCGAGCAGCCACTGCGAATGGCGGCCCTGCCAGTCGCGCGCGGTGACGTCGTTCACGATCGTGTAGCCCCACACATGCTTCAGCGCGTCGGCCTTCGGGATGCCCTTGCCGCCCTTGCCGATGACCACGGCGAGTTCGGCCTCGTAGTCGATGGCCTCGGACGCCGCGGGCATCTGGATGGCATCGAACGGGCCGACCACGCACTCGGGCACCTTGGAGAAGACGATCGGGTGCGCGGGGATGTCGCCGCCGGACATGGCGCTGCTGTCGAAGCCGCTGCCCGCGAACTCCTTCGCATGCGCGTGGTAGTTCTTGCCGACGCAGAAGATGTTGCGGCGCGGGCGCGGGATGGGCGCGGTGAGCTGCACGCTCTCCAGCGGGATCGCGGCGCCGGGCGTCGGGAGCGCCTCGCCACGCGCGGCACGCTCGATGAGCGGCAGCGCGCCGAGGGCCAGCTCAGCCGCGGGAAGGTCGAAGGGCTGCACCGACTTGCCGTCGGCCGAAACGAGGCCGACGCCGGGGTTGCCGGCGCGGCGGTAGGCTGCAATTCTCATGGGGAAAACTCTCTTTCGCTCGCGGGCGTGACGCTGGATGCTTAGCATGCTAACAAATCGTCCGCCCAGGAGAATCAGAATGTATCGCCGTTGCCTGCTCGCCGCCGGGCTCGCCCTCGTTGCCGCCACCTCTGCCATCGCACAGGGCGCGTACCCCAGCAAGCCCATCAACATGATCGTGCCCTTCCCGCCCGGCGGGCTGGCCGACATCGTGGGGCGCCCCGTCGCCGAAGCCATGGCGCGCGACCTCGGCCAGCCGGTCGTCATCGAGAACAAGCCCGGCGCCGGCGGAGGCATCGGCATGGGCCTGGCGGCCAAGGCGCCGCCGGACGGGTACACCGTGCTGCTGTCGCTGTCGTCGTTCAGCGTCATCCCCGAGGCGGACGCGATCGTCGGCCGCGCGCCGATGTACGCGATCAACGCGCTCAAGCCCATCGCGCGCTTCACCGCGGACCCGACCGTGCTGGCCGTGCGCGCGGATGCGCCGTGGAAGACGGTGAAGGAGTTCGTCGAGTACGCGAAAGCCAACCCCGGCAAGATCAACTACGGCTCCTCCGGCAACTACGGCACGATGCACGTGCCCATGGAGATCCTCGCGCAGCAGGCCGGCATCAAGCTCACGCACGTGCCCTACACCGGCGCGGGCCCGGCCGTCGTCGCATTGCTTGGCGGCCAGATCGACGCCATCTCCTCCGGGCCGGCCACCGTGCTGCAGCAGGTGAAGGCGGGCAAGCTGCGCGTGCTCGCGCACTGGGGCAACGCGAAGCTGCAGACGCTGCCGGACGTGCCGTCGCTGCACGAAGCCGGCTACAACGCGGAGTACGCGCAGTGGTCGGGCCTGTTCGTGCCGGCCGCGACGCCGGAGCCGATCGTGCAGCGCCTGCGCGCCGCCGCGCGCGCCGCCGCGAACGACCCGAAGGTGAAGGAAGTCATCCTCAACGCCGGCAGCCCCGTGCTGTACCAGGACACGCCGGACTTCGAGAAGTACGTGCAGGCCGACGTGCGCCGGATGGCGGAGGTCGTCAAGAAGATCGGCAAGGTCGAGTGAGCATCCGCTGAAGGAGGCGAACATGCAGCGTGTCGTCCGCACCCTCGCCGCCGTCGCCGCCGTCACCGCGCTCGCGGCCGGCACGGCATTCGCGCAGGCCTGGCCCAACAAGCCGGTGAAGATCGTCGTGCCCTTCGCGGCCGGCGGGCCCGCGGACAACTACGCGCGCTTCCTCGCGCAGCGCTTGCCCGATGCGCTGGGCCAGCCCTTCGTGGTGGAGAACCGTCCCGGCGCGGGCGCGGTGATCGGCACCGAAGCTGTCGCCAAGTCACCGGCCGACGGCTACACGCTGCTGCTGATGTCGAACACGCACACCGTCAACGAGACGCTCGTGCCGAACAAGCCCTACCACCTCACGCGCGACTTCGTTGGCGTGGCGCCGATCAACTATTCGGACCTCGTGCTGGTGGCGCATCCGTCGGTCACTGCTGCCAACGTGCAGCAACTGGTGAAGGCCGCGAAGGACAGGCCGGGCAAGCTGAACTACGCGTCGTCGGGCACCGGCACGCCGTACCACATGGCCGGCGAGCTGTTCAAGGCAATGAGCGGCACGTTCATCGTGCACGTGCCGTACAAGACCAGCAGCGGCGCGCGCACCGACGTCATCGGCGGGCAGGTGGACTTCATGTTCGACGCCGTGACAACGATGGCCGAGCAGGTGAAGGCGGGCAAGGTGAAGGCGATCGCCACCACGGGTCTCAAGCGCTCCGCGGTGTTGCCGGACGTGCCGACGGTCGACGAGTCGGGCGTGCCGAAATACGAGGCGACGATCTGGCTCGGCGTGCTCGCGCCGAAGGGCACGCCCGCTGCCGTCGTGCAACGGCTGAACGAAGCGATCTCGAAGATCACAGGCCAGGCCGAGGTGCAGCAGGCTTGGGCGAAGCAGGGTGCGACCGCGATGGTGATGACGCCGGCTGTGTTCGACAAGTACATCCAGGATGACATCGCCAAGTGGGAGAAGGTCATCAAGTCCGCGAACATCAAACCCGAATGAGCGAACCGGTTCGAATCATCAGCGGCGGGGCCGCACAAGGGCTTGTGAGAGCGTTGCAGTTGCCGGTGGAAGGCCACTTCGGCGCCGTCGGTGCGATGAAGGACAAGCTGCTGGGCGGCGAGCCTTGCGACATCCTCATCCTCACCGAAGCGCTCATCCGCGAGCTCGAAGCGGCCGGCCACGTGCGCGCCGGCAGTGCGCGCGCGATCGGCAAGGTGGAAACGGGCGTGGCGCTGAAGGAACGCGCGGCGACGCGCAGCATCGCGTCGGGCGTCGAGCTGAAGCAGTTGCTGGAAAGCGCCAGCGAGATCTACTTTCCCGACCCGGCCAAGGCGACGGCGGGCATCCACTTCATGAAGGTGCTGACGGCGCTCGGGCTCGCGGAAACGCACGCGAGCCGCTTCCGCACGTTCCCGAATGGGGCCACGGCGATGGGCGAGCTGGCGAAGTCCGGTGCAGCCGATGCGGTGGGCTGCACGCAGGTGACCGAGATCCTGATCACGCCGGGCGTCCAGCTGATCGGCCTTTTGCCGGCCCCGTATTCACTCGCGACAACGTATACGGCGGCCGTGCCAACGAAGGCGACACAGCCGGACAAGGCGCGCGAGCTGATCGAACGGATGTGCGCCGCCGAAACTGCTTCGGCGCGCAAGCTTGCAGGCTTTGCGTAAAGGTTGTCATGCCGGGCTCGACCCGGCATCCATGTTGGCATGGCAGTACGCCAACATGGACCCCGGGTCGAGCCCGGGGTGACAACCGATCAGGCGAGCAGCGCGTTCACGCGCTTGACGTAAGCCGCGGGATCTTCCGGCAAACCACCCTCCGCCAGCAACGCCTGGTCGAACAGGATGTGCGCCAGGTCGTGAAAGCTCGGCGACGCATCGAGCTTCTTCACCAGCGGATGCTCCGCGTTCACCTCCAGGATCGGCTTCACTTCCGGCGCCTTCTGCCCCATCTGCTTGAGCAGTCGATTGAGCTGCAGGCTCATGCCGCCCTCGCTCACCACCAGGCACGCCGGTGAGTCGACAAGACGCGTGGTGACGCGCACGTCCGAAGCCTTGTCCTTCAGCGCCTCCTTCAGCTTCGCGAGCAGCGGCTTGAACGCCTCCGCAGCCTCCTCGGCGGCTTTCTTCTCCGTCTCGTCCTGCAGCTTGCCCAGGTCCACCGCGCCGCGCGCGACCGACTGCATCGGCGTGCCGTCGAACTCGTGCAGGTAGTTCAGCGCCCACTCGTCCACGCGGTCCGTCATCAGCAGCACCTCGATGCCCTTCTTGCGGAACACCTCCAGCTGCGGGCTGTTGCGCGCCCCGGCCGCCGTCTCGGCGGTGATGTAGTAGATCGCCTCCTGGCCTTCCT
This sequence comes from Ramlibacter albus, assembly GCF_014297445.1. GTDB lineage: Bacteria > Pseudomonadota > Gammaproteobacteria > Burkholderiales > Burkholderiaceae_C > Ramlibacter > Ramlibacter albus. The sequence continues at coordinate 471,933 of NZ_JACORU010000001.1, forward strand.
TCATGCGCGCCTTGTAGTCGGCGAGGGACACGGACACCGTGTCCGTCGTGGTGCTCGCGAACCGCAGCAGCTTGGCGAGCCGCTCGGTGTTGCCGAAGTCCTCGGCCAGCCCTTCCTTCAGCACCGCGCCGAACTCGGCCCAGAACTTCGCGTAGTCCTCGGGCTTGTTGGCGGCCAGGTCCTCCAGCATCGACAGCACGCGGCGCGTGTTGCCCTCGCGGATCGACTTCACGTCCCGGCTTTCCTGCAGCAGCTCGCGGCTCACGTTCAGCGGCAGGTCGGCGGAGTCGACCACGCCCTTGACGAAGCGCATGTAGAGCGGCAGCAGCGCCTGCGCGTCGTCCATGATGAACACGCGCCTGACGTACAGCTTCACGCCGTGCGGCTTGTCGCGGTTCCACAGGTCGAAGGGCGCATGCGCGGGCACGTACAGCAGTTGCGTGTAGTCGGTGCTGCCCTCGACGCGGTTGTGCGACCACGCGAGCGGGTCCTGCTGGTCGTGCGCGATGGTCTTGTAGAACTCCTTGTACTGCTCGTCGGTGATGTCCTTCTTCGGGCGGGACCACAGCGCGCTGGCCTTGTTGACCGTCTCCCATTCGTCCGTGACCACCATCTCGCCGGGCTTGCCCTCCTCGCCTTCCTTCCACTCCTCCTTGCGCATCAGGATGGGCAGCGAGATGTGGTCGGAGTACTTGCCGATGATGGACTTGAGCTTCCAGTTGGAGAGGTAATCGGCCGCGTCCTCGCGCAGGTGCAGCGTGACGCTGGTGCCGCGCTTCTCGCGCGTGATGGCCTCCACCTCGAAGTCGCCCGTGCCGCCGCTCACCCAGCGCACGCCCTCTTCGGGCTTGAGCCCCGCGCGGCGCGATTCCACGGTGATCTTGTCGGCCACGATGAAGCCGGAGTAGAAGCCGACGCCGAACTGGCCGATCAGCTGCGCATCGGCCTTCTGGTCGCCCGAGAGCCGGTTCATGAACTCGCGCGTGCCGCTCTTGGCGATGGTGCCGAGGTTCTCGATGGCCTCCTTTTCCGACAGGCCGATACCGTTGTCGGTGATGGTGAGCGTGCGGGCGGCCTTGTCGAACTCGACGCGCACTTCGAGGTTGGGCGCGTCCTCATAAAGCGCGGCCTCGGCGAGCGCCTCGAAGCGCAGCTTGTCGCACGCGTCCGAAGCGTTGGAGACCAGCTCGCGGATGAAGATGTCCTTGTTGGAGTACAGCGAGTGCGTGACGAGGTGCAGCAGCTGCGCGACTTCGGCCTGGAAGGAAAGGGTCTGTTTCTGGCTCATGGTGTCAATTTGCGGGTTAACCCGGATCTTCGCGGCTGTCACGAAGGCAGGGTGGACGTGACAAATCTAACGCGCCCGGGTTCTTTGACGGCCGAAGTAGGGTCGGGCGGGCTGGACTTCAAGTGACAAGTGGTTACAGTACAGCGACAGAGGATTCCGCCTTAAACCCATGGACTTCAATTCGCTCCCGATCGAAACCTTCGCGTTCGACGCCGCCTGCGTCGCCGCCGGGCCGATCGGCACGTCCTGCACCCTCACCCTGCACCTGCCGGCGGCCGCGCAGGCCCGCTCCCCGGGCGAGCGCCCGATGGGAAGCGTGGTGAAGATCGAGGTGGACGGCAAGCCCGTGGCCAACGACACCGTGCCGCGCGCGCCGCTGCCGATCGCGCGGCCGGCGCTGCTGACGCTCACGTTCTGAACCGGTTGCCCAAAAGAAAAAGCCCCGCGATGCGGGGCTTTTTCTTTTCCGGAGGCGCTCAGATGGACGCTTCGCCAGACGGGATCTTGCCCAGGCGCAGGGCTTCGGCGGCCTGGGCGCGAACGGCCTTGGCGTCCACCGTGGACTTCAGCGGGGCGGCGACGCGCGAGCCGGCGGGCTCGGTGCTGCGGGTGGCGCTCACCGTGGCCGCTTCGGCCATCACTTCGGCGCGGGTGCGCTGGCCCTGGAACTGGACGGCGAACTGGGACGCATCGGCTTCGTCGGCGCGGGCGACACCCGTGAAGGCGGCGGCGAGGGCGGCAACGGCGAGGAGGGACTTGGCATTCATGGCAGGACCTTTCAGTGAGTTCAGGGTTGGCAATCGGTTTTTCTTCCGGTGCCGCCTCGCTTTCGACTGCGAGGCATCACCGTGATCTCACTGTAGGCAACCGTATTTAGCTGTCCCTTAGGACTGTCTTAGCTGGGGATTAGGGATCACGCGGGCTCGACGCGCGCGATCAGCCCGCTGCGGTCGCCGCGATTGCGCAGCGTCACGCGCAGGCCGCAGCGCTCGGCCGCCGACTGCGCGATCGCGAGGCCCAGGCCGCTGCCCGGCGCGCCGGTGCCCGGCACGCGGTAGAAGCGGTCGAACACGCGCGGCAGCATGTCCTGCGGGATGCCGGGGCCGGTGTCCACCACTTCCAGCGCGGGGCGGCCCGACTCCGTGAGCAGCTTCACGTCCACCACGCCGCCTTCGGGCGTGTAGCGCAAGGCGTTTTCGATCAGGTTGTCGATCACGCTGCGCAAGTCGCCCGGTGCGCACTTCAGCGGCACGGGGGACGCGGGGCTCGCTTCGCTCACGCCGAGGTCGATGCTGCGCTGGTCCGCCAGCGCGATGAGCGCGCCGATGCTCTCGCGCACCTGCGCGTGCAGGTCCACGCTGGCGCGCGGCTCCGCGGCCGCCGGCTCCTGGTCGGCACGGGTCATCTTCATCATCTGGTCGACCATCCGGGAGGCACGTTGCACGCCGTGTTCGAGCTGGCCGAAGCTCTCCTTGCACGAGCCGGGCGGCAGGTCGCGGCGCAGGTTCTCCAGCTGCAGCGACAGCGCCGTGAGCGGCGTGCGCAGCTCGTGCGCCGCGTCCTGCACGAAGCGCCGCTTGGCCTCGAACGAGTCCCGCAATCGCGTGAGGAGGCCGTTGAACGACACCACCAGCGGCTTGATCTCGTAGGGCACCCTGTCGAGCGACAGCTCCTTGATCGAATGGAACTCCTGCGTCTCGGCCTGTTTGCCGATGTCGCGGACCGCGAGCGAAACCGCACGGGCGACGCTCCACAGCACCAGGATCGACAGCGGCAGCAGGATCAGCACCGGCGCGATCGCCGAGCCGGCCCTCTCCGCGGCGATCTGCGCGCGGAACTTGCCGCTCTGGAGCACCTGCACCGTGCGGCCGCCGGGGTGCTGGTGCACGTACACGCGCCACTGCGCGTCGTCGAAGCGGATGTCGTGCAGCCCCGGCTGGTAGAGCATGGACACCTTCAGCTGCGGCCACGAGGTGGCGAGCAGTTGCCCGTTGGCATCGTAGACCTGGGTGACGTAGGCGCCCCACTTGTGCACGCGCTCGGCGTTCACCGCGGGCGGCGCGACGATGTCCTCGCGCGCGCCGATCGATTGGGCGAGCTGCTCCATCTGGTCGTCCATGAACGCGCCGACCATGCGGCCGTACGTCCAGTAGGAGAACACCGCCGAAGCCAGCGCCACCAGCAGGAACATCGGCACGAGCCACATCATCAGGGCGCGCCGGATCGAGCACATGGGCCCGTTGGGGAAGACGTGGACTTTCATGATGCGGTGGCGGCGATGCGCCAGCCGAGGCCGCGCACGTTGCGGATGGTGTCGGGGCCGAGCTTGCGGCGCATGCCGTGGATGAGGACGTCGACGGCATTGCTGCTGACCTCCTCGCCCCAGCCGTAGATACGGTTTTCCAGCTGTTCGCGCGAGAGGATCGCGCCAGGTCGCTCCAGCAGCGCATGGAGCAAGGCGAATTCGCGCGCGGACAGCTGCGAGCGGTTGCCCTGCACGACGACCTCGCGCGTGGTCAGGTCCAGCTGCACCTCGTTGTTGCCGATGACCGAGTGCGCGCTGCCGTCGCGGCGGCGGATGATGGCGCGCATGCGGGCGAGCAGCTCGCGCAGCTCGTAGGGCTTGACCAGGTAGTCGTCGGCACCGAGGTCGAGGCCGCCGACGCGGTCGTCGACGCCGTCGCGGGCCGTGAGCACGAGCACGGGCGTGGTGTCGCCGAGCGACCGCGCCTTGCGCAGCACCTCCACGCCATCCATCTTGGGCAGGCCAAGGTCCAGCAGCACGCACGCATAGTCGCCGTCCGCCAGCGCGCTTTGCGCCAGCAGCCCGTCCTTCACCCAGTCCACGGACCAGCCCTGCGAGCCCAGGGCTTCGCGCAGGCTGTGCCCGATCATCTCGTCGTCCTCGACCAGCAGTACTCGCATGCCGAGAGCTTAGGGAAAAACTGTTAGGGGATCGTTAGCGGATATCCGGCCAAAACGGGGCGACGAGCGGCCCGAGGCGCCGCCGGTCGGCAGGTGCCGACCGGTTGTCGCAATTCGGTCGCGACGAATGTCATGGAACCCGTAACCAGAAGTGACAAATCCATCACGGAACGGCCGGGTTTGAGCTAACTCATTGATTTTGCGTCACAGAAATCATTGCAAAACGTTACTGGCTTGACTACAGTTCGGCCACGTTAGGCAATTTGCTTAAGCCCCGACACCCAATTTCCTTACCAGGAGACCCCGTGAAAAAGCTCATCCTCTCTTCGATGCTCGCTTTCGCCGCCATGATGACCGCCCAGTCGCAAGCAGCGACGACCGCCAACATCGCCGTGCCCGTCCAGGTCACGCTCACGCCCCTGTGCGTGCTGACCGCGCCGTCCACCATCGCGATCGCGTACACCTCGTTCGCCGCCTCGAACAACGCGTCCCAGAACGGCGCGGTCAAGTGCACGAACAGCCGCCCCTACAAGCTGTCCTGGGACAGCACGACCGACACGGTCACGACCACGCCTTCGGCCATCACGTCCAGCGTCGGCATCAGCTACACGCTGTCGATCACGGCCGGCGCCACCGGTACCGGCGACGGCAACGACGCAGCATTCACGGTGCGTGCCACGACGACCGGCAACGAGGCCGGCACCTGCGCGACGGGCGGCAGCTGCGTCGGCACGGTCCAGAACACCACGCTTTACGTCCACTATTGATCCGAGGTAGCGTGCGGTGATGGCCGGTTCCATCCGATCCGAAAAGCGTCGTCGTGACGCGCACCGCCCGCCGAACCGGGGGCGCCTCGGCGCCCCCAGGCTGCTCCTGGGGCTGCTCCTCGTTGCCGCATCGGCGGTGACCGCGGCCGCCACCTCGAGCGGCTTTGTCTCCGTACGCATCATCCTCACGATGGCACCCGCAGGCAGCGGCGGGTCCCTCCCGCCCGCGGGCGGGGGCGGCGGCGTCCCTGGCGGCAGCACCGGGGAATCCCCGGGGACGCCCACGGGCCCGGTTGCCCCGACAACTCCCACGACCCCGGTGACGCAGGGCGGCGGAACCGACACCGGCTCGGTCACGCCCGGTACCGGCACCGGCACACCCGGCACCGGAACTGGCGGCGGCGCCGTGACGCCGCCCTTTGCGGGCGGCTCCGGCGGCAACGTTCCAGTCGTCACGCCGCCTTCGCCCCCGGTCGCGGGTGGCGGTTCGACGCCTTCCGTCCCCGTCGCAGGCAGCTCCTGCACCAGCCTGTCGCAAGGCGGCGGCAACTCCGCGGCGTCGGTGCGGGTGGCGTGCACGACGAACCAGTTCGTGACGATCCGCCCGCTCGACAGCACGATGGTCGCCGGCTACAGCGAGAACTACCGGATCCAGTTCGGCGCGGAGCCTTCGCGCGGCAGTACACCGGAAAGCACCGGCGACGACATGTCCACGACCGGGCCCCAGGCGCTGCCGGGTACGCAGGTGGTTGGCGTGAACGGGTCCGGCATTGCTAACGGCACCAACGGCACGAACGGCATGGGGGCGCCCGCGGCGGCGCGAGGCGAGCAGGTCGCCACCAACAACATCACGCTGGTTCGCGGTACTGCAGGCTCGAACGGCCGCGGCGGCAGCCTCACGGTCGTGAAGATCGAGAACCTCGGTACGGATGGGCTGCTGGAAATATTGGTAAGCTTCTGAGCATGACTGTCCGCAAACTGGTCCGGCCGGCCGTTGTCGCAGCCCTTCTCGCCGGCACCATCGGGCAGGCCCTTGCGGGCGCGTTCACCGTCACGCCGGTGCGCATCTACATGACACCGCGCGACCGCGCGGTCGCCCTCACGATCACCAACGAAGGCGACAGCGAGCTCGTCATCCAGGCCGACATCAACGTCTGGAGCCAGGACGCCCAGGGCCGCGACCGGCTCGAACTCACCGAGGACCTGATCCTCGCCCCGCCGATCGTCAAGCTCGCGCCGAACAGCCGCCAGGTCGTTCGCCTGGCGCTCGCCAAGCCCGCCGACGCTTCGCGCCAACTGACCTACCGCATGATCGTGCGCGAAGTACCCGAAGCGCTTGCGCCCAAGGACAACACCGTCCAGGTGCCGATCTCGCTGGCGCTCAGCCTGCCCGTCTTCATCACGCCGCCCACCGCGAAGCACGAGCTGCATTGCGAGCTCCAGCGCAAGGGTCCCAGGGCGGTGGACACCGTGTGCCGCAATTCCGGCAATGCGTACATCCAGGTCCTCGAAGTCGCGCTGCAGCGCGGCGACGCCGTGCTGGCGAAGGGGGACCCGGGGACGTACATCCTGCCGAACGCGCAAAGGTCACTGCCGCTCTCGGCCGCCGCGGACATCGCACCGGGGCCGGCTCGCGTGAGGCTCGTTCTGGACGACGGCAAGACGCAGCTCATCGACCTCGCGGTCCCTTGAGGTTCGCCCGATGCGGCTGGGACGGCCCACCCTTCGTTCGCTCACCGTGCTGCTGCTGGCCCTCGCCGGGCCCGGCGCGGCACTGGCGCAGACGCCCGAGGCCAGCGCTTCGCCGGCGCGCCCCCGCGAGCGGCTGATCCCCTTCGAAGTCACCATCAACGCGACGCCCGGCGGCTCGTGGGTCCTGCTAGAGCGCGAAGGCAACCTCTATGCGCCCACGGAGGCCATCGACGAGTGGCGCCTCACGCGGCGCGGCGGCGTGACGCCGTATGTCTACCGGGGCAAGCAGTGGTTTCCGCTGAGCGCGCTGCCGGGGTTCGAAGTGAAGATGAACCTCGCCACGCAGTCGCTCGACCTGTCCTTCTCGCCGACTGCGTTCATCCAGAGCCGCGTCACCGAGCCCACCCCCGCGGAGCGCGCGAAGACGGTGCCCGCGGAACCCGCACTGTTCCTCAACTTCGACACCAACCTCTCCTACAACAAGAGCAACGGCACCCGCGCGCAGCAGGACCTCGGCGTCCTGGGCGAAGTGGGTTGGTCGAGCAACTGGGGAGTGCTGACGACGAGTTTCGTGGGACGGCATCTCGACGGGTCCGACCCGGCGCAGCCGCGCTCGTTCCACCGGCTGGAGACCGTCTTCACCCACAACTTCGTGAGCTCCGGCCTGACCTTGCGTGCCGGCGACTCGTCGACCCGCACGGGCATCGTGCTGCGGCCGACCTACTTCGGTGGCGTGGAGATCGGCCGCAACTTCGGCCTTGCGCCGGGGTTCATTTCGAGGCCGGTCCCGGTCATCGGCGGCACCGCTGCAGCGCCGAGCACGGTGGAACTCTACGTGAACGACGCGCTGCGGCAGACCTCGCGTGTCCCCGTCGGCCCCTTCGTCATCGACAACTACCCGCTCCTGACGGGGTCGGGGCAGGCCCGGATCGTCGTGCGCGACGTCCTCGGCCGCGAGAGCGTGGTCGTGCAGTCCTTCTTCAGCACCAACAGCATGCTGGAGGAGGGCCTGTCGGACTGGCACCTCTCCGCGGGCGCCGTGCGGCGCGACATCGGCAGCGAGTCCGACCGGTACGACGAGAAGTTCGCCGGCGCGTTGTGGCGATACGGTTTCTCCAAGCAGCTCACGCTCGACGCGAACGCGCAACTGGGCCGCGACCGGCAGGTTGCAGCCGCCGGTGTCGTCGCCGGCCTGCCGCTGCAGATGGTCGGGCTGCTGGGCGTCGCGGGCAGCCGGCACCAGGCCGGCTCGGCGGGGCAGCGCTGGGTCCTCGGGCTGGAGCACAGCAGCCTGCGCCATGGCGTCTCGCTCAACTACACGGCGTCCTCGCGGGGTTTCACGGAGTTCGCGCTGGAGCCGGGCGCGCTGCCAAATGCGAAGGAGATGTCGGCCAGCTACTCGTATGGCGATGCACGCTTCGGGTCGGTGGGGCTCGGCTTCGCACGCATCGTGCCCTACGACAAGGAGCCGTTCACGACCTACAGCGTGAACTACTCCATCCAGTTCGCCAACAAGTGGTCGCTGAACGTGAGCGCGACCCACGTGAAGGGGACCGGCGGCGGCACGTCGGTCAGCACCAGCCTGGCGATTCCGCTGGACGACCGCGTGACCGCACTCGGTGTCGCCACCGCGCGCACGGGTTCGTTCGAGGGCTTCGCGACTGCCAGCAAGGCGGTCGGGCCGGAGGGTGGGTTCGGCTGGCGCGTCCTCGGCGGCACGCGCTCGAGCGGCGCCTATGCGGAGGGCGGCGTCTCGCACGAGGGGTCGCGCCTGCGCACGAGCGCCGAGGCGAGCGTCTCGAAGGATTTCCAGGCGCTGCGGCTGGGCGCCGAAGGCTCGCTGGTCTTCATGGGCGGCAGCCTGTTCGCGACGCGGCGGCTGCAGAGCAGTTTCGCGCTCGTGGAGATCCCCGGTTACCCGAACGTGGGCGTCGGCCTGCACGGCCGGGTGCAGGCGCGCACGGACAGCGAGGGCAAGGCGCTGCTGCCCGGCCTGATGCCTTTCACGCCCAACAGCATCCAGATCGACCCGAAGGAACTGCCGATCAGCGCCGAGATCGACAACATCGAACAGGTCGTCATCCCGCCCGAGCGCAGCGGCGTGCGCGTGACGTTCCCGGTGCGCAGCGGGCGCGGCGCGCTCATCAAGATCGTGTTCGACGACGGCGAGCCGGCTCCTGCGGGGGCGGAGATCGAGATCGTCGGCGACAAGGCCGAGTTCTTCGTGGCCAGGCGCGGCGAAGCGTTCGTCACGGGCCTGCAGGAGCGCAACGAACTGCGGTTGAAGTGGAAGGGAGCCAGCTGCAGTTTCGCCGTGCAACTCCCCAAGGGCGAGGTCGACGAGATCGCGCGGGTGGGGCCGCTCACGTGCCCCGGCATCAAGAGGTGAACAAATGAAGAAGATCATTCGTTGGGCAGTCGCGCTGTCGCTCGCGTTCGCCGCGTCCGCCGCGAGTGCCGCAATCAGCTGCAGCTCGATCACGGGCAGCGCTTCGGCGACGGTGACCAACGTGTTCGCGGGCGGCAACATCGACGTGTCCGGCGCGATCAGCTTCACCTGCACGCGCGCCGCGGGCGACCCGAAATTCCCCGCCACGTTCTATATCGGGACCTCCGGTACCAACGGTTCGCGCAACCTCTCCAACGGCGGCAACACGCTGGCCTACCAGCTGTTCACGGCCTACCCCGGCTGCAGCGCCGCATGGCAGAACACGGGCACGGACATCTCGGTCGCCAACAGCCTCACGGCAGGCGGCGACCGCACCACGAGCTTCAGCAACATTCCGTTCTGCCTGCGCGTGACGCCGGCCAACACGACGAAACCGCTCGTGTTCTCGGCCTCCGAGACGCTCACGATCCGCTCCGCCAGCGGCGGCGGCACGAGCTACGGAACCGGAACCTTGTCGGTGTCGGGCACGGTCAATGCGCTGTGCCTCACGACGACCGGCAACACGCTGCTGTTCAACTACACGTCGTTCCAGTCGAGCGCGCAACCCGGAACGAACGGGACCTTCGTCGTGCAGTGCACGAACACCACGTCGTTTTCCCTCTCGCTGGACGCCGTGACCGGCACGGCCGCAGGGCTCACCTACAACCTGGGCCTCACGAGCGTCGGCACGCAGAACCTGAACAGCCAGTCGGGCACGGGCAACACGGTCACCTACCAGGTTCCAGGGTCGATCCCCGCGGGCCAGGCCGGAACATGCGCAACCGGTGCGACCTGCGTGGGCAACGACTCGCGGACGGTGACGATCACCTACTGACCGCACCGCCTCACCGCGGCTGCGACTCCACTTCCTTCACCCACCGGTCGATCAGCCGCTTGCGCTCGGCCGCCTTGCCGTACTTCTCGAAGTCGTACTTGATCAGGCGCACGTTGTCCATGTCGGGGATGCGCGGGTCCAGCTGGGTGAGCCGGTTGGCCGGCACCTGCAGGCTGTTGGCCTTGCCGCCGATGGCCTGGCCCTCGGGGCTCATGAGCCAGTCGTAGTACTTGCGCGCCGGCTCCTTGTTGCGCGCGCCCTTGACCAGCGCGATGCCGCCGACCTCGTAGCCCGTGCCTTCGCAAGGCGCCGCCGAACCGACCGGGAACTTGTTGGTCAGCCGCTCGTTGTCGAAGCCGAAGATGAAACTCACGCCGATGGCCACTTCCCCCTTGGCCACGTTGCGCGCCTGCGCCTGGCCGCTGCGGGTGTACTGCGTGGTGTTCTTGTGCAGCTTCTTCAGGTAATCGAAGGCGGCGTCCTCGCCCATGAGCTGCACGAGCCCCGCGAGGATGGTGTAGCCGGTGCCGCTGCTGCCGGGGTGCGACATCTCGATGTCGCCTTTGTAGCGCGGGTCGAGCAGGTCCTTCCAGCACTTGGGCGCCGGCAGTTTCTTCTTCTTCAGCAGGTTCTCGTTCCAGCCGAAGCCGATGGCGCTGGTGTAGAAGCCGCCCACCTGCCCCTGCGTCATGCCGTACTGGCGCACGGCCCACATGTGCAGCTGGTTCATGTTGGGCGGCTTGTAGGTGTCCAGCAGGTTCTCCTCGGCGGCCTGCAGGTAGGGGTCGCCGGTGCCGCCCCACCACAAGTCGGTCTTGGGGTTGGCGGACTCCGCGCGGATCTGCGCCAGGGCCTCACCCGTGGGCTTGTGCGTCTGCTGCACCTTGATGCCGGTGGCCTTGGTGAACTCCTTCGCCGCGAGCTCGCACCAGGGCTGGTCGGTGCTGCAGATGGCGTTGACCACACCTTGTGCGTGGGCCGCCGTGGCACAAAGGGCGATGGCTGCGATCCAGTACTTCATGGTTCAGAACCTTTCATTCGGCGCAAGATAGCGCCATTGTCCCTGCGGCAAGTGCCCGAGCACAACGCCCCCGATGCGCACGCGCTTCAATCCCATCACCTTCAACCCCACCGTTTCGCACATTCGGCGGATCTGCCGCTTGCGCCCTTCCTTCAGCACGAAGCGCAGCTGCTCGGGGTTCTGCCAGTCCACCTTGGCGGGCTTGAGCTCGCGGCCGTCCAGGCTGAGCCCGTGGCGCAGGCGCACGAGCTCGGTGCCCGGGAAGGCATGCTGCACGTCCTCGAACGTGTGGCCGTAGCTCACTCGCACGAGGTACTCCTTCTCGACGCTCGAATCCTCGCCGATCAACTGCCGCGCGATGCGGCCGTCCTGCGTCAGCACCAGCAGGCCGGTGGAGTCGATGTCCAGACGCCCCGCGGGCGCCAGCCCCCTCAGGTGCGCGGGCGAAAAGCGCATGTGCGTCGGGTCGCCCTTCCAGTGGTTGCGCGGCTGCACCAGCGTCACCGCAGGCTCGTAGCCATCCTCGGCCTGCCCGCTCACGTAGCCCACCGGCTTGTGCAGCAGGATGGTCACCTGTTGCTGCTGCTGGCCCTGCGCCTTGCGGTCCACCTCGATGCGCGCGCCGGGCAGCACCTGCTGCCCCATGACGGCCACTTCGCCGTTGACCCGCACCCAGCCCTTGGCGATCCAGTCGTCGGCCTCGCGGCGCGAGCACAGGCCGAGTTCGGCCATGCGCTTGTTCAGGCGGACGGTGCTGCCCTCCTCCGTCATTCGGAAACCTCCGCGCTGCGCGCTGCGGTGCGAGCCGCTTCGGGCGGCCGTGCGCGGCTCATGCCACGGCACGCGGAGTGGTTGCGGCGGGCACGGCGGGCCGCTGGCCGGTGGTGGTGCGAAGGCCCTCGAGGTCCAGCACGCGCAGGCCGCCGTACTCGACGCGGATGCAGCCTTGCGCCTGCAGCACGGCGAGCGCCTCGTTCACGCGCTGGCGCGAGAGCCCCACGAGGTAAGCCAGCTCCTGCTGCGTGATGCGCAGCACCTGGCCGACGCCCGGGTAGAGCACCGGGTTGAAAAGCGATGCAAGGCTGCGCGCCACGCGCAGGTCGGGGTTGTTCATTCGGTCGATTTCGCGCGCGGCAATGAATTGGCCGAGCCGCTCGTTGAGCTGGTTCATCACGAACCGGTTGAAGCCGATGGAGTGGTCCAGCAGCCAGTGGAAGGTGTCGACGGGCAGGCCCGCGACGACGCTCTTGCGCAGCGCCTGGATGTTGTAGCGGTAGGTTTCGCGCTTGAGGGCCGTGCCCTCGCCGAACCAGCCGCCCGGCGGCACGCCGGTGAAGGTCATGGTCTGGCCTTCCTCGTTGCCGCTGCTCATCTTGAGCAGGCCTTCGACGACGCCGAACCAGTAGGTGACGGGCCGGCCCACGCGGCAGACGTAGTCGCCCGGCAAGGCATCGCCCACCTTGATCGCATCGGCTGCACGCTGGTACTCCGCCGGCTGCAGCACGCGCAGCCACGGCACGCCCGCGAGCTCGTCGGCTGTCGGGTCGCGGCGTCGCTGGTGAAGCGTGAGCTCTGTCATCGGCACGTCATTTCGTCAGGCTCGGGTCAGGCCCTACTAGGACCTTCCCTAGGATTGTCGGCGCAAAGACAACATGGCGTCAAAGGGGGTCCTACATTGCGGCCCCATGGACACCACCTTTCCCCGTTTGCTGCTGCACCACGCGCAGCAAAGGCCCGCGAGTGCGGCGATGCGCGAGAAGGAATACGGCATCTGGCAGACGCTCACGTGGCAGGGGCTCGCGCAGCTGGTGGAGCACATCGCGTGCGGCCTGCACCAGGCCGGCCTCACGCGCGGCGAGCACATGGTGGTGGTGGGCGCGAACCGCCCGCGCCTGTACGCGACGATGCTCGCCGCGCAGGCGCTCGGCGCGATCCCGATCCCGCTGTACCAGGACGCCGTGGCGGCCGAATGCGTGTTCCCGATCAACAACGCGGACGTGCGCTACGCGTTCGCGGAGGACCAGGAGCAGGTCGACAAGCTGATGGAGATCCGCGAGCAGTGCCCGCAGCTCTCGCACATCTACTACGACGACCCGCGCGGCCTGCGCAACTACACCGAGGAAGGCCTCGCCGCGCTCGATGAACTCATCGCCGCCGGCAAGGTGTTCGCCGGCGACCACCGCGACTTCTTCAAGGTGGAAGTGGACAAGGCGCAGGCCGACGACGTGGCCGCGATGTTCTTCACCTCCGGGACCACCGGCAACCCGAAGGGCGTGGTGCACACGCACCGCAGCCTGCTCGATCGCGCGAAGGCCGGCGCGGACTTCGACAAGCTCACCTGCGACGAGGAAGTGCTGGCGTACCTGCCCCCCGCGTGGATCGGCCAGAACATCTTCAGCTACGCGCAGTGGCTTGCGTGCGGCTACGTGGTCAACTGCCCCGAGTCGTCGGCCACGGTGATGATCGACCTCAAGGAGATCGGCCCCACCTACTACTTCGCGCCGCCGCGCGTGTTCGAGGGCCTGCTCACCAGCGTGATGATCCGCATGGAGGACGCGAGCGCCGTCAAGCGCAGGATGTTCAACGCGCTGATGGACGTCGCTCGCCGCGTCGGCCCTGCGCTGCGTGACGGCAAACCCGTGGGCTTCGCCGACCGCGTGTTGTACGGCATCGGCAACCTGCTGGTCTACGGCCCGCTGCGCAACAACCTCGGCATGTCCCGCGTGCGCGTGGCGTACACCGCCGGCGAGGCGATCGGGCCGGACCTCTTCAGCTTCTACCGCGCCATCGGCGTCAACCTCAAGCAGCTTTACGGCTCCACCGAGACCGCGGTGTTCGTCTGCCTGCAGCCGGACGACCAGGTGAAGGCCGACACGGTGGGCGTCCCCATCCAGGGCGTGGAGATCAAGGTGCAGGACAACGGCGAGATCCTCGTGCGCTCGCCGGGCCTGCTCAAGGAGTACTACAAGAACGAAGCCGCGACCCGCGAGGTGAAGACCGCCGAAGGCTGGTACCACACGGGCGACGCAGGCTTCCTGGACGCTCAGGGGCACTTGAAGATCATCGACCGCGCCAAGGACGTCGGCCGCCTGGCCGACGGCTCGATGTTCGCGCCGAAGTACATCGAGAACAAGCTCAAGTTCTTCCCGCACATCAAGGAAGCGGTGGCCATGGGCGACCGGCGCGACAAGGTCACGGTGATGGTCAACATCGACTTCGAGGCCGTGGGCAACTGGGCCGAGAAGCGCAACCTGCCCTATGCCGGCTACACGGACCTGGCGCAGAAACCCGAGGTGTACCAGTTGATCAAGGAGTGCGTCGAGAAGGTCAATGCCGACCTTGCCGCCGACGAGAAGCTCGCCGGCAGCCAGATCCACCGCTTCCTGATCCTGCACAAGGAGCTGGACGCCGACGACGGCGAGCTCACGCGGACCAACAAGGTGCGCCGCGGCTACATCGCGGACAAGTACGGTGTGCTGGTCGATGCCCTTTACGCCGGCAAGGCCGAGCAATACATTGAGACCCAGGTGAAGTTCGAAGACGGGCGCACCGGCAGCGTGAGCGCGACGCTGAAGATCACGGACGCCCGAACCTTCGCGCCGGTGAGGGCCGCGGCATGAAGACCATGAGAGACCCCGGCGGTATCCACGCAGCCCCCTCGCCTGCCCAGCCGCCAGCCGGCACGGGCCGCAAGGTCGGCGACGTCATCCTCGACGTCAAGAACATCTCGCTCGCCTTCGGCGGCGTGAAGGCTCTCACCGACATCTCGTTCGACGTACGAGAGCACGAGATCCGCGCCATCATCGGCCCCAACGGCGCCGGCAAGAGCTCGATGCTCAACTGCATCAACGGCGTGTACCAGCCGCAGCAGGGCACCATCACCTTCCGCGGCAAGACCTTCGCGCACATGAAGAGCCGGCAGGTCGCCGAGATGGGCATCGCGCGCACGTTCCAGAACCTGGCGCTCTTCAAGGGCATGAGCGTGCTGGACAACATCATGACCGGCCGCAACCTGCGCATCAGGAGCAACATCTTCCTGCAGGCGCTGCGCATCGGCCCGGCCGAGAAGGAGGAGATCCAGCACCGCGAATACGTGGAGCGGATCATCGACTTCCTGGAGATCCAGGCCTACCGCAAGACGCCCGTGGGCCAGCTGCCCTACGGCTTGCAGAAGCGCGTGGACCTGGCGCGCGCGCTCGCGATGGAGCCGCAGGTGCTGCTGCTCGACGAGCCCATGGCCGGCATGAACCTCGAAGAGAAGCAGGACATGTGCCGATTCGTCCTCGACGTGAACGACGAGTTCGGCACGACGGTGGTCCTCATCGAGCACGACATGGGCGTGGTGATGGACATCAGCGACCGCGTGGTGGTGCTGGACTACGGCAAGAAGATCGGTGACGGCTCGCCCGAAGAGGTGCGCGCCAACCCCGAAGTCATCAACGCATACCTGGGCACGCAGCACTGACCATGGGCTTCTTCCTCGAAACACTGCTGGGCGGCCTGATGACGGGCATGCTCTACGCGCTGGTGGCGCTGGGCTTCGTGCTGATCTTCAAGGCCAGCGGCGTCTTCAACTTCGCGCAGGGCGCGATGGTGCTGTTCGCGGCGCTGGCCATGGCGCGCTTTGCCGAGTGGCTGCCCAAGTGGCTGGGCTTTTCCAGCCCGGTGCTGGCCAACGTGCTGGCCTTCATCCTCGCGGGCGTGGTGATGTTCGCGGTGGCGTGGGTGGTCGAGCGGCTGGTGCTGCGCCACCTGGTCAACCAGGAGGGCGCGACGCTGCTGATGGCCACGCTGGGCATCACCTACCTGCTCGACGGCATCGGCCAGACGCTCTTCGGCAGCGACATCTACAAGATCGACGTGGGCATGCCCAAGGACCCGCTCATCGCCTTCGAGAGCACCTTCCAGGGCGGCATCCTGATCAACAAGGAGGACGTCATCGCCGCGGGCATCGCCGCGGTGCTGGTGATCGCGCTCAGCCTGTTCTTCCAGAAGACCGGCACCGGCCGCGCGCTGCGCGCCGTGGCGGACGACCACCAGGCCGCGCAATCGATCGGCATCCCGCTCAACCGGATCTGGGTGATCGTGTGGTGCGTGGCCGGCGTCGTGGCGCTGGTGGCCGGGATGATCTGGGGCAGCAAGCTCGGCGTGCAGTTCTCGCTGGCCACCGTGGCGCTGCGCGCGCTGCCGGTGGTGATCCTCGGCGGCCTCACCTCGGTGCCCGGCGCGATCATCGGCGGGCTGATCATCGGCGTGGGCGAGAAGCTCTCCGAGGTGTACATCGGGCCGCTGGTGGGCGGCGGCATCGAAATCTGGTTCGCCTACGTGCTGGCGCTGGGCTTCCTCCTCGTGCGGCCGCAAGGGCTGTTCGGCGAAAAAATCATCGACCGGGTCTGAACATGATCTACAGGGAAAACGGCCAGTTCAAGACCACCTACCGCGCGGACCAGCAGATCTTCCCGATCGCGCAGGACCGTGTCGCGATCGCGCTCATGCTCGTCGTCGCCTTCGTGGTGGTGCCGGGGCTGGCCAGCGACTACATGTTCCGCGCGATCCTGATCCCCTTCCTGATCATGTCGCTGGCGGCGCTCGGGGTGAACATCCTCGTGGGCTACTGCGGCCAGATCTCGCTGGGCTCCGGCGCGTTCATGGCGGTCGGCGCCTACGGCGCGTACAACATCTTCATGCGCACCGGCATGCCCGTGGTGCCGTCGCTGCTGCTGGGCGGGCTGTGCGCCACGGTCTTCGGCATCCTGTTCGGCCTGCCCAGCCTGCGCGTCAAGGGCCTGTACCTGGCGGTCGCCACGCTCGCCGCGCAGTTCTTCGCGGACTGGATGTTCCTGCGCATCAAGTGGTTCACCATGGACACGCCCTCGGGCTCCGTCGCCGTGTCGAACCTGCAGGTGCTCGGCTGGCCCATCGAGAGCGCGGTGAGCAAGTACCTCTTCTGCCTGGCCTTCGTCGTGGTGATGGCGCTGCTCGCCAAGAACCTCGTGCGCAGCGCGATCGGGCGCGAGTGGATGGCCATCCGCGACATGGACGTGGCCGCCGCGGTCATCGGCATCCGGCCGATGTACGCCAAGCTCTCCGCGTTCGCGGTGAGCTCCTTCATCGTCGGCGTGGCCGGCGGCCTGTGGGCCTTCGTCTACCTCGGCGCGTGGGAGCCCGCGGCTTTCTCGGTGGACATGTCGTTCCGCCTGCTGTTCATGGTGATCATCGGCGGCATGGGCTCGATCATGGGCAGTTTCTTCGGCGCCTTCTTCATCGTCATCCTTCCCATCTTCCTGAACCAGGCACTGCCGGCGGTGGGCTCCCTCGTCGGCGTGACGATTTCCACCGCGGGTATCTCCCATACCGAGTTCATCGTCTTCGGCGCTTTGATCGTGTGGTTCCTGATCGTGGAGCCGCATGGGTTGGCCCGCCTGTGGGCCGTGGGCAAGCAGAAGCTGCGCCTGTGGCCCTTCCCTCATTGACGACAGCATTTTCAACAAGGAGACAGACATGAAGTTGCGCTACGCACTCCTCGCCGCATCCCTGGCCGCCGCGGTGGCGGGCACCGCCTTCGCCCAGGCCAAGGAGCAGTTCATCCCGGTGCTTTCGTACCGCACGGGCCCGTTCGCGCCCAACGGCACCCCGTGGGCCAACGGCTACGTCGACTACCTCAAACTCGTCAACGCGCGCGGTGGCATCAACGGCGTGAAGCTCAGTTTCGAGGAATGCGAGACCGGCTACGACACCGCGCGCAGCGTCGAGTGCTACGAGCGCCTGAAGGGCAAGAACGGCGGCGCATCGCTCGTGCAGCCGCTGTCCACCGGCGCGACCTACGCGATCACCGAAAAGGCGCCCGGCGACAAGATCCCGCTGGTGACCATCGGCTACGGCCGCAGCGAAGCCGCCGACGGCACGATCTTCAAGTGGAACTTCCCGATCGCCGGCACGTACTGGGTCGCGGCCGACGCGATCCTGCAGGCCATCGTCAAGAAGGAAGGCGGCTGGGACAAGCTCAAGGGCAAGAAGATCGCGCTCGTCTACCACGACAGCCCCTACGGCAAGGAGCCGATCCCGCTGCTGCAGGAGCGCGAGAAGATGCACGGCTACCAGCTGTCGCTGCTGCCGGTCGCTTCGCCCGGCGTGGAGCAGAAGTCCACCTGGCTGCAGATCCGCCAGAGCCGCCCCGACTACGTGCTGCTGTGGGGCTGGGGCGTGATGAACTCCACCGCGCTGAAGGAGGCGGTCGCCACGGGCTACCCGCGCGAGAAGATGTACGGCGTGTGGTGGTCGGGCGCCGAGCCGGACGTGAAGGACGTCGGCGACGGCGCCAAGGGCTACAACGCGGTGACCATGCAGCACGGCGCCGAGCCGCAGTCCAAGGTGGTGAAGGACATCCTCGCGATGGTGCACGGCAAGGGCCAGGGCACCGGCCCGAAGGAAGAAGTGGGGCAGGTGCTCTACATGCGCGGCGCGATGAGCGCGATGCTGGGTGTCGAAGGCATCCGCGCGGCGCAGGAGCGATTCGGCAAGGGCAAGGTCATGACCGGCGAGCAGGTGCGCTGGGGCCTGGAGAACCTGAACCTCACGCAGGCCAAGCTCGATGCGCTGGGCTTCGCAGGCGTGATGCGCCCGATCAGCACGTCGTGCGTCGACCACATGGGCGCCGCCTGGGCCCGCATCCACACCTGGGACGGCTCCAAGTGGAACTTCACCTCGGACTGGCTGCAGGCCGACGAGCAGGTGATCAAGCCGCTGGTCAAGACCACGGCCGGCAAGTACGCGGCGGAAAAGAAGCTGTCGCCGCGCACCCCGGCCGACTGCCAGTCCTGAAGCAGGAAGAGAGCGCATGAAAGACATCGTCCTCAACGTCAACGGCATCGAGGTCATCTACAACCACGTGATCCTCGTGCTCAAGGGGGTCTCGCTGCAGGTGCCGGACGGCCGCATCGTCGCGCTGCTGGGCGGCAACGGCGCCGGCAAGACCACGACGTTGCGGGCGGTGTCCAACCTGCTCAAGGGCGAGCGCGGCGAGGTGACCAAGGGGTCCATCGAGCTGCGCGGCGAGCGCATCGAGAACCTCACGCCGGCCGACCTCGTGCAGCGCGGCGTGGTGCAGGTGATGGAAGGGCGCCACTGCTTTGCCCACCTCACCATCGAGGAAAACCTGCTGACCGGCGCGTACACGCGCAGCAGCAAGCAGGAAGTGGCCGCGAACCTGGAGAAGGTCTACAACTACTTCCCGCGCCTGAAGACGCGCCGCACGTCGCAGGCGGCGTACACGTCCGGCGGCGAACAGCAGATGTGCGCGATCGGCCGCGCGCTGATGGCCAACCCCAACCTCGTGCTGCTCGACGAGCCCTCGATGGGGCTGGCGCCGCAGATCGTGGAGGAGGTGTTCGAGATCGTGAAGGACCTGAACCAGAAGGAGAAGGTGACCTTCCTGCTCGCGGAGCAGAACACCAACATGGCGCTGAAGTACGCCGACTACGGCTACATCATGGAGAGCGGCCGCATCGTGATGGACGGCCCCGCGGCCGAACTCGCGACCAACGAGGACGTCAAGGAGTTCTACCTCGGCGTCGGCGGCGGCGAGCGCAAGAGCTTCCGCGACGTGAAGAGCTACAAGCGCCGCAAGCGCTGGCTGGCCTGAAGCAGTATCGACATGAGCGAATATTTCGACGACCTCGAAACCCGCAGCCCGCAGCAGCGCGAGGCGCAATTGCTCGCCGCGCTGCCAAGGCAGGTGGCGCACGCGCAGAAGAACAGCGCGGCGATGCGCAGGATCCTCGAAGGCGTGGACGCCGCCCGCGTCACGTCGCGCGAGGCGCTGGCGAAGCTGCCCGTGCTGCGCAAGCACGAACTGCTGGAGATGCAGAAGGCGGCGCGTGCGACCGACCCCTTCGGTGGTTTCTCGACACTCGTTCGCGGCCCGCAGATGCCGCGCATCTATGCCTCGCCCGGCCCCATCTACGAACCCGAGGGCGCCACGCGCGACTACTGGCGCTGCGCCCGAGCGCTCTACGCGGCGGGCTTCCGCAGCGGCGACCTGGTGCACAACTCGTTCAGCTACCACATGACGCCCGGCGCCTACATCATGGAGTCGGGCGCGCACGCGATCGGCTGCACCGTGTTCCCGGCCGGGGTGGGCCAGACCGAGCAGCAGTTGCAGGCCGTGGCCGAGCTCAAGCCCAACGCGTACACCGGCACGCCCAGCTTCCTGCGCATCCTGGTGGAGAAGGCCGAGGAGACCAAGGCCGATATCGAGAGCCTGAAAAAGGCCATGGTCGGCGGCGAGGCATTGCCGCCCAGCCTGCGCGACTGGTTCGGCGAGCGCGGCATCGCGGTGGCGCAGTGCTACGCGACGGCCGATCTCGGCATGATCGCGTACGAAACCAGCGCTCGCCAGGGCATGGTGGTGGAGGAGAACGTCATCCTCGAGATCGTGCGGCCCGGCACCGGCGACCCGGTGGCCGAGGGCGAAGTGGGCGAAGTCGTTGTGACCTCGCTCAACCCCGCCTACCCGCTGGTGCGCTTCGGCACCGGCGACCTGTCGGCCGTGCTCGCGGGTGCGTGCCCGACCGGCCGAACCAACATGCGCATCAAGGGCTGGATGGGGCGCGCCGACCAGACCACGAAGATCCGCGGGATGTTCGTGCACCCCGCGCAGGTGGCCGACATCGCCCGCCGCTTCCCGGAGATCGTGAAGGCGCGGCTCGTCGTCAGCGGCGAGATGGCCAACGACGTGATGACGCTGAAGGTGGAAGCCTCATCCATACCGCACGGGCTGGATGCTCGCATCGGCGAGGCGATCCGCGACGTGACCAAGCTCAGGGGTGACGTGGAGCTGGTCACGCCGGGCAGCCTGCCGAACGACGGCAAGGTCATCGAGGACGCGCGCAGCTACAAATAGCCCGCGCCAGCCGTTGAGCTGGGTCAAACCCGGCCCCGTCGCTACGTAATTCCCGCGATTTGCAGGGGAGCAGACGTTTTTATCATTGCGAGTCGTCCCAAGGAGCCTCCAATGAAAACCCTGCTCAAGTCCATCGTCTCCGCCGCCGTCGTGGCTGCCGCCTTCGGCGCGCAGGCCGCCGACTTCCCGGCCAAGGACAAGGTCATCACCATCATCGTGCCGTTCGCGGCCGGCGGCCCCACGGACCGTGTCGCGCGCGACCTGGCCGAAGCCATGCGCAAGCCCCTGGGCGGCGTGAGCGTCGTGGTCGACAACGCGGCGGGCGCGGGCGGCTCCATCGGCGCGAACAAGGTCGCCAAGGCCAACGCGGACGGCTACACGCTCCTCGTGCACCACATCGGCATGGGCACCATGCCCACCCTCGTGCGCAACATCCCCTTCAAGGTGGAGAGCGACTTCGAGTACCTGGGCATGATCAACGACGTGCCCATGACGCTGATCGGCCGCCCCACGCTGCCGGCCAACAACTTCAAGGAACTGCAGGGCTGGATCGCGCAGAACAAGGGCAAGATCAACCTGGGCAACGCGGGCGTGGGCTCGGCCTCGCACCTGTGCGGCCTGCTGTTCCAGAACGCGGTCAAGACCGACATGACCCCCGTGCCTTACAAGGGCACCGGCCCGGCCATGACGGACCTGATCGGCGGCCAGATCGACATCATGTGCGACCAGACCACCAACACGACGTCGCAGATCGAGGCCAAGAAGGTCAAGGCCTACGCGGTCACCACGCCCAAGCGCCTGACCACCCCGGCGCTGAAGGACCTGCCCACACTGCAGGAAAGCGGCCTGAAGGGCTTCGAAGTGACGATCTGGCACGGCCTGTACGCGCCCAAGGGCACGCCGGCCGACGTGCAGAAGAAGCTGAACGACGCGCTCAAGGCGGCCCTGAAGGACCCCGACTTCATCAAGAAGCAGGAAGGCCTGGGCGCCGTGGTCGTGGCCGACAAGCGCAGCGACCCCGCCGAGCACAAGAAGTTCGTCGCGGCCGAAATCGCCAAGTGGAGCCCGATCATCAAGGCTGCGGGCGTGTACGCCGACTGAGCCTCGGGTGTTCCCGCAAAGGCCGCCTCAGGGCGGCCTTTTTGTTTATGCTCGCCGCATGACCACCCGCCGCACCGTACTCTCCGCCCTTGCAGGCGCCGCCCTCGCGCCGCATGTGTTCGCGCAAGCTGCCTGGCCGACCCGCCCCGTGCGCATCGTCGTGCCCTTCCCGGCGGGTGGGACCACCGACATCCTCGCGCGCGCCATTGCGCCGGAACTTGGCAAGGCCTTCGGGCAGAACTTCATCGTGGAGAACCGCGGCGGCGCGGGCGGCAACGTCGGCTCCGAAGTCGTGGCGAAGTCGCCCGCCGACGGGTACACGCTGCTCATGGGCACGGTGGGCACGCACGGCATCAACCGCGCGCTCTACGACAAGCTGCCGTACGACCCGATCAAGGACTTCGTGCCGATCACGATGGTGGCGGGGGTGCCGAACGTGATGGAGATGCAGACCGAGAAGGCCAGGGCGCTGGGCATCAACAACGTGAAGGACTTCATCAAGTACGCGAAGTCGCACCCCGGCAAGCTGAACATGGCCTCGAGCGGCAGCGGCACCTCGATCCACCTCGCGGGCGAGCTCTTCAAGAGCATGGCCGGCGTGTTCATGGTGCACGTGCCGTATCGCGGCTCCGCGCCCGCGCTGATGGACATGGTGGGCGGCCAGGCCGACGTGATGTTCGACAACCTGCCCTCGTCGCTGCCGCACATCAGGGCCGGCAAGCTCAAGGCCTTTGCGGTGACGAGCCGCGAGCGCTCGGTCGCGCTGCCCGACGTGCCGACGATCGAGGAGGCGGCGGGGTTGAAGGGCTTCGACGCGACGTCATGGTTCGGCCTCCTCGCGCCCGCCGGCACACCGGCCGACATCGTCAACCGCATCCAGCAGGAAGTGGCGAAGGCGCTGCAGACGGCGGCTGTGAAGGAGAAGCTCGTTGCGCAGGGTGCGATCCCGAGCGGAAACACGCCTGCGCAGTTCGCCGCGCATATCGACGCGGAGCACAAGAAGTGGGCGCAGGTGGTGAAGGTGTCGGGGGCGAAAGCCGACTAGACGCCCCAGACGATATCCGCGCCGGCCTTCTCGCAGCGCTTGAGCATGTCGATGAAGGGCACGGCGCGCTGGCGCAGCGACACCGAATCGAACTTCGGCGGCACCTCGCCCTTCGCCTTCGCTTCGTCGATGACGCGCTTGTGCTCGGCCTCTTCCTCGACGATCGCCTGTTCCAGCTTCGCGATGGCGCCGGGTATCTCGGCGGCCTGGATGATGCCCTTGGGGCCGGGGTCCTTGCCGATGATCTCGAGCACGCGCCGGCCGTTGGGCTCGAGCATGATCAGGTCGCCGGCCGCTTTCGATTTGAATTTGTAGAGCATCAGCGGTAGATGTAGTCGCGCGTGAAAGGATACGCCGATTGCGCGCCCCGCAGTTTCCCGCTCGACATCTCGCCGTCCGGCCGCGTGGCGAGCACCTGGTGCAGCGACACCCACCCCTGCTCGAAGGTGACCGCGCACCCCGCGAGGTAGAGCCGGTAGGCGCGCAGGATCTTCTCGCCGCGCTCCTCGCCCAGTTGCTGCACCAGGATACCGCGCGCTTCATCGAGGCGCGCCTCCAGCGCATCGGACCACGCCCACAACGTGCGCGCGTAGTGCGGGCGCAGGTTCTCGGTGTCCACCATTTCCAGCCCCTCCGCCGCCATCTCGCGCAGCACGTGGTGCACGTGCAGCAGCTCGCCGCCGGGGAAGATGTACTTGTCGATGAAGTCGCCCATCCCGCATCCCAGCGAGCCGGGCTCGAGCCGGCCGGATGTGATGCCGTGGTTCATCACCAGCCCGCCGGGTTTGAGCAGGCGGCGGATCTTGCCGAAATAGGCCGGTATGTTGGCGGCGCCCACGTGCTCGAACATGCCGACGGAAGCGATCTTGTCGTAGCCCTGCGCCTCGCCCAGCTCGCGATAGTCGCACAGCTGGATGCGCACGCGCCCGGCGAGCCCCTTGCGGTCGATGAGCTCCTGCACGTACGCATGCTGGTTCTTCGACAGCGTGATGCCGGTGGCATCCACACCGTAGTTCTCCGCGGCCCACAGCAGCAGGCCGCCCCAGCCCGCGCCGATGTCGAGGAAGCGATCGCCGCCGCGCAGCATCAGCTTGCGGCAGATGTGGTCGAGCTTCGCTTCCTGCGCGGCGTCCAGCGGCATCGCGGCGTCGCGGAAATACGCGCATGAATACACGCGGCGCGGGTCGAGCCACAGCGCGTAGAAGTCGTCGGAGACGTCGTAGTGGAACTGGACCTGCTCGGCGTCCTTCTGCAGCGTGTGCTGCGCGACCGAAGCGGCGTGCCGCTTGAGCTGGGCCCACCAGCCGCCCTCGGCGGCCACGGGGCTCGTGGGAAGCAGCGAAATCACCGTCGTCATCAGGTCGCGCATGCGGCCATCGAACTCCGCGCGCTTTTCGACGTACGCCTCCGCGACCCGGCCGATCTGGCCCTGCGCGAGCATGGCCAGCGCGGTCCAGTCGGCAAATGAAAGCCGAAGCGGCGCCTTCTCCGGGCCGACGTGGCGGCCGCCGGGCAGGTCGAGGCGCACCGGCACGGGCAGCAGCGCGAGCCGGTCCGAGAGTTTCTTCTCGATCAGCGCTTCCATGCGGGATTCTTGCCACCGCCGGAGCGCCGCGTCAACGCAGCGGTGTAGGACGAAACCGTCACTTTGATACGGAACAAGGCGGCACGCCGGTTGACAGCATTTTGTTGAGGTTTAAACTATTTAGGCCCAACCAAAGGTCGAACCATGGACATGGAAGCCCGCGCGCACAGCGAGCACCCGGAGGCGCTGCGCCTCTGGCTGCGCCTGTTGACGTGCACCCAGATCGTCGAGAAGGAAGTGCGCGCGCGCCTGCGCGAGCGCTTCGACACCACCCTGCCCCGCTTCGACCTGATGGCGCAGCTCGAGCGCGCGCCCGACGGGCTGAAGATGAACGAGCTGTCGCGGCGGATGATGGTCACCGGGGGCAACGTCACCGGCATCACCGACCAGCTGGTCACCGAAGGGCTGGTGGAGCGCATCGACGTGCAGGGCGACCGGCGCGCCTACCGCGTGCGGCTCACGGCGCGCGGCCGCAAGCAGTTCAACGACATGGCGCGCCAGCATGAAAGCTGGATCGTCGATGCGTTTTCCGGGCTGACCGATCGCGAGGTCGCCACCCTGCACAAGCTGCTGGGCAAGGTGAAGGACCATGCCCGCGCCCAACTGGAGGAGCACGAATGAACGCGGCGCAGTACGCTGCCTCGGCGCAGCAGGACACCTTCGTGCACGACAGGCTGCCGCCGGCCGATGCCATGCCGCGCATGCTGTTCGACCGGCCGGAGCTGAAGCTGCCGGCGCGCGCCAACCTCGTCGAGGAGCTGCTCGACAAGGCGGCGCAGAAGGGTTGGGCGCAGCGGCCGATGCTGCGGTCCAGCGCGGGCGTGCTCACGTACGCGCAGGCGCGCGAGCGCGTCGACCGCATCGCGCGGGTGCTGGTGGAAGACCTCGGCCTCGTGCCCGGCAACCGCGTGCTGCTGCGCGGCGGCAATTCCGTCGGTCTCGCGCTTGCGTGGCTGGCCGTGGTGAAGGCGGGGCTCGTCGCCGTGGCCACGATGCCGCTGCTGCGCGCTCGCGAGCTGGGCGACATCATCGACAAGTCGCAGCCGGTGGTGGCGCTGTGCGATGCGCGCCTGCTGGACGAGCTGGAGCTCGCACGCAAGGAGCGGCCGGTGCTCGCGACCGTGGTGGCATTCAATGCGCCGGATCGCGCCGACTCTCTCGAGTCACGCGCTGCGTCCAGGCCCGGCGATTTCGCGGCGTGCCCGACCGCCGCCGATGACATCGCGCTGCTGGCTTTCACCTCCGGCACCACGGGCAAGCCGAAAGCCGCCGTGCACACCCACCGGGACGTGCTCGCCGCGTGCGAAGCGTGGCCGCGCCATGTGCTGCGCGCCGCGCCCGACGACATCGTCGTGGGCAGCCCGCCCCTTGCCTTCACTTTCGGGCTGGGTGGCCTGCTGGTGTTCCCGATGTGGGCCGGCTGCTCGGTGTATTTCCCCGACGCGCCGTACACGCCCGAGGCGATGGTGAAGATGATGAACGAGGTCGGCGCCACGATCTGCTACACCGCGCCCACGTTCTACCGGCAGATGGCCCCGCATGCGAAGCAGCAGGGCCTGCGCACGCTGCGCATCAGCGTGAGCGCCGGCGAGGGCCTGCCCGATGCGACGCGGCAGTTGTGGAAGGACGCGACCGGCATCGAGATGCTCGACGGCATCGGGGCCACCGAGATGTTCCACATCTTCATCTCGTCGGCCGGCGCCGATGTGAAACGCGGTGCGATCGGCAAGGTCGTGCCGGGCTACGTCGCGAAGGTGGTGGACGACGACGGCAACGAAGTGCCGCGCGGCACGGTCGGCAAGCTCGCTGTGATCGGGCCCACTGGCTGCAAGTACCTCGACGACGCGCGCCAGGCCAACTACGTCAAGGCCGGCTGGAACTATCCGGGCGATGCCTTCATGCAGGACGAGGACGGCTACTTCATCTACCAGGCGCGCGCCGACGACATGATCATCACCGCCGGCTACAACGTCGGCGGGCCCGAGGTGGAGGACGCGCTGCTCAAGCACCCCGCGGTTGCCGAGTGCGGCGTGGTCGGCAAGCCTGACGAGGAGCGCGGCATGATCGTGAAAGCCTACTGCGTGCTCAAGCCCGGCAACACGGGCGATGCGGCGATGGTGAAAGCGCTGCAGGAACACGTGAAGTCGATCATCGCGCCGTTCAAATACCCGCGCGAGATCGAGTTCGTGACTGTGCTGCCGCGTACCGAAACCGGCAAGCTGCAGCGCTTCCGTTTGCGCGAGATGGCGCGCTGAACCGTCATCCCCGCGAACGCGGGAATGACGGTCTGCGGGCCTTAGAAGCTGCTCTCGCGCACCAGCACGGTCATGCCGTGCCGCAGCGCCGACGCCAGCGACTCCCACACGCCCGTGGGCACGACGAGCCGGCCGGCCTCCACCTGCTGCGGCGCCGGGCCCGCAAGCTGCACGTCCACCTGGTAGATCGTCTCGCGTAGTTGCCACTCGCCGCGTGCATCAGCAGTCGCCGTGAGGTCGCCGCCGTGGCGACCCTCGAGTAGCGGGTGCGGCAGCACACGCGAGCCCGTCGTGTCGATGCGAACGATGCGGCCCTTCTCGATCGACTCCTCGCCATGGCGCGGCACGAACGAAACTTCGTCGCCGACGTGCAACCGCCGCACCTGCGTCTCCGACACCCACGCACGAACCTGCGCCCGCTGCGAGTCGACGACACGGCCCAGCAACCGCTTGGGGCTGACCCATCGCCCGGGGACCAGATCGGGAGGCATGTCCACGACACGGCCGGCATGCGTCGCGCGGATCGTCATCAAAGCCAGCTCGGACGCGACGGCCTGCTGCTCCGCGAGTGCCTGCGCGAGCTCTTCCTGCAGCACGAGCGCGCGCTCGCGCTGGCGGTCGCTCGCCGGGATGCGCGAGAGCTCGCCGTTGGTGCGCTCGATGCGGATGGCGCTGGCCTGCGCGCGATACGCGAGGTCCGGCGCCTGCAGCTCGATCAGCGTCTGGCCGGGCTGCACTCCCTGCCCGGGGCGCACATGCACGGCGCCGATGCGCGCCGGGCTCGGTGCGTACAAGCGGCTTTCCTCCGCCGCGATGCGCAGGGCCGGCGCGCGTGACTCGCCCGACCACGCGAAGAGCGTGAGGCCGCCGAGGAACACGCACACCACCGCCGCCAGGCGCAGCCAGCGCGGATGCAGCTCCTTGCGCAACTTCCATAGCGCCGTTCCTTCGGACACCACGGGCCGGAAGATGAACCAGCCCACCTCCACCAGCATCAGCAGGATGCCCAGCAGCTTGAAGAAGGCGTAGTACACGAGCGCGGCGATGCCGAGGAAGACCACCGCTCGGTAGGTCCACGTCATCAGCGCAAAGGCGATCAGGAAAGTGTCCAGCTTGCGCCCGTTGCTTTCCGGCGCCGGCCGCTGCAGCCCCCACAGCAGCCGCCGCGTCCACCAGCGCGCCATGTCGCCGCTGCGCTCGTGCAGGTTGGGAAAATCCAGCGCGTCCGACAGCAGGAAGTAGCCGTCAAACCGCATGAACGGGCTCGCGTTGATCGACAGCGTGATGAGGATCGACGTGGTCGAAAGGAAGAAGAGCGCGCTGCGCAAGCCGCCCGGCGGCGCGAGTGTCCAGAGGAAGAGGCACACCAGCGCGATCGCCAGCTCGGTGACGATGCCCGCGGCCGCGATGCGGAAGCGCGCCTTGTGGTCCTGCAGCTTCCAGCTGTCGCTGGTGTCCGTGTAGAGCACCGGCCAGAGCACGAGGAACGCGAGGCCCATCACCGGCACGCGCACGCCATAGTGCCGCGCCACGAAAGCATGGCCCAGCTCGTGCAGGATCTTCGCGAAGAACGCCGCCGCCGCCGACGCCACGATGCCGTTGAACGTGAGCAGGCCCGCGAAAGCCTCCGTGTAGTCGTTCCATTCGCGCGCGAGCAGGAAGGGCGTGACGACCGCCAGGACGGCCAGCAGCACCAAGGCCGGTGCGGACACGAGCCGGCGCGCGACGGGAAGCATCCGCACCAGCCACGCGTCCGGCCGCACCAGCGGCAACCGGAAGAACAGGTAATGGTGCAGCAGCCACATCGCCCAGTGCGACTGCCGGCGCTGCCACATCTGTTGCAGCACCATGAAGTCGGCGCGCGACGTGGTGTCGACCAGCTGGTGGCGCACGAGGAAGTCTCGCAGCACCAGCACCTCCTGCGGGTCCACCGGCGCGCCGACCTGCTCGCTGGTGCGCTGCGCCACCACGGCCGCGTTGTCGCCGGCCCGCCACTGCGCAAGCATCTCCACGTCGAACAGGCCCAGCTCGAAGTACTTGTTGCGCAGCGCGTCGTGGATGCGGTAGCGCGGCGACCCGTCGTGGAAGGTGCCCACGCGCTGCACGTGCAGGTCTTCGCGCAGGCCCGGCAGCGGCGCCTTGGCCGGGTCCTGTCCGATCGAGAGGGCGAGGCTCATCGGCAGGAGCCCTAGAAACCGATCACGCGCCGCGCGGACGCGAACGGCCTGCGCAGCAGGTAATAGCCGAGCGGCACGTAGTCGCCGTACACCTTGGCACTGCCGCGCAGGCCCAGGCGCGGCGGCTGCGTGCCCGGCGCGAACTGCGCCTTCAGCACGTACGCGAGGCCCGCATCGACGGTGTTCTCTGTTTCGTAGGCCGTCTGCGTGAGCTTGGCCGTGAGCGTGTCGAGCGGCGAGATGTTCTGGTGGAACTGCACCTCCCCGCCCAACTTCAAGTCGATGGCGTCGTCGGCGGGCAGGTGGAGCGTGAGGCCCACGCGCGCCGGGTTGGCAATGGTGGCAATGCGCTCACCCGTCGCGAGCGGACGCCCCACCCACTCGTCCGGGCTGGAGTACGTGACGAGCCCGTCGATCGGTGCCTTCAGCTGCACGCGCTCCAGCAGCTCCTCGGTGTACGCCAGCTCGGCCTGCTTTTCGTCGATGCGCGCGCGCAGCGTGAGCAGCTCGGAGCGGCTCTGGTCGTCGCCGAACGACTTGGATCCCGCACGCGCGAACTCGGCGCGCGAGATCTCCAGCGCCTTCTGCGCCATCGCGTGGCGATTGCGGACCACGGTGTCGTCGATCGATGCGACGACGGTGCCGGCTTTCACCAGCGTGTTGGGCGGCACATGGAACTTCGCGAGCACGCCTTCGATGGGCGCGGCAATGGACGCCGGCTCCAGCGGCGTCACTTCCGCGGGCGCGACGGCCGACAGCCTCACCGGCACCGCCATCAGCGCCACCAGCACGCCGGCCGCGACCCACATCCACTTGCGCGAGGCCCGCAGCCGCTGCCGCCACCCGGTCAACCAGCCGCGGCCCTGCCACGCAGAAAGCACCAGCGTCACCTGGCGGCAGGCAAGCTGCAGCACGGCGAGCTGCTGTTTCTCCGGCTCGTTGTCGAAAGCGGTCAGCACCCAGCCCACGAGCGTGCCCGCGGGCGAGGTGAGGCGGCACAGCACCGCGTGTTCGGGCAGCCACTCGCCCCAGTCGCGCGCCAGTTCTTCGGGCACGGACGACGGCGTGAGCACGGCGAGGTCTTCCTGCCCCGCATGGCGCACGAGCTGCGCCAGCCACTGCGCGAACGGCGCGTTCTCGTCGACCTCGGCGAGGTGCGACACGGAGGCGACGCGCACGTGGCGCACCACGTCCGGCTGCAGCAGCACGGCCAGCCGGAACGGCAGCACGGTGCCGAGCCGGTTGACGGCGACGAAGCCCGCCTCGGCGGCGGACCCCGCCCCGACCAGCTCTGCCTCGTAGCGAAGCAGCGCCTGCGCGGGATCGAGCACTTCCATGGAGAACCTAGCGCGGCGCTCCTTCGAACGTCGCCTTGCCGATCATCCCCGGCAGCACGCGTGCGGGCATGCGATCGAAGCGGCCGAGCAGCTCCACCGTCTGGCTCGACCCGTCGATGCGGCCGGAGATCTTCGACACCTGCGCGTTGTACGTGGCGCCCGTCTCGTCGATCTGCACCTTGAAGCGCGTGCCGGGCCGCACCCAGCGCACCCACGAAGAAGGCACGTACAGCTGCACGCGCAGCGACGCGGTGTTGAGGATGTCCAGCAGCGGCTCGCCGGGCTTCACGACCTCGTGCGCATGCGCGCGCGTGCGCACCACGAGGCCGGGGAACGGCGCGGGGATCGTGCACTGGCGCTCCTGCGCCTTGGCGGACTCGAGCTGCGCCCGCGCGGTCTCCGCATCGGCGGCAGCGGTGACCACGTCGATGTCGGCAACGGCCCCCAGGCTCTGCTGCTTCAGCTTCGACAGGTGGATCTCGCGCGCCCGCAGCAGCTTGGCCTCGGCTTCCTTCACGAGCGCCACCCGCTCGGAGCAGTCGAAGGCGACGAGCAGGTCGCCGGCGCGGAAGGTGTCACCGACCTGCCGGGGCATGGCGGTGACGCGGCTGTCGCGGCCCATCTGCGAAGACAGCGTGGCTTCCTGTTCGGCCACCACCAGCACGCGCACGTCGCCGGACGAAGAAGCGATCGCTGCGGCAGGCACGGATGCGGCGCGCGCAGCCGCGGCAGCGGGAGCGTTGCGTGCGGCGGTGCCGTCGTTCACGGCAGCGGGCGCCTGCGCTTGCGCGCCCAGCGCGGCGGCCAGCAGGCCCGCGGCGAGGACGCGGGCGGCCGGCAAACGGAGGTCGGTCATCATGTCGGGCATTCTTCCAGAAGCATCAGGGTGTAGCCGGCGCGGGCGCGGGGCCCGACCACGTGCGATCGAGGCGCAAGGCGCCGCCCTCGGTGAGGCTGAGCGTGTCGCGCGCACGCGGCGTGCCGCCCACCAGCCGGCGCAGCACGTCGGCCACCTTGAAGACGGCCGCCTCGCCCAGCACCTTCCACTGGTCCTGCGTCACGGGCTCCACCAGCATCGAGTTCATCTGCACCACCTGCAGCAGGTTGCCGCTCGGGCCGTCGGAGAGCGTCACCTTGACGTTGACGGGCCGCCCGGACGGCTGCTGCGGCGCCATCTTGACGGCGACGTCGACCTTCACCGCGGGCGAACGCTGGTCGAGCGTGAAGCGGCTCACGTTCATCACGTTCACCATCGACTGCCGGAAGTCGGCAAGCGATTCGTTCGGCACGCCGACGATCTCGCCGATGCCCACCGGGCTGACCGGCGTGTTCGCCACCAGCCGGAAATGCTGCTGGCCGAACTGCGCCAGCGCACCATCGAGCTGCTTGGCGAGCGTCGGGCCGTCGTCCACGTTGGTCTGCGCGTCGACGATGTCGTAGCCGACCGAGTTCATCACGCGGCCCATCGCATGCTCGAGATTGGCATGGATGATGTCGCGGTTGATCTCGGTGATGGCCACGCGGGCGGCGGCGCGCATCAGCTCCAGCTCGGTCTCGAAGCCGGACTGCTGCGCGGCCTGCATGCTTTGCAGCAGCGCGCGGTCGTCGGCCAGCGCCTGGTTCCAGATGCCCATCTCGTGCCGCAGCAGCTCGTAGCGCGACACGGCCACGTGCGTCTGCGCCATCACGGCCATGGTGAGCGCTTCGCGCCTCGCGCGGTCCAGCTCCACGTTGGCTTTCTGGGCGCGCTGCATCGCCGGCAGCGACAGCAGCTTCAGCAGGTTCAGCGCGACGCCGCCGGTGGCGTCCACCCACTCGTTGTTCACGAGGAAGCGGTTGCTGTCGTAATTGGGGCCGAACGCGAGGCTCAGGTTGGGCATGAGCGAGAGCAGCTGCCGCTTGCCCTCGTCGGCGGTGATGCGCACGCGCAGCCGCTCCTCGGCCAGTTCGGGCCGGCGCTCCAGCGCCATCGCGGCAAGGTCTTCGGCGCGCGTCGTGAGCTCGGGCGCCACGAGGGCCGCCGTGCTCGCGGGGCCCGCGATACGGTAACGCTCGCCGGGCGCGATGCCCACCAGCTCCGAGAACTCGCTGCGCCACTGCGCGAGCTCCTGCCGGCGCTGGCTCAGCTGCTGCTGCAGGTCCAGCAGCGAGCGGCGGTAGGCAATGATCTGCAGCGGCGACATGAGCCGGCGCGACTCGATCAGCCGCGAGCGCTCGGCCGCCTGGTCGATCTGCTCGATCATCTTGTCCATCTGCGGCAGCAGGCGCTGCGCGGCCTCGGCGCGCCACCACGCGAGGCGCACATCCTGCACGAGGTTCTGCAGCGCGCGGCGGCGCCGCTCCTCGGCGATGAGCACGTTGTCGGCGTTCTGCCGCGCACGGAAGTAGCTCAGGCCGAAGTCGAGCACGTTCCACGACAGCGCCGCGTTCGCGGTGCTGCGGATGCGCTCGCTCGCAGCCGACGGCGTGGTGGAGATCGTGCCGTCCGGCTGGTAGCCGACGCCGAAAGCGTCGTTGTTGCGCCAGCTGTAGCCGGCCGACAGCGCCAGGCGCGGGAGCATGTCGTAGCGCGACACGTCCAGCTGGCCCGACTGCACCATCTGCTCCATCTGCCGCACGCGCAGCTCGAGGTTGTTGCGGATGGCGCGCGCCGTCGCGTCGGGCAGCGTCATCGGGCCCTTCACGGGTTCCAGCCGCGCGGTGATCGCGGCCAGGTCCTGCTGCGCCTGCGTGGAGTTCTCCTGCAGCGTCAGCGGCCTGGGCATGACCGAGCAGCCCGCCAGCAGGGCGGCTGCGCCCAGGCTGCACAGGGCCCGCGGGCCACGCCATTTCTCCTTCCTCACGACGTCCATCGTTCTCTCTTTCTGTTGGTCGCTGTCAGGCCCTGCTGCGGCCGGGGCTGGCAGGGCGTTTCGCGGCCTTCTGCGCGGCCAGCGCATCCAGCAAGGCTTCGTCCGCCTTCGCCGGCGTCTGGTCCCGGGCCGCCTTGATCTGGTCGGCGAAGCGCGCCGCGGCTCGCTTCACGGGCTTGTCCTTCTCGGCCTTCGACACCTTGGCCGGCGGCTCCTCGTCAGGCGCAGCCTTTTCCTCGTCCGGGACCGCCGCGTCGGGCTGCGCCTCGGGCGGCGGCAGCGGACGGTCCAGCAACACGGAGGGGTCACCGACCGTGATGGTGAACTGAGTTCGCGCTTCGACTCCAAGGTTGTCCCGCGCAATGATGCGGATTTGCAACACGCCGACGAAGTCG
This sequence comes from Ramlibacter albus, assembly GCF_014297445.1. Taxonomy (GTDB): domain Bacteria; phylum Pseudomonadota; class Gammaproteobacteria; order Burkholderiales; family Burkholderiaceae_C; genus Ramlibacter; species Ramlibacter albus. Next base: position 505,537 of record NZ_JACORU010000001.1, read on the forward strand.
GCGGGCGGGTTGCCCGTGAGCTTGCCGCTCACGCCGTCGAAGGTGACCCACGTCGGCAGCGGCTCGCCGGTGACCAGCGAGGCCTCGAGGCGCACCGTGGCGCGCGGGTTCGTGTGCACGAACGCGTCCACGGGCACGCTGAAGGACATCGCGCGGCCCACGCTGAACGCCTGGTCCGGGATCGGCTGGAAGCGCACCAGCATGTCGCCGCTTTGCGTCGTTGACGCGATGCCGAGCTCGCGCGCGGACATGCGCGCGGCGGGGAAGCCTGCGAGCGTGCTGTCGAGCGGGCCGCCTGCGGGCAGCACGGGCGCCGCCGGCGTTGCGAGCGCGACGGGCGAGCCGGCGGGCGAAACACCTTGCGACGCGCTCTCGGCGGGCGCTTGCGGTTCGGGCGCAGGTGCGGTCGCCGGTGCGGGTGCGGATGTGGCGCCCGGCAGCGTGCGTACAGGGCTGCTGTCCTGCAGCGACGCGCCGATCGCGGTGTCGCCCACGATCGTGAACGTCGTGCGGGCCTGGCGGCCGCCGTCGTCGCGCGCGATCACTTCCACTTGCAGCGTCGGTACGCCCTGCCCCGCCGGCGCGCGGCCATTGAGCAGGCCCGTGACGCCGTCGAAGTTCAGCCAGCCCGGCAGCGCCGTGCCGTCGACCATGCGCGCTTCGAGCGTGACGATGGCCTTCGGGTCCGTGTGCACGAACGCGTCGCGCGGCACGGTGAAGCTCAGGCCCGTCGGCGTGCTGCCCAGGTCGGGGATGCCGTTGAGCACGGCGAGCGACGCACCGTCGCGGGTGGTCGCGGCGGAGAGGCCGCCCACGGGCGCTGCGGACTGCGTCGCGCCGGCGTCGGCACCCGTGACGGTGGACGCACGCACGGCCGGGAAGCCGACCAGCGTCGACTCGAGCACGGCCGCGCCCGGGTCTGCGGGCGGCGGTGCACTGATCGCGACGCTTGGCGCACCGGCCGCGGGCGCGGCGGCCGGCGCGGCAGGCGACGCGACGGGCGGGGCGATCGGCGAGGGCACAGCGACGGGTGCGACGTTGGACGTCAGCGAGTTGTTCTGCACGTAGCCCGACGCGATGAACTGGTTCGCCGTGTCGTTGACCGAGTTCGTGTCCGACACCGGCGGGACGGGCGACTGCGCGATGGCCTCGATCACCAGCGGCACGGGCGGCGGCGGCGCGACCGGCTGCACGGCCACCAGCGCGGGCGCCGGCACGATGACCGGCTGCGGCGCCGGTGCGGGCGGGGTGGGCGCGGCGGTCGGCGCGGGCGCGGGTGCCTGCGTCGGTGCGGGTGTCGGTGCCTGTGTCGGTGCCGAAGTCGGCGGCGGCGTTGCGGCCGGGGGCTCGGTCGGCGCGGGCGTCGGCGGCGGAGTGGCAGCGGGCGGTTCGGTCGGCGCGGGTGTGGCCGGCGGTTGCGTCGGCGCGGGCGTGGGGGCCTGCGTCGGTGCAGGTGTGGGGGCCTGCGTCGGTGCGGGCGTGGGAGCCTGCGTGGGTGCGGGCGTCGGTGCCTGTGTCGGTGCGGGCGTCGGTGCCTGTGTCGGTGCGGGCGTGGGGGCCTGCGTGGGCGCGGGTGTCGCCGGCGGCTCCGTCGGCGCAGGCGTGGCGGGCGGCTGCGTCGGTGCGGCTGTCGCGGGCGGCTGCGTGGCCGGCGGCTGCGTCGCCGGGTTCTCGTCGACGTCGCGCACGTTGAGGTTCACCGTCACGCCGCTGGACCAGTTGCCCGCGAGGTCGCGCGCCTGCACGGCCACCGTGAAGCTGGGCTGCCCCGCCTCGAAGTCGTTGCTGGGCGCACCGGCGGCGGCACCCGCCGCGGTGAGGCTGATCGCACCCGCATTCGAGATGGCGTAGTAGCCGTCCGAACTGACGCTCGTGCGCGTGGCCGCGAAACGGTAGTCGGTGACACCGACCGCATCCGTCGCCTTGACCGCACCCACGACGGCGCCGGTGGCCTGGTTCTCGTCGTACGTGAACGTCTGGCCGGCCGCGATCACGGGCGGCGTGTCGTCGATGTCCGCGACATTGAGCTTGATGTTCGCGGCGGCCGACCAGTGGCCCGCGGCATCGCGCGCCTGCACGGCAAGCGTGAAGGTGTTCGGCGTTGTCTCGAAGTCGTTGCTGGCCGCGTTGGCCGCGGCGCCGGCGGCCGTCAGCTTGACCTGGCCGGTGGCCGAGATCGTGAAGAAACCGTCGTCGCTGGTCGTGGTGCCGTTGGCGAACTGGAAGCCGGTCACGCCGGTGTCGTCCGTCGCCGCAACCGTTGCCAGGATGTCGCTCGTGGCCCGGTTCTCGTCGTAGGTGAACGTCTGGCCGGCCTTCACCGTCGGCGGCGTATCGTCGAAGTCGGCGACTTCGAGCACCACGTCGGTGGCGGTGGACCAGTTGCCCGCGGCGTCGCGCGCCTGCACCTTCACGGTGAAGGTGTTGGGCGTGATCTCGTAGTCGTTGCTGGCGGAGCCGGCCGCTGCACCCACCGAGGTCAGCCGGATGCGGCCGCTCGTGTCGATCGTGAAGGAGCCGTCGTCGCTGAAGGTGGTGCCGTTGGCGAACCTGAAGCCGGTGACCGCCACGTCGTCGAACGCGGTCACGGTGCCGAGGATGTCGCTCGTGCCGCGGTTCTCGTTGTACGTGAACGTGAGGCCTGTCGAGACGATCGGCGCCGACGTGTCGCCCGCCGGCGGCGGGGGCGGCGGCGGCGGGGCCGGCGAGTCGCTGAGGTCGTTGACGTTGAGCGTGACTTTCGTCGCGGCCGACCAGTTGCCCGCGGCGTCGCCGGCCTGCACGCTGTGCGTGAAGGTGTTGGGCGCCGTCTCGAAGTCGTTCGCGGCCACGCCCGCGGAAGCGCCGGCCACCGTGAGGCGGATCTTGCCGTCGTTGCCGATGGTGAAGTAGCCGTCGTCGCTGATCTGGCCGCCGTTCGAGAAGCGGTACGCCGTGACGGCGACGTTGTCGGTGGCGGCCACCGTGCCCAGCACGTCGGTGGTGCTGCGGTTCTCGTCGTAGCTGAACGACTGGTTCGCCGTGACGGTGGGCGCCGTCGGGTCGGCCGGCGGCGGCGGTGGCGGCGGCGCGTCGTTCACGTCGGCGACGTTCAGCGTCACATTGACGGCGGCGGACCAGTTGCCCGCGGCGTCGCCGGCCTGCACCGACTGCGTGAAGGTGTTGGGCGTCGTCTCGAAATCGTTCGAGGCGGCACTCGCCGCCGCGCCCGCCGTCGTCAGGCGGATCTTGCCGGCGTTGTCGACCGCGTAGTAACCGTCGGTGCTGACCTGGCCGCCATTGGCAAAGCGCCAGGCGGTGACCGCGACGTTGTCCGTGGCCGCGAGCGTGCCCAGCACGTCGCTCGTGGCGCGGTTCTCGTTGTACGTGAAGGACTGGCCCGCGGTCACGACCGGCGCGGCATCGTCGAGGTCGGCGACGTTCAGTGTCACGTCGACCGCCGTGGACCAGTTGCCGGCTGCGTCCGATGCCTGCACGCCCAGCGTGAAGGTGTTCGGTGTCGTCTCGAAGTCGTTCGAGGCCGCAGCAGCGGCGGCACCGGCCGCGGTGAGCTTGATCTGGCCGCCGTTGCCGATGGTGAAGAAGCCGTCGCTGCTGGTCGTGCCGCCCGTGCTGAACTTGAAGCCGGTGACGGCGCGGTCGTCCGTCGCGGCAACCGTGCCGAGCACGTCCGAGGTGCTGCGGTTCTCGTTGTACGTGAATGCCTGGCTCGCCGTGATCGTCGGCGCCTTCGTGTCCGGCGTCGCGTCGGAGAGGTCCGCGACCTTCAGCGTCACGTCCACTGCCGTCGACCAGTTCCCGGCCGCATCGCGTGCCTGCACGGCTTCCGTGAACGTGTTCGGCGCGGTCTCGAAGTCGTTCGCCGCACCGACGGTGCCCGCGGTCGTCAGAGAGATCTTGCCGCTGTTGTCGATCTGGAAGTAGCCGTCGGCGCTGATCGTGAGGCCGTTGGAGAAGCGGAAGCCGGTGACGCCGACCCCATCGCTCGCCGCGACGGTGCCCAGCACGTCCGACGAGCTGCGGTTCTCGTCGTAGGTGAACGCCTGGTTCGCGGCGACCACCGGGGCGATGTCATCCACATCCGTGACGTTGAGCGTCACGTTCGTGGCCGTCGACCAGTTGCCGGCGGCGTCGCGCGCCCGCACGCTCACCGTGAACGTGTTCGGCGTCGTCTCGAAGTCGTTGCTGGCCGCGTTGGCTGCCGCACCCGCCGTCGTCAACTTCACCTGCCCGTTGGCCGCGATGGTGAAGAAGCCGTCGTCGCTCGTGGTCGTGCCGTTGGCGAACTGGAAGCCCGTCACGCCCACCGCATCCGTCGCGGCGACCGTGCCGAGCACGGTGCTCGTGGAAGAGTTCTCGGTGTAGGCGAACGACTGGTTCGGCGTGACCACCGGGGGCGTCACGTCGTTCTCGTTCACGTCGGCGACGTTCAGCACCACGTCCACCGCCGTGGACCAGTTGCCCGCGGCGTCGCGCGCCTGCACGCCGTGCGTGAAGCTGTTGGGCGTGACCTCGAAGTCGTTGCTGGCGGCGCCGGCCGCCACGCCGGACGAAGTCAGCGTGATCTTGCCGTCGTTGCCGATCTGGAAATACCCGTCGGCGCTGGTGCTGCCACCCGTGGCGCTGAAGCGGAAGCCGGTGACGCCGATGGCATCGGTGGCCGTCACGGTCCCGAGCACGTCGGATGCGCCGCGGTTCTCGTTGTACGTGAACGACTGGCTGCCGCCGACCACCGGCGCGACCGTGTCCGCGACGACGACCGTCGCCACCGCGCTCGCGTTGTTGTTCTCCGCGTCCTTGACCGTGATGGTGAAGGTGCGGTTGCCCGGCGTGAAGGCGGCCTTCGTGTCCTGGTACTGCAGCGCGCGCACGATGCCCTGTGCCTCGGCCGCGGTGAGGTTGCCGCCGCCGTTCCTGCTGACGACGAAGGCGCCGCCCGTGTAGGCGATGTCGACCGCGACACCCGCCACCGTGACGTTGCTCTGGTTCGTGAAGCCGGTGCCGTCCGCGCGTACCGCCGTGAGCGTGCCGATGGTCAGCAGCTCGTTCGCGCCGTCCGCGATGCTGCCCGCCACGATGGAGATCGTCGCGATCTTGTCGCTGGTCTCCGTCACCGTGGCCGCCGCACCGTCGTTGTCGAGGCTGACGATCGCGCCGTTCGCACTCGTCACGCTGTAGGCGGAGCCCGCGGCGGCGGTGTCGAGGTCGATGGTGGGCGCCGAGGTGTCGTCGGCCACGTCCAGCACGTTGAGCGTGAGCGTGGCGGCCGGGGACCAGTTGCCCGCCGCGTCCGACGCCTGCATGGCGTAGGTGAAGCTGTTGGGTGCCGTCTCGTAGTCGTTCGACGCGACGCCGGCCGCGACGCCCGCCGTCGTGAGGCGGACCTTGCCGGTGCTGTCGATGGTGAAGTAGCCGTCGGCGCTGGTGGAGCCACCGGTGGCCTGGAAGCGCCAGCCCGAGATCGTGCCCAGGTTGTCGGTGGCCGTCATCGTGCCCAGCACGTCGGTGGTGGAGCGGTTCTCGTTGTAGCCGAAGGTCGCCGCATTGGCGGTCGGTGCGATCGTGTCGCTGACGGTGACCGTGGCCACCGCGCTGCCGGTGTTGTTCTCCGAATCCTTCACGCTGATCGTGAAGGTGCGGTTGCCGGTGGTGAACGCGGTCTTCGTGTCCTCGTACTGCAGCGCGCGGACGATGCCCTGCGCTTCGGCCGTGGTGAGGTTGCCGCCGCCGTTCTTGCTGATGACGTAGGCACCGCCGGTGTAGGCGATGTCGACGGCTGCTCCCGCGACCGTGACGTTCGACTGGTTCGTGTACCCCGTGCCGTCCGTGCGGACTGCGCTGAGGGTGCCGATCGTCAGCAGCTCGTTCGCGCCGTCGGGCGCGCTGCCCGCGGAGATGGAGATCGTCGCGATCCTGTCGCTCGCTTCCACCAGGGTCGCCGCATTCGCGTTGTTGTCCAGGCTGGTGATCGCGCCGTTCGCGCTCGTCACGCTGTAGTTGACACCGGCGGCCGCGCCGTCGAGGTCCAGCACCGGCGCGCTGCTGTCGTCGGCCGCATCCTGCACGTTCAGCGTGATGGCGGTGGCCGTGCTCCAGTTGCCCGCCGCATCCCCGGCCTGCACGCTGTGCGTGAAGGTGTTGGGCGTGGTCTCGTAGTCGTTCGACGCGATGCCCGCCGCTGCGCCCGCGGCGGTCAGCTTCACCTGGCCGCTGCTGTTGATGGTGAAGTAGCCGTCGGAGCTGATCGAACCGCCGGTAGCCGAGAAACGCCAGTTCGTCACGCCGACCGCGTCGGTGGCCGTCACCGTGCCGAGCGTGTCGGACGTCGCGCGGTTCTCCGTGTAGTTGATCGTCGTGCCACCGGTGACCGCCGGTGCGGTCGTGTCGGCCACGTTGACCGTCGCGGTGGCCGAGCCGGTGTTGTTGTTCGCGTCCTTCACGCTGATGGTGAAGGTGCGGTTGCCGGCGGTGAAGTTCGACTTCGTGTCCTGGTACTGCAGCGCGCGCACGATGCCTTGCGCTTCGGCCGTGGTCAGGTTGCCGCCACCGTTCTTGCTGATGACATAGGCGCCGCCCGTGTAGGCGATGTCGACCGCGACACCCGCGACTGTGACGTTACCCTGGTTCGTGAAGCCCGTGCCGTCGGTGCGCACGGCCGCGAGCGTGCCGATGGTGAGCAGCTCGTTGGCGCCATCGGGCGAGCTGCCTGCCGAGATGCTGATCGTGGCGACCTTGTCGCTCGCTTCGACCAGCGTCGCGGCGTTGCCGTTGTTGTCCAGGCTGGTGATCGCGCCGTTGGCGCTGGTCACGCTGTAGTTGACGCCCGAGGTCGCGCCGTCGAGGTCGACCACCGGTGCGCTGGAGTCATCGGCGGCGTCGTCCAGCACGTTCAGCGTGACGTTGGTCGCCGCGCTCCAGTTGCCCGCCGCGTCGCCGGCCTGCACGCCGTGCGTGAAGCTGTTGGGCGTGGTCTCGAAGTCGTTGCTGGCCGCATTGGCCGCGGCGCCGGCGGTGGTCAGCTTGATCCGGCCGCTGCTGTCGATCGTGAAGTACCCGTCGGAGCTGATCGAAGCGTTGGTCGCGGAGAAGCGCCATTGCGTCACGCCGATCGCGTCGGTGGCGGTTACGGTGCCGAGCGTGTCGGTGGTCGAGCGGTTCTCGGTGTAGCTGATGGACGTGCCGCCGGTGACGGTCGGCGCGGTCGCATCGGTCACGGAGACGGTCGCCGTCGCGCTGGCCGTGTTGTTGTTGGCGTCCTTCACGGTGAGCGTGAAGGTGCGCGTGCCGGTCGTGAAGCTGGTCTTCGTGTCCTGGTACTGCAGCGCGCGCACGATGCCCTGCGCCTCGGCCGTGCCCAGGTTGCCGCCGCCGTTCCTGCTGATCACGTAGGCACCGCCGGTGTAGGCGATGTCGACCGCGACACCCGCGACCGTGACGTTCGACTGGTTCGTGTAGCCCGTGCCGTCCGTGCGGACTGCGGTGAGCGCGCCGATGGTCAGCAGCTCGTTCGCGCCGTCGGGTGCGCTGCCCGCCGAGACGGAGATCGTCGCGATCCGGTCGCTCGCTTCGACGATCGTGGCCGCGCTGCCGTCGTTGTCGAGGCTCACGAGGGCGCCGTTGGCGCTGGTCACGCTCCAGTTGACGCCGGCGGTCGCGCCGTCGAGGTCGAGGACCGGGGCGGTGTTGTCGTCGGTCGTGTCGTCGAGGACGTTCAGCGTGACGGCCGTCGCGGTGCTCCAGTTACCTGCCGCGTCACCCGCCTGCACGCTGTGCGTGAAGGTGTTGGGCGTGGTTTCGTAGTCGTTGCTGGCGATGCCGGCGGCCGCCCCGGCGGCGGTGAGCTTGATCTTGCCGGTGCTGTCGATGGTGAAGTAGCCGTCCGAGCTGACCTGGCCGCCGGTGGCCGAGAAGCGCCAGTTGGTCACGCCGACCGCGTCGGTGGCCGTCACAGTGCCCAGCGTGTCGGAGGTCGTGCGGTTCTCGGTGTAGTTGACCGTCGTGCCGCCAGTGATGGTTGGCGACGTCGTGTCGCTCACGGCCACGGTCGCGGTCGCGCTCGCCGTGTTGTTGTTCGCGTCCTTCACGGTGATCGTGAACGTGCGGTTGCCGGCGGTGAACGCGGACTTCGTGTCTTCGTACTGCAGCGCCCGGACGATGCCTTGGGCTTCAGCCGTCGTGAGGTTGCCCCCACCGTTCTTGCTGATGACGTAGGCACCGCCGCTGAACGCGATGTCCACCGCGACACCCGCAACCGTCTGGTTCGTCAGATTCGTGAAGCCCGTGCCGTCGGTGCACGACGCCGTCAGCGTCCCGATGGTCAGGAGCTCGTTCGCGCCATCCGGCGAACTGCCGACGGAAACCGAGATCGTCGCGATCTTGTCACTCGCCTCGACGATGGTCGCGGCGTTACCGTTGTTGTCTAGGCTCACGATCGCGCCGTTGGCGCTCGTGACGCTGTAGTTCACGCCGCTCGTGGCGCCATCGAGGTCCAGCACCGGCGCGGTCGTGTCGTCCGTCGTGTCGTCGAGCACGTTCAGCGTCACTGCCGTCGCCGTGCTCCAGTTGCCCGCGGCATCGCCGGCCTGGACGCTGTGCGTGAAGGTATTGGGCGTCGTCTCGTAGTCGTTGCTGGCGATCCCGGCCGCGGCACCGGCAGCAGTCAGCTTGATCTTGCCGGTGCTGTCGATGGTGAAGTAGCCGTCCGAGCTGACCTGGCCGCCCGTTGCCGAGAAGCGCCAGTTCGTCACCCCCATGGCATCCGTGGCGGTCACGGTACCCAGCGTGTCGGAGGTAGTCCGGTTCTCGGTGTAATTGACAGTCGTGCCGCCCGTGATCGCCGGTGCCGTCGTGTCGCTGACCGACACGGTTGCCGTTGCACTGGCCGTGTTGTTGTTCGCGTCCTTCACGGTGATTGTGAACGTGCGGTTGCCAGCCGTGAACGCAGTCTTCGTGTCTTCGTATTGCAGCGCACGGACAAGGCCCTGTGCTTCCGCCGTGGTCAGGTTCCCGCCGCCGTTCTTGCTGATGACGTACGCACCGCCGGTGTAGGCGATGTCGACAGCAACGCCCGCGACCGTCTTGTTTGTCTGATCGACATAGCTCGTGCCGTCAGCTCGCACGGCGCTCAGCGTGCCGATCGTGAGCAGCTCGTTCGCGCCGTCGCTGATGCCGGAAGCAGCAATGGAGATCGTCGCGATCTTGTCGCTCGCCTCAACGATCGTGGCCGCATTGCCGTTGTTGTCCAGGCTGACGATGCCGCCGTTGGCGCTCGTCACGCTGTAATTAACACCGCTCGTGGCGCCATCGAGGTCCAGCACCGGAGCGGTCGTATCGTCGGTTGTGTCGTCCAGCACGTTCAGCGTCACCGCTGTCGCCGTGCTCCAGTTTCCCGCGGCGTCGCCGGCCTGCACGCTGTGCGTGAAGGTGTTGGGCGTCGTCTCGTAGTCGTTGCTGGCGATGCCCGCCGCGGCACCGGCCGCAGTCAGCTTGATCTTGCCGGTGCTGTCGATGGTGAAGTAGCCGTCCGAGCTGACCTGGCCGCCGGTTGCCGAGAAGCGCCAGTTCGTCACCCCCACGGCATCCGTGGCGGTCACGGTACCCAGCGTATCGGAGGTAGTCCGGTTCTCGGTGTAATTGACAGTCGTGCCGCCCGTGATCGCCGGTGCCGTCGTGTCGCTGACCGACACGGTTGCCGTTGCACTGGCCGTGTTGTTGTTCGCGTCCTTCACGGTGATTGTGAACGTGCGGTTGCCAGCCGTGAACGCAGTCTTCGTGTCTTCGTATTGCAGCGCACGGACAAGGCCCTGTGCTTCCGCCGTGGTCAGGTTCCCGCCGCCGTTCTTGCTGATGACGTACGCACCGCCGGTGTAGGCGATGTCGACAGCAACGCCCGCGACCGTCTTGTTTGTCTGATCGACATAGCTCGTGCCGTCAGCTCGCACGGCGCTCAGCGTGCCGATCGTGAGCAGCTCGTTCGCGCCGTCGCTGATGCCGGAAGCAGCAATGGAGATCGTCGCGATCTTGTCGCTGGCTTCAACGACGGTCGCGGCGTTGCCGTTGTTGTCCAGGCTGACGATGCCGCCGTTGGCGCTCGTCACGCTGTAGTTCACGCCGCCGGTGGCGCCGTCGAGGTCCAGCACCGGAGCGGTGGTGTCGTCGGTTGTGTCGTCGAGGACATTCAGCGTAATGGCCGTTGCGGTGCTCCAGTTGCCCGCTGCGTCGCCGGCCTGCACGCTGTGCGTGAAGGTGTTGGGCGTGGTTTCGTAGTCGTTGCTGGCGATGCCCGCGGCGGCACCGGCGGCGGTGAGCTTGATCTTGCCGGTGCTGTCGATGGTGAAGTAGCCGTCCGAGCTGACCTGGCCACCGGTGGCCGAGAAGCGCCAGTTGGTCACGCCGACCGCGTCGGTGGCCGTGACGGTGCCGAGCGTGTCGGTCGTCGCACGATTCTCGGTGTAGTTGACGGTCGTGCCGCCGGTGATGGTCGGCGCCGTCGTGTCGCTCACGGCCACGGTCGCGGTCGCGCTCGCCGTGTTGTTATTCGCGTCCTTCACCGTGATCGTGAAGGTGCGGTTGCCAGCGGTGAACGCAGTCTTCGTGTCCTCGTACTGCAGCGCCCGCACGATGCCCTGCGCTTCCGCCGTGGTCAGGTTGCCGCCGCCGTTCTTGCTGATGACGTAGGCGCCGCCGCTGAACGCGATGTCCACCGCAACACCCGCGACCGTCTGATTCGTCAGGTTCGTGAAGCCCGTGCCGTCGGTGCGCGACGCCGTCAGCGTCCCAATGGTCAGGAGCTCGTTCGCGCCATCGGGCGAGCTGCCGGCGGAAACCGAGATCGTCGCGATCTTGTCGCTGGCTTCGACGATCGTCGCAGCGTTGCCGTTGTTGTCGAGGCTGACGATCGCGCCGTTGGCGCTGGTGACGCTGTAGTTCACCCCCGAGGTCGCGCCGTCGAGATCGAGCACGGGTGCCGTCGTGTCGTCGGTCGTGTCATCGAGGACATTCAGCGTGACGGCCGTCGCGGTGCTCCAATTGCCTGCCGCGTCACCCGCCTGCACGCTGTGCGTGAAGGTGTTGGGCGTCGTCTCGTAATCGTTGCTGGCGATACCAGCTGCGGCACCAGCGGCGGTCAGCTTGATCTTGCCGGTGCTGTCGATGGTGAAGTAGCCGTCCGAGCTGACCTGGCCGCCCGTTGCCGAGAAGCGCCAGTTCGTCACACCGACCGCGTCGGTCGCCGTCACAGTGCCGAGCGTGTCGGACGTGGTCCGGTTCTCCGTGTAGTTGACAGTAGTTCCACCAGTGATCGTCGGTGCCGTCGTGTCGCTGACCGTCACCGTCGACGTCGCGCTGGCCGTGTTGTTGTTCGCATCCTTCACGGTGATCGTGAAGGTGCGGTTGCCCGCCGTGAACGCGCTCTTGGTGTCTTCGTACTGCAGGGCCCGGACGATACCTTGGGCTTCAGCGGTCGTCAGGTTCCCGCCGCCGTTCTTGCTGATGACGTAGGCACCACCGGTGTACGCGATGTCGACAGCCACGCCGGCGACCGTCTTGTTCGTCTGGTCGACGTAGCTGGTGCCGTCTGCACGAACGGCGGTCAGCGTGCCGATCGTGAGCAGCTCGTTCGCGCCGTCGCTGATGCCAGACGCGGCAATCGAGATCGTCGCGATCTTGTCGCTGGCTTCAACGATCGTGGCCGCATTGCCGTTGTTGTCCAAGCTGACGATTGCGCCGTTTGCACTCGTGACGCTGTAGTTCACGCCGCTCGTGGCGCCGTCGAGGTCCAGCACCGGCGCCGTGGTGTCGTCGGTCGTGTCGTCAAGCACGTTCAGAGTCACCGCCGTCGCCGTGCTCCAGTTGCCCGCGGCATCGCCGGCCTGGACGCTGTGCGTGAAGGTATTGGGCGTCGTCTCGTAGTCGTTGCTGGCGATCCCGGCCGCGGCACCGGCCGCGGTCAGCTTGATCTTGCCGGTGCTGTCGATGGTGAAGTAGCCGTCCGAGCTGACCTGGCCACCGGTGGCCGAGAAGCGCCAGTTCGTCACACCGACCGCGTCGGTGGCCGTGACGGTGCCGAGCGTGTCGGACGTGGTCCGGTTCTCCGTGTAATTGACAGTCGTGCCGCCCGTGATGGTCGGCGCCGTCGTGTCGCTCACGGCCACGGTTGAGGTCGCGCTGGCCGTATTGTTGTTCGCGTCCTTCACGGTGATCGTGAACGTGCGGCTGCCGGCGGTGAACGACGTCTTCGTGTCTTCGTACTGCAACGCGCGGACGACGCCTTGCGCTTCGGCCGTCGTGAGGTTGCCGCCGCCGTTCTTGCTGATGACGTAGGCGCCGCCGCTGAACGCGATGTCCACCGCGACACCCGCGACCGTCTGGTTCGTCAGGTTCGTGAAGCCAGTGCCGTCGGTGCGCGACGCCGTCAGCGTCCCAATGGTCAGGAGCTCGTTCGCGCCATCGGGCGAGCTGCCGGCGGAAACCGAGATCGTCGCGATCTTGTCGCTGGCTTCTACGATCGTCGCAGCGTTGCCGTTGTTGTCGAGGCTGACGATTGCGCCGTTTGCGCTCGTGACGCTGTAGTTCACACCGCTCGTGGCGCCATCGAGGTCCAGCACCGGAGCGGTGGTGTCGTCGGTTGTGTCGTCGAGGACGTTCAGCGTGACGGCCGTCGCGGTGCTCCAATTGCCTGCCGCGTCACCCGCCTGCACGCTGTGCGTGAAGGTGTTGGGCGTCGTTTCGTAATCGTTCGAGGCAACGCCCGCGGCCGCGCCGGCAGCGGTCAGTTTGATCTGGCCGCTGCTGTCGATCGTGAAGTAGCCGTCCGAGCTCACCTGGCCGCCGGTCGCGGAGAAACGCCAGTTGGTCACACCCACGGCATCGGTGGCCGTCACCGTGCCCAGCGTGTTGGCTGTCGTGCGGTTCTCGGTGTAGTTGAACGTCGTGCCGCCGGTGATCGTCGGTGCCGTCGTGTCGGAGACCGTGACCGTCGCAGTTGCGCTCGCGGTATTGTTGTTCGCGTCCTTTACGGTGATCGTGAAGGTGCGGTTGCCCGCCGTGAACGCGCTCTTGGTGTCTTCGTACTGCAGGGCCCGGACGATGCCTTGGGCTTCAGCGGTCGTCAGGTTACCGCCGCCGTTCTTGCTGATGACGTAGGCACCACCGGTGTACGCGATGTCGACAGCCACGCCGGCGACCGTCTTGTTCGTCTGGTCGACGTAGCTGGTGCCGTCTGCACGAACGGCGGTCAGCGTGCCGATCGTGAGCAGCTCGTTCGCGCCGTCGCTGATGCCAGACGCGGCAATCGAGATCGTCGCGATCTTGTCGCTGGCTTCAACCATCGTGGCTGCGCTGCCGTTGTTGTCCAGGCTCACGATCGCGCCATTGGCACTCGTGACGCTGTAGTTCACACCGCTGGTGGCGCCGTCAAGGTCCAGCACCGGAGCCGTCGTGTCGTCGGTCGTGTCGTCGAGGACATTCAGCGTCACGGCCGTCGCCGTGCTCCAGTTACCTGCCGCGTCACCCGCCTGCACGCTGTGCGTGAAGGTGTTGGGGGTCGTTTCGTAGTCGTTGCTGGCGATCCCGGCCGCCGCACCGGCAGAAGTGAGCTTGATCTTGCCGGTACTGTCGATGGTGAAGTAACCGTCGGAGCTGACCTGGCCGCCCGTCGCGGAGAATCGCCAATTGGTCACGCCGACCGCGTCGGTAGCCGTGACGGTGCCGAGCGTGTCGGACGTGGTCCGGTTCTCGGTGTAGTTGACAGTCGTGCCGCCCGTGATGGTCGGCGCCGTCGTGTCACTCACCGTCACCGTCGACGTCGCGCTGGCCGTGTTGTTGTTCGCATCCTTCACGGTGATCGTGAAGGTCCGGTTGCCCGCGGTGAACGCCGACTTCGTGTCTTCGAATTGCAGCGCACGGACGATGCCCTGCGCCTCCGCCGTCGTGAGATTGCCCCCACCGTTCTTGCTGATGACGTAGGCACCGCCGGTGTAGGCGATGTCGACGGCGACGCCGGCGACCGTCTTGTTGGTCTGGTCGACGTAGCTGGTGCCGTCTGCACGAACGGCCGTCAGCGTGCCGATCGTCAGCAGCTCGTTGGCGCCATCGGTGATGCCGGAGGCAGCGATGGAGATCGTCGCGATCTTGTCGCTGGCTTCTACGATCGTCGCAGCGTTGCCGTTGTTGTCGAGGCTGACGATTGCGCCGTTTGCACTCGTGACGCTGTAGTTCACGCCGCTCGTGGCGCCGTCGAGGTCGAGGACCGGCGCGGTCGTGTCGTCCGTCGTGTCGTCGAGTACGTTCAGCGTCACTGCCGTCGCCGTGCTCCAGTTCCCGGCCGCGTCACCCGCCTGCACGCTGTGCGTGAAGGTGTTGGGTGTGGTCTCGTAGTCGTTGGACGCCACGCCCGCCGCAGCACCGGCAGCCGTGAGCTTGATCTGCCCGCTGCTGTCGATGGTGAAGTAACCGTCGGAGCTGACCTGGCCACCGGTCGCCGAGAAGCGCCAGTTCGTCACCCCCAGGGCATCCGTCGCCGTGACCGTGCCGAGGGTGTCGGTCGTTGCGCGGTTCTCGGTGTAGTTCACCGTCGTGCCGCCCGTGATCGTCGGCGCCGTCGTGTCCGTCACGGCGACCGTCGCCGTGGCCGTTCCCGTATTGTTGTTCGCGTCCTTCACGGTGATCGTGAAGGTGCGGTTGCCCGCCGTGAAGGCGCTCTTCGTGTCTTCGTACTGCAGCGCGCGGACGATGCCCTGCGCTTCGGCCGTCGTCAGGTTGCCGCTGCCGGTCTTGCTGATGACGTAGGCGCCGCCCGTGTAGGCAATGTCCACGGCCACACCGGCGACGGTCTTGTTCGTCTGCGTGGTGAAACCGGTGCCGTCCGTGCGAACGGCGGTGAGCGTGCCGATCGTCAGGAGCTCGTTCGCGCCATCCGGCGAGCTGCCGGCGGAGATCGAGATCGTCGCGACCTTGTCGCTCGCCTCGACGATCGTCGCGGCGTTGCCGTTGTTGTCCAGGCTCACGATCGCGCCATTGGCGCTCGTGACGCTGTAGTTCACGCCCGAAGTCGCACCATCGAGGTCCAGCACCGGCGCCGTCAGGTCGTCCGACGTGTCGTCCTGGACGTTCAGCGTCACGGCCGTGGCCGTGCTCCAGTTGCCCGCCGCATCGCCCGCCTGCACGCTGTGCGTGAAGGTGTTCGGTGTCGTCTCGTAGTCGTTGCTCGCCGCACCCGCGGCCGCGCCGGCCGTGGTCAGCTTGATCGCGCCGCTGCTGTCGATCGTGAAGTAACCGTCCGAGCTGATCGCCGCGTTCGTCGCCGAGAAACGCCATTGCGTCACGCCGACGGCATCGGTGGCGGTCACCGTGCCGAGCGTGCTGGCCGTCGTGCGGTTCTCGGTGTAGTTGATCGTCGTGCCGCCCGTGATCGTCGGCGCGGTCGTGTCGCTGACCGTGATCGCCACCGTGTCGGTGTCCGCGAGCGGGCCGCCGGTGCCGGTGTTGCCCTGGTCGTTGGTGCGGATCGTCAGCGTGTCGCTGCCGCTGTACCCCGCCGTCGGCGTGTAGGTCATGCCGGCCAGCGCGGCGTTCACGTTGGTGAGCGTGCCCGTGAACACCATCGACGGGTCCGCGGTGCCGTCGCCGCCTGTGAAGGTCAGGCCGGTCGTGCCGGACAAAGTCAGCGCACCGTGCGCAACACTCAGCGTGACCTGCACGTCGGCCGAGCCCGCATCTGCGTCCGCGACCTGGATCGCGCTGCCGCCGGTGAAAGTGATCGTGCCGCCACCGGCGACGGTCTGCGCGCCGGGTACGGTGTTGACCGGCGCATCGTCGACGGCGGTCAGGTTGATGGTCTTGCTGGCCGTCGCATTCTTCGCGCCGCCGGTGCCGGTGTTGCCAAGATCGTCGACCGACAGCGTCAGCGTGTCCGTGGCGGGCGGCGTATCGCCCTGGTACGTGTAGTTCAGCGTCGCACCGCCGCTGCCGGCCAGCAGGTTGCTGATCTCCGTGACCGTGCCGACCAGCACGATCGTCGTGCCGTTGGGCTGCGTTGCCGCGACGCCGGTCGTTCCGGTTGAGACGGTGAGGCTGCCCGACGCGACGCTCAAGGTGGCCTTGATCAGCGCGCCGGCGGAATCCGCGTCGGAGATCGACAGCGTCGACAGCAGCGACAGCGCCACCTGCTCGGTCGCGCTGTAGCTGGCGGGGGTGATCGTCGCGGTCGGCGCATCGTTGACGGCCGTGAGGTTGATCGTCGCCGTGTCCGTGGCCGTGAGCGTGCCGCCGACGCCCGTGGCGCCGCCATCGCTGACTTTCAGCGTGAGCGTGTCCGTGGCGGGAGGCGTGTCGCTGGTGGATGCATACGTCACCGTCGCGCTGCCGTTGCCGGCCAGTACGTCGTTGATCTGCGTGAGCGTGCCGGTGAGCACCACGGTGCCGGTGCCGGAGCCGCTCTGCGTGGCGCCGGTGGAGCCCAGCGCCACGGTGATGGCGCCCGCGCCGACCGACAGCGTCGCCGTGACGGTGGCGGTGCCCGCGTCCGGGTCGCTGATCGACAGGCCCGTGCCCTGCAGCGTGAGGCTGGCCTGTTCGTTCGCGTTGTAGCTGGTGGGCGTGATCGTCGCCACCGGCGGGTCGTTCACCGCCGCGACGGTGATGGACACCGTGTCGCTGTCGGTCTTCGCGCCGGGCGAGCCGGTGTTGCCCTGGTCGCTCGTGTCGATGGCCAGCGTGTCCGCGCCGTTGTAGCCGCTGGTGGGCGTGTACGTCATGCCCTTCAGCGCGTTGTTCACGTCCGTGAGCGTGCCCGCGAAGGTCATTGACGCATCGGCCGTGCCGTCGCCGCTGCTGAACGCGAGGCCGGTGGTGCCGGACAGGGTGAGCGCGCCGTGCGAGACGCCCAGCGTCACCTTGACCGAACCGCTGCCGGCATCGACGTCGGAGATCGACACCAGGTTCGAGTTGCCGCTGCTGAAGGTGAGCGTCGTGTTCTCGGCAACCGTCTGGGTCGCCGCCGGGAAGCCGTTCACCGGTGCGTCGTTGACGGCGCTGACGGTGATCGTGCTCGTGTCCGTGTCGGTCAGCGCGCCGCCGCCGGTGTTGCCTTCGTCGCTCGTCACCATCGTCAGCGTGACGGTGCCGTTGGCGTCTGCCGTCGGCACGAACGTGGGCGCCGATGCGCCGCCGAGGAAGGTGTTGATGTTGGCCCGAGTGCCCGTGAGCACGATGGAGCCGCCCGGCGAGCCCGTGACGGTGACGGAACTCGCGTCGCTCGCGGTCAGCGAGCCGGAATTCACCGACAGCGTCACCTTCATCGTGCCGGTGCCCGCATCGGGGTCCGCGATGGACAGGCCGGTCAATTGCAGGCTCGTGTCCTCGGCTGTCGTGAATGTGGCCGGCAACGTGTTGGTCGGGCCGTCATTGACCGCCGTGATGTTGATCGTTGCGGAAGCCGTGGACGTGAGCGCGCCGCCGCTGCCCGTGGCGCCGCCGTCGTCGACTTTCAGCGTCAGCGTGTCGGTGGCCGGGGGCGCGTCGCCCGTCGCCGCGTAGCTGACGGTCGCGCTACCGTTGCCGGCGAGCACGTCGTTGATCTGCGTGAGCGTGCCGGTGAGAACCACGGTGCCGGTACCCGACCCGCTCTGCGAAGCGCCGGTGGAGCCGAGCGCAACGGTGAGCGCGCCGGCGCCGACCGACAGCGTGGCCGTGACGGTCGCGCCACCCGCGTCGACGTCGCTGATCGACAGGCCCGTGCCCTGCAGCGTCAGGCCCACCTGCTCGGTGGCGCTGTAGCTCGTGGGCGTGATGGTCGCCACGGGTGCGTCGTTGACGGCACTCACCGTGATGCCGACCGTGTCCGTGTCGGTCGCGGAGGTCGCGTCCGTGGACACCACGGTCAGCGTGTCGGCGCCGTTGAAGTTGCCCGTGCCCTTGTACGTGAGCGTTGCCAGCGTGTCGTTGATGTCCGTCTGCGTGCCGGAGATCGTCAGCGAGGACGAATTGTTGGAGCCCAGCGAGATCGACGCGGCGCCCTTGAGCGAGACGTTGAGCACGCCGTTGGTCACCGACAGCTTGGTCGTCGCGAGGTCGCCCTGCGCGTCGCTCACGCTCACGAGGTTGCCGTTGCCGCTGCTGAAGGTGAGCGTGGTGTCTTCGTTGACCGTCTGTGCCGCGGGCACGTTGTTGGTCGGCGCGGCGGAGTTGTTGACCGTGACGGAGACCGTCGCCGTGTCGGTGCCGCCGTTGCCGTCGCTCACCTTGTATGTGAAGGTGGTGTTGCCCAGGAACCCCGTCGTGGGCGTGAAGGTCAGCGTGCCGCCCGCATTGAGCTTGACCGTGCCGTCGGTCACGGTCTTGGTCTGGCCGGACGTGATCGCCTGGCCGCCCACCTCGGTGATCGTGAGCGTGTCGTTCTCGACGTCGACGTCGTTCGACAGCACCGTGATGGTCGTCGCGGTGTTGAGCGAGGTCGTTGCCGAGTCGTCCTTCGCGTCGGGCGCGTCGTTCACCGCGTTGACGGTGATCGACGTCGTGTCGCTGTCGCTCTGCGCGCTGCCGCCCGTGTTGCCCTGGTCGTTGGTCACCATCGTCAGCGAGACGCTGCCGTTGGCGTTCGTCGCCGGGTTGAAGGTGGGTGCCGTGGCCGAGAGGAAGCTGTTGATGTCCGCGGCGGTGCCGGTCAGAACGATGGACGTGCCGCCCGAGCCGGTGACGCCGACCTGCGCCGTACCCGTCGCCGTCAGTGCGCCGGAGCCCACCGTCAGGGTCATCTTCACCGTGCCGGAGCCGGCGTCCGGGTCGGCGAACGAAATGCCGGACAGGGTGAGCGGCGTGTCCTCGTTGGTGCTGAACGTCGTCGGCAGCGTGTTCACCGGCGGGTCGTTCGACGCGGTGATCGAGATGGTGCTGGTGTCGGTGTCGGTCTGGGCCGCGCCGCCCGTGTTGCCCTGGTCGTTCGTGACCATCGTCAGCGTCACGTCGGCCGTCGCGTTGGATGCCGGCGTGAACGTCGGCGCCGTCGTCGTCGCCAGGTAGCTGTTGATGTCCGTCGCCTTGCCGGTCAGCGTGATCGAGCTCGTGCCCGAATTCGCGACCGTCACATTCGCGGTGGAACTCGCCGTCAGTGTGCCGGAGCCGACCGACAGCGTCACCTTGACCGCGCCGGTGCCGGCGTCGGGGTCGGCGAAGGAGATGCCCGTCAGCTGCAGCGACGTGTCCTCGGCGGTGGTGTACGTGGCGGGCAGCGTGTTGACCGGCGGGTCGTTCGACGCGTTGATCGAGATCGTGCTGGTGTCGGTGTCCGTCTTCGCCGAGCCGCCGGTGTTGCCCTCGTCGCTCGTCACCATCGTCAGGGTGACGTCGCTCGTCGCATTGCCGGCCGGCGTGAACGTCGGCGCGGTGGTGGTCGCGAGGTACGCGTTGATGTCCGCCGCGGTACCGGTCAGGATGATCGACGCGCTGCCCGAGTTGCCGACGGTGACCTGCGCCGTCGAACTCGCCGTGAGCGTGCCAGAGCCGACCGAGAGCGTCACCTTGACGGTGCCCGTGCCCGCATCGACATCCGTGAACGAGATGCCCGTCAGCTGCACCGCCGTGTCCTCGGCGGTGGTGTACGTCGTGGGCAGCGTGTTGACCGGTGCGTCGTTCACCGCGCTGACGGTGATCGTGCTCGTGTCGGTGTCGGTCTGCGCGCTGCCGCCGGTGTTGCCCAGGTCGCTGGTCACCATCGTCAGGGTGACCGTCCCGTTGGCATTGGCCGCGGGGTTGAAGGTCGGCGCGGAGGCGCCGGCCAGGTACGTGTTGATGTCGGTCGCCTTGCCGTCCAGCACGATCGACGATCCACCCGAGCCGGTGACCGTCACCTGCGCCGTGGAGCTGGCCGTCAGCGTGCCGGAGCCGACCGACAGCGTGACCTTGGCCGAGCCGGTGCCGACGTCCACGTCCGCGAACGAGATGCCGGTGAGCTGCACGCCCGTGTCCTCGGACGTGGTGTAGGTCGTCGGCAGCGTGTTGACCGGCGCGTCGTTGACCGGCGTGACCGTGATCGAAACCGTATCCGAGTCCGTGTACGCCGACGAATCCGTCGACAGCACCGTCAGCGTGTCGCTGCCGTTGAAGTTGCTCGTGCCCTTGTAGGTGAGCGTGGCGAGCGTGCTGTTGATGTCGGTCTGCGAGCCCGTGATCGTCAGCGTGCCCGTCCCGTTGCCGCTGGCCGACGCCGAGCCTGCCAGCGTCACGCCCAGCGTGCCGCTGGCCACCGTGAGCTTGGTGCTCGCCAGGTTGTTCTGGTTGTCCGAGACGCTGATCGCGCTGGTGCCGGTGAACGAGAAGGTCGTGTCCTCCGCCACGGTCACCGTGGTGGGCACGGTGTTCGTCGGGTTCGGCGTCTCGACGATGGTCGTGCGCGCCGCGGTCGATGCATTGCCCGCGTCGTCCGTCGCGACGATGTCCACCGTGCGGTCGCCGGCGGTGAAGGCCGCCTTCGTGTTGTTGTACTGCAGGTCGCGGATGACCAGCTGCGCCGCGCTTTCCGACAGCGGCGAATAGTCGCTCGCCTGGATCGTGAAGACGTTGCCCGCGTAACTCACGTTCACCGCCGAGCCGCCCACCGGGATGTTGGTGAGCGAGCCGGTCGAGCCGTCGAGCGACACGGTCGTCGTGCCGAGGATGATCTTCTCGCTGGAGCCGTCGAGCACGCCGCCCACGGTGACCTTCAGGGACGCCACGAGGTCCGACGCCTCCACCAGCGTCGCGGGGTCGGCGTTGTCGTCGATGCTCAGGGCGCTGCCCGTGAACGACACCGTGTTCGTGATCTTCGTGCCGTCGCTCGGGTCCAGGTCCACCACGGGCGCGGTGGTGTCGGCGCTGATCAGCAGCTCCTTGGTCGTCGTGTCGGTGGCCTTGTTGCCGGCCGTGTCGTACACGATGGCGGTGACGTCGTACTTGCCGTTGAAGGCCGCCGTGCCGGTGCCCGCCGGGCTGAGCACGTTGGCGGCGGGGATCTGCAGCGTCCAGGTGCCGCCGCCCCACGTCAGGCCGTCGCCGCCGCCCGTGTAGGTGACGCCGTCCACGGTGACCTTGAGCGTCTCGCCGCTGCCGACGGTGGCCGAGCCGGTGATCTGCGGGGTCGTGTCCGCCGTGGTGAGCGTGTTGACCGTCGGCACCGGCGCGGGCGCGACGGTGTCGATGCTGATCGTCTGCGACGTGGTGCTGCCGCTCGTGGCGCTCAGCGTGTACGTGCCGTCGGCCAGCGTGGTGCCGGTGTAGTCCCAGGTCCAGGCACCGGACGCGCTGGACGTAACCGTGGCGGTGCTCTTGGTCGCGCCGCCCGAATCCTTCAGCACCAGCGTGACCGACGCCGACGCGCCGGCGGAGCCGTTGAACTTGAGCGTGTTGTCGTTCGTGACGAAGTCGCCCACCGCGCCGCTGTCGGTGGTGATGCTGTCGATGCTCAGCGACTTGGTGTGCGTGACCGTCGCCGTGTCGGAGTACTGGATGCCGGCGTCGTCGAAGTACGTGGCCGTGACCGTGAGCGTCCCGTTGAGCATCGCGGCGAGGTTCAGGCCGCTGACGGTGAACCCCGTGCCGGTGGACGTCGCCGTGGTGCTGAGCGTCGTGGCGCCATCCGTGATCGTCACGTAGATCGTGTTGCCCGAGGGGACGAAGGTCGTCGTGCCGTTGATCGTGACGTTGTCGTCTTCCGTCTGGTCCAGGACGCCGTCGCCACCGATCGGCTCGGTGATCGTGAGCACCGGCGCGGCCGGGTCGTACGTGATCGACTTGCTGTTGCTCGCCGCGTTACCGACGATGTCGGTGCCGTTCACGCTGATCGTGTAGGTGCCGGCCGCGAGCCCGGTGAAGCTGCCCGAGGTCGGCGCCTTGGTGCCGGTGTCGATGCTCCAGTTGCCGCTGGCGTCGGTCGTGGTCGTCCACGTGAAGCCGTTGAGCGTGACGGTCACGCCCTGCCCCGAGCCGAGGTCGCTGGTGCCGGTGAGCAGCGGCGTGTTGTCGCTGGTCTTGGTGTTGGTGGTGATGTCGATGTTGGCCGACGTGTCCACCACCAGCGTCTTCGTCGCCGTGCTGCTGGTGCTGCCGGCCGCGTTGCTCGCCACGGCGGTGAGCGTGTAGGTGCCGTCGGGCAGCGTGCTGCCCGTGCGGTCCACCGTCCACGTCGAGCCGCTCGCCGCCACGCTGGTGGAGAAGGTCGTGTTGTTGCTCGAATCCTTGAGCGTCACCGCGACGACGGAACCCGAGGTCGTGGTGCCCGAGAACACCAGCGACGGGTCGTTCGTGTAGAAGTCGGTGGTGTTCGTGCCGGTGTCGGTGGAGATCGCCGAGATCGTCACGGTCGGCACCGTGGTGTCGACGGTGAATGTCTGCGCCGCGGTCGACGTGAGTGTGTTCGGTCCGCCGGACTTGCTGGAGACGGCGGTGACGGTGTGGACCGTGCTGGTGAGCGACGTGGCGCTGTGGTCGTAGGTCCATGCGCCCGCGGTGCTGGTCACCGCGGTGCCCACGCTCGTGCCGTCGACGTACACCGTGACGGTGCGGCTCGCCTCGGCGATGCCGCTGAAGGTCAGCGTGGGGTCGTTGGTGAGGAAGTCGGTCGTGCTCGTGCCGGCATCGGTGGTGATCGCCTTCACCGTCACGTTCGAGACCGTGGAGGTGTTGCCGGCGCCGTCCGTGCCCTTCACGCTCACGAGGCTGTTGGCCGTGAGCCCCGTGGCCGGGAAGCTGCCGCTCGTGGGCGTCGCGGTGGCGGTGTTCACGGACCATGTGAGGTCCGGCTGCACCGTGGTCGTGTACGTCAGCGTCGTCGCGGTGTCGTTCGCCACGTCGACCACCACGGTCAGCGTGGAGCCGGCGGCGAGGTCCGTCGTGCCCTTGATCGTCGGCGTGCTCGTGCTGGCGCTCGGGCCGCCTGTGATGTCGATGTCCGGAGCCACGGTGTCGTGGTTCACCGTCACCGTGTCCGTCGACGTGCCGATGGCCGCGGCCACGGCGAGCAGGCCGTCCGACTTCGTCGCGAAGCTGGTCGTCACGAGCGACCAGGTGCCGTTGGCGGCAACGGCCGCGGTGCCGATGCTCGTGCCGCCGACGCTGACCGTGACGGTGTCCGCGGTCGTCGTGTTCGAGCTCGTGCCGGAGATCGTCACCGAGTCGTCGTCGGTGGCGGAGAGGTTGGTGTCGGGGCCGAAGCCCGTGATCGACACGCCCTTGGTGGTGGTGGGCGCGCTGCCCAGCTGCAGCTTGGGCAGGGCGACGTCCTGGAACAGGATGTTGGGCGACTCGGTGGCGCTCACACCGGCGGTAACGAGCCAGGTCGAGCTGGGGCCGAGCGTGTTCGTGATGTCGCTCGGCGCCACCGTCACGGTCCACGTGCCGGTGCTGACCGTCGCGGTGTAGGTCTTGCTCGAGCCCGTGGCAACGTTCCTCACCGTGACGGTGACGGCGTTGCCCTGGATCGTCGCGCTGGTGCCGTTGGTCGTCGACCCCGTGATCAGCACGTTGGACGCGGCCTCGGTCGTGTCGATGACGTTGTCGCTCGCGATCGTGTTGATCGTGATCTTCGCCCCCAGGCTGGGCGAGTTGGTCGAGGTCTCCGTGCGCGTGACCGCGCTCACGCCCGTGTTGCCGGCGGAGTCGGCCGCGGAGTTCGCGGCGCTCGCGGTGAGCGTCACCGACGAATAGCTGCCCGACGGCCGCGGCACGCTGGCCGTCCATGTCCCGTTCGAGTTGACGGTGGTCGTGGCCGAGCTTGTCTTGCTGTTGGAGCCGAGGACGTCGATCGTGATCGTCGTGCCCGACGCGAGATCCGAAATGCCGGTGACGGTGTTGTTCGCGTTCGTGTCCCAATACTGCGGGCCCGCGAACGCGATCTGCGGGGGCGCCTTGTCGTGCAGGTAGCCGCCGCTGGTGGCCGTCGCACTGCCGATCGCGGCGCTGACGGTCATGTAGCTGCCGGCCAGGCTGGTCAGGTCGATGCCCGTCGCGGTCCAGGTGCCGCCGGAGACGACGGCGGTTGTCGTGACGTCGGGCGTCGCCGAGTCGCTGTCCGACCACGTCACCGTCACCGTCTGGCCGTTGACGTTGGTTGCGGTGCCGATGACGCTGATGCTGTCGTCCTCGCGCCGGTTGATCGTGGTGTCCCAGGTCCCCACGATGCCGTATTCGGTGCCGGAAGAGCCGACGCTCCCCGTCGTTCCCGTCGTCGCCGCGGTGGTCACCGTGGTGATGGCGAGCGTCACCGGCGTGAGCGTCTGCGTGGCGTTCGCGGTACGGCCGGAGCTGTCGGTCGCGGTGGCCTGCACGCCCATCGCGGTGCTGATGCCGGCGACCGGGAACGAACCGCTGATCGGCGCGGAGCTCGCCGTGTCCAGCGTCCACGCGCCGACCGAGTTGGTCGTGACGTTGTAATAGAGCGCGTCGGTCAGCGTGCCGTCGTTGTTCGGGTCGATGCGCACGACGATCGAGCCGCTCAGCACGGACGACGTGCCGGCAATGGTGGGCTTGGTCGTGCCGGAGTTGGCCGTGGCTCCGCCGGTGATCGTGATCGTCGGCCCGGTGACGACGGCGAGCTCGCCCGTCGACGAGTCCACCGCGGTCGCGCCGCCGGAGCGCGTGGTCGTCGCGGTCACGTCGTACGTGTTGCCGGCCACCACCGGGTTGCCGCCGGGGATGGTGATGCTCCACGTCGTGTTGTTGGTGCCGCTGTAGGTGATGCTGCCGCCGCTGAACGACTGCGTGTAGCCCGAGCGCGTCACGGTCACGGCGAGCGAGTCGGTGCCGCTGTTCGTGCCGCCCCACGTGCCCGTGATCGTGGGCGTGGTGTTGTTGGTGCTGAGCGTGTTGACGACCGGGCGGTCGATGGCCGTCGCCGTCGTCGAGTTGCCGGAAGAGTCCGAGCCGGTTGCCGTGACCTTCGAGTACGAGGTGAAGCCCGACGAGGGCACCGAGCCGCTGGTGGGCGACGTGACTGAGGTGTCCACCGTCCACGTGCCGTCGGCCAGCACGAGCGCGGCGTACGTGACCGTCGTCGCGCCGTTGCCGTACACGTCGACGACCACCGTCATGTTCGAGCCCACGGGCACGCCGGAGGTCGTGCCGCTGATCGAAGGCCGCCCCGCCGTCGCCAGCGTGTTCACGCCCACCGTCGGCGCGACGGAGTCGTGCAGTGCGGTTGCCGTGTCGCCGCTGGAGCCCGCCACCTGCGTGGTGCCGCCGGCGGCGGTGACCACCTTCGCATCGAAGGTGAGCGTGCCTTCCGCCAGGCCGCTCACGTTGGCGGTGGTGGACCACGTGCCGTCCGCCGCCGCGGTGGCCCACACGGTCGCCGTGGCGTTGGCGCTGTCGGTGATGACCACCATGATGTTGGCGTTCGCCGTGGCGCGCGACGTGCCCTGGATGACAAGCGCGTCGTCTTCGCTCGCGTTGACGATGCCGTCGCGGTTGGACGCGTAGTCCACCGGCGCCTTGATCTTCACGTAGTCCGCCGCGCTGACCGGGTTGGACGGCGTCATCGGGCCGGCCAGCACGCCGAGCGAGGAAAAGTCGGCGTTCTTGTCGTAGCTGCCGCCGACGCCGTTGAGGTCGGCGTTGATCGGGCCGGGCTGCGTCTGCGAGAACGCGACGTAGCTCACCGACGTGTTCGGCCCGAAGTTGGCGATGCCGGTCGAGCCGCGCGGGCCGTAGTTGCCGCTCTTGTCGAGCGGGGAGGGAATCGCCAGCACGGCGGCGATGTCCTTCACCGGCACCTTGAAGCTCACGAAGATGTCGTTCTTGCCGTCGTTGCCGACGTCGGTGTCCTGGCCCACCGGCGGCGCGGCCGGGTTCCAGTTCGGGTCGCTCGTCGCGCTCACCGCCACGGCGGAGTAGTTCACGCCGTTCTGCATGGCGTACACGCCGTTGTTCGCGAGCCAGCCGGTGGGCAGCGGCTGCGTGCTCGTCGTGTTGGGCGAGATGTTCAGGTCGGTGCCCGGGTCCATCAGCCGGATCACCTGCGCGCTGCTGCGGCCGTCGACGGTGAAGAAGATGTCGATCTTGCCGTCGCTGTTGGCGTCCATGCCGATCGTCAGCACGCCGTTGAACACCGGCGGGCTCGAGCTCGTGGGGTTGTCCACGCGCACGCGGAAGTACATGTAGTCGTCGTTCGACGTTCCCGTCGTGCCGCCGTCGTCGTAGGCCGCGTACAGCGACCCGTGCGTGGCGTCGGCCACGATGTCGGTATCGGCCGCCTTGGCCTGGCTGTCGCCCTGCGGGTCCTGCGCGCTGCCGAACATGATCGGGATCCAGCCGCTCGCGCCGGAGAGGCTGACCGTCGACAGGCGCGCGTCGTAGGCCTGTTCGGCCTGCTCCGACAGGAACGCGGTGGCGGTGATCTCGCCCGTCTGGTATTCGAAGACCCAGTCGCCGTTGGCGTTGCGGCTGCCGGTGGCGTCGGTGGACGCCGCGACCTCGGTGTCGGTGAGTTTCGCGATCGCCTGCACGAAACGCTCGCCCTGCACGCCGGCCGCGACGTCGCAGCCGTACAGCATGATGTCGCCGTCGCGCGTGAACCACTGGCGCAGCAGCGCGAATTCGTCGGCGCGGGCGTCGAGCGTGGCGGCGTCCAGCGCCGTGGAGCCCAGCGTCAGGTACGCGGGCGCGCCGTGGCTGACGATGTGCAGGGCGGAGACGGCGCTGCCGTCGGCGCGCAGGGCTTCGCCGATCTGGTCGATGCCGTCGCGGTTCTCGTCGAGGATCAGGACCTTCACGCCGGCGCGGGCGTTGTCGACGAGCTGCTGCGCGTTCGGCACGCGGGCGTCGATGACCAGCCATTCGACCGCAGCCGGCGAGGCCGCAGTGGGCGCTTCGACAGCTGCCGCGGGCAGCTTGAGCGCAGCCTCGTGAAGCACGTCGGAGGCGTCCGTGACGGCGTCCTGCCTGGGCACTGCCATCGCGGTATCGACCAGCGCGCCATCGAACAGCACGCGAGGTTCCAGTGCCAGCAGGCGCGTACGCGGGCGCCTTGTCCCCCTCGACATGTTTAAACTCCTTCGGGCTGGCGCAACGACGATGCCGCCCCTATGCGAATGGTGGGGGCACTTGAAACAAAGTGCAACAGAAATTGTAAGAATAGCCCGTGCATTTGTTGCACATTCACGGCAATTGTGACGGGCGGCCTCTCGAATCTACTACACACTGTTACACCTTCAATGCCTGCCTACTCTTTCGAGGCGCTCGACAGCCAGGGCGAAACCCGGCGCGGCGTGCTGGAAGCGGACACCGCCAAGGCGGCCCGCAGCCAGTTGCGCTCCCAGGCGCTCATCCCCCTGCAGGTCGCTCCCGTCGAAGCGGGGGCGTCGTCCGCAGGCGCCCCGCGCCCCTTCACGCGGGCCGTTTTCAACGACACCGCCCTGACCATCTGGACCCGCCAGCTGGCTGGCCTGGTCGGCTCCGGCCTGCCCTTGGAGCGCGCGCTCACTGCGCTCGCCGATGAGGCGCAGGGCGAGCGTGAGCGCCACCTTGTCGCCGCCTTGCGGGCCGAAGTGAACGCCGGCGCCACCTTCGCCACCGCCCTTTCCCACTTCCCGCGCGACTTCTCCGAGATCTACGTCGCCGTGGTCGCCGCGGGCGAGCAAAGCGGCCACCTCGGCCAGGTCCTGGACAAGCTGGCCGACGACCTGGAAGCCCGCCAGGCCTTGCGCGCCAAGCTCCTCGGAGCCGCTCTCTACCCCGCGATCGTCACGCTCGTGGCGATCGTGATCGTGTTATTTCTTGTTACGTATGTCGTCCCGCAAGTCGCGAACGTGTTTGCGGGCACCAAGCGCGCCCTCCCGTTCCTGACCGTCGCCATGCTCTGGATCAGTGCGTTCGTCCGCGATTACGGCTGGATCATCCTGATTGCAGGCGTTGGCGTGGGACTGCTCCTACGCAGCAGCCTCAGGAATGTTGCATTCCGTGAAAAATTCGATGCGGGCTTCCTCACTGTCCCGCTGCTGGGACGGCTGGCCCGCGGTTACAACGCGGCACAGTTCGCCAGCACCCTGGCCATGCTGGCCGGCGCCGGTGTGCCGATCCTGCGGGCCCTGCAGGCCGCGGCGGAAACCCTGAACAACCGCGCCATGCGGGCGGACGCGATGGACGCGCTGGTCCTGGTGCGCGAAGGCGCGCCGCTCGCATCCGCCCTGGGCCAGAAGAAGCGCTTCCCGGGCTTGCTCGCGATGTTCGCCCGCATGGGCGAGCAGACCGGCCAGTTGCCCGCCATGCTGCAACGCGCGGCCAACCAGCTGGGCGCCGAAGTGCAACGGCGCGCGATGCAGCTCGCGACGTTGCTCGAGCCGCTGCTGATCGTCACCATGGGTTTCGTGGTGATGATGATCGTGCTGGCTGTTCTCCTGCCTATCATCCAGCTGAACCAGTGGGTCCGATGAATGGCAGCCCCCAGCCTTGAAGACAAGCTCGTCGTCGCGATCTCCTCGCGCGCGCTGTTCGACTTCGAGGAAGAGAACCGTGTCTTCGAAGGCGGCGACCCGCAGGCCTACATGAAGCTGCAGCTGCAGCGGTTGGACCAGCCCGCGCAGCCCGGCATCGCCTTCTCGCTCATCCGCAAGCTGCTGGCGTTCAACGACCCCGACAAGCAGCGCGTGGAGGTCGTGATCCTCTCGCGCAACGACCCCGTCTCCGGCATGCGCGTGTTCCGCTCGGCCAAGGCGGCGCACATCCCGCTGTCGCGCGGCGTGTTCACGCAAGGCCGGCCTCCGTTCGGGTACCTGCACCCGCTGCGCGCGCACCTGTTCCTGTCCGCGAACGCGCAGGACGTGCGCGAAGCCTTGGCGGCCGGTTTCCCGGCGGCGCGCGTGCTCACCGAATCGATGGTCGCGAGCGTCAACTACCCGAACGAAGTGCGCATCGCCTTCGACGGCGACGCGGTGCTGTTCTCCGACGAGGCGGAGAAGGTGTTCCAGCGCGACGGGCTCGAGGCTTTCCAGTTGCACGAGCTGACCAAGGCCGCGCAGCCGCTGCCCGACGGGCCATTCAAGCCTTTCCTCACTGCGCTGCATCGCTTGCAGCAGGCGGGCGATCCATCGATGCGCATCCGCACGGCGCTCGTCACGGCGCGCAGCGCGCCGGCGCACGAGCGCGCCATCCGCACGCTGATGGACTGGAACATCCAGGTGGACGAGGCCATGTTCCTCGGCGGCCTGCCCAAGGGCGAGTTCCTGCGGCAGTTCGAGCCGGACTTCTTCTTCGACGACCAGACGCGGCACGTGGACCAGGCGGCGCGGCATGTGCCGGCGGGGCATGTGGCGAGCGGGATCGCGAACGTCGTTTAAGCCACCCTGCTGCGAGCTTCGCGGCGCGCGATCCACATCGTCGACAGGAAGATCACGAAACCCCCGAGCAGCGTCGAATCGCTCGGCATGTCGCTGAACACCAGCCACCCCAGCGCGCTCGCCCAGACGAGGTCGAGGAACTTCACCGACTGCGTGGCCGAGATGTCGGCGACCGCATAGGACCGCGTCAGGCAGTAGTGCCCTGCGCTGCCGAGGAAGCCGCACACGAAGAAGCCGCCCCACTGCCACGCCGTCGGCCACTGCCAGTGCAGCAGCGACAGCGGCAGGCTCAGGAGGGCCACGCTGATTCCCTGCCACAGCACGATCACCTCCGCCCGCTCGTAGCGGGTCAACGCCTTCGTGAGAAGGAACGACGCGGCGAAAACCGGCGAAGAGGCCAGCATCACGAGCGTGTAGATGCCGCCCGCGGCCGAGAGCTTGGGCCCCACGACGATCAGCACGCCCGCGAAGCCGATCGCGGCCGCGAGCCAGCGCTCCCAGCGCATCGGCTCCTTGAACACGAGTGCCGCGCCCAGCATGATGAAGATCGGCCCCGTGAAGCCGATGGCCGTGGTGTCGGCGATGGTGATGTGCGGGATCGCGACGAACCACAGGCACAGCCCCAGCGTGTGCACGCCGCCGCGCACGAACTGCCCGCGGATGTTCAGCGGCATGTACGCGGCCACGCCGCTGTGCGCCACCATCGGCAGCAGCACGACGATGCCGAACACGTAGCGCAGGAACTGGACCTCGAACGGGTCCAGGTCGATCGCCAGCCCGCGCATCAGCGTGTTGAGCAGCACGAACAGCAAGCCGGCTGCGCTGGACCACAGCAGGCCCCGCACCGTGGGATCGAGCCGCGATGCGCGCCTGTGCATCACCGCCGCGCGGCGCACCAGCAGATGGCGGCGCCTGCGCGTGGGTACTGCACTCTCGCTGCTTGTCTCCATCGCGACTTCGACTATAGCCCCTCGCGCGCGCGTGGAATCGCGTGGCGCCTATAGTGGAGCTGTCTTCAGGGCGGGGTGGAAGTCCCCACCGGCGGTAGGCGGCGTCACAACCGCGAGCCCGCGAGCGCTTCGCGTATCGAAAGAGAGCGAGGGTCAGCAGATCCAGTGCGATTCTGGAGCCGACGGTCACAGTCCGGATGAAAGAAGATGCGTTCGCGCCTTGCCGCAGGGCAGGTGGGCGTGCGCTGCTTCGCAAGCCTTGGGGCGTTTTTGTTCAACAAACAGGAGCGTTTCAATGATCTCTGTCACCCCTACCCTCGAACTGGCGCCGCTCGATGCGGTCATTGCCGACGTCGCGCTCGGCAAGCCCGTGCTCGTGCTCGACGATGCCGAGCGCGAGAACGAAGCCGACCTGATCGTCGCCGCGGATCTCGTCACGCCGGCGACCATGGCGCTGATGATCCGCGAAGGCAGCGGCATCGTGTGCCTCTGCATCCGGCCCGACAAGGCCAGCGAGCTGCGCCTGCGGCCGATGGTCGAGGTGAACCGGTCACGGCATGCCACTGCGTTCACGCAATCGATCGAAGCGGCGTTCGGCGTGTCGACCGGCGTGTCGGCGGCCGACCGCGTGCAGACCATCCAGTGCGCGCTGCGCTCGACGCTGGAGCGCAGCGAGATCGTGAGCCCCGGCCACGTCTTCCCGCTCATCGCGCGCACGGGCGGCGTGCTGGAGCGCGAGGGCCACACCGAAGCGGCCGTGGACCTCGCCGTGCTGGCGGGCCGCTACCCCGCCGGCGTGCTGTGCGAGCTGATGAACCCCGACGGCAGCATGGCGCGCGGCGAGCAGGTCGCAGCCTTCGCGCAGGCGCACGGGTTGCTGTGCACCACGGTGGCAGCGATCCGCGAGTACCGGATGCTCAGCGAGTCTTGACGACGTAGCGGCCGCGCACCTGGCCTGCCATCAGCTTCTGCGCGGCGTCGATGGCGCCGTCGAGCCCGATCTCGGTGGTCATCTCATCGAGCAGCGCGACGTCGAGGTCGCGCGCAAGCCGCGACCACGCCTGCTCGCGCAACGCGCGCGGCGCCATCACGCTGTCCACGCCCAGCAGCGCCACGCCGCGCAGGATGAAGGGCGCGACGGTCGCGGGGAAGTCCATGCCCTGCGCGAGCCCGCATGCAGCGACCGCGCCGCCGTAGCGCACCTGCGCGCATGCGTTCGCGAGCGTGTGGCTGCCCACGGCGTCCACCACGGCCGTCCAGCGCTCCTTCTGCAGCGGCTTGCCCGGCGCGGAGAGCTCGTTGCGGTCGATGATGGACGCGGCGCCCAGCTTCTTCAGGTAGCCCTCTTCCGAGGCCTTGCCCGTCGCGGCGACGACCTTGTGCCCCAGCTTCGACAGCAACGCGATCGCAACCGAACCGACCCCACCGGTCGCGCCGGTGACCAGCACCTCGCCGTCCCCGGCCTTCACGCCGTGCCGCTCGAGCGCGAGCACGCACAGCATCGCGGTGTAGCCCGCCGTGCCGATGGCCATCGCCTGCTTCGCGCTGAAAGCCGTGGGCCGCCGCACCAGCCACTGGCCCTTCAGGCGCGCGCGGCCCGCGAGGCAGCCCTTGTGCGTCTCGCCGACACCGAAGCCATTGAGCACGACCGCATCGCCGGCGCGCCATTCGGGCGACGCGCTCTCCACCACCGTGCCGGAGCCGTCGATGCCGGCCACCATGGGCCAGCTGCGCACGACGGGCGACTTGTTGGTGATGGCCAGGCCGTCCTTGTAATTGAGGGTCGAATATTCGACGTCGAGGGTGACGTCGCCTTCGGGCAGGAAACCGTCATCCACCTCGCGCACGGCGGCGGCGAAATCGGGGTTCTTCTCCAGCACCAGGGCCTTGAACATAAGGGTTGCTCCTTGCAGCGTGTTGTATCCTCGATGCGCAGTATGGCCCACCCCGACCGCCCCATCGCGTTCGTGCTCGCATCGACGAACCACGGCAGCATGATCGTGAACCGGCACGACTACCGCATGGACGGCGCGGACCGCGGCATCGGCGTGGGCTGGCAGCTCCTCTCCCACTCGAGCTTCGACCCGAAGGAAGTGGCCATCGCCCTGGCGCTGCTCGACAAGCGCCGCAAGTATTTCGGCAACGGCGTCGTCGCCATCGACGGCGGCGCCAACATCGGCGTGCACACCGTCGAGTGGGCGCGGCACATGGCCGGCTGGGGCAGCGTCGTCGCGTTCGAGGCGCAGGAGTTCGTGTTCTATGCGCTGGCCGGCAACATCGCGCTCAACAACTGCCTGAATGCGCGCGCGCGTTTCGCCGCGCTCGGCGAGACGACGGGCGACATCGCCATTCCCCAGCCGAACTACCTGCAGCCCGCCAGCTTCGGCAGCCTGGAGCTGCGCGCCCGCGAGGGCAACGAGGACATCGGGCAACCCGTGTCGTACGCGGCGGAGAAGATGGCGACCGTACCGCTGGTGAACCTCGACGCCATGAACATCGGCCGCCTCGACCTGCTCAAGCTGGACATCGAGGGCATGGAGATCGAGGCCCTGCGCGGGGCGCGCGAGACGCTGCAGCGCCACAAGCCGGCGTTGCTGGTGGAAGTGATCAAGTCGGACGAGGCGGCGATCGGCGAGCTGCTGGCGCAGCTGGGTTACCGCAGCCATCGCGTCGGCATGAACATCGTGGCGACGCACGAGAGCGACCCCACGCAGGTCGCGCTGAAGCACCATGGCAAGCGAGTCGACCTCACGATCGGCTGACGACGAACCGCTCGACACGCTCGTCGCGCGCGCCGTGGCGCTGCACCGCGCGAACGACCTCGACGCCGCCGAGGCAACCTACCGGGACATCCTGCAGCGCGCACCGAAGCATCCCGACGCGCTGCACCTGCTGGGCACCATCCACGGCCAGCGCGGCGACTACGTCACCGCCGCGCGATTGATCCAGGAAGCGCTGGACCAGCATCGCGACCCCGCGTACTTCGCCGACCTCGGGCGCGCGCTCTTCGAGATGGGCGAGTTCGTCCGTTCGCTCGCGGCGCAGGAGGCGGCGCTCGCCCTCAACCCGCGCTTCGGCCCGGCACACTTCAACCGCGGCCGCTCGCTGATGGAGATGGCCCGCTTCCAGGACGCGGTGGACGCGTACACACAGGCGATCGAGTGCGGCCAGGCCGATGCCGTGGCCTTTCGCAACCGCGGCAGCGCCAGGCAGGGCGCGGGCGACCTTGAGGGTGCGATCGCGGACTACCGCCACGCGCTGCAGCTGAACCCGCAATACCTCGACGCGCTGCTCGGCCTGTCGCTGCTCACGCTGCTGACCGGCGACCTCGCCAACGGCTGGCCGCTGTACGAGGTGCGCGCCGGTGTGAAGGGCACGATGTACCGCTGGCCGGCGGACCAGCCGCTGTGGGACGGCAAGTCGCCACTCGAGGGCAAGCGCATCCTGCTGCACGCCGAGCAGGGGCTCGGCGACACCATCCAGTTCTGCCGCTACGCCAAGCTCGTGGCGCAGCGCGGCGCGTACGTCATCCTCGAAGTGCAGCGCGAATTGCTGCCGCTCGTCAGCGGCCTGCCGGGTGCGGCGGTCGTCGTCGCGCGCGGCGACCCGCTGCCGCCTTTCGACCTGCACTGCCCGCTGCTCGGCCTGCCGATGCGGTTCGGCACGACGCTGGAAACGATCCCCTCGCCGGGCCGCTACCTGCACACGCCCGCGCACCTGGTCGCGCGCTGGCGCAAGCTGCTGGGCAAGCGAACGCGCCCGCGCGTGGCGCTCGTCTGGAGCGGCAGCACGTTGCACGTGCGAGATGCGAAGCGCAGCATCCAGCTCGCGCAGATCCTGCCCTTCCTGCCCGAAGGCATCGAGTACATCGGCCTGCAGAAGGAGCCGCGGCCGCACGACCGCGAAGTGCTCGCGGGCCAGAGCCTCGTGCGCAACATCGGCGCGCAGCTGCGCGACTTCGCGGACACCGCGGCCGTGTGCGAGATCTGCGATGCGCTCGTGGCCGTCGACACCTCGGTCGTCCATCTCGCAGGCGCGCTGCTGCGCCCGGCGATGGTGCTGCTGCCGCGCGACCCGGACTGGCGCTGGATGCTGCAGCGGGAGGATTCGCCCTGGTACCCGACGCTGCGCCTGCTGCGGCAGGACTCGCACGGCGACTGGGCGAGCGCGCTGCGCAAGATGCAGGGCGCATTGCGCACGCTAACAGGGGATTCTTCCGCGATTCCGCCGCCGCGCCAAGAGGGCAACCGCTAGCACGCGCCGTGGGCCGCCGTGCTGTGATGGCGGCATGCTGGCCACGGGCACCTCCCAGGGCGGGCGCATCCTGCTCATCGACGACGTCCGCTCGATCCACGAGGATTTCG
This sequence comes from Ramlibacter albus, assembly GCF_014297445.1. Taxonomy (GTDB): domain Bacteria; phylum Pseudomonadota; class Gammaproteobacteria; order Burkholderiales; family Burkholderiaceae_C; genus Ramlibacter; species Ramlibacter albus. The sequence continues at coordinate 540,148 of NZ_JACORU010000001.1, forward strand.
AGCGCATCCTCGCGCCCCATCCGGCCGTGTCCGAACTGGAGGAGCTGGGCTCCGAGCTGTTCGGCGAGCCCGCCGGCAAAGGCGGCGGCAGCTTCGAGCTTGACAGCGCGTACCAGGGGCAGGAGGGGCTGGCCAAGCTGCAGGCTTCCTTGCGCGACGGCCGGCCTTATGCCGTGGCATTCGTCGACATGCGCATGCCCCCCGGCTGGGACGGGCTGGAGACCATCGAGCACCTGTGGGCCACCGACCCGCAGCTGCAGGTGGTGGTGTGCACCGCGTATTCCGATTACCCGTGGGACGAGTTCGTCAGCCGCCTGGACGCGGGCGACAACCTCCTGATCCTGAAGAAGCCCTTCGACCCGGCCGAAGTGATGCAGCTCGCCCGCGCGCTCGCGGCCAAGTGGGCGGGTGCGCGCCGCGCGGCCGCCCTGGTCCAGGAGCTCACCCGGCAGCTCGAGGCGGCGCGGGCCGGCACACCGTCGCGTGAGGTGGACATGGGCGACGTGCTGCGCAGGACGCTGGGCGAGCTGGCCCTGCCGATCGCGGGCACGCGGGCCGTGGTGGACGCGGGGCCGATGCCGCGCATCAACGGCGACCCCGAGGCGCTCGCGCACATCCTGCGCCATCTCGTGGCCAACGCCATCCGGTTCGTGCCGCCCGACCGCACGCCCGCCGTGCGCGTGGAATGCAGCGAGGGCCCGCGCGAGTGGACCTTCTCCGTGCGCGACAACGGCATCGGCCTGGCGGCCGAGCGCGCGGACCGCATCTTTACAGTGTTCCCGCAAGTGCCCCCGGCCGGCGAGCAAGGCGGCATCGGCGTGGGCCTGGCCGTGTGCAGGAAGATCGTGGAGAGCTGCGGCGGTCGCATCTGGGTGGAGTCCTCGCCCGGCGCCGGCGCCACGTTCTCCTTTTCCATCCCGCGGCAGGCATGAGCGCGAAACGGCTCGCGCGGATCGTGGCCCTCGCAGGCGCCATGGGCGCGGGCGCCGCCACCGGGGCCGACCCGGTCAAGATCGGCCTCGTCGTGGAGACGACGGGCGCCTATGCGGAGTACGCGCGCGAGTCCACACGCGGCGCGACGCTGGCGCTGGAAGAGGTCAACCGCGCCGGCGGCGTGCTGGGGCGGACGCTGGAGCTGGTGACCGCGGACAACGAGAGCACCAACCCGGGCTCGGTGGTCGCCGCGACGCAGCTCGTGGCCAACCGCGACGTCAAGGCGATCATCACCACGCTGCACAGCACCCACATCCAGGCGATGATGCCCGTCATCGCGCAGGCCCGCATCCCGGCGCTCATCGGCGGCACGAGCCACGCGCTCACGCAGGCGAAGAACCCCTGGATCTTCCGCGTGCGGCCGCACGACGGCTACTCGGCGCGCGCGATCGCCGACTTCGGCGTCAACACGCTGGGCCGCAAGCGGTGGGCCATCGTGTACGCGGCGGAGAGCTTCGGCATCGACGCGAAGGACCGGCTGGTCGAGGAGCTCAAGGGCGTCGGCCTCGCGCCGGTGGCGGTGCACGGCGTCAACCCGCAGGCGCAGAACTTCGCGCCCGTCGCGCAGGCGCTCAAGCGCAGCGACATCGACGTCGTGGCCACGTACTTCAGCGCCAATGCCGTCGGCGCTTTCGCCCGGCAGCTGCGGCAGGCGGGCGTGGACACGCAGCTGATCGGCTCGACGTCGCTGTCGTCGCCGCGAGCGCGCAAGCTCGCCGGCGGCGCCCTGGACCAGAGCTATTCCGTGCGGGACTTCGTGCCGGACTCGAATGCGCAGGCCAGGGCGTTCGGCCGCAGGTACACCGAGCGCTGGGGCGAGGAGCCGGACGTGCGCGCGAGCTGGGTCTACGACGCCGTGCACCTGCTCGCGGCGGCGATGAACAAGGCGGGCAGCACCAGCCCCGACGCGCTGCGCCGCGCATTGCTGGCCACCCGGGGCCACCAGGGCACGGGCGGCGCGTACACCTTCGACGCCAACGGCGACGGCCGCCACGACTACACGGTGGTGCGCAACGAGGGCGAGAAGACCGTCACCGTGCGCGTCGTCTCGTACGCGCCGCGCTAGGGGTGCCGCACGATGGGACGCTGGCTCGGGCGCCTCTCGCTGGCCACCAAGCTGCTGCTGGCCCCCGCGGTGGGCATCGTCGCGCTGGCCATCGTGGCGGCCGGCGCGTACTGGGGGCTGGCGCAGCAGCGCGACACCATCAGCACGCTCAACGACGTGCGCTTCTCCCACCTGCAGCTGGCGCTGGAGGCCAGTGCCTTCATCCAGGAGGCGCACCAGCAGCTGGACGAAGCCCTGGCAGCGGCGGGCGGCGAGCGCGGCGCGCTCGCGCGCCTGTCGAAGGACGAGGTGCTCGGCAAGCTGAAGACCGCGCTGCCGACGCTGGAGTACTTCAGCGGGCAGGGCCTGGATCCGCGCGAGCAGGAGGTGATCCAGGCCACGATGGCCTCGCTGCGCAGGTACGTCGCGATGGTGGAACAGGCCTTCGCCGCGCAGCAGATCGACGCGCTGACCGAGCGCCGGCTGGAGAGCGCTTTCGGCGTCGTGTCGTGGAACCTCACCCGGATGGTCGGCGTGGAGCGCGAGCTCACGGACGAGGCGTTCGCGCAGTCGCGCGAGCGCTCGCGCTGGCTGCTGGTGGCGTTCTCGGCGCTGCTGCTGCTCGCGCTGCTCGCGGCGCTCGGCGCGACGGTGGTGGTGACGCGGCACGTGCGTTCGAAGGTGGAGGCGATCCACAGCGCGGCGGCCGACCTGGCCGGCGGCAACCTCACCCGCCGCGCCGAAGTCTCCAGCGACGACGAGATCGGCCGCACCGCCCGCGCGTTCAACTACCTCGTGGACGAACTGCAGCGCGCGAACGCGCGCGTGTCGGACGAGATGCTCGCGCTGCAGCAGCGCACCGGCGAGCTGCGCGAGGCGCAGGAGGCGCTGGTGACTGCGGCGCGCCGCGCGGGCATGGCCGAGATCGCCACCAACGTGCTGCACAACGTGGGCAACGTGCTGAACAGCGTGAATGTCGCCACCGGCTTGATCCGCCGCACGGTCGAACACTCCAAGGCCGAGGGGCTGGGCAAGGTGGCGCAGATGCTCGAGGGCCACGAGGGCGACCTTGCCGCCTACCTGCAGGACGACCCGAAAGGCAAGCTCCTGCCGCGCTACCTCGGCCAGCTTGCCAAGGCGCTTGCGGCCGAGCGCGCGAGCCTGCTGGAGGACCTGGCACGCCTGGGCGCGAGCGTGGACCACATCAAGGAGATCGTGGCGATGCAGCAGTCGTATGCGGGTTTCCCGGCGAGCGTGATCGAGTCGATCCGCGTGCAGGACCTGGTGGACGACGCGCTGCGCATGAACGCCGAGTCGTTCAAGCGCAGCGGCGTCACCGTGGTCAAGGAGATCGCGGACGTGCCCCCGCTGGCGCTGGACAAGCACCGGATGCTGCTGATCATGGTGAACCTGATCAACAACGCGAAGCAGGCGGTGAGCGGCAGCGGCGGGCGCGCCCCGGAGATCCGGCTGAAGGTGGACCTTGCCGACGGCCCGAAGCTGCGCGTGCTGGTGGCGGACAAGGGCGAGGGCATCGCGCCGGAGAACCTCACGCGCATCTTCGCGCATGGCTTCACGACGCGCCGCGACGGGCATGGCTTCGGCCTGCACAGCTGCGCGCTGGCGGCGATGGAGATGGGTGGCAAGCTGACGGCGCACAGCGAAGGCGCCGGCCAGGGTGCGACGTTCACGCTGGAGATCCCCGTGGCGGCTGCGGCACGCCCCTGAACGCATGAAGACGCAAGGAAGTACCGTGGACACAGCCGCATCGACAGCATCGACCTGCCCCTGGTGCGGAGCCCCGCGCGCGCTCGCTGCGGCGTGCCCGCGCTGCGGCGCGGACTATGCGAAGGCCGACCAGATCCGCAGGCATGGGCGCGCGGCGGCGCCGCCGGCGCTGCCCGAGATCGTGATCGACGAAGCGCAGCAGGTGCCCGACAGCGAACCGGGCGCGGTCGAAGACCCCGCGCTCGAACTGAAGCTGTGCCTTTTCGCCCTGCCTGCAGCCCTGCTTGCGGGCATCGCCTTCCACGTGTTCGCGCCGGGGATGCAGCGCATCTTCCTCGGCATGCCGGTGCACGAATTGGGGCACACCGTCAGCGCCTGGTTCTGCGGCTTCACGGCGGTGCCCACGTTGTGGTTCACGCGCATCGCCGAGACGCGCGGCTTCGTTGCGCCGGTGGTGCTGGGGAGCGTGCTGTGCGCGATGGGCTGGCGTGCATGGCGCGGCGGGCATCGCGGCTTGGCCGGCCTCGCCGTGCTGCTGCTCGCGCTGCAGGCCGTGGGCACGTTCATGATCGACGAGCGCCGCGCCGAGGCGTTCATCACCTTCGGTGGCGACGGCATGGGGATGGTGCTGGCCACCGCGCTGATGGCGAGCTTCTTCTTCGGCAAGGGCACGCAGCTGTACCACGGCCGGCTGCGCTGGGGCTTCCTCGTGATCGGCGCCGGCGCGTTCTTCGACATCTTTCCGACCTGGTGGACGGCGCGCAACGACTACAGCGACATCCCCTTCGGCGAGATGGAGCGCGGCGGGCCGTCCGATGCGACGAGGTTGGTGGAGTGGTATGGCTGGTCGATCGAAACGATGGTCAGCCGCTACTCCATGCTCGGCGCCTGCTGCCTGCTGGTGCTGCTGGCGATCTACGTCTGGGGTGTCCTGCAGGCATCGCGTCGCCACGCTTGAAAGCTCCCCGAAAAGCCTTATGATTAGCACTCGCCGGAGTTGAGTGCTAACAGCCCAGCTCCGCGTAAGTTACCAAGCGCTGGCCCCCTGTTGGCGCTTTTTGATGTCTACCAAAGTTTCAAGTCAAGGAGATGCAATGAAACTTCGCCCCCTGCACGATCGGGTGATCGTCAAGCGCATGGAGAACGAGACCAAGACCGCCTCGGGCATCGTGATCCCCGACAACGCCGCCGAGAAGCCGGACCAGGGTGTGGTGATCGCCGTCGGCCAGGGCCGCAAGAACGACAAGGGCGAGCTCGTCGCGATGGCCGTCAAGGTCGACGACAAGGTCCTGTTCGGCAAGTACAGCGGCCAGACGGTCAAGGTGGACGGCGAGGAACTCCTCGTCATGAAAGAAGAAGACCTCTTCGCGGTCATCGAAAAGTAAATCTGATCAAGGAGTCATAGAACATGGCAGCAAAAGACGTCATTTTCGGCGGCGATGCGCGCGCGCGCATGGTCGAGGGCGTGAACATCCTGGCCAACGCGGTCAAGGTCACGCTGGGCCCCAAGGGCCGCAACGTGGTGCTCGAGCGTTCGTTCGGCGCCCCCACGGTCACCAAGGACGGTGTCTCCGTGGCCAAGGAAATCGAGCTGAAGGACAAGCTCCAGAACATGGGCGCGCAGATGGTCAAGGAAGTGGCTTCCAAGACCAGCGACAACGCCGGTGACGGCACCACCACCGCCACGGTGCTGGCCCAGGCCATCATCCGCGAAGGCATGAAGTACGTGGCCGCCGGCATGAACCCGATGGACCTCAAGCGCGGCATCGACAAGGCGGTCATCGCCCTGACGGAGCAGCTGAAGAAGGCCTCCAAGCCCACCACCACCTCCAAGGAAATCGCGCAGGTCGGCTCCATCTCCGCCAACAGCGACGAATCCATCGGCAAGATCATCGCGGACGCGATGGACAAGGTCGGCAAGGAAGGCGTCATCACCGTCGAGGACGGCAAGTCCCTCGAGAACGAGCTGGACGTCGTCGAAGGCATGCAGTTCGACCGCGGCTACCTGTCGCCCTACTTCATCAACAACCCCGAGAAGCAGGCGGCGCTGCTGGACAACCCGTTCGTGCTGCTGTACGACAAGAAGGTTTCGTCGATCCGCGACCTGCTGCCGGTGCTCGAGCAAGTGGCCAAGGCGTCGCGCCCGCTGCTGATCATCGCGGAAGAAGTCGAAGGCGAAGCGCTCGCCACGCTGGTGGTCAACACCATCCGCGGCATCCTGAAGGTCGTGGCCGTCAAGGCGCCGGGCTTCGGTGACCGCCGCAAGGCCATGCTGGAAGACATCGCCATCCTCACGGGCGGCAAGGTCATCAGCGAAGAGACCGGCATGAGCCTCGAGAAGGTCACGCTGGCCGACCTGGGCCAGGCCAAGCGCATCGAAGTGGGCAAGGAAAACACCACCATCATCGACGGCGCCGGCGCCGCCGCGGACATCGAAGCGCGCGTCAAGCAGATCCGCGTGCAGATCGAAGAGGCGACGAGCGACTACGACCGCGAGAAGCTGCAGGAGCGCGTGGCCAAGCTGGCCGGCGGCGTTGCGGTGATCAAGGTCGGTGCCGCCACCGAAGTCGAGATGAAGGAAAAGAAGGCCCGCGTGGAAGACGCGCTGCACGCCACCCGCGCTGCCGTGGAAGAAGGCATCGTGGCCGGCGGTGGCGTCGCGCTGCTGCGCGCCAAGCAGGCCGCCGGCGAGATCAAGGGCGACAACCCCGACCAGGACGCCGGCATCAAGCTGGTGCTCAAGGCGATCGAAGCGCCCCTGCGCGAGATCGTGTCCAACGCCGGCGGCGAAGCCAGCGTGGTCGTGAACGCGGTGCTGGCCGGCAAGGGCAACTACGGCTTCAACGCCGCCAACGACACCTATGGCGACATGATCGAGATGGGCATCCTGGACCCGACGAAGGTCACGCGTACTGCCCTGCAGAACGCCGCTTCCGTCGCGTCGCTGATGCTCACGACCGAAGCCATGGTCGCCGAGGCGCCGAAGGACGAAGCGCCCGCCGGCGGCATGCCCGGTGGCATGGGCGGCATGGGCGGCATGGACATGTAAGTCCAGCCTCCCAGGCAACGAAGAAGCCGGCCCTTGGGCCGGCTTTTTTTATCGCGAGACGGTGTGGAACCAGTCTTTCGGCATGAACCCGCGCCCGCCGCTGGTGTCGACGACGATGATGTCGCCGTCGGTGTCGACGGACCAGCAGGCGGCCCACTGGCGGGTGCCGTGCTCCACGACCGCCGCCCTGTGCAGGCCCACGCGGTCTTCGTCGATGAGCGCCGCGCCGAGGTCGTCGCGGGTGCACTCGCCCTCCTGCAGGCGCCAGGTGACCGCGCCGCGCTGGTACACCTGCTCGCCCGGCAGGCCCGCTTGCACGGGAGCCTGCGGTTCGTTCAGGACGATGACCGTGGCAGCCACCGCGGTGGCGAGGGCGGCAAGCGAGACGCCCACCATCCAGCGCAGCAGGCGATGTTGGGAAAGAGCGTGGGACACCATGCGGATCTCCTTGCAGCTTGTCGGCTGCAAGTAGGTCGCGGCGCGCCCGGCCGGGGTTCCGGCGCGAAGCGCGGGATAGACGAAGGACGGTGGCGGCTACACCGCGCCGGGCGGCGCGGCCATCGCGCCTTGCGCCACCTCGGCCGGCACCGGGCCGTACTCGTTGTCGTTGGGGTCGCTCTTCTTGATCGACCACACGAGCAGGATGATGCTGCCGATGATGGGGATCAGCCCCAGCAGCAGGAACCAGCCGCTCTTCTGGATGTCGTGCAGGCGGCGCGCGCTGACGGCGAGGTTGGGGACGAGCAGCGCCAGCGCGATGATGTTGGCGGCGATGTCGCTGATCATGCTGGGGATGGCGATCGCCAGCACGAAGAACAGCATGAACCACCAGAACTCCGAGCGCGAGGCGCGGCCCTCGAACGTGGCGTACTTGCGCAGGCAGGTGGCGATGGAATCCTGGAACGTCATGGCAGCCTCCGTCATTCGGTGCCGCGCATGATCGTTCATCGCAGCCTTTGCAGCAAGCCCGCCGTGGACGGGTCCAGGCCCGCCGCGTCGCCGCTGGCCAGGCGCGGCGCGAGGTCCTGCGCCAGCACCTTGCCCAGCTCCACGCCCCACTGGTCGAAGCTGTCGATGCCCCACACGGCGCCGCTGGTGAACACGCGGTGCTCGTAAAGCGCGATGAACGCGCCGAGCGAGGCGGGCGACAGCTCGTCCAGCACGAAGAACGTGCTGGGGCGGTTGCCGCTGAAGTTGCGGTGGCCGCCGGCGTCCTGCCTGCCCTGCATCAGGGCCTGCGCCTGCGCCAGCGCGTTCGCGAGCAGCAGCTCGTGGTGCACGGGCAAGGCGTGCGCGGGTTGCTTCACGGCAATGAATTCGACGGGGACGCGGTCCGTGCCCTGGTGCAGCATCTGGAAGTACGCGTGCTGGCCGTTGGTGCCGGGCTCTCCCCACAGCACCGGCGAGGTGGCGTAGGTGACGGCAGCGCCTTGGGCGTCGACGCTCTTGCCGTTGCTTTCCATTTCCAGCTGCTGCAGGTAGGCGGGCACGCGGCGCAAGGCGCTGTGGTACGGCGCGATGCTGCGGCTGCCGAAGCCGTGGAAGTCGCGGTACCAGACGTCGAGCAGGCCCAGGCGCAGCGGCAGGTTGGCTTGCGCCGGCGCGGTGCGGAAGTGTTCGTCCATCGCATGGGCGCCGGCGAGCAAGTCACGGAAGCCAGCCGCGCCGATGGCGATCGCGATCGGCAGGCCGATGGCCGACCACAGCGAATAGCGGCCGCCCACCCAGTCCCAGAAGCCGAAGGTGGTGTCAATGCCGAACTCGCGGGCCGCTTCCACGTTGGTCGTGAGTGCCGCGAAATGGCGCGCGATGTCCTTGCCGCCGTTCTGCTCGAACCAGCGCTTCGCGGAGCGCGCGTTGGTCATCGTCTCCAGCGTGGTGAATGTCTTGGAGGCGACGAGGAAAAGCGTCGACTCCGGTTTGACCTGCTCGAGTACGGCCGCCAGTTCGTGCCCGTCGATGTTGGAGACGAAGTGGAAGCGCTTGCCCGGCATGGCATGAGCCGCGAGCGCCGTCACCACCATCTGCGGCCCCAGGTCCGAGCCGCCGATGCCGATGTTCACCACTTCCGTGATCGCATCGTCCGCGCGCACGCGCTCTGCGTAAGCCAGCATCGCATCGAGCGTCTCGTGCACGAGCGCGAGGTCGGGGTCCGCCGACGAGCCTTTCGGCGCGCGCAGCAGCCAGTGCTTCACCGCGCGCTGCTCCGTGTTGTTGATCTTCTCGCCCGCGAACATCGCATCGCGGTACGCGGGCACGCCGCACTGCTGCGCCAGCTCGAAAAGCAGCGCCTCGGCGACGTGGTTCAGCAGGTTCTTCGACAGGTCGGCGAAGACGTGCGGCGCCTGCTGGCTGAAGTGGGCGAAACGCTTCGGGTCGCTGTCGAAAGCCGTGCGCAGATCGAAATTCGCGCCCTGCTCCTTGTAGTAGGTCTGCAGCCGCGGCCACGCCGCCGTCCGGTCGCAACGCACGCGGTGCATCAGGAGGCCTTCATCAGCTGCTCGAGCTTCACGGCGTCGGCCGCGAAGGCGCGGATGCCTTCGGCGAGCTTCTCGGTCGCCATGGCGTCGTCGTTGAGCGCGTAGCGGAAACTCGCCTCGTCGTACTGCATCGCGTCGATCATCCCCATCTGGGCCTGGATCGGGTCGAGCGAGCGCGCCACGGGCGCCTCGGACGCGGCCAGCTGCGCCATCAGCTCCGGGCTGATGGTCAGCAGGTCGCAGCCCGCGAGCGCGAGGATCTGGCCGGTGTTGCGGAAGCTCGCGCCCATCACCTCGGTGGCGATGCCGAAGTGCTTGTAGTAGTCGTAGATCTGCCGCACCGACTTCACGCCGGGGTCGTTGGCGCCGGCGTTCGCCTCTTCGTTCCACGCGCTGCCCGCCTGCTTCCTGTACCAGTCGTAGATGCGGCCGACGAAGGGCGAGATGAGCTGCACCTTCGCCTGCGCGCAGGCCACGGCCTGGCAGAACGAGAACAGCAGCGTGAGGTTGGTGTTGATGCCGCGCTCCTGCAGCCGCTTGGCAGCCTGGATGCCTTCCCACGTGGACGCCACCTTGATCAGCACGCGGTCCACCGGAACGCCCTCGGCCTGGTACATCTCGATGATGCGTTCGGCGCGCGTGAAGCTCGCATCCGCGTCGAAACTCAGCCGCGCATCCACCTCCGTCGAAACGCGGCCGGGGATGATGCGCAGGATCTCCACGCCGAAGCGCACGATCAGGCGGTCCATCACCTCGTCCATCGGCCGCCTGCGGAAGCGCTCCACCGTCTCGCGCAGCAGCGGCGCGTAGTCGGGCTTCTGCACCGCCTTGAGGATGAGCGAGGGATTGGTGGTGGCGTCCTGCGGCTTGAACTGGGCGAGCTGGCGGAAGTCTCCCGTGTCCGCCACGACGGTCGTGTACTGCTTGAGTGCGTCGAGCTGGTTCATGCAGTCATTATCCGGCGCGACGTGCGCGCGCGGGTTACGAAACCTGCACAACCGAGACGCCGTGGTCGGCGAGTTGCAGGCTCACGTCCGCGCCGACGCCGAGGGCGCGCGACAGGTCCGACGACACGACGAACACCGGGCCGAGCTCGGTCTCGAAGGTGTACTCGTAGTTGCTGCCGAGATAGGCCGACTTCGCGAGGCGCCCCATCAGCCCCGCACCGGGCGGGCCGATGTTCCACGCTTCCGGGCGCACCGCCACTTTCACCGGGCCGGCCGTCACGGGCTGGCGCGGCGCGATGCGCAGCGGGCCGAGGCTCACCCGCCCCGACGCATCGGCCATCGCGGGGAACAGCATCGCCTCGCCCATGAAGCCCGCCACGAACTCGCTCGCGGGCGCTTCGTACAACTCCTGGGGCGTGCCCCGCTGCGCGATGATGCCGTGGTCCATCACGATGATCTGGTCGCTCACCGCGAGCGCCTCGCTCTGGTCGTGCGTGACGTACGCGACCGTGAGCGCGAGCCGCTGCTGCAGCGAGCGGATCTCGTCGCGCATCTCGCGGCGCAGGCGCGCGTCGAGGTTGGAGAGCGGCTCGTCGAACAGCAGCACCTCGGGTTGCAGCACGAGCGCGCGCGCGAGCGCCACGCGCTGCTGCTGCCCGCCGGAGAGCTCGCTGGGCAGGCGCTCGTCGAAACCCACGAGGCCCACGCTGCGCAAGGTCTCCACCGCGCGTGCCTGCGCGGGCTCCTGCGGCAGCCCGGACATGCGCAGGCCGTACATCACGTTCTCCACCACGTTCATGTGCGGGAACAGCGCGTAGCTCTGGAACATCATGCTCACGTTGCGCTGCGCGGGGCCGAGCGTGGTGACGTCCTGGCCGCCGATCAGGATCTGGCCCGACGTCGGCGACTCCAGCCCCGCGATCATGCGCAGCGTCGTCGTCTTGCCGCAGCCCGAGGGCCCGAGGATCGTCGTGAGGCAGCCGCGCGGCACCTCGAAGCTGATCTCGCGCACGGCCAGCGGCCCATTGCTGTCGCTGCCGTAGCGCTTGCTGACGTTGCGGAATTCGATGCCGGCCGTTGTCATCCTGTTCAAACCCCCGTCCTCGTGATCGGCACCGCGGCGACGCGGCGGCGGCCCAGCTTGCGTTCGCCGACGACCAGCTGGATCAACGCCGTGGCGGCGCTCATCGTCACGATCAGCACCGTGCAGTACGCCAGCGCCACGCCGTAGTCGCCGTTGCCGACCCGGCCGATGATGTAGGTGGTGGCGAGCTCGTTCTCCGCCGTCACCAGGAAGATCACCGCCGACACCGTGGTGATCGCGCGCACGAAGCTGTAGACCAGAGCGGCCACCAGCGCGGGCTTGAGCAGCGGCAGCACGACGTAACGCAGCGTCTGGATGCTGGAGGCGCGCAGCATCACCGACGCTTCATCCAGCGACTTGTCCAGTTGCTTGAACGCCGCCGTACCGGCGCGCACGCCGACGGGCAAATTGCGGAACAGGAAGCACAGCACGATGATCAGCCCCGTGCCCGTCAGCTCGAAGGGCGGCACGTTGAACGCGAGGATGTAGCTCACGCCCAGCACCGTGCCGGGGATGGCGAACGCGAGCAGCGCCGCGAATTCGAAGAAGCCCTGCCCGCGGAACTCCGTGCGCGCGAGCAGCCACGCGATCAGCAGGCCGAGGCCCGCCGTCAGCGGCGCGGAGATCGCGGCCAGCTTCATCGTCGTGAAGAACGAGTTCCACGCCGTGCCCGCCCACACGATGCCGAACTGGCCCCACTCCAGCGCGAAGGCTGTCGTGAAGTGCTGCAGCGTGACGGTGTAGTCGCGGCCCCAGGTGCGCACGAAGCCGCCCGCCAGCGCGAACAGGTACACCACCACCGTGAACGCGATCCACGGCAGCGCGACGCAGCGCGTGAGCATGAGCACATTGGGCGGCAGCGGCATCGGCACGCCCGAGTCGCCCTTGCCCGTCACCGTCGTGTAATTCTGCCGCCCCAGCACCCAGCGCTGCAGCGCGAAGAGCCCCAGCGCGAAGAGCGTGAGCAGCCACGCGAGCGAGGCGGCACGGCCCTGGTCGTATTGCGCGCCGACGATCGCGAAGAAGATCTCCGTCGACAGCACCGAGAACTGCCCGCCCACCACGATGGGGTTGCCGAAGTCTGCCATGCTCTCGATGAAGCCGACGAGGAAGGCATTGGCCAGCCCCGGCTTGAGCAGCGGCAGCGTCACCGTGCTGAAGGTGCGGCGCGCGTCGGCACGCAGCGTCTGCGCCGCCTCCTCCAGGCTCGGTGCGATGCCTTGCACCACGCCGCGCATGATCATGAAGGCGATGGGCGTGAAGGCGAAGGTCTGCGCCACCCACACACCGGAGCCGCCGTAGAACCAGCGCGAGGGCGGGATGCCGAAGGCGTATTCGAGGAACTGGTTGACGAGGCCCGCGCGGCCGAACAGCAGGATGAGGCCCAGGCCAACCACGAACGGCGGCGTGATGATCGGCAGCAGCGCGATCACGTTCAGCAGCTTGCCGCCGCCGGGTTTGCGGCCGCGCTCGGCCATCAGCGCCATCAGCGTGCCGAGCAGCGTCGTGCTCGCGGCCGTGAACAGGCCCAGCCACAGCGTGTTCCACGCCACCCCGCAGCGCACGCCGCCCGCGAGGCAGCCCAGCCCCCAGTTGCGCTCGCTCGCCAGCCGCGTCCAGATCGCCGTCACCGCGAACTTGCCGTCCTCGCCCGCGAACGCACCGGCCAGCGCCTTGAGAACGGGGAACACGATGAACATGCCGAGCAGCGACGCAGTGCCGATCACCGCGGCCGCCACGAACAGGTCGCCGCGGAACGCGCCGCGCCGCGCGACACCGAACGACGCCAGCATCACGAGCGAGGCGATCGCGAGGAAGCCGCCCCAGCCCATGCCGAACTGGTTGCGCGCGAGTTCACCAAAGGCGGTGTTGGCCCACTCGAAGCTCCAGCCTTTCGCGCCGATGAAGAACCCGCTGGCAAGCAGGCCGACGGCGCCGAGGCCGCCGCCCGCGAGCAGCACGTTGCCTTGCGTGCGCCCGGGTTTCATCGACGCGGCCGCGCCGCAGATGGCGAGCCCCGCGAGACCGGACGCGAGCCACACGCGGCCGTACGCCGCCATCTGCATCAGCCCGTTGCCGGTGTCGTCGCCGCCGAACACGCGTGCGATGGCGATGAGGCCGTTCGTGTCCTGCAGTGCGTACCAGGGCCACAGCAGGTAGGCCGCAAACCCCACGGCGAGCCAGCCCCAGATCGCAGCGTTCGGATGGCCCGTGCGAGAACGGGAGAGCGGCAGTTCCTCCGGGACCGTGGAGGCCAGCATCACTTCGGCAGCGAGTTGACTTCCTTTTCCCAGCGCGCGATCAGCCGGCGGCGTTCGGCGCTGGCGCCGTACTTCGCGTAGTCGTAGTTGATGAACTTGATCTTCTTGAAGTCGGGCACGCGCGAGTCCACCTTCGCCGCCTTGTTCGACGGCAGCTGGAACTGCTTGGCGGCCGCCGCCATCTCCTGCGCGGCCGGCGTGAGCGCCCATTCGTAGAACTTCTTGGCCGCTTCCATGTTGCGCGAGCCCTTGATGATGCTCATCGAGCCGATCTCCGCGCCGGTGCCGTCCACGGGCGTGATGGTCTCCACCGGGAAGCCCTGCATCTTCTCGCCGGGGCCGTCGTGCACGAAGCTGATGGAAACGGCGGTTTCACCGCGCGCCACCGCCTTGATCGGCCCCGTGCCCGAGCGGGAATAGGTGCTCACGTTGCGGTGCAGCGCCTTGAGGTAGTCGAACGCCTTGTCCTCGCCCATCAGCTGCACCAGCGTCGCGATCATCGTGTACGCGGTACCGCTGGACGCGGGGTTGGCCACCTGGATGTCGCCCTTGTACTCCGGTTTCGTCAGGTCGGCCCAGGTCTTGGGCACCGCGATCTTCTTCTTGGCCAGCAGCTCGGTGTTGTAGCCGAAGCCCAAGGGGCCCGAGTAGATGCCCACCGTCTTGTAGCCGGACTGCCTGGCCTGCTGCTGCGCCCACTCGTGCAATTGCGGGAGCGACGGCGACTTGTATTCGACGGTGAGGCCTTGCTCGGCGGCCTGCAGGTGCGGGTCGCCCGTGCCGCCGAACCAGATGTCGGTCTTCGGGTTGTCCTTCTCCGCGATCAGCTGGGCGAGCGCTTCGCCCGAGCCCTTCAGGCTCAGGTTCACGCGCGTGCCGGTGGTGCGCGCGTACACCGTGCCGATCATGTTGCACCACTCGGCCTGCACGGAGCAGATGACGTTGATCTGGCCCTGGGCGGAGGCGGCGACGGAAGCGGCGGCAAGCGCCGCGGCGAGCAACAGTTTTCTCATGTTCGTTCTTGGAAGTAACTCGATTACGACGCCAGCATAGCTTCACCCCGACAAGCGGCTGTCGGGGTAAACACCAAATGCATGAAACTAAGTTACATTAAAGCCATGAGTTTCGACCTCGTCCTGTTCGGCGGCACCGGCGACCTCGCCTGGCGCAAGCTCATGCCGGCACTCTTCCAGGCCTTCCGCCACGGCACGCTGCCGAAGGAGGGGCGCATCATCGGCGTCGCGCGCGACGACCTCGGCGACGAGCAGTACCGCGCGCTGATCCGCGAGCGCTTCGCGCAGGTGGACGACGCCAAGCAGCCGAGCCCGCAGGAGTTCGAGCAGTTCGCGCAGTTGCTGCACTTCGTGCGCATGGACCTGTCGAAGCCGGAGGATTTCCGGCGGCTGAAGGAAACGCTGGAGTCGCGCGGCGCGGACGTGGTGGTGATGTACCTCGCGGTCGGCCCGTCGCTCTTCACGCAGGCTTGCGAGCAGATCGGGGCGGCGGGGCTGAACCGCCCCAACGTGCGCCTCGTGCTCGAGAAACCGCTCGGCCACGATCTCGCGTCCAACCGCGCGATCAACGAGGCGGTGCGGCGCGTGTTCGCCGAGAAGCAGATCTTCCGCATCGACCATTACCTCGGCAAGCCGTCGGTGCAGAACCTGTTTGCGCTGCGCTTCGGCAACTCGCTCTTCGAGCCGTTGTGGCGGCGCGAGACGATCGCCAACATCCAGATCACGATCGCGGAGGACCTCGGCGTCGAGAAGCGCGGCGCGTTCTACGACACCACCGGCGCGCTGCGCGACATGGTGCAGAACCATGCGCTGCAACTGCTGTGCGCCCTGGGCATGGAGCCGCCGATCAACGCGCATGCCGACGCCATCCGCGACGAGAAGCTCAAGGTCCTGCGGTCGCTCAAGGCCTGGACCCCGACCGACCTCGCGCAGCACGTGGTGCGCGGCCAGTACGCCGCCGGCGTGGTGAACGGCGAGCAGGTTCCCGGCTACCGCGAGGAGCCCGGCGTGGACCCCCAAAGCAACACCGAAACCTTCGTGGCGCTGCGCGCCGAGATCGCCAACTGGCGCTGGGCGGGCGTGCCCTTCTACATCCGCACCGGCAAGCGCATGGCGGCGCGCAACGCGTGCATCGTGGTGAACTTCCGTCCTGCCCCGCACGCGATCTTCAATGCGCCGCCGGGTGCGGCGAACAAGCTGGTGATCAACCTGCAGCCGCGCGACGGGCTGCAGCTGCACCTGCTGGCGCAAGGCCAGGAGAACCGGCGCAACACGCAGGCGCTCGCGCCCGCGCACCTGGACCTCGACTTCGACAAGCGTTTCGGCAGCGAGCGCGTCGGCGCCTACGAGCGGCTGCTGCTGGACGTGATCGACGGACGGTTGAACCTGTTCGTGCGCAGCGACGAGCAGGAAGAGGCGTGGCGCTGGGTCGAGCCGATCCTCGAATACTGGGCCAACGACGACAACGGGCCGCGGCCGTACGCGGCGGGCACCTGGGGCCCGAGCGCATCCAGCGCCATGATCGCGCGCGACGGCTACTCGTGGCCGGAGGAGCTCTGAGCATGCTGGACCGCATCCGCGCCTCGCTGCAGTCCCTCGCGCCTGCCGAACAGCGCGTGGGCAAGCTCGTCCTGTCCGACCCGCGCATCTTCGCGAACCTGCCGGTGAGCGAGCTGGCCGAGCGCGCGCACGTGAGCAAGCCCACCGTCGTTCGCTTCTGCCGCAGCATGGGTTACGACGGCCTGTCGGACTTCAAGCTCAAGCTCGCGGGCAGCGTGAGCGAAGGCGTGCCCTTCATCCACCGCAGCGTGGACGCCGACGACAAGACCGGCGACGTGCTGGTGAAGGTGATCGACAATGCGGTCGCCGCGTTCCTGAAGTACCGCAACGACGCGTCGACCTTCGCGATCGAGCGCGCCGCGCAGGCGCTGGCGGCGACCTACCAGACCGGCCGGCGCATCGAGTTCTATGGCGTCGGCAATTCCGGCATCGTCGCGCAGGACGCGCAGCACAAGTTCTTCCGCCTGGGCGTGAACACGGTCGCGTACAGCGACGGGCACATGCAGGTGATGGGTGCGACCATGCTCGGGCCGGGCGATTGCATCGTGGTGATCTCCAACTCCGGCCGCACGCGCGACCTGATGGATGCGTGCGACATCGCGCGCAAGAACGGCGCGACCGCGATCGTGATCACCGCCACCGGGTCGCCCCTTGCTTCGGCGGGCCACATCCACCTGGCTGCCGACCACCCCGAGGGTTACGACCGCTACAGCCCGATGGTGTCGCGGCTGCTGCACCTGGTGATCATCGACGTGCTGGCCACCACCGTGGCGCTGCGGATCGGCGGCGCGCGGTTGCAGCCGTTGCTGCGTGAAATGAAGAACAACCTGCGGAACAAGCGATACGCCTAGTTTCCATGCAGAATCCGCGCATGGCGAAAGTCCTGGTGATCGACGACGACCCGCTGCAGCGGATGCTGGCATCACGAACACTGGCCGACGCGGGCCATGACGTGCACGTGGCCGAGGACGGGCAGGCGGGGCTGGAAGCCATCCGCGAACGCAAGCCCGACCTGGTGGTTTCGGACGTGGTCATGCCCCGCATGAACGGCTACCAGGTGGTCGCGGCCGTGCGCGCCGAGCCCGCCATCGCCGCCACGCCGATCATGCTGCTGACGACGATGGCCGAGCGCGCGCAGGTGCGGCTGGGCATGACCTCCGGCGCCGACGACTACCTCGGCAAGCCCTACCGCCCGCAGGAGCTGGTGGAGGCCGTCCGCGCCTTGCTGCAGCGCAACCGCGCGCACGAAGCGGCGGCTATGAGCGCGCTGAAGGACCGCTTCGACGAGGCGCTGCGCGCGCAGCAGGACGCGCTCTCCTTCAAGTACGAGTGGCAACTCGCCAACGAGCTCAGCGCGCGCTGGGAGCGCGACACGCAGGGCGGCGAGACCCACCGGGAATTCACCGGCGCGACGCTGCTGCTGGCCAACCTGTTCGAGGCGCTGCAGGTGCGCGGCGAAGACGCGGCGCTGGCGACGGAAGCCTTCCAGGCCGTGCGCGACTCGCTCTACCTGTTCGGCGCCGTCCACGTCGCGCCGTTCGGCGAGGACGTGTTCGGCGTCTTCGACACCGCACCCGACGCACCCGTGCCCGCCCACGTGCACGGCGTGCGCGCGGCCCTGGCGTTGCAGTCGGCGGTGGCGCATGCCATCGGCTCCGACGTCGCGCAGCGCCTGTCCATCGCACTCGGCGAAGGCGACGTGGCGTTGATCCCGCTGTACGACCCGCTGCACGGCGACGCCGGCAGCGCCGCGCTGCCCGGCGCGGCACTGCGCGCCTGCCTGGCGCTGCGGCGCTTCGCGGTGGAGTCCGGCTGGCGCGTGGCGGCGGACGCGGCACTGCCGGGCAAGCTCGACGGGCAGCTCGCGGTCGTCGCACAGAAGGCCGACTTCGCCGGCCATGCCGTGTGCGAGCTCAAGCCCGCGCGGGAGTCCTGATCAAGGCTGCGGCAACGCGCTCGCCAGCCCCGCACGCAAGTCCGTGAGCTTGGACGCAAGCTCCCCCGCGAGCGCCTCGATCTCCGCCGGCGGCCGCCCGCCGTCGCACGCGGCCTCCACCTCACCCGCGAGCCGCGACACTTCGACCGCGCCGAGCGTGGCCGCGGAACCGCGCAGCGTGTGCGCGACGAAGCGCACATCCTGCATGTCGCCCTTGGCCACCGCGGCGTGGAGGCGGCCCACGGTGGGCTCGTGGTTCGCGACGAACATGCGCAGCATCGACACGTAGAACGACTCGTCGCCGCCGGGGATGTGCGACAGCCCGTCGTCCCAGTCCAGCCCTGCCACCGGGTGCTGCAGGCCGCCGCTGCCCAGCAGGACGGGAGCTTCCTGCGGCACGGCGGGCACTTCGCCGCCGGGCAGCACCTGCTGCACGGCGCGCACCAGCTGCGGCGGATCGATGGGCTTGGTGGCGAATGCGTTCATGCCCGCGGCGAGGCAGCGCTCGCGGTCCGCCGCCATCGCGCTGGCCGTCATCGCCACGATGGGCGTGGACACGCCGCGCCGCCGCAACTCCTGCGTCGCCTCGATGCCGTCCATCACGGGCATGTGCATGTCCATCAGCACGACGTCGAACTGCTGCGCAGCGGCCATGTCCAGCGCCTCCTGGCCGTTGCCCGCAACCGTGACGCGCGCACCCGCGGCGAACAGCACTTCGCCGGCCACCTGCTGGTTGATCTCGTTGTCCTCCACCAGCAGCACCTCCACACCCGCCAGCGCGGCGTCGGGCGGCACCGAAGGCGGCGCCGCCGCTTCGGGCGCTTCGTCCAGCACCCGCAGCCACGCGGTGAACCAGAACGTGCTTCCCACGCGCGGCTCGCTCAGCACGCCCGCGTCGCCGCCCATCAGCCGCGCGAGGCTGCGCGAGATGGACAGGCCCAGGCCCGTGCCGCCGTGCTTGCGCGTGGTGCTGCTGTCCGCCTGCTGGAAGTCCTGGAACAGCCGCTCGCGCTCCTCGTCGGTCAGGCCGATGCCGGTGTCGCGCACGGAGAAACGCAGGAGCACGTCCTCGCCTTCGAGCACCACGTTCTCGACATACACCGAGATGCGGCCGCGCTCGGTGAACTTGATCGCGTTGTTCACGTAGTTGAGCAGCACCTGCCGCACCCGCAGCGCGTCGCCGCGCACCCACGGCGGCACTTCGGGCGCGATGGTCACGCCCAGCTCCAGCCCCTTCTCCCGCGCGCGGTGCGACATCACCGAGCCCACGTCCTCCAGCACCGCGCGCAGCGTGAACGGCGCCTCCTCCAGCGTGAGCTTGCCCGCCTCGATCTTGGACATGTCCAGGATCTCGTCCACCACCTGCAGCAGGTGGCGCGCCGCGCCCTGCTGCTTGGTGAGGTAGTCGCGCTGCTGGCGCGTGAGCTGCGTCTGCAGGGCGAGGTGGCCCAGGCCGATGATGGCGTTCAGCGGCGTGCGGATCTCGTGGCTCATGTTCGCGAGGAACGCCGATTTCATGCGCGTGGCCTCCTCGGCCTCCACGCGCGCGCCGCGCAGCTCGTCGCCCTGCACCTTGAGCTCGTCGCGCGAGCGCAGGTTGCGGTGCAGCTGCACGCGCATCGTGCGCGTGAGCACGCCGATGACGGTGACGGACAGCGCCAGGGCAAGCAGCAGCGACACGAGCAGCTTCGTGCGCTCCGCCTCCTGCGCCATGCGTCGGCGCGCCAGCTCGGCCTGCTGCGCGGGCGTCAACCCGCCCGCGGCGGCCAGCAGCAGTTGCTCCACCTGCCGCTGCGCCTGCAGGAAGTTGGTGTTCGTGCGGTAGGTGTAGGTCGTGGAGGCGATCATCAGCAGCGCCAGCGTCCAGAACGCCAGCGTGAGCGCACGCGCCTGCGGCACCTTGTCCAGCTTGCGCGGCTGGCGGCGCCGCGCCCGCGCGTTCAGGCCCATCATCCCCATGGCAAGCGCAGCCAGCGCGATGGCGGTGTTCAGCGCCACCGGCGGCAGCCACGTGTCCGTGACGATCTGGGACGCATTCCACAGGTAGCCGATGATCGAGATGGCGCCGATGAGGCCGGCCTGCAGTGCGCACAGGGCCACCGTCCAATGGCGCGGGCGCGTGTGCAACAGCACCAGCCCCGGCCCGACCCAGGCAAAGGCCCAGGCCGTGTAGGGCGACATGCGGCCGGGGATCGCGTTGAAGGCCAGCGCCCTGTCCTCGAACAGCAGCTCGTCGATGCCGAGGGACGTGCCCGTGAGGTACTCGATGAGCGTCAGCACCCCCACCAGCCCCACGAAAGCGCCGCACGCCGCGGCGATCCGGCCCGCGCGGTCGGCCGCGAGCAGGCCCAGCGCGAGGCCCGCGACACACAGGCCCACCGCGGTGTTGGGCTTGAGCTGCACCGCGCCGGGCAGGATGCTCTTGAACGCATCCACGCCCAGCACCCAGCCGGCGAGCGCCACCGCGCCGGTGGCGAACACCAGCACGGCGGCCACCCAGATGAGGTAGCGGTCCTGCACGCGCGTGACGAAACGGTCCACGGGCGGCTCAGGCGGCGGGCGGCGCGTCCTTGTAGAAAGCCTCGACCTTGCCCTTGAGCTTGAGCATGAGCGGGTTGCCCTTCCGGTCGAGCGTCTTGCCGGCGGGCACGCTCACCCAGCCTTCGCTGATGCAGTACTCCTCCACGTCGTGGCGCTCCTTGCCGTTGAAGCGGATGCCGATCTCGTGCTCGAAGATGGCCGGCACGTGGTACTTGCTGCGCGGGTCGGCGCACAGGCGGTCGGGGAGGTCGGGGCGTTCTTTGCTGTCTGCCATGCGGGTATTCTGCCCGGCCGCCGAGCACGTTGGGTGGCGGCTGACGGGCAAGTAGGAAGCCGTGAAGGCCGAGCTTGCCACGGGGGCGCAACACTAGCCTTGATGAAAGTCGACTGGCCGTCCCTGCTGTGGATCGCGCGCCATGGGCAAAGCGCGGGCAACGTGGCGCGCGACGCGGCCGAGGCCGCAGGCATGGCGCTGATCGACATCGAATACCGCGACATCGACACGCCGCTGTCGCAGCTGGGCATCGAGCAGTCGCGCGCGCTCGGTCGCTGGTTCGCGCGCCAGCCGGCGCGGGAGCGGCCGCAGGTCATCCTTTGCTCGCCCTACGTGCGCGCCCGCGAAACGGCGCGCCTCGTACTGGAAGAGGCCGGCTGGAAACCCGGCAACGAGCTGCACATGCGCGTGGACGAGCGCCTGCGCGAAAAGGAGTTCGGCGTCCTCGACCGGCTCACCCGGCACGGCATCCGCGAGAAGTACCCGGAGCTGAGCGCGCAGCGCAGCCACGTCGGCAAGTTCTACTTCCGCCCGCCGGGCGGCGAGAGCTGGTGCGACGTGATCCTGCGCCTGCGCAGCCTGACCGAGATGGTCACGCGCGAATACGGCGGCTGCCGCGTGCTGGTGGTGGCGCACCAGGTGATCGTCAACTGCATGCGGTATTTGATCGAGAACCTGGACGAGTCGCAGATCCTGGCGATCGACGCCGAGGCCGACGTGCCCAATTGCGGCGTCACCTCGTACCGGCTGGACCGCGCGACGAACAATCTCCGCCTGGACCTGGCGAACTTCATCGCGCCGCTGAAGGAGGCGGGCGCGCCGGTGACGGTGGAACCGGACGCGCTGGCCGCGCCGAAGCCGTGAGCGTGGAAGTCGACGAGGCGCTGCTGCGCGCCTGGCCCCTGCCCGAGCCGGACGCCGACGCGGACAAGGAGGACCGCGGCCGCGTGCTGGTGATCGCCGGCAGCCGCGAGACGCCGGGCGCGGCGGTGCTCGCCGCCACGGCTGCACTGCGCGCGGGCGCGGGCAAGCTGGCGGTTGCGACGCCGGAATCCGCGCATGCGATCGTCGCCGCGGCATTGCCGGAGGCAAGGGTGATCGCATTGCCCGAGTCGCGCGAAGGCGGTTTGCGCGATGAAGGCGTGAAGTTGCTGGTCGAGCGCATCCACGCCACGCACGCGGTCCTGATGGGGCCGGGCCTGCTGGGTTGCGATGCCACCGCCGGCTTCGTCAACGCGCTGCTGCCCCATGTGAGGCACGGGGTCACCGTGCTCGATGCTGCCGCGCTGGACGTCGTCGCCGTGCTCGAACGCTTCGACCAGCCCGTGATCCTGACGCCGCATGCCGGCGAAATGGCACATGTTGCGGGCTGCGCGAAGGAAGACGTGCGCGCGAACGCGCAGGAGATGGCACTGAAGCAGGCGCGCGCCTGGAACGCCACGGTGGCGCTCAAGGGCGCCGTCACCTGGATCGCCCGGCCCGACGGCCGCTTGTGGCGCCACGATGGCCACACGCCGGGCCTGGCGATGTCCGGCTCGGGCGACGTGCTCGCGGGCGTCATCGCAGGCCTGGCGGCACGCGGCGCCGACGCCGCGCAGGCAGCCGTGTGGGGCGTCGCACTGCACGCGCGTGCCGGCGAAGCGCTCGCGCAGGAGGCGGGAACGGTGGGCTACCTCGCCCGGGAGCTGGCTACAAGGGTGCCGGCGATGTTGGAGCGGCTGGCGGCGCCTGGCCGTCCCTGAGGGCGGCGGCGGCAATGCAGGCCCCGCACTTGCGGCGGGCCTCGTCGATGATCGAGCGGTGGTACGCGTGCAGCTTGGCCACGCGGTGGGTCGTGCCGCCATTGCGGTTGGACCACATGGCGTGGGTCATGTCGAAGCGGCTGATGAGGAGCTCCACCCACGTCACCGAGAGGGTCGGCAGCGCGGTGGAATAGGAGCGCATCAGGTCGAACTGCTCCGACACGCGCTGGGCAAGCTCCGCGTCGAGCCCGCGGGCCACGAGGAGGGAGAGATCGCGGTCGTAGCGGGCCAGCGCTTCCAGCAGCTGGCGCGCAATGGCGGCTTGTTCTGCCTTGTGCGATGGAATCATGGTGTTCCGGCCTCCCGTCGCTGATTCTGGCCCAGCCCGGCCGGAAATCAAGGCAGGTTATTTCTGCTTGACGAACGGTCACGCGACCTGCAGAGCTACGAGGGTCGGGAGGGCGTCCGCCTCGAACTTCTTCGCCTGTTCCACGAGGTGGGCCAGGCTCTCTGCGTCGTCATCCACGGCCTTGCCCTCGCGCATGAGGCGCTGGCCCTGCGCGTGGATGGCATCCAGCGCGTGCTGGGCCATCTGCTGGGGCGTCTTCGCGCCCTCCTGCCGCGCCAGCAGGAACAGCTGCTCGAAACGGCCGACCGACACGCCCGTGCCGGTGACAGGACTTGCCAGCGTGGTGATGTCGCCGCCGGCGCGAGCCATGCCCATGATGTGCCGGTTCAGGCGCTCGCACTGCGGTTTGGCCTTGGCCGTCACCTTGTCGTCCTGCACGACCTGCAGGTCGCCCTTGCCCGCGAGGATCAGGATGGCCTGCATCAACTGGCCGAAGGTCACCTTCTTCTTCTCGACCTCCTTTTCCACCTGCGCCACCGTCACCGGCTTGCGCGAGGCCAGCGCGTCCAGCACGGGCCCGTACACGTCCTCGTTGAGCGCCGCCTCACCCAGCGGCGTGGCCGCCTTCAGCGTGACGGCATCGCGCCGCGTGGACAGCAGCAGGCGCAGCGCCTTGACGTTCTGCGTGCGCTCCATCGGCGGCACCGGGCGCAGGCCCTTGACCCAGAAGTCGCGGCGGAACTGCGCGTTGACCATGAAGTCGCGCACCGCCTCGCGGAACATCGGGTCGGGCAGGCCCTTGAGGAAGGCCGACTGTTCCTGCGTGTAGTTGACCGGCTCCACCAGGTCGAAGTACTGCGCGGAACATGCGAAGTCCAGCTTGGCGCGATGCATCCAGTCGGCCATGTCGAGGAAGTGCATCGGCAGCCAGTCGCGGTTGAAGTATTCGTGCGCGAGGTAGTGGCGGTTGTGCTTGCGCATCTGCGTGATGCGGTCGG
Organism: Ramlibacter albus; assembly: GCF_014297445.1. Taxonomy (GTDB): domain Bacteria; phylum Pseudomonadota; class Gammaproteobacteria; order Burkholderiales; family Burkholderiaceae_C; genus Ramlibacter; species Ramlibacter albus. Next base: position 564,148 of record NZ_JACORU010000001.1, read on the forward strand.
CGACGGCGGGATGCGCCTTCGCATACGCGGGCTTGAGCTGCAGCAGCGTGTCGGCGAACTCGAGCGAGCGGTCGATGCGCTGCACCAGCTTGTCGGCGGGCGCGCTGAGCATGTCGGCGTGGCGCGTGAGCAGGTGCCGCATCGGCACCATCTGCGCCCAGCCGGGCAGGACGTTGTAGCTGACGTACAGCACGCCGCCGGGGCGCAGCTTGCGCGCGACGAAGTTGGCGATGTGCGTGCGGTTGGCGTCGGAGATCCAGCTCCAGATGCCGTGCAGGCCGATGTAGTCGAAGTCGGGCAGGTCCGTGCGGCTGCAGAAGTCCTCGAACGACTGGTCGAAGAGCTGCGCGCCCGCGCCGGAGACCGCGGCCAGCTCCTGCGCGAAGGCGGCCTGGGTGGGGTTGAAGTCGGTGCCCCACCACTTGACGTTGGATGCGGCGGCGTGCACGTTGACGCTGATGCCCTGGCCGAAGCCCAGCTCGCAGGCGTTGGCGACGGTGGGCGCCGCGACGCCGCGTTCGAGGAAGGCGAGGCGCAGGCGGTTCGGCTGCAGCTCGGGGTAGTAGCCGTAGGTGTAGCTGATGTCGGAGACGTAGCCGGAGGTCCAGTCGGTCATGGACGGGTATTAAACCGCATGCGCGGTGATCTCCGGTACGAGCAGCTGAGGCCTTCAGCGACAGGCCAGGAAGCGTTGTCCTCGCTAAGCGTCCAACAGCAAGTACTGATGTCCCGATTCGCTTTCGTAGTAGGCGACGCGGCCCGGAACGACGGACACGACTGTTGCCAGGCCAAGTCCCACAACCTTCGTTATGGCTTCTTCCAGCGGAAGCGCAGCTCTATCCAGTCGCGACCAGTCGGAAAGGACCCAGCAATCTGCCGTGACGCGACCGGCCTCATGTCGGAGGGCGTGAAGAACGAACTCAGGTGTCGACCCTCGCGGCAACGCCCGCATTCGCTGCCCCTGGAGTCCTGCCATCCCGCAAGCTTGCCAATGATCGCGGATCGCCGCCTTCCGGACAGCAACTGCTTCCACCGATCTTTCTTGTTCTCCACGATGAACGCATCGACGAAGGCTGTCTCGTGCCGGCGCTGCAATTCAACGTCGACCAACGAATTACTGGAAGCAGCGGAACTCGCCATATGTCACTTCAGTACCGCCTGGTTTCAAGGCAGCTAACATTTGTTAAAGCTCAGGGCAGCTTTCGTCCACAACGCCGTCAAGAACTTGAACCCCCTCTATCCCAGGGACGGTATATCCATCCACTTGAAGAGCATCGTGCAGCTTTTCCCGCGCAGACGGCTCTGAGCTGGCATCTACGATGGAATTGACAAACGCACCACTCGCCTGAGGCATCTCGATCGCGAGCCGCGACGAACTCAGCGGTTCGACCTCGATTTGGTGGAAGTAGTAGAGCATCGGCGCGCCTTAGAACTGTCCCTTGGGGAATTGGTAGCGGGGAATCGGGGTCAGATTCCAATTTCTGAACGCATTCTTTGGATCATCATCGCCTCGAAGCCGCCACGCCCCAGCTAATACAGCTTGATCTCAAGCAACAAGTCAGTCAGGCGATGCGCAATCGAATGCTTTTCCAATCTCGCTGAAAGAGCTTCGACCTGCTGCATTACCGTTTCCGAGGTGAACGTTCGTGGACCTATTTGCTCCCAGTGAAACTGGCGCGGCACGATGACGTGGGCAAGTTCATCGTACACAAACGGCTGCTGCCACGTACCACCATCGCGGATCCCCAGATCGCCCACTTCCGCTGCGATCGGCAATGGTGCCGTCCAGTAGCCTGCGTCTTCCCGGAGCCGCTTGAAGGTGGTCCAGGCGCACCATGAAGCAGGAGCGCCCCCGACCGGTCGATTCTGGCCGGAACTGAACTGCTCCGCGGCTTCCAGAAAAAATAACTTCCAGTCCATTGCCAATCCTGCTGCTACGGCTTGTAGTGAAATATCCGCTCGACGCCTTCGGCGTTCTTTGCATGGAAGTGAGGGCACTTGTGGTGCTCGGGACCCGACAGGTCCGGGTGGCCGAACGGGTGCTCTACCACCGTCGCGCCATTCGGTGCTGCGAATCCGTAGGTCGGAGGATAGTACTTGCTCATGAACTCTGCATAGACCCGGTCGCCACGAGTCATGCCCTTCGGAATATTCAGGTTCCGCCAGCCGAGCGGTGCTGCACCCGCTCCATCGGCTGCAATGCCTGCCCACGCGTAGGCTTCCGCCATTGCCTGCTCTCGCGTATACGGCGAGTTGCAGTCCGGACAGTTCGTCGAATCAGGAGATGTTGAGGCTGCTTCGGCAGGTATCGGTGGTGCTTTCGAGTCCGGACGGCTTTGGCTTTGCGAATATGCGCTGCCAACGACAATCACCGCCACGCCCGTCGCGCACGCCGGACTCGAGACACACCAGGCAATAGCCGCACCCGGGTTCAGACCCGAAGGATCTGTATAAGCGAACGGACTTGCGTTTGCATATCCATAGACGTTGATCCCACCGGCTACGCCGATCGGATCGACTTGCGTGTAGCCACCGCGGACGAAGGGGTCGTAGGTCCGCCACCCGTTGTCAACGAGCCCCGATTCACGGTCGTACGTTTGTCCTGGGAAGCGGCCGTCAAATTCGACGGTCGCTTGAGTCCACTTCAACTGGCCGGGAAGGACGGTCTGCAGCACGCCTGCCGGCTTGTTTGCTCCGAAACCTGAGTAAGGCCATTGCCATACCGCCTGTTTGGCGTTGTCTGTTATCAGCCGAGGCGTGCCGAGGTGATCAGTATGGATCGCATAGAACTTCCCATTCCGGTACATCCCTACGAGAAGTGCACTGCCGTTCGTTGTGGGTAGCCAGATGTACTCCGACGTGCCGCGACCGCTCGCCGAACCGTTGTCGTACTCACCGAGCATCACCCAGCTCGGAAGTTCACCGTCCGCGTACACGAAAGCTTGGCCGACGCTGGTCCTGGCGCCGTTGCTCTTCGCGAAGATCCATCCGAAGTTCTTGCGCAGCCAATTGACGAAGCTGTTGCCCAGCACGGTCTCGTTCGGAAGCGTCTGCGCGACTTCGGGTTCGCTCTTGAAGATTCGTCGCCCACGCCAGTCGTACAGGTAGCGGACTGCTGCGGCTTCGCCGTCCTTCATGATCTCGACGCGGGAGATTCGGCCGGTGTCGTCGTAGATGAACTTGCGAAGCCCGTCGGAAGTCATCGACCCGTTGGGGTCGATGCCGTACGTGACCGTGCTGCTGGTGCTGGAGAGCGGCTGGCCATTCTGCGTGCGCGTGAGGGTCTGCGTGAAGCCGAGTAGACGGTTGCTACCGTCGTCGATCTTCAGTGCGGTGTTTGCCGACTGCACGAAGTTCGGTTGGTCGAAAGTGCCTTCGAGGTCCACATCGCTGCCTTGTGTCTCCAAGGCGGTGAGGCGGTTTGAGTTGGCATCGTAGGAGTAGACGCTCCTGGCGCCTTGGCGCTCGAGGCTCGTCAAGCGATTGCGGCGGTCGTAGCCTGCGGTCCACGTGACCGGTGCCTTGTACAACTCGGCGATCGTCGTTGTTCCGCTGACCACGGTGCGCGTGGCCCACAGGTCCTGAACGATTCCGGTGATGCGGCCCGCCGAATCCCACGTGTACCGGGAGAACTCCGAGGAGGTCATCCTGCCGTCGCTGTCGAAGGTGCGCGCAGCCGTGTCGCCATTGCTCCACGCCCAACTGCGCGGCTGGCCAAGCGCCGTGTGGGTGATGTTGCTCATGAAGGCGAACGTGACCTTGTTCTTGCCCGGCTCGAGCACGTCGACGCCGGTGATGCGCCCGGCGGTTCTTCTGTAGACCACCTGCAACCCACTCGGGTACACGATCTTCGAGAGGTCGCCAGCGGAGTAGGAGTACCCGACGCGGAAGCGGCTGGGATTGGACGGGTTGTCGTTGACCGTGTTGTCGACGCCGGTCGGGCGGCTGTGCGGGTCGCGCGCATACGTGGCGGTGCCGCCCTTGTTCTCTGCTTTCGCCACCGCGCCAGCGGCGTCGTAGGCAAGCGTCGTCGTGCTGCCAGCGGAGAAGCGAACGGCGGTTGCGCGGCCGAGCGCATCGCGGTCGATGCGAGTCGTCTGGTTCTTGGCGTCCGTGCTCTGCGTCACTTCGCCGTTGGCGTTGCGGGTGTACGTGATGCTGCCGATGTCGGGGCTCGTCTCGCGCATCACCTCGCCGAAGGCGTTCACCTCGTAGCCGGTGGCTACGTTCTTCGGGTCCACAACCTTCGTGAGCTGGTCCAGTGCGTTCCATGACTGGGTCGCCGTGGCGTTGTCGGCGAAGGTGGTGACCGTGGCTCGCCGCAGTGCATCGAGAGCTTGCGTGGTGGTCTGGTTCAACTGGTCGGTCTCCGAGACCTGCGACCCATTCGCGTCGTACCCAAGCTGCGTTGCCTGGCCGGCGGCGCCCTGCACCTGCGCGACCTGGTTGAGCGCGTTGATGACGCGGCTCGTCGCCTGCGCAATGCCACCGCTCGCGTCCTTTACCTCGCTTCGTACGGTATTGCCTGCGCGGTCGAGGGTGTACGTGACGATGGCACCTTGGTTGTCGGCCGCGCCGATCAAGCGCTGCGCCGCATCGTACGAATACGTGACCAAGTAGCCGTTGTGGAGCGTCGCGCTGGAAAGCTGGCCGCTCGCCGTGTACGTGAAGCGCGTGGTCTCGCCGGCGCTTTCCTGTGCGATCACCTGGCCCACGAGGTCGTAGGAGTAGCGAGTGACGAGGCCGCTCGGCGCGGTCTGCGTGAGGACTCGGCCGGCTTCATCGAACGTCCACGTGGTCATTTGCCCCAGCGGATCGCGAAGGCTCGTTCGGTTCCCCTCGCTGTCGTAGCCCATGGTCCACAGCGCGCCTGCCGGCTCCGTGGCTGTGGCGGGAAGGTTGTTCACGCCGTAGGTCCAACGCCACGTGCGTGGCTCACCTCTGGCGGTGTCGGTTACGGTTTGCGTGAGCACGTTGCCCAGGCTGTCGTAACTCAGTTCGTTGATGCGGCCGGCTTCGGTGATCCGCACTGGCAGGCGCATCGTGGGGTGCCACTCGGTTTGCGTGGTCTGAGCTTCTGGCCGACTCGCCGCACGCGTTTCAGACGTGGGTAATCGGCGCTGCGCGTCCCACGAGAAGAGCGTCGTCACACCGAGGTAGTCGGTCTCGCCGGTCACGAGGCCGTTTGCATCTAGCGTGCGCTGCGCGACGCCGCTGCCATCGCCACCGGGTGCACTCGACTGCGTGAGCGCAAGGCCGCTGGCTGCGCCGGTGAGGCGGGAGTACTGGAAAGTGCGCGTCGTACCCAACGGGTCCGTCACTGCGGTGGACTGGTTGCCATAGGCGACGCTGCGTCGAGCCGCACCACCGGCCAGCTCGCTCAGGACGGCCCTGCCAGTCTCGTCGTACAAGTAATTGCCCCAGCGCTGGCCGTTCTGGTCGATCAGCCCGGTCACGGCGTTCGGCCACCGCGCGTCTTCGTAGACGTAGCCGCGGCTCGTACCATTGGTGTAGCTGCTGCCTGCCAGGCGTGCGGCTGTATCGAAACGATAGGCGACCGCGGTGCCCGCGCCGCTGACTCGCACCAGCCGGCCCGCAGTGTCGCTCTCGAAGGCAATCGAGCGGCCGAAGGCGTTCGTGACGCGCGAGAGCAGGTTGCCGGAGTACGAGTACGTGTAGGCCCAGCCGTTGCGGCTGCGCGCGAGGAGCACACGGCCTGTGGCTTTGTCGAATTCGAAGACGGTCTCGTCCTCGGTGCGCTTGACCACGATGCGGTCCGCGGCTTCGGTCATCGTGTCGGCGTTGCCGTCGGCCTGCCACGTTGCCGGCCCGGTGGGTACGACCGTCGGTGCTGCGCAATCCACGCCAGCAGGGCAACTCCAGTTGGCACCAGAACCTGCCGGCACGGCTACATTGCGGAAGCGGCTCGAAGTACCGTCGCCGAAGAGCACCGTGCGCCACTCGGTGCCGAGGACGACACGGTGCGCATGGTTGTGGCTCCAGGATGCGCCGAGGCCCGCAGCAGGCGCTTCGTCCCACCGGCTTGCGAAATGCCGCGTGAGCATCAGCGGATGCGGCCGCGTGTCGCGAATGTCCGTCTCCGTCAGCAGCTTGGTGCCCGAAGTCAGCTCGATGGGCAGCGGCGTGCGGTGGCACATCTGCGCTTGCTTCGCGGGCCGTCCCAGCACCGTCATCTTCACCACCGCGCGATTGGCGCAGCCCTCGCAGGCGATGGACACCAGCGCCTCGCGTGTCGCCCCGACCAAATCCCACGTGGAGGAATACTTGATGCGTACCTCCCCATTCGCATCCGTGTACGGCGTGCCGTCGAACGTGAATCCGCCGAAGTTGCCCGTGTGCGGGTACAGCAGCACCATCACCCCCGCCTTCGGCGTCCCCTGCATCACCTTGGCCGTGAAGACCAACGGCCCGTCGCCGACCTTGATGGTCCTCCCACCATTCGACGCCACCGTGCGCGGCGTCGGCGTCGTGCAGGTCTTGCCGTCCTGCGTGAGGTACCCGTCGTCGCAAAAGCACTGCGGATACTGCCCCCAAGAGGTAAAGCTCAAGGTCGCATTGGCAGGACACGAGTAATCCCCGGGTTCGGGGTACAGCCCGCTCAGGGTCACCCGGTACCCATCCGTGTATTCGCAGTATTGGTTCCCGGACATCGCCACATAGATGCCCTGGAAGGTGCGCGTGCCGGTGTACTTGGTACACGCCGCCTCTTTCGTGCAACTGGCCGTGAACCGTTGCGAGGCGGCCCACCACGAGGCGGGGCACTTTGACAGGACTTCGACTTGCGCCGCGGCGTGCGCGGGCAGTGAAGGCAATCCGAAAAAAGCGGCTGCAAAGAGTGCAGGCGCGAAACGGCGAAGAAGCGCGCAGGCGCGCGCCAACAGCATGGTGGGCATGAGTCCGCTCCCTGATTGACTGGGCCGGAGCGGAATCTATTGAGAACTGCCGAGCTTGAGAGCTATACGTTCGTTGGAGGTTGAGCGGCAACCGCTGCCATCTTCACCTGCCGCCACTCGCGCCACGCCAGGCGCTTCGCCGCCACCTTGTCCCGCATGATCTCGATGCTGTCGTAGAACGCCGGCACCACCAGCAGCGTGAGCAGCGTCGACGTGATCGTGCCGCCGATGATGGCGATGGCCAGCGGCCGGTAGAAGTCGGCGCCTTCGCCGGTGGCCAGGGCCACGGGCAGCATGCCCGCGATCAGCGCGAAGGTCGTCATCAGGATCGGGCGCAGCCGCGCGCGGCCCGCCTCCATCAGCGCCTCCTCGCGGTCCATGCCCTGCGCCTCGCGCGCGCGGGCGGCATCGAGCAGCAGGATGGCGTTCTTGGCGACCAGCCCCATGAGCATGATCACGCCGATGAAGCTCATGAGGTTGAGCGTGTTGCGCGAGATCATCAGCGCGAGCACCACGCCCACCAGGCTCAAGGGCAGCGACAGCATCACGGCCAGCGGCGCGGTGAACGAGCCGAACTGCACGACGAGGATCAGGTACATGAGGCCCACGCCCATGATCAGCGCCGTGAACATCGCGCCGAACACTTCCTTCTGGTCCTTGCCCGCGCCGGTGAGCTCCACGCCATAGCCTTGCGGGAAGTTCATCGACTTGGCCAGCTTCATCGCGTCGCCGATCACTTCGCCCGAGGCACGCCCCTGCACGTTGGCCGACACCGCGATCATCCGCCGCGTGGCGTAGTGCTGGATCTGCGCGGGCGCCTCGCCCAGCGAGATGCGCGCGATCTGGTTCAGCGGCACCACCATGCCCGTGTTGCCGACGGCCACGGGCAGGCGCTCCAGGTTCTCCGCATCGACGCGGTCGTTCTTGTGCAGGCGCACGGCGACGTCCCGTGCCTCGCCGGTGGGGTCGACCCAGTCGCCGACTTCCACGCCGGCAAACGCCACGCGCAAGGCCTGCGCCGCGTCGTTGACGGTGATGCCCAGCTGGTTCGCAAGGCCGCGATCCAGCTCCACCTTCAGTTCGTCCTTGGGCGCCTGTTCGGAGAGGCCCACGTCCACCGCGCCGGGCACGTTGCGCAGCTTCTCCATGTACTTGTTCGTGATCTCCAGCAGCGTGCGCGCGTCCTGCCCGTAGAACTGGATCTGCACCGGCTTGCGCGGGCCGTTGTTCAGGTCGTCGAGCACCACGTACTCGGCGCCCACGAGCAGCGCCACCTTCTCGCGCAAGGCAACCGCGACCTGCGCGGCACTGCGCTTGCGGGTGCGCGTGTTGCCGATGTCCACGTACACGCGCCCGCCGCCGGCATTGACCTGGCTGTTGGTGGCCCTGGTCTCCGGCAGCGTTCGCGCGAGTTCGGCGGCCTTTTCCACCTTGAGCTTCGCGTACTCGAGGCTCGCGGACGAAGGCGTGCGCACTTCCACGGCGATGGTGTTGCCGTCCTGCACCGGCAGGAAGCTGGAGCCGCCGAACTTCGTGTGCAGGCCGAGCGCCAGCACGAGGCTGCCCACGGCAGCGGCGGTCATCCACTTGCGGTGGTGCAGCGCCCACGCGATGAACTTGCCGTAGCGGTCGGCCTGGTGGTCGAACCAGGTGTTGAAGCGCTCCAGCGCCGCGCCCAGCTTCGAGCGCGGGCCCCGCTCGTGCGCCGGCGGGTCGCCCCAGTAGGCGGAGAGCATCGGGTCGAGCGTGAAGGAGATGAACAGGCTCACCAGCACCGAGCAGGCGACCGTCAGCGCAAAGGGCCGGAACCATTCGCCCGCGACGCCGGGCATGAAGGCCACCGGAATGAAGATCGCCACGATGGAGAACGTGGTGGCGGCCACCGCGAGGCCGATTTCCGCCGTGCCCTTGCTCGCCGCCGTGATGCGGTCCGCGCCGCGTTCGAGGTGCCTCACGATGTTCTCGCGCACGACGATGGCGTCGTCGATCAGCACGCCGATGGCCAGCGACAGCCCCAGCAGCGTCATGATGTTCAGCGTGAAGCCGCACAGCCACACCGCGATGAAGGCGGTGATGGCCGACGTGGGCAGCGAAAGCGCCGTGATCAGCGTCGAGCGCCACGAGTTGAGGAAGACGTAGACCACCGTGATGGTGAGCAGCGCACCGAGCACCAGCGCCTCGATCACGTTGTTGAGGTTGGCCTGCGCGTCCTTGCCGCCGTCGCGCACGATGGCCAGCTTCGTGCCCTGCGGCAGCGTCTCGTTGACCTCGTCCACCAGCTTGCGAACGCCCTGCGCCACCGACACCGTGCTCGCGTCTCGCGAGCGTGTGATGGAGATGCTCACGTTCGGCTGCGCGTTGCGCAGGCTGAAGCTCTCGACGTCGGCAAAGCCGTCGACCGTTTCGGCCAGCTGCCCCAGGCGCACGATCTCGCTGCCGCGGCGGCGCACGATCACCTGCGAGAAATCCTGCGGCGACTCGATCCGGCCGACGAGGCGGATGCTCTGGTCCTTCAGCGGCCCGACGACGCGGCCCACCGGCGCGTTCGCGTTCTGGTTGCGCAGCGCGTCCACCACTTCGGCCACCGAGATGCCGTATTCGCGCAGGCGGTCGGAGCGCAGCAGCACCGACAGCTCGCGCTTGAGCGCGCCGGTGACCGTGACCACCGACACGCCGTCCACGCCGCGGAAGCGGTCGGCCAGCACGTCCTCGGCGAGGCGCGAGATCTGCGAATGCGTCTGCGCGGTGGACGACAGCGCCAGCTCCATCACCGGTTGCGCGCTCGGGTCGCGGCGGCGGATGACCGGCTCACGCATTTCGACGGGCAGCTTGTAGCGCACCCCCGCGATCGCGTTGCGCACCTCCTCCGCCGCCTCGATCATGTTCTTGTTGAAGTTGAAGATCAGGACGATCTGCGCGTTGCTTTCCTTGGCCGTGGACCGCAGCTCGTAGATGCCCGAGATGCCCTGCAGCGCGCGCTCGATGCGGTTGATGATCTCCCGCTCCACCGTCTCGGGCGAGGCGCCGGGGTAGAGGATGTTGACCGAGAGCACGGGCTGCTCGACGTCCGGGATCTCGTTGACGCGCAGTTTCTGCAGCGCGATGACGCCCAGCGCCATGAGCGTGAAGATGATCACGATCGCCGCGAGGGGGCGGCGGATGGAGAAGTCCGAGAGGAACACTTACTTCTCCGAGACCGGCTGGCCGTCTTTGAGCGTGGCCACGGGATGGCGCAGGACGCGGTCGCCGGCGGCGAGCCCGCCCGCCACGACGAAGTCGCCGCTGCGAGGGTCGCGCTGCCCGAGCGCGAGCGGGACCTTCTGCAGCTTGCCGCCGCCGACGCGCCAGGCGGAGGTCTTGTCGCCTTCGCGGACCACCGACGAAGCGGGCAGCACGATCGCGCTGCCGTTGGACGCCGCGACGCGGCCTTCCGCGTAGAGCCCCGCCACGCGCGCAGGCGGCTCGTCGACATCCACGAGCACTTCCACCTGCCGTGTCATGGCGTTGGCCGAGGGCGCGACGCGTGCCACGGTGCCCGTGAACTCGCGCGCGGTGAAGCCGTTGACGCGGAACACCACCTTCTGGCCGCGCTGCACTGAAGCGATGGCGTCGGACGAAATGAGACCTTCGAAGCGCAGGCTCCCCGGGTCCATGACCTTCAGCAGTTCCTTGCCGACTTGCGCGGTGTCGCCCACCGACAGCTTGCGGTCGGCCACGACGCCGTCGAAGGGCGCGCGCACTTCGGTGCGCTGCAGTTGCTGGCGGGCTTGCACCACGCGCGCCTTGGCCGAGGCCACTTCGCTGTGCGTCGTGTTGCGGCGGATCTCGGCGTCTTCCAGCGCCTGGGCGGAGGCCATGCCCGATTCGCGCAGCGTTTTCAGCCGGGTGAGCTGCCGCTCGGCCTGGTCGGCCGCGAGCTGGGCGGCGCGCTCCGACTCCTGCGCGGACATGAGGGCGTCCCGGATGGCGGTGTCGTCCAGGCGCACGAGCAGGTCGCCCTTGCGGACGGCGTCGCCGTTTTCCTTGAGCACGGCCGTCACCACGGCGGAGACCTCGGCCCGCAGGTCGGCCCGTTTGGCCGGCTGGAGGCTGCCGGTGATGAGGGGCCCGGCCGTGGTGGCGCTGGCCTGGACGACCAGCACGTCCTCGGCCGAGAGGAGGACGGGCTGCGCCGCGATGGGGAGGGACGAGGAGGCGCTGGCCGCGCCCCCGCCACAGCCGGCCAGCCCCAGGGTCGCCAGGGCCGTCGCCAGCAGTAAAACGTGTGCTTTTAGCATCAGAAAAGTCTCCGGGCTCCGCCCTGCGAAATGCCGCCTTCGGGCGGCCGTGCGGCGGCATGGGACGCGATAGTACCGAGGGAGTTCCGCGCGCGCCCGCGCGGTGCGACGAACTGCGGGAAACCGGGGGCAAGCCGCCGGATTCCGGGACAGGCCGCATCCACTGCTTTCGTATAGGAGCGGGCCGGACGGCGGCGTGGGCCGCTACACTCGCCCGCGCCAAGGAGGGAGGCACCATGAGCCTGGGCCCGCTGTACTCGCACCGTCAGCCGACGTTCGGCGAATCCGTCTTCAAGCTGCTGGGCCACGTGATCGGCGGGGCTGTGCTCTTTCTCGGGCTGGCCGCCGTTTCCTGGCTCATTGGGTGGGGCATCCACGCGCTGGATGCGATCCACCCGTTCAACCCATCCGTTTTCGCGCTGCTGCACGGTGTCGAGGTCGCCATCCTCTACCTGGACATCGGCTTGAGTGGTATCGTCTTGGTCGTCGGAGCGTTTCGCTTCATTCGAGAGATTGCCCAGCCGGGACTGACAGCATGAAGACGTGGACCTACTTCCGGGAAGGCTTTGTCGGCTCGTTCGAACTGGCCGCCGCGATCGTGATGGCCGTTGTTCGTGTCGCGGCCGACTTTCTCAATGGCGGCGCCGGGCCGCGAGACCGGCACCGGAGCGCATCGCATTCGTGAACGGGCCCGCTTCGGCGGGCTTTTTGTTTCTCAGGCCGGTCGCGTCAGCCAGCCGGCTTCCCGCCCCACGATCGGCTCGCGGGCCGGCATGAAGATCGTGCAGCCGTCCACCGGGGCGCGGTGCTCGATGTCGCCGTCGGTGGCGATCAGCTCGCCGGCAGCGAAGACGTCCAGCGGTTCGACGGGCCGCGCGAACCGGAAAGCGGGGGTCTTCACGACCATGACGGAGACGACTTCGTAAGGGCGCTGCGGTTCGGCGGGCCGGGCGACCAGCGCGTCGACGAGCCCGAAGTACGCCAGGAAAGACAAGGTCACGCGCTTTGCCGTTTCGCCGCTTTCGCGCTCGAAATGCTGGCCGCACTCCACCACCAGCCGCGCGCTGCCGGGATGCTTGTGCGCCTCGTACTCGACCAGCGCCACGCCCGTGCCGAGCTGCCCCGGCGTGTAGACCATGTGCACTGGGGGGAAGCCGAGCGCATGGGCCACTTTCTCGTTCGTGCCCTGGCGCGGATACGCCCAGAACGGCCCCGTCTTGCGCAGCGTCGAGTGGATGTCGAGCACGTGGTCGGCCGCGGCGACGACCGGCCGCAGCTCCCGAGCGCGGCGCAGGTCCGGGCTGTCGAGGCTGCCATCGAGCATGTCGGCGCCCCAGATGCGATTGAGGTTGTGAACGACCATGCGGCTGGCGGCCGGCTTCTCGGGGTCGAAGCTCTCGTACGCCTCGACGTTCGCGAAGCTCACCGTCAGCGTGCCGATGCGCGGGCGCACCGAGTTGTCCAGCAGGTGCCGCGCCGCCTCCACCCCGCAGAACTCGTTGCCGTGGGTGAGCGCGTTCACCAGCACGTGGGGCCCGGGCTTGCCGGACTCGAAACGGTGGACGTAGGGGATGCCGGTGTTGCCGGCCCGGTAGGCGGAAAGGTCCTGGGGAAGGAGTTCGTACTGCATGGGCGCAGGATACGCCCGGGCAGCGAACCGGCAGATTAGTGGAAACAGCCCTTGGCGAGGTGCTCGGCGAAGCTCTCGGTCCAGCACCGGCCGCCGCAGGCGTCGTACTGCACGGCGCCGCCTTGCGTGCACGCCACGTGCACGCTGCGCAGGGGGCCGTCGGCCGAGTAGGCCTCCACATGGAAGTCCGCGGGCTCGCGCCCGCAGGACCGCACGACCGCCTCGAACGCCGAGCGCTCCGCTTCGCTGATTTCGACCCGTTTGACCAACATCAGGGACCTCCGCAACTTGCGACCCTGCTGCCTCAACGGGCCAAGGCGACCGTGCGGCCTAGGGGAATACCCCCGGCACACGCCCGGGCCAGGTGCAGAATCGACCCCAATGACCCCGCTCCACATCGTCATGCACCCCGCCGACAACGTCGCGATCGTCGCGAACGACGGCGGCCTGCCGCCCGGCACGCAGCTCGCGAACGGCCTCACGCTCAAGGACAAGGTGCCGCAGGGCCACAAGGTGGCCCTCGTCGACATCCCCGCCAACAGCGCCGTGGTTCGCTACAACGTGCCCATCGGCTATGCCATCAAGGACATCCCCGCCGGCAGCTGGGTGCACGAGCGCCTGCTCTCCATGCCCGATGCGCGCGAGCTGGACCACCTCCCGAAGGCAACGGTGAAGCGCACGCTGGAGCCGCTGGAGGGCTACACCTTCGAGGGCTACCGCAACGCCGACGGCTCGGTGGGCACGCGCAACATCCTCGCGATCACCCAGACCGTGCAGTGCGTCGCCGGTGTCACCGACTTCGCGGTCGACCGCATCAAGCGCGAGCTGCTGCCGAAATACCCCAACGTCGATGACGTTGTGGCGCTGGAGCACGGCTACGGCTGCGGCGTGGCCATCGACGCGCCGGACGCGGTCATCCCGATCCGCACGCTGCGCAACATCAGCCGCAACCCCAACTTCGGCGGCGAGGTGATGGTGGTGAGCCTGGGCTGCGAGAAGCTGCAGCCGGAGCGGCTGCTGCCGCCCGGTTCGATCCCCGTCGCCAACGCCGACGAGAAACTCGACGTGGTCTGCCTGCAGGACGACGCGCACGTCGGCTTCATGTCGATGGTCGACTCGATCATGCGCCAGGCCGAAACGCACCTGAAGCGATTGAACGCGCGCAAGCGCGAGACAGTGCCCGCGAGCGAGCTCGTCGTGGGCGTGCAGTGCGGCGGCAGCGACGCCTTCTCCGGCGTCACGGCGAACCCCGCGGTGGGCTATTGCGCCGACCTGCTGGTGCGCGCCGGGGCGAGCGTGATGTTCAGCGAGACGACCGAGGTGCGCGACGCGGTGGAGCAGCTCACGTCGCGCGCGCAGACGCCGGAGATCGCCGACGCCATCGTGCGCGAGATGGCCTGGTACGACGAATACCTCAAGCGCGGCTCGGTGGACCGCGGCGCCAACACCACGCCGGGCAACAAGAAGGGCGGCCTGGCCAACATCGTCGAGAAGGCCATGGGCTCGGTCATCAAGTCGGGCACCGCGCCGATCGCCGGCGTGCTCGCGCCCGGCGAGAAACTGCAGAACCGGGGCCTCACCTATGCGGCGACGCCCGCCAGCGACTTCATCTGCGGCACGCTGCAGCTGGCCGCCGGCATGAACCTGCACGTGTTCACCACCGGCCGCGGCACGCCGTACGGTCTGGCCGAATGCCCGGTGATCAAGGTGGCGACGCGCACCGAGCTTGCACGGCGCTGGCATGACCTGATGGACATCAACGCGGGCCGGATCGCCGACGGCGAGGCGACGATCGAGGAGGTGGGCTGGGAGATGTTCCGCTACATGCTCGACGTGGCGAGCGGGCGGAAGAAGACGTGGGCCGAGCAGTGGAAGCTGGCGAACCAGCTCGTGCTGTTCAACCCCGCGCCGGTGACGTGACGTGACGCGGCGCGGGGCGGCCCGGGCTCAGTTGAGGACGCTCGCGGTGGCGTCGGGGTCGATGCCCGCGGCCTTCAGCATGCCGCGGCTGGCGAAGATGCCGGGCAGCAGCGACACGAACCACACGACCAGCAGGACGCCGCCGGTGGCCGCCGACAGGGGCGCCACGAGCCCGGCGCCCTTGAGCATGTAGTAGCTCGCAGGCGGCAGCAGGACCATGCACATCGCGCCCAACCAGGCGGCCGTGATGCGCAGCGCCGACGGCGGCTCGCCTTGCGCCGTGTCGATCCGGATGCCGGCCAGCACGGCCATGAGGCCGTGCGCCATGATGGAGTAGATGGCGAAGAAGAAGAATGCGGAGAGAGCGGTGATGACGTCCATGTGAAGGTCCTGACACGCCGGTAGAGGGGCGGCGCACTTCCAGTCTGTGCAGCCACCCCTGGCATGTCATCCGACCTCCGTATGGGCCGCGGGAAAACCCGGCACCTCAGGCCGTGCCGCCGCGCAGCCGCCGGATCATGTACGCCGCGGACTGCTCGATGTGCCGCCGCGCCAGCGCCTCGGCGCGCTCGCCATCCCCGGCAACGATCGCGTCCAGCATCGCCTGGTGCTGGTCCCACACGTCGCTGGGCGCCTCGTCGCGCAGCAGCACTTCGCCCATCACTCGCTGCGTCTCGGTCCAGTGCGCGTCCATGGCGGCGGCAAGCAGCGGGTTGCCCGAGAGCTCGTAGACGAACTCGTGGAACGCGATGTCGGCGTCGATGATGTCCGCCACGTCGCCGCGCTCGATGGCCCGGCGGCCGGCGGCGATGTGCAGCGGACCTTCCGAGGCGGCGCCATGCGGGTTGACTTCGGCCGCCTTGCGAAAGGCCAGCCCCTCGATCACCGCGCGCACGTCGTAGACGTGGCGCACATGGTCCAGGTCGAGCGGCGCCACCTCGAACGTGCGGTTGGCCGTCTCGCGCAGCACGCCGCGGCGGCGCAGCGCCTCGAGCGCCTCCTGCACCGCCGCGCGCGAGACGCCGAGGTCCTGCGCGATCTGGTCCTGCCGGATGTGCACGCCCGGCGCGAAGCGGCCCGATGCGATCTCGGCCACGACGCCGTCCTGCACGAGTTCGACCAGCTTCGCCTGCGCGGTCAGGAACTTCATGCCCTGATGCTAGGGGAGGTGGAGGGTTTCAACAACAGCGGTTTTCAGGTCGTCGGGATGAAGCATTGCTTCCCGCGCGGCGCGGGACGTGTCGTCCTGGTGCAGGGCGGAGCGCAGGCGCGGTTCGGTGGCGAGCGCGTCCCAGACGGGCGTCAGCGTGGCGAGCTGCGGGTTGCGGCTCTCGGCCAGCGCGCAGGCGAAGGCGACGCTTGCGGGTTCGGCCAGTAGCACGGCCCGGCTGGCCGCGCTCAGGAGCAGTGGCTGCACCTCCGGCGGGCCCATGCAGCAATAGATGACGCTCGGCGGCAACTCGCGGCCGTGCGGCCGCAAAGCCGCGAGCGATGCGCCGCTGATGTCCGTGCCGCCGCCCGGTGACGGAAAGCGGTAGGTCTCGCCCGGCACGGCGTGCGCCAACCGCTGCAGCCCGCGCTGCAGGCGCGCGTAGTCCGGCGTCGCAGCGGAAGGCGAAGCCTTCACTTCGGCCAGCAGCAGCAGGTCGTTGCCGCGCAGGATGGCTGCGTCCCATTCGTCCTTCGACTTCTCCACCTGCCCGGGGAAGCCGGGCGGCGTGCGCAGGCCGCCCACAACGCGGTGAGGTTGCGAGGGATCGGCCCGGTCCAGCAGCAGCGCGATCTCGCGGAAGACGGCGAGCGTCGCGCGCTCGGCCGAGTCGCCCGTGCGTGCCGCGGCGCGCCCTTGCGCCGACGCGGCCGCGCTGCCGGCCTGCGGCCCGCACAGCGCGAGGTAGCGCTGCACCGCGTCGTGCGCGAGCAGCACGCTGCTGCGTTCGAGCCGCTCGAGCGCGGGGTGGTCGAGGACCGTTCGTGCTTCGCTGCGGTGGGGCAACACGGCTTCGAGCTCGCCGCGCAGCTCGCGCCACTTGCCTTGCCGCGCCAGCGTGTGCAGCGGCGCGAGCAGGTCGCGCTCGGGGCCTTCGGGCAGCGCGACCAGCTTGCCGGGGTGGGCGAAGGCATCCACCACGGCCCGGATCGCGCGCCGGTCCGCATGCTGCTGCGCGGCCAGGCGCACATGCTCGTCCACGTGCGGATGCTGCGCGCGCAGCACGAGTGCCTGGAAGGATGGGTCACCGCTGCGCGGGTCCAGCGCTTCGGCGATAAGTGCGGCAAGGCCCCGGAGAAAGACTTCGAATGCCTCGTCGAGCCGGCCTTGCGCTGTCGCCGCCTGGCCGGCCGAAACTGCGCTCGCAACGAGTGCCGCGCGCCGCTGCTCGATCGCCCACCCGATGGCGACATCCGGCTTGGCGGCGCGCGCCTGCGCGGCGTCGCGCGGCAACGGCGGCAGCCGGTAGCGCCGCGGCGCGCGCCGCAGGGCTTCGAGCAGGACGGCCTGGGTGTGCATGCGGCACCGAGTATCCCCCGGTGCCGCGCCGCGCGGGTCAGCGCAGCTTGAGCGTCATCGTCACCAGGTCCTCCGGGCCGGACTTCACCGTGCAGCCGATCTCGCGCCCGAGCGCGAGCATGCCGTCGTTTTCCCGCAAGGTGTACGCCACGAGCTCGCCCGTGCCGCGCTCGCGCAGGTAGTCGAGCGTCTTCGCGAGCAGCTTGCTGCCCAGGCCCTTGTGCTGCCAGTCGCCCGCGATCTGCGTCGCGAACTCGGCCGTCGTGTTGTCGGGGTCGCACAGCGCGCGTGCCTCGCCGACGATGCGGTCGCCGTCGAGTGCGACGAACGCCATCTCGCGTTCGTAGTCGATCAGCGTGTAGCGCGCGACTTCGGCCGCGGGGATGTCGCGGCGCACGTGGAAGAAGCGCATGCGCATGTCGCCTGGCGCTGCCTGTGCGTAGAAGGCGGTGAGGCGCGCGCCATCTTCCGGGCGGATCGGCCGCAGCTTGAGGGTGTGGCCATCGAGCGCCACGCTCTCCTCCAGCCCCGAGGGGTACGGCCGCAGCGCCAGCCGGCTGCCGCCCGTGGCGCAGCGCACGCGAATGCGCGCATCGAGCGCGAGCACGCCGTGGCTGTCGGCAAGCAGCGGGTTGATGTCCAGCTCCGCCACTTCGGCGATGTCGCAGGCAAGCTCCGAAACCTTCAGCAGCGCATCGACCAGCGCTTCGCGTTGGACCGGCGGCCGGCCGCGATACCCGGCCAGCAGCGGGGCGATGCGCGTGCGCGAGATCAGCGATTCGGCCAGATTCGCGTTCAGCGGCGGCAGGCCCACGGCGCGGTCGTTGCGCAGTTCGACCGCGGTGCCGCCATGGCCGAACAGGATGACCGGCCCGAACGCGGGATCGCTCGCGATGCCCACGATCAGCTCGTGCGCGCCGGGGCGGCGCGCCATCGCCTGGACCGTGTAGCCCATCTGCGCGCCCGGCACTTCGCGCGTGACGCGTTCCAGCATGCGCACCGCGGCCTGCCGCACTTCCTCGTGCGACTGCAGGTCCAGCACGACGCCGCCCACGTCGGACTTGTGCAGCACCTGCGGCGACAGCACCTTCAGCGCGACGGGGAAGCCGATGCGCACCGCGGCGTCGGCCGCTTCGCCGGCGTCGCGCGCGGTGACGGTCTGCACCGTGGGGATGCCGTACGCGGCGAGCAGCGCCTTGGCCTGCGCCTCGTCGAGCCACTCGCGCCCTTCCGCGAGCGCGCCGCGGACGAGTGCGCGGGCGGCGCGGCGATCGGGCTGCACCGCCTCGGGCGGCGCATCGGGCAGTTCCAGCAGCGCCTGCTGGTGGCGGTGGTAGTCCTGCAGCTGCAGCCACGCGCTCACCGCGCGCTCAGGCGTGCGGAAGCACGGCAGGCCGTTCTGCGCGAACACCTTGTAGCCGCCGCCGACCGCGACACCGCCAACCCAGCACGAGAGCACCGGTTTCGATGCGTTCTTCACGACCGGCGCGCACGCACCCGCGATGTCGGCCGCGGGCACGATGGCGGTGGGCGCATGCATGAACAGCACGCCGTCGACTTCGGGCGCGTCGAGCAGCACGCGCAGCGAATGCGTGTAGCGCTCCACGGGCGCGTCGCCGATGATGTCCACCGGGTTGCCCTTCGACCACGTCGGTGGCAGCGCGGCGTCGAGCTTCGCGAGCGTCGCCTCGGACAGCTGCGCGAGCTTGCCGCCGCCGAGCGACAACGCGTCGGCGGCGAGCACGCCCGCGCCGCCACCGTTCGTGACGATCGCCAGCCGCTCGCCATGCCAGGCACGCGGATGCGCGAGCGTCTCCGCCGCGTCGAACAGCGCTTCGAGCGTGTCCACGCGCAGCATGCCGGCGCGCTCGACGGCTGCGTCGAATACGGCGTCGGAGCCCGCGAGCGCGCCTGTGTGAGAAGCGGCGGCCTTGGCGCCCTCGGGCGCGCGGCCGGCCTTGACCAGGATCACCGGCTTGACGCGCGCCGCCGCTCGCGCGGCCGACATGAACTTGCGCGCGTGCTTGATCGACTCGACGTACATCAGGATCGCGCTCGTGTGGCCGTCGCTCGCGAGGTAATCGAGCACGTCGCCGAAGTCCACGTCGGCGCTGTCGCCCAGCGAGATGAAGTGCGAAAAACCGATCTGCCGGCCCGCGCCCCAGTCGAGCATCGCGGTCGCGAGTGCACCCGATTGCGTGACGAACGCCAGGCTGCCCGCTTTCGCGTTGCCCGGTGCGAAGCTGGCATTGAGCCCGAGGCGCGGCACCAGCAGGCCGATGCAATTGGGGCCGAGCACGCGCAGCAGGTGCGGGCGCGCCGCGTCGAGCACCAGCTGTTCGATCGTCGGGCCGCCTTCGGCCATGGGTTCCTTCAGGCCGGCCGAGAGCACGATGGCCGCGCGGGTGCCCTTCTGCCCCAGCTGTTCGATGAGGCCGGGGATGCTGCGCGGCGGCGTGCAGATCACGGCGAGGTCCGGCACGCCGGGCAGCGAAGGCACGTCGGCGAACACTTCGCGGCCGTGGACGGTGCGGTGGCGGTGGTTGACGGGCCAGATGGGGCCGGCAAACCCGGCCTGTTCGAGGTTGGCGAGCACGATGCCGCCCAGGCTGCCGGGCCGTTCGGAGACGCCGATCACGGCGAGGGATCGCGGCGCGAACAGCGCGTCGAGGTTGCGGATGGTCATGCGCCCGAGGTTAGGGGCGTGCCCCCTGCAGGCGATTGCGGTACGTCAACGCCCCAAACTTGCGCCCCATCAAGGTAGCACTTGCGCCGCGGTCCTACAGTGAATTCGTGCGACGGGGGGATTCCCGGCGCACCGCGGAAACCGGTGAATCCGGACACCGCGCAAAAGGTCCTGCTCCGCAGGGCCGGACGGGAGCGTGCTCATACCGGGCCACCCTCCACCCCAACCCGGGGCTCCCGTCGCGCCCGCCGCCTGCATCACGCAGCCGGCGGGCAATTTTTTTCAGCGGGCCAGCAGGGCGACGACTTCGCCGTCCTCGACCTGCTCGAAGGTGCGATAGAACTGCCCCACGGCGCGGAAGTCCTTCGGCGCAAGCGCCACCACCACCTCGTCGCAGTACGGGCGCACCGCTTCGATGGATGAATCGGAAGCCACGGGCGCAGCGCACACGAGATGCTTCGGCCCGTGCGCACGCACCGAATGCAGCGCGGCGATCATGGTTGCACCGGTCGCAAGGCCATCGTCGACGACGATCACGGCCCGGCCCGCGATCGAAGGCATCCCGCGCCCCGGCGTGTACATTGCGCGCCGCTCACGCAGCAACGCCAGCTGCTTCGCCGACTCGCGCCGGATCCAGTCGTCGTCCGCACCCGCTTGCGAGGCATGCGGCGCCACGTAGGTCCAACCACTCTCGTCGATCGCACCCACCGCGAATTCGGAAGAAAACGGCGAGCCGAGCTTGCGCACGAGCACCACGTCCAGCTCGCCGGCGAGGCGCTGCGCGAGTACCGCGCCGATCTCCACCGCGCCGCGGGGAATGGCGAGCACCAGCGGGTGCGCGCCCGCATGGTGGGCGAGGGCATCGGCCAGTTTTCCGGCCGCGTCGCGGCGGTCCTTGAACATGCCTCGATTCTGCTTGATCGACGTCAAGCGCACCGCCCTGCGCTGCAGCAAGATGCACGCAAGCCCAGAAAGGAGGCCCCCGTGTTCAAGAACATCCTCTTCGCGACCGACGGCAGCGCCGCTTCCGAGCACGCCGCCCAGCTGGCCGTGAAGCTCGCCCGCCGGCACGACTCGCGCCTGACGGCCGTCTACGTCGTCGACCCGTACCCTTACCTCGGCATCGGCGAGGCCAATCCGGTCGGCATGAACGCCTACCTCTCCGCCGCCCGCGAACACGCCGCCGCGGCGCACGCGAAGATCGGCGAACTGGCGGCCAAGGACGGCGGCCACATCCAGCTCGAATGCGTGCTGCTCGAGGACGTCACCGCGGACAAGGGCATCCTGCGCGCCGCGGAAAACACGAAGGCGGACCTGGTCGTCGTGGGCTCGCACGGCCGCACCGGCATCCAGCGCCTCATCCTCGGCAGCATCGCCGCCAAGGTGGTCGCCGCGTCGCCCGTGCCGGTGCTGGTGGCCCGCTGAAAGGAAAGCCGCCATGCGAACCTACCGCCGACTGCTCGTGCCCGTGGACGGCAGCGCCACGTCCAGGAAGGCGCTCGTGCACGCGCTGCAGATCGCGCGCGACGGCAACGGCAGCCTGCTGCTCGTGCACTGCGCGGACGAACTGGCCTACGTCACCGGCTTCGAATACACGTCGGACATGATCGCGGTCGCGAAGCAAGCCGCGGCACGGTTGCTCGCCGAGGCGGCCGACATCGCCAAGTCCGCGGGCGTGGACCCGGAGACGAAATTCATCGAGTTCCCGCGGCACCGCCTGGGCGAAACCATCGCCGAAGAGGCGAAAGCGTGGAACGCGGACCTCATCGTGGTCGGCACCCACGGCCGCCGCGGCCTCGACCGCGTGCTGCTGGGCAGCGGCGCGGAACAGGTGATCCGCCATGCACCGGTGCCGGTGCTCGTCATCCGGGGCGGAGAAGACGGCTGACCGTCGACGCCCGGCGCGCGCCCGGCCCTCGCGCATGTCCGGATGTCGCCGGTGCTGCCGCTTGCCTCGGGCACGGCCTCCTTGAGATACTCGCCGGCGCCGTCGTGCGCCATGCCGCGCGAGACCTTCACGCGCGGTGGCGGCACGTCGGCGAAACGGAAGGTCTTGCGCATGAAGCATGTGTTGGTCACGGGAGGCGCAGGGTTCATCGGGTCCCATCTGGCCGACGAACTCCTCGCGCAAGGCTATCGCGTGCGCGTGCTCGACACGCTGGCCGCGCAGGTGCACGGCGACGGCACGCGAAGGCCCGCTTACCTCCACCCCAACGTCGAACTCCAGGTCGGCGACGTCTGCGACAAGGAAGCGGTGGTGCGCGCGCTGCAGGGCATCGACGCCGTGTTCCACTTCGCGGCCGCGGTCGGCGTGGGGCAGAGCATGTACGAGATCGCGCACTACACGCGCACCAACAACCTGGGCACGGCGGTGCTGCTCGAAGCGCTCATCGCCAGCCCCGTGGCCAAGCTCGTCGTCGCTTCCAGCATGAGCCTGTACGGGGAGGGCCTGTACAGGGACGGATCAGGTGGCGTGCATGGCAACTGCGAACGCACGCTTGCGCAACTGGAGCGCGACGAGTGGGAGTTGCGTGGCGCTGACGGCGGCTTGCTCACCCCGCTGCCCACGCCGGAGACCAAGGCGCCCGCCCTCGCCTCCATCTATGCACTGGGCAAGTACGACCAGGAGCGAATGGCGCTGATCACCGGCCGGGCTTACCGCATGCCGACCGTCGCGTTGCGCTTCTTCAACGCGTACGGGCCGCGGCAGGCGCTCTCCAATCCTTATACGGGCTTGCTCGCGATCTTCGCGTCGCGGCTGCTGAACGACAGCCCGCCGCGCATCTTCGAGGACGGGTTGCAGCAGCGCGACTTCGTCAGCGTGTACGACGTGGTGCGCTGCTGCCGGCTCGCGCTGGAGTCGCCCGCCGCCGACGGCGAAGTGTTCAACGTCGGCAGCGGGCAGCCGCTGACGGTGCGCGACATCGCGCTGCGGCTGGCGCAGGTGATGGGCAAGCCGCACATCGAGCCGGAGATCACGCAGAAGTACCGTGTCGGCGACATCCGGCACTGCTATGCCGACATCACCAAGGCGCGCAAGCGCCTCGGCTTCGAGCCGCGGGTGAAGCTCGACGACGGCATGGCGGAGCTGGCGGCGTGGCTCAAGGACCAGGCCGCCGTGGACCGTGTGGCGCAGGCGAGCGCCGAACTCAGCGCACGGGGGTTGACGGTATGAGCAGCGCAGTCAGGCCCGTGACCTGCGGGCCACCGGCCTCATCGCCCGCAACGCGCCTACAAGAGTTCCCGGACCTGGCGCAGGTCTTCCACGACGAAGGCGGCACCGGCCGCGCGCAGTAGCGCGCCGCCGTCATGCCCGGGCACCGGCGGGCTGTAGCCGATCACCGTGGCGCCGGCAGCGACACCGGCCGTGGTGCCCACCGTGGTGTCTTCCACGACCACGCATCGCTTCGGGTCGGCACCGAGGGCGCTCGCCGCGGCGAGGTACACATCGGGCGCCGGCTTCGAGCGCGGCAGGTCGTGGCCGCTGAACAGCCGGCCTTCGAAGTACTGCATGAGGCCGCACTTGCGCAGCTGCAGTTCCGCCTTGCCGCGGTCGGCCCCCGTGGCACACGCGATGCGCCCCTCGAAGCGTGCATGAAGCTCGGCAACCACTTCGACCGCATGCGGGATCGGCCCGACCCGCAGTTCGAGCTGCTCGTTGCGCCGCGCGCGGAAGCTCGCGAGCCACTCTTCGGTCAGCGGCCGCCCGGTGCTCGCCTCGATGATCGCCTTCTCGTCCTTGAGCGCCTTGCCGAGGAAGATCCGCATGCACTCGGCGGCGGTGAGCTTCCAGCCGATCTCCTCCAGCATGTCGCGCAGCACGCCATTGGTGATGCTCTCGCTGTCCACCAGCACGCCGTCGCAGTCGAACAGCACGGCTTCGTATTTCGGGTTCAAATCGGGGTCCTTTCGCCAACAAGGATCGTAGCAACCGTTGGACACCCCCGCCCGCATCCTGCCCGTGATCGTGCTTGCGCAGTTCGCGGGCACGTCGCTGTGGTTCGCCGTCAATGCCGTGCTGCCCGACCTGCAGCGGGCGTGGTCGCTCCCACCCGCCGCACTGGCGACGCTGACCTCTGCCGTGCAACTGGGCTTCGTGGCGGGCACGCTCGTGTTCGCGCTGCTCATGCTGGCGGACCGGTTCCGCCCGACGCGCGTGTTCCTCGTGTGCTCCCTGCTGGGCGCACTGGCGAACGCGGCCGTGCTGCTGCTGGACGGGCAGTACGCGCTGCTCGTCGGGTTGCGCTTTGCGGTCGGCTTCCTGCTCGCCGGTATCTACCCGGTGGGCATGAAGATCGCCGCGAGCTGGTACCGCGAGGGCCTCGGTGCCGCGCTGGGCGTGCTGATCGCGGCGCTGGTGCTGGGCACGGCCCTGCCGCACGGCCTGCGTGCGCTGGCTGCCGCGAACGTGGGCGATGGGCTGCCGCCATGGCGCATCGTCGTGATCGGCGTGTCGCTGCTGGCCGCGCTCGGCGGCGTGGCGACGGCGTTTCTGGTGCCGGAGCGGCCCCCCGTCCAGGGCGCGCCGATCCGCATCGCCGCGCTGGGCGCTATCGTCGCCCAGCCGCGGCTGCGCGCGTCGGTGTTCGGTTACTTCGGCCACATGTGGGAGCTGTACTCGCTTTACGCACTGGTGCCCACCATCGCAGCCGTGCGAGTGGCGGCGGACGGGGTGAGCGCAATGTCGTTCTGGGCGATCGCGGCCGGGGCCGTCGGCTGCGCGGGCGGCGGGCTGGTGGCGCGGCGCATCGGCAGCGCGCGCGTGGCGCAGTGGCAACTGGCGGTCAGTGGCGCATGCTGCATTGCAGCGCCACTGGCGTTGCAGGCGCCCTTCCCGCTGTTCGTGGCCTGGCTGCTGCTGTGGGGCGTGACGGTGGCCGGCGATTCGCCGCAGTTCTCCGCGCTCACGGCCCGCAACGCGCCGCCGGGCGTGACGGGCAGCGTGCTGACTTTCACCAACTGCATCGGTTTTGCCATCTCCGTGGCCAGCATCGAGGTGTTCGTGCGCGCCGCCCAGGCGGCGCCGCTCGAGACGGTGCTGCCCTGGCTGGCGCTCGGGCCGGTGCTGGGCCTGTGGGCGCTGGCGCCGCTCGCCCGGCAGGAGCGCGCCACGGGCTGACAGCGCCGGCGCCGGCGTGCATACTGGCGTGACGGAGCCGTTATGCGAAATACGTCGTCGTTGGTTCGCCGGACTGCTGTTGCCCTGGCTTGCGCGGCCGCGCTCGGCTCGTGCGCGCAGCTGGAACCCTTCGCGCCCGACCTGAAGGCCACCGCGCCGCGGCTGTCCGGCTTCGGCACGTCCACGATCGCCATCACCTCCGCGTCCGACCGCGCCCGCGCGCTCTTCAACGACGGCGTGCTGCAGGCCTACGCGTTCAACGAAGTGGAAGCGGTTCGCATGTTCAAGGCCGCGCTCGCGCAGGACCCAGCCTGCGCGATGTGTGCCTGGGGCGTGGCGTGGCAGCTCGGCCCGAACATCAACAATTCCAGCCGCAAGCAGGCGGCCGAAGCGCTGCAGTACGTCGGCTACGCGATGAAGCATGCGGCCGCGGCCACGCCACGCGAGCGCGCGCTGATCGAGTCGCTGGCCGTGCGCTATGCGCACCCGAGCGCCGCGCGCGAGACCGCGCCGTACACGGCCGTGTGCGGCGCCAAGCGCGAGGACGGCAGCGAGCCGCCGCATCCGCTGGACATCGCGTACGCCGCCCGCATGCGCACGCTCGCGGATGCCTACCCTGCCGATCCCGACATTGCTTCGCTGTATGCCGAAGCCGAGATCATCGCCACCGACGCCGACAACGGCTGGACGCGCGACGGCAAGCCCAACGGCCGCATCGGCGAAGTGCTCGACCGCGTGGAGAAGCTGCTGCCCTCGCACACCACGCACACCGGCCTGAACCACTACATGGTCCACCTCGCGGACGGCGCGGCGCCCGCACGCCGCGCGGTCGCCGCCGCGGACCGGCTCGCGCAGCTCGCGCCGCAGTCGCCACACCTCGTGCACATGCCTTCCCATATCTACGTGCACGTGGGCCGCTACGACGACGCCGCGCGGGTGAACCAGCTGGCCGAGACGGCCGAGGCCGCGCTCGACGCGACGCACAAGGCGCAGGGCTTCGAGACGACGAAGGACTGGCGCGGCCACAACCGGCACTTCCTCTGGTACGCGGCCATCATGGCCGGGCGCGATGACGTGGCGCTGGACGCGGCGGCCAAGGTGGCAGCGATGCTGGACGGCTCGCCGCTCTATTTCGCGGAATACACGCGCAGCCTGCGGCTGCTGACGCTCGTGCGCATGGAGCAGTGGGACCGCGTGCTCGCCGAGCCGCTGCCGCCAGGCGACAAGGGCGTCACGCAGCTGTGGTACGAGCATGCGCGCGGCATCGCGCAGGCGCGGCTGGGGCGCATGGACGAGGCGCAGGCCTCGCTCGCGCGCCTGCAGGCGCTCGCGACATCGATGCGCGGCAACGCGGCGCTCAACCCGCGGCAGAAGGCTCTCGTGGCCACGCACACCGGCATCGCGGAGGCGGGGCTGCAGGCGCAGGTCGCCGCGGCGCGCCGCAACTTCGCCGAAGCCATCTCGCACCAGCAGGCGGCGATGAAGGCCGCGCAGAAGTCCGACCAGCGCGAGCCGCCGGAGTTCGCCGACGGCACGCTCATCGCGCTGGGCGACATCCAGCTCGCCGCGGGGCGCGCGGCCGAAGCGGAAGCGACCTTCCGCACCGCGCTCGAAGAGCACCCCGGCAGCGGCTGGGCGTTGCGCGGGCTCGCTCGCGCGTTGCAGGCACAGGGCAAGGCCGCGGAGGCATCGGTTGCGCGGCAACAGATGGAGCGTGCGTGGCCGCAAGCGGCCGCGGCGCTGCGGAGGGTGTGATGGTGCGGCACCTCGTTGCTTTCGGGCTGGCCTTCGTGTGCATCAGCGCGCAGGCCGGCATCGTGCGCGAAGCCGCGGGGCGCGTGATCGTCAGCGGCCAGATCGCGCCCGAGGACGCATCGCGCCTGCTCGACCTGCTGGCGCGCAACCCCGGCATCGACACGGTGCTGTTCCACGAATGCCGGGGCGGCACGCTCGGCGCAGCGAACGCCTTTGCCACGATCATCCGGGACCGCAAGCTCAAGACACTGGCTGCCGGCCAGTGCACGTCCGCCTGCGCGCTCGCCTTCCTCGCGGGCGTGCCGCGCCGCTTCGAAGCCGTGCCGGGCTTCAGCATGATCGGCCTGCACGCGCCGCGCCTGCCGGACAGCAGCGGCCCGTCATCCGATGCCGTGAGCCAGAAGATGCTGCAGTGGGTGGAGCGCGCCACCGGCGGCAAGTTGAGCAAGGAAGTGATGGACCTGATCGCGTCGTCGTGGGCGCCCGCGTCCGGCGTGATGTTCATGAGCTACAACGTGGGCAGCGTGCGCATGTCGCGCACCGTCTATTGCGACGGCACGCAGGACGGCACGCTGGAGAAGTGCCGCACATTGCGCGGTGCCGATGCGCTCTCGCAGGGCATCGTCACGGAGTGACGTCCCCGTCCACGTAGTACCAGCGCCCGTCCTCCTCGCGCACGAAGCGGCTGCGCTCGTGCAGGCGCACCGCACGGCCCCCGACGCGGTAGCGCGCGATGAACTCCACTTCGGCATGGTTCTCGTCGACGACGCGATGCTCACGCACGTCGAGGCCCAGCCAACGAGCAGCAGGGTCGAACTGCACATCCGCGGGCCGCGTGCTCGCATGCCACGTCGCCAGCAGGTAAACCTCGTCCTGCCGCACGAACGCGCAATAGCGCGAGCGCATCAGCGACTCGGCATCGGGCGCGGGCGTGTCGTCGAAGTGGCCGACGTAGCGGCCGCAACAGCGCTCGAATGGCAGCGCACGGCCCTTCGCATCGCGCCGCCCGCAAGGGCAATCCATCGTTTCTCCTTCGCCGCGGCTGTGAAGCAGTTCACATACACCGCATGGCGCGGCCAGTTTAAGAAAGTTTTCAGGTGGGCTTAGCGAATAGTTAAGAACGGTGCGCGAGCCGGCGCCGCACACTGGCGGCCTTCCCAACGGAGACCCCATGCCTGCCCCGGCCGCCATCGCCCGGGCCTTCGCGGCCCTTTGCCTCGCGTGCATCGCATACGTCACGTTCGCCCATGCGGACGACGCGCCGCTGCCTGCGCGGCTGGCGGATACCGGCATCGATGGGGCGAACGTGATCCCGTTCTCGCCGCAATACCCGCTGTGGTCCGACGGCGCCGGCAAGCGCCGGTGGATCGCGCTGCCGCGCGGCGCGCATGTGGATGCGTCGCGCGCGGACGAGTGGCAGTTCCCGCCCGGCACGAAACTCTGGAAGGAGTTCGCCGTCGGCGGCAAACCTGTGGAGACGCGCTACATCGAACGCCTGTCGAACGGCGATTGGCGCTTCGCCGCCTACGTGTGGAACGAATCGGGCACCGAAGCAACGCTCGCTTCGCCGCGCGGCGCGAGCGTGCCCGTGGCCGACGCGCCCAACGGCCGCTACCTCGTGCCGTCGCGAGGCGACTGCCTGGCGTGCCACGCCAGCGCGCCGGTGCCCGTGCTCGGCTTCTCGGCGCTGCAGCTTTCGCCCGATCGCGACCCGCTGGCGCCGGGCGGGCGGCCGCGCACGCAAGGCGAGATCGATCTGCGCGCACTGGTCGCGAGCGGTGTCGTGCGCAACCTGCCGCCATCGCTCGCCGACAAGCCGCCGCGCATCGAAGCCACGACGCCCGTCGAGCGCGCCGCGCTCGGCTACCTGCACGCCAACTGCGGCCACTGCCACAACACGGGCGAGCAGCGCGTGCCGCTGAAGCTCACGCTCGCTCAGCGCGCCGGCGATGCACGTGCGTCGCACGACGAAGTGCTGCGCACCACGATCGACAGCATGAGCCGCTGGCGCCCCGCCGGCAGCGACGATGCCCGCGTCGTGGTCCCCGGCCACGCCGGCGCGAGCGTGCTCGCGCAGCGCATGCGTTCTCGGCATCCGCAGGTGCAGATGCCGCCGCTGGGCACGCAACTGCCCGACACCGAAGGCCTGGCGCTGCTCACGCGCTGGATCGACGAAGACCTCCCCACCCGCAAGGAAACCCGATGATGAAACTTCGACTCTCGCTCTTCGCCCTCGCCGCCGTGCTCGCCGGCAGCGCCTTCGCTTCCGAGAAGGACGCGAAGGAATTGGCCGTGAAAGTGGCGCGCGGCAAGTACCTCGTGCACACCTCGGCCTGCATGGACTGCCACACGCCGCTGAAGATGGGCGCGAACGGCCCCGAGCCGGACATGAGCCGCCTGCTCTCCGGCCACCCGCAGGACGTGCGCGTGCCGCCCGCGCCCGCCGTCGCGGAGAACAGCTTCTGGAACGTGATCGCCGGCGCGACCATGACCGCGTGGATCGGCCCCTGGGGCACGAGCTTCACCGCAAACCTCACGCCCGACCCCGATACGGGCCTGGGCAACTGGACCGAGCGCGACTTCCGCGAGACCATCCGCACCGGCCGCCACATGGGCCGCGGCCGCCCGGTGCTGCCGCCGATGCCGATCCCCGTCTACCAGAACTTCACGGACGACGACCTCGGCGCGATCTTCGCTTACCTGCGCACCATCCCCGCGGTGAAGAACCGCGTGCCGGAGCCGCTGCCGCCCGCGGCGGCCAAAGCGTCGCGATGAACCCCAGGCGCATGCTGGTCGAGATCGGCATCGCCGTCGCGGTGGTCGTGCTGGCTTGCGGCATGCAGGTGCTGGTGCCGCGGCTGGCGGTCTACGTGGTGGACCACTGGCCGGTGCGCCGCTGAAACCTCAAGCGCAAGCGGGGGTGAGCTCAACACGGTAGCGCAGGCCCACGTGGCTGCCGGCGTACTGCGAGGGCTTCTCGAACTGTTCGAGCAGCACGCCGCCGTTGGCGAGGATCACGCGCTGGGACGCACGGTTCTCGAGGTCCGTCGTGATGTCGACCCAGCGCAGGCCTTCGGCCTTCGCGTGGACGAGCATCTGTGCGAGCGCGGCCTTCGCGTAGCCGCGTTCGCGCTTCCACGGCACCACCCCGTAGCCGATGTGGCCCAGGCAGTAGGGCGGCAGCGCCTCGGTGCCGCGTTGCCAGCGCATCCCGATGGAGCCGCAGAACTCGCCGTCCCACATCCACATGACGAAGCCGGGCAATCGCGGCACCGTGCTGCCGTCCGGCAGGCGAATCGGTGCGCCAAGGGCTTCGCGGTCGGTCAGGCCGGCGACGAACGCCTGCGCATCGCGCTCGATGGCTTCGAGCTGCTCGGCGGCGGCCGCGGCACCGCGGGCGTTGTCGGGCGACCAGCCGCGCCTGAGCGCGTCGGTGTAGGCGGCGAGGTAGCCGGGGGCGGGTGTGACGAGCTGCATTCGGGATCACGCTCCTAGGCACTGAGTACAAGGAACGTCTCCATGGTTCCCTTGCCCTTCACTTCCACCGGCCCGCGCGGGTGCAACGAGAATTCGCCGTCCAGGCAAGAGGCGGTCGCCTGCGAGCAGTGCACCGCGCCCGCCACGCCTGAACTTTCCATCCGGCTGGCCGTGTTGACCGTGTCGCCCCACAGGTCGTAGCTGAACTTGCTGCGGCCGATGACGCCGGCCACGACCGGGCCGCTGTGCAGGCCGATGCGCACCTGCAGCGCCTCGCCCGTTTCGTCGGCGGCGCGCGCGACGCGCTCGATCATGGCGAGCGCCATGCGCGCAGCGCGCAGCGCGTGGTCGGGCTGCGACTCGGGCAGGCCGGCGACGGCCATGTACGCGTCGCCGATCGTCTTGATCTTCTCCAGGCCGTGCTGCGCCGCGAGTGAATCGAAATCGGTGAACACGCGATCGAGCAGGTCGACGAGCTGCGCGGGCGTCTTGCGGGCCGACAGCGGTGTGAAGCCGACGATGTCCGCGAAGAGCACAGTGACGGGCTCGGCGTGCTCCGCGATCCGCTCGGTCGATGCCTTCAGCCGCTGCGCGATCGCGCCGGGCAGGATGTTGAGCAGCAGGCCCTCGGCACGCGCATGCTCGCGCTGCATCGCCTCGCGCGCGATGAACTCGCGGCGGTTGGCCAGGTCCATCTGGTAGCAGATGAAGACGCCCCACACGTTGATCATCGTCAGCCAGAACAGGTGCCGCAGGAGGTCGATCGCCGGCATCCAGCCGGCCAGTCCGACAACCAGCGCATACAGCAGCACGCACGAGGTGCCCGCGATGGTGGCCGGTACGATCCGCAGCCGCAGCAGGCCATAGAGCGCGAAGAGCTGGTTGAGCAGCAGCATGAAGCCGCGGTGCTGCAGGAACTCCGCCGGCATCCGGCTCATCACGGCCAGCAGGGCCGATGCGAAGACGAGGTTGGCGGCGACACCCGCGGCCTGCGGATGCCGCACGGTGACGGGCGCATACGACGCGGCATACATCAGCGCGAAGAAGCCCCACACGAACAAGCCCCCGTACAGCACCTGGTCGGTGCCGAGCATGTGCTGCGGCACGAAGAGGTGGAGCAGCAGCGTGGTGAGGACCGTGAGCACCATGCCGCCGATCGACCCGAGCCGGCCGTAACGCATCGTGTGGCCGTCCTCGGCATCGCGATAGCGGCGCTCGAGCGCCGCGTCCGCGAAGTGCAGCGTGAGGCGGTGCAGCGGTGCGCCGGCGATCATGCCGCGCCCAGCACGAGGAACGTCTCCATGGTGCCCTTGCCCTTGACTTCGACTGGCCCGCGCGAGCGCACGGCGAAGTCGCCGTCGAGGTGGCGGGCTGTGGCCTGCGTGCAGTGCACGGCGCCCGGCACGCCCGAGCTCTCCATGCGGCTCGCGGTGTTGACGGTGTCGCCCCAGAGGTCGTAGCTGAACTTGCTGCGGCCGATCACGCCGGCCACGACCGCGCCCGTGTGCATGCCGATGCGCACCTGCAGCGGCTCGCCGGCTGTCTGCGCCGCGCGTTCGACGTGCTCGACCATCGCCAGCGCCATGCGCGCGGCGCGCATCGCGTGGTCGGGCTGTGCGTGCGGCAGCCCGGCGACGGCCATGTACGCGTCGCCGATCGTCTTGATCTTCTCCAGCCCGTGTTCGGCCGCGAGTTCGTCGAAGCCCGTGAACACCTCGTCGAGCAGCTCGACCAGTTCAGCCGGCTTCTTGCGCGCCGACAGCGGTGTGAACCCCACGATGTCCGCGAAGAGCACCGTGACGGGGTCGGCATGTTCGGCGATCCGCTCGCGCGACGACTTCAGCCGCTCGGCGATCGGCGCGGGCAGGATGTTGAGCAGCAGGCCGTCGGCGCGTTCGCGCTCTCGCTGCACCTGCAGCGCCGACGCGTATTCGCGACGCAGCGAGCGCTCCACCTGGTAGCAAATGACGCTCCCCCACACGTTGCAGGCCGCCAGCCAGAACACCTGCCGCACCAGGTACATGTCGCCGATGACGTGCCAGTACTTCATCGCGGCGACGTACAGCACGAGCGAGCCCCAGCCGGCCGCGAGCGCGGGCAACAGCCGCATGCGCAACAGGCTGTAGATCGTGAAGGTGTGCAGCACCAGGAACATGAAGCCGCGGTTCGCGACGAAATCGGGCTCCAGGTGGCGCAGGCCCGAGGCCAGCCACCCGGACGCGGAAGCGCACAGCGCGGCGAGCGCGACCTGGGGATGCGCCTGGAACGGGCGGGTGAAGGTCACGCCGTAGACGAGCACGCAAGCCACCGTGACGACCACGCCGGACACCCAGACGTCGGCCCAGTTGAGCAGGTGCCGAAGCGGCTCGGGAATCACCGCGAGGGACAGGCACGCAAACACGAAGAGCAGCGCGCCGACCAGGGTGCCGAAGCGCATCGTGCGCACCGACTTGTCGTCCTCGGCTTCGCGGAAGCTGCGCTCCAGCGCCGCGTCCTTGAAGCGCAGGGTGAAGCGGTCGAGGGAAACGTCCGTGCCCATCCGCAGGCATGCTATGCCCGGCGGCGTGCAACGCCAAGTGCTTTCCGTCGCCGCCGGGGCGAGCCCGCTTCAGAGACCCCGCTGGATGATGATCTTCTGCACGTCGCTCGTGCCTTCGTAGATCTGGCACACGCGCACGTCCCGGTAGATTCGCTCGACGGGGAAGTCGCTGACGTAGCCATAGCCGCCGAGCGTCTGGATCGCGGCGCTGCAGACCTGCTCCGCGGTCTCGCTGGCGAACAGCTTGGCCATCGCGGCTTCCTTGAGGCAGGGCTGGCCTGCATCGCGCAAGGAAGCAGCGTGCCAGATCAGCTGGCGCGCAGCTTCGAGCCTGGTGGCGCATTCGGCGAGGCGAAAGCCGACGGCCTGGTGGTTGATGATGGCCGTGCCGAAGCTCTCGCGCTCCTTGGCATAGTTGATCGCGACTTCGAGCGCGCTGCGCGCCATGCCCACAGACTGCGATGCGATGCCGATGCGGCCGCCTTCGAGGGTCGAGAGGGCGATCTTGTAGCCCTCGCCCTCCTCGCCGACCAGGTTCTCGGCAGGGATGCGGCAGTTCTCGAAGTTGACCTGCGCCGTGTCGCTGGAACGCTGGCCGAGTTTCTCCTCCAGGCGAGCAACCACGTAGCCGGGCGTGTCGGTGGGCACGAGGAAGGCGCTCATCCCGCGCTTGCCGGCGCCCTTGTCGGTCACCGCGATGACGACGGCGAGGTGCCCGTACTTGCCGCTCGTGATGAATTGCTTGACGCCGTTGATGACGTACGAGTCGCCGTCTTTCGTCGCCGTCGTACGCAGCGCCGATGCGTCGCTGCCCACGTGCGGCTCGGTGAGGCAGAAGACACCAAGCAGTTCGCCGGCTGCAAGCCGCGTGAGCCACTTCTTCTTCTGCGCCGCATTGCCGTAGCGCATGAGGATGGCGTTCACCGGGCAGTTGGTCACGCTGATCGCCGTGCTGGTCCCACCGTCGCCGGCGGCGATCTCTTCCAGCACGAGCGCAAGTGTGAGGTAGTCGAGCCCCGCACCGCCGAACTCCTCCGGCACGCAGATGCCATAAGCGCCGAGCGCGGCGAGGCCCTGGTGCGCTTCGCGCGGGAAGGTGTGGTCGCGGTCCCATTGCGGCGCGTTGGGCCACAGCTCTTCCTGCGCGAACGCACGCACGGCGTCGCGGATCATGGTCTGGTCTTGGGTGAGGATCATCGTCAGAAGCCGTCGAAGCGCCGGCCGTCGTAGTTGAGGAAGGCTCCCTGGTGCTTCTTCGTCAGGCCTTCGATGGTCTTGCGCATCGCCGTGACGCTGCGCTCCACGGTGAGCGGCGCGCTCGCGCCGCCCATGTCGGTCTTCACCCAGCCCGGGCTGATGGCGACCATCACCGCTTTCGGGTAATCGGGTTGGGCGGCAGCCACCGTCATGTTCAGTGCGGCCTTGCTCGCGCGGTAGACCCAGCTGTAGCTGGAGCCCACGCCCGCGATGTAGCCCATCTCGCTGCTGATGAAGACGAAGCGGCCTTTCGCGGCTTCCACGAGCGGGGCGACCTGCACGATGGACTGCATGGCGCCCCACACGTTGGTGCGCATCACGCTGTCGAATTCGTCCAGTGCGGGCGATTGCGTCGCACCGCCGCGGGACATGACGCCCGCGACGTAGATCGCGAGGTCGATCTTCTCGCCGTCGAGTTGCCAGCCGAGCGTGCTGATGCTGGCGGGGTCGGTGACGTCGACGTGCAAGGGCTCGGCGCCGAGCTCTTCGAGCTGCGCAAGAGCGTCGGTGCTGCGCGCAGTGGCGATGACACGGTCGCCGGCATCGCGGTACTGGCGCGCGAACTCGAGGCCGATGCCGCGGGAGGCGCCGATGATCAGGACGTGCATGAACTCCTCACGCCTGAGCGAGCGTCAAACCAGCTCGATCGCGACAGCCGTCGCCTCGCCACCACCGATGCACAGCGTCGCCACACCGCGCTTGCCACCACGCGCCTTCAGCGCGTGGATCAGCGTCACCATGATCCGCGCGCCGGAGGCGCCGATCGGGTGACCGAGCGCACACGCACCGCCGTTCACGTTCACGATGTCGTGCGAGATCTTCAGCTCCTCCATCAGCGCCATCGGCACCACCGCAAACGCCTCGTTCACTTCCCACAGGTCCACGTCGCCGACCTTCCAGCCGGTCTTGGCCAGCAGCTTCTGGGTCGCGCCGACCGGCGCGGTGGAGAACCACTCCGGCTCCTGCGCGTGCGTGGTGTGCGCCACGATGCGCGCGAGCGGCTTGGCGCCGAGGCGCTTGGCGGTGCTCTCGGTCATCATCACCAGCGCCGCTGCGCCGTCGTTGATCGAAGAAGAAGATGCTGCCGTGATGGTGCCGTCCTTCTTGAACGCGGGCTTGAGCTGCGGGATCTTGTCCAGCTTGACCTTGCCCGGGCCTTCGTCGATGGCGACGACGCGCTCGCCCGCGCGGTCCTTCACCGTCACGGGCGTGATCTCGGCCGCGAACGCGCCCGACTCCGTGGCCTTCTTCGCGCGCACCACCGATGCCGTTGCGAAAGCGTCCTGCGCCTCGCGCGAGAACTTGTACTTCGCGGCGCAGTCTTCGCCGAACGTGCCCATGCTGCGGCCCGGCTGGTAAGCGTCTTCCAGGCCGTCCAGCATCATGTGGTCGTAGATCTTGTCGTGGCCCATGCGGTAGCCGCCCCGGCCCTTGAGCATGAGGTACGGCGCATTGGTCATGCTCTCCATGCCGCCCGCCACCATGATCTCGTGCGTGCCGGCCAGCAGCATGTCGTGCGCGAACATCGCGGCCTTCATGCCGCTGCCGCACATCTTGCTCATGGTGACGGCGCCGGTGCTCTTGGGCAGGCCGGCCTTGAAGACCGCCTGCCGCGCGGGTGCCTGGCCCTGGCCGGCGATGAGGCAGTTACCGAACACCACTTCGCCGACCGAGTCACCCGGGATGCCGGCGCGCTCGACGGCGGCGCGGATCGCGGCGCCACCCAGGTCGTGCGCGGCGAGGGAAGAGAAGTCGCCCTGGAAGCCGCCCATGGGGGTGCGGGCGGCGCCGACGATGACGATGGATTCAGCCATGTGTTGCTCCTGAAGATGGAAGGATGATCGCGCCGCGCTCTTCAGACGCGATGCGACGGATGTAGTCCTGGAAAGCGGCGTCCTCGCCGCGCAGCAGCAGCGGCAGGGCGTTGTGGAAGTCCTCGCGGCGGCACCACTCGCGCATGTAGTCGTCCCAGCTGTTCCAGCGCCGCGCCTCGGCTTCGTTCATCCGGGGCTTGTAAGCGACGAGGTAGGCGCGCTCGAACAGCGAGATCAGCATGTCGAAGATGACCAGCATGCGCTCGTTCTGCTCCGTCGTGGGCTGGGGCAGCGGCTCGTTGGTGCGCAGGTGCAGGTCCGGGTTGGCCAGCACGATCTTGAGGAAGTCGTTGTACGCGTTGGAAAGCAGTTGGTACTGCTCCTCGTCCTCGTTGTCGCGCTCCTTGCGCTGCTCCCACGCGAAGAAGAGGATGGCGAATGGCAGGCCCAGCGCGGTGACGACGAAGCTCGCCAGTTCCCATGCGTCCCGGGCGCTCATACATTCGCGGCCTCGGGCTGCGGCTGCAGCTTGCGCACGAAGCGCTTGTCGCGCTCGTACGGGAACACGTCGTGCACGTGCCCCGCCTGGATGCGTTCCTTGTGCTTCTGCCAGAACTCGGGGTCCAGCAAATCGCCGTGGTGCTTGAGGAACACCTCCTTGACCGCGTCGTTGCCCAGCAGGAAAGGCCCGAAGGTCTCCGGGAAGATGTCGTGCGGGCCGACCTTGTACCAGACCTCGCCCGAAAGCTCGTCTTCCTCGTTGCGGGCCTCGGGGACCTTGCGGAAGTTGCAGGTGGTGATGTACTCGATCTCGTCGTAGTCGTAGAACACCACCTTGCCGTTGCGCGTGACGCCGAAGTTCTTCCACAGCATGTCGCCGGGGAAGATGTTGGCGGCCACGAGGTCCTTGATGGCGTTGCCGTACTCGATGACCGCGCGCTCGATCTGCTCGTGGGCGTTCGAGTCGAACGCCTCCTGCAGGTAGATGTTCAGCGGGATCATGCGGCGCTCGATGTACAGGTGCTTGATGACCACCTCTTCCATCCCGTCGCCGTCGCGGTCGGAGATCTCCAGCTGGCTCGGCGCGAACTTCTGGATCTCCGCGAGCAGCTCCTCGTCGAAACGGGCGCGGTCGAAGGCCACTTCACTGTACTCCAGCGTGTCGGCCATGCGGCCCACGCGGTCATGCTGCTTCACGAGCAAATACTTGCCCTGGATCTGCTCGCGCGTGGTGTCCTTCTGCGGCGGGTAGTAGTCCTTGATGAGCTTGAAGACGTACGGGAACGACGGCAGGTCGAACACCAGCATCACCATGCCCTTGATGCCCGGCGCTATGCGGAACTTGTCGCTGCTGTGCTTCAGGTGGTAGAGGAAGTCGCGGTAGAAGAGCGTCTTGCCCTGCTTCGCGAGCCCGAGCGCGTTGTAGATCTCGTTGCGCGGCTTGCGCGGCATGAGCGAGCGCAGGAACTGCACGTACGCGGCCGGCACTTCCATGTCCACCATGAAGTACGCGCGGGCGAAGGAGAACAGCGCCTGCAGGTCGTCCTCGCCGAACAGGCAGGCGTCGATGATCAGTTTTCCGGACTTGTTGTGCAGGATCGGCAAGGCGAACGGCAGTTCGTTGAAACCGTTGATGATCTTGCCGACCACGTAGGCGCCTTTGTTGCGGAAAAACAAGGACGACAACACCTGGATCTGGAAATTCGCGCGCAGGCGGACCTGCGCGAGGCGCCCGCTCATGGCTTCGAGCACGAAGCTCGCGTCGCGCTCCAGGTTGTCGAACGCGCGGCCGAGGCGGAAGTTGTCGACGATGCGAACGATGGTCTCGTGCATCGTCTCGGCCGTCGGGTAGTACGCGCGGTAGGTGGGCGTTGCGGCCGGCTCGTCGTTCTCGATGTACTCCGTGCTCACCGCCGGCCGCACGAAGATGAAGTCGTTGTGGAAATACGTGCGGTGCAGGATCTTGGTGGTGACCGAGTTGAAGAAGGTCTCCGCCAGCTCCGGCTGGTGGTGGTCGATCAGGAGGCCGATGTAGTGCAGCTTGACCTGCTGCCACACCTCCATCGGTTGCTCGCCCGCCTTGAATTCCTTTTCGAGGCGCAGCGTCGCCTCCTTCACGCGCAGGTCGTAGAACTGGATGCGCTCGCGCTGCGCGCGCTGCTGGCCGTGCCAGTCCGCCGTCTCGAAGCGGTGCTTGGCGCGCGCGGACTCGGTGCGGAACAGCCGGTAGTGGCGGTTGAAGCCGTCGAGCATCGCCTTGGCGATGTCGTAGGCCTGGGGCGAGTCGAGGCGCTGCGGGAACATGGCTAGGAATGCGTCGCCATCACGCCTTCGATGGCGGCGCGGTAGACGGGCTCGATCGAGTCGTGGCTGGACACGGTCATGTGCAGGTCCTGCAACAGGCCGTCGTGCACGCCGAAGGCCCAGCCGTGGATGGTGACGTTCTGGCCCTTGGCCCACGCGTCGGTCATCACGGTGCTGACGCACACGTTCACCACCTGCTCGATCACGTTCAGGTCCACCAGCGCGTCGCCGCGTTTTTCCGGCGCGATGTTCTCCAGGATGCCGCGGTGGCGGTCACGCACGTCCTGGATATGGCGGATCCAGTTGTCGGCCAGGCCCACGCGCTGGTTGTTCAGCGCCGCCAGCACGCCGCCGCAGCGGTAGTGGCCCACCACCATGATGTGCTCCACCTTCAGCATGTCCACCGCGAACTGGATCGCGGAGAGCGCGTTGAGGTCGGAGTGCACGACCACGTTCGCGACGTTGCGGTGGACGAACACCTCGCCGGGCTCCAGGCCCGTGATCTGGTTGGCCGGCACACGCGAGTCGCTGCAGCCGATCCACATGAACTTGGGCGTCTGCTGCTTGACGAGGCTGGTGAAGAAACCGGGCCGGTCGCGCTCCATCTGCGCGGCCCAGGCACGGTTGTGGGCGAAGAGGTCGTGGATCTGGATGTCGGGCATGAGAGCTATTGTGCTATGCCGCGGGCCCTTACATGGTTTCGGCGAACAACTCGCGCCCGATCAGCATGCGGCGGATCTCCGACGTCCCCGCGCCGATCTCGTACAGCTTGGCGTCGCGCCACAGGCGCCCGAGCGGGTACTCGTTGATGTAGCCGTTGCCGCCGAAGATCTGGATGCCCTCGCCTGCCATCCACGTGGCCTTCTCGGCGCACCACAGGATGACCGAGGCGCAGTCCTTGCGCACCTGCCGCACGTGCTCGGCGCCCAGCATGTCAAGGTTCTTGCCGATCGTGTAGCAGAAGGCGCGGCCCGCCTGCAGCACGGTGTACATGTCGGCCACCTTGCCCTGGATGAGCTGGAACTCGCCGATGCTCTGGCCGAACTGCTTGCGGTCGTGGATGTAGGGCACCACGTTGTCCATCACGGCCTGCATGATGCCGATGGGGCCGGCGGCGAGCACCGCACGCTCGTAGTCGAGACCGGACATCAGCACCTTCGCGCCGCCGTTCAGCGACCCGAGGACGTTGGCCGCGGGCACTTCGACGTTGTTGAACACCATCTCGCCCGTGTGAGAGCCGCGCATGCCCAGCTTGTCCAGCTTCTGCGCCGTGGAAAAGCCCTTCATGCCCTTCTCGACGATGAACGCCGTGACGCCGCGCGCGCCCAGCTCGGGCTCGGTCTTCGCGTACACCACCATCGTGTCGGCATCGGGGCCGTTGGTGATCCACATCTTGGTGCCGTTGAGCAGGTAGTAGCCGCCCTTGTCCTCGGCCTTGAGCTTCATCGAGATGACGTCGCTGCCCGCGCCCGGCTCGCTCATCGCAAGCGCGCCGACGTGCTCGCCGGAGATCAGCTTGGGCAGGTACTTCTTCTTCTGCGCATCGCTGCCGTTGCGCTTGATCTGGTTGACGCACAGGTTGGAGTGGGCGCCGTAGGACAGGCCGATGGAGGCGGATGAGCGCGAGATCTCCTCCATCGCCACCATGTGCGCGAGGTAGCCCATGTTGGCGCCGCCGTACTCCTCCGGCACGGTGATGCCCAGCACGCCGATCTCGCCCATCTTGCGCCACAGGTCCATCGGGAACTGGTCGCTTCGGTCGATCTCGGCCGCGCGCGGTGCGATCTCGGCCTGGGCGAAGGAAGCGACGGTGTCGCGCAGGGCGTCGATGTCTTCGCCGAGCTGGAAGTCGAGGCCGGGGAGTTGCATGCGGGGTCTCCTGGTTGTGGCCGGGGAGTTGACGTTTACGTAAACGTCAATTATGGCCGATCCCGGCCGCCGCGTGAAGTCAGGCGGTCTTGGCGGCCTTGGCGAGCAGCGCCCGCGCCTCTTTCTCGTGCGTGCGCACCTCGTCCAGGTTGGCCTGCAGCTCTGCCATCTGCTCCTCCAGCTGCGCGCGGTGCTGCGCCAGGATGGTGAGGAACTTCTTCAGCTGCGGGCCGGTGTCCCGCGGGCTGTCGTACATGTCGATGATGTCCTTGGCCTCAGTCAGCGAGAGGCCCAGGCGCTTGGCGCGCAACGTGAGCTTCAGACGCGTGCGGTCGCGCGAGCTGTAGACGCGGTTGCGCCCGCCCGGCCCCGAGCGCGTGGGCTGCAGCAGGCCCATGTCCTCGTAGAACCGGATCGCCCGCGTGGTGAGGTCGAACTCGCGCGCGAGGTCGCTGATCGTGTAGGTGGTGTTGCTGCCCGGGCCCATGTCAGGGCCGATTACATCTGACGTTTACGTTAACGTCAATCAGACAAGGTGAACCAGACGGTGGTGCCGTTGCCCGGCTGCGACTCGGCCCACACGCGCCCGCCGTGGCGCGCCACGATGCGCCGCACGGTGGCGAGGCCGATGCCGGTGCCGGGGAACTCGGCCTCGATGTGCAGGCGCTGGAACGCGGAGAACAGCTTGCCGGCGTGCGCCATGTCGAAGCCGACGCCGTTGTCGCGCACGAAGAAGGCGCCCTGCGCGTCGTCGCGGCCGAGCTCGATGCGCGAGGTCTCGTTGCGCGACGTGAATTTCCATGCGTTGCCCAGGAGGTTGCCGAGCAGCACCCGCATCAGGCGCAGGTCGCAATGCGCGACGAGGCCCTCCTCGATGACCACGTCGACCTGGCGTGCGGGCGCCTGGTCCTGCAGGCCCTCGACCACCTCGCGCGCCAGCGCCGAGAGGTCCACGTCCACGATGTCGAGCGCCACCCGCGTGAGGCGCGAGAGCCCCAGCAGGCCCTCGATCAGCTGCTCCATGCGGTCGACGCTCGCGCGGATGCGCGCGAGGTAGTGCCGCGACTTCTCGTCCGCCACGTCGCCCAGCCGGTCGGCCAGCGCAGCGCTGAAGCCGCCGATGGCGCCCAGCGGCGCACGCAGGTCGTGCGACACGGAATACGAGAACGCCTCGAGCTCCTGGTTGGTGTCGCGCAGCGCGCGCTGCGCCGCCTCGAGGCCCGTGACGTGGGACTGGGCGCGCTCCAGCTCGGTGATGTCGTTGAACACGACGAGGCCGCCGGAAGTGTCCCGAGTCGTGTTCTCCAGCGGCCGGTAGTCGCAGCGCAGCAGGCGCCCCGCGGGCGCCAGCGGGTTGCGCACGAGCAGCACCATGTGCCCGGCCTCGCCGCGCAGCGCACGGGCAAAGGGCGTGTCCTGCGGGACGCAAAGCTGCTCGCCTTCGCGCACGTAGAGGCCGAAGCGCGCGGGCCACTCGGCAGCCGCGGGCACTTCGCCCGCCAGCTGGAACATGCGCGACGCGGCGCGGTTGTGCATCAGCACGGCGCCCTGCGGGTCCACCGCGACCACGCCTTCCTGCATCGTGTCGAGCACCGTGTCGAGCACGGCGTAAGCACGGCTTGGCAACGGAACCTCCCTGTGTTCCGGGCTGCTACCAGGCGGGCAGCGCCTCGTCCTTCAATTGTCCGCGCAATTGCGCGTAGTCGGGGACGACGGAGCGCACGGTGTCCCAGAAGCGCGGGCTGTGGTCCATGACGCGCAAATGGCTCAGCTCGTGCGCGACCACATAGTCGATCACGGCGAGCCTGAAATGCACGAGCCGCCAGTTCAGGCGGATCGACCCGTCCGAATGTGCCGTGCCCCACAGCGTGCCGGCACTGGAGAGCGACAGCTTGCGCCATTGCACGCCGAGCTGCGGCGCGTAGTGCTCCAGCCGCTCGGTGAAGATGCGGCGCGCCTGCCGCATCAGCCAGGCCTGCACCGTGTCGCGGATCTGCGCGCCCGTGGCCGTTTGCGGCAGGCCCAGGTGCAGCGTGAGGTGCGGCACGCCGGGTAGCGCCTCGGCGCCGGTGTTGAGCACGCCGGTCTGGTCGCAGCGCGGGTCGAGCACCACGATGACCGTCTCGCCGAGGAAGGGGAAGCTCGCGCCGTCCTTCCATTCGATGCGCGCGGCCTCGATGCGCTCGCGGCGTTCGCGCGCCTGTTCGAGCTTGGCGACGATCCACTTGGCCTTGGAACGCACGGCGGTGTCGATCTCGGACAGCGTGACCCACTTGGGCGCGCTGACCGTGAGCCCTTCGGGGCCGACGGAAAAGCCGATGTTGCGGCGGCGTGCGCGGCGGAATTCGTACGCCACGAGCACTTCACCCAGCAGCACTTCGCGGTTGGCGTCCGGGTGGCGGAAGCACTCGGGCGTGAGCACGCTGTCCAGCGGCTCTGCGGGCGGGCCGGCGGGGGCTGCGACGACGCGCGGTGCGTGGGTGGGGGAAGGTTTCGGCTCGTCGAAGAAATCGAAGAGGAGCTGAAACGGGGACTGCATGGGGCGCTAGTTTACGGCGCCTTCGTGAACGTAGGCCTCGGGATCGAGCCTTCTCATTTCCGATTCGATCCACGCTTCCACTTCGCGCAGCAGGTCGTCCGGGTCGCGGCCCACGCTGGAGATCGGCTTGCCGATGGACACGTCGACGATGCCCGGCCGCTTCACGATCGCTTTGCGCGGCCAGCACTTGGCCGACGTCACCGCGATCGGGATCACCGGCGCGCCCGTCTCCACCGCCAGGCGCGTGCCGCCATGCTTGTACACGCCCTTCTGCCCGCGCGGAATGCGCGTTCCCTCGGGGAACATGATGATCCAGATGCCCTGCGCGAGCAGCTCCTTGCCCTGCGCCACCACCTTGGAGAAAGCCTGCGCGCGCTGGCTGCGGTCGATGTGGATCATGTCCAGCCGCCCCATCGCCCAGCCGAAGAAGGGGACGTAGAGCAGCTCCTTCTTGAACACGTAGGCCAGTGGATGCGGCATCAGCACCGGCATCAGGAAGGTTTCCAGCGTGGACTGGTGCTTGACGAGCAGGATGGCGGGGCTTTTCTCGCCGAGGGGCAGGTTGTCGTAGCCGCTCACGCGCCACTGCACGCCGCAGATGGCGCGCAGGCCGTACATGGCCATCGCCAGCCAGCGGCGCGCGTCCCAGTACAGCGGGATGCCGCGCTTCCAGATCGACGAGATCACCATGTACGTGCCCCAGGGCACGACCGTGACGAACATCCACAGCAGGTGGACGATGGAGCGCAGGAGGGCCATGGACTTCGTTGTTATTGCATCGGGGGGCGCAGCACCGGCGGGCGCGCGATCAGCCAGTCGGCGAAAGCCGCGAGGTCTTCATGGACCATCGTACCGGCCGGGTATTCGATCGGCAGCGGGCGCCCGCGCATCGCGGCGCCCTTGCCGGTGAAGACCAGGTGCGTGGGGCATCCCACGAGCGCGCCGGCCTGCAGGTCGCGCAGCGTGTCGCCCACTACGGGGACGAGCTTGAGGTCCACGCCGAAACGCTCGCCGATCTGCTCGAACAGGCCCGGCAGCGGCTTGCGGCAGTTGCAGCCTTCGTCGGGGCTGTGCGGGCAATAGAACACGGCGTCGATGCGGCCGCCCACCGCCGAGACGGCCTTGTGCATCTTGGCGTGGATGGCGTTGAGCGAAGCCACGTCGAACAGGCCGCGCCCGAGGCCCGACTGGTTGGACGCCACCGCGACGTGCCAGCCGGCGTGGTTCATCTTGGCGATGGCTTCCAGCGAGCCGGGCAGCGGCTGCCATTCCTCCGGCGACTTGATGAACTCGTCGCTGTCGACGTTGATCGTGCCGTCGCGGTCGAGGATGACGAGTTTCATGCGCTGCGTGCCTCCTGCGCGCGTCGACGTGCCCAGGCCGTGATACTCGCCACCGGTTGCGAAGCGCCCAGCTCGGAAATGCGGCCGAGTAGAGTGTCGAGGTCGATCATTCGATGCGAGAACAGGGCGCGCACAAACTCGGCGTCCTTCTCGCGAGCGGCGACGCACTTCGAGACGGCGAGGTCATGGACTTCGGGGCAGATAACTGTCACATCGTCAATGTAGACGAGCTGGCTGCGCTGCTGCCAGCTCGGAGGCATCACGGCGGTCTCGGGGCCCACACCGTCTGCGTGATAGCCGAAAGTTTCGTCGAAGCTCGACAGGGCGCCGATCGCGCCGTCGATCAGGTCGGCCTTCTCCGGGTGCAAGGCCGGGTACAGGTCGAGCTCCCTCGATGCGCGCAGCTCGGCCGGCGCGTCCGGGTAGATCAACAGGATGGCCTGACTGCCAACGAC
The DNA here is from genome assembly GCF_014297445.1 of Ramlibacter albus. Taxonomy (GTDB): domain Bacteria; phylum Pseudomonadota; class Gammaproteobacteria; order Burkholderiales; family Burkholderiaceae_C; genus Ramlibacter; species Ramlibacter albus. The sequence goes on from NZ_JACORU010000001.1 coordinate 608,555, forward strand.
GACGAAAGACCGCTCCTTGGTGATCGCGGCTGCCGCACGCAGGACATGCTCGACTTCCTCGCGGTTCATCTTGCCTGGCGAACCCGGCGCAACATTTCGCCGCGCTCCTGCTGCGTGATGAGGACCGAAATGGGCGATACGCTCCGAAGGACGGCGGCATGCTCGGTGTCCGCACAGACTACGCGCTCTATCGCATCGACGCCTTCAGCAATCAGCTCATCCCACTCGTCGCGATAAACGTCAGCCCGCGTCGATCCATTGAGTTGGCGCCAACGATCCATCAATGCAGCGACATCGCCCAAGCGCTCCGGATGCTCCCTCAGGCGTACGACCGCGAGCCGATGCGCTTGCACCAGGAATTCGTCGATCTGCTGCTGCCTGTTCATTCGGCAGATTATCCCGCTGTGGCGCTCAGGTCGCCAGCCGCGACAGGTCCGCCACCCTGTTCATCGCCTGGTGCAGCGTGGCCAGCAGGCCGAGGCGGTTCAGGCGCAGGTCAGCCTCTTCAGCGTTGACCATCACGCCGTCGAAGAAGGCGTCCACGGGTTCGCGCAGTGCGGCAAGCGTCTTGAGCGACGCGGTGTAGTCGCCGGACTCGTACTGCGTGCGCGCCTGAGGGCCGATCTTCTGGGTGGCGGTGTAAAGCGCCTTCTCGGCGTCTTCCTTCAAAAGGACTTCGCTCACGTGCGCGTCCACCGCGGCTTCGGACTTCTTGAGGATGTTGCCGATGCGCTTGTTGGCGGCGGCGAGCGCCGGCGCCTCGGGCAGCGCGGCGAACGCACGCACGGCCTCGAGGCGCGGGCGGATCTGCTTCCACGGCGGGTGGACGGAGATGACGGCCTCCACTTCGGCCGGCGACCAGCCCTGCTCGCGGAGATACCCGCCAATGCGCTCGTAGATGAACTGCATCGCCTGCCCGTTGCTCGCGGCCGCATCGGGCAGCAGCTTGCCGAAGGTGTCGCTCGCGGCCTTCACGAGCGCGGGCAGTTCGAGGTCGAGCCCGCGCTCGATGAGCATGCGCACCACGCCCAGCGCGTGGCGGCGCAGCGCGAACGGGTCCTTGTCGCCGGACGGCAGGTTGCCGATGCCGAACATGCCGACCAGCGTTTCGAGCTTGTCGGCCAGCGCGACGGCGATGCCGACGTCGTTGCGCGGCAGCTCGTCGCCGGCGAAGCGCGGCTTGTAGTGGTCCTCGATGGCATCCGCGATGTCGCCGGGCAGCTGGTCGTGCTGGGCGTAGTAACGGCCCATGATGCCCTGCAGCTCCGGGAACTCGCCGACCATGTCGGTCAGCAGGTCGGCCTTCGCGAGGCGTGCGGCGGTGTCGGCTGCCTTGGCGAGCACATCGCCGCCCATCTTCTCGCCGATGAAGCGCGCGATGGCGCGCACGCGCTCGACGCGCTCGCCCTGCGTGCCCAGCTTGTTGTGGTACACGACCTTGGCCAGGCCCGCGACGCGCGACTCCAGCGTCTTCTTGCGGTCCTGGTCGAAGAAGAACTTGGCGTCGGCCAGGCGCGGGCGCACGACACGCTCGTTGCCCTGCACCACCGCGCTCGGATCCGCGGGGCGGATGTTGCTGACGACGAGGAAGCGGTTGGTGAGCTTGCCCTGCGCGTCCAACAGCGGGAAGTACTTCTGGTTCGCCTTCATCGTGAGGATGAGGCACTCCTGCGGCACTTCGAGGAACTCTTGTTCGAACTCGCAGGTGAGGACGTTGGGGCGCTCGACCAGCGCTGTCACTTCATCGAGCAGCGCGTCGTCTTCGATCGCCTTGGCGCCGCCGCCGACCTTCGCCGCCGCGTCGGCGAGCTGCTTCGCGATTTCGTTGCGACGCGCATCGAAGCCGGCAACGACCGCGCCGTCCTTCTCCAGCGATGCGGCATAGCTGTCCGCATCGGCGAAGGTGACGGTGCCTTTGGATTCGAAGCGATGGCCCTGGGTCGAGCGACCCGACTGCAGACCCAGCGTCTGCACCGGTACGACGTCCGCGCCGTGCAGCGCGACGAGCGAGTGCGCGGGGCGCACGAACTTCACGTCCGTCCAGCCGTCGGCCAGCTGGTAGGTCATGACCTTGGGGATCGGCAGCCTGGCGATGGTTTCGTTCAGCGCCTTCTGCAGGCCCTCGGCGAGCGTGGCGCCCTTGGCCGTGCTGTCGTAGAACAGCGCTTCGGCCTTGCCGTCCATCTGGCGCTTGAGTTTCGGCACGGCGGATTCGTCGGCGCCGACCGCCTGCAGCTTCTTCAACAGCGCGGGCGTGGGCTTGCCCGAAGCATCGAGGCCGACGGACACCGGCATCAGCTTCTGCGACACGGCCTTGTCCGCCGCTTGCGGCGCGACGTTCGTGACGTGCGCGGCAAGGCGGCGAGGCGACGCAAACGTCGTGAGCTTCGACTCGCCCGTGGCGAGCCCCTGCGCCTTCAGCTGCTCGTGCAGCACGGCGCCGAAGGCATCGCCCAGCTTGCGCAGCGCCTTGGGCGGCAGCTCTTCGACGAAGAGTTCGACGAGAAGGTTCTTCGACATCTCAGGCCGCCTTCTTCTGCATGTCGCCCACCCATTCGCGCGGCGCCATCGGGAACCCGAGGCGCTCGCGGCTCTCGTAGTACGCCTGCGCCACCGCGCGCGCGAGGTTGCGGATGCGCCCGATGTACGCGGCGCGCTCGGTCACGCTGATCGCGCCGCGCGCGTCCAGCAGGTTGAAGGTGTGCGCGGCCTTGAGCACCTGCTCGTACGCCGGCAGGGCCAGTTGCTTTTCCATCAGGTACTGCGCCTGCTTCTCGTGCGCCGCGAAGGCCGAGAGCAGGAAATCCACGTTGCTGTGCTCGAAGTTGTAGGCGCTCTGCTCCACCTCGTTCTGGTGGAAGACGTCGCCGTACTTGATGCCCGGCGCGTATTCGAGGTCGTACACGCTTTCCTTGCCCTGCAGGTACATCGCGAGGCGCTCGAGGCCGTAGGTGATCTCGCCGGTGATCGGCTTGCAGTTGATGCCGCCGACCTGCTGGAAGTAGGTGAACTGCGTGACCTCCATCCCGTTGAGCCACACCTCCCAGCCGAGGCCCCAGGCACCCAGCGTGGGGTTCTCCCAGTCGTCCTCGACGAAGCGCACGTCGTTCTTCTTCAGGTCGAAGCCGAGCGCTTCGAGCGAGCCCAGGTACAGCTCGAGGATGTTCGCGGGCGCGGGCTTGAGCACCACCTGGTACTGGTAATAGTGCTGCAGCCGGTTGGGGTTCTCGCCGTAGCGGCCGTCCTTCGGGCGGCGGCTGGGCTGCACGTATGCGGCCTTCCACGGCTCGGGGCCGATGGCGCGCAGGAAGGTGGCGGTATGCGAAGTACCCGCGCCCACCTCCATGTCGTAGGGCTGCAGCAGCGCGCAGCCCTGCTGGTCCCAGTACGACTGGAGCTTCAGGATGAGTTGCTGGAAAGTGAGCATGGCGTGGCGGGAAAACCCTCGATTTTACGGGCGCCGCCTCGCCAGCAGGACCGGCACGCCCAAGGCCAGCAGCCACAGCGGCCACAGGCCGAAGCGCGAGAGCCACTCGACGTAGGGCGTGGTGTCGCGCCAGCCGGCCACCGTGCCCGTGAGCACGCCCCGGGTGAGCCGCGGCAGCGAGTGCGTCACGCGGCCCGCGTGGTCGATGACCACCGTGGCGCCCGTGTTCGTGGCGCGGATCATCGGCCGCGCGAACTCGATCGCGCGCATGCGGCTGATCTGCAGGTGCTGGTCGATGGCCACCGTGTCGCCGAACCAGCCGATGTTGCTGATGTTGACGAAGATCGTGGGCGCGGCCCGGCTGTCGGTGAAGCGCTCGGCGAGGTCTTCGCCGAACAGGTCCTCGTAGCAGATGTTGGGTGCCAGCCGCTCGCCCTGCCACTCGAACGAGGGCTGCTGCACCGCGCCGCGGTTGAAGTCGCCCAGCGGGATGTTCATCATCTGCGTGAACCACTTGAACAGCGGCGGGATGAACTCGCCGAAGGGCACGAGGTGGTGCTTGTCGTAGCGGTACTCGCGGCCGCCACCGGGTTTCAGCCCGACGGCGGAGTTGGTGTAGCCCTCCTGCAGGCTGCCCAGCGGGATGCCGATGATCGCGGCCTTGTCGCCTTTCGACAGGTCGGCAACCAGCGGCTCCCAGTAGCCCCCGAGGTGGCGCGGCAGCAGGGGGATCGCGGTTTCCGGCGCAACCACGAGGGACGCTTTCGCCGCGCGCAGCTGCTCGCCGTACCAGCGCAGCGCGACCGGGATGCCGCTGCCGCCCTGGAACTTCTCGTCCTGCGGGATGTTGCCCTGCAGGAGCGCCACCGTGAGCGGCTTGCCGGCCGGGCCCTCGGGAACGTACGCACCCTTGGGCATGAAGAGCAGCACGACCGGGATGAGCAGCCCCCAGCCCGAAGTGCGCCACTTGCCTGGCCCGAGCTTTTCGGTGGAGAACGCGAGCCCGCCGGCGACCAGCGCCGCCACGAAGCCGATGCCGTACACGCCGATCCACGGCGCCAGGAACGCCAGCGGCCCGTCGACGTGGGCGTAGCCGCTCGCGCCCCACGGGAAACCGGTGAACCAGCTCGCTCGCATCAACTCCGCGGCGAGCCACAGGCAGGCGAACATCAGCGCCCGCGCCACCTTGCCGCCGCGCGCCCAGCGCGCAAAGGCTGCGGCCGCCGCGGCGTAGTAGAGCCCCAGGAAAGCGGCCAGCGCGAGCACGGCCAGCACGGCCAGCAGCGACGGCAGCCCGCCGTACACGTGCATCGAGATGAACAGCCACCAGAAGGTGCCTGCGAGCCATGCGATGGCGAACGCCCAGCCGCGAATGGCCGCCGCGCGCACGGATTCGGCGCGCCCGACCATCCCGGCCAGGAGCGCCAGCGAGAACACCTGCAGCCACCAGCGCGGCTGCCCGGCCCACCAGTCGGCGATGGAAATGGCGTGCAGCAGCCCGGCGACGAGCGCTGCAACGGGTATCGCGCGGCGGACGCCCTGCGCGTTCAAGCGGGTTTGCCGTCGCCCGCGACCGGGGACACCTTGAACCAGCGCACGGCCCCACCCTTGGTGAGCATCACCGCGAATTCCAGCCCGCCCAGCACGAGCGACTCGCCGCGCTTGGGCACGTGGCCCATCTCGTGCGCCACGAGGCCGCCGATGGTGTCGAACTCCTGGTCCTCGTCGCTCGGCTTGAGGTGGACGCCGAAGGCCTCGTTCACGCGCTCGAGCGCCGTGTCGCCGCTCACGCGGTAGGTGCGGTCGGCCAGCGCGAAGATGTCCCCCGCGCTGTCGTCGTCGATGTCGAACTCGTCCTCGATCTCGCCGACGATCTGCTCCAGCACGTCCTCGATGGTGATCAGCCCCGCGATGCGGCCGAACTCGTCGATGACGATGGCCAGGTGGTTGCGGTTGCCGCGGAATTCGCGCAGCAGGTCGTTGAGCCCCTTGCTTTCCGGGATGAAGGACGGCGGGCGCAGCAGCGCGCGCAGGTTCAGCTCCGGGGCGCGCTGCAACTTGAGCAGGTCCTTGGCGAGCAGGATGCCGATGATGTTCTCGCGCTCCTTCTCGTAGACCGGGAAGCGCGAGTGCGCCGTGTCGATGACGATGCCGAGGATCTCGTCATACGGCGCGTCGATGTCGATCATGTCCATGCGCGGCGCCGCGACCATCACGTCGCCGGCCGTCTGGTCCGCCATGCGGATCACGCCTTCGAGCATGATGCGCGACTCGGCGCCGATGACGTCGTTGTCCTCGGCGTCCGCGAGTGTTTCGATCAGCTCGGCCTTCGAGTCGGGCCCGGGGTGGATGAACTCGGCGACTTTCTGCAGGAAAGTGCGTTTGTCCTGCTTGTCTTGCGCATGGCGCGCAGGGTGGGGGTCTGACACAGCCTGGCGGCGGGAGTGGAGGGAGGGTTAGGATACCCGACCTCCGCCGCCCCGGTGTAGCTCTACTGTCCGGAGCGGTGTCGGCCTTCCCTGACGCCCCGGCGCACTTCCTGCAGGCCCGCGAGGAAATCCCAGAACTGCTTGGCCTGCTGCTTGAGGCGGTAGTCCGTCTGCGCGAGCTGCTCGTCCAGCAGCTCGGTCATGCGCGTGTCGATCGTGGCGGGCGGCAGGCGCAGGTAGGCGTCGGTTTCGCCGCCGAAGCGCTCCAGCTTGGCGCCGGCCTTGCGAGCGATGGCGATCATCGCGTGGTTCTCCGACAGCGCGTGGATGAACAGCATGTCCACCCCTTCGTTGCGCGCGTGCACCGACGCGCGTTCGAACAGGCGCTGGCCGTAGCCGCGCCCGCGCGCCTTCTTCAGCACGGATACGCCGAACTCGGCGCAGTTGGGTGACTTGGCGTCCACGATGAACGCCAGGTGCGCCATCGCGATGAGTTCGAGGTTGCGGTTGTAGATGCCGAAGATGTCGTCGCGCTCGAAATCGAGCGTGTCGACGTAGCGCTGCACCTGTTCGTCGTTGGCGGCGTAGCCGAAACGCAGGTAGCGGTCGTGTTCGTCCAGCGCGAGCAAATGCGCGGCGATGCGCTCGCGGTGGCCGGGGCCGAGCGAGCGGATCGGGACGACGACGGGGGATTGCACGGAAGCCATGGCCTCAATTTAAGGGTTCACCCTGATCTGCCAAGCGACTTTTGTCACCTGGAGGCCTAGGCAGGTAGGTCTACCTACGACCGAATGAACACCAATGGGTTAAACCGGCACCGCGGTCGTCGCCTTGATGCGACTGAGCAGGAAGCTCGTCTTGCAGTCCTGCACGCTGGGGTGCTTCAGCAGCGTCTCCATGATGAACCGGCTGTAGTGCGCCATGTCGGCCACCAGCACACGCAGCATGAAGTCCATCTCGCCGGTGAGCGCGGCGCATTCCACGACCTCGGGCCACGTCTGCACCGCGGCGCTGAAGGCGTCCATCGGGTTGCGCTTGTGGTGCTCGGTGTGTTTTTCGAGGCGCACGTTCAGGTAAGCGGTGAGCCCCAGGCCGACGGATTCGGGCTTCACGAGCGCCACGTAGCGGTCGATGACGCCCGTCTCCTCGAGGCGCTTCACGCGCCGCAGCACCGCGCTGGCCGACAGGCCGACCTCGGCGCCGATCTGGTCGTAGGTTTCGCGGCCGTTCGCCTGCAGGTGGCGCAGGATGGCCCGATCGAGCTTGTCGAGTGCGTCAGTTTCGGCCATGACGCAACTTTACTGCAAACAGCCCGCGAAATCAGCCGCAAAACGGCGCCATCCTGAAGGCGGGCGGCCCTAAAGTGCGGGCAACCGCCTGTTCAACGGAGACACCGCATGCAGAAATTCACCGCCTGGGAGAACCCCATGGGCACCGACGGCTTCGAGTTCATCGAGTACGCCGCGCCCGACCCCAAGGCCATGGGCGAGCTGTTCGAGCGCATGGGCTTCAAGCCCGTCGCGCGGCACCGCCACAAGAACGTGCTCCTGTACCGGCAGGGCGAAATCAACTTCATCATCAACGCCGAGCCCGACTCGTTCGCGCAGCGCTTCGCGCGCCTGCACGGGCCCAGCATCTGCGCCATTGCGTTCCGCGTGCAGGACGCGAAGGCTGCGTACGAGCGCGCCGTGTCGCTGGGCGCGTGGGGCTACGCGGGGCAAGCGGGCCCGGGGGAGCTGAACATCCCCGCCATCAAGGGCATCGGCGACTCGCTGATCTACCTGGTGGACCGCTGGCGCGGCAAGAACGGCCGCAAGGAAGGCGAGATCGGCAACATCGGCTTCTACGACGTGGACTTCGAGCCGCTGCCCGACGCCGAACTGAACCCCGCGGGCATCGGCCTGACCTACATCGACCACCTCACGCACAACGTGCACCGCGGCCGCATGAAGGAATGGGCGGACTTCTACGAGCGCTTCTTCAACTTCCGCGAGGTGCGCTACTTCGACATCGAGGGCCAGGCCACGGGCGTGAAGAGCAAGGCGATGACCAGCCCCTGCGGGAAGATCCGCATCCCGATCAACGAAGAGGGCAACGAGAAGTCCGGGCAGATCCAGGAGTACCTGGACATGTACCGCGGCGAAGGCATCCAGCACATCGCGCTGGGCTCGACCAACCTGTACGACAGCGTCGACGCGCTGCAGTTCAACGGCATCAAGCTGCTGGACACGAGCGACACGTACTACGAGCTGCTGCCCAGGCGCATCCCGAACCTGCAGGAAGACGTGGCAGCCCTGCAGGCGCGCAACATCCTCGTGGACGGGCAACCTGGCGAGCTGCTGCTGCAGATCTTCAGCGAGAACCAGCTCGGGCCGATCTTCTTCGAGTTCATCCAGCGCAAGGGCAACGAAGGCTTCGGCGAGGGCAACTTCAAGGCGCTGTTCGAAACCATGGAGCTGGACCAGATGCGGCGCGGCGTGCTGGAAGCCAACTCGTAGGGAGCGCACACCGGGTTCGCACGTCCGTTGCAGGCGGGCGACACCGTCAGCGGCGGCTGCGGCGCGCTCGCTGAAAATGGGGGCGCGCATGCATCCCCCGCCCACCCCCGCCCCCACTGCCGACACCGACCCACTTGCCGCCTTCGCGCTGCCGCCGCAGTCGAAGGTGCTGGTGGTGACCGACATCGTCGAGTCCGTCCGGCTGATGGAGCTGGACGAGGCGGGCACGGTGGCGCGCTGGCATGCGCTGGTCAAGCGCGTGCTGGACGAGGTGCTGCCCCCGCATGGCGGCCGCATGGTCAAGAGCCTGGGCGACGGGCTGATGCTGGAGTTTCCCGACGCACGCGCGGGCGCTGAAGCCGCGTTCGCGATCCGCCGCATCAGCCGCGAAGCCAACGCGGGGCTGCCGCCCGAGCGGCAGATGCACCTGCGCATCGGCGTGCACCGCGCCGAGTTCGTGCGCGACGACCACGACATCTACGGCATCGGCGTCAACCTCACCGCGCGCGTGGCCGCGCAGGCCGGCCCCGGCGAGGTGGTCGCGACGGTCGCGGTGCGCGACGAGCTGGCCGAAGGGCTGGACGCCGACCTCGAGGACCTGGGCGAGTGCTACCTCAAGCACGTGTCGCAGCCGGTGCGCATCTACCGGCTGGAGGAGCCGGGCGCCGAGCGGCCGGAACCGACGGCGCCCACGGACGGCGAAGCGCGCAAGCCCACCGTCGCCGTGATCCCGTTCGACGCGCGCAGCACCGGCGAGCACCACTTCGCGATCGGCGAGCTGATCGCCGACCACGTGATCGCGCAGCTGTCGCGCACGCCCGACCTGCGCGTGATCTCGCGCCTGTCCGCCACCGTGTTCCGCGGCCGCGACGTCGCGCCCTTCGAGATCGAGCGGCACCTCGGCGCGCATTACCTGCTGCACGGCAGCTACGTCGCCAGCGGCGACAAGCTGCTGGTGATGGCGGAGCTCGCCGATGCGCAAAGCGGCGAGGTGCGCTGGTCCAAGCGGCTGAACGCCGAGGTCGGCGACCTGCTCCAGGTGGAAAGCGAGCTGTCGCACGAGCTGGCCTCGGCCGCCCACAACGCCATCCTCGACGCCGAGGTGCAGAAGGCGCTCAGCCAGCGGCTGCCCACCCTGCAAAGCCACTCGCTGATGCTCGGCGCCGTGACGCTGATGCATCGCACCGCGCGCAACGACTTCTTCCGCGCGCAGGACCTGCTCAACCTGCTGCTCGAACGCCACCCGCGGCATGCCGAGCTGCTGGCGTGGCTCGCCAAGTGGCACGTGCTGCAGGTGGAGCAAGGCTGGAGCGGCAACGTCGAGGACACGGCGAAGCGGGCGCTCGGCCACACCAACCGCGCGCTCGACATCGACGGCAAGTCGGCACTCGCGCTCACCATGGACGGCTTCGTGCGCTGCAACCTGCTGAAGGACTTCGACGGCGCGCTGGACCGCTACCGCATGGCGCTGCAGCTCAACCCGAACGAGTCGCTCGCATGGCTGTTCATGGGCATGCTGCATGGCTTCACCGGCCAGCCCGGCCCCGCGCTCGCCGAAGTGGACACGGCGCTGGCGCTGTCGCCGCTGGACCCGGCGCGCTACTTCTTCCAGTCGCTCGCCGCGTCGATCCACCTCTCGGCGGGCCAATACGACCGCGCGGTGGAGCTTGCGCGCAGCTCGCTCAAATCGAACACGACGCACATCTCGACGCATCGCGCGCTGACGATCGCGCTGGCGATGGCGGGTCGCATCGAAGAGGCGCGCATGCAGGCGACGCGGCTGATGCAGCTGGCGCCGGAGTTCACCGTTTCGGTGTTCCGTGCGCGCCGCCAGGGCGGCGGGTTCTCCGAGCAGGGCCGGCTCTTCGCCGAAGCACTGCGCATGGCCGGCGTGCCGGAGTGACCGATGCTTGACCTTGCGAACGCGAAGCGCGTGGTGGTGGTCGGCGGCGGCACCGCGGGCTGGTTCGCCGCGCTGGAGATGCGCCACGCGTTCGGCCCGCAGGTGGAGGTGACGCTGATCGAGTCGGAGCAGATCGGCATCATCGGCGCCGGCGAAGGCAGCATCCCCAACTTCAACCTCGCGCTGCAGCGCTACGGCATCGACCGCGAGCGCTTCATGGCGGCGACGCAGTCGACGGTGAAACTCGGTGTGCGCTTCGACGGCTGGCGCACGGGCGCCGCGGACGACCGCTACCACCACCTCTTCTCCACCGTGCGCGGCGACACGAGCCTGCTCGATTGGGCCGAGCAAGGCTTCTACCCCCTGAGCTCCTGGCTGATGAGCGAGGGCCTGCCGCTGGAGCGCTACCCCGCGGTGCAGGCGCTCGTGGAACGCGGAGCCTCGCAGCAGGAGGTGCTGGCGTGGCTCGACATGCATCCGCGCGAGGCCTACGCCTACCACTTCGACGCGCGGGCGCTGGCGCGTTTCCTGCGCGGCGAGGCCGAGGCGCGCGGCGTCAAGCGCATCGAAGGGCGCGTGAAGCAGGTGGTCATGGACGCGGGCCGTGTGACCGCGCTCGAAAGCGACGCAGGCCGGCTCGAAGCGGATTTCTGGGTCGACGCGTCCGGCCTTGCGCGCGTGATCGCGGGCAAGGCGCTCGGCGTGCCGTGGGAATCCTTCGCGCAGAACCTGCTGCTCGATGCGGCGCTGCCCTTCATGCTGCCGCACCGCGACGCGCACCCGCCGCTGCTGACGATGTCGCACGCGATGAAGTCCGGCTGGATGTGGGTGATCCCGACGCAGGGGCGCCTGGGCTGCGGCTACGTCTACAGCACCGCGCATATCGACGAGGCGGGCGTGCTGGCGGAGTTGCGCGCGCACTGGGGCTGCGAGATCGAGCCCGTGAACCGGCTGCGCTTCGGCGCCGGGCGGCTCGCGCGCTGCCTCGAATCGAATGTGCTCGCGGTCGGCCTGGCTGCCGGCTTCGTGGAGCCGCTGGAAGCGACCTCGATCGCGCACACCCTCTACCAGCTCAGCTTCTTCGGCAACCTGGTGCAGGACACGCACCACGTGGTGGCCGAGTCCTCCATCGCGCAGTTCAACCGCGAGGTGTCGAACGCGTGGGACGGCATCTTGGACTTCCTCCTGATGCATTACGACACCGTGCGCAGCGACACAGCGTTCTGGCGCGACGCCGCCGCGGCCGCGCAGACGCCGCGCTACCGCGACCTCAAGCGCGCCTTCGCAACGCGCACGCCGCGGCTGGCCGACCTCGTGCCCTACCAGATGGGCGGCACGATCATGTTCGGCATCCCGAGCTGGGAGACGGTGGGCTTCGCCATGGGCGCGATCCCGCGCGATGCGGCGGCGCGGCAACTGCGCGGGCTTTCGGCCGGCGCGCAACTGCGGCTGCATGCGGCGGCCGAAAGCCTTCGCGCCGCCTGAAGAAAACCTGCGCACTGCATCACTGGCCCCTTCCTCCTCATTCGGTTAGAGTCGTCCGGGCGCTGTAACACGGCGTAAAACAGGAGGAGTGCCCATGGGCGCGCTCGGAGGATGGAGTGGCGCCGGCGGCTGGAGCGGCGCCGGTGGTTGGAGCGCCGCCGGCGGCTGGAGCGGCGCCGGGGGCTGGAGCGGGGCGGCCGCGCAGGGCGGCTGGTCGGCCGCGCCGGCGGATGCGGACCCGATGGTGGCGAACGCGTTGACGCAGAGCCGCGCGGCGCTGGCCGGGCCCTTCAAGGGGCCGGTGGTGCCCGTCGTGATGCCGCCGCTGAACGATCCCGCACGCCTTGCCGAGTGGGCGAGCGGCCCGCGCATGGAGATCTGCGAGCTCGAAGCGCTGGCCGGCATCGCGTTCCGGCAGCAGGGCAATGACACGATGCAAGTGGGCTTCGTCGATGTCAACAAGGCCGGTGCGCAGCCGCTGACGCTTGCCACGCTGACGCGCCCGACGCCCGCGATCGTGCAGCAGCAGCTCTGGCTCGTCTCGAACTACGGCGAGCTGCGCAGCGACCGCGGCAGCGAAGTGCTCACGCAGATGGTGCCGCAGGTGCCGTTCTGGGCCTCGGTGATCGGCCTTACGGCGCATCGGCACAAGTACACAGTGGAACTCATGGGACTGTTGCTGTCGCTTGCCTCGCACATCGAGATGCGGCTGAAGCACGAATTCGCCGTGCAGCGCGCCGTGGAGTTGTCGCCGCAGGTGCAGCCGATGATCCCGACGCCCGGCCATGCGAGCTGGCCGAGCGGGCACAGCACCGAAGCGTTCGCGGTCTCCGCGGTGCTGCAGGCGCTGCTGCCGAACGGCGCGATCTACGCCGAGCAACTGGAGCGGCAGGCCGCGCGCATCGCCGTCAACCGCACGGTGGCGGGGCTGCACTACCCGGTGGACACGGCCGTGGGCCGCTTGCTCGGCGCGGCCATCGCCGATTTCTTCGTCGCGCGGTGCAACGGCGCGCCGCTGCAGCAGCGCGGCTTCGACGGCACGCAGTTCCAGCAGGCTGGGGGCGCGCCGCTGGACTTCGACCTGCGCGTTTCCATGACGAACAACGCATCGGGCTACTACCAGTACGGGCCGGTGGCGGGCGCCATACCGGTGTCGCCGCTGCTGCAGTTCATGTGGGCAAAAGCGCAAGCCGAGTGGTAGCGGCATGACCTGGCAGAAGCTGCCGCGCGGTTGCTTCACCGGCATCGACTGGTCGCGCAAGGGCGCGCTCGACGGCTGGGACCCGTACCTCGTGTGGGCGGAGACGGACAACTTCGCGGGGTACAGGAACGCCAGTCCCAAACGGTTGCCGATCGCGTTCGAACTGAAGGCAGGTACGACCCTCGCGCAACTCCTCGGCGCCGCGCCGGCGGGCTCGCTGTGGGTGCCCGACGCTTACCTTCAGCGAACACCCGCACCGCGCTTCGCCACGGGTCGGGCGGCGCCGGCGTTCTTCCAGGCGGTCGACAACGGGCGACTCGCGCAGCTCGTCGAGCGCATCGAGCTCGGGCTGCCAGCGGCCCAATACACGGACGAGCCCCAAGCCACGCCGCCCGGCAGCTCGCGCGCCGCGCGAGCCGGGACGCAGGCGAAGTCGTCGCAGGCAAGCGGCCCAGCGCAGGTGCAAGGCGACGTCGTCGCCATCATCGACGACAGCCTCGCGCTCGCGAACGCGGCCTTCCTGGCGAACCGCAAGTCGCGCACGCAGTACTTCTGGCGACAGGACGAAGCAGGCCGCGGCACCGTGCCCGACGGCTTCGGCTACGGCCACGAACAAAGTGCAGCCGACATCGACAAGGTGATCGGCGCCAACATCTTCAATGGGCTGGTCGACGAGGGCCGCGTCTACACGCAGCTCGGGCTGTCCACGCTCGGCGACAAGCACCCGTCGGGCGAGCTGCGCTTCCACACGCTCGACACGCCCGTGAGCCACGGCTCGCACGTTGCGGACCTTGCGGCCGGCCCGTACGCGCTGGCCTCGCGCATCGCCGGCGTGCCGCCCCACTACGGCGCGCCCCCGAGCTGGGCGCTGGCGAACGACGCGGCGAGCCGCGCCGCGCTGGTGGCCGTGCAGTTGGACTACGACACGGTGAAGGACACCTCGGGTGGTTCGCTCAACGTGCACGTGCTGGACGGCCTGATGTACGTGCTGCGGCGCTGCGCGCCGACGGCGCGGATCTCCGCGAACATCAGCTTCGGCACCATCGCGGGCCCGCACGACGGCACGTCGGTGCTCGAGCAAGCGATGGCGGCGCTGTGCGCCGAGGAAGGCGCGCGCCTCGCGGTGACGCTGGCCGCCGGCAACAGCTACCAGCAACGCACGCACGCGAACGTCACGCTGGCCGCCGGCGACCGCTGCGTGCTGCACTGGCAGGTGCAGCCGGACGACATCACGCAAAGCTTCGTCGAGCTGTGGATCCAGGACGGCTGCAAGGACGTGGAGATCGTCGTCACGCCGCCGGGTGGCACTGCGCTGCCTGCGATGCGCATCGGCGAAGGCGGTGTGTGGACGGGCAGCGGCACGGTGCCGCTGGCCACGCTGATCTACCCGCAACGTGCCGCGACCGGCAAGCTCGGCACCTGCGCGCTGCTCGCGCTCGCGCCGACGCACTCGTTCGACAGCGGGGCGGGCTTGGCGCCATCGGGCCGGTGGGACATCGAACTGGTGAACCGCGGCAAGCAGGACGCGACGATAGACGCCTACGTCGAGCGCGACGACGTGGCCGTCGGCACGCGCGCAGGCGCGCGGCAGTCGCACTTCGAGGACGCGCTGTACGACACGAGCGGCAACCCGGGCAGCTTCATCGACCACCCGTCCAATCCCACGCTCATCCGCCGCAGCGGCAACTTCAACAGCATCGCCACCGGCCACGGCGTGCGGTCCGCGGGTGGCACGCGCGTCGGGTTGCCGGCGGCCGACCCCGAGTACTGGGCGCACTACTCGCCGCGCGAGCCCGACCCCGATGCGTCGCGGCCGCAGCGCCCCCAGGTGCGCAAGGTGCCCTCCGCGCAGGCGCCGAGCGACGAGAACGCGCAGCTGCCCGGCGTGAATGCCGCCGGCAGCCGCAGCGGCGCACTCGTGCGCATGGTCGGCACGAGCGCCGCGTCGCCGCAGGTCGCGCGCATGTGGATCAACGGCCAGCCGCTGCCGCCGGTGCAGTAGCTGCAGTAGCCCTTACACTCCCCGCACAAATTTTCAACGAGGAGTCGAGGACCCATGGGCTTTTTCATGAAGGAGCACGACGTCTACGTCGGCACGATGCTGGACGACCTGAACGTGCGCTTCGCGCCGCCGCACGGCAGCAAGGACCAGTTCGGCGGCATCGAGGAGATGGCGGCGATCCAGAAGGAGTTCGGCATCTTCAAGGAAGGCCGCTCGCTGCGCACCAGCGCGATGGCGCTGCACCTGGGCAACGGCGCCAACCACGAGGCCAAGAACCGCTTCTACGCCTACCTGGCCAACCTGCGCCGCCAGAAGTCCAACGTGAAGGGCCAGAACGGCGAGGCGGCGATCGTGAAGGCGCTGCTGAAGAACTTCGCGGCGAAGAAGCCGCTGCCGGTGTACTTCGACTTCCACGACATGCGCGGCGGCGGCGACAACGCGGGGGTGATCATCCGCGAGAAGGACTACCCGCTGTTCTACATGGACCAGCAGTACCTGTGGATCTCGCTGCCGATGCAGCCGCGCACGGGCGAAGCCGAGCCCGCGAAGAAAAAGAAGAAGTGACGTGAGCGACGCGATCGCGGCCCTGCACGGGCGGATCGCGCGCTACTACGGCGCGAAGCTCGCTCGCCATGGGCCGACGCCGCGCGGCGTGGACTGGCCCAGTGCCGGCACGCAGGCGTTGCGCTTGGAGCAGCTCCTGCGGCTCTGCGACTTCGCGTCACCCTTCACGCTCAACGACCTGGGCTGCGGCTACGGCGCGCTGCTCGGCCTGCTGCGGCGCACGGGCCGCGCGCGTGGCGTGGACTACCTCGGCACCGATGTGTCGCCCGCGATGGTGGCGCAAGCGCGCGCGCTGTGGCGCGGCACGGCGCGTTTCGAGGTGGGCGGGGCGCCGTCGCGCGTGGCGGACTACTCGGTGGCCAGCGGCATCTTCAACGTGCGCATCGACGAGCCCCGGCGGCTGTGGGAGGACTTCGTGGCAGAAACGCTGGTGCAGCTGGCTTTCGCCAGCCGGCGCGGCTTTGCCGTGAACTTCCTCAAGCCCCTGCCGCGCGGCACCGACGACGTGCCCGAGCTCTATCGCCCGCCGCCGCGCCGCTGGGCCGCTTTCTGCGAGGACGAACTGGGCCTGAGCGTGGAGACCGTCGCCGGCTACGGGCTGCGCGAGGTGACGCTGTTCGCGCGCCACTGACGCGCGCGCTGCAGCGCGTCGGCGCACGCCTTGGCGCCGGTGCGCGCGATCAGCGCCTCGGCTTCGCGGAAGTCGGCATCGCCCGCGCGCGGGTTGCCGTCGGCCATGGCACGGGCCGCGGCGCCGCGCGCGATGCGCGCCCGGCACTCGGCGATGCGCGTGCCGCGCTGCCGCGACAGCTGCACGGCCTCGTCGGCGGCGGCGTGCGCGGCCTCGGGGTCGCCGCTGCGCAGGCAGCACTCCGCGAGCAGCGCCAGGATCTCGGTTTCGAATTCACGCGCGGCGCCGGTGGCGCGCAAGTGCGCGAGCGCATCGCGCAGCGAAGCGAGCGCGCTGCCATGCTCGCCGGCCAGCACGTCGACCATGCCGCGGTAGCCGTGGGCGAAGGTCTTCATGTACGGCGTGTCCTGCCGGCGCATCATCGCCGCGAGCCCCGGCTCGTGCGCCCGCGCCGTCTCGGCGTCCTGCAGCGACCACGCGAGCTCGATGAAGCCGAGCGTCGACATGCCCGGCACGGGTGTCGCGTGGGCGTCGCCTTCCAGCTCCACCACGCGTTCGAGGCAGGCACGCGCCTCGTCGAAGCGGCCCATGCGCGCCAGCACGCGCGCGCGCAGCGCCTGCACCCAGTGCTCGATGCTGAAGCCGATGAACTCGCGGTCGAACGCGTCCACGTGCGGCGCCTTGTGCAGCGCGACCTCGCTCGCCGCGAGGGCTTCGTTGAGCAACCCGGCCCACGCATAGGCTTGCGTGAGGAAGGCGTGCGCCACGGCGACGCGTCCCTCGTCGCGGTCGACGTCGATGTACAGCAGCGCCTTGCGCACGCAGTCCACATAGCCGTCGGCCGGCCCGCCGCTGGCCACCAGCATGCGGCCTTCGATGGTGAGCAGCCACGGCACGAGTCGGTCGTCGCCCTGGTTCGCCAGCGCCAGCGCATCGTCGATCAGCGGCTTGACCTCCGACAGCGTCATGCCTTCGCGCCAGCCGAGCAGCGCGATCTTCGCGCCCGCGGTCGCGCGCAGCCGGTCCACCTCCGCGGTGCGCGCGAGCGGCTCCAGCAGCGCGCGTGCCTTGCGCCAGTGCTTGATGGATTGCGCCGGGCTGGTGTTCGCGATCCACGTCGCGGCGCGCGCGTTGTAGCGCGCCGCCTGCAGGTTTTCACCGGCCTGCTCGAAGTGGTAGGCGATGAGGCCGGCGTATTCGTCGATGCGCTCCGCGTAGTAGACCTCCATGGCCGCGCCCACGTCGGCATGCACCTGCCCGCGCCGCAGCTTGAACTGCGTGCCGTAGGCCACCTCCTGGATCAACGGGTGGCGGAAAGCGAAGCGGCGGCCGCCGTCGGCCGGCTGCGGCAGGATGAGCCCCGCGCGGCACAGGCCGTCGAGGCCGCGCTCGATCTGCGCCGAAAGCGGGCTGGCGACGCGTTCCAGCACGGCCAGCGGGATGTCCTTGCCGATGATGGCGCACATCTGCAGCAGCGACTTCTCGGGCTCGCCGACGCGGTCGAGGCGTGCACCGACGACGGCTTCGAGCGTCGCGGGCAAGGCGCGTTCGACGGCGTCGAGTCCGCCTTCGGGCAGGCCGGTCTCGGCGGAGAGCAGGCGCGAGTCGACGAGGCCGCGCACCAGTTCTTCCGCGAAGAACGGGTTGCCGCCGGCGCGGCGGCAGATGAGGCGGCGCACCTCGGGCGAGCGGCTGGCCGGCGCGAGCAGCTCCGCGACGAGCGCATCCATGTGGGCGTCGCCGAGTTCGTGCAACTCGAGCTGGCGGAAGTGCGGCAACTGCAGCCACCGGCAGCGGTAGGACGGCCGGTAATTGAGCAGCAGCAACGTGCGGGTGCCGGCGACCGCCTCGACGAGCAGCGACACGAACTCCTCGCTGCCTTCGTCGAGCCAGTGCAGGTCCTCGATGAGGATCACGCGCTGCAGCGCGGCTTCGCTGCGCAGCAGGTCCTTCAGCAGTGCGAGCAGCCGCACCTGCCGCGCGCGCGGGCCCAGCGCCTGCACGGCGCCCTCGCTGCCGACGCCGAAGAAGTCGTGCACGATCTCCAGGTCCACGGCCGAGGGCTGCAGCTTCGCGAAGCGCTGCGCGATGCGACCGCGCGCGACGGCCGCATCGTCGGTTGCCGAAATGCCGAAGAAGTGCACGCGGAACAGCTCGAGGATGGGCTGCAGCGGCAGCGCGTGGCCGTAGAGCTGCGAGCGCACTTCGTGCAGCGGAATGCCCTGCTCGCGGCAAGCCTCGGCGAATTCCTGGCACAACCGGCTCTTGCCCGAGCCGGGCTCGCCCGCGATGCCGATGACACTTGCTTCACCGGCGGCCGCCGCCTGCAGGGCCTCGTGCAACTGCGCGAGCTCGCGATCGCGTCCGCGGAACGTGCTGCCGCCACCGACCTCGCCCGCGCGATGCGCCGGCTGCGCGGCGACCCCGTCCAGCCGGTGCAGGACTACGGCATCGCGGATGCCCTTGAGCGTGTGCAGCCCGAGCGGCGTCGTCTCGCACGCGCCCGCCGCGGCGCGGCAAGCTTCGGTGATGCAGATGCCGCCCGGCTCCGCCTGCGCGATCACGCGGCTGGCGAGGTGGATCGTCAGGCCGTGCGCGCCGCCGCCGCGGCCGTCTTCGGCATCGGAAGGGTCGGAGGCGACCTGGCCCGAATGCAGCCCCACGCGCACGGTCAGGCCCCCGGCCTCCGCGGCGAAAGCGCGCTGCATGTGCAGCGCCGCCTGGCACGCGAGCAGCGCGTGGCCCTCCAGCGCGTGCGGCACGCCGAACAGCGCCATCACGCCGTCGCCGAGCGTGCGCACGACGGTGCCGCCGAACCGCTCCACCGAGTGGCGCATGCGCAGCACGGCCGGGCGCAGGCGCGCCATGGCTTCCTCGGGGTCGAGCGCGGAGATGAGCTCGGTGGAACTGACGATGTCGGCAAAGAGGACGGTGGCCTGCTTCAGCTCGCCCCACTTGGGGCCCGATTCGGCGGCGGCCGGCGGCGCGGCGCCAACGGCGTGGCCGCAATTGCCGCAGAAGCGCGCACCCGGCGAGACGTCATGGCCGCAGCGGGCGCACGCAGGCTGCAACTGCGAGCCGCATTGCTCGCAGAACTTGTTCCCCGAGGGGTTGACCGTCATGCAGGACCGGCAACGCATGCGTTCTTATAGCAAACGCGCCTTGCGCCAGCCTGCGTCAGCCGAGAACCTTCACCTTCCTCCACGCCGCATGGACGGCGTTGTGCGGGAGGGATGCCTCCCCGTGTCGCTTGGCTGCGACAGCGAGCGTGGCTTGGGCGAAGTCCGCGAACTGCGCCGTGCGACTCAGGTTGTCATACGCTTCGAACCAGATGTGACCCGCCTTCTCCCACGCATGGCCGCCGATCTTCATGGCCGCCTGGTAGAACGCGTGGCTCGGGATGCCGGAGGCGTCGTGCACGTCGCAGCCTTCGTAGTACTGGTCCATGCTGCGCATCTGCTCGTCGCCGCGCCAGGTGACGCGCTCGTTGCCGGGGCTCTTGAGCGAGCGCACCGCGCGGCCCATGCCGCGCGCGAGCACCTTCTCGCCGATCAGCCAGTCGGCCTCGCGCACCGTCTCGCGCGCATGCCACTGCTTGACGAGGCTGCCCATCACGTCGGAGAAGGATTCGTTGAGCGCGCCGGACTGGCCCGTGAGCCGGTAGCGCTGCTCCTTGAACTCGCGCTCCGCCGCGGGGATGCGCTCCACGCCGAGCCCGCCGGGGATCAGGTATTGCGTGACGCCGTGCGAGAGCTCGTGGGCAATGATGTCCAGGGCGGCGGTGAAGTTACCGACGTGCTCGTCGCCGTCGCCATAGATCATCTGCCTGCCGTTCCACATCGCGTTCTCGAACGCCTGGCCGTAGTGGACGGCGGAGACGATGGGCAGGCCCTTGCCGTCGACGGAGTTGCGGCCGAACACCTCCCGGAAGAAGGCGAGCGCGATGCCGGCGTTGTCGAAGGCCTGTTCGGCCGCCGTGTCGCTCGCGGGCTTGCCGCCCTCCTTGCGCACCAGCTTGCCGGGCAGCGTCTCGCCGTTGGCGACGTCGTACACGGTGCGCTGGGGCTTGCGCGAACGCGCGGGCGGCTTGGCAGGCGCTGCGTGCTCCGCATAGCGCACCGAGCGCAGCTTCGTGGAATGCTTGTGGTGGCCATGCGCCTTGGCCGGTGCCTTCTCCACCAGCCGCCGGAACATCTTCGGCGGGATGGCAAAGCAGAAGCAGCCCGTCACCACCGGGCCGGCAGCTTCTTCTTGAGCGTGATGCGCTTGACGCCCAGCTCGATGTAGCCGCCCTTCTCCAGGTCCTTGAGCAACCGGCTGACCATCTCGCGCGAGGCACCCACGCGGCTGGCGATGGCCTGGTGCGTGATCTGCGTGAGTTCGATCGGCTCGCCGCCGTTGGCGGGGCCGTGCTGGTCCTCCAGCACGTGGATCACGCGGCCGTACACGTCCAGCAGCGCCATCTGGCGCGCCGTCTCGGTGGCGGCGCGCGCGCGGCGGATGACCTGCGCCACCAGCTCCAGCGCGAACTCGGGCTCCTCGGCGATGTGGTCGCGCACCGCGGCGCGGCTGACGACCGAACACACCGTGGGCTGCAGCGTCATGACGGAGGCGGAACGCGGGCCGCCGTCGAGGGACATCTCGCCGAAGTAGTCGCCGGCGCCGATGGTGCTGTAGGTGAGCTCGCGGCCGTGTTCGTCGGTGGCGAACACCTTGACCTCGCCCGACAGCACGACGAAGACCGAGTCGCCCGACTCGCCTTCGGTCAGGACGACCGTGTTCTTGCGGTAGTTGCGCAGCGTGCCGCGCGCGGCCAGCACGCGCAGCGACGGGTTGAGTGCGGCAAACAGCTTCTCGTGTTCGGCGGTGAGCCTGGCGGTCTGCTCCATGGTTTCCCTTCCCCAGCGCCGCCGACTCTAGCATGCGGCCGATGCGGGAAACCCCGGAGGGCGCGGTTACACCTTAGTGGATCGCTTCCTGCCAGAAGGGTGCAACCGGGGGCAGCACGGCGACGCGGCCGACCAGCTCGCGCACGCTGCCCGAGCGCGTCTTGGCGCACACGCTGCGCACGTGGCTGCGCACGGTGGACACGGCGACGCGCAACTGCTTCGCGGCCTCGGGGGCCGAATACCCCTGGCACAGGATGCCCAGCACCTGTTCTTCCGTCGGCGTGAGCCCGTGGCTGCGCGCGAAGAACCAGAGCATGAGCGACTCGCAGACCGATGCGCGCTCGAACACCAGCGCGATGCTGGCGACGCTGCGAGCGCCCTCGGGCTTGAGCGGCAGCACGGCCAGCGTGACGTTGGGGCCCTCGGCGCCGCCCAGCGTGACGAGGCTGCGCTTGCCTTCGGCGGCCTTGCCCAGCGCGTCCTGCAGCGCCTCTGCGTTCTCCGGCAGCGCCGCATGCAGGCTGCCCAGGCGCAGCTCCAGCACGTTGCGCCGAGCGAGCTCGCGGCGGGCGGCCCCATTGGCGTGCACGACACGTCCCCCGACAGTCGTCACCACCACCCCGTGGGCCCACTCCTCCATCAACAGCGCGAGGCCGGAAACCGACCCCTCGCCGCCTGTGCCCGTTGCGGGGCCGCCCGCTGCGGCTCCTCCCTCGCCAAACCTTTCCATTCACCACCCCTTCGTACATCTCATTCGATTGCAGGAGACTAGGGGTTAGGGGAGGAAACGGCCAGTGGAATATCGCCGCGGATTCCGGTGATCTATGTCACAAAGGCTGCCAGGCTTCGAGCTTTTCGCGCGTGGCCTTCCACAGCTCGCACAGCGCGGCGTGGCGCGCGGCGGCATCGGCCGGCATGCCGGACTTGGCGTCGGCTTCGAGCGAGCCGGCGGCGAAGTGCATCGCCATCGCGCCGATGTTGCCGGCGGCGCCTTTGAGTGCGTGGGCCGCGGTCGCAAGAGCGCCGGCGTCGCCGGAGGCTGTCGCGGCGCCGATCGCTTCGAGACGCGCGGGTGTGTCGGCGAGGAAGAGGCGGATCACGTCGCGCGTCATCGTGAGCGCCTCGTCGTCGTATTCGCGGAATTCCTCCAGGCGAGAGAAGTCCACGAGCGGTGCGGCTTGTTCCGCCGGCGCGGAGGTGGGCCCGGGCGCCGGCGGCGCGGGGGCGGCCTCCTGCCCGATCCAGCGTTCGAGCGCCTGGGCCAGTGCCGCGACCTGCAGCGGCTTGGTGAGGTAATCGTCCATGCCAGCGGCTTCGCAGCGCGCGCGGTCGTCGGCGCTCGCCGCGGCGGTGACGGCGATGATGGGCGGTGACGCGCTGCCCCATGCGGCGTGGATCTGGCGCGTGGCTTCGAGGCCGTCGACCTCCGGCATGTTCACGTCCATCAGCACGGCGGCGATGCGCAGGTTGGCGGCCTGCGCCTGCGCGAGCGCTTCTACCGCCTCGCGGCCGTCGGTAGCGGTGCGCACTTCGTAGCCGAGCTTGAGCAGCATCGCGCATGCGACCTTGAGGTTCACCGCGTTGTCGTCGGCGACCAGCACCGTCGCGTGCTTGCGGATTTCGGCGGCGGCGACGCTGGCCGGTGTGGCGGCCGATTCGGCGGAGACCGAACGCAGGATCGTGTCGAACAGCTGGTTCTGCCGCGCGGGCTTGAGCAGCCGCGCCGCGAACAGCGCGGCGCTCTCGTCGGCCGCGGGCATGAAGCCGGAGCTGAGGAGCACGATGGGGATGCGGCGCCACGCCTCGCTCGCCTTCAGCTCGCGCGCGAAGGCGACGCCGTCCATCTCCGGCATGTGCATGTCGGTGATGACGACGTCGGGCGGCGGGCCTTCGCGCAGGAGTTCCAAGGCGCGCTTGCCGGAGTCCGCGCCCGCCACTTCCATCCCCCACAGCTGCAGCTGGCGCGTGAGCACACGCACGTTGGTGGCGTGGTCGTCGACGACGAGCACGCGGATGGCCTTGAGCCGCACGGCGTCGGCGGGGCTGAATGCGGGCGCGAGCTCGGTGGTCGGCGCGGCCACGGTGAACCAGAACGTCGAACCCTGGCCCTGTGCGCTTTCGACGCCGAGCCGCCCGCCCATCAGCTCCACCAGCCGCTTGCAGATCGCCAGGCCCAGGCCCGTGCCGCCGTACTTGCGCGTGGTGGACGCGTCGACCTGCGTGAACGCCTCGAACAGCGACGCCTGCCGCTCGGGCGGGATGCCGATGCCGGTGTCCGTGACACGGAACTCCAGGACCGCGCGGCCCTGGCCGTCGTCGGCGGCGAGCTGGCGCACGTGCACGGCCACCTCGCCTTTCGCCGTGAACTTGACGGCGTTGTTCACGAGGTTGATCAGCACCTGACGCAAGCGCGTGATGTCGCCCTTGATCGCGTGCGGCACCGCATGCTCGCCGCTCTCGGGGATGTCGATGATCAGCTCGAGGCCCTTCTCGCGCGCGCGGGGCGCGGCGATGTCGCACGCCTCCTCGATCGCGCCGCGCACCGACAGCGGCTCGGCCTCCAGCTCCAGCTTGCCCGACTCGATCTTGGAGAAGTCGAGGATGTCGTTGATGACCGCGAGCAGCTGGTCGCTCGAAAGGCGGATGGTCTGCAGGTAGTCGCGCTGCTCGGGGTCCAGCGGCGTCTCGGCCAGCAGCGTGCTCATGCCGACCACGCCGTTGAGCGGCGTGCGGATCTCGTGGCTCATCGTGGCCAGGAACGCGGCCTTCGCGCGCGCGGCGGCGAGCGCCTCTTCGCGTGAAGCTGCGAGCTCGGCGGTGCGTGCCTGCACGCGCGCTTCGAGTGTCTCGTTGGCCTGCTGCAGCGCCTGCGCGTCCGCCTCGACCTGCGCGCGGTATCCCTGGAGCTGCACGGCGCTGTCGTGGAGAACTTCGGACAGGCGCCGCACTTCGGCGATGCGCGTCGATTCCTCGATCACCGGCACCTCGCCGCGCCCGAGCTGCTCGGCGGCGGTGGACAGCCTGCGCAGGCGCCGTCCGAAGCCGCGCGCGAGCAGGAACGCGATGAGCGTGCCCAGCGCGATGAGCGCGGCGCCGCCGGCCGCGGCGAGCTTCCACGCGCGGTTGATCTCCGCCGTGAAGTCGGTCTCCGGCGCGGCCACCACCAGCGTCCAGCGCAGGCCCAGCGCCTCGCCGAACGGCCGCTGCACCATCAGCAGCGAGTCGCCGTCCATGGGCAGGCGCTGCAGGCGCGTGTCGGCAGCGACGGAGTCCTCGCTGCGACGCGCGCGCAGCGCCTCGAACGCGGCGAAGCCCGCGCGCAGCGTGGCGTTGGCGCTCTCCTTCGGGCTGCGGCGCACGAACCGCCCGCCCTCCTGCACGTAGAGCGGATCGCCCGCCGAGCTGGCCACCAGCAGGCCCTTCTCGTCGATGATGAAGGCGGCGCCGCGGGCCGTGATGCGCTGCGTGCGCAGCACGTCGGCCAGGCCCTGCAGGTACAGCTCGTTGGCGATGACGCCGGTGGCACTGCCGTCGGGGTCGTACACGGGCTGCGAGAGCGTCACCATCAGCTGCTTGCGCACGGCGGACACCTGCACCGGCGAGAACACGCGCTTCTTGGCCTGCAAGGCGCCGGAGTACCAGACGGTGGTGCGCGGCTCGAAGTTGGCCGCGTCGCCCGTGACCTCGTTGGTGCGGTCACCCGGCACGCGCGCGATGTACCAGCTTCGCGCAGCGCCGCCGGCGGGGCGCACGGCGAGCCGCACGCCTTCCGCGACGGCCTCCATGCCGAGGTATTCGCCGCGCAGGTTGGCGAAATGCACGACGGGGGTGTCCGGTGCCTGCCGCGCGAGCGCGAAGCCCATCGGCTCGAGCCGGTCCAGCGCCCGGAGCCACTGCCGGGCACGCGCCGTATCGGCGGCGGTGGGCTCCTCGGGCAGGAGACCGTTGAGCACGTCGTGCGCCTGCCGCAGGTGCGCCTCGGTGCCCGTCTGCACGAGCGTGCCCAGTTGCGACAGCGTGCGGCCGGCCATCTCCTCGACGGCCTGCGTGCTCGCGCGGCCCATCACCCATGCGACGAGCAGTGCGGGGACGGTGGCGAGGAGGACGAGGCTGGCCGCGAGGATGCGCCGCAGCGGGAACATCCTCATTTCTTGTTAGACGGCGAGTTCGACCAGCTCGGCAGCATCGAGCGGCTGCGAGCGGCCGGGCAGTTCAACGAGGGCACGGCGGCCGGTGCGCACAGCGCCGGTGATCGAGCGCAGGACACTGACGCTTGCCGCGACAGGCCAGCCCAGCGTGACGGCCTGCCGCTGCAGCAGGATGGCCACGCTGACGGCGTCGCCCACCGGCAGCTTCTGCGCGCCGCCGTGCAGCGGGTCGCTCAGCAGCGTGAGCGCGACCGGGCCGGTGTGCAGCGCGATGTTGACGCCGAAGGGCGGGAGCGCGCGGTCGGGGTAAGTGCTCGCGAGGTACTTGCCGATGCCGAAGCTGGTCTCCACCAGCCCCAGCGCGCTGCGGGCCGCACGCAGGCCGTGGTTCACGGTGCGCGTGTTGGTGTCGTCGGTGAATACGGCCAGCAGGCCTTCGCCGATGAATTGCATGTGGCGCGCGCCGAAGAGGTGCGCGCTGTCGTTCGCGTTGCCGTAGAAGCGCTTGACCAGCTCGGTGAGCTCGTCCGGCGTGAGCTTCTCGGCGACGCCGGCGTACTGCGGGATGTCGACGAACATCACCGTCGCGCTGTCGAAGCGTTCGTCGCCCTGCGAGGTGTCGCCGCTGGGCCAGCGCTCGCTGAGTTCGGCCGCAAGCCGCTGCTCGTAAAGCTTGGCGAGCTGGTGGCGCTGCTCTTCCAGGGCGGCTTGCACGGCGGCGTCGACGGCAAGCGCTTCGAGGCTTGCGCGCATCTGGCGGCGGTTGAGCTGGGCGCTGACCGCCTCGCGCAGTTCGGAAGGGCGGAAGGGCTTCGTGATGTAGTCGTCGGCGCCCGTGGTCATGCCGATGCGCATGTGTGCGCGCTCCTGCAGCGACGTGAGCAGGATGACGGGCGTGCCGGCAATAGCCGTGTTTTGCCGCAAGGCGGCGAGCATCTGGAAGCCGTTGAGCTGCGGCATCTGCACGTCGCTCACGACGAGGTCCGGGCGACGCGTTTCCACGAGCGCCATGCCCTGCACGCCATCCTCTGCGGCCAGGACCTCGTGACCTTCCTTCTTCAGGACCGACGCCACGAGCATCCGCGTGGCCGCATCGTCTTCCATCAAGACGATCAATGCCATTTCAGTGATTCCCCCAGAGCCGGCTATCTTAGCCTGTCACCAGCGCGAGGGCCTGGCGCATCACGTCGGGGCGGAACGCGAGGTCCACGTGCGCGGCGCCCGTCACGACATGGTTGTCCGCGAAGGGCAAGGCCGCGGTGGACGGCGGGAACACGATGTTGTCGCAGTTGGAATACCAGCAGGTGAAGGGCGGCAGCGTGCGCTGCGCCTCGTCCTGCGCCAGTTGCGCCAGCCACTCGCCGTGCCGGCGCATCTGGCGGCCGTTGGTGAGGTGGCTGAAGCGCGCGAGCCAAGTGCCGTGGTGCGGGCTGGCGATGGTGATGACGCGGTGCACGCGCTCGGGCGCGCGGGCGGTGCGCAACCAGGCGCGAGCCGCCACGCCGCCCATGCTGTGGCACACGAGCACGGGTGGCATGCCGGTGGCTTCGGTAACGCGGCGCACGGCGTCGTCGATGATCGGCGCGTAGTCGTCGATCGAGCCGAACACCGGCTCGAGGTTGACGGCGGCGAAGGCGTGGCCGCACGCGCGCATCTCGCGCAGCCATGGTGTCCAGAAGCCGCGGTTGCACACGAAGCCGTGGATGAACACCGCGCCGCGGCGGCCTTGCACGCCGGGGCCGAGGAAGTCGGGCTCCGCGCGCCAGCGGAAGGGCTGGCGCCAGCAGAACACCTTGAGCGCGTCGACGGTTTCGGCCCACCACGCGTGGAACAGTTGCCCTGCGGTCGGCGTGGGCACGGGGTCGTTGCGGACCACGTGGCGCAGCAGCACGAACTCGATGGCGAGCACGACGCTGTACGCGAAGAAGATGAGCACGGCCCCGATCGTCGCGACCCAGGGCTGCGTGCGCACATGCCACGCGAACCACGCCAGCGCAGCGAGCGCCCCGGACAGCGTCGTGAACTGCTGCAGCCTCGCGAGCGCGGAGCGGGTGGGCATCAGGCGAGTATCACATCGCGTGCGCCGAGGCGACGGGCGAGGCCCTGCGCAAGGCGGTTGACGATGCCGTAGATGGACAGCTGCGGGTTGGCGCCGATGCTCGTCGGGAAGATCGAGCCGTCGTGCACCGAGAGGTTGGCGACTTGCCAGTGGCCGCCGTCGGGCCGCACGACGCCGAGGTCTGGCGTGGCAGCCATGCCGCAGCCGCCCATCACGTGCGCGCTGACGACCTTGGTGAGCAGTGGCTTCATGGCGAGCGAATCGATGGCCGCGAGCGCCTGCGATTCGGTGGTGTACGGCTGCGTGGCTTCGTGCACCGGAAGCACGCGCTGGGCGCCGGCGGCGAACTGGATGCGGGCCATCTCGCGCAACGCGCGGCGCGCGCCTTCCATCACGAACGGGTTGAGCGGGTAGTCCAGCTCGGGCGAGCCGTCGCCGCGCACGGACACCTTGCCCCCGGGCGATTGCTCATGGAAGCCGTCGCGCAGCAGCGCGAGCAGCACGTGCGTGTGCGGGAAGCCGCGCAGCAGTTCGGCCTGCTGCGTGCCGAAGCCGGAGACGCTCGACGCGAAGATGACGGGGTGCAGCGGCGGCGCTTCGAGCTTGAAGCCGATCGGGCCGTCGATGGGCTGCGTGTCGAGGAAATGGTCGGTGTAGATCGTCTGCGGCGCGCCCTGCCAGCCTTGCACCGGCTGCTGCATGACCGCTGCGGACATGACCACCGGGTGGAGGAAGGTGCGCGTGCCGAGCCGGCCGTGCGGGTCCGGCGCTTGCGAGCGCAGCAGGAGCCCCGGCGAGTTGATCGCGCCTGCGGCAAGGACGTAGTGCGACGCGATGACGTCCGTCGTGCCGCCGGCCGCGAAGCCGCCGTTGGCGCGCGCGGGGTGGCAGCGCAGCGACTGCACGCGGCCGTTCGCGAATTCGAAGCGCTCGGCGTGCGTCTCCACGAGCAGGGTCGCGCCCGCATCGAGCGCGGCCGGGATCGTCGTCACCAGCATCGACTGCTTGGCGTTCGTTGGGCAGCCCATGCCGCAGGAGCCGAGGTTCCAGCAGCCGCGCACGTTGCGCAGGATCGCGGCGGCCGGGATGCCCAGCTTGAGCGCACCGCGCCGCAGCAGGTCGTTGTTCTCGTTGGGCGGGGTGAGCCAGGGTGCGATGCCCAGGCGCCGTTCGGCCTGCGTGAAGTACGGCGACAACGCGTCGTCGGTGTAGTCGGTCAGGCCGAACTTCTCGCGCCAGTAGGCGAGCGTGGCCGACGGCGTGCGGAACGAACTGGTCCAGTTGACGGTGGTGGAGCCGCCGACACAGCGGCCCTGCAGGATGTTGATCGCCTTGTCGGCGGTCTTGCGCGCGGCGCTTTCCTGGTACAGCGAGGGGTAGGCGACGGCTTCCTGCTGCTTGAAGTCGCTGCTGCTGCGCAGCGGCCCCTGTTCGACGATGACGACGGACAAGCCTGCGCGCGTCAGGATTTCGGCAGTGATGCCCGCGCCGGCGCCCGAGCCGACGATGGCCACGTCGCAGGTGATGCGGGGCGGTGCTTCGCCGTGCGGGCCACCGCGGACTTTCCAGCCGCGCGCCAAGCCTTCCCGGATGGGATCGGGGACGTTCGCCATGGTGTTCAGACCGCAACGGGCCCGGGGTAGCCCATCGCGCCCCAGGTGCTCGCGTCCGAGAAGTAGGCGCCGCTCACGATGTCGTGCAGCGCGTGGTAGGCCTGCTGGCGCATGGCGAGCGAGGACATCCGCATGTCCTGCAAAGCAGCCTGCAACTCGCCGACGCTCGCGTCGCGCCAATTCGTTGCGAGCCCCGCGAGCGCGCGACGGCCGGGCGCCATCGCGAGCAGCGCGAGCAATTGCGAGAGTTCTGCCTGCGCGTGAGGCGGCAAGCCGGCGACAAGGGCGTCGATGCGGGGCAGCAGGCTGTCGATGGCGCGCGCGCGGTCGGTCGCATCCTGCGGCAGGGTTCCATCGAGCACGCCGCGCCCGACGGCGGCGAACACCTCGCGCGCCGCGGGCGACAGACGCGAATCCACCACGCCCGGCTGCAGCAGCGCGGCCGCGCCGCCGCCGAGCGCCAGCACCGCGGCGCCCGCGACGCCGAGCTTGAGCAGGCTCCTTCTTTGCATCGGCGCACTATTGCATGGGCAGCGCGCCCGGCCGTAGAGCGCCACGCCTAGATAGACTCGGGGTTTGCATGGAAGCCGCACAAAGAATCCGCAAGGCGGTGGCCGAGGTCGCGCACCTGCGCGAGGTCGGGCACGACGAGACGACGCTGCGCGCCGCCGTCATCGACGTCAAGCGCCTGCAGGCCCGGCGCTTTGCGGGGACGTATGCAGACATGCTGGGCGGCGGCGCGTTCCGCGCGCCCGCCCGCTTCTTCCTCGACGAGCTGTACAGCGACAAGGACTACGCCGAGCGGGATGCGCAGTTCGCGCGCATCGCGGGCGCGATCGAGAAGTTCTTCCCGGCGCAGGTCGCGCAGACAGCCGTCGCGCTGGCGGAACTGCATGCGCTGACGGAGCAGCTCGATTTTGCGGTGGCGCAGGCGTGGATCTCGCCGGAGTTGCAATTGCTGCCGGCCCCCGCGCGTTACGTCCATGCCTGGCGCAAGGTGGGCCGCCGCGCGGAGCGCGAATCCCAGTTGACGGTGGTGATGCGCATTGGCGCCGAGATGGCGCGACTCACTCGCACGCCCGGCCTGCGGCTGATGCTCAAGATGATGCGCGGGCCTGCCGCGGCGGCGGGGCTGAACGACCTGCAGCGGTTCCTGGAGGCCGGCTTCGACACCTTTGGGGCCATGGCGAAGAAGCCTGGCGAGGCCGAGCGCTTCCTCGGCACGATCCGCGAGCGCGAGGCCGGGCTGATCCAGCGCCTGTTCGAGGCCGACGTTGTCGCCTGCGAGACGGAACTGGGCTCGCTCCTAGGACAAGCCCCCTAATGCGGGCGCGCGCCCCCGACCACAATCGGCGCCGGTGAAGGAGCATCGATGGAAAAGCACTGGTTGAAGCACTATCCCGAAGGCGTGCCGCACGAGATCGACCCGGAGCAGTACAAGTCGCTCACGCAGCTGCTGGAGGAATCGTTCCGCAAGAACGCGGCGCGGCCGTTCTCGGTCTGCATGGAGCGGTGGATGAGCTACCGCGACCTCGACGAGCTGTCGCAGGCGCTGGGCGCGTGGCTGCAGGGCAAGGGGCTCGAGCCCGGCGCACGAGTGGCCATCATGCTGCCGAACATCCCGCAGTTCGCGGTGACGATGGCAGCCATCATCCGCGCGGGCTACACCTGCGTGAACGTGAACCCGCTGTACACGGCGCGCGAGCTGGAGCACCAGCTGAAGGACTCCGGCGCGAGCGCGATCGTGATTCTCGAGAACTTCGCGCACACGCTGCAGGAAGTGGTGGAGAAGACGTCCGTGAAGCACATGGTCGTCGCTTCGATGGGCGACCTGCTGGGCTTCGGCTACGGCAAGTGGATCACGTTTGCCGTGAGGCACCTCGCGAAGATGGTGCCGGCGTACAAGCTGCCGCTGACGGATGGCCGCACGGTGACGCCGTTCAACCAAGCCATTGCACAGGGTACGGCGCTGTCGCTCAAGCCAACCCCTCAGTCGCTGGATTCCATCGCGTTCCTGCAGTACACGGGTGGCACGACGGGTTTGTCGAAGGGTGCAGTGCTGACGCACCGCAACATCGTCGCTGCGATCCTGCAGGCGGAGGCATGGTTCACGCCGGCGCTCAAGCGCGTGGGCGACGTCCACAAGATCAATTGCATCGCGGCGCTGCCGCTGTACCACATCTTCGCGTTGACGCTGGGCCTGCTGGCGATCCGGTGGGGCGCGCACCTCACGCTGATCCCGAACCCGCGCGACTTCGGCAAGTTCATCGAGGTCCTGAAGAAGCGGCCGTTCCACCTGTTCCCGGCGGTGAACACGCTCTACAACGCGCTGCTGCAGCACCCGCAGATCAAGACCGTCGATTTCTCGCAGCTTTGCGTGTCGCAGGCGGGCGGCATGGCCGCATCCGAAGGCACGGCGCGCGCCTGGCAGAAGGCGACGGGCTGCCCGATGGTGGAAGGCTGGGGCATGAGCGAGACCTGCGCGATCGGCACCAACAACCCGGTGACGAGCGCGGAGTTCAGCGGCACGATCGGCCTGCCGCTGCCAAGCATCGAGATCGCGATCAAGGACGACGACGGCAACACGCTGCCGATCGGCACGTCCGGGGAGCTGTGCATCAAGGGCCCGAACGTGATGACCGGCTACTACAACCAGCCCGCGGAGAATGCGAAGGCGTTCACCGCCGACGGGTTCATGCGCACGGGCGACATCGCTGTGATGGACGAGCGCGGCTACAGCAAGATCGTGGACCGCAAGAAGGACATGATCCTGGTGTCCGGCTTCAACGTGTTCCCCAATGAACTGGAGAACGTGATTTCGCTGTGCCCGGGCGTGGTCGAATGCGCCGCGATCGGCGTGGCCGACGAGAAGCAGGGCGAAGCGATCAAGGTGTTCGTGGTCAAGAGCGACCCGACGCTGAGCGAGGAAGAAGTGGCGGCATACTGCCGCCAGAACTTCACCGGGTACAAGGTGCCGAAGTACATCGAGTTCCGCGACGACCTGCCGAAGACACCGGTGGGCAAGATCCTGCGGCGCGAGCTGCGCGCCGGGAAGTAAGGGGGCGAGTTGCTGCCGCCGGGAGTCACCGTCTTCGAACGCGGCTGGCTCTCGGCCAACAACATCCTTTTCACGGGCGGCGAGCGGACGGCGCTCGTCGACAGCGGGTATTGGACGCACGAAGTGCAGACTGTCGCGCTCGTGGAGGGCGCGCTCGGTGCCCGTCCGCTGGACTTGCTGCTGTCGACGCACCTGCACAGCGATCACTGCGGGGGCAACGCGGCGCTGCAGAGGCGGTACCCCGGGGTCGAGACACGAGTGCCGCCGGGGCTCGCGCGATTCGTGTCCGCGTGGGATCCCGTCGCGTTGACCTACCAGCCGACCGGCCAGCATTGCCCGAGGTTCCGGCTGGACGGGTTGCTGGTCCCCGGAGCTTCCGTCGAGCTCGGCGGCACTTCGTGGCAGGTGCACTCGGCGCCGGGGCACGATCCGCATTCCGTGATCCTGTTCGAGCCTGTTTCACGCACATTGATTTCGGCGGACGCCCTGTGGGAGAACGGTTTTGGCGTTGTTTTCCAGGAGCTCGAGGGTGAGCGTGCTTTCGACGAGGTGGGGGCGACGCTGGACCTGATCGAGGGACTGCGTCCCGCCGTTGTGATTCCCGGCCATGGTCCTGTCTTCGCCGACGCAGTTGCGGCGCTTGCGAACGCCCGCCGCAGGCTCGACAGCTTTGTGCGCGACCCGGCGAAACATGCCCAGCATGCCGCCAAGGTCCTCCTGAAGTTCAAGTTGCTGGAGCTTCAGCAGGTCCCGGAGTCGGACTTGCTCGGCTGGGCGGGTTCCACCCCTTACTTCGGAATGGTCCACGCGCGATACTTCGCGGATCGGCCGGCCGGCGAGTGGGTTGCCGGGCTGGTCGGTGAGTTGTTGCGGTCGGGTGCCGCGGTCCGCGAAGGCGGGCTGCTGGGCAACGGCTGAAGGAGTTGGCTGGATGAAGATGTCGTCTCGTTTTGCGCTCCGCGGCGTTGTCGCCGCTTGCGCCCTCGTGGGTTGCATGGGGACCGCTGTTCCCGGTTTTGCCGCTGCGCCTTCGTCCAGCGGCGGGATTGCGTGGCAGGTCGCGTCTTCGGACCCAGACGTCGACAAGGCATTTGCACTCGCTCGCAAGTCGGGCAAGCCGGTGTTCCTCTATTGGGGTGCCGTCTGGTGCCCTCCGTGCAACCAGGTGAAGGCGACGCTTTTTTCCCGCGCGGATTTTGTCGAACGCTCGCGTGCTTTCGTGCCCGTGTACGTGGACGGCGACAAGCCCGGGGCGCAGAAGGTTGCGTCGCGGTTCAAGGTGTCGGGGTATCCGACCATGATCCTCTTCAAGCCGGACGGTACCGAAGTCACTCGCTTGCCGGGCGAGGTGGATCCCGAACGTTATTTGATGGCGTTGACGACTGGCCTCGATGCACAAGTGCCGGTGCGCGAACTGGTGAAGCGCGCGTCGGCGGGGCAGGTTTTGACGCCGGAGCAGTGGCGGCTTCTGGCTTTCTATTCGTGGGACACGGACGAACAGCAGGTTCTCCCTTCCGCCGAGCTCGCCAAGCGCCTCGACGAACTGGCGAATGCTGCGCCCGCCGACCAGCGGCTGGCGAAGGATCGCCTGGCCTTGAAGGCGGTGGTCGCGCGCGCGCAGGAAAAGTCCGCACCTGATTCGGCTCGCGTTGTGGATCGCAAGACGGTTGACCGGTTGCTGGCCGACAGCGAGGCGACCCGTGAACTTGCGGACCTGTTCATCGGCTATGCGGACAAGGTCGTCAAGCATGTCGCAGTGTCCGCGGAAGAACGCAAAGTGGTGGCATCGAAATGGGATGCAGCACTCTCGCGGCTCGTTTCTGCCGGCAACCTGTCTCGCGGTGAGCAGGTCGATGCCGTTGACTCGCGCGTTTCGATGTGGAAACTGGTCGACGCCACCGACAAGCTCTCCCCCGAGCGCCAGCAAGCTGCGGTCAAGGAGGTCGCGCGGCTGGTCGCGGCAACGACGGATCGCTACGAGAGACAGGCGGTTGTGCCAAGCGCCGCCCATGTTCTCGCCCAAGCGGGACTCCTTGACGATGCCGATGCGCTGCTGAAGGCGGAGCTCCCGCGGGCAGTCGCTCCCTACTACCACATGCTCGGCTTGGCTTCGAACGCCAAGAAGCGCGGGGATTCGCAGGCGGCACTTTCCTGGTACGAGCAGGCGTGGCGTAAATCGGAGGGCCCGGCTACTCGGGTGCAGTGGGGTGCCAACTATGTTGGCCAGCTGGTGGACCTGTCGCCGGCTGATTCGAAACGCATTGCCGACGCGGCCGGTGCCGTCTTGGGCGAGATCAAGCCCGACGCCTTCTTCGGCCGCAGCCAACGATCGTTGGAACGCATGGCCAGGAAGCTGGACGACTGGCGCACCGCCGATGCTTCACGCAAGCCGGTGGTCGACAAGCTGCGCGCGCAGCTCACGAAAACCTGCTCTTCGATTTCGCAGAAGAACGTGGCACGCGACTCGTGCGACAAGGTTTTCGCCCCTGCTGCAACGGCCGCCTGAAAAAGCAAAACGCCCCGTGATCTCTCACGGGGCGTTTGCCGCTGTAATAGCCTGACGATGTCCTACTTTCACACGGGAATCCGCACTATCATCGGCGCAGAGGCGTTTCACTGTCCTGTTCGGGATGGGAAGGAGTGGGACCACCTCGCTATGGTCATCAGGCATAACTTGTCGTCGCCTTGATCTCTCAAGGCAACCAATTCATAGAGCTTCGAATCAGCTTCTGATTGCGTTCAACCCTTGGGCATAACACCTGATCGTTCGATCAAAGTTATAGGGTCAAGCCGCACGAGCAATTAGTACTGGTTAGCTTAACGCATTGCTGCGCTTCCACACCCAGCCTATCAACGTCCTGGTCTAGAACGACTCTTCAGGGGGCTCGGGGCCCCGGCAGATCTCATCTTGAAACGAGTTTCCCGCTTAGATGCTTTCAGCGGTTATCTCTTCCACACTTAGCTACCCTGCAATGCCACTGGCGTGACAACAGGTACACCAGAGGTGTGTCCACTCCGGTCCTCTCGTACTAGGAGCAGGCTTCCTCAAATCTGCAGCGCCCACGGAAGATAGGGACCAAACTGTCTCACGACGTTTTAAACCCAGCTCACGTACCTCTTTAAATGGCGAACAGCCATACCCTTGGGACCGGCTACAGCCCCAGGATGAGATGAGCCGACATCGAGGTGCCAAACACCGCCGTCGATATGAACTCTTGGGCGGTATCAGCCTGTTATCCCCAGAGTACCTTTTATCCGTTGAGCGATGGCCCTTCCATACAGAACCACCGGATCACTATGTCCTGCTTTCGCATCTGCTCGACTTGTCAGTCTCGCAGTTAAGCACGCTTATGCCATTGCACTATCGTCACGATGTCCGACCGTAACTAGCGTACCTTCGAACTCCTCCGTTAC
Organism: Ramlibacter albus; assembly: GCF_014297445.1. Taxonomy (GTDB): domain Bacteria; phylum Pseudomonadota; class Gammaproteobacteria; order Burkholderiales; family Burkholderiaceae_C; genus Ramlibacter; species Ramlibacter albus. The sequence continues at coordinate 643,876 of NZ_JACORU010000001.1, forward strand.
GCTTTGGGAGGAGACCGCCCCAGTCAAACTGCCTACCATGCACTGTCCCCGACCCGGATAACGGGCCTAGGTTAGAACCTCAAACGCACCAGGGTGGTATTTCAACGTCGGCTCCACCCGATCTAGCGACCGGGCTTCAAAGCCTCCCACCTATCCTACACAGATCCGTTCAAAGTCCAATACAAAGCTACAGTAAAGGTTCATGGGGTCTTTCCGTCTTTCCGCGGGGAGATTGCATCATCACAAACATTTCAACTTCGCTGAGTCTCGGGAGGAGACAGTGTGGCCATCGTTACGCCATTCGTGCAGGTCGGAACTTACCCGACAAGGAATTTCGCTACCTTAGGACCGTTATAGTTACGGCCGCCGTTTACTGGGACTTCGATCAAGAGCTTGCACCCCATCACTTAATCTTCCAGCACCGGGCAGGCGTCACACCCTATACGTCCACTTTCGTGTTTGCAGAGTGCTGTGTTTTTATTAAACAGTCGCAGCCACCGATTCTTTGCAACCCCATTGGGCTCCGTCCGCGAGGGACTTCACCTACTAAGGGCACACCTTCTTCCGAAGTTACGGTGTCAATTTGCCGAGTTCCTTCTCCCGAGTTCTCTCAAGCGCCTGAGAATACTCATCTCGCGCACCAGTGTCGGTTTGCGGTACGGTCGTGTGTAGCTGGAGCTTAGTGGCTTTTCCTGGAAGCAGGGTATCACTCACTTCAGCGGCAAGCCGCCTCGTTATCACCCCTCATCTAAGCCCGGCGGATTTACCTACCAGGCACGACTACAGGCTTGAACCGGGACATCCAACACCCGGCCGAGTTAACCTTCTCCGTCCCCACATCGCACTACACATCGGTACAGGAATATTGACCTGTTTCCCATCAGCTACGCATCTCTGCCTCGCCTTAGGGGCCGACTCACTCTACGCCGATGAACGTTGCGTAGAAAACCTTGCGCTTACGGCGAGCGGGCTTTTCACCCGCTTTAACGCTACTCATGTCAGCATTCGCACTTCTGATACCTCCAGCAGCCCTTACGAGCCACCTTCACAGGCTTACAGAACGCTCTCCTACCACTTGCACTTGCGTGCAAATCCGCAGCTTCGGTAACTGGCTTAGCCCCGTTACATCTTCCGCGCAGGACGACTCGATCAGTGAGCTATTACGCTTTCTTTAAATGATGGCTGCTTCTAAGCCAACATCCTGACTGTTTTAGCCTTCCCACTTCGTTTCCCACTTAGCCAATTTTAGGGACCTTAGCTGGCGGTCTGGGTTGTTTCCCTCTTGAGTCCGGACGTTAGCACCCGGTGCTCTGTCTCCCGCGCTGTACTCTTCGGTATTCGGAGTTTGCCTTGGTTTGGTAAGTCGCCATGACCCCCTAGCCAAAACAGTGCTCTACCCCCGAAGGTAATACGCGAGGCACTACCTAAATAGTTTTCGGAGAGAACCAGCTATTTCCAGATTTGTTTAGCCTTTCACCCCTATCCACAGCTCATCCACTAGTTTTGCAACACTAGTTGGTTCGGACCTCCAGTACCTGTTACGGCACCTTCATCCTGGCCATGGATAGATCATCTGGTTTCGGGTCTACACCCAGCGACTGGACGCCCTGTTCGGACTCGGTTTCCCTGCGGCTACCCTATTCGGTTAACCTTGCCACTGAATGTAAGTCGCTGACCCATTATACAAAAGGTACGCCGTCACCCTTGCGGGCTCCGACTTTTTGTAAGCATGCGGTTTCAGGATCTATTTCACTCCCCTCCCGGGGTTCTTTTCGCCTTTCCCTCACGGTACTAGTTCACTATCGGTCGATTACGAGTATTTAGCCTTGGAGGATGGTCCCCCCATCTTCAGACAGGATTTCACGTGTCCCGCCCTACTTTTCGCTAGCTCAGTACCACACAGATCTTTTCGCGTACGGGGCTATCACCCTCTGTAGCCGACCTTTCCAGATCGTTCCGCTAAGTTCTGCGCTATCACTAGCAGGCTCATCCGATTTCGCTCGCCACTACTTTCGGAATCTCGGTTGATGTCTTTTCCTCGAGCTACTGAGATGTTTCAGTTCACCCGGTTCGCCTCGACAGCCTATGTATTCAGCTGAAGATACCCATTGCTGGGTGGGTTTCCCCATTCGGAAATCTCCGGATCAAAGCTTATTTGCCAGCTCCCCGAAGCTTATCGCAGGCTATCACGTCCTTCGTCGCCTGTAATCGCCAAGGCATCCACCACATGCTCTTAGTCACTTGACCCTATAACTTTGACCCCTCTCACGAGGATTCGAAGTCAATCAAGCACTTGCGAGGTCTTTCACCTCGCGCGTTATGCCGTTTCAATGTTGCTTTCGCAAAATTGAATCTTTGGTTGACGCAATCAAAAAATGTTGTTGACGGCACGGTCCGCCATGAAGCGGTTTCCGTCAACAACGCTGATTCGACTCTATGAATTGTTAAAGAACAGCCGATTGAAGCCGCAGATGCGGCGTCAACAACAAAGAAGCCTGGTAGCAACCAGGCTGCTTTGGTGTTGATTGGATTGTTTGGTGGAGGATGACGGGATCGAACCGACGACCCCCTGCTTGCAAAGCAGGTGCTCTCCCAGCTGAGCTAATCCCCCGTTTGGGAAAGATGGTGGGTCTGGTTGGAGTCGAACCAACGACCCCCGCCTTATCAAGACGGTGCTCTAACCAACTGAGCTACAGACCCAGGCCGGTCGCTTGAAACGAGCAAACGTCGCTGGCGACATCTTCCAACAACCGATAAGTGTGAGCGTTTGAATTTGACTGCTGTTTTCCAGAAAGGAGGTGATCCAGCCGCACCTTCCGATACGGCTACCTTGTTACGACTTCACCCCAGTCACGAACCCTGCCGTGGTAATCGCCCTCCTTGCGGTTAGGCTAACTACTTCTGGCAGAACCCGCTCCCATGGTGTGACGGGCGGTGTGTACAAGACCCGGGAACGTATTCACCGCGACATGCTGATCCGCGATTACTAGCGATTCCGACTTCACGCAGTCGAGTTGCAGACTGCGATCCGGACTACGACTGGTTTTATGGGATTAGCTCCCCCTCGCGGGTTGGCAACCCTCTGTACCAGCCATTGTATGACGTGTGTAGCCCTACCCATAAGGGCCATGAGGACTTGACGTCATCCCCACCTTCCTCCGGTTTGTCACCGGCAGTCCCATTAGAGTGCCCTTTCGTAGCAACTAATGGCAAGGGTTGCGCTCGTTGCGGGACTTAACCCAACATCTCACGACACGAGCTGACGACAGCCATGCAGCACCTGTGTTCCAGCTCCCTTTCGGGCACTCTCACATCTCTGCGAGATTCTGGACATGTCAAGGGTAGGTAAGGTTTTTCGCGTTGCATCGAATTAAACCACATCATCCACCGCTTGTGCGGGTCCCCGTCAATTCCTTTGAGTTTCAACCTTGCGGCCGTACTCCCCAGGCGGTCAACTTCACGCGTTAGCTTCGTTACTGATCCAGTGAAGGACCAACAACCAGTTGACATCGTTTAGGGCGTGGACTACCAGGGTATCTAATCCTGTTTGCTCCCCACGCTTTCGTGCATGAGCGTCAGTGCAGGCCCAGGGGATTGCCTTCGCCATCGGTGTTCCTCCGCATATCTACGCATTTCACTGCTACACGCGGAATTCCATCCCCCTCTGCCGCACTCCAGCGATGCAGTCACAAATGCAGTTCCCAGGTTAAGCCCGGGGATTTCACACCTGTCTTACATCACCGCCTGCGCACGCTTTACGCCCAGTAATTCCGATTAACGCTCGCACCCTACGTATTACCGCGGCTGCTGGCACGTAGTTAGCCGGTGCTTATTCTTACGGTACCGTCATTAGCCCCGGGTATTAACCAGGACCGTTTCGTTCCGTACAAAAGCAGTTTACAACCCGAGGGCCTTCATCCTGCACGCGGAATGGCTGGATCAGGCTTGCGCCCATTGTCCAAAATTCCCCACTGCTGCCTCCCGTAGGAGTCTGGGCCGTGTCTCAGTCCCAGTGTGGCTGGTCGTCCTCTCAGACCAGCTACAGATCGTCGGCTTGGTAGGCCTTTACCCCACCAACTACCTAATCTGCCATCGGCCGCTCCAATCGCGCGAGGTCTTGCGATCCCCCGCTTTCAACCAGAGTTCGTATGCGGTATTAGCGTAGCTTTCGCTACGTTATCCCCCACGACTGGGCACGTTCCGATGTATTACTCACCCGTTCGCCACTCGCCACCAGGGTTGCCCCCGTGCTGCCGTTCGACTTGCATGTGTAAAGCATTCCGCCAGCGTTCAATCTGAGCCAGGATCAAACTCTTCAGTTCGATCTTGATTTTTGCTCTTTGGAATCGACAAAGACGATCATTTCTGATCTTCTTGTCTATTCATGAGCGTTTGATTTGTTCCGAAGAACTTGGCAATCGCCATCAAACGCCCACGCTTATCGGCTGTATGTTTTTAACGAACCTGGCAGCGAATTCAGCGTTGCGCTTCTTTCTTCTGCCTGCCTTCGCTGCGATCAGCGAAGCCTTGAATTATCTACCGTTTTTAGAAGTCCTGTCAACTTCTAGGGTTTCTACCGATTTGCTGCGTTGCTCTTTTGTGCTTCGCTGCGTTTTCAGCAGAGCCTTGAATTCTATACCGGTTTTTCTGTCCCGATCAACTCAAGGCGAAAATTTTTTCAACCCCTCTGCTGTTCTTGCGGTGCGTTGCGCTTTCGCGTTTCGCATCGCTGCCATCAGCGGAGCCCGCGACTATAGCACGAGATTTTTCGGCTTCGCAAACTCAGCTGAAAATTTTCTCTGGCTCGTGCTTCAAGCCGCGAGAGGCAATGTGCGATGTCGCCTGCCCGTGAGCGCGAACAACGCGTTCGCGACTGCGGGAGCGATCGGTGGCACACCGGGCTCTCCGACGCCGGCCGGGGGTCTGTTGCTCTGCACGAGCCACGTCTCCACTTTCGGCGCCGAAGCCAGTCGGAGCATCGGGTAGGACGGAAAGTTCCCTTGCTGTACGACGCCATCGTGAATGTCGATGCGGCCGTGGATGGCAGCCGTGAGGCCGAAAACCACGGCGCTTTCCATCTGCTGGGCCACGATGGTGGGATTCACCACCGTGCCGCAGTCCACTGCACAGACCACCCTGTGCACTCGAGGCTGCCCTGCCTCCAGCGAGACCTCGGCCACTTGCGCCACAACGGAGCCGAAGGATTCATGCAGCGCCACGCCGTGCGCCCGTCCTGCAGGCAGCTTGCTGCCCCAGCCGCTCTTCTGCGCAGCAAGCTCGAGCACGGCCAGGTGGCGCGGGGCGTCCTTGAGCAAGCCCCTGCGGAAGTCGACGGGGTCCACGCGTAGCTCAGCCGCCAGCTCGTCCATGAAGCTTTCGGCGAAGAACGCATTGTGCGAGTGCCCCACGGAGCGCCAGAAGCCGATCGGCACGCCCGTGCGCGTTGCGACGTGCTCCATGTGCTGGTGCGCGAAGCCGTAAGGCGCGTCGAAAAGGCCCTCGGCCGTGGTCTTGTCGGGCACATCGACCGGCCCCGCCAGCGCAGGAATGTTTCGCTCCATCCAGCGCGGCTGGATCGCATCGCCCGCCGACCTGATGCGCAGGCTCGCGACCTTCCCGCTCCTGTCGATCGCGGCGCGAAGCTGCGCCACACCCATCGGCCGGTAGAAGTCGTGCATCGTGTCTTCTTCGCGTGGCCAGAGCAACTGGACCGCCTCACCGCCGCAATCCAGCGCGATGCGGGCTGCCTGCGCGGCGCAGTCCGTCTCCAGCCGGCGCCCGAACCCGCCACCGAGCAGCGTGACCTGTATCTCCACTTTCTCCACGGCAACCCCGGCCACGCGGGCAGCTGCGGCCCGGCACAGCTGAGGCACCTGCGTCGGCATCCACAGGTCGAGGCGCCCATCGCGAAAGCGCGCCGTCGCATTCATGGGCTCCAGCGTCGCGTGCGCCAGGAAAGGCGCGCGATACCAGGCCTCCACCACCCGCGCGGCATCACGCTCGGCCGCATCGGCACTGCCTTTCTCGTAGAAGGTGAAGCCGCTGCCCGTGCGGACCTGCCGCTCCAGTTCTTCACCGACTCGCCGCGAATCCAGAGCGCCCGCCGGCCGGGGCTGCCACTCGACCTGGACGGCCTGTGCAGCCTGCCTGGCGTGCCATGACGTTTTCGCGACGATGGCGAAGCCCGCCGTCGACCCCGAGTACGCCGGCAACATCACGATGCGCTCCACGCCCGGCATCGCCAGCGCCGCGGCAGCATCCACGCGCCCGGGCGAGCCACCCAGCATCGGGCAAAGCCGGATCGCGGCGAACTTCATCCCCGGCACGCGCACATCGATGCCATACACCGCACGCCCATCCAGCTTGGCGGGGATGTCGAGCCGCGGCGCCGGCTGTCCGATCACCTTCCACTCCGACCGGGGCTTCAGTGCCACCGAGCCCGGCGGCGTGGCCGCGGCGTAGCGCGCCAACTCGCCATACGACGCACTCTTGCCTGACGTATGCGTGACGACGCCGTCCTTGACGGCGAGCTCCGCCACCGGCAGCTTCCACTGCAGCGACGCGGCCCCCAACAGGGACGCGCGAGCCGTAGCCGCGGCCACACGCACGACATCCCACGCGTCCGCCACGCTCGAGGACCCTCCCGTGGCGTTGATTCCGAGTTCGCGCGCGAGCTTGCCGACCACCCAGCGCGTCGCCTTGACGCGGCCGAAGCCGTCCTCGCGCTCCTCGTCCAGCGGATGGAAGGGCAAGCCCCCCAGCAGCATCGCGACGTTTCCGTAGATCGCGTCCCCACCTGCCTGCTCGATACGCACGGACGTAAGCGCAACGTCCAGCTCCTCCGCCGCCAGCATCGGCAGCGCGGTGTGCACCCCCTGCCCCATTTCGCTGCGCGGCATCGCGAGCACCACGCCGCCGTCCGGCGCGATCTTGATCCACCCGTTGAGCGCCACATCGCGCTCGCCGGGCAACATCAGCGCGCCCGACCCCAGGCGCGAGCGCGCCGGCATGAGCCCCCAGCCGACGATGAGCGCGCCCGCGGCTGCGGCCCCGCCCAGGAACAACGTGCGCCGCCGCATCAGCCAGCCTCCACGCGAGGCACGCACTTCATGCCTTCACCCCCGCCGCGCGCTTGATCGCTGCCTTCACGCGCTGGTAGGTGCCGCAGCGGCAGATGTTCGTGATCGCCTCGTCGATGTCGGCATCCGTGGGTTTCGGTTTCTTCTCCAGCAGCGCGGCGGCCGCCATCAGCATGCCGCTCTGGCAGTAGCCGCATTGCGGCACCTGCTCCGCGATCCACGCCGCCTGCAGCGGGTGAGCCTTCTCGCGGCTACCCAGGCCTTCGATGGTCTGGATCCTCTTGCCGGCGACCGACGACACCGGCGTCACGCACGACCTCACGGCCTGCCCGTCGATGCGCACCGTGCACGCACCGCAGGCCGCCACGCCGCAGCCGAATTTGGTGCCGGTCATGTTCAGCACGTCCCGCAGCACCCACAACAAAGGCATGTCCGGCTCGGCGTCGGCTTGCACCGCCCGGCCGTTGATCTGTAGCTCCATGAGTCCTTCCTCGACGTGCGAGCGGCCACTATAGCCAGCACGTCCGCGATGGAATAGAGCCGCGCATCCAGCGCGCGCCGCCGATAATCGCCGCTCCCATGGCGCTCATCACCCTTGCCGGCGCGCAGCTCGCGTTCGGCCATGTCCCCCTGCTGGACCACGCGGATTTCGCGCTCGAAAGCGCGGAGCGCGTCGGCCTGATCGGCCGCAACGGCGCCGGCAAGTCCTCGCTGCTCAAGATCCTGGGCGGCCTCGAGAAGCCGGACGACGGCGTTCTGCACGTGCAACAAGGCCTGCGTGCTGCATACGTCGCGCAGGAGCCGCTGCTCGACCCCGCAGCGACCGTGTTCGACGCCACGCGCGAAGGCGTCGCCGACCTCATCGAGCTGATCGACCGGTACTCGCACGGCCAGGGCGACCTTGACGATCTGCAGGGCCGCATCGAAGCGCGTGACGGCTGGCACTGGCAGCAGCGCGTGGAGGAGACCCTCCATCGCCTCCACCTCGACCCGAACGCCGTGATCGGTTCGCTCTCCGGCGGCAACCGCAAGCGCGTCGCGCTCGCGCAGGCGCTCGTGCGGCGGCCCGATGTGCTGCTGCTCGACGAGCCCACCAACCACCTCGACCTCGATTCCATCGAGTGGCTCGAACAGCTGCTGATCGACTTCCCCGGCAGCGTCGTCGTCATCACCCACGACCGCGCCTTCCTCGACAACGTCGCGACGCGCATCGTCGAGCTCGACCGCGGCCAGCTGCGCTCCTACCCCGGCAACTTCACGAAGTACCAGGAGCTCAAGGAGCAGCAGCTCGCGCAGGAAGCCGTCGTGAACGCGAAAGCGGACAAGCTGCTCGCGCAGGAAGAGGTGTGGGTGCGCAAGGGCGTCGAGGCGCGGCGCACGCGCGCGCAGGGCCGCATCGTGCGCCTGCAGCAGTTGCGGCAGAAGCGTGTCGCGCGTCGGGAGGCGCTCGGGCGCGTGCAGCTCGACCTCGATTCCGGCCAGCCCAGCGGGAAGATCGTTGCCGAGCTCGCCGCGGTGTCCAAATCGTTCGGCGACAAGACCGTTGTGCGCGATCTCACCGCCACGATCCTGCGAGGCGACAAGGTCGGCCTGATCGGCCCCAACGGCGCCGGCAAGACCACGCTGCTCAAGCTGATCCTGGGCGAGCTCGAACCCAACCGCGGCCGCGTGCGGCGCGGCACGAACCTGAGCGTCGCGTACTTCGACCAGATGCGCGAGGCACTCGATCCCAACGCCACGCTCGAGGACTTCATCAGCCCGGGCAGCGAGTGGATCACCATCGGCAACCAGCGCAAGCACGTCAAGAGCTACCTCGGCGACTTCCTGTTCTCCCCCGCGCGCTCCGCGTCCCCGGTGCGTTCGCTCTCCGGCGGCGAGCGCAACCGCCTGCTGCTCGCCCGCCTGTTCGCGCGGCCCGCCAACGTGCTCGTGCTCGACGAACCCACGAACGACCTCGACATCGACACGCTGGAGCTGCTGGAGGAACTGCTGCAGGACTACGACGGCACCGTGTTCCTCGTCAGCCACGACCGCAGCTTCCTCGACAACGTGGTCACGAGCACCATTGCCTTCGAGGGCGACGGCGTCTGGCGCGAATACCAGGGCGGCGTGACCGACTGGCTCACGCAATCGCGGCGCACACAGGCCGCGCTCGCCGCCGCGGCGCCGCCAACGGCAGCGCCGAAGCCGGAACGCAAGCCCGACGCCGCCGCCCCCGCGGCGAAACGCAAGCTCAGCTACAAGGAGCAGCGCGAGCTCGAAGCCCTCCCCGCGCTCATCGAGTCGCTCGAGCAGGAGCAGCGCCAGATCCAGGAGGAACTCTCCGATGGCGCCGTCTACCGCGACGACCCTCCGCGTGCCGCGCAACTCGCCGAGCGCAGCGCCGCCATCGAAGACGAACTGATGGCCGCGCTGGAGCGCTGGGAGCAGCTCGGCGCGGTGTAGCCTGAGTCCGGCAGCGGGTCGCGGCTACGGCTGACCTGCACGCCCCCCGCGCTTGCAGGGGCACGGCTACATTGGCAGCACATGTATAGCGCCGCCTTCCGCTGGATCTTCCTCGCGTTCTGCCTGTCGTGGGCGACGGGCTGCGCCAGCCTTCCCGCGAACGCGTCGCGCCCCGCCTCCCGCGCGTTCGAGGCACCGGAGCAGACAGCGCTGGGCCAGCTGGCGATCGCGCGCCGCGGCAATGCGCGCAGCGACTCCGGTTTCCACCTGCTCGATTCGGTGGACATCGCGCTCACGTCGCGGCTCGCACTCGTCGAGCGCGCGCAGCGCACGCTGGACCTGCAGTACTACGCGATCCATGCCGACGCGAGCACGGAGGTGCTGCTGCAACGCATCCGCAAGGCGGCGCAGCGCGGCGTGCGGGTGCGCATCCTGCTGGACGACTTCAATTCCGTGGGCGAGGACGCGCAGGTGCTGCGCATGGCCTTCGAGCCCAACATCGAGCTGCGCCTGTTCAACCCGCTGCCCGGCTCGCGGGGCAGCATGCTCACGCGGCTGGTGGGCTCGCTGCACGACGTGGAACGCGTGCAGAAGCGCATGCACAACAAGCTGTTCATCGCCGACAACGCGTGGGGGATCGCCGGGGGCCGCAACCTCGGGGACCGCTATTTCGGCGGCGGCGACAAGCAGAACTTCGTCGACCTCGACGTGCTGGCCGCGGGGCGCATCGTGCGCGACATGTCCACGAGCTTCGACCGCTACTGGAACGACGAGCTGGCCTACCCGGTCGAGTCGCTGCTGTCGAAGGAAGACCTCGACCGGCTGCGCAAGCCCGAGTCGCCCCTGCAGCCGGTCGCCGCGACGGGCAGCACGGTGCTGCCCGGCGTCACGCCCGCGGAAGCGGCGCAGACCGACCGGCCGGCGATGGACCTCGCGCGCGTGGAGCTCGCGTGGGCACCCGCCATCCTGCTGGCGGACCAGCCGGGCAAGATCGGGCCCGGCGACGACGAGGTCAATGCCGGCGAAACCGTCGTCGACGGCCTGCTGACCCTCATGTCGCAGGCCCGCCGCGACGTCCTGATCGTCTCGCCTTACTTCGTGCCGGGCACGCGCATGCTTGCCGTCTTCGAGCAGCTGCGCAAGCGCAACGTGCGCATCCGGGTGCTCACCAATTCGCTCGCTTCCAACGATGCGCCAGCCGCGCATGCGGGGTATGCCCGCTACCGTGACCGCCTGCTCGGGCTGGGATTGGAAATCCACGAGATGCGCGCGGCGCCCGAAACAGCCGCGGGGCTGGGCTCCGGCACCGGCTCCGCAACGCGCAGCATTGCCGGCAGCGGGCCGGGCGGCTCCAAGAGCGGCACATCGCGCGCCAGCCTGCATTCGAAGGCGGTGATCATCGACGGCTACCTGTCGATCATCGGCTCGATGAACCTCGACCTGCGGTCGCAGCTGAAGAACAGCGAGGTCGCGCTCCTGATCCGCGGCCCGGCCATCGCGCAGCAGGCGATCCGGCAAGTGGAGGCCACGATTGCGACCGATGCCTACCGCCTGGAGAAGGGCGCGCTGGGCTACGTCTGGCGCGCCCCGCCGGGCGCCCCCTTCAAGGACTCGCACGGCGAGCCCGAAGCGAGCGTCAAGCAGAAGCTGCTCGTCAACCTGATCGGGCCGTTCGCGCCGGACGAGATGCTCTGACGGCGCTCACAGCGCCAGCTCGTACTCCACCGTCACCGGCGCGTGGTCCGAGAAGCGCTCCTTGCGATAGATCGTCTCCTTGCGCGCAAGCTGCGCGATGCCCGGCGTGGCAAGGTGGTAGTCCAGCCGCCAGCCCACGTTCTTCGCGTAGGCCTCGCCGCGGTTGCTCCACCACGTGTAGCACTCCTCGGTGGTCTCGGGCTTGAGCAGCCGGTAGACGTCCACGAGCCCCGTCTCGGAAGTGATCTTCGTCATCCACGCGCGCTCCTCGGGCAGGAAGCCGCTGTTCTTCCGGTTGCCGCGCCAGTTCTTCAGGTCGTTCTGCGTATGCGCGATGTTGACGTCGCCGCACAGGATGAACTCGCGCGTCTGGCGCAGTGCCGCCAGGTGCGGGTCGATCTGGTCGAGGAAGCGGAACTTGGCCAGCTGCCGCTCCTCGCCCGAAGACCCGCTCGGGAAATAGCAGCTGATGAGGGACAGCTTGCGCGTGGGCGTGTCGTAGCGCAGTTCCACGTAGCGGCCCTCGGCGTCGAACTCCTCGGAGCCGAACCCGACGATGACGTCGCTCGGCTCGTGCTTCGTGAAAGCCGCGACACCGGAGTAACCCTTCTTCTGCGCGAAGTGGAAGTGCCCGGTCAGCCCCGCCAGCTTCTCGAAGCGGCCCTCGACGTCCGGCGCCTGCGCCTTGACCTCCTGCACGCAAATACAATCCGGTCGGGTTTTCTTCAGCCACGCCTCCACTCCCTTGCTCGTGGCCGAGCGGATGCCGTTGAGGTTGAGGCTGGTCAGCTTGAACAAGGACTTTCCCATGGTGACGGATGGCGGGCAGGATGCCCTGGCGCAGGATTTCGTGCGGTTCGCGGTCGAGGCCGGCGTGCTGCGCTTCGGCGAATTCAAGACCAAGGCGGGGCGGCTCTCGCCCTATTTCTTCAACGCAGGCCTGTTCGACGACGGCGCCAAGCTGGGCCGGCTGGCGCAATTCTATGCACGCCGCATCCTCGATTCGGGCATCGAGTTCGACATGGTCTTCGGGCCGGCCTACAAAGGCATCCCGCTGGCCGCCGCCGTCGTGATCGAGCTGGCCCGCCTGGGCCGGGTGGTGCCGTACGCCTTCAACCGCAAGGAAGCCAAGGACCACGGCGAAGGCGGCAACCTGGTGGGCGCCCCGGTGAAGGGGAAAGTATTGATCGTGGACGACGTGATGTCCGCCGGCACGGCGGCTCGCGAGTCCATCGCCATCATCGAGGCGGCCGGCGCCACGCCGCACGCGGTGGCGATCGCCTTGGACCGGCAGGAGAAGGCGACCGAAAACGGTACGGACGTGGACCACAGCGCCGTCCAATACGTCCGCGACCGGCTCGGCCTCAAGGTTTGCGCGATTGCGCGGCTGGCGGACTTGCTCCAGTATCTGCAGAGCCAGAGTGGCGGCGAGATGGCCGCCCACTACAACAAGGTCCTTGCGTACAGGGAGCGTTACGGCGTCGATTGAGGAGTTGTCCGGTGGCCGGTGCCAGGTTGTGTTTCGCCTTCGTCGGCTGCCTGCTCGCTGCAATCGCGGCGCCGGTCCACGCGCAGATCTACACGTGCACGGACGCCAAGGGCCGGCGCCTCACGGCTGACCGTCCCATCCCCGAATGCATGGACCGCCAGCAGCAGGAACTCAATTCCTCCGGTACCGTGCGCCGCACGATCAAGCCCCAGATGACCGCCGAAGAGCGGGCCGCCGAAGAGGAAAGAGAGCGTCGCGCCGCCGAAGCCCGCCAGCGCGAGGACGAGGAAAAGCGCCGCGGCCGCGCCCTGCTCACCCGCTACCCCGACGCCGATTCGCACCAGCGCGAGCGCAGCGCCGCGCATCGCACCGTCGACGACATGATCGCCGCGGGCCGCAAGCGCGAGGCGGACCTCGAGACCGAGCGGCAGAAGCTCACTTCCAGCAGCGCCGCTTCGGACCCCGCTTCCCGCGCCCGCATCGCGCGGCAGCTCGAGGAGATCGCGCGGCAGCTCGCGGTGCAGCGCCGCCAGCTGGCGGACGCCAACGAGGAAAAGAAGCGAATCGACGCGCGGTTCAACGAGGAGCTCGCGCGGCTCAAACCGTTGTGGTCGCAGCAGACGGCGGCGCAGCCGGCTTCGCAGCCGGTGCGCCGGTAGTTCAGAGCCCCAGTTTCTTTCGCAGCAGGTCGTTCACCTGCTGCGGGTTCGCCTTGCCCTTGCTGGCCTTCATGGCTTGGCCGACGAGCGCGTTGAACGCCTTGTCCTTGCCCGCGCGAATCTGGGCGACGTTGTCCGGGTTGGCGGCGATGATGTCGTCGAGGATCTTCTCCAGCGCGCCGCTGTCGTTCATCTGCTTGAGGCCCTTGGCCTCGATGACGGCGTCGACGTCCTTGCCCTCACCCGTCCACAGCGCGTCGAACACCTGCCGGGCCGCGTTGTTGGAGATCGTGCCGTCCTGGATGCGGCCGATGAGCTTGCCGAGCACTTCGGCGGACACCGGCGCCTGCTCGATGCCGATGTCCTGCGCGTTGAGGCGGCGCGACAACTCGCCCATGATCCAGTTGCTCGCCAGCTTCGGCTGGCCCGACGCCTTCGCCACCGCCTCGAAGTACGCGCCCATGGCCTTGCTCTGTGTGAGCGTCGTCGCGTCGTATTCGGGCAGCCCATAGTCCGCCACGAAGCGCGCGGCCATCGCGCGCGGCAGCTCGGGCAGCTCGCCCTTCACGCGCTCGACCCAGTCGGCCGGGATCACCAGCGGCGGCAGGTCGGGGTCCGGGAAGTAGCGGTAATCCGCCGCGTCTTCCTTGGTGCGCATCGCACGCGTCTCGCCCGTGTCCGGGTCGAACAGCACCGTCGCCTGCTGGACCGCCAGGCCGTCCTCCAGCTGCTCGATCTGCCAGCGCACCTCATAGTCGATGGCCTGCTGCATGAACTTGAAGCTGTTCAGGTTCTTGATCTCGCGGCGCGTGCCGAGCGGCTCGCCGGGTTTGCGCACGGACACGTTGGCGTCGCAGCGGAACGAGCCTTCCTGCATGTTGCCGTCGCAGATGCCGATCCACGTGACGATCTTGTGCAGCTCCTTCGCATAAGCCACAGCCTCGTCGGACGAGCGCATGTCCGGCTCGGTCACGATCTCCAGCAGCGGCGTGCCCGCGCGGTTGAGGTCGATGCCCGACTGGCCGATGAAGTCCTCGTGCAGCGACTTGCCCGCGTCCTCCTCGAGGTGCGCGCGCACGAGCCGCACGGTCTTCTTCTCTTCGCCCAGGTAGAACTCGATGGCCCCGCCCTGCACGACCGGGATCTCGTACTGGCTGATCTGGTACCCCTTGGGCAGGTCGGGGTAGAAGTAGTTCTTGCGCGCGAAGATGCTGCGCGGCGCGACGTGCGCGCCGATCGCCAGGCCGAAGCGGATCGCGCGTTCGACGGCGCCCTTATTCATCACCGGCAGCGTGCCGGGCAGCGCCAGGTCCACCGCGCAAGCCTGCGTGTTCGGCTCGGCGCCGAACGCCGTCGGCGCGCGGCTGAAGATCTTGCTCTGGGTCGACAGCTGGGCGTGCGTCTCGAAGCCGATGACGACTTCGTAGCCTCGAACGAGCTTGCTCATTGCACGCCCCCCGGCTTGCGCTGGTGGAAGTCCGTGGCCTGCTGGAAGCGGTGGGCGGCGTTCAGCAGCTTCGACTCCGAGAAGTAGTTGCCCAGCAGCTGCAGCCCAACGGGCATGCCGCCTTCGCCGAACCCGCAAGGCACGCTCATGCCCGGCAGCCCCGCAAGCGAACCGGGGAGCGTGAAGATGTCCGCGAGATAGTCCGCCAGCGGGTCGTTGCCGTGGTCACCCAGGTGCCACGCCACGCTCGGCGCGGCCGGCCCCGCGATCAGGTCGCATTGCCTGAAGGCCTGCTGGAAGTCGTCCGCGATCATGCGGCGGATCTTCTGCGCCTGCAGGTAGTACGCGTCGTAGTAGCCGTGCGAGAGCACGTAGGTGCCGATCATGATGCGGCGCTTCACCTCGTCGCCGAAGCCTTCGGCGCGCGTCTTCTTGTACATGTCCAGCAGGTCGGTGTACTGCTTCGCGCGGTGGCCGAACTTGACGCCGTCGAAGCGCGCGAGGTTCGAGCTCGCCTCCGCGGGCGCGATGATGTAGTAAACCGGGATCGCAAGTTCGGTGCGGGGCAGCGACACCTCGACCAGCTTCGCGCCCAGCTTCACGTACACCTGCAGCGCGTCGTCGATCGCCTTGCGCACGTCGGCCGCGAGGCCCTCGCCGAAGAACTCCCTGGGCACGCCGATGCGCAGGCCTTCGAGCGGTGCGTTCAGCGAGAGCGTGAAATCCTCCGTCGCGACGTCGAGCGAGGTCGAGTCGCGGTCGGGGTCGGGCCCGCAGATCGCCGAGAGCAGCAGCGCGCAGTCTTCGGCCGTGCGCGCCATCGGCCCGGCCTGGTCCAGCGAGGAAGCGAAAGCGATCATCCCGTAGCGCGATGCGCGGCCGTACGTCGGCTTGATGCCCGTCACGCCGCAGAACGAGGCCGGCTGGCGGATCGAACCGCCGGTGTCGGTGCCCGTGGTCGCGGGCGCCAGGCGCGCCGCCACGGCCACGGCGCTGCCGCCGGAAGAGCCGCCGGGAATGCGCGACGTGTCCCAAGGGTTGCGCACCGGCTTGTACGCCGAGTTTTCGTTCGACGAGCCCATCGCGAACTCGTCGCAATTGAGCTTGCCGAGCGTGACGCAGCCCGCATCGGCCAGCTTGCGCACCACCGTTGCATCGAAGGGAGAGCGGTAGCCCTCCAGCATCTTCGAGCCGGCGGTGCTCGGGAAATCCTTCGTGACGAAGATGTCCTTGTGCGCGATCGGCACGCCCGCCAGCGGCGCGGCCTCGCCGCCCGCGATGCGCCGGTCGGCCGCGGCTGCCTGCGCAAGCGTCACCTCGGCGTCGGTCGAAAGGAAAGCGCCCAGCGAGTCGCCCTGCACACGCGCGAGGAAGTGCTTCGCCACCTCCGTGGCCGAGACCTTCTTCTCGCGCAACTGCGCCGCGAGCTGCGCGACGGTGAGGTCGTGCAGCGCGCTCATTCGATCACCTTCGGCACGAGGAACAGGCCCCGCTCCACGGCCGGCGCGCTGCGCTGGTTCGCCTCGCGGTCATTGGGCTCGCTCGCGACGTCGTCGCGCAGCCGCAGCGGCACGTCCTGCACGGCCGCCACCGGGTGGTTGAGCGGCTCCACGCCGGACGTATCCACGGCGCGCATCTTCTCGACGATGTCGAAGAAGCCGTTGATCTGGGCGAGCATGCGCTCGCCCTCTTGCGCATCGAGTTCCAGGCGCGCGAGGTGCGCGATGCGCCGGATGTCTTCCAAGCTCAGGGACATGAGGTGTAAAAGAGGCTCTCAGCCGCCTCTCGGCGGCCGGTTGTGCACAGGGGATCGGGTATTATCCCGCCTTTGGTGACTCGGCCGCGGAAGCGGCCGATTTCACAGAAGAAACGAGGAAATTCCCCAATGTTCGGAGCATTCCGACGCTACCTGTCGACCGACCTGGCGATCGACCTGGGCACGGCCAACACCCTCATTTTCGTGCGCGACAAGGGCATCGTCCTCGACGAACCCTCGGTCGTCGCCATCCGCCACGAGGGCGGCCCCCAGGGCAAGAAGACGATCCAGGCCGTCGGCAGCGAAGCCAAGGCCATGCTCGGCAAGGTGCCGGGCAACATCGAGGCCATCCGCCCGATGAAGGACGGCGTGATCGCCGACTTCACCGTCACCGAGCAGATGCTCAAGCAGTTCATCAAGATGGTCCACCCCCGGTCCATCCTGAAGCCCAGCCCCCGCATCATCATCTGCGTGCCCTGCGGCTCCACCCAGGTGGAGCGCCGCGCCATCCGCGAGTCGGCGCTCGGCGCCGGCGCGTCCGAGGTGTACCTCATCGAGGAGCCGATGGCCGCCGCCATCGGCGCGGGCCTGCCGGTGAGCGAAGCCTCCGGCTCGATGGTCGTCGACATCGGCGGCGGCACCACCGAGGTGGGCGTCATCTCGCTGGGCGGCATGGTCTACAAGGGCAGCGTGCGCGTGGGCGGCGACAAGTTCGACGAGGCCATCATCAGCTACATCCGCCGCAACTACGGCATGCTGATCGGCGAGCCCACGGCCGAATCCATCAAGAAGCAGATCGGCTCCGCCTTCCCCGGCAGCGAGGTCAAGGAGATGGAGGTCAAGGGCCGCAACCTCTCCGAAGGCGTGCCGCGCTCGTTCACGATCTCCTCCAACGAGATCCTCGAGGCGCTGACCGACCCGCTGAACAACATCGTGTCGGCCGTCAAGAACGCGCTGGAGCAGACGCCCCCGGAGCTCGGCGCCGACATTGCCGAGCGCGGGATGATGCTCACCGGCGGCGGCGCGCTGCTGCGCGACCTGGACCGCCTGCTGGCCGAGGAGACCGGCCTGCCGGTGCTCGTCGCCGAAGACCCGCTCACCTGCGTGGTCCGCGGCTGCGGCATCGCGCTGGAGCGCATGGAACGCCTCGGATCGATCTTCACCAGCGAGTAATCGGCCCCTGTCGCCCGGGCGGCTGGGCACAATAGCGCATGCCCTTAGGCACCCTCGATCGCACGCCGCCGCCCTTCTTCAAGCAAGGGCCGTCGGCCCTGTCCAAGCTGATGGTGTGCAGCGCGCTCGCGCTGTTCCTCATGGTGGCCGACGCGCGCTTCAAGATCACCCAGCCCATCCGTTACGTGGTGGGGCTGGTCATCACGCCGGTGCAGTGGCTCGCCTACCAGCCGGTGCAGGGCGTGCGGCTCGTCACCGGCTACTTCGAGTCGCTCGGCGAGGCGCAGCGCTCGGAAGAGCAAGCCCGCAAGAAGCTGACGCTGCAGTCGCAGCGCTCCAACCAGGTCGAGCAGCTTGCGCTGGAAAACGCCCGCCTGCGCAAGCTGCTCGACCTGCGACCGCGGCTGACCACCGAGTCGGTGCCCGCCGAAGTGCTCTACGACGCGGCCGACCCGTACACCCGCAAGGTGATCATCGACAAGGGCCTCGCGCAGGCCATCGAGGCCGGCTCGCCCGTGATCGATGAATCGGGTGTGATCGGCCAGGTCACGCGCGTGCACCCGCTCATCAGCGAGGTGACGCTGGTGACCGACCGCGAGCAGGCGATTCCCGTGCTCAACACCCGTACGGGCGCGCGCAGCGTGGCCTACGGCGACCCGGCGGCGCACGGCGGCGCGCTGGAGCTGCGCTTCATGGCCGCCAATGCCGACGTGAAGCCGGGCGACGTGCTCACCACCAGCGGCGTGGACGGCGTGTACCCGCCGGGGCTGCCGGTGGCGGTCGTGGAGCGCGTCGAGCGCCGCGCCGACTCCGCGTTCGCGCGCATCGTCTGCAAGCCGCAGGGCCTGGTGGACGGCGCCCGGCACGTGATGGTGCTCAAGCCCGTGTCGCCGCAGATCCCGCCGCGGCCGCCGGCCGAGGAACCCACGGCGGCGCAGAAGAAGGGCCGCAAGGCAGCGCCGCCGCCGCCAGGAGCGCCGCAATGATCATGCGTCCCGGGCAGCCGCTGCTGCTGCCGGCCAACCCCGTGTTCATCTGGGGCAGCCTCATCGGCGCCCTGCTGCTGAACATGCTGCCGCTCGGGCGCATCCCGTGGCAGCCGGACTTCCTGGCCGTGGCGCTGGTGTTCTGGAACGTGCACCAGCCGCAGCGCATCGGCGTCGTGGCCGCATTCCTCTTCGGGCTTGCCCTCGACGTCCACCAGGCGACGCTGCTGGGCCAGCACGCGCTCGCGTACACCGCGCTCTCGTTCTTCGCGATCACCATCCACCGCCGGCTGCTGTGGTTCAAGGTGCCGTCGCAGGCGTTGCAGGTGCTGCCGCTCTTCGTGGCTGCCCACGCGATCGAACTCGCCATCCGCATGCTGGCCGGCGGCGCCTTCCCGGGCATCACGGTCGCGCTGGCGCCGCTGCTGGAAGCCCTGCTGTGGCCGATCGTCAGCATCCTGCTGCTCGCGCCGCAGCGCAGGGCGCCCGATCCGGACGAAAATCGGCCCTTATGACGGAATTGAGGAACGTCGAAGCGGACCTGTCCCGGTTCCGCGCGCGCGTGCTCGCCGCGAGCATCGCCGTGCTCGTCTGTTTCCTGCTGCTCCTGTCGCGGCTCGTGTGGCTGCAGGTGGTCAAGCACGAGGAGTTCGAGGAGCAGGCCGAGAACAACCGCATCGCGATCGTGCCGATCGTGCCCAACCGCGGCCTCATCCTCGACCGCAACGGCATCGTGCTGGCGAGCAACTACTCGGCCTACACGCTCGAGGTGACGCCTTCGCGCCTGAACCAGCCGCTGGACCGCGTCATCGAGGACCTCGGCCACGTCGTCAGCATCCAGCCGCGCGACCTGCGGCGCTTCCGCAAGCTGCAGGAAGAATCCAAGAGCGTCGACTCGCTGCCCATCCGCACCAAGCTCACCGACGAAGAGGTCGCGCGCTTCGCCGCGCAGCGCTGGCGCTTCCCCGGCGTGGACATCAAGGCGCGCCTGTTCCGCAGCTACCCCTACGGCGAGCTCGCCAGCCACGTGGTCGGCTACATCGGCCGCATCAACCAGGCCGAGAAGAAGCAGATCGAGGAGTGGCCGGAGGACGAGCAGTCCAACTACCGTGGCACCGAATACATCGGCAAGCTCGGCGTGGAGCACAGCTTCGAGAAGACGCTGCACGGCGTGACCGGCGTGGAGCAGGTCGAGACTTCCGCCGGCGGCCGCGCCGTGCGCAAGCTCGCCTCCAGCCCCGCGACGCCGGGCAACACCGTGCGCCTGGGCATCGACATCAAGCTGCAGAAGATGATCGAGGACCTGTACGGCGACCGGCGCGGCGCCCTCGTCGCGCTCGACCCGAAGTCCGGCGAGATCCTCGCGTTCGTGAGCAAGCCCACCTTCGACCCCAACCTCTTCGTCGACGGCATCGACACCGAGAACTGGACGGCGCTGAACGAGTCGCTCGACAAGCCGCTGCTCAACCGCGCGCTGCGCGGCACCTACCCGCCGGGCTCCACGTACAAGCCGTACATGGCGCTGGCCGGCCTGGAGACCGGCAAGCGCACGCCGCAGCAGGCCATCAGCGACCCCGGCTACTTCTGGTTCGGCAACCACAAGTTCCGCGACGACAAGGAAGGCGGCCACGGCTCGGTGGACATGTACAAGTCCATCGTGCAGTCGTGCGACACCTACTACTACATGCTGGCCAACGACCTCGGCGTGGACACGATGGCCGAGCACATGGCGCACTTCGGCTTCGGGCAGCTCACCGGCATCGACATCGCCGGCGAATCGAAGGGCCTGCTGCCCTCCACCACCTGGAAGCGCAATGCCTACCGCCGGCCCGAGCAGCAGAAGTGGTACGCGGGCGAGACCATTTCGCTGGGCATCGGCCAGGGCTACAACAGCTTCACGATCCTGCAGATGGCGTCCGCCATGGGCGCGCTGGCCAACAGCGGCGTGCGCATGAAGCCGCACCTGGTCAGCGAGATCATCGACATCAACACCAAGCAGGTGCGCAAGATCGAGCCGGTGGTGCAGGACCAGTGGCGCGCCAAGCCCGAGAACGTGGCGATCATCCAGCGGGCGATGGTCGGCGTGAACATCGAGGGCACGTCGGCTTCCGCCTTCCGCGGCGCCCCGTACACGAGCGGCGGCAAGACGGGCACGGCGCAGGTGATCGCCATCGCGCAGGGCGCCAAGTACAACGCGTCGCAGCTGGACGAGCGCCACCGCGACCACGCGCTCTACATCGCCTATGCGCCGGCCGAGGACCCGAAGATCGCGATCGCGATGATCGTGGAGAACGCGGGCTTCGGCGCCGCCAACGCCGCGCCGATCGCGCGCCGCGCGTTCGACTACTGGCTGATGGGCCAGTACCCGAGCGAAGAGGACATGGCGGCGGTGAAGGTCGGCAAGGCCACCACGCCCATCGGCAAGCCGCGCCCCGCCTCGGAGATCCCGTGGCCGCCGCCGGGCACCGCCGGCGCCGCGGCCACGCCCGCGAGCGCTGCATCGGCCAGCGTGGCGGCGCTGCCCGCGTCGGCTGCGGCGGCTGTCAGGACAACGGCTACATCGACGGCGGCAGCCACGGCAACGGCGACCGCCACCCGCTGAGCGCGAGGCGCCGGCCTCAGCGCAGCGGCAGCAGCGGTTCGGCCGGGATCGACGGCATCGGCAATGCCAGGCCGTCAGTGCCCACGCATTTGACGAAGCGGTCCGTGTTCTGCTCCGATTCCGTGAGGTTCAACGGCGCGCGGATCGGTTCGACCCGCAGCTGCGGCCGCACGAGAGGTTCGCTTTCCATCCGGCAGCGGCCGGCCGCGTCGAGGCCGCGGTCCCGGAACCACTTGCACACCTGCGCCAGCGAAACCCGGTCCTGCCGCACGGCGATGTGCGCGGCGTCGTACAGCACCTCCTGCACCTGCGCCTGGCTGCAGTTGGGCGCGCCGCTGAGGCGGTAGCTCGTGGCGACCTGGCTCACGAGGCGGCCCAGGCGCGAGCGGTAGGCGAACACGGCGTGGTCCGCCGGTGCGTTCAGGTCCAGCGGATTTTCCTCGCCGCCCCGCACGCGCCAGGGCACGATCGACTGGATCTCGTCGAGCGCGACGTGCCACACGTGGCAGTCGAACTCGCGGCGCTCGGGTTGCCGCACCGCGGAGAGGTCCACCGCGTTCACCTGCGTGAGGTAGCGCGCCTCGGTGAACGCACGGCCATCGAGGTAGTAGTAGTCGACCGGGAACCTCGCGACCCGGCGGTAGGGGCGGATCTTGTAGTCCCACAGCCCCGGCGCGAGCTCCACGTTGAACTGGCCCTGCGGCACGTCGCGGTGGATGCCCATCTGCGCGAGCGTCTGGTCGCGCCGGTTGGACAGCATCGCGTCGATGGCATCGAGGAAGTTCAGGTCGAGCACGACCGAGCCGAAGTTGCGCCGGTCCGACTGCCGCATCTCCGCCACGCCCGCATTGGGCACGTGCGAGTCGACCACCACGATCATGCAGCCCTGCGCGCTCTGCTGCGCGTTGAGCCGGTTCACGTGGTGCTCGCGCGCGAGGCGGATCAATGTCTCCACGCCGAGGTTGTCGCTGGGGCCGCCGTCGATCAGGTGCAGGTAGCGCTTGTCGTTGGGGTCTTCGGTGGCTTCGCGGCGCTTGGCCGGATCGAGGCTGTACCGGCGCAGGGTGACCGAGTTGAAGATGCCGGGAAAAGCGCCGGACGACGCCATCGCCCACGCGATGGGGTACTTGCTCAGGTCCGAGCCCGTGGTCTGCAGGAAGGCCTGGTCGCTGAAGACGAAGCGCGTGCCGCCGTTGGTGGTGTCGGTGGCATTGAAATACACCGCGGGGCGCCGCGGTCCGCGCGGGCCGAGCTCGGCGAAGGTCACGCTGCGCCCGCCAAACAGTTTTTCCTCGAACAGCTCCGCGAGCATGTCGCTGCGGTCGCGGTCGGTGAAGGTCGTGGCGGCGAGGCTCACCGGGTTGAACAGCTTGCCGATCAAGGGCAGCGCGAAGTCCGTGGCCGCGAGTTCGCGCGCGCGCAGGCTCCAGTCGGTGCGCTCGCCGTTCAAGGCGAAGTACGCCGCCGGGATCGAGCCGCCGCTGACGGCCGACACCGCGTCCACGTGCTGCAGCACGCCCAGCTCGTCCAGCTCCTGCAGCGCCGCCATGCCGAAGTTCGCGGAGCGGCTGCCCCCGCCGCTGATCGCCAGGCCGACGAACTGCGGCTTGTCGGCCACCCATGCCGTCGGCGCGCGGGGTACGGGGTTCTGGGGGCGGATGAAGGAACGGCCAAGGTCCGGTTCGTTGCGGTAGCTCACGCCGGGGCGGCCGCTGACGACGGTGCAGCCCGCCAGCGTCAGGGCGGCGAGCCCCAGGCACAGCGCGGTCCGCCACGCGGGGCGGGCCGCCGCCTCAGTCATGGAAGAAGGTCACCAGGACGGCGTTGGCCGACCGGTTCGTCACCACAGCGCGCACTTCCGACGAGTCGGCGGAATCCCATTCGCACAGCAGCTCGGCCGGGGCGGGCGCGGGCTCGCACAGCGGTTCGCCCCGCGGGCCGCGGATGGACAGCGCGACGTCCTGCAGCCGGTCGCTGGAGATGCCGAAGAAGGCCTTCTGGCCCGGCTTGTACGACAGCAGGATGGGCCGGCTGTCGCGCGCGGCCATGAGCATCGGCTGCACCTGCGGGCCGATGAGCGTGCCGCGGGTGCGGCGTGGAGCGGCGGCCGAGTCGATCATCGCGAGCAGCTCGGGCTGGTCGCGCGCCAGCACCCTGGCTTGCGCGAGCAGGCCGGCGGCGTCGGTCTGTTCCACGACCGCATTCGCGCCGCCTTCGACGCGCGCCCGCGAAGGCTGCATGCCGGAGGCGCGCTGCAGCCTGGCCGCCGTGAGCAGCGCGAGCGGGTCGTTGTTGGCGAGGCCGTAGCGTCCCAGCTCCTGGCCCAGCTGCCACTGCTGCAGCATGAGGGGCGTGACGCGCGCGGTCACCTGGGCCGCTGCCGGTTGCAGGCTGCCGGCGCTGAAGGCCAGCAGGGCGATCGTCAGGAGTCGCTTGGCTTGCATGGTGTCCCTCGGGCGCCTTTTTGCCTGCGGGCGCCGCGAGGGAATATTAATGCATCAGCCCGCCGAGCCGCCGATGATCTCGCCGAACAGCACCCACTTCGTGCCGTCGAACTTCGCCAGCTGCAGCTGCTTGATGGGCGTGTGCTGCGTGGGGCTCGTGCTCAGCGCGATGCCAGGCAGCAGCAGCGGCAGCTTCACGTTCTTCAGGTTCTCGGCCTGCCGCTTGATGTTGTCGCGCGTGACGTCGTTGCCGCACTGCTTGAGCACCTGCACCAGCGTCTGCGCGGCGATGACGCCGTAGACGTTGAAGGCTTCGTTCGGGTCGGCCTCGCGGTTGTAGCGGGCCATGAAGGCGCGCCACTCGAGCATCGCGGGGTCGTCCTTCCACTGCGGGTCGGTCGGCTCCTTGAAGTATTCCATGGAGATGATGTCCACGGCCTTCTCCAGCCCCGCAGGCTTGAGCACCGAGCCGATGGACGCGCTCACGTTGTTGAGGATGTGCAGCGGCTTCCAGCCGATGTCGTGCACCTTGCGGATCGCCTGCGCGGCGAACTTGGGCGTGGTGATGTTGAAGAAGGTGTCCGCGCCGGACTTGTGCAGCGTGATCACCTGCGAGTCGACGGTCGGGTCCGTCACCTCGTACGTGGCCTCCTGCACGATCATGTTCGCGCGGTTGCCCAGGCCCTTCTTGAAGCCGGTGAGGTAGTCCTTGCCGTAGTCGTCGTTCTGGTAGAGCACCGCCACCTTGGCGTTCGGCTTGGTCTTGAGCAGGTACTTCGCGTAGACCTCGCCCTCGGTCTGGTACGTGGGGTTGAAGCCGAAGGTCCACGGGTAGTCCTTCGGGTCGTTCCACTTGGTCGCGCCCGTGGCGACGAACAGGTGCGGCACCTTCTTGGCGTTCACGTACTTGTGGATCGCGGTGTTGGGCGGCGTGCCCAGCACCTGGAACAGCGCCAGCACGTCCTCCTGCTCCACGAGCTTGCGGACCTGCTCCACCGTCTTGGGCGGGCTGTAGCCGTCGTCCAGCGTGATGAAGTTGATCTTGCGGCCGTTGACGCCGCCCTGGTCGTTGACCATCTTGAAGTACGCGGCCTCGACCTTGCCGATGGTGCCGTACGCCGACGCCGGCCCGCTGTAGGGCATGGTCTGCCCGATCTTGATCTCCTTGGCCTGCGCGAACGAGCGCCCCGACGCGAGCGCCACACCGACCGTCGCCGCCTGGCCGATCACCTGCCTGCGGGTCCACCTGGAAGCATTCATGTTGGCTCCTTTCGATCACTGACAGAGGAAGAAATGCGCAACCGGTGGCGCAGCATCCGGACGAGGCCCGCGACGCCGGTCGGCATGAGGTACATGAAGCCGATGAGGAAGATGCCGTAGATCGCCCACGGCGCCGCCTTCGAGATCTCGTCGGCGACGTTGGGGATGAACTGGATGAAAAGCGCGCCGTAGATCGCGCCGGAGATCGAGGCGAGGCCGCCGACCACCACGCCCACCAGCAGGCTGAGCGAGAGGAACACCGTGAACGAATCCGGCGAGGCGAACTGGACCGCGATCGCCGCAAGCGCGCCCGCGACGCCCGTGTACAGCGCGGAGACGCCGAAGGTGAGCGACTTGTAGATCGCCGTGTTGACGCCCATCGCCTCGGCGGCAATCGGCTGGTCGCGGATCGCGATCAGTGCGCGCCCGACGCGTCCGCGCAGCAGGTTCCACGCCGCCACGAACAGCAGCACGGCCCAGAACAGCGTGAAGAAGTAGAACCACTGGTCCTGGTTCAGCGGCAGGAACGACGGTGCTTCCGGCTTCACGAGCACGACGCCCATCGCGCCGCCGGTCCAGTGTTCCAGCGACTTGTGCTTGAGGATCTGCGGCATCGCGACCCCGAGCGCGAAGGTCGCGAGCGCGAGGTACAGGCCCTCCAGCCGCAGCGCAGGCAACCCGAAGAGGAAGCCAGCGACGAGGCACACGAAACCGGCGACGGGGATGGTCGCCCAGTAAGGCACGCCGGCCTTGTCCATCAGCACCGCCGCGGTGTACGCCCCGATGGCGAAGAACGCGCCGTGCCCCAGCGAGATCTGGCCGTTGAAGCCGGTGAGCATGTTCAGCCCGAGCAGCGCGATCGCATAGGCGAGCGCCATCGTGAGCTGGAACACGCGGTAGTTGCCCAGCACGAAGGGCAGCACGCACGCGACGAGCAGCAGCACGGCCACGCCGGCGAACTGCTTGAGTTCGAGCTTGCGGCGGGGCACGGCGGCCAGGACGAGTTCTGCCATGTCAAACCCTCGCCACGTGAACCTTGCCGAACAACCCGGAAGGCTTGACGACCAGCACGGTCACGATGATCAGCAGCGCCACGGTGAGCTTCAGCTCGGTGCCCAGGTACACGCCGACCACGTTCTCGAGGATGCCGACCAGGAAGCCCCCGAGCACCGCGCCGCCGGGGCTGTCGATGCCGCCCAGCAGCGCGCCCGCGAACGCATAGAGCAGGATGCCGCCCATCATGTTCGGTTCCAGGAACACCACCGGCGCGACCATCATCCCCGCGACCGCGCCGATCGCCGCCGCGAGCCCCCAGCCGAGCGCGAGCATCCAGCCGACGCGCACGCCGACGAGCCGGCTCGACACCGGGTTCTGCGCCGCCGCGCGCATCGCGAGGCCAAGCGGGGTGAAGCGGAAGAACACGAACACCAGCCCCAGCACCACGAGCGTCACGAACATCGAGCCCAGCTCGTGCGACGACAGCAGCTTGTTGCCGAAGAGCGGCTGCTCGGGGAACGGGCTGGGGAACGGCTTGATGGTGTAGCTGTAGATCCAGCCGGCCACGCTGTTGAAGATGACGAGCAGCCCGATGAAGACGATCACCACCGAGAGCACCGGCGCGTTCTCCACCGGCTGGATGATCACGCGCTCGATCACCACGCCTGCAACGAACGCGATCGCCACCGTGAGGAAGAAAGCCACCCAGTAGGGCAGACCGGCCTGCAGCATCGTCCACGCGAGGTAGGTCGCGAACATCGCGATCTCGCCCTGCGCGAAGTTCACCAGGTGGGTGGCCTGGTAGATCATCACCAAGGCCAATGCCACGCTCGCGTAGATGCCGCCGGTGGCAAGGCCGGAGAGGATCTGGTGCAGCAGCAGGTCCATGCTCAATATCCCAGGTACGAGCGGCGCACCGCCTCGTCGTTGCGGATGGATTCGGCGCTGCCCGAGATCACGACCTTGCCGGTCTCCAGCAAATACGCATCGTCCGCGAGCTTGAGTGCGAGCGCGGCGTTCTGCTCCACCAGCAGCATGCTCGTGCCCTCCTTCGCGCGGATCTCGCCGAAGATCTCGAACAGCTCCGCCACGATGCGCGGCGCGAGGCCGAACGAGGGCTCGTCCAGCAGCAGCAGGCGCGGCCGCAGCATGAGCGCGCGCGAGACGGCCAGCATCTGCTGCTCGCCGCCGGAGAGCGTGCCCGCCTGCTGCTTGCGCCGCTCGCGCAGGCGCGGGAACCAGCCGTACATGCGCTCGAAGTCGGCCTGCACCGCGTCCTTGTCGCTGCGCGTGTACGCGCCCAGGCGCAGGTTCTCTTCAACGGTGAGATGCATGAAGGTGCCGCGCCCGTCCGGCACATGGGCCACGCCCATGCGCACGATGGATTCGGTGGCCTTGCCATCGATGCGTTCGCCCGCGAGCGAAACCTCGCCCTGCGTGCGCACCATGCCGCACATCGCGCGCAAAGTCGTCGTCTTCCCGGCGCCATTGGCGCCGAGGATGGTGGTGATGCCGCCCGTCTTCACGTCGAAGTCGATGCCGTGCAGCACGCGCGTCGGGCCGTATTGCGCGTGCAGCCCTCGCACCTGGAGCATCGGGCTCGTCATGCTTCCACCCCCAGGTACGCCTTGATCACGTCGGGGTTGCCCTGCACCTCGGCGGGCGTGCCGTCGGCGATCTTCTTGCCGAAGTCCAGCGCGACCACCTGGTCCGACACGCGCATCACGAGGTTCATGTGGTGCTCCACCAGCAGCATCGTGAGCTTGAGTTCCTGCTGGATGCGCTTGAGCAGTTGGCGCAGGCCGTCCACCTCCTCGTGGTTCAGGCCGCCGGCAGGCTCGTCGAGCAGCAGCAGCTTGGGCCGGCTCATGAGCGCGCGCGCGAGTTCGACGCGCTTCTGCGTGCCGAAAGGCAGGTCCGCCACCGGGCGCTGCGCGACGTCGCCGAGGTCCATCAGCCGGATCGCTTCGTCGGCGCGCGCGGAGAGTTCTTCTTCCTCGCGCCGCACGCCGGGCAGGCGCAGCGCGTTGGACAGGAAGCCGCTGCTGCTGCGGCAGTGGCCGCCCAGCATCACGTTGTCGCGCACGCTCATCGTGCGGAACAGCGCCAGGTTCTGGAAGGTGCGGCCGATGCCGAGCGACGCGATGCCGTGCGGCGGATGGTCGGTGAGCGGGTGGCCCTCGAAGTTGATGCGGCCTTCGCTGAAGGTGTACAGGCGCGACAGGCAGTTGAAGAGGGTCGTCTTGCCGGCGCCGTTGGGGCCAATCAGGCCCGCGATCGTCCCCTGCTGCACGTCGAACGACACCTGGTCGAGCGCCACGATGCCTCCGAAGCGAACGGTGACGCCTGAAACTTCCAGCAGTGGCGGCGTTGCCTGCACGGGTAAGCTTTTTTCTCCGTGTACCGGCGCTTTATCGCCCCGCGCGGTCGCGGCCGGTACAGGTAGAAACCCGGCGAGGGTTGTCCCGCGCGCGACGGCTCAGCTGACGGGAAGCCGGTCGAGCAGCCACTCGCCGACCGCTCGCGGCATCACGCGCACGTCGGTGGGCCAGGGGCCGGACGGGAAGCCGACGTGCCCGCCCTGCTGCGGCTGCCAGAGCGTGACGCTGGCGCCCACTTCCGCCGGCAGGGGCAAGCTCGCCGCGGGCACGAAGGGGTCGTTGCGGGCATTGACGGCCAGCG
Organism: Ramlibacter albus; assembly: GCF_014297445.1. Taxonomy (GTDB): domain Bacteria; phylum Pseudomonadota; class Gammaproteobacteria; order Burkholderiales; family Burkholderiaceae_C; genus Ramlibacter; species Ramlibacter albus. The sequence continues at coordinate 672,589 of NZ_JACORU010000001.1, forward strand.
CCGGGATGCAAATGCGGTGCAGGTGCGGCTTGGCCGAAGCGCGCCGCCAGTAGTCGTCCGTGTCGCGGAAGCCGTGCAGCGGCGCGGTGAAGATGTTGTCGAACTCGTAGAGGTCGCGCGCGGCGAGCAGTGCCTCGCGGTCGAACAGGCCCGGGTGCTGCGCCAGCTTGAGCAGCGCCTTGGGTTTCATCGAGCGCAGGAACATGGTCGTGTAGACCAGCCGGTTGAAGCCCTGGCCGATGGCGCGCCCGCCCGCGGCGAGGTCGAGCGGCGAGCAGACCGAAGCCACCGCGTCCGCCAGCGTCGCGGCGCGCGACTCCCACTCGCCCGCCCAGCGCATCAGGGCGTTGCCGCCGAGCGAGACGCCGACCGCCGCCAACGGCCCGGTGTGCCGCTCCCGCAGGCGCTGCAGGATCCACGCGATCTCCTCGTGGTCACCCGAATGGTAGGCGCGCGGCCCGGCGTTGAGCTCGCCGCTGCAGCCGCGGAAGTGCGGGACGACGAAGGCTGCGCCTCGACTGCGCGCGAAGTCAGCGAACGCTTCGGCGTAGTGGCTGCGGGACGAGCCTTCGAGGCCGTGGAAGAGGACGAGCAGGACGTTCGTGGTCGGGGGCGTGGCCAGCCAGTCCAGGTCGATGAAGTCGCCGTCGGGCGTGGACCAGCGTTCGCGCCGGTATGAAGGCGGGTCGCCGTCATGGCGACGCCCGTAAAGCGCCGGCCAGATGGTCTGGAGGTTGCCGCCCGGCAACCAGCGGGGAGCCCGGTAGTCGATCAATGCAGGACGGAAGGCGTGCCGGACACTTCCTGGATCTCGCTGGCGGTGCCCGGGCTGGCATGGTGCGCCACCAGCCGCCAGCCCTGCGCGGTGCGGTGGTACACGTTGGTGGCGATCACCCACGCGTGGCGCGGGCCTTCGGGGGTGAGCACTTCCACTTTCTCCAGCAGGTTGTGCACGGCGCTGGCCACCGAAACCGTCTTGCGGACCTGCTGCGGCCACGCGCGGATGCTGCCGTTGGCGAACATCGCCTCGAAGGTCGCACGGATGGCGACGGCGCCCACCACGCGCGGCCCGCCGGGGTGGATGCAGACGATGTCGTCCTCGTCGGCCCAGCAGGCCATCAGCTTCTCGATGTCGGCGTTCTGCAGCGCGTCGTAGAACGCCGCCTCGACGTCGTCGGCGTTGCCTTCGAGGTTGGCGGCCTGGAGCTTCGACTTGCGCATCGGCTTTATTCTGCCTGCGGTCGCAGCCAGGCCTGGGCCTCCGGCCCAAGCCGTCCTGCTTGTGACGCCCGCCAGACTGTTTCCGGCGCGGCGACGTGGATGCCGCGCGGCGCGATCTGCAGCGCCAGCGCCAGCAACTGCGCAACCGGCGCGCACGGGCTGCTCGCTGGTGGGCACCATGTACTTGAAGACCGACAGCATGAAGCGGGCTATGCGCGCCAACGGGTTCGTGGGCGACGCATCGCCGGGCTTGCTGGCCGTGCGCAGGATGAGCACCCGGTCGAAACCGAGCCGGGCGACCGCGTGCTCGTCGAGGTTGGCCAGCCCGCGCTTGAGCGCTTCGGGCAGGCGGCCCTGCTGGTGCGGCATCACGATGGCGACGGTGCGCACACCGCTCGCGTGCAGCCAGGCGGCGAGCGCCGGCAGTTGCCCGGGCGCCGGCGTCCACAGCGCGCGTTCGCGTTCGAAGAACATTCGCGGCGGATCGAACAGCACGATGGCGACGTCGGCCGCGAACGGCGGCCAGTCTGCCGGGTCGCCGGATGGCACCTGCCACGTCGCCATGCCGCGCAGCCCGGCGCGGATGGGTTCGCGTGACAGCACCTGCACTTGCGAGAAGCGCATGGAACCGGCCAGCTCGCGCAGCACCTCGTGGCCCAGCACGCCCGTCGCGCCGGCGATCACGAGCCTGGGTTTCGGCCCTTGAACCGGCGGGATCTCCATCCCATCTATGCTACCGTTGCCCACATCCTCGAAAGGGACACCTCGATGAAAAGATGGCTGCTCATCCTCGCTGCCGCCCTGTCGCTCACCGGCTGCGGCTACAACGACTTCCAGCGGCTCGACGAAGCCACCAAGTCGGCCTGGAGCGAGGTGCTCAACCAGTACCAGCGGCGCGCCGACCTGATCCCCAACCTCGTCGCCACCGTCAAGGGCGAGGCGGGTTTCGAGCAGGACACGCTGACCAAGGTGGTGGAAGCGCGCGCCAAGGCCACGTCGATGCAGGTGTCGCCGGCGACGCTCAACGACCCGGCCGCGTTCCAGAAATTCCAGCAGGCGCAGGGCGAGCTCTCGAGCGCGCTGTCGCGGCTGATGGTGGTCAGCGAGCGCTATCCCGACCTGAAGGCCAACCAGGCGTTCCGCGGCCTGCAGGCGCAGCTGGAAGGCACGGAAAACCGCATCACCGTGGCCCGCAACCGCTACATCCAGGCGGTGCAGGAGTACAACGTGCTCGCGCGGCAGTTCCCCACCAACCTCACGGCGATGGTGTTCCACTACGAGCCGAAGCCGAACTTCACGGTGCAGAACGAGGCGCAGATTTCCGCGCCGCCCACGGTGGATTTCGGCAAGGCAGCGGCACCGGCTGCGCCTGCACCGGCGGCACCAGCGTCCCCCGCAGCCTCGCGATAACGCCGACATGCGCCTGCTCGCGGCGGTCATCGTCTTCCTGGCGACGGCCTTCGCGAGCGCAGCATTCGCACAGAACCTTCAGCCCGTCCCCGAGCTGACGGCCCGCGTCATCGACCAGACGGGCACGCTCGACGACATCCAGCGCAAGGGCCTCGACGACAAGCTTGCCGCGCTCGAAAAGGCCAAGGGCTCGCAGGTCGTCTTCCTGATCGTGCCTACGGTGCAGCCGGAAGACGCGTTCAGCTACGCGAACCGCGTGGCCAACCAGTGGAAGATCGGCCGCAAGGGCGTGGGCGACGGCGTGCTGCTCGTCGTCGCCAAGAACGACCGCAAGGTCAACCTGCAGGTGGCCAAGACGCTCGAGGGCGCGATCCCCGATGTCGTCGCCAAGCAGATCATCGACGAGCAGATCACCCCGCGATTTCGCAACAACGACTTCGCCGGCGGGCTGCAGGCCGCGGCCGATTCCATTGCCGCGCGCATCAACGGTGAGGCGCTGCCCGCGCCGCCGGCGCAGCCGCAACGCAAGGGCACCGGCAGCGTCGACGCGGGCTTCGACTGGTTCGACATCGCGATCTTCCTGTTCCTCGTCGTGCCGATCGCGAGCAAGGTGCTGCGCGGCATCTTCGGCAAGCTGGGCCCGGTGATCACGAGCGCGGGCGCGGGCGGCCTCGCGATGGTCTTCACGTCCAGCATTTTCATGGCCGTGATCGCGGCATTCATCGGCTTCATCGTCGCGCTGATGTCCGGCGGGCTCGGCTCGGCGGGGCCCCGCCGCGGCTACTCGCGCAGCGGGCCGTGGATCAGCACCGGGAGCTGGGGCGGCGGCGGTGGGGGCGGCGGCTGGAGCAGCGGCGGCAGCGACGGCGGCGGCTTCAGCTCGGGCGGCGGTGGCGATTTTGGTGGCGGCGGCGCCTCGGGAGACTGGTGATGCTGGCCACGCTCAAGCGCCTCTTCAAGCACCGCTGGCTGGACGAGACCGACACGCGCCGCGCCATCCCGCCCGACATGGTCAAGCGCCTCGCGCAGCGCGTGGCGGCGAGCGAAAAGCGCCACAGCGGCGAGGTGCGCATCTGCGTCGAAGCCGGCCTGCCCACCAGCTACATCCTGCGCGGCGCCACGGCGCGCGACCGCGCGGTGACGATGTTCGGCAAGCTGCGCGTGTGGGACACCGAGCACAACAACGGCGTGCTGATCTACCTGCTGCTGGCCGAGCGCGCGATCGAGGTCGTGGCCGACCGCGGCCTGAACAGAAAGGTGACGCCGCAGGAGTGGCGGGAGATCGTCGCGAGAATGGGCGGCGCCTTCCGCGACGGCCGCTTCGAGGATGGCCTCACCGAAGCACTGGCCGAGGTCTCGGCGCTGCTCGTGCAACACTTCCCGCTCGCGCCGGGCGAGGCGGACACGAACGAGCTGCCGGACGAACCGGTCCTGGGCTAGTCTTTCACTTCGCCGTTCGGGCGCAGCAGGGCCATCGACACATAGCTGCCGCCATGGCGGAAGTTCGGCTTGAAGTCGACGACGTAGCCGCCGGTGTCGTAGCGGCCGAGCGCCGACAGCGACTTGTGCAGCGACGCGCGCGTGACCGGGCCGCCGCTGCGCTTCATGCCTTCGACCAGCACCTTGGCCGCGATGCACGACTCGAGCGCCGTCACCGACATCGCTTCCTTCTGGCCCGAGGCGTTCCACGCGTCGTTGCACTCCTTCACCACCGGCACGCTTTGCCGTCCCGGAGTGGGCACGGTGATCGACACCGACACACCGTTGGCGTCGGAGCCGAGGGCCTTCGCCAGCTGGCTCGCACCCGCGAACGAGAGGCTGGTCGTCATGTACTGCTTGCCGCCCGCCTTGAGCTTCTTGATCAGCTCGGCCGCAGGCGCGTAGAGCGTCGTCACGACGAGCACGTTGGGGTCCGAGTCGACCACCGCCTTGATGTTGGCGTCGCTCACCGGCGCGTTGCGCTTGATCGACACGGACACGGGCGCCTTGCCGAACTTCTTCAGGCCCTCGGCCACGGTGTCGAAGTTCTGCTTGCCGACGGGGTCGTCGTAGTGCAGCACCGTGATGCGCGTGTTGCCCAGGCTGCCCCAGAAGTTGACGATCTTCTCGATCTCGTCCGCGTAGGTCGCGCGGATCGTGTAGACGAACTCGTTCTGCTTGCGGATGGTGTCGGCGCCGGTGAACGGCGCGAAGAACGGCACCTTGGCCTCGGCCACCGCGGGCATCGCGGGAATGCTCAACGTGGAGGACGCGTAGCCGAAGAGGGCCACCGCGTTCTCGTCCTTCAACAGCTTCTCGGTGTTGGCGGCGGACGCTTTCGTGTCGTTCTTGTCGTCGAGCGTGACGAGCTTGATCTTCACGCCGCCGATGCCGCCGGCGTCGTTCACCTTCTTGAAGTACGCGAGGGCCCCGTTGCGGATGTCGTTGCCGAGTTCCGCGTTGCCGCCCGTGAGGGGCGCGGACTGGCCGATGACGATGTCGGCGAACGCCGGGCCGCACGCGAGCGCGAGGGCCAGCGGCAGGATGCGAAGTGAGGTCACGCTTGTCTCCAGAACTGCTTGCTGGGCCATTGTGGCGCCAAAAGACAAAAAAGCCCCGTTCTTTCGAACGGGGCTGGGAGCGCGTCGGTTCTTTTGACGCTTATTTCTTATTCAGGTACTTGCGGGCGGCGGCCAGCTCGGCCGCCATGATGGCCAGCTCCGACTGGATGCGGGCGACGTCCACTTCGCTCTTGGCGTTCTTCAGCGCTTCCTCGGCTTGCCGGCGGGCCTCGGCGGCCTTCTGCTCGTCGAGGTCCTTGCCGCGGATGGCGGTGTCGGACAGCACGGTGACGCGGTTGGGTTGCACCTCGAGGATGCCGCCGGCCACGAAGATGAACTCCTCGTTGCCGTCGGCCTTCTCGATGCGCACCGAGCCGGGCTTCACGCGCGTGATCAGCGGGGTGTGGCGCGGGTAGATGCCGAGCTCGCCGGCCTCGCCGGGCAGCGCGACGAAACGCGCCTCGCCCGAGAAGATCGACTCCTCGGCACTCACCACGTCGACGTGGATGGTGTGGGTCGAATCCACCATGGCTCAGGCCGCCAGCTTCTTGGCCTTCTCGAAGGCCTCGTCGATGGTGCCGACCATGTAGAACGCCTGCTCGGGCAGGTGGTCGCACTCGCCGGCCACGATCATCTTGAAGCCGCGGATGGTTTCGGACAGCGGCACGTACTTGCCGGGCGAGCCCGTGAACACCTCGGCCACGTGGAAGGGCTGCGACAGGAAACGCTGGATCTTGCGCGCGCGGGCCACGGCCAGCTTGTCCTCGGGGGACAGTTCGTCCATGCCCAGGATCGCGATGATGTCGCGCAGTTCCTTGTAGCGCTGCAGGGTGGCCTGCACGGAACGCGTCGTCGTGTAGTGGTCTTCGCCCACGACGTTGGGGTCGACCTGGCGCGACGTGGAGTCGAGCGGGTCCACGGCGGGGTAGATGCCCAGCGCCGCGATGTCACGCGACAGCACCACCGTGGCGTCCAGGTGGGCGAACGTCGTCGCGGGGGACGGGTCGGTCAGGTCGTCCGCGGGCACGTACACGGCCTGGATCGACGTGATCGAGCCGACCTTGGTGGACGTGATGCGCTCCTGCAGGCGGCCCATTTCTTCGGCCAGCGTCGGCTGGTAGCCCACGGCGGAAGGCATGCGGCCCAGCAGCGCGGACACTTCCGTGCCGGCCAGCGTGTAGCGGTAGATGTTGTCCACGAAGAACAGCACGTCGCGGCCTTCGTCGCGGAAGGACTCGGCAATCGTCAGGCCCGTCAGCGCCACGCGCAGGCGGTTGCCCGGGGGCTCGTTCATCTGGCCGTACACCATGGCCACTTTCGATTCGGCCAGGTTGTCCAGCTTCACGACGCCGGAGTCGGCCATCTCGTGATAGAAGTCGTTGCCCTCGCGGGTGCGCTCACCTACGCCGGCGAACACCGACAGGCCCGAGTGCGCCTTGGCGATGTTGTTGATGAGTTCCATCATGTTCACGGTCTTGCCCACGCCGGCGCCGCCGAACAGGCCCACCTTGCCGCCCTTGGCGAACGGGCAGATCAGGTCGATAACCTTGATACCCGTCTCGAGCAGCTCCTGCGAGGGCGACAGCTCGTCGTACGCGGGGGCCCTGCGGTGGATGGCGGCCGTCAGGGCCTGGTCCACGGGGCCGCGCTCGTCGATCGGGTTGCCCAGCACGTCCATGATGCGGCCGAGGGTGGCCTTGCCGACGGGCACCGTGATCGGTGCGCCGGTGTTGTAGACCATCGAGCCGCGGCGCAGGCCGTCGGACGAGCCCAGCGCGATCGTGCGCACGATGCCGTCACCCAGCTGCTGCTGCACTTCCAGCGTGAGGGCCGTGCCTTCCATCTTCAGCGCGTCGTACACGCGCGGCATCGCCTCGCGCGGGAACTCGACGTCGACCACGGCGCCGATGCACTGAACGATCTTGCCTTGAACTTGAGCCATTTGTTGCTCCGTAAATTAAACCGGGTATTCGGAGCCGCCGTTAGACGGCGGCGGCCCCAGACACGATCTCCGAAAGCTCTTTCGTGATCGCCGCCTGGCGCGTCTTGTTGTAGACCAGCTTGAGTTCGCCGATGAGGTTGCCCGCGTTGTCGGTGGCGGCCTTCATGGCCACCATGCGCGCGGACTGCTCGGACGCCATGTTCTCGGCGACCGCCTGGTACACCAGCGCCTCGACGTAACGCACCAGCAGGTCGTCGATGACCGTGGGCGCGTCGGGCTCGTAGATGTAGTCCCAGCCGTGCTCGCCGCTGGCCTTGGTCTCTTCCTGCATCTTCGCGGCGGACAGGGGCAGCAGGGTCTGGATGACCGGCTCCTGGCGCATCGTGTTGATGAAGTTCGTGTAGCACAGGTACACGGCGGACAGCTTGCCCTCGGCGTACTGGTCCAGCAGCACCTTCACCGGCCCGATGAGGCGGTCCAGGTGCGGCGTGTCGCCCAGCTGCACCGCATGCGACACGACCTTCGCGCCGATGCGGTTGAGGAAGCCGAGGCCCTTGTTGCCTATCGCCACCGTCTGCACGTCGACGCCCTGCCCCTGCAGCTCGCGGATCTTCGCGGTCACCGCGCGCAGGATGTTGGTGTTCAGGCCGCCGCACAGCCCCTTGTCCGTCGTCACCACGATGAAGCCGACCGCCTTGGCGTCGTTCGTCTTCATGAAGGCGTGCGTGTACTCGGGGTTGGCCTTGCCCAGGTTGGCGGCGATGTTGCGCACCTTGTCGCTGTAGGGCCGGGCCGCGCGCATGCGGTCCTGCGCCTTGCGCATCTTGGACGCCGCGACCATTTCCATGGCCTTGGTGATCTTCTTGGTGTTCTCCACCGATTTGATCTTCGTCCGGATTTCCTTGCCTGCAGCCATGTCGGCCCCTTAAGCGAACGTCTTCTTGAACGCTTCGATCGCGGCGACGAGTTCGCCCTCGGCGTCCTTGTCCATCGCCTTGTTCGTCTCGAGCTTGTTCAGCAGCGCGGCGGCCTTGTCCTTCAGGTAGGCGTGCAGGCCGTGTTCGAACGCGAGCACCTTCTTGACGTCGATGTCGTCGAAGTAGCCCTTGTTCACCGCGAACAGCGAAGCGGCCATCAGCGAGATGGGCAGCGGGCTGTACTGCGGCTGCTTGAGCAGTTCCGTCACGCGCGCGCCGCGGTCCAGCTGCTTGCGCGTGGCGGCGTCGAGGTCGGAGGCGAACTGCGCGAACGCGGCCAGCTCGCGGTACTGCGCGAGGTCGGTACGGATACCGCCGGACAGGCCCTTGATCAGCTTCGTCTGCGCCGCACCACCCACGCGCGACACCGAGATACCGGCGTTGATGGCGGGGCGGATGCCGGCGTTGAACAGCGCGGTTTCCAGGAAGATCTGGCCGTCCGTGATCGAGATCACGTTGGTCGGCACGAACGCGGACACGTCGCCGGCCTGCGTTTCGATGATGGGAAGCGCGGTCAGCGAGCCGGTCTTGCCCTTGACTTCGCCCTTGGTGAACGCTTCCACGTAGTCGGCGTTCACGCGCGCGGCGCGCTCGAGCAGGCGGCTGTGGAGATAGAACACGTCGCCGGGGTAGGCTTCGCGGCCCGGCGGGCGGCGCAGCAGCAGCGAGACCTGGCGGTACGCAACGGCCTGCTTGGACAGGTCGTCATAGATGATCAGCGCGTCCTGGCCGCGGTCGCGGAAGTACTCGCCCATCGTGCAGCCGGCGTACGCGGACACGTACTGCATGGCCGCAGATTCGGAAGCGGACGCCGCCACCACGATCGTGTACTCCATCGCACCGTTCTGCTCGAGGGCGCGAACGATGTTCTTGATGGTCGACGCCTTCTGGCCGATGGCGACGTACACGCAGGTCATGTTCTGACCCTTCTGGTTGATGATCGTGTCGACCGCAACCGCCGACTTGCCGGTCTGGCGGTCGCCGATGATCAGCTCGCGCTGGCCACGGCCGATCGGCACCATGGAGTCGATCGACTTCAGGCCGGTCTGCACCGGCTGGTCCACCGATTTACGCGCGATCACACCCGGCGCGACCTTCTCGATCACGTCCGTCATCTTGGCGTTGACCGGGCCCTTGCCGTCGATGGGCTGGCCCAGCGCGTTCACCACGCGGCCGATCAGCTCGGGGCCGACGGGCACTTCGAGAATGCGGCCCGTGCACTTGACGGTGTCGCCTTCGGAGATGTGCTCGTACTCGCCCAGGATAACGGCGCCGACGGAGTCGCGCTCCAGGTTCAGCGCGAGGCCGAACGTGGGCGAGCCGTCCTTGGTGGGCGGGAACTCCAGCATTTCGCCGGCCATCGCGTCGCTCAGGCCGTGGATGCGGACGATGCCGTCCGTCACGGAGATGACGGTGCCCTGGTTGCGGATGTCGGCGCTGGCCGCGAGGCCTTCGATGCGGCTCTTGATCAGTTCGGAGATTTCTGCGGGATTGAGTTGCATGACTCTTTCCTTTCCTTCTGTGCTGCCTCCGGCTTACGCCGTCAGCGCGACTTTCATTTGTTCGAGGCGGGCCTTGACGGAGGTGTCCAGCACCTCGTCGCCGACCACCACCCGGATGCCGCCGATGAGGGACGGATCTTCCTGCACCGTGAGGTTCAGCTTGCGGCCGAAACGCTTCTCCAGCGCCACCGACACCCGCCCCAGTTCGAATTCGGGGATCGGGAAGGCGCTGTAGACGATGGCGTCCGACGAGCCGCTTTGCGAGTTCTTCATCTCGCGGAACTGGTGCGCGATCTCCGGCAGCGCCGCGAGGCGGCCGTTCTCGATCACGGTGCGCAGGAAGTTCTTGCCGGACTCCGGCAGGTTGGCGCGCGCCACGTCGGCGACGACGTCGTAGACCTGCTGCGCGGTGACCTTCGGGTTGTCCGCGAACTGCAGCAGCTGCGCGTTGCCGGCCACGGCGGCCAGCGCGTCCAGCCACTGCGACGTGCCATTCAAATCGTTCTTCGACGACTTGAACAGCGCCTCGGCGTACGGGCGGGCGATGGTGGCGAGTTCGGCCATGCTCGTGTCCCTTTACAGCTCGGTCTGCAGGCGATTGAGCAGCTCGGCGTGCACGCTGGCGTTCACCTCGCGCTTGAGGATCTGCTCCGCGCCCTTGACGGCAAGCGCCGCCACCTGCTCACGCAGGGCTTCGCGCGCCTTGACGGTCTGCTGCTCGGCCTCGGCCCTCGCGGCGGCAACGATCTTGTTGCCTTCCTCGGTGGCGCGCGCCTTGGCTTCCTCGACGATGGTCTGCGCGCGGCGTTCGGCGTCCGCGAGCATCTGCGCCGTGTCGGCGCGCGACTTCGCGAGCTCCTGCTCGACGCGCTTGTCCGCGTCCGCGAGCTCGGCCTTCGCCTTGTCGGCGGCGGCCAGGCCCTCGGCGATCTTCTTCGCGCGCTCGTCGAGCGCGGCGGCGATCGGCGGCCACACGAATTTCATCGTGAACGCTACCAGCAGTAGGAACACGATCATCTGGACGATGAGGGTACCGGTGATGCTCACTTGGTCATCCTTGCTCCCGCGCGCGAACCGCCCGGGAATGGGTTGGAAGGATGGGAAACGATTACTTCGGCAGCTGGCCCAGGAACGGGTTGGCGGTGGCGAACCACAGCGCGATACCCGTGCCGATGATGAAGGCCGCGTCGATCAGGCCGGCCAGCAGGAACATCTTGGTCTGCAGTTCGTTCATCAGCTCGGGCTGGCGAGCGGCGGACTCGAGGTACTTGCTGCCCATCACGCCGATACCGATACAGGCACCGATGGCGCCGAGGCCGATGATCAGGCCGGCGGCCAGGGCGACGAAAGCGATGACTTGCGCTTGCATTTGATGTTCTCCTAAGGGGACTGGGGGTTGAAGTGAAAAGAAAAGCGTTTTAGTGATGGTCGTGCGCCTGGCCGAGGTACACGAGCGCCAGCATCATGAACACGAACGCCTGCAGCGTGATGATCAGGATGTGGAACACGGCCCAGGCGAAGCCCGCGATGATGTGGCCGATGGCCAGCGCCACGGAGCCGCCGATGCCCAGCGACCCCCACGCGCCGCCCATGAGGGCGATCAGCAGGAAGATCAGCTCGCCGGCGTACATGTTGCCGAACAGTCGCATGCCGTGCGAAACCGTCTTGGCGATGAACTCGATGATCTGGAAGGCGAAGTTGAACGGCCACAGGATGGGGTGCGCGCCGAAGGGCGCCGTCACCATCTCGTGCAGCCAGCCGCCCGCGCCCTTGATCTTGACGTTGTAGTACAGGCACAGCAGCAGCACGGAAACCGACAGGCCCATCGTCATCGACAGGTCGGCGGTGGGCACGACGCGCATGTACGCGTGGTGCGGGTCGTGGCCGGCGGCGCCGTAGATCTGGGCCCAGATGGCGGGCAGCAGGTCGACCGGCAGCAGGTCCATCGCGTTCATCAGGAAGATCCAGACGAACACGGTCAGCGCCAGCGGCGCGATGAACTTGCGGCTCTGCGCGTTGTGCACGATGGCCTTGGCCTGGCTGTCGACCATCTCGACGAGGATTTCCACCGCGGCCTGGAAGCGGCCCGGCACGCCCGACGTCGCCTTGCGAGCGGCGCTCCAGAGGACGAAGCAGGTCAGCACGCCCAGCAAGATGCCGTAGAAGAGCGAGTCGAAATTGAAGACGGAAAAATCGGCGACGGCCTTGGGCGGGTGGTTCTGCCAGAACGTCAAGTGGTGAAGGATGTATTCACCCGCGGTCTGGCCTTGTGCAGCAGCTTCGGCAGCCATGTTTCTCTTCAGCCTTCTGTTCGTTTCGGGCGCGGCTTGAAGGCCAGCGCCACCCAATAAACCTTCATCGCGAGGACCAGGCCCACCAGCAATGCCGGCCAGCTCAGCCCCGCCACCAGGCTTGGCGCCGCCAGCAACATGGCGACCGTCAAGCCCAGTTTGACCATCTCCCACACCAGGAACCCCATTGCGGCTGTCGCGGCATTGAGGGAAGAAACGCGGCTGGAGATCCCTCGCGCGAACACCGCCGCGGGGACGACCACGGCCAGTGCGCCATATGCGGCGGACCACCCGACGTTTTGCTTCCCGGTGAAGGCCCAGGCCAGCAAAGCGGCCACGAGCCCCACCCCTGCCTGACCCGCAACCACCCACCAGGGGGAAACCGGCGGGTTCTGTTCACGCAGCCGGCGCGCGGCTTCCGCGCTCACCGCCTGCACTGGGGGCTCCTCCTCTTTCCAATCCTCCTCGGGAAGCGGCGGTATGTTCTTAGGTGTTTGGCCGCGCACCTGTGTCCCCGGGGAATTTTGCAAAGCCGCCCATTATAAGTAGAAACCCCCTCTGTTTATCCAGAGGTCGCAGACCCAAGGTGCTTGCGGCCGAGGTGAAAGTAGTTTTACTTAAGCGCGCACAATCGTCAGCGATGCGTAACCTCTTTCTGTTCCTGCACCTTGCCGCGGCGATCTTCTGGATGGGCGGCATGGCCTTCATGATCCTTGCACTGCGGCCCGCGCTGGGCACGCTCGAGCCGCCGCAGCGGCTGCCTGTCCTCGGCGGCGTGCTGCGGCGTTTCTTCATCGTCGTGGACATCAGCGTGCTCGTGCTGCTGGTCACGGGTGTGCGCCTGCTGCTGCAGGTGCCGGCGGCGGGCGCACCGGTCGGCTGGCACGCGATGGCCGCGCTCGGCATCGCGATGATGCTGGTCTTCCTGTTCATCCGGCTCGTGCCCTGGCGCCGCATGCGCGCGGCGCTTGGCCAAGCGCAATGGCCGGTGGCCGGGCAGGCAGCCCAGCAGATCGCGCTGCTCGCGAAGGTCAACCTCGGCCTGGGCTGGCTCGCGATCGCTGCAGTGATCTTCTGGCGCTGACAGAATGACGGGGATGAACGACATCCCCGCATTGCCCTGCTGGCTCAACGGCGAGTTCAGCACCCTGCGCGACGCGAAGGTGAGCGTGCTCGATCGCGGCTTCATCTTCGGCGACGGCGTGTACGAGGTGGTGCCCGCGTATGCCGGCAAGCCCTTCCGTTTTGCCGAGCACATGGCGCGCCTCGAACGCAGCCTCGGCGAGATGCGCATCGAGAACCCGATGAGCCGCCAGGCGTGGGCCTCGCTCGTGGGCGAACTGATCGAGATGTATGCGGCGCACGTCGGCAAGAAGCCGCAGCAGACGGACCAGCTCGTGTACCTGCAGGTGACGCGTGGCGTGGCGATGCGCGACCACGTGATCCCGGCGGGCATCCAGCCGACGGTGTTCGCGACGACCAACCGGCTCTACATCTACTCGCCCGAAGAACGCGAACAGGGCGTGGAGTGCTTCACGGCGGAGGACTTCCGCTGGCACAAGGCCCACATCAAGAGCATCAGCCTTGCCGGCGCGGTGCTCGCGCGGCAGATCAGCGCGGACCAGGGCGGCAACGAGACGGTGCTGTTCCGCGACGGCTACCTCACGGAGGCCGCTGCGGCGAACATCTGGGTGGTGAAGGGCGGCAAGGTGCTGGGCTCGCCCAAGGACAACCTCGTGCTGGAAGGCATCCGCTACGGGCTGATCGAGCAGCTGTGCGCCGAAGCCGGCATCCCCTTCGAGCTGCGGCGCGTGTCGCGCGACGAGGTGTTCGCGGCGGACGAGATCCTCATTTCGTCGGCCACGAAGGAAGTGGTGCCCGTGACGCGCCTGGACGGCAAACCGGTTGGAAACGGGCGGCCCGGCCCCATCTACGCCAAACTGTATGCCGGCTACCAGCGGGCGAAACAGGCATCGCCATGAACATCACCGACCCGCCCAAAGAATCCCTCATCGAGTACCCGAGCCAGTTCCCCATCAAGGTGATGGGGGCCAAGGTGGACGGCTTCGTCCACGCCGTCACGCAGATCGCGAAGCAGTTCGATCCGGCGTTCGACGCGTCCAGCATCGAGCTGCGCGACAGCAAGGCCGGCAACTACCTCGGCATCACGATCACCATCACGGCGACCAGCCGCGAGCAGCTCGACGAGCTGTACCGCACGCTGTCCACGCACCCGATGGTCAAGGTCGTCCTCTGAGCTTGGAGACGCGCGTCCTCGGCCTGGTCGAGTACGTGCCCACGTACGAGGCGATGCGCGCCTTCACGGAGGAGCGCACCGACGCGACGCCCGACGAGCTGTGGATCTGCGAGCACCCGCCCGTGTTCACGCAGGGGCTGGCCGGCAAGCCCGAGCACCTGTTGAATCCGGGCGACATCCCCGTCGTGCAGACGAATCGCGGCGGCCAGGTCACGTACCACGGCCCGGGGCAGGTGGTTGCCTACCCGCTGATGGACCTCAGGCGCGCCGGTTACTTCGTCAAGGAATACGTCTACCGGCTCGAAGAGGCCGTGATCCGCGCGTTGATGCACTACGGCGTCACGGGCCATCGGGTTGCGGGCGCGCCGGGCATCTATGTGCGGCTGGACAACCCGTTCTCCCACGCCGCGATCACCGGGCCGAGGCAGGACCCGTTCGCCGGGCTCGGCAAGATCGCCGCGCTGGGCGTCAAGGTCAGCAGGCACTACACGTACCACGGCGTCGCCTTCAACGTGGCGATGGACCTCCAGCCGTTTCTACGTATTAATCCTTGCGGGTACGCAAGCCTTTCGACAGTGGACCTTTCTACAATCGGGGTTTCCACCACATGGGATGATGCGGCAGGCGTGCTCGGCCACCAGCTGCGCGCGCTCCTGCCCTCCTGAAGAGACCCGCCATGAGCTCCACCAACGTCGTGCGCGACGCGCAATCCGTCGATACCTACGATGCCACCGCCAAGCAGAAGGCCGCGGCCAAGCTGTCGCGCATCCCGGTGAAGGTGGAACAGGGCGAGGTGCTGAAGAAGCCGGACTGGATCCGCGTGAAGGCCGGCAGCGCGAGCAGCCGCTTCTACGAGATCAAGCAGATCCTGCGCGAGCACAAGCTGCACAGCGTGTGCGAGGAGGCGTCCTGCCCCAACATCGGCGAATGCTTCGGCAAGGGCACGGCCACGTTCATGATCATGGGCGACAAGTGCACGCGCCGCTGCCCGTTCTGCGACGTGGGGCACGGCCGCCCCGACCCGCTCGACGTGAACGAGCCGGAGAACCTCGCGAAGACGATCGCGGCGCTCAAGCTCAAGTACGTCGTGATCACGAGCGTGGACCGCGACGACCTGCGCGACGGCGGCGCCGGCCACTTCGTCGAATGCATCCGCAGGACGCGCGAGCTGTCGCCCGGCACGACCATCGAAGTGCTGGTGCCCGACTTCCGCGGCCGCGACGACCGCGCGCTGGAAATCCTGAAGGCCGCGCCGCCGGACGTGATGAACCACAACCTCGAGACGATCCCGCGCCTGTACAAGGAAGCGCGGCCCGGCTCGGACTACAAGTTCTCGCTCAACCTGCTGAAGAAGTTCAAGGCCCTGCACCCGAACGTTCCGACCAAGAGCGGCCTGATGGTGGGCCTGGGCGAGACCGACGAAGAGATCCTCGACGTGATGCGCGACATGCGCGAGCACGACATCGAGATGCTCACCATCGGCCAGTACCTCGCGCCTTCCACGTCGCACCTGCCCGTACGGCGCTACGTGCACCCGGACACGTTCAAGATGTTCGAGGAGAAGGCGCGGGAGATGGGCTTCACGCACGCAGCCGTCGGTGCGATGGTGCGCAGCTCTTACCACGCCGACCAGCAGGCGCACGCCGCGGGCGTGCCCGACACGGTCTGAGCGCCAACCTCTACGCCCTGGGCGCGATCGCGCTCTGGGCTGCGCTCGCTTCGCTCGGGCTTGCGCTCAAGCACGTTCCGCCTTTCCTGCTCACGGGCCTTGCGCTCGTGATCGGCAGCATCCCCGCGTGGCCGCTGGTGAAGCAGTGGCGCGTGCCGCCGAAGACGCTGGCGCTCGGCGTGTACGGCCTCTTCGCGTATCACTTCCTGCTGTTCGTCGGCCTGCGCACGGCGCCTGCGGTTGAGGCGAATCTCGTCAACTATCTCTGGCCCTTGCTGATCGTGCTGCTGGCGCCGGTGATCCTGCCGGGGATGCACCTGCGCGCCATGCACATCGTCGCCGGGCTCACGGGGTTCGCGGGCGCTGCGGTGGCGATCCTCGGCAGCGGTGCGAGTACCGGTGCGGGCGGGTGGTCGTGGGGCTATCTCTGCGCATTGGGCGCGGCCTTCATCTGGTCGACGTACTCGTTGATGACTCGGCGCGTCGGCGCGTTTCCGACGGCGGCGATCGGGCTGTTCGGGCTCGTGTCCGGCGTGCTCTCGCTGCTTTGCCATGTGGTTCTCGAACCCTCGGCGCAGTTGAGCGCGCAGGATTGGCTGCTCATCGCGATCGCAGGCCTGGGTCCGCTGGGTGCGGCGTTCTTCCTGTGGGACAAGGCGCTCAAGCTTGGTGACCCGCGCCAAGTGGGGATCTTGAGCTACATCACACCTCTGGCCTCGACAACGCTGCTCATGATCGTCAGCGGCCGGCCACTGACCTGGAGCATCGGGCTCGCGGCCGCCTTGATCATCGGCGCGGCCGTCGCAGGCACTCGCGCCGGTTAAGCGGCCATCAGCGCAGCGGGGTCCTCGGACTCGATCACGCGTTGCGCCCACTCCGCAAGCCGCGTTGAATCGGCGCGCAACACTTCCTGCTTCACCGCGAGGATCTGCGCCGGGTGCATCGAGAAGCTGCGCAAGCCGAGCCCGAGCAGCAGCCGCGTGAACTGCGTGTCGCCGGCCATCTCGCCGCACACGCTCACGCCCTTGCCTTGCCGCACGCACTCCGAAATCGTGTCGGCCACGAGCCGCAGCACGGCCGGATGGCAAGGGTCGTACAGGTGCGCGACCGACTCGTCCGCGCGGTCGATCGCCAGCGTGTACTGGATCAGGTCGTTGGTGCCGATCGACAGGAAGTCGAAGTACTTGAGGAAGGTGCGCACGGCCAGTGCCGCGGCGGGCACTTCGATCATGGCGCCCACGTCAACGGGTCCGTACGCCGTGCCGCGGTTGTCCAGCTCCGCACGCGCGAAGTCCAGCAGCGACAGCGTCTGGCGGATCTCGCCGCCGTGCGCCAGCATCGGGATCAGCAGGTTGACCTTGCCATGCGCGGCCGCGCGCAGGATCGCGCGCAGCTGCGTGCGAAACATGTCGGGCTCCGACAGGCTCCAGCGGATCGCCCGCAAGCCCAGCGCCGGGTTCAGGTGCGCCTCGTCGCGCCGCGATTCGTCGAGCGGCTTGTCGGCGCCGACGTCCACGGTGCGGATCGTCACCGGCAAGCCCTCCATCCCCTCCACCGCACGGCGATAGGCAAGGTACTGCTCCTCTTCGTCCGGCAGGTTGCCGTGCCGGCCCATGAAGAGGAACTCGCTGCGGAACAAACCCACGCCCACGGCACCTGCCTTCAATGCGGCAGGCGCGTCGTCCGGCATCTCGATGTTGGCCAGCAGCTCGATCTTCTGCCCGTCGAGCGTGACGGCCGGTGTATGCCGCAGGCGCGAGAGGCGCCCGCGCTCCAGCTCCGCCTGCCGCTGCTTGAAGCCGTACTCCGCCAGGATGATCGGCGACGGGTCGACGATCATCACGCCGGCGTCGCCGTCGATGATGACCCAGTCGTCCTGCCGCACGAGCTGGCTCGCGCTGCGCGCGCCCACGACGGCCGGGATGTCCATGCTGCGCGCGACGATCGCCGTGTGCGACGTCTTGCCGCCCACGTCGGTGACGAAACCGGCGAACACGCTCTGCTTGAACTGCAGCATGTCGGCGGGCGACAGGTCGTGCGCGATCAGCACCAGCGGCACGTCGACGCTGTCGTCCAGCAGCAGGTCCTGCTGCGTCTTGCGTTTGGGCGCGGGCGGCTGCGCGACGGGCGAAGGCACGCCCTTCATGTAGCGCAGGATGCGTTCGGCCACCTGCTCGAGGTCGGCCTTGCGCTCGCGCAGGTACTCGTCCTCCATGTCGTCGAACTGGCGCGACAGCACTTCCAGCTGCGTCGTCAGCGCCCATTCGGCGTTGTAGAGGCGGTCGGTGATCCAGTGCTTGACGCCGGCGATCAGCTCCTCGTCCTGCAGCAGCATCAGGTGCACGTCGAGCAGCGCGCCGAGCTCGTGCGGCGCCTCTTTCGGGCCCATCTGCGAGATGGTCTGCTGCAGGCGGTGGATCTCCTCGACCACCG
This sequence comes from Ramlibacter albus, assembly GCF_014297445.1. GTDB lineage: Bacteria > Pseudomonadota > Gammaproteobacteria > Burkholderiales > Burkholderiaceae_C > Ramlibacter > Ramlibacter albus. Next base: position 690,831 of record NZ_JACORU010000001.1, read on the forward strand.
CATTGCGGCCCGCGCGCACGCGGTCGATCTCCGCTTCCACCTGCCCCGGTTCGATGAAGTAGTGCGCGACGTCCGCCCGGCCCGCGGCCATCAGCACCGCGCGCCCGATGGCGATGCCACGGGCGACGGCGATGCCGTGGACGGCGAAGGTCACTCGCCTTCTCCGAACTTGTCGTTGATGAGGGCCAGGAGCGCGTCCATGCACTCCTGCTCCTTGTCCCCGTTCGTCTCCACCGTAACTTCGGTCCCAAGGCCCGCGGCCAGCATCATCACGCCCATGATGCTCTTGGCATTGACGCGGCGCTCGCCGCGCGCCATCCACACCTCGCAGGGGTAGCTGCCCGCCAGCTTGGTGAGCTTGGCCGAGGCACGCGCGTGAAGGCCCAGCTTATTGCTGATGGTCACGTTCGTCTTGATCATGGTTCCGTCGGGTCTGGTTCTGGGGTGCGGCGGGCGCGACCTGCATGACGCCCTGCGTGCCGCCCACCATGGCGCGGGAAACGAGCGTTTCCAGCGGCTCGTGGCGGTAGCTCACCGTGCGCAGCAGCATGGGCAGGTTCACGCCCGTGATCAGGCGCGTGCGAGTGCCGTCGACCAGCTTCTGGGCGACGTTGCTCGGCGTGGCGCCGAAGATGTCCGTGAGAATGAGCACGCCCTTGACCTGCGGCACGTGCGTCAGCTGGTCCAGAGCGATCCTGGCGGCGCCCAGCGTCTCGTCCGGCGACAGGTTGGGCTGCACGTCGATGGCGGCCACCAGCGGGCCGCAATCGGGGAACACGTGCAATGCGCACTGCCGCAGTGCGTTGGCGAGCGGCGCGTGGGCAATGATCAGGATGCCGTTCATCTTCATCCCGATTATGGCCGCTGCCCCGGCGGCTGCCCGGCCGCTTATTTGACTTCGAACACCTTCCAGGCCGCTACGAGCTTGTCGTAGTCCAGCCCGGGGGCTTCCAGCGCCGCCATGAGCGTGCTTTCCCGCTGGGCCACCCGCGCGATCGCGGCCGGAAGTGCATCGACCAGCGCGGCCGGGATCACGACGCAGCCGTGCCGGTCCGCATGGACCAGGTCGCCCGGCGACACGGGCAGGCCGAAGACGCTCACCGGCGTGTCGAACGCCACCAGGTGCGCAAAGCCGGACCCGGGGCAGACGTTGCCGCCCAGCAGGCCGAAGCCGGCCGGCATCGAGCCGATGTCGCGGATGGCGCCGTTGGTGACGGCGCCCACGATGCCCATGCCCTTGTGGATGGACACCTGGATCTCGCCCCAGATGCAGCCCATGCCGCGCCGCTCGCCGCAGTCTTCCATCACCACCACGGACGGACGGCCGCGCGCCTGCTCGAGGTAGCGGTAGTAGGCGAAGCGGCGCGCGAGCATCGTGTCGTGGCTGTCTTTCGACGGCGCGGACGACACGATCTTCGCGGTGAGTGCATAGCCGGTGAAAGGCTGCAGGTCGGCGCTCGCCGGGACCACCGCGTCGAGCGTGTAGTTCTTCCCGCGCAACGAGGGGTCGAGCACGATCATGGCGTTGCACACCGTGCCCGTGTCCACGCCGGCGAGGGCCTCGAAGATGCTCACGCGGGAATCTTCAGCGTGGTGAGCGGCAGGTGCTGCTGGCAGCCGTACACGTCGCGGTCGTCGAGGTCACCCGAGCTCGTGGGGCGCTTCAGCGTGATCTTGAACGCGCGGGCTGCGTCGAACGCGGTGCACACAAGCACGTGCTCGCGCGGCACGGCGAAGGCATGCGCCATCGCGTCGAAGTTGATCGCGCCGCTTGCCTTGACGATGCGGTACGGCTCCTCGCGGTCGAACATCACGTCGAAGGTCAGCTCGAAGGGGCCGGAGTTCTTGCTGCGGATCACCTTGGCGTAGTCGGTGAGGGTCTTCTCGCTCATCGGATCTCCTCGAAGCGCACCGGAAAGCATTCCAGCGGGTTGGCCACCGGCATCAGGTGGTAGACGTTGAACCGGTACGCGGGCCCCACCGGGATGCCGAACGGCGAGAACGGGTAGGCCATGTTGCCGGCGGTGGTGAGGATGCCCGGGTAGTCGGCGTGCTGCATCACGCCGCGGGTGAACATCGCGACGGCGGTTGCAAGGTCCTGCGTCGGCGCGACCGCGTCGATCACGAGCCCCACTTCCTTGGGCACGAAGGCCTTGTCCGGCTCCAGCGCACCCATCACCCCGTCCTTGCCGTACGTGCGGAACATCAGGTTGATCCCATCGGCCTTGGTGCCGAAGCGCTGCTCCGCGCGTTCGCGTGCGTGCGCGATCACGCCTTCGAGCTCACGGATCATCACCGCGTCGCGGATGCCCACGATGACGATGCTGCGGTAGCCGATGCGCTCGGCGCCCTCGAGCTTGACGCGGTACTGGTTGTCCTTGAGGAAGCGGCTGCCGGTGACTCTCACACGGCGCTCGTCGATCTGCTCGAACTTCGCGTGCGTGAGGTCGTTGATGCCGCCGGGGCCGGCCTGCAGGAACGGGTCGCTGCGCTCATAGAGCGAGTGCCCCGCGACTGAGACCGTCGTGCAGCGGTTGGCTGCGTTACCGGGCTCAACCTCGAAGTGGTCCTCGCGCACGCGGCCGATCATCGGCTCACCGAGGTCGTACGGCACGGCCGAGAGGCCCGCGCATTCGAGGATCTTGCCGCAGTGCAGGGCCAGGCCGGGGTCGAAGCCGCGCAGCACCGGCAGCGCGGCGAAGATCGCGTCGTCGCAGGCACGACCCGCGATGACGACATCGGCGCCGCCTTCGAGCGCGTGCATGAAGGGCTCCATGCCCATCTGCGCCACGATCGGCCCGGCGGAGTCGATCATCTTCGCCGTGAGGTCGTGGTCGGGACCCATCGCCTCCACCTTGCCGCTCGCGACCTTGCCCTTGAGATAGGTCTTGTCGATCTCCGCATCGATCACGGCGAGCCGGAACGAATGCTTCTGCTCCTTCGCCACTTCGCGCACCATCTGCTCCATCAGCGCGAGCGTCTGCGTCGAGCCGTTCGTGATCGCTGAGCCGATGAGCAGCGGGATCTTCGCCGCGCGCGCCGCGTCGAGCATCACCGCGAGATCACGGCGATAGGCCGACAGCGGCAGGAACGGCTTGTCGTCGCCGTGGTAGTAGGGGCCCATGTCGGTGGAGCCCGCGTCCTGCCCGATGAAGTCGGGCTGCGCGGCCATGGCGCGCTTGAACGACTCGAGGTTGTAGCCGCTGCCCATCGAGCCGGACGGCGCGACTCCGGTCACTTGTTTCATTGCTGCTGCTTCAGGTTGACGGTCTTGGCGAGGTTGCTCCACTTGACCGTGTCGGCCTGGATCGCGCTCTTGAAATTGGCGGGCGTGCCGCCGCGGATTTCCATGCTGATGTCGGCCATCTTCTTCTGGAAGTCGGGCTGCTTCATGATCTCGCCAGCGACAGTCGCCATCCGCTGGATCACCGCCGGCGGCGTGTCACGTGGCGCCATGAGGCCCATCCACGACGACACCTGGAAGTTGGGGATGCCGGCTTCGGCAAACGTGGGCACGTCCGGCAGCGACGCGAGGCGCTTGTCCGAGGCAACGGCGAGCGGCCGCACATGGCCCGACGCGGTGAGGGCCTTGGCCGAGCCCACGAACGTGAAGACCAGCGGCACCTGCCCGCCGGCGACATCCTGCAGCGCGGGCACGGCGCCCTTGTATGGGATGTGGTTGAACTTCGCGCCGGTGGCTTGCCCGAGCAGCTCGATGGCGAGGTGCGAGATGCCACCCGCGCCGGTGGACGCGAACGCCACGGTGCCGGGCGCAGCTTTCGCGGCCGCGATCACGTCGGCCACCGTCTTGTACGGCGTCTTCGAGTTCGCGTACAGCACGGCCACCTGGTCGGTGAGGTGGATGATGGGCACGAGGTCCTTTTCGGCGTCGTAGCTCATGCTCGAATAGAGCAGCGGCGCCAGCGACACCTGGCCATTGCTGGCGAGCAGCAGCGTGTAGCCGTCCGGCTTCGACTGCGCAACCTTCGCGCCGGCGATCAGGCCGCCTGCGCCACCCAGGTTCTCGACCACCATCGTCTGGCCGGTGGCCTGCTGGAATTTCTCGGCGACCGGCCGGATGACCGCGTCGAGCGAACCGCCCGCCGGGTACGGCACGATCACCCGCACCGGCGCGCTCGGGAAGTCCTGCGCCGAGGCAGCCAGCGGCAGTGCCGCGGCCAGGGCCGGGATGAGGAAACGAATTGCTCTGGACAACAAGCGCATGGAAGTTCCTTGGTTGGTCGAGGGGTTCAGCCCATCCACTGGCTCACGGGCACCGCCGTGTCCTGCAGTTCCTGGGAAATCACGTCGACGAGCGCCGGGCCGTCGTGGGCCAGCGCGGCCTTGATGGCGCCGTGCACGTCGGCCGGGTCTTCGACACGCCACGACTTCACGCCGAACGCCTCGGCCACGCGCGCGTGGTCCGTGCGGTTGAAGTCGACGGAGAAGTAGCGCTGGTCGTAGCCGGTCTTCTGGCTGGCCTTGATCCAGCCGAACACGGAGTTGGAGAACACCACCATCTTCAGCGGCACGTTGCGCCGCACGATGGTTTCGAGCTCGCCGCAGGTGAAGCCGAAGCTGCCGTCGCCCATCACGGCAACGACCATGGCATCGGGGCGGCCGAATTGCGCGCCGACGCCGGCCGACATCGCGAAGCCCAGCGCGCCATGCGCGCGGTTGGTGATGAAGTGGCGGCCCGATTGCGGCGCGTCGAAGTACGCCGAGAAGTACGGACACGGCGTGCCGGGGTCGGCCGCGACGATGGCCTTTGCGGGTAGCAGCTTGTTGAGAGCGTCGACGACGCGCTCGGGGCGGACCGGGCGCTCGCGCGATTCCGCGAGGTTCGAGAAGAACGCGTGCTTGTCCGCGCGCGCCTTCGCCACGATGGCGCGGCCGTCGGCAGCGCCTGCGGGCCGTTGCGACGAGCGCGCTGCGACGGCGTCCGCGAGCGCCGCAAGGCCCAGCTTCGCATCGCCGACCAGTGCCACGTCGGTGCGGTAGTTGGTGGCGATCGTCATCGGATCCACATCGAGGTGCAGCACCGTGACGTCGCGCGAAGGCATCTTCCAGTGCTCGGTGGTCGTCGAGCCCGCACGGGCGCCGACGAACAGCACCGCGTCGGCCTGGCCGATGACCTCGCGCGTAGCGGCGACACCGCCGTTCGTGCCGATGACGCCGGCGAGCAGCGGGTGCGAGCCGGGCAGGCTGCCCTGGCCGCTGATGGTCGTGCACACCGGCGCATTCAGAAGCGTGGCGAGGCGCTCGAGTTCGGCGCTTGCACCCGAGATCACGACACCGCCGCCGCAGACGATGACGGGCGCGCGCGCAGTCGCCAGCTTCTCGGCTGCCCGCTCCACCTCCTGCGGGTCGGGCGCGAAGCGGTAGGCGGGGAACTTGTCATGGCCCGGCTGCGCCCACAGGTCCACGGGCTCGTACGGGTGCTTCTGCACGTCGTACGGCAGGCAGATGTGCGTGGCACCGGGGCGGCCCGTGGTCATGGCGCGGAAGGCACTGCGCACCGCATGCGGGATCTGGTCCACGCGATCGATCGTCGTGTTCCACTTCGTCAGCGGCTTGTACAGCGACTGCTGGTCCAGCTCCGTGAGCGGGAACTTGCCGCGTGCGCCGACCGACACGTCGGACGTGATGCCCAGCACGGGAATCGCGGACTCGTTCGCTTCCACGATGCCCGGCAGCAGGTAGGTCGCGCCGCCGCCGCTCGGCCCTTCGCACACGCCCGGCTTGCCCGTGACACGCGCGTAAGCGTCAGCCATGTACGCTGCACTGCGTTCGTCACGCGTGAGGATGTGGTCGATGCCGTGGTCGAGGCGCGCGAGGGCGTCGTACAGGGGCAAGGTGGTGTCGCCGCACAACCCGAAGATGTGCTTGACGTGATTGAGCTGGAGCATCCGCACGAGGGCGTCCGCGCCATTCATCTGGCTCATTGTTGTTCCTTCAGAATTCAATTCAGTATACTTAGCTGCATTCACCATGCCAAGCACGATTTCCAAGACGCGCCGCGAACGGGGCTCGGGGGTCCTGAACACCCTGCGCCGGATGGCGATCTCCTACGAGCTCAAGCCCGGCGAGCGCCTGAGCGAGATCGAGCTGGCCGGGAAGCTGGGCGTGAGCCGCACCCCGGTGCGCGAAGCGCTCACCCGGCTGGTGAACGACGGCTTCCTCACGCCCACCACGCGCGGCTACATGCGCCGGCCGCTCGAGGTGCAGGAGACGATGGACCTCTACGAAGCGCGTGTCGCGATCGAGTCCACGTGCCTCGCGATGGCGATCGCTCGCGCGACCGATGAGGAGATCGCCGAGGCGGTGAAGTACCTCGCCGCGAGCCGGCAGGTAGCGGCCGACACGCCCATCGAGCAGCTCGTGGAGCTGGACGAAGGCTTCCACCTGCGCATCGCCGACATGGCCCGCAACTCGGAGCTCAAGCGCATCCTCGTCAACCTCAACGAGCGCATCCGCTTCATCCGCTGGATCGACATGGAAAGCGTCGGCCGCGACTCGACGCAGAGCGAGCACGCGGCCATCCTGCAGGCGCTGCAAACGCGCGACGCGAGCGCGGGCGAGCGCGCGCTGCGCGAGCACATCGGCCTCAGGCGCGACCAGATCGTCGAGGCCATCAAGCGCGGGCTGGCGAAGATCTACCTCGCCGAGTGAACGTCCGCCCGGGCGCCTGCAAAATGGCGGCTCGAGGAGGACAACAAACATGCACCCGTTCACCAGAGCGCTCGCTCTCGCAGCATCGCTGCTCCTGGCCGCCGTGGCGGCCCGCGCCCAGCAACCGCCCCCAGTGGTCGACTTCTTCGATCGCGCGGCCATGTACAACGAGCAGCTGGCGCCCGATGGCCGTCAACTGGCGATGGTGGTCCACCCGCGCGGGCAGCGCGGTCGCCTCGTGGTGGTGGACACGGAAAAGCTCACCGCGAAGGTCGTCGCGTCGTTCACCAACGGCGACGTGCACTGGGTGCGGTGGATCAACGACCGCCGGCTCGTGTTCGGCGCGACCGGGGGCTTCCACGACGTGACGCTGTACCGGGCCGTCAACAGCGACGGCACCGAGATGTCGGAGCCGTTCACCAGCCAGCCCCCGGGACGCTTCCACTCGCCGTCGCCGCTGCAGGACAGCGACAGCTTCTTCTGGGCCAGCCCGCGCTACGACAACATCGGCAACTTCCAGCGCGTGGCGCTGTACCGCGTGGACTCGCGCACCCGCCACCCGATCCCGATGCGCTCGCCCGGCGACGCCTATGAATGGGCGATGGACGAGAAGGGCGAGCCGGCGGCCGCCACCGTGCGCGAAGCGGGGGGGCGTTCTTCGGTCAAGTACTTCGACCCCGCCACCAAGGACTGGCGCACGCTCTTCGAATTCGACACGTTCGGCACTGCGGCGATGTATCCGGTGGCGCTCGGCCCCAGCGGCAGCAACACGCTCTACGTGCGCGCCTACAACGGCCGGGACAAGAGTGCCTTGCACGTGTACGACCTGGCGAAGAACCAGCTCGACCCGCAGCCGCTGGTGACACTCGCCGACCATGACTTCGACGGCTTCCCCGTGCGGCATGCCGGGCGCATCGTCGGGTTCCGCTACACGTCGGACGCGGCCGGCACCGCATGGGTGGACCCCGCCTTCAAGGCCATCCAGGACGCGGTCGACAAGCTGCTGCCGGGCACCGTCAACACCATCACATCAGCGGTGCGCAACCAGACGACCAGGCTGCTCGTGCGCTCGCATTCCGACCGCTCGCCGTACGTGTTCTACCTGTACGACAGCGCGACCAACAAGCTCACCGCGCTGGGCAAGTGGCGGCCGATGATCGACCCGAAGCAGATGGCCCGCACGGACGTGGTGAAGTACCGCGCCCGCGACGGGCTGGAGATCCCGGCACGGCTGACGCTGCCGCAAGGCGGCGGCAAGAACCTGCCGATGGTCGTGCTGGTCCACACCGGTGCGTTCACCCGCGGCGACGGCTGGGGCTGGAGCCCCGAGGCGCAGTTCCTGGCGTCGCGCGGCTACGCGGTGCTGCAGCCGGAAACGCGCGGTTCACGCGGTTTCGGGCTGAACCACTTCAAGGCGGGCTGGAAGCAGTGGGGCCTGGCGATGCAGGACGACATCGCCGACGGCGCGAAGTGGGCCGCGCAGCAGGGCATCGCCGACCCCGCGCGCATCTGCATCGCGGGCTCGGTGTGGGGCGGCTACTCGGCGCTGATGGGGCTCGTGCGCGACCCCGGCCTGTACCGTTGCGCCGTCGCGATGCAGGCCATCACCGACCTGCCCGCGTTCGCGACGAACTGGCAGGCATTCAACGAAGAGTTGCGCGTGCACGGCATCCCGATGATGGTCGGCGACGCCGAGAAGGACGCGCAGCAGCTGAAGGAGACCTCGCCGCTGCACCGCGCGGCGCAGATCAGGCAGCCGGTCTTCCTGGCGCACTGGGACTACCGCCGGGCGGTTCCCTTCGAGCACGGCTCGAAGATGCGCGATGCCCTCAAGGCCAACGGCGTCACTGTGGACTGGGTCGACTTCGCGACGGACTGGAAGCTCGACAGCGAATTCCAGGACACGCAGGAGGTGTGGGGCCGCATCGAGAAATTCCTCGCGCGCCACCTCGCCAAGCCTTGAGGGCAGAATGGGGCGCATGAACGCACTGGATGGTGTTCGCGTCCTCGACCTCTCCCGCGTGCTCGCGGGCCCCTGGTGCACGCAGAACCTCGCCGACCTCGGCGCCGACGTCATCAAGGTCGAGCGGCCGGGCAGCGGCGACGACACGCGCGGCTGGGGGCCGCCCTTCCTGAAGGATGCGCAGGGGCAAGACCAGGACGCGGCGTACTACCTCGGCACGAACCGCAACAAGCGCTCGATCACCTGCGACATCTCGCGGCCCGAAGGCCAGGCGCTGGTGCGCGAGCTCGCGGCGAAGTGCGACATCTTCGTCGAGAACTACAAGGTCGGCGACATGGCGCGCTACCACCTCGACTACGCGTCGCTGCGCAAGGTGAACCCGCGGCTCGTCTACTGCAGCATCACCGGCTTCGGCCAGACCGGGCCCTACCGCGAGCGCGCCGGCTACGACTACGCGGCGCAAGGCATGGGCGGCCTCATGAGCATCACCGGCGAGCGCGACGACCTCGGCGGCGGCCCGCAGAAGGTGGGTGTGGCGGTGGCGGACCTCTTCACCGGGATGTATTCGACCGTGGCAGTGCTCGCCGCGCTCCGCCACGCGGAGCGCACGGGCGAAGGCCAGCACATCGACATGGCGCTGCTGGACTCGCAGGTGGCGATGCTGGCCAACCTCGGCGCAGCCTATCTCGTCAGCGGCAATGTGCCGGGCCGTGCGGGCAACGCGCACCAGAGCATCGTGCCGTACCAGGTGTTCGAGACCGCGCCCGCGGCCGATGGCCACAAGGACCACGTGATCCTCGCCGTGGGCAACGACGGGCAGTTCGCCAAGTTCTGCGAAGTGGCGGGGCGGCCCGAGCTCGCGGCGGACCCACGGTTCACGAAGAACCGCGACCGCGTGGCGAACCGCGGCGTGCTCATCCCGATCCTCGAGGAAATCTTCAAGACCCGGCGCAAGTACGACTGGCTCGAAGCGCTCGAGCGCGCGAAAGTGCCTTGCGGGGCGATCAACAACATCGCCGAGGTGTTCGAGGACCCGCACGTGATCCAGCGGCGCATGGTCAACGAGTGGACGCACCCGGTGAAGCTGGGCCTGCGCCTCGTCGCCAGCCCGATGAAGCTGTCCGGCACGTCGGTGCGCACCGACCGGCCGCCGCCGCTGCTCGGGCAGCACACCGACGAAGTGCTGGGCGAGGTGCTGGGCTGGGACGCGAGCCGCATCGCCGCGATGCGCGAAGGGAAGGTGATCTGATGGCGAACTTCGTCCTCGTGCATGGCGCCTGGCACGGCGCATGGTGCTGGCGCGACGTCGTTGCGCAGCTCGCGTCGCAAGGCCACCGCGTCCACGCCGTGAACCTCACGGGCGTGGGCGAGCGCGTGCACCTGATGTCGTCGCTGATCACGCTGGAGACGCACATCGCGGACGTCTCGAACACGATCGAAGCGAACGAGCTGCAGGACGTGGTCCTCGCGGTGCACTCGTATGCCGGCATGCTCGGCACCGCCATTGCCGACCGCATGGCGAGCCGGCTGAAGCACCTCGTTTATGTCGACGCGGTCGTGCCGCAGCCCGGCGAGAGCTGGAGCAGCATGCAGCCCAGCGCGACGCGGGAACAGCGGCTGGCCGCCGCGAGCGCGTCGAGCAACTTCAGTTTCCCGCCGGCGGACCCGGCTCTCTATGGCCTCGCCGGTGAACAGTACGAGTGGGTCAAGCGCCGCCAGGTGCCGCACCCGGGCCACACGTACACGGCCCCGCTGCAGTTCGACCCGGTGCGGGTTGCCAGCGTGCCGCGCACGTTCGTCGATTGCGTGCGGCCGCGGATGGCCACGATCGACGCGATCCGGCACCGGGTACGTGATCCAGGGTTCTGGGCCGGTACGTGGCAGGGCGCCCGCATCGTGGAACTGCAGACCGGCCACGACCCGATGGTCAGCGCGCCGGCCGACCTGGTGCGCGTCCTGCTCGAAGCCGCGGCTTGACCCCTGGCGAGCGGGAACGAAACCGCCGACCTAGAATCCGAGGGTCATGTTCCGCAGAACCGTCGTCGCCCTCGGGCTGGCCGCCCTCGCCGCCACCAGCGCCCTCCTTGCCGGCTGCTCGGCCGCGGACGCGGCGCCGCAGTCCACTTTCGTGCTGCTCGACGGCTCGAAGCAGACCACGCAGGAGCTGCGCGGCAAGGTGATGCTGGTGAACTTCTGGGCGACGAGCTGCACGACCTGCGTCGCGGAGATGCCCAGGATCGTATCGACCTACGAGAAGTTCAAGGGCAAGGGCTACGAGACGGTGGCGGTCGCCATGAGCTACGACCCGCCCTCCTACGTCGTGAACTACACCGAGACGCGCAAGCTGCCGTTCAAGGTCGCCATCGACAACACGGGCGCCGTCGCCAAGGCATGGGGCGACGTGCAGCTCACGCCCACGAGCTTCCTCGTGAACAAGAAGGGCGAGATCGTCAAGCGCTATGTGGGCGAGCCCGACTTCGCCGAGCTGCACCAGCTGATCGAAAAGCTGCTCGCCGAGGGCTGATCGCCTCCGGCGCCGCTGCGCGCCTCAATCCTTGCGGAAGGTGTCGTGGCAGGCCTTGCAGCTGCCCGAGTTCGGGCTCCACGCGGCTTTGAGGTTGTCCAGGCTGCCGGTCTTGGCGGCGGCTGCCAGCTTGGTGATCTCGTCGTGCAGGCGGTCCTGGCCCTGTTTGAACTTGGCGGCCTCGCTCCAGACCTCGGGCTTCGCTCTCGTCTCTCCCTTGTCCGTCCCCGGCCCGAATCCGGCAAAGGGTAGCGTGTGCACGACGCTGATGACGTCCGCGTGGCGCGCCGCCGCGGCGGCGTCATAGGGCGCACGGCCGTTGGCCATCGCACCGAGCGCGCCGAAGTGAGTTGCCAGCACGGTCATGGCCGACCGCCGGTACTTGATGGCGTCTTCCGGCTTCTGGAACGACTGCGCGAGCGCGGTGCCGGCCACACCCGCAACGAGGGTGGCGACGGCAAGCGAGACTGCAAACTTCTTCATGGGACTCCTTCTCCGGGTTCGGTTTGTCCGGCGTGTTGCCACAGCGGCTGACCGAGTATCGTGAAAAAAGTTCGCCGCCGCAGTGGGGCCTGCGGGAATTCACTAACATCTCGGCTCCGCGGCGTGGTTCGCGGCCAACACAGGAAAGGTGTCGCCCGCATGGCCACTCGCATCCGCGTCTGGGACCTCCCCACCCGTCTGTTCCACTGGGCACTCGTCGTGTGCGTCGTCATGCTCGTGGTGACCGGCTACAAGGGCGCGCTGGACTGGCATGCGCGGTTCGGTTATGCCGTGCTCACGCTGCTGCTGTTCCGGATCGTGTGGGGCATCGTCGGTGGGCACTGGTCGCGATTTGCGACTTTCTTCTACTCGCCGCGCAGCGTCCTCGCGTACCTGCGGGGCACGGCGCACCCGGACCACCTCGTGGGCCACAACCCGCTGGGCGCCGGCTCGGTGTTCGCGATGTTGCTCGTCCTGCTGGCGCAGGTCGCGACGGGGCTGGTCGGCGACGACGACAGCTCGTTCACGGGGCCGCTGAACAAGTTCGTGGCCACAAGCAAGGGGCTGGCCGCCACCTGGTACCACAAGCGCATCGGCCAGTGGCTGCTGCTCGCCCTCGTGGTGCTGCACATCGGCGCCGTGCTCTATTACCTGGTCAAGAAGGACAACAACCTGGTGCGGCCGATGCTGTCCGGGGACAAGGAGGTTGCGCACGAGGCACGTTCGTCGCGCGACGACATGGCGTCCCGCCTTGTCGCGGCAGTGATCCTGGCCGTGTGTGGGGGCGCCGTCTGGTGGCTGGTGTCGCTGGGCGGGTAGGCGGTAAACTCCGTCGTCCCAGGGCTACCCCTCCCGCCTGTGGACACTGCACCTTCGCCTCTTGTCGAGCTGATCACGCCCACCCGACCGCACGAGCTCGACCTCGTGCGCGAGATCTTCCAGGAATACGCCCGAGGGCTGGGCGTCGACCTCTGTTTCCAGCAATTCGACCAGGAGCTCGCCGGCCTGCCCGGCGACTACGCGGCCCCGCGCGGCGCGCTGCTGCTGGCGTACGTGGACGGTGAAGTGGCTGGTTGCGTGGCCCTGCGCCCGATCGATTCGGTGGACTACGCGAACGCCGCGGAGATGAAGCGCCTCTACGTGCGCAAGGCTTTCCGCGGCTTCGGGCTCGGCCGGCAGCTGGCCGAGCGCGCGCTCGACGCGGCGCGGGCGGCCGGCTACGACTGCGTGCTGCTCGACACGCTCGACGACATGGAAGCAGCCCGCGCCCTCTACGAGGAGCTGGGGTTCGAGGAGATCCCTCCCTACTACCACAACCCCATCGCGGGGGCGCACTACCTCAAGGCGGATCTCTAGGCGCCGCCCGCCTGCTTGAGCATCGTCGCGGCGTCGCTCACCTCGAACTTGCCGGGTGCTTCGACGTTCAGCGATGCGACCTTGCCGTCCTTCACCAGCATCGAGCTGCGCTGGATGCGCGTGCCCATGCCGCGGGCGTTGAGGTCGAGGGTGAGGCCCGTGGCCTTGGCGAAATCGGCGCTGCCGTCGGCCAGCATGCGCACCTTGCCGTTGCTCTTCTGGTCGCGTGCCCAGGCGCCCATCACGTGCGCATCGTTGACGCTCACGCACCAGATCTCGTCGACGCCGGCCTTCTTCAGGTCGTCGAACTTCTCGATGTAGCCCGGCACGTGCTTGGCCGAGCAGGTGGGCGTGAAAGCGCCGGGCAGCGCGAACAGCGCGATGGTCTTGCCCTTGGCCGCTTCGCGCACCTTCACCGGGTTCGGGCCGATGCTGCAGCCGTTGCCTTCGACCTCGGAAAACTCCTGCAGGGTCACGTCGGGAAGCTCGTCTCCAACCTTGATCATCGCTTGGCTCCAAAAAGAAAAACGGCCCACATTGTGAGCCGTTTTTGCTTGCTTGCGCAGCAGCGAGGGTTAAACCTCGACCGCCTTCTCGACCAGGCGGGTCGCAACCCAGTTCTTGGTCTTGGAGATCGGCTTGCTTTCCTGGATCTCGATGATGTCGCCCGTGTGGTACTCGCCCTTTTCGTCATGGGCGTGGTACTTGGACGACTTGATCACGATCTTGCCGTACAGCGCGTGCTTCACGCGGCGCTCCACCAGGACCGTCACGGTCTTGGCGCGCTTGTCGCTCACCACCTTGCCGATCAAGGTGCGCTTGAGGGAGGTCTTGGCTTCCGTCATGTTCGCTCCTGATTACTTGGCGGATTCCGCACGCTTTTGCGCCAGGATGGTCTTGGCGCGGGCGATGTCGCGGCGCGTGACGCGCAGCGATGCGGTGTTGTTGAGTTGTTGCGTGGCCTTCTGCATGCGCAGGCCGAAGTGGGCCTTCTGCAGGTCCTTCACTTCCTGTTCCACGGCGGCGGCGTCCTTGTTGCGCAGATCAGCAGCTTTGGTCATTTCCGTCATCTCCTGATCAGGCGCCGATCTGGCGCGCAACGAACGTGGTGCGCAGCGGCAGCTTGGCAGCGGCCAGCTTGAACGCCTCGCGCGCGAGCTCCTCGGGCACGCCGACGATCTCGTACAGCACCTTGCCCGGCTGGATCTCGGCCACGTAGTACTCGGGGTTGCCCTTGCCGTTACCCATCCGCACCTCGGCGGGCTTCTGGGAGATCGGCTTGTCGGGGAACACGCGGATCCAGATGCGGCCGCCACGCTTGACGTGACGGGAGATGGCACGACGTGCCGCCTCGATCTGGCGCGCCGTCAGGCGGCCGCGATCGGTCGACTTCAGGCCGAAGTCACCGAAAGCCACCGAGTTGCCCCGGGTGGCGATGCCGGTGTTGCGGCCCTTCTGCTCCTTGCGGAATTTCCGGCGAGCGGGTTGCAGCATGTTTACTCTCCTTTACCGTCGGCCGGGGCCGGCGCGGCTGCCTTGCGGGCGACGCGCTTAACGGTAGATTTCGGCGCGTCGGACGGCGCGCCTGCGGTTGCTTCTTGCGGCTTGTCGGAGCCGTCGGTGGGCGCAGCGGTGGTGCCTGCAGCGTCGCGGCGCGGGCCGCCACGGCCGCCGCCGGGGCCGCCACGGCCGCCGCCAGGGCCGCCACGGCGGTCGCCGTCACGGCGCGGGCCACGCGGGCCACGGCGCTCTTCGCCCTCGGGGCGCGGCGTGCTGTCCAGGGACGGCACGTCCGTGCGGCCGAGCGTGTCGCCCTTGTAGACCCACACCTTCACGCCGATCACGCCGTACGTCGTCTTGGCTTCGGAGAAGCCGTAGTCGATGTCGGCACGCAGGGTGTGAAGCGGCACGCGGCCTTCGCGGTACCACTCGGTGCGGGCGATCTCGATGCCGTTCAGGCGGCCCGACGACATGATCTTGATGCCCTGGGCACCGAGGCGCATGGCGTTCTGCATCGCGCGCTTCATCGCGCGGCGGAACATGATGCGCTTCTCGAGCTGCTGGGTGATGCTGTCGGCGATCAGCTGGGCATCGACTTCGGGCTTGCGCACTTCCTCGATGTTGACCGCGACCGGCACGCCCAGGCGGGTGGCGAGTTCCTTCTTCAGGTTCTCGATGTCCTCGCCCTTCTTGCCGATCACCACGCCCGGGCGGGCGGAGTAGATCGTGATGCGCGCGTTCTTGGCCGGGCGCTCGATCAGCACGCGGCTGACGGCGGCGTTCTTCAGCTTGGTCTTGAGGTACTCGCGAACCTTGATGTCCTCGGCGAGCATGTCGCCGAAGTTGCGGTTGTTGGCGTACCAGCGGCTGTTCCACGCGCGGGTGACCGCGAGGCGGAAGCCGGTCGGATGGATCTTCTGTCCCATGTTCTTCCTCAGTTCCCGACGGTCACGTACACGTGGCACGTGGGCTTGCTGATGCGGTTGCCGCGGCCCTTGGCGCGCGCCGTGAAGCGCTTGAGCGTGGTGCCCTGCTCGACGTAGATGGTCTTGACCTTCAGTTCGTCGATGTCGACGCCGTCGTTGTGCTCGGCGTTCGCGATCGCGGACTCCAGCACCTTCTTGACGATGACGGCACCCTTCTTCTGGGTGAAGTTCAGGATGTTCAGCGCCTGGTCCACCTTCTTGCCGCGGATCAGGTCGGCCACGAGGCGGCCCTTGTCCACGGACAGGCGCACGCCGCGCAGGACTGCACGAGTTTCAGCCATGATTGTTCATCCTCACTTCTTCACGACCTTCTTGTCGGCCGGGTGACCCTTGAAGGTCCGCGTGAGCGCGAATTCGCCCAGCTTGTGGCCGACCATCTGGTCGGTGATGTACACGGGAACGTGCTGCTTGCCGTTGTGCACGGCGATCGTCAGCCCGATGAATTCGGGCAGGATCATGGAGCGGCGCGACCAGGTCTTGATCGGCTTCTTGTCCTTGGTGGACACGGCCTTGTCGACCTTCGCCTGCAGGTGGTAGTCGACGAAGGGGCCTTTTTTCAGAGAACGAGTCATTGTGTCGACCCCTTACTTCTTGCGGCGCGAGACGATGAACGTCTGCGTCCGCTTGTTGGCACGAGTGCGGTAACCCTTGGTCAGGTTGCCCCACGGATCGACCGGCGGCTTGCCCGTGCCGGTGCGGCCTTCGCCGCCGCCGTGCGGGTGGTCGATCGGGTTCATCGCGACGCCGCGCACCGTCGGGCGGATGCCCATGTGGCGCTTGACGCCGGCCTTGCCGAGCTGGCGCAGGCTGTGCTCTTCGTTGGCGACTTCGCCGATGGTGGCGCGGCACTCGATGTGGATCTTGCGGACCTCACCGGAGCGCATGCGGACCTGGGCGTAGGTGCCTTCGCGGGCCAGCAGCGTGGCCGACGTGCCGGCCGAACGCGCGATCTGCGCGCCCTTGCCGGGCTGCAGCTCGATGCAGTGGATCGTGGAACCCACCGGGATGTTGCGGATCGGCAGCGTGTTGCCCGCGCGGATCGGCGCCTCGGCGCCCGACATCAGCTGCGCGCCCACTTCCAGGCCGCGCGGCGCGATGATGTAGCGGCGCTCGCCGTCGGCGTACACCACCAGGGCGATGTGGGCCGTGCGGTTCGGGTCGTACTCGATGCGCTCCACCTTCGCCGGGACGCCGTCCTTGTTGCGGACGAAATCGACCACGCGGTAGTGGTGCTTGTTGCCGCCGCCACGGTGACGCACCGTGATGTGGCCGTTGTTGTTGCGGCCGGCCTTCTGGAACTGCGGCTCCAGCAGGGGCGCGTACGGCTCACCCTTGTACAGGTGGTCGCGCGAGATCTTCACGACGGCGCGCTGGCCGGCGGAAGTCGGTTTCATCTTGATGACAGCCATGATTACGCGGCCTCCCCGGAGAAGTTCAGCTCCTGGCCGGGCTTGAGCGTCACGTACGCCTTGCGCACGTTGTCGCGGCGGCCGACCGAGCGGCCGAAGCGCTTCTGCTTGCCCTTGGTGTTGACCACCGAGACGCCCTTGACTTCCACCTTGAACATCAGTTCGACGGCGGCCTTGATCTCGGGCTTGGTGGCGTCCTGCAGGACCTTGAACGTGACGGCGTTGGTCTTGTCGGCAACATGGGTTGCCTTCTCCGAGACGATCGGAGCGACCAGCACGGCCATCAGGCGGCCCTCGTCGTACTTCTTGGGAGCGCTCATGCGAACATCTCCTTGAGCTTGTCGATCGCGCCCTTGGTGACGAGCACTTTCTTGTAATGCACCAGACTCAGCGGGTCGGCGTAACGCGGCTCGACGACGAGCACGTTCGCGAGGTTGCGCGAGGCCAGGTACAGGTTTTCATCGACTTCGTCGGCGATCACCATCACCGACTCCAGGTTCATCTGCTTGAACCGGGCGGCCAGCTGCTTGGTCTTGGGGCTGTCGAGCTTGAGGCTGTCGACCACCGCGATGCGACCTTCGCGAGCGAGCTGGGAGAAGATGGACGCCATGCCGGCGCGGTACATCTTCTTGTTGATCTTCTGGGTGAAGTTCTCTTCCGGGCTGTTCGGGAAGATGCGGCCGCCCCCGCGCCACAGCGGCGACGAGGTCATGCCGGCGCGGGCGCGGCCCGTGCCCTTCTGGCGGAACGGCTTCTTGGTCGAGTGCTTGACCATCTCGCGGTCCTTCTGCGCGCGCGTGCCTTGACGCGCGTTCGCCTGGAAGGCCACCACGATCTGGTGCACCAGCGCTTCGTTGTATTCGCGGCCGAAGACGGTCTCGGGCGCGTCAACCTTGGAAGAGGGCTGGCCTTGCTCGTTCAGGAGTTCGAGTTGCATGGTTACTTCGCTCCCTTCGCCGAGGAATTACCAGCAGCCTGCGGCTGGGCCTTGACGGCAGGACGCACGGTCACGAAGCCGTTCTTGGCGCCGGGGACCGCGCCCTTGACCAGCAACAGCTGGCGGGCTTCGTCCACGCGGATCACGTCGAGGTTCTGGGTGGTGACGGTCACGTCGCCCATGTGGCCCGACATGCGCTTGCCCGGGAACACGCGGCCCGGGTCCTGGGCCATCGAGATGGAGCCCGGGACGTTGTGCGAGCGGCTGTTACCGTGGGAGGCGCGCTGCGAACCGAAGTTGTGGCGCTTGATGGTGCCCATGAAGCCCTTGCCGATGCTGGTGCCCTGCACGTCGACCTTCTGGCCGGCGGCGAACAGGTCCTGCACCGGGACGGTGGCACCGGCGGCGTACTTGCCGGCGGTGTCGGCGTCGACACGGAATTCCTGGATGATTTCACCGGGCTCGACCTTCGCCTTGGCGAGGTGGCCGGCGAGCGGCTTGGTGACGCGCGAGGCCTTGCGCGCACCGAACGTGACCTGCAGGGCCACGTAGCCGTCGTTGTCTTGGGTCTTGACCTGGGAGACACGGTTGTTGGACACGTCCAGCACCGTCACCGGCACGGCATCGCCGTCGTCGGTGAAGATGCGCATCATGCCCACCTTCCGGCCCAGCAACCCGAGGCTGCTCAAGCTCATGTTGTTACTCCGTTGCTCTCGCCGCGCCTGCTGCAATTGGCCTGCGCGTTTGGGTTACGAGAGAGGGTTGATAAAAAGCTCCGCGCACCCGTAGGCACGCGGAGCCCAAAATTATAGCAGTGATCCTACGGACGAGTTACTGCAGCTTGATTTCCACGTCCACGCCGGCCGGCAGGTCCAGCTTCATCAGGGCGTCGACCGTCTTGTCGGTCGGGTCGACGATGTCCATCAGGCGCTGGTGGGTGCGGATCTCGAACTGGTCGCGGCTCGACTTGTTGACGTGCGGCGAGCGCAGGATGTCGAAGCGCTTCATGCGCGTCGGCAGGGGCACGGGGCCCTTGACGACGGCGCCCGTGCGCTTGGCCGTGTCGACGATTTCCGCGGCGGACTGGTCGATCAGCTTGTAATCGAAGGCCTTCAGGCGGATGCGGATCTTCTGTTGTTTGTCGGCCATGATTACTCCATGATCTTGGCGACGACGCCGGCGCCGACGGTCTTGCCGCCTTCACGGATGGCGAAGCGCAGGCCTTCTTCCATGGCGATCGGGGCGATCAGCTTGACCGTGATCGTCACGTTGTCGCCGGGCATGACCATTTCCTTGTCCTTCGGCAGCTCGATCGAGCCGGTGACGTCGGTCGTGCGGAAGTAGAACTGCGGGCGGTAGTTGTTGAAGAACGGCGTGTGGCGGCCGCCCTCGTCCTTGGACAGGACATACACCTCGGCCGTGAAGTGCGTGTGCGGCTTGATGGAGCCGGGCTTGCACAGCACCTGGCCGCGCTCGACTTCTTCACGCTTCGTGCCGCGCAGCAGGATACCCACGTTGTCGCCAGCCTGGCCCTGGTCCAGCAGCTTGCGGAACATCTCGACGCCCGTGCAGGTGGTCTTGAGCGTCGGCTTGATGCCCACGATCTCGATTTCCTCGCCGACCTTGATGATGCCGCGCTCGACACGGCCCGTCACCACGGTGCCGCGGCCGGAGATGGAGAACACGTCTTCCACCGGCATCAGGAACGCGCCGTCGATGGCACGCTCAGGGGTGGGGATGTAGGTGTCCAGCGCATCGGCCAGCTTCATGATGGCCTGCTCGCCCAGCGCGCCCTTGTCGCCTTCCATGGCCAGCTTGGCGCTGCCGTGGATGATGGGCGTGTCGTCGCCGGGGAATTCGTACTTGGAGAGCAGCTCGCGCACTTCCATCTCGACCAGCTCCAGCAGCTCGGCGTCATCGACCATGTCGCACTTGTTCAGGAACACGATGATGTAGGGCACGCCCACCTGGCGGGCCAGCAGGATGTGCTCGCGCGTCTGGGGCATCGGGCCGTCAGCGGCCGACACCACCAGGATGGCGCCGTCCATCTGGGCGGCGCCGGTGATCATGTTCTTCACGTAGTCGGCGTGGCCCGGGCAGTCCACGTGCGCGTAGTGGCGGTTGGCCGTCTCGTACTCGACGTGCGCGGTGTTGATCGTGATGCCGCGCGCCTTTTCTTCCGGAGCCGCGTCGATCTGGTCGTACGCCTTGGCTTCGCCGCCGAACTTGGTCGACAGCACGGTGGTGATCGCCGCGGTCAGCGTCGTCTTGCCGTGGTCCACGTGGCCGATCGTGCCGACGTTGACGTGCGGCTTGGTCCGCTCGAATTTGCCTTTTGCCATGTCTTTTCCTTGAAAGAGCAATGCCGGTGTATTGGTTTTAGGTCTGCACTGCGGTGCTTGTTCCCTCGCCAACCGGCAACGAGGGGCCCGCAGTCGCAGACCGAACTCTTGATCAGAGGGGACAGTGCAACCGCTTCGCTTGTTGGTCTGTCCCCATGCACTTACTTTGTACGCGCGGCGATGATGGCTTCAGCCACGTTCTTCGGAGCTTCGCTGTAGTGCTTGAACTCCATCGTGTACGTGGCACGGCCCTGCGACATCGAGCGCAGCGTCGTGGAGTAGCCGAACATCTCGGAGAGGGGAACCTCCGCCTTGATGATCTTGCCGCCGCCGGGCATGTCTTCCATGCCCTGCACCATGCCGCGGCGGGACGACAGGTCGCCCATCACGCTGCCGGCATAGTCTTCCGGCGTCTCGACTTCCACGGCCATCATCGGCTCGAGGATCACGGGCGAAGCCTTCTTCGCGCCTTCCTTGAAGCCGAAGATGGCGGCCATCTTGAACGCCTGCTCCGACGAGTCCACTTCGTGGTACGAACCGAAGGTCAGCGTGACCTTCACGTCCACGACCGGGTAGCCGGCCATCACGCCGGAGTTGAGCGCCTCGACGACGCCCTTCTCCACCGCGGGGATGTACTCGCGCGGCACCACGCCGCCCTTGATGGCGTCGACGAATTCGAAGCCCTTGCCGGTTTCGTTCGGCTCGAGCGTGAACACGACGTGGCCGTACTGGCCCTTGCCGCCGGACTGGCGCACGAACTTGCCTTCGGTGTCGACGACCTTCTTGCGGATGGTCTCGCGGTACGCCACCTGCGGCTTGCCGACGTTGGCTTCCACGCCGAACTCGCGCTTCATGCGGTCGACGATGATTTCCAGGTGCAGCTCGCCCATGCCGGCGATGATGGTCTGGCCCGACTCTTCGTCCGTCTTGACGCGGAACGACGGGTCCTCGGCGGCCAGGCGGGACAGGGCGATGCCCATCTTTTCCTGGTCGGCCTTGGTCTTGGGCTCCACGGCCTGCGCGATCACGGGCTCGGGGAACACCATGCGCTCGAGCGTCACGATCGAGTTCGGGTCGCACAGCGTCTCGCCGGTCGTCACGTCCTTCAGGCCCACGCAGGCGGCGATGTCGCCGGCGCGGATCTCTTCGACTTCCTGGCGGTTGTTGGCGTGCATCTGCACGATACGGCCGATGCGCTCCTTCTTGCCGCGCACCGGGTTGTACACGCTGTCGCCCTTGGACAGCACGCCCGAGTACACGCGCACGAACGTGAGCTGGCCCACGAACGGGTCGGTCATCAGCTTGAACGCCAGCGCCGAGAACTTCTCGTTGTCGTCGGCCTTGCGGCTGACGGGCTGCTCGTCTTCATCCGTGCCGGCAACCGGCGGGATGTCGATGGGCGACGGCATCAGTTCGATGACGGCGTCGAGCATGCGCTGCACGCCCTTGTTCTTGAACGCGGTGCCGCACAGCATCGGCTGGATTTCGCCGGCGATGGTGCGCGAGCGCAGGCCCTGGGTGATCTCGGCTTCCGTCAGGTCGCCTTCTTCCAGGTACTTGTTCATCAGCTCTTCGTTGGCCTCGGCAGCCGCCTCGACCATCTTCTCGCGCCACTCCTTGGCGGTCTCGAGCAGGTCGGCCGGGATTTCCTCGAAGGTGAACTTCATGCCCTGGGACGCTTCGTCCCAGATGATGGCCTTCATCTTGCGCAGGTCCACCACGCCGGTGAACTTGTCCTCGGCGCCGATCGGGATGACGATGGGCACGGGGTTGGCCTTCAGGCGCGCCTTCATCTGGTCGTAGACCTTGTAGAAGTTGGCGCCGGTGCGGTCCATCTTGTTGACGAACGCGAGGCGCGGCACCTTGTACTTGTTGGCCTGGCGCCAGACCGTCTCGGACTGGGGCTGCACGCCGCCCACGGCGCAGTAGACCATGCAGGCGCCGTCCAGCACGCGCATGGAACGCTCCACCTCGATGGTGAAGTCCACGTGGCCGGGGGTGTCGATGATGTTGATGCGGTGCTCGGGGAAGGACATGTCCATGCCCTTCCAGAAGCAGGTGGTGGCGGCCGACGTGATCGTGATGCCGCGCTCCTGCTCCTGCTCCATCCAGTCCATCGTGGCGGCGCCGTCGTGCACTTCGCCGATCTTGTGGTTCACACCGGTGTAGAAAAGGATGCGCTCGGTCGTGGTCGTCTTGCCGGCGTCGATGTGCGCGGAGATACCGATGTTGCGGTACCGCTCGATGGGCGTTTTGCGGGCCATGATGGTCTTTCAGTTCAATGGGGAACGGCCCGCTCGTGGCGGGCCCGCTCCACTGGATTGGGACGGTTCTTAGAAGCGGAAGTGGCTGAAGGCCTTGTTGGCCTCGGCCATGCGATGGACTTCGTCGCGCTTCTTCATGGCGCCGCCGCGTCCTTCGGTGGCTTCCATGAGTTCGTTGGCCAGGCGCTGGGCCATGGACTTCTCGCCGCGCTTCTTGGCGGCTTCCTTCAGCCAGCGCATGGACAGCGCCAGACGGCGCACGGGGCGAACTTCCACCGGCACCTGGTAGTTGGCGCCGCCCACCCGGCGCGACTTCACTTCGACCATCGGCTTGACGTTGTTGATCGCGATGGTGAAGGTCTCGAGCGGGTCCTTGCCCGACTTCTTCTCGATCTGCTCGAGCGCGCCGTACACGATGCGCTCGGCGACCGCCTTCTTGCCGCCTTGCATGATCACGTTCATGAACTTGGCGAGCTCGACATTGCCGAACTTGGGATCCGGCAGGATTTCACGTTTAGGGACTTCACGACGACGCGGCATTTCAATTCACCTCTCAATTTGCTTCAGCTGGCCTCTGGGGCCCAGGGAGCCATCCTGGCTACCCGCTTACTCGACCCGAAAGTGGGTCACTACGCTCGATTCGCCTGCCGAGGCGTTCGAGCACCGACAAACGAAAACTTATCAGGCCTTCTTCGGGCGCTTGGCGCCGTACTTGGAGCGGGCCTGCTTGCGATCCTTGACGCCTTGCAGGTCAAGCGAACCGCGCACGATGTGGTAACGCACACCGGGCAGGTCCTTCACGCGGCCGCCGCGCACGAGCACAACGCTGTGCTCCTGCAGGTTGTGGCCTTCGCCGCCGATGTACGAGATGACCTCGAAGCCATTCGTGAGGCGCACCTTGGCGACTTTACGAAGGGCCGAGTTCGGCTTCTTCGGCGTCGTGGTGTACACGCGGGTGCACACGCCCCGACGCTGCGGGCTGTTCTGCATCGCGGGGGACTTGGACTTGGTCTTTTCGACCTCCCGCCCCTGACGCACGAGTTGGTTGATGGTTGGCATTAACGTCCCTAAAACGTTGGATTCTGGAATCCGCAGAGCGGAAAAACGGAAAAAACCTTCCCGCCCCAATCGCGGGAAAGCCCTCTAGTATATCCGGGTGCGGGGAAACCCGCTAGCTGGTTACTTGACCCACAACCTGACTGCGTCCCAAGCGCGGCGCAGCACACCGGCCTGTTCCACGGCCTGCAGAGCCACGAGCGGCACTTCGCCGAGCACCTGCTCGCCGGCGCTCACCTTCAGCGTGCCCACCTGCTGGCCCTTGGCGAAGGGCGCGATCAGGGGGTCGGCGCGGGCCACCTGCGTCTTGACCTTGCCCGACGACCCCGCCGGAACGGCGACCACGATCGGCGCGGCAGGCTGGCCGAGCTTTACGGTTTTCTCGGAACCCTTCCACACCGGCGGCTCCACGACGGCCTGCCCAGCATCGAAGAGCTTCAAGCCTTCCCAAGCCATGTAAGCCCAATTGAGTAGTTTCTGCGCCTCGTTGGCCCTCGCGACCTCGCTCGAGGCGCCCAGCACGATCGCCAGCACGCGCCGGCCGGGCAAGTTGGGGAAGTCGCGCTTCGCGGTGGCGATGAGGCAATAGCCCGCCGCGTCCGTGTGCCCGGTCTTGAGCCCATCGACCGTGGGGTCGCGGAACAGCAGCATGTTCCGGTTCGTGTCGTTGGTCGGCGGCGTCCCCTCGTAGCGGTACTTCTTGATCGAATAGAAGCCGAGGTATTCCGGGAAGTCCTTGATGAGCCGAGTGGAAAGGATGCCGAGGTCACGCGCCGTCGTGGTGTGGCCCGGCTCAGTGAGCCCATCCGGGTTCTTGTAGGTGGTGTTCTTCATGCCGAGCGCCTTCGCCTGCTGGTTCATCAGCTCCACGAAGTGCTCGACGCTTCCACCCACACCCTCGGCCAGGACGATCGTGGCGTCATTTCCCGACTGCACGATCATGCCCTTGATGAGGTCCTCCACCGGCACCGTCATCTTGGGATCGATGAACATCCGCGAGCCCGGCGTCTTCCATGCGCGCGCGCTCACCGGCAGCGATTGCTTGATGTCGATCTTCTTCGCGCGCAGGGCGTCGAACACCACATAAGCCGTCATCAGCTTGGTGAGCGACGCCTGTTCGATGGGCGAATCGATCTCCCTGGCCGCAAGAACCTGGTTGGCCGAGACGTCCATCACCAGCCAGCTGCGCGCGGCCACTTCGGGCGGCTGCGGAATCTGTGCACCGGCGGAAACGGCAAGGAAGGCAAGCACCGGTGCGCACAGCACCCGGAGGAGAAAACGTGTCATCGACTCAGCGCAGGTGCCGCAGCACCAGGTTCTTCAAGAGCGGCAATTGTCCGTGAAAGAAATGCTCGCCCCCGGGGACGACGGTAACCGGAAGCGACTGCGGGCGCGCCCAGTCCATCACGGAGGCGAGCGGCACGGTGTCGTCCTGCTCGCCGTGGATGACGAGCGTGCGCACGTGCGCCTCGGCCGGCACGGGCGGTACCTGGAAGCGCGAGGCCGCGGTGCCCACGAGCACGATGTGCTCGATCTCGCGCGTGGTCCACAGCGATTGCAGCGCGCGCACGGTCACGAACGAGCCGAACGAGAAGCCGGCCAGCGCCAGGCGGCCGTCGTGCGCGGCGCCGGTAACGACAGCCAGCAGGTCATCGACCTCGCCGTTGCCGTCGTCGTGCTGCCCCTCGCTCTTGCCGACGCCGCGGAAATTGAAGCGCACCGCGGTCCATCCACTCTGGACGAACGCGCGCGCGATCGTCTGCACCACCTTGTTGTCCATCGTGCCGCCGAAAAGCGGGTGCGGATGCGCGATCACGGCGGTGCCGCGCGTCTCGCCTTCGGGCCGGTCACGCTGGCACTGCAGCCTGCCGGCGGGGCCGGCGAGCTCGAAGCGCTCGGTGTACGCGTTCATCGGCCCAGGTGCGGCGGCGTCAGCAGCCGCTCGACGACCTTGCCGTTCTTCAGGTGCGACTCGACGATCTCGTCGATGTCCTTGTCGTCCACGTACGTGTACCAGGTCTCGCCGGGGTAAACCACCGCCACGGGCCCCGCCGCGCAACGGTCCATGCAGCCCGCGCGGTTCACTCGCACCTTGCCGGGACCGTTCAGGCCGGCGGCCTTCACCTGGGACTTGCAGCGCGCGAACGCGCCTTCGGCGTTGTGGTCGGCGCAGCACGCCTCGCCGTTGTCGCGCTTGTTGAGGCAGAAGAAGACGTGGTACTTGTAGTAGCTGGGAGGCGCGCTCATTCCGCGATTCTAGAAGGGGGGTCCCGCCGCGAGACCCTCAGCAGCACGTACACCAGCGTGGCGTAGGGCCACAGCCAGCCCAGCCACTGCGCAAGGCCGTGGAAGCGGATGAAGCGGCCCTGCTCCCACGCCTGCAGCGTGTGCGCGAAGTACGCGCTGGCGGGTGCATGGTTCAACAGGCTCAGGTGCACGACGAGCGCGACCAGCACCACGGCAGCGCAGCCGCGGCGCGGCGTGACCACCATTGCGAGCGCGAGCAGGAAACCGAAGCCGAAGCCCACGCGCACGGGTAGCGTCACCCACGCCCATGCATGCGACGGCCCCCAGCTCAACGCGGCCGACAGCGCAGTCGCAGCGGCACCCACCAGCACCACGATGGCGGCGAATGCAGCGCGTCGGCCCGGATGCCGGATGATCGAATAGCCGAGCAGGCACGGCACGAGCACGCCGAGCGCCACGCAGATCATCTCCATGCCCGGCACGAGCGGCTGCAGCTCCACTTCGCGCACCGGCACCCACTCGAGGAACGGCGTGTCCTGCAGCCATTCGCCCAGCGCTTGCTCGACGCGCTCGAGCACCTGCCCCAGCCCGAGCGGCACGGAGGCCGGGAACAACAGCGCGAACGGCCAAAGCGCGAGCAGCACGAGCGCGCCGCGCGCGTGGTCGATGAACCAGCGTGTGCGGAAGCTGCTCCAGCGGTCGATCGCGCCCGCGACTTCGAGCCCAGCCGCCACGATGGCCCCCGCCAGCGCCCCCGCGGTGTTGAGCGCGAAGTCGACGTTGGACGGCACGCGGTTGGGCAGGAAGGTCTGCAGGGCCTCCATGCACAGCGACAGCAGCGCCGCGACGGTGGTGGCCACGGCCACCGCCGCCCAGTTGTTCGTGGGCGCGAACCGAAGCGAGCCGCGGCGGATGAAACTCAGCGCGAGCAGCACGCCCAGCGGCGCATAGCCGACCAGGTTCGCGGCCACGTCGAAGCCGGTCCAGTATTTCGGCAGCGGGCTCGCCAGGAAGGCGAACGCCGGGATGCCCTGGTCATGCCAGCCACTGAAGGGGTAGAGACTCGCGTAGACGACGAGCGCCGCGTACGCCAGCGACAGCGGCCAGGCCGAGGTCTTGTGCATCCAGCTTAGAACGGCTTGAGGACGACGAGGATGACGACGACGACGAGCAGGACGATCGGGATCTCGTTGAACCACCGGTACCAGCGGTGGCTGCGCTGGTTCGCGTTCGCCTCGAACTTGCGCAGCAGCACGGCGCACGCGTGGTGATAGCCGACGATCAGCACCACCAGCGCCACTTTCGCGTGCATCCAGCCGCTGCCCTCGCCGATGCCGATGCCCAGCCACAGCCAGAGGCCCAGCGCGAGTGCGGGCACGGCCAGCAGCGTGGTGAACCGAAGCAATTTGCGCGACATGAGCAGCAGCCGCTGGTACTCGGCCGTGGAGCCCGGCTCCACCATCGCCAGGTTGACGAAGATGCGCGGCAGGTAGAACAGGCCGGCGAACCAGCTGGCGACGAAAACGATGTGGAATGCCTTGACCCAGAGCATGGGGCGACAGTCTACGGCGACTCAAAAAAAACCCCGGCCATCAGCCGGGGTTCGAAGCCTTTTTGCTGTCACACATTAAGGCACCCGCTCAGGGAGGAAAAGCGGGGAGCGGCAAGCCGCCCGCGCGAAATTTAACAGACCGTGCGGTCGGTTTCAAGCATGAGCCAGCCGCCCCCGGACGGTCGGCGGGCGGGCCATGGGAGACAAGTCATGCAAGTGATGCACCTGATCCAGCGCAAGTGCGCGCCGCGGCAGTGGGGCACAATTTTCGTATGACCGCCTACGCCACCTATCCGAACGGACGCCCCCGGCGCCTGCGCCGCGACGACTTCACCCGCAACCTCGTGCGCGAGCACGCGGTCACGCCGCACGACCTGATCTACCCGGTGTTCGTGCTCGACGGCCAGAAGCGCCGCGAGGCCGTGCCGTCGATGCCGGGCGTGGAGCGCGTCAGCCTCGACCTGCTGTTCGGCGTGGCGGAGGAATGCGTCGCGCTGGGCGTCCCGGTGATGGCACTCTTCCCGGTGATCGACCCGCAGCTGAAGACACCCGACGGCCGTGAGGCGTTCAACGAGAAGGGGCTCGTTCCGCGCGTGGTGAGCGCACTGAAAGAGCGCTTCCCGCAACTCGGCGTGATGACGGACGTGGCGCTCGACCCGTTCACCAGCCACGGCCAGGACGGCCTGCTGGACGACACGGGCTACATCCTCAATGACGAGACCGTGGAAGTGCTGGTCAAGCAGGCGCTCGTGCAGGCCGCGGCGGGTGTCGACATCGTTGCCCCCTCGGACATGATGGATGGCCGCATCGGCGCCATCCGCCAGGCGCTCGAGAAGGACCGGCTGATCCACACGCGCATCATGGCGTACAGCGCCAAGTACGCGAGCGCTTTCTACGGCCCGTTCCGCGACGCGGTCGGCTCCGCCGCGAACCTGGGCAAGAGCAACAAGAAGGTCTACCAGATGGACCCCGGCAACACCGACGAGGCGCTGCGCGAAGTGGCGCTGGACATCGCCGAGGGCGCGGACATGGTGATGGTCAAGCCCGGCATGCCGTACCTCGATGTCGTGCGGCGCGTGAAGGACGAGTTCCGCGTGCCCACCTTCGCGTACCAGGTCTCGGGCGAGTACGCGATGCTCAAGGCCGCCGCGCAGAACGGCTGGCTGGACCATGATGCGGTGATGATGGAGTCGCTGCTGGCCTTCAAGCGTGCCGGCGCCGACGGTGTGTTGACGTACTTCGCTCTCGACGCCGCTCGCAAGCTGAAGTCCTGATGCGCATCGTCGAATTCTCGGGCGGCACGCTGCGCTTCCTGGACACGGTCCCGCAGCACCCGCCCGCCTCGGGCTTCGTCTGGATCTACCTGGAGCGAGACGCCCTCGACGCGCACCTGTCCACCCTGCAGCACGCGGCGCAGGTGCTCGGCGGCTCGCAGCTGCTGGACCTGCACGTGAAGGACCTCGCGAACCGCTCGCACCCTTCGCGCTACGACTACACCTCGGTCTACGACCTCGTCATCTTCCGCCGCCTGGCGACCGAGCCCGAGACGCGTGCGGAGCTCGGTGCGATGCCCGACGCGCAGCCGCAACCGCTCGCCATCTTCAATCGCCTGCGCACACGGGCCGTGGGCTTCGTCGTCTTCGACCGGCTGCTGATCTCGGTCCATCCTTCGGACTGCTACGCCGCCCGCGAATTCGTCGACCGCTATGTCGGCGACGCCGTGCAAAGTGCGGGCGTCAACGTCGCCGCACGCAGCCGACTGCCCACGGGTGCGGCCGACCTGATGCTGCGCATGCTGAACCTGATGGTGGACAGCTACCTCGACATGCGCCGCGACCTCAACTCGGGCCTCGACCTCTGGCAGCAGCAGCTGCTCGCGCCGCACTCGCACACGGCCGACTGGGGCGCGTTGCTCTCCGCGCGCAACTCGCTGCATACGCTGGAAGACCTGTGCGACGAGCAGCACGATGCCGTGCAGGAATGGCTGGACAGCCAGCAGGAGCAGCCGGCGACGTGGATGCCGCAGGCCGACCGCGACGTCCTGATCGCCCGCGCCCGCGACGTGGTGGACCACATCCAGCGCGTGCTGCACCACGTGCGCCGCATGGAGCAAAGCGCCGAGACGGCGGTGCAGATCCACTTCTCCGCACTGGGCAACCGCACCAACGAGATCATGCGCACGCTGACGGCGCTCACCGCCATCTTCCTGCCGCTGAACCTCATCGCCGGCATCTTCGGCATGAACTTCCAGTTCCTGCCGCTGATCCACCGCGACACCGGTTTCTGGTGGACGCTCGGCAGCATGCTGTTCATCGCGGTCGTTCTCGGCGTCGTGTTCTGGCGCAAGCGCTACCTCGCGCGCAGCGGCCGCTGAAAGCCAGGACGATGCAGCCCGGCGCCATCCACGTGGGCTGCGCCGGCTGGAGCCTGCCGCGCGAGTTCCAGCACGAATTCGCGCCCGGCGAGAGCCACCTGCAGCGGTATGCGAGCCGCTTCGATGCGACCGAGATCAACAGCTCCTTCCACCGCAGCCACAAGGAATGGGTGTGGCGGCGGTGGGCGGATTCCGTGCCCGCCGGTTTCAGCTTCTCGGTGAAGCTGCCCAAGGCGATCACGCACGAGCGTCGGTTGGCGGATTGCGAGCACCTGCTCGACGCGTTCCTCGTGGAGGCCCGCCTGCTGGGCGACAAGCTGGCCTGCCTCCTGGTGCAGCTCCCGCCGAGCCTAGCGTACGACTCGGATGTTGCGAGCCGGTTCTTTGCAATGCTTCGCGCGCGCTACGAAGGCGACGTCGCGCTCGAACCGCGCCACGCAAGCTGGTTCGAGCCCCACGCGGATGCGATGCTCGCCTCCCTCCGTGTGGCACGCGTGCTCGCCGACCCCGTGCGGCACGAGCCCGGGCGAGCACCCGGCGGCTGGCCGGGCGTCGTCTACGTGCGCCTCCACGGCTCGCCGCGTGTGTATTACTCCGCGTACGACCCCGCGTGGCTGGGAACGCTTGCGGCCCGTATCCGGCGCGCCGCCGATGACGGACAGCGCATGTGGTGCATCTTCGACAATACGGCGTCCGGCGCCGCCACCGGCGACGCGCTCACGCTGCTGCGCCACCTCGCGCCAGGGAGACCCACGCCATGAGCCACCACCGTTTCCAGAACTACCGCACGCCGCGCGACGCCGAGGAGCTCACGCGCCAGAACATCGAGGCCATGCGCCGGCTCGAGGAGCTGGCCAAGGCCAAGCGCGGGTTCGCGGACCGGATGGCGGAGTTCGTCGCCACCTTCTGCGGCAGCATCACCTTCGTCTGGATCCACGCGGCGCTCTTCGCGGCCTGGATCGCGTGGAACGCGGTGCCGGGCACCTTCCACTTCGACCCGTATCCCTTCACATTCCTCACGCTGTGCGTGTCGCTGGAAGCGATCTTCCTCTCGTCCTTCATCCTGATCGCGCAGAACTACGAGATGCGCGTGAGCGAGCGGCGCAACCAGCTCGATTTGCAGATCAACCTGCTCGCCGAGCAGGAAAACACGAAGATGCTGCAGTTGCTCGAGCGCATAGCGAAGCACGTGGGTGCATCGCCCGGTGACGACCCCGAAATCCGCGCGCTGGAACAGGCGACGCGCCCGGAGACGCTGGCCAGGCAGATCGAGGATGCGTACCGGGCGGCCAGCGGGCAGCCGCCGGCGAAACATCACACGTAAGGCGGCTTGAGTGCCTCGATGTCGAAGACGCGCTTCACCGCCGGCCGCTCCAGCATCCGCTGCAGGTAGGGGCCCAGGTTCGGGAAGTCGCGAGCCTTGCCCGTATCGAAATTGCGCGTCCAGCGGCACAGTGTGAACACGTAGGCGTCGAGAGCGCTGTACCGCTCCCCCGCGAACCACGGCCCGCCGGTGCGTGCCAGTTCATCGTCCAGCTGCCGCAGCTGCGCGAGCACCTTGCGCTGCGCCTGCAGCTTCACTTCCGCAGCCGCCGCAGCATCGCCCTCCTTCACCCAGCGGTCCGGGTAGAAGTAGACGATCAGCGTGGCCTGCAGGGTGTTCGTGAGCCACGCCAGCCATTTGTAGAAGTGCGCGCGTTGCGCAGTGCCCAGCGCCGGCGCGAGTTGCGCCTTCGGGTTCGTGTCGCACAGGTGCAGCACGATCGCCGCGGTCTCGTACAGCACGAGCTCGCCGTCACGCCACACGGGCAGCAGCCCGTTGGGGTTCATGCGCAGGTAGTCGGCGCTCTTGTGCGCGTCCTTCGTACGGTCGACGAGCACGCGCTCGTAGGGCGCGCCGATTTCCTCCAGCACGATGTGCGGGATCATCGCCGCCGTGCTGGGGTAGTAGTAAAGGGTGGGCATCAGGGTGTCTTGAGTCCGAAGAGGTTGGCGCCGTTGTCCCAGGCGATGCGCCGCGCCATGTCCGCGGGCAGGTCGCCGAGCCACACGCGGTAGCCCTTCATGGTGTCGTCGTAGTACTGCCAGCGCTGGTTCACCCAGGTGTCCGAGCCGAGCAGGAACCGCGTCGCATACTTCGTGAGCAGCTGGCGCCATTCGGGGCACAGCTTGCCGCCTTCGCACGTGAGCCCCGGGCGGTACGAGAGCTCGCCCATCAGCAACGGGTAGCGCGCGAAGAGCTGGTCCACGCGCGCCACGGGCACGCCGCCGATGCCCGTGTGCGCCCAGATCACGCGCGCCTTCTGGCCCTTCGACGCGGTGTGCGCCATCAGCTTGTCGATGGCGACGTCGTCCACGTGCGCGAGGACCACGAGGTCCTTCTCCTCCGCCAGCGCCATCAGCTTGCGGGCGACCGGCCCGTCGGCATTGGCGCTGTCGTACAGGTGGAACTCGCCCAGCCCGCGGAACGCGCCCGACGCGGTGCCGCGCGACAGCTCCGTGAGCACCATCTGGTGGATGGTCTCGTCGCGGAACCAGTTGTCGTAGTCGGCGCGGTTGCGGTACAGGCGCACGAACGGCACGACGGTGATGCCCGCCTGCTTCACCTCCGCGGCCGAGGCGAGGTTCTTCGTGCCGTCGTTCGGCCGCGAGTTGGCGACGATCGCGTGCACGCCGTTGCGCTTCATGCGCGCCACGACATCCGGCACCGGGTGCGGCCCGGCGCTGCCGTTCCACGCCTCTTCGTTGTAGTGCAGGTGGGCGTCGAAGATCGGCCCCGCGTAGTCGGCCGCCGCGGCAAACAGCGGGAAGGCGAGCAGGGCCGCGCCGAGCGCGCGCCTCATCCCACGTGCTTGCGGAAGAACGCCAGCGTGCGCTCGCGGGCGAGCTTGGCCGCCTCCGCGTTGTACGACGCGCGCTGGTCGCAGTTGAAGCCGTGGTTGGCGTTGTACACGTGCACCTCCACCTCCGGGTGCTTTTGCTTGAACGCCTCCACGCTGTCCAGCGGGATCCAGTGGTCCTGGTCGCCGAAGTGCGCGAGCACCGGGACCTTGGGCTTGCGCGCCACTTCGTCCGGCGTGGTCACGCCGCCGCCGTAGTAGGGCGCCGCCGCCGACAGGCCGTTGGCCAGGCAAGCGGCGCGCCACGTGAGCAGGCCACCCCAGCAGTAGCCGACGATGCCCACCTTGCCGGCCTGCGCGGCGTGGTCGATCGCCGCCTGGATGTCCTGCATCACGCCCGGCGCGGGCAGCGCCTCCACGGCCGTCTTGAGCGCGAAGCCGGCCTGCATGTCTTCCTGCGAGTAGCCGAGGTCCACGTCCGGTTTGACGCGGTGGAATGTGGACGGCGCGACGGCGAGGTAGCCGTCGGCCGCGTAGCCGTCGGCCACCGAGCGGATATGCGAGTTGACCCCGAAGATCTCCTGCAGCACCACGATGCCGCCGCGCGGCTTGCCCGCCGGCTTGGCCACGTAGGCGGGAATGGACTGGCCGTCGGCGGCCTTGAGCTGGATGAATTCGCCCATGAATGTTCTCCTTGATTCGTCGGGACTGCAAAAGGCGAATAATGCGGCGTGCCGCGCAGCGGCGCAACCCGGAGGTACTGCAGTGCAACAGGTCATGCTCGTCACCGGCGCAAGCCGCGGCATCGGCGCGGCAACCGCGCGCCTGGCGGCGAAACACGGTTATGCCGTGGCGGTGAACTACACCAGCAACGAAGCGGCCGCCGCCCAGGTGGTGCGCGACATCGAGGCGGCGGGCAGCCGCGCCTTCGCCGTGCGCGCCGACGTCGCCAGCGAGGCGGACATCCTGGCGATGTTCGAGCAGGTGGACAAGCGGCTGGGCCGGCTCACCGCGCTCGTCAACAACGCCGGCGTCGTGGACATCACCCAGCGCGTCGACGAGATGAGCGCGGCGCGGCTCAAACGAATGTTCGACATCAACGTGATCGGCAGCATCCTGTGCGCGCGCGAGGCCGTGCGGCGGATGAGCACGCGGCACGGCGGCCCCGGCGGCGCCATCGTCAACGTTTCGAGCGCGGCCTCCCGCCTGGGCTCGCCGGGCCAGTACGTGGACTACGCGGCGGCCAAGGGCGCCATCGACGCCTTCACGCTCGGGCTGGCAAAGGAAGTGGCCGCGGAAGGCATCCGTGTCAACGCCGTGCGCCCCGGCCTGATCGAAACCGACATCCACGCCTCCGGCGGCATCCCGGACCGCGTCGAGAAACTGAAGCACCACGTGCCGATGCAGCGCGGCGGCTCGGCCGAGGAAGTGGCGCAGGCCATCCTCTGGCTGCTGTCGCCGCAGGCCAGCTACACCACGATGTCGCTCGTGGAAGTCTCCGGGGGCCGCTGATGACCATCCACTACTACTGGGAAGACCTCGTGCCGGGCAGCGTGCGCGAGCTGGGCTCGTTGAGCGTGAGCGCGGAGGAAATCAAGGAGTTCGCCGAGCAGTACGACCCGCAGCCCTTCCATCTCGACGAGCTCGCCGGCCGCCGCTCGATCTACGGCAACCTGTGCGCGAGCGGGTGGCAGACCTGCGCGCTGGCGATGCGCCTGACGGTCACCAATTTCCTCAACGAGTCGTCCAGCATGGGCTCGCCCGGCCTGGAGTCGCTGCGCTGGCTCAAGCCGGTGTACCCCGGCGACACGCTCACGCTCAAGCACACCACGATCGAGTCGCGCGGCATGCGCCGGCGGCCCGACATCGGCCTCGTGCGCTCGTCGTGGGAGATGTTCAACCAGAACGGCGACAAGGTGCTGCACATGGAGGGCTGGGGCATGTTCCGCCGCCGCGAGCCCGCCACCGCCGAGGAGATCGAGCGGCTGAACGCCGAGCGCAGCGGCGCCTGATGGATTTCAAGCCGCTCCTCACCCTGCTGGCGATCGTCAACCCGCTCGCCATCGTCCCGTTCTTCATCCACTACACGCAGGACTTCACGCGCGCGCAGCGGCGCCGCACCGTGGGCGTTGCCTCGTTCTCGGCGTTCGTGGTGATCGCCGCGAGCGCGCTGCTGGGCATCCGTGTACTGGAGTTCTTCGGCATCTCGCTCGCGAGCTTCCAGGTCGGCGGCGGCATGCTGCTGCTGACCAGCGCGCTCAACATGCTCAACGCGCAGCCGGCCGAAGCGAAACCGAACACCAAGGAACTGCAGGACGGCGCGGAGAAGGCCGCGATGGGCGCGAGCATCGCCGTGGTGCCGCTGACGATCCCCCTCCTCACCGGCCCGGCAACGATCTCCACCGTGGTGATCTACGCCGAACGCGCGCAGACGGTGCTGCAGATGGCGACGCTGGTCGGCTACGGCGTTGTGATCGGCCTGGCGACCGCGGTCTGCTTCACGCTGGCGGAGCCCATCGCGCGCTTCCTCGGCAAGACGGGCATCAACGTGATGACGCGGCTCATGGGCCTGATCCTCGCGGCGCTGGCGGTCGAGGTGATGGCCGACGGCCTGCACAAGCTCTTCCCCGCGCTGCGCTAGCGCGTTCTCAGCACCTTCACCAGCTGGTTGCTCGTGTTGCGCAGGCGCTGTGCCAGCACCTGCGTGAGCTTCACGAGCAGCTTCGCGCCGATCGCGGGATGCCGCTGGATCAGGCTGGCCAAGGCACCGCGGCTGAGCACGCCTGCCTCCACTTCGGTGATCGCGCGGCAGCTGGCATAGCGCGGCTCGCCGTCGAGCATCGACATCTCGCCCAGCGTCGCGCCTTCGCGCAGCACGGCGATGCGCGTGATGTCGCCCGGCTCGTGCGCGTCGGTTTCGGTGCCGATCTTCTGCTTGCCCACATCCACGGTCCCGCGCAGCAGCAGCATCAGCCAGTCGCTCGTGTCGCCCTCGGCGATGAGCACCTGCCCCGGCTGCGCCTTCACGTGCAGCATGGAGGCGCCCAGGATGTCCGCCTCCGCCGGCGAGAAGTCGTGCAGCAGCGCCGCGTTCTGCATCAGGCCCGGACACTGCGACAGGCGCTCGCACTGGCCCGACACCTCCAGCCCGGCGGCCTGCAGCTGTTCCTGGACTGGCGCGGCTGCCATGGCGGCGCTCAGCGGCCCTGCGTGCCGATCCAGCGCGCGATCTCGCCGGCGGCGGCCTCGGTCGCGGCCGCAAGGGCACGCACGCCGCCGGGCGCGTCGGGCGTGGGCGCGGGCCGCTGCAGGTTGAAGCTGCGCTGCCCGAGCAGGCGCTCGCCGCCCGGCGTGTTCTCCAGCAGCGTACAGCGCAGCCGCAGCAGGCCCGTGCTGCGCTCGGCGCTTTCGAAGTAGTGCGAGAACTCCTCCAGCTCCACGCGCAGCACGAGCGGCGCGCGGCTGCCGCTGCGCGCCAGTGCCGCGGCGTCGGGCCCGTCGAGCACCAGCCGCTCGCGGCCGAGGATCTCGCGCAGCCGCTGGCGCACCAGCAGCGCCGGCTGCGCGCTCCAGCGCGCGAAGGCGTAGGGGCGCAACTGCGTCGCATCGGCGTAGCCGAGGCGGTACATCATCGACGTGCCCTCGAGCGAGCCGGCGGCGTCCACGTCGCCGAGCACGAGCGCGGGCAGCGTCGGCGTCACCTGCGTCGGCTCGCCGGTGAGCGGGCCGAAGTCGTAGAGCGTGGGGCGCACGGGCTTGTCCGGCAGCGCGCTGCACCCGGCCAGCAGCACTGCGGCCACCACGGCGAGCCAGGGCCGGCCCTTCATCGCGCACCCCCGGGCGTCGCGAACCCGGGCTCGCCGGGCCCCGGCTCGGTCTTGCCGGTGCCGAAGATGAGGGACTGCGGGTTGTCGCTGATGCTGCTGGCCGTGCGCCCGAGCTGCCGGACCGCGCGGCCGGCGTCCTCGGTCACGCGGTTCAGGCGCGGCAACGTGGCCGAGTTGAACGAGTCGGCGGCATGCGACAGCGCCTGCGTGCCTTCGGCGAGCCGGTCGATCGGCCCGTCCTTCTGGTTCAGGCGGCGCGCGGTGGCGCCGAAGTCCGCGGCCGTGCGGCCGATCTCGTCGGCGCTGCGCTGCACGGACTTCATCGCCGGCACGGCTTCGGCCAGCGCGGGGTCGAGGCGCTTTTGAACCGTGGCGTCGAGGCGCGACGCGAGCTGGTTCGCGCTGTCGGCCGCTTGCCCGAGGTTGCCCAGCGCCAGGGTCAGCTTCTTCTGGTTCTCGTCGTTCAGCAGGCGGTTGACCCGCTCGGCGACCTCGCTCACGCGGTCGACGATCACCTCGCCCTTTTCTTCCAGCTTGGCCAGCAGGCCCGGCCGCAGCGGGATGCGCGGCGGATTCGCCTCGTCGGGTTGCAGGCGCGTCGGCTGCTGGCCGTTGTCGTCGAGCTGCACGAACGCCAGACCGGTCACGCCCTGGAAGCTGAGCGTGGCGAAGGTGCCTTTCGTCATGGGGGCCTCGCGCTCGACCTGCAGCCGGATCAGCACATTGCCCTGCTGCTTCGGGTCGAAACCGATCCTCGACACCTTGCCGACGTCCACGCCGCGGTAGCGCACCGGCGCCTGCTCCTGCAGGCCGGTGACGCTTTCCTTCGTGGAGATCTCGTACGTGTCGCGCACGCCCGTCTCCCGCGTCAGCCAGGACGCGAGCGCGAGCAGCAGGAACGTCATCAGCACCACGAAGATGCCGGCGGCCATTGCATGGGCTTTGTTTTCCATGGCCTCTTGTACCCTTTCTTTTCTAAATGGCGAACGGGTATTCGCGCAGCAGTTCCATCGCCCGCTGCCCCCGCTCGCCGAGGAAGAAGTCCTGGATGAACGGGTGCGGCACGCCGATCACCTCCTTGGGTGGGCCGGCGACGATCACCCGCTGCTCGGCCAGCACCGCGATGCGCGTGGACAGCTCGAACAGCGTGTCGAGGTCGTGCGTCACCATCACCACCGTCAGCTCCAGGTCGCGGTGCAGCGAGCGCAGCAGCCGCACGAAGGCGTCCGAGCTGTCGGGGTCCAGCCCCGCCGTGGGCTCGTCCAGCAGGAGCAGGGGCGGGTCCATGATGAGCGCCCGTGCCAGGGCCGCCCGCTTGATCATGCCGCCCGACAGCTCGGCCGGCATCTTGTCGGCGTCGGTCGCCTTCAGGCCGACCATCTGAAGCTTCACCATCGCCGCTTCGCGCACCAGCGCGGTGGGCAACGTCTTGAGCTCGCGCAGCGGGAAGGCGATGTTCTCCAGCACGCTGAAGGCCGAGAACAGCGCCCCGTGCTGGAACAGCATGCCGATGCGGCTGGCCGCGCCCTTGCTGGAGAGCTTTTCCAGCGGCTGGCCGAGCAGGCGGATCTCCCCCTGCGCGGGCCTCTCCAGCCCCAGGATCTGCCGCAGCAGCACCGTCTTGCCGGTGCCCGAGCCGCCGACGATGGAGAGGATCTCGCCGCGCTTGACCGTCAGGTCGAGGTCGCGGTGGATGACCACGCGCCGCTCCGCCGTCTCGAACACGGACCAGAGCTTGCGGATTTCCACCATCGGCTGGTCGGCCTCGGGCAGTTGGCTGACGGCGACGTCCTCTTCGCTCATATCCCGACGTTGCTGAAGAGCACTGCGAACAGCGCATCGACCAGGATCACGACCGTGATCGCCGTCACGACCGACGCCGTCGTGCCCTCGCCCAGGCTCTGCGTGTTCGGCTTCACGCGCAGGCCGAAGTGGCAGCCGATCATCGCGATGAGGATGCCGAAGAACACCGACTTGACGGTGGCCAGCACGAGGTTCTGCACGTTCACGGCGTCGGGTAGCGCCTTGAGGAAGAACAGCGGCGTGATGCCCAGCGACAGGTCGGCCGCGATCATGCCGCCGATGAGGCCGCTGACGGTCGTCCACGCGCTGATCAGCGGCATGGCGATGGCCAGCGCGATCGCGCGCGGCATCACGAGGCGGAAGCTGTGCGAGATGCCCATCACGCGCATGGCGTCGAGTTCGTCCGTCACGCGCATCACGCCGATCTGCGCGGTGATCGCGGAGCCGGAGCGGCCGGCGATCAGGATGGCGGCCAGCATCGGGCCGAGCTCGCGCACGAGCGCGATGCCCAGGATGTTCACGATGTACGCGTCGGCCCCGAACTGCCGCAGCTGCTGCGACGTGAGGTAAGCCAGCACGATCCCGATCAGGAAACCCACCAGCGCCGTGATCGGCAGCGCCGTCGCGCCGATGCGGTACAGGTGGCCGGAGAGGTCGCGCCACGGCCCTTCGTGCGGCGCCCGCCACAGCCGGATGATGTTGAGCGTGAGCTGCCCGATCAGCCGGACGAAGCCATGCACGTGGCCGCCGAACCGCAGCAGCCGCGCGCCGAAGGCGAGGTAGAGGTCGCGCAGGCCCGCCCGGCGGCGACCCGGCGGGTCCACGGTGTACTGCGCCACCCTGTCCAGGATGGTCCGCTGCGAGGGCAGCAGCTCCAGGCGCTCCGGCCAGCGGCGCTGCCAGTGGTCCCACAGCAGCTGGGCGCCGACGTGATCCAGCTGGCGGGCCTCCCGCAGGTCCCACAGCCGTCCGGGGCCCGGGGCCGGCAGCGCCGACAGCAGGCGGCGCACGACGCGGCGGCGGCCGAACTGCCCGGCGGTCCATTCCCCGAGCAGGCGTACGGCGTCCGGCGCGGTCGAGTCGATGCGGGGCGTGGCGTCCACCATGGTCAGCCTGTCATCCTAACGGCTGCGCTGGCGCCGGTGGGGCTGTATAAGGCGCTTCATGAGCGATACCCTTCATTCGAATGACGTGCTGGTGCAGCGGCGCGGGCACGTTCTGTGGCTCACCGTCAACCGCGAGGAGCGCCGCAACGCCCTGAGCCCTGACGTGCTGGCGGGGATGACAGCCGCGATCGAGGGCGCCCAGTCGGACCGGGACGTGCGCGCGATCGTCGTCACCGGCGCGGGCGACAAGGCCTTCTGCGCGGGGGCCGACCTGCAGTCCGGCAAGACTTTTTCCACCGACTACTCCGAGCCCTATGGCCGCATGGGCAAGCTGCTGCGCGCGGCGCGGGCCAGCAACGTGCCGCTCGTCGCGCGCGTCAATGGCGCCTGCATGGCGGGGGGCATGGGCCTGCTGGCGATGTGCGACATGGCAGTGGCCGCGCCGCATGCCGTCTTCGGGCTGCCCGAGGTGAAGGTGGGCCTGTTTCCCGCGCAGGTGCTCTCGGCGCTGCAACACCTGCTGCCGCGCCGCAAGCTCGCCGAGCTGTGCCTCACGGGCGAACCGGTGGATGCCGCGCAGGCGCTGGAGATCGGCCTGGTGAACCACGTGGATGCGGACCTCGACGGCCGGCTCGAATGGCTGCTCGCCCGCCTGCTGGACAAGTCGCCCGCCGGCATCCGGCGCGGGCTGTACACGTTGAA
This sequence comes from Ramlibacter albus, assembly GCF_014297445.1. Lineage (GTDB taxonomy): Bacteria > Pseudomonadota > Gammaproteobacteria > Burkholderiales > Burkholderiaceae_C > Ramlibacter > Ramlibacter albus. The sequence continues at coordinate 730,774 of NZ_JACORU010000001.1, forward strand.
GCGGATCGAATCGATGCCCTTCGAGGAGTCGATGGCGTTCACCGAGAGCCAGATCTCGCTCTTCACGCTGACCGAGGACGCGAAGGAAGGGCAGAAGGCATTCCAGGAGAAACGCAAGCCGCAGTGGAAGGGGCAGTGAGCATGGGCATGACCGTTCGGATCGGCGGGGCGTCGGGCTTCTGGGGCGACAGCAGCGTCGGCGCGCCGCAACTGGTGGCCAAGGGCAATGTCGACTACCTGGTGTTCGACTACCTGGCCGAACTCACGATGTCGATCCTCGCTGCGGCGCGGGCGAAGAACCCGGAGCTGGGCTACGCCACCGACTTCGTCACGGTCACGATGCGCGCGGTGCTGCGCGACGTCGTGGCCAAGGGCATCCGCGTCATCAGCAATGCGGGCGGCGTGAACCCGGAGGCTTGCGCGAAGGCGATTGCCGCGCTGGCCGCGGAGCTGGGCGTCGACGTGAAGGTGGCGGTGGTCACGGGCGACGACGTGATGCCGCTGCTGCCGCAGTTGCGCGACGAGGGCGTGGCGGAGTTGCAAAGCGGCGCGCCACTGCCCGCGCGCGTGCTCACGGCGAACGCGTACCTCGGCGCGTTGCCGATCCGCGCGGCGCTGCAGGCCGGCGCGCAGGTGATCGTCACCGGGCGCTGCGTCGACAGCGCCGTGACGCTCGGCGCGCTGATGCACGAATTCGGTTGGTCCGCCGAGGACTACGACCGCCTCGCGCAGGGCAGCCTCGCCGGCCACATCCTCGAGTGCGGCTGCCAGGCCACGGGCGGCCTGCACACCGACTGGGAGCGCGTGCCGGACTGGGCGCACATCGGCTACCCGGTGGCCGAGTGCTCGGAGGACGGCAGCTTCGTCGTCACCAAGCCGCCGGGCACGGGCGGCCTCGTCGACACCGCGGTCGTCGCCGAGCAGATGCTCTACGAGATCGGCGACCCGCGGCGGTACCTGCTGCCCGACGTCACCTGTGACTTCACGCAGGTGCGCATGGTGCAGCAAGGGCCCGATCGCGTGCACGTGAGCGGCGCGCGCGGGCTCGCGCCGGGGCCGCATTACAAGGTGAGCGCGACGTACGCCGACGGCTTCCGCTGCAACGGGCAGCTCACCATCATCGGTTTCGACGCGGCGCGCAAGGCACGCCGCACGGGCGAAGCGATCCTCGAGCGCACGCGCGAGCTTTTCGCGGCCCAGGGGCTGGACGACTACACCCGCACGCGCATCGAGGTGATGGGTTCCGAGGAGAATTACTTCGGCTCGCATGCGCGCACGCGCGACGTGCGCGAGGCCGTGCTGCGCATCGCCGTGATGCACAAGGACAAGGCGGCGCTGGAGCTGTTCGCGCGCGAGATCGCGCCGGCGGGCACGTCATGGTCGCCGGGCACCACCGGCTCGGGCGATGGGCGGCCCTCGCCCGGACCGGCGATCAAGCAGTACGCTTTCCTGCTTCGCAAGGAGCGCCTGCAGCCCACCGTGCTTGCGGGTGGGGCACGCACGGAAGTGGCGGTGCCTTCCGGCCAGGAAGAAGTACCTTCACCGCCGCGGCCCGACACCGGTGGCGGCTGCGCACCGCAAGAGGACACCATCGAGGTGCCCTTGGTACGCCTCGCCTGGGCGCGCAGCGGCGACAAGGGCAACAACTCCAACATCGGCGTCATCGCGCGCCGGCCCGAATGGCTGCCGCTGCTGCGCGCACAACTGACACCCGAGCGCGTGAAGGAATGGCTGTCGCACCTGGTCGAAGGCGAGGTCACACGCTACGACGTTCCGGGGATTGATGCTTTCAACTTCCTTTGCACGCGCGCGCTCGATGGCGGCGGCATGGCGTCGCTGCGCAACGACCCGCTCGGCAAGGGCACGGGGCAGATCCTGCTCGCCATGCCGGTGCGCGTGCCGCGCGCGATTGCGGAACTTGCGAGCTAACACGCAAGTTCAAGCGACGTGCGATTGCGCACTCGATCACCAAAATTGCGGATGAAGTTTTGACGAGTCCTGCCTAGAGTTGACCGACGGCAAGAAGTAGTCGCCGTTGGAGCAGGCAGTGGGCTGGATCGAGGTGGACGCGGACGCACTGCACGCGCCGGGCCTGGAGGGGCCGGCGGCGTCGGGCGGCGATGTGCCTGCCGTTCCCGCGCCGCCCGCACCGTCGTCGACAACCGTGGACCTTCGTACGCTGCAGGCAAGCGACTTCGCCGCGCTCGTTGAAGGCCACGTATGGGGCACCGCGCGCGACGCCGACGGCCGCATGGTCCTCACTTATTCGTTTGCCGGCGCCGGCGCGAGTTTCCTTGCGAGCGATGCCTTCGCGGCCACGGCGTCCGCGATGGCCGCTGCCGACCGCGCGACGGTGCGCGCCGTGCTGGACACGATCGAGGCCGTGGCCGCCGTCCGCTTCGTCGAAGTCGCCGACGCCGGCCCGCAAGGCAGCACGCTGCGCTACGCGTACTCGAGCCGGCCGCTCGACATGGGCTTCGCCGGCTACGCTTTCTTCCCCTCCGCCGCCGCGCAGGCCGGGGACGTGTGGATCGGCAGCACCCTCGCGACGAGCGACTGGGACTTCTACCGCGCCGACCTCGTGCTGCACGAGACGCTGCACGCGCTCGGCCTGAAGCACCCGTTCGAAGGCACCCGGCAACTGGCCGCCGCGGACAACGTCATCCCCAACACGGTCCTGAGCTACTCGGTGCTGCCAGGCGAGGGCGACGGCACCCTTTCGCGCTACCCGGTCGAGCCGATGCCGCTCGATGTCCAGGCCTTGCAGGCGCTCTACGGCGCTGCGCAGCACGCGCAGGGCGACACAACCTACCGGCTCGCCGATCCCGCCTGGCAGCGCGGCTTCCATGTGATCTGGGACACCGGTGGCGCCGACGTGCTGGACGCCCGCGGCGTCGCCACCGGCGTGCACCTGGACCTCGGCGCCGGGACGCGCAGCGACATCGGCGCGGTCGTGTACGCGGCCGCGGTGCAGCGGGACGGCACGATGGTGTCGGGCGCCTACCACCGCACGCTGGCCATCGCGCAGGGCGTCACGATCGAGCACGCAACAGGCACTTCGTTCGACGACGTGCTCGTTGGCAATGCGGCGAACAACGCGCTGGTCGGCGGCCGCGGCGACGACCGGCTGCTGGGCGGCGCGGGCGACGACTGGCTGGCCGGCGGGGAGGGCATCGACTGGCTCGATGGCGGTGCAGGCATCGACACCGCGTACTTCACCGGCACTGTCGGCAGCTACGCCTTCAGCGCCGACGCCGATCACATCTACGTGCGTGACCTCGCCACCGGCAGCATCGACACGCTCACGGGCATCGAGCGCGCGGTGTTCGCCGACTTCATCTTCTCGCCCGGCCTGCCGCCGCCCGTGGCACCGGCCGGCGCCCCGGATTTCGCCGGATAGGGCGCGCCGCCGCTGGAGGTAGACTGGCCTTCCTCCAAGGAAGACCCGCATGAACGCTCCCGACAAGTCCGCCTCCGGGGCGGCCCTCTCCTCCATCGAACACTGGATCTCCGGCCGCGTGGTGCCCGGCACGAGCGGCCGCCGCGCCGACGTCTTCAACCCCGCGACAGGCGCGGTCAGCGGCCGCGTGGCACTGGCGAGCGCGGCCGAAGTGGACGCCGCGGTGAAGTCCGCGCAGGCTGCCTTCCCCGCGTGGGCCGACACGCCGCCGATCCGCCGCGCGCGCGTGATGTTCAAGTTCCTCGAACTGCTCAACACGCACCGCGACGAACTCGCGCGCACGATCACCGCCGAACACGGCAAGGTGTTCACCGACGCGCAGGGTGAAGTCACCCGCGGCATCGACATCGTCGAATTCGCCTGCGGCATCCCGCAACTGCTCAAGGGCCAGTACACCGACCAGGTCTCCACCGGCATCGACAACTGGACGATGCGCCAGCCGCTGGGGGTGGTGGCCGGCATCACGCCGTTCAACTTCCCGTGCATGGTGCCGATGTGGATGTACCCGGTGGCGATCGCGGCAGGGAACTGCTTCGTCCTGAAGCCCAGCCCGCTGGACCCGAGCGCGTCGATCCTGATGGCGCGCCTGCTCAAGGAAGCGGGCCTGCCCGACGGCGTGTTCAACGTCGTGCAGGGCGACAAGGATGCCGTGGATGCGCTGCTCGAGCATCCGGACGTCAAGGCGATCTCCTTCGTGGGCTCCACGGCCATTGCCCAGAAGATTTACGAAACCGGCGCGAAGCACGGCAAGCGCGTGCAGGCCCTGGGCGGCGCGAAGAACCACATGGTGGTGATGCCCGATGCGGACATGGACCAGGCCGTCGATGCCCTCATCGGCTCGGCGTTCGGCTCGGCCGGCGAGCGCTGCATGGCGATCTCGCTGGGCGTGCTGGTGGGCGATGCGGCCGACCGCATCATGCCCGCGCTGCAGAAGCGCACGCAGGAGCTGAAGATCAAGAACGGCACCGAGCTCGATGCCGAGATGGGCCCGATCGTCACCAAGGTGGCGCACGAGCGCATCGCCGGCTACATCGCGCAAGGTGCGACCGAGGGCGCAAAGCTCGTCGTCGACGGCCGCCAGTTCAAGGGCGCGATGGCCGGCACGGGTTGCGACAACGGCTTCTGGCTCGGCGGCACGCTGTTCGACAACGTCACGCCCGAGATGAAGATCTACAAGGAAGAGATCTTCGGCCCGGTGCTCGGCTGCGTTCGCGTGAAGGACCTCGCGGGTGCGGTGGACCTGATCAACTCCCACGAGTACGGCAACGGCGTGTCCCTCTTCACGCGCGACGGCAACACGGCGCGCGAGTTCTCGCGGCGCGTGCAGGTGGGCATGGTCGGCGTGAACGTGCCGATCCCGGTGCCGATGGCCTGGCACGGCTTCGGCGGCTGGAAGAAGAGCCTGTTCGGCGACATGCACGCCTACGGCGAAGAGGGCGTGCGCTTCTACACGAAGCAGAAGTCGATCATGCAGCGCTGGCCGGAGAGCATCGGCAAAGGGGCCGAGTTCGTGATGCCCACTGCAAAATAAGTGAGCGACACAACCTTCGACTACGTCATCGTCGGCGCCGGCACGGCCGGCTGCCTGCTCGCCAACCGCCTCACGCGCGACGCGAGCGTGCGCGTGCTGCTGATCGAAGCGGGGCGGCGCGACGACTACCACTGGATCCACATCCCGGTGGGCTACCTCTATTGCATCGGCAACGCGCGCACCGACTGGCTCTATTACACCGAGCCGGACGCGGGCCTCAACGGCCGCAAGCTGCGCTACCCGCGCGGCAAGACGCTGGGCGGCTGCTCCAGCATCAACGGCATGATCTACATGCGCGGCCAGGCGCGTGACTACGACGGCTGGGCGCAGGTGACCGGCGACGCCGGCTGGCGCTGGGACAACGTGCTGCCCTACTTCAAGCGGCACGAGGACTATTACAAGGGCGCCGATGCGATGCACGGCGCCGGCGGCGAGTGGCGCGTGGAGCGCCAGCGCCTGCGCTGGGACATCCTCGATGCGTTCGCCGCCGCGGCGCAGGAAGCGGGCATCCCGCACAGCGAGGACTTCAACCGCGGCAACAACGAGGGCGTGGGCTACTTCCAGGTCAACCAGAAGGACGGCTGGCGCTGGAACACGGCCAAGGCCTTCCTGCGGCCCACTTGCTACGGCCGGCCGAACTTCGAGATGTGGACGAGCGCGCACGTCGCGAAGCTCGTGATCGACGTGCAGGCCGACGGCAGCAAGCGCTGCACCGGCCTGCAGGCGTGGACCGGGCAGGAGATGACGACCGTCACCGCGACGAGAGAAGTGATCCTCTGCGCCGGCAGCATCGGCTCGCCGCAACTGCTGCAGCTGTCGGGCATCGGCCCGGGAGCGCTGCTGCAGGAGCTGGGCATCCCGGTCGTGCACGACCTGCCGGGCGTGGGCGAGAACCTGCAGGACCATCTGCAGATCCGCGCCGTGTACAAGGTCGACGGCGTGGCGACGCTCAACACGCTGGCCTATTCTTGGTGGGGCAAGATGAAGATCGGCCTCGAGTACGCGCTCAAGCGCAGCGGCCCCATGAGCATGGCGCCTTCGCAGCTGGGCGCCTTCACGCGCAGCTCGGCCGAGCAGCCGTGGCCGAACATCGAGTACCACGTGCAGCCGCTGTCGCTCGACGCGTTCGGCGAACCGCTGCACGCGTTCAACGCGTTCACGGCCAGCGTGTGCAACCTCAACCCCACGAGCCGCGGCTGGGTGCGCATCCGCACGCCCAACTTCGCGGATGCGCCGGCGATCGCGCCCAACTACCTGAGCACCGAGGAGGACCGCAAGGTCGCGGCCGACTCGCTGCGCGTGACGCGCCGCATCGCCGCGCAGCCGGCGCTGGCGAAATACAAGCCGGTGGAGTGGAAGCCCGGGCCGCAGTACGAAAGCGACGAGGACCTCGCGCGTCTCGCGGGCGACATCGCCACCACCATCTTCCACCCCGTAGGGACAACGAAGATGGGCAGCGACGACGATCCGATGGCCGTGCTGGACTCGCAGCTTCGCGTGCGCGACATCGCGGGCCTGCGCGTCGTCGACGGAGGTGCCATGCCGACCATCACGAGCGGCAACACCAACTCGCCCATCCTGATGATGGCCGAGAAGGCTGCCGAGTGGATCGCGCGCACCGGTTGAGCTAGCGAAGCGCGGGAAACTCCCGATGCTGGTGCATGGGGTTTGCCGGTAGAGTCCACGGACTCGCAATGACGCCCCGCCAAAGGGCGCCAGGGGACGAGGGACCGAGGAGACAAACCACAACTCCAACGATTGCCTGGCAGGGCAAATGAACACTCCAAGGCGCCGCTTCATGCGGCGCTTTTTATTTGTCGCGGCCGGATAATGGGCCATGGACGACATCGTTCGGCAAGCGATGGCCAAGTGGCCCAACGTGCCGCACTGCTATGGCTGGCTCGGCCTCGACGCACGCGGCAATTGGTACATGCGGGACGACCGCACGCAGGCGGCAGGGCCCTTCCCCGTTGCGAAGGGTTCGCTGCTGCGGCACGAGAAGCTCGTCGAGTTCATCCACCGCAACTACGAGCGCGACGATGCGGGCCAGTGGTTCTTCCAGAACGGGCCGCAGCGCGTGTACGTGGAGCTGGAGGCCACGCCTTTCGTGTGGCGCATCGGTGGCGAGCGTCAGGTCACGGCGCATACCGGGCGCGCGCCGCAGACCGTGCGCGAGTGCCTGGTCGACGAGGCCGGCCGCGTTTACCTCGACACCGACATCGGCCTTGGCATCGTGCACACGCTCGATGTCGAAGCCGCGGCCGATGCGATCGAGCAAGGGGCGTGGGTGCCGCGCGAGGTGGCTGCGGCGCAGCTACCCGAGCGCTACCGGTTCGTGACCAGCCCTGCGGCATTGCGCGTTCGCGCGCAGGCATGAAAAAAGCCGGTCGCGTGACCGGCTTTCCTTGGGCTCCCTGGCTTACTTGGCTGCGGCGGCCATGTATTCGACCGCCGCCTTCACTTCGGCGTCCGAAGCGGTGCTGCCACCCTTGGGCGGCATGGCGCCTTTGCCCTTGATGGCGCTCTGGACGAGCGCGGGCACGCCTTGCGCCAGGCGGGGCGCCCAGGCGGCCTTGTCGCCGAATTTCGGCGCACCGGCAACGCCGGCCGCGTGGCAGGCGACGCAAGCCTGCTTGTAGAGGGCCTCACCGCCGCCGGCGGCAGCCGTGGCAGGCGCGGCTGCAGGGGCAGGAGCGGCAGCGGGTGCAGGCGTGGCCGCAGCGACGGCCGTGGCAGCCGGCGCCGCAGCGGACGCAGGTGCAGCAGCCTGGGCACCGGAGGCAGCAGGGGCGGCCGCGGCGGAAGCGGCAGGACGCTGCGGCTCGGCGAACTTGGCGCCGGCGGCGTTGGCCATGTACGCGACGCCGCGCGCGATCTCGATGTCGTCGAAGTCGCCGCCGGCCTGCGCGGGCATCGCGCCCTTGCCCTTGAGCGCCGAAGCGACGAGCGCGTCGAAACCGGTCTTGATGCGGTTGGCCCACGAAGCGGCGTCGCCCAGCTTCGGAGCACCGGCGGCGCCGGACGTGTGGCACGCCGTGCACTGCGCCTTGAACACTTCCTCGCCGGTCTTGAGCGGCCGGTTGGCGTCCCGGATCTCGACCGCGCCGACCTTGCGGATGCGCTCGGCGGTGCCGCGCTCGATGTCCTGGGCCGTCAGGCCGCCCAGTGCGTACTTCTCGACGTCGGTGCTGCCGGCCGGCTTGCTGTCGGAAACGACATAGGACACGAGCGCGATGATGATGAACACCGGCACGAAGAACGCGAAGAACACCGTCGCGAGCAGCTGGCTGGGGGTCTTGATCGGGCCGGTGTGGGCTTCTTCGTGCGTCGTGTCGCTCATGGCGTCCTCGGGCAATGCGTAGGCTGGAGTCAAATCAACCTTCGATTATAGCCAGCGGGTGCGGGGCAACCCTGAGGGTGCGGCGATGGGCGATAATGCGCAGCTCGCAACGCGAGCAATGCGGCTGTAGCTCAGTGGATAGAGTATTGGCCTCCGAAGCCAAGGGTCGTGGGTTCGATCCCCGCCAGCCGCGCCAGGTTTTCTTCTATGCGTCCCAGCCGGGCCGATGCCACTTGCGCTCGAGCGCGTAGTTCACGGCCGCGCGCGCCAGCTCCAGCGAGCTGTCCATCAGGTGCAGGCCCAGCGTGTCGGTGTACTTCGCCGCGATCGGGATCTCCGTGCAGCCCATGATCACTGCGGTCGCGCCCTGCTCCTTCACTACGGCCAGCGCCTTGCCCAGGCTCGCGCCGCCGTCCTTCATCTCGCCCGCCTTGATCTGCCGGATGCAGTCGTCCACGAAGGGCTGCGTGGCCGCATCGGGCACGCCATGGGGAATGCGGCGCTCGTCGAGGGCGGCCTGGTAGAAGCCGGAGGCCAGCGCGCCGCGCGTCGCGAGCACCGCGACCTTTCCCGCCGCCTCCTTCGGGATGGCCGCGACGCAGGCCTTGGCGATGTGCAGGATCGGCACCTTGCTGCGCTCGCTCATCTGGGCGTACCAGTGGTGCGACGAGTTGCAGGGGATGGCGATCACGCCCACGCCCGCCCCGTTGAGGAAATCGATGCCTTCGAGCAGCTGCGGCAGCGGGTCCTTGCCCACGCCGAGGATCGAGCGCGAGCGGTCGTGCACGTGGGGCAAGCTCGCGACCACCACCGGCAGGTGGTCCTGGTCGCGCCTGGCCGGTGTCAGCGTCACCAGCTTGTCCATGAAGTCCACTGTCGCTGCCGGGCCCATCCCTCCGAAGACACCGATTCGCGACATGGGCCTTCTCCTAGATCTTCAGGGGCCTGGGGCAGATGAGCGAGACCGCCGCGGTGTTGCCGATCACGAGGACCAGCGTGCGCAGCATGTCGCAGATCGGGTCCACGGCCAGGAACAGGATGAACGCGGCCTCGAACGGCAGGCCGAGGTAGGCGCAGGTCATGCCGACCAGCGACACAGTCACCAGGCCCGTCATGCCCGCCGATGCGAAACCGGCGAGCACCGACGCACCCATCACGAGCGCGATGTCCGCGGCGGTGAGGTCACGCCCGTAGAGCTGCGCGATGAACAGCGTCGCGGTCACGTAGTAGACGACCGGACCCACCCGCAGCAGCGAGGTGGCCAGCGGCACCAGCAGCTCGACGCGCGAGCGGGCGAAGCCCAGCTTGTCGGCCAGGCTCTCGATCATCACCGGCATGCAGGTGGCGCTGCTGCGCGTGGCGAGGGCCAGCGCGAATGGGGCACGCAGGGAGTCGAGCGTCTGCCCGAACGAGTTGTTGGAGCGGCGCCAGATGATCACGGCCGCCACCACCAGGATGATCAGCGAGGCGATGAAGAACGCCACCACGAACTGGAACATCGCCTGCAGCGGCTGGATGCCCGTCTTGCCCAGCTGCGCCGCGCTCATGCAGAACAGCACGAGCGGCAGCGGGTAGTTCAGCCAGCGCACCAGGGTCTGGCACGAGTGGTAGATCGTCTCCAGCGAGTAAGTGAGGCCGTCCGAGATGCGGGATGGCACGTGCCCCACCGCCAGGCCGAACAGCATGGCGAACACCAGCGCCTTGAGGGTGTCGCCGCTGGCCAGCGCCGAGAAGATGTTGGCGGGCACGAGGCTGAGCAGCACGTCGGTGAACGAGACGGACTTCTTGACTTCGTCCGCACCCTGCAGCTGCATGGCCGTGTCGCTGGAATTCAGGTCGCTGCCGACCATCTGGCCGAACGTGGCCATGGTTTCGCTCGACAGGTTCGAGCCGGGCCGCACGATGAGCGCGGTCGCCGCACCCACGACGGCCACTGCGATCGAAAAAGCCACGAACACCGCCGCAAGCCGCCCGAGCAGCTGGCCGGTGCCGCCTTCGCGGAACAGGCGCTGCAGGCTGAAGATGACCGCCGACACCATGAAGGGCAGCGTGATCATCTTGAGCAGGTCGACGTAGATGTCACCCAGGAAGCCGAGCTTGACGGCCTGCTGCGGGGCCACGGTGCCCATGGCGAAACCGAGGGCCAGGCTGCCCAGGATGACCCAGGGGTTGAGGGCAAAGGAATAAAGCTTTTTTGCGTCCATGGCGGAATCTCCCTGGGGGTTACTTCTCGAGCGCGGCCAGCACCTTGGCGGTGTTCAGCTTTTCGACCCGTTGCGACAGGTACTCGTTGAGGAAGGCAAGCAGCACGTGGTCGTTGATGCCCACCGCGATGCCCAGCGTGTCCTCGAGGTCCTTGAACGTGACGGTGCGCAGGTGCAGCGAGGCCGTGGGGTCGGCCTTCAGGATGCGCTTGACTTCGAACTCGTCGCGGTAGGCGCCGATCACCTCGCCCTTCTCGAGGGCCTTGAGGACGTCGGGCCAGCCGGGGTATTCCACGATCTTGGCGTTCGGGAAGTTGCGGCGCGCGTAGTCCGAGAAGGAGGACTTGGCGATCACGCCGACGCTGCCGGTGAAGCCGCGGATGACCTCGGGCAGCGCGCGCTCGCGGGCGAACTGCGCGAACTTGACCCGGTTGAGGATCAGCGCGTGGTTCATCACGAGGTAGGGCTGCGTGAAGCTGATGATCTGCGTGCGGGCCAGCGTGCGCGACAGCTTCGACAGGGCGATGTCGGCGTCGCCGCGCGCGACGATGTCCACCACCGCGTTGAACGACTTGGCGCTGCGGTTGAAGCGGACGGCGACGCCCAGCTCCTTGGCGATCGCCTTGGCGAGGTCGACCTCCACGCCGACCAGCTCGCCGTTCTTCTCGTAGAAGAACGGCGGCGTGTCGACGCCGAGCATGGCGACGATCAGTTCACCGCGGCTGACGATGCGCGCGATGTCCGGCGCAAGCATGCGGCCGTCGGGGACCTTGACCAGCGTGGAGCCAATGCCCGCAAGGGGCACAGGAGCCTGCGCGGGCTTCGGTGCGGAAGCCGGCGCTGCGGCAGCCGCCGCGGCAGCAGGAGGTGTTGCAGAGGGCGCCGCCGAGGCGGCGGGCGCGGCAGGTGCTTGTGCGAGAGCGACCCAGCTGGCAGCGCAGAGCCCGAGGGTCGCAAGCGCAGCCCGTATGTGTGCGAATGGCCGGCCGCTGTGACTGCAACGCGCGGCTGGTTTGCTCGCTTCCTGGATCCCCATGCTCGAAATACCCCTCTAGGACGAAGAACACGCGCCGATGCGGACTTCCCGCAATGGTCGGACGCAGAACGGGCGACGTTGTCTTATGTCCGTGGGATCGTATCTGCCGGTAACGCTTACGGCAATCCCTGACGCGAGCCTGAATCGGATGGTTTTCCCCTAGAAGGGATTCAGGGGGCATGTTCGTTGTCCTCGGACAACGCCACAATGAAAAACGCCCACCGGGTGGTGGGCGTCGAAGTTTGGTTGCGCGGGCAAGATTTGAACTTGCGACCTTTGGGTTATGAGCCCAACGAGCTACCAGGCTGCTCCACCGCGCGTCAAGACTGTCGATTATAGGTTATTCGGAAGCGGCCTGCTCGGTGGCGGCTGCTTCGGTCGGCTCGGGACGGTCCACGAGTTCGACGAGTGCCATCGGCGCGTTGTCGCCGACGCGGAAGCCCATCTTCAGGATGCGCGTGTAGCCGCCCGGGCGCGCCTTGTAGCGCGGGCCCAGCTCGTTGAACAGCTTGGCGACGGAGTCGCGGCTGCGCAGGCGGTCGAAGGCGAGGCGCTGGTTGGCGACCGTCTTTTCCTTCGACAGGGTGATCATCGGCTCGACGACGCGGCGCAGTTCCTTCGCCTTCGGCACGGTGGTCTTGATCACCTCGTGCTCGATCAGCGAGTTCATCATGTTGCGCAGCATCGCGAGGCGGTGCTCGCTGGTGCGGTTGAGTTTACGCAGGCCGTGTCCGTGGCGCATGGTGTGTTCCTTTCCTTATCTTCAAAGGCAGCCGTGTCAGGTACTGCCAGTTCACCATTGGTTGGTTAACGCTTGTCCAGGCCGGCCGGGGGCCAGCTTTCCAGCTTCATGCCGAGCGTGAGCCCGCGCGAAGCCAGGACTTCCTTGATTTCGTTGAGCGACTTGCGGCCCAGGTTCGGGGTCTTGAGCAGCTCGTTCTCGGTCCGCTGGATCAGGTCGCCGATGTAGTAGATGTTCTCGGCCTTCAGGCAGTTCGCGGAGCGAACCGTGAGTTCGAGCTCGTCGACCGGGCGCAGCAGGATCGGGTCGAACTGCTGGCTCGAACGCTGCACCGGCGCATCGAAGGCTGCGAGCTCGCTGCCCTCGAGCTGCGCGAACACCGCGAGCTGCTCGACGAGGATCTTCGCGGAGGCGCGCACGGCGTCCTCGGCGGTGATCGCGCCGTTGGTCTCGATCTCCATCACCAGCTTGTCGAGGTCGGTGCGCTGCTCCACGCGAGCGCTCTCGACCGTGTAGCTCACGCGCTTGACCGGCGAGAACGACGCGTCCAGGACGATGCGGCCGATCGACTTGGTCGGCTCGTCGCCGTAGCGGCGCATCGTGCCCGGCACGTAGCCGCGGCCCTTCTCCACCTTGATCTGCATGTCGATCTTGCCGCCCTGCGACAGGTTGGCGATGACATGGTCGGGGTTGATGATCTCGACGTCGTGCGGCGTCTGGATGTCAGCGGCGGTGACCACGCCTTCGCCGTCCTTGCGCAGCGACAGCGTGACCTCGTCGCGGTTGTGGAGCTTGAACACCACGCCCTTCAGGTTCAGCAGGATCCCCACGACGTCTTCCTGCACGCCGTCGATGGACGAGTACTCGTGCAGGACACCGGCGATGGTGACCTCGGTGGCCGCATACCCGACCATCGACGAGAGCAGGACCCGGCGCAGCGCGTTGCCCAGCGTGTGGCCGTAGCCCCGCTCGAACGGCTCCAGGGTCACCTTGGCACGGTTGGTGCCGAGCTGCTCCACGTTGATGGATTTGGGTTTCAGCAAATTGGTTTGCATGCAGGACTTTCCTTCTCAATACCCCCGGCTCGTTACACCGGTAAGGCTGGAACTAAAAAAACCAAGTACGAGGAGGCGAAGCTGCCTCGTTATCGTCCGTTTACCGCGAATACAGTTCGACGATCAGGGATTCGTTGATGTCGGCGCCGAATTCGTCGCGGTCCGGGACCTTCTTGAAGGTGCCTTCGGCCTTGTCGGCGTTGAGCTCGATCCAGCCCGGGATGCCGACCTGCTGGGCGAGCTGCAGCGCTTCGACCACGCGGTTCTGCTTCTTGGACTTCTCGCGCACCGCGATCACGTCGCCGGCCTTGACCAGGTACGACGGGATGTTGACCGGCTGGCCGTTGACCGTGATCGCCTTGTGGCTGACCAGCTGGCGCGCCTCGGCGCGGGTGGAGCCGAAGCCCATGCGGTATACGACGTTGTCCAGGCGGCACTCGAGCAGGAACAGCAGGTTGGCACCCGTGTTGCCCTTGCGGCGCTCGGCCTCCTCGAAGTAGCGGCGGAACTGGCGCTCCAGCACGCCGTACATGCGCTTGACCTTCTGCTTCTCGCGCAGCTGCAGGCCGAAGTCGCTGGTGCGCTGGCCCGACGTGCGGCCGTGCTGGCCGGGCTTGGAGTCGAACTTGGCCTTGTCGCTGATGGAGCGGCGGGCGCTCTTCAGGAACAGGTCGGTGCCTTCACGGCGGGAGAGTTTGGCCTTGGGGCCGAGGTAACGTGCCACTTTCTCTTTCCTTTAAAACACTACCCCGGCCTGTTGCCGGGGGAGCTTGCGCTGCGTGCAGCGCAAGCGGTGGGCTTGGGTTGACTGACTTAGATGCGGCGGCGCTTCTGCGGGCGGCAGCCGTTGTGCGGGACCGGCGTCACGTCGCTGATCGACGTGATGCGGATGCCCAGCGCGGCCAGCGCACGCACCGACGACTCGCGACCGGGGCCCGGGCCCTTGATCTCGACGTCGAGGTTCTTGATGCCCTGCTCGATCGCGGCGCGACCGGCCACTTCCGAGGCCACCTGGGCGGCGAACGGCGTGGACTTGCGCGAGCCCTTGAAGCCCTGGCCGCCGGAGGAGGCCCAGCTCAAGGCGTTGCCCTGGCGGTCGGTGATCGTGATGATCGTGTTGTTGAAGGACGCGTGCACGTGGCAGATGCCGTCCGACACGTTCTTGCGGACCTTCTTGCGCACTCGCTGCGCGGCGTTGCTGGCGGGAGCCTTGGCCATGTCTTATCTCTCTTCCCGTTATTTCTTCAGGGCCTGGGCGGCCTTGCGCGGGCCCTTGCGGGTGCGTGCGTTGGTACGCGTGCGCTGACCGCGCATCGGCAGGCCACGGCGGTGGCGGAAGCCCCGGTAGCAGCCGATGTCCATCAGGCGCTTGATGTTCATCGTGGTCTCGCGGCGCAGGTCGCCCTCGATCGTGAACTGGCCGATCTGGTCGCGGATCTTTTCCATCTCCGCGTCCGTCAGGTCCTTGATCTTCTTCGAGTAGGCGATGCCGCAGGCCTCGCAGATCTTGCGGGCGCGCGTGCGACCGATGCCGAAGATCGCCGTCAGGCCGATTTCGGCGTGCTGGTGCGGCGGGATGTTGATGCCGGCGATACGTGCCATGTCGATTCCTCTGAAACTTAACCTTGACGCTGCTTGTGGCGCGGATCGGTGCAGATCACGCGGACAACGCCCTTGCGGCGGATGATCTTGCAGTTGCGGCAGATCTTCTTGACGGAAGCCGAAACTCTCATGTTCTTTCTCCTAAAACTCGCCCGCCCTTACTTGGCGCGGAAAACAATTCGTGCCCGCGACAAGTCGTAGGGCGTCAGTTCCACGGTGACCTTGTCACCCGGGAGGATGCGGATGTAGTGCATCCGCATCTTTCCCGAAATATGCCCGAGCACCACGTGCCCGTTTTCCAGCTTCACTCGAAACGTCGCATTGGGAAGGTTCTCGACCACTTCCCCCTGCATCTGGATGACGTCGTCCTTCGCCATTTCAGCCGCCCAGCGACGTCTTGAAATTGGCCTTCTTCAGCAGGCTCTCGTACTGCTGGCTCATGAGGTAGTTCTGCACCTGGGCCATGAAGTCCATGGTGACCACCACGATGATCAGCAGCGAGGTGCCGCCGAAATAGAAGGGCACGTTGTACTTCAGGATCAGGAACTCCGGCAGCAGGCAGACGAAGGTGATGTACACCGCGCCCGCCAGCGTGAGGCGAACCAGGATCTTGTCGATGTAGCGGGCGGTCTGGTCGCCGGGACGGATCCCGGGGATGAACGCTCCGCTCTTCTTCAGGTTGTCGGCGGTCTCGCGGCTGTTGAACACGAGCGCCGTGTAGAAGAAGCAGAAGAACACGATGGCGCTGGCGTACAGCATCACGTAGATCGGCTGGCCGGGGGTCAGCGTCGCCGCGATGTCCTTCAGCCACGTCATCGACTCGCCCGCCGAGAACCAGCTGACGACCGTGGCCGGCAGCAGGATGATCGACGACGCGAAGATCGGCGGGATCACGCCCGACATGTTCAGCTTCAGCGGCAGGTGCGACGACTGGCCGCCGTACACCTTGTTGCCGACCTGGCGCCGCGCGTAGTTCACGAGGATCTTGCGCTGGCCGCGCTCGACGAACACCACGAAGTACGTGACGGCCGCGACCACGATGCAGATGATGATGGCCGTCAGCGGCCCCATCGCGCCCGTGCGCACCAGCTCCAGCAGACCGCCGATCGCGTTGGGCAGCCCGGCGGCGATGCCCGCGAAGATCAGGATCGAGATGCCGTTGCCCAAGCCCCGCTCGGTGATCTGCTCGCCCAGCCACATCAGGAACATCGTGCCGGCCGTGAGGCTGACCATCGCCGTGAGGCGGAAGCCCATGCCCGGGCTGGCCACGAGGCCGGCGGAGCTTTCCAGCGCCACGGCGATGCCCAGCGACTGGAAGATCGCCAGGCCCAGCGTGCCCCAGCGCGTGTACTGCGTGATCTTGCGGCGGCCCGCCTCGCCCTCTTTCTTCAGCTGCTCGAACGTGGGGACCACGTACGTGAGCAGCTGCATGATGATCGAGGCCGAGATGTACGGCATGATGCCCAGCGCGAACACCGTGAACCGCGAGAGCGCACCGCCCGAGAACATGTTGAACAGGCTCAGGATGCCGCCCTGCTGGCCCTTGAACAGCTGCGCGAGCTGGTCGGGGTTGATGCCGGGCACCGGGATGTGCGCGCCGATGCGGTAGACGACCAGCGCGAGCAAAAGGAACACCAGCCGGCGACGCAGGTCGCCGAACTTGCCGGTCTTCGCGATTTGTGCAGCGCTAGTTGCCACGTCGGTCCTTGGAAGTCAGAGACATCCTGCTCAGTTGAGGCTGCCGCCGGCCGCTTCAATGGCGGCCTTGGCGCCGGCGGTGGCGCCGATGCCCGTCAGCTTCACGGCGCGCTTGAGCTCGCCGGACTTGATCACCTTCACGTTCTGGACGATCTGGCCCACCAGCTTGGCCTGCTTGAGGGCCAGGAGGTCGACCTCGGCCGCGCCCAGCTTCTCCAGCTGCGCCAGCGTCACTTCGCCGTTGAACTTCAGGTTGTGCGACTTGAAGCCGCGCTTGGGCAGGCGGCGCTGCAGCGGCATCTGGCCGCCTTCGAAGCCGACCTTGTGGTAGCCGCCCGCACGGGACTTCTGGCCCTTGTGGCCGCGGCCGGCGGTCTTGCCCAGGCCGGAGCCGATGCCGCGGCCGACGCGGCGGCGGGGCTTCTTGGAGCCGTCAGCCGGCTTGATGGTATTGAGTTCCATGATCAGAGCACCTTCACCAGGTAATCGATCTTGTTGATCATCCCGCGCACGGCCGGCGTGTCTTCCAGCTCGCTCACGGAGTTGAGCTTGCGCAGGCCCAGGCCGCGCACGGTGGCGCGGTGGTCGGCCTTGGTGCCGATCGGGCTGCGAACCAGCTGGACCTTCACCGTCTTCTGTTGTTGGTTAGCCATTTGCTGCTCCTCAGGCGGTGAAGATCTCTTCGACCGACTTGCCGCGCTTGGCCGCCACTTCCGAGGGAGTGGTGGAGTTCTTCAGCGCGTCGAACGTGGCGCGGACCATGTTGTACGGGTTGGTCGAACCGTGGCTCTTGGCCACGATGTCGGTGATGCCCATGACTTCGAACACGGCACGCATCGGGCCGCCGGCGATGATGCCGGTACCCTTGGGGGCCGGCGCCATCATCACGCGGGCGGCGCCGTGGTGGCCGGTGACC
Source organism: Ramlibacter albus (assembly GCF_014297445.1). Taxonomy (GTDB): domain Bacteria; phylum Pseudomonadota; class Gammaproteobacteria; order Burkholderiales; family Burkholderiaceae_C; genus Ramlibacter; species Ramlibacter albus. Next base: position 748,358 of record NZ_JACORU010000001.1, read on the forward strand.
GCATGGTGGATCGTGCCGTTCTTCAGCGTGACCTTGGTCATGCCGCGGCGCGCTTCTTCCATCGCCTTCTGCACGGCCGCGGGCACTTCCTTGGACTTGCCCTTGCCCATGCCGACGCGGCCGTCGCCGTCGCCGACCACGGTGAGCGCCGCGAAGCCGAGGATACGGCCGCCCTTCACCACCTTGGTCACGCGGTTGACCGCGATCATCTTCTCGCGCAGGCCGTCTTCCGGACCGTCACCCTGCGTCTTCGCTTGAACTTTTGCCATCTTGGTATCCGTGTCCGTTAGAACTGCAGGCCCGCTTCACGGGCGGCCTCGGCCAGCGCCTTGACGCGGCCGTGATACGCGAAACCGGCGCGGTCGAAGGCGACCTTCTCGACGCCGGCGGCCTTGGCCTTCTCGGCGATGCGCTTGCCGATCAGCGCGGCGGCGGCGGCATTGCCGCCCTTGCCCACGGTGCCGAGCTCCTTGCGGATGTCGGCCTCGACCGTCGAAGCGGAAGCCAGCACCTTGGAGCCGTCGCCCGAGATCACGCTCGCGTAGATGTGCAGGTTGGTGCGGTTCACCGTCAGGCGGGCCGTACCCTGCGTCGCGATCCGGATGCGGGTTTGCTTCGCACGGCGCAGACGCTGCTCTTTCTTGTTCAACATCGTCATGCTCCTTACTTCTTCTTGGTCTCTTTGATCGTGATCTTCTCGTCCGCGTAGCGGATGCCCTTGCCCTTGTAGGGCTCGGGCGGGCGGACGGCACGGATCTCGGCGGCCAACTGGCCCACGCGCTGGCGATCGGCACCCTTCACGAGGATTTCCGTCGGCGTGGGGGTGGCGAACGTGATGCCCGCAGGGGCTTCGACGTTCACGGGGTGGCTGTAGCCGACCGCGAGGTTCAGCTTGGAGCCCTGCACGGCGGCCTTGTAGCCGACGCCCACGAGCGTGAGCTTCTTCTCGAAGCCCTTCGTGACGCCCAGCACCATGTTGTTCACCAGCTGGCGCATGGTGCCGCTCATGGCGTTGGCTTCGCGCGAATCGTTCGCGGGCTCGAAGGACAGCTTGCCGTCCTTGGAGGCCACCTTCACCAGCGCGTTCGTGGCCAGGCGCAGCTCGCCGCCCTTGCCCTTCACGCTGATCTGGTCTTCCTTGATTTCGACGTTGACGTCCTTCGGGACTTCAACGGGCATTTTTCCGACTCGGGACATTTCTCTTTACCTCCCGCTTAAGCGACGTAGCAAAGGACTTCGCCGCCGACGCCGCTGGCGCGGGCCTTGCGGTCCGTCATCACGCCCTTGGGGGTCGTCACGATGGCGACGCCCAGGCCGTTCATGACCTGGGGGATGGCGCCGACGCCCTTGTACACGCGCAGGCCGGGGCGGCTCACGCGCTCGAGGCGCTCGATGACCGGGCGGCCGGCGTAGTACTTCAGGGCGATCTCGAGCTCGGTCTTGCCGCCTTCGGTCTTGACCTGGAAGCCGTCGATGTAGCCCTCGTCCTTCAGCACCTGGGCGATGGCCACCTTCACCTTGGAAGAGGGCACCGTCACCGAGGACTTGGCGACCATCTGCGCATTGCGGATGCGCGTCAGCAGGTCGGCGATGGGATCACTCATGCTCATGTCTGTCTCTCCTCGCGCTTACCAGCTGGCCTTGACCACGCCCGGGATGTCGCCCGTGAAGGCCATCTCGCGGATCTTGTTGCGGGCCAGGCCGAACTGGCGGAACGTGCCGCGCGGACGGCCGGTGATTTCGCAGCGGTTGCGCTGGCGCGTGGGGTTCGCGTTGCGGGGCAGCTTCTGCAGGGAGTCGCGCGCGGCGGCACGCTCTTCTTCGCTGCGCTTGGCATCGTTGGCGATGGCCTTGAGCTCCTCGTACTTCTTGGCGTACTTGGAGACCAGCTTTTCGCGCTTGAGTTCGCGCTGGATCAGTGCGGTTTTAGCCACGATGCACCTTCAGTTCTTGAACGGGAATTTGAAGCCGGCCAGGAGCGCCTTGGCTTCCTCGTCGGTCTTCGCCGTGGTCGTGATGGAGATGTTCAGACCGCGGATCGCGTCGACCTTGTCGTACTCGATCTCGGGGAAGATGATCTGCTCTTTCACGCCGATGTTGTAGTTGCCGCGGCCGTCGAAGGCGCGGCCGGACACGCCGCGGAAGTCGCGCACGCGGGGCAGCGCGACCGTCACGAAACGGTCCAGGAATTCGTACATGCGGTTGCCGCGCAGCGTGACCATCGTTCCGATGGCCTGGCCTTCGCGGATCTTGAAGCCGGCGATGGCCTTCTTGGCCTTCGTCACGACGGGCTTCTGGCCGGCGATCTTGGTCAGGTCGCCGACGGCGTTTTCCATGACCTTCTTGTCCGCCACGGCCTCGCTCACGCCCATGTTCAGCGTGATCTTGGTGATGCGCGGCACCTGCATCGGCGACTTGTAGCCGAACTTGGCGGTCAGCTCGGGAGCGACCTTGGTGCGATAGTGTTCTTGGAAGCGGGACATGATCAGGCCACCTTGATTTCTTCGCCGGAGGACTTGAACACGCGCGTGCGCTTCTCGCCTTCCGTCTTGATGCCCACGCGGTCAGCCTTGCCGGTGGCGGGGTTGAAGATCGCGACGTTGGACTGGTGGATGGGCATGGCCTTCTCCACGATGCCGCCGGTCGTGCCCTTCATGGGGTTAGGCTTGGTGTGCTTCTTCACCAGGTTGATGCCCTCGACCACGATGTAGTCGGCATCCTTGCGCAGCTGCACGCGGCCGCGCTTGCCCTTGTCCTTGCCGGCCAGCACGATGACTTCGTCACCCTTGCGGATCTTGTTCATGACGGTTCCTTACAGGACTTCGGGCGCCAGCGACACGATCTTCATGAACTTCTCCGTGCGCAGCTCGCGCGTCACGGGGCCGAAGATGCGGGTGCCGATGGGCTCCAGCTTGTTGTTGAGCAGCACGGCGGCATTGCCGTCGAACTTGACCAGGGAGCCGTCGGCGCGGCGAATGCCCTTGGCGGTGCGAACGACGACGGCGCTGTAGACCTCGCCCTTCTTCACGCGGCCACGGGGCGCGGCTTCCTTGATGCTCACCTTGATGATGTCGCCCACGCTGGCGTAGCGACGCTTGGAACCGCCGAGCACCTTGATGCAAAGAACGGACTTCGCACCGGTGTTGTCGGCGACTTCGAGCCGAGATTCAGTCTGGATCATTTCGTTTATTCCCAACTTGTCCCGAAACCCCCGAGGGAACATCCCTCAGGCCATCGGGGCAGTCTTGGGCCCGCCGTCGCTTCTTGCGAAACTTCGAATGGGCAGAAGCTCGCCTACCAAAAGGCGAGCCCGCGATTATGACCGATCTGGCTGGATTGTCAAACGGGGGCTATTGTGGCAACTCCGTGTAGCTGCGCGCCAGCGCCTGGAAGGCCTCGACCTGGGGGTCGACGCCGGTCTCCTCACGCAGGATGGCCCCCACTTCCGGCGCGAGCTCGGCCGCCATCGCCGCATCGAGGAACAGCAACCGGACGCGACGGGCCAGCACGTCCTCGGCGGTTCGGGCGTACTCGCGGCGGGCCGCGAACCGGACCATGGCTTCGGTCAGGCCGCCGCCGAGCTTGCGGCCGCTGCCGGGCAGGGACCCCACCAAGCCGGCTTCGCCTCCATATATATGCGGGCCTTGCGCGGCGCTCAGGGAAACGGGCGCGCCGCGCAGGTCGGTTGCGCCCACGAGCGGCAAGTTAGTGGTCACACCCGGTCTTGCCCTCGGCAGGAGCTGCGCACCGAAACACTTCTCGAGGACGTCCTCCGCCATGGCCCGGTAGGTCGTCCACTTGCCGCCGGTCACGGTGACCAGCCCGCTGCGGCTGACCAGCACCGTGTGCTCGCGGCTGAGCGCCTTGGTGGACTCGCCGTCCTCGCCCAGCGGCTTGACCAGGGGACGCAGCCCGACCCAGATGCTGCGGATGTCCCGCGGCTGCGGGGCCCTGACGAGGTAGCGCGCCGACTCGCCGAGGATGAACGCCAACTCGTCCTTGAACGGGCGGGGCTCGCGCGGCAGGTCGGAGCGGGGCGTATCGGTGGTGCCGAGGATCACCTTGCCGAGCCACGGCACGCCGAAAAGCACCCGGCCGTCCACCGTCTTGGGCACCATGAGCGCGTGGTCGCCCGGCAGGAATTCCTTGTCGACCACGACGTGGACACCTTGGCTCGGCGCCACCATGGGCTTGACCGCGCGGCCGATGGCCTGCCCATCCTGTTGGCGCAACTCGTCGACCCAGACGCCCGCGGCGTTGATCACGCACTTGGCGTGCACGCGGTATTCGCGGCCGGTTTCCTGGTCGCGGCAGGCCAGGCCGACCACCTTGCCGTTCTCGTGCAGCAGGCCTGTCGTGCAACAGTAATTGACGAGGAGCGCGCCGCGTTCGGCGGCCGTGCGCGCCAGCGCGAGCGCGAGCCGGGCATCGTCGAACTGCCCGTCCCAGTACTTCACGCCGCCCTTGAGCCCATCCGGCTTCGCTGTCGGCAGGCAGGCCAGCGTGCGCGAGCGGCTGAGGAACTCCGTCGCCCCGAGCCCGGCCGATCCCGCCAGCGCGTCGTACATCTTGAGCCCGGCGCCATAGAACGGCGTCTCCCACAGTTTGTACGAAGGCATGACGAAGGCCAGTGGCTGCGCCAGGTGCGGCGCGTTGCGCAGCAGTGTCGTGCGTTCGTGCAGCGCCTCGCGCACGAGCGAAATGTTGCCCTGCGCAAGGTAGCGCACGCCGCCATGGACCAGCTTTGTCGCCCGCGACGACGTGCCCTTCGCGAAATCGTGCGATTCCACGAGCACGACGCTGAAACCGCGGGCGGCAGCGTCCAGCGCCACGCCCAGCCCGGTTGCCCCACCGCCCACGATTGCCAGGTCATACGTGTGCGGCCGGGCCAGCCGCTCCACCAATTCTTGTCGCTTCATGTCCCCGTCATTCTCGCTGCGCCCAGCCCTTGGATCGCTCCACCGCCTGCCGCCACCGCGCGAGCTTCGCGCGGCGCTCGCCCTCCGGCAGGCGCGGCTCGAAGCGGCGGTCCGACTTCCACTGCGCCGAAATTTCGTCCGCGCCGGACCAATAGCCGGTCGCAAGACCGGCGAGGTACGCGGCGCCGAGCGCCGTGGTCTCCGTCACCTGCGGCCGCACGACGGGCACGCCGAGGAAGTCGGCCTGCATCTGCATCAGCAGGTTGTTGCGCGACGCGCCGCCATCGACGCGCAGTTCCTTCAGCGCGATGCGCGAATCGCGGCTCATCGCGTCGAACACGTCCGCGCTCTGCAGCGCAATCGCCTCAAGGGCGGCACGCGCGATATGCGCACGCGTCGTGCCGCGGGTCATGCCCACGAGCGTGCCACGCGCGTAGCCATCCCAATCGGGCGTGCCCAGGCCGGCGAACGCCGGCACGAGATAGACATCGCCGGTGTCTTCCACCTGCGCGGCGAGCGACTCGACCTCGGGCGCCGACTGGATCACCTGCAAGCCGTCTCGCAGCCACTGCACCGTCGCACCGGCCATGAACACGCTGCCTTCGAGGCAGTACGCCGTGCGGTGCGCTGCCTGCGGGCCCTGCCAACCGACGGTGGTGAGCAGCCGATTGCGGCTCGCCACCGGCGTGGCACCGGTGTTCATCAACATGAAGCAGCCCGTGCCGTAGGTGTTCTTGGCCATGCCCGGCGCGAAGCAGGCCTGCCCGAACGTCGCGGCCTGCTGGTCGCCGGCGATGCCCGCGATGGGGATCGAAGCCTCGAACAGCGATGTCTCCACGTCCGCGAGCAACCCGCTCGAAGGCAGCACCTGCGGCAGCACCGCGCGCGGGATGTCCAGCAACCGCAGCAGCTCGTCGTCCCAGTCCATGGTGTGCAGGTTGAACAGCAGCGTGCGCGACGCGTTGCTCGCGTCCGTCCCGTGCAGCCGCCCGCGGGTGAGGTTCCACAGCAGCCAGCTGTCGACGGTGCCGAAGGCCAGCTCGCCCGCTTCGGCACGCTTGCGCGCGCCCGGCACGTTGTCCAGCAGCCATTGGAGCTTGGTCCCGGAGAAGTAGGCGTCGATCACGAGGCCGGTCTTCTTCTGGATCAGAGCGGCCTTGCCGGCTTTGCGCAGCTCGTCGCAGCGCGGTGCCGTGCGGCGGTCCTGCCAGACAATGGCGTTGGCCACCGGCTGGCCGGTCGCGCGGTCCCACAGCACCGTGGTCTCGCGCTGGTTGGTGATGCCGATCGCGACGATCTCGCCCCCGGCCTTCTCGATCGCCTCCAGCGCCACCGCATGCTGCGTCGCCCAGATCTCGCGCGCGTCATGCTCCACCCAGCCCGGCTGCGGGAAGATCTGGCGGAACTCGCGCTGCGCGAGGGCGACCACCTGGCCCTCCCGGTTGAACACGATGGCACGCGAGCTCGTCGTCCCCTGGTCCAGCGCAAGAACGTATTTCATGGGCCCGCAGCGTAACTCAAGCTTCCCGCAGGAACTAGACTCGCTTGCGATGACTTCCCTCCTGCTCACGCGCCGCACCCTGCTGCGCGCCACCGGTGCCGCCGCGACGCTGGCCGCCGCGGGCTGCATGGTGCCCTCCGTCACCTCGGCCCCTCCCAAGCTCAAACTGATCGGCGAGGCGACGCTCCCGCACCGCATGAAGTTCAAGGGCACCACTGTCGGTGGGCTCTCGGGCATCGACTACGACACGGCGCGCAACCTCTGGATCGCGCTGTCGGACGACCGCTCCGAGATCGACCCGGCGCGGTTCTACACCTTCGACCTGCAGCTCAGCCCGGGCCAGCTGCAGGTCACGCTGAAGGACGTGCACACCCTGCGCCAGTCAAACGGGCAGCCGTTCCCCGGCCGGCGGCAAGGTGGCGACGTGCCCGACCCCGAGGCCGTGCGGTGGCTGCCCAATGGCAACGTGCTGTGGACCAGCGAGGGCGACGGCGCGATCAAGCTGTCGCCCTGGATCCGCGAAGCGCGCGCCGATGGCTCGCACGTGCGCGAGTTCGAGCTCCCGCCCATGTTCCGATTTGGCGGCACAGCGGGCACCGGCCCGCGCAACAACGTCACCTTCGAAGGGCTCGCGCTCACGCCCGACGCGCGCGGCGCGTGGGTGGCGATGGAGAACGCGCTCGAGCAGGACGGCGGCATGCCCACCGTGGAATCCGGCGGCGGCGCCTGCCGCTTCACGCTGTTCGACGTGGCGAGCGGCCGCGCGACACGCCAGATCGCCTACCAGCCCGACCCGATCCCGGCGCGCCCCATCCCGCCCGGCTCTTTCGCGGACAACGGCGTGAGCGAAGTCCTGATGGACGGCGAGCACCACATGCTGGTGCTCGAACGCGCATTCATGATGGGCCGCGGCACTTCGCTTCGCGTGTATCGCATCGACGTGCGCGAAGGCTCCGACACGCTCGCCGTGGCTTCGCTGTCCGGTACAAACGTGCGCATGCCGCGCAAGACCTTGATCGCCGACTTCGCGCAGCTCGGCCTCTCGCGCCTGGACAACACCGAGGGCATGTGCTGGGGCCCGCGCCTTGCGAACGGCGCCCGCACCCTGGTCTTCGTGAGCGACGACAATTTCAATCCCCTGCAGGTGACGCAGTTCGCCGCCTGCGAATACCTCGGGTAAGGACATGGCAAACGACAATACGCGCATCGGCTTCATCGGCGGCGGGAACATGGCCAGCGCCATCATCGGCGGGCTCATCCGGCAGGGCATGGCCGCCTCGAACATCGAGATCGTCGAGCCCTACGAGCCGCAGCGCGCGAAGCTCAAGGAGCAGTTCGGCATAACGGCGCAGGCGGAACCCGGCGCCGCGCTCGCCGGTTGCGAGCTCGTCGTGTGGGCCGTCAAGCCCCAGACCTTCAAGGACGCCGCCGCGCAGGCCAAGCCGCATACGGGCACCGCGCTGCACCTGAGCGTGGCCGCGGGCATCCGCTCCGACAGCATCGCGCGGTGGCTCGGCACGCAGCGCATCGTGCGTTCGATGCCCAACACGCCGGCGCTCGTGGGCAAAGGCATGACGGCGCTGTTCGCGCGCGATGCTGTGACCGCGGCGGACAAGGCGCAGGTCGAGCGCGTGATCGCCACCACGGGAGAGTTCCTGTGGGTGGACGAGGAAAAGCACCTCGACGCCGTCACCGCGCTCTCCGGTTCCGGCCCGGCGTACGTCTTCTACTTCCTCGAAGCGATGCGCCAGGCCGGCAAGGAAATGGGCCTCACCGAGCAGCAGGCGTACAAGCTCGCCGTCGGCACCTTCGTCGGGGCATCGGCACTCGCGCAGGCGTCGAACGACCCACCCGAGCTGCTGCGCGAGCGCGTCACCTCCAAGGGCGGCACCACTTACGCCGCCACGACATCCATGGACAGCGACAACGTGAAGGCGCACTTCATCAAGGCGCTGCACGCCGCCTGCAAGCGCGCCGACGAACTCGGCAACGAATTCGGTGCCTGACCTCAGTACGTCTTGTACGGCAGGAACTTGCCGGAGAGCACGACGCTCACGCGGTCGCCCTTCGGGTCTGGCTCGCGCGTGATGTCCATGGAGAAGTCGATCGCGCTCATGATGCCGTCGCCGAACTCCTCGTGGATCAACTCCTTGATCGTGGTGCCGTAGACGTTGACGATCTCGTACCAGCGGTAGATCAGCGGGTCGGTGGGCACGGAAGTGGGCAGCGAGCCTTTGTACGGCACCACCTTCAGCCACTTCTGCTCGTCCTCGGTGAGGCCGAACACCTCGCCGAGCACCTTGGCCTGCTCGCTCGTGGCCGTCATCTGCCCCAGGCAGAGGGCGGTGGTCCATTCCTTCGACTGGCCGACTTTCTTGGCCACGCCTTCCCACGTGAGACCCTGGCTCACCTTGGTGGCGATGATCTTTTCGGTGACGTCGTTGCGGTTCATGCGTTGGCTCCTTGTGGGGGTGAGGGTTGGTGCCCCGCGTGCGCGCGGGACACCAGGAAATCGACGATGTGGTTGCGCAGGTCGTAGTAGCCGGGCAGGTGGTGCAGCCCGGAGCGCGTGCGTTCGCGCGGCAGCGGGTTGATCACGACTTCGGCAATGCCGCCGGGTGAATACGTGCCGTCGTGCTCCGCGCCGTTGGACATCAGCAGGACGCGGTCGGCCAGCAGGATGGCTTCGTCGACGTCGTGCGTGATCATGAACACGGTCTGCCGGGTGCTGCGCACGATGCCCATCAGCTCGTCCTGGATGGTCCCGCGCGTCAGCGCGTCCAACGCGCCGAAGGGCTCGTCCAGCAGCAGCATCTTGGGCTGGATGGCGAATGCGCGCGCGATGCCCACGCGCTGCTTCATGCCGCCCGACAGCTGCGCCGGCTTCTTGTCCAGCGCGGCGGTCAGGCCCACCATCGCCACGAACTTCTCGACGTGCGCGTTCACCTGCGCGGGCTTCCAGTCCGGCCAGCGCGATTCCACGGCGAAGGCGATGTTCTGGCGCACCGAAAGCCAAGGCATGAGCGCGTGGCCCTGGAACACCACGCCCCGCTCGAGCCCGGGCCCCGCGACCTCGCGCCCGTCCATGATCACCGTGCCGGTGGTCGCACGGTCCAGGCCGGCAAGCACATTGAGGATCGTGGTCTTGCCGCAACCGGAGTGGCCGATGATGCAGACGAACTCGCCGCGGTCGATCGCGAACGTCACGTCGGCGAAGACGGGCTTGCCGGCAATGAACGACTTCGACAGGCCATCGACTTTCAGGAAGCCTGGCATGGCTGCCTCCTTCTGCGCGACGCGCGCCGCCGGCACCACCCCCGGCCCGGGTTCGCGTTCACTCCACATAGGTCACCGCCTTCTGCAACTGCGCGAAGAGCAGGTCCAGCAGCATCCCGACGAGCCCGATCACCACGATGGCGAAGATCACGTTCGTGAGCGACAGGTTGTTCCACTCGTTCCACACGAAGTAGCCGATGCCCGTTCCGCCCACCAGCATTTCCGCGGCCACGATCACGAGCCAGGCGATGCCCATGCTGATGCGCATGCCGGTGAGGATGGTGGGCGCCGCCGCCGGCAGGATGACGCGCAGCGCCTTGCGCAGCGGCCGCACTTCCAGCGTGAGCGCCACGTTCAGCCACTCGCGCTTGACGCTCGCCACGCCGAACGCGGTGTTGATCAGCATCGGCCACACCGAGCAGATGAAGATGACGAACACGCCCGAGACCGACGAGTCCTTGATGGTGTACAGCGCCAGCGGCATCCACGCGAGAGGCGAGATCGGCTTGAGCACCTGGATGAAGGGGTTGAACGCCTTCTGCAGCAGCGGCGACATGCCGATGACGAAGCCGAGCGGCACGGCCACGATGCACGCGAGCAGGAAGCCCAGGCCAACGCGCCCGAGCGAGTGCGCCAGCTGGATGGCGATGCCCTTGTCGTTGGGGCCGTTGTCGTAGAACGGGTCGCCCAGCTGGCGCGCGAATGTGGCACCCACCTGCGACAGCGTGGGAAAGCCCGTCGTCTTCTGCGTGCCCGGGTCCTTGCCCATCATCTTCGCGTACTCGGCTTGCTCCGCGCTCAGCGCCCCCGCCGCGCCGGCGCCCGGCTGCTGCGTGGCCAGGTGCCACGCACCGAGAAACACCAGCAGCAGCAGCGCCGACACGAGCGCCGCCTTGAGGTCGAGGCGCGACATCACGGCGCCGCCATCCGGCTGATCGCGAAGCTCTTCGCGTACTCCTCGGGCTTGGCGGGGTCGAACTCCTTGCCCATCACCTTGAACTTGCGGTACGCGCCCTCGGGCGGCCGGAAGCCCGCCTGCGACATGTACTTCTTCGCGTCGGTGAGCAGGAACACCTTCTCGGCGATCTGCCTGTAGTTCACGTCGCCCTTCACGTAGCCCCAGCGCTTCATCTGCGTGAGCATCCACACCGCCATCGACTGCCACGGCACCGGGTCGAAGTTGGCGCGGTCGGGCACGTTGCGCACGTTGCCCAGGCCATCCGCGAACTTGCCGGTGAGCACCTGCGCGAGCACCGTCTCCGGCTGGTTGAGGTATTGCGGCGGCGCGATCACCTTGGCCATCAGCTCGCGGTCCTTCGGCTGGCTCGCCATGAAGCTGGCGGTGAGGATGGCGCGGTAAAGCGCCGCGAACGTGTTGGGGTTCTGCTTGATGAACTCTTCGCTCACGCCGAACGCGCAGCACGGGTGGCCGTCCCAGATCTCCTTGGACAGGATGTGGATGAAGCCGACCTCGTCGTACACCGCGCGCTGGTTGAACGGGTCCGGCCCGAGGAAGCCGTCGATGTTGCCCGCGCGCAGGTTGGCCACCATCTCGGGCGGCGGCGTCACGCGGATCTGCACGTCGGTGTCGGGGTTGATGCCGTTTTCCGCCAGGTAGTAGCGCAGCAGGAAGTTGTGCATCGAATACTCGAACGGCACCGCGAACCTGAACCCCTTCCAGGTCTTGGGGTCGCGCTTGTCCTTGTGTTTCACGTGCAGCGTGATCGCCTGCCCGTTGGTGTTCTGGATGCTCGCCACGTTCATCCCCACCTGGTTGCTGCCCAGACCCATGCTCATGGCCAGCGGCATCGGCGAGAGGAAGTGGCTGGCGTCGTGCTCCTTGTTGATCATCTTGTCGCGGATGAGTGCCCAGCCCGCCGTCTTGTTCAGCGAGACGTTGAGGCCCTCCTTCTTGTAGAAGCCCAGCGGGTCGGCCATGATCAGCGGCGAAGCGCAGGTGATGGCGATGAAGCCGATCTTCAGGTCCTTCTTCTCCAGCGGCCCGCGCTCCTGGGCCATGGCCTGCAGCGCACCCACGGGCACCAGCGAAGCGATCGCGGCGCGCGCGGTGCCGGCGCCCACGGCCTTCAGGAAGCTGCGTCGCACCGCGTCGACAGGAAAGAGCGCCTTGACCAGCGTGTTCTCGATGAACTCGTCACTGGTGGCGCCGTGCTCCTGAGGGGCGTGGTCGGCGCCGCAGGCACAGCGCAGCTGCATCGGCCGGTCGGCATCGTAGGCGTCGGGAAGGCGGTCGGGCATGGCGAGGTCCTCGGTGCGATGAAGTCCCTGCTGCCTTGCAAGCGCTGCGCCTGCGGTCCGCCCGAGCCGGGCCGAAGGGGCAAATCACCCACGGCCCGTCGAACGCGTGTAGTGCCAGCCCTACAAACCCGGGTCAGCCGGCGCCCTTCGCGTGCCGCTCGGCATAGAGCGCAAGCTCCACGTCGTTGCGCGTACCCGTCTTTTCCAGGATGCGGGCGCGATAGGTGCTCACCGTATTGGGTGCCAGCTGCAACTGCGCACCAATATCGCTCACGCTATGCCCCGAAGTGAGCAGCCGGAACACCTGGTACTCGCGGTGCGACAGCGCTTCGGGCCCCGCACCTGCGCCACCACGGCCCACGGCGCTGGCGAGGGCTTCCGCCGTTGTCGGGGTGACGTACACGCCGCCGGCCGCCACCTTGCGCACGGCGGCAATCATGTCGTCGGGGTCCGCGCTCTTGTTCAGGTAGCCGGCCGCGCCCAGCTTGATGCAGCGCACGGCGTACTGCCGCTCGGGGTAGGTCGACAAGATGAGGACCGGCAACTTCGGCCAGTCCCGCCGCAGCGCCTGCAGCACGTCGAGCCCGTCGCGCCCGGGCATCGCGATGTCCACCAATGCGATGTCGAGCCCGGCTTCGCCGCCGTGCTGCGCGACGAGTTGCAACGCTTGCGCGCCATCGACCGCCTCGGCGCGCACCTCGATCTCCGGCGCGTCGGCCAGCACCTGCTTGAGGCCCTCGCGCACGATGCGGTGGTCGTCGGCGAGCAGCAGCCGGATCTTGCCGTCAGCCATCTTGCAGCGGCAGGTACAAAGTGAAGGTGCTGCCGCGCCCCGGTTCGCTGCGGATCGCGAGCCGGCCGCCGAAGTGGCGCGCCCGCTCCCGCATACCCATCACGCCGTAGGCAGTCGGCGCCTCGAACGCATCCGCCGGTGCGCCGCAGCCGTCGTCGCTCACGGCAAGGCGCAGCTCGCCGGGCGCCAGCGCGACGTGCACGGCGACCCGCGACGCCCGCGCGTGCCGCCCGACGTTGGACAGCATCTCCTGGAAGATGCGGAACACGGCCACGGACACGGGCTCCGCCAGCTCGGGCAATCCGCTGGCCGGCACATCCCAGTCGAGTGCCAGCTCGCTCACCCGCACGAACTCGTGCGCCTGCCATTCCAGCGCCGCCCACAGGCCCTGGTGGTCGAGGATGCTGGGGCGCAGGTCGGTGATGATCCGGCCCACGTTCTGCACCGCGTCCTCGATCAGCCGGCTCATGCCCTGGCACTTGCCGCGCATGCGGTCGCGCATGGCCTGCGCGTCGGCGGGCTCGCGTTCCGCCTGCTCGGACAAGCGCTTGTCCAGCCAGTTGATCTCCATCTTCAGCGCCACGAGCAGGCTGCCGAGCTCGTCGTGCACCTCGCGCGCGATGCGCGTGCGTTCTTCTTCGCGCACCTTCTCCGAGTACGCGGCCAGCTCGCGCTGGCGGGAGAGTGCCACCGACAGTTCGCGCGTGCGTTCCGCCACACGCTGCTCCAGGGCCTCGTTCGCCTGCCGCAGACCCTCGGCGGTCTGCTTGCGCTCGGTGATGTCGACGAACGTGATGACGGCGCCGCGCACTTCGCCCGCGTCCATGATCGGGTAACTCGAATACTCCACCGGAAAGGCCGTGTGGTCGCGCCGCCAGAACACCTCGGTGTCGATGCGGCAGGGCAGGCCCTGGCGGAACGCGTTGAAGATCGGGCAGTCGGTGTCCGGGTAGTGCGAGCCGTCGGCATGCGAGTGATGGGTCAGCTCGTGCATGTTGCGGCCCAGCACCTCGCCCTGCTCATAGCCGAGCAGCCGCGCGCCGGCGCGGTTGATGAACATGCAGTGGCCGTGCAGGTCGATGCCGAAGATGCCTTCGCCGGTGGACTCCAGCAGCAGCCCGAGCTGGTGCCGCCACAGCGGGTTGGCGGCCGGCTCGGGCGGGGCAGTCAGCGTCAGCGCGTCGGCATGCATGCCGCACGCCATGCAACGCCTGTGCCAGCTTGGTGCGCGGCGGCCCTCGCGCGGTGCGCGCTCAGAGCTTCAGGACCTTGTGGCGTAACCCAGCACGATGCCGGCAAACACGGCGAAGCCGACCCAGTGGTTCAACCGGAAGGCGCGGAAACAACCTTCCCGCGTGCGGTCCCGGATCAGCGACCAGTGCCACGCCGCCTGCCCGGCCGCGGCCAGCAGCCCCAATGCAAAGAACGCGCCCAGCTTTTCGCCCGCGAGCGCCGCCGCCCAGATCACGAGGTAGGCGGCATAGCAAAGCATCACAACGGCCACGTCGGCGCGGCCCAGCGTGATGGCCGACGTCTTGATGCCGATCTTCAGGTCGTCGTCGCGGTCCACCATGGCGTACTCGGTGTCGTACGCGAGCACCCAGAACAGGTTGCCAAGCAGCAGCACCCACGCAAGCAGTGGCACGCGCGACTCCACCGCCGCAAAGGCCATGGGGATGCCGAAGCTGAAGGCGACGCCCAGCACGGCTTGCGGCATCGACACGAAGCGCTTCGCGAAGGGATACGCGATCGCGATCGCGAGCGCGACGAACGACCACGCGATCGTTGCTGCGTTCGTCGTCAGCACGAGGGCGAACGCCGCGAGCGCCAGCACCGCACCGAGCACCAGCGCCTCCTTCACGCCGATGCGTCCCGCCGTCACAGGCCGCTGCGCCGTGCGCTTGACGTGCTTGTCGAAGTCCCGGTCGGCCACGTCGTTGACGCAGCAGCCGGCGCTGCGCATCAGGATCGTGCCGAGCGTGAACACCGCCAGCAGGTGCCAGCCGGGGAAGCCATGCGCCGCGACCCACAACGCGGAGAGCGACGGCCACAGCAACAGCAGCCAGCCCGCGGGCCGGTTCCAGCGGATCAGGTCGAGGTAGAGGTCGAGTTTCTCGCGCAGCACTTGGTGTCTTACAGGCCCAGCCGGCGCAAATCCAGCTTGCCGTCCCGCATCGGGGGACACCAATAGTACGACCCGTTGACGGGCTTCGAAATCCGGAAGATCGCATCGACGATGCCGTCGTCGTGGCCCGCCATGCGCTTCATCTGCGCCTCGAAGGCGTAGAACGACTTGCCGAACGCCACGAACATCAGGCCGGCCTGCATGCTCATCATCCACGGCATGGAGCGGCGCAGCAGGAAGGCCTCGGGCTCGAAGCTCTCCTGCGCGGTGCGCTTGACGTGCGCCTCCTCGGGCGAGTCCTCCAGTTCCTCGTTCGTCACGCGGTCGCGGCCGAAGTGGTGGTTGGCCGCGTCGCCGGCCAGCGCCTCGAACGCGTCGAGGTCGTGCAGCCACTGCTGCACGGCGACGAAGCTGGAGCCGTCGGGCGCGAAGGCAGCCGCCACGGCAGCCTCGCCCTCGGGGTTTTCGGTGCCGTCCTCGTAGCCGGTGAGGTCGCGCCCGTGCGTGCCGCTCCAGGAATGGCGGAACGCGTCCACCACGTGCCGCACGACGAACGCGGGTGCGAGCGCCTTCTGCACCTTGCGCGTGAGGTGCAGCAACTCCCCGAGGTCTTCACCCCGGATCCAGCACCACAGCGTCCCCGGCGTCGAAGGCACCTTCACGCCGTGCCCCGAGAAGTCGGGGAATTCGTGCAAGCCCTCGACCTGCGTGCCGAGCGCCTTCACGAGCGAAGGCCCGATGCCCAGCACCACGTCGCTGCCGTTCGCCAGCGGCGACAGGCGCGTGAAGGCTTCCTTGATCTGTTGTGCGGTGGTCCCCTCCTGCGCGACGACGAAATTGACGTAGCGTGCAACGGCGGGGACGGGGTCGAGGATTCCGGGTTGGAAGATGTTCTTGTCGGTCATGAGAGTCGTTTGACGCCCGGCAGCTCGCAGGCGTAGATGGCGTTGCGCAGCGCGGCGATGGCCTCGTAGCGCGTGAAGCTGCGGCGCCACGCCAGCACCACGCGGCGGCTCGGCGGGTCGCCGTCGAAGGGGATGTACTTGACGAAGGCCTGGTCGTCCTTGCGCCGCTTCGGCTTGGTTTCCAGTGCGTCCTTCGGCACGGACAGCCTCGGCACGAGCGTCACGCCCATCCCGGCCGCCACCATGTGCTTGATCGTCTCCAGCGACGAGCCCTCGAAGCTCTTGCGGATGCCCTCGGCGTCACTGGAAAAGCGCGCGAACTCGGGGCACACCTCGAGCACGTGGTCGCGGAAGCAGTGGCCGGTGCCCAGCAGCAGCATCGTCTCCTTCTTCAGCTGGTCGGCCGTCACGGTGGCATGCGCCGACAGCGGGTGCGTGCTCGGCACCGCCGCGAGGAAGGGCTCGTCGTAAAGGGCTGCGATGGCCAGGCCGGTGTCGGGGAAGGGCTCGGCCATGATCGCGCAGTCGATCTCGCCCGTGCGCAGCATCTCCAGCAGCTTGACGGTGAAGTTCTCCTGCAGCATCAGCGGCATCTGCGGCGTCCGCGCAATCGCCTGGCGCACGAGGTCGGGCAGCAGGTACGGGCCGATGGTGTAGATCACGCCGAGGCGCAGCGGGCCGGCCAGCGGGTCCTTGCCGCGCTTGGCGATCTCCTTGATTGCCGCTGCCTGCTCCAGCACGCTCTGCGCCTGCCGGACGATCTCTTCGCCCAGCGGCGTGACGGACACTTCATTGGCGCTGCGCTCGAACAGCTTGACCTCCAGCTCGTCCTCGAGCTTCTTGATCGCCACCGACAAGGTCGGCTGCGACACGAAACAGGCTTCCGCGGCACGGCCGAAGTGCTTCTCGCGCGCAACTGCCACGATGTACTTGAGCTCGGTGAGCGTCATAGCCTCTTGATATGAGGGGACAGAGCTAAAGATCTGTCCCCATGTAACTACGCTTTCAGGTACTCCGATTTTCCACCCAACCAGCGGCCGATGTGTCGTTCGGCGTATTCCGGGTGACGGTCGAGCATGACAGGTGCGAGCTGGCGGGCCCAGTCGAGCAGGTGCGTATCCGTCATCAAGTCCGCAAAACGAAGCAGCGGTGCGCCCGATTGGCGGGAGCCCAGGAATTCGCCGGGGCCACGGATTTCCAGGTCGCGCCGCGCGATCTCGAAGCCGTCCGACGTTTCCTGCATCGCCTTCAGGCGCGCTTTCGCGGTGTCGCCCAGTTTGCCGTGGTCGCCGGTCGAATAAAGAAGCACGCACGCCGAAGCTGCGGCGCCGCGCCCGACGCGCCCGCGCAACTGGTGCAGCTGCGACAGGCCGAAGCGCTCCGCATGCTCGATCACCATCAGCGACGCATTCGGCACGTCGACCCCCACCTCGATCACGGTCGTCGACACCAGCACGCCCATCTGCCCGCCGACGAAGAGCGACATCACTGCCTTCTTCTCCGGCACCGGCATGCGCGAATGCAGCAGGCCCACCATCACGCCCGGCAAGGCTTCGCTCAACTGCTCGTGCGTGGCGGTGGCGTTGGTGAGGTCCAGCGCCTCGCTCTCCTCGATCAGCGGGCAGACCCAATAGACCTGCCGGCCTTCGGCGACCTGGGCGCGGATGCGTTCGACGATCTCGTCGCGCCGCGAGTCGGCGACGAGCTTCGTGACGACGGGCGTGCGGCCCGGAGGCAGCTCGTCGATGGTGGAGACGTCGAGGTCCGCGTAGTAGCTCATGGCCAGCGTGCGCGGGATCGGCGTCGCGGACATCATCAGCATGTGCGGCTCATGCCCGGGTTCGAGCATCTTGCCGCGCAGTGCCAGCCGCTGCTCCACGCCGAAGCGATGCTGTTCGTCGATCACCGCCAACCCCAGCTTCGCGAACTGCACCTGCTCCTGGATCACGGCATGCGTGCCCACCACCAGGGCCGCTTCGCCGCTCGCGATCAGCGCCAGCATCTCGCCACGCTCTTTCTTGCGCTGGCTGCCCGTGAGCCACGCCACCCGCTGGCCGCGCGGGGCGAGCAACGGCTCCAGCCAGCCGATCAGCTTTCGGAAGTGCTGCTCCGCGAGGATTTCCGTCGGCGCCATCAGCGCGCATTGCCAGCCGGCGTCGATGGCGACGGCAGCGGCGAGCGCGGCAACGATCGTCTTGCCGGAGCCCACGTCGCCTTGCAGCAGCCGGTGCATCGGCACGTCGCGGGCGACGTCGCGCGCGATCTCCTCGCTCACTCGGCGCTGCGCGGCAGTCAGCGAGAACGGCAACGCGGCCAGGAGCTGCTCGTGCAGTCCGCCCTTTTTCGCCTTCAGGCGCGGCGCCTTCAGCTTGTCGCGCGCGCGCTTGCTTTGCAGCTGCGACAGCTGCTGCGCGAGCAGTTCCTCCGCCTTCAGGCGCTGCCATGCGGGGTGGCTGCGGTCTTCGAGCGTGGCCATCGACACGTCTGGCGTGGGATGGTGCAGGAAGTGCAGCGCCTCCTTCAGCGTCCAGTGTGGCCGCTTGGGTACGTCCGGCGGGATCGTGTCGCCGAGCTCGGCCCGTGCGAGACCCGATGCGACCGCCTTGCGCAGGTAGGCCTGCGGCAGGCCCGCCACGGTGGAATACACGGGTGTCAGTGCCGTCGCGAGCTCGCCACCCGCCGGCTTCCAGCTGGGGTGCACCATCTGGAAACCCAGAAAACCGCCCTTGAGCTCGCCCCGGATTCGCAGCTTCGTGCCCACCGCCAGCGACTTCTGCTGCGAGGGATAGAAAGTGAAGAAGCGCAGCACGCAGGTGTCGGTGCCGTCGTCCACGGTCACCACCAGCTGCCGGCGGCCGCGGTACTGCACCTCGCAGTCCGTCACCGCGGCCTCGATCTGCACCGTGTCGCCGTCGCGCGCATCCTTCAGCTTCACGATGCGCGTCTCGTCCTCGTAGCGCAGGGGGATGTGCAGCGCCAGGTCGATGTCCCGCGTCAGGCCCATCTTCCTGAGGGCTTTCTGCGGGGCGGACTCGGCCTGGGTCGTGGGCATGGGACAATTCTGCCTTCTCACTTGGAACGGGTCCGTCCGGCCCTCAAGCGCATGCAACGCACGTTCACTTTGGGCGATTTCGATTTCGCCCTGCCCCCCGACCTGATCGCGCAGCACCCGGCACCCGAGCGCAGCGGCTCGCGCCTGCTCGATGGCACCGGTGACGCGCCGGTCGATCGCATCTTCCGCGACCTGCCGCTGCTGCTGCAGCCCGGCGACCTCGTCGTCTTCAACGACACCAAGGTCGTCAAGGCGCGCCTCTTCGGCGAGAAGCCCACGGGCGGCAAGCTGGAACTGCTCGTGGAGCGCGTACTGCGGGATCACGAAGTCGTCGCGCACATGAAGGTCAGCAAGAAGCCGCCGCCCGGTACCGTGCTGCGCATGGACGGCGGCTTCACGGCGACGCTGCTCGGGCGCTGGCCCGACGCAGACGGTGCGCTGTTCCGCTTCCGCTTCGATGCCGACCCGTACACGGTGATGGAGCAGCACGGCCACGTGCCGCTCCCACCCTACATCGAACACGCGGACACCGCGCAGGACGAGCAGCGCTACCAGACCGTGTTCGCGAAGAACCCCGGCGCCGTTGCCGCACCGACAGCCGCACTGCACTTCGACGAAGGCGTCCTGGCCGCGCTCGAAGCACGCGGCATAGAACGCGCCAGCGTCACCCTGCACGTGGGCGCCGGCACCTTCCAGCCGGTGAAGACCGAGAACCTCGCCGAGCACCGGATGCACAGTGAGTGGTACGAAGTGCCTCGAGGCACGCAAGACGCCATCGCGCGGTTGCGCGAACGCGGCGGCCGGCTCGTTGCCGTCGGCACCACCACCGTCCGCACGCTCGAATCGTGGTCGCTCACGGGCCAGGCCAGCGGCGACACGAGCATCTTCATCACCCCCGGCTTCGTGTTCCGCGAGGTGGACCTGCTCGTCACCAACTTCCATTTGCCCAAGTCCACGCTCATGATGCTGGTGAGCGCGTTCGCGGGCTACGAACACGTCATGGACCTCTACGCGCACGCCGTGAGGGAGCATTACCGCTTCTTCAGCTACGGCGACGCGATGCTGCTGCAACGATGCTGACATTCGACCTGCTCAAGACCGAGGGCCTCGCGCGCCGCGGCCGCCTCACCCTCAACCACGGCGTGGTGGAGACGCCGATCTTCATGCCTGTGGGCACGTACGGCACGGTGAAGGGTGTCACGCCGCGCTCGCTGGACGAAATGGGCGCGCAGATCATCCTGGGCAACACCTTCCACCTGTGGATGCGGCCCGGCCTCGACGTGCTCAAGCAGTTCGGCGGCCTGCACAGGTTCGAGAGCTGGGGCAAGCCGATCCTCACGGACTCCGGCGGCTTCCAGGTGTGGTCGCTCGGCGAGATGCGCAAGATCAGCGAGGAGGGCGTGAAGTTCGCCTCGCCGGTCAACGGCGACAAGCTGTTCCTCACGCCCGAAGGCTCGATGCAGATCCAGACGGTGCTGGACAGCGACATCGTCATGCAGTTCGACGAGTGCACGCCCTACGAAACCAAGGGCCACCTCACGACCGAAGCCGAAGCCCGCTTCTCGATGGAGCTGTCGCGCCGCTGGGCCCTGCGCTGCAAGGCGGAATTCGAGCGCCTCGAGAACCGCAACGCGCTCTTCGGCATCGTGCAGGGCGGCATGTTCGAGCACCTGCGCGAGGAGTCGTTGCAGGCCCTCGTCGAGATGGACTTTCCCGGTTACGCCGTCGGCGGAGTGAGCGTGGGCGAGCCGAAGGAGGACATGCTGCGCATCATGGCGCACACCCCTCATCGGCTGCCCGCGGACAAGCCACGCTACCTGATGGGCGTGGGCACGCCGGAGGACCTCGTCGAAGGCGTCGCGCAGGGCGTGGACATGTTCGACTGCGTCATGCCGACTCGCAACGCGCGCAACGGCCACATGTTCACGCGCTTCGGCGACCTGAAGATCCGCAATGCGCGGCATCGCATGGATGAACGTCCCCTTGACGAGACCTGCAGCTGCTACACCTGCCGCAATTTCTCGCGCGCGTACCTGCACCACCTGGAGCGCTGCGGCGAGATGCTGGCGCCGATGCTCGCCACCATCCATAACCTGCACTTCTACCTGGACCTGATGCGGCAGGTGCGCGAGTCCTTGGACGCCGGAAACTTCGCCTCCTTCGCGCAGCAGTTCCGCTCCGACCGCAAGCGCGGTATCTAGCCGGCATTACCATCGCGCCCATGGGGCGCCAACTCCTCCACGCACTCACGCGCGTCATCGCGCGGCTCGCCGCGTGGCCGCTCGCGCTGCTGATCCTCTTCGAGGAGTGGGGCTGGGAGCCGCTGCAGCGCGCCCTGCTTCGCCTCGCGAAGTTCCTGCACCTCGAATGGCTGGAAGCGCGCATCCGCGAGCTGCCGCCGTACGCCGCCCTCGTGCTCTTCATCGCACCCTCGCTGTTGCTGCTGCCCGTGAAGCTGCTCGCGCTCTGGCTGGTCGGCCAGGGCCGCATGCTGCTCGGCACGCTCGTGATCGTCGCGGCCAAGATCGTCGGCACCGCCATCGTCGCGCGCCTGTTCACGCTCACGAAACCCGCGCTGATGCGCCTTGCGTGGTTCGAGCGTGCCTACAACGCCTGGATCACCTGGAAGGCAGCGCTGCTCGCGATCGTGCGCGAGTCGTGGCCGTGGCGCTGGGCCCGCGTGGTCAAGCGCCGCTGGCGCCGGGCGCTGGCGCGCAGGGGCGCTTGACGCACCCCACGCTCATAACCGCACCACCGTCGGCTCACCCCCGAGCTGCGCGCGCCGCAGCCACGCGAACACCGAATCCACCGTCACGGTCTCGATCCGGTCGCTGAAGCGCTTCTCGTTCGGGTGGTCGTCGAACGCCACGTTTGCGGACCCCATGCGCCCGCCCAGGCGCGTCAGCGGCCCCAGCACCAGCACACCTGGTTCGTAGCCCTTGAAGCGCAGCCAGGCCTGCGCCTGCTCCCGCGTCGCGATCGTCGGCTCCGCGGCGGCCGCCAGCGTCTCGATCGCCCATTGGTTGGACTGCTGGTAGCGCTGCCCCCACGCGTAGCTCACGATGCTGTACGGCTTGCGATGCAGCTGGAGCGAGCGCGGCGTGTCGGCCACGAGCGCGAGCACCTGGGCCTGCATCTCGCGCGGCGGCGTCACCCAAGCGGCCTCGTAGCGCCAGAGGTCGTCGAGGAAGAACTCGGCCAGCCCCTGCCGGTAGATCGCCGCGTCGGCCGTGCCGCAGTGGTTGAGCTTGTGCAGCACGCGCCAGGCGGGGCTGCCGTCGGTGCCGCTCGTGCGGTAGGCGATGCCCATGTGCGAGTAGCGCAGGCCGTACTTCGTCAGGTCCTGCCCCGTGCGCGCGAGCAGTACCACCTGCGTGCCGCTCGCCGCGTGCTGCTGCTCCAGCGCGGCATGCGTGCGCTCGGCAAGCGTGATGCCGCGCGCGATGGTTTCGGCGCTGGCTTTGCGCGGCTCGCAGGACCGGCCGGCATGGGCCGGCGCGGCGAACGCGCAGGCGAGGGCGGACGCGAGCAGCAGGGCGCGCATGCCGGCGCACGGCCGTTGATGCTGGAGGCTTGGCATGTCAGTACGTCAGGCGTTCGTTGTGCAGCAGTGCGCGGCCCAGCGCGTTCGGCACGAAGGCAATCGCCTCGCCCGCGACCGAGAGCACGACGCCCGCGCCGACCACGCTGCACGTCACGAGCGTGCCGGCTGCGACGGAAGCGCTGCGCGCGCCGCGGTCCACCACTTCGATGCTGACGCGCGCGCCGTCGGAGGCCCGTTCGAGCACGTACACCGTGCCGCGCGCGCTGGCCTCCACAACTCTCACGGTGAGGACCGCGCCTGTGGCGGACAGCGCGAGCGGAACCACGGCGACGGCGCCCGCCGCCACGCTCGCGGTGCCGACCACCGACGCGACGGGCAGCGCCGACAACGCGCTCAAGGCGGACACTTCGCTCTGGGCATGCACCGGCTGCAGGTCGGCTGCGGCGGCTGCGGCGGCTGCGATCGAGAGGGCAACGATGCGGGATTTCATTCGCGGGCTCCCTCGATGGCTTCGGCCAGGTCGGCTTCGTGCGCGTCGCGCAGCGTCTTGGCCAGGGTGAAGGTGCAGGTGATCAGGTACAGCCAGCTCACGCCCAGGTAGGCCTTGTAGGTTTCATTCACTTCCATGCGCAGCAGGCCCCAGCCGGTCAGCGCCATGGCGAGGAAAAAGCCGCCCCACACCACCAGCTTGAACATCGAGGTGTCGCCGGCGCGGCCACCCTGGCGCGCCTTTTCGTTGTCGCGCACGAACTTCGCGAGCACGAAGGCCGCCGACAGGCAGAACATGTAGCCCATGATCATGAATGCGCGATCGAGGTCCTTGCCCGGCAGGTACGCCAGGCCCACGCCGCACAGGAACGCGGCAATGAGGAACGAGACCCAGACCTGCATCTGCCAGGCCTTGGTGTCGCGCGAGATCAGGACTTTCTGCATGGAACCCTCCGGGGGTTGTTGAACATGGCCGCGAGTGTGGCCAGCCGACCCGGCGAAGGCGAGGGAAAACCCGGGGAGTACCGGAAAGCGATACCGTCAGGGGAGCGTGCGCAGCACTTCGACGATGCGGGTGTTGAACAACGTCACGTCCTCGATCTGCGGGATATGGCCGACGCCCGGCAACACCACGAGGCGCACGCGAGGCAATTGCGCCTTCAGCGCCTGCGCCTGCGCGAGCGGCGTCACCGTGTCCTCGGCGCCCCAGACCAGCGTCACCGGGCTCGCGTAGGCGCGGTAGCTGCGCGGCTTGACGCTTGCAGGCCGCTCGCAACCGAGGGCGAACTGCCTGGCCCAGTCGCCGAGGCCCGCGCTGAAGTGCTGCACGGTGAACGGTTGCTGGTAGATGGCCGCGCGCGCCGGCGTGATGACTTCCGTGCGCGCCACGAACTGGCGCAGCCAGTGCTGCGTCAGGTGAGGCTCGGTGGCCGTGGCGCCGACCAGTGCGGTGCGAAGGCCCGGCCAGCCGAGCACGGCCTCGGCGACCGCCGGGTTCTCGCAGGGCTTTTCTTCATCGCCCTGCAGGCCGATCGCCGCATCGACGAGCACGAGGTGCGCGATGCGCGATGGATCGAGCATCGCCGCCTCCGCCGATGGGCCGCCGCCGAACGAGTGGCCCAGCAAGGTGACGGGTTGGGGCCCGAGCTGCGCTGCGACGGCCTGGATGCGGCGCGCCTGCGCGATGCGGCTGTAGTCGCCGTTTGCCGGCAGCTCGCTGTAGCCGAAGGGCGGCAGGTCGATGGCGACGACGCGAAAGCCCGCATCTGCCATGGCCTGCGCATTGCTCACCCACGTGCCGGCCCACGCGCCCGTGCCGTGCACCAGCAGCAAGGGCGGCGCATCGCGCCGGCCCCACTCGCGCGCGTGGATGCGCGTGTCGTGCGCCTGGAACCACAGGGCACCGGCCGGTGCGGCCTGCGCGCGCGCCTGCGTTTCGGCCGATGCGAGGCGCACTTGGCCGTTGATCAAGACACCAGCCATGGCGGCCAGCAACAACGCGAAGACCGCCAGCGGAATCGATACAGCCCACCAGAGCGCGCGACGGATGCGCCTGCGTCGCCTGCGCTCGATGCGGGCCGGATCGCTAGTAGTCAAACACGTGCTCCACCTGCACGCCCGCGCCTTGCCACTCGCGCAGCGCGGCGCCCAGCTGCTGCACCTTCGCCGTCGCGACCAGCCGCTTGCGGCCCGGCTCGGTGAGGATGGGTTGTTCCAGCAGTTCCTTGTCGATGCCGGCCTTGGGCCGCCACTCGTTCGCGCCGATCAGGCTCACCAGGATGATCGACTGGTTGCCCGCGATCTCGCGGAACTCCACGCCTTGCGCGGCCAGCGCCTGCGCGTACGTCATGAAGGCTTCGTAGCGCGGGATCGTCACCACGGCCGCGCCATCGGTCAGCGTTTGCAGCACCTTCATGTCGGGCAGCTTCGGGTCCGGTTTCGGCGCGGGCTGCACGACGACGGCAGTCACGAGCAAAGGCGTCTCGTAGATCGACTTCGTCCCGGCCTTGATCAACTGCCCGTACAGCGCCTTGATGCCCAGCTCGGTCGTGAGCGCGAAGCGCCGCTCCCACTTGCGCAGCATGTCGGGCCCGGTCGCCGGAACCTCGGTCCACAGCGCCTTCAGCTGCTTGCCGAAGTCGTACTCGTACCAAGGCAGCACGCGGATGAAGTCCACATAGTCCTGCGCGATCTTCGCGGCGTGCCTGTCTTCCGCCGTGGGCGCGGACGTCGTTGCTTGCGAGAGCCGGCCCAGCAGGCGCTCGTAACCCGAGCGCAGCGCGTATTCCACCGTGGTGCTCGTGCCGATCACGAAGACCATGAGGTGGTAGCCCGGGTTCAGGTCGTGCCCCATCGCCCGGCTCTCGCGCGTGACCGCGCCGTAGCTCTCCCAGAACTGCCTGATGTGGCCGAAGAACGGGAAGTTGTCCGGCGACGCCTTCTTCACGTACGCCGCGTACTCCGCCGGGCTGAACACGAGGAACCACTCCGGGAAGGTGAGGAAGGTCTGCTCGACGCCGCGCACGTGCTCCTTCGGCGTGACCTGCGCCGCCGCGAGCACCGACACGCCCGCCAGCAGGGCCGCGAGCCAGCGTTTCACGCGCCCTCCTTGCGGAAAGCCATCAGCACGTTGTCGGAAGGGTCGTGCGCCTGCAGCAGCCGCTCCCCGGTGTGCCTGAGCCCACAACGCGCGAGCGTGGCGACCCAGTCGTCCACCGGCCGGAAAAAACGCAGCTCCGCCTGGTTGGTAGCCCATGGCACACCGAGCCCCGCGTTGAAGACCGTGTGCGCGAGCGACACGAACGTGTTCATGTCGTCGCTGGTCACGTCGTGGTCGCGCACGATGAACACGCCGCCCGCGGGCAGCAGCCGCACGATCGACTGCATGAACGCGTCGAACTTCTCCAGCGGGCAGTGGTGCAGGCCGATGTAGGCCGTGACCAGCTGGAAGCCGCCCGCCGGAAGGTCCTTGGGCAGCGGCGCGTAATCGTCCAGCGGCACGAAACGGCCGATCTTGCGCAGCCCGCCGCGCTCGGCGATGTCCACCGGCGAGAAGGTCGGCGCGAGGTCGTTCACCAGCACGATCGGCTCGCGGATGTCGAGGTGCTTGCGCAGCTCGCTCACATAGCGGCCCGTGCTGCCGATCTCCATGTAGCCCTCGATGCGCTTCGTGCCGCCGAGCAGCTTGAGCGTCTGGCGCGCCATCTCCTCCTTCTGCTTGAAGAGCGACGGCAGCGCGTAGGTCACGTCCGCATGGAAGGGCTTGATGCGCGGCAGCTGGCGCTGCACGTGGCGGTAGATCGCCTCGTCGTCGCCGAACTGCGTGCAGCTTTCCTTGATGAGCGCGTGGAAGCGGTCTTCCGGGTAAAGCCGGTAGATGTTCTGCAGGAACTTGTAGAACGCGTCGTGCATGCGCACGTCGCCGAAAACGGCCTTGAACTCGGAGGGCGGGCGGTTGAAGGTGATCATGTCGGCGTGGCCAGCGTGGGGGCGTAGTACTTGTCCCAGAGCACGTTGCGGAAGCGGAAGCCGGGGTCCAGCCGTCGTTTCAGCGCGAACAGCTCCTTCGCGCGCGGGTAGGCGGCGTGGAACTGCTCCTCGGTCGCATGGGGCTGGTACGGCAGGTAGTAGGTGCCGCCGCAGCTCACCGCCGCGTCGATCAACTCGCGCGTCCACACCGCCACGCGGTTCTTCGCGCTGTCGCGGGTGCGCTGCTTGTAATAGAGCACAAAGGCAAACGTCTCGCCGCGCGCCCACGCCATGACCGAGCCGGGGTCCGCCTGCGCGTGCCGCACGGACACGTTCAGCGCGTTCACGCGATGCCGCTTCAGCACCTCCGCCATCTTCGGCACGAACTCGTCGAAACGCTCCACCGGCACGAAGTACTCCTGCAGCACGTAGGTCGTGCGCTTGCGCGATGCAGGCTCGAGCTCCGCGACGTCGTAGCTCGCCTCGAAGTTGCGCCAGTGCACCTTGCGCGACGCATAGAGGAGAGGGTCGATCAGGTACTCGCGGCGCCACTTGCCCAGCGGCGTCTCGGTGACGGCCCAGACGAAGTAACGCTCCAGCGCATAGCCCGCGCCGCCGCGGTGCAGCCGGCGCGGCTCGGTGACCGCCTCCTCGGTGCGCACCCAGGTGACGGAACGCGCGCGCTCGTAGTCGGGCGGGTAGAGGTCGGCATTGTGGAAAATCGCATCCTTCGAGTGTCGCACCTTGGCCTTGAAGTGTTCGATGTAGTCGCGCGCGGACATCTTCATCGCGAGCCGCTTGACCTTCACGTTGTCGGCCAGCTGCAGCTCCACTTCGACGATCACGCCAAGCCCGCCGTAGCTGCCGATCACGGCGTAGAAAAGCTCGGTGTTCTGCGTGGGCGTGCACTCGTGCACGCTGCCGTCGGCCATCACCAGCTTGAACCAGCGCACGCTCAGGATCACCGGCCCGAGCCCCATGTAGCGACCGTGCACGTTGACGCTCAGCGACCCGCCCACCGTGAAGTTGGCGTAGGTCTGCATGATCTTCACCGACAGGTCATGCGGGTCCACGAAGCGCTGGATGTCGCACCAGCGGATGCCGGCCTGCACGCGGATCGTCTTGTCCACCGGCGAGAACAGCAGCACCTTGTTCATCGACCGCATGTCCAGGTGCAGGCTGTTCGGGCTCGCCGTCTGCCCGCCCATGCTGAAGTGGCCGCCGCCGACCGATACAGGCCCGTCGAAGCGGCGGATGGCTTCGACAACGTCCTCCACGGACTGCGGCTTGTTGATCGCCCACACGGTGACCGGGTTCAGCCCCGTCACGTCGTTCACGACGAGGTTGTTCTGCATCAGCCGCCCACCACCAGGAAGTCGGCCGTGTCGCGCCTCGGGTCGGCCCCGTAGCGGTTGTCGCTGGCGGAGCCGCGGCGCAGGCTTTGCCACAGCAGCCAGAACGCGCCGAGCACGGGCACCAGCCCGAACAGCAGCCACCATGCGGAGTAGTCGCGGTCGTGCAGGCGCCGCGCCAGCGCGGCCAGCAGCGCCCACAGCACGAGCGGGTTGAGCACCCACACGCGCGCCGCGCCGAGGAGCGGCTCCATCGCCGCATCGAGCACGACGAATGCGATGCCGATCAACACCACGCGCAGCCAGAACGCAGCGCGCGAAAGCCGGCCGCGAAAGCCGAACACAGGAAGCAGTTTCCTCAAGCCGTCCCTCCATCCAGAAGCAATTGAACGCGTTGCTGCAACGCGGGCGGGCTCACCTGCCGCCCCGGCTCGGGCGCGCCGACCTCCAGCCCCACGCGGCTGAAGAACCCACGCCGGAAGGGCCGCACCATCGCTCGCCCGGACTCGACGCGGCTGAAGAACGAGCCCCACAAGCCCGTCAGCGCCATCGGGATCACGGGCGGGTCGAGCCCCTCCGCGTGCGCGCGCTGCAGCGCCTTCATGATCCCGCCCTTGAATTCATGCAGCTGCCCGTCGCTGGTGATCGCGCCCTCCGGGAAGATCGCGAGCAGGTCGCCCTCGCGCAGCACCTGCGCGGCGCGCTCGAAGGCTGCCTCGTACGCCGCGGGATCCTCGGTACGCGACGCAATGGGAATCGCCTTCGCCAGCTTGAACAGCCAGCCCAGCACCGGGAACTTGAAGATGCGGTGGTCCATCACGAAGTAGATCGGCCGCGGGCTCGCCGCCATCAGCAGCACCGCATCGACGAAGCTCACGTGGTTGCACGCCAGGATGGCCGCGCCTTCCACCGGGATGTGGTCGTCGCCGCGCACGCGGAAGCGATAAATGATGTGCGACGCGATCCACGCCACGAAGCGCAGCAGGTATTCCGGCACCAGCAGGAAGATGTAGAACGCGACCACCGCGTTCGCCAGCCCCACCACCAGGAACACCTGCGGGATGCTGAACCCTGCTGCCAGCAGCGCACCCGCGATGAGCGAGCTCGCGATCATGAACAGCGCATTGAGGATGTTGTTGGCGGCGATGATCCGCGCGCGGTGCGTCGGCTGCGCGCGCAGCTGGATCAGCGCGTACATCGGCACGCTGTAGAGCCCCGCGAACATCGACAGAAGCGCCAGGTCCGCCATCACGCGCCAGTGCGCAGGCACCACGAGGAACTGGCCGAGCGTCAGCGTCGCCGATGGCGGCAAGCCACGCGAGGCGAAGTACAGGTCCACGGCAAACACGGTCATGCCGATCGCGCCCAGCGGCACCAGCCCGATCTCGACGTGCCGCCGCGACAGCATCTCGCACATCAGCGAGCCCGCGCCGATGCCCACCGAGAACACCACCAGCAGCAGCGACGCCACCTGCTCGTTGCCGTGCAGCACGTCCTTGGCGAAGCTCGGGAACTGCGACAGGAACACCGCGCCGAAGAACCACATCCAGCTGATGCCCAGCAGCGAGCGGAACACGACGATGTTCCCGTGCGCGAGCTTCAGGTTGCGCAGCGTCTCGGTGAACGGGTTCCAGTTGATCGCGAGCCCCGGGTCCGTCGCCGGTGTGGCGGGGATGAAGTGCGCGACCGCCCGCCCGAGCAGCGCGACCGCGATGCAGCTGATGCCCACGTACTGCGGCCCGACCTGCGGGATCGCCACGATCAACCCGCCCGCCACGTTGCCGAGCAGGATGGCCACGAAGGTGCCCATCTCCACCATGCCGTTGCCGCCGGTGAGCTCGCGCTCGCCCAGGTGGTGCGGCAGGTAGGCGAACTTCACCGGCCCGAACAATGTGGAGTGCAGCCCCATGAGGAAGGTGCAGGCCAGCAGCACCGGCACGTTGGCGTTGAAGAAGCCGAACGCCGCCAGCACCATGATGCCGACCTCCAGCCACTTCACGAAGAGGATCAGCGTGCGCTTGTCGTACTTGTCGGCCAGCTGGCCGCTCGTGGCCGAGAACAGCAGGAAGGGCAGGATGAACAGCGCGCCGATCACCAGCCCCGCCTTGTCGGCGGGAAGCCACGACACCTGCAGCTGGTAGGTCACCATCACGGTGAACGCGAACTTGAACAGGTTGTCGTTGCCCGCGCCGCAGAACTGCGTCCAGAAGAAGGGCGCGAAGCGGCGTTGCGCCAGCAGCGCGAACTGGCTCGCGTGGGCTTGTTCGGCAGCGGCAGGCGCTCCTTCGGCGATCACAGTGCTCATCCCGGGTCCTCTCGCTCTTTCAGGCGTTGCTCCAGCGGACGTCCAGGTCCTGCTCCACCCCGGTCTCCGCGGGGGCATTCTGCCTTGCCCGGCGCGCGCTGACGAGAGCCGCGATGACGGGCCAGGCGGCGAAAGCGGCCACGATGTGTTTCAAGGTGTGGCCGGAGACCGTGTGCCACGTCAGCTCGAACACCGCGTAGTCGTTGATCTCCAGCAGCTTGGCCACGCCGTAGACGACGATGACCAGCGCCCAGTTCACCGGCTGCGCCACGTGCCGCACCGGCAGGCTGGCCAGCCACCACAGCACGGCGATGCCGCCGAACTGGAACACCGCCCAGGGCAGCAGGTTGCCCGTGGCCTGCCACGTGTACACCGCGGCCAAGCCCGCGGCCAGCGAGAGCAGCCCCGTGGCCGCGCCGGCGCGCTCGCTCACGTGGCCCGCCGCCGCCATGCCCAGCAAGCCCGCCATGGCGAACGTCATGGTGTAGCGGTCCAGGGCCAGCCCCGAGTCCATCGGCGCGAGGTGGTACGTGGCCGAACCGAGCGCGACCAGCAGCAGGCCGCAGAAGAAGAGCAGCGCCATCGCGCGCTGCATGTTGGTCAGGCTGCGCGCGGGTGCGAGCCACAGGCAGGCGAGGCCGGCGAGACCGGCGATCGCGAACGGCACGTTCGAGAACACGTCCATGGCATACACGATGCCCAGGAACGAGCGCTGGTCGGCGAAGTCATGGAAGTGCGGCGACTGCGCGAGCGAGGGGCCGCCCATGGCGGCGGCCAGGAGCGTGGCGATGGCCATCAACAGCATGGCTTCGGTCTTCGTGAGGATCGATGGCATGGTGGTTTTCCTTTTCTTTCGGGGGACGTTGGGGAACGCGGCGCAGTGTCGGGCGCCTGCCCTTACCGGCCAAGCCATTTGCGCTACAGTCGCGCAGCCACGCTTGCCCGGTATCGCGGCGCGATACCCCCCTACTTCCATGAGCACTACAGCCGACCTGGTCGCCGCCATCAAGAAGGAGTTGAAGTCGTCGCAACTGACCTATGCCGACCTCGCGCGCGGGCTCGGCATGGCGGAGTCGAGCGTCAAGCGCATGCTGGCCAAGGGCGACATGCCGCTGTCGCGCATCGACGCGATCTGCCGCGTGCTGAAGCTGGACTTCGCGGAGCTCGCCCGGCGCGTGGCCGACGCGCAGCCGCTGCTGAAGGAGCTCACCCACGAGCAGGAGCGCGCGGTGGTGGCCGACAAGAAGCTGCTGCTGGTGGCGATCTGCGTGCTGTCGCAGTGGACGCTGGAGCAGCTCACCAGCTACTACCGCCTCACGGAAGCAGACGGCATCAAGTACCTCGTGCAGCTCGATCGCATCGGCATCATCGAGTTGCGGCCGCTCAACCGGTACCGGCTGAAGCTCGCCAAGACCTTCCGCTGGCGGCCCAATGGGCCGGTGATGCAGTACTTCCGCGACCACGTGGTGCTGGATTATTTCGGCGGCGGGTTCGACGGCAGCGCCGAGACGCTGCTGCTGGTGCACGGGTCGGTGAGCAGCGGCATCGCGCCGTCTTTCGTCGACCGCATGCAGCGGCTCGCGTCCGATTTCGCGCAGCAGCACCTGGCGGACCAGAAGCTGCCGGCGAACCAGCGCGAGAGCTTCACGCTGGTGATGGGGATGCGGACCTGGGAGTTTGCGCAGTTCGCGGCGCTGCGGCGTTGACGCGTTGACGCGTTGACGCGTTGACGCGTTGACGCGTTGAGACGTCCGTAAGCGTAGTCTCGAGCTCGCCACTCTGATGTGCGTTGCTCCCCCCATCCCTCCCCCCGCCCTCCCCTCCCCTCCGGGAAGGAGAGGGAGCTAAATCGGACAGCCGATTTGGGCTCGTCGCCTTGGACACGGCCGAATCGGGAGACGTCGGGGGGTGCTCGGACGCTGTTAGCGCTATCGGCAAGAGACGGGTCCACTGGTTGCTGGGTGCTACCCAGCCTAAGAAGATGATGCGGTGATGAGATGACGATGAATTAGGCTGCGTAGCACGCAGCAAATTGTCCGCTCGGGTTCGGACGATAGCGCTAGCAGTGTCAGCCCGCCCCCCGACGGCTCCCGACTCGGCCCTGTCCGTTCAGACGAGCCCAAATCGGCTGTCCGGCTTAGCTCCCTCTTCTCCCCGGAGGGGAGAGGAGGGCGGGGGGAGGAATGGGGAGAACAACGGCCCGACGCCAGTCGAAACCGAGACTACGCTTACGGACGCCCCCCAACGAAAAGAACCGCGCCCCGAGGCTCAACTCAAAGCAGCGCCCCCGGCCCCGTCTGCAACACCCGCGACGGCACGTCATCCTCGCTGCTGTCCAGGTAGTCGGCATCGAAGTAGCTGCTGGTGCCATCCGGCGACTGGGTGACGGAGTCCAGCTCCTCCGTCACACCGCCCCGCGTGATCTCACGCCCCGGCCGCTGCAGCAGCGACTTCATCTGCGCATGCAGCAACTTGCGCGTGCGAATCCAGTAGTCCGCGCGGCGCACCTGCCGCTCGCGCCGCTCGGGCGACAGGTCGGTCGCTGCCAGCTTCTCGTCGGAGTGCGCGGGCAGGACGACCCAGCCCTCGGGCCCCGGCTGCGCGTCGAAGTGTTTCCACAGCGCGTCGTACGCCGCGAAGATCTTCTGGCCGGTTTCGCGGCGGCGCTCGTCGAGGCGATACGTCCAGTGATGCAGTCGGTGCGCCGCCGGATCCAGCCCGACGAGCTTCTGGCCCCAGTAGCGCGCCAGCTCCTGCATCACGCGCACCAGCAGGACGCTGGGCTTCCAGCCGACCAACACGTTGTTCAGCTCGGCCTGCGAAAGGCGGTTGAGCGGGTCGCGCTGCCCGCGCACGCCGCCGATCACGAGGCAGCCCGTGCCTTCGATGCGGAAGCGGCTGAAGCCCAGCGCCGCGGCCTCCACCGGCTGCGCCTTGTGCTGCACGTTGGCCGCGCGCCGCAGCGCCAGCACCAGCAGCAGCTCGCCCTCGGGTGCCTGCACGGGCGTGCGCTGCAACTGCAGCCGCATGAACTCGTAGCCGCGCGGCGGCGTGAGCTCGGCCAGTACAAGTGGCTCGTCGCCGGCAAAGCGCTCCAGCGCCCACGAATGGAACGCCGTCTCCATCCAGTCCACGTGGTCGATCAGCTGCACCGCGCGGTCGGCGACGCCGGTGTGCATGTTCACGTGGGGTCTGATCGCGCGGAGGTACTCGCCCTGCACGTCGCGCACGAGGCCGCGCGATGCGAGCTCGTGCACCACCGACATCCAGCGTTGCAATGCGC
The DNA here is from genome assembly GCF_014297445.1 of Ramlibacter albus. Classification (GTDB taxonomy): domain Bacteria; phylum Pseudomonadota; class Gammaproteobacteria; order Burkholderiales; family Burkholderiaceae_C; genus Ramlibacter; species Ramlibacter albus. The sequence goes on from NZ_JACORU010000001.1 coordinate 781,629, forward strand.
TGCGATGCGCGAGCGTGGCGGCAAGGGCGCGGCGCGTGAGCCGCGCGCGGCCGATGCCGCCGCCTTCGTTGCCGCGGGCCCAGGCCCAGCGCACTCCCTGCCACAACCCCGGCAGCCTGCGGGACGTACTTGCCATTGAAGTTTTTTCGAGGGGGGAACGGGTGTCTTCAGCGGAAGACAGTCAGCACGCCAGTGTAGCCATACAAGTGGTGCCGGGCGATCTCGCCGCCCGCGAAAAACCCAACCAAAGGTACATCCCCCAGGGCCCGCCGCACGATCTGCAGCTCGGCGCTCGGCCCGCCGAAATGCGGCCCTCCCCTTCCCGCGCAGCTCACGTAGACGGCGCCCGCGATGCGGCGCGTGGGCGTCGGCTCGGCCTGCGCTTCGGAGGCGGCGAGCGCGCTTGCCACCGCGAGCGGCATCTCCTCCGGCTCGACTTCCTCCCGGATCTCGGCGCAGATGCGCATGAGGTCCGCCTTCGCCGCCTGCGCGTTGCGCTTGCAGAACGCGGCGCGCATGCCTTCCTCCACCTTCTCGGCGATCGCTACGCCGCGGCGCGTGGGGTCGAGGCCGATGATGTGGCGCACGACCACGTCGTTGCCGAAGGTACCGGTGCGGCCGACGAGGTCGCTGCCCGCATCGGTCAGGCCGACCAGCGTGGCGCGCAGCGTCGCCATCGCCTCCGACGGCTCGTCGAGCGTGATCGCGAGGTCGCGCAGCAGCACGTCGAGCGCCGGCTCGCCGTCGAGCTTGTAGATCACGTTGCGGTCGCTCTCGGTGATCGTGCGCTCCGGCGCCACCGGCTGGCAGCCCTGCGTGACGCGCGAGACGAGCGACACGCCGTCGGCGAACGCCACGCCCGAGAGCCCGCCGCGGAAAACGCCGCCCGCTTTGCCGTGCCCCTTGATGTTGCCGTTGCCGCCGATCGCGAACTGCACCGTCTCGGCGCGGCTCGAAGCGAGCCCGCCGAAAAGATAGCCGGTGGCCGTGCGGCCTGCCATTTCGCCGATCAGCTCGGAAAGGTCGGGCGTCATGCCGTCGGCGTGCACGAGCGCGGTGTGCGCCGGGAAGAGCGGGCTGAGCGGCGCCACGCCGGAGAACACCCGGTACTGGTCCGACGGCAGCTCGCACAGCATCACGGCCATGGCAGGCTCGTCGAAATACTCGACGTTTGACGAGGCAATGCCCACGCCCACGGTGCCGGACCAGTCGGTCACTTCGGGCAGCTCGGCGCTCACGTGGTCCAGGATGTCCTGCGCGTGCGCGGCGTAGTGGTCGGTGATGTAGAGCAGGCCGAGCGTCGGCGAAGCGGCGTAGTCGTGCAGTGCGACCTGCGCGCGCAGCTGTGCCAGCACGAGCCCCGCCGCCATCTGCCACTGCGGGTGCGTGGCATGGCCGAACGGGAAGAGTTTCATCGCGCCCTCGCTTTTCAGCCGGTGGCGGCCTTTGTCTTGCGCGTCGACTTGCGGGACTTGGTAGCCGAGCCGGTGGCTGCCTTCGCCATGCCGGCCGCTGCCTTCACGCCCGCCTTCGCCATGCCGCCGGCAACGTTCTTGGCGGTGTCGAGCGCCGTCTTCTGCGCGGCGTCCTTCATGGCGCCGGCCGCGATCTCCTGGAATTGCTGGGTGAGCGCGCCCCACCACTGCAGCGGGTCGACCATGCCGTTGCCACCGCCGCTCTTGACGGACGCCGCCGCTTTCGCCGCAGCCGTCTTCTTCGCGGCGGGCTTGCGCGCAGCCTTGGCGGCGCCAGCCACCGTGCCCGCGGCACTGGCCGCGGTCTCGGTGACCTTCTGCACGCCGCCCATCACGCTGTCGGCGGCCTTCAGCTTGAGCGCGTTGGCCACGTCGCCCATGTTGAAGTTCATGCCCTTGAGCGTGGCCAGCGTCATCTTCTGCACTTCCAGCGCCTGGATGGTGGCGCCGAGCGCCTTGCTGTTCTGGTCGAGCCAGAAGTGCACGGCCTTGAGCTCGGAGATGCGCTTTTCCAGCTCCTCGAGGTTGAGCGTGGGCGCGACCCAGTTGGACAGGTTGGGCAGCTGGGGGATGGTCTGCGACGCACCCTTGGCCAGGCTCTGCAGGAAATCGAAGCCCGGGACGAACTTGCCGAAACCGAGGTTGCCATCGCTCATCGAACACCTCCTGCCAGCGAGCTTACTCCAAGGCCGCGCGCACCGGTCAGTGTTTGTGCGGGTTGTTGCCGCCCTGCACCTGCACAGGCACCTGCAGCTCCAGCTTGCTGGTTTGGCCCTTCGCATTGCGGAATTGCAGCGTCAGCGGCACCTGCGTGCCGGCCTTCACCTGCATCTTCAGCGCCATCAGCATGACGTGCAGGCCGCCGGGCTTGAGTTCGACCTTGCGGCCCGGCTCGAGCTTGACCTCGGGCGCGGCACGCATCCGCATGACGTCGCCCTCCATCTTCATCTCGTGGATCTCGGCGATTTCCGCGATGGGCGAGCTGGCGCCGACCAGGGTCAGCGGCTCGGACGCGGTGAGCACCACGTAGGCGCCGGTGGCGCCCTGGCCCTGGACGGCGGGGCGCATCCAGGCGCCTTCGGCTTTCACGGGGGCCGGCTGCGCGAATGCGGAAACGGCGGCGGCGAGCAGCGCGGCGGCTGCGAGCAATTTGCGGGTCATGGGGAGTCCTTGTTCAGTGCTTGTGGCCGCCTCCGGCCGACGGGAGGATTTCGAGCTTCGGCGCCCACTCGGCACGGCCCTGTTCGCACACCTGCACGACCTGCCACGTGACGGTGCCGGGCTGCGCGGGCGCCTGCGCGACCAGCACGAATTCGTCGTACTGATTGTCCGGCAAGGCGTCCTCGCGCGTGCGGGCGGTCCAGGTGATGCGAGAGGCTGCCTCGCCCTGGCGCTGGACTTCCAGGGTCCAGCCGGGCTTGGGCATCGGGCGTGCGTTGCCCATCGTGGGCGGCACCTGCACGCTCAGCTGGCGGGTGGGCGACTTGTCGCAGCCATGGCCGACCTTGAAAGTGGCCTTGTACGAGGAGCTGGCGTTCGCCACCTCGTACTCCAGGCCGACGTGCGCGTGCGCGGCGCCGGCGAACAAGGCGAATCCGGCGAGCAGGATGAGGGCGTGTTTCATTGGAAGCCTGCCTTCAGCTCCGCGAAGAAGCTGCGTTGGGGATAGGGATGGAAATTCCAGTACCTGCGGTTGCCCGCGTTGTCGATGCCGAATGCGGCGCTGTAGTTCGGGGCGAACTGCCAGCGGGCGCGCAGGTCGACCACGAAAAAGCGGCTCACGCCCATGTAGGTGGCGCCATCGACGTCGCTGTTGTCCAGCGTGCGGAACTGCGGGCCGCTGTAGCGCGCACCCACGCTGCCGGTGAGTGCCGGCGTGAAGCGCCAGGTCGCGAGGCCGCTCGCACGCCACCGCGCAATGTTCGGCTGGCGCTTGCCGAGGGTGTCGCCCGGCGTGGCCACGAAGCCGGCGTTCTCCTTGATCACCGAGTCCGTGTACGTGAGGCTCGCGTTGAAGTCGAGCCGCCCTTCGCTGCCGCTCGCGGCGAGCTCCAGACCTTGCGTGTGGATGCGGCCGACGTTCTGCACGCGCGAGACGTTGCGGTTGGCCGCGGTGTCCAGCGTGGTCTGCGAGTACAGCGCGTCGCGCGTGCGTTCGGCGAAGTAGGTCGCGCGCAGCAGCGTGTTCTCGACCTGCTTCTCGGCGCTCAGTTCGCCCGTCCACGAACGCTCCGCGCGCAACGAAGGGTCGTTGATGAACTGCGAATTGACGGTGGAGGTGGCGCCGTACAGCTCCGCGACGGTGGGCATGCGCAACGCGCGGCCGAGCGATGCCTTCAACGTGGTATCCGGCCGCACCTGCCACGCCACGGATGCCTTGGGAGAGACGTGCGACTCGCGCCGTTGCGGCCACGCAGTGTTGACTGCGGCGCCGATCTGCGTGAGCCCATCGCTCGCGGTCCACTGCTCCGCGCGCACACCGAGCACCGCCTTCCACTTCGGCGCGAACCGCCACGCGTTCTGCGCCCAGAGGCTGCGCAGCTGCGTGTCGCCCCGCACGTCGCTCGGCGCCGCGCCGGTGGCGACGTAGCGCAGCGCATAGCGATCCTGCTGCGCGCCGAACTCTACGATGTGCGCTCCCTGCTCGCCGCCCGGGCGCCACGCGCCGCGCAATGCAAGCGTGGTCCAGCCGGTGCCAGAGCCGTCGAACCGCGTGCCGGCCTGTTGCTTCTCGTCGCGCGCGTAGTCATACAGGCTGGCCGACGCTTCCCAGTCGAACACGCCGCGCGTGTGAGTCTTGAGGCTTGCGCCATGCATCACGTGCAAGAGGTTTTCCTGCGTCGCCGCGAAGTCCGCCGCCGCCAAGGTGTAGCCGCGGCCGTCGATCACGACATTGCGCGTCGTCACCGCGGCGCCCTGCGGGTCGCGCAACCACGTTTCCACCTTGCCGTCGGAGCGGTTCTGCCACAGCGCTGCAACGTACGACGCGCGCAGCGTAGGCGTGACGTCGTACGCGAGCTTGGCTTTCAGGTGGTCCTGCCGCGTCGCGTACTCGCTGCCGGTGCCCAGCAGGTACCAGGGCTGGTTGGCGTTGTTGCGGGCCGGCACTGCGCCGGTGACGGGCACGCCCGTGGCCGCACCGCCGGCACTCGCGAGCCGTGTCGCGTACGTGAGCGGCTGGCCGTCGCTGTCGGTGCGGTTCGCGTTGATCCACCAGGACCATGGCCCATGGCGGTTGCCCGCCGACGCACTGGCCTGCCATGTGCGATACGTCCTGTGCGTGCCGTACAGGTCGAAGGGCTGCACCGTGGCCGTCAACGCGCCGTGCGCTTCGAAGGCGCGCGGCATGCGAGTGAGATATTCGACGACCGCGCCGACCGAGTTGCCCGGGTAAGCCGCGGAGAACGGCCCGTACATCACGTCGACCCGCTCGATTTCCTCCGGCGTCACCAGCCCCCAGCGGGGCGGGAACGCGAGCCCGCCCACGCCGTTGCCGAGGAAGTTGGACAGCAGGATGCCGTCCGCATAAACCGCCGAGCGCGCGCTGTTGCCGGTGCCCGAGGCGCGACTGGACAGCACCGCATGGTTGTAGTCGCCGACGAAGCGCTTGCGCACCAGCAGGCTGGGCAGGTACTTCAGGGCGTCTTCGCTGTCGGAGGCGTTGATGCCCTGCTCGATTTGCTCACGCGTGATGCCCTCCTTGGTGGCGGGGATCTCGGCCGGCAACGAGCTGGGCCGGCCGCCCTGCACCTGGATGGCGGGCAGTTCGTGCGCCGCATGGGCGGCGGATGAAAGTGCCGCGGCGGCGAGGGCCGCGGCGCGGATGTGATGCATGGAAACTCCGCTGTGTGGGTGAAGGTAGGCGAAGTCGCGATGACCCCGCCCGCTCAGGTCACGACAGCGAAGCAGGTGGCCCGCGCGCCGGTATTGGCGCCGCGGTGAGGGCCGCGATGTGCGCGGCAGGAATAGCTTGGACTGCGCGGCCGAGGGGCTGCGCGGCAGGAATCTCGGCGCACACCACCGGCGGCGGAGCACCGGCAGTCGTGCAAAGCGGGCAATCCAGCGTGTGCTTCACCTGGGCGAGCGAGCCATCGTCGCCCTTGACCAGCAGCTTCATCGCGCCGGACCCCGAGCACACCAGCTCCATCGCCTGCGGCTTCACCAGCGGCGAGGCGATGGCCGCACCCAGCGCGAACACGAACCACGCCAGCACGAGGCGGGCGAGGAAGCGGGCTTGGCGCAGGGGCTGCATGGGCGCGATTATCCCAGCCCGTCAGAACTTGGGTTGACGCCGGTCACGCAGGCTCGCCACGCCCTCTCGCACGTCGGGCCCCGCAAACCCCATGAACTCCAGGGCCAATGAGGTGTCGAACGCCGGCCCGGCCTGGCGCAGCCAGTTGTTCAGCGAGTACTTGGTCCAGCGGATCGCCGTTTGCGAACCGGCGGCGAGCCGGTCCGCAACTTCATACGCCTTCGGCAGCAACTGGTCCTCGTCGACAGCAAGGGACACGAGCCCGATGCGCTCGGCCTCGGCGCCGCTCACCGGGTCGCACAGCATCAAGTAGTACTTGGCCTTGGCCATGCCGCACAGCAGCGGCCACACGATCGCGGCATGGTCGCCCGCGGCCACGCCGAGGCGCGTGTGCCCGTCGACGATCTTCGCGCCCTTGGCCGCGATAGAAATGTCCGCCAGCAAACCCGCCACCAGCCCCGCACCCACCGCCGGACCATGGATCGCGCTCACGATCGGCTTGTCGCAGTTGATCACGTTGTAGACGAGGTCGCGCGCTTCCTTCCACACGCGCGCGCGGACCTCGAAGTCGCTGGCCATGTCCTGCACCAATGCGAGGTCACCTCCGCCGGAAAAGCCCTGGCCTTCGCCACGCAGGACCGCCACGCGCACAGAGTCGTCAGCGCCGACATCGCGCCAGATTTCCGTGAGTTCGCGGTGCCCGTCATGCCCGGCCGTCGGCAGCTTGCCGTTGAGCGCGCGCATCTGGATGTCGAGCACCGAGTCGTTGGCGCCGCGGCGCGTGATGTTCAGCGTCTTGTAGCGTGTGTAGTCAGCCATGGGGGCGATTGTGCGCCGTCCGACAAAGCCCCCGCAGCACCCTGCCCGGCCGTTTGTAGGCGGCTTCCTACCCGCCCAAGGGTCCACGCCGCCTGTTCGGCAGCCGGCGCCTTTGCTACCTTCTGCACGCATGACTCTGCTGGAGATCCTCTGCCCATCGTGCGCCCTGTTCCTCGACTTCGACGGCACCGTCGTGGACATCGCGCCCAACCCCGAGGCCGTGCAAGTCCCCGACGGCCTCATCGACCACCTGCGCTGGCTGCACACCTACCTGGGCGGCGCCGTGGCCGTGATCTCCGGCCGCCCCATCGAGCAGATCGACGACTTCCTCGCGCCGCTGAAGCTGCCCGTGGCAGGCGTGCACGGCGCCGAGCGCCGCGGCGCGAGCGGTGAGGTGACCCTGCTGTCCACGCACCCGCTCGATGCGGTCGAGCATGCGGCGCGCAGCCTCGCAGCGCGCCACCCGGGCCTGCTCGTCGAGAACAAGCGCGGCTCCATCGCGTTGCACTACCGCCAGGCGCCGCAACTGGAAGCCGAGTGCCTGGACACCATGCGCGCCGCCGTCGAAAAGTCCCCCGGCCTGACGTTGCTGCGCGGCAAGATGGTCGTCGAAGCCAAGCCCGGCGGCGCCAGCAAGGGGCGCGCGATCGAAGCCTTCATGAAGGAGCCGCCCTTCGCCGGCCGCACGCCGATCTTCATCGGCGACGACATCACCGACGAAGTCGGCTTCTCCACCGTGCAGAACGCCGGCGGCCTGGGCATCAAGGTCGGTGACGGCGCCACCTGCGCCTGGCAGCGCCTGCCCGACCCGGCGGCGCTGCGCCACCAGTTCGAGGCGGCCGCGGCCGCGAAATCCACCAGGACCACCACGCCATGAACAACAACAACTACCAGCCGGACCTCAACCTGGGTGTGATCGGCAACTGCGCGTACAACGCACTGGTCGACACGCGCGCCCGCATGGTGTGGTGCTGCCTGCCGCGCTTCGACGGCGACCCGGTGTTCAACAGCCTGCTGGACCCGAGCGAGAACGCCGCGTTCTGGCAGTTCGAGATCGAGGACTATGCGCGCAGCGAACAGTTCTACGAGCCGAACACCGCGGTGCTCGTCACGCGCCTGTACGACTCGCGCGGGCAGGGCATCGAGGTGACCGACTTCGCGCCGCGTTTCACCAGCCGCGGGCGCATGTTCCGGCCGCTCACGCTCGTGCGCCGCGTCAAGCTGATCAGCGGCTCGCCGCGCATGCGCGTGCTGCTGCGCCCGCGCTTCGACTGGGGCCGCGCGAAGCCGGTGGTGACGCAGGGCAGCACCCACATCCGCTTCGTCGGGCCGGCCATGACGCTGCGGCTGAACACCGACGCGCCGCTGTCGTACGTGTTCTCGGAGACGTTCTTCCTCGTCGACCGCCCGCTCAACTTCCTGCTGGGGCCCGACGAGACGCTGCAGACCGGCATCGAGGAGACCGCGCGCAATTTCGAGCAGGAGACGGTCTCCTACTGGCGCCAGTGGTCGCGCAGCCTCTCGCTGCCGCTCGAATGGCAGGACGCCGTGGTGCGCTCCGCGATCACGCTGAAGCTGTCGCTGTACGAGGACACGGGCGCGATCATCGCCGCGATGACCACCAGCATCCCGGAGGCACCGCACAGCGGCCGCAACTGGGACTACCGCTTCTGCTGGCTGCGCGACGCGTTCTTCGTCGTGCGCGCGCTCAACTCCATCTCCGAAGTGGCGACGATGGAGGAGTACCTGCGCTGGCTGATGAACATCGTGGTGCGCTCCGGCGGCGGCCACATCCAGCCGCTGTACGGCATCGGCAGCGAGGAGAAGCTGCCCGAGGCGATCGTCGAGCACCTGCCCGGCTACCGCGGCATGGGCCCGGTGCGCATGGGCAACCAGGCGCAGGAGCATTTCCAGCACGACGTGTACGGCAACATCATCCTGGCCTCCGCGCAGGCTTTCCATGACCGCCGCCTCTTCAAGCCCGCCACGCGCGCGGAGTTCCAGTACCTCGAGGCGGTGGGCGAGCAGGCTTTCCGCATCTACGACACGCCCGATGCGGGCATGTGGGAGCTGCGCACGCGCGCGCGCATCCACACTTCCTCGGCGCTCATGAGCTGGACCGCTTGCGACCGCCTGGCGAAAGCCGCCGCGGCACTGCGGCTGCCGGACCGCATCCGCTACTGGCGCGAGCGCGCCGACACCATCCGCGCGCGCATCCTCAAGGAAGCGTGGAGCGACGAGCGCCAGGCGTTCGCCGAGAGCTTCGGTGGCCGCGACCTCGATGCGAGCGTGCTGCTGATGGCGGAAGTGAACATGATCGACCCGCACGACGCGCGCTTCGTCTCCACCGTGGAAGCGCTGGAGAAGACGCTGTGCGACGGGCCGTACATGCGCCGCTATGAAGCGGCGGACGACTTCGGCAAGCCCGAGACCGCGTTCAACATCTGCACCTTCTGGCGCATCGACGCGCTCGCGCGCATCGGCCGCAAGGGGCAGGCGCGCGAGATCTTCGAGGTGATGCTCAAGAGCCGCAACCACGTCGGCCTGTTCTCCGAGGACACGCACCCGGTCACGGGCGAGATGTGGGGCAACTTCCCGCAGACGTATTCGATGGTCGGCACCATCAACGCCGCCGTGCGTCTTTCCGCGCCATGGGACACCGTGATCTAGGCCAGCCCCGGCTGGTCGTCGTTTCGAACCGGATCGCGGATCCTCGCAAGACCGCGGCCGGCGGCCTCGCCGTCGCTTTGGCGGACGTCCTGAACAGCACCGGCGGCCTGTGGTTCGGCTGGAGCGGCAAGATCGACGACGAGGCGCCGCAGGGCGAGGGCAAGGTGCACGTCACGCAGGCCGGCAGCGTGAAGCTCGCCACCGTGGACCTGTGCCGCGCCGACCACGACTCGTATTACCTCGGCTACGCGAACGGCGTGCTGTGGCCGGTGTTCCACTACCGCCTCGACCTCGCCGACTTCGACGCCGGCTACATCGCCGGCTACCGGCGCGTGAACCAGCTCTTCGCGAAGAAGCTGATGCCGCTGCTCAGGCCGGACGACATCATCTGGGTGCACGACTACCACCTGATCCCGCTGGCCGCGGAACTGCGCGCGCTGGGCTGCACGCAGCGCATCGGCTTCTTCCTGCACATCCCGCTGCCGCCGCCGCTGATCCTGGCCGCGATCCCGGGGCACGACTGGTTGATCCGTGCACTATTCGCGTACGACCTCGTGGGCTTCCAAAGCCAGGCCGACCTCTCGCATTTCGCGGGCTACGTGACGGCGGAAGCGCATGCGCAGCAGGTCGAGGAGCACCGCTGGCGCGCGTTCGGCCGCACGCTCGAAGCCAATGCGTTTCCCATCGGCCTCGACGTGGAGGAGTTCACCACGCTCACGCACGCGCCCGAGGGGCGCGACATGTACGAGCGCATGCGCAGCGAGTACTCGCGCCGCAAGCTGCTGGTGGGCGTGGACCGGCTCGACTACTCCAAGGGCCTGCCGCAGCGCATGCGCGCGTTCCGCCACCTGCTGGACAAGTACCCGGAGGCGCGCAACAGTGCGACGCTGGTGCAGATCGCGTCGCCCAGCCGCGAGGACGTCGAGGCGTACAACGACATCCTCAAGGAGATGGAAAGCCTGTGCGGCTCCATCAACGGCAACTTCGGCGAGCTGGACTGGATGCCGGTGCGCTACCTGCACCGCACCGTGGCCCGCGCGCGCCTGCCGGGCCTGTACCGCGCGAGCCGCGTGGGGCTGGTCACACCTTTGCGCGACGGGATGAACCTCGTTGCAAAAGAGTTCGTCGTCGCCCAGAACCCGGAGGATCCGGGCGTGCTGGTGCTGTCACGTTTCGCCGGCGCCGCGGAGCAGATGCGCGAGGCGCTGCTCGTGAACCCCTACGACACCGAAGGCACGGCGGCGGCGATCCAGCTCGCGCTCTCCATGCCGCTGGAGGAGCGGCGCGAGCGCCATGAGCACCTGATGAAGACCATCCGCCGGCAGGACGTGCACTGGTGGTGCCAGTCGTTCCTGGCGGCGCTCGAAAAAGCGCAGGCCGAGGTGAAGGGCACCCCGTGGCTGCGTTTGTGAAGTCTTATTGGGAGTCGGCCAACGTGCCGGGCACCGTGAACGGCGCCCAGCTGGGGGGCAGCATCTCGATCTCGAGCCGCACCTTGTGCTCCGCGGCCACCAGCGCCTGCAACTCGCTGGGGTAGATGCTGCTGGCGTAGTCGCCATGGCCCTTGGCGCGCCACGCGTTCGGCGGCCGCGACTCCGACGCCTCGCCATAGCCGACGAACCCACCGCGAACTTCCATGGTGTACGCGGCGACGAAATATCCACGATACGGGCCGCTGATCCTGTGCATCCGCGAATCGTAGAGAGCTGCGCAACCCGCTTCAATCGGGAACTTGTAAATGTTTGCAGCGCGGTACGCGCAAGGACCTACTCCTTACTCGACGACGCGGTCGGCCCGCGCGAGCAGGCCCGGTGGAATCTTCAGGTTCAAGGCGCGTGCCGTCTTCTGGTTCAGGACCAGTTCGAACTTGGTCGGCTGCTCGAACGGGATGTCCTCCGGCCGTGTCCCCTTGAGCATCTTGTCGGCCATGGCGACGACGCGGCGGATGATCTCGTCCAGCGTGCTGCCATAGGAGAGCAGCGCGCCCGCGTCGGCGTAGTCGGGAAAGCTGGAGATCAGGCCCAGCCCGTTGCGCGTGGCGAGCTCGGCGAGCTTGCGGCGCTCGGCGAAGAAGATCCCGTCGGACATCACCAGTACGGCTCGCACGCCGTCCCGGCCGATCTCTGCGAAACGGCCTTCGATCTCGCGCGGATGGCGCACTTCGTGGACGCGCACGTCCATTCCCAGTTTGGCGGCGGCGATGCGCACCTCGCGCAGCTCCGCCACGGCCGTCGGGTTTTCCGGGTTGTGGAGCACGGCCACGCGGGCCTGCCCGGGGAACAGCTCGCGCAGCACCTCGAGCTGCTTGGGTGCGAGCTCGACGGAGAGGCAACTGATGCCGGTGAAGTGCCGCCCGGCGCGCGGCGCATCCGCGAAGCGCTCGGCGCCGCAGGACAGCAGGATGGTGGGCGGCCGCCCCGGCAGGCGCGTGGCGGCGACCATCAGCTGGTAGGTGCCGGCGATCATCACCTGCGCGCCCTCGGCTTGCAGCGCTTCGTACAGGCGCGGCCCGTCTTCGAAACGGCCCTCGGCGTAGCGCGTCGCAAACCGGAAGTTGCGCCCCTCGATGTAGCCCAGCTCGCGGAAGGCATCCAGGAACAGCTTGAGGTTGCGGCGCGACGACTCCTCGTTGCCGACGAAGATCTGCCCGACCACCTTGGGCCGCTCCTGCGCCGGCGCGGCCTGCGGCGCGAACAACGCCACGCAGGCGAGGGCATACGCAGCGAGCCTGCGAGCCCAATCGCGTGAAGCGCGAGGAGTCATCGCCGCCTTATAGCGACGGCGCCGGGCTTTGGCAATCAGCCCCGCTTCGCCACCTTCTGGTCGATGGCGCCGAAAACGCTCTGCCCGTCCTTGCCCTTCATCTCGAGCCGGATCGTGTCGCCGAACTTCATGTAATCGGTCGAGGGCTTTCCGTCGAGGATGGTTTCGATCGCGCGCTTTTCCGCGATGCAGGAGTAACCTTTCACCCACTCCTTGCGGCCGTCCTTTTCGACGGCGCGGTTGCTGACGGTGCCGCTGCCCACGATGCTGCCGGCGCGCACATTGCGTGTCTTGCAGATGTGCGCGATCAGCTGGCCAAAGTGAAAAGTCATCTCCTGGCCGGCGTCGCACATGCCGACGGTGCGGCCGTTCCATTGGGCCTGCAGTGTCAGGTTCACCTTGCCGCCTTGCCACGCGCCGCCGAATTCGTCCAGCGTGACGGCCACGGGGCTGAAGGCGGTGGCCGGCTTGCTCTGGAAGAAGCCGAAGCTCTTGGCCAGCTCGTCGGGGATGAGGTGGCGCAGCGACCAGTCGTTGGCGAGCATGGCGAGGCGGATGCCGTCGAGCGCCTGCTCGGGCGAGCTGCCCATGGGGACGTCGCCGGTGACCACCGCCACTTCGGCCTCGAAGTCGATGCCCCAGGCCTCGTCGATGAATGGTGCGTCGTCGCACGGCCCGAGGAAATCGTCGCTGCCGCCCTGGTACATGAGCGGCTCGGTGTAGTAGTTGTCGGGCACCGTGGCGTTGCGCGCCAGTCGCACCAGCTCGACGTGGTTGATGTAGGCGGAGCCGTCGGCCCACTGGTAGGCGCGGGGCAGCGGCGCCATGCATTGCTTCGCGTCGAACGGGAAGGCGTGGCGCGCCTTGCCGGAATTGAGCGTCTCGTACAAGTCCTGCAGCTGCGGCGACAGGAAGCCCCAGTCGTCCAGCACCTGTTGCAGCTTCGCGGCGATGCCGGTCGCGTAGTGGGCGGTGGAGAGGTCGCGGGAGACGACCACCAGCTGGCCGTCGCGCGAGCCATCCTTGTAGGTGGCGAGTTTCATCGTGGGTGTCAGTTAGGATTGCGTGAACCGGATTGGACACGATCCTCGCACATGACCGACAGGCGCGCCCCGCCCGAGAAGCTCGCCCTGCTGGCGGCCGTCGTGCTCGTTTCGCACGCCGTGCTGCTGGACCTCGCGCCGGCCGCGATTTCGCTGGCACGGCCGCAGCAGCTGCCCACGCACGCGTTCACCACGCGCGTGATCGAAGCGCCACGCCCCGCTGCGCCCGCACCTGCCCCGAGGCCGGTTGCGCAGGCACCGCAAGCCAAGCCCGCTGTTGCGCCACAACCCAAGCCTGAGCCGTCGCCCGCGGCGCCGGTTTCTGCCGCACCCGCGACAGCCGAAGCCGCCGCGCCGGCACCGGAGCCGCAAGTGGCAGCCACCGCGCAGCCCAACATCCCCTTCACGCCCGGCACCGACGTCGAGCTCGGCAAGGTGGACGCGGCGGATGTCAATGCCACGCAGGCGTACGCCATCCCCGAGTCCGTCCGCATGAAGTACGAACTCGTCGCCGAACGCTTCGGTCTTACCTTGCGAAGCACCGCCGAACTGCTCTGGCGCCACGACGGCCGGCAGTACGAAGCGGTGCTGGAAGCCGGCGGCGGCATGTTCCCCAAGCGCGTCCAGCGCAGCACCGGCCTGCTCACCTCCGAGGGCCTCGCGCCCGTGCGTTTTTCCGACCGCAGCCGCAACGAAGCGGCCACGCATTTCGTGCGCGGGGAAAAGCGGATCGTGTTCAGCAACAACAAGCCCGACGCGCCCCTGCCGCCCGGCGTGCAGGACCGCCTGAGCATCGTCGTGCAGCTGTGCGCGATGGTGGGTGGCGCACCGCAGCGCTTCCCCAAAGGCACGACGCTCACGGTGCCCACCGCGAGCACCAGCGAGGTCGAGAACTGGATCTTCACCGTCGAAGGCGAGGAAGTGCTGGACCTTCCCGCTGGAAAAATGCCGGGCCTGAAGCTGCAGCGCGCCCCGCGGCGCGAGTACGACGTGAAGGTGGAGCTGTGGCTGGCCCCCGGGCTGGACTACGCGCCGGTACGGCTGCGTCTGACAAACCCAAACGGGGATTCCGTGGACCAGCGCTGGTCCGGTGCCGACAGGCCCTGAGCTCGTGTTTGCCTACCCTGAAAGGCATGGGAAAGGCCATTCCCGGTACTTTCCGACGTTCGGCCGGTGCACCTTGAAACGGGCATGAACGTTGCCAACTACAAGGACCAGAAGGAATACACGATGCAAATGCTCTATGACTCCGACTCGTTCGTCGTGGTGCACCTGCAGGCGAACCAGCCCGTCGAGGGGGACCTGGGCCCGGGCGTCGCGCGCCATGGCTTCGAGATCGTCGACAAGCGGTCCAACAAGGAGGTGTACCTGGACGGCCAGTGGGCCGACGCCTTCCAGCGCCAGATCAACGCCTGGCAGCTGAACACGCCCACGCAGGAAGAGGTGGAAGCCACGCTCGACGGCTACGCCGAACTTGCGCAGAACCCGCTCGTCATCCACTAATCCCATTTGTCCGGTAGAGCCGCCTGAACAGCGGCTCGACCAGCACCAGCACCGCCACGAGGCGGCAGACCTGGAAGGCGGTCACCACCGGAACCCCCAGCTGAAGCACCTTGGCCGTGATGGCCATCTCGGCAATGCCGCCCGGCGACGTGCCGAGCACGAGCGTGGCCGGGTGCAGGCCCGTGGCATACGAAAGTGCCAGCGCGAACACGCCGCAGATCACGATCATCCCGACCGTCCCCAGCGCCACCGACAGCAGCCAGCGCGGCGCGCTGCCGAGGAACTCGCGCTGGAAGCGCACGCCGAGGCTGACGCCGATCACCAGCTGGGCCGTATTGCTCAGCCATTGCGGCATGGCCGAGAGCTCGATGCCGAACATTGTCAGGCCCATTGACACGATCAGTGCGCCCAGGAACCACGGATTGGCACGTCCCGTCTTGTTCATGAGCCATGCGCCGCCCATCGCCGCGGCCAGCAACACCGCCAGTCCGATGGCGCTGAAGGTGCGCGGGCCGGGCAGCGAAGGGTCGATGCCCTGCAGCCCCGCCGCCATCACGGCGAAGGGTACCGAGAGCGTCACGATGATCAGCCGGACGCTGTGGGCGGCGGCGACCAGGTCGGTGCGGCCGCCTTCGCGTTCGGCCAGCAGGGTCATCTCGGAGGCACCGCCGATGGCGGCGGCGAAGTAGGTCGTCACGCGCCTCTCCTGGTCCGTGCCCGTGAGCCCCTTGGAATTCACGCGATGCAGCCACGCGCCGAAGCCCCAGCCGAGGGCGAGGGCCCACACGATGGCCAGAACGATCGTCCACCACAGGCTCGCGACGAGCGCCACCACCTGCGGCGTGAAGTAGAGCCCGAGCGCGGTGCCGATCAGCCATTGCCCGGCGTTGCGGAAGGGGCCGTAGCTGCGCGTAGGCGCGCCGAGGATGGACGCGATCGAGGTGGCGAGCAGCGGGCCGATCATCCACGGGATGGGCGTGCGCAGCCACACGCACGCGAGCGCCGCGGCCAGCGCGAGCGCCAGCGTGAGCGCAACGCGAACTCCGGCCACCTTCATCTGGCGTAGTATCGCCGCATGGTCCGGCTGTCTGGCTTGCTGCTGCCTTTCGTGCTGGCGGCTTGCGCCGCATTCAACCCCATTCCCCCCGAAGGCCCCGTGCCCGCCCTGCTGCTGGGCGAGCAGCACGACGCGCCCGAGCACCAGAAGCTGCATCGCGACGTGGTCGACGCACTTGCCGCGCGCGGCGTGCTGGCGGCCGTGGTGCTCGAGATGGCCGAGGGCGGGCACAGCACGCTGGGCCTGCCGGCCGCCGCGACGGAGCAGCAGGTGCAGGCCGCGCTCGGCTGGAACAACAGCGCGTGGCCGTGGGACCAGTACGGCCCCGCCGTGATGGCCGCCGTGCGCGCGGGCGCGCCGGTGTTCGGCTCGAACCTCAATTCGACACAGATGCGCGCCGCCATGGCCGACGCCTCGCTCGACGGCCTGCTGCCCGAGCCTGCGCTGCGCGTGCAGCGCGAGGCCATCCGCGCCGGCCACTGCAACATGCTGCCCGAGACGCAGATCCCGCCGATGGTCCGCGTGCAGATCGCGCGCGACCAGGCGATGGCGCGCACGATCCTCGCCGCGGCGGCCAAGGGCAAGACGGTCGTGCTGCTGGCCGGCTCCGGCCACGTCAACGCGCAGGCCGGCGTACCGCAGCACCTGCGGCCGCAGCTGCGCGCGGAGTCGGTGATGCTGCCGCCGGTGGATACCGGCAAGGACTATTGCGAGGACTTCCGCAAGTCGCGCGGAAAACCGCCGGCATGACGGCGCCGTCCCGCGGCGTCGTGAACGTCGCCGAGATCAACCCGCACGCGCCGCGGCCCTTCACCTTCACCGAAGCGGCGCTGTGCCTGCGCGATTCGATCCGCCGGCTCGGCTACACCTGCGATCTGCACGTCAACCGTGCCGACACGGCGCAGCGCTGCATCGTGCTTGGCGCGCTGCCGCCCAACCTGCCGGCGGTGGACCAGCTCGCGCCCGCGAAAGCGGCGATCTTCAATTTCGAGCAGCTGGGGAGCACGCAGTCCGTCACGGGCGAGGACTACGCGAACTGGCTGCGGCAATGGGTGGTGGCGGACTACCACAGCGCCAACATCGACTGGCTGCGGCGCGAAAGCGGCGGCGAGCAACGCGCGTTCGAGCTGCCCGTCGTGCCGAGCGAATCGATCGCGTGGCGGCCGGACCTGCCGTACGAGCCCGAAGTGGACGTGCTGTTCTTCGGCACGCTCAGCGAGCGGCGGCAGCGCATCATCGACGGCTTGCAGGCGGCGGGGCTGACGGTGGAAGTCGTCGCGGGTTCGTTCGGCGAGGAGCTCGCGCCGGCGATCAAGCGCGCGCGCATCGTGCTGCACGTGCACTTCTACGAGACGGGGCTGTTCCCCATCGCGCGCATCCTGCAGCCGGTGGCGCAGGGTGTGGCCATCGTCTGTGAGCAGTCGGTGTTCTCGCGGCTGTCGGACTGGTCGGCTTCCGGCATCGTGTTCGCGCCCTACGAGCGGCTGGTGGATGCGTGCAAGCGGCTGGCCGCCAACGATGCGGAACGCGAGATGCGCGCAAGGCGCAACCTCGAGTTCGCAGCGGCGATCGATTTCGCCCCGCCATTCGAGCGGCTGATGCGTGCGCTGGACGATGCGCCGGTGCGCAACGAAGAGATCGAGAAGATGCTGGAGGCCGAAGCGACCGAGCTGCCGCCCGAAGCGCACCTGGCGGCGCCCGCGTTCAAGATCGCGGAGCGCCACCCGGGGCAGGGCAAGTACGGGAAGTGGATCGTGGCGCTGCTGATCCTGTTCAGCCTCTACACGATCTGGTTGAGTATGCGTTAGCCCCCACGCTCCCCGCTTCGCGAGGTTCGCTGCCCCCCGAGGGGGCTGTTTCGCCTTGGGGCGGCCCGGCGGCGAAACGCGCTAAGCGTTTTTTTTGATCGAATCCGCCAGCGTGTTCACCAGCTGGTCGATGTGCGACTTCTCCACGATGTACGGCGGCGCGATCACCACCACGTCGCCCGCGGGCCGCACGAGCGCGCCCTTCTTGAAGCAATCGAGGTAGATGTCGAAAGCGCGCTTGCCCGGCGTACCCGCGATCGGCGCCAGTTCCACCGCCGCCGCCAGGCCGAGGCTGCGGATGCCGACCACGTTGGGCAGCCCCTTGAACGTCGAGTGGAACGCATTGCCCAGCAGCTTGCCCATCTCACCGGCGCGCTGGAACAACGCATCCTTCTGCATCAGGTCCAGCGTGGCGATGGCCGCGGCGCACGCCACCGGGTGCCCCGAGTACGTGTACCCGTGGAAGAACTCGATCACGTGCTCCGGCGCGTCCGTCTTCATCATCGCGTCGTACAGCTTGTCGCGGCAGATGACGCCGCCCATCGGGATCACGCCGTTGGTGACGCACTTGGCGAAGTTCAGCATGTCGGGCACGACGCCGTAGAAGTCGGCGCCGAAGTTCGTGCCCAGGCGCCCGAAGCCGGTGATGACCTCGTCGAAGATCAGCAGGATGCCGTGCTTGTCGCAGATCTCGCGCAGGCGCTTGAGGTAGCCCTTGGGCGGGATGTACCAGCCGGCCGAGCCCGCAACCGGCTCGACGATGATCGCGGCCACGTTGCTCGGGTCGTGCAGCGGCAGGATGCGGTTTTCCAGCTCGAGCAGCGGGTCTTCGTCCCACACCGGCTCGGTGTTGTGGATGAAGGCGTGCTTGGGGTCGTGGATGAAGCGCAGGTGGTCGACGCGCGGCAGCAGCGCCGTGCCGAACACCTTGCGGTTGGCCGGGATGCCGCCCACGCTCATGCCGCCGAAGCCCACGCCATGGTAGCCCTTCTCGCGGCCGATGAAGATGTTGCGGTGCCCTTCGCCGCGCGCGCGGTGGTAGGCCAGCGCGACCTTCAGCGACGTGTCGGCCGCCTCGGAGCCCGAGTTGCAGAACAGCACGCGGTTGAGGTCGCCGGGCGCCATCTCGGCGATCTTCTGCGCCGCGATGAAAGCCTGGTCGTTGCTCGCCTGGAACGCGGTGGAGTAGTCCAGCGTGTTCAGCTGCTTAGTGATGGCGTCGTTGATGGGCTTGCGGTTGTGGCCCGCGCCCACGCACCACAGGCTGGAGATGCCGTCGACCACCTTGCGGCCGTCGTGGGTGGTGAACTCCATGCCGTCGGCGCCGACGAAGACGCGCGGCTCCTTGCGGAACTGGCGGTTGGGCGTGAAGGGCAACCAGTGGTTGTCCATGGTGAAGTCGTTGTAGGCCATGCCTGTCTCCTGAAACTGCTTACTTCAATGCGCCGAAAACCCGGCCGATAACGCTGCTGCCGCTGCCCATCGGGTCGCGGCGGAAGCTGCGCTCCTGCTCGCCGATCACGTGGTACAGCCCGTCCAGCGCCTTGCGCGTGACGTAGTGGTCCATTGTCGCGTCTTCCTGCCGCACCAGCCCGAGGCCCGTGGCTTTACCCGCCACGGCATCGTACTTCTGGGCCAGCGCGACCTTTTCCGTGGACTTTCGCACGACAGGCAGGAACTGCGCGGTGAGCGGCTCGCGCGTCTTGCCCGCGAAGAAGTTCGTCACCGACGTGTCGCCGCCCGTGAGGATGTTCTTGGCGTCGACGACGGTCATGTTGCGCACGGCGTCGGTCACCAGCTTGCGCGCGAGCGGCACGGCCGCCTCGGCGGCGCGGTTCATCGCGACCTCCAGGTCCTTCACCTGCTGGCTGCGGCCGATCGCGTTGAGCAGCTTGGCCGCGTCCTTGAGGTAGCCGGGCAGCGGGATGCGCACCTTCGGGTTGCCGAGAAAACCGTCGGGCGCGCCGAGCAGGCGGATGGCCGTGTCCGCGCCTTTTTCGAGCGCGGCCTTCAGGCCCTGCGACGCGTCGGCGCTGGACAGCGCGGCCAGGCCTTGCGCCGCGCACGGCCATGCCGCCGGCGCGAGCAGCACGATGCCCACGCGGGCCGCGGCCGCGCGGCGGGGAAGGGGCGTGTCACGCATCCGGCCATCATGCTCCCGAGCGCCGCGTGGGGCAACCCGCCGCCTGCGACAATCCGCGTGATATGACCCGCGCCTACATCCTCACCCTGTCCTGCCCCGACCAGCCCGGCATCGTGCATGCCGTCTCCGGCTTCCTGTACGAGCGCGGCGGCAACATCGAGGAGGCGGCGCAGTACAACGACCACGGCACGGGCCTGTTCTTCATGCGCGTGCGCTTCGCGTGCGACCAGCTCACCTTCGAGGACCTGAAGGAGCAGCTGAAGTTCTTTGCCGACCCCTTCAAGATGCAGTGGAAGCTGCACTCCACCGAGCAGCCCATGCGCACGGTGATTTTCGTCAGCAAGGAAGGCCATTGCCTCAACGACCTGCTGTTTCGCGTGAAAAGCGGCCTGCTGCCACTTGACGTGCGGGCGATCGTGTCAAACCACCGCGAGTTCTACCAGCTGGCGGCCAGCTACAACATCCCCTTCCACCACATCCCGGTGGTGGGCGGCAACAAGGGGCAGGCCGAGGCGAAGCAGTTCGAGATCATCGAGAGCGAGGGCGCGGAACTCGTGGTGCTGGCCCGCTACATGCAGATCCTGTCGGACGACCTGTGCCGCAAGCTCTCCGGCCGCGCGATCAACATCCACCACAGCTTCCTGCCCAGCTTCAAGGGCGCCAAGCCGTATTACCAGGCGCACGACCGCGGCGTGAAGCTGATCGGGGCGACAGCGCACTACGTGACGGCCGACCTCGACGAGGGGCCGATCATCGAGCAGGACGTGGCGCGGGTGGACCATAGCTATACCGTCGAATCGCTCACCGCCACCGGTCGGGATACCGAGTGCCTCGTGCTGGCGCGCGCAGTAAAGTGGCACAGCGAGCACCGGGTGCTGCTCAACGGGCACCGGACGGTGATCTTCCGCTAGGCCCGCCGCGCGGCGGGCGAAAGGGGCCTGTCATGAAGGTGTTGATCCTCGGCGCCACCGGCGGCACCGGCCGCCATCTCGTGACGCAAGCCCTTGAGCAGGGCCACGAAGTCACCGTGCTCGTTCGCAATCCCGCGAAGCTGGGCGAACTCCAGCCCAGAGTGCGCGCCATCCAAGGCAGCTTGCCCGAGGGCGGCGAGGCCTTGCAGGCGGCCGTGCGCGGCCAGGATGCCGTCATCAGCTCGCTGGGCCTCGGGAACGGCACGAATCCAGATGGGTTGATGGAACGGTCGGTGCCCGCCATCGTCGCGGCGATGCGCAGCGCGGGCGTGAAGCGGCTGGTGCACATTTCCGCCTTTGGAGTCGGCCCCACGAAGGGCGACGTGCCTCTCGTGCCGCGGCTTGCGCAGCGCCTCTTCCTCTCGAAGGTCTTTGCCGACAAGGAGGCGGGCGAGAGGGCGCTACCCGCGAGCGGGCTCGATTGGACGGTCGTCTACCCCTCCGTGCTGACCGACGGGCCGAAGACCGCGAAGATCCGTTACGGAGAGCACTTGCCACTCTCGGGCATCCCGAAGATCTCGAGGGCGGACGTGGCTGCTTTCACGCTGGCCCAGCTTACCGACAAGACCTACGTCGGCAAGGGTGCGCTCGTGACTTCATGAAGGCTCACGTCGGAGCCTGGGCCTTCTCCCCCACGTCCCAGAAAATCCCCGTCATGATCCGCAGGCCCTCGCGGGCGACGCTCGCGAGGAGGTGCTCGTTGGGGGCGTGCTGCGAGCAGGCGGCGTAGGAGTGCGGCACCCACACCGTCGGCATGCCGATGGTGTCGGTGAACACGTCGTTCGGCAGCGAGCCGCCGAGGTTGGGCAGGATGGCGGGCCTGCGGCCGGCGGTACGCTCGAGGGAAGCAGCCGCGAATTTCGCCCACGGGTTCTCGGGGTCGAGGCGCGTGGCTTTCATCACGACCTCTTTCGCCGGGATCACCTCGACGGCCTGGAAACCATGCTTGTCGAGATGGCGACGCAGCGCGGGCAGGATCCCGGAGGGTTCGGTGCCGACGACGAAGCGCAACTGGCAGTGCGCGGTGGCCATCGGCGGGATCGCATTGACAGGCCGGTCCGGGTTGCCCGTGCGGAAAGCCAGCACCTCGAAACTGTTCCAGCCGAACACGCGCTCGGCCGGCGTGAGCGAGGCCTCGCCCCAGTTCTCGTCGACCTGCGGGCCATCCTCACCGGCTTCGATGTGCGCGTCGGCGAGCGCCGCGCGCACCGCAGGCGTGAGCGTGGTGGGGCGCCACTGCGGCACACGAATCTGCCCGCGCTCGTCGGCGATGCAGGCAATGGCATGGGCGAGCACGATGCCCGGGTTGGCGATGAGCCCACCCCAGTTGCCGGAGTGATGGCCGCCTTCGCGGTACTTCAACCGCAAGTCGAAATTGAGCGCGCCCCGCGTGCCGCCGAAGATCGTCGGCCGCCCCGGCTGCAGGCGCGGACCGTCGGAGGCGATGAGGACATCGGCCTTGAGCTCGTCGCGATGCTCGCGGCAGAACTCCTCCAGCCCCGGTGACCCCGTCTCCTCGCCCGTCTCCACGAGGATGACGGAGTTGAACCCGAGCGCGCCCCCTTCCTTCAACACGCACTGCAGCGCCCCGAAATTGATCGTGTGCTGCCCCTTGTTGTCCGCCGTACCGCGGCCATAGAGCCGGTCGCCCTCGCGCACGATCTTCCACGGCGACAGGCCTTCGCGCCATTGCTCGTCCTGCCCGCGGATCACGTCGCCGTGCCCGTAGGTCAGCACGGTGGGCAAGCCGTCGCCCTCGATGCGCCGCGCGATGAGGAACGGCCCGTACTTCGGCCGCGGGTTGTCGAACACCTGCCACTGGTAGCCCAGCTTCGACAGCGACGGCCCGATCTCGCCCTGCACGTACTCGCGCAAGGCCGGCATCGAGTCGGCCTCCTGGCTGGTGGTGGGGATGGCGACGCGCCGCTGCAGGTCGGCGAGGAAACCGCCTTCGTCGAAATACGTCTCGGCGCGGGCGATCGCCGCTTCGCGTGTGGCCATGGACTGCTCCTTCGCTGTGCGAGCGCACAGTATGGCGGCAGCCCCCCACCCGGCGACAATAGGGGGATTGCCCATGACAGCGCGCATCCCGCCCATCCAGTGCCTGCTGACGTTCGAAGCCCTCGCGCGGCTTCGCTCGGTGACGCAGGCCGCCGAAGAGCTGTGCGTCACGCCCAGCGCGGTGAGCCACCGCGTGCGCCAGCTGGAGCAGATCCTGGGCACCAAGCTGTTCGGCCGCTCCGACTTCTCCCTCACCACCGAGGGCAGCGAATACCTCGCCCACGTGCGCGAAGGGCTCGCGGTGCTGGGCCGCTTCCCGGGCCAGGGCGTGGCGCAGGGCAAGCGCAAGCTGCGCGTGGCGGTGACGCCGACCTTCGCGCGGTCCATCCTGATGCCGCGGCTGCGCGCCTTCATCGAGGCCTATCCCGAGATCGACCTCACGCTGCAGGTCTCCATCCCGCTGCTGGATGTGGTCGCCGAGGACGCGGACCTGATGATCCGCTTCGGCACCGGCCGCTACGCCGACGTGGAGCACCTGTGCCTGCTCACCGACGAAGTGACGCCGCTCGCCGCGCCCGCCTTCCTGCGCGAGCACGGCCCTTTCGACACCGTGGAAGACCTGCTGGCCGCCAAGTTGATCAAGAGCCCGCTGGAGCCCTGGCGCACGTGGTTCCTCGCGCACGGCGTGGACGCGCCGGAGCCGGCCGAGGGCTCCTCGTTCAACGACATCGGGCTGATGTGCGATGCTGCGGCCCAAGGCCTGGGCATCGCGCTGGTCCGGCTGAAACTGGGCCAGCCCTGGCTGGAGAACGGCACGCTGGAGCGCCTGTCGCCGCGCAACGTGCCGAGCCCGCACGCGCACTACCTTTGCTGGCGCACGGGCACGATGGAGCGGTGGGAATGCGCGGCTTTCGCGGAGTGGCTGAAGAAGAGTGTGGGGTGAAGTCCTGAAGTCCGGTCGCTGGGCGGTCGCGCTCGCGTCGCTGCTGCTCGCGGCGGCGTGCGCGCGCGCCGCCTCCGCCGACATCACGACCACCGCCCAGTACGGCATCGACCCCACGCGCACGGCCACCGTGCAACAGGTGGACGCCGGTGCGCTGGCACTCAAGCCCCTGGAAAAACACGAAGCCTTCGCACTGGAAGGCAAGGCCATGTGGCTGCGCCTGGACCTGCCGCCGCGCGCAGGCGAGCAGCACCGCTACGTGGCACTTTCCGGCGGCGCCTTCATCGACCGCGCGAGCTTCTTCACACGCGGCACCGACGGGCGCTGGCGCGAGCAGCGCGCCGGCGACTTCGTGCCGGTGTCGCAGTGGCCGCACCCGCACATCGCGCCGCTGTTCTCCGCGGACGCGGCGGGCCCGGCGTGGCTGCGCATCGAGAACCGCCCGGCGCCGCTCAGCCCCTTCGTCAAGCTGCTGGACGAGGACGACCTGCAGCAATCGCGCCAGTGGACCTTCCTGCTGGTGGGCGGCTATCTCGGCTTCGGCCTGCTGGTGCTGCTGGTGGGCGTGACGCAGGGCTACCTGTATGGCGAGCGGGCGTTCCACTCCTACTGCACCTACGTGCTGATGATGCTGCTGTTCCAGCTGGCGTACACCGGCATGGGCGGGCTGTTCGTATGGCCCACGTCGGCGGCGTTCAACGACGCGTCTCCCGCGCTCTTCATGCTGTTGATGACGGCGGCGGGCATCTGGAACATTCGCGAGTCGGTGGCGTTGCAAAGGCACAGCCCCCTCGTGGATCGCCTCACCATCGGCTTCTGCATTTTCGGCGTGCTCTTCGCCGCCGTGTACACGGCGTTCACTTCCGCGTGGTCGTATGCGGTGCTGATGATCTACGGCCTCGCGGCCGTCGTGCTGAGCATCACGCTGTGCCTGTGGACGTGGCGGCGCGGCGAGCGCTGGTCGCTGTGGATCTTTCTGGGCTTCCTGCCGATCCACCTCGCCTATCCGTTCCCCGCGCTGCGCGCGTCGGGCGTGCTGCCGGATAGCTGGGCGTCGCAGTATGCGGTGCTGATCGGCTCGGCCATCGAGATCCCGCTGCTGCTGTTCATCCTGCACTGGCGGGCGCGCGAGTTCAGCGAGAACCGCGCTCGCCTGCGTGCGCTGGACAGCACCGACCCGCTCACCGGCCTGGCCGTGGTGCCCGTGCTGCGCCTGCGCCTGCGCGACTCGCTGCGGCGCGCACGGCGCCTCGACCACCCCGCGGCGCTGCTGCTGGTGGAGGTGGCGAACCATGCGGAGATCGTCGCGCGCGAGGGGCGCGAAGCCGGCGACCGCGCGCTGGTCGTTGCGGCCGGCAGGCTGTCGCGCCTCGTGCGCGAGATCGACACCGTCTGCCGCATCAGCAACACGCGCTTCGCCATCCTCGTGGAAGGCCCGCAGCCGGACGAAGCGCGGCGCGCGCTCGCGCCGCACATGGTGGCGCGCGGGCTCGAGCCGCTGCCGCACATGCCGAACGACCTCGCGTTGCGGCTGAAGGTGGTGACGCTGCCTGTGCCCGACACCTCCGCCCACACCACCGTCGACGGCTCGGCGGACGAGCAGCGGCTGCTGGAGCGCGCGAACGAGGCGCTGGACCTGTTCCTCGGCGACCCCAAGCGCGCCGTCTACCACCTGGGCCGCGTGGACGAGCCGGCCACGGCGCCGTCGGTGTTCGATTCCGAGCCCCTGCGTGCGCTCAAAGGGCGCTGACGCCCGGCTTCAGGCAAACAACGCCAGCAGCTCGCGCGTGTACGCCTCCACATTGGCCGGGTGCGCGGTATCCAGCGACTGCAGCAGCTCGCGCGTGCTGCGCTTCGCGTCGGCGATGCGCAGGTCGTGCTCGGCATGCGCGCGCAGCAGCGCGGCGCCGCCCGCTTCGCAATCGAAACCCGGGTAGTAGTAGCCGTGGCCGCGCAGCAGCGGCGAGTTGTGCACGAGCGGGTAGCCGCCGTAGAGCGCCTCGTAGTAGAGGTAGTTCTGCGCGTTGGCCCACTGGTGCGAGACGATGCAGTCGCCGAAATTCGCCATGAACTCGTACACGGCGAAGCGACCTTCGAACGTGGCCACCCCGTGCTGCACCACGTCGAGCGAGCGCGCCATGTGCAGGAACTGCACGTGGTCCTTCAGGTGCAGCGTGTTGCACACGCGCAGTTGCTCCAGGAAGTTGGGTCGCCGGCGGTAGGCCTCTTCGCAGGCGAGCATCGGGATGATGCTGGTCTTGACCATGCACACGTTCGGCTCGAAGGCGCACACGCGCCAGCGCGGCTTGCCCGCGACGTAGCCGAACGAAGTGCCGGCGGGCAGGGAGCGGATGCCGATATCGAAGAACAGCGGCGTCCACAGGTGCGGCAGCACCTTCACCGGCGCGCGCGTGGGGATGCCGAAGTAGTCGCGGCACTGTTCCTCGTACTGCGGCAGGGTCCAGATGGCGTCGTACGGCTTGTGGTCGTAGAGCGAGGCCGCGGGCTTGCCGAACATCGCGCGCTCGATGTCGATGACGTAGTCGTTGCCCACGCGCATCCACGCATAGCGGCCGCCCCTGGCGCGGAAGGCCGCGGCCCAGTCGGCCGGGAGCAGCGCGCTCATCTCGATGACGACGTCGAGCGACATCGCCTCGTCCAGCCCCACGCAGCGCAGCCCCGTGTGTTCCAGCAGCATCGCGGGGCTGGGCACCGCGGCCGCGCCGTGCGCGACGATGACCGCCTCTTCGACGGCGGGCGAGTGGTTGAACAGCTGTGCGAGGAAGGCGCAGTTCTGGAAGATGCCGTTTTCCCAGATCGACTGGGTGGCGTCACGCAGGTTCAGCGTGACGCCGACGCGCAGCTTGCGGGCGGGGGCGCTCATGCGGCCAGCCTCCGCCTGAAAGCCGCGACGTTCTCCGCGCGGTCCGGTGCGAGCGTGGCGAGGAAGGCTCTCGACGCGGTGCGGTATTCGCGCCAGTAGCCCGGCTCCTCGTCGCGCGCGCCAAGCAGTGCGCGGGCGGCACCCAAAGCATCGAAGCCGTCGTAGAACAGGCCCGCGCCCGCATCGCGCAGGAACGGCGAGTTGTGCACCAGCGGGTAGCCGCCGTGCAGCGCGTCGTAGTAGAGGTAGTTCTGCGCGTTCTCCCACTGGTGGCTCACCACCGCGTCCAGCCGGAAGCGCCCCATGCACTCGGCGAACGCGACACGCGGCTCGAACGACGCGCGGCCGTCCTTCACCAGGTCCAGGCCGGCGGCCAGCGTGTTGAAGCTGGGGTGCTCCTTCATGTGCAGGCTGTTCATCACCATCATCGTGTCGATCGCGCCGCGGTTGGTGCGGTACGCCTGCTCGCACGCCAGCATGGGCACCATGCCGTTCTTCACGACGGAGATGTTGGGCTCGAAGATGCCCACGCGCCAGCCCGCGCGCGGCGAGCGGCTGCCCAGGTCGAACCCGAAGGCCTGCCCGCCCGCGGCGATGCTGCGCTCGAGGAAGGCGGGCGACCAGATGTGCGGCACGGCATGCACCGGCACGCGCGCCAGCGTGCGCAGCATCGGCGCGCAGCTGTCCATGTACTGGGGCAGCGTCCACACCTCGTGCCATGGGGCACCCGTGAACGTGAGCCCGCCCGTGCGGCCGAAGAGCGGGTTCTCCGCGGCCATCGCGTAGGTGTGGCCCACCACGAACAGCACGAGCTTCGCGCCGAGCGCGCGCACGTGCTTCATCCATTCCAGCGGCAGCTGCGCGCCCATCTCGATGACGACGTCGACCTTGTGCGTCACATCCGCGGGCCGCACCAGCGGCACGCCGGGCAAGGCATCGGCCATGCCTTCGGGCAGCGCGTCGCCGTCGCCGCCGTTGACGAGGTAGATACCGCCCACGCCCGGCGAGTGGCGCAGCAGGTGCACGAGGAACGCGATGTTCTGGTTGACGCCGCTGCTCCACACGTTGGAGCCGGGCGAGGCGAAGACGGAGATGCCGACGTTCATGGCTGCCTCAGGTGAGCGGGGCCTGCATGAGGCCGTGCAGCAGCTCGCCGTAGGCCTGCGTGAGCGCGCGCTGGCCGGGCAGGTAGCGGCTCATCGCCTGGCGCTGGCGGTGCCGGTAGGTGTCGTGGCCGGCGTCGTGCGTGTCGAGCGCCTCGAGCAGGCGCGCGCAGCCTGCCTGCACGTCGTTGCCGGGGTAGAAGTAGCCCAGGTCGCTGCATAGCGCCGCGTTGTGCACCAGCGGGTAGCCCTGCCAGCAGGCTTCCAGGTAGGCGTAGTTGAGCGGGTTGTCCCACTGGTGCGATATGACCACGTCGGTGGCGGCCGAGAGGAACTGCGGCGTGTCGTAGCGGCCCACGAACGCGGCCTTGTGGTCGCGCACGAGCGAGAGCTGGTTCATCAACGCGATGAATTCGGCGCTGTGCGTAGCCAGGTGCTCCGCGTTCGTGACGTGCAGCATGCCGACGAGGCCCGGGGCGGCGCGATAGGCCTCTTCCGCGATGAGGATCGGGTAGAGGCAGAACTTCACCACGTCGTGGTTGGGCTCCATCACGCTCAGCCGGCGCGCGCCGGTGCGCGGGCGGTATTCGCCGCCGCCCGGCAGCGCCTGCGCGGCCTGCACCAGCAGGACCGGGTCCCACACGAAAGGCACGATGCGCGGCTCGCGGCGGCGCAGCGTGCGGAAGAAGTGCAGGCTGTTGCCGGCCACCTGCGGGATCACCCACACCGCGTCGTAGCGCGGGTTGACGAAGAGCTCGTAGCCGAACATGGGGCGGCCGAACATCACCGACTCCATGACGCTCACGTACTCGCTGCCGCAGCAATAGGACACGAGCCGGGTGCCGCGCTCCTTGAGGTAAGCCGTCTGCTGCGCACTCACCTGCCCGCCCAGCTCGATGAGCACGTCCAGCGCGTCCTTCGCCGCATCGAAGGCGACGGCAGGCCAGCGCTGCAGGTCCCACGGCAGCGCGGGCGTGATGGCCACGGCGGTGGTGTTCACGAGCACCACGGACGCCACGCCCTCGACGTGCTTGAGCGCCTCGGCCAGGTAGATCGCGTTCTGCTTGATGCCGTTGACCCAGAGCGACTCGCCCTCGGCGCCCAGCCCGATCGTGATGCCGATGCGCAGGCCGCCGTCAGTCCGGAAGGCGGACACTGCCGGCCTCGACGCGCTTGACGCGGAAGCGGTTGCCGGAGGCGACGTGCATGTACTCGAACTCGTCGCCCTCGAGCTTCTGGACCAGGTAGGCGTTGATCACGTCGGGCTTGCGCGCTTCTGTGGGAAGGTCGTTCACCTCGGTCGTGACCGTGAAGTACATGCCGTTGGAGACGCCCCAGAGGCCGCGGTTCTTCAGCTCCGCCACCACCTTGCCGTTCTCGTACATGCGCGCGTGCAGCGTGAAAGTGCCGTCGGCGGCGCGCGTGGTGACGAAGCGCTGCAGCGCCTGCCGCGGCGCGGGCTGGTATTCGCCGTACCAGGTGCCGGCGGCCTTCTTCTCGGGATCGGAGTGCGTCTGCGACCAGGCCGGCGCGGCGAGCGCGATCGCGGCGGACAACGCGGTCAGGAACTTCTTCGCTTGCATGGCTTCCTCTCGTGGTTACTTCCAGCGGATGCCGATGCCCGCGCCCACGCTGAAATCGCGCGTGTTGCTCGAGACACCGACGTTGTAGGTGATCTTCCCGGTGCGGTCGACGCCCTGGAACGTGACGGCCAGTGCCTTGTTGCCGCCGTAGTAGCCCACGCCCGCGCCGAACGCCATCTCGCCCGCTTCGTACAGCGCGACCCGCGCCGACGACATGGCGACGGACATCGCGACGCCCGCGTACGCACGGCGCTCGACGTCGCGCAGTTGCGAGACGTTCACCGCGTCGGTGGGCGCGATGCCCGGCGCGACATTCGTGATGCGCCGCTCGGCGCCCTGGCTGCCGACGGAGACGGTGCCGGGCTGTTCGGCCGTGGAGCCGTTGCCGATGGCCACCGAGTTCGGCGCCGCCGCGACGCTGTTGTTGCCCAGCGCCACCGAATAGTCGCCCACGGCCTGCGCGCGGTCCCCGACGGCCGTGGTGTTCAGGCCCTGCGCCTGCGCCTGCACGCCCACCGCGACCGAGGAGCGTGCGACCGCCCCGTCGCCGATGGCGACCGAACCGGTGCTCTCCGCGCGCGCCTGGTTGCCGATGGCGACCGAGCCCCTGCCGATGGCTTGCGTGCGAGAGCCGACGGCGGTGGCGTCGTCCGCCATCGCCGCCGCGTTGCTGCCGACCGCGGTGGCGTTGTTGGCCGCCGCCGTGCCGGTGCCCGTGCGCGCGCAGTAGCCGAGCGCTGACGCGGCCATGCCGTTGGCAAAAGCGCAGTCGCCCGCCGCCGTCGCCTGCGCGCCCGTGGCGCGCGAGCCGCCGCCGAATGCACGGGCCCCTTCGCCGTCGACCTCGCCGCCGCCCAGGCGCACCTGGGTCTGCAGTGTGCGGATCTGCCCGTCCTGCACGCCGTGGCCGGTGGAGGCGGAGGTGGACAGCGAAGCGATGGCGCTGTTGAGGGTGTTGAGGTCGAGCGAGAGGTTGTCCACGCGCGCGGTGGTTGCGTTGAGGCTGGCGATCGAGGTGACGAGCAGCGGGTCGGGTGCGATGCCGCCGGCGCCTTGCACCCCCTGCGCGCCTTGGGCGACGGCGGGGGCCGCGGGTGATGGCGCAGGAGCCGACGCAGTGGTGGATGTCGATGCGGTCGTGGGCGCCGGGGCGGGAGCGGATGACGCGGCCGGCCCGGGGGCCGGGGCGCCCGCCGCCGAGGACGAGACCGACGTGGACAGCGATGCGACGTTCGCCGACAGCGCGGCCATCGTGCTCACGGTGCTGGCCGACAGCGACGCGAGCCCCGCATTGAGCATGGAGCCGACCGACGCGAGGCCGGAGGACGTCGATGTGGACAGCGAGGCGATGCTCGTGTTGGCCGCGACGAGCCCGCTGGACAGCGATGCGACACCGGACGACAGGCCGAAGAAGCCGGTGGACAGCGAGCCGATGGTGCTGGCGGCGCTGGCCACGCTCGACGAGAGCGAAGCAGTCGTGGTGCTGAGGCCGGTCGACAGCGACGCTACGCTGCCGGCGACGGTGCTGAGCCCGGCCGCCGTGGCCGTGGACAGCGAGGCCACCGTGCTGGCCCCCGCGCTGAGCGCGCTGGAGGTGGACGTGGACAACGAGCCGAGCGCGCTCGCCGTGGAAGTGACACCGCTGGAGAGTGACGAGATGCCGCTGGCCGCGCTGCTCAGGCCCGTGGACACGGAGGTCGACAGGATGCCGATCGTGCTGGCCGTGCTGCTCAAGCCGGTCGACAGCGAGCTGATGCCGCTCGTGGCGGCGACCAGGCCCGTGGACGCCGACGTGGACAGCGAGCCCAGCGTGCTCGCGGTGCTGCTCAGGCCGGTGGACAGCGACCCGAGCGAGGTGCCGGTGGCGGTGGACAGCGACGCGATCGCGCTCGTGGCGCCGCTGACGCCGGCGGAGAGCGACCCGACGGACGACGCCACGCTGGTGGACAGCGAACCGATGGATGCGCCGGTGGCGGTCGACAGCGATGCGATCGCGTTGTTCGCGGCGCCGAGCCCGCTGGACAGCGAGGTGACGGCGCCCTGCGTTGCGGCGACGGCCGTGGAGAGCGAGCCCACCGCGGCGCCCGCGCTGGTGGAGAGCGAAGCCACGGTGCTGTTCGTTGCCGCGAGCCCGGTGGACACCGACACGAGCGAGGCCGCGGCGCTGGTGGACAGCGAGGCGACGGCCGCGTCGGTGCCCGTCGAGAGGGACGTGATGGCCGAGCCCGTGCTTGCCGAGAGCGACGTGACCGCACCCGCTGTCGCCGCCAGGCCGGTCGAGAGCGTGTCGAGCCCGCTGCGGGTGCTGGTGGACAGGGAACCGATGGAGGTGCCGGTGGTTGTCGAGAGCGAGGCCAGCGACGCGGCCGAGGCGGAAGACAGGGACGCGATGGCGGCGCGGGAGGTGGTGGACAGCGAGGCCACCGCGCCCGCGGTGCCGGTGGACAGCGAGGTGACCGCCGTATCGGTGCCGGTGGACAGGGATGCGATCGCCGAACCGGTGCTTGTCGAGAGCGACGTGACCGCGCCTGCGGTCGCCGCCAGGCCGGTCGACAGCGAGCCCAGCGCACTGCCCGTGCTGGTGGACAGCGCCGCGAGCGAGGCGTTCGTCGCGGTGGACAGGGATGTGACAGCGTTGTTCGAAGCAGTCGACAGCGACGTGACCGCGTTGTTCGAGGCGGTCGACAAGGACGTGATCGCGTTGCTCGCGGCGGTGGACAGGGTGTTGAACGTGTCGTTCGTCGCCGTGGACAGCGACGCCACCGAATCGGCCGTCGCGCCGATGGACGTGCTGAGCGCGCGAGCCGAGGTCGACAGCTGGCGCACCGTCGCCGCATCCCCGTCCTGCGCGCCGTCGGCCACGTTCTGCAGCCGGCGCGTGGCGCCGGTGGCGCTGTCGCCGATCGACACGGCGCCGGCGGTCGGCGTCGATCCGGTGAGCCAGGCCGCCTGGGTGGTGGCCTCGGTGCGCGAGCCCGCGCCCAGCGCAACCGAGTTGTCGTGCGTGGCCCGCGCGTCGCGGCCGATGGCGACACCGGCGGCGGAGGTCACCGCGGCGGCGTTGCCGATCCGCACCGTGGGGCCGGCGAGGCTCGTGGACAGCGAGCCGATGCCGCTTTCGGCCATGGTGGTTCGCGTCTCGAGGCTGTTCGTGCGCGTCCCCAGCGTGGCGAGCACACCTTCGGCGGTGGTGGTTCGCGACTCGAGCGTCGTGGCCCGCGCGCCCAGCGCCGTGATGTCGCTTTCCGCGGTGGTGGTGCGTGACTCCACGCTGGTGGTGCGAGTCCCCAAGGTGGCGAGGAGGCTTTCCGCCGTGGTGGTCCTCGATTCGAGGTTCGTGGCCCGCGTGCCCAGCGTCGTGAGTGTGCCTTCGGCCGCCGTGGTCCTCGACTCGAGCGCGGTAGCGCGCGTGCCGAGCGACGTGATCCCGCTCTCGGCGGTGGTGGTCCGCGATTCGAGGTCGGTCGCGCGCGTCGTGAGGCCGGCGATGTTCGTGGTCGCGGTGCTGACATTGGCCTCGATGCCGTTCGCGCGCGTCGACAGCGATGCGACGCCACTCGTGGCGACCGCCACCTGCGCGACGGTCGCGCCGTCCGAAGCGAGCGTGCCGTCCGCCATGTTCTGGATGCGGCGCGTCAGCCCGCTGGCCGCATCGCCGACCGACACGACGTTCACGGTCGTGGCCTTCGAGTTCTCGCCGAGCGCGACGGCACCGGCGGCCTGCGCCCGCGCGCTGGACCCCAGGGCGACGGCACCGGTGGCCGGCGCGCGCGAATTGGCGCCGAGCGCCACTGCCGACACGCCGTTCGACACGGCCAGCTTCCCGATGGCGACCGCGGAATCCGCACCGGACCCGGCGACGGTGCCCACGCCGAGCGCGATCGAATTGGCGCCTCGCGCATAGGACGAGTCTCCGACCGCGACCGAGCTCCCTCCTTCGGCCGACGCGCCCATGCCCACGGCAACGGCATAGTCGCCCGCGCGCGTGTAGTGGCCGAGCGAGACGGCGTCGGCGCCGGTGCCCAGGTTCGACGCGCCGAGCGCCACGGTGTCCGAATCCCACAGGCGCGTCGAGATCGATGCGACGCCGGTCGACAGCGAGACGATCGACGACGTGGCGGTCGACAGGCCGCTGGTCACGGTCGTGGAGAGTGAAGCGATCGACGAGTTCGCGCCCGCCAGCCCGCCCGACACCGTTGTGGAGAGCGAAGTGACCGACGCGTTGGTCGCGGCCAGGCTGGTCGCGGTCGCCGTCGAGAGAGTCTTCAGCTGCGCGACCGTCGTGCCGTCGGTGTCTTCCGCGCCATCGGCCATGTTCTGGATGCGGCGGGTCAGGCCCGTCGCGCCGATGGACACGCCACCACCTGACGGCGTACCCCCATTGAGGTAGGCGGCGCGCGACGTGTCCGCCGTCTGCGAGCCGATGCCGATGGCCACCGAGTTGGCATGGCTGGCGACCGTGTTGGTGCCGATCGCGACCGCGCCGGACGCGGTCGCCTGGGCGCGCCGGCCCAGCGCAGCCGCATCGGTCGTCGCCGAGCTCTGGTAGCCGGCCGCCGTTGCACCCACGCCGGCGGCGCCCGCCTGCAGGCCGAGGGCGACGCTGTTGTCGGCGGCGTTGGCGAGCTTGCCGACCGCGACGCCCGTGTTGCCGCTGGTCGCGGACTGGCCGATGGCCACGCCCGTTTCACCGGCGACCGCGTTCGCGCCGACCGCCACGCCGAAGGTGCCCACGGTGGTGCCCGAGCCGATGCGAACCGACGGCGAG
This sequence comes from Ramlibacter albus, assembly GCF_014297445.1. Lineage (GTDB taxonomy): Bacteria > Pseudomonadota > Gammaproteobacteria > Burkholderiales > Burkholderiaceae_C > Ramlibacter > Ramlibacter albus. The sequence goes on from NZ_JACORU010000001.1 coordinate 815,415, forward strand.
TTGAGGGCGGTGTCGAGGTCGTCGACGCTGGTCTGCAACGTGGCGAGTTGCGTCGACATGCCGTCGACCTGCGTGGAGATCGACGTGACCGTCGACATGCCGGTGGACAGCTGCGCCACCGTGACGGCGTCCTGGGCGGCCGCGCCGTCCGCGACGTTCTGGATACGGCGCCGCGCCGTCGCACTGCCCACCGACACGGCAGAGGCCGGAGCGGCGATGTTGGTCAGGAGGCTGGTTCCGGAAACTGCGGTGACGGTCGAATTCGCGCCGAGCGCGACGTAGTCCGCGAGGCTTGCGTTCGCCCGGTAGCCGAACGCCGCGGCATTGTTCGCGCTGGCCTTCGACTCACGCCCGAAGGCGACGGCGTTGGTGGCGCTCGCGGCGGCCTGGAAGCCCAGCGCGGCCGCATCGTTGGCGGTGGCGCTGGCGCTGCGGCCGATCGCGATCGATTGGCTGCCGCTTGCCAGCGACTGGAAGCCTTGCGCGAAGGAGTAGTCCGCCGACGCATTGGCGAAGCTTCCGACTGCGACGGCGTAGAGCATCGCGACGCCCGTGGAGGCATGGTCGCCGATCGCCACCGCCGCACTGCCGGCCGCCACGGCGCTGGTACCGACGGCCACCGCGTTGTTGCTGGCGGAAGCGGCGTAGCCGACGGCGACGCCCGAGCTGCCGGCCGTGGTGGTGGTCGCCCCGCTGTTGCTGCCGATGCGGATGGACAGGACACCGTCCGAAGCCCCCGTCACCAGGACGTCGGCCCACGCGCTGCAGGCGCCCGCCAGCCCGAGGCCGGCGAGCAGGGCGCGAACGACCGCCGCAACCGCGCGGGACTTGCCCTTGCCCCGCCCGCGCGCATGTTCATGCGCCACGACCCACGTCCCCGTGGTGTCGTTCCACACCAACCGATATGCCTGGTTCAAGGAATGCATCGACCGCTCCGCCGGCGTGCGGACTTCTGCGGTCCGTCTCGCCCTTCAGTGGCTCCCGCATCCACGTTAGGCAGCGGGCCACGCGGGCGCGTCATACCTCCGGCTGGCGCAATGCGGGAATTGCGTACCAAAGGCCCCAGCCGCCGGGGTTGGGGCGGCCGGGGAGACGAAGGTAAGTGAGCGGGCTACGCCTGCCGCGCAGCCGTGACGACCTGGAAGTTGCCGAAGAAGCAGGTCTCGGTGCCCGCACGCCAGCCGCCCATGCCGTTCAGGCGGGCGACGGGGTCCTGCCAGTCCCACAGGGCGAGCCCCAGCGGCTCGAAGACCTTGAAGTAGGTCCAGGACAGCGCCTTGAGCACCCAAGGCTTGGGCTTGTGGAATTCGCCGAGGTAGAGCGTGCCGCCCGGCGCCATCAGGCGCGTGGCCTCCGCCAGCGCCTTGGTCTTCTCCGCGTGCGGCAGCTCGTGCAGCAGGAAGAACATGATGTTGGCGTGGACCGAGCCGGGCGCGAGCGTCATCGCGGTGGCATCGCCCAGCAGGTACTGCACGCGCTCGCCCCACTGGGCGAGCTTCGTCTTCGCGTGGATCAGTTCGTTTTCGATCAGGTCGACGATGACCACGCGCTCGGCGCCCGAAGCGAACGCGGCCGCAGTCACTCGCGGGATCACGTCACCGAAAGCGCAGGATGTGATGAGCACCGTCTTGCCGCGCAGGTCCGTGGCCCGCAGGCCGGCGACGATCATCGACACGAGGCGGTGGTACTGGAACAGCAGGATGGCGGAGATGACGGGCTGGAAGTCCACCATCTTGATCAGCCGCATGTTGGAGTACACGGGGTACACGTGCGCCGCCGGGTTGCGCTCGCCCGTGAGCGTGCGCACCAGCAGCGCCGCGCGCGTGAACACGAAGAAGAACAGCGCGGTGGAGGCCAGCACGAGTGCGAGCGCGGCAAGGGCGGTAAGCATGCAACCGATCCTGCCGGGCGAGCGCGGGCCGTCAGTTGATCCATCTCATGTGAATTCAACGGGCGCTGGAAAAATCTTCACTTCCGCAACGCCGGGGTCTCGCCTAGAGTCGCCGGATGAAGATCACCCGCTTCGACGTCCGCTGCGCCCTCGTGGAGATGCCGCCGCATCGCACCGCGTCGGGCGTGATCACCGTGTCGCCGCTCGTCGCGCTGTCGGTCCACACCGACGAAGGCGTAGCCGGCCACAGCCTCACCTTCACCTACACGCCGGCAGCGTTGGGGCCCGTCGCGCAGCTGATGCGCAACCTCGAGCCGCTGGTGGCGGGGCAAGTGCTCGCGCCGGCGGCGCAGTCCGACGCCTTGCACGCGCGCTTCCGGCTGCTCGGCACTCAGGGGCTGGTCGGCATGGCGCTTGCCGGCATCGACATGGCACTGTGGGACGCGCAGGCGCGTGCGCAGGGCTTGCCGCTCGTTCGCCTGCTCGGCGCGCAGCCGCGGCCCGTGCCGGCGTACGGCGGCATCGGCTACGACGGCGTGGACGGCTCCGCGCGGGCTGCGGAGGCCTGTGCGAAGCAGGGGATGCGCGGCGTGAAGGCAAAGATTGGCTACCCGACACTCGAAGAGGACATCGCGGTGATCCGCGCGATGCGCGAGGCCGTCGGTCCGTCGCTCGCGATCATGGTGGACTACAACCAGAGCCTGGGCGCCACCGAGGCCGCGCGGCGCTTGCGTGCGCTCGACGCCGAGGGCCTCGCGTGGGTGGAGGAGCCGGTGCTCGCACATGACTTCGAAGCGCTGGCGCGTCTCGCACGCGAAGCGAAGACGCCGCTGCAGGCCGGCGAGAACTGGTGGGGCCCGCTGGACTTCCGCCATGCGCTCGACGCGGGCGTGCGCGACCACTTCATGCCCGACGTGATGAAGGCCGGCGGCGTGACCGGCTGGATGCGCGTGGCGGCGCTCGCGCAGGCGCATGGCGTGCCGGTCTCCAGCCACCTCTGGCCGGAAGTGAGCGCGCAGCTGCTGATGGCGTCGCCCACCGCTGCCTGGCTGGAATACGCCGACTGGTGGAACCCGGTGCTCGAGCGGCCGCTGGTGCTGCGTGACGGCTGCGCGGTGCTCGATGCCGAAGCGCCCGGTTCCGGCGTAGAGTTCGACGACCGCGCCCTCGAGAAATACGCCGCATGAACGCCCCCGCCGACGCCGACCCCGACCTGCTCTACCGCGCCGAACGCCAGGCCGAAGTGGTGGCCGCGCTGCAGGACGTGCTTCCGCCCGATTGCCTGCTGTGGAACCTGGAGGAGACCACGCCGTATGAATGCGACGGGCTCACGGCTTATCGCGAGCGGCCGCTCGTCGTTGCGCTGCCGGAGAACGAGGCGCAGGTGCAAGCCGTGCTGAAGGCCTGCCACGCGCTCGAAGTGCCGGTGGTGGCGCGCGGCGCGGGCACGGGCCTGTCGGGCGGGGCGATGCCGCACCGGCTGGGCGTGACGCTGTCGCTCGCGAAGTTCAACCGCATCCTGAAGCTCGACCCCGCCAGCCGCACGGCCGTCGTGCAGTGCGGGGTTCGCAACCTCGCGATCAGCGAGGCAGCCGCGTCGTACGGCCTCTACTACGCGCCCGACCCTTCGAGCCAGATCGCCTGCACCATCGGCGGCAACGTCGCGGAGAACTCCGGCGGCGTGCACTGCCTCAAGTACGGCCTGACGCTGCACAACGTGCTGAAGGTCAAGGGCTTCACCGCGGCGGGCGAGCCCGTCGAGTTCGGCAGCGATGCGCTCGATGCGGCCGGCTACGACCTGCTCGCCATCGTCATCGGCAGCGAAGGCATGCTCGCCGTGACGACCGAGGTGACGGTGAAGCTCGTGCCGAAGCCGCAGCTCGCACGCTGCATCATGGCGAGCTTCGACGACGTGCGCAAAGCGGGCGATGCGGTTGCCGCCGTGATCGCCGCGGGCATCATCCCCGCGGGCCTGGAGATGATGGACAAGCCGATGACGGCCGCCGTCGAGGACTTCGTGCATGCCGGCTACGACCTCACGGCCGAAGCCATCCTGCTGTGCGAGAGCGACGGCACGCCCGAGGAGGTGGAGGAAGAGATCGGCCACATGACCGAGGTGCTGCGCGGCGCGGGCGCGACGGCCATTGCCGTCAGCCGCGACGAGGCCGAGCGCCTGAGGTTCTGGAGCGGGCGCAAGAACGCCTTCCCCGCGTCGGGCCGCATCAGCCCCGACTACATGTGCATGGACTCGACGATCCCGCGCAAGCGCCTGGCCGACATCCTGCTCGCGATCCAGGAGATGGAGAAGAAGTACGGCCTGCGCTGCGCCAACGTCTTCCACGCGGGCGACGGCAACCTGCACCCGCTGATCCTGTTCGATGCGAACGAGCCCGACCAGCTGCACCGCTGCGAGCAGTTCGGCGCGGACATCCTGGAGACCAGCGTGCAGATGGGCGGCACGATCACCGGGGAGCACGGCGTGGGCGTGGAGAAGCTCAACTCGATGTGCGTGCAGTTCACCACCGAAGAGCGCGAGCAGATGCTGGCCGTCAAGCGCGCGTTCGACGGCAAGGGGCTGCTCAACCCGGGCAAGGTGATCCCGCAGCTGAACCGCTGCGCGGAGTACGGGAAGATGGTGGTGCGCGGCGGCCGGCTCGCGCACCCCGGGATCGAGCGGTTCTGAAAACCGTTACGGCTTGCAGGACGTGTCGGTGACGATCGGGTCCTTGTTCTTCTTCTCGTCCTTCTTGTCCTTGGCCTCGGACTTGTCTTCCTTCTTGTCGTCCTTCTTCTCGATTTCCTTTTCCTTGGAGACCGCCTGGACCTTCTCTTCGGCGACCAGCAGCGTCACGAAAGTGGTCAGCGTGTTCTGCGTCTCGGTGACGATCTGCTCGATGATCGCGGGCGCGACGTTCGGCAGCGCTTCCTGAACGCGAGCGGCTGTCGCGCTGGCCGTGGGTGACGGCGTCGGCGCGGGTGTGGGCGCAGGTGTCGGGGCCGGCGTCGGTGCCGGTGTCGGTGCGGGCGTGGGTGCAGGCGTCGGCGCCGGTGTCGGTGCGGGCGTGGGTGCAGGCGTCGGTGCCGGTGTCGGCGCGGGCGTGGGCGCAGGCGTGGGCGCAGGCGTGGGCGCAGGCGTCGGCGCAGGCGTCGGCGCAGGTGTGGGCGCAGGCGTCGGTGCCGGTGTCGGCGCAGGCGTCGGTGCCGGTGTCGGCGCGGGTGTCGGCGTCGGGGCCGTCACGGGAGTACCCGCAGCCTGGAAAGTCACCGACGGCGCCGCGACCGTCGTGCCGGCGGCGAACGTGGTCGTGGTGCCCGCCGTGGCCGTGACCGCCGTCGCCGCGGCGATGTTGGCATTGACCGCCACGCCGTCGGCCGACGTGATCTGCACGCCGCCGGTCGTGGCCGTGAGCGGCGCATTGATCGTGATGTTGTCGTTGCCCGCGGTGCCCGTGCTCGTGAGCTGGATGCTGCCCGCCGTGACGCTGGCGCCCACCGTGATCGGGCTGTGCGACACCACCGACATGTTGCCCACCGGCACGTCGACCGGACCGGTCGTGACGATGCCGCCCGTGTTGTCGATCGTGAGGCTCGAGCCGCTGAACGAGGTGATCTCCAGCGGCGCTGCGATGTTGACCAGCGTGAGCCCGCCGCCGCTTCCGACCAGCGACGCGATCGCGTTGCCGGGATCCGTCAGCAGCACCTGCGCGGCCGGGTTCGTGTTGTACGTGAGCAGCTCGGTCGTGAGCGCCCCGTTCTGGACGACGCCTGCGTTGGGCACGGTGAGCGTCACCGACGGCGCGGTGAGCGTCGCGATCTGCAGGTCCGTGGCGGGGTTGTGCGTGACCGAAACGGCTCCCGAGGAACTGATGGAGCCGCCCGTCTGCGAGAACGAATTCGTCACCGTCAGGCTGCCGGCGGTCAGCGCGCCGGCCGTCTGTACGTAGCCGGACGTGTTGAGCGCGCCGGTCAGCGACAGCGTGCCGTTCGCCATGCCCAGCGTGCCGGCGCTCGCGATCGACTGCAGGTTCGTGGTGCTCGCCAGGTCGTAGTTGACCGTGACGCCGCTCGGGATCGACACGTTCAGCACGTTGCTCGCGTCGGGCAGCGCGTCCCAGTTGGCCGGGTTGCTCCACAGGTTGTTGCCGCCCGCGCCGTTCCACGTGGACAGCGGCCGCACGAGGATCGTGCTGGTCGTGTTCGGCGCGTAGGTGATCGCGTAGTTGTTGCCGCCGTTCCCGTCGCTCACGGCGGCCCCGCTGACGGTGACCGTCTTGCCGGTGCCGGCGTTGCGGTCGGTGAAGGCGAACGTGCCGCCGCTGATCGTGTCGCTGCCGAAGACCGAACCGGCGTTCAGGACGAGGCTTGCGCCCGGCGCGCCGAGGCTGCCGTCATAGGTCTTGACGACGTCGGTGGTGGTGAGCGTGATCGGTGCCGGCGTGATCGTGGCGGTCAGCCCGCTGGGCTGCACGATCGTGTAGTTGCCCGCGTCGGTGCCCGAGAGGCTGTAGCCGCCGACGTTGACCGGCTTGGCGGTGCCCGCGTTGCGGTCGACGAAGCTGGCGGCGCCCGTGCCGGCGACGCTGAGGTTGTCGGTGCCGAGCGGCGTGACGCTGGCGGTGCCCGTCACCGTCGCCGCGGTCGTGCCGTCGTACACCTTGCCGGCAACGCCCACCCCGCTCACCGCAATGGGTGCGGGCGTGATGTTCGCGCTGAGGCCGGAGGGCGCCACGACCACGTAGTTGCCCGCGTCGGGCCCCGTCAGCGAGAAGCCGCCGCTCACGCTCACCGGCTTGGCCGTGCCGACGTTCTTGTCCGCGAACGTGCCTGCGCCGGTACCCGACACCGCCACCGAGTCCGTGCCGAGCGGGGTGACCGTCGGCGTGCCCGACAGCGTGGCCGCGGTCGTCGCGTCATAGACCTTGCCAGAGGCCGTGACACCGCTCACCGCCAGCGAAGCCGGGGTGATGTTCGCCGTGAGGCCGCTGGGCTGCACGACGGTGTAGTTGCCCGCGTCGGTGCCCGTGAGCGTGAAGCCGCTCGCCGTGACCGGCTTGGCCGTACCCACGTTCTTGTCGGCGAATGTGCCCGTGCCGCTGCCCGCGACCGAAACGGAGTCGGTGCCCAGGGGCGTGACGGTCGCCGTGCCGCCCAGCGTCGCCGATGTCGTGGTGTCGTACACCTTGCCGCTCGCCGTGACACCGCCGACCGTGAGGCTCGCGGGCGTGATGCTGGCCGTGAGGCCGCTGGGCTGCACGACGATGTAGTTGCCCGCGTCCGTGCCCGTCAGCGTGAAGCCGCTCGCCGTGACCGGCTTGGCCGTACCCACGTTCTTGTCGGCGAAGGTGCCGGTGCCGGTGCCTGCCACCGAGACCGAGTCCGTGCCGAGAGGAGTGACGGACGCCGTGCCATTGAGGGTGGCCGCCGCCGTGGTGTCGTAGACCTTGCTCGCGGCGGTGACGCCGCCCACCGCCAGGCTGGCGGGCGTGATGTTCGCGTTCAGGCCGGAGGGCGCGACGATGGTGTAGTTCCCGGCGTCCGCGCCCGAGAGCGTGAAGCCGCTGACGGTCACCGGCTTCGCCGTGCCGACGTTCTTGTCCGCGAAGGTGCCCGTGCCGCTGCCGGACACGGTGACGGCGTCGGTGCCCAGCGGCGTGACGCTGGCCGTGCCCGCCAGCGTGGCCGCGGTCGTCGCGTCGTAGACCTTGCCCGAGGCCGTGACACCGTTCACCGCCAGCGGGGCCGGCGTGATGTTCGCCGCCAGGCCGGAAGGCTGCACGACGATGTAGTTGCCCGCGTCGGTGCCCGTGAGCGTGAAACCGCTCGCCGTGACCGGCTTGGCCGTGCCGACGTTCTTGTCCGCGAAGGCGCCGGTGCCGGTGCCCGCGACCGAGACGGAGTCGGTGCCGAGCGGCGTGACCGTCGCCGTGCCGGCGAGCGTCGCCGACGTCGTCGCGTCGTACACCTTGCCCGTTGCCGTGATGCCGCTGACCGCAAGGCTGGCCGGCGTGATGTTGGCCGAGAGGCCGCTGGGTTGCACGACCAGGTAGTTCGCGGCGTCCGCACCCGTCAACGTGAAGCCGCTCACCGTCACGGGTTTGGCGGTACCCACGTTCTTGTCCGCGAACGCGGCCGTGCCGCTGCCGGCGACCGAGACCGAATCGGTGCCCAGCGCCGTGACCGTGGCGGTGCCCGCCAGGGTTGCCGCGGTCGTCGTGTCGTACACCTTGTTGCTCGCGCTGACGCCGGAAACCAGCAGGCTCGCCGGGGTGATGTTCGCCGTCACCCCGCTGGGCTGCACGATGACGTAGTTGCCGGCGTCGGTGCCCGAGAGCGTGAAGCCGCTGACGTTCACTGCCTTGCCGTTGCCCACGTTCTTGTCCGCGAAGCTGCCGGTGCCCGCGCCCGCGAGGCTGACCGAGTCGGTGCCGATCGGCGTGACGGCCGCCGTGCCCGTGAGCGTCGCCGACGTCGTGGTGTCGTAGACCTTGTTCTGCGCGCCGACGCCGCTGACGGCCAGCAAGGCCGGCGTGATGTTCGCCGTCAGGCCCGAGGGCTGCACGATGATGTAGTTGCCCGCGTCGGTTCCCGTGAGCGTGAAGCCGCTCGCCGTGACCGGCTTGGTGTTGCCGACGTTCTTGTCGGCGAACTGCCCGGTGCCGGCGCCGGACACGCCGACCGAGTCGCCCGCGAAGCCCGTCACTGTCGGTGTGCCGGTGAGTGCGGCGTTCGTGGTCGCGTCGTAAGTCCGGCTCACGGCGCTCACGCCCGTGACCGCGAGCGAGGCCGCCGTGATGTTGGCGGTCAGGCCCGACGGCTGCACGGCGATGTAGTTGCCGGCGTCGGCGCCGAAAAGCGTGAACCCGCTCACCGTGACCGACTTGCCCGTGCCGACGTTCTTGTCCGCGAACGCGCCCAGGCCGCCGCCGCCGACGCTGACGCTGTCGCTGCCGAGCGGTGTGACCGTGGCGGTGCCGCCGAGTGGGGCCACGGTGGTCGCGTCGTACGTGCGGTTCTGCGCCGTCACTCCACCGATCACGAGCGGGGCCGGCGTGATGTTGGCCGTCGGCGTGGGCTGCACGAGGGTGTAGTTCGTGGCGTCCGTGCCCGTGAGCGAGAAGCCCGTCACCGTGACCGGCTTGGCCGTGCCGACGTTCTTGTTGGCGAAGGTGCCTGTGCCCGTCCCCGCGAGCGATACCGTGTCGCCTGCGAACGGCGAGATGCCGGCCGTGCCATTGAGCGTGGCCGCGACGGAGGCGTCGTACACCTTGTCGGCGGCGGTGATGCCCGTCACCGCCAGCGTCGCCGGCGTGATGTTGGCCGTGACACCCGAGGGTTGCACGATGATGTAGTTGCCCGCATCGGTGCCCGTGAGCGTGAAACCGCCCACGCTCACCGGCTTGGCCGTGCCGACGTTCTTGTTGTTGAACGTGCCCGTGCCGGCGCCCACCACGTTGACCACGTCCGTGCCGAGCGGCGTGACCGTCGCCGTGCCGGTGAGCGTGGCGTTCGTCGTCGCGTCATAGGTCTTGTTGGCAGCACCGACACCGGTGACGGCCAGCGTGGCCTGCGTGATGCTGGCGGTGAGCCCCGCGGGCTGCAGCGGCAGGTAGTTGGCCGCGTCCGCGCCCGAGAGCGTGAAGCCGCTCACCGTGACGGGCTTGTTGTTGCCCGCGTTCTTGTCCGCGAAGGCGCCGGCGCCGATGCCGGACACGTTGACCGTGTCGCCGGCGATCGGCGTGACCGTGGCCGTACCGCCGAGCGATGCGGCCGTGCCTGCGTCGTAGACCTTGTTGGACGCCGTGACGCCGGTGATCTGCAGGCTGGCCTGCGTGATCGTGGCGGTGGGCGCGGGCTGCACGATGGCGTAGTTGGCCGCGTCGCCGCCGGTGAGCGAGAAGCCCGTGACCGTGACGGTGTGCGTGCCGACGTTCTTCGTCGGGAACACGCCGGTGCCGGTGCCGGTGACGCTGACGACGTCCCCCGATATCGGCGTGACGCTGGCGGTGCCGGTGAGCGTCGCGGCCGTCGTGCGGTCGTAGACCTTGCCCTGCGCGCCGATGCCGTTGACGGTGAGCGGCGCGGGGTTGATCGTGCTCGTGAAGTTGTCCACGAGCGTGATGCTGTAGTTGTTGCCGCCGTTGCCGTCGTTGATGCCGATGCCGCTGACGTTCACCTGCTTGTTGTTCGTTCCGGCGTTCTTGTCCGTGAACGCGTAACTGCCGCCCGTGAACGTGTCGCCGCCCACGAGGCCGCCCGCGACGGCGACCGGGTTGCCGCTGGCCGAGGTGGTGGCGTCGTAGGTCTTCACGACGTCGCTCGTGCTGATGGTGATCGCGAGCGGGTTGACGGTGATGTTGCCGGGCGTGAAGTTGGGGGCCAGGTAGCCGTAGGGCTGCGTCACCGAGCTGAGCGTGACCGCGCCGCTGTACGTGTTCACGTCCCGCAGCGGTGTCGTCGCGGACAGGTTGACGGTCACCGTGTCGTCCCCGAACGGCGGCGTGACGGCGTTGAAATCGGTCCCCTTCATGAGGCCGCTGATCGTGGGCAGCGGCGGCGTGAAGGACGTCGTGCCGTTGTAGTCGGCCGTGACGTCGCCCGCCGTGATGGTCAGCTGCGGCGTGTGCGTGAACACGAAGCGGTTGCCGGCGGGCACGTTGGCCAGGCCGTCGTCCACGCTGGTGCCCCACACCGCCGTGTTGAGCGTGGTGCCGTCCAGCGACTGCAGCCCGCCGTACTCGTTCGGGCCCGGGTCGCTCGAATAGATCAGCCAGCGGCCGCCGGGCGCCTCCACCCCCTTGCTGCCGGCGTGGTTGGTGAAGGTCGACGAGGCCAGCACGATCGCGTCGCCCGACGCGCTGGAGGTGACCGGGTAGTCCAGGTGCAGCTCGCCCGGCGTGCGCACGCTGACCTGCCCCGACGCCTTGATGCCGGACATGCCGTCGACCTGGCCGACGTAGAGCGTGCCGGCCGCCCCGTTGACGACCCGGTACTGGCCGACCACGTCGGCGGCGATCGTGCCGATGTCGTTGGAAACGTTCTGCAGCAGGACGTCGCCGCCGCGGATGCCCAGCGTCGGCACGGTGATCGGCGCGCTTTGCGTGACGACCTGTCCCTGCAGCACGAGTGCGCCGCTGAAAGACGCCAGCGACAGCGGCTGCGAGATGTTGACGCCGTTGCCGTCCGTGCGGCCGATGCGCAGGATGCCGGAGCCGGCGAAGGCGTTGAGCTCGTCGGCGGAAAGCGACAGCGTGCCCGTCAATCCGGTGGCCGTGTCCCCCAGGTCCACGGTGGGCGCGTTCGTGTACGGCTTGACCACCGTCTCGGTCGTGGACGCGATCGACCCGGAGCCGCCGTCGAGTTCCATCCGGTTCGAGCGCAGCTCGATGGTATTGCCCGACAGGATCGCGCCGGGGGTCTGCGACAGGATGCCGCCCTGCGCCTCGAGGTAGATGCCGCCGGTGCCGGTGTAGATCGGCGTGTTCAGCGTCAGGCTGGACGAGGCGACCACCACGACCTCGGATTCGGTGCCCGGCCCGCCCGCGAAGGACAGGGACATGCCGCTGCCGTAAGGCTGCTTGACGGCATAACCCGCCCCCATGGCGTCGCCGCCTTGCATCGACACGTTGACGTTGCTGCCGTTCGGCGCGATGAAGATCGGGTCGCTCGCCAGGCCGATGCGGCCCGGCGTCTGGGCGATCAGCACGATGTCGTCCGACTTGAGCATGCCGCCGCCCTGCAGCAGCGTGGCGCCGCCGACGTTGAACGTGAGGCTGGAGCCGACGCCGCTCTGCACTGTGCCGACAAGCCGCGCATTGACGGTCTCCATGGCGCCCAGCGCGATCTGCGAGCCCGACGCCGCCTGCGTGACGTTACCGATCTCCACTTCGGAGGCGAAGGTCGGCGTGCCGTAGCTGAAGAAGATATAGCCGCTCGGCCCCGTCTGCGCAGCGTTGAAGCGCCGCACCGCGTTGAAATAGCCGAGGTTGATCTCGTTGTACGCGGTCACGTCCAGCACGTCGGCGTAGATTTCCGCGCCATTGTTCTTGTACACCGCGCCGCTGGGCGCGTTCAGCGTCATGGTGCCGTAGTCGGCGATCGCCAGGGCGTTGGTGGCGAAGTGCAGGTTGCCCGTCGCGGCATTGAGGCTGACGTTGCCGCCCAGGCTGACGACGGCGTTGACGCCGATGCTCACGCCGCTGGTGATGTGGATGTCGCCGGTGGCGCCCAGCGCCGTGTAGTTCTGCAGCGGCGAGAACGCCTGCTGCTCGGAGTTGCTGTTGTCGACGGTGCCGATGTAGAGCGAACCGGAGTTGTAGAAATCGACCGACGAGAGCGCGGTGCCGGCGATCGAATTGACGTTGTTGAGCGTACTGGCCAGGGTCGCCGCGGCCGGCGCGGTGGCGCCCTTGAGGTACAGGCCGTTGGCGGTCGCCAGGGGCGCGTTCGCGTCCTGCGTGAAGGCGTTGGCCTCCAGCCAGATCCCCCTGCCGTCGTCGGCGGTCGAGGTGCTTGCCTGGGCCACGCCCGAGAAGCCGTCCACCGTGGTGAGGTGGATGCCGTTGATGCTGCGGTACTTGAAGATGTCGTTGGAGCCCGAGCCCGTGGCCTGGCCCGCGATGACGCCGGTCAGGTTGTCGGCATCGAGGATGACCTTGCGGCCTTCCAGGTAGGCCGAGGGCGCCGTCAGCACGCCGTTTGACGTCTGCGTGAGGTTGCCGCCGGAGACCAGCGACAGGCTGCCGGCGCCCGTGAGCGTCACGCCGGTGATGTCGGCCACGGTCCCGATCTCCAGGTCCGAGATCGACTTGAACCGGATCTGCCCGCCCGCGCTGCCCACCGAGGCCGCGAAGCCGTAGGCGTCGTTGTTCGCATCGAGCACGACGTCGCCGTTGGCCCGCACGCCGATGCTGGTGGCCACGATCGGCGCGGAAGAGTCCTGCGTGACGCCGGCGCCCGATTCGAGCACCAGCGCGCCGAACGACGTGAAGAGCGACGCACCCCAATGGATGGCGCCCGCCGAGGGACCGCCGATGCGCAGGACGTTGCTGCCGGCCAGTGCCGCCATGTCGTAGTCGTCCAGCTCCAGCGACGTGGGCGAACCGGACTTGCTGCCGACGATGTTGATGGCGCGGCCGGCGGTGTACGGCTTCACCGTGGCCGTATCGGCGGTCATCGAGCCGCCGATGCCCATCAGCGAGACCTGGTCCGCCACGACCGTGAGCGACTTGGCGTAGATGCTGGCCGTGTTGACCTGCGAGAACACCCCGCCGGAGGTCAGAGTCGCCTCGAGCGTGCCGCTGCTCGTGTAGCCCTGGAACTCGAGGTTCCCCGTGGCCGTGACCTGCGCGACGTCGCTCACCGTGAACTGGTTGAGGATCAGGTCGCCGGTGTGGCTGACGTACGCGTGCGTCGGGCCGGTCACGCCGTTGCCGATGTTGACCGTCGTGCCCTCGGTGAGGATAGGCGCGGCTTCGGTCCCCGCGGTGGCGCCGGAGCCGGGGTTGTCCTGCTGCAGGTCGATGCGCGACGCGGAGAGCTTGCGGGTCCCGGCGCCCGTCCCCTGCAGGATCGCCGCGTTGCGCGCGGTGACGATGATCATCGAGTTGGCGCCCGTGCCCTGCACCACGCCGTCGATCGTGATGTTCGCGCTTTCCGTGAGGAACTCGATGTCGTCGGCCGACGCCGACACGTCGCGCAGGCTCAGCGGCACGCTGCCCTGGAAGTAGAGTGCCGAGCCGCCGGCGCTGGCGACGGACAGCGCGGAGACGGCGTTGCGCTGGCCGAAGAGGTCGATGTCGCCCGCGGGCGAGTCCAGCACGAGCAGGCCCGCCGTGATCGGCGCGTCGTTCAGCGGGTCGCCGCCCTGGTAGTCCTGGTAGAGGAAGCCGTTGTCGGCGCGCAGCGTGACCGTGCCGGCACCCGCGTTCAGGCCGTTCGTGAGGTCCGCGATGAACAGGTCGCCCTGGCGTGCACGCAGCGAGATGGGCGCGTCGTTCCCGGTCACGATGCCGGCCCAGCCGCCCGCGCTGCCGACCGTGAGGCCGCTCGGGTGGTTGCTGACCAGGGTGAAGCCGCCGGCGCTGCCCGCGCTGCCGGAGATGACATTGATCTCGTTGTTGACGTTGTCCAGCGTCACGCTGCCGGTGGCCGCCGCCGCCAGCTTGCCGACGCTGAGCGCCGCCGTCTGCGTGATGTTGCCGTCGATCTCCAGCGCGAGGCCGCCCGTGATGCCGAGCGACACCGGGGCGCTGACCGTGAGCGTGCCCGCGGTGGTCGTGCTGCCGATGCGCAGGACGCCGCTGGAGTCCGACGTGTCGAACTTCTGCAGGTCGGTCGCCGACAGCTCCAGCTTGCCGGGCGTGCCCTTGGTCGTGGTGCCGATGTCGATGTTCGCCGAGCCGCTCCTGGGCTTCACGGTGGTCGACGTCTTCGACACGATGGATGCGGCGGGGCCGCCGAGGGACACCTCGTCGGCTTCGAGCGTGATGTTGTTGCCGATGATCGACACCGCGCCGCCGCCCTGGATGAGCGTGCGCGCCGCGGACAGGGTGATGTCGCCGGAAAGCACCGTCGTCGAGCCGCTGGTCGTCGTCGCGTGCAGGTGGCTGCCGGCCAGAAGGGTGCCGTCGGCCGACAGCAACAACGCGCCGGAGCCGACGTTGACGCTCGTCGTGGCCGTGAGGTCTCCGCCGCTCATCGTGGCGATCGCCACGGTGGCGCCGGAGGCGACCTTGAACGTGCTGCCCAGCTGCGCGTGGCCGTCGTTCTTGACGTAGTAGCTGGTGGGGCCGCCGCTGGCGTAGCCGGTCTGCAGGGTCGTCGTACCGCCGATGAAGGCGGGCGCCGTCATGATCGGGGCGGCCAGCGTGCCGACACCGCCCCCATTCGTCATCGCCAGCCCGATGTTCTGGGCCTTCAGCAGGCCGTTCGTGCCCTGCAGGATATCGGCGGAGCCCGCGTTGATGGTGATCGTGCCGCTGCTGGGCGCCTGCACCGTATCGGCGATCGTGACCGAGTTGGCCGAGCCGCCCGAGGTCTGGATGCTGATCGAGCCGTTGGCCAGCCCCATGGAGCTGGCATAGAGCTCCAGCGCCGCGCCGTTGCTGAACGCGATGTTGCCGCCGCTCGAATTCGCGGTGAGCGCGCCGACGCTGTTGGTGCTGACCATCAGGATGCCGCCGGGCGCGTTGATGTCGAGGCCGCTCGCCGTGATCGTGCCGCCGGACTGGCTGATGGATCCGCTCGCGGTGGCGAGCGAGACGTTCAGCCCCGCCGCGTTGATGCCGCTGTAGCCGCCAACCGATCCGACCTGCGCCGACGTGCTGTTGCGGAAGAGGAAGCTGAAGCCGGTACCGCCGGTGGCCTGCCCCGCGATCTTGGCGATGTTGTTGCCGGCGTCGGTGAGGTCGACCGTGCCGTTCGATCGCGCCGCGAGGCCGCCCGTGGCCGTGATGGGCGCGGTCTGCGTGATGTTGCCGCCCATCTCCAGCGCCACGCCGAAGCCGATCGCGGGGATCGTCACCGGCGCGGACACCACCATCGTCCCCGAGTGCGCGGTGCTGCCGATCTTGATCGTGCTTTCGGAGCCCGCCGAGAACACGCCGAGTTCGGCGGCCGACAGCTCCAGCGTGTTCGCCGTGGTGTCCGCCGTGGAGCCGAGGTCCACGTTCCACGCAGACGAGTACGGGCGCACGACGAGGTTGCCGTTGGTCGTCACGCGGCTGGCCGTGCTGCCGAGGTCCATGCGGTTGGCGGACAGGGTGAGGCTGTTGCCGCCGTTGATCGTCAACGAGTCGGGCTTGGTGAGCTTGCCCTCGGCCGCGAGCGTGAGGCTGCCCGTGGTGCTGACGCTGTTGGCGAGCGTGAGGTCGCCGCTGACGACGGAGATGCCGATGGGCGCGAAGCCGGCTACGTTGATCGTGCCCAGCGTCGCGTCGCCAGTGTGCGTGACATACACCATGGATGGCGTGCCGGTGCCGGTGCCTGCGTTGATCGAGGAGCTGGTGCCCAGCGGCTGCGTCAGGATCGGCTTGGGCGAAATGCCCACCGGGCCGGACGAGTTCGGGTTGAAGTAGAAGGTGTGAGCCTTGAGCAGCCCGCCGGTGCCCTGCACGACCGATCCCGTGCCCGAATCGAGCGCCAGCCCGGACCCTGCGCCGTTGGCGGCCGTCACCGTGCCGTTGATAGTGAGGTGCTGGTTGTTCGTTGCGATCGACATCGACGACAGGCCCTCGTTGGTCTGCGTGATCGTGCCGAGCGAGAGCGGGCTGTTGCCCTTGAAGCTGATCGCCGCCCCCGTGGAGCTGATGAGGAGCTTGCTCACGGGGTTGTAGGCGTTGGACAGCGAGATGTCCCCGCCCGCGATGTCCAGCGTGGCGGCTGTGAGGGCCGCACCCGCGGACTGCGAGACGGTGCCTCCGTGCGTGTTGATGCTCAGCACCGCGCCGCTCGCGTTGAGGCCGACCGTGGAGTCGTTGACCGTGAGGTTGCCGCTGTTGACCGAGATCGACACCGGCTGCCCGGGCGCGTTCACGCCGAAGACCTGCCCGCCGCCGAAAGCGGCGACGTTGGCGCTGGTGACGATGTTCAGGTTGCCCGAGTTGGTGACCGATAGGGGGCCCGTGCTGGTGAATGCGGCTAAGTTCGTGAATGCGTTGCCCGACCCGTTCAGCGTGATCGAACCGCCGGCCGAGATATTCGACACGTAGGCATACACGTTGGTCGCCGTGATCCCCACGGCCGGCGCCTGCGTGATGCTGCCCACGCCCGAATGCATGGCGAGCGTGCTGCCGCTGGCGCCGCCGATGTTGGCGTTGAGGAAGATGCCGTTGTCGGCGATCAGGTTCAACGTGTTCGACGTCGACCAGCTGAGCGGGTCCACCAGCTTGATGAAGCCGCTGCCGGCGCCGCCGGTGGTCGTCACGGTGACCGTCGAACTGCCCAGGGCGGTGGACAGGGAGCCTGTCGAGAGGAACGAATCGATGGTTCCAGCGCCCGAGGACTGGAACGTGGTCGGGCCGCTCGTGTCGACGCTGCTGTCGGTGCCGGACATGCCCGCGCTGGTGGCGTTCGCCTGCGAGCTGGCGATGTAGATGTTCGTGGGGTCCAGCAGCAGGTTGCCGGTTTGCCCCATCGGCGCGCGCGTGTCCGTCGTCCCGCGGTAGTCGAGCACCTTGCCCGACGTTTCCACCCGGCCGCCGTCGCCGCCCTGCGCGCCGCCGCGCGCGCTCACCGTGGCTTCGCTGCGCGTCGTGCCATCGCTCCACAACACCACCGTCCCGCCGTTGCCGCGTTCGACGGCATCCGCGTTGATCACCACACCCGCTTCCGCGGTCGTCGCCTTCGCGTTCGCGATGCGAGAGTCCTTGCCCTGCCAGCCACCGCCGACAAGCGCTTCGCCGCCGCCCTCCTTGCCGGAGACGTCGATCACCGCGCCGCTGCGCAGCATCACCTTGCCGCCCGTGATGTGGGCCTGGCCGCCGACGGCGCCGCGCTGCGCCTGCACGCGGCCCGCGATTTCCGCCGCGTCCACCGCCTTGATGACGACCTTGCCGCCTTCGCTGGTGACGGCTGTTGCCTGCGCAAGGCCGCTGTGCCTCAGCGTGCCGGCGAACAGGCCGACCGCATCGCCCTTGAGCGTGCCGAGGTTCACGGCCCGGTCGTCCGGCGCCTGCACCTGCAGCTGGATGCCTTCGAGCCCGCGGCCCGTGATGGCCACCTTGCGCCCCGCGACGAGCATCGTCGCGCCGTTGGGCGACTGCACGATCGCGTCGGCACCCACCTGTGCGTCGGGCGCGACGAGCACGATGTCGCCCGCACGCGCGATCACCTGCCCGTTGACCACGAGGTTGCCCGCGATCACGCCATCGCCGAACACCATGCGGCCGGCCAGCGCGTCCGCGTCGGCCATGCGCAGTGTGGAAGCGGTGAAGCCCGCGGTGTCGACCACTGCACCCGTGCCCACGGTGATGCCCGAGGGGTTGACCAGCACGAGCCGGCCGTTCGAGGAGAGCGTGCCGAAGATGCGGCTGGGGTCGTTGCCCAGCACGCGGTTGATCGACGTACTGGCCGTCGTCGGCTGCACGAACTGCGTCGTGGTGCCCGAGGGGATGGAGAAACTCTGCCAGTTGATCGCCGAGTGCGCGGTGCCCGCGCCGTTCTGCGTGGTGACGACCGTCTTGCTGCCCTGCTGCACGACGCTGGCCGCGCCGTGGATGACCTGTGCGCCGACGGGCTGGCCGCGCGCCGCGAGCGGCGCGAAGCACGTGGCCAATGCGAGCGCGAGGCCGAGTGGGGCATGCCCCGCGACCGCCGGACTACTGGTGGGATGCAGGGGCGCTCGGGCGCTGGGTGTGTGCTTGGGCATGGATAACTCGATCAGGGCTTGCAACTCGTGTCGGTGACGATCAGGTCTCGCGCCTTCTTCTCGTCCTTCTTGTCTCCGTCGGGCTTGTCTTCCTTCTTCTCTTTCTCTTTTTCCTTTTCCTTCGTCTCGGACTGTGCCTTTTCTTCCTTCACGAGCAGAGAGACGAAGGTCGTGAGCGTGTTCTGCTGCTCGGTGACGACCTGCTCCACGATCGCCTGGGCGACGGCGGGCAGTGCTTCCTGCAGGCGCGCCGCGGTGGCGCTGGCCGTCGGTGACGCGGTCGGCGCCGGCGTGGGGGCCGGTGTCGGCGCGGGCGTCGGGGCCGGTGTCGGCGCCGGTGTGGGGGCCGGCGTCGGCGCGGGCGTGGGCGCCGGTGTGGGGGCCGGCGTCGGCGCGGGCGTGGGCGCCGGTGTGGGTGCCGGCGTCGGCGCGGGTGTCGGTGCAGGCGTGGGGGCCGGCGTCGGCGCGGGTGTCGGCGCAGGTGTCGGCCCCGGTGTCGGCGCAGGCGTGGGGGCCGGAGTCGGGGCCGGTGTCGGCGCAGGCGTGGGGGCCGGAGTCGGTGCAGGCGTCGCCACGGGCGTGCTCGCGAACGTCGACAGCGGCGCGCCGCTCACGCTGGCGGCACTGGCCACGCTCGCGGGCGCCGTGACGCTCGAGAAGGTTCCGGTGGGCGCCGTCGGGCTCGAGAGGATCGTGAACTGCTCGCCGCTCGCCGGCGTGTAGCTCGACGTGATGACGAGGTTGCCGCCCAGCACCACCGCGCCCGTGACCGCCAGCTGGTCGTAGCCGCTGCCCGGCGTCGGCCCGGTGACTTCCATCTGCAGCTGGCCGGTCGCGGTCTGCGTGAAGCTGCCGTCGATGGCCAGCACGCCGGGCGACGAGCCCGGCGCGACGATGCCGGAGTTCGTGACGTTCGCGGCGACCGTGCCGCTGCCCTTGATGGTGCCTACGTTCAGGAGAGCGCCACCCCCCGTGGAGCAGCTGCTGCCCGCGCACGAAGCGATGCCCAGCAGGCCGTTGACGTCGAGCGTGCCGTTGTTGGTGGCGAGCCCTTGCGCGCTGGCCGTGGCGCCGGACGCAACGGCCAGCGTGCCCGTGTTGCTGTTCAGGAGCAGCTGGTAGGTGAAGCTCGCCGCGGGCGCGAGCGACAGCAGGCCGGCATTGTCGATGCCGCCGGTGTGCGTCATCTGCGCGCCGTTCATGGCCAGCGTACCCTGGTTGATGAACTTGCCGCGGGTGCCGCTCACGGCGACGCCCGGCAGCAGGCTCACGAGACCCGTGTTGGTCCAGAAGCCGCCGAACAGCAGGTTGTTTTCCACCTGCACGCCGCCTGGCGCCACCAGGCGCACGGTGCCGTTGCTGCCGTCGATGCCCGCGGTGCAGCCGGTGGTGTCGCACGTGCCGCCGAAACCGCCGCGGCCGGAGATCGTGAACAGGCCGTCGGCTGCCGGCGCGTAGATGCGGATCGCGCCCGACGCGGCCGTGCCCGAGACGCTGCCGCCCGCGCCACCATTGCCGGGTGTCGCGCCCGAGAGGCCGCGCCCGCCGGCGCCGCCCCGGGCCACGATGTTGATGTCGCCACCGACGGCGCCTGCTGTGATGCCCCCTGCCGCGTTCACGATCACACCGCCCCCGGAGCCGCCGTCGCCCGCTTGCGCGCCCGCGCCCGTGGCGTCGCTGCCGACACCACCGTTGGCAACGATGGTGTAGGTGCTGGCGCTCGTGACGGTGCCGGAAAAGTCCAGCGCGATCGTGCCGCCGCTGCCACCGGTGCCGCCGCCCGTGTGCGCGCCGCCGTTCGCCGCGACGAGACGCAGGGTGGCGCCGCCCGCCGCCGCGAGCGAGATGCTGCCCCCGGTGCCCGCCAGCGCGCCATGCGCGGCGGCGCTGCCCCCACCGCCGTACACGTCCACGAGCCTGAGCCAGCCCGCCGGCGCGCGCAGCGTCGCCGTGCCGCCGGCGCCGCCGCCGGCGCCGGACCCACCCGTGACGTCGTGGTTGCCGGTCGAAGTGAGGTCGCCGCCCGCGGCGCTCAGCGAGATCGTGCCGCCGGCACCACCGATGCCGTTGCTCGCGTTGCCGCCCCATGCCGCCACGCGCACCATCTGCAGGGTGCCCGCGCTGCCGACGACCACGCGGCCGCCCGCGCCGCCGCCCAGCGGGCCGCTGCCGCCATACGCGAAGGTTTCGCCGAGGTCGACGTTCGCGCCACCGTTGATCGTGATGTTGCCGGCCGTGCCGCCAGCCGCGGCCGTGCTGATGCCGCCGCGCGAGCTGAGCCCGCCCCAGGGCGCGTGGATCGAGATGGCGCCGCCGGCCTGCACCGTGATGTCGCCGCCGCGCCCGTTGGTGCCGGCGATGTCGTCGCGTGGCGACGTGGAGATGCCGTCGACGAGTGTCACCGCGCCGCCGGCGGAAACCGTCACGTTGCCGCCGTCGCCGCCCGAGCCGCCGCGCGTGTAGATGCCCGCCGACGGGAAGTTGACGGCGCCGCCGGCGCTGATCACGACGTCGCCACCACGTGCCGCGGCAGTGCCGAAGCCGCCGCCCGTCCAGACGCTGCCGAGGTTGGAGCCGAGGCTGGCGGTGGTGTAGCCGAGCAGCTCCACGTCGCCGTGGCCGGACGAGATCTCCACTCGCCCGCCGGTGCCGGCACGGCCCGCGGGCGGATCGCTGCTGACCGTGCCCCACCCGCCGGCGCTGTTGATCACGCCGATGCGGATGTTGCCATCCGCCGCGATGCGCACCGGTGCGGCGTCGCCGCCGCCTTGCGCGCCGCTGGCGCCGCCCGTACTGATGCGGCCGACGTTGATCGCACCGCCGGTGCCCGACGAGACCACCGTGATGGCGCCGCCGTTGCCCGCGAGCCCGAGCGAGCCGAAGCCGCCGAATGTCCCCAGTTCGGTCGCCGTGATGCCGCCGGAACCGGCTGCCAGCGAGATCGAGCCCGCGTTGCCGCCGCCGGAAGGCGCGCCGCCGCCGCCCGCGAAAACGTTCGTGACCGCGAGGGAGCTGGCCGCCCCCGCCGCCGCCAGCGTGATCGCGCCGCCGGCCCCGCCCTTGCCGGTGCTGCCCTGCGTGCCGCCGCCGCCCGAGAACGCGCCGTCGGCCGTGATGTTGCCCGCAGCCGAGCCGACCGAGATCGAACCGCCCGCCCCTGCGTCCGCCGTCGCGCTGCTGCCCGTGATGAACCCGCCGCCCGCGCTCAGGAAGCCGAACTGCGCGCCCGTGCCCGCCTGCACGTTCAGCGCGCCGCCGCGGCCGGACGTCGCGACGCCGGTGCCGCCGTAAGCGTTCAGGTCGGCGCCCATCGCGCTGCCGCCGGCCGCCACGGTGATCGTTCCACCCGCGCCGCCACGCGATCCTGAAGCGCCGAAGGCACTGGCCCCGTTGGTGATGCGGACGTTGCCGGCGTCGCTCACGATCGACACCGAGCCGCCTTGCCCGCCCACGCCCAGCGAAGGCGTGGAGGCGGCGTACGCGTTCACGCGCGTGACGGTGACGTCGCGGCTCGCGAGGACGGTGACGGTGCCGCCGTTCCCGGAGCCACCCTGGCCCTGGTGGCCGAACGCATGGATGTCGCCGGTCGTGATGGTGCCCGCCCCGGTCGCGGTGCCGCGTGCGGTCAGCACCGCGCTGCCGGCGCTGCCCCCGACACCGGTGGCGCCCGTGGCCTGCATCGAATCGCCGCCCTGCACGGAAATCGAGCCGGTCGTGATCGAGCCGTTGGTCGAGCCGATGCTGACCGAGCCGCCCGCCCCGCCGTTGGCGGTCGTCAGCGAAAAGCCGTGGCCGCCGTGGGCGAACACCGAACCGAGCGTGACATTGCGGCCCGCGCTGACGCGGACCGTCCCGCCGGTGCCCGCGCCACCGTCATAGCCTGCATTGGCGCCGACGTTCATGTCGCCGCTGACGATGTCGGTGCCCGCACTGAGCGAGACCGTCCCACCGCCATTGCCGAGCTTGTTGCCTCCGGACGTGTTGCCGGGTCCGGCATAGAAGGCGGAGTCGAAGGTCGATGTCCCCGAGGACGTCGTGACCGTGCCGAAGCCGTGGGCAACGAGCGCCCCGCCGGCGGAGACCGTGATGGTGCCGCCCTTGCCCGCGCGGCCGAACGCGGCGCCGCCGCCGCCGGCATAGAGGCCGCCGTTGCGGTCGCCCTGGGTGCCGATGTTGATGTCGCCGCCGGCGGTGATCGAGATCGTGCCGCCGTCGCTGCCGTCGACCGCGGGCGTGCTGGCGGACCCGCCGCCTGCGTTCAGGTGCGGCAGCGTCACGCCCTGCGCGGCGCTGATCGAGATGCGCCCGGCGGCCCCGCCGTTCTGGCTGCCGAAGGCCCACATGCCACTGCCGTCGCCGGCTTCCTGCACCACGCGGCCGCCCGCGCTGGAAAGCGAAATGACACCGCCGTTGCCGCCGGCGCCAAGGCTCGAGAAGCCTCCGGCAACGCCCACCCAGCTGCGCGCCGGGTTGCTGTCCTGCGTCGTCGACCGCAGCACGATGTCGCCACCCGCCGCCACCGACAACGTGCCGCCCGCGCCGCCGGGACCGCTGCCGTCGAGCGCGACATGGCTGAGCGTCACCGCGCCCGCCGCGCTGATCGTCGCGGTCGCGCCGGAACCCGCGCGCGTGTCGGTCGACGAGCCGATGCCGAAGCCCCAGATGTTCAGGACGTCCACCGTCGATTGCGACGTGATGGCGATGGCGCCGGCACTCGCGCCGGCGGTGCCAGCGCTCGGGTAGAACCCCCTGGTGCTCAGGGAGCCGACGCTCACCGCGCCCGCCGCCTGCAGGGTGACCGCCCCGCCGGGGATGGCGACACTGCCCTGCGAGCCGCCGGTGTAGATGTCGGTTGCGGTGATCGCACCGCCCGAGTTGATGGCGATCGAGCCGGTGTCGTAGGTCGAAAGCGCGAGGAAGTTCGACGCGCCGGCCGACTTGAGCGTGAGCGAGGCGCCGCTGACGCTCTCGAGCGCCGTGATGCGGCCGGCCTGCGTGGCGCTGGCAGCGGCTTCGATCCCGACGGCCCCCGTCACCCCGCTCACGCCGCGATACACGGCGCCGTTGAAAGAACTGGTGAGCGTGCCCAGCACCAGGTCGCCCGTGTTGCGGAACGACAGGCTGCCGCCGTAGAACGCCAGCGTGCCGACGGCGGCGCTCGTGACCGACGCGTTGCGCGCATTGCCGGCGGCGAGGATCAGCTGGTCGGCCTTCACCGTGCCGGCGTTCTGGACGATGCCGTTCAACCCGACCAGCTGGACCTGCGCGGGCGAGCCCGACGGCCCCGAGCCCGTGAGGCTCGCGTTGAGCACGACGTTGTTGTCCGCAACGAGGCCGAGCGCCCGGCCGGAGGTCCATTGCACCGGGTCCGCCACCGTGATGTTGCCGGTGCCCGTGCCGCTCGTGTACGTCGCCACATACACGTTGGACAGCGCGAGCTGGTTTTCCAGGTCCTGCACCTTCAGCACGCTCGAGTTCGGCGAGAAGTACGTTGCAGTGCCGCTTGCGGTGGAGAAGCTGCCGCCGGTCGTGCCGCTGGCCTGGATGGTGATGTCGGTCGGGTCGAGGAGCAGCAAGCCGTCGCGGCCCTGCGGCGCGCGCAGGTCGGCGGTGCCGCTGAAGGCCAGCACCGACTTGCCCGACACCTCGGCGCGCCCGCCATTGCCGCCGGCTGCGCCGCCGCGCGCTTCGATCGTGCCCGCGAAGCTCGTCGTCCCGTCGCTCCACACGGCGACCGTGCCGCCATTGCCCTGCGACGTGGCATTCGCGCGGATCGCGGCGCCGGCTTCGAGCGCGGTCTCCTTCGCATTCGCCACGCGCGCATCGCCGCCCTGCCAGCCGCCACCCACCAGCGCTTCGCCGCCGCCATCGCGCCCGGACACGTCGATGACCGCGCCGCTGCGCAGCATCACCTTGTTGGCGGTGACGTGAATCGAACCACCCGCCGAACCCGCTTCGGCGCGTACGGCGCCCGACACGTCCGCAACGTCGCCGCCCTTGAGCACGACCTTGCCGCCCTCGGCGCTCACCCCGCTGGCCTGCACGAGGCCGCTGTGCTTCAGCGTCCCCGCAAACACGCCGACTGCATCACCCTTCAACGTGCCCAGGTTCACCGCGCGGTCGTCCGGCGCCTGCACCTGCAACTGGATGCCTTCGAGCCCGCGGCCCGTGATCGCCACCTTGCGGCCCGCGGCCAGCACCGTGGCGCCGTTGTCCGCCTGCACGATCGCATCGGCGCCGACCTGCACGTCCGGCGAGATCAGCACGAGGTCACCCGAGCGCGCAATGACCTGCCCCTGCACCGACAGGCTGGCGCCGAACGCGCCGTCGCCGAAGACGAGCCGCCCCGCGATCGCATCGGCTTCGCTCATGCGCAGCGTCGACGCGGTGAAGGCCGCCGTGTCCACCGCCGCGCCCGCACCCACGGTGATGCCCGAGGGGTTGACCAGCACGAGCCGGCCGTTGGAGGAAAGCGTGCCGAAGATGCGGCTCGGGTCGTTGCCGAGGACCCGGTTGATCGACGTGCTCGCCGCGTTGGGCTGCACGAACTGCGTCGTCGTGCCCGAGGGGATGGAGAAACTCTGCCAGTTGATCGCCGAGTGCGAAGTGCCCGCGCCGTTCTGCGTGGTGACCACCGTCTTGCTGCCCTGCTGCACGACACTCGCGGCACCATGAATTGCGTGCGCACCCACTGGCTGGCCACGCGCCGCGAGCGGCGCGAAGCACGTAGCCAGCGCAAGTGCTAGACCAAGTGGGGCATGCCCCGCGACCGCCGGACTGCTTGTGGGACGCAGAGCCACCCCGAAGCACGCAGTGTGTCGGGCCATGGCTTCCTCATCACGGTTTGCAACTCGTATCGGTGACGATCGGGTCCTTGGACTTCTTCGCGTCCTTCTTGTCGTCGCCGCGCTGTTCGTCCTTCTTGTCCTTCTCCTTTTCCTTCGTCTCGGCCTGGGACTTCTCCTCCTTGACCAGGAGCGAAACGAATGTCGTGAGCGTGTTCTGCTGCTCCGTCACGACCTGCTCCACGATCGCGGGAGCAATGTTGGGTAGCGCTTCCTGCAGGCGTGCGGCCGTTGCGCTCGCCGTGGGCGATGCCGTTGGCGCGGGCGTCGGTGCGGGTGTTGGTGCAGGCGTCGGCGCGGGCGTTGGCGCAGGCGTTGGCGCAGGCGTTGGCGCAGGCGTTGGCGCAGGTGTTGGTGCAGGCGTCGGCGCAGGTGTTGGCGCGGGCGTCGGCGCAGGTGTTGGCGCAGGCGTTGGCGCGGGCGTTGGCGCAGGCGTCGGTGCAGGCGTTGGTGCCGGCGTCGGTGCAGGCGTTGGTGCCGGCGTCGGCGCAGGCGTCGGCGCAGGCGTTGGTGCCGGCGTTGGTGCAGGCGTCGGTGCAGGCGTCGGTGCAGGCGTCGGTGCAGGCGTTGGTGCCGGCGTCGGTGCAGGCGTTGGTGCCGGCGTCGGCGCAGGCGTCGGCGCAGGCGTTGGTGCCGGCGTTGGTGCAGGCGTCGGTGCAGGCGTCGGTGCAGGCGTCGGTGCAGGCGTCGGTGCAGGCGTCGGTGCAGGCGTTGGTGCAGGCGTCGGTGCAGGCGTTGGTGCCGGCGTCGGTGCGGGCGTGGGCGCAGGCGTCGGTGCAGGCGTGGGCGCCGGTGTCGGTGAAATCCGCAGCGACGGCGGCGGACCCGCGTTGATCGCCGTCGAGAAGCCGGCCAGCGTCGGGGGCGTGCCCGTGATCGTGCCGCCGGTGCTGCGAAGGATGTCGAAGTTGTCCCCCGGCACATAGGTGGGCGACACATCGTTCTTCTGGATCGTCATCGACCCGAGGTCGATGTTGCCGCTCACGTTGACGATGTCGTAGCTGCCCGTCGACGTGAGGTCCGTCGCCAGCTTGCTGCCCGCGCCCATGGTGAGCGAAGGCGTCAAGATGGCGAGCGTTGCGACCGTGCCGACGCCGCCCGGGCTGATGATGCCGTTGTTGGTGAGCAGGCCACTGCCCAGGTCCAGCGTACCCATGCCGCCGATCACGGCACTCGCGTTGTTGGCCAGGTTGTTGGCGATCGCAAGAGTCGCACCCGCGTTGGAACCCAGCGTGCCGGAGTTGCTGGTGAGCACACCGGCCGCGAACGACAGCGTGCCCGTGCCGGACGCGACCAGGCCGGTCGAATTGTTCGTGAACGTCACGCCGTTCACCGTGCTCGTTCCCGTCCCGGCGTTCTTGCGGAAGGTGCCGAAGTTGCTCACGGTCCCACCCGTGCCGGCGAACTGCAAGGCGTCCCCCCCGAGGTTGAAGAACGCCCCCGACTGGTTGGAGATCGAGCCGCCGGTGCCGAAGGTGAGCGTGCCGGACGTCATGTTGACCGTGCCCGAATTGACGACGGGGCGCGTCAACGAAACGTTGCCCCCGATCGTCGCCACCGCGCCGCTCATCACCGTGAGGCTGCCGGTGCCCAGCATCGAGCCGCTGCTCCAGCCGAGCGCGCCGCTGATGGTGAGGTTGGAAGCGCCGGTCAGCGAGCCGCTGTTGAGGATGTCCAGCCGCGCGATGTTCATCGGCCCGTCGATCGACAGCGTGCCGCCGTCGACCTGCAGCGGGATCGGTGCCGCCGGCGTGGCCGCGTTCGTCGACGACACGTTCATGTTCAGGCTGGTCGTGCCCACGCCGACGATGAAGTTGTTGCCCGCGATTGCGTTGATGGAACCGGCGCCGGTGAGTTTCGCGCCTGCCAGCGTGATGTCGTTGCCCGCCTTCAGCAGCACGCCGCCGGCTGCGGAGTTGAGCGTGGTGTTCGAGACGATGATGTCGCCCAGCGCGCCACCCAGGCCTTCCAGCGTGATACCGTTGCCCGTGATCGGCTGCGTGGCGACAACGGCATCGCCGGTGGACGTGATGGTCACGCCACCCGTCGACGCGGTGATGCCCTGCCCCGACAGGCCCACGCCCACGGCGCCGGGCTGCGAATACTGAACGGACGTACCGGTACCGGCGATGTTGCCCGCGACGGCATTGCCGGAGGACGTCAGCAACACCGAGCCCGTGGACGTGAACTTCAGCCCCTTGTTCGTCACGACGTTCGCGCCGGCGGACTGGCCGATGCCGTTCCCGGTCAGCGAAATCCCGATCACGGGCGTTGCCGAGGCCTGCGACACGCCCGCGAAGCCATTGATCGTGCTGAGGCTGATGGCATTGGTGCTGGTGTACGCGAAGCTGTCGCTGGCGCCGGAACCCGTGGCCTTGCCCGCGATCACGCCGGTGCTGTTGCTGCCTGTGAGGTTGACGCTCGAGCCTTCGGCGTACACACCGCGTGTGTTGATGGTCCCGGTGCTCTGCGTGAGCGCGCCGCCCGCGATGAGCACGGCCGTGCCCTGGTCGCCTGTCGCGCTGCCGTCGAAGAAGCTGGTGATGCCCGACATCAGGTCGTGCGGCCCCGCGATGTTGAGCGCGCCGCTCGTCTTGATGCGGAATGTCTTGTTGACGTTGGTGGCATCGCCGATCGTGGCGGCGAGGTTGCTCACCGCGTTCGACGCCGTGTCGAGCGTCACGTCGCCGAGCGCGCGGATGCCGAGCTTGTTGGCCGTGATCGGCGCCGTCGCGAGCTGCGTGATGGTGCTGGCGCTCTGCAGCCCGAGCACGTTCGTGGCTCCGGCGAGTGCGAGCGGCTGCGTGATGCTCAGGGACGCCGTGTTGGTGCCGCCCAGCTTCACGAGCGTGCCGGATGCCAGCGTGTTCAGTTCCGTGGCCGACAGCTCCACCGTACCCGCCGCCGCGTCTGTCGCGGAACCGAGGTTCATGGCCGCGCCGCCGGTCGTGGACAGCGAGACGAAGTTGGTGCCCGAGACGGAGTTCGCGGCGCCCTGCAGCGCCATCTTGTTGCCGAAGAGGAAGACACCGTTGCCGGTGATCGAGGACGTGGCGCCGAGCGTGAGCTTGCCGCCCGCAGCCAGCAACGCGGTCGCCGTGCCCGTGTTCAGCGCCGCATTGAGCGTCATGTCGTCGGTGGCCGACGAGTTGTTGGTGTTGATGGTGACCGGTGCGTTCGCGTTCAGGCCGATGGAATTGATCACCATCGAGCCGGAGTGGAACAGCTGGATCGAGTTCGGCCCGCTCGCCACGCCGCCGATCTGGTAGCTGGCGGCCGCACCCGTCGTGAAAGACGTCGCATCGAACGAGGTGCCGCCGTTGATGCCGATCTGCCCGCCCGCGATGCCGTCCTGCAGCTTGAAGATGTCGGACCGCGCGAAGCCGCTGCCCGACTTGAACAGGCCGTTGGCCGCCTTGAGGTCCAGCGTGGAAGTGGCCGAGCCCGTGGTCACGAACCCATTGACGGTGATCCCGCCGGAGATGTCGTTGACGGCGAGCTGCGACCCGGCCAGCGTCTGCGACAGGTTGCCGAGCGTCAGGCCCCCCGCGTTGTTGTTCGTGAACTGCACCGAACCGCCCGAGCCGGTGAGCGATGCCACGCTGTTGCCCGATGCGGTCAGCGTGATGGCGTTGCCGGGCGCGCTCACGTTGAGCAGGTTGCCCATGATCCGGCCGGAGGCGCCTTCCGTCATCGAGCCGGACGTGGTGGAGAGCGTGAGGTTGCCGCCCACCGCATCGAGCGTCTGCAGGACCGAGAGGCTGCCGGCGGTGACCGCGATGCTGCCGCTGCCACTGGCGGTGACGCGTGCATTGGTCGTCACTGCCACGTTCGAGTCGAGGACGATCGCGCCGCTCGTGGCGTTGTTGACGATGCCGAACCCGAGGCCGGTGTTGTCCACGGTCACGGCGCCGGTGCCGACGTGCTTCAGGCGGATGTCGCCGGTGCCGTTGTTGGAGGCGCTCACGCGCGTGGCGTCGAACTCCGCGCCGCCGCCGGCGCCGTTGGAGATGCCGCCGTTGGCTGCGATCTGCACGTCGTTGCCGTAGATCACCTTCGCGGACTGCATGCCCACGGCGCCGGCTGCGTTGATCAGCACGTTGCCGCTCGTGCCGAGCGCGCCTGCTCGCGCATCGATGTTGCCGCCGCCCAGCGACATGAAGCTGCCGGACGTGAGCTGGATGTTGCCGCCGCTGCCGACGCCCGGTGTGGTGAGGATCTCGCGCACGACGAGGCTGCCACTCGCGCCACCTGCGCTCATGGTGACGGCTCCGCCTTGCGTCCTGACCCCGCCGATGTTGATGTCCCCCCCGTTGACGTTGAGGACGACGTTGCCGCCGCCGGTGACGATGCGGTCGTTGACGTCGCCGGTCACCGTATCGCCCAACCCGGTGTTGCCGAACCGGATGCTGCCGCTGCCGGTAACGCCTGCGTTGATCGTGAACGTGCTGCCGGACCCGACGCTGCCCATGGAGAGCGCGTCCGAAGTCATGTTCCCCAGGATCACGTTGCGGTTCGCCGCAAGCGTCACGTTGCCGCCGAGCGATTCCAGCTTGCCCTGCGAGATCGTCCAGTCGGTGTTGTCGGCCGTGTTGTCGACGCCGCTGGCGCCGACCATCGAGTCCTTCGCCTGGCTGAAGGCCGCGCCGGGGACGATGATGATGTCGCGGGGGTCCAGCAGCAGCGAGCCGGCGCGGCCATTCGCGGCCGAAGTGTCCACGTCGCCGGTGAAGCGCAGGTTTTCCTTGCCGGAAGTTTCCACCTTTCCGCCGTCGCCGCCCAGCGCGCCACCGCGGGCCGCGATGCTGCCGGCCATCACCGTGCGGTCGTTGCCCCACACCACCACGGTGCCGCCGTGGCCTCGCTGCGTCGCGCTCGCGTTGATCGTCGCCCCGGCCTCGAGCGTGGTCGCGGACGCATTCGCGATGCGCGCATCGCCACCCTGCCAGCCGCCACCCACCAGCGCTTCGCCGCCGCCATCGCGCCCGGATACGTCGATGACCGCGCCGCTGCGCAGCATCACCTTGTTGGCGGTGACGTGAACCGAACCGCCTGCCGAACCCGCTTCGGCGCGCACGCTGCCGGACACGTCCGCAGCTTCAGCACCCTTGAGCACGACCTTGCCGCCTTCGGCGCTCACGCCGCTGGCCTGCACGAGGCCGCTGTGCTTCAGCGTCCCCGCAAACACGCCGACTGCATCACCCTTCAACGTGCCCAGGTTCACCGCGCGGTCGTCCGGCGCCTGCACCTGCAGCTGGATGCCTTCGAGCCCGCGGCCCGTGATCGCCACCTTGCGGCCCGCGGCCAGCACCGTGGCGCCGTTGTCCGCCTGCACGATCGCATCGGCGCCCACCTGCACGTCCGGCGAGATCAGCACGAGGTCGCCCGAGCGCGCAATGACCTGCCCCTGCACCGACAGGCTGGCGCCGAACGCGCCGTCGCCGAAGACGAGCCGCCCCGCGATCGCATCGGCTTCGCTCATGCGCAGCGTCGACGCGGTGAAGGCCGCCGTGTCCACCACCGCACCCGCACCCACCGTGATGCCCGAGGGGTTGACCAGCACGAGCCGGCCGTTGGAGGACAGCGTGCCGAAGATGCGGCTCGGGTCGTTGCCGAGGACCCGGTTGATCGACGTGCTCGCCGCGTTGGGCTGCACGAACTGCGTCGTCGTGCCCGAGGGGATGGAGAAACTCTGCCAGTTGATCGCCGAGTGCGAAGTGCCCGCGCCGTTCTGCGTGGTGACCACCGTCTTGCTGCCCTGCTGCACGACACTCGCGGCACCATGGATGGCCTGCGCGCCCACGGGCTGCCCGCGCGAGGCCAGCGGGATGAAACATGCGGCGACGGCCAGTGCGATCGCGAGCGGTGCGTGGCCGCAGGCGGCGGGGCTGCCGGCGACGCGCGCCCGGTACAACTTCGTTTGGGTCATGTGTTGTCTCTCGCGCCGGGGTCCCTCGGCTAACCTGCCCGGCGCGTCCTCTGAGAGGGAAAAGGTCGATTCAACAGTAGCACAGCGTTACATGGCACGCAATAAAAGTGCCGCAGTGAAAACCGCAGTGCGCATCACACTTCACGGCGGCCATTCAAGAGCGGCTCGCTTGGTAACATGCCCGTGAAAAAATTACGGCCGCGGTGTGACACAAATGTCGCGGCAAGCGACAAGGTATGTCGATCTTCCTGAGCATCGCGGCCTACTGCGATCCCCTGCTGCCCTTCACGATCGAGCGGGCCCTTGCGACGGCGCGCAACCCCGAGGCCTTGCACTTCGGGGTGGTGGAGCAGGCACCGGGCGACGGGCCACGGCCTGCGGCGTCATCGGCCGCCCCAGGGCGAATCAGCTACGTGCGCATCGACCCGGTCGACGCGCGCGGCCCGTGCTGGGCGCGCGCCATCGCGATGTCGCTCTACGACGGCGAGGATTTCTTCTTTCAAATCGACTCGCACATGGACTTCGACCCCGGCTGGGACGAGATGCTGTGCGACCAGCTTCGCACGCTCATGGCGGGCCGGCGCGGTGCAGTCATTTCCTCTTACCCGAATCCTTTCGTGTTCGAGGACGGCAAGCCCGTGCGGCGCAACAACAACGCGGACGTGCTGGTGCACGTGGTCAAGACCGGCACGAACTTCGAGCCCGGCCACCCCGTGCTGTCCTTCGAGGCGCATCCCGTCCCTTCGCCGCTGCCCATCGAGGGCATCCACCTCGGCGCGGGCTGCC
This sequence comes from Ramlibacter albus, assembly GCF_014297445.1. Lineage (GTDB taxonomy): Bacteria > Pseudomonadota > Gammaproteobacteria > Burkholderiales > Burkholderiaceae_C > Ramlibacter > Ramlibacter albus. The sequence continues at coordinate 847,232 of NZ_JACORU010000001.1, forward strand.
TGTTCGCGCCGGGCAGCATCGTGCAGCTGTTCCCCTACGACCCGTTCCTGTACTTCCACGGCGAAGAGCAGTCGATGACCATGCGGCTGTACACGCATGGCTGGGACATCTTCCACATCCCGAACCTGCCGGTCTTCCACCTGTACAACAACGCCGACGCGGGCGCGCCGCCGCGACCGATGCACTGGGACGCGGCCCACGAGTCGCAACGGGCGATCGGCTGGTGGCTGTACGAGCAGCGCGCACGCGGCCGCCTTGCCCAGCTGGTGGCCAACGCGCCGCTCGGGGTGTACGGGCTGGGGCGCATCCGCACGGTGGCGGAGTACGCGGCGTTCAGCGGGATCGACTACGCGGCGCGCACGCTGGAGCCGAAGGCGTGGTCGCCGCTACGCGTCCAGCAGTGACTGCGCGAAGCACAGGTCGGCCCAGGCCTTGGCCTTGTCCGGCAGGTTGCGCAGCAGGTAGGCGGGGTGGTAGGTGACGACGACGGGCACGCCGTTGTAGTGGTGCACGCGGCCGCGCAGCTTGCCGACCGGTTCCGTCGTCTGCAGGATCGATTGCACCGCGAAGCGGCCCATTGCGAGGATGATGCGCGGCTTGAGCAAATCCACCTGCCGGCGCAGGAAGGGCTCGCATTGCGCCACTTCCTCGGGCTCCGGGTTGCGGTTGCCGGGCGGGCGGCACTTGAGCACGTTGGCGATGTAGACGCTCGTGCGCCGGTCGCGGCCGATCGCGCGCAGCATGTTGTCCAGCAGCTTGCCGGCCTGGCCCACGAAGGGCTCGCCCTGCGCGTCCTCGTTCTCGCCCGGGGCTTCGCCGATGACCATCACCTCCGCGTGCGCGGGGCCGACGCCGAAGACGGTGTTGCGGCGGCCATTGCAAAGCTTGCAGGCGCGGCAGGCAGCGACGCTGGCTTCGAGCGCGGCCCAGTCCATCGATTCGACGCCGGTCGCGCGCGGCGCAAGCGGCATGGCGACGGGCCGCTGCGGGACGGGTGCGGGCGGCCGCGCTTCCGCGCGGGGAGCGGCAGCGGGCGGCGGGGCGCTCGACATGGCGGCCTCGGCGGCCGCCACCGGTGCGGGCTGGGCGACAACGGGCGCCTCCGGGAGGAACACCCGCACGCCCATTTCGGCCAGCATCGCCCGCTGGCGTTCGTCGAGTTCGAGGCTCACAGCTTGTAGCTCATCACGATGGCGTCCTCGCGCTTGCCGCCACCGGCCGGGTAGTAGTTGCGGCGCTCGCCCACGCGGCGGTAGCCGTAGTGCTCGTACACCTTCTGCGCCCGCGTGTTGCCCACGCGCACCTCCAGCCACAGCCACTGCGCGCCCTGCGAGCGGGACCAGAGCCCCAGCGCATCGAGCATCACGCGGCCCCAGCCCTGGCCCTGGAACTGCGGCGCCACGGTGATGTTCAGCAGGTGCACTTCGTCGACGCCCTTCATGGCCACGTAGTAGCCGATCAGGGTTTCCCCCGCCACCAGCAACTGGGCGTGGTAGCCCGAACGCAGCGAGTCCGAGAAATTGCCGCGCGTCCAGGGGTGGGCGTATGCGGCGCGCTCGGCCACGAGCACTTCGTCGAGGTGGTGCTCGGTCATCGGCTCGAAGCCGGCCTCGATGGTCTTGAAGACGGCGCTCATGGCTGCGAAGCCGCGGCCTTGGCGGCCGCGCGCTCCTGCGTAGTTTGAGCCACTTTATCCCGGATGTAGAGGGGCAGGGCCCCATCCGCGCTGGTGGCGTGACCGGCAGCCAACAGCGGGGGGGCCAGCGAGAGCAGGGCGGCCGCGGTCGGAAGGGCGTCGACCTGCGAGCCCGAGGCCGGCAGGCGCCCCGCATACGCGTGCCGCGCATTGCCCGCGACGACCCAGCCATCGGGCGCTTGGAGCGCTTCGGGCTTCATCAACGCTGGTGCCTGCACGCACGTCCACGCGCCGGCGGCGTACTCGTACGCCGCAGCGTACACCTCGTCCATCCGCGCATCGAGCACGGCGACAACCTGCGTGCTGCCTTGCTGCATCCGGGCGTCCTCGGCCACGGCCAGCAGCGTGTCGACGGGCAGCACGGGCACGCCCGCGCCGAACGCAAGCCCCTGCGCGATTGAGCAGGCGGTCCGCAGCCCCGTGAAAGAGCCTGGTCCGCGCCCGAAGACGATCGCGTCCAGCTGGGCCAGCGCGAGCCCCGCCTCGGCCAGCAGGGCCTGGACGGTGGGAATCAGGGTCGCCGACGACTGCGCCCCGCCCGCGCCCTCGTGCCGCCAGGTGCGGCCATCGGCGCGCGCCACGGCCACCGAGAGGTGCTCGGTGCTGGTGTCGAAGGCAAGGAGGTTCAATTCGGGCTCGAAGGGCAATCCGCGATTATCCGGCGCCCCATAATGCCCGCATGGTGGCGCTCTGGCGGCGGATGGTGTGGGGTGCGGTGTTTGCGTCGGCCACGGCTGGGCTTGGCGCGCAGGGGCTGCCGCCGGAGATCGAAGCGGCGCTCGCCCGCACGAAGGTCCCGCGCGAGGCTGTCACGCTTTTCGTCGCGCCGGTGGACGACCTTGGCAAGGCGCGCGTCGCCCATCGCATCGACAACCCCGTCAACCCCGCCTCGGTGGCCAAGCTGGTCACGACCTATGCCGCGCTCGAGCTGCTCGGCCCCGCCTACACCTGGTCGACGCCGGTGTACGCCGAGGGTCCCATCCGCGACGGCGTGCTGCAGGGCAACCTCTACATCCGCGGCCTCGGCGACCCCAAGCTCGTGGCCGAGCGGCTGTGGCTGCTGATGCGGCGCGTGCAGGGGCTGGGCATCAAGCGGGTATCCGGCGACATCGTGCTCGACCGCAGCGCGTTCGAAACCGCCCCCGTGGACGCCGCCGCTTTCGACGGCGAGCCGCTGCGCCCCTACAACGCGGCCCCGGACGCGCTGCTCGTCAACTACAAGTCGGTCGTCATCACCTTCACGCCCGCCGACGGCCAGGCACGCGTGCACGTGGAGCCGCCGCTGGCCGGCGTCACCTGGCCCGCGAACGTGCCGCTCGCAGCGGGCGATTGCGGCGACTGGCGCACGGGCCTGCGAGCCGACTACACGGACCCGCTGCGCCCGCGCTTCGCAGGCAGCTACCCTGCCGCTTGCGGCGAGCGCGTGTGGCCGATCGCGTTCGCCGACCCGGCGGCTTTCGCGGTGCGCGCTGTTGCCGGCATGTGGCAATCGCTCGGCGGCACGGTGGGCGGGCAGGTGCGGGAGGGCCGCGTGCCCGCAGGGCTGCGGCCCGTGTTCGACGTGCGCTCGCCACCACTCGCCGAAGCCGTGCGCGACATCAACAAGTACAGCAACAATGTGATGGCGCAGCAGCTCTTCCTCACGCTCAGCCTGCAGGCGCGCGGGGCGGGCACGTTCGAGGGCTCGCGCGACGTTTTGCGCTCGTGGTGGCGCGACCGCATCGGCGGCGACCCGCCGGTGGTGGAGAACGGCTCCGGCCTGTCGCGCACCGACCGGGTCACCGCGCGCCAACTCGCGCAGCTGCTCGCGCTCGCCTGGAAGTCGCCGCTCATGCCCGAGCTGGTGGCCTCGCTGCCCGTCACCGGGCTCGACGGGACGCTGCGGCGGTCCACGGCCGCGGGGCTCGCGCACCTCAAGAGCGGCAGCCTGCGCGACGTCGCCGGCATCGCGGGCTACGTGCACGGCGCCAGCGGCCGGCGCTACGTGCTGGTCGCCATCGCCAACCATTCCGCTCCGTCGGCGATCCGGCCGCTCTTCGACGTGCTGGTGGACTGGGCGGCCCGGGACTCATGAGCGGCGCCGACCTCATCGGCTACGTCGCCGCCGTCCTGACCACCCTCAGCTTCGTCCCGCAGGCGTGGCATACCTGGCGCACGCGCGACGTGAGCGGGATCTCTCTGGGCATGTACAGCGTCTTCACTGCCGGGGTGGCGCTGTGGCTCGCGTACGGCGTCCTGGTGACGGCCTGGCCCGTCATCCTGGCCAATGCGGTCACGCTCGCGCTGGCCTGCTCGATCCTGGCGATGAAGGTCCGCTTCGGGGGCGGCGCGTCACCTGAGTGACGGCCTGAGGGTTCCCACGGATGGGACCCGCCGCGCCATGGATAACCATGGCAACCCCGACCACCGGAGACACAACATGCAAAAGAGACTTGCCCTGACTGCTGTCGCACTCGCCTCCCTGCTCGCCGCGTGCGGCGGCGGCAGCGACGGCGGCGCCGACCCCAGTGCGCGCGGCGCGCTCATCGAGCCGTCCGCCACCGTCGCGACGCTCACTGCCGCGCAGATCGACGCCAGCACCGCAGCCAGCGGCCTGCAGGCCCTGAGCGGCAAGGCCAAGTGCGACGTGCGCATCCAGTCGATCAACTTCAACACGATCGGGCCGAAGGGTGAGGCGACCAACTCATCCGGCGCGCTGCTGGTGCCGGCGGGCGCATGCGCGAGCCAGTCGTTCCCGCTGGTGGCGTACGACCGCGGCACCGAAGTGTTCAAGCCGCGCGCCCTGGCCAGCGCAACGGATGCGGAAACCTTCTCGATGGTCGCCTTCTTCGCGTCACAAGGCTACGCGGTGGTGGCGCCGGACTACCTCGGCTTCGCCAAGTCGGCCTTCAGCTACCACCCGTACCTGCATGCCGAATCGGAGGCGACGACCACCGTCGACGCGATCCGCGCAGCGCGCAACACGGCCGCCGCGCAGGGCTTCTCGCTCAACGGCAAGGTGATGGTGACCGGCTACTCGCAGGGCGGCCACGCCTCGATGGCCACGCACCGCGCCATCGAGCGCGACTACGCCTCCGAGATCAACCTGGTGGCGGGCGCGCACCTGGCAGGCCCGTACAACCTCTCCGGTTCGTTCAAGCTCAACAACGCGATCGCGGGCTACCAGTACTTCGTGCCCTTCATCGTCAACTCGTACCAGAAGGTGTACGGCAACGTCTACTCGAACGTTTCGCAGGTCTACAAGACGCCGTACTCGACCTACATCGAGAACCTGCTGCCAAGCCCGACGCTCACCTACACGACGCTCGTGACCACCGGCCAGCTGCCCGGCGGCCCGACCGTGACGCCGGCCGCGGCGCGCGACGCCATCTTCCAGCCGGCCTTCATCACCGACGTGGCCACGAACAACAGCAACGGCCTCTACGTGGACGCGCAGGCCAACGACCTGCTGGCGTGGAACCCGCGCTCGCGCATGCTGATGTGCGGCGGCTCCGGCGACCCGACCGTGCCGCCGGCCGTTCACATGCAGGTGGCGCAGGCCGGCTTCACGGCGCGCGGGCTGGTGCACGTGACGTCCGTGGACGTCGACCCGTTGATCCGTGCCACGTACGGCGTCGGGGGTGCGGCGCCGACGGACCCCACGAGCGCGGCCTTCGCGACGTACTACGGCAGCTACCACGGCACGTACGAGCCGCCGTTCTGCTACCTGCAGGCGCGCGGGCTCTTCGACTCGGCCAAGTGACAAAGTAAAAAGGGGCCTTGCGGCCCCTTTTTACTTACCAGCGCTGGCGAATCCGTGAGTACGCGTAATCGCCGAAGAAGCGGTGTGCCGCCCCGCTCGGGTACACGCGGTCGGCCCAGAGGTAGTTGGTGGAGCTGGCGCCGCTCACGAGCGTGCTCGTCGAGCACAGGCTCGAATTGACCTGGCCCGTGCCGGTGCCGATGCCCACGCCGGGGTCCACCGACGTGCAGGCCGGGTCCGTCACGTTGGCGAACGAATACGTGCCCGGGAAGCCGGCGAAGAGGTTGTATTCCAGCGCGGCGTCGACATAGAGCACGTTGGCGCCCAGGTCCACCATCGCGACCAGCAGCTCGTCGTTGAAGCGCATGCTCAGGTCCTGCAGCAGCGCGCCCTGGTTGGTCTGCAGCGCCCACGGCGACTTCGCCATGTTGTAGACACCGGCGACGACCACGTGCGTGGCGCCGGAGTTGACGATGCGCCGCACCTGCCCGGCAAGGGCACGGCCCGCTGCCTTGGCGTTCTCGACCGCGGCCGTGCTCGTCTGCGTGCCCGCGATCACCTTGGCCGCCTCGGCGATGATGTCGGAGGTGCCCGCGCTGACCAGCACGAGGTCGCTGGCCGTGAAGGTGCTGCGGCCGAGGAAGGTGCCGATCTGCTCCTCGACCGTGGGCGTGGTGTTGCTGCCGGCTGCGCTCGGCTTGGCGACGACGCGCGCGTGCGCGGTCGCGTACGACGTGCCACCCGGCACGTTCACCGTGCCGATGTTGTAGCCGAAGTTGGTGGAGACCTGCTGCGTCCAGATGTTGATCGTGGCGTCGCTGATCGTGTAGCGGGGGCCGGTCTGGCCGAGGTCCGCCATGGCGTCGCCGAACGCCACCACGCGATTCGGCACGAACTGCGATTCGATCGTGCCGGAGCCGCAGCCCGCGAGCGCCAGCACCGCGCCGGCGGCCGCTGCCCAGAGGCCGCGGCGCAACCAGTTTGCTTTCATTGAGTGTTCTCCAGTCTTGAGCCGGGTAGTTTACCGAGGCCGTGTTGAGGGCCGGTTAACCGGCCGACGCCCTTTGCAGGCGGTCGCGGACGCCGTCCCACTCGGGGCCGATCGGTGGGGTCTCCACCCAGATCAGCTGCACGCCGGCGGCGTCGAAGTCGCGCAGGACGGCGAACAGCTGCTGCGCGGTCTCGGGCGCGCCGTCCGGCATACGCCTGCGCAGCACGTTCTCCGAACGGGCGCGCATCGGCGTGCGGGAATAGACCGCGATGCGCGGCGCCTCGGTGCCCAGCACGTCGAGCGCCGTCTGGATGGACTTCGCGTCCATCAGGCGCACCTTCGCGTGCGGCGCGTAGTGCGACTCCAGCGTGCCCGATGCGCGTGGGGTGGCACCTTCCAGTTCGGACGGCAGCCGCAGGCGCTCGCCGCACGCCGCTTCGATCTGCGCGGGTGTGAGGATGCCCGGCCGCAGCAGCACCGGGATGCCGCGCGTGCAATCGACGATGGTCGATTCGATGCCGACCGGGCAGGCACCGCCGTCCAGCACCATCAGGCTGTCACCGAACTCGCTTGCAACGTGCTGCGCGGTCGTCGGGCTCACGCGGCCGAACTTGTTGGCGCTGGGCGCGGCGAGCCCGGGCACCGGCGGGTCCTGTTGCGCGCAAGCCAGCAACAGCGCATGCGCCACCGCATGGGCCGGGCAGCGCAGGCCGATGGTGGCATGGCCGCCCGCGGCGGCTTTGCCCGCGTCGGGCTTGCGGGGCAGGATGAGGGTGAGCGGGCCGGGCCAGAACGCGGCCATGAGTTTCGCCGCGACCGGTGGCACTTCGGACGCGAACCGAGTGGCTGCCGACGCTTCCGGCACGTGCACGATCAGCGGATGGTCGCTCGGCCGTCCCTTGGCCGCGAAGATCTTCGCCACCGCATCGTCGCGGCTTGCGTCGGCGCCGAGGCCGTACACGGTCTCCGTCGGGAACGCGACGAGTTCACCCGCGGCGAGACGACGCGCAGCCTGCGCGATCGACTCGGGGGAACTGCCGTCGAGGATCATGCTTCAGAAAGGATCGATGCCGAGCAGCTCGGCGCAGCGGCGCGCGGTCGACCGCACCTGCTCCAGCGAAGCGCCGGTCACGGTGAGATGGCCCATCTTGCGCCCCACGCGAGCGCTCGTCTTGCCGTACAGGTGCAGGTGCGTGCCCGACAGCGCCAGCACGTCCGCCCACGGCGGCACCTGCTCGCCGCCATTGCGGAACCAGATGTCCCCCAGCAGGTTGAGCATGATCGACGGCCCGAGCGCGCGCGGCTGCGTGAGCGGCAGGCCCGCGAGCGTGCGCACCTGCAGCTCGAACTGCGACACGTCGCTGCCCTCGATGCTCCAGTGCCCGCTGTTGTGCGGCCGCGGCGCCATCTCGTTGACGACGAGCGAGCCGTCGCCCAGCACGAAGAATTCGATGCACAGCACGCCGACGTAACCCAGGCCCTCGGCCACCGCACGAGCGGAAGCGACGGCCTGCTGCGCGGCCGCGGCCGGCACGTTGGCGTCGTACACCTCGGTGATCGCGAGGATGCCGCCGCGATGCAGGTTGCGCTGCACGGGCAGGCTCACCATCGCGCCGTCCTGCCCGCGCGCGACGACCACCGAACACTCGTAGGCGAGCGGCAGCATCTTCTCCAGCACGCAGGGCACGCGCTTCATCACGTCCCATGCGGCGGCGAGTTCCTCGCGCGTAGCCACGCGCTGCTGCCCCTTGCCGTCGTAGCCGAGGCGCGAGGTCTTGAGGATGCCGGGCAGCAGGTTGTCCGCAACGGCGGCCAGTTGCTGGGGCGTTTCGATGACCGCATGCGGCGCGCAGGCGACGCCGCATTTCATGAAGTGCGCCTTTTCCTTCGCGCGGTCCTGCGCGATCGCGACGGCGGCGGCGCCCGGCGCCACGGGCCGTTGACGCGCGAGCTGCTCCAGCGCCGCGGCCGGCACGTTCTCGAATTCGGTGGTGATCGCCTGCGCCTTGGCGGCAAGCTGTTCCAGGCCTTGCGGGTCGAGGTAGTCGCTGCGGATGTGGTGATGGCTCACGCGCCCGGCCGGGCTGTCCGCGTCCGGGTCCAGCACGGCCGTGAAATAGCCCATGCGCTGCGCCGCGTGCACGAACATGCGGCCGAGCTGGCCGCCCCCCATCACGCCGAGCGTGGCGCCCGGCAACAGCACGTCGCGCGTCATTGGGGAGCGGGCGGCAGCTGCATGTTGCGGGCGGCCTCGGTCTGCTTGCGGCGGAAGTCCTGCAGCTTCAGCTGCAGCGCCGCGTCGCTGCCGGCGAGCATCGCCACGGCGAAAAGCGCCGCGTTCGCCGCGCCGGCCGCGCCGATGGCGAAGGTGGCCACCGGGATGCCCTTGGGCATCTGCACGATGCTGTGCAGCGAGTCCACGCCCTGCAGGTGCTTGCTGGCAACCGGCACGCCGAGCACCGGCACCGTCGTCTTGGAAGCGAGCATGCCCGGCAGGTGCGCCGCCCCGCCGGCCCCCGCGATGATGGCCTTGAGCCCCCTCGCCGCCGCCGTTTCGGCGTACGCGAACATTTCGTCGGGCATGCGGTGGGCGGAGACGACTTTCGCCTCATGGGCGATGCCGAATTCCTGGAGAATCTGTACTGCGTGCTGCAGGGTGTCCCAGTCGCTGCTGGAGCCCATCACCACGCCAACCGAAATCGAGCTCAAGACAATGCTCCCAAAGGTTGAATTCTAAGTTCCCGCCCCAACGCTGCCCCCATGATCGACGTCACCCTTGAAAACTTCGAAAGCGAAGTCATCGCCGCCTCCATGACCCAGCCGGTGCTGGTGGACTTCTGGGCCGAGTGGTGCGGCCCCTGCAAGGCCATCGGCCCCATCCTGGAGAAGCTGGAAGGGGCCTACGGCGGCGCCTTCAAGCTGGCCAAGATCAACTCGGACGAGGAGCAGCAGCTCTCGGCGGCCTTCGGCATCCGCAGCATCCCCACGGTCATCCTGATGAAGAACGGGCAGCCCGTGGACGGCTTCATGGGCGCGCTGCCCGAGGGCAAGGTGCGCGAGTTCCTCGACAAGCACGTGCAGGCGCAGGAGGGCGAGCCCGAGGAGGAAGAGCTCCCCGCCGAGGAACCCGGCGCCGCCGACCCGGCCGCGCAGCTGGAGAAGCTGCAGCACGCCGTGGCCACCGACCCGTCGAACGACGACGCGCGCTTCGACTACGTCAAGGCGCTGCTGCTGGCCGGCCGCGTGGCGGACGCGCAGCGCGCTTTCGAGCCGGTGGCGAACAAGGCCGGGGTGTCGCGCAAGATCGACGCGCTCGCGCGCTGGCTGGACGCGGTGAAGTTCGCGGAAGGCGGCGCCCAGCTGGCTGAGTTCGACGCGAAGATCGCCGCCAACAAGCGCGACTTCGAGGCGCGCTTCGCGCGTGCGCGGCTGCTGATGGCGAAGCAGCAGTGGACGGCCGCGATGGACGAGCTGCTGGAGATCCTGATGCGCGACAAGGCGTGGAACGAGGACCTCGCGCGCAAGACCTACATCGCCATCCTCGAGATCATCGAGCCGCCCAAGGCCAAGGTGGCGGACGGGCAGATCCCGCCGGACGATCCGACGGTGGCGACGTACCGCCGCCGGCTGTCGAGCGTCGTCCTGTCGTGATCGACGCTTAGCGCGTCACCATCACCACCCGCTCGACGGGCAGCTTCAGCTTCACTTCCACCAGCTCGCCGCCGCGGCGCAGCCTCGGGAAGGCGATGCTCTCGACTTCGTAGGCACCGGGCGCCACGGCGGGCACCGGCTCCTTCGGGATCGTCGTTTCTTCACCGCGGGCGATTTCGCGGTCGCCGTCGCACCTGGTCAGCACGGCGGGCTTCGTGATGCGCACGCGCTGCGTGTCGTGCAGCGCCTCGCGCTTCGACTCCTTGATCACGCGGTCCTTGCCGCCCAGCAGCTGCACGCTGTCGAAGCGCGGCGCCCAGCGGCCATCTTCATTCAGGCGGCCGGCGACGATGCAGTTGCCGGCGTTGATGCCCTGTGCCGACGCCACCATCGGCGCGGCCGCCAGCAAGGCGAGGAGAAGGGGACGGTAAGTGGCCATGGGACAGCTCCTGCTCGTGAGTGGGCGCCAGCATAGCCCCGCGGCGTGACCGCGCGTGTCGGATGAAACCGAATTTCAGGTCGTCAGCCGGTCCAGCGCCTCGCGATACTTCGCGGCCGTCTTCGCCACCACATCCGCGGGCAGCGGCGGTGCGGGCGGCGTCTTGTCCCAGGGCTTGCCGTCGATGCGCACGGCCTCCAGCCAGTCGCGCACGAACTGCTTGTCATAGCTGGGCGGGTTGGCACCGGCCTTGAACGCGGCCTCGTAGCCCTCCACCGGCCAGTAGCGCGAGGAGTCGGGCGTGAGCACCTCGTCCATCAGCACCAGGTTGCCCTGCTCGTCGAGGCCGAACTCGAACTTGGTGTCCGCGATGATCAGGCCCTTGGTGAGCGCGTAATCGGCAGCCTCCTTGTAGATCGCGATGCTGATGTCGCGGATCCTGGCGGCGAGCTTGGGCCCGGTGATCTTCTCGACCTGCTCGAACGAAATGTTCTCGTCGTGCTCGCCCATCTCGGCCTTGGCGGCCGGCGTGAAGATGGGCTGCGGCAGCTTGGCCGCGTTGGTGAGCCCCGGCGGCAGCTTCACGCCGCAGACGGCCTGCGACTCCTGGTACTCCTTCCACCCGCTGCCGGCGAGGTAGCCGCGCACGACGGCTTCGACGGGAATCGGCTTGAGCCGCTTGACCAGCATCGAGCGGCCCGTGACTTGCGGCACCTCGCTGGGCTGCACCGCGCTCTCCGGCGCATCACCGGTGAGGTGGTTGGGCACGATGTGGCCCAGGCGCGCGAACCAGAAGAGCGCCATCTTCGTGAGGATCTCGCCCTTGCCCGGGATGGGCTCGCCCATGATGACGTCGAAGGCCGAGAGCCGGTCGCTCGCCACCATGAGGATGCGGTCCTTGCCGACCGCGTAGTTGTCGCGGACCTTGCCCCGGGCGAGCAGGGGCAGCGAGGCGATGTTGGAGGTGTGGAGCGCGGCGCTCAATTCACGACCTGCGCGAGCTCACCCTTCGAGTACTTCGCCGCCACGACCTGCAGCGAGTCGCCCTTGACCTTGCTGCCCTGGCCCTCGCAGCCGAATTCGATGTAGCGCTGCTTGCAGATCTTCTTCGCGGCTTCGCGCGCGGGCTTCATCCACTCGCGCATGTCGAACTTGTCGGGGTTCTCGGCGAGGAACTTGCGCACGGCGCCGGTCATCGCCAGGCGGATGTCGGTGTCGATGTTGATCTTGCGCACGCCGTACTTGATCGCTTCCTGGATCTCCTCCACCGGGACGCCGTACGTCTCCTTCATCTTGCCGCCGTACTGGTTGATGATGGCCAGCAAATCCTGGGGCACCGACGACGAGCCGTGCATCACGAGGTGCGTGTTGGGGATGCGGCGGTGGATTTCCTTGATGCGGTCGATGGCCAGGATGTCGCCCGTGGGCTTGCGCGAGAACTTGTACGCGCCGTGGCTCGTGCCGATGGCGATGGCCAGCGCGTCCAGCTGCGTCTTCTTCACGAAGTCGGCGGCCTGCTCCGGGTCGGTGAGCAGCTGCTCGCGCGTCATCGTGGCCTCGGTGCCGTGGCCGTCTTCCTTGTCGCCCTTCATCGTCTCCAGCGAGCCGAGGCAGCCCAGCTCGCCCTCGACCGTGACGCCCACCTTGTGCGCGAGGTCCACGACCTTGCGCGTCACATCCACGTTGTAGTCGTAGCTGGCTATCGTCTTGCCGTCGGCTTCGAGCGAGCCGTCCATCATCACGGACGAGAAGCCCAGGTTGATCGCGCCCTGGCACACGTCGGGGCTCTGGCCGTGGTCCTGGTGCATCACCAGCGGGATCGAGGGGTATGCTTCCAGCGCGGCCTGGATCAGGTGCTTGACGAAGGGCTCGCCGGCGTACTTGCGGGCACCGGCGCTGGCCTGCAGGATGACCGGCGCGTCGACTTCCTTGGCCGCTTCCATCACGGCCTGGACCTGCTCGAGGTTGTTGACGTTGAAGGCCGGGATGCCGTAGCCGTTGGCGGCGGCATGGTCCAGCAGTTCGCGCATGGAGACGAGGGGCATGGTGGTTCCTGCAGAGTTGGGAAAGGCGGCCGTAACCGCCTGGTAACTGCAGGAATTTTAGCCCCGGCGGCTCTCAAGCCGCCCGGCAGATCTTGAGCATGTTGGTGCCGCCCGGCGCGCCCATCGGCTCGCCGCAGGTGATGGCGTAGATGTCGCCCGAGGCCACGATGCCGCGCTTCTTCAGGTGCGCCTCGGCGTCGTGCAGCGCCATGTCCCGGTCGGCGCTCTGGTCCATCAGCAGCGGGCGCACGTTGCGGTACAGCGCCATCTTGCGCTGCGTGGCCAGGCGCGGCGTGAGCGCGTAGATCGGCACGTGGACGCGATGGCGCGACATCCACAAGGGCGTCGAGCCGGAGTCGGTGAGCGCGACGATCGCCTTGCAACCGAGGTGGTACGCCGTGAACAGCGCACCCATCGCGATCGACTGGTCGATGCGCGAGAAAGCCATGCCCGTGAAGTCCGCGTCGAGCTTCACGTCCTCGGCCATTTCCGCCTCGGCGCAGATGTTGGCCATCTCGACCACCACCTCGATGGGGAAGCTGCCCGCGGCTGTCTCGGCGCTGAGCATCACCGCGTCGGTGCCGTCGAGCACCGCGTTGGCGACGTCGCTCACCTCGGCGCGCGTGGGCACCGGGTTGGTGATCATCGACTCCATCATCTGCGTGGCCGTGATGACCACCTTGTCGTGCTCGCGCGCCATGCGGATCATGCGCTTCTGCAGCGCGGGCACGGCGGCGTTGCCGACTTCCACGGCGAGGTCGCCGCGCGCGACCATGATGCCGTCGCTGGCGAGCAGGATCGACTCGAGGTTGGGGATCGCTTCCGCGCGTTCGATCTTGGCGATGAGCCCCGGCTTGTGCCGGAACTCGGCCGCCGCCACGTTGCACAGCTGGCGCGCCATCTCCATGTCGGTGGCGTTCTTCGGGAAGCTCACCGCCACGTAGTCGGCCTGGAAGCTCATGGCGGTGCGGATGTCCTCCATGTCCTTGGCCGTGAGCGCGGGCGCGGTGAGCCCGCCGCCCTGCTTGTTGATGCCCTTGTTGTTGGAGAGCACGCCACCCAGTTTGACGGTGGTGCGGATCTCCTCACCCTTCACGCCGTCCACCGTGAGCACGATCAGGCCGTCGTTGAGCAGCAGCACGTCGCCCGGCTTCACGTCGCGCGGCAGCTCCTTGTAGTCCAGGCCCACACCGTGGATGTCGCCGGGTTCGGTGCGCGATGCATCGAGCGTGAACTTCGCGCCGGGCGCGAGCTGCACCTTGCCTTCGGCGAACTTGCCCACGCGGATCTTGGGGCCCTGCAGGTCCGCCATGATCGCGACCTCGCGGCCCGCGGCCGCGGCCGCCTCGCGCACGAGGCGCGCGCGGTCGATGTGGTCCTGCGCGGTGCCGTGGCTGAAGTTCAGCCGCATGCAGTTCACGCCGGCGGCGATCATCTTCGAGAGGATGGCGGGTTCGCTGGAAGCGGGGCCAAGGGTTGCCACGATCTTCGTGGCGCGGCGGCGTCGGGCCATGCGGTCTCCTGGTTCTTTGGGCGATTGTGGAGCCGTTTGGGGGGCCATGGTTACGTCCTCGTTACGACGTCGCACGTTTTTCGAGGATCTCGAGCGCGGGCAGCTTCTTGCCTTCGAGCACTTCGAGGAAGGCGCCGCCACCGGTGGAGATGTAGCCGATGTCCTTCTCGATGCCGTACTTGGCGATGGCCGCGAGCGTGTCGCCGCCGCCGGCGATGCTGAACGCGCTCGATTCGGCGATCGCCTTCGCGATGGCCTCGGTGCCCTTGGCGAACGCGTCGAACTCGAACACGCCCACCGGGCCGTTCCAGACGATGGTGCCCGCGGCCGTGAGCTGCTGCGCGAGCTTGCGCGCCGTGTCGGGGCCGATGTCGAGGATCATGTCGTCGTCGGCCACGTCCTTGGCGGCCTTCACCGTGGCCGGCGCATCGGCCGCGAAGGTCTTCGCGACCACCAAGTCGGTGGGGATCGGCACTTCGGCGCCGCGCGCCCGCATCGCTTCGATGACGGCCTTCGCGTCGCCGACGAGGTTTGCCTCCGCCAGCGACTTGCCGATCGGCAGGCCGGCCGCCAGCATGAAGGTGTTGGCGATGCCGCCGCCCACGATGAGCTGGTCGACGTTCTTCGCGAGCGACTGCAGGATCGTGAGCTTGGTCGAAACCTTCGAGCCCGCGACGATGGCCACGAGCGGGCGCTTCGGGTTGGCCAGCGCTTTCGTGATGGCGTCGATCTCGGCCGCCAGCAGCGGGCCGGCGCAGGCGACCTTGGCGTATTCGGCGATGCCGTAGGTCGTGGCTTCGGCGCGGTGCGCCGTGCCGAAAGCGTCGTTCACGTAGATGTCGCACAGCTGCGCCATCTTCTTCGCGAGCGCGGGGTCGTTCTTCTTCTCGCCCTTGTTGACGCGGCAGTTCTCCAGCAGCACCACTTCGCCTTGCTGCACGTCCACGCCGTCCACCCAGTCCTGCTTCAGCGCCACGGGGCGGCCCAGCAGTTCCGCGAGGCGTTTCGCGACGGGCGCGAGCGAGTCCTCGGGCTTGAGCTCGCCTTCGGTCGGGCGGCCCAGGTGCGAGGTGACCATCACGGCTGCACCCCCCGCCAGCGCCATCTCGATGCAGGGCACCGATGCGCGGATGCGCGTGTCCTCGGTGATGTTGCCGGCATCGTCCTGCGGCACGTTCAGGTCGGCACGGATGAAGACGCGCTGGCCACGGGCGCGGCCTTCGTTGCAGAGGTCGGAGAAACGCAGGACTTTCATGGGGGGCGATCGAGGGAAGGGAAAGCCCGATTCTAGGAAGCGCGCGGGTGCTGCGGTTTCGCCGCCGGGCCGCCCCAAGGCGAAACAGCCCCCTCGGGGGCAGCGAACCTCGCGAAGCGGGGAGCGTGGGGGCCCTCTTTACCAGCCCAGTACGAGATGCAGGGGCAGGTACACGGCCATGCCGCCCAGCAGTGTGTAGAGCACGCTGTGCGAGCGCAAATGGATCGCGGCGCCCGCGACGGCGGCAAAGAGGCGCGCGTCGTGCCACGTCGATATGAGCTGCCCGTTCGTCATCACGATCTCCGGCAGCACCACGCCCGCAAGCGCGGCCACGGGCGCGTAGTGCAGCGCGCGATGCGCCCACGCCGGCAGCGTCCACGGCCGGTCGAGGATGAAGAAGAAGCAGCGCGACAGCACCGACACGCCCGCGAGGCCGAGGATGATCGCGACCGTCCAGAGGTCGGTTTCGCCCCGGTTCATGCGGCCTGCTCTTTCGGCATGCGGCCTTCGAGCCAGAAACACAGCATCACCGCGACGCCGATCGCCACGACGATGTTCAGCTTCAGCGGCAAGGCGTACGCCGCCACCGCGACGGCGCCGGACACCGCCGCGGCCACGACGCGCAGCCGCGTGTTGGCCAGCGAGCACAGGATGCCGACGAGGCACAGCACGCCCGCGAAGCCGAGGCCCCACGCGGCCGGCACGGCATTGCCGACGACGACGCCGACGAGGCTGGCACCGGTCCACGCCATCCACGTCATGAAGTAGTTGCCCGCGAGGTACGACTCCTGCTCGCGCTGCTCCTCGTGTGTCGCCGGCGGCGTGGCGAAGCGGCGCGTGAAGAGCGCATAGCTCATGTCCGCCGTGAGGAAGCCGTTGACCAGCCGCCGCCAGCGCGGCAGGTGCATGAGGTACTGCCGCAAGTGCAGGCTGAAGACCACGAAGCGCAGGTTCACGCAGAACGCGGTGGCCCAGATCACCCACGCAGGCGCGCCGGCCATGATGAGCGGGATGGCCGCGAGTTGCGCGCTGCCGGCGTAGACGAAGAGCGTCATCGCCACGGCTTCCAGCGGGCTCATGCCCGAGCGCACCATCGCCACGCCGGTCATCAGCGCCCAGGCCGCGATGCCGGGCGCGACCGGCGCCGTCGCGCGCATGCCTTCGCGGAAAGCGGGGTGGCGATGGACCTCGGGCAGGAAGAACATCAGGCCGCGGTTTCGAAGCGCTGGCCCGGTGCGATGGGGAAGCCGCGCAGGAATTCGGCAAAGGGCATGCGCTTGCCGCCGGCGCGTTGCAGTTCGAGCACTTCGAGCCGGCTTCCATCGCCGCAGGCGACGCCGATGCCGTGTTCGTCGACGGCGACCACCGTGCCCGGCGCCGCGCTGCCGCGGCCGGGCAGGGCGCGCGCCTTCCACAGCTTGACCGTCTCGCCGGCCAGTTGACCGGTTGCGCCGGGGAAGGGGTCGAAGGCGCGGATGCGGCGCTCGATGGCTTCGGCCGGCTGCGACCAGTCGATGGCCGCTTCGGCCTTCTCGATCTTGCTCGCGTAGGTGACACCGTCTTCCGGCTGCGGCGTGCGCGTGAGGCCGCCGCAGGCCAGCATCTCCAATGCCTCGACGATGAGCCGGCCGCCCAGCACCGCGAGCTCGTCGTGCAGGCTGCCCGTGGTGTCGCGCGCCCCGATGGGCACGCGCTCGACCAGCAGCATGTCGCCGGTGTCGAGCCCGGCGTCCATCTGCATGATCGTGATGCCGGTTTCCGCATCCCCGGCCTCGATCGCGCGGTGGATCGGCGCGGCGCCGCGCCAGCGGGGCAGCAGCGACGCGTGGATGTTCAGGCAACCGAGGCGGGGCGTGTCGAGCACCCACTGCGGCAGGATCAGGCCGTAGGCGGCGACGGCCAGCACGTCCAGCCGCGCCGCTTCGAGGGCCTGCTTCGCGGCTGCGGCGTCTTCGGGGTACTTGCCATCCAGGCGCAGGCTGCGCGGCTGGACGACGGGAATGTTCTTTTCCAGCGCGAACTGCTTCACCGGCGAAGGCTGCAGCTTCATGCCGCGCCCGGCGGGCCGGTCCGGCTGCGTCAGCACGAGGGGGATGTCGAAGCGCGCGGCATGCAGCCTCTCGAGCGCGACGCGCGCGAACTCGGGCGTGCCGGCGAAGGCGACGCGCATCAGGGCCGCGCCGTCTCGCGCCGGGCCTTGAGCATCTTGGTCTTGATGCGGTTGCGCTTGAGCGGCGACAGGTACTCCACGAACACCTTGCCCAGCAAATGGTCCATCTCGTGCTGGATGCACACGGCCAGGATGCCCTCGGCCTCGACGACGCGCTCGTTGCCCTCGCCGTCCAGCGCCCGCACCTTGATGGACGTGGAGCGCTCCACGCCGTCGTAGATGCCGGGCACCGACAGGCAGCCCTCGTCGTTCACCTGCTTTTCGTCGCTGGCCCAGACGATCTCCGGGTTGACCAGCACCATGGGGTCGTTGCGCTGCTCCGAGACGTCGATCACGATCAGGCGCTCGTGCACGTCCACCTGGGTGGCCGCCAGGCCGATGCCGTTGGCGTCGTACATGGTCTCCAGCATGTCCGCGACCAGCTTGCGGATGCGGGCGTCGACCGCCTGCACGGGCTTGGCCACCGTGTGGAGGCGTTCGTCGGGATAGCAAAGGATGGGCAGGAGGGCCATGGCTCGAGCGGATTCGGGGCGGATTCGGGGACTGTCGCTATTTTCCGCCACTTTGGGCCGCCGGGCGCCCGCGAAAGCCAATAAACGTTGCCCCGTCAAGGGCTTGAGCGCAGAATCGCGAGTAAATTGTCAAGTCCAGGACGAACGATGATGGCGCAAACCAAGGCAGGGCTCGGCTGGATCGGCGTCGCGTGTGCGGTGCTCGCCGTGGCGGCATCCGCGGTCGCGCAGCCGGTCTCCCCGGCGCAGCGGTCCACCGCGCAGCAGGTCGCGCAGTCCGGCGTGCCGCTCTCTGAACTGGCACCCAACGCGCCCGACAGCTACACCGTCAAGCGGGGCGACACGCTCTGGGCGATTGCCGGCATCTTCCTCAAGAGCCCGTGGCGCTGGCCCGAGCTGTGGGGCATGAACATGAACGAGGTGCGCAACCCGCACCGCATCTACCCCGGCCAGCAGCTGTTCCTGGACAAGGTGGGCGGCATGGCCCGCCTGCGCATGGGCCCCGGCGGCGCCGACGGCCCGGTCGAGACCGTGCGTGTCTCGCCGCGCACCCGCGTCCTGCCGGTGGGCGATACCAGCATCCCGACGCTGGCGCCGCACCTCATCGAGCCTTTCCTCGACGAGCCCATCATCCTGGAGCGCAGCGAATTCGACCAGGCGCCCCGCATCATCTCCGCCACCGACAACCGTGTGCTGATGACGCGCGGCGACCGTGCCTACGTGCGCGGGCGCACGGGCACCCCGTTCGTCGAGACCGATCCCACGAAGACCGAGCTGTTCCGCGTCTTCCGCGAGGCCACGCCGCTGAAGGAGCCGGGCACCAACCGCATCCTCGGCTACGAGGCGCAGTACCTGGGCGGCGCGCGCCTGATGCGCAGCGAGAGCGTGCAGACGCTCACCAACGCCAAGGGCGCGACCGAGCAGGTGCTGGTGCCGGCCACCATCGACATCTTGCGCGCCAAGGAAGAAATCCGGGTCGGCGACCGCCTGTTCCCCGAGCCGCCGCGGCAGTTGATCAGCTATGTGCCGCGCGCACCTTCGCAGCAGGTGTCGGGCAGCATCGTCTCCGTGTACGGCAACGCCGTGGCGCTGGCCGGCCAGAACCAGGTGGTGGTGATCAACAAGGGCCTGGCCGACGGCGTCGAGACCGGCCACGTGTTCGCCATCCTCAAGCAGGGCATGCGGGTCGACGACAAGTCGCAGGAAGGCGAACGCGCCCGCATCAAGCTGCCCGACGAGCGCAACGGCCTTCTGATGGTGTTCCGCCCGTTCGAGCACCTGTCGTACGCGCTCATCCTCGAGATCACCGACACGGTTTCCGTCGGCGACCGCATCACCAACCCGCGCTGACCGCCCGCCGCGCATGGACCGCGCCGAACTGGCCGCGTGGCTGCGGCTCGTGCTCACCGACGGGCTGGGCGACAACGAGCGCCGCAAGTTGCTGGCGGCCTTCGGGTTGCCGCAAGCAATCCTCGAGCAGTCGCAGGCTGCGCTCGAGCAGGTCGTGCCGGCCGCGCGTGCGCGGCTGCTGCTGAAGGAACCGGCGGACCTGCAGCAGCGGCTCGAGGCCACATTGGAGTGGCTGGCCGCATCACCGGGGACGCGGCGCATCGTGACGCTGGCCGATGCCGGCTACCCTGCCGCGCTGCTGCAGACCGAAGACCCCCCGCTGATGCTGTACATGGCCGGCCGCGCTCACGAGTCGCTCGGACGCGCCGTCGCGATCGTCGGCAGCCGCAACCCGACGCCGCAGGGGCGCGAGAACGCGAAGCGCTTCGGCCACGCCTTCGCTGAAGCCGGCGTCACGGTGGTGTCCGGCCTCGCGCTGGGCATCGACGGCGCCGCGCATGAAGGCGCCATCGAAGGCGCGGCGCCCGACCTGCTGGCGACCGTGGCCGTCGTCGGCACGGGGCTCGACCGCGTCTACCCGAGGCAGCACCACGCGCTTGCGCATCGCATCGCCGAGCGCGGCCTGCTCGTGAGCGAGTACCCGATCGGCACGCCGCCCATCGGCGACAACTTCCCCCGCCGCAACCGCATCATCGCGGCGCTCAGCCAGGGCACGCTCGTCGTGGAGGCCGCGCTGAAGTCGGGCTCGCTCATCACCGCGCGGCTTGCGGCCGAACAGGGCAAGGACGTGTTCGCGGTGCCCGGCTCGATCCACTCGCCGCAATCGCGCGGCTGCCACCAGCTGCTGCGGCAGGGCGCCAAGCTGGTGGAGAGTGCGCAGGACGTGCTGGAGGACCTGCGCTGGGTACCGGCTTCCACTCGCGCGCAAGACGAGGGCGGGGCCGAGCCCGCGGAAGGCGACGACGCGCTGCTCGCCGCGATGGGGTACGAACCGGTGAGCCTCGACGCGCTCATCGCCCGCACCGGCATCCCCGCGCCCACGCTGCAGGCGCAACTGCTCGAACTCGAGCTCGCCGGCCACGTCGCGCGCTTGCCCGGCGGCCTTTTGCAGCGGACCGCCGCCGCGTAGGCGCCGCACAACACGCCGCAAATTCTGCTTGCGCCCCTTGGCGCATTGGCCCCTAATCGGGTTTCATGTTTGAAGTGCTGGTGTTCGTTTACGAAAACTACTGGCGCGGCGAAGCCGTACCGGAACTTCACCAACTGGAGCGCAAGCTCTCCGCCCACGGGTTCGAGCCCGACGAGATCCACGACGCGCTCGTGTGGCTCGACGGCCTGAACATCGCGGCGGACCAGAGCCAGCCCACCCCCGAGGCCCCCGAACCCTTTACCGCGTCACCGCACAGCCTGCGCGTGTTCTCGGTGGCGGAGCAGGACCACCTCGGCGCGGCGTGCCTCGGGTTCATCGCCTTCCTAGAGTCCTCGGGCGTGCTGCCGCCGTACCTGCGCGAGATCGTCGTCGACCGCGCGATGGCCGCGCCCGGCGACCCCGTGCCGCTGGACGCGCTGAAGATCATCGTGCTGATGGTTTACTGGCGCTTCGGGCACGAGCCGGATGCGCTGGTGCTCGACGAGCTCTGCGACGACACCGAAGGGCGTCTCGCGCACTGACGCCTACTGGACGAGGCGTTCGGGGTTGGCCTCGAGCTTCGCCAGCGCCTCGCGCGTGGCGCGCACGGTGAGCGCTTCTTCTTCCGTCGGCACCAGCAAACCCGCCTGCAGGTACGCCGCGAGCCGGCGCAGCTGGATCAGCCAGCTGCGGCCGTCGGACGATGCGAAGAGGTGCAGCTGGCGACGGTCGGAACGCCACACGTACTGCACCTGGCTCACCTTGCCGTTGTGGTCCAGGTTGAACCAGTTGCCCAGCTGCAGCTCCTGCGCCCAGGCCTGCATGGCGGCGTTCGGCTGCGAGCCGCCGGAGCCGATCACCTCGATGTCCGTGGCGTCGATGCCCAGCATCATCTCGATCGTTTCCTTGTCCAGCGGCAGGTCGGCCGTCTCGTCGTCCTCGATGAAGTCCTCGAGGTTGGCGAGGCGCTTGGCCATCATGTCGATGCGCTCGCGCGGGATCGACTCGGTCTTGGACAGGAAGGCATCGGCCAGCGTGTCGCCGATGGTCTTGATGTGCGTCTCCTGCGCCGGGCCCTGCACGCCGATCAGCGTCATGCCGCTGCGCAGCCGCAGCAGCAGCTTGGGCAGGTCGGCGATGACCTTCGCGCGCTCGTTGCGGTTGGGCTTGGCGCTCGCGGCCCAGACGAGGTCGGCCGCGGCCTTCTTCAGCGCCTGCGTCTCTTCGTGCTGCGGGCCGTGCTTCACGGCGGCCACGGCCAGCACCTCGGCCCAGACCTTGAACAGGAACTCGCGGATTTCCTCCCGCACCGGCACGTCGGTGAGCAGCTTGCGCATCTCGATCGTGTACTGGATGGCGAGCGTTTCCTTCTGCTCCACCTGCTGCGCGACGCTCACCAGCTTCTGCGTGGCGCCCTTCTCGGTGAGGAACTTGCCGAGGAACTTCTGGAACTCGTCGTAGACCAGCTGGAACACGCGCCGGCCGGTCTCGGGGTACTGCTCGATCACCTGCACCACGCGCTTGATCTCGGTCTCCAGCGCGCTGCCGTTGATGGTGGCCTGGTTGAAGCCCAGCACGCACGAGCCCATGCGGTCGATCAGCTGGCGGGCGGGGTGCTCGAGCGAGCCGAAGAACTCGGGCTCGGCGATCGCCACGCGCAGCACCGGCATCTGCAGCCGCGCGAACCACACGCGGATGGCCGCGGGGATGCGCTCTTCGGCCAGGATGCTCTGGAACATGAGCGCCACGATCTCGATCGTGGCCTTCTCGGTGGTGGTGGAGGCTTTCTTCTTGAGGTCGACGGTGCGCTTGCGCAGGTCCTGCGCGACCTGCTCCACCGCGGCGTCGTCGTACACCACGATCTCGCCGCCCTGCACGGTGCCTTCCTGGCCGACGCGCGTGTTCACCTGCGTGTTGACCTGCGTGGCGTGCTCGTGCTGCGCCATCGCCTCGGCCAGCGCGGGTGACGGCTGCGCGCCCGCGACGCCGTCGTAGCCCTGCACCTTGTCGGTCAGCAGCCGGCGCAGCTGGCCGACGATGCCGGTCGCGCGGGCCCGCGCACGCGCCAGCGGCGTCGTGCCCGTGAGCATGCGCGTTTCGTCCTGGACACCGCCCTGGCCCGTGTAGGCGCTCTGGCCCCCGACCGTGGCGCCGCCGTCGCCCTGCCACATGCCGCTGCCGGCCTGCGGGGCGCCCTGGGCACCGCCGGGGCCGTACTCGCTTTGGCCGCCCGGTGAACCGTAACCCTGGCCGCCGGGAGCGCCATTGCGGCCCTGTCCGCCGGGCGCACCGTAGCCTTGGCCGCCGGCCGGCGCGTAGCCGCCCTGTCCGCCGCGGGCCGCCTGCCCGCCGCCCGGGTGGCCTTGCCCGCCGCCGGGATGTCCGTAGTTGCCGCCCGGCTGGCCGTAGCTGCCGGGAGGCCCGTAATTGCCGCCACCGCCGGCCTGCGGCAGCCCGCCCGGCCGGCTCGGTGCGAAACCGCCGTGGCCGGGGGCCGACGGGTGGCCGCCGTAGCCTCCCGGTGCCGATTGCTGCCCGTAACCTCCGGAGCTGGGCCCGTAGCCGCCCGAGCCCTGGCCGTAGCCACCGGACGTGGGGCCGTAACCACCGGACGCACCGGGGTCCATCGGCTGCTGCTCCTCGGGAGGCGGCGGCTCGCCCTGCGGGCCGGGGCCGGCGCGGCGCGGCGGCGCCGCCGAGCGCTTGACGCGGCCCGACATGTCGATCTCGGGCAGCACGCCGTTCTTCACCAGGAACTCGTTGGTGGATTTGTAGGCCTCCACCATCTTCGGCACCATCTGCTCGTGGATGACGTCCTTGACCAGCAGCCACGTCTCGCGCGGCAGCTTGGCGGCCATCCACTGCTCCACCATCAGCTGCGCGACAGCGTCGGGGTTGAGGATGTCCTCCTTGGCCAGCTCCTCGGTGCCCTCGACATGGCGCACGCGCGTCTTCAGGTCGTTGAGGTCGGACGCCTTCTCCTGCACCGCCAGCGCCAGGCGCGACGACAGGATCTTGTTCTCGACCACGTCGTCGCCGATCAGCTCGAGGCTCATCGCGTCCAGCCGCACGCGGGCCGTCGCCGTGGGCGGCACCACCGCGCCGCGCCACGCCTTCTGCGTGGCCTGCACCCAGGCGCCGCGCACGCGGTCGAACTCGAACATGGCGTCGCGCCTGTCCTGCATCTCGCGGGTGCTGCCGGCCGAGTCGACCAGCTCGATCAGCTTCTGGCGGATCTCGTCCGACAGGGGTGCGAGCGCAGCCTCCAGCTTGCCCACGAAATGCTCCCGGGCCTGGCGGGCCGGGTTGGCTGCGTGGGGCATCTGGGGCATGGACATGGGCGCTTGTACTACTTCAGACCGTGGCCCCTGCGTTGGGGTCGTTGGGGTCGCCTTCTCGTTTCGACTGGCCCTTCACCAGGTCCTCGCGGCGGATGCCGAGCCACATGGCGATGGCGGCCGCGACGAACACAGAGGAATAGATGCCGAACAGGATGCCGATGGTAAGCGCCAGCGCGAAATAGTGCAGCGTGGCCCCGCCGAAGAACAGCATCGACAGCACCATCATCTGCGTGCTGCCGTGCGTGATGATCGTGCGGCTGATCGTCGACGTGATGGCGTTGTCGATGATCTGCACCGTGTTCATCTTGCGGTAGCGGCGGAAGTTCTCGCGGATCCGGTCGAAGATCACGACCGATTCGTTCACGGAGTAGCCGAGCACCGCGAGCACCGCCGCCAGCACGGCCAGCGAGAACTCCCACTGGAAGAAGGCGAAGAAGCCCAGGATGATGATCACGTCGTGCAGGTTGGCGATGATCGCCGCCACCGCGAACTTCCACTCGAAGCGGATCGCGAGGTACAGCACGATACCCACCACCACCATGGCCAGCGCCTTCAGGCCGTCGGTGGCGAGCTCGTCGCCGACCTGCGGCCCCACGAACTCCGTGCGGCGGTGCACCACGCTCGGGTCGGCGGCCTTCAGCGCGGTGAGCACTTTTTCGCTCTGTTGCGCCGAGCTCACACCCTTCTGCGCGGGCAGGCGGATCATCACGTCGCGGGCAGTACCGAAGTTCTGCACCTGCACGTCGGTGTACCCGAGCTGGGCCACCGTGGCGCGCACCTTCTCGATGTCGGCGGGCTGCGAGTAGCTCACCTCCATGACGGTGCCGCCGGTGAACTCCACCGACAGGTGCAGGCCCTTCGTCACGAGGAAGAAGACGGCGGCCAGGAAGGTCACCAGCGAGATCACGTTGAACACCAGCGCGTTCTTCATGAACGGGATGTCCCGCCGGATCTTGAAGAATTCCATTTACTTTTCCTTACTCCGCCTTGGTTATAGCGGCTTCGCCGCCCGGCCGCCATACCGTGCCGATCGAAACCGACTTGAGCTTCTTCTTGCGCCCGTACCAGAGGTTGACGAGGCCGCGCGAGAAGAACACCGCGGAGAACATCGAGGTGAGGATGCCGATGCAGTGCACGACGGCGAAACCGCGCACCGGCCCCGAGCCGAAGATCAGCAGGGCCAAGCCGGCGATCAGCGTGGTGACGTTGGAGTCGAGGATGGTCGCCCAGGCGCGGTCGTAGCCCGCGTGGATGGCCGCCTGCGGTGAGGCGCCGCCCCGCAGCTCCTCGCGCACCCGCTCGTTGATCAGCACGTTCGAGTCGATGGCCATGCCGAGCGCCAGCGCCATGGCCGCCATGCCGGGCAGCGTGAGCGTGGCCTGCAGCATCGACAGGATGGCCACCAGCAGCAGCAGGTTCACCCCCAGCGCGATGCTGGAGAACACGCCGAACAGGTGGTAGTAGATGACCATGAACACGCAGATGGCCGCGAAGCCCCAGGCCACGCTGTGGAAGCCCTTGGTGATGTTCTCGGCGCCGAGCGACGGGCCGATGGTCATCTCCTCGATGAACTCCATGGGCGCGGCCAGCGAGCCGGCGCGCAGCAGCAGCGCGACGTCGTTGGCTTCCACGGTGGTCATGCGGCCGGAGATCTGCACGCGGCCGCCGCCGATCTCGCTGCGGATGACGGGGGCGGTGACGACCTCGCCCTTGCCCTTCTCGAACAGCAGGATGGCCATGCGCTTGCCGACGTTCTCGCGCGTGACGTCCTTGAAGATGCGCGCGCCCTTGGCGTCCAGCGTCAGGTGCACGGCGGGCTCCTGCGTCTGGTTGTCGAAGCCGGCCTGCGCGTCGGTGAGGTTGTCGCCGGTGAGCACCACCTGCTTCTTCACGACGATCTGGCGGCCTTCGCGGTCCGGGAAGCGCTCGTCGCCGAAAGGCACGGGCGCCGAGCCGAGCTCGGCGGCGCGGGCCTCGTTGCTCTCGTCGACCATGCGCACTTCCAGCGTGGCGGTGCGGCCGATGATGTCCTTGGCCTTGGCCGTGTCCTGCACGCCCGGCAGCTGCACGACGATGCGGTCGGCCCCCTGCTGCTGGATCACCGGTTCGGCGACGCCCAGCTCGTTGATGCGGTTGTGCAGCGTCACCATGTTCTGCTTCAGTGCCTGCTCTTGCACTTTGCGTGCCGCTTCGGGGCGGATGGTGCCGGTGAGCTTGGTGTCGCCGCCGTCGCTGGTCTCGGTGACCTGCATCTCGGGCAGCTGCTCGGCGATGATCTTCTTCGCGGCATCGGCCGCGCCGGGCTCGCGCAGGCGCACTTCCACCATCTGCCCGTTGCGCGCGATGCCGGCGTGGCGCACGTTCTTCTCGCGCAGCAGGGTGCGCAGGTCGCCCGCGAAGGACTCGGCCTTCTTGGTCAGGGCCGCCTGCATGTCCACCTGCAGCTGGAAGTGCACGCCGCCGCGCAGGTCCAGGCCCAGGTACATCGGCTGGGCATGGAGGGCGGTGAGCCACTGGGGCGAGCGCGACTGCAGGTTCAGGGCGACGACGAAGCTGGAGTCGTTGGCGTCCGGCACCAGCGCCTTCTGCAGCGCGTCCTTGGCCTTGAGCTGCTCCTCGCCGCTGGCCAGGCGCACCTTGACGGAATTGGCATCCAGGGTGACCAATTGCGGCTGGATCCCGGCATTTTTGAGCGCCTGTTCCACACGCTGCTGCACGCCGGCGTCCACCTTGACCGAAGGCTTGCCCGCCGACACCTGCACCGCCGGCGACTCGCCGAAGAAATTGGGGAGGGCGTAGATGGCCCCCACCAGCAACGCGACCACGATGATCGCGTACTTCCAGAGCGGATAGCGGTTCATTTACTTGAGCGTGCCCTTCGGCAGCACCTGCACGACCGCGCTGCGCTGCACCTGGATCTCCACGTTGCTGGCGATCTCCAGCCCCAGGTAGGTGTCGTCCAGGCGGGTGACCTTGCCGATCACGCCGCCGGCGGTGGCCACCTCATCGCCCTTGGCGAGGGCTTCGATCATGGCGCGATGTTCCTTCTGCCGCTTCATCTGCGGGCGGATCATCACGAAGTAAAGCACCACGAACATCAGCACCAGCGGCAACATGCCGCCGAGCATGTCGGTGGCGCCACCCCCGGCGGGGGCGGCCTGGGCGTAGGCGGAAGGAATGAACACTGCGGCTCCGAGGCGTTATGGGGATGGCAAAGCCCGCGAGCCGGCCGCGCTCAAGCGCCGCGCGGGTTCGCGGGGAAAAGGACGATTGTAGGGCCGCCGATCAGGCGGCTTGCCGGCCGGCGGTGGGGCCCGCCGCCCACTGGCTTTCCAGCTCGGCCCAGCGGGTGCGGGCGGCGGCCAGGTTGCGCTCCTTCACGTGCCCGAAGCCCTTGACCTGCTCCGGGATGCGGGCGATCTCGACCGCCAGCGCGTGGTTGCCCGCAGCCAGCCCGGCCAGCAGCCGCTCGACGCTCGCGCGGTACTCGCCGATCAGGGCACGCTCGGTGCGGCGCTCCTCGGTGCGGCCGAAGATGTCCAGCGCGGTACCGCGCAGTCCCTTGAGCTTGGCCAGCACCTTGAAGGCCATCA
This sequence comes from Ramlibacter albus, assembly GCF_014297445.1. Classification (GTDB taxonomy): domain Bacteria; phylum Pseudomonadota; class Gammaproteobacteria; order Burkholderiales; family Burkholderiaceae_C; genus Ramlibacter; species Ramlibacter albus. The sequence continues at coordinate 874,659 of NZ_JACORU010000001.1, forward strand.
CCGTGGCGGGGCCGAACTTCGACTTCACGAGTTCACCCTTCTCGTTGCGCCTGGCCAGCAGCGGCGGTGCGAGGTGGTAGTTGATCTTGAAATCACCTTCGAACTGGGCAGCCACGCGTTCGCGGAAACCGGTCTCGGTGTGCAGGCGCGCGACCTCGTACTCGTCCTTGTACGCCATCAGCTTGAAGAGGTTGCGGGCGACCGCTTCGGAGAGCGTCGTCTTGCCGAGCGCCGCTTCCGCCGCGCGGACGCGGTCGACGAAGTCGCGATAGGTGTCGGCGTACGCGGCGCTCTGGTAGTCCGTGAGGAACTCGACGCGGCGCGCGACGATGGTCTCCAGCGTCTCGCGCTTCTTCAGCTCGATCACCTGCGCGGGGGCGAGCAGCTTCTCGACCGAGGCCCAGTCGTGCGCGGCGCGGCGGCCCCACTCGAACGCGGCCTTGTTGGCCTCCACCGCCACGCCATTGAGCTCGATCGCGCGCAGCAGGGACTCGCGCGCCAGTGGCACCCAGCCCTTCTGCCACGCAAAGCCGAGCATCATGGGGTTGGTGTAGATGCTGTCGCCCATCAGCTTGGTCGACGCGGCTTCGGCGTTGAACGCAGCGACGCCGGCGTCACCCACCGCCTTGGCGATCTCGCCGGCGCAGGCGTCGGACGGGTTCGTCCAGGCCGAGTTCTTGACGAACGCGGCCGTCGGCGTGCCGTGCGCGTTGAGCGCCACGTGCGTGCGGCCTTCGCGCATGCGCAGCACCGTCTCCTTGCCCGCGGTGACGATCGGGTCGCAGCCGATGATGAGGTCCGCGCCCGCCATGCCCACGCGCGTGGTGCGGATCGCGTCCTGCGAATCGGAGATCAGCACGTGGCTCCAGGTGGCGCCGCCCTTCTGGGCCAGGCCCGCGGCGTCCTGCGTCACGATGCCCTTGCCTTCCATATGCGCGGCCATGCCGAGCAGCTGGCCGATGGTGATGACACCGGTGCCGCCGACGCCGGCGACCACGATGCCGTACGCATCGTGCGTCGAAGGCAGGCGCGGCTCGGGCAGCTCGCCCAGCTCGAACGGCGAGACGGCCTTGTCCTTGGCCTTCTTCTTCAGCTGCCCGCCCTCGACCGTGACGAACGACGGGCAGAAGCCCTTCAGGCAGCTCGTGTCCTTGTTGCAGGTGCTCTGGTTGATGGTGCGCTTGCGGCCGAACTCGGTCTCCAGCGGCTCGACCGACAGGCAGTTGCTCTTGGCGCTGCAGTCGCCGCAGCCTTCGCAGACCAGGTCGTTGATCATCACGCGCACGGCCGGGTCTTCCATCGTGCCGCGCTTGCGGCGGCGGCGTTTTTCCGTCGCGCAGGTCTGGTCGTAGATCATGGCCGTGACGCCGGGGATCTCGCGCAGCATGCGCTGCACCTTGTCGAGCTCGTCGCGGTGGAACACTTCGGTGCCCGGCGGCAGCTTGGCCAGCGTGTACTTCTCCGGCTGGTCCGTCACCATCACGAGCTTGTTCACGCCTTCGGCGACGAGGCTCGCCGCGATCTGCATCGGCGTGTGGCCTTCGGGGCGCTCGCCGACCGGTTGGCCACCCGTCATCGCGACGGCGTCGTTGTAGAGCACCTTGTAGGTGATGTTCACGCCGGCCGCGATCGACTGGCGGATCGCGAGCAGGCCGCTGTGGAAGTACGTGCCGTCGCCGAGGTTGGCGAACATGTGCTTCTCGTTGCTGAAGGGCTGCATGCCGACCCACGGCACGCCTTCGCCGCCCATCTGCGTGAAGCCGACGGTCGCGCGGTCCATCCACGTCGCCATGAAGTGGCAGCCAATGCCGGCCATCGCGCGCGAGCCTTCGGGCACCACGGTCGACGTGTTGTGCGGGCAGCCGGAGCAGAACCACGGCTGGCGGTCGCCCTTGACCTCCACCACCGACATCGCGCGCTCTTTTGCTTCGAGGATCGCGAGCTGCGTGTCGATGCGCGCGGCGGTGTCGCTGTCCACGCCCAGCTTCTTCAGGCGCCTGGCGATCGCGCGCGCGATGAGCGCGGGTGACAGATCGGCGTTGGCACGCAGCAGCGTGTTGGCGGTGGGGTTCGGCTGCGACCACTCGCCGCCGGAGAAGTCACCCGCGACTTCGTCGAACTTGCCGAGCACGTCCGGGCGCACGTCGGGGCGCCAGTTGTACAGCTCTTCCTTCAGCTGGTACTCGATGACCTGGCGCTTTTCCTCTACCACGAGGATCTCGCGCAGGCCCGTGGCGAACTCGCGCGTGATCTGCGCTTCGAGCGGCCACACGACGGCGACCTTGTGCAAACGGATGCCGAGGCGGCGGCACGTGTCGTCGTCGAGCCCGAGGTCCAGCAGCGCCTGCCGCGTGTCGTTGTACGCCTTGCCGCTGGCGATGATGCCGAAGCGGTCGTTGGGGCCTTCGATGACGTTGTGGTTCAGGCGGTTCGCGCGGATGTACGCGAGCGCCGCGTACCACTTGGTGTCGAAGAGGCGCGCCTCCTGGTCGAGCGCAAGGTCGGGCCAGCGGATGTGCACGCCGCCGGGCGGCATGACGAAGTCGGTCGGCAGCTTGATCTCGACGCGCTCCGGGTCGATGGACGCCGTGGCGCTCGACTCGACGATCTCCTGGATCGTCTTCATGCCCGCCCAGACGCCCGCATAGCGGCTCATCGCGAAAGCGTGCAGCCCGAGGTCGAGGATCTCCTGCACGGTCGCCGGGAAGAACACCGGCAGGCCGCAGGCCTTGAAGATGTGGTCGCTCTGGTGCGCGGCCGTCGAGCTCTTCGCGACGTGGTCGTCACCGGCCACCGCGATCACGCCGCCCCAGGGCGTCGTGCCCGCCATGTTGGCGTGCTTGAACACGTCGGAGCAGCGGTCCACGCCCGGCCCCTTGCCGTACCAGATGCCGAACACGCCGTCGTGCTTGTTGCTGCCCGGCGGTGCGAAGCCCAGTTGCTGCGTGCCCCAGATGGCCGTGGCCGCGAGCTCCTCGTTCACGCCGGGCTGGAACACGATGTTCTGCGCCTGCAGGTACTTCTTGGCCTTCCACAGCGCCTGGTCGTAGCCGCCCAGCGGCGAGCCGCGGTAGCCGCTGATGAAGCCGGCGGTGTTCTTGCCTTGCAGCGCGTCGCGCTGGCGCTGCAGCATGGGCAGCTTCACGAGGGCTTGCACGCCGCTCATGAACGCGCGGCCATAGTCCAGCGAGTACTTGTCGTCGAGGGTGACCGTTTCGAGCGCCTTGCGGATGTGCTCGGGCAGGGGAGCGTTCATGCGGGGGAGTCTCCTGAATCGGCAGAGTGTAGGACCGCTCGGCAGATAAGTCTTTGCTTTGTTTGCCCGAATGGCGGCGGTTTGGGAAAGGTTCTTGCGCGTTTGGTCGAAGCGACGAAAGATAGCCCACAAATTACTGAAAGAGTTGCAATGCCGTGGCCGAGCAGTTACCGTGGCCGCGAAGAACAACGGAGGTGGGGTATGGAGAAGTCCGGCGCGTTGCGGCTGGGGGCTGCGCTCGTTTCCGTCCTGCTGGTGTCGTGCGGTGGCGGAGCTTCGCCGCCCCCGGTTCGCCCGGCGCCGCTCGCGCAGGCACCCGCGCCGCAGTTGCAAGTGGCGGCCGCCGATGCGAGCACCACCGCGTTGCGTGCGTACCAGGCGTTCTACAACGCCGCGCCCGGCTTCGGCGAGTACGCCACGCTGCTCGGCCAGGCCGGCGGCGGCAGCGCGGCACTTGCCACGCAGTTCGCGGCTGACTTCGCGAACTACCCGGACACCACCTTCTCGACGATGGTGCTGGCCAACATGGGCGTCACCGCGCAATCGGTGAATCCGAACTCGTACAACATCCTCTATTCAGCCCTCGTCGCGTACTTCGGCGCCTATCCTTCGAGCGCGCGCGGCCAGATCGTCGCCAACCTCATCGGCATCCTCGTCGGGCTGGAATCCGACGTGACCTGGGGCTCCGCGGCGCGCGCTTTCAACACGCGGGTGACGAGCAACCGCACCTACTCGACGAACACCTCGAACACCTCGGCGAGCAGCTGCGCGGCGTCGGTGACCACCGGGTACGGCGCCGGCATCGAAAGCACCATCCCGAGCGCCGGCACCTGCGGGCGGTCCGCGTTCGCGGGGGCGCCGTCCCCGGGTGACCAGGGGGGCGACGGCAGCGGCGTGGGTGGCGTCGGCGGCGGGGCGGGCGTCGGCGGCGGCTTCGGCAAGGTGCTCGGCGGGCTGATGCAGGTGACCGACCTGTCCGACGGCACCTTAATCGGCGAAGCGCTCACCGACAGCACGAACGGGCTCGTGACCGTGCGCACCTTCAACCGCACCGGTCCCTTCCTGCTCACGCTGCGCGGCCGCGCCGGCGCGCGCTACTTCGACGAAGGCCGCAACACGCTCGTCGATTTCCCGGCCGGCACGGTGATGCATGCGCTGGTGGACCGCTGGGACGAACACGTGGGCGTCTCGCCACTGACCGAAGCCGCTTTCCGCTACGCGCTCAACAACTACAAGCGCACGCCGTCGGCCATCCGCGCGGGGATCACGCCGTTGGCCGCCGACGGCGACCTGCGCGGCCTGACGGTGCAGCAGGTGCAGGCTGCGAACGAAGTGGTGCGCACCGCGGTGAACGTGCGCTACGTCGACAGCTACACGCTCGCGTCGGCGAAAGCGTTGCCGACACCGATCGACGCGAGCAGCAACGCGTCGACCGTGAAGAACAGCCGCTACGGCGTCTCGGCCATCGTCAACGGCGGCCTCGTCAAGAGCTCGCAGCGCTTCAACCCCTCGCTGGCCACGCCGGCGCTGTCGTTCGCCGAGGAGTTCGCGCGCGACCTCACCGACGGCCGCCTCGACGGCTACGCGCTCGACGGCACACCTGCGGCAACCACGCGCACCTATGCCGCGACTCGGTTGCCGGACTGGTCGCAGGCCGCCGCCGAGCAGCTGGCGGCCACCGTCGGCAGCGCGCTCGTGCCCACCGCGAAGTCGATCATCGACGTCGTGTACCGCATGGAGTACTACAACACGATCCCGCTCGTGGCCGACTCGAGCGTGAGCGACGCGCGCAACATCGTCATCGACACCGCCTTGCTGCTGGCCGACGGCACGGTGACGCTGTTCCGCACGACCAACGGCAGCACGATCACGCGCATCGACAACTTCGCGACCAACGTCAAGCGGCTGTTCCATTTCTCCACGCCCAACCTGCGCCAGACCGCGCTGCCGATCACCGCGGCGTCGGACCGCATCGCGCAGCAGGCGTACATGCTGAAGAACGACGGCACGGTGTGGGCGTGGGGGTCGGCCGTCTATTGCATCAGCAGCGTGTTCCTCAGCGGCACGGCCGCGGAGCAGTCGGCGCAGATCGCCGCGTCGCAGTTCCGGCTGCCGGGCAGCACGGGTGACAGCATCCCCTCGCCGATCCAGGTGCAGGGGCTTTCCAACATCACCGACATGGCGGTGGGCAAGTACAACGAGAACTGGATCGCACGCGACGCGAACGGCGACGTGTTCGTGTGGGGCCGCGACCAGTTCGGCGGTGCGGTCTACCGCCAGACGCCGGCGAGCGGCACCGGCCTGCTCCAGACGCGCGATTACATGCGCACGATCTTCGGCACGACGGTGACGACGCAGTCGCAGGCCAACCTGAACACCTACCGCGTGGTGCCGGCCTGCATCGCGCCGGTGCGGCAGGTGACGCCGCTGCCGAAGGCGGACTCGGTCGCCGCATCGGTGAACGCGCAGTTCGTGCTGACCACCGACGGCCGCGTGTTCGGGTGGGGCTCGGGTTACGAAGCCGGATTCGGGTTCGCGGACGCGTCGACGTTCAACACCGACCAGGCGGTCTTCAACCTCAACCAGCAGTTCACGGCGCGCAACCTCAACCTCCCGGGCGTGGTGCGCCAGTTGAACAGCGTCAAGGCGTCCGGCGCGGCCGCCGACACGATCTACGCGGCGACGCTGACCGACGAGGTCTACGTGTGGGGTGGGTCGACGGCTGCGGGAACTTCGCCCCGCACGTATTCGCAGGCCTTCGGCCGCGCGGCGCCGCTGTACCGCGACATCGGCGCGGACATCGCCACCGGCTCGAACATCCTGCTGCGCGACACCGGCATCATCGACTTCGGCAACCCGGGCGGCGGCACGACCTTCATTTTCGTGCCGTCGCTCATCCGCGTGCTCAAGCCGGTGGCCGACCGCACCTGGCTGTTCGCGAAGGACGGGCGCATCTACGAGATGGATGCGAGCCGCGCGCCGGTGGACATCACGCCGGGCCTGCGCGCGGGGAGCAAGTGAGACACTACGAGGACCCATGGACCTCGACAAATTCGACATCGCGATCCTCAAGGAGCTGCAGGCCGACGCGCGCCTCACGAACGCGGAGCTCGCGCAGCGCGTGGGCCTGTCGGCGGCGCCCTGCTGGCGGCGCGTGCGGGCGCTGGAGGAGTCGGGCTACATCAAGGGCTACCGCGCCGAAATCGACCGGCACAAGATCGGCCTGGGCGTGCTGGCGTTCGTGCGGCTGGACGCCGACAAGAACACCGGCGAGCGCACGCGGGAGATGGAGGAAGCGATCCGCAAGATCCCGGAGATCGTGTCGTGCCACTACATCAGCGGCGCGGGCACCTTCGAGCTGCAGGTGGTCGCCCGCGACCTCGAAGCTTTCTCGGTGCTCGCGCGCAAGGTGCTGATCAACCTGCCGAACGTGAAGGACCTGCACACGAGCTTTTCGCTCGGCGAGGTCAAGGCGAGCAGCGAGCTGCCGCTGGCGCACCTTTCCAAGTCCGTCAGCGCGGCCAGAGCACCCAAAGCCTGAGCGGCTGCTTCAGGCGCCCCGCGACTTCGCCCGCCTCGTTGCCCGAACCCACGAAGTAGTCCGCCCGCACGGCGCCGGTGATCGCACTGCCGGTGTCCTGCGCCATCACGAGCCGCTGCAGGTTCACCAGCGGGCCCGGCGAAGCGAGCCACACGGGCGCACCGTAGGGAATGCTGTCCTTGTCGACCGCGATGGAACGGCCCGCCGTCAGCGGCACGCCCTGCGCGCCGCGCGGGCCGGCGGAGGCATCGCCCTCCGGCAGCGGCTCCTCGCGGAAGAACACGTAGCGCGGGTTGCTCCACAGCATCTCGTTCACGCGCTGCGGGTTCTGCTGCGCCCACGCCTTGATGCCGGGCCAGGACGCATCGCGGATCGCGCCCTGCTGCAGCAGCCAGCCACCGACGCTGCGATAGGGCTGCTCGTTGCTGCCCGCGAAGGCAACCCGCACGAGGCGCTGGCGGCCGTCGGGCTCGGCGATGCGCAGCTTGCCGGAGCCCTGGATGTGCAGGCCCAGCGTGTCGATCGGGTCGGCAAGGTAAGCGATCTCGCGGCCGCGCAAGGCGGCGCGCGCTTCGGGCAAGGTGTCGATCTCCTGCCGCGTGTACCAGGGCCGGCGCGACGCGAGCCCTGCGGGAACGCCGTACAAAGGCACGCTGCTCGTCGCCGTGGGCTGCCGCGTCGCGTCGAGCAGCGGCTCGTAGTAGCCGGTGAGCAGGCCTTCATTCGGGCCGGAAAGCGGCTCCACGCGATACGGCTGCAGCCGGCGCGTCATCCACGCGCGCTGTTCCTGCGCGGAAGCGATGGACAGGCGCCGCACGTCCGCGCACAGCGCGCCGATGGTGGGCATCGGCCGTTCGCAGCTGCGCAGCCATGCATTCCACGCCTCGTGCAAGGGGTCGTCGTTGAAGCCGGGCAGCTCGGCCCAGCGTACGGGCACCCACCGGCTCTTGCCGAAGGTGATGGGGGCGGGCAGCGGCACCTCGTTGTCGACAACGGGCGCTGACGGAGCGGGCGCTGGCGCGGCGACCGGCGGCAACGGCGGCAGCGGCGTCGTGCCGCACGCCGCCAGCATTGCTACGATCGCGGCCAACCCAAGGAAACGCTGCATGCTGCTGATTCTGCTCGAAGCCCTGCTGGCGCTGGTGCTGCTGGTGGGCATCGTCTGGTGGACGATGTTCTCGGGGCGGCCCAAGGGCGAGTTGCCGCAGGAGAAGAAGAAGGACGACTAGTTCGCCCTCAGCATGTTCGCGAGCTCGACCGCCGACTTCACATCCATCTTGTCGAACACGCGGGCGCGGTGCACCTCTACCGTCCGCACGCTGATGGCCAGCTGGTCCGCGATGAGCTTGTTGGGCAGGCCCTTGGCCACGAGCTCCATCACGTCGCGCTCCCGGTCCGTAAGGTCGGCCAGGCGCGTGGCGAGCTTCTGCTTTTCCCCACGGGCCGCGAGCACCGATGAGGACTTCGCCAGCGCCTGCTCGATGCGGTCGACCAGCGCGTTGTCGGAAAACGGCTTCTCGCAGAAGTCGAACGCGCCGCGCTTGACCATGTCCACGGCCGTGGGCACGTCGGCGTGGCCGGTGAGGAACAGCACCGGCATCGCTTCGGCGAGGCCACGCTCCACGACCTTGTCGAACAGGGCCAGGCCGCTCATGCCCGGCATGCGCACGTCCAGCAGCAGGCAGCAGGGCTGCGTGGGCGTGAAGCCGCGCTGCAGCATCGCCTCGAACTCCTCGGCGCCGCTGTAGCTTTCGGAGAGCAGGTGGCGCGAGCGCAGCAGCCAGGCCAGCGCCTCGCGGACGCTGTCGTCGTCGTCGACGATGAAAACGGTGGCATTCGGGGCGGGTTGCATCAGGCGCTTGCGGTGGCTGTATTCGTGTCCTGTGACGCGGCTTCGACGGGCTCGGCAGGCAATGTGAACCGGAAAATCGTACCTTGCGGACGGTTGGGCTCGAATGCGAGGAATCCCCCATGCTGCTCCACGACCGTGCGGCAAAGCGACAGGCCCAGGCCCATGCCTTCCTCTTTCGTCGTGAAAAAGGGCGTGAACAGCTGCTGCTGCACTTCCTCCGGGATGCCGGGGCCCACGTCCGCCACGGAAAACTCCAGCCAGTGCTTGCGTTGCTCCCCGCCTTCCTCGCTGCGGCCGATGGTGCGCACCGAGATGTGCAGCGCGGGCGCGGCGACGCGCGCCTCGTCCATCGCCTGCATCGCGTTGCGCGCGAGGTTCAGCAGCACCTGCTCCACCATCGTGCGGTCGCACAGCACCGCGGGCAGCGGCTCGTGCAACTGCGTGGTCACCTGCACGCCCAGCTTGCGGGCCTGCAGGTTGACCAGCGGCAGGATGGCGTCGAGCAGCGCATGCGGCGCCACCGGCTCGCGCTGGTTGTCGCGGCGGCGCACGAAGTCGTGCACGCTCTTGATGACGCGGCCGGCGCGTTCGGCCTGCTCCGCAATGCGGCGCATGGCCACCTCGATGTCGCCGGGAAAATTGGAATCTGACCCCGATTTCAGGAGGTTCATCGAGCCGGTGGCATAGCTGCTGATGGCGGCCAGCGGCTGGTTGAGTTCGTGGCTGAGGAGCGAGGCCATTTCGCCGACGGTGGCCAGGCGCGCGGTGGCTTGCAGACGCTCCTGGCTGGCGCGCGAGAGCTCCTCGACGCGGCGCTGCTCGCTGATGTCGAGGACGGCGCTCATCCAGCCGGTCTGCATGCCGTGCGCGGCGATCAGGGGCGCCTCGATGATCAGCACCGGGAAGCGCGTGCCGTCCTTGCGCATGAACAGCGACTCGAAGCCCTCGCGCGGCGGCCCGTAGCGGCCCGCCAGGCGCAGCTCCTGCCGCTTGTGGTATTCGCTGGCGAGCTCGGGCGGCCAGTAGGGCGAAGGCGCGCCCTTGCCGAGCAGTTCGTCGGCGGTGAAGCCCACCATCTGGCAGAACGCCGGGTTCACGTAGGTCGTGCGGCCCTGCAGGTCGCGCGCGCGCAGGCCGGTGACGAGCGAGTCCTCCATGGCCTTGCGGAACGCAAGCGCGTCGGCCAGGTCCTGCTCCACGCGGATGCGCCGGCGCATGTCGTGGCCCAGCATCACGAGCACGGCGACGAGCGCGATCGACATCGCGGTGACCAGCGCCGTGAGCACGTTCGGGAACAGGTCCGGCGCGGCGCGCCAGGCGTCCATGCGCAGCACCATCGTGTTGCCGGGCAGGTCCAGCAGCTGCTGCGACGTGAAGACGCGGCTGCCGCGCTTGGTGGCGCCGTGCGTGGCCAGGCGCGTGCCATCCGCCTCGGTGAACGCGATCTCCTGCGAGCGCGTGAGGTTGGGCCCGACGAGGTTGGTGAGGATCTCGCCGAGCGAATAGGTCGCCACGACGTATCCGGTGAGCACGCCGGCCGTGACCTGCGGCAGGCACACCTCCATCAGCTCGAGGCCAAGGCCGTCCATCTGCGGCACGTAGTAGCTGCGCGCGTAGGCGGGGCCGGTGAGCCGCCGCGCGGCGGTGCAGGCCTGCAGCACGTCGTTGTGCGAATTGGCGCGGCCCAGGCGGGCAAAGACGGGCGAGCGGAACGGCGTGTCCACGGCCGCGACCGTGCCGAGGTTGGAGTCGCGCCACTCGATGCGCACCCACTCGCGGTGCTCGCGCAGCAGGCGCGCCGCATCGGCCGTCCAGCTCTCGCGGGTGAACTGGCCCGAGTGCAGGGCCTGCAAGGTCTGCACGTTGCGCGTGAGCGCGGAGCGGATGTCGGAGAGGGCTTCGGTGGTGTCGCGCTCGACGTGCGCCTGCGCCTGGCTCGCCTCGTAGCGGCCCGCCAGCCACACCAGCGTGGCGAGCAGCGAGATCACAAGGCCGGCCAGCAGGCCCCACAGCGTCCAGCGCATGGGCGTGCCGAGCCGCCGCGCAGGAGACGCGCGCCGCGGTTCCTGCACGTCTGGTGAGGTCACGCTCATAACACCCTGTGTTCCAGCGCCGGTAATTGGCTGCGCACCTGCGCCAGGCGTGAGTGTTCTACATCCGCGATCACGACGCCAGCCCCCGCTTCGGCGCGTTCGGCCAGCACCACGCCCCACGGGTCGACCACCATGGAGTGGCCCCAGGTGCGCCGGCCGCTCTCGTGCTCGCCGCCTTGCGCGGGCGCGACCACGTAAGCGAGGTTCTCGACGGCGCGGGCGCGCAGCAGCAGCTCCCAATGCGCCTGCCCGGTCACGTACGTGAACGCGCTGGGCACGAGCAGGATGTCGGCCGCGAGCGCGCGGTAAAGCTCGGGGAAGCGCAGGTCGTAGCACACCGACATGCCGACGCGCCACTTCTCGCCGGCGCGCGACGTCACCTCGAACACCTGCGGCGCGCTGCCCGCCTCGATCACGCGCGATTCGTCGTACTTCTCGCGGCCGTTCTCGAATTTGAAGAGGTGGATCTTGTCGTAGCGGGCCACGCGCTCGCCGTCGGGCCCGAAGACGAGGCTGGTGTTGCGCACGTGCTGCGCGTCGCCGGCCTCCAGCGGCAGCGTGCCGCCCACGAGCCACACGCGATGCTCGCGCGCGGCCTCCGACAAACACTGCTGGATCGCCCCGCTGCCGAATGCCTCGCGCACGTCGAGCTTGTCCGTGTCCTTGCGGCCCATCAGGCAGAAATATTCCGGCAGCACCGCCAGCTCGGCCCCTGCCGATGCAGCCTGCGCAACAAGCTCGCGCGCGGAGCGCAGGTTCGCGTCGACCGACGCGGCGGAAACCATCTGGAGGGCGGCGACCTTCATCTCGTTGCGGTGTTGTCGGCGGCGTTGCCGCTGGTGCTGGTGGGCGAGCGGCCCGAGAGCTTGGTGACGCGCGGGTCGCTCCACGTCCCGTCGATGTGGAACTCCTGCGTCGCGGCGCGGATGAGCGGCTGGCGCAGGAACATCTGAGCGAGGAACGAGCCCAGCCCGATCGCCGGGTTGATCATCGTCGCCACCAGCGACGCCGTGCCCGCGTTGATCTCCGGCACCACCACCACCTTGATGTCCTGCGTCTCGCGCGCGATGTCCGCCTTGCCTTCCATCAGCACGGCGGCATTCACGCCTTTCATCTGCAGGTTGTTGGTGGACGCGATGCCCTGCTCGATCGCCACGTCGCCGCGGATGAAGTCGAAGGAGAAACCCTCGGTGAACACGTCGCGGAAGTCGAGCACCAGGCGCCGCGGCAGCGACTGCAGGCTCAGCACGCCCAGCAGCTTGGCAAGCCCCGGGTCCGCCTTGAGGAACTGGCCGCTCTCCACGTTCACCTGGAACGCGCCGGACAAGGACGGGTAGTCGAGCGCCAGCGGCGAACCCACCCACGCGATCTGGCCTTCGAGCTTGCCGCGGCCGCGCCGCACGATCTCCTTCATGCCGAAGCGTGCGAGCAGGCCGCCGGCGTCGGCGATGTCCAGCTGGAATTTCATCGCGGTGCGCTTCTTCTCCGCGCGCGGTGCCTGCCGCGGCCCGCCCGGGGGCACCGCGGTCGCACCGATCGCGGCCCAGTTGCCCGTCGCCGTGAACACCGCCTCCGGCGTGGTCAGCGCGAGCTTGTTCAAGCGCCACTCGCGGATGCCGCCTTCGCGCTGCACGGTGCCCGCACCGCGGTTGGTGGCGTCGATCTCCAGCTTGCCCAGCTTCTTGCCCTTGAGCTCGAAGTCGTCCACCACGATGTCCAGCGCGGGGATGCTGTTCACCTGGTCGTCGAGCAGCGACTCCACTTCGTTCGCCGCGGCCGCGGCTAGCTTCAGGCGCGCGAGGCGCGCATGCAGCCGCCCCGCGCCCTGCCCCGAGGGCTGGCGGTATTCGAGGTAGCCGTTCAATTCGTCGGCGTCGATGTTCGCGCGCCAGGTGAGCCCGTCACGCGATCCGCCCATCACCACGTTGTGCAGCGTGCGGCCCTCGACGCTCAGCTCCTTGGCGCGCACCGCCATCAGCGTGGGGATGTAGCCCGGCCCGCCGGCCGCCGCGCGGAACGGCGACGCGGCCACCGTGGGAACCGGTGCGCCCGCAGCCGCCTGCTCCTCGGTGGTGGCACGCGTGAGCACGTCTTCCCAGGCGTCCACGTTGAACCCGGCGAGGTTGATGTTGGCCATCACCCCCGCATCCGGCAGCGAGACGCTTTCGCCGGGCGCGAGCCCGACGGCGATCGTGCCTCGCAGCACCTTGGCGTCCGCGCCGGAGACGTCGCGCACGTAGTGCACGTTCGCGATCCGGCCGATGTCGAGCGTCAGCTGGTCCTGCATGCGCACGGGCGAGCCTTCGGGCGCCATCATGGCGTCGCGCGTGGCGATCGTCTCGTAACGCAGCGGCAGCACGCCCTCGGCGGTCTTGGCCAGGGGTGCCGGCAGGTTCAGCGCCATGCCCTGCAGGTTGCTCGTGACCAGGATCTCCGGCGAGCCGCGCCGCACGCCCAGCGTGAGCGAATAGTTGGCGCTGCCCGCCATCTCGCGCGCCAGGCGCGAGATGAAGCCGAGCTCGCGCGCCTGCCGCAAGCCATCCGCCGTCGCCACACCCTGCGCCCGCACGACGATGGGCGCATCCAGGCTGCCCGGGGGCAACGTGCGCGAGCCGCCTTCGATGCGCGCGTCGCCGCCCAGCGCCCGCGCCTGGCCGCCCGCGATGCGGAAACCCTTCTCGCTGAAAGTGACCGTGCCTTTCGCGCGCGCGAGCATGGGGCTGTCGGGCGTGATCTGCAGGTCGTTGTTGGCCAGCGTGATGGTGCCCAGCACCTGCGAGTTCTCGATCTTCGCCACCGGCAGGTTCAGCTGCAGCTGGACGTCGGCATTGCCGGTGGCTTTGGACTTCGCGAGCGCCTGGTTCGTCATGGCCGACATGGGCGAGGTGTTCACCACGCCCAGTGCCTCGCCGAGCGGGCCCTGCACCTGGCCCTTCACCGCCACCACGGTGCTGCGGAAGTCGGGGATCTGCGCTTCGGCCTTCACCTGCAGCTTCGACGGCGCGCCGAAGAGGCCGCGCGCGTTCTTCACCTGCATGCCGTTGCCCTGGAACACCAGTTCCCCCGCGAGCTGCGTGAGCGCCGGCCACTGCCCCGGCCCCTTGTTGGCGCTCTGCGGCACGTACGCGTAGGTGGCGCCCTGCACGTCGGCGGTGACGAGGAACTCGCCGTTGCGGTTCTCGGGGAACGGGAACTCCGCGAGGTCGCCGCGCACGCGGAACTTCGCGTTCGTCGCCGTGCCGTGCTGCACCGACTCGTGCACGTAGTCGCGTGCGGTCTTGGGCACGCCCAGCGGCAGGTAGCGCCATACGCGCGTGCCGTCGGCACGCGACAGCGTGGCCTGCAGGTCCAGCACGCCGGGGAAGCGCGACTTCGAGACCGACTTCGCGGGGTCCGACGTGCGCCACGTGGCCTTCGCCTCGCCCTGCGCGTCGGCGTTCGCGAACTTCATGTTGTTGAGCGTGACCGAAGCCTGCGCGCCATCGAGCTGCCACAGCACGTCGCCCGCGAGCGTGGCGACCGGGATCGCCGGCTCCTCGAACACGCCGGGGAATTCGAGCGCGCCGTTCTCCATGGCCAGCCGCGCCTTGCCGCCCTTGTGCGTGAGGTCGAAGTCGATGTTGGCCCCGCGCACGCCGGGCGTGCCGGCCGCCTGGTTGCGCGGGTCGGGGCGGGCCGCCACCTGCAGGGCCGTGGCGCGGCCTTTCGCCTCATAAGACACGGGTGCATCGACAGGCCCCTGCCATTTGGCCTGGATGTCCACCAGCCCCTGCGGCGAATACGCGGTGAGCGCCGCATGCGTGGGCGTGCCCAGCGGCAGCCGGGTGGCCACCTGCGTCAGTGCTGCCAGGTCCAGCTTGTCGCCCTTGAACTCGCCCTGCGCCGGCAGCTGGCCGTGCGCCGCGCTCCATGAGACCTTCACGTTGCCGCCGGGCCACCGGTGGCCGTCGCGGGTCTGGAACTGCAGGCCCTGGGTCTCGAACTCGAAGCCCTCCTCGAAGCGCTTGCCCCCCAGCCGTCCCGCCACCGAGACCAGCGCCAGCGGCTCGAGCTTCGGGCCGAGGCGCGCGTCCACGTCCGCCAGCACCACGTCGGCGGTGCCGCCAACGACCTGCCCTTTTTCCACATCGACCCAGGCCCGCAGCGCGCCGCGGCCCTGCGTGATCTGCACGCCGAGGTCCGCATGGCGGCGCAGCTGCGACAAATCCACCCGGGCGAAGTCGCCATACACCTGCCCGGCCCAGTGCTGCCAGTGGCCGCCATGGCGCACCAGCAGCGGCTGGCGGAACTGCGCCGCGAGCGTGAAGCGCTCGCCCCACTCCGGCGGCGGCGTGGCGTCCAGGCGGATCGAATGGCGGCGCGACTTGTTGCGCACCACGAGGTCCACGTCGCCCAGCGCCAGCGGCGGCGCATGGCGCATCTCGTCGGTCCAGCGGATGGTGCCGCCCCGGATGACGAACTCCGACTGCTCGAAGAACCAGTCGGCCGCGCGGCCGTCGTTGTCGCCGGTGCGCGAGAGGTCCAGCCCCGCGACCACGAGGCGGCCGTCGGTGGCGCGGCGGATGTCCAGCTCCGGCTTGTCGATGTAAAGCTGCTCGAAGCCGAGGTTCAGGAGGGACCGGGGGCTGAGCGCGACCAGCACGCGCGGCAGGGTCAGCGCCGGGCGCTGCTGCGCGTCCAGCAGCACCACGTCCTGCAGTTCGAACGACGGAATGAGCCCTTCGCTGCGCGCCTGCACGCTGCCGATGCGGACGGGTACCCCCAGGGCGCGCCCGGCTTGCTTTTCGAGCTCGGGGCGAAGCTCGCCGATTCGCGGCACAATGAATCCATGCAGCGCCCCCCAAGCCAGTACAAGGGCCAGCCAGAAGGCCGCCAGCAACCACAGCAAACCCCTGGCGGCAACGGCGTAGGCCCTCAGCGCGCGTGACGGATTCGTCGGGGGAGCATTCATGAAAACATCGAGGTGGCAGGCATTATGACCCCCGGCGTCGCGCTGGGTTTCAACGCGCAGCAACCCGCTGTGTCCAACCGCAACGACCCTGCGCCGCTGTCGGCCTATTCGCGGCTGGCGCAGCGCCTGCGCCGCCGCTATGGCAGCGAGCTCGCCCTGCTGCCCGAGGGCACGCCCGACCGCGCCTCGATGGCTGCGTGCTTCGACGCCCTGCGTGCGCGCGGCGAGCCGCTGCCGGCCGCCTTGCGCATCCTGCGCCAGTTGGTGATCGAGCGCCTTCTCACGCTCGATTGCGACCGCCAGGCGCCGCTGGCCGACGTCACGCTGGCGATGACGGAGCTTGCCGAATTCGCGCTCGACGCCGCCTGCCGTCACTCCCAGCAGGAGCTCGACGCGGTGCACGGCGCACCACTCGCGCCCGGCGGCGGCCGCGCGCAGCTATGGGTCGTCGGCATGGGCAAGCTGGGAGCGCGCGAGCTCAACGTGTCCAGCGACATCGACCTGGTCTACGTCTACGACCAGGACGGCGAGACGGCCGGCACGCCCGAGGGGCGCGGGCGCATCACCAACCACGAATACTTCGGCAAGGTCGTCAAGGCGATCTTCGGGATCATCGGCGACGTCACCGAGCACGGCTTCGTGTTCCGCGTGGACCTTGCGCTGCGCCCCAACGGCAATTCCGGGCCGCCCGCCGTGTCCCTCGGCGCGCTGGAGGAGTACTTCCTTGTGCAGGGCCGCGAGTGGGAACGCTTCGCGTGGCTCAAGAGCCGAGTAGTCGCGCCGCGCTCCTGCATCGAGGACGGTTCTGCGCAAGGCCTGCGCACCGCGGTGTTGCCTTTCGTGTTCCGCCGCTACCTCGATTACGGCGTTTTCGACTCGCTGCGGGTGCTGCACCGGCAGATCCGCGAGCACGCCGCCAAGCGCGCGGCCGGGCGGCCCGAGCGCGCCAACGACGTCAAGCTGTCGCGCGGCGGCATCCGCGAGATCGAATTCATCGTGCAGTTGCTGCAGGTCGTGCGCGGCGGCCAGTTCCCGGAGCTGCGCACGCGGCCCACGCTCGCCGCGCTGCAGCGCCTGGCCAAGGCCGGGCTGATGCCGCAGGCCACGGCCGACGGCCTGGCGAAGGCGTACGAATTCCTGCGCCGCACCGAGCACCGCATCCAGTACCTCGACGACCAGCAGACGCACGTGCTGCCCATGGGCACCTGCGACGACGACGACGGCGACCTGAGCTGGATCGGCCGCACGATGGGCTATGCCGATTGCTGCCCCTTCCTGCACGAGCTGGACAGCCACCGCGAGTTCGTGGCGCAGGAGTTCGACACGCTGCTGGGCAGCGGGCAGCGCGAGTGCAAGGGCTGCGCCGGCCCGAAGGCGCCGCGCGTGGCGCCGGAGCTGGACTCGCTGGTGGACGAACTGCCGCCGCAGATGAAAGAGCGCGTCGCCGCCTGGTGCCGCAACCCGCGCGTGCAGGCGCTGCGCGACGACGGCCGTGCGCGGCTTGCGCGGCTGATGGCGCGCACCGCGCAGTGGCTGCAGGAAGGCCGCGTCGAGGAAGACGCCGCGCTGCGCCTGGCCGACTGGATCGAGCCGCTGCTGCGCCGCGAGAGCTACCTCGCGCTGCTGGTGGAGCGCCCCGGCGTGCACGAGCGCCTGCTGCGGCTGCTGGGCGCCGCGCGCTGGCCGGCGCGCTATTTGATGCAGCACCCGGGCGTGATCGACGAACTCGCGAGCGACCAGCTGCTCACCGAGCGCTTCAGCGCGCGCGACTTCGAGGACGAGCTGGAGCGCCGCCGCCGCTCGCTGCAGATCACGGGCGAGGACGACGACGAGGCCCTGCTCAACCTGCTGCGCCGCGCGCACCACGCGGAGGTGTTCCGCACGCTGGCGCGCGACCTCGAAGGCGCGCTGTCGGTGGAGCAGGTGGCCGACGAGCTGAGTGCGCTCGCCGACTCGGTGCTGCGCGTCACGGCGCGCTGGTGCTGGGACCGCTTGAAGCAGCGCCACCGCGACGAGCCGCAGTTCGCGATCATCGGCTACGGCAAGCTGGGCGGCAAGGAGCTGGGCTACGGCAGCGACCTCGACATCGTGTTCGTCTACGAGGACGAGGACGACCGCGCGCCGGAGGCCTACGCGGCCTTCGTGCGCAAGCTCATCATCTGGCTGGGCACCAAGACGGCCGAGGGCGACCTGTTCGAGATCGACACCGCCCTGCGCCCCAACGGCAGCTCGGGCCTGCTGATCACCACCTTTGCCGCGTATGCCGATTACCAGCAGAACCGCGGCAGCAACACCGCATGGACGTGGGAGCACCAGGCCATGACGCGGGCGCGGTTCGTGCTGGGCAGCGACTCGCTGCGCACGCGGTTCGACCTCGTGCGCGAGGCCGTGATCACCGCGCCGCGCAACGTGGATGCATTGCGCCTCGAGATCGAGACGATGCGCGAGCGCGTGAGCCACGCGCACCCGGTGAAGCCGGGCCTCTTCGACGTGAAGCACAGCCCCGGCGGCATGGTGGACGCGGAGTTCGCGGTGCAGTTCCTCGTGCTGTCGCAGTCGGCCGAGCATGCCGAGCTGCGGCCCAACGTCGGCAACATCGCGCTGCTGCAGCGCGCCGAGGCGTCGGGGCTG
Organism: Ramlibacter albus; assembly: GCF_014297445.1. Lineage (GTDB taxonomy): Bacteria > Pseudomonadota > Gammaproteobacteria > Burkholderiales > Burkholderiaceae_C > Ramlibacter > Ramlibacter albus. The sequence continues at coordinate 892,983 of NZ_JACORU010000001.1, forward strand.
CTGCCGCGCGGCGTCGGCACGGCCGCGGCCGATGCGTACCGCGAGCTGCGCCGCACGCAGCACCGCGCGCGCCTGAACGAAGAGACCACGCAGGTGCCGCAGGCGCACCTGCAACGCGAGCAGAAAGCCGTGCTCGCGCTCTGGCACCACGTCTTCAGCTGATCAGGCGCACCGCCCCGCGCGGTGTTACGCTCCCGGGTTCGCCAGGAGAACAAGGACCTATGGGCCAAAAGCTCGCGCTGGCTTGCGCCTGCGCACTTGTCTTGAGCGCGTGCGCCGTACCGCGCCCGGCCGCCACCGTGGACCCGGATGCGCCGCCGAAGTGGTACGCGCCCCTGCCGCACAACGGCACGCTCACCGATTTGAACCGCTGGTGGCAGCAGTTCAACGACCCGCTGCTGGTCGAGTTGATCGAAGCGGCGCAGACCGCGAGCCCCACGGTCGCCACGGCACGCTCGCGCATCGTGCAGGCGCGCGCGGCACGTGCGGCCGCGCAGGCGACGCTGCTGCCGTCGGTCGACGGCAACGCGACGGCGGTGCGCGCGAAGCAGCCGCCCACCCCCATCGCCACCACTGTCACCACCGGCGCGCAGGCTGCGTGGGAGATCGACCTGTTTGGCGGCAACCGCGCCGCCACCGACGCGGCCCGTGAACGGCTGCAAGGCGCGGAGGCGGGCTGGCACGACGCGCGGGTTTCGGTTGCCGCGGAAACCGCCAACAGCTACCTCGCGCTGCGCACCTGCGAGCGCCAGCTCCTCGTCGCGACGCGCGATGCGCAGTCGCGCGCGGAGACGGCGCGCCTGACGCAGCTGAGCGCCAATGCGGGCTTCACGCCGCCGGCCACCGCGGCGCTGGCCCGCGCCAGTGCCGCGGAAGGCGCGGCACGCGCGACGCAGCAGCGCGCGCAGTGCGACATCGAAGTGAAGGCGCTCGTCGCATTGAGCGCCTTGCCCGAACCGCGCCTGCGCGAGCGCCTGGGCGCCTCGTGGAAGGAGCCCGCGGAGTTCGCGTTGCTCACGGTCGCGTCGATTCCCGCGGAGCTGCTTGCACAACGGCCGGACGTGTACCAGGCCGAACGCGAAGTGGCCGCCGCGAGCGCCGACGTGGGCAGCGCACGCGCGCAGCAACTGCCGCGGTTGTCGCTCACGGGCTCCATCGCGCTCGGCAAGGCGCACGCGGGCGGCGACACCTTCGATGTCGAAACGTGGTCGATCGGCCCGCTCGCGCTCACGCTGCCGATCTTCGACGCCGGGCGGCGCGCCGCGAACGTCGATTCGGCGCAGGCGCGCTACGAAGAAGCGGCGGCGCTCTACAAGGCCCGCGTGCGGCAGGCGGTGCGCGAAGTGGAAGAAGCACTCGTCAACCTCGAAAGCGCCCGCGCGCGTGCCGAAGACGCGCGCATCGCGGTCGAAGGCTACAGCGCGTCGTTCGTCGCGACGGAAGCACGCTACCGCAGTGGCCTGGGCAGCCTGATCGAACTGGAAGACCAGCGCCGCGCGATGCTGGCGGCCGAAACCGCTCTCGTGGCGCTGCAGCGCGAGCGCGTGGCCTCGTGGATCGCGCTGTATCGCGCGGTGGGCGGCGGCTGGACGCGCGCGCAACAAGAAGAAGCAAGGACCCCATGAAGAAGAACACCTGGATCGCCGTCGGGCTGGCCGCACTGCTGGCCGGCTGCGGCGGCGACGACAAGGCCGCCAAGGCGCCGGTGAAGCCTGCGCTGACGGTCACGACCACCGTGCCCGCGCAGGTGATGATGGCGACGAAGCTGGCCGCGAACGGCAGCCTCGCGGCTTGGCAGGAAGCGATCATCGGTGCCGAGGCGAGCGGACTTCGACTGACCGAAGTGCTGGTGAACGTGGGCGACCGGGTCAGGCAGGGGCAAGTCCTCGCGACCTTCGCCAGCGAGACGAGCCGCGCCGACCTGCACCAGGCGCAGGCCAACGTGGCCGAAGCGGAGGCCAATGCGGCGGATGCCGCATCCAACGCGGAGCGCGCACGCACGCTGGAGAAGACCGGGGCGATGTCGCAGTCGCAGATCAACCAGTACGTGACGGCCGCCAAGACGGCGCAGGCGCGCGTGGAAGCTGCGCGTGCGACTTTCCAGGCGCAGCAGGCGAGGCTCGCGCAGACGCGCGTGCTGGCGCCGGACGATGGCGTGATCTCCGCGCGCACGGCCACGCTCGGTGCCGTGGTCGGCCCGGGCACCGAGCTCTTCCGGCTGATCCGCAAGGGCCGGCTGGAATGGCGCGCCGAAGTGACGGCCGCCGAACTCGGCCGCCTCACGCCGGGCACCACGGCCATCATCACGACTTCGAGCGGCGCGCGCCTCGAGGGCCGCATCCGCACGATCGCGCCCAGCCTCGACCCGCAGAGCCGCACCGCGCTCGTCTACGTGGACGTGAAGCCGCTGCCGGGCCCCGCGGCCGGCAGCGCACGCGCGGGGATGTATGCGCGCGGCGAGTTCGACCTCGGCGCGACGCCGACGCTCACCGTCCCGCAAGCCTCCGTGGTCGTGCGCGAAGGCTTCCACTACGTCTTCCGCGTGAACCCCGACAACCGCGTGACGCAGGTCAAGGTGCAGATCGGCCGCATCGAGGCCGACCGGCTCGAAGTGGTGGGTGGCGTGACGCCGGGCATGCGCATCGTGGCCACCGGTGCGGGTTTCCTGAACGACGGCGACCTCGTGCGCGTCGCCGATGCCGCGGCCCGGCCTGCTTCGGCTGCGAGCAAGTAAGGACAGCCATGCTCAACGTCTCCGCATGGTCCATCCGCAACCCGATCCCGTCGGTGATGTTCTTCGTGCTGCTCACGTTCGCGGGCATGTACTCCTTCCACGCGATGAAGGTGCAGAACTTCCCGGACATCGACCTGCCCACCGTGATGGTGACGGCCGCCTTGCCCGGCGCCGCACCGACGCAGCTGGAGACCGACGTCGCGCGCAAGCTCGAGAACTCGGTAGCCACCGTGCAGGGCCTCAAGCACATCTTCACCAAGGTGCAGGACGGCGTGGTCACGCTCACGGCGGAATTCCGCCTCGAGAAGCCGGTGCAGGAGGCCGTGGACGACGTGCGCTCCGCCGTCGCGCGCGTGCGGGCCGACATGCCGGCGGACCTGCGCGACCCGATCGTCACCAAGCTCGACTTCGCCGCGCAGCCGGTGCTGGCGTACACGATCGCGTCGAAGCAGATGGACGAGGAGGCGCTCTCCTGGTTCGTCGACAACGAGGTCTCGCGCAAGCTGCTCGCCGTGCGCGGCGTGGGCGCGGTCAACCGCGTCGGCGGCGTGGCGCGTGAAGTGCGCGTGGCGCTGGACCCGCTGAAGTTGCAGGCGCTGGGCGCAACGGCGGCCGACATCTCGCGCACGCTGCGCCAGATGCAGGTCGAAAGCGCGGGCGGCCGCGCCGACCTCGGCACGGCGGAGCAGCCGGTGCGCACGCTCGCGACGGTGAAATCGGCGCGCGAGATCGGCCTCATCGAGATCCCCCTGGCTGGGCCGGGCGGCGGCGCGGGCGCCGCGAACCGCACGATCCGATTGCAGGACGTGGCCACGGTCACCGACACGATTGCCGAACGCCGCGCGGCCGCGCTGCTGAACGGCCGCCCCGTGGTCGGCTTCGAAGTCGCGCGCAGCCGCGGCGAAAGCGAAGTGCAGGTCGGCGCCGCCGTGCGCAAGGCGCTCGACGAACTGAGGGCACAGCGCCCCGACATCGAGCTCACGCAGGCGTTCGACTTCGTCACGCCGGTGGAGGAAGAGTACGAGGGCTCGCTGCACCTGCTGTACGAAGGCGCGCTGCTCGCGGTGCTGGTGGTGTGGCTGTTCCTGCGCGACTGGCGCGCCACCTTCGTTTCGGCCGTGGCATTGCCGATGTCGGTGATCCCCGCTTTCATCGGCATGCACCTGCTCGGCTTTTCGATCAACGTGGTGACGCTGCTCGCGCTCTCCCTCGTCATCGGCATCCTGGTCGACGACGCCATCGTGGAGGTGGAGAACATCGTGCGCCACCTGAACATGGGCAAGACGCCTTACCAGGCGTCGATGGAAGCGGCGGACGAGATCGGACTGGCGGTGATCGCCACGACCTTCACGCTGATCGCGGTGTTCCTGCCCACGGCTTTCATGAGCGGCGTGGCGGGCAAGTTCTTCAAGCAGTTCGGCTGGACGGCGGCGCTCGCCGTCTTCGCGTCGCTCGTCGTCGCGCGCATGCTCACGCCGATGATGTCCGCGTACATGCTGCGCGCCAAGGCCGGCGGCCACCCGGAGCCGCGCTGGATGCCCGCCTACCTGAAGGCGGTGAGCTGGAGCATGCGGCACAAGCTCGCGACCTTCGTGCTGTCGGGCCTGTTCTTCATCGGCTCGGTGCTGCTGATCCCGCTGCTGCCCACGGGTTTCATCCCGCCCGACGACAACTCGCAGACGCAGGTGTACCTGGAGCTGCCGCCCGGCTCGACGCTGGAGCAGACGGTGGCGACCGCCGAACAGGCGCGGCTGATGGTCTCGAAGGTGAAGGACGTGAAGAGCGTCTACACCACGGTTGGCGGTGGCAGCGCGGGCACGGACCCGTTCAGCAACGCGGGCGCCGCCGAAGCGCGCAAGGCCACGCTCACGATCCTTCTCACCGAGCGCGGCGACCGGCCGAAGAAGCAGCCGATCGAGAACGAGATCCGCCGCGCGCTGGAGCCGCTGCCGGGCGTGCGCTCGAAAGTGGGCCTGGGCGGCTCGGGCGAGAAATACGTGCTGGTGCTCACGGGCGAAGACCCTGTGGCGCTGCAATCCGCGGCGCTCGCGGTGGAGAAGGACCTGCGCTCGATCCCGGGCCTCGGCAGCGTTGCTTCGACCGCCAGCCTCGTGCGGCCCGAGATCGTGGTGCGCCCCGACTTCGTGAAGGCCGCCGATCTCGGCGTGACCAGCAGCGCGATCGCCGACACGCTGCGCATCGCCACTGCGGGCGACTACGACGTGGCGTTGCCCAAGCTCAATCTCGCGCAGCGACAGGTGCCCATCGTGGTGAAGTTGCAGGAGGAAGCACGCAAGGACCTCTCGACGCTCGAACGCCTGGGCGTGCCCGGCAGCCGCGGCACGGTGATGCTCGGGCAGGTGGCGACGCTCGAACTCGCGGGCGGGCCCGCGGTGATCGACCGCTACGACCGCTCGCGCAACATCAACTTCGAGATCGAACTGTCGGGGCTGCCGCTCGGCGACGTGAAGGCCAAGGTGGAAGAACTGCCCGCGGTGAAGAACCTGCCGCCGGGCGTGAAGATCGTGGAGATCGGCGACGCCGAAGTGATGGGCGAGCTCTTCGCGAGCTTCGGCCTGGCCATCCTCACCGGCATCCTGTGCATCTACGTCGTGCTGGTGCTGCTGTTCAAGGACTTCCTCCACCCGGTGACGATCCTCGCCGCGCTGCCGCTTTCCATCGGCGGGGCCTTCCTGGGCCTGCTGCTCGCGCAGAAGAGCTTCTCGATGCCGTCGCTCATCGGGCTGATCATGCTGATGGGCATCGCGACGAAGAACTCGATCCTGCTCGTGGAGTACGCCATCGTCGCGCGCCGCGACCACGGCATGAGCCGCTTCGACGCGCTGCTGGACGCGTGCCACAAGCGCGCGCGGCCGATCATCATGACCACCATCGCGATGGGCGCGGGCATGCTGCCGATCGCGATCGGCCTGTCGAAATCGGACCCGAGCTTCCGCTCGCCGATGGCGATTGCCGTGATCGGCGGCCTGATCACGTCCACCGTGCTGAGCCTGCTGGTGATCCCGGCCGTGTTCCTGTTCATGGACGACAACCTCAAGCGCTGGGCGCGGGCCGCGCGCGGCAAGCTGCGCTGGCGAAAGAAAGTGCCTGCGTGACGAATTCCGCTTGCGCGTGGCGTAGGGCGGATGGTTTAATCCTTGAGTACTCTTTCAGGGAACCCATGGGCCAGGCCACCCCGGCGGCATCCGTCGGCGACATCGAAAGTTTCATCACGCTGCTGCGCTCGGCCTGCAGCGACGACGACGTCTACCAGAAGCTCGAGCGCCTGCTGGCCATGCCGGACGAAAAGCGCCGCGCCTTGGTGCAGAAATGGGTGGAAGACCTCGTGGTCCAGCGCGCGCCCACCGATTTCATCCGCGCCATCGCCTGCCTGCTGGACGACCAGGTGGCCGAAAAGGCCTATGAAGTGATCTACCGCTGCGAGCACCCGCCGCTGCCGCCCGTGGGCGCGTTGTGGGTCGGCGGCATCGCCGCCGCGAGCGTGGCGGCGCTGGTGGGCTGGAAGCTGTTCGCCTAGCCGCGGATCTTCTTGACGAGGGACGTCGTGGAGTAACCGTCCACGAAGGGGATGGCGAGTGCGCGGCCGCCATACGATTCGACGACGCGCGTCTCTTCGATCTTGCGCATGTCGTAGTCGCCACCTTTGACGTACACGTGCGGCTTGAGCTCGCCGATGAGGGCCACGGGCGTGTCCTCGTCGAAGAAGGTCACGAGGCTCACCGACTCCAGCGCGGCGATCACCGCCGCGCGGTCCTGCTCCCCGTTCAACGGCCGGTCCGGCCCCTTGCCCAGGCGGCGAGCGGAAGCATCGGTATTGAGCGCGACCACAAGTGACGCACCTTGCGCACGCGCGGCTTCGAGGTAAGTCACGTGCCCGCGATGCAGCACGTCGAAAACGCCGTTGGTGAAGACGACCGGCTGGGCGAGTTGCGCGATGCGCGCCGCGGCCTGCTCGCGCGGCACGACCTTCGACGCAATGCTCACGCCGGCAAGGCGCCGCCGCCCGCGGAGCCCAGGCTGCCCTGCAGCTCCTTGCGGTAGCGGTTGAGCTCCTGCACGCTCTTGAAGCTGCGGTCCATCAGCAGGCTCATGTTGTGCAGGATGCGCTCGACGACCTTGCTTTCCCACACCGCGTCGAAGTTGATCTGCTTGTCCAGCCACTCCTCCAGCCACTCGGGGTTGGGCAGGCGCGACTGGATGGTGTCGCGCGGGAACAGCGCCTTGTTGACGTGCAGGTTGGTCGGGTGCAGCGCCTGGGCCGTGCGGCGCGCGCTCGCCATCAGCACGCCCACCTTCGCAAAAGCGGCCTTGGCTTCGACGCCGAAGTTGTTGATCGCGCGCTTCATGTAGCGCAGGTACGCGCCGCCGTGGCGCGCCTCGTCCTGCGACAGCGTGGTGTAGATGTGCTTGATGACCGGCTCGGTGTGCCACTCGGACGCCCGGCGGTACCAGTGGTTCAGCCGGATCTCGCCGCAGAAATGCAGCATGAGCGTCTCCAGCGCCGGGGCCGGGTCGAACTCGAAGCGGATCTCGTGCAGCTCCTGCTCGGTGGGCGCCAGGTCCGGGCGGAAGCGGCGCAGGTACTCCATGAGCACCAGCGAGTGCTTCTGCTCCTCGAAGAACCAGATGGACATGAACGCGGAGAAATCGCTGTCGTCGCGGTTGTCGCGCAGGAACATCTCGGTGGCCGGCAGCGCCGCCCACTCGGTGATGGCGTTCATCTTGATGGTCTGCGCCTGCTCGTCGGACAGCTTGGAGGCGTCGAACTGGTCCCAGGGGATGTCCTTGTCCATGTCCCAGCGGACGGATTCGAGCTGCTTGAAAAGTTCGGGGTAGAGCATGGGTCGGACGGTACGGGCAGCCCCGATTTTACCGGTGGGTGTGACAATTGGTTGATGCGTACCTTGCTATTCCTGCTGCTGGCGGCCTTTGCGGGGGCCGCCAGCGCCCAGAAGGCCTGCCCCGCCACCCTTGCCCACACCTTCCCGCGTTTGCAGGATGAGAAGCCGCAGTCGCTGTGCCAGTACAGCGGCAAGGTGGCCCTGGTGGTGAACACCGCCAGCTATTGCGGCTTCACCCCGCAGTACAAGGGGCTGGAGGCGCTCTACTCGAAATACAAGGACCGCGGCCTCGTCATCCTGGGTTTCCCCTCGAACGACTTCGCGCAGGAGAAGGGCAGCAACAAGGAGATCGCGGAGTTCTGCGAGAACACCTTCGGCGTGAAATTCCCGATGTTCGCGGCCTCGCACGTGCGCGGCGGCGACGCGAACCCGCTCTTCAAGCAGCTGGAAGCCGCCACCGGCACCAGCGTGAAGTGGAATTTCTACAAGTACCTGCTGGATCGGAGCGGGAAGGTGGTGGCTGCCTACAACAGCACCACCACCCCCGAGGAGCTGGGGCCGCAGATCGAGAAGCTGCTGGCCCCCTGAAAGAAAAAAGCCGCGAAGCGCCCTGAAACGAAGGAGGGAGGGAGGGAGGAGGAGAAGAGGCGCTCCAGGATTGCAGCCGGACCGAACTGGCGATCACGGCAGGCTTCGCAGCGATAAAACCGATTGAATCCCTGTCCCGTTGTTGGATGGACAGCAGTTGGCGCCCCGGGGTTCCCCTATCAAGAGGCCTTCCGAGGTAAATTTTTGTGAACAGTCAGGCCGGCTTGCTGTCCGCGAAGCTGGGACGGGCCGACAGCTTTTCGTAAAGTTTCGCCAGGTTCGGATACGGCGTGCGCCAGTCGATCTCCGGGAAGCGGAAGTCGAGGTAGCCCAGCGCGCAGCCGACGGCGATGTCGGCCAGGCTCAGGTAGATGCCCGCGCAGAACGGCTTGTCGCCCAGGCCCTGGCTCATCGCCTTCAGGCTGGCGTGGGTCTTGGCGAGCTGGCGGTCGATCCAGGCCTGCGAACGCTGCGCCTTGGTGCGCCCGGCCCAGTTGCCTTCGAGGCGCGCCAGGATGAGCGCGTCCAGCACGCCGTCGGCCAGCGCTTCCCACGTCTTGACCTCCGCGCGCTCGCGGCCGACGGCCGGGATGAGCTTGCCGACGGGCGAGAGCGTGTCGAGGTATTCGACGATGACGCGCGAGTCGAACAGCGCCTCGCCGCCTTCCATCACCAGGCAGGGCACCTTGCCCAGCGGGTTGGACTGCATGATGGCCGTGTCGGCCGACCAGACGTCCTCCAGCACGAACTGGTAGTCGAGTTTCTTCTCGGCCATCACGATGCGTACCTTGCGCACGTAGGGGCTGGTGGTGGCGCCGATCAACTTCATGGGGCTTCGCTTGCTTCGTTCGAGTTCTGTGCGGGTTGTCGCTTCATTCTAGGGGAAGGCGTTTTTCCCGCTGTCGCAGCCCAGCGACAGGGCAACTTGACCGCCACTTAAAATTCGGGAATGTCCCTGTCCACGATTTCCGCGCTGTCCCCGCTCGACGGCCGCTACGCCGGCCGCCTCGCCGCCCTGAGGCCCCTGATGAGCGAGCTGGGCTACATGCACAAGCGCGTGCAGGTCGAGGTCGCATGGTTCATCGCCCTTTCCGACGCCGGCTTTGCCGAGTTCAAGCCGCTCACGCCGGGAGCGCGCACTTACCTGCTCGGGCTGGTGAAGAATTTCTCGGAGGCCGACGGCGCCGCGATCAAGGAGATCGAGAAGACCACCAACCACGACGTGAAGGCCGTGGAGTACTGGATCAAGTCCAGGTTCGAGGCCCGGCCCGAGCTGAAGGCGGCCAGCGAGTTCGTGCACTTCGCGTGCACCAGCGAGGACATCAACAACACCAGCCATGCGTTGCAGCTCAAGGGCGCGCGCGACGAGGTGATCCTGCCCGCGCTGGACGCAGTGATCACCAAGCTGCGCGAGATGGCGCACACCTTCGCCGACGTGCCGATGCTGAGCCGCACCCACGGCCAGACGGCGAGCCCTACGACCGTGGGCAAGGAAGTGGCGAACGTGGTGGTGCGCCTGGCCAAGGCCCGCGAGAACATCGCTTCGGTCAAGCTCATGGGCAAGATGAACGGTGCGGTGGGCAACTACAACGCGCACCTGTCCGCATGGCCCGACTTCGACTGGGAAGTGTTCTCGCGCAAGGTGGTGGAGTCCCCCGAGCCGCTGGGGCTGGGCCTGACCTTCCAGCCGTACAGCATCCAGATCGAGCCGCACGACTACATGGCGGAGCTGTTCGATGCCGTCGCGCGCGCCAACACCATCCTCATCGACTGGTCCCGCGACGTATGGGGCTACGTGAGCCTCGGCTATTTCAAGCAGAAGCTGCGGCCCGGCGAGATCGGTTCATCGACGATGCCGCACAAGGTAAATCCGATCGACTTCGAGAACGCCGAAGGCAACCTGGGCCTCGCGAACGCGCTGCTCAAGCACCTTTCGGAGAAGCTGCCCATCTCGCGCTGGCAGCGCGACCTCACCGACTCCACCGTGCTGCGCAACATGGGCGTGGCCCTCGGCTACGCCGCGCTCGCCTACCACTCGCTCGGCATCGGCCTGGGCAAGCTGGAGCTCAACGAAGAACGCCTGAAGGAAGACCTCGACAACGCGTGGGAAGTGCTGGCCGAGCCGATCCAGACCGTCATGCGCCGCTACGGTGTGCAGGGCGCGTACGAGAAGCTGAAGGACGTGACGCGCGGCAAGTCGGTGCTGGCGGAAGACCTGCACGGGTTGATCCGCGGGCTGGAGATTCCGCAGGCGGAGAAAGAACGCTTGATCGCCATGACCCCGGCGTCGTACGTCGGTAAAGCGGCCGAACTCGCTCGCCGGTGCTGACCCGGTGGCCCTCAAATCCACCATCTTCAAGGCGAGCCTGAACGTCGCCGACATCGACCACGGCTACTACGCCGAGCATGCGCTCACGCTCGCGCGGCACCCGAGCGAGAACGACGAGCGCATGATGATCCGCCTGGCCGCGTTCGCCTTCAATGCGCACGCGCTGCAGACGATGTGCAACGGCGACGGCACGCTCGCGTTCGGCGCGGGCCTGTCGGATCCCGACGACCCGGACGTGTGGCTGCGCGACTTCACGGGCGCGACCAAGCTCTGGATCGAGGTCGGCCAGCCCGACGAAACGGCCATCACCAAGGCCTGCCGCAAGTCGGAGCAGGTAGCGGTCTACGCCTTCCACCACGCGGCGGAAGTGTGGTGGCGCGGCATCGAAGGCAAGCTCACGCGGCTGTCCAACCTCGCCGTGTGGCGCGTGCCGGCCGAGGCTTCACAGGCGCTGGCGCAGCTGGCCGAGCGCAGCATGCAGCTGCAGGCGACGATCCAGGAAGGCGCGTTGATGCTCTCCAGCGGCTCGCGCACCGTCGATATCGAACCCGTCCGCTGGAAGTAAGACTCAGGCAGCGCGCTCCGCGTACCGGTTGAACCGCCACGCATCGCCTTCCAGCGTGATGCGCCGCCACACATGCCGCTTCTCGGCGGGCGACATCTCGGTCCAGTGCTGCACTTCGGCAAAGGTGCGCCCGCAGCCCTTGCACTCGGCGTCGCCCTGGCTCGTGGAGCAGATGGCGATGCACGGCGTATCCGGCTGGGTGTCGTACCAGGCCTTCCAGGCGGCGTAGGCCTCCTTGGGGAACCCCGACTCGGCGGCCTCGTCTTCGCGGTAGAACACCATCAGGGCATAGACCTCCGCCAGCGCGCGCAGCTCGGGCGCCAGCGTGATGCCGTCGGGTGAAGGCTTCTTCTCGCGCCACCAGTTGATGGCGGCTTCGACGTCGGTGATGTGGATCGCGGCCATGGCGCAGGCGGGGGGAGCCGGATCATACGTGTTCTTCCTAGGGACGAAACGCCGGGAATGTGCTGTAATCCTGCTTACCGAAGGGGAGTAGCTCCCAGCGGCAGGTCGTCAATACGAAGCAGGGTATCGCTTCCGGCCTGTCGGGCATAACAACATACTCCACGCTGAGCAAGACCTTCGATTGGCGCCCGCCATGGGTGCGATCGAAGTGCCACGTCTTCACAGCGTCCGGCACTCCATATCGCGCACTGGCGGGTTGTGAATCGACAACCCGGAGCTTGTTCATGGAGTTTCTCTCCAGCGCCTGGTGGTCCGCGCTCGCGGCCATCATCCTCATCGACCTCGTCCTTGCCGGCGACAACGCGATCGTGATCGCGCTGGCGGCGCGCAACCTTCCCTCCCACCTGCAGAAGCGGGCCATCATCTGGGGCACCGTCGGCGCCATCGTCGTGCGCTCGATCATGACCCTGGCCGTCGTCTGGCTGCTCAAGATCCCCGGCCTCATGCTCATCGGCGGCCTGGCGCTGCTGTGGATCGCCTACAAGCTGCTCGTGGACGACAGCGACGGCGCCGAGCACCACCCGGTGGCCAGCACCTTCTGGGGCGCGATGAAGACCATCGTGATCGCCGACGCGCTGATGGGCATCGACAACGTGCTGGGCGTCGCGGGTGCCGCGCACGGCTCGTTCGACCTCGTCGTGATCGGCCTGCTCGTGAGCGTGCCCATCGTGGTGTTCGGCAGCACCATGGTGCTCAAGCTGGTCGAGCGCTTCCCCATCATCATCCAGGCCGGCGCGGCGGTGCTCGCGGTGACGGCCGGCAAGATGATCGTCAGCGAACCGCTGCTGGACGACATCTTCGACCCCAACACGCTCGCCCGCTGGGGCGTGTACATCGCTGCCGTCGCCGGGGTGCTCGCCGCCGGCCGGTACGCGGCGTCCCGAAACCACCAGCAACCTTCCCACGCCCGTCCGTAAAAGCAGAAAGCCCAGGAGATACAACATGGAAACGGTCATTGTGTTCGTCGACGACGCCGACTACGCGCACCAGCAGCTCGCGCCGGTGAAGAACCAGCAGCCCACGCACTGGGTGGTGGTGGGCTGCGCCCCGCAGCTCACGCGCCGCGCCGGCAAGTGGGTGTCGCAGTCGGCGCGCCAGCAGTGGCGCGCGCGCTGGTGCGAGAAGCTGTTCTCGCGCGTGACGCCCCAGCTCGCGGGAGCCGAGGACAAGGTGACGACGGTCATCGCCAAGCGGCCGCTGCCGCAGCTCACGCGCGAGCTGCTGATGCGCCACGGCGCCGGCCGCGTCTTCGACGCCCGCCGCCCGAAGTTCGGCCACCAGATGGACCCGGTCACCGCCGACCAGCCGGTGCAGCAGCGCCCGGCGTGGGAAGTGCCCGGCGCCATCGCGGGGCTGGGTGCGGCGCTGGTGCTCGCCGCGGAATAGCGCACACGCTTGCGTGGGGCCGGTGCGCTATGCTCCGGCCTCATGGTCAAGCTGCTTGTGAAGTGGGGCCTCTCGGCTTGCGCCCTGCTGCTCGTCGCCTACCTCTACAGCGGCGTGGAGGTGCGCACATTCGGTTCGGCGCTGCTCGCCGCTTTCGTCATCGGGCTGCTCAACGCCTTCGTGCGGCCGCTGCTGGTGGTGCTGACGCTGCCGGTGACCATCCTCACGCTCGGCCTCTTCCTGTTCGTCATCAACGCGGCGGTCTTCTGGCTGGCCGCGCAGATGCTCGACGGCTTCCAGGTGCGCGACTTCGTGGCGGCCCTGCTCGGCTCGCTCATGTACACCGCCATCGGCGTGGTGATCGAGTCAGCGCTCGAGAGTCTGTTCGCGAAGAAGTAGCTGGATCTGCCGCGCGCGGGTGTCGATGATCGACGCCTCGATGTGGTCGGTCGCGCCCGCGCCCTTTCGCATCAGGTCCTGCGCGGCGCGCAGCCGGTCCAGCGCCGCCTGGTAGTCGAGCTGCGAAGCCTGCGACTCCGCATCGGCGCGGATCGCGCGCACCTGCTGGCCCTGCGCGGCGAACGCGCGCCCGAGCAGCTGCCACGCGGTGCCGTCCTTGCCGTGGATCGTCACCCAGGTCTGCAACGGACCGACTGCATCCGCGGCGCGGCCCGCCGCCAGCCGCGCTTCGCCCAGGAGCAGCACTTCGGGGCGCTCGGCGCCGCGCACGTCGGTCAGCGCAATGGTGGTGGGGGCATCGCCGGCAGCGAGCGCCGCTTCCGCGGCAAGCAGCCGCGCAAGGCGTGTGCCTGCCGCGTCGCCGGCGGTCGCCGGCTTCAGCCGCGTGAGCAGCCGGCCCGCGGCCGCGTTCTCCTTCAGGCGCGAGGCAGCCAGCGCGGAGCCATAGAGCACCGCGGCCTGCCGCACCTGCGGCAAGGTGGCGAAGTTGCTCGCGTCCGCCTCGCCCATCATCGCCCGCAACGCATCGACGCCGGAGTTGGAGACGACGCGCGCGCGCGCCGCGATCATCGCGTGCTCCATCGTCGGCACGAGCGGGCCGGCGCGCTGCGCGAGCGGCTGGCGCGCCTGCATCTCGGCGATGCGCTCGGTGGTGAGGGGGTGCGTGCGCAGGTAGGGGAAGTTGCCGCTGTCGTTGTGGCGCGAGGCCTGGTACAGCCGGTCGAACATGTTGACGAAGCCTTGCGGCTCGTAGCCCGCCTGCGTGGCCACGCCGTAGCCGATGCGGTCGGCTTCGCGCTCCATGTCGCGCGAGAAGTTCAGCCCCAGTTGCTGCCCCAGCGCGCTGCCGCCGGCGATCATCGCCTGGCCCACCTGCGGGTTCTTGCTGGCCGCGATCGCGCCGAGGATCATCGCGCCGATCATCAGCGGCGTGGTCTTGCCCTCCTGCTCGATCATGCGCGAGATGTGGCGCTGCGTGACGTGGCTCAGTTCGTGCGCGAGCACCGACGCGAGCTCGTCCTGCGTCTGCGTCACGGCGATCAGGCCCATGTGCAGCCCGAGCCAGCCGCCGGGCACGGCGAAAGCGTTGATCGAGCGGTCCTTGCCAAGCAGCACGCGCCACGCGAAGCGGTCGTCGAGTTCACCCGTGAGCTCGCCGCGCGAACGCGCGGCCGCGAGCAGCGGCTGCCAGATCTTCTGGACGTATTCGCTGACGACGGGGTCGTCGATGTAGTCGGGGTCGCGGAACAGCTCGCGGGCGACACGTTCACCCAGCTTGCGTTCGGCGGCGGTCGTCATCGCGCCGTCGCCGCTGCCCAGGCCGGGCAGCGCGCCGCGCTGCTGCGCGCCGCCGGGCACATGGGCGGCCAGCACCAGCGCGAGGACCAGCGGGGTCCACTTGCGGCGTCGCGAGGGGGTGGGGGCGGTCATCGCCTTATGATGCTCGGGCAGGGTAAAGCCGGCGTGAAGCCGGAACTTTGCTTTTTACCACGCACGCCAAACATGAGCTCGCTGACCCACTTCGACGCGCAGGGACAAGCCCACATGGTGGATGTGGGCGCGAAGGCATCCACCCACCGGGTCGCGGTCGCCACCGGCCGCATCGATTTGCAGGCCGCGACGCTGGCGGTCATCCAGTCCGGCACCGCGAAGAAGGGCGACGTGCTGGGCATCGCGCGCATCGCGGGCATCCAGGGCGCCAAGCGCACGAGCGAGCTCGTTCCCCTGTGCCATCCCATTCCTCTCACACGGCTCGCCGTGGAGTTCGAGGTCGACGCCGCGGCCAACGCGGTGGTGTGCACCGCGACCGCCGAAACCGTCGGCCCGACAGGCGTCGAGATGGAGGCGCTGTGCGCCGTGCAGGTGGCGCTGCTCACCATCTACGATATGTGCAAGTCGGTGGACCGGGGGATGACGATTGGCGGCGTGCGTTTGCTGGAAAAGCGCGGGGGCAAGTCGGGCGAGTGGAAGGCGCCGGCGTGAGCGCATCGGCCGGGCTCGTGCGCCGGCTTGCGCAGAACCGGGTTGCGCGGTTCATCGTCGTCGGCGGCGTGAACACCGTGTTCGGCTACGGCTGCTTCTGGCTGCTGCTGTACGTGGGGCTGCATTACTCGATGGCCTTGCTGATCGGCACCGTGCTGGGCGTGCTGTTCAACTTCAAGACCACCGGCACGCTCGTCTTCGGCTCGCACGATAACCGGCTGATCTTCCGCTTCGTGGGCTCCTACGTCTTCACCTACTTCTGCAACCTCGCGGGGCTGCGCGTGCTGGTGGGGGCCGGCTTCTCGCCGCAGGTGGGCGGGCTGCTCCTGATCCTGCCCATGGCCGCGGTTTCGTTCGTCATCCTGCGCAGGTTCGTCTTCGCCGCCAAAACATGAACAAGCTGATCAGCATCGTCACGCCCTGCTACAACGAGTCGGAGAACGTCGTGGAGCTGCACGAGCGCATCGCGGCCGCGATGGCGAAGCTGCCCTACGACTACGAGCACATCTGCATCGACAATGCGTCGACGGACGACACGGTGGCCAAGCTCAAGGCGATCGCGGCGACGGACAAGCGGCTGAAGATCATCGTCAACGCGCGCAACTTCGGCCATGTGCGGTCGCCGTACTACGCCATCCTGCAGGCGAAGGGCGACGCGGTGATCGCCATCGCCTCCGACCTCCAGGACCCACCGGAGATGATCCCCGAGTTCATCGAGAAGTGGGAGCAGGGCTACAAGACGGTGATGGCCGTCAAGCCGCAAAGCCAGGAGTCGCCGCTGATGTTCCTCGTGCGGCGCACCTACTACATGCTGATCACGCGCATCTCCGACGTGCCGCTGGTGCAGAACGCCACCGGCGCGGGGCTGTTCGACCGCGCCGTGATCGACGTCATGCGCGACCTCGACGACCCCTACCCCTACGTGCGGGGCCTCGTCTCGGAGATCGGCCTGCCGATCGCCACCGTGCCGTTCAAGCAGCCGCGGCGCAAGCGCGGCATCACCAAGAACAACTTCTACACGCTGTACGACGTGGCGATGCTGGGCATCACCAACCATTCGAAGGTGCCGCTGCGGCTGATGACCATGGGCGGCTTCGCGGTGTCGATCCTGAGCCTGCTCGTCGCCTTCTTCTACCTCGCGGCCAAGCTGCTGTTCTGGGACTCGTTCCAGCTGGGCATCGCGCCGATCCTGATCGGCATTTTCTTCTTCGGCGCGGTGCAGCTGTTCTGCATCGGCATGCTGGGGGAATACATCGGCTCCATCCACACCAAGCTGCGCAAGCTGCCGCTGGTGGTGGAGGCCGAGCGCGTCAACTTCTAGCGCGCCCGATGCCTTCGTAGGCCGGCAGGTCGGCGGGGCTGATGAAGCGGCGGCCGTCCACCAGGGGGATGTCCTTGCCGCGCAGCAGCTGCGGCAGCTCCTTGTATTGCGGCCATGACGTCACGAGCAAGGCGGCATCGGCGCCTTGCAACGCATCCTCCAGCGAACCGGTGAACGACAGGCGCGGCGACGACAGCACACGCGAGGTCGGCTCGATGGCGATCGGGTCGTGCGCGACGACCGTGGCCTGCTCGTCGAGCAGCATGCGGATGACGGGGACCGCCGGCGATTCGCGGATGTCGTCGGTGCCCGGCTTGAACGCGAGGCCCAGCACCGCGATGCGCCGGCCGGCGAGGGAGCCGAGCCGCTGCTTCGCAAGATCGACCAGCACGCCCGGCTGCAGCCGGTTGCGTGCGATGACGGCGTCGAGGATGCCGGGCATCGCGCCCTTGGCGGAGCCGAATGCGGCAAGCGCCTTCAGGTCCTTGGGAAAGCAGGAGCCGCCGAACCCCGTGCCCGGGTGCAGGAACGCCAGCACGCCGGGCGACACGCGGCCCTGCGGCGTGACCGGCGAGATGCGGCGGTCGAGGTACACCGTTCGCAGCACGTCGACCACGTCGACGTCGCCGCACCGGCTGCACAGGTCGGCGATCTCGTTGGAGAACGAGATCAGCGTCGCGAGCAGCGCATTGGCGGTGTACTTGCCCATCTCGGCCGTGCTCGGT
This sequence comes from Ramlibacter albus, assembly GCF_014297445.1. Lineage (GTDB taxonomy): Bacteria > Pseudomonadota > Gammaproteobacteria > Burkholderiales > Burkholderiaceae_C > Ramlibacter > Ramlibacter albus. The sequence continues at coordinate 910,400 of NZ_JACORU010000001.1, forward strand.
GTCGTGACGACGACTTCGGTGCGCGCGAAGGGCGCGTACAGCTCGCGCATCACGCTTTCCGTGCGCGCTTCGCGCGTGCCGATCACGATGCGGTCCGGGTTCATGAAGTCCTTCACCGCGGTGCCTTCGGCCAGGAACTCCGGGTTCATGCACAGCCCGAAGTCGCGGCCGGCAACCAGGCCCGAGGCCGCCTCGACCAAGGGGCCGACGACGTCGCTCGTCGTACCCGGCACCACGGTGCTCTTGACGCACACCACGTGGTAGCGGCCCTTCGGCAGGTGGCGGCCGATGTCGGTGGCCGCCTGCTTCACGTACTGCAGGTCGATCACGGAGCCGTCGAATGGGGTCCCCACCGCGATCAGCGAGACGTCGGCGCCCGCCAGCGCGGCGCCGAGGTCGGTGCTGGCCGTGAGCCGGCCGGCATCGACCTGCTTCTTCAGCAGGGCCGGCAAGCCCTCCTCATGGATCGGCGGCTCGCCGCGGCGGATGCTCTCGACCTTCGCCTGGTCGACGTCGACGCACACCACCTCGTGGCCGATCTCCGCCAGGCCCACGCCCGACACGAGCCCCACATACCCGGTGCCGACGACGACGACCTTCACTCGCGGTTCCCCGAATACCACGCGAGCGCGCGCTTGAGGCCCTCGTCGAGGCCGACGTACGGCTCGTAGCCGAGCCGGGTGCGCGCCTTGCCGATGTCGGGGCAGCGCCGGTTGGGGTTGTCGGTGAGGTAGTGGCGGTCGTCGCTCGACTGCTGCACCACGTTGCCGCGCCAGCCGTGCTGCTCGGCGCCGATGGCCGCGGCCTTGTTGACGAAGTCGCGCACGGAGATCTCGGGCCTCTCGGTGCCGATGTTGTAGGGCTCGCCCGCTTCGCCATGCGTGAGCACCTTGAGGTAGCCGCTCACCGCGTCGGCGATGTAGCAGAAGGTGCGGGTCGCGGTGCCGTCGGACAGCTGCACGATGTCGCGGCCTTCGAAGATGTCGCGCGCGACGTCAGGGAGCAGTCGCCGGTCGTGGATCGACAGGCCCGGCCCGTAGTTGTTGAACGGCCGCGCGATGGTGACGTGGCAGCCGTACTGCCGCGCGAAGTTCACGCACAGCGTCTCGCCCAGCCGCTTGGATTCGTCGTAGCAGGCGCGCGGGCCGGTGCAGGACACGAGGCCGCGGTAGTCCTCCTTCGTCGGGATGGAGGACGGGTCCGGGTCGCCGTAGATCTCGCTGCTGGAGAAGAACAGCATGCCGCGCACCGGGTTCTTCTCCTGCCTCGCGCGCATGTGGTCGAGCAGGTGGCGCACGCCGTTGACGTTGGCGTCGATCGTCTCGATGGGGTACTGGCGGTAGAAGATGGGCGAGGCGATCGACGCGGCATGCACGATGTAGTCGAACGCGGGCGCGTCGGCCGGCAGCGGCTTCGTGATGTCGTGGTTCACCACCTGCACGTGCGGCCGCGCGCCGAGCTGCTCCAGCCACGCCTTGCGGCCGCGCAGCATGTTGTCGTAGACGGTCAGCTGCACCGGCGCGCGTCCGTCGCCTTCGCCGATGGTGGCAAGCACGTGCAGCATCTCGTAGCCGAGGAAGCCGGCGCCCCCGGTCATGAGCACGCGCATGCCGGCGAGCCGGTCGAGGCTGCCGCGCGCGTGGGTGCGGATCTCTTCGAGGTCGGTTTCGAGCACCTGCGCGGCAGGAGTCGTGCGTTGCGTCATCGGGCGGTTTCCAGCAGGGCGTCGCGCCGGCGCAGCGCCGCCGCGGTATCGCGGACGGCCTGCTCCAGCTCGATCGTGACCGTGAGGCCGAGCTCGTCGCGGGCGCGGCTCACGTCGGGGACATAGTAGGTGGGCGGAGTCGGCGAGCCGGCGCCGAGGATGTGCACGGGCTTGCCGGGCGCGATGGCGTTCACGATGGCCTGCGCCAGTTCCGCGATCGTCACCGCCCGGCCGGAGCCGACGTTGTACGCGCGGCCGGCGCGGCCTTTCTCCAGCAACGTGAGCAGCCAGTGCGCGAGGTCGCGCTGGTCCATGTACGAGCGCACGCTGCGGCCGTCGCCGCCGATGCGGATGGCGTCGGCGGTGAGCGCGTCGCGGATGAAGTTGCCGGCGGCGTAGTGCACGTCCAGCGGCAGGTCCTCGCCGACGAAGGCGAAGCAGCGCGCGACGACGACCTCGAGGACGTGCTGCGCGCCGTAGAGCATGCACAGGTGTTCCGCGGCGCGTTTCGCGCACGCGTACACGTTGGCGGGTTCCAGCGGATCGGGAGCGCCCGCCCAGTCTTCCGGCACCGCGGGTGAAGCCGGCAAGCGGCCATAGACCATCCCGGAACTCGTGAGCAGCATGCGCTTCACGCCTCGCTCGACGGCGAGGTCGAGCACGTTGCGCGTGCCGCCTACGATTTCGTCGTGCAGCGCCAGGCGTGGGCGCTTCGGCCCGAGCGTCGAATCCGTGGCGGCATGGATGACGGCGTCGAACGCGGGCAGCGCGCGCAGCTTCGGCATGTCGACGATGTCGCCGCCCGCGAGCTCGAGCCACTCGAGTTCGCGGAATTCGGGGTAGCGCAAGAAAAAGCGCTGCGGGTCGCGCGACAGGCCGATGACCTGCGGCGGCTCGCTGCTCGCCGCCCAGTGCCGCAGCAGCGCGCGACCGAAGAAGCCGGTCGCCCCGGTGAGCAGGACTCGCTTCATGGTTTCGGCACGGCGTAAAGGACGCTGTCGAAGGTATTGGCCTGGTGCTGCCCGACGTGGAAGTCGTAGCCGGGGCACATCTCGAACAGCAGCTCCGGCAGCTCCCAGAGGTCCTGCGGGTTGTGGTACAGCGAGACGGCGAGCACCGGGCGCGAACGCTCGATGAGGCGGCGCGCGCCGCGCAGCGCCATCGCCTCGCCGCCTTCGACGTCGAGCTTGAGCATCCCGATGCTTTCGTTGGGGAGCAGCTCGTCGAGCGCGACCGCTGCGACGCTCACGCTCCCATCGCCGACGCGGCTGGCCTCGCCTTCATCGGCGGTGAAGGACAGCATGCGGTAGCGGTCCGCAGCGGCAAGCGGCAGGCAAACGGCAGGCACCTTCTCACCGGCCACGCGCGCGGCGAGCTTCGCGAAGTTGGCCGGGTCCGGCTCCAGCAGCCACGCACGGGAACACTTCACGCGTGGCAGCGCGAGCAGGTCCGCGAACGTGTCGCCGTCGTACGCGCCGCAGTCGACGTACGCGATCGGCTTTTCCGCGAAGCGCGCAAGCGTGTAGCTGTTGAAGTAGCGCGGCTCCTCGCTCAACCGGCTGGAGAACGGCAGGTCCTGCCCCAGGCGGAAGGCGAGCGTGCGCGCGAACGTGGCGCGGCTCTCCTCGTCGGCCAGCCTTTCGGCGACGGCGGCCGCGCGTTCCACGTTGGCGAGCAGGAACTCGCGGCGCGAAAGCCAGTAACGCCAGCCGAGCGCGTCCGCGAACTGGTCGTAGAGCTCGTGCGCGAGGAAGGGCGCCTCGAAGCCGTGCGAGCTCGCGAGCGCGTGCATGCCGTCCAGCGGCAGGAAGTGGTTGTAGATGCCGACGGCGAGCTGCTCGCCGCGGCTCGACGCCGGCAGGTCGGCCCACGCCTGCACCGGCAGGCCCAACACGTTGGTGGCCTTCGGTTGGGTCTCGACGAAACCCGCGACATCGAAGCCCTGCGACTGCAGTGCACGGCACACCGCACGGCCGAACAAGCCGGCGCCGAAGATCCAGACGCGCGACTCGCGCTTGAGCGCCCGGCACGGCTCGGCGCGCCGCTTCATCGCGTCGAACGCGCTGACAGAGCTACTAGAGCTAATAGAGTTTGATGAGCTCATTGGGGTAGCGCTGCGCGAGTTGCTTCTCGATCTCGTCCTGGAAGCGGAAGGACGAGACCAGCACCGGAAGCCGCGGATGTTTCGCGATCTCCGCCGGTGCGACGATCGGGCTGCCGCCCATCCGCGAACCCTGCAGGTTGGGGTTGGCATCGGCAAGCAGGCGCACCTGCGCGCCGCAACGCGGCCCCAGCTGCGGCAGCAAGCGCGCCGTGTGCGAGCCCGCGCCGTAAACGATCATCTCGCGGGCCGGCACGCGCGCCAGCGCCTTGTCGAGGCGGCCGCCGCAGACTTCGAGATAGCGGCGCATCGTCGCCGCGTCGTTTTCGCTGCGCCGCGGCACGGACCCCGGCTTGCCGGTGACCTGGTACAGCGCGAGCAGCGCCCGACCGCTCATGCCGCCGCATTCGACGTAGCGGTGGCTCAGGGGCGCGGCGCCGAGCGTCGCCATCAATGCGTCGAGGCTGTCGCGGCTGAAGTACTGGATGTGTTCGAGCGAGAGCTCGCCGAAGGGCTCGCCGCGTTCGCCATCGAAGGTCTCGAGGGCCGGCACGTCCACCATCAGGTGCGTGCCCGGCCGCAGCCGGGCGAACAGCCCCGCCATGTCGCGCTGCGGGTCCCACAGGTGCTCCAGCACGGCCATCACCATGACGACGCTCGCTTCGGCAATCGGCACGACCTCGTGGCAATCGGCCATGGAGCCGCGGCGGACGCCCGTCAAGCCGAACAGCTCGTTGGCAAGCTTGCCCGCGTTCGGCGCCGGGTCCACGCCGTGAAGGTTGGTGTAGCCCGCGCGCTTGAGGAGGGACAGCAGCGTGCCGCTGCCGCAGCCGACATCGACGACCGGCGCGTCCCTCGCCACGACGTTCTCGATCAGCGCCGCGGCCGCTTCGCCGCGCGCGGCGTCCACGACCGACACGACGCTCGAATGGTCGTACTTGGAATAGCGCGCGTAGTACCGCGAATAGTCCGGCTCCGGTGGCAGCTCGCCCGCGAACACGAAGCCGCACTCGGCGCACTCGTGCACCGCGTAGCTCATGTCGAGCGCGTCCAGCGCCGCCATGGCGTTGGTGAACAGCAGCTTGCTGCCACGCGAACGGCACAGCGGGCAGGCGCGCACAACGCTCATGCCGTGCGCGGCTCGTGCCAGAAGTTCAGGAACGACTTGCGCGCGGTGTTCGCCGCGATGGCCGGGTCGGTGTAGTACGAGTCGGCCTTGTCGTGGTTCGTCGAGATCTCCTCGAAGATCACGTCGGTGAGCGCGACGAAGCGGTGGCGCTGCTCGCGCTGCACCGTCAGCACGTCACCGCGCTTGAGGACGCGCGGCTGCCCGTCGATCCATGTCTCCAGCTCGCCGCTGACCATGAGGAAGGTCTCTTCCTTCTTCAGGTGGTACTGCTCCGGATGCTCCTGGCCCTTGAACATGACCAGGATCTTCTTGCAGTACTCGCGGTTCACCACCGTCACCATCGCCAGGCCCGTGCGGGCGTACTCGGCGATGCCGTAATGGTGGGAGATTTCCAGCGGCTGCCCGGGCGGCGCGGCAACGCCGGCATCGCGCAGCAGGTCGTCCACGCGCAGGGCGATCTGGCGCAGCTGGCCCAGCAGGTCTTCGCGCGTGACCGCAGCAGCATCCACGGGCTCGCCCGGCGCGATGTCGCGCTGCGCGCGGAACACGGCGTACTTGGACCAGTCGTTGGCGAGATACTGGCCCGGCTTGGGCGGGAAAGCGAATTCGACGCTGTCGGCACTGAGCACTTCGCCCTTGCGCACGGCACGGCGCGTCCACACGCCGCGGCGCAGCTCGCGCAGGCTCGCGAGTTCGGCGGCGCTCGGGGCGGGCCAGCCGGCCGGGCCTTTCATCTTGACGGCCTCGCGCGCCGCGGACAGCCACGCCTTCGTCTGTTCGGGCGACGCGGAGTACGCATTGAGCTTGTAGCTGCCCGCCTCCAGCCCGATGTGCTTCTCGAACACGCGCGCGCCGGTCGCGATGGCCATCATCACGGGCAGCGTGGCGGAGGGCTCTTCGTGCGTCGAGTAGCCGATGATCGCCTGCGGGTAGGCTTTCGCGAGCTCCGCGATGCGGCCCAGGCGCAAGTCGTCGTCGGGCGTCGGGTATTCCGCCACGCAGTGCATCAGCGCGAAGCGCTTCTCGCGGTTGGTGAGGAACAGTGCGACGCGGTCCACTTCCTCCTTCGTCGCGCCACCCGTGGACACCACCAGCGGCAGCTGCGTGCGCACCGCGCGCTCCAGCAGCGGCCAGTCGGTCAGCGAGCAGCTGGCGATCTTGAGGATGTCGTAGCCCTCGTTCTCGACGCGCTCCACCGAGACTTCATCGAACGGCGTGCACATGACGAGCAGGCCGAGTTGCCGGGCACGCGTGCGCATGCGCTCGAACTGGCCGGCGTCCAGCCGCGTCTCCTCGAAGCGCTTGACCAGCTTGATCGTGTGGTCGCCCTTCGCGCTCGAATGCACGAAGGTGTCCAGGTCGCGGTACTGGAACTTGATCGCGCAGTCGAACTCGGGGAACTGCGCCGCGATCGCGGCATAGGTCTCGACGATGCGCACCCCGTGCTCCACGTCGCCCATGTGGTTGTTCGCCATCTCGAAGACGAACAGGGGGCGCGTGAAGATCGATGCGCGGCGCGTCTTGCTGTCGGTGGTTGTCATGCGGGTCACCTCTCGGGTGCGGGTATCTACAGGCCGCGCGCCGCGAGCGAGGCGGGCGCGACTTCGCCGCCCATCCATTCGCGCAGCACGTCGATGGGCAGCAAAGGGGTCATGTCTTCGAGCGGCATGGAGAGCATGCTGCCGTCCGGCTGCGGCAGCGAGGCGCATCGCGGCCACAAGGCTTCGTCCTTGACGAGGCCGACGCGCAGCAGGCGCGGGCCGCTCGCCTTGGGGTCCATGAGGCGTGCCAGCGCGCCGCCCACGTTGGCCAGGTCGTCCACCTCGTCGTACGCGATGCCGAAGGCGCCGCAGGTGGCGCGCCAGTCGGGGAACAGCACGCCCGCCTCGCCGCCGGTGCCGACGTGGCGGCCCTTGAAGTAGTTGCGCTGCGTGAGCCGGATCGACGCGTAGCCCGCGTTGTCCATCAGCACGATCGCGAGGTCGGGCGCGCGCGCGCGCAAGGTGGCGAGCTCCTGCAGGTTCATCATCAGGCTGCCGTCGCTTTCGACCAGCACCGCGCGGCGGCCGGGTTGCGCTTCGCACGCACCGATGGCAGCCGCAAGGCCATAGCCCATCGCGCCGAGGCCGGACGTGAGGAACACGCGCTGGCCCGCGCGGTTGCGAAAGCCCAGGTAGAACGACTCCACGCACAGGCCGGAGCTGCCGGTGACCACGAGCGCGCCTTCGGGCACGGCCGTCGACAGCTCGTGCGCGACGTCGGCCGATTCGATCGGGCCTTTCGCTGCCGGCTTCGCGCCGTCGCGCGCGGGGAAGCGCCGCTTGACGTCGGCGATCCAGGACAGCCACGGGCGGCGATCCGCGGGCCGCGTTTCCGCCTTGGCGAACGCGGCATCGACCGCGGCGAGCGCGGCCTCGGCCGTCGCCTGCCAGCGGTGCGTGGCCGCACCTTCGAGCTTGGCGAGTTCGGCCGTGTCGATGTCGAACACGATCTTCTGCGCGTTGCGCGCGAAGCCGCGCGGGTTGTAGGCGGTGACCACGTTGTCCATGCGCGCGCCGATGGTGATCAGCAGGTCGCTGCGCTGCACCGCGAGGTTGGCGCAACGCTGGGCGATCGCGCCCGGCCGGCCGGCATTGAGCGGGTCGTCCCACTCCAGCATGTCCATCGCGTTCCAGGTGAAGACCGCCGGGATCTCGTGGCGGCGCATCACTTCGACAAGACGCTGCGCACAACCGGCGAGCCGCACGCCGTGGCCGACGAGCAGCACGGGACGCGACGCACGCGAGACGGCAGCCAGCAATGCGTCGGTGTCCATGGCCCATTGCGCAGGCACGGGCGCCTGTGCGGCCGCCTCGGCGGCAAGCAGTTCCTTTTCGAAGCGCGCCGCATCGGCGGCCCAGTCGCCGGGATAAGGCGCACCTTGCACGTCCAGCGGCACGTCCACCCAGCACGGCCCCATGCGCCCGCTGTTGGCGAGGTGCCAGGCCTTGCAGATGCTGCGCAGCGCTTCTTCCGGCGACATCACCGTGGTGGCGAACTTGCACGACGTGGCGGCCATCGCCACGACATCGACTTCCTGCGCGCCGCGCTGGCGCACGCCGGTTCCCGCCTTGAGGTCGGCGCGCTTCACCTGCCCCGACACGACGACGAGCGGCGTGGATTCGATCCAGGCACCCGCCACGGGCGTGAGGATGTTGGTGGCACCGGGACCGGTCGTCACCATCGCCACGCCGGCATGGCCGCGCACGCGGCCCCAGGCCTCCGCCGCGATGCCGCAGGCCTGTTCATGGTGGCAATGCACCGGGCCGATCTCCGAGCGGGCCAGCGCGTCGTTCAGATGCATCGCGCCGCCGCCGGGCACGAAGAAGATCCGGTCCACGCCCTTGGCGCGCAAGTAGGCGAGCAGCGCGTCGGCCGTGGTCATGCGGGGAGTACTGTCCATTGCTTATTCGAAAGACACGCCGAGGAAGGCCTCGACGCGGCTCACGGCGTAATCGAGCATCTCGGTGGTGAGCTGCGGCTGCAGCCCGATGCAGAAGGTGTTGTTCATCACGATGTCGCTGTTGCGCAAATCGCCGACGGCGCGCCAGTTGCGCCCCATCATCGACGGCTGCCTCGTGATGTTGCCCGCGAACAGCAGGCGCGTGCCCACCCGTTGCTGGTCGAGATACGTGAGAAGGTCCACGCGCGTCACGGGCGCGTTGTCTTTCAGCGTCAGCGGGAAGCCGAACCACGACGGGTCGGAGTGCTCGGTCGGCTCGGGCAGCACGAGGTACTCCTCGCAGCTCGCCAACTTGTCACGCAGGTACTTGAAGTTGGCCCTGCGCTGCGCGATGAAGTCCGGCGCCTTCTGCAGCTGCGCGAGCCCGCAGGCCGCCTGCATGTCCGTGATCTTCAGGTTGTAGCCGAGGTGGCTGTAGATGTACTTGTGGTCGTAGCCCTCGGGCAGGTCGCCCAGCTTCCAGCAATAGCGCTTGCCGCAGGTGTTCTCCTTGCCGGGCGGGCAGTAGCAGTCGCGGCCCCAGTCGCGGAAGCTCTCGGCGATCACCTTCAGCTCGGAGTTGTTGGTGAACACCGCGCCGCCCTCGCCCATCGTGATGTGGTGCGCCGGGTAGAAGCTGAGGGTGCCGAAGTCGCCGAAGGTGCCGACCTTCTGGCCGCGGTAGGTGGAGCCGAGCGCGTCGCAGCAGTCCTCGATGAGCCACAGGTGGTGCTTCTCGCAGACCTCGCGCACGACGTCGAGGTTGTACGGGTTGCCCAGCGTGTGGGCGAGCATGATCGCCTTGGTCTTCGGCGAGATGGCCTTGCGCAGGCCGTCGACGTCGATGTTGTAGGTGCCGATGTCGACGTCCACGAACACGGGAATGGCACCGAACTGCACGATGGGATTCACCGTGGTGGGGAAGCCCGCCGCCACGCCGATCACCTCGTCGCCGGGCTTGATGGCGCGGCTACCGAGCTTGGGGCTGGTCAGCGCGCTGAACGCGATGAGGTTCGCGGACGAACCCGAGTTCACCGTCATCGCGTGCTTCACGCCGAGGAAGGCCGCGAGCTCCGTCTCGAACTGGTCGTTGAAGCGCCCGGTGGTGAGCCAACCGTCGAGCGACGCATCCACCATCGAGCGCAGCTCCTCCGCGCCAATGAGCTTGCCGGTGGCCGGCACCATGGTGGCGCCCGGCATGAACGGCTGGCGCTTGAGCGCGATCGCCGCGTATTCGTCCACCAACGCGCCGATGCGCGCGCGCAGGTCCAGGAGCGTGTCCCTGTTCATCGGCGTCCCTCCGGTTGCCACATCTTCCACGGCGGCGAGCCGCTCGCCCACAGTTCCTCGAGGTAGGTCTTGTCGCGCAGCGTGTCCATCGGTTGCCAGAAGCCGTGATGCATGTAGGCCTGCAGGTTGCCGGCGTGAGCCATCGCCACAAGCGGCCCCGACTCCCACGACGTGTCGTCGCCTTCGATCAGCTCCAGCACCTTGGGCGAGAGCACGAAGAAGCCGCCATTGATCCAGCCACCGTCGCCCAGCGGCTTTTCCATGAACTGGCGGATGGCCGTGCCATCGAGCTGCACCGCGCCGAAGCGGCCCGGCGGCCGCACGGCCGTCATGGTGGCCATGCGGCCGTGGTGGCGGTGGAAGGCGACGAGCTCGGCGATGTCGACGTTGCCGACGCCGTCGCCGTACGTCATGCAGAAGTCGCCGTCCTGCACGTACTCCGAGACGCGCTTGACGCGGCCGCCGGTGCCGGTCTTGTCGCCGGTGTCGACCAGCGTGACGCGCCAGGGTTCGGCGTTGCGGTGGTGCACTTCCATGCGGTTGGAAGCCATGTCGAACGTCACGTCGGACATGTGCAGGAAGTAGTTGGCGAAGTACTCCTTGATGACGTAGCCCTTGTAGCCGCAGCAGATCACGAATTCGTGGATGCCGTGGGCCGAGTACATCTTCAGGATGTGCCAGAGGATGGGCCGCCCGCCGATCTCGATCATCGGCTTGGGCCGCACGCTGGACTCCTCGGAGATCCGCGTTCCCAGCCCGCCCGCAAGGATGACTGCCTTCATTCCGGGATATTAGCTTGGCGGGTGTCGGCGCCCGCCGCCCGACGATGTGTGGGCGCTGTGGGTTCCCGAGTGGCGCGGCGGCGTCGCTGCAGGAGCACAAGTACCGCAACGGCCAGCGCGCCGAGCAGCAAACCGGGCACCAGCCCCGGCAGCCGGTAGCGCATTTCCACCTCGAGCTTACCGGCGGTAACAGGCGCCGCGATCATGCCGAAATTCGCGGTCATCCAATCCACCGGCTGCCCATCGATGCGCAGCTGCCAGCCACGCGACGCGGGGATGGAGAACACAAGGATGCCGGGCGCGTCCGGGTGGATCGTGCCCTTGAAGTGGTCGTCCGAGAACTGCGTCACCTGCAGGCCGGTGCGCTGCAGCGCCTGCGCGGGCTGCAGGTAGTGCTCGGGCACGTTGACCACGCCCTTGTCCGCGACCGCGGCGAGGTCGAAGCGGCCGCCCAGTTGCGGCATCGGCGTGTCGACCACCACCGCGTTGACGAGCGCGAGGTCCTTGAGCCAGCGCGCGCGCTCGATCGGCAAGGACGAAAGGCTTGCCATCTCGGCGGCCGTCACCTGCTTCGTGTGCACCACGCCCAGCGGAAACGCGAGCTCGTTGCGGTAAGCGAACCAGTCCTTGCCCGAGCCGACCTTCTCCAGCCCCACCCAGTCGAGCGGGTAGTGGCTGACGATGTAGCGCACGCCCAGCACCGACTGCAGCATGAAGCGGTTGCCCGGCGGCGGCAGCCAGTTGGTGAAATTGACGGCCCGCTTGCTGCCGCCGTCGAGCAGCATGTCCACGCCGGCATGGAAGTTCACGATGCCGCGGCCATGGTAGTAGTAGGACTTGACGCCCCGGTAGTCCTGCGCCATCGCGTCGCCGAGGCCGAACGTGTCGAAGGTCTTCTCCACGCGGTAGAAGAGGGGCGGCTTGTCGGCGCGGATGGCATCGAGCGCGGGCAGCGTCACGTCGTCGTAGGGGCGCTCGTCGGGCCGCACGTGCGTGCGCATCACGTAGTACGAGGGCCACGCGGTGGTGACGAGCTCCACGATCATCAGCGCGAGCAGGATGGAGGGCAGCTTCGCCTGCAGCCCGCGCACGCGCGTGGCAAGGGCGAGCGCCGCCGCACCCGCGGCGATGAACACGGCCATTCGCACGGCGTGCTCGCCGGATGCCGGCGGGAAGAACGCCATCGCGAGCAGCAGCAGCCACACCGCACCCGCGCCGACGGCCAGCATCGGCAAGTCCGCGCCGCGCGTGAGCACCCGATCGAGCGCGGGCGTCGCGAGCACCAGCAGGCCCAATGTCACCCAGATCAGCGTGCCGCGGAAGTACGGCACCGCGAAACCGAATGCGGCAAGCCGGAACACCGGCAGCAGCATGTAGAGCGCGATAGCCGTGAGGCCGGCAACGAGCATGCGGCGCTGCGCGGGCGTGCCGCGCCACAGCTGCGGGATGACCAGGAGCGGCAGCATGCCGACGTAGAACCCCGGGCTCTCCAGGTAGTTCATGTACGAACGGTGGAAGCCGCCGATGCCGAAGATGTCCTTGTGGAACAGCCCGCCGACCTGCAGCAGCAGCATCGACAGGTCCGTCACCGCGAACGCCTCGCCCGCCACGCGGCTGAGTGCCGAGGCCGTGCCGCCGCCGACGCGCGGGCTGTCGAGCAGTTGCAGGGCCATCGGGATCACGTAGGGCGCGGCCAGCAGGAAGCCGAGCGCCGCGAGCGGCACCATCCGCGTGAGCCAGGTGCGCAGCATCGCGCGCGGGTCTTCGGAAGCAGCCACGCAGACCGCGCCCGCAACCGCGAGCGAAACGCCCACCATCAGGAAGAACACGCCCGTGGACAGCACCGCCGCGACCGCGAGCGGGAAGGTGACGACGTCGCCATGGCGCAGGTGGCGCTGGATGCCCCACAGCACCAGCGGCGCGAACACGTAGATGCTGGTCTCGGAATCCCACACGCCGTTGCTGACGATGTAGCCGCAGAACGAATAGGCGAGCGCCACGAGCAGCGCGCTTTCCTTGCGCTCGACCCAGCCGCGCGCGAAGAGGAAGAAGAAGCCGCCGCCCAGCGCGATCTTCAGCAGGTACACCCAGATGCGCAGGTCGGCCACGTGCTCGGCGCCGCCGAGCTGGCTGAGCAGCCCGAAGGGGTCGTTGAACATGAACACGACCGGCGCGCCCAGCCCGAGGCTGAACGACCAGCCGGAGAAGCCCTCGCGGCCGAGCAGGCGCGCCAGGTGCATGCCGCCGGTCATCGAGTGGTACGTGTCGGACGCGATGTCGAGGAACGCGAAGTTCAGCACGCCGGTGATGAACGGGAAGAGCACGATCAGCGCGACCAGCGCCTGCAGCCCGAGCAGCGGCAGCCACTGCTTCCACGTGGCCTCGCGCGGGGCAGGCGTTGCGTGCGGCAGCGTGGCCGCCGCGGAAAGTTCCGTTCCTCCTGTGTGCATCGATGTCCCCTCAGCGCGAATCCAGTATAGGTGCCGTGTGTTGCGTATCCGCCGCGGATGCGCCCCGCCAGCGTGCATATTCCTTGGGAAACGCCGCGCGATAGCGCGCCGCGTGCCACGCGGCCTCGTCCGCGCGCCCGAGCAGGCGGGCGCTCTCGATCAGCTTCTCCGCCACCATGGGCTCGGGCGAGTAGTGCAGCGCGCCGAGCGCGAGTTCGTGCACGCGCTGCGCGGTGCGCGCATCGACGTCGCTGATCGACAGCTCCGCGAAGTGCAGTTGCGCGCCGAAGAGGAGCGTGCGGCCCGCGGCGGCGATCGGGTCTTCCCGGAAAGCCCGCCAGCGGTCGGGCGGCAGGCGGTAGGCCTGGCTCACCTTGGCGTACTCGAAAGCCGCGTACGCGATGGCGGCCAGCCCGAGCCCCACGAACGCGCCCGCTGCGGCCCCGATGCGCAGCGAGTAGCCGGGGCGCCGCTGCGGCAACAGCAGCAGCACCGAGTACAGGGCGGCCAGCTGGAAGGGCCCGTACCAGAGCGGGTATTCGAGCATGCTGTGCAGCGCAATGAGCAGCAGCGCGGTCCATGCGAGTTGCCGGTGCGTGTCCGCCTCGTGCCACGGCCGCCCGCGCCACACGGCCGCGAGCAGCACGGCCGTCACCAGCAGCGCGGCGGGCACGCCCAGTTCCACCGCGATGTGCAGCGGCAGGTTGTGCGCGTTGTCGAGGATGTCGCAGAAGCGCTCGCCCGGATACAGCGTGGCGTAGTGCGCGTAATCGAGTTCGCCGATGCCCCAGCCGGTCCACGGCCGCTGCGCGATGAGGTATGCCACGTTGCCCCACAACACCTTGCGGCTGCTGCACCCCAGCTCGCTGAACGCGCGGCCGACGGCCGTGGCCGCATCCACGCCGCGCCACTCCATCAGCGCCCAGGGGAGCAGCAGGACGGCCGCGATGTAAGCCGCAATCGCCACCGCACAGGTCCGCAGCCGCTCGCCGCGCGCACCCGGCCACGCAGCTGCGAGGACAGTGATCGCGGCGACCTGCAGCAGCCCGGTGCGCGAGGATGACGCGACGCTCGCGACTGCGAGCAGGGCCGCTGCCGCGTACGTCGGCGCCTTCGGCATGGAAGGTGCCCAGACCAGCGCGGCCAGCCCCAGCGACATCAACGTGGCGAACTGGTTGCGCTGGCGCAGGTTGCCGTACGCCTCGCCGACCTGCGCCGTGCTGATGCCCGCAACGTCCGGCGCCACGCCGAACCACTGCGCGAGGCCGATCACGGCCGACACGAGCGCCGCGACGGTCCAGGCCTGCGGCAAGGTGGCGCGCAGCAGTTCGGTGCGATCGCCCGCGAGCAGCAGCGGCACTGACAGCAGCAGGCAGGTCCACGCACCGAGCAGCGGGCCCACGTTGGGCGACGGGCCCGGCGTGTAGGCCCACAGCCATGGCAGGACCATGAGCAGCAGCAGGGGCATGCGAAGCGCGCGTGGATGCATGCGTGCAACTTCAGGCGGCGGCGCGCCGGCGCGCGCGCAGCAGCAACAGCAGCAGCACGCCGAGCCCGGCACCGGCCAGCCAGAGCCCCTGCACCAGGCCCGGCACGCGGTACTTCAATTCGATGCGGTGCGTGCCCGCCTCGACCGGCGCGGCGAGCATGCCGTAGTTCGCGGCGAACCACGGCACGGGTTGGCCGTCGACCTGCAGCGTCCAGCCGCGCGAGGCCGGAATCGAGAAGACGAGGATGCCGCGTTCCTCGGGGCGGATGGTGCCGGCGACGTGGTCGTTGGCGAAATGCGTGACTTCGAGTCCGGTGCGCTGGAGTGCGCGGGCCGGCTCCGCGTAATGGGACTCGGTGTACTTCGACGGATCGTCGAGGTCGCTGCGGGCCGCCCAGACGTGCGTCCAGCCGCCGATGCCGACGATGCCGTACTCGGGCGGCACGCCGGCGTCGCTGTCATGGGCAGGCATCGAGAGGTCGGCAAGGCGTCCCCACCGCGGCATCGGCTCGCCGAGCACGACGGCGTTCGCGAGCACGAGGTCCTTCAGCCACACCCCGCGCCGCAGGCAGGCGAACAGCTGCATCTGCGCCTCCGTGACCTGGCGCGTGTGCACCACACCCAGCGGCAGCGCGAACTCGTTGCGGTACACGGACCAGCCGCGGCCCGCGGCGACCTTCTGCAGGCCGTACCAGTTCAGCGGGATATGGCTGATGAGGTAGCGCACACCCAGCGCGCTGTGCAGCATGTAGCGGTTGCCGGGGGACGGCAGCCAGTTGGTGTGGTTCACGAGCTTCGAGCCCGTGAGCAGGTCCATGTTCTCGTGGAAGCGGACCACGGAGCGTCCATGGTAGTAGTACGACTTCACGCCGCGATAGTCCTGCGCGAGCGCGTCGTTCAGCACCCACGCGAGGCTGTCGAACGTCTTCTCCACCCGGTAGAAGGGCGGCGGGTTGTCGGCGCGGATCGCGGCGAGCGCGGGCAGCGACAGGTCGTCGAAGGGCCGCTCGTCCGGCTTCACGAGCATGCGCTTCTCGTTGAACGAGGGCCAGGCCGTTGCCGCAAGTTCCACGGCGAGCAGCGCCAGCAGCACCGCCGGCAATGCCGCGCGCGAGATGCGCCCGGTCGCAGCCGTCGCGAGCACCACGCCCCACGCGATGATCGCGAAGGCCATGCGGGCCGCGTGCTCGATCTGCACCGGGGCCAGCCAGGCGACGACTTCGAGCAGCACCAGCAGGGTCCCCGCGCCGACGAGCAGCATCCGGCGGTCGACGCCGTGCACCAGGACGCGGTCGAGCGCGCGCACGCCGAGCACCAGCAGGCCGAGCGTCACCCAGACCAGCGTGCCGCGGTAGTACGGCGCCGCGAAGCCGAAGGCAGACAGCCGCACCAGCGGGAACAGCATGTACACCGCGATGCCCACGAGCCCCACGACGAGCAGGCGCCGGTCGGCGGCCGTGCCGCGCCACAGCTGCGGCAGCACCACCAGCGGCAGCATGCCGACGTAGAAGCCCGGGCTGTCGAGGTACTGCATCCACGACCAGTGGTAATTGGCGACGCCGAAGATGTCCTTGTGGAACAGGCCGCCCAGCTGCAGCAGCAGCTGGTAGCCCTCGCTCGGTGCGAGCCCGCGGTCGATGAAACGCTCCAGTTGCGAGGCGGTGCCGATGCGCGGGCTGTCGAACAGCTGCAGCACCATGGGCAGCTCGAACGGCGCGGCCAGCACGAAACCGAGGGCGCACAGCGGCAGCACGCCCAGCAGCCAGCGGCGCGCCATCGCGCGCGGCTGCTCCGCCGCCGCCACGCACAGTGCGAACGCCACGAGCAGCGACACGCCGACGAGCAGGAAGAACACGCCGGCGCACAGGGTCGCCGCGAGGGCCAGCGGCAGCGCCACCACGTCGCCCGTGCGCAGGTGGCGCCGGATGGCCCAGGCCACGAGCGGCGCGAAGACGAAGATGTTCGTCTCCGAGTCCCAGATGCCGTTGACGACGACGTAGCCGCAGAACGAATACGCCAGCGCCGCGATCACCGCCGTTTCGCGGCGCTCGGCCCAGCTGCGGGCCAGCAGGTAGAAGAAGCCGCCGCCCAGCGCGATCTTCAGCAGGTAGACCCAGAGGCGCAGCTGGGCGACATGGTCGGCCCCGCCCAGCTGGCTGAGGAGCATGAACGGGTCGTTGAACATGAACAGCGTCGGCGCGCCCAGCCCGATGCTGAACGACCAGCCGGGGATGCCTTCGGTGGCGAAAAGTCGCGCGAGGTGCATGCTGCCGGCGCGCCCCTGGTGCGTGTCGGTCGCCACGTCGAGGAAGGCGAAGTCGTACTCGCCGGTGATGAACGGGAACAGGACCACGAGCGCGACCAGCGCCAGCAAGGCCAGCAGCAGCGCCGGGCCCCAGCGCAGCCACGTTCGCTGCACCGGCGCGCCCGCCGCCGCATCGGGCAGGCCCAGGTCCACGGCTTCGCGTCTCATCGCGCCCCCTAGGCGGGCTGCCGTTCGGCGAAGAACGCGCTGGCGACCTGCGCCGCCTCCGCGGGGCTGCGCACGGGAACGGAGAGCGCCAGCGTGTCCTCGTCCGTCATCGGGAAGGGCTCCAGGGCCAGCAGGTCGGCGCAGCGCACGCGCGCTTCGGCGTGGTTCGACGTGTCCAGCGGGATCGCGGCGTCGACGAAGACGCCGAGGTCGCGGCTGACGACGAGCCGGCGGCCCTCGGCCGCGAGCCGGTTGCTCCAGAACTCCTCCAGCAGGGCATGCGAGCCGAGCAGTTCCTCGTCGAAGAGGGCCGGCACGCCCGCGCGCGCGGCGAGCAAGGCGCCATCGAGTACCGCCATGCCGTCGGCGCGGCGCGCCGTGCCCGCGCCGACGATGTTGACGTCGGTGAAGCCCTCCGCCTCGCGCGAGCGCGAGAGGAAGCAGGCGGACTTCAGCGCGTACTCCTCGGCACGCCAGTCCATGCGCGTCCAGCGGCGCGCGCCGGCGAAGCCGACGACGTCGGCGCCTTCGAGCGCTTCAGCCACTTCCAGTGCGAACCCGGGGCCATGGATCTCGACGTTCTTCTGCATCAGCACGACGATGTCGGTCCCGGCACCGGCCAGTGCTTCGACATACGCCTCGATGCGGTCGCGCTCGCGGCAACGCTCGAAGTCCATCTCCCAGCCGTCCGGGCAAGTGCACGTGGCCTTGACCTGCCGCCGGATCGCGTCGAAGCGCTCCGGCTCGTCGCAGGGCACGACGAACACGATCCGTCGCGCCGGCCCTGCGGCAGCGGCGCGGGCAGGTGCGTCGGCCGCCGCGAGCGCGCAGCGATACAGCGCGAGCTGCTCGCGGTCGAAGGCGTCCGTGACGTCGAGCGCGAGCGCGCGCTGCAGCAGCTCGCCCGCGGCGTCGCGCCGGCCGGCGAGCAGCTGGAAGCGGATCGCAAGGATCAGCATCGACGCGTGTTCCGCGGGGTTCAGGCGGCTACCCTGCTCGATCAGGTAGGCGATGGCTTCGTCGCCCTTGCCGTCGACCGTCATCAGCTGCGCGCGCAGCAGGTGGGCCGTGCCGGTTTCGGGGTGGTGCTCGAGGCAGTGCGCGACGATGCGCCTGGCGGCCTCGACGCGGCCGTAGCGCGCAACCGCGTATGCCCGGCGCACCAGCTCGCGCGCTGGCAGCACCGGCACTTTGGTTTCGTAGTGGAACTCGCCTGCATTGCGGCGCGCGAGCAGGTCTTCGACAGCGCGCTCGAAATCGCGTGCGAACAGTTTGCCGTTGCCGAGGGTGCAGGCGCGGTACTGCTCGCGCGCGCCGGCGCGGAAGCGCGTGAGGAAGTCGACATCGCGGGCAAGCGCCACCGCGCGGTCGGCGTAGGCGTCGAGGTCGGGCACTGCAAGGTCGGCAGCGCCCATCGCAGCCATCACCGAGAGGCCCATCCGGCTGATCAGCGACTCGCCGTAGAAGCTGACCACCGGCACGCCCATGTAGACGGCCAGGCACGACGTGGTGCCACCGTTGAACGGGAAAGTGTCGAGGACGATGTCGAGCTCATGGTAGGTCTCGTACAGTGCGTGGCCGTGCGCCGGCTTGAGCAGCTCCACGCGGTCCATCGGCAGGCCCGCGGCGGCGAAGCGCTTCTCGTTGGCCTTGCGCGACTCCTCGTCCTCGAAGCTGATGGAGCGCACGAGCAGGCGGCTGTCCTCCACCCGCTCGAGGATCGACTTCCATGCGGCAAGCAGGCGCGCCGAGATCTTGGCGACGTTGCCCGCGCAACCGAACGTCACGTAGCCCTTGGCCAGCACCGGCGGCGGCGCCGGCTCCGGTGCGTCCTCCATCGGGTCGAAGCACCAGAAGGTGCCGGGCAACGCCACCGGCGCCTCGGTGTAGTAGCGCTGCGGGTCGGGGCCGGCCGCGTGCACGTCCACGAGTTTCGCGTCGAGCCCGCGCAGCCCGGTCGTCGAAGGGTCGCCCAGCGCCGTCATCTGTACCGGCGCCAGCCTGCGCTGGAACAGGTGCAGGCGGTTGAACGACGTGTGGCCCGCCAGTTCGACGAGGATGTCGATGCGGTCCTCGCGCACGCGGTCGATCAGCGCGGCGTCGGACATCTCGTGCACGTCGAGGAAGTGCTCGGACGCGGCCTCGATCAGCTTCGTCTGGGCGTCGGTGACGGGCGAGTCGTGGTACAGGAACAGCTCGAAGCGGTCGCGGTCATGGTTCTCGTGCAGCGGCCGGAAGAAGTAGCGCACCGAGTGGCTGCGGAAGTCCGGCGAGAGGTAGCCGATGCGGATGCGGCGGCCTTCGAGGGGCTGCGGCGCGAGCGGCTTCTCGCCGTGCGCGGCGGGCGGCGCCGTGTCGGCCCAGAAGCGGTGCTCGGACGCGATGCGCTCCTCGGTCACGTCGGCATAAGCGAGGTTCCAGAGGAAGGAGTTGCCGTGCCGCAGGCTGTCGAACTCGGCGAGCCACGCGCGCAGGTGGAAACGCGCGGCGCGCTCGGCGTCGCCATTGCCGATGCAGTAGGCCGCGTAGAAGGCTTCCGCCTGGATCGCCTCGGGGTCGACGACTTTCGCGCGCCGCAGGAAGCGCATCGCCTCCGCGCCGCGCTTCTGGTCCAGCAGCACGCGCGCGTGGTTGATGATCGTCGGCAGGAAAGTGTCGTCGAGCGAATAGGCCAGCTCGAAGACGTGCTCGGCATCCTTGGAGCGGCCGACGTACGCGAGGCAGGCGCCGAGGTCGTTGAGCGCGCGCAGCTCGCCCGGCTCGCGCTCCAGCACTTCGCGCAGCTTCTCCATCGAGCGCGTGACGTCGCCCGCCTCGCGCAGCTTCACTGCTTCGACGAGCATGTTCTCGCGCCATTGCGCGGCCCGCTTCGACTTGGGCACGAAGCGGCGGAGGAGGTTGGCCAGCATCGGGCGCTTCCGGGGGGTCGGGACCGCGGCACCATTGCCGCGGCCGGATCATAAGGTTACCGGCCGCCCCCGCCCGGGGCGGCGGGGCGTTTCGCGGCGGCCTTCGACATCTCCATCACGAGGCCCTCGGTCGCGACGTCGATGAACTCGTCGGAATAACCGGCATTGCGCAGCTCCCACTTGAAGTGGTTGGCGAATGCCGCGCGCCGGAAGAACCCCAGGCGGCGCTCGGCCTGGTAGTCGGACGCCGTCTCGTACGTCTTCTCGAGCTGGCGCGTGATGCGGTTGACGGTGGCGCCCTTGCCCGCGCCGGCCACGCTGTCGGGCGGCAGGGACGCCTTGAGCTTCGTCACCAGGCCGGCAACGAACTCCTTTTCGGCCTCGGTACTCAGGAACTTCAGCATCGCGCGACTTCCGGAATGAAAAGCCCCCGGCTCGCGGGGGCTTGCTTTCGGGACCGCAGCGAAATCAGCCGCGGCACGTACCCGGCAGGTACTTGACCGGCGAACCCTGGCAGGTCCACGTGAGCGTACCGCCACTGGCCGTGGGCGTCAAAGTGACCGTGACGGCCGCACCGACGGAGGCGGAGTTGCCGCTGACGGTGACGACGCCGTTCGCCGCGACGGAAGCCGCGGACACCTTGCCGACGGGCGCGACGGAGCAGTCGGCCGAGACGTTGCTCGGGATCGTGCCGCCGTTGGACTGGGTCAGCTCGGTCACGCACGTGCGCGCGCCGGAGGCGGAAAGCATCAGCTCCGAGACCTTGGCGCGGATCGTGTAGTCCTGGTAAGCCGGCAGGGCCACCGCCGCCAGGATGCCGATGATCGCGACCACGATCATCAGTTCGATCAGGGTGAAGCCCTGTTGCAGTTGACGCTTCATTACACCTCCAGAAATGATTGGAACTCTCGACAAGCAATTCACATGCCTTTGGCCGCTGCGGGCTTTCGCGTTGAAAAACCCGCACTGGCCGCCGTCATCGTGACGAATGCGGCGAATGGCGTGACATTCCTGTCATTCAACAATGACAAAGGCCTCCGCGAGGAGGCCTTGCCATGTCACAGCGGACGATCAGCCGCGGCAGGTACCCGGCAGGTACTTCACGGGCGAGCCCTGGCAGGTCCAGGTCAGCGTGCCGCCGCTGGCGGTGGGGGTCAGCGTCACCGTGACGGCCGCGCCGACGGAGGCCGAGTTGCCGCTCACTGTCACGATGCCGGCCGCGTCCACGGAAGCCGCGGACACCTTGCCGACGGCCGCGATGGAGCAGTCGGCCGACACGTTGCTGGGGATCGTGCCGCCGTTGGACTGGGTCAGCTCAGTGACGCAGGTGCGAGCGCCGGAGGCCGACAGCATCAGCTCCGACACTTTCGCGCGGATCGTGTAGTCCTGGTAGGCGGGCAGCGCGACGGCCGCCAGGATGCCGATGATCGCGACGACGATCATCAGTTCGATGAGGGTGAAGCCCTGTTGTAATTGACGTTTCATGTTTTCTCCGAGTGGGTGGAAAGGAAGCCCTCGACGACGACTGAGAGCGCTGGGGCCGGGCCGATCGTTCGATCAGCCGCGGCAACTGCCGGGGAGGTACTTCAGGGGGGTTCCGGCGCACGTCCAGGTGAGCGTGCCGCCCGAAGCCGCGGGCACGAGCGTCACGGTGACCGCCGCGCCGACCGATGCCGAGTTGCCGACGATCGTCACGACGCCGTTGGCACCGACGTCCGCCGAGGACACCTTGCCGACCGCGGCGATGGAGCAGTCGGCCGAGACGTTGCTCGGGATGATGCCGCCGTTGGATTGCGTGAGCTCGGTGATGCAGGTGCGTGCGCCGCTGGCCGCGAGCATCAGCTCGGAGACCTTGGCGCGGATCGTGTAGTCCTGGTACGCGGGCAGGGCGACGGCCGCCAGGATACCGATGATGGCCACGACGATCATCAGTTCGATGAGCGTGAAGCCCTGCTGCAGTTGACGCTTCATGGAACCTCCGTTCTGTTGAAGAAGCGATGCGTTACCGCAATCGGCATGCCATCGCCGTTCGCCGGCCCGCCGGCGCGACAGGCGGATTCGTATAGTGCAAACGGATTAAAACACAACTCAACAGGCGCAAGGATGAGCTGCCGAGGCCGCGGCCCCGACAAACTTGTCAACCACTCTTTGCGCTATGTGACTACTTGATGCAGACGGAGCGGACCTGCTTGATGTCGGTCGTGCCCATCATGATCTTCTCCATGCCGTCCATCTTCAGCGTGCGCATGCCGCTGCCGACAGCCGCCACGAAGATCTCGGCCACGCGGGCGCGCTCCTGGATCAGCTTCTTGACTTCGTCCGTGCCGATCAGGAGCTCGTGCAGGCCGACCCGGCCCTTGTAGCCGGTCTTGTTGCACTTGTCGCAGCCGACCGCCCGGTAGAACTTCAGGCGGCCGTTGTCGCCATAGTGCTTCAGCCAGGTCTCGTACAGCTTCTTGGCCTCGCCTGCGTAGTCGGCCTTCCACGCGGCGGTGTGCCGCAGGTCCTCGGCGTACTCGGCGATGAAGGTCTTGATCTCCTCCTGCTCGGGGTAGTAGCCCTCCTTGCAGTCGCACAGGCGCTTGGCCAGGCGCTGCGCCAGGATGCCCAGCAGCGCGTCCGCGAAGTTGAACGGGTCCATGCCCATGTCCAGCAGGCGGATGATCGATTCCGGCGCGGAGTTCGTGTGCAGCGTGGAGAACACGAGGTGGCCCGTGAGCGACGCCTCGATGCCCATCGACACCGTTTCCTTGTCGCGCGACTCGCCCACCATGATGATGTCCGGGTCGGCACGCAGGAAGGCGCGCATCACGAGGGCGAAATCGATGCCCGCCTTCTTGTTCACCTGCACCTGCCGCAGGCCCTTCTGCGTGATTTCGACCGGGTCCTCGGCGGTCCAGATCTTGGTGTCCGGCGTGTTGAGGAACTTCAGGATCGAGTGCAGCGTGGTCGTCTTGCCGGAGCCCGTGGGACCGCAGACGTAGAACAGGCCGTAGGGCTTGCTGACCGTCTTCTCGAGGTTCTCCTTGTTGTGCGGCGTGAGGCCCAGCTTCTCCATCGGGATCGGCTCGCCGGCCGCCAGGATACGCATGACCACGTCCTCGACGCCGCCTGCCGACGGGATGGTGGCCACCCGCAGCTCGATGTCCAGCGGGCCGAACTTCTTGAACTTGATCTTGCCGTCCTGGGGCTTGCGCTTCTCGGAGATGTCGAGGTCGCACATGATCTTCAGGCGCGTGACCAGCGCCTGGCGGAAGTGCGCCGGCACCTCGACGAAGTTCTGCAACGAGCCGTCGATGCGCAGGCGGATGCCGGTCTTGAGCTTGCCGGGCATCGGCTCGATATGGATGTCCGACGCGCGCAGGTTGTACGCGTCGACGATGATCTTGTTGACGAACTTGACCAGCTCGTTGTCGGACGCGGCGGAGGCGGCGTCGGTCTCCTCGGTGCTGCCCTCGTCGTCGACCGGCGCATTCAGGTCCGCGAGCAGCTCGTCCATCGACTGGCCGCCGTCGGCCTCGGACACGCCCCACAGCTGCGCGAGCGTCTCGTCGAATTCGGTCTGCGTCGTGACGCGGTACGCGAACTTGCCGATGCGCGGGAAGATCTGCGGCACCACCCGCGAGCCGCGCACGGCCTCGGGGTCCGTGCACATCACGATCAGCCCCTCGGGCCCCTCCTCCAGCGGCATCCAGCCCTGCTCGGTCACGAACTCGCGCTTGAGGTTGCCCTGCAGGGCCTCGACCTTGATGCGCCCCGGGTTGAAGGGCTCGTAGGGCACGCCGAAGAACTTCGCGAGCGACGGGCCGATCTGCGCCGGCCGGATGCCGAAGTCGGCCATCAGCACGTACTCGACCGGCTTGGCCTCCTCGCGCGCCTTCTGCACCGCGGTGGCGAGTTCCTCGGCGGTGATCACGCCGTTCTGCAGCAGGCCGTCGTACTTGGAGGACTTGCGCCGCGCGCCCTCCTCCGCCTTCTGCATGCGCTGGCGGATGGCGGTGGCGAGCGTCTGGCAAAGCTGCTGCGCGCCGTCGATCTCCAGGTCGCCGAAGGGCACGTCGCTCTTGTTGTTGATGACCTGCAGCACGCCGTGGAGCACGTCGCCGTCGAGGATCGGCATCACGAGCATCTGCTTCGTGCGGTAGCCGGAGCGCTTGTCGACCTCCTTGAGGAACGCGAGCGACGGGTGGATGCGCTTGAGCGCCTCGTCGTCGTAGACGTCGGCGATGTTCACCATCTGCTTGGAGAAGGCAACGTAGCCGGCGATGCTCTGCGCGCTGATCGGCAGCTTCAGGTCCTTCGCGGTGTTCAGGCCGGTCTTGAGCTTCGAGACGATCGCCGTGCGGTCCTCGTTGATCGCGTACAACGTCAGGCGATCGGCGTTGAACAGCTTGCAGATGTCGGCGCTGGCGTCCAGCATGATCTGGTCGACGTTGTCGGTCGCGTGGACCTTGGTCGTGACCTGCTGCAGCTGCTTGTAGAAAAGGGCCTCGAACGTGACGCCCCGCTTCTCGGGCGGCAGCATCTGCGAGTCGAAGAACGCCTGCGAATCGCGTTCGTGGGTGTTGGGCTTGAGGACTGCACTCATAGTTCGAACTCCTGTCCCGCGCGCAGCCAGCGGATGTCATGCACGACATTCGGCCCGAACGGCTGCGTCTGGTCGAACTTCTGGATCTCGGTCATGATCAGCTCGGTCTCCGCCGGCTTGGTGTGCGTGATGAAGATCGGGAAGCGCTTGCCCTTGTCGATCATGTCCAGCTCCTCGGCCAGCGCATGGGGCGACAGGTGCAGGCTGCGGCGCGCGAGGTCCTTCTCCCGGTTGGAGAAGGCCGTCTCGATCACCAGCGCCGCGACGTCCAGCTGGTTCAGGCGGCGCCAGAAAGCGGGGTTGCGCTCGGTGTCGCCGGTGAACACCCACGCGCCGTGCGTCACGTCCACCGCGTAGCCGCAGGCCGGCACCGTGTGCACGGCCGGCAGCACCTCGATCTTCTTGCCGTTGATGTCCAGCACCTGCCCCACGTGGATCTCGTGGAAGCTCACGAAGGGCGCCTCGGGCGTGGGGATGCGGCTGAAGTCCGGCCAGATCACGTTGTTGAAGACGTGCGCCTTGATGGCGGCCAGCGTGCCGGGCAGCGCGTGGATCTTCACCGGCTCGGTGAGCATGGAGGCGATGCTGTCGACCATCAGCGGCAGCGCCGCCACGTGGTCCAGGTGCGAATGCGTCAGCAGCACGTGCTTGATGCGCATCATCTCCTCGAGCGTGAGGTCGCCCACGCCGGTGCCCGCGTCGATGAGGACGTCGCCGTCGATCAGGAACGACGTGGTCCGGCACTCTTTCGCGATCGCGCCGGAGCAGCCCAGCACCCGCACCTTCATCAGGTCCTCACTTGGTCTCGAAGTTGGTCGCGCCGTCCCACTCCGGGTCGAACGGCAGCAGCCGCATCGAGGCTACACGTTCGGAGTACAGCTCGTAAAGGTATTTTTTTGCATTCATCCGCTGCAGGTTGATCAGCAGCACGTCGCACTGGTCCCAGTCCTGCGAGCGGTACGCCTTCAGGAAGGTCGCCCAGGTCTTGAGCTCCTCCTGCGTCCCCTTCTCGAGCCGCTCGAGCGGCGCCACCGGCCAGAAGATCGCCACGGCTTCCTTCTTGCCCTTGACGCGAACGCGGTCAAGCTCCTGCCACGCGAAATCGTTGGCGAGCTTGCGGGTGGATTCGCTCACCACGATGTCAACCCCGTACACCTTGGACAGGCCCTCGAGCCGCGAGCCGAGGTTCACGGCGTCGCCGATCACGGTGTAGGCACGGCGGATTTCCGAGCCCATGTCGCCCACGCACATCGGGCCGGTGTTCAGGCCGACGCCGACACCGATCTCGGGTAAACCCTTAGCGCGGTGCTCCTCGTTGATCTTGCGCACCGCGTTGGACATCTCCAGCGAGGTCTTCACTGCCAGGTGCGGGTGGTTCGGCAGCTCGACGGGCGCGCCCCAGAAGGCCATCACGCAATCGCCCATGTACTTGTCGATCGTGCCGCGGTTGCCGCGGATGATGTCCGTGAGGCGGTTGAACACGTTGTTGAGCAGCGCCTGCAGCTGCGTCGGGTCCATCTTCTCCGACATGTTGGTGAAGCCGCGCATGTCGCAGAACATCACCGTCAGCTCCTTGCTGGTGGCCGTCATGCTGTAGCTGACGGGGTCCTTGGCCATCTCGTCCACCAGCTCCGGCGGCACGTAGGTGCCGAACAGGTGCGCCAGCTCGCGCTTGCTGCGGCTTTCCACGAAATAGCCGTAGCCCATGTTGAGCGCGAAAGCCGTGATCGTCATGACGAGGCCGGCCGCGAGCGGCAGCACGAGCCCCAGGTCCGCATAGAGCCAGAAGTTCAGCACGACGACCACGGCGATCACCGACACGCTCAGGATCACCGCGCGCGTGGCCGACACCAGCGGCAGGCCGAAGGCGAGCGTCAGGCCCGCGAGCAGCAGGATGACCACGTCGTAGCCGAGCGCGTAGTCGGGCCGCACGGTGATCTTGTTGTCGAGGAAGCCCGAGATCAGGTTGGCGTGAACCTCCACGCCCGGGTACACCTCGCCGGCGGGCGTGGCCCGCAGGTCCTGCAGGCCCGGCGCCGTCGTGCCCACCAGGACGATCTTGCCCTTGAGCGACTCGGCGGGCACCTTGCCGTTGACGAGGTCCCCCGCCGAGATGTACTTGAACGAGCCTCCCTTCGGCCCGCCCGGGCCGCGGAAGGGCGAAAGCGAGATCACGCCCTCGGCAACGGGAATCGCGAGCGACTTGTCGCCCAGCCGCAGGCGGATGCTGTCCAGCCCCTGGTAGTTGCGCCCCACCCACTTTTCCTGCGGGAAGCCCGGCTCGACGCGCGGCGAGCCCATGAGGATGCGGAACATCGCCAGGGCCAGCGATTCGTAGTAGTTGTCCTTGTATTCCGCCACCAGCGGCACGGAGCGCACCAGGCCGTCGGGGTCGGGCACCGGGTTGAAGAAGCCCGCGATCGGCGCCGCCTTCGCGAGCTGCTCGATGTTGGAGCCGTAGCCGTTCCAGGACGTGAACTTGATCGGCCGCCCCTGCAGCGTCGAGCGGTCCATCACCGGCGCGGGCAGCGCGCCGCTGGTGTGGCCCTCGCGATCACTGGTGAAGTAGTAGCCCATGACGATGGGCCGCCCCTGCAGCGACTTGGCAAACAGCGCGTCGTAATCGAGCGAGGCCTGCAGCAGGTTCAGCTTCTCGCCGAACGCCGGGTTGTCCTTCAGCTCGTTGCCCGCGAGCTGGCGCAGGCGCTTGAGGCCGGAGCTGTCGTCCGGCTCGGCGAACACGATGTCGAAGCCGACGACGGCCACTTTCTGGCGGTCGAACAGCTCGTTGACCATCTCCGCCATGCGGTTGCGGCTCCAGGGCCAGCGGCCGACCTCGGCGAGGCTCTTTTCGTCGATGTCCACGATGACGATGCGATCGTCGAGCGTGCGCGGCATCGTGGCGCGCAGGCGCGCGTCGTAGATGATGTCGTCCAGCCGCTGCAGCACGCCGATCTTCATCACGCCGACGGCGTGAAGCAGCGCCAGCACCAGCGGGACCAGCGTGACCGCAATGCGGGACCAATGCCTGGAAAAAAGCCCCATGCTCCCCCGTCGTTATTTGACCGCCGCGCCTGCCGGCAAGCGCGCCGGGATGCCGGCCGCTACGCCTGGACGAACTGCATCTGCGTGCCGGCCAGCTCCAGCAGGTCGCCGTTCTTGAGCGTCACCGGCTCCGCACCGATCGCCGCTCCGTTGAGCGTCGGCTTGTTGGCCCCCTCGACATGCGCCACCACGAAACCGTGGGGCCGCTTGGTGATGGCGGCGACCGCCACGCCCGGCTTGCCGATCGTGGTGACCACCTTCACCAGTGCCACCTCGCGGCCCGCGGCCGCGCCGGACAGCACCTTGATGCTGGCATTGATGTTCGGCAGGACCTCGGCCGCCGCCGCAGCGGCGCCCGCGGCGGGTGCGGCCGCAGCGCCGCCCGCGACACCACCGGCCTGGGCGGCCGGCTTGGGCACCGGCGGGACCATGCCCGCCTTCATGATCATCGTCTTCTCGAACGTCGGCCCGGGCGCCTCGTTGATGTACTTGATCTTGTACTTGCCGATCTCGACGGTGTCGTTGTTCTGCAACAACTGCTTCTTCACCGCCTTGCCGTTGACGTACGTGCCGTTGGTGCTGTTCAAGTCTTCGAGGTAAACCTCGTTGCCCGTCATCTGCAGTACCGCGTGCTCGCCGGAGACGGCGAGGTTGTCGATCACGATGTCGTTATAAGGCCGCCGCCCGAGTGTCGTGCGGTCCTTCGTGAGCTGTACTTCCTTGATGACAACACCGTCGATCGAGACGATCATTTTCGGCATGGTCGGACTCCTGTGTGATTCGTATCCCGCGAGCTAGTACCAAAGGCTATTGTCCCAGCAATCGGGAAATCAAGCCCTTCTTTTTGGAGCCGGTGTTGGCCTGAGCCAGCAGCACCGAGATGTTGTCGCGGCCCCCGTTTGCATTGGCGGCATCCACCAACTGCACGACTTTCTGATCCAGCGGCCCCTCCCCCATGAGGATCTTCGCGATGGAGGGGTCGTCCAGCATGTCCGACAAACCGTCGGAGCACATCAGGTAAATATCGCCCGTCTCCACCCTGTGTTCGTTCACTTCCAGCAGCACCGCGTCCTCCACGCCGAGCGCGCGCGTGACCAGGTTCTTGTTGGTCGACGTGGCGGCCTGCTCCGGCGTGATCAGGCCGGCGTCCATCTGCTCCTGCAGCAGCGAATGGTCCTTGGTGATCTGTGCAAGCTCCGTGCCGCGCAGCCGGTAGCAGCGCGAGTCGCCGATGTGGCCCAGGAGCAGCTTGCCGTCCTGGAACACGCCGACCACGAGCGTGGTGCCCATGCCGCTGTACTGCGGGTTGGAGTTGGCGGCGTTGAAGATCGAGCGGTTGGCGTTGTCGACGCAGATCTCCATGGCGCGGCGCACCTCGCGCGCATTGGCCGAGCGGCCCGCCTGCGCGAGCCAGCGCCCGAGCTCGGACTTGATGAACGTGGTGGCCATCCCGCTGGCGATCTCGCCGGCGTTGTAGCCCCCCATTCCGTCCGCCAGGATCGCCAGCCGCGTCGGCTCGTCGAAAGTGACGGAGTCCTCGTTGTTCTCGCGCGCGAGACCGGGATCGGTTCGCAGGCAAAACTCGTAGTTCATAGTCAGCGGGTCGACCCTCCAGATCCGTCCGTGGCCTGCATCTTTTGCGTCGAATCATAGCTGGGCGCGGCGTCTGCGGGTGGGCCGGGCATGATGACGGTCTTCTCACTGTCGCCGCCGCCCGACGCCGGCGCGGGCGCGGGCGAGGTGAATGCGACGGTGCGCTCGGAGGCCGCGGGCGCTTCCTGCGCGGCGGGCGCCGGGGCGGTTGCGATCGGCTGCATCGGCGCCGCCGCGGGTGCGGGCATCGGCGCGCCTGTCAGCTCCGCCATCGCGGCCTTCAGGTCGGCGGCGAACTGGTCGCCGTCCTGGTAGCGCACCTCGGGCTTCTTCGCGAGGGACTTCGCCACCACCTCCGCGATGCGCGGCGTGAGTTCCTTGCGGATGATGCGGATGTCCGGCGCCTCCTCGTTGGCGATCTTGTACATCAGCTCCGCCATCGAGTCGCCGCGGAACGGCAGCACGCCGGCGAGCATCTGGAACAGCATCACGCCCAGCGAGTACAGGTCGGAGCGGCCGTCCACCTTCTTGCCGGCGATCTGCTCGGGCGACATGAAGCTGGGCGTGCCCAGCACCAGGCCCGTCTTGGTCTTGCTCGAGTCGGTGATGCGCGCGATGCCGAAGTCGGTGACCTTCACCGTGTCGGTATCGAGCTCGTACATGATGTTCGCCGGCTTGATGTCCCGGTGAACGACGTTCGCGCGGTGCGCGTATGCGAGAGCCTCGGCGACGCGGGCGCAGATCGACAGCACCTTGGGGATGGGCAGCAGTGCGCCGTCCTTGCAGTAGTCCACCAGGTCGCGGCCCTTGAGGAACTCCATGGCGATGTAGGCCAGGTCGTGCTCCTCGCCCGCGTCGAAGATCGTGACGATGTTCTGGTGCTGCAGGCGGCCGGCCGTCTCGGCCTCGCGGAAGAAGCGCTCGCGCGCGTCGTTCAGCTCCTCGCCCTCGAACTCGTTGGACAGCGCCATGGTCTTGATCGCCACCACGCGGCCGATCTTCGGGTCCTTGCCCAGGTACACCACGCCCATCGCGCCCTTGCCAAGCTCCTTTTCCACCTGGTAGCGGCCCAGCATCGGCTTCTCGACGCCGCCGCCATCGAGCAGCATCGTGCCGCCGGGGTGCGCGCCGCCGCCGCCGAGGATGACGGTCTCCGACAGGTTCTTCGCGCGATTGAGCTTGTCCTGCAGGCCCTTGTAGTTCTTGTCCAGCGTGGCCATGTACTCGTACACGGCCTGGCACTTGTTGAACTGGCGCTTGCGCTCGAAGTCCAGCGCGAGGTTGTTCAGGTTGTCCATCAGCGCGTCGCTGTGCGGCACGCGGCGGAAGCGGTCGAACGCCATGTCCAGCTGGCCCTGGCCCTGCAGCGCCAGGCCCATCATGCGGTTGGTTTCGGCGGACTCCTCGTCCGACTTCACCTTGCCGGCCTCGGTCATGAGGAAGCGCTTGGTGGTGAGCGCGAGGTGGCCGATGACAAGCAGCATCGCGGGGAACACCAGCCGCATCCACAGCGCGCTGGTGGACAGCATCACGTACTCGGCGATGAGCAGCGCGACGAAGATGCCTGCCGTCACGGCAGCCGACATGCCGGCCGTGAGGCGCGGCAGCCCGGCGATCAGGTAGCCGGCCACCACCAGCACGATGGCCAGCGTCGCCATCCAGCCCCAGCTGGGGTCCACGATGAAGTGCTCGCTCAGGATGCTGGAGGTGACGTGCGCGAGGTATTGCGCAGGCGCCAGCGAGTAGCCGCCCGGCGCGGGGAACAGCGTGCCGACGCCCGCCGCGGTGGCGCCGATCAGCACGATCTTGTCCGTGTACTTGCTCGCCGGGATCTTGCCGGAGAGCACGTCGTAGAACGAATCTTCCGCGAACGGCATCTTGCCGCCCTGCGGCGGGTAGAACTGCGGCCGCATCTGCGCGAACTCGTCGGTCTTCACGCGCAGTTTGCCGATCTGCACCGACTCGCCGGGGTTCAGCCGGATGTCGCCGGGGCCGAGGTTGAGGCTGCGCGCCGCCGCGAGCAGGGCCATCGACGGCACGGCCTTGCCGTAGTAGTTCATGAGCAGCGGCTCGGTGCGCACCGCGCCGTCCACGTCGGTCAGCTGGTTCAGGTGCCCGACGCCGGCGGCGGCGTTGCCGATGCTGTCGATCGGGTACTGGCCGCGCAGCACGTTGATGGAGAAGCCGCCCTTCTCGTCGACCGCGCTCTTGGCGACCGCGGCCGGCAGCGGCTTGTCGGCCTTGCCCTGCGGGTCGCCGATGACGAACACGGAAGGCACCAGCACGTTGCCGGCCTTGGCCATACTGGCAGCAAGCTTGGCGTCGGTGTCGAGCGTGGCCTCGGCATCGGCCATCAGCTTGGCGAGCGCCTCGTTCTGCGGCGCGGCGGCGGGCGCTTCAGCGGCAGGCGCGGGCGCGGCGGCGCCGCTTGCAGCGGCGGCGGGCGCGGCTGCCACGGGCGCCGGCATGCCCAGCGCCTCGCGGATCTTGCGGATGAAGACGAGCCCGCGGTCGGTCTGCGGCTCGAAGAAGAACACCGTGTTGACGATGGTCTTGGCCTTGGCTTCGGAGAGCTTGTCGATGAGCTGCGCATGCACGTCGCGCGGCCAGGGCCAGCGGCCGATGTTGGCGACGCTCTGGTCGTCGATGGCGATCACCGCGATGCGATTGGACGGCTGGCGCGACGTCGCCGTGCTGGCGAAGTCGTAATAGCGGCGCTCCATCGTCTCGAAGACGTCGGTTGCACGGTGCAGCACGATGACCGCAAGGATCACCGCGACTGCGACGAACCAATCCTTGCGCCAGAACTGACCGCGCTTGCCAGAAGCCATGCCGATTCCCCCGTCCCGTATGTCGAAACGGCCCCCGCACAAACGACACGGACGCCTTCCGCTGCTACGGAAGGCGCCCGGGGGACCCCGTGGGGCACGTTAACAGACGCAACACGAGGGGACAAGGGAGTTTCTCACGCCCCCTGTACAAGTTGTTGCAAATGCGCACGGGGCGCGCATTCGCGCCCGAAAGCGCTTTCAGGTGGCGTGTTCTTCGCGCGCAGCCTTGGCACCGAGCATCTTGCCGACGCCGATGACGATGACGGCGCCCAGGGCCGCGGCTGCGTAGTGCACCCAGCCATTGCCTTCGACCCAGGGCTTGAGCGCGACGTCGCTCGCGATCGTCTCGCCGCCCACCCAGCCGATCAGGCCGGCGCCGAGCGTGACGATGATGGGGAAGCGCTCCATCAGCTTGATCATCAGCGTGCTGCCGAAGATCACCAGCGGGATGCTGATGGCCAGGCCCAGGATCAGCAGCAGCATGCTGCCCTTGGCCGCGGCGGCCACCGCGATCACGTTGTCCAGGCTCATGACGAGGTCGGCGATCAGGATCGTGCGCACGGCCGCCATGAGGTTGCCGTACTCCTTCGTCTCGCCTTCCTCTTCCTCTTCCTCGTCGGCCATCAGCTGCACGCCGATCCACAGCAGCAGCAGGCCGCCGACGATCTGCAGGTAGGACAGCGCGAGCAGTTGTGCCGCCACCACGGTCAGCACGATCCGCAGCACGACGGCGGCGCCGGAGCCCCACAGGATGGCCTGCTTCTGCTGGTGCGGGGGCAGCGAACGGGCGGCCAGGGCGATCACCACCGCGTTGTCGCCCGACAGGATGATGTTGATCCAGATGATCTTGACGAGGCCGATCCAGAAATCGGCGGTCGAGAGGAATTCCATGACGAGGTTGCTCCTGCTGTTGTATCTAACGACGAAGCGCCCGAAACCTGGCGTTCCGAGCGCTTCTCGTTCTTGTTTGCGCAGCCGCCCAGTTTAGCGAGCGGGCCCCGGGGGCGGGACCGTAATTCTGCTTACAGCAAGGCTTTCAACAGCTTCGCCATCTCCGACGGGTTGCGGGTGACCTTGAAGCCGCACTCTTCCATGACGGCCAGCTTGGCGTCGGCCGTGTCCGCGCCGCCGCTGATCAGCGCGCCGGCATGGCCCATGCGCTTGCCGGGGGGCGCCGTGACGCCGGCGATGAAGCCGACCACGGGCTTCTTCATGTGGTCCTTGCACCAGCGGGCGGCGTCCGCCTCGTCGGGGCCGCCGATCTCGCCGATCATGATGACGGCGTCGGTGTCGGGGTCGTCGTTGAAGGCCTTCATCACGTCGATGTGCTTCAGGCCGTTGATCGGGTCGCCGCCGATGCCCACGGCCGAGGACTGGCCCAGGCCGATCTCGGTGAGCTGCGCGACCGCTTCATAGGTGAGGGTGCCCGAGCGCGACACCACGCCGATGCGGCCCTTGCGGTGGATGTGGCCGGGCATGATGCCGATCTTGATCTCGTCGGGCGTGATGAGGCCGGGGCAGTTGGGGCCCAGCAGCAGCGTCTTCTTGCCGCCCTTGGCCTCCTTCTCCTTCATCTTGTTGCGCACGATGAGCATGTCCTTGACCGGGATGCCCTCGGTGATGCAGATCGCGAGGTCGAGGTCGGCCTCGACCGCTTCCCAGATCGCGTCGGCGGCGCCCGCCGGAGGCACGTAGATGACCGACACGGTGGCGCCGGTCTGCTGCCTGGCTTCCTTCACCGACGCGTAGATCGGGATGTCAAAGATCTTTTCGCCGGCCTTCTTGGGGTTCACGCCCGCGACGAAGCAGTTCTTGCCGTTCGCGTATTCCTGGCACTTCTCGGTGTGGAACTGGCCGGTCTTGCCCGTGATGCCCTGGGTGATGACCTTGGTGTCCTTGTTGATGTAGATCGACATGTCTGTTCCTTAAGCCTTCACCGCCGCCACGACCTTTTGCGCCGCTTCGGCCATCGTGTCCGCGCTGATGATGGGCAGGCCGCTCTCGGCCAGCATCTTCTTGCCCAGCTCCTCGTTCGTGCCCTTCATGCGCACGACCAGCGGAACGCTCAGGTTCACCGCCTTGCACGCCGTGATGACGCCGGTGGCGATGGTGTCGCACTTCATGATGCCGCCGAAGATGTTGACGAGGATCGCCTTGACCTTCTTGTTCTTCAGCATGATCTTGAAGGCCTCGGTGACCTTCTCGGGGGTGGCGCCGCCGCCCACGTCGAGGAAGTTGGCTGGCTCGGCGCCGAACAGCTTGATGGTGTCCATGGTGGCCATCGCCAGGCCCGCGCCGTTGACGAGGCAGCCGATGTTGCCGTCCAGCGAGATGTAGGCGAGGTCGAACTTGGACGCCTCGATCTCGGCCGGGTCTTCCTCGTCGAGGTCGCGCAGCGCGACGATCTCGGGGTGGCGGAAAAGGGCGTTGGAGTCGAAGTTGAACTTGGCGTCCAGGGCGATGATGTTGCCCTTGCCGTCGCGGTTGAGCGGGTTGATCTCGACCAGAGACGCGTCGGTGTCCATGTAGCACTTGTAGAGCTTCTGGAACACGTCCTTGGCCTGCGCCGTGGAGCCCTCCGGGATGCCGATGCCGTCGGCCAGCTCCTTGGCCTGCGCGTCCGTGAAGCCCACGAGCGGGTCCACGAACACCTTCTTGATCTTCTCGGGCGTGGCGTGCGCCACTTCCTCGATGTCCATGCCGCCTTCGCTGGAGGCGATGAACGCGACCTTCTGCGTCGCGCGGTCGGTCACGACCGACACGTAGTATTCCTTCTGGATGTCCGCGCCGTCCTCGATGTAGAGGCGCCGCACCTTCTGGCCTTCGGGGCCGGTCTGGTGGGTCTTGAGCTGCATGCCGAGGATTTGCCCGGCCAGCTCCTTGACCTGCTCCACGCTCTTGGCGACCTTCACGCCGCCGCCCTTGCCGCGGCCGCCGGCATGGATCTGCGCCTTGACGACCCACACCGGGCCGCCCAGCTTCTGCGCCGCCTCGACGGCTTCCTGCACGGTGAAGGCCGGGATGCCGCGCGGCACGGGCACTCCGAAGTTGCGCAAGATCTCCTTGCCTTGGTACTCGTGAATCTTCATGGTCTCTCTCGAGGATCTGAACGGGGGGAGTGCGGCTGGGACAAGGCGCGCGGGCCCTGCGCGGCGCAGCGTGCAACTGTATCATGCTGCAACGCACCAATCTTCCGCCTGCCTTACAGTAGGCGGTAAGCAATTTCCACAGGAAAAACCGCCATGCCCAAGGTGTTCATCGACGGCGAAGCCGGCACCACCGGCCTGCAGATTCGCGAGCGGCTCGCGAAGATGCCCGCCATCGACGTGGTCAGCATCGCGCCGGAGCGGCGCAAGGACCCGCAGGCCAAGCGCGAGATCATGCAGGCCGTCGACGTCGTCATCTTCTGCCTGCACGACGACGCGTCGCGCGAGTCGGCGGCGATGGTCGACGAGATCGCCAAGTCGGGCGGCAAGGCGCCGCGCGTGATCGACGCCTCGTCGGCGCACCGCGTCGCCGAGGGCTGGGTGTACGGCTTCGCCGAACTGGCGCCGGGCCAGGCCGAGGCGATCGCCAAGGCGGCGCGCGTCACCAACCCGGGCTGCTACCCGACCGGTGCGATCGCGCTGGTGCGCCCGCTCGTGGACGCCGGGATCGTGCCCGCGGACTTCCCGCTCGTGATCCCGGCCACCAGCGGCTACACGGGCGGCGGCCGCACGATGATCGAAGCCTTCGAGAAGGGCGAGGCGGGCCCGTTCGAGGTGTACGGCCTGGGCCTGAAGCACAAGCACCTGCCCGAGATCGTGAAGTACGGCGGCCTCAAGCGCCGGCCGATCTTCATCCCCGCCGTGGGCAACTTCAAGCAGGGCATGTTGGTGGAGCTGCCGCTGTTCCTCGACGAGTTGCCCGGCAAGCCCAAGGCCGCCGACCTGCACGACGCGCTGGCCAAGCACTACGCGGGCAGCGAATGGGTGTCGGTGCGCGAGCCCACCGAAGGCGGCCGCATCGAGGCCACCGCGCTGAACGACACGAACAAGATGGAACTGCGGGTCTACGCCAACGAGGAGTCCCGGCAGGCCGTGTGCGTGGCACGGCTCGACAACCTCGGCAAGGGCGCCAGCGGCGCCGCGGTGCAGAACCTCAAGCTGATGCTGGGGATCTGAGCGCGGCCCGCGCTTCGAGCTCGGCCATCGCGCGCGCCACGGGCACGCTCCAGTCGCCGCGCCTTTCCTGCCGATAGAGCTTCGCCGTGGGATACCACGGCGAGTCGTCGCGGCCCAGCAGCCAGCGCCAGTCGGCGCAGTGCGTCAGCACCACCGATAGCGGCCGCCCGAGCGCTCCGCACAGGTGCGCGACGCTGGTGTCGACGCTGATGACGACGTCTACGAGCGAGGCGATCGCCGCCGTGTCGCCGAAGCTTTCGAGCTCCGCGCCGAAGTGCCGAAGGGCGGGCCATTCGCGCAGCACCGCTTCGTCCGACGCCCGCACTTCCTTCTGCAGGCTCACGAACTCGATGTCGCCGCGAGCCGCGTCGCGCAGGGCGGCGAGCGGCATCGAGCGGTTGTGGTCGTTGGCCTGCATCGGGTTGCCGGACCAGGCGACGCCCACGCGCAGGGCGCCGCGCCGCTCGCCGAGCTTCGCGCGCCACTTCTCCACCAGCTGCGGGGGCGCCGCGAGGTAGGGCACCTCGTTCGGGATCGTGTCGATGGTCGTTCCCAGCACCACCGGCAGGCTCATGAGCGGGCAGGCGAAGTCGACGCGCGGGAACGAGTTCTCCGCGACCAGCTCGCAGTTTTCCGGCAGCGGCCCGAGCACCGGGACGAGCGCGCGCTGGATGCGCAGCTTCACGCGCCCCGCGCGCTCGGCCACCGGCCGCACGAACCGCAGCGACTGGATCGAATCGCCCAGCCCCTGCTCCGCGTAGAGGACGATCGTGCGCCCTTGCAGCGGCTCGCCGCGCCACTCGGGCGCGCCGAAGTCCGGCTTGCGGTTGGCCACGCCGAAGGCCGTGAGCTGCCAGCGGGCCTCGTAGCCCGGCCAGCCTCGCGCGTAGTCGCCCAGCAGCAGGTACAGGAAGCTCACGAAGAAATCGACCTCGGGGTCGGCGCGTTCCTGCGCCGACAGGTCGCGCTCGAGCAATTCCACGGCCTCGCGGCAACGCAGTTGCGCCATCAGCACGCCGGAGCGCACGAGGACGGCCTCGCGGCGGGAACAGCCCGCGGCCACGGCGCTGTCGACGCTCGCGAGCGCGTCCTCGTTGCGGCCCAGGCGCTCCTGGGCGCGGGCGATGTCGAGCCACGCGGACGCGTACGTGGGGTCCTGTTCGAGCGCCTGCGCGTGGCAGGCCAGCGCCTCTTCGGGCCGGCCGAGGCCCCGCAGGATCACGCCGCGCATGTTCAGCGTCGGCACGTGCGGCGCCGCTGCGAGGCTGCGGTCGCACACGGCCAGCGCGTCGCTCGCGCGGCCGAGCCGCAGCAGTGCTTCGGCGTGCATCAGGTGAACGTCGGGATCGCGCGGGCTTGCGTGCGGCAGGTTCGCGGGGGTCGCGAGTTCGGCGGGATTGCGCCGCAACAGGCTCTCGATGGCCGCAAGCGCGTCGGCATCGCGGCGCATCGCGAGCAGGACGCGCGCGCGGTCGCGCAGGGCGACGTCGAGGTCCGGCTGCGCAGCCACCGCCTTGCGATAGCAAGCCTCGGCACCGGCCAGGTCGCCTTGCATTTCGGTCGCCTGGCCGAGCTCACGCCACGCGAAGGCATGCGCTGGCACATGGTCCACGACGCGGCGATAGGCCGCGGCGGCCGCTGCCCAATCGCGCTGCTCATGGCGTTCGCGCGCCTGGAGGAACCACACTTCGGGCAGCGAGGCGTCGCCGGCCGGGAGCAGGCCCTCCGCGCGGCGAAGGCTCTCGCGCGCCGCGTCGTGGCGGCCCAGCTCGAGCTGGGCGAAGGCGAGGTTCAACCAGGCGACGGGATCGCCCGGCTCGGGCTGGGTGCCTTCGAGGTAGCACGCCGCGGCGGCCTCGTAATCCCCCGCTGCGAGCGCCGCGTTGCCCCGCTCGCGCCAGTCGGTGGGCGCCGCGGGGCGCTTGAGGAACTTGAAGATCGAGGCGAGCATCGGCGAAACCCGGCACGCACTCTAACCCAGCGTGTCGTCGCCCCCGAGCACGCGGCGGATCACGTCGCCCGCGAAGCCGCGAGCCGCCAGGAACCGCGCCTGCTTCGCCCGCGCCGCCGCGTCCGCCGGCAGCTCGCCGAACTTCTTGCGCCAGACTTCGCGGGCGCGCTCCACTTCCGTCGCCTTGAGGCTGGCGACCGCGAGCGCGACGCGCTCGGCGTCCAGCCCCTTGGCCTGCAGCTCCTGCTTGATGCGGCCGGCGCCGAGGCGGGGCGCGCGGCGGTTCACGACCGAGTCCGCCACGCGCTGCTCGTCGATGAAGCCGCGCGCCTGCAGCTCGTCGAGCGCGCGCTTGAGCGTGCCCGGCTCCTGCTCGTGGGCGCGCAGCTTGCGCTCCAGCTCGGCGCGCGAGTGCTCGCGCATGGCGAGCAGCCTGAGTGCGCGGCCCTTGAGCGACGGTTGCGCAAAGGCCATGAAGGCTTACTCTTCGTCGGCCTCGCCGGCAGGCAGGGGGGCGATGCCGATCGCGTCGCGGATCTTGTTCTCGATCTCGCGCGCCAGCTCCGGGTTCTCGCGCAGGAACTCGCGCGCGTTGTCGCGGCCCTGGCCGATCTTCTCGCCGTTGTACGCGTACCAGGCGCCGGACTTCTCCAGGATCTGGTGCTGCACGCCCATGTCGATGATCTCGCCCTCGCGGCTGATGCCCTCGCCGAACATGATGTCGAACTCGGCCGTCTTGAAGGGCGGCGACACCTTGTTCTTGACCACCTTCACCTTGGTCTCGTTGCCGATCGCCTCCTCGCCCTTCTTGATGGTGCCGGTGCGGCGGATGTCCAGGCGCACCGAGGCGTAGAACTTCAGCGCGTTGCCGCCGGTGGTGGTCTCGGGGCTGCCGAACATCACGCCGATCTTCATGCGGATCTGGTTGATGAAGATGACCATGCAGTTGGTCTTCTTGATCGTGGCGGTGAGCTTGCGCAGCGCCTGCGACATGAGGCGGGCCTGCAGGCCGGGCAGCGAGTCGCCCATCTCGCCTTCGATCTCGGCCTTGGGCACGAGCGCCGCGACCGAGTCGATGACGATCAGGTCCACCGCGCCGGAGCGCACGAGGGAGTCGACGATCTCCAGTGCCTGCTCGCCGGTGTCGGGCTGGGAGATCAGCAGGTCGGAGACCTTCACGCCCAGCTTCTGCGCGTACTGGATGTCCAGCGCGTGCTCGGCGTCGACGAAGGCGCACTGGCCATTGAGGCGCTGCATCTCGGCGATGACCTGCAGCGTGAGCGTGGTCTTGCCCGACGATTCCGGCCCGTAGATCT
The DNA here is from genome assembly GCF_014297445.1 of Ramlibacter albus. GTDB lineage: Bacteria > Pseudomonadota > Gammaproteobacteria > Burkholderiales > Burkholderiaceae_C > Ramlibacter > Ramlibacter albus. Next base: position 949,696 of record NZ_JACORU010000001.1, read on the forward strand.
CGACGACGCGGCCGCGCGGCAGGCCGCCGACGCCCAGCGCGATGTCCAGGCCGAGCGAGCCGGTGGACACCGTCTCGATGTCCTCGATCTTCTCGCCCTCGCCCAGGCGCATGATCGTGCCCTTGCCGAACTGCTTCTCGATCTGCGCCAGCGCCGCCTGCAGCGCCTTGGCTTTTTCGGTGTCGGCCTTGTCGACCTTCGCGCCCTTGACCTGTGCGTCCATTCGAGGTTTCTCCTTGTGTGTCAATGGTTTGGGTTTGCCGCACCGGCTGTCTGGACAGACAGGCTGGATGCATGGCCAGTACTCTAACGGGCGAGGTACGCGCAGGTAAACAGGTTTTTTGGTCAGTTTGCCTTACGATTTGCGGATGGACGACAACGACGACGGCTGGCGCCTCACCCACCTCGGCCGCCTGCTCGGCCACGCGATGCGCCGCTTCGACGAGCGCGTGCTCGACCTGATGGCGCACGACCTCGACGTGCCGCTGGCGCTGTCCAACCTCGCCGCGCGCGGGCAGGTGACGGCGGCGCATGTGCACATCACGCGGCACCTTGCGCTGGAGGGCTCGCGCCTCACGGACCTGGCCGAGCGCGCGGGCATGAGCAAGCAGGCGATGGGCGACCTCGTGGACCAGTGCGAAGCCTGGGGCCTCGTCACGCGCGAAGCCGATGCGCGCGACGCTCGCGCGCGGCTCGTCAAGTTCACCGAGGCCGGCCTCGCGTGGCTGCACGCCTTCCGCGAGGCCGTCACGCAGGCCGAGGCGGAATTCCGCGAGGAGGTGGGCCCCGACGTCGCCACGGTGGTCGCGCTCGGGCTGGAAGCGTATGCTGGCGGGGCCAGTTGAGCAGGACAGGACAGGAGACAAAGCATGCGGATCCTCATCGCCGAAGACGACCAGGTGCTCGCCGACGGCTTGCTGCGATCCCTGCGCGCATCGGGCGCGGCGGTGGACCACGTGGCCAGCGGCACCGAAGCCGACGCGGCGCTCATGACCAACAACGAGTTCGACCTGCTGATCCTCGACCTGGGCCTGCCGAAGATGCACGGCCTCGAAGTGCTCAAGAAGCTGCGCGGGCGCGGCTCGTCGATGCCGGTGCTGATCCTCACGGCCGCCGACAGCGTCGAAGAGCGCGTCAAGGGCCTCGACTACGGCGCCGACGACTACATGGCCAAGCCGTTCTCGCTGCAGGAGCTGGAAGCGCGCGTGCGCGCGCTCACGCGCCGCGGCATGGGCGGCACCACCAGCACCATCAAGCACGGCCCGCTGGTGTACGACCAGGCCGGCCGTGTGGCCACCATCGACGGCAAGATGATCGAACTGTCCGCCCGCGAGCTGGGCCTGCTGGAGGTGCTGCTGCAGCGCGCCGGGCGCCTGGTCAGCAAGGACCAGCTCGTCGAGCGCCTGTGCGAGTGGGGCGAGGAGGTCAGCAACAACGCGATCGAGGTGTACATCCACCGCCTGCGCAAGAAGATCGAGAAGGGGCCGATCCGCATCGCGACGGTCCGGGGGCTTGGGTATTGCCTCGAGAAGATCCCCTGAGCTGAATGAAGATTTTCCAGCGTGAGCAGCGCTCGCTGTTCGGCGAGATCCTGGACTGGATGCTCACCCCACTGCTGCTGCTGTGGCCGGTGAGCCTGGCGCTGACCTGGCTCGTCGCGCAGAGCATCGCCACCAAGCCCTTCGACCGCGCGCTGGAGTTCAACGTGCAGGCGCTCGCGCAGTACGTGGCCGCGCAGAACGGGCGCGTCGCGTTCAACCTCACGCGGCCAGCGCGCGAGGTGCTGCGCGCCGACGACTCCGACCTCGTGTACTACCAGGTGATGGGCCCGCGTGCCGAGTTCGTCTCCGGCGAGCGCGACTTCCCGCTCCCCTCCGAGGACGAGCTGCCGCAGGTGGGCGAGGTCAAGCTGCGCGACGACGAGATGCGCGGCCTCGACCTGCGCGTGGCCTACACCTGGGTCCGGCTGGACCTGCCCGGCAGCCCCACCGCGCTGGTGCAGGTAGCGGAGACGCGCGAGAAGCGATCGATCCTCGCCACGGAAATCATCAAGGGCGTGATGCTGCCCCAGCTCGTGATCCTGCCGCTGGCCGTGTTGCTGGTGTGGCTGGCGCTCGTGCGCGGCATCCAGCCGCTGTCGAAGCTGGAGGAGCGCATCCGCCAGCGCAAGCCGGACGACCTGAGCCCGCTGGACGACAAGGCCGTGCCGCTGGAAGTGGCGCCGCTCGTGTCCTCCGTGAACGACCTGCTCACGCGGCTGAAGGATTCCATCGCCACCCAGAAGCGCTTCCTCGCCGATGCCGCGCACCAGCTGAAGACGCCGCTCGCCGGCCTGCGCATGCAGGCGGACCTTGCGCAGCGCGAAGGCTCGGACGCCGACGCGCTGAAGCAGTCGCTGCACCAGATCGCGCGCTCCAGCATCCGCGCCACGCACACCGTCAACCAGCTGCTCGCACTCGCGCGTGCCGAGACCAGCGGCAAGACGATCGTCCGGCAGCCCTGCGACCTCGCCGCGCTGACCATGGAAGCGATCCAGGACTCGCTGCCCCGCGCGATGGACAAGCGCCTGGACCTGGGCTACGACGGCGTCGAGCCCGGCGCGCCGGGCGTCACGCTGCGCGGCAACCCGACGCTGCTCAAGGAGATGGTGCGCAACCTGCTGGACAACGCGATCGCGTACACGCCGTCCAGCGCCGAGTCACCGGGCGTGATCACGGCCCGCGTGCTCGCGGATCCCTTTGGCGGCGTGCTCGTGCTGCAGGTGGAGGACTCCGGGCCCGGGATCCCCGAGGGCGAACGCGAGCTGGTGCTCCAGCCCTTCTATCGCGCGCTCGGCACCGGCGTCGACGGCTCCGGGCTGGGCCTGCCCATCGTGCTGGAGATCGCGCGGCAGCACGGCGCCGGCATCGCGATCGAGGACGCGCGCCCCGGGCAGGTGCCGCCGGGCACTCGCGTGTCGGTGCGCTTCGTCGTGTCGCAGGACGCCGAGGAAGACGCTACCGCCCGCGTTCAAGAAGCCTTGTAGAGATTCAGCTGCAGCTTCTCGCGCTCGATCACGCGGGCGGCGGCCGGGTGCGCCGCGAGTTTCTGCACGTGCGCCCACAGCGCGGTGAAGGTGGTCGGGTCGAGCCCCGCGAAGCCGGACCAGCGGCACAGCGTGAGCGCGTAGGCATCGACCGCGCCCGGCTTGTCGCCGGTGAGCCACGCCTGGCCCTTCGCCGCGGCGCCCGCCACGATCGCGTCGAGCTCACCCAGCAGGCCCGCATAGCGCCGCGCGTTGAACGCCTTCACGTCGGCCTGCGCGGCCTCCTCACCTGCGAAAGTCGAAGGCCGGAACACGTGCGTGAACGTCGGGTGCACCGTGTTGTTCATCCAGCACAGCAGCTCCATGCCCTTGGCCCGCGCCAGGCCGTCCCGCGGCAGGAAGCCGTGCTGCGGGAACTTCGCGTCGAGGTAGCACACGATGGCCACGATCTGGTTGATGTTCTCGCCGCCGTCCGCGAGCACCGGCACCTGCCCGCGCGGGTTGATCGCCAGGTATTCCGGCGTGCGCTGCTCGCCCTTGTGCAGCTTGACCAGCACCGGCTCGAACGGCGCGCCGGACAGCTCGAGCAGCACGTGGGGCACGAACGAACACGCTCCGGGCGCGTAATACAGCTTCAGGCTCATTCCGGTCTCCTTGTCGTCTCTTCCGACGTCACATGCCGCGGCACGGCCGCAGCGTCTTGCCGCCCAGGATGGGCTTGAGTTCCTCGAGGCGCGGGCGCAGCGCGTCGTCGACCGCCGGCAGCACCAGCCGCAGCCCCTTGGTTTCGCCGCGCTCCTGCACGACGCGCGCGGTGCGCACGCCGCGTTGCGCGAGGTTTTCGAGGTGTCGGTTGGCGTCGGCCTGCGAGGTGAAGCCGCCCAGCGACAGCCCGGGCTCCAGCGTGGTGTTGGACAGCGGCTCGAACGAGATGCCCAGCTGGCGCAGCTCGCCCTTCTTGCGGGCCACCAGCTCGTCGCTCGCGTACTTGCCCATGTAGACGATCCAGCGCGCCGGCTCGGCGCTGGTCTCCAGCATCCAGCTGCCGGTGGGCCAGCCTTCGAGCAGGCTGCTGAGCGCGGTGGACTGCGTCTCCTCCAGCGTGCCGGCCTGCAGGCATTCCGGCGGGCGGGGCGTGCCGGCGGCGGCGGCCTCGGCCCGGCGGGCCTCGTCGGCGCGCAGCACCCGCAACGCCTCGGGCCGAAGCTGCTGCGCCATGCGCTGCGGCTCCGACTGCTGCGCCGGCCCGAAGCCCCAGGGCAGCATGTAGCCCTGCGACCAGGCGAAATAGGCGCCGTTGGCCAGCAGCAGGGCGAGGACGAGCAGGCGGAGCATCGGCGTTCAGGGGCGGGGGCGCACGCTCACTTCGGAGCTGGTGACGGTGCGCATGCCCGCCGCAGTATGCACGAGCAGGGCGCCGGCTTCGCTCACGCCGTGGGCCGTGCCGGCCGTGCCGTCGGAGAGCTGCACCTCGCGGTCGCGCAGGACGTCGCGGGCGTTGAAGCGCGCCTGGAAGGGCGTGAAGCCGTAGGCCTCGAAGGCCTCCAGCGCGGCCAGCAGCGGGGCTCCAAGGCGCTGCAGCGCCGTGTCCGCGGTGACGGCAGGGTCGAGGTCCTGCAGGGCGGCCGGCGGCGTGGAAAGCCCCGTTTCCGGCCGCGGCGCGATGTTGATGCCCACCCCGACCACCGCGTAGCGCCCGGCCGCGGCGCCCTCGCCGAAGCTGGCCGTCTCCACCAGGATGCCCCCCAGCTTGCGGTCGGCCACCCACAGGTCGTTGGGCCATTTCAGCCCCACCTGCGGGTGCAGGCTCTCGGCCAGGCTCACCCCGACGGCCAGGGACAGCCCCGACCAGTCGGCCGGCGCCAGCTTGAGGCCCAGGGAAAAGGTCAGCGACTCGCCGGCCCGGCTCACCCAGCCGCGCCCGAGGCGCCCACGCCCGGCCGTCTGCTCCCGCGCCACCAGCAGCACCCGGCCGGTGCGGCCGGCGCGCGCACGGCGCATCAGCTCGGAGTTGGTGGAGTCGATCTCGTCCACCACCTCCACCGCGCAGCCGGGCAGCCGGAGCTTCATCGTCCCCGCTTGGGCGCGAGCATGGTCCCGCGGCAGTTCTTCGCGCCGCAGCGGCACTCGTACTCGGCCTTGAGCTTCTTCGTGTAGGGCTCGTCGATGATCAGGCCGTAGTCGTAGTTGAGCTCCTCGCCCGGCTTGATCTTCCTCAGGGCCTTGATGAACACCCGGCCCTCCACCTCGTCCGCCTCGCAATTGGGCTGGCAGGAGTGGTTGATCCACCGCGCCGCGTTGCCGCCGACCGCCGCGTCGATGACGTTGCCGTCGTCGAGGCTGAAGTAGAAAGTGTGGTTGGGGTCGCTGGGGTCGTGGGGGTGGCGGTCCTGTGCCTCCTCCCAGGAAATGAGCTCCCCGACGTACTCGATGATCTCCTCCCCTTTGGCGATTTCCGTGAGCGCGAAGACGCCCTTCCCGTGGACGCCCGACTTGCGGACCTGGATCCTTCTGGCCATGTTTCCCAAAGTTCTGTTAATTTGAATTCGTACACGTGCGCGCGCGTGTGCGCGTACGCGCACGCGCGAGGCGAAGGGTGGATTGTAGAGACAGGTGCCGATGGGAAAGATACTTGTGATTGCCGAGAAGCCTTCCGTGGCGCAGGACATCGTCCGCGCGCTGACGCCGGAGGTGGGCAAGTTCGAAAAACACGACGAGTACTTCGAGAACGAGAAGTACATCGTCACCAGCGCCGTGGGCCACCTCGTGGAGATCCACGCGCCGGAGGAGTTCGACGTCAAGCGCGGCAAGTGGAGCTTCGCCCACCTGCCCGTGATACCGCCGTACTTCGACCTCAAACCGGTGGACAAGACCAAGTCGCGCCTGAACGCGGTGGTCAAGCTCGCCAAGCGCAAGGACGTCACCGAGCTGGTGAACGCCTGCGACGCGGGGCGCGAGGGCGAGCTCATCTTCCGGCTGATCGAGCAGTACGCCGGCGGCGCCAAGCCGCTGGGCAAACCGGTGCGGCGGCTGTGGCTGCAGTCGATGACGCCGCAGGCCATCCGCGAAGGGTTCGAGCGGCTGCGCAGCGACAAGCAGATGGAAGGCCTGGCGCACGCGGCGCGCTCGCGCTCCGAGGCCGACTGGCTGGTGGGCATCAACGGCACGCGCGCGATGACCGCGTTCAACTCGCGCGACGGCGGCTTCTTCCTGACGACCGTGGGCCGGGTGCAGACGCCCACGCTCGCCGTGGTGGTGGAGCGCGAAGAGCAGATCCGCAAGTTCGTCAGCCGCGACTACTGGGAAGTGCACGCCAGCTTCCTCGCCGCGGCGGGCGAGTACCCGGGCAAGTGGTTCGACCCGAAGTGGAAGAAGGACGAGGAAGACCCGGAGAAAAGGGCCGACCGCGTCTGGACGCAGAAGGAAGCGCAGGCCATTGCCGATGCCGTGCGCGGCAAGCCCGCGACCGTCACCGAGGAATCGAAGCCGACCACGCAGGCTTCGCCGCTGCTCTTCGACCTCACCTCTCTGCAGCGCGAAGCCAACGGCCGCTTCGGCTACTCCGCCAAGACCACGCTCGCGCTCGCGCAGTCGCTGTACGAGCGGCACAAAGCGCTGACGTATCCGCGTACCGATTCGCGCCACCTGCCCGGCGACTACGTGAAGGTGGTGCACCAGACCATGGGCATGCTCGCGCAAAGCGGCATGAAGCACCTCGCGCCGTTCGCGCAGCAGGCCGTCGACAACAACTACGTCAAGCCGACCAAGCGCGTGTTCGACGACAGCAAGGTGTCGGACCACTTCGCGATCATCCCGACGCTGCAGGCGCCGCATGGGTTGTCGGACGCGGAGCAGCGCATCTACGACCTCGTCGTGCGCCGCTTCCTGGCCATCTTCTTCCCGAGCGCGGAGTTCCTCGAGACGACGCGAATCAGCCAGGTCGTGGGCCACCACTTCCGATCGCAGGGCAAGGTGCTGGTCAACCCCGGCTGGCTCGCGATCTACGGCAAGGAGGCCGACACCGGCGAGGAAGAGAACACCAAGGTGCTGGTGGCCGTGAAGCCCGGCGAGATGGTTCGCACGGAAAGCGTCGACGTGAAGGGCCTGAAGACCCGCCCGCCCGCGCGCTACAGCGAAGCCACGCTGCTGGGCGCGATGGAAGGCGCGGGCAAGTTCATCGAGGACGACGAGCTGCGCGAGGCGATGCACGAGAAGGGGCTGGGCACGCCGGCGACACGCGCGTCCATCATCGAAGGGCTGATCAACGAGAAGTACATGCTGCGCGAAGGGCGCGAGCTGATCCCCACCGCCAAGGCTTTCCAGCTGATGACGCTGCTGCGCGGCCTGGGCGTGGAGGAGCTCTCCAAGCCCGAGCTCACCGGCGAGTGGGAATACAAGCTCGCGCAGATGGAGCACGGCAAGCTCTCGCGCGAAGCCTTCATGAGCGAGATCGCCGACATGGCGGCGCGCATCGTCAAGAAGGCGAAGGAGTACGACCGCGACACGGTCCCCGGCGACTACGCGACGCTGCACACGCCTTGCCCCAACTGCGGCGGCGTGGTGCAGGAGACGTACCGCCGCTACAACTGCGTGGGCAAACCGAAGCAGCCGCCTTGCGGTTTCTCGTTCACGAAGATCCCGGCCGGGCGCGCGTTCGAGCTCGACGAAGTGGAGGCCTTCCTGCAGAACAAGCGCATCGGGCCGCTGCAGGGCTTCCGCTCCAAGGCGGGCTGGCCGTTCACGGCGGAGCTCGTGCTGAAGTTCGACGAGGAGGAGAAGAACTGGAAGCTGGAGTTCGACTTCGGCAACGAGGACGACCCGGCGCAGACCGGCGAGATCGTCGACTTCTCCGGCCAGGAGCCCCTGGGCCCATGCCCCAAGTGCGGCGGCCGTGTGTTCGAGCTCGGGGGCAACTACGTGTGCGAGAACGCGGTGCCGACCGAGAAGCACCCCGTGCCCACGTGCGACTTCAAGAGCGGCAAGGTCATCCTGCAGCAACCCGTGGAGCGCGAGCAGATGCAGAAGCTCCTGGCCACCGGCAAGACGGACCTGCTGGACAAGTTCATCTCGATGCGCACGCGGCGGCCGTTCAAGGCCTTCCTCGTGTACGACAAGGAAGCCGGCAAGGTGAACTTCGAGTTCGAGCCGCGTGCGTCGAAGTTCCCGCCGCGCAAGGGCGCGCCCGCCAAGGCCGCGCCTGCGGCGAAGAAGGCGCCGGCCGCGAAGAAGGCTGCCGCACCCGCGAAGAAAGCCGCGCCCGCCAGGAAGGCAGCCGCGAAGAAGGCCACGAACCGCAAGAGCGGGCCCGGCCTCACGCCGAGCGCGGAGCTCGCCGACGTGATCGGCAACGAACCCGTCGCGCGCACCGAAGCCACGAAGAAGATCTGGGACTACATCAAGGCGCACGGCCTGCAGGACGCGAAGGACAAGCGCACCATCAACGGCGACGAGAAGCTGCGCAAGGTGTTCGGCAAGCCGAGCGTGACGATGTTCGAGCTGGCCGGCGTGCTGGGCAAGCACTTGTCGAAGGGGGAGTGACCGGGGCATGATGCGGCCTCACCCAGAAGGAGGCCCACCATGCAACGCAAACTGCTCGCCGCGGCGCTGTTGATCGCCGCCACCGGTGCCCACGCCGCCGGCTTCAAGCTCGAAAGCCCGGACATCAAGGCCAACGCCATGATGGACAAGAAGTGGGAAGCCAACGTGTTCGGCTGCTCGGGCGAGAACAAGTCGCCCGCGCTCAAGTGGAGCGGCGCGCCCAAGGACACCAAGAGCTTCGCCGTCACGGTGTACGACCCCGATGCGCCGACCGGCTCGGGCTTCTGGCACTGGTTCGTCTACAACATCCCGGCCAACGTCACCGAGCTCAAGCTCGATGCGGGCAACCAGAGCGGCGCCAACCTGCCGCAGGGCGCGAAGCAGAACCGCATCGACTACGGTTTCGCCGGCTGGGGCGGCGCGTGCCCGCCCGAGGGCGACAAGCCGCACCGCTACATCTTCACCGTGCATGCGCTCAAGACCGACAAGCTGGACTTGCCCGCGGATGCAACGGCAGCCGTGGCGGGCTTCATGACCAACGCGAACACGATCGCGAAGGCAAGCTTCACCGCGAAGTACGGGCGGGCGAAGGCGAAGAAGTGAGCCCGGCCGGGCGGCGGGCGCTGCTCGCCGCCGCGGCTGCCTCGTTGCTGCCGCTCACGGCAAGCTCGCAGGAGCGGCGCTGGTTCGAGGCGGCCGATGCGATGCGCAAGCTGGCGTTGTCCTGGGGTGACCAGGACTACGGCGCGGTGCTCGTGCTGGGTGGCGCCATCGTCGGCGAAGGGCCGAGCCGGGTCATCATGAACAACGACCCATCGGCGCACGCGGAACGCGAGGCGATCCGCGATGCGCAAAAGCGGCTGGGTCGCGCCGATCTCGCGGGAACGGTGCTCTATTCCACGTCACGCCCTTGCGCGTTGTGCGAACGGGCCGCAGCGGCGGCGCGCGTGTCGCGCATGTACTTCGGATCGCACCTCACGGACGCAGGCCGGCCCTGAAGGCGCCCTACTTCCCACCCGCCCCCTGCCGCGCCAGGTGCACCTGGTGCAACGTGATCTTGCGCACCTCCGCCTGGCTCGTCTCGATGTGCGCACGCAGCAGCATCGCGGCCTGGTCGCCGCGCTTGCGGGCGATGGCCTTCAGGATCTTCGCGTGCTCTTCGTAGGTCGTGTCGATGCGCGCCTGCTTGGTGAAGTCGAGGCGGCGGATGATGCGGATGCGGTCGGTGACGTCGCGGTGCACGCGCGCCATCTCCGCGTTGCCGGCAGCCGCCACGAGCGAGCAATGGAACTCCTCGTCCCACTGCGCCACCTGCGCGGCGTCGGTCTCGCGGTCGGCGGCGGCGACGAGCCAGATCGCGTTGAGCTTGTCCACCAATTCGCGGTCGACACGGCGGTCATCCGCACAGATGCGTTGCGCTGCGGTGGTCTCGAGCACCATGCGCAGGTCGTAAAGCTGCTCGAACTGCTCGAAGTCGAAGGGCAGCACGCGCCAGCCGCTGCGGAACAGGACTTCGACGTAGCCTTCCTGCTGCAACCGGATCAGCGCCTGCCGCACCGGCGTGCGCGAGACATCGAGCCGCTCGCAGATCTCGTTCTCGGTAAAACGGTCGCCGGGGACGAGGTCGAACTCGGCGATGTCGCGCTTGAGCTGCTCGTAGACCTCGTCGGCGCGCGAACGCGGCGCGGTGCGGGGGCGGTGCGAGCGATGCTGGGTGGTCTGCACGGTGCGGACTCTATCAGCGGGCGGAGGCGAGCGCGGCCAGCAGCTCGGCACTGGTGGCCGTCCAGCCGACGATCGCACCCTGCGCGCGGAACATCTCGACAGCCGCCGCCTTGAACTGCGGGAAGTAGCTCTCGGTGCAGTCCTCCAGCAGGAGGCACTCGTAGCCGCGGTCGTTGGCTTCGCGCATCGAGGTCTGCACGCAGACCTCCGTCGTCACGCCCATGAACACGAGGTGCGTGATGGCGACCTGCTGCAGCAGGCCCTGCAGCGGCGTCGCGTAGAACGCGCCCTTGCCGGGCTTGTCGAGCGCGATCTCGCCGGGGCGAGGCGCCAGCTCGGGAATGATCTCGTTGCCCGGCTCGCCCGCAACGAGGACGCGGCCCATCGGCCCCTCGTCGCCGATCCGCAGCGATGGGTTGCCGCGGCTTCGCTTGGCCGGAGGGCAGTCGGACAGGTCGGGACGGTGCGCTTCGCGCGTGTGGACGACAAGGCCGCCGAGCTCGCGCCACGCGTTCAGCACCGCCTGGCAGCTGGGGATGATCGCGCGCAGCAGGCTCACGTCGTTGCCCAGCGACTCGCCGAAACCGCCCGGCTCCACGAAATCGCGCTGCATGTCGATGATGACGAGCGCGGTGCGCTTCAGCTCGAACTCGTAGGGGAACGGCTTCGCGGTACCCAGCTTCATGCGTGGCCTCCGTGCCCGCCGCCCATGTGTGCGCCGAGCACCTCGCGCTTCGCATCGGCCGCGCCGGTCTCGAACACGATGCGGCCTTCGCTCATCACCACGATGCGGTCCGCCAGCGCCAGCAGTTCGTCGAGGTCTTCGCTGATCAGCAGCACCGCGCCGCCGCGGTCGCGCACGCCGCGGATGCGGCCATGGATCTCTTCCACCGCCGCGAAGTCGAGCCCGAACACAGGGTTCGCCGCGATCAGCACGTTGATGTCGCCGGCCAGCTCGCGCGCAAGCACCGCGCGCTGCACGTTGCCGCCGGACAGGCTGCGGATGGGCGCGTCCTCGCCGCGCGTCTTGATGCCGTACGCCCCGATCCACGAGCGCGCCCGCGCGCGCCATTCGCCGAAGCGCAGCAGCCCCTTCGATGCCAGCGGCGGCAGGTCGAAATCGCGCAGCGCCATGTTCTGCGCGACGCTGAGGTCGCCCACGCACGCGTTGCGCAGCGGCTCCTCCGGCAGGCTGCGCACCTTCAGGCGGTGGTTGTCCGCGCGGCGCGCCGCATACGGTTCGCCCATCACCCTCACGCTCCCGCCGGCGCGTTCCCGCTGGCCGACGAGCGCCTCCACCAGCTCGCGCTGGCCGTTGCCGGAGACGCCCGCCACGCCCAGGATCTCGCCGGCGCGCACGGTCATCGTCAGGTCGCGTACCGCCGGTGCGCCGCGGTCTCCGACAACGTCCAGCGCTTCTACCTGCAGGGCGAGCCGCGCATCCGCGACAGCGGGCACGCGCACGGCATGCACCTGCGAGAGGTTCTCTTCCTCGATCGCATGCTCCGCCGCTTCGCCCACCATGTGCCGCGCCAGCAATGCGGGCCCCGTGTACTTCACGCTCGTGTGGTGCACCGCCTTGCCGCGGCGCAGCACGGTCACGTCGTCGGCATACGCCATCACCTCGCGGAACTTGTGCGTGATGATCAGTACGGTGCACAGGCCGGCGCGCGCGAATTCGCGGACGTGCCCGAGCACTTCGTCGGCCTCCTGCGGCGTGAGCACGGATGTCGGCTCGTCGAGGATCAGCAAGCGTGGCTTGAGGTACAGCTGCTTGAGCAGTTCGAGCTTCTGCTTCTCGCCGGCAGCCAGTTCCGAGGGCCGCGCATCGAGGTCGAGCCGGAACGGCGTGGACGCGAGGAAGGCGTCGAGCACCGCGCGCTTGTCCTTCCAGTCGATCAGGAACGGCGTTTCGCCCCCGGCCAGCAGCAGGTTCTCCGCCACCGTCATCCCGGGCGCCAGCGTGAAGTGCTGGTAGACCATGCCGATGCCGAGCGCACGGGCAACAACAGGGTTGGCGATGTCCTGCTCGCGCCCGTCCACCATCACCGCGCCTTCCTCGGCGCGGTGGAAGCCGGCGATGCACTTGACCAGCGTGCTCTTGCCCGCGCCGTTCTCGCCGAGCAGTGCGTGCACGGTGCCCGGCTCGACCTTCAGCGCGACATGGTCGAGCGCCGTGAAGGCACCGAAGCGCTTGGTCAGCTCGTACGTCTCCAGCGCCATGGCGCCGGTGTTCGCGTGCAGCTGCGCGGGCATGCCGGACATGGTCAGATCGCCTCGAGCACCGCGCCGGACGGTGCGTGCGCGCCGAACACGCCGTGCTGCATCGTGATCATCTTCAGCGCCGCTTCATGGTTCCCCTTGTCGGTGGCCGCCGTGCAGTCGGACAGCATCAGGCATTCGAAGCCGCGGTCGTTGGCCTCGCGCATCGTCGTGTGCACGCACACGTCTGTGGTGATGCCGGTGAGGATGAGGTTCGCGATGCCCTTCGTGCGCAGAATCAGTTCGAGGTCCGTCGCGCAGAAAGAGCCTTTGCCCGGCTTGTCGATCACCACCTCGCCCGGCAGCGGCGCGAGCTCCGGGATGATCTCCCAGCCCGGCTCGCCGCGCACGAGGATCTTGCCGCAAGGCCCGTCGTCCCCGATGCCCGCGCCGATCTGGCGCGAGCGCCAGCGCTTGTTCGCGGGCAGGTCCGACAGGTCCGGCCGGTGCCCCTCGCGCGTGTGCATCACGTGATACCCCTTTGCACGCATCGCGGCCATGAGCTTCTTCAGCGGCTCGATCGGTGCGCGCGTGAGCGAGATGTCGTAGCCCATCTTGTCGACGTAGCCGCCGTGGCCGCAGAAATCGGTTTGCATGTCGATGACGACGAGCGCCGTGTTCTGCGGCCGCAGGTCGCCGTTGTACGGCCACAGGTACGGGTTGGCGGTGACGTACTTTTCCATCTTCACCTCGCGGAGGAGAGCTCGCCCGGGCTGCCCGCCGCCAGCTGCCCCGGCCTGCAACTGAGGACGAGGATGACGAGCGTGAGCACGTAGGGCACGATGTTGAACAGGTGGTAGCCCCAGCCGATGCCCACCGACTGCAGCGCGGGACCGATCGCGCCGGCGCCGCCGAACAGCAGCGCGGCGCCCACGCAGCGCAGCGGGCTCCAGCGCGCGAAGATCACCAGCGCCACCGCGATCAGGCCCTGGCCGCTGGAGATGCCCTCGTTCCAGCTGCCCGGGTAGGCGAGCGTGAGGCACGCGCCGCCGAGGCCGGCGATCATGCCGCCGGCCGCGGTCGCAGCGATGCGGATGCCGCTGACGGAGTAACCGAGCGCCCGCGCCGCATCGGACGAGTCGCCCGCCATCCGTACGAGGAGGCCCGGCCGCGTGTTCGCGAACGCCCACGCCATCGCGGCGGCGAGCAGCATGCCGAGCGGCACGAGGGGGTTGATCTGCAATGCGGCTTTCACCGCGGGCGTGTCGCTCCAGTTGCCCAGCTCGATGGGCGGCAGTTGCGGGGCCTGCGGCTGGATCAGCGGTTTGCCGAGGTAGAAGGCGAGACCCATGCCGAGGAGCATGAGCGCGATGCCGGTCGCGACGTCGTTCACGCGCGGCAGCGAGCACAAAGCGCCGTGCAAGGCGGCGAGCGCGGCGCCCGCGAGCATCGCGCAGACGACGCCGATCCACACGTTGCCACTCAGGTACGAGCCGCCGAAGGCGCACATGGCCGAGAGGACCAGCACGCCTTCGAGGCCGAGGTTGATGCGGCCGGCTTTCTCGGTGAGGCATTCGCCGAGCGAGACGAAAAGAAAGGGCGCCCCAACTCGCAGCGCGCCCCCGAGGATGGCGCTGGCGAGCGTGACCACCACATCCGCGCTCACGGGCTGTCACCCCGGACTTGATCCGGGGTCCATGTGAGCGAGCGGGGATCCCGGGTCAAGCCCGGGATGACGGAGAGGCGCTTCCACACGGCGCGCCACTCCACGTCGCGCAAGGCTTCGCTCGCGAGAATCAGGACAAAGGCAATCCCCTGCAGCACCACGACGCTGGCGTCCGGCAGGCCCAACCGCCGCTGCAGCAAGCTACCCGCCGCCCCGAACCCGCCGAACAGGATCGCCACAGGGATGATCGCCAGCGGATGGTGCCGCGCCATGAACGACACGAGGATGCCCGCGTAGCCGTACCCCGCGATCAGCGACGCGTTCGCACTCGTGTGCACCGCCGCCACTTCCACCGCGCCCGCCAGCCCGGCTGCGGCGCCGCCCAACGCGCATGCAACGAGGATCAAGCGCGTGGCCGGCAAGCCGACGAGCTGCGCCGCACGCAGGTTGCCACCCACCACGCGCACCGAGAAACCGGAAGGCGTCCACCGCAACCACAGCGCCGCCACGACACACGCCAGCACGCCTAGCACGAGGCCCCAATGCACGTCGGAGCCCGCGATCCCGCCGATGCGCAGGGATTCGGCAAGCGCATGCGTCGACGGCTTGTTCAGGCTCGCCGGGTCTCGCAGCGGCCCTTCGACGATGTGCTTGAACAGCCCGATGGCGACGTACGCGAGCAACAGGCTGCTGATGGTTTCGTTCACGCCGCGCCACTGCCGCAGCCACCCCGCCAATGCAATCCATGCAGCACCCGCCACTGCACCCGCGATGCACACGAACACGGTGCCCACGAACCCCGCCGAAGAAGAAAAGCCCTGGGCGAGCGCGGCACACGCCAGCCCGCCCAGGACCAAGGCTCCCTCTCCCCCAATGACCACGAGCCCCGCACGCGCGGGGATCGCCACGCACAGCGCGGTCAGCATGAGCGGCGCCGCGCGCTGCAGCGTGTTCTGCCACGAGTACCAGTCGCCGAAGGCGCCCTTGAACAGGATCAGCCACACGTCCAGCGGGTTGGCCCCCGCGAACGCGACGAAGATCCCGAACAGCCCCAGCGCCGCGGCGATCGCGGCGAGCGGCAGGGCGGCCTCGCGGGCGACTTGCTTCATCAGACGCTGCCGATGACGCCTTCGACCAGGTAGTTCATCTTCTCCAGCTCGATGTCCGTCTGCTTGAACACCTTGCCGGCCGGGATGACGACCGCGCCCTTGTTGTCCTTCAGGCCGCCCTTGAAGATGTCGAACTTGCCCGCGACCATCTCGGCCTTCACGGCGTCGGCCTGCTTCTTCGCGGCGTCGCTCACGGCGCTGCCGTAGGGCGACATCTTCACGAAGCCTTCCTTCAGGCCGCCGCGCACGAAGTTCGGGTGGGGCTTGCCGCCGCGCGCCGATTCGATGAAGTTGGTGTACGCGGTCAGCCAGTTCCATTCGGCGCCGGTGAGGTAAGCCTGCGGCGCGAGCTTCGCCTGGCTGGCGTGGTAGCCGCAGACCATCTTGCCGCGCTTGGCGGCGGTCTCGACGATGACCTTCGGGCCGTCCACGTGCATCGTGAACACGTCCACACCCTGGTCGGCGAGGCTGTTCGTCGCCTCGGCTTCCTTGACGGGCATCGACCAGTCGCCGGTGAAGATCACCTGCGTGGTGATGCCGGGTTTGACCGAGCGCGCGCCCATCGTGAAAGCGTTGATGTTGCGCAGCACCTGCGGGATCGGCTTGGCCGCGATGAACCCGAGCTTGTTGCTCTTGGTCATGTGGCCCGCCACGACGCCATTGAGGTACTGGCACTCGTCGATGTAGCCGAAGTAGCTGGCGGTGTTCTTCGGGTGCTTGCCGTCGGTCCACATGCCGCCGCAGTGCGCGAAGCGCACGTCGGGGTGCTTGGCGGCCACGGCCAGCATGTGCGGGTCGAAGTAGCCGAACGACGTGGGGAACACGAGCGACGCGCCGTCCTGCGCGATCATGCCCGTCATCGTCTTCTGCACGGCCGCGGTCTCGGGCACGTTCTCTTCCTCGACCACCTTCACGCCGGCCATCTTCTTCAGCTGCGCGGCGGCCTCGGCCTGCGCCTGGTTGTAGCCGTAGTCGTCGCGCGGGCCGACGTAGATGACGCCAACGGTGATCGGCTTGGCCTGCGCGAACGCGAGCGGGGCGGCGCCGGCAGCACTCAATGCGGCAAGCGTCTTGAGGGTGTCGCGGCGGTTGTACTGCTGGCTCATGGTTTTCTCCTCAGAGCGGTTGGTGAAAGTCAGGAAAGAAGCGACACGTGCGCGGCCACGACGCGCCAGCCTTCGGGCGTGCGCATCCACGTCTGGCTCTGGCGGCCGGTCTTTGTGCCGCCCGCGCGCTGGAATTCGATGTTGGCCGTGGCGAAGTCGCGGCCGTAGGTGGTGATGACCGTCTTGAGCACTTCGCGCGCGAGCCCCTGCGCGGGGCGCGAGGCGCGGAAGTCCTTGATGGCGCCGTAGCCGTAGAGGTTCTCGGTGACGCCGTAGCGCAGCGTGTGCGGGCTGTCCCAGAACAGCTCGTCGAGCACGGCGACGTCGTTCGTCACGAGTGCCTGCTCGTAGCGAGCGAATTGCGCCTTGACCTCGGCCAGCACGTCGGGCAGGTTGATCTGCATCGTCACAGCGTTGGGTCCTTCAGGTGCGCCGTGCCGCTGTCCTGCAGCACTTTTGCGGCGCGCAGGCACAGGTCCTCGCGCCACGGTGCGGCGATCAGCTGGACGCCGATCGGCAGGCCACCGGTGCCTTCGGGCCACAGCGGTGCGGCGACGACGGGGCAGCCTGCGAAAGAGATGGGTTGCGTGAGCAAGCCCATCACGGGCCGGCTGGGCTGCCGCTGACCGTTGATCTCCAGCCAGTCGGTGCCGATCGGCGGAGACGCCACGGGCGTCGCGGGCGCGACCAACACGTCCCAGTGTTCGAAGAGCGCGTTGACCTTGTCGCGATAGATGCGGCGGAAGCGCTGGGCGCGCAGGTACCAGTCCACCGGCTGCAGCGCGCCGGAGATGAAGCGGTCGACCGACAGCGGCTCGAAATCCTGCGGGCGCTTGCGCAGGTCCGGCAGGTGGAGGCTGCCGCCTTCGCTTGCGGTGATCAGGAACGCTGCCGCACGCGCGATGCCGGCATCGGGCCAGTCGACGGTTTCGGTGGCGCCGAGCACTTTCGCGGCCTGCTGTGCCACTGCGCGCGCGGCGGGTGTGGCGTTGTCATCGAAATAACCGCGAAGGACGCCGATGCGCAGCCCGGCAAGGCCGTTGCCGAGGCGTGACGCCGCAGGCTGCACGCGCTGCGCGTGGCAACCCGGGTCCTGCGGATCGGCGCCTTGCATCGCGTCGTAGGAAAGCGCGAGCGCCTCCACGCTGTCGGCCAGGGGGCCGAGGTGGTCGAGGCTGTGCACGAAGGGGTAGCTGCCGCGGCGCGACAGGCGCCCGAAGGTCGGCTTCAGGCCCCACACGCCGCAGAGCGACGAAGGCACGCGGATAGATCCATTCGTGTCCGAGCCGAGTGCAAGCGGCACCTGGCCCGCAGCGACGGCCGCGCCGGAACCGCCCGAGGAACCTCCGGACATGCGCGTGAGGTCGTGCGGGTTGCGCGTGGGGCCGTAGTGCGTGTTCTCGGTGGTGAAGCCGTACGCGTATTCGTCCATGTTGAGCGCGCCCAGCAGCACGGCGCCGGCTGCTTTCAGCCGCTGCACCAGGACCGCGTCGTCCTGTGCCGGCGGAAGGTCGCGGTTGATCTTCGAACCCGCGAGCGTGATGACACCCGCGACATCGAAGAGGTTCTTCACGGCGTACGGCAGGCCCGCGAGGGGCGGCAGTACTTCGCCACGCGCGCGGCGCGCATCGACGGCGTCCGCCTCGGCGCGTGCACGGGCGAAGGTCCGCTCGGTGAACGCATTGACGCGGGGGTCCGTGGCGTCGATCCGCGCGATGGCGGCATCGCACACTTCGCGGGCACTGCGCTCGCCGCCGGCCACCGCGCGCAGGAGTTCGGTCGTCTTCATGCGATCACCAGGGGCACAGGCCCGGCCGTTTTCATGCTGCGTCCTCCGGCGGGAACGGCGCCGGCCGGTAGATTTCCGCGAGTTCGGATTCCGGCGCGAGCGGCGCGTTGTCCAGCACGCGCGCGATGCCGACGGTGCGGCCGAAGTGCAGCGCCACCGCCTTCGCCCGTTCGTCGTCGAGCGGCAGCTGCAGCGCCTGCGCCGCGGCGCGGACATAGGCGAGGACGTCGTTTTCTTCCATGCTCAGAACTCCGGGAGCGCTTCGGCGCGATGGCAGGCCACCTCGCGCTGCGGCGCAACCTGCTGAAGCAAGGGCAATGCCTGTTCGCACTCGCCGGCCGCATGCGGGCAACGCCCCAGGAAGCGGCATCGCGTGGACGCCGCCGCACCCTGCATGCGGATGGGGCTTTGCGGCTCGCCCGGCAGCAGGTGTTGCAAGGCGTCGTGGCCCGTACCCGGGATGGAGGCGATCAGCGCGCGCGTGTACGGATGCCGCGGGTTCGCGAACACCTGCGCCGCCGGGCCGCTCTCGACCACCGAGCCGAGGTACATCACGAGCACCCGGTCGCACAGCAGGCGCACGACGTTGAGGTCGTGCGACACGAAGAGGAAGCTCATGCCCAGCTCGCGCTTGAGTTCGCGCAGCAGCTGCAGGATGACAACCTGCACGGACACGTCGAGCGCCGCGGTCGGTTCGTCCAGCACCAGCAGCCGGGGCCGCAGCACTGCGGCGCGGGCGATGCCCACGCGTGCCTTCTGGCCGCCGGAGAGCTGGTGCGGAAAGCGCGGCAGCAGCTCGTGCGGCAGGCCCGTGAGCGTGGCGATCTCCTCGACGCGGCGGCGGATCTCCTGCGCATCCTTCACCTCGCCCAGCAGCTTCAGCGGCTCGGCGATGGTGTCGAACGCGCTGTAGCGCGGGTTGAGGCTGTCGTGCGGGTCCTGGAACACCATCTGCACTTCACGACGTGACTTGTGCGTGGGCATGTCGCGCGGGTCGACGAGACCCAGGTCCGCGCCGAGGAAACGGATCTGACCGTCCGAGACCGGCAGCGTGCGCGTGAGCAGGCGAACGAGCGTGGACTTGCCGCAGCCGGACTCGCCCACGAGCCCCACTGTCTCGCCCGCTTCGATGCGGAACGTGACGCCGTCCACCGCATGCAGCTCGCCCTTGCCTTGCGGTGTCTTGACGGGGAAGCGCTTGGCGACTTCCATCACCTCGAGCAGGGCCGCGGTCATACCATCATCTCCACGCGATGGCAGCGCACGACGTGGTTGCCGTCGACCAGCTCGGGCAGTGGCAGTGCGCAGGCCTCGCTGCGCCCCGGGCAGCGCTCGGCGAAGCGGCAGGTGGGCAGGTCGGTGCGCCGCAGGTCGGGCAGGCTGCCGCCGATGGCGGTGAGTTCCTCGAGCGAAGCGCGCCCCACCGGCGTCGCCCCGATCAGCAAGCGCGTGTAGGGATGGCGCGGCTCGGTGAAGAGCGCTTCCGTCGGCGCGGATTCCACGATGTGCCCCGCATGCATCACGACGATGCGATCGCACTGCTCGCGCGCCAGCCCGAGGTCGTGCGTGATGAGCAGCGTCGCCATGCCACGGGCACGCGTCTTTTCCTTGACGAGCGCCATGATGGCGGCCTGCGTGGTCACGTCGAGGCCGGTGGTGGGCTCGTCGGCGATCAGCAGCTTGGGGCCGCAGGCCAGTGCAAGCGCGATCATCACGCGCTGGCAGAGGCCGCCGGAGAGTTCGAACGGGTATGCGTGGTAGCGGCGCTCCGGGTCCGGGATCTTCATCTCGGCGAGGCACTCGATCGCGCGCGCCTTCACTTCGGAACGCAGCACCGTGGTGTGCCGCAGCAGCACGTCCTCCAGCTGGTGGCCCACCTTGCGGATCGGGTTGAGCGCGACCTTCGGGTTCTGGAAGATCATGCTCACCTCGCGGCCGCGGATCTCCTGCAGGTCGGCTTCCTTTGCCGCGAGCAGGTCCATGCCGTCGAAGTACGCGGTGCCTTGCGTGACTCGCGCCGCCGTGTCGGAAAGGCCGAGGATCGCGTACGAGAGCACGCTCTTACCCGAACCCGACTCGCCGACCAGCCCCACCGTCTCGCCCTTGCCGATGGACAGCGACACGTCCTGCAAAGCGTTGACGACGCCGTCGCGTGTCTTGAACTGCAGCGACAGGTTGCGCACGTGGAGGAGGTCGCTCATGTCCTCCTCCGTGGGTCGATGATGTCGCGCAAACCGTCGCCGAGCAGGTTGAAGGTGAACACCGCCAGCATCAGCACGCCGCCCGGGAACAGCGCCACCCACCATTCGCCGGAGATGATGTATGTCGCACCCTCCGCGACCATGATTCCCCACTCGGCCACGGGCGGCGACACACCGAGGCCGATGAAGGACAGGCCTGCCGCGTTCAGGATCGCCCAGCCCATGTTGAGCGACACCTGCACCATCATCGGCGGCATCGCGTTGGGCACCAGGTGCAGCAGCAGGATGCGCGCGTCGCCGTTGCCTGCCAGCCGCGCCGCCTCCACGAAGCCGGCTTCGCGCCGCACGTTCACCTCGGTGCGAGCCACGCGGATGTAGAAGGGCAGGTTGACCACCGCCGTCGCGAGGATGATGTTCGCGACCGTGTTCCCCATCGCGGCCACGATGCCCATCGCCAGCACGAACAACGGGAAGCTCATCACCATGTCGCACCCGCGCATGACGATGCGCTCCAGCCAGCCGCCGAAGTAGCCGGCGCAGGCGCCGAGCAGGCCACCGATGACGAACGACGCGCTCACGGCCGACAGCGCGATGGCGAAGTCGATGCGCGTGGCGACGATGACGCGCGAGAGGATGTCGCGGCCGAGCGAATCGGTGCCGAACCAGTGTTTCGCCGACGGTGGCTGCATCGTCGGGCCGACATTGGTGGCGAGCGGGTCGTAGGGCGCGATCCAGGGGCCCACGATCGCGACCACCACGAACAGCGAGAACAGGATGGCGGCGCCCAGGGTGAACGGGTTGTCGGAGAGCACGTATTTCACGTGCGACCAGAACGACTTCTGCGCGCGCGGACGCGCGGCGGCGACGGGTGCTTCCAGGACGGCACTCATGACGCGAGCCTCACGCGTGGGTCGATGACCACGTAGAGGAGGTCGATGACGAGGTTGAGCAGCGTGTACAGCACCGCCATCGTCAACACGAAGCCCTGCACCGGCGCGTAGTCGCTCGCGACCAGCGCCTCCAGCGCGAACGAGCCGACGCCCGGCCACGCGAACACCTTCTCCACGATCACGCTCATGCCGAGCAGGAAGCTGAACACCATGCCGAGCGTCGTCACCACCGGCAGCAGCGCGTTGCGCAAGGCATAGCGCACCAGCACCGTCGGCGTGGACAAGCCCGAAGCGCGCGCCGTGCGCACGAAGTCGGCCGAGAGCACTGCCAGCATCGAAGCGCGCGTCATGCGGGCGAGCGGCGCCAGCACGAAGATGCCGAGCGTCAGCACCGGCAGGATCATCTGCTTCGCGCTCGCGACGAACAGTTTCACGTCGCCGGCGATGAGGCTGTCGATCGTGTAGAAGCCCGTGACCGCGGCGGGCGCGGTGAGGTAAGGATCCATGCGACCGATCGGCGACGGCGCCCAACCGAGCAGGTAGTAAAGGACGTACGCGAGCAGCAGCCCGGTGAAGAAGGTCGGCAGCGACACGCCCGCCGTCGTCACGAGCCGGCATGCATGGTCGATCCACGAGTTGGGATGCCGGGCCGCGGCAATGCCCAGCGGGATCGCGATGCTCACGGCGAACACGAGCGAGGCCAGCACCAGCTCCAGCGAGGCCGGCAGCCGCGAGATGAGCTCCTGCCGCACCGGCTGCCCCGTGGACAGCGCGTTGCCCAGGTCGCCGCGCGCGAGGTCCTTCACGTAGATCCAGAACTGCTCCGGCAGGCTGCGGTTGAGGCCCAGCTTCTCGCGCACCTGCTGCACCGCCTCCTGCGTGCCCGCGGGGCCCGCGAAGAACGCCGCCGGGTCGCCCGGCAGCGCGCGGGTGAGCAGGAAGGTGATGAGCACGATGCCCAGCAGGTTCGGCAGGGCACCGAGCAGGCGTTTGGCGATGAGCATTGGCATGGTTGCATGGATGCCGGGTCAAGCCCGGCATGACGGCCTTCTATGCCTTCACCAGTTGCCGGTAGTCCGGCTCGAGGTGGAACCAGTAGGTGTAGCCGCTGATGTTGGGCTGCATCGCCACGTCCATCATCGGCTGCACGAGCGGGATGCGCGGCACCTCGTCGTGCGCCACCTTGATCATGTCCTTGACCATGCCGTCGTACAGCGGCTTGCTCTCGGCGAAGCGCGCGTTGGTGATCAGCTTGTCGAGCGTCGGGTTCTTGTAGCTCATGGTGTTGAACACGGCGTCCTGCCCGTGGTAGCACCAGAAGAAGAAGTACTCCGGGTAATTCAGCCAGCCGCCGAAGCGGTTGAGGATCATCGGCATGTCCTTCTTCAGCAGCGCCGCGCGCCAGTTCGCGCCGGGCACCTTGTTGATGGACGCCTTGATGCCGATCTGCGCCAGCGCTTCCTGCACGAGGATGGCCGTCGGCTCGCTTACCGTCGCCGAGCCCAGGTCGTACGACAGCGTGGTCTCGATCGCGCCGGCGCCCGACTCCTGCATCAGCTGCTTGGCCTTGGCGAGATCCTGCTTGTAGCCGTGCGGCTGCGGCCACACCGGCGCCTTGGGGTCGTTGCTGGCGCCGCTCATCTTGATGCCGCGGCCGTAGAACGCAGACTCGAAGATCTTGTCGTAGGGCAGCGCGTACGCCACGGCCTGGCGCACCTTCACGTTGTTGAAGGGCGGCTTGGTGGTGTTCATGCCCAGGTAGAACAACGCGTTCTCCACGGGCAGGCTCGCCACCTTGATCTTGCTCTTGTCGCCGGCGAAGTCCGCGAAGTCCTTCGGCGGCAGCGAGTAGGTCATGTCGATGTCGCCACGCTGCAGCAGCGCGCGGCGGTTGCCGGCGGACGGCACGTCGCGCTGGATGATGCGCTTGATCTTCGGCAGCGGGCCGCTCTTCCAGTCGTCGAAGCGTTCCAGCACGAGCTCCTGCCCGGGCTTGAAGCTCACCACCTTGTAGCCGCCGCCGCCCGCCGTGTTGTTCTTCAGCCATTCGGCGGCCCACGGGTCCTTCTCGGTGGCGTTCTTCTTCGCAAGCGTCGAGTTGTAGATCGACGCGACAGGAACGGCGAGGTCGGGCATCGACAGCTTGTCCTTGCGGACGAACTTGACGTGCAGCGTGTACTCGTCGACCACCTTGAATTGCGCAGGATCCTCGAGCGAACCGGCCTTCATCTGGAAGGTGGGGAATCCGCCCATCGCCAGCGCACGGTCGAAGCTCCACTTGACGTCGTTGGCCGTGACCGGCGTGCCGTCATGGAACTTCGCGTTCTTGCGCAGGTAGAACGTGACGCCCATGCCGTCGGCGTCCATCTTCCAGCGCTCGGCCAGCTCGGGCTCCAGCTTCGAGTAGTCGTACATCATCGAGCCGTCCGGCAGCTTCTTGCGGCCGTAGGTCATGAGGCGGTCGTAGACGTTCCAGGCCACGCCGTAGCTCGGGCGGTTGGCGCCCAGGCCGTGGATGTCGAGCATGTTGGGCCCGAACTCGTTGGCCATCACCAGCGTTTCCTTGCGGTCCTGCGCTTGCGTGCGGCCCGCGTAGAGCGCGGCTCCGGCCGCGGGCAGCGCGCCGGCGGCCTTGAGCAGCGAGCGGCGCTTCAATGATGTTGTCGTCATGGTGGGACTCCTGGCGTTCACGAGGGAGAAATGGGGTTGGCGCGGGCGGCCATGTAGGCACGCCAGCCGCCGTGGTGCGTGATGTCCTGCGCGCCTTGCGTCGCGAGCGTTTCGCATACGAAGCCTTGCACGCTGCTGCCGTCGGCGAGCGAGAGCGTGCCGATGCCCAGCGGCGCAGGGATCAGCGAAACGAACGAGCCGTAGTGCGCCACCGGCATCTCCCAAACTTCGATGGCGATGCGCGCGCCTTCGCCTTGCGGCACGCGCACGAGGCCGGGTTTGGGTGGCGTGGTGCCGGGCAGCGCGAAGAGGCGGTAGTCGGCGGCGGTTTCGGTGGCTTGCAGCAGGCGCGCGCCGCGCTCCGTGAGCTGCGGGTTGAGCGGCATGCCGGAGAGGTGCGCGCCGACGACCGCCAGCTTGACAACGCCGGACTTCGCCAGGCCGGGGATCGCAACCGGAGCCGGCAGGGGCTCGTCGGTCGCGCCTTGCGGGAGGCCGGTCGCGTGGTGATAGCGCTGCCCCAGATCGGCCAGCTGCCAGTCGCTGCCGCAAGGGCCGATCAAGGTGATGCCGAACGGCAGCCCGTCGCTGCGCAGGCTGCTCGGCACCGACAGCGCGGCGTAGTCCAACAGGTTGACGAAGTTGGTGTAGGCGCCGAGGTTGCGATTGAGCTCCACCGGGTCGGCGAGCATCTGGGCGATGGTGTAGTGCGTGGGCGCGGTCGGCACGAGCAGCACGTCGATGTCGTGCCACATCTGCGCGGCATGCTGGCCCAGGGCACGCAGCTTCTCCTGCGCTTCGAAGAGGTCCGCTGCGCTGTAGCTGCAGCCGCTGGCGACGATGGAGCGCACGGGCTCGATCACTTCGGCGGCATGCGTGTCGAAGAAGCCGCGGATGGCGGTGTAACGCTCGGCGACCAGCGCGCTTTCGTAGAGCAGCGCCGCGGCCTGCGCGAGCGGGCCGAAGGGCACGCGCACCGGCGTGCCGCCGAGGGCCTGCAGGTTGTCGATGGCCGCGGCGAACGCCTTCTGCGCGAGCGTGTCCCCGAAGAAGGGCAGGTTGTCGGGCACGCCGAACCGGAAGGCCGCGGGAAACGGCTGGTCCGCGAGGCGCAGGTCGCGCGAGAACGGGTCGTCGCGGTCGTAGCCCATGGCCTGCTGCAGCACTTGCGCCGCAAGGCCCACGGTGCGCGCGAAGATCGAGACGCAATCGACGCTCTGCGCCGCGGGCACCACGCCGCGTGCGCTGATCAGGCCCTTGGAGGGCTTGAGCCCCACGATGTTGTTCAGGCCCGCGGGCACACGGCCCGAGCCGGCGGTGTCCGTGCCGAGCGCGAAATCGACTTCAGCCTTCGCGACAACATAGGCGGAGCCCGAGCTGGACCCGCCGCTCACATAGGCGGCGTCGAACGCATTCGGTACCGCGCCGTACGGCGAGCGCGTGCCGTTCAGGCCGCAAGCAAATTGATCGAGGTTGGTCTTGCCGGCGCAGGACGCACCAGCTTCGAGCAGTCGCCGCACCACGGCGGCATGCGCCGTGGCTACGTATTTGAATGCGGGGCAAGCCGCCGTCGTCGGCAAGCCGGCGACGTCGATGTTGTCCTTGGCCGCGAAGGACATGCCCTGCAGCGCGCCCGTGGCGGCAACCCGCACGGGCTCGGCGGACCGGGTGATCCAGGCGTTCGATCCGGCGGCAAGGGTTGGCTGGGGCTGCACCATCTCTGAGCATCCAAACTTGGATACAAGATCAGATGCAAAGGCTGTGCCAGCGCGGTCGAGTACCGGCGCCGCAGGTTCAGGAGGGGCTTACATCGCCCGGTCGAACAGGCGCTCGAAGTCGCCGCGCGTGCACATGCGCGGGTTGGTCTTGTGGCAGATGTCGGCGACCGCGATGTCGACGAGTTTCGGGATTTGCTGCGGCGTGACGCCGTGCGAGGCGAGCGTGCCGCGGATGCCGATGCGCTCCTTCAGCGACTTGAGCCACGCCGGGAAAGCCTTGCCGCCGCCGGGTACCTTGCACACGTGCGCCAGGTCGTCGAACTTCTCCGGCACCGCTTCGAGGTTCCAGGCCATCACCGTGTCGATCATCAGCGCGTTCGCGAGCCCGTGGTGCAGGTCGCACACCGCGCCGAGTGCGTGGGCGCACGCGTGCACCGCGCCCAGGTCCTTCTGGAAAGCGATCGCGCCCATCATCGACGCCATCATCATGTCGCTGCGCGCCTGCAGGTGGCCGGGCTCCGCCACGGCGCGAACGATCGAGCGCGACGCGATGCGCGCGCCTTCGAGCGCGATGCCGTCGCACAGCGGGTGGTAGGCCGGCGAGAGGTAGCTCTCGATGTTGTGCGTGAGCGCGTCCATGCCGGTCGCAGCCGTCACGTTGGGCGGCAAGGCCAGCGTGAGCTCGGGATCTGCGAACACGATCTTCGCGAGCAGCAGCGAGCTGAAGATCACGCGCTTGAGGTGCGACTCGTCCTCGCTGATCACCGACGAGCGCCCGACCTCCGAACCCGTGCCCGCCGTCGTCGGCAGCGCGACGAAGTAAGGCAGCGGCTTGTCGATCGCCCGAACCTTCGGGTGGTCCCACGCATAGTCGAGGATGCCGCCTTCGTGGGTGGCCGCGAGCCCGACGACCTTGGCCACGTCCAGCGCGGCGCCGCCGCCAAAGCCGATCACGCAGTCGGCGCCGTGGGCCTTGTACATCGCGGCGCCCTGCATGACCTGGCTGGCGACCGGATTGCCCGCCACGCCGGAGTAGACGGCGACGTCGAGCGCGCCGAGGTGCGACTTGAATTCATCCAGCACCGGCAAGGCCGCGAGCGCGCGGTCGGTGACGAGCAGCGGGCGCTTCAAGCCGTTCTGCAGGAGGTGCGCGGCCACTTCCCTGCGCGCCCCGGCGCCGAACCGGATGGCGGTGGGAAACGAAAAACTGTTGAGGCTCATCGCGTGATCACGACAGCCTAATTCAAAAGCCGCGCGCCGTGGGCCGAAACCTTGCTCAGCCGCAAGCGCGGGTTCTCCCCTGTTTGCCGCCGCGGCCCGGCGTGCCGTACCATGGGCCATCCATCGTTCTTGTTGCCGGAGGAAGCCTTGGCTACCCATCGCGACGTCGCAACCCGCCGCACGCTGGCCCTCGTGGGCCCCAGCGCTGCCGGCAAGACCAGCCTCGTGGAAGCGCTGCTGGCAAAGGCGGGGGCGATCGGCGCTCCCGGCAGCGTAGAGAGAGGGTCCACGGTCTCCGACTGGGACCCCCTCGAGAAGAAAGCGCTGCGCTCGCTCAACTCGGCGCTGGTGCACTTCACGCACGACGGCATCACCTCCCACCTCGTCGACACGCCCGGCGCCCCGGACTTCGTCGGCCAGTCGCTCACCGCGCTGGAAGCGGTGGAGACGGCGGCCATCGTGATCAACGCCACGACCGGCATCGAGCCGATGGCGGTGCGCATGATGGAATGGGCGCAGCAGCGCGAGCGCGACCGCGTCATCGTCGTCAACAAGATCGACGCGCAGGGCGTCAACCTCGAGAAGCTGGTGCAGGACATCCAGTCCGCGTTCGGCAAGGAATGCCTGCCGGTGAACCTGCCCTCGCAGAAGGGCGAGCGCGTCATCGACTGCTTCTACCACCTCACGGATGACGGGCCGCCTCCGGACTTCTCCTCCGTCGAAGCCGCGCACCGCGCACTCGTCGAGCAGGTCGTGGAGGTGGATGCCGAATTCACCGAGCGCTACCTCAACGAGGGCGATGTGGACCCGAAGGAATTGCACGCACCGCTGGAGCAGGCGATGCGCGAGGGCCACCTCGTGCCGATCTGCTTCGTGTCCGCGCGCACCGGCGCGGGCGTCGCCGAGTTGCTGCAGGTGATCGAGAAGCTGCTGCCGGACCCGACCGAGAGCAACCCGCCCGCCTTCCTCGAAGGCGAAGGCCCCGATGCGAAGCCGACCACGGTGGACTCCGGCAACCCGGACAAGCACGTGATCGCGCACGTGTTCAAGATCACGCAGGACCCCTACGTGGGCAAGATGGGCGTGATCCGCGTGCACCAGGGCACGATCACCAAGGACAGCCAGCTCTTCGTCGGCGACGGGCGCCGGCCGTTCAAGGTGGGCCACCTCTTCATGCTGCAGGGCAAGGACCTGAAGGAAGTGTCGAAGGCCGTGCCGGGCGACCTGTGCGCGATCGCGAAGGTGGAGGAACTGCACTTCGACGCCGTGCTGCACGACGCCGCCGAGGACGCGAACATGCATCTCAAGCCGATGCAGTTCCCCGTGCCCGTGCACGGCCTGGCGATCGAGCCCAAGCGCCGCGGCGACGAGCAGCGGCTGCACGACATCCTGGCGAAACTCGTGAGCGAGGACCCGTGCCTGAAGGTCGAGCACGTGGCCAGCACGAACGAAAGCGTGGTCTATGGCCTCGGCGAGCTGCACCTGCGCGCGCTGCTGGACCGGCTGCAGGAGATCCACAAGTGCGAGGTGAACACGCGGCCGCCGCGCATCGCGTACCGCGAGACGATCACCGCGCCCGCCGAAGGCCACCACCGCCACAAGAAGCAGACCGGTGGCGCCGGCCAGTTCGGCGAGGTGTTCCTGCGCATCGAGCCCTTGCCGCATGGCGCGGGCTTCCAGTTCGTGGACGAGGTGAAGGGCGGCGCCATTCCGCACAACCTGATGCCGGCCGTCGAGAAGGGCGTGCAGCTGGCGATGCAGGAGGGCGTGATCGCGGGCTACCCGGTGGTCGACATGAAGGTCGTCGTGTACGACGGCAAGTACCACTCGGTGGACAGCAAGGAAATCGCATTTGTCACGGCGGCGAAGAAGGCCATCCAGGCGGCCGTGCAGTCGGCGCGGCCGTGCATCCTGGAGCCGATCGTCAATGTGGAGATCACCGCGCCCGAGCAGAACATGGGCGACATCACCGGTGACCTTTCGACGCGGCGCGGGCAGGTGAGCGGCACGCAGGCCGCGTCTGCGGGTTCACTCACCGTGCTGGCGCAGGCGCCGTTGTCGGAGCTGGCCAGCTACCAGTCGCGGTTGAATTCGCTCACCGGCGGCCAGGGGCGCTACACCATCGCCTTCAGCCACTACGAGGCCGTGCCGCCGAACGTGCAGCAGCAGCTGATGTCGCAGCACAAGGTGAAGGAAGAGTAGAAGTTGTCATGCCGGGCTCGACCCGGCATCCATGGTGACGCGGCGCCACGCCCGCATGGACCCCGGGCCAAGCCCGGGGTGACGCCTCGCTTGCTCAGCGCTGCCAGCCGCGGGGGCCGCCGCGGCCTTCGTTCTCGCCGCCTTGCTGATCACGCCAGCCGCGATGCTGGCCGCGCGGGTTCTCCTGCGCGGCAGGCGCGGCTTGCGGCTGCGGCACCACCTGGCGCTGCGGGGCCGCCACGGGTTGCACCTGTTGCTGGCGATGCTGCCACTGCTCGGCCTGGCGGGTTTGGCGCTGCTGGTCACGCAGCTGCTGCTGTTGCTGGATCTGCTGCTGGCGCGCCTGTTGCTGTTGCAATTGCTGCTGCTGGACGGCTTGCTGCATTTGCTGCTGCTGCACTTGCTGCTGCATCCGCAGCTGCTGTTGCTGGCGCCATTGCTGTTGCTGCTGTTGTTGTTGCTGCAGCTGCTGTTGCTGCACCTGCTGCTTCTGCTGGCGGGCCGCCTCGCGCTGCTCGCGATAGAAGCGGTCTTGCGCATCCAGCTCCACACGCCCCTGCGCCGTGGAACCCGCGATGGCACGCGCCTGGTCACGCTCCCAGTTCGGGCGCGCGGGCCCCACCGGCGGGACCGGTGCAGCGGGCTGGGCGGGCGCAACCGCCGTCGGCGCTGCAGGTGCGGCCGGGGCCGGGCCGGTGGTTGTGGTCGTCCGCGTGCCCGTGCCCGTGCCCGTGCCCGTGCCCGTACCCGTACCCGTACCCGTGCCAGTACCCGTGTTCGTGGTCGTGCGCGTGCCCCAATGTCCGCGGCCGTCGCGCGTCCAGTTCGGCTGCGTCACGTTCGTCCCGGGCGGCGTCGCGGTTGCCGGCGCCACGGGCGTGCGCGTACCGGCGCCAGTGTGCCAATCGCGCGTCCAACGCGGGTTGGCCGTCACGGTGGTCGCGGCCGGGGGCGTCTGCACGAGGCGCGGCGTGTGCGTGAAGTCGCGGCGGTCGGTGCGCGTCCATGCCGGACGCGACGGCGCGGTGATGACGGCGGCAGCGGCAACGCGCGACGCGTCGACGCGATGCCAGTTGCCCCACACCGGGCGACCCCGGGTGAAGTCGTCGAGGCGCACCGACGTGATCGCGCCGGGGTAGCGGCTGTGCATGTACATACCCGCCGTCGAATAACGAGGCGACGCGTAGACGTAGCGGTTGACGTTGCTGACGTAGACCGTGCTGGCACGGTAGCTGGGCTGCCACACTTCGCCGGGCCCGAGCGGGTACCACGCGATGCCGGGGCTGTTGCCGACCGTGAAGCTCACGTTGCCGCTGCCGCCGACGAAGGTGACGAGCGCCGGCGCATAGACGGGGCGCGGTCCCAGGCGGCCGGGCACCCACGCCCAGCGCGAGCCGATCATCGCCCAGCGGCCATAGTGGAAGGGCGCGAAGCCCCACGGCGCATCGTCGATCCACGTCCAGCCCCAGGGCCGGATCCATTCCCAATGGCCCTGGCGATACGGCGCCCAGTCGACCGTGGTGACGTTGGGGTACCAGACCTGCCCGTACGTGGTGTCCTGCTGCCACACGCCGTGGTTGTCCATCTGGGTGTAGCCGACGACGTCTCGCGAAAGAACCTGCGCCGTCGGCGAACGGTCCTCCTGCTGGTTGCGCGCCGTGACCCACTGGTCGAACGAATCCGGGTTGCGCCGGTTGGGCTCGACCTGCTCGAGGTCGCGCGCGACGAACATCACGTCTTCGCCGGGGCCGACGATGCGGCCCCTGCCGTCTTCGCCGTACACGGTGACCGTGCCGCTGCGCACCGCAACGCGCGTCGACGCGGTATCGGGATCGACGTCGATGCGGAAGTCGCCGGCCTGCGAAGCGCGCGCCGACAGGTTGGGCGTGCCGACGATGAAGCGCTCGCCCTGCTGCAGCTCGCGCACGCGGGCGTTGATGCTGCCCTGCGTGATGGTGAGGTGGGTGGAGCGGTCGTCCAGCTCGACGACACCGAGGTTGGTGAGGTCGCGCACGTGGACCGTTTCCGTGCCAAGGTTCAGCTCGACACGCGCGCCCTGGTCGGTCCACAGACGGTCGGCCTGGGTGAGAGGGCGGTTCTGCGGCAGTGCCGTCCACTCCTCGTCGCCTGCCGGTGCGTACACCACCGAGCCTTGCCGGGCCGTCACCGCAGCCACGCGGCCGGGCGGGTCTTCCGCCCCGCCCTGGGCCGAGACGCCGAAGGCCGAGAACGCCAACGCAAGCATCGGCAACCAGCGCCGCCAGCCGGGCGCCACGGGACGGGTGGAAAGGGTACTGCTCATGACGGATTAGAACGGCCGAGTCCCATTTTGTGGCGTGAAGCGCGAGTAAAGAAATGCCGCGCGCCTTTACCCGCCGGGCCGCGGGCGATTCAGCTTGCGTTCACAATCGGCGCATGAAAATCGCAAAGGACACCGTCGTCACCCTGCACTACACGGTGGCGGAGCCCAACGGCAAGGTCATCGAGCAGACGAAGGAGCCCGCTGTCTACCTGCACGGCGGCTACGACAACACGCTGCCCAGGATCGAGGAAGCGCTGGACGGCCAGGAAAAAGGGTATTCCGTCACGCTCACGTTGGAGCCGCAGGACGCGTTCGGCGTGCGCGACGAAGCGCTCGTGCGCACCATTCCGAAAAGCGAGTTCCCGCCCGGCGTGAAAGTGGGCGGCCAGCTCGAAGGCCGCACCGATGCCGGCGAGCCGCACATCTTCCACGTCATGAAGATCAAGGGCCAGGAGGTCCACCTGGACGGCAACCACCCGCTCGCGGGCCGCACGCTCAAGTTCACGATCAAGGTCGTGGGCGTGCGCGCCGCCTCGGCCGAGGAGATCGCCCACCGCCACGTGCACGGCGAAGGCGGCCACCACCACTGAGACGATCGTTGCGGCGCTGGAACGCTGCGTTGCGCCGCGCACGCCTGTTGAAACGCGGCACCAACCTCACCTACCTGCGATGACCAATCCCATCCTTCGCGTAGAGCCGCTCGGTTTCCCATGGGCGACCGTCGACCCGTTCCTCTTCTGCGCCTACCACGACGACCACTACCCGCGTGGCAACGGCCAGCTGGCGCCGGCCGTGTCGCTGGCCGGCCGCGAGATCGGCAGCGACTTCAGCCGCAAGGACGGCTTCTCGATGTACCACGGCGACACGGTGCCGGGCTTTCCCGCGCACCCGCACCGGGGCTTCGAGACGGTGACCATCGTGCGCCGCGGCCTCATCGACCATTCGGACTCGCTCGGTGCGAGCGCGCGCTTCGGGCGCGGCGACGTGCAGTGGGTCACGGCGGGCAAGGGCATCGTGCACTCGGAGATGTTCCCGCTCCTGAGCGAAGACGAGGACAACCCGCTGGAGCTGTTCCAGATCTGGCTGAACCTGCCCGCGAAGAACAAGATGGCCGAGCCGCACTTCACGATGCTGTGGAACGGCGACATCCCGCGCCAGGTGGTGCGCGATGCGGCGGGGCGTGCGACCGAGATCGCCGTTGTTGCCGGCGCTCTCGGTGACATCCAGCCGCCGGCGCCGCCGCCCGAATCCTGGGCTGCGCAACCCGAGGCCGATGTCGCGATCTGGACGCTGCGGATGGAGCCGGGTGCGCAGTGGTCGCTGCCGCCCGCACGCGGCGAAGGCACGCGGCGCACGCTCTACTTCTTCAAGGGCGCGGACGCGGTGGTCGGCGGGCAGGCCGTGAAGGCACCCTGCGCGATCGAGCTGCGCGCCGACCTGGAAGTGCCCATCGTCGCGGGGGGCAGCGAGAGCGAGTTCCTGCTGCTGCAAGGCCGGCCGATCGCGGAGCCGGTGGCGCAGTACGGCCCCTTCGTGATGAACACGCAGGCCGAGATCATGCAGGCGATGACGGACTATCGCCGCACGCAGTTCGGCGGCTGGCCGTTCGGGGCGGCGGACCCGGTGCATGGGCACGAGCCGAAGCGCTTCGCGAAGTACCCCGACGGGCGCGTCGAGGAACCTCAAGAGGCCTGACTACCAGCCCTCGCTCTCGGAGACGAACCGCTCCACGAGCGTTTCGAGCTGGTCGAGGCTGGACTCGATGCCGTCGAGCTCGCCATTGCCCACGCGGTCTTCCAGCGAGCGGGCGAGCAGCTGCAGCGGCGTCGCCGCCATCATGCCCGCCGAGCCCGCCAGCGAATGCAGCCCGCGGTGCAGTTCGCCGCCATCCATCTGCGCCAGCGCTTCGCGGATGCGGCGCATGTAGCCGGGCCCCTGTTCGCGGAACGAGTCGAGCGCCATGCGCATGAGTGCCGTGTCGCCCCCGAGTTGCGCGAGCGTGCGCGCGCGGTCGTAGCCCGGCGCGGCGGCGGGCGGGGCGGCAGCGGGTGCCGGAACGGCCGCAGCCGGCACGCTCGCACCCGTCCAGCGTGCGAGCGCCGTTGCCAGTTGCTGCGCATCGACCGGCTTCGACAGGAAGTCGTCCATGCCGCACGCGAGGCAGCGGTCGCGCTCCGCCTGCGACGCATTCGCCGTGAGCGCGATCACCGGCAGCTTGTGCCCGCGCTCGCGCAGCGCCTTCGTCGCTTCGTAGCCGTCCATGCCGGGCATGCGGCAATCCATCAGCACGAGGTCGAAGCGGCCGGCGTCGAGCGCGGCCACGGCCTGCGCACCGTCGGCCACGAGCGTGACGTCGTCGTAGCCGACGAGCGACAACAGCCCTTGCACCACCACCTGGTTGGTTGCGTTGTCCTCGGCCACGAGGAGGCGTTGTGTGTGGCGCTCGGCCGGCGCTGCCCGCGCCGTGCGCTTGCCGACGGCCGACACGCGTTCGACGCCCGGCAGCGGAAGCTCCACCGTGAACGTGGACCCCTTGCCCTCTTCGCTGCGCAGCGACACGCTGCCGCCCATCTGCTCGCACAGCTGCTTGACGATGGCCAGGCCGAGCCCCGTGCCGCCGTGCGTGCGCGTGGTCGAACTGTCGGCTTGCGCAAACCGGCCGAAAAGGCGCGACTGCGCGTCGGCCCCGATGCCGATGCCGCTGTCGTAGACCTCGAACTTCACGCCACCCTCGATCGCCGCCGCACGCAACCCGAAGCCCCCTTGCGACGTGAACTTCAGCGCATTGCCCAGCAGGTTGTTCAACACCTGCCGCACGCGCACCGGGTCGCCCCGCACCTGCGCCGGCACGCCGCGCGCGACGTCGAGCTTGAAGGCGAGCCCCTTCTGCGCGGCGGATAGCTCGTAAAGCTCGCCGAGCTGCGCCAGCAGCGAGTCGAGGGGGAAGGGAATGTGCTCCACCTCGAGCCGGCCCGACTCGATCTTGCCCAGGTCCAGCAGGTCGTTGATCAGCGCGAGCAGCGACGCGGCGCTCGCATCGGCCAGCTCCACGTAGCGGCGCTGCCGATCGGGCAGCTCCTCGGCCAGCAGCAGCCGTGTCATGCCCAGCACGCCGTTGAGCGGCGTGCGGATCTCGTG
Source organism: Ramlibacter albus (assembly GCF_014297445.1). Classification (GTDB taxonomy): domain Bacteria; phylum Pseudomonadota; class Gammaproteobacteria; order Burkholderiales; family Burkholderiaceae_C; genus Ramlibacter; species Ramlibacter albus. Next base: position 984,198 of record NZ_JACORU010000001.1, read on the forward strand.
GCTCACGTTGTGCAGGAAGTCGCTCTTCGCGCGGTTGGCCGCCTCCGCCGCTTCCCGCGCTTGTTCGATCTGCATCTCGGCCTCCCGCCGCAGCGTCACGTCGCGGAAGGTCCACACGCGGCCCACCGATCCTTCGGACAGCACGATCGGCTGCAGGTAGCGCTCCACCGTGCGGCCGTCGCGGAACTCCAGCACGTCCATGCCGTGCGAAGCGGCGTCGCTGAACAGCTCGTCGACGCGCGCGACGAAGGCCTGCGGGTCCTTCATCTGGTCGGTCACGAAACGCAGCAACTCGCCCGCGTTCGCCTGCTCCAGCTCCGGCGGGATGCGCCAGATCTCCAGGAACGGCCGGTTGTACAGCAGGATCTCGCGGTCGTCGTTCATCACGAGGATGCCGTCGGCGGTGGACTCCAGCGTGGCGCGCGTGATCGCGGCCGCGCGCTCCAGCTGCGCCTCGGTCGTCTTGCGCGCGGTGATGTCCTGGTTGGTGCCGGTGACCTGCGTGGCGCGCCCGTGCCCGTCGCGCTGCGTCACGCGGCCCTCGCTGCGGATCCACAGCAGCGTGCCGTCGGGCCGGCGCACGCGGTGTTCGACGGCGTAGCGGTCGCGCTCGCCCTTGAGCACCGCGGTCAGGCATTGTTCGAGGTAGGCCTGCTCCTCCTCGGGCACGAGCTGGATCAGCGCGCCGACGTCGGTGACCGTGGGCTCGCGCGGGCCGCCCAGCATCTCGGACCAATGCTCGGACAGGTACATGCGGCCCGTGCCCAGGTCCAGGTCCCACAGCGACAGCCGCGAGGCGTCGATCGCGCGGGCCTGCCGCTCTTCGCTCTCGCGCAGGGCCTGCTCGAATCGCTTGGCGGGGGTGATGTCGACGTAGGTCGTGACGTAGCCGCCACCCGGCATCGGCGCGCCGCGAATCTCCAGCGTGGTGCCGTTGGCGCGCGTGCGCTCCGTGCGCTGCGCGGAGATGTAGCGCGCCTGGTCCACGATCAGCCGCACCGCGTCCTCGCCCGTGCCCTCGGCGTACTCGCCGCGCGGCGCGTTGTAGCGCACGATGTCTTCCAGTGTCGTGACCGGCCCTGCGAACAACGAGTCGGGAAGTTCCAGCAGCTCGCGGAACTTGCGGTTGTGCGCGATGACGTTCAGCTGCGCGTCGAACACCGCCAGCCCGCACGGGATGTTCTCCAGCACCGTCTGCACGAGCGCGATGGCGCGCTGCTGCGAGCGCAGCGCCTCGTGCCGCGCCGTGACGTCCTCCATCACGCCGATGAAGCCGTTGCGCGGCGGCTCGCCCCAGCGGCCGGGGCGCGCCTGCATGCGGACCTGGATCTGGCTGCCGTCGAATCGGTGCAGGCCGAATTCCTCGTCGAAATCCTGCGCGAACGTGATCGCCTGCGCCCAGGCCTCGCGCACGCGCGGCCGGTCCTCGGCCGCCACCGCGTCCTGCCATCCCAGGCCCTGTGCGCGGGCGATGGCCATGCCGAGCAGCTCGCCGAGGCGGCCGCTCACGTGGAACAGCATGCCCTGCTCGTCGGCCTGGAAGATGCCCAGCGGCGATGCGTACGAAACGGCCTGGAAGCGCGACTCGTCGCCCACCACGTTGAGGTCGTGCAGCTGCTCGCGCAGCAGCAGGCAGTGCCGGGCCACGAGCGCCAGGTCCTCCAGTGCGGCCTGCTGCGCGGCGGAAAGCTCGTGCGGCTGGCGGCCGATGACGCACAGGGTGCCGATGGCCTCGCCGCCCGGCATGACGATCGGCGCGCCGGCGTAGAAGCGGATGTGCGGCGCGCCGGTGACCAGCGGGTTGGCGGCGAAGCGCTCGTCGCGGTGCGCGTCCGGCACCTGCATCGTCTCGTCGGGCCGGCGGATCGCGTGGTCGCAGAACGCCACCGCGCGCGGCGTCTCGGCGACACCCTCGAGGCCGACGTTCGCCTTGAACCACTGGCGGTCCTCGTCGATGAGGCTGATCAGCGAGATCGGCACGCCGCAGACCGCCGCCGCCGTGCGCACGATCGCGTCGAAAGCGGGCTCGGCGCCGGAGTCCAGCACCTGGAGCATCCGCAGCCGCGCGAGGCGGCGGCGTTCGGCGGCGGCTTCGGCGTCCGGCATCGGGCCATCATACTGTCGGGCGGCCGCGACGCGTCCAGTTGAGGTTCGTCAAGCGGGCTTGCCCCTGCGCTGAGCATCATGCGCCTCATGGACAAGCTCAACTTCGCCCGGCTGGCCCTCGCCTTCCTCCTCGGGTTGGCGGCCGCGCCCGCCGTACTCGCCCAGGCCGCGGCACCCGGTGGCGCCGTGCCGCAGATGACCGAGGACAAGCTTCAGGAGCTGCGCAAGGACGCCGGTTCCTTCGAGAAGATGTACCGCACCGGGCGCAAGGTGGCGGATTTCTGTTCGCACTGCCATGGCCAGTCCGGCCAGAGCACCAAGACCGATGTGCCGAACCTCGCGGGCCAGAACACCGGCTACGCCCTCGCGCAGCTGCAGAAGTTCACCGACGGCAAGCGCATCAACTCGTTCTGCGGGCCGCTGATGAAGAAGCTCAGCTCCGACGAGAAACTGGCGGTGGCCATCTACTACACCAACCAGGAAGTCACGAGCCGCCCCGCCACCGACCCCGCCATGGCCTCGCGCGGCAAGGCGGTGTACGAGAAGAACTGCTTCAAGTGCCACGGCACGGGCGGCTACGGCGACGAGAAGTACGCCCGCATCGCCGGCCAGCAGCCCGAATACCTGATGACGAGCATCCGGCGCTACAAGGAAGGCTCCGCGGCGCGCTCGGACGAGAAGATGATGAAGCAGACCCGCAGCCTCACCGAGGACGACATGAAAGCCCTCGTGATGTACATCGGCTCGCTGAAGTAGCGGCCGCAGCCCCTAGAATCGCCCCCAAGGACGAAAGGGGGCTCCACATGGGGGAGGCCGGGACACCGGCGGATGCGCGCTACGCGCCTCCGCGTTCGCACGTCGACGACATCGCCGCGCCGGAGGAAGCCGGCGGGCTGGCCACGCGCATGCAGCGCTTCTGGGCCGCCATGCTCGACCTGGGCATCGGGCTGGGCCTGATGGCCGTCGCATCCGCCGTCACGCCCTGGAACCCCTGGTCCGCCGAGGGCGGCTGGTGGACGCCGCAGTGGCTGAACATCGGGCTCTCGTTCCTGCTCTTCTCGGTCGTGCACGGCGTGCCTCTCGCGCGCCGGGGCCAGACGGTGGGCAAGATGGTGCTGGGCATCCGCATCGTGCGCATCGACGGCAGCCGAGCGTCGCTCGGCCGCCTGCTCGGGCTGCGCTACGGCATCGGCACGCTGGCCACCGTCATCCCCGCCATCGGCCAGCCGTATGCGCTGGTCGATGCGCTCCTCATCTTCCGCAAGTCGCGCCGCTGCCTGCATGACGTCATTGCCGACACGGTGGTGCTGAAGGCGTGAGCGCGCCGGGCGCCCCGCAGCGGCTGGACACGCTGCACCGCTGCGAGACGCCAGAGGGCATCGCGCTGTCGCTGCGGCCCGCCGGCATCGTCGCGCGCGGCCAGGCGTGGCTGATCGACTTCGGCATCCGCGTGGGCCTCTTCTTCGTGCTGGCCATGGTCGCCGCGTCGATGGGCGGCATGGGCAACGCGTTCCTGCTGATCTCGCTGTTCGCGCTGGAGTGGCTCTACCCGATGGTGTTCGAGCTGCTGCCGGCCGGCGGCACGCCGGGCAAGCGCGCGATGGGGCTGCAGGTGGTGATGGACAACGGCCTGCCGGTCACGCCCGCGGCCTGCGTGGTGCGCAACCTGCTGCGCGCCGCGGACTTCCTGCCGTTCGGCTATGCGGCCGCGGCAGTGTCGCTGCTGCTGCGGCGCGACTTCAAGCGCCTGGGCGACGTGGCCGCCGGCACGCTCGTGGTCTACAGCGCCACGGTGAAGCTGCATGGCGAACTGCCTCCGGCCGCGCCGCTGCGCCCCGCGCGCACGCTGACGCAGGACGAGCAGGCCGCGATCGTCGCGTGGGCCGGGCGCGCGCAGCGCCTGACGCCGGAGCGGCTGGAGGAACTCGCGCGGCTGGCGGCGCCCGCGGCCGGCGCTGCGCATGGCCAAGGGGCGAACAACCCCGCGTCGCAGCGGCTCCTCGGCGTGGCGCACTGGCTGCTGGGCGAGCGGGAGCCCGCGCGGTGACGCCCAAGCAGTTCGCCGCCGCACGCGCGCCCGGCTGGGCGGAGCTGGAACAGCTCGTCGCGCGCGGCGAAGGCGGGGGCGACGAGAAGGTGCCGTACGACGGCGCGCGCCTCGCGTCGCTGTACCGGCGCTGCTGCGAAGACCTCGCGCTCGCGCAGGCCCGCGCCTACCCGGTGCAGATGGTGCAGCAGCTGGAGTCGCTCACGCAGCGCGCGCACCGGCTCGTGTACCGGCGGCAGGGCGTGGAATTCGCGCAGCTGCGCCGGCTCGCGCTCATCGAGTTCCCGCAAGCGGTGCGCGCCCACGCGCGCTACGTGGCGATGGCAACGGCGCTCTTCGCCGTGCCGCTCGTGCTGGCCGCGTGGGCGAGCTGGCGCGACCCGGGCTTCGTGCTGCACCTGCTCGAGGCTGCGCGCCTGCAGGAGTTCGACGCCATGTACGGCCCGGGCGAGCACGGCATCGGGCACCGGCGCGACGCCGACACCGACTGGGCGATGTTCGGCTTCTACATCCTCAACAACATCGGCGTGGGCTTCCAGTGCTTCGCGGCCGGCCTGTTCGCGGGTGTGGGCAGCGCGTTCTACCTGCTGTTCAACGGGTTGTTCGCGGGTGCGCTCGGCGGCTGGGTGGTGGGGCGCGGGCACGGGACCAACTTCTTCTCCTTCGTCGTCACGCACTCGGCGTTCGAGATCACCGCAATCGTGCTCGCGGGCGCCGCGGGGTTGCGCATCGGCCATGCGTGGGTCGCACCCGGGCAGCGCACGCGCCTGGACGCGCTCAAGGCGCACAGCCGCGAGGCGGTGGTGGTGATCTACGGTGTGGTCTGGATGCTGCTCGTGGCGGCCGCGATCGAGGCGTTCTGGTCCTCCGCGCGCTGGGTCGAGCCGGAAGTGAAGTACGGCGTCGGCGCCGCCTGCTGGGCGCTGGTGCTGCTGTACCTCGCGCGGCAAGGCCGACCCTTGCAAGGAGGCTGGGATGCGCGTTGACGCGCTCGCGCTGCACCTGCGCCCGCGGCCCATGGCGGAAGCCGCCGACCTCGGCGTGCTGCTGGTGCATCGCCATGCGGCCAGCGTGTGGCGCGTGTGGCTGCCGGTGTACGGCGTCTTCGCGCTGCTCGCGCTGGCGACGGTGGAGTGGCGCCCGTGGTTGCCGGGGCTGCTGATCTTCTGCGCCAAGCCGTGGCTCGATCGCACGTTGCTATATGTGATGGCGCGTGCGGTGTTCAACGAGCCCACGACGCTGCGTGGCCTGCTGCGCGATGCCCGCACTGTGTGGTGGCACGGGCTGCTGAACTCGCTCACGCTGCGCAGGCTGTCGCCGTGGCGCGCGTTCACGCAGGCGGTGGACCAGCTCGAAGGCCAGCGCGGGCGCGCCCGCTGGCGGCGCCGCAACCAGCTGCTGCGCGGCAAGCGGGGTGCGGCGTTCGGGCTGCAGGCCGTGTTCGCGCACGTGGAGCTCGCGCTGGCGCTGGGGCTCGGCGCGCTGCTGCTGTGGTTCGCGCCCGAAGGCACGCACCGGCACGTGTTCGCGTGGCTGTGGCAGTCGGACTCGCTGGCGAGCCGCTCGGTGCTCTCCATCATCTACGCGGTGGCGGTCGGCATCGTCGAACCCTTCCACGTCGCCGCCGGCTTCGCGATGTACCTGAACCGGCGCGTCGAGCTGGAGGCGTGGGACATCGAACAGGAGTTCCGCCGTGCGTTTGCGTAGCGTGCTGCTGGCACTCGCCATCGCCTTGGCGGCCGCGCAGGCCGTGGCCACGGACCCGCCCGCGCGCGAAGAGGTGCGCCGCGCGGCGCAGGAGGTGCGCTCGCATCCGGACCTGGGCGGGCCGCAGAAGGAGCGCACGCTGCGCTTCAAGTCCAGCGACAAGCCGCGCCAAAGCGGCGACACGAGCGGGCTGCGCTGGCTGGCGGAGCTGCTGCGCTGGATTTCGGAGACGAGCCGCCTGCTCGTGTGGGTGGGCGGCGCGGTGCTGGTGGCGCTGGTGCTCGTGGGCCTGTGGCGCTGGCGGCGCGAGCACGCCGACTGGGCGGGCCGCACCGGCGAGGCGCTGCCCAGCCACGTGCAGAACCTCGACATCCGGCCCGAGAGCCTGCCCGCCGACATCGGCGCGCACGCGGCGCGCCTGTGGCAGGCGGGCGAGTCGCGCACGGCGCTGTCGCTGCTGTACCGGGGCGCGCTGTCGCGGCTCGTGCATGGTCACGCGGTGCCCATCCGCGCGGCGAGCACCGAAGGCGAATGCCTCGCGCTCGTGCGCTCGCGGCTCGACGCGCCGAAGGTCATGTTCTTCACGCGGCTCGTGCTGGCGTGGCAGCAGTCGGTGTACGGCGGGCGGCTGGTCGGCGCGGAGGAGGCGCTGGCGTTGTGCAGCGAGTTCGACGTGCTGCTGGCGAAGGGGGCCGCGGGATGAACCGGCGGCACGCTTGCGTCGCGGAGGGCCGGCGATGAGCCGCGAAGCGATCACGCGCTGGGTGTTCGCGGCGCTCGCCATCGCCGTCGCCGTGTGGCTGGTCAACGCCACCGAATGGGCGGAGGTGGAAGTGCCGCGCCCGCCGCGCGGCGAGGCAGCGCGCAACCCGTGGTTCGCGGCGAGCCTGCTGGTGCGCAGCCTCGGCGGGCGAGCCGAGCGCCAGCTCAACCTCGAAGCCATGCCGCCGCGTGACATACGCCTGGTGCTGGATGCCCGGCCCTGGCACCTCTTTCCCGAGCGCGCGCAGCAGTTGCAGCAGTGGGTGGAAAGCGGCGGCAACCTCGTGCTGCCCGCGACGGTGGCGAGCGACCAGGCGCTGCGGTGGATCCCGGTGGCGTTCAGCAACCCGCCCAAGGAGACCGAGAACGCGCCGCGCACCCGCAGCCGCGTGCCCGCCGAAGAGCAGGGCTGCCGCACCTTGCGTGAACGTGCGCCACCCGCAGCTGCCGCCACGGAACCGCTGAAGGTGTGCGCGTACCCGTACTGGCAGATCCTCAGTGCGCGCGAGGGCACCGCCCCGCTGTGGGCGCTGGAGGGGCCGCGCGGCATCGAAGTGCTGCGGGTCGCGGTGGGCCGCGGCACCGTCACCGTGCACGGCCCCTGGGGACTGCTGCACAACCGCGACGCGGTGCGGCACGACCACGCCCTTGTCGTTGCCGACACTTTGCAGCTGCGCCGCGGCAGCGTCGTGTGGTTCGTCGGCGAGGAATCGCGCGAGCCGCTGCTGCCTTGGCTGTGGAACCGCGCGTGGCCGGCGCTGCTGATGGGCCTGCTGGCACTGGCCGCGTGGGTGTGGCGCAGCGCGGTGCGCTTCGGGCCTGTCGGCGCGGCACCCGCCACCCAGCGCCGTTCTATGCGCGAGCAGGTCGCCGGCACGGCTGCCTTCCTGCGCCGCCACGCGCCCGGCGCTTTGCAGGACGCGCAGGTGCGGGCGCTTGCCGAGCTTGCACGCACACGCGTCGCGGGCTTCACGAGCCTGGGCGATCCCGCGAGCCTCGCGCGCGTCGCGAAAGCAGCGCACGTGCCGGCGGGGCCGCTTGCCGATGCGCTGCGCGGCGGCGCACCCACACCCAAGACTTTGCCGGCGCGGCTCGAAGTGGTGGAGCATGCGCGCCGCCGCCTCCAACCCAGGAACACCGATGCCTGAAACGACAACGATGACTGCAACCCTGAACCCCGAAGACCTCGCCCGCGCCGCCGCCCTGGTGCAGGGCCTGCGCGACGAGCTGCGCAAGGCCGTGATCGGCCAGGACGAAGTGCTGGAGCAGACGCTCGTCGCGCTGCTGGCCAACGGCCACGTACTGATCGAAGGCGTGCCCGGCCTCGGCAAGACGCTGCTGGCCCGCGCCCTCGCGCGCGCGATGCAGCTCGCCTACGCCCGGATCCAGTTCACGCCGGATCTGATGCCGTCCGACGTCACGGGCCACGCGGTGCTGGACCCCGCCGCGCCCGGTGAAGCGGGGCTCGGTCGGCTGCGCGTGCTGGAAGGGCCCGTGTTCACCAACCTGCTGCTGGCCGACGAGATCAACCGCGCGCCGGCCAAGACGCAGAGCGCGCTGCTCGAAGTGATGCAGGAGTACCAGGTGACGCTGGAAGGCCGTGCGCTGCCGATGCCGGCGCCGTTCATGGTGCTGGCGACGCAGAACCCGATCGACACGGAAGGCACGTACCCGCTTCCGGAAGCGCAGCTGGACCGATTCCTCTTCAAGATCAGCATCGGCTATCCAGGCGCCGCGGAAGAGGCCGCGATCGTGCGCGGCAGCACCGAAGGCCAGATGGGCCATTTGCTGCCGCTCGATGCGTTGCAGCCGCGCCTGCAGGCCGGCGAAGTGCAGGACCTGCAGCGCATGGCCGCGCTCGTGCGCGCGGACGTGCTGGTGGTGGACTACGCCGTTCGCATCGTGCGCGCCACCCGCGAGTGGCCCGGCCTCTCGGCGGGCGCGGGGCCACGTGGCGCGATCGCGCTCGTGCGCGCGGCACGTGCGGGCGCGCTGCTGCAGGCGCGCGACTTCATCACGCCGGACGACATCAAGCAGCACCTGCTGCCCGCCCTGCGGCATCGCGTGATGCTGTCGCCGGATGCGCAGCTCGAAGGCCGCACGGTCGACAAGCTGCTGCTGGCCGCTGCGGAAAGCGTGGAGGCGCCGCGGGCGTGAACGGCGCCCGATTGCGCTCAGTGATGCCGACGCGAATGCTTGCGTTCGCGCTCACCGCACTGGCGTTGTGCGGTGTGGCGGCGTTGCTCGGGGGTGCTGCGTTGCAGGCCGTCGCATGGGCCACCGGCATCGCCTTGGCCGCGCTCGTTGCCTGGGCGCTGGCCGATGCGGCGGCGAGCGTGCGCGCGTGGCGTACATCCGCACTGCAGGTCTCGCGACGTCTCCCGGGCGCACTCGCACTCGGCGTGCCGCACGACGTCGTGATTCAAGTCGACAACCGCGGCACGCGCACATGGACGCTGGGCGTGTTCGACGAGCCCGACGCGCGTTTCGTGTTCGAAGGCCTGCCGCAAGAGGCTCGCGTCGCGCCGGGTTCGCGCGCGACCCTGCGCTACCGCGTCACGCCGCTGCGGCGCGGTGGCCTGCGCTTCGGCGCCGTGCAACTGCGCTGGCGCGGCGTCTTCGGCGCTCTGGAATTCGTGGCTGGCGCAGGCGAGCCGGAGGAGCTGCGCGTGTACCCCAACTTCGCCGCGGTGGGCCGCTACGCGTGGCTGGCCGGCGACCGGCGGCTGCAGCAGATCGGCATCAAGACGTATGCGCAGCGCGGGCTGGGCACCGACTTCCGCCAGCTCGCCGAATACACGCGCGGCGACCCGCTGCGCCATATCGACTGGAAGGCAACGCTGCGCCAGGGCAAGCCCATCGTGCGCCGCTACCAGGACGAGCGCGACCAGCGCGTGTTCTTCCTGCTCGACTGCGGCCGCCGCATGCGTGCGGATGAAGAGGGCGTGCCCGGCGGCAGCCACTTCGACCAGGCCCTGAACGCGTTGATGCTGCTCGGCTACGTCGCGCTGAAGGAAGGCGACGAGGTGGGGGCGCTCACGTTCGGCAATGCGCCGGGCCGCCAGCGGGACTTCGCGCCGCGCAAGGGCGTGGCCACGCTCAATGCGCTGATGAACCGGCTCTACGACCTCGAGCCCGAGGCGGTGCATTCGGACTACCTGCAGGCCGCGCAGCAGTTGCTGCACTGGTTCCCGCGCCGCGCGCTCGTGATCGTGCTCACGAATTTCCGCGACGAGGACGTGGGCGAGCTCAAGCCCGCGCTCGAACTGCTGCGCAAACGCCACCTCGTGCTGGTGGCCAGCCTGCGCGAGCGCGTGCTGCGCGAGATCGCGTCGCAGCCGCTCGCCCAGCCGCGCGACGCGGTGGAGGCCGCGGGCGCGCACCTCTTCGAGCAGAACCGGCGCGATGCGTTCGCTCGCGTCGCCGGCAACGACGCGCTGTCGATCGACGTCGAGCCGGCCCAATTGCCCGCTGCGCTGGTGAACCGCTACCACGCGGTCAAGCGGGCCGGGCTGCTGTGAACCGCATGTTCTTCATGGAGGAGAGACGATGGAAACGCTGAACCCCTATGCGCCGCCCGGCGCGAAAGTCGAGGACGTGGCCGCCGTGCAGCACGAGGTGCAGCCCGTGCGCGTGTTTTCCTCGAAGGGCCGCATCGGGCGCGTGCGGTACCTCGCGTACCTCACCGCCGCGTACTTCCTGGTGACCATCGGCGCCTTCGTCCTCGCGTTCGTCGCGACGACGGCCAGGTTGCAGACGGCGGCCGGGCTCGCACCGGTGGTCGTGCTGCTCGTCTATGGCGTCTTCACCGTCCTCAAGACGATCCAGCGCAGCCACGACATGGATTGGTCGGGCTGGTCCGCGCTGCTGGCGCTCATCCCGTTCGTGGGGCTGATCTGGCTCGTCAAGGCCGGCACCGAAGGCAGCAACCGCTTCGGCGCGCCGCCGCCGCCGAACACGCTGGGCGTGAAGATCCTCGCGTGGTGCTTCCCGGCGATCTTCCTCATCGGCATGCTGGCCGCGATCGCGATTCCGGCGTACCAGCACTACACGGTGCGGGCGAAGGCGGCGGCGCAGCGCTCGAAGTGAGAAGCTCGTGTGAGCCGTCGCCCAGAGTATGAGGAGGGCTTTTATACGAAGCGTACTTTTATGACGAGAGAGAAAGGGGAGGACGGCGGGTTAGAGTAGTGACAGTAGGGACAGTAAGCCACCGGATTGGATTCGGGCGACCTTTCCGATAAGCTTAAAAAGATCAGAGGAGGAGCGATATGTCCGCAGTATTGCACGCAGTACCGGGTGGTTCGTCGAGCAAGAAGAGCAACGATGCCCTGCTCGAAAAGTTCGACAGTCGTCAATCAGGTGAACTGATCATCGGTTTGGCGGGCCCAATGGGTTGCGGGATCGGAACCATAGTAGACGGTCTTCGAGATCGCCTTCGTGAGCGAGGGTATACGGACGTCGTTCACATCAAGTTGAGCAAATTCCTGGAAGACTCGTTGGCGAACAAGCTCGTGAGTGAGTGGGGCGACGCAGATGCTTCGCGAAGATTCGTTCGATATCGACGGCTGCAAGAAGCAGGCAAAGAGCTTCGTAGGAAATCAAAGAACCCGGCAATTCTGGCGGAATATGCAGCACAAGAAATTGCCGTAGATCGCCGGAGACGTCAACGTCAGAGCTCCCAGACCGGGCAAGCAATCCCAGCCCCGAATTCCCCTCTCGTACCTGGTCGAATCGCATACCTCATTGACCAAGTAAAGCGCCCCGAAGAAGTTCGCCTTCTGCGGGCTATCTATCGGAATCTTTTTTACCTGCTGGGTGTCACAAGGATCAACGATCACAGGAAGGATCAACTGGAGACGGAGCAAGTCAGGTCCGACGAAACCCAGCGGTTGATCGACATCGACCGACTGGAAGCCGGGGACGGCGGGCAACAACTCGATAAGACGCTGCATCTGGCCGACTACTTCATTCGGAACGATGCGACGACCGTTGATGAAAAGCGGTTGAAACTTAATCGTTTCTTGGACTTGGTCCACGGCGACAAGAGCACGACACCGACAGATGCCGAGCACGGCATGTATGCAGCTTATGCAGCGAGCCTCCGGTCTGCGTGCCTTTCGCGTCAAGTCGGTGCGAGCATCTCGTCAGCTACCGGGGAAGTATTGGCGACGGGATGCAACGACGTACCTAAGGCAACCGGAGGGCTCTATTCGGCTTCGTTCAAGGGTCACGACAAGCGATGCGTTCACATGGATGGTCAGCAGTGCTTCAACGACCTTTACAAGCGAAAGCTGCAAACCGAAATTGGTGAGTTGGTCGATAAGGCCCTTGAGAAGGCTGGCAAAGGAACGTGGTCCTTACCACAAGACGACCGCGCCGAACTCCTCACGAGGATCTATGACAACACTCGATTGAAGGACCTCATAGAGTTCTCGCGATCCGTGCATGCCGAGATGGATGCGATCGTATCGCTCGCTCGCTTAGGCGGTGCTGGTCTGCACGGCGCAACCTTGTACACGACAACTTATCCGTGTCACAACTGCGCGCGACACATTGTGGCTGCGGGAATCATGAAAGTCTTCTATATCGAGCCATACGAAAAGAGCCTCGCCAAGGACCTGCACAAGGATGCCATAGCGTTTGAAGTCGAAGAGACCAAGGAGGGCGAACCTAGCCGCGTCGAGTTCCTGCACTACGAAGGCGTAGCTCCGCGTCAGTTCCATAGCGTCTTTCGAGCAGCGTCGCGCAAGGACTCCGATGGAAAGTACATCCCCATCCGGCCCATGGAGGCAGACAAAGTCTTGCCCGAGTATCTCGACAACTACCAAGACTTCGAAACAAAAGCGGTCGAGCATCTGAATGAAGAGATTGAGCGGCTCAGACCGGCCGCGAATTGACAGATAATCGCTACGAACTCAGAATGAGCCATGGCTAACTGGAAGGAGCATCCATGCCGCGACGTCCTCCAGCCCCTCCCCCTCAGCTGCCTTTAAATTTCGACGCTGCCTCATCGGAGGCGAACTCGGAGCGTGACCTGCTGCAGGCCGGCAGGGTCTTTCAGCTTCCGGTCAAAGGCATACGAGAAAAGCGGGAGCGTAGCTCCGATCGAGGGCTGGACTCGGTCCTCGATGAGGTTCTTTCAAACGCTAAGCGTTTGAACTGGTAAAAAAAAGCGCCTGACGGCGCTTTTTTTTGCGCTTACTTGCTGACCACGCGTGCCATCTCCAGGCACTTGTTCGAGTAGCCCCACTCGTTGTCGTACCAGCTGACGAGCTTGACGAAGGTCGGGTCCAGCTGGATGCCGGCATCGGCGTCGAAGATCGACGTGCGCGCATCGCCGACGAAATCGGTCGCGACCACCTTGTCTTCCGTGTAGCCGAGGATGCCCTTGAGCGCACCCTGGCTCTGCGCCTTCATCTCCGCGCAGATCTCGGCGTACTGCGCCGGCTTGTCCAGCTCGACCGTCAGGTCCACCACCGACACGTCGGACGTCGGCACGCGGAACGACATGCCCGTGAGCTTCTTGTTCAGCTCGGGGATCACCACGCCCACGGCCTTGGCCGCGCCGGTGGACGACGGGATGATGTTCTCGAGGATGCCGCGGCCGCCGCGCCAGTCCTTGTTGGACGGGCCGTCCACCGTCTTCTGCGTCGCCGTGGCGGCGTGCACGGTGGTCATCAGGCCCCGCTTGATGCCCCACTTGTCGTTGACCACCTTCGCCAGCGGCGCGAGGCAGTTGGTCGTGCACGACGCGTTGGAGATGATCTTCTGGCCGTCGTACTTGCTGCTGTTCACGCCGAACACGAACATCGGCGTGTCGTCCTTCGACGGCGCCGACAGGATGACCTTCTTCGCGCCCGCGTCGAGGTGCTTCTGGCCGGCTTCCTTGGTGAGGAAGAGGCCCGTGGACTCGATCACCACGTCGGCACCCACATCGCCCCACTTCAGCGCGGCGGGGTCCTTCTCGGCCGTCAGGCGGATCTTCTTGCCGTTGATGATGAGCGTGTTGCCCTCCACCGCGATCTCGCCCTTGAAGCGGCCATGCACCGAGTCGTACTGCAGCATGTACGCCAGGTAGTCCGGCTCCAGCAGGTCGTTGATGCCGACGATCTCGACGTCGGGGAAGTTCTGGACGGCGGAACGAAGCACGTTGCGGCCGATGCGGCCGAAGCCGTTGATGCCTACGCGGATGGTCATGCGGATCTCCTGGACGATGTGAACCCTATTTTGCGAGCACCGCGCGGACCGTGTCCGCGACGTTCTCGGCAGTGAAACCGAAATGCTTGAAGAGCGCCGCCGCCGGCGCGCTCTCGCCGAAAGTGTCGATGCCGACCACGGCCGAGCAGCCGTACTTCCACCAGTAATCGGTGACGCCGGCCTCCACCGCGATGCGCGGCAGGTTGGCGGGCAGCACCTGCTGCTTGTACGCGGCGTCCTGCCGGTCGAACACGCTCGTGCTGGGCATCGACACCACGCGCACGGCGATGCCGCCTTGCGCCAGCAGCTCCTGCGCCTTCAGCGCGAGCTGCACCTCGGAACCGGTCGCCACGATCACGGCCTGCGCCTTCCTCGAGGCGCCCACTTCGGTGGGCTCGGCGAGCACGTACGCGCCGCGCTCGATGGCCTTGAGGTCTCCCTTGGGTGCATACGGCAGATTCTGGCGCGAGAGCAGCAGGGCGGTGGGTTTGTTCTGGTTACGAAGCGCCGCGGACCAGGCGACGGCCGTCTCCGCCGTGTCGCAAGGCCGCCAGACTTCGAGGCCGGGGATCAGCCGCAGGCTGGCCGCGTGCTCGATCGACTGGTGCGTGGGCCCGTCCTCGCCCAGGCCGATGGAGTCGTGCGTGAACACGTGCACCACGCGCGTCTTCATCAGCGCCGCCATGCGGATGGCGTTGCGGCTGTAGTCGCTGAAGGTGAGGAAGGTGCCGCCGTACGGGATGTAGCCGCGGTGCAGCGCCACGCCGTTCATGATGCCGGCCATGCCGAACTCGCGCACGCCGTAGTTGATGTGGCGGCCGATCTTTCCATCCTCGGTGCGCTTCACATCGCCGGCTTGGTCGAAGCGCAGCGAGGGCGTGCTCTTGGTGTTGGTGAGGTTGGAGCCGGTGAGGTCGGCGGAGCCGCCCAGCATCTCGGGCAGCGCCGCCGTGAAGTACTCCAGCGCGAGCTGCGACGCCTTGCGCGACGCAACGGTCTCGGCCTTCGAGTGCGCGGAGAGCATCGCCTCGTTCGCCACCTGCGCGAAGTTCTTCGGCAGCTCACCCTTCATGCGGCGCTGGAACTCGGCGGCGAGATCGGGGAAGGCGGCGCGATACGCGGCGAACTTCTTTTCCCACTCTTCTTCCAGCACCTGGCCCTTGGCGCGCATGTCCCATTCGTCGTACACGGCCTGCGGCAGCTCGAAGGGCACGTGCGGCCAGTTCAGGGCCGTGCGCGTGAGCGCGATCTCGTCGGCGCCCAGCGGCTCGCCGTGCGCCTTGGCCGTGTTGGCGCGGTTGGGCGAGCCCTTGCCGATGGTGGTCTTGGCCACGATGATCGTCGGCTTCTCGGCGCTCTTGCGCGCGTCGGCGATGGCGCGGTCCATGGCTTCGACGTCATGGCCGTCCACGGGGCCGATCACGTTCCAGCCATAGGCCTTGAAGCGCAGCGGCACGTCGTCGATGTACCAGGGCGTGACCTGGCCGTCGATGGAGATGCCGTTGTCGTCGTAGATGGCGACGAGCTTGTTCAGCTTCCACGCGCCGGCCAGCGCGCAGGCCTCGTGGCTGATGCCTTCCATGAGGCAGCCGTCGCCCATGAACACGTAGGTGTGGTGGTCGACGATGGCGTGGCCGTCGCGGTTGAATTCGGCGGCCAGCAGTTTCTCGGCGAGCGCCATGCCCACGGCATTCGACAGGCCTTGGCCCAGCGGGCCGGTGGTGGTTTCGACGCCGGGCGTGATGCCCACTTCGGGGTGGCCGGGCGTCTTGCTGTGCAGCTGGCGGAAGCCCTTGAGCTCGCCGATGGGCAGGTCGTACCCGGTGAGGTGCAGCAGCGCGTAGATCAGCATCGAGCCGTGGCCGTTCGAGAGGACGAAGCGGTCGCGGTCGGCCCAGTGCGGGTTCTTCGGGTTGTGGCGCAGGTGCCGGTGCCACAGGGCCACCGAGATGTCCGCCATGCCCATCGGGGCGCCGGGGTGCCCCGAGTTCGCTTGTTGCACGGCGTCCATGGCGAGCGCGCGGATTGCGTTCGCCATCAGTGAATCGTTGGCCATCGGGGGCAGCTCCGGGGAGGTAAAGCTCAGGGGAAACCCGGAATTCTACCGGCTGGGCCCATGCCCTCCTGAACTACAGTCAAGGACCATGAAAGGCCTGCACCTGACCGCCGACCTGTACCAGTGCCGCTGCGACGCGGTGTGGCTCACGGACGCGCGCAAGCTCGGCTCGTGGTGCCGCGAGGCGGTGCAGGCCGTGGGGCTGCAGGCGGTGGACGAGTTGTTCCACACCTTTCCGGCCACGGCCACCGGCGCGGGCGGCGTGACGGCGACGGTGCTGCTGGCCGAGTCGCACATCTGCGTGCACACCTGGCCGGAGCAGAAGGCCGTGACCTGCGACGTCTACGTCTGCAATTTCAGCGGCGACCATTCCGCGAAGGCGCGCGGCCTGATGTATGCGCTGGTCAACCGCTTCCAGCCGGAGTGGACCGAACAGAGATCGCTGGACCGGGGAGACGAGAGCTGAAAGCACAAGCGATGGTCCTCGCCGCGGGGCGGGGCGAACGGATGCGCCCGCTCACGGACGCATGCCCCAAGCCGCTGCTGGAAGTGAGCGGCAAGCCGCTGATGCAGTACCACCTGGAGGCGCTGAAGGCGGGCGGGTTCGACCCGGTCGTCGTCAACACGGCGTGGCTGGGCGAGCAGATCGAGGCGCGCTACTCGCAGCCTTCGCCCGCCCTGCCCGCGCTGCTGTGGTCGCGCGAAGGCCGCGACTTCGGCGGCCCGCTGGAGACCGCCGGCGGCGTCGCGCGTGCGCTGCCGCTGCTGGACGACGTGTTCTGGGTGACGGCCAGCGACAACTTCGTGCCGGGCTTTCGGTACACGCGCGAGGTGTTCGAGCGGTTCGCGCGGTCGCAGCGCAAGGCGCACCTGTGGCTCGTGGAAAACCCGGATCACCATCCCACGGGCGATTTCGGGATCACCGATGAGGGGCTCGCCGTGCGCGAGGCGCCGAAGCGCTACACGTACGCGAGCATCGGCCTGTTCAGGCAATCGTTCTTCGCGGGCGCGCCGCACGGCAACCCGCAGGGCCGGAAGATCGCGTTGCTGACCCTGCTGCTGGAGCACATGGCCCGGGGCGAGGTCAGTGCCGAGCTGTACCCGGGTGCCTGGACCGACGTCGGCACGCCCGAGCGGCTGGCGGGCCTGCAAGCGAACTAGCCCGCTTGGCGCCACAATGATGGGATGAACACCACCGTCCCCACCTCGCTCTATGCCCAGCGGCGCGCAAAAGTCGCCGCTGCGCTCGGCCCCAACGGTATCGCCGTGGTGCCGACGGCGCCGGAGCGCCAGCGCAACCGCGACAGCGACTTCCAGTTCCGGCACGACAGCTACTTCTATTACCTCACCGGGTTCACCGAGCCGAACGCGTGCCTGGTGCTCACCGGCGACGGCAAGAGCACGCTGTTCTGCCAGCCCAAGGACCTCGAACGCGAGATCTGGGACGGCTACCGCCTCGGGCCGGATGCGGCTGTCGGCGCGCTCGCGGTGGACGCGGCCCATGCCGTCGGCGAGCTGGACACGCAGATGCCCAAGCTGCTGGAGAACAGGGACGCGGTCTGGTACCCGTTCGCGATCCATCCGGGCCTGGAGCAGCGCGTGGCCGGCTGGCTGAACCAGGTGCGCGCGCGCGTGCGCTACGGCGCGCTGTGCCCCGAGCAGCAGCGTGACCTGTGCGCGGTGCTCGACGAGATGCGCCTCTTCAAGGACGCCCACGAGCAGGACATCATGCGCCGCGCGGCCGCGATCAGCGCCCGCGCTCACGTCCGTGCCATGCAGTACTGCGCAAAGGCGCTGCGCGAAGGCCGCGACGTGCGCGAGTACCACCTCGACGCGGAGCTGATGCACGAGTTCCGCGCGGGCGGCTCGCAGTACCCGGCGTACAGCTCCATCGTCGCCGCGGGCGCGAACGCCTGCGTGCTGCACTATCGCGCCGACGTGGCGCCGGTGAAGTCCGGTGACCTCGTGCTGATCGACGCCGGTTGCGAGCTGGACGGCTACGCGAGCGACATCACGCGCACCTTCCCGGCCAACGGCAAGTTCACCGGGCCGCAGCGCGAGCTCTACGACATCGTGCTCGCCTCGCAGGAAGCCGCCGTGGCCGCGACGAAGCCGGGCGCGCGCTTCACCGACCCGCACGACGCCGCGGTGAAGGTGCTCGCGCAGGGCATGCTCGACACCGGGCTGCTGGACAAGAACAAGGTGGGCACGCTGCAGGACGTGATCGACAACCGCAGCTACTTCCAGTTCTACATGCACCGCACCGGCCACTGGCTGGGCATGGACGTGCACGACTGCGGCAGCTACGTCGAGCCCGCGGAAGTGGGCGAAGTGAGCGAGCGCAAGGACCCGCTGTCGGGCGAGGTGATCAAGAACCGCCCGAGCCGCATCCTGCAGCCCGGCATGGTGCTGACGATCGAGCCCGGCATCTACGTGCGCCCGGGCGACGGCGTGCCGGAGCGCTTCCACCATATCGGCATCCGTATCGAGGACGATGCGATCGTCACGGCCGGTGGTTGCGAGCTGATCACGCGTGGCGTGCCGGTGAAAGCGGACGAGATCGAAGCCCTCATGAAGGGCTGACCGTGCTCTCGCGCCGCTCGCCCGCCGACGGGGTGCTGCAACTGCACCTCGAGCGGCCGGGGCGGCTCAATGCGCTCACGCTCGAGCTCGTGCGCGAGCTGCTGCAGGCGGTGCACCACGCGCACGAGGAGCCCGGCGTGCGCGTGATCCTGCTCTCCGGCGAGGGCCGCGCCTTCTGCGCGGGCAAGGACAAGGACGACCCGCCGACGCCCGAGTTCGTCGACGCGCTGCAGCACCTCGCGCGTGTGCTGATGGACAGCCGCAAGCCGGTCGTTGCCGCAGTGCAGGGCTGGGCCGTGGGCGCGGGTTTCGAGATGCTGATGAACTGCGACATCGTCGTCGCCGCCGACGATGCGCGCTTCATGCTGCCGGAGACGAACATCGGGTTGTTCGGCACGGGCGGTGTGGTGGCGCTGCTGCCGCGCGTTGTGGGGTTGGCGCGAGCGAAGGGGCTGCTGATGCTCGGGCGCGAGATCAGTGCGCAGCAGGCAGGTGACTGGGGCCTCGTGTGGCAGGTCGTGCCCCGCGCGGAACTCGAAGGCGCGGCGCTCGATGTGGCGAAGCAGCTCGCGGGCGCGGACCCGCGACTGCTGTCGCAGCTGAAGTCGCTGCTGCACGAAGAAGCCGTGGGCGACCTCGCGTCGATCCTGAAGCGCGAGGCCCAGGCGCACGTGGCGTTGAATTCGAAGCGCTGAGCCTCAGGCGGCCGTGCCCGCCAGATGCCCGAGCGTGAACGCTTCCTCGAACACGGAGTAGCCGCTGTAGTCAGCATGCGCGAACGAAAGCCGCGCGGTGCGCGGTGGCGCGCCGGCGCGCGCGAAGCTTCCAGGCGTGGGAATCGCCATCGCGTGACCATAGCGCGCCACCTCCACGTGCGTGAGCTTGCGTGGCAGGTCGGGATGGATCGGCGTGAGCTCCGCCAGCGCCGCGTCGCGCCACGCTGTCCACGGTTGCCGCAGCACGTCGGCGCGAGCCGCTTCGCCGGGCGCGTGGTACCAGCTCAGGACGGTCGCGCCACGCACCGGGTTCAGCGCCTGGTGAGTGGCATCGACATAACCCAGGCTCGTGCCGCCATGCACGACGTTGTCCCACGCCGGCGGTGCGCCCCCGCGATCCGCGAGCGGCGCATCGAGGTGTAGGTTGGCCACGACCCAAGGCGCGTAGCCCGTGGCGGCCGCATGGGCGCGCAGGAACGCAGGTGCGTTCTCGACGACGCGCGCGGCGACGAACACAGGCAGCGCGACCACGCAGTGCGCGGCCTGCCAGCGCTCGACCGATTGCGTGCGCGCGTCATACACGTCGACTTCCACGCCGTGCGTTTGCGCCGCAACGCGCGCGACCAGTTGCCCACCGCGAAAGCGGTCACCCAGCGGCCGCGCCAGCGCACGCGTGAGCCAGCCGTTGCCCTCGCCCCAGGTGAGCGGCGCATCCGGCTCGCCCTCCGCGGTGCCGGGCGCATGGAAGCCGTGTCGCGCCGCGAAGTAGTGGATGCCGGCCCATGCTGAAACGGTCGCGATGCCCGCGCCGTAGTCGTCGCGGCAGCAGTAGTCGAGGTACCAGCGCAGCAGCGGGTCGTTAAAACCCTGCGCGTCCAGCCACGCGGCGAAGGTGACTGCGTCGAGCGATGCGTGCACGGCGGATGGCCTGCCGCGCACCAGCGGGATCGTGAAGCGCGCCTCCTGCGAGAGCCGCTCCACGAGCTGCGCGAACTTGCGGTACTGCATCAGCGCGCCGGGCCCGGCGCCGTGCACGGGCAGCAGGCCGTCGCGCCACTCGCCATCGTGGTACAGGCGCTCCTGCGGCGAGTGGCACAGGTGGCGCTCGTCATAAGTCCACCGGCCCGCTACGCGCCTGCGCAGGCCCAGCTCCTCCAGCAGGGCCTGCACCTCGCGCGCCTCGTCGCCCGGCACCGGCAGGTAGTGCGCACCGAGCGGGCAGGCGATGCCCTTCACCTCGCCCGCACGGCTGTTGCCGCCGGCCTGCGATTCGGCGTCGAGCACCACGAAGTCCTCGATGCCGCGCATTCGCAATGCGCGCGCGGCAGCGAGACCCGCGACGCCGGCGCCAGCCACCACGACTTGCGTGCGGCGGCTCGTGCGCGGGGCGGCCCACTCGCGCTTGTCGCGCAGCATGTGGCCGAGGTCCGCATTCGCGCCGGCGAAGCCCCCCGTGACGCGCGAAGCGTCCTCGCAACCGGCGAGGGCTGCGGCAGTGGCGGCCAGCAGGGTGCGTCGCCGGATCAGGGATGGACCTTGCCCCATTCGCGCTCGTAGGTCGTCACCAGCACCTGGTTGGACAACCGGTTGACCTCGGCCGGCACGCGCGCCATGTCGCGCGGGAACTCGAACATGTTGCCGAGCGTGGTGTCGTCGAGGAAACGCAGCCCCTGCGGCAAGCTGCTCGCCACGCGGAAGGGCCGGCGGCTCGCGACGACGAAGCCCCATTCGCCGAAGCTCGGCACGTGCGCGTGGTACGGCGTCGCGGTGAGCCCGACCGATTCGATGGTGGACACCACCGTCCAGAAACTCTGCCGCGCGATCAGCGGCGACGTCGTCTGGATCACCGCATAACCGCTCGCTGCGAGGCGCTGGTCGAGCAGCGCATAGAACGAGTTGGTGTACAGCTTGCCGATCGAGAAGTTCGTCGGGTCGGGGAAGTCGACCACGATGGCATCGAACACGTCCTTCGTCTCCTCGAGCCACTTGAACGCGTCGGCGTTCACGATCTTCAGTTTGGGCGACGACAGCGCGCCGCCATTGAGCTGCGCGAGCGCCGGATGCGACGAGAACAACCGCGTCATGTGCGGGTCGAGCTCCACAAGTGTGACGCTCTCGACGCCGGGATATCGCAACACCTCACGCACCGCCATGCCGTCGCCGCCGCCCAGCACGGCGACCTTGCGCGGCGCACCGTGCGCGGCGAGCACCGGGTGCACCAGCGCCTCGTGGTAGCGATACTCGTCGGACTGCGCGAACTGCAGGTTGCCGTTGAGGAAGAGCCGGATGCCGCCGCGGCCCTGCGTCACCACGATCCGCTGCCACGACGACGACTCGGCCAGCAGGACCTGGTCCTGGTAGAAGCGGTCTTCCGCAAAGGTGGTGATGTGCTGCGCCCCCGCGAAAGCCGCACCCAGCACGGCGAGCGTCGCGAGGCACGCCACGAGGTGCGCGCGCACGCGGCGCAGCTCGTGGCGGAACAGCCAAAGCGCCCACAGCGCCACGCACGCATTCATCCACCCGAACAGCAGGCCCGTGCGGATCAACCCGAGCTGCGGCACGAGCACCAGCGGGAATGCGATCGAGACCGCGAGTGCGCCGAGGTAGTCGAACGTGAGCACCTGCGCCACCAGCTCGCGCAATTGCACGTTGCGCTTGAGGATGCGCATCACCAGCGGGATCTCCAGCCCCACGAGCATGCCGACCAGCAGCACCAGTCCATAAAGCAACGGCCGGAAAGCGACAGGCTGCCACGCATTCGCCACGAACAGCATCGTGGGCAGCAGCCCCCCGACCAGTGCCACCATCAGCTCGATGCGCAGGAAGTGCGCGGGCAACTGCCGCTCGAAGAACTTCGACAGCCACGAACCCACGCCCATTGCGAACAGGTAGGTGCCGATGACGGTGGAGAACTGCAGCACCGAGTCGCCCAGCAGATACGAGGCGAGCGCACCCGCCGCGAGCTCGTAGACGAGCCCGCACGCCGCGACGACGAAGACCGACGCGAGCAGCGCGACTTCGAGCGGGCGGGGCTTCGCCGCCGCCCCGGCCACGTCGGTGTTCACCCGTGCACGGCGGCCGCCACGATCACCGAAACGCCGAGCGCCATCGCGCCAACGACGATGGCGAGCGCGACGTTCTGCTTCTCGACGATCTCGCCCCACAGGTCGTAGGGCGTGATCTTGTCGATGATGACGAAGCTCACCCAGAACACGATCACGCCGATCAGCGCGAACAGGATGGAGCCGAAGAAGGCTGCCGGTTTCAACCACTCAAGTCCCATGTCGCTCTCCTATTTGTGGCCGCCGCCACTTGAGTAACCACCGAAAGAACCACCAGAACTGCGGGAGCTGCCGCTGCCCGAACTCGTCGTCCCGTCCTCGCACGCCTTCAACAGCGCCAGCAGGATGATGATGATGAAGATGATCAGGAAGATGGTGAGGCACCCGCACCCCATCCCCGCGCCTTTCGCCGCCGTCGGCCCGGCGTCGCCACGCTTGAACTGGTCCTTCTTGCCTTCCAGCCCGAACGCCTTCGCCACCGACTCCGCCTGGATCTGGCTGCCGAGCGACCACGTGCGTTCGCGCTGCGTCTCCTCCATCGAGAGCACGGAAGTGCCCTTCTCGAAGTCGCGGTTGAAGGTGCGCTGGCCGCGCTCGACGGGCCAGTAGAACTCGCCGGCGACGTAGTTGGTCATCGCCTTGTAGCTGTACTTGAGCTTGTAGCCCGCGCCCAGGTACACGGCCGACTGGCCGTTGGGCGAGAGCGATGGCGCGCCCGTGGTCGGCTTGACGACGCTCCAGCCCTCGGTGGAATCCACGAGAAAGATGAACCCGCGCTTGGGCTCGTAAAGCAGGTATTCGTCCCAGCCGAACTGCTCGTCGTCGTCGTCCGGCTCCCAGCCCATGCGGTGCTGGTAGCCGACCACCTTCCACTTCGCGCCCTGCAGCGTGCCGGTGCTGCCCAGCGGGATGAGCGGCTCCACCGGCTCGTCCTGCAGCGCATGGCGCAGCTCGCCGCCGATGCCGGTGTCGACGTTGATCAGCGCGTTGCAGGCGCGGCAGGTGAGGCTCTTCGTGGTCGCCAGCTGCTGCTCGACCGGCGCGCCGCAGTTCGGGCAGGAGAACTGGCGCGCCTTGTACTCGCTCGCCACCTCGTCGCGCAGGCCCTTGAGCTCCAGCTCGTCGAGCAGGATGGAGCGCCCGCTCGCCGCGACGACGGGCCGCGCGCCGTAGTCGAGCGACAGCACCTCGCCGTCGCTGCTGCGCAGCTCCACCATCGCGAAGGGCTGGTTGAGCGGCGGCAGCTTGGGCAGCTCGCCCTGCGCCGAGACCAGCGCGACCTGTTCGTTGGACGAGACGTCGAAGCTCTTGCCGTCGATGGCGGTCGTCGCACCGACGCGCAAGGTTTCGGGCGGCGGCAGCTCGCGCTCGATCTCGGCCGGCAGCGCGAGCACGTAGGCGCCGTTGTCCTCCGACAGGAAGGCGGTGGCGCCGTCGTCGAACAGCAGGTACCACTCGGTCCAGGGCCCGTCGGGGCTGCGGTACTGCAGGCGGCCGACGACCGTGAACGCGCGGGCGCGCCAGCGCCCCGTAGCCATGAGCTGCAGCGGGCTGTGGTCGTCGAAGACCTCCGCCATCTTGCCGATGCGCGACAGCGTCTCGCCGTCGCGCACGACGGTGCTCTGGCAATAGCTGCAGACCGCGTAGGCGGACTGGGCGCTTCGAAACTCCACCGGCGCCCCGCAGCCCGGGCAGGCTGCGCGGTAGGCGCGCTCGCTCAAGTGAGTTTCTTGAGGAGTTCAGCCTTCTTGGCGTCGAACTCTTCCTGCGTGAGGATTCCCTTGGCCTTGAGGTCGCCCAGTTTTTCGAGCGTGGCCATCACGTCGTCCGGCTTCACCGTGGCGGCGGCCGCGGCCGCTGCCGCCGCGGCGTTCTGCGCCGCACCGGATTGCAGGCCCTGCTGCAGGTTCTGCGCGAGCACCTGGCCGAGCGCGACGCCCGCGCCCAGCCCCATCGCATCGCCCGCGATGCTGCCGCCGCCGGAGCCGGCGGCCTTCGCCATCTCGGGGATCGCCTGCGCCGTCTGGTACTGCATGAACTTGCCCATGTCGTTGCCGACCATGCCCATGCCGATGCGCTGGTCCAGCAGCTTCTGCAGCTCCTCGGGCAGCGACAGGTTCTGCACCGTGATGCCGTCCAGCTTGAGGCCGCTCGTGGCGAACACCGGGTCGAGCTCGGTGAAGAGCGCCTTGGCGAACTCCATCTGGTTGGCCGCGAGGTCCAGGAAGGGGATGCCGCTTTGCGCGATGGCGTCCGAGATGTGCTGCAGGATGGTCCCGCGCAGCTGGCCGTCGAGCTGGCTCACGGAGTAAGCCGGCGTCGTGCCCGAGATGTTCTGGTAGAACAGCTTCGGGTCGGCGATGTGGAAGTTGTAGTTGCCGAACGCGCGCAGCCGCACCGCGCCGAAGTCCTTGTCGCGGATCGTTATCGGCTGCGGCGTGCCCCACCGCTGGTCCAGCTGCTGGCGCGTGCTGAAGAAATAGACATCGCTCTTGAAGGGCGACTCGAACAGCTTGTCCCAGTTCTTCAGGTAGGTGAGGACGGGTATCGTCTGCGTGGTGAGCTTGTACATGCCCGGCCCGAAGACGTCGGCGATCTTGCCCTCGTTGACGAACACCGCCATCTGCGAGTCGCGCACGGTGAGCGACGCGCCGTACTGGATCTCCATGTCCGCCATCGGGAAGCGCCAGGCGAGCGTGCCGTCGCCGGACTCCGTCCACTGGATGATGTCGATGAACTGTTTCTTGATGAAGTCCATCAGGGCCATGTCCGCTCCTCTCGCCAAGGTTCACGCGCCACGGCGGCGCGCGAACCATCATATCCACTAGACGAGGTTGCGCAATTCGCGCAGTGCAACGGAAAGCATCGCGAGGTCGCCGCCGGTCTCCGACGTCTCGGCGAGCAGCCGCTGCGCGCGCTCCAGCGCCTGGCGGTTGTCGTGCTCCCAGCCGTCGAGGATGGTGGCCGAGTCGCCCTCGTGGTGGCTCACCGCCTCCAGCGCGATGGAGCGCTGCAGGTCGGCGAGGTCGTCGCCCAGCGCCAGCTTGGCCAGGCCCTGCCAGTAGCTTTCGGCGGGGAGCACCTCGATCTGGCCGCGCAGGCGGTTCAGGCCCAGGCGCTGGCCGACGCCGGCATGCACCGCCGCCACTTCCTGCAAGGGGCGCTTGGTCGTGTCGGAGATCTCGGCGATGTCGAGCGCATCGAACACGCCGGCCGCCGCGTCCACATGCAACGCAAGTGCCTGCGGCACGCCGGCCTGGATCCACGCCGCGGCGCGCGGGGAGATACCCGACTGCGTCTCCAGCCGCTCGCGCAGCGCCTGCACGGCGGGCGTGAAGCGCTTGACCTGCTGCTCGGTCGGTTCGTAGAGGCGGCGCGAGCGCAGGAACCACGTCGTGGCGCGCGCGATCAGGCCGCGCAGCTCGATCACCATCTCCGCCTGCACAGCGTCGGGCACGACGTTGTCCAGCGCCTCGATCTCCTGCCAGGTCTTCACGAAGCCGAACACCTCGCGCGTCGCGAGGTAAGCCCGGACGATCTGCGGCGCGGTGGTGCCCGTGATCTCGGAGAGCCGGTGCACGAAGGTCGGCCCCACGCGGTTGATCATGCTGTTGAGCACGTGCGTCGCGATGATCTCGCGCTTGAGCGGGTGGCGCGGGATGTACGCCGCGAACTTTTCCTTCAGCACCCGCGGGAAGTAGCGCTCCAGCGCGGTCGCGACCCACGGGTCCTCGACGAGGTCGGACGCGATCAGCTCGTCGTTCAGCCACATCTTGCTGTACGCGAGCAGCACCGCCTGCTCCGGCGCGGTGAGGCCCTGGCCGCGCGCCTTGCGCTCGGCGATCTCGTCCTCGGTCGGCAGGTACTCGATGGCGCGGTGCAGCTCGCCCTTCTTCTCCAGGAACCGCATGAAGCGCGCCTGCTCGTCCAGCTGCTTCACCGCGAGCCGTTTGCCGATCGACAGCGCCTGCGTCTGGAAGTAGTTGTCGCGCAGCACCAGCGCCGCCACCTCGTCGGTCATCTGCGGCAGCAGCGCGTTGCGCTGCTTCTCGGTCATCTCGCCGTCGCCCACCGCGATGCCCAGCAGGATCTTGATGTTGACCTCGTGGTCGGAGGTGTCCACGCCCGCGGAGTTGTCGATGGCGTCGGTGTTCAGGCGCACGCCGGCCTGCGCGGCCTCGATGCGCCCGCGTTGGGTGAGGCCCAGGTTGCCGCCTTCGGCCACCACCTTCACCCGCAGGTCCTTGCCGTCGATGCGCACGCCGTCGTTCGCGCGGTCGCCCACTTCGGCGTGCGATTCGGTCGAAGCCTTCACATAAGTGCCGATGCCGCCGTTGTAGAGCAGGTCCACCGGCGCCTTCAGGATCGCGGTGACGAGCTCCGACGGCGTGAGGCTCTCCGCCGTGATCCCGAGCGCGCTGCGCGCCTGCGGCGACAGCGGCACGGATTTCTCCGAGCGCGCCCACACGCCGCCGCCGGCAGAGATGAGCTGCGTGTCGTAGTCGGCCCAGGACGAGCGCGGCAGCTTGAACAGGCGCTCGCGTTCGGCGAACGAGCTCGCCGCTTCCGGCGTGGGGTCGATGAAGATGTGGCGATGGTCGAACGCCGCCACGAGCCGGATGTGCTTCGACAGCAGCATGCCGTTGCCGAAGACGTCGCCCGACATGTCGCCGACACCGACGACAGTGAAGTCGGTCGTCTGCGTGTCGACACCCATCTCGCGGAAGTGGCGCTTGACGCTTTCCCACGCGCCGCGCGCCGTGATGCCCATCGCCTTGTGGTCGTAGCCGACGCTGCCGCCGGAGGCGAAGGCGTCGCCCAGCCAGTGGCCGTATTCCGCGCTCACCTGGTTGGCGAAGTCGGAGAAGGTGGCCGTGCCCTTGTCGGCGGCGACGACGAGGTACGGGTCGTCGCCATCCGCACGCACCACGTGCGGCGGCGGCACGGCCTTGCCGCCGATGAGGTTGTCGGTCAGGTCCAGCAGGCCGCGCAGGTAGTCCTGGTAGCAGGCGATGCCTTCCTTCATCCACGCATCGCGGTCCGAAGGCGGCGGCGCCTTCTTCAGCACGAAGCCGCCCTTGGAGCCGACGGGCACGATGACGGTGTTCTTCACCATCTGCGCCTTCACCAGGCCCAGCACCTCGGTGCGGAAGTCGTCCGGCCGATCCGACCATCGCAGCCCCCCGCGAGCGACCTTGCCGCCGCGCAAATGGATGCCTTCGAAGCGCGGCGAGTAGACGAAGATTTCGTAGAGCGGCCTGGGCTGCGGCAGCCCCGGCACGCTGGCCGAGTCGAACTTCATCGACAGGAAGCTGCGGCGCGGGCCCGCGGCGCCGGAATGGCCCGTGCCCGTGCGCCAGTAGTTCGTGCGCAGCGTCGCCTGCACCAGCGCCAGCATCTGGCGCAGCACGCGGTCCTCGGAGAGGTTGCTCACCTTCTCCAGCGCCTTCTCGATGGCGTTGACCTGCGCCTGTGCGCCGGCTTCGTCGTGCGCCTTCGGGTCGAAGCGCAGCTTGAACAGCAGCACCAGCATGCGCGCGATGCGCGGATGCGCCGCCAGCGTCGCCGCGATGGTGGCCTGCGACTGCGCGAAGCCGATCTGCTTGAGGTACTTGGTGTACGCGCGCAGCACCACGATCTCTTCGGCCGCAAGCCCCGCCAGCAGCACGAGGCGGTTGAAGCTGTCGCTTTCCACTTCGCCGCGGAAGACGCGCGCAAAAGCGTCCTCGAACAAACGCGCCAGCGTCTCCGGCTCGATTTCGGCCGCGGGCTGCGCCTGCAGCTCGAAGTCGTGCATCGACACGCTGTTGCCGAAGGCCTCGATGCGGTAGTTGGCCTCGGCCATCACGCGCACGCCCATGTGTTCCAGCATCGGCAGGCTGTCGGACAGGACGATGGGGTCACCGAGGCGGTACACCTTCAGGCCCAGCGTGCCGGTGGGCGCGCCGAGCGGCCAGTACAGCGCGACGGCAAGCGGTTTTTCCGGCGTCAGCCCGGCGATTCGGCGAACGTCCGGCACCGCGGCGCGAGCACCGACGCGGTCGCGATACGCCGCGGGGAAAGCGCTGCCCCAGCGCTTGAACAGCGCCAGCCCGCCGGCCTCGCCCTCGGCATCGACCAGCGCCTTGCGCAGGTCGTCGTCCCAGCGGCGCGCGGCTTCCTCCAGCCGGTGCTCCAGCTCCTTGCGGTCCACCGCCGGTATCTGGCCGGGCGTGGTGCGGATGGTGAAGTGGATGCGCGCGAGCGTGGTGCCCGAGAGAAGCACGTCGAAGTCCGCCTGCGTGCCGTGGAAGGCCTGCATGAGGATGTTGCGGAACTTCACGCGCAGGTCCGTGGAGAACGCTTCGCGCGGCACGAACACCAGGCAGGAGACGAAGCGCTCGAAGGGGTCGTGCCACATGAACACGCGCAGGCGGTGGCGCTCGCCCAGCGCGAGGATGCCCAGCGCCGTTTCGTACAGCGCGTTGTCGGGGATCTGGAACAGGTCGTCGCGCGGGTAGGTTTCCAGGATGTGCTGCAGCGCCTTGGCCGCATGGCCGCCCGGTGCGAGCCCCGCCCGCTTGGCGATCGCTTCGACCTTGCCGCGCAGCAAGGGCGTTTCCGACACGCGCGCCTGGTAGGCCGTGGACGTGAACAGGCCGATGAAGCGGTGCTCGCCGACCACCGCGCCGCTTGCGTCGTAGCGCTTGATGCCGATGTAGTCGGTGTAGCCGTCGCG
This sequence comes from Ramlibacter albus, assembly GCF_014297445.1. Lineage (GTDB taxonomy): Bacteria > Pseudomonadota > Gammaproteobacteria > Burkholderiales > Burkholderiaceae_C > Ramlibacter > Ramlibacter albus. The sequence continues at coordinate 1,013,152 of NZ_JACORU010000001.1, forward strand.
ATGCACGGTGGAGCGCGTGTTGGCCTTGGTAACCACGACGATGGGCAGCGGTGCACGGGCGAGCGCACGCACCTGCGGCTGCAGCGCGGCGAAGCTGGCGGACAGCGCCTCATCCGGTTGCATGCGCAGCAGGCCGAGGCCCGACCCCGGCACGACGCGCAGTGCGGTCTGGCCGCCCTGGTCGATGAGGTCGTGGCAGCGGTAGCCGAGCATGGTGAGGTGGTCGTCGGCAAGCCATTGCAGGAAAGCGCGCGTTTCGGCGACCGTCTCGACGGGCAGGCCTGACGGCGCGTTGTCGAGCTCGGTGATGACGGCCTGCAGCCGCTCGCGCATCGCCTTCCAGTCCGTCACTGCCGCGCGCACGTCGGCGAGCACGCGCTCGATGCCGGCCGCGAGCGCCGCGCGCTGCTGCGCGTCGACGAGGCGGTCCACCTCGAGGTACATCCACGATTCGCGCGGCGCGTCCGGCGCGTCGTCGCGCAGGGCGACCGTCTGCAGCCGGCCCTCGCCGTCGCGCTGCACCGCGTAGATCGGGTGCAGCATCAGGTGCAGCGTGTGGCCCTGCCGGTTGGCTTCCATCGTCACGGAGTCCACGAGGAAAGGCATGTCGTCGTTGACCACCTGCACGACCGTGTGGCGCGAGCCCCAGCCGTCCTCGCCCACCGACGGGCTGAAGACGCGCACCTTGGGCGCGCCGGGCGTGCGCACGGCCGCGAACTGCCATTGCGACAGCACCGCGCCCAGCAGGTCCTCGGCCTTGCGCTCGGCCAGGTCGTCGGGGTCGGCCCGGCGGAAGAATTCGCGCGCGTAGGGTTCGACGCGCTTGTATTCGGCAGCACTCAGGCGGGTAGCCGCGAGCGCCAGCACTTCGGCGACGCGTTCGCCGCGTTCGGCTTCGGTGGAAGCGTCCATGTGGTGTTCTTTCCTTTGGCCGCGGGACTGTATTAGCGCGCGTGATCAAACGCCAATGCCATTTGCTCGGCAGGTTATGCGCATAGCGCATCATTGAGCCACGGCAAGGTTTGCGCGCTACCCTTCGTTCCACGCTGCGCCGTTACGCAAATCCGCGTACTAGGGTTTTCCCGAAACCGTGGCTACAATCCCGGACCTTTTTTCAAAACAAGGGCCGGCGCCGCGTACGCTGGGCCCAGGAGACCGCTTCCCATGCCCAATGAGGTGAATACCGAAGACAAGCGCGCCGAACTTCGCCGTGCCGCGCTGGAGTACCACGAGCAGCCGATCCCCGGCAAGGTGGCCATCGCCGCCACCAAGCAGCTGGTCAACCAGCACGACCTGTCGCTGGCCTATTCGCCCGGCGTGGCCGCGCCCTGCGAGGAGATCGTCAAGGACCCCGCCAACGCTTTCCGCTACACGGCGCGCGGCAACCTCGTGGCGGTCATCACCAACGGCACCGCGGTGCTGGGCCTGGGCGACATCGGCCCGCTGGCCGCCAAGCCGGTGATGGAAGGCAAGGGCGTCCTCTTCAAGAAGTTCGCCGGCATCGACGTGTTCGACATCGAGATCGCCGAGAAGGACAACCTCGACAAGCTGGTCGACATCATCGCGGCGCTGGAGCCCACGTTCGGCGGCATCAACCTCGAGGACATCAAGGCGCCGGACTGCTTCTACGTCGAGCGCAAGCTGCGCGAGCGCATGAAGATCCCGGTTTTCCACGACGACCAGCACGGCACGGCCATCTGCGTGGCCGCGGCCATCATCAATGGGCTGAAGGTGGTCGGCAAGGACATCTCCAAGGTCAAGCTCGTCACTTCGGGCGCGGGCGCCGCGGCGCTGGCCTGCGTGGGCCTGCTGCTCAAGCTGGGCATGCCGCGCGAGAACATCTGGCTCACGGACCTCGCGGGCGTGGTCTACGAGGGCCGCAAGGAGCTGATGGACGAGGACAAGATCCAGTTCGCCAAGAACACGCCGCTGCGCAAGCTCGGCGACGTGATGGAGGACGCGGACGTGTTCCTGGGCCTGTCGGCGGGCGGCGTACTCAAGCCGGACATGGTCAAGAAGATGGCGGCCAACCCGATCATCCTCGCGCTGGCCAACCCGAACCCCGAGATCAACCCCGAGGACGCGAAGGCGGCGCGCGCCGACTGCATCATCGCGACCGGCCGCACGGACTACCCGAACCAGGTCAACAACGTCCTGTGCTTCCCGTACATCTTCCGCGGCGCGCTCGATTCGGGCGCGACGACGATCACGGTGGAGATGGAGATCGCGGCGGTGCATGCGATCGCCGAGCTCGCGCAGGCGGAGCAGAGCGAAGTGGTGGCCGCGGCCTATGCGGGCCAGCAGCTCGCCTTCGGCCCCGACTACCTGATCCCCAAGCCGTTCGACCCGCGCCTGATGATGAAGATCGCGCCGGCCGTGGCCAAGGCAGCGGCGGACAGCGGCGTGGCGCTGCGCCCGATCCCGGACATGGACGCCTACCGCGACAAGCTGCAGACGTTCGTGTACGCGTCCGGCACGACGATGAAGCCGATCTTCACCGCGGCCAAGACGGCGGCGAAGAAGCGCGTGGCCTACTGCGAGGGCGAGGAAGAGCGCGTGCTGCGCGCCGCGCAGGTGGTGGTGGACGAAGCCATCGCGCGCCCGACGCTGATCGGCCGGCCGACCATCATTGCCGAGCGCGTGGAGAAGTTCGGCCTGCGCCTGCGCGAGGGGGTGGACTACGACGTGGTCAACACCGAGTACGACGAGCGCTACCGCGATTTCTGGCAGACCTACCACCGCATGACGGACCGCAAGGGCGTCACCGCGCAGATGGCCAAGATCGAGATGCGCCGGCGCCTCACGCTGATCGGCGCGATGCTGCTGCACAAGGGCCAGGTCGACGGGATGATCTGCGGCACCTGGGGCACGACCGACATCCACCTGCGCTACCTCGACCAGGTGATCGGCAAGCGGCCCGGCGTCAAGACCTATGCGTGCATGAACGGGCTGATGCTGCCCGGCCGCCAGATCTTCCTGGTCGACACGCACGTCAACTACGACCCGACCGCAGCCCAGCTGGCCGAGATCACCGTGATGGCCGCCGAGGAAATGCTGCGCTTCGGCGTGAAGCCGAAGGTGGCGCTGCTGAGCCATTCCAACTTCGGCTCGGGCAACACGCCCACGGCGATCAAGATGCGCGAGACGCTGGCCCTGCTGCAGGCCGAAGCCCCGTGGCTCGAGGTCGACGGCGAGATGCACGGCGACGTGGCGCTCGACGGGCATGCGCGCAACCTGCTGATGCCGCGCAGCACGCTGGCGGGCGACGCGAACCTGCTCGTCCTCCCCAACATCGATGCAGCGAATATTTCTTACAACCTGCTCAAGACGGCCGCCGGCGGCAACATTGCCATCGGCCCGGTGCTGCTGGGTGCCGCCAAGCCGGTGCATATCCTGACTGCCAGCACCACGGTGCGCCGCATCGTCAACATGACGGCGCTGACGGTTGCCGACGCCAACGCGGCGCGCTAAGGTTTTGCTAGAGAGCTGGCACTAACTCGCCTGTGTAACTTTCGGCCTCCAAAGGCCCTTGGCGGCTGCCCAAAAAGTGGGCAGCCGCTTGCCTTTTGGGAGGGATTGCGTCACACTAGCGCGCTTGAAAGTTACGGGTTTACCCGAAGGTCTGTTGCAGGCCAGAAGGTGGATCCCAGTGGCGTCCCCCCGAAAGAAGGTCACCCAGAAGGTCCGTTCATGGCCCGCGTTGCGGCTGTCAAGTTTGCACTTACTAGCTGCTTGGTATTCGCGATCGCAGGCGCCGCCCTGGTGCAAGCCAAGGCTCCGACGGACCTCCCCGCAGGCGCATCGGCCACGATCCGTGTTGCCGAGCTGCCCCGGCAGGGCCGGGAGACCTATGAACGCATCCGCGCTGGCGGCCCGTTCCCCTTCGAAAAGGACGGCACGGTGTTCGGCAACCGGGAGCGGCTGCTCCCGCGCGAGAAGCGGGGTTACTACCTCGAATACACCGTGGCCACGCCTGGATCGCGCGACCGGGGCGCCCGGCGCATCGTGTGCGGTGGGCCCGCAAGGCAACCGCACACTTGTTGGTACACATCAGACCATTACGCCAGTTTTCGAAAGATAGTGGAGTGACCCGATGAAGCGGGACCTGTTTTTGACTACCGAGAAAGATGCGGAGATGGATACGCCACTTCGTAAAGAAATCAACGAGACCCCATTGAAAGGGGTGCGGACGAACATCGTCCAGTCCATCCGCGCGTTCCGCGTGCAGGACCTGCAGGAAACGGCCACCGACCTGGGCCACCACTTCCTGTACGCCAACCTGGCCACCGCGCAGAGCAAGCAGGACGTGCTGGACCTGATCGCCCAGCAGTTCATGCTGCCGGCGCACTTCGGCAAGAACTTCGACGCGCTGTACGACTGCATGACGGACCCGCTGCACAAGTCGGGCCCGCAGCCGGGCTTCATCGTGGTGCTGGAGCACATCCCGGCCAACGGCAAGTTCGACAAGGAAGCGCGCGAGCAGCTGCTGGACATCTTCCGCGATACCGCCGACTACTGGGCGGACCGGAAAGTCCCATTCCGATGCTTCTATTCTTTTCGGTAGCCCGTTCCGCACAACAAGGCCAAGCGGAACGGGCGAACGAGGCCCCGGGCGAGACGCCCAACGGCATTGCCCTCCCGGCAGAAACCGAGAAGATGCCAACCGACAAGCTGCTCGACGTGTCGCCGCTCGCGCTGCGCATGTCCAGCCCGTTCAACGCGGGTTACTGGCTCACCGCCGCGTAACCGTCATTCCCGCGCAGGCGGGAATCCAAGGCGTTGAGGAAAGCCCCGCTATGCGGGGCTTTGCATTTGCGCGGCGAGCTGGAGGTACTCCGCAACGGGCACCTCCTCCGCGCGCCGCTGCACGTCGAACGTGCCGGCAAAGCCGCGCTGGTCCAGCCACTTGCCCAGCGTGTGCCGCAGCAGCTTGCGGCGCTGGCTGAACGCCACCTGCACGAGTTCCGAGAGCAGCGCCTCATCGACGGCCGCCGCATCGCGCCGCGGCACCATGCGCACCACCGCGCTGTCCACCTTCGGCGGCGGCTCGAAAGCGGAGGGCGGCACGAACAGCACGTCCTCCATCTCGTAGCGCCACTGCAGCATCACCGACAGGCGCCCGTAGTCGCCGGTCGAGGGCGAGGCGACCATGCGGTCCACCACTTCCTTCTGCAACATGAAGTGCTGGTCCTGCACGTGGTTCACGTACTGCAGCAGGTGGAAGAGGATGGGCGAAGAAATGTTGTACGGCAGGTTGCCCACGACGCGCAGCTTCGCGGTGCCGGCGAGCTGCGCGAAGTCCACCTTCAGCACGTCGGACTCCACCACGGTGAGGTGCGGGTGCTGGCGCAAACGCGCCGCGAGGTCGCGATCGAGCTCGATGACGGTCAGGTGGCCGAGCCGCTCGACCAGCGGCTGCGTGAGTGCCGCGAGGCCGGGCCCGATCTCCACCATCGGGTCGCCCGACCTGGGCGCGATCTCGCGCACGATCGAGTCGATGATCGCGGGGTCGGACAGGAAGTGCTGCCCGAATCTTTTTCGAGCGACGTGTTTTATTGCGGTGGCTCGCGGTATTCGACGTAGGCGCGGCCGCGCACTTCCTGCGCCCAGGTGGCATAGGCCTCGTCCAGCTTGCGCTCGCGCACCAGGCCGCGCGCGATGTCGCGCTGCTCGCGCTGCGACAGCTGCGACTGGCGGCGCTCCAGCAGCTGGATCAGGTGCACGCCGAAGCGCGTGACCACCGGCTCGGAGACCTGCCCCGGCGTGAGCTGGTTCAGCACGTCCTCGAACTCGGGCACGAACAGGCCCGGGTTGGCCCAGCCCAGGTCGCCGCCGTTGCGCGCGCTCGCGTCCTGCGAGATCTGCTTCGCGACTTCCGCGAAATCGGCCTGCTTCGCTTCGACCCGCTTGCGCACGTCCTCGAGCCGCGCCTTGGCCTGCGCCTCGGTCAGCTCGGCGGAGGGCCGCAGCAGGATGTGGCGCGCATGGGTTTGCGTGACGTTCACGCCCGGCACGCCGCCCTGGCGCTTTTCCAGCACCTTGACGATGTGGAAGCCGGCCTCGGAGCGCACCACCTCGCTCACGCCGCCCGGACGCAGGTCGCGCGTGGCCTGCACGAACAGGGGCGGGTAGCGATCCGCCGTGCGCAGGCCGATCACCCCGCCGTTGTTGGACGCGCCTTGAGCGTCGGAGCTCTCGCGCGCGAGCTTGACGAAATCCTCGCCGGCCTTGGCGCGCTCCTGCAGGCGCATCGCGCGCTGCTGCAGCGCCGCCACCTGCGGGCCGGTCGCCTTCTCCGGCACGGCCACCAGGATGTGCGCCAGGTTGATCTCCATGTTGGCCTCGCCGGCCTGTCCCTGCTGCTCGCGCAGGAACTGGTCGATCTCGAACTCGCTCACGCGCACGCGCGACTCGAGCTCGCGGTCGCGCAGGCGCGACAGCAGGATCTGGTTGCGCAGGTCCTCGCGGAACAGCGCCACGTCGATGCCGTCGGCCTTCAGCCGCTTGCGCAGCTCGTCAACCGACATCTGGTTCTGCCGCGCGACGTTCTGCTCCGCGTTGTCCACCATGCCTTCTTCGGCGCGGATGCCGTTCTCGCGCGCGAGCTGGATCTGCGCCTTCTCGGCGATCAGGCGCTCGAGCACCTGGCGCGCCAGCTCCGCGCGCGGCGGCATCGGCGAGCCCTGCTGCGCGAGCTGCTGCTCGAAGCGGATCATGCGCGAGCGCACCTCGTTGTTGGTGATGGGCTCGGAGTTGACCACCGCCACGATGTAGTCCGCCGCGCGCGGCCGGCTGTCCGGCGGCGGCAGGAAGGGGTTCAGCTGGGGCGCGGCGCGCAGCTGCGCGTACGCGGGCAAGCACAGCTCGGCCAGCGCGGCGCAGGCCAGCCAGAGGGCGAGGGAGCGTGCTTTCATGGTCTGTCGGTTTCAGTCGTAGTTGGAGAAGCGGCTGGGAACGGTGATCTGCTCGCGCAGGAACTGGTAGCGGGGGATATTCTGCTTGAGCGTCTGCAGGGCGTTCGAGCCGATCTTGGTGAGCCCCACGAACTCCAGCTGGAACAGGATGCGCTTGTTCGAGCTGGAGGTGCTGCTTTGCAGGCGCTCCACCACCACGCGGCCCAGCCAGCAGCCGCCATCGTATTCCAGGCCGAGCACGGCGTCGACGATGCGACGGTCCTTCAGGCTGTAGTTCAGGCGGCCGACGCTGTACCAGCGGCCTTCGCCCAAGCCGAGGCCCGCGCCGAGCTTTTCGTCCGCCTGGCCCCACAGGTCGTTGAGCGGCCATTGCCAGCCCACGTCCACCTGCTCGGACAGGCCGCGCTGCAGGCGGTACGCCGCGCTCACGACGCGGTAGTTGCCCGGGTTGTAGCGCACGCCCAGCGTCGTGCGCTCCGAATGGTTGTTCTTCGGGTTGTACTGCACCGTGCCGTCGGCGACCCACTTCGGGAACAGGGCCACGGACGCGCCGAACAGGATGTCCGACAGGCGCTCCGAAACCGGCGTCTCGCCGGGCAGCACGACGCGCTGGTCCTTGAAGCGCAGGCGCTGCGCGACGCCGAAGCGCGCGGCCTCCGCGCCGGTCTCGGGGTCGAGCAACCGGCTCGTGGCGCCGAGTGTCAGCAGGTTGTTGTCGGAGATGCGGTCATGCCCGCCGAACGCGTTCTCGGTGTAGATGGTCGCGAAGTTGAAGTCCACGCGCGCCGAGTCGTAATTGGGCAGGTAGCTCTGGTCGCGGTACGGCGTGTAGACGTAGAACGCGCGCGGCTCGAGCGTCTGTCGGAACGAGCGGCCGAAGTACTTCGCGTCGCGCTCGAAGACCAGGCCGCTGTCGAGGCTGAGGGTGGGCAGCGTGCGGTCGGCGGTGCGCCGGCCGCTCGCGAGCGGCGAATCGAACTCGTAGTGCGTGCTGTGCAACTGCAGCTTGGGCACGAAGAAGCCCCACGACGATTGCCAGGGGCGCGAGAGCTGCATCAGCGCGAAGCTGCGCTTGCCGTTGGGCTGCGCCGTCAGCGTGGGGTCGGACTCGAAGTGCGTGTAGTCCGCCTCCGTGTAGAACTCCAGCCCGCGCGGCAGGTCCTGCCGCAGGTAGCGCGCCACCAGCTGCGGCGCGCGGTCGTACGGCGGCACGATCGGCGCTGTAGGGTCCTGGAGCGTCTGCCACTTCAAGACGCGAGTCGTGAACGACAGCGGCCCGCGCGACCACGACATGATGCCGTCGCCCGCGAGCAGCCGCTGCGTGAGCGAGGCGCTCGTGCGCGAGAAGTCGCGCCAGTAGTTGTCGTCGCTGACGCGGTTGACGTTGATCGCCACGCCCGCGGGGCCGAGCGTGCCGAGCGGCACGAGGCCGTCGTGCTTGAGTGCCAGGCCCCAGCGGTCGTGCCCGCGCAGGCGGTCGTCGGGCAGGTAGTTGGCGCGCACGGAGCCGACGTAGTCCCGCTCGAGGTAACGGAACTCGCCCGCGAGGTCCACGCCGCGCTTGGTCATCAGCGTGGGGTAGAGCGTGGCGTCGCGGTTGGGCGCGATGTTCCAGTAGTAGGGCAGCGTCACTTCGACGCCGCTCACGTTGTCGATGCCGATGGTGGGCGGCAGCAGGCCGGACTTGCGCTTCTCGCTCAGCGGGAAGCTCATCGACGGCACCGGCAGGATGGGCAGGCCCTTGAAGCTGAGCACGGCGCCGGTGGCCTGGCCCACTTCCTCTTCCTGGTCGATGCGGATGCTGGTGGCGCGCAGGATCCAGTCGGGCATCCAGCTCGGCCCCGGTTCGCGCTTGCAGGTGGTGTAGCTCGCGTTGCGGATGATCGCGCGCTTGTCGTCGATGAAGTCCACGCGGTCGGCTTCGCCATACGCGTCGTTGCGCAGGAAGCGGTAGCGCGGCTCGTTGAAGAAGCCCTCGAACGCGTCGACCTTCAGCTCGAGCAGCGGGCCTTCGAAGATGTTGCCCGCCTTGTTGATGTGCACGTTGCCGCGCGCCTTGGCCAGGTCGTCGGGCTGGTAGTACTCCAGCCGGTCGGCCCGGATCACCGTGTCGCCACGCCTGAGCTCGGCGCCGCCTTCGATCACGGTTTCGAGGTCCGGCCGGCCCTGGATGCTCTGGCCTTCGACAAAAGTGGGCAGCTGCCGGCGCACGGCGGGCGGGATGTCCTCGCGCAGCATGGGCGAGGGCTTGAGCGTGGGCGCGGGCTCGGCCTGCGCCCAGGCATTGCCCTGCTGCAGCAGCGCTGCGGCAACGACGGCGACAGGGGTCAGGGCAAAGCGGGCGCGGGCGGCCCTCGGGCGGTAGCGGTGCATCGATTTGTAGAATCGATTATCCATGAGCGACCCCGCGCACAACCCCGCAGTCCCCTGGGCCGACCCCGCGCGGCAACTCGCCTTCCAGCACTGGCTGGAAGCGGTCGCCCCGGCCCACGGCCTGGACACCTCGACCGTCCGCCTCGCCTCGGCCGACGCCAGCTTCCGCCGTTACCTCCGGGTCGATGGCTCGCAGGGCAGCCGCATCGTGATGGATGCCCCGCCCGAGAAGGAAGACTGCCGGCCCTTCGTGAAGGTCGCGCAGCTGATGAAGGACGCCAGCGTCCACGTGCCGCGCGTGCTGGCCTGGGAGGAGCCCCTCGGCTTCATGCTGCTGGACGACCTGGGCACGCGCACCATGATCGAAGCGGTGGACCGCGAGCGGCCGCCGGCGAACCAGGACCTGTACCTGCGCGCGATCGACGAACTCATCGCGTGGCAGCTCGCGTCGAAGCCGGGCGTTCTGCCGCCGTACGACGAGGCACTGCTCGCCCGCGAGCTGGCGCTCTTCCCCGACTGGTACCTCGCCAAGCACAAGGGCATCGCCGTCGAAGGCAAATTGCGCGAGACGCTCGATTCGCAGTTCAAACTGATCATCGCGCACAACCTGCGCTCGCCCGCGGTGTTCGTCCACCGCGACTTCATGCCGCGCAACCTCATGATGGGCGAGCGCCTCGGTGTGCTCGACTTCCAGGACGCGGTCTACGGCCCCATCACCTACGACATCGCCAGCCTCATGCGCGACGCGTTCCTCTCGTGGGACGAGGAGTTCGTGCTCGACATCACCGTGCGCTACTGGAAGCAGGCGCAGAAGGCCGGCCTGCCGGTGGACGAGGACTTCGGCGAGTTCTACCGCGCGGTCGAGTGGATGGGCCTGCAGCGGCACCTGAAGGTGGCGGGCATCTTCACGCGCCTGACGCTGCGCGACGGCAAGCCGAAGTACCTGGCGGATACGCCGCGCTTCATCGCTTACATCCGCGCAACCACTTCGCGCTACCGCGAGCTCGCGCCGCTGGCCGCGCTCATCGACCAGGTCGAAGGCACCGAGGCCGCGAGCGGCTACGCCTTCGGCCGCATCTAGTGCCGCGTATCTTTTGCGAGACGGCCCTGCAAAGCGGGGCGTCCCTCGGTTTGCCGCCCGCCGCCGCACGGCACGTGCAGGTTCTGCGCATGCAGCCCGGCGATGCGCTCACGCTCTTCGATGGACGCGGCGGCGAGTACACCGCGACAGTGGAGCGCATGGGCCGCAGCGACGTGCAGGTGCTCGTGGGCGACCACGACGCGGTGGAGCGTGAGGCCGCGCGCGAAGTGCACCTGGCCCTGGGCATGCCGGCGAATGAACGCATGGACTGGCTGGTGGAAAAAGCCACCGAGCTGGGTGCCGCGAGCATCCAGCCGCTGCTCATGCAACACAGCGTGCTGCGGCTGGCGGGCGAGCGCGCGCTGAAGAAGCAGGCGCACTGGCAATCGATCGCGATCGCGGCCTGCGAGCAATGCGGCCGCAATCGCGTGCCGCAGATCCATGCCGTGGCGACGCTCGATGCGTGGCTCTCGTCGCCGAACGCCGCCGAATCCAAATTCGTGCTGTCCCCTGCAGCCGCTTCGACGCTCGACGCGCGCACCGGCGCGGGCAGCGTGTGCGTGCTCAGTGGCCCCGAAGGCGGCCTCGCGCCCGCGGAGGAAGAAGCCGCCGTCGCGAAAAGCTTTTTGCGCGCCGGGCTGGGCCCGCGTATCCTGCGCGCAGAGACCGCGCCCCTTGCGGCCCTCGCCCTCACCACCCTCGCACGATGAACCGCAACCTCTGGCTCCTGGCCGTGCTGCAAGGCCTGTTCCTCGCCAACAACGTCGTGTTCATCGCGATCAACGGGCTCGTGGGCCTGGCGCTCGCACCCTTCGGCTGGATGGCGACGCTGCCGGTCATGGGCTACGTGGTCGGCGGTGCGATCTCCACCGGCATGGTCGCGCGCACGCAATCGGTCTACGGCCGCAAGCGCAGCTTCCAGTGGGGGCTGGCCGTGGCGTTCGCGTCCGCGCTGTTCTGCGCCTATGCAGCCGTCAGCCGCAACTTCTGGCTGCTTTGCCTGACCACGGTGGTGGCCGGCTATTACGCAGCGAACGCCAACCTCTATCGCTTCGCCGCCGCCGAACTCGCGAAAGCCGACGCGCGCGAGAAGGCCGTGTCGCTGGTGATGGCCGGCGGCCTGATCGGCGCGGTGATCGGCCCCAACATCGCGGCGCGCACGCGCGACATGTTCGCGGTGCCGTTCGCGGGGGCCTACCTGTCGCTGAGCGTCGTGGCCGCCATCGCCTTCGCCATCCTCGCCTTCATCGAATTCCCGCCGGTGCCGAAGAAGGCCGCCGATGCGCCCACCGGCCGGCCGCTCGCGGAGATCGTGCGCCAGCCGGTGTTCATCGTTGCCGCGGCCTCGGGCGCGCTCGGCTTCGGCGTGATGAACCTGCTGATGGCGTCGACGCCCATCGCCATGCAGCAGTGCGGGCTGCCGTTCTCGGACGCGGCGCTCGTGCTGCAGTGGCACGTGATCGGCATGTTCGCGCCCGGCTTCTTCACCGGGCACCTGATCAAGCGCTACGGCGCCTTGCCGATCATGGGTACGGGCGTGCTGCTGAACCTGTGCTGCATCGCGTTCGCGCTGACCGGGGTGGAGCTCGAGAAATTCGTGATCGCCCTGTTCGTGCTCGGCATGGGCTGGAACTTCCTCTTCACCGGCGCGACCACGCTGTCGCTGGAGACCTACCGCCCCGAGGAAAAGGACCGCGCGCAGGCCGCGCTCAACTTCTTCGTGATGGCGACGCTCGCCGTCACCTCGTTCGCGTCGGGCCTGGTGATGACTACGCAAGGCTGGAGCTGGCTGAACCTCGCATCGCTGATCCCGGTGGCCATCACCGGCGTGGCCATCGGCTGGCTGCAGCTCAGAAACGTGCGTCCAGCCACTGCCTGAGCTGCTCGAACACGCGCGCGTCCGGCTCGTTCAGGACCTCGTGGTAGAGGTCGTCGAAGCAGCGCACCGTCACCACCTCCTTCGGCGCCTTCGCGGCGAAGTCGCGGCTGCCCTGCGGGTTCACGAGGTGGTCTTCGCCGGCATACATCAGCAGCGTAGGCACGGTCCAGCGCTGCGCCTGCGAGACGACCCACGGGCCCGCATCGGCGATGAAGCGCGCAAGGCGCCCCGAGATGCGGTCGTGCACGCGTGCGTCGTTGCGGTACGCGCTGACCACGTTGGCATCGTGCGAGAGCAGGTCCACGTCGAGCCCGTTTCCGACGGTGAAGTTCGGCGCGACGCGCGGCATGATCGCCAGCAGCATGCGCTGGAACGAGTTGAGCCCCGGGTCCAGCGCGGGCGACGTGAGCACCAGTGCGTCGACCTCGCGCCGGGCCTGCGCGACGAAGCAGCTCGCCACGAGCCCGCCCATGCTGTGGCCCAGCAGAATGAGCGGCGTTTCGGGTTCCATGCGCGCGCGCGTGCTGTCCACGATGTCCGCCAGGTCGTCGAGGAGCCGCGAGGACGCCGGTAACGCGCCGCGCACACCGCCCGACTCGCCGTGGCCGTACTGGTCGTAGCCGCGGACCGCGAAGCCCCAGCCGTTGAGCCGGCGCGCTACGTGGTCGTACCTGCCGGCGTGTTCCCCGAGGCCATGGACGAGCACGATCACCCCGCGCAGGGCCAGCCCTTCGGGCAGGGGCCAGTCCTGCACCGCGAGGTTGTCGCCATCGCTGGCGGTGAAAGTTGACAGCGTGGAATCGCTGGGTACGGCGCTCATGCAGCCGCGATGATGGCGCGCGCCGTGATCTTTTCGCAATCAGGGAACCCCGTCCCGGTGACGGAGTTCACAGAATCTCCCCCATTCAGGGGAGTTGTGCGATGACCTCCGCCACGGACGCCGTCAGCTTCTTGGCGTACGGCACGTGCAGGAACTCGTTGGGGCCATGGGCGTTGCTCTTGGGGCCGAGCACGCCGCAGACCATCATCTGCGACTTGGGGAAGCCCTTGCTGAGCATGTTCATCAGCGGGATCGTCCCGCCCTGGCCGATGTAGCCGACCGGCGCACCGAAATGGGCCTGCGAGGCGGTGTTCAGCGCCTTCTCGAACCACGGTGCGGTGTCCGGCGCGTTCCAGCCGGACGACGCGCTGCCGGACTCGAAAGTCACCTTGGCCTGGTACGGCGCGTTGTCTTCCAGCAGGGCCTTGAGCTCCTGCACGGCGGCAGCCGCATCGATGAGCGGCGGCAGGCGCAGCGACAGCTTGAACGCGGTGTAGGGGCGCAGCACGTTGCCGGCGTCCTGAAGGGCCGGGAAGCCCTCCGCGCCGGTCACCGACAGCGTGGGCGTCCACGTGCGGTTGATGAGCGCCTGCGTCGGGTCGGTCGTGGTCGGCAGCGCGAAGACGGTGGAGCCTTCGCAGTCGTAGTGCGCCCAGGGGAAGCGCTTGTAGACCTCATCGCCCAGGATCGCGGCCGTGGCCTTGGCCTGCGCCAGCCGCTCGGCCGGCACTTCGCAGTGGAAGCTGGCCGGCAGCAGGCGGCCGCTCTTGCTGTCCTCCAGCCGGTCCAGCACCTGCCGCATGATGCGGAAGCTGGAAGGCACGAGGCCGGACGCATCGCCCGAGTGCACGCCCTCGGTGAGGATCTGCACCTTCAGCACACCGGCGGCCATGCCGCGCAGCGACGTGGTGAGCCAGAGCTGGTCGTAGTTGCCGGCGCCCGAGTCGAGGCAGATGACCAGCGCCACGTCGCCCAGGCGCGGTCGCAGGGCGTCGACGTAGGGCAGCAGGTCGTAGGACCCGGATTCCTCGCACGTCTCGATCAGGCCCACGATGCGCGCATGCGGCTTGTTCTGGGCCTTCAGCGCCTGGATGGCAGCGATCGACGCATACACCGCATAGCCGTCGTCCGCGCCACCGCGGCCGTAGAGCTTGCCGTCCTCGTACTTGGGCGTCCACGGGCCGAGGTCGTTGCGCCAGCCGGTGAACTCGGGCTGCTTGTCGAGGTGGCCGTACATCAGCACGGTCTGCTTGCTGTCGGGCCGCGTGGCCGCCACTTCGAAGAACAGCACCGGCGTGCGGCCGGGCAGGCGCACCACCTCGAGCTTCAGCCCCTCGACCTTCTGCGACTCCACCCACGCAGCGGCGTTGCGCAGCACCGCCTCGATGTATCCGTGGCTCTGCCAGTCCTTGTCGAAGCCGGGCGACTTGGCGGGGATGGCGATGTAGTCGGTGAGGCGGCGGACGATGTCGCTGTCCCACTTCTGGGTGACGTTGTCGAGGGCGGCTGCGCTGTCGAGCACGGGGGTATTCATGTCAGGAGTCTCCGGGGTGGGCTTCGTGGGCCGAGCCCATGACTGTACGCTCGCGGATAGGATGGGCATATGTCGAACGAAAGAATCCATGTCGAGCACCCCGAAACCCGACGTATTCACGTCGGGGTGGGAGGCTGGACCTTCGAGCCCTGGCGCAACAATTTCTACCCGCACGGCCTGCCGCACAAGCAGGAGCTGAATTACGCGAGCCGGCAGCTCACGGCCATCGAGATCAACGGCAGCTTCTACAGCACGTTCAAGCCGGAGCAGTACGCCAGGTGGCGCGACGAGACGCCGGAGGGCTTCAAGTTCTCGGTCAAGGCGAACCGGTTCACGACGCACCGGCGCGACCTGTCGACGTCGCGCGAATCGATCGAGCGGTTCACCGGCAGCGGCATCGCCGAACTGGGCGACAAGCTCGGGCCGATCCTGTGGCAGCTGATGCCGAGCACGCAGTTCGTTCGCGAGAACATCGAGGCGTTCTTTCGCCTGCTGCCGAAGGAGGTGAAAGGCAAACGCCTGCAGCACGTGCTGGAGCCTCGGCACGAGAGCTTCGTGTCGGCCGAGTACCTCGAGCTCGCGCACAAATACGGCGTCGCGACCGTGCACACGGATTCGGGCAAGTACCCGTCGATCGCGGACCCCGGCACGCCGCTGGCTTATTTGCGGTTGATGCGCAGTGAAGCGGCGGTGCCCACGGGCTATGCGCCCTCGCTCATTGCGCAGTGGGCACAAGGGTCCAAGGCATGGGTGGCAAAGGGCGCCGACCGCGAGGTCTATGCGTTCTTCATCAGCAGCGCGAAGGAGCGCAACCCCGCAGCCGCGATGGAGATGCTGCGACAACTGTCATTGCAGGCTTGACCCGTCACTCCACCTGGATACCGCGGTCCGACAGGCGCTGCCGCAGCGCGCTCGCCGCATCTTCGGGCAACGAAAAGCCGACCCGCACATCGCTGCCATGTGCAACCTCGAGAAGCGTCGCGCCCACCAGCTCCAGCTCCCTGCGCAACCAGCCCTCCGTCGCGTAGCTGACCGAGCAAGCCATCGTCACCAGGCGCTGCACCGGCACCTTCTCGGCTTGCAGCAGCGCCTGCGCAACCGCATCCGTGTACGCGCGCACGAGCCCACCCGCGCCCAGCTTCACGCCGCCGAAGTAACGCACGACGGTCGCCAGCACGCCTTCGAGGTCCTGGTGCCGTAACACCTCCAGCATAGGCCGGCCAGCGGTGCCACCGGGCTCGCCGTCATCGTTGGCTGCCGACTGCCCACCCGCCAGCAGCGCCCAGCACACATGCGCTGCGCCCGGGTGTTCCGCGCGCAACCGGGCCACGACCTCGTTCGCTTCGGCGCGCCCCTGCACCGGCTGCACGCAACCGATGAAGCGGCTCTTGCGGATCAAGAGCTCGCTGTGGACGGCGCTGCGCAATGTGCGGGCCATCCGGCTAGCGCTTCATCCAGCGCAAGCCCTCGCTCGTGGCGCCCGCCGGGCGATATTCGCAGCCGACCCAGCCTTCCCAGCCACACTGCGCCGACACCTCGTCGATCACGTCGAACAGGTACGGGTAGTTCACCTCGCCCACATCCGGCTCGTGCCGCTGCGGCACACCCGCGATCTGGAAATGGCCGACGTGGCCGGTGGGCAGGTACTGGCGGATCTTCATCGCCACGTCGCCCTCGACGACCTGGCAGTGGTACAGGTCCATCTGCACCTGCGCATTGAGCGCCGCGATCTCGCCGAGCAGCTCGTGCGCGTGGTCCTGCCGGTTAAGGAAGAAGCGCGGGATGTCGCGCGTGTTGATCGGCTCGATGAGCACGTTCACGCCCAGCGACGCGGCAACCTTCGCTGCCCAGCGCAGGTTCGCGACGTAAGTGGGGCGCAGGTCCGCGCGGTCGCGGCCTTCGGGCACGAGGCCCGCCATCACGTGGATGCGCGGGCAGCGCAGTACGTCCGCGTAGCGCAGCGCCTGCTCGATGCCGGCGCGGAACTCGTCCTCGCGCCCGGGCAGGCACGCGATGCCGCGCTCGCCGCCGGCCCAGTCACCCGGCGGGCCGTTGAACAGCACCTGCTCCAGCCCGTTGTCGCGCAGGCGCGCGGCCAATTCCTTCGCGTCGTGTTCGTAAGGGAACAGGTACTCCACCGCCTTGAAGCCGTCTCGCGCGGCGGCGGCGAAGCGGTCGAGGAAGGCATGCTCCGGGTAAAGCATCGACAGGTTGGCGGCGAAACGCGGCATCAGCGCACCTTCAGCTTCACGGCCTGCGGGTTCTCGCGGATGTATTCGCGGATCACTTCGTCGAAGTCGGCGTTCGCCGTGAGCCCCAGCGCGTTCGCGCGAGCGGACTTCACGTTGCCCGGCCACGTGTTCACGAGCTTGAGGATGTTGGGGTCCGGCACCCAGTCGAGCAGGGCTGTCGCCTCGGGGCCCGCGACGCGCTCCAGCGCCTTCGCCATCTCGCCGACGCTGCAGCGCAGGGCCGGCAGGTTCAGGCCGGTGAGCGGCCCCCATTCGGCGTCGGTGGCTTCCGCGCAGCGGATGATCGCGGCGATGGTGCGCGACGGCGACAGGATCGGGTGGTCCACTTCGGGCCCCACGGGCACCTGCGCGCGCACGCCGGCGAGCGGCTCGCGGATCATGCCGGAGAAGAAGCTCGACGCCGCGCCGTTGGGGCGGCCGGGCCGCACGCTCACCGTCATCAGGCGCACGCTGCGCGCGCGGATGAAGCCCTTGCGGCCGTAGTCGGCCATCATCAGCTCGCCGATCGCCTTCTGCGTGCCGTAGCTGCTCTGCGGCGTGGGCAGCGTGTCGTCCTGGATCGGGTCCGGCATCTCGAATCCGGGTCGCTTGCCGAACACGGCGACGGAGCTCGAGAACACCACGGTGGGTTTGTTGCCGAGCGCGCGGCAGGCTTCCAGCAGCGCATGCGTCGCCGCGAAATTGCTGCGCATGCCCAAGTCGAAGTCGGCTTCGCATTCGCCGCTCACCGCGGCTGCCAGGTGGAAAACGCAATCCGTTCCCGCGGCGGGCACCTGCTTGCTCGCGAGCACGTCGTTGAGGTCGCCGACGACGACGCGCACGCGCGGGTCGTTCTTCAGGTCGTCGGGCGGCGCGGCCCTGTCGGTGAGCGTGATCGTCTCGATGCGCTTGCGCGGCTGGCCCGCAAGCGAGAGTTCACCTTGGGCAAGCAGCGTGCGGGCGAGGCGGGCACCCAGGAAACCGCCGCCGCCGGTGATGAGGATTTGCATGCCAACGAGGATACCGGTTCATGCGAGTCCTGCAATCCGCAGAACCATGCCTGCGACCGCGCATGTCGCGATGACGGGGATCACGCCCCACTTCAAACGAAAGAGTGCGATTGCCGCCGCGGCCGCGATGAGCAGCGCGACCGTATCGACGCCGCCGGACGGCGTGCGGCCGATGTGCCAGAGAAAGAACACAGCCAGGCTCGCGATCACGCCGACCACCGCCGCCGTAATGGCGGTCAGCGGCGCTGTGAACTTCAGGTTGCCATGCGTGGATTCCACCAGCGGCCCGCCCGCGAGGATGAACAGGAACGACGGCAGGAAAGTGAACCAGGTGACGACCGTCGCGGCGAGCGCGGCACCGAGGAACAGCGCGTCGGGACCCAGGACCTGCTTCGTCCAGCCGCCGACGAAGCCAACGAAGGCCACGACCATGATCAGCGGCCCCGGCGTCGTCTCGCCCAGCGCCAGGCCGTCGATCATCTGCGGCCCCGTGAGCCACTGGTAGTGCTCCACCGCGCCCTGGTACACGTACGGCAGCACCGCGTACGCACCGCCGAACGTGAGCAGCGCGGCCTTGGTGAAGAACCAGCCCATCTGGGCCAGCGTGGCGTTCCAGCCTTGCGTCGCGACGATCGCGCCCATGGGAAGCAGCCATAGAAGCGCGCCCGCGATCACCACCTTCGCGAGGCGCGACTTCGCGAAGGTCGCATGCGGCGGCGTCGGTGTGTGGTCGTCGATCAACGCAGGCCCGTAGTCCTTGTCCGCGGCGGCGTGGCCGCTGCCGGTGCTGAACTGCGCGGGCGACACGCGGCCGCCGATCGCACCTGCGATCCCTGCCGTGAGCACCACCAACGGGAACGGCACATCCAGGACCGCCAGCGCCACGAAACTGAGCAACGCGATCACCCACAAGGCCGGTGTCCGGCGCGGGTTCTTCAGCGTACGGCTGCCGATGCGCCACACCGCATGGATGACGATCGCCGCCACCGCGGGCTTGATGCCGTAGAACAAACCCGCCACCCACTCGACGTGCCCGAACGCCACGTACACCCACGACAGCGCGATGAGGATGAAGAGCGACGGCAGCACGAACAGCCCGCCCGCGACGATGCCGCCCCAGGTGCGGTGCATCAGCCAGCCGATGTAGGTGGCCAGCTGCTGCGCCTCGGGCCCGGGCAGCACCATGCAGTAGTTCAGCGCATGCAGGAAGCGCCGCTCGGAGATCCAGCGCTTCTGCTCCACCAGCTCGCGGTGCATGATCGCGATCTGCCCGGCCGGCCCGCCGAAGCTGATGAAGCCGAGCTTCAGCCAGAACTTGAACGCCTCGCCGAAACTCACCGTCATGCCGTCTCCTTCGGCACGGTCGGCAACGGTTGCGAACGCCATGCGGCGATGTCCTGCGGCGAGTCGACGCCCGGTTCACCGCCTTCGATGCCACCGGCGAGGAAGCGCGCGTTCCAGCCCGCCTCGCGCAGCGTGCGTGCGGCGTCGCAGCCGACTTCGTGCCCGTAGACGCAGTAGACGATGACGTCTCGCTTCTCGTTCGAGAGCGCGAACGCCGCGACGTCCTCGGGCGCACAGTAGTGCGCGCCGGCCAGCATCGTGGGGCTTGCGTCGAAGCGCGCACGCCTGCGCACATCGAGCAGCAACGGCGCGTCGGCACGCGCCATGAGCGCGTTCAATTCGGCAGGGGAAATGGATTCGGGTTGTACGGTGTCCATGGGGAACTCCATTGCGAAGTTACCAGCACTTGGACGGGACACCGTCTTGCCTTGCGGCCCGGGAGGCTGCTTTCCCGGCAGCCGCGATGTTATCTCACCCGCGCTCGAACTTGAAAACCGCGGTGCTTGCGAGGAGATTCGGCAACATGCGCCGCACCTGCCCGTCCTGCAACCCGAAGGCGTCGAGGATGGTCAGGCGGTTCTTGGTGGCGAGCACCTCGAAGTCCTTGAACGTGCCCACGCGGATGTTGGGCGTGTCGTACCACTGGTACGGCAGGCGCTTGGTCACCGGCATGCGGCCGCGCAGGATCGAGAGCCGGTTGGGGAAATGCGCGAAGTTGGGGAAGGCCACGACGCCGCACTTGCCCACGCGCGCCGTCTCGCGCAGCATCACTTCGGCATTGCGCAGGTGCTGCAGCGTGTCCACCTGCAGCACGACGTCGAACGTGGCGTCTCCGAACATCGACAGGCCTTCTTCCAGGTTCAACTGGATCACGTTCACGCCGCGCTTCGTGCAGGCGAGCACGTTGGCGTCGTCGATCTCGATGCCGTAGCCCGAGCAGCCACGTTCCTGCTGGAGGAAGTCGAGCATCGCGCCGTCGCCGCAGCCGAGGTCGAGCACGCGCGAGCCCTGCGGCACGAGCGATGCAATGATCTCCATCGTCTTGCGATCGCTCATGCCGGGAACTCCTTCGCGATGCGCTCGAAGTAGGCCCGTACGACGCCGAGGTACTGCGGGTCCTCCAGCAGGAACGCATCGTGACCATGCGGCGCATCGACTTCGGCGTAGCTCACGTCTCGGTTGTTCTCCAGCAGCGCCTTCACCATCTCGCGGCTGCGCGCCGGCGAGAAGCGCCAGTCGGTGGTGAAGCTCACGAGCAGGAATTTCGCGGTCGCGGCGGCGAGCGCCTTCGACAGGTTGCCGTCGAACTTCTTGGCGGGGTCGAAGTAGTCGAGCGCGCGCGTGATCAGCAGGTAGGTGTTGGCGTCGAAGTACTCGCTGAACTTGTCGCCCTGGTAGCGCAGGTAGCTCTCGATCTGGAACTCGATGTCCTGCGTGGTGTACTGCAGGTCCAGGCCGTTGCGCAGCTGCCGGCCGAACTTCTCGTTCATCACGTCGTCGCTCAGATACGTGATGTGGCCGATCATCCGCGCGATGCGCAGGCCGCGTTGCGGAACGACGCCGTGCTCGTAGAAGTGGCCGCCGTGGAAGTCGGGGTCGGTGACGATCGCGCGGCGCGCGACCTCGTTGAACGCGATGTTCTCCGCCGTAAGGTTCGGCGCGCTCGCCACGACCACCGCATGGCGCACGCGCTCGGGATACTGCAGCGTCCACGACAGCGCCTGCATGCCGCCGAGGCTGCCGCCCATCACGGCCGCGAGCTGCCGGATGCCCAGGCCGTCGAGCAGGCGCGCCTGCGCGTTGACCCAGTCCTCTACGGTCACCACCGGGAAGTCCGCGCCGTAGACACGCCCCGTGTCCGGGTTCTTGTGCATCGGCCCGGTCGAGCCGAAGCAGGAGCCGAGGTTGTTGACGCCGATGACGAAGAAGCGGTCCGTGTCCACCGGCTTGCCCGGGCCGATCATCGTGTCCCACCAGCCCTCGGACTTGGGCTGGCCTTCGTACACGCCCGCCACATGGTGCGACGCATTGAGGGCGTGGCAGATCAGCACCGCGTTGCTGCGGTCGGCATTGAGCGTGCCGTAGGTTTCGTAGGCGAGGGAGTAGTCGCGCACCGACGCGCCGCTGCTCAGCGCGAGCGGCGCGTCGAAATGCATGGACTGCGGTGTGGCGATGAAGCTCATGGACAAGAAAAAACCCGGCCGCTACACGAGGCCGGGTTCGTCCAGCTTCTTTAGCGGCATTTGTTAAAGCGCCCGCAAGCGAGGCAAATCGGCGCTGTGGGCGAAGTATACCTAGAGCAGCGCGTACACACCGAGCGCGAGGAAGATCACCGCGCTGGTCATGTGCACGGCCTTGATCGGCACGCGCCGCGTGAGCCGGTCGCCGAACCACACCACGGGCACGTTGGCCAGCATCATGCCGAACGTGGTGCCCAGCACGACCGGCAGCCACGCGTCGAAGCGCGCGGCAAGCATCACGGTGGCGACCTGCGTCTTGTCGCCCATCTCGGCCAGGAAGAAGGCCACGAGGGTCGCCAGGAACACGCCCGAGCGCGAGACGCCGGCGGACTTCGTGTCGTCTTCGTCCAGCTTGTCGGGGATGAGCATCCACACCGCCATCGCGATGAAGGAGCCGCCGAGGATCCAGCGCAGCACCTGCGGGCTCAGCGCCTGGGTGATCCACGCACCGAGCGCGCCGGCCAGGCCGTGGTTGACAAGCGTTGCCACGAGGATGCCCAGCGCGATCGGCCAGGGCTTGCGGAAGCGCGCGGCCAGCACCAAGGAAAGGAGCTGGGTCTTGTCGCCCATTTCGGCGAGGGCCACGAGGCCCGTGGAGATCAGGAAGGGTTGCAAGCCTGCGATTTTATTGCACCGCCGCAACTGCACGCTTCTGGCGCGGTTTTTGCTTCGAGTTGGTGCACAAAGCGCGGAACGCACGGTTTCGCACCAACACAACGCAGTTCACATCCACGAGGGACTTATGGACGCACACAAACAGGGCGCGGACGCCCTGTTCATCCTGCTCGGCGCAATCATGGTGCTGGCGATGCATTCCGGCTTTGCTTTCCTCGAGCTGGGCACCGTCCGCAAGAAGAACCAGGTCAACGCGCTCGTGAAGATCCTGGTCGATTTCTCCGTTTCCACCGTCGCCTACTTCGCCGTCGGATATGGCGTGGCCTATGGCGCCAGCTTCATGGTTGGCGCCGAACAACTGGCCGCGAAGAACGGCTACGAGCTGGTGAAGTTCTTCTTCCTGCTGACCTTCGCCGCCGCCATCCCCGCGATCATTTCGGGCGGCATCGCGGAGCGCGCACGCTTCGGGCCGCAGCTGATTGCGACGGCGGTGATCGTCGGGCTGGTGTACCCGTTGTTCGAGGGCGTGGCGTGGAACCAGCGCTTCGGCATCCAGGGCTGGATCAAGGCGCTCACCGGCGAGGAGTTCCACGACTTCGCCGGCTCCATCGTCGTGCACGCGGTCGGCGGCTGGCTGGCGCTGCCCGCGGTCATCCTGCTCGGCGCGCGCAGCAACCGCTACCGCAAGGACGGCGCGATCTCCGCGCACCCACCCTCCAACATCCCTTTCCTCGCGCTGGGCGCGTGGATCCTCACCGTCGGCTGGTTCGGCTTCAACGTGATGAGCGCGCAGACGCTGGACAAGATCTCCGGCCTCGTCGCGGTGAACTCGCTGATGGCCATGGTGGGCGGCACGCTCGCGGCCGTCGTCCTGGGCCGCAACGACCCCGGCTTCGTGCACAACGGGCCGCTCGCGGGCCTCGTGGCCGTGTGCGCGGGTTCGGATTTGATGCATCCCGTGGGCGCCTTCGTCGTGGGCGGCGGCGCGGGCGCGATCTTCGTGTTCATGTTCACGCTCACGCAGAACCGCTGGAAGATCGACGACGTGCTGGGCGTGTGGCCGCTGCACGGCCTGTGCGGCCTGTGGGGCGGGCTCGCGGCGGGCATCTTCGGCAGCAAGGCGCTGGGCGGGCTGGGCGGCGTGAGCTTCGGCGCGCAATTGGTCGGCAGCGCCATCGGGGTCGCGTGGGCCGTGGCGGCCGGGTTCGTCGTCTACGGCGTGCTCAAGACGGCGACGGGGCTGCGCCTGACGGCCGAAGAGGAACACGAAGGTGCCGACATCGCCATCCACCGGATCGGCTCCACGCCGGAGCGCGAAGTGAATTGGTAGCACCCGTTGCGCGCAAGTCACACGAACGCTTTAAGCGCTCCCCCGAATGAGGGTTTTCTGGGGGAACATGTGCTTTACATTCGCCTGCGTATCTGCTTCATAATGACCGCGCGTGGTTCGAGCAGTTCTCCGCGCAGGTTGCGGTGTCAAGGTTCTTTTTCGCGTCGCTTTAATACGGGTTGAATGCGTTTTCGGGACTCCATCGCGCGGTTTTTGTGTTTTCTCAGGAGTCCCTGTCAATGGGCAACAAACTTTACGTAGGCAACCTGCCTTACCAGATGCGCGACAGTGACCTGGAGCAGGCGTTCAGCCAGTTCGGCCAGGTCACCTCTGCCAAGGTCATGATGGAGCGCGAGACCGGCCGCTCCAAGGGCTTTGGCTTCGTCGAGATGGGCAGCGATGCCGAAGCCCAGGCAGCCATCAACGGCATGAACGGCCAGCCGCTGGGTGGCCGCAGCGTCGTCGTTAACGAAGCGCGCCCGATGGAGCGCCGCCCCGGTGGCGGTGGCGGCGGCGGCTATGGTGGTGGCGGCGGCGGTGGCTACGGTGGTGGTGGCGGCGGCGGCGGTGGCCGCGGCGGCTACGGTGGTGGTGGCGGCGGCGGCGGTGGCCGCGGCGGCCAGGACGGCGGTTTCCGCAGCCCGTACGGCACCGGCCCGCGTGGCGGTGGCGGCGGCGGCGGTGGTGGCCGCGGCGGCTACTGAACCGGCGCGATGACGAGGCCCGTGGCCTCGTGCGTGCAATGAGGCTCCCGACGGGAGCCTTTTTCGTTGGTGGCGCTCAGGCGGCGAGGGCCGCGCCGAGCTGGCGCAACATGCCGGCGCCGTCGCCCTTCCACGCACTGCCGTGCATGCACGCGAGGACGCGCGGCTTCAGGCTGGCGAGCTTCTCCATCAGGGCACCGGCATCGCGCGAGTAGGAGAAGTAGTCCTCCTGCTTGCGGAAGGCTTCGCTCGGGCCGAGGATGTCGCCGTCGGTCAGCGGCACTTCGCCCGTGCCTGGCTGCGTGAAGAGGTCGCCGCAGAAGAGCGTCTGCGTGGTGCGGTCGAAGAAGTAGCCGCACTCCCAGCCGTGGGGCAGGTGGGGCGTGGCCTGCCACACGAGCTCGTGCTTGCCCAGGCTGAGCACCTGGCCGTCTTCCATCGCGATCGGCGGCACGTCGACATAGTCGCTGACGGAGACCATCGCGGCCACGCGCCCGCAGACGGGCTGCGCACCGGGCGCCGCGGCCAGGAACTCGGCAAGCGCGCCGCATTCGTCGGCCTCGAAGTGCGAGAAGGCGACGTAGCGCAGCTTCTCGAGCGGCATCACCTTGGCGATCTGCGCGCTCACCAGCGGGAACAGCTTCTTCGGCCCGGTGTGGAACAGCAGCGGCTTGTCGTCGACCACGAGGTACTGGTTGAACGAGAACCCGCCGGGGAATTCCTCGGGCGGCAGCGGGATGCTGATGCGGTAGGTGTCTTCGGCAACGGCGTGGATGGAGGGCTGGACGGCAGTCATCATGTCTTCCTGGGTTTCGGACGCGCGGGGGTGGGGGCTGCGGGCCGGGGTCCGGCGGCGGCCAGCAGCAGGTGGACGATGCGCTCGCGCGCGGCGGCGCGAGCCATGCCGTGCGCGTGGACAAGGCGGTGCCACAGCTCGAAGTGCAGCAGTGCTTCCCAGACGGCGGCAACGCTGCGCGCGTCATCGACGCCGTGGCGCGCGAGTACCTGTTGGCACAGCCCGGTGAGCTGCACGCGCTGCTGCTCGTACATGCGCGCCAGCGCCGGCAGCTGGCCGTGTTCGCGCCATGCGCGCCAGGGCGCGAAGTGGTGGTGCTGCATCTCGACGGCTTCGACGAGCGCACGGGCTGCGGCCTCCAGATCCGGCGCGGCGACGATCGCCTCGGCCGCGAACTGCGGCGCCTGCGCCGCGACGTGCCCCGTGCACGCCTGCAGCAGGTCGTCCATCGTCGGGAAGTGCTTGTACACGGTGGGCAGCGAGACGCCGGCCTCGCGCGCGATGTCCGCCCAGGAGGTGGCGAGCGCGCCCTGCGTGCGGTGCAGCTCGGCGGCGGCGGCGGCGATGCGGGCCTTCAGCTCGGCCTGCTGCAGCTCGCGGGTGGTGGTGTCGTAGGCGCGTGGGGCCATGGGTGTCCTCGAATTGAATTTACTTTAATTCAAAGTAAATCCAATTGCAAGTCCCCGGGCTCAGTCCTCGCGCTGGCGGTGTTTTCGCGGCCGGCCGGCCAGCACCCTGTCGTAGAGCCAGTTGGGCAGCAGGCGCAGCAGCTTGGCCACCACGCCCATCTGCCACGGGATGACGCGGTAGCTGCGCCCCGCCTCGATGGTGCGGAACGCGCGGTCGGCGAAGTCCGGCGGCTGCATCAGGAAGGGCATCGAGTAGCGGTTCTTGCGAGTGAGCGGCGTGTCGATGTAGCCTGGCGAGATCGTGACGACGTGCACGCCGGTGCCGCGCAGCTCGCCGCGCACGCTCTCGCAATAGGCAATGACCGCGGCCTTGCTCGCACAGTAGGCGCCGTGCCCCGGCAGCCCGCGAATGCCCGCCACGCTGCCGATCCCCACCAGCGCGCCGCTGCCGCGCTTGACCATCGGCAGGATGAACGGGTGGAAGGTGGCCGCGAGCCCGATGTTGTTGGTGGCGAAGGTGCGCGCGATCACGTCGATGTCTTCACGCTCGGCCGTGTCCACGCCGATGCTGATGCCGGCATTGGCGATCACCACGTCGGGCACGCCCTGTGCCGCGATGCACGCATGGCCCACGCCCACGATGCTGTCGGTGATGGCGACGTCGGCGCCGTACACGCGGTAGCTGTCTTCGGGCAGCCCCTGCGACTTCGCCCACGCCTCGATCTCGCCCGTGCGGCGCGCGACGAGCGCGAGCCGCCAGCCCGCCTGGTGGTAGCGCAAGGCCAGCGCCTGCCCGATGCCGCTCGACGCGCCGGTGATGAACGCCAGTTTGCCGTTGCTCATTGCTGCGGCGCGATGGTGCCGCGCACGCGCCCGCGCAGCTCCAGCACGCGGTCGAGGTTGTCGTAGGCGAGCGAGTCGGCGGTGAACTGGTCGTCGCCGCGCTTGAGCACCACCGGCTGGTCGGACTTCACGCGCTCCGTGTCGAGGAAGGCGTGCAGGAACTCGCCGCGGATCTCCAGCTTCGGCGCCGCGGTGCCGTTGGCCTGCTTCGCGTCCTCGCGCGTGACCACCGCATCGCCGATCAGCTGCACCTGGCTGCCGTCGGCATTGGTCACGGCCTTCTTCGCCGTGGCCACCGTGAGCGCGCCGCGCTCGTTGTACGAGCGGATGCGCACGTTGTCGATCTCCAGCGTGTCCGTATCCGGGAAATGGCGCGCCTCGCTGCCGTGCAGCTCGCTCCTCAGGCGCCCGTTCGGGCCGAACGACTTCACCGAGAAGCCGCGCATGAAGTAGTCGGGCTGGTGCGTCGGGGGGCGCTTGGCCTCCGGCGCGGAAAACGTGGGCGTGTTGCGCGCGAGCCAGTAGGTGCCGAGCGCCAGCACGCCCATCAGGATCACCGGCAGGTAGATCGTGGCGGCATCCATCGCGCGCCCCACATACTGGCGCGCGATGGTCACCGGTAGGCCTCCAGCAGCTGCGCGTAGCGGCCGCTGGCCACGAGCAGCAGGTCGCAGAACTCGCGCGCTGCGCCCATCCCGGCGGGAGCGTGAGTGACGTAGCGTGCCGCGGCCTTCACCTCCGCGTGCGCGTGCGGCGGCGCGGCCGCGAACGCGCAGCGCGCAAGCACCGGCAGGTCGGGCCAGTCGTCGCCGATGGCGGCGGCCTGGGACCAGTCGAGGCCCAGCGACTTGAGCGTGGCTTCGGCGGCGGGTTGCTTGGTCTCGGTGCCGTAGTGCACGTCGACCACGCCGAGGCCTTCGAGCCGCTTGCGCAGCGGCGCCGAGTCGCGGCCGGTGATGACGGCCGGCGTGATGCCGCCCTTCTGCAGCATCTTCAGGCCGTGCCCGTCGAGCGTGTGGAAGCGCTTGAGCGTCTCGCCCTGGTCGGAGTAGTAGATGCCGCCGTCGGTGAGCACGCCGTCGACGTCGAAGAACGCCACCTTGATGCCTTGCGCGGCGAGCAGCAGCTCGGGCGCGAAGTTCAGCGCGGGCCCCTTCATCAGATGACTTTGGCCCGCATGAGGTCGTTGCTGTTGACCGCGCCGACGAGCTTGCCCTCCGCATCGACGACCAGCACGCTCGTGATGCGGTACTGCTCCATCAGCGCCGCCGCTTCGGCAGCGAGCTCGTCGTCGCGGATCGTGCGCGGGCCGGGATGCATGACGTCGCGCGCGACCACGGCGCGCAGGTCCACGCCCTTTTCGATCAGCCGGCGCAGGTCGCCGTCGGTGAAGATGCCGATCGGCTTGCCCTGGTCGTCCACGACGGCCGAGGCGCCCAGCCCCTTCGCGCTCATCTCGCGCATCAGCTGCGGGAAAGCGGTGTCGGCCGTCACGCGCGGCACGGCGTCGCCGCTGCGCATGACATCGGACAGGTGCGTGAGCAGCTTGCGCCCGAGCGCGCCGCCGGGGTGCGAGCGCGCGAAGTCCTCGCTGCGGAAGCCGCGCGCATCGAGCAGCGCGACCGCGAGCGCATCGCCCAGCGCCAGCTGCGCCGTGGTGCTGGCCGTGGGCGCCAGCTGCAGGGGGCAGGCTTCCATCTCCACCCCGCTGTCGAGCACGACGTCGGCGTGCCGCGCGAGCGTGGAAGACGCGTTGCCCGTCATCGCGACGATGAACACGCCCAGGCGCTTGAGCACGGGCAGGATCACGGTGATCTCGTCGCTCTCGCCGCCGTTGGAGATCGCCAGCACGAGGTCGATGGCCTTGATCATGCCGAGGTCGCCGTGGCTGGCCTCGGCCGGGTGCACGAACATCGCCGGCGTGCCGGTGGAGGCGAGGGTGGCCGCCACCTTGCGGCCGATGTGGCCGCTCTTGCCCATGCCCATCACGACCACGCGGCCGCGCACGTCGAGGATCTTCTCCACCGCGCGCGCGAAGCTCTCGCCCGTGCGGGCCTTCAGGCCGGCCACGGCCCGCGCCTCGATGTCGAATGTCTCCTGGGCCAGGCGCAGGGCCCGGTCGCGGTCGAACGCGGTCATGGCCGGATTGTAGGATGGGGGCATGTCCGCCCTCGAGCTCACCCTCCTTTACCTGCTGGCGGCAGTGCTCGGGGTGGTGGCCTTTCGTTCGCTCAAGCTTCCCCCCATCCTCGGCTACCTCACGGTGGGCGTGCTGATCGGCCCCAACGCACTGGGGCTGGGCCAGAAGAGCGGCGGCGCCGTGCAGCACCTCGCCGAGTTCGGCGTGGTGTTCCTGATGTTCGTGATCGGGCTGGAGTTCAACCTGCACAAGCTTCGCGCCATGCGCAAACACGTGTTCGGGCTGGGGCTGATGCAGGTGGTGCTCACGGTCGTGATCACCACGTTCGGTTCGATGTTCCTCTCCGCGCTGGCGCCGGGGCTGTGGAAGATGTCGTGGCAAAGCGCGGTGGCGCTTTCGGGCGCCCTCGCCATGAGCAGCACGGCCATCGTCGTGAAGATGATGGCCGACCGGCTGGAGCTGGAGTCGGAGCACGGCCAGCGCGTCATGGGCGTGCTGCTCTTCCAGGACCTGGCCGTCGTGCCTTTGCTGGTGCTGATCCCTGCCTTGGGCAGCCCGCCGGAGCAGCTGTTCGGCGCGCTTGCGATCGCCGGCCTGAAGGCGACGGTGGTCATCACGGTGCTGCTCGTCGGCGGCCAGGCCGTCATGCGCTGGTGGCTGACTCTGGTGGCCCGCCGCAAGAGCGAGGAGCTCTTCATCCTCAACCTGCTGTTGATCACGCTCGGGCTCGCGTGGCTCACCGAGCAGGCCGGGCTGTCGCTCGCGCTCGGCGCCTTCATCGCGGGCATGCTGATCTCCGAGACGGAATACAAGCACCAGGTGGAAACCGACATCCGGCCCTTCCACGACGTGCTGCTCGGCCTGTTCTTCATCACCGTGGGCATGCTGCTCGACTGGCGGCCGGTGTTCGACCGCTGGAAGCTGGTGCTGGTGCTGCTGACGCTGCCGGTGCTGTTCAAGCTGGCGCTGGTGAGCGTGCTCGCGCGGCTGTTCGGCTCGACCGAAGGCGTGGCACTGCGCACCGGCCTGTACCTCGCGCAGGCCGGCGAATTCGGCTTCGTGCTCCTGACGCTGGCGCAGCAGAACCGGCTGGTGCCGCCGGAGCTGATCAACCCGGTGCTCGCGAGCATGGTGCTCTCGATGCTGGCCACGCCGCTGATCATCCAGTGGAGCAACCGCATCGTGATGAAGCTGGTGGCCAGCGAATGGATGATGCAGTCGCTGCAGATGACGACCATCGCGCGCAAGTCGATCAACGTCAACAAGCACGTCATCATCTGCGGCTACGGCCGCGTGGGCCAGAACCTCGCGCGCATGCTGGAACGCGAGAACATCCCCTACATGGCGCTCGACCTCGACCCCGACCGCGTGCGGCAGGCCGCGGCGGCGGGGGACTCGGTGGTGTTCGGCGACGCGGCGCGCCTGCAAGCGGTGATGGCTGCGGGCCTTGCACGTGCGACCGCCGTCGTCGTGACTTACATCGACGTGCCGAGCGCGCTGAAGGTGCTGGCGAACGTGCGCGCGCATGCGGCCAACGTGCCGGTGATCGTGCGCACGCAGGACGACCGCGACCTCGAAAAACTGCAGGCCGCCGGCGCCACGGAGGTGGTGCCCGAGACGCTGGAAGGTTCGCTCATGCTCGCGAGCCACGCGCTCGCGCTCGTCGGCGTGCCGATGCGCCGCGTGATCCGCATCGTGCAGGACCAGCGCGACGAGCGCTACAGCCTGCTGCGCGGCTACTTCCACGGCGCGGACGACGACACCACGGACGACATCGAGCAGGAGCGCCTGTCGACCATCACGCTGCCCTACGGCGCGCGCGCGCTCGGCCGTGCGCTGAGCCACTTCGCGCTGCACGCGGTCGGCGTGCGCGTGGTCAGCCTGCGCCGCGGCAATGGCAAGGTCGTCGACCCGGACACCGACCCGCCGCTGGAGGATGGCGATACGCTCGTGCTCTCCGGCCGGCCGGACACGCTGGCGCTGGCCGAGGAGAAACTGCTGAAGGGCTAGCGCGATGAACGACTCGATCTCCAACTACCTGCGCAGCCACATCCGCACCGTGCCGGACTGGCCGGCGCCCGGCGTGCAGTTCCGCGACATCACGCCGCTGTTGCAAGACCCGACGGTGTTCCGCGTGCTGATCGACGCGTTCGTCGCGCGTGCGCGCACGCACAAGCCGGACGTGGTGGCGGGGCTCGATGCGCGCGGCTTCATCCTCGGCTCGGTGGTCGCCTACCAGCTCGGCGTGGGGTTCGTGCCGATCCGCAAGAAAGGCAAGCTGCCTTTCACCACCGTCGAAGAAACCTACGAGCTGGAGTACGGCAGCGCCACGGTCGAACTGCACACCGACGCCGTGAAGCCCGGCCAGCGCGTGGTGCTCGTCGACGACCTCATCGCGACCGGCGGCACGATGATGGCGGGCAAGAAGCTGCTGGAGAAACTCGGCGGCGTGGTGGTGGAAGGCTGCGCGATCGTCGACCTGCCGGAGCTCGGGGGCTCGAAGAAGCTGCGCGAAGGCGGGCTGGACGTGTTTAACTTCGTCGACTTCGCCGGGCACTGACCTAGGCGAAGTGCCCCACCAGCACGGCCTCGCGCATGCGGATGGCCAGCACGGCGGCCAGCCCTTTCATCAGGTCACAGGCCAAGCGCGGATGCTTGTGCGCCATCAGCTCGAAGCGGTCCCACTGCAGGCCCCAGGCCACGCCGGGCTTGGAAGGCACGACCGTGGCGCTGCGCGGCATGCCGGAGAAGAACGAGCCTTCGCCCACCACGGAGCCGGGCAGCACATGCGCGATGGCATGGCCCTGCGCCATCACCTCGAGCTCGCCGTCGGCCAGGATGAACAGCTCGCGGTCGGCCTCGCCTTCGGTCATGAGCGGCTCGCCCACGCGCAGGAAGCGAACGGCGAGGTAGGGCGCGAGCTGCTTCCACTCGGCCACGGTGAGCTTGCACTGGAGTGCGTCCTTCGCATCCAGCGCGCCGATCGCATCGACCAGCTGCTGAACGTTCAACGCAGGTCGCCGTACTGCGTGGCGCTGAGCGCTTGGGGCACGCGCATGTCGGAGTCGGGCAGCTCGGTGTCCTCGAAGCCGGTGAGCAGCGTGTAGCTTTGCGGGCCGTGCTTGGCCTGGCCGTCGAACGACTTGGCCACGGGCGTCGACTCCTGCGCTTGCGTAAGCGCCTCGCTGCCCGACACGCCGCGCGCGAGCGCGGCCTTGAAAGCCGCCACTTCGTCCGAGTTCAACGGCTCGAAGCGCGCGGGCGCGACCTTGCGCGGGGACGCAGCTTCGTCCGGCAGCGCCGCATCGACTGCGAGCGGGGCAGGCTGCGACACGAGCGGCATCGGCTTGGAATTGCTGGTGAGCGGTGCGGGCCGGCTGCTCGCCGCCATGCCGGTGGCGACGTGCTCGATCGTGCGCCAGTAGACGGCCGTGACCATGATGTCGAAGCGCGCCTTGGCGCTCTGCGCCACCATCGCCTCCACTTCCGCGAGGCGCACCGCGTCGCCCGCGAATTCGCGCGACAGGTCCACCATCACGAGGAACTGGCGGCCCCGCGCGTCGAGCGAGAGGACCTTGAACTTGTAGCCCGCGGACACGACGCCCGCGTTGGCCATGCACTCGCGCACCACGCCGTACAGCAGCTCGCGGCGCGCCATGCGCTCGTGCTTGCGGTTGGCGGGCTTGCCGGGCTGGCCCTCGGGCTGCTGCGGCACCTTGGCGGACTTCATGACCGGGCGCGTGGAATCCATGCGCGACAGGCCCGAGCTCACGGGGGCGAGGTCGGATTTGGAAGACTTCTTCTTGGGGGACAGCCAGTCGAACAAGGCCATGGTGCGCTCCTGATGCGAAGGAAACTTTTGTTTCCAGATCGCAGGGGCCAGTGTAAGGGCAGCGGCGCGGGCCAGTCACTGACTTTTGTCACACTGGCGCGGCTTACGTGCCTTTGCTTAAGTGACCGCGGCGCGCTTCGGTCGATTGGCCAGGCGACGCGAAACCAGCGAGCCGAGCGCCATCGCCACTTCGAGCGCGAGCTGCGGCTGGCGGTTCGTCAGTTCCGTGAAACGGATCGGCGTCATCGACCAGATCTTGCAGGGGCTGGCTGCCTGCACAGTGGCGTTGCGCGGCAGGCGCGTGAAGAAGGCGCCTTCACCGACCGCCGAGCCCGGCCCCACGACCGCCAGCCGCACGCGGCCCTTCTCGTCCTGGTAATGCACCGTGAGCGTGCCCGACTCGACGAAGTACACCGTGCGGTCCTGCGAGTTCTGCTCGATCAGCACCTGGCCCTGCATCAGGGCGAAGGGCTGCATGTAGGTGCCCAGCAGCTCCCACTGCTCCGGCTTGAGCTGGGGGCGGAAGGCATCGGGGG
Source organism: Ramlibacter albus (assembly GCF_014297445.1). Taxonomy (GTDB): domain Bacteria; phylum Pseudomonadota; class Gammaproteobacteria; order Burkholderiales; family Burkholderiaceae_C; genus Ramlibacter; species Ramlibacter albus. The sequence goes on from NZ_JACORU010000001.1 coordinate 1,046,003, forward strand.
AGTGGTCCTGCGTGACGGCGCGGACCAGGCCCTGGATGTCGAAGCGAAGGGGCATGCGCAGCGGAGCGTTCATAGGCGCGAAAGGTACGTGCGCGCGTGCGGCCGGGCAAGGCGTTCTAACGGACCTTTACAGCTGAAACGGCAACTTCAAGCGGCGAAACGTCGCGTACGGATATTCGGTTCGGGTACGGGGATGAACGGGGCGAAGCGTGATCACTTGCCGATGCAGAAGCGCGAGAAGATCACGCCCAGCAGGTCGTCGGCGCTGAATTCGCCGGTGATTTCCGAGAGGGCGTTCTGCGCGAGGCGCAGCTCCTCGGCGAGCAGGTCCAGCGCCTGCGCTTGGCGGGCGAGTTGCGCGGCGGCTTCCATGAGGTGGTTCTCCACGCGGCGCAGGGCCTGCACGTGGCGCTCGCGCGCGATGAAGACGCCTTCGGGGGCGGCTTGCCAGCCGGCGGTTTCGAGGAGCTTCTTGCGCAGCGTGTCGAGGCCTTCGCCGGTTTTCGCGGACACGCGCAACATTCCGGCAGCCAGCTCGCCGGGGGCCGCGTCCATCTTGTTGCCGACGTGGATGATCTCGACGTCCGCGGGCAGCTTCGCGCGGATCGTCACGTCGGCAGCCTTGTAGTCGGCGTCATTGACCCGCGTGAGGTCATGCAGGAACAGCACCGCATCCGCCTTCTCGATGCGCCCCCATGCCCGCTCGATGCCGATGCGCTCCACCTCGTCGCCGCTCTCACGCAGCCCGGCTGTGTCCACCACGTGCAGCGGGACGCCTTCGACCTGGATCTGCTCGCTGACCACGTCGCGCGTCGTGCCCGCGATCGGCGTGACGATCGCCAGCTCCGCGCCGGCGAGCGCGTTGAGCAGCGAACTCTTGCCCGCGTTCGGCTGGCCCGCGATCACCACCTGGATGCCCTCGCGCAGCAGCGCGCCTTGTTGGGCGCGTTGCAGCACGCGTTGCACGTTGGCCTGCAGGCGCTCGAGCTGCCCCTCGGCGTCGGCCTTCTTGAGGAAGTCGATCTCTTCCTCGGGGAAGTCGAGCGTGGCCTCGACCAGCATGCGCAGGTTCACCAGCGCATCGCGCAGCGTGTGGATCTCGTTGGAGAACTCGCCTGCGAGCGAGCGGCTCGCGCTGCGCGCCGCGGCTTCGGTGGACGCGTCGATCAGGTCCGCGACCGCTTCGGCCTGCGCGAGGTCGAGCTTGTCGTTGAGGAAGGCGCGGCGCGTGAACTCACCCGGCTCCGCAACACGCAGGCCCATGGCAGCGCCGGCTTGCAGGCAACGCGCCAGAAGCAACTGCAGCACCACGGGACCGCCGTGCGCCTGCAGTTCCAGCACGTCCTCGCCGGTGTACGAATGCGGCGCGGGGAAGTGAATGGCGAGGCCCTGGTCGATGACCGAGGCATCGGCGGACTTGAACGAGAGGAACGTCGCTTCGCGGGGCTTCAGCGCGCGGCCGCAGACCGCATCAATAACCGCCGCAACCGCCTTGCCCGAAACCCGCACGATCCCCACCGCCCCGCGCCCCGGTGCGGTCGCAATGGCGGCAATGGGCTGGTCGAGGCGCGAGAGCATCCATGGATTGTCATCGCATCCGGTATGTCCCCACGAACCGCCGGCAACCGCGCATCTCGGTCGCGGTGGGGCCGAGGTCGCCGGAGCGCTCGACGCGCCCCTGCCCGCTGATGCCTGCGAACTTGCCGGTGCCGCCGGCATACGTCCACACGTAGCCCTCGGGGCCGATGGAATCGCTGCCGTAGATCGCGTGGCCGTCCGTGTCGCGCAGCACGCAGTAGCCGAGGCTTTGCGTGGCCCCGCCGCGCGTCTCGAAGGTGCCGGTGCACTCGACCGCCATCGAGTCGAAGGCGGGGTGCGTCGCGCTCGTGCCGCCGCGCACGACGTAGGAGGCGAAGCGGGCGTCGGGCGCGGCCGCCACGACGTGCATCGGGCCACCGAAGCACAGGCGCGAGTCGATCTCGCCTTCGCGCGGCAGCTCCGCCGCCATCGCGGCCGCGGCGAGCAGGGACAGGGCCAGGACGCCGGGAGTGTGTCGAATCGCCATGAGCATCTCCTTGGTGGAAGAGTGCCCACTCTCGGTGGAGGGCGTTGCGCAGGCCGTCACCGCGGCGTGAGAAAAGCGTTATTCGGGGCTTGCAGCGCCGCCGGGCCGGCGGCATGCTTTCCGCCATGCCGTACCCGAGGCTGCAATTGCTCGGCGCGTTCGTGCTCGAAACGCCGCAAGGCGCCGTGCGCCTGGGCCGCAAGGCGCAGGCGATGCTCGCGTGTTGCGCGATGCACGCCACGGGCGTTTCGCGCGCCCGGCTCGTTGCGCTGCTCTGGGCCGACCTCGGTGAAGAAGAAGCGCGCAATGCCTTGCGCCAGTGCCTGCACCTGCTGCGGCGCGGGCTCGGCAGCGGCGCCGACCTGCTGGACAGCGAGGGAGACCGCATCGTGCTTCGCGCCGGCGCATGGGACGTGGACGTGCACCGCTTCGAGTTTCTTGCGCAGCAGCGCGAGACTGCTGCGCTGGTCGAGGCCGCCGAGCTGGTGCGCGGCGACTTCCTGGAGGCGCTCGACGCCGGTGAGGACTTCAACCGGTGGGCAGCCGCCGAACGCGAGCGGCTGCGCGATGCCGCGCATGCGCTGCTCACTCGCATGTGCGAGGTCGCGGGCGATGCACCCACACGCGAAGCGGCCGTGCGCCTCGGCCGCCGGTTGCTCGCGAACGACCCGCTGCACGAAGGCTGCTACCGCGCGCTGATGCAGGTGCATGCCCGCGCGGGCCTTCGCGCGAAGGCGCTGCAGTTATGGAACGAGTGCCGCGACGTGCTGCGCAAGGAGCTCGGCGTGGAGCCGAGCCCCGAGACCGCTGCCGTCGTCGCGCACCTCTCCGAGGAAGCGCCTGCCATCGGGGCCGCAACGCGCCGCAAGGACGACCCCAGGGTGCAGGACCTCATCCTGCGCGGGCTGCAGCTCTTCAAGCTCACCACGGCGGAAGACAACCTGCGGGCGCGCGCCGCCTTCGAAACGGCCGCCAACCTGGCGCCGGACCACGCGGAGGCCATCGCCCGGTTGGCGTGGACGTATTGGCTCGAGGCGGTCTCCGGCTGGAGCGAGGACGCGGAGCTCAGCTACGAGTACGCGGCGAATGCCGCTGCGCGCGCGGTCACCTGCGACTGGAGGGTGGCGGCTGCGCACACCGCGCACGGCAAGGTGCTGCTGTGGCGCGGCCAGCACGAAGCGGCGCTGGAGCAGATGCGGCTCGCAGTCGCGCTGGCACCGTCGGATGGCTTCACGATCTTCAACGCCGCCGACACGGCCTCGTGGTCAGGCCGCTACGACGAGGCGCTGCAGACCGTCGACCGCGCGCTCGCCGTGGAGCCGAACGACGCCGGCATCTTCCTCACCATCCGGGGCTTCATCCAGTGGATCACGCGCGACTACCGCGGCGCGCAGGCTTCGCTGGAAAGCGCGGCGACGCGCAACCCGACCTATGTGTGGCCGCACGGGCTGCTCGCGATGCTGCACGCGGAGTGCGGCGAGCTGGAGCTGGCCCGCAGCTATGGCGCCACGGCGCAGCGCCTGAACCGCCGCATCAGCATCGACTTCGCCGAACGCGTGCTGCCGTTCAAGGACCCCGCGGTGCGGCGCCGCTGCGTGGAGGCGTACCGCGCCGCCGGCGTGCCCGAGCACGAGCGCCCGGGCGGCCTGGCAATGGGGCCGCCGCACTGGGCGGCCCTGCCTATTTGAACTTCGGCAGGTTGAACTCGACCTTCACGCCCATGCGGCGGTTGATCAGCCACTGCTGCGCGATGGACAGGATGTTGTTGGTCACCCAGTACAGCACCAGGCCCGCGGGGAAGAAGAAGAACATCACCGCGAACACCATCGGCATGATCCACATCATCTTGGCCTGCATCGGGTCCGGCGGGGCGGGGTTCAGCGCCGTCTGCAGCAGCGTGGTGAGCGTCATGATCACCGGCAGGATGAACAGCGGGTCGGGGTGCGACAGGTCGTGGATCCAGCCGATCCAGGGCGCGTTGCGCATCTCCACCGACGACAGCAGCACCCAGTAGAGCGCGATGAACACCGGGATCTGGATCATGATGGGCAGGCAGCCGCCCAGCGGGTTGACCTTCTCCTCGCGGTAGATGCGCATCATCTCCTGCTGCATCATCTGCGGGTTGTCCTTGTAGCGCTCGCGCAGCTGCATCACCTTGGGGTTGATGGCCTTCATCTTGGCCATGCTCTCGTAGGCCTTGGCCTGCAGCCAGAAGAACGCAACCTTGATCAGCAGCACCAGGCCGACGATGGCCCAGCCCCAGTTGCCCAGGAAGCCATGCAGCTTGGACAGCAGCCAGTACAGCGGCTTGGAGATGATGGTGAAGACACCGTAGTCCTTCACCAGCTCCAGGCCCGGCGCCACGCGCTCGAGCATCGTCTCTTCCTGCGGGCCGGCGAAGAACTTGGCGTCGTACGCCTTCGCGGCGCCGGGCGGGACGGGCTGCGGCGGCGTGATCATGCCGACCGCGTAGTTGTTCTCCACCTTGCGGATGAAGTTCTCGTGCGGCACGCCATCGGGCAGGATCCACGCGCTCGCGAAGTAGTGCTGCACCATCGCCACGTAGCCCTTGCTCGACGTCTTCTGGAACTCGATCTTGTTCTTGTCGATGTCGCCGAACTCCACCTTCTGGAACTTGTGCTCCTCGGTGTAGACGGCCGGGCCGGTGAAGGTGGACGTGGGGTCCGTGAACATGTTGCCGCTGCCCTGGCGGCGGCCGTCGCGCACGATCTGCACGTACAGCTGCGGCGACACCGGCGCGGTGGCGGTGTTGAACACCTCGTGCTTCACGGCCGCGTCGTAGGCGCCGCGGTGGAAGGTGAAGGTCTTCACCAGCTTCACGCCGTTCTTCTCGCCCTCGAACTTCACCACCAGCTCGTTGGCGCCTTCCTTCAGCGCGCGGTCGCCGCTGGCCTTCATCACCGTGGTGTGGTTCGGGAAGTCGCCGCCGACGAGGCCGCTTTGCGCCACGTAGGTGTGGTCGGGCGTCTGGTCGAGCAGCACGAAGGTGTCGCTGTGGCCCAGGGCCTTGTCGCCGGGGTGCTTCGAGAACTCGGTGCGCACGATCGTGCCGCCTTGCGTGTCGAAGGTGACCTTCATCACGTCGGTGGTGATCGTGAACCGCTCGGCCGCAACCGCGGGTGCGGCGGTCGGCGTGCCAGGCAATGCGCCTGCGGCTGGCGTGGCCACCGGCGGCTGGCCACCCGCAACGGGCGTCGACGCCGGCGCGGACGAACGCGCGGCAGGCGCGCTGGCAGCGGGCTTGTGCGTGCCGATGAGGAACGTGCCAGGGCGGCCGTTGTAGACCTGCCATTGGTCCCACAGCATCACCATCGAGAAGCCGAAGATGACCCACAGGATCGTGCGGCGGATGTCGTTCATGAGTTCTTCTTTTGAGGAAAGAGGGCGGGCGGGACCGGATCATGCCCGCCGGCGCAGAAGGGGTGGCAGCGCGCGATGCGCTTGAGCGTGAGGTAGCTGCCGTAGGCGGCGCCGTGGGTTTCGAGCGCCTCGAGAGAGTACACGGAGCAGGTGGGTGTGAAGCGGCACGCGCCACCCAGCCACGGCGACAGGAGAAGCCTGTAGCCCTTGACGATGGCGATGAGGATGCGCTTCATGCTCTGGCAAACAGCTGCTGCAGCTCCGTGCGGACCTGGGCCTTGAGGCCTTCGGACCACGCGCTGGTGAACCCCGCGAAGCCCGACCGCAGCCGCACCACATGTGCGGCCGGCGGCAACGGGCACAAGGCGGCCACGTTGTAAATCTGCCGGCGGATGCCATTGCGGGTGACGGCCCGCTTGGCCCAGCGCTTGGGGACTACCGCGCCTATGTAGGGCTCTTGAACGCCAAACAGCGCCGGGGCTTCATCAGCCTGCGGCGCTGTCGAGTTGAGCGCGGCCCGGTGCAGCACGAAGTGGGCCGTCCGGGAGAGGGGGGCGCCTGCCATGGCTGCCTCGAACTGCGCTCGGGTCTTGATCCGTTGCACGCCCGAGGCACGCGCGGGTGGCGCGCGAAGCCTTAGACGGCCAGGCGCTTGCGGCCCTTGGCGCGGCGCGCATTGATGACGGCGCGGCCACCGCGGGTCTTCATGCGGACCAGGAAGCCGTGGGTGCGTGCACGGCGCACTTTGGAGGGTTGGTAGGTGCGTTTCATGATGTTGATACTCCGGGGAACCGGCGATTATCGCGGAAAACGGATGCCCCGGCAAACGGTACGCTGCCATATCGCAGAGCCCGCGCCCCGTGTCAAGCGGCACCGCCGCATTTGTGGATAACCTGCCCGTAAACTAGAATTCGCCGTTTCGCGCGACATAACTAATCCACAGGCGGGAACAGCACACATGAGCGAGGGGCAACTGAACAGCCTGGCAGCCACAGCCAGCTTGGGCGCAGGCGACAGCCTGTGGCAGGCGTGCGTGGACCAGCTGGCCCAGGAACTGCCGGAACAGCAGTTCAACACGTGGATCAAGCCGCTGGCAGCCACGGTCTCCGACGATTTCTCCAAGGTCACGCTGCACGTGGCCAACCGGTTCAAGCTCGATTGGGTGCGGGCCCAGTACGCCGGCCGCATCGCCGGCCTGCTGGAAAAGCTGTACGGTCAGCCCGTGCAGCTTGAGTTAGCCATCACTCCCCGAGAAAACCTCGTCAAGACTTACGCCACGCCGGCCGCCGTCACGCCCATTGCGGCCGCGGCAGAGCCCGTGGAGCCCGACGAAGACCCCGCCGCGGGCGGCTTCAAGACCCGGCTGAACACCGCTTTGACCTTCGACACCCTCGTCGAAGGCACTGCCAACCGCATGGCGCGGGCGGCCGCGATGCACGTGGCCGGAACGCCCGGCCAGCTGTACAACCCGTTGTTCATCTACGGCGGCGTGGGCCTGGGCAAGACCCATTTGATGCACGCGGTGGGCAACAAGCTGCTGGCCGACAAGCCCGGCAGCAAGGTGCTTTACATCCACGCCGAGCAGTTCGTGAGCGACGTGGTGAAGGCCTACCAGCGCAAGACCTTCGATGAATTCAAGGACAAGTACCACAGCCTGGACCTCCTGTTGATAGATGACGTGCAGTTCTTCGCCAACAAGGACCGCACCCAGGAAGAATTCTTCAACGCGTTCGAGGCGCTGTTAACGAAAAAGTCTCACATCGTGATGACCTCCGACACCTACCCCAAGGGCCTGACGGACATCCACGAGCGGCTGGTTTCGCGCTTCGACAGCGGCCTGACGGTGGCCATCGAGCCGCCCGAGCTGGAGATGCGCGTGGCCATCCTCATCAACAAGGCGCGCAGCGAAAACGCCGAGATGCCGGAGGAAGTGGCCTTCTTCGTCGCCAAAAACGTGCGAAGCAACGTGCGTGAGCTCGAGGGCGCGCTGAGGAAGATCCTGGCGTACAGCCGCTTCAACCAGAAGGAAATCTCCATCGCGCTCGCGCGCGAGGCGCTGCGCGACCTGCTGTCGATCCAGAACCGGCAGATCAGCGTGGAGAACATCCAGAAGACCGTGGCCGACTACTACAAGATCAAGGTGGCGGACATGTACAGCAAGAAGCGGCCGGCCAGCATCGCGCGGCCGCGGCAGATTGCCATGTACCTGGCCAAGGAGCTGACGCAGAAAAGCCTGCCCGAAATCGGCGAGCTCTTCGGCGGCCGCGACCACACCACCGTGCTGCACGCGGTGCGCAAGATCGCGCAGGAGCGGCAGAACGTGACCGAACTGAACCAGCAACTTCACGTGCTGGAGCAGACCTTGAAGGGCTAGCGCCCGGCTAGGCCAAAATGCTGGTTTTGGCCCCAGAAGGGCCGCAAAACGAACAATAGGAAGAGGAAGACATGATCGTCTTGAAGGCAACGCAGGAAAAGCTGCTGTCGGTGCTGCAGTCCGTGGCCGGCATCGTGGAAAAGCGGCACACCCTGCCCATCCTGGCGAACGTGCTGGTGCGCAAGACCGGTGGCGCGGTGCAGTTCACCACGAGCGACCTGGAAATCCAGATCCGCACGAACGTGGAGATGGACGGCGACAGCGGCAACTACACCACCACCGTGGGCGCGCGCAAACTCATCGACATCCTGCGCACCATGCCCAGCGACCAGACGGTGAGCATCGAGAGCAGCCAGAACAAGTTGATCCTCAAGGGCGGCAAGAGCAAGTTCACGCTGCAGACGCTGCCGGCCGAGGACTTCCCGCTCGTGCAGGAGGCCCCGAGCTTCGGCCCCGCCTTCAAGGTGCCGCAGAAGGCGCTGAAGGACCTGCTGAACCAGGTGAGCTTCGCGATGGCGGTGCACGACATCCGCTATTACTTGAACGGCATCCTCTTCGTGGCCGAAGGCAAGCAGCTTTCGCTCGTGGCCACCGACGGCCACCGCTTGGCTTTTGCTTCGGCGACCCTAGATGTAGAGGTGCCGCGGCAAGAGGTGATCCTGCCGCGCAAGACCGTGCTGGAGCTGCAGCGCCTGCTCAGCGACAAGGCCGAAGGCCAGATCGAGATGCAGTTCGCGAACAACCAGGCCAAGTTCGCCTTCGACGGCATGGAGTTCGTGACCAAGCTGGTGGAAGGCAAGTTCCCCGACTACAACCGCGTCATCCCCAAGAACCACAAGAACGCCGTCACCCTGGGCCGCGCGCCGCTGCTGGCCAGCCTGCAGCGCACCGCCATCCTGACGAGCGAGAAGTTCAAGGGCGTGCGCCTGAACCTGGAGAACGGCACCCTGCGCGTGGCGAGCAACAACGCCGAGCAGGAAGAAGCCGTCGACGAGCTGGACATCGACTATGCCGGCGACGACATCGAGATCGGCTTCAACGTCACGTACTTGATCGATGCCCTGGCCAACATGGACCAGGAAATGGTGAAGATGGAGCTGGCGGACGCCAACAGCTCGGCACTGATCACGATTCCCGAAAACACGACCTTCAAGTACGTCGTGATGCCGATGCGGATTTGAGAAAGTTTCAATGGCTGAAGAACACGCGCAACCCGAAGAACAACAACCCCCGGCAGCGGCAAACGACTACGGCGCAAGCTCCATCCAGATCCTGGAGGGGCTGGAAGCCGTGCGCAAGCGCCCGGGCATGTACATCGGGGACACGTCCGATGGCACCGGCCTGCACCACCTGGTGTTCGAGGTGGTGGACAACAGCATCGACGAGGCGCTGGCCGGCCACTGCGACGACATCGTCGTCACCATCCACACCGACAACTCCATCAGCGTGGTGGACAACGGCCGCGGCATCCCCACCGGGCTGAAGTGGGACGACAAGCACGAGCCCAAGCGCAGCGCGGCCGAGATCGCGCTGACCGAGCTGCATGCCGGCGGCAAGTTCAACCAGAACAGCTACAAGGTGAGCGGCGGCCTGCACGGCGTGGGCGTGAGCTGCGTGAATGCGCTGAGCAAGTTCCTGCGGCTAACCGTCCGCCGCGAAGGCAAGGTGCACACCATGGAGTTCTGCCGCGGTGTGGTGGTGCAAAGCGGCGAGGTGAAGGAAGAGACCGGCCCCGAGGGCCAGAAGGCGCTGGTGCGCCCCATGCTGATCCTGGGTGACACCGACAAGCGCGGCACCGAGGTGCACTTCCTGCCGGACAACGAGATCTTCAAGGAAAACGCCGACTTCCACTACGAGATCCTCAGCAAGCGGCTGCGCGAGCTGAGCTTCCTGAACAACGGCGTGGCCATCCGCCTGATGGACGAGCGCACCGGCAAGAGCGACGACTTCAGCGGCGCCGGCGGTGTGAAGGGCTTCGTCGACTTCATCAACAAGGGCAAGCGGGTGCTGCACCCGAATGCCTTCCACGCGATCGGCGAGAAGAACAGCGACCAGGGCACCACCATCGGCGTGGAAGTGGCCATGCAGTGGAACGAGGGCTACAACGAGCAGGTCCTCTGCTTCACCAACAACATCCCGCAGCGGGATGGCGGCACGCACCTGACGGGCCTGCGCGCGGCGATGACGCGCGTGATCAACAAGTACATCGAAGAGAACGAGCTGGCCAAGAAGGCCAAGGTGGAGATCACCGGCGACGACATGCGCGAGGGCCTCACGTGCGTGCTGAGCGTGAAGGTGCCCGAGCCCAAGTTCTCGAGCCAGACCAAGGACAAGCTGGTTTCCAGCGAAGTGCGCGGCCCCGTGGAAGACGTGGTGGCCAGCAAGCTGAACGACTACCTGCAGGAGCGGCCGAACGACGCGAAGACCATCGTCGGCAAGATCGTCGAAGCCGCGCGTGCGCGCGAGGCTGCGCGCAAGGCGCGCGAGATGACGCGCCGCAAGGGCGTGCTGGACGGCATGGGCCTGCCCGGGAAGCTGGCGGACTGCCAGGAGAAAGACCCGGCGCTGTGCGAGATCTACATCGTGGAGGGCGACTCCGCCGGCGGGTCCGCCAAGCAGGGGCGTGATCGGAAGTTCCAGGCGATCCTGCCGCTGCGCGGCAAGATCCTGAACGTGGAGAAGGCGCGATACGAGAAGCTTCTGACCAGCAACGAGATCGTCACGCTGATCACCGCGCTGGGCACCGGCATCGGCAAGGCCGCCATTGAAAGCGGCAAGAGCGGCGCGGACGATTTCGACGTGGCGAAGCTGCGCTACCACCGCATCATCATCATGACCGACGCGGACGTGGACGGCGCGCACATCCGCACGCTGCTGCTGACGTTCTTCTACCGCCAGATGCCCGAGCTGGTGGAGCGCGGCCACATCTACATCGCGCAGCCGCCGCTGTACAAGGTGAAGGCCGGCAAGGAGGAGCTGTACCTGAAGGACGGGCACGAGCTCGACGGCTTCCTGCTGCGCATCGCGCTGCTGGGCGCGAGCGTGCACACGGGCGGCGCGGTGAGCCGCGTCATCGCCGGCGAGGAGCTGGCGGACCTGGCGCGCAAGCACCAGGCGGCCGAGAGCGTGATCAACCGGCTGTATGGCTACATGGACGGCGAGGCGCTGCGCGCCATTGCCGACGGCGTGCACCTGAACCTGGACACCGTGCCCGACGCCGAGCGCAGCGCGCTGGAGCTGCAGGCCAAGCTGCCGGATGCGGAAGTGGCCGGCGAGTTCGACGTGCGCACGGACAAGCCGATCCTGCGCATTTCGCGGCGGCACCATGGGAACATCAAGTCGTCCGTGATCACGCAGGACTTCGTGCATGGCGCGGATTACCGGAGCCTGGCGGAGGCGGCGGATACGTTCCGCGGGCTGCTGGGTGAGGGGGCGCGTGTGGTGCGGGGTGAGGGTGAGAAGGCGAAGGAAGAGCGGGTTTCGGATTTCCGTTCCGCCATGCGCTGGCTCATTTCCGAAGCCGAGCGCGGGACGAGCCGTCAGCGGTACAAGGGGCTGGGGGAGATGAACCCCGAGCAGCTTTGGGAGACGACGATGGATCCGCAAGTGCGCCGGTTGCTGCGGGTGCAGATCGAGGATGCGATCGAGGCGGACAAAGTCTTCACCATGCTGATGGGGGATGAGGTGGAGCCTCGTCGGGACTTCATCGAGAGCAATGCCTTGCGGGCCGCGAATATTGACGTTTGATGAAATGCCTACGAGCGTAGGCATTTCTCGCGTCGAACGGCTGAAACAGCCTGAAATGCCTGCGATCGCAGGCATTTTCTTATGAGGCATCCTGTTCGCTCTCCCGAAGATGTTGCGGTGCTGCTGCGCGCGGTTCGCAAGACTGCGGACGTGGAGCGGGGAAAGCCAACCGCGCGGCTTGGCTTGGTGCTCAAGCTGTTGACGGGAGCGGGCGTTGTACTGTTCGCCGACATTTCCGACTCGGCAGAGCAAGAGCTGGAGAGACAACGTACCAAGCTCGCCAAGAACGCAAGTGCGCCGTATGTGTAGCGTGCACGTCGATCATGGCTGACGTCGTCGACGCGGCCAAACGGTCGTCGATGATGGCCGGTATCGGGCCAAAGGACACGCAGCCCGAGCTGGCCGTCCGCCGCTACTTGCATGCTGCGGGGCTACGGTTCCGCGTGCACGATCGCCGCCTACCTGGCACTCCTGACATCATCCTTCCGCAGCACCGGGTGGCAATCTTTGTGCACGGTTGCTTCTGGCACCGACACCCTGGATGCCGCTTCGCGACTACGCCTTCTTCGAATGTCGAGTTCTGGCAGAAGAAATTCGAGGGGAACGTCCTACGTGACCAAATCAAAGAGGATCTGGTCAGAATGTGCGGGTGGAGTCCTATCGTGGTCTGGGAATGTGAGACACGAACTCCCGAAAACCTTGAAAGCCTATTCTGGCGCGTGCTAGCTGAGTCTAATCATCAGACGCCCTAGGTCGTCTGGCGCTCATCTGTGCGGCACTCTGACCTACCTAGATCGCTCGTCTTCCGCTCAGTACTGCGCCACGGACGATCAACAATCAAGCAACTTTCGGGATTCGAACCTTTCGCTTCTGCACTTGGTCATTCTTCTTTTTCAGAACCGGATTCGAGTAGACGAGACGGAGCTCTTGTCCTGGGGCGCGCTTCTTTTGTCCCACGATCACTCTAAGATGCGGCGACATAGCTTCAGCGACAGCCTTAACTGCCGGAACGACAACAGAGTTTCCAAATTGCCGATAGAGCTGGGTATCCGAGACGACGAACTGAAAGTCTTCTGGAAAACCCATGAGCCTCGCGCATTCTCGCGGCGTGAGTCTTCGCGGATTTCTTGATCGTCCTTGGTCCACAAGAATCTCCGAGCCATCTTTGTGGTACCTGGCAGAAAGTGTGCGAGTCGTGTCTTGCGGACCGACGAGTGAATAACCAAAGCCATTTCCCGCTCGCTCATGCTTTCTGCGATAGTCCTGCAGATAAGTCCATAGTTTGTCGCTCAACGTGTACTTCGGAGAGACAGTTGACGCTGGTTCAAGTATTTCCCGCAAGCGACGTTGTCCGGCGCCGGGCCAGCTCTCAGCGCCCCACTCGAATCGGACGTGGTGCTCCTTTGCGAACCCCACCATGAAGATTCGCTCTCGGTGCTGAGGCGTCCACCTCTTTCCGTCGATGACCATCGTGTGCAGGTCGTACCTCAGTTCTTCTTCCAGCACGTGCTTGATCACGCGATATGTATGCCCACCGTTATGAGATTGGAGGTTCTTGACGTTCTCCAATAGGAACGCGTGGGGGCGCTTGGCCTTCAAAATCTCCGCAATCCTGAAGAACAGCGTCCCCTGCGCATCACATGCGAACCCGTGTGCCCGACCAAGAGCATTCTTCTTCGAAACACCAGCGAGCGAGAAAGGCTGGCAGGGGAATCCCCCGACAAGAACGTCGTGCGACGGAATGTCCGCGATGTTCACTTCCCAAATATCACCAGCGATTTCTCGCTCTGGGACGCCGTAGTTCGCTGAATAAGTTCGTCGCGCGAATGGATCCCATTCGCTTGTGAACACGCATTCGCCGCCGATCTGGTCGAACGCCTGGCGAATCCCACCAATGCCCGCAAAGAGGTCGATGAACGTAAATGTCGGTGTGGTCATCGGAGTGTGGGGTGTGTATCCATACAGTGTATCTCGTCGGGCTGCATTGTGGAAGTCCGACCAGTGAGCTCACTGCTTCAACCTTCGCGCGAGCTCTTCGACCTCCATTGGCGGATCGGATCGATGCAGCATCGCGTGACAGTTGGCGCAGACGGGGATCAGATCGGCCACCGGATTGACAAAATAGTCCTCCCCCATCTTCGACACTGGAACTCGGTGATGGACTTGGATGTAGCCCGAGCCCAAGTCTCCGTAGAACGCACCAAAGTCGAACCCGCACGCTTTGCAGACGAGGCCGTGGTGCGCAATGCAGGCAGCTCGATTTGCAGGACTTCGCTCGTAGCGATTCACTTCGATACGCGTCCGAGCTCCTTCAGGCAATCCACGAACATCATCTTCTGCACTCACCACTTCCTCTGACACAAGGAGGGAAAGAGTAAGGCCCAACGCGACCGAGGTGCACTCGAGCACAGTGTCAAAGACGTCGTTGTCAGTAACCTTCGCGGCAACTATCCGTTTCGAGGCTTCGATCTCAATCTTCCGCCATGGCTCCGTTGTGGGCGCCAGTTCCGGAGCAGGCACTCCGTCCACCGCGACGTACACACGCGAGCCATCCCATTCCGCACTCGTCCGGAGCGCGGCAAAAGTCTTGAACGCTGAAGGATCGGAGCGCCACATCTGACGAATCAATCCAGCCGCGAAGTTGTCGGGGTGGAAAATGACTTCGACCTGTCTTATCGAGCGCGCAATCACAATGGAAAATCCGTTCCCGTCGGCTAAATCCGTGGGTCGGATCACGGGAAACTTTCCGCCATCAACCTCTTGGTAGGAGGACGTTAGCGCGACTCCAAATCGCTCTTGCAGCACCCCGCATACGCGCGGCAGGTCGAACTCCTTACTCATCAAGCCTCACTCGGCTCGGTAGGAGGGTCGGGAAGGTCAGCTACCAGTTTTTTCAGATTGCGCGACACCTCGATCCGAAACTCCTCGAATGCATCCTTATTGTCGTCATTCAGATTATTCAATTCGGCATTGGCCAGCGCCCATAACATATAGTCCAGTGCTTGGACCACGATGCTGTTTGCCTTGTTAGGCAGATACGCCTTCGTATAGTACGGATGCCCCAGATTCAACGAGACGGCGGGCCCCTTAGCTGCGTACGTAGGCTCCCATAGGGCCCCGTTTTCAAGACTGTCAGCCGTAACGACATAGACTCCCGCCGGCACTTGCGGGTCCACAATTCTGATTGTGGCGGTTGTCTTGCCCGACTTGTTCGAGACTTCGACTTTTCCACTTGAAGGGTCGACGACTTGAACGGTGGGCGTTGATAGGCCCGGTGCCTTTTGATGAATCACGTTGCTAGATGGCGTATGCAAGAGCGCGGCCGTCCCTTTGGCCAAGCTTGCTGCGCCGCGCCTGTACCGAACTTCGGCCTCTCGCCGGGGGCCCGTTAGGAACTTGTCCCGCAGCCACTCGTAAAGGGCCTCGTTCAGCTGTATGCGCGATTTCTTGATGTCCACTTGGAAGGCGTCATCTAGCGTGTGATCGAAAGACAATTCCACGCGCAGAAGGCTGTAGTGTGGCTCCTGCTTAAACATCCCCATCCAATCTGGGCCATGTATAAGTCTATTTTCCCGGTACACGTAGACGCCTTGCCGCTCATTTGAGATTCGAGCCTCAACACGTGCTTCATCGCTCGAGAATTCCTCTTTCCGTGGCAGGATAAAGGCGCGCACGAGGAATTTTGTGCGCTGGCCGCCGTTGAGTTCCACCTCCAATTCCTGCCTTGCAACAGGCTCCTTTGTCTCGTTCAAGCAGAAGGGGTCCCACGGACGAATGGCTTGGCCGTTGACGCGTATTTCACACGTCTTTTCACGCGTGTCGGATGGATCGAGAAACCGCTGATAGACGAGCGCGATATGCTCGCCGAGCGCCGCCGCGACGCGGTCTAGCGCTTTCTTGAATGGCCGTCCCTGTTTGTCCTTGTATCCCTCGAGAAGGCGATCGACTTTCTCCCAGAGAACGACAGTCCCTGAGTGCGACGGCGCTACAGAGTCAAGTAGCCGCAGCTCGTCTACGCTCGGCGTGTCGAGCAGAAGAGACCAGGAATTAGCGGCGGCCATCTCCTCAAGATCCCACGTCGCCTTTAATGGCTTACCGCCAGCGACATGCCGAGACACCAAGGTGAGTCTCTTGCAGAACGCTGTTGATGCCGTCTTGAGCCCCAAGCCGAACTTCCCAAGGCTCTTTGCATGAGGTCTCCGCTTCGAGCCGTACTTCATAGCGTTGATCAGACCGTCTTGGTCCATGCCCACGCCATCATCGGCGACGGAGATCAATATGTCCCCGACAAAGTCGGCCGCAATGCGAACATCGATTACGTTCGCGCCCGCCGCAATCGAATTGTCAATGACATCGGCAACAGCTGTGTTGAAGTCGTAGCCCGTATCTCGAAGCCCTTCGGTGATTCGGGCAACATCAGGAGGAACTTCGATCGGAGTCATGTGCATCCTTTTCAAACTAGTATTTGATTACCTTCCAGCCGCCCGACAGCACTAGGACGGCCGACCCGAATTCGGGAACGTCTTCTGCCACCCTCAACTTCTCCGTACGCCGAAGCTCAACTCTGTAGTTGCGTTGTTCGTCGTGCCAAAAACGCAGCTCGTCACCCTCCTTTGCATTCACCGCCCGAAGGAATTTAGTCATTCGCGTGAGACGGTACTCATTCCTGGTGCCGCCGAACTTCTTGTTGTTGTAGTAAATGAACGCGAAGTCCCATCTTTCATTGCTCGCACCCTCCCGTACCGTGATTAGACATCGAGGATTTTTTTCAGCAGTGTTGAGTTTCGGAAAGAAGGCCAGGATTTCGGGGTCCAAGGGGACCAGAATTCCCGCCTGATGGCCCCCGGTGTCACCGACGTCGTTTGCTGAAAGTCGCTTTACAACCTGACTGCTCATTTTTCCTTCTCACGGAGTAACGGTGAAACTTGGAGTGCTCTCGCCAGTGCTTCCGGCTCGATTTCGCCTCCATGGCCTGTTACTGCCTCCCCGGCAAGTAGGCGCTTGAAAGATGCGCGCTCCACGATAACGCTTTCGACGGTGTTCACGTAGTAGAGGTGATGCACCGTCACGCCTTTCGCCTGACGTCGCCTGTATGCTCGTGCTGTTGCTTGATCAGTAAGCGCCGGATTCCATTCCGGGTTGTAGTGAATGACGTGGTTTGCCGCCGTGATATTGAGACCGACTCCAGCGGCCTTTGGATTCAGTAGCAAAACACCAGCTCCTGAGAACGCGAAGAACTCGTCAACAGTCGGCTGCCTACGTTCCACTGAGAGTCGCCCATCAATCGTTGCGACAAACGCGCTCGCGTCCATCGCAGTAATCGCCTCTGCAAGGCGATCAGCGACATCGAGATATGAAGTGAAAATCAGAGCCTTCTCGCCCAAAGCGAAGACCTCTTCTAGGATCTCCAGCAGGCGTGTCACCTTAGGAAATTCGATGTCTCTCGGCAGCTCGTTCGTAGCAGAAGAGGGGTTTGCACAAAATATCCGCAACTTTCCCAGTGCCACCAATGCGCCCGCCCGCCCATATTCAGTCTGGATTTGTTTTCGCAGGGCCTCATACATCTCAGCCCAAGGGCTTTCGAGTTCCAGCGGTTGGGCGATATCTACTCTTTCCGGGAGATCGTTTGCCACCTCCCGGACTCGCCTGCGGAGTAGAACCGGCGCTACAAGCAGTCCGACTCTTTCGGCATCGGCTAATTGATCTGCGAATTCTCTGCGAAAGGCGTCTAGGTCGCCGAGCAGGCGCGGGAGCGCAAAGTCGACGATTGACCACAGATCGTCAATCCGGTTCTCGAGGGGAGTACCGGTAATCGCAATTCCAACTCGCCGTGGAAGTCGCTTCACGGACGCCGTTCGCTGAGCGGCTGGGTTCTTTATGTTCTGCGCTTCGTCGAGTGCGACTACGTTCCATGAGATTTCGGACAGAAGAGGCTCGTCTCTCACGGCGGTCTCGTATGAAACAAGCGTTAAGTCAGCACCCAAGAGTCTGCTGGCAATCCCGTGTCGGTCTGATCCGCGATGAACATAAACGGATAGAGAAGGCGCAAAACTCGCGATCTCACGTCGCCAGTTTTCCAGAAGCGTTGCGGGGGCAACTATTAGCGATGGTCGGCGACGTTGAATCGCTTCATTGCACAACAGAGCGATGATCTGAAGGGTTTTACCAAGCCCCATTTCGTCGGCGAGCACGCAACCGATTGACTGATCGCACATTCGTCTAAGAAAACCGACACCCTCAGCTTGGTACGGGTACAGCTTTGCATTCAGGTTCGGGAGTTCGTCGGCGCGCAGCGGCCGCTGCACCGACATCGCCTTCGCATCGCCCTTTGCCAAGTCGATCAGTTTGGCTGGAACGTCCGGTCGCGTCCGAATTGCGACAAGAGCACCGACGGGCTGCTGCTCCTGTTTCGACCCCAGTGTCGCACCAAGCCACTCTTCGAGCTGTTGGACTTGGCTGGTACTGACGGGAAACCATCGAGCATTGACGATTATCTGATCAGCGCCCGGTCGAAGAGATTCGAATATTCCCTCTGCGAGTACACCGCAGGTCAATTCGATTCCTCGCTCGGAGTCTTGAACCCTAAGGGCCACCTCGGCCGGGAATCGTGAAAACGTAAGATCAGCCAGCTGGTCGTGAGGGTGGGCCACGTCGTACCCCTCTACTACTCTCTGACCTTTGAAGACGATATCAAATATCGTCGTAGCGCCGACGCTAATCTGCACTCCGGACTCGGTTCTTAGCGCTAGGCGCCCGCCCGACAGCATCCATGTTGCGGTCGCCAAATACCTACCTCCTCTTTCGCGGCTTGTCTCAGACGGCACGGTCTCCGCTATCCATGTATTAGAAAGGTAGTTGCCGATCTCCTCAAGTCCCCAACAAGGAAAAGGCCCGCTGGGTGCACGTCGCATGGGCGCGCCGGAAGTGCACTTTGTGGCCATTAGTTGTCGGAGGGCCGCGATTGAGCACGTTGGGTTAGTAACGGCGCCATCACCCGGTAGGTCGGTTTCCCCCTCTATGACCTCTTCACTGCCAGAAGACGAAGTTCTACTTCTTCGCAAGTCCCTTGGCACAATCCCCATACCACAGCCCCCGAAAGGCCCCACCCCATGGCCCTCCTCCTCCTCGGCCTGTTGTTATTCCTAGGCGTCCACAGCACCCGCATCTTCGCCAACACCTGGCGCACCGCCACCGTCGCCCGTCTGGGCGAGCTGCCGTTCAAGGGCATTTACTCGGTGCTCTCCATCGCCGGCTTCGTGCTCGTCGTCTACGGCTACGGCCAGTCGCGCATGCAGATGCCGATCTGGGACCCGCCCACGTGGATGAAGCACGTCACCGCGCTGCTGATGCTGCCGGTGTTCCCGCTCTTCGTGGCCGCCTACGTGCCGCGCAACGCGCTCAATGCGCGGCTGAAGCACCCGCAGATCCTGTCGGTCAAACTGTGGGCGCTGGCGCACCTGCTGTCCAACGGCAACCTCGCGGACGTGCTGCTGTTCGGCAGCTTCCTGGTGTGGGCGGTGCTGGGTTTCCGGGCGGCGCGCTTGCGCGACGCGGCGGCCCTGGGCAGCCCGCACGACCCGCGCAGCACGGTGCCGGCGCCGGCGCCTGCCAGCGCGGGGATGACGGCGGCGACGGTTGTCGTCGGGCTCATCGTGTATGTGGTGTTCGCGATGGTGCTGCACGCCATGTGGATCGGCGTGCGGCCGTTCTAGGCTGGTGCACGAGCGGATTGCTTCAGCGGACGGGCAGTCAGCGCAGCGTTCGGCTCAAGCGGCCGTTACGTTTGCACTTCGACCATCTGCCCGAACGAATGCGGAGGAGGGATCGGCAGGCCATCCTCCTTCATACCTTCAATGTGAAACTCAATTGCCTCGTGAATGAGCTGCGTGACTTCCTCGCGCGTCTTCCCGGCAGCCACGCAGCCTGCCAGGTCGGGCACATAGGCGCCAAACCCGGTGGGGCCTTCCTCGATGACGACGAGATACTGCACGCGAAACCTCACTTCCTGACCGCTGCCCGCTTACGAACGTTGCTGAGCGTGCGACACGGCACGGCCACTCTTTAAGGTCACGAATTGTGATCTTAAAGACTCGCAGTCGGGTCTCTAGTAGGGCGTCAGGAGCTCAGGGCCGATCTTTAAGGTCGCAATTTGCGATCTTAGACATCAGAATCTCCCCAGGAGCCCGCCATGATCACCCTCGAACGCGCCATCTCCCTCGCCTCGCACGCCCACACCGGCCAGCTGGACAAGGCCGGCGCCCCCTACATCCTGCACCCCCTGCGCGTGATGATGGCCCAGCGCACGGAGGCGGCGCGCATCGTCGCCGTCTTCCACGACGTTTGCGAAGACTGCGCCGGCTGGAACTTCGAGCGGCTGCCGGCCGAGGGCTTCACGCCGGAGCTGGTGGAGGCGCTGCGCTCGGTGACCAAGGTCGAGGGCGAGGACTACATGGACTTCGTGCGCCGCGCCGCCGCCAACCCGATCGGGCGGACGGTGAAGATGGCGGACCTGCGCGACAACCTGGACATCTGGCGCATCGCGGTGCTGACCGAGAAGGACCTGGAGCGGATCAACCGGTACAAGCGGGCGGTGGCGCTGCTGGAGGGCTTGTAGGGAGGTCGCAAACGAAGTCGCAAAAACTCGCGCACGTTTGCTGGAATTCCCTTTCAGATCAATAACTTAGGCGTGCAGTCAAAGTCGCAAGAATTCGCGCTCTACGACCACCCGTCCCAGATGGAGCCACTGCTGCCCGGCGAGCACCGCCTCGGGCCGCTGCTGGAGCGCGCGCATGACCTGCAGGGCGAGGCGCATCGCCTGGGCGGCTTCGCCCAGCCGGGGGCGCTGACCGGGCTGCGCACGCTGCTGCGTGCGATGAACTCGTACTACAGCAACAAGATCGAGGGGCAGCACACCCTGCCGCTGGACATCGAGCGTGCCCTGCGCAACGACTATTCCGCGGACGCCGACATGGCCCGCCGTGATCTGCAGCTCACCCCGCCGCACCCCGAGGTAGAAGCTGGCCCAGCGCTCGAGCATCCGGCCGATCGCCGCGCTGGCCGGCGCCGCATGCACGCCGACGGAAACCTCGCGGTCCCGCAGCTCGCCAGGCTGCAGCACCGCGCCCTCGTCCAGCGTGCGGTCCTCCTCGGGCAGGCGCGCAAAAAGGTCCTGGTGGATGTCGCTCACCATCTGGGGGGACCACACGCGCTCCATCGTTGCCGCTGCGGCGTCGCACCAGCGGCTCGGCTGGATTCACCCCTTCCGCGACGGCAATGGCCGCGTGATGCGGCTGCACACGCACCTGGTGCTTGGCAAGCTCGGGCTCACCAACGGGCTGTGGTCGCCGCTGCGTGGGTTTGCGCGCAGCCGTGACAAGTACTACGCGCTGCTTGCCGCGGCCGACGAGCCGCGCGCGGGGGATCTCGACGGGCGCGGCAATCTCTCCGAGCGTGCGTTGGTGGAGTGGATCGCATACGTGCTCGACCTGTGCCTGGACCAGGTGCGCTTCATGGCAGGCCTGCTGCAGCTGGATGGCATGAAGGACCGCATTGCCGCCTGCCTGCACTATGAGGAGAACGTTGTGAAGTCAGGCGTGCGAACCGAGGCGCTCCGCGCGCTGCACTACCTGTTCGCTTCGCAAGGCGAGATGGAGCGCAGCGAGTTCAAGGCGCTGCTTGGCCTGGGCGATCGGCTGGCGACCGCCCAGGTGTCGGCGCTGCTCAAGCGCGGGTTGGTACTGTCCGACTCACCGCACGGCAAGCTGCGGTTCGGCGTGCCGCAGCACGCGCTGCGGTTTTACTTCCCGAATTTGTGGCCGGAGGCGGAGGCGGTTTAACCCTTAGCGCACGCCCCGCTTGTAAACCACCTGCGTCCGCAGGTTCTCCCCCACAGCCGCGGCCTGCTTGCGGAACTCCGCCATCACCTCCGGCGTGCAGATGCTCGTCGCGGTCTTGTCATGCAGCTCGCGCTGCACCTTCACGCCCATGCCCGTCTTCTCGTACTTCGCCGTGTAGTCGACGATGCTGCCCTTGAGCTGCACGCTCTCGGGCATGGCCAGCAGGGTCATCGTGGCGGGTAGCTCGATGTCGTACACCTCTTCGCTGTGGAAGCCGTGGCACTGCTGCCGGCGCTTGCCCACTGGCTCTTCATCCGCACCGGCGAACATCATCACCGAGTGCGGCGTGCCCACCACGGGCGCGAAGAACATCGCGCCGTTGGCGCCGCCGCGCAGGTAG
Organism: Ramlibacter albus; assembly: GCF_014297445.1. Taxonomy (GTDB): domain Bacteria; phylum Pseudomonadota; class Gammaproteobacteria; order Burkholderiales; family Burkholderiaceae_C; genus Ramlibacter; species Ramlibacter albus. The sequence goes on from NZ_JACORU010000001.1 coordinate 1,067,806, forward strand.
TTGTCGATCTCGAACCGCACCGAGAACTCGTAGGTGTCCACGAGGCCGTTCGTCTCGCCCTTCTGCAGCTTGCCGCGGCCCTTCATGCCGGCGGAGGCGAGCGTGCTCTTCACCCAGTTGGCCTCGTCCTCGGCGCTCAGCTCGCGCATGTACGCGCGCATCTGCGCGGCCGCGAGGCCCTTCACTGCCACCTGCATCGTGCCGGTGGCGGAGCCGTTCTCAGCGATCTTCAGCGCCATGCGCAGCTTCTGCGCGGCAGTGCGGTGGTCCTGCGCGGGCGTGGTGGCCAGGGCCTTCGCGGCGCCGATGTGGATGACGGGCTTGGAGTAGCTGTCGTCCGGCAGGTGGCCGAAGGGGATTTCCTTGGCCGTTGCGTCGACGTAGAGGTCGAAGTCCGGCAGGTAGTTCATCACGTGGTTGACGAGCGAAACCACGGGCGTCTTCGCGAGTTCGTAGTCGCTGCCCGCGTTGATGAGGACCTGCTCGCTGCGGATGCCGGCCGCGGTGAGCAGCGCCTGCAGCACGGTCGCGTGGTCCTTGCAGTCGCCCATCTTGTTGTCCAGCACGGTGTCCACGTCGCGCGGCACCACCGCGCCAATGCCGATGCAGTTGCCGCCGTACGTGAGCGTCTTCGACACCCACTCGTAGATCAGGCGCGCCTTCTCGTGCGGTTGCTTCTCCGCGCCCACGATGCCGGCGGCCAGCGCCTGGATGCGCGGCGTGGGCTGCGCCTTGGGCAGCGCGCGGGCCGCGTAGGCGCGCGCGATGCTCTCGTAGTCGGTGAAGGTGGAGACGAGCACGCCAGGGCGTTCGTCACGGCGCCAGAGGCCGCCGTCTTCTTCCTCGTTCCAGCGGCGCGGGTTGGGGTTGGCGTAGCGCCACTCATGCACGCGCTTGCCATCCTGCTCCACCACGGGCTGCTCGTTCACGTGGTGGGCTTCGGTCAGCAGCTTCATCTCCTTGGGTACGCGCACGGTGAGGCGGGCATCGCCATAGGGCGCGAACGGGCTGTAGCCCATGGCCATGGAGAACTGGCCGGGGAACATCGGCTCCTTCTCGGTGATGCGGTAGCGCACGTGCACGCTGTCGCCCACTTCCAGGTCGGGCATCACGGCGGTGATCCTGGTGCGGTCCGAGAAGAAAGGGCTCGCGCCCTTGCGGCCGTCGTTGGTCTGGTGCTGGTAGTTGGTGGGCGGCACGGGCAGCTTGCGGCCGTCCTTCTTGAGCGTGTACGCCTCGACGATCTCGCCGGCCTGGATGCTCGTGCTGAAGGAGATCGAGTATGTCTTGGCGCCTTCGATGGCGCGCTGCTGCAGCACCTGGTAGCGCAGGTCGACGGTCTCGGTGGCGCTGCCGTCTTGCTGCACGTCGTAGGTTGCGTGCCAGAGCTGAGTGACGATGGGGTGGTCGGTTTCGCCCGCTCGTGCGCCAGCGGTGAGTCCGAGGTTGAGGATGGCAGCGGTGGCGAGCACGATGCTCTTGCGCGCTGCATGGCGGAGTGCAGTGGACATGGGTTCCTCCCGGGTGAAGTGGGCGGAATTTAGATGGAGGTGGCGCGGCTGGGAGCTGACCGAAGGTCTAAGTTGGGGGAAATGCAACAGGCGTTGGCGTGGGCGGCGGCCAGAGTCGTGCGGGGAATCGATAGGCTAATCTCCGCATACGTTGCGGAGAAAGTTGCGCGTGCGGAGAATCCGCCCCACAATCTCCGCATGTTTCGCGGACAAAGCCGCTATATCTGGGCGAAGGCGGGCTGGCCCGGCATGCACTACGAGCTGCCGGTGCTGGCTGCTGCGCTGACCGAAACCAGCCGCCTCGAAGGTGCACTACTCGGCAGGCTTGCCGACGTGGGCTTGGGGCTGCGCGACCAAGCCAGCCTCGCCGCCTTGACCGATGACGTCGTGAAGACCAGCGAGATCGAGGGCGAGCATCTCAACGTGGCGTCCGTTCGTTCGTCTCTCGCGCGTCGGCTCGGCGTGGACATCGGCGCGCTAGCGCCGGTGGACCGCAACGTGGAAGGCGTCGTGGAGATGATCCTCGACGCCACAGCCAACTTCTCGGCGCCGCTGACCGAGGAGCGGTTGTTCGCGTGGCACGCCTCCTTGTTCCCGACCGGGTTCAGCGGCATGAGCCCCGTCACGATCGGCGCATGGCGCGATGACGCGTCAGGCCCGATGCAGGTCGTGTCCGGCCCGGACCACCGCCGCAAGGTGCACTACCAGGCGCCGCCGGCGACCAGCCTCGATGCGGAGATGGCTCTTTTCCTCCAATGGGCGAATGCGAGCACGCCCGAGCCTGCGCTCGTGAAGGCGGGCCTGGCGCACCTTTGGTTCGTCACCATTCACCCGTTCGACGACGGCAACGGCCGCATCGCCCGTGCAGTGGGCGACCTGTTCCTTGCCCGGGCCGACGGCAGCCCGCAGCGCTTCTATAGCCTGTCGGCGCAGATTCAGCGTGACCGCAAGGCGTACTACGACATCCTGGAGCGTACGCAGAAGGGCACGCTCGATGTGACGGAGTGGCTCGCCTGGTTCCTTGCCACCCTTCAGCGTGCGCTGGCCAATGCGCACTCCACGCTCGATGCGGTGCTGGTGAAGGCGCGCTTCTGGCAGAACCTTGCCGGCGTGGCGTTGAATGAGCGGCAGGTGAAGATGATCAACAAGCTGCTCGATGGCTTCGAAGGGAAGCTCACGAGCACGAAGTGGGCGGTGATCACGAAATGCTCGCCCGATACGGCGCTGCGGGACATCAACGACCTTGTGGCTCGAGGCGTGCTCCGCAAGATGGAGGGCGGGGGCAGAAGTACCGGGTATGAGCTACAGATATCGTGACGCCATCGCCGACCACACCCTTGTGCGCTGGAACCCGATTGCGACTGATCACGACGATATTGAAACCTTGACGTCGCTCTTGATTTTGTACTCGATCGAGATCGGGCCTGCCGTCGTCCTCATTGCCGAAATGTTGCTGACGTCGTCTACCTCGAGTACGACGCGTCGTTCGCCGATCCATGTAGCCTTCAGCACGTCGCCCACGCCGCGTGCTTCATATCTGAGCACGAGGTCACTCGGACCAGGGGCTTCGCGAGACGGATGGACATAAACGTACGTCACGACACTCGTTCCCAGTGTTGTGCACGCAGTAGTGTGCCAACTCACGGTCATGTCCTGACCGTTTACAACCGAACCACCGGCGAACTTGTCGCACCATGCGTTCGCCTCACCTTGCGGGTCGGCACGCCAGGCAACGAAAACCGCTGTCGCGATGGATCCGACCAACAAGCCTGCGGCCAGCAGCAGGAGTGAGCGACTTGGTTTTCTCATTGACAGGCGTACTGCAGGTTTCCGGAGTTTGCGGCATCCCAGCCCATCATCCACATCTGTCTCTGACGCGGACTTCCTGCGTTGCTTGAAAACGCCCGTGCAAAGGCGCCGGCGATGGCACCGGTGGCTTCTCGGCTATAGCCCGCACCGTGCATGTAGACACCAACTGCGAAGTTGGAAGCGTCAGTATAGGCTGCGGTGAACTGATTCATCGCTACATCGCGCTGGAAATCAAATGTTCCCCAATGTCCGACGGTGCGGTTTACCTCTAATGGGTTCCTCCCATTTGACTGACCAGCCGCCTGCACCGCCGCGAAGTTGGTTCCTGTGGGCGCGTAGAAGGTCGTCGATCCCAGCATGCAGGTGCATGAATCCGACGGGACTTTCGGCCTGAAGCCCATGGAACCGTAGTAGGGGCCATATGGCCCCATTCTGGGATTGTCGAGCCCTCGTGGGTCGGCGTAGAGGAGCGGGTCCCCGCCGGCATAGATGTACCTGTTCCATCCACCGTGGATGCCGATCGGATCGGACTGTCTGTACCGCATCAGGAACGGGTCATACGAATCACGCTGGAAGTTGTAGAACGTTCCGGTTTCAGGGTCCCGTAGTTGTCCAGGAAATGCCAACGAACTCTCTACGCCGGGCTTGGTCGCTTGCAAGCTCACTTGTCCATTCGCTGTCGTGCTCGTTGCCAGTACGCCAGTCGGACGGTTTCCGCCGTGAGCTGAATAGGGCCACTGCCAGACCACGTTCTTCGAGGCGTCCGTGATCAGCCGGGCCGTACCAAGGTGGTCCGTGTGGACCGAATACAACTTCCCATTCAGATAGACGCCCACAGGTACGGCGCCACCATTCTCCGTTGGCAGCCAGATGTACTCGGTCCTGCCCTTGCCCGTCGCAGAACCGTTGCCGTACTCCCCCAGCATGGCCCACGATGGAATCTGGCCATCTCCATACACGAACGCCTGCCCGATGCTGGTCTTGTCGCCATTGCCTTTCGCGAACGTCCACCCGAAGTTCTTGCGCAGCCAGTTGATGAACGTGTTCCCCAGCTCGCTCTCCTTCGGCAGCGTCTGCAGCACCTCCGGCTCGCTCTTGAACACCCGCTGGCCCCAGCCGTTGTGCAGGTAGCGCACGGCGGCCGCTTCGCCGTCCTTCACCATCTCCACACGTGCCAGGCGGTTGTCGTCGCCGTAGACGAACTTGCGCAGCCTGTCGCTCGTCATCGCACCATTCGCGTCCACGTCATAGCTGACGTTCGTGACGGTGCTGCTCACCGTCTTCCCGTCCTTCATGCGCGTGAGGGTCTGAGTGAACCCGAGCAGCCGGTTGCTGCCCGCATCCACCTTCAGCGAGATGTCCGCGCCTTGCGCCATGTTCGGCTGGTCGAAGGTGCCTTCGAGGTCCACGTCGCTGCCGCATCTCCAAGGCCTTCAAGCGGTTGGAGTTCGCATCGTAGGTGTAGACACTCTTCGCACCTTGCCGCTCGAAGCGCGTCAAGCGGTTTCGGTTGTCGTAGCCAGCGGCCCACGTCACGGGTGCCTTGTACAGCTCGCTCACGGTGGTGGTACCCACGACGACCGTGCGCGTGGCCCACAGGTCCTGGGTGATGCCTGTGATGCGAGATGCCGCGTCGTACGTGTAGCGCGCGAACTCGTTGGCCGTCATCTGGCCGTTCATGTCGAGGCTACGCGCCGCCGTATCACCGTTGCTCCACACCCACGCCTTGGGCTGCCCGAGCGGGGTGTGGGTGAGTGCGCTCACAAACGGCACCCACGCCTTGTTCTTGCCGGGCTCGAGCACGTCGATGCCAGTGATGCGGCCGGTTGTGCGCCTGTATGCCACCTTCAGGCCGCTCGGGTAGGTGATGGACGTGAGGTCACCTTGCGTGTAGCCATACTCGACATGGAAGGTGCTCGGGTTCGCCGGGTTGTCGTTGATCCGCCAAGTGGCAGTGAGCACACGTCCATGCAGATCGCGTGTGTACGTGATACTCCCCGAAGCGTCCTCCAACTTCTCGACGCGCCCGCCGAGCCCATAGGTAAAGCTGGTGATGCTGCCGGCGTCGTGGAGGATGCGTGTGGGGCGGCCCAGCAAGTCTCGCTCGACGCGCGTGACTTGCCCCTTCGCATCGCGTATCTCCGTGATAGCGCCGTTCGCGTTGCGCTTGAACGTCACAGTGCCGATGTCGGCACTCGTCTCGCTCATCACTTCACCAAAGGCGTTGCGTGTGTAGCGAGTGGCGACACCCTTCGGATCGGTCAGCTGCATCAGCTGGTTCAGCGGCGACCAGGCTCGCGTGACGGTACTGTTGTCGGGCAAGGTAGTCGCCGTGGGCCGGCCCAGCGCGTCCAGCGCCTGCCGCGTGGTCTGGTTCAAGGTGTCGGTCTGCGTTACCAGCCTGCCGTTCGCGTCGTAGCCGTACGACCACGACCCCTGCGCAAAGCTGGTGATGCAAAGCGAAGCCAACACCGCGCAGCACACGGCGCGCGCCCATACCGAGTGCCGCTGCATGTCAGCGCTCCTTGCGCTCGGCAAAGTAAGTCAGCGCGTCGCTCGCCTCCGGCATCGGCGCCGGGTTGATCTCGCGCACCTCGACCGCCCTGAAGACGGGCATGCTCTCCGGCGGGTTGCGCAGCTGGGGCGTGATCTCCTGGATAACCCGCTCAAGGCCCATCTCGCGCGCCTCGTCGAGCGTGGGCGCCTCGACGACGCGCGTGGCGTAGAAACCCACGGCCCGCTCCTTCTCCTCGGACGGCAGGCTCGTGCCGGGGTATCGCATCACCAGCAGGCAATGCCGTGCTTCCACATGCACGAGGTATTTCATCACGCGGTCTCCCTGGTTGGCTGAAGGCGGCCAGTATCGAGGGGCGCGTGCATGCAGCCGATCCATCGGACGTATAGCGACAGATCGTTCTCACCTCCCTTCGCGCACAGCGAAGATCAGGGAGGAAGGAAGGGGGCTCAGTACTTCGCGGGCGAGCGCGGTGTGGGCGGCAGGTCCCAGCCGGTCTGCGGCGGGTTCACGTCCGGGTGGTCCGCGTCGAGCGAGCGCGCGGCCTGGAGGATCAGTTGCGTGATCGACTCCGGCGTGAGCTTGTCGGTCGACACCACGAGGTCGTAGTCGTCGGGTGCTTCGTGCTCCACGCCGTAGAAGCGGCGGATGTACGACGCGCGCGCTTCGTCGCTCTCGGCGATCGTCTCCTGCGCTTCGCGGATGCCCTTGCCGTTGCTCTGCGCCACCCAGCGCGTCGCGCGCGCCATCGGGCTGCCGGTGATCAGCACGCGCAGCACGTCCTTGCGGCTGCCCGCCGCATAGGACGCGGCGTGCGCGACGATGACGACGTTGCCGGCGTCCACCGTTTCCAGGATGGCGTCGCGGATGACGACGCGCACGTCGTCGGCCGCGGTGGGCAGGGTGCGCTGGCCGGGGATGTAGTTGATCATCTCGCCCACGCCGCCGCGGCGGATGTCGTCCACGAACTGCTGCAGCACGCCCTTGCGCTTTTCCGAGTCGGCCACTTCGGCCGCGCTCAGGTTGCGCTTCTCGGCGGCCACCGTGAGGATCTCCTCGTCGATGCACCGGTACCCGAGCTCGCGGGCGACGTTGGCGGCGATGGTTTCCGCGCGTGTCCAGATGGCGCGCGAAATGCAGATGGCTTTTGCGGGCATCTCTCCTCCAGCGAAGGGGTGGAAGCAGGCATTCTGGGGCAACCTCGGTCGTTCGTCCATCGGGGGGCCGGTCCATGAAAATCCCGCATCAAATGCGGGATTTTCATGGTAGTCTGCTGGGCATGCTGACCAGGCAGCGGCTGCTGCGCCACATCGAGAAGCGGCTTGGGTTCTTCCGGGCGGTCGAACTCACCGGCCCGCGCCAGGTCGGGAAGTCCACCCTTGCGCGCCATTTCCTTCCCGCGAACCACCCAAATTATTTCGATCTCGAGCTTCCTGCCGTCAGGGCACTCTTCGCCGATCCCGAGCCATTGTTGGCCAACGCGGAGGGCCTTGTCGTCATCGACGAAGTCCAGCACGCCCCGCGGCTATACCAGCTCCTGCGCTACCTGATCGATCGGCCCGACCGAATCGACAGGCCCGGCCAGTACCTCTTGCTCGGGAGCGCCTCGCACAACCTTCTGAAACAGGAGGAGTCGTTGCTGGGGCGTGTCGCGACAGTCGAAGTCACGGGCCTCACGATTGATGAAACAGGTTGGGAGGACGAAGAAGTGGCCAAGCTATGGCTGCGCGGAGGCTTCCCACTCGCCTTCCTCGCACCTGATGACGAGTCGAGCCTTGCATGGCGCCAGAGCGCTCTCGATCGCTATGTTCGAACGGACCTGCCTGGGCTTGTCGGCAATGTCGCAGTGCCGGCCGTCCACCGCTTCATGGGAATGCTGTCGCACTTGCATGGGCAGGTCTGGAACGCTGCCGCGCCCGCCCAATCGATGGGCGTCAACGAATCGACGGTCAGGCGCTACCTGGATTTCATGACCGAGACTTTCATGATCCGCCAGCTGCCCGCTTTCCACGAAAACCTCGGCAAGCGGCAGGTCAAGGCACCGAAGATTTATTTCCGGGACAGCGGCTTTCTCCACGCATTGTGGGGTGTGCGGTCGTTGGGCGACCTGCTGCGACACCCCCATGCCGGTGCGAGCTGGGAGGGTTTTGCCCTTGAGCAGGTCTTGCGCCTCGCCAAGCCGCAGCAGGCATTTTTCTGGGCCACGCACCAAGGTGCTGAACTCGACCTGGTGATGCTGGATGGAAGCCGTCGCATCGGAGTGGAGTTCAAGCGTTCGTCGGTCGTTGGGGCGACTCGGAGCATGCACATCGCCATGCATGACCTGAAGCTGGATGCCCTCTACGTCGTCTACGGAGGCCCACACCGGTATTACCTGGCTGACCGCATGGAAGCCGTGCCACTGTGGTCCCTGCTTCCATCACGGGATGTCAAGACCGGCGCACCCTGAGTCGCGTCGCCGCCACACCCGAAAATTTATTTGCGCCTGACAACCCTGTGGATGGTTCCGGCCCAACTCGGGCGTTGTCCACAGCGCGGTGCCCGGGCCCGAAGTTGTCCCTGTTTCGCGAGCAACGCGGAAGCGCACCCGTCCACAGCCGTCCACGGCACGCAAGTGCTTGGCGCGCAAGGGCAAAAGCGCGGTTATCAACACGAGGGGCCCGCCCTTATCTGCTACGACTACTTTGAAACATTGAATTGAAGAAGGACTACAGCGCGGATCTGGCAGGAGGGTGATGGAGGGGGCTTGAGGGCTTGCGGGTTGCCGACGCAGAATCCGTCCCTCACTGCAAGGAGCCCACCGCCATGCCCTCGATCCTGTCGCACGTTTCGCTCGGCACCAACCAGTACGAGCGGGCCAAGGCCTTCTACGACGCCGTGCTCGGCACCCTGGGCATCGGCTGCCTCATGTCGTTCGACGGCGGTGCCGGCTACGGCCGCAAGTTCCCCGAGTTCTGGGTGCAGCTGCCCCACGACCAGCAGCGCGCCACGGTGGGCAACGGGGTGCACATCTGCTTCCGGGCCGAGTCGGTGGACCAGGTCAAGGCCTTCCATGCCAGGGCGCTGGAGCTGGGCGGCACGGACGACGGCGCGCCGGGTTATCGAAAGGAGTACAGCGACAACTACTACGCCGCGTTCGTGCGCGACCTCGACGGCAACAAGATCGAGGCGATGCTGATGACGTGACGCCTGCGCGCCGTCCGACAGCCACGCGCAACCCCGCTTCCCAGAATGAGCCCATCAGGCACGAAACGAGGTACCGAGATGACTCATCGCTACAAGAACCAACCCGAAGACAAGCAGACACCGCAGTCCGGCAAGGTGCAGAACGACACCAACAAGCAGGGCATGGAGCGCCCCACGCAGAAGAACGAGGGCCAGCGCACGCCGCAAAGCCGCCACGACCGCGAGGACCACATCGGCAACAACCAATCGAAGATGCGCCGCAGCGCCAGGCCCTAGAGGGCGATGCGCCGCGGGAACAGCTCGCGCTCGAGCTTCTCGAGCATCTTGGCCCAGCCCTGCTGGCTCTGCTTCTCGTAGGCATGCGCCATGGGGCTGTCGCCCATCTCGTGCGTCAGCACGAGCTCGCAGGCCATCGGGCCGTTGGGCGTGAAGTCGAGGGCCACGCGGGTGACGGTATCGTCGGTGTAGGGCGGCACGGAGAAGTCGAAGACGAGGCGCCTGGGCCGGTCGATCTCGACGTAGGTGCCGCGATGGTCCATGTCCATCACGCTCTCGTCGCCGTCCGCCGTGGGGCGGCGGTCGGTGACGAAGAACTCGCCGCCGACACGCGAGTCGATCTCGCAGCGCATGATGTTGCCGGTGCGGGTGGCAAAGAGGAAACGGCCCGCATCGCGCGGGTTGAGCCAGGCATCGAAGACGCGCTCGGCCGGCGCGTTGTATCGATGTGTGACCCGTACAACTACTGGGGAGCTCATCCGGCGGTTATCGCGCGCGCACCCTGCAAAGTCAAGCCGGGAGCTCTATCTTCACTTCGAGAACTTCCAGATTGTCCTGCTTCTGCAGGTCGACCTTGATGTCCTTCGGGTCGATCTTGACGTACTTGCTGATCACGGCCACCAGGTCGCGCTGCAGGTCCGGCAGGTAGTCCGGCTGGCCCGGGTTGCGGCCGCTCCTCTCGTGCGCCAGGATGATCTGCAGCCGCTCCTTGGCCACGCTGGCCGTCTTTTTCTTCTCGCCGAGCAGGAAGGAAAGCAGGTTCATCCGCGGCTCCCGAACAGGCGCTTGAGGAACCCCGCCTTCTGCGCGTCGACGAAGCGCAGCGGCTTGTCCTCGCCGAGGAAGCGCGCCACCACGTCCTTGTAGGCCTCGCTCACGTCGCTGCCCTTCAGGTGCACGGCGGGGGTGCCCTGGTTGGAGGCCTGCAGCACGGTTTCGCTCTCGGGGACCACGCCGATCAGGCCGATGCGCAGGATGTCCTGGATGTCGGTGAGGGACAGCATCTGGCCCTGGTCGACGCGGTTGGGGTTGTAGCGGGTGATGAGCAGGTGCTCCTTGACCGGCTCCTTGCCTTCGATCGCGCGCTTGGTCTTGCTCGCCAGCATGCCGAGGATGCGGTCGCTGTCGCGCACCGAGCTCACCTCGGGGTTGGTGACGACCAGCGCTTCATCGGCGAAGTGCATCGCCATCAGCGCGCCGGTCTCGATGCCGGCCGGCGAGTCGCAGACGATGTATTCGAAGCCCATGCCGGAAAGTTCATTGAGGACTTTCTCGACGCCGTCTTTCGTGAGGGCTTCCTTGTCGCGGGTCTGCGAGGCAGCCAGCACGAACAGGTTCTCGCAGTGCTTGTCCTTGATGAGCGCCTGGTTGAGCGTCGCCTCGCCGTGGAGCACGTTGACGAAGTCGTACACCACGCGCCGCTCGCAGCCCATGATGAGGTCCAGGTTGCGCAGGCCGACGTCGAAGTCGATGACGGCCGTCTTGTGGCCGGCGAGGGCCAGGCCACTGGCAAAGCTGGCGCTGGTGGTCGTCTTGCCGACGCCGCCCTTGCCGGACGTGACGACGATGATCTTCGCTGTCATGGGTGTTCAGTTCCTCAGGGGTTGCATCACCAGCTTGTCGCCGCTGGCGAGGTGGATCTGGGCCGGCTTGCCGCGCAAGTCGGGCGGCAGCGGTGCTTCGCTGGTGCGGTACACACCGGCGATGGAAACAAGCTCGGGGTCGAGCGAGAGCGTGAAGATGCGCGCTTCGGTATTGCCGCGGGCACCCGCGATGGCCTTGCCGCGCAGCGGCGCGTAGACGTGCACGTTGCCGTCTGCGATCACTTCCGCGCCGGGGTTCACCATGGCCAGCACCACGAGGTCGCGGCCTTTCGCATAGACCTGCTGGCCGGAGCGCAGAGGCTTGTCGACGACGAGCGCATGCGTGGGCACTTGCACGACCGTGGGTTCGGGTGCTTTCTCTTCAGGCGCTGCTTCACGCTCGACGTGCAGGATGCCCGCGTCGCCCGCTTCCACGAACCCTTCGCGCTGCGCCGCGCGTGTGTGCGCCTGGCTGCCACCCTTCACCGCGACGGGGCTGAGGCGGTAGCCGGTGAGCAGGGCCTTGAGTTGCGCGAAGTCCACGTCGCCGGCGCCTTGCAGCGGCGAGAGGTCGACAAGAAGCGGGTCGCCGTCGAAGAAGTCGGGGATGTCGCCGAAGCGCTGCGCCAGCTCATCGGCCAGGCGGGCGAGGTCGGTGGATTTCAGCAGCAGCGCCACCAGCGGCAGGTTGGCACTCTTGATCTCGAACGTGGCAGGCGCTTTGCCTGCAAGGGAAACGGACATCGATGCGAGCGGAGGAAGGGCGGCGCATCTTAGCAGTGCGCGGTGTCCTACAAACTTTGTTGCATCTGGCGTGTGGCAGGGCTGGGGGCGGTTGACCAAACTGGGTGCAACGCAGGGAGACCGCCATGACACCGCATCGTCCTTCGCACTGGATCATCTTGTTCCTCGTGGTGCTTGCCGCGCTGTTCACGCTGCGCGAGGTGCAGGGCCAGACGTCCACCAACGCCCGCTCGCAGTTCGAGGGCATGCCTTCGATGGCGGGTGCGCAGGCCGGCACGGGCGCGCAGGCTGGGCCGCCGCAGGGTGGCCTGGGCGTGCAGGGCAGCGACGCCGCGGGGCTGCGCCTGATGCGCCCGCGCTCGGTGGACGAGCCGCGCTCCGCGATGCGTGCGGAGATCAAGGACGAACTCGACATGGTGCGGCCGCAGCTGGCCGATAACGAAACGGCCGAAGCCATCATCCGCAACCGCGGCGAGAAGCCGGCGCGAGACACCGGCATGGCCCGCGACACGGGCGGCACGACCCGGCACGCGCTGCGCAGCGTGCGCCGCGCGGCGAAGAACATCCGCCACCCGGCCGTCGCACAGCTCTAACCCTTACCCGCCTTTCGCAAGTGCACGTGCGAGCAACTTGCCGGCAGGCCCCACGAAGGGATGGCCTTGCAAGTCCTCCTGGTCGCCCGGTTGTTCGCCCACCAGCATCAGCTTCGGCTTGAGCTTGCCTTCACCGATGACGGATTGCGTCGCGAATTCGCCGATGGGGCATTCGCGGCAAGCCATGGTGGCCGCCTTCAATTGGCCCAGCGACGCGATGGCCCCGCGCTTGGGCATGGAAGCTTCAGGCCGCGGGCGCGGGGCGGAAGACGTCCTGCAGGCACGTGAGCCAGCCGGCGCTGTCCGCCTCCTTCGGCACGCGCTCGCGCGCCATGCCGGGCGCGAAGAGCAGCTTCTGCCCGTCGAAGCGCACGCTGCGCTCGGGCGTGAAGATCGCCCACGGCTGCTCGTGGTAGCGCCGCAGGAACCACGGGGCCACCGCTTCGAGCACGTGGTGCGAAGGTTCGTAATAGGCGACCTGCGCCTGGTCCAGCGGCTGGAAGCGCAGGTAGGTCTTCATCTTGTGGATGTCGCGGCGCACGGCATGGGCCATGTGCTGCGCCCGCATCATGTCGGGGTCGGCCGGGTCGTTGCGAAGATCGGGCTCGTGCACCAGGCGCCACAGCAGGCGGTAGAGCAGCCCGAAGCGCTCCGGGTCGCGGTGCAGCACCACCGATTCGCACAGGCGCAGGAACGACGCGGGGACGATCGCGCTGGCGGCGCGCGGCACGCCCTTCGGCCGCGAGGCGGCCGCGGGCAAAGGGGCCGTGAACAGTTCGGCAAACGCCGGCCGGCCCATCTGCCACTGCACGTTGTCGGGGTGCACTTGTTGCGCGAGCAGCTCGCGCGACTCGGCACGGAACCCCGCAAGGTCCGTTTCGCCCGCCAAATGCGCCTGCGTCGCAATCTTCATGCGCGATTGTCCACCCGCTGGGGCTTCTCCGGTGTGCGCTGTAACCAGCATTCGTGTGCCTTATGCCGCACGAAGGCGGCGATGGCGCGCTTCGGTGGCCAGGTAGAGCAGGGCGGCCACGCCGAGCGGCGCGATGTAGTAGATGGCGCGGTAGGCCAGCAGCGCAGCCAGCAGCTGCCCCTCGGGCACGCGGTGCGACAGCAGCGCAAGGAACACGGCTTCCAGCACGCCCAGGCCGGCGGGCACGCGCACGATCAGCCCGGCCATCGCGGCCAGCAGCAGCACGCTCAGCACCGCGCTGTATTCGACGCGCCCTTGCAACAGTGTCCAGATGACGGCGGCGATCGTCGCCCAGTTGGCCGCGGAAATGCCCACCTGCAGGAAGGCCATGCGGTGCGGCGGCAGCTCGATCTCGTGGCCGCGAATGGTCCAGCTGCGGCGCGGCGACCAGATGCAAAGCGCGAGATACACGAGCACCGTGGCGAGCAGGCCGATGCCGAGCAAGGTGAGCCCGTCACTGTCGAGCTTCCAGTGTGGCGGCAGCTCCAGCGGCGCGAACGTGAAGAACGAGCCGGCGAGCGCCATGTCGCCCAGCCAGTTGGTCACCATGCTGAGCGTGAGGATCTTGGCGACGTCGACGGGCCGCACGCCGTGGTGCGAATAGAGCCGCAGCCGCATGCCCACGCCGCCGACGGTCGAACCCATGTTGAGGTTGAACGCGTAGCTGATGAAGCCGATCTTCATCACCGTGCGCGGGCGGATGCCGTGGCCCGTGTAGCGGCGGCCGAACAGGTCGAAGCAGCTGTAGAGCAGGTGGCTGACGGCGGCAAGCGCGGCGGCCTGCACGAGCACCGAGGCAGGCAGCGCGCGCACGCTGCGCCACACGTCGTCCCAGTCGACATTGCGCGCGTAGCGCACGATCAGCACGACCACGAAGGCCAGGAAGGCGATGCCGATGCCGCGCCTGGCCCAGTGCCACACGGTGTGGCGCGACACGGGTGCCGCGGAACCGGACGTGCGCGACGTGCGCGCGAGGTCGTTCACGCTTTCTCCGTGGCCGGCCGCGGCGCGGGCGGCGTGAACAGTCGCGGCACGTGGCGGGGCAGCCAGGAGGCCCAGCCCGGATAGCGCCGCGCGAAGTGGTACGCGGCGAAGCTGCGCACCCAGGCCCAGCCCTTGAGTTCCTCCAGGTCGTCTTCGACGATGTGCTTGCACGAGTGCTGCATCAGGTGCTCGAGCTTTTTCGACAGCTCGGCATTGAAGCCGCGGTCGCGGATGACAACGTTGGCTTCCAGGTTGAGCGCGAGGCTCAGGGGATCGAGGTTGCTCGAGCCCACGGTGGCCCACTCGTCATCGGCAACGGCCACCTTGCCGTGGAACGGCCGCTCGCAGTATTCGAAGATGCGCACGCCCGAGCGGATGAGGTGGTGGTAGAGCATGCTGGCCGCGATCTTGACGATGGGCATGTCGGGCTCGCCCTGCAGGATGAGGCGCACGTCCACACCACGCCGTGCCGCGCGCTTGAGCTCCTTGATCAGCCCATAGCCGGGAAAGAAGTACGCGTTGGCGATGACGATGCGCTTGCGCGCGGCGCGGATCGCGATGCGGTAGTGTCGCTCGATGTCGTTCATGTGCCGCCGGTTGTCGCGGATGACGAACGTCCCCTGCGCGCTGCCGGCGTTCGGCATCTCGTCGGCCACGTTGCGCAGGTGGCGGCGCCAGCGCCACCACTGCCGGTATTGCGAGTGGCGCTGGCCCTCGGCGAGCGCCGCGTGGCAGAAGCGGTGGATCTCGGCCACGAGCGGGCCGTGGATCTCCACGGAATAGTCCTGCTTGGCTTCCGGGCCGTAGTCGGCCAGGTGGTCCGCCGAGTAGTTGATGCCTCCCACGAAGGCGACCTCGCCGTCGATCACGACGATCTTGCGGTGCATGCGCCGCAGCACCTTGGGCCGCCAGCCGAAGGGGCGCGGGCCGGGGTCGAACACGTGCACGCGCACGCCGGCTTCGGCCAGCGACGCCATGAAGCGCGGCGAGAAGTCGGGCGAGCCCCAGCCGTCGATGGTGATGTCCACCTCCACGCCGCGCCGCGCGGCGGCGATGAGCGCCTCGTGCAGCTGCAGGCCCACCTTGTCCTCGAACAGGATGAAGGTCTCCAGGATCACTTCGCGCTTCGCATTGGCGATGCACGCGAACACGCGCGGGTAGAACTCCTCCCCGTTTTCAAGGAGGTCGAACTTGTTGCCGCTCGTCCATTTCCAGTCGCTCACAGGTGCAGCTCCGCGACAAGGGGCGCATGGTCCGACAGGTGCGACCAGGGCTTGCGGGGCAACACCACCGGCAAGTGCACGGAGCAATTGCGCACGTAGATGCGGTCCAGCGACAGGATCGGGAAGATCGACGGGAAGGTCTTGGCCGGCTCGCCGTACGCGGTGACGAACACCTCGCGCAGGCCGCAGGTTTCCCAAAGCCGGTCGTTCGCGCGGCGGCGCCAGTCGTTGAAGTCGCCTGCGACGACGAGCGGGTCCTCGGGCGGCACCTCGCTGTGGATCATGGCGCACAGCAGGTCCAGCTGCTGCTGCCGGTGGTTTTCCGCCAGGCCCAGGTGCACGCAGATCGCGTGCACGTCGCGCGCCTGGCCCGGGATGCGGATCACGCAATGCAACAGGCCGCGCTTCTCGGGGCCCGTGATCGACACGTCGTGGTTCTGGAAGTGCACGATCGGGAACTTCGACATCACCGCGTTGCCGTGGTGCCCCTTGGGGTACACCATGTTCTTGCCGTACGCGTACTGCGGCCAGATGCTGTCCGCGAGGAACTCGTAGTGCGGCGCGTCCGGCCAGGCCTCGCCGACCTTGCGCCCATGCTCCTCGTGCGTGCCCAGCACCTCCTGCAGGAACACGACGTCGGCGCCCACCTTGCGCACGGCGTCGCGCAGCTCGGGCAGGATGAAGCGGCGGTTGAAGCTGGTGAACCCCTTGTGGATGTTGACCGTCATCACGGTCAGCGGCGGGGGCGAAGCGTGGGTTTCGCTCATGGGCTGCGGTTCGTTTTATGGGGGAGCTTTTCTTGTACAGCCCGGCTTTTGCCCGGGGTGTAGGACGCCTGCCCCGGACGCCCTCGGGCGTCCTAAGCGCCCCTGTGCCAGAATCGCCGCCCATGTGGTCTCGCCCTCTCGTGCTTGCCGCGATGCTGTTCGCGGCCTGGCCCGCACAAGCGGATTGGCGCCCCGACGCCTGGTTCATCGAGGGCGGCGCCGCGCCGAAGGGCACCTGGCAGGTCACGGGCGGCCTCAAATGGAACGGCAGCTGGAAGCGCAGCTGGCTCGGCACCGAGGCCACCGGCGCCGTGGACCTGCAGCTCAGTCACTGGGAATGGGACCGCTTCGGCGGCGGCCGCGGCAGCTCCAACGTGCTGGGGCTGGTGCCGCTGCTGAGGCTGCGCTTCGACGAGGGCCGCTCGCCGTGGTTCGTCGAAGGCGGCATCGGCCTGACCTTGGCCGACCGCAAATACAACACGCCGGACAAGCAGTTCGCCACCGCCTTCCAGTTCCACGACACCGTCGCGGTGGGCCGCAGCATCGGTAACGGCAGCGAACTTTCTGTGCGGATTGTTCACACTTCGAATGCCGGGATCAAACATCCCAACCCCGGAGAGAACTTCTTACAGGTTCGATGGGGTTCGAAGTTCTGAACTGACGTGCCTCGCCCATAAGTCCTACAGCGGCTGACGCGCAAGTCCGATGTTGATGGGCCTGCCGCCCACCTAATGTTCGAGCCACGTACCCGCCTCGGGGCGTTGTCATCACGACTTAAGGGAGAGACTTCAATGAAGACCACGCATGTTTCCATGCTGCTTGCTGCCGTTCTCGGCTTCAGCGGCGCCGCCTTCGCCTCGGGTGCCAGCGAGTCCACCGACTCGCCGCTGCGCGCCGGTGAAATGAGCATCATGACCAATGGCGTTCCGAACGTGAAGACCACGAATTCGCCCTACGGCGACCGCGTGGCGCTGGGTGGCCGCGTCGCCAACCAGATGCTGACCGCCAGCGAGACCAGCGACGTGCCGCTGCGCGCCGGCGAGCAGAGCACGATGACGCGCGGCGCGCCGAACGTGGCCACCAACAACCAGGTGTTCACGACCAACGTCGCCAGCTACACGGTCATCGACGCGACGACCGGCACGGCGATGGGTGCGGGCCCGGCCGTGATCCTGGTGCCCACCAAGTAAGTTTTCTGCTGTCACACGAAGAAAAGGCCTGCCGGGCGACCGGCAGGCCTTCTTCGTTGCGCCAGCGGGAATCAGCCGCGATGCATGCCGCGGCCATGGTGGCCGCCGCGCTCGCCGCCGCGGCCGAAGCGCTCGAACGACTGCTCGTCGAACACCTTCTGCTGCGCGGGGCTCAGCTGCGAGTAGAAGGCCTTGGTGGCCTCGCCACGGCGGTCCTGCTCCGCGTTGCGCTGGTTGCGCAGCTCGCGCATGCGGTCGATGCGCTGCGGCGTGGTCATGCGCGCGAACTCGACGAAGTTGGGGCGCTGCGGGCGGTTGGCGGCCGGGCGCATGGCCTGCGTCCATGCGTTCCAGGCGCCTTCCTGCGCGGGCGTGATCTGCAGCTTGGCCTTGAGCTCGGCCTGGCGGCGGGCCATGCGCTCCTGCATCATGCGGGCGCGGTCCGGGCCGTGGTCGCCGCGCATCATCATGGGCGGCTGGCCGGGCTGGGGCGGCATCGGCTGGGCCTGGGCGAAAGCGCCGGCGGCCAGGGTGGCCGCCAGGGCGGCCGCAAGGAGGGTCTTGGAGGTATTCATGGGGGCAAGTCTGGGCGGGGCAGGTATCGCGACCATGCCCCAAGCGTCACCCGAATGTAAAGCTGAGCCCCCCAGTCAGCACCTTCCTACGGCCGGACGCTGCTTCCGGCCACAGCCGGACCGTGGCGGGGCGCGCAGCATTCAGGCTGGCAAATCAGAGCAGTTCAAGGAGCCACCATGAAGACCGCGTCCATCGCCCGAACCGCCGCTGTGCTTCTCGCCGCCGCGCTGGGCGGCGCCTATGCGCAGACGGCTCCCGCCCCCGCACCCAAGGTCATGAGCGACATGGCCCCGCTGCCCGCGGAGGACCGCGCCAGCACCGGCGCGATCGTGCTCGAAGAGCAACCCGTGCTCGCCAAGCAGGAACTGATGCGCGAGACCGTCGCCCGCAACCGGCAGATGATGTCCACCGTGATGGGCGCCGGTCCGGCCCCGGTGCAGGCCACCGACGGCAAGCGCGTGCTGGACATCACCGACGGCAAGGTGCAGGTCGTTCCGGCTACCAAATAGGTTCAGTGGGAGCCGGCTGCCAGGTCGTCGAGGATCGGGCAGTCCGGCCGGTCGTCGCCCGCGCAGCAGTGGATCAGGTGCTTGAGCGTGCGCTGCATGGCTTGCATCTGCGCGATGCGCTCCCCCAGGTCGTCCGCATGCTTCTGCGCAATCTTGCGGACGCTGGCACTCGCGCGCCGGCGGTTCTGCCACAGGCCGACCAGCTCGCCGATCTCCTCCATCGAGAAACCCAGCTCGCGCCCGCGCTTGATGAAGCGCAGCGTGTGCACGTCGGCGTCGCTGTAGAGGCGGTAGCCGCTGTCGGTGCGCGCCACCTTGGGCAGCAGGCCCAGCGACTCGTAGTGCCGCACCATCTTGGCGGAGACGCCCGAGCGCCGGGCCGCTTCGCCGATGTTGATCACGCGGCCACCGAGTAGCCTTCCTCGCGGATGGCTTCGGCCAGCGCCTCGCGCTCCTTCGTGCTTTGCACGTCGACCTTGCCGCTGCCGAGGTCGACCTGCACCTCGGCGGCGGGGTCGACGGCCTTGACGGCTTCGGTGACCGCCTTGACGCAGTGGCCGCAGCTCATGCCTTGCACCTGGAATGTCTGGTTCATGGTTTTCGTCCTTTCGATGATGATGCGCAGAGCATCCACCTTCCCACCATAGTAAGGTCAAGGCCTTGACCTTGCCATCATGGCAAGCTTGAGCATTGAGCCATGACAACTGAAATCCTCGATCTCGGCGTCGGCGGCATGACCTGCGCCTCGTGCGTCAACCGGGTGGAGCGCGCGCTCAGGAAGGTGCCCGGCGTGCAGGAGGCCAGCGTCAACCTGGCCACCGAGACGGCGCGCGTCACGTTCGAGCCCGGCAGCGAGATGGAAGCGCAGATCCGCCGCGCGGTGCGCAATGCAGGGTACGAGCCGCGCGCGGCCGACCAGCAGGCCGAAGAGGACCTTTCCCCTTGGGCGGGCTTCATGCCCGTCGGGCTGGCGCTCGCGCTGTCGCTGCCGCTCGTCGTGCCCATGGCGCTCGACCTGCTGGGCATCCACCGGATGCTGCCGGCGTGGCTGCAGTTCCTGCTGGCGACACCTGTGCAGTTCGTGCTGGGCGCTCGCTTCTACCGCGCGGGCTGGCACGCACTGAAGGCGCGCACCGGCAACATGGACCTGCTGGTGGCGATCGGCACGACGGCGGGTTGGGGGCTGTCGATGTGGCTGTGGCTGGTGCGCGATACCTCGCACCTCTACTTCGAAGCGTCCGCCGTTGTCGTGAGCCTGGTGCTGCTCGGCAAATGGCTCGAGGCGCGCGCCAAGCGCCAGACCACGGCCGCGATCCGCGCCCTGCATGCGCTGCGGCCCGACATCGCGCACGTGATGCTGCGCTCTGGCGGCGAGGCCGACGTGCCGATCGGCGAGCTGCTGGTCGGCGACCGCATGGTGGTGCGCCCCGGCGAGCGCGTGCCGGCCGACGGCGTGCTGGAGCAGGGCCGCACGCAGGTGGACGAATCCATGCTGACCGGCGAGCCGCTGCCGGTTGCGAAAGGCGAGGGCGACCGCGTCACCGGCGGCAGCATCAACGGCGAGGGCCGCATCGTCGTGCGCGTGGAGGCTGTCGGGCACGAGACGGTGCTCGCGCGGATCATCCGGCTCGTGGAGGATGCGCAGGCGGCGAAGGCGCCGATCCAGCGGCTGGTGGACCAGGTGTCGGCCGTGTTCGTGCCGGTGGTGCTGGTGATTGCGCTGGTGACGCTGCTCGGCTGGCTCGCGATGGGCGGCGAAGTCGAAGCAGCCGTGGTGCATGCCGTCGCAGTGCTCGTGATCGCATGTCCCTGTGCGCTCGGTCTCGCGACGCCCGCGGCGATCATGGCCGGCACCGGCGTGGCCGCGAAGCACGGCATCCTGATCAAGGACGCGCAGGCGCTGGAGATCGCGCACAAGGTCGACACCGTGGCATTCGACAAGACCGGTACGCTGACCGTTGGCAAGCCGCGGCTGGTGGAGTTCACGGGCAACGATGACATGCTGGCCATCGCCGCTGGGTTGCAGAGCGGCAGCGAGCATCCGCTGGCGCGTGCTGTCGTCGATGCCGCGAAGGCCAAGGGGCTCTCGATCGAAACACCGGACGACGTGCGCGCCGTGCCGGGGCGAGGCCTCGAAGGCGAGGTGAAGGGCCGGTCGTTCCTGATCGGCAGCCTCCCCTGGTTGAAGTCCCTCGGCGTCGAGGTCGGCGAGTCGATGAACGCAACCGGCTCTGCACTCGTCGAACGCACGACCGACGGCCTCACGTTGCGCGCCTTGATGGCGTTCGCCGACGAGCCCAAACCCTCAGCCGCAGCGGCCATCGCGCAGCTGCGCGCACGCGGCCTGCGCCTGCGCATGATCTCCGGCGACAACCAGGCCGCCGCCGTGGCGATGGCCGCGCGCCTGGGCCTGCGCGAAGACGAAGTGCTCGCGAACGTGCTCCCCGGCGACAAGGCCGCGGCCGTTGCGCAGCTGAAGCAAGGCGGGCACGTGGTCGCGATGGTGGGCGACGGCGTCAACGACGCGCCCGCGCTGGCCGCCGCCGATGTGGGCATCGCGATGGGCAGCGGCACCGACGTCGCGATGCACGCGGCCGGCATCACGCTGATGCGCGGTGACGTTGCGCTCGTGGCCGGCGCCCTCGATGTCTCGCACCGCACCGTGCGCAAGATCCGCCAGAACCTCTTCTGGGCCTTCGCGTACAACGTGGCGGGAATCCCGCTTGCGGCGCTCGGGTATCTCAACCCGGTGGTCGCGGGTGCGGCGATGGCACTGTCGAGCATCAGCGTGATGGGCAACGCGCTGCTGCTGCGCAGGTGGCACGAACGCAGTTGACCTCCATCAACGCGCTCTTGCGCGCCGCCTGCCATGCTCCGGGCAGGAGACCGAGCCCATGTCACGCACGCTGCAGATCATTCGCGACGAACACACAGCACTGTCGGCGATGCTCCGTTCGCTGCTGATGATGGAAGAAAAGGGGCCCGGCGACGAACCGGAGCGCTACTTCGACGTGCTGCGCGCGATGCTGTTCTACATCGACGAATTCCCCGAGCGCCTGCACCACCCGAAGGAAAGCGAACTGCTGTTCCCCAAGGTCGTGAAGGCGCAGCCCGCGCTGGCCAACGTGATCCGCCGCCTGGACAACGAGCATCTCGCGGGCGAGAGCCGCGTGCGCGAACTGCAGCACCTGCTGCTGGCGTGGGAGCTGCTCGGCGAGCCGCGCCGCATGGCTTTCGCCAAGGGCCTGAAGGAGTACGTGGGCTTCTACCTCGAGCACATGAAGGTGGAAGAGCTGGAGATCCTGCCGGCCGCCGAAGCGTCGCTGACGCCTGCCGAGTGGGCCGAGATCGATGCCGCTTTCGAGCGCGAGCGGGACCCGCTGGCCGGCGGCGAGCGCCACCCCGCTTACGACCGCCTCTTCACCCGGATCGTGATGAAGGCGCCGGCGCCGATCGGTGTCGGCCCGGCGTTCTGACTTCTATTTGCCCAGCAGGCCTTCGACCTTGAGCGCTTCCTGCACCGCGGGACGCGCCTCGATGCGCTGCGAGTGCGCGACGACGTTCGGCGCATGCGACAGGTCGATCGCCATCGGCTTGGCCCAGCGCGTCACCACGAACAGGTAAGCGTCGGCCACAGTGAAGTGCGTGTTGATCAGGTACTCCTTGCCTTCGAGCTGCCTGTTCAACCACTCGTAGCGCTTGGCGAGGCGGTCGCGGTAGATCTGCTTGCCTTCGTCCGGCATCGCCGCGACGAACAGCGGCGAATAGCTCTTGTGGATCTCCGTGCCGATGAACGTCAACCACTCCTGCAAGCGGTAGCGGGCCAGCGTGCCGTTCGCGGGCGCGAGGTTCTTCGCGGGCACCTGGTCGGCGATGTACTGCACGATCGCCGGGCCTTCGCGCAGCCGCGTGCCGTCGTCCAGCTCCAGCAGCGGCACGTAGCCGAGGGGGTTGATCGTGTAGTAGTCGGTGCCGTCCTGCAGCTTGTGCGTCTTGGTGGGTGCGAGCACCGGCTCGAAGGCCAGGCCGGCCTCACGCAGCACGATGTGCGGGGAGAGCGAACACGCGCCGGGGGAGTAATAGAGCTTCATGCAACCGATGCTAGCGGCTTGGCGGGCATCGTGCTGCGGCCGGGCACAATGGCCGCATGAAGACATGGATGCGCTGGCTGGCGGGCGGCGCCGGGGTGCTGCTGGTGCTGGTCGGCGCGGCCGCGCTGCTGCTCCAGCATTGGGCGTCGTCGGACGACATCCGTGCGCGCGTGGAGCAGGAGGCGTCCACGGCGCTCGGCGTGAAGCTGAAGGTGCGTGCGCTCAAGGTCGACCTGTGGCCGCTGCCGGCCGTCGCCGCCGACAGCATCACCGTGCAGACGCAGCCGCCCGTCACGCTCGAGCGCCTCGAAGTGCGGCCCGCGTGGGCCCCGATGGTGCAGGGCAAGTTCCAGCCGCGCGCGCTGGTGGTGCGCGGCGCGATGCTGCCGCAGGTCCCGACAACGCTCGATGCCCACGCGCGGCTGTCGGATGACGGCACGCTCGACGTGCTCACGTTCAAGGTGCTCGAAGGCCGCTTCGCGGGTGCGCGCGGCGAGGTGTCGCGCGAGCCGGACCACTGGCCGGTGCATGTCGCCATCGGCGGCGGCGACATCCGCGGCAAGATCCGCCTCGTGCCGGGCAAGGGTGAGCTGCGCGTGCTGTCCGGCGACCTGCAGACACAGAACGTGGAGGTCGCGTCGCTCACCGCGCCGAGCCGCTCTCTCACCGGCAAGCTGCAGGCGACGACGAAGCTGCGCGCCGAGTTCAAGGAGATGGGCGCGCTCGGCGATGCGCTGCGCACGCAGACGCAGTTCACGGTGCGCGGCGCCGTCGTGCATGGGCTCGACCTCGCCAGGGCCGTGCGCACGGTCGGCATGAGCCGCGGCGGTGAGACGCGCCTCGACTCGCTCGCGGGCCAGCTCAACACGCAGGGCAAGGCGGTGCAGCTGAACAACCTGGCTGCAACGTCGGGCGCGCTCGCAGCCAACGGCAACGTGACGATCAGCCCGGCCAAGGCACTGGGCGGGCAGGTGACGGTGCAACTCGTGGGCACGCCGGACAAGCTGGGCGTTCCGCTGGCCCTCGGCGGCACTGTGGATTCGCCGAGCGTGACGCTGAGCCAGGGCTCGCTCATCACCAACAAGATCGGCGACGCGGTGCGCGGGCTCTTCGGCAAGTAGCCTGTCCTACAGCTGGGTCAGCGCGCCGCCGATGGGCAATCGTGCGGCGCCGGCTTAGCATCTTCGGATGCATTTCTCCACCGTCGAAGCGGTACTCGAGTACGAAGTGAAGGAGCCCACGCACTTCTGCTTCAACCTCGAGGCCGCCCAGTGGCCCACCCAGAGAATCGTCAGCGAGAAGCTCGAGCTCTCGCCGCCCGTCATTGCGCGCTGTTTCGAGGACCCGCATTTCGGGCACCGCCTGGTGCGCTTCGATGCGCCGCCCGGCAAGCTGGCCCTGCACTACAAGGCCGACGTGCAGCTGCTCCAGCAGTACCACGACCCGAACCTCGAGGAAGCGCCCGTGCGGGACATTCCCGACGAGATCTTCCACTACCTGCTGCCGTCGCGCTATTGCGAGAGCGACGTGCTGTGCGCGGCCGCGCAGAAGATGTTCGGCGAGCTCAAGCCCGGCGTTTCGCGCGTTCGCAAGGTGGTCGACTGGATCACCGAGAACATCACCTACCGGCCGGGCAGCACGTGCTCGACGACGACAGCGAAGGACGTGTACGTGCAGCGCTCCGGCGTGTGCCGCGACTTCGCGCACCTGGGCATCACCTTCTGCCGCGCGCTGAGCATCCCGGCGCGCATGGTGGTGGGCTACGTGTGGTTCGACGAGCCGCCGCAGGACTTCCACGCGATCTTCGAGGCGTGGGTCGGCGGGCGGTGGGTGCTGTTCGATCCCACCGGCATGGCGCCCGCGGATCGGCTGGTGCGTGTCGGCACGGGGCGCGATGCGAAGGACGTGGCCTTCTGCACCTACTTCGGCAACATCGAGCTCAAGCGCAAGGAAGTGATGGTGCTGGAGCACGACCCGCGGCCGGCGCGTGTCGTGCGGCCGCGTGAAGCGGCGGTTGCCTAGGTCTTGTACGAGGGATCCGTCTTTTCCAGCCTGCGCAGGAGCGCCGGCCACACCAGCTTGTCTGGCCCCGCACCCGCGCTCGCCTTCGTCATCGCCGCGCCGATGCCATCCAGGATGCGCGGGTCCACCGTGATCACCTCGCCGCCGCTCAGCGCATCGATCTGGATGCGGCACGCGGCTTCGAAGAAGTACATGCGCGTCCACGCTTCGGCGATGTTGCTGCCCACCGTGAGCAGCCCGTGGTTGCGCAGCATCAGGAACGCGTTGTTCGCCAGGTCCTTCTGCAGGCGCGGCTGCTCTTCGTCGCGCACCGCGAGCCCTTCGTAGTCGTGGTAGCCCAGGAAGGGGATGATGAACGTGCTCTGCTGCGAGATGGGCAGCAGGCCGTGCTTCTGCGCGCTCACCGCCACGCCCGCGCGGCTGTGCGTGTGCAGCACGCATGCGACGTCCTCGCGGCCTTCGTGGATGCAGTTGTGGATGACGAAGCCCGCCGGGTTGACGGGGAAGGGCGAGTCGATCACCTTGTTGCACTCGTGGTCCACCTTCACGAGCGACGAGGCCGTGATCTCGTCGAACATCATCCCGTACGGGTTGATCAGGAAGTGGTGCTCGGGGCCGGGGATGCGCGCGCTGATGTGCGTGAACACCAGGTCGCTCCAGCCGTACATGGCGACAAGGCGGTACGCAGCCGCGAGGTCCACTCGCAATTGCCATTCTTCGGCGCTGACCACTTCCTTGAGCGAGGCGATGTTCATGGTGTGCTGTCTCCTGTTCGCCCGATTCTTCGCCGCGGGTTGACGGGCGAATGTCAAGAAATTGACAATCCCTGTCATGAAGGCGACGCTGGAGCTGCTCGGCAGGATGTCCGCGAACCCGTGGTTCGGTGCACTGCCCGCTGCGGACCGCAAGGCCGTGCTGGCCGCGTGCGAAAGGCAGCGCCTGCGGCCGGGCGAGATGCTGTTCCGCCAGGGCGATGCCGTGCCGGCGGGGACGGGCGCGTTCTACGGGCTGGTGGAGGGCCGCATCAAGGCCTCGAGTTTGCGCGAGGACGGCAAGGAAGCGATCCTCGTGGTGCTGGAGCCCGGCAACTGGTTCGGCGAGATTTCGCTGATCGACGGCGAGCCGCGCACGCACGATGCAACGGCGCTCGGTGATGCGGAAGTGATGGCGCTGCCGCGCGCCGCGTTCGATGCATTGATGAAGCGGCCCGCGTTTTCGCATGCGGTGTGCCGGATGCTCGCGGCCCGCGTGCGCTCGCTTTATGGGATGGTGGAGGATGCGACCCTGCGCTCGACACGCGCGCGAGTTGCGAGGCGCTTGCTGCTGCTCGCGCGCGGCGATGCGACCTTTGCACGTTACGCGCGTCCGGTGGTGCCGGTGTCGCAGGAGTCGCTGGCGATGATGCTGGGCATCACGCGGCAGACGTTGTCGAAGGAGCTGAAGGGGTTCGCGCAGGAGGGCGCCGTGCGATTGGGCTACGGGCAGATCGAGATCACGGACGTCCCGGCGCTCGAATCGTCATCCCGGGCTTGACCCGGGATCCATGGTTGCGTGGTACTGCGCGACGATGGATTGCGGGTCAAGCCCGCAATGACACGGCGGTAGCGGCTTCGAGCGCCAGCAGGAAGTGCATTGCCTGCTCGTTCGTCGCGCCGCACATTTCCCCCGAAGGCCGCAGGCTCGAACACACGACAGGCCGCTCCGGCCGCCCGAAGATCCGGCACCGATTTGCATCATCGAGCTGAACGCACCGCACCCCCGCCGGCTTGCCGTTCGGCATGCCAGGAATCGGCGAAGAGATGGAAGGCGCGATGCAGCAAGCACCGCAGCCGGGTCGGCAGTCCATAGCCGTCGATTGTCCGCCACGGGCAGGATTTCATCTCACCAGATAAAATTTAGCCCCTCATGCTCTACCCCGAAGAATTCGACGTCATCGTCGTCGGCGGCGGCCACGCCGGCACCGAAGCAGCCCTTGCCGCCGCGCGCATGGGCTGCAGGACGCTGCTGCTCACGCACAACATCGAGACGCTGGGGCAGATGAGCTGCAACCCGTCGATCGGCGGCATTGGCAAAGGCCACCTCGTGAAAGAGGTGGACGCGCTCGGCGGCGCGATGGCGATTGCCACGGACGAGGGCGGCATCCAGTTCCGCATCCTCAACTCCAGCAAGGGCCCGGCCGTGCGGGCGACCCGGGCTCAGGCGGACCGCATCCTCTACAAGGCGGCCATTCGCCGTCGGCTGGAGAACCAGCCGAACCTCACGCTCTTCCAGCAGGCGGTCGACGACCTCATGGTCGAAGGCGACCGTGTGACGGGGGCTGTCACGCAAGTTGGTATTCGCTTCAGGGGCCGCGCGGTCGTGCTGACCGCCGGTACTTTCCTCGACGGCAAGATCCATGTCGGCCTGAACAACTACGCCGCCGGCCGGGCCGGCGACCCGCCGGCGGCGACACTGTCGGCTCGGCTGAAAGAACTGAAGCTGCCGCAGGGCAGGCTCAAGACGGGCACCCCGCCGAGGATCGACGGCCGGACGATCGACTTCAGCAAGTGCGAGGAGCAGCCCGGCGACCTGGACCCGGTGCCGGTGTTCAGCTTCATGGGCAACGCGGCGATGCACCCGCGCCAGCTGCCGTGCTGGATCACCCACACCAATGAGCGCACGCACGAGATCATCCGCTCCGGCTTCGACCGCAGCCCGATGTTCACCGGCAAGATCGAAGGCGTCGGCCCGCGCTACTGCCCGAGCGTGGAAGACAAGATCAACCGGTTCGCGGACAAGTCCAGCCACCAGGTCTTCCTGGAGCCGGAAGGGCTGACCACGAACGAGGTCTACCCGAACGGGATCTCGACCAGCCTGCCGTTCGACATCCAGTACCAGCTCGTCCGCACGCTGCCGGGGCTGGAGAACGCCCACATCCTGCGGCCGGGCTACGCCATCGAGTACGACTACTTCGACCCGCGGGCGCTGAAGGCGAGCTTCGAGACCCGAGCGATCGGCGGCCTGTTCTTCGCCGGCCAGATCAACGGGACCACCGGCTACGAAGAGGCGGCGGCCCAAGGCCTGTTCGCCGGGATCAATGCCGCTCTGCAGGTGCAGGGCAGGGAAGCCTGGCTGCCGCGCCGCGACGAGGCGTACCTCGGCGTCTTGGTGGACGACCTCATCACCAAGGGGGTGACTGAGCCGTATCGCATGTTCACCAGCCGAGCCGAGTTCCGGCTGCAGCTGCGCGAGGACAACGCCGACATGCGCCTGACCGAAACCGGGCGCCGTCTGGGGCTCGTCGACGACGCGCGCTGGGACGCTTTCAACCGCAAGCGCGACGCTGTTTCACGTGAAACAGAGCGGCTGAAATCGACGTGGGTGAACCCACGCAGCTTGCCGGCGGCGGAGGCCGAGCGCGTGCTCGGCAAGGGTATCGACCACGAATACAACCTCGGCGATCTGCTGCGCCGGCCGGATGTGAGCTACGCCGGCCTGATGTCGCTGGACGGCGGCAAGTACGCCAGCCCGGCCATGACGGAGGCCGGGTTGGGTGAGCTCTACAGTGTCATCGTCGAGCAGGTCGAGATTGCCGCGAAGTACTCCGGCTATATCGAGCGCCAGAAGGACGAGGTGGAGCGGGCGGCGTACTACGAGAACCTGAAGCTGCCGGCTGAGCTGGACTACATGCAGGTTGCCGCGCTGAGCATCGAGGTTCGGCAGAAGCTCAGCAAGCATCGGCCGGAGACGCTGGGCCTGGCTTCCCGGATTTCCGGGGTGACTCCCGCTGCCATTTCCCTGCTGCTGGTGCACCTGAAGAAGAACAAGTTCAAGGGATTTGTCGAGGCGGCCAATCAGGGGAAGCAGGCGGCTTGATGCTGCCGTGCTCTTGCTCTCGGGGTGCGCCGGGTGCGCGGGCGGTGAGTGCCGGCTGCATCGGCCGCTGTGCCGTGTCGGCGGTTTGCTGGGGGCTGGGCGCGTCAACAAGTGGCGCGCTGCGTCGGCGCTGGGTGGGGTCCCGCCCGGCGCTTAATCTTCCGCCGCCCGTCCTGCGGACGGGGGCCCTGGCGGCCGACTACCGCCTCGCGCCCCGGAGAAACATCGGCGGCCGCAACGGCGTCTCCACATGCGCGCCGGATCGAGACCCCACCCACCACCGACGGACCCGAGGGCGCGAGCAGTCGCGCTTCACCGTCGCGCCTGAACATGAGACGTCTCGGCTCGCGTGGGTTCCGGGACTCCCGCCGGCCCCCAAGGCTCTTCTCTTCGGACCGGTTCCCGCCCCGACCGTAACGCTGGGGTGCGCCGGGATCGCCTTCGCGGCCGAGGTCGTTGCGCGCGTCCTCCGCACGCCCCGGTTCGTCGGCGGCGGGGTGGGGCCTCGATCCGGCGCGCATGTGGAGACGCCGTTGCGGCCGCCGTGTCTTTCCCGGAGCTTGAGCGGTCAGTCGGCCGCCAGGGTCCCCGTCCGGAGGACGGGCGGCGGAAGATTAAGCGCAGGGCGGGGGCCCACCCCGCCGTCGACGCAGCGCGCCACCCCAACCACGGAGGAGAGGCGGGCCGCATGACAGAACGAGAAGCGCGCCTCGCCCAAGGCGTAACCGAGCTAGACCTCGAGCTGGAAGCGCAGCAACTCACCCAGCTGCTCACCTACCTCGACCTCATCCAGAAATGGAACAAGGTCTACAACCTCACCGCCGTCCGTGATCCGGGGGAGATGCTCACTTACCACCTGCTCGACAGTCTTGCAGTGGTTCCCCCACTTCGGCGCCACACCCAAGGCCAACCGACGAAGCTGTTGGATGTGGGCTCGGGCGCTGGACTCCCGGGCGTCGTGATCGCCATCTGCTGCCCCGAGATCCAGGTCGACTGCGTCGATGCGGTGGCCAAGAAAGCCGCCTTCATCCAGCAATGCGCCGTCCAACTCAAGCTCGCCAACCTGCGCGGCGTTCACGCGCGGGTTGAGACGCTCGAAGAGCCGTACGACGTCATCACCTCCCGCGCGTTCGCGTCGCTCGCCGACTTCGTCACCTGGTCGGCCTCGGCCCTGAAGCAGGGGGGCGTCTGGCTCGCCATGAAAGGCAAGCGCCCCGACGACGAAATCGCCGCGCTCCCACCCGAAGCCCGTGTGTTTCACGTGGAACAGTTGGGCGTCCCGGGCCTCGATGCCGAGCGCTGCTTGGTCTGGCTCGACAGGCCGTGACGTAAACTCGCCGCTCCACCCGGAGGGCATTCATGTTCGGCGTTGCAGACTACGGCGCATTTGTCGTCGCGATCATCGTTTTCCTGGCCATCCCCGGCCCGGGCAACCTGGCGCTGATCACCTCCACCGGCAAGGGCGGCATCGCGGGCGGCCTGGCCGCCACCTTCGGGATCATTGCCGGCGACCAGGTCCTGATGTGGGCAGCCGTTGCCGGAGTTGCCGCGCTGCTCATCGCGTACCCCGCCGCCTTCCACGCCGTCCAGTGGCTCGGCGCCGCCTACCTCGCCTGGCTCGGCTTCAAGATGATGCTGGCCAAGCCCGGTGACGCGCCCGTGTTGAACATCGAGCCGCGCCGCTACTTCCAGCAAGCCGGCCTGATCACGCTGCTCAACCCCAAGGCCATCGTTTTCTACATGGCCTTCTTCCCGCTGTTCGTCGACCCGAAGCAGCACCAAGGCTTGGTGACCTTCGGCGTGATGGCCGCGACCATCGCCACGCTCACCTTCCTCTACGGGCTGATAGTCGTGCTGCTCACCCACTTCCTGGCCGAAAGATTGCGTGCCAACCCCATGATCGGCCGCGCGCTCGAAAAGCTGGCCGGCGTGTTCCTGGTCGGCTTCGGCGTGAAGCTGGCCCTCTCCAGGTAATCGAATGACAGCCAGGATCTTTTGCGTCGCCAACCAGAAGGGCGGCGTCGGCAAGACGACCACCACCGTCAACCTCGCCGCCGGCCTGGCGAAGATCGGCCAGCGCGTGCTGATGGTCGACCTCGACCCGCAGGGCAACGCCACCATGGGCTCAGGCGTGGACAAGCGCGCGCTCAAGCTCACCGTGTACGACGTCCTGCTCGAATCGGCTTCGGTGGCCGAAGCGCGGGTGAAGAGCGAGAAGTGCGGCTACGACGTGCTCGGCGCCAACCGCGAGCTCGCGGGTGCCGAGGTGGAGCTGGTCGACGAGGAGCGCCGCGAGAAGCGCCTCAAGCAGGCGCTCGCGCAATCGGCCAAGGACTACGACTTCGTCCTCATCGACTGCCCGCCCTCGCTCTCGCTGCTCACGCTCAATGGCCTGTGCGCGGCGCACGGCGTGATCGTGCCGATGCAGTGCGAGTACTTCGCTCTCGAAGGCCTGTCCGACCTGGTGAACACCATCAAGCAGGTGCACGCCAACTTGAACAAGGACCTGCAGATCATCGGCCTCTTGCGCGTGATGTTCGACCCGCGCATCACGCTGCAGCAGCAGGTGAGCGACCAGCTCAAGGCGCACTTCGCCGAGAAGGTGTTCAACACGGTGATCCCGCGCAACGTGCGCCTCGCCGAGGCACCCAGCTACGGCCTGCCCGGCGTGATCTTCGACCCCTCGGCGCGCGGCAGCCAGGCCTTCGTGGACTTCGCGCAGGAGATGGTCGATCGCCTCAAGCGGATGTGACCGCGCTACAAAAAAGAGAGCAGTGAAGCCTTCCAACGTCTTGACCCTGCCGGGTTGGCAGTCCAGCGGCCCGCAGCACTGGCAGACCCTGTGGGAAGCGCGCCATGGCTACGTGCGCGTGGAACAGCACGACTGGATGCGGCCCCTGCGCGGCGACTGGATCGCGCGGCTGGAAGAGGTCGTGCTCTCGCGCGACGAACCCGCGGTGCTGGTGGGCCACAGCCTCGGCTGCATGCTCGTCTCCGCGTGGGCGGCGCATTCGCAGAACACGCATCGCGTGAAGGGCGCGCTCCTCGTCGCCCCGGGCGACCCCGAGCGGCCCGAGATGCGCGACCTGCTGCGCACCTGGGCACCGGTGCCACTGCAGGCGCTGCCTTTCGTGAGCGTGCTGGTCGCCAGCCGCGACGACCCCTATTGCGACTTCGAGCGCGCACGCCTCTTTGCGCACGCGTGGGGCTCGCAGTTCATGGACTACGGCAACAGCGGGCACATCAACGCGGAGAGCGGGCTCGCGAGCTGGCCCGAAGGACACGTCCTCTTGCAGGACCTGATGAGAGACTAGTGATGGTGACGAAGAAACCCAAGGGCCTCGGCCGCGGCCTCGAAGCGCTGCTCGGGCCCAAGGTGGAAGAGGGCGCGAACGCCGACGCGCCCGCGACGAACCCGGGCACGCCCGCGTCGCTGCTGCTCGACGACATGGTGCCCGGCCAGTACCAGCCGCGCACGCGCATGGACGAGGGCGCGCTCTACGAACTGGCCGAGTCGATCAAGGCGCAAGGCATCATGCAGCCGATCCTCGTTCGCAAGCTCGCGAGCGGGGACCACGCCGGCAAGTACGAGATCATCGCGGGTGAGCGCCGCTTCCGCGCGGCGAAGCTCGCGGGCCTGGACAGCGTGCCGGTGCTCGTGCGCGACGTGCCCGACGAGTCCGCCGCGGCGATGGCGCTCATCGAGAACATTCAGCGCGAGGACCTCAACCCGCTGGAAGAGGCGCATGGCCTGCAGCGGCTGGTCAAGGAGTTCGGCCTCACGCACGAACAAGCCGCGCAAGCGGTGGGGCGTTCGCGCAGCGCGGCGTCGAACCTGCTGCGCTTGCTGAACCTCGCCGAGCCCGTGCAGACGATGCTGATGGCCGGTGACCTCGACATGGGCCATGCACGCGCGCTCCTCGCACTCGAGCGGGCGGCGCAGATCACGGCGGCCAACCAGATCGCGCAGAAGAAGCTGTCCGTGCGCGAGGCAGAGAGCCTCGTCAAGAAGCTGGGCGCGGAGTTCACGCTGACCTCGCCCAAGCCGAAGAAGGAGAAGTCGCGCGATCTGCGCCGCGTGGAGGAAGAACTCTCCGACCTGCTCACCGCCGAAGTCGAAGTGCGCGTGAAGAAGCGCGTGAAGCGCCACGGGCGCACCGAGGAGCTCGGCGAAGTCGCGATCCAGTTCGGGTCGCTGGACGAGTTGAACGGCCTGATCGACCGCCTGCGCGCCGAGCGTTAAAGCGCGAAGATCTTCCCGGGGTTCATGATGTTCTTCGGGTCGAGCGCGCGCTTGATCGTACGCATCATGTCCACCGCGCCCACGCCGGCTTCGTCGACGAGGAAACCCATCTTGTGCAGGCCCACGCCATGCTCGCCCGTGCACGTGCCGCCGAGGTCGAGCGCGCGCGAGACGAGCTTGTGGTTCAGCGCCTCGGCGACCTCGCGCTCCTTCGGCAGGTTCGGGTCGAGCAGGTAACCGAAGTGGAAATTGCCGTCGCCCACGTGGCCGACGAGGAAGTAGGGCAGGCCGCTCTCGTCGGCTTCCTTCACCGAGTCCAGCAGGCAATCGGCCAGGCGTGAGATCGGCACGCAGGTGTCCGTGCTGATCGCGCGGCAGCCGGGGCGCGACTGGATCGCGGCGAAGTACGCGTTGTGCCGCGCGGTCCACAGGCGCGTGCGCTCTTCGGGCGTGGTGGCCCATTCGAACGCCTTGCCGCCGTGCGATGACGCGATCTCCTGCACCGTCTCGGCCTGCTCCTTCACGCCGGCCGGCGAGCCGTGGAACTCCATCAGCAGCATCGGCTCCTCGCGCAGCGCGAGCTTGCTGTGCGCGTTGACCATGCGCACCGTGTTGTGGTCGATCAGCTCCACGCGCGCGATCGGCACGCCGAGCTGGATGATCTCGATGACGCTGTGCACGGCATCCGCGATGCTCGGGAACGAGCAGACCGCGGCGGAGATCGCTTCGGGGATCGGGTACAGGCGCAGGGTGATCTCGGTGATCACGCCGAGCGTGCCTTCGCTGCCGACGAACAGGCGGGTGAGGTCATAACCCGCCGAGGATTTCTTCGCGCGCGTGCCGGTGCGGATCACCTCACCGCTCGCGGTCACCACTTCGAGCGCGAGCACGTTCTCGCGCATGGTTCCGTAGCGGACCGCATTCGTGCCCGAAGCACGCGTGGCGCTCATGCCGCCGATGGTGGCGTCCGCACCCGGGTCGATCGGGAAGAACAGGCCCGTGCTCTTGATCTCCTCGTTCACCTGCTTGCGCGTCACGCCCGCCTGCACCGTCACCGTGAGGTCTTCGGGGTTGACGGCCAGCACCTTGTTCATGCGGCCCACGTCGATGCTCACGCCGCCTTGCACGGCGAGCAAATGGCCTTCGAGCGACGTGCCCACGCCGAAAGGAATGACGGGCGTGCCGTGCTCGCTGCACAGGCGCACGGCATCGGCGACGTCCTGCGTCTTCTCCGCGAAGATCACCGCGCCCGGCGGCGGCACCTCGAACGACGACTCGTCGCGGCCGTGCTGCTCGCGCACCGCCATTGCGGTGGAGCATTGCTCACCGAAGCGTGCCTTGAGCGCGTCGAGCAGCGCCTGCGGCACGGCGCGCTGCTGGACTTCGGGGATGAGGTGCGAGGCGGCGGTGGGGGCATTCATGGGGCGTCTCCTGACCACCCCAGTTTAAGCCCACCGTCAACGTAGTGAATCGTCGTACTCGCCGCGCGTCACAACCCCGTCGTGGTTGCGGTCCATTTCCTCGAAGGAGAACGGCATCAGCGCCAGCCGGGTCGCCTCGCCACGCGTCAGTTCGCGGTCGCCGTTGGCGTCTGCGTTGAGGAACGAAGCGGCCACTTCGACGGCGGTGTACGGGCCCGGGCCGAACGAGCCACCCTGGCGCGGCGCCGGGATGTTGGAGCCTGCGCCCATCACGGCCGTCGCTGCATACGCGGCGGAGGGTGTGGTGGCACCGGTGCCGACGCCCGTGGCCGTGCCGGCGCCCACGACGATCGGCGTGGTGACGGGTGCAGTCACGACAGGCGTGGTGACGGTGTTCGGGTCGACCGTCGTGTTCGGGTTCTGCAGCACGACCTGGCCGGACGTGGGGCTTGTCGCCGTCGCAGCAGTCGTGGTGGCGCTGCCCGCGCTACTGGTCGTGGTGGTCGTGCCCGTGTTCGGCCCGCTGCCGGCCGTCAGCCCGGCGGGCAACGGCGAGTTCAGGCCGTTCGCACGCGGCATGCCGAACGTGGCGGCCTGTTGCGTGTTGACCGGTTTCGACGTACTGATGGGTGCCGACTGGATGCGCGCGACCTGCGCCTGCGCGGCGAGGGCGGCCGCGGCGCATGCCGCCGCGAGGGCGATGCGGTGGAACTTCATGGTCATGACTCCTGTTCCCACCATGCTGCTCAGCGGCCGCGTAACGGACCAGCCGAAGCGGCCGTGAATGCATGTAGGAAGAGGCGGGCACAATCTTGCCCAGCAACAGCCAAGGAACAGCCATGGGCAAGCGCCTCACCCAGATCGCCACCCGCACGGGGGACGACGGCACCACGGGCCTCGGGGACAACACGCGGGTGTCGAAGGACAGCCTGCGCGTGCATGCCATGGGGGATGTGGATGAGCTCAACTCGCACATCGGCCTGCTGCTGTGCGAGGAGATGCCGGGCGACGTGCGCGAACTGCTGGTCGAGATCCAGCACCAGCTGTTCAACCTCGGCGGTGAGTTGTCGATCCCGGGCTTCGAGCTGTTGAAGGCCGAGGCGGTGGAGGCGCTCGACACGGCTCTCGCGAAGTACAACGCGCAACTGCCGAAGCTGCAGGAGTTCATCCTGCCCGCGGGCAACCGCGCAGCGTCGCAGGCTCATGTGTGCCGTACGGTGGCGCGCCGCGCCGAACGCGCGCTTGTTGCGCTGGGTGCTTCCGACAAGCTGCGCGAAGCCCCGCGCCAGTACCTCAACCGCCTGTCCGACTTGATGTTCGTACTCGCGCGTGTGCTCAACCGCATGAACGGCGGCGACGACGTGTACTGGAAGAGCGAGCGGTTGGCGCGAAGTCAGGACGGTGCCTGAGCCGCCGGGCCGACCACGAAGTACATGTCCACCTCGCCCTTGCCCTTCACGGGCACGCGGCCGCGGTACTCGCACTCGAATTCACCGCGGACAAGGTCGTAGGTGTACGCGGAGATGTTCACCCGCCCCGGCTCGCCTGCGCTCTCCATGCGCGATGCGATGTTCACGCTGTCGCCCCAGACGTCGTAGGCGTACTTGCGCTTGCCGACCACGCCGGCGACGACCTGGCCGGAGTGCACGCCCACGCGCAGCTGCCACTTGAACGGCGCGTGCGCGTTGCGTTTCTCCATCCATTCGATCATGGCGAGGCCGGCTCTCACGCAGCGCTGCGCGTGGCGCTCGCACGGCGTGGGCAGCCCGCCGGCCGCCATGTAGGCGTCGCCGATCGTCTTGATCTTCTCGATACCGTTCGCTTCCGCGATATCGTCGAACGCCGCGAAGATCTCGTTGAGCTCCGTCACGAGCCGGTCGGCGGGCATCATCGAGACCGACTGCGTGAAACCGCTGAAATCGGTGAAGAGGATCGAAACCGAGTCGTGTCGCGCGGGCCGGGCGGCCCCGGTCTCGGCGAGCTCCTGGGCCAGTTGCGCGGGCAGGATGTTGTGCAGCAGCTCGCGCGTGCGCACCTGCTCGCGTTCGAGCTGGGCCGTTCTCTCCTGCACCTTCGCCTCGAGTTCGCGCTCGGAGCGCTGAAGCCCTGCCACGAGCGCATCCTGGGCGGTCTGCCGCTGCTCGCGCTCCTGGCGGAAGCGGTCGGCCAGCAGCAGCGCCATGGTGACGAACTCGAACATCGAGGTCCACAGCAGCCACGACACGGGCGGAAGTTCGCCCAAGGCACGCATGACGGTCTGGTAGGTCGCCATCAACGCGACGGGCGCCACGGCCACCGCGAGAAATTGCGCCTGCCGGTTGCGCGCGGCAACGAGGAAGGCCATCACACCCACCGAGCTGAGCACCCAGAGCAGGAAGCCCAGGTTGCCCGCCACGCCGAGCAGGATCTGCGCCTTCGGTGGCACCGGCAGTTGCAGCCCGGCGATGGCCACACGAACGAGCACGACGACGGCAAACGCGCAAGCGCCGGCGAACACCACGCGGCTGGCGTGCGGGAATTGCGCCCGCATGCGCGTCACACGAACGTAGAAGAGCGTGGAGAAGACCGCGACGAAAAGGAAGGGCGCGATCCAGGCGACCTGTTCGAAGACGGGCGAATCCGGCCAGAGCATTTCGTACGCGGCACCGAAGCCGCCGTAGGCCGAGGAAATCGTCCACACCGTACCGAACAGGGACAGGACATAGACGAGGTAATCGGTTTCACGCAGCGCCGCGTAGAGCAGCAGGTTGAACAGCGCGAGCGCGAGAGCCATCCCGACGTAGAGCAACCATTGCGTCCGCTCCTTGGCGACCTCCTGCTGGTGGGCCGCCGGCTCCCACAGCACGGGCGCGGTCGAGGCCGCCATCCAGCTGGTGGAGCGAAAGCGCAGGTAGAGGGTGGACCTGGCGTTCGCGGGCAAGGTGACGGGGAACACGAACGAGAGGGTCGGCAGGGGTCGCGCGCCGAACGGCAGATTCGCGCTCGCGGACTGGTGCGTCATGCGGCCGTCCGGTCCCACGGCGAAGAAGTCGATCTCGTGGAGCGTGCGGCTCCCGGTGTCCAGCCACCAGCTGGTGCGGCCGCTGCGGTTGTCCAGCTCGTACCGCAACCAGAATGCCGAGGCGCTGCGGCCCCGCGACGCAGGGCCGGGCCTGAAAGCCGTCGAGCGGCGCACCTCCTCGAACGTGAGCCGCCCTTCGGGATCTTCAAGGACCTCCGCGGCGCGCG
The DNA here is from genome assembly GCF_014297445.1 of Ramlibacter albus. Lineage (GTDB taxonomy): Bacteria > Pseudomonadota > Gammaproteobacteria > Burkholderiales > Burkholderiaceae_C > Ramlibacter > Ramlibacter albus. The sequence goes on from NZ_JACORU010000001.1 coordinate 1,105,105, forward strand.
AGAGGTCGACGCGGACTTCGTCGGGGCCGAGCGGCACCGGTGGCGCGCCTTGCGCATCGGCATGAACCGCGAACGCCAGCACGACAAGCGCGATCCATCGGCCAAGCCATGGACCGCGCCGGGAGATCACGCGTTCGACCTCGGCGCGAGGATCGCCATCGTGATGCGCGACACGCAGGTCGCGCGGCCTTCGTCGTCGAACATCTCGATGGCCCACACGTGCGTCGTGCGGCCGCGATGCACCGGGCGCGTGATGCCCGTCACCCAGCCCGACGACGCGGAGCGCAGGTGGTTCGCGTTGATGTCGAGCCCCACCGCGCGGTGCCCCGGCTCGCACGAATAGGCGGCGCCGCACGAGCCCAGCGTCTCCGCCAGCACCACGCTCACGCCGCCGTGCAGGATGCCGTAGGGCTGCCGTGTGCGGTCGTCGACCGGCACGCGGCCACGAATGAAGTCATCGCCGACCTCCAGGAACTCCATGCCCAGGTGGCCGGGCGCGGTGCGGTGGTGGTTGGCGGAAAGGATCTCGATCGAGATCGGCTTGGTCCAGATTCGCATCCGGCGATATTAGCTAGCGGTTGACCGGCGCGTCGCCGGCGGCGACGGTTTCCCCTTCGCCGCTGCGCCCCAGCAGCGCCCACAGCAAAATCGCGCCGAACGTGGCGGTGCCGATGCCGCCCAGCGCGAAGCCGCCGAACTTCACCGTGAAGTCGCCCGTGCCCAGCACCAGCGTGATGGCCGCGACGATCAGGTTGCGGTTCTGCGAGAAGTCCACGCGGTTGTCCACCCAGATTTTCGCGCCGGCGATCGCGATGAGGCCGAACACCACGATGCTCACGCCGCCCATCACCGGCAGCGGGATCGCCTGGATCACGGCACCGAACTTCGGCGAGAAGCCGAGCAGCAGCGCGATGACGGCGGCCACGATGAAGATCGAGGTCGAATAGATCTTGGTGGCCGCCATCACGCCGATGTTCTCGGCATACGTCGTCACGCCGGTGCCGCCCGCGGAGCCGCTGACGATGGTGGCGATGCCGTCGCCGATGAAGGCGCGGCCCATGTAGGGGTCGAGATTGCGGCCCGTCATCGCGGTCACGGCCTTGATGTGGCCGAGGTTCTCCGCGACAAGGATGATCGCGACCGGCGCGATGAGCAGCATCGCGGGCCCGCTGAACTGCGGCGCCGTGAATGCGGGCGCACCGAACCACGCCGCGGTGGCGATGCCGCTGAAGTCGATCGGCTTGCCCAGCCCCAGGCCGTTGGTGAGGATGGCGTAGACGATGCTCGCCAGGATCAGGCCGACGAGGATCAGCAGCCGCTGCACCATGCCGCGCGCCATCACCGCGACGAGGCCCACGCACACGAAGGTGACGGCCTGCATCCACGAGTCGAAATTGCTCGCGGCCATGTTCTTCACCGGGATGCCGGCGAGGTTCAAGCCGATCACGGCGACCACCGAACCGGTGACCACCGGCGGCATGAAGCGCTCGATCCACGCCGTGCCGATCGCATGCACCAGCGCGCCGATGATGGCGTACACCACACCGCACGCGATGATGCCGCCCAGCGCCACCGCGATGTTGCCGTTCGGTCCCTTGCCGCCGTATGCCGTGGCCGCGATGACCACGCCGATGAAGGCGAAGCTGGAGCCGAGGTAACTCGGCACCTTGCCGCCGGTGATGAAGAAGAAGAGCAGCGTGCCGACGCCGCTCATCAGGATGGCGATGTTGGGGTCGAAGCCCATGAGGATGGGCGCGAGCACCGTGGCGCCGAACATGGCGATCACGTGCTGCACGCCCATGGCCGCCGTCTGCGGCCAGGGCAGGCGCTCGTCGGGCGCGATCACGCCGCCTTGGCGCAGAACCTCCGGGGACTTCTCGGTCCAGTTGAACATCGCTCTTCTCCTTTTTTATTGAAGCGCAGCGATGCTAACGGGTGGGTCAGGTTCTTTCCAGCACGGTTGCAATGCCTTGCCCGCCGCCGATGCACTGCGTGGCGAGAGCGAAGCGGCCTTTGGTTCGCGCGAGCAGCTGCGCGGCCTTGCCGGTGATGCGCGCGCCGGTGGCGCCCAACGGGTGGCCGAGCGCGATCGCGCCGCCATCGAGGTTGATGCGCGCCTCGTCCAGCCCCAGCTCGCCGATGCACGCCAGTGCCTGCGCGGCGAAGGCCTCGTTCAGCTCGATGAGGTCGATCGCGTCGACCGTGAGCCCGGCTCGCTGCAAAGCCTTGCGCGTGGCCGGCACCGGGCCGATGCCCATGATCTCCGGTGGCACGCCGGCCACTGCCACGGAGCGGATCCGCGCGAGCGGCTTCAGGTTGTGGCGGCGCACGAAGGCTTCGCTGGCCACCAGCACGGCGCTCGCGCCATCGGTGAGCGGCGACGAAGTGCCCGCGGTCACGGTGCCTTCGCCTTCGGGCAGGAAGGCGGGCTTCAGCGCGGCCAGCGCCTGCTGCGTGGTGGCGGGGCGCAGGCAGCCATCGCTGTCCACGACCGAGCCGTCCGGCAGTTTCACGGGAACCACTTCTTCGGCAAACGCGCCGCGCTCGAACGCGGCCGCCGTCTTGCGCTGGCTGCGCACGGCAAACGCATCCTGCTGCTCGCGCGTGATGGCGTGGCGCTTCGCGAGGTTCTCGGCGGTGATGCCCATCGGCGTGTACGCCTCGGGGAAGTCGCTCTTGAGGCCCGGGTTGCGCGAGGGGCTGAGGCCGCCCTGCGGCACCTGCGACATCGACTCCACGCCCACGCACAGGAAGGCGTCGCCCGCACCGCTCGCAATGCTGCCCGCGGCGACATGGACGGCGGACATCGACGAGCCGCAGAAGCGGTTCATCGTCATGCCGCCGAGGGTGTCCGGCAGGCCCGCGATGAAGCTCACGATGCGCGCGAGGTTGTCGCCTTGCGGCCCCTCGGGGTAGGCGCAGCCGAGCAGCACGTCCTCGAGCTCCTTCGCGTCGAAGGGCTGGCGTGCCACGAGCGCGCGCACCAGTTGCCCGGCGAGGTCGTCGGGGCGCAGTTCGGCCATGCGGCCCTTCTTCGCGAAGTGGAAGGGCGTGCGGGCGTAGTCGACGATGAAAGCGTCCATCGATGAAATCCTTGTCGGGGTCAGACGGTGAAGATGGCGACGCGGCCCAGCACCTGCGCGTCCTTGAGGATGCGGCGGTGGCCGAGGCCCTGGGTTGCGAGCAGGTCGGCGCCGCGCACGTGGCGCGCGAAGGCCTGGCCGTCGGAGAAGGCGTTGATGCGGTCGTCCCGGTCGTGGACGATGAGCGTCGGCACGTTCACGCGCGGGCCCACGGCGGGGGGCTCGAACTGCGTGATGAGGATGCCTTCGCGCACCTCGATGCGCTTCTGCATCGCGGCGCGGGTGGTCTCGGACAGGCCGAACACGTGCGCGAAATAGCTGGTGTACGCGCGTGCCGAAGCCGGCGGCGCGAGCAGCACGAGGCGGCGCACGGGCAGGTTGCGCGCCACGGCGAACGCGGCGGCATTGGCGCCGAGCGAATGCGCGACGAGTGCGCGCACTTCGAAACCTTGCTGCATCAGCCGCGCGACGACGTACTCGATGGCGCGCGCGAACTGCGGCAGGTTACTCACCGAGCCGGCGCTCGCGCCGTGCGCGGGCAGGTCCACCAGCACCGGGCGCAGGCCGTGCTGCCCCAGCGTCTCGGCCAGCGGCACCATCTGCCCCGCGTTGCCGCCCCAGCCGTGCACCAGCAGGGCCACCGGGCCGTGCGGCGCGGCGGCCGGCGAGTAGACGGTCACGCCGCCATCCTCGAACGGCCAGGCTTCCGCGCGCCAATCCTTGCCGAGGCGGTTCGGCCGGCGCACCCAGCGCAAGGGCAAGGGCGTGCCGAACACGCGGTACGCAGCGCGCACGGCGAACGCCGGCCACAGGCGCTCGGCGGTCTTCAGCGCGAAGCGGAACAGGCGCAGTGCCGGGCTCGCGTCGTAGAAGCGGGACGCCGCCTGCAGCGTGCCCGTCGTGGTGGCGGTGGTGTCCATCAGAACAGCACCAGGTCTTCGTTGCGGCGGGGCAGCAGGCGCCACGCTTCGTACATCGCACCGGCGATGCGGACGACGCCGTAGGCGGCAACGAGCAGGAGGGCGGTGATCATGGTGAGATCCTTTCTTCGCACGAGTGTGCGAAATGCTGGCAGGGGTGAGGGCGAAACGGCATGTCTCGTTGTTCTTATCGGGGTTGGTAGGTGGACAGCAGCCGCTGCCAGGTGGCGGCGGCGCGGTCGCAGGCGCGAAGGTCGCGCAGGAACCGGCAGTCGTGCATGGCGCCGATGACCAGGCCGCAGATCTCGCCGGCGAGCTGGTCGGGGTCGGTGTCGGGCTTCAGGTGGCCCGCTTCCATGGCCTGCAGCACGCTGCGGCGCAGGGCGGCGCGCCAGCGGGTGACTTCGCCTTGCAGGAAGTCGCGCACCGGGCCTTCGCGGTCGTCGAACTCGAAAGCCCCGGCGGCAAAGATGCAGGCGCGCTGCGACTCCACGTCCCGCACGCGCGTGAGCCAGCGCGAGACGACCTCGTTCAGCCGCGGCAGGCCCTTGGGCTGCTGCATCGCGGGCACGAACACGTCGGCGAGGAAACGGCGGCCGTATTCCTCGATCACCGCCTTCTGCAGCGCCTCGCGCGAGCCGACGCGGGAGAACACGCCGCTCTTGGACAGGCCCACCCGGTCGGCCACGACCTGCAGGGAGATGGCTTCCAGCCCCTCGGCGGCGGCCAAATCCAGCGCGGCACCGACGATGGCGGTGCGCGTGAGCTCGCTGCGCTGGGTCCTGGCTTCCATGGACGGCAGTTTAGCACGGTCGTGCGAAAAAGCAAACCGGCCCGCTGCCGTAAATTCCAGCCATGACCCAGAAGGAGACAACGCCCCCGGCAGCGGAACCCGCCGGACTCCCCCCGTTCCGTGCCATCGCCGACCTCGTGCGCGAGCACGCGGCGGCGCGGCCCGCCGCCACCGCCTTGCACCAGGGCAAGCGCGCGGTGACCTATGGCCAGCTCGACACGATGATGGACCGCGTGGCCGCTTCACTGCAGCGCGACGGGGTGCAGCCGCAGCAGTCCATCGCCATCTGCGCCGCCAACTCGCTCGAATACGCGGCGGTGTTCCTGGGCGCGCTGCGCGCCGGCGTCGTTGTCGCGCCGCTGCCGACCGGCACGGTGCCGGCGCAGCTGGCGGGCATGGTGGCGGACAGTGGTGCGAGGTTGCTGTTCGTGGATGCCGACACGCCGCAGATCGAGTCGCGCGTGAAGCGCATCGCGATGGACGGCAGGGCCACGCCCTCGCTGGAAGGCTGGCTCATGCCGGAAGGCAGCCGGCCGAAGCGCGTGGAGGCGCAGCCGCAGTGGGGCTTCAACATCATCTATTCGTCGGGTACGACCGGCACGCCCAAGGGCATCGTGCAGCCGCACTCGATGCGCTGGGCGCACGTCGCGCGCGCCGACGCCTACGGCTATGGCCCGGAGTCCGTGACACTGCTCGCGACGTCCCTTTGCTCCAACACCACGCTGGTGTGCTTCTTCCCGTCCATCGCACGAGGCGGTGCGGTGGTGCTGTCCGAAGGCCGCTTCGACCCGGCCGCGTACCTGTCGCTGGCCGAGAAGGTGAAAGCTACGCACGCGATGCTGGTGCCGGTGCAGTACCAGCGGCTCATGGCGTACCCGGACTTCGACAAGTTCGACCTGTCGTCCTTCCACATGAAGTTCTGCACCAGCTCGCCGTTCAGCGCGAAGCTGAAGGCCGACGTGCTGAAGCGCTGGCCGGGCGGGCTCGTGGAGTACTACGGCATGACCGAAGGCGGCGGCTCGATCGTGCTGGAGGCGCACAACTACCCCGACAAGCTCCACACGGTCGGCAAGCCCGCGGCGAACCATGACGTGCGCCTGATCGATGAGGAAGGCCGCGAGGTCGCGAGCGGCGAGGTGGGCGAGGTCGTCGGCCGCTCCGCGTCGATGATGACGGCGTACCACAACCAGCCGGAGAAGACGCGCGAGGCGGAGTGGTACGACAGCGAGGGTCGCCGCTACATCCGCACGGGCGATGTGGGCCGCTTCGACGCCGACGGCTTCCTCACGCTGATGGACCGCCGCAAGGACATGATCATCAGCGGCGGCTTCAACATCTACCCGAGCGACATCGAGGCGGTGCTGCGCGAGCACGCCGGCGTGGCGGACGTGTCGGTGGTGGGCGTGCCCTCCGAAGCATGGGGCGAGTCGCCGGTCGCATTCGTCGTGCCGGGCAGGAACGCTCCCGCACCGGAAGCGCTGAAGGCCTGGGCCAACGAGCGCCTCGGCAAGACGCAGCGACTCGTCGACGTGCGCTATCGCGGCGAGCTGCCGCGCAGCGACATCGGCAAGGTGCTCAAGCGCCAGCTGCGCGATGAATACCAGCCGAAGCCGCCCAACGTGCCGCAGATCCGCCTGTACCAGGACTGGCTGCAGAAGAAGCGCGGGCTCTCGTTGGACGGCTACGACGCGCTCTGGCGCTGGTCCACGACCGACCTGCCCGGGTTCTGGCAAAGCATCTGGGACTACTTCGAGCTGCAGTCGCCCACGGCGCACACCGCCGTGCTCGCCGACGACAGGATGCCCGGCGCGAAGTGGTTCGAAGGCGCACAGTTCAACTACGCACAACAGGTGTTCCGCCATGCCGATGCGGCCCATGCGGCGGGCCTGCCGGCGGTGATCAGCCGCAACGAGAAAGGCGTGGCGCGCGAGCTGTCCTGGCCCGAGCTGAAGCGGCAGGCGGCGTCGCTCGCCCTGCACCTGAAGGAGCAGGGTCTCGAGCCCGGCGACCGCGTGGCGGCGTACCTGCCGAACGTGCCGGAGACCATCGTCGCCTTCCTCGCCGTGGCCAGCCTCGGCGGCATCTGGAGCATTTGCTCGCCCGACATGGGCACGCCGGCCGTGCTGGACCGCTTCAGGCAGATCGAGCCCAAGGTGCTGATCGCGTGCGACGGCGTCACCTACGGCATGCGCGATTACGACCGCACGCAGGTGGTGGCCGAGATGCGCAGTGCGCTGCCGAGCGTGCGGCACCTCGTCCTGCTGGACAACCTCGGCGTGGACACGCAGGCGCTGCAGCCTTTCGCCGGCCTCGCCCAGGCTTGCTCGCGTGACGACGCGGAAGTCGCGGCGTTCGAGCCGGTGTGGCTGCCCTTCGACCACCCGGTGTGGATCGTGTACTCGAGCGGCACCACCGGCCTGCCGAAGCCGATCGTGCACGGCCACGGCGGCATCGCCATCGTGATGCTGGCGCACCTCGTCCTGCACAGCGACATCGGCTGCAGCTACAAGCCCAACAACCTCGGCGAGCGCTTCCACTGGTACAGCTCCACCGGCTGGGTGATGTGGAACGCGCAGATGGCGGGCCTGCTCAATGGCACCACCTGCTGCATCTACGACGGCAACCCGGGCGGTCCGCGCGACAAGCCGGACTGGACCACGCTGTGGCGCTTCGGCGCGGATGTGAAGGCCACCTTTTTCGGCGCAGGCGCGGCGTTCTTCGCGAACTGCATGAAGGCGCAGATCGACCTCTCCACTTGCGGCGACCTCACGAACGTGCGCGCGCTCGGCACCACCGGCTCGCCGCTGTCGGCCGACGTGCAGAACTGGGTCAACGCGCAGTTCGAGCGCATCGGCACGCCCGGCATGTGGTGGTCCAACATCTCCGGCGGCACCGACTTCGCGGGCGCGTTCATCGGCGGCAACCGCGAGCTGCCGCTCGTGCCCGGCGAGATGCAGTGCCGCCTGCTCGGCTGCGCGGTCGAAGCGTGGAACGAGCAAGGCGAACCCGTCATTGGCGAAGTGGGCGAGCTCGTCTGCGCGCGGCCCATTCCCTCGATGCCGCTGTACTTCTGGAACGACGAAGGCAACAAGCGCTACCTCTCGTCCTACTTCGACATGTACCCGGGCATCTGGCGGCACGGCGACTGGCTGAAGGTGACGCCCACGGGCAGCTGCATCATCTACGGCCGCAGCGACGCCACGATCAACCGCCACGGCATGCGCATGGGCACGAGCGAGCTGTACGCGGCCGTCGAGGCCTTGCCCGAGGTTCTGGACTCGATGGTGGTGGACCTCGAATACCTCGGGCGCGAAAGCTACATGCCGCTCTTCGTCGTGCTGCGGCCCGGCGTGCAGCTCGACGACGCGATGAAGGCCAAGCTCAACGGTGCGATCCGCACCGCGCTGTCGCCACGCTTCATCCCGGACGAGATCTTCCAGGTGCTGGAGATCCCGCGCACCCTGACCGGCAAGAAGCAGGAGCTGCCCGTGAAGAAGCTGCTGCTGGGCCAGCCGGTGGACAAAGTAGTCAACAAGGATGCAATGGCCAACCCCGCGTCGCTGGACTTCTACGTGGAACTTGCGAAGCGGCGCCCCGCTGCCTAGCATCGGCCCATGTTCCTGAAAAACTGCTGGTACGTGGCCTGCTGGGACCACGAGCTCATCGACGGCAAGATGCTGGCGCGCACGATCCTCGAGGAGCCCGTGGTTCTCTACAAGGCCGAGACGGGGCGCGTCGTCGCGCTGCGCGACCGCTGCTGCCATCGCGGCGCGCCGCTGTCCATCGGCCGGCGCGAAGGCGAGTGCGTCCGCTGCATGTACCACGGCCTGAAGTTCGACCCCTCGGGCAAGTGCATCCAGATTCCCGGGCAGGAGAACATCCCGCCCAAGCTCGGCGTGCGCAGCTTCCCGGTGGTGGAGAAGGACCACCTTGTCTGGATCTGGATGGGCGATGCCGAGAAGGCCGACGCCTCGCAGATCGTGGACTACCCGTACCTGCGCGATGCGCAGTGGAAGGGCATCCCCGAGTACATGCACTACGACGCCAACTGGCTGCTGATCGTCGACAACCTCTCCGACTTCGCGCACCTCGCGTTCGTGCACACCAACACGCTCGGCGGCTCGGAGGAGTACGCGTACAAGACCAAGCCGGTGGCGATCGAGCGGCTGGACGATGGCTTCCGCGTCGAGCGCTGGCACATGGACGCACCGCCGCCGCCCTTCCACAGGAAGGTGCTGCCGGCCGACGAAAAGGCGAAGAACGTCGACCGCCGCAACATCGGCCGCATGCTCATCCCGGGCATCTTCTTCCTCGAGTCGATGTTTTCGCCCGCGGGCAGCGGCAGCGAGCGCGGCAACCGCGAGGGCACGCGCGAATACCGCAACTGCCAGTTCATGACGCCCGAGACGCGGCGCACGACGCACTTCTTCTTCGTCTACCTGAACAACTTCGAGGGCAGCGACACCAACATCTCGCGGTCGCTGCGCGACAGCCTGATCGAAGGCTTCATGGAAGACAAGCACATCATCGAGCACCAGCAGAAGGTGATCGACACCGACGCGCAGTACCGCATGCAGGCCATCGCCGCGGATGCGGCGCTGTCGCACTTCAGGCTCACGCTGTCGAAGAAGATCGCGCAGGAGCAGGCCGAGGAGGCCGCGCGCGTGCCGCCGGAGAAGGAGCCGCTGCGCCCGCACGAGCTGCTGCTGCGTTCCTGATCCAGCGCAAACTTTCACTTGACCGCCCGCAAGGCGGGCGGCGGCCCCGCTTCCCAGAATGGGTGGCATGGGCCTGCACGATCCCACCCCCACCCTGCGGCGAAGGCACTTCGTCCTGGGTGCGCTCGCGTCCGCGGTGCTGCCGCGGCCCGCGGCGGCGGCCGAGATCCGCACGCCCTCCGAACTCGCCGAGCTGTTCCGCCGGGAGGTGATCCAGAAGCTGGACGTGCCGCGCTCCGAGGCGCTGCTCTACGGCTCGATGACCGAGATGCAGCTGCCCGAAGGCTGGCAGGGCGGCAACGCGCCGCAGTACCTGCTGGCGGTGGACAAGAACGTGAACATCCAGGTGGCCTTCCTCTACTGGCGGCTCATGCCCGGCCACTACCAGCTGGTCGGTGCAGCGCCGGCGAGTACCGGCGCCTTGCCGGCGAACGAAACGCCGGACGGCGTGTTCGAACGCACGTCCTCCGCCGCAGTGCGCGAGCTGGAGTTCATGACGCGCCGCCCGAGCTTCGTCGCCGGCCGCATGCAGCAGTGCGAAGTGCGTTTGTGCGCGCGCGCCGCCGACAGTGCCGCGATCGGCCACCTCGGCCAGCCGCACTCCGACGGCTGCGTGCTGCTGCCGCCCTCGATGCTGGCTTTCGTGGAGCGCCATGGCGTGCTGGACGCCACGCGGCCCACGCCGAAGTTGCCTTACCCCGGGCGGGTGATGGTGGTCATCGACAGCGAGCGCGTCGACCGCCCCGAGTGGTGCGACTGCTGACTCAAGGCGCCTTCACCTGGAACACCTGGCGCAGGTAGGCCAGGAAAGTCTCGTCGCTGCACATCGTCTTGCCCGGCGAGTCCGAGAGCTTGGCCACCGGTTGGCCGTTCGCGGCAGTGAGCTTCATCACGATGTTCAGCGCCGTGAGCCCCATGTCGTTCGTGAGGTTGGTGCCGATACCGAAACCCAGCTGCGTTCGGTCCGCGAGCGCGTCGTAGATCTCGATCGACTTCTGCAGGTCAAGCCCGTCGGAAAACACCATGCGCTTAGTCCGCGCATCGATGCGCAGCTTCCGGTAGTGCGCGAGGGCTTTCTCGCCCCATTCGATGGGGTCGCCGGAGTCGTGGCGCAGGCCGTCGAACAGCTTGGCGAAGTAGAGGTCGAAGTCGGCGAGGAAGGCGTCCATGCCGACGACGTCGGTCAACGCCGTGCCGAGGTCGCCGCGGTATTCCTGCACCCAGTCCTCGAGTGCCGCGCGCTGGAAGTCGCGCAGGCGCACGCCGAGCGCCTGGTACGTCTGCAGGTACTCGTGCGCCATGGTCCCGATGGGCACGAGGCCGAGGTCGCGCGCCAGCAGCACGTTCGACGTGCCCTTGAAGAACTGCGGCGCCTCGCCCTGAAACCGCGCGACCACCTCGCGCTGCCACGCGCCGGAAAAGCGGCGGCGCACGCCGAAGTCGAACAGCTCGAAGGGGTGCGCCTTCTGCGGGCGCCTTGCGAAGTCGCGCAGCATCTGGATCTTGGCCGCGAGCCGCTTGCGCCCTTCTTCCAGCGCGCGCTGCGCATCGAACCGGCGGAAGTACAGCTCGTTGACGATCGCCAGCACGAAGATCTCGAAGGCCATCACATGCACCTGCGGCCCGTGCGCGACGATCCGCAGGTCCTCGCCGTCCGCCTGCACGTCGATGAAGCGGCGCTGGAACCGGAAGATGCGCAGGAAGTCGACGAAGTCGCTCTTGATGAAGCGCAGACCGCCCACGTACGCGAGCTCGTCCTCGCGGAACTGCAGGGAGCACAGGTGGTCCAGCTCGCGCTCGACTTCCGGCAGCAGTTCGGCGAGCGGGTACTCGGGCCGGTTGCGGCACTTGAACGTGTACTCGGCTTGCGTCTGCGGGTGGCGATGCAGCATGGCCTGCCACATCGTGAACTTGTACAGGTCCGTGTCGATGAGGCTCGTGATGACGGCCATGGCGTGGGCTCCCGTGTTCAGGCGTCGACGTCCCGCAGCAGCCCGGCGGTGGTGGTGACGCGCACGCCCTTGCGGCGCATCGCGTCGAGGAATTCACCGGCTTGCGCTTCGAAGCCCGCCACGGGGCTCATGCAGTCCTGCAACAGCACGATCTTGCCAGCATTGCGCGAGGGCATGTGCTGCACGAGGTGCTCGGTCGTGGCGCGCACGCAGTGGCTGCTGGCTTCCCCGGCGATGGCGATGGTGGAGGCGCGGTCGAGTTGCGCGACGAGCCGCGTGTTCAGCTGCGTCTCGGGGTCTTCGGCGTCCGGCACTTCGGCCTGCAGCGCGCTGTAGTTCTCGGTCCAGGCGTTCATGCCCTTCATGACGTGCCGCACCGGCACGAGACGCGCGGCCTCCCAGCGGTTGTAGGCGGCGCGCAGTTCGTCCTCGACGTTGTGGCCCCAGGTGCCCACCTCGCAATGCACCGGCCACACCATCAGCGAGTAGCGGCCGCCGGCTTCCAGCGCGTCGAGGTAGGCCAGCACGCGCGGCAGGTCACCGTCGCGGCGCGGCCGGTACTTGCCGGCGCGCACGTCGGCGGAGCTGACCTGGGTGAACGGCGCGACGTCGCGGCCATCGCCTTGCACCCACATCGCCGGCCGCTCGATGCCCACGCTGTGGTGCGTGTCGAGCGTGACGCAGATCGCGTCGATGCGCGACTGCGCCTGGTCGATGAATGCGGCCAGCCGCGCCATGTCGGCCTTGGCGCCGGCGACCGGCAACGCCGCGCCGGGCATGTCCATGAAGTCGTTCTGCGGGTCGATGACGAGGAGCGTGAGGCCGGTGTCCATGGACTTCTCCGTTGATGGTTGTATAGTACAACTTATGGAGCTCGCGGGCCAGGCCGTCTCACCGGTCGAGGCGGTGGCATTCGTCACCGGCCTCGCTTCCGTGTGGTATGCGCAGCGGCTGAACATCGCCACGTGGCCGACCGGCATCGTGAGCGTGCTGTGCTTTGCGTGGGTGTTCTTCCATGCGAAGCTCTACGCCGATGCGGGGCTGCAGCTCGTCTTCTGCGTGCTGTGCGGCTGGGGCTGGTGGAAGTGGCGGCAGGGGCAGGGGCGCGAAGGTGTGATCCGCGTGTCGCGAGCTCCCATGCGCGAACTGGTGCTGGGGCTCGTCGCAGCGATGCTCGCAACCGCCGCATGCGCATGGCTGCTGCGCACGCACAGCGACAGCCCGGTCCCGTGGCCCGATGCGGTGATCTTCTCCTTCAGCCTGCTCGCCACCTGGAAACAGGCGCGCGGCTGGATCGATTGCTGGTGGGTGTGGATCGCGGTGGACATCGTGTCGGTTCCGCTCTACTGGAGCCGCTCCTTGCCGCTCACAGCGGTGCTGTACGTCCTCTTCCTCGGGCTGTGCGTCGCGGGTTGGCGGCACTGGTCGCGCAGGATTGCCGCGCAGGAGGCGGCGTGAAGCACGGGCTCGTGATCGGCAAGTTCTACCCGCCGCATGCGGGGCACCACTTGCTGGTGCAGACGGCTGCAGCCTGTTGCGAGCGCGTGACCGTGGTGGTGATGGCCGCAACGTGCGAAAGCATCCCGCTGCAGCAGCGCGTCGGCTGGATGCGCGACGCGCACGCACGGTCGGCGAACGTCGCGGTCACGGGCATCACCGACGACGTGCCGATGGACCTGCACAGCGACACCGTGTGGTCGCAGCACGTGGCCCTGATGCGCGCAGCGCTCGCGTGGATCGGCGCGCCGCCGGTTACCGCGGTGTTCACGTCGGAGCCGTACGGGCAGGAGCTCGCGCGGCGGTTCAATGCCACGGCGGTGACGCTCGACACGGCGCGGACGCTGGTTCCGGTTTCCGCCACGCGAATCCGGGCGGATTTGCCGGGGCACTGGGGGTTCCTCGCGGCGCCCGTGCGCCGGTCGCTCGCCGTGCGCGTCGTGGTGGTCGGCGCCGAATCAACCGGAACGACGACTTTGTCGCGCGCGTTGCAATCGAGCCTGCGGTCGCGCGGTGGTGCGTTCACGGAGACGGGCTGGGTGGGCGAGTACGGCCGCGAATACAGCGTCCACAAGTTCGCGCGCGCGACCGCGCAGGCGCAGCTCGCAGGTGAAGTGCCGCCGCGCTTCGAACAGCTCGCCTGGCGCAGCGAAGAGTTCGTCGACATCGCGCGCGAGCAGCTGCGCCGCCAACGCGAGGCGGCCGCGCAGGGCGGTCCCGTGCTCGTGTGCGATACCGATGCCTTCGCCACGGCGATCTGGCATGAGCGGTACATGGGTTCGCGCGACCCGCATGTGGAGCGCATCGCGGCGGAAGAGCCGGGCGACCTCTACCTCGTCACCCACGACCGCGGCGTGCCTTTCGAGCAGGACGGCTTGCGCGACGGCGAGTCGATCCGTGGCTGGATGACGGCGTGCTTCCTCGAGCGGCTCGCCGAGAAGGGCCTGCCGCATGCCGTCCTGGAGGGCTCGCCGCAACAGCGCCTCGAAACCGCCCTGGGGCACGTCGATGCCCTCATGGAACGCTCATGGCGATTCGCGCCGCCGCTTGCCTGAGCCTGCTGTGCCTGCCGCTCGCGCTGCGTGCGCAGACGGCGACGCCCCTGCCGGAGGTGAGCGTGCGCGCAACGCGTGCGGTGCCCGGCTCGATGTTTTCGGGCGAGCCTTTCGCGGTGCCCGCGGGTTGGCGCGTGGCGGAGGACCTCTCGGGACCTGGGCTGCGGAGCATCTCGTCGGCGCTGCAAAGCGATCCGGCGATCGGGGAGAGCTACGCGATCACGGGCTACTACGAGAACTTCACGGTGCGCGGGTTTGCGCTGGACCATGGCAGCTCCTACCGGATCAACGGCCTGGTGGTGCCCGCCGAAATGCACATCGGGCTGGACGACAAGCAGGCCATCGAAGTCGTGCGCGGCAGCGGCAACCACGTCGGTCCCGCCGGCACGATCAACTTCATCACGAAGCGGCCCGCGGATGTCCGCGCCTTGCGGCTCGAAACGAGCCAGCGTGGGGGCGGCTATGCGCTGGTGGACCTGGGCCGGGCCGCCACCAATGGGTTCGGCTGGCGACTGAACCTCGCGCACGAAGCGATGCAGCCGGTCGAGCACCACGCCGAAGGCCATCGGGACTTCGTTGGGGCCGCTTTCGACCTCGCACCTTCCACCGCCTGGCACCTGAATTTCGACACGGCCTACGGCCGTCGTGCCCAGCCTGCAGTCCCCGGCTTCCAGTTGCTGGGCGGCACGATGGCGCCGGAGGTGGACCCGCGCACCAACATCAACCAGCAGCCGTGGAGCCGGCCGGTGCGCAACGAAAGCCGGCTGCTGGCGGTTCGCAGCGAACACGACCTCGCTGCGGCCCTGAAACTGCGTTGGGCAGCCAGCGACGCGGCCGCGCGCATCGACGACAGCCTGGCGTTTCCCTTGGGCTGCAACGATGCGCCGTATCACTTCTTCTGCGCCGACCGCAGCTACGTCCTGTACGACTACCGCTCTTTCGAGCGGCGGCGCACGACACACGCGATCACGTCGCTCGCCGGCGAGTCGGTGGCGGGCGCGGCGCACCACGCGTGGCGCGTGGGGCTGGAGCAGGTGCGGCGGCGCATCGAGCAGCGGCAGCTGTATTCGACGACGCTGGTCGACGACGCGGGCCGTGCGCTCACCGGCTCACTGGACCGCGTTGCGCAGCCCTTGCCGGCGCCGCCCGCCAGTGGCGCCGATCTGCCGAAGCGCATCGCACGGCAGGGCGCGCTTTTCGCCGCGCACGAAATCGCGTGGCGCAAGTGGCGAGTGACCGTCGGTGCGCGAGCTGCCCACATCGCACAGTCGCAAGGTCGCGGTGCGGCGCGCTTGCTGCCGCATGCGGCGCTCGCGTGGGAGCGCGCCGAGGGCGAGATCCTGTTCGCCAATGCCGCGCGGTCCATCGACTTCGGCGCGGAAGCACCGGTCGCCGCGCAGAACGCCGGTGCGCTGCTACCCCCGCGCGAGATGCGGCAGTTCGAGGCGGGATGGCGCCGCATGGCTGACGACCGCGAACTCTCCATCACCGCTTTCCGGATGGCGCGGCCTTTCCATTTCGTGCAGCCCGCGGGCAGTTCATGGGCCGGCCTGGGCGACTTCACGCAGGCGGGCACGCAGGTGCATACCGGCATCGAATTCGCGGCCAAGCGCACATGGGGCCGAAGCATCGAGGCCGGCGTCGAAGGCGCC
This sequence comes from Ramlibacter albus, assembly GCF_014297445.1. Lineage (GTDB taxonomy): Bacteria > Pseudomonadota > Gammaproteobacteria > Burkholderiales > Burkholderiaceae_C > Ramlibacter > Ramlibacter albus. The sequence continues at coordinate 1,120,775 of NZ_JACORU010000001.1, forward strand.
GCCCTGCGCGCGGTCGCGAGAGGGACGGGTGAGCCCGCTTACGATGGCCGCCAGGTGCAGAACGTGGCGCGCCTGCGCACCTCCGCCTGGGTGGCGGCCATGCTCCCTGACCTGCCGGGACTGCGCGCAGAGTTGCGCTGGCTGCACAGCGGCAGGCGCAACGCGCGTGCCGATGGGCTGGCCCAAGTGGCGGGGTACGACCGGTTCGACGCCGGCTTGCGCTGGGAAATCGGCGAGCGGGTCGCGCTGCAAGCGGCCGTCGAAAACCTCGCGAACCGCCGCTACTGGCGCGACGCCGGCTTCGCATACGGTGCCGACCTGCTGTTCCCCGGCCGGCCCCGCACGCTCACCGCGGGCCTCGTCATCCAGGCGCGCTAAGCGCGCTTGCGATTCACCAGCACGATGCCGCCTGCCACGGCGGCCAGCGCCACGACGAGCTGCACGGTCAGCGGCTCCTTCAGCAGCACGACGCCGAACACGAGCGCGAACACGGGCGTGAGGAAGACGAACGACGACATCTGCGTCGCCGGGTAGTGCCGCAGCAGCCACATCCATGCGAGATAACTGGCAAACGCGCCGATCACGGTCTGCAGCGCCAGCGACGTCCATCCATAGGCCGAGTAGTGGAACGACCATGTCTCGCCGAGCGCGAGCGACAGGAAGGGCGCCACCACGGCGGTTACCGCCACCTGGTAGAAGAGCGTTTTCTCCGCGCTCGCCGTGGCCATCGCGGAGGCGCGGATCACGAGCGTGGTCAGGCCCCACAACACCCCGGCGGCGAGCCCGAGCGCATCGCCACGCAGCTGGCGCGGCGTGCTGCCGCCCGTGAAGCCCTCGCTGAAGGCGAGTGCGACGGCGGCGAAGGCGATGAACAGGCCCACCCACTGCACCGTCCGCAGCTTCTCCGCGGGCACCAGCCGCGGCAGGAGCAGGGCGACAACGAAAGGTGATGTGTAGAGGAACACGGTGAGTCGCGACGCGGTCGTGTCGCGCAGGCCGAGGTAGATGCAGGTGAACTCGCTCGCGAACAGGGCACCCGCGAGCAGGCCGGCCTTCAGCGTGCCGTCGCGGCTGAAGAGCGGCACCTTGCGCGCGACGCACCACAGCCACAGCAGCAGCGTCGCGCCCGCGAAACGCATCGACGCCTGCCACAGCGGCGGGATCTCGCCGACCGTGCTCTTGATGAGGATCTGCTGGAGGCCCCAGAAGAGGCAGCACGCCACGAGCAGGGTGACGGCGAGGGTGTCGAGGTGTTCTTTGCGCTGGACCATCGGCGCTGATGCTATCCAGATCGCAGGGGCGACAACGAAGGTGCTACGCCTGGCTCGCGAGCTTGGCCAGCAGTTTGCGCAGCGCGACCTTCTCCGAAGCACCCAGCGAACGCAGCACCGACGCCTCGTGCGCACGCGCCTTGTCGATCAGCGGCCGCACGAGCTTGCGGCCGGCGGTGGTCGCCGTGACGAGCGTGCGGCGCTGGTCGTCCGGGCAGGCGCTCAGCTCCACCCAGCCTTGCTCGCACATGCGCTGCACGAGCTTGGTGACAGTGGGTTGCTTGGACAGCACCTCGTGCGCGAGCTGGCTCACGGTGAGCGGCTCGCTGTCGTGCAGCGTCGCGAGCACGCGCCACTCGATCGAACTGAGCCCGGCTGCGCGCACCTGCGCATCGAAGTCCTTGTAGAGCGCGTGGTTCGCCTGGCCGAGCAGGTAGCCGAGGTAGCCGTCGACGAAGCGCTCGTTCATATGGCGTGCTCGGTGTAGTAGCGGCCACCATGAAAGAGCAGCGGCGCAGCTCCGGGGCGGTGCGTGCAGCGCTCCACCTCGCCCACGAAGATCACGTGGTCGCCTTCCTCGTAGCGGCTGCGGTTGAAGCACTCGAACGTCGCCGCCGCGCCGTGCAACAGCGGCGCGCCGCCGGCGCCCTCGTCGAAACTGACGCCGCTGAAGCGGTCCGCGCCCTTGGCCGCAAAGCGCTCGGCCAGCGCCTTCTGGTCCGCGGCGAGCACATTGATGGCGTAGTGCGACCCGGCGGAAAACACCGCGAGCGAAGCCGCCGCGCGCGACAGGCTCCACAGCACCAGCGGCGGCTCGAGCGAAACGGAGTTGAACGAGTTGGCCGTGAGGCCGATCACCTGGCCATCGGCCGTGCGGGCCGTGACGATGGTGACGCCGGTCGCGAACATGCCCAGCGCCGCCCGGAATTCCTGCGGCGAGAAGATCGGTGGCTGGGCCTTGCGGGGAGGGGGGTTCAACGTTCTTTACATGAAATTTCATGTATTATGGGGCGAATCGGATTCCCATGCTGCAGCAAGAAACCCTGGAGCCCGCGTGGCTGGATGCCTTCGAGGCGGTGCTCACGCGCTGCGCCGTCCAACGCGGCGACACGGTCGCCGTGCTTTCCGAATCGCAGAGCCGGCCCGCGCTTGTGGCGCTGGCCCGTCTCGCAGCCGCCCGGTTGGGCGCGCAGGTGTTCAGTGTCGAAATGCCAAGCTTGTTCAGCAGCGACTTGCCCGTGGCAAGGTCGACCGGCGCTTCGCCCGTACTGCGCAACATTGCGCCGGTGGTGTCCGCATTGGCCGGCAGCACGCTCGTGGTCGATTGCACCGTTGAAGGCTTGATGCACGCACCTGAGCTGCCCGCCATCCTCAAGGGCGGCGCGCGTGTCATCTACGTCAGCAACGAACATCCCGAGGCGCTGGTGCGCCTGCTGCCGGACAACACGATCGAGCCGCTGGTCAAGGACCACGTGAAGCGCCTGCGCGCCGCGAAGCGGATGCGCGTGACCTCCGCGGCCGGCACCGACCTCACCATCTCCCTGCAAGGCGCCGTGTGCGGCGGCAACTGGGGCTACACCACGCGCCCCGGCACCATGACGCACTGGCCCGGCGGGCTGGCGCTGGCCTTCCCGGCGGCACGCAGCGTCAACGGCACGCTGGTGCTGGCCGAAGGCGACGTCAATCTCACCTTCAAGCGCTACCTCGATCGCGCCGTGACGCTTCGCATCGAAGACGACTACGTCACGCGCATCGAAGGCACGGGCACCGACGCGGACCTCATGCGCAGCTACATCGAGGCGTGGGGCGACCGCGACGCTTACGCGGTCAGCCACGTCGGCTACGGCCTGAACGCGAAGGCGCGCTGGGACAGCATGGCGATGTACGACAAGCGCGACTTCAACGGCACGGAGCTGCGGGCGTTCGCGGGCAACTTCCTCTACAGCACCGGCGCCAACGAAGTGGCCGGGCGGCACACGCTCGGGCACTTCGATTTGCCGCTGCGCAACTGCACCGTGCAGCTCGATGGCGCGACGGTCGTGGACGCGGGCAAGGTGGTGGCATGACATCGATCCCCGCTTTCACCGCACTGGGCGGCGGCCCCACCATCCTGATGCTGCACGGCATCGGCGGCGGCCACCTCTCCTTCGCGCCGCAGGTGGAGACCTTCGCGGGCTCCGGCTACCGCGCCGTCGCGTGGGACATGCCGGGCTATGGCCACAGTGCGCCGATCGAGCCCTACACCTTCAAGGGGCTGGCGCAAAGCTGCATCGCCTTGATCGAAAGCCTCAAGTGCACCGGCGTCACGCTCATCGGCCACAGCATGGGCGGCATGGTCGCGCAGGAGGTGGTCGCGCGCCGGCCGGAGCTGGTGAGCCGGCTCGTGCTGTGCGGTACCTCGCCCTCGTTCGGCAAGCCGGACGGCGACTGGCAGCGCGAATTCATCTCGCAGCGCACCGCACCGCTCGATGCCGGCAAGAGCATGGCGGAACTCGCGGAAACGCTGGTGCCGCAGATGGTCGGCCCGGGCTCCTTGCCCGAGGGCGTGCGCCTCGCGACGCACTGCATGGGGCAGGTGCCCGCCGCGACCTATCGGCGTGCGCTGGAATGCATCGTGACCTTCGACCGCCGCGAGAGCCTTGCGAGCATCCATGTGCCCACGCTGCTGATCGCGGGTGAGCAGGACCGCAATGCGCCCCCTGCCGTCATGAAGAAGATGGCCGACCGGATCGCCGGCAGCACCTACATCGAGATGAAGGGCATCGGCCACCTGCAGAACCTGGAGGCGCCGGACGAATTCGACGGGCTCGTGCTCAATTTCCTGGCGCTGCCCCGGCATCTTCACTAGCTTCACTGGAGGAGAGCGGACATGGGTCGAATCGCAACCGCAGTCCTGCTGGCGCTGCTGTGCGGCGCGGCGCAGTCGGAGCCGGACGAGGTCATCCTCGGCAAGCCGCTGGGCTACCCGGTGGCGGCCGACTGGTACAGCAACCCCAACCGCGTGGGCTCCTGGTCCGCGATGCACAAGGTGCCCGGCGTGCGCACGCGCGTCGTCTCCGCCGGCAGCGAAGTGCAGCCGTTGCGCGTGGCGGCGCAACCGGCGGCGATCAGGTACCGCTTCAACAATGTCGAGTACACGCTCGACGACTACCTCGAGCGGCAGCGCGTCACCGGCCTCATCGTGATGAAGGACGGCGAGATCGTCGTCGAGCGCTACCGCTACGGCCGCACGCCCGACGCGCGCTTCCTGTCGTTCTCCATGGCCAAGAGCGTCACCTCGCTGCTCGTGGGCATGGCGCTGGAGCGCGGCCTCATCGCGTCGCTCGACGACCCGGCGGCGAAGTACGCACGCGAGCTCGAAGGCAGCCCCTACGGCGCGACCACCGTGCGGCAGCTGCTGCGCATGTCGTCCGGACTCGTGTTCACCGAGCGCTACGACGGCGCCGACGACGTCGCCCGCATGGTGGGCGCCTTCAACCACGGCGGCGTCACCTCCGTGTTGAAGTCGATCACGGCCCGGCATTCCGCGGCCGGCGAGAAGTTCGTGTACGCCAGCGGCGAGACGCAGGTGCTCGGCCGCGTCCTCAAGGGCGCGACCGGCAAGAACCTCTCGCAGCTCACGCAGGAGTGGTTGTGGCAGCCGCTTGGCGCCGAACGCGATGCGCTGTGGATGACCGACACCGACGGCAACGAAGGCGCGTTCGCGTATTTCAATGCCAGCCTGCGCGACTGGGCGCGCCTCGGCTTGATGCTCGCGCGCGACGGGCGCGTGGGCGACAAGGCCCTCATCTCACGCGAGTACCTGCTCGACGCCACGGACCTCGCGCGCCAGCCCGCGGCTTTCCAGCCCGGCAAGGCGACGCCTTTTGCCGGGTACGGCTACCAGTTCTGGCTGCTGCCGCTGCGCGAGCGGACGTTCGCTATGTGGGGTGTGCACGGGCAGGGGCTGTTCGTGCAGCCGGCGACGGGGATCGTGATGGTCCACACCGCCGCTTTCCTGCAGGCGCGGGACGACGCGAACATCGAGCGCGCGTTCTTCTGGTACGGCGTTCTCCGGTCGCTCGGCGGTCGCACGGACTGATTGCAAGGAGCTCCATGGACGCATTGCCCCAACTCGGCTTCACGCCCGCCGTCGGCGACCACGCTTTCACGCCGAAACAGCGCGAGCTGCTGTCGGTCGCACGCGAACTGGGCACGACGAAGTTCGCGCCACGCGCCGCGAAGTGGGACGAGGAGGCGAGCTTCCCCTTTGCCAACTACGACGACCTGCGGGGTGCCGGGTTCCTCGCTCTGTGCGTGCCGAAGGAGCACGGCGGCCTCGGCGCCGACTACGCCACCTACATGATGGTCGCCGCCGAGATCGGCCGCTACTGCGGCGCGACGGCGCTCACGTACAACATGCACATCTGCTCGACGATGTGGACCGGCGTGCTCGCGGACGGCATCCCGATGACCGAGGCGCAGCGCGCGGAGCACGCGAAGCGCCGCGAGCTGCACTTCGCTCGCGTCGTGAACGACGGCGCCATCTATGCGCAGCCGTTCTCCGAAGGCAGCGCCGCGGCTGCGGGCCGCGCGCCCTTCGGCACCACGGCGCGGAAGGTGGACGGCGGCTGGGTCGTCAACGGCCGCAAGATCTTCGCGTCGCTCTCCGGCGCGGCGGACTACTACGGCGTGCTTTGCACCGAGGACAAGGGCGACCAGCACCCCGATGCGCGCGACACGCTCTACCTCGCCGTGCCGGCGAAGAGCGAAGGCTTCTCGATCAGCGGCGAATGGGACCCGCTGGGCATGCGCGGCACGGTCAGCCGCAACCTGCTGTTCAAGGACGTGTTCGTCGCCGACGACGAGCAGCTCATGCCGCGCGGCGTGTACTTCAAGGGCGCGCAGACCTGGCCGGCGATGTTCTTCACGCTCGCGCCCACGTACCTCGGCATTGCCAACGCGGCCTACGATTTCACGGTGCAGTACCTGCGCGGCGAGGTGCCCGGCGAGCCGCCGGTCAAGCGCCGGATGTACCCGACCAAGCAGGTGGCGGTGGCCCAGATGCGCATCCAGCTCGAACAGATGCGTGCGATATTCCTGCGCGCCGTCATGGAAGCGAAGCCCAACCCGTCTCGGGACGAGCGCATGCGGCTTTATGCCGCACACTACACCGTCATGGAAGGCGCCAACGACATTGCCCGGCTGGCCATCCGCACCTGCGGAGGGCAGAGCATGATGAAGCACCTGCCGCTGGAGCGCCTGTACCGCGACAGCCGCTGCGGCTCGCTCATGCTGCCGTGGACCGCCGAGCTCGTGCTGGACCGCATGGGCCGCGAGGCGCTGTACGAGCCGGGAGAGAAGGACGAATGAAGGGGTTGGCGCCCGGACACTGGCTCGCCGTGGCGGCGCTGTGCGCGGCGCCGCTGGCGCACGCGTCGAAGGCGTGCGACGTGTTCGTGGGCAAGCTGCCCAACGTCACGCGGGCGCTGTGCGAGTCCGCCGAGCTGGCCGAAGGCCCGGCGAAGTCCGTCAAGGGCGTGCCGCTCTTCGTGCGCGACGTGAAGGAAGAGAACGCGAAGCTGCGCGTGCTGGTGATCGGCGCGATCCACGGGGACGAGCTGTCGTCCGCTTCGCTGGCGCTGCACTGGATCCGCCTGGCCGCCGAGGAAAAGCTGGAGTTGCCGCAGGCGGTGCACTGGCGCTTCGTGCCCGCTGTCAACCCGGACGGGCTGCTGGCGCACCCGCCCCGGCGCACCAATGCCAATGGTGTCGACCTCAACCGCAATTTCGCCACGCCCAACTGGGCGCGCGACGCGGCCATCTACTGGGAGCAGCGCACCCGCAAGGACCCGCGCCGCTGGCCCGGCCCGAAGGCGCTGTCGGAGCCGGAGTCGCGCTACGTGCACGACCAGATGCAGCAGTTCAAGCCGCACCTGATCGTGGCGATCCATGCGCCGTACGGCGTGCTCGACTTCGACGGGCCCTCCGTGCCGCCGTCCAAGCTGGGGCGTCTGTACCTGGACCAGGTGGGCATCTTCCCGGGGTCGCTGGGCAACTACGGCGGCGTGCACAAGGGCGTGCCGGTCGTGACGATCGAGCTGCCCAACGCCATGCGTACGCCGCTGGATGCCGAGATGCGGCAGATGTGGGTGGACCTGGCGCGGTGGATGGCCGCCAAGCTCTCGGCGGAGGCGGGTTCGCAGCGCTGACTGCACGTTCGCTGGAAATCAGCGATAGTGCGGCTCCATGAACGAAGTCATTGCGCAGCGTTTCGGCAGCGGCCAGGCCGTTCGCCGCATCGAGGACGACGTCCTCCTCCAGGGCCACGGCCAGTACACCGACGACGCGGCACCCGCGGGCCAGTTGCGTGTGGTGTTCGTGCGATCGCCTTATCCACATGCCCGCATCACGTCGATCGACACGGCGAATGCCAGGTCCATGCCCGGCGTGGCGGCGGTGTTGACCGGTGCCGAACTGGTCGCGGCGGGCGTGAAGCCGATCCCCGGCACAGCGGGCTTTCGGCGCGCCGACGGCAAGCCTGGCGTCAGCGCGCCGCGGCGCCCGCTCGCGCACGAGCGCGTGCGCTTCGTGGGCGAGCCGGTCGCGGTGGTCGTCGCCGACACGCTGCAGCAGGCGCGTGATGCCGCGGAGGCGGTGTGGGTGGAGTACGAGGAGCTGCCTTCGGTCACCAACGCGCAGGACGCGACGAAGGGCGACGCGCCCGCGCTGACGGATGAGGCGCCCGACAACATTGCCTGCGAGATGCGCCACGGCAGCGCGGACAAGACCGATGCCGCGTTCGCGCAGGCCGCGCAGGTGGTCAAGCTCGTCGTGCACAACCAGCGGCTGGCGCCGCTGTCGATCGAGCCGCGCGCGGTGCTGGCATGGATGGCCGACGATGGCCGCCTGACGATCCGCATGAGCACGCAGATGCCTTCGGGCGTGCGCAACACGCTCTGCGATGCCGTGCTGGGCCTGCCCAAGGAGCAGGTGCGCGTGATCGTGGCGGACGTCGGCGGCGGCTTCGGCATGAAGACGGGGCTGTATCCCGAAGATGCGGTGGTCGCGTACTGCGCGAAGCAGCTCAACCGGCCGGTGAAGTGGGCGGCGGACCGCAGCGAGGACTTCCTCTCCGCCACGCACGGCCGCGACGTCACGCAGCACGCCGAGCTCGCGCTCGACGCGCAGGGCGCGATCCTCGGCATGCGCCTGCGCGGCATGGCGAACGTCGGCGCGTATGCCACCGGGACCAACACGGCGATCCCGCTGATGATCGGGCCGTGGGTGCAGACGAGCGTGTACCACGTGCCCGTCATCGACTTCCACTTCAAGGCCGTGATGACCAACTGCGCGCCCATCGGTGCGTATCGCGGCGCGGGGCGCCCCGAGTCCATCTACCTCATGGAGCGGCTGATGGACGAGGCGGCGCGCCAGACCGGCATCGACCGCGTCGAGCTGCGCCGCCGCAACTTCGTGCGACCGGAGCAAATGCCCTACAAGAACCCCATGGGGCAGGTGTACGACGTGGGCGAGTTCGAGAAGATCATGGAAGAGGGGCTGGCGCTCGCGGACTGGTCGGGCTTCGAAGCGCGCGCGGCGCAGAGCAAGGCGCGCGGCAAGGTTCGCGGGCTGGGGCTCGCGACCTTCCTCGAGTGGACCGGCGGCAACGCGCTGGAAGAGCGCGTGACCGTCACGGTGCGTGCCGACGGCGTGATCGAGGCCTACTCGGCGGTCAACGCGATGGGGCAGGGCATCGCCACCACGCTCGCGCAACTCGTCGTGGACGTGTTCGGCGTCACGATGGACAAGGTGAAGGTGGTGCTGGGCGACACGGACCGCGGCGACGGCTTCGGCAGCGCGGGCTCACGCTCGCTGTTCACCGGTGGCTCGGCGCTGCGCGTCGGCGCGGAGAAGACGCTGGAGAAGTCGCGTGAGCTCGCCGCGCAGGCGCTCGAGGCGAGCGCGCAGGACCTCGACTATGCGTCGGGCCGATTCACGGTGAAGGGCACGGACCTGTCGATCGACTTGTTCGATGTCGCCGGCAAGCAGCCCGATCAGCGCATCCACATCGACAGCACGACAGCAGTCTCCGGCCCGAGCTGGCCCAATGGCTGCCACGTCAGTGAAGTGGAGCTCGACCCCGACACCGGCGAAGTGAGCGTCGTCGCCTATTCGAGCATGAACGACGTGGGCCGCGTGGTGAACCCGATGATCGTGCGCGGCCAGCTCGATGGCGGCGCGATCCAGGGCATCGGCCAGGCGCTGTGCGAGCAGGTGGTGTACGACGCGGAGAGCGGCCAGCTGCTCACCGGCAGCCTGATGGACTACGCGGCGCCGCGCGCGGATGCGGTGGAGTGCGAGTTCCGCACGGAGATGGACCAGACGGTGCCCTGCAAGAACAACCCGCTGGGTGTGAAGGGCGTCGGCGAACTGGGCACGATCGGCGCGACGCCTTGTATCGTGAATGCCGTGGCAGATGCAGTCGCGCGCGCAGGGTTCCCCCAGCGCGCGCGTGACCTGCAGATGCCGCTTACGCCGGCGACAGTGTGGGCTGCCCTGCGGCCTTAGGCGCGTCGAAGCCGTAGAACCTGAACGCGCCCATGTTCGGCGCGCGGCCGCTGATCAGCTCCGCCATCGCCTTGCCGGAGCCGGCGCCGTGGGTCCAGCCCAGCGTGCCGTGGCCGGCGTTCACCCACAGGCCGGCCACCTTCGTGCGGCCGATGTACGGGATGTTGGTCGGCGTCGCGGGGCGCAGGCCGGTCCAGAAGCGCGGATTGCCGCCTTCTTCTTCCGTGCGCGTGTCGCACACGCCGGGCAGCACCGCCTCGATGCGCTGGGCCAGCATGCGGCAGCGAGCTTTCGCCAGCTCCGTGTCGAGCGTGAGCTTGTAGCCCGCCACTTCGATCGTGCCCGCCACGCGCAGCTCGTCGCCGAGGCGGCTCATCGCGATCTTCAGCTCGTCGTCGATCGTGCTCACGAACGGCGCGAGCTCGGGCTTCTTCAGCTTGAACGTGGCGCTGTAGCCTTTGCCGGGGTAGATCGGCAGGTTGACGCCCACCGTGCGCAGCAGCGGCGCGGTGAACGAACCCATGGCCACGACCACTTCGTCGGCCACCAGGCGCGTGAGCTTGCCGGTCGCCTTGTCCTTCACGTGCACGGCGCGCACGGCGCCGCCGGCCTTCTCGAGCCGTTCGATGTCGTGGCTGTACAGGAAGCGCACGCCCTTGCCGGCGCAGCGCTCGGCCAGCGCCTGCGTGAACACGCGCGCGTCGCCGCTCTCGTCGCTGGCGGTGTAGGTGCCGCCGACGATGCGGTGCGCGAACGACTTGAACGCGGGCTCGATCTTGAACAGCTCTTCCTTGCTCACCACTTTGCGGTCGACACCGTACTTGCGCATGAGCGCGGCGGCTTCGCCGGCGGACTCGAAGCTCTTCTCGTCGGTGTAGTAGTGGGCGATGCCGCGCTCGAGGCGGTTGTATTCGATGCCGGTGGCGCGGACCACGTCCTTCAGGGCGGCGTGGCTGTAGTTGCCGAGGGCCACGAGCTGCTCGACGTTGCGCTCGAACGCGCCGTCATGGCACTGGCTGAGGAACTGCAGGCCCCAGCGCCATTGCTGCCAGTCGAACTGCGGGCGGAAGAGCAGGGGCGCGTCGTTGCGGAACATCCACTTCACGAGCTTGGCCGGCGCATGCTTGTTGGCCCACGGCTCGCAGTAGCTCACCGAGATCTGCGCCGCGTTGGCGAAGCTGGTTTCCAGGGCCGCGCCGGGCTGGCGGTCGACCACGGTCACGTCGTGGCCGCGTTCAGCCAGGTGGTAGGCGGTGCTGATGCCGATGATGCCGGCGCCGAGGACAAGGATCTGCATAGGCCGGAAGTTTGCGACGCCTTGCGCCTCTTGAAAAGGAAAATTAAACTCTCTGCGAAATTATCAGGACAGCTTATATGAGCACCTTCGACCCGGACGCCCTCGAATGCCTGGCCGCCATCGTGGAGGAGGGCGGTTTCGAGCGCGCAGCGCAGCGGTTGTCGATCACGCAGTCGGCGGTGTCGCAACGGCTGAGGGCACTCGAGGCGCAGGTCGGCACGGTGCTCATCGTTCGCAGCCGGCCGCTCAAGCCCACCTCGGCAGGCCAGCTGCTGCTCAAGCATACGAAACAGCTGAGGTTGCTGCGGGCCGACCTGGAGCGCGACCTGAAGGAACTGGCCCCCAGCTCGGCGGGTGGCAATCGAGAGGAGGAGCGCGTCTCGATCGCCATCAATGCCGACTCGATCGCGACCTGGGCATTGCCGGCCCTGAACGGGCTGGCCCGTGACGGCCTGCCGATGGAGATCATCACCGACGACCAGGACTTCACGCACGAGTGGCTGCGCGAAGGGCAGGTGCTGGGCTGCGTCACGACGCTGAAGCAGGCACTGCGTGGCTGCAAGGTGGTGCCGCTGGGCGCGATGAACTACATCGCGATCGCGCAGAAGGCTTTGGCGCACGAGCGATTCCCGAAAGGGCTCACGCCGCACAACTTCCGCGACGTGCCCTTCATCGCGTTCAACCGCAAGGACGACATGCAGGCCGAATTCGTCGGCAAAGCGTTCGGCCTGAAGCGTGTGGCGCTCAACCAGCTGTTCGTGCCCAGCTCGGAGGGCCAGGTCCGGGCGGTGCTTTCAGGCTGGGGTGTGAGCGTGGTGCCGGAGCTGCTGGCACGGCCGCTGCTCGAGAGGGGCGAGCTGGTGAACCTGGCGCCCGCGCATGCGGTGCCGGTGCAGCTCTACTGGCACTGCTGGAATCTGGAATCGGAAGTGCTGGACTCGCTCACCGCCGCGCTGACGGCGGCGGCGGAGAAATCGCTCGCCTAATGCGAGTTGAAGAGGATCGCGTCGTGCGAGAGGAAGTTGTGCAGGCCGGACAGCTCCGGCCCGAACAGCGCCAGCAACACGGCGGCAGCGACCGCCGCCATCCAGGCGAGCGTCGGTGTCCACAGCGGGTGTTGGTGTTTCATGGCCAGGCTCCCTTCGCGTTGTAGATGTGGCCGCTGCGAAGTTTCGCAAGGGTGGCCGCTTCCTTCCATGTTTTTCGGGTAAACGACTCGCGCGAATTGTTCGCAGGGGTAACGCGCAACGGTCATCGGACATCCAGCACGAAGTGCGGTACGAACGCGTCCTGCTCGCGACGGTACGCATACCCCAGTGGATTCGCGACGACGCGGCAGCCCGCTTCGACATAGTCCTGCGGGCAATGCAGGTGCCCGTGCAGCCAGTACCGCGCCAGCGGCAGCAGCTCGTCCAGCGAGTTGCAGAAGCCGGCCGTGCCCGGCGTCACGCCATAGCGCGGGTCCGCGCTGCGCAGGCTCGGCGCGAAGTGGGTCGCGACGACGGTGGTGCCTTCGTACGGTTGCGCGAGCGCGGCCGCCAGCCACTTGCGGCACTTGCACCCGAGCTCGCGCCATTCCTCCGCCAGCAACGGCCGCCCGTAGCGGGTGCCGGCCATCTTCTCGAGGTAGAAGTTCGCGGCGCGAAAGGCCTTGTGGCGCAGCTTGATGCGGCGCTCCTCGTTCGTCGATTCGTCGGCCAGCGCGTCGAAGTCGGTCCAGAGGGTGGTACCGATAAAGCGTACTCCGCCCATGAGGAGGACTTCGCGCTCCAGCCACGTGATGCCCAGCCGCTCGCACGTTTCCCGCAGCCGCGCATGCGTGGCGTCGAAGTCGAGGTTGTCGTACTCGTGGTTGCCGGGCACGTAGAGCACGGGGACGGGCCACGTGCCGAGCCTCGGAGAGAAGCGGTCGAGCCCGAAGTCCTCGCCGGGCAGTTTCGAGTTGCGCTGGTAGGAACCGACGTCCCCGAGCAGCAACAGCAGTTCCGCATCGGGTGCGGGCGTCGCAACGAACTTGGGCTGGGTTTCGAGATGCAGGTCCGAAAGAAGCTGGATTTTCACCCGCTCATTGTGCGGAAGCCGGGGCCACAACGGGGGCCGGCAGCCGCACATGGAAGATCGTGCCGTGGCCGGGCTCGCTTTCCACTTCGATGGTGCCCTGGTGCAGCTCGACGCATTCCTTCACGATGTTCAGCCCGATGCCCGTGCCCTGGATGTTGCCGACGTTGCCGCCGCGATGGAAAGTCTCGAACAGGCGCGGCAGGTCGTCCTTGGGGATGCCGATGCCGCGGTCCTGCACCGAGAACACGAGGCGGTCGTCGTCGTGCTCGGTGGCGACATAGCACTCCACCACGGTGTCCGGCGGCGAGTACTTCAGCGCGTTGCCCAGCAGGTTGACGAGGATGTGCCGCACGAGCTTCACGTCCATCAGGCGAGGCTCGTCGAGGCCGTCGCAGCGCATCTCGATGCGCGAGGCCTGCGGGTTCGCCTGGTCCATTTCCGCGGCTACCTGCACCAGCAGGTCGGGCACCGAGCGCGGCAGCGGGTCGAAAGCGAGGCGGCCCGCTTCGAGCTTGCTCGTGAGCAGGATGTTCTCGACCATGCCGTTCATGCGCGTCACCGCGCTGCGGATCTGCTGCACGATCTCCTTGCGCTCGTGCGTCGGCAAACGCGCGCCGTAGTCGTCGAGCAGCTCCACCGAAGAAAGGATCGCGGCCAGCGGCGTGCGGAACTCGTGCGACGCCACCGCGACGAAGCGCGACTTCAGCTGCGACAGCTCGCGCTCGCGGGCGAGCGCGTTGCGCATGTCCTGCTCGACCTGCCGGCGCTCGGTGACGTCCATCAGGAAGTTCAGCGTCGCGGGCTGGCCCTGCCACTCGAACAGCACGCCCGAGATCTCCAGCCAGCGCACCGAGCCGCCGGAGTGGATCACGCGGAACTGGTAGTGGTTCTCCACCGGCTCGCCGCGCAGGCGCTTGAGGTGGTTGCCAAGCACGCGCTCGCGGTCATCGGGGTGGATGAACTCGATGAAGGGCTTGGATTTGGCGGTCTCGAGGTCCTGCCCGGTCTGCTCCAGCGCCTTCGGGTTCGCGTAGAGGATGCGGCCGCCGGCGGTGATGAGGATGCCCTCGTTCACGTTCTCCACCACCTTGCGGTACTTCGCCTCCGACTCGGCCAGCGCGCGCGCCTGCGCCTTGCGCCGCGAGATGTCGCGCACGAAGGAGCTGAAGGTGTAGCCCTGCGCGGTGCGAACCGGCCACACCGAGAGCTCCACGTCGAACTCCTCGCCGCTGCGCTTGAGGGCGCGAGTCTCCACGCGCCGCTGGAAGATCTGAGAGGAGCCGTCCTGCAGGAAGCGCTGGATGCCCGCTTCGTGCCATTTGCGGTGCACCGGAGGGATGATGAGCTCGGTGAGCAGCTTGCCCACCGCCTCGTACCGCGCCCAGCCGAACACGCGCTCGGCGGCCTGGTTCCAGTCGATCACGTGGCCCTGCTCGTCGATGGTGATGACGGGGTCGTTCGCGGTGGCGATCAGCGCTTCGAGGCGCGCCGTCGCGTCGCTCAGGCTGCGTTCCGCGTCGGTGCGCCGGCTGATCTCCTCGCGCAGCTGCGCGGAGGTGTCGACCTGCCAGGAGATGTCGCGCGCCACGTGCGTCACGCGCGTTTCGCCGTTCGGCCCCTTGGTCGCGAACGCGCGCTCGCGCAGCCGCGCATTGCGCCACGCCCGCTCGCCGCGCGCGGGCGGCAGCTTGACGCGGTATTCCTCGACGTAGCCGGCCAGGGGCAGGCCGTTGCGCAGGCGCCTCAGCGTGGGCGCGTCCTCCGGGACGATGCGGTCGAGCAGCACGTCGGCGCCGGGGCCGAGCTGGGCGGCACTGGTGTGCCAGAAGCGCTCGAACGCGGGGTTGGTGTAGACCACGCGGCTGGTCGCCGCGTCCCACACCCACAGCATCTCCTCGATGGCCTGCGCCAGTTGGGCAATTCCATCGTCGGGCTCAGCCATCGGCCGAGCATAGCGCCAGCCCGCCGCGGCTTGCCTAGAGCCGAACCCCAGCGCCCTTGACCGTGGGCGCGAGCTGGCCGACCTGGTCCTTCACGAAGCTGGTGAAGGCACCGGGGCTCGCGGCGTTGGGCGCGATGCCCAGCTCACCCATCTTCGTCTTCACGGCGGGCACCGCCAGCACTTCGTTCACCGCGGTGTTCAGCCGCGCGACGATGTCCGCGGGCATCTTCGGCGGCCCGGACAGGCCGAAGAAGTTGTCCAGCACCAGCTTGCGCTGGCCGAGCTCGGCGACGCTGGGCACGTCGGGCACCAGCGGCGAGCGGCTGGCGGAGGTCACCATCAGCGGCACGAGCTGCCCGCTCTTGAAGTAGGGCACGAAGGCGGTGAGCACGTCGATGCCGACCGGCACCACGCCGGCGATCAGGTCGGTGGTCATCGGCGCGCCGCCGCGGTAGGGCACGTGGACCATGTTGATGCCCAGCGTGTTCTTCATCAGCTCGCCGTAGATGTGGCCGATGGAGGCGGGGCCGCCGGAGCCGAAGTCGAGGCGGCCGGCCTTCTTCGCCGCCGCTTCGAGGTCCGCCAGCGTCTTGATGCCCGCTTTCGGGTTGGCCATGACCACGCACGGGGCACTGCCGATCAGCGCGATGTGGGTGAAGCCGTCGACCGGGTCGTAGGGCTGCTTCTCCAGCGCGAACGGGCCGATGGAGATCGGTGTCGAGTTGGACAGCATCAGTGTGTAGCCGTCGGCCGGTGCCTGGTGCACCACGAGCCCGCCCACGCTGCCGCCCGCACCGGGCCGGTTGTCGACGACGACACCCTGGCCGAGTTTGGAGGCGAGCTGCTCCGCGACGACGCGCGCGACGATGTCGCTCGCACCGCCGGCGGGGAAGGTGACGACGATCTTGATCGGCTTGTCCGGCCACGCCGCACGGGCGGGCAGGTTCCAGGCCGCCGCGGTGGCGGCGAGCACTTTGAGGGCGCGGCGGCGGCCGCTGTCGGCGATGGGCATGGTGTCTCCTGCTGGTGGTACGCAGGCACGACGCAAGCGGTGTGCCACGGCCACTGTCGGGCACCTGACGGCGCCCGTCAATCGGGGTTGAATGCTTTCTTCGCTGCCGCCGCCACGGCCAGCCGCAGCCACGCATGGTCGCCGCGCTGCCCCTGGCGGCGGTGCCACAGGGACTCGACGTGCACCGGCGGCACGGAGAAGGGGAGTTCGCGCACCGTGAGCTGCTCCGCCATGCCGGTCACGCGCACGAAATGCCGTGGCAGCACCGTGAGCAGGTCGGAGGTCGACACCACCCGTCCCGCGGTGAAGAACTGGTTGACCGTGAGCACCACGCGCCGCTTCTGCCCGAGCGAGGCGAGTGCCTGGTCGATGAAGCCGAATGGCCGCCCGGAGAACGACACGAGCAGGTGGTGCGCGTCGCAATAGCGCTTGAGCGTGAGCGGGCCGCGCGACAACGGGTGGCCGTCGCGCATCACGCATACATATTCGCCGTGGTACAGGCGCTCGTGGTCGAACGGCGCCACCCGGCCGGCCTGCGCCTGGGCCGTGAGATCCGCGAGCACCGCGGGGAAGAAGCCGACGGCGAGGTCGATCAGGCCTTCGTCCAGCAGCTTGCGCGGGTCCCGCGTGGTGAGCGGCAGCACGCGCATCGACACGCCCGGCGCATCGGTCTCGATGATCTCCACCAGCCCCGGCATCAGTTCCGCAGCCGTCGCATCGGCCATGGCGAGCACGAAGGTGTTATTGGCCTCCGAGGCAGTGAAGTCGCCCGGCGCGAACGAAGCCTCCAGCTGCCTCAGTGCATCGCTCACCGCCGGCCACAGCGCCACGGCGCGGGGCGTGGGCTCGACGCCATACCCGCTGCGGGTGACGAGCCGGTCGCCCAGCGACTCGCGCAGGCGGTTCAGCGCGTTGCTCACCGCCGGCTGCGTCATGTTGAGGTTGCGCGCCGCCCGGGTGAGGTTGCGCTCGGTCATCACCTGGTCGAACACACGCAGCAGGTTCAGGTCGAGGTTGCGGAAGCTGGCCATAGATGCCCTGAATGATAGGCATCACAAATCAAAATTGGCAAAATATCAGTGGTAACCCTAATATTCGCTCAACACAGTAATCCCGCTGTGCTGGGAACAAGAAGGAGAAGGTCATGAGCCGCTTCGTCCACATCGAATACCCGACCCGTCACCCCGGCGTCGTCCGTCTCGAGCGTACCGCTCGCGTCATCCGCAAAGCCCACGTGGGCACCTACTTCCTCGCCGCGCTTGCCTTCATCGGCGCGCCGGTCCGCAAGCTCGCCGCTGCCCTGGGCACCAGCGCGGGCAAGTGGGCCGAGGCCCGCCGCCAAGCCCGCGAGGACGAGAAGCTCTGGAACCTGGCGCTGACCGATGCCCGTGTGATGGCCGACCTCAGCCGCGCGATGGGTGCCGAAGCCCTGAACATCAAGCGCTACTACTGAGGTGACGCCATGGCAGCGCTGGCCCGCACCTCGTGGGTCGGCCTGTTGCTCACGCGGCTGCCGCGGCCGCTGGTCCGGGTGCTCGACGAGTGGTCTTACCGCGTCGCGCAACAGAGGGCCGAACGACGCCGCGCAGCTGTCATGAAGCGGCAAGCCGCCCGATGAAAAAAGCCACCTTGCGGTGGCTTTTTGTTCATGCGGCCAAGCGCTTTTCGATCTGCGCCTTGGTCTCGGTGAGCTCCGCGGGCAGGTGGTACGACAGCTGCTGGAACAGCTCCGCGTGCAGCTGCAGCTCCTTGACCCAGGCCGCCTTGTCGATGCTGGTGACCTTGCCGAACTGGTCGCGCGTGAAGTCCAAGCCGGTCCAGTTGAGCTCTTCATAGGCGGGGCTCACTCCGAACACGTGCTCGGTACCGGTGGCGCGGCCTTCGATGCGGTCGATCATCCACTTGAGCACGCGCATGTTCTCGCCGTAGCCCGGCCACACGAACTTGCCGTCCTCGCCCTTGCGGAACCAGTTGGTCGTGTAGATCTTCGGCAGCTTCGCGCCGCTGGCTTGCAGCTTCTTGCCGAGCGACAGCCAGTGCTGGAAGTAGTCGCTCATGTTGTAGCCGGTGAACGGCAGCATCGCGAACGGGTCGCGGCGCACCACGCCTTGCGCGCCGCCGGCGGCCGCGGTCGTCTCCGAGCCCATGGTCGCGGCCATGTACACGCCCTCGACCCAGTTGCGGGCCTCGGTCACCAGCGGCACCGTCGTCGAGCGGCGGCCGCCGAAGATGAAAGCGTCGATCGCCACGCCCTGCGGGTTGTCCCAATCGCTGTCCAGCGCCGGGTTGTTGACGGCGGACACGGTGAAGCGCGCGTTCGGGTGGGCGGCCTTGGCGCCGGTCTTCTCGGCGATCTCGGGCGTCCAGTCCTTGCCCTGCCAGTCGATGCAGTGCGCGGGCGGCGGGCCCATGTTCTCCCACCACACGTCGCCGTCGTCGGTGAGCGCGACGTTCGTGAAGATCACGTTCTTGTCGAGGCTCGCCATGCAATTGGGGTTGGTCTTCGTGTTCGTGCCCGGGGCCACGCCGAAGTAGCCCGCCTCGGGGTTGATCGCGTACAGGCGGCCATCCTTGCCGGGCTTGATCCAGGCGATGTCGTCACCGATGGTCGTGACCTTCCAGCCCTCGAAGCCCTTGGGCGGGATCAGCATCGCGAAGTTGGTCTTGCCGCAGGCCGACGGGAAAGCGGCAGCCACGTGATACTTCTTGCCCTCGGGCGAGGTCACGCCCAGGATCAGCATGTGCTCGGCCAGCCAGCCTTCATCGCGGCCCATGGTGGACGCGATGCGCAGCGCGAAGCACTTCTTGCCCAGCAGCGCGTTGCCGCCGTAGCCGGAGCCGTACGACCAGATCTCGCGCGACTCGGGGTAGTGCACGATGTACTTGGTCGTGTTGCAGGGCCAGCTCACGTCCTTCTCGCCCGGCTCCAGCGGCGCGCCCACGGTGTGCACGCAGGGCACGAACTCGCCGTCCACGCCGAGCACGTCGTAAACGGCCTTGCCCATGCGGGTCATGATGCGCATGTTCACGGCGACGTACGGGCTGTCGGACAGCTCGATGCCGATGTGCGCGATGGGCGAGCCGAGCGGGCCCATCGAGAACGGCACGACGTACATCGTGCGGCCGCGCATGCAGCCGTCGAACAGGGGTTGCAGCGTCGCGCGCATCTCGGCCGGGGCCATCCAGTTGTTCGTGGGGCCGGCGTCTTCCTTCTTCTGCGAGCAGATGAAGGTGCGGTCTTCCACGCGCGCCACGTCGCTCGGGTCGGAGCAGGCGAGGTAGGAGTTGGGGCGCCTGATCGGGTCCAGCTTGCGGAAGGTGCCGGCGTCCACCAGTTGCTGGCAGAGGCGGTCGTATTCTTCCTGGCTGCCGTCGCACCAGTAGACCTGGTCCGGCTTGCACAGGGCGACCATGTCGGCCACCCAGGCGATCAGTTTGGCATTCTTGACGTAGCCGGGGGCCTGCAGGTTCAGGCCCTGCATCACGGGTGAATTCATTGTCCGAAGCTCCAAAGTATCAAAACCGATTTCCAAAAGGAGCTCGCGGAAAGGACGCCTCCCGAAGGCCTTTTTGAAATCGGGCTTGCCCGTCGGTCGAGGCATTTTAGGGAACGGACCCTTTCCTCCGCTTTCATCGGGCTGCAATTCCATGCAAAACATGCATGAGGTTATGCATAGCGGCCACGGAGGTATGTACCTTACAAACCCGGTTGGAACTTGGGGCCTTGAAAGCGCAGTGAATGAGCGTAGGTAGGCCCTACCCGGCAGGCTTTGCCGGGCAACCTAGCGGGAGTCAAGATGACGCCTTACGAACAATGGAAGGCAATGTGCGATGAATGCGATGCGGCCGACAAGGCACATCGAGAAACGCTGAACAAGGTCACGGCACAGATGATGCCCGGCTCGTCCGGCAACCCCAGCATGCAGGACTTGGATGCGTGGGAGGCGGCTCGGGGCAAGTACGACGCGATCCGCGCGAAGATGGACGATTTCATTGCCGCGCACTTCGGGCGGCACAAGTAGCTCACCCACCAAACCACCGGCCCTAGTGGCCGGTTTTCTTTTGCGGCTGCGTTGGGGGCTGCGTCTTCTTCGGAGCGGGCGGAGTATTCAGCATGCGACGGAGAACGTCGTCCTCCGTCGGTTGCTTAGGCGAGGTCTTCGGCTTCGTTGCCATCGCCAGAGTCTACGCGCGGCGCTGCTGGCGTCTGCACGTTGCGCTTGATCTTCCGCTCCAAGATGCGCAACCAATCCGTGAAGTCTTCGAGACTCTCTGGACTCAATCTCTCGGGCCATTGAATCGTGACATCACCCTCAGCGAGTGCGAATACCTCTTGACGCATATGCGGCCTTGTCTGCCCTACCGCCGGATTGGGCGGGTGTCGTTCGATTTGGACCGTGTCCCGAGGCGCCACCGTCGGTGCTGGCGGTGGCGTCGGCGCGGGAGGTGGTACTTCCGGATCAGGATCACGGCGCTCGACCTCATTATCGGGTCTGTCATTGAGTTTCGCAAACGAGACCGTTGCTCGTAAGTCGCCCATAAAGTCCTTGACGGCGTTGTCATTGAACTTTCGCTCGACTAACAGGTAGTGCCTGAGGTTTGCGTCCGACACCTCTAGACCGGGGAATTTGGCAAGTACCTCCTTGTAAATGCGCGGGTTTTGCGCTGCTTCTCTCAGGGCGGCGTCACGTTCATTCGACTCCGGGCGATCATCCAGAATGATCCTAAACGCTAGGTCTGTCAGGCGCACTTGACGCTTGTCGCTAGACCCCTCATCGACCATAAGACCGAACGCCAGTAGCGCAGCGAGAGTAGTTCGGCCTGGTCCGCTCCCCGGGGAGTAATTCCAGTGATCAAGTGCCACGTTGATGTTGGCCGCGCTCCGCTTCTCGTGTTGATAGAAGGTGCGCGCTCGCTCGACTGCCTTTTGCAGCGTTATTGCTGGATACGAAGGGCTCCTATGAGCGGCGGCGCGCTTCTGCTCATCTGGCGTGGTCTTGGCTTCCATAAGATTCTCCTTAGCAGTCTCGTAGTTTAAGCCCATCCGAGACTCAAGTCGAGACTTATCCAGCCTCCCGGCTTGCGCAGAACTCACAAGCCGTTTAAACTCGCGCTCAACCGCAGAAAGGAGGCCCCCATGCGGCGGAACGACGGCCCCGGCGATGAGTTCGCCGTAACCGGGGCGGAAAAGGAAAGGCCCCTGTAACGCAAGCTCTTGGTCGAAGGAGCGTTACAGAGGCCCGAGGCGAACCGCTACTGGAGCGGCTGGCACCCCACCAACCCTTTAAGCCCGGCGATCCCGGCGGGAAGGAGGTAAGTGCCCTATGAAGCAACTGGATTTCGGTTTTCCGATCCCAGAGGGTTATGAAGTCATCTTCCGTGCATCCATCACCCTCAAGAACGGTACTGTGATCTACGCCAAGGACTACGGCATCCGGGGCTTCCCGGTGCTCGTAGCCAAGGCGGAGGTGGCCTAACCGATTGCCAGCCGCTCAGTAGTGATTTTATCTGGATTTCATTCGCTTGGCCGAGAAATTCTCGGTTCTTTTGAGGTGCGCACGTATTACCTACCTGCTGCGCAGCAGCATCACCATGATGCGTTCAAAAGTGGGTTTGCGCGGCGCTCCAACTAATCCGCCGATAGGTCAGGCGCTTGCCGGTGATGCCCTTGAGGGCTTCGTCGGTGCGCATCGCGTCGTTGTAGCCGAGGCTAGTGCGCGTGTTCCACTTGAAGTCGAATTCGTGCGCGTAGCGCTGCAGATGCTGTTCGCTGACGCTGTGGAACGTGCCGACCAAGCCGCGCTTGAGGATGGCGAAAGAGGATTCCGCGGTGTTGCTGGTGACGTCGCCGCGCGTGTACTCGTACTTCGAGTGATTCACGGACTCGTGGGACGCGAAGTGCTTGCCAATGGACTTGTAATAGGAGGCTTCGTCGGTCATCAGGCGGGCGGATTGCGCGACTTGTGACTTCAGGATGGGACCAAGCGTGGCGGCCGTGACGTTGGGAACGTGGATCGTGCGCTTGACGCCTTGTCGCTCGACCAGCGAAAAGATTTTCATCTTGGGGGAGTAGCCGCCGCCGGTCTTCGCCGGGTACTTGGTGCCGTCTTCGGCGGTGGCGGAACCCCAATAGGTCTCGTCGGCTTCCACGATGCCGGAAGAACCGGGGCCGCCAAGCAGGTTCTTCGGATCGGCCGTCATGGCTTCGCGGATGCGATGCGACATGAACCAGGCCGTCTTGTACGTGACGCCCAGCATGCGTTCGAGTTGCTTGGCACTGATGCCCTTCTTGCTGGCGCACATCAGGTGGACAGCCTGCAGCCAGACGTTCAACGCGATCTTGGAGCGCTCGAACACAGTGCCCACGGTCACGGTGAACTGCTCACGGCAGTCCTTGCACTTGTAGAGGCCCGGACGGTGCTTGGTGCCTTCCAGCTTGTAGGCGGTGCCGATCACGCCGCAATGCGGGCAGACGGTGCCTTGCGGCCAACGCAGCGCTTCAAGGTATTCGCGGGCTTTTCCCTCGTCTTGGAAGTGCGGCTGATTGAGGATTGCGGAGGCCATGGACTCACTATAGAACCTTTGTCGGGTTTGTCAAGTAAATACTTCCGAGCGGCCAGTCGGGCAAACAAAAGCCGCCTCAAGGGCGGCTTGATCGGGCGGGGTGCGCCTCAGGCCATGTACACGGCGATGAACGCCAGAAGGAACATCAGCACGCCGCCGGCCACGGGCAGCACGATCGGGATCTTGTGGATGATCTGCTCGATCGGGTCGTCGCTGTGCGTGTCGTGTTGGGGCTCGGACATCTCTTCCTCTGTAGGCAGGCTGGGGGTCAGCCCGCGATTCTACAAGAGGGCGTAGGTGGTGCTCGCGCGGCAGACGCTCTTGCCGTCGTCGGCGCCGCGGATGTCGATCTCGCCGAAGGCCAGGCTCTTGCCCGCGCGAAGCACGCGGGCCTCGACGAGCGCGTCCTGGTTGGACAGCGGCTTGAGGAAGCTGGTGTTCAGCTGCACCGTCGTGCAGGGCTTGAACTCGCCGAAGTGGCTGATCAGTGCCAGCACCATGGCCGTGTCGGCTGCGGCCATCATGGCCTGGCCGCACAGCATGCCGCCGACGCGCGAGAGCCGGGCGTTCTGCGGCAGCCGCAGCGTTGCCGTGCCCTGCGTGAACGACTCGACCTTCAGTCCGAGGTCCTGCACCCAAGGCGCGAAGTACTCGGCCAAGGCACCTTGCAGTTGCTCGTTCGTCATCGCTGCTCCTCCGCCTGGAAGCCGCCCGCATGCAGCGCGGACAGCAATGCCTGGATATGTTCGCGGCCGCGCGTCTGCACCACGAGTTCGATCTCCACGTTCTGTGCCGCCAGCATGGTGAACGCGCGCTGGTGATGCACCTCGTCGATGTTGGCGCCCGCTTCGCTGACGATCTTGGTAATCTGGGCCAAAGATCCCGGCACGTCGCGCGCGTTGACGTGCAGCCGCGCGAGCCGGCCAGCCCGCACCATGCCGCGCTGGATGATCGCGGCCAGCAGCATCGGGTCGATGTTGCCCCCGCCGAGCACGAGCCCGACCTTGCGGCCCTTGAAGCGGTCGGCGTACTTCACCAGCGCCGCCAGCCCGGCCGCGCCCGCGCCTTCGACCAGCGTTTTCTCGATCTCCAGCAGCAGCACGATCGCCTGCTCGATGTCGCCCTCGTCCACCAGCACGATGTCGTCGACGTACTTTTCGATCAGCGCCTGTGGCACCCGGCCGGGCGTGCCCACGGCAATGCCCTCGGCGATGGTCGACATGCCCTGCGGCAGGTCCGTGTGCTTGACCGCGTTGTACATATTGGGGAAGCGCAGCGTCTGCACGCCCACCACCTCGATGCCCGGCTTGAGCGCCTTGGCCGCGGTGGCGATGCCGGCGACCAGCCCGCCGCCGCCGACCGCGACGACCAGCGTGTCGAGGTCCGGCACCGCTGCCAGCATCTCGAGCCCGACGGTGCCCTGGCCGGCGACGATGGCCTCGTCGTCGTAAGGGTGGACGAACGTCAGCCCCTCGCGCGCCGCCAGCTCCAGCGCATGGGCGCGGGCTTCGTCGAGCGTGTCACCGAACAGCACCACTTCCGCGCCGAAGCCGCGCGTACGCCCCACTTTGACGCCCGGTGTGAACCGCGGCATGACGATCACCGCGCGCAGGCCGAGCCGGTGCGCGTGATAGGCCACGCCCTGGGCGTGGTTGCCGGCGCTCATGGCAATGACCCCGCCGGACGACTCGGCCGGCGTCAGCTGCGCCAGCTTGTTGCAGGCGCCGCGTTCCTTGAACGACGCGGTGAACTGCAGGTTCTCGAACTTCAGGAAGACCTGGCAGCCGGCGATCTCGGAGAGCGTGCGGGATTCCACGCACGGCGTGTCCAGCACCTGCCCTTTCAGGCGGCCGGCGGCGGCCTGGATGTCCTCGAATCCGATCATCGGCGGATTGTCCACGACCGGGGGCCCGGTTTCCCCGCCATCACGGTCTTCCATGTAGCATCAACTCGCGTTATCGTCATCACGCACCAGCCCCATGGAAGGAGGCCCCTTGGCCAAGCGTTCGCCGGACGTGCAGGTTCTGCCCTCTCCAGGGCTGAAAGACGCGCCCGTGCTGGACCTGATGTGCTCGCACTTCGTGCTCACACTCGCGGCCAAGCAGGGCGCCAAGTTCAATGTCCGCCGCGACCTGAACGGCCTGCTGTCGCTCGCCGGCCGCCACCTGGTCTGGCCCCAGCCCGCGCTGGCGCGCCTGCGCGAGTTCCTCGGCCGCCGCTGCAAGGACAACGAGTTCTGGCGCGGCCACGAGGAACTGCCCCTGCGCGAGTTCCTCGACCGGCATGGCGTCTGGCGCGGCCCGTACGAAGAGGGCACGCTGTTCTTCTACCTGGACGAATACGCCAAGGACCAGCCCAAGGACCTGCTGCAGGTGCTGGCCGTCACCGGCGAATGGCTGACCCACGCGCTCAAGAAGCATTCCACGCTGGTGGAGAAGAACATCGACGCGCTCGCGTCGCTGCTGCAGCTGAACAAGGCCGAGCGCGCACTGCTGCTGTACGGCACGCTCGCGCGCTACCAGCGCGACCTGCGCAGCCTGCTGGTGGAGTTCAAGGTGAATAACGCGCCCGAGGCCTATGCCGCGATCGCGGAGGTGGCGGGCGTCAACGCCACCGAAGTGGGCGAGGCGCTGCGCGCCGGCTCGCGGCTGGAGCGCATCGGGCTCGTCGAGAACCTGATCTCCGAGCACAACATCACCGACCTCGCGGACCTGATGAAGGTGAGCGAGAAGCTGCCGCCCGTGCTGATGCGCGAATACCGCGACCAGAGCGAGCTGATGGCGGTGTTCACGCGGCCGTCGGCCAAGAGCTCGCTGGAGCTGGCCGACTTCACCTTCGTTGCCGAGGACGCGCAGGTGCTGTGCACGCTGCTGCGCAATGCGGTGGCGCGCAAGGAAAGCGGCGTGAACATCCTGATGTACGGCCCGCCCGGCACCGGCAAGACGGAGTTGGCGAAGGTGGTGGCACAAGCCGCCGGCCTGGAGCTGTTCGAGGTGGAGTACGCGGACCGCGACGGCAATTCGCTGTCGGGGCGCGACCGCTACCGTTCGCTGCAGATCGCGCAGGTGTTCCTCAAAGGGAGCGCGCAGGCGGCGCTGCTGTTCGACGAGGTGGAAGACGTGTTCCCGCCGATCTCCAGCGAGGCCGCGCAGATGATGGCGCGCGCCGAGCAGATCGTGGCACCGCCTTCGGGCAGCGTGAGCGGCAAGGCGTGGGTGAACCAGATCCTCGAGTCCAACCCCGTGCCCACCGTGTGGGTGACCAACCGAATCGAGCAGATCGACCCCGCGTTCCGCCGGCGCTTCGCCTACCACCTCGAGCTGAAGTCGCCGCCGCCGGGCGCGCGCGAGCAGCTGGTGCGCAAGACGCTCGAAGGCGTGCAGGTGTCGGACGGCTTCGTCGCCAAGCTCACCGAGCGCAAGGGGCTCACGCCGGCGCAGATCCGCACGGCGGTGCGCTTCGCGGGGCTCGCGCAGGCCGAGGGCGCGGCGATGGAGTCGCTGATCGAGCGCCAGCTGCGCAACGCCGACCAGGCGCTGGGCACACGCGCGTACGAAAGCGGTGCGCGGCGCAGCGTCACAACGTATGACCTCGAGATGCTCAACGTCGAGTCGCGCTTCGAGGTGCCGCGCATCGTCGAGGCGCT
Source organism: Ramlibacter albus (assembly GCF_014297445.1). Classification (GTDB taxonomy): domain Bacteria; phylum Pseudomonadota; class Gammaproteobacteria; order Burkholderiales; family Burkholderiaceae_C; genus Ramlibacter; species Ramlibacter albus. The sequence continues at coordinate 1,147,118 of NZ_JACORU010000001.1, forward strand.
CAAGGCGCGCGGGCACGGCACGCTGTGCTTCTACGGCGCGCCGGGCACCGGCAAGACGGCGCTGGCCGAGCACATCGCGCGCAGCCTCGACAAGCCGCTGCTGGTGAAGCAGGCGAGCGACCTCATGAGCAAGTTCGTCGGCGAGACCGAGCAGAACATGGCCGCCATGTTCCGCGAGGCGGAGGCCGAGAAGGCGATCCTGCTGCTGGACGAGGCGGACAGCTTCCTGCAGGACCGCCGCGGCGCGCAGCGCACCTACGAGGTGACCGAGGTCAACGAGATGCTGCAGGGCATGGAGCGCTTTGCCGGCATCTTCGTGTGCACGACCAACCTGATGGACCGCATCGACCAGGCGGCGCTGCGGCGCTTCACCTTCAAGATCAAGTTCAAGCCGCTCACGCAGGCGCAGCGGGAGGGCATGTTCATCACCGAAGTGCTGGGCGGCAATGCGGAGACGCTGTCGCCGGAAGTGCGCGCGCGGCTCGCGAAGCTGGAGCAGCTTTGCCCGGGTGACTTCGCGGCCGTGAAGCGCCAGGTGGACATCCTGGCGACGGCTTTCGCGCCCGAGGAATTCCTCGAGCAGCTCGAGGCCGAGCACCGCATCAAGCCCGAAGTGCGCGAATCGCGCAGCATCGGCTTCACGTCATAGAGCCCCCACGCTCCCCGCTTCGCGAGGATCGCTGCCCCCCGAGGGGGCTTTCGCGGCTTGGGGCGGCCCGGCGCCGCGAATTAACGATTCACGATCCTCGCGTGCAGCCGCTTGATCAGCGTGCTGCCGGTCTTCTCGCACACGAACGGGAACACCGCATGCAGCAACGCCGCGCCGGCGGCGACGAAGAGCGTGCCTGAGAAGCCGAGCGCGAAGCGCATGTGCTCCCAGTAACTCTCGCCAACGCTGGCCGGGTGGTCGGTGAACGCTTTCATGCCGGCAAGTCTAGGCAAGGGCGCGTGGAAAGTCTTTGCAAAGTGCTGGCCGAAAACCGGGATCTTGTAGAAAATCCTTCTCCATGGATAAGAAGGACCTGCAAATCCTTGCCATCCTGCAGGAGGACGGCACCACCCCGCTCTCGGAGCTGGCCGAGGCCGTGAGCCTGTCGTCCACGCCGTGCTGGCGCCGCGTGCAGCGCATGCAGGAGGACGGCGTGATCCGCAAGACGGTGACGCTGTGCGACCCGGCCGCGCTGAACGTGGGCGTGACGGTGTTCGTCTCCATCCGCACCAACCAGCACAGCGACGCGTGGATGAGGCGCTTCGTGCAAGGCACGCGGGACATCCCGGAGATCGTGGAGATCTACCGCATGAGCGGCGACGTCGACTACCTGCTGAAAGTGGTGGTGCCCGACATCGCGGGCTACGACCGCGTCTACAAGCGCCTGATCAAGGCGGTGGAGCTGCAGGACGTGAGCTCCAGCTTCGCGATGGAGGTGCTCAAGACCACCACCGCGCTGCCGCTGGACTACGCGTCGCTCACCACGCGCAGCACTTCCTCGCCGTAGGCCTCGAGCTTCTTCGCGCCGATGCCGCTGATGCCCTGCAGGTCGCGCAGGGACTGCGGCGCGAGCGCCGCGATCGCGGCCAGCGTGGCGTCGTGGAAGATCACATACGCGGGCAGGTTGTGCGCGCGCGCCACTTCGGCGCGCCACAGCTTGAGCGCGTCGAAGCGCTGCTGGCCCGCCTGCGTGAGGCCGGCGGCGACCGTCGGCGTGCCCTTCGCCGCGCGGCCCTTCTTGCCACCCGTCGAAGCGGCGACGGACTCGCGCAGCTCGATGGTGCGCTCGCCCTTGAGCACCGCGCGCGAGCCTTCGGTGAGCTGCAACGTGTTGAACGCCGAGGCATCCACCGCGAGCGCACCGATCCCGATCAGCTGCCGCAGCACGCCGCGCAACTGCTGCTCACTGAACTCCGCGCCCAGGCCGAAGGTGCTGATGCGCTCGTGCCCGAACTGCTTCACCTTCTCGGTGGCCTTGCCGCGCAGGATGTCCATGATGTGGCCCGCGCCGAAGCTGATGCCGCTTTGCTGCTGCACGCGGTAGATGGTGGACAGCAGCTTGCGCGCGGCGTCCGTGCCGTCCCACACCTGCGGCGGGTTCAGGCAGTTGTCGCAGTTGCCGCAGGGCTGCGATTGCTCGCCGAAGTAGTCGAGCAGGCGAACACGCCGGCAGTCCGTGGCTTCGGCGAGCGCGAGCAACGCATCGAGTTTGCCCCGCAGCACCTGCTTGAACTCCTCCGGCGCCTCGCCTTCGTCGATCATGCGGCGCTGGTTCACGACGTCCTGCAGGCCGTACGCCATCCACGCATCCGCGGGCAACCCGTCGCGGCCCGCACGGCCTGTCTCCTGGTAATAGCCCTCGATGTTCTTGGGCAGATCCAGGTGCGCGACGAAGCGCACGTCGGGCTTGTCGATGCCCATGCCGAAGGCGATGGTGGCCACCATCACCACGCCCTCGTCGCGCAGGAACCGGTCCTGGTGGCGCTGGCGCACGTCCGGCTCCAGCCCCGCGTGGTAGGGCAGGGCATCGACGCCTTCCTGGCACAGCGTCTGCGCGATCTCTTCGACGCGCTTGCGCGACTGGCAATACACGATGCCCGCTTCGCCATCGTGCTCGTTGGAGATGAAGCGCAGCAGCTGCGAAGTGGCGTCCTTCTTCTCGGCGATGGCGTAGCGGATGTTCGGCCGGTCGAAACTGCTGATGAATTGCCGCGCTTCCTGCAGCTGCAGGTGCTGCACGATGTCCTCGCGCGTCAGCGCATCGGCCGTGGCGGTGAGCGCGATGCGCGGCACGCCGGCGAAGCGCTCGTGCAGCACCGCAAGCGCGCGGTATTCCGGGCGGAAGTCGTGGCCCCATTGGCTCACGCAATGCGCCTCGTCGATGGCGAACAAGGCCAGCTGCCCGCGCTCGTGCAGCGAGTCCAGCTGCGCCAGGAAGCGCGGCGTGGTGATGCGCTCCGGCGCTGCATACAGCAGCGTGATCTCGCCGCGCAGCAGCTTCTTCTCCACCGCGTTCGCTTCCTCGCCGCTGAGCGTGGAGTTGAGGAACGCGGCTTCCACACCGGCTTCGTGCAGCGCACCCACCTGGTCGTGCATCAGCGCAATCAGCGGCGACACGACGACGGTGATGCCCTTGCCCGCGCGTTGGCGCGCAATGGCCGGGATCTGGTAACACAGCGACTTGCCGCCGCCCGTGGGCATGAGCACCAGCGCGTCGCCCCCGCCGATGACGTGGTCGATGATGTCGGCCTGCGGGCCGCGGAAGGCCGCGTAGCCGAAGACCTCGGACAGGATGGATTGGGGGGGCAGCAAAGTGGGCTTATTGTCGGTCCCTGAGAGCCATCAACGCTTCCTACCTACAATGCGATGACCATGAAGCCGATCTCGTACACCCGTGGCCAGGCCCTGCCGAGCCTGCTCGAAAAGCGCATCCTCGTCCTCGACGGCGCCATGGGCACGATGATCCAGCGCTTCAAGCTCACCGAGGAGAACTACCGCGGCGAGCGCTTCAAGGACCACGGCAAGGACCTGAAGAACAACGGCGACCTGCTGTCGCTCACGCGCCCCGACGTCATCCGCGACATCCACGAGGGCTACCTCGCCGCCGGTGCCGACATCATCGAGACCAACACCTTCGGCGCGAACGCGCTGGCGCAGTCGGACTACGACCTTGCCGAGTACTCGCGCGAGATGAACGTCGCCTCGGCCCGCCTTGCGCGCGAAGCCGCCGACAAGTACTCCTCCCCCGACAAGCCGCGCTTCGTCGCCGGGGCGCTCGGCCCCACGCCGCGCACCGCCAGCATCAGCCCGGACGTCAACGACCCCGGCGCGCGCAACGTCGACTTCGAAGCGCTGCGCGCCGCTTACTACGAGCAGGTCGAGGGCCTGGTCGAGGGCGGGTCGGACCTGCTGCTGGTCGAGACCATCTTCGACACGCTCAATGCCAAGGCGGCGCTGTTCGCCATCGACGAGTACTTCGACAAGACCGGCGAGCGCCTGCCGATCGTCATCAGCGGCACGGTCACGGACGCTTCGGGCCGCATCCTCAGCGGCCAGACCGTCACGGCCTTCTGGTACAGCGTGCGCCACGCGCGGCCGCTGGCGGTGGGCCTCAATTGCGCGCTCGGTGCCGCGCTGATGCGCCCCTACATCCAGGAGCTGAACCGCGTCGCGCCCGACACGTTCATCAGCTGCTACCCGAACGCGGGCCTGCCCAACCCCATGAGCGAGACCGGGTTCGACGAGACGCCGGAAGTCACGTCGGCGCTGTTGCGCGAGTTCGCGGCCGAAGGCCTCGTGAACATCGTCGGCGGCTGCTGCGGCACGACGCCGGAGCACATCGCTGCCATCCGCACGGCGATCGAACCGCTGCCTACGCGCGGCGTGCAGCGCGAGTTCTTCTACAAGGAAGCGGCCTAGCCTGACACGGCGGCGCTGCGGCGGGCGGCACGATGCTGCCCATGAAGAACCTTCCCCGCGCCGTCCTCACGCTCGGCGAGCATCGCCTCAACGCCTATGTCGCGCGTGGCGCGAAGGAGCGCGCGGTCGGCCTCATGCACGTGCGCGAGCTGGCGGACGACGAGGGCATGCTGTTCGTGTGCGGCGAGCCGCAGCCGCAGAGCTTCTGGATGAAGGACACGCCGCTGCCGCTGTCCATTGCCTTCATCGACGGCGACGGCACGATCCTGCAGATCGAGGACATGGAGGCGCATACCCGCGAGACGACCGAGAGCGAGGTGCCGGTGCGCTACGTGCTGGAGGTGCCGCGCGGCTGGTTTGCCGAGCGCGGCATCGGCCCCGGCGCATGCCTCACGGGCCCGGTGTTTGTGGACGCAGTGGTGGAAGGTGCCGGCGAAGCCAGCTCGCCAGGGGCCTGAAGTCCAGAAGGGGGGACGGCTCCGCTGCCCGTCGGGGGCAGGTCCGGCCTTGCCGGCAAGCCTGGTTGCACGGTGCGCACATGTCGGTCTCCTTTCGCTCCCCCGGGGCTCCCTTGTGAGGAGCCCCGGGGCCGTGATCGACACCACCACCTGCGGCAGCCGCGCCGGCAGGCGGTAACCCCCCGGCATGCCGAAAGTTTGCGGCCAGGCCGGCAGGAAGTCTTGCCGAGTTTGCGCCTCTTTCTGCACTTTGCCAAAGATTTTTCTGTAACATGGCTCCCCCTTCGAAAGAGATGTTGCGTGGACGCGATCGACCGGAAAATCCTGCGAGTGCTGCAGGCCGACGCCCGGGCCAGCCTGCAGGAGGTCGGCCAGGCGGTCGGCCTGTCGAGCTCGCCCTGCTGGGAGCGCATCCGCAAGATGGAGGCGTCCGGGGTGATCGAGGGCTACACGGTGCGGCTCAACCCGCACGCGCTCGGGCTCAATGACACGGTGCTGGTCCAGGTGACGCTGGACAGCCATTCCGACAACACGCTGGAGAAGTTCGGCGAGGTGCTGGCGTCCATCCCCGAGGTGATCGAGGCTCACCTTGTGTCGGGCGACTACGACTACCTGCTGCGCGTGGCGGTGAAGGACACGCGCGACTACGAGCGGCTGCTGCGCGAGCGGCTGTACAAGATCAAGGGCATCCGGCACAGCCGCTCCAGCTTCGTTCTCCGTACGCTGAAGAAGGCCGACCTGCCGGTTTAAAATCGGTGTTCCTCAAGGAGCGCTGCAGCGGGATGGCCCGTCAGGCTTGAGATTCCCAACCGCGCTCACCCTTTCCAAGGTGAGCCCATGTCCCACATCCCCGTCCCCCCGATGAAGCTCTCCGGCCTGCAGCCGGTGGAGATCGGCAAGGGTTCGCTCTTCGTGAACGTGGGCGAACGCACCAACGTCACGGGCTCCAAGGTCTTCGCCCGCATGATCCTCGCGGGCCAGTTCGAGCAGGCCCTGGCCGTTGCACGCCAGCAGGTCGAGAACGGCGCGCAGGTCATCGACATCAACATGGACGAGGCCATGCTGGACAGCAAGGCCGCCATGGTGCGCTTCCTCAACCTGATCGCCAGCGAGCCGGACATCGCCCGCGTGCCGATCATGATCGACTCCTCCAAGTGGGACGTGATCGAGGCCGGCCTGCGCTGCATCCAGGGCAAGGGCATCGTCAACTCCATCTCCATGAAGGAGGGCGTGGACGAATTCAAGCGGCAGGCCAAGCTGATCAAGCGCTACGGCGCCGCCGCCGTCGTGATGGCCTTCGACGAAAAGGGCCAGGCCGACACCTACCAGCGCAAGATCGAGATCTGCGAGCGCGCCTACCGCATGCTGGTGGACGAGGTGGACTTCCCGCCGGAAGACATCATCTTCGACCCGAACATCTTCGCCATCGCCACCGGCATCGAGGAGCACAACAACTACGCGGTCGACTTCATCGAAGCGACGAAGTGGATCAAGCAGAACCTGCCGGGCGCCAAGGTGTCGGGCGGCGTGTCGAACGTGAGCTTCTCGTTCCGCGGCAACGACCCCGTGCGCGAGGCGATCCACACCGTCTTCCTGTACCACGCCATCCAGGCGGGCATGGACATGGGCATCGTCAACGCGGGCATGGTGGGCGTGTACGACGAGCTGGAGCCGCAGCTGCGCGACCGCGTCGAAGACGTCGTGCTCAACCGCCGTCCGGATGCCGGCGAACGGCTCGTCGAGATCGCCGAAAGCGCCAAGGGCGCGGCGCGCGACGACAGCAAGAAGAACGAGTGGCGCGCGCTGCCGGTCAACCAGCGCCTGTCGCATGCGCTCGTGCACGGCATCACCGACCACATCGTCGAGGACACCGAAGAGGCGTACCAGATCGTGCTCAAGGGTGGCGGCCGGCCGCTGCACGTGATCGAAGGCCCGCTCATGGACGGCATGAACATCGTGGGCGACCTCTTCGGCGCCGGCAAGATGTTCCTGCCGCAGGTGGTGAAGTCCGCGCGCGTGATGAAGCAGGCCGTGGCGCACCTCATCCCCTACATCGAGGAAGAGAAGAAGCAGCAGGAGGCTGCGGGCGAGGACGTGCGGGCCAAGGGCAAGATCATCATCGCCACGGTCAAGGGCGACGTGCACGACATCGGCAAGAACATCGTCACGGTCGTGCTCCAGTGCAACAACTTCGAAGTGGTGAACATGGGCGTGATGGTCCCGTGCCACGAGATCCTGGCGAAGGCCAAGGTCGAAGGCGCGGACATCGTCGGCCTGTCGGGCCTGATCACGCCGTCGCTGGAAGAGATGCAGTACGTCGCGCGCGAGATGCAGAAGGACGAGCACTTCCGCCTGAAGAAGATCCCGCTGCTGATCGGCGGCGCCACCACGTCGCGCGTGCACACCGCCGTGAAGATCGCGCCCAACTACGAAGGCCCGGTGGTGTACGTGCCGGACGCCTCGCGCAGCGTCAGCGTCGCGCAGAGCCTGCTGTCCGAGCAGGCCGCGAAGTACATCGCCGATGTCGAGGCGGACTACGTGCGCGTGCGCGAGCAGCACGCCAACAAGAAGCAGGTGCCGCTGTGGCCGATCGCCAAGGCGCGCGCGAACAAGACGCCGATCGACTGGGCGAACTACACGCCGCCCAAGCCCAAGTTCATCGGCCGGCGCGTGTTCAGGAACTTCGACCTCGCGGAACTGGCGAAGTACATCGATTGGGGCCCGTTCTTCCAGACGTGGGACCTCGCCGGCCGCTTCCCCGACATCCTCAAGGACGAGGTGGTGGGCGCGGAGGCGGTGCGCGTGTATTCGGACGGCCAGCGCATGCTCAAGCGACTGATCGAAGGCCGCTGGCTGACGGCGAATGCGGTGATGGGCCTGTGGCCCGCCAACACCGTGCGCGACGACGACATCGAGCTGTATGCCGACGAGTCGCGCGCAAGCCCCATCCTCACCTGGTACGGCCTGCGCCAGCAGACGGAGAAGCTTGCTGTCGAAGGCGTGATGCGCCCGAGCCGCAGCCTTGCGGACTTCGTCGCGCCCAAGGGCGTGAAGCCGGATTACGTGGGCATGTTCGCCGTCACAGCGGGCATCGGCTCGGAGAAGAAGGAGCAGTACTTCCTGGCCGACCACGACGACTACTCCGCGATCATGCTCAAGGCGCTGGCGGACCGGCTCGCGGAAGCGTTCGCCGAGGCCCTGCACGAGCGCGTGCGCAAGGACCTGTGGGGCTATGCGGCCGACGAGACTCTGTCGAACGAGGAGCTCATTGGCGAGAAGTACCTCGGCATCCGCCCCGCGCCGGGCTATCCCGCATGCCCGGACCACAGCGTGAAGCGCGACATGTTCCGCGTGCTGCAGGCCGAGGAGGTGGGCATGTCCCTCACCGAAAGCCTCGCGATGTGGCCGGCTGCCAGCGTGAGCGGCTTCTACCTGAGCCATCCTTCGAGCACGTACTTCAACGTGGGCAAGGTCGGGGACGACCAGTTGCAGGACCTCGCGCAGCGTCGCGGCGAAAGCGTCGAGGACTTGCAGCGGCTGCTGGCACCGAACCTCTGACGCTGGCGTCTCCGACCCGACGCTTGGCCGGGTTCCTACGCACTCGCGAAGGCCGCGCACCTAGCCTCGTTTCATGCGAGGCCTGCTCCGACCCCTCCAGCCCATCCTGCGCGCCGTGCGCTTGTGGAGTGACGCGGGCGGCCTGAGCATGAGCGCCGCCGTGTCGTTCTACGGCATCCTGAGCCTCACGCCGCTGCTCCTGCTGCTCGTCGCGCTGCTCGGCTGGTGGGTGGACAAGGAGATGCTGCAGCACAGCCTGGTCACGCAGATCCAGGCTGTCGTCGGCGAACGCGGCGCAGAACTGATCCAGCAGGCGCTCGCCAGTTCGCAGAAGACCGGCCAGGGCATCTGGGCCACGGTGCTTGGCTTCATCGTGCTGGTCTCCGGTGCGACCGGCGTGTTCGGGGAACTGCAGGACGCCTTCGAGCGCGTGTGGTCGCACGGCCGCGAGCCCGCCGGCAAGAAGTCGTGGCGCAGCACGGCCACGATGAAGCTGCGCGGCATCGCGTACATCCTCGCCTTCGGTTTCCTGCTGCTGGTGTCGCTGGCGATCTCGGCGATGCTGGGCCTCGTCACGAACAAGGTCGGTGGCGGCATCCTGCTCGAAACAGCGCTGCGCGCGGTGAACGAGACCGTGGGCTTCCTCTTCTGCACCGCGCTGTTCTACGGGTTGATGCGGCTCTCCGGCGGTGCGCGGCCGCGCGGCCGTTACCTCTGGCTCGGTGCGTTCGTGGGCGCGATCCTGTTCACGATTGGCCGGCAGGTGCTCACGATCTACCTTTCCACGGCCGCCGTCGTGTCCGCGTATGGCGCAGCCGGCTCGCTCATCGTGCTGCTGATGTGGATGTACTTCTCGTCCGGCGTGCTGCTGTTCGGCGCCGGTTGCGCACGCGCCGCCGAGGAGTTGCGTGCGGAGCGCGAAGCTTCAGGTGAGCGCGCGCCGCTGGGCCTGCCACAGCGCCACCGCGGAAAGCACTCCCACGCCTAGCAGCACGGCGATGCCCCAGCGGTAGCCGGTCTCCTGCGTCCACAGCACACCGAGCAGCAGCGGTGCGATCGCGCGCGAGATCGCCGTCGGGATGCCCAGCGCGCCATTGAGGGAAGCGACGTGGTCGCGATTCACGTACTGCGCGATCGCAGTGCCCTTCACGATCGTCATCATCCCGTTGCCCAGGCCGTAAAGAACCACGAACACGAGTCCGGCGACCGGGTGCGCGGCACCGAGCAGCAATGCAGCCAGGCCCATCGGCACCAGCCACGGGATCGCGCGGTTGGCCACGTGCACGTCGAAGCGGTGCTCGAAGAAGAACAGCAGCAAGCGCCCCAGCACCTGGATCACGCCGATGGACGCCGGGATCGCGATCACCCATTGCTCCGCGAGCCCGGCTTCGCGCAACAGGCTGATCATGTGCGGCGGCAGCGCCGCGGTGATGCCCATCATGCCGACGCTGAACACGCCGATCAGCAGGAACGGCGGGCTGCGCAGCAGCGCTGAGGGCGAGGCCGCCTCTTTCGGATGCACCACCGGCGGCGGCGCATCGCGCAGGCACAGCCAGTGCAGCGGTGCGCACAGCAGCACGTGCACGGCGGCGAGCACGAGCAGCGCGTGGCGCCAGCCGAGGCTCTCGATCAGCCACGCGGAGGTGGGGATGAACACCGTGCTCGCGAGGCCGCCGAGGAAGGTCATCGTGATGATCGCGCGGCGGAAGTCGTTGGGGAAGCGGCGCGTGGCCACCGCGAACACGGGGCTGTACAAGGTCGCGGCGAGCGCGGCGCCGAGCAGCATCCAGACCGCGTAGAAGCCCGCGACGCTTCGCACCTGGCTGTGCGCCGCAAGCCCGATGGCCACGAGCACCGAGCCGCCCGTCATCACCGCGCGTTCGTGCCCGCGGTCGATCCAACGGCCCACGGGGTAGGCCATGATGCCCTCGACCAGCAGCGCGAGGCTGAAGGCGAGCGACGATTGCGCGCGTGTCATGCCCAGCTCGCGCTCCACGGGCGCGAGCAGGAGGGCAAAGGTGTAGAAGACGCTGCCCCAGGTGATCAACTGGGCCAGCGAGAGCCAGCCCACGAGGGCTCGGTCGTACTGCGCAGGCGGGCGGGCACTCATCGGGCCCGATTATTCATGAGCGGGGCTGGCTCCGCCCGGACGCTGCCACGGTCCGCCGGTACTGGACCGCCTCCGCCACGTGCACCACGTCGACGGGCGCCGACCCGGCGAGGTCCGCGATCGTGCGCGCCACCTTCAGCACGCGATGGGTGGAGCGCGCGCTCCAGCCAAGGCGCCCGGCGGCCGCGCGGAGGAACTTGCGCGCGGGCACGGCAAGGCCCGCATGCTGGTCGATCTCCTCGCCCTGCAGCGCGCTGTTCGCCTTGCCCTGCCGCTGCATCGCACGCTCCCTCGCCTCGACGCACCGCGCGCGCACGCGGGCCGAAGGCTCGCCGGCAGGCGCCTGCAGCAATTCGTCGGTGGGCAGCGCCGGCACTTCGATGTGCAGGTCGATGCGATCGAGCAGCGGCCCGCTCAGCTTGCCCTGGTAGCGCGCCACCTGGTCCGGCGTGCAGCGGCAGGCCTGGGCCGAGCCGAGGTTGCCGCAGGGGCACGCATTGCACGCGCCGACGAACTGGAAGCGCGCCGGAAAGCTGGCGCGGCGTGCTGCGCGCGCGATCGTGATGTGGCCGGTCTCCAGCGGCTCCCGCAGCGCCTCCAGCGCGGCACGGGGAAATTCAGGCAGCTCGTCGAGGAACAGCACGCCATGGTGCGCGAGCGAGATTTCACCCGGCCTGGGTGGCGAGCCGCCACCCACCAGCGCCACCGCGCTCGCGGAGTGGTGCGGCGCGAGCGTGGGCCGCACGGACCACTGCGCCAGCGAGAACTGGCCGCCCAGGCTCGCGACCGCGGCGCTCTCCAGCGCCTCCTGCACCGTCATGGCCGGCAACAGGCCGGCGAAGCGGTGCGCCAGCATCGACTTGCCCGCGCCGGGTGGCCCGCTGAGCAGCACGCTGTGGCCGCCCGCCGCGGCCACTTCGAGTGCGCGCTTGGCGGCGAGCTGGCCCTTCACGTCGGCAAGGTCCGGATAGGCCGGCTCGTAGGGCGGCGGCGTGGCCTGCAAGCGCGTCCAGCCTTGCGCGGGCGACGGTGCATCGCCACGCACGAACTGCCCCACCACATCCAGCAGGTGCACCGCGCGATACACCTGCGCGCCCGGCACCAGCGCGGCCTCCTCCGCGCTGCCCGGCGGCAGCACGAGCCGTGTCTGCACAGCGCCGGCCTGCAAGGCCAGGCTGATCGCGAGCGCACCGCGCACCGGCCGCAGCCCGCCCGACAGTGAAAGCTCCCCCGCGAATTCATATCCCGCGAGCGCAGCCCCATCCACCTGCCCGCTTGCGGCCAGGATGCCCAGCGCGATCGGCAAGTCGAACCGCCCCGAATCCTTCGGCAAGTCCGCCGGCGCCAGGTTGACGGTGATCTTCTTGTTGTGCGGGAACTCCAGCCCGCAGGTCAGCAGGGCCGAGCGAACGCGCTCGCGCGACTCCTTCACCTCGGTGTCCGCCAGCCCCACCAGCGTGAAGCTCGGCAGCCCGTTGGCCAGATGGACCTCCACGGTCACCGCTTCGGCCTGCAGCCCGACCAGGGCGCGGCTTTGCACCAAACAAAGGCTCATCTCTCTTCCGCCTCCCCAGAGCTGTGCGAGCGTCGCGTTTGGTGCGGAACGACGCACCAAGCTGGTGTTACCTATAGGTTGCACCCACTCCACAACGCAGCCGGAACGTTCCGGTGCACTTCCGCTGACGCCCCGGTGATGTATGGCACAGCTCCTGCTACAGACCCTAGCCCCAATCCTTCAGCACGGAGAGAAACTCAAATGAAGCTCAAAGAAACCGCCCTGGCCGTGTCGGCCCTCGTCCTGTCCGGCGCCGCCATGGCGCAGGCCAAGGCGCCGGAGCCCGACTTCACGTTGTCCGCGAACGTGGGCGTCATCTCCGACTACCGCTACCGCGGCATCTCCCAGACCCGCCTGAAGCCCGCCCTGCAAGGCGGCGCCGACCTCGCGCACAAGAGCGGCTTCTACGTCGGCGTGTGGGCCTCCTCCATCAAGTGGATCAAGGACGCCGGCGGCGGCTCCAACGCGGAAGTGGACGTCTACGGCGGCTACAAGTTCGAAGCCGGCCCGGTCGCCTGGGACGTGGGCGTGCTCACGTACAACTACGACAGCAACCGCCTCAACCCCAATGCCGACACGCAGGAGCTGTACGTCGCCGGCACGTACGGCCCCGCGACGCTGAAGTACTCGCATGCGTTCTCCAACCTGTTCGGCTTCGCCAACAGCAAGAACAGCGGCTACCTCGACCTGTCCGCCACGTTCGACCTCGGCGACGGCTGGAGCATCGTGCCGCACATCGGCCACCAGACCGTCAAGCGCAACAGCAACTTCAGCTACACGGACTACTCGGTCACGGCCAACAAGGACTTCGGCAACGGCTTCTCGGCCTCCGCCGGCCTGGTGGGCACCGACACCAAGGCCTACGTTTCCCCCAGCGGCAGGAACCTCGGCCGCACCGCGGCCGTCGTGGGCGTCAAGTACACCTACACGTTCTGAGGCCGCGCATTCCCCCAAGGAGATCACGATGAAACTCGTCACCGCCATCATCAAACCCTTCAAGCTCGATGAGGTGCGCGAAGCCCTCTCCGGCATCGGCGTGCAGGGCATCACCGTCACCGAGGTCAAGGGCTTCGGCCGCCAGAAGGGCCACACCGAGCTGTACCGCGGCGCCGAGTACGTCGTCGATTTCCTGCCCAAGGTGAAGATCGAGGCCGCCGTCGCCGACGACCTCGTCGAGCGCGTCATCGAGGCCGTCGAGGGCGCGGCCCGCACCGGCAAGATCGGCGACGGGAAGATTTTCGTGTACGACCTCGAGCAGGTCGTGCGGATCCGAACCGGCGAGACCGGCAAGGAAGCGCTGTAAGAGAAATCCACCCCTCAGAGAGACGACCCCCATGAAAAAGCTTCTCGCTTCCCTGGCCCTCGGGCTGGGCCTGCTGGCAGGCGGTGCCGTGATGGCGCAGGCACCCGCCGCGTCCGCACCGCAGGCTGCCGCCGCTGCCGCCCCCGCTTCCGCCGCACCCGCGGCCGCCACGGCGGCTGCACCGGCCGCCGCCGCCGCGCCTGCAGCGGCTGCCGCCGCTTCGGCCCCCGCGGCCGCTGCCGCACCCGCGCCCGTGCCCAACAAGGGCGACACGGCGTGGATGACCGTTGCCACGGCGCTCGTCATCCTGATGACGATCCCCGGCCTGGCCCTGTTCTACGGCGGCCTCGTGCGCAGCAAGAACATGCTGTCGGTGCTGATGCAGGTGTTCGTCGTCACGGCGCTCATCTACGTGCTGTGGACGCTCTACGGCTACAGCGTGGCCTTCACCGCCGGCAACCCGTTCTTCGGCAGCCTCGACAAGCTGTTCCTCAAGGGCGTGAACCCCGACGCGGTCGCCGCCACCTTCAGCAAGGGCGTGGTGATCCCGGAGTACTCGTTCTTCGCCTTCCAGGCCACGTTCGCGGCCATCACCTGCGGCCTGATCGTCGGCGCGTTCGCCGAGCGCATCAAGTTCAGCGCGGTGCTGCTCTTCGTGGTGATCTGGTTCACGTTCAGCTACCTGCCGATCGCGCACATGGTCTGGTACTGGGACGGCCCGGACGCCATCACGAGCGAAGCCACGCTCAAGACGGTCACCGCCAACGGCGGCTGGCTGTGGGCCAAGGGCGCGCTCGACTTCGCGGGCGGCACGGTGGTGCACATCAACGCCGGTGTGGCGGGCCTCGTGGGTGCCTACCTGGTCGGCAAGCGCATCGGCTTCGGCAAGGAAGCGCTCGCGCCGCACAGCCTCACGCTGACGATGGTCGGTGCGTCCATGCTGTGGGTGGGCTGGTTCGGCTTCAACGCCGGCTCCAACCTCGAAGCCACGGGCGTCGCCGCGCTCGCCTTCGTCAACACGCTCGTTGCCACCGCCGCCGCCACGCTGTCGTGGATCGCGGGTGAAGCGCTCGCCAAGGGCAAGGCCTCGATGCTGGGTGCCGCGTCCGGTGCCGTCGCCGGCCTCGTGGCCATCACGCCGGCTTGCGGCTTCGTCGGCCCGATGGGCGCCATCGTCATCGGCCTGCTGGCCGGCCTCGTCTGCCTGTGGGGCGTCAACGGCCTCAAGCGCATGCTCGGCGCCGACGACTCGCTGGACGTGTTCGGCGTGCACGGCGTGGGCGGTATCCTGGGTGCGCTGCTCACCGGCGTGTTCGCCTCGCCCTCGCTCGGCGGCACCGGCATCTACGACTACGTGGCCAACAAGGTCAGCCCCGACTACTCCATCGGCGGCCAGGTCTGGATCCAGCTGCAAGGCGTGCTGACCACCATCGTGTGGTCCGGCGTGGTCGCCTTCATCGCCTACAAGGTCGTCGACCTCGTCATCGGCCTGCGCGTGACCGAAGAGGAAGAGCGCGAGGGCCTGGACATCTCCAGCCACGGCGAAACCGCCTACAACCGATAAAAGCAAGTCTCCTTTGGATGTTGGGCCCGCGCAAGCGGGCCCTTTTTTTTGGCCGCTCGGGGTGCACAATGGGCTGCAAAAGGAGACTTGGCCCATGCTCGAACTGAAGTCAGGTGCGCTGCGCTGCGAGATCGAGCCCGCGCTGGGCGGCTGCATCGCCGGCCTGTGGCTCGGCACCCATCCCGTCCTGCGGTCCACGCCGGCCGCCCAGCTCACCAGTGCGCGCCTCGCCGGCAGCTACCCGCTGGTGCCTTTTTCCAACCGCATCGGCCAGGCCACGCTGCAGTGGCAGGGCACGCAGCTGCCACTGGTGCGCAACAACGGCGACGAGCCGCACGCCATCCACGGCGTCGGCTGGCAACGGCCCTGGGAGCTGCTCGACAGCGACGAAACCTATGCGCTGCTGTCGTACGAGCACCAGCCCGACGCCAACTGGCCCTTCGCTTTCGACTGCTCGCAGACGATCCGCCTGAACGAGACCGGCCTGGAGCTCACGCTCGCGCTCACCAGCCACTCGCAGGAGCCTGCGCCCGCTGGCCTGGGCTGGCACCCGTACTTCATGAAGCGCGCTCGCAGCCGCATCTCGTTCGCGGCCACCGGCCGCTGGGACATGGGCGAGGACAAGCTGCCCACCGTGCGCAAGGGCTCGCGCGGCATCGACGCCGACTGCGCGTTCCTCGACGTCGACCACTGTTTCGACGGCTGGGACGGCGTGGTGCACCTGCGCGACGAGCTGATGCACGTGCGCGTCACGTCCAGCATGACGCGGCTCGTGGTCTTCACCAACGACACGCGCGATTACATCGCGATCGAGCCGGTGAGCCACGTCAACAATGCCGTCAACCTGCATGCGGCGGGCGCGCCTTCGGCCGACCTCGGCCTCGCGGTGCTCGGCATGGGCGACTCGATCATGGCCACGATGACCATCTCGGCGGAGGCCGCCCGATGATGCAGTGGCAGCCGGTCGTCGGCTCGCGCGACGGCCTGGGGGAGTCGCCGTTCTGGCACCCCGACGAGCAGATGCTCTACTGGGTCGACATCCCCAACCGGCAGGTCCGCCGGGCCAATGTGTTCATGGGCACGCTGGAGAGCTGGGAGATGCCGCTGGAGCCCGGCTGCATCGCGCCGGCGGCAGGTGGCGGCCTCGTGATCGCGCTGCGCGACGGCATCTACCGCGCGCGCGGCTGGGGCGAGGCGCTCCTTTGCATCGCGCGCTTCAGCCACGACACGAAGACCACGCGCTTCAACGACGGCAAGGCGGACGCGCTGGGCCGCTTCTGGGCCGGCACGATGTACGAGCCGCGCGACGCGCGCAAGGCGGAACTGTACTGCATCGACTGCCGCCCCGACAACGCGGAGCGCGGCAAGACGCTGATCCAGCTGAAGGCGCAGAACGCGGTCATCGCCAACGGGCTGGCCTGGTCGCCGGACAACCGCACGATCTACTGGTCCGACACGACGAACCATGTCATCCACGCATGGGACTGGGACGCGGCCGCGAACGTCATGCGCGGCCACCGCGTATTCGCGCAGTTCCCCGCCAAGCCCGCGGGCTGGCAGCCGAGGCAGCCCGGGTACGGCGGCCGGCCCGATGGCGCGGCGGTGGACGCCGAAGGCAATTACTGGGTGGCGATGTTCGAAGGCGGCCGGCTGCTCAAGCTGTCGCCGCGCGGGGAGGTGCTGCAGGAAGTGCCCGTGCCGGTGCGCTGCCCCACGATGCCCTGCTTCGGCGGCGACGACCTGCAGACCTTGTACGTCACCAGCGCGGGCACGCAGCGCGGCGAGGCGGAGGTGCGCGAGCTGCCGCTTTCGGGCATCGTCATGGCGACGCGGGTGGAGGTGCCGGGGCTGCGCGTCAATTTCTTCATCGACTCCTGAAGAAGACTTCATGCGCCCCGGCCCAGCGAATCCCCGCGGCCGCGCTTAACATCCTTGCCCATGGACGACGTGCTGGCCCAGCTGATCGAACGCATCCGCGAGGCGGCGGGCTCGGGCACGCCGGTGCGCATCCGGGGCGGCGGCAGCAAGGACTTCTACGGCGAGCGTTTCGACGGCGAGATGCTGCGCACCGGCGCGCTGGATCGCGTGATCGCCTACGAACCGAGCGAGCTCGTCGTCACCGTGCAGGCGGGCATGCCGCTGACCGAGCTGGAAGCGCTGCTGGCACGCGAAGGCCAGTGCCTGCCTTTCGAGCCGCCGCATTTCGCGGGTGAGCCCACGGTCGGGGGCATGGTGGCCGCAGGGCTGTCCGGCCCCGCGCGCGCAAGTGTGGGATCGGTGCGCGATTACGTGTTGGGGATCACCCTGGTCAACGGGCGCGGTGAGCAACTGCGCTTCGGCGGCACGGTGATGAAGAACGTCGCGGGCTACGACGTGTCGCGCCTCATGGTCGGTGCGATGGGCACGCTGGGGCTGATCGCGGAAGTGAGCCTGAAGGTGCTGCCTGTTGCGCGCGCCGAAGCGACGCTGCAGTTCCAGATGACGCAGGCCGAGGCGCTGAAGCACCTCAATGCCTGGGGCGGCAAGCCCTTGCCGCTCAACGCGAGCTGCTGGACACCCGACGACGCCGGCACGCTGATGCTGCGCCTGCGCGGCGCGCAGGCGGCCGTCGATGCCGCATGCAAAGCGCTCGGCGGCCAGCGCCAGGACAACGCCGACGCAGCGAAGGGCTGGCAGCGCTGCCGCGACATGGAGCTGCCGTGGTTCACCGACCGTGGCGAGCGCGACCTTTGGCGGCTGTCCGTGCCGCAGACCGCGCAACCGCTCGGCGGCCCCGAACCGGGCGTCATCGAATGGCACGGCGGCCAGCGCTGGCTGCGCGCGGACCGCAGCGATGCTTCGCTTGTGCGCGAACTCGCGCAGGACGCCGGCGGCCATGCCACGCTCTTCATGCCCGCCGACCTGGGCGGCATCCCGCCGCAACGCTTCCAGCCGCTGCCCGCGGCGCTGGACCACATCCACCGCGAACTCAAGCGCCAATTCGACCCCGCCGGCATCTTCAACCCCGGCCGGCTCTATTCGGACTTCTAGATGCAGACGCAACTCGCCCCGCAGTTTCAGGGCACGGCCGAAGGCGCCGAGGCCGAAGCCATCCTGCGCAAATGCGTGCACTGCGGCTTCTGCACCGCCACCTGCCCCAGCTACCAGGTGCTCGGCGACGAGCTGGACAGCCCGCGCGGGCGCATCTACCTGATCAAGCAGGTGCTCGAAGGCGCGGAGCCGACGCGCGCGACGCAGTTGCACCTGGACCGCTGCCTCACCTGCCGCAACTGCGAGAGCACCTGCCCGAGCGGTGTGCAGTACGGGCGCCTCGTGGACATCGGCCGGCGCATCGTCGAAGAGAAGGTGCCGCGCGGCACCGGCTCGCGCGCGCTGCGCTGGACGCTGAAGGAAGGCCTCACATCGCCGCTCTTCGGCCCGGCGATGAAGGTCGGCCAGGTGGTGCGCGGGCTGCTCCCCGGCAAGCTCAAGGAAAAGGTCCCGCCGAAGCAGGACGCCGGCGCGTGGCCGCGCCGTACCCACGCGCGCAGGATGCTGCTGCTCGAAGGCTGCGTGCAGCCGTCGATGATGCCGAACATCAACAGCGCCACCGCGCGCGTGCTCGATGCGGCCGGCATCGAGACGGTCATCGCACGTGACGCGGGCTGCTGCGGCGCGGTCAAGTTCCACCTGAACGACCAGGAAGGCGGCCGCGCGCAGATGCGGCGCAACATCGACGCCTGGTGGCCGCACGTCGAACGCGGCGAGGTCGAGGCGATCGTGATGAACGCTTCGGGCTGCGGCGTCACCGTCAAGGAGTACGGCCACATGCTGCAGCACGACGCGCAGTATGCGGACAAGGCGCGGCGCATCTCCGGGCTCACGCGCGACCTGAGCGAGCTGCTGCCCGAGCTCGTGCCCGCGCTTCGCGGCAAGGTCGCGGCGGACGATCGGGTTATCGCCTACCACCCGCCCTGCACGTTGCAGCACGGCCAGCAACTCAAGGGCGGCGTCGAGCAAGGCTTGTCGGAGCTGGGCTTCACGGTGCGCATCGCGCTGAACGAGTCGCACCTGTGCTGCGGCTCCGCGGGGACCTACTCCGTTCTGCACCCCGACATCGCGCAGGAGCTGCGAGACCGCAAGCTGAAGAACCTGCACGCGGCGGACCCGCAGGCCATCGCCTCGGCCAACATCGGCTGCATCACCCACCTGCAGGCGGCCACCGCCACGCCCGTCAGGCACTGGGTGGAAGTCCTGGACTCCGCGTTGAAACACTCCTGACACCACCGTGTCAGCAGGGCCTCGCGCGTTGGAGTACAAAGTTACTCCCCATGCGCCGAGCCGACCGCCTGTTCCACATCATCCAGCTGATCCGCGGCCGGCGGCTCACCACGGCCGCCTACCTCTCGATGCGGCTCGAGGTCTCCGAGCGCACCATCTACCGCGACATGGCGGACCTGCTGGCGCAGGGCGTGCCCATCGAGGGCGAGGCGGGCGTCGGCTACCGCCTCGGCGCCGGCTTCGACCTGCCGCCGATGATGTTCACGCACGAGGAAGCGAAAGCGCTCGTCGCCTCGGTGCGCCTCGCGCAAGCCTGGCTCGACCCGGCGCTGGCCACCGGCGCGCAGGACGCGCTGGGCAAGATCATGTCCGTGCTCCCCGTCGATGCGCGCGTTGCCGCCGAGGCGCTGGCCGTGTACGCGCCCGGCGGCGGGCTGCCCCCGCCGGCGCAGCGCACCTTGCAGACCCTGCGCGAGGCGGTGCAGGAGCGCCGCAAGATCTTCATCAACTACAAGGACCTCACCGACAAGCCCAGCGAGCGCACCGTGCGGCCGCTCGGCTGCTTCTACTGGGGCAAGGTGTGGACGCTCGCCGGCTGGTGCGAGCTGCGCAACGACTTCCGCAGCTTCCGCGTGGACCGCGTCACCTACGTGCGCCGCCTCGACGAGCAGTTCCGCGACGAGCCCGGCCGCACGCTGGCCGACCTCGCCCGGCTGGACCGCGAGTGGGCTTCGCAGCAGGGCTGGGTCAACTGAGGCTTCGGCCTCAGGCCGCGAGCGCCTTCTCGATATCGCCCGCCAGCCCCGACGGCGGGTCCTGCGGCGCGTAGCGCTTGATCACCTCGCCGTCCTTGCCGATGAGGAACTTGGTGAAGTTCCACTTGATGCCGGTGCTGCCCAGGAGGCCCGGCTTCTCGGAGGTGAGCCACTTGTAGAGCGGGTGCGCCGCGGGCCCGTTGACGTCGATCTTCGCCATCATCGGGAAGCTCACCCCGTAATTGAGCTGGCAGAAGCCCGCGATCTCGTCGTTGCTGCCAGGGTCCTGCGCGCCGAACTGGTTGCAGGGGAAGCCGAGCACGACGAGGCCCTTCTTGCCGTACTGCTCGTGCAGCTCCTGCAAGCCCGCGAACTGCGGCGTGAAGCCGCAGGCGCTGGCGGTGTTGACGATCAGCATGACCTTGCCCTTGAACTTCTTCAGGGGCACGGCCTTGCCGTCGATCTGCTGCGCTTCGAAGTCGTAGACGGTCGTCATGCGTGCAATTCTGCTCCGCGGCGGCGCGAAGGCCAAGCCGACCATGCCGCGGCGGCGACGATCAATGCGGCGCCGGCCAGGATGCGCGGCGTGATCTCGCCGGCACCCAACCACGCCGACGACGCGCTCGCGAACAGCACTTCCGACAGCATGATGAGCGCGGTGGCCTGCGCCGGCAGTCGCGAAGCGCCGTACTGCCAGCCGAGGTTGGCGCAGATGAACCCTACGGACAGCAGCAGGATGAACAGGACCTCGGCGAGGCCTGGCGCAGGCGGCGCGACCACCACATGCTGCAGCGCGCCCACGCCCGCCGCCGCGATGGCCAGCGTCCCGCCGCCGCCGAACATCGCCATCAATCGCGACGGCGCGGGCACGTGCGGCAGCTTGCGCAGCATCACGTTCGTGAGCGCGAAGCTGAACCCGCCCGCCACGCCCAGCCAGTCGGCCAGGCTCTCCGGCACCGGCCATGCCGCATCGGGCCGCTTGAGCACGATGGCCACACCGGCCAGCGCCAGCAACAGCCGCGCGATCCCCGCACCCGTGGGCCGCTCGCCGAGCAGTGCCCATGCGAGCAGCACCGACCACGCGGGCATCAGGTAGAACAGCAGCACGACGCGCACCACGTCGCCAACGGTCACACCCCAGTTGAACCCGACGTTCGTCAGCCCCGACGCGGCCGCCAGCAGCCACAGCTTGGGCTCGCGCAGGAACGGCCGCCACGCGCCCGGATGCAAGGCCGTGAAGAACGCCACCGCCACGAAGTAAGTGAAGGCCGTGGACCACAGCGGGTGGAACCCGCGCTCCTGCAGCTCACGAAAGGGCCACCAGGACAGGCCCCACACGAATGCGTTGAGCACCAGCGCCGCGGCCGGAGCGAGACGATCACCGGCCCGCATCACCCGTGGACGTTGTCCTGCCGCGCCACGCGCAGCAGGTGGTCGACCTCGTCCTTGTGCACGATGCAGTTGCGCGCGTGCCAGCGCTTGATCACCCACATGACGAACGCCACGATGAGGCCGAACGCGGTGATCGCGCCGAAGGAGCTCAGGCCCATCGACGACGACAGGCTGTAGAACGCGCCCAGGCCGAGGATGCAGGCCTGCTCGTTGAAGTTCTGCACGGCAATCGAGCGGCCCGCGCCCATCAGGTTGTGGCCGCGGTGCTGCAGCAGCGCGTTCATCGGCACCACGAGGTAGCCGCCCAGCGCGCCCAGCAGGATCAGGAAGGGCGCCGCCACCCACACGTTGTGGATGAAGTTCATCGCGATGACGAGGACGCCCATGGCGATGCCCAGCGGGATCACCGACGTCGCGCGATCGAGCTTCATGCGCATCGACGCGACCACCGCGCCGACGGCCGTGCCCAGCGCCACCACGCCCGCGAGGTTGGACGCCTGCGTGGTGCTGTAGCCCAGCGCCGCCGCGCTCCACGCGAGGATGATGTAGCGCAGGTTGCCGCTGACGCCCCAGAACAGCGTGGTGGTGGCCAGCGAGATCTGGCCGAGCTTGTCCTGCCACAGGCGCGAGTTGCAGCTCCAGAAATCCGGCACCAGCTCCATCGGGTTCTTCGGGATCGGCCGCATCTCCACGCCGGTCAGCGGGATGCGCGTGTTGAACCACGCCGCGATCGCGTACACGAAGATCAGCACCGTGATGGCGGCCTCGGGCGGCGTGTCGATGCCGGTGTCGATGAGCGGGAAGTCGAACACGAGCAGCTTGCTGGCCACCGCCTGCCCCACCAGCTGGCCGCCCAGCAGGATGCCCAGGATGATCGACGCGATGGTGAGGCCCTCGATCCAGCCGTTTGCCTTCACCAGCTGCGAGGGCGGCAGCAGCTCCGTCAGGATGCCGTACTTGGCCGGCGAATACGCCGCCGCGCCCAGCCCCACGACGGCGTACGCAAGCAGCGGGTGCGTGCCGAACAGCATCATCAAACAACCCACCACCTTGATGGCGTTGCTGACGAACATGACCTTGCCTTTCGGCTGCGCGTCCGCGAACGCGCCCACGAAAGGCGCGAGCACCACGTAGAAGAGCGCGAACATCGGCACGAGCGCCGCGCGCTGCCATTCGGCAGCGCCGGACGACTTGAGCAGTTCCACCGCGGCGACGAACAAGGCGTTGTCTGCCAGCGACGAGAAGAACTGCGCCGACATGATGGTGTAGAAACCGCGCTTCATCCGTCTGGGCGTGGCCATCAGGCGGGCTGATGGACTTGTAAACCTTATGCTGTCTCCAAGCGACACGGGGTTATATCACGGGGGGTAATGCCAGAATCCCGGCCATGCCCCGCCCCATCCTGGCCACCATCCATCTCGACGCCCTGCGGCACAACCTCGCCCGGGTGCGCACCGCCGCTCCCGACGCCAAGGTCTGGGCCGTCGTCAAGGCCAACGCCTACGGCCACGGCATCGAGCGCGTGTACGAGGCGCTGCGCGCGGCGGATGGTTTCGCCTTGCTGGACCTGGACGAGGCCGAGCGCGTGCGGGCGCTGGGCTGGCGCGGGCCCATCCTGCTGCTCGAAGGCGTGTTCGAGGCAAGAGACCTCGAGCTGTGCTCGCGCCTGGGCCTTTGGCACACGATCCATTGCGACGAGCAGATCGACATGCTCGCCGCCCATAAGACGCAGCAGCCGCACCGCGTGTTCCTCAAGATGAACTCGGGCATGAACCGGCTCGGCTACTCGCCCGAGCGCTATCGCGCGGCGTGGGCGCGCCTGAACGCGCTGCCGCAGGTCGAAGAGATCTCGCTCATGACCCATTTCAGCGACGCCGACGGCCCGCGCGGCATCGCACACCAGGTCGCGGCTTTCCGCGAGGCCACGCGCGACCTGCCGGGCGAACGGTCCCTCTCCAACAGCGCCGCCGCCCTGCGCCACTCGGCCGACCCCGACGTTCGCGGCGACTGGGTGCGCCCCGGCATCGCGGTGTACGGCAGCGCGCCGGACTACCCCGAGAACGACATCGCGCACTGGGACCTGCGGCCGACCATGACGCTCGCCACGCGCATCCTCGGCGTGCAGGACTTGAAGCCGGGCGACACGGTCGGCTACGGCTCCAGTTTCACGGCCGAAGCGCCGGTGCGCATCGGCGTGGTGGCCTGCGGCTACGCCGACGGCTACCCGCGCCACTGCAGCACCGGCACGCCCGTGCTCGTGAACGGCGTGCGCTCGCGCCTGATCGGCCGCGTCAGCATGGACATGATCGCCGTCGACCTGACGCCCGTGCCCTCCGCCGGCTTCGGCTCGGAAGTGACGATGTGGGGCCGTGCCGGCAACGGCGCGGTGCTGCCCATCGACGAGGTGGCTCGCGCGGGCGGCACGCTCGGCTACGAGCTCATGTGTGCGCTCGCGCAGCGGGTGCCGGTAACTGTCGAGACCTGACCCGCTTGCCGCCGCGGCCGGGCTGGGCTACAAAGGCGTGACTCAGCTTCGTCGGGGGACCGCCATGAGCCAGGCCGAACGCGAACGGCGCCACGTCAAGCGGCTGGCGCAGATCAACACCGTGCAGGTGGTCAGCGGCCGCGGGGACGATGCCCGCATCGACCACGAGGCGACGCTGCTCGAGCGCGCGCGCATGCTCGACGAGGAAATGAGCTCCCACTCCGCCACCGAGCGCGGCCTGGCCGCCTTCGACCGGCTGCTGCGCAGCGCCGAGACGCACGGGCCCGCAGCGGCGCCGGCGCTCGTGCAGTTCATCGAGGCGGTCTGGAACCGCAAGGCATTCCAGCTCGGGCTGTTGCGCGAGGTGCCCACGGCGATGGGCGACGACATGGTGGCTGTGCTCGACGCGTTCCGCTATGCGCGGGTGGACCTGGTGGAGCAGGTGCGCGGCGGCGCGGCGCGTGTCACGCGGGCGTGCGCGTCCGCCGGCAGTTTCGACAAAGCCTAGGCCGGGTCCACGCCCACTTCGCCCGCGAAGTGGCAGGCCACGAGGCGCTCTTCCACCATCCGCGGCAGCGGCCTGTCCTTGTGGCAGATGTCGACCGCGTACGGGCAGCGCGACGAGAACACGCACCCGCTCGGCGGGTTCAGCGGCGAGGGCAGCTCGCCCTTGAGCACGATGCGCCTGGCCTTGCTGTCGATGCCGGGCGTGGAGGCCAGCAACGCCTGCGTGTACGGGTGCAGCGGCCGCGCGAAGATCTTCGGCTTCGGCCCCTGTTCCATCACGTGGCCGAGGTACATCACCAGCACGTCGTGCGCGATGTGGCGCACCACGGCGAGGTCGTGCGAGATGAAGAGGTAGGCGAGCTTCAGCTCGGCCTGCAGGTCGGCCAGCAGGTTGAGCACCTGCGCCTGGATCGAGACGTCGAGTGCGGACACGGGCTCGTCCGCCACCACGAGCTTCGGGTTCGGCATGAGCGCGCGCGCGATCGCGATGCGCTGGCGCTGCCCGCCGGAGAACATGTGCGGGTAGCGGTTGGCGTATTCGGGCCGCAGGCCGACGTGCGCGAGCATCGCGCGGGCCTTCTCGCCGCGCTCCTTCGCCGGCAGGTCGGTGTTGATCGCGAGCGGGGCTTCGAGGATCTGCGAGATCTTCTTGCGCGGGTTCAGCGAGCCGTACGGGTTCTGGAACACCAGCTGCACGGCCTGCCGCAGGCGGCGGTGCTCGCTGGCCGGGTAGTTCACCGCGTCGGTGTTGTCGAGCGTGAGCGAACCCTCGGTGGGTTTTTCGATCAGTGACACCATGCGCGCGAGCGTGGACTTGCCGCAGCCGGACTCGCCGACGACGGCGAGTGTCTTGCCCTGTTCGAGCGTGAAGGACACGCCGCCCACCGCCTGCAGTTGAGCCGGCGGCTTGAAGAGGCCGCGACGGATGGGGTAGACCTTGCGCAGGTCTTTTGCTTCGACGACGACGTTGCTCATGGGTTCGTCATTGCGGGCGCGACCCGCAATCCACCGTCGCGTTCGATGCGGCTTTCACGGCTCGGGTCCCCCAGCGGGTAATGGCAGCGCACCTGCCCACCCTGCCACTCCCTCAACTCGGGCCGCACCGTCGCCGAATGCTGCGTCGCATACGCACAGCGCGGCGCGAACAAACACCCCGCAGGCCGGTCGAACACACCCGGCACCACGCCCGGGATCGTCGCCAGCCGATGCCCCGCTTCGCCATGCTCCGGCAACGCCGCCAGCAAGGCCTCGGTGTACGGATGCTGCGGCTTGTCGAACAGCGAGGCCACGGGCTGCTGCTCCATCACCTGCCCCGCATACATCACCACCACGCGCTGCGCCATCTCGCTGACCACGCCCATGTTGTGCGTGATGAGCACCATCGCCATGCCGCGCTCCTGCTGCAGGCGGCGCAGCAGGTCGAGGATCTGCGCCTGGATCGTCACGTCGAGCGCCGTCGTCGGCTCGTCGGCGATCAGCAAGCGCGGGTTGCACGAGATCGCCATCGCGATCATCACCCGCTGGTTCATGCCGCCCGACATCTGGTGCGGGTAGTCGTTCATGCGCGAGGCGGCAGCCGGGATGCCCACCTGCTCCAGCAGCTCGATCGCGTGCTTCCACGCGGCCTTCTTGTCCATCGGCGAATGCTGGCGCAGCTGCTCCACCAGCTGCCAGCCGACCGTGAAGCACGGGTTCAGGCTGGTGGTGGGCTCCTGGAAGATCATCGCCATGTCCTTGCCCACCAGCTCGCGGCGCTGCCTGTCGCCGATGCCCAGCAGGTCGTGGCCCATGAAGCGCAGCTTCTTCGCGCGCACGCGGCCGGGGTAGCCGATCAGGCCCATGAGCGCCATCATCGTCACGCTCTTGCCGGAGCCGGATTCGCCGACGATGCCGAGCATCTCGCCTTCGTTCAACGTGAGGCTCACGCCTTCTACGGCGTGCATGACGCTGCCTTGCGTGGGGAACTCCACGTGCAGGTCTTCGATTTCGAGGAGGGGGGCGCTCATCGCTTCAGCTTCGGGTCGAGTGCATCGCGCAGGCCGTCACCCAGCAGGTTGAACGCGAGCACGGCGATCAGGATCATCAGGCCGGGGAAGGTCACCACCCACCAGGCGCGCAGCACGAACTCGCGCGCGTCGGCCAGCATGGTGCCCCACTCCGGCGAGGGCGGCTGCGCGCCGAGACCCAGGAAGCCCAGCGCGGCCGCGTCGAGGATGGCGGTGGAGATGCCCAGCGACGCCTGCACGATCAGCGGCGCGGCGCAGTTGGGCAGCACCTCGCTGAACATCAGGCGCAGCGTGCCGGCGCCGCTCACGCGGGCGGCGGTCACGTAGTCCTTGGCGGTCTCGGCGATCACCGCGGCGCGCGTGATGCGCACGTAGTGCGGCAGCAGCACCACCGCCACCGCGAGCATCGCGTTCACGAGGCCCGGGCCGAGGATGGCCACCACCACGATCGCCAGCAGCAGCGATGGCAGCGTGAGCAGGATGTCCATCGCGCGCATGATGAAGATCTCCACCACGCCGCGCGCGAAGCCGGCGACGAGGCCGAGCGCGATGCCCGCGACCACCGACAGCGCCACCACGCCCAGGCCGATGGAAAGTGACAGGCGCGCGCCATGGATCAGGCGCGAGAGGATGTCGCGGCCGATGGCATCGGTGCCGAGCAGGTATTGCGACGAGCCGCCGGCCTGCCACACGGGCGGCTTCAGGAACGCGGCGCTGTTGGTCGCGTCCGGCGAGTGCGGCGCGACGAGCGGCGCGAAGAGCGCGAGCAGCAGCAGCACCGCCACCACCACGAGGCCGCCGACGGCGCCCTTGTTCGCCGAGAACGAAATCCAGAACTCGCGCAGCGGCCCGGGCGGCGTGGCCTGCGTCTGCAGGGGCTGGGGCATCACGGCGCTCATTTGCGGATCCTCGGGTTGATCACGCCGTACAGCACGTCGACGACCAGGTTGACGACCATCACCACCGTGCCGAGCAGCAGCATGCCGCCCTGCAGCACGGGGTAGTCGCGGCGGGCGATGGCCTCGATCAGCCACTTGCCGACGCCGGGCCAGGAGAAGATGGTTTCGGTGAGGATGGCGCCGGTGAACAGCACGCCCACCTGCAGGCCGATGACGGTGACGACCGGGATCAGCGCGTTGCGCAGCGCATGCACGCCGATCACGCGCACCGGCGGCAGGCCCTTGGCGCGCGCGGTGCGGATGTAGTCCTCGCCCAGCACTTCGAGCATCGCGCTGCGCGTCATGCGCGCGACCACCGCGAGCGGGTTGGTGCCGAGCACGATGGCAGGAAGGATCAGGTGCCTGGCCGCCGACCAGAACGCGCCCTTGTCGTCGGACAGCAGCGAGTCGACCAGCAGGAAGCCCGTCTTCGGCTCGATGAAGTACTGCACCGAGATGCGCCCCGACACCGGCGTCAGGCCGAACTGCACCGAGAACAGCAGGATCAGCAGCAGGCCCCACCAGAAGATCGGCATCGAGTAGCCGGTGAGCGAGGTCGCCATCACGCCGTGGTCGAAGATGGAGTTCCTTCGCACGGCCGCGATGATCCCCGCCGGGATGCCGATGACGAGCGCGAAGAAGATCGCGCACAGCGCCAGCTCGATGGTGGCCGGGAACAGCGCAAGGAACTCGCGGATCACCGGCTCCTGCGTGATCATCGACTTGCCCAGGTCGCCCTGCAGCACGCGGGCGATGTACTTGCCGTACTGCACCAGCATCGGCTGGTCCAGGCCGTATTCGGTGAGCAGCTTCGCGTGGCGCGCGGCGTCGATGCCGCGCTCGCCCGCCATCGTCTCGATGGGATCGCCGGGCACGAGCCGGATGAGGAAGAAGGCCAGCAGCGTCATCCCGAAGAAGGTCGGGATGACCAGCGACAGCCGGGTCAATATGAAACGGATCACGGACGTTAAGAGGCCCGCTTGTGGCGGGCCCGTGGTTTACTTCTTATCGCGCAGTTCGCGCCGCAATATCTTGCCGACGGGTGTCTTCGGCAGGTCGGTCCGGAATTCTACGACCTTCGGCTGCTTGTACCCGGTGAGGTTCGCGCGGCAGTAGTCGCGCACCTGCTGCTCGGTGAGGTTGGGGTCCTTCTTGACGATGACCAGCTTCACCGCCTCGCCCGTCTTGTCGTCGGGCACGCCCACCACCGCGCACTCCAGCACGCCCTCGAGCTTGGCCACCACGTCTTCCACTTCGTTCGGGTACACGTTGAAGCCGGAGACCAGCACCATGTCCTTCTTGCGGTCGACGATCTTGAAGTAGCCGCGCTCGTCCTGCACGCCGATGTCGCCGGTCTTGAAGTAGCCGTCGGGCGTCATGACCTTGGCCGTTTCGTCGGGGCGCTGCCAGTAGCCCGCCATCACCTGCGGGCCCTTGATCGCGATCTCGCCCGGCGTGCCCAGCGGCACCTCGTTGCCGTCGTCGTCGAGGCACTTGAAATACGTGGAGGGCAGCGGCACGCCGATGGTGCCGGTGAACTCCTTGCTCGTCACCGGGTTGCAGCTCGCCGACGGCGACGTCTCGGACAGGCCATAGCCCTCGACGATGGGGCAGCCCGTCTTGTCCAGCCACAGCTTGGCCACCGCGCCCTGCACCGCCATGCCGCCGCCCAGCGACACCTTCAGGTTCTTCCAGTTCACCTTGTTGAAGTCGGGGTGGTTGGCCAGGCCGTTGAACAGCGTGTTGACCGCCGGGAAGCTGTGGAAGGTCTGTGTCGACAGCTCCTTGAGCACCGCGGGCAGGTCGCGCGGGTTGGGGATGAGGATCAGTTTGCCGCCCGTGCGCATCGACAACATCATGCCCACGGTGAAAGCGAAGATGTGGTACAGCGGCAGCGCGCAGACGGAACAGGGCTGCTCGTTCTTCGGCACCATGCCCATCACCGGCTCGTTGAAGGCCTCGGACTGCAGCACGTTGGCGATGACGTTGCGATGCAGGAGCACCGCGCCCTTGGAAACACCCGTGGTGCCGCCCGTGTATTGCAGCACCGCGATGTCGTCGGGCCCGGTGGCCACGGCCTTGAGCGTGCCGCGCTGGCCCTGCGCGATGGCGTCCTTGAAGCGCACGGCGCCCGGCAGGCTGTACGCGGGCACCATCTTCTTCACGTTGCGCACGACGTAGTTGACGATGCCACCCTTGATCGCGCCGAGCATGTCGCCCATCGCGGCGAGCACGACGTGCTTGACCGGCGTGTTCGCGATGCACTGCTGCAGCGTGTTGGCGAAGTTCTCGATGATGATGATCGCTTTGCTGCCGGAGTCCTTGAGCTGGTGCTCGAGCTCGCGAGGCGTGTACAGCGGGTTGACGTTCACCACCACGAGGCCCGCGCGCAGGATGGCGGCCACGGCCACCGGGTACTGCGGCGTGTTGGGCATCATGATCGCGACGCGATCGCCCTTCACGAGCCCCAGGCCCTGCAGGTAAGCCGCGAGGGCGCGCGAGTAGGAATCGGTCTCGCCGTAGCTGATCTCCTTGCCCATGAACACATAGGCGGGCCGCGCGGCGTACTTCTTGAAGCTCTCCTCCATCAGCTGCACCAGCGAGCTGTACTGCGAGGGGTCGATGTCGGCCGGTACGCCGGGGGAATACGAGGCCAGCCAGGGGCGGTCGCTGCTCATTTTGTAGTTCTCCAGATGACAGAGGGGCTGCGCGATTGTGTCGCGCAGCCCCTTCGGGTTTTCCCCCGGTTTACCCTAGGGAATCATGGAGAGGAATCTCTAGTCAGGCCTTCAGCGCGGCCCATACTTCGTCGAGCATCTTCTTCGCATCGCCGAACAGCATGCGGTTGTTCTCCTTGTAGAACAAGGGGTTGTCGATGCCCGCGTAACCGCTGGCCATGCTGCGCTTCATGACGATGGACGTGTGGGCCTTCCACACCTCCAGCACCGGCATGCCGGCGATGGGGCTCTGCGGGTCTTCCTGCGCCGCCGGGTTCACGATGTCGTTGGCGCCGATCACCATCGCCACGTCGGTCTGCGGGAAATCCTCGTTGATCTCGTCCATCTCCAGCACGATGTCGTACGGCACCTTGGCCTCGGCGAGCAGCACGTTCATGTGGCCCGGCATGCGGCCGGCCACCGGGTGGATGCCGAAGCGCACGTTCACGCCCTTCTCGCGCAGCAGCTTGGTGATCTCGTACACCGTGTGCTGCGCCTGCGCCACCGCCATGCCGTAGCCCGGCACGATGATCACGTTCTTGGCTTCGCGCAGCATCTCCGCGGTTTCGAGCGCGCTCACCGACACCACTTCGCCTTGCGGCTGCTCGCCGCCCGCGGCCGCGGCCGGTGCGCCGCCGCCGGTGCCGAAGCCGCCCGCGATCACGCTGATGAAGTTGCGGTTCATCGCGCGGCACATGATGTACGACAGGATCGCGCCCGACGAGCCCACGAGCGCGCCCACCACGATCAGCAGGTCGTTCGACAGCATGAAGCCCGTCGCGGCCGCGGCCCAGCCCGAATACGAGTTGAGCATCGACACCACCACCGGCATGTCGGCGCCGCCGATGGCCATCACCATGTGGATGCCGAAGAGCAGCGAGACCACCGTCATGATGATCAGCGGCGTCATGCCGGACTGGATGTCCTTCGCGTGCAGGAACTCGCGGCCGAACCAGATCACCACGAGCAGGCCGATGAGGTTCAACCAGTGACGTGCCGGCAGCAGCAGCGGCTTGCCGCCGATGCGCCCGGAGAGCTTGCCGAACGCGATGATCGAGCCGGAGAAGGTGACGGCGCCGATCAGGATGCCGATGTAGATCTCCATCTCGTGGATCGCCTTCTCGGCACCGGTGAACTCGATCGACGTGTCCACGTAGCTCGCGAAGCCGACCAGGCAGGCCGCGAGGCCCACGAGGCTGTGCATCAGCGCGACCAGCTCGGGCATCTGCGTCATCTGCACCTTCTTCGCGGCGACGAGGCCGATGGCCCCGCCGACGACGAGCGCGCCGATGATCCACGCGTACCCCGCGGCGGTGACGCGCGGGCCGAACACGGTGGCGACGACCGCGATGGCCATGCCGATGATGCCGAACAGGTTGCCGCGCCGCGCCGTCTCCGGGTTGGACAGGCCGCCGAGGCTGAGGATGAAGAGGATGGTGGCGCCGATGTAGGAAACGGTCGCAAGGCTCGAGGTCATGTCCGTTTCCTTCTTACTTGTGGAACATCGCCAGCATGCGGCGCGTGACCGCGAAGCCGCCGAACATGTTGACGGCGGTGAGCGCGAGCGCGAACACCGCGAGGCCGAGGATCAGCATGTTGGGGCGGTTGGCCGCGTCGCCGGTGAGCGGCGGCGCGATCTGCACCAGCGCGCCGATGGCGATGATCGAGGAGATCGCGTTCGTCACCGACATCAGCGGTGTGTGCAGCGAAGGCGTCACGTTCCAGATCACCATGTAGCCCACGAAGCACGCCAGCACGAACACGGTGAAGTGCGACAGGAAGCTCGCCGGCGCATACATGCCCACCAGCAGGAAGAGCAGGGCGCCGACGCCGAACACGATGGCGAGCGACTGGCCCGACATCGGCTCGCTCGCGCCATGCCCGTGGCCCTTCGCAGCCGGTGCGGCAACGGGCTTGGCGGCGGGCTTCGGTGCAACGGCCGGCAGCTTCGGCGGCGGCGCGGGCCACGTGACCTCGCCCTCCTTGATGACCGTCAGGCCCCGGATGGCGTCGTCTTCCATGTTGACGTTGATGACGCCGTCCTTGGTCTTGCACAGCTCCTCCGTCAACCGCAGCAGGTTGTTGGAGTAGAGCGTGGAGGACTGCTTCGCGAGCCGGCTCGCGAGGTCGGTGTAGCCGATGATCGTGACGCCGTGGCGCACGACGGCTTCGCCGGGCACGCACAGCTCGCAGTTGCCGCCTTGCTCCGCGGCCATGTCCACGATGACGCTGCCCGGCTTCATGCTCTTCACCATCTCGGCGGTGATCAGCCGGGGCGCGGGCTTGCCCGGGATGAGCGCGGTGGTGATGATGATGTCGGCGTCCTTGGCCTGCTGCGCGTACATCTCGCGCTGCGCGGCCTGGAAGCCTTCGCTCATCACCTTGGCGTAGCCGCCGCCGCCCGAGCCTTCTTCCTCGTAGTCCACCTTGACGAACTCGCCGCCGAGGGACTTCACCTGGTCGGCGACTTCGGCGCGCGTGTCGTTGGCGCGCACGATGGCGCCGAGGTTGGCGGCCGTGCCGATGGCCGCGAGGCCCGCAACGCCGGCACCCGCGATGAACACCTTGGCGGGCGGTACCTTGCCCGCGGCCGTCACCTGGCCGTTGAAGAAGCGGCCGAAGGCATTGGCCGCTTCGATCACCGCGCGATAGCCGCTGATGCCGGCCATCGAGGTGAGCGCGTCCATCTTCTGCGCGCGCGACAGCTGACGCGGCAGCGCGTCGATGGCAAGCACCGTCGCTTTCTTGGCGGCCAGCTGCTGCATCAGCTCGGGGTTCTGCGCGGGCCACACGAAGCCGATGAGCGTGCCGCCTTCGCGCAGCATCGCCACTTCGTCCGGCGTGGGCGGGCGCACCTTGAACACGATGTCCGACTTGCCCCAGATGTCCGCCGCGATGGGCACGACCTGCGCGCCCGCGGCGCGATAGATGTCGTCGGCGAAATTCGCCGCGTCGCCGGCGCCGCTTTCCACCGCGACCGAGAAGCCCAGCTTCACCAGCTTCTCCACCACGTCCGGCACGGTCGCGACGCGCTTTTCGCCGGGCAGCGTTTCTTTCGGTACCCCAATGAGCATGGACCCTTCTCCTCGCAATGGCCTCGCGGCCGCCAAGCTGCCAGTCAGCCGGGCGACAGCTTACCCCATGTCATCACTCGCTCATCCGCAGCTAAGACACTGGAGCGACAAAAGCGTTTAGCCTTGAAGAACATCAATGTTCGCCCTCTACGCCCTTTCGGCCGCGTTCCACCTGTACGTCGGCGCCCGGATCGTTCCCGCACTGCCGGGCCCGTGGGCGGCGGGCGCGTTCGTTCTCCTGCTCGTGGTGTCGGCCCTGTCGATGCCGCTCGGCCTCATCGCGCGCCGCTTCGCCCGGCCGCCCTTCGCGGACAAGCTCGCGTGGATCGGCCTGCTGTGCATGGGCCTGTTCTCGTCGCTGCTGGTCCTGACGTTCTTCCGCGACATCGCCTTGCTGTTCATCGGTACGCCCGAGTTCTGGCGCACGAGTGCCGAGCTGATCCCGCCGATTGCGCTGGTGCTCACGCTCATCGGGCTCGTGAATGCGCGCCGCACCGCCGCGGTCAAGCGCGTCGAAGTGCCCATCGCGGGCCTGCCGCCTGCGCTCGACGGTTTCCGCATCGTGCAGATCAGCGACGTGCACGTCGGGCCGACCATCAAGCAGCGCTACATCGAGCAGGTGGTCGAGCGCGTCAATGCCCTCAAGCCCGACGTCATCGCAGTGACGGGTGACCTCGTCGATGGCTCGGTCGCCGAGCTGCGGCAGCACGTCGCGCCGCTCGCGCAACTGCGCGCGAAGCACGGCGCCTTCTTCGTCACCGGCAACCACGAGTACTACTCGGGCGCGGACGCGTGGGTGCGCGAGGTGCGGCGCCTGGGCCTGCGCGTGCTGATGAACGAGCACGAAGTCATCGAACATGGCGGCAGCCGGCTCGTGCTGGCCGGCGTGCCCGACTACGGCGCCGGCCACTTCGACACGTCGCACACCAGCGACCCGCGCCGCGCGCTCGAAGGCGCGCCCACCGGCGTGCCCAAGGTGCTGCTCGCGCACCAGCCGCGCAGCGCCCGAGCCGCGGCCGAAGCCGGCTTCGACCTGCAGCTGTCCGGCCACACGCACGGCGGCCAGTTCCTGCCGTGGAACCTGCTCGTGCCGCTGCAGCAGCCCTTCACGGCCGGGCTGCACCGGCTGGGCAACCTGTGGGTCTACGTCAGCCGTGGCACAGGCTACTGGGGTCCTCCCAAGCGAGTAGGCGCTCCCTCCGAGATCGGGGAGATCGTCCTCCGGGCGGCGTAGGTGCCGTTCCTACAGGCCAGTGGCGTGTTGTCCCACATGGCTGAGGTTGGGCCACCCGGAACACTGGGTTCATGGCCCGTCTCGCATCGCTTTCCACCCCTTTGGCCGGCCCGCGCGCCGGCAACGTGAACTACCTGGGCGCCGCGCGGTGCCGCCGCCGCTTCGAGCTTTACTACCCCGAAGGCTTCGAGGACGAGACCTACCTCGTGGCCGAGCGCTCGTACAAGGAGCGCGCCACGCTGGAATGGAACCAGGAGCTCGGCCCCGCTGCCTTCCGCAAGCTGCTGGCGCGCGGCGAGTTCCGCCACATCGCCGACGTCGCCGTGCGCGTGGAGTCGCGCACCAACCTGCTCTTCTCGTTCGAGAAGATGGCGCTGCGCGACGCGGTGAAAACACCGGCCGGCGCGCGCCTGTTTGCCACCGAGCTGTATGCCTTCCTCTACGGGCCGGGTTCGCAGCAGCGCAAGTTCAACGACTGGCTGGAGGCCCTGCGCGACCTGCCGCAGTTGCGCAGCCCGGTTCTCACCTGGCCGATGGCGACCGTCTTCGGTTTCATCGCGCGGCCGGAAAAGCACATCTTCTTCAAACCGCGCGTCACGCAGCGTGCCGCGCGCGCCTACGCGTTCGACCTGCACTACGACGCCCGGCCGTCCTGGGCGGGCTACCAGCAGCTGCTGACTTTCGCCGCCGTGATCCGGCGCGACCTGGACCGGCGACCCGGCTTCAAGGCGCGGGACTTCATCGACCTGCAGTCCTTCATCTGGGTGCAGGGCGCGGACGAGTACGGCGGATAAATAGAGCCCCCACGCTCCCCGCTTCGCGAGGTTCGCTGCCCCCCGAGGGGGCGTTCATCGCCTTGGGGCGGCCCGGCGGCGATTCAGGCAGCGGATCGTTTCCTCCGCCAGGGGCAGCACGTTGAACAGCAGCACGCCGATGCCGGCGTAGAACACGTAGCCCTCCGGCAACGGCGCGCGGCGCAGCCGCAAGCCCTCGCTCGGCGACGCGATCACGAACAGCAGCGCGAACGCCACCAGCGGCAGCATCTCCATGAAGCTGTGCACCACCTGCTCGATCGGCCGCACTTCGCGCCGGTCCACCGTGTAGCGCAGCTCCAGCCAAACCGTTACCTCGTGCAGCAGGAACACGAAGCCCACCCACAGCACGATCGTCGTGTTGACCTCGAAGATCATCACCGCGGCGATGCCCGAGCCGACCTGCGCGAACATCAGCCAGTGCACGAGGTTCTCGCGCAGGCCGCTGGTGGTTTCGATCTCGGTCGAGCGGTGGCAAAGCCAGTCCACGAAACCCGCGACGATGAGCAGCGGGAGCACGGCATACATCAGCAACCACGTCGCGGTCTGGTGCATGCGTGCAAGGTTAC
The DNA here is from genome assembly GCF_014297445.1 of Ramlibacter albus. Classification (GTDB taxonomy): domain Bacteria; phylum Pseudomonadota; class Gammaproteobacteria; order Burkholderiales; family Burkholderiaceae_C; genus Ramlibacter; species Ramlibacter albus. The sequence goes on from NZ_JACORU010000001.1 coordinate 1,182,823, forward strand.
TGGAACTGCTCCTCGCCCACGAGGCCGATCTTGGTCAACCCGATGCGCTGCGCGCTCGACAGTGCGGCCGCAACGGCGTCGTACTTCGCGCGCTTGTCGGGGCGCAGGTGGATCTCCGGCTGCTCCGTCTGGAACGCGGCATCGCGCAGGCGCGCTTCGAGGTCGGCGCGGTCGGCCACCGCTTCGCCGTTCCACAACCAGCGGCCGTCGGCGGTGACGTCGAGCTGGACGATCACAGGCTGCGTCGGCGGCGGCGGCGCGCTCTTGCCCGGCATCTCGATGTTCACCGAATGCAGCTGGATCGGGATCGTGATGATGAGCATGACCAGCAGCACCAGCAGCACGTCGATCAGTGGCGTGGTGTTGATGTCGGCCATCGGCTCGGGCTCCTGCTCCGTGCCCGCCTTGATGTGAAGGCTCATCGCGGCGGCTCCGTCAGGAACCCGATGCGCTGGATGCCCATCTGCTGCGCGACGAACACCACCTGACCCACGGCGTCGTAGTCGGCGCGCGCATCGGCGCGGATGTGCAGCTCGGGTTGCGGCTGCATGACGGCCATGCGAGCCAGTTGCTGCGCGAGCGCCTGTCGGTTGGGCAGCCGCGCATCGAACCAGTACACGCTGCCTTGCGCGTCCACCGTGACGATGGCGTTGCGCGGGTCCGTCTCGCGCGCCTGGTTGGGCTCGCGCGGCAGGCTCACCGCGATCGAGCTGTTGAACACCGGGATCGTGATCAGGAAGATGATCAGCAGCACCAGCATCACGTCCACCAGCGGCGTGGTGTTGATTTCGGCGAGGAGCTTGTCCTCGCCTTCGGCGCCCTGCTGGTAGTGGATCATGCGGCGGGCTTCTGCGCGGCGCCGGCGGCGAGCAGCACGGTGTGCAGGTCGGAGCCGAAATTGCGCACGGTATCCATCGCCACCTTGTTGCGCCGCACGAGCCAGTTGTAGCCGAGCACCGCGGGCACGGCGACCGCAAGGCCGATCGCCGTCATGATCAGCGCCTCGCCCACGGGGCCCGCCACCTTGTCGATGGAGGCCTGCCCCGATGCGCCGATGCGCACCAGCGCGTTGTAGATGCCCCAGACCGTGCCGAACAGCCCCACGAACGGCGCGGTCGAACCCACGGTCGCCAGCACCGCCAGCCCTTCCTGGGTGCGGCTGTGGATCGTGCCGACCGCGCGCTCGATGCTCTGCGCCACCCAAGTGTTCAGGTCTACCTGGCCGATGAGGCCTTCGTGCTTGCGCGTGGCTTCCAGCGCCGCTTCGGCGATGTAGCGATAGGCACTGTTCTTCTCCAGGAAGTCGGCGCCCTGCCGCACCGTGTTGGCCTTGAAGAACTTTTCGTTGGCCGCGCGGCCCTGCGCGCCCAGGCGGCCCTGCGCGATCAGCTTCGTGATCAGCACGTACCAGCTCGCGAGGGACATCAGCACGAGGATGACGATCGTGATGCGCGCGACCGGGTCGCCCTGCGCCCACAGCGCGGCCAGCCCGTACGGGTTGGAGGTCACCGCCGGCTGGATGGGCGGCAGCGATTGCGTCGCCGTGCCCAGGGCCGGCGAGGTGGCGGTCTGCAGGAAGAGGGCAAGGATGTGCATGGGCGGCATTCTGGACCATTGCAGCGCAGGCGCTGCGCATAATGGCCCGATGGACCAACGTTGGAAGCCCAGCGTGACGGTCGCAGCCGTGATGGAGCGCGGCGGCCGTTTCCTGCTGGTGGAGGAAGAGACCTCCGAGGGCCTGCGGCTGAACAACCCCGCCGGCCACCTGGAGCTCGGGGAGTCGCCGGCCGAAGGCTGCGCGCGCGAGGCGCTGGAGGAGACGGCGCACGTCTTTCGACCGACGCACAGCCTCGGTGTCTACCTCTCGCGCTTCCAGCGGCCCTCGACCGGCGAGGACATCACCTATGTGCGCTTCGCGTTCTGCGGCGAGGTCGGCGAGCACGTCGCGCATCGCGCGCTCGACACCGGCATCGTGCGCACGCTGTGGATGACGCCCGAGGAGATCCGCGCGAGTGCGGAGCGGCACCGCAGCCCGCTGGTGGTTCGGTGCATGGAGGACTACCTGCGCGGCGTGCGGTATCCGCTGGAGGTGGTTTACACGGACGCCGCGGTCAAGGCGCTCAGCGACTCGCCGCAGCCGCCCTGAACTCGCGTTCGCTCGCGGGTGATCGCCCCGAACAACCCGCGCCGCTGAGCGTTACGCCGGCCCCGCTCGATTCGGGGCCGGACGCCGGGGTGGACCGATCGCGTCGGCGAGCAGCGCGGCAATGCTTCGCAGCGCCTCGGCCTGCTCGAGCGCACGCAGCTGCGGCAACACCTCATGGCTGAAGCAGCACACGGTGCCGAACACCGCGCCGTCGGGCGTGACGATCGGCACCGCGACGTGGCCGGCGACCTTGCACGCGGCCGTCCCGGCGATCGACATCGCGAGCGGCTCGCGCGCGGTGTCGGGAATGACTTCGGGCAATCGGCCCTGCGCGACGTGCCAGCAGTACGACTCCTCCAGCGGGTCCGTTGCGCCCTGCGGCACCGCGTACTCGTCGGCCGCGTCCGCGTCGACCCACCGCACCACGCGCTTGCCGCCCACGAACTGCGAGACGAACACCACGTCCATGTCGAACGCACGGCGGATGCGCTGCAGGAAACCGGTGAGGGGCAGGTCGGCGCGCTGCTCGGCGCTGTCGGAGGTGACGGCGTAGAACTCGCCGTCGTCCGTGCGGATGAAACGCGCCGGGACATCAAGGGTCATCGCCACATTGTCCCGGCAGGGCGAGGCGGCGGGGGGCGCCGCCTCCTCTGAATGGAGGAGAGGCTGCCTAGCGAGTGAGGTTCACGTTGTTGACCGCGGCCGACGCCACGATCGCCTGCGGGGCCGCCTGGCGATACCCGATCACCACCACGGTGGGCAGCTTCACGTAATTGACGGGGCGCGGCTCCTGGTAGCCGTTGCCCGGGCCGGCCGTGAAGACGACGAACGCATACACCGCGGCGACAACGGCACCGAGCACGGGGCGGGCAGCCGCGTTGAAGCGGGGGAAGGCGGCAAGGGGCGACAGTTCGAAGTTCTTCATGGATTCCTCCTGGGGCAGGTTGGAATCTAGGCGTGCACACGGCCGGCCGCAGCCCGGTTGCGACGAACTCCGTCTGGCTGCGATGAACTGCAGTTGGGCGGAACGAACCGCGCCGTACGGCCGGGTTCCGGCGCCCGCCCGCACCGACGAACGCGCTTGGCGCAGCCCGGCCTTGACCCTTACCCTGCCCGCCAAACAAGGCTGGAGGTTGTCATGAGCATGGCGGGTCTGGCGCAGGGGATCTTCATCGCAACGGTGCTCGTCCTGGCCTGGGGCGTGTGGGGGCTGTCGCGCGTGCGCCGCGTGTCGCAGCTGCCGGACATGCTGCCTGCCGGCGCGCCGAAGGTGTCGGTGATCGTCGCGGCGCTGAACGAGGAGGCGACGATCGAGCCCGCGATGCGCTCGCTGCTCGCGCTGGACTACCCCAACCTCGAAATCGTGGCCGTGAACGACCGCTCGACGGACGGCACCGGCGCCATACTCGACCGCATGGCCGGGCAGGACCCGCGCCTGCGCGTGCTGCACATCGCGCAGCTGCCGCCGGGCTGGCTGGGCAAGAACCATGCGCTGCATGCCGCTGCTGCCGTCGCCAGTGGCGACATCCTGCTCTTCACCGACGCCGACGTCGTGTACGAGCGCAGCGCGTTGCGCCGCACGGTCGCGTACTTCGCCGCGAACGAGCTGGACCACCTGACGCTCTTCCCCGACATGCATGCCCAAAGCGGCGCCGCCGGCGCGATGGTGCTCGGCGCGGCGATGTTCCTCCTGCTGCGGCACCCGATCTGGCTGCTGCGTCGCTCGAAGCGCGTGTACTTCGGCGCGGGCGCCTTCAACATGGTGCGCGCGAGCGCCTACCGCGCGTGGGGCGGCCACGAGCCGCTGAAGCTGGAGGTGCTGGACGACCTGATGCTGGGCCGCCTCGTCAAGCGCCTCGGCCTGCGCCAGGACGCGCTGGTCTCGCCGGGCAGCGTGAAGGTGGAGTGGTATGCCGATGCGCCGGCGATGGTGAAGGGGCTGGAGAAGAACGGGTTCGCCAACATGGACTACAGCCTCGCCCATGTGGTGGCAAGCAGTGCGCTGATCCTGTTCGTGCGCTACTTTCCGTATGTGGGGCTGGTTACCACGAGCGGCCGCACGTGGTGGTTCTGCCTGGGCGCGATCGTGGGCGACCTCGTCGCCCATGCGCACGCGCTGCGGCTGACCAGCCTGCACGCGCGGTGCCTGCTGTGGGTACCGCTCAACCCCGCGCTGATGGTCTACACCATGCTGCGCAGCACGTACATCACGCTGCGCAGCGGCGGCATCACCTGGCGCGGCACCTTCTATCCGCTGGACGAATTGCGGCGGGCCCATGCGCAAGGGTCTGCGCAGCCCGCCGGCGAGGTCCAGGTCACTCCCCGGTGATCTTGCGCTCCTTCACGATCGCGCCCCACTGCTGCGACTCCTTCTGCATGAAAGCAGTGAGTTCGGGGCGTGACGTGGGGTGCGGCGTGAGGCCGTGCTTCTTCAGCTGCGCCACGACTTCGGGGTCCTTCAGCACCTTCACGATCTCGGCGTTCCAGCGGTCGAGGATCGCGGGCGGCGTCTTCGCGGACGCCACGAAAGCGTACCAGTTGAGCGCCTCGAAGCCGGGGAAGCCGGACTCCGCCACCGTCGGGATGTTGGGCAGGTAGTCGGGCCGCGTGAGGCCGGTGGTCGCCAGCGGCGTGATCTTGCCCGCCTCGATGTGCGGCAGCGCCGTGGGCGGCGCGGCGAAGTAGGCGGTGAAGCGGCCCGCGAGCAGGTCCGGCATGGCGGCCGAGCCGCCCTTGTACGGCACGTGCGTCATCTCCACGCCCGCTCGCTTGGCGAAGAGCTCGCCCGTGAGGTGCGATGCGGAGCCCGGCCCCGTGGACGCGAACGTCACGTTGCCGGGGCTCTTCTTCGCCGCGGCCACGAAGTCGGCCAGCGACTTGATGCCGGACTGCGCGTTGACCACCAGCACGTTCGGGAAGTGCACGCCACCGGAGATGGGCGCGAGGTCCTTGAACGGGTCGTAGCCCACCTTCATCATGTGCGGCGCGATCGTCAGCGGGCCGATCGAGCCGAAGAGGAGCTGCGTGCCGTCGCTCGGCCCTTGCGCGGTGAGCTGGTGCGCGATGTTGCCGCCGGCGCCGGCCTTGTTCTCCACCACGACCGACTGGCCGATGTTCTCGCCGAGCTTCTTCGCGATCAGGCGTGCGGCCGAGTCGGCCGCGCCGCCCGGTGCGAAGCCGACCATGAGGGTGACGGGGCGCTTGGGCGGGAAGTCCTGGGCGGCGGCGCTGCCGGCCACGGCCAGCACGGCCGCAGCGGCGATGAGGTGTCTTCTGTTCATGGGTACTCCTGTTGTCTGCCGCCGATCAGACCACAAGCCGGCGGCCACAGCTTCCGTACTTGTTCGCGCAACGAAGGTTTGATGGTGCTACTTCGCGCACTTGTCGTTGAGCGCGCGCGAGATCACCACCGGCGCATTCAGCAGCCCGCCCACGCGCTGGTCCTTCGGCGTGTGCAGGCAGTCGTCGCGGCCCGCGTCTTCGACACCTTGCGCGAGCGGGTCCTTGCGGTCGCGCCGCAACTGCGCGTTCGCGCGGTCGGCGAGGCTGCGCTCGTCCTTGCGGAACGGGCCGGGGTGCGGCGCGAGCGTGGGGCGCGGCGGGGGCGGAAGGATGATCGGCGCCGGCGGCAGCGCGGCGGCGGGAGCGGGCGGTGCGACCGCGGGTGCGCCCCAGCCGCCGCCGGGAGCTGCCGGCACCGGGACGATGACAGGTGTCGCCGTGCCGGCTGCCGGTGAGTTGGCGGGCACCGGCAGGTCGACCACCGGTCCTTGCAGCCGGGCGGGGGGTGCGGGCACGGCCGGGGCGGGCACTGCGGGCGCTGGCGCGGCCACCGGTGCCGGAGGTGCGGGAACCGGCGCGGGCGGCGCTGCGACGGGCGCAGGGGGCGCAGGCACTGGGGCCGGTGCCGGTGCGGGCGCAGGCGGTGCGGGCACAGGCGCGGGCGCTGGCACCGGGGCAGGTGCGGGAACAGGCGCGGGTGCGGGTGCGGGTGCGGGTACCGGAGCCGGGGCGGGCACGGGCGCGGGAGCGGGAGCGGGAGCGGGTACTGGCGCCGGCGCGGGCGCAGGAACCGGTGCGGGCGCAGGTACCGGCGCGGGCGCAGGGGAAGGAACAGGTGCAGGCGTCGGAGGAGGCGTTGGAACCGGCGCAGGCGTCGGCGGCGGCGGTGCAGGCGTCGGCTCAGGCTCGCGAGGTTGGGGCAGTGGCACGGGCGGCGGCGCGACTGGTGGTACAGGCACCGGAACAGGCGGTGGCGTCGGTGCGGGTTCTTCCTTGACCGGTGTCGGTTCGGGCTGCTTGCGCCCGGCCTCCGGCTCGCGCGAACGCAACGTGTCCGGCAGTTGCGTGGTCGTCTGCAGCGGCACGCTCGACTCCGGCGTGTTCGAGAACACGGGCAGCCGGTCCGACTGCCGCAGAACGAGCGGCGGCGCGGTGATGGCGCGGCTCGAAGAGGCAGCAGCGTTGGATGCGTTCGGGCTGATCGGCTGCACGTAGTGGTAGACCACGTAGCGCACCACCTGCTGCACCGGCTGGTACTGCAGCAGCGCCCACACCAGCGCGATGTGCAGCGCGATGGCGCTCGCAGCCGCCGTCGGCGAGGGCCGCGAGCGCGGCAGCGCGGGGTAGGAGGGCCGATAGAGCATGGCGTCGGTGTGCGTCGCGATAATCGCACACCGACCGCAACCGCCGCGGGCTATTCAGGCGTGAGCGCCAGTTCCTTGATCAAGGCAAGCCACATCGGCATCTCCGCGGCGTAGCGCCTGCGCGATTCCTCCGCCGAATACGCAGGCTGGTCGGCGCCGAACGTCGCCAGCAGCGTGCGCATCTTCTCGGTACGCCCGGCCTCCTGGAACAGCGTGGAGATGCGCTCCACCACTTCCGGCGGCGTTCCGCCGGGCGCGAGGCAGCACTGGTAGCCCGCGATCCGGACCGCGGGCGACGTCGCGCCCTGGTCCGCAAGCGATGCGACGCCCGGCAGGACCGGGCTGCGCCCGGGGATGGTCGCGATGGCGCGCGCGACGCCCTTCTGCACGAAAGGCATCGTGCTCAGGTGGTTGGTGATGCCGGCGTCGATGATGCCGGCGCCCAGGTCCATCAGCATCTGCGCGCTGCCTTTGTAGTGCACGATGTTCATGTCCAGGCCGTACTGCCGGTTCAGCTCGTGGAAGAGGATGTGCGGGTGCGTGCCGGGCCCGAAGGTGCCGACCGCCGGCTTCGGGCTCTTTCGCACGTGGTCCACGAACTCGCGCAGGTTGGTCGCGCCCGTGCGGGTCGTGGAGACCGACAGCGTGAGGTTGCCGCCGGGCATGAAGGCGACGACCGACAGGTCCTTGTCCGGGTCGTACGGCAATGAGCGATACAGCACCCGGTTCTGGATCAGCGTCGTCGTGATCGTGAACAGCAGCGTGTGGCCGTCGGGGGCCGCCCGTTTCAACTCCGCGGCACCCACGCCACCGTTCATGCCCGGCTTGAAATCGAGGTACCAGGGCTGGCCCGTCTGCTGCGTCACGTACTCGCCATACGCGCGGGCGAAAGCCTCCGTCTGGCTGCCGCCGGGAAAGCCCATGACGACTCGGATCGGGCGCTGCGGCCAGGCAGCCTCCGCGGCGCGCAGGCCGGGCGCCATGAAGGGCGCACCGATCGCGGCGGCGAGGAAGGTTCGGCGCGGGATGCGGGCTTGCATGGGGACCTCCTCCGCGACCGCGAACCGGGCCGCTGCATCGACTCTAGGAGACCGGTCCCCAAACCTCAAATGCGCGGGTGCAATGGGGCCATCACGATTCGTGAAGGGGCGGCGGCACCGCATCGACAGGCAGCAGGTCCACGCCCTTCCAGCGGCCGGAGCGGACCAGGTCGCGAGCGACGTTCAACAACACCATGCGCGCGCCGAGCGCAGCCGGCGACAGCTCGCTGTCCGACAGGCTGCAAAGCCATGCGTTGCGGCGAGCGGCGGCGTCCATGATCTCGGCGAAGTGGAAGCGTTCGTCGGCCTCGCGTGCGGGGCCGAGCCCGGCCCAGGACGCGATGGCGGCGCCCATGCCTGCCGCGACCGCGTCCATGGTCAACGGGATCGAATCCACCTCCGCGACGATGAGCGGCTGGATGCGTGCCCGTGCGAATGCCGCGTCGACGACGAAGCGCAGGCCCTTCGGGCCGATGTTCACCACCAGCGGCACGTCCTTCAGCTGCGCGAGCCGCACGCGCGCCGCCGGGCGGGGACCGGCCTGGCTGCGCGGGCGCACGAGGAAGAGCCGTTCGCTCACCAAGGGCTGGATCGTCCAGCCGCGGCCCTCCTGCGGCTGGAACAGCACCGTCATGTCGACCTGTCGCAGGTGGAGCTGGTTGCTGTTGAAGAAGGACTCCTGCAGGCGCACGGTGACGTCGGGGTAGCGTTCGCGCATCGCCAGCAGGAAGGGCAGCCCCAGCACGGACGTGATGGCCGGCGACAGGCCCACCCGCACGTTCCCCGCCAGCCGCGAATGCTGGGCCGCCCGGCTCGCCTGCTCCGCATGCCGCAGCGAGAGCTGCGCCTCGCGGAAGAAGGCAAGCCCCGCCTCGGTGGGCGTGACGCCCTTGCTGGTGCGGTGCAGGAGCCGGGTCGAGAGCTCGCCTTCGAGCCGGCTGATCTGCTGGCTCAGCGCGGACTGGACCAGCCCCAGGTCGTGCGCCGCGCTGCCCATGCTACCGAGCTCCACGACGCGGACGAAGTAGCGCAGCTGCCTGAGCTCCATCTTCACCACCTTCCGCAGGGGTTTGCGTGCGCTGGGATAATCGCACACATGGGTCGGAAGCCGCGCGTCGTTGTGGGTCTGAGCGGGGGCGTCGACTCCGCGGTCAGCGCGCACCTGTTGAAGCAACAGGGCTACGACGTCGTCGGCATCTTCATGAAGAACTGGGAAGACGACGACGACAGCGAGTACTGCTCCTCCAACGAGGACTTCGTCGACGCCGCCAGCGTGGCGGACGTGATCGGCATCGAGATCGAGCACGTCAACTTCGCCGCCGAATACAAGGACCGCGTCTTCGCCGAGTTCCTGCGCGAATACCAGGCCGGCCGCACGCCCAACCCCGACGTGCTGTGCAACGCGGAGATCAAGTTCAAGGCCTTCCTCGACCACGCGATGCGCCTGGGCGCGGAGAAGATCGCCACCGGCCACTACGCGCGGGTGCGCGAGCGCAGCGGCCGGTTCGAGCTGCTCAAGGGCCTGGACGACACCAAGGACCAGAGCTACTTCCTGCACCGGCTGAACCAGGCGCAGCTGTCCAAGACGCTGTTCCCGGTCGGCGAAATCCGCAAGACGGAAGTGCGGCGCATCGCCGCCGAGATCGGGCTGCCCAACGCGAAGAAGAAGGATTCGACCGGCATCTGCTTCATCGGCGAGCGGCCGTTCCGCGAGTTCCTCAATCGCTACATCGCGAAGGAGCCGGGGCCGATCAAGGACGAGAAGGGCCGCACGATCGGCAGGCACGTGGGCCTGAGCTTCTACACGCTGGGGCAGCGGCAGGGGCTGGGCATCGGCGGCATCAAGGAGAAGGGTGCGCAGCGCGGTGGCGGCGAACACGCCCCGTGGTTCGTCGCGCGCAAGGACATCGAGAAGAACACGCTGTGGGTGGTGCAGGGGCACGACCATCCGTGGCTGCTGTCGCCGTCGCTGCACGCGGATGACGCGAGCTGGATCGCGGGCGAGCCACCAGCTCCGGGCGAGTACGGCGCGAAGACGCGCTATCGGCAGGCGGATGCGGCCTGCACGTTGTCGGCCGCTGAAGGTGGCGCGTTCAACCTGGAATTCGCGGACCCGCAATGGGCGGTGACGCCCGGCCAATCCGCCGTGCTGTACGACGGCGAAGTGTGTCTCGGCGGCGGTGTGATCGCAGCCGCCGCGGCCGTCACTCCTCGACCTTCCGGTCTTCCTGCTTAGCCTGCTGCATCGCCTCGGGCTCCAGCTTCTCGGCGAAGCTGTTCGGGCTCCCGGCCTCAAGGCCGGTAACGGTACAGCGCCGCGTGCTCCATCGTGTACTCGGCAAGCGGCCCCACCTGAACCTGCATCGGGTCCAGCTGCTCGGCGGGTTTCATGTACGCGAAGGCCTGGCGGACCTCCGAGACGGCGTCGCGGCGGCGGATGCCGATCAGCACGCGGCGGTAGCCATCGGGTTCGTTCACCCGCTCCAGCGCGTCCATCGCCGCGAGTGCCGTCGCGTCCACTTCGAACACCTGGCCCACGACCTCGTGCCCCGTGCCCGGCGTGTCGATCATCCACGGCACGTGCCGCTCGCCGACGAGGTACATCGGGTAGCGCTCCTGCGTGACGAAGTCGCCCACCACGCGCCGCCCGGTGTTGAAGCCGAAGTTGGGGAAGCCTTGCTTGAGCGTGCCGAAGACGAAGACGAGGTGGGCCATGGCGCGTAGTCGCCTACTTTCTGATATCCCGAAAGGTCGGAACGGCCTTCTCCTGGTCTTCAGTCAGAGTGCGGAATCCGCTCTGGATCGCTGCCAACTCTGGGCAACTCTCACCGGTGCGCCCCCGCACTGCATAGAGGCAGTCGACCTCCCTCGTGCCGCCTTTCTGGAATTGGCTGTATCGATGGACCGCGCCACGTCGAAATTCGATCTGCAAGGCGGGGTCTCCCTCGGCGCTGAACATCGTCTGGCAGCCCTCGAAACTTCCTGGAACTGACCTCGGGAAAACATAGACGGCAGTGCCGTGGACAAAACTGACTCCGGCGGTCGGGGGCGGTCGGGTGATTCTGCAGGTTTCCGGTGTGTCCGCTGTGACAGCGTCCATGGAATGGCATGCGCAGATCGCCAGCACGGAGAAGGCCAAAACCAAGACTCGGGTGTGGCGTTGCGTCCATGCTATTGAGAACACTGACATTTCACCTTGTATTCGTCAATCAACTCACGAGAGGCTTGAACGGCGCGGTCATACGTTTCCGGTGACGCAACAACATCCCCCGCAATATGCGAAGCGCCAGGACTGCCGCCGGACCAGGGCTGGAAGCCGCGATGCCCTCTCGCAAAACCATCCTGCACAGCGTGAAGCGCGCGGGCCAGGCCCGCGAGTGTGCACTGTGCAAGATGTTGCTCGACGTATTCTCGGTGCAGTTGACGAGCTTCGCCAGCGGTCTGGCCGTTGGAGCCATCGCTCATCGCATGCCAGTAGGCGTTTTCAGGCCGCTGGCTGCCCGGCTGGAAGTCGACCAGCGCGGTCGCCATCGGCAGGTCCTTGAACGCCGGGTCGGAGCCAACCGCCTGCGTGGTTATCCAGACGTGCCCTGCGAAGTCGAAGAGGCCCGACGGATCGACTCGGCGCAGCGGGTCCTGACGTGCGTAGTTGAAGCCATTGGGGCCTCCCCTCAAGCCGATCGGGTCGAACTGCGTGTAACGCCCATCGAGCGGCCGATACCACCGCCGGAAGTTGTACGCGAGGTTCGACTCCTCGTCCCAGTACTGCCCCGGAAACCGCAGGTTGTACTCGACCGGCGGCTTCGTCGCCCTCACGATGGATTGCCCATCGATGGTGGTGATCGCGAGCACGCCCGTTGGCTTGTTGTTGCCGAAAGCCGAGTACGGCCACTGCCACACGGGTTTGTTGTCGGCATCGGTGATCAGGCGCGGTGTGCCGAGGTGGTCCGCGTGGACGGCATAGAGCTTGCCGTTCCTGTACATCCCGATGGGAATCGGGTCGCCGTTCATGATCGGCAGCCAGATGTACTCCGTGACACCGCGTCCCTGGGCCGAGCCCGTGTCGTACTCGCCGAGCAGCGCCCATTGCGGCAACAGCCCATCCGCGTAGACGAAGGCTTGCCCGATGCCGCGTGTGGGGCCCTTGACGAACAACCACCCGAAGTTCTTTCGCAGCCAGTTGACGAAGCCGTTCGCGAGCGTCGTCTCGTTCGGGAGCGTCTCCTCCGGCTCCGGCTCCGGCTCGGACCGGAACACCCGTTGGCCCAGATAGTTGTGCAGGTAACGGATACGAGCTGCCTCGCCATCCTTGGCAATGACGACCTGCGCCAGTGCGTTCGTGTCGTCGTACTCGAATGTGCGGATGCCGTCGCTGACGAGCGCGCCGTTCGCATCGAGGGTGTAGCGGGTCGATGCCGTCGAAGTGGAAACCGGTTTGCCGTTGCGCGTCCTGACGAGCGTCTGCGTGAAACCAAGCTGCCGGTTGCTGCCGCCGTCGATATTCGAAGATCGCGTCGTGCTCTGTGTGAATCCGGGTTGGTCGAATGCGGCGTCGAGATCGACGTCGCTGCTCTGTGTCTCGACGGCCAGCAGCCGGTTGCCGTTGGGGTCGTACGAGAAAGTGCTCTCGGCGCCTGTTCGCGAAAACCGGGTCAGGCGATGGCGTGCGTCATAACCGGCGCTCCAATGAACCGGGTACTTGTACAGCTCGGCCACCGTCGTTGTGCCGCTCGTGACCGACCGCGTTGCCCACAGGTCCTGCCGGACGCCGACGATCCGCCCGGCCGCGTCGTACTCGTACGAGGAGAACTCCGTCGAAGTGAGGCGGCCATCCAGGTTGAAGGAGCGCGAAGCCGTGTCGCCGTTCCACCAGGTCCACTTCGCCGGCTGTTTCAGCGGAGTTTGCGAAAGGTCCGTCACGAACGGCGTCGGCGCCTTGCGCCCGGGTACCTGCACATCGATGCCGACGACGCGGCCCTTGACGCGCTTGTACGTCACCACCAACCCGCTGTGATAGGTGACCGCCTTGAGGTCGCCATGCTCGTACTCGTACCCGGTGCGCGCACTGAACTGCGCTTGCGCAGGTTGCGTGAGACAGGTTGCGAGCAGCGCCAGCGCCGCGATCGAACTGCGAAATTCCATTCGCTTCTCCCTGAGGTTCGGCGCGAATGTACTGGCCGTTGGATTCAGGGACAAGCCGCGGGTTGTACCCGCGCCACTTCATACTTCCGGAGGATGGTGGCAGCTCGTTCTCTGCCTTATCGCGCCTGCAGAACTAGTTGGTTCCCGCGCAGCCCTGTGGCTTGTAGACGCGCTCGGTGGACGCCGGGTACTTCGCGAGCTTGTTCGCGGGCCGCCTCGGCCGCGTCACGAGTTCACCGCCGCAATTCGGGCAGGTGCCTTTGAGCTTGCCGTCCGCGCACGTTGCGCAGAACGTGCACTCGAACGTGCAGATGCGCGCCTCGGTGGTGTCCGGCGGCAGGTCGGTGTTGCAGCATTCGCAGTTGGGGCGAAGTTGGAGCATCGTGTCACCTCACGCTTTGGCGCACTTCTGGACCGTGTCCCAGGTGCGCGTCGTCACTTCCTTGCCGAAGGTCTTCTCGATCAGGTTCATGAAGGCCGGGTTGTTCTGCTGCGGCACATAAGCGGTGAAGATGTCGCGGTCCTTCATCTCGAGGATGCGCGCTTCTTCGAACTCGATGGGCAGCTTCGGTTTAGTCGCGGGCGCCTCGCGCACGAACGACACGACCCGCTTCGCATCCTTCGGAAACTTGTGCTTCGCGTACGGGTCGGCGGCGATGAGCGACTCCAGATGCTCCACGGAGCGGACGATCGTGTAGAAGCTCTTGCCGAGCTCCTTCGTCATCGCCGCCTCCGCCTTTTTCTCGAGGGCTGTGTCAGTTGACTTGCGGGAGTCGAAAACGACGTTGCCGCTCGAGAGGACGGTCTTCACATGGGTGAAGCCCGCCGATTCGAAAGCTGCCTTGAGCTGCGGCATCTTTGCGTTCATGGGGCTCACGCCCCGCAGGAACGCAACGTAGCGCGGCATCGTCAGAACGGAATATCGTCGTCCATGTCATCGAAGCCCGTCGAAGGCTTCGACGCGGGCTTGCCGCCGCCTTGGCCACCCTGCGGCGGGCGCGAACCACCGCCGCCGCCACCGCCACCACCCGCAGGCGCACGGCGCTGGTAACCACCACCGCCACCGCCTTCTTCATCCCCACCGCGCGGCCCACCCATGCCTTCGCGGCCGCCGAGCATCTGCATCTCGGTCGCGATGATGTCGGTGGCGTTCTTCTCGATGCCGTCCTTGTCCGTGTACTTGCGGTACGTGATGCGGCCCTCGATGTAGATCGGCGTGCCCTTCTTCACGTACTCCCCGACGATCTCGGCAAGCCGGTCGAAGAAGGTGACGCGGTGCCACTCGGTCTGCTCGACGGTTTCGCCGCTGGTCTTGTCCTTGCGGCGCGAGCTGGTGGCGATGCTCACGTTGGCGACGGCCTGGCCGGAGGGCAGGTAGCGGATCTCGGGGTCCCGGCCGCAGTTGCCGACCAGGATGACTTTGTTGACGGATGCCATGAGAACTTTCCTCGTGTGTTGTCTCGATTATGTCGCCTGGGCCTCGTCCGCCAGCACCTCCTCGGCCGAATTCCTCCCTTGCGGCGCGCGCATGGGCCAAGCCACGACCAGCCACACCGCCATCATGGCGGCGCACGCGGCAAAGAGCCCGTGCATACCAACGTTTCTAACGAGCAGCCCGCCGACCGCGCCGCCCGCAAAAAATCCCAAGGACTGCAGGGTGTTGTACACACCGAGCGCCGTGCCGCGCGCATGGGGAGGAGCCAGGCGCGAAGCCATGCTGGGCTGGCTGGCCTCCAGGACGTTGAAGCCGCAGAAGAAGAGGAAGAGCAGCACGGCGAGCGACGCGACGCCCGGCGCGCTCGACACCCACAGCAAGCCCAGCTGCACCAGCAGGATGAGCCCGACCGACGCCAGGAACACCGCGCGCAGGTAGCCGCGCCGCTCCAGCGGGAACAGCGTGAAACCCATCACGAAGAAGGAGGCCACCACCGCCGGCAGGTACACGTACCAGTGCTCGCTCTTGGGCAGGCCCGCCGCCACCAGCATGCCGGGCACCGCGACCCACATCGCCAGCTGCACGGCATGCAGCACGAACACGCCGACGTCCAGCCGCACGAGCGGGCCGTGCGCCAGCACTTCCGAGATGCGCCCACGCGGCGTGTCCTTGTGCTGCAGCGGCTCCGGCGGCGTCCACCACAGCACGATGCCGATGCAGCCCAGCGCGAGCCCGCCCGTCACGGTGAAGAGGCCGGCCAGCCCGATGCGCGCGGCCAGCATGGGCGCCGCCACCAGCGACAGCGCGAACATCAGCCCGATGCTCGCGCCCACCATCGCCATGGCCTTGGTGCGCACTTCGTCGCGGGTCTGGTCCGCGAGCAGTGCCGTCACGGCGGCCGACACCGCGCCGGCACCCTGCAACGAGCGGCCGATGATCAGGCCCATGAGGCTGCCCGACGCAGCCGCGACGAAGCTGCCGATGGCGAAGACGAGCAGCCCGAGGCTGATCACCTTCTTGCGGCCGAACCGGTCCGACGCCATGCCGAAGGGGATCTGCAGCACGCCCTGCGTCAAGCCGTAGATCCCCATCGCCAGACCGACGAGCGACGGGTCGTTGCCGCCGGGGTAGCGCGCCGCTTCGAGCGCGAACACCGGCAGCACGAGGAACAGCCCCAGCATGCGCGAGGCGAAGATGGCCGCGAGCGACGCGCTGGCGCGCCGCTCGGTGGCGGTCATGCGGGTGGAAGAAAGGGCGGCGGCGCGCGAGGGTTCGGTCACGGGGGCGTGGATGCAAGAAGCAGGCCCTGGCCGGGCCGGCGAACCTTGCATTTTGACGCCTCCGGCGGCGGCACAGCTTCGATGAGGACACTGTCGCCGAATTCATGGGTGAGGTAGCCGTGGGCGTCCAGCTCCGCCGCGGCGCGCTGCAGCAGGGCGTCGGGCGCGAAGGCGCGCAGGAGTTCGTAGTGGCTCGTGCCGGGCTCGTGCGTGCCGCTGACGATGGCGTCGACCGCGCGCAGGCGGGTGTGCGGGCCGATGCGCTGGTCGGCGATGCCTGCGCCGTGGGGCGGCGCTGGCCCGGCTTCTGCGCACGTGGCGGCTGCAATCCCTGGGCGCGAGGCCGCGTGCTCCAACGCTCGGACCACGGTCGTGCCCAGCGCAACAACGCGGCCACAGTTCCACCGCGTCTCGCGGATGGCGTCGGCAGTCGCACGCGGGATGAAGTACGGCTCTGGCAGTGGAAGGCGTGCATCGAGCTCGTCGTCGCCGGTGGACGACAGGCCGGCCGCATGCGTGAGCGTCGCGAAGCCGATCCCACGCGACTTCAGCTCGCGCAGCAATGCCCAGTCGAGCACGAAGCCCGCCGACGGGGGCTCGAACGCAACGGGCACCGCAGCGACGCGCGTCCACACATCCCACAACGCCAGCGGCTGCGCCATGTGCGCGTACTGCACCGGCTTGCCGTGCCGCGCGAGGCCGGCCCAGATCGCGTCCGCCGTGCCGTCGAAGCGGATAGCGACCAGGCGCGGGTGCGAGCACGTGCGCAGCACCGTCGCCGATAACGGCCCGAGGTGCAGGCGGTCGCCCGGCGCGACTGTGGGCGGCAAAGGCCGGTGCTCGGTGGGCGTGCGGTAATCGCCTTCGCCGAAGAGCACCGCCGTGAACCCGTGCACGTCGTCCACGGCAAGCGATGGCCGTGCCGCGAGCCGCACCTCGATCTCGCGCCCCGTCGCCACGTGCACGCCCCGCAGGCTGGCCGGCAGCGTGGCCGCGTCGTTGGCCACGAGCAGGTCGCCGGGCTGCAGGACCTGCGCGAGGCTCGTGCGCGACTCGTGCGCGATGCCGCCATGGCGGTCCACCACCAGCAGCTTCGCGTCGCGCGGACGCTGAACGGGTTGCGTTGCGGCCTTCATGCAGGCACCGCTTCTTCCGCGATGACCCCGGCAATGCGCGCGAGGAGTTCGTTGGCGGACACTGCGGGCTGCTTGAGCGACGCGCGATCCGCATCCGGCAATGCAAGCGCATGCAGCGGCGTGTCCATGTCCCCCGGATCGTGCGCGATCAGCCGCACGCCATGCTCGCGCAACTCCTCGTCCCACACACGCGTCATGTGTGCCAGCGCCGCCTTGCTCGCGCTGTACGCGCCCCAGCCGGCGTAGGCGTTCACGGCCGCGTCGCTCGTGATGTTGACGACCACCGCGGGCCGGCCCTGTCGGGCCGACGAAGCGAGCGCACCCAGCAGTGCCTTCGTGAGGCGAAACGGCCCGAGCACGTTGGTGGCGAGCGCTGCCTCGAAGTCCTCGCATTCCGTGTCCGCCAGCGGCGCGAGCGGCACCGGGCCGAGCGAGGACGCGTTGTTCACCAGCACGTCCACGCCGCCCAGCACGCCCGCGACCTGCAGCGCGATGGGGTGCGTCGCGAGTTTGTCCGCCACGTCGCCCGCGATGCCGTGCGTCCCGGGCAGCGATGCCGCGACGGCGCGCACGCGCTGCGCATCTCGCGCGACGAAAGCCACCTTCGCGCCGGCGGCATGCAGCTGTTCGACAAGGGCGAGGCCCAGCCCCGACGTGCCGCCGGTGACGGCGACCTTCAGGCCGCGAAAGGTTTCGTTGTGCATTGCGTTCTCCTGGTTGGATGACTGCACGATAGGGACGCACCGCCAACCTTTCGAGCTTCATGTCCAACGCATTGGCAAGGCTCTCTTTCGCCGACAATGCGCGCGATGACGGACGCCGCCTCCTCGCACCTCGCCCGCAACCTCGTGAGCCTGCGCCACACGCGCGCGCTCACGCAGGACGGCCTGGCGAAACAGGCGGGTGTGCCGCGCTCCACCATCGCCAACCTCGAATCCGGCGAGGGCAATCCTTCCCTTGCAGTGCTCGTGAAGGTGGCCGCCGCGCTCGGCGTACCCATCGACGAGCTGCTCGCCTCGCCACGCGCGAAGGTGCGGCACTGGCAGGCGGGGGAGGTCCAGCAGCAGTCCAAGGGCCGCGGCGTCACGATCCATCCGCTCCTGCCCGAGCCTGTGCCCGACGCCCTCGCCGAGGTCATGGAGTTCGCGCCGGGAGCCGTCATGGGCGGCACGCCCCACCTGCCGGGCACGCGCGAGTTCTTCACCTGCCTCAGCGGCAAGGTCAACATCATGGTGGCGGGTGAAAGGTTTGCCGTGGCGGCCGGCGAGGTGCTCGGCTTCCCCGGCAACGTGCCCCACTCGTACCAGAACGCGGACGCCACGGCGCCCGCCCGCGGCGTCTCGGTGGTGGTGCTCGCAAAGGCAGGGGTCTGAAGCCTACAATTTAGGGTTTCGCGCGTGAAACCTTGAACCAAGAAGTCGACGGCAAATACCTCGGGCATGCCATGGCCCAGCGGATCAGCATCCGCGGGGCGCGCACGCACAACCTTAAGAACGTCGACCTCGATTTGCCGCGCAACGAGCTGGTCGTGATCACCGGCCTGTCGGGCTCGGGCAAGTCCTCGCTGGCATTCGACACGCTCTACGCCGAGGGCCAGCGCCGTTACGTCGAAAGCCTCTCGGCGTATGCCCGGCAGTTCCTGCAGCTCATGGACAAGCCGGACGTGGACCTGATCGAGGGCCTGTCGCCCGCGATCTCCATCGAGCAGAAGGCGACGTCGCACAACCCGCGCTCCACGGTCGGCACGGTCACCGAGATCCACGACTACCTGCGCCTGCTCTTCGCGCGGGCCGGCACGCCTTACTGCCCCAACCACAACATCCCGCTCACGTCGCAGACGGTCTCGCAGATGGTCGATGCCGTGCTGGCGCTGCCCGAAGAGACGCGCATCATGATCCTCGCGCCCGTCGCGCGCGACCGGAAGGGCGAGTTCGCGGACGTGTTCTCGCAGATGCAGGCGCAAGGCTACGTGCGCTTCCGCATCGGCGGCGAGGTCGTCGAGTACGAGAACCTGCCCAAGCTGAAGAAGGCGGAAAAGCACGACATCGACGTCGTCGTGGACCGCCTCAAGGGGCGCCCCGATGTGCAGCAGCGCATCGCCGAAAGCTTCGAGGCCGCACTGCGCCTTGCCGACGGCCGCGCGATCGCGGTGGAGATGGACACCGGCAAGGAGCACTGGTTCAACGCCAAGTTCGCCTGCCCCATCTGCAACTACTCGATCGCCGAGCTCGAGCCGCGCCTCTTTTCCTTCAACTCACCCGTGGGTGCGTGCCCGCGCTGCGACGGCATCGGCACGATGGAGTTCTTCGACCCGTCCCGTGTGGTCGCCTTCCCCGAGCTGTCGCTCGCGGGCGGCGCCATCAAGGGCTGGGACCGGCGCAACACCTACTACTTCGCGCTGATCGACTCGCTCGCCAAGCACTACAAGTTCAGCCCCGACGTGCCGTTCGGCGAGCTCGCGCCGCACGTCAAGCAGGTGCTGTTGTACGGCAGCGGCGAGGAGCAGGTGCGCTTCAGCTACACGATGGAGTCGGGCGCGTCGGCCGGCAAGCGCTTCACGCGCAAGCATCCCTTCGAGGGGATCATCCCCAACATGGAGCGGCGCTACCGCGAGACCGACTCGGCCGCGGTGCGCGAGGAGCTCGCTCGCTACCGCAGCATGCAGCCTTGCCCGGAGTGCCATGGCACGCGTTTGCGCAGCGAGGCGCGCAACGTCAAGCTGGGCGAGGGCGAGCAGGCCAAGGCGATCTACGAGATCGGCCACTTCACGCTTGCGGACTGCTGGCACTACTTCCAGGCGCTGAAGCTGCGCGGCTCGAAGGCCGAGATCGCCGACAAGGTGGTGCGCGAGATCGGCAACCGCCTGAAATTCCTCAACGACGTCGGCCTCACGTACCTCAGCCTCGACCGCAGCGCGGAGACGCTCTCCGGCGGCGAGGCGCAACGCATCCGCCTCGCGTCACAGATCGGCAGCGGCCTCACCGGCGTGATGTACGTGCTGGACGAGCCGAGCATCGGCCTGCACCAGCGCGACAACGACCGCCTGATCGGCACCCTCAAGCACCTGCGCGACCTGGGCAACAGCGTGCTGGTGGTGGAACACGACGAGGACATGATCCGGGCCGCGGACTACGTCGTCGACATGGGTCCCGGTGCCGGCATCCACGGCGGCGAAGTGGTGGCGCAGGGCAAGCCCGATGAGGTGATCGGCAGCGATGCATCGCTCACCGGACGGTATCTCTCCGGCAAGTTGAGGATTCCCGTGCCGAAGAAGCGTGTGCGCCTCGGCGAGATGGTCGACCCGCAGGTGCTGAAAATCGAGGGCGCGCGCGGGAACAACCTCAAGGGCGTGACGGTGGAGATCCCGGTCGGCCTGCTCACGTGCGTCACCGGCGTGTCCGGGTCCGGCAAGTCCACGCTAGTGAACGACACGCTCTACGCCGCCGTTGCCCGCGAGCTGTACCGCGCGCACGACGAGCCCGCGCCGCACGACGCCATCGAAGGCATCGAGCACTTCGACAAGGTGATCAACGTCGACCAGTCGCCCATCGGCCGCACGCCGCGCAGCAACCCGGCGACGTACACGGGCCTGTTCACGCCCATCCGCGAACTGATGGCGGAGACCAACTTCGCCAAGGAGCGCGGCTACGGCCCCGGCCGCTTCTCCTTCAACGTCGCCGGCGGCCGCTGCGAGGCCTGCCAGGGTGACGGCGTGGTCAAGGTGGAGATGCACTTCCTGCCCGACGTCTACGTGCCGTGCGACGTCTGCCACGGCCAGCGCTACAACCGCGAGACGCTGGAGGTGCAGTGGAAGGGCCGCAACATCGCGCAGATCCTCGACATGACCGCCGAGGATGCGTTCCACTTCCTCAAGCCCGTGCCCGCCATCGCGCGCAAGCTGCAGACGCTGCTGGACGTGGGGCTCTCGTACATCAAGCTGGGGCAGTCGGCCACCACGCTCTCCGGCGGCGAGGCGCAGCGCGTGAAGCTGGCGCTGGAGCTGTCCAAGCGCGACACGGGCCGCACGCTCTACATCCTCGACGAGCCCACCACGGGCCTGCACTTCGCCGACATCGACCTCCTGCTGAAGGTGCTGCACCAGCTGCGCGACGCCGGCAACACCATCGTCGTCATCGAGCACAACCTCGACGTCATCAAGACGGCGGACTGGGTGATCGACATGGGGCCGGAGGGGGGCAACGGCGGCGGCACGGTGGTGGCGGCCGGTACGCCCGAGGACATTGCCAAAAATGTGGCAAGCCACACGGGGAAGTACCTCCAGCGGTTGCTATAACCGCCTCATGTCCTCGATCACGCTGCGCTTCCTGGCCGAGCCTTCCACCGTCAACTTCGGTGGCAACGTGCACGGCGGCACCGTGATGAAGTGGATCGACGAGGCGGGGTATGCCTGTGCCAGCAGCTGGGCGAAGCGCTATTGCGTCACGGTGTACGTCGGCGGCATCCGCTTCCACCGGCCCATCCGCATCGGCGATCTCGTGGAAGTGGAGGCGCGCATCGCCTACACGGGCACCAGCAGCATGAACATCGCCGTGGAAGTGCGCAGCGGCGACATCAAGACGGGGCAGCTGCACACGACGACCGAATGCCTGATCGTGTTCGTGTCGGTCGATGCGAGCGGCAAGCCGGTGCCGGTGGACCCGTGGCAGCCTTTGACGCCGGCCGACGTGGCGCTCGCGGCCCGCGCGAAGGCGCAGCTGGACGCTTCGCGCGCCACCGCGCACTGACCAGCTTGGGCCTCCGACCCCAGCGTACGGGCTGTTCCTACAGCGCCTGCGCCCCGCACCTCCCTAAGCTGGCCCTTCACGCCAAAAAGGGAGAAAACATGTCGATCATCGGAACCATCATCGTCGGCTTCATCGTCGGGCTGATCGCCCGCGCGCTCAAGCCCGGCAACGACCGCATGGGCATCATCATGACCACGCTGCTCGGCATTGCCGGCGCGTTCATTGCCCGCTTCGCGGGGCAGGCCATGGGCCTCTACACGGCCAACGAGCCGGCCGGCTGGATCGCATCGGTGATCGGCGCGATCGTGCTGCTGTTCATCTTCGCGATGTTCCGCGGCCGCGGCCGCTACTGAGGGCAGGGCACCTTGAGCATCGGGAACTCGATCTTGCGCGGGTTCCCGTTGCGCACGCCTTCGATGTGCGCGGCCAGCTTGCCGGGTGCCTCGAGGCGGTAGACGATCTTCTGCGGGAACTCGTGCGCCGGGTTCTCGAAGACCACCTGCTGCGCGTTCAGCTCGACGACCTTGAAGTTGTCGGGCGGCCGCCCCGCCGGTTGCGCGAAGAACGCGTACGCGCCGTCCTCGCGCCGCGCGATGCGCATGAACTCCCATGTGACGGTCTTGCCGCCGCGCACGGTGCGGCTCACGCCCATCATCGTGTCGCCCGCCAGCGGCATCCATTGCTCGCCGGAGCCGGGCTCGCCGTTCTCGGCTTTCCAGCAGCCGGCCAGCCAGGACAGCGGCGCGAGCGAGTCCTGGGCACGGGCGCTGCCAGCGACCAGCAGCACGGCGGCAACCACGGCAGCGGTTCTCATGCCGCGATGCTACGACGCGAAAGCGCCGGTTGAAAGGGCTCAGCCGCCGCGCGCCGCCTGTAGCTGGTCGCGCGTCTTCATCGCCGCGTCGCGCGCGGCGTCCATGAAGTCGTCGCCCTTGCCGGCGTAGAGGATCGCGCGCGACGAGTTCACGACGATCGGGGCATTCGCGCGCCAGCCGGCCTTCACGGTGGCGATGGCGTCACCGCCTTGCGCACCGATGCCAGGGATCAGCAGCGGCACGGTGGGCGCGATCTGCCGCACGCGTTCGATCTCGGCAGGGTAGGTGGCGCCCACCACCAGCCCGAGCTGCCCGTTCGTGTTCCAGTGCGTCTGCGCGAGCTTCGCGATGTGCTCGTAGAGGCGCGGCTGGCCGGGCAAGCCCGCGAGCTGCTGGTTCTGCAGGTCGTCGCCGCCCGGGTTGGAGGTGCGGCACAGCAGGAACGCGCCCTTGCCGCGGTACTGCAGGTAGGGCTGCACGGAGTCGAAGCCCATGAAGGGCGACAGCGTGACGGCGTCGGCGCCGTAGCGCTCGAACGCCTCCTTCGCGTACTGCTCCGCGGTGGAGCCGATGTCGCCCCGCTTGGCATCGAGGATCACCGGCACGTGCGGCGCCACCTGGCGGATGTGCATCACCAAACGCTCGAGCTGGTCCTCGGCGCGGTGGGCCGCGAAGTAGGCGATCTGCGGCTTGAACGCGATCACGAGGTCCGCGGTGGCATCGACGATGCGGGCGCAGAAGTCGTGGATCTTCGAAGCGTCACCGGCCATGCGGCCCGGCAAGCGCGAAGGCTCCGGGTCGAGGCCCACGCAGAGCATCGAGCGGTTGCGCTGCTGCGCATCCGCGAGCATCTCGAGGAAGGTCATGCAGGGGATTTTAGTTGCGGGCCACAATCACCGCCCATGCACCGGCTGTCCCGACAACAACTCGTCCTCCTCGTCGCCCTCACCCTCGTGTGGGGCATCAATTGGCCGATCATGAAGCTGGGCGTGGCGGACTACCCGCCGCTGACGTTCCGCGCGCTGTCCCTCGTCCTGGGCGTGCCGGTGCTGGCGCTGGCGCTGGTGGTGCTGAAAGTGCCCTTCCGGATCCCGCGCGAGCACTGGCGGGAGCTGCTGGTGCTGGCCGCGACCAACATGTTCGTCTGGCACGCCTGCATCATCCTCGCGCTGCGCGAGCTCTCCAGCGGCCGCGCGGCGATCCTCGGCTACACGATGCCCATCTTCTCGGCGGTGATCGGCGCGGCGCTGTTCGCCAACCGGTTGCCGGGGCGGGCCTGGGGTGGCGTGGCCGCGGCGGCGCTGGGTGTCGCGCTGCTGCTGTGGCACGAGTTCACCAACCTGGCCGGCCGCCCCGTGGGCGTGGTGCTGGCGCTCGTCGCCGCCGCGGTGTGGGCGCTGGGCACGCAGCTGCTGCGCCGCACGCGCATCGACGTGCCGACGCTGGCGATCTCGTTCTGGATGACGGTGCTCACCGCGGTCGTGATGAGCGTGCTGGCGACCACCTTCGAACGCGCGCAATGGCGGATGCCGGGGACGGCGGCCACCAACGCGATCCTCTTCAACGCCGTGCTGATCTTCGGCTTCGCCCATGCCGCGTGGTTCTACCTTGCGCGCGGGCTGCCGCCGGTGGCGTCGACGCTCAGCGTGATGCTCATCCCGGTGCTTGGCGTGTTCAGCGGCGCCGTGTGGCTGCGCGAGGCCGTGCACTGGCAGGACTGGGCCGCCGTGGCGCTGATGATGGTGGCGATCGCGTCGGTACTGTGGCCTACGCGGGCGGCAACACCAGAAGAGTAGCGAGCAGCAGCACGCCGAGGCCGGCGGCGCTCCACGACGTCGCGCGGGCGATGCGCGGTTGCGTGAACATCGGGACCGCCCGGCGCAGCAGCGCCAGCGCGAGCAGCGCGGCAGCCACGAACATGAGTTGCCCCACCTCCACGCCGAGGTTGAACCCGGCGAGCTGCAGCCACTTCGAGCCCGTGCCGCCCAGCTCGCCCAGCGCACGCGCGAAGCCGAGCCCATGGACCAGCCCGCATGCGAAGACGATCGCGCTGCGCTGCGCGAGGCGCACTTCGCCGCCGCGCAGGTTGATCCACGCCATCAGCACGATGCTGGCCGCGATCATCGGTTCGGCGATGCTTGCCGGCACCGTCACCCAACCTAGTACGCCGAGCGTCAGCGTCACGCTGTGCGCCACCGTGAAGCTCGTGACCACCGCGGCCCAGTAACGCCAACCTGCGCCGACCACCAGCACGGTGAGCAGGAAGATCAGGTGGTCCGCGCCCAGCAGGATGTGCTCGGCGCCCATGCCGACGAAGCGAAGCAGCGTGGCGACCGAGCCCTCGAAGAAGCGATGCTGCGAGTAGTGCGCCGTCAGCAGCACGGCCTCGGTTTCGTTCCCGCGCTGCGCCTGCAGCATCAGCGGCGCGCCGGTGCGCTCCAGCCAAGGCATGGCCAGTGTGACGTCGCGCGGCGGCGTGTCCCACACCACACGCAGCATGGTCACGACGTAGTCGGAGTCGGTACGTTCGCCGAGCTCGTGCTTGCCGGGCAGCATGGCCTGGCTCACGAGCACGCGACCCGCCTGCCCGTCGCTGCGCAGCTCGATGAGCGAAGGCAGCTGCTGCTCCATCTGCGCCCGCAGTCGCGCGTGTTCGGCGGGGCCGATGCGGTCGCCGGCGACGGCGAAGGCCCGCACCGGCACGGCGACCATCGCGAACGCGCCCGCGTCGTCGAACTTCACCGCGCCCTGGCCCTGTGGCATCAGGTGCGCCGCAGCGCGGCCGCACAGCAGCGCGAAGGCGAGGAGCAGGAGCCAGCGTCGCATGGCTTCAGCGGGTTCCGGTCGTCGGCGTGCCCTTCAGGCACCGGCCCATGTACGGCCACGTGTCGGTGATGAAGTAGTGGTAGATGCCATTCGGGAACTCCGGCGTCACGCCCGTGCGGCCGTTGCATTCGTCGAGGTCGCCGGAGCCCGCGGAGTACTCGTAGTCCTGCGTGAACATCCCCATGGGGTAGCTCGTGGTGGACGGCCGGCCGGTGCTGGGCGTCGTCTTCAGGCGGTAGCTGGAGGTGATCACCTTCAGCGAGCTGGAAGCGCTGGTGGCCGTGCTGTAGCCGTAGCGCGCGTAGATCGGGAAGCCGTCGAGCGCGAAGCCCACGAGCCGCATGACGGTGCCGCCGCCCAGCCGCGTGAGGAAGCCCTCGGGCATGCCGTGGTAGTGGTACGAGCCGTCGGGCTGCACGTGGGCGTTGTTGCTGTCCAGGCCCAGGTTCATCACCGTCTGGCCGAGCGCCTCGATGTTCCATGTGCCGGTGTTGCCGTCGGCGGTGCACGTGACCGTGCTGCCGGAGACGGCGCACGTGGCGGCGGTGGCCGGGTCCATCTTGATGCTGTTGAGGGCGTACCCGATGACGTGCACGTTGCTCGTGACCGAGGCGGCGATGGCCGGGATCAGCGGCATCGCGGCGTTCACGGTGACGGCCGCGATGGCGCTCGGGTTGTTCGCGTTCGGGAAGGTGCCGGTGGAATGGTCCGGGATGCCGTTGCCCGTCACCGTACGCTGCGTGCTGCTGCACGACCAGCTCGCGGTGCTGGTCTTGTTCACCGAAGCGCTGCTGTTGAACGCGCTGTAGCTGTAGCTGCACTGCACGCCGGCGGTGCTGCTGCTGGAGCTGGTGCTGCCGGAGGTGCCGCCCGTGCTCGTGGTCGACGAACCGGTGGAGCCGGTGCTGGACCCCGGTGTAGTGCTCGTCGTGCTGGTGGTGGTGCCCGACGTACTGCCGGTCGACGTCGTCGTCGAACCCGTGGTGGTGGTCGACCCCGTTCCAGTCGTCGTCGTGCCGCCTGTGGACGTGCTCGTGGTGCAAGTCGTCGGTGCCACCGAGCAGTTGAACGCGCTCAGCGCGCCCAGGCGCACGAGGTTGTTGCCGGTGATCGGCCCCAGCACGTACACCGCGGGCGTGGCCTCGGTCGTCACGCCGATGTAGTTGCCGGAGTTGGGGTAGTAGCGCACGTTGTAGATGCCGATCGTCGCGCTGACCTTGCCCGCGGGCGGGAAGAACGTGGCGAATTGCGCCTCGGCCCAGTCCATCAGCTGCGTGGCCGTGATCGTGGCCGCCGTGGTGGTCTGCAGCACCTGCGCCTGCGCCGTCGGCCGGATCAGCGGCGTGCTGCGCACGCACTCGGTGCCGACCAACTGGTAATCGCCGCTGGCCAGGCCCGCCGTGTCGCACGCGGACAGCGCAACGCGCGCTGCCATGGGCGAGGGCATCGACAGCCCGCTGGTCGTGTCGGTACTGCCGCCCCCGCATGCCGTGAGCATCGCGGCGGCGATCGTGGCGGCGCAGGCCGCGAACGTGCGCATGACCATCGCTTTCTCCTCTCTCCATGAAATGGGCCGGATTCTGGCCGCCAAGTGTGGAGGAACCATGGAGCTTAGGGAAGGGCCCTAAGCGCCTTAGGTTTCCGGCCTGCGCCGGCACGGCCAACGACCTAGGGCGAAGGGGTGTTTGGCTTACCTGCGCAAAGGCTGCAAACGGTGTCATCGAGGGCATGGAAAACGCCCTCTTCACCGACCTGGTTTACGAGCCTTCCGCCACCCCCGCATGGACCTGCGTCTGCGGCGGTTGCGGCGGCAGCAGCGGCCTCGGCGCGGGGGGCAACACCCCCGGCGACTACGCCACCACGCCGGTGGACAACGCGTACCGCTACGTCGCGCAGGCCGCCGCGCAGGGCAACGGCGGCGTCGCGCCGCTGATGGCCGGCAGCAAGTGGACGAGCATCGACGCGGGCACGCAGAAGACGGTGGTCACCTTTTCTTTCGCCGACCCGCGCACCTCGGTGTTCAACTACGCCGGCGGCGAGAACTACGCGGCGACGCTGAAGGCCTTCTCGGACGCCGACAAGTCGCTGGTGCGCGCCATCCTCGAGAAGATCGCCGCCGTCTGCAACGTGCAGTTCGTCGAGGTCGCGGACAACGCCACGCAGTGCGGCGTGGTGCGCTATGGCTATTCCAGCCAGCCGGCCGCGATGAACTACGCCGGTTTCGCGTTCTACCCCTCGGCTGCGGCAATCGGCGGCGACGTGTGGATCGACACCAACCAGAGCAAGGCCGAATGGGATTTCTACCGGCCCAACCTGCTGCTGCACGAGACGCTCCACGCGCTGGGCCTGAAGCACCCCTTCAGCGGCACGGACCGCCTCGCAGCCGACCAGGACATCATCCCGAACACCGTGATGAGCTACTCCGCCGTGGCCGGCAGCAGCTCCGGCTCGCTGTCGCAGTACCCGGCCGAGCCCATGGTGTACGACGTCGCCGCGCTGCAGTACCTCTACGGCGCATCCAACGCGAATTCGGGCAACACCACCTACGACCTGGCCTCCGCGGAATTCCAGGGCGGCTTCCACACCGTCTGGGATGCGGCGGGCATCGACACCCTCGACGCCAGCCGTGTCGGCCGTGGTGTCACGCTGGACCTCACGCCCGGCAGCCACAGCGAAGTCGGCCGCGGCGTCACCGCGCAGGCCTACAAGGCCGACGGCACCAGCACCACCACCAGCTACAGCGCCACGCTGACGATCGCGCAGGGCGCCATCATCGAGAACGCCGTCGGCAGCGCGTATGCCGACCGCATCACGGCGAACGCCGCGTCCAACCGCATCGACGGCGGCGCGGGCACCGACACGGTGGTCTACACGGGCGGCCGCAGCGGTTACGAAGTGGTCCGCGCGGGCGCCACGACGACCGTGCGCGACGCGAACGGCACCGACACGCTGGTGAACGTGGAGCGCCTGCAGTTCGGCGACGCACGCGTCGCGCTCGACATCGACGGTAATGCGGGGAGCGCGGCCAAGCTGCTCGGCGCGGTGTACGGCGCCGGCGCGCTCTCGAATGCTTCGCTCGTTGGCAGCACACTTGCGCAACTCGATGGCGGCGTCGATCGCCTGCAGGTGGCGCAGCGGGCGCTGGACGCGAAGCTCGGCGCGCACGCTTCGAGCACCGCCGTCATCGACCTGCTGTTCCAGAACCTGCTGGGCCGCAATGCAACCGCCGCGCAGCACGCCGAGCTGGACGTGCTGGTGGACGTGTTCGGCGCCGCGCCGCTCACGCTCGCGGCCGCGGAACTGCCGGTCAACCAGGAACAGGTGAACCTCGTGGGCCTTTCGGCCCACGGGCTCGCCTACGCCTGAGCGTCAGACGACCCTGACGTCGGTGGCGGCGTTCAGGTCGCTCACGCCGAGCAGCTTGAGGGACCAGCTCGGGTCGGAGACCAGCGTCACCTGCGTGTCGAGCACGCCGTCGGCGTTGAGGTCGAGCGTGTTGACGCGGAAGTTCAGGGCGTTGGCAATGGTCAGGCCGGAAAGCACCAGCTTGTCGCCTTGCGCACGGTTGAAGTCGGTAATCGTGTCCGAGCCGGGGCCGCTGAACACGCCCGTGCTCGTGCCGAACGCGAGCCTGAATTCGTCGGCGCCCTCGCCACCCGTGAGGATGTCGTTCCCGGCGAAGCCGGTGATGGTGTCGTTGCCCATCCCGCCCACGAGCAGGTCGGCGCCGAGCGTGCCGTTGAGGATGAGCCCGCTCGACGTGGGCGGCAGGTTGACCTGCAGGTCCTGCAGCCCCAGGCCGGTGTAGTTGGACAGCGTGAGCGAGAAGGACGGGTCGTTCACGAGCGTGATCTTCGTGTCGAGCCGGCCGTCGCCGGTGACGTCGGCCACCTGCACGCGGAAGTCGCCGACGTTCTCGAGCGTGATGCCGCTGATGGCCAGCTTGTCGCCGTCGGCACGGCTGAAGTCGGTGATGAGGTCGTTGCCTTCGCCCATGAGCGCGGAGCGCGAGCCGCCGGTGAAGTCGGACCAGTAGAAGCGCTGCTGCGTGTGGTTGCCGGTCACCACCTGGATGTCCTCGCGGTGGCCGAACATCGCGGCGACCTGCGTGTCGCTCATGCCTTCGATGAAGGCGGCGTCGCCGTCGTGGTCCTCGTCGTGATCGTCGTCGTCATGCTCGTCGCCCACGAAGCCGTCGCGGTCGTTCTGCATCAGCCCCACGCTGATCTGCCCGTCGCCATTGACGTCGCGTCCGATGCCGAAGTCCCGCACCAGCGAGTGCAGCCACGCGCCGTAGGCCTGCGAGAACTGCGACTGCGTCGTCACGCCGTCGGCCAGCGGCGACAGGCCGTTGGCCGCCAGGTAGGCGGAGAAGCTGGAGGTGCCGCCCGCCACCATGCGCGAGCCGAAGTTGATGACGAACTGGTCGCTGCCGAGCCCGCCGGTCAGGACGTCGTTGCCGGCGCCCCCGGTGAGGATGTCGTTGCCCGCCGTACCGATGAGCGTGTCGTTGCCGGATGTGCCGTTGAAGATAGCCATTTCGAAGTTCTCCCGAACGAAAGTTGCTGGTGCGTGAAGCCTACGCAGCCGCAGCGATACACGGGGTTAGCAAGGCGTTAGCGATGGTGTGGGCCGGCAAGGGCGAATGCGGCCGACGCGCACATGCGCCGCGCGCCGACAACCGCCCGACGGCATGCTCTCCTACAGGCGCAGGGTGAGCTCAACCATTAACATCCGGTGGTCATGCAGTCCAAGCCGTCCGAACCCCCGGAGCCCGACAGCGACGTCGAGGAATCGACGATCTTCTGGCTGCGCATGGCGATGCTGCTGTCGCTGCTCATCCCGTGGGCCGTGTTCGCCGCCGTCGCGCTGTACGCGCACGACACCAGCCTGTACGAGGCGCAGCGTCGCATGGAGCGCATCGCCAGCATCGCCCACGAGCAGGCGCTGCGCGCCTACGAGACGCAGAAGCAGCCGGCCCCCGAGACCTTCACCGCCTTCTACCGCGAGCTCGCCAACAGCGAGGAGGGCACGATGCTGAGCATCGTGGGGCAGGACGGCCGCGTGATCGCCCGCTGGCCGCTGATGCGCGAGGGCGAGCTGCGGGCGTCGCCCGGCGGCCCGCTGATGACGGCCATCGCGCGCGGCGAGAACCGGGGGCTGCTGCGCGGCGTGTCCCGCCTCGACGGCGTCAAGCGCATCGGCGCGTTCCGGCAGGTGGGCCGCTACCCCGTGTACGTCGTCGCGGGCAGCGACGAGGAAACGGCGCTGGGCAGCTGGCGGCGCCAGCTCTACGCGCTGGCGGCATTCATCCTGCCGCTGTCGCTGTGCCTGGCCTTCATCAGCTGGCAGGCGCTGCGCCGCACGCAACGCCACATCGAGGCGTCGCGCGCGCTGCACCGCGAGGCGCACGAGCGGCAGAAGGTGGAGGCCGCGCTGCGCCAGTCGCAGAAGCTGGAGGCCATGGGCCACCTCACCGGCGGCGTGGCGCACGACTTCAACAACCTGCTGATGGTGGTCAACCTCAACGCCACGCTGCTCAAGCAGAAGGTGGGCGAGGCGCAGCAGCGGCAGATCGAGGCCATCGAACGCGCGGTGGCCGCCGGCAAGAAGCTCACGCGGCAGCTGCTGGCCTTCTCGCGCCGCCAGCCGCTGGTGCCGCGCGTGGTGGACCTCACCGAGCTGATGCCGGCATTGGAAGACCTGATCCGCCCGGCGCTGGGCAGCAGCATCGGGCTGGAGATGAACGTGGCGGCCGGCACACGGCCGGTGAAGATCGACACGGGCGAGTTCGAGCTGGCGCTGATCAACCTCGCGATCAATGCGCGCGACGCGATGCCCGACGGCGGCATGCTGAACATCACGGCGGGCAACGAGGGCGAGTCGGTGGAGATCGCCGTGCGCGACACCGGCACGGGCATCGCACCGGAGAACATGGAGCGGGTGTTCGAGCCCTTCTTCACGACCAAGCCCGTGGGCTCCGGCACCGGCCTGGGCCTGAGCCAGGTGTACGGCCTGTGCGCGCGGGCCGGCGGCAGTGCGCGCATCGAAAGCCAGGTGGGCAAGGGCACCACGGTGTTCCTGCGGTTCCCCGCGGCCATCGCCGAAACTGCGGAGCCCGGCGCGGCGAACGACGGCGTGGGCCAGCCGCTGGAGAAACTGTCGCTGCGCGTGCTGATGGTGGAAGACAACCGCGACGTCGCCATGGCCACGCGCGAGCTGCTCGAAGGTGCGGGCTGCCGCGTCGTGCACGCCGTGCAGCCCGACGAGGCGCTGGAGGTGCTGGGGCGCGACCAGCGGTTCGACCTGGTGCTCACCGACATCGTCATGCCCGGCGGCATGGACGGCCTGCAGTTCCAGGCCGAGCTGCGGCGGCTTTATCCCAAGCTGCCGGTGGTGCTGATGACCGGCTACGCGGAGAAGCTGGGCGAGGCCGAGGCCAAGAACCTCGTCGTGCTGCCCAAGCCTTTCGACGCGGGGCTGCTGGTGCGCACGCTGCGCGAGCAGCAGGCGCGAGCGGCCGAGACGGCCTGACGTCTACACTGCGGCCGGTGAAGGCCGCCCTGCGTTTTCTCCTTCTTGCGTTGGTCGCGTTGCCTGCGAAGGCGGGCGAGGTGTCCGTTGCCGTCGCCGCGAACTTCACGGTACCGATGCAGCAGGTCGCGGTGGCGTTCGAGCGTGCGACGGGCCACAAGGCCAGGCTCGCATTCGGGTCCACCGGCCGCTTCTACGCGCAGGTGAAGAACGGTGCGCCGTTCCAGGTGCTGCTGGCCGCCGACGAGGAAACGCCGGCACGCCTGGAGCGGGAAGGCTTGGCAGTTGCCGGCTCGCGCTTCACGTATGCGATCGGGCGCCTCGTGCTGTGGAGCGCAACGCCGGGTGTCGTCGACGAGCAGGGCGCCGTGCTGAAGCGGCCGGATGTGTCGCGCCTTGCCATCGCCGACCCGAAGCTCGCACCATATGGTGCTGCCGCCGTCGAGACGCTCACCGGGCTGAATCTCCTTGCGGCCTGGCAGCCGCGCCTCGTGCAAGGGGAGAGCATCGCGCAGGCCCACCAGTTCGTCGCCACCGGCAATGCGCCCATCGGCTTTGTCGCCCTGTCGCAGGTGATGGTCGATGGCCGCGTGGCGAAGGGTTCCGCGTGGGTGGTGCCCGAACGCCTGCACTCGCCGATCCGGCAGGACGCGGTGCTGCTCGTGTCCGGCAAGGACAACCCTGCGGCCGCGGCGCTGATGCAGTTCCTTCGCGGCGGCGCGGCGCGCGCGATCGTACGCGCGCATGGGTACGCGCCGGCGTCCTAAAATCCTAGCCCAAAGCGCGTAAAGAGCCACTTTCCCCAGCGTTACTCCTAGAAAACCAGGCCGTGAAATCACTACCCCGTCATCCGGAGCCGCTGATTGAATCCGCTGTTGAATTCGGCGCAGCCCTTCGTGCGGCACGAGCCGCCGCGGGGGTCAACTTGATTGACGCTGCTGCGCAGCTCGGGATCGCCAAACAAACGTTGGCGAATCTCGAAACTGGCCAAGGTGGTGTCGCCCTTGACACGGCGTTTCGCGCCGCCGCGGAGTTCGGGTTGAGCCTGTTCGCCGTCCCGAAAGCGCGCCGCGAGAGTGTTCGCCGTGCAATCGAGCGAATCTGAATCCGAGTGAGGCGTTACCTCACAGCCCGCTGCGCCAGCACACGGTCCACCATCACCCCCGCCTGCCCGAGGTTCCGGCCCGGGTCGCAGAACCCCTCGAGCTGCGCCCGCGTGACGTGCTTCGAGATCTCCGGGTGGGCGGCCAGGAAGTCGATCAGCGGGCGGTTCTCCGAGATGGCCTGGCGGCACAGGTCGTAGACAAGGTCGTGCGCATACTCGCGGCCGATGTACGGGCCCAGGCCCATCATCACCGCCTCGGACATCACCAGGCCGTTGGTCATGTCGATGTTGGCACGCATGCGCGTGGCGTCCACCTCGAGCCCCTTCAGCACGAACTTCGCCTGCTTGAGCGCGCCCGACATCAGGCAGAAGATTTCCGG
This sequence comes from Ramlibacter albus, assembly GCF_014297445.1. Taxonomy (GTDB): domain Bacteria; phylum Pseudomonadota; class Gammaproteobacteria; order Burkholderiales; family Burkholderiaceae_C; genus Ramlibacter; species Ramlibacter albus. The sequence goes on from NZ_JACORU010000001.1 coordinate 1,216,053, forward strand.
CAGCACCACCCACTCGATCTCCCACGGACCGGTGGAGCGCTCATGGTCGGCGACCATGGCGTCCATCAGCGCAGCCGCATGCTGCCGCGCAACCGAGATGTTCGCGTGGATGTACAGGCACGAAATCGGGTTGCGCTTCTGCGGCATGGTCGACGACGAGCCGCGGCCGGGCGCGTAGGGCTCGAACACCTCGGCCACTTCGGTTTGCATCATCAGCTTGACGTCCATCGCGATCTTGCCGAGCGAGCCGCCCACGAGGCCGAGGAACGCGCCGACTTCCGCGATCGTGTCGCGCACCGTGTGCCATGAGATGAGGGGCTGCGCGAGGCCAAGCTCCTTCATGAGCGCGGCCTGCGTTTCCATCGCGCCTTTTTCCAGCGACGACAACGTGCCCGAGGCGCCGCCGAACTCGCCCATGAGCACGCGCGGCTTCAGTTGCTGCAGGCGCTCGCGGTGGCGGTCGATGCCCGCCAGGATCGACGCCATCTTGTAGCCGAACGTGATCGGCGTGGCCTGCTGCAGGTTCGAGCGGCCGATGATCGGCGTGTCGCGGTACTTGCGCGCGAGCGCGGCGAGTGCCTCGCCGATCTCGTCCAGGTCTCGCTCCACGAGTGCGAGGCTCTCGCGAATCTGCAGCACTGTGGCGGTGTCCGTGATGTCCTGCGTGGTGGCGCCCCAGTGGCAGTACTCGCCGAGCCCGCCGCGGCAATTCGCGTTGATCTGGTTGACCACCGCGATGATCGGGTAGCCGATCTGCTCGGTCTTCGCCTTGAGCTTCGCCCAGTCGATCTGCGAGAGCTCGCAGTTCTTCACGATCTCGTCGGCGGCTTCCTGGGGGATGATGCCGAGCTGCCCCTGCACCTTGGCGAGGGCGCGCTCGATGTCGAGGTACTTGGCGGTGCGGTTCTCGTCGGACCAGACGTCGCGCATGCGCGCGTCGCTGAACATGTCGCCGAAGATGCGCGAGTCGATGATGGTGGAGGCCATGGTGTTCGTCTTTCTCTCGATGTCAGACTGCCTGCGCTGCGTGCAGGCGCTGGATGTCCGCGGCGCCGTAGCCCAGCTCCGCGAGGATTGCGTCGGTATGTTCGCCCAACGCGGGCACCGGGTCCATGCGCGGCGGCACGTCCCAGCTGCCGGGTGGCAGCATCGCGGGCAGCGGCCCCTTCGGTGAACCGATCTCGGTCCAGCGGCCACGGGCCTTCAGCTGCGGGTGCGACCACACTTCGCGCATCGTGTTGACCTGCGCGTTGGCGATCTGCGCGGCTTCGAGGCGCTCGAGCACCTGCGCGGCGGTGAGCGACGAGAACGCATCGACGATGATCGCCCGCAGCGCGTCGCGCTCGGCCACGCGCTTGTAGTTGGCGGTGAAGCGCGCATCGGTGGCGAGCGCCGGCTGCAGCAGGACCTTCTCGCAGAAGGCCATCCACTCGCGCTCGTTCTGCAGGCCGAGCATCACGACGCCGCCGTCGCCCGCGGGGAACGGCCCGTACGGGTAGATCGTCGCGTGCGCCGCACCGGTGCGCGGCGGCGGCTCGGCGCCCTCGAACGCGTAGTACAGCGGGTAGCTGGTCCACTCGGCGAGCGACTCCAGCATCGAGATGTCGATGCGCTGCCCCTTGCCGGTCTGGCCACGCTGCAACAGCGCCGCGAGGATGTTCGTGTACGCGTACATGCCGGCGGCGATGTCCGCGATGGAAGGGCCGGCCTTGCACGGCTCGTCGGGCGTGCCGGTCACCGACACGAAACCCGCCTCGCTCTGGATCAGCAGGTCGTAGGCTTTCTTGTCGCGATAGGGGCCGGGGTTATCCGGGTCGTCGCCATAGCCCGAGATGTCGCAGACGATGAGGCCGGGCTTGAGCTTCGACAATCGCTCATAGCCGAGGCCGAGGCGTGCCGCCGCGCCGGGCGCCAGGTTCTGCACCACCACGTCGGCCTTCTCGATGACGAGGCGCTCCAGCACCTTCGCGGCCTCGGCGTGCTTCACGTCGAGCGTCAGGCTTTCCTTGGAACGGTTCGTCCAGACGAAGTGCGAGGCGAGGCCGCGCACGCGCTGGTCGTAGCCGCGCGCGAAGTCACCCGAGCCCGGCCGTTCGATCTTGATGACGCGCGCGCCGAGGTCGGCCAGCTGGCGCGTGGCGAACGGCGCGGCGATCGCGTGTTCGAGCGTGACGACGGTGAGGCCCTTTAGGGGTTGCATGGTCAGGTTCCTTCAGCGAAGCGTCGCGACCGCGTCCATCGTGAGCCAGCCCTCATGGTCCTGCGCCCACAGCTTGATCGTCTTGCCGTCCGGCTGCACCTGCCCGTTGACGCGGAAGGGGTGCAGGTCGAACGTCGGCCGCACCGCTCGGAAGCGGAACGTCGCCACGTCGGCGCCGGGCGCGTTCCTGCGCACCAGGTCCATGAGCAGCGTCGCGATCAGCGGGCCGTGGACGATGAGGCCCGGGTAGCCCTCCACTTCCGTCACGTACTTGCGGTCGTAGTGGATGCGGTGGCCGTTGAACGTCAACGCCGAATAGCGGAACAGCAGCACGTCGTCGGGCACGATCTCGCGCTGCCACGCCGCGCCCGTGGGCGCCGGTTGCGGCGGCGGCTCGACGTCGTCCGCGCGCTTGGGCTCGCGGTAAACGATGTCGTGGAATTCCACGATCGCCGGGTCGGCAGCGCCGTTGCAGCGCACTTCGTGGCGAACCTTCACGAACACGAGCTTGCCCGTGCGGCCGTCCTTCTCCGTCACGTCGGCGATGGTGGAGGTGCGCTCCACGGCGTCACCCACGCGCACCGGCGAGCGGAACTCGAACTGGCTGCCAGCCCACATGCGCCGCGGCAGCGGCACGGGGGGCAGGAAGCCGCCGCGCTTCGCATGGCCGTCGGCGCCGATCTCGCTCTGGCGATGCAGCGGCAGGAAGTAGAGCCAGTGCCACAAGGGATGCAGCGCGTCGCCGTCGGCGGCCAGCGCGGCCTCGTGGTCCAGCGTGGCGTTCAGCGCATTGACCGGCGTTGCGCCGATGCGGTCCCGCACCGTCTCGCTGCGGCCGACCCACGCTCGCAGGTCGTTGGAAGCGGCTTCCATCGCGCTCACTCCGCCGTCAGCTTGGCGCGCTGCACAACGCCCTTCCACTTGGCCAGCTCGCTCTTCACGAGCTCGCCGAAGCGCTCCGGCGTGCTGGTCTCGACTTCGGCGCCGTGTTCCTGGATGCGCTTGATGGTCTCCTTGTCGGCCAGCACCTGGTTCAGCGCCTTGTTGATCTGGTCGATGACGGGCTTGGGCGTCTTGGCCGGCGCGAAGAAGCCGTACCACTGCTGCACGTCCACACCGTCCACGCCGGCTTCCTTCAGCGTCGGCACGTCGGGCAGCAGCGGCGAGCGCTTCGGGCCCGCGACCGCGAGGGCCTTCAGCTTGCCCGACTTCACGTACGGCATCGCCGTGAACAGGCTCGGGAACATGAACTGCGTCTGCCCGCCGATGGTGTCCGTGATGGCCGGGGCCGAGCCGCGGTACGGCGCACCGATCATCTTCACGCCGGCGTTCAGCTTGAAGAGCTCGGCGGCGAAGTGCGGCGCGGTGCCGTTGCCGGCCGACGCGTAGGCGAACTTGTCCGGCTTGGCCTTCAGCTGCGTCACCAGGTCCTTCACGTCCTTCACCGCGACCGTGGGGTTGGCGACCATCAAGGTGGGCGAGTTCGCCACCAGGCCGATGGGCGCGAAGTCCGCGACCGGGTCGTAGCGCAGCTTCTGCAGCGCGGGGTTCATCGCGTGCGTCGCGATGTAGCCGAACATCAGCGTGTGGCCGTCGGCCGGGGCGCGTGCGACGAATTCGCTCGCGATGGCGCCGTTCGCGCCGGCGCGGTTGTCCACGATGATCTGCTGGCCCAGCAGCGGCCCCAGCTTCTGCGCGATGGTGCGCGCCATGGCGTCGTTGCCGCCGCCGGCGGCCGTCGGCACCACCAGCGTGATGGGCTTCTCGGGGTAGGCCGCCATGGCGGGCGTGGCGGCGATCATGGCCGCGGCAACGGCGGGCGCGATGAAGCGTTTCATGGGTTTGTCTCCTTCGGGAACGTTCGAAAACACATAGGGTGGGAGGTGCAGGTCGCCCTGCAGGATCTTTCGCGCGGTGCGCACGAGCGCGGCGCGCTGCACGCGCGCCTCGTCGCCCGCACCTTCGACGGTGACTTCGATCTCGATGCGGCCTTGCGGGTGCAGCACGGCGATGGAACGCACGCCGGCGCGGCGCGTGCGGCCGCTCGCGACGGTGCCGGGCAGCGCGAAGGCCGTGGCGACACCGATCGCGCCCGTCACCGCGTGCGATGCGTGGCAGCGGCGCGGCGTGAAGTAACGCGAGGTGATGCTGTCCGCGTCGTCGCCGTCGCTGGCGATCACCGGCTTGGGCACGACGCTGCCGGACACGTCGCCCAGGCCCATCGCTTCGCCTGCGGCGCAGCGGATCTTTTCGATGCGTGCCATCAGTGCCGCATCGGCATCGAGCTCGGCGGGCAACTCGCGGCCGGTGAGGCCGAGGTCACGGGCGCGCATGATCACCAGCGGCATGGCGGCATCGATGCAGGTCACCTCGATGCCTTCGATCGTGTCGATTCTGTGGCCGGTGGGGAACAGCGAGCCAGTCACCGCACCCCAAGCGTCCAGGAAATTCAGGCGGATGGGCGCGGCCGTGCCCGCCACGCCGTCGATGCCGGTGTCGCCGTCGTATTGCACGCGGCGGCCGGGCGTCTGCACGGTCACGTCGATGCGCGAGCGCGTGTTCACGTTGAACACCCGAACGGTCGTCTCACCTTCCTTTACGGCAACGAGCCCCTGCTCGATGGCAAACGGCGCGACGCCGGAGAGCATGTTCCCGCAGTTCGGCCGCGTGTCGACCGACTTCTGGCCCACGCCGACTTGCGCGAAGAGGTAGTCCACGTCGCAACCCGGTTGCGACGACTTCGAGACGATCGCGACCTTGCTGGTCAGCGTGCTGCCGCCGCCCACGCCGTCCACCTGCAGCAGGTCCGACGCACCGATGGCGCCGATGAGCGCTTCGTCGCGGGCCGTCTCGTCCGCGGGCAGCCACTCGCGCAGGAAGAAGGGCCCGCGCGACGTGCCGGCGCGCATCAGAACACAGGGGATGGTTCGTTGCATGGGCCGAATGATCGGCCCGGCGATTCACAAAGTGAATTGCATCTTTCAGATCAACTGATGCGCCACCAACATCAGTGGGCGCGACGCTTGCGGCGCAACTCGAGAAAGAGGTCGAACAGCTGCTGCGCCGCGGGTGACAGGCTGCGGCTGCGGCGGCGGATCAGGCCCATCTTGCGGGTGACCACCGGGTCGACGAGCGGCACACTGACGAGCAGGGGGTGGTCGGCCGCCGGCATGGCCATCGCCGGGACCGCGGCGACGCCCAGCCCCGCTTCGACAAGGCCGAGGGCCGTGGTCACGTGCTGCGTCTCGTAAGCCGCCACCGGCCGCTTCTTCACGCTCGCGAGCGCCTGGTCCAGCAGCAGCCGGTTGCCCGACGAGCGGCTGACCGAAATGAAGTCGTGCGCCTGCAGGGCCTCCCACGACACGCGCTTCATGCGGGCCACGGGGTGGTCGCGGCGGCATGCGGCGACGAAACGCTCCTCCGCGATGGCCGTGAACTCCAGCTCGGCTTCCTGCACGCCCATGAAGTTCAGGCCGAAGTCCGCCTCGCCGCGCGCCACGGTGGCCAGCACTTCGTTGGCACCGGCGTCGAGCAGCTTCACGCGCACGTTGGGGCTGCGCTCGTGGAAATCGTGCAGCACGCGAGAGAGGTAGTAGTTGACGGTGGACGGCACGCAGGCCACGGTGACTTCGCTCATGCGCGTGGCCGCCGCGCCCTTGATCCCGAGCAGGGTGTGATCGAGTTCGTCCAGCAGCTCCCGCACCTTGCGCTCGAAGTCGCGGCCGACGGCCGTCAGCGTGACGCGCCGCGTGGTGCGCTCCAGCAGCCGCACGCCCAGCGCCTCTTCCAGCTTGTCGATGCGGCGGCTGAACGCCGGCTGCGACAGGTGCACGGCGTCGGCGGCGCGCCGGAAGTTGGCCAGTTCCGCCACCGTGCGGAAGGCGACGAGGTCGTTCAGGTCGAAGTGCATCGGCATCGCGGGCTCCCCGGCGCATTGATGCGCCATGGCTATCAGTTGATCTTAAAGATGCAATTCCGTTTTGCAATGCCGGCCGCGAAGATCGAGCTCATCAACATTGGAGATAACCGCATGAAGAGAAACCTCGTGGCCCTCGGCCTGCTCGCCGCCGCCGGCACCGCCTCCGCGCAATCCTCGGTGACCCTCGGGGGCATCATCGACACCGGCGTCACCTTCGGCCGCGGCAGCGTGGCCGACCGGGTGCAGCTGACGAGCGGCAACATGGCCACGTCGCGGCTGATCTTCCGCGGCACCGAAGACCTGGGCGGCGGGCTGTCCGCGTCGTTCTGGCTCGAAGCCGGCCTGAACATCGACGACGGCAGCGGCCAGGCCACCAACACCAACAACCAGACCAGCGGCGGCAACTTGAGCTGCACGGTCGCGACGACCACCACGACGGCCACCACGGCCAACCCCGCGATCGCCGGCACCGCGCTCACCTCCACGTCCACCAGCACGAGCACCTGCACGCCCGCGATCAACGGCGCGCAAGGCATGACGTTCAACCGCCGTTCGACGGTGAGCCTGGCCGGCGGCTGGGGCGAGGTGCGCCTGGGCCGCGACTACGTGCCGCAGTACTGGAACCGCAGCGTCTTCGACCCCTTCGGCATCGTCGGCGTCGGCCAGACGGTGATCAGCAACCTCAACATCACCGGCATCACGTCGGTGCGTGCATCCAACAGCATCGGCTACCTGCTGCCCGGCTCGCTGGGCGGCTGGTACGGCCAGGCGATGTACCACCTCGGCGAGAACGCGGGCAACGTCGGCGTGACCAAGCGCGACGGCTCGGGCTACGGCGTTCGCATCGGCTATGCCGCGGGCCCTTTCAACATCGCTGCCGCCACCGGCTACACGCGCTATGCCGCGGGTGCGGTGCACCAGAGCAACATCGGCGGCCGCTGGGACTTCGCCATGGTCAAGCTGATGGCGCAGTACGAGCGCGAGCGCGCGGGTTTGCGTGAAGCGGACGGCTGGCTCGTGGGCGGCCTCGTGCCGGTCGGTGCGGGCGAAGTGCGCGTGTCGTACTCCCGCTTCCACATCGACCCGCCCGGCAACGTGGCGGAGCCGCGCGCGACCAAGATCGCGCTGGGCTACGTGCACAACCTGAGCAAGCGCACCGCGCTGTACGCCACCTATGCGCGCGTGCGCAACAGCGCCGGCGGCACGCTGGGCCTCGGCGGTGCGACGACGGCTGCCAACCAGGGCTCGAGCGGGCTGGACCTGGGCATTCGCCACACCTTCTGACCGGCGCCATGGAGTGCCGGCGAACGGCACCCTGACGGCCATCAACCTCGCGTCCCGGCATTGCGCCAGAGTGAATGCATGGGACCGAGAACCATCGTCATCGCGCTCATGGCCGCGGCCGGTGCGGCGCTCGTTCGCTGAAGGCGGCCGCCCGATGCCGGCCTGGTTGCACGCAATCCTCGCGGCACTCGCGTTGCCCGAGTACGGCTTGACGGGGCTGTTCCTGGTCTGCCTGCTGTCCGCCACGTTGCTGCCACTGGGCTCGCTGCCGGCCGTGTTCGGCCTGCTCAAGCTCAACCCGGACCTGTTCTGGCCCGCGATGTTCGTGGCGACGGCAGGCAACGTGGCCGGCGGCGTGATCAACTGGTCCATGGGCTGGGGCGCGCGCTCCCTGGCCGACCGCTACACACGCTCGCGCTGGCACGAGCGCGCGTTGCGCATGCTCACGCGCATGGGCCCCAAGGCCTGCCTCTTCGCGTGGTTGCCCATCGTGGGTGACCCGCTGTGCGCCGTGGCCGGCTGGCTGCGCATGCCGCTCCGGGCCTGCACGGCTTACATGGCCGTCGGCATGTTCGCGCGCTACGTCACCATCGCGGGCGGCCTGCTGCAGGTGTTCCCCGGCCGCTGGCTGCCGCAATAGGGCCCTCAGGGCGCGCGCACGTTCACGCGATTGCCGTCCGCGAGCGCGGGCGGCGGGTACACCGCGACGCGGTCTCCGGCAGCCAGCCCACCGCGCACCCACGCGACATTCGCATTGCGCCCCGCCACGTCCACCGGCCGCAGCCGTGCGCGCGAGCCTTCGAGGCGGTAGACCGCCATGCCGCCGCCGTCGTCCGGGAACAAAGCGCCCACCGGCACCAGCACCGCGTCGTCCGCCGATGCGGTGATCACGCGCACGGTCACGCGAAAGCCGTCGCCCACGCTCTGCCATTGCGCGGGCGCTTCGCCCAGCTCGACGAGCACGTTGACGCGCTGCTCCTCGACGCCCAGCGCCGACACCTTGGTGAAGGCGGCCGGCTCCACGCGGCGCACGCGCCCGGCCAGCGGCGGGCCGCCCCAGCGCTCCACCGCAACGCGCGTGCCGGGCTTCGCCTGCACCGCGTCGGTCGTGAGCAGTTGCGCCACGACCTCCAGCCGCGACGGGTCGCCCACGTCCAGCAGCGCGGTGCCGGCCGCGACCGTGCCCTCGCTTTGCGCCGGCACGCGCAGCACCACGCCGGCCACGGGCGAGCGCACGAGGATGGGCTGGCCCGGCGCCGCGCCCACGGGTTGCAGGACGGCGGCAGCCTGCGCGCGCTCCTGCGCGGCCACGTCGCGCTGCGCGGCGGCCGCATCCACCTCGCGCCGCGCGCCGGCCTCCGCGAGCCGTGCGATGTCGAGCCGCGATGCGGAGAGGTAGCCCTCGCGCGCGAGCTTCTCGGTGCGCTGCAGCTCGAGGCGCGCCTCCTCGAGCGCCACGCGGGCGCGCTCGGTGCGCGCGGCGGCCAGCGCGATGTTCGCCTCGGCGGCCTTCAGCCGGGCCGCGGCCTCGCGCGCGCTGCGCTCGTCCACCATGGCGGACATCACGGGCGTGAGCACGGCGACCGGCGCGCCGGCCGCGACGGTGTCGCCCTCGCGCAGCGTGATGCGCGCGACGCGCGCGGCCACGGGGGCCGAGACCGTGTAGCGGTCGACGAGGCGCGTGCGGCCGTCCTCCTCGATCGACTGCTCGAAGCGGCCGCGTTCGACCACGGCCGCTTCGACGTCCACGGGCCTCGGCGCAAAGGCCCAGGCCAGCGCGCCCACGGCCGCCACGATGCCGGCGGCGGCGAGCGCATTGCGCGGGTTCAGCCATGCGGGTTTCATCATCGTCATTCCCTCGTCTTGAGCGCGGCCACCATGTCCAGCCGGTCCACGTGCCGGCGCACCACCAGCGCGCTCGCCACGCCCGCGGCGACCACCGCGAGCGCCGCCCACGCATACGTGCGCGGCTGGATCGCCACCGGGAACTGGAACTGGTCCGACTTCACGAGCGCCACCACGCCGTGCGTGAGGCCCCAGCCGAGCAGCATGCCCAGCGGCAGCGCCACCGCGATCGCGATGGCGAGCTCGCCCAGCAGCAGCATCGACACCTCCGCGCGCGTGAAGCCCAGCACGCGCAGGCTCGCGAGCTCCCACGTGCGCTCGGACAGCGCGATGCGCGCGTTGTTGTAGACCACGCCCACCGCGATCACCACCGCGAACACCGTGAGGATGCCGCTCATCACCCGCACGTTGCGCGCGCTGATCTCCTGCATGTTGCGCACCATCGTCGCCTTGGCGAACGCGCCCGCCACCCTGGGCAGCTGCTGCGTGCGCTCCAGCACCTGCGGCACGCGGCCGGGCAGCACGCGCAGGCTGAAGAAGTTGGCCAGGTCGCCGTCGCCCAGCAGCCGGTTGAGCGCATCGCGCTCCATGAAGGCGTTCAGGCCCATCATGTCGCCCACCGTTCGCTCGAGCACCACGCGGCGCACTTCGCGCGCGCCCTCGCGCACTTCCACGGTGAACTCGTCGCCCGCGCGCAGCCGCAGCTTCGCCGCGAGCCGGTCCGTCATCAGCACGCCGTGCACGCCCGGCGCGACGGCGCGGCCGGAGATGTCGATCACGTGCAGCAGCTGCGACCGCGGCGCCTCGCCTTCGAGCAGGCCTTTCTCGGCGACCGCGCCGTGGATGAAGCGCACCTCCAGCCGGCGGCCTGCCTCCACCTGCAGCACGCCCGGGATGCGCGCGAGCTCGCGGCCGGCGGACGCGTTCACCGAGTCGGTGGTCCACACGATGATGTCGCTGCGCATGCCGCGGTTGAACTGCGTGTCGACGATGGCATCGATGGCGTCGCGGAAGAAGTTGCCCATGATCACGATCGCCACCGCCGCCGCGATGCCGCCCACGGTGATGAAGGCGCGCAGCGGCCGCCGCTCGATGTTGCGCGCGATCATCCGCAGCGCCGGGCTGGGCCGCAGGCGCGGCAGGCGCTCCAGCAGCGCGCGGCGATACCTGCCCGGCGCGGGCGGGCGCATGGCTTCGGCCGGCGACAGCTTCACCGTCGCGGCGATGGCCGTGAGCGTGCCCAGCACCGCGGTGGCGGCAACGATGCCGAACGCGGTGAGTGCGAGCGCAGGGTCGATGCGGTGGTCCAGCACCGGGAAGCGGAACATCTGCGCGTAGATCGCGACGATCAGCTCGCCGAGCCAGCGCCCGAGCGCGATGCCGAGCGCGCAGCCGGCCAGCACCATCGGCGAGACCAGCTTGAGGTAGTGCAGGGCGATCGCGCGGTTGCCGTAGCCGAGCGCCTTCAGTGCCGCCACCTGCTCGCGCTGGGTGGCGACCAACCGCGCGGTCACGACGTGCAGCAGGAAGCCCGCGACGGCGAGGAAGATCGCGGGCAGCACGGTGCCGATCACCTGCTGCTCGCGGATCTCGTTGTCCAGCATGGCGTGCGAGGGCTGCGCCTCGCGCCCGTGCGCGGGCGAGCCGCCGTAGCGCACCAGCGCGCGCGTCACCGCGTCGAGCACCGCGGGCTCCGAAGCGCCCGGCGCGAGCTTGATCGCGACGCGGGTGAATGCGCCCGTCATGTCGCTGGCGGCCGCGAGCGCGTCGTGGTCCACCCAGAACACGCCGAAGGCGCGCAGGTCCGGCATGCCGAAGAGGCCGCCGAAGATGTATTCCGGCGACAGGGCCGTGCCGGTGATGCGCAAGGTGTGCAGCCGTCCGTTGAAGAGGGCGGAGACGGTGTCGCCCGGCCGCAGGCGGTGCGCCTGCGCGAAGCTCTCGGTGGCCACCGCTTCCATCTCGCTGCCGCCGTGCGTGCGCGCGTCGGGCCAGCGGCCCGTGCGCAGCACCAGCCTGTTCAGCCGATGCGGTTCGCGCGCGTTCACGCCGATCAGTTGCCCGATGACCGGGTCGGGGCTTCCGGGCACCGTCACGCGCGCCCACGATTCCACGGTGGCCTGCACGTCCACCACGCCGGGCAGTTCCGCGAGCCGCCGCGCGGTCGCCTGCGGCGCGCGGTGCACCATCGTGAACACGTCGGCGAAGCGCGCGCTCGCGTAGAAGGCATCGCGCGCCTGCGCGAGCGAATCCACCGCCGACAGGCTGGCGATGAAGCCGCCGACGCCGCTGGCCACCACCAGCGCAATGGTGAGCGCCTGGCTCCACAGCAGGCGCAGGTCGCGCAGCACCTTGCGGTCCAGGGCGTTCATCGCATCACCACGAAAGCTCCGCGGGCGTGAGCCGGCGCGCGGGCACCTCGATGCTCGCGATGCGGCCGTCGGCCAGCTTCACCACGCGGTCGGCCATCGCCGAGATCGCCGCGTTGTGCGTGATCACCACTGCCGTTGTCCCGAGGTTGCGGTTGATGTCCGCGATGACCTCCAGCACCAGCTTGCCGGTCGCGTAGTCCAGCGCGCCGGTCGGTTCGTCGCACAGCAGCAGCTGCGGGCGCTTGGCGATGGCGCGCGCGATCGCCACGCGCTGCTGCTCGCCCCCGGACAGCTGCGAGGGGAAGTGGTCGCGCCGCGGCGAGAGCGCCACCAGCGCGAGCGCTTCGTCCACCGGCATCGGGTCGGCCGCGATGTCGGTGACGAGCGCCACGTTCTCCGCGACGGTCAGGCTCGGGATGAGGTTGTAGAACTGGAAGACGAAGCCGACGTGCTCGCGCCGGTAGCGGGTGAGCGCTTCTTCCGTGGCATCGGTGAGGCGGTGGTCCTGGAACACCACCTCGCCGCTGGTGGGCCGGTCCAGCCCGCCCAGGATGTTCAGCAGCGTCGACTTGCCGCTGCCCGACGCCCCGAGCAGCACGATGAACTCGCCGGCGCGCACGTCGAGGTCCACGTCGGCGAGTGCGCGTACCGCCGCGTCGCCGGTGCCGTAGGTGCGGCAGAGCGAGCGGGCGCGCAGGACGGGGTCGGGTTCCATGAAAAAAAAAGCGGGCCGCGAGGCCCGCAATGACCAAGCTCGGGATGGGAGCCTGGGACGTCGTTCCCCGTTCTACTTTTCGCCCGAGGTCGTCTGGCCCTTCTTCACCGCGTCCGTGGCGTTGGCCTTGCGGTTCGCCGCCGCGGTCTTGCGTTCCTCCTTCGTGGCGACCTTCGCCACGCCGGCGGACTCGGGGCCGGTGCCGCCGGGCACGTCCACCTTCGCCTGCTTCGTGCCTTCGGCCTTGCGGGCGGCCTTGGCCGCGGCCTTCTCGGACTTGGTGGCCTTCTTCGTGGGGGCGGCGCGCGATTGCGCCTCGTCCACTTCGCCCTTGCCCTGGGCGAATGCGCCGGTGGTGGCCATGAGCGAGGCCAGCGCGGCGGCGATCAGCAGTTTGGTCTTGATCATCGATTTCTCCTTGGTTGGGCTTCGATGGCTTCAGTGTTCTCGCTGCGTGCGGTCCGTAGCTTGTTGCCCATCAACATCCGCGTGCGCGGCCCGCCAAGAATGACTCCATGAACGCGCGAAACAAGCAGCAACTGGTCGACGCCCTCGCCCGCCGGGTGGGGGGCGAGTGGATCGAAACACCGATCTCGTGGGTGGTGCTCGGCGCCGGCGAAGCCCTCAAGCTGAAGAAGCCGCTGAAACTGCCCTTCCTCGATTACAGCCGCATCGGGCAGCGGCAGCGCTGCTGCCTGGAGGAGGTGCGCATCAACCGGCGCACGGCCCCCGGCCTGTACCTGGGCGTGAGCCGCATCACCGGCACCGCCGACGCGCCGCGCGTCGACGGCGCGGGGCGGGCGCTGGAGTACGCAGTGCGGATGCGCCGCTTCGAGCAGGCGGCGCTGCTCGGGGCTATGGCACGGCAGGGCCGCCTGGACACCGCCACTGTGGACCGCCTCGCGCACAACGTCGCGCGCTTCCACGTGAACGCCCAGCCCGTGCCCATGACCGAAGCCTGGGTGGCGGCAAGCGGTGCCTTGCGGCGCGCGCTCGCGGCGCTCGACGGCGTGCGAGACCTCGCCGGCCGCGGCGAGGCGATGGCAATCGCCGCATGGCTGGACGCCGAGACTGTGCGCCTCATGCCGCTGTGGCAGCAGCGCGCCCGCCACGGCTGCGTGCGGGACGGCCACGGCGACCTGCACCTGGACAACATCGTGCTGCTGGACGGCGAGCCGGTGCCCTTCGACGCCATCGAGTTCGACCCGGCGCTGCGCCGCATCGACATCGCGGAGGACATGGCCTTCACCTTCATGGACCTGCACACGCGGGCCGGCCCGGCACTCGCATGGCGCTTCCTCAACGGCTGGCTGGAATGGACGGGCGACTACGAAGCCCTGGGCCTGCTGCGCATGGCGGTCGTCTACCGCGCCCTCGTGCGTGCGCGCGTGGAAAGCGCGCGCGGCAACGACGCGCTCGCCCGCACCTACCTCGCCACCGCGCTGCGCCAGATGCGCGAGCCGGTGCCCGCGCTCTACATCACGCACGGCCTGCCCGGCTCGGGCAAGTCCACCGCGGCGGCCCGCCTCGCGCAAACGCTGGGCGCCGTGCGCGTGCGTTCCGACGTCGAGCGCAAGCGCCTGTTCGGGTTGTGGATGGACGAGAGTTCGCGCGATGCGGCCAAGGACATCTACACGCCGAAAGCGACGCGCCAGACGTACGAGCGCCTGCGCACGCTGGCGCGCGGCGCGATCACGGCCGGCTACCCGGTGGTGATCGACGCCGCCTTCCTCAAGCGCGAGGAGCGCAGCCGCGCGCGCGAGGTGGCCACCGAGTACCACGTGCCGTTCCACATCGTCGAATGCGACGCGCCGCTGGCCGTCCTGCGCGAGCGGCTGGCAGCGCGCACCGGCGACGCGTCCGAAGCCACGGCCGCCGTGCTGGACAAGCTGCGGCGTGGCGCAGAACCCCTGGCCGCGGCCGAGGCCGCCCTCGTCGAAGCACCACCTGCAACCCTGGAGACCTCCTCATGAAGACCGATGCCCAACTCAAGTCCGACGTCGTCGCCGAACTGGCGTGGGACCCTGCCGTCAACTCGACGCACATAGGCGTCGCCGTCGAGGACGGTGTCGTCACGCTCAGCGGCTCGCTCGACTCGCTGGCCGAGAAGTACGCCGCCGAGAAGGCCGTGCGACGCATCGCCGGCGTGCGCGGCATCACCAACTCGGTGACGGTCAAGGGCCTCGCGAACGCGGGCGACATCCGCGAAGAGATCGCCGGTGCGCTCGCACGGCACGCGAAGCGCGAAGCCACGCACATCGCGGTCGATGTGGACGGCGGCGTGGTCACCCTCACCGGCGAAGTGGACTCGCTGCCCGAGCACGACGCCGTCGTGGGCACGGCCTTCGCGGCCAAGGGCGTGTCGCGCGTGGTCGACCGCCTGCACGTCGTGCACTGAAGGTTGCCGCTGCACCCCGCGGGTTCGTGAAATGCCACGAAATCCTGCGGGTGGGCCTCAAGCGTATGCGCGCGCGGCGCGCAGCGCGTCCATGTCCAGCACCTGGATGCGGCGCCGCTCGACGCTCACGATGCCGCGGCGCGCGAAGGCCGAGAGCGTGCGGCTGACGGTCTCCAGCGTCGTGCCGAGGTAGCTGCCGATGTCGGCGCGCGTCATGCGCAGGTTGAACTCGCGCGGCGAGTAGCCGCGCTCCTGCATGCGTTCGGACAGCTGCACCAGGAAGGCCGCGACGCGTTCCTCGGCGTGCGAGTGCGCGATCAGCGCGAGCAGCTTGTGGTCGCGCACGAGCTCGCTGCCGGCGATGCGCACCAAGTGCTCGCGCAGCGTGCGCGACTCGGCCGAGACGTCGCTCAGCTGCGAATACGGGATGGCGCAGATCTCGGCGTTCTCCAGCGCCGTCAACGTGGTCGGGTGCGCGCCGGTGGCCGTCGCGTCCAGGCCCACCACGTCGCCCGGCAGGTGGAACGCCACTACCTGCTCGCGCCCGTCGGGCAGCACGATGGTCGACTTGAAGCTGCCGAAGCGCACCGCGTACACGAAGAGGAAGCGGTCGCCCACGCGGTAGACGGCCTGGCCCTTGCGCGCGCGGCGGCGGCCCAGGGCGAGGCGCGCGAAGTGCACCGTCTCCCATTCCGTGGTGCCGGACGTGAGGCAGCGCACCTTCACCGGGCAGTTCGCGCACTGGCTTGCCGGGTTGTCGTGCGACGGCGCGCATGCGCCGGTGAAATCGAGGTGGCCGGCGGCGGGGGCCGGGTAGGTGGCGGTACCGGAGGTGAAGTCCATCGCGTGCTCGCTGCGTTGTGTGCTGCATCGATGCTCGCCGTGGGCGCGGTCGCGGCGCTATGTACATGTACCTAGCCGGCGATAGGCAGTTCCGCGCCGGTTTGCGCTGGATCAAATTTCGCGGCGCGTCAGAGCCGGTTCGATGCGTACGCGATCAGCTCCGCGCCGGTGCGCAGGCCCAGTTTGCGCTTGATGTTGGCGCGGTGGATGTCCACGGTGCGCGCGCTCAGGTCGAGCGCGGCGGCGATCTCCTTGGTCGTTCGCCCGAGCTTGAGCTGCTCCAGCACCTCGAGCTCGCGCACGCTCAGCCCCTCCTGCGGTGCCGCCGCCGCTTCGGCCGCCGGGCGGTTGCGCTGCAGCACGCGGTTGAGCAGCCGCGCCCCCAGGCGTGGGCTGATCCACGTGCCGCCTTCCAGCACTTCGAGCGCGGCCGGGATGATGATCGAGTGCGCGGTCTCCTTCATGAGG
Organism: Ramlibacter albus; assembly: GCF_014297445.1. Taxonomy (GTDB): domain Bacteria; phylum Pseudomonadota; class Gammaproteobacteria; order Burkholderiales; family Burkholderiaceae_C; genus Ramlibacter; species Ramlibacter albus. The sequence continues at coordinate 1,232,097 of NZ_JACORU010000001.1, forward strand.
TAGCCGCGCGCGCCGAGCGCCAGCACCTGCTCGCCATAGAGCATCTCGTCCTGCATGGAGATGACCAGCGTGGGGCGCGGCAACTGCGCGGCGATCACCGCACGAACGGTGTCCAGGCCCGCGGAATCGGCGAGGCCCATGTCGGTGATCACGAGGTCGGGCTGGTGCTGCGCGATAAGGGCGAGCCCCTCCTGCAGCGTGGCCGCGGAGCCCGCCAGCGCCAGCTGCGGCGCCGCGCGCACGAGCGTCTCGAGGCCGAAGCGCACGATGTCGTGGTCGTCGATGAGAACAACGGTCTTCATGGGGTTTCAGTGAAGACGTTAGCAGCCGGCCCCGGGCGGGCGTTGACCTGGCGCAATGGCGACGCGAACCTGACAGCCATCAAGCCCGCAGGTTGCACCGCTACCTATCCTGCATCGAACGACAACGGCGACAGGAGCAGGCGATGGACCGCATCACGCATACCCGGCAAGCGTGGCAGGCGCGCCTGTTGTGGCCGTGGCTGCTCGGCGCGGCTGCAACCCTGGCCGGCGGCTGGCTGTCGTCGGCGCTGTCGGCGGTGCACGGGCTGCCCGGCTTCGCGGCCACGCTGCTGTTGCTTCTGGCGCTGTATGGCGTGGCCGCCGTGCTCGCCCGCGTGCAGGCGGCCGGCCCCACGGCCGCGATCGCCGGCGTGTTCTACCTGGGCATCCCGGTTGGCCTCGTCATCGACGCCATGCTCGAACGCACATCGGGCGGTGCGCCGCGCGAACTCTTTCCCTACGAGCTGGCCATCTGGTGCGCTTATGCGGCACTGCCGGTTGCAGTGGGCATGGCCATCGGCAGCTGGTGGCACTCGCGCCACCCCACGTGATTCCACAACCACCGAGAAAGGATGACACCATGGGCAACCTCAAGCTCCTCGACCCACTGTTCGGCGACACGTTCGACAGCGCGATGCGCCGCTTCTTCGCTGCCGCCCCGCTCGAGGGCGACGCACCCGCCTCGAAGATGAAGATCGACGTGACCGAGAACGCCGACGGCTACCTCGTCAAGGCCGACCTGCCCGGCATGAAGAAGGAAGACATCTCCGTGCGCGTGGATGGCAACTTCGTGCAGATCGACGCCCAGTCGGGCACCGAGAAGGAGACCAGGGGCAACGGCGACAAGCTGCTGTGCCGCGAGCGCACCTGGGGTGCCGTCTCGCGCGCATTCACGCTCGCAAGCGACATCGACGAGAGCATGGTCGATGCGAGGTACGCGGACGGCGTGCTGACCCTCCGGCTGCCGCGCAAGGCGGGCAACGCGACGAAGAAGATCACGGTGAACTGAGCGCGATGCGCCCGCGCGGCCGCGTCAGCGCTGGAACACGTAGCTGCCCGGCGCGGCGGCCCGTTCAGCCGGCGGCAACAGCGGCGTAACGGCGCGCGCGGGCACCCTCGCATCCGACGAATGCCGCCGCAGCCAGCGGTGCCACTCGGGCCACCACGAGCCCGCGTGCCGCACGCTCGCGTCCAGCCACTTCTGCGGGTCCACCGGCGCGGCATGGCGGCGCGTGCGCGCCATCCGGTAGCTCGCCTCGGGGCTGGCCGCCGGGCCGCCCGGCGGGTTGACGATGCCGACGTTGTGGCCGCCCGACGTCAGCACGAACTCGATCGGCGCGTCGACGAGGTGGTGCACCTTGTAGACGGACCGCCACGGCGAAACGTGGTCGCGCTCGGTGGCCACGACGAACATCGGCGCGGCGATCGTCTCCAGGTCCACCGCCTCGCCGTCGAAGCGGTAGCGCCCCTCGGACAGCTCGTTGCGCAGGTACAGCTGCCGCAGGTACTCCGCATGCATGCGCGCCGGCATGCGCGTGGCATCCGCGTTCCAGGCGCGCAGGGCTGTCATCGGCGTGGTGGCGCCGCGCAGGTACTCGTGCACGAGCTTGGACCACACCAGGTCCTTGGAGTTGATCAGCTGGAAGGCCCCGGCCATCTGCACGCCATCGAGGTAGCCGCGCTCGGCCATCACGTCCTCGAGGAATGCGACCTGGCTTTCGTCCATGAAGAGGCCCAGCTCGCCGGGCTCGTGGAAGTCCACCTGCGCCGCGACGAGGGTCACCGTCTTGAGCGACTCGTCGTGCCGGCCCGCCAGCACGGCGGCCACGATGGCCAGCAGCGTGCCGCCGAGGCAGTAGCCCATCGCGTGCACGTGCGCGCGTGGGCAGAGCCTGCGCACGGCGGCGATCGCGTCGAGCACGGCCTGCACGTAGTCCTGCAGGCCGAGGCCGGCGTCCTCGCTGCCCGGGTTGCGCCACGAGAGCATGAACACCGTGTGCCCCTGCGCCACGAAGTAGCGCGCCAGCGAGTCGTGCGGCGTGAGGTCGAGGATGTAGAACTTCATGATCCACGACGGCACCACGAAGACCGGCTCGCGGTCCACGCGCGGCGTCACCGGGTCGTACTGCAGCAGCTCGACGAGGTGGTTGCGCCACACCACCTTGCCGGGCGTGATGGCGACGTCACGTCCCGGCTCGAACGCCTCGACGCCGCGCGGCCGCCCGCCGGTGGCAAGCGCGGTGAAGTCGTGCAGCCAGTTGGTGAACCCGCTCGCGAGGTTCAGGCCGCCCGAGCGCGCCGTGTGCGACAGCACCTCCGGGTTGGTCGCCACGAAGTTCGAGGGCGACCACATGTCGAGCCACTGGCGCGCGACGAAGGAGGCCACCTCCTCGTGGTGGCGCGAGACGCCGTGCACGCCGTGCGTCGCCTCGTCCCACCAGCGCTCCTGCAGCAGGAAGCCCTGCGCGATGGCGCTGAACGGCAGCGCGTGCCATTGCGCGTCCTTGAAGCGCTTGTCCGCCTCGCGCGGCTCGACGCAGGGGATGCACTCGAGGCCGCGCGACTGCGTTGCCACGTACGCCAGCCACTGCGCGGCCTTGCGCATCGCGCTGGAGCCCAGCTCCACCTGCTTGGCGGGCGAGGCGGCGATGTGCAGCAGCCAGTCCGCATACGCCTGCACGAGCGACGCCGGCGAGATGCCGTTGAAGAGCCGCGTGAGGGCTACCTTCAGCGGCAGGTCGAGCGGTGCGGGGCCGATTGCGGCGGAGCCGGTGAGCGTCGTGGTGGCGGTTGTGGTCATCACAGCGCCTGCGCCTGCGCCAGCGACAGCAGCACCGTGGCCGCCGTGGCGGCGATCACCGTCGCGATGTAGCGCACCAGTCCCGCGCGGGCGCGGCGGCGGCCGGCGCGCGGCGTCATCCCGCCAGCGGCGACCATGCGGTGTCGGCCGGCTGCCGCCTGTTGCCGCCCGGCCGCAGCGCGTCGGCGAATTCCTGCACGCGCTGCGTGGCCGCCCCGTCCTCGACCTCCTTCTGCGTGATGCCGGCCGTGAGCACGGGCTGCCGGCCGAGGATGTGCGCGACCTCCCGGGCCGCCAGGCTTGCGCCGGCGCCGCCCATCGTCATCAGCACCGCCACATGCTGCAAGGTGTCCCGGTGACCATGGACGAAGCTGCGCATCGGCCCGCTCAGCGAGAACGCCCAGACGGGGGAGACCAGCACGACGGTGCGGAAGTCGGCGGGGTTCGGCCCGTTGTAGTTGATCCGGGGGTGCAGGCGCAGCACCGACTCGAGCACGCAGCGCAGCGGGCCGCGGCCCGCGAGCGCGAACTTCTCGTGGACCTCGCCGACCGGCCAGCCCTGCTGGTCCGCCAGGAGGCGGGCGACGCGTCGCGACACGCCGGTGTGGGAATAGAAGACGATGAGGGTGCTGTCCATCGCGGCTCCTTGGCGGTCCGGTGCCGCGAGCTGCACGCCGGCACCCGCACGCGCGGCCGCCGAGAAGATCGCAGTCCACCAGTCCATGCATTCATGCTGGCCGCGCCACGCGGCGCGTGGTTGAGCGCCATCAACATCGCGCCGCCGGCCGCTGCCCAGAATCGTCTCGTCCCGACTGAAAAGGAGCCCCCGATGAAACCTGCCAGACAACCGCAGGCCGCCGCGCCCAACCTCCTGGCCGCATTCAACTGGCCGCGCGCCGCCGGCGGCTTCGAAACCTTCGCCGAGTTCCCCCGCCAGCAGGCCGCCGTGGCCTGCGAGGCCGCCTGCGCTGTGTTCCGCGGCTTCGAGGCGATCCGCAAGGTGCAGGAGCAGGCGGCGCACCAGGCGCAGGTGCGCCACGCGGCCGCGGCCGAGAAGTTGCGCCGGCCGGTCAAGCCGGCCGAGCTGTTCGCCCTGCAGGCGGACCTCGCGCGCTTCGACATGGAGGCCGCCTTGCGTTACTGGCAATCGCTCGCCGCCGCGGCCGTGGAGATGCAGACCGACGTGGCGGGCTGCTGCACTCACCTGGTCGACGCCGGCAAGGTGCTGGAGACGGCGCACAGCCTGGAGCCCTGAGGACGGCGCCATGGCCGGCCTGGGCACGCGCGAGGCGCTGGCGCGCCTGCGCGAGCACGGGCTGAACGAGATCGACGCCACCGAAAGGCGCGGCTGGGGCGCCACGCTGCGCGAGGTCGCCGCCGAGCCGATGTTCGTGCTGCTCGTCGCCGGCGCGTTGCTGTACCTCGTCATCGGCGAGCTGTCGCAAGGGCTGCTGCTCGCGGTGTTCGCCGCGGTGACCGTGGGCATGGTGATCCTGCAGGAGCGCCGCAGCGAGCGCGCGCTCGACGCGCTGCGCTCGCTGGCCGCGCCGCACGCGCGCGTCTTCCGCGACGGCACGCTGCAGCGCATACCCGCGCGCGACATGGTGCCGGGCGATGTGTTCACCGTCGGCGAAGGCGAGCGCGTGCCGGCCGACGCCGTGCTGCGCGAAGGCCACCAGCTCTCGGTGGACGAGTCGCTGCTCACGGGCGAATCCGTGGCCGTCGCGAAGCACCCGCACGCCGAGCGCGCGACGGGAGACGCGGGCGCGGGCACCGAAGACGCGGCGCTGTATGCGAGCACGCTCGTGGTCGCCGGGCACGGCATCGCCGAAGTGGTGGCGACCGGCCGCCACACGCGCGCGGGTGGCATCGGCGTCTCGCTCGCCTCGATCGCCACCTCGGCCACGCCGCTGCAGCTGCACATGCGGCGCATCGTGCGGCTGCTGGGGGCAGGCGCACTCGCGATGAGCGCCGTGCTGGCCGCGTGGCATGGCATCGTGCGCGGCGAGTGGACGCAGGGCATCCTCGCGGGCATCGCCGCCGCGATGGCGATGCTGCCCGAGGAGTTCCCGATGGCGCTCGCCGTGTTTCTTGCGCTGGGCGCGTGGCGGCTTGCAGGCGTGAAAGTGCTTGCGCGCCGCCCGGCAGTGATCGAGGCGCTGGGCGGCGCCACCGTGCTGTGCGTCGACAAGACCGGCACGCTCACCGAGAACCGCATGCGCGTGCGCCGCCTCGTCACCGCGGACGACGACGTGGCGCTGGGCGACGGCCTGCGGCCGCCCGAACACATGCACGCCGTGCTCGATTTCGCGGCGCTCGCCTCGCGGCGCGGCGCGCTCGAGCCGATGGACCGGGCGATCTTCACGGAAGCGGATGCCTGGCTCGGCCACATGGCGGCGCTGCGCGAAGGCTGGCAGCTCGCGCACGAATTCCCCGTCACGCCCGAGTTGCCGGCGACGTCGCAGGCCTGGGTGGATGGCGACGGCGCGCACAGCATCGCCGCGAAAGGTGCGCCCGAAGCGATCGCGCACCTGTGCCACCTGGACGAGGCCGCGACGCGGCGCGTGCTGGCGCAGGCCGCGGCGCTGGCGGCCGAGGGCCTGCGCGTGCTGGGCGTGGCGCGCGCGAGCGAGACGCACGACAGCGGCCACGCGCGCGTGCTGCACGACTACGCGTTCGAGTGGGTGGGGCTGGTGGCGCTGGAGGACCCGCTGCGCGCCAGCGTGCCGGCCGCCGTCGCGCAAGCCCACGCCGCGGGCATCGCGGTGGTGATGATCACGGGCGACCACGCTGCGACCGCGCTCGCCATCGCGCGGCAGGCCGGCATCGCCGCCGAAGCGGGCGTGCTGACGGGCGACGCGCTCGCCGCGATGGACGATGCGCGGCTGCGCCACGCGGTGCGCGCGGTGCGCGTCTTCGCGCGCGTGACGCCGCAGCAGAAGCTGCGCCTCGTGCGCGCCCTGCGCGCCAACGGCGAAGTGGTGGCGATGACGGGCGACGGCGTGAACGACGCGCCGGCGCTGAAGGCCGCGCACATCGGCATCGCCATGGGCGTGCGCGGCACCGACGTCGCGCGCGAAGCCGCCGGGCTGGTGCTGCTGGAGGAGGACTTCGGCCACATCGTCGACGCGGTGCGCATGGGCCGCCGCATCTCCGACAACCTGCGCAACGTCACGACCTACATCGCCGCGATCCACGTGCCCATCGCGGGCCTGTCGCTCGTGCCCGTGGTGGCGGGCCTGCCGCCGCTGATGCTGCCCGCGCACGTGGTGCTGACCGAGATGGTGATCGACCCCGTGTGCTCCTTTGCGTTCGAAGGCGCGCCCGAGCGCGCGGACGTGATGCGCCGCCCGCCGCGCGAGGCCGCCGCCGGCTTCTTCGGGCGCGAGATGGTGCTGCAGGCGCTGCTGCAGGGCGGGCTGCTGTTCGCCGCCGCGTTCGCCACCTACCTCGCGGCCCTGCGGCACGGCCCGCCCGATGCGGCGCGCGCCGCGGCGCTGGTCGCGCTGACGGTGGGCAACCTCGGGCTGGTGTGGCTCAACGCGAGCCGCGGCGCGAGCTGGCGCGCCATCTTCGGCGCGGGCTACCCGGCGTTCTGGGCGGTCACCGCGTTCGCCACGGTGACGCTCGGCGCGGGCATCGCCGTTCCGTCGCTCGGCGCGCTGCTGCAGCTCGCACCACCCGGCGGCGCCGCGGCCGCGCTGGCGTGCGTGGCGGGCGCGGGCAGCGTGCTGCTCGCGGCGGCGTTGCAAGGCCGCCTGCGCTTCAATGCGCCATCAGCACCGGCAAGGTCATCGACTGCATGATGGTGCGCGACACGCCGCCGAGCACCCACTCGCGCGCGCGGCTGTGGCCCCAGCAGCCCATCACGAGCAGGTCGGCGCCGAGGTCGGCACAGCGCGACAGGAGCAGCTCGCCCACGTCCGCCGGCTCCTCCTCGCCTTGCGGCTGGATGTCGGCGTCGATGCCGTGCAGGCGCAGCAGGTTGGCCAGGTCCAGGTGCGCGCCGCGCACGTGGGTGTGCCACTTGCCCCAGGTGAGCACGACGACGCGGCTCGCGCGCTGCAGCAGCGGCATGGCGGCGGTGAGGGCGCGTGCCGATTCGCGCGTCTCCTTCCACGCCACGGCGACCGTGTCGAAGGACGACGGCAGCTCGCCGCTGTGCGGCAGCACCAGCGCCGGGCGGCCGCTGCCGATCACCACCGACTCCACGAACCCCGGGGGCACGCGCGAGCCGTCGCGGTCCTGCGCGTCGTACTGGCCCAGCACCAGCAGGTCGGCATAGAACGCCTGCTGCAGGAAGCCGGCGGCGGTGGGCAGTTCGTCGACCACGGCCCACGTGGCGCGCGGCCCGCCGTCGGCCAGCGCGGTCTCGAACCGGTCGCGGGCGGCGCGCACGAGGCTCTCGTCGAGCTGGCGCAGTTCCGCGATGGCGATCGGCCCGAGCTCCGGCGCGTACGGCAGGTCGACGTAGCTGGGCATCGTCGCGTGGACGGCGGCGACCCATGCGCCCTGCTGCCGTGCGACGGCGCGGGCGAGCGCCAGGCGTGCGCCGCTGCGCTGCGTGTTGTCGATGTGGACGAGGATCTGGCGGTAGGCGGTCTTCATGGCAATGCTCCTGCTTCCAGTCTGGGCCGCGCCCGCCCGGCGACGTTGATGGCCATCAAGCCGCGTGGCGCGCCCCCCGCCAACACTGGTGGTACATCGACAGGAGGACACCATGGACGACGTGACACGCAACCTGCAGGAAGACCCCCACAGCCTCACCCGCGACCTGAGGGCCGTGGTCGACGACGCCGACGCGCTGCTGCGCCACGCCGTGCGCGATGCCGGCGCCGGCTACAGCGACGCGCGCGCGCGGCTCGAGCAAAGCCTCTCGGCCGCGAAGGACCAGCTCGCCACGATGGAGCGCGCCGTCGCCGGGCGCGTGCGCGACGCGGGGCGCGCCACCGACACGTACGTGCACGAGCACCCGTGGTCGGCCGTCGGCATCGGCGCCGGCATCGGCGTGCTGGTCGGGCTGCTCATCGGCCGCAGGTAAGGCCTTCGGCGTGGACAGCGTGCGGCGTCTGGCCGCCACCGTCCTGCTGCTCGCGCGCCAGCGGCTGGAGCTCGCCGCGCTCGACTTCGAGGAAGAGGTCCTGCGCGCCGGCATCGCGCTGCTGGCGGTGCTCGCGGTTGCGGCGCTTGGCGCGCTGTGCCTCGCCGCGCTCGCGGCGTTCGTCGTCGTGTGGTGGTGGGACACCGCGCGCCTGCAGGCGCTGCTGGGCGTCGCGGCCGTGTTCGGCGGCGCGGCGGCCTGCATCGCCTGGCGTTTGAAGCGCGCGCTCGATGCGAAGCCGCCCTTCCTGCACGGCACGCTGCAGGAGCTTCGCAAGGACGGGGAGCAGCTCGCGCCCCGGGCCGCGCCATGAAGCGCGCTGCCTCCCACCGGAGCGCGGTGCGATGAGCCGGCTCGCGCTCGTCCAGGCGCGGCGCGATCGGCTGCGCGCCGACATGCAGGCCACGCGCCTTGCGCTCGCGCGCGCGGGCGGCGAGCTCGGCTCGCTCTGGCGCGCCGGGCTGCTGTCGTTTTCGCTCAGCCGCCTCATCGCGGGCGCCGGACGCTGGCGCAAGCTGGCCGTCGCGGCGCTCGCCGCCTTCGCGGTCGTGCGTGCGCTGCGCGGCGGCGAGCGGCAGCAGGCCACGGGCCGCACGCAGACGTAGCTGCGGCCGGGCGCCGATGCAGCGGCTCAGCGCGCGATGCGCCGCACGGCGATGTAGAGCGGCGCGCGGTTGCGCCACACGAGCAGCGCGACGACGTCGCGGTCGCGTGCAGCGTCGAGCGCGGCATCGAACGCATCGGGCGTCGTCACGTCCGTGCCGTTGACCGCCGTGATGCGGTCCCCCGGTTCCAGCCCCGCGAGCAGGCCGGAACCCGCCGCGCGCTCGACGTAGACACCGGCCGGCATCTGCTGCGTGGCCGCCGCGCTCGCGATGCCCAGGCCCAGGCGCCGCTCGGGCCCCTCGGCCTCGCGTTGCGGCGGGCCGCCGCTCGGCTCCGAACCCGCCATCGTGCGCACCGCCACGACGTGCCGCGACCGGCCGCGCCACACCTGCAGGCGCACCACGCCGCCCGGCGCCGCCGCGACCGCGTCTTCGAGGGCCGCTTCGTCATCGACGGCCGCGCCGCCCGCGCCGAGCACGACGTCGCCCGGCCGCAAACCGGAGAGCGCGGCTGCGCTGCCGGCGCGCACATTCGCCACCAGCACACCGTGCGAGTCCGCCAGGCCGAAGGCCTCGGCGAGCGGCGCCGTCAGCGGCTGCGTGACGATGCCCATCTCGCGCTGCGGGTACCGGCCCTGGCGCAGCGCGGCGGCGACCTTCAGCACGCGGGCGATCGGCACGGCGAACGAGACGCCGACGTAGATGCCGGTGTCGGAGTAGATCATCGAGCTCATGCCCACCACGCGCCCCTGCGTGTCGAACAGCGGCCCGCCCGAGCTGCCGGGGTTGAGCGCCACGTCGGTCTGGATCAGCGGCGCGGCGTGCACGCCGGGCAGCTGCCGCAGCGGCGCGCTCACCACGCCGGAGGTGACCGTGCGCTCGAAGCCGAAGGGCGAGCCGAGCGCGGCGAGTGCGTCGCCCGCGCAGAGCTGCACGTCCGCCGCGATGTCCGCGACGGGCAGCCCCGAGACCTGCACCTTCAGCAGCGCGACGTCGTTGCGCAGGTCGGAGCCGACGACCCGCGCCGGCAGCTGGCGCCCGTCCGCCAGCTCCACGAAAGCCTGCTGCGCGCGGTACACCGCGTGCGCTGTCGAGACGATCCATCCGTCCGCGCCGATCACGAAGCCGGAGGAGAAGCTGCGCTCCAGCGCCGGCTCGCGCCCGTCGGCGCCGCCGGGCAGCGGCAGGCCGGACATCGCGTACAGCCCCGGCACCTCGTCGTCCGCGCGCGGCGGCCGCAGCACGCGCAGCGTGACGACGGCCGGCGCAAGGCGCGACACCGCTTCGCCGAATTCCGCCGCGGTGCGTGCGGTTGCGCGCGAGCCGCACTCGTCCGCGAGCGCGGCGGCGGGCGCCGCGGCGAGCAGCAAGGTGGCGAGCAGGAAGGGAAGCATCGCCTCCATCGTGGCGCGGCGGCACGCGCGTGGGCTTGCGGCCCGTCAAACAGCGCGTGCGCTTGCGAAACGTCAACGACGCGCCGGGGTGGGCGCTCCTATGCTTGCGGCGCCATGCAGCCCGACCGCCCGGAACCCGCGCCGCCCGTGCGGCACCTGCTCGCGCGGCTGGCCGCGGTGATGCAGGTGCCCGTGCTCGCTGCCTGCGTGGCGCTCTTCGTGATCCAGTGGGACAACCAGATGGACCACGCGCGCGAGGAGATGCGCACCACCACGAGCGCGATCGCCGCGAAACTGCGCGAGCGCTTCGCGGCCATCGAGCGCCGCATGGACAAGCTCGCGGCCGAGGTCCCGCCCGGCGACGACCCGCAGGCGCTGGCCGAGTTCCACGCCAAGGCCAGCCGCGTCGCGCGCGAGCTGGAGGTGGAGGTGATCGTGCTGGTGCGGCCCGACGGCCAGCAGGTCGTCAACACGCGGGTGCCGTTCGGCTCGCCGCTGCCGCATTCGCCCGAGGGGATGCTCAAGGCCGTGCGCACAGGGCGGCCGGCCGTGAGCGACCTGGCCGTCGCGCCGGTCGCGAAGGTCCACGCCGCCGGGCTGAGCGTGCCCGTGATCCGCGACGGCCACATCGCGTACGGCCTCAACGCCGGCCTGGAGCACACCAACTTCCGCCGGCTGCTGGACACCGTGGCGCTGCCCGAGGGCTGGTCGGCCTGCATCGCGGACACCCGACGTACGGTCGTCGCGCATCGCGGCGGCGGCCGGGAACGGCCGGTGGGCCAGGCCTACCCGCACGTGCAGCCCGGCACGGACACCGCCGGCGACCACGGGCCCTTCGATGTGGAGGAGGGCGGCTCGCCGGCCCAGGTGTTCTCCCGCGTGTCGGCGTCCACGGGCTGGTCCTCGCACGTGACCGTGCCGCACAGCGTGCTGTACGCGCCGCTGCGCCACGCCGCCGCGGAGCTGGCGCTGGCACTGGCGGTGGTCTTCCTGCTGAGCATGTGGGGCGCGACGCGGGTGGCGCGGCGCATCGCGCAATCCGTCGAGCGGCTGGGCGAGATGGCGCGCAGCTTCCCGGCACCCGCCGGCGTGCACCTGCCGGCGCGCAGTTTCCGCGAAGCGGACGAAGTGGCCAGCGCGCTGGCCGACTCCGCGTGCAAGCTGGCGGAGTCGGGCGACGCCCTGCGGCGCAGCGAGCAGCGGCTGCAGACGATCCTGCAGACGGCGAGCAGCGCGATCATCGTCACCGACGAGGCGCACCAGGTGGTGGTGTTCAATGCCGCGGCGGAAGCGATCTTCGGGCACTGCGCGCAGGACATGCTCGGGCGTTGCGCCTCGGAGTTGTTCGCGCCGCGCACCTGGGCGCGCCTGACGCAGACGTGCCGGGCCGGGCGCGAAGGTGCCACCGAGAACAAGCCGATCCCCTGCGTGGGCACGCGCGCGGGCGGCGCGCACTTCCCGGCGGAGATGCTGTTCTCCTCCTTCATCGACAGCGACGATTCCAGCTACTGCACGCTGATCGTGCGGGACGTGACGCAGCGCGTGCGCGACCAGCGCGACCTGCGCGCCGCGCGCGACGAGCTCAGGCGCGTCAACGAGAACTTCCAGCGGACGCTGCTCAAGGAGATGGACTCGCAGCTGGCCGCGATCGCGCGCGAGCTGCACGACGCCGTGGCGTCCTCGCTCGCGGGCGTGGCGCTCGTGGCCGCGGGCGCGAAGGTGGCCACCGTCGACCGCCCGCGCGTGGTCGACATGCTGGAGAAGATCCAGCAGCAGGTGCAGCAGGCGGCGCAGAAGGTGCGCCAGGTGTCGCGTGGGCTGATGCCGGCCGGCGAGGAGGCAGGCGCGCTGGTGCCGGCGCTGGAGCGGCTCGCCACCGAGATGTCCGCCACGGGCGGCATCGACGTCAGCTTCCTCTCTCGCGGGATGTTCGGCGACGTGCCCGCGACCACGAGCGGCCACGTGTACCGCATCGCGCAGGAGGCGATCGCCAATGCGCTGCGCCACGGCGGGGCGACGCGTGTGCGCGTCACGCTCGCGGGCACGGGCGGCGCGTACCGGCTCGTGGTCGCCGACGACGGCATGGGCTGCGACCTCGCGCGGCAGGCCGGCTCGGCGTCCGGCATCGGCCTGCGCTCGATCCGCGCACGCGCCGCCGCCATCGACGGCAAGGCCGTGCTGCGCGGCGCGCCCGGCCGCGGCTGCCGCGTCGGCGTCTGCTGGCCGGCGGCGACACGGCCTTGATGCGCTAGCAGCCCGGCTGCACGCCGAACTTGCGCAGGATGATCTCCAGCGGGCACCACTTCGTCACGGAGCTCTGCAGCAGGTTCGCGCCGACGAACGCCGTGAACGCGAGCCACCACGTGCTCATGAAGAGCGGGCTGCCGGGGACGCCCAGCGCGAGCGAGACGAGGATGAAAGTGCCCGCGGCCATGCGGACGATCTGCCAGGAAGTCATGCGAGTGCTCCTTCGTCGAGGGGAACCAGTGCGGCGCGGCGCAGCGCCATGTAGTGCAGCAGCGGGATCACCACCAGCGTGAGCAGCGTGCTCACGAGGATCCCGAAGATGAGCGAGACGGCCAGGCCGTTGAAGATGGGGTCGTCGAGGATGAAGAAGGCGCCGGCCATCGCGGCCACGCCGGTCAGCAGGATGGGCTGCGCTCGCGCGGTCGCGGAGCGCACCACGGCATCGGCCAGCGGCACACCCTGCGCCACCTGCAGGTTGATGAAGTCCACCAGCAGGATCGAGTTGCGCACGATGATGCCGGCCAGCGCGATCATGCCGATCATGCTGGTGGCGGTGAACTGCGCGCCGAGCAGCGCATGGCCCGGCATCACGCCGATCACGGTCAACGGGATCGGCGCCATGATCACCAGGGGCGTGAGGTACGACGCGAACTGGCCGACCACCAGCAGGTAGATCAGCACCAGCCCCACGGCATACGCCGCACCCATGTCGCGGAAGGTCTCGTACGTCACCTGCCACTCGCCGTCCCACTTGATCGCGTACTCGCGGTACGCGTCTGAGGGCTGGCGGATGAAGTACTCGGCCAGGCCGCCACCGTTCGGCGCCTTGAGCTTCGCAAGCTCCTCGCGCATGGCGAACATGCCGTACAGCGGGCTGTCCACGGCCCCGGCCATGTTGCCCACCACGTAGCTCACCGGCAGCAGGTCCTTGTGGTACGCCGGCTGCTCGCGCAGCGTGTCGCTCACGGTGACGAGCTCGCGCACCGGTACGAGCCGGCCGCTCGCGCCGCGCACCGCCAGCTGCAGCAGCGCGTCGATGTCGCCATGGGCCTCGGCGGGCAACTGCAGCACGGCCGCCGCCGGGTACTTGCTTTCGTCGCGCAGGTACGCCGCCGCTTCGCCGGCGAGGCCGGCACGCAGGGTCGACACGATGGCCTGCTGCTGCACGCCGGCCGCCGCGGCCTTGCGCCGGTCCACCAGCAGCAGCTTGCGCGGCGCCGCGGCGATGCTGCTGTCGTCCACGTCGGTGACGCCGGCCGTCTTCTCGAAGACGTTGCGCACGGCCTTCGCCACGGTGCGGCGGCCTTGCGCGTCGGGCCCGTAGATCTCGGCCACGATCGGCGCCAGCACGGGCGGGCCCGGCGGCACTTCCACCACCTTCACGTTGGCGCCGTGGCGCGCGGCCACCGCGCGCAGAAGCGGGCGCAGGCGCGTGGCGATGTCGTGGCTCTGCTGCTGGCGTGCATGCTTGTCGACAAGGTTGACCTGGATGTCGCCCACCTCGCCGCCCGCGCGCAGGTAGTACTGACGCACGAGGCCGTTGAAGTTGATCGGCGACGCGGTGCCCGCGTACGCCTGGTAATCGGTGACTTCCGGCTGGCGCGCAAGCACGCTGCCCAGTTCGCGCAGCACGGCCGCCGTGCGCTCCACGGGCGTGCCGGCCGGCATGTCCACCACCACCTGCAGCTCCGACTTGTTGTCGAAGGGCAGCATCTTGAGCACCACGAGGCCGAGCGCCGGCAGCGCCACGGAGACCGCGATGGCGGCCGCGACACCCAGCCCCACGAGCCGTCGCCTGCCGGCGCCATGCCGCTCGTCGAGCAGCGGCCGGAACGCGCGCTCGAACAACGGCGCGAGTTTCGTGGCGAGCGTGGGGGCGTGCCCGTGTACGGGCTTCATCCACAACCGCGCCAGCCACGGCGTGACGACGAACGCGATCGCCAGCGACAGCAGCATGCCCATGCTGGCGTTGATCGGGATCGGCGCCATGTACGGGCCCATCAGGCCGCTGACGAAAGCCATCGGCAGCAGCGCCGCGATGACGGTGAAAGTGGCAAGGATCGTCGGCCCGCCCACCTCGGCCACGGCACCGGGGATCAGCTCGCGCAGCGGCGTGCCCGGGTGCAGGGCCTGGTGGCGATGGATGTTCTCCACGACGACGATGGCGTCATCCACCAGGATGCCGATGGAGAAGATCAGCGCGAAGAGCGACACCCGGTTGAGCGTGAAGCCCCAGGCCCACGACGCGAACAGCGTCGCGGTGAGCGTGAGCACCACGGCCGCGCCCACGATCGCGGCTTCGCGGCGCCCGAGCGTGAAGAACACCAGCGCCACCACCGACGCGGTGGCGAACAGCAGCTTCTGGATCAGCTTCTGGGCCTTGTCGTTGGCGGTGGCGCCGTAGTTGCGCGTCTGGGCCACACCTACGCCCTGCGGGATGACGGTGTTGCGCAGTTCGTCCATGCGCTTCGTCACCGCCTCGGCGACGGCGATGGCGTTCTCACCGGGCTTCTTGGTGATGGCGAGCGTCACGGCCGGCGATTCGGCGGCATTCGAGCCGGTGGTGCCGTGCCACACATACCGTTGCGCGGGCAGCGCGCCGTCGCGCACGTTGGCCACTTCCTGCAAATACACGGGGCGGTTGCCGCGCACGCCCACCACGAGTTCGGCGATGTCCTTCGCGTCGCGCAGGAACGGCCCGGCCTCCAGCGCCACGGCGTGGTTGCCGCCCAGCAGGTCGCCCACCGGCGCACCCTGGTTGGCCGATTGCAGCGCCTGGCGCAGGTCGCCGACCGAGATGCCGGTGGCGGCCATGCGCGCCGGGTCCAACTCCACCACGATGCCGCGGCCGGGGCCGCCGATGGTGGTGACGTCGCGCGTGCCGGGCACGCGCTTGAGTTCCGCTTCGAGGCTATGGGCGACGCGCTCGAGGTCGAAGGAACCCAGCGCGCCGTCCTTGGCGTGCAGCGTGAGCGCCACGATCGGCACGTCGTCGATGCCCTTGGGCTTGACGATTGGCTCGCCGGTGCCCAGGCCCGCGGGCAGCCAGTCGGCGTTGGAGTGGATCGTGTCGTAGAGGCGCACCAGTGCCTCGGTGCGCGGCACGCCCACCTTGAATTGCACGGTGACCACGGCCACGCCCGGCCGCGACACGGACACCACATGCTCGGTGCCCTGGATGCGCGACAGCACCTGCTCGGCGGGTGTGGCAACCATCTGCTCCACGTCGGCCACGGCCGCGCCGGGGAACGGGATGATGACGTCGGCCATCGTGACGTTGATCTGCGGCTCCTCCTCGCGCGGCGTGACGAGCACCGCGAAAGCGCCCAGCAGCAAGGCCACGAGCGCGAGCAGCGGCGTGATGGGCGCGGCCTGGAAGAAGGCGGCGATGCGCCCCGAAAAACCGAGTTGCGGTTGCGGCATCCCGGCCTCCTCAGCGCGCGCTCGCGGCGGCCTGCGGGTCGAGCGCGACGCGCTCGCCGGCCGACAGGCCCGCGAGCACTTCGACGCGGTCGCCTTCCGCGCGGCCGAGCCGCACCTGGCGAAGCAGCGGCTGGCCCTTGTCCCCGATCACGTACACGGCGGTGAGCTCGGCGCGGCGCACGACGGACTGCACCGGCACGAACACGCGCGCCGACGCGGCGTCGGCTGCCGGCAGCCACACGCGGGCGAACATGCCGGGTGCGACCGGCGTGCCCTCGGGCAGGTCGAGCCGCAACTCCTGCGTGTGGGTCGCCGCGTCGACGGCGGGAAGCAGTTGCATGTGCACGGGCACGATGCGGCCGGCGCTGGTGGCAGGCAGATCCACCGCAGGCAGCGCCTGCTTCGGCAGCGACGCCGCCACGCTTTGCGGGACCGCGGCGCTCACGCGCATGGCGGCAGGGTCGTGCAAGGTGACGAGCGGCCGGCCGGGCATCGCCATGTCGCCGAGCACGACGGACACCTCCGACACCACGCCGGCATAGGGCGCGCGGATCGCATAGAAATCGGCCTGCGTACGCGCGGCGCCGGCCGTGGCGAGCTGCGCCGCCGCTTCGGCCTGCGCGGTCTTGAACTGCGCCTCGGCGCGCTCGAACGCGGCCTGGCTGATGAACTTCTGCTGCAGCAGCTGCTGCTGCCGCTCGTACTCGCGCCGGGCCGCGTCGAGCGCCGCGCCGGCCGCGCGCACCTGCGCCGCACCCGCGGCGGCGGACTGCTCGGCCGCGCGCGCGTCCAGCCGCACCAGCAGCTGCCCGGCCTTGACCGCATCGCCCGCCTTCACCTCCAGCGCAACCACGGCACCGGCGACTTGTGCAGCCAGCACGGTTTGCCGCACGGCCTGCACCACGCCGTCGTACGCCGCCAGCCCGGGCTGGGCCGCGGGCCGCACCTGGATGCTCGCGGGCGCGGGGCCGTCGGGCACGGTCTGCGGGCCCGGGCCACGCGAGGCCAGCAGGACCCAGGCGCCCGCGCCCACGACGGCTGCCGTGAGCAGCAGCATGCCCGCTGCGCGCAGGTTGAAGGTCGTGCGGGGTGTCATCGAAGTGCCTGCCTCATCCATCCTGTCTTGCATTATTTGCGTAATCACGTAAATAGTCAAGTGAGCACGAATTGGATAGAATCCGCGCCATGGAAGGTCTCACCCCCGAAGCACTGCAGCACGTCGCCACGTATTTCCAGGCGCTGGCCGAGCCCATGCGCCTGCGGCTGCTCAACGAGCTGCGCACGGGCGAGCGCAACGTGGGCGAGCTCGCCGAGGCGGCGGGCACGTCGATGGCCAACGTGTCGCGCCATCTTTCCTTCCTGACGCAGCGCGGCATGGTGGAACGCGAGACGCGCGGAACGGCGGCGTACTACCGCATCGCCGACCCGGCCGTCTACAAGCTGTGCGACATCGTGTGCGGCAGCATCGCGCGCGTGCACGAGCGGCAGGCGCTGGGCGCGGCCGCGTTCGCGCGTGCGGGGCGGCGTCGTTCAAAATGACGCCGAACATGCTGCGCTACCTCACCGTCCCCGTCACCGCCTTCCAGCAGAACTGCTCCATCGTCTACGACGACGCCACCAAACAGGCCGCGATCATCGACCCCGGCGGCGACGTCGAGACGCTCAAGGCCGCCGCGCAGGAGCTCGGCGTGAAGATCGAGCAGATCTGGCTCACGCACACGCACATCGACCACGCCGGCGCCACGGCCACGCTCGCACGCGAGCTCGGCATCCCCATCGTCGGCCCGCACCCGGCGGACCAGTTCTGGATCGACCTGCTGCCGCAGCAAAGCGCGATGTTCGGCTTCCCGCAGGCCGAGCGCTTCACGCCCACGCGCTGGCTGCACGACGGCGACACGGTGGAGCTGGCGGGCTACACGCTCGACGTGCGGCACTGCCCGGGCCACACGCCGGGCCACGTCGTCTTTCATTCACGCGAGATGAAGCGGGCGTTCGTGGGTGACGTGCTCTTCGCCGGCAGCATCGGCCGCACCGACTTCCCGCAGGGCGACCACGCGACGCTGATCGCCAGCATCACGCAACGCCTGTGGCCGATGGGCGACGACACCGTGTTCATCCCGGGCCACGGGCCGGAGAGCACCTTCGGCGCGGAGCGGCGCAGCAACCCGTACGTGCGCGGGACCTGATCGGGCGGAAGGTTTCTTCACGCGCGCGAACGCGCGGGTGCGGCGCGGCTCCAGCAGGAGATGAAGAACCTGCTCGCCCACTCCGCCCTGGCCAAGGCGCTGACGCTGCTCGTGCTCGTCCTGCTGGCCGCGCTGCCGCTCGGCTCCATCGGCAGCCTGATCGAGGAGCGCGGCGCGAGCCGCCAGCAGGCAGTGGATGAACTCGCTTCCACCTACGCAAGGCCGCAGACGGTCGCCGTGCCGTTCATCGTGTTCCCGTACACCGAGCGGTGGACCGAAGAGAAGGCGGGCGAGAAGGAGAAGTCCATGCTCGTGCCGCGCATCAAGCGGTCGGCGCAGTTCGTGTTCCCGGAGACGTCGGCGCTGGAGGGGCGGCTTGCGCCCGAGCAGCGGCACCGCGGGATCTTCAGCGTGATGTTCTATGGGCTGGAGGCGTCGTGGACCGGCCGGTTCGCGAAGTTCGACCCGTCGGCGCTGCCGCGCACCGAGCGCAACTCCACCATCGAGCCGATGGCGCCGTACCTCGCTTTCGCGGTGAAGGACGTGCGTGGCCTGCAGGGCCGGCCCGCGCTCTCGCTGGGCGGCACGTCGATGACCTGGCAGCCGCGCGTACCGGACGTCGACGAGGCCGCGCTGGGCGGCATCCACGCACCCTTGCCGCCCGAGCTGCTGAAGGCGTGGCAGGACAAGGGCACGCTCGACTACGCGCTCAACTTCACGCTCGTGGGCCAGGAGCGGCTCTTCGTCGTGCCGCTGGCGGACGACAACAAGGCGCACATCGCATCGACGTGGCCGCATCCCGGTTTCGGCGGCAAGTTCCTGGCCGCACGGCGCGAAGTGGGTGCCGCCGGCTTCGACGCGCAGTGGGCCGTGTCGTCCCTCGCCAGCAGCGCTCGCTCGCAGTTCCTGCAGGCGCGCAGCGGCAAGGCGACCGAGCCGCCCGACACCTTCGGCGTCACGCTGCTGGAGCCGCTGAACGTGTACTCCCTCACCAACCGCGCCATCAAGTACGGCCTGCTGTTCGTCGCGCTCACGCTCGCCGCGGCCTACATGTTCGAGCTGTTCAAGGATCTGCGGCTGCACCCGATCCAGTACGCGCTGGTGGCGCTGGCGATCTCCGTGTTCTTCCTGCTGCTGCTCGCCCTGTCCGAGAAGATTCCGTTTGCGTGGGCGTATGGGCTCGCCGCGGGTGCGAGCAGTGCGCTGCTCACGATCTACTTCGGCGCGGTGCTGCGCGGCTGGCGGCGCGGGCTGGGGCTCGGCGGCTATGTCGCGCTGCTGTACGCGGCGCTGTATGGGCTGCTCTCGTCGGAAGACAGTGCGCTGCTGCTCGGCTCGCTGCTGCTCTTCGGCCTGCTCGCCCTCTTCATGGTCGGCACGCGCCGGGTGGACTGGTATGCCCTCGGCGCGAGGCCGTCCGTCAGCGATGCGCGATAGCCTGCTCGTACAGCCCGCGCACGCGCGGGATGTTCATCTGCAGGTTGCGCATGCGGTCGGGCCCGGTGGGGTGGCTGGAGATGAAGGCCGGCCCGCCCCCGCCGCCCGAGGCGCGCGCCATCTTGTCCCAAAGCGTGATCGAGGCGTCCGGGTTGTAGCCGGCGCGCGCGGCCAGCTCCAGCCCCACGAGGTCCGCCTCGTTCTCGTCGTCGCGGCTGTATTTCAGCGACAGCAGCTGCGTGCCGATGTTCGCGGCCAGGTCGCCGATCTGCCCGAGCCCCAGCACCTGCGCGGCAATGGAAGCGACGGTGCCGGTGATCTGCGTCTTGGCGATGCGCGCGCGCGCATGCTCGCGCAGCGCGTGGGCCATCTCGTGGCCCATCACCATCGCCGTCTCGTCGTCCGTGAGCTGCAGCTTGGTGAGCAGCCCGCTGAAGAAGGCGATCTTGCCGCCGGGCATGCAGAACGCGTTGATCGAGTTGCTGCCGATCAGGTTCACCTCCCAGCGCCATTGCCCGGCGCGCGGGTTCCAGCGGCCCGCCTGCGGGATCAGGCGCTGGGCGATGTGCCGCAGCCTTTGCAATTGCGGGTGGCTCTCCCCCGCCAGCGCACCCTTGGCGCGCGCCTGCTCGAGCAATTGCGTGTACTGCTGGGCAGCGGCGACTTCCAGCTCCTGCGCCGGCACGAGGCTGCGGGCGCGTGAGGGGCCGCCTACGTCCACTTGCGCCAGGACGGGCGCCGACGCGGCCGCGCCTGCGGCCAGAATGAAGCCGCGCCGGGTCCACGCGGACGTCTTGGAAAGGCAGAGCTGGCACATGGCCCAATAATAGTGACGAACAACACAAACACCATGTCGGATTCCGTCGCGACCCCCCCTCGGAGCGAACCTGCACCGCCGAAGAAGAAGCGCTCCGTCCTCGACGTGCTGCGCGGCCTGCGCCAGCCCAAGGTGGCCGTGATGCTGGCCCTGGGCTTCTCGTCCGGGCTGCCCTTCCTGCTCACCGCCAACACGTTCGGCTACTGGCTGCGCGACGAGGGCACCAGCCTCAAGGCGATCGGCTTCATCTCCTGGGTCGGCTTCGCGTACGCGTTCAAGGTGTACTGGTCGCCGCTCGTCGACCGCATGGACATCCCGCTGTTCGGCCGGCTGGGGCGGCGGCGCGGCTGGATGCTGTTCTGCCAGCTCCTCGTGGCCGTCGGCCTGCTCGCCATGTCGTTCTTCGGCGTGAAGGCGGGGCTCGGGGTCATCGGCGCGTTCGCATTGCTCGTGGCTTTCGCATCGGCCACGCAGGACATCGCCATCGACGCCTGGCGCATCGAAGCGGCGTCGGACTCCGACGAGGTGGGCATGCTCACCTCCGCCGCGCAACTGGGCTACCGCATCGCGCTGCTCGTCACCGACGCGGCGATCATCGCGGCCGCCGAGCGCGTCGGTTGGTCCCTCTCGTATGTGGCGATGGCGGTGCTGATGACGATCGGCGTCGTCGCCACCTTCTTCGCGTTCGAGCCGCAGCGGGCGGACGAGGTGCTGCACGCCAAGCCGCCGCTGTGGAGCCGGCGCGGGCTCGTCGACGCGCTCATCGGCCCCTTCGTGGACTTCTTCCGCAAGCACAAGTCCACCGGCCTCGTGATCCTGCTGATGGTCGCGCTGTACCGCCTGCCCGACTTCATCATGGGCCCGATGTACAACCCGTACTACCACGACCTGGGCATCTCCAAGGACACGGTGGCGCTGGTGCGGGGTTCGTTCGGGCTGGTCGCGACTTTCCTCGGCCTGGGCGCCGCCGGCCTCACCGTGCTGCGCATCGGCATGATGCCCACGCTGGTGGTCGGGCTCATCCTCGAAGGCCTCGGTACCGCGGCGTTCGCGCTGCTCGCGCTGCATGCCGGCGACGTGATGTTCGCCGCCGTGATGTCGCTCGATGCTTTCGCGCAGGCTTTCGCCGGCGTGGCGCTCGTCACCTACATGTCCAGCCTGACGAGCCTGGGCTACACCGCCACGCAGTACGCGATGCTGTCGTCCACCTACGCGCTGCTGGGCAAGTTCCTCAAGGGCTTCTCCGGCGTTGCCATCGATGCGATGACGCCGACGTACGGGCTGATCGGGTCCTATGCGACGGCGTTCATTGCCACGGGGCTCACGGCCATACCGCCGCTGCTGCTGATCGCGCTGCTGTGGCGCATGCACGGGCGCACGGGGTCGGCGCAGGCCTGATCAGGCGAACCGTCGCGCGAGTGCCGCGCGCTGCACCTTGCCCAGCGCGGTTTTGGGCAAGGCGTCGACGAAGTACCACTTGCGAGGGATCTTGAAGCGCGCGAGCTGCCCTTCGAGGTGGAGCCTCAGTGCGCCTTCGGTGCAGGGCACCTTCGCGACGATGGCGACTGCCACTGCTTCGCCCCATCGCTCGTCGGGCACGCCGAAGGCCGCGCACTCGGCGACGGCGGGGTGCTGGGCCAGCACCAGCTCGATCTCCGCCGGGTGGATGTTCTCGCCGCCGGAGATGATCAGCTCCTTCGCGCGGCCGACGATTGTGTAGCTGCCGTCGGCTGCCTGCACGGCGAGGTCGCCGGTGGCGAACCAGCCGTCGGCATCGAGCGCGGGCACGTCGGGCCAGTAGCGCGCCACGATGTTCGGCGCGCGCAGCAGCACCTCGCCGCCTTCACCCAGCTTCGCCTCGACACCCTGCGCGGGCCAGCCGCACGAGCCGACGTGCGTGCGCGCGTGCGTGGGGCCGAGCGCGATGGAGAACGGGCCCGTCTCGGTGGCGCCGTAGACGTTGCACAGCGGTACGCCGCGTGCGTGGAAAGCTTCGACGAGTGCTGTCGGTATGAGGCTGGAGCCGGCCCAGACGGCGCGCAGCGACGAGAGATCCGTGCTTGCCCATCGAGGATGCTCCACCAGCGCCTTCATCGTCGCGGGCACCTGCAGCGTGAGCGTCGGTCGCAAGCCGGCGATGGCCCCAAGCGTCTCGCCCGGGTCGAACTTCGCGTGCAGCACCACCTCGGCGCCTGCGTACAGCGCGGGCAGAGTCTGGATGCAGAGGCCGCCGACGTGGAACAGCGGCAGCACGGTCAGGACGCGGTCGTGCGGCGACAGCTCCTGCGACGCCGCGGCGATCGCCATGTTGGCGAGCAGGTTGGCCTGCGTGTGGACGGCGAGCTTGGGGCCGCCCGTCGTGCCTGACGTGGACACCAGCAGCACCGGCGAATCGGCCTTGCCGTCCGTCGGTGCATCGGATGCGGGCGGTGCGGCCATCAGTTCGTCGACGCAGTGGCTGGCGAGCGAGTTGCGCTGCGCGAGCGCCTTCGCGGCCTCGGCCCAGGTGATGTCGTGCACCACGCAAACGGGCTTGCAGTCCGCAAGCAACCGGTCCCATTCGCCCGGCGCCAGCCGGTAGTTCAGCGGCACAAGCACCGCGCCCAGGCGCGCCAGCGCGAACAGCAGTACCAGCTCGCCCGGATGGCTCGCCCCGAGCCACGCCACGCGGTCGCCGCTGCGCACGTGCCAATCCTGCGCGAGCAAGCGCGTGGCGGCCACGATGCGGCGAGCAAGATCGCCATAGCTCAGCCGCTCGCCCTCGAACAGCAGCGCCGTCTGTCCGGGTGACTCCAGCGCATGCCGCGCCACCACCTCGGCCAACGACACCTCACCCGCGAAAACAGGGACACCCATTTACCTAACTTTACGCCCGGTTCAATGGTGCTCGGCCGCGGTCCCCCAACATGGGGATCAACTCATTAACATTGGATTCCATGCAGCAACTGTTGATGATCGAAGACGACGCGCGGCTGGCCCAGATGGTGGGCGAGTACCTCGAGCGTTCGGGCTTCGGCGTGACCCATGCGCTCGACGCCAGGGCGGGCATGGCGGTCCTGCAGGAGCCGCCCGCGGGCGCCTCGCCTGACCTCGTCATCCTGGACCTCATGCTGCCCGACATGGACGGGCTCGAAGTGTGTCGCCGCGTGCGCTCGCTGCCCGGCGAGGCCGGCAAGGTGCCGGTGCTGATGCTCACCGCCAAGGGCGACCCCATGGACCGCATCGTCGGCCTGGAGCTCGGCGCCGACGACTACCTGCCCAAGCCGTTCGAGCCGCGCGAATTGCTCGCGCGCATCCGCGCCATCCTGCGCCGCAAGGGCGAGGGCGGGCAGCCCTCGGCCAAGGTGATGCGTTTCGGCTCGCTGGAGATCGACCGCGATGCGCGCACGGTCATGGTCGCGGGGCAATCCTGCGAGCTCACCTCCTACCAGTTCGACCTGCTGGTGGTGCTGGCCGAGCGCGCGGGCCGCGTGCTCACGCGCGACCAGATCATGGAGGCCGTGCGCGGCCGCGAGCTGGAGGCGTTCGACCGCAGCATCGACGTGCACATGGGCCGCATCCGCGCGGCCATCGAGGTCGATGCGAAGAACCCGAAGCGCATCCTCACCGTGCGCGGTGTGGGCTACGTTTTCGCCAAACAACAAGACTGATGACATCCTGGTCCGAGCGCTGGAGGTTCCCGCTCTACCTGCGCATCTGGCTGGCCGTCGTCGTTGCCGTCTTCCTGCTCACCACCGGCTTCGGCCTCATCCTGCGCGAGCAGCGCGAACGCGAGCGCGAGGCGCAGCGCGAACAGTCGCCGCCACGCCAGATCATCCTGCGCGACGAAGCGGGCGAGGTGCTCGGCGAAGCGTCCGTGCGGCCGGTTCGCGTGCCGGGGCAGGGCGTCGAATTCCAGGTGCCGATGAAGGACGGCAAGACGGTCATCGTGCAATTGCCCCCGCGCCCGCGCGCGCCGGGCGACGAGGGGCGGCGCCGCGCCGGCGGGCCGGGGCCGAGCCCGTGGTGGACGCCGTGGTCCATGCTGGCCATCATCGCGCTTGCCGTCGCCGTGGGCAGCTACCCCATCGTGCGCCGCATCACCAAGCGCCTCGAGGCGCTGCGGCAGGGCGTCGAGCGTTGGGGCGAAGGCGACCTCGGCGCGCGCGTGCAGGTGGAAGGGCACGACGAGATCGCCTTCCTCGCGCAGCGCTTCAACCATTCGGCCGAGCGCATCGAGACACTGCTGAAGACGCACAAGTCGCTGCTGGCCAATGCGTCGCACGAGCTGCGCTCGCCGCTCGCGCGCATCCGCATGGGGCTGGAGCTGATGACGCCCGAGCCCGACGCCACGACGCGCCGCGAGATCGAGCGCAGCATCGCCGAGCTCGACCAGCTGGTCGACGAGATCCTGCTGGCGAGCCGGCTCGATGCGAAGGAAACGGACGTCGGCACTTTCGAGGCCGTCGATCTCACGGGCCTCGCGGCCGAGGAATGCGCGCGTGCCGGCGCCGAGCTGCACGCCGCCGAAGACGGCCGGCCGCTCGTCGTGCACGGTGTCCCCAAGCTGCTGCGCCGCGCGCTGCGCAACCTGCTGGAGAACGCGCGCCGCTACAGCACCGGGCCGGTTACTGTCGAGCTGAAGCGCGAGGGCGGCAACGCTGTCGTGCGCGTGTGCGACCAGGGCCCGGGCGTACCGCCGGCCGAGCGCGACCGCATCTTCGAGCCCTTCTACCGGCTGCCGGGTGCGAGTGAGCGCGAAGGCAGTGTGGGTTTGGGCCTGGCGCTGGTGCGCTCGATCACCCAGCGCCACCACGGCAGCGTGCATTGCGAGGACAACCCGGGCGGCGGCGCCTGCTTCGTGCTGGCCCTTGCCTGTCACGAAAAGTAAACCGCTGTAAAAGAGTCCTGCAGGGCTCGCCAATGCAGGAAAAAATCACCAATATTGCTGCATGCAACGGGTCCGTTGAGGCTTCCCTCCGCAATGTGGGGGATGCAGCAGCGGCAGGGCGGGACTAAAGTTGCTTCAACGCTGTCACGCAAAGCCCGGCAACCGGTTTCAAGTCTCCCAACGACGTCCTTCCAAGGACTTGATACAGCCACCGCAAGGTGGCTGTTTTTTTTGTCTCAGACGGGGTCCCAGCTGATCACGTCCGAGGACCGGTGCAGCGGGTAGAAGCCCGGGCGCAGCGCGGGGATGGCATGCTGCGCGACCGCCTCCGGGGTCCAGCCTTCGGCCGTATGCACGCTGCGCAGCGGGCGGGCCTGGCCCATCAGCATGATCTCGTTGGCGCGCACGGCGAAGACCTGCGCGTTGACGTCCTTCGCCTGCTCGCTCGCCAGGAACACGGCCATCGGCGCGATCTTGTCCGCCTCCATCTTCTGGAAGCGCGCGACCCGTTCGCGCTGCTCCTCGGTCTCGGTGGGCAGCGAGTTCGTCATGCGGCTCCACGCAAAGGGCGCGATGCAGTTCGACCGCACGTTGAACCGCTCCATGTCCAGCGCGATGGACTTGGAGAGCGCGACCACACCCAGCTTCGCCGCGGAATAGTTGGCCTGGCCCAGGTTGCCGATGAGGCCCGACGTCGACGTCATGTGGATGAAGGCGCCGCTTTCCTGGTCCTTGAAGTGCGGCGCGGCCCCGCGGCTGATGAAGAAGGTGCCGCGCAGGTGCACGTCGATCACGCTGCGCCACTCTTCCTCGCTCATGCGGAAGAACATGCGGTCCTGCAGCGTGCCTGCGTTGTTGATGACCGCGTCGATGCGGCCGAAGTTGTCCAGCGCGGCGGCGATCACCTTGTGCGCGCCCTGCCAGGTGGAAACGGAGTCCGAGTTGGCCACGGCCTTGCCGCCGGCAGCGCGGATGGTTTCCACGACGCTGTCCGCGGGGGTGCCTCCACCGCTTTCGCCACTGAGGCTCACGCCGATGTCGTTGACCACGACACTCGCGCCCGCCCGGGCCATGGCGATCGCGATGCCGCGCCCGATGGCGCCCGCGCCGCCCGTGACCACCACCGCCTTGCCGCCCAGGTCGATCTTCATGCCAGGGCCTCGCTCGGCATCGATTGCATCAACTTCTCCTTCGCCGCCGCGTACTCCTGCGCCAATCGATCCACGATCACGCGCGCCGCGGGCAGGTCGTCGATCTGCCCCACGCCCTGGCCCGCGCCCCAGATGTCCTTCCACGCCTTGGCCTTGGAGCGGCCGTCCGCAAAGCTCATGCGGGCCTTGTCGCCTTCGGGCAGGTTGTCGGGGTCCAGGCCGGCGCGCTCGATGCTCTCGCGCAGGTAGTTGCCGTGCACGCCCGAGAACCAGTTGCTGTACACGATGTCGCCGCCGCGCGCCCGCACGATGGCCGCCTTGTAGTCGTCACTGGCATTGGCCTCGGCCGACGCGATGAAGCGCGTGCCGATGTAGCCGAAGTCCGCGCCCATCACCTGCGCCGCCAGCAGGGCGTGGCCCGTCGCGATGGCGCCGGACAGGGCCAGCGGCCCGTCGAAGATGCGGCGGATCTCGCCGATGAGCGAGAACGGCGACATGCGCCCCGCATGGCCGCCCGCGCCCGCGGCCACGGCGATGAGGCCGTCGACGCCCGCTTCGAGCGCCTTCTCCGCGTGGCGGATGCTGATGACGTCGTGGAGGATGATGCCGCCGTAGCCGTGCACCGCATCCACGATCTCGCGCACGGGCGCACGCAGCGAGCTGATGATGACCGGCACGCGGTGGCGGATGCAGGTCTCCATGTCCTGCGCGAGGCGCACGTTGGACGAGTGCGAAATCTGGTTCACCGCCAGCGGGCCGACGATGCGGCCGGGGTTCGCGGCGCGCAGGGCGGCCAGCGACTCGTTCATGCGGTGCAGCCACTCGTCCAGCAGCTCGGGCTGGCGGGCGTTGAGCGCGGGGAAGGAGCCGACGATGCCCGCCTCGCACTGCGCGAGCACCAGCTCGGGGTAGCTCACCGTGAACATCGGCGAGGCGATGACGGGGATGCGCAGCTTCTGCAGCACCGGCGGGATCCTGGAGGCGCGGGTCCTGGCCATGGCTTCAGGCCCTCTCGAAAATTGCGGCCACACCCTGGCCACCGCCCACGCACATCGTCTCGAGCCCGTAGCGCGCGCCGCGCCTGCGCATCTCGTGCAGCAGGCTCGTCATGATCCGCACGCCGGTGGCGCCGATCGGGTGGCCGAGCGAGATGCCGGAGCCGTTGACGTTCAGGCGCTCGTCGTCCTGCC
The DNA here is from genome assembly GCF_014297445.1 of Ramlibacter albus. Classification (GTDB taxonomy): domain Bacteria; phylum Pseudomonadota; class Gammaproteobacteria; order Burkholderiales; family Burkholderiaceae_C; genus Ramlibacter; species Ramlibacter albus. Next base: position 1,259,620 of record NZ_JACORU010000001.1, read on the forward strand.
AGCCCCAGGCCTTGAGCACAGCGAGCACCTGGCAGGCGAACGCTTCGTTCACTTCCACCAGGTCCATGTCCGCGATGGACAGGCCCGTGCGCTCGAACACGCGCTTCGTCGCGGGCACCGGGCCCATGCCCATCGTGGCGGGCTCGCAGCCCGCGGCGGCCCAGCCGACGAGGTAGCCGATGGGCTCCAAGCCCAGCTTGTCGAGCATGTCCTCGGCGACGACGAGGCAGGCGGAGGCGGCGTCGTTCTGCTGGCTCGCGTTCGCGGCGGTCACCACGCCGCCCTTCATCAGCGGCTTGAGCCTGGCCATCGTCTCGAGGCTTGCGTCGGGGCGGATGCCCTCGTCGCTCGCGAAGGCGAGGGTGTCGCCCTTGCGCTGCGGCACCGCGACCGGCACCACTTCGTCCGCGAAGCGGCCCGCGGCCCACGCCTGCGCGGCGCGCTGGTGGCTTCGCACCGCGTACGCGTCCGAGGCCTCGCGCGAGATGCCCCACACGCGCGCGACGTTCTCGGCCGTCTCGATCATCCCGCTGATCACGCCGAAGCGTTCCACCGGCTGCGAGCGTTCGCGCCCGCGGTCCAGCCGGTCGTGCAGCGTCGTCGAACCGCTGCGCTTGCCCCAGCGCAAGTCGGTCGTGTAGTGCTCGATGTTGCTCATGCTCTCCACGCCGCCCGCGACAACCACGTCGGCGGCGCCGGTCTGCACCATCATCGCGGCCGTGGCCACGGCCTGCAGGCCGCCACCACAACGCCTGTCCAGCTGCATACCCGGCACCTCCACGGGCAGGCCGGCCTGCAGCGCGGCCCAGCGGCCCACGCACGGCGTTTCGCTGTTGGCGTAGGACTGCGCGAAGACCACGTCGTCCACGCGCGCCCCGTCGAGCCGCGCGCGTTCGAGCGTCGCACGCAGGACGGTGGCGGCAAGGTCGGCCACGCCGACGCCGCGCAAGGCGCCGCCGAAGGCGCCCACGCCGGTGCGCACCGGCGCGACGATCGCGGCGCGCCTTGATGTTTTCTGAAGAGATGACATGGCACGGATGCTAGGGACGAAGCGCGCGAAGGGCGTTTCGTTTGGGCGAAAGAGGGCTTTCCCAAACTCAAAACCGCGCCCGCGCACGGGCGCCTAAAGTCGCTCCAACTTCACTGGAACCCCCGACATGCCCGGACCCCTGCAAGGCCTTCGCGTCATCGACCTCACCACCGTCGCCATGGGGCCGCTGGCTACGCAGACGCTGGGCGACATGGGGGCCGACGTGATCAAGGTCGAGTCACCGTCGGGCGACCATTTCCGCGTGGTGCCGCCTTCGCACACGCCGAACATGGGCGCGGCCTTCCTCAACCTCAACCGCAACAAGCGCAGCATCGTGCTGGACCTCAAGGCCGAGGGCGACATGGACGTGCTGCTGAAGCTGCTGGACGGGGCGGACATCTTCATCAGCAACATCCGTCCGCGCGCGCTGCGCAAGCTCGGCCTGGACTACGAGACGCTCGCGAAGAAGCATCCGCGCCTGATCTACTGCGGCGCCTACGGCTTCTCGGAAGACGGGCCGTACGCGGGCCGACCCGCGTACGACGACATCATCCAGGCGATGAGCGGCCTGGCGCACCTGCAGGCCACCGGCAACGACGGCGCGCCGGCTTACGTCAACACGATCATCGCGGACAAGGCCGCCGCGCTCACCGTCACCTACGCGATCTCGATGGCGCTGTACGAGCGCGAGCGCTCCGGCCGCGGGCAGGCGATCGAGGTGCCGATGTTCGAGACGATGGTGGCCTTCACCATGGTGGAGCACATGGCGGGCGCCACGTTCGCGCCGGCCAACGGCGGCATGGGCTACGACCGCATCCTGTCCGAGCACCGCCGCCCCTACCCCACGCTCGACGGCTACATTGCGTTGCTGCCCTACACGTCGAAGCACTGGCGCGACTTCTTCGCCGCCGCCGGCGTGCCGCAGCACGGCGACGAGCCGCGCTTCAACAGCCCCGAGACCCGCGCGCGCAACGTCGATGCGTTGTATGGCGAGCTCGCCCGGCTGGTGGCGCTGCGCAGCACGCAGGAGTGGGTGGAGCTCCTCTCCGGCGCCGACATCCCGTTCTCGAAGATCCTCTCGCCGCAGGACCTGCTGGACGACCCGCACCTGAACGCGACCGGCTTCTTCCGCACGAGCCCGCATCCGACCGAGGGCGAGGTGCGCACGCTGGGCATCCCGGTGAAGTTCTCGCGTACGCCCGGCGCCATCACGCGGCCCGCGCCGAACTTCGGCGAGCACGGCGCGCAGATCCGCGAAGAGCTGGGCATGCCGGTGGGTGCGCAATGAGCGTGCTTTCCTACGAACAAACCGGCGCCGTCGTCACGCTCACGCTGGACGACCCCGCCACGCGCAACTCGCTGAGCGGCAACTCCGCGGTCGAAGAGTTCGTGGCTGCGTGCAGGCGCATCGAAGCGGACATGACGGTGCGCGCCGTGATCCTCACCGGCGCCGGCCCCGCTTTTTCCGCCGGGGGCAACCTGCGCGCGCTGCGCGAGAACTGGCGCGGGGCCACCGAGGCGGCCGTTGTGCGCCGGCGCCTGCGCACCGACGTCCAGCAGATCACGCTGAACCTGCACGCGCTGGAAGTGCCGCTGGTCGCGGCCGTCAACGGCCCGGCCATCGGCGGCGGCCTGGACCTCGCCTGCGTGTGCGACATCCGCATTGCATCCGAGCGGGCGAGCTTCGCGGCCAACTTCGTGAAGGTCGGCATGGTGCCCGCGCTCGGTGGCGCGTGGCTGCTGCCGCGCATCGTCGGCGCGGCGCGCGCGGCGCAGATGTGCCTGACCGGCCAGGTGCTGGGCGCGGAGGCCGCGCTCGCTCACGGGCTGGTATCGCAGGTCGTGCCGCAAGAAGAACTGCTGCCCACCGCAAACACCATCGCGCAGGAGATCGCGGCGCATCCGCCTGAGGCGCTGCGCATGACCAAGCGGCTGCTGCGCGAGCCCGGCACCAGCTTCGCATCCCACCTCGAAACGGCGGCCGCGATGCAGGCGCTTGCCTTGCAGACGGCCGCGCACGAAGAAGCCCTGGACCGGCTGGCCCAGCAGACGCAATCGAAACGTCCACGAACCACTACGGAGACAACCCGGTGACCCTGAACATGATGACCCGCAAGAAGACGATCACCCTCCTGGCCAAGGCGGCCCTGGCATGCTGCCTGGGCACCGCGTTGCTGCCCGCTTCGGCGCAACCGGGCACACCCGCCGCCACGTTCCCCACGCGCGCCGTGAAGTTCATCGTGCCGTTCCCGCCGGGCGGCGCGATCGACGCGCTCGCGCGGCTGCTGGGCCAGCACCTCAGCGTGATGTGGAAGCAGCCCGTGGTCGTTGAAAACCGCCCCGGCGCCGGCGGCATCATCGGCACGGAGCAACTCGCCAAGAGCGCGCCGGACGGCTACACCATCGGCATGGGCGCGGCCAGCACGCACGGCTTCAACGCGGCGCTGTACAAGAAGCTGCCTTACGACACGCTCGGCGACTTCGCACCCGTGGCGCCCTCGGCCATGGTGCCGAACGTGCTGGTGACCAACGCGTCGGTGCCGGTGCAGAACGTGCAGGGCCTCATCGCGATGGCGCGTGCGCAGCCGGGCAAGCTCAGCTACGCATCGGCCGGCGGCGGCACCACGCTGCACCTGTCCTGCGAGCTGTTCAAGAAACTGGCGGACGTCGACATCATGCACGTGCCGTACAAGGGCAGCGGCCCGGCGCTCGCCGACGTGATGGGCGGGCAGGTGCCGGTGATGTGCGACAGCCTGACGTCGGCGCTGCCGCACATCCGCTCGGGCAAGCTCAAGGCGCTGGGCGTGACCAGCCGCACGCGCAGCCCGCTGCTGCCCAACGTGCCCACGCTGGCCGAAGCCGGCGTGAAGGGCTACGAGCTGACGCCTTGGTACGGCGTCTTCGCGCCGGCCGGCACGCCGCCGCAGGTGGTCGCGCAGATGAACGCGGACATCCAGAAGGTGCTGAAGCTGCCGGAAGTGAAGGAGCGCCTGACCACCATCGGCGCCGAGGCGATGCTGGACACGCCGGAAGGCTTTGCCGCGATGGTGCGCAAGGACCTCCACAAGTGGGGCGGCCTCATCAAGGAGATGGGGATCACGGTCGACTGATCGCGGTGGCGGCGAGGTGGTCGCACAGGGCCTGCACGGCGCTGGGCAATGCCTCGCCCTCGCGCACGCCGATCACCAGCCGGCGCCGCACCCACGCATCGCGCAGCCGCACCACCACGAGCTTGCCGAACACCGCTTCCGGCAGTTCGAAGGAAGCGGGCACCAGCCCCAGCCCCAGGCCCGCGGCCACCAGGCGGCACACGCTGTCATAGCCGCGCACCAGGCTGCGCAGCTTGAGCGTGCGGCCCGAATGCGCGGCGGCCAGCGCCAAGGCGTGGTTCATCGCCGTGCTTTCGTACTGCGACACGAAATCGTATTGCAGCGCATCGGCAAGCTGCGCCTCCGGTAGCTTGGCGAGGGGGTGGTCCGCGTGCGCGACGAGCACCATCTCGTCCTGGTCGTAGCTGCGCACCGCCAAACCATCGTGCGGTACGTTGTCGGTGAAGATGCCGATGTCCGCCCGGCGGTCCGACACGCTGCGGACCACGTCGCCGCTCAGCCGCTCCTCGAAGTCCACGCGGATGTTGGGATGCTTCTCGCAGAACTCGCGGATCTGTGCGGGCAGCCCCTGCACGATGGCCGACGACGTGGCGAGCAGGCGCACCTGCCCGGCCACACCGCTCGCGAATTCGCCCATGTGCTGCGCCATGCGCTCCACGCCTTGCTGGATCTGCAGCGCGTGCTGCAGCAGCGAATGCCCGGCAGGGCTCAGCTCCATGCCCGACGAGGTGCGGCGGAACAGCAGGGTGCCGACGACAGCCTCCAGATCGGTGATGCGCTTGCTCACCGCCGCGATGGACAGGCTGATCGCTTCCGCGGCCGCGGAGATGGAGCCGGACTGCGCCACCGCGACGAAGACGCGCAGGGAGGTGAGGTCGACGTGGTGGGGGTTCACGGCTTCGGGAGTGGAGGAACACAAGGGTAGCCGATCACGCCGTTACAGCGCGGCCTGCGGGCGCGCGATCCGCAAGAAAATGGCCGGATGCACCGCATCGCCGCCCTTGCCTCGCTGCTGTGCCTGGCCGCCGCGTGCGCGGCCGAGCCCGACGACCAGAAGGAATTCGACGCGTGGATGCGCGAGCACCCGGTCGGCGAGCTGGAGGCGTACCTGCACGAGAACCACGTGTCGGGCATCCTGCCCACGCGCTCGCTGCTGCGCACGGCCACCGACTGGAAGAAGTGCGGTGCGCAGCAATTCGAAGTGCCGCCCAAGGACCGCTGGCCGGTGATGCGGCAGGTGCTGGACCTGGTGGCCGAGCTCAAGAAGCGCGGCATCCTCAAGGACGTGGAGGGCGCTTCGGGCTACCGCAACCCTGAGCTGAACAAGTGCGCCAACGGTGCGCCGCGCAGCGCGCACACGAAGAGCTTTGCCATCGACATCACGGCCGACCCGGGGCAGGTGGACGTGGAGAAGCTGTGCAACTTCTGGCGCAACGAAGGCAAGGCATGGCAGATGGGGATGAGCCGCTACCCGAGCGGGCGCATCCACCTCGACGTGAGCGGCTGGCGCACATGGGGTGCGGACCACACGAGCAAGACGTCGTTCTGCCTGAAGTATTTCTAGGCGGGAAGGGCGCCCAGGCGCTTTTCGTCGCTGGCCAATGAAGGCGTGCGCGCGACGTTCATCACCCAGTTGACCATCACGAAGTAGCCGACGAGGGTGGTGAGTTCCACCACGCCCTGCTCGCCGAACTGCGCGAGTGCATCGGCGTACGTCGCGTCGCTCACGCCGTTGGTGGCGAGCAGCTCGGTGGCGAAGTCGTATGCGCACTCCTCGTCCTTTGCCAGCTGCTTCGGGCGCGCGCCGCTGCGCAATGCTTCGATCGCCGCCTCGGAAACGCCGGCCTTGCGAGCGAGCGGCGCATGCATCACCCATTCGAACTGGTTGTGCACGTGGCGTGCCGCGATGCACGTGGCGAGTTCGCGCACGCGTGCGTCGAGCGTGCTGCCGAAGCGCAGGTATTCGCCGACCTTCGCCACGCGGTCGAGCAGGTCGGGGCTGCGCAGCAGCGGCAGGAAGGGCCCGTACACGCCCTTGCGCGGGCCGTCGATCAGCGCCTGCGCGGCGGCGCGCTGCGCGTCGTTCATCGCGTCCTGCGCGGGCATGGGCAGGCGCTCATGGGCGCCTTCGGCAAAGCCTTGGGGGATGGGTTCAGCGGGCATGGGCAACCTCCGGGTTCGTGGGGATTCTGGATGTCTCGCGTGCGAGCCACAGGCCCGACAGCAGCAGGCCGGCGGCCGCAAGTTGCAGCGCGATGTTCAGGCCGTGCGCGGCGAAGGCCGGCACGTGCAGCAGCAGCGAGGAGCAAACGGGGCCTGCGATTTGGCCGAACGCGAACGCGGCGGTCATGCGGCCAACTGCGGCCGCAGGGTCATGCGGCGCGCGTGCGCGCATCTCCTGCACGCCGGCGAGCGTGATGACCATGAAGGTGCCGCCGACGAGCACCGCCGACAGCGCGATGGTCCAGCCCGTGAGCCACAGGCTGGGCAGCAGCACGCCGACACCCATCGCGAGCTGGCAGGCGCTCCAGACGGTGAGCCGCGATGCGCGTTTCAGCCAGGCGGCTGCAAGCACGGTCGATATGGCAGCCATGGCGCCGAACACCGGCCAGGCCAGGCCGAACACGCGCGCGTCATCGACGACGCTGCGGGCCATCACGGGCAGGAAGGTGGCGGGCAGGATGTAGCCGAAGCCCATGAGGCCGTAGCTCACGACCAGCCCCGTTGCGTCCGAAGTGGGACGCGCGGCGTCGCGGTGCGCGGAGGGAACGCCGCCGTCCGCCTTCGATGCGCCCACCATCGCCGGCAGCGCGAGCACAAGTGCCAGCGCGCCGAGCTGGATCCAAAGTGATTGCGCGGAGCCCGCGCCGGCAACGAGGCAGTACGCGCCTGTGATGGCGATCCCCACACCCACGCCCGCGTACACGACGCCGCCTAGATGCCCCTTGCCCTGTTGCGCCAGCGCACCCAGGCACCACACGCTCGTCGCCACGAAGGCCCATGCAGACGCGACGCCCGCGGCGAACCGCAACAAGCCCCAGGCCACCGGCCCGTGCGCGGCCATGGCGGCAGTCAGCACGGCCGTTGCCACGAGCGCCGCAATGCCCAGCGCCCCTGCACGCAGCTTTACGCGTGCGGCCGTCATCGCGCCCACGAGGTACCCGGCGTAGTTCGCCGCCGCGATCCAGCCGGCCGTTGCAACGTCGAGCTCGCCCGAGCGCAGCATCAGCGGCAGCACGGGCGTGAAGGCAAAGCGCCCGATGCCCATCGCGACAGCCAGCGAGAGCAGCCCGGCCATGGCAGTGAAGTTCATGGCCCGATTGGACCGCTTCGGGGGCCTCGGCACAAATGAATAATCGAGAACGACCGTTCTCTATTGAAGAATCGACAGAACGCGCTCCGGCCGGATGTCGTTCAGGCACCTCAAGTGCCCCAGCGGGCACTCGCGCTCGAAGCACGGCGCGCAGTCGAGCGACGGAACATAAGCGGGGTCCTGCTTCAACCAGATCACGTGCGCCGCTTCGTTCAGCGGCGGCGTGTGCAGCGGGCTCGACGAGCCGAACAGCGCCACCTGCTTCACGGCGAAAGCCGCGGCCACGTGCATCAAGCCCGAATCGTTGCTGACCACCGCTCGCGCGGAAGCGATCAAGGCAAAGGCCTGCGCCAGCGACGTCTTGCCCGCGAGCACGAGGCACTTGCCGGGCGCATGCGCGGCGATCTCTTCGCACAGCGGCGCTTCCTTCGCCGAGCCGAGCAGCACCACCGGCGCATCGAGTTGCAGCGCCAGCGCGCCGTAGTGCCCGGGCGGCCAGCGCTTCGCCGGCCCGTATTCCGCGCCCGGCGCGAAGACGTAGTACCCGCGCTGCGACAAGTCGAAAGCGCGCAGCGTCGCATCCGCCTCGCCTGCCTTGAGTTGCAGGCGGGGGCGATCGCCTTCCACACCCGTAGCGCCCGACAACGCCGAGTAGAACGCCACCATCGGCGGCTTGCCCTTGGGATTCTTCAGCCGGTGCGTGAGCAGCCCGACGCGCGCTTCCCCGAGATAACCCACCCGCCGCGGGATGCCGGCCAGCAGCGGCAGCAATGCACTCTTCGCGGAATTCGGCAGCACGTAGGCCGCATCGAAGCGGCCCTGCAGCTCACGCCCCAATGCGCGGCGCGCCCGCAGCTGCAGGCCGCCATGCGCAAACGGGAACTCGATGACCTCGTGCACCTGCGGCATCGCGCGGTACACCGGCGCCACCCAGGGCAACGCGCCCACCGTGAGCCGCTCGCCGCGCGCATGCAGCCGGCGCAGCAGCGGCTCGGTCATCACCGCGTCGCCGATCCACTGCGGCGCGACGACGAGCGAATCAGTGGCCGTGGCCGAAATGCTCGCCTTCTTTCAGCTTGTACACGGTGCCGCAATACGCGCACTTAGCCTGCCCGGTACGCGCCACGTCGAGGAACACGCGCGGATGCGTGTTCCAGATCTTCATGCCCGCGATCGGGCTCGGGCAGAACACCCCGCCGTTGGCGTTGAGGTCCTTGGCGGTGAGTTCGACCACCGCTTCCTTCTTCGTCACAGTGCTCATACCTTGGCCAGCCAGTGCGCGTACTTGGGGTTGCGGCCGTTCACGATGTCGAAGAAGGCCGACTGGATCTTCTCGGTGACCGGCCCGCGGCGGCCGATGCCGATCTGCACGCGGTCCAGCTCGCGGATGGGCGTCACCTCGGCGGCGGTGCCGGTGAAGAACGCCTCGTCGGCGATGTAGATCTCGTCGCGCGTGATCCGCTTCTGGATGATCTCCACGCCGAGGTCCTGCGCGATGTGGAACACGGTGTTGCGGGTGATGCCGTTGAGCGCGCCGGCCGACAGGTCCGGCGTGTAGATCTTGCCGTCCTTCACGACGAAGATGTTCTCGCCGGCGCCTTCGGACACGAAGCCCGAGGCGTCCAGCAGCAGCGCCTCGTCGTAGCCGTCGTCCAGCGCTTCCATGTTGGCGAGGATCGAGTTGGAGTAGTTCGACACCGCCTTGGCCTGCGTCATCGTGATGTTGACGTGGTGGCGCGTGTAGCTGGAGGTCTTCACGCGGATGCCGTTCTTCAGGCCCTCTTCGCCGAGGTAGGCGCCCCAGGCCCACGCGGCGACCATCAGGTGGATGGTGTTGCCCTTGGGGCTGACGCCCAGCTTCTGCGAGCCGATCCAGGTGAGCGGGCGGATGTAGCAGCTCTCCAGCTTGTTGGCCTTGACAACCTGCTTCTGCGCCTCGTTGACCTGCTCCTTGCTGAAGGGCAGCTGCATGCGCAGGATCTTGGCGCTGTTGAACAGGCGGTCGGTGTGCTCCTGCAGGCGGAAGATCGCCGTGCCGTTGACCGTGTTGTAGGCGCGCACGCCCTCGAAAGCGCCGCAGCCGTAGTGCAGCGTATGGGTGAGCACGTGGACCTTGGCGTCGCGCCAGTCGATGAGCTCCCCGTCCATCCAGATCTTGCCGTCGCGGTCGGCCATCGAGGGTAGTGGGCTCGCCATAAGGAATTCCTTGCCTGCAGGTTTTGGGGGAAAGGAGCTGATTTTATTCGGTGACAATCCCGGCCAGAGACGAGGAGTCAAACCAATGCATTCATTCCTGAAGGCGGCGGCCTTGGGCGTGCTCACGCTGGTCGCCGCCTGCACCGCGCCCGGCCCGGTGGCGGTGGCCACCGAAGACCCGTACCTCTGGCTGGAAGACGTGACCGGCGAGCGCCAGCTGGCCTGGGTGCGAGAGCGCAACGCGGCTTCCCAGGCGGTGCTGGAGAAGCGGCCCGAGTTCGCCCCGCTGAAGGCGCGTGTGCGCGAGGTGCTGGATTCGCGCGAACGCATCCCGTACCCCACGCGCATCGGCGAGCACCTGTACAACTTCTGGACCGACGCGCAGAACCCGCGCGGCGTGTGGCGGCGCACCACGCTCGCCGAGTTCCGCAAGCCGCAGCCTGCGTGGGAAGTGGTGCTGGACGTCGACGCGCTCAACCGCGCCGAGGGGGCGAGCTGGGTGTGGAAGGGCTTCCAGTGCGAGCCTGCGACCGCGGCAGGCGTGGTGGAGCGCTGCATGGTGTCGCTCTCGCGCGGCGGCTCGGACGCCAAGGTGCAGCGCGAGTTCGACCTCGCATCGAAGCGCTTCGTGGACAGGGGCTTCGTCCTGCCCGAGGCCAAGAACGACATCCGCTGGGTGTCGCGCGATGCGCTGTACGTGGAGACGGATTTCGGGCCGGGCACGATGAGTGCATCGGGATACCCGCTGCAGCTGCGCCTCTGGCAGCGCGGCACGCCGCTGGCGCAGGCGCGAATCGTCTACCAGTCGCAGCCGACGGACCTCGGCGTGAACGCGGAGGTGACGCCGACGCCCGGCTACGTGCGCCACCTCGTACAGCGCGTCGTGGAGTTCAACACCTACGAGAACTTCCTCCTGCGCGACGGGCGGCTCGAGAAGATCGACGTGCCTGCGGACACCTTCCTGTGGTTCCACCGCGAGTGGCTGCTGCTGCAACTGCGCAGCGACTACACGGCGGGTGGGCGAACCTACCGCGCGGGCTCGTTGCTGGCTGCCGGCCTCGACGGCTTCATGAAGGGTGAGCGGCGCCTCGACGTGCTGTTCGAGCCCACGGCAACGCGCTTCCTCGTGCGGCGCGCGGTGACGTTCACGCAATCGCGCGTGCTGGTCGAGAGCATGGACACGGTGGCCACCCGCATCGAGGAGCTGTGGCACGAGGCCGGCGCATGGAAGCGCCGCGAGTTCGCGCTGCCCGGCAAGTCCTCGGCCTATGCGCGCTCGTTGCACGACCGCTCGCTCGCGGCGGACACCCTCGGCGAATCGGTTCTGCTGACCTACGAGGACTTCCTGACGCCCGATTCCCTCTACCTCGGCCGCACCGGTACGAACGAGCGCGAGCTGCTCAAGCAGTTGCCGAAGTTCTTCGATGCCGAGGGCATGCGCGTCGAGCGGCTCTTCGCCACGAGCCGCGACGGCACCAAGGTTCCCTACTTCGTCGTGTGGCCCAAGGGCGCCACCGCGGACGGCATGAACCCCACGCTGCTGCGCGGCTACGGCGGCTTCCAGAACAGCGAGCTGCCGCACTATGCGCCTGCCACGGGCAACGCTTGGATGGCCCGCGGCGGCGTCTACGTGGTGGCCAACATCCGTGGCGGCGGCGAGTTCGGGCCCGCGTGGCATCGTGCGGCGCTCAAAGGCAACCGCCAGCGCAGCTTCGACGACTTCATCGCAGTGGCGGAGGACCTCATTGCGCGCAAGATCACGTCGCCCCGCCACCTCGGCATCTACGGCGGCAGCAACGGCGGCCTGCTCGTGGGCGCGGTGTTCACGCAGCGGCCCGAGCTGTTCAACGCGGTGGTGTGCGCCGTGCCGCTGCTGGACATGAAGCGCTACAACAAGCTGCTGGCCGGCGCGAGCTGGATGGCCGAGTACGGCGACCCGGACAAGCCCGAGGACTGGGCTTTCCTCTCGGCGTACTCACCGTACCACCACGTGGCCGCGGGCAAGAAGTACCCGGAGGTGTTCTTCTACACGAGCACGCGCGACGACCGCGTGCACCCGGCGCACGCGCGCAAGATGGTGGCGAGGATGCAGGAGCAGGGCCACCCGGTGCTGTACTACGAGAACATCGAAGGCGGCCACGGCGGCGCGGCCGACGCGGCGCAACGTGCGCACCTGCAAGCCCTGCAGTTCAGTTACTTATGGTCGAAATTGGCGCGACCGTATCCTGCTCGCTAGGCGGGCGGTACAGCGTCCACTTCACCAGCTTGCCGCGCTTGAACTCGCAGGTGACCGACGACTGCGTGCCGTCGGTCCACTTGTAGATCTCGGGGTCGATGCCCTTTTCGGAGAGCTGCTCGCCGATGGCGCGCGTGAGGGCCAGCACGTGCAGCAGGTTCACCCCGGGCTTGAGCTTGGCGTTGAGCATCACGGCGCTGTCGCAATAGCCCACAGGGCGGCTGCCCGCGCGCTGCAGCACCTTCATCATGCGGGTGAAGTGCAGCAGCATCCACATGATGATGCCGCCCACGACGAGCGCAACGCCCGGCCAGCCATACCCTCGCCACGCGGCGTAGACGAGCACGACGCCGAGGATGGGGACTGCGATCTTCTGGAAATTCATGGCGCGATTTTCCCCTACTGCAGGCCCCGCACCACTTCCAGGGCCTGCTCGATGCGCTCGACGGGGTGGATGGCCAGGCCCTCCATCTCGCGCTGGTGGCCCTTGGGGGCGTTGGCCTTGGGCACGATCGCGACGGAAAAGCCGAGCTTGGCCGCTTCGCGCAAGCGCTCCTGACCGCGCGGCGCGGGGCGCACCTCGCCGGCCAAACCCACTTCGCCGAAGGCGATGAAGCCCTTGGGCAGCGCGCGTCCGCGCAGCGACGACGCGATGGAAAGCATCACCGCCAGGTCTGCGGCCGGTTCGCTGATGCGCACACCACCGACCGCGTTGACGAACACGTCCTGGTCCATGCACGCGACGCCTGCGTGGCGATGCAGCACCGCAAGCAGCATCGCGAGGCGGTCGCGGTCCAGGCCCACGGAAAGCCTACGGGGGCTCGGCCCGCCGGAATCCACCAGCGCCTGGATCTCCACCAGCATCGGCCGCGTGCCTTCCAGCGTGACCAGCACGCAGCTGCCGGGCACCGGCTCGCTGTGCTGCGACAGGAAGATCGCGCTGGGGTTGGCCACGCCCTTGAGGCCCTTCTCGGTCATCGCGAAGACGCCGATCTCGTTCACCGCGCCGAAGCGGTTCTTGATGGCGCGCACGAGGCGGAAGCTGGAGTGCGTGTCGCCTTCGAAATAGAGCACGGTGTCCACCATGTGCTCCAGCACGCGCGGGCCGGCGAGTGCGCCCTCCTTGGTGACGTGGCCCACCAGCACGATGCTCGTGCCGCCGGACTTCGCGGCTCGCGTGAGGTGCGCCGCGCACTCGCGCACCTGCGCCACCGAGCCCGGCGCGGAGGTGAGCTGGTCCGAGTAGACCGTCTGGATCGAGTCGATCACGGCCACGGCCGGTTGCTGCGCGGAGATGGTCGCCTGGATCTTCTCCAGCTGGATCTCGGCCAGCACCTTCACCTGCGAGTTGTCGAGCCCGAGGCGGCGCGAGCGCAGGGCAACCTGCGCGCCGCTTTCCTCGCCGGTGACGTAGAGCGTGGGCACGCCTGCGCGCTGCAAGCCGTCCAGCGCCTGCAGCAGCAGCGTGCTTTTGCCGATGCCGGGGTCGCCGCCGATCAGCACCACGCCACCTTCGACGATGCCGCCACCGAGCACACGGTCGAGCTCACCGATGCCGGTGGGGGTGCGCTCCACTTCGGAGGCTTCGATGTCGGCCAGCACCGCGACCTCGGACGCAGGCGCCAGCGAAGCGAAACGGTTGTTGCGCGCCGAGGGCGACTCGGCCACGGTCTCGATCAGCGTGTTCCACGCGTTGCAGTTGGGGCACTTGCCCTGCCACTTGGGCGTGCTGCCGCCGCACTCGGTGCAGGTGTAGGTGGTCTTCTCTTTGGCCATTGCCGCAAGTGTAGGGGGCGCTTGCGGGCCGCCGCCGATTCACTTAACATGTTAAATAACATGGCTACGACGGCCTTTGCCCACCGCAACCTCCCGCGCCTGCTGCTGCAGGCGCGCGAAGCCGTGATGCTGCACACGCGGCCGAGCCTGCGCGAGCATGGCCTTTCCGACCAGCAGTGGCGCGTGCTGCGCGTGTTGGGCGAGCACGGGGCCGTGGAGACGGGCCGTGTCGGCCGCGAGGCCTACATCATCGGGCCGAGCCTGACGGGGGTGCTCTCGCGCATGGAGCGCGACGGGCTCGTCACCCGCGAGCGCGACCCGGCGGACCAGCGCCGCACGGTGGTGGAGGCCACGGCCAAGGGTCGCAAGCTGGTGGACCGTTTGTCCACCACCATCGAGATGCACTACCAGTGGCTGGAGCAGTCGCTGGGCAAGCAGAAGCTCACGCAGCTGTACACGCTGCTCGACGAACTGATCGAACTGGAGGGCCCATGACGTTGCAGGGCACCGTCTACGGCACGCTGCTGAACTTCCGCGGCGAGTACGAAGCGTGGCAGCCGAAGATGAACGAGCCGCCGTACAAGGCGCCGCCGAAAGCGCCGGTGCTGTACGTGAAGACGGCCAACACGTTCTCGCCCAACGGGGCGAACATCCCGGTGCCTGCGCATGTCGCCGAGGTGGAGATCGGCGCGACCGTCGGCATGGTGATGAAGTCGGCGCGCGAGGTCGCGGGCTACGTGCTGCTCAACGACCTGTGCGTGCCGCATGCGAGCTACTTCCGCCCGCCGGTGAAGTTCCGCTGCCTCGATGGTTTCCTCGGCTTCGGCGACCGCGTGCGTTCGCGCAACGAAGCGGGCGACCCGGCGGTGTTCACGCTGAAGGTGAGTGTCAATGGCGAGCTGGTCCAGACGGTGCGTTTCTCCGAACTCATTCGTTCCGCCGACCAGTTGCTCGCGGATGTCGGCGAGTTCATGACGCTTGGCGAGGGCGACGTGCTGATGCTGGGATGTGCCGGCGACCGCCCCCGCGCCAAGGTGGGCGACCGCATCGAGATCGCGATGCCGGCGCTGGGCTCGCTCGTGAACACGCTCGTCGCGGAGTCCGCATGAAACGCGCCCGCGTCATCCACCAGGGCCGCGTGCAGCACGCGAGCGAGCAGGGCGGCCGGCTGCTGCTGCAGGACGGCACGCTCGTCGGCGAAACCGACGTCACCTGGCTGCCCCCGGTCGCGCCTCCCGCGGACCGGCCGCGCACCATCCTCGCCCTCGGCCTGAACTACGCCGACCACGCGAAGGAGCTCGAGTTCAAGGCGCCCGAGGAGCCGCTCGTGTTCCTGAAAGGCGAGACCGCGCTGAACGGCCACCGCCAGCGTACCAGGCGGCCCGCCGGCGTGAACTTCATGCACTACGAGTGCGAACTCACCATCGTGGTCGGCCGCACCGCGCGCAAGGTGAAGCGGGACGACGCCTACGACTTCATTGCCGGCTACACGGTCGCCAACGACTACGCCATCCGCGACTACCTCGAGAACTGGTACCGGCCCAACCTGCGCGTGAAGAACCGCGACGGCGCCACGCCGCTGGGCCCGTGGCTGGTGGACGCCAAGGACATCCCCAACCCGATGGCGCTGGACCTGCGGACCACCGTGAACGGCAAGGTCACGCAATGCGGCAACACGCGGGACATGATCTTCGACGTGCCGTTCCTCATCGAGTACTTCAGCGCGTTCATGACGCTGCAGCCGGGCGACCTGATCCTCACCGGCACGCCCGACGGCGTGGTCGATTGCAAGCCGGGGGACGTCGTCGTGACGGAGATCGAGGGCCTCGGCGCCCTCATGAACACCATCGAGTAGGCCATGCGCATCGAGCACCTGATCAACGGCAAACCCGTCACGGGCCGCGACTACTTCGAGAGCGTGAACCCCGCCACGCAGGAAGTCCTCGCGGAAGTCGCGTCCGGCGGCGAAGACGAAGTGAATGCCGCTGTCGCTGCAGCGAAGGACGCATTCCCGGCCTGGGCCAACATGCCCGCGCCGCAGCGCGCGAAGATCGTGAAGAAGCTCGGCGACCTGATTGCGAAGAACGTTCCCGAAATTTCGCAGACGGAGACGAACGACACCGGGCAAGTGATCGCGCAGACCGGCAAGCAGCTCGTGCCGCGCGCCGCGGACAACTTCTACTACTTCGCCGAGATGTGCGTGCGGGTGGACGGCCACACGTATCCGACCGAGACGCACCTGAACTACACGCTGTTCCACCCCGTCGGCGTCTGCGCGCTGATCTCGCCGTGGAATGTGCCGTTCATGACGGCCACGTGGAAGGTGGCGCCGTGTCTTGCGTTCGGCAACACGGCGGTGCTGAAGATGAGCGAACTCTCGCCGATGACCGCCGCGCGGCTTGGGGAACTTGCGCTCGAAGCGGGTGTCCCCCCTGGCGTGCTGAACATCGTGCACGGCTACGGCAAGCAGGCCGGCGAACCCCTGGTGCGCCACCCTGACGTTCGCGCGATCTCCTTCACCGGCTCCACGGCGACCGGTAACCGCATCGTCAAGGAAGCGGGACTGAAGAAATTCAGCATGGAGCTGGGCGGCAAGTCGCCGTTCGTGATCTTCGAAGACGCGAACCTCGAGCGCGCTCTCGACGCCGCCGTGTTCATGATCTTCTCGAACAACGGCGAGCGCTGCACGGCCGGCTCGCGCATCCTCGTGCAGCAGTCGATCTACGCGGACTTCGCGAAGAAATTTGTGGAACGCGCGAAGAAGATCACCGTGGGCGACCCACTGGACGAGAAGACGATCGTCGGCCCGATGATCTCGCAGGCGCACCTTGCCAAGGTGCGCAGCTACATCGAGCTGGGCCCGAAGGAAGGTGCCACGCTTCTGTGCGGTGGCCTGGGCGCGCCGCTGCTGCCGGACCGCGTGAAGAAGGGCAACTACGTCGTGCCGACCGTGTTTGGCGACGTCGACAACCGCATGAAGATCGCGCAGGACGAGATCTTCGGCCCGGTCGCCTGCCTGATCCCGTTCAAGGACGAAGCGGATGCGGTGCGCATCGCGAACGACATCCCGTACGGCCTGTCCAGCTACGTCTTCACGGAGAACATCGGCCGCGCGCATCGCGTCGCCGCGCAGATCGAAGCCGGCATGTGCTTCGTCAACAGCCAGAACGTGCGCGACCTGCGCCAGCCCTTCGGCGGCACCAAGGCGTCGGGCACGGGCCGTGAAGGCGGCACCTGGAGCTACGAGGTGTTCCTGGAGCCGAAGAACATCGCGGTGTCGCTCGGCTCGCATCACATACCGCATTGGGGAGTCTGACGCCATGGGCAAGCTCGCGCTCGCAGCCAAGATCACCCACGTTCCCTCGATGTACCTCAGCGAGCTGGACGGCCCGCGCAAGGGCACGCGGCAGGACGCCATCGACGGGCACGCCGAGATCGGGCGGCGCTGCCGCGAGCTCGGCGTGGACAGCATCGTGGTGTTCGACACCCATTGGCTGGTCAACGCCAACTACCACGTCAACTGCGCGCCGCACTTCAAGGGCGAGTACACGAGCAACGAGCTGCCGCACTTCATCGCGAACATGGGGTACGAGTTTCCCGGCAACCCGAGGCTCGGCAAGCTGATGGCCAAGGTGGCCAACGAGTGGGGCGTCGAGACACTGGCGCACGACGCCACCACGCTTGGCCCGGAGTACGGCACGCTGGTGCCGATGCGGTACATGAACGCGGACAAGCACTTCAAGGTCGTGTCGGTTTCGGCGCTGTGCATGGCGCACTACCTGAACGACAGCGCGCGCCTCGGCTGGGCGATCCGCCGGGCCATCGAGGACGAATACGACGGCACCGTCGCCGTCTTCGCGAGCGGGTCCCTCTCGCACCGCTTCGCGCAGAACGGGCTCGCGCCGGAGTTCGCGTTCAGGATCTGGAGCCCCTTCCTCGAGCAGCTCGATCACGAAGTGGTGCGCATGTGGCAGGCCGGCGAGTGGCGGGCGTTCTGCGGCATGCTGCCCGAATATGCCGCCAAAGGTCACGGCGAAGGCTTCATGCACGACACGGCGATGCTGCTTGGCGCGCTGGGCTGGAGCGCCTACGACGGCAAGGTCGAAGTCGTCACGCCGTACTTCGGCGCCTCCGGCACCGGCCAGATCAACGCGATCTTCCCCGTCACGCCGCAGGACGGCGCGGCGATCCCGAAGGCGCAGGCGTCGGCGGCCGACGGCTACACCGCCATTTCCAGCAGGCTTTGACATGCCCCACTGCGTCATCCTCTACACCCCCAACCTCGAGGCGAAAACGGACGTCAGCGCGCTCTGCCGCAAGCTCGCCGACGAGATGCTCGAGATCCGCGACGAATCCGGCAAGCAGGTGTTCCCCACCGGCGGCACTCGTGTGCTCGCGTACCCCGCCACGCACTACGCGGTAGCCGACGGCAAGGGCGACTACGGTTTCATGTACCTCAATGTGCGCATGGGCGCGGGCCGCAGCGATGCGGTGAAGCAAAGCGCCGGCGATCGGCTCATGGCCGTCGTGAAGCAGCATGTCGCACCGATGTTCGAGAAGGAACTCGTGGGCGTCACGCTGCAGATCGACGAAAGCCCGGGCCAGGTCTACGACGGCAAGCATTCCACGCTGCATCCGCTGTTCAACAAATGAGCATCACACCCGAACTGGTCCAGCAGCTCGCTCGCGAACTCGACGAGAGCGAGCGCACGCGCCAACAGGTCGAGCATTTCTCCAGGCGCTACCCTGCGATGACGGTGGAGGATGGCTACGCCGTCGCGCGCGCGTGGGTGGCGATGAAGATCGCCGCCGGCCGCAAGCCCATCGGCCACAAGATCGGCCTGACCTCCCGCGCCATGCAGCAGTCCAGCCAGATCGACGAGCCGGACTACGGCACGCTGCTGGACGACATGCTCTTCGCGCCAGGCGACATCCCGACGCAGCGTTTCGTCGCGCCGCGCGTGGAGGTGGAGCTGGCGTTCATCCTGAAGAAGCCGCTGCGGGGCGAGAAGGTGTCAGTGGACGATGTGCTCGACGCAACCGAGTACGTCCAGCCCGCCATCGAGATCATCGACGCGCGCATCGAGCAGTTCGACCGCCACACCAGGGCGCCGCGCAAGGTGCAGGACACGATCAGCGACAACGCAGCCAACGCCGGCATCATCCTGGGCGGCCGCAAGATGCATCCGCGCGAGGTGGACCTGCCGTGGGTCGGCGCGATCCTGCGCCAGAACGGCGTGGTCGAAGAGACTGGCCTCGCCGCAGGCGTGCAAGGCAACCCCGCCGTCGGCGTCGCGTGGCTCGCGATGAAGCTCGCGCCGTGGGGTGAAGGCCTGGAAGCAGGCGAGATCGTGCTGGCGGGGTCGTTCACGCGGCCCGCGCCGGCGAAGCAGGGCGACGTGTTCGATGCCGACTACGGCAGGCTCGGTCGCTTCGAGTTCCGTTTCGTCTAAGGAGTCCAAGGTGAAGACACCCGTCAACGCATTCAAGAAGGCGCTCGCCGAGAAGCGCACCCAGTACGGCCTGTGGGTCAGCCTCATGGGCCCGCTGAACACCGAGATCTGCGCGGCCGCCGGTTTCGACTGGCTGCTGCTCGACGCCGAGCACACACCCAACGACCCGATGAACGTGCTGATGCAGTCGCAGGTGATCGCGGCTTATCCGGGCGTGCATGCCGTCGCGCGCGTGCCGATGGGGCATGGCTATGTGGGGCAGGCGCTGATCAAGCAATACCTCGATGCAGGCATCCAGACGCTGCTGGTGCCGATGGTCGACACCGCGGAGCAGGCGCGCGAGCTGGTGCGCTGCATGCGTTACCCGCCCGAGGGCATTCGCGGCATGGCGGCCACGCGTGCGTCGGGCTGGGGACGCAACACCAACTACGCAAAAGAGGCCAACCGCGAGGTGTGCCTGCTCGTGCAGGCCGAGACGCGCGCGGGCATCGAGAACCTCGACGAGATCGCGGCGGTGGATGGCGTCGATGGCGTGTTCATCGGCCCGTCGGATTTGTCGGCGGCCTTCGGGCACGTGGGCGACCCGTGGCATCCCGACATGCAGAAGCTGATCGCCGAGACCTTCCAGCGCATCCAGAAAGCCGGCAAGGCGGTCGGCATCCTCACGCTGGACGAAACGCTCGCGAAGAAGCACGTGGAAATGGGCGCGACCTTCATCGCGCTGGGCACCGACACGAACCTGATGATCAAGAGCACCACTGCGCTGCTCGGCAAATTCAAGGGCGCGCCGCAACAGCCTGCCGCCAAAGGCAACTACTAGGAACTCCACCATGAAGTGGCACCCCGACGAATGGCAGGCGCGCGTGCAGCTCGCCGCGTGCTACCGCGTCTTCGACATGCTCGGCTGGACCGAGATGATCTACAACCACATCACCGTGCGCCTGCCCGACTCGGTGACGGACGGCAAGAAGCAGTACCTGATCAACCCCTTCGGGCTGCACTACAGCGAGGTCACCGCGAGCAACCTCGTGAAGATCGACACCGCGGGCAACAAGCTGGACGACAACCCGTACCCGGTGAACCCGGCGGGCTTCACGGTGCACTCGGCGATCCACGAGGCCATCCCGGACGCGCATTGCGTGATGCACACGCACACGACGACGGGCCTGGCCGTGGCGTGCACTCAGGGCGGGCTCGCCCAGAACAACTTCTATTCGGCGCAGCTGCACGACCTGGTGGCGTACCACGACTTCGAGGGCATCACCATCCACGCGGACGAGGCGCCGCGCCTGTTGAAGAACATCGGCGACAAACCGGTCGTCATCTTGCGCAACCATGGCCTGCTCGCGTGGGCGCCCACGCTGCCGCTCGCTTTCTCGCGCCTGTGGACGCTGCAGCGCGCGTGTGACGTCCAGGTCGCCCAGGCAGCGCTGGGCCCCGCCATCGCCGTACCGGATGCCGTGGCGAAGAAGACCACGCACGACTCCTTCCAGTTCGACATGAAGTTCGGTGGCGGCACGGACGTGTTCGATGCGATGACGCGGCTGGTCGACCGCAAGGACGCGAGCTACAAGCAATGAACAAGGTCTGTATCTACGGCGCGGGCGCCATCGGTGGCTGGATCGGGGCGCGGCTGGCGCAGCAGGGTTGCGACGTGAGCGTGGTCGCGCGCGGTGCGACGCTTGCCGCGATCCGCGAGCAAGGCCTGCGCTGGCAGCATGGTGACGACACCGTGGCGACGAAGGTGCGCGCAAGCGAGTCGCCGGCCGACTTCGGCGTGCAGGACCTCGTCGTCGTCGCCGTCAAAGCACCCGCGATGACGGACGTCGCGAAGCGCATCGCTCCGCTGATCGGCCCCGACACGGTCGTCCTCACCGCCATGAACGGCGTGCCCTGGTGGTTCTTCGAAGGCTTCGGCGGCAAGCTTGCAGGCACGCGGCTGAAAGCGGTGGACCCCGACGGCGCGATCGCGAAGGCGGTCCCCGGCAAGCACATCGTCGGCTGCGTCGTGCACGCGAGCTGCTCCACGCCGGAACCCGGCCTGGTCAAGCAGCACTTCGGCAACAAGCTGATCGTCGGCGAGCCTTCGGGCGAGAAGACGCGGCGCCTGCAAGCCATCGCCGACCTGCTGGCCAAAGCCGGCTTCGAAGTCGAAGTCTCGCCGCAGATCCAGCGCGACACATGGTTCAAGCTGTGGGGCAACATGACCGTCAACCCGGTCAGCGCGATCACCGGCGCCACCACCGACCTCATCATGAACGACGAGCTCGTGCGCGGTTTCATCTCCCGCGTGATGCTCGAAGCGCGCGAGGTCGGCAACCGCATCGGCATCCCCATCGAGCAGCAACCCGAAGACCGCCACGCGATCACGAAGAAGCTGGGCGCGTTCAAGACATCGATGCTGCAGGACGTCGAGGCGGGCAAGCCGGTGGAGCTGGATGCGCTGGTGACAGTGGTGAAGGAACTGGGCGAGCTGACGGGTGTGGCGACGCCGTTCACCGATGCGCTGCTCGGCCTCAGCCGGTTGTTCTTCCAAGGTCGAAAGTTGTATTGACGCCGAAGTGGCGCCATAATGGCTCCTGAACCCAGGGAGCCGACATGCCCAACCTTTCGATCAAGGACGTACCCGAGCCGCTGGCCGAAGCGCTGCGGCAGCGCGCCGCGCGCAACCATCGTTCGCTGCAGGGCGAGCTGATGGCCATCATCGAATCGGCGGCTGCCGAGCCGCAGGGCCGTCCCGAAACGCCGATACCGGCGCGGAACTTGCGTTACCCGCCATTGCGCCGGGGCTGGAAGACGACCGAGCAGATCGTCGCGGAGCAGGATGCAGAGGGCATCGAGTTCTCGCCCGACGCGCCGACCGGCACCGACATCATCCGCAAGGAAAGGGACAGCCGGTGAGCCCCCTCTACGTGGCTGAACCCCCGGCGCGGTACTTCCATCGCCCACCCGTCGTGCTCGACTGCAGCGTGCTCGCCTCGGTGCTTTTCAAGGAAGCCTCCCGTGAAGAGGCCGCGGCGCTACTGGTCGGCAAGAGCCTGCAGGCGCCCCACGTGCTCGACAGCGAACTGGCGAGCGTCGCGCTGAAGAAGAAGGAGTCCGAGACGCCGGAGGCGATCGAGAACGCATTCGCGAAATACCACGATTACGACATCGAGCTGCACCCCACCGACGCGCGCGGCCAGTACGAACTCGCACGTCGCTATCAGCTGAGCGCCTACGACGCCGCTTACCTCTGGCTTGCCTCCGCTTTGCACGTGCCGCTGCTCACCTTCGACAAGAAGCTGGCGAAAGCCGCGCGCGAGCACCTGGCCGGCCTCGCGTGACCGCCCCGAGCAAGGCCCTCAGCGGCACCGCCTTCGCCACGCTGCTGCTCATCGCGCTGATGATGGGCGCGAACCACGTGGCTGCGCGCATCGCGTTCAACAACGGCGTGGACGTCGCGACGGCGGTGGTGTTCCGCAGCACGGTGACCGTGTGCGTGATCGCCGCGCTGCTCGCGGTGCAGGGCGTGCGCGTGAGCTTCACCGCGCGCCACAAACGCTTCCTACCCGTCATCGGCCTGCTGATCGGGGTGCAGAGCCTGTGCCTCTATTCGGCCGTCGCGCGCCTGCCGGTGGCGCTGGCGCTGCTCGCGTTCAACACCTACCCGATCTGGACCGCGTTGTGGGCGGCGGTGTTCTACAAGCACCCGCCGGAGCGGCCGCTGCTCATCGCGATGCCGGCGATCCTTGTCGGCCTGTCGCTCGCCCTCGACGTGTTCGGCGCCGCCTCCGGCCTGGGGGCGAGCGGGCAGTGGGCGCGCATCGGCGCGGGGGTTGCATTCGCCCTCGCGGCGGCGGCCACATTCGGCATGGCCCTCGTGCTGACGCAGCACGAGGCGAGCGACGTGGACGGCCGCGTCCGCACCGCCACCACGATGGCGATCGCCGCCGTGATCGCGCTGGCCACCGTCGCCGTGCAAGGCGGCTTCCACCTGCCCACCGCACCGGCCGGATGGGCCGGCATCGCCGCGCTCACGTTCCTCTACGGCACCGCGTTCACGATCATGTTCACGGTGCTGCCGCGCCTGGGCGTGGTCGGCAACTCCGCCATCATGAACGTCGAGCCGGTGTTCGCGCTCGTGCTCGCGTGGCTGGTCCTCGGGCAAGCCATCGCGCCCGTGCAGGTCGCCGGTGCGCTCATCGTGGTCGGGGCCGTCGTCGCGCTCGGCATGCGCAAGCGCTGAAAGGGGAGGTGGCGCGCCGCGCGCGAACCCCGTATCCTCGTGCATCGTCCTGCAGAGGGGTGGCTCGATGCGACGTTTCACGTGCGGCTGCCTGGTGCCGCTCTTCACCACGCTTGTGCCGGCCGATGGCCGCGCGGAAGAATGCGACCCGCGCTTCGCCAAGTCGCCGCAGTTCGCCGCGGCCGACTGCCGCTTCCAGAACCCGCCCAACCCCGACGCGAAACCGCATCGCTCCTCGTGGGACATCTGGATGCGCTTCCTGCTGGAGAAGAAGCAAGGCACGGTCCCCATCGACCCCATCCCCGTGCGCATGCTGGACAAGGCGGCGCTCGCGGCGCTGGACGACACGTCCACGCACATCATCCGGCTTGGCCACTCGTCGCACCTTCTCAAGCTGCGCGGCAAATGGTGGCTGATCGACCCGGTGTTCGGGCCGCGTGCGTCGCCCGTCACGTGGATGGGCCCGGCGCGCTTCCACAAGCCGCCGATCGCCTTGGAGGACGTCCCGCCGATCGAAGGCCTCATCCTCTCGCACGACCACTACGACCATCTCGACGTGCCGACGATCGAGGCGCTGAAGGACCGCGTGAAGCGCTATTTTGTGCCGCTTGGTGTCGGCGAGCGCCTCAAGGGCTTCGGCGTCGCCGCGGACCGCATCGACGAGTTCGACTGGTGGGAGGAGCGCACGGTCGGTGAGGTGGGGCTCGTCGCCGCGCCGTCGCAGCACTTCTCAGGCCGCACGCTGTGGGACCGCAACAAGACGCTGTGGTCGTCATGGCTGATCAAGACGGGTGACGACCGCGTGTTCTACAGCGGCGACTCGGGCTACTTCAAGGGCTTCAAGGAGATCGGCCAGCGCCTGGGCCGCATCGACATCGCGCTCATGGAAAACGGCGCGTACGACAGCTACTGGCCCACGGTGCACATGACGCCGGAAGAAACGGTGCAGGCCTTCCAGGACCTCGGCGCGAAGACGCTCTACCTCGTGCACAACAGCACGTTCGACCTGGCCTTCCACACCTGGCGCGACCCGCTGGAGCGAGTGGCCGCGCTTGCGGAGCAGAAGGGGCTGCAGCTGGCGACGCCCGAAATCGGCGAAGTGCTCACGCTCGGCAAGCCGCGCGTGAACAAGAAGTGGTGGGAGGGCTTGCGCTGACCCCTCAGCGCTGCCCGAAGTGCAGGCCCCGGAACAGGTCCTTGTGCTCGCGCGGCTGCGAGCGCCAGTACTGGCGCGGGGCTTCCACCTGCGCGCCGAGCTTCGCGGCGGCGTGCCACGGCCAGCGGGCGTCGTAGAGCATCGCGCGTGCGAGTGCCACGGCATCGGCCTGGCCGCTTGAAACGATGGCTTCCGCCTGCTCCGGGTCGGTGATCAGGCCGACCGCGATCGTCGGCAGGCCCGTCGCATCCTTCACCTGCTTCGCGAACGGCACTTGGTAGCCCGGGCCGAGGGTGATCTTCTGCAAAGGCGAAACGCCGCCGCTCGACACGTGGATCGCCGCGCAGCCGCGCTGCTTGAGCGCGAGGCCGAGCGCGATGGTGTCGGGCACGTCCCAGCCACCCGGCACCCAGTCCGTCGCCGACACGCGCACCCACACCGGCATCTTGCCGGGCACCGCGGCCCGAACGGCGTCGAATACCTCCAGCGGGAAACGCATGCGGTTGTCGAGGCTGCCACCGTACTCGTCGGTGCGCTCGTTGGACAGTGGCGACAGGAATTCATGCAGCAGGTAGCCATGCGCCAGGTGCAGCTCGATGGCGTCGATGCCGAGCCGCACGGCGCGCTGCGCGGCGCGAACGAAGTCGTCGCGCACACGGGCGAGGCCTTCGTGGTCCAACGCGTTCGGCGGCACCTCGCCTTCGGAGTGGGGCACCGCGGAGGGTGCTTCGGAGACCCAGCCTTCAGGCGCATCCGGCGAGATCTGCGCGCCGCCGTCCCATGGCGCCCGGCTCGACCCTTTGCGCCCCGCATGCGCGAGCTGGATCGCGACAGGGATGCTCGAATGCCTGCGGATCGCCGCCAGCACCCGGCCCAGCGCGCGCTCGTTGTCGTCGGAATACAGCCCGAGATCGTCAGGCGAGATGCGTCCGACGGCCGACACGGCGGTCGCCTCGATGGTCAACAACCCCGCGCCCGACAACGCCAGGCTGCCGAGATGGATCATGTGCCATTCGGTGGCGCTGCCCGCGCCATCGGCCGAGTACTGGCACATCGGCGCGACGATGATGCGGTTGGAAAGGCGCAGCGCGCCGAGCTCAAGGGGTTCGAACAGTCTGCTGGTCATGCCTCACGATACCAGTCCTGCAGCGCCCAGAAGTCCGTGTCCCACGCCGAAGCGCGGGTCACCATCTTCGACTTCGCGACCGACACCGTGGAGCGGCGGATGAGCGGGATGACCACGGCCTCGTTCACCACGATGTCGTTCATGCGGATGAACATGGCCGCCCGCTTGACGGGGTCCAGCTCGAACTCCGCGGCGCGATAGAGCTTGTCGTACTCGTCGCTGTGCCAGCGCGTGAGGTTGCGGCCCTGCCACTTGTTCACCTTGCTCGCGATCTCCCAGCTGACGTAGCGGTCCAGCGAGCGCAGCGGGTCGGGCGAGGCGCCGGTCACGGCGAACATTTCCAGGTCGGCCCAGAACTTGGTGTTGGTGTCGGGGTTCGCGACGTCGGACGAGAAGAACACCGAGGCGGACACGGACTTGAGCTCGAGGTCGATGCCCGCCTTCTGGCAGGCCTGCTTGATCACCGTCTGCACCTTCTGCCGCACCGGGTTGGTGGACGTCTGGAAGACGAACTTCATCTTGCGCCCGCCCTTCTCGCGCACGCCGTCGCCGCCCTTCTTCCAGCCCGCGGCCTCGAGCATGCGCTGCGCCTTGTCGATGTCGAACTCCGGCTTCGTGTTCTTCGACGCATAGCGCGCGGGCGCGTTGATCCAGTTGGCGGTGACGGCGCCGGTGCGGCCATAGATGTACTGCTGGATGCTCTCGCGGTCCATCAGCAGCGCCATCGCCTGCCGCACGCTCGTATCGCCGAAGGCGAAGTGCTTCGACTTCGGACTGGCCCGCTCGCCATCGACCTCGGTCCACGGGTCGGAGACATTGAGGTAGACGAACTCCACGTCCGGCGCCACGGTGATGATCGAGTGCCCCTTGCGCTCCGCCTCGAAGCGCTTGAGCACCTCGTCCTCCATCTGCATGTTCCAGGCCCAGTCGTACTCTCCCGTCTGCAGCACGGCGCGCGCGGCGGAGGTGGGGTCACCGCCGCCCTTGATCTCCAGCGAGTCGAAGTGCGGCCGGTTCGGCATGTGGTAGCCGGGGTACGCTTCCGCGCGCACGAGATCACCCGGCTTGAAGTCGACGATGCGATACGGGCCCGTGCCGACGGGCTTGAGGTTGGCCGGCGCGTCGCGCGACTTCGCGCCCATGTACGCGGCGAAGTGGTGCTTGGGGATGATGCCGGCGCCGGCCGCCACGAAAGCTTGCGCCCAGAACGGCCGCGGTTTGTCGAAGACGAGGCGCACGGTGTGCGAGTCGACCTTCTCCACCTTGATCTCGGCATAGACGGTCATGCTCACCGAGGCCGCGGCCGGGTCGCGCGCGTACTCCCAGTTGAAGACCACATCGTCGGCGGTGAAGGGCTTGCCGTCGTGCCAGGTGACGCCGCGCTTGAGCTTCCACGTCACCGACTTGCCGTCGGCTGCCACACCGCCGTTCTCGCGGGTCGGGATCTCCGCTGCGAGCACCGGCACGAGGTTGGCGTCGTTGTCCCATTGCGCCAGCGGCTCGTAGAACGCGCGCGAGCCGACCTGGTCCTTCGCGCCGGTACCGAAGTAGGGATTGAGCAGCGTCGGCCCCTGCCACATCAGCAGCTTCAACTGCCCGCCGCCGCCGCGCTTCGTGGGCTTGTAGTTGAAAGCGGTCTGCGAGTTCGCCACGCCGGCGTGCATCAGCAGTTGCCCGGCGATCGGGGCCGTGAGCCCCAGCGACACCAGCCGTTCGACGAAGCGGCGCCGCGGCATGCGGCCCTCGCGAACGTCCTCGATCCACCCGCGCAGCTTGTTCTCGTCCATGACTGCCCCTCGACGTCGAAGCGGGCACTATCGCCTCGGGCCGCGGCGGCGTCAATCGGGGCGGCTCACAGGCCGGACGGGTAGGTCTCCGGCGGCACCAGCGCGAAGCGCTCTTCGCCGGCCCGGTGTGGCTGACATTCCATTCGCCTTGCTCGCCCATCTCGGTGGCGGACGCGTCGCCGAGGATGGCCGTGTGGGCGCACAACTCGCACCCATGCCGAAGCTGGCGACGTAGCCGTAGGTCTGCTGGTCTTCGCCGAAGTGCTCGAAGCAGCCGCAGCGCGCGCGTGCGCGCGTCGCTGCACCGGGGCCTTCGCGGTCCAGGTACTCCAGCACCGACTGCATCGACGCGTACATGCTGTACAGGTCCATGCCGTAGAAGCCGCAGCGCTCGTGGGCAGGCAGTCGCGCATTGCGTTCGTGCAGCCACTCCACGAAGTCGCGCACCACCGTGTTGCGCCACATCCAGGTCGGGAAGCGCTGGAAACCGGCTAGCGCCTCATCCGCGCTCCGGTCATCCGAGCGGTGAAGCACGTAGCGGTTCTCACGCAGCGCGTCGGGCCGATCGCCCGCGATCACGACCGCGCGAACATCGTGCTGGCGGATCAGCCGCCGCGTGACCTGCGCGCGCGAGCAGCCCCATCAACGCCTCGTCATCGGCGGCTGAGCCCGCGAGCGGATGCATGTCGTCGCGCAGGCCGTCGAGCAGGGAAGGAGCAAGGGAGGTGGGCATCACCGCACGTTCGCACTGCAACGCCGCGTGACGCGTCGGACAAGTCCAGCCGACGCTCTCCTACCCTGCCGCGTGGCCGCGCATGCGACGCTGTTGTTCAGTCAAGTCTGGAGACCCCCATGCGCGTTCTGCTCTGGATCATCGGCATCATCTTCCTCATCGGCCTGCTGGTGGTCACCGGTTTCTTCAAGCTGATCTTCTAGCGGGCTGCCATGCCCCAGCTGCACGGCGCCCTGCTCGACAAGTTGCTGCCGCTGCTGTCCGCGTTCACCATGGCCATGACCGTGCCGCAGGTGTGGCAGGTCTGGTTTGGTCGCGACACGGGTGGCGTGTCGCTGCTGTCGTGGAGTGCCTACCTGCTTGCGGCGGTGCTGTGGATGGTGCACGGGTTGCGCCGGCACGACCGCGCGATCTGGGTGGCGTGCATCGGCTGGATCCTGCTGGACGCCGCGGTCGTGCTGGGCCTGCTCGTCCGCTAGCGCCTGCGCGCTACCGCGTCGATGGCGTGCGCGGGTTCGGCGAACACGGCGCAGCCGTTTTCCTCCAGCCATGACCGCTGCGCGGCGGAGAGAATCCCGCTGAGCACCAGCCGGGCTGCCCCTTGCGTGGCGCGCAATCGGGAGATGCACTCCTGCAGCATCGGCCACACGCCCGGCGCGCTGCCTGCCGCCGCAAGGAACGCGGCAACGTCGGTGTAGCGGCCGCACGTGGCGGCGTCGCGCAGCGCATCGACCAGCACCGCCGGCTGCGAGAACACCTGGCCGGTGACGTCGATCGGGTTGACGGTGGACGCGAACGGGATCGCGGCCTTCAGCCGTGCCGCGGCGTCGTCGGGCAGCGGCGGCAGTGCGAGGCCCAGTTCTTCGGCCCGGTCGGTCATCATGATCCCGACCCCACCCGAGATGCTGAAGATGGCGACCGGCACGCCCGGCGCCGGCGGCACGTCCGCGGCCTGCGCAGGCGCCGAGAACAGTTCTCCGATCGTGCGGGCCGTGCGCACGCCGCATTCATCGAAGAGCCGCTGGTACTCCGCGGCATTGCCCGTGTCGCTGCCCGTGTGCAGCTTCGCCGCCCGCGCGCCGGCCGGCGTGTGGCCGACTTTCACCAATTTCACCGGCTTGCCCGCCGCCTTTGCGGCGAGCAGTGCCGTGCGCAGCCGCTGCATGTCACGCGCGCCTTCGATGTAGCCGACGATGGCTTCGCACGAGGGTTCGGCCGCTAGCCACGCAATCGCGTCGGCCACTTGCACGCCCGCTTCGTTCCCGGTGGTGACCCAGTGCCCGAGCCCCACGCCCGCCTGCCGCGCCATCGAGAACGCATAGCCGCCGAACGCGCCGCTCTGGCTCACGAGCGCCACCTTGCCGCCTGCGGGCGCACCGCCCAGCACCACCGGCGAGAACGTCGCGAACATGCGCTCGTGCAGGTTCATCGCGCCGAGACAGTTGGGGCCGAGCAACGCAATGCCCGCATCGCGCGCGATGTCGCCCATGCGCTGCTGTGCGCGCGCGCCCGCCTCGGACACTTCCGCAAAGCCCGAGGTGAGCATCACCGCGGCGCGCGTGCCGCATCGCGCCATCTGCACCATCACGCTCTCGCATTCGGCCGCCGGCACGGCGACGATCGCCAGGTCGACGGGCCGCCCGATCGCTTCGAGCGATGCGTACGCGCGCAGCCCCTGGATCTCCTGCGCGGTGCGGTGCACCGGATAGACGTCGCCTGCATACCCGTTCTCGCGCAGCAGGCGGATGGGCATGCCGCCCACCTTGTTCTGCTGCGCCGACGCGCCGACCACCGCGATCGAGCGCGGTGCCAGCAGCGGCTTCAGGTCAGGCGGCCAGTTTCGCAAGGCGGCTCCAGGCGGATTCCATGCCCTGCACCAGCGTGGCCATCTGCTCGGCCACGGTGGTCTCGCCGCGGATCGCGAACACGCTCTGGCCCGCGGCTTCGTAGATCGTGCGCGCATCGTCATGCTCGTGCATCGACGCGAACACGTCGCCGGTGAGAACCTGCTGCAACGGCATGTTCAGCGGCTCCGGCGCGCCCGGCTGCTGCCACGCGTCGATCCAGTCGCTGCGCACCACGCGGCAGGGTTTGCCGCTGTGCGCGCGGGTGATGACGGTGTCCTCGCTGTTGCTCTCGACGAGGCGCTTGAGCAGCGCGGGCGGGGTGTGGTTCTCGCGCGCGGCCATCCACAGCGTACCCAGCCACGCACCCTGCGCGCCCATGGCGATGGTGCCGAGCACCTGTTCGCCGGTGGCGATGCCGCCGGCGGCGAGCACGGGCTTGTCGCCTGCGACGGCGATGACCTGCGGCAGCAGCGACAACGTGCCCACCGGCCCGGTGTGGCCGCCCGCGTCGTAGCCTTGTGCGACCAGCACCTCCACGCCCATGTCGATGGCCTTCTGCGCATGCCGCACGGAGCCGACGAGCGAGAACGTGAGTTTGCCGCGCGCCTTGGCGCGCTCGATGAGGTCCGCGCGCAGGCCGATGGCCGTGGCGACGCCGCGGCAGTTGGACGCGAGCACGGCCTCGATCTGCTCGTTGAAGAGCGCCTCCGACCGCACCTGCGTCGTGAAGAAACTCGGCTTGACGGGCGGCTGCACTTCGAAACGGCGGCGCAGGCCGTCCACGAATTCCACATGCCCCGCCGGCAGCGCGCCCTTGAGCTCGTCGATGCTCGCTGCCTCGGGCACTTTCGACGGCAGCATCAGGTCGATGCCGTACGGCATGTCGCCCATGCGCTGCTGCACCTCGGCCAGGATGTGCGGGATCTCCTGCGGCAGCTCGCGCGCGAGCCCCATCACCGGGAAGCCGCCCGCCTGCGCGATGGCCACGCAGACGTCGACCGAATGCGAGAACCCGAAGATCGGGTGGCGGATGCCCAGCCGCTCGCAGACCGGTGTGCGCACGCCGTGCGTCATTGCGGCTCGATCCCGGCCTGCTTGATCACCTTGCTCCACTTCACGAACTCGCGGTTCACGAACGCGTCGAAGTCGGGGCCCTTCTGCGGCGCGAGCTCCATGCCCATGCCTTCGAGCTTGGCCTTCACGTCCGGCATGGCCAGGATGTCCGCGACGTCGGCCGACAGCTTGCGCATCACGGGGTCCGGCGTCTTCGCCGGCGCGACCAGGCCGAACCACGTGCCGACCTCGTAATTCGGCAGCTTGGCCGCCTCCGCCACCGTGGGCAGCTCCGGCGCGGCGCTCGCGCGCTTGGCGGTGGTGACCGCCAGTGCGCGCAGCTTGCCCGCCTTCACGTGCTGCATGGCGAGCGCGGCGGTCAGAGGCATCATGTTGACGCGGCCGCCCAGCAGGTCGTTCAGCGCGTCGGGCTGGCCCTTGTAGGGCACGTGCGTGAGCTTGATGCCGGCTTCCTGCGCGAGCAGCTCGCCGGAGAGGTGGTTGGACGTGCCGATGCCGGCGGTGGCGTAGGTCAGGGGCGTGGGGCTCTTCTTCGCCAGCTCCACGAACTCCGCCATCGTCTGCGCGGCCACGCTCGGGTGCACCACGATCACGTTGGGCACGACGCCGATGCCGGCGACGGATTTGAAATCGCGCACGGGGTTCCACGTCACGCCTTTCTGCAGGCTGGGCGCCACGGCATGGCCGGGGCTCACCAGCAGCAGCGTGTAGCCGTCCGCGGGCGACTTCGCGACGAAGTCGGTACCGATGGCGCCGCCTGCGCCCACCTTGTTTTCCACGATCACGGGCTGGCCGTACTTCGTCGCCAGCTTCTCGCCGATCGTGCGGGCGATGGCGTCCACGATACCGCCGGCCGTGAACGGCACGATGATGCGCACGGCCTTGTTGGGGTAGGCGTCCTGCGCGAACACGGGGGCGGCCGCCATGGCGAGCGTGGCGGCAGCGAGCAGGGTGCGTCGGGTGAGGGTCATGCTTGTCTCCGAGGGTCGAGGGTTTTTCAGTCGCGCGCGGCCAGGGCCATCGTGCGCCTGGCGATGTTGACGAGGTGGATCTGGCTGGTGCCTTCGTACAGGCGGAACAGGCGCACGTCGCGGTAGAAGCGCTCGGCCACGTTGTCGTTCACGTAGCCCTGCCCGCCGAACACCTGCACTGCGCGGTCCGCCACGCGGCCGCACATCTCGCTGGCGAACAGCTTGCACATCGACGCTTCCATAGTCACGTCCACGCCGTCGTCGCGCTTGCGCGCGGTCTCCAGCAGCAAGGCGCGCGCCGCGTGCACTTCGGTGTTGCTCTCGGCGATCATCTGCTGCACGAGCTGGAACTCGCCGATGGACTGGCCGAACTGCTTGCGGGTGCTCGCACGCGCGACCATCTCGTCCACCAGCCGGATGGCGGGGCCGATGCACAGGCCCGCGAGGTTGATGCGCTGCTTGTTGAGCGCGCGCATCGCGGTGCGGAAGCCCTGGCCCTCCATCGCGGGGCCGCCGACGACGGCGCTCGCCGGCACGCGCACGTTCTCCAGCACCACCTCGCCCACCGGCGAGCCGTGCTGGCCCATCTTGCGGTAGGCCTCGGGCGTCGACAGCCCGGGTGCGCCGCGTTCGATGAGGAAAGCGCTGATGCCGTTCGCGCCCTTGCCCTGCGCGTCCGTGCGCGCGAACACGGTGAACAGGTTGGCGATCGGCGCGTTGGTGATGAAGCACTTGCGGCCGTTGATCACGTAATGGTCGCCGTCGCGCACGGCCATCGTCTTCTGCGCCGTGGCGTCGGACCCCGCTTCGGGCTCCGTCAGCGCGAAGCAGCCGGTGACCTTGCCGCTGGCCAGTTGCGGCAGGTACTTCTCCTTCTGCGCGGGCGTGCCGTCCACGACGAGCGATTCCGACGCGATGCCGGTGTTCCCGCCGAAGCGCGCGCGGAAGGTGGTGGCGCATTGCGACACCTCCATGTTCACCAGGGACAGCTCCTCGCTCGTCAGCCCCGCGCCGCCGTACGCCTCGGGAATGCTGTGGCCGAAGAGGCCCAGCGTGCGCATGCGCTCGACGACGGGCTCGGGGATGACGTCGGTGCGGTCCACCTCCGCTTCGATGGGGATGCATTCCTCGCGCACGAACCGGCGCACGTCGGCGAGCAGCTTGGCGAATTGTTCAGGGTTGCGGATCATGGTCGGGTTTTCAGTTGGTGGAGCGCAGGCCCTGCGCCGCCTCGAGCTGGCGCACGGTGTCCAGCAGCAGCGGCGCGACTTCGCGCGTGAGCTTGTCCTTGGGCATGCGGTAGGCGGCCAGCGTGCAGTTCATCGCCACGGGCTGCTCGCGCTGGGGCAGGCGCACCGGCACGGCCACCGCGTGCACATCCTTGCGCCAGTCGCCGCGCGAGTGGCAGAAGCCGTGCTGCGCATAGAGCTTCTGGTCGGCCTCCCACGCGGGGCGGTGCGTGTCGTACAGCTCGCGGTCGTGCACCTTGAGGTAGTTGAGGATGGCCGTGCGCTCGGCCGGCGGGCACGCGAGGATGAGCGCGCGGCCCATCGACGTGGCCAGCAGCGGGCGCGTGCTGCCGATGTCGGGCAGGTGCTGGTTGAGTGCATCGGCACGCACGGTGTCCACGTACACCATGTCGGCGCGGTCGCGCATGCCGAGGTTGACGGTGCAGCCCGTCCTGCGGGCGAGCTGCTCCATGAGCGGCCGCGCGACCTGCCGCACGGGCATGCTCGCGAGCAGCGGGTGGCCGAGCGACAGCACGCCGCTGCCCAGCCGGTATTTCTGCAGGCCGGGGTCGCGCGTGAGGTAGCCCAGCAGCGTGAGCGTGTACGTGAGGCGCGACACCGTGGGCTTCGGCAGGCCCGTGCGGTCCGCGATCTCGCGGTTGCCGAGCATCGGCTCGGTGGCGGTGAACGCGCGCAGCACCTCCAGGCCGCGCGCCAGGTTCATCGAGAACTGGCGGTCGTCGGCGAGGTCGTGCGGGCTGACGAGCCCGGGGAGCGCGATGGCGGTCATGCTTCGTTTCGGCTTGCTGGCGGCCATGATGGTTCCGTGCGAGGGTGGGGTCAAACGGGTGTTTCGCTGTGCGAAACATCGATTGTGGGCCGCGAAAGGTGGTGGCACAAACTCGAAGATGACCACGAACACCCACTCAGCAGGCGCGCTCGCCGGCGTGCGCATCCTCGACATGGCGACGGTGCTGGCCGCACCGATCGGCGCGACCCTGTGCGCCGACCATGGCGCCGACGTCGTCAAGCTGGAGCTGCCCGACGGCAGCGACGCGCTGCGCGGCCTGCAGCCGGTCAAGGAGGGCGTGCCGCTGTGGTGGAAGGTGGCCAACCGCGGCAAGCGCGGCATCACGCTGGACGTGCGGCAGCCGCGCGGAAAAGAGATCTTCCTGTCGATGCTGCCGAAGTTCGACGTGCTGGTGGAGAACTTCCGCACGGGCAGCATGGACCGCTGGGGCCTGGACATCGAGACGCTGCACAAGGCCAACCCGCGGCTGATCGTCGTGCGGCTCACGGGGTTCGGGCAGACGGGTCCCTACAAGTCGCGGCCCGGTTACGCACGCATCTTCGAAGCCATGAGCGGGTTCACCAACCTGACGGGAGAAGCGGGTGGGCCGCCGCTGCACAGCAACTTCCCGGTGGGCGATGCCGTGGCCGGATTGTTCTGCGCGTTCTCGATCGCGTCGGAAGTCGCGCGCATCCGCGGGAATCCGGATGCCAAGGGCGTCGAGGTGGACCTCGCGGCAACCGAAGCGCTGTTCCGCCTGCTCGACTGCCTGCCGGTGGAGCACGAGATGCTCGGACAGGTGCGCCGGCCGGAGGGCAACCGCGCGAGCTACACCGCGCCGTCGAACATGTACCGCAGCCGCGACGGGCAGTATTTCTCGCTGGTGGCGTCGTCCAATGCGATCTTCGCGCGCGTGTGCGCCGTCATCGGGCAGCCGGCGCTGGGGGAGGACCCGCGCTTCAACAGCAACCCGGCGCGCGTGAAGAACCTGGTGGAGCTGGACGCGAAGCTGGGCGACTGGTTCGGCGCGCACGACTACGCGGAGATCGCGCCGCGCCTGGAGCAGGCGGGCATCCCGTTCAGCAAGGCGTACACCATCGAGGACATCGAGCAGGACCCGCACTACATCGCGCGGCAGGCGATCGTTCGGCTGCCCGACCCGGACTACGGCAGCCTGCCCGCACCGTGCATCGTGCCGCGGATCGTGGGGCGGGAGATGAAGGTACCGCGCACGGGACCCGGCGTTGGGGAGCACAACGCCGAGGTGTATGCCGAGTTCGGGCTGGACACCGCCGAGCTCGCGCGGCTGCTCGAGCAGAAAGTGATCTGATCAGTAGTCGACCAGCGACCCTTCGCGCAGGCAAGGGTTGCGCTCGGCCGCCCGCGCACGGCGCACGACGTCGCGGCCGATCACCGTCTTGTGCACCTCGCTTGCGCCTTCGCCGATCTGGTTGAGCTTGGCATCGCGGAAGAAGCGCTCCAGCGGGAAGTCCTGCAGGTAGCCGCGGCCGCCCGTGAGCTGGAGGCAATCGGTCACGACCTTCATGCAAAGGTCCGTGGCCTGCAGCTTGGCCATCGACGCGAACGTGGCCACGTCCGCATCGCCGCGGTCGTACTTGTCCGCGACCATCGCGAGCAGGGCGCGCGACGATTCGACCTGCGTCACCATGTCCGCCAGCATCCACTGCACGCCCTGGTGTTCGCCGAGCGCCTTGCCGAACGTGCTGCGGTCGCATGCATAGGCCGCCGCGATCTCCACCGCGCCGATCGCGCGGCCGAGCGCCATCGCGGCATGGCCGATGCGCGCGCGCAGCAGCGCGTCCTGCGCGAGGCTGAAGCCTTCGCCCTCGGCTCCCAGGCGATGCGAGTCGGGCACGAACACATCCGTGAGTTCCAGCGAGGAGATCGGCACGCCGTACCAGCCGAGCTTGCCGACCTCGGGGCTGATGCCGAAGCCTTTCGCGTCGCGCGCCACCAGGGCCGCAAGGAACGTCGACGGGTTGTCTTCCGCACGCCCCACCACCACGAACCAGTCCGCCGTGGTCGCGCGCGTGATGAATTTCTTGCGGCCCGTGATGCGGTAGCCGCCGTCCACCCGGCGGAAGAACGTCTTCAGCCCGCGCACGTCGGACCCGGCGTCCGGTTCCGTCAACGCAAACGCCGATTGCAGCTCGCCCGAGCACAACCCGGGCACCACCTGCTCCTGCAGCGCTTCGGAGGCGCCGGCGACGATGGCCCGCGTCGACAGGTCCGTGCCGGTGATGATCGACGCCGACGTGCTGCACACGCGCCCCAGCTCCTCGATGATGCGGATGCGCAGTTGCTGCCGCGCGTCCGTGCCGCCGAAGCGCCGCGGGAACGCGGTGCCCACGATGCCCTCGCGGGCCAGCAGGCGGAAGTTGTCCCACGCGAAGACGTCCTGCTTCGCCACCTCGGCGGCTTTCGGCCCGAAGGTCGAGCGGCAGAGCTCGCGCACGCGCTGCACCACGGCCAGCTCCTCGGGCTGCAGGTTGCGAAGGAAGTGGTCGCCGAACAATCGGGTCTCGCTCATCGTCGTTGTCTCCAGGGTTCCGGGCATCATGCGCGCGCGGGCGCGCACGGTCGAGCGGGCGTTTCGATGTGCGAAACACCGTCTTGCGCGCACGCGCGGGAAGGTGGTTTCATGCCGCCATGAACCTCCCACCCGACTTCCAGGCCCTGCGCACGCACAGCGAGGGCGGCCGCATCGACTCGCGCCTCGTGCGCCTGCGCTTCGACGACCTTTCGCCCGGCGAAGTGCTGGTGCGCACGCGCTACGCCGGCGTCAACTACAAGGACTGCCTGTCGCTGCACGGGCAGGCGAAGATCATCACGGAGTTCCCGCGCATCGCGGGCATCGAGCTGGTGGGCGAGGTGGTGCAGTCGTCGGACCCGCAGTTCACGGCCGGGCAGCAGGTGCTGGTGCACGGCTTCCAGACCGGCATCGCCTTCGACGGCGGCTTCGCCGAATACGCACGCGTGCCCGCGAAGCACGTGCACCCGCTGCCGGAGGGTTTGACGCCGCAGGAAGCCGCCATCCTGGGCGTGCCGGCATTCACCGTCGCGATGGCCGTCGAGCGCTTCCTCGAACTGGGCGTGACGCCCGCATCCGGCCCCGTCGCACTGAGCGGCGCTACTGGCGCGGTCGGCGTGATGGCGCTGGGCATCCTGCCGCGCGCGGGCTTCACCGTGAGCGCGATGACGCGCCGCATGGAACACGCCGACGCGCTCAAGCGCACCGGCGCCACCGAAGTGATCGATGCGGCCGTGCTGCAGCAGCCGCAGCGCCCGCTGGAGAAGGCGCGCTTCGCCGCCGCCATCGACAACGTCGGCGGCGCCACGCTGTCGTGGCTGCTGCGATCGCTGCAGGACGGCGGCTGCCTCGCATGCGTGGGCAACGCGGCGGGCAACACCTACGAAGGCAGCGTGCTGCCCTTCATCATGCGCCGCGCTCAGATGTTCGGCGTGGTGGCCAACGCCCCGTGGCCGCAGCGCAAGCGGCTGTGGGCGAAGCTGGGCGGCGAGTGGAAGCCCGACATGGAAAAGCTGGCGCCGCACGTCAGCCACATCCGGCTGGGCCAGCTGATGGAGCACGCCGCGAAGCAGCTCGAAGGCAAGGCGGCCGGCCGCGTGCTGGTGGAGTTCGCGCAGTGAAGCGCCAGGGGCCGCTCGCCGGCCTGCGCGTGCTGGAGATCGAGGCCATCGGCCCCGTGCCCTGGGCCGGGATGATGCTCTCCGACATGGGCGCGGACGTGCTGCGCGTCGACCGGCCTGCGCCGCCCGACATGGGCATCGACCGGGATACGCGCTACGAGGTGACCGGGCGCGGCCGCCGCTCGATCGTCGTCGACCTTAAGTCCCGTGAAGGTGTCGACAAGGTCCTGCAACTGGCCGGGCGCGCGGACGTGCTGCTCGAAGGCATGCGCCCCGGCGTGATGGAGCGCCTGGGCCTGGGGCCCGACGTGTGCCTCGCGCGCAATCCGAAGCTGGTCTACGGCCGCATGACCGGTTGGGGCCAGGACGGCCCGCTGGCGCAGGCGGTGGGCCACGACATCAACTACATCGCGACGGCCGGCGTGCTGCACACGATCGGCCGCGCCGGGCAACCGCCCGTGCAGCCGCTCAACCTCGTCGGCGATTTCGGCGGCGGCGCGATGCTGCTCGCGTTCGGCGTGCTCGCCGCGCTGCACGAAGCGAAGTCGTCCGGCCGCGGGCAGGTCGTCGACGCGGCGATGATCGATGGTTCGCTGGCGCTGATGGCGCCGGTGATCGGCCGCTGGCAGGAGGGCGGCTGGCGCGACGAGCGCGAGGCCAACCTGCTCGATGGCGGCGCGCATTTCTACCGCACGTACGCGACGTCCGACGGCAAGGCGGTGGCCGTCGGTGCGATCGAGCCGCGGTTCTATGCGGCGCTGTTGAAGGGGCTGGGTCTCGCCGGCGCGGAATTGCCGGCGCAGCAGGACCGCAAGGCGTGGCCCGCGATGCGGGAGCGATTCGCGGCCCTTTTCGCGCAGCACACGCGCGACCACTGGGCGCAGGTGTTCGACGGCACGGAAGCTTGTGTCTCGCCGGTGCTGTCGCTGGAGGAGATGGCGCGGCACCCGCATGTCCGTGGACGCGCGAGCCTCGTCGACGTGGATGGCGTGCTGCAGCCGGCTGCTGCGCCGAGGTTCTCGCGCACGCCCGGCGCGGTGGCCGGTCCGCCGGTTGAGCGTGGCGAAGGAGGCGAAGAGGCGATAGCTGATTGGGTATAGCGAGCGGCTGGTGGGCGGAGCAACGCGAAAACGCGCTTGACACTCTCATCGCGGGTATTTTGCGTTTACCCTGATAAAGG
This sequence comes from Ramlibacter albus, assembly GCF_014297445.1. GTDB lineage: Bacteria > Pseudomonadota > Gammaproteobacteria > Burkholderiales > Burkholderiaceae_C > Ramlibacter > Ramlibacter albus. The sequence continues at coordinate 1,298,527 of NZ_JACORU010000001.1, forward strand.
GTAAACTGCGTTTACTTTCCTTGCGAGTACCATGGCCGATCCTCTCCTGACCACCACCCAGCTCGGGCGCATGTTGCAGTCGGCGCGCAAGGCCAAGGGCATGACGCAGGCCGCCGTGGGCGCCCGCGTCGGCCTGAGCCAGAAGCGCATCTCCGCACTGGAAATCGCGCCGGGCACGATCACTGCCGAGCAGCTGCTCAAGCTGTGCGCAGTTCTCGGGCTGGAGCTCACCATCGGCCTTGCGAGCCAGGTTCGCGACTCGGACAAGTTCGGCTGGTAGGGATGGGCCGCAAGTCCCGTACGCGCGCTCTGTCGATATGGGCCAACGGTGTCCGGGTCGGGACGTGGCGCATTCTTCCTCGCGGCGAGATGGAGTTGCAGTACGACGAAGCATGGCGGGCGTCCGAAGGCGGCCGACCCCTTTCGCTGTCGCTTCCTTTCGGTGCCGACAACTCGCCGTTGCGCGGCGCCGCCGTCGAGAATTATTTCGACAACCTCCTGCCCGACAGCGACGGAATCCGGCGGCGCATTGCAGAACGCTTCAAGACACAGTCCCTGTCCGCGTTCGATCTGCTGACCGCTGTGGGGCGCGATTGTGTCGGGGCGGTCCAGCTCCTGCCCGACCACGACAAGCCAGAGGCAGTGGAGAAGATCGAAGGTACCCTGCTGTCCGAGGAAGAGGTGGCTGCGCACTTGCGCGGCATCGTGTCCCCCCGGTTTCCCGGCTACGACGACGGCGAAGGATTTCGCATATCCCTCGCCGGCATGCAGGAGAAGACGGCGCTGCTCTGGCATGGCGGGCGCTGGCTGCTGCCGCACGGCGCGACCCCTACTACGCACATCCTGAAACTGCCTCTTGGCCGCGTGGGGAACATGCGGGCCGACTTTTCCACTTCGGTCGAGAACGAATGGCTGTGCATGCAACTGATGGAGGCTTTCGGCCTCCAAGTACCACGCACGGCAGTCCTCTCGTTCGATGGCCAGAAGGTGCTGGGCGTGGAGCGCTTCGACCGCCTGCTGGACCTGTCCGGCCGGTGGATCGCACGGCTGCCCCAGGAAGACTTCTGCCAGGTCTACGGGTTGCCGCACACACGCAAGTACGAGGCGGACGGCGGACCCGGGCTGCAGCAGATCGCCGGAAAGCTGCTGAACTCGGAGCGTCGCGAGGAGGACATCGCTACCCTGATGAAGGCGCAAGTGCTTTTCTGGATGCTCGCGGCGACGGACGGCCACGCCAAGAATTTCAGTATCCGCCTGCTTCCGCAGGGCCGATATCGGCTCACGCCGATCTACGACGTGATGTCGATCCTGCCGGCGATGGGCGATGCGCCGAGCCAGCTGCGGTGGCACAAGGCGAAGCTGGCCATGGCCGTTTCAGGGAAGAACAGGCACTACCTGCTCAAGGACATCCAGCGGCGGCACTTCAATGCGACCGCGCGCAAGGCCGGCTACGGACCCACGGCCGAGCCGCTGATTGAAGACATCCTGTCCCGTTTGCCCGGTGCTATCGCGGCGGTGGCCTCCAGGTTGCCGGCAGGCTTTCCGCAGCGCGTCGCGGATACGATCCTGAACGGTTTGCGCGCTTCGGCCGAGAGGCTGGCGGGCATGCCGCCCACCTGAGCTGCGCGTCAGATCGTCGCACCCCCATCGCAAACGATGGTCGTCCCTGTCACGAAGCTCCCCGCCTTCGACGCCAGGAACACCGCCGCGCCCGCGATCTCGTCGGGCTCGCCGATGCGCCGCAGCGGCACCTGCTTGTTCACCAGCTCCAGCCGCGCCGGGTCTTCCCACAACGCTTTCGCGAAATCGGTGCGGATCAGCCCCGGTGCGATGCAGTTCACGCGCACCCCATGCGGGCCGTACTCGTGCGCGAGGTTGCGCGCGAGCTGCATGTCGGCCGCCTTGGAGACGCAATAGGCACCGATCGTCGTGCTGCCCTTCAGCCCGCCGACCGACGACACGATGACCACCGAGCCCGACTTGAGCTCCATCATCTGCGGCACGCACATCGAGATGAGCCAGTGGTTGGACAGCACGTTGTTGTCCATGATCTTGCGGAACTGGTCGTCCGAGATCTTCGCCATCGGCCCGTAGTAGGGGTTGCTCGCGGCATTGCAGACCAGCGTGTCGATGCGCCCGAACGCCTGCATGGTCTTTTCCACGAGGGCATGCAGCGCTTCCTTGGACGAGATGCTAGCCGCGACAGCCAGTGCGCGTCCCGCGCCGTACTTCGCGTTGATCTCCGAGGCCACTTCCTCGCAGGCTTCCTGCTTGCGCGACGAGATGACGACTCGCGCGCCGTGTTCGGCGAGGCGCTCCGCGATGGCGCGGCCGATGCCGCGCGACGAGCCGGTGACGACGGCCACCTGGCCGGTGAGGTCGAAGAGGGTCATGCTGTCTCCTGTCTGAGCGACAGGTCGCAGCTTACTTCGCCCGCACGCGCCGGATGTCGCGGTCGGGACGCTGCAGCTTCCCGACGCGCAGCTGCTTCACCGCGTTCACCACCGCGCGCGCCACGTTGCGAACTTCTTCCTGCACGTGCTCGTCCTTGTCGAGTTCGTCGTGGCTGGTGGCATAGGGCTCGTAGTAGCCGATGAAGCGTTCCAGCCGCGCCTGGAAGCCGGCGTCGATCAACCCCATCCAGTCCAGCCAGTCCTCCAGCACCCGGCGCACGGTTTCGATGCCGGCCACGTCGCCGTGCACCACCACGCCGTAGCAGCGGCCCTGCAGGTGCTTGGGGTAGTCCCAGCCCGCGAGTTCGAGCGCCTTCGCCATCTCCGCGTTCTTGCCTTGTGTCGAAGTCGGGTCCGGGTTGCCGCCGTCCGCGCACACCATGCGGTCCATCATCAGCTTGAGCGGGCTCGCGGTCTGGTACCAGTGCACGGGCGTGAGCAGGATGACGCCATGCGCCTTCACCCAGCGCTCGAAGATTTCGTTCATCCAGTCGCCGGTTTGCCGCGTCGCGTGGTTCGGGTAGCAGCTGCACGGCCAGTGGCACAGCGGCATCGCGGTGGACACGCAGCCCTTGCAGGGGTGGATGTGGCGGTCGTAGTCGGAAGTCAGGCGCGACAGGTCGAGCAGGTCCGCTTCGATGCCGGCTTGTTCCAGCACTTCGCACGCGATCTTCGACAGGCGCCACGTCTTGGAGATTTCGCCCGGGCAAGTGCCGTCATTGCGCGGCGCCGAGCAGACGACCAGCACGCGCGAGGGCGTGGTGCTCCACGCTTGCTGTGCGGCGACGAGCTTGTCGTGCGCTTCGCGCCATTCGATGGAGAGGTCGTAGCCGGGGTCGGCGAAGCCGGGCCCGGCCTTCGCGGTGCGCGGCGCCTTGCGGCCTTCCCGGTAGGCTTGCCACGCGATCTCTTCGAGGCGCGACAACGCCGGCTGCTCGGCCTCATAGGCCGGGTCGAAGAACTGCTGCATGAAGCGTTCGTGGAACGCGCCGCGCTCCAGCATGTCGGGCGCCTGCCCCTTGCGAACTTGCGTCATCGTGCGACTTCCAACGCTGTCATGCCGGGCTCGACCCGGCATCCATGGCGGCGCGCCACGATGGATCCCGGGTCAAGCCCGGGATGACAGTCAGACCACAACCAGCTTCGGTTCGCCGGCGCTGCACGCGCCCACCACCGCAGCCTGCTCGAACCCGTGCCGGCGGAACACGGCAAGCACCTGCTCCGCACTGCCCGGGCTGCACGACACTAGCAGGCCCCCGCTCGTCTGCGGGTCGGTCAACAGCGACTGGTCGACGGCGGCGAAGTCCGACGGCAGCTGCACATCCTTGCCGTAACCGGCCCAGTTGCGGCCGGACGCGCCGGTAATGAAGCCCTCGGCCGCGAGCTCGCGCGCGCCCTGGATCACCGGCACCTTCGCCATGTCGAGCGTGACGGTCAGGCCCGCGCCGCGCGCAAGCTCCAGCCCGTGGCCGGCCAAGCCGAAACCGGTGACGTCGGTGAGCGCGTGGACGCCCGGCAGCTCGGCAAGCTCGGGCCCCGGCGTGTTGAGCTTGGTGGTGCTCGCGATCATGCGCGCGTAGCCGTCCGCATCCAGCTTCTCCTTCTTGAGAGCAGCCGAGAGCACGCCAACCCCCAGCGGCTTGCCAAGGATGAGCACGTCGCCCGCACGCGCATCGGCGTTCTTCTTCACGCGTTGCGGGTGCACGAGGCCCAGCGCCACGAGGCCGTAGATGGGCTCGACCGAATCGATCGTGTGGCCGCCCGCGACGGGGATGCCCGCCTCGCGGCAAACCGATTGCCCGCCTTCGAGGATGCGCCCGATGGTGGCGGTGGACAGCACGTTGATCGGCATTCCGACGAGAGCGAGCGCCATGATCGGCCGCCCGCCCATCGCGTACACGTCGGAGATGGCGTTGGTGGCCGCGATCCGTCCGAAGTCGTACGGGTCGTCGACGATGGGCATGAAGAAGTCGGTGGTGGCGATCAGCGCCTGCTGGTCGTTGAGCTTGTAGACGGCGGCATCATCGGCCGTCTCGATGCCGACGAGCAACTCCGGCGGCACCGGCATGTTCACGGAACCCTTGAGGATCTCGGACAGCACGCCGGGCGCGATCTTGCAGCCGCAGCCGCCCCCGTGCGAGAGCGAGGTGAGGCGGGGTTCGGTGGGGTTCGTGGTCATGGCGGGATCTCCAAATCCTGGACGAGGCGCAGCAGGGCGGCCTGCTCCGCTTCGGGCGCGAACAAAGCGGCCCGGCGCGCGCATTGTGCCCCCAGCCGCGCGAGGGTGCCTGTGCTGGGGTCTTCCGCGTGGCACAGCCGCAGCAGGCGCGCGAGGGCCGCCGCGTCGCCATGCTCGAAGTAGCCGTCGTAGTCTTCGCCCAGCATGCCCACGTTGCCCGACACGCGCGAGGCGATCACCGGCGTGCCGCTGCACACCGCCTCCATCACGACGTGCGCGCCGCCTTCCGCGGCACTCGGGTGCACCAGCACGTGGGCGGCGCGGATTTCCTCGCGCGTGCGCTCGTGCGGCAGCGCGCCGAGCCAGCGGTAGCCGGGGCACTCGCGCTCGGTGGCGTGGGCGCGCCCGGCCCACGCGGGCTCTTCGGCGGCGCCGATGTGGCGCAGCTGGATGCCGGGTTCGCCACGCAGCAAACGCGCCGCATCGAAGAACGTGCCCGGGCTCTTCACCTCTCGCAAGTGGCCCACCATCACGGCCGTGAGTTGCCCCACGGGTTTGGGCAACACGGGCAATGCGGGCGTGGATTGGTAGATGACGCGGGCCTTGGCGCGAAACGGCTGCGGCAGCACGCGCAAGCCGTCTTCCTGCAGGACGACGAGTTGCGAAGCAGCCTCGATCGAAGCGAGCGACGCGAAATCGTTCGGCAGGTCGCCATACAGGTCCGTGCCCGTCAGCACCACGGCCAGGCCGCGCGAACCGCGGCTCGCGTGCCACGCCTTCACGGCCGCCGCAGAGCGGCGCGCGTGCAGGGCCAGCATCACCGTGTCGCGCGCCGCATCGGCATCGGGCCATGCCTGCACCACGCGCGCCTTGCACGAATCCGCCAGCAGGGTCGCCCAGCGCGCCGCCGTGCGCCAGTTGCCGTTGTTGGCCGCGGCGGTCGCAGGACTTACGATGACGACCGATGGACGATCCTTCATCCCGGGTTTATAACGCGGCGCACGCCCTGCGCACCGGCGGGCCTGCGCAAGTGCGCGCGGCTCTGCTGCGGGCGCGGGAGCGCACCGAGCTGCTCTCGCTGGCCTACGAGGAGGCGCTCGGGCCGCAGCTGCCCGTGCCGCTGCGCGCCACGCTCAACCCGCCGCTGTGGGAGCTGGGCCATGTCGGCTGGTTCCAGGAATACTGGCTCGGGCGCAACCCACAGCGAGGGCAGGGCGCCGCGTGGCTCGAACTGGAGCGCCCGCCGTCGATGTTGCGCAACGCGGACTCGCTGTACGACTCCAGCAACGTGCCGCACGACACGCGCTGGCACTTGCCGCTGCCGGACCTGCAGGCCACGCGCGGGTACCTCGCGCAGGTGCTGGCGCAAACCCTGGAGCTGCTCGATCGGCTGCCCCCCGACGCATCCGAAGACGACCTCTATTTCTTCCGCCTCTGCACGCTGCACGAGGAGATGCATGCGGAGGCTGCCGTCTACATGGCCCGCGCCCTGGGCATTGCGGTGCCGCCGCAGGTGCTGTGCCAACGCGAGCGAGGCCAGGAGGGTGCGCTGCGGGTGGAGGAACGAACGTTCCGCATCGGCTGGGCGGGAGCCGGCTTCGCCTTCGACAACGAACTGCATGCGCACGAGGTGCACCTGCCTGCCTTCGAGATCGACGCGCGCCCGGTGAGCTGGGCCCGCTACATGGGTTTCGTGGAGGCGGGTGGCTACCGCGAGCGCCGCTTATGGGACGACGCCGGCGCGCAATGGCTCGACGCGACCGGCGCGAAGGACCGTGAGGCCGGCATCCGGTCGCGCGCCGGCGAGCCGCAAGCACCCGCCGTGCACCTCACGGCGCACGAAGCGCGCGCGTGGTGCCGCTGGGCGGGCCTCCGCCTGCCCACCGAGGCCGAGTGGGAGTGCGCGGCGCTGCACGCGCCCGGCTTCGCCTGGGGCGAGGTGTGGGAATGGACGGCTTCAGCCTTCACACCCTACCCGGGCTTCCAGCCGCATCCTTACCGCGACTACTCCGCTCCTTGGTTCGGCACGCGCGTGGTGCTGCGCGGCGCCTGCACGGCGACGTCGCAGGCGCTTGCGCACCCGCGTTACCGCAATTTTTTCGAGCCGCACCGCACCGACATCCTCGCGGGCTTCCGGTCGGCGGTCACGTCGGCGGGCCGCTGACCCAGCCTTTCGCGACGCTCACCTGCCGCTGCACGGCCACCAGCTGCTCCTTCGCGCGGTTGCGCAGCACTTCGGCCGCATCGGCGTCCTCGATGGCCTTCACGAGGAGTTCCAGCAGGCGCTTCTGCAGGCCCGGCACCGAAGGGTGGTAGCGCGCGTTCGAGGGGTGCTCGCTCATCATGGCGGCAAACTGCGCCACCGGCGGCTGCCACGCAGCCCACGCCTCGGCGATACCGCCCTGCACGGTTGCAAGCAGCGCCTTCTGCGCGTCGATCAGCGCGGTGAGCGACGCACGCGAGTTGCGGCCGGACTCGGCCAGTTCCTTGAGCAACTGCGTGCGCTTCACGTAGTCCGCGGCCTGTGTGAACAGGGACCGAACGTGTGCCTGCGCCTGCGCGTGCCGCAGCATCTTGTCGCGGTCGCTGAGCAACTGGCCGAGCGTCTGCAGCATCGGGTCCACGTCGCGCGCGACGTTGCCGATCACCCCCGTGTGCATGCCGATGTCCAGCGCGAGGCGGCGCAGCGGCGTGGCCGCCTGCTCCGCGTACGGCCCGGCTTGCGTGGCCATCGCCTGCAGCAGGTCGCGGCAGCGCGTGGCCTGCGCGAAGTGGTTGACGAAGCCGGCGCCCGGCTTTTCCACGTCGAGCGCTTCCAGCGAGGCGTGCAGGTGGCGCAGCAGGTCGGGCGCGGGCCACGGCTCGAAGACGCCGGAGCTGACGAACTGGGCGACCTGCAGCCGCTCGAGCACGTGCACTTCGCCCGCGGCCAGCGCGAACCGCTGCTGCAGTTCGGCGGCAAGCGAAACGAACGTGACGGTCGGCGTGGACATGGCGTGCGGTCGAGCTCGGCCAAGCGTACACGATGCGCGCAAAATGACCGCATGTTGCTGGACGAACACCTGCGCTTGCGGGTACAGGCGGCGCTGCGCGCCTTCGAAGTACGGGCGGCGGGCCCAGGCGCGCACAGGCCGGCCGCCGTCGCCCTGGCGCTGGCGGAAGAGGGGACGGGGGCCGGTTTACCCGGTGTCGCCGCGCCGGCCGGCTGGAGCCGCGAAGCCGCGATCCTGCTCACGCGCCGCCCCGATACGCTGCGCAACCACGCCGGCCAGTGGGCGCTGCCGGGTGGCCGCATGGACGAGGGCGAGACGCCCGAGCAGGCGGCGCTGCGCGAGCTGGAGGAAGAACTGGGCCTGCGCCTCGGGCCGGGGGACGTGCTGGGCCGCCTCGACGACTTCGCGACGCGCTCCGGCTTCGTCATCACGCCTGTGGTCGTGTGGGCGGGCCAAGCGCGTGCGCTGGTGCCCAGCGCGGACGAAGTCGCGAGCATCCATCGCATCCCCGTCGCCGAATTCATGCGCGGCGACGCGCCGTTGCTGGAAGCGTCGGACGACCCCGCGCGCCCCGTGCTGCGCATGCCGGTGGGCGACGGGTGGATCGCCGCACCCACCGCCGCGGTGCTGTACCAGTTCCGCGAAGTGTGCATCGCCGGCCGCGCCACGCGCGTCGCCCATTACGAGCAGCCGCGCTTCGCGTGGCGCTGATGAGGGAAGGAGCCCGAACGTGATCATCGAGAAGCAGGAAGACCTGACCGCCGCCGTGCTGGCGGAGCTGGAGCGCGCACCGGACGCGCGCTGGCGAGAGATCATGCGCGTGGCCGTCACGCACCTGCACGCCTTCGTGCGCAAAGCTCGCCTCACCGAAGCCGAGTTCCAGCAGGTCTGCGCCGTGGTGGCGCAGCTGGGGCAGCGCACGACCGCGTCGCACAACGAGGTGGTGCTGGCCGCCGGCTCGCTGGGTATCTCCGCGCTCGTCTGCCTGTTGAACAACGCGCGCGGCGACGAGGGCACCACGGCCAACCTGCTCGGCCCGTTCTGGCGGGCCGATGCGCCGCGGCGTGCCAATGGCGATTCGATCGCGGCACCCGGCACGGCCGGCGACCGGCTGGTCGTCAACGCCCGCGTGCAGGACCGGGACGGCGCACCCGTCGCGGGCGCGGAGGTGCACGTGTGGCAATCCTCCGCGGAAGGTTTCTACGAGAACCAGGACCCCGGCCAGCCGGACATGAACCTGCGCGGCATCTTCACCACGGATGAAGATGGCCGCATCGCTTTCCGAAGCGTCAAGCCCGCGGGCTACCCGATCCCTGTCGGCGGGCCGGTGGGCACCTTGCTGCGCATGCAGGGCCGGCACAACCTGCGGCCGGCGCACGTGCACTTCATGATCCACAAGCCCGGCTACAGGACGCAGTTCTCGCAGGTGTACGCGGGCGACGACCCGAACATCGACACCGACGTGCAGTTCGGCGTGACACGCCGGCTCGTCGCGGACTTCGTGCGGCACGAGCCCGGGCCGTGGTATTCGCTGGACTACACCTTCACCATCGAGCCGGGCGAAGCGCGATTGCCGCGCGCACCCATCGGCGGCAAGGCGGAAGGCGAGCGGCCGGTGCCGGAGGTGCTCAGCCGCCGTCCGTAGCGCCGGCCAGCGCGAGCGCCGGGTACGGGTTCACCACCTCCGCGCCTTTCCACCGCAGGCTCTCCTTGTGCAGCATCACCGCGAAGTGCAGGTGCGGCGTGGTGGCATTGCCGGTCGAACCGACATAAGCGAGCACGTCGCCGCGACGCACCGGTTGCCCCTCGCGCAGGTGGTCCGCATAGCCTGCAAGGTGCGCGTAGTAATAGACGAAGCGGCCCGATGCATCCGCCTGGTACAGCGTCAGGCCGCCCGCGCGGTTGCGCGAGATCTTCACCACCTCGCCGTCGTCCGCAGCAATAACGGGCGTGCCCCACGGCGCCATGATGTCGATGGCCTCGTGCGCGCGGCCCTTGCCGCGGCTGGCGTTGAAGGTGTCCCGCAGCTTGTTGCGCGGCACGCCCTGCACCGGCACGGCGAGCTTGCGCTGCGCGAGGCGGGCTTCGGGCGTGGGGGGTGGCGGCTCTTCGACGCGCCCCACCACCACCGGCGCGGGCGCGGGAGGCCGCGGCGCCAGCCATTCGCTCGCCGAGTGCAGCAAGGCCAGCACGCAGGCCAGGCACAGCAACAGCCGGTAACCCATGCCGTCACCTTATGGCCCAGCCGGCGCGTGCCGCGTCGGAAGCGCGCGCTTCCCGGAGTCAGCCGTGGCGCGCGGTGGATGGCGGGCCCAATAGCCGGTCCCGCCCGATTCCGGCAGGCTCCTACATGAGGTGCCCGTGGGCGGGCCTAGATTGCAGGGATGTTCGCGATCACCGAACCCGAAGGCCTCTCGCTGCGCGCGAAGGAGGATGGCTTCGAGTTCACCGCCGGGAAACTCGAGGCCGGCTCGTTGCGCGTGGCCACCGGGCCCTTCGTCCTGGAGGTTGCCCGTGCCACGCTGGACGATCTCGTCGCCAGCGCACGCCTCGAGGGCGGCACGCCGCGGATCGTCGCGCTCAAGGCGGCGAACGCGGAGCTTTCGGGCGTGAAAGTGCGCGGACCCGTCGTGCTGCCGGACCGCGTCGGCGCCGCGCCCGAGGACTGGTGCCTCGATCCACTGGCCACGGCCGACGGCACGATCAAGGCGCAGATCGTCGACGCGCACCTGATGTTCGATGCGGATGTCACCGTGCCCGTGCGAAGGGGCGAGGTCCACTTCAACGAAGCGAAGGTCGAGCACATCGGCCCGGACTCGCGCATGGGCGTGAGCCGAATGGGCATCTACGTGGACGCGGCCAACGGGCGCAGCTACCTGTACCAGTTCACGTCGTCACCCGTTGCCGGCGTGCAGTTCGAACAGCGCGGGGCCTTGCTCACGCCGTGGGTGTCCGACCGCGGCAGCCTGCGCCTGAAGGAGTTCGGCGAGGGCCTGCTGCGACAAGGCCAGGTGGGCCCTGGCATCGGCTTCACCGAGCAGGCGCGCCTGCTGCTGGACCGCACGTCGGTCACCGGCTTCCTGCAACTGGGCGACGGCAAGTTCGCGGTGCCCGGCGTGCATGCGGAGCTGGCGGGCCGCGCACAGCAACGCAACGTGGTGCGCGTGCACTCGGAAGCGGTGGGGCGCGGGATCACCGCCGAACTGGCGGCGCTGTCCGCCAGGGGCGCGTTGCTGAAGTTCAAGGACATGCAATTCGCCGCCGACGAGGTGGGCGGTGCGCTGACGTTGAAGCTGTTCGTGGAGAACAAGCAGGTGCGCTTCGAGTTCGAGGCCGCGAGCCTGAAGGTCACAGGCCTGCGCCTGGCTTAGCGGTCCCACGGCGCGACACGGCCGCCGAAGCGCTGCGCGAGGGAGTCGATCAGCAGCCGAAGCGCGAGCGGCTGGTGCTGCCGCGACAAATAGATCGCATGCACACCCATCAGGTCGAGGTCCATGCCGGGCAGCACCTGCTTGAGGCGCCCGCTGCGCAAGTCGGGGCCCACGAGGTACGTCGGCAGGATCGCGATACCCGCGCCCGCGAGCACGGCGCTGTGCAGCACGCCCGTGTCGTTCGACGAGAACTCCTCGGCGCCCGCGCGCAACTGCGCCGCGCTCACCTCCGCATGCCCGAGGCAGCGGTGTTTGTGCAGGTCGATCGCGCGCCGCGGCGTGCCGTGCGCCTTCAAGTAGGCAGGTGCTGCACACACGACCGAGCGGCACGACGCGAGCCGGCGCGAGATCAGCGTGGGCTCCAGCGTGTTGGTGATGCGCACCGCGAGGTCGATGCGTTCGGCCGCGAGGTCGACCGCGCGCTCGGCGATCATCAGCGAGATGCCCACCTGCGGGTGCTGCTGCTGGAACTCCACCAACGCGGCCGACAGCTGCGCCTGCGCGAACGAGGGCGAGGCCGCCACGCGCAACCGCCCCTTGGGCTCGCGCCCCGCCGCGCCAGCGACGCCCTGCACGTCCTCCGCGGCTTCGAGCAGCTGTCGGCACGACGCGAGCGCCGATTCGCCGGCATCGGTGAGGCTGATGCGCCGCGTCGTGCGATGCAGCAGCCGCGCGTTCAACCAGCTCTCCAGCGCCGCGAGGTAGCGGCTGACCATCGCCGTGGACATGTCCAGCGCATCGGCGGCGCGCGTGAGGCTGCCCTGCTCGACGACGGTGACGAACACGCGGGTGGCGGTGAGGCGGTCCATTCTCGATTGCAACGATCGGTGCAACAACCATTCTACCGATCCGCTGTTTATCTACCGGATCGCGGCAAATACATTGGGCGCTCCTGCCACCCAACCGACGAGAGAAACACCATGTTCAAACTGATTCGCCACCTCGTGCCCGCCGTCTCGCTGGGCGTCGTTGCCGCCGGCGCCGCCGCGCAAACGGCGCAAACGCCGCTGACGGTGAAGGTCTACAACGCCGATGCCAACAGCTTCCACGTGAATGCCGTCGTGGTCAGCGGCAAGACCGAAGCGCTTGTCATCGACACCGGCTTCACCCGTGCCGACGCGCTGCGCGTCGCCGCGAACGTGCTGGACAGCGGCAAGACCCTCAAGACCATCTTCATCAGCAACGCCGACCCCGACTTCTACTTCGGCGCCGAGACGCTCAAAGCCGTGTTCCCGCAGGCGCAGGTGCTCGCGACGCCGGCCGTGCGCGAGAGGATCCAGTCCAAGCTCGCGGGCAAGGTCGCTTTCTGGGGCCCGAAGATGGGCGCTAACGCGCCGAACCAGCCTGTCGTGCCGGAGGCGATCACGGGCACGACGCTCACGGTTGACGGCGAGATGGTCGAAGTGCGCGGCACCACGGGCGCACTCGCTGCACGCCCCTATGTGTGGATCCCCTCGATCAAGGCCATCGCGGGCAACATCGCCGTCTTCAACAACCTGCACGTGTGGACCGCCGACACGCAGACGCCGGCCGAGCGCCAGGCGTGGCTGGCGCAGCTCGACGAGATGCTGGCGCTCAAGCCCACGCTCGTGGTGCCCGGCCACATGGCGCCCGGCGCGGCGCTCGATGGGACTGCCATTACCTACACGCGCGACTACCTCAAGCGCTTCGAAGCCGAGCTTCCCAAGGCAGCGGGCAGCGCTGCGCTGATCGACACGATGCAGCAGGCCTACCCGCAGGCGGGCCTGGGGATCGCGCTGGACATCGGCGCGAAAGTGAACAAGGGCGAGATGAAGTGGTGAGGCGCCGGTACGCTGATATGCGCGTCCGGATTGGTGTAAAGTAAGGAATCCTTACTCAAAGGGTAGCCGTGCTCGCGAAAATCACCTCCAAGAACCAGCTCACGCTGCCGAAAGCCGCCGTGGCTGCCGTCGGGGCCACCGAGTACTTCGACGTGGAGGTGCGCCAAGGCCAGATCGTCCTCACGCCGGTGCGAATCCAGCGCGGCGATGCGATTCGTGCCAAGCTCGAAGAGCTCGGTTTGACGGATGCCGACGTCGCCGACGCGGTGAGCTGGGCGCGCTCGGGTTCCACACAGCACATGGTTGCGGAGCCAAGGCCCGCATACGGCACTCCCACCAAGAAGCAGTCGCGTCGCAAATGAAAGCGGCACCTCGCGTGGTGCTCGACACGAATGTGGTGCTGTCCGCGCTGCTGTTCGGCGGGGGGACGGCGCGCCGCGTGCGAAGCAACTGGCAGTCGGGTGCCTTCGTGCCACTGGCGAGCCCGGAAACGGCGCGCGAGCTGGTGCGCGTGCTGGCGTACCCGAAGTTCAAGCTCGCCGGTAGCGAACAGGAGGAGCTGCTCGCCGACTACATCCCGCACGTGCAGGTGGTCCACATCGCGGACCCACCGCCGCAGGTGCCGCGCTGCCGTGATCCGTACGATGTCGCCTTCCTTCAGCTCGCAGTCGCCGGCAAGGCACAGATGATCGTGTCGGGCGACAAGGACCTGCTGGCGCTCGCAGGCGCCAAGGGCCTCTGCCCCATCCTCACGATCGATGCATTCTGCGGGCAGGTGCTCGGCGACGAAAGCTGAAGCGAGACGCTACTTCGTCGCCGCCTTCGCAGCCGGCTTCGCGCCCTTCGGCTTGCGCGCCGCCTCGATCGCGGCGGCCTGCTCGGCATGCTTCTCGGCGCGCGAACGCCGGGCCTTCGGCTTCTTCACCTCGTCGTGCTTCTTGTCGGCCTTGGGCTTGTCCTTGGCCGTCGGGTGGTGCGTGCGCACCAGCCGGTCGAGCGCGCTCGGCCGCGGCAGCAGCGCCTGCGCCTTGCGCTTCTCGCGCTCTTCCTTGAGCTGCTTGCGCTCGTCGATGAGGGCCTGCTCCTCCTCGGTGGGCTGCTGGCTGGCGCCGCGGCTCATCATGGCGCGGTGCAGCGCCTGGCCGTTGCGGGCAATCCGCTTGCTCATCGATGCAGTACGAATCGGCATGTCGCGTACCTCCTGGTGGGCGGACAGCCACTTTAGGCGATGTCGGCCTTCGGCGCCAGCCGGCAGGGCAGCCGGATCATGAACTCGGAGCCCTTGCCGATGCCGCTGCTGCGCGCCTGCGCCACGCCGCCGTGCAGCTCGGCGATCTGGCTCACGATGGCCAGGCCCACGCCCAACCCGCCGGGCACGAGCTCGCTCGCGCGCCGCTCCTGCGTGAAGAGCTCGAAGATGCGGGACAGCGCATCGGGCGCGATGCCGATGCCGGTGTCCTGCACCCGCACGACGATGTCGTCCACCTCGCGCGTGGCCTTCACCCAGATCGAGCCGCCGCTGGGCGTGTACTTGATCGCATTGGTCAGCAGGTTCGAGACGGCCTGGCGCACGCGGTCGGCGTCGGCGACCAGCCGCAACGGCTGGGGCGGCAGCACGCATTCCAGCTTCAGGCCGTGTGCGCTCGCCTCTTCGGACATCCCCGCGGCCGCTTCCTCCAGCAAGGTGCGGATGTCGAACTCCGTCGGCCGCAGCTCCAGCTTTTGGTGGTGCAGGCGCGAGACGTCCATCAGGTCGGCCGTCACGCGTTCGAGCACGCTGACCTGGTTGTCGATGATCTGCGCGAGTCTCTGGACGCGCTCGTCCTTGCCGCTCGCGGCCAGGATGGCAGCCGCATTCCTGATGGGCGCGAGCGGGTTGCGCAGCTCGTGCCCGAGCGTCTGCAGGTAGCTGCTGGTGCGCTGCATCGCGGCTTCCACGGCTTCGAGCTGGTTCTGGCGGTGCTCGGTGCTCATGCGCAGGTCCGTGCGGTCGCGCAGGATCTTGATGTAGCCGCACAGTTCTCCCGAAGGTTCGCGCACGGCGGTGACCGTGCCCGACACCCAGATGCGGATGCCGTCCGCGCGCACGTGCCAGCGGTCGTCGTGCGAGAAGCTGTCGCGCCGTGCCACCTCCAGCTCGTGCCGGTCCAGGCCGAGCTGCAAGTCTTCCGCGACGAAGAGCGTCGAGGTGTCGCAGCCCACGATCTCCTGCTCGCGGTAGCCGAAGATCTCCTCCGCGCCGCCGTACCAGCCCACGATGCGTGCTTCGGGGTCGATCAGCACGATCGCGTGGTCGCGCAGGCACGGCAAGCCGAGCTCGAGGATGCGTTGGGCCTGTGCCGTCACCTGCGCAGTCTGCGGTGCGTCTCAGCAGCGGGTGGTGGGCCGCCGCTGGGTTCCGGCGTCGGACGCTACATACAAACCCGGCCTGCCTCGCAAAAGGTTGGCGCCGCCCCACTTGCGCGGGAGCGGCGCCTTCGCGCCATTGGCCTGGCGCTACAGATGCGCTCGGGGGCGCATCCTTGAACCGGTGGCACCTTGTCGTTGTTCTTGTGCCTCGTTGTTTGCAGTATGCGCCTCGCCACCCCGCTGACGTTGTCGCCGGTCAAGAAACCTGCGCCGCCGCGCGCGGCATGGTGCAGTACGCCGAAAGTGCGTCTCGGGTCATCCCGGTTGGTGCCGCGGCCCGCCTGCGTTGAAATGAGCCCATGCAATCCCTCGCCCAACGCCTGCGCCAGCCCGGCCTCATCGCCGCGCCCGGCGTCTACGACATGGTCTCGCTGCGTCTTGCTTCCACCTTCGGCTTCGACGCGCTGTACATGACCGGCTTCGGCACCGTCGCCAGCCACCTCGGCCTGCCGGACGCAGGCATTGCCACTTACACGGACATGGTGCAGCGCGTCGGCGCCATGGCCCGGATGGCGGGCGCGCCGCTGATTGCGGACGGCGACACAGGGTACGGCGGGCTGCTCAACGTGCAGCACACGGTGCGCGGCTACGAAGCGGCGGGCGCGGCGGCCATCCAGCTGGAGGACCAGGAATTTCCCAAGAAGTGCGGCCACACGCCGGGCCGGCGCGTGGTGCCGATGCAGGACATGGTGCGCAAGATCCGCGTCGCGTGCGAGTCGCGATCGAGCAAGGACTTCCTCATCATCGCGCGCACGGACGCGCGCACGTCGCTCGGGCTCGACGAAGCGCTGCGGCGCGCGCACGCGTATGCCGAAGCGGGCGCGGACATCCTCTTCGTGGAGTCGCCCGAAAGCGTGGAAGAGATGGAGCGCATCGGCCGAGAGGCGGGCAAGCCGCTCGTGGCCAACATGGTCGAAGGCGGGCGCACGCCCGTGCTGACTATGCCGCAGCTCGAAGCCATCGGCTACCGCATCGCGATTTTCCCCGTGACGGCGCTGCTCGCGGCCGCGGAGGCGATGCGTGCGGCGTACTCGCACATTCGCGCACAGGGTTCGTCCGAAGGCATGGCGGTGCCGCTCATGCCCTTCGGCGACATGACGAAGCTGATGGGCTTCGAGCAGGTGTGGGACTTCGACCGCCAGCATGCGGAAGACTGAAGACAACAAGGAGACAGGCATGACACACGAATCTCCGGCGCGCAGGCGCTGGCTCGCCGCCGCGCTGCTCGCGGCCACCGCACTCGCGCCCCTGGCCGCCAACGCGCAGGGCGCGTGGCCCGCGAAGCCGATCCGGCTGGTGGTGCCGTTCACGCCGGGTGGCGTCACCGACACGAGCGCGCGCGTGGTGGCGGAGTTCCTGGGCCGCCGCCTCGGCCAACAGGTGGTGGTGGACAACAAGCCGGGCGCGTCCGGCAACATCGGCATGGCCCTGGTGAAGGACGCGCCGCCGGACGGCTACACCCTGGCCCTCGCGTTCGACGGCACGATGGTGATCAACCCGCACGTGTTCGCGAAGCTGCCGTTCGACACGCTCAAGGACTTCACGTCCATCGGCAAGATCGGCAACGCGACGCTCATCCTCGTCGCGAACCCGAATGCGCCGGTCAAGAGCATGGCGGACCTCGTGGCCGTGTCGAAGGCCACGCAAGGCGGCCTCTCGTTCGGAACCTCCGGCACCGGTGGCACGCCGCACATCGCGGGCGAGCTGCTGAAGATGCGCACCGGCGCCAACCTCGTGCACGTGCCGTACAAGGGCGGCGGGCAGGCGCTCACCGACGTCATCGGCGGCAGCATCCCGCTCGTGTACACGGCCGTGGCAGGCGCGCATGGATTCGTCAAGGACGGCAAGGTGCGCGCACTCGCGGTGTCCAGCGCGAAGCGTTCGCCGTCGCTGCCCGACGTGCCGACGTTCATCGAGTCCGGCATCGCGGACTTCGTGGTGGATTCGTGGGTGGGCCTGCTCGCGCCGGCCCATCTGCCGCCCGCGATCGCCACGCGGCTCAACCAGGAGCTCAACGCTGTGCTCGCCGACCCGGAGGCGCAAGGCAAGCTGCGCACGCTCGGCATCGAGGCTTCACCCGGCACTGCGGCCGAGTTCCGCGACGAGATGGCGCGCGACCTCGCGCGCTATGGCGCCGTCGTGAAGGCCGCCGGCATCAAGGTGGAGTAAGGCCTCAGGCCTTCAGCTGCGCGACGAGCTGCCGCGCTTCCTGCGCGCCGGCCCGCGCGTTGCGGATGTGGCGCTGCGTTTCGACCGGCAGCTCGTCGGCGTTCTGGCCGTCCCACTTGTTGCGGCCCTTGATCGACAGGTTGTAGTAGATCGAGACGCCTTCGCGCACCTTCAGGGCGTGCTGCTCGGGCGAGAGCTTCAGGCCCGCAACGCGCCCGGACGCCCACTCGGCCGCGTCACGCATGTAGCGCGCGGCGCCGTAGACGGCTTGCACGGGGTCGCTCGGGTCTTCGATGCCGTAGGCCTTCGCGGTGCGCGGCTCGAACTGCGCAAGGCCGAGGTTGGGCGTGCCGTCCTTGCTGGCGCCGGTGCGCTGCACCCACGAGGTCTCGGCTTCGATGATGCCGTACACGTCTTCGTACGTAAGGCCGACCTCATGCAGGCCTGCCTCTTCGGCAGCGGCCTGGGCCAGCAGGATGCGGGATGCCTCATCGAGCGTCTGCACGGGCTTGCCGCCCCACTTGATCGTGTCGGTCTTCAGTTGCGCGCGCACGGTCTCGACATCCGTGGACTCGAGGTCGATCGCGGCCGGCGTGGCGGGCTTCAGGGCCGCGACCGCGGCGGCAGCGGTGACCGTTTTCACAACGGGGAACGACGCGACAGGTGCCACCGCAGAGCCATCGCTACCTTGGCTCGTCAGCGGCAGGGAAGCCAGCGCGGCGAGGGTGAGGGCGGCAGAGGCAACGAAGGTCTTCTTGAGGCAGGGCATGTGTCGGACGGTCTTGATCAGCGTGTAGGAGGACACTGATAGAGCGGTAGGACACGGGGGAGTTCTAGCTCAGCGTGCGTCAAATTCACGTTTTGCGGCGCCGCAAGCGGCGCTATCGGCAGTGGTAGATGCGCACGCGCGGGTCGCCGTCGTGGCTCACCGCGAATGCGTCGATGCAGCCCGTGTCCGGATCGATGCCGTACACGACGACGAACCCCGGCGGGTTGCCGCCGCCCGGGATCTGCATCACCAGCACAGGCCTGCCCTTGGCCGCAACGAGCTCGGAAAGCGTGTGGTTCTGCCACACGCTGTTCATCGCCGTCTCGCGCGCCTGGCGCGCCATGGGCGAGCTCAGGCCCATGAGCGGATGCTCCGCGGGCGGCGCGTGCCGGCACGCGGCCAGCGGCAACACGGCAACGCAAATCCATCGCATGACTGCACTGCGATCCATGCAGGCATTGGAGCAGAAGCCCATTCCCAATTGCAGGAAAGCGCCCGGATGTTTTCCCAGCGCAAACATGGCGCGCCACGGTGCATCAAGCACTTAGCGGCGTATCGCGCTCGGCATGCGTATTGCATCGAACGGGCTATTTCAACCCTGATGGAGCTTCCCCCATGAAATTCGCAGTTCAAGCCCTCGTTGCCGCCGTGGCGCTCGGCGCCGGTGTGACGGCGATGGCCGCCGACGGCAAGGCCGTCTACGAGAAGACGTGCGTCGCGTGCCACGCGGCCGGCGTCGCCAACGCGCCGAAGCTCGGCGACAAGGCCGCCTGGGCCCCGCGAGTGGCCACGGGCAAGGCCGCGCTCGTCGCGTCCGTGAAGACCGGCAAGGGCGCGATGCCCCCGAAGGCCGGCAACGCCGCGCTGACGGACGACGAGATCACCGCCGCCGTCGACTTCATGCTCGGTTCGGTCAAGTAAGCACATTCCAAGCGAGCCCGGAATTTGCCCGCCTCACCGGCGGGCATTTTTTTGACCGGCGTCAAGCTCAGTTCGGGACCGGGTGAAAGGCCTTGGCGATATAGGCGACCAGGGCGTCGATGTCTTCCTTCGGCATCACGCCGTTCCACGCCGGCATCGACGTGCCCGGCAGGCCCTGCGAGATGGACCGCGCAAGGCGCTCGCGCGTCATGCCCTTCATCTCGTCGCTGCTGGTCAGGTCGCGCGGGTGCGGCTCGAGGAAGCTGCCGATCCAGCTCTTGCTCGTGCCGTCGGCGGCGTGGCAGAACGCGCAGTTCTTCTGGAACAGGTGCTCGCCGCGCAGCTCCTTCGCGCTCGGGTTCTTCATCGCGGGCGCCTTGTCATGGACGAGGAAGGTCTGCGCGACGGGGTCGCCCGCGTGCGGCTTGCGAACGGGCACGCTGCCGTCGGGCTCCGAGAACGTGTGCGTCGCCGGCCGCTGCGGATGCGCGGCGCCCTGCGGCGCGGAGCGCGGCACGTCCTGGTGGCAGCTGGTGCAGTACGCGTCGCGCGGGTAGGAAACCGCGCGGGACTCCCAGACGGTGCCGGGCGTCTCCACGCGCCCATGGTCGTGGCAGGTGATGCACGCGGTCATGAAGAGTCGCTTGCCCTTCTGCTGCGTCTCGTCGAGCTTGTCCCACGGCGTGTCGATGGCGATGTCGCCGCGCGCGAACGGGAAGGCCACCGCGTTGCGCTCGTGGTTGGGCCAGCCGTTTTCCGCGGTGTGGTACTGCGTGTTGACGGCCTTGTTCCTCATGAACTCGTGCCGCACGAACTCGGTCACGGCGTGCATGTCCTGCGGCGAGATGATGCCCACGAAGCTCTTCATCGCGGTGCCGGGGCGGCCGTCCTTCAGCGCGCTCATCATGCGCTCGTAGGTCAACGTGTCGCCCGACACTTGCGTGAAGTCGCGCGGCTTGGGGTCGAGGTAGCTCGTGGCGAGCGTCTTCGCGTCGCCGGAGTAGCCGTGGCAGAAGTAGCAGCGGTAGTTCCAGACCTTGCGGCCCTGCTCCAGCACTTCGGCGCTCACCGGCACGGCGGGCGCAGCGCCGCGCACGGCGGCATGCACGGGCTGCTCCTGGCCGCAGCCGGTGAGCAGCCAGGCGGCACCCAGTGCGGCGAGCGCAGCGAGTGCCCTACTTCTTCTTCGCGACATCGCTGCCCGCAGTCTGGATGAACGAGCGGAAGACATACTCGGAGACATCGGCCATTTCCTGCGCCGTCAGCACCTTGTCCCACGCCGGCATCTCGGAGCCGCGCTTGCCCGCCGATACCCCGGCGTAGATCGCCGGGCGGTTGAGGATGCCGCGCGACTCTTCGCTCGTGAAGACCCGCGGCTTGGGGTTGATGAAGTACGCGCGCGGGCCCTGCCCGTCGCCCTTGGCGCCGTGGCAGGTCGCGCAGTTCGCGTCGTAGAACTTGCGGCCAGCCGCGATGTCGCCCTTGAGGTTGTTGGGGAACGGCAGCTTCATGTCGGCCTTGAATGCTTGTGCGGGCGCAGACGGTGCCGCCGCGGGCGCATTCACCGGCACGCCACGCGCATGGGTGCCGCTGATGCCGGCCAGGCCGTCCACACGCATGATCGACGTGCGGATGTAGTCCACCACCTCCTCGATGTCCTTGGGGCTGAGCTTCTGGCCATACGCCTGCATCGCGGTGTTGGGCTTGCCCGCGGCCACCGCGGCGATCATCCTGTCGCGCGTGAGTTCGGCCAGCGCCTGCGGCGAGGAGAAGTCGCGCGGGGCAGGGCGCAGGTTCGCGCTGGCCCACATGGAGCCCGCGCCGCGGTCGCCGTGGCACACGGAGCACACGCGCGCATAGACCTGCCGGCCGCGGCTCGCGTCGGTGACGCTCGGGCGCATGAAGGTGTTGCGCACGTAATCGACGACTTCGACGATCTGCTTGTCGTCCAGCTGCGTCTTCCACGCGGTCATGGCCGTGCCGGGCACGCCGCCCTTGACGGCGGCGATCATGCGCTCGCGCGTGAGCTCCTGCGCGCTTTGCGACGTGGTGAAGTCGCGCGGCGGCGGCTTCAGGCTGTTCTGCGCGCGGCTCTTGCCGTCGCCCGCGTCGCCGTGGCACACCGAGCAGTAGTTGTGGTACAGCGCGGCCGGCGTCTGCGGCGCCGCCGTGCGGTCGCCCGCGTGCGCTTCGGGCGCGGCCCAGGCGGCGGCCAGCACCAGCAGGGCGGCGGCAAGCTCGCAAACGCGTCGGGTCATCTTGTCGGCTCCATCGAACATGGGAACTCCACTGAGTTTGGAACCCCTAGTGCAAAGCCCATGCCACCCGTCAACTCCCGTGGCATGGCGCTTGCGTTTCGCCCGCCACCGCCATGGAGGCAGAGACGAACATGAGCCCGAAATTCCCGAAAACGCGATTCGCCTGCGCAGCACTGGGAATCGCCGTGCTGCTCGCCATGGGCGGCTGCGTCACCCAACCCACCGTTCCCGAGAAGAAGGCCGAGATCCCCGCCTTCCCGCCGCCGCCCGAGGCGGCGCGCATCGTGTGGGAACGCTCGATCCACAGCAGCGCCGACGTGGTGGACGACAGCAAGGACGGCGCGCTGCGGCGTTTCGTCACCGGCGAGGTCCGCGCGGGCGAGGGCCTCGACAAGCCCTATGGCGTGGCGGTGCGCAACGGCAAGGTCTACGTGGGCGACACGGTGGCTCGCAACGTGGTCGTCTACGACCTCAACGCGCGCAAGTTCACGCGCCTGGGCATCGAGGAGCCCGGCGGCCTGCGCATGCCCTTCGGCATCGACATCGACCCGCAGGGCAACGTGTACGTGCTGGACGGCACGCTCAAGCGCGTGCATGTCTACGACGCGAACGGCAAGTTCCTGCGCATGCTGGGCAACGACATGAAGTGGAGCCGCCCCGCCGGCCTGGCGCTGGACGCGAAGCGGCGGCGCATCTACGTGGTGGACGCCGGCGGCGTGGACAGCAACGACCACAAGGTGCGGGCCATCGACCTCGATACCGGCAAGGCGCTGCTGGAGATCGGCAAGCGCGGCGACGGCAACGGCGAGTTCAACCTGCCGCGCGACGCGGTGGTCGGTGCCGACGGCCTGCTCTATGTGGTGGACGGCGGCAACTTCCGCATCCAGGTCTTCGACGCCGACGGCAAGTTCGTCAAGACCTTCGGCGCGATCGGGCGACAGAGCGGCCAGTTCGCGCGGCCCAAGGAAATCGCGGCGGACAACGAAGGCAACATCTACGTGGCGGACAGCGCGTTCGGCAATTTCCAGATCTTCAACAAGGAAGGCCAGCTGCTGCTGGACGTCGGCTCGCGCGGCCCGCAGGACCAGCCCGCCAAGTTCATGCTGCCTTCGGGCATCGCGGTGGACAGCGACGGCCGCATCTACATGGTGGACCAGTTCTTCCGCAAGGTCGAAGTGTTCCGGCCCGCACACCTTCCGGCCAACGCGGCGTACGGAAAGCGCTGATGCGTTTCCTGCTTCTCGCAATGGACATCCGTGTTTTCCTGAATGTAGGAAGCCGCGGCCCCGGAAGCTTGACGCAGGTCAAGCAAAACGGCCCCGCGAGCGGTTTCGCGCGCTGGCACGCAACCTGCGAATCAGGCCCACATACCTACACCTGACATAGGAGAGAGAGATGGGCATCAAGAGCGATTTCGCGAAGCTGGTGATGGGCCTTGCCGTGGCAGTTGCCGGCATGGCCATCCACCTTCCCGCCGACGCGCAGATCAAGAACACGAAGCACAACCTGGGCACCACCACGGGCGGCACGGGGGTGAACAAGTTCGACGGCACGACGGAAATCTGCGTGTTCTGCCACACGCCCCACGGTTCGGACACCAGCGCCGTCGTTCCCCTGTGGAACCGCACGCTGCCCAACCCGAACACGTTCACCACGTATGACAGCCTGGGCACCTCCACGCTGGACGGCAAGACCGCGCCGGTGGGCTCCGTGTCCATCGCGTGCCTCTCGTGCCACGACGGCGTGACGTCGATGAGCGCGGTGATCAACGCGCCGGGCTCCGGCACCGCGGGCGACAGCGCCTGGCAGGCCGGCACCTGGTCCGGCGCCAACCAGACCGGCGGCGTCATGAAGGCCGGCATCATCGCCAACCTCGGCCAGGACCTGAAGAACGACCACCCGATCGGCATCCAGTACGGCGGCGGCGGCATCACGGCCACGTCCCCAGCGGCCGCGACGCGCGACAGCGACTTCAAGACTCCCGCCAACGCCAGCATCAACGGCACCACCGTGTGGTGGGTCGACACCGAAGCCACGCCGAACAACGCGCGCAACAAGACGGACATGATTCTCTACACCCGCGCACCCGGCAAGGGCTACACGGGCCAGACCGACAGCGAGCCCTTCGTCGAGTGCGCCAGCTGCCATGACCCGCACAGCACCAACGCCACGTTCCTGCGCATCGCCAATGCCGGCAGCGCCGTGTGCCTGGCCTGCCACGTGAAGTAAGAACCGGTTTCTGCAAGCGAGTGATTTCGGGGCACTGGGTGCCCCGTTTTTTCTCCCGAAAGGCGTACGACCATGATCCTCCGCAGCATCGCATTCGCCGCCGCCCTCGCATGCGGCGCGGCCCTCGCGGCCAATGATGCGCCCTTCGCGAAAGTGGGCGACGTCGTCATCACGCAGCAGGACTACGAGGCCGCGTTCGCGCAGGCGGCGCGCAGCAAGTTCTATCACGGCAAGCCGCCCGAGGGCGCGGTCGCCGCGCTGCAGCGCGAAGTCGCGCAGGACCTCGTCGATGCGGTCCTTCTCTCGAAGGAAGCGAAGAAGCGCGGCATCAAGCCCGACACCGCATCGGTGAAGAAGACCATCGACGCGTACGAGGCGCGCTACAAGGACAGCGCGCAGTGGAAGCAGAACCGCGCGCGCCTCCTGCCCGGCATCCAGGCGAAGCTGGAGCGCGACAGCGTCGTCGAACAGCTGACGAAGCAGGTGCGGCAGGTGGGCGAGCCCACGGCGCGCCAGCTCGAGCAGTACTGGGAGACGCACAAGGACAAGTTCACCTCGCCCGAGCAGCTGCACGTGGCGATGATCCTGCTGAAGGTCGACCCGTCTTCGCCGCAGTCCAAGTGGGACGCCGCCAAGTCCGAAGGTGCGGCGATCCACAAGCGGCTCAAATCCGGCGCCGATTTCGCCCAGCTCGCGCAGCTGCACTCCGGCGACGGCTCTTCGCAGAAAGGCGGCGACCTCGGGTACGTGCACCACGGCATGCTGCCCGAAGCCGCACAGGGTGTCGTGGACAAGATGAAGCCCGGCGACCTGAGCGAGCCCGTCGTGCTGCTCGAAGGCGTGGCGCTCTTCAAGCTGCAGGGCCGCAAGCCGCCGCAGCTCAACCCGCTCGACTCGGTGCGCCAGCGCGCGCAGGACCTGTGGATGCGCGAGCGCGGCGACGAGGCCTGGAACGCGCTGCTCGCGAAGCTGCGGCGTGAGACGCCCTCGAAGATCGACGAGTCCAAGTTTTGAATGCGCCGCGGCTCCCGCCTCCTTCTCGCGCTGCTGGCCGTGGCCGCGGCCGGGGGCGTGGCGGCGCAGCAGGAGCGCTCCCCGACGTCTGACGCGCGAGTCGCGCAGCCACCGCCCGCCGAGGAGGGCAACGAGCCGGGCGGCTTCAAGGGCCTGTTCGATTTCAACTGGGGCGGCCTGCCGCCCATCCGGACCGCGGGCTCGCTCGCCTACGACCTGCGCGCGTCGCGCGCCAAAGGCGAGGCGAGCACGATGGCGCACCTGTTCACCGGCACGTTCGGTGCACGGACCTACATCTACCAGCCGTGGTTCGCGACCGTGCAGGCGAGCCTGCGGCTGACGAGTGCGCACACGCGCACCGGCGCGGTCGACGACCCCTTTGCGCCGCATCCCGCCACCGCCGGCCGCGAGCAGTTCGCCAGCGGCAATGCCCGCATCGACGTGTTCCCGCGCAGCCGCTTTCCCTTCGAGGTGCACGTCGACCGGGTGGACAGCCGCATCGACTCGGGCCTCTCGACGGGGCTGGACTTCCGCACCACCAGCATCGGCATGACCCAGCGCTACCGGCCCGCCACCGGCAACTGGAACGTGAGCGCGGGTTACGAGCACCGCGAACAGTCGGGCACCGGCTTTCGCGACACGCAGGACTCGCTCACCGCCGACTTCGGCCTGCGCTGGAAGGAGAACGACCTGTCCGTCGGCGGCTCGCTCTCGCACGCGCGGCGCCGGCTCGTGGGCGAGAGCAGCGACTTCCGCAGCCTGGTGGCGCGCCACTCGTGGTCGCCGGTGGGGCCGTTCTCGCTGAACACCACCGTGAACCTCACGCAGACAGTGGACGAGTTCGCCGGCGCGCCGAGCGACATCAGCGTGCTGCAGGTCTCCAGCGTGGGGCTGTGGCACCGCGAGGGCTCGCCGCTGTCGCTCAGCGGCGCCGCGCGCGCCGTGGTGCTGCGCGACGACGTCACCGGTCACGGCATCGACAACCTGTCGTTCACGGCAGGCGCGAACTACGAGCTCACGCGCAACCTGCGCCTCACCGCCAACGGGACCGTGACCACCACGCGCAGCAGCGGCGCGCAGGCGCAGGGCTTCAGCGGCTCGGCCGGCGTGAGCTGGCAGGCCGACACGCTGAACTTCGCCCAGTTCCGCTACGACCGCTTCGCGACGGTGAATGCCTCCGTCGCCGCGTCGAGCGGCTCGCAGGTGGAAGACGAGACGCAGGGCACCGTGAACGCGCAGGCCGGGCACTCGGTGACGCGCGCGTGGCCGCTCGGCTCGTCGTCGGCACTTTCGCTCACCGCCAGCCAGAGCCTGTCGGTCTCGCGCATCGAAAGCAGCCTGCCCGCGCAGGCGGCGCAGCTCGCGTCGTCCCGCAATTCGCAGCGCACCGCGCTGCACATGGGCTCGCTCACGTGGACCGCGGGCGGCGACAACAAGAGCCTTTACGCCCGGCTGACATTCAGCGACTCGCGCGAGCTGGGCGGCAGCCATGCCCGCTTCCAGTTATGGAATTTCCAGATTTCGGGAACCATCGAGTTCAACCGCTGGCGCTCGCTGGGCGGCGACTTCACGCTGCAGCGCGTGGCGCAGCGCGTGGGCGACCACTACCTCGACGCGGGCACGGGGCTCATCCCGGGGGAAACCACGGGTTCGACGAGCGCGAGCGGCGAGATCACGTACCGCGACAACCGCTTCCTCGACATGCCGGGGCTGCGCTTCACGTCGCGCATCAAGCTGGCCCAGGATGTGCTGAGACAGGCTGGGACGCTGCCCTCGCTTCCCGATCGTGAGACACGCATGTGGGAGAACCGCCTCGACTGGTCCGTCGGCCGCCTCGAGACGGGGACGCTCTACCGGCTGTCGCAGGTGGAGGGCAAGCGGCGCGACTTCCTGATGTTCAGGGTGCAGCGCAATTTTGGAGATTAGGGGTCAAGACATGGACGGCAAATCGCGACGCGCGCGCTGGGTGGGCACCACCCTGCTGGCGCTGGCCGCGCTGCTCGGAAGCAGCGTGACGCTCGATGCCCGCGCCGAATACGGCGACGTGGTGATCAACAACTACTCCGACCAGGCCGGCATGCGGCCGGTCGTGTTTCCGCACTGGTTCCACCGCATCCGCTTCCGCTGCAAGGTGTGCCACGCGGACCTCGGCTTCAAGTTCAAGGCCGGCGGCAACGAGATCAACATGGTCAAGGTGATCGACGGCCAGTTCTGCGGCGCGTGCCACAACGGCGAAGTCGCGTGGAACGTCGAGAACTGCAACATGTGCCACAGCGGCAAGCCCAACACGCCGACGCAGGTGCACGAGAGCACGACCAGCTCGATCGTCACGCCGGCGAAGGGAGCGAAGCCATGAAACGCATCGCACTCGCCGCGGCAGCGGCGCTCCTCGTTTTCAATGCGTCCGCGCAGGACGGCAAGGCCACCTACGAAGGCGGCTGCGTCGCCTGCCACGGCACCGGCGTGCTCGGTGCGCCCAAGGCCGGCGACACGGCCGCATGGAAGGCGCGCCTGGCCGCGGCGGGCAGCATGGCCGGCCTCGTGGCCAGCGCGAAAGCCGGCAAGGGCGCGATGCCGCCCAAGGGCGCGATGCCCGCGATCACCGATGCGCAGCTTGCCGGCGCCGTGGCGTACATGGTCGGCCAGGCGGGCACGGCGACCGCGCAGGCGGCGAAGCCCGCGCCTGCTGCCGCACCTGCGCCGGCCGCGGTTGCGGCGGCGAAGCCTGCGGCGCCAGCGCCCGCGCCAGCTGCCCCGGCACCCGTCGCGGCTGCACCCGTTGCAGCGCCCGCGCCCGCACCGGTCGCGGCCGTCCAGGTCGCCGCGCCGCAAGGCGTCAACTCCTTCAACCGCCTGCTGCGCCCGCCGTCACAGCGCAACCGCCCGCCGGCCGAGGACGGCATCCACGACCCGGGCAACGACGGCACGCATGCGCTGCAGCCGCCGCTGGCCGCGTTCAACGACCTGTCGCGCAGCAACGCGGGCAACCGCGTGGACTGGGTGAAGTCGCTGCGCGAGAACCGCATCACGCCGCGCGCGGACAAGGTGAATGCCGCCACGCAGCCGATGGTGATGGACCTGAACATCGTGCGCGAAGTGAAGGGCTCCATGCCCGACGTGGTGTACCCGCACAAGCAGCACACCGAGTGGCTGGACTGCTCCAACTGCCACCCGGCCATCTTCAAGCCGCAGAAGGGCGCCAACCAGATCAGCATGGCCAGCATCCTGCTCGGCGAGGCGTGCGGTACTTGCCACGGCAAGGTCGCGTTCCCCGTGTCCGAGTGCCGGCTGTGCCACTCCAAGCCCAAGCAGGCGGCACCCGCCACCGCGGCGGCCGAAGGCACGGCGGCCAAGCAGTAGCCATGCTGAAGGCCGCGTTCTGGACCCACGCCGCGATCGTCGTCGCGCTGTCGCAGGCCTTCGCGCAGGCGGACGTGGAGCGGCCGGCGCCCTCGGCGCAGGCCGTGGAGCAGAAGCTGACGATGCTCGACAAGGTGCTCAACCAGTCGCCGGTGGTCGCGCGCGTCGCGGCGAGCAACAATGAAAAGGCGCGCAGGCACGTGGCCTCCGCGCGCGAGCTCGCGCTGCACGCGCGCACGCTCACGACGATGGGCCAGTTGCGCGGCGCCGATGCGCTGGTCAACGAGGCCATCATCGAGATCAGCCGCGCGCAGCAGCTGGTACCCGACCCCGGCAGCCAGCAGGCCGGCGAGCGCGCCCGCTACGCGCAGCTGGAAGACAGCGTGTCTGCGCTGCGCCGCACCGCCGAGATCGCGCTGCCGCAAGGCGACGCGCGCGCCGCCGAGGCCGCGCAGCGGGTGACGGCCAAGGTGGGCGAGCTCGTGCAGCAGGCCACCACGCTCGCCCGGGCCGACAAGTACATCGAAGCGAACCGCCAGCTCGACCAGGCGGTGGTGCTGCTGCTGCGCGACGCATCGGCGCGCCTGGCGGGCCAGACGATCGTTTACGACCGCAAGTTCGCCGACCGCAAGGAGGAGTTCGCCTTCGAGCTGGCGCGGCATCGCAGTTTCGAGCGGCTGGTGCCGCTGGCGCTGCTGGAGTACCGGCCCTCGCCCGAGGCGCTGGCGCTGGTGGAGCGGCACGTGGCCGAAGCGCGCGAGCTGCGCGAAGCGGCCGAGGGGGTGGCGGGGCGCGACGCGCTGCTGGCCATCCGCAAGGTCAATGAAGGCACCGACGCGCTGCGGCGCGCCCTGCAGGCCGCGGGCCTGGTGGTGCCGCAGACGATGGGGAGCAACTGATGGAACTTCGCACCTTTTTTGCGGCGCAGCGGCTGGGCTTGCTGCTGGCCGCCGCCACCGTGTTCAATGCCGCCGCGCAGGCGCCCGTGAAACTGCCGCCGGACCGCGACCAGCTGGAGCGCAAGCTCGTGTCCACCGCGACACTGATCGAGAGCTCGTCGGCCGCCAGGCAGATCCAGGCGAGTGGTATCGAGGCCGCGGCCACGCACCGCACGCGTGCCCGCGAACTGCATGCGCGCGCGGGCGCTGCGCTCAAGGCGGGGCAGCTCGAATCGGCGTCCGCGCTGCTCGACGACGCGTCCCGCGCGATGTTCGAGGCGGTGCGCCTGGCCGATTCCAACGAGCTGGTCGCCCGCAAGCAGAAGATCGACTTCGACGCGCGCATGGAATCCACGCGCGTGCTGCTCGACGCGCAGAAGCGCATCGCCGCCGAGAAGGGCGGCGGCCCGCGCGCGGGCGAGCTGTCGCAGCGCGTCGAAGCCGAGATGCGCGAGGCGCAGCAGCTCGCAGGCGTGGGCCGGCTGGTCGACGCGCGCACGAAGATCGACGGCGCCTACCTGGCGGTGAAGGCCGCGATCGGCAACCTGCGCGATGGCGAGACCGTGGTGCGCTCGCTCAACTTCGCGAGCAAGGCCGAGGAGTACACCTACGAGATCGACCGCAACGACACGCACAAGATGCTGGTCCAGATGCTGTTGAAAGACAAGCGCGGCATGGCCAGCGTCGATGCGATGGTCGACCAGGCGGTGGGCGCGGCCGAGAAGCTGCGCGCGCAGGCCGAGGAGCAGGCCGCGCGGCGCGACCACGAAGGCGCCGTCCGGACGCTCGAGCAATCCACGCGCGAACTCGTCAAGGCCATCCGGGCCGCGGGCGTGTACATCCCGGGGTAGAAGAATGTTCCGCTGGGCGGTGGCCTTTGCGTTCGCGCTGGTTTCGGCGATCGCTCTCGCGGCCGCCGCGAGCTGGGCCACGCTCGCGAAGGACGAGGTGCACGACCCCACCGCGCCGATGCTGGGCATGCTGCAGGAGCCGCGCGACGCGCTGGGCCAGCTCGCCGCGAAGGCGCCGGACACGGCGGGCAACCTCGTGAGCTGGATGCAGGCGCTCGACGCCGGCCAGATCACGCCGCGCACCAACATCCACCCCGAGACGATCGTCAAGCTGCGCACGACCGACGTGCTGCTCAGGAACACCGGCGAGATGCCGATGGTGCGCTTCCCGCACCGGCAGCACACCGCCTGGCTCGATTGCTCCAACTGCCACGACCAGCTTTTCGCGCAGCAGGCCGGCGCCACGCGCATCAACATGATGCTGATCCTCGCCGGCGAGAAATGCGGGCTGTGCCACGGCGCGGTCGCCTTCCCGCTCACCGAATGCAAGCGCTGCCACAGCGTCGACCGCGGCAGCCCCGAACATGCGGCTTTCGGCAAGGGCATCGTGCGGGAGGCGACGCAGTGAAGTGGCTCGTGCTCTTCGCATTCGCGCTGCTTTTCGCCGCGCCGGCGAGCGCGGAATACGGCGACGTGGTGCTGAATCGGCAGGCCCAGGCCGCGGGCGTGCGGCCTGTGGTGTTCCCGCACTGGTTCCACCGCATCCGCTTCCGCTGCAAGGTGTGCCACTCGGAGCTGGGTTTCAAGATGCGCGCCGGCGCCAACGTCGTGCAGATGAACGACATCATCAACGGCAAGTTCTGCGGCATGTGCCACAACGGCCAGGTCGCATGGTCCGCCGACCGCTGCGACCTGTGCCACACCGGCAAGCCGGGGCTCAAGAGCGGCATCTACGGCGGCCACCAGACCAAGGGTGCGGGGTTCTGGTGAGGCTGCTTGCCGCCATCGTTGCGCTCTTGCTCGCTGCGTGCGCCGCGGACGACATCGGCGCGCCTGCGCGTTCCGAGATGCCGCGTCCGAGCGCGCTGCTCACGCCCTGGTTGTCGATCGACGGCGGCTGGCGGCTCGACACGACACCGCGCGCCTTGCCCGGTGCTTCTGCCGCATTGCCCCGGCTGCCGCTGGCGCCCGCTCCCGCAATGGGGCCCCGGCTGCGCTTCGTGCAACCCGTGGGCGTCGCCGCACTCGGCGACATCGTCATGGTCGCGGACGCCGGCGCGCGCACGATCTGGCGCCTCGAGCGCAGCCGCGATGCGATGGCGGCTTTCGCGCCATATCCGCCGGGTGCCGCGGAGCAGGGCGCAGCGATGCACATCGGCAACGATTTCGCCGTCTGGGTCGCGCTGCCGGCCGAGCGTCGCGTCGTGCAGTACGACGCGCGCGGCCGGCTCGTGCGCCAGTGGCGCGATGAAGCGGATGCGATGCGGCCCGTCGCCATCGCCGTGCCGCCGGGTCGCGCGGAGATCCTGATCGCGGACAGCGCAAGCGCGCAGGTCGTCACCTTCGACCCGCTCGGCCGCGTGCAGTCGCTGCTCGGCCGCGGCCGGGCGCGCGTGCTGCAGAGCGCGACGGCACTGGCGTTCGGCCCCGAAGGCCTGTACGTCCTGGACCGCCTCGCGCAGCAGGTGGTGGTGCTCGACGCCGCCGGCAACGCGGTGCGCGTGATCGGCGAGCACCAGCTCACGCAGCCGCGCGCGATGGCGGTGGACCGCAGCGGCCGCGTGTTCGTGAGCGACGACGCGCAGCAGGTCATCAAGGTGTTTCGCGGCAACCAGCTGCTCGCCACGTTCGGCGGCGCGGGTGCAGGGCCGGCGCGCTTCGGCCGCATCGAGTCGCTCGCCATCGACGGCAACCTGCTGTACGTGGCCGACGGCCTGAACGCGCGTGTGCAGGTGCTGCTCGTGGCGCCGCCTTCGATGGAGAAGGAGACGCCGTGATGCGCATCGCGGTCCTCGCCATCGCCATGCTGCTCGCAGGCTGCGCCGCCGGGCCGCAGGTCATGCGCATGGAAGCCAACGAGGCGGACACGGCGCGCACCTTCCCGCCGCCGCAGACGCAGGAGGTGCCGCGCTACCGCTACCTCGGGCAGCTCACCGGCGAGCAGAACTTCGGCTCGCCCAACGGCAAGACGGGCGCGCGCAAGTTCTTCGAATGGGTCGTGGGCCTCGTCGGCCAGGCCGAATCGCCGACCGTGCTGCAACGCCCGCAGACCGGCGTGGTGGATGCCGCGGGCCGCGTGCTCGTCACCGACGTGAGCCGCAACGCGGTGTTCGTGTTCGACGAGCCGGGCGGCAAGCTCGACGTCTGGGAGCAGGCAACGAAGATGACGCGCTTCGCCTCGCCGATCGGCATCGCGCTCGGGCCCGCCGGCAGCGTGCTGGTGGCCGACGCCGAGCTGGGCCGCGTGTTCCGCCTGCGCGCCGACGGCACGCCCCTGGGCGAGTTCGGCGATGGCGTGCTGGTGCGGCCCACCGGCCTCGCGCGGGACGCGCAGCGCAAGCGCATCTACGTGGCCGACACGCGCGCGCACGACATCAAGGTGTTCGACGACGACGGCAAGCTGCTCGCCACCTGGGGCTCGCGCGGCGACGGGCCCGGCGAGCTCAACTACCCCACGCACCTGTCGCTGGCGAACGGCACGCTCTACGTCACCGACACGCTCAACGCGCGGGTGCAGGGCTTCGACGCCGACGGCAAGCCGGTGCTGCGCTTCGGCCAGCGGGGCCTGTACATCGGCAACCTCGTGCGGCCCAAGGGCGTGGCGGCGGACGACGAAGGCAATGTCTACGTGATCGAGTCGATGCACGACACGCTGCTGGTGTTCGACCCGAAGGGGCAGCTGCTGATGTCGCTCGGCGGCACGGGCCAGGACGTCGGCCGCTTCTACCTGCCCGCCGGGGTGTGGGTGGATGCCCGCAACCGGGTGTTCGTCGCCGACATGTTCAACGGCCGCGTGGCCGTGTTCCAGTTCCTGGGAGGCAACTGATGGCGCGGTTCGCGTCGCTCGTCGTGATGATCGCGCTGGCCGTGCTCGGCCTGCTGCAGCCCGTGGGCGCGGCCAAGATCTCGGACGTGCGCAACACGAAGCACAACCTGTCGGCCAGCGGCAGCGGCACCGTCAAGGCCACGAGCGAGTCGCAGGTCTGCGTGTTCTGCCACACGCCGCACGCCGCCGAGAACATCCCTGCCGCCCCGCTGTGGAACCGCAAGCTCTCGGGCGCGACGTACACGCCCTACACATCGAGCTCCATCGACGCGGACACGGTGGAGCTTTCGGCCGGCCCCGGCGGCACGTCCAAGCTGTGCCTGTCGTGCCACGACGGCACCATGGCCATCGGCAATGTCAACGTGCTCAACGGCACGCCGAACGTGTCGATCCCGATGACGGGCACCGGCACCGGCGGCACGATGCCGGTGGGCGCCGGCGCGACCACCGGCTTCACGCGCAACCTCGGCGTGAACCTCACCAACGACCACCCGATCTCCTTCACCTACGACGCGGCGCTGGCCACGCGCGACGGCGAATTGCGCCCGCCCGACGGCACCGTGGTGGGCACGCGCTCGCCCGGCGTCAAGCCGCTGCTGCCGCTGCAGCCCGGCCCCAACGGCGGGCAGATGCAGTGCTCCACCTGCCACGACCCGCACATCCGCGAGACCGACGCGACCAAGGGCCCGGCGAAATTCCTGCGCCTCAACCGCTTCCAGGAGGCCGCGCCCACCGGCGGCGCGTTCTCGCAGAACAGCGACATCTTCTGCCTGGCCTGCCACGACAAGGCGGGGCAGGCGTGGGCCCTCTCCGCGCACGCCAACCCGGCGGTGGCCGACGAAACCTTCACGGCCGCCGCGGCTTCGCTGCGCGAGTTCCCGACCAACCTGCCGGTGTGGAAGGCGGGCTGCCTCGCCTGTCACGACACGCACACGGTGCAGGGTTCGCGCCGGCTGCTGCGCGAAGGCACCGACAGCGCCGCGTCGCCCAAGGCGGGCGGCAACCCGGCCATCGAGGAGACGTGCTACCAGTGCCATGCGGCGCTGGCGTCGAGCGCGCTCACCAACGTCACGAGCGTGCCCAACATCAAGGACGATTTCGCGCTCGCGCGGCACATGCCGATCAAGAGCACCGAGCAGCTCTCCGGCGGCGAAGTGCACGACATCGGGACGGGCACGGGCACGCAGCGGGGCAAGGACTTCGTCGAGGCGCCGGCGCTGCTGGGCAAAGGCAACCTGAACAATCGGCACGTGGAGTGCACCGACTGCCACAACCCGCACCGCGTCATCCGCAACCGGCTGTTCAATGCGAATGCGTCGACACCGGACGCCGGCGGCACGCACAACCACACGGCCGGCCACACCAACATCGCCTCGGGCGTGCTCAAGGGCATCACCGGCGTGGAGCCCGTGTACGGGGGCGTGGCCTTCGGCAGCGACCCCACGTCGTTCGACTTCAAGCGCGGCGACGGCGGCGCCGGCGCGAGCACGGCCAAGGGCAGCGCGTGGGTCACGCGCGAGTACCAGGTGTGCCTGAAGTGCCACTCCAACTACGCGTACGACACACCGCCCCTGCTGGGTTCTTCCGGGGGCGGCACGCCCTCGGGCACCAACAGCGTCACCCGGTACACGAACCAGGCCATGGAGTTCCAGGCACCGGCGGGGCACAAGGGGGAACTCACGACGACGGACTCGGGTGCGTTCGCGGGACAGGTGCGCAACCCCGCCGGCTGCGCGGTATGCGGCGCCGGCGGGTGCACCTGCTACAACGTCAATTTCCAGACCAACAACCACCGCGGCTGGCACCCGGTGATGGACAACACCGGCCGCGACCTCGCCACGCGCCAGATGACGTCCAACCAGACGAGCATCTGGCGCGCCCCGTTCAACGCGGTGGCGGACGTCGGCACGCAGACGATGTACTGCACGGACTGCCACGGCTCCAACTCCGGCGCCTCGGACGTGGTGCCGGCATCGGGCCCGTGGGGGCCGCACGGGTCTGCCAACAACTTCATCCTCAAGGGCGAGTGGAGCTCCACCACCGGCGCCTCGAGCAGCGGCACCTACACCGCCAACGCGCTGTGCTTCAAGTGCCACAACCCGGCGAACTATGCGGACCGCAACGGCATCGGCAGCATCAGCAACCGCACCACCGGGTTCTATGGCGGCGGCAAGGGCAACCTGCATGCGCACCACGTGGACAAGATCGGCCGCATCCGCTGCACGTGGTGCCACGTCGCCGTGCCGCACGGCTGGAAGAACAAGGCCTTCCTCGTCAACCTGAACGACGTGGGGCCGGAGGCGGGCCTGCCGGCCGGCACCCAGGTGCGGCTGAACACCACGGCCACCTACACCAACGGGCCGTATTACGTGAACGCGGTCCTGAAGGTGCGCACCTTCGCCACCAGCGGCAACTGGAACGACACCAACTGCGGCTCGGCCGGCGCGCCGGGCAACGGGCAGTCCGGCCGCTCGTGGATGCGCGACTCCAACGAGAACTGCGCCAACGCGCCATGAAGCCCGTGCTGCACGCGCTCGCCTCGCTCAAGCTCTCGCTGGCAGGCTTCGCGCTGCTCGCGGCGGCCACCTTCGCGAGCTACCTGCTGCCGACCGTGCCGCAGGGAACGATCGCTGCACCGCTCGCGCTGCTCGCGCTCAACCTCGCGGCCGCCATGCTCGCGCGGCCGGCGCTGCGCCGCGGCGGGCTCGGGCTCTTCCACCTCGCCTTGC
This sequence comes from Ramlibacter albus, assembly GCF_014297445.1. GTDB lineage: Bacteria > Pseudomonadota > Gammaproteobacteria > Burkholderiales > Burkholderiaceae_C > Ramlibacter > Ramlibacter albus. The sequence continues at coordinate 1,334,018 of NZ_JACORU010000001.1, forward strand.
TCGTGCTGCTGCTGCTGGCGGGCTGGGGCCGGCTGTTCCATTTCGATGCGCGTGTCGAGGTCCTCCAGGGCGGCGCTCTCGATCCCGCGCACGTCGAAGTGACCGGCCGCGGGCCGCTGCACGGCAACGCGTGGCGCCGCATCTCGTTCCGGCAGGGCGGCTGGCAGGTGGACTACGCGCCCGGCATGCGCCGCGCGCACACGCGCAGCGAGGTGCTGCTGCCGGGCGAGTCGCTGCCGCGCACGGTCGGGGACGACACACCTCTGGTGATCGACGGCTACCGCCTCTACACCACGCACAACAAGGGCTTCGCGCCGGTGATCTCGTGGCAGCCGGACGCGGGCCCGCGCGTGCAGGGTGCGTTGCACATGCCTTCCTACCCGCTCTTCGACTGGAAGCAGGAGAACCGCTGGACCGCGCCCGGCGGCGAGGCGCTGGGCTTCTGGCTGCGGGTGGTGGACGCGCCGACCGGCGAGACCGCGTGGACGCTTGATCCACGTCATGTGCGCACGGTGCTCGTCGTGGAGACTGGCGGCGTGCGCCATGAACTCTCGCCGGGCGACGCATTGCGCGTCGGCGGCGCCACGCTGCGCTACGAGCGCCTCGCGGGCTGGATGGGCTACCGCATCTTCCACGACCCGACGCTGCTGCCGATGCTGTTCGCCTCGGTGGCGGGCATCCTCGCGCTGGCGTGGCATCTCTTCGGTCGCGGCGTGCGGCTGCTGCCGCTGCGCGAAGGTGCCGCCGCATGAACTACGCCGCGCAACCGGTGGACTACTGGTGGGTGGCCGCGGGTGCGGTGGCGATGACGGTGGCCATGCTGGCCGCGTGGCGGGCCGTGGCCGCGACGCATCGCTCGCAGGCGGCGTGGCAGTTCGTGCAGGTGTCGCTCACCGACACGGCGCTCCTGCTGGTTGCCCTCGGCATCGCGCTGCGATGGGTGCGCCTGGGGCACGGGCCTTTCCTCAACATGTTCGAGATCCTCGCGAGCAGCCTTTTCAGCCTCGGCGTCGCGTGGCGCGTCACGCACCTGCGGGTGCAAAGGCTGCGCGACATCGCACCCATGGTGCTGACACTCCTCGCGGTCCTGGCGGCGTGGCTGCTGGTCGTCGACCCCGCGGACACGCACCTGCCCGCCACGTACGAGATGACGGTGCTGTGGTTCCACGTCGCGCTGGGCAAGGTGTTCCTCGGCTGTGCCCTCGTGGCCACCGGCATCGCGGGCGTCGTGCTCGCCCGCGCCACGCGCCGGGGCCGCCTGTGGTTCGAACGCGTGCCGGGTGACGCCGTGCTCGACGCGCTCGTCTGGCGCTTCATGATGGCAGCGCTCGTCTTCGAGAGCCTGATGCTCGTCGCCGGCGCCGTGTGGGCGCAGGACGCGTGGGGCCGGTACTGGGCGTGGGACCCGCTCGAGACATGGGCTTTCGTCACCTGGCTCACGCTGGCCGGCGCGATCCACGCGCGCCTCGCGTGGCGCGTGGCGCCTCGGGTCAGCGCGCTCATGATCGTCGGCGTGTTCGCCATCGCTTTCCTGACCTTCTTCGGGGTGCCCTTCATCAGCACCGCGCCGCACAAGGGGGCGGTGTGAGGCTCGAATGGGGCCGGGGCCACATCGGTGCGATCGCACTCGCGGTCGCCGTGGCGGCCGTTGCCGGCCTGCTGATGATGAAGGCGCCGCCGGGCCGCGTCACGCGCCTGGACCACCAGCAGCAGATGAAGGACGCCGAGGTCAGGCAGCGCTTCGAACAGGCGGTCGTGATGCTCCACGCGAAGCAGTACGACCACGCCGTCGCCGCGCTGCACCGCGTGCTGGAGCTCGCGCCGAAGATGCCCGAGGCGCACGTCAACATGGGCTTCGCCCTGCTGGGGCAGGAGCGCGGCGACGCGGCACGCGGCTTCTTCCTCGCGGCCATCGAATTGCGGCCGCAGCAGGCGAACGCGTACTACGGCCTCGCGATGGCCGAGGAAATGCGCAGCGACTACGAGTCCGCACTGGGTGGCATGCGCAGCTACCTGCACCTGTCGAAGGCCGACGACCCCCACCGCGAGAAGGCGCGCGCCGCCATCTGGGAGTGGGAAGCGAAACTCGGCCGGCACCGCAAGGGCTGACGTTCCCGATTCCGGGAAGAAATACCGCGAAACCCGCTGGCACGCTCCGTGCACTCCCGTGCCGATCAACGAGGTTTTTTCCATGATCGGTGAAATCGGCCACTTCAGTCTCATCGTCGCGCTGATGCTCGCGCTGGCGCAGGCGGCCTTGCCGCTGGCGGGCGCGGCGCGCGGCGTGCCCGCCTGGATGGCGGTGGCGCAGCCCGCGGCCCAGGGCCAGTTCCTCTTCATCCTCGTCGCGTTCGGCGCGCTCACGCTGGCCTTCATCGACAACGACTTCTCGCTGCTCGTCGTGGCGCAGCAATCCAACACGCAGCTGCCGCTGGCCTACCGCATCGCGGGCGTGTGGGGCGGCCACGAAGGCTCGATGCTGCTGTGGGTGCTGATGCTGGGGCTGTGGAGCGTCGCGGTGTCGGTGTTCAGCAAGCGCCTGCCCACGGCGTTCGTCGCGCGCGTGCTCGGCGTGATGGGCCTGGTGAGCGTCGGCTTCCTCAGCTTCCTTCTGTTCACGTCGAATCCGTTCGCACGGTTGCTGCCCGCGGCGCCCGAAGGCCGCGACCTCAACCCTCTGCTGCAGGACCCCGGCATGGTGTTCCACCCGCCGATGCTCTACATGGGTTACGTCGGCTTCTCGGTGGCCTTCTCGTTCGCGATCGCCGCGCTGCTTTCGGGACGCCTCGACGCGACGTGGGCGCGCTGGTCGCGGCCGTGGACCACGGTCGCGTGGGTGTTCCTCACCCTCGGCATCGCACTGGGCAGCGGCTGGGCGTACTACGAGCTCGGCTGGGGCGGCTGGTGGTTCTGGGACCCGGTGGAGAACGCATCCTTCCTGCCGTGGCTCGCGGGCACCGCGCTGCTGCACTCGCTCGCCGTCACCGAAAAGCGCGGCGTGTTCCGCAGCTGGACGGTGCTGCTGGCCATCTTCGCGTTCTCGTTCTCGCTGCTCGGCACCTTCCTCGTCCGCTCGGGCGTGCTGACCTCCGTGCATGCATTTGCGACCGACCCGAAGCGCGGTATCTACATCCTTGTGTTCCTGTGCATCGCCATCGGCGGGTCGCTGTCGCTCTTCGCGTGGCGCGCGCCGAAGGTCGGGCTGGGGGGTGGCTTCGAAGCGATCTCGCGCGAGTCGATGCTGCTGGTCAACAACGTGCTGCTGTCGGTGGCGGCCGCGTCCGTGATGCTCGGCACGCTGTACCCGCTGCTGCTCGATGCGCTCAAGCTCGGCAAGATCTCCGTGGGCCCGCCGTACTTCGAGGCCGTGTTCCTGCCGCTGATGGCGCCCGCGATCTTCCTCATGGGCGTGGGGCCGCTCGCGCGCTGGCGAGACGCGTCGCTGCCCGATTTGTTCAAGCGCCTGCGCTGGGCGCTTGTGGCCAGCGCGATCGGCGCCGGGGTGGCGATGCTCGCCGGTGGCTCGATCAAGAGCGCCGTCGGCATCCTGCTCGCGGTCTGGATCGCCGCGACCACCGTCGTCTCGCTGGCCGAGAAGGTCCGCAATGTCCCCGGTGGCATCGCGCGGAAATTCGCGGCCATCCCGCGGCGCGTGACGCGCGCCGAAGCCGGCATGCTGCTCGCGCACTTCGCTGTGGGCTGCTTCATCTTCGGCGTGACCATGGTCAAGACGTGGGAGAGCGAGAAGGACGTGCGCATGCAGGCCGGCGACACCGTGGAGCTGGGCGGCTACACCTTCCGCATGGACAGCCTCGGCGAATACAACGGCCCCAACTACGTGGGCCTGCGCGCGAACTTCACCGTCACGCGCGACGGCCGCGAGGTGGCGAAGTTGCAGCCCGAGAAGCGCCTGTACAAGGCGCAGGGCATGCCGATGACCGAAGCCGCGATCGACGTGGGCATCACGCGCGACCTCTATGTGTCCCTGGGCGAGGCGGTGAGCCAGGAGGCCTGGGCCGTGCGCGTGCAGGTGAAGCCTTTCATCGACTGGATCTGGGGCGGCTGCCTGCTGATGGCACTCGGCGGCATCGTCGCCGCGACCGACCGGCGCTACCGCTTCGGCCGCCGACAGGAAGCGCAGCAGGGCGTCGCCGCCGTTGAAGGAGCGCGCGCATGAAGCAATTGCTGGCCGTGCTCCTGCTCGCCATGAACCTCGCCTTCGCGGGCGAGGCGGTACCCCTCGCGGACGATCCGCAACTCGAAGCGCGTGTGCAGCGCCTGTCCGAAGAGCTGCGCTGCCTCGTGTGCCAGAACCAGACGATCGCCGACTCGCACGCCGGCCTCGCGCAGGACCTGAAGAACCAGATCCGCGAGCAGCTGCGCGCGGGCAAGAGCGACGACGACATCCTCGCGTACATGACCGAGCGCTACGGCGACTTCGTGCTGTACCGCCCGCCGGTGAAGGCCACCACGCTGCTGCTGTGGGTGGGGCCGTTCCTGCTGCTGGGCGTGGGCGCCATCGTCACCGTGGTGGCCGTGCGCCGCCGCAAGCCGCGCGTGGACTCGTGCGAGTTCACGGGCGAGGACCATGCCAGGGCGGCCGCTTTGCTGGCCGGCACGCCGGAGACGACGAAATGAACCTTGCCTTCTGGAGCACCGTGGCCCTGCTGCTGGCCGGCGCGCTGCTGTTCGTGCTGCCGCCGCTGATGCGCACCGGCGGTCGCGCATCGCTGGGCGCCGCGCCCATCGACGTGTACCGCGACCTGCGCGCGCAGCTCGATGCCGAGCGCGACGCGGGCAAGCTCGCCACGGAAGAACACGCGCGTGCCGTGACCGAGCTGGAAGGCCGCGTGATCGAAGAGGTGGTGCAGGCGCCGGAAGAGGCGGTGACGGTGACGCCGCGGCATGCGCTCGCGGCGCTGCTCGCGGTCGCGTTGCTGCTGCCGGCCGGCGCGCTCGGCATCTACGGGCTGATCGGCAAGCCCGGCGCTCTCGACCCCGCCGCTGCGCAGGCCAGGGCCGGCGGGGGCGCGCCGCACACCATGTCGCGCGAAGAGATGGAAGAGATGGTGGAGCGCCTTGCCGAGAAGCTGCAGAAGTCGCCCGACGACGCCGACGGCTGGCACATGCTCGCGCGCTCGTACGTCGCGTTCAATCGCCTGGCCGAGGCGGGCCAGGCTTTCGAGCGGGGCATGAAGCTCGCGCCGCGCAACGCGCCGCTGCTGGCCGACTACGCCGACACGCTGGCCATGCTCAACGGCCGCAACCTCGAAGGCCGGCCGATGGAGCTGGTGAACCTGGCGCTGCAGGCCGACCCGACGCACCCGAAGGCGCTGTCGCTGGCGGGCACGGCGGCCTTCAACCGCCGCGACTTCGCGCTGGCCGCCGCCACGTGGCAAAAGCTGCTGGACACGTTGCCGGCGGATTCGGACCAGGCCCGGTCGGTTGCGTCGAGCATCGCGCAGGCGCAACAGGCGGCGAGCACGCAGACGGCGCCCGCGCAAGCGTCCGCACCGTCCGGCGCTGCGCAGATCGACGGCACCGTCGACGTCGCGCCCGCCATCAAGGCCCGCATCCCGCGCGGCGCCACGCTGTTCGTCTTCGCCCGCGCCGTCGACGGCCCGCGCATGCCTTTGGCGATCGTCAAGGTTCCGGTGGGCGAGATGCCCTACAAATTCAGATTGGACGACGCTTCCGCGATGGCCGCGCAGTTCAAGCTGTCCGGCCAGCGCGAAGTGATGTTGGGCGCGCGCATCTCCGCGAGCGGCAACGCCACGCCGCAAAGCGGCGACCTGATGGGCACGTTGGGCCCGGTGAAGGTCGGTGCGCGCGATGTGAAGCTGGCGATCGACGGAGTGGTGCCGTGAAGCGGCGTGCAGTACTGGCCCTCGCGGGCGCGGCGGCGCTGGCCGGCTGCGGCGACAAGCCCGCGGCGAAGGCCTCGCGCAACGGCCCGCGCCTGCCGTGGCTGCCCGTCACGGACCTCGCCGGCGAACCCGCCACGCTCGCGCCGACGAGCACGGCCGGGCGCATCGTGAATTTCTGGGCGCTGTGGTGCCCGCCCTGCCGCTACGAGCTGCCGGGGCTGCAGCGGCTGGCGCAATCGCTGGCGCCGCGCCGCATCGAGGTCACCACCATCGCGCTGGAGGAAGACGGCTTCCGCGTGCGCGAGTACCTTGCGAAGCACGCGGCGAAGTTACCGAGCGTGCTGATGCACCCCGGCCTGCCCGCCGTGCGCGACCTGGGCCTGGACAGGTTGCCCCAGACCTTCCTGCTCGCCGCCGACGGCACCGTGCTGTCGGTGTGGGTCGGCGCGCGCGAATGGGACGACGCCGAAGTCCGCGCCGGCATCGACCGCGTGATGGATGCAGCCTGAGCCATGGACATCCCCGCCGTTGCCCTCGCCGTCGCCTCCGCCCTGGGCATCCTCGGCCTGGCCGGTGCGGGCATGTTCGCGGCGCGGCGCATCGAGCAGCGCGCGCAGGAAAAGGCGATCGCGCAGCAGCAACAGCTGATGAACGAACGCGTGTCGGCCTTCGGCACGCTCGCGGCCGGCGTGCTGCGCGACATCGGCAACCCGATCGCGGCCATCGACGGCTATGCGCGCGCGATGGTCGAGGCGCAGCGCAGCGGCGAGATCCCGCCGCCGCCCGCGCCGTACTGCGACCCGTCGCTGATCGTGAACGAGACGCGGCGCCTGGGCGAGATCACCCACTTCATCTCGGGCCTGGCCAGCGCGCCCGCGACGCAGCGGCAGCTGGTCAACGTCAACGACATCGCCGCGCAGGCGCTGGCGCTGCTGCGATACGAGCCGCGCCTGGAACATGTGGCCGTGGCGACACGCTTCGACCCCCTGCTGCAGGCCCTGCCCGGGCAGGCGGACCAGCTGCTGATGCTGGTGACCGAGGTCGTGCAGCGGCTGGTGGACGCTGGCGCCCGGACGGTCGAAGTGGCCACGCGCGCCGACGGCGCGAAGGTCGTGCTCGAAGTGAGTGGCGACGCACCTGAAGAGCCGCCCGGCGAGCTGCTGGTCGCCCGCTCGGTCGCGGCGCACCACCGCGGGCTGATCGAAATCAACTGGACCCCGCAAAGCGGAGCCCGGGTCACTGTCCTGTTACAGGGTGCGCCGATAGACTAGCCCGTCATGGGCTCGGCATTGCAAGTGCTGGTGGTGGACGACGAACCCGCCATCCGGCAAATCCTCACCGCAGGCATGACACGCGCGGGACATTCGGTCGAAGTCGCTTCCAGCGGCCGCGAGGCGCTGATGCGCCTGGCCAAGGGCGACGTCGAAGTGACGCTGTGCGACATCAACATGCCGGACCTCACCGGCATCGAGGTGGTGAAGGAAGCGCGCGCGCAGGGCATCGACACCACCTTCATCATGATGACGGCGTACTCCTCGGTGGACACCGCCATCGAGGCGATGAAGGCCGGCGCCATCGACTACATGATCAAGCCGCTGCGGCAGGAGGAGCTCGCGCAGCGGCTGGAGCAGATCGCGGAGATGCGCGGCCTCAAGGGCGAGAACGAGGCCTTGCGCAAGCTCGTCGTCGGCCGCCGCGACGACCATTGCCCGGCGGTATCGCAATCGATGAAGGCGCTGGACCGCCTTGTCGCCAAGGTGGCACCGACGGACAGCACGGTGCTGATCACCGGCGAGAGCGGCACCGGCAAGGGTGTGACCGCCCGCGCGATCCACCAGCAGAGCCAGCGCGCGGGCAAGCCCTTCATCCCGGTGAACTGCGGCGCCATCCCCGAGAACCTGCTCGAAAGCGAATTCTTCGGCCACGTGAAGGGCGCGTTCACCGGCGCGGACCGCGCGCGCAAGGGCCTCTTCCTCGAAGCGGACAAGGGCACGATCTTCCTCGACGAGATCGGCGAGCTGCCGCTGGAGCTGCAGGTCAAGCTGCTGCACGTGCTGGAAGCGCGCGAGATCCGGCCGCTGGGCAGCGAGCAGGTGCGCAAGGTGGACGTGCGCATCGTGGCCGCGACGAACCGCGACCTCAAGGCCATGGTGGCCGAGGGCAGGTTCCGCGAGGACCTGTATTTCCGGCTCTCGGGCTTCCACATCACCGTGCCGCCGCTGCGCGAGCGGCGCGACGACATCCCGGCGCTCATCAAGTACCTGCTGGCGCGCGGCGCCGAGCGCTTCGGCGTGAGCGGCAAGCTCTCGATCGAGCCCGACGCCGAGGAGCTGCTGATCGCGTACGACTGGCCGGGCAACGTGCGCGAGCTGGAGAACGTGCTGCAGCGCGCCACGATCCTGGCCGACCAGGGGCGCATCACGCTCGGCGACCTGCCGCCGCACATCACGCCGGTGGTGACCACCGATCCGGGCGGTACGGCACTGCCGCGACCGAGTGGCGGCACGCTGCGTGAGCAGGTGCGCGAGTACGAGCTCGGCCTGATCCTGCGCGCCATCGACGACTGCGGCGGCGACCGCCGCACCGCAGCGCAAAAGCTGGGAATCGGCCTGTCCAGCCTTTACCGGAAGTTGGAAGAAAACGAGGCACCGAAGGGGCAAAACGAGGGTTCCAAGGGGCAAAACACCCCGGATTGAGGTGGTCTGCTTCTTGCACTTCAAGGTGCATGAAGCTGCGTTCAAGCCTCTCAACCACCCGCTGCGTCGCGGCCGTCGCGATGCTCTGTGCCATCGCCGCCGGTGCCAACGCGGGCCCGGCCGAAGACCTGCGCGAAGCCGAGGCCGCCGCGGGCGCGGGCGACGTGCACACCGCGATGTCGCTGCTGCGCAAGGCCGCGGACAAGAACCATCCTGTCGCGCAGGCGCGCCTCGCAGAGCTGCTGCACGCGGCGGAGTTCGACGCCGAAGCGCTGGACCTCTACAAGCGCTCCGCCGCGCAGGGCGAGGCCGCGGGCGAATTCGGCATGGGCGTGATGTACGCCAACGGCGCCGCCGTCAAGCGCGACGACGCGCTCGCACTCGACTGGTACCGCAAGGCCGAAAAGAAGAACTACCCGCCCGCGCTGGACGCCATCGCGCGCGCCTATCGCACCGGCACGCTGGGCCTGCCCAAGGACCTCGCGCTGGCCAACGAACTCGAAGCCCGCCGCAAGAGCCTGCTGGCGGCCGCGAAGAAGTGAGATTCCCGATCGTGGGAATCGTGCTCGCCGCCTTCGCATTCGGCGCGCAGGCGGCCGACATCGCCAAGGGCGGGCAAGCCTATGCCACGCATTGCGCCACCTGCCACGGCGCGAACGGCACGCCGGTGATGCCGGGTGCGCCCAACTTCCGCCGGCTCGACAGCCTGATGCGGCCCGACATGCAGCTGCTCACCGCCATCCGCAACGGCAAGGGCGCCATGCCTGCGTACTTCGGCGTGCTGCGCGACCGCGAGATCCTGGACGTGATCGCCTACCTGAGGACCCTTTCGTGAAGAAAAAGCTTTTGATCGCGGCGATGCTCCTGTCCGCCTGCGCCGCGTTCGCGCAGCAGTGGAAGGTGATCGACAACTTCAACGTCGGCGAGCCCGTGTACGTGCGCGCGCTGACGGTGGAGAAGTCGAAGGGCTCGATCTGGGTCGGCACCTCCGGCGGCGTGCACGAGGTGGACCTCAAGACGCTCAAGCCGAAGGCGACGTTCACGCGCAAGGATGGCCTCGCCAATGAATACGTGTTCTCTGTGGGCGTCGACAACCAGGGCCAGAAGTGGTTCGGCACCAATGCCGGCGGCGTGTCGCGCTTCAAGGACGGGCAGTGGAAGACCTTCTTCCCGATGCACGGCCTGGCCGACTACTGGGTGTACTGCTTCGCGTCGCAGAAGGACGGCACGCTGTGGATCGGCACGTGGGCCGGCGTGAACAAGGTCGACCCGAAGACGCAGAAGTTCACGACCTACGTGCGCGAGCTGATCAACGAATGGGTCTATGGCCTGGGCGTCGACGCGAAGGACCGCGTGTGGTTCGGCACCGAAGGCGGCGTGTCGATGTTCGACGGCAAGACCTGGAAGAGCTGGAACCACAAGGACGGCCTGGGCGCGCCCAATACCGACCAGCTGCCGTTCTCCACCAACACGGGCCTGGGCACGCGCTCGCGTCACGACCTGGCCACGATGAACGAGGGCCGGCCCACCTACAACCCCAACTACGTCTTCTCGATCCACATCGACCCGCAGGACAACGTGTGGGCGGGCACCTGGGGCGGCGGCGTCGCGAAGTTCGACGGGAAGAAGTGGACCAACCTCAATTCGAAGGATGGCCTCGCCGGCAACATCGTCTATTCGATCACGCAGCACCCCGACGGCGCGTACTGGTTCGGCACCAACAAGGGCGTGTCGCGCTACGACGGCAAGAAGTGGCAGACCTTCGGCAAGAAGGAAGGGCTGATCGAAGAGAACGTCTATGCGCTCGCCATCAGCCCCGCCGGCGAAGTCTGGGTGGGCACGCGCGGCGGCGTCACGCGGATCGGGCGCTGAAGGCCCGCAAGGAAAACGGAGAAGCATCCATGCAGATCGGACACAAGACCCTCGCCGTCGGCGTGATCGCGCTCGCGGGCGCAGTCGCCGGCGCGTACTCGCTCGGCAAGCGCAACGAGGCGCCGGCCGCACCCGCCGCCCACCCGCAGATGGCGCAGGCGCCGCATGCGCAAGGCGGCATGCCCGGCAACATCCAGGCGCCGGCCGGCCACCCGCCCGCCGCGGAAGGTGGCGCGCCGCCCACCGAAGGCAAGGTGCAGGTGGACCCGAAGGCGAAGTTCGTGCACTTCCGCGTGGGGCAGCGCAACGTGAAGGACATCCTCGTCGAAGGCAACGTCGCGTGGGTGGGCACATCGGGCGGCGTGGTGCGCTACGACACGCAGACGGACCAGTACAAGCTGTTCGACACGCGCTCGGGCCTGCTGTCCAACGGCGTCTTCCACATCAGCCGCCTCGACGGCAAGCTGGCCGTCGGCACCTATGGCGGCGGGCTGTCGATCCTCGACGAGAAGACGGGCAAGTTCACCGAGACCTTCAACATCCCCGACGGCCTGGGCGACGCCTTCGTGTACGACCTGCTCAAGACGAAGAGCGGCGACGTGTGGATCGCCACGTGGTCGGGCGTCAACCGCATCAAGGGCGGCAACCTCAAGGACCGCAGCAAGTGGGAGCTGCACACCGTCGACAGCACCAGGGGCGGCCTGCCGAACGACTGGGTCTACGGCCTGGCCGAAGGCAAGGACGGCACCGTGTGGCTGGCCACCGAAGGCGGCCTCGCGCGCTGGGTGAACGGCAAGTGGGACAACTGGAACCATGCCAAGGGCGGGCAGGGCGCGCCCTATGACGTGGTGAAGGACGACCTCACGTTCAAGAACGACCCGTCCAAGGTGTCGAGCCACCACGCGCGCCAGAAGCAGGAGATGGGCTTGCAGGGCATCGACACGGCCTACAACCCGAACTACATCGTCTCGATCGTGGCCGACCCCGACGGAACGGTGTGGGCCGGCACCTGGGGCGGCGGCCTCGCGCACTTCGACGGCAAGAAGTTCCGCAACTACACGACCAAGGACGGGTTGCCCGGCAACCACGTCTTCATGCTCCACATCGACCGGCAGGGCCAGATGTGGATCGGCACCAACAACGGCATGGTGCGCCGCGACGGCGAGAAGTTCGTCGAGAAGCTCACGACCAACGACGGCTTGTTCTCCAACACCGTGTTCTCGATGGAGACGGGGCAGGACGGCACGTTGTGGGTGGGCAGCTTCGGCGGCGTGGCGCGCATCTCGCGCGCGAAGTAAAAAGGAGAGAGGTCATGGCCATCCATCGCAAGCTGATTTCCGAGGTGATGAACCGCGACGTGTTCGCGGTCGGCGTGGAAAAGCCCGCCTCCGACGCCCTGCGCATGATGCAGGAGCACCGCGTGAGCTCCATCCTCGTGCTGGACGCCGGGATGATCCTGGGCATCATCACCGAGCGCGACATCGTGCGCGCGTGGTCGCGCGACCACGAGATCGCGCGCGACAGCTGCGCGGACCTGATGCAGTCGCCGGTGGTGACCGTCACGGCGAACACGCGCTGCCTCGACGCGTACCACATGATGGCCAGCCGCGGCCTGCGGCATCTCGCCGTCACGGACGACGCGGGGCAGGTGGTGGGCATGGTGAGCGAAGGCGACGTCATGCGCAACTACGGCCTGGAGTACTACATGAACTTCAAGGACGTGGCGAGCGTGATGAACGCGGAGTTCTGCAAGCTGCCGCCGTCGGCGCCCGTGTCCGAGGCGTTGAAGCTGATGATCCAGCACCACCAGAGCTGCGTGGTCGCCGTCGACGGCAAGGGCAAGCCGCTGGGCGTGCTCTCCGAGCGCGATGCCGTGCGGCTGTGCCGCCTCGAAGCGCAGCCGGACCAGATGTCGCTCGGCGCCGCGATGGTCTCGCCCGTCGTCACGGTGAAGCCGCGCAAGCGCCTGCACGTGGCCGTGAAGTTCATGGAGCAGAACCGCATCCGCCGCCTGGTCGTCGTCGACGAGCAGGGCGTTGCCTGCGGGCTCCTGACCCACCATGAGGTGGCGCGCGGGCTCGACGGCGACTACGTGCAGTACCTCAAGGACATCATCGAGCTGCAGAAGAACACCAACAGCCTGCTGATGCACGAGCGCGGCATCGACGAGCGGCTGGTGCTGGCGAACATCCTTCGCTCCGTGACCGGCACGGCTTTCCTGGCTTCGGACCTCGAGTTCCGCATCTCGTTTGCGACTCCTCTCGCCGCGGAGATGCTGGGGTTGAGTGCGCGCGACATCGATGGTGCGGACCTGCGTGATGCGTTGAAGCGGGCCGGGTGGAAGGATGCGCATGAGTCGCTGCCTGTCACGCGGTTGCGCGATGCGGGGGCGCGGCGGTTCATGGTGAATACGGCCGGCGGGCCGACGGCGATCCAGGTGACGGTGATGGTGGATGCTAAGAACGATCCGCAGGGGTATCTCGTCTTGGCGCAACGGGGCTAGACGCGTTGCCATGCCGGGTTTGACCCGGCATGACGCATTCACTCGACTCGCTTGCCCAAGGCGCCACGCGTACGCGCAAACCGCATTTCGAGCTCATCGATCAGCTGCGGCAGCACCCCGAGCTCACCCCCGCGCACTTGCTCCTCGATCCGGTAGCAGACTTCCGCAACACCGCTAGCGCCGAGGCTCGCACTGGTGCCGCCCAGTTTATGGGCGCGTTTCGCAAGCTCGCCGGAATCGCCTTCACGCGCGTGCTGCTTCATCGCGCCGACCACGGCCGGCGCCTCGCGCAACCAATCCTCCACCAGCGCCTTCAGCATCGACGGCCCACCCGGATCGCTGAGCGCGGCAAGTTCACGCAGCACGCCTTCGTTCAGCAACCCCGCGTCGGCTTCCGGCACGCTGACACCCTGCGGCGCCCACTTCTCGATCAGCGCCTGCACCCCCGCCGGCAGGATCGGCTTGGCGATGTAATCGTCCATGCCCGCATCGATGCAGCGCTGCCTGTCCGACGGCAATGCATTCGCCGTCATCGCGATGATGCGGGGACGTTGTCCCGCCGGCAACTGCGCGTGGATGCGGCGCGAAGCTTCGAGCCCGTCCATCACCGGCATCTGCAGGTCCATGAAGACGAGGTCGTACGGATTGCGCCGCGCCATCTCCACCGCTTCCATGCCATTGGCGGCGAGATCGGCCACATAGCCGAATTTCGACAACATCCCCACCGCCAGCTTCTGGTTGATCGCGCTGTCTTCCACGACGAGGATGCGCATCGGGTAGCGGCGCGCCAGCGACGGGTCGATGCGCTGCGCGGGTGGCACGGGCGCGGCCGCGCGGCGCCCATGGATCACCTCGATCAGCAGCGTGAACAGCTGCGAATGCTTCACGGGCTTTCCAAGGCGCGCCGCGAACAGCTCCGCGGCGCCGGGGTCGCCGGAGCGCAGCGCGGACGACGACAGCATCACGAGCGGCGGCGCCCGCTTGCCGCATTGCACCGCGATCGCGCGCGCGAGCTGCAGGCCGTCCATGCCGGGCATGTGGAAGTCCAGCACCGCCACGTCGAACGGTGCTTCGCCTTCGAGCATCGCCAAGGCGAGCGTCCCGCGCGTCGCACACGCCACCTCCATGCCCCAGCGGGTGCACTGCGTCTTGAGCATCTGCAGGTTGGTCGGGTTGTCGTCGACGAGCAGCACGCGCCGGCCCGCGAGCTCCGGCGCATGGCCGCTGCGGTAGCGCGCCATCGGCGCGTTGTGCGCGATGCCGGCGTGCAGCGTGAACCAGAACTCGGAGCCCTTGCCCTCGACGCTCTCCACGCCGATCTCGCCGCCCATCAGGCGCACGAGCCGCGCGCAGATCGCCAGGCCCAGGCCCGTGCCGCCGAAGCGGCGCGTGGTGGATGAATCGGCCTGCGAGAACGCCTTGAACAAGTGCTCGCGTTGCGCGGGCGAGATGCCGATGCCGGTGTCGCGCACCGTCACGCGCAGCTGCACCGCGTCGGCCTCGCGCTTCTGCACGGCCACGTTCATCTGCACTTCGCCGGTGTCGGTGAACTTCACCGCGTTGGAAACGAGGTTCACCAGCACCTGCCGCAGCCGCGTCGAGTCGCCCACCAGCCATTGCGGCACGTTGTCGCCGAGCTCGTAGAGCAGGTCGATGCTCTTCTCCGCGGCGCGCGGCGCTAGCATGTCGAACGCTTCCTCGACGCAGGCGCCCAGCTCGAAGGGGCGCTGCTCCAGCGCGAGCATGCCGGACTCCACCTTCGAAAAGTCCAGGATGTCGTTGATGATGGCAAGCAGCGCGTCGCCGCTGGTGCGGATCGTCTCCACATAGCCGCGCTGCTCCCCGTCGAGCGTGGTCTCCTCCAGTAGCGTCGTCATGCCGATCACCGCATTCATCGGCGTGCGGATCTCGTGGCTCATGTTGGCGAGGAACGACGCCTTCGCTTCGGCGGCCTGCAGCGCCTGCTCGCGCGCGGCGACGAGCTCCGTGTTGGTCGTGGTCAGCACCTCGGTGCGCTCTGCCACGCGCTGCTCCAGCAGCTCGCGCTCCTGCCGCAGGGCCTGCTCGGCACGGATGCGCTCGGTGACGTCGCGCACGATGCCGCAGAAGAGGCGTTCGCCGGCAACGTCCATCTCGGATACCGACAGGTCCAGCGGGAAGGTGCTGCCGTCCTTGCGCCGCCCCGTGACGAGCCGCCCGATGCCGATGATGCGCGGCTGCCCGCCCTTGAGGTAGTTGGCGAGGTAGCCGTCATGCTGCTCGCGGTCGGGCGATGGCATGAGCATGCTGACGTTCTGCCCCACGGCATCGAGCTCGCTGTAGCCGAAGATGCGCTCGGCGGCCGGGTTGTAGCTGAGCATGGTGCCGCGCGCATCGATGGTGATGATGCCGTCCAGCGCGTGGTCGAACACGGCGCGCAGCCGCGCCTCGCTCTCCGCGCGCTGCGCCAGCGCGGATTGCAGGTCGCCCGTGCGGGCCTGCACCAGCGCGATCGCACGCACCCGCATCGAAGCCACCATGAACAGCAGGCCCGCGATCAGCGCGCTGATCGTGAGGCCGCCCAGCAGGATGGCCGTGGCGGGCGTGATGCCGCCCACGAACTTCTCGAAACCCGGCAGCGCAACGAACTCCAGCGCCCACGGCCGCTGGCCGAACTCGAAGCCGAAGGTTTCCTCGTACGCCGAGCGAAAGCCGTTCGCCCGCGCCTGCGCCAGCTGCGTCGACGTGTACAGCACGGCCTGGCCGTCGCGCAGGTTCAGGCCGATCGCGTCCGCGTCGGTGCCCAGTGCCGCTGCAGCGGTCTCCGCCGGGTCGAAGGCTTCGACCACGAAGCCCGCGATCGCGGCCTGCCGCTGCACGGCCGTGATCGGCACGTCCGGCGTCGAGTAAACGGGCACGAAGAGCGCCCACACCGGCTGCGAGCCCACGAGGCCCTGTGCATTGATCGGCCCCGCCATCACCATCTGCCCGGACCCGGCGGCGCGTGCCATCGCGTCGCGCGCCACGGCGTCGTCCTGCAGGTCCACGCCGATCGGCCGCCGGTCCGAGCTGCCGAAGGAGCGGAAGAACGCCACCGGGAAATACTGCGCGCGCCGCTGCCCGGCGCGGATCGAGTAGCCGGCCAGCCCCTCGTCCCTCACCTGCCGCTCGTGGGATTCGCGCGCGGGCTCGGCCACGCGCTGCGCATACGCAACCCACAGGCGCCCGGGCGTGCGCGCGCCGGTTTCCAGCGCGTCGAAGTAATTGCGCCACTGCGTGAGGTTCAGCCCGCCGCTGACGTTGAGCAGGCCGGCGACCGCGCGCAGCACCGTCTCGTCATTGCCGAGCAGCGTGCGCAGTTCGGTGGCGATGCGGCCCGAGCGGTATTCGAAGCGGCGCAGCGTGGCCTCGTGCGTGGAGTCGCGCGCCTGCAACCACACGGCCAGCGTGGCGAGCAGCCCGACGGCCAGCGTCGCGAGCGCCAGCCCCATGGGGCGCAGCCAGCGCTCGCGGCGGAAGCTGCCGCCGCCGCTGCTGCGCGGGGGCTTCGGGGTCGCTTTGACGGTCATCGCGGCAGGCTAGCAATGCACCCCGCTGTCGCAGTTGCGATAGGTCAAACGCGGGTTTTGCCCGCGTCCCACGGGTTTTCCCGCAGCGGCGGATGCCGATAATGCGCGTTCTCACCGGCACAGACCGGGACCCTCATTCATCCAGGAGTACGCATGATTCGATTCCGCAAGCACTTCGCGATCGCCGCGCTGGCGCTCGCCGCCGCCGCCGGCGCCGGCGCCAAGACGCTGGTGTTCTGCTCCGAAGGCAGCCCCGAGAACTTCTACCCGGGCGTCAACACCACCGGCACCTCGTTCGACGGCAACGAGCCCATCTACAACCGCATCGTCGAGTTCGAGCGCGGCGGCACGAAGGTCGTGCCGGGCCTGGCCGAGAAGTGGGACATCTCCGCCGACGGCCTGACCTACACCTTCCACCTGCGCAAGGGCGTGAAGTGGCACAACCACCGCGCGTTCAAGCCCACGCGCGACTTCAACGCCGACGACGTGATCTTCGCGTTCGAGCGCCAGTGGAAGGAGAGCGACCCGTACTTCAAGGTGACGAGCTCCAACCACTCGTACTTCAACGACATGGGCCTGCCCAAGCTGCTGAAGTCGGTGGAGAAGGTCGACGCCTACACGGTGAAGATCACGCTGAACAAGCCCGAGGCGCCTTTCCTCGCCAACCTGGCGATGCCCTACGCCGCGATCCAGTCCAAGGAATACGCGGACGCGATGCTCAAGGCCGGCACCCCCGACAAGGTGGACCAGGAGCCGATCGGCACGGGCCCGTTCTACCTGGTGCAGTACCAGAAGGACGCCGTCATCCGCTACAAGGCCTTCCCGCAGTACTGGGCCGGCAAGGCGAAGATCGACGACCTCGTGTACTCGATCACGCCGGACGCGTCCGTGCGCTGGGCCAAGCTGCAGAAGGGCGAGTGCCACGTGATGCCGTACCCGAACCCGGCCGACCTGGAGGCGATGAAGAAGGACGCCAACGTCACCATCCTCGAGCAACCGGGCCTGAACGTCGGCTACCTCGCGTACAACGTGACGAAGAAGCCCTTCGACGACGTGCGCGTGCGCAAGGCCGTGAGCATGGCGATCAACCGCAAGGCCATCATCGACGGCGTGTACCTCGGCACCGGCGTGATCGCGAAGAACCCGATCCCGCCGACGATGGCCGCGTACAACAACGACATCAAGGACACGCCGTACGACCCCGAGGGCGCGAAGAAGCTGCTGGCCGAAGCGGGCCACAAGGACGGCTTCACCACCGACCTGTGGGCCATGCCGGTGCAGCGCCCCTACAACCCGAACGCCAAGCGCATCGCCGAGCTGATGCAGGCGGACCTGGCCAAGGTGGGCATCAAGGCCGAGATCAAGACCTTCGAGTGGGGCGAGTACCGCAAGCGCATGCAGGCCGGCGAGCACCAGATGGGCATGCTGGGCTGGACGGGCGACAACGGCGACCCGGACAACTTCCTGCACACGCTGCTGGGCTGCGACTCCGCGAAGACCAACGGCTCCAACGTGGCCAAGTTCTGCCACCAGCCCTTCGAGGACCTGGTGCTCAAGGCCAAGACGGTGACCAAGCCCGCCGAGCGCGACGCGCTGTACAAGCAGGCGCAGGTGATCTTCAAGCAGCAGGAGCCGTGGCTCACGCTCGCGCACGCCGTGCAGCTCAAGCCGGTGCGCAAGGAAGTGATCGACTTCAAGCTGTCGCCCTTCGGGCGCCACAACTTCTACGGCGTGGACATCAAGTAAGCGCAACTTGAAGACCGCCATCGTCAGCGCGATGCAGGAGGAGCTTTCCTCCGTGCTCGCGCTGATGCCGGACGAGCACAAGGTGGCCGTCGGGGGACGCGAGTTCTTCGACGGCCATTTGCATGGGCGCGAGGTGGTGGCCGTATTGGCGCGCATCGGCAAGGTGGCCGCGGCGACCACCGCTGCGGTGCTGATCGAGCGGTTCAAGGTGGACCGCATCGTGTTCACGGGCGTGGCGGGCGGCATCGCGCCGGGCGTCAACGTGGGCGACGTGGTGGTGGCGGAAAGCTTCCTGCAGCACGATCTGGATGCGTCGCCGATTTTCCCGAAGTACGAAGTGCCGCTGTACGGCATGAGCCGGTTTGCGACGGATGCTTCGCTCACGCAGCAGCTGGCCGACGCGGCGCGCAGGGCGCTGCCGGATGCGAAGCTGCATCGCGGGCTCGTCATCAGTGGTGACCGGTTCGTCGCGACCAGCGCAGAGAGCCGCGCCTTGCAATCCGCATTGCCCGATGCGCTGGCCGTCGAAATGGAAGGCGCCGCGATCGCGCAGGTGTGCCACGACTACGGCGTGCCGTTCGCGGCCGTGCGCACGATCTCCGACCGCGCCGACGACGCCGCGCACGTGGACTTCCTGTTGTTCGTTCGCGATGTCGCGAGCGGGCACTCGGCGGCGATCGTCGAGGCCTTTCTCGGCTAGCCCTTGCGGGAGCGCGCGACGACGTCGCGCACCCGGATGTCGGGCGCCCCGGTGCCGCGCTGGCGCACTTCGGTTCGCGTGCGCACCGCCTGCCCCCATGCGGGGTCGTACCAGGAGGTCGAATTGACGCGTACGCCCGTCTCGCTGAGCGCCGCGCTTTCGACGCGATAGGTCTGCAGCGGCCCGAAGGCGGTGTCGATCGTTTCCCGGCCCACGATGCGCGCAGTGAAATCGATGGGGATCCTGCTGCCAGGTTCGCTGACGACGGAGCGCCCCGCAGCGCGGTTGCCGACGATGAATGCGGAGCCGGGAATGGCGGGGATGGGCGGGTCGTAGGTGCCCAGCCGGTCCTGGATGATGTGGCCGGAGCGCAGCAGCCGCACGTCGTACGCGGCGCCGGCAAGCGTCACCGTGCGGAACTCGCCGCCGGGCAGCTCGCGGATTTCGTAGGTGCTGCGCGACATCTCGGCGCCGTTCAGGCCGTCGCGCGTGACGACTTCGTAGCGGTCGCCGTCGCGCCACCGGGTCATGAACTCGGACTCGCGTGTGCCGTCCGCCGCCGCCTGGGCCTGCACCTTCGGCGCCTGCAATTCGTCCAGCTTCAGCCGCGCGATTTCGTTGAAGCTGCCGGTGGGGAACATCGAGAGGAAGTTGTAGAGCGTCTCGATGGTCGGCTGCGACTTGACGCGCGCCCATTCGGCCGCCTCCCGCGCGTAGGCCTGCTCGCGCGCCCGCGCATCCGGCTGCGGCACCGCGGCGATGGTGCCGGCATTGAACATGAAGTCCTCTTCCAGGCTGGTCACTTCCCACGGCACCTGGCTGCCGCCCGAGGCGCGCCGCACCGCATACCGCGTGCGCTTGAAGACGTCCTCGATGCGCGACTGCGGCTTCACGAGCTCCTGCAGCAGGTGCTGCGTGTACAGGCCGTGCCGGCCGTCGCCGTCGGATGCGACATTGCCTGGCGCCGTCGCATACGCCAGCAACGTACCGGGGGGCGCGTCGAGCTGGGCGAGGCCTTTGCCGGAGGCCGCCTGCGCGAATGGGTTGTCGCGGCAGGCGTCGAGAACGACGATGTTCATCCGGTTGCTGGCGCGGCGGAAGGCATCGAGAACGGTCGCGACGTCGACAGCGCGCGCCGGCACGTCGGCGGCCGTGGCCAGCCGTGCGTCCGTGGGCACCATGTAGTTGCGCCAGTCGAGTTGCAACCCATGGCCGGCGTAATAAAGCATCCCGACGCCACGCTTGCCCTGCAGCCGCTGCGCGGTGCGACCGATCGCAGCCGTCATCTGGTCGCGGTCCGCATCCTGCAGCAGTTCCACGTCGAAGCCCAGGCCGCGCAATGTGTCGGCCATGGCACCCGCATCGTTCCGCGGGTTGGCCAGGGGTGGCGCATCGGTGTACGCGGCGTTGCCGATCACGAGCGCGAGCCGCAGGTCTTCCGGAGCCTGCGCGCGTGCGCAGCAGACGCAGAGGACGCCGGCCACGAGCAGCCGCGGGAGCGGTGGGATGTGCATGGCGCAAGCATAGGGCGCGCGTTCCCGTGCGTCCATGGAGGCCGTCCTGACCCGGACCTGACCCGCCGCGTAGCGGAATCACTTAGCGCGCGGGTCAGTGGCGCGTCAGTGCCCGCACGCGATAAACGCGGCATGCCGATCCGTGCCGCCGCACGCGCAGCCGCGTGTGCCCTTCTTCTCTTCGTGCCTCTCGCCTGGGCCCAGCCCCAGGTGCAGGGACTCACGCTCGCGCAGGTGCTGGCCGCCGCGCGCGGGAATGCTGACGTCTTGCTGGCGACCCGCGCGGCAGCCGCTGCGCAGGCCGACATCGCGGCCGCGAACCACGCACCCGCGCCCGTGCTGTCCGCCAAGGCCGCGTCCATCGACCTGCAAAACGGGATCGGCCCCGGCAACGTGCTGCGGGACAAGCGCATCGACAAGTCGATCGGCGCCGACTGGACCTGGGAGCGCGGCAACAAGCGCGAGCTGCGCACGCAGGCCGCGCAATGGGCGGCGCAGGCGGCGCAGGCGGACCTGCGCGAAGCGCGCACGCAGCAGCAACTGGCCGCTGCCAATGCGTTCTACGACCTGCTGGCCGCGCAGGAGCGGGCCCGGCAGATGGATGCGCTCGCGGCCGGCGCCGCGCAGCTGGCCGACACTTCCACGCGGCGCCAGCGCGCGGGCGACACGTCGCAGCAGGAAGTGGCGCGTACCGAGATCGAGGCCCGGCGAGCCGCGGCGGACCATCGCTCGGCGCAAGCCGACGCAGCGCGTGCCGCGCTCGCACTGGCGCAGCTCACGCGCCTGCCCATGCCCGTGGCGGCGCAGGAGGCGTGGCCCACGCTGGAAGCTGCCCCGGCGCAAGGCAGCGCCACGGCAACGCGCGCGGACGTGCAGGCAGCGCAGCACCGCGTCGAAGCCGCGCGTGCCGCACTCGCCCTCGCGCAGGCACTGCGCCGCAACGACGTGACGGTCGGCGGCTCGGTGGACCACTTCCCCGGCACCTCGAACCGCCAGCTGGAGCTGCGCGTGTCCCTGCCGCTCGCGGGCGTGCTGGGCGGCTACGACTACCAGGGCGAGATCGGCCGCGCGCAGGCCCAGCTCGCCGCAGCGCAGGACCAGCTGGACAAGGTGTCGGCCGCGGCGGCTGCGGACAGCCAGCGCCTGCTGGCCGACCTCGATGCGAGCGCGCAGCGCGCGGGCACGTACCACGAGGCCATCGTGCCGCGCGCACGGCAGGTGGCGCAGATGGCCGAACTCGCCCACGCACGCGGCGCGATGCCGCTGGCCGAACTGATCGATGCGCGCCGCACCTTGCGCGGCGTGCTGCTGGAAGAGATCGCCGCGCGCGCGGACCACGCGAAGGCGCTGGCCGCCTGGCGGCTGCGCAGCACGCGCGACGAAGACTGAACCGACCGAGATGAAGATCCTGACCTCCCTCACTTGCGCCGCCCTTGTCGGCGCGATGCTGCTTGCGGGTTGCCGCGAAGCCGAAGTGCCCGCGGAAGCGGCCCAGCCGAAGCTGGTGGGCAACCAGTTCCAGTTCCCGACGAAGCACCCGCACCTCGCGCAGTTCGGCCTCGTCGCGGCGGCGCCCGCACGCGCGATCAGCGTGGACCTGCCGGCGCGCATCGTGTGGAACGAAGACCGCACCCAGCGCATCTATCCCGCGTTCGCAGGCCGCGTGAGCCGCATCGCGGTGGACCTCGGCCAGCCCGTCAAGCCCGGCGCGGTGCTCGCGCAGCTCGCATCGCCCGACTTCGGCGCGGCGCAGGCCGACGCCGCCAAGGCGCACGCCGACGCATCGCTCTCGCAGAAGGCGCTGGCGCGCCAGCGCGAGCTGTTCGATGCCGGCATCATCGCGCGCAAGGACCTCGACCAGGCCGAAGCCGACGCGGCGCGCTCGCAGGCGGAGGTGCAGCGTGCCGCGGCGCGCACGCGGCTCTACGGCGGTGGCGTGTCCGTCAACCAGGCCCTAGCCCTCACCGCGGGCATCGCGGGCACGGTGGTCGAGCGCAACCTCACGCCGGGGCAGGAGCTGCGGCCGGAGCAGATGGGGCCCGGCGTGCCGCCCCTGTTCGTGATCAGCGACCCGACGACGCTGTGGGTGATGATCGACGCCCGCGAATCCGAGGCCGATACGCTGCGCCCCGGCGCGACCTTCGAGCTCTCCGTGCCGGCGCTGCCCAACCAGAAGTTCGAAGGCAAGGTCACCGCCGCGGCCGACTACATCGACCCCGCCACGCGCACGATCAAGGTCCGCGGCGTCATCGCCAACCCGGACCGCAAGCTGAAGGCCGAGATGCTGGCCACGGCGCGCGTGGAGCGCTCCGTCGGCTCGGGCGTGCTCGTGCCGGCGCAGGCCGTGTCGCTGCGCGGCGCGAAGCACTTCGTGATGGTGCAGGTGCAGCCCGGCGCGTTCGAGCCGCGCGAAGTGGTGCTGGGCTGGCAAGGCCCGAAGGAAGTGCTGGTGAAGCAGGGCCTGGAAGCCGGTGAACTCGTCGTCGGCGAGAACGTACTGCTGCTCGCGCGCCAGTACCGCACCGCGCAGGAAACCGCGAAACCGGCTTCCGCGCCATGAAGCGCATCATCCATTTCGCGGTGCACCAGCCGCTGTTCGTGGTGCTCGGCACTTTGCTGTTCGCGCTGGCGGGCGTGGTGGCTTTCTCGAACCTCTCGGTCGAGGCCTTTCCCGATGTGACCGACACGCAGGTGACCGTCATTGCGCTCTACCCGGGCCGCGCGGCGGAGGAGGTCGAGAAACAGGTGACGCTGCCGCTGGAGGTGGCGCTGTCGGGCCTGCCCAATTCCATCCGCGTGTTCTCGCACACGCAGTTCGGCCTGTCGTTCACCGTCGTCACCTACGACGACAAGGCCGACGTGGCGACGGTGCGCGCGCAGGTCAACGAGCGCCTGCGCGGCGTGGACCTGCCGCCCGGTGTCGAAGCCAACATCGCGCCCAACGCCACGCCGGTGGGCGAGATCATGCGCTACCGGCTGCGCGGCGACGGCTACACCACCACCGACCTGCGCACGATCGAGGACTGGACCGTCGAGCGCGCATTGCGGCAGGTGCCCGGCGTCGCGGACGTGGTCGCGATGGGCGGCTTCATCAAGCAGTACGAGGTGCAGCCCGACCTCGACAAGCTGCGCGCGACCAAGCTCACTTTCCAGAACCTGCTGGACGCCCTGGGCCGCGGCAACTCCAACGCGGGCGGCAGCTACGTCGCGCAGGGCGCGCAGCAGTACGCCATCCGCGGCATCGGCCTGCTGCAGTCGGCGGAGGACATCGGCCGCATCGTGGTGGCCGCGCGCAACGGCACGCCCATCCTCGTGCGCGACGTCGCGCAGGTGAAGGTGGGCGCGGTGCCGCGCCTGGGCACGGTGGGGCAGGACGACGACGACGACGTGGTCACGGGCATCATCGTCATGCGCAAGGGCGAGAACCCGAGCGTGGTGCTGCAGGGCGTGAAGGCGAAGATCGCGCAGCTCAATGCGCGCGTGCTGCCCAAGGGCGTGCAGGTCGAGCCGTTCTACGACCGCACGTGGCTGATGGGCAAGACGCTGTCGACCGTGTTCCGCAACCTCGTCGAGGGCGCGCTGCTCGTGTCGCTGGTGCTGTACCTGTTCCTGTCGAATCTGCGGGCAAGCCTCGCGGTGGTAGTGGTGATCCCTCTCGCGCTGCTGGCCACCTTCCTCGGCCTGAAGATCATGGGCGTGCCCGCCAACCTGCTGTCGCTGGGCGCCATGGACTTCGGCATCATCGTGGACGGCGCGGTGATCGTCATCGAGAACGTCATGCACCGCCTGGCCGAAAAGCGCGAGGCCATGGACGACGGCGAGCGCAAGGCCGTGATCGTGAAGGCGGCGAACGAGGTGGGGCGGCCCACGCTGTTCTCGATGCTGATCATCATCGCGGCGCACATCCCCATCTTCGCGCTGCAGCGGCACGAGGGCCGCATCTTCCAGCCGATGGCGCTGTCGGTGTCGACCGCGCTCGTGGGCTCGCTCGTCTTCTCGCTCACGCTGGTGCCGCTGCTGGCGTACTGGATGCTGCGCCGCAAGCTGCCGCACCACGACAACCGCGTGGTCGCCACGAGCAAGCGCCTGTACGAACCCGTGCTCGAATGGGCCCTGGAAAAGCGCCGCAAGGTGATGGCGATCGCGCTTGGCGCGTTCGCGGTCGGCCTGCTCGCGGCTTCGCAGCTCGGCTCCGAGTTCCTGCCGGAACTCAACGAAGGCACGCTGTGGGTGAACGTGCGCCTGCCCACGAGCGTGTCCAACGACGAAGCCGCACGCATGATGCGCAACGTTCGCAAGGCGCTGCTCACGATCCCCGAAGTCGCCACGGTCGTCTCCAAGGCAGGCCAGCCCGAGGACGGCACCGACCCCAAGACCATCAGCATGGGCGAGGTGTTCGTCGGCATGAAGCCGGCGGAGCAGTGGCGCAAGGATGTCACGCGCGAGCAGCTCGTCGACGAGATGGACCGCGCCGTCTCGGCGATCCCGGGCATGGAGCCGAGCTTCTCCCAGCCGATCCGCGACAACGTGCTGGAATCGATCTCGCAGATCGACGGCCAGATCGTCATCAAGCTCGCGGGGGATGACCTCGTAGAACTCAAGCGAACCATGGAGGCCATCGAGCGCTCGATCAAGCAGGTGCCGGGCGTCTACCGCGCCGAGATCGACCGCCTCGGCGACCTGCCGCAGCTCGTCATCGACATCGACCGCGACCGCGCGGCGCGGCTCGGCCTGAACGTGCAGGACGTGCAGGACGTCATCGAGGCGGCGCTCGCCGGCAAGGCGGCGACGAGCCTGTGGGAGGGCGAGCGCAAGTTCGCCGTCACCGTGCGGCTGCCGGAGGCGCGCCGCGCGCTGGTGGCGCTGCCGCAGACGCTGATCCCCACGCCCGACGGCGGCTATGCGCAGCTGGGCAGCGTGGCGACCATCCGCGAGGTGAGCGGCGCGATGAACATCGCGCGCGAGGCGGGCCGCCGCATGATGGCGATCGGCATCTTCATCAAGGACCGCGACATGGGTTCGGTCGTCAAGGACATGCAGGCGCGCGTGGCGCAGGAGGTGAAGCTGCCCGAAGGCTACACGCTCACGTGGTCCGGCGAGTTCGAGAACCAGGAGCGCGCGATGAAGCGCCTGTCGGTGGTGGTGCCGATTTCGCTGCTGCTCATCTTCGTCCTGCTGTTCGACGCCTTCAAGTCGGTGACGCTCGCCGGCCTGATCCTGCTGAACGTGCCGCTTGCGCTCATCGGCGGCTTCGTCGCGCTGTGGGCCTTCGGCATCCCGCTGTCGGTGTCCGCCGCCATCGGCTTCATCGCGCTGTCGGGGCAGGCCGTGCTCAACGGGGTGGTGATGCTCACCGTGTACCAGCAGTTGCAGAACGCGGGGCATGGCGTGCTGGACGCGGTGAAGCTCGGCTCCATGCAGCGGCTGCGCACGGTGCTGATGACGGCCATGCTTGCGGCGCTGGGCCTGCTGCCCATGGCGCTGTCGCACGACATCGGCTCCGAGACGCAGCGGCCGCTGGCCATCGTCGTGATCGGCGGGCTGATCACCGCCACGCTGCTGACGCTGGTCGTGCTGCCCGTGCTGTACGTGGCGCTCGTCGCGCGGCGGCGTGCAGCGCCCGCGCCGGTGCGCGCGCGCGAGGAGACCGAGGCCTGAGGCGCTTCAGCGGCGGTCGAACTGCCAGGTCGAGCCGAAGGTCCAGCTCGATGCGCCGCTGCCCCGCAGCAGCGCCGCGTGGCTGAGGTCGAGGTTCCACGTGGGCGTGACCTGCCAGCGCATGCCGGCGCGCGCGTAGTGCCCGCGCGACTCGACGTAGCGCTCGCCAACGGCCGACCAGCGTGTGTCGAACGCGTACTCGACGCTGGCGCCCGACCTCGGTGTACCGCCACTACCGCGGATGAAGTCGTGGCCGATGTTGAAGTGCGCCGTCCACGCCCCGCGCACCCACGTCGCCAGCAGCAACACGCCCGTGCCGCGCTCGCCGGCGGGCCGCCAGAACGGCGTGGCCGATGCGCCGACCGTCCACTCGCGCGTGAGGGCGACCACGGACTTCACCTGGACCGAGTGCGCGCCCGCCCACGCGCCGTCGGCGCGCTCGCGGTCGAGCGTGGCGGACAGTTCCACCGGGCCGACGCGGCAGCCGGGCCCCGCGTGCAGCAGCCTCTCGCCGGAGCGCGTGCGCATCACCCACGTCTCCAGCTCGCACTGGGCCGGCTCGAGGATGGCCGCGTCGTCGACCGCATGGTGCCCGCCCGCCGCCATGGCGTTGCAGGCCGCAAGCGCGAGCGCCGCGGCAAGGCCTTGCCTCACTTCAGCCACCCGCGCTTCCTGAAGTACCACATCGGGATCAGCGCGCTGCCCGCCATCAGCCCCAGCACATACGGGTACGCCGCGTGCCCGAGCAGCTGGATCTCGGGGAACTGCAGGTTCATGCCGTAGAGGCTCGCCACCAGCGTCGGCGGCAGCAGCGCCACGCTGGCCACCGAGAAGATCTTGATGATCTTGTTCTGGTTGATGTTGATGAAACCGACCGTCGCATCCATCAGGAAGTTGATCTTGTCGAACAGGAAGGCCGTGTGGCTGTCCAGCGACTCGATGTCGCGCAGGAGCTGCCGCGACTCCTCGAACTGCTCCGCGGTCAGCATGCGGCTGCGCATCATGAAGCTCACGGCGCGGCGCGTGTCCATCATGTTGCGGCGGATGCGGCCGTTCAGGTCCTCCTGCCGCGCGATCTCGCCCAGCACCTCGCCGGCGAGCTCGTCGGTCACCTCGCCGGCCAGCACCTGCTTGCTCACCTTCTCGAGCTCGTCGTAGATGCCTTCGAGCGTGTCGGCCGAGTATTCGGCGTCGGCGTCGAAGAGCTTGAGCAGCACCTCCTTCGCGTCCTCGATGAGGCCGGGGGCGCGCCGCGCGCGCAGCCGCAGCAGGCGGAACACGGGCACGTCCTCGTCGTGGATCGAGAACAGCACGTTGTGGCTCTTGGCCTCGCGGTTCTGCAGGTTCAGGATGAAGGCCACGCGCACGGTGCGCGGCTCGTCGTCGCCGGCGACCAGGAAGTCGCTGCGGATGTGGAGGTCGCCGTTGTCCTCTTCGTAGAAGCGGGCGGACTCCTCGATGTCCTCGTCCATCGCATCCTCGGGGATGGACAGGCCGTAGTACTGCTTGATCCAGCGCTTTTCCTCGACGCTGGGGGACTCCAGGTCCACCCAGATCGGCTGGAACTTCGACAGCTCCTCGAGCGACTCGATCTCTTCCTGGAAGAGCCGGCCGTTGGCGAGCGTAAAGATGTTGAGCATGCTCCTGCTCCGTGACTTCTTCTATCGGGGGTGCGGGAATGGTGGCTTCCAACGCACCGCGGGTCACGGGCGTCGAAAGCTACCGACTAGGGTAGGTTTCCAAGGAGATGGCTCCGGTAGTGGGGGTGCGGCGATTATCACTCACTCCACAGGCAGCTGTGCCTGCGGATGCGCGCCCGAGGCTCGGAGCTTGCGCATGTCTTCCGACTGGTTGAAGAACTTCACGAACCCGTCCAGCCCGTAGAGCACGCCGTTGAAGACGTCCTGCTTGGCCTGCAGGATGCGGCGCGGGTAGATGCCGGCGTGCGCCTCGTCCTTCACGAACACCGCGACGAAGTCGTTCCAGCCCCAGGGGTTGTGCGGGCTCTGGCCGCTGATGTACGACTCGAGGAGCGCCGGTTTCAGGCCGCAGCGCTTCGCCCACGTCACGAGGGCGCGGCCGCTGTCGGGGTAGAAGCGCCAGCAATCGACCGGGTAGCGGTGGAACGCGCCGTTGGAAGGCGCGTTCAGGTACAGCAGGCCGTGCGGCTTGAGCACGCGCAGCAGCTCGATGAAGAGCACCCAGAACATCTCGGAGTGCTCGAAGCACGACGAGGTGACGATCACGTCGGCATGCTTGTCGGGAAAGGGCAGGGCGTACGGGTCGGTGAGCACGACGTCCACGCCGGGGCCCTGCGCGAAGTCCACGCCGATGTATTCCACGCCCTTGGGGCACACCGCGCGCAGCGAGCCGTTGACGTCGAGCGCGCCGATGTCGAGAAGCCGCGGGCGCGTGCCCGGGACGAGGTAGGTGTCGAAGAAGGCCTTGCCGTTGTCGATGGCGGTGTCGTGCATGCGGTCCCTAACCAAAGAAAGCGAGCAGTTCTTCCTTGCGGGCGTACGCATCCTGCTCGCCCAGCTTGACGAGCTCCTGCACGAAGCCGGGCTCGAAGAGCAGGTAGCTCGCCAGCGCGCCGCCGCCGTTGCGCATCGCGCCCAGCCCGCCGAGCGCGCGGCGCACGGTCTTGGGCAACTCGCGCACGTGGGCCTGCGCCACCGCGTCGAGCGATTGCGTCGGCTGCATCGCCAGCACTTCGATCGGGCGGTAGGGCAGCACCGCAGCGATCTCGCGCGGCAGCTCCTTGAGCGTGCGCGCGAGGCGCTGCGTCTGCTCCACGTCGGCCTGGAGTGTGTCGTGGAACACGCTCGCCATTGCATGGCCTGCGATACCGCCCATCGTGGGCTCGCCCGGCTGCCCGCTGCCCAGCATGCCGGAGCGCTGCGGCTGGCCCACGCCGACGACGAGCACCTTGTGCGCGCCCAGGTGCACGGCCGGCGAGAGCGGCGAGACCTGCCGCATCGAGCCGTCGCCGAAGAATTCGCGGTGGCCGTCGACCCACAGCGGTGTCGACGGGAAGAGGAAGGGGATGGCGCTGGACGCCATCAGGTGCTCGATGGTCAGCGGCTGGAATTCCGCGCGCCGACCGGGCCGGTTCCAGGCCTTCTGCTTCTCGTCGCGCGCGGTGTGGCAGAAGGTCCAGTGCACGCCGCTCGTGTAGCTCGACGCCGTGACCGCGATCGCTTCGATGGCCTTGCTCTCGAACGCGGCCTCGATGCCCGCCAGCGAGATCGTGCGATGCAGCGTGTCCACGAGCGGCATGTTGTCCAGGATCGCGCCGTGCTTGCGCGCGTTGCCCCACAGCTTGACGGCGGCGACGAGCCGGCTGAACTGCACCCATGGGGACACTTCGAGGCGGTACACGTCCTCGCAATGCAGCTTGGCCCAGAAGCCCGAGAGCTTCTCGAATGCATCGAGCCCGGTGCTCGCGGTGCTCGCGAGGAAGGCCGCATTGAGCGCGCCGGCCGACGTGCCCACCATCACCTGGAACGGGAAGTCCTGCTTGCGGTTGGTCTGCAGCTTGAGCATGGACGCCATCGCCTGCAGCACGCCCACCTGGTACGCAGTGCGCGCGCCCCCGCCCATCAGCACCAGCGCGACGATCGTGCGCGTGGGGCGGGTCAGGCCGGCATGGATGATCGTTCCAAGGCTCATGGCTCAGCCATGTTACGGCGCGAATGTCGTCTACGGAAGAGCTCGCCGCCAATCTCAAGGCTGAGGCAGGACATTTCCTACAAGCCCGAGCCGAGCCGTCCGACACAACAGTCGAGGAGGGGCCCCTAAATTGAGCTCGTCCCAAGGAGTTTCCTGATGATCCAGCTCGCGTCCGATCCGAACGCCAGCCGAACGGCCTGGCGGCCCGCACAGGCGGAAGGCAAGGGAGCCCCGCTGGATGCGCGGCGCACACGCAGCCATGCGTGGCCGTTCATCAGCCGGCACGGCGAAAAGCCCGCCGCGCAGGAGCCCCAGAAGAACAGCAACGGCGACAGCGGCAGCTGAGCCCCTATTGAAAGAGCATCATGAACAAAGAGCCCAAGACGACCAACCGCTACCACGACACGCCCCGCGACAAGCCGCGCGCGGACCGTATCGAGCATGCCAACGTCGAGCGCCCGGGTGCGAAAGCCCACCCGCGCTTCGGCGGCTGGACACCCGTGAACTACGCGGCTGCATGGCAAGCGCGCTGAGCGCCCATACAGCAGAGGCTGCAGAACGAAGGCCGTCGCATGCGACGGCCTTCTGCATTCTCGCTCCGGAAATCCCATTGGGCAAACGTTGCACATTGCTGCAGTGCGATTGACGGAAATCAATTGCGTTTTCCAGGCGGCGTCGGCATAGTGAATCGCAAGCGATGCAAGTTCTCCCCCCAAGCCGCCCTACCTTCACTGGGCGGCCTTCCCCCGACCGAGAGCACTAAGGAGGCTACTCATGAACTTGACGATCAGCGGTCACCACCTCGAAGTAACACCGGCCTTGCGCAATTACGTGACCACCAAGCTCGATCGAATCACCCGCCACTTTGACCAGGTTGTGGACATCAAGGTCCTGCTGACCGTCGTGAAGCAGAAGGAGAAGGAACGAAGGCAACGCGCCGAATGCAAGATCCACGTGAAGGGCGACGACCTGTTCGCCGAGAGCTCGCATGAAGACCTCTACGCCGCCGTCGACGAGCTGGTCGACAAGCTCGACCGGCAGGTCGGCAAGCACAAGACCCGCATGCAGGACCATCACCACGAGGCCGCCAAGCGCGTGATGTGAACCCCGCGCGAAGCGCGACCCAGGCACAAGGCGCCCTCCGGGCGCCTTGTTTCGTCTGTGTCGCATAATTGCCTTTTGCAAGCCATGAACCGCCTCGCGTCCATCCTTCCGCCCGCCCAGGTCCTGGTGGGCGTCGACGCCACCAGCAAGAAGCGCGCTTTCGAGGAAGCGGGGCTCTTGTTCGAGAACCTGCATGGCCTCTCGCGCGCGCTCATCACGGACAGCCTGTTCGCGCGCGAGCGCCTCGGCTCGACCGGGCTCGGCCATGGCGTGGCCATCCCGCACGGGCGCATCAAGGGCCTGAAGGCGCCGATGGCGGCGCTCTTCCAGCTGGCCAGCCCCATTGGTTTCGACGCGCCCGACGAGCAGCCGGTCAACCTGCTGATCTTCCTGCTGGTGCCCGAGGCGGCGACGCAGAAGCACCTGGAGATCCTGTCCGAGATCGCCGAGCTGCTGTCGGACGCGCCGCTGCGCGAGAAGGTGCGCGGCGCGGCGTCGGCGGCGGAGCTGCACGGGCTCATTGCCAACTGGCAATCGTCGCAACCTTCCTGAGCTGTAGAAGCGCTTGAAACCCACCGTCGTCAGCGCCGACGTCCTGTTCGAAGACCACCGCGCCACGCTCAAGTGGGAGTGGGTCGCGGGCCTGGGCGCGTCCGAGCGCCGCTTCGACGAAGTGGCCGTGCGTGCGGCGCGTTCCGGCGCGGACCTTGTCGGCTACCTCAACTACATCCACCCGTACCGGGTGCAGATCCTCGGCGAGCGCGAGGTGGCCTACCTCACAAATGCCACGCAGGAGGACTGCGCCCGCCGCATCGCGCGCATCGTCACGCTCGAGCCGCCGGTGCTGGTGCTCACCGACGGGCAGGCCGCGCCCGATGCGCTGCTGTCGATGTGCGAGCGGGCGCAGATCCCGATGTTCGCGACGCACGAGCCGTCGGCGTTCGTCATCGACGTGCTGCGCGCCTACCTGTCCAAGCACTTTGCCGAGCGCACGTCGATGCACGGCGTCTTCATGGACATCCTGGGGCTGGGCGTGCTCATCACGGGCGAATCGGGCCTCGGCAAGAGCGAGCTGGGCCTGGAGCTGATCACCCGCGGCAACGGCCTCGTGGCCGACGACGCGGTGGACTTGTACCGCGTCAACCAGACCACCATCGAGGGCCGCTGCCCCGAGCTGCTGCAGAACCTGCTGGAGGTGCGCGGCATCGGCCTGCTGGACATCCGCGCCATCTTCGGCGAGACGGCCGTGCGGCGGAAGATGCGGCTGCGCCTGATCGTTCACCTCGTGCGGCGCGAGACGATGGAGCGCGAGTACGAGCGCCTGCCCTACGAGCCGCTCACGCAGGACGTGCTGGGCGTGCCCGTGCGCAAGGCCGTGATCCCCGTCGTGGCCGGCCGCAACATCGCCGTGCTGGTGGAAGCCGCGGTGCGCAACACCATCCTGCAGCTGCGGGGTGTGGATACCTACCAGGAGTTCGTTGAGCGGCACCGCCGCGCGATGGAGAAAGGCGGCTAACGTTTCGGCCGGTGCGGGCAATTTTCCTTGGTGCAGTGCGCATACAAGGAAAGCGCATGGTCGGCGATCTCGAACCCCTTGAGCTTCGCCACGTCGTTCTGCAGCCGCTCGATCTCGGGATCGTAGAACTCCTCGACGCGCCCGCAGTCCAGGCACACGAGGTGGTCGTGGTGGGTGCCCTCGTTGAGCTCGTAGACGGCCTTGCCGTTGTCGAAGTGGCTGCGCGAGAGGATGCCCGCCTGCTCGAACTGCGTGAGCACGCGGTACACGGTGGCCAGCCCGATGTCGGACCGCTCTTCCAGCAGCACGCGGAACACGTCCTCCGCCGTCATGTGGCGCTGCGCGCCCTTGTGGAAGACGTCCAGGATCTTCAGGCGCGGCAGCGTGGCCTTCAGGCCGGTGCTCTTGAGTTCGTCGATGTTGGCCATTGGGGGGTGCCGCTACAATGCCCCCGAATCATATCGCCGACGTTTCCCATGCCTGTCCGCCCCGTGTTCCTCCTCGCCGCCACCGCCTGCGCGTTCGTGGCCGGCTGCGGCAGCCTCGACAGCGCCAGCAACCGCATCGCCGGCATGATCACGCCGTACAAGGTGGAGGTCGTGCAGGGCAACTTCGTCTCGCGCGAGCAGGTGGAGGCGCTCAAGCCCGGCATCAGCCGCCAGCAGGTGCGCGAGGTGCTCGGCACGCCGCTGGTCACCAGCCTGTTCCACGCCGACCGCTGGGACTACGTGTTCACGCTCAAGCGCCAGGGCGTGGAGCCGCAGCAGCGCAAGCTCACCGTGTTCTTCAAGGGCGACGCGCTCGATCGCTTCGAGGGCGACACCATGCCCAGCGAGGCCGAATTCGTCGCCGCGCTCGACAAGCGCAAGGCCGGCAAGGTGCCGCCGCTGGAGGCCACGCCCGAGCAGCTCAAGCGCTACGAAACCGACAAGCCCGCCGCCGCGGCCACGCCGCCGGCCGCGGTGCCCGCCCCCGCGAACTACCCGCCGCTCGAGCCGCCGGCTCGCTAAGGACAGCGCCATGGCGCAAACCAACCGTTCCAGGGTGGCCGTGGCCGGTGCGTCCGGCCGCATGGGCCACATGCTCATCGAGGCGCTCACGCACGCGGACGACTGCGTGCTGGCCGGCGCGATGGACCAGCCGTCCAGCCCCGCCATCGGCAACGACGCCGCCGCCTTCCTCGGCACCGCCAGCGGCGTGCCGGTGTCCGCGGACGTGAAAGCGGCGCTCGCGAACGCGCAGGTGCTGATCGACTTCACGCGCCCCGAGGGCACGATGAAGCACGTGGCCGCCTGCCGCGAGCGGGGCGTGAAGATGGTGATCGGCACCACCGGATTCACGGAGGCGCAGAAGGCGCAGATCGCCGACGCCGCGCGCGACATCGCCATCGTCATGGCGCCCAACATGAGCGTGGGCGTCAACGTCACGATGAAGCTGCTGGAGATGGCGGCCAAGGCCCTTTCCACCGGCTACGACATCGAGATCATCGAGGCGCACCACCGCCACAAGGTGGATGCGCCCTCGGGCACGGCCCTCAAGATGGGCGAGGTGATCGCGCAAGCGCTCGGCCGCGACCTCAAGAAGCACGGCGTGTTCGGCCGCCACGGCGACACGGGCGAGCGCGACGCCATGTCCATCGGCTTCTCGGCCATCCGCGGCGGGGACGTCGTGGGCGACCACACGGTGCTGTTCGCCGGCACCGGCGAGCGCATCGAGATCACGCACAAGGCCGCCAGCCGCGCCACCTATGCGCAGGGCAGCCTGCGCGCGGTGCGCTTCCTGGCCGACAAGAAGAACGGCCTGTTCGACATGTTCGATGTCCTCGGCTTGAAATGACGCTGGCGTCCTTGTTCCAGCAAGGGGATGCGGTCACGCAGATCGTGGCGTTGCTGCTGCTGGCCATGTCGGTCGCCAGCTGGGTCGTGCTGCTGTGGAAAGGCTGGCTGCTCAAGCGCGCCAGCGGCGACGTGGCGCGCAGCACGGCGGCGTTCTGGCAGTCGGCGGACCTGGCCGACGCGCAGCAGAAGGTGGGCGCCTTCGACCGCGAGAAGCTCGTGCTGCCGCTGATCGAGGCGACGCAGCAGCAGATGCCCGGCTCGCTCGCGGCCGCCGCGGACAAGTCGCAGCAGCTCACGCGCGTGCTGCGCGACGCGCTGCACAAGGTGCTGGACAAGCTGCAGTTCGGGCAGGTGCTGCTGGCCACCGTGGGGTCCACCGCGCCCTTCGTCGGGCTGCTGGGCACGGTCTGGGGCATCTACCACGCGCTCACCGGCATCGCGAGCGCGGGCCAGATCAGCATCGACAAGGTCTCCGGCCCGGTCGGCGAGGCGCTGATCATGACGGCCGCCGGCCTGGCGGTCGCCATCCCCGCGGTACTGGGTTACAACATTTACGGCCGCGTGATCGGCCGGATCGAGGCGGACCTGGAAGGCTTCGCGCGGGACCTGCGCGAGCTTTTGACCCATTCCGTGGGCGAGGGGGTCTAGGCCATGGCGTTCGGGCGGCTGGAAAGGACCCAGGGCCCGCAGCCCATGAGCGACATCAACGTCACGCCGCTGGTGGACGTGATGCTGGTGCTGGTGGTCATCTTCATCATCACCGCGCCCCTGTTGGCCAGCTCCCTGCGGCTGGAACTGCCCAAGGCCGAGGGCGCGAAGTCCGGCGAGGTGCCGAAGTTCGTGTCCGTGGGCGTGGACAAGGCCGGCGTGATCTTCCTCAATGACAAGCCGGTGGACGCCCAGCAGCTCGCCAAGGGGCTGGCGGCGGCGGCCAAGGAGAACCCGGACACCGAGGTGCAGCTGCGCGGGGACACCGCCGTCTCCTACGGGCGCATCGTGGAAGTGATGGGGATCGCCCAGAAAGCCGGGCTGAACCGCATCGGTTTCGTCGCCGAACCCGCCAAATAGCCGACCCCCGGGGAAGAAGGGGCCCGCCCCCTACAATTTCCCCATCATGCAAGACAAGTACAACCACCTCGAGGTCGAGCAGGCCGCGCAGGCCGACTGGACGGCGCGCGACGCCTACCGGGTCGTGGAGGACCCGCGCAAGAAGAAGTTCTACGCCTGCTCGATGCTGCCCTACCCCTCGGGCAAGCTGCACATGGGGCACGTGCGCAACTACACCATCAACGACATGTTGACGCGGTACCTGCGCATGAACGGCTACAACGTGCTCATGCCCATGGGCTGGGACGCCTTCGGCCTGCCGGCGGAGAACGCGGCGTTGAAGAACAAGGTGCCGCCCGCCAAGTGGACGTACGAAAACATCGCCTACATGAAGAAGCAGATGCAGGCGATGGGGCTGGCCATCGACTGGTCTCGCGAGGTGGCGACGTGCGACCCGAGCTACTACAAGTGGAACCAGTGGCTGTTCCTGAAGATGCTGGAAAAGGGCATCGCCTACCGCAAGACCCAGATCGTCAACTGGGACCCGGTGGACATGACCGTGCTGGCCAACGAGCAGGTCATCGACGGCAAGGGCTGGCGCACCGGCGCCGTCGTCGAGAAGCGCGAGATTCCCGGCTACTACCTGAAGATCACCGACTACGCGCAGGAGCTTCTGGACCACGTGCAGCACAAGCTGCCCGGCTGGCCCGAGCGCGTGAAGCTGATGCAGGAGAACTGGATCGGCCGCAGCGAGGGCGTGCGCTTCGCGTTCCCGCACACGATCAAGGACGACAGCGGCGAGCTCATCGGCGGCGGCCGCATGTACGTGTTCACCACGCGCGCGGACACGATCATGGGCGTGACCTTCGCGGCCGTGGCGCCCGAGCACCCGATCGCGCAGCAGGCCGCGAAGACCAACCCCGGCCTGGCGCAGTTCATCGAGGACTGCAAGAAGGGCGGCACCACCGAGGCCGAACTCGCGCTGCGCGAGAAGGAAGGCATGGACACCGGCCTGACCGTGATCCACCCGTTCACGAATGAAGAGGTGCCCGTGTGGGTGGGCAACTACGTGCTCATGACCTACGGCGACGGCGCCGTGATGGGCGTGCCGGGCCACGACGAGCGCGACTTCGAGTTTGCGATGAAGTACCGCCTGCCGATCATGCAGGTGATCCACGTCGAGGGCGAGCGCTACGACTACAAGGAATGGCACGACTGGTACGCCGACAAGGAGCGCGGCGTCACCATCAACTCCGACATCTTCAGCGGGTTCGGCTACAAGGAAGCCGTGGAGGCGGTCGCGCACAAGCTCGCGGAGAAGGGCCTCGGCGAGAAGAAGGTCACCTGGCGCCTGCGCGACTGGGGCATCAGCCGCCAGCGCTACTGGGGCACGCCGATCCCGATCATCCACTGCGACGAGCACGGCGCCGTGCCGGTGCCGGAGAAGGACCTGCCCGTCGTGCTGCCGCAGGACTGCGTGCCCGACGGCAGCGGCAACCCGCTGAACAAGCGCGAGGACTTCCTCCAGTGCAGTTGCCCCATTTGCGGCAAGCCGGCGCGGCGCGAGACGGACACGATGGACACCTTCGTGGATTCGTCTTGGTACTTCATGCGCTATTGCGACCGCACCAACGACCAGAAGATGGTGGCCGAGGGCACGCAGTACTGGATGCCGATGGACCAGTACATCGGCGGCATCGAGCACGCCATCCTGCACCTGCTGTACGCGCGCTTCTGGACCAAGGTGATGCGCGACATGGGCCTGGTGAAGATCGACGAGCCCTTCACCAAGTTGCTCACTCAAGGCATGGTGCTCAACGAAGCGTTCTACCGCGTCGACACCGGCAAGCACTACTACTGGGCGCACGAGCTGGACATCGAGCGCGACGAGCATGCGAAGGTGATCTCGGCGAAGTCGAAGGCCGACGGCCAGCCCGTGACGTACGAAGGCTGGACCACGATGTCCAAGTCCAAGAACAACGGCGTGGACCCGCAGGACCTGATCGAGAAGTACGGCGCGGACACCGCGCGCCTGTACACGATGTTCACGGCGCCGCCGGAAGCCACGCTGGAGTGGAACGACGCGGCGCTCGAGGGCTCGTACCGGTTCCTGCGCCGCGTGTGGGCGTTCGGGCACAAGCTGTCGCAGTCCGCGCCGGTGGGTGCCACTGCGTTCGGCAAGCAGGCGCAGGCACTGCGCCGCGAGATCCACACCGTGCTGCGCCAGGTGGACTACGACTACCAGCGCATGCAATACAACACCGTGGTCTCCGGCGCGATGAAGATGCTCAATGCGCTGGAAGACTTCAAGGCGCATGGCGACGCCGGTGCCGACATGGCGCTGCGCGAGGGCTTCGGGATCCTGCTGCGCGTGCTGTACCCGGTGACGCCGCACGTCGCGCATGCGCAGTGGCAGGCGCTGGGCTACGCGGCCGCGCACGGCGACCTGCTCGACGCGCCCTGGCCGCGCGTGGACGAGGACGCGCTGAAGCAGGACGAGATCGAGCTGGTGCTGCAGGTCAACGGCAAGCACCGCGGTTCGATCTTCGTGCCGGCGGGCGCGGACAAGGGTGAGATCGAGAAGATCGCCGTGGCGAGCGAGCCGTTCGCCAAGCATGGTGGTGGCGCGACGCCGAAGAAGGTGATCGTGGTGCCCGGCCGGCTCGTGAACGTCGTGATTTGATGAGGCGACGCTTCTTCATGCTGGCAAGCGCGGCGGCCCTCTCCGGCTGCGGCTTCCAGCTGCGCCAGCCGCCCACGTTCGTATTCAACACGCTGTACGTCACCAGCGCCTCGCCGATCGGCAACGAGCTGAAGCGCACGATCGGCTCCACGGGCCAGGTCACGGTGTTGCCGGACGCGCAGGCCACCACCGCGCAGGTGGTGCTCGACGTGCTCGACGAACGCCGCGAGAAAGTGGTCGTCGGCCTGAACGCCAGCGGGCAGGTGCGCGAGTTCCAGTTGCGCACGCGGCTGCGCTTCCGCTTGCGCACGCCCGGCGGCAAGGAGCTGGTGCCGCCCACCGAGCTGCTGCAGCAGCGCGACATCAGCTTCAGCGAATCGGCGGTGCTGTCGAAGGAAGCGGAAGAGAACCTCCTGTATCGCGAGATGCAGACCGACCTGGTGCAGCAGCTGATGCGCCGCCTGGCAGCGATCAAAGTCATCTGATCGTGGAGCTGGACCGCGCCGACCTCACGCTGCTCGAACTGCTGCAGCGTGACGGCCGCGCCACGGTGCAGGCGCTGTCCGAAGCCATCCACCTCTCCGCGCGCGCGACGCTCAATCGCCTGCGCAAGCTCGAACGCGAGGGAGCCATCGAGGGGTATCGCGCGCTCGTGAGCCGGCAGGCCGCGGGCGAGCCGATCTCCGTCTTCGCCGAAGTGGCGCTGAAGGACCAGCGCCAGGCCAACGTGCAGCGCTTCGAGCGGCGCATGGCCTCCGCCAAGGAGGTGGTCGGCTGCTGGATCATCAGCGGCCGCTACGACTACCTCGTGCGCGTGGCCTGCCCCACGCTCGATCGCTACCACCAGCTCATCAATGCCTGGCTGGACGACAACACGCTGGGCATCGAGAAGATCGTGACGAACATCGAGCTCGCCACGATCAAGGAATTCGCGGGTTTTCCTGTCCCCAGGCCGGGCTGAGCGCCGACACCGCTTCCGATTCGGAAGTGAGATACCCCGAAACATGCCATTGCGGCAGTGCCGCACGCGTGGATTCACGCTTGCCGCAGCGGGGCCCCACCTAAGCTCAGGCTATGAACGAATACATCGAACGCGAAGCGAAATACGGTGCGCGCAACTATGCGCCGGTGCACGTCGTCGTGGACCACGCGAAGGACTGCCTCGTCTGGGACGTCGACGGCCGCGAGTACATCGACATG
Source organism: Ramlibacter albus (assembly GCF_014297445.1). Taxonomy (GTDB): domain Bacteria; phylum Pseudomonadota; class Gammaproteobacteria; order Burkholderiales; family Burkholderiaceae_C; genus Ramlibacter; species Ramlibacter albus. The sequence continues at coordinate 1,373,182 of NZ_JACORU010000001.1, forward strand.
ATGAGTGCGTATTCGGCAGTGAGCCACGGCCACCTGCACCCGCGCATCGTCGCCGCGGCGCACCGCCAGCTGGCGAAGGTGGCCGTCACGTCGCGCGCCTACTTCGGCACCACGCTCGGCCCCTTCCTCGAAAAGCTCTCGCAGGTCACCGGCTTCGAGCGCGCGCTGCCCATGAATACCGGCGCCGAGGCCGTGGAGACGGCGATCAAGCTCGCGCGGCGTTGGGGTAACCGTGTGAAGGGCGTCTTCGACGGCAAGCAGGAGATCCTCGTGGCGCGCGGCAACTTCCATGGCCGCACCAGCACCATCGTCAGTTTCTCCAGCGAGGACTCGTACCGCGACGGCTTCGGGCCGCTGGCCACTGGCTTCCGGCACTTCGACTACGGCGACATGGACAGCATTCGCGCCGCCACGACCGCGAACACGTGCGCCGTGCTGCTCGAGCCGATCCAGGGCGAGGCCGGCGTGCTCGTGCCGCCCGCGGGCTTCTTCAAGGAACTGCGCGAGTGGTGCACGGCCAACGACATCCTGCTGGTCGACGACGAAGTGCAGGCGGGGCTGGGCCGCACGGGCAAGTGGTTCGCGTTCGAGCATGAGGGCATCCGCCCGGACGTGCTGATCCTCGGCAAGGCGCTGGGCGCCGGCGTGCTGCCCGTGAGCGCCGTGTGCGCCGACGCGAAGGTGATGGACGTGTTCACGCCGAACAGCCATGGCTCGACGTTCGGCGGCAATGCGCTGGCGGCGGCTGTGGCGCTGGAAGGCCTGAAGGTGCTGGAAGAAGAGAAGCTGGTGGAGCGCAGCGCCGAACTGGGTGAGCATCTCATCGAGCGCCTGCGCGACGTGCAGGTGGAAGCACGGCCCCTCATCCGCGATGTGCGCGGCCGCGGCCTCTGGGTGGGCGTGGACATCGACCCGCGTTACGCCACCGCGCGCGAGCTCGTGGAAGCGCTGGCCGCGAACGGCGTGCTGTCCAAGGAGACGCACGAGACGGTGATCCGCTTCGCGCCGCCCCTGACGATCACCCGCGAGATGATCGACCGGGCGGTGGACATCTTCCGCAAGGTGGCAATGGAGAAAGCGGCGACGCTGAGGCGCGAAGGCAACACGAAGGAAGTGCCGCTGGCGGCGGTGGTCGACTGAACCCCTAAACTTGCGGGCATGCAACTGCCCGCGCAGCAACTCGCCACGCACCTCTCGAAGGGCCTGCGCTCGCTCTACACCCTCCACGGCGACGAACCGCTGCTGGTGCAGGAAGCGGCGGATGCCATCCGCGCAGCGGCCCGCGCCCAAGGCTACACGGAGCGCACCGTCCACACCGTCACCGGCGCCAACTTCGACTGGAGCGAAGTGCTGGCGGCCGGCGGCTCGCTCTCGCTCTTCGCCGACAAGCAGATCGTCGAAGTCCGCATCCCCTCCGGCAAGCCGGGCAAGGAAGGCAGCGTTGCCCTGCAGCAGCTGGCGGAAAACGCGGCGGGCAACGACTCCACGCTCACGATCGTGTTACTGCCCAAGCTGGACCGCCAGACGAAGACCGGCGCCTGGTTCGGCGCGCTCGACGGCAACGGCGTCACGATCGAGCTGATGCCGGTCGAACGCGCCGCGCTGCCTCAGTGGATCGCCCAGCGCCTCGCGCAGCAGGGCCAGAAGGTCACCTCGGGCGACGAAGGCCACCGCACGCTGCAGTTCTTCGCGGACCGCGTGGAAGGCAACCTGCTGGCCGCCCACCAGGAGATCCAGAAGCTCGCGCTGCTCTACCCGCAAGGCGAACTCTCGTTCGAGCAGGTCGAAAGCGCCGTGCTCAACGTCGCGCGCTATGACGTCTTCAAGCTGTCCGAAGCCGTGCTGGCCGGCCAGCCTGCGCGCGTGCAGCGCATGCTGGACGGCCTGCAGGCCGAAGGCGAGGCGGAAGTGCTGGTGCACTACACCCTGTCCGAAGACATCCGCGCGCTCAAGCGCGTCAAGGACGCGATGGCCGAAGGCCGCCCGCTGCCGGTCGCGCTGCGCGAGCAGCGCGTCTGGGGCGTCAAGGAAAAGCTCTACGAGCGCGCGCTGCCGCGCCTGGGCGCCACCGCACTGGACAACCTGCTGAACGCGGCGCACACCGTCGACGGCATCGTGAAGGGGCTGAAGGCGCCGGGGTGGCCCAATGACGGCTGGCAGGCGCTGCACCGGCTGGCCATGGACCTGTGCCGGGAGTGCACGGCCCAGCAGGGCCAACCCGCGCGTGCGAAAATAGGCGCGTGAACGCGCTGAACATTTCGGAGTACATGCAAACGCTGGGCGTGCAGGCCCGGCAGGCCTCCGCGCGCATGGCCAAAGCCACCGCGGCCGAGAAGAACGCAGTCCTCAAGTCGCTCGCGCGGCTGCTTCGCGAGAACGTCGAAGCCCTGGCCAAGGACAACGCCAACGACATCGAGCGCGCCGTCGCCGCCGGCCTGGCCGCGCCGATGGTGGATCGCCTGAAGCTGACCCCCAGGATCGTGGAGGTGCTTGCGCAGGGCTGCGAGCAGCTCGCCGCCATGCCGGACATCATCGGCGAGATCATCGGCATGAAGCAGCAGCCCTCGGGCATCCGCGTTGGCCAGATGCGCGTGCCGCTGGGCGTGTTCGGCATGATCTACGAGAGCCGGCCGAACGTGACCGTCGAGGCCGCATCGCTGTCGATCAAGAGCGGCAACGCGTGCATCCTGCGCGGCGGCTCCGAAGCCATCGACTCCAACCGCGCGCTGGCGCGCCTCGTGCAGCAGGCGCTCACCGACAACGGCCTGCCCGCCGAAGCGGCGCAGCTGGTGCAGACCACCGACCGCGAAGCGGTGGGCCAGCTGATCGCGATGCCGCAGTTCGTGGACGTGATCATCCCGCGCGGCGGCAAGGGCCTGATCGAGCGCATCAGCCGCGAGGCGAAGGTACCGGTGATCAAGCACCTCGACGGCAACTGCCACACCTACGTCGACGACCCCGTGGACATCGACATGGCCGTGCGCGTGGCCGACAACGCCAAGACGCAGAAGTACAGCCCCTGCAACGCGAGCGAAGGCCTGCTGGTCGCGCGCGGCGTGGCCAGGGAGTTCCTGCCGAAGATCGGCGCCATCTTCGCGGCCAAAGGCGTGGAGATGCGCTGCGACGCCGAGGCGAAGGCAATCCTTTCGCAGTTCGACCCGAAGGACGCCACCGAACAGGACTGGTACGAGGAATACCTCGCGCCGATCATCAGCATCAAGGTGGTGGCCGGCGTGGACGAAGCCATCGCCCACATCAACCACTACTCCTCGCACCACACCGACGCCATCCTCACGCGCGACCACGTGAACGCGCAGCGCTTCCTGCGCGAGGTGGATTCCGCCAGCGTGATGGTCAACACCAGCACGCGCTTCGCGGACGGGTTCGAATACGGCCTGGGCGCCGAGATCGGCATCAGCACGGACAAGTTCCATGCGCGCGGGCCGGTCGGCATCGAAGGGCTCACTTCGCTCAAGTACGTCGTGCTCGGCCAGGGAGAGTTGCGCGGCTGAGCCTTGTAACCGGCCGGCAAGCCCCAAAATCCCCGGAGCATGGTCCCCCACCTCATCACCGCCCTGACGGGCCCCATCAACGAGCTCGAGCAGCGCATCCTCGAGTCCATGCCGGCCATCGAGCGGTGGTTCCGGCTGGAATGGATGGAGCACACGCCGCCCTTCTACTGTTCGGTCGACCTGCGCAACGCCGGCTTCAAGCTGGCGCCCGTCGACACCAACCTGTACCCCGGCGGCTGGAACAACCTCACGCAGGAGATGCTGCCCCTGGCCGTGCAGGCGGCCATGGCGGCCATCGAGAAGATCTGCCCCGAGGCCAAGAACCTGCTGGTCATCCCCGAGAACCAGACGCGCAGCACCTTCTACCTGGCCAACGTGCTGCAGCTCAAGCGCATCTTCCAGATGGCGGGGCTGAACGTACGCATCGGCTCCATCGCGCCGGAGATCAAGAAGCCCACGGAGTTCACGCTGCCCACCGGCGAAAGCGTGGTCATCGAGCCGGTGGTGCGCACCAAGCGCCGCCTGGGCCTGAAGGACTTCGACCCCTGCACGATCCTGCTGAACAACGACCTGGCGGCCGGCGCCCCCGGCATCCTGGAAGACCTGCATGAGCAGTACCTGCTGCCGCCCCTGCACGCGGGCTGGAGCGTGCGCCGCAAGAGCCGGCACTTCCAGAGCTACGAAGAGGTGGGCAAGCGCTTCGGCAAGATGCTGGGCATCGACCCGTGGCTCATCAACCCGATGTTCAACCGCTGCGGGCAGGTCGACTTCAACGAGCCGCAGGGGCTGGACTGCCTGCAGACCAACGTCGACGCGCTGCTGACCAAGATCCGCAAGAAGTACAAGGAATACGGCATCAACGAGAAGCCGTTCGCGATCGTCAAGGCCGACAACGGCAGCTACGGCATGGGCATCATGACCGTGCGCGACGTGAAGGACCTCGAGGAGATCGGCCGCCGCACCAAGGACAAGCCAGTGGGCGAAGTGATCATCCAGGAGGGCGTGCTCACCGCGGAGCGCATCAACGAGGCCGTGGCCGAGCCGGTGGTGTACATGATGGACCGCTACGTGGTCGGCGGCTTCTACCGCATCCATGCCGAGCGCGGCGACGACGAGAACCTCAACGCACCGGGTGCGTCCTATGTGCCCTTGGCTTTTGCGGAGAGTACGCACTTACCTCAGCCTGGCCACAAGCCGGGGGCCAGTGCACCGAACCGGTTCTACATGTACGGCGTGATCGGCCGGCTGGCCATGTTGGCTGCAAGTTACGAACTCGAGGCGACCGACCCGGAGCAAGAGGTCTACGAATAGCCGAAGGGGCACAATAGCGGTCCCCAGAAGACCCGAACCGGGCACGTGCAGAACTCGAAATCCTCGCTCGCCGCGCTGACGCTCGGTGCCATCGGCGTCGTCTACGGCGACATCGGCACCAGCGTCCTTTATGCCGTCAAGGAAGTGTTCGGGCACGGCCACGTGCCGTTCACGCCGGCCAACGTCTACGGCATCCTGTCCATCTTCTTCTGGACGCTCACCGTCATCGTCTCGATCAAGTACGTCGTGCTCGTGCTGCGCGCCGACAACAACGGCGAGGGCGGCCTGGTGGCCATGCTGGCCCTGGCCTCGCAGGCGGTGAAGGAGAAGCCGCAGCTGCGCGCGCGGCTCCTGCTGGTCGGCATCTTCGGCACCTCGCTCTTCTATGGCGACGGGGTCATCACGCCCGCCATCTCGGTGCTGTCGGCCGTGGAGGGCCTGGAGGTCGTCTCGCCGCACTTCAAGGACTGGGTGATCCCCATCACGCTGGTGGTGCTGCTCGGCCTGTTCGCGGTGCAAAAGCGCGGCACGGGCGGCATCGGGCGCTTCTTCGGCCCGGTCACGCTGATCTGGTTCGCGGTGCTCGCACTGCTGGGCATCTCGCACATCGTCAGGCACCCCGAGATCCTCGGGGCGCTGAGCCCGCACCACGCGCTGCTCTTCATGTGGCACCACCCGGGCACCACCTTCATCATCCTCGGCGCGGTGGTGCTGTGCGTGACCGGCGCCGAAGCGCTGTACGCGGACCTGGGGCACTTCGGCAAGAAGCCGATCCGGCTGGCCTGGTTCTCCATCGTCATGCCGGCGCTCACGCTCAACTACTTCGGCCAGGGCGCGCTGCTGCTGTCGAACCCGGAGGCGGTGAAGAACCCGTTCTACCTGATGGCGCCCGACTGGGCCCAGCTGCCGCTGGTGGTGCTGGCGACCATGGCCACGGTGATCGCGTCGCAGGCGCTGATCACGGGCGCGTTCAGCGTGACCAAGCAGGTCATCCAGCTGGGCTACCTGCCGCGGCTGAACATCCAGCACACGAGCGTGCGCGACACCGGGCAGATCTACATCCCGGCCGTCAACTGGGGCCTGTTCGTCGCCATCGTCCTGGCCGTGGTGCTCTTCCGCACGTCGAGCAGCCTCGCCGCCGCTTACGGCATCGCCGTGACACTGGACATGCTGATCACGACGATCCTCACCTTCTTCGTCATCCGCTACGGCTGGAAGTACCCGCTGGCACTGTGCATCGCGGCCACCGGCTGGTTCTTCGTCGTGGACTTCACGTTCTTCGCCTCGAACCTGCTCAAGCTGATCGACGGCGGCTGGTTCCCGCTGATGATCGGCGGCATGGTGTTCACGCTCATGACGACCTGGAAGAGCGGCCGCAGCATCCTCAACGAAAAGCTCAAGACGGACGCCATCGACCTGCAGAGCTTCCTCGAGGCCGTGTTCGTCAACCCGCCCACGCGCGTGGAAGGCACGGCGGTGTTCCTCACCGCGGAGCCCGGCACCGTGCCCAACGCGATGCTGCACAACCTCAAGCACAACAAGGTGCTGCACGACCACAACCTGTTCGTGACGGTGCGCAACCACGAGGTGCCGTGGATCGGCATGGACAAGCGCGCCGTGATCACGCCGCTGGGGCACGACTGCTGGCAGATCGTCATCCACTACGGCTTCAAGAACGACCCCGACGTGCCGCGTGCGCTGGAGCACCTGCGCGGCCACGGCTGCGACCTCGAGCCGATGACCACCAGCTACTTCCTCTCGCGCGACGTGGTGGTGCCCAGCATCGGCGGCGGCATGGCCGCGTGGCGCGAGAAGCTGTTCGCGCAGATGCACCACAACGCGAGCGCGGCGGCGGACTTCCTGAACCTGCCGAACAACTCCGTGGTGGAGCTGGGCTCGAAGATCGAGATCTAGCGCACGAGTTTTCCACCGGGGCCGACCATCGTCAGCTCCACGAACTTCGACGCGTTCTGCCCAGGCTCCGTGAAGCCGATCTCGAAGCCGCCCAGGTCGTACTGCTTCAGGTTCCACAGCGCGTCGATCAGCGTGGCCCGCGTGGTCTTCGGGCCTGACCGGCGCAGCGCCTCGACGAACACCCGTGCATTGATGTAGCCCTCCAGCGCCACGTGCGACGGTTCGAGCTTCGTGCCCGACGCCGACCACGCCGCGCGGAACTCGCGCGCGACGATGGCGGTCGGCGACGACGGCAGCGGCACGACCTGCGAGATGTTCATGCGCGCGGCGTCGTCGCCGATCGCCTTGAGCGTCGCGGCGGCGCCCATCACCGACAACGCATAGAGCGCCAGGCCGCGCTGCTTCGCGCGGATCGCCTTGACGAAGTCGACCGTCGGCTTGCCGGCGAGCCCGACGATCACGGCCTGCGGGTTCGAGTCCGCGAGTTTCGCGGCCGCCTTGCCCGCATCCGAACCGTCGTTTTCCACCGTCGCGCTCACCGGCGCGGGCAGCTTGTGCTTCTGCGCCGCCTGCACCGTGCCGTTGAACACTTCCTTGCCGAAGGCGTTGTTCTGGTAGGCGATGGCGATGCGCTTGATGTCGAGCGTGGACAGGTGCTGCACCAGCCGCTCGGCCTCCTCCGGGTAGCTCGCGCGGATGTTGAACACGTTGCGCATCTTCGGGCGTGCCGCCAGCGCGCCGGTGTACGGTGCGAAGAAGGGGATGCCGGTATCGGCCACCTTCGGCATCATGGCCGTCACGAGCGGCGTGCCGAAGCAGTTGAAGAGGGCCAGCACGTCGTTCTCGTCGAACAGCGTGTCCACGTTCTCGAGCGCCTGCTTCACGTCGTAGGCATCGTCCAGCGTGCTCAGCTGGATCGGCTTGCCGTGGATGCCGCCCTTGGCGTTGACTTCGTCGAAGTACACCTTGGCGCCCTGCACCAGCGCCTGGCCGAGGTCGCCCAGCGGGCCGCTCAGCGTGGTGGTCTGGGCGAGCTTCCAGGCGGGGATCTTCGCGGGTGCGGCCCACCCGGCAACGGGAACGAAAGCGGCGGCCGCCAGCAGGGTGCGGCGGCGGAGGACAGAGGGCGTGCGCATGCGGGTCTCCGGCGTGAGGACGAGCTTGCAAGTTAGGCAGGAACGGCCGGCAGGGACACGACTTAAGTCAAATCGGCGCACTTTTGGGCCGCCGTCCGGCGGGGAGATGCGCTTTGTGCGAAAGTAGGCGCCCCCCGCCCCCGCACGCCATGGACATCCTCTTCGTCGCCGACCCCCTCGAAGCCTTCAAGACCTACAAGGACACCACCTTCTCGATGATGCGCGAGGCGCAGCGCCGCGGGCACCGCATCGTGGCGTGCGAGCCGCGGCACATCACGTGGAAGTCCGGCGGCCTCGTGCACGCCGTGGTGCGCGAGATCGAGCTCACCGGCGACCTCGAGGACTGGTTCCGCGAGACGGCAACGCCGGTGCGTGCGCTGAAGGATTTCGGCGCGGTGATCATGCGCAAGGACCCGCCCTTCGACAGCGAGTACTTCTACGCCACACACCTGCTGGAGCAGGCCGAGCGCGAAGGCGCGCGCGTGTTCAACAAGCCGGCGGCGCTGCGCGACCACCCGGAGAAGCTCGCGATCATGGAGTTCGCGCAGTGGGTGAGCCCCACGCTCGTCACGCGCGACCCCGAGGAGGTCAAGCGCTTCCACGCCGAGCACAAGGAGATCATCCTCAAGCCGTTGGACGGCATGGGCGGCATGGGCATCTTCCGCGTCGGGCCCGACGGGCTGAACCTGGGCTCGATCATCGAGACGCTCAACCAGGGCGGCGCGGTGACGCTGATGGTGCAGAAGTTCGTGCCGGAGATCGCGCAGGGCGACAAGCGCGTGCTGGTGATCGGCGGCGAGCCGGTACCTTTCTCGCTGGCGCGCATCCCGCAGGGCAGCGAGATCCGCGGCAACCTCGCGGCGGGCGGCAAGGGCGTGGCGCAACCGCTTTCGCCGCGCGACTGGGAGATCGCTCGTGCACTCGGGCCGGTGCTGGCCAAGCGCGGGCTGCTGCTCGTGGGGCTCGACGTGATCGGCGACTACCTGACCGAGGTGAACGTCACCAGCCCGACCTGCTTCCAGGAAATCACGCAGCAGGCCGGCTTCGACGTGCCGAAGATGTTCATCGACGCGCTGGAGCGCGAACTGTCAGCCTGACAGTTTCTCGCCGTCGGCAAAGACCACCAGGTCGCCGGCCGAAAGCTGCACCCACGCCTCGTTGACGGTCAGCGGCGCCGTCACCACCACCGCCACCTTGTCGCTCGGCGTGGTGTTGCGGGCGAAGTCCACCGACAGGTCCTCGTCCTTCAGCTGCGCATGCGCGAACGGGTGCTTGCGCTCCACGTAGTACAGGTTGGTGGAGCAATGTGCCCACAGCGCTTCGCCGTTGGACAGCAGGAAGTTGAACGGCCCGTGCTTCGCGATTTGCGGCGTGAGCTCGCGCAGCGTGAGCGTGAGCTCGTTCACGTCGGGCACGCCGGCATGCGACTTGGCCAGCTCCTGCATGATCCAGCAGAACGCGCGCTCGCTGTCCGTGCTGCCCACGGGCTTGAAGCTCGCGTGGATGCGCGGGTGGAACTCCTTCAAGTCGCCGTTGTGCGCGAACACCCAGTAGCGGCCCCACAGCTCGCGCACGAACGGGTGGCAGTTCTCCAGGGCAACCACCCCCTGCGTGGCCTTGCGGATGTGGGCGATGACGTTGCGGCTCTTGATCGGGTAGCGGCGGATCAGCTCCGCGATCGGCGACTCGCAGGCGGCCTGGTGATCCACGAAGTGCCGCAGGCCGAGGCCCTCGAAAAACGCGATGCCCCAGCCGTCGGCGTGGTGGTCGGTGCGGCCCCCGCGCTGCGCGAAGCCGGAAAAGCTGAATGTCACGTCCGTGGGCGTGTTGCAGTTCATCCCGAGCAACTGGCACATGAGGCTGATTATGGGTTTTCTCCGAAGCGCCGGGGGCCGCATCGGGCCATCATTCGCGCCAGGAGGAGACCATGCACACCAACCTGAACGAGCACGCCACCCTGGGCGGCAAGCGCAACAAGGTCGTCACCGCGGCGGAGGCCGTGCGGCTCATCCACGACGGCGACACCGTGGCGACGGGCGGATTCGTGGGCATCGGCTTCGCGGAGGCGGTCGCGGTGGCGCTGGAGCAGCGCTTCCTGGCGACGCAGGCGGAGACGGGCACCGGCTCGCCGCGCGACCTGACGCTGGTGTATGCGGCGGGGCAGGGGGACGGCAAGCAGCGGGGGCTGAACCACTTCGGCCACCCCGGCATCGTCAAGCGCGTGATCGGCGGGCACTGGGGGCTCGTGCCCGCGCTGCAGAAGCTGGCCGTGGCCAACGAGATCGAGGCGTACAACCTGCCGCAGGGCGTGCTCGCGCACCTGTTCCGCGACATCGCGGCGGGCAAGCCCGGCACGCTCACGCGCGTGGGGCTGGACACCTTCGTGGACCCGCGGCATGGCGGCGGCAAGATCAACGCGCGCACCACGCAGGACATCGTGCGGCGCATGGAGATCGACGGCGAGGAGTACCTGTTCTACAAGGCCTTCCCGATCTCGGTGGGCATCATCCGCGCGACCACGGCCGACGCGGACGGCAACCTCACGATGGAGCGCGAGGCGCTGACGCTCGAAGCGCTGGCGATCGCGATGGCCGCGCGCAATTCGGGCGGCGTGGTGATCGCGCAGGTGGAGCGCGTCGCCGAGCGTGGGTCGCTGCACCCGCGGCAGGTGAAGGTGCCGGGCGTGCTGGTCGATGCCGTGGTGGTGGCGACCGACCCCGCGCACCACTGGCAGACGTTTGCCGAGGCGTACAACCCGGCCTACTCCGGCGAAATCCGCGTGCCGCTCGATTCGCTCGCGGCGATGCCGATGACGGAGCGCAAGATCATCGCGCGCCGCGCGGCGCTGGAGCTCAAGGCCAACAGCGTGGTGAACCTCGGCATCGGCATGCCCGAAGGCGTTGCAGCGGTGGCTGCGGAGGAGCGCGTCATCGACCTCGTCACGCTTACGGCCGAACCGGGCGTGATCGGCGGCATCCCGGCCAGCGGCCTGTCGTTCGGTGCCGCCGTGAATGCGCAGGCCATCATCGACCAGCCCAACCAGTTCGACTTCTACGACGGCGGCGGCCTCGACCTCGCCGTGCTGGGCCTCGCGCAGGCCGATGCAGAGGGCAACCTCAACGTCAGCAAGTTCGGCCCGCGGCTCGCGGGCGCGGGCGGCTTCATCAACATCAGCCAGAACGCCAAGACGGTGTGCTTCGTCGGCACCTTCACAGCCGGCGACCTTGCGGTGAAGGTGGAGGACGGCCGGCTCGTCGTCGAAAGCGAAGGCACGATGAAGAAGTTCGTGCGGCAGGTGGAGCACCGCACCTTCAGCGGCCGAGAGGCGGCGCGCCGCGGCCAGCGCGTGCTGTACGTGACGGAGCGCTGCGTGTTCCAGCTCGGCGCGAAGGGCGGGCTCGAACTGGTCGAGATCGCGCCGGGCATCGACCTGGAGCGGCACATCCTCGCGCAGATGGAGTTCGAGCCGGTCATCAGCCCGAACCTGCGCACGATGGACAAGTCGGTGTTTGGGGAAGACCCGCTCAAGTTGCGCGACCGGCTGCTGGACAAGCCTCTTTCACAGCGCCTGCAGCTGCACGCGGGCAGCCTGCTCTTCATCGACTTCGAGGGGCTGTCGGTGGACAACCTGCGCGACATCGAGGCCATCGAGAACGGCGTGCGGCAGTTGCTGGAGCCGGTGGTGACGTCGAGCGAGAAGCGCGTCGCGGTGGTGGTGAACTACGACAACTTCACCATCCTGCCGGCGCTGGTCGACGAGTATTCGGCGATGGTGGAGCGGCTCACGCAGCGGTACTACAGCCGCGTGACGCGCTATGGTTCGGTGGGCTTCCTCAAGGCCAAGCTCGAAGGCCGGCCGAACTAGTCCTTGGCCGCGCAGGCGGCGCAGATGCACGCGAGGCGCTGCTTTTCAACCGGCACTCTCGCGAGCAGGTCCGCTGTGAAGTCCGCCTGCGTGCACCAGCACGGCGGCTGCTTCACGCCGGTTTCCTTTTCTACTTCCATCGCGCAGCGGTTCGGCTCCCCGCACAAGGGGCACAGGCTTGCGTCGACGGCTTGCGGCTGCATGCGCACAGTCTAATCCGGCAGCTCGATGGCGTCGGCGAGGTGCTGGTACACGGCCGAGATGCGCCGCAGGTGGCGCGACTCGGGGTGCGCGAGCAGCCACAGGCTCGAATGGCACTCGTCGCTCGGCTCGGTCAGGGCGACCAGCGAAGGCTCGGTCTCCAGCAGGAACTGCGGCACCATGCCGACGCCCAGGCCCGCCCTCACCGCGTCGAGCACGCCGACGATGGTCTCCATCAGGTGCCTCGGCGCGAGCCTGGGGAAGTTGCGCCGCCGCCAGCGCACCGTGGGGTGCTCGGGCAGCGCTTCGTCGGGGGCGACCCAGTCCTGCGTGTCCAGGGGCTTGCGGCGCTGCGCGGCGGGCATCGCCTTGCTCGCGCACACCACGAAGTGCATCGTGCCGAGCCGTCGGCCGATGAGGTGCTGTGGCGGTTTGCTCGTGGGCACCAAAGCGCGCAAGGCCAGGTCGGCATCGCGTTTGGTCAGGCTCAGCAGCTCGTTGCTCGCGCGCAGTTCGAGTTGCAGCTGCGGGTGCTTGCGCGCGAGCGCGGGGAGGCAGGGCAGCAGCAGGCCGCGCAGCACGGCGTCCACCGTGGTGACGCGCACGCGGCCCGACACCTCTTCACCGGGACGCAGCGCCGTCGCGCGCGCGGACTCCAGCTCCGCCTCGATGCGCTCCGCATGGCCTGCAAGCTCCAGCATCGCGTCGGTGGGCAGGTAGCCCGAACGCGAGCGCTCGAAGAGCCGCTGCCCCAAGGCCTTCTCGATGCGCTGCAGCGAGCGGAAGACGGTCGACGCATCGGCCTGCACGCGCGCGGCGGCCTGCGCGAGCGTGCGCCCGCGCACCAGGGCGAGCAGCAGCTCCAGGTCGGCGGCGGTCAGGGCGTATTGCGTCTGTGCAATCGTGGATTTCATATCGGCGCATTTTCATTGCGGCCATGCAATCCTACATTCGCGTCTCCCCTCGTTCAACCGGAGACCCCCATGAAACTCTATTTCTCGCCCGCCGCCTGCTCCCAAGCCGTCCACATCGCGCTGCGCGAAGCGGGCCTGCCCGCGGACCTGCGCAAGGTGGACCTCGCCACCTGGAAGCTCGAGGACGGCAGCGACTACAAGGCCATCAACCCGCGCGGCTACGTGCCGCTGCTGGAGCTGGACGACGGCAGCCGCCACACCGAAGTGGCCGCGCTGCTGCAGTACGTGGCCGACCTCGCACCCGCGAGCGGCCTCATCCCCGCCGCCGGCACGCGCGAGCGCTTCGAGGTCGCGCAGTGGCTCACCTTCGTGTCGAGCGAGCTGCACAAGGTGTTCAGCCCCTGGCTCTGGCACAAGGAGACCGCCGACTCCACGCGTGCCGCGGTGAAGGAGAAGCTGTTCGCGCGATTCGCCGAACTCGACGCGCGCCTCGCGAACCAGCCCTTCCTCACGGGCGAGCGCTTCACCGTCGCGGACGCGTACTGCTTCACCATCGTCAGCTGGGCGCCGATGCTGGCCCTGTCGCTCAAGCCGTACCCGAGCCTGCAGGCCTACCTGCAGCGCATTGCGCAGCGGCCCGCGGTGAAGGACGTGCTGAAGGCCGAAGGCCTGGTGAAGGCGTAAGGCGTGGCCATGCAGCTCACGCTCGTCAGCCACCACCTGTGCCCGTACGTGCAGCGCGCCGCGATCGTGCTGCTCGAAAAGGGTGTGCCGTTCGGGCGCCGCTGGGTCGACCTCGCGAACAAGCCGGACTGGTTCCGCGCGATCTCGCCGCTCGGCAAGACGCCGGTGCTGCTCGCGGACGACACGCCCGTCTTCGAATCGGCCGTCATCTGCGAGTACCTCGACGAGACGCACGAGCCGCGGCTGCACCCGGCCGACCCGCTGCAGCGTGCGCAGCACCGCGCGTGGATGGAGTTCGGCTCCGCGGTGCTGAACACGATCTGGGCGTTCTACACCGCGCCGGATGCGGCCGCACTCGAAGCCCGCAGGGACGAGCTGCGCACGAAGTTCGAACAGCTCGAGGCGGTGGTCGAAGGCCCGTTCTTCGCCGGCGAGCGCTTCAGCATCGTCGACGCGGTGTTCGGCCCCGTGTTCCGCTACTTCGACGTGTTCGAAGCGCTGGGCGAGCCCTCGCTCTTCGGCGGCCTGCCGCGCGTGCGCGCGTGGCGTGCCGCGCTCGCGCAGCGCCCCGCGGTGCGCGAAGCGGCCGTGCCGGACTACCGGGAGCGGCTCACGCAGTTCCTGCTGGATCGGCGCAGCGAGCTCTCGCGCCGCATCGAACGTCAGCTCGCGAGCGTGAAGTAGAAGGTGGCGCCTTCCCCGGGCGCCGACTCGGCCCAGATGCGCCCGCCGTGACGGTTGACGATCTTCTGCACGAGCGCAAGGCCGATGCCGGTGCCGTCGAACTCCGACGGGCTGTGCAGCCGCTGGAACGCGCCGAACAGGCGCGAGGCATGCGCCATGTCGAAGCCCACGCCGCTGTCGGCCACGTAGTAGACCGTCTCGCCGCCCGTGCCGGCAAAGCTGCCAAGGCGGACCTCGGTGCGAGGTGAGCGCGCGGAGAATTTCCACGCGTTGCCCACGAGGTTGGCCACCACCTGCTGCAGCAGGCGCGGGTCGCCGCGCGCCCACAGGCGCGAGGGCGCCTCCAGAGTAGCCGTCGCTGCGCGCTCCGGCTCGCGCTCGCGCAGCTGCGCGAAGACGCCGTACGCGAGCCCTGCCAGGTCCACCGGCTCGTCCTTCAGGCTCACGCCGGAGAGATGCGCCAGCGACAGCATCGCATCGGTCAGCTCGCTCATCTGCCGCACGCCGGCCTGGATGCGCTGCAGGTAGTGCCGCCCTTCCTCGTCGAGCTGGTCCGCGTAACGCTCCGCGAGCACGCGGCTGAAACCGTCGATCGACGTGAGCGGCGAACGCAGGTCGTGCGCGATGGAGTACGAGAAAGCCTCCAGCTCCGCATTGGCGGCCTGCAGCTGTTCGGTGCGCTCGCGCACGCGCTCTTCCAGCTCGGCGCGGTGCGCGCGGTCCGACGCTTCGCGCTGCTCGGCATCGCGCCGGTGCTGCAGCACGGTGCCCAGCGATTCGGCCAGCAGCTCCAGCGCGTACTGGTCGTCCTGCGTGAAATAGGCCGCCTCGCGCGAAACCACGGCGATCACGCCGACCGTGTCGCGGCCGATGTGCAGCGGCGCGGCCACGAGCGAGCGCCACTCCAGCCGCACGCCGTGGCGGTGGCTGCGCGCGTCGGTTTCGACGTCGTCGCTGCGCAGGCTCGTCTGCTCCTGCACAGCGAGGCCCGACAGGCTGCCGTCGAGCGGGAACTCCGTGCCCACGTGGGCCTGGCTGATGCCCGTCACGCAGCGGATGCGCAGCCGGCCGTTCTCCAGCGCTTCATAGGCTGCACCGTCGGCGTCGAGCAGGCGCCGCGCCATCTCGGCGATGCGGCTGGTGAGCTGCGCCTCGCCCGCGTCGCTGGCGGCCAGCTCGCGCTGCGCCTGCACGACCGCGCGCAGCCGCAGTGCGCTGCGCCGCGCCGCGGCCTCCGATTCGATCATCGTGAGCAGGCGCAGCTCGCTCTCGCGCAGTTCGTCCTCGATGCGCCGGGTGTCCATCGCCGCGACTTTATCGGAGGCGGGCGCCGCCTGCACAGGGAAAATCCGTAATGCCGGGTTGCGCCGTATGTGCGCGTTATGTGCGTGTGGGGACTCTGCCGGGGCCGCTCGCGGCCCCCGCTTCAGGCCGCGAGCGGCTGTCGGCGCGGCTGGGCGAGGGTGTCGATGGCGTGCTGCACCACCTGGTGCGCGGCCACGGGCCGGACCATGCGGCTGCACAGCAGGCGCTGCAGGCTGCGGCGCGTCATGGAGTGCGGCCGGCCGCCATGGCTGACGAACATGAAGAGCGTGCCCTTCGCGTTGACCCAGTCGAGCTGCGCCCGGTGCCAGTGCTGCCGCGAATACAGGTCGATCCATGAACCGGCTTCGAGCCTGGCCAGCAGGTTGTCCGCCTCGGCCGCCGACAGGTCCGGCTGCTTGGGCTTGTGGTACGCGTGCTCGGTGTCGCCGAAGCCGCAGGCCTTCAGCTCGTTGGGCGCGAGCCAGATGTCGTCGGCCACCTTCGGCACTTGCGCCGAGGCCGGCTTCAGGTCCTCGTCGGGCAGCGCATCGAGCACGCTCGCGGCCGTGTCGCTGGCCTGCCGGCGGTGCTTGGCGCGCAGCTTGAGCACCGGCCGGTGCAGCCGCTCCAGCGCCTTGAAGAAGATGTCGTCGTCGCCGGGCGGCTGGCCGATGGCGGTGAGGCCAGCGCGCAGCTTGCCGACGACGCGCGGGATCAGCTCGAACGCCTTCGCGGGGTCGCGCAGCGCGGTCTCGCGCTTGACGCTCCACAGCAGGTCGGTGATGACGGCCACGTAGCCGCCGGGGTCCAGCTCGCCGCCCTTGGCGTGCGCGCGCGCGTGCGCCATCACGAGCGCCCAGCGCTCGTAGAGGAAGTCCTGCACAACGCCGGGCACGCCTTCGAGGTCGCTGCGCTGGCCGAGCTCCCACGCGATGCGGTCGGCCTCCTCCTGGCGCTTCTCGGCGGTCTGCACCGCGTTCAGCAGCTCCTGGCGGCGCGACTCTTCCTCGGCGTCCTGCTCATGCCACTCGCCCTGAAGGAGCTTGAGCGCGTCCTCGAACGGCACGGCGTCCTGCAGCCCGTCCTGCGCGTTGAGCTCGTTGAAGCGCTGGCGCACCGCCTCGTAGAAGCGCTCGAAGTCGGGGCTGAACTGGTCGTTGTAGCGCAGGCTGCGCTGCGCCACCTGCTCGAGCAGCTTGCGTGCGGGGCTCTCGGCGTCGCCGGCAAAGCGCGGCGAGCGGACGGCGAGGCGGCCGAGCGCGGGCTCCAGCGCCACCATGGCCTCGCGCACGGGCGAGAGCAGGCGCGGGTCCTGCGCGACCTGGTCCACGAGCTGGCACACGAGGTCCACGCCCATGGCCTGGCCGACCTCGCGCGCTTCGCTCTTGAGCTGCGCACGCACGATGGCGCGCTGGCGCGGCGCGCCGTAGTCGCCCCACGCGCCGCGCGTGAGGGGGCTGTTCGTGCCGATGTCGCGCTGCGGCCGCTCGACGGGCGCGATCGCTTCCAGCACGGCATCGGTGTGCGGGTCGTAGGGGGCTTCGTCCTCGCCGTCCTGCAGCGAGTCCAGCTCCTGTTGCAGGCGCTCGTAGTAGGACGAGGGCAGGGCCTGGCGCAGGTGGGGCGTGTCGTTCGCAAGGAAGTCGCGCACGAACGGGCCGCGCAGCGCCTGGCCGGCGAACTGCATGAAAGCGTTGATCGCCTGGGCAAGTCCCGCGGGGACCGGCCCGGATGGAACGCCGGCGCCGAGCGGGGCGGGGCGGCTGTCCAGCGGGGCGGGCCGGCTCACCTCGCGCAGGGGCGCGGGGCGGCTGGGGGTGGCGGTCTTCGCACCGGAGGGCGTGTTGACGAGGCGATAGCCCGCGGCCTGCACGCCCGACTTGAGCAGCAGGCCCGAGCATTCGGCGTAGAGCTGGCCGACCTCCTCGGTGAACACGTCCGTCATCGCGCGCATCCACAGGCCGGGCCAGTCGGGGTGCGGGTCGTCCTCGCCCAGCAGCTTGCGCAGGGCGTTGGCGAGGACCTCGGGGCGCAGCGGGTTGCGCTCGGGGCGGATCGCCTGCAGGCCGAGCGCGGAGGACATCAGCGCGTTGAGCTCGGCGAGCTGCTTCTCGACGCGGCCGGCCATCTGCTGCGCCAGGCGCGAGGCCTCGATGTTCTGCACGACCTCGTTGTCGTCGACGAGGGAGAGCGAAAGTGCGCCCGGCTGCGGCGCTGCCGCCTGGGGCTCGGGCTCGGTCGTCTCGATCGTGCGGCGCAACACGTCGGCGAAGCGCGTGCGCCATGACGGCAGGCGCCGAAGGAGATCGCGCACCGCGTCGCGGTTGGCGGAGTCCTTCTGCAGCGCCTCGGCAGCCTCCGTGCCCGCCCGGTACACGAGCGAACTCGCGCGCTGGACCGCGCGGTCGAGGCAGGGCTGGACGACGGCTGGAAGGGGCATGGCGAAGCGCTCCGGAGACTGGGGCAGTCTAGGGAGCGCTTCGTGTCATAGGGAGGAGGAATCGGACGAGTGGCAGCGCCGGATGCATCCGGACACAAAGATTACCGACAAACGGTTGCTAGCGCCCCGCCGCCTTGACCTTCAAACGCCACGCATGCAGCAGCGGCTCGGTGTAGCCCGAGGGCTGCTCCTTGCCCTTGAACACCAGGTCGCGCGCCGCGCGGTACGCGTAGCTCGTGTCCCAGTTGCCGGCCATCGGCTTGTACAGCGGGTCGCCCGCGTTCTGCTTGTCGACCACGGCCGCCATCCGTCGGAAAGTCTCCTCGACTTGATCGGCGGTCACCACGCCGTGGTGCAGCCAGTTGGCGATGTGCTGGCTGCTGATGCGCAGCGTGGCACGGTCCTCCATCAGGCCCACGTTGTGGATGTCGGGCACCTTGGAGCAGCCCACGCCCTGGTCGATCCAGCGCACGACGTAGCCGAGGATGCCCTGGCAGTTGTTGTCCAGCTCCTGCTGGCGCTCCTGCGGCGTCCACTTCGCCTCGGGCACGACCGGGATCTGCAGCAGGCCGGCGAGGAGGTTCTCGCGCTCGGTTTCCACGTCCGTCTTCTCGAGTTCCTGCTGCACGGCGAACACGTCCACCTGCAGGTAGTGCAGCGCGTGCAGCGTCGCGGCCGTGGGCGAGGGCACCCAGGCGGTGTTGGCGCCGGCGCGCGGGTGCGCGATCTTCTGCTCCAGCATCGCGGCCATCAGGTCCGGCATGGCCCACATGCCCTTGCCGATCTGCGCGCGGCCGCGCAGGCCGCAGTTGAGGCCGACGAGCACGTTGTTCTTCTCGTACGCCTGGATCCAGGCGCTGCTCTTCATGTCGCCCTTGCGGAACATCGGGCCGGCAAGCATCGCCGTGTGCATCTCGTCGCCCGTGCGGTCGAGGAAACCGGTGTTGATGAAGGCCACGCGCGGCGCCGCGGCGGCGATGCACGCCTGCAGGTTCACGCTGGTGCGGCGCTCCTCGTCCATGATCCCCAGCTTGACGGTGTTCTCCGGCAGGCCGAGCAGCTGCTCGACGCGGCCGAACAGCTCGGAAGCGAAAGCGGCTTCGGCGGGGCCGTGCATCTTGGGCTTGACGATGTAGATCGAGCCGGTGCGCGAGTTGCGGATGCCGTTGATGCCGTGGCCTTTGAGGTCGTGCACGGCGATCGCGGTCGTGATGACCGCGTCCATGATCCCCTCGGGGATTTCCTTCCCGCCGCCCCACAGGATCGCGGGGTTGGTCATCAGGTGGCCCACGTTGCGCACGAAGAGCAGCGAGCGGCCATGCAGGCGCACTTCGCCCTTGCCGTCGGCCGCTTTGTAGATGCGGTCCGCGTTCAGGCCGCGCGTGAAGGTGCGGCCACCCTTGCTCACCTCCTCGGTCAGGTCGCCCTTGAGGATGCCGAGCCAGTTGCGGTACGCGAGCAGCTTGTCCTCGGCGTCCACGGCGGCGATGGAGTCTTCGAGGTCGAGGATGGTGGAGAGCGCGGCTTCCACCACCACGTCGCTCACACCCGCGGCGTCGGTCGCGCCGATGGCGCTCTTGCGGTCGATCTGGATGTCGAGGTGCAGGCCGTGGTGCTTCAGCAGCACTGAAGAGGGCGCCGCCGCGTCGCCTTGGTAGCCGACGAATTTCGCGGCGTCCTTCAGGCCGGTGGATGCACCGCCCTTCAATGCCACCACGAGCTGGCCGCCTTCGACCTTGTACGCCGTCGCATCGCGATGCGAGCCCTGCGCGAGCGGCACGGACTGGTCCAGCACGTTGCGGGCGTAGTCGATGACCTTCTGGCCGCGCACTTCGTTGTAGCCCGGGCCCTTCTGCGCGCCATCGGTCTCCGGGATGACGTCGGTGCCATACAGCGCGTCATAGAGCGAGCCCCAGCGCGCGTTCGCGGCGTTGAGCGCGTAGCGAGCGTTCAGGATGGGCACCACGAGTTGCGGGCCCGCTTGCAGCGCGAGCTCGGCATCGACGTTCGTCGTCGTGGCCTTCGCGCCCTTCGGGTGCGGTGCGAGGTAGCCGATGTTCTCGAGGAAGCCGCGGTACGCAGCCATGTCGCGGATCGGGCCGGGCGTGGACTTGTGCCACGTGTCCAGCGCCGCCTGCAGCCGGTCACGCTCCGCGAGCAGGGCCTCGTTCTTTGGCGCCAGGTCGGCGACGATCGCGTCGAAGCCCTTCCAGAATGCGGCGCTGTCCACGCCGGTGCCTGGCAGCACTTGCGTGTCGATGAAGTCCTTCAGGGCGCTGTCCACCTTCAGGCCGTGAATGTCGGTGCGTTGGCTCATGTTGTTTTTCCTCGAGGATCAAAAGAAAGAAAGCACGTCGCGCAGCGTACTGCCGGTGCGTGTGGGTTCGGTGCCCAGCTCCTCGAACGGCAGCTGGTAGCGGTTGACCCACAGCGTGCGGTAGCCGAACCAGGTCGCGGCCAGCGCGTCCCAGCCGTTGCAGCTGACGAACAGGATCTGCGACGGCGCAAGGCCGGTGGCGTCGGGGCCGAGCTGGTACGCGTCCGGGTGCGTCTTGTACTTGCGCACGGTGTCCACCGAGAGCACGTGATCGAGGAGCTCCTCGAGCCCGGCGCTGCGCACCGCGATGCCCAGCATCTCCGGGTCGCCGTTCGAGAGGATGCCGGTGACGACACGCTTGTCCTTCAGCGCCTGCAGCACCTCGCGGTTCTCGGGGAAGGCCGAGAGGTGGCGGTACTGGTTCATCAGCCGCTCTTCGTGCGCCGGGGTGAGCTCCACACCCAGCTTCCGGCACGCGTAGCGCAGGCCCGCGCGCGTCAGCTCCCAGAACGGCTTGTAGTGCGCGCCGTGGTTGCTGGTGGTGACCAGGCGCGTGTACTCGATCTGCTTGTCGCGCCACAGCACGGACAGGGCCGCGCCGTGGCCGGGGAACAGCTGCTCCGCGAGCAGGCCGACGCTGTACACGTCGAAGAGCGTGCCGTACGCGTCGAATAGAACCGCCTTGGGTTTCTCCATGGCGGCACTTTATTCCGAACTCAGGCTGCCATTAAGTGCCTGGAAATCGAAGAATTGATGACTTGGATGCGGGTAATCGGGCTCAGAACCCGAAAACCCGCTGCGCGTTCGACCCCCGGATCGCTTTGCACTGCGCCTCCGGCAACGCGGCCGTGTTGGCGAACGCGCCCTTGGTGTCGTGCACCCAGTGCGGCCAGTCGGTGCCGAACATCACGTGCTCGGGCCCCACGATCTCGATCAGGTACTTCAGCGGCCGCAGGTCGTACGTGATGCTGTCGTAATAGATGTGGCGCAGGTAGTCGGTGGGCTTGCGCTTCATCTGGCGGCGCTGGGGCAGTTCGACCTCGTCGCCCTTCTCGAACCGGCCGACAAGGTAGGGCAGCGTGCCGCCGCCATGCGACGCGATGATCTTGAGGTTCGGGTACGTGTCGAAGAAGCCTTCGAAGATCATCCGCGTGATCGCGAGCGTGGTGTCGAACATGAAGCCCACGGACCAGCTCAGGTCGAACTTGGTCATGTCCATGAAGTCCACGCCCGGCGGGTCCGTGGGGTGAACCAGCACCGGCAGCTTGCGGTCGTCGATGGCCTTCCACACGGGCGCGAACATCGGGTCGGTGAGGCTCTTGCCCGCCACGTTGGCCAGCACCATCACGCCCACCGCGCCCTTTGAGCAGGAACGCTCCAGCTCTTCCACGGCGCGCTGCGGGTATTCCCAGGGCAGCGACGCGAACCAGCGGATGCGGTCGGGGAAGCGCGATTGCGCGTCGGCGACGTTGTCGTTGGCTTCGCGCGCGGCCATCACGCTGACCTCCTCGCCGCCCCAGTACACGTTCGGGCAGGTGAGGGAAACCACCGAGACGTCGATCTTCGCGGCGTCCATGTGCGCGATGCGCAGGTCCCAGTCGAAGTGGCCTTTCTGCGGGATCACCACGGGCGTGTCGCCGCGGAAGACTTCGCGCTGGCCGTCGGGCCGCGTCTTGACGTTGTAGATGCCGCTTTTTTCCTGGAGCAGCTGCAGCCACTTCGCGGTGAACATGTGGGTGTGGACGTCGATCACTGTCATGATTAGCATGCTAATAGAAGCACCTTTTCGAGGACACAGGAGACAACCCGCATGAAACGCCGTACCTTCGCCGCGCTGGCCGCGGCTTCGCTCGCCGCGCCCGCGGCCCTTGCGCAGGACCGCACGATCAAGATCTGGGTGGGCTTCCCGCCCGGCGGCTCGGCCGACGTGATCGCGCGCCTGCTCGCCGAGAAGATGCGCGCGTCGCTCGGCCAGAACGTCATCGTGGACAACAAGCCGGGTGCCGCCGGGCGCCTCGTCCTCGGCGAACTCAAGCGCATGCCGCCGGACGGCCAGAACTTCGTGCTCTCGCCCTCCGGCGCGATGGTGATCGCGCCGCACCTCTACAAGCTGGAGTACGACCCGGTGAAGGATTTCACGCCGGTGTCGCGCATCGTGACCTTCGACTTCGCGATCACCGCGGGCCCGGGTGCGCAGGGCAACGACCTCAAGTCCGTGCTCGCGTGGATGAAAGCCAACCCCGCAAAGGCCAACTACGCCACCTCGGGCGCGGGCACCGTGCCGCACTTCGCCGGCCAGCTGCTGTCGCAGGCGGCCGGCGTGCCGCTCACGCACGTCGCGTATCGCGGCGGCGCGCCCGCGGCGCAGGACCTGATCGGCGGGCAGGTGCCGCTGATGGTGGACACGGCCTCCGAGACCATCGAGCACCACAAGGCCGGCAAGGTGCGCATCCTCGCCGTTACCGGCGAGCAGCGTTCGAAGGCGCTGCCCGACGTCCCGACGCTCAAGGAGATCGGCATCAACACGGCGGCCGATGCCTTCTTCGGCCTGTACGGCCCGCCCGGCCTGCCGACGGACATCGTCAACCGCATGGACCGCGCGGTGAGCGACGCGCTGAAGGACCCGGCGGTGCAGGACCGCATCTACGGCTTCGGCCTCGTGCCGAACCACGCGAACGCGGCGGAGCTTGCAGCCACGCAGGTCGCTCACCTCAAGCGCTGGGAGCAGCCGATCAAACAGTCGGGCTTCAAGGCCGAGTGAGCGGATTCGGCGCCGCTCTCGGGAGCGGCGCCTACATACGCTGTCGTGCGCGGTCAGCGCTTCGGCAGCAAGCTGCGCGGCAATATCCAACGCATGTTCAAAGCAGTTCTCGGCAAGGCGGTGGTAGCGGGCGCCGCCTTCGCGTTGATCCCGGCTTTCGCCGCCACAAAGCCCGCTGAAACGGCCAAAGCCGCGTCCCCGGCGGCAAAGGCCGGCCCGGCGGCCGCGAAGACAAAGGGCAAGGCGACGGCCAAGGACAAGGCCACCGCCAAGGCCGAGAAGGTCGACACCACGCCCGGGCCACTGGCCGACTTCGGCAAGGTGGACGCCTCCGACGACGTGGTGCACGTCGCCAACTGGGTCTCCTACACGCGCAACAACCGCAACCGCGACTTCGTCGTCATCGACAAGAAGCACGCGCGCATGTACGTGTTCGATGCCAAGGGCAAGCTCAAGAGCGACGCCCCCGTGCTGCTGGGCAAGGCCGTCGGCGACGACTCGGCGCCGGGCGTCGGCGACAAGCCCTTGTCGCAGCTAAAGGACGAAGAAAAGACCACGCCCGCCGGCCGCTTCCTCGCCTCGCACGGCCGCAACACGCACGGCGCCGACATCCTGTGGATCGACTACAAGGCCGCCGTGTCGATGCACCGCGTGATCAAGGTGGGCGACGAGAACCGGTTCGAACGCCTGGCGTCGCCCGAGATCGACGACAACCGCATCTCCAACGGCTGCGTGAACGTGCCGATCGCGTTCTACAACTCGGTGCTCAAGCCTTCCGTCGGCAAGAAGGGCGCCTACGTGTACGTGCTGCCCGAGACGCGCTCCGTTCAGAAGGTCTTCGGCTCGTTCGATGTCACAGCCAAGGCGTCCGGGACACAATCGGCGGATGCCAAACCCGCCAGCACCCAGCAGTAAACCACTGCCCTACGAGGGCATCCGCGTCGTCGAGTTCACCCACATGGTCATGGGGCCCACCTGTGGCATGGTGCTGGCCGACCTGGGCGCCGAAGTGATCAAGGTAGAGCCGGTGGCCGGCGACAACACGCGGCGGCTGCTCGGCTCCGGCGCGGGCTTCTACCCGCTCTTCAACCGCAACAAGAAGAGCGTGGCGCTGGACCTGCAGCAGGCCGAAGGCCGCGAGGCGGTGCTCAAGCTGATCGCCACCGCGGACATCGTGAGCGAGAACTTCAAGCCCGGCACGATGAAGAAGCTGGGGCTGGACTACGCCGCGCTCTCGAAATTGAACGAGCGGCTCATCTACGTCAGCCACAAGGGCTTCCTGCCCGGCCCGTACGACCACCGCACGGCGCTGGACGAGGTGGTGCAGATGATGGGCGGCCTCGCGTACATGACGGGCCGCCCCGGCGACCCGCTGCGCGCGGGCACCAGCGTCAACGACATCATGGGCGGCATGTTCGGCGCGATCGGCGCGATGGCGGCGCTCGCGCAGCGCGAGAAGACGGGCCGCGGCCAGGAGGTGCAGAGCGCGCTCTTCGAGAACAACGTGTTCCTCGTCGCGCAGCACATGATGCAGTTCGCCGTCACTGGGAAGGCGGCCGACCCGATGCCCGCGCGCATTTCCGCGTGGGCGATCTACGACGTGTTCACGGTCAAGGACAACGAGCAGATCTTCCTGGCCGTGGTGAGCGACACGCAGTGGGCGATCTTCTGCGAGGCCTTCGGGCTGGACGACCTGCGCGCGGACTCGCGCCTCGGGACGAACAACGACCGCGTCCGCGCGCGCGAGTGGCTGCTGCCGCAATTGCGTTCGCGCTTGGCCGACCACAGTGCGTCGGAACTGGCGGAGATCTTCGAGAAGAACGGGCTGCCCTTCGCGCCGATCACGCGGCCGCAGGACCTGTTCGACGACCCGCACCTCAATGGCACCGGCGGGCTCGCGCCCATGACCTTGCCGGACGGCCGCGAAACCAAGGTGCCGTTGCTGCCGCTGATGCTCGATGGCGAGCGCCCGGGCCTGCGTGCGCATCCGCCGAAGCTGGGTGAGCACACGTGGGAGTTGCTGCGCAGCGTGGGCTACACGGACGCCCAATTGGAAGCGCTCGCAGCGAGAGGCGTGCTGCCACGCAGGGCTTGACCCGGGGTCCATGGCGGCTGGCACACTCTGGATGCCGGATCGAGTCCGGCATGACAATGCCACGCTGTGGACAAGCTCAAGCAGCTCGAATCCTTCGTCTCCGTCGCCACCCGCGGCAGCCTGACCGCGGCCGCCAACGCCGAGGGCGTGGCGCCCGCGATCATGGGCCGGCGCCTCGACGCGCTGGAGGAGCGCCTCGGCGTGAAGCTGCTGGTGCGCACCACGCGCCGCATCACGCTCACGCACGAAGGCAGCGCCTTCCTCGAAGACTGCCAGCGCCTGCTGGCCGATCTCGCCAATGCGGAAGCGAGCGTGAGTGCGGGCGGCGTCAAGGCGAGCGGCCACTTGCGCGTCACCGCGCCCGCAGGCTTCGGCCGGCGCCATGTCGCGCCGCTCGTCCCGAAGTTCCGCGACCTGCATTCGGATGTCACGGTGTCGCTCAACCTGAGTGACCGCGTGGTGGACCTCGCGGGCGAAGGCTACGACTGCGCCGTGCGCGTCGGCGATTTCCCCGACTCGTCGCTCGTGAGCGTGCGCCTCGCGGACAACCGCCGCCTGTGCGTGGCCACGCCTTCGTACCTGCAGCGACGCGGCACGCCGAAACACCCCAACGAGCTGGGCCTGCACGACTGCCTCACGCTATCCAGTGAGGCATCGCAAACCAGGGGATGGGCCTTCAAAGTCCCGGGCAAGGAAGAAGTCCTGCACATCAAGCCCGCCGGCCCGCTCGACTGCTCCGACGGCCAGGTGCTGCACGACTGGTGCCTGCGCGGCATCGGCATCGCATGGCGCAGCACGTGGGAGGTGCAGCAGGACATCGCGGCCGGCCGGCTGGTGGAGGTGCTGGCAGAATACGCCGCGCCCGCGAACGGCATCTACGCCGTGTTCCCGCAGCGCAAGCACCTGCCGCTGCGCGTGCGCCTGTGGATCGACTTCCTCAAGCACAACTACGCGCAGCCGGACTTCTGGAAGACGTAAAGGACCCATCCGACATGACGCAGGAAGCCCTGCTGGCCTACGCGCACATCCTGGCCATCTTCACCATGATCGTGTTCCTCACGAGCGAGGCGGCGCTGTGCCGCAGCGAATGGATGAACGCCACCATCGTCGAGCGGCTGGCGCGCGTCGACATGATCTACGGCATCTCGGCGGGCGCGGTGTTCGTCACGGGGCTCGCGCGCGTCTTCCTCGGCGCCAAGGGCGCCGGGTACTACGCGGGCAACCCGCTCTTCTGGACGAAGTTCGGCCTTTTCGCGGCAGTCGGGCTGATCTCGATCGCGCCGACGCTCGCGTTCATCCGGTGGCGCCGCGCCTTGCGGGCGAGCGGCGGCCTGCCGGACGAAGCCGAGGTCAAGCGCGTGCGCAAGCTGGTGATGGTCCAGGCGCACATCATCCCTGTCGTGCCGCTGGCCGCGGTTTTCCTCGCCCGCGGCTACGGGAGCTGAGCCGTCAGGCTGCCTTCTTCAGGCACTCGGACATGAACTTCTTGCGCTCGTCGCCCTTTTTGTCCTTGGCGTCGGCGTTGCAGGTCTTCATCTTTTCCTGCTGGGCCGCCTGCTTGTTCTTCAGGCACTCGGACATGAACTTCTTGCGCTCGTCGCCCTTCTTGTCGCCGGCTTCCTTGTTGCAGACGGCCATCTTGGACTGCTGCTTGTTCTCGGCCTTTTCGGCGGCCGGCTTGGCGGCGCCGGCGTGGCTGGCGGCGTAAACGGGGCCGGCGCAGAACGCGGCAACGGCCAGGATGCCCAGAATCCTCTTCATGCTGTACTCCTTACTCCTTAGCGGACTTGTTCAGCTAGGGGAGGAGGCAGCATACCCCGGCACGTAAAATTCGCAAATGCTCCAAGTGAAACAGGACCTGCTCGGTGCGCTCGCCACCGGGCTGGACAAGCTGCTGCCCGGCTCCGCCTCGAAGGCGGCGTTCGAGTCCCCCAAGGTGGCGGCGCACGGCGACTTCGCCTGCACCGCGGCGATGCAGCTCGCCAAGCCGCTCAAGCAGAACCCGCGCGCGCTGGCCGAAAGCCTGCGCACCGAGCTGCTGGCCACGCCCGCTTTCCAGCGGTGGGTGGAGGCGGTGGACATCGCGGGCCCGGGCTTCATCAACATCAAGCTCAAGCCCCAGGCCAAGCAGCAGGTGGTGAAGGAAGTGCTCGCCGAAGGCGCGCAGTTCGGCGTGCAGCCCGCCAACGGCAAGCACATGATGGTGGAGTTCGTCTCCGCCAACCCCACCGGCCCGCTGCACGTGGGCCACGGCCGGCAGGCGGCACTCGGTGACGCCATCTGCAACCTGTACGGCACGCAGGGCTGGGACGTCTACCGCGAGTTCTATTACAACGACGCGGGCGTGCAGATCGAGACGCTGGCCCTGTCGACGCAGCTGCGCGCCAAGGGCATCAAGCCGGGCGATGCGCTCTGGCCCGAGAACGCCTACAACGGCGACTACATCCAGGACATCGCCGACGATTTCCTCGCGAAGAAGACCGTGAAGTCCGACGACCGCGAGTTCACCGCCAGCGGCGACGTGGAGGACATCGACTCCATCCGCCAGTTCGCCGTGGCCTACCTGCGCCACGAGCAGGACCTGGACCTGCGGGCCTTCCAGGTGAAGTTCGACAACTACTACCTCGAGTCGAGCCTGTACACCAGCGGCCGCGTCGAAGGCACGGTCAAGCGGCTGGTCGAGGCCGGCAAGACCTACGAGCAGGACGGCGCGCTGTGGCTGCGCACCACCGAGTACGGCGACGACAAGGACCGCGTGATGCGCAAGTCCGACGGCACGTTCACGTACTTCGTGCCGGACGTGGCGTACCACATCACGAAGTGGGAGCGCGGCTTCACCAAGGTCGTGAACATCCAGGGCACGGACCACCACGGCACCATCGCCCGCGTGCGCGCGGGCCTGCAGGCGGCCGGCGTGGGCATTCCCCAGGGTTACCCGGATTACGTGCTGCACACGATGGTGCGCGTGATGAAGGACGGCGAGGAGGTGAAGATCTCCAAGCGCGCCGGCAGCTACGTCACGCTGAGCGACCTGATCGACTGGACCAGCAAGGACGCGGTTCGCTTCTTCCTGCTGTCACGCAAGGCGGACACCGAGTACACCTTCGACGTGGACCTGGCGCTGGCGAAGAACAACGACAACCCGGTCTACTACGTGCAGTACGCCCATGCGCGGATCTGCTCCGTGCTGGAGGCCTGGGGCGGCGACCGCGCCGCGCTGGCCGGGGCGGACCTGTCGGCGCTGGACAGCCCGGCTGCGTTGAACCTGATGCTGCAGCTGGCCAAGTACCCGGAGATGCTGACGGCGGCCGCGGCCGATTTCGCGCCGCACGACGTCACCTTCTACCTGCGCGAGCTGGCCGCGGCGTACCACAGTTACTACGACAGCGAGCGCATCCTGGTGGACGACGAAACGGTGAAGAAGGCACGGCTGGCGCTGGTCGCCGCCTGCGCGCAGGTGTTGCACAATGGTTTGGCGGTGCTGGGCGTCGGCGCGCCGCAGAGGATGTAGGCAGGCATGGCACACAGTAAGCTCCAGGGCGGCAACGTCGTGGTCGGGATCATCATCGGCGTGGTCCTCGGCCTCGCCGCCGCACTGGCGGTGGCGGTCTACGTCACCAAAGTCCCCGTCCCTTTCCTGAACAAGGGCACCGCGCGCACCGCCGAGCAGGACGCCGCGGAGTCCAAGAAGAACCAGAACTGGGACCCCAACGCGCCCCTGTACGGCAAGAACCCCGCGCGTCCCATGCCGTCCACGCCACCCGCGGGCACGGCCAGCGGCCCGGCCGGCGTGCTGCCGCTGCCGCCGCCGCTCTCCCCGCCGGAAAAGGACTCGAAGGAAGCCAAGGGTGACAAGCCCGCCGGTGCCGCGAGCGCCGCGAAGAAATCCGCAGACCCGCTGGGCGACCTGGCCGCTGCGCGCGCCGCCGCGGCTTCGCCCGTGCCGCCGGCCGTCGCGGGCGGCGACCCGTTCCTCTATTTCGTGCAGGCCGGCGCCTTCCGCACGGCCGAAGATGCCGAGGCGCAGCGCGCCAAGCTGTCCCTGATGGGCATCGAGTCGAAGGTGACCGAGCGCGAGCAGTCCGGCCGGCAGGTCTGGCGCGTGCGCGTGGGGCCCTTCAACACCAAGGACGAGGCCGACCGCTCCAAGGAAAAGCTGGAGGCGGGCGGCGTCGAGACGGCCCTCGTGCGCGTCCAACGTTGAGGTAACCCTGATGCATCGCCGCGAATTCACTGCACTTGCCCTCGCCGCCGGCGTGCCGGCTCTGGCGCTCGCGCAGAAGAAGCCGGAGGACGGCACCGAGTACCGCAGCCTCGCCAAGCGCGCCGCCGTCGAGGCGCCCGCCGGCAAGATCGAGGTGGTGGAGTTCTTCTGGTACAGCTGCCCGCACTGCAACGCTTTCGAGCCGCAGCTGGTGCGCTGGAGCCGCAACCTGCCCGCTGACGCGGTGCTGCGCCGCGTCCCTGTGGGCTTCCGGGACGAGTTCGATCCGCAGCAGCGTTTGTTCTACACGCTGCAGGCGCTGGGCAAGCAGGAGGAGCTGCACCAGAAGATCTACGACGCCATCCACAAGGAGAAGGTCAAGCTCGAGCGCGGGGAGCAGATCGTCGACTGGGTGGAGAAGCAAGGCATCGACAAGGCGAAGTTCGTGGAGCTCTACACCTCGCCCGCCATGTCGCTGAAAGCCCGCCAGGCCACGCAACTTCACGACGCCTACGGCATCGAAGGGGTGCCGACGCTCGGCATCGCCGGGCGCTGGTACACCGACGGCACGCTCGCCGGCAACATGCCGCGGGCGCTGCAGGTCACCGATTTCCTCATCGCCGAGGCGCGCAAGGCGCCCTAAGGAGAAATGAAAGCAATGGATCGTCGCCAATTCTCGGCCGCACTCGGCACGGCCGCCGCCCTGGGCTTCACCGGCTTGCCCGCGCACGCGCAGCGTGCCTTCGCGGACGGCAAGGACTTCCGCACGCTGGACAAGCGCGCGCCCGTCGAAACGCCCCCGGGCAAGGTGGAAGTGGTGGAGTTCTTCTGGTACGCCTGCCCGCACTGCAACGCCTTCGAGCCGCAGCTGGTGGCCTGGGCCAAGAAGCTGCCGCAGGACGTGGTGCTCAAGCGCGTGCCGGTGCAGTTCAACGAATCGTTCGAGCCGCAGCAGCGCCTGTTCTACACGCTGGAGGCCATGGGCAAGCTGGAAGACGTGCACAACAAGGTGTTCCAGGCCATCCACGGCGAGAAGATCAAGCTGGAGCGCTTCGAGCAGATCGCGCCGTGGGTCGAGAAGCAGGGCGTGGACAAGGCCAAGTTCACCGAGATGTTCAACTCGTTCTCCATCGCCACCAAGGCGCGCAAGGCGGCGCAGCTGGCCAACGACTACCGCATCGAGGGCGTGCCCACGCTGGGCGTGGCGGGCCGCTGGTGGACCGACGGCAGCGCCGCCGGCAGCATGCAGCGCGCGCTGCAGGTGACCGATTTCCTGATCGCCGAGGCACGCCGCAGCAAATAGCGCGCCTGCCGGGGGGCACGGTCGGTATACTCCCCAGCAAGATTCGTGCCTCTATGAAACATTCCTATGCCTTGCTCCTGGCCGGCGCCGCCTTGGCGCTGGCCGCGTTGCCGGCCGCCGCCGAGAAGGCCGACCGCAACAAGCCGATGAACGTCGAGGCGGACGCCCTCAAGTACGACGACCTGCGGCAGATCAGCGTGTTCACCGGCAAGGTGGTGGTGACCAAGGGCACCATCCTCATCCGCGGCGCCAAGGTGGAAGTCAAGCAGGACCCAGAGGGCTACCAGTTCGGCACCGTGACGTCCGAGCCGGGCAAGCCGGCGTACTACCGCCAGAAGCGCGAGGGCCTCGACGAATACATCGAGGGCGAGGCGCAGACGATCGAGTACGACGGCAAGGCCGACCGCGTGAAGTTCATCGGCCGCGCCGAGATGCGGCGCCTGCGGGGTGCGACCGTGAACGACGAGATCAGCGGCAGCCTGATCACCTACGACAACACCACCGACGTCTTCAACGTGGACGGCGGGCCGGTGGCCGGCACGCCGGCCAACCCGGGCGGCCGCGTGCGCGCCACGCTCGCGCCGCGGCCTGCGGCGTCTGCCGCCGCGGCCGCCACGCCGGCCTCGGGCGTGCGCCTGCGGCCCAGCACCACGTTCGGCGGAGAGCCGCGCTGATGGGCGACACCGAAACGGCCGCCGCACCTGCCGAGGCCACGACGCGCAGCCGGCTGGAGGCGCGCCACCTGCAGAAGACGTACGGCAGCCGCAGGGTCGTGCATGACGTTTCCCTGGCCGTGGACAACGGCGAGGTGGTGGGGCTGCTCGGGCCGAACGGCGCGGGCAAGACCACGTCCTTCTACATGATCGTGGGGCTGGTGCGCGCCGACGACGGCGAGATCACCATCGACGGCCGCTCGGTGGAGCACATGCCGATCCACCGCCGCTCGCGCCTGGGCCTGTCCTACCTGCCGCAGGAGGCGTCGATCTTCCGCAAGCTCAATGTGGAAGAGAACGTGCGCGCGGTGCTGGAGCTGCAGCGCGGCCCGGACGGCAAGTCGCTCTCGCGCGAAGAGATCGAGTCGCGGCTCACGTCGCTGCTGCAGGACCTGCGGGTGGACCACCTGCGCGACTCACCCGCGGTGGCACTGTCCGGCGGCGAACGGCGGCGCGTGGAGATCGCACGAGCCCTCGCGACGCAGCCGCGCTTCATCCTGCTGGACGAGCCGTTCGCGGGCATCGACCCCATCGCGGTGATCGAGATCCAGCGCATCATCAGCTTCCTGAAGTCGCGCGGCATCGGCGTGCTGATCACCGACCACAACGTGCGCGAGACGCTGGGCATCTGCGACCACGCGTACATCATCAGCGAAGGCCGCGTGCTGGCCCAGGGCACACCCGCCGAGATCGTGAACAACGCCGACGTGAGGCGCGTGTACCTCGGCGAGCACTTCCGCATGTAAGCGCCCCTCGGTATGAAGCAGGGGCTTTCCCTCCGCGTCTCGCAGCACTTAGCGCTGACGCCCCAACTCCAGCAGTCGATCCGCCTGCTCCAGCTGTCCACGCTCGAGCTGGCGCAGGAGGTCGAGCAGATGCTCGACGACAACCCCTTCCTCGAGCAGAACGCCGACGAGCTGCCGCAGGAGGAGTTCGGCATCCGCCACGCCGACGCGCCCGCCGTGCAGGACGACCATGAGCACGACCGCGCCGCCGTCGAAGCGGAGCCCACCGCGCAGGCCGACGACGAGCCGCCCAGCTGGGATGGCGACGGCAGCACCGAGCTCGTGCCGGACGACGGCGAGTGGGGCGGCGACGCGCCGGCCCGCAAGACCAGCAACAACGAGGACAGCGACGTCGACGCCACCGACCTCGCGCGCGGCGGCGAGTCGCTGCAGGACTGGCTGCACCGCCAGACGCTCTCGCTGCGCCTGGGCGAGGAAGACCGCGCCGCGCTGCGCTTCCTGATCGAATCGCTCAACGACGACGGTTACCTCGAGGAGTCTCTCGAATCGCTGGCCGCGGGGCTCGCACCCGACGACATCGAGCAGCAGGAAGAACTGGTGCACCGCTTCACCGTCGCGCTGCGGCTGTTGCAGAACCTGGAGCCCACCGGCATCGGCGCGCGCAACCTCACCGAGTGCCTCTGCCTGCAATTGCACGCGTTGCAGGCCGAGGCGCCGAACGACCCGGTGATTGCCACCGCCTTGAGCGTCTGCAAGCAGCCGGTCGACCTGCTCGCGCGCCGCGACGTCAAGCGCCTTGCGCAGCTGTGCGGCGAATCGGACTCGCTGGTGAAGTCGGCCATCTCCGCTATCACGCGGCTGGAGCCCAAGCCGGGCCGGCGGTTCGTGAACGTGGAGCGCAACATCGTCGTGCCGGACGTCATCGTCACCAAGGCCGGCAACGGCGCGAGCATGCGGCTGCGCGTGCAGCTCAACCCCGACGTGATGCCGCGCCTGCGCGTGCACGACGTGTATGCGGGCGCGCTCAAGTCGCACAAGGGCGAGGGCCACCAGGCACTGCAGCAGCGGCTGCAGGAGGCGCGGTGGTTCATCAAGAACATCCAGCAGCGCTTCGACACCATCCTGCGCGTGTCCACGGCCATCGTGGAGCGGCAGCGCAACTTCTTCGTGCACGGCGAGCTCGCGATGCGGCCGCTGGTGCTGCGCGAGATCGCGGACGAGCTGGGGCTGCACGAGTCGACGATTTCGCGCGTGACCACGGCCAAGTACATGGCGACGCCGTTCGGCACTTTCGAGCTGAAGTACTTCTTCGGCTCGGCACTGGGGACAGAGACGGGCGGCAACGCGTCGAGCACCGCGGTGCGCGCGCTGATCAAGCAGTTCGTCGCTGCCGAGAACACGAAAAAGCCGCTGTCGGACAGCCAGATCTCGGACATGCTCAAGGAGCAGGGGATCGAGTGCGCGCGGCGCACCGTGGCGAAGTACCGCGAGGCGCTGCGCATCGCGCCGGCCAACCTGCGAAAGGCCCTGTGAGTTTCCAACTGTTCCTGCCTTGCGCGGGTGGCGTGGAGGAGTACCTCGCGTCGGAAGTGTCCGCACTCGGCGTTCGAAGCGTGCAGCGCGAGCGCGGTGGCGTCTCCTTGCAGGCGGACTGGGCGGCGCTGATGCGCATGAACCTGCACAGCCGCCTCGCGCAGCGCGTGCTGGTCCAGCTGTCGCACACGCCGTATCGCGCGGAGAACGACCTCTACGAGGCGGCGAAGGCCGTGGCTTGGGAAGAGTGGTTCACGTTGCGCCAGACCTTCAAGATCGAGATCACCGCGACGGCCAGCCCGCTCAAGAGCCTGAAGTTCGCGGCGCTGAAGATCAAGGATGCGGTGGCCGACCGCTTCCGCGACAAGGGCGGCGCGAGGCCGAACGTGGAGACGCGCTTTCCGGACATGCGCATCTTCGCGCACCTC
The DNA here is from genome assembly GCF_014297445.1 of Ramlibacter albus. GTDB lineage: Bacteria > Pseudomonadota > Gammaproteobacteria > Burkholderiales > Burkholderiaceae_C > Ramlibacter > Ramlibacter albus. Next base: position 1,407,248 of record NZ_JACORU010000001.1, read on the forward strand.
ACCGCCGACACGGTCACGCTGTACCTCGACACCTCGGGCGAGCCGCTCTTCAAGCGCGGCTGGCGCGAGGACAAGGGCGAGGCGCCGCTGAAGGAAACGCTCGCGGCCGCGATGATCGCGGCCAGTGGCTGGGATGCGAAAACGCCGCTGTACGACCCGTGCTGCGGCAGCGGCACCATCGCGATCGAGGCCGCGCAGGTCGCGTGCAACATCGCGCCGGGGCTGCTGCGGCGCTTCGGCTTCGAGAAGCTGCTGCCGCATCGGGCGCAGGAGTGGGCGGCGCTCAAGTCCGAAGCGAAAGCGGCGCGGCGCGAGCCGACTGCGCCCGTGTTCGGCAGCGACGTGGCCTTCCGCATGGTCGATTTCGCGCAGCGCAACGCGCAGCGCGCGGGTGTCGACCAGGCGGTGAGCCTGCGCGGTGGCGATGCGCTGCAGCGCATGCCGCCCACCGACACGCCCGGCGTGATGCTGCTCAACCCGCCGTATGGCGAGCGGATCGAGGCCGGCGGCGTTGCGGGTGCGAAGCGCGCGGGGCGAGAGAACGCGCAGATGGAGAACGCGGGCGACTTCTTCGCGCAGCTTGCCACCCACTGGAAGAAGAATTACGCGGGCTGGACCGCGTGGGTGCTGACGCCCGACCTCAAGCTGCCTTCGCGCATGCGGCTGAAGGAATCACGCCGCGTGCCGATGTGGAACGGGCCCATCGAGTGCCGCCTGTTCCGCTTCGATATGGTCGCGGGCTCGGCCCGTGCGGCGCCGAAGAGCGATGCGTCCACTGGTCATTGACACCAACGTCGTGCTGGACGCGTTCGTGTTCTCGGACGCGCGGACGGTTGCGCTCGTGGATGCGCTCGACAGCGGCCGCGTGCAGTGGCTGGCAACGCAAGCCATGCGGGACGAGCTGGAGCGCGTGCTGGCCTATCCGCACATCGTGAAGAAGCTGGAGTTCTACGGCCTGCAGCCGGGCGGCGTGCTTTCGAGGTTCGACCGACACGCCTTGCTGCACGAGGAAGCACCCCGGGCTCCCGTCGTCTGCAAGGACGAAGACGACCAGAAATTCATCGACCTGGCGGTCCAGCACCGGGCGCAGCTCGTGAGCAAGGACCGCGAGGTCCTCAAGATGAACAAGCGCATCCAGAAGCTGGGCTGCCCTGCGGTGGCGCCGGCCTACACCGGCAACGTGAACGAGTTCTCGCTCGCAGCCGGCCAGTAGTACTTGTACACGTTGTGGAGCGTGCCCACCTGGCCCTCCAGCAGCGCGCCCTCCGCCACCTGCGGCACCAGGTTCGACAGCAGCCGCACGTCGTTCTCGTTGACGCGCCGCACGATGTGGTGCGCCGTGATCTCGCGCGGGTGCTTCAGGCCGGCGGCCTGCACCAGCTCCTGCAGCGCATGCAGCGTGTTCTGGTGGAAGTGGAACACGCGAACCGACTTGTCCGTCACGTCGAGCGCCTTCATGCGGTTCGGGTCCTGCGTGCTGACGCCCGTGGGGCAATGCCCGGTGTGGCAGGCCTGCGCCTGCAGGCAACCGAGCGCGAACATGAAGCCGCGCGCGGAATTGCACCAGTCGGCCCCCAGCGCCATCGCGCGGACGATGTCGAAGGCGCTGATGATCTTGCCCGAGGCGCCCACGCGGATCTTGCCGCGCAGGCCGATGCCCTTGAGCGTGTTGTGCACCAGCAGCAGCCCTTCCTGCAGCGGCGCGCCGACGTGGTCCGTGAACTCGAGCGGCGCGGCCCCGGTGCCGCCCTCGGCACCATCCACCACGATGAAGTCCGGGTGGATGCCCGTGGCCAGCATGGCCTTGCAAAGCGCGAACCACTCCCAGGGGTGGCCGACGCAGAACTTGAAGCCTGTGGGCTTGCCGCCCGACAGCTCGCGCAAGCGCGCGATGAACTCCATCATCTCCACCGGCGTGCTGAAGGCACTGTGCGACGCCGGCGAGATGCAGTCCACGCCCACCGGCACGCCGCGCGCATCGGCGATCTCGATCGACACCTTGGGGCCGGGTAGCACGCCGCCGTGGCCGGGCTTCGCGCCCTGGCTCATCTTCAGCTCGATCATCTTCACCTGCGGGTTCGCGGCGTTCTGCGCGAAGCGCTCCGCGTTGAAGCGCCCCTGTTCATCGCGACAGCCGAAGTAGCCGGAGCCGATCTCCCAGATCAGGTCGCCGCCGTTCGCCCGGTGGTGCACGGAGATCGAACCCTCTCCCGTGTCGTGCGCGAAGCCGCCGCGTTTCGCGCCCGCGTTCAGCGCGCGGATCGCGTTGGCCGACAGCGCGCCGAAACTCATCGCCGAGATATTCAGCACGCTCGCCGAATAGGGTTGCGTGCATTGCGAGCCGACGTCCACGCGGAAGTCGTGCGTGGGCAGTTTCGTCGGCGCCATCGAGTGGTTGATCCACTCGTAGCCGTTCGCGCTCACGTCCAGCTGCGTGCCGAACGGGCGCTTGTCCTGCGTCGCCTTCGCGCGCTGGTACACGAGCGAGCGCTGCGCGCGCGAGAAAGGCGTCGCCTCGGCATCGCTTTCGAGGAAGTACTGGCGGATCTCCGGCCGCACGTATTCCAGCATGTAGCGGATGTGGCCGATGATCGGGTAGTTGCGCAGCACCGAGCGCCGCGACTGCCGCACGTCGTAGACGCCGATGGCGACGAGCGCCGCGAACAGGCCGAGCGCCGTCCAGCCGAGCCCGTACAGCGCCAGCGTGCCGGCGCTTGCGGCAAGGCCCAGCACGCAAAGCGCGAACGCCGTGTAGCGCACGGGGTAGATCGAGTCCAGGAAAGCAAGCATGGCCGTCCCTCCACCGGGTGCGGCCATGCTAGTGCCCGGCGCGGGGGTGGGTCAACCGAGCAGGTCGAGCAGGCGCTGCAGCGCGTGGCGCACGGTGGCAGCGCGCACGGTCGCGCGGTCGCCGTCGAAGCGGCGGGTTTCGCTGGTGAGCGCGCCGTCGACCATGAAGCCGAACCACACCGTGCCCACGGGCTTCTCCGCGCTGCCGCCGGTGGGGCCGGCGACGCCCGTGACCGCCACCGCGACCGTGGCTTTCGAGTGCCGCACAGCACCGAATGCCATCGCGCGCGCGACCACTTCGCTGACCGCGCCGTTGGCCGCGATGAGGGCGGGGTCCACACCCAGCAGCTCGGTCTTGGCTTCGTTGGAGTACGTGACGAAGCCGCGCTCGAACCAGTTGCTGGAGCCGGAGAGCTCGGTGCAAGCGGCCGCGATCATCCCGCCGGTGCAGCTCTCGGCGGTGGCAAGCATGCGGCCGTCGCGCTGCAGCACTTCGGCCAGCCGACCGCAAAGTTCGTCGAACGGCCCGCTCACCACGCCCTCCACGCCGCTATCACGAGCAACGTGCAGAACGCTGCCACGAGGTCGTCGAAGATGATGCCGAAGCCGCCGCGCCAGCCGAAGCCCTGGTACAGCTCGTCGGCCCAGGCGACCGGGCCCGGCTTGACGGCGTCGAAGAAGCGGAACAGCAGGAAGGCGGCCAGCTGCGTGTCCCACGACGCCGGGAGCACGAGCCACAGCACGAGCCAGAACGCGATGACCTCGTCCCACACGATGGCGCCCGGGTCCAGCACGCGCATGTTCCGCGCGGTGACGGTGCACGCCCACCAGCCGACCGGCAACGAGAGCGCGAGCACCCAGCCCATCGCGTAGGGCGACAGCCATTGCTGCAGCACGAGCCACGCGACCCAGGCCCACAGCGTACCGACCGTGCCCGGCGCAACGGGCGACAGGCCCGCGCCGAACCCGAGCGCGATCGTGTGCAGCGGGTTGCGCAGCAAGAAGCGCAAGCCCGGGCGACGCACCGGGGGTTGCAGCGGTGGCGCCAGCGGCGTCGTCATCCGGCCGCCCTGCGCGGCGCGATGCGTTGCACCTTGGCATCGGGCTGCGCGCCTGCAGCCGCGAACCACTCCGCCCAGTAGTCGATGCAGGCGCGGATCTTCGGCAGGCGATGGCGCCCGCTCATCGTGACCGCGTACACCGGCACGGTGGTGTCGTCGATGTACTTCGCGAGCACCGGCACCAGCAGCTTCTGCCGCACCAGCGTTTCGCCGACGATCGTGGCGAGGCGGCCGATGCCCAGGCCCTGCACGACCATGGTCGCGGCCATGTTGGTGTCGTTGGCTTTCCACTGGCCTTCGGCGTGGAAGACGTGCGGCTTGCCCTTCACCACGAAACGCCACTCGTTGAGCATGTTGACGGCGCTGTTGGTGACGAGGCGGTGGTGGGCCAGCTCGTCCGGCGTGGCCGGCTGGCCCGCCGCGGCGATGTAGCCGGGCGCGGCGTAGAGCGCGCGGCCGAGTGTGCCGATCTGGCGGGCGACAACCGTGTCCGGCAGGCTGGTGACGGTGCGGATCGCGATGTCGATGCCTTCGCGCGCCATGTCCACCATGCGGTCGCCCACCTCCAGCTCGATGCGCAAGCGTGGGTGGCGCTGCGTCAGGCCGCCGAGGCTGGGCACGAGCTGGTAGTGCGCGATCACGGTGCTGGCGGCCACGCGCACGACCCCGCTCGGCTCGCCGGCCTTGCTGGCGAATTCGCCTTCCAGTTCGTCGAGCGTGCCGAGCATGCGCCGGCAGTACTCGAAGAAGGTCTGGCCTTCGGCCGTGAGCGACAGGCCGTGCGTCGAGCGGTGGATCAGGCGTGCGCCGCAGGCCTTCTCGATGCGTGCGAGGTTGCGCGAGACCTGGCTCACCGGCGCGTCGCGTTCGCGCGCGACGGCCGACAGCGTGCCCAGCTCCGCCACGCGGGCGAAGAGGTGCATGTCGGCGAATTGCAGGTCGCGCATGGCTTGCATGGTAGCGGCACGGGCGGGCCTTTGCTCGGCGTGCAACACCGATTTCCCGCGCGTGCCGTTTCGGGAAAGGGCGGCGCTTCCTACAGTGCAAGCACACGCCGAAAGGAGGCCGCCATGATCACCACCCCGCTCGCTTCTCCCAACCTGCAGCTCGCTGCCCGCCAGCGTGCCATGCAACTGCGCGACGAGTCGTTCGACTCGCTGTTCACGAGCGCCGCGGCCACGTTGCGCCGGTCGGCCCAACGCCTGGCCGCGAGCCTGCGGCGCCACGAGCGGCTGCGCAGTATCGGCTAGTGGCACTTGCCGTGCAGCTTGCGGAAGTCGCGCGGGTCGAGTGCGCCGCGCTCGGACCACAGCCCGCGGCGATCTTCGCGCGCCTTCGCTTCCAGGGCTGCATACGGACCGCTCGCCTGGCGGCGCCAGCGGTGCGCCCACGCGTAGCCTTGCGCGACGAGCCAGGCGCCGACGTCCTCACCGTCGGAGCGCACCGTGCCCAGCCAGCGTTGGTAGTCGTCCTTCCCCGACAGCGAGACGGCGACGCGCTGGTGCAGCACGCGTGAGGCCAGCGCCTGCCGCGCCTCGCGGCCGAACGGCTGGCACAGCTCGGGCGCGTCGACGCCGCGCAGGCGCACCTGGCGCGGCTTGCCGCGAGCGCTGCGCACCCACAGCGTGTCGCCGTCGGTGACGTGCGTGACTTCGCCGCTGTATGTGCGCGCGTGGGTGCTGGCTGCGACAAGCAGCAGGATCGTCATGAGAAGGGCGCGCATCTCTCGTCAACGCACGTGAGTGCTCCGGCGACGACACGCCCTTGCTGTCATGCCGGGTCGAGCCCGGGATGACGCGCGCTGCTAACCGAAGTGATCGAAGGACGCGAAAGAGGCAGGCACTGGATGCCCGGCCGCATCGACCACCCGCACACCGCGTTCGCCTTCGATGCGCCCGATGCGCGTCACGCGCGTGTGCACGGCCCGGGCAGCGCGCTCCACGTCGTCGCGGCGATGCGCGGGCGCGGTGAACGCGAGCTCGTAGTCGTCGCCGCCGGACAGCGCGAACTCCAGCCGCCGCTCCGATGGAACCTCGACATCCAGCAGCGACGAAGCCGCCTCCGCGTCGATCCGCGCACCGACACCACTCGCCCTCAGCACATGCGACAGGTCACCCAGCAACCCATCGCTGATGTCCACGGCCGCCGTCGCCACGCCGCGCAGCGCCTGCCCGAGCGCCACACGCGGCGTGGGCAGCTCCATGCGGGCACGTGCCTGCTCGAACACTTCGGAGGGCAGCGACATCGTGCCGCGGAACACCTCCAGCGCCACGCGCGCATCGCCGGTCGTGCCGCTCACCCAGATGTCGTCACCGACGTGCGCCCCCGAGCGCAGCAGCGCCTCACCCGTGGGCACTTCGCCGAACACCGTGATGCCGATGACGAGCGGCCCGCGCGTCGTGTCGCCGCCGACCACTTCGCAGCCGTGTTCGTCGGCGAGCGCAAAGAGCCCTTCCGCGAAAGGCGCAAGCCACGCTTCATCGGCCGCAGGCAGCGAGAGCGCGAGCGTGAACGCCAGCGGCTTCGCACCGCACGCGGCGAGGTCGCTCAAATTGACCGCCAGCGACTTGTAGCCGAGCCGGCGCGGATTCACGGTGGAAAGGAAATGCCGCCCCTCGACCAGCATGTCGGTCGACACCGCCAGCTCCATCCCCGGCCCCGGCCTGAGCAGCGCGCAGTCGTCGCCGACGCCCAGCACGTTGCGCTGCGAGGGGCGCTTGAAGTAGCGCTCGATCAGCTCGAATTCACCCATGCCCGAGAGGATACGCGCAGACTATTTCGCTCCGCGAAAACGCTCGGAGGCCTGGCGGACCATCTCCGCAAGAAGCTGCTCCCGCGCATGCGTCTCGCGCAACCACTTGGCGTCATTCGCGCCCAGGTCCGCCGACAGCGCCAGCATGTCGATCGCCGCCGTCGCGCCGACGTCGTGCGCATGCTCGTCGATGCGCCGCAAGGTCGACACGATGTGCTCGCGCAGCGGCACGTGCTCGCCCGTCGAAGGCTCGACATACACCGCGTCCAGCCCGAAGCGGCATGCCTGGAAGCGGTTGTAGGTGTAGACCATGTAGTCGTCTTCCACGGGCGTGAACGGCTGCTCGTGGATGAACCATGCGGCCAGCGCCTGCACGAAGCCCGAGAGCGCCGCCGCGCGCTCGATGGTGAGCGGGGTGTCGAACACGCGGATCTCGATCGTGCCGTACTCGGGCTTCGGCCGGATGTCCCAGTAGAAGTCCTTCATGCTCTTGACCACGCCCGTGCGCGTGGTCTTGCGGAACCAGTTGCGGAACTCGTCCCAGCTGAGCGTGAACGGCGCGCGCCCCGACATCGGGAACGCGAACACCGAGTTGAGCCGCGCCGAATCGAACTGCGTGTCCTGCGCCTGCACGTAGGGGGAGCTCGCCGACAACGCGATGAAGTGCGGGATGTAGCGCGACATGCGGTGCAGCATCAAGAGCGCCGCGTCCGCGTCCGGGCAGCCGATGTGCACGTGCTGGCCGAAGATGGTGAACTGCTTGGTGAGGTAGCCGTACAGCTCCGTCAGCTGGTGGAAGCGCGGGCGGTTGTAGATGCGCTGCTCGTGCCACTGCTGGAACGGGTGCGTGCCGCCGCCCACCACGGCGATGTTCAGCTTGTCCGCGCACTTGACCAGCGCGTCGCGCGTCTGCGTGAGCTGGCCGAGCACCTCGCTCGACGAGTGGCACACGCCGGTGGACACCTCGATCATGCTGGAGGTCATCTCCGGCACCACCGAGCCCGGCAGCGGGATGCGCTTCATCAGCCGCAGCATCTCGTCGGAGTAGGGTGCGAGGTCGTAGTCGTGCGTGTTGACGAGCTGCAGCTCCAGCTCGACGCCGAGCGACAGCGCGGCCGAGTGCCGGAACGGCTCCAGGTCCGGCACGGGGTCATGGATGCGCGGTTCCACGGACCTATCCACGCACTTCCCCCGCGCCTGCAAGCATCGGCGACGACGTGCCCTGCGGTTGCCACGGCTTGATGCTCTCGCCCGCGCGGTAGATCGCGAACGTGGCGATGATCGCCCCCGCGACTTCCATCAGCAGGATCGCGGGCAGGGCGATGCTGGCGATGCGTGGCCCGAGCGTGAGCGAGGACGAGACGAACTGCGACACCAGCAGCAGCGCCACCGACGACATCGGCGACTGGGCGCAGCCGATCCAGAACGCCTGCCGCCAGCTGGTGCCGCTGCCCCAGTTGGCGAACTCCACGCCGACGATCTTGGCCACCCCGCGCGCGAGCACGAGCAGCGCCACGAGCCCGGCGACGGCGACGCTCCATTCCGCGGTGGCCGCCACCACGGAAACCAGCACGAACATCAGCATCGTCAGCAGCGACATGGACGCGCCGAGCGGGCGCGTCCACGCCCACGGGCGCGGGTTGAGCTGCTTGAGCATCAGCCCGCCGATCAGCGCGGCCAGCGGCGCCGAGCCGCCGAAGTGCGCCGACAGCGCCGTGGCCGCGGCGATCAGCGCCACGAACATGATCGAGGTGTTTTCGGACGTGGGGCTCATCACGCGCAGGGCCATGCGCAGCACGAGCGCGAGCGCCGCGCCGACGACGAAGGAGATGCCCAGCACCACCGCCACCGGGTAGAGCGTTTCGAGCAGCTCGGTGCGCGGCCGGTGAAGCGTGCCCGCACGCGCGCTCACCAGCGTGAGCGCGTAGAACGAGCTCAGCGTCGACAGCACCATGGCGCGCTCGGTGACCGGCCCGGCGGCGCGCGTGTCCATCACCACGCGACTGAGCACCGCGGGTGAAGCGGCCATGGCAATCAGCGCCACCGCCTCGGCCACCTGCCCGCGCACGTCCATCCACCGCAGCACGTAGTAGACGGCCAGCGCGGACAGCAGCGACTCGGCCACGCTTTGCAGCAGCACCATCGGGTTGTGGCGGAACCAGCGCAGCGCGATGCGCCCGCCGGCTTCGAACAGCACGACCGAAACGCCCAGCTCCAGCAGGAACAGGCCCACGCCCTGCAGCGGCCACACGGCGCCCGAGAAACCCGCCAGGCCCGCGAGTGTGCCCACGACCGAATAGCCGACCACTTTCGGCAGGCCCGTCCGCCGTTGCAGCAAATGGCCCGTGGCCGCCGCAATGGCCAGCAGGAAGGACCATTGCACGGTGGGCAGTCCGGCCGAAGGCTTGAGCCACTCGGACCAGATGGCCATGATTTCGTCCATCAGCGTTTTCCTTCGCGGGGGACTCTAGCCCGCGAAGCTCAACAGCCGTGTAGGACGACAGGACTTATGGAACCAATGGAACTAATGCAACTAATGGAGCACGCGGCTGGTCCCGTCGTCCAGCACGAAGATCGGGATGTCCACTTCGAAGCGCTCGCCGTCCTCGGCCACGCAGAAATAGCTGCCCTGCATGGTGCCGTTGGGGGTGCGCAGCCGGCAGCCGCTCGTGTACTCGAACGCCTCGCCCGGCTTGAGCAGGGGCTGGTGTCCCACGACGCCGAGGCCCTTGACCTCCTCGACCTGCCCGTTCGCATGGGTGATCAGCCAGTGGCGCGAGATCAGCTGCGCGGGCACCTCACCGGTGTTGGTGATCGTGATGGTGTACGCGAAGCTCCACAACCCCTGTTCGGGCGAGGACTGCTCCGGCAGGAATTGCGGCACCACCTGAACGCCGAACTGGTACTTGGCCATGGGCCCGATGGTACATAAGAGACAATCCGCGTATGAGCGCTACGTATCGAATTGCCCCCTCGATTCTGTCCGCCGACTTCGCACGGCTGGGCGAGGAAGTGAAGAACGTCATCGCGGCGGGCGCCGACTGGATCCATTTCGACGTGATGGACAACCATTACGTGCCCAACCTCACCTTCGGCCCGATGATCTGCTCGGCGCTCAAGCCGCACTCGACGGTGCCGGTCGACGTGCACCTGATGGTGTCACCGGTCGATGCGCTGGCGCAGGCGTTCGCGGACGCGGGTGCCGACTACATCAGCTTCCACCCGGACGCGTCGACGCACGTGCACCGCAGCGTGCAGGCGATCAAGGCCAAGGGTTGCAAGGCCGGGCTGGTGTTCAACCCGGCTGCGCCACTCGACGTGCTGGACTGGATGATCGACGAGATCGACCTCATCCTCATCATGAGCGTCAACCCGGGTTTCGGCGGCCAGGGCTTCATCGATTCGGCGCTGCGCAAGATCGAGCAGGCCCGCAAGCGCATCGACGCGAGCGGGCGCGACATCCGCCTCGAGGTGGACGGCGGCATCAGGGCCGACAACATCGCGCGCGTGGCGAGCGCCGGCGCCGACACGTTTGTTGCCGGCAGCGCCATCTTCGGCAAGCCGGATTACAAATGCGTGATCGACGCCATGCGCACGCAGCTAGCCACGGCCCGATAGGCGATCGTAGGTTTTTTCGAGTTCCGATTGCTTGGTGGTGTCCTTGACACCCCGCTCGACGTCCTTGCGGCCCAGCTCGCCGATCTCGCGGCCGGTGGGCTCGTCGGCGGCCTGGCTGCCGGAGGATTCGTCGCGTTCGTGCGGCATGCGGGGCGACGGCTGCTGCGTCTCGCCCTGTACCGGCGTGGTCTCGCCGGGTCCAACTTTGCGTTCCATGTGCACTCCTTGGTTGCCTCCATCGTAGGAGCCGCGCACCCGTTTTCGTGTCGGAGGCCTCCTACGGTCCATGGCGGCGGGCGCTGACGAACTCGCCCGCTGGCGAGCTACGGTGCTTCCTGCGGAGCTTGCGTGTAATGGCAGGTCACGAAGTGAAGGAGGTCGTCATGGAGTTGCTCTCAGCCATCCCCGACTGGCTGGTGTGGTGCGCCGCCGGGTGCGCGGGTGCGGTTGCGCTCGCGTCGGTCGCGAGCATCCTCGGCACTGTGCTCGACCTCGAAGCGCGCTGACGCATGCCCCAATCCCGTTCCGAGGCCCGCAGCCGGGCCAAGCCGGGCGACGCCGCCGCCGGCAAGTTGAAACAGCTGGAGGGCTACTCCCAGGCCACCGAGAACCTGCTGACCACCAACCAGGGCGTGGTGGTCCCGGACAACCACAACTCGCTGCGCGCGGGGGCGCGCGGCCCCTCGCTGCTGGAAGACTTCATCCTGCGCGAGAAGCTGCAGCACTTCGACCATGAGCGCATCCCCGAGCGCGTGGTGTTCGCTCGCGGCGCCGCGGCGCACGGCTACTTCGAGCTGACGCGCTCGCTCGTCGAATACACCCGCGCCGAGTTCCTGCAGGAGGTGGGCAGCCGCACGCCGGTGTTCGTGCGCTTCTCCAACCTCACGGGTGCGCGCGGTTCCGCCGACACGGTGCGCGACGTGCGCGGCTTCGCGGTCAAGTTCTACACCCGCGAAGGCAACTACGACCTGGTGGGCAGCAACATGCCGGTGAGCTTCGTGCAGGACGCGATGAAGTTCCCGGACCTCGTGCATGCGCTCAAGCCCGAGCCGCACAACGGCATGCCGCAGGCGTCGAGCGCGCACGACACGTTCTGGGACTTTGCCTCGCTCGTGCCCGAGTGCACGCACATGCTCATGTGGCTGATGTCGGACCACGCGCTGCCGCGCAGCTGGCGCATGACGGCCGGCTTCGGCGTGCACACGTTCCGCCTCACCAACGCGCGCGGCGCGTCCCACTTCGTCAAGTTCCACTGGCGGCCCAAGCTGGGCCGGCATGCCTTGCTGTTCGAGGAAGCGCAGCGCATCGCGGGTCGTGACCCGGATTTCCTGCGCCGCGACCTGTGGGACGCCATCGACCGCGGCGAGTACCCGGAATGGGAGCTGGGCCTGCAACTCATCGACGAGGACAAGGCCGGGTCGCTGGGTGTGGACCTGCTGGACCCGACGAAGCTGCTCCCCGAGGAAGTGGTGCCGATCACCACGGTCGGCAAGCTCGTGCTCAACCGCAACCCGGACAACTTCTTCGCCGAGACGGAGCAGGTGGCCTTCCACCCGGGCCACATCGTGCCGGGCATCGACTTCACCAACGACCCGCTGCTGCAAGGGCGCCTGTTCTCGTACAGCGACGCGCAGTTGGGGCGGCTGGGCGGGCCCAACCACCACGAGCTGCCGATCAACCGCGGCCTGTGCCCGATGCACAACTTCCAGCGGGACGGCGCGCAGCGCAGCCTGATCGCGAAGGGGCGCGTCGCCTACGAGCCCAACACGCTGGCGACCGGCTCCGAGTTGCGGCACGACGGCGGCCAGCAGGGCTTCCAGAGCAGCGAGTCGGCCACCGGCGAGAAGACGCGGCGGCGCAGCACCAGCTTCGACGACCACTTCAGCCAGGCCACGCTGTTCTGGAACAGCCAGAGCGCGGGCGAAAAGGAACACCTCGTCGCCGCGTTGCAGTACGAGCTGTCGCGCGTCGAGACGCCGGCGATCCGCCAGCGCGTGGTGGACAACCTCGCGCACGTCGACATGCGTCTCGCGCGCAAAGTGGCCGAGCCGCTGGGCATCGGCCCGCCGGATGCGCGTGCGGCCGCGGGGCGCGCCGGCTATCGCGAAGGGAAGGGCTCCTTGTCGCAGGAGTCGTCGCCGTCGCTCAGCCTCGAGGCACAGGGCGGCAACATCCATGGCCGCAAGGTTGCGGTGGTCGTCGCGCAAGGCGTGGAGCTGGGCGCATTCAAGGTGATCCAGCAGGCGCTGCTCGATGCGGGTGCGTCGACGCGTGTCGTCGCGTCGCACCTGGGCTTCATCACGTCGTCGTCGGGCCAGCAACTGCCGGTGGACCACACGTTCGCAACGATGCCGTCGGTGATGTTCGACGCGGTGCTCGTGCCCGGCGGGCCGAGCTGCGCGCAGAACCTGCTGGCCAGCGGCGACGCGGTGCACTTCGTGCTGGAGGCGTACCGCCACTGCAAGCCTCTGTGCGTGATCGGCGAGTCGGTCGAGCTGCTGCGCGTGCGCGATGTGCTCACGCCGGAGAGCGCGGCCGCGGCCGGTGTGGTGATCGGCAAGAACGACCCCGTCACGCGCAACGAGCTGGCGCAGGCGTTCATCGCGGCGATCGGGCGGCACCGGCACTGGCTGCGGCCGGGTGTCGAGGGGATTCCCGCGTGAGCGGTATGCTCGCGCGGTGAAAAGCTTTGCCCTCGACGGCCTCGCCGCCGCCATCGTCGACCTCGACGGCACCCTGATCGACACCCTCGGCGACTTCGACGTCGCGCTCAACCGCGTGCTGCGCGAGATGGCGCTGCCCTCGATCACGCGCAAGGAGATCGAGCGGATGATCGGCAAGGGCTCGGAGCACCTGATCCGCTCCATGCTCGCGCACGTCGGCGCCGCCCCGGAGCGCTTCGAGACCGCGTGGCCGCTCTACCAGCAGTACTACCTCGCGATCAACGGGCAGCACTCGGACCTGTACCCGGGCGCGCTCGAAGGCCTGCGCGCCCTCAAGTCGCGCGGCCTGAAGCTCGCGTGCCTGACGAACAAACCCACCGCCTTCGCGCTGCCCCTGCTGCTCGACAAGGGCGTCGCCGACTTCTTCGAGGTGACCTTCGGCGGCGACGCCTTCGAGAAGAAGAAGCCCGACCCGTTGCCGCTGCTCAAGACCTGCGAGGCGCTCGGCGTCTCGCCTTCAGCCACGCTGATGATCGGTGACTCGAGCAACGACGCGCGGGCCGCGCGCGCCGCAGGGTGCAAGGTGGTGCTGGTGACCTACGGCTACAACCACGGCGAGCCGGTGCACGCCGTGGATGCCGATGGCTTCGTCGATTCGATCGCGCAGATCCAGGCCGGGGCCTAGCCGGCCTTGCCGAGCAGCGCGTCCTTCAGCTTCCAGTCCGCGGGGACGGGGCCGAGCCAGATGCGCAGCAGCGCGTTGTAGAACTCGGGCTCCTTGAAGGGCTCGCCCTGCTGCACGCCCTTCACGCTGATGACGGTGCCCGTGCCGGGGATCCAGTCGATGGTGAACGTGTCGTTGGTGTTGAGCTTCTTCACGTCCGTGAAAAGCTGGCTCATGCGCATCAGCCCGGGGATCAGCTTGGAAAACGCGGCCTTGTCCATGTTGTCTTCCACGCCACGCGTGAACAGCTTGCCCAGCTCGCCCGAGTCGATGTCGCGCAGCATCGTGATCGACATGCGCTTGGCGCCGGGCGTTGCCAGCACGGCGTCGGTCGTGTCGGCCTTCCTGGTCATGTACAGCCCGGCGGTGTAGACCTTGACGATGGCGCGGTAGCGAACTCCCGCGCCGTTGAGCTGCAGCTTCTGGCCGGCCAGGTCGATCGATTCGGCGTACTTCACGCCGGACACGGTGGTCTGGGCCCAGGCACCGGTGCCGAGCGCGAACACGAACACGGCCAGCAGCGATTTCCACGACTTCATTGCGTACTCCAGATAAAAACGAACGAGCGTTCGATTCCGGGATTGTTCGGGCGCCGTGGAGCCGGCGCAACAGGGTTTTCGCCTGTAACTGAATGTTTAGAGGGCTTGCCCAAGTGCCTTTGCTACACTGGCCGTCGATGTTCATCCACCGCACGTCCATCACAGGTTGCAGTGACCGGGGAGCCTGGCCCTGGCGCAAGCCTGTTCACGCGCGCAACTGATCGCACGGGGGCTGCCCGTGCCCCGCGCCCCGCCCGCCGGCGAGGCATGTATTGGATAGAGGCGGCGTATGCCGCCGGGCTTGTGGAGGCCTTCCCTTGATCACCGAACTCGAATTCAAGAGCCTTGCCTTGCAGGGTTACAACCGCATCCCGCTCATCGCGGAAGCCTTTGCGGACCTCGAGACCCCGCTGTCCCTTTACCTGAAGCTCGCCCACGCCAAGGGCGGCGGGCGCCTGTCGTTCCTTCTGGAGTCCGTGGTGGGCGGCGAGCGCTTCGGGCGCTACAGCTTCATCGGGCTGCCGGCGCGCACATTCCTGCGGGCCACCGGCTTCGGCGTGGACGCGAAGACCGAAGTGGTGACCGATGGCGAAGTCGTCGAGACGGCGAAAGGCAATCCGCTCGACTTCATCGCGGAATACCAGAAGCGCTTCAAGGTGGCGCTGCGCCCGGGGCTGCCGCGCTTTTGCGGCGGGCTCGCCGGCTACTTCGGCTACGACACGGTGCGCTACATCGAGAAGAAGCTGGAGAAAAGCTGCCCGGTCGATACGCTGCACTGCCCGGACATCCTGCTGCTGCAGTGCGAGGAGCTCGCCGTCATCGACAACCTGTCGGGCAAGCTCTACCTGATCGTCTACGCCGACCCCGGCAAGCCCGAGGCGTATTCCAACGGCAAGAAGCGACTGCGCGAGCTGAAGGAGCAGCTGAAGTACTCGGTGAGCGCACCCGTGGTGAAGCAGACGCAGGGCTTCCCGGCCGAGCGCGAGTTCGCCAAGGCCGACTACTTGAAGGCGGTCGAGCGCGCGAAGGAGCTCATTGCCGCGGGCGACTTCATGCAGGTGCAGGTGGGCCAGCGCATCAAGAAGCGCTACACCGAGTCGCCGCTGTCGCTGTACCGCGCGCTGCGCTCGCTCAACCCGAGCCCCTACATGTATTACTACAACCTCACCGGCGCCGACGGCACGTCGAGCGATTGCCACGTGGTGGGCGCGTCGCCGGAGATCCTGGTGCGGCAGGAGCACACGGCCGAGGGCCAGAAGGTGACGATCCGCCCGCTGGCCGGCACGCGCCCGCGTGGCGCGACGCCCGAGGTGGACAAGCTGACCGAGCAGGAGCTGATCGCCGACCCGAAGGAACGCGCCGAGCACGTGATGCTGATCGACCTGGCTCGCAACGACATCGGCCGCATCGCGAAGACGGGTTCGGTGAAGGTGACGGAGGCGTTCGTCGTGGAGCGCTACAGCCACGTGATGCACATCGTGAGCAACGTCGAAGGCATCCTGAAGGACGGCATGACGAGCATGGACGTGCTGCGCGCCACTTTTCCGGCGGGCACGCTGACCGGCGCGCCGAAGGTGCACGCGATGGAGCTGATCGACCAGCTGGAGCCGAACAAGCGCGGCATCTATGGCGGGGCTTGCGGCTACCTCTCGTACGCGGGCGACATGGACGTGGCGATCGCCATCCGCACCGGCATCATCAAGGACCAGATGCTCTACGTGCAGGCGGCAGCCGGTGTGGTCGCCGATTCGGTGCCGGAACTGGAATGGAAGGAAACCGAAGCGAAGGCGCGTGCGCTGCTGCGCGCGTCCGAGCTGGTCGAGGAGGGCCTGGAATGAAGCTCCTCATGGTCGACAACTACGACAGCTTCACCTACAACCTGGTGCAGTACTTCGGCGAGCTGGGCGCCGACGTGGAGGTGTTCCGCAACGACGAGATCGACGTCGCGGGCATCGCGGCGCGCCGGCCGGACCGGCTCGTGATCTCGCCCGGCCCGTGCTCGCCCGCGGAGGCCGGCATCTCGGTCGAAGCCATCCGCCACTTCGCCGGCAAGCTGCCGGTGCTGGGTGTGTGCCTCGGCCACCAGAGCATCGGCGCGGCGCTGGGCGGCAGGATCATCCGCGCGCAGCAGCTGATGCACGGCAAGACGAGCGTGATCACCACCACGCGCGAAGGCGTGTTCTCCGGCCTTCCGGAGAAGTTCACCGTCAACCGCTACCACTCGCTCGCGATCGAGCGCGAGAGCTGCCCCGCCGAGCTGAAGGTGACGGCGTGGACGGACGACGGCGAGATCATGGGCGTGCGCCACAAGGAGCTGCCGCTCGAAGGCGTGCAGTTCCACCCCGAGTCCATCCTCACCGAGCACGGCCACGCCATGCTGAAGAATTTCCTGGAGCAGAAGTCATGAAGCCAGTGGATCTCCGCAGCGACACCGTGACCCAACCCACGCCCGGCATGCGCGAAGCGATGGCTTCGGCACCGCTCGGCGACGACGTGTTCGGCGACGACCCGAGCGTCAACGCGCTGCAGGAGAAGATCGCCGGCATGCTCGGCTTCGAGGCGGCGCTGTTCGTTCCGACGGGCACACAGAGCAACTTGTGCGGCGTGTTGTCGCACTGCCAGCGCGGCGACGAATACATCGTGGGGCAGATGCAGCACTGCTACCGCTGGGAAGGCGGCGGTGCGGCCGTGTTCGGCAGCGTGCAGCCGCAGCCGCTGGCGCATCAGGCCGACGGCACGCTGGCGCTTGCGGACATCGAAGCGGCGATCAAGCCCGACGACCCGCACTTCGCGAAGTCGAAGCTGCTGGCGCTGGAGAACACGCTGGGCGGCAAGGTCATCCCCGACGACTACATCGAGAAGGCAACGACCCTCGCGCATTCGCGCGGCCTGGCGGCGCACCTCGATGGCGCCCGGCTGTTCAATGCGGCCGTTGCGCAGGCGCGTGCCGGCGGGAGCGATGCGCGCGCGGAGGCGAGGCGCATCGCGAAGCATTTCGACTCGGTGTCGGTGTGCTTCAGCAAGGGGCTGGGCGCGCCGGTGGGTTCCGCGCTGTGCGGGTCGCGCGACCTCATCGCGAAGGCGCGCCGTATCCGCAAGATGGCGGGCGGCGGCATGCGGCAGGCGGGTGTGCTCGCGGCAGCTGCGTCGTATGCGCTGGACCACCATGTCGATCGCCTCGCGCAAGACCACGCGAACGCGCGCAAGCTCGCCGACGGGCTCGCGGGCATCGACGGCCTGAAGGTCGAGGCGCCCGAAACCAACATCCTGTTCGTCGACCTCGTCGGCGACGCGCGCGAGAAGTCGGCCGCGCTGCTGGCGCACCTCAAGTCGCATGGCGTGCTGGCGATCGGGCTGTACCGGCTGCGGTTCGTCACGCACCTCGACGTGGATGAGCAAGGCGTCGATCGCGCGATCGGCGCGATCCGGGGTTTCTTCCGTGCCTGACGCGCAGCACCTGCTCCTCTTCGTCGCGGCCGGGTGGCTGCTGAATCTCACGCCGGGGCCGGACGTGCTGTACATCGTGACGAACTCGCTGCGCTCCGGCGTGAAGGCCGGGCTCGTTGCGGGGCTGGGCATCACGGGCGGCTGCTTCGTGCACGTCTTTGCGGCGGCGCTCGGGGTCAGCGCGCTGCTGGCGATGTCAGCCACGGCATTCACCGTGCTGAAATGGGCCGGCGCCGCTTACCTGATGTGGGTAGGGTTCGGGCTCCTGGCCTCGTCGTTCCCGCGCAGGCGGGAACCCAAGGCGTTGGAATTGGAAGCCTTGGATCCCCGCCTCCGCGGGGATGACGGCCGCGTGTCGTTGAGAGAAGTCTTCCTCGGCGGCTTCCTCACCAACGTGCTCAACCCCAAGGTCGCGATCTTCTTCCTGGCCTTCGTGCCGCAGTTCATCGCGCCCGACGCCGACAACAAGGCGCTGGCGTTCATCGCGCTCGGCACGCTGTTCAACATCAACGCCATCCCGGTGAACTCGGGGTGGGCGCTGGCGGCGGCCTGGATGGCCAGGCGCGGCGCCGTGCAGCGCGGCATGCGCTGGCTGGACCGCGCGGCCGGCCTCATGTTCGTCGGCTTCGGGCTGAAGCTGGCCTTGTCCGACAATCCTTCCAGCTAAAAGCCAGACCGAGGAGGCTCCCATGCCCATCACCCCCCAGGAAGCGCTGCAGCGCACCATCGAGCACCGCGAGATCTTCCACGACGAGATGCTCAAGATCATGCGGACGATCATGAGCGGCGAGCTGTCGCCCGTGATGACGGCGGCGCTGATCACCGGCCTGCGTGTCAAGAAGGAAACGATCGGCGAGATCACCGCCGCCGCGCAGGTGATGCGCGAATTCTCGACCAAGGTGCACGTGGCGGACAAGACGCACCTCGTCGACATCGTCGGCACGGGCGGGGACGGTTCGCACACCTTCAACATCTCGACCTGCTCGATGTTCGTTGCCGCGGCGGCGGGCGCCAAGGTGAGCAAGCATGGCGGCCGCAGCGTGTCGAGCAAGAGCGGCAGCGCGGACGTGCTGGAGTCGCTGGGCCTGAACATCAACCTGTCGCCCGAAGCGATCGCGAAGTGCATTGCCGAGGTCGGCATCGGCTTCATGTTCGCGCCCAACCACCACCCCGCGATGAAGAACGTGGCGCCGGTGCGCAAGGAGATGGGCGTGCGCACCATCTTCAACATCCTCGGGCCGCTGACCAACCCGGCGAGTGCGCCCAACATCCTGATGGGCGTGTTCCACCCGGACCTCGTGGGCATCCAGGTGCGCGCGCTGCAGCGTCTCGGGGCCGAGCACGCGGTGGTCGTCTATGGCCGCGACGGCATGGACGAAGTGAGCCTGGGCGCGGCCACGATGGTGGGCGAGCTGAAGAACGGCGAGATCACCGAGTACGAGATCCACCCCGAGGACTTCGGCCTGCCGATGTCGAGCAACCGCGCGCTCAAGGTCGAGACGCCGGAGCAGTCGCGCGAGATGATGCGTGCCGTGCTGGACAACCAGGCGGGCCCCGCGCGCGACATCGTCATCTTCAACGCGGGCGCGGCGCTGTATGCGGCCAACGTCGCGGGGAGCATCAAGGACGGCATCGAGAAGGCCCGCGCGGCGGTCGAGTCGGGTGCGGCCAAGGCCAAGCTCGAGCAGCTGGTCCGCGTTTCGAAGGCGCTGGGCAGCTGATGGCGGACATCCTCGACAAGATCGTCGCGGTCAAGCGCGAGGAAGTCGCGGCGGCGAAGGGCAGGAAATCCTTCGAGGCGATGCGCGCCGACGCGGAAAGCCGCGTCCTCACGCGCGACTTCGAAGGTGCATTGCGCGCGAAGGTCGCTGCCGGCAAGGCCGCGGTCATTGCCGAGGTGAAGAAAGCCAGCCCGAGCAAAGGTGTGCTGCGCGCGGACTTCATCCCGGCCGACATCGCGCAGAGCTACGCCGAGCACGGCGCCGCGTGCCTCTCCGTGCTGACGGACCGCCAGTTCTTCCAGGGCCAGCCCGACTACCTGAAGCAGGCCCGCGCCTCGTGCGACCTGCCGGTGCTGCGCAAGGACTTCATGGTCGACCCCTACCAGGTCTACGAGTCGCGTGCCATGGGCGCCGACTGCATCCTGCTGATCGCGGCCTGCCTGGACGACGCCCAGATGGCCGAGCTGGAGGCCATCGCGCGTTCGCTCGACATGGCGGTGCTGGTCGAGGTGCACGACCGCGACGAGCTGCAGCGCGCGCTCAAGCTCAGGACGAAGCTCGTCGGTATCAACAACCGCAACCTGCGCACCTTCGACGTGTCCCTCGACACCACGCTCGGCATGCTGCCCGATGTGCCGGCGGACCGACTGCTGGTCACCGAGTCCGGCATCCTCGGCCGCACCGACGTGCAGAAGATGCGCGCGGCCGGTGTCCACGCCTTCCTCGTCGGCGAGGCATTCATGCGCGCACCAGATCCGGGCGCTGCGCTGGCTGAGCTGTTTCAAGCCTGATGTTCGCCGACCGTCTGGAGGCGTGGGCGCCGGAGCGCTGGCCCGTAGGCGAGGGCTGGGAGGACGTCATCCACGACTTCCTGCACAGCCATGAAGGCAGGGCCCTCGCCGTGTTCATGCGGCAGAGGCTGGCGGCCGGCGCGGTGATCTACCCGCCCACGCCCTTCCACGCGTTGGAGCTCACCCCGCTGGCCAAAGTGCGCGCCGTCGTGCTTGGCCAAGACCCGTACCACGGCCCGGGCCAGGCCCACGGCCTCGCCTTCTCCGTCCAACCCGGCGTCAAAGTGCCGCCATCGCTGCGCAACATCTTCAAGGAGCTGGGCGTCACGCGCGCCAACGGCTCGCTCGTGGACTGGGCGCAGCGCGGCATCCTGCTGCTCAACGCCAGCCTCACGGTCGAGGAGGGCCAGGCCAGCAGCCACGCCCGCAAGGGCTGGGAGGCGCTTACCGACGCCCTGCTGAAGAAGGTGGCCGCAACGGCTTCGCCGTGCGTGTACCTCCTCTGGGGCGCGCACGCGCAGGCAAAGGCGGAACTGATCCGGTCCACCGCGGTCCAACACGCCCGCGAGGCTTTGATCCTTGAAGCCAACCACCCCTCTCCGCTTTCCGCGAGCCGCCCGCCGGTCCCGTTCCTGGGCTGCGGGCATTTCGTGCGGGCGCGGGAATGGCTGGCCCAGCGGGGTGTGCAGGGCGTTTTCTGACGCGCCGGCAAGGCAGGGGCCGACGACTCGTGCTATATTTCGAGGTTCGCCGGAGGGGTGCCCGAGTGGCTAAAGGGGGCAGACTGTAAATCTGTTGGCTTACGCCTACGCTGGTTCGAATCCAGCCTCCTCCACCAGATTTCCTGGTAACGGCGAAGTGAATGTTCCCAAAGCGGGAGTAGTTCAATGGCAGAACCTTAGCCTTCCAAGCTAATGACGCGGGTTCGATTCCCGTCTCCCGCTCCAAGGCAACGGTTCAGGTAAAGAATTTCGCCCTTGTGGCTCAGTGGTAGAGCACTCCCTTGGTAAGGGAGAGGTCGCGGGTCCGATTCCCGCCAAGGGCACCAGGTACTTTTTGAGCGTAGTTTCTTTCTTCGGAGAGTCGAAAAATGGCAAAGGGCAAATTCGAGCGGACCAAGCCGCACGTCAACGTCGGCACGATCGGCCACGTGGACCACGGCAAGACGACGCTGACCGCGGCGATCACCACCGTGCTGTCGACCAAGTTCGGCGGCGAAGCCAAGGCGTACGACCAGATCGACGCGGCTCCGGAAGAAAAGGCGCGCGGCATCACGATCAACACCGCGCACGTCGAGTACGAGACGGCCAACCGCCACTACGCGCACGTGGACTGCCCGGGCCACGCCGACTACGTGAAGAACATGATCACCGGCGCCGCCCAGATGGATGGCGCCATCCTGGTGGTGTCGGCCGCTGACGGCCCGATGCCCCAGACGCGCGAGCACATCCTGCTGGCCCGCCAGGTGGGCGTGCCCTACATCATCGTGTTCCTGAACAAGTGCGACATGGTCGATGACGCCGAGCTGCTGGAGCTCGTCGAGATGGAAGTGCGCGAGCTTCTGTCCAAGTACGAATTCCCCGGTGACGACACGCCCATCATCCACGGCAGCGCCAAGCTGGCCATGGAAGGCGACAAGGGCGCGCTGGGCGAGCAGGCCATCATGAAGCTGGCCGATGCGCTGGACACCTACATCCCCACCCCTGAGCGTGCCATCGACGGCGCGTTCCTGATGCCGGTGGAAGACGTGTTCTCCATCTCCGGCCGCGGCACCGTGGTGACGGGCCGTGTCGAGCGCGGCATCATCAAGGTCGGCGAGGAAATCGAGATCGTGGGCATCAAGCCGACGCTCAAGACCACCTGCACGGGCGTCGAGATGTTCCGCAAGCTGCTGGACCAGGGCCAGGCCGGCGACAACGTCGGTATCCTGCTGCGCGGGACCAAGCGCGAAGAAGTCGAGCGCGGCCAGGTGCTGTGCAAGCCCGGCTCCATCAAGCCGCACACGCACTTCACGGCCGAGGTGTACGTTCTGAGCAAGGACGAAGGCGGCCGCCACACGCCGTTCTTCAACAACTACCGCCCGCAGTTCTACTTCCGCACGACCGACGTCACCGGCTCGATCGAGCTGCCGAAGGACAAGGAAATGGTCATGCCCGGCGACAACGTGACGATCACGGTCAAGCTGATCGCCCCGATCGCCATGGAAGAAGGCCTGCGCTTCGCCATCCGTGAAGGCGGCAAGACCGTCGGCGCGGGTGTGGTTGCCAAGATCATGGAGTGAGTTAGGGAGTAGGGGTATAGCTCAATTGGCAGAGCGTCGGTCTCCAAAACCGAAGGTTGTAGGTTCGATTCCTACTGCCCCTGCCACGAGCCCGGCACCTGCCGGGCTTCAGTTCTTTAAGGAATAGCGCCAAAACATGGCCACGACTCAAGTTGAAACCGTCACGACCGGCGCCGACAAGGCCAAGGTCGGCGCTGCGATCGCCCTCGTGGTCGCGGCGCTGGCGGCGTTCTACCTGCTCTCCAAGCAGGGCCAGCTCGCGCAGTGGGGCGCGCTCATCGCGTTCCTCGTCGCGGCCGTGGCCGTGTTCTTCACGTCCGAGCCGGGCAAGCAGTTCGTGGCCTTCGGCCGCGACGCCTGGAAGGAAGTGCGCAAGGTCGTGTGGCCCACGCGCAAGGAAGCGATCCAGATGACGGCCTACGTGTTCGGCTTCGTCGTCGTCATGGCCCTGTTCCTGTGGTTCACGGACAAGACCCTTGAATGGGTCTTCTACGACCTCATCCTGGGATGGAAGAAGTAATGACCGAAGCCGACAACAACCAGGACAACCCGGAAGTGCAGGCGCCCGCCGCGCCCAAGCACCCGGACATGAAGTGGTACGTGGTGCACGCGTACTCCGGCATGGAGAAGGCGGTCGAGCGCAACATCAAGGAGCGCATCAACCGCGCGGGCATGCAGGACGTCTTCGGCGAGATCCTCGTGCCCACCGAAGAGGTCGTGGAGATCAAGAACGGCCAGAAGCGCACCTCCGAGCGCCGCTTCTACCCCGGCTACGTGCTGGTGCAGATGGTCATGAACGACGACACCTGGCACCTGGTGAAGCACACCAACAAGGTGACGGGTTTCGTGGGCGGTGCCAAGAACCGCCCGGCCCCGATCAGCGACGACGAGGTCGCCAAGATCATGGGCCAGATGGTGGAGGGCGTGGAAAAGCCGCGCCACAAGGTCGAATTCGTGGTGGGCGAGTACGTGCGCGTCAAGGACGGCCCGTTCACCGACTTCAACGGCACGGTCGAGGAAGTCAACTACGAGAAGAGCAAGGTCCGCGTGTCCGTCACGATCTTCGGTCGTGCGACGCCCGTGGAGCTCGAGTTCTCCCAGGTCGAGAAGACCTGAGAGATTTCTTTAAACCCCGGGGAGCCGAGGCGAAAGCCCGGCGTTCGTACCCGCAAGGAGAGTAAGCAATGGCGAAGAAAATCGTCGGCTTCATCAAGCTGCAAGTGCCAGCTGGTAAGGCCAACCCCAGCCCGCCGATCGGCCCCGCGCTCGGTCAACGCGGCCTGAACATCATGGAGTTCTGCAAGGCGTTCAACGCCCAGACCCAGGGCGTCGAGCCCGGTCTGCCGCTGCCGGTGGTCATCACCGCGTTCGCGGACAAGAGCTTCACGTTCATCATCAAGACGCCCCCGGCGACGGTCCTGATCAAGAAGGCCGTGAAGGTGGACAAGGGCTCGTCCAAGCCCCATACCGACAAGGTCGGCAAGATCACCCGTGCGCAGCTCGAGGAGATCGCCAAGACCAAGCTGAAGGACATGAACGCCGCCAGCGTGGACGCCGCCGTCCGCACGCTCGCCGGCTCGGCCCGCTCCATGGGCATCACGGTGGAGGGCCTGTAATCATGGCAAAGCTCACGAAGAAGCAGAAAGCCCTGCAAGGCAAGGTCGACAGCACCAAGCTGTACCCCCTGACCGACGCCCTCGGCATGGTCAAGGAAGCCGCCACCGCCAAGTTCGATGAGTCCATCGACGTGGCCGTGCAGCTGGGCATCGACCCCAAGAAGTCGGACCAGGTGGTCCGCGGCGCCGTCGTGATGCCCAACGGCACCGGCAAGACCAAGCGCGTGGCCGTGTTCGCACAGGGCGCCAAGGCCGAAGAAGCCAAGGCCGCCGGCGCCGACATCGTCGGCATGGACGACCTGGCTGCCAAGGTGAAGGCCGGCGACATGCCGTTCGACGTGGTGATCGCCGCGCCGGACGCGATGCGCGTGGTCGGCCAGCTGGGCCAGATCCTGGGTCCCCGTGGCCTGATGCCGAACCCGAAGGTCGGCACGGTCACGCCGGACGTCGCCACGGCGGTGAAGAACGCCAAGGCGGGCCAGGTGCAGTTCCGCGCCGACAAGGCCGGCATCATCCACGCCACCATCGGCCGCCGCTCGTTCGAGGCCGACAAGCTGCAAGGCAACCTGGTGGCGCTGATCGATGCCCTGAACAAGGCCAAGCCGGCTTCGAGCAAGGGTGTGTACCTGAGGAAAGTCGCGGTTTCGTCGACGATGGGCCTGGGCGTGCGCGTGGATACGCAATCGCTCGCAACCGGCACGTCTGCGGCGTAAATCGCAACCTGGTGGGCTGCCCTCGTAAGCGGGCAGGCCATCCAAGACCGTTGGCGGGGCGCGGAGCCCCTTAATACCGCAAAGCCAACGCAGATGGCGATCCCGCCGCAGATGGATTCGAAAGTTCCCTGAAGTGGTTGGTCGCTGCAATCTAGAGTGAAGGAGTAGACCTTGAGTCTGAATCGCAGTGAGAAGCAAGCGGTCATCGAAGAGGTGACCACTCTCGCCGCTAAAGCTCAAACGCTGGTGATGGCGGAATACCGCGGCATCACGGTCGCCGACATGACGAAACTGCGCAGCGCAGCGCGCAGCCAGGGCGTGGACCTGAGTGTTCTGAAGAACACGCTGGCCCGCCGGGCTGTTGCCGGCAGCAGCTTCGAAGTGGCAGGCGACCAGATGACCGGCCCGCTGATCTACGGCTTCTCCGTCGACCCCGTGGCCGCCGCGAAAGTGGTGGCCGATTTCGCGAAGACGAACGACAAGCTCGTCATCCGCGGCGGTGTGTACGGCGGCAAGGCCCTGGACGTTGCCGGCGTTAAGACGCTCGCGAACATTCCCACCAAGGAAGTTCTGCTGGCTCAGCTTTGCGGCCTGCTGCAGTCGCCCATTTCCCGCACCGCGGGCGTGCTGGCGGCTCTGGCGAAGAAAAAGGAAGAGCCGGCTGCCGCTTGAAAGCGACCCTGCTCACCACCCACTTATTTCGGAAAGTAGACAATCATGGCATTCAACAAAGACGAATTCCTGACGGCCCTCGACAGCATGTCCGTCATGGAGCTCAATGACCTGGTCAAGGCCATTGAAGAGAAGTTCGGCGTGTCCGCCGCCGCGATGGCCGCCCCGGCCGCCGGTGGCGCCGGTGGCGCTGCCGCCCCCGCCGCGGAAGAGAAGACCGAGTTCACAGTCCAGCTGCTCGAAGCCGGCGCGAACAAGGTGTCGGTCATCAAGGCCGTTCGCGAGATCACGGGCCTGGGCCTGAAGGAAGCGAAGGACCTGGTGGACGGCGCTCCGAAGCCCGTCAAGGAAGGCATTGCCAAGGCCGACGCCGAAGCTGCCAAGAAGAAGCTGGAAGACGCCGGCGCCAAGGTCGAACTCAAGTAATTCGATCTCGGTCCGAGGCTGGAGCGTCCCTTCGGGGGCCTCCAGCCTTTGGTGCTTGAAGAGCACACCAAAAAGCGACCTTTTGTCGCTTTTCGCGGCGAACGAAGTTCGACGCAAAAAGTGATCAAAAGGGCGATTTTTAGTGTCTTCTGACCCGACTGCAGAAGACTGCTTGGTTCGGGCCCCGTGCAACGCGGGGCCGTCCGCCAAGGTTGGTAGTGGCCAACCCGCCAAGAAGCCCGATCAGGGCGCGCCAGTTGTGAGACCTGACCACGGAGATCTCATGCCCTATTCCTATACCGAACGCAAGCGCATCCGCAAGAGCTTCGGCAAGCGCGACAGCGTGCTCGAAGTGCCGTACCTCCTGCAGATGCAGAAGGATGCCTACACCGCCTTCCTGCAGGCTGACAAGGCCCCGCAGAAGCGCACCATCGAAGGCCTGCAGGCCGCGTTCGACGCCGCGTTCCCCATCGTCTCCCACAACGGTTTCGTGGAGATGAAGTTCATCGAGTACAACCTGGCCAAGCCCGCGTTCGACGTGCGCGAGTGCCAGACCCGCGGCCTGACCTTCGCGTCCGCCGTGCGTGCCAAGGTGCAACTGATCATCTATGACCGCGAGTCCTCGACGCCGCAGTCCAAGGTGGTGAAGGAAGTGAAGGAGCAGGAGGTCTACATGGGCGAAGTGCCGCTCATGACCGACAAGGGCTCGTTCATCATCAACGGCACCGAGCGCGTGATCGTGTCGCAGCTGCACCGCTCGCCGGGCGTGTTCTTCGAGCACGACAAGGGCAAGACCCACAGCTCGGGCAAGCTGCTGTTCAGCGCGCGCATCATCCCCTACCGCGGCTCGTGGCTCGACTTCGAGTTCGACCCGAAGGACGTGCTGTACTTCCGCGTCGACCGCCGCCGCAAGATGCCGGTGACGATCCTGCTCAAGGCCATCGGCCTGACGCCGGAGACCATCCTCGCGAACTTCTTCGTCAACGACAACTTCCGCCTGATGGACACGGGCGCGCAGATGGAATTCGTTTCCGAGCGCATCCGAGGCGAAGTCGCGCGTTTCGACATCACCGACAAGTCCGGCAAGGTCGTGGTGGCCAAGGACAAGCGCGTCACCGCGCGCCACACGCGTGAGCTGGAGCAGTCCGGCACCACTCACATCAGCGTGCCCGAGGACTACCTCGTGGGCCGCGTCGTCGCCCGCAACATCATCGACCCCGACACGGGCGAGATCATCGCCAAGGCGAACGACGAGCTGACCGAGTCGCTGCTCAAGAAGCTGCGCGCCGCCGGCATCCAGGACATCCAGGCGATCTACACGAACGAGCTGGACCAGGGCCCGTACATCAGCCAGACGCTGCGCATCGACGAGACGGTGGACGAGTTCGCCGCGCGCGTGGCCATCTACCGCATGATGCGCCCCGGTGAGCCGCCGACGGAAGACGCCGTGCAAGCGCTGTTCCAGCGCCTGTTCTACAACCCGGACACGTACGACCTGTCGCGCGTGGGCCGCATGAAGTTCAACGCCAAGGTCGGCCGTGACGAGAGCACGGGCCCGATGGTGCTGACCAACGACGACATCCTGGCCGTCGTGAAGATCCTCGTGGACCTGCGCAACGGCCGCGGCGAAGTGGACGACATCGACCACCTCGGCAACCGCCGCGTGCGCTGCGTCGGCGAACTGGCCGAGAACCAGTACCGCACCGGCCTCGCCCGCATCGAGAAGGCCGTGAAGGAGCGTCTTGGCCAAGCCGAGCAAGAGCCGCTGATGCCGCACGACCTGATCAACTCCAAGCCGATCTCCGCGGCGCTCAAGGAGTTCTTCGGCGCGTCGCAGCTGTCGCAGTTCATGGACCAGACCAACCCGCTGTCCGAGATCACGCACAAGCGCCGCGTCTCGGCCCTCGGCCCGGGCGGCCTGACGCGCGAGCGCGCGGGCTTCGAAGTGCGCGACGTGCACGTCACGCACTACGGCCGCGTGTGCCCGATCGAAACGCCGGAAGGCCCGAACATCGGCCTGATCAACTCGCTGGCCCTGTATGCGCGCCTGAACGAGTACGGTTTCATCGAGACGCCGTACCGCCGCGTGCATGACGGCAAGGTCACGAACGAGATCGACTACCTGTCCGCCATCGAGGAAGGCAAGTACGTCATCGCGCAGGCCAACGCCACGCTCGACAAGGACGGCCGCCTCACCGGCGACCTGGTCTCCGCGCGTGAAAAGGGCGAATCCATCCTCGTCGGCGCCGAGCGCATCCAGTACATGGACGTGTCGCCCGCGCAGATCGTGTCGGTGGCCGCTTCGCTCGTGCCGTTCCTCGAGCACGACGACGCGAACCGCGCGCTGATGGGCGCCAACATGCAGCGCCAGGCGGTGCCGGTGCTGCGCCCCGAGAAGGCCTTCGTGGGCACGGGCATCGAGCGCGTCTCCGCGGTCGACTCCGGCACGGTGGTCACGGCCAACCGCGGCGGCGTGGTCGACTACGTCGACGCCACCCGCATCGTGGTGCGCGTGAATGACGAGGAAGCGGCGGCCGGCGAAGTCGGTGTCGACATCTACAACCTCATCAAGTACCAGCGTTCCAACCAGAACACCAACATCCACCAGCGCCCCATCGTGCAGCGCGGTGACCGCATCGCCAAGGGCGACGTGATCGCCGACGGCGCGTCGACGGACCTGGGCGAGCTGGCCCTCGGCCAGAACATGCTGGTGGCGTTCATGCCCTGGAACGGCTACAACTTCGAGGACTCGATCCTCATCAGCGAGCGCGTCGTCGCCGACGACCGCTACACCTCGATCCACATCGAGGAGCTGGTGGTGATGGCCCGCGACACGAAGCTGGGCCCCGAGGAAATCACGCGCGACATCCCGAACCTGTCCGAGCAGCAGCTCAACCGCCTGGACGAGTCCGGCATCATCTACGTGGGCGCCGAAGTGCAGCCCGGCGACGTGCTGGTGGGCAAGGTCACGCCGAAGGGCGAGACCACGCTGACGCCGGAAGAGAAGCTGCTGCGCGCCATCTTCGGCGAGAAGGCTTCGGACGTGAAGGACACGTCGCTGCGCGTCGACCAGGGCTCGCAGGGCACCGTCATCGACGTGCAGGTGTTCACGCGTGAAGGCATCCAGCGCGACAAGCGCGCCCAGCAGATCATCGACGACGAGCTCAAGCGCTTCCGCCTCGACCTGAACGACCAGCTGCGCATCGTGGAGGCCGACGCCTTCGACCGTATCGCCAAGCTGCTGAACGGCCGCATGGCCAACGGCGGCCCGAACAAGCTGGCCAAGGGCGCCAAGATCGACAAGGCGTACATGGACTCCGTGGAGAAGTACCACTGGTTCGATATCCGCCCGGCCGAGGACGACATCGCTTCGCAGCTCGAGTCGATCAAGAACTCGCTCGAGCAGACGCGCCACAGCTTCGACCTCGCGTTCGAAGAAAAGCGCAAGAAGCTCACGCAGGGCGACGAGCTGCCGGCGGGCGTGCTCAAGATGGTCAAGGTGTACCTGGCCGTCAAGCGCCGCCTGCAGCCCGGCGACAAGATGGCCGGCCGCCACGGCAACAAGGGTGTCGTGTCCAAGATCGTCCCGGTCGAAGACATGCCCTACATGGCCGACGGCACGCCGTGCGACATCGTGCTCAACCCGCTGGGCGTGCCTTCGCGCATGAACGTGGGCCAGGTGCTCGAAGTGCACCTGGGCTGGGCCGGCAAGGGCATCGGCCAGCGCATCGGCGACATGCTGCAGAAGCAGTCCGCCGCCGCTGAAGTGCGTTCGTTCCTCGACCAGCTGTACAACAAGTCCGGCAAGAAGGAAGCGCTCGCCGAGCTGTCCGAGAAGGACCTGTTCGAGATGGCGGGCCAGCTGGCCAAGGGCGTGCCCTTCGCCACGCCGGTGTTCGACGGCGCGTCCGAAGAGGAAATCCGCGGCATGCTGCAGATGGCCTACCCGGAAGAGATCGCCAAGGCCAAGGGCCTGACGGCGACGCGCACGCAGGCGCACCTGTACGACGGCCGCACGGGCGAGCAGTTCGAGCGCCCGGTCACCGTCGGCTACATGCACGTGCTGAAGCTGCACCACCTGGTGGACGACAAGATGCACGCGCGCTCGACCGGCCCGTACTCGCTGGTCACGCAGCAGCCCCTGGGCGGCAAGGCGCAATTCGGCGGCCAGCGTTTCGGCGAGATGGAAGTGTGGGCGCTCGAAGCCTACGGCGCTTCCTACACGCTGCAGGAAATGCTGACCGTGAAGTCCGACGACGTGCAGGGCCGCACCAAGGTGTACGAGTCCATCGTCAAGGGCGAACACGCGATCGATGCGGGCATGCCCGAGTCGTTCAACGTGCTGGTCAAGGAAATCAGGTCGCTCGGTATCGATATCGAGCTCGAGCGCACCTAAACGGGAAAGGAACGACAAGCAATGAAATCGCTACTCGACCTGTTCAAGCAGTTCACGCCGGACGAGCATTTCGATGCCATACGCATCGGCATCGCCTCGCCCGAGAAGATCCGTTCCTGGTCCTTCGGTGAAGTCAAGAAGCCGGAAACCATCAACTACCGCACGTTCAAGCCCGAGCGGGATGGTCTCTTCTGCGCCAAGATCTTCGGCCCCATCAAGGACTACGAGTGCCTGTGCGGCAAGTACAAGCGCCTGAAGCACCGCGGGGTCATCTGCGAGAAGTGCGGCGTCGAAGTCACGCAGACCAAGGTGCGCCGCGAGCGCATGGGCCACATCGACCTGGCCGCGCCCTGCGCGCACATCTGGTTCCTCAAGTCGCTGCCGTCGCGCCTGGGCCTCGTGCTCGACATGACGCTGCGCGACATCGAGCGCGTGCTGTACTTCGAAGCGTACGTGGTGACGGACCCCGGCATGACCCCGCTGAAGAAGTTCAGCATCATGTCCGAGGACGACTACGACGCCAAGCGCAAGGAATACGGCGATGAGTTCATCGCCAAGATGGGCGCCGAAGGCATCAAGGACCTGCTCGAAGGCCTGGACCTCGACATCGAGATCGAGAAGCTGCGCGGCGACTTGACCGGCAGCGAAGTCAAGGTCAAGAAGAACGCCAAGCGCCTGAAGGTCCTCGAGGCCTTCAAGAAGTCGGGCATGAAGCCCAACTGGATGGTGCTGGACGTGCTGCCCGTGCTGCCGCCGGACCTGCGTCCGCTGGTGCCGCTGGACGGTGGCCGCTTCGCGACCTCCGACCTGAACGACCTCTATCGCCGCGTCATCAACCGCAACAGCCGCCTGAAGCGCCTGCTGGAGCTGAAGGCGCCCGAGATCATCGCGCGCAACGAGAAGCGCATGCTGCAGGAGGCGGTGGACTCGCTGCTGGACAACGGCCGTCGCGGCAAGGCGATGACCGGCGCCAACAAGCGCGCCCTGAAGTCGCTGGCCGACATGATCAAGGGCAAGAGCGGCCGCTTCCGCCAGAACCTGCTGGGCAAGCGCGTCGACTACTCGGGCCGTTCGGTCATCACCGTGGGCCCGACGCTCAAGCTGCACCAGTGCGGCCTGCCGAAGCTGATGGCCCTGGAGCTGTTCAAGCCCTTCATCTTCTCGCGCCTCGAAGCGATGGGCATCGCCACGACCATCAAGGCCGCGAAGAAGGAAGTCGAAGCCGGCACGCCGGTGGTGTGGGACATCCTGGAAGAGGTGATCAAGGAGCACCCCGTCCTGCTGAACCGCGCCCCCACGCTGCACCGCCTGGGCATCCAGGCCTTCGAGCCGATCCTGATCGAAGGCAAGGCCATCCAGCTGCACCCGCTGGTTTGCGCGGCGTTCAACGCCGACTTCGACGGCGACCAGATGGCCGTGCACGTGCCGCTGTCGGTGGAAGCGCAGATGGAAGCCCGCACGCTGATGCTGGCGTCCAACAACGTGCTGTTCCCCGCCTCGGGCGAGCCCTCCATCGTGCCGTCGCAGGACGTGGTGCTGGGCCTGTACTACACGACCCGCGAGCGCGTGAACGCCAAGGGCGAAGGCATGATCTTCTCCGACGTGCCGGAAGTGCAGCGCGCGCTGGACAACAACGTGGTCGAGATCACGACCAAGATCAGCGTGCGCCTGACCGAGTGGAACCGTGACAAGACGACCGGCGAGTTCGTGCCGTCCACGTCGCTGGTCGACACCACGGTGGGCCGTGCGCTGCTGTCGGAGATCCTGCCGAAGGGCCTGCCCTTCAGCAACCTGAACAAGGCGCTGAAGAAGAAGGAAATCTCGCGCCTGATCAACACGTCCTTCCGCCGCTGCGGCCTGAAGGAAACCGTGGTGTTCGCGGACAAGCTGCTGCAGAACGGCTTCCGCCTGGCCACGCGCGCGGGCATCTCCATCGCCATCGACGACATGCTGGTGCCGAAGGAGAAGCACGCCATCATCGAGCGCAGCGAGAAGGAAGTGAAGGAGATCGAGCAGCAGTACAGCTCGGGCCTCGTCACCGCCGGCGAGCGCTACAACAAGGTGGTGGACATCTGGGGCAAGGCCGGCGACGAAGTGTCGAAGGTCATGATGGCCCAGCTCGCCAAGGAAAAGGTCACCGACCGCCACGGCAAGGAAGTGGACCAGGAGTCGTTCAACTCCATCTACATGATGGCCGACTCCGGCGCCCGCGGTTCCGCCGCGCAGATCCGCCAGCTGGCGGGCATGCGGGGCCTGATGGCCAAGCCGGACGGCTCGATCATCGAGACGCCCATCACGGCCAACTTCCGCGAAGGCCTGAACGTGCTGCAGTACTTCATCTCGACGCACGGCGCCCGTAAGGGTCTTGCCGACACGGCGCTGAAGACCGCGAACTCGGGCTACCTGACGCGCCGCCTGGTCGACGTGACGCAGGACCTCGTGGTGGTGGAAGACGACTGCGAAACGACCGAAGGCTCGCTGATGCGCGCCATCGTCGAGGGCGGTGAAGTCATCGAGTCGCTGCGTGACCGTATCCTCGGCCGCGTCGCTGCCGAGGACGTGCTGCACCCCGAGACGCGTGCGGTGATCGTCGGCGCCGGCAAGATGCTGGACGAAGACGCGCTGGACGAGATCGAGGGCGCGGGCGTCGACGAAGTGAAGGTGCGCACGGCGCTGACCTGCGCCACGCGCTACGGCCTGTGCGCCAAGTGCTACGGCCGCGACCTCGGCCGCGGCGGCATGGTCAACGTGGGTGAGGCTGTCGGCGTCATCGCCGCCCAGTCCATCGGCGAACCGGGCACGCAGCTGACGATGCGGACGTTCCACATCGGTGGTGCCGCTTCGCGCGCCGCCGTGGCGTCCAGCGTGGAAGCCAAGTCCGCGGGCCTCGTGGGCTTCAACACCACGATGCGCTACGTGACCAACAGCAAGGGCGAGCTGGTCGTCATCTCGCGTTCGGGCGAAATCGTGATCCACGACGAGCACGGCCGCGAGCGCGAGCGCCACAAGGTGCCGTACGGCGCCATCCTGGCGATCAAGGCCGACCAGCAGATCAAGGCCGGCACGGTGCTGGCCAACTGGGACCCGCTGACCCGACCCATCATCACGGAATTCGCCGGCAAGGTGAAGTTCGAGAACGTGGAAGAGGGCCTGACGGTCGCCAAGCAGGTGGACGAAGTCACCGGCCTGTCGACGCTGGTGGTGATCGACCCGAAGCGCCGCGGCTCCGCCAAGGTGGTTCGCCCGCAGGTGAAGCTGGTGGACGCGAGCGGCAACGAGGTGAAGATCCCCGGTACCGACCACTCGGTGACCATCGCCTTCCAGGTGGGCGCGCTCATCCAGGTGCGCGACGGCCAGGACGTGGGCCCCGGCGAAGTGCTGGCGCGCATCCCGGTCGAAGGCCAGAAGACGCGTGACATCACGGGTGGTCTGCCTCGCGTGGCCGAGCTCTTCGAAGCCCGTTCGCCCAAGGACAAGGGCGTGCTGGCCGAGATGACCGGCACCGTGTCGTTCGGCAAGGAGACCAAGGGCAAGATCCGCCTGCAGATCACCGACCCGGAAGGCAAGGTGTGGGAAGAGCTGGTGCCCAAGGAGAAGAACATCCTGGTGCACGAAGGCCAGGTGGTGAACAAGGGCGAAAGCGTGGTGGACGGCCCGGCCGACCCGCAGGACATCCTGCGCCTGCTGGGCATGGAAGAGCTTGCGCGCTACATCGTCGACGAAGTGCAGGACGTCTATCGCCTGCAGGGTGTGAAGATCAACGACAAGCACATCGAGGTGATCGTTCGCCAGATGCTGCGCCGTGTCGTGGTCGAGAACCCGGGCGAGAGCGGCTACATCGCCGGCGAGCAGGTCGAGCGTTCGGAGATCCTCGACACCAACGACAAGCTGCACGCCGAGAACAAGATCGCCGCCACCTACAGCAACCTGCTGCTCGGTATCACGAAGGCCTCGCTGTCGACGGACTCGTTCATCTCCGCCGCGTCGTTCCAGGAAACGACGCGCGTGCTGACCGAAGCCGCCATCATGGGCAAGCGCGACGAGCTGCGTGGCCTGAAGGAAAACGTCATCGTCGGCCGCCTGATCCCCGCGGGCACCGGCATGGCGTACCACGGTGCGCGCAAGGCGAAGGACCAGATGGACGAGGCCGAGCGCCGCGCCATCGCCGACGCCGAGGCGGCCGAGCTGGCGAGCGTGGGTGCGGAAGCCGCGCCTGCTGAGACGCCGGAGAGCCCGGCCGAATAAGCCGAGCCAGCTAGCCACTAAACTCAGGCGCCGCTCCCGAAAGGGGCGGCGCCTTTTTCTTTCCAAATGACCTCGTCGCTTCTGTTCTGGGTAGTCCTCGCCGTGCTGGCCTTCTGGGCCGTGGGCGCATACAACCGCCTCGTGCGCAAGCGATCCGAGGCGAACACGGCGTTCGGCGCGCTCGAGGCGGAGTTTGCGAAGCAAGTGGCGCTGGCGTTGCAGTGCCTGCCCGAAGAAGAAGAGGCGGGGCAATCGCAGTTCGAAGGCGGCAGTGCTTTCTGGAGCGGGTTGCGCGGCGCGGTGCTGCAGTTCAATGCCTCGCTCGCCGCAGCGAAGGCGCGGCCGCTCGACCCTGAGCGCATGGCGGCGCTCGGCGCAGCGCACGAAGTGCTGAACATGTCATGGGATCGCGCCGAGCGCGACGACGCGCACGACCTCGCCGGCCCGCGACTGCCGGAGAACATCAGCGCCGAGCGTCAACAGCTCGTGCGCCTGTCCGTCGCGGCCACGGAGCAGTTCAACAACGCTGTCGCGCAGTACAACGACGCGATCGACCAGTTCCCGGCCTCGGTACTCGCGTGGATCTTCGGCTTCCGCGCAGCTCGCGGCCTGCGGGCGCGGCCCTGAATGATCGCGCTCTGGCAGCAATTGCAGACGGCGGCCTCGGTGGTGGCTGCGGTGCGCGCAGGCGAGTCCGCCACGCCCGCGCTTGCGCGCATCGCGGGTGACGTGCGCGCGGGCGCGCAATCGCTCGCTTTCCACGCGTTGCGCAATCTCGGCCGCGCGGAGGCGCTGCGCAAGCAGCTCGCGAACCGCCCGCCGCCGCCGAAAGCGGATGCGCTGCTGTGCACGGCGATCGCACTCGCATGGGACGAAGCGAACGCGCCGTACGAGCCGTTCACGCTCGTCGACCAGGCCGTCGAAGCCGCGAAGCGCAGCCCGGAGACCAAGGCCCAGGCCAACTTCATCAACGCGTGCCTGCGCCGCCTGCTGCGCGAACGCGATGCACTCGTCGCCGCCACCGACAATGACCCTGTGGCGAAGTGGAACCACCCC
The DNA here is from genome assembly GCF_014297445.1 of Ramlibacter albus. Classification (GTDB taxonomy): domain Bacteria; phylum Pseudomonadota; class Gammaproteobacteria; order Burkholderiales; family Burkholderiaceae_C; genus Ramlibacter; species Ramlibacter albus. The sequence goes on from NZ_JACORU010000001.1 coordinate 1,442,759, forward strand.
AAGTGGTGGATCGCGCGGCTCAAGCAGGACCACCCGCAGCAGTGGCAGGCCATCCTCGAGGCGAACAACAGCGCCGCGCCGCTCACGCTGCGCGTGAACGCGCGCAAGAGCACGCGCGACGACTACCTCGCGCAAGTCGAAGGCACGCCGGTCGGCGAACAGGGCGTGATCCTCGCCAAGCCGAAACCCGTGCACGAAATCCCCGGTTTCGCCGAAGGCGTGGTCTCGGTCCAAGACGCCGGTGCCCAACTCGCCGGCACGCTCGTCGCCCAGCACGCCCCCAACGCCAGGCGCATCCTCGACGCCTGCGCCGCCCCCGGCGGCAAGACCGCCCACATCGCCGAACTCCTCGACTCGGAGTTGATCGCCCTCGACGTCGACCCCACCCGCTGCGAACGCATCCACGACAACCTCCGCCGCCTCGGCCTGCACGCCACCGTGCTCGCCGAAGACGCGGCCAACACGGCGAAGTGGTGGGACGGCGTGCCATTCGACGCCATCCTCCTCGACGCCCCCTGCACCGCCAGCGGCATCGTCCGCCGCCACCCCGACGTGCGCTGGCTCCGGCGCGAATCGGACATTACAAGCCTGGCCCAGCAACAACAGCGCCTGCTCACTTCACTCTGGCCCTTGCTGGCGCCGGGTGGTGCCCTCATCTACTGCACATGTTCCGTCTTCAAGGCCGAAGGAGAGGCGCAGATCCAATCGTTTCTCTCCAACAACAAAGAGGCCTTTTTGATGCCCTCGCCGGGCCATTTGCTGCCCCAAAACGGGGGCAAGCCGGGGGCCGTCCGGGACAATGGGGCAGGTGATCACGACGGGTTTTTCTACGGGGTGGTTGGGAAGCGCGGCTAGGCCGGGGCGCCTGCTTGCGGCCGCCTGCATGTTGCTGGCCTTGGCGCTGGCACCCGCTTTCGCCCAGGTGGGCGGCCCGTCCAACGCCGAGATCGTGCAGCTCAAGGCCGAACGCACCGACGAGGGCGTGCTGCTCTCCGCCACCCTGAGGATCGACCTGCCGCCGGTGGTGGAGGACGCGCTGGCCAAGGGCATCCCGATGTTTTTCGTCGCGGAGGCGACGTTGCTGCGCGACCGCTGGTACTGGTACGACAAGCACGTGGCCATGGCGCAGCGGCACATGCGCCTGAGCTACCAGCCGCTCACGCGCAAGTGGCGCCTGCAGGTCTCCAGCCAGCCGATCGGTAGCTCCGGCCTCGCTTTGGGCCAGACGTTTGAGACACGCGAAGAAGCGCTCGCAGCCATCCAACGTATCTCGCACTGGAAGGTGGCAGACCCATCCGACGTGGACCCCGACTCGCGCCACAACATCGACTTCCGCTTCCGCCTGGACGTGTCGCAGTTGCCGCGCCCCTTCCAGATCGGCGCCGTCGGCCAAGCGGACTGGAACATCAACGCCTCGCGCAACATGCGCCTCATCACCGAGCCCGCCAGGTGACCGCCATGTCCCCGGTCGTCCCCCCGTCACGCCCGCTGTTCCAGACGCAGCGCGCCGTGCGCTGGGCCGTGCTGGTGGGCGCCAGCATCATGGTCGCCATCGCGATCGTGCTGCTCTTCCTGCTGACGCAGGCCACCGGCAACCGCGAGCTGTACGAGCGCAACTACGGCCTGCTGTTCATCGTGAACATCGTGGTGGCGATCATCCTGCTGGCGGTGCTGGTGTGGATCTGCTGGCGGCTCGCTTCGAGGCTGAGAAGGGGCAAGTTCGGCACGCGCCTGCTGATCAAGCTGGCGGCCATCTTTGCGTTCGTCGGCTTCATGCCCGGCCTCTTGATCTACGTGGTGTCGTACCAATTCGTCTCGCGCTCCATCGAAAGCTGGTTCGACGTGAAGGTGGAAGGCGCGCTCGACGCCGGCCTCAACCTGGGCCGCGTGACGCTGGACACGCTCTCCAACGACTTCGCCAACAAGACTCGCGCCACCGCGGGCCAGCTGGCCGAAACCTCCGACACCACCGCACCCGTGGTGCTGGACAAGCTGCGCGAGCAGCTCTCCGCGAGCGACCTCATCCTGTGGAGCGCCAACGGGCAGGTGATCGCGGCCGCGGGCCAGAGCCGCTACCAGCTCAGCCCCGAGCGCCCGTCGCCTCAGCAACTGCGCAACGCGCGTGCGCAGCGCGTGGTCGCCTCCGTAGAAGGCCTCGACGACCCCGCCACCACGAACAATGCGCGCATCAAGGCCATCGCGCTCGTGCCGCAGCCCAGCGTGGGCCTGCTGGCCGAAACGAGGTTCCTGCAGGCCACCATCGGCATCCCGCCCACGCTGGTGGCCAACGCGTTGGCGGTGCAGGAGGCCAACCGCGAATACCAGGAGCGCGCCCTCGCACGGCAAGGCCTGCGCCGCATGTACATCGGCACGCTCACGCTCAGCCTCTTCCTCAGCGTGTTCGGCGCGGTGCTGCTGGCGGTGATATTGGGCAACCAGCTCGCCAGGCCCTTGCTGCTGCTGGCAGCCGGCGTGCGCGAAGTGGCGGCCGGCGACCTGAGCCCCAAGCCCGTTCTGCTGGGCAAGGACGAACTCGGCGGCCTGACGCGCAGCTTCGCCGACATGACGCAGCAGCTGGCCGACGCGCGCGCCGCCGTGCAAAAGAGCATCGACGAAGTGAGCGCCGCGCAGGCGCACGTGCAGACGATATTGGACAACCTCACCGCCGGGGTGATCGTGCTGGACGAGAAAGGCCGCATCGAAAGCAGCAACCCCGGCGCCACGCGCATCCTGCGCGCGCCGCTGGCCGCCAACGAGGGCCGCAAGCTGGAAGAAGTGCCGGGCCTGGAAGCCTTCGGCCACGCGGTGCAGCAGCAGTTCGACGAGTTCATGAACGAGCGCCGCCAGCATGGTGTGGACCACTGGCAGCAAAGCTTCGAGCTCAACACCGCGCTGCCCGGCGCCACGGCGGCCAACATGGTGACGCTGGTGGCGCGCGGCGCCGAGATGCCGGACAACGGGCGGCTGCTGGTGTTCGACGACATCAGCGAGATCGTCAGCGCGCAGCGCGCGCAGGCCTGGGGCGAGGTGGCGAGAAGGCTCGCGCACGAGATCAAGAACCCGCTCACCCCCATCCAGCTGAGCGCCGAGCGGCTGGAGATGAAGCTGACGGGCAAGCTGCAGGAGCCGGAGCAGGGCGTGCTGGCCAAGGCCGTGCACACCATCGTGGACCAGGTGGACGCGATGAAGCGGCTGGTGAACGAGTTCCGCGACTACGCGCGCCTGCCCGCGGCCGAGCTCAAGCCCGTGGACCTGAACGCCCTGATCAACGACGTGATGCAGCTCTACGTGCGCGAAGGCGAGGCCGCGCGCGACGGCAGCCAGGTGCCCATCCGCCTGGAGCTGGACCCCGAGTGCCCGCGCGTGCTGGGCGACGCCCAGCAGTTGCGCCAGGTCATCCACAACCTGCTGCAGAACGCGCAGGACGCCACCGAGGGCCGGCCCGCGCGCGAGGTGACGGTGCGCACGCAGTGGAACCCCACGACCAAGCGCGTGCGCCTCTCGGTGCTGGACAACGGCACGGGCTTCCCCGAGCACATATTGAAGCGGGCCTTCGAGCCCTACGTGACCACCAAGGAGAAGGGCACGGGCCTGGGGCTGGCGGTGGTGAAGAAGATCGCGGATGAGCATGGTGCCCGGGTGGACCTGAAGAACCGGGTTTCAGACGGTGTCATCCAGGGGGCGCAAGTGTCGTTATCATTCGCAGTTGCAAATTGACAACAGCGAACTAAAGCGGGCGCATGGCAAACATATTGGTGGTCGACGACGAGCTTGGCATCCGGGACCTGCTGTCCGAAATCCTGAACGACGAAGGCCACACCGTGGACCTGGCGCAGAACGCGGCGCAGGCGCGTGCCGCGCGCCAGCGCACGCGGCCGGACCTGGTGCTGCTGGATATCTGGATGCCGGACACCGACGGTGTGACGCTGCTGAAGGAGTGGAGCATCTCGGGGCAGCTGAACATGCCCGTGGTGATGATGAGCGGCCACGCCACCATCGAGACGGCGGTGGAGGCCACCAAGATCGGCGCGCACAGCTTCCTGGAAAAGCCCATCACCATGCAGAAGCTGCTGCGTGCGGTGGAAGCGGGCCTGGGCCTCACGCCACCCAACCCCACGACGCCCGCGCCCCCGCGCAAGCCCGGCATGGCCGGCGTGCCGGTGATGCAGGTGCCACCGGCCGAACTGACGGTGGAACATGCCATGACCGGCGGCCAGCAGATACCCGCGCCGGTGGAGATGGGGCCGCAGGCGCGGCAGATGTTCGAGCTGGACAAGCCGCTGCGCGATGCGCGGGATGAGTTCGAGAAGAGCTACTTCGAGTTTCACCTTGCGAAGGAGGGGGGCTCGATGACGCGCGTGGCGGAGAAGACGGGTCTTGAAAGGACCCACCTGTACCGCAAGCTCAAGCAGCTGGGGGTGGATTTGTCGCGCGGGAAGAAGACGCTGGCCGGCTGATATAATTGCCGGCTCACGGCCCGGTAGCTCAGTTGGTAGAGCAGCGGATTGAAAATCCGCGTGTCGGTGGTTCGATTCCGCCCCAGGCCACCAGATCTAGACGCCTCGGTTGCTTCGGCTTCCGGGGCGTTTTCATTCGATCGCATGCCAATTGGGACGGGACAGTGGGCTTGCCGAAAGCGGGATACGGCTCGTGCCCATGCGAAGGGAGGGCGCGGCCGGGGTGTTGCGTCGATCCCCGCTGTCGCCGCCTACGAAACGTACCTATCATCGTTAGCCGACCCGAACCCCACTCTTGTCGTCGCGACGCATCGTTTTGGGTTGCGTGCCATCCGCGTTGATTGACCTGACGCAGGTTCAGCGGACAATGCCAGCACAAATACTGTTGCACCGTAGAGATGTACCCGTCGCAAGCTTTCGCTGGCACACCTAGCGCGTTGGCTGAATCGGGGAGGAGCCGAAAATGCCAATGAGCTGGAACGAGATTCGAACGCTTGCGGTTGCGTTCAGCCGTGATTGGGCTGACGCGAAAGAGGAGCACGCAGACGCGAAAAGCTTTTGGGACGACTTGTTCCGTGTATTTGGCGTGCCACGGCGACGTGTTGCATCGTTCGAGTCGCGCGTCAAGAAGATTGACGGCAGCAGAGGCTACATCGATTTACTCTGGAAAAAGATGTTGTTGGTGGAGCACAAGTCCCGAGGCAAGGACTTGGAGATGGCCCACAAACAGGCGAAAGACTACTTCCCCGGCTTGAAGGATAGTGAATTGCCTCGGTATGTTGTCGTTTGCGACTTTGCGAGATTTCGCATCATCGATCTCGACACCGGGGATGACAATGAATTCAAGCTAGAGGACTTGCCGGACGAAATTCAGCGACTGGGGTTCATTGCTGGATACGAGAAGAGGGAGATCCGGGAACAAGATCCTGTCAACGCACAGGCCGCACTGAAGCTTGGAGCGCTCCACGATGAACTGAAAGAGATTGGCTACGAAGGCCATGAGCTGGAGGTTTACTTGGTCCGGCTCCTGTTCTGCTTGTTTGCTGACGACACCGGCATCTTTGTGCCCAGAGACATATTCCACGACTACATCTTGCAGCGCACCAGCGAAGATGGAAGTGACCTAGGTGGGCACCTGCAAGAACTCTTTCAGACGCTTAACCGACCAGTTGAGAAAAGATATCGGTCTCTTGATGAGCAACTAGCTCAGTTTCCTTATGTGAACGGCACCCTGTTTGCCGAGTCGATATCGACTGTTTCATTCACTGCCAAGCTCCGAGGCGCCTTGCTGGAGTGCTGCGATGTGAACTGGGGCCAGATTAGCCCTGCAATCTTTGGCAGCCTGTTCCAGTCCATCATGAAGAAAGACGAGCGTCGCGCGCTCGGCGCTCACTACACGAGCGAGAAGAACATTCTGAAGGCGATTGGCCCGCTGTTCCTTGACAATCTACGGGCCGAATTTGAAAGCATCAAGACACAACAGGGAAAGCTGGAGCAGTTTCATGGGAGGCTTTCAGAGCTCCGGTTCCTTGATCCCGCTTGTGGGTGCGGAAACTTCCTGGTCATCGCCTATCGGGAATTGCGCCTTCTCGAACTCGACGTAATACGGGCGCGGCACGGTCGCACGGGTCGGCACCAGCTCGCTCTAGATGCCATGGCGTCGTTTGTGAAGGTCGACGTAGATCAGTTCTACGGCATCGAAATTGAAGAGTGGCCTGCCCAGATTGCTCGCGTTGCGATGTGGCTAATCGATCACCAGATGAACGTCATGGTGAGCAAGGAGTTCGGGAACGCTTTCGTCCGTGTGCCGCTTGTTAAGAGCGCAAATATTCTTCAGGCGGACGCTTTGGAGACGGATTGGAACGACGTCCTACCTTCCGCGCGGTGCGACTTCGTGCTCGGTAATCCTCCTTTCCGCGGCGCACGGTTGATGTCGACGCAGCAAAAGGCGACTGCTGCTCTCGCACTGCATGGTGTTCCCGGTGCAAACAACCTCGACTATGTTGCAGGTTGGTATGTGAAGACTGCGCATTACTTGAGCCCGCGAGCCGAAGCTGCCCTGGTCTCGACGAACTCGATCACTCAGGGCGAGCAGGTCGGCATTCTTTGGAGCTACCTGCTGGGCCTAGGAGTGGATATCAAATTTGCGCACCGTACGTTCAAGTGGGCGAACGAGGCAGGGAAGGTCGCCGCAGTCCATTGCGTGATCATCGGCTTCAGTCGTTTTCCGCACACAAAGAAACGATTGTTCGACTACGCGTCCGTGAATGGCGAGCCGCTTGAAAAATCCGCCAGGAATATAAGCCCGTATTTGGTTGACGCCGACAACATCCTCGTGATCGACCGCACTAGCACACTCGACACGGCCACGCCCGCTATGTGCTTCGGGTCGATGGCTAACGACGGTGGCGCTCTGCTGCTCGAAGAAGCGGAGCGTAAAGAGATGCTTAGCCGCGACAGGGCCGCGGCAGCGTACATCAAGCCGTTCTTCCAAGTGGAGCAGTTCCTCTACAACGAGAAGCGGTACTGCCTCTGGCTTGTCGACGCGCCAAGTGCGGACATTACCCGGATTGCGCCGATCAAGGAGCGGGTTGGTGCCTGCAAAGCACATCGCGCGAAAAGCGAAAGACCAGCAACCCGCAAGCTAGCTGCTGCCCCCGCACTTTTTGGCGAAATTCGCCAGCCGAAAGGGCGCTATCTGCTTGTGCCGCGACACACTGGCGAAAACAGGCGCTACATCCCAATGGGATTCATGCGCCAAGACCAGATCTGCGGAGACGCTAATCTCATGGTTCCAAACGCCGGTCTCTATGAGTTCGGCGTCTTGTCCTCCCTGATGCACAACGCTTGGGTAGCCGGTATTGGAGGACGCATCAAGAGTGACTTCCGTTACTCGGCGAGCATCGTCTACAACAACTTCCCTTGGCCGGAAAACGTCACGGATGTGAGGCGCCGCGCGATCGCTGAGTGTGCGCAGGCGGTTCTTGACTGCCGCGCAGCACACAAAGGCGAAACCCTCGCGGAACTCTACGAACCGCTGAGCATGCCTGCCGATTTGCTAGCTGCGCATCGGAAGCTCGATCGGGCGGTTGATGCGGCGTATGGGAGGCGTAGCTTTGGAAGTGATGCAGAGCGTGTCGCTTTCCTGTTAGAGCAATATCGAGACAGGACGGAAGCACTCTTACGTGCGCCCCCGGTAAAGAAGACTGGCCGACGCGTAGCTGCATAATCTTGTTGTAATCCGCGCTTTGGTGGTTCGTGAGGAAGGTCCGGGCTTCACCTCATTCGCACCATCTTCTCGTCCATCGCCCGCGCCAGATCAATCCCCAGCTGCGCTCGTGAATTACCAGCGCGGCTATGTGCGTGAGCCGCCAAGTCTTACCTAGCTGGCTGCGTCCTGTCTTGGGTCGGAAGGCCTGGGTGGATTGACAACAGCTAACGTGGACGGGGCATCGGCCCCGGTTGAAACGAAGGATGTGGTGGGGCGAACACGCTTGGCACAGACGGTCTAGCCCGTTGCAGCTGCGAGTGCATGATGGCGCTGGCAATTTCTGCCTTCCGCGACTTCACGTCAAGGGCGATCCGCTCACTAATCTGCTTCATCTCCCGGCCCAGGAAGATGAACGCGCTTGGAAATACTAGTCCAGCGGTGAGGAGAGTCATGATGGCGTACCAGAGGAACGTTGCCTCTGATGTGCTCTGCCAAGCGTCCGGGGCCAATCGCGAAATCAATGTGATTGTAAAAACGGATAGGGCAGAGATCACTAGGAGACCGGTCGAGAGCCGACGGTCATACTCGTGCGAGAACAACGGGAACAGCATCGTCGCGCACTTCTTGAAACGTAACTTCCCGCCGTTGTTAACCACATACCAGGCTGCGCTGCGATCGGTGCTGTCGGCGCAGAACATATTTTTGACTTGCGTGTAGAGCTCCATGAACTGTTCGATGGAGGCGCCGCTGCTCAATCGCCTATCGTTGAGGCCAAGCTTTACTTCATCCATCATGTCTTGCGCGTTCTTCAGATAGCGCAACGACTTCAGCTCGAGGTAGGCGAGGTTGACCACGAAGGAGAGCTCAGCCATATAGGCCAGATTAAGAAATCCGGTAGCCACATTTCCTCCTGCTAAAAAAAGACCACGCACTGCGTGGTCCTTTGGGTGCCGGTACGACTGCTTAGGCCGTCGCAGCTAATTCTTTGAGAGACGTTGGGGACAAGCCCCAGAACGCCTCAAACACCTCCGTCATCTGGGCAACGTCTCCGGGACGTCCAAAGGATGCAAAAGCCTCGTGCTTTTCGCGATCCGGTTCAAACCGGAAAAAGTCAGAACCGACAGTTGTGAAGTGGAAAGGCTGGCTGACCACAAAATCATTTCCCACGCGAATGTCGATGCGATCAAGCATCTCGGGCTCGACGGTCATCCTCGAAAGAAAAATCTCCCAGTTTGGGATTGCCTTTTCCTTCTCTTGCACGATGATCTTCACACAGCTGTCTGCAGCGGTGAGAAACGACGTCATCGCGCCGATTACTTCCGGCGTAGAGTAAAGAGCGGGGTTCAGTGCCCCAGAAAAAATGTGGGCCTCACCTTGACCACGGCGAAGCATCTCCGCCACCAACACAGTGGCGTGATCAATCGAGCTATTGCTGATGATTTCGGGGTCGCGCTTTTCTGCGAGGCGGCGAACCAAGGCCCTATACGCATCCATTCATACCTCCTGGTTGTTGTGGGTGGAATCCAGCGTCCCACAGAAATGGGGGCCAAATTTCTACACGCTTTTCTCAATCAACGGATCGTCAGGCAAAACGGCGGACTGCTTTGTCGGCAACCCACAACACAATTATAGGTGTTTACCCTGACAATTCCTGGCGGTGAGAGTTGGAGTTTGGTCGGTGACGCTCAGCAATGACACAGGCTATGTTCGCTAGCAACCGCATCTTGCCTGTGCTATGCGCCTTCTACCGCTGGAGAGCAAAAGCACGCAGCTTCTGAAGGACGTGCGTGCATGTGCACAGACGCACTATACTGTACATAAAAACAGTATTCACATGTTTGCTGCCGTCGAGAAGCTGTATCGCGATGGTCGGCAAGTGGTCCCGCAATGGCCCCCACTTGTGGGCCAGCTCGGAACCTACATGCAGGCGAACGACACGCGCAAGCAATGTCTTCGGTTGTGGCCTCTCGACTACCAAGAGAACGTGATGGACCGCTACACCCCATTGGCGGTCCTCTGGCTGCCTGAACTCGTAGCGATCGTAGGTGACCAGCTCCTTGTTCGCGGCTTTGAGGAAGCCGGTCATCGCCCTCAACGGAACTGGGTGTTCCAGAAGTGGCGATGTCAAATCATGGACCGAGCTGCAGCAAATCGTGTGCTGGAACCGGACCGCCGCTTCGGGCATTTGGCGCCTGCGCCGCCTAGGAACAGGTAGCAAGCTCGCATAGCCGCGATATCACGCATGACGGACGGATTTCGTCGTACAGCCCGGACTCCATCGGACCTCGCTCAATACGGCCACGGAACTGCGCATGCTGCTCAGGATTGAGTAAGTAGTAGCACGCCGGAGTCGTAGCTCCTCGCTCCTCACATAACACCAGCAGCCACGGCAAGGGGTTCGGGCCTCCTCGAAAGAGCTCCTTTATGAGCCAGTACCTTGCCCCTGAGCGCAACTGCTTTGCTTTGGCGACACGAGGCTTTATCGCCACGTCCCCGATCCAAAGCAGATTCTCATGTGGCTGTGCACGCGCCTGAGCCCCAGCGTCTGATACCAAGTTGTAGAGGTCGCGCAAGAAGAAGCGCTTGTTCGTACGGACCAACGTACCCTCATCTCCATGCTCCACCGCTGCACGCGCACCTGCCTGCCGGTAGGCTTCGGCAAGCGACCCGAAATGCTTTTGATAGGTCGAGGCGTGGACCAAGCCATAGCGGCCAAACTCTGACCACGAAAGCGCCGGATGTTTCGCAACGACCTTCGCCAGCTTGCGAAGCATCATTGTTCTGTCGGTGCCATGGTGGTAAAGATGTGCAGATTGGCGAAGGCGCTCTTGCGCCCGATCCCAGGTTTTGCGATCGACAAGCGCCGGCACCATCGTCGTGTTCGCGGCCGATTCTGCGAGGCGGGGGATGTCCGTTACGGAGGTCTTTCCGCTGCGTAAGCCCCAAGTGAACTTGCCGGTCACCACTTCGGCTTCCAACAAGTTGCGCACCATGAAGTCGGTGATCGCTTCGCCGCGGTACGACGTCACCCCTCTCCGATTGAGTGCCCGAGCAATGTCGCGCAAGGACGCATCTTTGTAAGCGTACTGCTCGAACACCCATGCGACGGCGTCTCGCTCTCGCTTCGGACCGAGAATCCATCTCACACGATCAGTCATTCGCGGTTTGCGCTCGCCTTGCGCCAGAAGGCGGCGGCTTCCATCAGCCGAGATGGCTTCTCGCCGGTACCCCAGACACGGCGGCCTTCCAGTAGCGAAGCCAAGCTTGATAGCCGTCACCTGGCCGGAGCGGGACTTGTGCGCAAGCTCACGCGAGTACTCAGCTGCCATCGTGCGTTTCAACTGCTTCATCACCGCGTCGAAAGGTGACGATGAACTGCGGAACAGCTCGCCGACATACACGATCTGCACGCCGTTCTTCCGACAGTGATACTCGTAGTACGCGCTTTCATCAACGTCTTGGAAGCGGCCCCACCTCGAAACGTCCAGGACGAGAACAGCCTTGTAGTCTGGCGCGTTCATCACGTCGCGCAGCAGGGCCTGCATGCCGTCGCGGCCCGATAGCTTCACGCCGCTCTTTGCTTGGTCCAGGTAAGTTGCGACCACTTCGTACCCGTGATCGCGGGCGTACAGGCTGATGGCCGAGCGCTGCGACTCAATGGACAGCGGCTGCTGGTCGGTGGACATTCGCAGGTATTGGGCTGCACGAATCGTCATGAGGTACCTCAAAGGAGTGATTGAGGCGCCGCATTACATCACCCGCGCAGCTTTAGCTACAACGCAGAATTAGAGATCGAGCGCAAGCTGCCGGCCGCCATCAGGACTGGTGCAAACTTGCAGTAGCCTCTGTCTGAGAGTTTCAGCGTCACCGATGCGGTATGGGGCGAACCGTTCGAGCACCTTCGTCGTCAGGCGACCACTGAACTTCGTGTGTTCATTCGGCGGAAGAAGCACGAACTCGTTCCCGGTCGGGGTGTCGTGGTTCAGGCATAGGATGAGCAGCCACCGCCCCACCTTCTCAGTTCTTTCGAGGTGATCCACGAACCAATACGGCTGAGAAGCGCGGGTTCGACACGCTTTGGCGACCCTCACTTTGACCTCGGCTCCATCCAAGCAGACAAGATTCAATCGCCTTTCCAGCCTGCACGATTCAGCATGCGGCGCGACAAGGTCGAACACGTCCGAGGTGAACCGCTTTCCGATGCAGCTGGAGAGGGCTTGACGAGGTCGACGGACTCGTTCCGTGGGATCGTCGCGTCCTGCAGCTACATAGGCTGCCGTCACTGAGCCAAAGTGCCGAATGTATGTCGCAGGCTGTGGCAATCCGTAGCGCGCGAACTTGGAGTACGACAAATCTGGGTGGCGAGCAAGAACCTCGCGGAGGCGATTGAGTAGAAGTTCGTCGTCGTAGCCGAATTCGAACCACTTGCGAGCAGCGGCGATCCTCTGTTGCACCGAAGCCCAGGTATCCGGGTCAATGATGGGATCAACCATGTGCGTATTCGTAGCGGGTTGTGGCAATGCAGGGATGCCCGTCGATGTGCGACGCCGCTTACTCCGATGCCCCCATGAGAAGGTGCCCAGAACCACGCTAGATCGAACGAGCTTCTTGATCATGTCCACGGTCACGGGGCTGCCGTTGTGACTGCGGACCTTCGCTGCCTTCAAGCGTCGCGCGATCGTGGCCAGATTGACGCCGTCCGCATACTCCCGGAAGATCTTCTGCACCGTCGCGACTTCCTCCGGCGGTCCCAAGACCCATCGCACGCGATCAGTGGCCATAGGCTTCCGCTCGTGCGGTCCGAGCAACTTTCCTGGATCTCCACCCTGCGAGACAGACTGCCTACGATAGCCAAGGCACGGAAGCTGCCCAGTGGCGAAACCGCGCTTGACGGTCTCCACCTGTCCCGAGCGGCACTTCGCACCCAGCTCGCGGCTGTACTCGGCGGCCATCGTACGCTTCAACTGCTTGAGCAGCGAGTCGAATGGCGTCATCTCCGCGGTGAAGTGCTCCGCCACGTAGATGACTGCCACTCCATGCTTGCGGCAGTGGTACTCGTAGTACGCAGATTCATCTACGTCCAGGTACCGGCCCCAGCGACTCACATCGAAGACCAGCACTTTGTCGAACCTTCTCGGCACCGCGAGAACGTCGCGCAGCAGGGTTCTCATCCCGTCCCTGCCATCGATCTTCAGTCCGCTCCTGCCTTCGTCGCTGTAGGTGCGCACTACCTCCATTCCGTGCTTCTGCGCATAAGCACTGATGGCTGCCATTTGAATCGAAATGGACAGCGGCTGCTGGACCGTAGACATCCGCACGTATTGCGCAACGGGAGTGAGCATCTCAGTCTCCACGGACAAATGCCGTATCGTCCCTCTTGCGCAAGCCGTGGCGCAACTATACAAACGTCTCGGTTGCACGTAGCAACGTGACTATTGCCGCTCAAAGGCTTGGAAGGAGAGTAATGACCGACCAGGAATTCAATGTTCTCTCCGGCCAGATCCAGGCGCTTTCAATGGGGCTTATCGCGGTCATGGGATCGTTAAGTCCCTCAACTGCGCGAATTGCAGCGACGAAACTGCAGGCGACACTTGATGTGGAGGGGGAAAGCACCGGAAACGCCGCGCGCTTCGAAATGTGCCGGCAGCTGGTGGACGCCTACATTGAGCTCTTGAGGATTCGATCCCGCGGCAGCTAGTCAATTCCTTTTGTGGCGCCACAAGGGATTCCTCAATCGTAGTGGGCACGCGCGTTGCGTCTCGGCCGGGACTGCCGTAAAGTGACGAGCTTCCGGGGGGCGGATGGCGGAGGCTCCACATGGCAGTAAGAGAGGTCACGGCAGCGGAACGGTCGTCATATCCCTACGGGGCCGTGGCTGTCATGTTCGTTTATTGGCCCGATGGCACACGATCGCAAGGCACTGCGGCCATGGTCGGTCGGAACGACATCCTCACTGCGACGCACACCGTGTATTCTCCGGAGCACGGTGGGTGGGGTACCAGTTTCGACTTCTACTTCGGTGCGGATTACAACGGGATCACGGACAGGTTCGACTCAACCACCTTTACGTATGCGCTGCGTGCCGGTACGTACTCCTGGACTGCCAGAGCCTACCCTGATGCTGTTTTCTCGGACTCCAATCCTCTGCTCACATCGGCAGAGAGTCAGTACGACGTCGCAGTTCTTGGCGTCTCTCTGCCTGTAGGTGACGTCACAGGTTGGTTCGGTGTCGATCCGAACCGAAACTTTACTCAGCTTGTCACCGAAATCGGCTATCCCGACGGCAGCACGGGAATGATGACCGCTGACGTCACGGTGACTTCGAATTCACTGTTTGGAATCTATACGGCGACGACCAACCCGATGGGGCCTGGCAGTTCGGGGGGGCCACTATTTTCTAGTGACGGATATGTGATTGGTGTGAAATCTGCCGGTAGCGCGGCTACATCCGTTTGGGCTGATGTCGGCTTCACACTGGAAGCCCTCAGGTCTTTCTTTTCTTCTAACGACTCATTGCTAGTTGCTCCAACGCAGGCGCTCCCCCGATACAGTGTTAGCAGTACGTCCTCTTCAGTGAACGAAGGGGGCACGGCCGTCTTCACCATTACTACTCAGAATGTGCCTGTCGGGTCTTCTCTCTCCTATCAGCTGTCTGGAGTGAGTGCAGCAGACATTGTTGGTGGGCAACTCTCGGGGCTTGCAACCGTAGGAAGTGATGGACGGGCGGTCGCCAATATTGCCATTGCAGCTGATTCGCGGACCGAGGGACCCGAGACATTGACGCTGACCTCAAACGGTGCCAGTGGATCGCTCACCATCAATGATTCCTCTCGCGCTCCGTCAGGCCCGCCGGTCACCGACATCATGGACGCGCTTGGTGTGTATAGAGCGTTTGTCGGGACGGCACCGACTGCTGCAGGCTACGGAAGCATGGTTTCCGCGCTTCGCACATCTTCTGTGTCAGCGTATGCGCAGAGCGTTGCCGGCACGTACGCCGGTGTGTCTGCTGGTGCTCTAGCAACGAGCGTTCTCACGGACTTCGGCATCGGGGCAAGCAGTCTCGGCGGACCGTCACCTGCCGCGAGTTACGTGGCGCTCCAATCGGCAGTGGCATCCATCTTCTCGATCAATGCGACGGCGCGCGGTCAGGTCGTCCTCAACATGACACGCCTCCTCGGAGGATTAGAGGCGGATGCAGTCTTTGGTGCTGCCGCACGCGCTTTCGATGGTCAAGTTCTTGCTGACTACGTGCGACTTTCAAGTGGCGCAAGTACCTCCGACCAATCCGAGCTGCTCCACCTCATTGGGGTCGCTCCCACTTATTCATTGACCTAGATCTGGGGTTCGCAGCGTTCGACTCGCCCAAGATCGCCTTCACATCGTAAGCGTCCGGTGATGGCACCTTGACGCTGGCGGTCAGCGCTCGGCTATGCCGGCCCATTGACCTCGTCGGTAAACACGTCGTCGGACCATGCGAGTCCGATTGCCTTGTCCAGGCGCTTCA
>NZ_JACORU010000010.1 GCF_014297445.1 Ramlibacter albus
CCGCGCCAACGCCCGCGCCAACGCCCGCGCCAACGCCTGCGCCGACTCCTGCGCCAACTCCTGCACCGACGCCTGCACCGACGCCTGCACCGACGCCTGCACCGACGCCTGCACCGACGCCTGCGCCAACGCCCGCGCCGACGCCTGCGCCGACTCCCGCACCGACGCCTGCGCCCACGCCTGCGCCCACGCCTGCACCGACGCCCGCACCAACGCCCGCACCAACGCCCGCACCAACGCCCGCACCAACGCCCGCACCAACGGCACCGCCGGCCGCAGCTCCGGTCGCAACACCGTCGTTGCCTGTCACGGCAGCCCCAGCGACGCAGGCGGACGACAGCGCCGGCGCGCAGCCGCGCTTCGTCTCGCTGCTCGTGCGCGACCTCGAGAACTCACTTCTTGCCAGGACGCCGCTCAAGACCGACACGGTGGCCTTCGACAAACCCGCGACGCCGGCCGACCTGCAATGCTCCGTTGCGCAGAACGCGGCGCCCGCAACCACTCGCGCGTCCGCATCACAAGCCGCGAGCGTGGGCAGCGGGGCCGCCACGCAGCTGATGGGAGGTGCGCGCGCCGCGGTGCTGCTGCCGCCGCCGTCGGACGCCGCACCGATCACTTTCGAGGACCCCAACAGCTGCCCGGCCGGCCGCGCCGCGGACGGCACCTGCGAACGCCCGCGCTAGGCAGGCCACAATCGGCGCGTGCTGCGCCTCCTCCTCGCCTTTTCCTGGCCCGAGCTGCGCCACCACCCGTGGCGCAACGCGGCCGCGGTGCTGGCGGTCATGCTCGGCGTCGCGCTTGCGTTCGCGGTGCAGCTGATCAACGCCTCGGCGCTCGGCGAGTTCTCCAGCGCGATGCGCTCCATCAACGGCGAGCCCGACGTGGAACTGCGCGCCGTGCAGGGCGGCTTCGACGAAGCGCTGTACGGCAAGGTCGGGACCGACCGCGCGGTCGCGGTCGCAAGCCCCGTGCTCGAAGTGCAGACCTTCGCGGCCGGCGAAGCGAAGCAGCGCGTCGCCTTGCGCGTGCTGGGCATCGACGCACTGTCGGTGACGAGCATCGCGCCCGGGCTGATGCCCACGCCCGCCAGCGGCAGCGACCGCTTCGAGCTGTTCGCGCCCGGGGCCGTCTACCTCAACGCGTCCGCCCGGCAGCAACTCGGCTCAGGCACGATCGAGTTGCAGGCCGGTATGTCGATGAAGCGTGTGCGCGTCGCGGGCGCGGTCGCGGCCGGCGGCGGGCCGCTCGCGGTGATGGACATCGGCGCGGCGCAGGAGCTGTTCGGCCGCATCGGCGAACTCACGCGCATCGACGTGCGGCTGCAGCCCGGCGTGCAGCGGGAGGACTTCATCAGGTCGCTCGCCCTGCCCGCGAACGTGCAGGCTGCGCAGCCCGGCGATGCTGCGGCGCGCGTCGGCGAGCTCTCGCGCGCGTACCGCGTGAACCTCACGGTGCTCGCGCTCGTCGCGCTGTTCACCGGGGCCTTCCTCGTTTTCTCGGTGCTTGCACTCGCGGTCGCGCGGCGCGCGCCGCAGTTCGCGCTGCTCGGCGTGCTCGGGCTCACGGCGCGCCAGCGCAGGCAGCTCGTGCTGGCCGAGTCGCTGCTGCTCGGTGCGTTCGGCAGCGTGCTGGGCATTGCGCTCGGCACCGGGCTGGCCGCGCTCGCGCTGCGTGTGCTCGGCGGCGACCTCGGCGGGGGCTACTTCCCCGGTGTTGCCCCGCAACTGCAGTTCAGCGCGGTTGCTGCCTTCGTGTACGGCAGCCTCGGCATGGCGGCCGCGGCCGCCGGGGGCTGGTGGCCGGCGCGCGCGGCAGCGCGGCTTCCGCTTGCGCAGACGCTGAAGGGCCTTGGCACCGCGAGCACGCACACGCCCCGCCGCGCGTGGAGCCTGCTGCTCGTGGCCGCCGCGGCCGCATTCGCTTTCATGCCACCCGTCGCCGGGCTTCCGCTGGCCGCCTACCTCTCGATCGGCCTGTTGCTGGTCGGCGGCATCACGGCCCTGCCCTCCGCCGTGGGCTTGCTGTACGACCGCGTCGCGCCGCGCGTGGCGCATCGCGCCTTGCCGCTGCTCGCGGTGGAGCGGGCGCGCCGCGTGCGCGAGAGCGCGGCCATCGCGGTGAGCGGTGTGGTGGCGGCGCTCAGCCTCGCCGTTGCGTTGACCGTGATGGTGGCGAGCTTTCGCGAGTCGATGATCCGCTGGCTCGACGTGCTGCTGCCCGCGGACCTCTACGCGCGTACGGCGGTGTCGGCGGGTGCGGCGGAGGCGGTGTTCTTCACGCCGGCGTTCCTGGAGGGCGTGAAGCAGGTGCCCGGCGTGGAGCGTGTGCAGGTGCAGAGGATGCGCTCGCTGCAGCTCGCGGCCGAGCGGCCTGCGGTGACGCTGCTGGTGCGCGAAGTGGGCAAGGCGGACGAGACGCTGCCGATGGTGGAAAGCACCCGATCGTCAGCCGCCGCTTCAGGTGTGCCCGTGTGGGTGAGCGAGGCCGTCGTCGACCTTTATGGTGCCAAAGTCGGTGAGCCGCTGCACGCACTGGAACGCGCTTTCGGCGGCGCGAAGTTCGTCGTCGCGGGCATCTGGCGCGACTACGTGCGGCAGACCGGCGCCATCGTGATCGACCGCGCCGACTACGTGAAGCTCACCGGCGACGCGCGCGCGAACGAGCTGCACCTGTGGCTCACGCCCGGCGCCGATGCCTCCGACGTGCAGCAACGCATCCGCGCGCTCGCACCCGACGTGCCGGGGCTCGAGTTCGCATCGGCGTCGCAGTTGCGCGCCGTCTCGCTGCGCATCTTCGACCGCAGCTTCGCGGTGACGTACTGGCTGCAGGCGGTGGCCATCGGCATCGGCCTCTTCGGCGTGGCGGCGAGCTTCTCGGCGCAGGTGCTGGCGCGGCGCAAGGAGTTCGGGTTGCTCGCGCACCTCGGGCTCACGCGCAGGCAGGTCCTGGCCGTCGTCGCCGGCGAAGGCGCGGCGTGGACGGTGATCGGCTCCGCCGCGGGCCTGGTGCTCGGCCTGGCCGTGTCGGTGGTACTGGTGCACGTGGTCAACCCACAGAGCTTCCATTGGACGATGGACATGCAGGTGCCATGGGTGCGGCTGACCTTGCTGTGCGTGGCCGTTGTCGCCGCCGGCACGTTCACGGCGTGGGTCGCGGGGCGAGCTGCCGCGAGCCGTGACGCCGTGCTCGCGGTGAAGGAGGACTGGTGATGCTGCGCCGCCGAGAGTGGCTCGCCGCCCTGCCCGCAACACTGGCGGCGCATCCCGCGCGCGCCCTGCCACACGCGCGACTCGCCTTTCCCCGCGACCACGGCTCGCACCCGGACCATCGCACCGAGTGGTGGTACATCACCGGCCATGCAAGCGCAGGCACGCGCGAGTTCGGTTTCCAGGTGACCTTCTTCCGCTCGCGCGTGGATGCGACGCAAGCCATGCAGTCACGCTTCGCGGCGAAGCAACTCGTGTTCGCGCACGCGGCTGTCACGGACGTGCAAGGCAAGCGCCTGCTGCACGACCAGCGCATCGCCCGCCAGGGCTTCGGCATCGCCGAAGCCGCGCAAGGCGATGCGCAGCTGCAGTTGCGTGACTGGAGCCTGCACCGCGCGCCGGACGGCAGCTGGCAGGCCCGCATCCCCGCGGGCGAGTTCACGCTCGACCTGCGCTTCGAGCCCACGCAGCCCGTGCTGCTGCAAGGCGCGCAGGGCCTCTCACGCAAGGGCCCCGAGGAGAAACAGGCGAGCTACTACTACAGCCAGCCGCAACTGCGTGCGACGGGCCGGCTCGCGGTGCAAGGTACATCGATGGACGTCCAGGGACGCGCGTGGCTGGACCACGAGTGGAGCGAAGAGCTGCTGCACCCCGAAGCCGCGGGCTGGGACTGGATCGGCATGAACCTGGACGACGGCGGCGCGCTCACCGCTTTCCGGTTGCGGCGCAAGGACGGCACGGCCTTGTGGGACGGCGGCAGCTTCCGCGCGGCGAACGGCTCGACCTATATCGCAAGCCGGGGGGAGACGGAATTCAGCCCGCAACGGCGCTGGACGAGCCCCTTGTCGAAGGCGACTTATCCGGTGGAATGGATGGTGAGGACGCCGGCCGACTTCTATACGGTGCGCGCCGTCGTCGACAACCAGGAGCTGGACAGCCGCCCGAGCACGGGCGCGATCTACTGGGAAGGCCTCGCGGACCTGCTGGACAGCAAGGGCCGTCGCGTGGGGCGCGGCTACCTGGAGATGACGGGCTATGCGCAGCCGCTGCGGATCTAGCGAACCTAGTGGGACGACATCAGCGTCCACAGGCCGATCACGAGGCAGCCCACGGCGATCGCATAGAGGATCTTGCTGACCAGCGCGTTCGGCACGTCCTGCGGCCGGCGCGAGAAGAAGAGCCCCGCCGCGGCGGCGAGGACGGCGAAGAGGATGGGAAAGAGGCTGGTGGGAATGGAGCTCATCGAAAAAACCTCCCGGAGGCAAACCGATGGGTTCAGTCTGCCCCCGGGAGCGCCCGAGGGGGGTGGGCCTTGATCCACCTGCCGCGTAAGCCTTGCGCTACACGGCCGGCATCAAAGGCGCGCCACGCCCGGCAGGATGGCCACGAGCTTGCCGTTGACGTACAGCGCGCCTTCGGGGGCGCCTGCCTCGTTGTGCAGCGCGTGGAACTCGACGCTGGCGAGCGTCTCGTCGGTTTCGAGGGCTGCCGCATGGGCTGCGGCACGAGCGGCGGCGATGCGGGCGAGGCCCTCGCCGGCGGCGCGCAGCACTGCGGCAGCCAGGAAGAGCAGCGTGGCGCTGAAGGGACGGGCCAGATCGGGAGCGGCCCAGCTCAGGGTCTTGGTCATCGATTTCTCCAGTAAAAACAAAACGGCCCGGGGACCAATGCCGCCGGGCCGCCTTGCCACGCTGCGCGAATTGCTAACAGGGTGGCACGGCGGACCCGCTTGCGCGGTTGGACTTCATCAGGGACAGCGAAATGGACATGGAAGCGGTGAGGGTTGATCGGAGGGTGTCGCCGCACAGTGAAACTGACCGGCTTGCGCAAATGATAAACAACTCTTTATCTTGCGCAAGCGGTATTTATCTGTACCGTTTCGCCGATGCGACAGCCGGCCTTGCCGGTGCGGATCAGCGCTTGCGCTTGAGGGGTGCCACGTCACGCTGGGATCGTGCCCAGAGGTTGTGGCTGTCTTCGTCAGGAGACTTCGGCTTGGGGGCGGCAGGGGCCGGCGTGGCGGAAGGCGTGACCAGCACTTCGCCCAGCAGGTCGAGCAATCGCGTTCGCGCGCGCTCGGGGTGGCGGCGGTAATAGGTGAGCACCAGCCCGACGATGAAGCGCTCGTCGTCGTCCTGCGGCTGCGGGCTGCTGGGTTGTGCGGCGTTCGCGGCTGTCACTGCTGCCGCAGCTTGCGCTGCCACTGCGCGCCCGCTCGCGCCGCCGCTGCCGTGCTCGATGTCCATCCACCCCGGCGGCTTGTGGCACTGCTGCTCGAACTGGCGTGCCAGGCGCTCGCCGATCAAACGCGAGCGGCTCTTGATCTGGCTCCAGTAGGAGGGCTGGACCTGCAGGCGCTCCGCGAAGCGCCTTTCCAGGCCGCGCAGTGTGGCGGCGTCGGGGTCCTTGACAGTGTTGCGAACGAACTCGTCGAACAGCGCGAGTGCGTTGTCCAGGCGAATCAGCGCCACGTCGCGTGGGGCGGGAGGCATGGACGCCTATGATAAAGCTTCGTTGAGCTGGGGGGCAATGTAGCTCGCGAAGAGGAGGAGAGAGAGCTGTCCGGGTTTGATGCATATGATATGCATACGTACTAAATGCCCGAGCGACGTCATGCAATACCACATCGATGGCTTCCGGCCCGGCGACCCCGACTGGCACCCTGCGGCGCCGGGCATCCGCCGCGAAGGCGACCCGCTGCCGCAGACGGTCGACGTCCTGATCGCCGGCTCGGGGCCGGCCGGGCTCTGCCTCGCAGCGCAACTGGCGCGCATCCCGCAAATCCGCACCATGCTGGTCGAGCCCAAGCTCGCGCCGATGGAAAAGGGCCAGGCGGACGGCATCAGCGTGCGGTCGATGGAGATGTTCCAGGCCTTCGGCTTCGGCGAGAAAGTCGCGCGCGAGTCCGTCTGGATCAACGAGACCACCTTCTGGGCGCCTGGCGCGAACGTGCCGCTGGCGCGCGCCGCGCGCGTGCAGGACGTGCCCGACGGCATCTCCGAAATGCCGCACGTGCTGATCAACCAGGCGCGCGTGCACGACATGTTCCTGGACGTCATGCGCCGTTCGCAAACGCGCCTCGTCCCGGACTATGGACTGAAGGTCACCGGGCTGCAGGTCGACAACTCGGCCGCCGAATATCCGGTCACGGTCTCGCTGGAACACACCGCGCCCGGGCGGCAAGGCGAAACCGCCACCGTGCGTGCCAACTATGTCATCGGCTGCGACGGCGCCCGCTCGAGCGTGCGCGCGGCCATCGGCGGTGCGCTGCACGGCGACGCCGCCCACCAGGCCTGGGGCGTCATCGACATCCTGGCCGTCACGGACTTTCCGGACTGGCGCATGAAGTCGTTCGTGCGCTCGCAGGGCGACGGCATCCTGATGGTCCTGCCGCGCGAGGGCGGACACCTCGTGCGGCTGTACGTGGAACTCGACGCGCTCGGCGAGCACGAGCGCGCGGCGGACCGCGGGATGGGCCCCGCCGACATCATCGCCAAGGCGCAGCGGATCCTGCGGCCCTTCCAGCTGGACGTGAAGGAAGTGGTGTGGTGGTCGATCTACGAGATCGGCCACCGCCTGACCGACAAGTTCGACGATGTTCCCGAGCACGAGGTGGCCGCACGCACGCCGCGCGTGATGTTGGCGGGCGACGCATGCCACACCCACAGCCCCAAGGCCGGGCAGGGCATGAACGTCTCGATGGGCGATACGTTCAACCTCGGCTGGAAGCTCATCTCGGTGCTCACCGGCCGGGCCGATGCGTCGCTGCTGCACACCTACTCGGGCGAACGTCGCGCCGCGGCGAAGGCCCTGGTGGAGTTCGACCACAAGTGGGCGCGCGTCGTCGGCGGGCACGCCGAGGAGGATGCGGCGGCAGGCCTGCCTCGCGTCGCGCGCGAATTCATCAACAACCTGCCGTTCACCTGCGGGCTGACCGTCCAGTACGAACCAGGCCGCCTCACAGGGCAGGCCGCGCACCAGCACTTGGCCACTGGATTCGACATCGGCAAGCGTTTCCACTCCGCGCCGGTCGTGAGGCTCGCCGATGCGAAGCCGATGCACCTGGGCCACTGCATCGAGGCCGACGCGCGCTTTCGCCTGTTCATCTTCGCGCCGGCGTCCGACCGCGGCACGTCCGGCGGCCCGGTCAGCGCCCTGTGCTCCTGGCTCGAACACGATGCGGGCTCCCCACTGCGCCGCCACACCGCGCCGGGCGAGGACATCGATCGCGTGATCGACACGCGCGCCGTGTTCCAGCAGGGCTTTCGGGACCTGGATTACAGCGCCATGCCGGCGCTCCTTCGGCCTCGCGTCGGCCGCCTCGGCCTTTGCGACTACGAAAAAGTGTTCTGCAGCGACAGGAAGAGCGGGCAGGACATCTTCGAGATGCGCGGCATCGACCGCGCTCGCGGCTGCCTGGTCGTGGTACGCCCGGACCAGTACGTCGGACACGTTCTGCCGCTCGACGCCCGCGCGGAACTCGCCGCGTACTTTGCGGGCATCCTTCGCGATCGGTCGATGCGCGCCCACGCCCATGCCCATGCCATGGGAACAGGTGCGCCTGGCGCATAATTGGCCGCAGCGGGGCCCACGGCAGACGCCCCGCCGCCAAGAGGCTCACCGCCTCCAAGTTCTGCTTCTGTATGGGCGACGCCCATGAAGGAGCCTGACCTTGCAAACCTCTCCCATCGCATTGCTCTACCCCGGCGACCGCGCGGCACGCGACAGGTCCGATCCTGCGCAGAGCCGCTTCGCCGATCTCTTCGACGCTTTCGCGGCAGCAGGCACGCCCGCGATGCCGGCCATCTGGCACGACGACTTCGCCGGTGAAGTGGAAGCGCAGTTGCAGGCGGCGCGGGTCGTGCTCGTCTGGTGCAACCCAATCGAAGGCGGGCGACGCCGCGATGCCCTCGACGCGATGCTGCGGCGGCTCTCGGCGCGCGGTGTCGTCGTGAGCTCGCATCCGGATGCCATCCTGAAGCTCGGTACCAAGGACGTGCTGTACGACACGCGCGAGCTGCCCTTCGGCAGCGACGTGCAGCGCGTCGACTGCCTCTCGCAGCTCGAAGCGGAGTTGCCGCAGCGGCTGGCGCGCGGGCCGCGCGTGCTCAAGCAGTACCGCGGGCAAAGCGGCAACGGCGTGTGGCGCGTCGAAGCCGTGGACCCCTCGTCCCCGTGGACGAAGCTGCGCGTGCGGCATGCGCAACGCGGGGCCGTCGAGGAGACGATCACACCCGCTGCGTTGCGCGGCACGCTGGCGCCCTACTTCGAGCGCGAAAGCGGCGGCCACATGATCGACCAGGCCTGGCAAACGCGCCTGCCCGAGGGCATGGTGCGCGCGTACCTCGTGGGCGATCGCGTAGCGGGCTTCGGTGTCCAGGCCGTCAACGCGCTCTACCCTGCAACGAACGGCGATGCGCCTCAGCCCGGGCCGCGGCTGTACCACGGGCCCGAACTCGCGCCGTACCGGGGCCTTCGCCGCAAACTGGAAACAGAGTGGATCGAGATGCTCCGCTCGTGCGTCGGCCTGCCGCGCGAGCAACTTCCGCTGCTATGGGACTGCGACTTCCTGCTCGGCGAGCGCCGCGATGGCGAGGACGAGCGCTACGTGCTGTGCGAGATCAACGTGAGCAGCGTGGCGCCCTTCCCGCCGTCGGCGATCGCGCCGCTCGTGGCGGCAGCGCAGGCGTGCGTGGAGCGCTAGCGTCTCACTTCGCCATCGGCATCGCGAACATCTCCGCGATCGATTCGCCCTCGCGGATCTTGCGCAACCAGCCCTCTTCCTTCAGGAGGTGGGCCTGCGCGGCCGCGAGCACTTCGCCGGCACGCTCGAGCGGCACCACCACCACGCCATCCGCATCACCGAGGACGATGTCGCCCGGACGCACGGGCACGCCCGCCACCGACGACGTGCCATCGAGCACGCCGCCGAAGCCGTGGTGCGGCCCGCGCGGAACGATGGAGCGGCAGTAGATCGGGAACCCGAGCCGGCGCACGTCGGCCACGTCGCGGATCGCGCCGTCGATGACCGCGCCGCCCAGCTTGCGCTGCAGGGCCTCGGCCGTCATCACGCCGCCCCACACCGCGGTGTCGGTGACGCCGCCTGCATCGACGACCACGACCTCGCCTTCGCGGGCGGAGCCGATCAGCGCGCAGATGGGCCCGCAGTCGCCGACCATGGTGGTCACCGTGCGCGCCTGTCCGCAGAGGGCGTCCGCGCCGACGGGCTTGATGGCGGAGCTCATCACCTGCGTGCGGTTCATGCAGTCCGACGCAACCGCGGGCGGGATCTTGCGCCACTGCTGCAGTTCGTCCGCGCCCAGCCGGCGAAAGCTCGCCTCGATCTGTTCCAAAGCCATGGCTAACCTCTTTCCTTTACTTGTCCCAGCCGGGGTTGACGTTGTTGCGCAGCCGCCCGCCCTGCAGGTACTCCAGCAGGATCTCGGCGGAAAAGGTGCGCATGTCGGTGTAGCCCGCGGCCGAATAGAACGCCGCGTGCGGCGAGAGAACCAGCCGGCCCGCGAGCCAGGGTTCGTTGTTGCGCCACGCGTCGATCAGCGGCGACTTCGGGTCGGGCGGCTCCTGGGGCAGCACGTCGAGGCCGGCGGCGTCGATGTGGCCGTCGCGCAGCGCGTCGTGCAGCGCATCGACATCCACCAGACCACCGCGCGCAATGTTCAGGAAGATGCTGCCGCGCTTCATCTTGCGGAACTGCTGCGCGCCCATCATGCGGCGCGTCTCGTCGTTCAGCGGCACGTGCAAGCTCACGATGTCGGCGCGGGCGAGCACCTCGTCGAGCGTGCGCACGCGCTCGATACCGAGGCCGAGTTCGTGGCCTTCGGGCAGGTAGGGGTCGACGTAGAGCACCTTCAGGTCGAACGCCGCGGCGCGGCGCGCGACAGCGGTGCCGATGCGGCCCATGCCCACCGCGCCGAAGGTCAGGCCGCGCAGGCGCCGCACCACCGGCACGTTCTCCGCGACGAAGCCGCCAACCGGGTCGGCCTTCATGCGCGCTTCATAAGAGCCGAGGCCACGCACCAAATGCAGCAGCATCGCCAGCGCGTGGTCGGCCACTTCGGTCGTGCCGTAGTTCGGCACGTTCGACAACGGGATGCCGCGCTCGCGGCACGCGGCGCCGTCGACGTTGTCGAAGCCGACACCCACGCGCACGATCAGGCGGCACTTGTCCAGCTTGGCGACCACGTCCGACGTGATCTTCATGCGGTGCCACACGAGCACTGCGTCGCAGCTGCGCCAGACCGTGTCCGGGATGGCGGCGGGGTCGGTCTCGTCGTAGACGAGGTAGTCGACCTTGTCGCCCGTGATGCCGCGCTCGATGTCGAGGTCGCGCAAGTGGGCGTCGGGGACGAGGACTTGAAATCGCTTCATGGGTCAAAGAACCTTGTCGAGGAAATCCTTCAGGCGCGGATCGCGCGGCTGCTTGAAGAAGGTGTCGGCCGGCCCCTCTTCCACGATCACGCCCTTGTCGGTGAAGAACACGCGATCGGCCACCTCCTGCGCGAAGCGCATCTCGTGGGTGACGAGGATGCAGGTCATGCCCTCCTGCGCGAGATCGCGGATCACGCCCAGCACTTCGCTCACCATCTCGGGGTCGAGGGCGGCCGTGACCTCGTCGAACAGGATCACGCGCGGGCGCATCGCCAGCGCCCGCGCGATGGCGACGCGCTGCTGCTGCCCGCCCGAGAGCTGGCCCGGGTACGCGCTTTCCTTGCCGGTGAGCCGCACCTTCGCCAGCAGCGCATGCGCGCGCTCGGTCACCTCGGCCGGGTTCTCGCCCAGCACCTGGATCGGCGCCATGGTGAGGTTCTGCAGCACGGTGCGGTGCGGGAACAGGTTGTACTGCTGGAACACCATCGCCACCTCGTGGCGCAGCGGCACGAGCTCGCGATCGGTCTTGAGGCTTTCCACGGCGATGTCGTCCACGCGGATGCTGCCGCCGTCGATGCGCGTGAGGCCATTGATGCAGCGCAGGATGGTGGACTTGCCGGAACCCGAGGGCCCGATGATGCAGACCACGCTGCCGTCGTCCACGCTGAACGACACGCCACGCAGCACTTCCACATTGCCGAAGGACTTGCGCACGCCCTGCAGTTCCACGAGCGGCCGGTTGGTGGGTTGGTTCATGTCGGCACGGCTCCCACGCGGCGCTCCAGCACGCGGCTGGCGATGGCGATCGGGAAAGCGAAAAGGAAGAAGAGCAGCAGCACGAAGAGGTAGATCGCCGTGGCCAGGTGCGCGCCGTCGCTGCCGATCACGGTGCGCGCGACGGACAGCACGTCGGCCGTGCCGGTGACCACGACCAGGCTGGTGCCGATGAACAGCATCGCGTAGATGGTCATGAGGTTGGGGGTCATGAGCGGGATGGCCTGCGGCACGACGATGTAGCGCAGGATCTGCAGCGGCCGGTAGCCGAGCGAGCGAGCGGACTCCCATTGGCCGGTGGGGATGGCCTGGACGCCGCCGCGGAACACCTCCGCGATGTTGGCGGTCACGGGCAGCGCCAGCCCGAAGATCGCCTTGACCGTCGGCGAGAGTTCGACCAGTTTGCCGAAGACGCTGATCTCGAACGGCAGCAGGTAGAGCATCGCGTACAGCACCACGAGCCAGGGCGAATTGCGCAGCGCGTTCATCACGATCTCGGCCGGCACGCGCACGAACGCCGTCTCGGCGATGAGGCAGATGCCCAGCGCCACGCCCGCGACCATGGCGATGGCCATCGACCAGAAGCTGATGATGATGTTGACCGCGAAGCCGCCGCTGTAGCTGCCCGCCGCGGCCGTGCCGGTGAGCAGCATCGGCGCCCGCGCGCCGAGCTGGCCGATGACGCGGCCGGTCTCCGCGCCGTACACGCTGAGCACGATGGCGGCGAGCACCAACGGCACGCCGATGATGCCGAGCAGGAAGGCCTTGGTCTCCGCCTTCATGCGGCCCTCACCCCGTAGCCCGGCATGCGGAACGCCCGGTCGATGCGGTGCATGACGAACACCGCGAAGCTCGCGAGCCCGACGTACAGCACCCATATCAGCAGCATCACCTCGAGGTTGCGGAAGGACTCCACCGAGATGCGCGTGGCCGCGAACATGATGTCCATCACGGCCACCAGCGACGCCTGCGACGAGGTCTTGATCAGGCTCACCACGTTGTTGGTCATCGCGGACGTGGCCAGCCTGAGGCCGATGGGCAGCTCCACGTAGCGGAAGACCTGGAAGCGCGTGTAGCCGAGCGAACGCGCGCCCTCCACGGTCTGCGAGGGCACGCCGAAAAGGCCCGAGCGCACGATCTCCACGGCGATGGCGCCGTTGTAGAGCCCGAGCGACAGCACCACGCACACGAACCCGGAGAACAGCGGCACCTTGCGCCCCGTGGTCGCATCCACGAACTGGAAGCCGATCTCCGACAACATGAAGTACAGGAAGAAAAGCTGCACCAGCGGCGGCGTGTTGCGCAGCAGCTCCACGAGCACCGTCACCAGCGTCTGCAGCACCGGCACGCGGAAGTGCAGGCAGAACGCGCCCGCGATGCCGATCGCCAGCATCAGCACGATGCCCAGCAGGCTCATGGCCACCGTGATGCCGAAGCCCTTGATCAGCAGCCCCTGGTACAGGCTGTCGCCCAGCCAGCTGAAGTCCAGGTTCATGCGTGCATCTCGATGCGCTCGATGTCGCGCGCTTGCGTGATGCCCAGCAGCGCCATCGTGATGTCGACTTCGCGTGCGAGGATGGCGATGGCTTCGGACACGCCCGCCTCGCCCGCGACTGCCGCAGCCAGCAGCATCGGGCGGCCGACGAAGACGAACTGCGCGCCGGCCTTCAGCGCCTTCAGCACGTCGGCGCCGCGGCGGATGCCGCCGTCGACCATCAACGTGAGCGAGAGGTCGCGCTGTGCGATGCGCTCCAGCGCGTCGAGCGCGCCGGCGGCGCAATCGAGCTGCCGCCCGCCGTGGTTGGAGACGATGATGCCGTCGACGCCCATCGCATCGGCCGTGACCGCATCCTCGGCCGCCATCACGCCCTTGACGACGAGGCGGCCCTTCCAGCGTTTGCGCACGGCTTCGAGGTGGCTCCACGAGAGCGCATCGCGTCGCCCGATGTCGCGAACGAGGGTGCGCGAGAACACGGGCGGGCCCTGCTTCGCGTCCATGTTTTCGAAGTGCAGCCGCGTGCCGGCGAGGCCGTCCTTCAGCAGGACGCGCCACAGCCATGCCGGTCGAGAGATTGCCTGCCATGCCAGCGCGGGGCCCACGCGTACCGGTGAGCGAAAGCCGTATCGCGCCGCGCGTTCGTGCTTCGGATGCACGGCCGTATCCGCGGTGACAACCAACGTGTCGAAGCCCGCCGCCTCCACACGATCCAGCAGCGCCTCGATGCGATGCGCCTCGCCGGGAATGTAGGCCTGGAACCACGACGTGCCGCCGCCACGCCGCTTCACGTCTTCCATCGGCGTCAGTGAGGCGCCGCTCAGGATGAAGGGGATGCCGGCACGTGCGGCAGCCGATGCCAGCGCCACGTCGCCGTCAGGCGCCATCAAGCGGCTGAAGCCCATGGGCGCGATGCCGAAAGGCACCGGATGCTGCACACCGAAGAGCGTGGTGGTGGCCGTCCTCGCCGTCACGTCGGTCATCACGCGAGGGAAGAAGGACCGCCCGGCGTACGCACGCATGTTGCGGTCATGCGCCGCGCCGTCTTCCGACGCCCCGCAAACATAGTGGTAGAGAGCCGCCGGCAGCACGCGCTTCGCGGCGTGCTCCAGCTCACCGAGGCCCAGCTCCGGGTCGAGCGCGAGCCGCCGCGCGGCGGGGGCGACTTCGCGGGCGTACATCGCCTCGCCCGCCGCCGTCCCCGCTACCCCCGTCACTGCGCCTTCTTCGCGTCGGCGGCGCGCT
Source organism: Ramlibacter albus (assembly GCF_014297445.1). GTDB lineage: Bacteria > Pseudomonadota > Gammaproteobacteria > Burkholderiales > Burkholderiaceae_C > Ramlibacter > Ramlibacter albus. The sequence continues at coordinate 14,110 of NZ_JACORU010000010.1, forward strand.
TCTGCACGTATTCGCTCGTGCCGAGGTTGTACTTGACCTCGCCCGTCGTCATCAGGCCCGCGGCCTCGGCCTTCAGGATGGCGTTGTCCACGGCCTTCAGGAACGCCGGCTCGCCCTTGCGCACGCCGCCCGCGATGGGCACGTACTCGAACGCCTGCAGCGCGATCTTGTACTTCTCCTTCCAGCCCGGCTCCGTCACCTTCATGTTCAGGTTGGGGCCGTCATAGGCGATCGCGTCGCAGCGGCCGCCCTGGAAGGCGCTGTAGATCTCCGCCGTGCCGTTGAACAGCAGCAGCTCGGCGCCCATCTTCTCGGTGAGCTGGCGGTTGTACAGGTTGCCCTGGCTGCCGCAGATCTTCTTGCCGCGGATGTCGTCCCAGCTCTTGTACGTGGCTTCCTTGGGCGCGAGCAGCACCATGCCGGCCATCGAATAGTATTTCTCGGTGAAGTCGATCACCTTGCCGCGGTCGGCGGTGACGCCCAGCGTCGCGAAGATCACGTCGATGCGGCCCGCGTTGAGGAACTCGATGCGGTTGCTCGCAACGACCGGCACGAACTCCACCGCGTCCTCGGAGCCGAACAGGCTCTTGGCGACCGCGCGCGCGATGTCGACTTCGAAACCCACGTTCTTGCCGCTCGCATCGAGGTAGCCGAACGGGATGTAGTCGTTGCGGATGCCGGCGATCAGCTTGCCGCGCTGCTTGACGCGGTCGAGCTGGTCCGCGTGGGCGCCCGCTGCACAGGCCAGCCCCAGGACGAGAACGCCGGCCGTGCCGGCAAGGCGTGAAAGAGCACTACGCATTGGATACCTCATTTGCCCGAACAAGCCTTGGAACCCCCGTGGCCCCATAAGCGCCCGTGGAGCCCATGGTAGCTTTGGCGTTCGCCGCCATCCAATCAATAATCGGGCCTGCAGGATAAGTGGAACTTATGGCCCAGACCAACGCCCGGCAGATCGAAGCCTTCCAGGCCGTGATGGCCACGGGAAGCGTCACGCGCGCGAGCGAACGGCTCAACGTCACGCAGCCCGCGGTGAGCCAGTTGATCGCGCAGTTCGAGCGGCAGTGCGGCTTTCGCCTCTTCGAGCGGCACGGCGGCAAGCTCGCGCCCACGCGCGAGGCGCATGCGCTCTACGCGGAGGTCGAGCGCATGTTCCTCGGCGTGCGGCAGATCATGCGCGTGGCAGCGGCGCTGCGCGACCACTCGTGGGGCGTGGTTTCGATCGCGGCGTTTCCCGCGATCGCCAGGCGTGTGATCCCGGACATCATCTGGAGCTTCTGCGAGAACAAACCGGACACGCGCTTTCGCATCGAGAGCATGCGCTCGCGCGGGCTGATCGACGCGGTGGCGACGCAGCAGGTGGACATCGGGCTGAGCGTGCTGCCGGGGGACCGGCCGGAGGTGGAGAGCACGCGCATCCACCGGTTGCGCGGGCTGTGCATCCTGCCCGCGACACACCGGCTTCGCAAGGCCAAGGCCGTGCGGCCTGAAGACCTGGCGGGCGAGGAGTTCATCTCGCTCGGGCCGCAGGACCATTCTCGCTTCATGATCGATCGCATCTTCGACGAGCGCAAGATCGAGCGGCGCATCCGCATCGAGGTCGGCCAGTCGGAAACCGCGTTCACCTTCGTGGGCGCGGGTGCGGGGGTGGCGGTGGTGGACCCGATCAGCGTCTACAACAACAGCGACGAGCGCATCGTCGCGCGGCCGTTCGAGCCGGCGGTGGAGTTCGACGTGTGGCTGATCCGGCCGCGGGCCTCGCACGCGTCCAACCTCGTCGAAGGCTTCGTGGCGCATGCCATGAAGCAGCTGGACGATCTTGCGAAGGTGTTCGAGGCGTCAGCGCGCGTTCGATGACAGCGCCACTCGGGCGGCGGCAAGGTCCCAGGCGGCACTGCCGACCGTTTTGAGCACGACCGGACGCGCCCGGTCGCGCGTTTCCAGCGCGGAGGCCAGCGGCTTCACGCGCGCCCAGTCCACCTTCGCCTGCAGCAGGTCGCCGGCTTCATGGCGCGCGCCCACCGGGTCGTCCACGTAGATGTCGCTGCCTTCGAGCGTGCGCGGTCCGATCTCCGCCATCTCGGGCGTGAAGGCGCCGACACCGATGACGAGGCGGTCCTTCGATGCAGGCTCGTCGTAGACGGGCTTGCGGCTGCTGGTGAGCGCAATCACCACCTGCACATCGTCGGGGATGCGCGACGGGCAAGGCTCGATAGACGCATGCACGCTGCGGTTCGCATCGCAGAACTTGCGCTCGGCCTCGGGGCTGGTGCCTTTCACCAGCACACGGCATTGCGGGTAGAGCTCCGCGAGCCCGGCGAGGTGGAAGGCGGCCTGCGTGCCGGTGCCGACCAGCAGCACCTTGGCCACATTCGCGGGCGCGAACGTCCGCATACCGAGCAGCGACACACCCGCTGTGCGACGGCCCGTGAGCACGGGCCCATCGAGAAAGCAAAGCGGCTGCCCCGTGCGCGCATCGCATACCGTCACCACGCCCAGGATCGTCGGCAAGCCCTGCGCCGCATTCGCGGGCTGAACGTTCACGAGCTTGTGGATGCTGATGTCCGCCGCGCTCGCCGGCATGCTCAGCGAGATGCCGCTGCCCGCCAGCGGCACGCCGATGCGCGCGGGGCAGTGGATGGTGCCGGCAAGGTATTCGCGCGATGCAAGCGCCAGCGCGTCGACGACCGCGGCAAAGCCGATGCGCGCCGCCGTGGCCTGCGCGTCGTGGAAGGTGGGGGTGTGGGCCATGGCGTGGGCTTCGTTCGGTCGGCGGATTATGGCTTCGCGCTGCGCGCTTCGCGGCGGATCCAGTCGCGGAACGCACCCAGCGGCGGGTAGTTGTCGCGGCGCAGCGGCCACGCGAGGTGGTAGTCGTGCGCGCTTTGCATCGGCTTGTCCACCGGCACGACGAGGTCGCCGCGCGCGAGCTCGCCTTCGATGAGGAAGCGCGGCAGCAGCGCGACGCCCAGCCCCGCGATCGCGGCCTGCGCGGCGACGGCGAACTGGTCCACCAGCATGCCGTGCACCTCGTCGAACGCCACGCCCGCCGCACGCAGCCATTGCTCCCACGCGTCGGGGCGGCTCACGAGGTGCATCAGCGGCGCGCGCAGGAAGTCGGGCGCGCGGCGCAGCTTGTAGCGGCTGCGCAGCTGCGGGCTGCAGGCGGGCACCACCACTTCCTTCATCAGGAATTCCAGCTTGGCGCCGGGCCACTCCGCCGGGCCGAAATGGATGGCGGCGTCGATGGGCTCGGCATTGAAGTCGAAAGGCGCGAGCCGCGTCGTGAGGTTGATCGTGATGCCCGGATGCGCCGCCAGGAAGTCCGGCAGCCGCGGCGCCAGCCAGCGCGTGCCGAAGGTGGGCAGGATGGCGAGGTTGAGCGTGCCGCCTTTCGGGTTGGCCTTGAAGCCGAGCGTGGCGCTGGCGATCTGCTCCAGCGCGCGCCGGATTTCGTGCGCGTAGGCTTCACCCGCGGCGGAAAGCCGCACCGTCTGCCGCTCGCGCACGAACAGTTCGGCGCCGAGCAGTTCCTCGAGGCTGCGGATCTGCCGGCTGACCGCGCTTTGCGTCAGGCTCAGCTCGGCCGCCGCCGCCGTGAAGCTTTGCAGGCGCGAAGCCGACTCGAAAGCCGCCAGCACGGACATCGGGGGCAGGAAGCGCCGGGGCAGCACGGCCATGAGGTCATTCTGCAATGGAATGAAGTTGGGAGGGATTATCGTTTGCCGGGCGGGCTTCTCCCTCGCAGAATCGAGCCTTGCCGCCCAACCGCGATGCCGCCACGACATGAACGATGACCGCTTGACCCACGGCCTCTGGGAGGCTTCGGCGCCGCCTGCGCCGCCGGCGCAGCCGCTGGCCGAGGGCGTGGAAGCCGACGTCGCGATCATCGGCTGCGGCTTCACGGGCGCGTCGGCGGCGCTGCACCTGGCAAGCGGCGGTGCGAGCGTGGTGGTGCTGGAAGCGCAGGAGATCGGCTTCGGCGCGTCGGGTCGCAACGTCGGCCTCGTCAATGCAGGGATGTGGGTGATGCCCTCCGTGCTGTTGAACGAGCTGGGCCCGGTCATGGGCCCGCGATTGCTCGACCTGCTGGGCAACGGGCCTTCCGCCGTGTTCGAGCTTGTCGAGAAACACCGCATCGAATGCGAAGCCCTGCACAATGGCACGCTGCATTGCGCGGTCGGCCGTGCCGGCGTGCAAGAAGTGCACGAACGAGCCCGCCAGTGGAAAGAGCGCGGCGCGCCGGTGGAAGTCCTCGATGCCGAACGCACGGCGCAGTTCACCGGCACGCGCGCCTACGGCGCCGCGTTGCTCGACCACCGGGCCGGCACGGTGCAGCCCCTGGCTTACGTGCGCGGGCTCTCGGCCGCTGCACTGCATGCGGGCGCGCGCATCCACACGCGCACGCCGGTTGTCGCCGCGCAGCGCATCGGCGACTCGTGGCAACTCTCGACACGAAGCGGAGCAACCGTGCGCGCCAAGTGGGTCATCGTCGCGACCGACGCGTACACCGGCGCACAGGGCCTTTGGCCCGGCATCCGCAACGAGCAGGTGTTCCTGCCCTATTTCAACCTCGCGACCGCGCCGCTTCCACCGGACCTCGCCGTGACGATCCTCCCGCAGCGCCAGGGCGCATGGGACACGCGGCAAGTGCTCTCGTCGTTCCGCTTCGACGCCGCCGGCCGCTTCATCTTCGGCAGCGTCGGCGCGCTGCGCGGCGCCGGCCGCGCCATCCACCCCGGCTGGGCGCGCCGCGCGATGGCGAAACTCTTCCCTCAGCTCAGGGGCGTGCCCTTCGAGCACGAGTGGTACGGCACAATCGGCATGACCAGCGACGCGTTGCCGCGTTTCCACGAACTCGACCGCAACGTGGTGTCGTTCAGCGGGTTCAACGGGCGGGGCATCGCACCGGGCACGGTGCTCGGGCGCGAGCTGGCGCGGCTGGTGCTGGGCGAGGTCCGGCGCGAAGACCTGCCGCTGCCCGCCACGCCCGTCGCACCCGCGCCGCTTCGCACCGCAAGGACGCTAGGCTACGAGCTGGGCGCCCAGGCTTTCCATCTTGTCGACGCACGCTTATGAACACGACCGCCAACCTCACCCCCTCCCTCCTCGACCAGTTCGGCATTGCGGCCGCAGCCCGCGGCGGCTCGCTGCGCGTCGCCAGCCCCGTCGACGGCGCCGAGCTCGCGCAGGTGCGCACGCACTCCGCCGCGGATGCCAAGGCCATCATCGGCAATGCGCAACAAGCCTTCCTCGCCTGGCGCGCCGTGCCCGCGCCGCGCCGCGGCGAGCTCATCCGCCTGCTGGGCGACGAGCTGCGCGCCGAGAAGCAGGCCCTCGGCCAGCTCGTCTCCATCGAGACCGGCAAGATCCTCTCCGAAGGCCTCGGCGAAGTGCAGGAGATGATCGACATCTGCGACTTCGCGCTCGGCCTCTCGCGGCAGCTCTATGGCCTGACGATCGCGTCGGAGCGCCCCGGCCACCGCATGATGGAGACGTGGCATCCGCTGGGCGTGGTGGGCGTGATCAGCGCGTTCAACTTCCCGGTGGCGGTGTGGGCGTGGAACTTCGCGCTGGCGATCGTCTGCGGCAACGCCGTCGTGTGGAAGCCGTCCGAGAAGACGCCGCTGAGCGCCCTCGCCTGCCAGGCGATCTTCGAGAAGGCGGCGGCGCGCTTCGGCGGCGCGCCGGCGAACCTCTCGCAAGTGGTCATCGGCGACCACACGGTCGGCGAGGCGCTCGTGGACGATGAACGCGTCGCCCTCGTTTCCGCAACCGGCAGCACTCGGATGGGCCGCGAAGTGGCGCCGCGCGTTGCACGCCGTTTCGGCCGCTCGCTGCTGGAGCTGGGGGGCAACAACGCGGTGATCGTTGCACCCACGGCCGACCTCGACCTCGCCGTGCGCGGCATCGCGTTCGCGGCGGCCGGCACCTGCGGCCAGCGTTGCACGACGACGCGCCGGCTCATCGTGCACGAGAGCGTGAAGGAGGCGCTGGTCTCGCGCCTGAAGAAGGCCTACGCCGCGCTGCCGGTGGGCAACCCGCTGGAGAGCGGCGTGCTCGTGGGCCCGCTGATCGACGGCCGCAGCTTCGAAGCGATGCAATCGGCGCTGCGCAAGGCGCGCGAGGACGGCGGCACCGTCACCGGCGGCGAACGCCTCCTGCAGGACAAGTTCCCCTCCGCGTATTACGTGCGACCCGCGATCGTCGAGATGCCCTCGCAGACCGCGGTGGTGTGCGCCGAGACGTTCGCGCCGATCCTCTACGTACTCACGTACTCCGACTTCGCCGATGCCATCCGCCTGCAGAACGACGTGCCGCAGGGCCTGTCGTCCTCGATCTTCAGCAACGACGTGCGCGAGACCGAGCTCTTCCTCTCGGCCGCGGGCTCGGACTGCGGCATCGCCAACGTGAACATCGGCACCTCCGGCGCCGAGATCGGCGGCGCGTTCGGCGGCGAGAAGGAAACCGGTGGCGGGCGCGAGTCCGGCTCCGACGCGTGGCGCAACTACATGCGCCGCGCCACCAACACCATCAACTACTCGCGCGAGCTGCCGCTGGCGCAGGGCGTTCGGTTCGACGTGTGAGGCCGGCCATCTTCCCCACCGTCCTGAGCCCCGACTCCAGCTGCGCTGCCGTCGGGTGGCCGTAGTTCACGCGCACGTGGTGCGTGAAGCGCCCGCCGCCGGAGAACAACGGCCCGGGCGCGAGGCTGATGCCGTGCGACAGCGCGAGGCCATGCAGCGCGAAAGCGTCCACCTCGCGCGGCAGCTCGACCCAGAGGAAGTAACCACCGTCAGGCGTCGTCACCCGCGTGCCGGCCGGGAAGTGCTTCGTGATCGCGCGCACGGCCAGCGCCTGCTGCGCCGCCAGGGTCGCGCGTAACTGGCGAAGGTGGCGGTCGAACGCGCCGCGCAGCAGGAACTCGAGCACCGCGACCTGCGAAGGCACGGCGACCGAGATGGTCCCCATCAGCTTGAGCCGTTCCACCTCGCGCACGAACCGCCCCGCGGCCACCCAGCCCACGCGATAGCCGGGCGCGAGCGACTTGGAGAACGAGCTGCAATGCATCACCCAGCCTTCGCGGTCGAACGACTTGGCAGGCAGCGGGCGCCGCACGCCGAAGTACAGCTCGGCGTAGACGTCGTCCTCGATCAAGGGCACGCGATGGCGCGCGAGCAACTCCACGAGCGCCTTGCGGTTGTCCGCCGGCATCGACGCCCCCGTCGGGTTCTGCAGGTTGGGCATGAACCAGCAGGCCTTGATCGCCTGCCGCTGCAGCGCGGCCGCCAGCGAGTCGAGCTGCACGCCATCGCGCGGATGGGTGGCGATCTCCACAGCCTTCAGCCCGAGCCGCTCCAGCGCCTGCAAACACCCATAGAACGCGGGTGACTCGATGGCCACCGCATCGCCCGGCTTCGTGACGGCCTGCAGGCACAGGTTGAGCGCTTCCATGGCACCGCTGGTCAGCACGATCTCGTCCGCGCTCGCGAGCGTGCCATGGGCCACGTAGCGCAGCGCCAGCTGGCGGCGCAACTCGTCGTTGCCGGGCGTGAGGTCGCGCAACATGCGGGCGGGCTCCAGCCTGCGCATGCCGGCGCCCATGCCGCGCGCAAGACGCTCGAGCGGGAACAGCGCCGGGTTGGGGAACGCGGAGCCGAGCGGGATGACGTCATGGTCGCGCACGGAGCCGAGCACTTCCATCACAAGGTCGTGGATGGCCACGGGGCGCGGCGATGTCGCGGGCTTCGAGATGGCCGGCTGCGGCGCGGCAGCGCTGCGTTGCCGGGCGAAGTAGCCCGCACGCGGCCGCGCCTCCACCACGCCGCGCGACTCGAGCAGCGCGTAGGCCTCGAACACGGTCGAGGGGCTCACGCCGCGGCTGGCCACGAGCTCGCGCACGGACGGCAGCCGCTCGCCGGGCCGGAAGGTGCCCTCCGAAATCGACGCTTCGAGCTCGCGCGCCAGCAGTTCGTATTTCTTGTCCACGGGTTCAGCTGGTATGCATGGATGGGCATTTTGCGCGTCTGTGCCGTTCGGGCGCCTGCACGAGCGGCAGGAACCCCCAGCCCGGCCGCTGGTATGGTCGTTTTGGCCGAAAACTGAGCCTGCAAAGCCGCGCAGGAATCGGGCACAGTGGGGGCTCCGATGAAGCTTCGCCTCCTGCTCCTTCTGGCCTTCGCCTTCGACGCCGCCGCGGCGACCCCGCCCGACACCATGGCCCAGCGCATGCAGGCGTGCGTCGCCTGCCATGGCAAGGAGGGGCGCGCCACCAACCAGGGCTACTTCCCGCGCATCGCGGGCAAGCCCGCCGGTTATCTCTACAACCAGCTCGTGAACTTCCGCGACGGCCGCCGGCACAACGCGACGATGACGTACCTCGTCGACCAGATGACGGATGCGTACCTGCGCGAGATCGCCGAGTACTTCGCCACGCTGGACCTGCCCTACCCCGCGCCCCAGACCGCGGGCGCGCCGGCGGCGCAGCTCGCGCGCGGCGAACAGCTCGTGCGGCAGGGCGACGCGCAGCGCGGCATCCCCGCGTGCTCGCAGTGCCACGGCACGGCGATGACGGGCGTGCAGCCCGCGATGCCGGGCCTGCTCGGCCTGCCGCGCGACTACCTGCTCGCGCAGTTCGGCGCGTGGCGCTCGGGGCAGCGCAAGGCCGCGGCGCCCGATTGCATGGCGCAGGTCGCGAAGCGGCTGTCCGAAGACGACATCACGGCGGCGGCGACGTGGCTGTCGTCGCAGGTCGTGAGCGCCGGGCCGGCGCCTGCGTCCGCATTGCCGCCGAAGCTGCCCCTCGATTGCGGGAGCGGTGCGCGATGAGCGGCCGTCCATTGCTCAAGGCGCTCGCTGCCGCTGTCGGGGTTGCGATCTCTGCGGTCGTGGTGATCGCGTGGCTCAACGTGCGAGGCGAGGCGCCCGTCGCGGAGCAGCCCGCGCTGCAGGCCACGCCGCAACTGGTCGAGCGCGGCGCGTACCTCGCGCGCGCGGGCAACTGCGCGGCGTGCCACACGCAGCGTGGCGGTGCGCCTTTGGCAGGCGGCAAGGGCATCGACACGCCGTTCGGCATCGTCTACGCCTCCAACCTCACGCCCGATGCCGCCACCGGCATCGGCACCTGGTCGTCGGCGGAGTTCTGGCGCGCGATGCACCACGGCCGATCGAAAGACGGCCGGTTGCTCTACCCGGCCTTCCCCTACCCCGACTACACACTCGTCACGCGCGAGGACTCCGACGCGCTCTACGCCTACCTGCGCAGCGTGCCCGCCGTGCAGCAGCCCAATCGCGCGCACGACCTGCGCTTCCCGTACAACACGCAGGCTTCGCTGGCCGTGTGGCGCGCGCTCTTCTTCTCGCCCGAGCGCTTCGAGCCGGAGAAAACGAAGAGCGCCGACTGGAACCGCGGCGCGTACCTCGTGCGCGGCCTCGGCCACTGCCAGGCCTGCCATGCGCCGCGCAACGCGTTCGGTGCGACCAAGTCCGACCTCGAGCTCAGTGGCGGCCTGATCCCGATGCAGAACTGGTACGCGCCCTCGCTCGCGTCGCCCGCCGAAGCCGGCGTGCAGGACTGGCCGGTACAGGACACGGTGCAGCTGCTCAAGGCCGGCAAGTCGGCGCGCGGCGCCGCGATGGGCCCGATGGCGGAGGTCGTCTTCGGCAGCACGCAGCACATGAGCGATGCCGACCTCGGCGCGATCGCCACCTTCCTGCGCGACCTGCCGCGCCACGAGCCCGCGAAACCCGAACGCGTGCAGGCGCCGGCCGAGATGCTCGTGCTCGGCGAACGCCTCTACAAGGACCGCTGCGCGCAGTGCCATGGCGACAACGGCGAAGGCGGCGGTACGGCTTACCCGGCACTCAAGGGCCATCGCACCGTGACGATGGCGTCCAGCGCCAACCTCGTGCGCGTGATCGTGAGCGGCGGTTTCCCGCCCACCACCGCGGGCAACCCGCGGCCCTACGGCATGCCGCCCTTCGGCCAGTCGCTCACCGAGAACGAGATCGCGGCCGTCGCCACCTACGTGCGCAGTGCGTGGGGCAACGACGGCGGTGCCGTGCGCGCACTCGACGTGCAGAAGGTGCGTTGAATCCCCGGCAATGAACTCGCGTGCATCACCCGTGCAGGTGATGACATGCTGACTTTTCCTGTGCGAAATGGCACTTGAGATCGCCGCCTCGCGATCTAACCTGAATCCATCGCACCGAGGATCGCCATGCACACCACACTGCCCGCCGCAAGAGCGCTGCCGCACGCGCAACCGCAACCGCAATTGCTGCAGCGCCTGCGCACGCGCATGCTGGGTTTGCTGCACCGCGAGCCGGCGGCGCATGTCGAGTTGCCGCAGCACCTGGCGTATCCGCCCGCGCCACGCACGCTGCGCCACATCCGCAACGCGCGCATCAGCTGGTGGTAGTGCAACGCGTGATCAGTTGCCGAGCACTTCGGTCGCGGTGTAGAGCCACGAGGACGGCAGCGCGAGCTGCAGTTCGCGCGCGACATCGCGGTTGACGACGAAATCGAAAGTGGAAACCTGCTCCACCGGCAGCGTGCGCGCCGGCACGCCCTTGAGGATCTTGTCGACGTACTCGGCCGCCCGCGCGAAAGCCGCCGTGCGGCTGACGCCGTAGGACGCCACGCAGCCGGCCTCCGCCGCTTCACGCACGCCGCAGATCGCGGGCAGGCGCGCCCGGTGCACCAGCGCGCCGATCTCGCGCCGCAGCGATATGGACAACGGGTCTTCCAGCACGAGCAGCAGCTGCGGCCCGAAGCGGCGGATGTCCTCGAAGGCCGCCTCGAGGTCGGCCGCGGCCTGGAAGTGCGCCACCTCGAGCACCACGCCCATCGGCGCTGCGACGCGGCGCAGCTCGTCGAGCGAGAGGCGGGTGGCCGGCGTGGCCGGGTTGTGCAGCACGGCCACCCGGCGCAGGTCGTGGATCATTTCGCGCGCGAGCTGCAGCCGCTTGCCGGCGACCGACGTGACCTGCGTGGCAATGCCGGTCACCTGCGCGCCGGGGTCCGAGAAGCCCGCGACGAGGCCCGCACCCACCGGGTCGCCGACGGCGCAGAACACGACGGGAATGCGCGGGCCCGCCGCCGACTTCAGCGCCAGCGCCGGCAGAGTCCCGAGGCCGGCGACGAGCACGTCCGGCTGCAGCGCAACCAGCTCCCGTGCGGCACGCACCAGGTCATCCTGCCGTGCCTCCCGGTGTTCGATGACGACGTTGCGCCCGACGACTTGGCCCAGCTGCTCCAGCCGGTGCAGGAATGCGCGCCCCGTGTCGGCCTGCAGTTCCCTCACCACGAGGCTGAGGAAACCGATCCGGCGCGGCGCCGCTGCGCCGGCCGCGGCCGCCGCGAGGAACGGGAGCGCCTGGACCCACCGGCGTCTGGAGAGCATCGGCCCGCAGGCTAGCGCCACCGGGCGCTTCGCGCATCACCCAATCAGGGGAGAAACGCCCCGCTCACGCCTCCAGGCTCGCCTGCTCGACCATCCGCTGCAGCAGCGCCACGTCGGTCACGACCAACGCATCACCTTCCTTCGCCAGCAGCCCGCGCTTGGTGAGGGCGGACAGCTCCCGGGTGACCTGCTCGCGCGTGGTACTCACACGCGATGCGATTTCGATGTGCTTGGGTGCGGGCGAGATGCGGCGGCGCGGGCCGTCCGCGGCGGGCGCTTCGCGCGCCAGCCGAAGCAAGTCAGCATGGATGCGGTTCTGCACGCCCAGCGTGCTGAGCTCGACGACCTTCTCGGACAGCAGCCGCACCAGCCCGGCCATGCGCGCCATGAAGCGCCGCGCGAGCTGCGGCTCGTCGTCCAGCCATTGCAGGAAATCGGCGCGCGCCAGCGTCGCCGCCACCACGTCCGTCAATGCGACCACGTCCGCCGACCGGTTGCCGCCGTCGATGGCGGAGACCTCGCCCACCGTCTCGCCCTCGCCGAGGTCGCGGAACGTCACCTGCCGGCCCGAAGCGGTGTAGATCGTCACCCGCACGCGCCCCGCGATGATCAGGTGCACGTCGCGTGAGGGGGATTCGCGGGAGATGAGCACCTGCCCGGGTTCGTAGCGGCGCCACGCGCACTGGCGCGCGATGCGGTCCAGCTTCTCCGTCCCAAGCCCTTCCAGCAGGCTGATGCGGCGCAGCCCCAGGCTGGCCGGCGGTACGTCATGCATTTGGCTTCCCCCTCGACCTGCCCGATTCTGGCGCTTCGGGCGTCACCGCATGTGCGAAATCGCACCTGCCGCGCCCGGTGCTGCGGCTACGCTGCAACAAGGACCAGCAGGAAGAGGTACCCCATGAACAGCAGCAACGCCGGCAGCGAAGCCCTCGCGGTCAACGACCTCGTCGCCGCAAACCTTGCGTATTACATGAAGGCCCGCGGGCTCTCGCAGGCGCGCCTGGGCGAACGCGCCGGCCTGACGGCCCGCACGGTCGCGAACTACCTGCATCCCACCCTGCGGCCGGCCAGCCGCCGGGGCCGCGAGGTGGGCGGGCGCCTGTACGAGCTGCAGAAAATGGCCGACTCGCTGGGCGTGCCCTGCTGGCTGCTGCTGGTGCCGCCGCCGGTAAGAACCCCATGAGACATCCGCCGCGCGCGGCCCACACTGACAACCCATGCGATTGCTGAGCGGTTCCCTGGGACGCAAGTACGCCGTCTACTTCATGTCGGTGGTGGGCACGGCCTTGGTGACGATGGGCCTCGTGCAGCTGTACTTCACGTACCGGGAGAACCAGGAAGCCGTCCTGAGCCTGCAGCGCGAGAAGGCCGCCTATGCCGCCTCGCGCATCGAGGCCTACGTGCGCGAGATCGAGCACCAGATGGGCTGGATGCGCTTCCCGCGCACGCCGGAGCAGGCCGGCACCGAGCAGATCCGCCTGGACTACCTCAAGCTGCTGCGGCAGGTGCCGGCCATCACCGACCTCACCTACGTCGACGGCCAGGGCCGCGAGCGCGTGAGGGTGTCGCGCGTGAGCGTCGACGTGGTCGACACGCAGGCCGACATGGCCATGGACCCACGCGTCGTCGGCGCGCGCCGTGCCGACACATGGTTCGGGCCCGTCACTTTCCGCAAGGGAACCGAGCCTTACATGACCATGGCGGTGGCCGAGCTCGGGCGCAAGGGCGGCGTGACGATCGCCGAGGTGAACCTGAAATTCATCTGGGAAGTGATCTCGCGCATCAGTGTCGGCGAGAAGGGGGGCGCCTACGTCGTCGACCGCGAAGGCCGCCTCATCGCGCACCCGGACATCACGTTCGTGCTGCGCAAGCAGGACCTGCGGCACCTGCCGCAGGTGGCCGAGGCGCTGGCGCCGGGCGAGCGCAAGCCGCCGGCCGTGACGGTGGGGCCGATGGGCGAGCGTGTGCTGTCGGCGCATTCGGAAATCCCGTCGCTGCACTGGACCGTGTTCGTGGAGCAGCCGGTGCGCGAAGCGCTCGACCCGGTGTATGCGGCCGTCGAACGCACGGCGATGCTGCTGGCGCTGGGCCTCGTGCTCGCGCTGCTCTCCAGCATCTACGTCGCCCGGCGCATGGCGCGGCCCATCACGACCATCCACCGCGGCGCCGAAGTGCTGGCGGGCGGCGACCTCACCCACCGCATCGACGTGTCCACCGGCGACGAGCTGGAGCGCCTGGCGAACCAGTTCAACCGCATGTCGAGCGAGCTGTCCGATTCCTACTCCGACCTGGAGCGCAAGGTGGCCGACCGCACGCAGGAGTTGAGCCGCGCCCTCGCGCAGCTGGCCGTGGCCAACCAGCACAAGAGCGAGTTCCTCGCGAGCATGTCGCACGAGCTGCGCACGCCGCTGAACGCCATCATCGGTTTCTCCGAAGCGCTGCTGGAGGAGATGTTCGGCGAGCTGAACGGCAAGCAGAAGGAATACCTCTCGGACATCCACGGCTCGGGCGAGCACCTGCTCTCGCTGATCAACGACATCCTCGACCTGTCCAAGATCGAGGCGGGCCGCATGGACCTGGAGCTGTCCACGTTCAACGTGCCGGCGGCGCTGCAGAGCACGATGACGCTGATGCGCGAGCGCGCGAGCCGCAGCGACGTGGCGCTGAAGCTGCATTGCGACGGCGCCGTGGACCAGTGGGTGGCCGACGAGCGCAAGTTCCGCCAGATCATGATCAACCTGATGTCCAACGCGGTGAAGTTCACCCCGGCAGGCGGCACGGTGAGCGTCGACGCGGCCGCCGAGGACTCGCAGCTGCGCGTCGCGGTCAGCGACACCGGCATCGGCATCAAGCCTGAGGACCAGGCCGTGGTCTTCGAGGAATTCCGCCAGGCGAGCGGCGACCACCTGGCGAAGGTGGAAGGCACGGGGCTCGGCCTGGCGCTCACGCGCAAGTTCGTCGAACTGCATGGCGGCACGATCACGCTCGACAGCGAGCCGGGCCGCGGCTCCACTTTCACCATCCGCCTGCCGCAGAAGGAGGTCGCATGACACGCATCCTGATCGTCGAGGACAACGAGAAGAACATGAAGCTGTTCCGCGACATCCTCGAGTACGCGGGCTACGAGACGATGCAGGCCGCGACCGGCCGCGAAGGCCTGGAGATGGCGATGTCGAACCAGGCGGACCTGGTGCTGCTGGACATCCAGCTGCCCGATCGCGACGGCGTGGCAGTGCTGCACGACATCCGAAGCGCGGTCGGCAAGGAGCTGCCGGTGCTGGCGGTCTCGGCCTCCGTGATGCCGGACGACCAGCAGCGCATCCTCGCATCCGGCTTCGACGGATTCATCACCAAGCCCATCAACGTCAAGGGCTTCCTCGAATCGGTCAAGGCCGCGGTCTGGCGCGAACAATGAAGCCGGGACGCGTCCTCGTCGTCGACGACACGCCGCTGAACGTGAAGCTGCTGGTCGACGCGCTCGGTGTCGCCGGCTACCACGTCGCGAGCGCCTCGAGCGGCGAGGAAGCCCTGGCAAGCGTCGCCGCGCAAGCGCCGGACATCGTGCTGCTGGACGTGATGATGCCCGGCATGAACGGCTTCGAAGTTTGCGAGAAGCTGCGCGCCGATCCGGCCACGGCATTGCTGCCGGTCGTGCTGGTCACGGCCCTGGACGGCAAGGACGACCGCATCCGCGGCATCGAGGCCGGCGCCGACGACTTCCTCACCAAGCCGATCAACAAGCACGAGCTGCTCGCGCGCGTGAAGTCGCTGCTGCGCATCAAGACGCTTTACGACCAGGTGGAGGCGCAGCGCCGCGAGCTGCGCGAGTGGAACGCCACGCTCGAGGAGCGCGTGAAGCAGGGCATGGCGGAACTCGAGCGCATGTCGCACCTCAAGCGCTTCTTCTCGCCGGCGGTGGCCAACCTCATCCTGCAAGGCGAAGTGGACCCGGCGCGCAGCCGCCGCGCGGAGATCACCGTGGTGTTCCTCGACCTGCGCGGCTTCACGGCGTTCACCGAGGGCAGCGACCCCGAGGACGTGATCGGTGTGCTGCGGGAGTACCACGGCACGATGGGCCGGCTGATCATGAAGCACGAGGGCACCGTCGAGCACTTCGCGGGCGACGGCATCATGATCTTCTTCAACGACCCCGTGCCGGTGCCCAACCCCGCCGAGCGCGCGGTGCGCATGGCGCTGGAGATGCACGCCGAGTTCGCGCGGTGCGCCGAGCGCTGGAGCAAGCTGGGCCACCAGCTCGGCATGGGCATCGGCATCGCGCAGGGCTTCGCGACGATGGGCTGGATCGGCTTCGAAGGCCGCATGGACTTCGGCGCCGTCGGCGCCGTGTGCAGCATGGCCGCGCGCCTGTGCTCGGAAGCGGCCGCCGGGCAGACGCTGGTGCAGCAGCGCATAGTGGGGCGGCTGGAAGGGCTCGTGCGGGCCGAGAGCGTCGGCGAGCTGCAGCTCAAGGGCTTCCCGCGGCCGGTGGCGGCTTACGACATCCGCGGCATCGCAGCCCAGGCGCGATGATCGCCTACGTCGACCTCATCGGCTACGCCGCCGCCATGGCGGTCGCGGCCACCTATTCGATGAAGACGATGATCCCGCTGCGCGTCGCGGGCATCGCGAGCAACGTCCTCTTCATCACCTATGGCGCCCTCAGCGGCGCGGTGCCGGTGCTCATCCTGCACATCTTCCTGCTGCCGCTGAATTCGTGGCGCCTGTGGCAGATGCTGCAGCTCGTGCGCCGCGTGAACGCTGCCGCGCACGGCGACCTGGGCATGGACTGGCTCAAACCGTACATGACCTCACGCAAGGTGCGCGCAGGAGACGTCGTGTTCCGCGCCGGCGACGACGCGGACGCGATGTACTACACGGTCGCGGGACGCTTCCGGCTGGTGGAGATCGGCGCCGACGTCGCACCCGGCGCGCTCATCGGCGAGCTGGGCTTCGTCGCGCCGAAGAACGCGCGCACGCTCACGTTCGAGTGTGTCGAGGCTGGCGAGCTGCTGGTCATCTCCTACGCGCAGCTCAAGCAACTGTACTTCCAGAACCCGCAGTTCGGCTTCGGCTTCCTCAGGCTGGTGAGCGAGAGGTTGTTCCGCGACATCGAGCGGCTGAAAACGCAGGCGAAGCTGCCTTGAGCTTCACGGCTGCAAGGGCGCCGCTCGCGCGCCTTCGCTCCCGTGCCTGCGCAAGGCATCGGCCATGAAGCCGGTCTTCTTGGCATCTTCCACGAATTCGGACAGCCATTTGCGGGCCGCATCGCGTCCTTTCGGGACGGCCATCGCATGGTCGATCAGCATGAAGTCGCCCTCCAGCAGCCGCACGCCGGGGCGCTTGCGCACTTCCTGGAGCATGGCCTGGCGCAAGCCCGCGGCGACTTCGGCGCGGCCCTGGAGCACCATGGCCACCACGTCGACGTCGGCCGGCGTGCTCACGAGCGTCGCGGCCTTCAGCGCACGCCTCAGGTAAAGCTCGTAGCCCGCGTTGGTGGTGGCCGCGATGCGCACGCCGCCGCGGTCGGCCTCGGTGACGGACGCGAGCGGCGAACCCGCGGGCACCAGGTAGCTGGCCTGCAGTTGCGCGTAGGGCGTCGTGTAGTCGACCTTCTCGGCGCGGCTCGCTTCGTAGGCAAGGAACGTGGCATCCACCTCGCCCCGGGCCAGGCTTTCGAACGCCTGCGACGGTGAAGCAAACACGCGCAACTCGAGCGGCAGCCCGGCACGCTGCGCCGCCGCGCGCGCAAGGTCGACCATCACGCCCTCCATCTCGCCGCTTGCCGCCCTCTTGCCGAGGACGACGTTGCCGTAATTGACGGCGACACGCCACGTGCCGGTGGGTGCGAGCTCGGCGCGCGGCGCCGGCGGCAAGGCCGCGCAACCCGCGAGGGCGAGGGTGCATGCGGCGGCTCCGAGAAGGCGAAGGGGGGTCTTCATGCCATGCAGCGTAGCGCAACCGGCAGCGGACGGCGTACTGGAAAGATGAACAGCGGGTCGCCCGCGCCCTCTCATTCGACGTAACGCTGCACCGCCACCGCCAGCTCGGCGGGCAGCGCAAGGCGAAGCGCCTCGAGCGAGCGCCGGTTGACCACCAGCAGCAGTTCGACGGGCTGCTCGATCGGCAGGTCGCCGGCACGCGCGCCCTTGAATATCTTGTCGACGTAGGCGGCGGCGCGCCGGTAGTTGACGGCGCGGTCCGAGCCGTAGGTGACGAGCAGGCCCGCGTCGGCGAGCGCGTCGTTCTGCGAGCCCGCCGCGATGCGGTGCTTCAACGCGGCGGCCGCGATGCCATGGGCCTGGCTGACGGTGAACCCGGTGGACGTGACGACCGCGGTGCGCACGCCCTGCGCGGCGAGCGAGGCGAACGCGGCGTCGATGTCCTCCTTCCCGCGCAGCGGCGCCTCCACGATCTCGATGCCCAGTGCCTTCGCGCCTTCCACGGCGCTGCGCTTGTGGCCGGCGTCGCTGGAGCTTCCCGGGTCCAGCAGCAGGCCGATCCGGCGCGTGCCGGGCACCAGGCGCAGCAGGTAGTCCATCAGCTTGGGCGTCGTGTCGACGTTCATGTTGGACACACCCGTGAAATTGCGGCCCGGCCTGGCGAAGCTCGCGGCAAAGCCTGCACCGACCGGGTCGCCCGTGCCGACCGAGACGACCGGCACGGTCGCCGTGCGCGCGAGCAGGGCGCGGATCGCACCCGAGGCGGAGGCGAGCACGATCGCCGGCTGCAACTTGAGGATTTCGTCGGCGAGCGCCCCGAGCCGCGCCTCGTCGCCCTCCGCGAAACGCGGCTCCAGGACGTAGTCGCGTTTGTCCACGTACCCGAGCTCGCGCATGGCACCATGGAAGGTCGCGAGCCGCGGCTGCGTCTCCTTCATGCGGCTGTACGTCAGGAAGCCGATGGTGCGCGGCGCGGCACGCGCAGGCAGGCCCTGCACCCAGCGATGCGGCAAGGAGCAGCAGGTGGCGGCGATTCATGGGCAGAGCTTACGGCCGCGTCGCCCGGCCGAAGTGCCAAACGGCACATCGGCGCAGCGATAGCCGCCGCTCAGGCCCGCCCGAGCAGCCGGTCGAACCAGCCCGTCTTCGGCCTGGCCGCCGTCACCGGGTGCGCCTGCGCATGCCGCCCCTGCTCCATGTACCAGCGCCCGAAACGCAGGTCGTGCGTGAGGATGTGGCCCACCAGCCACTTGTTGAGGAACTTGCGCAGCTCCTGGATGCGGTCCTCGTTCCATTCGGAGCCGCTGGAGAGGAATTCGGCCACCTGCGCGCTGAACGCCTCGTGCAGCGCCAGGTGCTGGCGGAAGTCCGGGAAGCCGCTGGCCTCCATCAGCTCCTGCTCGTTGGTGAAGTGCGTCACGACGTAGTCGAGCAGCTCGCCCAACGTGTCCTGCACGTTCGCCATGCTCAGGGACTTGACCAGCGTGAACAGGTGCCGATGCTCCGCGTCCACTTGCGCGACGCCGATCCTGAAGCCGTCGCGCCACTCCACCACGAACCCGGCGTGGGCCGGCCTTTCCAGTACGGAACTCACGATAGGGAACCTCCTTGCATCAGGGAAAGCCTACCCCTTTGCCGGAAGTTGTCGTTGACGGCACGCAAAGCATGGGCAGCCCGAAACATGCTGGAAGTCTCGGTGCACAAGCGACCGCGACCATCGTCTACCTGTGGCGCCCCCATGCATACCTATGCTGGGTTGACCATGACGGACGAAGTTGCGTACGCGGACACCGAGGTGCAGGCATTGCAGCAGCAGTGCCGGGCGCTCGTGGCCTCGGTCATGGCCGTGCGGGCCGCCGCGCGCGCGGGGCAATACGACGAGGGTGCGTGCGCCTACCGCGAGGCGGTCGCCCGTGGCACGTGCATTCGCGTAGCCCTCGCAGGCCGTGGCACGTGGTCACGCGAGGGCCACATCGCGTTCGTCACGGCCCTCGTGCTGCAGCTGGCCACCGAGGGCATGCTGTCGTACTTCCACCCGGCTTGAGTCAACCCGCGCCGTGGCACTTCTTGTACTTCTTGCCGCTCCCGCACGGGCACAGGTCGTTGCGGCCCGGCTCCGGCGCCTTGCGCAGCGGCTCGATGCGCGGGCCCATGCTCTTCCATAGCTGGCGAAGGTCGTAGACGGCCCAGATCGCGGCACCGACGACGTCGAGCCGCTCGTTGCTCACGCTCGGCGGGCCGTCCTCGCTGTACATCGACACTGCCGGTTCGCCCGTGTCCCCTTCGGTGAGCGCGACGATGTCCTCGAGCGCGGCGTCGAGCATCTGCGCGGCCTCGGCGTCGCGCGGCGGCTCCCAGTCCTCGGGCCAGCTCTCCACGGCATACATGAAGCCCAGCGCCCACACCTGCGCGTAGGCCGGCAGGTTCTCGAGGTCGCCCTCGAAGCGCTCCTCGGGCGGCAGCGCGAGGATGGCGCCGCGCGTGTCGAGCGCCTCGGGGTGGTAGGTGCGCTCGTCCTCCAGCTGCTCGACGTCGGCATCGAGCGCGGTGGCGATCTCCTGCCAGCGGCGGCGCCAGCGCCACACGAATTCCATGTGCTCCATCGGCCGGAACTCGTCGCCCAGCAGCACGGGCCAGTACTCCTCGGGCGGCACCTCGCGGCGCATGCACACGAGCGCGGCGAGGAAGCCCTCGCAGAACTCCCACTGCGGGATCTCCTCCTGCTGCTCGCGCATGCGGTCGAGCTCGTCGTCGAGGAAGTCGAAGTCTTCGGGGGTGAGGGGGCCGGCTGTATTCGTCAAGATGGGGAGCGATTATCCGCTCCGCGCGGCCTCGACAGGGCCCACAGCAGGCCCAGCACGAGCAGGTTGGCCACGCCGCTCAGGCCCCCATTGAAGAACGAGGTGTCGTAGTTGCCGCAGAGATCGTAGAAGAGGCCGCCCTGCCAGCCGCCCAGCGCCATGCCGACCCAGCCGAAGAACATGCCGATGCCGATGAACAATCCCGTTCGGCCGACGGGTGCGTACTCGCGCGCGCACAGGATCAGCGAGGTCATCGAGCCGCTGAACATCAGCCCGAAGGCGGCCGACAGCACGTACAACTCGGCGCGCGTCTGCGCGAAGGGGAACAGCGCGGTGAAGAGGGTCTGCCCGGCCGACGCCACCATGTAGGCCTGCAGGTTGCCGAACCGGTCCGCCACCTTGCCGAAGCCGATGCGGCCCATCATGCCGCACACCATCATCACCGCGAGCAGGCCGGCGGACTCGCGCGGGCCGAGGCCGCGGTCGGCGCCGAAAGTGGCCACGTGCATGATCGGCGTGGCCATGCAGGTACAGCAGAACACGACGGCGACGCACAGCCACGCCATCATCGCTTGCCGCGACACGCGATACGGGCTCGGCGCAGCCGCCGCGGCAGCGAGTTCCGCGGCGGGCGGCCGCGGAGCGTCGCGCACGAAGAAGGCCAGCGGCACCATGATCGCCAGGTAGACGACGCCGCATGTCGCATACGCCGAGCGCCAGCCCTCCACCAGCACGAGGTGCCGCGCGAAGTACGGCAGCACGCCCTGCCCGAGCGCACCGCCCGCGTTGACCAGGCCGATGGCGAAGCCGGGCCGCTTGGCGAGCCACATCGCGGCCGTGCTGTTCAGCGGCGCCATCAGCGCACCGATGCCGAAGAGGCCCATGACGGCATGCAGCAGGTAGAGCTCGAAGGTCGTGGTCATGCGCGCGAGCAGCAGCAGCGCCACGCCCGGCACGATGGCGCCGCACAGCGCGAGGCGGCGCACCGGCAACCGGTCCGCGAAGTGGCCCATCACGATGCCGCCGATGCCGGTGCCGATGGTGGCGAAGGAGTACGCCAGCGAGAGCTCGCCACGCGACCAGCCGAACTCCGCCGCGAGCGGCGCGAGGAAGACCGCCATGTTGACGATGGCGCCGAACCCCATCATGACCATCACGGCGCACGCGGCGACGATCCAGCCGGCGAGGCGTTCGTTCGGCAGGGTGGCGCCGGCGGGCGCAGCCAGGGTCGACATGGGTCGCGAGCTTACGCGCGGCGGGGCGTGAATGCTCGCCCGGCCATCGGCCGGGTCAGCAGGACTCAGTACGACTTGGGCAGCCCCAGCACCTTTTCCGCGATGAAGCAGAGGATCAGTTGCGGGCTCACGGGCGCGAGCCGCGGGATCCACGCCTCGCGCAGGTAGCGCTCCACATGGAACTCCTTTGAGTACCCCATGCCGCCGTGCGTCAGGATCGCCTGCTCGCACGCGCGGAAGCACGCTTCGCCCGCGAGGTACTTGGCGGCGTTGGCCTCCGCCCCGCAGGGCTGCCCGTTGTCGTAGAGCCAGGCGGCCTTCTGCGCCATCAGGTGCGCGGCTTCCAGTTCCATCCAGTTGCGCGCGAGCGGGTGCTGGATGCCCTGGTTCTGCCCGATGGGGCGGTCGAACACGACCCGTTCTCCGGCATAGGCCGCGGCCTTGCGCAACGCGGCGCGACCGAGGCCCACGGCTTCGCTCGCGATGAGGATGCGCTCGGGGTTCAGGCCGTGCAGGATGTAGTCGAAGCCGCGGCCCTCCTCGCCGATGCGGTCGGCCACCGGCACCTTCATGCCGTCGATGAACAGCTCGTTGGAGTCCACGCACTTGCGGCCCATCTTGGCGATCTCGTGCACGGCGACGGTGGACCGGTCGAGGTCGGTGTAGAACAGGCTCAGGCCTTCATCGCCGGTGCGCGCGAGCAGCAGCACCTTGTTGGCGACCTGCGCGGTCGAAATCCAGACCTTCTGGCCGGTCACCACATAGTGGTCGCCCTGGCGCACGGCACGGGTCTTCAGCTTCAGCGTGTTCAGGCCGGTGTTCGGCTCGGTAACGGCGAAGCACGCGCGGTCGCGGCCCGCGATCAAGGGCGGCAGCCAGCGCGCCTTCTGCTCGTCGCTGCCGTGCACGACGACCGGGTGCAACCCGAAGATGTTCATGTGCACCGCCGATGCGCCCGACATGCCTGCACCGGTCGCCGCGATGGTGTGCATCATCAGCGCCGCCTCGCGGATGCCGAGGCCCGCGCCGCCGTACGCCTCCGGCATCGCGATGCCGAGCCAGCCCGACGCGGCCATCGCAGCGTGGAACTCGTCGGGGAAACGGCCGTCTTCGTCGCGGGCGCGCCAGTACGCGTCGTCGAACGGGGCGCAAAGGCGTTCGATGGCTTCGACGATGTGGCGGTGTTGTTCCGGCGTGTCGAAGTCCATCACGGCTCCTTGCGACGCAAGCGGTCCGCCTCGGCGCGCAACGCATCGCCATCGCCATCGAGCGGCGGTGCGGCGAAGGCTTCCGGCGCCGGTGTGCGGCCGAACTTCCATGCGGCGGCGAACCCACGGTATGCGCCGACGACCGCGTTCTCGAAGCGCTGCAGCAGGCCTTCAGCCTCCACCTGCGGAAAGTCGAACATGTCCTCGACGTCGCGCGCGGCGGCGCAGGGCACTTCCTCGCCGAACAGCGACTCCCATTCGAGGGCCGAACGAGTGGCCAGCGCGGCGTGCAGCACCGGCACGATCTCCTGCGCATGCTGCGCGCGCTTGCGCACGGTGTCGTACCGCTCCACCAGCAGTTGTTGCAGCCCCGTCTTCTCGCACAGCGCGCGCCAGAAGTGCGGTGTGTTGGCCGACACATAGAGCCAGCCTTCGCGCGTGGGGTGGATGCCCGTGATGCCACCCGAGCGCATGTCGCGACCGCCCACGTCGCGGGGCTCGCTATCGGCCCACACCAGGCGCGCCGACTGCATCGCCAGCGCCGAGCGCAACAGCGACACGCCGACGTATTGACCCTCGCCGCTCTTCTCGCGCTCGTAGAGTGCCGCGGACACGCCGCCCGCGACGAGCGAAGCCGCGTAGTAGTCGACCACGGAGCCGTAGAGGATGGCGGGCGGCCCGCCCGCCGGCCCCTGCATCGCGGCCATGCCGGTCATCGTCTGCAGCACCTGGTCGTAGCCGGCCTTGTCGCGCAAGGGGCCGGTCTCGCCGTAGCCGGTGACCGCGCAGTACACGAGCCGCGGGTTGCGGGCGCGAAGCTGCTCGTAGGCGATGCCCAGCCGCTCGGGTACTTCGGGGCGGAAGTTGTGCACGAGCACGTCCGCGGTGCCCACCAGCGCGAGCAGGCGTGCGTGGTCCTCGGCGTCCTTCAGGTCCAGCACCACGCCGCGCTTGCTGCGGTTGACGCCGAGGAAGGCGCGGCTCTCCGCGGCCAGCGTGGACGGGTACTTGCGCAGGTTGTCGCCCGCGGGCGGCTCCACCTTGATCACTTCGGCGCCGAGGTCCGCGAGCAGCGCGCAGCCATAAGGGCCCGCGATGTAGGCGCTCAGGTCGAGCACGCGGATGCCCGCGAGCGGCCCGCGCCCGGCACTCACGCAGCGCCCCGCCTGGCCGCCGCCGCGAGGATCGCCCTCGCCCGCAGCAGGAACGGCCGGTCGATCATCCGGCCGTCGACCACGAAAGCACCCACACCCTCCGCCTGCGCGGCCTCGGCCGCTTCGACGATGCGCTTCGCGCGCGCGACCTCCTCCGCGGTAGGCTGGAAGGCTTCGTTGGCCAGCGGCACCTGGCTCGGGTGGATGCAGCTCTTGCCCGCGTAGCCAAGCCGGCGCGCGAGCTTGGCTTCGGCGAGGAAGCCCTTGGTGTCACGCACGTCGGCAAACGCGCCATCGAATGCGTCGACCCCCGCCTCGCCCGCGGCGATGCGCACGTCGAACAGCACCTGCTTGAGCGCCGAGCCCTCGGTGCGGTCGATGCCGAGCGACTCGAAAAGGTCGCCCAGGCCCACCTGCAGGCCCATCACGCGCGGGTCGGCCGCGGCCAGCAACGCCGCTTCACGCAACGCCCGCGGCGTCTCGATGTTCAGCAGCAGGCGCACCGGCTCGGTCACGCCGTTGTTGCGCTCCGCCGCGGCGAGCGCGGCCGATGCGGCGCGCACGTCGTCCGCGCGCTGCGGCTTGGGGAGGTTGAGCACGTGCAGGCCGGGTTGCACGACGGCCTGCAGGTCCGCCTCGAAATGCGGCGTGTCCATGGCGTTGACGCGCACGATCACGAGCTTGCTGCTGCCGCTCGCGGCGCCGGTGAGCAGCCAGTCGCGCACGGCCTCGCGCGCTTCGGCCTTGCGCTGCTCGGCCACCGCATCCTCGAGGTCGATGGAGATCGCATCGGCATCGCCCGCGATCGCCTTGGCGAAGAGCTCCGGGCGCGAGCCGGGCACGAACAGCTTGCTTCTCATTCGGGCTTGCTTCTCATTCGGGCTTGATGTCGGCGGCTTTCGCCACCTGCTTCCAGCGTTCGATCTCGGCGGCGATGAGCGCCTCGAACTCGGCGGGCTTCATGGCCACGGGTTCGGCGCCCTCCTTCAGGAAGAACTCCTTCATCTCGGGCGACAGGATGATCTTGTTGATCTCGGCGTTGAGGCGGTCCACGATGGGTTGCGGCGTGCCCGGCGGCGCGAGGACGCCCCACCACAGCTCCGTGGCGCTGCCCTTGTAGCCGGATTGTTCGAGCGACGGCAAGTCGGGCGCCACGGGCGAACGCTGCGCCGACGTGACCGCCAGTGCGCGCACGCGGCCGCCCTTGACCTGCCCGATGATCGAGGGCGCGCTCGCGACCAGTGCCTGGATCTGCCCGCCGAGCAGGTCCGTGGTGGCCGGGCCCATGCCCTTGTACGGCACGTGCGTCATCTTGATGCCCGCCGCGCCCGCGAACAGCTCGGTGGCGAAGTGGTTGATGCTGCCCGCGCCGGACGTGCCGTAGTTCAGCTTGCCGGGGTTGGCCTTGGCGGCTGCGACGAGGTCGCCGATCGTCTTGAACGGCGAATCGGCCGGCACGGTCACCAGCAGCGGCCCCTTGCCGAGCATCGCCACCGGCTTGAAGCCCTTGATGGCGTCGTATTGCAGGTTCGTGCGGATGGCCGCCCCGGTGGTGAAGGTGGACGACACGACGAGCAGGTTGTAGCCGTCGGGCGACGCCTTCGAGACGAACGCGTTCGCCACCACGCCGCCGGCGGCGGGCTTGTTGTCCACCACGACGCTCTGGCCGAGCGCGTCGCCCAGCTTCTTGCCGATCGCTCGCGCAAAGGTGTCGTTGGAGCCGCCGGGCGCGTTGCCCACTACCAGCGTGATCGGCCGCGCCGGCCAGGCGGGCGCCTGGGCCGATGCAACCAGGGGAACGGCGCAAGCGGCAAACAGCGCTGCGCGCAAAGCGGTACTTCTCATGCCTCGGGACTCCTGTGGGGTGGCGGGGGCAGGGTAGCTCATTTCGCGTGCTGCCGCGCAACCTTCGGCCTGCTCTACACTGTCACCCGTGGCACCCACCCGTGCCGCACCGACGGACCGCCCAGGCCACCCGCCCGAGGCGTTCCGGTTTCACAATCAAGCGTCCACACGATGGCGCGGAGTTGATGACCATGACCCAGCACCAGCCCTTGCGGTTGCACGTGCCGGAGCCTTCCGGGCGGCCCGGTTGCGCGACGGACTTCTCCTATCTCCACGTTTCCGAAGCCGGCGAGGTGCGCAAACCCCCGGTGGACACGAGCCACTTCGACACCGAAGACCTCGCGTACAGCCTCGTCCGGGTGCTCGACCGCAACGGCAATGCCGTCGGTCCGTGGGTGCCGGACATCACGGTGACGCAGCTGCGCCGCGGCCTGCGCAACATGATGAAGACGCGCATCTTCGACGCGCGCATGCTCATCGCGCAGCGCCAGCGCAAGACTTCCTTCTACATGCAGTGCCTCGGCGAAGAGGCCATCGCGTGCGCGCATGCCATGGCGATCGAGCCGGGCGACATGTGCTTCCCCACCTACCGCCAGCAAGGCCTGCTGCTCAGCCGCGACGACGTGTCGATGGCCGAGATGATGTGCCAGCTCATGAGCAACGAACGCGACCCGATCAAGGGCCGCCAGCTGCCGGTGATGTACTCGTACAAGCGCGCGGGCTTCTTCACCATCTCGGGCAACCTCGCCACGCAGTTCATCCAGGCCGTGGGCTGGGCGATGGGCTCGGCGATCAAGGGCGACACGAAGATCGCGTCGGGCTGGATCGGCGACGGTGCGACGGCGGAAGCGGACTTCCACACGGCGCTGACCTTCGCGCACGTGTACCGCGCGCCGGTCATCCTGAACGTGGTCAATAACCAGTGGGCCATCTCCACCTTCCAGGCAATCGCCGGTGGTGAGTCCACCACGTTTGCAGCCCGCGGCGTCGGATGCGGCATCGCATCGCTGCGCGTGGACGGCAACGACTACCTCGCGGTGTACGCCGCCTCGCGCTGGGCCGCAGAGCGCGCGCGCAGCAACCTCGGGCCGACGCTGATCGAATGGGTGACATACCGCGCCGGCGCGCACTCCACGTCCGACGACCCCTCGAAGTACCGGCCGGCCGACGACTGGGAGCGCTTCCCCCTCGGCGACCCGATCGCGCGATTGAAGCAGCACCTGATCAACCAGAACGCGTGGAGCGAGCAGGAGCACGAGCAGGTGCGCCTGGAGCTCGAAGCCGAAGTGGCTGCCGCGCAGAAGGAGGCCGAGAGCTACGGCACGCTGCTCGACGGCCACATCCCCAGCGCCGCGACGATGTTCGAGGACGTCTACGCCGTGATGCCCGAACACCTGCGCCGCCAGCGCCAGCAGATGGGAGTGTGACCATGCTGACCCAGACCAAGGATTCCAAAGTGGAAAGCTCCGCCGGCGCGACCAAGCCGATGACCATGATCCAGGCGCTGCGCAGCGCGATGGACGTGATGATGGAACGCGACGACAACGTGGTCGTCTTCGGCCAGGACGTCGGCTACTTCGGCGGCGTCTTCCGCGTCACCGAAGGCCTGCAGGCCAAGTACGGCAAGTCGCGCTGCTTCGACGCGCCGATCAACGAGGGCGGCATCGTCGGCGCGGCCATCGGGATGGCCGCTTATGGCCTGCGGCCGGTCGCCGAAATCCAGTTCGCGGACTACTTCTACCCCGCTTCCGACCAGATCGTGAGCGAGGCCGCGCGCCTGCGCTTCCGCAGTGCGGGCGACTTCACTTGCCCGATGGTCGTGCGCATGCCCTGCGGCGGCGGCATCTACGGCGGGCAGACGCACAGCCAGAGCCCCGAAGCGCTCTTCACGCACGTGTGCGGGCTGCGCACCGTGATGCCGAGCAACCCGTACGACGCGAAAGGTCTGCTGATCTCCGCGATCGAGAACGACGACCCGGTCATCTTCCTCGAACCCAAGCGCCTCTACAACGGCCCGTTCGACGGCCACCACGACCGGCCGGTCGTGCCGTGGTCCAAGCACGCTTCTGGCAACGTGCCCGAGGGTTACTACACCGTGCCGCTGGATTCGGCCTCGGTGTTCCGCCCCGGCAACCAGGTCACCGTGATCACTTACGGCACGATGGTCTGGGTGAGCGAGTGCGCGGCACGCGAAGCCGGCATCGATGCCGAGATCATCGACCTGCGATCGATCTGGCCCATGGACCTGGACACCGTCGTCAACTCGGTCAAGAAGACGGGCCGCTGCGTGGTCGTGCACGAGGCCACTCGCACCAGCGGCTTCGGCGCGGAGCTCGCGGCACTCGTGCAGGAGCATTGCTTCTACCACCTCGAAGCGCCCGTCGAGCGCGTGGCGGGTTGGGACACGCCCTACCCGCATGCGCAGGAATGGCACTACTTCCCCGGGCCCGACCGCGTCGCGGCCGCGCTCAAGCGAACGGTGGAGGCCTGACCATGGGACAGTACGCGATCAAGATGCCCGACATCGGCGAAGGCATCGCCGAGGTGGAACTCGTCGAGTGGCGGGTGAAGGAAGGCGACACGGTCAAGGAAGACCAGGTGCTCGCCGACGTGATGACGGACAAGGCGACGGTGGAGATCCCCTCGCCGGTGGCCGGCAAGGTCATGTCGCTGGGCGCGCAGCCGGGGACCATGATGGCCGTGGGCGCCGAGCTGATCCGGCTCGAAGTCGAAGGCGCGGGCAATGTGAAGGGCGATGCGCCCGCAGCGAAGAAGCAAGCCGCGGCCGTGCCACCGGACATGAAGGACAACGTGACGCACGAGAACACGTCCGTGCCGGCGCGCGACACGTCGCCGCCGCCGAAGATGCAGCCGCCGCGCGCGACACCGGCGCCGATGCGCGCACCGGGCGAGAAGCCCATCGCTTCGCCCGCGGTGCGCAACCGCGCATGGGAGCTCGGCATCGAACTGCAGTTCGTGCACGGCAGCGGCCCCGCCGGCCGCATCACGCACGAAGACCTCGACGTCTACCTCGCCTCGCGCGGCCAGCCGGGCGCGGTGGGTGCGTCGACGATGCTGCGCGAGCGGCACGGCGAAGAAGCGATCCCGGTCATCGGCCTGCGCCGCAAGATCGCGCAGAAGATGCAGGACGCCAAGCGCCGCATCCCGCACTTCTCGTACGTGGAGGAGATCGACGTCACCGAGCTCGAAGCCCTGCGCGCCAAATTGAACGAGAAGCACGGGGCGAAGCGCGGCAAGCTCACGCTGCTGCCCTTCATCGCGCGTGCGGTGGTTCTGGCCGTCGAGGAATTCCCGCAGATGAACGCCCGCTTCGACGACGATGCGGGTGTGGTCACGCGGCACCATGCCGTGCACCTGGGCATCGCGACGCAGACCGACAACGGCCTGATCGTGCCCGTGCTGCGGCATGCGGAGGCGCAGGACGTGTGGGCCTGCGCACGCGAGATCTCGCGCCTGGCCGAAGCGGCGCGCAGCGGCAAGGCGGCGCGCGAGGAGCTCTCGGGTTCCACGATCACCATCACCAGCCTCGGCGCCCTCGGCGGCATCGTCACCACGCCCGTCATCAACCACCCCGAGGTGGCGATCATCGGCGTCAACCGCATCGTGGAGCGGCCCGTGTTCGATGCGCACCGCAACGTGGTCGCGCGGCAGTTGATGAACCTGTCGTCGTCCTTCGACCACCGCGTGGTGGACGGCATGGATGCAGCCCGCTTCGTGCAGGCGATCCGCGGCTATCTCGAAGCGCCCGCGCTGCTGTTCGTGGAGGGCGGTTCATGAAGCAGAAGGACACGACACTCCTCGTCATCGGCGGCGGACCGGGCGGCTATGTGGCGGCGATCCGGGCGGGGCAGCTCGGCATACCGACCGTGCTTGTCGAAGGCGACAAACTCGGAGGCACCTGCCTGAACATCGGCTGCATCCCGTCGAAAGCGCTGATCCACCTCGCCGACGAATACGACAAGGCCTGCCACTTCGCGGCCGGCAAATCCCCCTTGGGAATCAAGGTGGACTCGCCGAAACTGGACCTCGAACAGGCGATGCGCTGGAAGGACGGCGTGGTCACCAAGCTCACCGGCGGCGTCGGCACGCTGCTGCGCAAGGCCGGCGTGCAGGTGGTCAAGGGCTGGGCCTCCATCGTCGACGGCAAGACGGTCGATGTCGCGACCACCGAAGGCGAGCCGGTGCGCATCAAGTGCGAGCACCTCGTGCTGGCCACCGGCTCCGAAGCCGTCGCCCTGCCCGACCTGCCCTTCGGCGGCAACGTGATCTCCTCGACCGAAGCGCTCGCTTTCCAGGAGAAGCCGAAGCACCTGGTGGTGGTCGGCGCGGGCTACATCGGCCTGGAACTCGGCATCGCGTGGCGCAAGATGGGCGTGGACGTCGCGGTGGTGGAGTTCACCGGCCGCGTGCTGCCCGCGTACGACGAGGACCTGACGCGCCCGGTGATGGCGCACCTGCAGAAGCTGGGCATCGTGCTGCACTTGGGCTGCAAGGCCGAGGGGCTGACCGAGTCCGGCAACGGCCTGCGCGTGCGCAGCGACCAGGCCGACGAGTTCGTGCTGCCCGCCGACTACGTGCTCGTCGCCGCCGGCCGCAAGCCGCGCACCGAAGGCTTCAACCTGGAAGCGCTATCGCTGGACATGAACGGTCGCGCGATCCGCATCGACGAGCAGTGCCGCACCAGCATGCGCAATGTGTGGGCCATCGGCGACGTGGCCGGCGAGCCGATGCTCGCGCACCGCGCGATGGCGCAGGGCGAGATGGTCGCGGAGATCATCTCCGGCAAGCGGCGACGCTTCTCGCCGATGGCCATCCCCGCCGTGTGCTTCACGGACCCCGAACTCGTGGTCGCCGGCATGACGCCCGGTGAAGCCAAGGCGCAGGGCCTGGACCTCATCACCGCGCAGTTCCCCTTCGCCGCGAACGGCCGCGCGCTGTCGATGGAGTCCGGCGACGGTTTCGTGCGCGTGCTCGCGCGCAAGGACACGCACCAGGTACTCGGTTGGCAGGCGGTTGGCAAGAACGTGTCGGAGCTGTCCGCGGCGTTCTGCTACGCCATCGAGATGGGCGCGCGGCTGGAGGATGTCGCGGGCATCATCCACGCGCACCCGACGCTGGGCGAGGCGGTGCAGGAGAGCGCGCTCAAGGCGCTGGGCCACGCGCTGCACATCTAGCACCGCGGCCCCGTTCGGCGCGACGGGGCGCCGTCCTACTTCCCCGGCAAGCCGCTGCTGCAGAAAATGGCGCGGGGGGTGTAAGAACATGGTCCCTGCTGTGAGCCACCAGCGGCAGATGCAGATCGTCGCGCGGCTTTGCGCCGTGGGCGCCTGGACACTGCATCTCGGCCCCTTGCGTTTCGAGCCGTCCGACGAGTGGCTGGCGCTGCATGGCTGCAAGCCGGGCGCGCGGCCGTCGACGCACGCCGTCATGCGGCTCATGGACCCGCCGGACCGCAGCGAACTCGCCGCGCGCCTGCGCCGATGCGCCCGGGAAGGCGTCGCTTTCGAGATGGTGGTCGGCACGCGCACGTTCGACGGGCGCCATGCGTTCATGCGGCTGATCGCCGAGCCCTGCGAGGAGCAGGCCGGCCGCGTCACCTGCCTGCAGGGCGCCTGCCAGGACGTCACCGCCCTGATGGAACGCGAGCGCGAACTCGACGTGCATCGCCTGAGGCTGGAGGATCTCGTGGAGCAGCGCACGCGCGACCTGCGCGCGTTCTCGTACGCACTGGCGCATGACTTGCGCGCGCCCATCAACGCCATGGCGAGCTTCTCGCAGGTGCTGGCCGAGCGGCTGCCCGCCGATGCCCCGGCGCGCATGCAGCACTACGCGCAGCGCATCGTCGCCAATGGCCAGCGCGCTGAAGCGCTCATCGCGGGCATCCTGGAGCTCATCGGCACCGCCCAGGTCCCCATCGACAAGCAGCCGGTGGACCTGACCGCGGTGGCGTGGCAGTCCATCTACCACCTGCGTGCACGCGAGCCGGACCGCGACGTGGACGTCGACGTGCAGCCCGGATTGCATGCGCGCGCGGACGCGAGGCTGGTGGTCTCGGTGATGGAGAACCTGCTGCGCAACGCGTGGAAGTTCAGCGTGCGCAGCCGGCCGGCGCGCATCCGCGTGGGCCGCGATGCCGACGGCGCGTTCTTCGTGAGCGACAACGGGATCGGCTTCGACGCCGCGCACGCGCAGCGCCTCTTCGAGCCGCTGCAGCGCCTGCCCGGGTCGGAGGAGTTTGCCGGCACGGGCGTGGGCCTCGCCGCCGCGAGCAGCATCGTGCGCCGCCACGGCGGCCGCATGTGGGCCGAGGCGGAACCGGGCGTCGGGGCCACGTTCCGGTTCACGCTGCCGGACGACTGACGCACCGCCGCGTAGGACCGCGCCGACGAACGCCACCCGGCCCTTCCGATGGCTCGGCGGCGCGGCATGGCCATGCTGGAGGCATGGAAGACGCAACGAAGACCCTGCAGGAGCTGGAGCGCAAGTTCTGGCAGTCCATGGTGGACGAGCAGACCGACACCGCGCTCGGCCTGCTCGACGAGCCCGCGCTCATGGTCAGCGCGCACGGCTCCATGAAATTCGGCCACGACGAGTACCGCAAGATGGCCGAGCACGGACAGCTCGTGCTCAAGCGCTACGAGCTGGGCGACATCGAGGCCGTGTTCCCGACCGAGGACACCGCGATCCTGATGTACAGCGTGACGCAGACGACCGCGCCGCGCGAATCGTCGAAGGGCGGCGAGAAGACCGAGGAGATGGTGGACACGTCCACCTGGGTGCGCAAGGGCGGCACGTGGAAGTGCGTCATGCACACCGAGACGCCGGCCGCGAAGGGCGCGCACGCGCGCGGCTGACCGAGACGGCCATCACGCCCGCAAACACCGCCAGCGCGGCCGCGTTGGCGAGCGCGCCTTCGCGCTGCGACACGAGGCGCAGCGCCAGCGACGCGTGCAGCAGCGCGAGCGGCACATAGAACGCAGCGCCATACCGCACCTTCAGGCCCGTCACGGCCGGCAGGATCACCGGCGCGTGCGCCAGCATCATGCTGAAGACGAAGCCCAGGCCCAGCGTGTGCAGCGCGAGGTCGCGCACCGGCGCACCCAGCGTGGCGGCGCTCCACGCCAGCCCGGCGAGCGCAAGCCAGCCGTAGCCGCCCAGCAGGCAGACGGCCATGTAGCGGCTGAGCCCCTCGGCCTTCACCGTGCGACGGGCGATGTCGAACTGCAGGAACCACGCCGCCAGCCCCGCGAGCGCGACGCCGAAGAGGACGCCGCTTGCGGCGGCACCTGCGATGAGCAGCGCGAGCAGCCCCATCAAGGCTGCGAAGGCGCCGCGGCGCCGCGGCATCAACCGCGTCATTTCCAGCCGCTCGGCGGC
Organism: Ramlibacter albus; assembly: GCF_014297445.1. Taxonomy (GTDB): domain Bacteria; phylum Pseudomonadota; class Gammaproteobacteria; order Burkholderiales; family Burkholderiaceae_C; genus Ramlibacter; species Ramlibacter albus. The sequence continues at coordinate 47,095 of NZ_JACORU010000010.1, forward strand.
GATCGTGATCACGAGGAACGCGAACCAGGACTGTACTACCGCCGGCTGCGTGCCGGTGATGGCGAACCCCACATTGCCGGCGAGCCAGCACAGCGCGCCTAGGAGCAGCAGCGAGGTGTGGCGCGCAGGCTGGCGCATGACGACGAGAACACTCGCGGCGCAGAACACCGCGCCCGCAAGAACGAACAGCGCGCAAGCAAGCTCGCGCGTTGCGGCCAGAAGCGCGATGCCGGCCGCAGCGGACGCAACGGGCGCGATCCACGCCGGCCGCCACTTCAGCGCCACCGCGCGCTCGACGCCGATCACCGTCCCCATGAAGGCGCCGATCATCAGCGCTGCATGGTCGACCACGGCTTGCCCCAGCCATTGCGGCATCGCCGGCAACGCGACGCCCGCACGCACCAACCCGCCGGACACCGCCGACAGCAGCGCCGCGGCGATGCACGCCACGAGCAGCGACGCGGCGGCACGCGCCTTCACCATCCCATGAACTTCCGCGCCGGCTCGCTCATGCGCGCGGGCGTCCACTCGGGCTCCCATTGCAGCTCCACGCGGATGCGCCAGCTCGCAGGCAGGCATTCGTCGAGGCGGTCCTCGATGTCGGCGAGGATGGTGTCGGTGACGGGGCACGCGGCGGATGTCATCGTCACCTTCACGTCGACGACGTCTTCTTCGACCGTCACGGACTGCACGAGCCCGACGTCCACGATGTTCATCGCGACTTCGGGGTCGACCACCTGGCACAGCGCGTAGTCGATCACGTCGGCAAGCTCATCCGGGCCCTGGTAGGGATAAACATTCATAGGTGCATTGGACAGGCAGCTTTGCCGGGGAAAGTTGATGCGCATCAACACCCCGCCACGCCGCCCTTCCTACGATCACATGCATTGCAAATACACCTTAAGACAAGGAAGGAGCGCATCGTGAAGAACACCGGAAGGCTCTGGCGCTGGCTGGCGCTGGTCTTCGTGCTGTCGTTCGGGGCCCTCGGGTACCTGGGCTGGCAGATCCACCTGGAGGCACCGCCGATCCCCAAATCGGTGGCCACCGCCGACGGGGACGTGCTGTTCACCGGCGAGCAGGTGCAGCGCGGCCAGCAGGTCTGGCTCGCGGCCGGCGGCCAGCAGCTGGGCAGCGTGTGGGGCCACGGCAGCTACGTCGCGCCGGACTGGTCCGCCGACTGGCTGCACCGCGAAGCCGTCGCGTTGGGCGACCGCGCGCGGAAGGAAATGCGCACGAATACCTACGACGCGCAATCCGGCCGGATCACCGTGTCGGCCGCGCGCGCCGAGGCGATTCGCGGCGTCGCGAAGCACTACGCCGACCTCTTCGGTGATGCCGCCTCGCTCGACAAGCTGCGCGACCAGTACGCCATGACTTCGATGACGGTGCCGGATGCGAAGGACCGCGAAGCGCTCAGCGCCTTCTTCTTCTGGAGCTCGTGGGCCGCGGCGACCGACCGCCCCGGTGAAACCAACCTCTCGTACACGAGCAACTGGCCGCACGAGCCGCTGGTGGGCAACACCCTCACCGGCACGGCCGCGATGTGGACCATGGTGTCCATCATCCTGCTGCTTGCCGGCATTGCCGCGATGTTGTGGCTGCAGGGCGCGAAGGGCCACGACGAAGAGCAGGCCGAGCCGCCGAAGGCCGACCCGCTGTTCGGCGCGACGGTCACCGCGTCGATGAAAGCCACTCGCAAGTACTTCTTCGCGGTGGCCGGCCTCATCCTGCTGCAGATCGGCATGGGCGCCATCACCGCGCACTACGCGGTCGAGGGGCAGGCCTTCTTCGGCATCCCGCTCGCGGACATCCTGCCCTACGTGGTGAGCCGCACCGTGCACACGCAAGTGGGCATCTTCTGGATCGCCACCGCGTGGCTCGCCACCGGCCTGTACATCGCGCCGCTGCTTTCGGGCCATGAGCCGAAGTACCAGAAGTTCGGCGTGAACTTCCTGTTCTGGGCGCTGATCTTCCTGGTGGTGGGCTCCACCGCCACCGGCTGGCTCGGCACGCTGCAGCGCCGCGGCGTGGACTTCTCCTTCTGGTTCGGCAACCAGGGCCTGGAGTTCACGAGCATGGGCCGTGCGTGGCAGTACCTGCTGTTCGTCGGCCTCATCCTCTGGGTGGTGCTGCTCGGCCGCGCCCTCTGGCCCGCGCTGAAGAAGCCTTCCGAGTCCCGCGGCCTGATCGCGATGGTGTTCCTGTCGGCCACCTGCATCGGCGGCTTCTACGCGAGCTCGCTCACCTGGGGCCAGCACACGCACTATTCGATGGTGGAGTACTGGAGGTGGTGGCTGGTGCACCTTTGGGTGGAGGGCTTCTTCGAAGTGTTCGCCACCGCGGTCATCGCGCTGATCTTCACGCGGCTGGGCCTGATCCACACGGCCAGCGCCAACCGCGCCATCGTCGCGGAAACCATCGTCTTCCTGTTCGGCGGCATCCTGGGCACGCTGCACCACCTGTACTGGACCGGCACGCCCACGAGCGTGATCGCCGTCGGCGCGGTGTTCAGCGCGCTCGAAGTCGTCCCGCTCACGCTGATCGGCCTGGAAGCGCTGCAGACGTGGCGCCGCAGCCGCAGCCGCGAGTGGCTGGGCGCGTACAAGTGGCCCGTGCTGTGCTTCGTGGCCGTGGGCTTCTGGAACACCGTCGGTGCGGGCCTGCTCGGCTTCGCGATCAACCCGCCCGCGTCGCTGTACTACGTGCAGGGCCTGAACATGACGCCGGCGCACGGCCATGCCGCCCTCTTCGGCGTGTACGGCATGCTGGGCATCGGCCTGATGCTGTTCTGCCTGCGCGGCCTGTATGCGCGCCACCTGCATGCCGACGGCCTGCTCAAGCCCGCCTTCTGGGGCCTGAACATCGGCCTGGCGATGATGGTGTTCCTGTCGCTGCTGCCCGCGGGCATCTACCAGGCTTCGCAGGCGATCAGCAAGGGCCTGTGGTTCGCCCGCTCGCCGGAGGTCGTGCACGGCAAGTTCATGGAAGCCATGGTGTGGCTGCGCGTGCCCGGTGACGTCGTGTTCGCGGTGGGTGGCGTGCTGCTCGCTGTGTACGTGCTCAAGCTGCTGCGCCGGCCCGCGAAGGCGGTCGCCGCGCAGGTCCGAAGGCCCGCGGCCGCCCGAGCCTGATTCTTCCTCTCTCTCCTCTTCAAGCCGGCCGCGTGCCGGCTTTTTTTACGCGAGGATGAGCTCGGCGAGCGCGACGCATTCCTCGAAGGAGCGGCTGTAGCCGATGCGCTCGATTTTCTGGAACTCCTGTTCCACGTACGCGGAGTTCTTCAGCGAGTGGAGGAAGGCCGCGCCGTGGCGGGCGAAGAAGGGGCGCGCGTGGTCGATGGCCTGCGGCTCGCCGTCCGCGACCGCGCACAGGTCGAAGAGGTCCCTGCCGCGCGCATGCTGGCCGCGGTGATACATCTTCTTCGCGATGATCTCGGCGCAGGTTTCCACGGCGATCCTGCGCCCCTCGTACGTGACCCATTCATGCGGCTCGTCCGTCAGCGGCTCGCCGACCACGACGTCGATTTCCCCGGCGGGCAGCAGCAGCTTGAGGTACTCCGCGGCTTCGACGTAGTCGTGCGTCAGCGCCTCGGCCGTGTCGCACAGCCGCGGCGTGAGGTGGCCGAGGTACTGCGGATCCGGCACGAAGAGGTCGATGTCCTTGCTGTGGCGGTGGTCCAGGCGCAGCATGAGCACGGTGCCGCCGCCGAAAGTCCACCTCGGTTGCTCCAGCACCTTGCCGAGGTGGTCGGTCAGCGTGAGGGCGGCGGCGAACAGTTCGCGCCAGACGCCGGGACGACTCAGGTCCGCGTGGCGCGCCATAGGGGCCTGTCGCACTGCAGCACACCGGCCAGCGTGCTCATGCGCTTCCACGTGGCCGTACGCGGCACGTCAAGGGCCTCATCCAGGTGTTCGGCCAGCCCCGCGAGGATCGCTACCGGCGCCTCCTGCAGCAAGTGCCGCACGTGCGGGATGTAGTCCGGCGGCACGCTGCCGTCGCGCACCGCCTCCAGCAGCACGTGCGCCGGCAGTTCCGGCGAGTAGGGCACGCTCGCCACGCGCGCGGCCACTTCGAACGGATCCGAGTCGCCCTTGCGGCGCACGCCGACCAGCCCCACCGCGAACCCCAATTCATTGGCAAGGCGTTCCACTCGGTTGGCGCTCAGGTCCACCAGCTTGCCGCGCTCGAGCTCGTTGACCGTGACGCGCGAAAGCTCCGCCAGCTCGGCCAGCGCCTGCTGGCTGAGCCCGATATCGATGCGGCGCTGGCGCACGGCTGTGCCGAGTTCGCGAATGAGGGGCATGGAGGGAAGCTTACCGTGCCAATATCTTCATGTCAATTTTATTTGACTTCAATATATCAAATTAATTGAACTACCCGCCCTAACCGCCCGCGAACCCTTCAGCCACATTCGCCACGTTCACCCCCATGTCCGCCACCGCGTAACCCCCCTCGAGCACGATCACGGTTGGCAGGCGGCACGACGCCAGCAGCAGCCCCACCTCGACGAAATCGGCGGACGTGAGGCGGAAACTGGAGATCGGGTCGCCTTCGTACGTGTCCACGCCGAGCGCGACGACGAGCGCCGACGCGCCGAAGCGCGCGACCGCATCGAGGCCCTGTTCGAGCGCGCGGCGCCAAGGGCCGAACGCCGTCCCTCGCGGCAGCGGCAGGTTCAGGTTGAAGCCCTCGCCCGCACCCGCGCCGCGCTCGCTGGCGTGCCCCAGGTAGAACGGGTACTCCGTCATGGGGTCGCCATGGACGGAGACCGTGAGGACGTCGGCGCGCTCGTAGAAGATCGACTGCGTGCCGTTGCCGTGGTGGTAGTCGACGTCGAGGACCGCCACGCGCGCATGGCCTGCATCGCGCAAGGCCTGCGCGGCGAGCGCGGTGTTGTTGACAAAGCAGTAACCCCCGTAGAAATCGCGGCCGGCATGATGCCCCGGTGGGCGCGTGACGACGAGCGCACTGCGGTCCGCACCCGCGGCCACCTGCCTCGCGGCCTCGATCGCGCAGGCGGCGCCCGCGATGCACGCGTCCCAGGTGCCGGCCGTGATCGGCGAGCCCGCATCGAAAGCATAAAGCCCCACCTTGGCCGAGAAGTTCGCGGGCACGACGTCGCGCCGCAGGCCGTGGTTGGGCCACACGGAGGGCAGGATGTCGAGGGCGGCATGGGAGGGGTCGAGCGACACCCACTCGGCCCAAGCCGTGCGCAGGAAGTCCAGGTAGGGGCGCGCGTGGATCGATTCGACCACGCGCATGTCCGCCGCGGGCGCGGTGCGCGGCTGCCCGAATCCACGCCGCTTCAATTCGTCCACCACCAGCTCGGCGCGCTGCGGCACCTCGTGGCAGTCCACCAGCCGGCCGCGGTACATCTCGTGGCGGCCCGCATGCGCGCGGTGCGCGGGGTTGTGGAAGGTCAGCATCACCGCATTCTGCGGTACGTGGATTTCCGTGCCGCCAGGTCAGGGCGCGGTCAGCCCGGCCGCCTCAGAATGAAAGCCGTCACTCTCCGAGGGTGACGGCGACACTTGGAAAGCCCCCGCGCGCAAGCGTGGGGGCTCTTTTCATGCGTGCAGGCTCGCCCCGCGCGGGCGGATCGACGACACGTACGCGATGAAGGCCTTGAACTCGCCCTTGGTGAAGACCGCGTCGGCGCCCAGCTCCACGCAACGCAGCTTGATGTTCAGGGTGGCGTAGTCGCTCAGCACCACGATGCGCGCGGTCTCGTTGGCCTCGCGGTAGCGGCGCACGACGTTGAAGCCGGAGCCATCGCGCAGCACGAGGTCGATGACCGCGAGGTCCCAGTCGTGGGGGTGCTCCTGCAGCCAGGCGGTGGCCTCGTTCTCGGTGGCGTTGCGGCCGACGATGCGGAAGCGCCCGTCGGGGGCCAGCAGGTCCTCGATCGCCGAGATGATCTCCCGCGAATCTTCCACCATCACCATCTCTATCGTCACCCCACCCTCCGACCGAACGGATGGGTTCGGCACAACCGCACATTAGATGTGTGCCGGGCCGCGGTCTGTAGGCCGGAGGGACGCGCGCCGTGGGATGCGTCCTACGAGGTGGAGCGAAGACCCCACTGCGTGTGAAATTTTCCCGGCCGGTCCACCCTTTGATACAGATGTGACCCGAAGTAGTCCCGCTGCGCCTGCAGCAGGTTGGCGGGCAACTGCGGCGAACGATAGGCGTCGTAGTAGGCCAGCGCACTCATGAACGCCGGCGCGGGTACACCATGACGCGCGGCCAGGCCCACGACGTCGCGCAGGTCTTCCTGGCAAGCGGCGAGGGTGGCGGCGAAGCGCGCATCGAGCATCAGGTTCACCAGCTCGCCGTCGCGCGCGTACGCACTGCGGATGTCCTCCAGCAGGCGCGCTCGGATGATGCAGCCCGCGCGCCAGATCGTGGCGATGCCGGCGAGCGGCAGGTTCCACACGTGCTCGCGGTCGCCGGCCTGCAGCAGCTGGAAACCCTGCGCATAGGCGCACACCTTCACGGCCAGCAGCGAGCGGCGGATCTTCTCGATGAGGGTGGCCGGGTCGCCATCGAACGCCCCACCGGGCCCCTTCAGCACGTCGGCGGCGACGACCCGCTCCTCCTTCGCCGCGCTCACCGTGCGCGCGAACACGGCTTCGGCGATCGTCGGCGCCGTGAGGCCGAAGTCCAGCGCGGCCTGGCTCGCCCACTTGCCGGTGCCTTTCTGTTCGGCGGTGTCGAGGATCACTTCCACCAGCGGCCGGCCGCTTTCGGGGTCGATCCGCGAGAGGATGTCCGCCGTGATCGCGACGAGGTAGCTCTCCAGCTCGCCCTCGTTCCACTGCGCGAAGGTGCGCCCGATGTCGGCGGGCGTCATGCGCAGCAGCTCGCGCATCAGCCAGTAGGCCTCGCCGATCACCTGCATGTCGGCGTACTCGATGCCGTTGTGCACCATCTTCACGAAGTGGCCGGCACCGCCCGTGCCCATCCACTCGCAGCACGGCTGCCCGTCGCCCGCACGGGCGGCGACGGCCTGCAGCAAGGGCTTCAGGCGCGGCCACGCACGCTCGTCGCCGCCGGGCATCAGGGCCGGGCCGCGCAGCGCGCCCTCCTCGCCGCCGCTCACGCCCATGCCCACGTAAAGCAACCCCGTGCCTTCGAGGGCCAGCATGCGGGCCTGCGTGTCGCCGTAGCGTGTGTTGCCGCCGTCGACGACGATGTCGCCGGGTTCGAGCAGCGGCCGCAGGCTGTCGATCACCGCATCCACGGCCGCGCCGGCAGGCACCATCGCGAGCACCACGCGTGGCGCGGCGAGGGATGCCACGAAAGCTTGCATCGTCGGCGGCGCGCTCGCCCGGCCGCTCGCGGCGGCCTGCAGGAAGCGCTCACGCTTGGCCGCCTCCACGTCGAAGCCCGCCACCGAGAAGCCCTTGTCCACGAAATTGCGCGCCAGGTTCGCACCCATCACGCCGAGGCCGATCACGCCGAGGTCGAACGCCATACCCTGCTCCACTGCTGGACAAGCATTCTTCCACGATACTGGCGGCATGACCCGCAGCGCCACAGCCGCCTGGCTGCTCGCACTGGCCGCCCTGGCCGTGCTGCTCTCGCGCGTGGAGCCGGAGCTGCACGACCCCGTGATGGCCGGCGTGGACGGCAGCCTGGGCAACACGCGCGACCTGCTGCCCGGTGCGTGGCTGCGCGAGTACGACGACGCCGGCCACCAGGTGCGGCGCGTGCTCAGGCTGGACGCCACGGGCAACTTCCGCGAGAGCGTGCGCGTGGTCAACGAGGCCGGCGGCATCACCGAGTTCGAGAACACCGGCTTCTGGATGTACGACGGCATCAACCTCAAGCGCAAGTACACGTCCTTGAACGGCAGCCCGCCCTCGCGGCTGAACTTGCCGTTCGCGACGTTCCAGCTTTCCTTCGACTCGCGCGACGAGTTCAAGGGCGTGGACCACGTGCACCACCGCGAGGTGCGCTACAGGCGCATCGACTAGGCGTCGACCACGCACCGATGGAACTGCGGCAGCTGCGTTACTTCGTTCGCGTGGTCGAACTCGGGAGCATGAACCGCGCCGCGGTCGACCTGGGCGTGGTGCAGTCCGCGCTCAGCCAGCAGGTGTCGCGCCTCGAGGGCGAACTGTCCACCCGCCTGCTCCAGCGCAGCCCCAAGGGCGTGGCGCCCACCGAGGCGGGGCTCGCATTCTTCCAGCAGGCGCAGCTCGCGTTGCGGCACGCCGATGCGGCGGCGCAGGCGGCGCAGCAGTCGCGGCTGTCCGGTGCAGTGAGCGTGGGGCTGGCACCCACCACCGCATCGGTTCTCGGCCTGCCGCTGGTGGCGGCCGTGCGCTCGCGCTACCCGGACGTGCGGCTGCACGTGGTGGAAAGCCTCTCCGGCCATCTCGCGGCGATGCTCAATGCCCGCCAGCTGGACCTTGCCGTGCTGTTCGACACCGACCCCGGCCGGCGCTGGAGCGTGACGCCCCTCGTCGAGGAAAAGCTGTACCTGATGCGGGCCCGGGATGCCGCCGCGAAACCGCTGCCCGCCAAGGTGAAGCTCGCGCAGCTGAAAGACATGCCCCTCATCCTGCCCAGCGCCTCGCACGGGCTGCGCGCCACCCTCGACGCCGCCGTCTCGGCCGGGCGACTCAAACGGATGCAGCCGATGGAAATCGACTCGCTCGCGCTGCTGATGGAAGCGGTGCGCAGCGGGCTCGGCGCCACCATCCAGCCATGGGCGGCGCTCGCGCGCGTGCCGGGCTGGGAGCAGGCCATCGAAGTGGCCGAGATCGCCGACCGGCGCCTCAAGCGCCTGAACTCGCTGTGCAGCCTGTCGGACGACGAGCTCTCCCCCGCCGCGCTCGCCGTGCGCGTGGTGCTGGCCGACTGCGCCCGCGAGCTGATCCGCGGTGGCACCTGGCACGGCGCCCGGCTGGGGTATCACGAACCGTGATAACGGTCTGAGGGTTCCGGGCTATCCGGCGCGCGCCGGCGCACGTACATTCGCCCGATGTTCGATGTGATCGTCGTCGGCGGTGGCAACGCCGCCCTTTGCGCCGCGCTCATGGCCCGTGAGGCCGGTGCGAGCGTGCTCCTGCTGGAGGCGTCGCCGCGCGAATGGCGCGGCGGCAACTCCCAGCACACCCGCAACCTGCGCTGCATGCACGACGCCCCGCAGGACGTGCTGGTGGACGCCTACCCCGAAGAAGAGTTCTGGCAGGACCTGCTGAAGGTGACCGGCGGCAACACCGACGAGCACCTCGCCCGGCTCGTGATCCGAGCGTCGTCCACCTGCCGCGGGTGGATGCGCAAGCACGGCGTGCGCTTCCAGCCTTCGCTGGCCGGCACGCTGCATCTTTCGCGCACCAACGCGTTCTTCATGGGCGGGGGCAAGGCGCTCGTCAACGCCTACTACCGCAGCGCGGAGAACCTGGGGGTGCAAGTCCGCTACGACACGCCGGTGGACTCGCTGGAGATTCGCGATGGCCGTTTCGTCGCGGTGCACGCGGGCAAGGAGCGCATCGAAGGCAAGGCCTGCGTGCTGGCGGCCGGTGGCTTCGAATCCAACCTCGAATGGCTGCGCGAGGCCTGGGGGCAGAACGAGCGCGGCGAATGGCCCGCCGACAACTTCCTGATCCGCGGCACGCGCTTCAACCAGGGCGTGCTGCTCAAGCACATGCAGGCGCAAGGCGCCGACATCATCGGCGACCCCACGCAGGCGCATTGCGTCGCCATCGACGCACGCGCCCCGCTCTACGACGGCGGCATCGTCACGCGCGTGGACGCGGTGTCGCTGGGCGTGATGCTCAACCGCGAAGCGAAGCGCTTCTACGACGAGGGCGAGGACTTCTGGCCCAAGCGCTACGCCATCTGGGGCCGCCTCGTCGCAATGCAGCCGCAGCAGGTCGGCTACTGCATCATCGACAGCAAGGCCGTCGGCCGCTTCATGCCACCCGTCTTCCCCGGCGTGGTGGCCAACACGCTGCCCGAGCTCGCCCGCAAGCTGGCGCTCGACGAAACCACCTTCATGCAGACCCTGAACGACTTCAACGCGGCCTGTCGCGTGGGCACGTTCGACCACACCGTGCTCGACGACTGCCACACCGAGGGCCTCGCCCCGGCCAAGACACACTGGGCGCGGCCGATCGACACGCCGCCTTTCTACGGCTACGCGCTGCGGCCCGGCATCACCTTCACCTACCTGGGCCTGAAGACCAACGACAAGGCGCAGGTGCACTTCGGCGGCGCCGCCAGCCCCAACCTCTTCGTCGCCGGCGAGATGATGGCCGGCAACGTGCTGGGCAAGGGCTACACCGCCGGTGTCGGCATGAGCATCGGCACGGCCTTCGGCCGCATCGCCGGGACGGAGGCCGCGCGTGCAGCAGCTTGAGACCCTGATCCGCCAGGCCGAAGCGGAAGTCGGCCGCCAGATGCAGGTGTGCAACGCCTGCCGGTATTGCGAAACCTTCTGCGCGGTGTTCCCGGCGATGACGCGGCGATTGTCCTTCGACGCCGCCGACGCGCACTACCTGGCCAACCTGTGCCACAACTGCGGCGCGTGCCTGCATGCGTGCCAGTACGCGCCGCCGCACGACTTCGCGATCAACGTGCCGCGCGCGATGGCGCAACTGCGCGTGCGAACGTACGAGGAATTCGCGTGGCCGCGGTCGCTGGGCGGGCTGTATCGCCGCAACGGGCTCGCGGTGGCGCTCGCCACCGGCCTGGGGCTTGCCGTCTTCCTGGTGCTGCTGCTCGCGATGCGCGGCAACCTGTGGCACGAGCCGCTGGCGGGCAACTTCTACGCCGTGTTCCCGCACAACACGCTGGTGGCGATGTTCGGCATCGTGTTCCTGTGGGCGATCCTCGCGCTCGGCATGGGTGCGAAGCGGTTCTGGCAAGGGCAGTCGCCCGGTGACGCTTTGCCCGGCGCGCGCGCGGAAGCGTTGCACGACGCGCTCACCCTGAAGTACCTCGACGGCGGCCACGGCGACGGCTGCAACGACGAGGACGACCGCTTCACGCTGCGCCGCCGGCGCTTCCACCACTTCACGTTCTACGGCTTCATGCTCTGCTTCGCCGCGACCTGCGTGGCGACGGTCTATCACTACGTCTTCGGGTGGCACGCGCCCTACGCGTTCACCAGCCTGCCGGTGATCCTCGGCACGCTGGGCGGCATCGGCCTGCTCGTCGGGCCCGCGGGGTTGTGGTGGCTGAATGCGCGCCGTCATCCGCTGCACGGCGACCCGAGCCAGCGGCCCATGGATCGCGGGTTCATCGCGCTGCTGTTCGCGAGCAGCCTCACCGGCCTCATCCTTCTCGCGGTGCGCGACACCGGTGCGATGGGTCTTGCCTTGGCAGTGCACCTCGGGTTCGTCATGGCCCTGTTCCTCACCCTGCCCTACGGCAAGTTCGCGCATGCGGTCTATCGTGTCGCGGCCTTGCTGAAGTACCAGGTCGAGCGCCGCCAGCCGAACCGGCTGCAGCTGGGCGCGGACTGATCAGCCGACGCGCCGGCGCGTGCGCTGCGCCTGCCCGTTCGCCTCGGCCCAGTAGGACTCGAATTCGCAGCCGGACATGGCGAGGTCGCGCAGCGCCGCAGGGCCCAGCCGCGCGAACTCGCGCCGCGCGGCGGCGAGGCGGCGGCGCTGCTTCCATTCGTCGATGGCCGCCAGTGCCCAGTCCGCCAGCGCGGCCAGCGCCATCGGCTCCGGCGCGGCGACGAGGGCCGAGCGGTCATGCAGGGCAAGAAGCCGGGTGGACGATGCAGCGACGGTCATGGCGGGCTCCAGCGGGTTGTCGATGGCTGGAGTCTGGTCGCCGCCGGTAACCCCCGCGCGTCGGCGGCGGCGCGGTTTGTAGCTTTCTTGTATCGCGCGGCGTCAGCGCGTGGGCGGCTTGCCCAATTCTTCACGGCGGCGGCGGAAGCGATGCGCCGCGACGCGCAGGTGCAGTTGCATCACCTGCCGCGCAAGGTCGCCGTCCCCGGCGCGCACGGCCGCGGCGACGTCGCGATGGTGCTGCAGGCTCTGCAGCCTGTCCTCGCGCGTGCTGATGAAGTGGGAGCGGATCACGACGGGCATGTCGATCAGCCCGGCAAGCATCGTGCGCAGGCGCGGCGAGCCGCTCGCGCCGACGATGGCGCGGTGGAATTCGGCGTTGATCTTCTGCAGCCGCTCGGGCAATGCGCGGCCACCCTTTTCGATGGCGCCTTCCATCTCGGTGTTGAGCGCATCCAGCCGCTCGGCCAGGGCCACGCCACCGCGCCGTGCGGCGAGCTCGGCCGCGTGCGCTTCGAGCAGCCCGCGCAGCGCGAAGGTCTCCTCGATGTCGGACTCGGTCCACGCCGCCACCCGCACGCCGCGGCCGGGCTCGGCCGTGGCGAGGCCGTCGTCCACGAGGCGCTTGAGCGCCGCCCGCACCGGCGTGCGGCTGGTGGCCAGCTCGCGGGCGAGGGGCTCTTCCTTCAGCTGCTCGCCGGGCGCATAGCGCCCGCCCACCACCCGGTGCTTCAGGGTTTCGTACGCCTTGTCCGCCGCAGCCGCCACGCCTGTTCCTTTTTTGTATGGATGAAAAAGGGCCCTCCCTGTGCAGCCCCTTCGACCGGCGAGCCACATTGTTTTTTTATTGTACATTGGGGTCCATGAGCACCGAAACCCGCCGGGTCGCCCGCGCCGACCTCTGGATCGACCCCGCGTTCGACGAACGCCTCGCGCAGGAGCCCGGCGTGTCGGTCGCGGTGTTCCCCGTTCGCGGCAGCACGGACGCCGCCCTGGACGTGCTGGCGGCCGCGCACGTGTACCACGTGTCCGCCGCCAAGGACGAACTGCCGAAGGCGCTGTGGGCGTCGCCCGAACTCATCGCCCGCTCCCCCCACCTCGTGTGCGTCTCCTCGAGCGGCGCGGGTTACGACACGGTGGACGTGCCGGCGTGCACCGCTGCCGGGATCGCGGTGGTGAACCAGTCCGGCGGCAACGCGGTGTCGGTCGCGGAGCACACGCTGGGCTTCATCCTCGGCGTGTCGCGGCGGATGCTGGAGGGCGACCGGCGCATGCGGCGCGAGGTCGGCTACAAGCGCGAAGACGTGATGGGCCACGAGATCCGCGGCAAGACGCTCGGGCTGGTGGGCATCGGCAACATCGGCACACGCGTGGCGGCGCTGGCGCGCGCGTTCGGCCTGGAAGTGATCGCGACGGACCCCAACGTGGCGCCCGATGAGATCGAGCGGCGCGGCGCGAAGCCGGTCACGTTCGACGAGCTGCTCGCGCGCTCCGACTTCGTTTCGCTGCATTGCCCGCGCGACACGAGCACGATGAAGATGGTGAACGCCGATGCTTTCGCCCGCATGAAGAAAGGCGCGATCTTCATCACGACGGCCCGTGGCGGCATCCACGACGAGGCTGCGCTCGTCGACGCACTGCGGTCCGGCCACCTCGCAGGCGCGGGCATCGACGTGTGGGACCGCGAGCCGCCCCCGCTGGACCACCCCTTGCTCGCCATGGACAACGTCTACGCCACTTATCACACGGCGGGCGTCACGTACGAGGCGCGGCGCAACATGGCTGCGGTGGCGGCAGACCAGATCGCAGGCGTGCTGCGCGGCGAGCGGCCGCCGCGGCTCGTCAACCCCGAGGTGTGGCCGGCCTTCGAGCAGCGCCGCGCGCGCATCCTCGGCCGCTGAGCACCGAACCAGACACAAGGAGACAACCCCATGCAACGCATCCCTTCCCTGCTGCGCCGGCTCGTGCCGGCGCTCGCTCTCTGCGCCGCGGCCGTGGCGCCTGCCCTCTCGCACGCCGCATGGCCGGAGGCACCGATCAAGATGGTGGTCGCCTACGCCGCAGGCGGCGGCACCGACATCATCGCGCGCCTGATGGCGCAGCACATGCAGAAGCACCTCGGGCCCAACGCGTCCATCGTCGTGGTCAACCGGCCCGGCGCGGGCGGCGGCATCGGCTTCGCGGAGATCGCCAACGCGCAGCCGGACGGCTACACGATCGGCTTCATCAACACGCCGAACGTGCTGACGATCCCGATCGAGCGCAAGTCGAATTTCCACTGGCAGAACTACGACCTGCTGGGCAACATCGTCGACGACCCGGGCAACTTCTCCGTGCATTCGGACACGCCGATCCACAGCCTCGCGGAGCTCGTGACCTACGCGAAGGCCAACCCCGGCAAGGTGACCTACGGCACCACCGGCATCGGTTCGGACGACCACCTGGCCGCGCTGATGTTCGAGCGTGCCGCCGGCGTGAAGCTCACGCACGTGCCCTTCAAGGGCGCGGCCGAAGTGCACAACGCGGTGGCCAGCAAGCAGATCGTGATGGCCGCGATGAACATCGGCGAGGCCATGCAGTACCAGAAGGGCGGCACGCCGCTGCGGCACCTGGGCCAGATGAGCGAGAAGCGCTCAACGCTCGCGCCGAACGTGCCGACGTTCAAGGAGCAGGGCTTCAACGTGATCATGGCGTCGCTGCGCGGCATCGCCGCGCCCAAGAACCTGCCCGCCCCGGTGCGCGAGCAGCTGGCCGGTGCGATCCAGAAGACGGTGAACGACCCCGAGTTCCAGGCCAGGGCGGCCGGCTACTTCGCGCCGATCCGCTACCTTGCGCCCGCCGCGTACGCCACGCAATTGAAGGAAGACGAAGCCGACTTCCGCCAGCTGTGGCAGGCGATGCCCTGGACGGACAAGTAGGGCGCGGGCCTCACTTCAGGTCGGCGCGCTCCCATTTGAAGACCCGCGGGGCGGCTTCGCCCTTGCGGGCGATGCGCAGTTCGAGCGCTGCCGGGTCGGCTTTGGGCACGGGGAAGGTCAGCACGCCTTCGCGCCGCGCGCCGCCCGGCCCTGCTCCGTCCCATTCGCTGGCCTGGAGCTGTTCCGCGCCCGCGACCAGCAAGGCCTGGGCCTTGACGTTGTCGTCGATGGACGACGTGCTTTCGAGGACCACCGCGAACATCCAGCCGATCGGAAGCAGCGCCACCGGCGTCACCTTGATCGTCACGCCCGCCTCCGTGGTGGTCCTGGTCGTTGCAGCCGCCGTGCCGGGCGGCGGCGCCTGCGCGAGCGCGAGCGATCCGTAGAGCGCGAGTGCTGCCGCGGCGGTGCCGGCCCGGATGGAGGCGTTCAGGGGTGCCATGCGGCCAGATTAGGGCGACCCAACCGCGGTTGAGTTGGCATATGTCAAGCATCCGCTGAAAACACGCAGTGTCTTCTGCGCAACGCAAAGACTTTCGGATGGGTGCGCACTGTGTGCCCGCTGCTGACAACGTACTGTCAGTGGGCGTGCCAAATGGGTTGGCCGGCGCAGCATGCCCTTCCTAGCATGCGCCGCATGACACACGAAAACGACACCCAGCCCGCGGCGAACTATGATGCCGACATGGACCACCGCATGACCATGCTCGAAGCCAAGTGGGACGCAATCCTGCCGACGCTGGCGACGAAGTCGGACGTTGCCGAGCTGCGCACTGAATTGCGCACGGAGATGCAGAAGGGCTTTGGCGAGGTGCGCGCCGAAGTTCACAAGGAAATCGGCGGCATGCGCACCGAGATCCAGGAAGTCCGTACCGAGATCCACAGGGAAGTGGGCCAGGTGCGCGCCGAAATCCAGAAGGGCATCAACGAGACGCAGCGCTGGATGATTGCCACCGTCATCGGCCTGTTCATCGGCTTCGCCGGGCTGTTCCTGGCGATGACGAACACGCTCAGGCCACAGGCGGTGGCCGTGAGCGCGCCCGCCCGCTAGCGCCGCAGCGCCTTCGCCGCCCGCCGCACCTCGGCAACCAGCGCTTGCGCACGAGGCGTCAGGGGCCGGGCGGCGGGTGTGACTAGCGACTGCACCGACACCCCCGGCTTCACTCTGAGCGGCACGCGCGCCAGCAGCCCCGCGCGGCAGAATGGGGCCACCGTAGGCTCCGTGGCGATGGCAACGTAATCCGACTGCAGCAGCAGGAAAACGAGCGCGCTGAACGAGTCGCGCTGGATCGCGAAGCGCGGCGGCGCCACGCCCGCCTTGCGGAAGGCCGCCACGATCAGCGGGTCCAGCTCACCCGGTCTCGCGCCGTGCACCCACTCGGCCTGCGCCAGCTCCTCCAGCTGCGTCGCCCGCGCGAGCGGGTGCCCGTCGCGCACGACCACCACGAAGTCCGAGCTGAAGATCCGCTCGGCATGCAGGTCCGCGCCGAGCGAGGCGTCGGCGACCGGCGCTACTGCGAAATCGATCTTGCCCTCGCGCAGCAGCGAGACGAGCGTGGACGCCGTGCCGCCGCGCATGTGCACCATGCTGTCGGGGTGTGCGTCGCGAAAGCGGGCGATCGCGCGTGCCGCCAGCAGCGCTTCAGCAGTGGACGACAGCCCCACCTGCACGATGCCGTGGGCATGGCCGGCCAAAGCAGCGATCTCTTCTTCGGCGCGCTTGAGTTCGACATCGGCCAGCCGCGCGCGCCGCAAAAGGACCTTGCCGTACTCCGTTGGCTCGACGCCGTGCGCGGACCGCACCAGCAGCGGCACCCCCAGCTCGCGCTCCAGCGCCAGCAGGTTCTTGCTGATCGCGCCTTGCGTCAGCTTGAGCTTGCGGGCCGCGGCGCGCACGCTGCCGGTGTCGGCCACGGCGATGAAGTCGCGCAGGTGCGCCTCGCGCATGTGTCTACCTTCGGTGAACGCCTTGAGCTTTGGCGCATCTTACGCGGCGGCCCGCCACCGCGTATCGTGCGCAGGATGGGCGCCACTTATTTCGACAAGTGCTGGGACGAGCATGTCGTCACCGATTTCGGCGACGGCACCTGTTTGCTGCAAGTGGACCGGCTGCTGCTGCACGACGTGACCGGCAGCGTCGTGATGCGCGAGATGAGCGCGGCCGGCCATGCGCCCGAATGCCCGGCGCAGGTGTTCGGCGTGATCGACCACCTCCTCGTGACGAAACCGCAACCCGAGCCGCGCAAGGGCTGGACGCCCGCGGCCGTCCAGATGATCGACGAGGCGCGCTGGCGCGCCCGCGAGCTCGGCATCCAGCTCGTCGATGTGGACGACCCGCGCCAGGGCATCACGCACGTGATCGCGCCCGAGCTCGGCATCGCCCTGCCCGGCCTGACCGTCGCCTGCGGCGACAGCCACACCTGTACGCTCGGTGGCATCGGCGCCATCGGCTGGGGCATCGGCACCAGCGAAGGCGCGCACGTGCTGGCGACGCAGACCATCGTGGAAGCGAAGCCGAAGCGCATGCGCGTGCGCTTCGAGGGCGAGCTGCCCGCGGGTGTCTCGGCCAAGGACATGATCCTGCACCTCATCGGCCGCATCGGCGCCGGTGGCGGCGCGGGGTACGCGATCGAGTTCGCCGGCAGCGCCGTGCGGGCGCTCGACGTGGAGGCGCGGCTGACCCTGTGCAACATGGCGGTGGAGTGCCAGGCCAAGTACGGCTTCATCGCGCCCGACGACAAGGTGTTCGACTACCTGCGCGGCCGCGCGTACGCACCGCAGGGCGAAGCGTGGGACCGCGCCGTGGCGCATTGGCGCTCGCTCGCGACAGATGACGATGCGGTGTTCGACACCGAGATCGAGATCGACGTCGCCCAACTCGAACCGCAGGTGACCTGGGGCACGAGCCCGCAGCATGTCGCGCCCGTCAGCAGCAAGATCCCCGCGCCCGAGGACGCTTTCGCCGAACGCGCCCTCGCCTACCAGCAGCTGCAGCCCGGCGCCGAGCTCGCGCAGGTGCGCATCGACGTTGCCTACATCGGCACCTGCACCAACGCGCGCCTCTCCGACCTGCGCCTGGCCGCCTCGTACCTGCGGGGCAGGAAGGTCGCCCCGCACGTGACCGCGATCTGCGTGCCCGGCTCGGCCGCGGTCAAGCGCGACGCCGAGGCCGAGGGCCTGCACGAGGTCTTCCTGGCCGCGGGCTTCGAATGGCACGAGCCCGGCTGCGGCATGTGCGGCAGCGGCCGCGGCCGGCTCGAGGACGTGCGCTGCATCAGCACCAGCAACCGCAATTTCGAGAACCGGCAGGGCAAGCGAACGCGCACGCACCTCGCCAGCCCGCTCACCGTCGCCGCGTCGGCGGTGGCAGGCCACATCGCCGACCCGAGGACCGCTTGATGGAAGCGCTGCGTGAAGTCACTGCCCTGGCCGCGCCGCTGATGCGCGCGAACGTCGACACGGACCAGATCATCCCGACGCGCTTCCTCGCGCGGCCCACCGAGGAGGGTTTGGGCGAGGGCCTCTTCGCCGAGTGGGCGGCCGACCCGCAGTTCGTGCTGAACCGCTCGCCGTGGACCGAAGCCGGGATCCTGCTCGCAGGCGCCAACTTCGGCTGCGGCTCTTCGCGTGAAGCGGCTCCGCGCGCGTTGCGGCAGCGCGGGTTTCGCGCCGTCATCGCGCCCTCGTTCGGCGACATCTTCTTCAACAACTGCTTCCGCAACGGCATCGTGCCGGTGCGCCTGCCGATGGAGGCGATCGAGCGCTTTGCCACGGCAGGCGGGCCGCTGAAGGTGGACCTGGCCGAGCGCACCGTGACGATCCTCGCCACCGGCGAGGTCCAACGCTTCGAAGTGCCGCCGCGCCTGCAGCGCATGCTGCTGGAGGGCCTGGACGAGATCGCCCTCACGAAGACGCAGCAGCCCGCCATCGACGACTACCGGACCACGGACCGCGCGCGCCGGCCATGGGCGTACCTCTGAGACCCTGGAGACAAACAACATGAAGTCCCTCGCCGCCGCCCTCGCCCTGCTGTGCGCCTTCGGTGCCCACGCCCAGGGCGACTACCCCACCAAACGCATCACCCTCGTCGTCGCCGCCTCCACCGGCGGCGGCCTCGACGGCGTGGCGCGCCTGGTCGCCAAGCGCATGCAGGACGCCTGGGGCCAGCCCGTCATCGTGGAGAACCAGGGCGGCGCGGACGGCCTGATCGCGACCAAGCGCGTCGCCGAGTCACCCGCCGACGGCTACACGATGCTGCTGCAGATCCCCTCGCTGCTGCTGCTGAAGCACAACGCGAAGGACCTGACGTTCGACCCCGCGACCGCGTTCGTGCCGGTCACCGAGATCGCCCGCACGCCCTCGGCGGTGGCCGTGCAGTCGAAGCTGGGCGTGAACAGCATCAAGGAGCTGGTGGCGTATTGCAACAAGCAGCCCAAGCCGTGCACCTGGGGCTCGGGGCAACAGCTGTCCTACCTGTACGGCAAGCGCATGTTCGCCATCTCCGGCATCAAGGAGACGATCAACGTGCCGTACAAGGGCACCGGGCCGGTGATCAATGACCTGCTGGGCGGCCACATCACGATCGGCATCACCAGCATCGCGGCGCCGCTGCCGCACCACCAGTCCGGTGCGCTGAAGATCCTCGCCGTGAACCTGGACAAGCGCTCGTCGCAGGTGCCCGACGTGCCGACCTTCCGCGAGGCCGGCCTGAACGTGCCGGCGCGCGGCAGCTGGTATGGGTTGTTCGCGCCGAAGAACACGCCGCCCGAGGTGGTGGCGAAGGTCGAGAAGCTGATGACCTCGCTCGCGCAAGACCCGCAGGCGCAGGCCTCCGTGCGCGGGCTCGGCGCGGAGCCGGTGTTCGGCACGAGCAGGGAGTTCGCGGCGGGCGTGAAGGACGAGGATGCGTTCCTCGACCAGCTGGTGAAGCAGTACCCGCTGGCCGAAGAAAAGAAATGAACGCGCTGGGCCGCCACCGTATCTCCGGCGCAACGGCACTGTCGTAGCGCTACTGACTGCCTGGTGTCAGCAGCGTGGTCCTGCGGGCTTCGCGCCGGGCGGATGCCGCCCAACAATGGCCGCATGACGACCGAACCCGACACCGCCAGCGGAGGCGACTATGATCACGACATGGACCGCCGGATGATGACACTCGAAGTGAAGTGGGACGCGATCTTGCCGACTCTGGCAACGAAATCCGACCTCGCCGAGTTGCGCACGGAAATCCGCGAGGTGCGAACCGAAGTGCACAAGGAAATCGGCGAAGTGCGCACGGAGATGCAGAGGGAATTCGGCGCCGTCCGCGCCGAGATCCAGAAGGGCATCAACGAAACCCAGCGCTGGATGATCGCCACCGTCATCGGCCTGTTCATCGGCTTCGCGGGGCTGTTCCTGGCGATGACGAACACGCTCAGGCCGCAACCAGTCGCAGTCAGCGCCCCGGCGCGCTAAGCCTTCATCGAGTACCAGGCGACGCCGTCGTCGTCGAAGTGGCGCGCAATCTCGCCGCGCCCCCTCAGGTAGTTGACGCAGGCCACGGCCTCGCCGGTGGCCATGCTCAGCAAAGGCGCGTCGTTCTGGTCGATCGGGCGCGCGAAAAGAGCGCCGAACATGTCGACCACGCGCTTGGGCTGCTCCAGCGTGCGGCGCAGGCGGGTGAGCGCCTTGTCCTGCCCCCGCTTGAGCGCATCGAGCCGAGTGTGCAGCCCGTGGAAGCAGTCGTTGTGCGCCGGCAGCACCAGCACGTCGTCAGGCAGCTGCGCCTTCAGCTTGTCGAGCGACGCATACCACTCGCCCATCGGGTCCGCCTCGGGCTCGCTCGCATGCACCGACACGTTCGACGAGATGCGCGGCAGCACCTGGTCGCCCGAGATCAGCAGCTTCAGCTCCGCGCAGTAAAGGCACGCATGCTCCGGCGAATGGCCGGTGCCGACGATCACGCGCCACTCGTGCTCGCCGAACTTCAGCACGTCGCCGTCCTGCAGCCGCAGGAAGCTGTCCGGCATCGCGTGGATCTGCTTGCCGAAACCGCCGAACCGGCTGCGGTACGCGTCGATGGACAGCGGCTGCCAGCCCGCTCGCTTGTAGAAATTGAC
Source organism: Ramlibacter albus (assembly GCF_014297445.1). Lineage (GTDB taxonomy): Bacteria > Pseudomonadota > Gammaproteobacteria > Burkholderiales > Burkholderiaceae_C > Ramlibacter > Ramlibacter albus. Next base: position 67,870 of record NZ_JACORU010000010.1, read on the forward strand.
GCCGTCGGCCGGCGCCTCGCGGCCCGTGTCCGCCACGGCGGAGCGGCACGACAGGTATTCCAGCCGGCTCATGTGCAGCGGCACGTTGGCGCGGCGCGTGAACCAGCCGGCCAGGCCCACGTGGTCCGGGTGCATGTGCGTGACGTACACACCGTGCAGCGGCCGCGACATCGGCCCCTCGGCCAGCAGCGCGAGCCATGCGGACAAGGTGGCGTCCGTGTTCAGGCCGGTGTCCACCAGCACCCAGCCGTCGCCGTCGTCGATGGCCCAGACGTTGATGTGGTCCAGACGGAAGGGCATGGGCAAGCGGATCCAGCGCACGCCGGGCGCCACGTCGATCCAGTCGCCGGCGGCGGGCGCTTCGAAGGGGTAGCTGAGGGCGGGCGGGGCTTCGGTCTCGGGCGTGGTCATCGCCTGCGATTGTCCCGCACTTGCTCAACCTCAACTGTCACGGGGGTGCATCGGCTAGCATCCGGTGCGGTCCTCCCCGTCATGGCACGTCGTACCTCCCGCTTCCTCCTTGCCGCGCTGCTGGCCGCCGCGGCCGGCCTTGCGCTGGCGCAGGTCCACCGCGCCGACCTGTTCGGCAGCCTGCCGGAAGCGCCGACCGAGCGCCAGGCGGTGCCGGTGCACGACGCCGCCCTGCCCGAAGCGAAGCGCCTGCAAGCGCCGCACGAAGCCTTCGCCGGCCTGCCGCAGGACCGGCAGGGCAAGCCGGACTGGGTGCGGTCGCTGCGCCAGCGCAGCATCGAGCCGCGCGCGACCGTGACCGGCAAGCCGCGCGATGCGCAACCGTCCGCGCCGGACGTGGTGATGAAGAACACCGCCCAGATGCCCTGGGTGAACTTCCCGCATGCGGCGCACGGCGACTGGCTCGCCTGCCAGAACTGCCATGATTCGCTCTTCGCGCCGAAGGCAGGCGCGGCATCGATCAACATGACCACCATCTTCCGCGGCGAGGCGTGCGGTGTGTGCCACGGCACCGTCGCCTTCACGCCCATGGCCCAGTGCGAGCGCTGCCACAGCGTGCCGCAGCCCGGCCAGAAGCCGTGGTGGTGAACCGCATCCCAGCGAGATCAACAAGCAGGAGACGAAAGCAGTGAACGTCGAACCCCTTCCCCTCGACCCGAAGCAGCGCGAGGCGCTGCTCAAGGTATCCACCGGCACGCTCACCACGGTGCTGCTCAAGAAAGGGCTGCGCAACGTGTGGATGCGCGGCACCAGGCCGCTGAAGCCGGGCCAGCCGCGCATCGCGGGGCGCGCGTTCACGCTGCGCTTCGTCTCCTCGCGCGAGGACCTCGCCACGCCCGCCTCCTGGGGCTCGCCGATCTCCACCCGCGCGGCCATCGAGGACATGCCCGAAGGCTGCATTGCCGTGGTCGGCGCCATGCGGGTCACCGACGCAGGCATCTTCGGCGACATCCTGTGCGCGCGCATGGCCCGGCGCGGCGTTGCAGGACTCGTCACCGACGGCGTCGTGCGCGACGTCGAAGGCGTGCTGGGCACGGGCCTGAACGTGTGGTGCCAGGGCTGGGCCGCGCCCGCGTCGGTGAACGGCCTCACGTTCGTCGGGTGGCAGGAGCCCATCGACTGCGGCGGCGTGGCCGTGTTCCCCAACGACGTGGTCGTGGTGGACCAGGACGGCGCGGTGCTGATCCCGCAGGCGCTGCTCGATGACGTGATCGCCCTCGCCACCGAGCAGGAGCACCTCGAGAACTGGATCATGGGCGAGGTGGAGAAAGGCGCGAAGCTGCCCGGCCTGTACCCGCCCAACGAGGAAAACAAGAAGCGCTACGAGGCGTGGCGCAAGCAGCAGGGTTGAGCCGAGCTCGACCGTGATCGATACAACTCGCAACAGACCTCACGCGATGTATTAACCATACTGCGGCGATCAAGGTTTCGGGGAGGGGCTCCGATGAGACGCTTGATTCCCGCACTTCGCTTCACGCTCGCGGCCGCGCTCTTCACGGGCGCCGCGCCGTTCTGCACCGCCGCAACCCCGGAAGAAGCGATCGCCGCGCTGCAGGCCGCCTACGCACGCTCGGTCACGCCGGGCGAAGTGGCCGACGCCCATCGGGATTTGCTCGCCGCCGTCGTGCAGCGCGTGCAGCGCAGCCATGCGCGCGAGGTGGACTTCGACCGCTTCCTCGAAGCGGCGCTCAAGTCGCTGGAAGGCGTCGGTCCCGGCACCGGTGAACCCGCCGCCGTGTTCAAGAAGGCGGCGAACGACGCGCTGAGGGCCGTCGATGCGCACGCGCGCTACATCGATGCGGAGACGCAATCGGCCGAACGGTCCGAGAGCAATGGCTTCGGCGGCGTGGGGCTTGAAGTCGAATCGCGCACGGGCGGCGTCGGCGTGCTCGCATCCATGCCGGGCACGCCGGCCGCGCGCGCGGGCCTGCGCCCGGGCGACCTCATCGTTCGCGTCGACGACCAGCCGGTGCAGGACCTCGCGCTCGGCGACGCCATCTCGCGCATGCGCGGCCTGCCGGGCACGAACGTCTCCATCACCGTGCGGCGCGGGGTGGGTGACGAGTTCACCGTGGCGCTCACGCGCGAGACGATCCGCCGGCCGGTGCTGCGCTGGAGCATGGAAGCGGACGTGCTGGTGCTCAAGCTCTCGTCATTCAGCGGCCCGGTACTCTCGACGCTCGAAGCGGCGGTCGAGGAAGCGCTGGCATTGCACGCGCCGAGTGCCGTGGTGCTGGACCTGCGCGGCAACCCCGGCGGCCTGCTGCGCGAGGCGGTGCTCGTGGCGGACGCCTTCCTCACGCAAGGCGAGATCGTGTCGGTGCGCGGGCGCACCGCATCCAACGAGCGGACCTGGAACGCCGACCCGCGCGAGCTGCTGCCCGGCCTGCCGATGGTCGTGATGGTCGACGGCCGTTCCGCATCCGCGTCCGAGATCGTCGCGGCGGCACTGCAGGACAACGGCCGCGCCGTGGTCATCGGCCAGCGCAGCTACGGCAAGGGGACGGTGCAGACGACTTATTCACTGGGCGAACGCAAGGGCGCGTTGAAGCTCACCACCTCCCTCTTTTATGCGCCCTCGGGCCGCGCGATGCAGGGCAGCGGCGTCGCGCCGGACATCCACCTCGTGGCCGCCGCGCAGAAGGACGAGGCCCCTGCCGAGACCGGCGCGCCGTCACCGGCGGCGCGCATCGAGCAAGGCCGATGTGCCGCCGCCCTTGCTGCGCTGGACCCAGCCCTCGCCTGCGCGGTCGCGTACCTGCGCGTCGGCAACGTCGGGGCGTTCATGGCGATGTACGGCGCAGTGGCGCCCTGAAGACGGGCTGAGCGCCGCCGGCGTGGGGGTCCTTTACGCCGCGGCGGCCATCTCGTTCCAGCGGGCGAGGTACTGGCTGTGCAGCCGCTTGAGGTGCTTGGACATCTCGGCGACCGCCGCATCCGCATCGCGCTCGTTCAGGTGCTTGAGGAAGCGCTTGCGCGAAGGCAGCGTGAACGGGTTCTCGCTGGGCCCGATCTTCTCGATGAACTGGCCGAAGACACCCATCACGCTTTCCATGGTCACGGCGAGGATCGGGTTCTGCGTGGCGCGCGCGAGGATGACGTGGAACTCGCGGTGCAGCTTCTGGCGCTCGTCGAAGCGCCCTGCTTCGTGCGCACGTGTTGCAGCAGCGACGTTGGCGTCGAGCGCCGCGAAGTCCTGCGCGGTGGCGCGCTCGCACGCGATGCGCACGACGAGTTCGCTCAGCCACAGCCGAACTTCGGTGAGCTGCTGCGGCGTTATCGCGCCGAGGTGGTAGAGGTCGCTCATGCCCGTGACGATTGCGCCGGCGTCGCCGCTGCGCACGAAGGCGCCGCCGCTCGCGCCCTTGCGCATCTCGATCAGGCCCGCATGCTCGAGCGTGCGCAGCGCCTCGCGCAGCGTGTTGCGGCTCACGTTCAGCCGCAGCGACAGCTCGCGTTCGGAGGGCAGCCTGTCGCCGGGCTTCAGGCGCCCGTCGGCCACCATCGCGCGCACCTGCGCGGCGATCTCGTCGACCGCGCGCGCAGGCGAGATCGCGGCGAAAACGATGTCGGAGGCGGGGCTCTTCATGGGCGCGTCGATTCTACGTTCGGCAACGCCACTGCAACAGCGAGTACGGCGGTGACGCGTCGGGGTGATGCTCGAACACGCCGGTGACTTCGGCGCCGATGCGCACGTCCTGCATCGCATCACCCAGCAGGTTGCCGACCATGCGGACGTTGCCCGCATGCGGCAGTTCGACGAGCACGGCGACATAGGGCCCGCGGTCCTTGAGCGCCGGGTGCACCGGGTGCCACACGCGCTCCCAGCTGTGGATGCGTCCCGCCGCGGGCACTTCCACCCACGCGGGGTCGAAGGCGTGGCAACGATGGCAGATCCACTCGGGGCCGAACTGCCAGGCGCCGCAGTGTATGCAGCGCTGCACGAGCAGCCTGCCTTCGCGCAGGCCGGCCCAATACGGGGCGGAGACGCCGTCGGGTTCGGGGACGGGGATCGAAAGTCCGGCGGGGAGGTAGCTCACAGCGCCTCCTTCGATCCCAGCAGCAGGTCGCTCGCGGGCGCCACCATCGGGCCGCCGATCACGAGCGCCACGTCGTTGCGCGGCGCGGGGTTCGTGGACGTGCCGCGCACCTGGCGCACCGCCTCCAGCACGAGCTCGAAACCGTGCATGTAGCACTCGGCCAGGTTGCCGCCGCTGGTGTTGAGCGGCAGGCGGCCGTTGGGTGCGACGAGGTTGTCCTTGGTGAGGAAGTCGTTGGCTTCCTCCGGTTCGAAGAATCCGTGCTCGGCCAGCGCCATGGCCACGCCGCCGGTGAAGTTCTCGTAGCTTTGCACGACGCCGACGTCGGCCGGCTTCACGCGCGCCATCTTGTAGAGGTCGCGCGCGACGGTCTCGAAGTTTGCCGAAGCATAAGCGGGCGAGTTGTGCGCCTGCGCGCCGAAACGCTCGCTGGACCCGCTGGCCGCACCGAGGATGTACACCGGTTTCTGCGCGCAATCCGCCGCACGCTCGGCATCCATCAGCACGATCGCGGCGGCGCCGTCGTTCTCCATGCAGCAGTCGAACAGGTGGAAGGGCTCGACGATCCAGCGCGAAGCGTCGTACTTCGCCTCGTCCAGCGGTTTGCCGTACATGACGGCGCGCGGGTTGTTCTGGGCGTGGTGGTAGGACGCGAGCGCGATCGCGCGCAGCGCCTCCTGCCGGATGCCGTGGTCGTGCATGTAGCGCTGCACGCGCATGGCGAAGCGCTGCGGCGGCGAGATAACGCCGTACGGGACGAGGTACGCGCGTTCACCCGAGATCGTCGTGGCCGCACTCGCCTGCCCGAAGCGGCCGAACTGGCCCTGCGCGAGCGCGCGGTACACCACCACGCAATTGGCTTGCCCCGTCGCAATGGCTGCGGCGCCGTTGGCGACGGCTGCGCAACACCCGCCGCCACCGCCGCCCCACTGCATCAGCGAAGTGCGCAGTTGCGGCAGGCCGAGCGCCGTCGCCAGCCGGACGGGGTCGTTGCGGTCGTCGCTGTAGGAAGAGAAACCATCGATGCTGCGCGCATCGATCCCGGCGTCGGTGCACGCGGCGAGGATCGCCTTCAGCGCGAGCTTGAACTCGGCATCGGGCGACTGGCCATGCTTGTAGTACGGCGTCTCGCCGATGCCGACGACGGCGACCTTGCCGCGCAGCGTCCGCTCACCCATGCTTCACGCGCTTGCCGAAGGTACCGGCGCTCGCCAGCTGCGCGATGCGCTGCTCGTCAAAGCCCAGCACCTCCTTCAGCACCTCCGTCGTGTGCTGCCCGATGTCCGGCGCGGGCTTCGGGTCCGCCATCGGCGTGCGCGCATAGCGGATCGGCGACGCGATGTTCGGCACCTGCCCCAGCGTGGGATGCGGCACGTGCGTCACGAGCTTGCGCGCGGCGGCTTCCGGCGAGCGCAGCGCCTCGCCGACCGTGCGCACCAGCCCGCAGGGGATCTGCGCCTCGCGCATGCGCTGCTGCCAATGGGCCCAGGGCTGTTTCGCGAACTCCTTGTTCAGCTCCGCGAACAGTTCCTCGCGGCGCGCGATGCGGCCGTTGCGGTCGCGCAGCTCGGGGTCGTTCGCGAGGTCGCTGCGGCCGACGACCTGCTCGGCCAAGCGGATGAAGATCTTGTCGTTGCCGCAGTTGATGTAGAACGGCTTGTCGCTGGCTTCGAACACGCCTGAAGGGCACGTGTCCGGGCTGGTGTTGCCGTGCCGCTGTGGCTCCTTGCCGGTGACCAGGTGCTGCATCGTCGCCCAGCCGGTCATCATCACGCCGGTGTCGAACAGCGCCACTTCCACGTACTGGCCTTCGCCCTGCCGCTCCCGCGAGACGAGCGCGCCGAGCACCGCGTTGGAAACCATGAGTGCCGTGCTGATGTCCATCACGGCCGACGATGCGCGCACGCCCATGCGGTCCGCATAGCCGTTCATGGAGACGAAGCCGCTCTCGGCCTGCACCACCGGGTCGAAGCCGAGCCTGTCCGCATAAGGACCTTCGCGTCCGTACGCCGAGACCGAGCAATACACGATGCGCGGGTTGAGCTTCTTCACCGTGTCGTAATCGAGGCCGAAGCGCTGCATCACGCCGGTGGAGAAGTTCTCGACCAGCACGTCGGCCTGCGCGATCAGCTCGCGCGCGACCTTCACGCCATGCTCCGACTTCAGGTCCAGCGCGAGGCTGCGCTTGTTGCGGTTGGTCCAGGCGAACGGGCCGCCCTGCGATTCGAGGCCGGGCACGGCCGGCGGGTAATAGCGCAGCTCGTCGCCGCGCTCCGGCGGCTCGACCTTGATGACATCCGCCCCCATGTCGCCGAGGATCGTTGTCGCGAACGGCCCCGCCACGAAGTGAGAGAAGTCGACGATGCGGATGCCCTGCAGCGCCGTGGGCGCAGCTTTCGGACGTGGTTCATGCGCTGGAAACTCGGCGGCGCGGTCGGCAAAGGTAACGCTCATGGCTGGTACCCGAAACCCTGGCCGAGCTTCGCCTGCATGAAGTCCTTGCCCTGCGCCATCCAGTCGCCGCCCTCGGGGATGGTGATGGAGATGGCGCGCACGAGGAACTTGTCCGGGTCGGTGGTGGACACCGGCCGCTGCTCCTGCGCGGCCAGCTTCTTCGTCGCTTCGAGCAGCACGCGGCGCGTGCGGGCCACGCCGCTGTCGCTGGTGCCGAGGTTCTCCTTCGTGCGGTCGTAGATCGCGGCCACGCCCGACTGGCACGCCGCGTCCTGCAGCCACAGGCCGGGCATGCCGGCGTTGTACTTCTGCGCCATGTCCCACGAATAGCCGTAGGCGTTGGCGCGGTTGTACCTGCTCCAGTACGTGTGGTACGGCTCGGTGACGGGCCGCTTCTCGAAGCTGCCTTCGGACGCATGCGCCGACTCGCGGCCGTTGTGGCCTTCCTTGAACACCTTCAGCGTCTTCTCGTACATCGGCTGCGTGGGGTGGTAGGAGAACATCACGCACAGCGTGTGCTCGTCATCCATCGGCACCCAGGCGTGGCCCGAGAGCTCCGGGTATTGCGAGAACGGCGGCACCAGCGTCCAGAACGGCATGAGGAACTGGTTCACGCGGATGTAGTTCTTCTCGCCCTCGAGCTTGCGGCGCGACGCGATGTGGATGCCCGCATCGTGCTGCACCACCTCGAACTTCGGCGCCAGGTCGGCGGCCTGCTTCCACTGGTCGATGCTGCCGCCCGAGTCCACGCGGCCATGCAGGATGGCGGCGTGCGCGGAGTCGATCTCGCCTTCCAGCGCCTGCAGCCAGTTGCATTCCTGGATGCGCAGGGAGACGTGCACGTTCTCCTGCGGCACCATGTTCCATTCCATGCTGGGCAGCGGCGGCGGCACTTCGTCCGGGCCCATGTAGGTCCACAGCACACCATTGCGCTCCTGCACCGGGTAGGCCTTGAGCTTCACCTTCTTGAGCATCGGCGAGTTCGCCGGTTCCGCCGGCATCTCCTGCACGCTGCCGGTCGTGCTGAACTTCCAGCCGTGGTAGACGCAGCGGATGCCGCCGTCTTCATTGCGGCCGAACAGCAGCGGCGCGCCACGGTGCGCGCACGCCTGGTCCACCAGGCCCACCTTGCCGCTTGAGTCGCGGAAAGCGACGAGGTCCTCGCCCAGCAGCCGCACGCGGTAAGGCTGGCCGTCGGCGGCCACGTCCTTCGCGAGCAGGAAGGGGATCCAGTACAGCCGCATGAGCTTGCCCATCGCGGTGCCGGGGCCTACCCTCACCAGCAACTCGTTGTCTTCGCGGGTCAACATTTGTTCTACCTCAATATTGGTCCAACCATTGAAGCAATGTAGCATGATCGGTGGTAAGCTGTCCAGACCATGACGACCGTGTTGATGGGCTACGCGCCCATGGATGCCGTGCACGGCGAGTTCGAGGCGCTCGTCGCGAGCGCGCTCGCCTGCCCCGACGACGAACTGCACGCCGCGCTGCTGCGCGTGCACGAGCACCTGCTCGCCCACTTCGGGCAGGAGGACCGGTGGATGCGCGAGACGGGCTTCCCCGCCGCCGACTGCCACATCGAGGAGCACGGCAACGTACTCAAGTCCGCGGATGAAGTGCTGCCGCTGGTAGCCGCCGGGCGCCACGACGTCGGCCGCTCGTTCGCCGCCGAACTGCGCAACTGGTTCCCCGGCCACGCCGATTACCTGGACTCCGCGCTCGCCGCGTGGCTGTGCAAGCGCCAGTACGGCGGCAAGCCCGTGGTGCTGCACCCGCGGCGCAACCCCGGTTGACGAACGGGACTCGTTGGTCCTACCATTGAAGCTTTGTTGACCTCCATCAAGGCATTCCGGAGACATCCATGCTGAACAAGCGCCGCAACCTCGTCCTCGCCGCCGGCACGCTGGCCCTCGCCGCCGCGCTGCCCGCGTTCGCGCAGGAACCCTTCCCGTCGCGGCCCATTCGCGTCGTCGTGCCCTACGCGGCGGGCGGCACCACAGACCAGCTCGCCCGCGCGATCCAGAAGCCGATGTCGGACTTCCTCGGCCAGCCGATCATCATCGACAACAAGCCCGGCGCCGGCGGCACGATCGGCACGGACATCGTGGCCAAGGCCACGCCCGACGGCTACACCATCGTGTTCGGCAACAGCGGCCCCAACGCCATCGTGGGCCTGATGCGCAAGACGCCCTACGACATGCTCAAGGACCTGCGGCCGATCTCCACGGTGGCGATCTGCCCGATGATCCTCACGGTGCCGGCGGACAGCCCGGCGAAGACGCTGAAGGAATTCGTGCAGCTCGCCAAGCAGAAGTCCGGCGAGTGGAACTTCGGCTCGGTGGGCAACGGTTCGCTGTCGCACCTCACCGGCGAATACCTCAACACGCTGCTCGGCACGAAGCTGGTCCACGTGCCGTATGCCGGTGGCGCGCCCATGATGACCGCCTTCGCGGGCGGCCAGCTGCAGATGGCTTTTGTGACGGGCCTCGACGGCGCGGCCATGGTCGGCTCCGGCAAGGTGCGCTACCTCGCGGTCGGCACGCCCGAGCGCACACCGGTCGTTCCCGGCCTGCCCGCGATGGGCGAGGAAGTGCCGGGCTTCAACACCGTGGCCTGGTTCGGCATCCTCGCGCCCGCCGGCATCCCCGATGTAGTGGCGAACAAGCTGCACGCGGCCGTGGTTCATGCGCTCGCGCAACCGGACATCAAGAAGATGTTCACCGAGCGCAATGTGGACCCGCGCCCCAGCACGCCCAAGCAGCTCGAGGACATGATCAAGGGCGAGATGAACCAGTGGGGCCAGGTCATCAAGAAGCAGAACATCACGGCGGGCTGATGAAAGCACTGCTCCTGCGCGGGCCGGGCGAGCCCCTGGCCTTGACCGACGTGCCCGACGTGCCGCCCGCCGCGGGCGAAGCCACCGTCGCCATCCGCTGCGCCGCGCTGAACCACCGCGACGTGTGGATCCAGAAGGGCACCTACCACGTGCTCAAGTACCCGGTCGTTCCGGGCGCCGATGGCGCGGGTGTCGTCACGCAGGTCGGCGAAGGCGTCGACCCGGCGTGGATCGGCCGCGAGGTCATTGTCAACCCCGGCCTCGGCTGGGGCGACAGCGAGGTGTGGGCCCGCAACGACTTCTACCCGCTCGGCAGCCCGCGCGACGGCACCTTCGCCGAGCGCGTCAACGTGCCGGCCGTGCAGCTGGCGCCGAAGCCCGCCCACCTCGACTGGGCCCATGCAGCGGCGCTGCCGCTGTCGGGCGTCACCGCGTTCCGCGCCGTTAGCTCGCGCGCGCAACTGCAGGCGGGCGAGAACGTCCTCGTCACCGGCATCGGCGGCGGTGTCGCGCTGTTCGCGATGCAGTTCGCGCTGGCGCTCGGCGGCAAGGTGTATGCCACGAGTGGCTCCGAAGAGAAGGCCGCGCGAGTGCGCGCCATGGGCGTCGTGGGCACCGCGAACTACCGCGAGGAAGGCTGGGCGAAGAAGCTGCGCGAGCAGGTGCCCGGCGGCTTCGACGTGATCATCGACAGCGCGGTCGGCCCCGGCTTCCAGGACCTGGTGAACCTCGCGGCGCTCGGCGGCCGCATCGCCTTCCTCGGCTTCACCGCCGGTGGCGACATCCAGCTCGACGTGCGGCCGATCTACCGCAAGCAGGTGAGCATCCTGGGCACGAAGATGGGGTCGCCGCGCGACTTCGCGCAGATGGTGCAGCTCGTCGAGGACAAGCGCATCGTGCCGCTGGTGGACCGCGTGATGCCGCTGTCGCGTGCGAACGAGGGCTATGCCGTCGTGGACCGCGGCGAGCAGTTCGGCAAGGTCGTCTTCGAGAACGACCTCGCGCGCGCGTAGCGGTCACGCCAGGGACGAGTTGTCCTTCAGGTTCGCCCGCATCACACCCCGCGCCATCTCGTCTCGCGCCCGGCGCGCCCGCACGCGCCGGCGCGTCTCGGCCAGCGGGTCTTCATGCGCCACCACGGGCGGCAGCGGCGGCGCACTGAGGTACTGCTTGCCGCTGTAGGTGGTGGCCATCCACTTCGTCCACGCCGGGTCGTCCCACACCGACTGCAGCCGCCCCGTCGCGGCTATGAAGTAGGCCGCCACGACCTGGAAGCCCGGGCGGATGTACACCAGCGGCTCGTCGCCATCGGGGCCGTGGGCGCCCATGATCTTCGTCTTGATGCCGCGGTTGAAGTCGGTCGTCGGCTGCCAGTACCAGATGCCGCCGTGCTGCGCCTGGAAGGTGGGCGCGAGCTGCATCGTGCGCTGGATGTTCGCGATGTTGGCGATGGCCGCGGGCACGCCGTACTCCTCGGTGGTGAACATGAAGAGGTCGTGGTCGCCCACCATGTTCTTGTCCGGCCGCACCTTCAGCCGGATGCGCGGGCCGTCGAGCACCGTGTAGGCCGCGTAGTGGCCCTTGCGGTAGTCGTAGTCCTCTTCCATGTATTCCTTGGCGCGCGAGAAGAACAGGTCCTTCACCGCCGCCAGCTTCTTCTCGTCGTAGAGGTCGATCTTCAGCTTGGCACTGATGGGGTCGAGCTGGCGCGTGCGCACCGTGCGCATGTGCACCATCTTGCGGAACCAGTCGGCCTCGGTCGCGGGCGCGGCAAAGAGCGGCGCGTTGCGGCCTTCGGACTCCAGGGCGGCCTTGCGCGACGACCAGCCGATGCGCGGGTCGTAGTGCACCACCGCGCCGAGGTCCGCGAAGGCCAGCTCGTCGCACAGCCACAGGTCCGCCTCCTTCGACGTCTTGTTCTTGAACTCCTGCGCCTTCGTGGGGTCGCCCGACTCGATGCCCATGTGCGCGAGCAGGCCCGTGCCGCGCACCGCGATGCCCATGCGGTAGCGGTCCGCGATCTCGGCGGCCTCCCACAGCGCGCCCTTCACCATGTTCTGCATCAGGTATTCCTGCTCGGCCATGCGCTTGAGATCGTTCAGGGCATGGCGCGGGTCGCCCAGCTGCTCGAAGAACTGGCGCGCGTCGGGCCGCCAGCCGATGCTGTCGTCGGGCACGTCCGTCTGGTAGATGACGCGGCCGATGTTGGAATGCTCGGTGCCGTCCTTGTAGAAGTAGTTGCGGCGCGTGCGCCCGTTGGCGAACTGCGTGTCCAGGTGCTGCTTGTGGTCGTAGAGGTACTCGTCCAGGTCGAGGTGCGGGTGCTCGCGCAGCAGCGACTCGTAGCGCTTCGCCTCCCAGCCGACCACGTCCTTGAGCTCGCGCTCGTTGGCGAACCCGTGCTCGTATTCGTCCACGTAGAACAGCACCAGGATCTCGCGCGCGTACTTGCCGTCGAGGACGATGCGGCCGCTCAGGGCCTCGAGGGAACCCGGGCCCGGGCCGGGCTTCGTGTACTTGATCATCGACTGCTCCTGCGCTGCCCCTCCAATCTGTTACGGGCCGGCGCAGTCCGTCAAGCGCCGATGCGCTTGCTTACGTTTTCAGCGCAGGTAGGGCGCGACGTTGCCGGCGATCGTGTCCAGCTCGGCCGTAGTCAGCGGCACTTGGCTGAAGGCGGCCCATGCCTCGCGCGGCGTGAAGTTCGGCGGCACGGCGGCGTCCGAGCCGAAGAGCACGCGGCCGACGCCGACCCGGCGGATGTCGGCAGCCAGCAGCGCTGCTTCGCTGCCCGGCAGCTTCGCGTGCAGCAGCCCGGAGGCGTCGAGCCACAGGTTGCGCACGCGCGGGTCGTTGCGTGCAATTGCGTCGATGTACACGCCAAGCGCGTCGCGGCCTGCCGGGTCGTCGTAGCCGGGTCCCGTTGCGGCCAGGTGCGCGACCTGCACGACCACGTCCGGCGCGGCGGGCAGCAGCTTCTCCAGAAAGACACGCGCCTGCGCCGCGCCGTACGGCCGCTTGCGCGAGACCGAGGCGCGGGCGTGCACGACGATGGCCATGCGATGCGCGTTCGCGGCCGCGAAGACGGCCTGCACGCGTGCTGCGTGCTCCTCATTTTCGAGCTGCACGTCGGAGTTGCCGAAGTGCAGCTTCACGCCGCGCATCCTGCCGGCGTTCGCGCAGCGCGCGATCTCGTGCACCGCATAGTCCTTCAGCGGGTTCACGCCGCAGAACGCCACGAGCCGCTCGGGATATTTCGCGGCTTGCGCCGCGGTCCAGTCGTTCTCGGCGCGCACGCGCTCGTACTCGTCCGGCAGGTTGCGCGTCGCGGCCGCGTAGCTGTAGCCCATGCCGAGGACGGTGGCACGGCGGATGCCCGCTTCGTCGAGCATGCGAACGAGCTGGTCGCCTTCGATCGGCGGCATGCGCGACGCGGGCATGACCACGCCCATCAGCTCGGCGCGGATCAGGTGCTGGTGGTGGTCGGCGTAGGGCGCCGCCGCGCAGCCCGCGAGCAGCAGCGCGGGTAGCAGGCAAAGCAGGCGCATCAGGCGAACGCCGCCTTGAACTTGTCGCGCAGCTCGCGCTTGAGCAGCTTGCCGCTCGGGTTCTTCGGCAGCGCCTCGGTGAAGACCACGCTCTTGGGCGCCTTGAAGCCGGCCATGTGCTGCGTGCAGTGGTCCAGCACCTGCTGCTCCGTGAGCTGCTGCCCCTGCTTCACGACGATGACGGCCATCACGGCCTCCACCCATTTCGGGTGCGGCACGCCGATGACCGCCACTTCGCTCACGGCCGGCAGCCTGTAGATTGTCTCCTCGACCTCGCGGCTCGCGACGTTCTCGCCGCCGGTCTTGATCATGTCCTTCTTGCGGTCGACGACGGTGATGTAGCCCTCGTCGTCGACGGTTGCAAGGTCGCCCGAGTGGAACCATCCGCCGTGGAACGCGGCCTTGGTGCGCTCCTCGTCGTGGAAGTAGCCGAGCATCAGGTGCGGCGAGCGGTGCACGATCTCGCCCACTTCGCCCGGCTTCACGTCGCGCATCAGGTCATCGACGACACGTGTCTCCACGTTGATGCACGGCCGCCCGCAGGAACCCGGCTTGGTGAGCTGCTCGTCGGGGCCGAGCAGCGTCGCCAGCGGCGCGATCTCGGTCTGGCCGTACAAATTCCAGAAGCCGACCTCGGGCAGGCGCTGCTTCAGCTCCTTGAGCACTTCCACCGGCATGATCGATGCGCCGTAGTAGCCCTTGCGTAGCGTGGAAAGGTTCGTCGTGTCGAAGAGCGGCGAGCGCAGCAGCGCAATCCATACCGTCGGCGGCGCGAAAAAGGAGTTGATGCCGTGCTTCTCCATGAGCGGCAACAGGTTGTCCGGCACGGGCTTGGACGTGATGACGTTCTTCGCGCCGACGTAGATGCCCGGGCCGAAGAACACGTCCAGCTGCGCGCAGTGGTACAGCGGCAGCGCATGCAGCATCACGTCATTGCCGGCGATGGCCGCATCGATGGCGCAGCTGGCGTACTGCCAGATCACCGCATCGTGCGTGAGCATCGCGCCCTTGGGCAACGATTCCGTGCCGCTGGTGTAGACGATCTGCAGCACGTCGCCGGGTGAGAGGTCGACCTCGGGCACGTTAGCCTCCGTCGCGGCCAGGTCGTCGAACTTCTTCATGCCCTCGGCGGGCTCGCTCGGGTCCTCCGAGGGCAGCCAGATGAATTGCTTCACCCAGGTGTCGCGCTTCGCGGCGTCGCGCGCCAGCTCCGCCAGGCCGCTGTCGGTGGCCAGCACCTGCGCGCCCGCGTGCTTGAGGATGTAGGCGACCTCGTCGGCCTTGAGCATGAAGTTGATGGGCACCAGCACGGCGCCCAGCCGCGCGAGCGCGAAGCGCAACGCGGCGAACGCGTGCGAGTTGCGCGAGAGCACGGCGACCTTGCTGGCCTTGACCACGCCCATGCGCGCGAGGCCGGTCGCGACGCGGTCCACCACTGCGTCGAACTGCGCATAGGTCCACGTGGTGCTGCCGCACACGACGGCGGTCTTGTCGGGGAAGCGCTTGCTGCTGCGGCGCAGCAGGTCGGCGAGGGTCTGGCGGCGGATGGCGGGGTCCAAGTACTGCTCCTGAAGGAATCAATCCGAATGCGCGAGGAAATGCGCCACGTCGGCGAGGTCGCGGTCCGTGAGGCCCCTCAGCGACGCAGCCATGATGGTGTCACGCCCCGGCCCCGGATGGTCGCGCAACTGCTTCATGGTCGCAAGCAGGAACTGCTCGTGCTGCCCCGCCACGCGCGGCACCTGCTGCTGGCCGCGGAAGTCCGGCAGGTGGCACGAGCCGCAGTGCGTGCGCGAGGCGATGGCCTTGCCGCGCTCGAAGCTCGCCGCGTCGCGCGGCGTGGCGGCGGCCGCGGGCGGCTTCTGCTGCGAGAAATATTTCGCGAGCTCGATGATCGTGGCGTCGTCCACGCCATCGAGCAGGCCCTTCATCTCCGGCACCACGCGCAGGCCCTCGCGGATCAGCACCAGCTGGTTCTCCACGAACAGCTTCGGCTGCCCCGCGAGCGAGGGCACCTGCGGGTTGGCCGAGTGGCCCAGCGGCCCGTGGCAGGCCGCGCAGATCGCAACCAGGCTCGCCCAGTCAGCGGGCATACGAGATGCGGTAGATCGCTCCCACCTGTTCGTCGGACAGCAGCATCGAGCCGTCGGGCATCTGCAGGAAATACACGGGGCGGCCCCACATCTGGTCGGTCGCCGGGTCCATGAAGCCGGTGACGAAGGGCACGATCTCCGCGCTGCGGCCGGCCGGGTCGGTCTTGACCATCACCACGTCGTAGCCGAACTTCTTCGTGCGGTTCCACGAGCCCTTGCGCGCGACGAACATCGCGTTGCGGTACTCGGGCGGGAACATGTTGCCGCGGTAGAACTCGAGCCCCATCACCGCCGCATGCGGGCCCATCGTCCTGACGGGCAGCGTCACGCCGTCGCACGCGTTGGGCTTGCGCACGTCGGGGTCGGCGATGCCGTTGGCATGGCAGTACGGGAAGCCGAAGTTCAGCCCCGTGCGCGACATGCGATTGAGCTCGTCCTCGGGGCCGTCGTCGCCCAGCCAGTCGCGGCCATGGTCGGTGAACCACAGCTCGCCGGTGGCCGGGTGCCAGTCGAAGCCCTGCGTGTTGCGGATGCCGCGGGCGATGACTTCCATGCCGGAACCGTCGGGGTTGTAGCGGCGCAATTGCGCATACGGCTCGTCGACCATGCAGATGTTGCACGGCGCGCCGAAGGGCACGTACAGCTTGCCGTCGGGGCCGAAGCGCAGGTACTTCCAGTTGTGGTGCTGCTCGGGCGGCAGCTTGAACACCGCCGTCATGTCGACGGGTTGCGCGTTCGGGTTGGCGTCGATGCCGTCGTAGCGCAATGCCTTGTCGATGGCCATGACGTACAGCGTGCCCTTGTTGTAGGCGACGGCAGGCTGGTTCAGCTTGTCGACGAAGACGCGGCTCGTGCGCTCGCGGCCGTTGTCGGTGATCTCGTAGACGCGGCCGATGCCGCGCGTTCCGGCGTAGATCTTGCCGTTGTCGGCGCGCGCCATCGCGCGGATGCCCGGCATCCCGTGCGCCCACAGCTCGATGCGGAAACCGGGCGGCACCTTCAGGCGGTCGACGTGTATTTCATTCGGCGGCGTGGCCGTGAGCCGCCCCGGCACCGGCGCGAGCGGCGAAGTCGCCTGCGCCGCACTGCGGCCCTGCTGCCAGGCGGGCGCGCCCGCAGGCACAGGCCCGGCCTGCGGCGAAAGTTGCGGCTGCACCGGCTGCTGCGCGCAGCCGGCGAGCACGAGAGCTGCGGAGGTGACCCATGCGTATGTCGTTCTCATGTCGGGCTCCTTGGATGGAGACCGCAGGATTGCCAAACGCCCCGCAGCGGTGGAGAGGGTTTGTACCGACCCTCCGCCAATTACAACTTTTTGCCGATTACCGGCGCTGCTTCGCCTGCCAGTCGGCGTAGGCGGCGTCCATGCGCTGCTGGCGCGAGGACGAAGTGTCGGCCACGTTCACAGCGGGCGCGCCCATCGCGCGGGTGTCGCTCGCGTGATGCGCCTTCGCGTAATGCGCCTTGGCGTGGTGGGCCTTGGCGTGGTGGGCCTTGGCGTGGTGGGCCTTGGCGTGATGGGCTTTCGCGTGGTGCGCCTTGGCGTGATGCGCCTTGGCGTGAGGTGCCTTGGCGTCGGGCGCCTGTGCCTGCGCCTGCGCCGGCTTGTCGCCGCCCAGCGCGCGCTGCGTCTTGTCGATCGCCATCTGCGCGCCGTGCTTCGTCTTGTCGGCGAGGTCCCTGAAATTCTTCGCGGCCTTCGGGTTGGCCTGCTGCATGTTGTCGTTCGCGGGCACGTTGGGCAGGTCCACCGCATAGGCGGCGCCCGCGAAGGCCATGGCCAGCGCGGTGATGACGACGTGGGATTTCATCTGGAGGCTCCTTCAAAGGAAGTGACGAGCCTCATGACACCGCAGCCTCAGGCGTGGCCGCGTCGGACGCGGCGGAAGAGCCTTGTAGGACTCAGCTTCTGGGTGGGATATCGAGGCCCCGCTGCACCGCCGGGCGCGCCACGAAAGCCTCCAGCACCCGCTGGACCTGCGGGAACTTGCCCCATTCCACCAGATCGCCGGCGCCGTAGAAACCGACGAGGTTGCGGATCCACGGGAACGTCGCGATGTCGGCGATGGTGTACTCGTCGCCCATGATCCACTGGCGGCCGGCGAGATGCCTGTCGAGCACGCCCAGGAGGCGCTTCGACTCGTTCACGTACCTGTCGCGCGGCCGCTTGTCCTCGAAGTCCTTGCCGGCGAACTTCACGAAGAAGCCCACCTGCCCGAAGAACGGGCCGATGCCGCCCATCTGGAACATCAGCCACTGCAGCGTCTCGTAGCGGCGAGCAGGATCCTTCGGCATCAGCTGGCCCGTCTTGTCGGCGAGGTACACGAGGATGGCGCCCGACTCGAACAGCGCCAGCGGCTTGCCGCCGGGGCCGTTGGGGTCGAGGATCGCGGGAATCTTGTTGTTCGGGTTGAGCGACAGGAACTCCGGCGACATCTGGTCGTTCGTGTCGAAGCTCACCTTGTGCACTTCATAAGGCAGCCCCGTCTCCTCCAGCATGATGGACACCTTCACGCCGTTGGGCGTGGGCAGCGAGTACAGCTGCAGGCGGTCCGGGTGGTGCGCGGGCCACTTCTTCGTGATGGGGAATGCGGAGAGGTCCTGGGTCATGCGGCCCAAGTATGCCCCTTGATCTCCTCGACAAAGAGCTTCGCCGCGGGTGACCTTGCGCGGCCGCGGACATCCACCGCGAGCACATCGCGCGCCACCGGCGGGTCCACCAGCGGCCGCTGGTGCAGGGCCGCGGAGCGGATCGAATACTTGGGCATGAACGCGAAGCCCAGGCCCGCCTGGACCATCGCCTCGATCCAGTCCTCGCGCTCGCTGCGGAACGTGGCGTAGAGGCTCACGCCGGCCTGCTGCGACACGGCCATCACCGCTTCGCGCATCTCGCACGCGAGCCGGTCGACGTAGGCTTCGCCGTTGACGTCGGCCAGGCGCACCTGCTGCAGGCGGCCGAGCGGATGGCCCGCGGGGATCACCACCACGTAGGGCTCCGAGTAGAGCTTCTCGGAGCGGAAGGCATCGGGCAATTGCGGCGCGCTGCTCACGACGGCGAGGTCGATGTCGCCGGTCTCCAGCCTGTCGAGCAGTTGCGAGAAGCTGCCGTCCTCCACCGTGAGCTCCACGCCGGGCTGGCGGCGGTGGAAAGCCGACAGGAAGGAAGCGATGCGTGTCGGCCCGATGGTCGTCTGCAGCCCGAGCTTGAGTGGCGCCTGCCGCAGCAGCTTGAAATTCTCCGCGAGGCTGCGCGCGCTCTGCGCGCCGGCGACAGCCTGCTCCAGCGCGGGATAGATCAGGCGGCCCAGCGGCGTCAGCACCAGCTTCTTGCCCTCGCGATGGAACAGCTCGCCGCCGACCTCGCCTTCGAGCTTCTTCACCGCGGCGGTCAACGCGGGCTGCGACACCTCGCACTCGTCGCACGCGCGCGAGAAGCTGCCGTGCCGGTGCACCGCGAGGAAGTAGCGGATCTGCTGCAGTTCCATGCCGGGCCAGCCTAACAGCGGGCGGGGGCGCGGGCAAGCGCGGTGGGCGCCCGCCCGCGTTCCCGTTACGGCACAGTGACCGGCTGCCCCACGATGTTGAGCCCCGGGTCGGCCAGGATGTCGAAGCGCTGCTGCTGCGTCACCGCGTCGATGTTGCCCACCTTGGCGTACTCCCACGCGATCTTGCCGCCGTAGGCCAGCGTGTCGCTGCTCCAGGCGATGTGCTTGCGCATCGTGGCCAGCACGTCGAAGCCGGTGGCCTTGGCGGTGGAGGCCTCCTGCGCGAGGCCGGTCCAGTCGATGACCACGACCTTGTGGTTCTTCAGCGGGTCCGTCGAGGTGGCGCTGTAGTCGGCCGGGGCCACCACAACCTGCAGGTACTGCACGAGGTTGTTGAGCGTGTCACCCACGCGCGTCTGCGAGAGGGACAGCAGCGTCCTGCCCACCTTCAGGCCGATGTCGATCGTTCCGACGCCACCGAGCGTGAGCGTGCTGTAGGGCGTCTGGCCCGGCGAGAGGATGTCGTTGGCAGCCGCGTTGCCCGGTGACGAGCCCTTCGCGTCCGCACCGTCGCCGGTGTTGTAGAGGAACAGGTTGCGGCCGGTGGGCGGTGGCTTGGGCGTGCTGGTGTAGGTGGGCGTGGAGACCGAGTCCTCGCCCTTGCCGCCCACCACGATGTTGTTGGTGTCGGGCTGCAGGAAGAAACTCTCGGCGCCGGCCGTGCCGAACATCAGGTTGGCGCCGCCATCGCCGATGAAGGTGCTGGTGCCGATCAGGATGTCGTTGCCCGCGCCGCCCACCAGCGTGGCGGGGGCCGTGCCGCTGTACAGCACGTCGTTGCCGTCGCCGCCGTCCAGGTAGTCCTTGTAGGCGATCTGGCGGGCCGTGTCGGTGCCGCCGCGCAGCACGTCGTCGCCGCCCGCGCCGAAGAGCGAGTCGGCCCCCGCGCCGCCGTCGATCGAGTCGGCTGCGGCGGTGCCCATGATCGTGTCTCCCAGGGCGGTGCCCAGCATCGGCAGCTTGGCGGCGATGTCCGGCTGCTTCCACGTGGGGCCGCCCGCGAAGGCGATGGCCTCGAAGTCGCCGCGCGAGTAATAGCCCAGGATGTTGATCGTGTCGCCGGCGACTCCCGTGTTCACGATCAAGTCGTTGCCGCTGCGTTGCAAGGTGGTGCCGGCGGCCGTGATGCCGCCGCCGAGCAGCAGGGTGTCGAAGCCGCCACCGCCGAGGGTGGCGTCGAGGTCGTTCACGGTGTCGGCGCCGTCGCCGCGCTTGTAGTCGTAGGTGTCGTTGCCGGGGCCGCCCACGAGCAGGTCGGTGCCGGTGCCGCCTTGCAGTGTGTCGTTGCCGCGGCCGGCGTAGATGGTGTCGTTGCCCGCGAGCCCGGGCAGCAGCTCGTCGGCGTCGCCGCCCACCACCGTGTCGTTGCCCGCCGTGGCCATCGGCTCCAGGATCGCAACCACGTCCGCATGCGACCACTCGGTGCCGTCGGCGAAGGTGAACTTCTCGATGGCGTTGGCGCCGCCGGTCATGAAGTCCTTGAGGACCACCTGGTCGGTTGCACCGAGCTTGAGGATCGCATCGTTGCCCGATTGCCTGGCGGTGACGAGGTACGGGTTGACGTCGAAGCCGAAGGCCAGCGTGTCGCCGGTGCCGAGCGTGGGGTCGTTGTCCGCGAGGGTGTCGGTGCCGTCGCCGAGGTTGACGTAGTAGATGTCGTCGCCCGCACCGCCCGACATCGAGTCGTTGCCGGTGCCGCCGGTGATGCGGTCGGTGGTGCTGGTGCCGGTGATCGTGTCGTTGCCGGTGGTGCCGGTGAGGTCGAAGCCCCGCGCGAGCAGTTGCTGCCATGTGAGGGACGTGCCGTCGGCCAAGTCCACGGCGGTGAAGCTGCCGGGCGCCGTGGCATTGGCGGGGTTGAAGCCGTTGATCTTCACGCTGCCGGCTGCCGCATCGCCCATCGAGACGACGAGCGCGCCGTTGGCGTGCGCGAGCTTGACGGTGTCGGCCGTGATGCCTTCGCCGAGCTTGAGGTGGTTGCCCGTGCCGCTGTCGCTGATGGTGTCGGTGCCGTCGCCTGCGTTGAACACGTACACGTTGTTGTTGCCGCTGCCGGTGAGCACGTCGTTGCCCGCGCCGCCCGCGACCGTGGACGCCCCGCCTGTGAGGGTGAGCGTGTCGCCTTGCGCGCCGCCTTGCAGGGAGGCGCTGGCCGTGGTGGCCGTGCTGTTGACCGCCGATGTATACGTCTTGCCGAAGAACTGCGCGGCGGTGTACGTCTTGCCCGAGACCTCCACCGACGCGAACGAGCCCGACATCAGTCCGCCCTTGATGATCACGGTATCCACGCCGTTGCTGATGAACTGGGTTTGCGGATCCAGTTGCACGAGCGAGAGGTTCTCGATGCCGCCCATGCCCTTCAGGACGATGCGGTTGGCCCCTTGCGTGTCGTCGATGACTTCGGCCGCCGCGTGCGGCGTGTCACCGGCGTTGAAGACGTACGTGTCGTTGCCCGCGCCGCCGGCGAGCAGGTCCGCGCCCGCGCCGCCTTCGAGCACGTCGTCGCCGGCGTCGCCCGAGAGCTGGTCGTCGCCCGCGCCGCCGATGAGCGTGTCGTTGCCGCCGCCGCCGGAGAGCGTGTCGTTGCCTGCGCCGCCGTCCAGCAGGTCGGCGCCTTCGTACTGCGCGGCGACTTCGCTGTCGCCATAGAGCTTGTCGGCGCCGTCGCCGCCCTGCACCGTGTCGTT
Source organism: Ramlibacter albus (assembly GCF_014297445.1). GTDB lineage: Bacteria > Pseudomonadota > Gammaproteobacteria > Burkholderiales > Burkholderiaceae_C > Ramlibacter > Ramlibacter albus. The sequence goes on from NZ_JACORU010000010.1 coordinate 89,541, forward strand.
GCCGCCCTGGCCCACGAGCACGTCGTTGCCGGCGCCGCCGTCGATGTTGTCGTCGCCGTGGTATTCGCCAGAGAGACGGGGGTTGTCGCCGTAGACGAGGTCGTCGCCGTCCTCGCCGGCGAGCAGGTCGCTGCCGCCGCTGCCCAGCAGCGTGTCCTTGCCGGCGCCACCGAACAGGCGGTCGGCGCCATGGAAGTTGCCCGCGATGAGTTCGGCGTCACCCTCGAGTTGGTCGTTGCCGTTGCCGCCGAAGAGGTCGTCCTGGCCGCCGCCGCCGACCAGAATGTCGTCGCCGTCGTCGCCGTACAGGTAGTCGTTGCCGTGGTACTGGCCCGCGAGGCCGTTGGCGTCGCCGAACAGCGTGTCGTTGCCGTCGCCGCCGTGCAGCTCGTCGTCGCGGCCGCCGCCCATCAGCTTGTCGTTTCCGAGGCCCCCGTAGAGGTAGTCGTTGCCGTGCTGCGCGGGGTCGACATAGAACATCGATGCGGTGTTACCCGTGTCGCCGTCGCCTTGCAGTTCGTCGTCGCCCCCGGCGCCCAGCAGCATGTCGTTGCCCGCGCCGCCGATGGCCAGGTCGTTGCCTTCGCCGGCGTCGATGTAGTCGTTGCCGCCTTCGCCGAAGACCCAGTCGGCGCCATAGCCGGCGAAGATGATGTCGCCATCGGGGGCGTCGCCGTCGGCCATGGCGAGCGTGCCGAAGTCCAGCGTGCGCGAGGTGACGTTGCCCTGCGCGTCGGTGGTCACCTGCCGAGTGACGGACCAGTCGGGCACGCCGGCTGTCGCGGGGGCGCCTGCCACGCGGTCGCCGAAGATGTTGTCGTCGCCGGCGCCGCCCGCGATGAGGTCGCGGCCGCTGCCGCCCATGAGCGCGTCGTTGCCGGCCCAGCCCAGCACCGTGTCGTTGCCGCCGGTGGCGGTGACGAGGTCGGCTTCGCTGTCGAGAGCGGCCACGGTCTGCGCGAGGATGTCCGCGAGCGGTTCGCGCTCGCGGCCCCACAGCAGGTCGTCGCCACCATTGCCCACCACGATGTCGCGGCCAAGGCCACCCTCCAGCGTGTCGTTGCCGCCGCCGGCGTAGAGGTAGTCGTTGCCCGAGCTGCCCTGGCCCCAGTTGTTGCCGCCGGACATGAGGTTCAGGTTGTCGTTGCCGCCCCAGCCGATGACGAGGTCGTTGCCCGGGCCGTCGGCCAGCTGGTTGTCGGTGATGTCGCCTTCGATGGTGAGGTCGGCGATGGGTTGGGGCAGCGGCTTGGGTGAATCGGGCAGCGTGATGCCGAGATTGCCGTTGGTGAAGTCCTTGACGTTGACAGTGACGCCTGCGCCGGTGATGTTCAGCGTGAGCTTGCCGTTGGTTTGGGCGCTGGCGGTAACGGTGAAGAGGTTGTCCTGGCTGTGCCAGCGGGTCGCCGTGTCTTTGATGAACGTTGAACCGCCGATGCGTGCGACCTCGACGTCATTGGTGTCGACGACCTTGACGATGCCCAGACCGTCGCCGTCGGTGATCGTGTCGGCGCCTGCGTCGGAGGCGCGCAGGATGTAGGTGTCTGTCCCGGTGCCGCCGTCAAGTGCGTCGATACCGGGACCGCCGTCCAACACGTCATCGCCTCTGCCACCCACGAGGGTGTCGACGCCTGCGCCGCCCCGAAGCGTGTCGGCACCCGGGTTCCCTTCGAGGTAGTCGGCCCCTGCGAGGCCGCTGACGACGTCATCGCCGCCGCCCCCAAACAGGTGGTCGCTCTCTGCGCCGCCCGTGACGCTGCCGTCGTCGCCATCGGTACCAAATACGACCTTGACCGGCGTGGCGATGCCGCCCGCCGGTCCCTCACGGACCACCGTAAACGACTCGCCGGCATAGAGGTCCGTGAAAGCCGCGTTTTGCGTTATCGCTTGACGGTAGTACTTGCCACCCGTGTTTTCGAGGTCGTAGTTGTTGAGGTTGAGCGCGACGAGCCACTTGAGCATCGCGCCTCGGTCGCTGTACCAGCTGTCTGTGAAGTTGGACGCCTCGGCCCCAACGTTCCTGCTGGCGATGTCCTCGATCCATTGCTGGTATTGCTCCGCCCACGCTCCCTGGCCCAGCGATGCCAGCGCACTTTGCCCTGCGTCCCCGGTCGCCTTCAGGTAGAACGGGCTCAATGAAGCCAATGCGAGAAATGCCCCGAAGTCATTTCTTGCAAGCGAGGACATGGCATCGGTCACGGGCTCCACGGTCACCTTGCCCGCCAACGCGTGGAAGTCCGCGTCGTCGGCGATGAGCTTCAGGTTCGCGTGGAGGGGGTTGCGTCCCGTGAAGCTGCCGCCCTTCTCGTCCAATCGGGCCCAAGTCCCGCCGTTTGGATTGCCGTTCAACGGAATCCAGCCTTCGGACGAGTCGAGCCCGAGCATGGTGCCTAGTACGGTCACGACTTTTTCGAGGACGTCGCCTTCGGCCTTGCCTTGCGAAGCATCGCCACCGCTAGCGGCCAAATGGGACGACGCCTGCAGGATCCTGGCAAGTCGAGCGGGCGTTGCGCTGGGGTCCAGCTTCGCAAGCACCTGCTGAACGGACAGGCTGTCGACAAGCAGCACCAGGCTGTGCGTGTCGCCGAAGTCATTCAGGGCAAAGCCCTGCAGCAGGAGTTTCACATCCGGCCAGAGCTTGCCCCACGTGGAAGCTGCGATGATCCCCGAGCCGACATTGCCGCGCCACAGAGGCTGGTCCTCGATGAAAACCGGCGCCGGGGTGCCGTGGTGAATCTGGGAATTCGCCACGCCGGATGGGGGAGTGTCGCCGTAGACATCCGTCAGCGTGGGAATCGGGTTGGGCGCGATCTCGCGGCCCATGTAGGCGACGAGTCCCAAGCCGTCGAACATGGGCCTCTCGGCCGCGGCGTGAAGCGTCGCGCGCAGGAAGGCAAGCTGGTAGTCCAGGCTGGCCGCGGCAACTTCGGAAACCGGTACGGGCGCCGCGGGAGCGCTGTCGGTCGACCCACTCGCGATGCCGGCGTTGACCCGCTCGACCTCCTTCACGACCGAAAGAATTCGGTCGAGCGCGTCCACCATCATCTGCGCTGCGGTATACGCGGGCCCGATCGAGGTGTTGGCCAGCGCCTGGGCAACGGCCAATCCGTTGCCGACATCGACGGAGGTGAAGCTCGCTCCCTCGTGGAAGGTCGCGCGCAGGAGGTTGTACTTGTCCTTGCCGGCCTGCGTGGCGAACAGGTCGGCATTGTCGAAGCGATGGGCTGCGAACTCCGAGACGACTTGCGCGAGCGAGTAGCCGTCCTTCATGACGCCCACGCCGGCGCCGTTGAAGGTGTATGACTCGGTTGCGACGTTCGGGTAGAGCAGGTCGAATGCCGTCGCCAGATGGCCGCCGAGGCTGTAGCCCGTCACAACAAGCTTGCTGCCTGCCGGAATGGTCGACTTGATCGAGTCGAACCATGCCTTCATGTCCGCGATCTGGCCGAGGGCCCAGCCCTTTTGCTTGATCTCGAGGGAATTCGTGGCTTGGTTGTCGCGGGCGGCGTCGTCGGCGAATTCGGTACTTCGGAAGGAGAGGACGTATTCGCCGTTTTCCTTGCATTGGAATAAGGTTCCGCTGAAACCAGTCTTCGTGTTCCCTTGCTTTGCGACCACGGTCCACTTTTGCGAAAAGTCGAGCGCGTCTGTTGCCGTGAACTTGCTTGCGCGGTCATTCCCTTTGATTAGGGCTGCGCGCAGAGGCTCGGGATCCATGTTCGCCTGGATATTGATTGCTTCGGCGGCCATTTGGGCGCGCGCGTACTTCAGCAGGACACTCACGTCTGCTGTCATTGCTTCTCTCCTGGGTTAGGGTTTAAGGACCTTCTCGACGAAGTTCCGTGTCAGACCGTAGTTCTGCGGATACCTGCCGTGCAGCTTCGGTAGTTCAGGGCACGCGTTGTAAAGCGCAAAAGACCAAGGACTGCGTTCGCCCGATGTACTCCCTTGGCCTTGATCCATGACATACGCGACACGCTCGGCAATCACTTCCTGAGTGTCGAGGTCCATGACGCGGATTCGATTTCCTGCTATCCACAGCTGCTTGTCGTCAGGTGTCGAGATGTTGCTCCACTCGATCCCGAACCTTGCCGAGCGCCTTGGCACACGGGTGGACGACAGCTTTTCGAAGAACAGATCTTCTTCGGCCAGGTTCTTGCGCTCATCGGAATAGCGAACAATTTCGCCGTCGTCGGCCTGGGTTTCGACGAATTCGTAAGCGCCGATCCTGTTCCGACCTGTCGTGCTCCACGAGTTCTCCTGGCTTCGGCCCGCAAAGAATGTCGTGATGTAGGCAGGCCCAGTGGAGCCATCACCAGCAGGATCAAGAGCTTCGGTCGGCCGCGACATGTCGTCGAAAGGCCGCAGGTTCGTGAGAAAGACGCCTCGAGCTCCCTGGACGGTCTTGTAGATCTTTTCCCCGGCCTGAGCGCATCGCTGCGCGAGCAACGCGCGAGCCGCTTGAAGCCGGGCCTTGTAGGCGGCGGCAGCCGCCTGGGCACGCTGGTATTCGCGGTATTGATTGACGACCGGCACCGCGGTCACGCCCAGAAGCACCGCGACGGCGATCAACTTCGCCTTGACGCCCTTGGGCAGCCATGTCGCCAGCAGGAGCGCAAGTCCAAATGCGCCGATGAAGAACCATCCGAGCGCCTCCAGCGCAAACTGGGTCAACCAGTAGTCACCCATTCAGTGATCCTGACTGACCTGCGAGTGGACGCGCGAGGACAAGAACAGCACGGTAATAGTCATCAATGGCTGGCATCGTAGCCACGAAATCGTTGTCGAACGGATGGTTCATTCGTAACAGCGGCTAATCGCTTTTCTAATTCCTTCGTATTCAGCGCGGCGACTATAGCCTCAACTCGGCAGCACCGGAATCCTGTCCAAAAGTCTCTCCTCCAGGTTGACTAGATGCTTCCGTACGTGGCGCATTGACGTGGTTTGGGCTAGCCACCGCGATTGATGGATCCATAACCGCAGCCCCCTTCTTGCGCCATCTCCCCGCGCACACACTGAAGCTCCCTCCCGCAACATCCCCAAGGAGCCCAGCATGCAAGTCTTCATGGTCGAACGGTCCCTCAAAGGCATCCCCATGGACCAGCTCGCGGCCGCGCAGCAGCGCGCCATCCGCACGGCCGGCGAAATGACGGCGGCGGGCACGCCCATCCGCTACATCCGCACGACCTTCGTGCCGGAAAGCGGCCAGTGCATGTGCCTGTTCGAAAGCAGCGACGCGGAATGCGTGAAGGCGCTCAACCGCAAGGCCGAGATCCCGTTCAACAGCGTCACGCCGGCGCTGGACCTGGCGCCCTGACGCCATGGCCACGCTTCTCGTGCATGTGGTGACGGGCCCCGAGAACCCGACGCGCGCCGCGCTCGGCTTCCTCGTGGCGAAGACGGCGCTGGACCAGGGCCATGCGGTGGCCCTCTTCCTCGCAGGCGACGGCGCGCAATTGCTGCGCGACGCGGTGCTCGACGGCGTGGCGGGCCTCGGCACCGGCAAGCTGCGCGAGCACTACGAGGCCATCGCGCGCGCCGGCGGCCGCTTCTACGTGTCCGGCATGTCGGCCCGCGCTCGCGGCATGACCGACGCCGACCTGCAGGGCAAGCCCGCCGAGTTCGCGATGCCCGACGTGCTGGTGCGCCTTGCCGTCGAATACGACAAGGCGCTCTGTTACTGAATCAGGCCGGCATCAGATCGGCCGGATCTGCACCTTGCGCCACTTGATGGCGCCGCCGGGGATGTTGTTGGCGCCCGGCGCGTACTGCAAGGCGAAGGGCCCTTCCTTGAACTGCTCGTTGCTGATGTTGACGGTCTGCACGCCGTTGAACACCACCACCAATTGCGGGCCCTTCGCCGTGACCTCGTAGGTGTTCCACTTGCCGCCGGCCTTGGGCATCGGCACGACCGCCGCGAAGTCGACGATGGCGCCGGTACCGTACTTCGGGTCCGGCCGCTGGTCGAAGATGTTCACTTCGTACGAGCTGGTCGCGGTGATGGCCGAGGGGTTCTGCGCGCGGATGAAGATGCCGCTGTTGGTGGTGTGGTCCGCCCAGAACTCGGCGCGGATCTGGAAGTCCTTGTAGGACTTCTTGGTCACGAGGTACCCGCCCGCGCCCTTGTCGGCCATCACGGTGCCGCCCTCGGCGCGCCAGTTCGCGTCGCCGATGCGGTTGAAGTTCTCCAGGCCGCTGTTGCCGTCGATCAGGGTCTCCCAGCCCTCGGCGGCCGGGTTCATCATGGCGCAGCCGGCGGCGAGCGCCAGGGCGAGGAACGCGGAAACGAAACCTGCAAGCTTCTTCATGCCACTTCTCCTTCGTTGGGGACGCCCAGTCTAGGAGCGGGGCTTGCAAGGCAGGGTTAGGGTTTGTTCGCGGCGGGGGCCATCGCCTCGTGCAGGTAGGGGGCGGTCGCGCTCTCGCGGCTGCGTGCCACCTCCTGCGGGCGGCCCTGCGCCACCACCCGGCCGCCTTCGGCGCCCGCGCCGGGGCCCATGTCGACGACCCAGTCGCTGTGGGCCACCATGCGCATCTCGTGCTCCACGACGACCACCGTGTTGCCCTCCGCGACGAGGCGGTCCAGTTGCGCGACGAGCCGGTCGACGTCGGCAGCGTGCAGCCCGGTGCTGGGTTCGTCGAGCACGTACAGCGTGTCGCCGCGATGCGCCCGCTGCAGCTCGGTGGCGAGCTTGATGCGCTGGGCTTCGCCGCCCGAGAGCTCGGTGGCGGGCTGCCCCAGGCGCAGGTAGCCGACCCCGATGTCCTGCAGCACCGTGAGCGCACGCAGCACCTGCGGCTCGCCGGTGAAGAACTCGACGGCCTCGTCCACCGTCATGCGCAGCACGTCCGCGATGTTCTTGCCGTTGAACGTAACCTCCAGCGTCTTCGCGTTGTAGCGGGCGCCGTGGCAATCGGGGCATGGCGCATACACGCTGGGCATGAACAGGAGTTCGACGGAGACGAAACCCTCGCCCTCGCAGGTCTCGCAGCGGCCCTTGGGCACGTTGAAGGAGAAGCGGCCCGCGTCGAAGCGGCGCTTGCGCGCCTGCGGCGTGGCGGCGAAGAGCTTGCGCACGGCGTCGAACAGGCCCGTGTAGGTGGCGAGGTTGGAGCGCGGCGTGCGGCCGATCGGCTTCTGGTCGACACGCACCAGGCGGCGGATCTTCGCGAGGTCGCCGGCGAGGCGGCCGGTCATCGGCATGCCCAGCGTCGGTGCCAGCACTTCCTCGGGCTCCTCCTCGTCGGCCGGGACCGCGTGCCCGAGATGACGCGCGACGAGTTCGAGCAGGGCCTGGCTTACGAGCGTGGACTTGCCGGAGCCGGACACACCGGTCACGGCCGTGAGGCAGCCGATCGGAAGGGCAACATCGAGCCCTTGCAGGTTGTTGCGCGTGATGCCCTCCAGCCGGAGCCAGCCCGCGGCCTCGCGCTGCTCCCGCGCGGGCAACTGCACTTCGTCGAACAGGTAGCGGCGCGTCTGCGACTCGGTCACTTGCCGCAGCCCCTCGGGCGGCCCGCTGTACAGCACGCGGCCACCCAGCTCACCGGCCGCCGGGCCGACGTCCACCAACCAGTCCGCGCGGCGCATCATCGTCACGTCGTGCTCGACGACGTACACGGAGTTCCCGCTGGCCTTGAGCCGCTGCAAGGCGCGCACGAGCGCTTCGCCGTCGGCCGGGTGCAGGCCCGCCGAAGGTTCGTCCAGCACGTAGATCACGCCGAAGAGGTGCGAGCCGAGCTGCGTGGCCAGCCGCAGGCGCTGCAGCTCGCCGGGCGAGAGCGTGGGTGTCGAGCGGTCCAGCGACAGGTAGCCGAGGCCGAGGTCGGTGAGCGTCTTCACACGCAGCAGCACCTCGCACGCGAGGCGTTGCGCGGCGATGCGCTTTTCCTCCGAAAGATGCGGCGTGAGGCGAACGTCCGGCGCGGCGTCGTGGCTCGCGCCGCCTTTCGCGACACGTGTGTCGCGGGCACGCCGTGAGTCCTCGCGGCTGACGCGCGAACCTTCACTGGGTTTGCCGAAGCGGCCCTCGGCGACCGGCTGCAACACCGCCGCGACTTGCGCCAGCGGCATGTGCGCCATCTCCCCGATGTCGATGCCCGCGAAGGTGACAGACAGCGCCTCGGGCTTGAGCCGCTTGCCGCCGCACACCGGGCACAGGCTCGCCACCATGTACTGCGACACGCGCTTCTTCATCAATGCGCTTTGCGTGGTCGCGAAGGTCTGCAGCACGTAGTTGCGCGCGCTGGTGAAGGTGCCCATGTACGCCGGCTCCGTCTTCGCGCGCAGCGCCGCGCGCGTTTCCTTCGGCGTGAAGCCGGGGTAGACCGGCACCGTGGGTGTTTCGTCGGTGTAGAGGATCCAGTCGCGGTCCTTCTTCGGCAGGTCGCGCCACGGCTTGTCGACGTCGTAGCCGAGCGTGACGAGGATGTCGCGCAGGTTCTGGCCGTGCCAGGCCGGGGGCCACGCGGCGATGGCGCGCTCGCGAATCGTGAGCGAGTCGTCGGGCACCATCGACTGCTCGGTCACTTCGTACACCGAGCCCTGCCCATGGCAGCGCGGGCATGCGCCTTGCGGCGTATTGGGCGAAAAGTCTTCCGCGTACAGCATGGGCTGCCCGGGCGGGTAGAGCCCTGCCCGCGAGTACAGCATGCGCAGGTGGTTGGAGATCGCCGTCACGCTGCCGACCGACGAGCGCACGCTGGGCGTGCCGCGCTGCTGCTGCAACGCGACGGCGGGCGGCAGGCCCTCGATCGAATCGACATCGGGCACGCCCGCCTGGTCGATCAGGCGGCGCGCGTACGGCGACACCGATTCGAGGTAGCGCCGCTGCGCCTCCGCGAAGATCGTGCCGAAGGCGAGCGACGACTTGCCCGAGCCCGACACGCCGCTGAACACGACCAGCGCGTCGCGCGGCACGTCGACGTCCACTTCCTTCAGGTTGTGCTCGCGCGCGCCGCGCACGCGCACGCAACCCGGCCGCGCGGCGGCATCATCCTGCTGCTGTCTTTTGTCGGTGGTGCCCGGTACCTGCTCCCTGGCCATCAGGCCATGTTAGCCGGGCCCCCGTTCCCGCGGGTGCGAATCCGCCGCGAGCCGCTGTCGGGCTCACTTGAGGCGGCCGAGCTTGTCGTAGAGCGTCTTCTTCGGGATCCCGAGCAGCTCGGCGGCACGCGCCACGTTGTCGTGCGCGACAGCCATCGCGTCGCGGATGAGGCTGCGCTCCACCGCCTCGAGCCTTTGCGGCAAGGTCGAGCCCGGATCGGCCGCCACCGGCTCCAGCCCATCGGGCAGGCCGAGCGCCACCCGCTCGGCCACGTTGCGAAGCTCGCGCACGTTGCCCGGCCAGCCGTACTGTTGCCAGCGCAGCATGTCGCGGTCGCTCCATTCCACCGGCGGCTTGCCGAAGCGCTGCGCGGCTTCGCGAACGAAATGCGCCATCAACAGCGGCACGTCGCCGGGGCGTTCGCGCAGCGGCGGTATCGCGAGCGACACCACATTCAATCGATAGTAGAGGTCGGGCCGGAAGCGGCCTTGCGCCGCGAGCTCTTTCAGGTCATCCTTTGCCGCGGCGACCACCCTGCAGTCCACCGCCACCTGCTGGTTGCCGCCCAGGCGCTCGACGCGGCGGTCCTGCAGCACACGAAGCAGCTTGACCTGCGTGGCCAGTGGCATCGATTCGATCTCGTCGAGGAACAGCGTGCCGTGGTGCGCGTACTCGACGCGGCCGACGCGCCGCTTCGTCGCGCCGGTGAACGCGCCCGCCTCGTGGCCGAACAGCTCGCTCTCCACGATGTTCTCCGGCAGCGCACCGCAGTTGACCGCCACGAACGGCCCGGCGCGCCCGCTCATCGCGTGCAACGCGCGCGCCACGACCTCCTTGCCCGAGCCGGTTTCGCCGCGCAGCAGCACGTCCACCGCGGCCGGTGCGAGCGCGGCAACCTGCCGCCGCAATTCCTGCATCGGCGGCGACTGGCCGATCAGCGGCATGTCACCGGCGCCGCGCAACTGTTCGCGCAGGTGCCGGTTCTCCACCACGAGCGCGCGGCGTTCGGTGGCGCGCCGCACGGTGTCGACGAGGCGTTCCGACGAGAACGGCTTCTCGATGAAGTCGTACGCGCCTTCGCGCATCGCCTCCACCGCCATCGTCACGTCGCCATGGCCGGTGGCCAGGATGACGGGCAGTTCGCGGTCGCGCTTGCGCAGCTCCGCCAGCAATTCGAGCCCGCCCATGCGCGGCAGCTTCACGTCGGTGACCACCGCCCACGGCTGCTCCTGCGCGAGCGCGGCCAGCGCCGACTCGGCGTCGCCGAAAGCCAGCACGTCGATCTGCGCGAGCGCGAGCGCCTGCTCGCTGCCGCGGCGCACGATGGGGTCGTCCTCGACGAGGAACACGCGCGCGCGCCGCGGCTCGTTCATGGTCATGCCGCCTCCAGGCGCACCGAGAATTCCGCGCCGCCATCCGCGGCATTGCGGCCTTCGAGCCGGCCGCCGAAGCTCTCGACGATGGTGAGCGACAGCGCGAGCCCCAGGCCCAACCCCTGCCCCACCGGCTTGGTGGTGTGGAAGGGCTCGAACAAACGCCCCAGCGCCTCCTGCGCGAGCCCCGGCCCGTTGTCGTGGACGAACACGGTGACCGCACCGCCTTCGCAGCGGGTCCACACGCGCAGTGCGCCGCCGTGGCCCGCCGCGTCGAGGCCGTTGCGCAGCAGGTTGACGATGACTTGCTCCAGCCGCACGGCGTCGGCCCGCACGTGCAGCCGCGCCTGCACACCGGACGTGTCGATGCTCGCCCCCGCCTCGCGCCGCGCGGGCTCGAGGATCAGCAGCGCGTTGTCGACCGCGCGCAGTACGTCGACGTCGCCCATGGTGCCCGGCTCCTTGCGCGCGAACACCTTCAGCTGCGTGACGATGCGGCCCATGCGCGCCACGAGCTGCGCGATGAGCGTGAGGTTCTCGCGCGCCTCGGCGACGCGGCCGTGCTCGATGAGCTGCACCGCGTTGTCCGAGAGCGTGTGCAAGGCAGCGAGCGGCTGGTTCAGCTCGTGCGTCATGCCGGCGGACATCTGGCCCAGCATCGTGAGCTTGCCCGCCTGCACGGCGGCGTCGTTCGCGGTGCGAAGGATCGCCTCGGTGCGCTGCAGCTGGGCCGACTTGCGATCGAGCTCCTCGCTCACCTCGCGCAACTCGCGCTCGGCGCGGCGGGTCTTCTCGCGCTCCGCGCGGGCCAGCCGCAGGTGGAACCAGAGACCGACGACGATCGCCGCAAGCGCGGCGCCGGCGACAGCGGCCACGGCGGCCGATGCGCGCGCGGCACGCTGGTCCACCAGCACCAGCATCTGCCAGCCGAGCACGCCGACGCCCTGGCGCACGATGGCGTAATCGGCGTCCACACCACCGCGCGCGACGCGGGCTTCGCGCTGCGCCGGTGCGATGCCGCCGGGTGTGATGGCCGGCAGCGGCTGGCCGCCGTACTGGCGCGCATCGGCGAGGCGCGCGCGCGCGGCCGCGTCCAGCGGCTGCAGCGCCGAGTACTTCCATTCCGGTACCGAGCTGAGGATCACCACGCCCGCCCGGTCGACGAGGAGCACCGCCTCGCCGCTCTGGCGCAGCGCGTCCTCGAACGGCTGCAAGCCCACCTTGATCGCGATCACGCCTTGCGCGCCGCCCGGCGAGCGCAGCTTCGACGCGAGGAAGTAACCGGCCTCGCCGGTGGTTGCGCCGATGCCGTAGAACCGGCCGAAGCTGCCGGCCAGTGCCTCGCGCACGTAAGGCCGGAACGCGTAGTTGCGGCCCACGAAGTTGACCTGCTGGTTCCAGTTGCTCGCCGCGAGCGTCTCGCCCTCGGCGTCCATCAGGTAGGCCGCGGACAGCCGCGCGGCTTGCGCCACGGCTTCGAGGTAGTGGTTGGCGGCCGCGCGCGCGCCGCTCTCGCGGTCCAGCGCCGCGCCCAGCTTGCGTTCCAGCACCATCAGCCCGGGCAGCGCCTCGTGGCGGCTGAGGGTGTTCTCGAGGCTGAGGGTGAAGAATTCGAGGCGGCGCGCGGACGCGGCCTTCTCCGCATTGAGCTGCGCGGCCAGCGCGGCCTGGAAAGCCGCCCAGCCGCAAAGCAGGCAGAGCGCCGCCGCCACCAGGTACGGCAGCGCCCTGCGAGTGAGCGCGGATGCAGCCATCGGATCAATATGGCATGCGCCGGCGCATCTGTCGTACGTATTAATCCAGCTTGAGGCCGCGCTCCTTCACGACCTTGCGGTAGACCTCGTACTCGGCGCGGATCTGGTCGCCGAACTGCTGCGAGCTGTTGGCGATGACGAGCGAGCCCGTGTCCTCGATGCGCTTGCGCACCGCCGGGTCGCCCAGCGCCTTCATGACGCCCGCGTGGACCTTCTCGACGACGTCCCTGGGCAGGTTGCGCGGGCCGACGATGCCGTAATAGGCCATGCGGTTGACGGCGTCCAGGCCCACCTCCTGGAAGGTCGGCACGTTGGGCAGCACGGCGACGCGCTGCGGCGCGGCGACCACGATCGGCACGAGCTTGTTCTCCTTGATGAAGGGCAGCGCGGATGGCAGGTTGTCGAAGATGATGGGCACCTGGCCCGCCACGGCGTCGTTCAGCGCGGGGCCCGAGCCGCGGTAGGGGATGTGCGTGACGAAGGTCTGGCTCAGGCCCTTGTACAGCTCCATCTGCAGATGGAGGATGGTGCCGGTGCCGGACGACGCGTGCGAGTACTTGCCGGGGCGCTTCTTCAGCTCGTTGACGAACTCGGCGTAAGTGCGCGCCGGGAAGCTGGGGTGCACGGCCACGACGTTCGGGGTCGCGGCGATGTTGATGATCGGCGTGAAGTCCTTCGAGGGGTCGTAGCCGGCCTTCGGGTTGATGGCGGGCACGGCGGCCGTGGTGGACACGGTGGCCAGGCCGAGCGAGTAGCCGTCGGGCGTGGAGCGCACCGTTTCCATCGCGCCGATCACGCCGCCGGCGCCGCCGCGGTTGTCCACGACGACCGGCTGGCCGAGCGCGCGGGAGAGCGGGTCCGCGACCACGCGCGCGATGATGTCCGTGGTGCCGCCCGGGGCGAAGGGCACGACGAGCTTGATCGGGCGGTCCGGGAAGGCCGCGAAGGCGGGCAGCGCGAGCGTGGATGCGAAGGTGCCGGCCGAAGCGGCGAGGAAGTGTCTGCGCAACATGGTTGTCTCCTTGCGATGGGTTGCGCGGCCAATGTCTGCAACGCGCATGCCAGCGCACGTGCGTGGTTCCACGTATCCGCTTGCAGAGGGAAGCCGTGGCGCAACGCCCTCGGGGCGGCCGGATTCCCGGAATCCCCACATGCCGCGTTCCGGCGCGCCGGAACGGGCGCAAAATGGCGCTGCCGAACGTTTCGCCCAAAAGGTTCTTCGCATGAGAACGATCGACCTGGAGTCGCTGGAGATCTTCCGCACCGTGGTGGAGGAAGGCGGGATCATCCGCGCGTCCGAGAAACTGCACCGCGTGCAGTCCAACGTCACGACGCGCATCAAGCAGCTGGAGCAGCGGCTGGGCACGGCCCTCTTTCGCAAGCAGGGGCGCGGGCTGGTGCTGTCGGCCGAAGGCGAGTTGCTGCTGTCGTATGCGCAGCGCCTCTTCCGCCTCGCCGACGAGGCGGAGGCCGAACTGCGCAATGGTGTCGCAACCGGCGTGTTCCGCGTCGGCTCGCTGGAAAGCACCGCGGGCAGCCGGTTGCCGCCGATCCTCTCGCGCTTCCACAAGCAGTACCCCGGCGTGGTGGTGGAACTGGTGACGGGCACCACGGGCGCGCTCGTGCAGCGCGTCGCCAATTACGAGATCGAGGCGGCGTTCGTTTCGGAGCCGTTCACGGCGCCTGGGCTGCAGGCGATGAAGGTGTTCGAGGAGGAGCTCGTGCTCGTCACCGCCAAGGGCGTGCCCGAGGTCAAGCGCGCGGCCGACCTCGAAGGCATGACGCTCATCGCTTTTGCGGACGGCTGCTCGTACCGCCGCCGCCTGCAGGACTGGCTGGGTGCGTCGGCCGTGATGCCCGCGCGCACGCTGGAGTTCGGCTCCTACCAGGCCATGATCGCGTGCGTGGCGGCCGGCACCGGCTTCGCGCTGGTGCCGCGGTCATTGCTGTTCGCCTTGCGCGCGGCGCATGAAGTGCAGCAGCACGAAGTGCCGGCGAAGGTGCGGAAGAACCACACGCACCTCGTGTGGAACGGCACCGCGTCGACGGCGCTGAAGCGGCTGCAGGAAATGCTGGCGCTGAATTAGGAGCGGTCGAAGAACCGGTCGCGCACTTCCATGCTCGGGTGCGCGCGGCGCACGATGCCTTGCGCGTCGAAGTACACCGAATAGAACATGTCCGCGCCGCCCATGTCGCGCCAGCGGTAGGTCCAGATCGGGCCGTTCCAGCTGCCCACGCCCTCGACCCGCGCGGGCGGGCCGAACTCGCGTTCGATGTCGGCACGTGTCCACTCGCCGGGCACGATGCGGTGGAAGTCGCGCTCGGTGAGCACCTGCCGCGCGGCGACGACCTTGCCGGACGCGTCGAGGTCGACCATCCAAGCGTACTGGCCCGCGGGCTGCAGCGTGTACTGCAGGCGCTCGCCACCATTGGGCAGGCGCACGACGCGGCTGGGCGCGCCCATGCGCGCGAGCACCTGGTCGCGCGGCGTGCCGGGCGGCACGTCGCCAAAACCGAAACCGATGGCACAGCCGGCAAGCAGCAGCGCGGCCGCGGAAGGCAGGAGGAACTTCGGCATGGCAGTTGGAGCCCGCGCGCGGGGCCGGAGTTCGGCCGCGCCAATGAAAAACGCCACGCTTTGGGGCGTGGCGTTCTTGCTGGAACCTCTGGCGGAGTGGACGGGACTCGAACCCGCGACCCCCGGCGTGACAGGCCGGTATTCTAACCGACTGAACTACCACTCCGCGTCGGTGCTGCGTTTCGCTCTCGCGAGCCAAGTGCAGCAAAACTTGGCGACCCTACGGGGATTCGAACCCCGGTACTCACCGTGAAAGGGTGATGTCCTAGGCCTCTAGACGATAGGGTCAAAACCTGGACTGATTATCTTCGACACTTTGGTGGAGGTAAGCGGGATCGAACCGCTGACCTCTTGCATGCCATGCAAGCGCTCTCCCAGCTGAGCTATACCCCCGTTGGGTGTCGAGCCTCGCATTATAGCGTCATTTTTTGCGGTGCCGCCGGGCTGCGCGAGACGTTCGGTCAGTTGCCGTGTCACGTGGCGCTGCCTAAGTTCCGCGCATGGGCGATTTCCGGTCGATCACCGCGGTCTGCGTCGACACACTCAACCACGAGCTGGCGCTGGATGCCTGCTCGCGCATGGCGAGGCTGGGGTTCGCGCAGGTGGTGCTCGTCACGGACGAGGCGATCCGGCCTTACCTCGAAGCGACGCCTGTCGAAGGGCTGCGAGTCGACTTCATCCAGCCACTGCGCGGGCGCGGTGCGTATTCCAATTACATCCTTCGCTCGCTGGGCCGCCACTTCGCCACGCCGTTCGTGCTCGTGTTCCAGTGGGACGGGTTCGTCATCGACCCCGCCGCGTGGCGGGCCGAATTCATGGACTGCGACTACATTGGTGCCATCTTTGCGCGGGAAGACCGGGCCGATGGGCAGCGCCGGGTGGGCAACGGTGGGTTCAGCCTGCGCTCGGCCAAGCTGGTGAACGCCATCGAGCGCATGGTCACCGAGGACACCGACCTGCCCGAGGACTACGCCATCTGCTGCGTGGCAGCCGACCACCTCGAACGCGAAGAAAGCATCCGGTACGCGCCGGTCGAACTCGCCCGGCACTTCTCGGTGGAAAACCAGAATTCCGCACGCGCGCGCCGGACCGAACCGCACCTGTACGCGGACACGACCTTCGGCTTCCACGGTTTCTTCAACTTCCACCTGGCCCTCGGCGACCCGGAGCTGCTCGACCTGGTCGACAACCGGCTCGGGAACTCGCGGCGCAGCGTCCTCACGTCCTGGAACACGGGCTTGCTGATCGAGCGCCTGCTTCAATCGGGGCGAGAAAAGACTGCACTGGCGATCGGTGTCCGGGCGGCAGGCTTGCTAGGCCTCGATCCCGATCGCGCCAACCTGAACGACGTGTTTACGGCCTGCGTCAGGCGGGTTGTCTACTGACCGCGGCCTGGTTCAGAACGCGCGCAGCCGCTGCAGCACCTGCTCGCGCGTACACAGCGCCAGCACCGCATCGAGCGACGGGGTCTGCGCCGTGCCCATCACGAGCACCCGCACCGGCATCGCCAGCTGCGGCATCTTCAGGCCGGTGGCCCGCAGCGTCTCCTTCACGGACTCGGCGATCGCTTCCTTCGTCCACGGCCCGCCTTCGAGCATCTTTGCGAGCATCGACACCGCAGGCTTGACGGCATCGGTGAGGTGCTTCGCGGCTTCTTCGGCGTTGCGCTCCACGGGCGTGTAGAAGCGGGCCGCCCAGTCGGCGAGCATCACGGTCGTGTCGCAGCGGTCCTTGAACAGCGCGCAGATCGCCGGCAGGCGCACATCGGGCGTGACGCCGCGCTTCTTCAGCTGCGCTTCGACGAGCACCGCCAGCGCATCGTCGGGCATGGCCTTCATGTGCTGCGCGTTCACCCAGCGCAGCTTGGCCTCGTCGAACTGCGCGGCGCTGCGGCCCAGGTGGTCGAGGTCGAACCACTGAAGGAACTGCTCGCGCGAGAAGATCTCGTCGTCGCCGTGGCTCCAGCCCAGGCGCGCGAGGTAGTTCACCATGGCGTCGGGCAGGTAGCCCTCTTCGCGGTACTGCGTGACGGGCTTGGCGCCATTGCGCTTGCTCATCTTCTCGCCCTGCTCGTTGAGCACGGTGGGCAGGTGCGCATAAACCGGCGGCTCCTTGCCGAGAGCGCGGAAGATGTTGATCTGCCGCGGCGTGTTGTTCACGTGGTCGTCGCCGCGGATCACGTGCGTGATCTGCATGTCGATGTCGTCCACCACCACGCAGAAGTTGTACGTCGGCGTGCCGTCGGGCCGCGCGATCACGAGGTCGTCGAGCTCGTCGTTGCTGATCTCGATGCGGCCCTTGACCTTGTCGTCCCACACCACGCTGCCGCCGATGGGGTTGCGAAAGCGCAGCACGGGCTGCACGCCCTCGGGCACCTGCGGCAGCGTCTTGCCGGGCTCGGGCCGCCAGGTGCCGTCGTAGCGCGGCTTTTCCTTGTTGGCCATTTGCCGCTCACGCAGCTTGTCCAGCTCCTCGACGCTCATGTAGCAGGGGTACACGAGCCCCTGCTCCTTCATCTGCGCGAGGACTTCGCGGTAGCGGTCCATCCGCTGCATCTGGTAGAACGGCCCCTCGTCGTGGTCGAGCCCGAGCCACGCCATGCCTTCGAGGATGACGTCCACCGCCGCCTGCGACGAGCGCTCGAGGTCGGTGTCCTCGATGCGCAGGATGAAGTCGCCACCCTGCGAGCGCGCGAAGGCCCAGGGGTAGAGCGCGGAGCGGATGTTGCCGAGGTGGATGAAGCCGGTAGGGGACGGGGCGAAACGGGTGCGGACTTTCATCCAGGCGATTTTACCGCTACACTGGGACTTCGTCTTACCACGTAAGAATCATGACCACTGTGACCGTTTCCGACAAGGGCCAGGTCGTCATTCCGGCAAGCATACGGCGCAACCTTGGCATCAAACCCGGTACCGAACTCGAATTCGAGCTGGAGGGCACCACCATTCGAGTGAACGTGCGCCACAACGTCGCGCAGAGCGACATCGATTCAGGCTTCCTCATGTTCAGGGCAAAGCCGAGCGGTGGCAAGCGCAGGCTCGCGGACTTCGACGTCGCGGTCGAAATGGCAAAGGCCCGCAGCAAGTGATCGCTCTCGACACCAACGTGCTGGCGCGGTTCTACATCGAGGACCCCGAGGATGACGAGGCGATCGTCCAGAACGCGCTCGCCAAGGACTTGGTCGCGGCGGGGGTCGCCTTGTTCGTTCCACTCACCGTCATCGCGGAGTTCGAGTGGCTGGCGCGCTCCTACTACAAGCTCCCCCCGGCGGGCTTCGCGAAAATCGTCCGCCATCTGGCGGGGCTGCCCCACGTCACACTCGAGTTGACACCGCGCGTGATGGCTGCTGTCCAGGACCATCTCGATGGTCTCGACTTCTCGGATGCCCTGCACCTGAGGGCCTGCGATCACTGTGAAGCGATGTTCAGCTTCGACGACCGCAAGTTCGCACGCCGGGCTCGCAAGCTCGGGCTGCGCCCAGACGTTCGCGTCCCCGCCTGATCACGCCTCCTGCGCGTTCGGGATCGTCAGCCGCGAGCGGCTGTTCTCCTCCAGCGGGTCTTCCTGGCCGATGCGCGCCTCGTTGATGCGGGCGATGTCCTCGGGGTTGATGTCACCGGTGACGTACACGCCGTCGAAACACGACGCGTCGAAGCCGTCGAGCTTGGCGTTGAGCGAACCGATGGCCTTCTTCATGCCGTCGACGTCCTGGTAGATCAGCTCGTCGCAGCCGATCAGCGCCTTCACTTCGTCCACCGTGCGGCCGTGCGCCACCAGTTCCTGCGGGGTGGGCATGTCGATGCCGTAGACGTTGGGGAAGCGCACCGGCGGCGCGGCGCTGGCCATGTAGACCTTGCGCGCACCGGCCTCCCGGGCCATCTGCACGATCTCGCGGCTCGTGGTCCCGCGCACGATGGAGTCATCGACGAGCAGCACGTTGCGGCCCTTGAACTCGCTGGCGATCACGTTCAGCTTCTGGCGCACCGACTTCTTGCGCACCGCCTGCCCCGGCATGATGAAGGTGCGGCCCACATAGCGGTTCTTGACGAAGCCTTCGCGATAAGGGATGCCCAGCAGCTGCGCGAGCTGCATCGCGCTCGGGCGGCTCGACTCGGGGATGGGGATCACCACGTCGATCTCGCTGGGCGGAAGCGTGGAGATCACGCGCTTGGCCAGCGTCTCGCCGAGGTTCAGGCGCGCCTGGTAGACGGAGATGCCGTCGAGCACGGAGTCGGGCCGCGCGAGGTACACGAACTCGAAGATGCACGGGTTGAGCTTCGGGTTCTCCGCGCATTGCCTGGCGTGCAGGTTGCCTTCGAGGTCGACGAAGATCGCTTCGCCCGGAAGGATGTTGCGGTCGAACTTGTGGCCGGTGCCTTCCAGCGTGACGGACTCGCTCGCCACCATCACCGTGCCGTCGGCGCTGCGGCCCACGCACAGGGGGCGGATGCCGTACGGGTCGCGGAAAGCCAGCATGCCGTGGCCCGCGATCAGGCACACGACTGCGTACGAGCCGCGCACGCGGCGGTGCACGTTCGACACGGCCGTGAACACGTCCTCGGGTTTCAGCGGCAGGCCGCGCGTGGCGCGCTCCAGCTCGTGCGCCAGCACGTTGAGCAGCACTTCGGTGTCGCTCTCCGTGTTGATGTGCCGATGGTCCGTGGAGAACAGCTCCGCCTTCAGCGCCTGCGCGTTGGTGAGGTTGCCGTTGTGCGCGAGCGTGATGCCGAACGGCGCGTTCACGTAGAAGGGCTGCGCCTCCTCTTCGCTGTCGGCATTGCCGGCCGTGGGGTAGCGCACCTGGCCCAGCCCCGCGTTGCCAGGCAGCGCGCGCATGTTGCGCGTGCGGAACACGTCCTTCACCATGCCCTTGGCCTTGTGCATGTAGACCTTGCGGCCCTGCTGCGTGACGATGCCGGCGGCGTCCTGGCCGCGGTGCTGCAGCAGCAGCAGCGCGTCGTAGATCAGCTGGTTGACGGGCGCATTGCTGACGACGCCGACGATTCCACACATAAGCTTTCCTTCAAGAAGGCAAATAGCTGCCGAAGGTTTCCGGCAGCACGGGCTTCAGGCCCCGCAGCGCGGCCGTGGACACCCCGGCCGCCTTCGATTCGTTCCACCAGTCGGAGCCCTTCAGCGGCGTCAAGTTCACCACCACCGCCAACGCGAGCACCAGCACGATCCCCCGCACGACGCCGAAAGCGGCGCCCAGCGTGCGGTCCACGGGCCTGAGGCCAATGGCCTCCACCATCTTCTTGATGAGCCACGCGAGCAGCCCACCGGCGAACAGCGCCGCGATGAACACCAGCACGAAACCCACCGCGTAACGCACCGCGCGCCCCGCATCGCCCAGCGGCAGCAGGCCACCCATCCACGCCGCCAGCCACTGCGCCGCGATGAAAGCGGCCAACCAGCTGAGCACCGACAGCACCTCGTACACCAGGCCGCGCCAGGCGCCCAGCAACAGCGAGGCCACCAGCACGGCCACGACGATCCAGTCGAGCGGCGCCATCTACAAGGTGAGGATGGCGGCCGGCAAATCCAGCCCCTTGATCTTCTCGGCGGCCTTCTCGGCCTCCGCGCGCGTCGCGAACGGGCCCACGCGCACCCGCGTGCGCTTGCCGTCCTTGGTTTCGGCCACGTGCGTGTAGGTCTTCAGGCCCGCGCGCTCCACCCGCTGGCGCGTCTCGCGCGCCTTGCCGTCATCGGCAAAGGCGCCTACCTGCACGATGAAGCGGCCTTCGGCCGCGGCCGGGGCGGGCGAGACGAGCACCGGCTTGCCTTCGAGCAGCGCCTGCGCGCGCGTGCCGTCGTCGGATTTCGCGGCCGGCTTGGCGGCCTCGGGCTTCGCGGGCTCGGCCTTGGCGACGGGCTTGGGAGCTTCGGGTTTGGGTTCGGGCCTGGCCGGCTCCGCTTTCGCGACGGCCTTGGGCGCTTCGGCTTTGGGCTCGGCCGGTGCCGGCGCAGCTTGCGCGGGTGCCGCGGCAGCCACCGGCATCGAAGCCGATGTGATGGGCCCCGCGGCCGCCGCGGCAGGTGCTTGCGCGGGCGCGGGCGCCGGCACCGCGAGCGGCTTGGCTTTCGCGCGGTCGGGGATCTCGATGGGGATGTCGACGGGGATCGGCCGCGGCTGCGTGTCGAACACCAGCGGGAAGCCGATGATGCCCACCAGCACCAGCACGGCGGCGCCGATCAAGCGATGGCGCGCGCGCCTGCGCAGGGCTTCGATGCTTTCGGCGGGGGGAGCGGCGGCCAGCGGCTCGTCGCCACCCTTGCGGAACTTGAACAACGCCATGTCGTTACGCTGCGAGATGCTTGCTTTGGAGGCGCGGTACGCCGTCCTTCAAGACGCCGCCGACCGTGTAGAACGATCCGAATACCACGATTCTATCAGTGGGGTCGCAGGCGGCCGTCGCCGCGCGCAATGCGTCCTCGGGGCTCGCATGGGTGCTCACCGGCACGGGCTTCTTAGCCTGCCCGCTCGAAGCTTCCCAGCGTGCGCGCAGGTCCTGCGCACTCGCGGCGCGCGCGGTGGGCAGGTCGGTGAAGTACCAGCGGTCCACCAGCGGGCCGATCTTGGCGAACATCGGCGCGAGGTCCTTGTCCGCCATCGCACCGAACACCGCGTGCGTGGTGGGGTAGAACCCCATCGCGTCGAGGTTGGCCGCGAGTGCCGCCACCGAATGCGGGTTGTGCGCGACGTCCAGCACCAGCGTGGGCTGGCCCGGGATGATCTGGAAGCGGCCGGGCAATTCCACC
The DNA here is from genome assembly GCF_014297445.1 of Ramlibacter albus. Lineage (GTDB taxonomy): Bacteria > Pseudomonadota > Gammaproteobacteria > Burkholderiales > Burkholderiaceae_C > Ramlibacter > Ramlibacter albus. The sequence continues at coordinate 111,052 of NZ_JACORU010000010.1, forward strand.
ATCGCGAGGCCGTTGCGCACGGCCTGGGCGGTGACCGGCAGCTTGCTGCGCAGCGCCTCGAAAGCCGCGAGCACGCCCGAGGCGTTGATCAACTGGTTCGCGCCGCGCAGCGCGGGATACGCCAGGCCCGAGTAGCGCCGCCCGCGGCCTGCCCAGTTCCACTGCTGCTTGTCGCCGGAGAAGTTGAAATCGCGGCCCATCAGCCACAGGTCGGCGCCGATGTTGGCCGCATGGTCGCCGACGCTGCGCGGAGGGACCGGGTCGCTCACGATGGCGGGCGTGTTCGCTCGCATGATGCCGGCCTTCTCGCGGCCGATGCTCTCGCGGTCGGGCCCGAGGAACTCCATGTGGTCCAGGTCGATGCTGGTGATGATCGCGCAGTCGGTGTCGATGATGTTGACCGCGTCGAGCCGGCCGCCCAGCCCCACTTCGAGGATGGCGACATCGAGTTTCGATTCAGCCATCAGCCCCAGGATCGCCAGCGTGGTGAACTCGAAATACGTGAGCGACACGCCCTCGCGCGCCGCCTCGACGCGCGCGAACTGCGGCACGAGCTGCGCCTCGGTCACGATCTCGCCGCCGACGCGGCAGCGCTCCTCGAAGTGCACGAGGTGCGGCGACGTGTACACGCCCGGCCGCCAGCCGGCCTGCAGCGCGATCGCCTCCAGCATGGCGCAGGTCGAGCCCTTCCCGTTCGTGCCCGCGACGGTGATCACCGGGCAATCGAAGCGCAGGCCCATGCGCCCTGCAACCGCGCGCACGCGGTCCAGGCCCAGCTCGATGGTCTTGGGGTGCAGGCGTTCGCAGTGCGCCAGCCAGTCTTGCAGCGAATCCATGGCCCGCATTGTCCCACCCGTATGATTCACGGATGTCCATCACGCTCTTTGGCATCACGAACTGCGACACCGTGAAGAAGGCGCGCGCCTGGCTCGCGCAGGAAGGTGTCGACTACACCTTCCACGACTTCAAGAAGCAGGGCGTGCCGCAGGACGCGCTGGACCGCTGGATCTCGCAGGTGGGCTGGGAGAAGCTCGTGAACCGCCAGGGCACCACGTGGCGCAAGCTCGATCCCGCCATGCAGGCCCGCGTGAAGGACGCGGCGAGCGCCCGCGCGCTGATGCTGGAGCAGCCCAGCGTGATCAAGCGGCCCGTCGTGCAATGGGACGCGCGCCAGACCACGGTCGGTTTCGACGCCGATGCGTGGAGCGGCCTTTCGCGCTAGCCCAGCTGTTTTTACGCAAGCTTTACCCACTATTCCCGCTCGGGAAGGGAAGCGCTGCCTAAAATTTCACCACCAGTCGAAACTTGAGAGCCCAGTCATGAAAAAGTGCATGTTGTTCCTCGCACTCGGCCTCGTGGGCGCCGGCGCACTCGCGCAGGAGACCGGCCGCGTCATCTCCTCCACACCCGTCATCCAGCAGGTGGCCGTGCCCCGCCAGGTCTGCAACCAGCAGCAGGTGGTCACGCAGCAGCCGCAGTCGTCCGGTGGCGGCGCCGTCGTCGGCGCCATCGTGGGCGGCCTGCTCGGCCACACCATCGGCCACGGTTTCGGCCGCGCGGCCGCCACCGGCGTCGGTGTCGTTGCAGGTGCCGCCGTTGGCGACTCCGTGGAAAACCGTGGCAACGCGCCCGTCGCGTCCGTGCAGCAGGCCTGCACCACGCAGACCTTCTACGAGAACCGCACGCTCGGCTACAACGTCACGTACGAGTACAACGGCAAGCAGTACACGGTGCAGATGCCCTACGACCCGGGCCCGAGCGTGAACCTGCAGGTCACCCCGGTCGGTGCGGGTGGTGCGGGTGGTGCGCAACCAATGCGTCCTCAGCCGCAGTCCATGGGTGGCGCGACGACAACGTATGTTTCGCCGGCGGTGATCGACCAGTCCGTCACTGTGCTGCCCGCCGTCGCGCCGGTGGTCTACGCCGCGCCCTACTACTACCGCCCGTACCCGTACTACTACCCCGTGGGCGTGTCCCTCAACTTCGGCTACTGGGGCGGCCACCGCTACCACGGCCACCGCCACTGGCGCTGATCAAAGCGGCGCCTGCAGCACTGCGCCCTTGAAGAGCACCGGCCCTGTGGGGCCGGTTTCGCTTGGGACGCCGCCCTTGGGCTCCAGGCTGATCGCGAGCGCGGGGGACGTCTGCAGCTGGTTCTCCACGGCGGCCAGCTTGACGACAGGCTCGGCGCCCAGCACGCCGATCGAACGGGGCGCGCTATCCCGTGGCAAAGCCCAGAGTTGCAGCGACTTGTCGGCCGCCTCGCGGTAGTCGCCCACGCGCTTGAGCGTGAGCGTGTTGTGCTTCGGGTCGAACAGCGCCAGCATCGACGCGCCCGCCTTGTCGTCGGCGAGCACGGCCACGTAGCGGATCTCCGGCTGCGCCTGCAGCTGCGCCGCGAGCTGCGTGTTCTGCTGCGCGAGCTGCCGGCCGCGCAGCTGCAGTTCGGCCAGCTCGCGGTCCTTGGCGGCGAGCTCGCGGTTCATGTTGACCGTGACCACCATGATCGCGAGCGCGATGGCGCTGCCGATCACGCCGGTGCCGCGCCAGAAGTTCAGCCCGCCCCACCAGGGCGAGCGTGCCGTTGCAGGCGGGGCAGCGGGCCGCTCGATCAGGTTCTCGATGCGCTTCCACACGTTCGGGCTGGGCGCTTGCGACAGCTGCAGCTCTGTGAGCGACGCGAAGCGCTCCTGCCACAGCAGCGCGGCCGCACGCACGGTCGCGCTCTGGCGGCCCATGGCCTCGAAGCGGCGGCGCGCGCCGCCGCGCAGCGTGCCGAGCGCATAGGCGGCCGCGATGCGGTCCAGCAGGTCGGGGTGGCGAGTCAGGTCCATCTTTCGCCCCCTCTCACGCGAAACGCGCCATGCAGCCACGCAGCTGGTCCAGGCCGCGGCGGATCCAGGTCTTGACCGTGCCCAGCGGCAGCTTCAGCTGCGTGGCGAGTTCGCTGTGGCTCAGGTCGCGCAGGTAGGCCAGCGACAGCACCTCGCGTTGCCGCGCCTCCAGCTTGCGCAGGCATTCATGCAGCGCCCATGCCGTTTCGCTGGCCTGGCTGGTGTCCAGCGGATCGGGCGAATCGCCGGCCACGGTCTCGCTGATCGCCTCGTCCAGCTCGTGCGTGGTGTCCGCGCGCTCGCTCGCGCGGCGGCGCAGGAAGTCCAGCGCACGGCTGCGCACGATCACGCCCATCCAGGCCAGTGGCGGGCTGATGCTGGAGCGGTAGTCGCCGGCGGCGCGCCAGACGGTGAGGTACGCCTCCTGCAGCACGTCCTCGGCCCATTCGCGGTTGCCGACCACGCGCAGGGCGAGGCCGAAGAGCCGGGACGAGCTCAGGTCGTACAGCTCGCGCAGCGCCACCTCGGCGTCGCGCTGGCGCGCCGGCTCGCCGTGGCGGGCGCCGATGCGCCCGAGCAGCGCGGCAAGGTGGGTGTCCTGGGGAAGGTCTTTTGCGGCCATCGCAGCGTGTACGCGGGGGCGAGCCCGCCGGATTCGTAAAATCGGGGAATGATGACCGAAAAAATCGAAGGCGCCGCCGTCACCACCCGCGCCAATGTGTATTTCGACGGCAAATGCGTCAGCCACACCCTGCAGCTGGCCGACGGCACGAAGAAGTCGGTGGGCGTGGTGCTGCCCGCCACCCTCACCTTCAACACGGGTGCGGCCGAGGTGATGGAGTGCGTCGCCGGCAGCTGCGAGTACAAGCTGGCCGGCTCCAGCGAGTGGAAGAAGTCCGCCGCCGGCGAGAAGTTCAGCATCCCCGCCAATTCCAGCTTCGAGATCAAGGTCACCGAGGCCTACCACTACATCTGCCATTTCGCCTAAGGCGCGCATGACCACCATCCTCGAGAACCTCCCCGCCGGCCAGAAAGTCGGCATCGCCTTCAGCGGCGGCCTGGACACGTCCGCCGCCCTGCACTGGATGCGCAAGAAGGGCGCCATCCCCTACGCCTACACCGCCAACCTGGGCCAGCCCGACGAGAGCGACTACGATGCCATCCCGAAGAAGGCGATGGAGTACGGCGCCGAGAAGGCACGCCTCGTGGACTGCCGCAAGCAGCTGGCGCACGAAGGCATCGCGGCCCTGCAGGCCGGCGCCTTCCACATCTCGACGGCAGGCCTGACGTACTTCAACACCACGCCGCTGGGCCGCGCGGTGACCGGCACGATGCTCGTGGCCGCGATGAAGGAGGACGACGTCCACATCTGGGGCGACGGCAGCACCTTCAAGGGCAACGACATCGAGCGCTTTTACCGCTACGGCCTGCTCACCAACCCGTCGCTCAAGATCTACAAGCCGTGGCTGGACCAGCAGTTCATCGACGAGCTGGGCGGCCGCGCGGAGATGTCTGCGTTCATGACCGCCAGTGGCTTCGCGTACAAGATGTCCGCCGAGAAGGCGTACAGCACCGACAGCAACATGCTGGGCGCGACGCACGAAGCGAAGGACCTGGAGTTCCTCAATGCCGGCCTGCGCATCGTCAACCCGATCATGGGCGTGGCCTTCTGGCGCGACGACGTCGCGGTGAAGGCCGAGGAAGTGCGCGTGCGTTTCGAAGAGGGCCAGCCCGTCGCGTTGAACGGCAAGACCTTCGACGACCCGGTCGAGCTGATCCTCGAAGCCAACCGCATCGGCGGCCGCCACGGGCTGGGCATGAGCGACCAGATCGAGAACCGCATCATCGAGGCCAAGAGCCGCGGCATCTACGAGGCGCCTGGGCTCGCGCTGCTGTTCATTGCCTACGAGCGCCTCGTCACCGGCATCCACAACGAGGACACGATCGAGCAGTACCGCGACAACGGCCGCAAGCTCGGCCGCCTGCTCTACCAGGGCCGCTGGTTCGACCCGCAGGCCATCATGCTGCGCGAGACGGCGCAGCGCTGGGTGGCGCGCGCGGTGACGGGCGAGGTGACGCTGGAGCTGCGCCGCGGCAACGACTACTCGCTGCTGAACACCGAGTCGCCCAACCTCACCTACGCGCCGGAGCGGCTGTCGATGGAGAAGGTGGAGAACGCGCCCTTCACGCCGAAGGACCGCATCGGGCAGCTGACGATGCGCAACCTGGACATCACGGACACGCGCGAGAAGCTCGGCGTGTATTCGCGGGCCGGCTTGTTGAAGGGTGGCGGCGACGCACCGCTTCCTTCGCTGGAGTGACGAACAAAAAGGCCGCGATCTTCGCGGCCTTTTTTCATCAGGGCTTGCAGGACGTGTCGGTGACGATCGGGTCCTTGTTCTTCTTCGTGTCCTTCTTGTCGCTGCCCGACTGCTCGTCCTTCTTCTCCTTTTCCTTCTCCTTCGTCTCGGCCTGGGCCTTTTCTTCCTTGACCAGCAGCGACACGAACGTGGTGAGCGTGTTCTGCTGCTCGGTGACGACCTGCTCGACGATCGAAGGGGCGACGTTGGGTAGTGCTTCCTGGAGGCGAGCGGCGGTGGCGCTCGCGATTGGCGATGACGTTGGTGCGGGCGTGGGCGCTGGTGTCGGTGCTGGTGTCGGTGCTGGTGTTGGCGCTGGTGTCGGCGCAGGCGTCGGCGCAGGCGTCGGTGCGGGCGTTGGCGCAGGCGTTGGCGCAGGCGTTGGTGCGGGGGTTGGCGCAGGCGTCGGTGCGGGCGTGGGCGCGGGCGTCGGTGCGGGCGTCGGCGCGGGTGTTGGCGCAGGCGTCGGTGCGGGCGTTGGCGCAGGCGTTGGCGCAGGCGTTGGCGCAGGCGTCGGTGCGGGCGTTGGCGCAGGCGTTGGCGCAGGCGTCGGTGCGGGCGTCGGTGCGGGCGTTGGCGCAGGCGTTGGCGCAGGCGTCGGTGCGGGGGTTGGCGCAGGCGTTGGCGCAGGCGTTGGCGCAGGCGTTGGCGCAGGCGTCGGTGCTGGCGTTGGCGCAGGCGTTGGCGCAGGCGTTGGCGCAGGCGTCGGTGCAGGCGTCGGTGCAGGCGTTGGCGCAGGCGTTGGCGCAGGCGTTGGCGCAGGCGTTGGCGCAGGCGTTGGCGCAGGCGTTGGCGCAGGCGTTGGCGCAGGCGTCGGTGCAGGCGTCCCCGTCGGCGGGCTTGCAGCGATCGGCGCAGGCGACTGCGCCTGCAGCCGCAACGAAACCGGCGCGGGCGTCGGCGTCGTGCTCGCGGTGAAGCCTGTCACTGTCGGCAGCGGGCCAATGACCACGCCCGCCGAACTCCGGATGACGTCGAAGTTGTCGCCGGCCACGTAGTTCGCCCCGGCGATGTCGCTGCGCATCAGCACGGTGCCGCTGCCCAGCGTGACCGAACCGCTGGCCGAGACGATGTCGTACGAGGACGTGTTCGCCATCTCGAGCTTCACGGTGCCGGACGAAGTGTCCAGGTTGCCGACGATCGACAGCGTGCCGGCGACGCCCGCCGCCGGGCCCGGCGAGATGCTGCCGCGGTTGATGAGCGTGCTGCCGGCGCCGACGCTGATCGTGCCGTCGCCCGAGATGGCCGCGGTGGTGTCGAGCCCGCCGCTCGCCTGGAACACGGCGCCGGCGCCGACCTTCAGCGCACCCGCGATCGACGCACTGCCCGGCGTCACCGACAGCGTGCCCGCGGTCACGTTGATCGTGCCGGTGTTGTTGAAGGTCATGCCGGAGGCAATGGCATGCGCGCCCGCGGCCGACGCATTGACGGTACCCGCGTTGTTGAAGGTGGACGTGCCCGTCCAGTGGTCGAACGGGACCGTGCTCGACGTCGACAGGTTCAGCACCCCGGTGGCCGCGTTGGTGAAGGTGTTCGTCCCGCCCGTGAACGCACCCATCGAGAACCGGTCGGACCCGGCGATCGTCAGTGTTCCCTCGTTCACCCACGTGCGGCCGCCGGTGATGCCGATGGTTCCCGCCGTGCCGGTGTTGATCGCGGTGATCCCCCGCGTCGTGAACGTGCCGGCGCCGAGGATCGTGCCGGTGCCGCCCACGCTGAACGGCCCGGTGGCGATGATGTCGCCGCCCGCGAATGTGCCACCGCCGGCCAGCGAAAGGTTGGTGCCGATCGTGAGCGCGCCCGACCCGGCCGCGACGAGCGTGCCGCCGAGCACCTGCACTTCGGCCCCGCTCGATCCGATGCCCAGGCCGCCGCCGACGTTGAGCGTGCCGCCAGACACGGCGAGCGTGCCAGCGCCGGTGATGTCGCTGCCCGCGCCGAGGTTGCGCGCGCCGCCGGTGAAGCGCAGCGTCGCGCCGCTGCCCACGCCGTAGGTGCCGCTGTCGGTGCCGCCCGAGCCGATGGCGAGCGTGCCGCCGCTCACGGCCACCGACCCCGTGTTGTTGAACGTGAGGCCGCCGGCGATGGCATGGATGCCTGCCGCGGTGGCGTTGATCGTGCCCGCGTTCGCGACGGTGGCCGTGCCGGTCCAGAAGTCGATGACGGGGTTGGCGGCGCTCGCGAGGTTGAGGACACCCGTCGCCGCGTTGGTGAAGCTGCTGGTGCCGCCGGTGAACGCGCCCATCGACAGCCTGTCGCTGCCGCCGACGGTGAGCGTGCCCTCGTTGATCCAGCTGCGGCCGCCGGTGATGCCGAGCGTGCCCGTAATGCCCGTGTTGACGCTCGTCGTGCCTTGCGTGCGCAGCACGCCGGTGCCGAGGATCGTGCTGCTGCTCGTGACCGTCAGGGGCGAAGCAAGCGTGAGGTCGGCCGAGCCCGCAAGCGTGCCGCCGGCGAGCTGCAACGTCGGCGTGGCGAGCGTCATTGCGCTGTTCACGGCGAGCGTGCTCGCACCCGGGACCTGCAGCGTCCCGGCGCCCGTGAAGGCCGCGCCCGCGTTCTGGTTGCGCGTGCTGCTGCCCAGGCTGAGCACGGTGCCGGCCGTGAGCGCGTAGGTCCCCGTGTCGGCGCCGCTCGCGCGCAGGTCCAGCGTGCCGGCCTGCACGTTCACCGTGCCGCTGTTGTCGAACGTCATGCCGCTGGCGATCGAATGCGTGCCTGTCCCAGTCGCGTTCAGCGTGCCCGCGTTCGTGAAGGTGGCGGTGCCGGTCCAGACATCGATGGGCGTGCCCGTTGCCGACGACAGGTTGATCACGCCGCCGGCGGCATTCGCCAGCGAATTGGAGCCGCCGGTGAATGCGCCCAGCGAGATGCGGTCGCTCGCGCCGATGGTCAGCGTGCCTTCGTTCAGCCATGTGCGCCCGCCGGTGACGCCCAGCGTCCCCGAAGCGCCCGTGTTGATGCTCGTCGTGCTCTTCGTGTTGAACACGCCGCTGCCCGCGATCGTGCTGCTGCTCGTCACGTTCACCGGGCCGGTGGCGGTGATGTTGCCGCCCGCCAGCGTGCCGCCCGCGAGCGTGAGGCTCGACGCGATGGTCAGGCCGCCGGCCGCCGCCGCGTTGAGCGTGCCGGCAGTCAGCAGCACCTGCGCGCCGGTACCGGCGATGTCCAGCAGGTTGCCCACGTTCAGCGTCGCGCCGGCCACGCCCAGCGTGCCCGTGCCGGTGATGTTGGTGCCCGCGCCGAGCGTGCGCGTGCCGCCGGTGAAGCGCAGCATCGTTGCGGCCGCCACCGAGAACGTGCCCGTATCGCTGCCACCGCCGGCCACGTCGAGCGTGCCGGCCTGCACGTTCACGGCGCCGCTGTTGTTGAAGGCCAGCCCGCCCGCGATCGCGTGGCTGCCTGCCGCCGTCGCGTTGATCGTGCCCGCGTTGCTGACCGTCGCGATGCCCGTCCAGAAGTCGATCGCCGTGCCGCTGCCGCTCGACAGGTTCAGCACGCCCGTGGCCGCGTTCGTGAAGGTGTTGGTGCCGCCGGTGAACGCACCCATCGAGAGCCGGTCGTTCGCGCCGAGCGTGAGCGTGCCCTGGTTGGTCCACGTGCGCCCGCCCGTCACACCGAGCGTGCCCGCCGCGCCGGTGTTGACGCTGGTCGTGCCCTGTGTCGTGAGCACGCCGGTGCCGAGGATCGTGCTGCTGCTCGTCACGTTCAACGGCGACGCAACCGTCAGGTCCGCGCTGCCGGCAAGCGTGCCGCCCGCCAGCTGCAGCGTCGGCGTGGCGAGCGTCATCGCGCTGTTCACCGCGAGCGTGCCGCCGCCGGCGACCCGCAGCGTGCCCGTTCCCGTGAAGGCTGCCCCGGCGTTCTGGTTGCGCGTGGTCCCGAGGCTGAGCACCGTGCCGCCGCTGATGGCGTACGTGCCGGTATCGGCACCACCCGCGCCCAGGTCCAGCGTGCCGGCCTGCACGTTGACCGTGCCGCCGTTGTTGAAGGTCAGGCCGCTGGCGATGGTGTGGGTGCCGGTGGCCGTGGCGTTGAGCGTGCCGGAATTCGTGAAGGTGGCCAGGCCGGTCCAGAAGTCCAGGGGTGTGGCCGTGGCCGACGACAGGTTGATCACGCCCGTGGCCGCATTGGCCAGCGTGTTCGTGCCGCCGGTGAATGCGCCCATCGAGATGCGGTCGCTGCCAGCGAGCGTGAGGGTGCCTTCGTTCACCCAGCTGCGGCCGCCCGTGACGCCGAGCGTTCCCGAAGCGCCGGTGTTGATGGTGACGGTGCCCTGCGTCGTCAGCACCCCGGTGCCCGCGATGGCGCTGCTGGAGGTCACGTTCATCGGCGCGGTTACCGTCAGCCCCGAGGCACCGGCCAGCGTGCCGCCCGACAGCACGAGCGAGGGTGCGGCCAGCGTGAGCGGGCTGTTGACGGACAGCGTGCCGCCGCTGCCGACCTGCAGCGTGCCCGCCCCTGCGAACGCCGCGCCTGCATTGGCGTTGCGCGTCGTGCCGATGCTCAGCACCGCGCCACTGCCGACCGACACCGTGCCCGTGTCCGCGCCCGTCGAACGCAGGTCGAGCAGGCCGGCCTGCACGTTCAGCGTGCCGCTGTTGTCGAAGGTGATGCCGCTCGCCATCAGGTGCGTGCCCGTCGCGGTCGCATTGATGGTGCCGCCGTTGCCGAGCGATGCGGTACCGGTCCAGTAGTCGAGCACCGTGCTCGCGCTGCTGCCGAGGTTGATCACGCCCGTCGCGGCATTGGTCAGCGTGTTGGTTCCGCCCGAGAACGCGCCGAAGGAGAGCCGGTCGCTGCCGGTGATGGCGAGCGTGCCCTGGTTCACCCATGTGACGCCGCCGGTGACGCCGAGCGTGCCGTTGCCGGGCGTAGCCAGTGTCACGCCGCCCTGCGTCGTCACGGTGCCGGGCCCGGCAATGCTGCTGCTCGCCGTCACGTTGATCGCGCGCGCCACGGTCAGCCCCGAGCCGCCGGCAAGCGTGCCGCCCGCGAGGTCGAGGCTGCCCGCGCCGCCGACGGTCACCGCCACCGCCGGTGTCACGCGGCCCGTGACCTGCAGCGTGCCGGCGCCCGCGACCGACACACCCGTGTCGAAGCTGCGGTCGCCCGCCAGCCGCAGCACCGTGCCCGCGGCGATGTCGAGCGTGCCCTTGTCGGTGCCGCTGCCCCGCAGGTCGAAAGTGCCTGCCTGCACGCTCACTACGCCGTCGTTGTTGAACGCCAGGCTCGGCGCGCTCGTGTGCGAGCCGGTCACGGTGGCGTTGATCGTGCCCGAGTTGTTCAGCGTCGCGACGCCGGTCCAGTAATCGAGCACGGTGCTGCTGGCGCTGGCGAGGTTGAGCACGCCGCCGGCCGCGTTGCTGAAGGTGTTGGTGCCGCCGGAGAAGGCGCCGAACGAAAGCCGGTCGGTCCCGCCGACGGTGAAGTTGCCTTCGTTGGCGAGCGTGACGCCGCCCGTGATCCCGAGCGTGCCGGTGGTCCCGGTGTTGACCGTGGTCGTGCCGCGCGTCGTCACCGTGCCCGGGCCCACGATGCTGCTGCTGGCCGTGACGTTCAACGGCGTGGCGATGGCGAGGCCGGCGCCGCCGACGAGGCTGCCGCCGGCGAGGTCGATCGTCGTGCCGGAGAGGGTCACCGCGCTGGTGGGCGTCAGCTTGCCGGCCACTTGCGTGGTGCCGGCACCGGCGAAGGACACGCCGGAGCCGAGGCTGCGTGCGCCGCCGAAGCGCAGCGTCGCGCCGGCGCTGACGGTGTACGGGCCCGAGTCGGTGCCGTCGCCGCGCAGGTCCAGCGTGCCCGCCTGCACGTTGACGGTGCCGCTGTTGTTGAAGGTCAGCGACGGGGCCGCGGTGTGCGAGCCCGTGACCGTGGCATTGATCGTGCCGTTGTTCACGAAGGTCGCGGTGCCGGTCCAGTAGTCGAGCACGGTGCTGCTGCCGCTGGCAAGGTTGATCGTGCCGCTCGGTGCGTTGGTGAGCGTGTTGGTGCCGCCGGTGAAGGCGCCGAACGAGATGCGGTCGTTCGCGCCCACCGTCAGGGTGCCCGTGTTGGTCCAGCTGCGCCCGCCGGTCACGCCGAGCGTGCCCGTGCTGCCGGTGTTGATGCTCGTCGTGCCGTTGGTGGTGAACTGGCCCGTGCCGGCGATCGCGCTCGATGCCGCAACGTTGAAGCCGTTGCTCACGACGACGCCACCGGCGCCAGCGAGCGTGCCCCCTGCTCCGCTGACGGTGCCGAGGTTCAGCGTCCCCACATTGAACGTCGAGTCCACCGTGGCCGTGCCGCCCACGATGGAGACCGTGCGCGTCGTGGCGTTGAGCGTTCCCCCGTTGGCGTTCAGCGAAACCCCGTTGCCGAGGTTGACGATGCCGCCGCCGCCGCTCGGGCTGGTGAACGTGACGTTCAGCTGCCCCGCGGTGGACGTGATGTTGGCGTTGACGTTGATGTCGCTGTGCGCGCTGAGCGTCAGGGTGGCGTCGGTCCCGGCGGTCTTCGCGATGGCGCTGCTGATGAGGATCACGCCCGCGTCGCTGCCGGCGCCGGTGGTGTCGAGTATGACGTTGGTGCCCGAATTCAGCTGCGACGCGATCAGGCTCGCACCGACCTTGGAGTTGCTGCCGTTGGGCGTGAAGGTGCTCCCGCCTCCGTTGTTGGAGAGCGTGGTGCCCGCGACGACTTCGATGTTGTACGGGTCCACCAGCCATTGCCCGCCGCGGCCCGCGGGTGCCGTCGCGTCGAGGCGGATGCCTGCGATGTCGAGGAACAGCCCGGAAGTTTCGATGAAGCCGCCATTGCCGCCGTGCGCGCCGCCGCGCGCTGAGAGCTGGCCGTGGATGCGCGCTTCGCCCCCTGACTTCGCGATGATCGTGCCGCCGTTGCCTGATGCGCTCGCATCTGCCGCGACGACGGCTTCGCTGGTGATCGTCAGCGCATTGTTTGCTTTCAGCACGACACGGCCGCCTTCGAGCGTGGCGGTCTGCGCCTGGATCATGCCGCTGTGCCTGAGCGTGCCGGCAAAGATGCCCACCGCATCGCCCTTGAGCGTGCCCAGGTTCACCGCGGTGTCCGCCGGCGCCTGCACCTCCATCACGATGCCTTCGAGCCCGCGGCCCGTGATCTCCACCTTCTGCCCGGCCGCGAGGACCGTCGCGCCGCCTTGCGACTGCACCACCGCCTGCGCACCGGTCTCGACGTTCGGCGCGATCAGCACGACGTCGCCGCCACGCGCAACCACGCTGCCGTTGACATTCACCGCACCCGCATCGCCGTCATTCGCAAACCGAAGCCGCCCTTTGCGCGCATCCGCTTCGCTCATTTGCAGCGTCGACGCCGTGAAGCCGGCGGTGTCCACCACCGCGCCCGCGCCCACCGTGATGCCGGTCGGGTTGACCAGCACGAGCCGGCCGTTGGAGCCCAGCGTGCCGAAGATCTGCGAGGGGTTGTTGCCCACCACGCGGTTGATCGACGTGCTCGCCGCGTTGGGCTGCTGGAAGTACGTGCCCTGCCCGGCAGGGATGGAGAAACTTTGCCAGTTGATGGCCGAGTGGTTGGCGCCGGCCGCGTTCTGCGTCGTGACGAGCAGGTTGTTGCCCTGCTTGTTGAAGGTGGCCTGCCCCGCGATCACCTGCGGGCCGGCCGGCTGCGCCTGCGCCCCGCCGAACGCGGCGCACAGCGCCATGGCCAGCACCGCGGGAGGGCAGGCGGGAGACGAAGAAGGCCGCTGGTTGCCGTGACGCATGACGCACCCCCTGGCCGCGGCACGGCGTCAGCCGCGCCCGGCCTCACGGCGCGATTGTTCTGCGAACCGGCCGACGAAACAAGGGCCGCTTGCGCGGCCCCGGTTTGCCTGCCTTACGGCTTGCAGGAGGTGTCGGTGACGATCGGGTCCTTGTTCTTCTTCTCGTCCTTCTTCTTGTCGCCGGACTGCTCCTCCTTCTTCTCGATTTCCTTGTCCTTCGTCTCGGCCTGGGCCTTTTCCTCCTTGACCAGCAGCGACACGAACGTGGTCAGCGTGTTCTGCTGTTCGGTGACGACCTGCTCGACGATGGCCGGTGCGACGTTCGGCAACGCCTCCTGCAACCGCGCGGCCGTGGCGCTGGCTTGCGGCGACGGTGTCGGTGCCGGTGTTGGCGCAGGCGTCGGTGCTGGCGTCGGTGCTGGCGTCGGTGCTGGCGTCGGTGCTGGCGTCGGTGCAGGCGTCGGCGCAGGCGTCGGTGCAGGCGTTGGCGCTGGTGTCGGCGCAGGCGTCGGCGCAGGCGTCGGTGCAGGCGTTGGCGCTGGTGTTGGTGCAGGCGTTGGCGCTGGTGTCGGCGCAGGCGTCGGTGCTGGCGTCGGTGCTGGCGTCGGCGCAGGTGTTGGAGCCGGCGTCGGGGCAGGCGTCGGGGCAGGCGTCGGCGCAGGTGTCGGCGCAGGTGTCGGCGCAGGTGTCGGCGCAGGTGTTGGAGCAGGCGTCGGAGCTGGCGTGGGCGGCGGCGTCGGGGCCGGAGTCGGCGCAGGCGTCGGAGCCGGCGTGGGCGCAGGCGTCGGTGCCGGTGTCGGTGCAGGAGTCGGTGCCGGCGTGGGAGCCGGAGTCGGTGCAGGCGTCGGTGCGGGCGTCGGCGGCGGTGTTGGTGCCGGCGTCGGCGCAGGCGTCGGGGCCGGCGTCGAAGCCGGAGCCGCCGTCGGCGCGGGCGCTTGCGCCGTCAGCCGCAGGTACTTCGCCGGCGGGCTCGTCGCCGAAGATACGACGGACGAGTTGTAGCCCGTCACCGTGGGCGCAGTGCCCTGGATGTCGCCGATCGAGCTCTCCACGACATCGAAGTTCGTGCCGGCCGCAAAGCCCGACGTCGCCTGCGGGATCGCGCTCGCATTGACGACGGTGCCGCCGCCCAGCGTAACCCGCCCATAGGCCCAGACCTTGTCGTAGCTGGAAGACGTGCGCTGCTCGAGCACGAGCGTGCCGTTCGAGGTGTCGAACCAGCTGTACACGTTGACCTGCGCCGTCGCGCCGGCGCCGCCGGGTGCCATGGTGCCCAGGTTCACCAGCGAGCCGTGGTTGGCGGTGCTGTAGTACGAGTCGTAGAAGCCGCCGCTGCCGCTCCACGTCACGCCCGGGCCGATGGTGAGGGTTTGCTGTGTGCCGCTCGAATTGAAGTACATCCAGCCGCCGCCGGTCTGGACGGTGGCTGTCCCGGGCGTGCTGATCGCCTGCGACGTCGACCCGAGGAACTCGAGCGAATTGCTGCCGGTATCGAAGGTCACGCCATTGGCCAGTGCGAGACCGTTCTTCACGTACCCGAAGCTGGAGCCGGAGAGCGTGAGGTTGGTGCCGATGGTGACGCCGTCGAAAGTCCCGCTGGAGTTCGAAAGCGTCTGGCCCGACGGCGACGTCAGCGTGCCGTTGCGGATCGTGCCATTGGCCAGGCCGCTCAGCCCGCCGGGGCCCAGGGCGCCCGTGCTGCCGATGTCGAGCGTGCCGCCTGCGAGGTCCAGCGTACCCGCCACGTTGACCGTGCTGCCGGCGACGCGGCTGTAGCCGGCGCCGAAGAGCGAGGCGGTGAACGTGCCGCCCAGGTTCGTCGTGCCAGCGTTCAATGCGATGGCACCCGAGTTCACCACCGTGCCGGCGGAGGCGATCGTCAGCGTGCCGCCGTCGTTGGCCAGTGTCCCGGCCGAGGCATTCGCGAAGCTGTTGGGCGCGAGGTAGAGGTTGCCGCCCGACGACTTCATCGTGCCGTTGTTGGTGAACGCGCCGTAGTACACGTTCAGCGTGTTGTTCGCGACGTTCGCGTCGATGACGCCGTTGTTGACGACGTTGGCGACGTAGTAGTTGTAGAAGCTGCCGTAGCCGCGGTAGGTGACGCCGCCACCCAGCGTGAACGTGCTGGCCGTGCCGCTCCAGTTGGTGTTGAGGCTGCCGCCCGCCGTCTGCAGCGTGGCCGTGCCCGTGCCGCCCGCGACGCCGATCGACTGCGTGGCGCTGTAGAAGTACAGGCTCGAGTTGCCGAGGTTGAACGTCGCGCCGTTGGCCAGGTTCAGGCCGTTGTAGATGTCGTAGTAATAGCCCCCGGCTGTCGCGAGGGAGCCGCTGATGGTGACGGCATCGAAGGTGCCGTAGCCGGTGAGCGGGGTGCCGTCGCCGCTGTAGATCGTGCCGTTCTTGATGCGGCCGCTGCCGAAGCTCGTGAGGCCGCCCACGCTGAACGGGCCCCCGGAGCCGATGTCGAGGGAGCCGCCTGCAAGGTCGAGCGTGCCGGTCAGGCTGACGGTACTGCCGGCCGCGCGGCTGTAGCCGGCGCCGAACAGGGAGGTCGTGAACGTGCCGCCAAGGTTCGTCGTGCCGGCGTTGAGCGCGATCGCGCCCGAATTGACCACGCTGCCGGCGGACGCGATGGTCAGCGTCCCGCCGTTGTTGGCGAGCGTGCCGGTCGAGGAATTCGTGAAGCTGTTCGGCGCCAGGTACAGGTTGCCGCCCGACGACTTCATCGTGCCGTTGTTGGTGAACGCGCCGTAGTACACGTTGAACGTGTTGCCCGCCACGTTCGCGTCGATGGTGCCGTTGTTGACGACGTTGGTGACGTAGTAGTTGTAGAAGCTGCCGTACCCCCGGTACGTGACGCCGCCGCCGACCGTGAAGGTGCTGGCCGTGCCGCTCCAGTTGGTGTTGAGGCTGCCGCCGGCCGTCTGCAGCGTGGCCGTGCCCGTGCCGCCCGCCACGCCGATCGATTGCGTGGTGCCGTTGAAATACAGCGAGGAGCTGTTCAGGTTGAGGGTTGCGCCGTTGGCGAGCGTGAGGCCGCCGTAGATGTCGTAGTAGTAGCCCCCGGTCGTCGACAGCGAGCCGCCGATGGTGACGCTCTCCAGCGTGGCGTAGCCGGTGAGCGGCGTGCCGTCGCCGCTGTAGATCGTGCCGTTCTTGATGCGGCCGCTGCCGGAACTCGACAGGCCGCCCGAGCTGAACGGCCCGCCCGAGCCGATGTCCAGCGAGCCGCCCGCGAGGTCCAGCGTGCCCGTCAGGTTGACCGTCGTACCCGCCGCGCGCGAGTAGCCGGTGCCGAAGAGCGAGGTGGTGAACGTGCCGCCCAGGTTGGTGGTGCCGGCGTTCAATGCGATGGCGCCCGAGTTCACGACCGTGCCCGCGGAGGCGATCGTCAGCGTGCCGCCGTTGTTGGCGAGCGTGCCGGTCGCAGTATTCGTGAGGCTGTTGGGCGACAGGTAGAGGTTGCCGCCCGACGACTTCATCGTGCCGTTGTTCGTGAACGCGCCGTAGTACACGTTCAGCGTGTTGCCCGCCACGTCCGCGTCGATGACGCCGTTGTTGACGACGTTGGTGACGTAGTAGTTGTAGAAGCTGCCGTACCCCCGGTACGTGACGCCGCCGCCGACCGTGAAGGTGCTGGCCGTGCCGCTCCAGTTGGTGTTCAGGCTGCCGCCGGCCGTCTGCAGCGTCGCGGTGCCCGCCGTCGCACCGGCAGCCACGCCGATCGACTGCGACGTGCCGTAGAAGTAGAGCGACGAGCTGGTCAGGTTGAGCGTGGCGCCGTTGGCGAGCGTGAGGCCGCCATACACGTCGTAGTAGTAGCCCGGCGCGGTCGCCAGGGAGCCGCTGACCGTGATGCCCTCCAGCGTGGTGTAGCCCGTGAGGGGCGTGCCGTCGCTGCTGGAGATCGTGCCGTTCTTGATGCGCCCGCTGCCGGAGCTCGTGAGGCCGCCCGCGCCGAGCAGGCCGGACGAGCCGATGTCCAGCGACCCGCCCGCGAGGTCCAGCGTGCCGTACAGGTACATCTGCCCGCCGGTGCGGGAGATGCTGCCCAACGAGGTCGTCGTCATCGTCCCGTTGAGGT
This sequence comes from Ramlibacter albus, assembly GCF_014297445.1. GTDB lineage: Bacteria > Pseudomonadota > Gammaproteobacteria > Burkholderiales > Burkholderiaceae_C > Ramlibacter > Ramlibacter albus. The sequence goes on from NZ_JACORU010000010.1 coordinate 128,071, forward strand.
TCACCGCGCCGCCGCTTTGCACCAGCGTGCCGGCGTTCGTCCAGGTGGTGAAGCTGCCCGAGCCCAGGGCCAGCGTGCCGCCGCTCGCGCCCATGGTGCCGTTGTTGGTGAAGGTGTTGGGCGAGATGAGGAACGTGGTGCCCGCGGTGTTCGCGTCGATCACGCCGTTGTTGATGATCGTGCCGCCCGTGCCGCCGTACAGCGAACCGTAGCCCCGGGTCGTGAGGCCGCCGTACATCGTCAGCGTGGCGCCGCCATAGGTGTACAGGTAGCCCCCCGCCATCACGAGCGAGCTGGGGCCCGGGCTGCCCATCATCTGGGCGCCGCTTCCGGTCGGGAAGTTCAGGCCGCTGCCGCTGTTGAGCGTCAGCGTCGAGCCGGTGAGCATGCCCATGCCGCCGGTCACCGTCGCATACGAGTTCGCCGCCAGCGCCACGCTGCCGGAGATCGCCACGGTGTCCAGCTGCATGTTCGAGCCCGTGAGCGGCACGCCGCCCGTGCTGCTGATCGCCGCGTTGCGGATCGTCGCGCCGCTTTGCACCGTGGAGAGGCCGCCGGTGCCGAACCGCCCGCCGTTGCCGATGTCCAGGTTGCCGAACGCCATGTCCAGCGTGCCGTACAGGTTCATCAGCCCGCCGGTGCGGGAGATGCTGCCCAGCGAACCGTTCGTCATCGAGCCGCTCAGGTTCACCGCGCCCGCGCTTTGCACCAGCGTGCCTGCGTTGCTCCAGCTGGTGAAGGTGCCCGAGCCGAGGGACAGCGTGCCGCCGCTCGCCCCCATCGTGCCGTTGTTGGTGAACGTGTTCGGCACGATCGTGAGCGCCAGCAGGCTGGAGTTCGCGTCGATCACGCCGTTGTTGATGATCGTGCCGCCGGTGGCGCCGTACAGGGAACCGTAACCCTTGGTCGTCATGCCGCCGAACAGCGTCAGCGTCGCGCCGCCATACGTGTAAAGGTAGCCGCCCGCCATCACGAGCGTGCTGGGGCCGGGGCTGCCCATCTGCTGCGCACCGCTGGCGCCGGGGAAGTTCAGACCGCTGCCGCTGTTGAGCGTCAGCGTCGAGCCGGTGAGCATGCCCATGCCGCCGGTCACCGTCGCATACGAGTTCGCCGAAAACGCCACGCTGCCGGAGATCGCCACGGTGTCCAGCTGCATGTTCGAGCCGTTCAGCGCCACCCCGCCGGTGCTGCTGATCGCCGCGTTGCGGATCGTCGCGCCGCTTTGCACCGAGGTCAGCCCGCCCGTGCCGAAACGCCCGCCGTTGCCGATGTCCAGGTTGCCGAACGCCATGTCCAGCGTGCCGCCCAGGTTCATGGTGCCGGCGGACCGCGAGATCGAGCCGAGCGAGGCGTTCGTCATCGAGCCGTTGAGGTCGATCCTGCCGCCGGACTGAAGGATCGTGCCGGCATTGCTCCAGCTGGTGAAGGTGCCGGAGCCGATGGTCAGCGTGCCGCCGCTCGCACCCATCGTGCCGTTGTTCGTGAACGTGTTCGGCTGGATCGATAGCGTCAGCAGGCTGGAGCTCGCGTCGACCACGCCGCTGTTGACCACGGCGCCGCCGGTGGCCCCATAGATCGAGCCGTAACCCCGGAAAGTGACGCCGGTGCCGATCGTTGCCGTGGCGCCGTTGTACGTGTAGAGGTAGCCCGCGTTGCTCTGGATCGTCGCCGTGCCCGCGGTGGAGATGGTTTGCGCGCCGCCGGCCGTCTGGAAGTTCAGGCCGCCACCGCTGTTGATCGTGAGCGTTGCGCCCGACGCCATCCCCATCCCGCTGGAAATGGTGGCATAGGAGCCCGTGCCGAACGCGACGTTGCCGCTGATCGTGACGCCGTCCAGGCGCATGTCGGTACCGCTCAAGGTGCCGTTGGTGAGCGTGCCGTTCTTGATCGTGGCGCTGCTCGCACTGGTGAGGCCGCCCGTGCCGAAGCGGCCGGTGCTGGACAGGTCCAGGGTGCCGCCGAGCATGTCGAGCGTGGCCGTGCCCAGGTTGCTCAGCGTGAACGAACCCCCGCTGCGCGCGATGCTGCCCAGCGTGGTGTTCGTGATGGAGCCGTTGAGCGTGACCGTGCCACCGCTCTGCACGAACGTGCCGTTGTTGCTCCATGACATCGTGCCGGAGGTCATGACCAGTGAGCCGGCGCTGGCGCCCCAGGTGCCGTTGTTGATGAACGTGCCGGTGTTCAGGCTCAGCTGGGTGCTGGCGGTGGACGCGTCGATGACGCCGTTGTTCACCAACGTGCCGCTCGTGCCGCCAATGGAGCCGGAGCCGCGAACCGTCATGCCGCTGGCCAGTTGCACGACCGCGCCCGAGCCGACGGTCAGCGACCCGCCATTGAGCTGGATCGTTGCCGTGCCGCTGGCGGGCCCGATGGTGTTCGTGGTGGAGCTCGCGGTGACGAGCCCGCCCGAGAGCGTGAGGGTCACGCCGCTGGCGAACTTCAGGCCACCTGCCACCGTGCCGCTGCCGGTCAGGGTGACGTTGGTGCCGAGCATCACGTTGTTCAGGATGCTGGAGAAGCTCGCGCTGCCCTGCGGGATGTTCAGCGTGAGGCCGCCGCCGCCGCCGAGGATGGTGTTGGCGATGGCGACGCTCGGCGCGTTCAGCGTGAGCGTGCGCGCCGGCGTGTTGGAGTACGAGATGCCGCCGCCGGTGGACAGCAGGCTGACGGCGCTGGTCGCAGCGAGCGTCACGTCGGCGTTCGTCAGCACCGTGTTCAGCGCGGTGTACGTGATGGTGCTTGTGACGGCACCGAAGTTCGCCGAGGACGACAGGTCGGTCGCAGTGGTGATGTCGTCGCCCGTCGTCGCATCGCCATTCAGGTTGGGAATAGCCGGTGCAGTCGCGGTCGCCAGCCCCACGCGGATGGTGGTGGGGTCCAGCAGCAGCGTGCCGCGCCGACCGCGCCGCGACGACAGGTCCGCCGTCCCGCGGAAGTAGAGAACGTTCTTGCCCGACGTCTCGCCGAAGCCGCCGTCGCCGCCCTGCTCGCCGCCACGTGCCGAGAGATGCCCGTCGAAATTCGTGGACTCGTCGGCCCAGACAATCACGCGGCCGCCGTCGCCGTACGCGCGCGCATCGGCGCCGAGTACGACGCCGGGCGCCACTTCGGTCACCTGCGCGTTCGGCACATCGGGGTTCTTGCCCTGGTAGTCGCCACCGACGAGGATCGTGCCGCCGCCGGCATCGCCCGAGACATCCACCTTCGCGCCCGTATCCAGCACGACCTTGCGCGCGAGGATCTCGACGCGGCCACCCTTCGCGTCGGGAGCCGCCGGCGCATCCACCGGCAAAGCGACGGATTGCGCACTGACGACGCCCTGCACCTGCGCGAGTTCGCCCGCCTGGATCGTGATGCTGCCGCCCGGCCGCCCCTGCGCGCCTTCGGCCGTGATCACCGCCCCCGGCGTCACGACGGCCTGCTTCTGCGCACGCAGCACGACGCGGCCGCCCTCGAGCGTGGCCGTCTGCGCCTGGATCAGCCCGCTGTGCCTGAGCGTGCCGGCAAAGATGCCTACCGCGTCGCCCTTGAGCGTGCCCAGGTTCACTGCGGTGTCCGCCGGCGCCTGCACCTCCATCACGATGCCTTCGAGCCCGCGGCCCGTGATCTCCACCTTCTGCCCGGCCGCGAGGACCGTCGCGCCGCCTTGCGACTGCACCACCGCCTGCGCACCGGTCTCGACGTTCGGCGCGATCAGCACGACGTCGCCGCCACGTGCGACGACGTTGCCGTTGACGTTCACCGAACCCGCGTTGCCGTCATTCGCAAACCGCAGCCGCCCGTTGCGCGCGTCCGCCTCGCTCATCTGCAGCGTCGAGGCCGTGAAGCCGGCGGTGTCCACCACCGCGCCCGCACCCACCGTGATGCCGGTCGGGTTGACCAGCACGAGCCGGCCGTTGGAGCCCAGCGTGCCGAAGATCTGCGAGGGGTTGTTGCCCACCACGCGGTTGATCGACGTGCTCGCCGCGTTGGGCTGCTGGAAGTACGTGCCCTGCCCGGCAGGGATGGAGAAGCTTTGCCAGTTGATGGCCGAGTGGTTGGCGCCGGCCGCGTTCTGCGTCGTGACGAGCAGGTTGTTGCCCTGCTTGTTGAACGTGGCCTGCCCCGCGATCACCTGCGGGCCGGCGGGCTGCGCCTGCGCCCCGCCGAACGCGGCACACAGCGCCATCGCCAGGACTGCGGGCGGGCAGGCCGGCGCTGGAGTTGTGGACTTTCTATTGCGTTGGCGCATGTCGGTTCCCCAAGAGCGGCCATTGTTGTTTGCAGCGACGCAGCATTGTGCAGCGCCCGACCAACGGGCCCTATGACGGACGTCACACCGTTTCTGCCGCATTTCCGGAAAAGGGAGGGCCTGCGCCCTAGTTCGCTTGCCTGTGGTGCGCGGGCCACGCAAGGGCAGGTCAGGCCACGGTCAGCCGATTTGCGTTGGCCGTGCACGAGGCGCATCATGGCCGCAACAGCAGCAAGGAGGCACCTCATGGCCTACAGCACTTTGCCCGTCCTGCCCGCGATCGGCTCCATCCCGATCTGCAGCCCCGAGCGCGGCCAGCCCGACGTGACGCTCGACTCGGCGGCGCTGCTCGTCATGACGGACCTCAAGCGCGTGGCCGCCGCGGTGACGTCGCCGCAGGAGACCATGGATGCGGCCCACGCCTTCATGATCCAGCGCGGCGTGCGCATGCTGCTGGCCGTGGACGGCAAGGGCAGCCTGGCCGGCATCGTCACCACCAACGACATCCTCGGCGAGAAGCCCATTGCCGTCGCGCACGAGCTGGGGGTCAAGCACAACCAGCTGACGGTGGCGGACATCATGACGCCCGCCGATCGCCTCGATGCCTTCGACATGCAGGCCGTGCGCGGCGCGCGCGTGGGCCAGGTCGTGGCCAGCCTGCAGCAGGCGCGGCGCCATCACGCGCTCGTCGTGCAGGTGTCGGCCGAGGGCGTGCGCGAGGTGCGCGGGCTCTTCTCGCTCACCCAGATCGCGCGGCAGCTGGGCATGCCGCTGACGCTGCCGACCGCCGCCAACTCGTTCGCGGAGATCGAGGCGGCGCTGGCCTAGTCGCCGCCGCCGCCGCCGCAGCCGCCCCCGCATCCGCCGCCGTCACCGCCGCCATCGCCGCCACCGTCGGACGATGACGAAGACGACGCTTCGCCGCCGAAGCCATCGCCGTCGCCGCTGAAGCCGCCTTCGCTGCCGAAGTCCGTGCCGCAATGGACGATGGCATTGCCGGCCGCGACGGCGCGGCAGTCGGGCACGTAGTTGAAGCCGTTCTCGATGGCCAGCTTGCCGTCGAGCGCGAACAGCAGCGGCAAGCGGGTGGGCAGGCGCGGGTTGATCGCCTCGTCCCTGCAGCACCAGTACCAGGCCCGCCGCAACCCGTCGTTGTGCGTGGCCTGGCTGCCCAGCGCCTCCGACGGCGTGTGGTGCAGGAAGCGCCCGAGCACCAGCAGGCACCAGTTGCGGTAGCCCTGCGTGTGCAGGATGAACTCGTGCCACATCGCATCGACCACGCGCGAGGGCATGGCGACGAACTTGCCGCCCGCGTGGTTGCAGGCGAGGAAGAACTGCCGCAGGCCGCGCTCGACGAGGTCGGCGTCCTTCTGCGACAGGTGCGGGTAGGTGTCGCGCAGCTTGCGCTTGAGGAACTGCGGCAGCGGCGCTTCGCGGATCAGGCGCTCGCGTTTCCAGCGGGCCCACAAGGCGACCGCGACGACCACGACGAGCGAGAGCACGGCGAGGAAGACGGGGTTGCGGGGGAAAGGCCACTTGCCGGCCCAGACGCCGAAGAGCAGCACCGCCCACGCAGCCGCGACGAGCCACTTCACCCAGCCGGCATGCCGCAGTGCGTAACGCAGTCCCCGGTTCACGGGGACGAGATTACACGACCACCGGCTCCGGTTCCAGCCGGATGCCGAAGCGCTCGTAAACGCTGGTCTGGATCGCCCGCGCCAGCGTGACGACCTCGCCGCCGGTGGCGCCGCCGCGGTTCACCAGCACCAGCGCCTGTTTCTCGTACACGCCGGCCTTGCCCACCGACTTGCCCTTCCAGCCGCACGCGTCGATCAGCCAGCCGGCGGCCAGCTTCACGGTGCCGTCGGGCATGGGGTAGTGCACGATGCCGGGGTCGCGCGCGATGATGTCCTGGCACTGCTCCGGCGTGACGGTGGGGTTCTTGAAGAAGCTGCCCGCGTTGCCGATCACGCGCGGGTCCGGCAGCTTGGCGCTGCGGATCGCGACGACCCAGTCGTAGACCTGGCGCGCGGTGGGGTGCTCGATGCCGGTCTCGGTCATCTTGCGCTGGATGTCGAGGTAGCCCAGCACCGGCTTCCACGGCTTGGGCAGCTTCAGCCGCACCCGCAGGATCAGCGCGCGGCCCGCGAGCCCGAAGTCGTTGTCCTTGGCGGCCGCGTGCTTGAAGACGGAGTCGCGGTAGCCGAACGCGCACTGCCGTGCATCCAGCGTGAACACGCGGCCGGTCTGCAGGTCGATGGCGTCCAGCGAGTCGAACACGTCCTGCAGCTCGACCCCATAGGCGCCGATGTTCTGCACGGGCGAGGCACCGACCGTGCCGGGGATCAGCGCGAGGTTCTCCACGCCACCGAAGCCCTGCTCCAGCGTCCATGTGACGAACTCGTGCCAGTTCTCGCCGGCGCCGGCCTCGACCACGGCGGCCTTGGCGTCGTCGGACACGACGCGCTTGCCCATGATCTCGACCTTGAGCACCACGGCCTTGTTCACGTCCCCCGTCAGCACGATGTTGCTGCCGCCGCCGAGCACGAACTTCGGCTCGGGGCCCAGCTTCGGGTCCGCCAGCACGGCCGTCACGTCGGCCTCGCCCTTGACGCGCACGAGCGTGCGCGCCTTGGCGACGATGCCGAAGGTGTTGTGGGGCGCCAGCGAGACGTTCTGCTCAGCGATCATGGGACAATTGTGGCCCAAAGGAGGCGCGGGCCGGTGAGCCCCGAAGTCAGCCAATGCCGTCATTTGATACCGTCTGCGAACCCAACATGGTCGAAGTGAAGAACGCCGTGGAGAACGCCGCCAAGGAGATCGGCACGCGTTTCGACTTCAAGGGCACTTCGGCCGCCATCGAGGTCAAGGAGAAGGAAATCACGCTTTACGGCGACGCCGATTTCCAGCTGCAGCAGGTGATGGACATCCTGGTGGGCAAGCTCGCCAAGCGCAGCGTCGACGTGCGCTTCCTCGACGCGGGCGACGTGCAGAAGGTCGGCGGCGACAAGGTCAAGCAGGTCGTGAAGGTGCGCAGCGGGATCGAGAGCGATGCGGCCAAGAAGATCCAGAAGCTCATCAAGGAGAGCAAGCTGAAGGTGCAGGCCTCCATCCAGGGCGACGCGGTGCGCGTCACCGGCGCCAAGCGGGACGACCTGCAGGCCGCGATGGCGATCGTGCGCAAGGAGATGGCGGACCTGCCGCTTTCCTTCTCCAACTTCCGGGACTGACCATGAAAGCCCACCTCGCGCTGGCGGCCCTGCTCCTTTGCAGTGGCGCCGGTGCGAGCTCCGTCGCGCTGCAAGGCACGCTCGGCACCAAGGCGCTGCTGATCGTCGACGGCACCACGCCCAAGCTGGTGGGCCCCGGCGAGTCGCACCAGGGGGTGAAGCTGATCTCCACCAGCAGCGACACGGCCGTCGTGGAGATCGAGGGCAAGCGCCACACCTTGCGCGTGGGCGACGCCCCCGCGAGCTGGGGCGGCGGGGGTGGCGCGGCCCGCGGCAACAAGATCGTGCTGCCGGTGGACCGCGGCGGGCATTTCATGGCGCAGGGCGCCATCAACGGCAAGGCCACCAAGTTCATGGTGGACACCGGCGCCACGTCGGTCGGCATCGGCGCGCCGGAGGCCGACCGGCTGGGCATCAACTACAAGGATGGCCGCGTCGTGCAGATGAACACGGCCAACGGCACGGCGCCCGCGTACGTGATCAAGCTGTCCTCGGTGCGCATCGGCGACGTGGAGGTCTACGACATCGAGGCCCTCGTGTCGCAGCAGCCGATGCCGTACGTGCTGCTGGGCAACTCCTTCCTGAACCGGTTCCAGATGCAGCGCACGAACGACCAGATGGTGCTGGAGCGCCGTTACTAAATGGCCCCCACGCTCCCCGCTTCGCGAGGTTCGCTGCCCCCCGAGGGGGCTTCAGCCGCCTTGGGGCGGCCCGGCGGCAGCTGATGGCCGCTGCCGCCCCCGCTGAAAAGCAAACCTCCTTCGGCCCGCTGAAGTCACCGGTCTTCCGGATCCTGTGGCTCACGTGGCTGGCCGCCAACACCACGATGTGGATGAACGACGTGGCGGCCGCATGGCTGATGACGTCGCTCGGCCCGTCGCCGCTGTGGGTGGCGCTGGTGCAGACCGCGTCGACGCTGCCGGTATTCGTGCTGGGCCTGCCCAGCGGCGCATGGGCGGACATCCTGGACCGCAAGCGCTATTTCATGATGACGCAGTTCTGGGTGGCCGGCGTGGCCGTCGTGCTGTGCGTCGTGATCATGGCGGGTTGGATCACCGCGCCGCTGCTGCTCGCCCTGACGTTTGCGAACGGCATCGGACTCGCGCTGCGCTGGCCGGTGTTCGCGGCGATCATCCCGGAGATCGTGCCGCGGCACCACTTGCCGCAGGCGCTGGCGCTCAACGGCGTGGCCATGAATGCCTCGCGCATCGTCGGGCCGCTGGTGGCGGGCGCCGTGATCGCGAGCGTCGGCAGTGCCTGGGTGTTCGTGCTCAACGCGGTGCTCTCGGTCATTGCCGGCGTGATCGTGATGCAGTGGCGGCGCGAGCACCACGAAAGCCCCTTGGGCCGCGAACGCCTCACCAGCGCGATGCGCGTAGGGCTGCAGTACGTGTGGCAGTCCAGCCGCATGCGCGCGATCCTCGTGCGCATCTCGCTGTTCTTCCTGCACTCGACCGCACTGATGGCGCTGCTGCCGCTGGTGGCCAGGAGCATGCCCGGCGGGCAGGCCGGCACCTTCACCGTGCTGCTGGCGTCGATGGGCGTGGGCGCCATCATCGCGGCGATCACCATGCCGTACATCCGCCAGTCGCTGCCCTTGCAGCCGCGCGTGCTGCTGGGCACGGCCATCCAGTCGGTCTGCGCCATCGTCGTGGCGTTCGCGCCGAACATCTACGTGGCCGCGCCGGCAATGGCGCTGTCCGGCGCGGCGTGGATCACGGTGGCGAACTCGCTCACGGTCGCCGCGCAGATGGCGCTGCCCGACTGGGTGCGCGCCCGTGGCATGTCGATCTACCAGATGGCGCTGATGGGCTCCACCGCGGCCGGCGCGGCGCTGTGGGGGCAGATCGCGACGTGGACCAACATCCACGAGAGCCTGGGCATCTCCGCGGTGTCGTCGGTGGTGCTGATGGCGCTCGCGCAGCGCGTGGTGGTGGACCGCGGCATGCTGGAGGACATCACGCCTTCGCGGGTGTTCAAGGTGCCCGAGATGCAGGCGCCGCCACGCGAGGGGCGCATCCAGGTCACCATCGAATACCGCATCGACCCGGCACGCGCCGGGGAATTCGTGGCGCTGATGCAGCAGAGCCGCCGCAGCCGCATGCGGCAGGGCGCGCTGGACTGGCAGCTGCTGCACGACCTGTACGAGCCCTCGCGTTATGTGGAGCAGATCGTCGACGAGTCGTGGACGGAGCACCTGCGCCGCTTCGACCGTGTGAGCGCGGAGGACGTGAAGATCCGCGATGCGAAGCTGGCCTTCCACATCGGCGAGGAGCCGCCGGTGGTGACGCGCTTCCTGGTCGAGCGCGAATAGCTACGCGCGGCCCTTCGGCATGGGCACCATCACCGGTTGCCCCGGGGCCGTGCACCCCATGTCGCAGCACTTGCCCGGCTGCCGGTGCTGCGTGATCGGGCGCTTCGGGTCCTCGGCGACACCGCGCTCCAGCAGGCGTTCCACCAGCTCAACCTTGTTGCCCACCGGGTAGTTGCGCCAGATCTCCTGCTTCATCGCGGCAGGCGAGCCGCCGCCGTGCAGGCTGATCATGCTGTACCAGCCGCCCTGGTAGCCGGCCGTCAGGTCCTCGATGAAGCGCGCAGTCTGGATGCGCTGCTCGTAAGGCACGTTCGGGTTGGCGCGCAGCACTTCGGAGAGGCGTGCCCCGGTCTCGGGGTTGTGGTCCTCGTCCGGCCCCGGAAGCGTCACGACCAGCCCGCCGCTCACGTAGTGCGCGATGCGATGCATGTCGTAGATCTGCGTGGCCAGCAGCAGCTTGCCGATGTTGGAGAACACCGCATCCGGCATGAACGTGTGGCTGTGCTCGTCCGCCTTGCCGTACACGCTGGCCGCGACGCCGCACGCATAGAAGCCTTCGGTGATCTTGATCAGCTCCACCATCTGCTCGCGCAGGTGCGTCTCGCGCCCGGGGTCGAAGCCGTTCGCCTCGCACATCAGGGCACCGGCACCGATCAGCAGGTCACCGAAGCCCGCGCGCGCGCCGATGCAGGTGTGGCGGTGGTGCGTGGCGTAGCTGTAGGTGAGGTGGTGGCTGTGCTCCCACTCGCCGGCGTAGAACACGTTCTCCCAAGGCACGAACACCTTGTCGAACAAACAGGTGCCGGTGCTCTGGCCGTACTTGCGCGAGAACAGCGCATCGCCGTGCTCCAGCTTCTCGCCGGGCCGGCCGGCGGGGCGCGCGACGATCGTGAGGCCGGGCGCGTCGACCGGCACGGCGCAGCAGACCGCGAAGTCGGCATCCGCCTCGTCCATGTTGCGGCAGGGCATGACCAGCAGCTCGTGCACGTACGGCGCGCTCGTCACGATCGCCTTCGCGCCGGAAATGACGATGCCCTTCGCGTTGCGCTCCACGACGTGCACGTAGCTGTCGATGTTGGCCTGCTCGTGCGGGCGCTTGCTGCGGTCGCCCTTTGCGTCCGTCATCGCGACGCCGAGCGTCAGGTCCTGGTCCTGCACGCGGTGCAGGTAGTCGAGGAAGCGGGCCGTGTGTTCGCGCGTGCCCTTCGCGTCGTCGATGCGCGCGCAGACCTGCCCGAGCGCGTTGAGCGCGTCGTGCGTGAGGTAGCGTTGCGCGCAGCCCGTCTCCTGGCACACGAGCCGCACCGCCTCCAGTTTGTTGAGCAGGTCGCCCGCCGACGTGTCGATGTGCGTGAGGCGGTTGACGCGCTTGCCGCTGGTTTGTTGTACCGCGGTCATCAGCGGCGCGTACTCGTCCTTCAGCGCGTAGTCGTAGGTGAGCGCAATCGCATTGATGCCGGGCCGGAAGGCGGGCTCGTCGGCCACCGACTCGACCTTTCGGCCGTCCACAAAGACATTCGGCTTATACCGGTGCAGCGATTCGCGGAACTCCTCGCCGGACATCAGCAGCGAGGTGGCGGCGGGAGCGTTCATGCCTGTCTCCTTTGATGGAGACGCAGTCTACGCTTTCGCCTTGCTCCCCAGCTTCGACTCCTTGCCTTGCAGCAGCCGCCCGATGTTCTCGCGGTGCCGCCACGCGAGCAGCAGCGCCATCACGAACAGCGCACCCGCCACGACGGTTTCGGCGTACCACTTCGGGCCGCTCGCGATGACGTAGAACACCGGCGCGAACACCGCCGACACCAGCGAGGCGAGCGACGAGTAGCGGAAGAAGAAGGCGATGATGATCCACGTCACGCCGGTGGCCACGCCCAGCAGCCAGTCGATGCCGAACACCACGCCGATGAACGTGGCCACGCCCTTGCCACCCTTGAAGCGGAAGTACACAGGGTAGAGGTGCCCCAGGAAAGCGGCGAGCGCCACCATGGCCAGCGTGCGTTCGCCCAGCCCGAACGAGGGGCCGTACAGCTTGACGAGCAGCACCGGCACGAAGCCCTTGAGCGCATCGAGCAGCAGCGTGACGACGGCCGCAGCCTTGCTGCCGGAGCGCAGCACGTTGGTGGCGCCGGGGTTCTTGCTGCCGAAGGTGCGCGGGTCGGCCAGGCCCATGGCCTTGCTCACGATGACCGCGAAGGCGAGCGAGCCCACCAGGTAGGCCGCGAGCACTGCGAGGAAGGGGTAGAACGCTTGCACGGGCGCTATTCTGCCAGCGCGCAGTTCACGGGCTTGGCGCCGAGCAGCTGCACGCAAACCTGCGGCTCGATGCCGACGAGGTAGCCGCGGCGTCCGCCGTTGATGGCGATCTTCGGCAGCGCGAGGATCGTCTCCTCGACGTACACGGGCATCTGCTTGCGTGTGCCGAAGGGCGAAGTGCCGCCCACGAGGTAGCCGCTGTGGCGGTTGGCCACTTCGGGCTTGCAGGGCTGCACGGACTTGGCGCCGATCTGGCGCGCGAGGTTCTTGGTCGAGACGGTGCGGTTGCCGTGCATCAGCACGACGAGGGGCCTCGCCTTCTCGTCTTCCATGATCAAGGTCTTGACCACGGTGAACGGGTCGAAGCCCAGCACCTCGGCGCTGTGCTGCGCGCCGCCATGTTCGAGGTACTCGTACGGGTGCTCGGTGTAGGCGACGCCCGCCGCCTTGAGCATCGCCGTGGCGGGGGTTTCGCTGACGTGGTCCTTCTTCGCCATCAGTGGGCGGGGTCGCGCATGTCCCAGCGGAGCTTGTCGATTTCGGCGAGGACATCCGCGGAGAGACCCGTTCCCCACGCGTCGATGTCCTCTTCGAGCTGCGCCAGCGAGGTCACGCCGATGATCGTGCTCGCCACCTGCCACTTGGTGTAGCAGAAGGCCAGCGCCATCTGCGTGGGCGTCATGCCCAGCTTGCGCGCGAGGTTGTTGTAGTGCTTCGCAACTGAGAGCGCATCGGCACGACCCCATCGCCCGTCGCGGACCGACTGGAACTGGCCGAGGCGCGTGCGGCGGTCGGTCTTCGGCCCGTCGAGGCCGGTCACGTCGTACTTGCCGGTGAGCAGCCCGAAGGCCAGCGGCGAATAAGCGAGCAGCGACACGCCGAGCCGATGCATCGTCTCGTCCAGGCCGTTCTCCACGTGGCCGCGGCTGACGAGGCAGTACGGGTTCTGCACCGTCACCACGCGCGGCAAGCCGTGCTGTTCCGCGATCCGCACGAATTCGTGCAATCCGTACGGCGTCTCGTTCGACAGGCCGATCCAGCGGATCTTGCCCTCCTTCACGAGCCGGCCCATCGCCTCGAGCTGCTCGAGGATGGGCGTGGAGTCCGGCTTGTCCTTCGCCGGGTCGAAGTAAAGCGCGCCGAACATCGGCACATTGCGCTCGGGCCAGTGGATCTGGTACAGGTCGATCGCGTCCGTCTTCAGCCGGCGCAGCGACCCTTCGCAGGACGCGATGATGTCCGCGCCCGTCATGCCGCTGCCGGAGCGCACCCACGGCATGCCGCGCGAGGGGCCGGCGACCTTGGTCGCCAGCACGATCTTCTGGCGCATGCCGGGCCGCGCCGTGAGCCAGTTGCCGATGATGGTTTCGGTGGCGCCGAACGTCTCCTTGCGGGCCGGCACCGAGTACATCTCGGCCGTGTCGATGAAATTGATGCCGCGCGCGATGGCGCGGTCGAGGATGGCATGGGCGTCGGGTTCGGCGACCTGCTCGCCGAAGGTCATGGTGCCCAGGCAGATGGGCGTGACCTGCAGGTCGGAGCGGCCGAGCTGGATGTTTCGCATCTGGCTGACAGGCTGTTCGCGTGGTTGAGGGCAGCATCTTAGCCATGCCGGAAGGCCCTTCCATCGTCATCCTCCGGGAACAGGCCGCGAAGTTCGCCGGGCAGCGCATCGAACGGGTCGAGGGCAACACGACGATCGAAAAGGAAAGGCTGCTCGGGCACAAGGTGGAGCAGCTGCGCAGCTGGGGCAAGCATTTCCTCATCGAGCTGGACGTCGACTTCTCGCTGCGCGTGCACTTCATGCTGTTCGGCAGCTACCGCATCGACGAGCGCAAGTCGTGGGCGGTGCCGCGTCTGTCCCTGGCCTTTGCGAACGGCGAGCTCAATCTCTACGCCTGCTCGGTGCGCTTCGTCGAGGTGCCGCTGGACCTGCTGTACGACTGGTCCGCGGACGTGATGTCGGATGCGTGGGACCCGAAGCAGGCCTTGAAGCGCTTGCGTGCGCGGCCCGACATGCTCGCCTGCGACGCGCTGCTCGACCAGGACATCTTCGCCGGCGTCGGCAACATCATCAAGAACGAGGTGCTGTTCCGCATCCGGGTGCATCCCTGTTCCACCGTCGGCGCGATGCCGGCCGCGAAGCTGCGCGAGCTGGTGAAGCAGGCGCGCCAATACAGCTTCGACTTCTACGAGTGGAAAAAGCAGTTCGTGCTGAAGAAGCACTGGCTGGCGCACACCAAGCGCACGTGCCCGAGGTGCAAGATCCCACTGAAGAAGGCGCACCTGGGCCTGACCAACCGCCGCAGCTTCTTCTGCGAGAACTGCCAGGTCCGCTACTAGGCGGCGAGGCGGCGCCGCAGGGCGCGCAACGAGCCGAGGATGAACCCGCCCACGCTGCCCTCGTCGTGCTGCACCTTGCGGGCCTTCGCCTCCACCTGCTGGTGCCTGAGCAGCTGCGGCTGCGCCTTCTGCCGCTGGTACTGCGCCATCGCCGCTTCCACGTGCGACTGCAGCGTGGGCAGCTTCACGGGCTTGTTCAGGAAGCGGAAGATGCGCGCCTGGTTGATCAGCTCGATGACCACTTCGGAGTCGGACGCCGACGTCATCGCCACCGTCACGATCTCGGGATGCTCCTGCTTGAGCAGCTTGAAGAAGGTGGTGTGGCTTTGCGCCTGCGTCTCGATGTCGGCGACGAGCACCGCCACCTTCTCGTCGCGAAGGCTTTGCAACGCGCCGGCCAGGTCGGTGGCGTGCAGCACGCGGTACGAGCGGCCGAGCACGTCGCGCGCGGCGAGGTACACCTCGCGATCTTCGTCAAGCACCAGGATCGCTTCTTCGGGCCGCGCGTCGGTAGCCGCGGGCGGTGGCGCATGCTCCAGCGTCTGGCCGATGACGGCGGCTTCGGCCAGCAGGTCGCGCAGCTCGTTGGTGTTCCACGGCTTGCTCGCGAAGCGGTAGACCTCGCCCTCGTTGACGGAACCGACGATCGCGGCGAGGTCCGAATAGCCGGTGAGCAGGATGCGCACGGTGTTGGGCGACGCGACGCGCGCCTTCGAGAGCAGCTCGGTGCCCGTCATCGTGGGCATGCGCTGGTCGCTGACGATCACGTGGAAGTGGTGCTGCTGCATCATCTGCAGCGCGATCGCGCCTTCCGTCGTGACATGCACGTCGTACTGTTGGCGGAAGAGCAGCTTGAGCGCCGACAGGATGCGCTCCTCGTCGTCGACGAACAGCACGCGCGGCTTGTCGGCGGCGGTGGCGGTGCCGACTTGCGTGGCGCCCGCAGGTCTGCGCACGGAAGTGAAGTCGATCTTGCGAAGCGTGCGCGTGGGCGCCTCGCTCGCCGCGATCGCTTGCGTCGCCGCAAAGGGTGCCACGCCGCCGATCTGCACGGTCGTTTCGTAGCCCGGGTTCCACGCCTCGCCCGCGAACGCGCACTCCAGCGCCCGAGCGAAGTCGTTCGCGCTGTCGAACCGGTCGTTCGGGTGGCGGGCCAATGCCATCTTCATCACCGCGTCGAACGCAACGTCGAGCGCCGGGTTGACCGTCGTCGGTGGTGCAAGCTCGCCATGCAGCACCGCGTGAACGAGCTGCGGCACCGTGTCGCCCGCGAACGGCTTGCGGCCGGTGAGCAGCTGGTACAGCAGCACCGCCGCGGAGAACACGTCCGAGCGCCGGTCCGTCGCAAGGCCCTGGATCTGCTCGGGCGACATGTAGCTGGGCGTGCCGAGCACGGTGCCCACTTGCGTGAGCCGCGACGACTCCAGCTGCGCGATGCCAAAATCGCACACCTTCAGGCGCTGGTCGTCGGTGATCATCACGTTCGACGGCTTGATGTCGCGATGCACGACGCCGAGGCCATGCGCGAAGTGCAGCGCCGCGAGCAATTGCGCCGCGATGGGGCGCACGTGCTGCGGGTCCATCGGCTCGCCGGCGCGCATCAGCTCCTGCAGGCCGCGGCCGGAGACCAGCTCCATCGCGATGTACGCGAGGTCGCCCTCTTCGCCGTAGTCGTAGACGGCCACGATGCCGGGATGTGTGAGCCGCCCCGCCGCCTGCGCCTCGCGCTTGAAGCGGGCGAGCATCGCCTCGGCCTCACTCGCCTCCAGCAGGCTGCGCGAAATCGTCTTGAGCGCGACGCGCCGCTCGATCACGGGGTCCATCGCGGCGTACACCACGCCCATGCCGCCGCGGCCGAGCTCGCGCTCCACGCGGTACTTCCCGATCTGGGTGACGGCTTCAGGCATGGGCCACCTCCTCGTTCGCGGCCTCTTGCTCGCGCATCACTTCGACGGGGAGCGAGATCGTGAACGTCGTGCCGACACCCACCTTCGAATCCACGCCGATGGTGCCGCCGTGCTCGCCGATGATCTTGTACGCGATCGACAGGCCCAGCCCCGTGCCCTCGCCGATCTTCTTGGTGGTGAAGAACGGGTCGAAGATCTTGGGCAGCACGTCCGGCGGGATGCCGCTGCCGTTGTCGGCCACCTGCACGACCGCGCGTGCGCCTTCGACGCGAGTGGTCAACGTGATCACGCCGTCCGCACCGGTCGCCTGCGCCGCATTGGTGATGAGGTTGAGGAACACCTGGTTGATCTGCGAGGGGGAGCCCGTGACGAAGGCCTCGCGGGCGTAGCGCTTCTCGATCTTCTTCATCTTCACCACGTTCTTCGCGATGACGAGCGTGCTTTCCAGCCCGTCGTTCAGGTTGAAGTGCGCCACCTTGCTGCGGTCCAGCCGGCTGAAGTTCTTGAGGTTGGTGACGATTTCGCTGATCTGTTCGATGCCGTAGATACCGTCCTTGATGACGCCCGCGAGTTCCTCCACCGTGTGGCCTTCCGAGGCAACCGTGCAAAGCTCCGCGACCCGCGCGTACTGCGCCGACACTTCGCCTTCGGGTGCGTCCCCGCTGGCCAGCAGGTCCAGCAGGTGACGCGTCTCCTCCGCGAGCCCCGCGCTCGCGGGCACCTGCTCGTCGAGCACCTGCAGCCCGTTGCGCACGTACGCGAGCGGCGTGTTGATCTCGTGCGCCACGCCCGCGATCATCTGGCCGAGCGAGGACATCTTCTCGGACTGGATCAGCGCCGCTTCGGACTCCTTCAGGTGGTCCAGCGCGTCCTTCAGTTCCATCGTGCGCTCCTCGACGCGGTGTTCGAGCATGTCGTTGGCCTGCGCGAGCTCCGCGTTCTTGTGCTGGATGAGACGGTAGCTGTGCACCAGCCGCCACGCGAACCAGCCGACCAGCGCCAGCAGCGATGCGGAGTAGGCAATGAGCAGGCTGCGGTAGAAATCGGTCGATTCGAGCACCTGCTTGCGCTGCGCCTCGACGGCACGCTCGGTGTCCGCGATGCGCTGCTTGGTGGGCAGGGCGGCGATTTCGCCGAGCAGCTGGTCCTCCACGGCCTTGATCCGCTGCACGCCGTGGAACTTCTCGATCAGTTGCTGCACCGGCCCGGCGACGTGCGCGGGATATTGCGGCAGAAGCGCGGACAGGTCGCCGAGGTTGGACTCGATGCGCTTGAGCGCGCCGCCTTCGGTGAGCAGGTTGTACTTGAGCGTCTCGGTCAGCAGCTCGTTGATGCGCACGCCCAGCTCCGAGAGGCGCTCCACGCCGTCGCCGCGCGCCGCCTTGCCCTGCATCGCCTCGCGTTGCTGGACGCGCAGCAGCGCCAGCAGGTCGGCGCTCTCGTCGGTGACGAAGAGCAGCGATTCGCGCAGCACGCGGTTCTGTTCGGCGAAGCGGCGGGCGAGCTCTGCCTTCTGCGCGAATACCTTGCGTGCTTCGTCGAATTTCCCGGCGGCCTCGTTGCCGGCGGCTTGCGAAACGCGAGGCGCCAGCTGCTGGCCCGCCTGCACCACGCGCTCCGCCGGCGACTGCCCCGTCGCGTACTTGCGGTCGATGCCCGTCTTGGCCCGCAGCGCGTCGACCGTCCATTCGGCGTCGAGCGCTTCCAGCTCGCGCAGGTCCGCGACCACGCGGTTCTGCAGCGCGAAGTCCGCACCCTGCGTTCGCGAATAGAGGAACCACAGCGCCCCCACCAGGACGACGGCCCCGGCGGCAATGGCGGACGTACGCAGCAGCTTCATGGCGAGGCCCATCCTTTGACGGGTGGGTCGCGCAGCCCCGGAATTTCTTACACGCGAAGGAAGATGCGGGCCCGCTCGCCCTGCGGCTTGCGGCCTGTGTTGATGAAGTCCACCAGCTCGGTCGCGACACCTTCGACGTCGAATCCGCGCGTGCGCATGCGCACGGGGATGTCGCTGCCGCGGATCACGGAGCGCACGTAGCCATGGATGAAGGTCTGCTCGATCACGAGCGTGCTCCCCAGTTCGTAGAACGCCGCCATCCCGCGGATGTACTCCGCCTTGTCCACGTCGGCGAACGAAAACGGCAGCAGGCCGCCCGACATCAGTGCCGCGTTGGCGGCAAGCCGCGATGCACGCTTGTTGCCGTTGGCGAACACCTGCACGTAGGGGATGCGCGTCATGAGGTACAGCGCGGCCTCGACAGGATGCAGCGCGCGCGCCTGTTCGATGATCCGATCCAATGCTTGCCTGGCGAAACCCGTGCCGGGACGAAACGGTGGCAGGTACGCCGAGGAGCCAAGGTTCACCTCTTCGTATTCCCGGGGCTTGCCGCGCTGGTGTTCCGGCAGGAAGTGGTCCGAGTCCGCCACGTCCGGCAAGCCGTGGTCGTGCGTCAGGAGCGCATGCATGGCGCACACGTTCTGCGCGCTGAGTTCGCGGTGCTTCCAGAGGTACTCGACGGCCGTCTTGTGATCGAGCACGAGCACGGCGTCGGCCGTCGGCTTCTCGTTGTTCTTCTGGCCGTATTCGATCAGCGCTTGCGTATCGAGCGCCGAATAGCTGCTGCCTTCGAGCAGCGAGGAGCCCCACGAGAAATCGACGAGGAAGTTCGTGAGGAAGCGCTTGTCGACCTTGTTGGCGATGGCCTGGATCGCCTCGCAGCGCTGCGCCTTGTCGGGGGCGATGTTCGGCTCCGGCTGCAGCAGTTCTTCCTTGAAGACCGCGAGGGGCCGCAGGTGCGGCGGCGTGGCGAACCATGCGTCGATGTCGGCGCGAGTCAGCGGCGAGGCAGAAACGTAGCGCGTCGAACGGCCCGCGCCCGTGACGCGAACGACACCGCTCCTCACGAGACCAGCCAGGCGGCGATTCAATGTGGAGCGGCTGACCTGCGGCGAGCGGCGTGCGAGTTCGTCGGCCGCCAGGCCCGCCGGCCCCGCGCCGGCCAGCAACTCGGCCAAGTCTGACGAGAAAGAATCCATGGAAGTCCTTGAATTTTAAGGACTTTTCCTTTTCTTGTCACGGATGCAGCACGATCGGCGTTTGCTCGTCAGCGCCCCCTACACTCTCACCTCATGAAAGTTCTCGCCTTCGACATCTTCGGTACCGTGGTGGACTGGCACGGCAGCATCGCGCGCGAGATGGCGCAACTCCATCCGCAGGTGGACGGCGACGCCTTCGCGCTCGCATGGCGCGCGGGCTACAAGCCCGCAATGGCGCGCGTGATGTCGGGCGAGCTGGGGTGGACGCTCATCGACGACCTGCACCGCATGATCCTTGACACGATCCTGCCGCAGTTCGGGCTCGCGCACCTGGGCGAGGAGGAGCGCAGGCACCTCAACAAGGTGTGGCACCGCCTCGACCCCTGGCCCGACAGCGTGGAAGGCCTCACGCGGCTGAAGAAGAAGTTCACCATCACCACGCTGTCCAACGGCAACATCGGGCTGCTGACGAACATGGCCAAGCGCGCGGGGCTGCCGTGGGACTGCGTGCTGTCGGCCGAAGTGTTCCGCGCGTACAAGCCGGACCCGGCGACCTACCTCGGCGTCGCGAAGGTGTTCGACTTGAAACCCGAAGAGGTGATGCTGGTCGCCGCGCATCACGACGACCTCGCGGGCGCGCGCAAGTGCGGCCTCAAGACAGCCTATGTCGAAAGGCCGCTCGAATCCGGCGCGAAGAACCCGAAAGACGTCTCGCCGCGCCCGGAGAACGACTACCACTGCGCCAGCCTCGTGGCGGTAGCTGAGGCATTGGGCTGCTGAGACCTACCCGCGTGTCCTCCGGCGGCTGACAGACCGCCTGCGGCCGGGCTGGTGCAATGGGCTCAACTGCACAACAGGAGCCCCCCATGACCCAGCACGCGCTCATCCGCGGCGACGTCTGCTTCCGGGCCGGCGACGGCATGATGCTCGAGATCCCCGACGGCCCCGTCGACATCGAGCTGGCCGACGACAGCGCCACGCTCAGCTGGACGGACGACGACGGCAACGCCGGCTCGGCCGCGATCACCCTCGACGAATACAACCGCTACAAGCGCGAAGGCAAGATCCGCCTGCGCCCCGAATGAAGGCGACGACGATGAACATGAAGACGAAACTTGCACGCGACGAAGACCGCATCGACCCCATGGACGACTACGCCCGCTGTGCGTGGGCGCGCTACTTCAACACCAGCGAGCAGCGCCTGAAGGAGGCGGTCGCCGCGGTCGGCAACGAGGCCGGGCGCGTGCGCGACCACCTCGCCGGCAAACACGTCTCGGAACGCCCCTCCGCCGGGTAAGCCAGCCGCCAGCTCATCAGTTCACAATAGCCGGGTAGCCACCCGACTATCGTGAACAGCAGGATCTTCCGCAGCAGGCACTTCCGCGGCCTCGTCACCGGCGCCGCCGTGATGGTGGCCGTGCACGTGGTCGGCACGATCGGCTACCACGCCATCGGCGCGCCCGCGGCCACGTGGGTGGACAGCTTCTACATGACGTTCATCACCGTGGCCACCATCGGCTACAGCGAGGTGGTGGACCTCACCCACAGCCCGTGGGGGCGGCTCTTCACCGTCGGCATCGCATTGGTGGGCATCGTGACGATGACCTACCTCTTCTCCACCTTCCTCGCGCTGCTCATCGAGAGCGACATCAACAATGCCTTCAGGAGGCGCCGCATGGAACGCGAAATCTCCGGCCTGCAGGGCCACTACATCGTGTGCGGCATCGGCCGCGTCGGCAGCAACGTCGCGCAGGAGCTGGTGAAGACGCAGCGGCGCTTCGCCGTGATCGAGAGCAACACGATCGCGATCAACGACTGGCTGGACCGCCACCCGGGCACGCTTTACGTGAGCGGGGACGCCGCCGAAGACGATGCCCTGCGCCGCGCGGGCGTGGAGAATGCGGCGGGCGTCTTCGCCGTCACGGGCGACGACAGCCACAACCTCATGATCGCCCTGTCCGTGAAGCTGCTCAACCCGAAGTGCCGCGTGGTCGCGCGCCTGCACGACGTGCGCAACGCGGCCAAGGCCCGCAAGGCCGGCGCGGACGAGATCGTGTCGCCGGACTTCACGGGCGGCATGCGCATCGCCTCGGCCATGGTGCGGCCGCACGTGGTGAACTTCATGGACCAGATGCTGCGCGCGGACGAGGGGCTGCGCGTCGAAGAGGTGGTGGTGCCGCCCGGCGCCGGCGCCCGCAGGATCGGCGAGCTCGCGCCCCGCAGCGCCGACTACCTCGTCATGGCCGCGCACGACGACGGCTCGTGGGTCTTCAACCCGCAGGACGACCACGTGATGCGCCCGGGCGCGGCGCTCGTCGTGATGACGCATCCCTCAGGCCGCGCGCGGCTGGAGCAGCTGTTGAACAAGGCGGGGGCTTGACCTGGGCGTGGGTTGCCATCGTCTTCTGGGCCGCCCTTGCGCAGACCGTGCGCAACGCGGCGCAGCGCTCGCTGGTCGCGCAGGCGGGCACGCTGGGGGCGACGCTTGCCCGGTTCCTCTACGGCCTGCCGTTCGCGGCCGCGTGGGTGATCTTCCTCCACACGCTGCCGGCGACCCGGGCGGCGGTCCCGCCGTTCGGCAGCGGCTACTTCTTCTGGCTGGTGATCGGCGCGAGCGGGCAACTGGCCGCCACGGCCTTCATGCTCGCCGCGATGAAGCAGCGCAACTTCGTCGTGGGCGTGGCGTATTCCAAGACCGACGCGCTGCAGGTCGCCGTGTTCGCCACGCTGTTCCTGCACGAGCTGCCGGGGTGGGTGACGCTGCTCGCGATCGCGCTCGCCACCGCGGGGGTGGTGATGCTGTCGCTGCCCAGCAAGCCCGGCGCGCTGACCAGCGACCCGCGCTCGTGGACAGGCCCGGCTGCGTGGTATGGGCTCGCGTCCGGCGCGGGGTTCGCGTTTTCGGCGGTGGGGTATCGCGGCGCCGCGCTCGAGTTGCCGGGCGTCTCGCCCTGGCTCACCGGCGCGTGGGGCGTGCTGCTCGCGCAGGCGCTGCAGACGGTGGCGCTGGGCGGCTGGCTGGCGATCATGTCCCCGGAGTCGCTCCGTGCCACGGCAAGCGCATGGCGCGTTTCCGTTGCCGCGGGATGCGCGGGCGCGCTCGCTTCCATCGGCTGGTTCACGGCCTTCGCCCTCACCTCCGCCGCCAACGTGCGCACGCTGGGCATGGTGGAGGTCGTCTTCAGCTACCTCGTCTCGCGCAAGTTGATGCGCGAGCAGCTCACGCGCGCGGAGACGGCCGGCCTGCTCCTCGTCGGTGCAGGCATCGGCGCGCTCTGCCTGCAGCTGTGAGCCGCGTCAGCGGTTCAGCAGCAGGTTGGCGATGAGGCCGGTGGCCAGCGCCACCAGCAGGTAGTCGCCCGTGTCGGCCTGCACCCAGCCGTAGCCGGCCGGGGGCGAATACAGGTTGTACGAACGCCAGTCGTTGACCACGTAATAGCGGCTGCGCCAGTCATAGGGCAGCCGGTCGCCGCGGCTCCAGTAGCGCGGGGCCGAGTAGGTGTACGCCGGCTGGCTGTAGGTGTAGGCGGGCTGCGAGTACGAGTAGTAGTTGCGCTGCGCGTACGCCGGCTGGCTGTACGTGACGGCCGGCGGGGTGTACTGGCGGTGGTTGCGCTGCTGCCAGCTGCCGCGCCGGTCGCTGTCGCGGTGGTCCCAGTTGCGGTCGCCGTCGTGGTCGCCGTCGCGCGCGAACGCGCCGGCGCAGCCGATGGCCAGCGTGGCGGCGAGGACGCCGCAGGTGAACCTGGATGCTTTCATGGTACTGCTCTCCCTTGCATGGATGACGCCATGGTGCGCCTGCCCCGTGTCCGCTAGGTGAAGGCCGCACGGCGAGCTGTGGTCTTGTGTAACGCGAAGCTCTCCTACAGCCCGGGGTGGCGCGGCCGCCGAAAAATGGTCACACTGGCTTGCAGGAAACCACGGAGAGCGAACGTGCAAGAGACGGAATTCAGCACGCTGCTATACCGCTACTTCTTCTTCGGCTGGCTGTTCAAGGACGCCAGCCGCGGCAACCTGTTCGAGCGCGCGGCCGCGTGGCGACACAACCGCGAGCAGGCGCGCTGGCTGCCCACCTACATGCGACGATGGTTCTGGTGCGGCGCGGTGCTCTACGGCATCGGCGGCGCGCTGGAATGGATGCTGCAGGCCCCGGGCATGTCCGCCATCTTCTACGTGCCGGGGGCGATGAGTGTGCCCGTCAACGCCGTGATCGGCGTTGCGTGGCTCGGGCTGAAGCTGATGCCCGGGCCGCTGTGACCTTTCACGAGCCGAGGATCGCGCGGTAGCGGTCCGGCCGGTGGTTGATCGCGAGCACGAGGTTGAGCACCACGACGGCGAGGATCGAGCAAGCCATGCGCGTCGCGTCCGTGGCCCACAAACCGCCTCCGACCACAATCAGCGCGTCGAGCCCCATCTGCACGAGCCCCGGCTTCCAGCCGAAGCGCTCCTGGAGGTAAAGCGCCAGCACGTTCAGGCCGCCCAGGCTCGCGTGGTGGCGGAACAGCACAAGGATGCCCATGCCCACCAGCAGCCCGCCGAGCACCGCGCCCGCGAGCGGATTCACGGTGCCGAGCGACAGGCCTTGCGGCAGCAGCCAGATGAACAGCGACGTCATGCCGACGGCGAGCAGCGTCTTCACGGTGAACTCGCGGCCCATGCGCAGGCACGCGAGCAGGTAGAACGGTGCGTTGGCGACGAGCAGCGCGAGCGCAAGCTCCCAGCCGGTGGTGTAGTGCAACAGCAGCGCGAGCCCCATCGTGCCGCCGGGCAGCAGGCCTGCCGCCTTGAACAGCACCACGCCCAGTGCGGCCACGAGCGAGCCGGTGACGAGCGCCTGCAGGTCCTCGTACGCGCGGTGGCGCACGGGGATGGGCGTGTCGGGAATGGAAGCGGGGCGCATCGTCCGCGCGACGATAGCGCCCCTTGCTGCGTCAGGCCTTGACCTGCGTCAGCGTTGGCGCGCGAGGCGCAGCTCGTTGGCGCCCTGCTCCGCGCCGCTGCCGGGCACGGTCTCGCCGGTGCGGTCGCGCACTTCGTCGAGACGCGCCGCGAGCTGCTCGTCGATGTCGTCGCCGATGCCGAGGTACACGCCCTTGGTGAGCGTGATGTTGGCGGATTCGAAGGCGCCGGCACCGGCGCACAGCACGGTTCGCGTGGGGGCGTTCTCGGCAGCCAGCACCAGCATCGCCGGCACGACGGCTTCGGGGCCGAACGCTTCGAGCATGTCGGGCGGGAAGAGGTCCTGCGTCATGCGCGTGGCCGCCGTCGGTGCGAGTGCGTTCACATGGATGTTGTGCTTCTGGCCTTCGATGGCCAGCGTCTGCATCAGGCCCACGAGCGCGAGCTTGGCCGCACCGTAGTTCGCCTGGCCGAAGTTGCCGTACAGGCCCGTGGACGAGGTCGTCATCACGATGCGGCCGTACTTCTGCTGCGTCATCACCGGCCACACCGCCTTGCAGCAGTGCACCGCGCCCATCAGGTGCACGTCGAGCACAAGGCGGAAATCCGCCAGTTCCATCTTGGCGAAGCTCTTGTCGCGCAGGATGCCCGCGTTGTTGACCAGCACGTCGACGCGGCCCCAGGTGTCCATGGCCTGCTTGACCATGCCTTGCACCGCTTCGAAGTCGGTGACGGAGGCGCCGTTGGCGATGGCTTCGCCGCCTGCGGCGCGGATTTCATCGACCACCTTCTGCGCGGCGGACACCGAGCCGCCGACGCCGTGCACGTCGCCGCCGAGGTCGTTGACTACCACTTTCGCGCCGCGCTTGGCGAGCGCCAGTGCGTGCTGCCGGCCGAGGCCGCCGCCCGCGCCGGTGACGATGGCGACGCGGCCCTTGAAATCGAGTCCCATACTGCTGTTCTCCGTCAAACAGCGGGGGACTTTAGCAGGCACGCCCGGGCAGATTGCGGGTTGATGCAAAAAAGGCGACAATCGTCGCTAAAAATGCAGCAATCCGCTTCAGCGCTTCTGTTCCCCGAGTATCGCCGCCGCGTTCTCGGCTTGCTGCTGTTGCGGCCGGAACTGGCGCTGCACGGCCGGGAGATCGCGCGGCGGACGGGGTTGCCGGCAGGGACGATCACGCGAGAGTTGACGAAGCTCGCGGACGCCGGTCTGCTCAATCGGGAGCGTCGGGGTAACCAGCAGGTCTATTCCGCGAACACCGGCTCCTCCATCCACAGCGAGCTGGCTTCGATCCTGCGCAAGACCTCGGGCCTCACCGAGGTCTTGCAGGATGCTCTCCTGCCGATCCTGGATCGACTTCAACTCGCCTTTGTCTTCGGCTCGGTGGCACAGGGCCGCGAAACCGCGGGCAGCGATGTCGATGTCATGATCGTCGGCGACATCGACTTCCGGTCTGTCGTCGCCGCGTTGCATCCCGCGGAAGAAGTGATCGGCAGGCCGATCAATGTGCAGGTGCTGTCCGTCCAGGAGTTCAGGACGAAACGTCGCACGGCTTTCATGAAGGACGTGCTTTCGAAACCCAAGCTGTACCTCCTTGGGAATGACGATGAGCTTGAAGAACTTGTTGGGGATCAGCCTTGAGGCGGTGGAGACAGACAGGGAGCAGATCGGCAAGCTGCTCGAAGCCGCGCGGCGCAACATTCGCGATGCGCAGCTCGAGGAGTTGAGCGCGGAAAACCGGTTCGATGCCTCCTACAAGGCCATCATGCAAGTCGCGATGGTGGCTCTGCTCGCGAACGGCTACAGGACGCTCACGAGCAAGCCGGGCCATCACCAGACTGCAATCCAGACGCTTCCCCTGACCATTGGCGTGCCGAAAGAGGATGTGATCGTGCTGGACGCGTTGCGCAAGCAGCGCAACTTGGCTGATTATTCGGGCGACCTTATCTCGGACGAGGCTGTGCAAGAGTGCCTCGCCAGTGCTCAGGTCTTGATGTCACATGTGACGAAGTGGCTCGGCAAGCATCGGCCAGAACTTACTTGAACTGGCCACACAGCGCCGCCCATTCTAGTGATTGCGAATTGAGCTGCACAAACCAAGTCCCCAATCAAAGCAGCCCCTGATCCCGCAGCCTCCGCTCAACTCGCACGAATGAATTTTGGGAAGCTACCCGAGTTGACTTCCAATCAAAATACGGCTGAGGAGAGAATGCAAGCCATGTCGCGTCCAGATACTCGCGAAATTTTGACGCGCGACGGTACCGCGCGAGAAGGCGATCGTCGTTCACTTCGGCCGCAAGTTCGGACCGAATTTCATCGTCGAGCAAATGAGTATCGAAGACAACTGCGTCTAGGTACCCAAAGTCACTGCACCACTTTTTGAGGTGATACGCCCCGACTGAAGTGATTCGGAACGCTTCGGGAAGCTGCCGTTCTTTCAACTCCTCGCCCGTGTCAAGCAATCTTCGCTCGGTGGTTTCGATAAGCCTTCGCCGCGTCAGCTTTTGGACGTGCGACGTGATCTGATCAATATGAAAGCCGGCTGATTGCATTTGCTGAGTTAGCGTGGTCACAGATATGAAACCGTCAGCCTGCAGCGTTTCAGCGCCTTCCCAGGAAAGATAGCCGAGCAACATCAATGATAAAAAGTGCTCGCGTCGATCTCGGAAAAACACAGAAAACACGTTAGTCGCAACAGAAGAATCCTCTTGGTAGTGCGAGTATTCCGAAAGTAGCGAGGCCTTGGCAAATTCATGCAAAGGCACGTCATAGTAGCCTTGGTCCGAAATCAGCTTGACGATCCTCTCTGATTCGACGTTAGGACTTCCCAAATACTTTGAGATAAGCTCAACCGCCAACCTGACGTTGCCACCGCTCACATTGACGATGAATTCATAAAGCTCTCGATTTCGAGCAAGTGATCGCAACAAGGCGGAAATCAGCTTAGCCAAGCTGTCGATATGCAACGTAATCCCGCTAAAACTCGGAATAGGGATCCTTCCTTCTGCCATCTGCAGGGCAAACTTCAGACGTAGCTCAATCGCATCCTCGAGTTTCGGCGGAGGAATAACAAAAATCTTGGTGGGATATGCTGAAAGTGTCCCGCTTCGCTTCGAAGCATGAAAAGTCTGGGGTCTCAGCGCAATGAACACCAGCGCATTCCAGCTACTCGCCAGCTCCTGCGCGATCAGGAACGCTTCTTGTTGAATATCGAAGCTGCGCTGGTCCGCATTGTCAATAACGATGATTGCTTGACGCTTCTTTACGCGGGAAATATGAGCGAGTGAAAGCCGCAGATGGGTCTCAGTGTTCTCGGAAAGTCGCCGCAGCAACGCAACGCGCTCCTGGGTGAACTGTGCGGGGTTTGTTTCTTTGAGAATCGAGGCAAAGCCCTCATCAAAATCCTTCAGCTCGCGTTGGTAAATCACGTCCATCAGGGACATACCAAACAGATTCATGCCAAGCCCATCTCGCAATGTGTCGCGCACGGTCTCGAGAAAGGCATCCTTAGGGGTCCTGCTCAAAGTTGCTTGGTTGCCAAGATCAAAGTAGATGGAAATCGCGTTTGTAAATTCTTCCCTACCGCTAACTTGCATGAGATGTTTCAGGAAAGTTGTCTTTCCCACGCCTACATCGCCAACAAGAACCACAGGACGCTTTGCCAACGCTTCTTGAAGTACTTGCTCCGAAAATGGCTCAGCACCTCTTTTTCCACCTTTCTTCGGATTAACTGGTTCGATTCGACTGCCGAGTTCAGATCGCGAGAACAACGCCGCATATCGAGCTGCTGCCAAATTTTTCCCGACTAAGGAATACTGGGTAAGTGGTCCGCTCTCGCAGTAGCACTGCTCTAGGAATTCCTTTTCCACTTCGGCGGTACGGCCCAGGTCTTCGATAACCAATTGGGCGGCATTCTTCAATGATTCCTGGAAGCTGCTCGCGTACTTGTGTTCGAAGTAATTCAGACACAGGGCAGACAATTTCGACGGAAGCGTAGAGGGGATTGCTTCGCCGAGTTGATCTTCCAAACGGCGTTCCTCAATTCCGAATTTGCTCAGAGTTTCGTAAATCGCGTTGAATCCCAGGACAATCTCCTCGTAGCCGTCAAATACCAGGGCTTCTCCTTTTAGAGGAGACTTCCCGTTTAGGTTGGACGCGAGAAAAATGATGAATTGGGGACCATTCGCTACAACAACGGGTCCTACTCCTCGACTTGCTCCGTATTGCTGTACTTGTCGGATGGCGGCGTCAGCAGCTGCATCAAATGCCATCAATGATTCAAGTTTGACCTTAGTCTTGGCTCGTCGCGGTGGGATCTTAAAAGGGTCCTTCGCGTGCTTCGCTTCGACGATCAACTGGCGCGGCAATCCACACTCGTAGTCTGTTCGGCCACTCTCTTCATACACTTCGACCCGGATTTCCGTGCGCTCCCAGCCAAGACAGTCTTCGAGAACGCGATCTATGAAGGAGAATCGCGTTTGGGCCTCATTGCTTAATTCGCCAAGCGGTGAGAATTCCTCTACTAGTTTTTGTAGATTCTTGAGCGCTACCGAGTATTCGATCATGTTGACCCCCAGCTCCATGATGGCAGAGTGGAGTCCGGGCGAAAAGGTAGGTGTCGAATCTGCTCCCCCAGTTGGATGGGATTTATCAGGCGCAGCAGTGTTGCTCAGGGCCCGTGCGCGGTGGGCTGCGGCGGCGATCGCACGGCCCGTCTGCAATGGGAGCATTGCGCCTGAGGCTACGAGAGCGCCTCAGGCGTTTGTCGACTTAGCCCACCCGCACGCAGGCTTGGCATCAAGATTGATCGAGCGGTTTTTTGGGCATGCCGGCACGGCTCATTCCCCGGCCACCAGCACCCGCAGCGCCCGCGGCCGCACCCGATACACCAGCGGCGTCTCCATCTTCGCCACCTCCCCGTCGGTCGACACGCGCATGCGCGTCTCACGCGAATGGATCTCGAACTCGGTGCCCTCGACGACATCGAAGTCGCGCGCCTGCTCCAGCCGGTGGAACAGCGCGCTGAGCGCCATCACGAACAACCGGAAGCGGCCCGGCTGCTGCGCGATGTAGAGCGAGAGCTTGCCGGCGTCCAGCACGGCGCGCTCACCGATCGCGAAGCCCTCCATGGTGTACACGTTGTTGCCCACGAACACGAATGGCGTGTGCCGCACGATGCGCTGCTCTTGCGCCTGCACGTGCACCGCCAGCATCGGGTAACGCCGCGCCGCGTGCACGATCGCGCTGGCCAGGGCGCGCCACTTGCCCTTGCCGAGGCGGCGCCGCTGCGCCTCGCGGTCGAGGACGATGTCGGGGTAGAGGCCGAGTCCCGAATTGTTGATGAACGTGCGGCCGTTCACTTCGCCGACGTCCACCGCCTTCGCGTGCCCGCGCACGATCACGCCGGTGGCTTCGCGCAGGTCGAGCGGGATGCCGAGGTCCTTCGCGAAGTGGTTCAGCGTGCCCATCGGCAGCACGCCTTGCGCGATGCCCGTCCCCGCGAGCACGGACGCCACCGCACTCTGCGTCCCATCGCCGCCGCCGGCCGCGACGAAATCGACGCCCTGTGCCACCGCCCGTTTCGCTCCCGCGACGACCTCTTCCCCGCTCTCGGCGAGCGCCAGGTCGACGTCGATGCCGGCTGAGCCCAGCTGCTCGAGCACATCGCGTGCGAGCGCCTCGCAGTCGCCCTTGCCGGCGCCGGCATTGACGACGAGGGCACCCTTCATGCCACCCAGCGGGCGCGGGCCCGCTCGCACAATGCAAGCCACACCAGGCCTTCGCACATGCCGGCGACGACGTCGGAGGGGTAGTGCGCGCCGAGGTAGACACGCGACAGGCACGTCACGAGCACGGCGGCGGCCGGCCAGGCGACCAGCCATGCTCGCCCATGCAGCGCAGGCGCGGTGCGCAGCACGATCGCAACGCAACCCCACCACACCGTGGACGCCACCGCGTGCCCGCTCGGGAAACTGAAGGTGGCCAGGTGCACCAGCGCGCTGTCTGCGGCGGGGCGCTGCCTCGCCAGCAGCAGCTTGACGCCGACGTTCAGCAGCATCGCACCCTGCACGCTCGCCACGAGCCACAGGGCCAGGCGCCACCGCCGGCGGTGCAGCACGAGTGCGACGGCTGCGATTGCAAGCATGATGTCGATGCCGACGGTGCTGTGCACTTCCGAGATGGCCAGCATGAAGAGCGTGAGGCCCTCCGTGCGGTGCTCCGTCATCCAGCGCAAAACCGCGGGATCGACTTGCATGGTGACAGGGCCACCGGCCAGCAGGTCGGCGAGCAGCAGTGCAAAGAGCACTGCTGCGGCGATCACCGGCAGGCGCGTTGTCATGCGGGGATTCTTTTCCCGCACTAGGCAGCGAGCCGCACCGGGATGCGGCGCGGGCCGAAGTTGCCCGCCTTCGCATCGAACCGGCCCGCAACGACGTGCCCGCACTCGCCGCACGCGCCCTCGGCAGTCAGGTGATACCCATCGATGCGGTACCAGTCCCGCTCGATCAGCGACGCATGGCACGACGGGCAGAAGGTGGTGTCGCCTTCCTTATTGTGCACGTTACCCGTATAGACGTAGTTCAGCCCCTCGCCCATCGCGACCTCGCGCGCGCGCACGAGCGTGGCAGCCGGCGTGGCCGGGATGTCGCGCATCTTGAAGTCGGGGTGGAACGCGGTGAAGTGGATCGGCACGTCGGGCCCGAGCTCGCGATAGCACCATTGCGACAGCTGCTTGATCTCCTCGGCGCTGTCGTTCAACCCCGGGATCAGCAGCGTGGTGATCTCCAGCCAGCAATCCGTCTCGTGCTGGATGAACGCCAGCGTGTCCAGCACCGGCTTCAGGTGCGCGCCCGTCTGGCGAAAATAGAACTCTTCGGTGAACGCCTTGAGGTCGACGTTGGCCGCGTCCATCTTGGCGTAGAACTCGCGCGCCGCATCGAGGTGGATGTAGCCCGCGGTCACGGCCACCGACTTCACGCCCGCCTCACGGCACGCATCGGCCGTGTCCATCGCGTACTCCGCGAAGATCACGGGGTCGTTGTACGTGAAAGCCACGCTCTTGCTGCCGCACGCCTGCGCGGCCTTGGCGATCATCTCGGGCGAGGCCTGGTCCATCAGCCGGTCCATGTCCTTCGCCTTGCTGATGTCCCAGTTCTGGCAGAACTTGCACGCGAGGTTGCAGCCGGCGGTGCCGAACGACAGGATGCTGCTGCCCGGATAGAAATGGTTCAGCGGCTTCTTCTCGACCGGGTCGATGCAGAAGCCCGAAGAACGGCCGTACGTGGTGAGCACGATCTGCTCGCCCTCGCGCTGGCGCACGAAGCAGTGGCCGCGCTGGCCCTCGTGCAGCTTGCAGTCGCGCGGGCACAGGTCGCACTGGATGCGGCCGTCCGGCAGCGCGTGCCACCACTTGCCGGGATGGTTCATTCGTCTTCCGACCACTTGCGCACGGTGTAACGCTCGATGCGCATGCCGTCGTCCCAGTACGTGGCCGGCAGGCCGGCCTTCTGCTTGAGGTGCGCGAGGAACTGGCGCGGGTGGGCGAGCTGCTCCCACACCTGCGGCAGGAAGGTGGCGCGGCGCGCGCCGCGGTGCAGGATGACGCCGTCGATGCCGGGGCGCAGCTGCTGCAGCGCGTCCTCCTCGCTGCGCACGTGCACTGGTTCGGGCGGGGAGAGCAGCGAGACCTCGACGGAGATCGAGTCGAGCTCCTCGGCGGTCACCGGCGAGAAGCGCGTGTCGTGCAGCGCCGCGGCCACCGCGTTGTGCTTCACGTCGTCGATCAGCGGCCGGTGCGCCTGAAGCGCGCCGATGCAACCGCGCAAATTGCCCTGCTGCTTGAGCGTGACGAAGGTGGCGCCCGGTTCGCGCAGCCACGGGCCGCGAGCGATGACCACGTGCGGCTTGCCGAGCGCCGTGCGGATCGCCGCACGCGCAAGGAGAAGCAGCGTCTTGCCGGCGTCTTCGGGCAGGTCGGCGCCCACGGACGAAGGCTTCTCGTCGAACGCAAGCGACGCGTAGCCGACCACGCGCCCGCGATCACCGGCCGTATCACCCGAATTGCACTGCGCCACCAGCCGCGATTGCAGCCCATGCCGCGGCGCGGCGAGCAGCAGTCCGTTGACCGGCGTCGCGCCGCAGGCCTGCTCGTGGTTGATCGTCGTCTCGCCCCTGAGCATGCGGCTCACGGTATCGGTATCGATCGCCTTCGCCATGTCGTACGGGTGGTAGTGCGACAGGTCGGAACTGATCACGATGACCGTTTCCGGCCCGCCCCACACCTGCTCCAGCACCTGCGCGACCTCCTCGCGCGTGGCATCACCCACGGCGAACGGCAGCAGCGCGAAGTCGCCCAGCACCTGCTGCAGGAAGGGCAGTTGCACCTCGAGCGAGTGCTCGTGCGCGTGAGCGCGCGGGCTCATCACCACCTGCGGCAGTTGCGAAACGGCGCGCATGCCCTCGACATCGAGCGGCACGTTGCCCAGCGGCGTTTCGAAAGCGGTGGCACCGGGAAGCGCGAGCCCGCGCACCGGCACGCGATGCACCGGCCCGAGCAGCACCACGCGGCGGATCGTGCCGCGTCCGGGAGCGAGTTGCGCAAACGCGGCCGCGGCGGTGGAGCCGGAGTAGACGTAACCCGCATGCGGAACGATCAGCGCCTTGGGCCAGCCGTTGGCGGCAGCGGCCGCAGGCGCCTCGTCGAGCATCGCCTGCACCGTGCGCACGAGCGCACCGCGCTCGCCCGGGTAGAACATCCCGGCGACGGCCTGGGGGCGGACCTGGGTGCTCGCTTCCATCGCGTGGGTTCCTTGCGCCAAGATACTGCTGCTAGCCGCCGGGCTCAACTCCGCCCGGGCAGGTGGCGGAACATGATCCGCCCCTTGGTCAGGTCGTAGGGTGAGAGCTCGAGCGTCACGCTGTCGCCCGCGATGATGCGGATGTGGTTCTTGCGCATCTTGCCGCCGCTGTACGCGACGAGCTCGTGCCCGTTGTCCAGCACCACGCGGTAGCGCGAGTCGGGCAGCACTTCGGCCACGCGGCCGCGCATTTCGATGAGTTCTTCCTTGGCCAAAATCGTTTTCCTTCTGGCAATGAAGCGTCCCGGCCGCAGGTGCCGGCCGGGACGCGCACTTTGGGGGAATGTGATTCTAGGTGGCGCCCCCCCGCGTGCGCTTTCAAGGGGTCTGTCCCGATGCGGCGCCCCCGCGCTCGCCGCAGGATGGAACACATCGCAGTCCTGGAGTGTGAGATGCCGATCAGCAGAAGAAAGTTCACCGCGCTTGCGGGCGCGGCGCTGCCCTCCTTCGGCGCGCTCGCGCAGCAAGCCGCCTTCCCGAGCCGGCCGGTGCGCGTGGTGCCCTTCGGCACGGCGGGCGGGCCCATCGACACGCTGGCGCGCGTGTACGGCGAGAAGCTTTCCGCGCGCTGGGGCCAGCCGATCGTGGTGGAGCCCAAGCCGGGCGCGAGCGGCATCATCGCCGCCGACTTCGTGGCGAAGGCCGCGCCCGACGGCCACACGGTACTGATGACCTTGCCGCTCACGCACGTCAACAACGCGATCCTGCAGCCCAAGCTGCCCTACGACCCGGTGCGCGATTTCCAGCCGCTCTCGATGCTGGCAACCGGCGGGCCGATGCTGGTCGCGCGCGCGAACGCGCCCTACTCGACGCTCGCCGAGTTCATCGACTTCGCGAAGAAGAAAGGCCGCATGACGTACGGCACGTGGGGCAACGGCTCCACCGCGCATCTCTTCGGCGAGCTGCTCAAGCGCCAGACCGGCACGGAGCTCGTTCACGTCGCGTACAAGGCCGAAGCTGCCGCGCACAACGACCTGTTCGGCGAGGCGCTCGACTTCGCGTGGGCCAACCCGTCCACGGCGCGCAGCCACACGCAAGGCGGCAAGATGAAGGTGATCGGCATCACCGGCACGAGCCGCGTGCAGACGATGCCCGGCGTGCCCACGTTCAAGGAGCAGGGCTTCAACGGCTTCGACATCGACAGCTGGATCGGCGTGTACGCGCCGGCCAAGACGCCGCAGAACGTGGTGGACGCGTGGGTCACCGCGCTGCGCGAGGTCACGGCGATGCCGGACGTGTCCGCGCGGCTCACCGCGTTCGGCTTCGAGCCGCTGGGCAACACGCCGGTGCAGTTCGTCGAGCGCTACCGGCAGGACTACCCGCGCATGGCGGAGCTGATCAAGGCCGCGGGGGTGACCCTGGAATGAGCGTCGATACCGGCACTGCCTACGGGCGCCCTGCTCCGACCTCTCGCAACGAACTCGCCGAGGTCGGCCCCGGCACGCCGATGGGCGAGCTGCTGCGCCGCTACTGGCACCCCATCGGCCTGGCGAAGGACGCGAACGCCACGCCGAAGCAGGTGCGGGTGCTCGGCGAAGACCTCGTCCTGTTTCGCGACGGCCAGGGCCGGCCCGGCCTGGTCTACCCGCACTGCGCGCACCGCGGCACTTCGCTGTACTACGGCAAGACGGAGGAGCGCGGCATCCGCTGCTGCTACCACGGCTGGCTGTTCGACGTGCAGGGGCACTGCCTCGAGCAACCTTGCGAGCCGGAGATGGGCCGCGCGCGCGACAAGGTGCGGCAACCCTGGTACCCCGTGCAGGAGCTGTACGGGCTCGTGTGGGCGTACATGGGGCCGCCCGGGAAGAAGCCGGTGCTGCCGCGCTACGAGTGCCTCGAAGTGCTCGAAGACGGCGAGTTCCTCGAAGCCGACGACGCCAGCATCGGCGGCGGCGGGCCGCCCGTCATCCCGTGCAACTGGCTGCAGCACTACGAGAACCTGGTCGACCCCTTCCACGTCGTCATCCTGCATTCGTCCTTCAGCGGCAACCAGTTCGTGCCGGAGATGGCGGTGATGCCGCAGGTGGAGTGGGACACGACGGAGATCTCGGTGCGCACGAAGTCGCTGCGCAACCTGCCGGACGGCCGCAAGTTCCGCCGCATCAGCGAGGCGGGGCTGCCGACATTGCGCGTCATCCCGAGCCCGCGCGTGGGCCGCTTCGGGCCGGTGGAGTCGATCGGCTGGGTGCTGCCCATCGACGACCACAGCTTCCGCATCTACGTCGTGGGCCGCGTGCGCGAGAAAGGCGAGCTGCACCGGATGCGCTCACGCCCGGACGGCAAGCGGCTATGGGAAGAGCTGGACGAAGCCGATCACCAGAAGTACCCGGGCGACTACGAAGCGATGGTGAGCCAGGGGCCCATCGCGCATCACTCGGAGGAGCACCTCGCCACCAGCGACCGCGGCGTGGTGATGGTGCGCCGGCTGCTGCAGGCGCAGCTCGAAGCGGTGAAGGAAGGCCGCGACCCGGCGGGCGTGTCCTTCGACGAAAACACGCCGCCGGTGAAGTTCAGCTCGGGGAACTGGATCGAGGCCTGATCAGCCGAACAGGCCGCTGATCACGTCCACGACGATCGCCGTCTGCGGCGACAGCAGGACGATGTCGTTGCCGATGCGCACGTAGCGGTAGCCGGGCGCCGGGATGGGCGGCAGCTGTACCAGCACCGGCTGCGGCACCGCGTAGTACGTGACGCCCACGGGCGCGCGCTGGCCGACGACGATGTTCTTCGCGTGCCCCGGGGGCATGCAGCCGTTGTTCTTCTTGGCCAGGCCGGGCGGGCAGCGCTTGCCGCCGTAGTTGGTGACGTAGTAGTTGCGCACCACCACGCGCTGCTGGTCGGTGAAGTAGCGGCCCACGTGCTCTTCATGGCGCCACCGGGCCTTCTCGGCCTTGCGCTGCTCCTTGGCCGCGTGCTTCTGCGCCTTCTCCTGCTCCTTGAAGGCGTGCTTCTGAGCCTTTTCCTGCTCCTTGTGGGCATGTTTGGCCGCTTTCTCGGCTTCCTTCTGCTCGTGCTTTTCCGCCTTGTCTTCACCCTTGCCGTGGCCCTGGCCATGGTCCTTGGCGAATGCCGGTGCGCCCGCGAGGGCGAAGGCGGCGGCGATGGCGAGGATGAGGCGTTGCGTGTGCATGGTGGCGCTCCGTTTCAGTGTGACAGCTGAACAACGTGCAGTTTGCTCGGCACGCGGACACAGCCTTGTAGGAACGCGCCGAATCCGCGCTGGACGGCGCGGTTTCGGCACCGGGCGGCGCTCAGCCGCGGCCGAGCAGGATGTTGGCGATGACGCCGGCCGCGTTGAGCAGCACCACGTCGTTGTTCACCTGCACGTAGTGGTAGCCCGGCTGCGGCGGCGGCAGCGTCACCAGCACCGGCTGCGGCACCGGGTAGTAGACGATCTCGCTCGGCAGTCGCTGGCCGACGACCAGCTGCTGGTGCATCTTCTTCGCCTGGCCCGGGGGCAGGCAGCCGTTGTTCTTCTTCGCCAGGCCCGGCGGGCAGCCGGGGCCGGCGTCGTAGTAGGACATGACGACGTCGTCATTGCCGTGCTTGCCGTGACCGTGACCGTGGCCGTGGCCACCCTTGTCGGCGAACGCGCCGCCGGCGGCGACGGCGGCCGCAACCGCGACCGCGATGGTGGTGATCTTCTTCATGCAAGCACTCTCGCCCGACAGTCGCGGGCGAGGTGTAGGAAGAAAGCGCGATTCAGACGGCGACGAGCGCGGGCGCGGCGGCCACTGCGGACGCGTTGAGCTGCAGGCGATCGGCCGAGATGTATTGCTGGCGGAAGGTCTCGAACGGCACGGTGTCCGCCGCCTCGACCGCCTTCTGCTCGGCGATCGACTGCTGCGCCAGCGCCTCGAGGCGCGATTGCACGGAGCCGGGGTAAGGAAGCTTCAGCAGCTTGGCCTTGGTCTGCTGCGACTGGGCCAGCACGAACTGCGTGAACGAGTTGTCGTGGTCGCGCGCCAGCGCGGCGAGCACGCGAGCGGACGGCAGCATGTCGGGGTCGCCCAGCAGCACCTCGGCAGCGCGCACCGCGTCGCTGTAGTCGGTGGTGGCATGCACGGCGTCCAGCTGCGCGGCGATCGGGCGACAGGACTGCAGGATCTCCGCGCCCCATTGCGTGAGCGCGACTTCGCGGCCGTCGCGCTCGAGCTTCAGGCCCGGCTCGCGGCCGTACGCCGCCGTCTTGTGCTGGTTGCGGCCCAGCGCCGCGATTTCCGCGGGTGTGTCGGGCGGGCTGTCGGACGTGAGGCAGTGCAGCAGGAACACGTCGAGGAAGCGCATCGTCTGCGCCTTGATGCCGACCGGCACGAAGGGGTCGAGGTCCATCAGGCGCACCTCGACGTACTCCACGCCGCGCTCGCGCAGTGCATGCAGCGGGCGCTCGCCGGGCCGGATGACGCGCTTGGGCCGGATGGTGCCGTAGAACTCGTTCTCGATCTGCAGCAGCGTGGTGGCCAGCTGGTTGTACTCGCCGCCGGGGTTCATGATGCCGACCTGCTCGTACGCGGGGTAAGGCCGCGTGAGCGCATCGTGCAGCGACGCCGCATAGCCTTCGAGGCTGTTGTAGCTCACGGCCAGGCTCGCCTGCGCTTCGCTCTGGTAGCCCAGGCGGCCCATGCGCAGCGACGTGCCATGCGGCATGTAGACGGTGTGCGGCGTGAGCGACTGCAGTTCGTGCTTGCGGCCGGTGACGAAGCTCGAACACGCCGCCGGCGAAGCGCCGAACAGGTACAGCAGCAGGAAGGACTCGCGGCGGAAGTTGCGGATCAGCGCGAAGTACTGTTCGTCCGTCACGCCCGGCAGCGACCAGTTGTAGTGGATGCCGCTGATGGTCTGCATGCGGCGCCCGTACCGGTGCGCCAGGCCCATGCGGTAGACGCTCTTGGCGCGGCCCACGTTGGAGCTGCCATAGCGGCCGATCGGGATGTTCTCGTCGGCCGGCAGGTGGCACGGCATGCTGCTCACCCACATCAGCTCGTCGCCGAGCGCGCGGTACGTGAACTGGTGGACCTGCGTGAGCTCCTCCAGGCACTGCTCCACGCTGGCGTGCACGCCGGTGATCAGCTCCAGCTGCGCTTCGCTGTAGTCGGTGGTGATGTTCGGGTGCGTGAGGGCCGCGCCCAGCGCGGCGGGGTGCGGCGTCATGGCCAGCTCGCCGTCGGCGGTGGCGCGCAGGCTTTCCTTCTCGATGCCGCGTCGGATGCCCTTGAGGCGCTCGGGCGCCAGTAGCGTTGGGGTCATGGTTGTCTCGCGGCTCTTGTTCTCGTGTATCTCGGGCGGAAGTTAGCACCTTTGTGCAATTCCTGCTCGCGGCAGGGGTTGGGATTTTGCGGTAGGTCAGGTGCTAGGTGCGCGCCCCTAGTCCATTAGGTCGCGGGTTCTAGGGCTCGTTC
Organism: Ramlibacter albus; assembly: GCF_014297445.1. GTDB lineage: Bacteria > Pseudomonadota > Gammaproteobacteria > Burkholderiales > Burkholderiaceae_C > Ramlibacter > Ramlibacter albus. The sequence continues at coordinate 166,548 of NZ_JACORU010000010.1, forward strand.
AGACAATCGGCTCATCCAGCCTGAAAGGAAAACTCATGAACACCGAGCACATCACCCAGTTCGCGCACCAGGTCGTCGACGGCTTCGACACCACCGCCCACACCGTCATCGGCGCGTGGAAGGACGGCGGCGAGCGCCTCGGCGCGATCGCGAAGCAGCGCTGGGACGCCGCACTGAAGGAATCGGCGCCCCAGCTCGACGCCGAGACCAAGAAGAACGCGCAGCACGCCCGTGCCGTGTTCGGCGGCTACTACACCCGCGGCATCGAGCTGTCCGCCGGCGGCGCCACCGTCGCCGTGGACACGGTGGTGCAGGTCGCCCGCACCGCCATCGACCGCGCCGCCGCCTGGAAGCAGGCTCGCGCGTAAGCACTACACTCGCCAGGAACAATACGAGGAGACATCCCCATGGCGATCAGCGTCCCCATCGAGCTGGGCTACGAATTCGAGGTCAAGGGCAAGTACGACGACGTCTTCGGCGTCCTGTCGGACGTGCCCACCTCGGTGTCGCACTTCCCCAAGGTGGACAAGCTCACCGACATGGGCGACGGCGTGTACAAGTGGGAGATGCAGAAGGTGGGCACCGCGCAGGTGAACATCCAGACGGTCTACGCCAGCAAGTACACGAGCGACAAGGCCAAGGGCACCGTCAAGTGGACGCCGGTCAAGGGCGTGGGCAACGCCCTCGTCGGCGGCAGCTGGAAGGTCAGCGACAACAAGGGCAAGTCCACCAAGGTGGTCCTGAAGATCGACGGCACGGTGGACGTGCCGCTGCCGGGGCTGATGAAGATGGTGGTGGAGCCCGTCGTCGCCGGCGAGTTCGAGAAACTCGTCGAGAAGTACATCGACAACCTCGTCAAGAGGTTCGGCGGCGAGGTCTAGGCTTTCAACACGCGATTGAGGAAAGCCTCCAGGTCGCGGATCTCCTCCATGCACACCGAGTGCCCCATCGGGTACTCGTGCCACTCCACGTCGTAGCCGAGCGCGCGCAGCTGGTCGCGCGACTGCAGGCCGCGTTCGAACACCACGATTTCGTCCTGGGTGCCATGCGCGAGGAAGATCGGCGTCTTCGCGTTCGCCGGGCTGCGCTCGGCCGCCGTCTGCGCGGCGAGCGGCAGGTAGCCTGACATTCCCACGATCCCAGCCAGCGCCTGCGCATGGCGCACGCCGGTCATCAGCGCCATCGCGCAACCCTGCGAGAAGCCCGCGACCACGATGCGGTTCGCGGCGATCCCGCGCTCCTTCTCGTGGGCGATCAGCTGCTCCACGATCGCCAGCGATTCACGCAACCCCGCTTCATCCTGCCGGCCCGTACTCTCCGTGCCGAGGATGTCGTACCACGCGCGCATGCGGTAGCCGCCGTTGATCGTCACCGGCCGCACCGGCGCGCTCGGGAACACGTAGCGCACCGGGCCCACGGCCGAGAGGTCCGTCTCCTGCGCAACCGGCACGAAGTCGTTGCCATCCGCGCCCAGGCCGTGGAGGATGATCACCGACGCGGTGGGCGACTCGCCCGTCGCTGCTTCCAGCGTTTCGATCTCTGCCATCCATGGAGCATAAACCTCCCGCGCAAGGGACGTCCGACAACCCAAGGCATCGCGTCCGACTTGCTTTGCAGCCCGGCCGCGCCAAACTGCAAGCAAACACTCCAAGCGAAAGGACGCACCTCATGTACGTCGAAGTCAACACCAGCAACGGCATCGAGAACAAGGAAACCCTGCAGCGCTGGGCCACGGATTACCTGAACGAACACCTCGCGAAGTACGCACAGGACGTGACGACCGTCGAAGTGCAGCTGACGGACGAGAACCACGTCAAGGGCGGCAACGACAAGCGCTGCATGCTGGAAGCGCGCCTGCCCGGCCGCACGCCGGTCGCCGTGACCAACATCGCCGTCAACCAGGACTTGGCCTTCCGCGGCGCCGCCGAGAAGCTCGATCGTGCCCTCGAGCACGCACTGGGCAAGCTCGATCGCGAACACCGCGACCGGGAAAGCATCCGCAAGGACGCGAGCGTGCTCCCGGGCCAGTAAAAGAGTCGCCCGTCCCGGGCTTCGGCGTCTTTTTTGTTGCCGATTGTGAATAAATCGGCGGCAGCCCTCCACAGCCGAGCCTGCTCCTGACAACATGTGCCGGCCGCTTGCGCAGCGGCTTCTCGCTGCGCGGCAAGGCGAACTCAACTTTAAGGAGCAGCGAATGGGATCGATGAAGAAATTCACCTGCCGGGTACTGGTCGTCTCCACGTTGATGTTGTCGTTCACCACCGCGAAGGCGGGGCTGATCGGCGTCGAGCAGGCGGCCGCCAACACGGCGCCCACCGAGCGCGCGATGGTGCTGGCCGCGCTGGACCGCGCCGAAGTCTCCGGCCAGCTGCTGGCCGCGGGCGTGGACCCCAACGCTGCCCGTGCGCGCGTCAACGCCATGACCGACACCGAAGTGCAGGCCATGGTGCAGGACATGCAGAACGCACCGGCGGGCGCCATGTCCGGCTGGGGCTGGGCCGCGGTCATCATCGTGATCGGCCTGATCTGGTACATGTCGATGCGCAAGTAAGCGCCGCCGCATGACGCACGTCACCCGCAGTCCTTCCTGGCGTCGCGTCCTGCGCACCGCCGGCACCCTGCTTGCGGCAGCGGTGCTCGGCGGCTGCGCAGCCCTCAACCCGCTCGTTCCGCAGACGGTGCAGTTGCGCACCGAATGGCCGCAAGGCGTGCCGCAGCAGGTGGAACTGGCGCAGGTGCCCTTCCACGCCCAGGACGATTACCAGTGCGGCCCGGCCTCGCTCGCCATGGCGCTGCAATGGGCCGGCGTGCAGCCGTCGCTGCCGCAGCTGATCGAACAGGTGTGGCTGCCGTCGCGCAAGGGCAGCCTGCAACTGGAGATGCTCGCCACGCCGCGCCGCTACGGCCGCGTGTCGTACCGCCTCTCACCGAGTTATGCCGACCTGCTGCGCGAAGTCGCGGCGGGCAACCCCGTCATCGTGCTTCAGGACGTGGGCACGATGTTCACGCAGTGGCACTACGCCGTCGTGAACGGCTTCGACTACGCCAGTGGCACGGTCTACCTCCGCTCGGGCACGGACCCGCGGCAGGAGATGCCCTTCTCCTACTTCGAGCGCACGTGGATGAAGGGCGGCTACTGGGCCATGGTCGTCATGCCGCCCGACAAGGTGGCCGCCACCGCCACGCCGGAGCGTTGGCTCGAGGCCGTGATCGCGATGTCACGCGTGGGGGACGCGGCCGGCGCAACACGCGCGTACGACGCGATGCTCGCGCGCTGGCCCGACAACCTGGCGGCGTCCATCGGCCTGGCGAACCAGTTGCACGGCGCGGGCAAGCTCGAAGACGCGGCCGTGGTGCTGCGCCGCGCGCTCGCGCGTGACCCGCGCTCGGTGATCTTGCGCAACAACCTCGCGCAGACGCTCTCGGACCTCGGGCAGCACTTCGAGGCGCTCAAGGTGCTGGAGCCGGTGTCGACCGATGCGACCGCGCCCTTCGCGGCCGAAATCAAGGCGACGCGCCAGCTGATCCTCGGGCGCCTGCAGGCTCGCGCGTCATCGTAGGGCGTTGGCAACCCGGGTCACGAAACCGGGCGACCTTGCCGGGTCGATCCACCGCACCACCGCCACCAGGCCGTTCTCCGGGTCGATCCACGTGTAGTGCCCGCCGGCGCCCACCATGAACCAGCTGTCGCGAGAGGCATCCGCGAACATGCGCCCATCGCGATTGAGCCACGTGAGCCAGCCGTAGAACGGCGCGACCTCGCCGGGCTGCTGCATGCGCTGCACCCACTCGCGCGGCACGAGCTGCGTGCCCGCGTGCACGCCGCCATCCAGCAGCAACTGCCCGATGCGCGCCTGGTCGCGCGCGCTGATCGACACGCCCGCGCCCCAGTGCGTGCCACCGGGCACCGACTGCATGCGCTTGCCGTCGATCTCCACCCACGCGTCGTCGTAACCGGCCCAGCGGAAGTTCTCGCCGCCGCCGAGCGGGCGCAGGATCGTCTCGAGGAACACCTCGGGCAGCGGCCTGCGGAACAAATGCAGCAAGGCCAGCGACAGCTGGTTGATGCGCACGTCGTTGTATTCCCAGTGCGTGCCGGGCTCGTGCAGCTCGCGGCGCTCGCCCTTCTTCCCGGTGGGCGGCTTCGGGTCGTGCGACACGCGCCGGTTGTGCTCCACCTGGTCCGGCATGCCGAGGCAGGTGCCTTCCCACTCGCTCGTCTGCTCCAGCAAGTGCGCCCACGTGATCGCGCGGTTGTGCGGCGAGTCGAAGCCGATGCCGGGCAGGCGTTCGACCACGCGCTCGTCGGGGTCGAGCATGCCGCGCATGTGCGCGACACCGGCGAGCAGCGCGAGGTAGGTCTTCGCGACGCTGAACGTGAGGTCGGCTCGGTCGGGCTCGCCCCATGCCGCGACCTCCTCGCCGTTCAAGCGGATCACACCCGAGACGCCGCCGCGCGGATGCACCGGCCCGCGCAGGCGGTTGAACGGCGGCGGGTCGTCGTGGTGCACGCCCCAGCGCGCGGGTTCGGCCGCGGGGTCGCGCGGCCACGGCACTTCATGCGATTGCGCGTACTCGATGGCTTCACTGAACTGCTTCATGCCTGCATGTTAGCCTTGGGCCATGGAACCGCATGGCGACCCGCTGAACATGCCTGCACTGCCGTCGGCGACGGTGGTGATGCTGCGCGACGGCGGCGCCGGGCTTGAAGTCTTTCTGCTCAAGCGCCACGGCCTTTCGGACGTGCTCGGGGGCGCCTATGTCTTCCCGGGCGGCAAGCTCGACCGCGAAGACGTGGAGCTGGTGGACCGCCTCGACACCGCACCGCAGCAGCTGCACGATGCGCTCGGCGAGCCCGGCCTGCAGGCGGAGGAAGCATCGGGCCTCTTCGTCGCCGCGATGCGCGAAGCCTTCGAGGAAACCGGCGTGCTGTTTGCCGACGTGGATGCCGCGCGAGCCGAAACCGCGTGGCGCTCGCTGCGCGAAGGCTTCCACTTCGCCGACGTGGTGGAGAACCTCGACCTGCGCCTGCTCGCGAGCTGCATCGCGCCGTGGTCGCGCTGGATCACGCCCGTGGTGGGCGGCGTCGTGCGCAAGCGCTTCGACACGCGCTTCTTCGTGGCGGCCGTGCCCGAGGGCCAGCAGCCGCGCCACGACAACCATGAAGCCACCGAAAGCACGTGGCTTTCCCCGCGCGTGGCCCTGCAGCAGTACTGGGACGGCGAGATCCAGCTCGCGCCGCCGCAGATCATGAGCCTGGCGCAGCTCGCACGCCACGCGGACGTCGCAAGCGTGCTCGCCGGTGCGCGCAGCCGCAAGCCGCCGACCATCCAGCCCGAACCCATCGAGACGGGCGATGGCGTGCGCGTGATCTGCTACCCCGGCGACGAGCGCCACTCCGTGCGCGAGCGCGCCCTGCTGGGCCCCACGCGCCTCGCGTGGCGCAACAAGCGCTTCGAGCCCGATGGCGGCTTCGACGCGCTGTTCAGCTGACCGGCCCACAGTTCCGCTCGAACGCAACCTACAGCGGCACGCGCCGCATGCCTGCGGGGCGGCATCGCGCGCTTGCGCACACTCGATCCCAAGCCAGACGGGTGACCGCGCTACGAGACAGGTACCGCTCCGATCCGCCTCCGCAGCGATCGGCACCGGACATTGTCCAGCGGCCCCGGCTGGTGCTCGCGGGCTCTTGGCCGCGAGCCGACCAGGAGTAACCGAATGACCCCGATGATGATGCGCTTCATGGTGCTGGCGGCGGCCCTCGCGATGGCGTCGATGCAGATGAAGGCGCGCGCGGAGGTTGCCTCAGAAGCGACTGCGGCGCATCCCACGCTGTCATGCCGGGCTTGACCCGGCATCCATGCTGGTGCGCCGCGATGGATCCCGGGTCCAGCCCGGGATGACCGCTCGTTAGCCGCGATCGCGCTTGGCCTTCCTGGCCTTCTTCTTCGACTTCCCGCCCGACGCCTTCATCGTCTTGCCGGTGTCCGAACCCGCGGACGCCGTCGGCGTGCTGCCGGTGGTACCCGCGCCCATGCTCGTGCCCGCACCCGTGGTGGTCGAACCACGCGTGGCCGTGCTGCCGCCCGCCGGCGTGCCGGTGGTGCCCATCGGCGTGGCCTGCGAGCTCTGCTGGCCCGCGCCGACCGCGGGGTTGGTCACGTTCGCGTTGGGCGGGTTGCCCTGCGCGAGCGCCACCCCGAACACGGCCGCGAGCGCCGCGGCCAGCGCACCCTTGATGAATTTCGTGCTCATTCTCGAAGCTCCTTTTTGACGGTGATACCGGCCGGCGGACATCGCCGGCTGGAGCCAAGGCTAGGTTGAGCCAGCCACCGCAACGTCGGTGCGCGGCGGCTTGCAATGTGGGACTCGGCTGCCGCCGAGCTGCGTGTGCCTAGAGCCCGCGAAAGAGCTCGGAGATGCGGCTGGATTCGGGCATCACGTAGACCATGCTGCGGCCGGAGCCGAGGTAGCGTTGCACCACCTCCTCGTAGAAGGCCACCGGCACCACGACACAGCCCTCGGAGACGCGCTTGCCGTTGGCGCCCGGCAGCGCCAGGCGGTCCACGCGCGTCTTGAACGCACGGCCGGGGCGCAGCCGGTGGATCGCGAACGCGCTGTCGTAGTCCACCCAGACGACGTGCTCGCCCGTGTTGTTGATCCCGCCGAAGGAGACGAAGCGGCCCGCGGGCGTCGTGCGTTCGTCGGCGCGCACGGCGCCTTGCTGCGCACGCTCGCCGACCCCGGGCACGATGTGGTCGCCCAAGGTGGCGCCGAGCAGGGCCGGCGACGAGCCGACGAGCCGCCCGCTCGAATCGAATACATGGAGTTGCGCTTCGCGCTTGTCGACGATGGCGAACGGCAAGGCGCCGTGGTCGCCGTTGCTGCGGATCCACCGCATCAGGTCCTGCGCGGGCAGCGACATCGCCGAGGCGCCGGCCGCCAGCCAGAAAGAAAGCGCGCAAACAGCCGCGCGTAACATCCGAGTCCCCTCTTGCCCGGCTCACGGCCGGGCTCAAGGGGCGGATGCTAGCGGCTGAGCCTGCGGTGCGTCAACCGGGCGCCCGGGCGGTCTCCGGCGCGCGTTGCGCCATCTGCAGGGGCGAAGTCACGTCGTAGGCCTTGAAGACCTCTTCCACGCTCTTCTTGTCGGGCAGGACGTAGATGATCGCGCCCGTGCTCTTCACCGTCGGCGCGAGCACTTTTTCGTAGAAAGGCTTCGGCAGGTTCACGCAGCCGTTGCTGATGCGGTTGTCGGTGTGCGTGGGGGAAGCCAGGCGTGCCGCGCGGTGCTCGTTGGGCAGGCCCTTGATCACGCGGTGCATCGACACGGCCAGGTCGTAGCTCACCCACACCACGTCCTGGTGGTGCGCGTTCATGCCCATCTCGGCGACGAAGCGGCCGGCGGGCGTGGTCTTCTCCCACTTCTTGAGCTGCGACAGCGGCTTGTCGCCGACGCCGGGCGTACTCTCGTCGCCGACCCATTCACCGAGCAGCGCGGGCGACGATGCCTTCAGCCGGCCCTGCGGGTCGAGCACGTACACGCGCGCCATCTTCTTGTCGATGATGACCATCGAGCGCGCGCCGTTGTCGCGCGTGTGCAGCGCCCAGTTGGCGATCAGCTTCACGTCGGGCGACGGGGTCGTCTTGCCGAAGTCCGCCAGGCGCAGGCCGGGACTCGGCGGGGCCGCGGGTGCCTGCGGCGCCGCGGCCACCGGCGGCTGCGCGGGCGCCTGCTTCGGCGCGGTGACGACCGGGCCGGGCGGCGTGGCCTGCTGCGCATGCCGCTGCTGCACCATGCGCAGCGGCACCACCAGCACCAGGATGCCCGCGCCGAGCAGCAGGCCCTTGCGCAGGGCGTCGAGGAACTCCGATCGTTCGGGGGCGGGTTCGTTGCGTCGTTTCATGATCGCCGGTCTGTCGCACCTCAGTGTGTGGCGCCGGCGGTGGCCACCGTTTCCTGGCACCACTGCTCGATCTGCAGCGCGGGGTCCGCGCACTCGCAGCCGAGCGCGAAGTCGGGGTCTTCGTCCCAACGCGCAGCCGCGTCGGCCAGCAGGACGGGGTTGTTGGCGGCGTGTGTGGGGGGTTGCAGCAGGTCGGGCATCGCTGGCTCCGCTGTGGACAAGTCATGCATTGTTTCGGCGCGTTGCCGCCGGGCGCATCCGAGCGCGCCGCCAAGTCGCGTAGGAGGGTGCCTACGCTTGCGTTTCGGGGCTTGCGGCCTTGCGCTTGAAAGGCAGTGTCGCGGCGAGCACGAGCCCCCCTGCGACCACGCCGACGACACCGCCCAGCAGGAAGGACACGGCGTGCCCGTGCGCCTCCGCGGCGTGCGCAAGCGGCGGGGTGCCGTGCACCAGGATGCCGCCGCCGACGAGGAACATCGCCGCCGTGCCGAAGATCGACAGCGCTTTCATCAGCCAGGGCGCGGCGGCGAGGATCGCGCGGCCGATGCCTTGCGCACCCGCACTCGGGCGGCGCGTGAGGAACAGGCCGAAGTCGTCGAGCTTCACGATGCCGCCGACCAGCCCGTAGACGACGATCGTCATCAGCACCGCCACCGCAGCGAGCACGCCCACTTGCGTGATGAAGGGCTCCTTCGCCACCGTGCCGAGGGTGATCACGATGATCTCGGCCGAGAGGATGAAGTCGGTGCGGATGGCGCCCTTGATCTTGTCCTTCTCGCTCTCGACCGTGACCGGCGCGTGGTGCTCGCCGGCCTTGCGCGAGTGGAAAAGCCGGTGCGCCACCTTCTCGAAGCCCTCGTAGCAGAGGTACGCGCCGCCCAGCATCAGGAGCGGCGTCACGGCCCATGGCGCGATGGCGCTGATGGCGAGTGCAGCGGGCACGAGGATGGCCTTGTTGATCATCGAGCCCTTCGCCACACGCCACACGACGGGCAGCTCGCGGTCCGGCGTGACGCCGGCGACCTGCTGCGCGTTGAGCGCGAGGTCGTCCCCGAGCACGCCGGCCGTCTTGTGCGCGGCCACCTTGGTCATGGCGGACACGTCGTCCAGCAGCGAGGCGATGTCGTCGATGAGGGCGAGGAGGGTCGTGGCCATGGGCTCCTATGATGGGCCATGGCGGACGATGAAGTTGTGGGACGAGGGGAATTCGAGGTACGGATCGAGCCGCAGGGGCTCGTCTTCCGCGCAGCCAGCGGGCAGCCGGTGCTGGTCTCGGCGTACGCGGCCGGCATCGTGATGCCGAGTTCCTGCCGCAACGGCACGTGCCGCGCCTGCATGCGCAGGCTGCGCGCAGGCACGGTCACCTACCGCATCGAGTGGCCCGGCCTGCTGGCCGAGGAAAAGGACGAGGGCTGGATCCTGCCCTGCGTGGCTTACCCGCTGTCCGACCTGGTGCTCGACGGCACGGGGCTTTGAGCTAGTAATTTCCCGTGCGGTACGGGCTGCGCGGCACGTATTTGTGCTCGCCGTCGGGGATGGGTTCGGCGCGCGGGTCGGGGCGGCGGCGCGTGACGTTGGTGCCCTCACCGGGTTCGGCACGCGGCGCGGACCTGTCCTCGCCGGCCTGCGGCTTGGTTCGGTTGCGTCGGAAGAGCTTCATGCGCATTACCTTAATCCGGCTCGCGTGCGCCGCGTGTAGGAGCCCCGCGAGGGGCGCGGCAACAGTTGCAACGCGGTGTGCCGCGTTAGCATCGCGGCATGGCCTTCCGACCCGTCCGCCTCCCTGCCGATGTGCGAGGCGAGCTGTGGCTGTCCTCGATGCCCGGGCGCTTCGAGACCTGGCGCGCGTTCGAGGAGCTGGCCCAGCGGCATCGCCTTCGTTCGGTCGTGTGCCTGACACCGCGCGAAGAAATCGCCGAGCTTTCGCCGCAGTACCACCGCGCCGTCGACGGCGGCAAGCTGCCGTTCCGCTGGCAGCACCTGCCCGTGCGTAACTTCGGCGTGCCTGAAGACCCTGCCGCTTTCCGGCGCGACATCCACGCGATTGCCGATTCGTTGCGCGCCGGTGATGCGGTGATGATCCATTGCGCGGCCGGCATGGGCCGCACCGGCTCGACGGCCGCCTGCGTGCTGAAGGCGCTCGGCCTTGCGACCGAAGACGCCTTGCAGCGCGTCCGCGATGCGGGGTCGAATCCGCAGAACGCCGCGCAGTCGGGGCTGGTGGACTGGTTCTGAGCCGGGTCAATGAGCTGATCGGCCTCAAGAGGCAGGCCCGCCGGCCGACGCAACGCCCCTGACAGGCAACTGCAGCGCAAACGTCGCGCCGCTGCCCGGGCCGTCGCTGTGGACCGTCAGCGAGCCACCCATCTCCATCGCCGCGATGGCGCAGCTGTGCAGGCCGAAGCCGTGTCCGCTCGACTTGGTGGTGAAGCCATGCGAAAAGATCCGGGGAAGGTCTTCGGGGCGGATGCCGCAGCCGTTATCCGACACCTTGACCCATACCCGGTCCTGCTCCTGTCGCACCTGGATCGTCAGAACGCGTTCGCCATCCACCTTCTGGATGGCTTTCATGGCGTCGCGCGCGTTCTCGACCAGCAGCACTTGCATGATCCGCGTCTTGTCCAGCTCGAGCAGTTCCACGGGACCATAGTCCCGCTTCACCGTCACGCCCCCGCTGGCGCTGGACACGTTCTGCAGGCGAAGCGCATCGTCGACGAGCGCCGCGAGGTCCACTGTCTCGAGGAGGCCGCGCGACCCCGCATACGACTGCTGCATCTCGACCACGTTCTTGATGTGATCGACGCTGGCCCGCAGCCGGTCGAGTTCCTGCAGCAGCTCCTCGCGTTCCAGCGCGAGCGCGCGAGCCAGCTCGCCGAAGTACTGGGGAAGCAGGCGCCCCCTGTCGTCACTGGAAAGGAAGTGCCCGAGATCGCCGGCGTGGTCTTCGAGCCATCCGGCGATCTCGGTCATGCGCGCGGATCGCGAGTGGCTGACGATCGTCCTGGCGACCTGCGCCGAGACGTTGACGCTATTGAGCACGTTGCCCACGTTGTGCAGCACGTTGGTGGCGATCTGCGCCATCCCGGCACGGCGTGCGGCGTCGATCAGCTCGCGGGTCTGGTCGCGCACCTGCTGCTCCAGGCGGTCGTAGAGCACCGCATTGCCCAGCGACACGGCCAGTTGCCCGGCGATCATCGAGACGGCTTCCAGGCGGGCGATGGTGAACGCGCCCCGGCTCAGCCGGTTCTCCAGCAGCAGTACGGCGCACAAGCTGCCTTGCTTCATGATCGGCACGACGAGCAGGGCGCAACGGGCCACGCCGGCAAAGTAGGGGTCGCGCGCGAAGCGGTCATCGGCGGTCGCGTCGTCGACGAGCACCGGCTGGCGCGTTCGCACGCAGTAGCGGAAGGCGGACAGGGGCACGAGGCCGCGCGCCGCGGCCTCCTCGACGGGCACGCGCTTTTCGTCTGCGCCGTCCACGTCGAACAGTACCCAGTTGTCGATGCCGGTGTCCAGCAGCGCGAACCCGACTGCCGTGGCACCCGTCAGTGCGCCCATCACCTCGGAGACGCGCAAGCGAAGTCGCGCGAGGCTGGTTTCCAGGCTCAGTGCCTGCGAGGCACGAAGTATCGCGAGGGTGTCGATGGCGTCGATGGATGCCGCCCCCGGCTCGTGCCGCGCAAGGTCGGTCGCAGCGGATGAAACGGCACCGAGGAACCCATGAGCCTGTTGCAGCTGCCGCACCTTGCCCTCGGCGCCCCATGCCCGGTAAAGCTGGCAGGCCCTGCGCATGAAGTGCCGCCCGCTCGAGATGACACCGCTTTCCAGGTAGAACAGCGCCGCCCGCTCCGTGATCAACGCGTGATGCCACGGCCGGCCGAGCACTTCGACAGCCCGGATCGCAGCGTCGTACGACGCCGCCGCCAGGCGGAAATCCCCGGTCGCCCAGGCCCGCTCGGCTTCCACCCAGGTCAGCAAGTGCCGGAAGTTGCCCGGCGCATCCGCGGACCGCCGGGCCAACCAATCGCCGGCGGCGTCCAGCGCGGCCAGCAGCTGCCCCCGTTCGCCCGCTTGTGCGTGCCGCAGGCGCTGTGCCAGCGAGAGGGCGTGCAGCGCCCTCGCCACCGCGACCCGGTAGGTGGTCAGCACTTGCACGTGTTCCATGGCCGCCGTCGACTGCACCTCGAGCTGCGCCCAGTCGCCGCGCAGGGCTGCTCGCAGCGCACCGGTGAATCGAAGGCTGAAATCCACCGCGGGCAGGTCCGTCTGGCGCAGCCGTGACGCGCCGCCGGACGCGTCGGCGCCTTGCGCCGGCGGTTGCCCTGCAAGGTCTTCGAGCAACTGCAGCTCGATCGACATCATCAGGTCGATGTACTCGTGGCGAAGGCGACGGGCGAACGCCAGGCCCGCGCGGGCTTCCTGCGCGCACTCCTGCAATGTCGCCGAACACTCCAGCATCACTGCCGTTGTCGTGCGATACGTGAAGCAGGCGTTCTGCAGCTCGCCATCGCGCAGCATGCTTTCGCGTGCAAGGCGAAGCGGCTGCAGCGTACGTTCCAGAGGCTCGAACCACTGGCTCGCATGGACGGCGAGCAGGTACCGGACTTCGCACGCGCTGGATTCCCAGCCGCGGGATTCGCACACGCCGAGAACGTGGCGCGTGCCGTCATAGCCTGCGCGGTAGTCCCCATTCAGCACGCAGACACCACCGAGCGGGGCCAGTGCGCGCGCCAGCTCCGGCGAGGGTCCGCAGCGCACCCACAAGTCCTGGGCTTGCAGCATCAGCCAGCCCAGCATGCGCGTATCGACGTAGTAGGAAGCGTACGCCACCCGCACGATCAGGCGCCCGGCCGCGGTGGCCTGCCGGTCGCCGGCATACGGCCGGGTGTCGCGGCCCAGCTCGATGCCTTGAACCCAGCGCCCCAGGTCTCCAAGACGCTGGCGCAACTGAGCGGCATCGAAATCCTGCGGGACGGCCAGGCCGATGCGATCGAGGAGGTCCAGGCCGAGGCGAATCGCATCGTGGACGCGCGAGCGGTTGTGCAGGCTGCTGACCTGGGCACATGCCGCATCGATCCATCCCTCGACGGGCGCCTGGCGGCGGGCAAGCAGGACGTAGACGGCATCGGCCTGCTCATACAGGCCGAGGTTGCACAAGACCACGTGATGATCGACCTCCATCCGGGTCTGCAGTTCGGCGTCAGCTGCATCCAGCGGGCCCGCGCGCGCGAGCAGCGAGCGTCCCGCGGCCAGCAGTCGCTGCGCAACTTCGAAGTTCGCCGCGCTCCTGAAGCGCAATGCCGATGCATGGAGGGACCGGGCGACCTGCCGGCACTCCCCGGGATCGTCGACGTCGTCCAGAGCCGGCAGGTACTGCTGCACCGCGACACCACTGTAGTTGGGTATGGCGGCCAGCCGCCTTGCCATGCCCAGGTGCAGGGCGCGACGGCGATCCTGCTGCATCGTCCCGAAGATGGCTTGCTGCACGCGGTCATGGCGCATTCGCAACGCGCCGTCTTCGCCGGGGTCGACCACCAGGAGGCCATCTTCCAGCGGTGCGAGCAGCTGTTCCTCCAGGTCGATGGGTGAGGTTGCGGTGGCGGCACAAAGAAGGCCCCGGCGAATGTCGCCGCCCAGGCACGCCATGGCTTCAAGGAGGTGGCGGCTTGGCGACGGCAGCCCCTCGATCCGGCGAGCGATCAGGTCGAGGACGCTACCGTGACCCACATGGCGCCGCAGCCGCGCCGCGTCCCAGGCCCATCCAGCGGGCCCGGTGCGCAGGATGCCGTCGCGCCGCAGCGCACTGAGCAGTTCGACCGTGTCGTACGGGTTGCCGGCGGTGTGCCGGCCCACCGCCCGGGCGAGGGCGCCGGCGCGGTCTCGCGGCAGCCGCATCATTTCGGCAACCATCTGCTCCTGGTCTTCCGGCGGAAGATTGGACAGTTGCATCTCGATCGGCGCCGGGCCCTGTGCCCTCCGGCGCGAGAGCATCGTTGCGAGCGGATGGGTGGCGTCGATTTCCGAATTCCGGTACGCCCCCACCAGGAGCAAGCCCGTCAGGTCCTGCGCATCAAGCACGGCCTCGATGAACCGGATGGACAACGTACCCGACCATTGCAGGTCGTCGAGAACCACCACGAGCGGCCGCTTCGCCGAGGCGACGGCTCGCAGGAGGCTTACCGCTGTCGTCAGCAGCCTGTCTTGCGCCGATGCCCCGTCGACCGTGATGACATCAGGCTGGGGTCCGAGCAGCAGGGCGAACTCGGGCGTGTTGCACATCAGGCCGGCGTTCGGGCCCAGTGCGTCCAGGATCCGCTTGCGCTCGGCTGCGAGTTCCTCCCTGGGTTCGGCGAGCAACAGGCGGCCGAGCGCGGCGAACGCTTGCGCGGGAGCGCTGACGGTGTCGTGCCGGAACTGGTCGAACTTCCCGCCGATGTACCAGCCTCGCAGCGCAGTCACCATGGGCCTGAGTTCGTTGAGCAGCGAAGTCTTCCCGACGCCCGGCTCTCCCCCTACCAGCAGGACACCGGGGGTGCCCTCGATCGCATCGTGCAGGGCCCGCCGCAATGCGGCTGTCTCCACCTGCCTTCCGACAAGCCCGGCGGGCGCCGAAAGCCGCACCGGATAGTCCTGCGCGCCAAGCTGGATCGGGGCAAGCTCGCCCCTTGCCAGGTTGTCCCGCGTGCGTTCGAGGTCATTGGCCAGGCCCTCGGCGCTCTGGTAACGGCGTTCCGGTTCCTTTTCGAGCAGCCGCATGATGATCCGGCACACATCGGCAGGCAACTCGCCGCGCACCTGCGAAGGCTCGGGCGGCACGCGTGCCAGGATGTCGCGCAGCAGTTGCAGCGGATCATCCGACTCGAACGGAGGGCGGCCCGTCGCCGCCTGGTACAGCGTCGCGCCCAGGCCGTACAGGTCGGAGCGCTGGTCGACGGTGCGGCCGGTACGCCCGGTCTGTTCGGGCGCAAGGTAGGCCAGGTTCCCGCGAATCTCGCGATGGTGCGTGAATGCCGGCTGCTTCTGCGCGAATGTCGTCGCATCCTCGAAGCCCACCAGCATCACGCAGCAATCCCGGCCGTCGAAGACGATGTGGTCGGGGTTGATGTGCAGGTGCAGGACGCCCCTGCCGTGCACTGCCGCCAGCGTCCCGGCGAGTTTCAGCGCAAGCTGCATGAACTCGGGAACCGGCAGCGGACCGGACGACAGCACGCGGGACAGCAGTGAAGGATAGCGGCGGTCCAACGAGCCAACGCCGTCCTGCAGCTCGGGGGCGAGGCTGGATATTCCTTCGACACCGGCGAGGCGCTCGATGAGCCGCGTCGCATACGTGCGGCGCAGAGCATTCGCTGTTGGTTTCACGTCTTCGATGGATGATGCGGCACTGGCCACGCGTACCGGTTCCGGTCAAGGACTTTCGTAGCCGTAGACGACTTTCCACCTTCCGTCCTGGAGTTGCGACATTCGCGCCGTGTCGTTGCCCAGCCTCTTGCGCTGGCCGAACCGCAGCTCCGGCGTCCCGAACATGTTGGGCGGAACAACGATCGTCTCCATCGCCTTGACGAACCCGTCCGCCGTGAGCTCGGCGCCAGCCTTGCTCGCGGCGGCGGCAAACGCATCGATGATCTCGTACCCATACACCGAGGTCACGGACGGGTCCTCGGAGAACCGCGTCCGGTACTTGTTGGCCCAGAAGCGGATATTCGGGGATGCGTCGTCCAGGTAGGGGTGCGCCGCCATATGGGTGGCATACAGGCCATCCACGGCTTTCCCGCCGAGCCGTGGTATCAGGTCCGTGTAGATGGCGTGCGTGCCCAGAAAGAGCGGCTCGAAGCCGATCCTGCGGGACTCCGTCATCACGCCCACGGTCTCCCGGATGACGGTGCCGACCACGACCAGATCGCAGGCCGATGCCTTGAGCCTCGCCACCTGCGAGGAAAAGTCGGTGGCGCCGCGCTTGTAGGTCGTCCTCTCGTGAAAGTCCATGTTCAGCGACTTGAGGGCCGTCTCCGCGGCACGCATCACGTCGTGGCCGTACTCGTCGTCCTGGTACAGCACGCAGACCCTGTTCAGGCGCTTGTCCTTCACGAGCCTGGCAAGAGGACCGCGCAGCTGGCCCTCATTGGTCGCGAAGTATGCGAATTTCAGGCGATGGAAGGGCTCGAACATCGACCGCGTCGCGGTGCCGGGGAAGAAATTGATCACACCCTTGTCGAACAGCACCGGCATGGTCGCCAGGTTGCTGGCCGCGCCGAGGTGGCCCACCAGCGCGAAGATCCGGTCCTGGTCGACGAGCTTCTGCGCGGCGAGCACGGCTCTCTTGGGGTCGTACGCCGAGTCTTCGAAGATCAGCCTGAGCTTGCGGCCGTGGATGCCGCCTTGCTCGTTGATCTCGTCCACGCGCAGCATCATTCCCATGCGCAGCTGCTTGCCGTACAGGGCGATCGGCCCCGACAGGTCCTGGATCGAGCCCAGCACGATCTCATGGGCGGTGACGCCTTGCACCCTGCCCTGGGCAGCGGCCAGGCCGCAAGCCAGGACGAGGGAGCACAGGAAGGTCGATGCCTGAAACCAGGGTCTCATGTCGGCTCCTCGACGATGTGCACGCGGGCATGTTGTGCTCCGTCCGCAGCAGTGTCAAGGCGCTCGCCGCCTCCGGCGGGCCTTGCCCTGTCGTCTGGATACGTTAAGATATTCGATAAGCTTTCTGTTAACGGAGTTGTAGTGGGCATTCGTGCGGCTGATGTCGTTCCAATCAGTGAGGCGAGGGCCCGGCTCACCGAACTTGCGGAGGACGTCGTGGACCACGGCAGCGAGAAAGTGCTCACGAAGAACGGCGCCAGTTACGTCGCGCTGATCGATGCGCGAAAGCTCGATTACTACCATGCGCTCGAGGAAGAGTATGCGAACCTCGTCCTTGCGCAGGCGGCGCTGGATGGCCTGGAAGATGTTGCGGCAGGGAGAATCCTCAGCGACAAGGAACTCGACGAGTTGCTGTCAACTCCGGCACGCAAGGCCCGCAAGAAGGCCTGAGCCGCATTGCCGATTCCGGCCGACGCCCATGTGCGGGCCGCGCGATCGTTCGCGCGGAGCCTCAGGCCCTATGTCGTGCTCTACGCGCACGGCGACGGCCACGTTGTCCTGCTCTCCTTGAAGCATTCGCGCCAACTCGCATTCGAGCTCGATTGACGAACTACTTCGCGAACGGGTTCGCGAAGACGAACATCATCGCGACGCCGACGCCGATCAGGAAGTTGGCGTCGATGAGGCCGGCGAGCAGGAACATCTTGGTCTGCAGCGGCTCCATCATCTCGGGCTGCCGCGACGAGCCTTCGAGGAAGCGGCTGCCCATGGTGCCGATGCCGATGCAGGCGCCGATGGCGCCCAGGCCGATGATGAGGCCGCACGCGACGGCAATGAGTCCGGTGTCAGTCATGGTGGTTCTCTCCTTGGTTGCCTCCATGATGCGGACCGCCCGTCATGCCGCCAATTACCTCGCGGGTAATGCGCTGGTCCGAAACGCGTTCGAGCTGTTCCGGTGCGACAAGGCGCGGCGCGATTTCGGCAAGCGGGACGAGGACGAACGCACGCTCGAACATCCGCGGGTGCGGAACAGTGAGCGTGGGAGAGTCGATGCGCTCGTTGCCGTAGAGGAGCACGTCGAGGTCCAGCGTTCGAGGTGCGTTGCGGTACGGGCGCTCGCGGCCGGCGGCGAGTTCGATGCGTTGCAGCGCCGCGAGCAGGTCGTGCGCCGAGAGCGAAGTGTCGATCTCGATGACGGCATTGAAGTAATCGGGTCCACCGGCGTCGACCGGAGCAGTCCGGTACAGCGAGGACCGGCGCACGACCGAAGTGCCCGGCAGCTTGCCGATGGCATTGACCGCATCCAGCACCGCACGCGCAACGTCGCCCAGGTTCGCGCCGAGGCCGACGTACGCGGTCGTCATGCCGTTACTCGCCGGCGACGCCGATGCGCGAAGCCGCCATGGCGCTAGTCGGCCGGCGGCGGCGCCCCGCCTTCGCCGCGCTGGCCCGCGGGCTTGCGCCGGCGGCGGCGGCGCTTGCGCGGCGCATCGGACGCGCCTTCGCCGTCGGACCCTGCCCCTTCTTGGGCGGGTGCGCCGGAATCCGCACGACGCGTGCCCGCGTCAGCGTCCTCGCGCGGGGCCCGCGTCTCGCCCTGCCCCGCCGGCGTCGCAGGCGGCCTTGAAACGCGCACGCGGCGCGCATGCTTCTGCTGCTCCTCGCGCAGCTGCAGCACGAGGTCCTCGCGCACGGCGTCGCTCGCCTGGCTGAATTCCTGCCACCAGTCCGCGAGCACGACATCCACCTCGCCCGCATCCGCGCGCAGGCGCATGAAGTCGAAGCCGGCCCGGAAGCGCGGCTGCTCCACCAGCGAGAACGGCGTGTTGCCGCTGCGCTTCTCGAAGCGCGGCTGCATCATCCAGATCTCGCGCATGTCGGCGCCCAGCTTGCCGCGGCCCGACACGTCGCCGATCTTCGCGTTGAAAACGTCGTCGATCGCGTCCTGCAGCGCCGGGAAGGGATGCTGCTTCTGTGCAAGGCGCTGCGCCCAGCCGTCGCGCACGTCGGGCCAGAGCACGCACGCGAGCAAAAAGCTCGGGGCGACTGGCTTGCCCTCGCCGACCCGCCGGTCGGTGTCCGAGAGCGCGGCTTTCACGAGCGGCTGGTCGGCACGGTCCACCACGAGGTCCAGCAGCGGGTAGATCCCGCGCAGGCCCAGCGCCTTGAGCTGCTCGATGCTCGCGAGCGCATGGCCCGTCTGCAGCAGCTTGAGCATCTCGTCGAACAAGCGGCTTTGCGGCACGTCCGACAGCAGCTTCAGGCTGGAGGCGAGCGGCGAGCCGGTCTTCGGGTCCAGCTTGAAGCCCAGGCCCGCGAGCTTGGCCGCGAAACGCACGGCGCGGATGATGCGCACCGGGTCCTCGCGGTAGCGCGCCACCGGGTCGCCGATCATCTTGATCACGCGCTTCTTCGCGTCCTTGATGCCGCCGTGGTAGTCCACCACGATGCGCCGCTCCGGGTCGTAGTACAGCGCGTTGATCGTGAAGTCGCGCCGCGCCGCATCTTCTTCCTGCGGGCCCCACACGTTGTCGCGCAGCACGCGGCCGGACGCGTCCACGGCATGCTTCATCCCGGCGAGCTCGGTCTTGCTCGTGCGCTCGTTGCCGCTCACCGCCTCGGCTTCCGCCGCAACCATGTAGGCGCGGAAGGTGGAGACCTCGATCACTTCATGCTCGCGCCCGCGCCCGTACACCACGTGCACGATGCGAAAGCGCCGGCCGATGATGAACGCGCGGCGGAAGAGCGACTTCACCTCCTCCGGCGTGGCGTTGGTGGCGACGTCGAAGTCCTTGGGCCGCAGGCCGAGCAGCAGGTCGCGCACGGCGCCGCCGACGATGTAGGCCTCGAAGCCCGCCTCCTTGAGCGTGTGCACGACGTTGAGCGCGCGGTCGTCCACGAGCGACGGGTCGATGGCGTGCTCTTCGGGGCCGACCTCCTGGCGCTTGCCGAACTTCGGCCGGGCCGTGCCGCCCAGGAGCTTGTCGATGAATCGCTTGATCATTCTTGTTCTGTGAAGAGGTCGAGTATGCGCCAGCCCCGCTCGAGGGCGACGGTGCGCAGCCGCGCGTCCGGGTTGGTGGCCACGGGGTGGTCCACCTTCTCCAGCAGCGGCAGGTCGTTCATGGAGTCGGAATAGAAGGTCGAGTCGATGTCCAGCCAGTCCAGGCCGCGCGATTCCAGCCATTGGCCGACCCGCACGACCTTGCCCTCGCGCATCGAAGGCACGCCGGCGATCTCGCCGGTGATCCAGCCGTCGCTGCCCCGCTCCAGCTCGACCGCGATGAGATGGGCCACGCCCAGCTCGCGGGCGATCGGCGCGGTGACGAACTCGTTGGTGGCGGTGACGATCAGCACCTCGTCGTCCGAATCGAGGTGCTTGCGGACCAGCTCGAGGGCGGCGGGCCGCACCGCCGGGCGGATCACCTCGCGCATGAAGCGCTCGTGCGCCTCGGCGGCGGCCTGCGGCCCGCGGCGGCGCACGGCTTCGGTGGCGAAGCGCACGTAGTCGTGCACGTCCAGCGTACCGGCCTGGTAGTGGGCGAAGAACTCGTCGTTGCGGCGCTTGAACTCGCCGCGGTCGCACCAGCCGATCGCCTGGGTGAACTCGCCCCAGGCGTAGTCGGAATCGATCGGCAGGAGGGTGTGGTCGAGGTCGAAAAAGGTGATCCTGGGGCGGCCGACTCGGGTCATTGCCCCCCGATTCTAGGAGGCCGGGTGGGCCTGCTCCCTTTCGATGCCGTCCAGCAGCGCCGCCAGCTCACCCTCGCCGGGCAGGTGGCGCAGCGCCCGGCGGGCGCTCTCGGCGGCGGCGTCCAGCTCGCCCATGCGCCGCTGCAGCTCGATCAGGTTGCGCCAGGCGGGCAGGTGGCCGGGCTTGTCGACCGTGACGAGGGCGAAGTGCGACAGCGCGATCAGCGGCCGGCCCAGCTCGACCATCAGCTGGGCCAGGCAGAACCGGGCGGCGTAAAGGCGCGGGTCCTGGCGCAGGGCGAATTCGTAGCTGTCGGCGGCGTCCTCGGCCAGGCCCATGCGCTGCTGCAGGTTGCCGTAGTGGAACCAATTGGAAGCCTGCGTCTCGTCGAGCAGCAGCGCCAACTCGTAGCAGCGCAGTGCCTGCGGGTACTCGCCGCGCGCGGCATGCGTGGCCGCCTGCCGCACGAGGTCCTTCGCGTCTTCGGTGTCCGGCTCGCTCACCATGCTTCGGCCGGGCCCGGGCCCGTACAACGTGATCATCGAACTGCTCCCGCGGCCAGCGGCCGCCCCAGTGCTGCCAATCTAGGCGGGGGGTGTGAGCGGGCCAATACTGCAAAGGCAGGAGAAGGCGACGATCAGGCAGGGTCGTAATAACCCTGCTGCACGGCGTACGCCGTGATCTCCGCCGCGTTGCGCAGCTTGAATTTCTCCATGAAGTTCTGGCGGTGCGTGCGCACCGTGGTGATGCTCAGGGACAACAGTTCGGCGATCTCGCGGTTGGAAAGGCCCCGTGCAACGAGCGACATGATCTCCTGCTCGCGCGGCGTCGGCACGGGCTGCGGCGCGTCGCCCGCCTCGGGCTTGAACACCTGCGCGATGCGGCGGCTGACGTACTGGCGGCCGGCGAGCACGGCGGTGACCGCATCCACCAGTTCGGCCGTGTCCTCGCTCTTGTGCATGTAGCCGTCCGCGCCCGCGGCGAGAGCCTGCCGCACGGAGCTGGCGGAGAGGTCGCCGGTGAGGACGAGCACCTTCACCGCGTCGCCCTCGGCCGCCTTCACTGCCGATGCGACTTCCACGCCATGCTTGCCGGGCAGGCCCAGGTCCAGCACCAGCAGCCCGGCGCCCGTTTCGCGCACCAGGCGCTCCACCTCGCGGCCGTCGCCCGTCTCGCCTGCGACCTCGATGCCGGGTTGCGTCGCCAGCAGCATCTTGAGCCCCTCGCGCAGGAGAACATGGTCCTCGGCGATGACGATGCGGATGGGCATTCGGAAACCTCCGGCTGCGCCTGCGGTATGCCGCCTTCGGGCGGCCGTGCGGCGGCATGAGCCATACTACCCATGACTGCCGAGCTGCGCCAATGCCGCATTTCCTCCGCGCTGCCCTCGTGGGCTTGCTGTTCGCCTCCGGTGCGGTGCGCGCGGACGTGGAGATCTCGTTCTACTACCCCATCGCCGTCGGCGGGCCGGTCGCCAGGACGATCTCGCGCATGGTCGAGGCCTTCGAACGCGAGCATCCGGACATCAAGGTCCGCCCGATCTACACCGGCACCTACAAGGACTCGATCGCCAAGGCGCTCACCGCGCACCGCAGCGGCACGCCGCCGGACCTGGCCGTGCTGTTCGCGGTGGACATGTACACGCTGATCGACGCGGACGCGATCGTGCCCTTCGACGACCTCGTGCCCCGGCGCGACCGGGCGTGGCTGGACAGCTTCTACCCCGCCTTCATGGCCAACAGCCGCGCGGCGGGCAAGACGTGGGGCATCCCGTTCCAGCGCTCCACCATCCTGCTGTACTGGAACAAGGCCGCTTTCCGCGAGGCCGGGCTCGACCCCGACAAGCCGCCGCGCGACTGGGCGCAGATGGTGGACTTCGCGCGGCGCCTCACGAAGCGCGACGCGAGCGGCAAGGTCACGCGCTGGGGCCTGCAGATCCCGTCGTCCGGCTTCCCCTACTGGCTGTTCCAGGGCCTCGTCACCGCCAACGGCGGCTCGCTGATGAACGCCAGCGGCACGCGCACGAATTTCGACGACCCGAAGGTGGTCGAGGCGCTGAAGTACTGGGTGGGCCTGTCGCGGCAAGGCGTGCACCCGCCCGGTGTCGTCGAATGGGGCTCGACCCCCACGCAGTTCGTGGACGGCAAGGCCGCGATGATCTGGACCACCAGCGGCAACCTCTCCAACCTGCGCAGGCAAGCCTCGTTCGAGATGGGCGTGGCGATGCTGCCGGCGCACGTGGGCCGCGGCTCGCCCACCGGGGGCGGCAATTTCTACATCTTCCGCAAGAGCCCGCCGGTGCAGCGGCTGGCCGCCCTCACCTTCGTGCGCTGGATGGTGGCGCCGCAGCGCACCGCCCAATGGAGCATCGACTCGGGCTATATCGCCGTGAGCCCGCAGGCGTGGCAGACGCCGGCCATGCAGTCGCACCTTGCGTCCTTCCCGCAGGCAGCCGTGGCGCGCGACCAGCTGCGCGACGCGGTGGCGGAGCTGTCCACGCACGAGAACCAGCGCGTGACGCGCGCGCTGAACAACGGGCTGGCCGCGGCCCTGAACGGCACGAAGACTCCGGAGCAGGCCATGCGCGACGCGCAGGCGGAAGCGATGCTCATCCTGCTGCCCTACCAGCGATGACGATCCATCGTCGAACCTCGTGGCGCGAGCGGCTGGTGATGTGGCTGCTGCCGCTGGCCGTGCTCGCGGCGGCGGCTGCGGCGTCGTGGACGGTCTGGGACCGCGAGCGGCACGAGATCGAGCGCGAGCTGCAGGCCGAGTTCGACACGCGCGTGCGCGAGACGGTCGGCCTGTTCCGCGAACGCATGCTCGCTTACGAGCAGGCGCTGCACGCGACGCACGGGCTCTTCGCCAGCTCGCCGCGCGTGGAGCGCGGCGACTTCCAGGCCTTCGTCGCCAGCCTGCGCATCGAGACGCACCCCGGCCTGCAAGGCATGGGCTACGCGCTTCGCGTGCCCGCGGGCGAGCGCGAGCGGCACGAGCGCACGGTCCGCGCGCAAGGCTTCCCGGCCTATGCGATCAACCCGCCGGGCGAGCGCGCGGAGCTCACGTCGGCGCTCTACTTCGAGCCTTCGGGCAACACGCTGCTGTCGACGCTGGGCACCGACTACTACGCCGAGCCCTCGCGCCGCCACGCCATGGACGCGGCGCGCGACACCGGCTCCATCGCCATCTCCAACAAGATCAAGCTGCCCGAGGAGGATGCGCAGGCGGTGCAGGCCGGCTACCGCATGTACATGCCCGTTTACGGCGGCGGGCCCGTGCCGCCGACCGTGGAGGAGCGCCGCCAGAAGCTCACGGGCTGGATCTACGCGGCCTTCAGCATGGACGGCCTGATGAGCAACATCCTCGGCGAGCGCACCAGCATCGCGGTGGACGTGTTCGACGGCGGCGTGGGCGGCGGTGACGATGCGGGGCAGGACCTGCTGGTGGACCGCGTGGGCGGCGAGTCGGCCGTGAAGCTGCTCTTCGCGACCCAGCGGCTGCAGGTGGGCGGGTACTCGTGGACGCTCACGGCGCAATCGCTACCCAACTTCGCGACGACGTCCGCCACCAGCAAGCTGCAGCTCGTCGCGGGCGTGGGGATCGCCGCGAGCCTGCTGCTGGCGGTGGCGACGTGGCTGCTGCTGCGGCGGCGCATCCGCATGCGCATCGCGGCGGAGGAGCTGCGCGCCGCCAAGGAGAAAGCGGAGGCGGGCAGCCGCGCGAAGACGCAGTTCCTCGCTGCCGCCAGCCACGACCTGCGCCAGCCCGTGCAGGCACTGGGCCTCTTCACCGCGACGCTGCAGGCGATGGCACGGCGGGCGCAGGTGCCGGGCGAGGAGGTCGGGCAGGTGGCGCACCGGCTGCACCTCACGCTGCAGGGGCTGGGGCGGCTGCTCAATGGCCTTTTCGACCTGTCGGGCCTGGAGAGCGGCACCGTCGCCGTGGCGAAGCGCCCCGTGAACGTCGCGGCGCTGCTGCAGGAGCTGCAGAGCGCTTTCGCCGGCCCCGCCGCCGAGAAGGGCCTGCGGCTGCGCGTGCGCATCCCCAAGGAGGCCCTGTGGGTGGACACCGACCCGCTGATCCTCTCGCGTGTGCTGTCCAACCTGCTGGCGAACGCGCTGCGCTACACGGAGCATGGCCGCGTGCTGGTGGGTTGCCGCCGGCGCGCGGGCGGCCGCATCGAGATCCAGGTGCTGGACACCGGCATCGGCATCCCGCCTGAGGAGCAGGCGCGCATCTTCAGCGATTTCTACCAGGTGGCCGACGTGGACCGCGAGCGCGAGAAAGGCATGGGCCTGGGGCTGGCGATCGCGCAGCGGTCGGCGCAGCTGCTCGGCACGCGCGTCGAGGTGCAGTCGCAGCTGGGGCGAGGCTCGCGCTTCTCGGTGACGCTCTCGACGCTCGCGTCAGGCTGAGTCGAGCATCGACTTCACGAGCGGGATCGTGATCGCGCGCTGCGCCTGCAGTGCGTAGGCGTCGAGGTGCTCCAGCAGCTGCATCAGGCTGCCGAGGTCGCGCGAGAAGCGGGTGAGGATGAAGTCCATCACCTCGTCCGACAGGAAGATGCCGCGCGCATCCGCCGCCTGCCGCAGCACGGCACGGCGCTCCGGCTCCGACAGCACGTGCAGCTGGAACACATGGCCCCAGCCCAGGCGCGTGCGCAGGTCCTCGCGCAGCTTGAGGTCCGAAGGCGGCAGCGTGCCGGCGGCGAGCACGCCGCGCTGCAGCGTCTGCGCGTTGACGAACCAGTTGAACGCCGCGTGCTGCTGCACGGCGGTGTAGAGCTGCACGTCGTCCATCAGCACGACGGCCCAGCGCTCGTCGAAGGCCGGCGGCTCGGCGATCGTGGGGTCGAGCCAGCCGCAGGCAGCGCCCTGCTCGCGCAGCGACTCCTCCACCGCCTTGAGCAAGTGCGTCTTGCCGCTGCCCGAGGCGCCCCAGAGGTACGTCGGCACGGGCGAGCGCGTGGGGCTGCCGGCCCACAGTTGCAGGTGCTTCCACGCGGCCTCGTTGGGCCCGGCCAGGAAGCTCGCGAGCGTGGGCGCGCGCGCCAGGCCGATGTCCAGCGCCAGCTGCTTCATTGGTGTTGGTAAAGGTTCGAGGCCATGTAGCGCTCGCGCGCGCGGCGGATCGCGACCAGCAGCAGGGCGCTGGCCGGCAGCGCGACGAGCACGCCGACGAAACCGAACAGCTGGCCGAAGGCCAGCAGCGCGAAGATCACCGCCAGCGGGTGCAGGCCGATGCGCTCCCCCACCAGCCGCGGCGTGATGAAGAAGCCTTCGATGACCTGGCCGCTGCCGTACACCACGCCCACCATCACCAGCGCCTTGATCGAGGCGAATTCGAGGAAGCCGGCGAGCGTGGCGAGGATCAGGCCGATGCCGAAGCCCACATAGGGCACGAACATCGCAAGCCCGGTGAACACGCCGATGGGCAGTGCGAGGTCCAACCCGAACAGCGCAAGGCCCGTGCTGTAGTAGATCGCCATGATCAGCATCACCAGCAGCTGGCCGCGCAGGTACTGGCCCAGCACGGCATCGGCCTCGGCGGTGAAGGAGTCCACGCCCGGGCGCATGCGCGGCGGCACGAGCTCGATGAGGCGCGCCACGAAGGGCTTCCAGTCCATCAGCAGGTAGAAGAGCGCCACCGGGATCAGCACCACGTTGCCGACGATGGCCAGGGCGACGCTGCCGCCCATCTTCACGGAGGACCACAGCGACGGGAACGCGTCTTCCCAATTCGCCGTGCCGAGGTACTTGAGGAGCTGCGCGCGCAGGCTCGCGATGTCCAGCGACACATGGATGCCGAACTGGGCGAGCCAGGGCGAAAGCGTGTCGTGCAGGCGGTCGAACAGCACCGGCAGCTGCTCGCGCATCAGCGGGATCTCCTTCGCGAGCACCGGCACCACGAGCAGCACGATGCACAGCACCGCGAAGATGAAAGTGAGCTCCACCAGCGCCACCGCCAGCCAGCGCGGCATGCGGCCCTTGCCCACTTCGTCGAGGCGATCCACCACCGGCGTGAGCGCGTAGGCGAGCACCGCCGCCACCACGAAGGGCGTGAGCACCGCGCCGAGCGCGCGCAGGGCCAGAACCGCCACGAAGGCGATGGCGATCCAGGCAAGGGCGCGGCGTTGTGCGGGGGTGAGTTGCATCCCTACCGCAGTTGCAGGTCTTCGTCGCTGAAGCGGATGTTCAGCGGTTCGATGAGAAGCTGCTTCTCGCCCGCTTCAACTCGGCCTGCGAGCGTCCCGGGCACACCCAGCTGCTCCGCGATCTCCAGCGTGCGCACGGCGTCCTCCGGCTTGACGAAAAGCGCGAAGCCCGCGCCCATGTTGAGCGTGCTGTAGGCCTCGCGGTCGTCCTGCTTCGCATGCTGCTGGATGAAGGCCAGCACCGGCGGCACGGGCGGCAGCGTGTCGATGCGGTAGGTGAGCTTGGCCGGATGCCGCAGCAGCTTGCGCCAGCCGTGGCCCGTGACGTTGGCGCAGTAGTGCGGCGTGATGCCGGCCTTGAACAGCGCTTCGGTCACCGGCGAATACAGCACGGTCGGCGCGAGCAAGGCCTCGCCGTACGTGCCGCCGGCCAGCGGCGTGAGGTAGCCCATGGGCAGGCGCTCCACCAGCTTGCGCGCGAGGCTCAGGCCGTTGGCATGGATGCCGCTGGAATGCAGCAGCACGATCGCGTCGCCGGCCGCGAGTTCGTCGCCCACCGAGAGGCGCGACTTCGGGTTGATCAGCCCCGTGCACGAGGCCGCGAGGTCGATGCGCCCGCCTTCCACGATGCCGGCCAGCGCAGGCGTCTCGCCGCCGCCCCAGGCCACGCCGCAGGTGTCGCACGCCGCCTTCCAGCCGGCCACGAGCGCCTGCGAGCGCTGCGCATCGCCGAACCAGTCGGAGCCGCCCGCGGCCCAATAGGCCTGCACCACGAGCGGCGTCGCGCCGACGGTGATGAGGTCGTTGATCGCCATCGCGATCGTGTCCTGCGCGATGCCGTCGTAGAAGCTCCTGCCGGTGAGCTTGTTCATCTCGTCGGCGACGAGCGACTTGGAGCCGAGGCACTCGACGATGGAAGCGAGGTAGAACGGGCCGACGTCCAGCACGTAGGCCGACTCGCCGCGCGATGCCTTCACCTCGCGGAAGCCGTGCGCCCCGAGGTTGCCGGCGGTGGCCGCGGCGGCACGCTGCGCGGCGACTTTCAGGGGATCGATGAGGTCGTAGTTGACGCCTGCTTGCTCGTAGCTCAGTGTGTCCGGCATAGCCCCGAATTATCGCCGCTGACGAGGAGGTGCCTGCCTAGAATCGCCCGATGCCTGCTGCCAAACTGCCCGCGGGGGTGTGGGCGCTCGGCTTCGTCAGCCTGCTGATGGACGTCTCCTCCGAGCTGATCCACAGCCTGCTGCCCGTCTTCATGACCACCGTGCTCGGCGCGAGCATGGTCACGGTCGGCCTGCTCGAGGGCGCGGCCGAGGCGACGGCGCTCATCGTCAAGGTGTTCTCCGGGGCGATCTCCGACTGGTGGGGCCGCCGCAAGCCGCTGGCGGTCATGGGCTACGGGCTGGGCGCGCTCTCCAAGCCGCTCTTCGCGCTGGCGGCGACCACCGGCTGGGTCGTCACGGCGCGGCTGCTGGATCGCGTCGGCAAGGGCATCCGCGGCGCGCCACGCGATGCGCTCGTGGCCGACATCGCGCCGCCCGAAATGCGCGGCGCGGCTTTCGGGCTGCGGCAGTCGCTCGACACGGTCGGCGCCTTCCTCGGGCCGGTGCTCGCCATCGTCTTCATGCTGCTGTGGGCGAACGACATCCGCGCGGTGTTCTGGCTGGCGGTGATCCCCGGCGTGCTGGCGGTCGTGGTCCTGATCTTCGGCGTGCGCGAACCGGCGCGGCCCACGGGCGAGGTCCGCGTCAACCCGATCCGGCGCGAGGCGCTGCGGCAACTCGGGCCCGCGTACTGGTGGGTCGTGGGCATCGGCGCCGTGTTCACGCTGGCGCGCTTCTCGGAAGCCTTCCTCGTGCTGCGCGCGCAGCAGGGCGGCCTCGCGCTTGCGTGGGTGCCGCTGGTGCTGATCGCGATGAACGTGGTCTACGCCGCCGGCGCGTACCCCTTCGGCTGGCTCGCGGACCGCGTGAACCACCGCCTGCTGCTTTGCGCCGGTCTCGCGGTGTTGATCGTTGCCGACGTGCTGCTGGCGCTGGGCGACCGCGGCTTCGTGCTCTGGGCCGGCGTGGCGTTGTGGGGGCTTCACATGGCGATGACGCAAGGCCTGCTGGCGGCCATGGTGGCGGCAGTGGCGCCCGCCCGCTTGCGCGGCACGGCTTTCGGTATGTTCAACCTCGCCGGCGGCGTGGCACTGCTGGCGGCCAGCGGCATCGCGGGGCTGCTGTGGGACCTCTGGGGCGCGCCGGCCACCTTCGCGGCCGGGGCGGTGTTCGGCGCGGTGACGCTCGCCGCGCTTGCCCTGCGCCGGCCGGCAATGTCCTAAACTGTCCGAAACCGGTCCTGCGCGGCGTGGCCCGCGCGGCGGCGGAAGGGAACAATCCGCTCCAACCCAACCCAAGGAGCCCGCCATGAAATCCTGTCTCATCCTGATCGACGCCCAGGAGTCCTTCCGCCAGCGCCCGTACTTCACCGAGCGCGACATGCCCGGCTACCTCGCCGCGCAGAACGCGCTGCTCGAGGGTTGCGCCGGGGCCGGCGTGCCGGTCGTGCGCATCTTCCATGTCGACGGGCCGAAGTCCGCCGACAACCCGTTCGCGCTCGAATCGGGCTACGTGCGGCCGATCGCCGGCCTCGCGCACGCCGAGCCCGCGGCCACGTTCCACAAGTCGCGCCACAGCGCGCTGGTGGGCACGGGGCTGGACGTGTGGCTCACGCAGAACGGCATCGGCCGCCTCGTCGTGAGCGGCATCCGCACCGAGCAGTGCTGCGAGACGACGGCACGGCACGCGTCGGACCTCGGCTTCCAGGTGGACTTCGTGAGCGACGCGACGCTCACGTTCGACATGAAGAACCTCGACGGCTCCACGCTGGCTGCGGCCGACATCAAGACGCGCACGGCGACGGTGCTGGCCAACCGCTTCGCGCGGATCTGCACCGTCGGCGAAGCCCTCGACCGCGCGGTGAGCGGGGCCTGAGGCTTGGTCCCGGTCCTGTTCCTGCTGCTGCCGGGCAGCCTGCTGCTGGACTGGGCCGGGCCGGCCGAGGCATTGCGCATCGCCAACCAGGTGCGCCAGGCGCAGGGGCAGCCGCCGGCTTTCGACCTGCGATTCATCGGGCCGCTTGAACAGCCCGCCACTTCCGTGGGCCCGCGCCTGGCCGGCATCGAGCCGCTGCCCGCAGCGCTGCCCGACGGCGCATGGCTCGTGCTGGTCGGCATGCCCGGCAACCACCTGGACCTGCGAGCACCCGGCGTCAAGCGCGCCATCGACTGGCTGCGCGCGTTGCGGCCCTGGCCGGCCGCCGCTCGCCTGGTGACCGTGTGCGCGGGTTCGCTGCTCGCGGCGCACGCCGGCCTGCTGGACGGCCGGCGGGCCACGACGCACCACAGCCACCTGGACGAACTGCGCGCCGCCGCGCCGCACTGCGACGTCGCCGGCAACCGGGTTTTCGTCATCGACGGGCCGGTGGCCTCGAGTGCGGGCGTGACGACCGGCATCGACCTCGCCCTGCACCTGGTCGCGCAGGAGTGCGGCGCGGTGGTCGCGTCGCGCGTCGCCCAGACCATGGTGCTCGCATTGCGGCGCGGCCCGCAGGACCCGGAGCTGTCGCCCTTCCTCGCGCATCGCAACCACCTGCACGCCGCCTTGCATCGCGTGCAGGACGCGGTGAGTGCCGAGCCCCAGCAGGCGTGGGACGTGCCTGCCATGGCGCGCATCGCGCACACCTCCACGCGGCACCTCACGCGCCTGTTCGTGGAGCACGCAGGCGTGGCGCCGCTCGAATACCTGCGCCGCATCCGCCTCTCGGTCGCGCAGGCGGCTTTGGCCACCGGCCGCAACGTCACGCAGGCGGCGCAGCTGGCGGGCTTCGGCTCCGACACCCAGTTGCGGCGGGCCTGGCGCCAGTTCGGCCTGGCCGGCACGCCGTCGTCCGCGGCCGGTTTGCTACAGAACTCCTAGCGCAAACCCTCGTGCTGCTGGACATTGGCGGGGGTTCGGTCCAAACTGGCCGTCCGTCGTCCGCTGGAGAGTGAGCGCTACCATGCCCGTGATCGCAGTCGTCAACCGCAAAGGTGGCAGCGGGAAAAGCACGATCGCGGCCCACCTGGCCGCGTGGTGCGCCAAGCAGGGCCATGCCGCCATGCTGGGCGACGTGGACCGGCAGCAGTCCAGCCGCGGGTGGCTGCGCCGCCGCGGCGGCGAGCTGCCGCAGATCGCGCCCTGGGCGCTCGACCAGAAGAACGTGCTGCGCGTGCCGACCGGCATCACGCACGTGGTGCTGGATACGCCGGGCGGGCTGCACGGCTTCGAGCTGGCCCGCATCGTGATGTTCGCGGACGCGATCGTGATGCCGGTGTGCCCCTCGGTTTTCGACCGCGAGTCGGCCGCGAGCTGCCATGCCGAGCTGATGACGCTGCCGCGCGTGGCGAACGGCCGCTGCCGTCTCGCTGCAATCGGGATGCGCGTGGATGGCCGCACGAACGCGGCCGATACGCTGAAGAAGTGGTCCGAAGGCGTCGGCGTGCCGCTGCTGGGCGTGCTGCGCGAGACGCAGCTCTACGTCCGCAGCCTCGAAAAAGGCCTGACCATCTTCGACCTGCCGCCCAGCCAGGCTGCAACGGACCTCGCGCAGTGGGAGCCGATCCTGCAGTGGGTGGACCCGATCGTGAACCCGCCGCAGGCGGCCAACGACGGGCCCGGCGCCACCCGCGCGCCCGTGACACGCATCGCGGCGTCACGGCCGCAGGCGCTGATGCCGGCGCAGGAGGCGCTGGTGCATGGGTCGAGGTTGTTGACGGGCGGCAGGCCGCTGAACCCGATGCCCGCGAAGCCGGCGCCCGCGACACGGGAAACGCGCGAGTCGGGGCAGATACCGGGGTTTCTCAGGCGCTAGTGACGCGCGCGACGCAAGTCGGCCACGCGGTCCGCGATGGCATCGATGTCCAGCGCATCCTGCGCATGAACGAGGTAGGTCTCGAGGTCGTCCACGGCCAGTGCGGCATGCCCCTGCTCCGCGTGCGCGAGCCCGCGGTCGCGGTACTCGTTCCACGCGTCCGGCAGCAGCACCAGCAGGCGGTTCTGCACGGCGATCATGCGCTGCCAGTCTTCCTGCGCGCGATGGATCTCCTTCAGGTTGCGCAGCATGCGCGCGATGATGTCGCGCGCCGGCGCCGCCTGCAGGTAGAGGCCGAGCGGCACCTCGAACTCGTCGACGAGCCCGCTGCGCCGCTTGTACGGCTCCAGCCGCTCCGACAGTTCCTCGCGTGACAGCGATTGGCCGGTGAACGGGTCGATGACGACCTGCCCTTTCGGCAAATTCACTTTGACCATGAAGTGCCCCGGGAAGCACACGCCGCGCGCATGCAGGCCGATACCCTGCGCGAGCTCCATCCACAGCACGGCCAGCGAAATCTGGATGCCGCGCCGCGTGCGCAGCACCACGTTGAGGTAGCTGTTGTCGGGGTCGCAGTAGTCGTTGACGTTGCCGCCGAAGCTCAGGTCGCGGAAGAAGAACTGGTTGAGCGTGCGCAGGCGTTGCAGCGGTGCGGCGTCGGCGGGGATGCGGCGCTTCAGGCGGGCGAGCAGCTGGTCCACGTCGCCCATGACCTGTTGGAGATCGAGGTCCGGGTACTCGTCCTGCGCGATGCTGGCCGCCGCTTCGAGCAAAGGAAAGTGCTCATCGCTCTGCACCAGGGTACTGAAGTACTCCAGCGGAGTGGGTGCCGAGAAAGGCAGAGGCATGGATGTTTTGTAATGGACGGCTTGCAGCCCGTCAAGGCAGGGAAAGTCAGCGCGTGACAAACTGCCTGAGCCTGACGCCGGCAGCCGCCAGTGCTGCAAAGTAAATAGCTGCGGCGGCGGCGAGCAGGCCGCCGAGCACCGCGGCGCGCAGGAGTTTCTCGGCGCTCCATGCAAGCCACGGAAATGCGCCCGATGCCCACATCAGGAACACCGCGAGCAGCGCACTGCCCGCGAACACCTGCAGCAGGAACAGGCCCCAGCCCGGCGACGGCTTGTACGTGCCCCGCTTGAGCAGGCCCACGAGGAGCCAGCCCGCATTCACCATCGCGCCCAGCGAGATCGACAACGCGAGCCCCGCGTGGCGCAGCGGCGGCACGAGCACGATGTTGAGCAGTTGCGTCACCACGAGCACGACGATGGCGATGCGCACCGGCGTCTTCATGTCCTGGCTGGCGTAGTAGCCGGGCGCGAGAACCTTGATGGCGACGAGGCCCACGAGGCCAGCCCCGTAACCCGCGAGTGCGATGGCCACCTTGCCGACGTCGCTGTCCTTGAACGCGCCGTAATGGAACAGCGTCGCGACGAGCGGTTTGGCGAACACGAGCAAGGCGACGGCTGCGGGTACGGCCAGCAGCACGACGAGGCGCAACCCCCAGTCGAGCATCGCGGAATAGCGGTCGGCGTCCTGGCTCGCGCGCGCGGAAGCAAGCTGCGGCATCAGCACCACGCCGAGCGCCACGCCGAGCATCGCCGTCGGGAACTCCATCAGGCGGTCGGCATAGAAGAGCCAGGTGACGCTGCCGGTCTCCAGGTGCGAGGCGATCTGCGTGTTGATCAGCAGCGAGACCTGAGCGACCGCCACGCCGAGCAGCGCGGGCGCCATCATGCGCAGCACGTGGCGCACGCCCTCGTCGGCCCACGCAGCCTTCAGCGCGGCGACGGTGAAGCCGATGCGCGGCATCAGCCCGATGCGCTTGAGCGCGGGGAACTGCACCGCCAGCTGCACGATGCCGCCCAGCATCACGCCGCCGGCCATCGCGAGGATCGGCTCCAGCCCCATCGACTTGAACCACGGCGCGCCGAACCACGCGGCGGCGATCATGCACAGGTTCAGCAGCACCGGCGTCGCCGCGGATACCGCGAACCGCTTCCACGTGTTGAGGATGCCCGCCGCCAGCGCCACGAGCGACATGAACCCGATGTAGGGGAACATCCAGCGGGTCATCACCACCGCGGCGTCGAAGGCGCGCGGGTCCTTCTGCAGGCCGCTCGCCAGCGCCCACACGAGCAGCGGCGAGCCGATCACGCCCACGATGCAGGTGACCACCAGCACCCAGAACAGCACCGTGGCCACGTCGTCCACGAGGCGCTTGGTCGCTGCCTCGCCTTCGGTCTCCTTCGTATGGGCGACGGTCGGCACGAACGCCTGGCTGAAGGCACCTTCGGCGAAGAGGCGCCGGAACAGGTTGGGGATGCGGAAGGCGACGTTGAAGGCGTCGGTGAGCGCGCTGGCGCCGAAGATGGCGGCCATCAGCAGGTCCCGGATCAGCCCCGTCACGCGGGAAGCCAAGGTCAGCAGTGAGACGGTGGAGGCGGCTTTGAACAGGGACACCGCAGGGAGTGTAGCGGCTGCGATACAATGGAGGGCTTTGCTGGCAACATCCTCAGACACAAAGGACTAACTCATGGCATCTGGAAAGCCGAAGAAAAAGAACCCGCGTCTCGCGTCGGGCCGCAAGCGCGCCCGCCAGGACGTGAAACTCAACGCCGCGAACACCTCGCTGCGCAGCAAATACCGCACCGCGGTGAAGAACGTCGAGAAGGCCGTCGCCTCGGGTGACAAGGCCAAGGCGACCGAACTCTTCGCCAAGGCCCAATCGATCGTGGACACGGTGGCCGACAAGGGCATCTTCCACAAGAACAAGGCGGCTCGCGACAAGAGCCGCCTGTCGGCCAAGGTCAAGAACCTGGCCGCCGCCGCCTGATTCACTTCAGGTCAGCCCGGAGGCGATCCGCTTCCGCCGTTTGATCAGGGTGCGCTGCCAGCAAAGTAGAAAACCGCCTTCGGGCGGTTTTTCTATTTCCGGTCCTCGGGGAGAAGGCAGGCCTCGCCCACCTCCAGGTTGTTGTCCTTGGCGAAGTTCATGACGAAGTCCCACGCCATGGGCTCGTGGTTGCGCAACTCGCTGTTGACGATCACGACCTTGATGCCGTTCACCACCGTGGGGACGCACCAAGGGGAATAGCTGAGGTGGGTGCCCGGCCGCGCGCCGCCCGGCCGGAAGGGGCTCATGACGCCGGCCAGCCGCTCGGCCCAGTCGCTCGGGCGAAACGTCTTCCCGTCCCGGGTGATGCCCTGGATGAAGAGTTGCTTGGGGGCGGGGGCTGTCATGTGTTGCGGCGCAGCATGCAATTGTACTCTTATATAAGACTTGGGCCCGCGCCCAGCTCATCGGAGTGATGCGGAATCGGCAACCAACGCCCGCAAACGGTGTGCCTACAATCGGCTCTCAACGGCTCACATCGCGTTGAGCCGATTTTTTTTCCAGGAGATGCAGGACATGGCAATCGAGGCCGCTTCGCCCCACACGATGAACACCTACGGGCGCCTGCCCATCGCGCTCGAGCGCGGGGACGGCGCCTACCTGTGGGACGTGAACGGCAAGCGATACCTCGACGCGCTGGCCGGCATCGCCGTCAACACCCTGGGGCACAACCACCCCAAGTTCGTCGCCGCCCTGCAGGACCAGGTGACGAAGATCATCCACAGCAGCAACTACTACCACGTGCCCAACCAGGAGAAGCTGGCCGAGAAGCTGGTGGGCCTGGCGGGCATGA
Organism: Ramlibacter albus; assembly: GCF_014297445.1. Classification (GTDB taxonomy): domain Bacteria; phylum Pseudomonadota; class Gammaproteobacteria; order Burkholderiales; family Burkholderiaceae_C; genus Ramlibacter; species Ramlibacter albus. The sequence goes on from NZ_JACORU010000010.1 coordinate 201,465, forward strand.
CCAACGTGTTCTTCGGCAACACGGGCCTGGAGGCGAACGAGGCCGCGCTCAAGCTGGCGCGCAAGTTCGGGCACGACAAGGGCATCGAGCGCCCCGAGATCGTGGTGTACGAGAAGGCGTTCCACGGCCGCAGCATCGCGACGCTGTCCGCCACGGGCAACGAGAAGGTGCAGAAGGGCTTCGGCCCGCTGGTGGAGGGCTTCATCCGCGTGCCGCTGAACGACATCGCCGCGCTCAAGGCCGCGACCGAAGGCAACAAGAACGTGGTGGCCGTGTTCTTCGAGACGATCCAGGGCGAAGGCGGCATCAACGCGATGCGCGCCGAATACCTCAGGGAGGTCCGCGAGCTGTGCACGGCCAACGACTGGCTGCTGATGATCGACGAGGTGCAGTGCGGCATGGGCCGCACCGGCAAGTGGTTCGCGCACCAGTGGGCCGGCATCGTGCCCGACGTGATGCCGCTCGCCAAGGGCCTGGGCTCCGGCGTGCCGATCGGTGCGGTGGTGGCGGGCCCGAAGGCCGCGAACATCTTCCAGCCGGGCAACCACGGCACGACGTTCGGCGGCAACCCGCTGGCGATGCGCGCCGGTGTGGAGACGATCCGCATCATGGAAGAAGAAGGCCTGCTGGAGAATGCGGCCAAGGTCGGCGCTCACCTCAAGGGCGCGCTGCAGAACGAACTGGGCAAGCTCGCGGGCGTGACCGAGGTGCGCGGCCAGGGCCTGATGATCGGCGTGGAGCTGGCCAAGCCGTGCAACGTGCTGAGCGCGCGCGCGGCCGAAGCCGGGCTGATGATCAGCGTCACCGCCGACAGCGTGATCCGCCTGCTGCCGCCGCTGATCCTCACCCAGGCGCAGGCGGACGAGATCGTCTCGATCCTCTGCCCGCTGGTGAAGGCCTTCCTCGACGAATGACCATGGGCGACAAGATCAAGCACTTCCTGCAGTTCTCCGACCTCACGGCCGACGAGCACGAGTGGGTCTTCCAGCGCGCGGCGGCGATCAAGAAGAAGTTCAAGCAATACGAGAAGTACCACCCGCTCGCGGACCGCACGCTGGCGATGATCTTCGAGAAGGCCTCCACGCGCACGCGCGTGAGCTTCGAGGCCGGCATGTACCAGCTGGGCGGCAGCGTGGTGAACCTCACCACCGGCGACAGCCAGCTCGGGCGCAGCGAGCCGATCGAGGACACCGCGCGCGTGATCAGCCGCATGGTCGACATCGTGATGATCCGCACCTTCGGGCAGGACCGCATCGAGACCTTCGCGGAGTATTCGCGCGTGCCGGTGATCAACGGCCTGACCAACGAGTTCCACCCGTGCCAGATCCTCGCGGACATCTTCACCTACATCGAGCATCGCGGCAGCATCCGCGGCAAGGTGGTCGCGTGGGTGGGTGACGGCAACAACATGGCCAACACGTGGCTGCAGGCGGCGGAGCTGCTCGGCTTCGTCGTGCACGTGAGCACGCCCACCGGCTACGAAGTGGACCAGGCTGTCGCGGGCCTGCGCAGCAACGCGAGCTACAAGGTCTTCAAGGACCCGATGGATGCGTGCCGCGGCGCCGACCTCGTGACCACCGACGTGTGGACCAGCATGGGCTACGAAGCCGAGAACGAGAAGCGCATGCAGGCCTTTGCCGACTGGTGCGTGGACACCGAGATGATGAAGGTGGCCAAGCCGGACGCGCTGTTCATGCACTGCCTGCCCGCGCATCGCGGCGAGGAAGTGGAGGCCGAGGTGATCGACGGCCCGCAGTCGGTGGTGTGGGACGAGGCCGAGAACCGCATGCACGTGCAGAAGGCACTCATGGAGTACCTCCTGCTCGGCAAGGTCTCGTAGCTTCAGCCGTAGCGCCCGCTGCCGGGCGCGGCGATCTTGCCCAGCTTGACGAGCCGCTGCTCGATGCCGAAGCGCGTGCGCCCCAGCGTGTCCGCGAGCTTCTTGACCTCGTCGCCGGACTCGAAACCCGCCACCAGCGTGGCGTCGTCTTCCTCGGACCACGGCTTGCCCGCGTTGACGGGCGGTGCGGCGCGCACGCGCACGGTCGTCGGCGGCCGGGGAGGCGCGGCGTCGAGGGCCTGCGAAACTGCAAACAGGGCACGGATGACGGGCGGGGCGTTGTACGGGCTGTCCTCGGGCATGGCTTCCCCGGTGACGGGGTGGATGCCCTGCGCCAGTGTGTCGATGATCTGGCGCGCGTTCTGCAGTTCCATGGGTCTCTCCTGAGGTGGAATTACTGTATCTGTGTACAGTAAGAACACCAACGCATTACGCGCGGCGCGGGTTGACGCTCAGGCGCCGTTGAAGGCCTCGGCCTCGCGCGTGAGCGCGGCCTCGTGCTGCAGCCACTTGCGGAACGCGGCCACCTTGGGCGCGGCCGCGCAGTCCGGCCGCATGACGATGTAATAGGACTGCGGCACCCTCGCCTCGTGCGCGAACGGCCGCACGAGGCGCCCAGCGGCGAGATCGTCGGCAACGATCACGCTGCGACCGAGCAGCACGCCTCGCCCGTCCACCGCGGCCTGCGCGGCGAGCATCGAGCCGAGGTACAGGCCCTTCGAGCAATCGATGTCGGTGATGCCGCGCTCGGCCATCCAGCTGCGCCACGTCGGCAGCTCGGCCTCGTTCTGCGACGTCGTGTCGTGGATCAGCGGCAGCGTGCGCAGGATGTCCAGCGGCGCCTTCATCGGCTCGTGCGACAGCAGGAAGGGGCTGCACACGGGGAACACGCGCTCCTCGAACAGCAGCTCCGCGAGCAGCCCGGGGTAGTTGCCCTTGCCATAGCGGATGCTCACGTCGACGTTCTCGGAGAAGAAGTCCACCAGCCGCGTCGTCGAATCCAGGTTGACGCACATCGACTCGTGCTCGCGGCTGAAGCGGTGGATGCGGGGCAGCAGCCAGCGCGATGCGAACGAGGGCGAGGTCGACACGCGGACGATGCGATCGAGCTCGCGATGCTGCAGGCCGTGCACGGCGTCGGCCACGCGCTGCAGGCCGTCGCGAATTCCGGGGAAGGCCAGCTGCGCCTCCGGCGTGAGCGACACGCCTTGCGCGCTGCGCACGAAGAGGCGCACGCCCAGGTACTCCTCCAGCGTGCGAATGTGCTGGCTCACCGCCGCAGGCGTGACGCTCAATTCCTCCGCCGCGCCCGCGAAGGTGCCGGTGCGCGCGGCCGCCTCGAACGCCACCCACGCCTGCAGGTGCGAGAGCCTTGCGCGCGGTGCGGCCGGGGGGTTCATGCGGCGCATTCTGCCGCGCGCGCGAAGACCGGGTGGCAACCGCTGCTTTTGGCGCCGATAGCAAGTCTGGTCGCGCGAATCGCGCCCGCGGCCGACCATGGCGACCGCTCCACGAGAGGCCGCCATGTACACATCCAGCCACCTTCCGCCCGTCCAGGACCACAGCGCCTATCGCGCCGTGTTCGCGCCAGACCGCATGACCGTGGGCCTGATGGCCCCGATCGAGTCGTACACGGGCGACACACCCACCATGCGCCGGCACGGCGCGCTGGCGCAAGCCGCGGAAGCCGCGGGCTTTGCCGCGCTGTGGGTGCGCGACGTGCCGCTGCGCGACCCGAACTTCGGTGACGTGGGCCAGGGCTTCGAGACCTTCTCGTACCTCGGCTGGCTCGCCGCGCAGACGAGCACCATCGCGCTCGGCACCGCCGCGACCATCCTGCCGCTGCGCCATCCGCTGCACACCGCCAAGGCGGCGGCGAGCATCGACCAGCTTTCCGGCGGGCGCTTGCTCCTCGGTGTGGCGTCGGGTGACCGCGCGCAGGAATACAGCGCCTTCGGCCGCGACCCCGCGATGCGCGCCGATATGTTCCGCCAGGCCGTGCACTTCATGAAGGCCGCGTGGTCGCGCGACTACCCGGTGGTGGAAAGCGACTGGGGCAGCCTGCACGGCCTGGACCTCGTACCCAAGGCCACGACGCGCACCGTGCCGCTGCTGGTCACCGGCCGCAGCCAGCAGGACCTGCGGTGGATCGCGGAGAACAGCGACGGCTTGTTCAGCTACCCGCGCTCGTGCAACGTGCAGCGCGAGCTCATCGCGCAGTGGCGCGCGGCGGTGACGAAGGCGCGGCCCGGTGAATTCCTGCCCTTCGCGCAATCGCTCTACATCGACCTTGCCGCGAATGCACACGAGCCGCCGAGCCCCATCCACCTCGGCTGGCGCCTCGGTCGCCATGCGCTGCGCGACCTGCTCCAGCAACTGGCAGCGATGGGCGTGAACCACGTTGCGCTGAACCTGAAGTACGGCCGCCGGCCCGCCGCCGACGTGGTCGACGAACTCGCGCAGTTCGTGCTGCCCGAAGTGCCCATTGCCACCCCGGAGGTGCTCGCATGAACCACACGCCCATTCCCGTCAACGTGCCGAAACCGCTCGGCGCGTACGAAGCCGTCGTCGTGCGCGGTGGTGTCGGCAGAGTGTCCGGCCAGTTCCCGATTCGTGACGGCAAGGTCGTGAACGCCGGTGTCGTCGGCCACACCCTCGACCTCGCGCAGGCGCGCGAAGCCGCGCGCATCGCCGCGCTCAACGTGCTGGGCCAGATCCGCAACGCCGTCGGGCTCGACGGCGTCGAACTGCTGCATGTCGACGGCTGCATCGCCGCGGCGCCGGGCTGCGCCGTCCTGCCGCAGGTGCTGGACGGCGCGTCCGAAATCTTCGTCGAACTGCTCGGCGAGGCCGGCCACCACACGCGCGGGCTCATCCCCGTCGCATCGCTTCCCGGCGGCGCAGCCATCGAGTTGCTCGCCACCTTCCACCTTACCCCCAACCCCCCGGAGAAAACCCCGTGAAAGCAGCCCTGTTCCGCGAATTCGGACCCGCCAGCGTCCTCCAATACCAGGACGTCGCGACGCCGAAACCGCAGCCCGGCAACATCCTGATCCAAGTGCTCGCGTCCGGCATCAACCGGCTCGAAGTGTTCCTGCGCAATGGCGACATCCTGCGCGACCTCGCGCTGCCGCACATCCTCGGCTCCGACGCCTCGGGCGTGGTGGCCGAACTCGGCGAAGGCGTCACCGGCTTCAGCGTCGGCGAGCGCGTGATCCCGATGCCCGGCTACCCGCTCGACGCGCGCGACGACCGCTTCGCGCCGCTGTCCGCCGCGCCCACCTACGCCATCGGCGGCATCCTGCGCTGGGGCACCTATGCCGAATACGTGGAAGTGCCGGCGCGGTGGGTCGTGAAGGACCCGACGAACATGGACCCGTCCGAAGTGGCGACGCTGCCCATGGTGCTGGTCACCGGCGTGCGCGCGGTGCGCACCGTCGGCCAGGTGAAGGCCGGCAACCATGTGCTGATCCAGGCCGGCGCCGCGGGCACCAGCAGCTTCAGCATCCAGCTTGCGAAGTCGCTCGGCGCGCACGTGGCGACGACCGTCGACTCCGACGAGAAAGCCGAACTGGTCAAGCGCCTCGGCGCCGACCTCGTGATCGACGTGCGCAAGCAGGACTTCGTCAAGTCCACGCTGGAGTGGACCGAAGGCCGGGGCGTCGACGTCGCCATCGACAACCTCGGCGGCCGCATCCTGCAAGGCAGCATGGACGCCACGCGCGTGGGCGGCACCATCGTCACGATGGGTTTCGTCACGGGTAACGAAGCCACCTTCCGCGTGCGCGAATTCTTCTTCTCGCACAAGACGCTGCGCGGCACGCTGATGGGCGACCTCGACGAGTTCAAGTGGGGCCTGGAGCAGGTCGCCAAGGGCCACATCCAGCCGGTGCTGCACCGCGAGTTCGCGATGTCGGAGGCGGCCGAGGCGCACGAGCTCGTGGGCTCCAACGCGGCCCTCGGCAACGTGGTGCTCGTCAACGCGTAAGGGCAACCGCATGAGCACGCCCCTGCAGGTGCGGCTGCACGCGCGCGACAGCAGCATCTTCGTCGACGGCATCTACCTGATCCGGGGCGTCGCCGGCGCCCTGCTCTGGAAGATGCTCAACGACCACGTGCATGCCGGCCGCAGCGACTTCTGCTACCGCGAGCTGCGGCTCGCGCCCGCGCTGCGGCTGCCCGAGGCCGTGGACAACCTCGCCGCGCGGCTCGTGCTGCTGCAGCGGCGCCTGGCCGACCAGTGCGTCCACCTGCGCCTGGAGAAGGTCGCGCGCGGCCTCGTGCGGCTGCACGTCTCACGGCCGGTGGACCTCGGCGAAATCTGAACAAGAGAAAGAAACGATTCACATGACATCGAAAAAGATCATCGCGGTCTTCGGCGCCACGGGCGCGCAAGGCGGCGGGCTCGTGCGTGCGCTGCTGGCCGACCGCGGCGGCGCCTTCACCGTGCGGGCGCTCACGCGCAAGCCCGGCTCGCCCGCGGCGCAGGCGCTGCGTGAAGCCGGCGCGGAAGTGGTGTATGCCGACCAGGACCAGCCCGATACGCTCGTGGCCGCATTGGCCGGTGCGCACGGCGCGTTCTGCGTCACCAACTTCTGGGAGCACTTCTCGCCCGAGCGCGAGTACGCGCAAGCGAAGGCGATGGCCGAAGCGGCGGCCGCCGCCGGCGTGAAGCACGTCATCTGGTCCACGCTGGAAGACACGCGCCAGTGGGTGGCGCCGGGCAGCGGCCGCATGCCGCTGCTCATGGGCAAGTACAACGTGCCGCACTTCGATGCGAAGGGCGAGGCGGACCTGCTGTTCGATGACCTCGGCGTGCCAACCACGTGGCTGGTGACCTCGTTCTACTGGGAGAACCTGATCCACTTCGGCATGGGGCCCAAGCGCGGTGCCGATGGCCGGTTGAAGTTCACGCTGCCGATGGGCACGAGCAAGCTCCCGGCGATCGCGGCGGGCGACATCGGCGTTTGCGCGCTCGAGCTGTTCTACCAGGGCGAAGCCGTGATCGGCGAGCGCATCGCCATCGCGGGCGAGCACCTGAGCGGCGCGGAGATGGCCGCGCAGTTGTCGGTTGCACTCGGTGAGCCGGTGGACCACCATGCGGCGAGCTGGGACGAATACCGCGCCTACGATTTCCCCGGCGCGGACGACCTGGGCAACATGTTCCAGTTCAACCAGGAGTTCGAGCAGGACTTCCGCGCGGTGCGCGACGTGGAGCGCACGCGGCAATTGCACCCGGGCTTGCAGGACTTCGCGCAGTGGCTGCGGGCGAATGCCGGGGCCATTCCGAAGGGCTGACGCGCAGCGGGTCGCTGCCTGGCAGCCGGGTACGCCCCCATGCCGGACAATCGCCCGGCGCCATGCCCGATCCGAGCCCCCATCCCTGCCTGACCTGCGGCGCCTGCTGCGCCGCCTTCCGCGTCGACTTCGCTGCCGATGAGCTCGAGGAGCACGGCGGCGCGGTGCCGTCCGGGCTGGCGGTGGAAGTGACGGGCACAACCTGCCGCATGCGCGGCACCGACCACTCGCCTCCGCGTTGCGCGGCGCTCACCGGCAAGGTGGGCGAGCGCGCGGCGTGCGGCATCTACGAGTGGCGGCCCAGCCCTTGCCGCGAGCTGGAAGCCGGCAGCGACGCCTGCACGCGGGCGCGCGCCCGCCACGGCCTGCCGCCATTGCCCGGCACGCCGATGCTTTAAGCCTCAACTATTTTTGTGGGGTGTTGGCATTAACCGACACCACGGTTTCGCGGCCCGGCGCAAACTGCGCCGCATGAAGATCTGGGACATTTCGCCGCCCGTGTCGGAGCGCTCGCCGGTGTTCCCCGGCGACACGGCGTACCGGCAGGAATGGGCCGCGACGATCGCGCCGGGCTGCCCGGTGAACGTGAGCAGCATCACGACCACGCCGCATGTCGGCGCGCATGCGGATGCGCCGCTGCACTACGACCCGCAAGGCCGTGCCATCGGCGAGGTCGACCTCGCGCCGTACCTCGGTCCTTGCCGCGTGATCCATGCCATCGGCAAGGGGCCGCTCGTCGAATGGGCGCACATCGAGCATGCGGTGAAGGACCTGCCGCCGCGCGTGCTCGTGCGCACCTATGCGCGCATGCCCGTCGACGCGTGGGACCCGCAACTCGCGGCGTACGCGCCCGCGACCATCGAGCGCCTCGCCGACCTTGGCGTGCGGCTCGTGGGCATCGACACCGCCAGCATCGACCCCGCCGAAAGCAAGACGCTCGACAGCCACCAGGTGATCCGCCGCCGCGATGTGCGCGTGCTGGAGAACCTCGTGCTGGACGAAGTGCCCGAAGGCGACTACGAACTGATCGCCCTGCCCCTGAAACTCGTGACGGCCGATGCATCGCCGGTGCGCGCCGTCCTTCGCCGACCATGAGCCTCACCCTTGAACATTGCCGCGAGCGGGATGCACGCGACCCGCTGCGCCCCTTGCGCGACCTCTTCACGCTGCCCGCGGGCGTGATCTACCTCGACGGCAACTCGCTCGGCCCGATGCCCAAAGCTGCCGCCCCGCGAGTCGCGCAAGCCGTGCAGCAGGAATGGGGCGAGGGCCTGATCCGCTCGTGGAATTCGGCCGGCTGGTTCGAGCTGCCGCAGCGGCTGGGCGACAAGATCGGCACCATCGTCGGCGCGAAGCCGGGCGAGGTGGTGGCGACCGACAGCACGTCGATCAACCTGTTCAAGGTGTTGAGCGCGGCTCTGTCCATCGCAAGCGCCGGTTCGCCGCAGCGCAAGGTGGTGGTCAGCGAGCGCAGCAACTTCCCGACGGACCTCTACATCGCCGAAGCGCTTTGCAAGGAGCGCGGGCTCACGCTCAAGTTGGTCGAGCCGCACGAGATCGCAGCGTCGCTCGATTCCAGCGTCGCCGTGCTGATGCTCACGCACGTCAACTACCGAACCGGCGCGATGCACGACATGCGAGCGGTGACCCGGCGGGCTCACGAATCGGGTGCGCTCACGGTGTGGGACCTCGCGCACAGCGCGGGCGCCGTTGAAGTCGACTTGCACGGCGCCCATGCCGACTTTGCCATCGGCTGCGGCTACAAGTACCTCAATGGCGGCCCCGGCGCGCCGGCCTTCGTGTGGGTGCACCCGCGCCACGCGGACCGCTTCTGGCAGCCGCTCGCCGGGTGGTGGAGCCACGAGGCGCCCTTCGAATTCACGCCGCACTACCGGCCTGCTGCCGGCATCGCGCGCTACCTGTGCGGCACGCAGCCGATCCTGAGCATGACCGCGCTCGAGTGCGGGCTGGACACGGTGCTGGCCGCGCAACCCTTCGGCGGCATGAAGGCGCTGCGCGAAAAATCTCTGGCGCTCACCGACACGTTCATCGCGCTCGTCGAAGAGCGTTGCGCCGGCCACGGCGTGTCCCTCGTCACCCCGCGCGAACATGCGTTGCGCGGCTCGCAGGTGTGCCTCGCGTATGTGGACCCCCACGCTTCGCTGCCCCCCGAGGGGGCGTCGGCCGCCTTGGGGCGGCCCGGCGCCGGCCGCGAAGGCGCCTACGCCATCGTGCAGGCACTCATTGCGCGCGGCGTGATCGGCGACTTCCGCGCGCCCGAGATCCTGCGCTTCGGCTTCACGCCGCTGTACCTCGGCTTCGAAGACGTGTGGAACGCCGTCGAACACCTGCGCGAGGTGCTCGCCACCGCCGAATGGAAGCGGGACGAATTCAACCGCAGGAATGCCGTGACATGAGCGACCGACCCGAAGACGCCAAGCTGGATTTCAGCCGGGACATGAGCTACGGCGACTACCTGCAGCTCGACGCCATCCTCAACGCGCAGAAGCCGCTCTCGCCCGGCCACGACGAGATGCTTTTCATCATCCAGCACCAGACGAGCGAGCTGTGGATGAAGCTGATGCTGCACGAACTCGGCGCGGCCATCTCCAGCGTCGCGAACGACGAGCTCGCGCCCGCCTTCAAGATGCTGGCGCGTGTGTCGCGCATCCTCGAGCAACTGGTGCACGCGTGGGACGTGCTGGCGACGATGACGCCGCCCGAGTACAGCGCGATCCGGCCTTACCTCGGCGCGTCGAGCGGCTTCCAGAGCTGGCAATACCGCTGCGTGGAGTTTCGCCTCGGCAACAAGAGCGCGACAATGCTCAAGCCGCACGAGCACCATGCCGGCCGGCTCGACATCGTGCGCCAGGCCTACGAGTCGCCCTCGCTCTACGACGAAGCCCTGCGCCTGCTCGCGCGCCGCGGCTTGCAGATCCCGCAGGACCATCTGCAGCGCGACTGGACGCAGCCCTACGTCGCGAGCGACGAGGTGGAACAGGCCTGGCTGCAGGTCTACCGGGAGCCGCAGAAGCACTGGGACCTGTACCAGCTGGGCGAGGAGCTCACCGACCTGGAAGACGCCTTTCGCCTCTGGCGCTTCCGCCACGTGACGACGGTGGAGCGCATCATCGGCTTCAAGCGCGGCACGGGCGGCACCGGCGGCGTGAGCTATTTGCGCAGGATGTTGGAGGTGGTGCTCTTCCCGGAAATCTGGAAGCTGCGCACGGACCTGTGATCAGTGGCCGTAGAGCCACGGCAGGTCGAGCAGCTTCTCCCCCAGGACGCGCATCGACAGGTTGCGAGCGATCCGCAGCGGCCCGCCGGCATGGAAGATCGTCGCGTTGCGCAGCGACCGCGCCTGCACGCGCGCGCAGCGCTGCCAGCGGCTGAGCGCATAGCGCTGCAACGCCGTCTCGACGTCGATCACGCGGCCGTCGGCAACGGAGAGGACACGTTGCAGTTCGCGCGCGTCCTCGATCGCCATGCCCGCGCCCTGCGCGAGGTAAGGAAGCATCGGGTGCGCCGCATCACCGAGCAGCGCGACGCGGCCTTTCGCCATCTGCGCGGCACTCGCGACGCGCGGCCTGCCGTTCAGCGGCCACAACCGCCATTGAGCGACGGACTCGAGCTGCCTGCGTACCTCGGAACAGATGCGGCCGAGCGACGAGAACAGCTGCTCGCGCACGCCTTCGTGGTCCCAGCTGCGCGCGTCGCCGCTCGGCTGCGGGCCTTCCACGATGCAGACAACGTTGAGGAACTCGCCACCGGCAACCGGGTACGTGACCATGTGCATGCGCGGGCCCAGCCACGCGGTCACTTGCGCGCTTGCAGCGCCGCCGGCTGCGAACGGGAGCAGGCCGCGATACGCGAGGTGGCCCGTGTAGCGTGGCGCTTCGGAACCGGCAACATGAGCGCGCACCGTGCTCCACAGCCCATCGGCACCCACCAGCGCGTCGCCTTCCGCGTCCGCGCGGCCCGGGCATGTCACGCGGACGCAGTCGCCGGTTTCGAGCAGCGAAGAAACGGCGGTCGCCACGTGCAGGGGCACACCACTTGCGACGGCCGTGCCGAACAACGCGGCGTGCAGGTCCGCCCGGTGGACGGTGAGGTACGGCGCGCCGTAGCGCGCCTCGAAGTCGTCCAGGCGCAATCCGCCGAGCGCGCCGCCGTCGACGGCGTCACAGACCACGAGGCGTTGCGGATGCACCACCCGCTCGGCAAGTGGCCCCTCCAGCAAGCCCCAATCACGCAGGATGCGCGTGGCGTTCGGCCCGAGCTGGATGCCCGCGCCGACCTCCGAAAACGTCTGTGCCTGCTCGAACACGCGCGCGGACCACCCGGCCCGCGTGGCCGCCACTGCCGCCGCCAGCCCGCCGATGCCGCCGCCGGCGATCAACAGCTCATTGCCCATGGCGCCGGATTGTGCGCCAGCGCCTCAGCCTTCCAGCAGTTGCCTCAGAACGTAGGGCAGGATGCCGCCGTGCCGGTAGTAGTCCACCTCGATCGGCGTGTCGATGCGCAGCTTCACCGTCACCTCCTGCTGCGAGCCGTCGCGGCGCTTCACGATCACCTTGGCGTCGCTCTGCGGCGTGAGCTCGGGGTCGGGGATGACGTCGATCGTCTCCTCGCCGGTCAGGCGCAGGGATTGCCACGTGTCACTGCCCTGGAACTGCAGCGGCAGCACGCCCATGCCCACGAGGTTGCTGCGGTGGATGCGCTCGAAACTGCGCGCGACCACCGCCTTGATGCCCAGCAGCTGCGTGCCCTTGGCGGCCCAGTCGCGCGAGGAACCGGTGCCGTATTCCTCGCCGGCGAAGATCACCGTGGGCCGGCCTTCGCCGATGTACTTCATCGCGGCGTCGTAGATCGACATCTTCTCCACGTTGCCGCTCGCGTCGCGGTAGAGCGTGACACCGCCCTCCTCGCGCGAGCCGTCATCACGCGCGGGGATCATCAGGTTCTTGATGCGCACGTTGGCGAAGGTGCCGCGCATCATCACCTCGTGGTTGCCGCGGCGGCTGCCGTAGCTGTTGAAGTCGGGCTTGAGCACGGACTTCGAGATCAGGTACTTGCCCGCGGGGGACGTGTCCTTGATCGAGCCGGCCGGCGAGATGTGGTCCGTGGTGATCGAGTCGCCGAAGAGCGCCATGATGCGCGCGCCCTGCACCGAGACGTCGTCGTCCACCGGCGGCGCGAGCGTGAAGCCCTCGAAGAACGGCGGCTCGGCGATGTACGTGCTCTCGGGCCAGGTATACGTCTCGCCGCTGACGCCATGGATCGACTGCCACAGCGCGCCCGGCTCGCTCTTCACCTTGCCGTAGTTGGCGCGGTACATGCTGCCGGACAGCGCCTTCTTCATCAGCTTGTGGATCTCGTCGGAGCTGGGCCAGATGTCGCCCAGCCACACGTCCTTGCCATCGTGGCCCACGCCCACCGGCTCGGTCATCAGGTCCTTGAGCACCGTGCCCGCGATCGCGTACGCCACCACGAGCGGCGGGCTCGCGAGGAAGTTGGCCTTGATGTTGGGGTGGATGCGCGCCTCGAAGTTGCGGTTGCCCGAGAGCACCGCCGCGCACACGAGGTCGCTCTGCGTGATCGCCTCGTTGATCTCCGGCGCGAGGTCGCCGGAGTTGCCGATGCACGTGGTGCAGCCGTAGCCCACCACGGAGAAGCCGAGTTGCTCCAGGTACGGCAGCAGCCCCGTCTTCTCGAAGTACTCCGTGACGATGCGCGAGCCGGGCGCGAGCGAGGTCTTGATGTGGCGCTTGACGCGCAAGCCCTTCTCCACCGCCTTCTTCGCCAGCAGGCCCGCGGCGAGCAGCACGCCCGGGTTGGACGTGTTGGTGCAGCTCGTGATCGCCGCGATCAGGATGTCGCCGTTGCCGATGGTGATGTCCTGCACCGACGTGCGCGGCGGCTGCGCGAGCGCATGCGCCGAGGGCAGCGTGGGCTTGTTCGCCTCCATCTCCAGCTCGAAGCGCGGCGCCGCGAGCGGCGTGGGCGGGTTGTCGGGCGTGGGGCGGCTCATCTCCTCGCCCAGCTTGAGGAGATGGCGCGTGGCGAGCACATCGGCGCTCTGGTTGAAGCCGTTCTCCGCGATCGGTTTGGAGAACAGCTCCTTGAAGGTCGAAGCCACCTTGCCGATCTCGATGCGGTCCTGCGGGCGCTTGGGGCCCGAGAGGCTCGGCGTGACGCTGCCCAGGTCCAGCTTGAGCGTGGTGGAGTAATCGATGTCGCCCGGCATCGGCACGCCGAACATGCCCTGCGCGCGGAAATAGCCTTCGAGGTAGTCGATCTCCTCGCTGCTGCGGCCCGTGCCCTTGAAGTACTCGATGGTCTTCTCGTCCACCGGGAAGAAGCCCATGGTCGCGCCGTACTCGGGCGCCATGTTGCCGATGGTCGCGCGGTCCGGCACGGCAAGGCTGCGCGTGCCTTCGCCGAAGAACTCGACGAACTTGCCCACCACCTTGTGCTTGCGCAGGATTTCCGTGACGGTCAGCACGAGGTCGGTCGCGGTCACGCCTTCGCGCAAGCGGCCGGTGAGCTCGAACCCCACCACGTCCGGCGTGAGGAAGTACACCGGCTGCCCCAGCATCGCGGCCTCGCCTTCGATACCGCCCACGCCCCACGCAACGACGCCAACACCGTTGATCATGGTGGTGTGGCTGTCGGTGCCCACGAGCGAGTCGAAGTAATAGACGCCGTTCGCGTCCTTGTGCACGCCGCGCGCCAGGTACTCGAGGTTCACCTGGTGCACGATGCCGAAGCCGGGCGGCACCACGCCGAAGGTGCTGAAGGCCTGCATGCCCCACTTCATGAACTGGTAGCGCTCGCGGTTGCGCTGGAACTCCAGCTTCATGTTCAGGTCGAGCGAGTCCTTCGTGCCGTAGTGGTCGACCATGACCGAGTGGTCGACGACAAGGTCCACCGGCACGAGCGGCTCGATCCGCTTCGGGTCCTTGCCCAGCCGCTGCGCGGCGCTTCGCATCGCGGCCAGGTCGGCCAGCAGCGGCACGCCGGTGAAGTCCTGCAGCACGACCCGCGCGACGACGAACGGGATCTCGGTGGTGCGGTCCGCATTGGGGAACCAGTTGGCCACCTGCCGCACGTGCTCATCCGTGACCTTCTTGCCGTCGCAATTGCGCAGCACGCTCTCCAGCACGATCCGCATCGAGACCGGCAGGCGGCTGACCTTGGGGAATTGCTTGGCGAGCGCGGGCAGCGAATAGAACTGCCCGGTTGCGCCCTGGCGCGTCTTGAACTTCTGGAGGGTGGAAGCGAAAGCGTGGGGCATGTTGTTCTTTGCGGGATTCGAGTTGGAATCCCGCAATTCTGCGCCCGGAAGCTACGGCTGTGCAGGCAGGTAGCGCACCCCCAGCACGCCACTGATGTTTCTGATTGCAGCGAGCACGCTGTCGGGGACGGGGCTGTCGACGTCCAGCACGGTGTAGGCCATGTCGCCCCGCGACTTGTTGACCATGTCGTGGATGTTCAGGCCCGCGTTGGCCATGGCGGTGGAGATCTGGCCGATCATGTTCGGCACGTTGGCGTTGGCGATGGCCACGCGCCAGTTCGACTCGCGCGGCATCGCCACGGCCGGGAAGTTCACCGCATTGGTGATGTTGCCGTGCTCCAGGTAGTCGCGCAGCTGCTCGGCCACCATCACGGCGCAGTTGTCCTCCGCCTCGCGCGTGGACGCACCGAGGTGGGGCAACGCGATGATGCGCGGGTGGCGCAGGATGGCGCCGGAGGGGAAGTCGCAGACGTACCAGCCGAGCTGGCGGCCGTCCAGCGCCTGCACCGCGGCCGCTTCGTCCACCACACCCTCGCGCGAGAAGTTGAGCAGCACCGCCTCCGGCTTCATCAGGCGGATGTTGTCGCGGTTGACGAGGTGCTTCGTCGCGTCCACCAGCGGGACATGCAGCGACACGAAAGCGGAGTTCTTGAGCACGTCCTCGACGCTCGTGGCCTTCTTCACCTGCGAGGGCAGGCTCCAGGCCGCATCGACCGTGATGTGCGGATCGAACCCCATCACGTTCATGCCGAGCTTGATGGCGGCATCGGCGACGAGGCAGCCCACCTTGCCCAGGCCGATCACGCCCAGCGTCTGGCCCGCCAGCTCGCTGCCCGCGAAAGCCTTCTTGCCCTCTTCCACCTGCTTGTCGATGTCGTCGGAAGGCGGCAGCTCGTGCACGAAGCGCTGCGCCTGCGGCAGGTTGCGCGCGGCCATCAGCATGCCGGCCAGCACGAGTTCCTTCACGGCGTTGGCATTGCCGCCGGGCGCATTGAACACGGGCACGCCGCGCGCGTTCATCGCCTTGACGGGGATGTTGTTGGTGCCGGCGCCGCAGCGGCCGATCGCGAGCACGGACGCCGGAATGTCCATGCCGTGCATGTCGGCCGAGCGCACGAGTATCGCGTCAGGTTGCGCGATGTCCTTGCCGGTCACGTAGCTACCGGCCGGGAGCCTTTCCAGGCCCTTGCTTGAAATCTGGTTCAGGACGAGGACCTGGAAAGCCATGCTAGCCGTGCTCCTTCTCGAACTCCTTCATGAAATGCACCAAAGCCTGCACGCCTTCGATCGGCATGGCGTTGTAGATCGAGGCCCGCATGCCGCCGACGGACCGGTGGCCCTTGAGCTGGATCATCCCGCGCGCCTGCGCGCCCTGCAGGAAGGTCTCGTCCTTCGAGGGGTCCTTCAGGTGGAAGGGCACGTTCATCAGCGAGCGATCTTCCTTCGCCACCGAGTTGCGGAAGTAGCTGCTCGAATCGAGGAAGTCGTAGAGCACCTTCGCCTTGGCCACGTTGTGCTCGGCCATCGCCGCCATGCCGCCGCGCTCCTTCACGTACTTGCACACCAGCCCGAGGATGTAGATGGCGTACGTGGGCGGCGTGTTGTACATCGAGTCGTTCTCGGCCTGCAGCTTGTAGTTGAAGGCCGAGGGGCACACGGGCAGCGCGTGGCCGAGCAGGTCGTCGCGCACGATCACGACCGTGACCCCCGAGGGACCCATGTTCTTCTGCGCGCCGCCGTAGATCAGGCCGTACTTGGAGACGTCGATGGGGCGCGAGAGGATGTCCGACGACATGTCGGCCACCAGCGGCACCTTGCCGGTGTCGGGCGTCCAGTGGTACTGCACGCCGCCGATGGTTTCGTTGGAGCAGATGTGGACGTACGCGGCGCCGGGGTCGAGCTTCCAGTCGGACTGCTTCGGGATGGCCGTGAACTTGCCGGCTTCACCGGTCGCGGCGATGTTCACCTTGCCGTAAGTGGCGGCTTCCTTCGCGGACTTCTTCGACCAGTCGCCGGTGACGACGTAATCGGCCTTGCCGGTGGCGCCGACCAGGTTGAGCGGCACGATGGCGTTCTCGCCGATGGCGCCGCCCTGCATGAACAGCACCTTGTAGCCGGGCGGGATGTCCAGCAGTTCGCGCAGCAGCGCCTCCGCTTCGGCGTGGATGGAAATGAACTCCTTGCCCCGGTGGCTCATTTCCATCACGGACATGCCGGTGCCGTGCCAGTCGAGCATTTCGTCGGCGGCCTGCCGCAGCACGGGCTCGGGCAGGGTGGCAGGGCCGGGGCTGAAGTTGAAGACGCGGGTCATGGGGAAGCGGTTCCTGTAGCTGCGAATGCGAAAGTTGCAGCATACAAGAACCCCGATCCCCTCATGCCCACCCGGTGACGGGGTAGCGCTTGAGCCCCAGCCATTGCAGCTCGGCCAGCACGAGCACGACCACCACCTGCGCGAACACCCAGGCGGTGCCGAGCGTCGTGGGCGCGATGGCGCCGTTGACGAGCAGCGCGATGCAGATCACCGCCCAGCCGACGTTGCCCGCCGCGAACAGCGCGACCAGTTGGCGCGGGATCGGCTCGCGCGTGCCGACGAAGGCCGCAACGGCCGCGTAGGCCAGGAGGAACAAGCCGGTGCCGAACAGCATGGTCGGATGCAGGTTGAAGAGATCGGACATCGGCGAGGCAAGCAGCACCTGCAGCGCACCGGTGCCCGCGCACGAGGCGGCATCGGCAAGCATCACGTGGCGCAGGAAGCGGGGGGAAGCAGCGAGGGACATGGAACACTCCTTGGGTTGAAGTGCGCGAATGTTCGGAGGCCGATTGCGTCGTGTCGATGACGTCGCAGGTAATGGCCTCACCGCTCCCCTGCCCTACCATGGCGGCCATGGACACGATCACGCTCACCGGCGGCGCGTCGCGCGCCGTTGCGCCGCACTTCGGCGAACACCTGCGCGAGTGGCGGCAACGCCGCCGCATGAGCCAGCTCGACCTCGCGCAGGAAGCCGACATTTCCACGCGCCACCTGAGCTTCGTGGAAACCGGCCGCAGCGCGCCGAGCCGCGAGATGGTGCTGCGCCTCGCGGAGCGCCTGGACGTCCCGCTGCGGGAGCGCAACGCGCTGCTGGTCGCGGCCGGCTTCGCGCCGATGTACCGCGAACGGCCGCTGGACGACCCTGCGCTCGCGGCAGCCCGCCGCGCGGTGGACCTGATCCTCAAGAGCCACGAGCCCTACCCGGCGCTCGCGGTGGACCGGCACTGGAACCTCGTCGCCGCCAACGCGATGATCCCGCACCTGATGGAGGGCGCGGACGCGTCGCTGCTCGCCCCGCCCGTGAACGTGCTGCGCCTGTCGCTGCACCCCAAGGGCCTTGCGCCCCGAATCGTCAACATCGTGCAGTGGCGCACGCACATCTTCGAGCGGCTGCGCCAGCAGGTGCACGCCACCGGCGACGGCACGCTGGCCGCGCTGCTGGCAGAACTGCGCAGCTACCCGGTACCCGAAGGCGCCAGCGAAGCGAAGCTGGAAGGCGAGCTGGTCGGTGTGGCCATGCCCTTCCAGTTCCGTGGCGCGAGCGGCGTGCTGAGCTTCATCAGCACGACGACCGTGTTCGGCACACCGGTCGACGTGACGTTGCAGGAGCTGGCGCTCGAAACCTTTTTCCCCGCCGACGACTTCACGCTGCAGGCGTTGCGGGCGCTGGCTGCCCAGGGTCCTCGGTGATGTGCGCCTCGAAGGCGCGCAGCCGCTTGTAGACGGAGATGAGCTCCACGATCGTGCTCCAGCTCAGCGCGAGGAACTGGAAGGAGTTGGTCACCTGGTCGAACGCGCGCAGCACCTGCTGGATCACGCCGAAGGTGATGACGCCGGCCACCACCGTCGGCCCCAGCGCGATCATCGGCACGATCACGCCGACCTGGATGTACGAGTACTTCGCCACGTCGAAGTACAGGTAGTGGAAGAACAGGCGGAAGTAGTTGCGCCGCACGTGCGAGTACAGCTCGCGCACCGTCGGCGGTGAAGCGCGGTTGGGGTCGTCCTCGCCGTAGACGAGCTCCTTGCGGTAGGCGGCTTCCACGCGCTGGTTCTGGAACTCCAGCCCCGGCAGCAGCACGCCCACGCCCGCGAGAAGCACGGTGCCGAACACGGCCCACAAGATGGCGAGCCACACCAGCGCATGAGGCACGTTGCCGATGATCGGCAACCCGGTCACCTTCTCCGACAGGCCCCACAGGATCGGCAGGAAGGCGAACAGCGTCATCACGCTGCTCATCAGGCTCACGCCCAGCCCTTCCATGATGCGCGCGAAGCGCATCGTGTCTTCCTGCACGCGCTGCGCGGCGCCTTCGATGGTGCGCAGGCGCGGCCAGTTGGCCATGTAGTAGTCGTTCATCGCCGTGCGCCAGCGGAAGATGTAGTGCTTGATGAAGAAGTTGAGCACCACGGCCACGAGGATGTACTTCATCGCGATGGCGAGGAAGGCCCAGATCTGCGTCATGTACTGCTCGAACGTGACGGTGCCTTTCTGCTCCAGCGCCTTCTGCACAAGGTCCCAGAACACGCCCATCCATTCGTTGATCGCGACGTCCAGCTGCACCTGGTACCACGTGGCCAGCAGGATGAGGATGGAGCCGAGGACGGACCACGGCATCCAGTGCCGGGAAAGGAAGAAGGATCGGAACATGGGCGCATGCTAACCGTGGCTCAGCCAACCGCTTGTCAGCCCGCACGTACAACACGCGGCGATTCGCTCCGACCGGGTACGCATGAGTGCCCCTGCACGCTGAAGACCTTCACCCGGCTGGTTGCCGGCTAACCAATTCGTCGCTTTGGGAGTAAGGACATGAAGGGCAATCGTGGATTCAAGATGACTTTGCTGGCTGCAACGATGGCCAGCGCGATCGGCCTCGCTTTCGCGCAAGCGGGCGGCAGTGACGGCGGCGGCGTTGGCGCCGGCGTTGGCGGTGGCGTGGGTGCCGGCGCAGGCGTCGGTGGCGGCGTCGGTGCCGGTGCCGGTGCGAGCGCCGGCGGTGGCGTCGGTGTGGGCGCCGGTGGCGCAGGCGGCAACGCCGGCGGTAACGGCGGCGGCGTCGGCGCGGGCGGCGGCAACGCGGGCGGCAATGGCGGCGGCGTCGGCGGCGGTGTCGGCGGTGGCGCGAGCGCCGGTGTCGGCGCGAGTGCCGGCGGCGTGGGTGCCGGGGCCGGCGGCAGTGCCGGGGCCAGCGCCGGTGTCGGCGGCGGTGCCGGCGGCGGCGGCGGTGGCGGCAGCGGTGGTGGCAGCGGCAGTGCCGGCGGCG
>NZ_JACORU010000011.1 GCF_014297445.1 Ramlibacter albus
CCAACGATACGCGGCGAAATACCGAACAGCAATCCCTTTGAAATCAACAAGTTACCTGCCCATGCCCGCGCCGTTGCTGGGGAAGCGAACCGTCACTTTTGACACTGAAATCAAATGGACCCCTTCACGTCTGCCAAAGGTGCGGTGGTGAGACACATGTCGGGCCGTTGAAGGGTGAGCATCCCAAGGCCCGCGATCAAGACTGAATGCCTCGTGATCTGCCAGTCGGATCGCCACTCCGCCTGCCGTGTTCGAGCGAACTTGCGAGCTTCTTTGACGGTGGGGCAGAAGAGCAGGGCGTCGCGCAACTCCGGTTTGTGCGGCATGAACTTGGCAGCCTCGTACCAGTGCACGAGCGAGAGGTAGACCTGCTGCCGCCGCGCTTCACTGCCCGCAGGCTTTGCCCACGGACCAAGAATTGGAGTATTGAGTAGGTCCTCGAGCGGCCGCATTCCGTCCACTGTATGGGCGTCCACCACAGGCAGTGCCCGAATCTATGACACCGGTGAGGTGCGTTGGCGAGCGAACTGGTGCCGTGGTGGACGCCATCCTTTGACCCTGGCGCGACTGGCATCCAGAATCGCGCGTACTGGGCATCACTGCCTTGCGCTGGTCCTGCACCAGCACTCACCTTGTCCTCCTCACTGCGAAGCCGTGACGGGGATCTCAACGCGGCAAACGCCGCAGCCGCTTCGCGCGAGCCCTACGGGCCGTCGTGAGCCGCGGCTTTCCACCACCACAGAAAAATCAGGGAACGGACATGGCACGAAACCACTTCGCCATCGAACCGCCCGGAAGGATCCGGATTTCCATTCCGGGCTACAGCCCCGAGGACAACCTCAAGGAACAAGCCAAGCGCAGAAGCGAAAAGCGGAAGCGCCAGCAGCGCCGCGACGAGGCCGCGGCCGCCGAAGCGCGAAAGCGACAGGAGGCGGCGGCGCGTGAGCGTCTTCAGCAGTCGCAGTCGCCGCCTCTGGCCGGCGATGACGACGTGGAAGCTCTGAGCCGCGCAGCTTCACAAGCCGAGGAAGCCTTCTCGCGTGACCTCGCCGCTGCGTTCAGTGATCCCAAGGAGGTTCGTCATGCGAATGAATGAACCTGGCCGCTGGCCACACGGGACGCCCGAACGGCTGGCCGAGTACGAAGAGTTGATGCGATCGGGACTTGCCGTCGACGTGACCCACAAGGCACCGAAGTGGTTTTCCGGTCCCGTGGCGATCGAGGCGAGCTGCTACGACCGGCTGGTCGCGTGGCATGCCGAGGCACAACGGCGACTTCGTTTGCATCTCGATGAGGCACAGCGTTTGGTGCACATGCTGGACGCGAGCGGGATTGCGATCACGTCGACCGGCGGCTGCTTCATCTGCAAGGCCGTTGACGCTGCTGGGCGGGACGTTCAACCCGAGCGTCACGTCCTCACATTGACCAACTATGGCGGGCCATCCCAGCCTGCTTGGTTGATCCACGGATAGGGGCGCATCTCCTTCCCGGCAACTACGGGACTTCTTCGCTCCGGCGAAGAAGTCTTCTTCAAACGGTCACGGACCTTTTGAAAAAGACAGTGCGCGCAGCGCGCTGCCTCGTTACCTCAGGCCCTCGCGCCTGAACCGTCGTTCCGCGTAAAGCGGACCGACATCTACCAACCCCCTTGCGGCGACAGCGCGCTTCCCGCAAGGGAGGCACCTGTCGCCGCTTTTTTTCTTTTCCCCTAAGGAGAGCGATGACACGAGTGAGAGATCACGCGCAGGAACGAGCGGACGCCGCCTGGCTCTGCGGCCTGACATTGGAGGACTTCGAGCCGCCCTCGGCTCCGACTCCGGTGGCGCAGGTTGCCAGGGCAGTTGCGGCCGTGACGCTGGACCTGGCCGACGCCCGCACAAGCGGGGAGATCGGAGACGTACTTGGCGACGAGCCGAGCTACGAGACGGAAGCGGACTTCGCCGGCGCCGCCTTGGCGGCCTGGGACGGAACCATTGAAGCAACGGACTACGCAGAACGCAAGGTCCTGTGGCCGCTGTTGGATCCGTCGGAGTACGCGCCGTCAACGTCGGTGACGAAGCGCATCGAAGACAACATCAGCGCCATCCGCCTCATGCAGGCCATGGTGCAGGAGAAGCGGACGCCTACGGCGGCCGAGATGGCGCAGCTGCTGCGCTACTCGGGCTGGGGCGGTGTTGCGCGCGTTTTCGGTGCCGACGGCTCGAAGGCGCAGCCGCTGGCAGAACTGCGCGAGCAGCTGAAGGCCTGCGTGGGCGAGCGTGAGTACGCCGCGCTGCAATCCAGCGTCAACACGGCGTTCTACACGCCGCCTGAACTGGTGCGTTCCATCTGGCGCATGCTGCAGCACCTTGGCTTCGAGGGCGGCCGCATCTGTGAACCCGCCGCCGGCGTGGGACATTTCGTGGCCAACATGCCGCCGGAGATCGCGCGCAAGTCGAACATCACGGCCGTCGAGGTCGACCCGACGAGCGCCGCGATTCTCGAGACCGCGTTCGCCCCCTTTGGGTTGCAGGTGCAAGCCTGCTCCCTCGAAACGGCGAAGCTGCCAATCGGCTTCTTCGACCTTGTTGTGGGCAACGTGCCATTCGGCAACTTCAAGAGCAACGACGCGACCAAGGCGCCCTACGCGCAGTGGTTGATTCACAACTGGTTCCTGGCCAAATCCATCGAGATGGTTCGCCCGGGCGGGCTTGTCGCAGTCATCACGACGCAGGGCACGCTCGACAGCCAGACCGATGCGCACCGCAGGTGGCTGAGCGCACATGCGGAGCTCGTTGCGGCGTTCAGGCTGCCGACAATGGCTTTCGAGGCACACGCCAAAACCGAGGCCGTCGCCGACATCCTGGTGTTCAAGCGCCGCGAGATTCCGGATTTCGCAGCGTTGGCTCCGTGGTGTCAACTCGGCACCGCGGAAGCGGAACTGTTCGCCGCGGGAGAGTCGGTCTCGGTCTACTCTTACAGCCGCCAGACTGGCAGCTCGGGTCAGCAGCGCCAGACCATCAACCGCCATTTCCGCGAGCATCCAGCATCCGTGCTGGGCAAGCTGAAGTGGACGAGCACGCAGCATGGCGAGGTTGCCAGACCGGTGTTCGACGGTTCGATGGAGGCCTTGTGCGCGCAACTGGATGCACAGGTCGACCAGCTGCCGTCCGACATCTACCAAGCTGGAAGCGACGCCACCGAGTCCGTCCCTACGGCACCCATGGCGCGGTATGCGAACACGGAAGACGCCCGCCCGGGCGCGTTCGTGGTATCCCGCGGCCGCATCTGCGTGTCGGAAGGCGACGAGCTTCTGGATGTCGACGGGCTCTACACCGGCACCGCGCGCAGGCGCCTGCTGGGAATGATCGAGATCCGGGATGCCGCTATCGCGGTGATCGAGCATCAAGCTCGCTCGGAGGACGACGGCCCGCTGCACGGATTGCAACAACGGCTCAATCGCGCTTACGACCACTTCGTGGGACAGCTCGGCGCGCTGAGCACCAGCGCGAACAGCCGTGTCATGAAGGGAGACCCAAACTGGCCGTTGCTGCTCGCGCTGGAGATCTACGACGAGGAGTCCGAGACGGTTACCAAGGCCGACATCTTCACGAAGCGGACCATCGGTGCGCCGAACATTCCGTCGAAGGTGGACACCGCCAAGGACGCGATGCTCGTGAGCCTCTCGTTGTTCGGGCGGATCGAGCTGGCTGACATGGCGAAGCGTACGGGCTTGCCCGTGCGTGAGGTCCTGGACCAGCTGCGCGCGGAAGGGCTGGCCTACCGCGATCCGTCACACGGCCGCTGGGTGCCGGCAGACGAATACCTGTCCGGGCACATTCGCGAGAAGATCGCGCAGGCCCGTGCAGCAGGACCTCAGTATGCGGCGAACGTCGTAGCGCTGGAAGCAGTGTTGCCGGCGGACTTGGGCCCGAAGGACGTGGAAGCACGTCTAGGCGCGCCCTGGATACCTTGCGACGTCATCAGCCAGTTCGCCCGCGAGCTGGTGAAGGACACCCGCAACGAGGTGAACGTCGACTTCGACAAATCCACGGCGACGTGGTCCGTCAAGACGCAGTATTCCCCGGAATACGTCGGCGACCGGACGTTGCAGACCATGAAGTGGGGCACCTCCAACCGGTGTGCCCTGACCCTGATCGAGGCGGCGCTCAACCAGCAGCCGCCCACCATCACCACAACGGTGGACAACCGCCAGGTGGTGGACACCCAGGCCACGTTCGCCGCGCGCGAGAAGTGGCAGGCCATCCGCGACGAGTTCCGCATGTGGGTGTACCGCGACGACGCGAGGCGAGACCGGCTGCTCAGGATCTACAACGACCTGTTCAACCAGCTGGTTCCACGCAAGTTCGACGGATCGCACCTGCACCTCCCGGGCATGAGCAAGGTGCTCACGCCGGCGGCGCACCAGAAGAACGCCATCTGGCGCATCCTGGTCAGTGGCAACACGCTGCTCGCCCATGCGGTGGGTGCGGGAAAGTCGCTCGAGATGATCGCGGCGGCCATGGAACTGAAGCGCCTCGGCAAGGCGCGCAAGCCTTGCCACGCGGTGCCGAACCATCTGCTGAGCCAGTACGTGGCGGAGGCGGTCCGCCTGTATCCGCAGGCGCGCATCCTGATGGCGACCAAAGAGGACCTGCACGGCGACCGTCGGCGCGCCTTCGTGGCGCGCATTGCGACGGGCGACTGGGACTCTATCGTGATGACGCACTCGACTTTCGAGAGGTTGTCACTCAGCCCGGACGTGCAACGCGGGTTCATCGACAGGATGCTGGAAGAGGCACGGACGATGATGTCGCTCACCGAGGACCGCGGCGCCAAACGCTCCATCAAGGAGATCGAAAAGCGCATGAAGGATCACGAGGCGCGAATCACGCGTCTGGTCGAAGGCGGAAAGGCCGACGACCTGAATGCCGTATGGTTCGAAGAACTTGGCGTGGATTGGGTCTTCCTCGATGAAGGCCACTACTACAAGAACCTCGGCCGCCTGAGCAAGATGCCCCGGATCGCCGGCTTGCCCAACGTGTCGTCGCAACGCGCTTTCGACGCATTCATGAAGACCCGGCTCATCATGGAGGCGCGTGGCGGCAAGGAAGAGGGAGTGGTTCTCGCAACCGCGACCCCGATCAGCAACTCGATCGCCGAGATGCACGTGATGCAGCTGTTCCTGCAGCCGGAAACACTGAAGCGCTTCGGGCTCTATGAGTTCGACGCGTGGAGTGCCAGCTTCGGTGAGGCAGTGACCGGAATCGAGCTGGCGCCGGATGGAAGCGGCTTCCGCACGGTGACGCGCTACTCGCGCTTCATCAACCTGCCGGAACTGATGTCCGTGTTCCGGATGGTGGCGGACATCTGCACCAAGCAGATGCTGAAGCTGCCTGTGCCAGCCGTGATGGGCGGAAAGCCGCAGGTGATAGTGGCCAAGCCCAGCGCGACGCTCAAGAACATCGTGGCCGAATTGGTCAAACGCGCAGACGACATCCGAAACCGGCGTGTGCGTCCCGAGAAGGACAACATGCTCGCGATCACCAACGACGGCCGCCGGGCCGCGATCGACGTGCGGCTGGTTGACCCCAGCCTGCCGGCGGATCCGGACGGAAAACTGGCGCTGTTGGCGCGCAACGTGCACCGCATCTGGCGGGACGGCGCGGAGCGCAAGCTCACCCAGCTCGTGTTCAGCGACATCGGAACTCCCGGAGCGCCCGGGTTCTCGGTCTACACCGAGATCCATCGGATGCTGATCGCGCTTGGCATTCCCGCAGGCGAGATCGAGTTCATCCAGGACCACGACAGCGACGCCGCGAAAGCGAAGCTGTTCAAGCGTGTGCGCAATGGGCTCACGCGAATACTGCTCGGCTCGACCGCCAAGATGGGGACGGGCACGAACGTACAACGTCTGCTGAAAGCGGTGCATCAATGCGATGCACCCTGGGTGCCGGCGGCCGTGGAGCAGCGTGATGGGCGCGCCGAGCGGCAAGGCAACGAGAACGACGAGATCGAGCTGTGGCGGTACATCACCGAAGGCTCGTTCGACGCGTACAGCTGGAACCTGCTGGACGTCAAGGCGCGATTCATCGAACAGGTGATGACCGCTGACCGCGGCCTGCGCAGCGTGGAGGACATCTCCATCACCGCGATGACGTATGCGGAGCTCAAGGCGGTTGCCTCGGGCAACCCTCTCGTCATGGAGAAGGCGACTGTCGATGCGAAGGTGCAACGGCTGGCCATGGCCTACGGCGAATGGGAAGACTCCCGCTGGAGGATGGGACACCGAAAGGCGAACCTGCAGCAGCGCTTGGCGTGGATCGACAGCAACGTCGGTCTCGTCGAGCAGGATGCCAAGCTGGCCGAGAACTCCTCGGCCGCGACACCGGTATCCGCCAGCACTCCGCTGGTGGGTGCCGCGATCGCGGCTGCAGGAGAGTCGGCAGAGGCTATCGGGCTCGCTTTCCGCGAGGCCGCGAAGCAGCGCTACCAGGGCGACTTCGCGCAAGTGAACGGGTTCGGATTGTCGATCTTCGTGCCGTACCTGAAGGCGCCGGCGGAGCTGGTGGTCCGGGCGCCCCACTCGGGGCTCACGGTCACGGTGGACCGACCGAACATGAACGACGTGGTGGGCGTCGGGCGGAAAACGCTCGACACGATCAGGGCGATCGCCCAGGACCCCGCGAAGCTGCGCGACGAGAAGACGAGGAAAACCTCGGAACTCGCCAGCGTCGAAGTCCTGATGGAACAGGAGTTCGAGCATCGTGATGAGCTCGCGCAAGCGCGTGCGCGTCAAGCCGAGATCGAGGCGCAGTTGGACCTCGACAAGTCAACCACGGGCAGCCAGGAAATGGCAGCCGAACCCGCCTGATATGGCGGCATCTCTTTGAAGGCCTCCCGCTTGCGCGGGAGGTTTTTTTTTGGCCGGAGGGCTGGCGGCCGAGCGTCTAAGCGCCGCCGCCAACGCCGTCGAAGAAGTACGGCGGCAATCGGACCGTGAGTCCGCCTTGCGTCACCTGAATCTTGGCCAGCAGCGCCGCGTCGATGTCACTGTTCTCGAGGTCCATCCAGAACCCGTACACCGTGCCGTCCTCTGACGCTTCTTCGTGGATCTCCACGTCGACGAGCTGCTCCGCTTCGCCGAGCGAGAGGTTCAGTTCGTCGGCCAGTGCCTCCGCGAGGCTGCGGCTGGGCGGCTCCTGCTCGCGCCGATAATTGGGGTCGAGGCTGGCGCTCGTGACCTGGTAGTCGAAGCTCCAGAGCGAGTAGCCGGACCTTCGGGTCGAGAGAACGGCTTCGACGTCGATCCGGTGACCGACATACGGCCGGTCGCGATCGATCTCAAGCGACACGTGACCCTCGACCTCTTCGTCGAGCACTTCACCGGTGCCGGGAATGCTGGCCAGTTCCACGCCGATCAGCGGCATGTAGATCTCGCTCAAGCCTGCATGGTTGGCCGACGTCATCTCCCCGGTGACAGGGCCTCGGTTGACCGTTGCCTGGTCCACGAAGTCCTGGACTGCGTTCAAGAGTGAGTCGAGCGAGCGGTGCACTCGCACGCCGGGCAGCTTCGCCACCAGCGCATTCACCATGACCTTGGCGACTTCATCGCTGGAGACGCCCACGGCGAGCTGTGCCACGCGAGCGTCGAGCGTAGCCATGTCGATGACGACGTGAGCGTTTCGCTCGCCGGTCAGATCCCCGTCGCTCGATGCTTGCAATGCTGCAAGCGACTGAAATCCCAGGGCTGCGGCAACCAGCTGCTGTGCGTGGCCGAGCTTGATCGGATGGGGTGAGCCCGCGGTGGCGGTGCGGATGGCGTGTGCAACGCCGGAAATGTCAAACTTCATGCGAATCTCCAAATTCGGCACGGGTCGATCGAGCGCTTACTCGTCCCGCGCCCTGCGGAGTGCATGGGTTTGGAAAAGGAAAAGCGAAGGTAACCGGGTTGCTAGTCGCCTAGCGTGTCTGGTATGAGCCGCTCGAAGCTCAGGCGGACGCCTTGAGCGACATTTTACGCCTGTACTACGCAGCCGGGACTGCGGCCGAATTTCGCCTCCACCGTCTCGCGCAGGCGGTGTATTTGTCACAGGTTTTCTTGGAGTGGCGCTGCGTCGGTGCCCGACAATGAAGCCCTCCCAACGTCCTTCCCCAAGGACCTTGAATGCTGCCCTCGGGTGGCATTTTTTTTTGGGCGATGCGGCCGCGAGCGGGTCGAACGCGATCGTTTGCCTCACGCCGGCAGCGTCGCTACAGTCGTCGCACGTCTCCCCAGTGGAGCGGACAGCAGCTGCTGTCATTTGACCTGTCGGCGTGTCGCCTCACGGCGACCCCCGGCACGGCGACCGCGCATAGCCGCGGCGTCGACCTTCCCCGGTGCCTCGGCCGCATCCCTCGTGGGTTGCGACGCCACGCATCGGAATCACCATGTGGTAACCACCGTCTGCTCGCGCTTGGCGCCGGCGGACCGTAGCCACACAACCCTCGCGGGGCACAAAGCCCTGGGGGGCGAGTGCTCCGCTCACAAGGAGCACTTTTTGAGACAGCATCTTCAGCTGCTCGCGCGTTCGCCCGACATCTCTTCGATCTTGGCCCTGCGAAGCCTGGCGCCATGCGAATGGGGCGAATTCGAGTCGACCGACCGCGAGCCTCCTGTCACGGTTCGAACCGAAGGTGAGGGCGTCGAATCCCGGCGCATGCTCGTCATCGGCGAGAGCGTGGTGGTCACGACGCGCTGCGTCGGCGACGACGTGGAGATCTCCGTCACCAACGCACAGATGCCGGACGATCTGCGCGCGGTGCTGGCCGCGGCTGGCATCCCTGCGCTCGCACATGGGCGGCCGCTGCGGATCTGCGCCGAGCAGTTCTTTACGCGGCTCTGTACGCTGGACGCCGGCTGGGTGCTCCTGCGGCGGATTCGCAATTGCACGGGACCCGACCAGGCTGTGTCGATTGCGGTGCAGGTGCTGAACCTGGGCCTGCGGTGGAACCAGAACCAGGCGGCGATGTGCAACCGCGGAGAGTCGCCAGCCAGCCTTAAGGTCGCGCGAGCGCTGCAACAAGAGTCCGAGGAATTGCTCAAGGAGCATTCCGGATGGATGACCTCGTTGCGTCTGCTTGACGATCCACGGGGCGCCGCAATCGAGATCGGCACGCGCGGCTTCGATCATCCTTGTTCGTCAGCGGCGCTCATCTTCGATTGGCGACCAGCGCCTTGCGCGTCTGGCGAGCCCGTTCCCGTCGTGCGACACGGAAGCGGCCGGTATGCAATCCGGCCGACGAAACTGAAGCCTGCCGTGCTCGACGCGCTCAGTGCGGCCGTCGTGAGCGGCCACGAAGTGCGGGTGGTGCAACGGCTATCGAAAGCGCTATACGCGAACGCGAACGACGTGCTGCAGACCTTGGGAGGAGAATGGAGTAGTGCCAAGCAGGCCCACGTGTTTCCTGGGTGTGCCGCTACCGCGTTGAACAGCGTGATGGCCTCGGGTGAGCTTTACCGCCGCGAGGACTTCGAGTTTTTCTGGACAGCCGAGGAGACTGCGCGGCGCGTGATCGCGTTGGCGCGGCTGAGGCCCGGCATGACAGTGCTCGAGCCGAGTGCCGGTGACGGTGCGCTGGCGCGTCCCGCTGCCGACATCGTCGGAAAGCAAAACGTGAGCGTCTTCGAACTCATGCCTGAGAACGTGAAGCGGCTGCGAGAGCAGGGTTTCGCGATCGACGCCCCGGTGAACTTCCTGGCCACGGAGCCGACACCGACCTACTCGGTAGTGATCATGAACCCGCCGTTCTCCGGAGGCCGGGACATGGCGCACATCCAGCATGCGATGCGCTGGCTGGTACCGGGTGGGCGTCTGGTCGCGATCGCGTCGACCAGCTGGCGGACGCAGAGGTCTTCCAACGCGGAGCGGTTTCGGACTTTGCTTTCGGAACTGGATGCCGATGTCGCGGAGTTGGATCGCGGAGCGTTCAAGGAAGCGGGCACTGACGTGCCCACAACATTGATCGCGTTCAACGTGCGCGGTGCTCCGGTCGGTCCGGAGTTGTCGCTGCCCGCCGCGCGTGTTTCCGCACGGTTGGCACCGTCGCCTACGGTCTCCGTGGCGGCGCAGCTCGAGTTCTTCTAACAGGCTGCCGGCGGGTCATCCGCGCGCAGGCAGGATGAAAGTTTGACGGGGCCCCGGCGTGATGCCGGGGCCCCGTTCCCTTTTCAGCTGAGAGACGGCGAGACCGTGATCAGCCAGCCGTCGTGAACGACCACGTGCGATCGAACGGAACGCGACCCGACGCATCGGCAGCGGACCCCTTGAAACGGACGGTGTACCGCGTGTTGGCTTTCAAAGCACCCACAGGAATCAGGTAGACCTCGCTGGCCTGCAGGAGCGGCGCTTCGCGGTTCGTCACCTGCACCGTCGGCACGGCCGCACCCACGTCGTCGGCGAGTTGGAAGCTCTCGACGGAAACGGTGCTGCCCGGGCGCGCCTGGAAACTGATCGGGAAGCCTTTCACCGCGATGCTGGGTGCAGGATCCGGTGCTTCGCCTTCCATCGTCGCGGCCACCGCCGTTTGACCGTTGGCCGGATAGATTGCCGACCACGTGAGGGGCAGCGGGCTGGCGGTCGTGCGCATGCCGGTGTTGTAGACGCACACACGCAGCCGGAAGCCGTTCGAGTCGGTGACCTGATCGCTCACGCCGACCCCGATGTTCTCCACCTGCGGATTGAGCAGGCCGGCGCGGTGAAACACCGTGGCAAGCAAGCGCGTCACGCAACGCGGCACATCCGGCTCGTAGCTCGGAAGCACACCGTACAGCGAGCCGGAGACCTCCGAGACGAAATAGTCGCTGCGATAGCCTGCCGTCTGCGCGCGCGCGGAGGGCGTCGTGCCGGTGAAGCCCGCGGTCCCCGGCGTCTGGTAGTGCGCGGTCAAGGTGCCATCCGGCTGCGTCGTGTAGAGCACAGCATTGGCCATGCCGCCGGTGTAGTAGTTGGCCAGCGAATAGCTCGCCTGAGACTGCGCCGCGGCGCTGAGGGATGCCACTTCCACGGCGTCAACACCGCCGGAAGCGCGGCGCGCGACGTTGATGCCGTCCAGCGTCGCAGCCTTCCACGCGTCGACGCAGCTGTTGATGACCAGATGGCATCGGAACACCTCCAGCGGAGCGACCGCGATGACCGCGTTGTTCGTCAGCGGCCCGAGCAGGTATACCGTGCCATTCGCGACACCGAGGTAGTTGCCCGGCCACTGGTAGTGGCGGTACTCGAAGGGACTGGCAACGCCGTCCGTGGACGGCCCGTAAAAGTGCGCGCTGTATGCCTTCTCCGCCCAGTTGAAGAAGGCTTGGGCCGTGATCTGCGTCGGGGCGGCGGCCGCCCGAAGAGGTTGCTGCTGCGCGAGCGGCGCGGGCCGATCCGCTGCGGCGGCGGATTCGGGTTCACCCCCTCCGCATGCCGTCAGGCCGGCCGCGAGGCAGGCGACCGCAACGAAGTCTCCTGCGCGGCGCCACGCGGGCGCCTGACGACGGTGTCGTTCTTGCACTATTCCATCCTCCACTGATTCGATGAATTATCGGGTAGCCGCAATGCCAGACCGTGATCCTAGCTTCGCACGGAAACGAGTTCGTGCAAGTGGCCGCGAGACGAGGTTGTTGCTCGCGTTGGATGGCGATACTGCATCTGGAAGGAGACCGGCAAACTTCCGGTGCCGGACGCCGCATTTTCTTTCAGGCGGCTGCACGACTTTGGTCTTGACCCGTGCACTTCTTCCCGTAGCCTGAAATTCAGGAGGCACGGAATCATCCATGAACGGCATTGACGGCAACACCCTCGACAAGATCGCACAGGCCAGCGAGCTCGTGATCAGAGCTGCTGCGGTTCTCGGCACTTTGAGCGACGATCAGCAGCGCGCGGTCCACGCAGCCACCCAGGGTCACCTGCCGCACTCGCTGGCGGGCTTCCTGCGCCATGCGCGCAAGCTCTCGCCGGCGGTGGAGGAGAGCCTGCGGACGCACCCCCCACTCGGGCTGCGCGAATTCTGGTACTAGCTTGCGGGCGTCTCGCCTGGCGCCGGGACCACGACGTCCAGGCCGTTGGCAGCGAGCACGCACAAAATCTCGTGCAGATCGGCATCGTCGTGATCTTTCGTGTGCGGCGAATGCCCGACGACGATCTTCGGTTGCGCGCAAAGCTCGAGCATCACCGTCTGGTTGGGTCGCGAGACCCGCCGGGCCCGAATCGGTCGAGCAAGTGACTTGAGATGGCGCAGCGCGTCCCCTCCCGTCGCGACCTCCGCCGTGGGCGAGTTCACGCGCACGAATACGCGCGTGCGATTCACCGCGCGCACGGGATCACGCAAGAACAGCACCGTCTCGTCGTCACGCAGTCTCATTCCTCATCATCCTTTGGGCGGTTGGGACCGAGGCTGCAGCGCATCGTCGGTCGTGCGCTCGCGCACGGACATGCCGATCGTGCCGGTGGCCAGCCGCCTGCAAATTTCCTGCACCGCAAAGTCGCGACTCGCTCCTTTGACGTCGACGGGCACCCAGACACGCAGCTCGTCGTCCACCAGGCTCGCCTCCAGCAGCGGCAGGCCCGCAGCCGTATACGGACCAATACCGTGAAGTTCACGCCGCCAAGTAGAAGTCGCCGCCTGGGCGGGCGCGTCGAGCCGGGCCCGCAGCTGCTTGCAGAAGTCGCGGGTGACCGGAACCGGTGGGAGCCGCTCAAGGTAGGCCAGCACGTCGCGCAGCAAGCCTTGGCCTGCGCGCAGTTCGTCCAGCGCCGCATTCAGGCGTGCTTGATCGGTGCTTGTGTCCATGGGGAAAGGTCGCGGGTGGGGTGTGCGCGGACAGCATACCGGCTCGCCAACCAGCACCCGGGCGTGGACCATGTCTCCCTGTGGGCCGGTAGGCGTGGCCGGGCCCGTGACGAGGCTTCTGCCGCAAGCGATCAATTTTCGTTCGTGCGCCCCGCGCGCCCTCGACGGAAGAGTGCCAGCCAATCCCATCTTTACACGCGGGCGCGTGCCCTGCAAACCGACCGTGGCGACTTCGACCTCCCTGCCTGATCGACCGGGCCCTTTTTCCCCCTTCTTCTCCCTTCCTCTCCCTACATCATGCGCCGCGGCGGAGCGGGCCGAACGGGGCTCCGAAAAATTCGAAAACCGTCATCAAGGGGGAGGCGTTTCGTCGAGTGGGCCGCATCCGCGTGTAAAGATGGGTTATGGGGTTGACGATGCTCATTTTCCAGCTACCTTAAGTACATGACAAATTCCAGTTGGCCGGTTGGCCAGGGCCGCATCGACATCCCCGCCGACGTCGACTACATCGCGTTGGTGTTCTCGCGCGACGAGGTAACTCAGGGCGGCGTGGGCCGCGCCGTCGACGATCTCCTGGCGCTGATTGAGGACGATCGCCTGCGCAGGCAACTCACCCACGGGGTGTTCTTCAGCTTCGAGGGATGGGACGCGGACCCGCGCCCCATCCACCAGATCCCGGAATGCCGGCGCTACTTCGCCGCGCTGCACCAGCAGTTTCCGTACTGGATGCACTTCCTGCTGCCCGAGCCGCGCATGTGGAGCGTGGTGCGGACTTTGCTCGTGCGTGCCGACACCGAGGGAATGCAGGAGGGCACCTCCGACGCGCGCGTGTCGATGGAGGAAACTCGGGCCATCATTAACAGCATGCTGCTGCCGCTGAACACGCTGCACGCCGACATGGGCCTGTCGATGCAGGAGCGCAACCAGATCTTCGACACCTCGCTGAAGGCGATCCAAGAATGCCTCAAGTAGCGGCGGACCAAGACACCAAGGTGCCCGCGGCGGCCGAAGTGTTCGAGAAATGGATGCAGAACAAGATGCGGCGCGACAAGGGCGGCTGCAGCCCCGAGTCCGTGCCGATCTACCGGGCCATCTGGGACGCCTGGCTGGCCTGGCTCACCACGCAGGACGTCGCACCCGGGCCCGGCGAAGCGTGGAGGCGAGCGCAAGCTGCCCACGTGCGCAAGTTCATCGAAGGACCGGCGCCGGCCGAGGGCAAACGCCGACGAGAGCCAAAGAACGAAGCGCGCATGGCGAACTACACGCGGCAGCGCTACTACAGCGCCTTGCGCGACATCTACGACTTTGCGTGTGACCGCAAGCGGCTCTGGTGCGCTGCGAATCCTGCGAACGGCGACAAGTTGCCTGAGGAACACCGCATCAACCTGCGCGACCGCACGTCGCAGGTGCTGCCGCCCGGCGTGCTGCCGATGCTTCGGGATCCTGAGCAGCTGGTCAAGCTGCTTCCAAAGAAGGCTGAAACCAACTGGTGGATCGACCGTGATCGGGCCGTGGTTGCACTGCTCGCCCACTTCGGCCTGACCAAGAGCGAGCTGATCGACCTGAAGGGCCACGATCTGAGGCGGCAGATGGGACGCGTGTACGAGCCGCACGAGCAGCTGAGGCTCGACGAAGAGCCGAACTCGATTCTCCTCAACGTGTATGCGCCCGATCGCACCGCCAAGCGCCTGGGCGCACCTTTCGAGCTCACGCACGAGGTGCTGGTGATGGTGAGGCCGTGGCTGTTGCAGCGTCGGCGGCTGCTCGCGGCGCAGCGCACGCGCATGATCGCCGGCCAGCGCTCCGCCGATCGCATGCCCGCGCCAGACGAGCAGCAACCGCTTTTTCTCGCCCGCATCCCAGCGAAGGAAAGTGGGTGCCTGCCCGCCATGGAAGGCAGCACCGTCTACCAACTCGTGAATCGCTGCCTCGGCCGCGCTTACGCTATGCCGGAGGTGTCGAAGCACCTCGATGCGGAGGCGATCGTGGCCATGGGACCTGGGATCGTGCGCAACTCAGTCATCCGGCACTGGATCGAGACGCTGGGCGCCGCACAAGCCGCGGTGCTGGCCGGTATCAAGGAGCAGCGCCACCTGCGACACCCGGACGCGGTCCCGGCCGCCGCGAGGCCGACTGCCAAGTCCGGCACGCCTCGCGTGGAAACGCCGCCATAGGCCCCCGCCCCCGGATCGCAGGCGGGGCGCTGCTTAGAATGCCCGCCATGCCGAACATCGCGAGCGCTCTCAAGGACGAAATCACGCGGCTTGCCCGCAAGGAACTTCGTGCAAGCACTGATACCCTGAAGAAGGCGGTGGCCACCTACAGGTCGGAGATCGCCGCGCTCAAGCGCCGCGTGGACCAGCTGGAACGCCAGCAAAAGCGCACGACGAAGGTAGTGGCGCGCGCGGTGCCGGCGGAGCAGCCGCGCGATGATGGGCAGCTGCGCTGGCGTGCCTCTGGTTTCGCCCAGCACAGGAAACGCCTCGGTCTTTCCGCGCATGAAGCCGGCACTCTCCTCGGTGTGAGCCCGCTGACGGTCTACAAGTGGGAAAGCGGCCAGGCCAGACCGCGCGCGCAGTACCTGCCGGCGATAGCGCAATTCAGAAGCCTGGGCAAGCGCGAAGCGGCAAGGCGTCTCGAAGAGCTTGCGGCCTAGTGCGGTCCGTGGCGGCTATCAAAGTTTCCGGATTCGCTTCCAGCGGTGCATCGCTGTGATCACGGTGTCGCCTTCCGCGACGACAGGCACCGTTCTGTTGAGCGAATCCCGATAGCGGCGCCACAGCGGCGCGGGGCATTCGTTTTTAAGGAACGGCAGCTCCTTCTTCGAGACGCGATACATGGCCGCGCGTCCAGTCGCCTTGATGGCCACGCCATGGTCCATCACCATCGCCAAGAGCGCGTCAGGAATGCCCCGGCGCTGCTGTTGTTCGACTGCATGCTTTGTCTGTCTCATCGTGCGTTTCCCTTCGGGGTGAACGCGACTTCCTCGAGGTCATCGAGATCGAGCGCGGCGAGCAAGGCGTCCGTCTCACGCACCAGTACCTTGTTGGCTTCGCTGCCTGGCACCTCTTCGTCCGCGAGGAAACAGCTCACCCCGTGGAACTCCTCAGGCATGGACAAGGCATACAGGCCGGTGCCATGCCGCTCACGCACCGCTTCGCGCAGGTAGTAGAACGGATCGCACATGGTGCTCGCGATCGCGCGCAGCGGGCTGACCTCGGTCGGCTCCAGCGCCGCATCGAAGTGCGATCCGGTGTAGTGGCTTGGCAGCTCGAAGTACTTCAGGAATCGCGGTGTCGACCGCAGGCAGACGAGCAGGTAGTTGATGAACGCGTCACGGACCAGGTTGTGCGCCTCGACGGCCGCATTCAAGTCAGCGGCGACCTGCTTGTCGACGACGATGTTTACCGGGCGTGTGCCCATGCGCTTGAGCTTGCCGGAGATGTAGGTGCGTGCGATCGACGTCAGCCGCTTGCCCTGAAGATCTTGGCGCAGGTAGGGGATCTCGCTACCGATGACCTGATTGAGGAAGGCGTCGCGCTTCAGGAAGCATCCGCGCATGTCCTGGTCGAACCGCTCGAGCAAGCCCTCCTGGATCTTGGCGGTGATTTTCGTGGTGCCGTCCACGGCTTCGTCGTGTGTGGTCTGTGCTTCTTCCATGGACACACGATAGGAGGGGTGATCTCGGTTTCGGTGCAAGTTGTAGCGGGTTGAGTTGCGCGTAAACCCTCGCGTCCTGCAGAGGACCCATACCTCTCATGGCTTCGCCGAACGGTGCTTCTCTTTAACCCTGCCGCTGCGTCTGCCGTGAGTTCCCTCCGCGAGCTGGTGTCCTGAATGTGGCCCGTGATCGTGTTCTAGAGCACCCTTTTCCAAACCGCCAAGGATTCCGCAGTCCTCTGCCGAGCGGCCATCCGAACAGCCAGCACGCAAAGCGCGCAGCTCGCCCTCGAGCACCTTGAGCTCCTTGATTCGGTTCACGATATGACCAATGTGATCGTCGAGCAACGCATCGACCTCCCCGCAGCTCTCGGTGGGAGCGTCCTTGTAGTGCAGCAGGACGCGGATCTCATCCAGCGTCATGTCCAGGCAGCGGCAATGACGGATGAAAGCCAGGCGGTGGACGTGCGCGTCGTTGTAAACGCGATAGTTTCCTTCCGTGCGCGCTGGCGTTGGAAGCAAGTCTTCCCGCTCGTAGTAGCGGATGGTTTCGACCTGCGTTCCGGTGGCAGCCGCCACTTCTCCAATTTTCATTTCATGCCTCAGCTTGACTCTGAAGTGGCTACAGGGTTTCCAATTAGGCCATGGATACGAAAACCCCGCCCAAAGAAGCGGACTGCTGCAGCTCAGCTGTATGTGCTGTCCCCGCCACCGCCGATGTACCCGTAGGAGGGCGCCGCTTTCGCATCCCCACCATGGACTGCAGCGCCGAGGAAGCCGAGGTCCGCCGCGCGCTGGAGCCGATCCTGGGCATCAGGTCGCTGAACTTCCAGTTGACCGCCCGCACGCTTGGTATCGACGCCTCCGATGACGCATTCCCGCTTGCACTGGAGGCGATCAAGAAGGCGGGTTTCCACCCCGAACCCATCGTCGGCCCGGACACGGTGGAAGCGCAAGCCCGGGAAGGGCATGGCGAGCTGCACGACCAAGACCACGACCTTGGAGCGGGCGTCGCTCGGTTGGCGTTGGCTTTAGGCGTAGCCGTGGCGGCCGAGGTGACCGAGTTCCTCGCCCCCGAAACCCTGCTCTGGAAATTGGTCGGCATGGCGCTCGCCGGCGTGGCGATCTGGCTTGCAGGTCTGGACGTCTACAAGAAGGGCATGGCGGCACTGCTGCGGGCCAAGCTCAACATCAACGCATTGATGTCGGTCGCAGTGACAGGTGCCTTCCTGATCGGGCAATGGCCGGAGGCCGCCATGGTCATGGCGCTGTACGCCATCGCCGAGCTGATCGAGGCGCGCGCCGTCGATCGGGCGCGCAACGCGATCAAAGGCCTGCTGGCGCTGGCACCAGAGGAAGCCCTGATGCAGACGGCGGACGGCCAGTGGCAGCTCACACCGGTGGCCCAGGTTCCGCTGGAAGCCACGGTCCGGATCAAACCCGGTGAGCGGGTCTCGCTGGATGGCGTCATCACCAAAGGCACCAGCGCCATCAACCAGGCGCCCGTCACGGGCGAAAGCATCCCCGTCGACAAGGCGCCGGGCGACCAGGTCTTCGCAGGCACCATCAACGAGACGGGTGAACTCGAGTTTCGCGTGACGGCGTCCGCCAGCAACACGACGCTCGCGCGCATCATCCACGCCGTCGAGCAGGCCCAGGGCACGCGCGCGCCGACGCAGCGCTTCGTTGACCGATTCGCCGCCATCTACACGCCGGCGGTATTCGCGCTTGCCGTCGCTGTCGCTCTGCTCACACCGTTCCTACTGGGCCTGACCTGGCTGGAGGCGCTCTACAAGGCGTTGGTGTTGCTGGTGATCGCCTGTCCCTGTGCGCTCGTCATCTCCACGCCGGTCACGGTCGTCAGCGGCCTTGCCGCCGGTGCGCGCCGCGGCATCCTGATCAAGGGCGGCACATACCTGGAGACGGCCCGATCCCTGAAGACCGTCGCCCTCGACAAGACCGGAACCATCACCGAAGGCAAACCGAAGCTGGTGGAGTGGCGCACGTGGAACGGTGGTGATGAGGCGCTGGCCAAGAGGCTCGCTGCCAGCCTGGCCAGCCGCTCCGATCATCCGGTTTCCCAAGCCATTGCCGCAGGCCTTGATGGCGAGCGCGCATCGGTCGAAGACTTCAGCGCGCTACCCGGACGCGGTGTTCAAGGCAAGGTCGACGGCAATCAACTGCTGCTCGGCAACCATCGCGCCGTGCATGAGCGCGGTCTCTGCGGGCCGGAACTGGAGGCCGAGCTACGCCAGCACGAGAAGCAGGGACGCACCGTCACGTTGTTGGCCAAAGACGATGTGGTACTCGTCATCTTCGCCGTCGCGGACACCATCAAGGAAACCTCGCGCCAAGCCATCGCCGACCTGAAGGCCCTGGGCGTTACACCCGTG
Organism: Ramlibacter albus; assembly: GCF_014297445.1. GTDB lineage: Bacteria > Pseudomonadota > Gammaproteobacteria > Burkholderiales > Burkholderiaceae_C > Ramlibacter > Ramlibacter albus. The sequence continues at coordinate 18,849 of NZ_JACORU010000011.1, forward strand.
ATGCTCACCGGCGACAACCTCGCCACGGCCCAAGCCATCGCGGCACAGGCCGGCATCGAGGATGCACGCGGTGACCTGCTGCCCGAAGCCAAGCTGGAGGCCATCAAGGACATGCAGGCGCGCTACGGCGCCACCGGCATGACCGGCGACGGCATTAACGATGCTCCCGCGCTCGCGCAAGCCGACATCGGGTTTGCCATGGGCGGCGCCGGCACAGACACCGCGATGGAGGCGGCCGATGTCGTGATCATGAATGACGACGTGCGCCGGGTTGCAGAAACTGTGCGCCTCTCGCGTCGCACGCACGCAGTGCTTTGGCAGAACATCACGCTCGCGCTCGGCATCAAGGCGGTGTTCCTGGTGCTGGCCGTGTTCGGCAGCGCGACGATGTGGATGGCCGTCTTCGCCGACATGGGCGCGAGTCTGCTGGTGGTGGGAAACGGCCTGCGGCTGATGCGGGGAGTGCATGACACGTCGACCAAGGCTGCGGCGCATGTGGAGCAGGCCCATGCCTAGCAATCGCGAACAACAGCGACGTGTCTACGCGCGCTTGCTCGCGGGCTTCCGCAATAGCGAAGGCATGAGCGCGAAGGATCGGTGGGAGTGGCTCATGGCCGCCCACATCGTCGGCCAGATGGATTTCAAACTGCATGTCCACAGCCACTGCGTCATGCTCCGCTATGCCGCCCAAACTCGCGACTGGCCGGAGGCAGCGGGCCAGTTGTTTCGCTTGGCACTGGTCCCCCTGGGCCACGCGGTCGGCAGGCTCCCCGCAGGCAACATCGGACGCGCGACGGTGAACGCATTCAAGCCCATGCCGCTGAGTCCGAGCATCCACAAACTGATCGCCGAGGCACGGGAGGCAGTTCTAACGAAAGCCACTCAAGACTCGGTGAAAGTGTGATCCTGATAGGATTCCGCCCCATGCGTCGCATTTGGATCCTGTTGCTTGTGCTGATGCTGCCCCTGCAAATGGCTTGGGCGGCCGCGCACGGCTATGCCCATGACGCAAACGCCACGGCGCACGTGCGCGTCGAATCTCAGCTCAAGGTCGACGTCGCTGCAAGCTCGGATGTCGCGATCGATCAGCAGGCCGAGGCCAATAGCCATGGCTGCTGCGACATGGCGCACACCTGTCACGGCTCGGCCACCATGATGCCGACGTCGGTCATTGAGCTTGGCACCGATGCCCGGAGCCTCCTGAATGCCTCGGATGGAGCGTTCATGCTCCAGGTGCTGGCCGCTCGCCACGACCGGCCAAATTGGGTTCCCGCCTGAACGGCGGGCCCGCGACCTTGTTCCCCTCACCCTGATCGCTGGTTCCGCCGAAACGTCTTTCGTGACTTTCGGAGAACTGGATGCGTTTGTATTTCCCAAGGCCTTGGGCCTTTGTGGCGTGTTTCATCGCGGCTGGCGTTCATGCGCAGCCGGCGCCAACCCTTCGTGATTCGACCGAATCGGCCTGGGCGCTGACGCCACAGGCGCGCTCTGCACAAAATCGACAAGCCGAGCTGGAAGCGCGCGGGCGCGCTGCGTCTTCCTTGCTGGCCGGCCCTCCCAGCGTGGGCATCTCGCATCGGACGGACCGCATCGGCAGCAACGGTGGGTTGCGCGAGACGGAGGCCGAACTGTCGGCGCCGTTGTGGTGGCCGGGCGTGCGCAGTGCCAACGCGGCGCAGGTCGAGGCCGATCGCGTCGCGTTCGAGCGTCAGCAGTTGCTCGCCAAGGCGAAGGTCGCGGCGGAGGTCCGGGACTTGGCCGCCCAGGCCGCGCTTGCGCAGATCGAACGCCAAGTTGCCCTGCGCAAGGCCGAAGAAGCGAAGGTCCTCGCGGCCGACGTGGCGCGGCGTGTGAAGGCCGGCGAGTCGGCTCGTGTCGACCAGCTGCAGGCTGAAGGCTTGTTGCAGCAGGCCGCAGCGACACAGTCGCACGCCGACGCTGCGCTCGCTCGCCTGCAGGGCCTATGGCGCGCGCTGACCGGCTTGGATCGTATTGCGACGCTGGACGAATCACCGGGTCAAGCCGGAGAAAACGCCGCTGTCGCAGCGGCACAGGCCGCCGTGCATGCTGCCCGGGCCAAGTTGCAGCTGACCGCCGCCGACAAGCGCGACCCGCTTGAGGTGGGGGTTGGTGTCACGCGTGAGCGTCCGGCCTTTGGCTCGGCCAACGAGCGTTCGATGAAACTGTCGCTTCGCATACCCCTGGGCAGCGAAGGCCGCAACGCGCCCAAGCTGGCAGGCGCGCGCGCCGATTTGGATGCAGCCGAAGCGGATGCCGAGGCCGTGCAACGCACCGCCGACGCAGAGCGGCTTTCCGCGACCGGCGAACTCGAGGCGGCGAGGCGTGCAGAGGTGGCCGCGGCGCAGCGCGCGCGCATGGCTGCCGAGGTCCAGGCTCTTATCGCGAAGTCTTACCGCCTCGGCGAGAGCGACCTGCCGACGCGTTTGCGCGCAGAGACCGAGCGATTCGAGGCCGAATTGGCCCATGCACGCGCGCAAGTGGAGACACGCCGCGCCATCTCCAAACTCAATCAAGCCTACGGACTTCTTCCATGACGGACCCATCGTTTCTGAACTCACTTCTTCAAGGCGTTCGGCTGATGGCGCTTGTCGCTTCAATCGCGGTCGCTCCAGTGTTCGCCGACGACGGGCACGACCACGACAAGCCGGCCGCTGCCGGCGCGGCCAGTCCGCGCGTCGAAGCCCACTCGGATCTGTTCGAACTGGTTGGTGTCGTCGACAAGGGCCAGATGACCGTCTACCTAGACCGCTACGCCACCAACGAGCCCGTGCTGGGTGCCAAGGTCGAGTACGAGGCCGGCACCAACAAGGGCGTGGCCGCGCCGCAGGCCGACGGCACTTACCTGATCAAGTTCGATGCACTCGCGAAGCCGGGCGAGTTGCCGTTCTCGTTCACCGTCAGCGCGGGCTCCGACACCGACCTGCTCGCAGGCGAGCTCGACTTGAAGGATCCGCACGACCGCGCAGGCGAGGGAACCCGCTCCTGGCTGAAGTGGCTGGGGTACGCGCTGGCCGCGGCGCTCACCCTGGCCCTGGCTGTGTTCCTCACGCGCAAGTACAAGACCACGCGCAGTGCGCGCCTGAACGGTTGAACCAGATGATGAAGCAGACTCTTTCCCTGGCTTTGCTCTGTGCCTTGGTGATGCCCGCGTGGGCAGGCCCAGGTCACGACCACGGCGACTCCGCGCCGGCGGCCACCAGCAATTCGCCGAAGCGCAATCCCGACGGCAGTGTCTTCCTGCCCAAGACCTCGCAGCGGCAACTGGCGGTGCGCACGATCGTGGCCGAGGCCAAAGCGGTGCCGCAGACGGTTGAACTCACAGGCCGCGTCCTGATGGATGCCAACGCCGGTGGCCGCGTCCAGCCCACACAGGCTGGTCGGGTAGAGGCGGTGGACGCTGGCCTGCCTTCCTTGGGACAGGCCGTGCGCAAAGGCCAAGTGCTCGCCATCGTGCGTTCATCGGCCGGCGCGATCGAGCGCGCCAACCAGCAGGCGCAAAGCGCCGAACTCGCCGCGCAGCTAGAGCTGGCACGCCGCCGGGCAGCCCGCTTGGCGCAGCTCGAGGGGACCGTCCCGCAAAAGGACATCGAGGCCGCTCAGGCCGATGTTGGCAGCCTGCAGCAGCGCTTGGGCGCCGTGCGCGGCTCCGTGACGGCCACTGAGCAGTTGGTGGCACCCATCACCGGCGTCATCTCGGCGGCCAACGTGATGGCTGGCCAAGTCGTCGATGCGCGCGAAGTGCTCTTCGAGATCGTCGATCCGAGTCGCCTCGTGGTCGAAGCGCTGGCCTTCGACGTTGCGCTCCTGAGCGGCATCGCCTCGGCCAGTGCCTCGCCGGCCGCTGGCGTGAACGTTCCCCTGCGGTTCGTTGGCGCCGGACGTTCACAGCGCGAAGGCGCGATCCCGCTCACATTCCGCACCGCAGGCAACGTCGCAGTGCCTCTGGCTGTGAACCAACCCGTCAAGGTCGTTGTGCAGACCCGCACGCCGATACAGGGCGTGCCGGTCCCCGCCGGCTCGGTAGTCAAGAACCCGAGCAATCAGGACATTGTCTGGGTTCACACAGGTGCCGAGATCTTCCAGCCGCGGCCGGTGCGCGTCGTTCCTCTCGATGGCGCACTGGTATCGGTGGTCGACGGCCTGAAGGCCGGTGACCGCGTGGTGACGCAGGGTGCATCGCTCGTGAACCAGGTGCGCTGACGATGTTCGAGAAACTGGTTCATTCCTCGCTGCGCAACCGCCTCATCGTGGTGGTCGCCGCGATGATCCTGATGTTCTACGGCGCGTTCACGCTCACGCAGATGCCGGTGGACGTGTTCCCAGACCTGAACAAGCCCACGGTGACGGTCCAGGCCGAAGCCGGCGGCATGGCCCCCGAGGAGGTTGAACAACTGATCACCGCCCCGCTGGAAACCGCCATGGGCGGCATTCCCGGGGTGGAGAGCATCCGCTCGGTCTCCAGCGTCGGCCTCGCCTTCGTTTACGTCACCTTCGACTGGAAGACCGACATCTATCGCGCTCGCCAAATGGTTGGCGAACGCCTGTCCGTCGCGCGCGAACAGCTTCCACCCGGCATCGAGCACGTGGCCATGGGGCCGGTGAGCTCGATCATGGGCGAGATCATGTCGGTGGCGCTTCCCATCGATGCCGCGAAAACCAGTCCGATGGCGGTGCGTGAGTACGCCGACTTCGTGATCCGGCCACGACTGCTCACGATCCCGGGAGTGGCCCAGGTGATCCCCATCGGGGGCGAGGTGCGCCAGTACCAGGTGCAGCCCAACACGGCACGCATGGCAGCCCTCGGCGTCACGGTGGAGAACATCGAGGCTGCGCTGAAGGGCTTCTCGTCCAACACCAGCGGCGGGTTTCTGGAACTCAATTCGCGTGAGTACCTGATTCGCAATATCGGCCGCACGACACGCATCGAGGACCTGCAACGACTGCCAGTCGCCTTCCGCAACAGTCAACCCATCAGCCTGAACCAGGTGGCCACGGTCGTCTTCGCGCCAGCGATCAAGCGGGGCGATGCCGGCTACAACGGCAAACCAGCGGTGTTGCTCGGAATCCAGAAGCAGCCCGATGCCGACACGGTGAAGCTCACGCAGCGGGTGGAGGAAGCGCTGGACGGATTCAAGAAGAGCCTGCCGGCCGGGATGGGCGCGCCCATCGTCACCATGCGACAGGCCAGCTTCATCGAAGCCTCGGTCAACACGTTGCAGGGCAAGTTCCTCGCCGCGGCGATGGTGGTTGCTGCCGTGCTGTACTTGTTCCTCATGAATGTGCGCACGACGCTGATCGCGCTCACGGCCATTCCGCTGTCCGTGATGATCACCGTGCTGGTGTTCCGTTACTACGGTTTTTCGATCAACACGATGACGCTGGGCGGCCTCACCATTGCCATCGGTGGCCTGGTCGATGACGCAGTCGTCGGCGTGGAAAACGTCCTGCGACGGCTTAAGCTCGATCGCACGGCACATCCGACCGGCCGCATGGGGCCTTTGGAACTGATCGCGCGAGCCACGCTGGAGGTCCGGTCCGCGATCCTCTACGCGACCGTCATCATCGTGCTGGTGCTGCTGCCGCTGTTCTTCCTGCCTGGCATTGAAGGGCGGTTGATGCAGCCACTGGCCGTGGCCTACATCGTGTCGCTACTCGCGTCCATGCTGGTGTCGGTCACTGTGACTCCGGTGATGGCCTACTACCTCTTGCCCAAGATCAAAGGCCTGGATCATGGCGACACGCGGGTGCAGGCCTGGGTGAAGGCGCGCTACGAGAGTGGCCTGCGCCGTGTGCTGGAGCGACCCAAACCCTGGCTGGTAGGCGGCGCCGTGGCCGTTGCGTTGGCGGCGCTTTCCGTGCCGCTGTTTCCGACCACGTTCCTGCCGCCCTTCAACGAAGGCGTTGCCTTGGTCGGCTTGCGGCTGAACCCAGGCACGACACTCGCGGAGACTACGCGTGTCGGCGCCGTCGCTGAGATAAACCTGCAGACTGTTCCCGAGGTCGAGCACGTCGGCCGCCGTTCCGGCCGAGCCGAACTCGACGAGCACGCCGAGGGCGTCCACGTCTCCGAAATCGACGTGAAGTTGAAGCGCAGCGACCGCAGCGTGGAGGAGATCTACTCTGATCTGCGCAGCAAGGTGTCGGCACTGCCGGCCGCCATTGGCATCGGCCAGCCGATCAGCCACCGTATCGACCACATGCTCTCGGGCGTGCGCACGCAGATCGCGGTCAAGATCTACGGCGACGACCTCGACACACTGCGCGGCCAGGCCGAGGCGCTGCGCCAGCGCATGTCTTCGATCGAGGGTGTCGTGGACCTCGAAGTGGAGAAGCAGGTCCTGACGCCCCAGATCAAGGTCCACGTCGACTATGACCGGGCACTCGGCTACGGCCTGCCGCCGGCCAAGCTGCTGCGCGAGCTGCAGATGATGATCGACGGCGAGAAGGTGACCCAGATCGTCGAGGGCAGCCGCCGCTTCAACCTGGTGCTGCGCCTGCCGGAGTCTGCGCGTGGCATCGAGGGCCTGCGCAACATCTTCATCGACACGCCAGGCGGACGGGTGCCGTTGTCTCAGCTCGCGACCGTAGAAGAGTCGGACGGGCCCAACCAGATCAGCCGGGACGACGGCCGCCGCCGCATTGTGATCTCTGCCAATGCGCAGGGCCGCGCGCTCAGCGACGTCGTGGCCGATATCCGCAAGTTGAGCGCGGAGACCAAACTGCCCCAGGGCTACTTCATCACCATCGGCGGGCAGTTCCAGGCGCAGGAAGATGCCAGCCGCCTGATAGGCCTGCTATCGATCGCATCGGTTGGCCTGATCTTCCTGATCCTTTGGTCGCGCTACCGGTCGTCGGTGCTCGTGATCATCATCATGGTGAACATCCCGCTGGCGCTGGTCGGCGCCGTGTTCGGCCTGTGGCTCTCCGGGCAACCGCTGTCGGTGGCGGCGCTCGTGGGATTCATCACGTTGGCCGGCATCGCGATCCGCAACGGGATCATGAAGGTGTCGCACTACATCAACCTGTGCGCCTTCGAGAACGAAAACTTCGACGACCAGATGCTGGTGCGAGGCTCGCTGGAGCGGCTGACACCCGTGCTCATGACCGCGCTGGTCGCGGCACTGGCACTGGCCCCACTCCTGTTCGAAGCCGATCAGCCGGGCACCGAGATCCTGCACCCGGTGGCCGTGGTCATCTTCTTTGGCCTCATCACTTCCACCCTCCTGGACTCGTTCCTGACCCCTGCCATGGTCAAGCTGTTCGGCCGCAAGCCGATCGAAGACCTGGTGGAGGACTCAGGCAGCGAAGTCTTCTAGTTTCTATCCACGTTCATGAAAGGAACCATGCAATGAAGTTCGCCACCATCATCATCAGCGCCTGCATCGCCTTCACCGGAACCTCGGCCTTTGCCCAGAAGAAGGACGATCACACCCCGAAGCACGGTGGCATCTGGGTGGAGACCAAGGCGCTCGATTTCGAGATCGTCGCCAAGCCCGAGCTGATTCAGGTCTATGTCGGGGACCACGGCAAGCCGGTGAAGCTCGACGGCGCGAAGGGCAAGGTGACCCTGCTCAACGGCTCCGAGAAGAGCGAGGTCGAGCTCGCGCCCACGGTCGACAAGCTCGAGGCCAAGGGCAGCTTCAAGGTCGCCAAAGGCACCAAGGGAATCGTCAGCGTGACGCTGGCGGGCAAGCCGGCCGCGACCGCGCGCTTCGAGGTGAAGTGATGGCCCAGCTCAGGCTTGCGTCGCTGCTGCTCGCCCTCGCGGTAAGCGGTTGCGCGTCATCCGTCTACGACGGGAAGTACGCATGGGAAGACGGATGGCGCGAAGCGAAGGTCGAGAAGGTCGGGCTCGCGTCCGACCTCGGCGACAGGAGCTACTTCGACTGTCGCCACAAGATGACCACGGATCAGGCCGCGGCGGGTCAATTCGCCGTGCTCGGCCTGCAGCACATGGGACGGCATCGGCACCAGATCGTGCCCGTCGATCCGACAGCACAGCCCGCGAAGGGCGCGGAGGTGCTCACCAACGTGCGCCGGTGCGATGCGCCGGTGGCGCGCCAAGGGCGCCAAGGCCATCATCAGCGTGGCGCTGGCGGGCAAATCGGCCGTGACGGCACGCTTCGAGGTGAAGTGATGCACCCGATCGCGCGCGCCGAGGTGCCGTAGTATGAAGCGGCGTGTCGCAACAGTCCTGCTTGTGCTGGTTGTGGCTGCCGCAGTCGCAACCGCGTTTCTTGAGCCGGCGCAGCTTTCCGGTGGAGAACCTGGTCCATCCGGCCCGGCTACTCTTCTGGCCGCGACCGCGGCGCCAGCCGAAATTCTGATCAGGCCGCACTCACCTGTACTCGGGGCCGCAGAAGCGCCGGTGACCGTGGTGGAGGTTTTCGATCCGTCCTGCGAAGCCTGCCGTGCGTACTACCCGCATGTGAAGAAGATTCTTGCTACCCATCCTGGCAAGGTCAAGCTGGTCCTCCGGTATGCGCTCTTTCACAAGGGATCGGACGTTGCCGCAGCGCTGCTGGAGATGGCGCGCATGCAAGGCAAGTACGAGAGCGCGCTGGAGGCGCTGCTGGATCGACAGCCGGAGTGGGCGGCGCATGGCGCACCCGACCTCGCGTTGGCCGCGCGCATCGTGCAGGGTGTGGGGGTGGACGTCAGCGCGCGCAAGCAGCAAGAGGTGCTCGGTGCCGTGCAGCGAATCCTGCAACAAGATACCGCTGACGTGAACGCGCTGCAGATCGAGCGCACGCCGACCTTCTTCGTGAACGGCCGGCAGCTCATCACGCCTAGCCATCAGGCTCTCGGCGAGGCGGTGGCGGCTGAAGTTGCAAAGCATGCGCGATGACTTTGCGCGTGAACTCCCGCTTCAGCGACGTCGGAGAGCCTGGCCGGTCACTTCACTTTCGTGACGACGTAGTCCTTGCCATCATGGGTGAATTCAACGTCGACTTGCTTGCCTTCGCCCAACTTGGGGTGATCGCGGATTCGGTGCAGTTTGTAGCGGTTTGATATGCGCGCAAAACCTCGCGGTGCCTCCTATGGCCAGCGTCCGGCGTCGAGCTGAGCTCTGTAACGAACGTGTTGAACTTGGTTGGGTGGAAGCGCGCCAGTCGCTCGCGGCCAAGAAGCCCGCCGACCAATGTGCTTGAAACGTGTCGCCTCACCACAAGCGCGACAAGTCTCAGTAGAATCGTCAGTTCATGTCGCGTTTTCGGCTCTTCCTCGCTTGGCTCATCGTGGCCGCTATCCCCTTGCAGGGATTGGCGGCTGCGTCGATGCTGTTTTGCGGGCCTGGGCCGCACCATGCTCCGGTGCAGGCGGCCGCCTCCCAACAGGATCAGCTGTCGCATGCCAGCAATGGTGATGCCGCGCACGATCACTCCAAGCACGCCGACGAAGCGAAGAACGAGGCCAAGGACGAGGCCAAGAAGGTCGGCGACAACACCAGCAAGAAGCTACCTGCCGCATCGCACAAGTGCGCCGTCTGTGCATCGTGCTGCAACCTCGTCGCCGTCGCTGAATTCCCCGAGTTTCTGGAGTTCACGGCACTACCCCAGGCAGCGTTGGCTGAACCCTTCGTGCTGATTCACCCTCGACCTTCCCAGGTCCCCGACAAACCACCTCGCGCCTGATTGCATCCAAGAGCGCCAGCTTGACTGGCGCCGCGGGTGCTTTCGTTCGTCCGCCATGCCGTTCCGGCGATGGCGGTACATCCCCATGAACAACGCGAGGTTCCCATGTTTCAACCCATGCTGGCCCTATGGCTGGCGGTCTCATCGGGTCTGTTGACGCTGGCAGCGTCAGCCCAGACTCCAGCGGTTCCACCGGCGCGCGCCGCCGCGTCCGCCCTCGTTGCACGAACACCGGCCACGCCGGGCGAGTACCGCTCCGCCCTGGAGGGCTACCAGCCCTACAGCGAGAACAAGATGGTGCCCTGGAAAGAAGCCAACGACACGGTTGGCAAGATCGGCGGCTGGCGAGCCTACGCAAAAGAAGCGACCGAAGGGCAGGGACAACAATGGCATGCCGGCCACGCCGCGCCCGCGGCGAGTGCGGCCAAGCCCGCCGCAAGCCAGGCCAAACCCTAGAGAGCGAACGAAATGCAAAGAACCTTCCGTCTCGCTGCTGTGGGCGCGGCCGTGCTCCTCCTCGCCGGATGCGCGAGCGTCAACATCGATCAAGCCCTGCAGGAAACCAACCAGTCGACTCAAGGCTTCACCCAGGGCAAGCTGGAACTCAGCCGAACCGAGCAGCAGCGCCAGTCGCGCAGCCAGCTCAGCGAACAGCTATTGGCCAAGCCCTTGACCATGGACGACGCCGTGCAGCTCGCCCTTGCGAACAGCCCGTCCATGCAGGCGCTGGTGGCGCAGAGCTGGGCCGACATGGCCGCCGCCAACCAGGCTGGGCGTATCGGCAATCCCGTCTTCACGTTCGAGCGCATCCGTGCCGGCGACGAACTGGAACTGGGGCGCCTGCTGTCCATCGGCCTTCTGGACCTCCTCACGCTGCCCCAGCGCCAGGTGATTTCCCGCAACCAGGTTGCCCAAGCCAAGATTCAGATGAGCGGCACCGTGGTCGAGCAAGTGAGCCAGGTCCGCCAGTCCTGGGTTCGCGCCGTCGCCGCCCAACAGTTGCTGCAGTACGCCGACCAGGTCAACCGGTCGGCCCAAGCCAGCGCGGAGCTGGCCAGGCGCATGCAGCAGGTGGGCAACTTCACCAAGTTGCAGCGGGTACGGCAGCAGGCCTTCTATGCCGATTCGGCGGCGCAGCTGGCTTCGGCGCAGCATGCGGTCACAGCCGCGCGCGAGGAACTGGTGCGCCTGCTCGGGTTGACGGACGCGCAGGCGATGCAGCTCAAGCTGCCGGATCGCCTGCCGGATCTGCCGAAGGAGCCGAAGGCGGGCACGGACGTCAGCGCGTCGGCGCTCCAGCAACGGATCGACATTCAACTGGCCCGCCTGCAACTTGACGTGGCCGGGAAATCGCAGGGCCTCGCGCTCTTGAACAGCTTGCTGGACGTCGAGGCCGGGGTCCGCCGGGATACGGTTTTCGACACCGCCTCTGGTCAGAAGAGCCATCGCAGGGGCTATGAGCTGGAGATCCGGCTTCCGATCTTCGACTGGGGCGGCGCCCAGCGCGCCAGCATGAACGCGCAGTCGCTGGCCGCAGCCAACCGGTACGAGGCCGTTGTGCGCTCAGCGTCGTCGCAACTGCGGGAGAGCTACTCGGCATACCGTACGGCCTACGACCTGGCCAGGCACTACCGCGACGAGATCGTGCCGCTGCGCAAGGTGATGGCCGAGGAGAACGTGCTTCGCTACAACGGCATGCTGATCGGGGTGTTCGAGTTGCTGGCCGACAGCCGGGACCAGATTGCCAGCGTCATGCAGGCCATCAACGCACAGCAGCAGTTCTGGCTGGCCGACGCGGGCCTCGCCTCTTCGATCATCGGCAAGCCGCTCGCCATGGGCGCAACGCCGGTTTCCACCAGCACCACAAGCGGCTCCGCAGGGCCGGGCCACTGATGGCTCGCCGCCCAACACACAAGAAATCACATGACCAGCAGACGCAACTTCTTATCCGGCGCCGGTGCGATCACGGGCGCCATCGCCGCCGCCTCGGTCAGCAAGGTCGCCATGGCGGCATTGCCCGAACCGGCGATGCAGACCAAGCCCGACACCATGCCGCCGCTGGTGCCCAACACCGGGCGGCACTACAACCCCGTCGTCACGCTCAATGGCTGGACGCTGCCCTGGCGCATGAACAGCGGCGTCAAGGAGTTCCACCTGGTCGCAGAGCCGGTCGTGCGCGAGATGTCGCCGGGGTTCAAGGCGCACCTGTGGGGGTACAACGGCCAATCGCCCGGGCCGACCATCGAAGTCGTGGAGGGCGATCGCGTGCGGGTGTTCGTCACCAACAAGCTGCCCGAGCACACCAGCATCCACTGGCACGGCCAACGCCTGCCAAATGGCATGGACGGCGTGGGGGGGTTGAACCAGAAGGCGATCGAGCCGGGCAAGACCTATGTCTACGAGTTCGTGGCACGACGCCCAGGCACCTTCATGTACCACCCTCACGCGGACGAGATGACGCAGATGGCGATGGGGATGATGGGGTTCTGGGTGACCCATCCCAAGGCCAGACATCCGCTGATCGACGAGGTGGATCGCGACTTCGTTTTCCTGCTCAACGCCTACGACGTGGAGCCAGGCGCGTACACGCCCAAGATCATGACGATGCTGGACTTCAACCTGTGGACGTTCAACAGCCGCATCTTCCCGGGCATCGACTCGATGAACGTGCGCAAGAACGACAAGGTGCGCATCCGCATCGGCAACCTGACGATGACCAACCATCCCATCCATCTGCATGGGCATGAGTTCCTGATCACCGGAACCGACGGCGGGCCGACGCCTAAGAGCACGCGCTGGTACGAGGTGACGGCGGACGTGGCCGTGGGCCAGATGCGCCAGATCGAGTTCCTGGCCGACGAGGAAGGCGACTGGGCCTTCCATTGCCACAAGAGCCACCACACGATGAATGCGATGGGCCATGACGTCCCGACCATGATCGGGGTGGACCACCGCAAGGTGGTCAAGGACATCGTCAATCTGGTGCCGGACTACATGGTGATGGGCGAACGCGGCATGGCCGACATGGCCGAGATGACGATGCCGCTTCCGGACAACACCGAACCCATGATGGGCGGACAGGGTCCGTTCGGCTCTGTCGAAATGGGCGGCATGTTCACCGTCGTCAAGGTCAGGGCCGACCAGAAGCCTGGCGACTACAAGAACACCGGATGGTTCAAGCACCCGCCCGGCACCGTGGCCTACGAGTTCAAGGGCGAACTCCCCAATCCTGCGCGCTTCCAGTCCGAAGGCACTGGCTCCATGCCTGCCCGAGGAAAGCCAAAAAAAGATGTGGAAGTCCAGATTCGTAAACCCTCATCCGGCCACTCCGGCCACTAACCCGGCGAATCCGCCAACCGTGTCATTGAAAGGACATTCGAGATGAAACGTAGGAAAGCTTTTCTCGCCGCTGCGTTGATTGGCATGCCATTGGTCGTCTTCGCTCACGAAGGCGAAGATCACAAGAAGAAAGCCGGGCCCGTCAAGAAAGAACAGAAGGACTGGGGCATCGCGGGCGACGCGAAGGCCGTGAAGCGCACGATTGAGGTCACGATGACCGACAACATGAGGTTCACGCCGGACAAGATCGAGGTCAAGCAGGGCGAGACCATCAAATTCGTCATCAAGAACAACGGCAAGATGATGCACGAGATGGTCATCGGCACGAAGAAGGTGCTGGACGAGCATGCGGCTCTGATGATCAAGTTTCCGAATATGGAGCACGAAGAGCCATACATGACGCATGTGGCGCAGGGAAAGACCGGTCAGATGATCTGGAACTTCAATCGTCCGGGCGATTTCGACTTCGCCTGCCTGATCGCCGGCCACTATCAGGCCGGCATGGTCGGAAAGATCAAAGTCGTTGCGACAGGGAAAGGCTGACGGGTATGGAACCGGCCACAAGCACAGAGTTCGCCGTCTGCCGTCGCGCGGTTGTTGCTGCGGCCGCGGGCAGCATGTTGCTCGCGGTTCATGCCCCGGCCTCGGCGAAGTCGGTCTTCGCAGAGGTCTGGAAAGACCCGAACTGCGGCTGCTGCAAGGACTGGGTGGCGCACCTTGAGGCCGGCGGCTTCAAGGTGAAGGCCAACGACACCGGCAACGACCGCATTCGCGAGCGACTGGGCGTGGACCGCAAGTATGGGTCATGCCACACCGCGCTCGTTGGCGGCTATGCCATCGAGGGTCACGTTCCGGTGAAAGAAATCCGGCGAATTCTCAAAGAGAGGCCGGCCGCGCTGGGACTGGCCGTGCCAGGCATGCCGATCGGATCACCGGGCATGGATGGAGGGCCCTACGGGAACCGCAAGGATCCCTACAACGTGATGCTGCTGACCAAGGACGGCGGTGCCACGGTCTATCAACGCTACGAAGGGAGTAAATCATGAAAGCCATCAAACATGCACTACTGTCCGCGGCCGTCGGCGCTGCCGCTGTCTTGCCGTTGACGGTTCAGGCGCAAGCCAATGCAACTGGCTCCGCCGCGACCGCCAAACCGGCGGCGGGCGAAATGACCGAGGCCGAAGTGCGCAAGGTCGACAAGGACAGCAAGAAGATCACGCTGAAGCACGGCGCGATCAAGAACCTCGACATGCCGCCCATGACCATGGTGTTCGGTGTCAGCGACGAAAAGCTTCTGGACAAGGTCCAGGCAGGCGACAAGGTTCGCTTCACTGCTACCGGGGAAGGTGGCAAGTACACCGTGACAGACCTTCAGCCGGTCAAGTAAGGGCGGCGCGGCCGATGGCCCATGAGATGTTCAAGATCGCCAACGCCTCGCAGGAGACGTTGAGCATCATTTTGGTGGGCGGCGGTTTGATGGCGCTTTTCTTGGCCGCGTTGACAGGGTTTCTGATCTGGCGCGACAAGCGCCGCGGCTTGGGAACGCCCAGGCAGCGCGGACTTCGCACACGCAAGTCTCGAAGACGGTGACAACGCCGCGGGGACTTGCCTACGAGTGAGTGACGGACGCCCGTGCGGGCGCTTCGAAGGGAGTTGGGGCAGCAATCAGCGCCAGGCGGTGCTGAAGGAGTCGCGGCGTTGTGTCGTGCAACCTCGCTCGGCGGTTCAATCTTGTTTTGGAGAAACCTATGCCCCACCAAAAGTACCTCTCGTGCATCGAAGCCTGCCACGCCTGCGCCGTCGCGTGCAACCATTGCGCCGCATCCTGCCTGCAGGAGCAGGACGTAAAGATGATGGCGCCCTGTATCGCGCTCGACATGGATTGCGCTGCGATCTGCCAACTGGCCGCCGCGGCGATGGCCCGTGGCAGCGAACATGCGAAGGCCATTTGCGGCCTGTGCGCCGACATCTGCCAGTCGTGCGGCGCCGAGTGCGCCAAGCACGACATGGAGCATTGCCAGCAATGCGCGAAGGCGTGCCATCAGTGCGCCCAGGAATGCCGCAAGATGGCGGCGATGGCCTGAATTCGGAAACAACCAACAAACACCAAGGAACACTGAAATGACTCAACAACGCAGACACATCATGGCTACGGCCGCAGCTGTGATCGCACTGACCGCCGGCCTACTGCAAACGGCCGTTCAGGCTCAGACGAGCAAGCCCGCTCACCCGAGCGGACACAGCACCACTGCCAGCACCGCCCAGCCGCCCTCAGGCGGCATGGACACGAAGGCGATGATGAAGGAGAACAACGACAAGATGGCTGGGATGTCGATGACCGGCAAACCTGACGTCGATTTCGCGATGATGATGCGCATCCATCACCAAGGCGCGATCCAGATGTCCGAGGCCGAGCTCAAGGACGGGAAGGATGCGGAGATGAAGAAAATGGCCCGCAAGATCATCTCCGACCAGAAAAAGGAAATCGCGCAGCTCGACAAGTTCCTGGCGAAACAGGGCCACTCGATGGACAAGATGAAGAAATAGCGGAGCCGGTTTTGGCACTCCCGAACCTCGATCCGTGAGTGCTGCGAGCGGTCGTGAAAAGCTCCATAGTCCATGATAGTCCGGCTCCTGCCGGGTCCGGGCCATGGCTTGCCCAACACCAAGGAACAAGGATGAACAGGTCTGTCCACGATCACACCTCGCATCAGAGACATCAGCATCACGAGCCGATCCCCGGTGCTGCTGACCTCAAGGACCCCGTGTGCGGGATGGCCGTCAAGACAACCTCACCACACCACATGGAGCATGACGGGGCCCCGCTCTACTTTTGCAGCGCCGGCTGCAAGTCCAAATTCGCCGCGGACCCGAGCAAGTACCTCACGGCACATGGCCCGGTACCGTCCCCCGCCGATGCAGTGCCAGCGGTTGCGGGAACGGCCGATGCAGTGCCAGCGGTTGCGGGAACGGTCTACACCTGCCCAATGCATCCTCAGATCCGACAAGACCGCCCAGGGGACTGCCCGATCTGCGGCATGTCATTGGAGCCTCTCCTGCCGACACTGGAGGACGACGAAAACCTCGAGCTGAAGAACTTCAGCCGGCGGTTCTGGTGGACGCTGCCGCTCACGATCATCGTGACCTTGCTCGCGATGTTCGGGCACCAGGTCGGCAGGTTCAGCGTGTCGGCCCAAAGCTCGATCGAACTCGCGCTCTCCCTGCCCATCGTCTTGTGGGCCGGCTGGCCGTTCTTCAAAAGGGGCGCGCAGTCGGTCGTCAACCGCAGCCCGAACATGTGGACGCTGATCGGGCTCGGGACGGGCGCGGCTTTCGTGTACAGCGTCGTTGCAACGGTGGCGCCGGGCGCATTCCCGCCTGAGTTTGCCTCCATGGGCCGGGTAGCCGTCTATTTCGAAGCGGCCGCCGTGATCATTTCGTTGACGCTTCTGGGTCAAATGCTCGAGCTCAAGGCGCGGTCGCAGACGTCGGCAGCGATCAAGTCGCTGTTGGGCCTGGCGCCGAAAACGGCACGTCGTATCAGGGCCGACGGTTCGGAAGAAGACGTACCCCTGGCCAACGTCCACATCGGGGATTTGCTGCGCGTTCGGCCCGGTGAAAAAGTTCCGGTGGACGGCGTCGTTGTCGAAGGCAGCAGCTCCGTTGACGAATCCATGCTGACTGGGGAACCGATGCCGGTTTCAAAGCGGGCTGGCGACAAGTTGATCGGCGCCACGCTCAATACGTCCGGTGCCTTGACCCTGCGCGCGGAGAAGGTCGGCTCCGCCACCGTGTTGTCCCAGATCGTCCAGCTGGTCGCGCAGGCACAGCGCTCGCGCGCGCCGATGCAGCGAATGGCGGACCAGGTGGCGGGCTACTTCGTCATGGGCGTGATCGCGATCGCCCTGGTCACGCTGCTGGTCTGGGGCTTCATCGGCCCGCAGCCCAGCTGGGTCTACGGCCTGATCAACGCCGTCGCGGTATTGATCATCGCCTGTCCCTGCGCGCTGGGACTGGCCACGCCGATGTCGATCATGGTGGCCACCGGGCGGGGAGCCACTCAGGGGGTGCTGTTCCGGGATGCGGCCGCGATCGAGAACTTCCGCAAGATCGATACCCTGATCGTCGACAAGACCGGCACCCTGACGGAGGGGCGCCCCGTCTTCCAGAGGGCCATTGCCGTCCCCGGGCGTACCCCGGATGAGGTGTTGCGCCTGGCGGCCAGCCTGGATCAGGGCAGCGAACACCCGCTGGCAACGGCCATCGTGCAAGCCGCCAACAAGCAAGGCCTCGCGCTCGCGAAGGTCGATGCGTTCGAGTCCGGCTCGGGCATCGGCGTAACAGGGACGGTCGATGGGCAATCCCTGGCGTTGGGCAACACCGCTTTGATGGAGCAGATGGGGGTGGACAGCTCCAGCCTGAAACGTGAGGCGGAAGACCTGCGGGGCCAAGGCGCAAGCGTCATGTACCTGGCGCTGGGCGGTCGGTTCGCCGGGCTGCTGGCGGTGTCGGACCCCGTCAAGGCGAACACGCCGGAGGCCCTTCAGTCGCTGCATGCGGCCGGCATCAAGGTGATCATGGCAACGGGAGACGGATTGACCACTGCTCAAGCGGTGGCCAAGACACTGGGCATCGATGAGGTCCATGGCGAGGTCAAGCCCGCGGACAAGCTCGCGCTGGTCGAGCGCCTGCAGGCGCAAGGCAAGGTCGTGGGCATGGCCGGCGACGGGATCAACGACGCCCCCGCGCTGGCGAAGGCCGATGTGGGCATCGCCATGGGAACCGGAACCGACGTGGCCATGAACAGCGCGCAGGTGACGCTCGTCAAGGGCGATCTTCGCGGAATCTCCGTCGCGAGGCAGCTCTCCGACGCGACCGTTGCCAACATGAAGCAGAACCTCGGGCTCGCCTTCGTCTACAACGCGCTGGGCGTGCCATTGGCAGCGGGAGTGCTGTACCCGTTCACCGGGATGCTGTTATCGCCGATGTTCGCGGCCTTGGCCATGAGTCTCAGTTCGGCCTCGGTCATCGCCAATGCACTGCGGCTGAGAGGTGCCGAAGGCACCGCCCGGCGGCCGGGCAGGTAGGTCTTGCTTGACGCCGCAACATGCAGCGTGCCGGCTCAAGTGGCTGGACTGGAGCGGGACGAGTCAGCGATGACGCGAATGGCTCGGGCCACCGCCCTTCCCAGTTGAAAACCACGCTCCACGGGCATGATCCACGCATTCTGCAGGCCACGAGCCCATTGAGCACCGGCCTCAAGCGAAGCAAAGAAGTGGACATTGCAGCAGAACGTAGTCTGGATGGACGCATTGGGCGCCGACACCACGATCGATATCACTGCTGTCGAGGGCATCGCAACGCCCAACTTGTCCGGCGAGACTTCCAGAGAGATCGCGGCTCCCGTGACCGGGCAGCTTGAGCGAACCCTGGCGGGTTTTTCGAGCAGTGCCGGTAAAAACAACGTGTCCAATGCGCACCAGGCATACAGCTTGCGGCCTTCGACCTCAAACTGGTGCGGGGTTTCGCGGAGCGTCAATGCGTACCCGACGACGTTGCCCTCGTCGTCCCATTCGACGCCGTTGGCTTGCTTCAACAGGATTTCCGCTTCGCTGCCAGCGGCCAGGCCGGCGCGTTCGGCAAGCGCGCCGGCGCTCACAGGCTGTCCCTTGGACAACTCGCGCAGCAGCGCAATGAGGATGGGCGCGAAGCCTTCGGCGCCATTGGGCGCCGACAGGTGCTGGGCGAGATCGTTGGCCAGCCTTTCTTCCTCCATCACATCGAGCTCCTTTCTCTAGCCGGCGCAGCACGACAGCTGGGAGACGTCCTTCGTGAAGGTCTGGGCGGCCAGCTTCAAGCCCTCCACCATGGTGAGGTAGGGGAACAGCTGGTCCGCCAGGTCCTGAACTGTCATGCCGGCGCGCAGAGCCAGTGCCGCGGTCTGGATGAACTCGCCCGCTTCAGGCGCGACAGCTTGTACTCCGAGCAGGCGCCCGGACTGCGCTTCAGCCACAACTTTGATGAAGCCGCGGGTATCGAAGTTGGCGAGCGCCCGCGGTACGTTGGGGTAGTCGTACTTTTCGTGCAGGTTGGTGCGCTTTGCTCCGAGAACCCGTTGCACGACAAGCACTTACGATTCAGGCTCTTGCGAGGGCTGCGGGTTCTTCGTGCAGATTGGTGCGCTTCGTCTCGGGCACCCCTGCGAGGCCGGACCACGCGGTCTCACGCGATCAGCCCGGTCAGACCTCGTCGCTCCGGTCGCGAAACTCCAGCTTGAACTGCCAGCCCTCGAAGGTCGCAACCATCCGTCCAAGTTCGTCCCAGGAGAGCTCACTGCCATCGACTACGACCATCGGCACACCATGATCCTCCTCGGGATCGCTGTCGACGGTCCCCAGCAGCACCAAGCCATCGTTCACCTGCAGTCCGAGGTCTGTGTCCTCCAGATGCGTGAGAGCCAATGCTCGGCGCATCTTGCCGATTAGCTTGCCCAGCAACTCCAGTGGGTCGTCGTCAGGCTCCCCGATCACCTGAAACCGATAGCCCGCCGGGCTGCCATCGCGCAACTCGAACGCGTCGATCGCCAATCCGGTGCCGCACAGCCAGCTGCGAAACCGGAACTCGTGCTCGGCGCCGCGACCGTCGACCATGCGCACAGGTTCGAAGACCACGTGCTCAAACCCCTGCAGCCCGAGGCGGCTGGCCGCGGCCCCATTGAAGCATCGGCCGCAGAGCTTCCTGTAGCCGCCTTCCATCGAACCGTAATTCACGACGTCGTGGGCGGGCGTGGGCTGATGGCAGGCGTCGCAGATGATGGTCTGCATGGGTGGTGATCTGCGAGGAGGCAGGCCGACTGTAGGCTACGACCGCGGCGCCGCGAACCGATCGACCACCTGCTTGGCGCGCCGCGCATCGTCGGTGTGCAGGTACATCGAGGTCGTGGCCAGCGAGGCGTGTCGCAGGTTGTCGCGCACCGTTGTCAGCTCGGCGCCACCTTGGAGGAGGTGCGTGGCATGCGTGTGCCTCGTCCAGTGCGGCGTGGCCTGCCGCAACTTCTCGGCGAGGGCCGGGGTGCCTTCCTCCACGACGTCGGCTGCAGTGCTGAAGAACCGCTTCATCACCCGCCACAGGCGCCACGAGGAGATTCCGCTGCCATCTTCTCCAAGGCTGCCAACCAGCGGGGTCGATGGACGCCACTTCGAGGGCATCACGGGCAGCCCCCGTTGAACGAGGTAGCGATCGAGGGCGGCGCGGGCCAGCGGCGGCAGCACGACCTTGCCGGCCTTGTGGCCCTTGCCGACGACCCGGATCCACGTGTCGCCGTGCGGGTCCGAGTCGATCGCGCCCAGTTGTGCGCCCACGAGTTCGCTGATTCGAAGGCCCGTGGCGTAGGCGAAGTCCAGCATGAAGCGCAGCCGCTGCGCGGCCGGCTCGCTCCAGCCGTAGGACCACTCCAGGCCGTCGGCGACGACCCGGACGAGCTTCCACTCGTGCTCGGTGAAGGCGTGAGACGTGTCGAGCTGCGCCGGCCGGCCGCCTCGCACCTTGACGCCGGCGAATGGGTTGGCCAGCACGTAGCGCTGCTCGATGAGCCAGCGGTACAGGGCGTTGAGCACCGACAGCGCGTAGGCAGCCGAGCGCGCCGAGAGGTCGCCCGCGAAGGGACGCCACGCCGGCGACGACCTCGGCTGCGGGGCGCCGACCCAGCGCGCTCGCGGGCCTGGGCGACGGAGGAAGGCGCGGTAGGCAATGGCATCCTCGGTGGTCAGCGACGACAAGGCCCGCCCGCGCTCGACGATTGCCCACAGGATCAGCCGTTCGGCCTCCTTGCGGTAGGAACGCTGCGTCGCCGCCGACTCGTGCAGCGACAGCCACGCGTTCACGGCCTGGTAATCGTTGCTGGCGTCGAGCGCACAGCTGGCCCGGGGCGCTCGGAAGGTGCCCCGTGTGCCATCGACGTCTTCGGGCACGACCAGCCGCTCCCAGGGGACCAGTTCCTGGGCCTGTTTCAAGGTCACCAACGCGCGAGCGCGTTCAGTGAGCGCGGGATGCTGGGCAAAGAACGCCTCGACCTGGCGGGCGCTTGCCGGCCCGAGCCCCGCGATGCCTGCCCACCAGCGCCGGCGCCTGGGAACGCGCAAGGTCAAGTCGGCCAGCGTGCGGATGCCCGCCGCGTGCAGCACGCCCACGAGCCGCACGGGTAGCCAGCGCTCGACGGCGTCGCCGATGAGCGGCTGCGGAGGCGGCATCCCGCGCAACGTCTCGATGGCGGCAGCGGCAGACTTGGCGAGTTTCCGATCGGATGGGCTGACCGCCGTCAACGTGGCGGCCAGGTTCGCCTGCGCACGGCTCGTCGCGAAGGCCGCCAGCTGGCGTTTCACCCGCCCGATCACCGAGCGCGCCGATGCGCCGGCAGCCCGGCGATCGGGCAGATAGCGATCCACGGCGGCGCGGCTGGGAACCCCTTGAAGCCAGGCGCGGAATGCGGCCAGCGCAGCCTCGTCCGGCCAAGCCGGGTCTGCGGGCATGCTGGGTGGCGCTGACAGCGCGTTTTCCATGCACGCTAGTTTAGATCCGTGGCAAGCATGCAAAGCTAATGTCGTTTATCTTGGTATCACTGTCGATGAACATGCTCGCCAGCGAACTCTCACCGCGGTGAGAGTCTCGGCTGCCCAGGAGGCAGGTGCAGCCAAGATTGAGGCTCCATAAAGCTGCCGCTCGCGAAGACCAGCCATCGGCCATCAAGAGTCATTCGGTGGTGCCGCCGGTCAGTGGTCGTTCGACGCAGCGACCGATCCTCAGCGGAACTTCAGCGGTTTGAACAGCAGACAGTCATCTGGGCTAGTCCAGTCTTGACTGGTTGCCCTGCCGAGCATGCTGGGCGCAGCGCAGGACCGCTTCGACGAGCGGCGCGATGGACGACGGCGGAGACGGCGACACGCTGCTAACGTTGATTTCGCACAGCACGTAGCGCCGCGCGCCATCGGCCTTCGCATCGCCCAGCATGAAGTCGCAGTCCCACAGCAGTGGCAGTTGTTCGCGCGCCAGGCCGACGCGCTCGCGCAGCAGCGTGATCCAGGTCGACTCCAGTTGCTGCTTCAAGTCCTGGAAGCCGGGCAGCTCAGGGCCGTGGTACAGACGCGGCCCCGGCACGGGCGCATCGGGGTGCAGCGCGTTCACGGCCTGCAGGCCGAAGCCTGTGACGCGGTCCTCCACGAGGTAGGCGCGCACCATGCCTTCGGGCAGCCGCGCTTGCCAGGCCTGGTCAATCATGTGGCCGCCGCCCTCCGGCTCGAAGTAAGGCGCCAGCGTCGCCTTCAGCGCCGGCATGTCCATGTGCTGGGGCTTGCTACCGCGCTGGGCGTGCTGCACGGTCAGTCCGCCGCCGGCAGACGCTTCGACGCGCCACACGCCGATGCCGCTGTGGCCACGGTGCTGCTTGAGCACGCGCGCGCCCTGCCGCAGCCGCTGCGGCAGTTCGGTCTCCAGCTGCGCCAGGCTGTCGATGCGGTGAACGTCACTGCCAAAGGGCAAGTCGCGGGTCTCGAACAGCACGTCCTTGGTACCCAGGCGCAGGATCGCCTCGGGGTTCGCACTGACGAGCACGCCCGCCGCCGCCACTTCACACAGCAGCGCATCGAGCCGGTCGCGGCGGCGGCCGTCCTCGATCGGGTTGCACCACACCAGCACGGCCTGCACGCGGCGCAACTGTGCCGCCACCTCGTCGGCGAAGTCATCGTGATAGATCGCTGGCTCGGCCGTCACGCCTGCGGCAGCCAGCGCTTCGAACAAGGCCGCGAAGCGGCTTGCTGCAGGGTCTGCGCGGTCGCGGGCGGCCCGGTCGCCGGGATAAAGCAGCGCGACACTGGCGGCGCGGGGGCCGGTCATGACGCAGGGCTCCCGGGCTTGTCCACCAGGGGCCTGCCCGCAGCCTGCCAGGCGTCGATGCCCCCGACCAGGTAGCGGGCCTTCAAACCCGCGGCCTGGAGCCGCAGGGCCGTGACGCGGCCCACCTCGTGCCCGTAGACGCAGTACACCAGCAGCTCACGGTCTGTCGGCAGATCTGCGGCCCAGTTGGGTACATCGGCAGGGTCGCACCAGCGCGCACCGGGAATCATCGTGCGCGCGTTCTCGAACACACCTGCACGACGAACGTCGAAGACCAACGCATCACCCACTTGGTCCTGGTTCGCGCCGAAGGGCTCGCCTGCCGCATGCACCGCCCGCTGGTACCGCCCATAGACTGCTGCCCAGTCGATGTTGTCCATGAATGCATCCACGTAGGCGCCCGCCGCCGCGCCGAAGTCCATGTGATAAGCATGTTCGTACATGTCGAGCGCCAGGATCGGCACGCCGCCCGCCACCATGTGCGTGTGGTCGGCCGCCCACTGGTTGACCAGCGTGCCCTCGCGCGGCTGGAACACCAGCAGCACCCAGCCCGACCCGCCGCCCAGGGCCTTGCCCATCGCGATGAACTCCTCGCGCCAGCGTTCGATGCTGCCGAAGCTGGCTTCCAGCATCAGCTTCGCAGCCGGCTCCATCGTCACGCCATCGCCGCCCAAGCTAGCGAAGTACAGCTCATGCAACAGCATCGAGTTCGTCGCGATCAACTCTTCGCGCTTCAAGCCGTTCAGCTGGAAACCGGGCGCCGTGGCGAAAGGCGTTGCCGCGAGATCCTGGCGGATGGCGTTCAGCCGCTTCACCGCTCCCGCGTAGTTGTTCTGGTGGTGGCTGGTGATCAGTGCGGGCGACAGAAGCTTCAGTGCGGCCGGGTCGAACGGCAGGTCTTGCAGGCGTGCAGTCATGGAAACTCCTTCAACGGATCAGGGGAAGCAGCCAGGTCGACAAAAGGCCGATGCCTGCGCAGGCACCGAGCAGCGGAATCACACCGACCTTGAATCGGAACAGCGCCACCGCGGCGGCAACGGTGATGACGGCCGAGAGCGCATCGAAGCGCCCGCCGAAGCCTTGGGGCCAGAGCACGTGGTACGCAAAGAACATCGCCAGGTTCAGGATCACCCCGACGACGGCCGCCGTGATGGCCGACAGCGGCGCCGTGAAGCCCAGCTTGCCGTGCGTGGCCTCGACCACCGGCCCGCCCGCCAGGATGAACAAGAAGGACGGCAGGAAGGTGAAGAAGGTGACCACCGCGGCGGCCACGGCGCCGCCGAGGAACGGTGCCTCAGGACCGAACACCTGCTTCAGCCAGCCGCCAACGAAACCGACGAAGGCCACCACCATGATCAGCGGGCCGGGTGTCGTCTCGCCCAAGGCCAGGCCGTCGATCATCTGCGGGCCGCTGAGCCACTGGTGCGTTTCGACCGCACCCTGGTACACGTAGGGCAGCACCGCGTAGGCACCGCCGAAGGTGAGCAAGGCGGCCTTCGTGAAGAACCAGCCCATCTGCGTGAGCGTGCCCTGCAGGCCGTTGAGAGCGATCAGCACCGCCATCGCCAGCAGCCACAGCCCGATCCCGAAGCCCAGGACCTTGGCCAGGTGGCTGCGAGAAAGGCGCGCGTGCATCGGCGTCGGCGAGTTGTCGTCGATCAGCGCAGGCCCATAGCTGGCCTTGGCGCTGCCATGCCCGCCGCCCAGCGCAAACACCTGCGGCCAGCGGCGTGCGCCGAAGTGGCCAATCAACGCAGCGGCCAGCACGATGGCCGGGAACGGCGTGTCGAAAGCGAAGATCGCCACGAAGGACGCGGCAGCGATGCCCCACATCCAGCGGTTCTTCAGCGCCCGCGTCCCGATGCGATGGGCGGCGTGCAGCACTAGGGCTGTCACCGCTGGCTTGAGCCCGAAGAAGATGCCGGCGACCAGCGGCACGTCGCCGAAGCGCAGGTAGACCCACGACAGCGCGATCAGGATGAACAGCGACGGCAGCACGAACAGCGCGCCGGCCACGATGCCACCCCAGGTGCGGTGCATCAACCAGCCGATGTAGGTGGCGAGTTGCTGCGCCTCGGGGCCGGGCAGCAGCATGCAGTAGTTCAGAGCGTGCAGGAAGCGCTGCTCGCTGATCCAGCGGCGGCGCTCGACCAGCTCGGTGTGCATGATCGCGATTTGGCCGGCGGGCCCGCCAAAGCTGATGAAGCCGAGCTTGAGCCAGAAGCGGAAGGCCTCGGCGAAGCTCACCGAGGCGGGTGCGGCCGGAGTAGCGGGAGGGCCAGCCGAGGCTTCGGGCACGGGTGTTGTGGCGGTCGTCATGCCGGGGCTCCGGGGGCGGCGTGCAGGGCGTCGAAGACCGCCGCCGCCGCCAGGGTCAGTTGATCGTCATCGGCGTGAACCTCGCGCAGACCGGCGAGCACAGCCTCCAGGCCGGCGGCCTCGGGCACCGGGATGCCGCCGATGTCCAGGAAGTGCACAACGCGCGCGATGCGCTGCAGGCGCGGGTCTGCGTCCAGGCCAAAACTTGCTGCCAGCACCTCGAAGGTGACACGCGCGCCGACATGCGTGAAGCGCGCGCCGTCGTAGTCGAAACCCAGTGTGCCGCGAGGCGCAGGCGTGGACCCGGCGGGATCGGCCAGCCAGACGAAGCGCGCTTCCGTATCGATGAAGCGGCGGATCAGCCAGGCGCAGGCCAAACGGTCAACCCAGGGTCGAGCCCGTGTAGCCCAGCGCCTGCCCTGGAACTTGCGCGGGTCCAGCCGTGGGATGCCGTGCGGCGCCTGTGCCACCGGTTCGCCGCGAGAGAAGCGCGCATCGAGCGTCTCTCGCAGCGCATCGAGTTCGGCCTGCGCCTGCTCGGCGGCGGCACCCGGGTAGTAGTCGATGCGCACGAGTGCATGCAGCGCCTCGGAAACGGCGCGCCAACGACGACGCGCTTCAGTCTCGGGCAATTCAGGCAAGGCGGCTGCCAGCGTTTGCGCTTCAGTGCGCCACTGACCGTAGGCGTCGGTGCGGTCGAACAACGCCAGGATCTCGGTGCGCTGGGCCTCTTCGGAGGCGGACAGCTCCAGCACGCTGGCCTGGCCGCCATGGGCCCGGACCTCGGTCACCAGGGGATCGAAAAGAGCCTTCTTTGCGTCAGGCAGGACATAGACGCCATCTCGCATCGACCCGCAGCCCAGCGTCTTCAATGCACGCCAGACACGCAGCCGCACTGCGCTTGGCTGCGTCGGCAAGGTGAGAAAGAGCACGCTCCACATCTGTGAAGCATACGATACAAACCAAGAAGTATTTGTTTCTCAATACTGGAGATTGAACACCCGCTTGGAACCGCGAGCGTCTGCTCTAGATCAGTGGAGTGATGGTCAGCACTTGGCCTGTCTTGCAAGTTGCGACCGACAGCTGTCCACCCGCGGCGACCGGCAGCAATGGGTCGGCCACTGCCGACCGCGGACGTCGGCTATCCGGTCGCTCAACTTGGGCGTCAGCTTTCCGGCGGTGAGATCGCGCATCCGACCGGCGCTGGCCGCGCGCGAGCGCCGCGCGGCTTGTACCTGCGCCTATCGCATCGGGACGGTGCTGCGCTGCCCCTTGTCCACGATGACGAACTCCAGAAACACCAACTGCTCCGTCGTGCTGGCATTGCGATGCGCGTGAACCATCCCCGGGCGCACGTGCAGGCTTTCGCCTGGTTTGAGCGTCACCGGATCCTTTCCTTCCTCCTGCCACACGCCCGATCCCTCGAGCACGTAAAACACGACGTGCGAGGGATGGTAATGCTTCGGGTTCTGACCACCGGGCGCGTAGGTGGTGTGTAGAACACGGAACTCCTTTCCCGGCATGGTCGCGTCGTCAAACACATGGCGCGCTGCCGCCGTAATGCCGGACCGCACTCCGTTCGCGCCGGCGAGGGATTGGCTACCTACCACGGTGGGCGCCATCAGGACGGCAAATAGGGTGAGCAACTTGTTCATCACGCTTCCTTTGCGGTGGTCTGCCTGCAAGAGCCATACATTACGCACTTTGCTATGCTTCCGGTATCGCATTTGTCGATCTTGGTATCAACATTCTGTTATATCGATGGACACTTTAGAGTTGGTGCTCAGGCGAGTGACGTTGCGTGAGTTGCGGCTGCTGCAGGCAGTGGCGCGATCGGGCAGCATCCTGAAGGCCGCGAGCGAGATCGGCCTGACGCAGCCTGCCCTGTCGAAGTCCATTCGGGAGCTCGAGGCTACGTTCGGGGTCCGGCTATTCGATCGCAACAACCGCGGCGTCAGCGTGACGCCGCAGGGCGAGATCCTGCTGCGACGCGCCACGGGTGTTTTCGAAGAACTCCGTCAAGCTGTGGACGAACTGCAGTCCCTGGCCGATGCAGCCCGCGGCGAACTGCGTCTAGGCGGCACGCCGGCGGTGTGCGCTGGACTCTTGCCGCACGCGATAGGTGCGGTTCGGAGTAACCGCCCTGGATTCCGCTTTCATGTCGCCGAACTGGATTCAGGCAAGTTGGCAAGCGAAGTCGCGGGTCGATCCGTTGATTTCGGGATAGGACGCGAGCACGTTGAGGGAAGCGGCGGCGACCTGACGTTCGAGCGGCTGTTCGATGATCACCTTTTCATCGTCGCGGGCGCGCAGCATCCCTTAGCCAGTAGAAGGTCTGTCAGTCTGGAGGAGACTGGGCTCCACCCCTGGGTGCTGCCATCGGCGAACGGGGCCGTCACTGCGCAACTCGAGGCACAGTTCCGCCTGCAGGGCCTGAGCCTGCCAGACCCTGCGGTCACAACGATGTCTATGCTGGTCCGCAGTGAGTTGGTTGCGACCCATTCATTCCTCACCGTGATGTACGGCTCGATCCTGCGATTCGGCAACTTTCCCGCGTCCTTCCGCGTTCTCCCGATCGATCTGCCGTCGGGGATTCCCGTCGGCATGTTTCGCGTGAGGGGTCGCACGCTTGCGCCCAGCACCGAGGTGTTCATGCAAACGCTGCGCGACGTCATCCGGCCCATGCAGTCGTTGAGGGCAAAGCACTTACGGGGAAAGAGCCTCTGACGCCGACGATCGCATGGGTGCGAGCCATAAACATCAGGAAGCATGATGTCTGCTTCTGGCCGAGTGTGTGAGATTACGAACGGCCGCTTCGTAGAAGCGAAACATGAAAAGCGATGGCTCGCCGTCCGGCTGCTTCGGAGCAAGCCGGCTGGCAGGTTTGGGTCGGACTCGATCTTAGGATTCGCGACGCGAACGTCTGGTACATCCACGAAGCTGACTACCAGGGCCGAGCGTCACTCATGCAGCGCATCGCTGCCCCTTGGCTCCCCTTATCCACCAGCGCTGGACGCCCACGAGTCGCCGCGCGCTTACCACGAGTCGTCCTTCGTCGACGTTTCAGACGGCGGACCTCCAAAGCTCAGTGGGCGATGAATGTGGAGGCCGACGTTGCCTTGTCGCCGCCGGCCTCGGAACTCCCGATCACTTCGACCCTGATCGGAACAGCGACGACGCTGCCGAATCTTTGCGCCTGGGTTGCGTCCATGCGCAAGGAGACCACTGACGTGGACGTGCCGGCCGGCTCCACAACCACCGCAGCGGAATGCTCTGCGAGGAGTCGGATGCCGTCCGCACCCTCGACGAAGGCGTGGACGTCCAGACGTCGCGGTACCAAGCTCGCATTCATCACCCGAAGCCGGTAGACGTTCTCGATGCCTCCATCGGGCAACTGCCTGGACATCACGCTGCGGTCGCGGATCACGTTGAGACGAAGTTCCGGCCTGGCGAGGAAGGCGACGATCACCCCCACGCCCACCAGCGCCAGGCCCGCTCCGTACGCGAGCACGCGACCCCGGCGGTGCGCTGGACGTTCGCCAGCGCTCGACAAGGCCTGAAAACTGATGAGTCCACGTGGCGCCTTCATCTTGTCCATGACCCCGTTGCAAGCGTCGATGCACAGCCCACAACTGATGCACTCCGCCTGCAAGCCCTTCCGGATGTCAATCCCGACCGGGCAGACCTGAACACACAGGGTGCAGTCAATGCAATCGCCTTGCCCAATCGTGCGTGCATCGGAACCGCGGGTACGCGAGCCGCGCGGCTCGCCGCGTGCGACGTCGTAGGTGATGACGCGCGAGGCCGAATCGAGCATCGAGCCCTGGAAGCGGCCGTACGGGCAGGCGTGCTGGCAGATCTTTTCCTTCAACACGCCTGCATGGAGGTACGTCGCCGCGGCATAGAAGAGGATCCAGAAGCCCTCCCAGGGGCCGAGGGCGAACGCCGGAACCGCAGCGGCGAGCGCACGAACGGGCGTAAACCAACCCACCAGCGAAAAGCCGGTCAACAAGGCGATGCCACCCCACGCGAGATGTTTGGTGCCGCGGCGCGCGATCTTCTGCATGGACCATGGCGCGTCATCAAGGCGCATGCGGGCAAGCCGGTCACCCTCAGTCCGGTGTTCGACCCAGGCAAAGATTTCGGTGTAGACCGTCTGTGGGCAAGCAAAACCGCACCACACTCGACCGTACAGGGCGGTCGCTGCGAAAAGGAGCAGCGCGCTGAACACCAGCACGCCGGTGAGAAGGACCAGATCCTGCGGGAAGAGAACGGTCCCAAAGATGTAGAAGCGACGGCCTTCAAGGTCGAAGAGCACCGCCTGTCGCCCGTGCCAGTTCAACCAGGGCATGCCGTAGAACCACAGCTGAGTTGCCCACACCATCGCCCAACGCCAGCGCGCGAACACGCCATTCACGGCCCGAGGCTGGATATTGCGGCTCGCCTCGATCCCGGGCAGGCCGGCCGCAGGAAGGATGGGGATGACGGAGTGGGTGCGCGACATGTCGAAACCGACCTCATGCCGGCCCGCGCGGGCGATACCTTGATCGTGGACAAACGCAGACTGAACGCCAAGGCTCAGCGAAACATCATTTCGTGCGTATCAGTTTGGCCGCCAAGGTGGCTGGTTACCCCGCATTCGGCCCCGACTGAACCGGTCTGCACCCGGCCTGCGGCCCGACAATCACCTGCTCACCAACCGGCGATCTCGATGACGCCGCGCCCATGCCCCCCTCGACCACCGCCTTGTCCCCAAGCTCCGCTCACGCTCAGGCGTCCCTCGACAACCTGAAGGGGATAGGCTGGATGGTGGCGGCGATGGCCGCGTTCGCGCTCGAAGACGCCTTCGTGAAGGCGGCCGCTCGGCACCTTCCGATCGGCGAGGTGCTGATGCTCTTTGGTCTAGGCGGGATGCTGGTGTTCGCGGCGTTTCCGAACCGTGGAGGCGCGCCCTTGTTCCATCGGGCAGCGGTCTCGGCGCCAATGCTGGTGCGCGCCGCGTTCGAATTCGTGGGGCGGCTCTTCTACGTGCTGGCGGTTGCCCTAACACCGTTGTCCTCGGCCACAGCCATCTTGCAGGCCACGCCGGTACTGGTGGTGCTCGGCGCGAGCGTCTACTTTCGGGAACGGGTGGGCTGGCGCCGCTGGACCGCGGTGGTGGTCGGCTTGCTCGGCGTGCTGGTGGTGCTCCGCCCCGCTGCTTCGGACTTCTCCGTGCTGTCGCTGCTGACGCTCATCGGCATGGTCGGATTCGCCGGCCGCGACCTCGCAAGCCGTGCCGTCCCGAAGGTTCTCGGCACGAGGCATCTGGGCTTCTACGGATTTCTCACCGTGGTCCTTGCTGGTGCGCTGTATGGCGCGTGGGACGGGCGAGCATTCGTGCAACCCGCTGCCGGGCCGGCTGCAGCGCTGGCCGGTGCAGTGGCGATTGGTGTGCTGGCGTATGCCTGCCTGATGAAGGCCATGCGCACCGGCGATGTATCGACGGTCACGCCCTTCCGCTACACCCGGCTGCTCTTCGGCGTTGCGCTCGGTGTCGCCGTGTTCGACGAACGCATCGATGGTCCGATGCTTGCCGGCTGCGCCATCATCGTCGGTGCCGGACTGGCGATCGCCTGGGATGGCCGGCGCCGTCGCGCCTGAGCCGCTGCACGCAGTTCGTGGCTACGCCATCGAAGCGGCCATTTCGCCCAGCTGACGCACCGCGCCATCGATGCGTGGGTCACCAGGGTGACCCACGTTCAGCCGCAGGTGATGGGTAAAGCGTCTATCGGCTGAGAACAGGACGCCGGGCGCGGAACTGATGCCAGCAGCCATGGCGCGGTGGTGCAACGCCAGCGCGTCGACCGTCGGGGGGAGTTCGAGCCAAAGGAAGTAGCCGCCGCGCGGTTGCGTCACCCGGGTGCTGGCTGGAAAGTGCCGCAACACCAGTCGCCGGACCCGTTGCTGCTCGTCGGCCAGCAAAGCGCGCAGTTGACGCAGGTGGCGGTCGTAGGCCCCTTGGCCGAGATAGTCCGCGATTGCAAGCTGTGGTGGCAAGGACGTCGCCAGCGAACTCATCATCTTCAAGCGTTGCACATCGCGCGCGAAGCGGCCGGCCGCCGCCCAGCCGACCCGGTAGCCCGGCGACAGGCATTTGGAAAAGGACGAGCAGTGCAGCACACCACCAGTCGTATCGAAGGCCTTCGCCGGCGGCGGTCGCCGCAGGTCGGCGTACAACTCACCGTACACATCGTCTTCGATCAACGGCACGCCGTGGTGGGCCAGCAGATCCACCAGCGCGCGCTTCCGGGCGACCGGCATCAAGGCGCCGAGCGGATTCTGGAAGTTCGGCATCAACCAGCAGGCCGCCACCCGCTCCCGCGTGAGGACCGCAGCCAGCGCGTCGAGGTCGACTCCCTCGACAGGATCCGTGGCGATTTCGACAGCGCGGAGCTTCAGCCGTTCGAGCACCTGCAGCGCTGCGTAGAAGGTGGGCGACTCGATGGCGACCACATCGCCTGGCTGGGTGACCGCCTGCAGGCAGAGGTTGAGGGCCTCCAGTGCGCCGTTGGTGACCACCAGTTCGTCTGAGGCGAGCGGCACCCCCTGCAACGCGTAGCGCTTGCGCAGGGCCTGTCGAAGTGTCTCGTCGCCGGCTGTCAGCGCGCTCGTGACCTGCTCCGGCTTCAGCCGTCGCATCGCGCGGGCGCCGCTTCGTGCCAGGGCGTCGACCGGAAAGAGACTTCCCCTTGGAAACGCAGAGCCGAGCGGCACCACCGCCGGATCGCGAGTCGACTCAAGCAGATCGAACGCGAGGGCACTCACCGCCACTTCGGTCGCCTCAGGACGCGGCACCGCGGGCTGGAGGCTTGCGCGCAGGCTCCGCTTGGGCGCCGAGACGTAGAAGCCGGACCTCGGGCGTACCTCCACCAGGCCTCGCGTTTCAAGCAGGCCATAGGCCTGGAAGACGGTGGACGGACTCACGCCGCGTCGATGACAGGTCTCGCGCACCGACGGCAGCCGCTCACCCGGCTTCAGCAGGCCATCGCTCATCGCCTGCGTCATGTCATCGGCGAGTTGCTCGTAGCGTGTCGGGTGCTGGGGCATCGGCCGGCGCCTGCCTGATCCGGTTGACGTTGGGAGTTTCTGCATCTTACCGATCAGAGTCATCGGCGCGACCATTCCGGGATGGAATCCGATACTGCGATCCGCTCCCGCTCCGTCGTCCGCGCTGGCTCCGACGCGCTTCGGCTCGTCAGCGACTCGGGCATGCTCCGACTGGGTGTGCCCGCGGAATACGGCGGGGCAGGCGGCGATCTCTCGGCTCTCGTGCAGGCGGCGCGCGGCCTGGCGAAGCGCGACCTGGCCGCCGCTTGGGTGTTCCGCGCGCAGCGGACCGCAATCGAGCTGCTCCTGCGTGCGGACAACGTGGGCCTTCGAGAGCACCTGCTGCCACAGTTGCTGGCTGGAGACCGCGCCGGGACCTTGCCCGTCGGGCCGGAACCGATGCCGCTGGTTGCGATGGAGGCCGGCACTGCATGCCGGCTGTACGGCAGGTACATGCGGGTGCCGAACCTGCAGTGGTTTGGCTTTTCCATCGTCGCGCCGGTTCGATTGAGCGACTCGGTCGAGTGGATCATCGTCCGCGGCGAGGAACAAGGATTGGGCGTCGGCATCGACGAGGGTGCGCCGTGCCCGCATGGCAGTCGCACCGCGAGTGTGACCTTCGACGACGTGTTCTTCCGCATGGACGAGTGGCTTGGCGGTGCCGCGCTGTGGGGGCGTTGCGCTCCAGTCGCCGACGCCCTTGCCGTTGCCGTGCCGATCCCGGGCGCTTAGGGTCGCAGTGGCGCTCCGCCTCAGCGGGAGCGCAGAACGTCTAACGGTGTTGACGCCGACCGAAAATTGACCCACCTGCAGCCATAGTGCCGATCCAAATTTGACCCGGGTGTTCAACCTACCCTGCCTTCTTTTTGAGCAGGGGAAGAGGAGTGATCACCATGGCCATGATTGGCAAGGTTCGGCGGATGTACTTCCGCCAAGGCAAGTCCGTGCGAGAGATCGTGCGGCTGACGAGTTTGTCGCGCAACACGGTGCGCAAGTGGCTGAAGGCGCCGCTGGAGGGCGAGCCGCGGTATCGACGCAGCGAGCGGCCTGGCAAGTTGAGCGCCTTCCACGAAGCGCTGCAACTGGCGCTGAAGGCCGATGCGCACCGCCCGCGCTACGAGCGGCGCACGGCACGTGCACTGCACGCGCAGATTCGCGGCGACGGCTACGACGGCAGCTACAGCCGCGTCACCGACTTCGTGCGTGCGTGGCGGCAGGGCGAAGGCCAGTCGGTGTCCGCCAACGCGTTCGTTCCGCTGCTGTTCGAGCTCGGCGAGGCGTACCAGTTCGACTGGAGCGAAGAGGGCCCGGTGGTCGGCGGCATCTACTACCGCATGCAGGTCGCGCAGCTCAAGCTGTGCGCGTCGAGGGCCTTCTGGCTGGTGGCCTACCCGAGCCAGGGCCACGAGATGCTGTTCGATGCCCACACCCGGTCCTTCGCGGCCATGGGCGGCATTGCCCGGCGCGGTATCTACGACAACATGAAGACGGCGGTGGACAAGGTCAGGAAGGGCAAGGGCCGCACCGTCAACAAGCGCTTTGCGGCCATGTGCGCGCACTACCTGGTCGACGCCGACTTCTGCAACGTGGCGTCCGGCTGGGAGAAGGGCGTCATCGAGAAGAACGTGCAG
Source organism: Ramlibacter albus (assembly GCF_014297445.1). GTDB lineage: Bacteria > Pseudomonadota > Gammaproteobacteria > Burkholderiales > Burkholderiaceae_C > Ramlibacter > Ramlibacter albus. The sequence continues at coordinate 52,771 of NZ_JACORU010000011.1, forward strand.
GACAGCCGCCGGCGCATCTGGATCGAGGCGGCCAAGCTGCGCTTCGGCTCCTTCGTCGAGCTCAACGCCTGGCTGGCAGACCGCTGCCGCGCGCTGTGGGCCGAGATCCGCCACCCCGAGCACGACCAGTTCAGTGTGGCCGAGATGCTCGAACACGAGAGGCCGCACCTGATGCCCATGCCAGAGCCCTTCGACGGCTACGTGGAGAACCCGGCGCGCGTGAGCAGCACCTGTCTCGTCACGGTGGCCAGGAACCGGTACTCGGTGCCTTGCGAGCTGGCCGGGCAGATGCTCAGCACGCGGCTGTACCCGGGCCGGATCGTTGTCGTGGCCGACGACAAGAAGGTGGCCAGCCATGAACGGCTCAGCGACCGGGGCCAGACCCGCTACGACTGGCAGCACTACATCCCGCTCGTCGAGCGCAAGCCCGGCGCCCTGCGCAACGGCGCGCCGTTCGCTGACATGCCCGAGCCGCTGCAGCAGCTTCGCTGGGCGTTGCTGCGCGACCCGGGTGGCGACCGCGTGATGGCGCAGGTGCTGTCCATCGTGCCGACCGCCGGCCTGGATGCGGTGCTGGTGGCGGTGGAACTGGCACTGGAAGGCGCACCGCGCGGCAGGATCGGCGCCGAGCACGTGCTCAACGTCATCGCCCGGCTGAATGCGGCACCGGCGCCGCAGAACGCGGCCACGGGGCTGCAGGTGGCCGACAAGCCACTGGCCAACACCGGGCGCTACGACAGCCTGCGCGGTCAGGCCAGCGCCGAGGAGGTCGACCATGCGTGAGCTTGCCGTCGAACTCAAGCAACTGCGTATGCACGGCATGGCCAGCGCCTGGAGCGATCTCATGGAGCAAGGCGGCAGCGCTGCGCTGGAGAGCTCGCGCTGGCTGCTGGAACACCTGCTGCAGGCCGAGACCACCGACCGCGCGATGCGCTCGATCAGCCACCAGATGCACACGGCCAAGTTCCCGGTGCATCGTGACCTGGCGGGCTTCGACTTCGATGTCTCGCCGGTGGACCGCAAGCTGATCCACACCTTGGCGGAGATGGCGTTCACCGACGCGGCGCACAACGCGGTGCTGGTGGGCGGGCCGGGCACGGGCAAGACGCACCTCGCCACGGCCATCGGCGTGGCCGGGATCACGCGGCACGGACGGCGGGTACGGTTCTACTCGACCGTGGACCTGGTCAACGCGCTGGAGCAGGAGAAGGCGCAAGGCAAGGCCGGGCGCATCGCGGCGAGCCTGCTGCGCATGGACTTGGTGATCCTGGACGAATTGGGCTATCTGCCGTTCAGCCAGGCCGGCGGAGCCTTGCTGTTCCACCTGCTGTCCAAGCTGTACGAGCACACCAGCGTGATGATCACGACCAACCTGGACTTCGCCGAGTGGTCCAGCGTGTTCGGCGACGCGAAGATGACCACGGCGCTGCTGGACCGGCTCACGCACCACTGCCACATCGTGGAGACGGGCAACGAGAGCCATCGCTTCCTGCACAGCTCGGCGGTGGCAAAGAAGCGCATCAAGGCGCGAGAGCAAGCGCGCAAGGCGGACAAGCAGGACAAGCCACCGCCAGCCGACGACATCTGAGGGTCGGCCGCGCGGGGGAATCCGCTACGGGCTACGCCCTTCGCGTCTTCCCCCGCGCGAACATCAATGCATCGTGGAGGTCAACGAACCAGCGATCGACCTACACTTATCCACAGCTGACCGCCTCGCGGTCGGTGTCCATCCCCGGGTCAATATTGGATCGGCAGGGTGGGTCAAAATTCGGTCGGCGCGGACACCCTTATGCTCAGTACAGCTGTGCTTTGGTCCGCGAAGCAATGATGACCTTGGCCGATGACTCAGGCTCCCCGATTGTTCTCCTGCGAAGCGCCGCAGACGGCGGCCGCGCAACCGTCTACTGCGCCGCCTTGGCCGCATGCTTGCGAGGCGGTGAGCGCAACCGATGCCTAGGTGTAGGCCGCATGCCATGCGCGACGGTCCTCCGAACAGCTCATGCCGTTTCGGCCGGACGAGCGCATACCCGCGCGGTCAGCCCTGACCTCCTACAAAACAAGGTGCTGCTTCGCTAGGCGACCAAGCCACCCGCATGCATTGCCATTCTCATGAGCCACGCAGCCAACACAAGGGCGCCGACGCTGCAGGCCCAGATACCAACAAGCCAAGCAATCCGAACAAGCCAGTTCGGTCGTCGCGGCGCTGTCCAAGGCGCTTGCATCAGTGGTAGCCCTCGCCGTGCCTCACCTTGCCACGGAACACCCAGTACCCCCAAGCGGTGTACATCAGGATGAGAGGAATGATGAGCAAGGCCCCAACAAGAGCGAAACCCAAGCTTTGAGGAGGGCCGGCCGCGTCCCAAATGGAGGTCGACGGCGGGATGACGTTGGGCCACAGACTGATGCCAAGGCCGCTGTAGCCGAGGAATACCAGGGCGAGGGTCAGGACGAACGGCATGGCATGACTTGTTTCATCAGCCAGGGCGCGTCTCAGCCACCACATCGCACCAGCTACCAGGAGGGGAACCGGTGCGAACCAGAAGATGTTCGGCAGGGAGAACCAACGCTCAGAGATGGCTGGATGCGCCAACGGCGTCCATAGGCTGATGATGGCGATGACCCCCAACAACACCCAAGACAGTCGGCGAGAAGCTCGACGCATGCGGCCCTGCAACGGGCCCTCGGTCTTCATCACCAGCCAAGTGCTTCCGAGCAACGCGTAGGTGAACACCAGCGAGATACCGACGAATACCGAGAACGGCGTCAGCCAGTCGAGTGGGCCCCCAGCGTACGCACCGTCCTTCATGGGAATGCCATCAAGGAAAGCGCCGAGGGTGACACCTTGGAAGAACGTCGCCAGGAGCGACCCGCCGGCGAAGGACTTGTCCCAAACCCGGCGCTTGCCAGCGGGCACCTTGAAGCGGAACTCGAAAGCCACGCCACGGAAAATGAGACCAACGAGCATGAGGATGAGCGGCAGATAGAAGGCGCTCAGCACCACGGCGTATGCAACGGGGAACGCCACCAGCAGGCCGGCGCCTCCGAGCACGAGCCACGTTTCGTTCCCGTCCCAAACCGGCGCGACGGTGTTCATCATCACGTCGCGGTCTTCCTTGCCATCGACCGCGGTGAAGAGGATGCCGATGCCGAGGTCGAAGCCGTCCATGACCACGTACATCATCACCCCGAAGAGGATGATGATGGCCCAGATGAGAGGCAGGTCGATGCCCATTTCAGTGCCCTCCTGATGGAGTTGCCGGTTCGACGTCAAGGCGCTCCGGCGCTCCCGACAGTGGTCGCATCGGCTGCCGCATCTCGCCCGGACCCCCGTCAACTGGGTGGGCGCTCTCACCGGTCAGAGGACCCTTGCCGATGATGCGCAACAGATAGACCGTACCCGCACCGAACACAAGGAAGTAGACAACCACGAAGATTGCAAGCGTCAGGGCGACCTGGTCCAAGCTGTGAGCAGAGACTGCATCAGCGGTGCGCATCACGCCGTAGACCACCCAGGGCTGCCGACCGACCTCCGTCGTAATCCAACCGGCCAGGATGGCCACGAGCCCCGCGGGGCCCATCGCCAACGCGTACCGCAACAGGGGCTTCGACGTGAAAAGCCTCTTGCGAAGATGCGCTATCAACGCCGAGACGCCGAGAAGAATCATCAACAGTCCTAGGCCGACCATGACGCGGAAGCTCCAGAAGACAACTGCGGATGGAGGTCGGTCTTCGCGCGGGAATTCCTTCAGCCCCGGAAACTGTCCGTCCCAGGAGTGCGTCAGCAGGAGGCTGCCGAGCTTCGGCACCTCGAGGGCGAAGCGAGTCGTCTCGCTCTCCATGTCGGGCCAGCCGAACAGGATGAGCGGCACCGCTTCACCCGGCTTGTTCTCCCAGTGGCCCTCGATAGCCGCAAGTTTGGCTGGCTGGTGTTCGAGCGTGTTCAGTCCGTGCAGGTCACCAATGAATGCCTGGATTGGAGCAGTGACAAGCACCATCCCCATCGCCATCGCCAACATCGTGCGCACCGGCGCGTTGTCTCGGCCTCTTAAAAGGTGCCAAGCCGCACTAGCGCCTACAACCAGCGCTGTCGACAAGAACGCTGCGACCACCATGTGGGCCAAACGATATGGGAAGGATGGATTGAAGATGACGGCCAGCCAATCCACGGGTACGACGCGCCCGTCGATGATTTCGTGGCCTTGAGGTGTTTGCATCCAGCTGTTCGACGCAAGAATCCACGTGGCTGAGATGAGCGTCCCAACGGCCACCATGACGGTGGACAGAAAGTGAAGACCCGGGCCTACCCGCTGCAGGCCGAAGAGCATTACGCCGAGGAATCCAGCCTCCAGGAAGAAAGCAGTCAGCACCTCATAGGCAAGCAAGGGGCCGGTGACGCCGCCGGCAAACTTCGAGAAGCCACTCCAGTTGGTGCCGAACTGGTAGGCCATCACAAGGCCGGAGACGACACCCATCCCGAACGCGACCGCAAACGCCTTGACCCAGAAGTGGTACAGGTCCAAGTAGACCTGGCGTTTCGTCTTGAGCCACAACCCTTCCAGAACCGCGAGGTAGCTCGCCAGGCCGATGGTCAGCGCTGGGAAGATGATGTGGAACGATATCGTGAACGCAAACTGGATGCGTGCAAGAAGGAGGGCGTCGACGTCCATTGTGTTTCTCCGTAAGGCACGCTGCTATGCCACCGCCATCCCCGTTGACGGCACACAGGCGCTTGCGCCTTGCAAGCCGGCCAGGAGCGCCTCCAAGGCAACTCTGGGCCCACGGTCGAGTCGGTCTTGCGTCACAGCACGGCCAGCGGCTCCAAGGTGGCTGTCAATAGTGGACACGAGGCCATTGCTCTCGCCGTCGTTCACGACTCGGCGCAGAGCGCCCGCGACAAGTGCAGCCTTCATCGACTCGGACAAAACCGTCAGTCGTTCAACAGCACTCTTTCCGTCCGAGAACAGGATTTCGTCTTCACGCAAGAAGACGTTCCGCAGTTCAAGTGCGACGCCCGAGCACCCCTGCGATGCATCATCGCGCTGGACGATACCATCTTCTTCGCTCTTGAGCAGCACCAACGCATAAGGCGTTCCAGTGCCAAAGGCCACTGGCACTGAGACTACGAACCAGTCGCGGTCCAGGTTCGGAAGCGCTGCGAAGCGGCCGGACATCCGCCAACCGCGCCCAGTGTCCCGGGCGTCGGCCAACGAGACGGCAGATTCACTCGGCCAGGATGCTGCACAGTTTCCACCGATGTGACCTTCGAGCAGGTCCGGCAACTGGTACTCCATGACGCCAATGTTCTCTGCCTGCAGGAGAGCCTCGATGAGCAACCGCTGTGACGCCAACAGAACGCCACTCTTCGGGTGCCTCTTGGCTACCGCCGCGACCGCGCGAATCACATCCTCCTTGGTGCCACCGTGGCCCCCAAGCGAACGTGGCACTCCCAGCCTGAACAGACCCTCCTTGCCCAGCTGGCGACGCAGGGTGGCGGTCGTCGGAGCAGGAAGTTCACTTGACATGAAGTACATCCAAGGAGGACACGGGAGCAGCAGAGTTGCCCCATGACTGGCGAATGAACGTGCTCACCGCCGCGATTTCGTCGTTGTTCAGCACTTGGCCGAATGGCGGCATGCCAAAGGGCTCAGGGTTGCCCGCTGTCGTCGGCATGAAGCCACCCTGTCGAATGACCTGCACCAAGTTGTTGTGTGAGGACAGGGTCACGGCTCGATTCCCGGCGAGGGCCGGATAGATGCCGGCTACGCCTTGGCCTTTGTCCCCGTGGCACGAGGCGCAGTGCTGGTCATACAGCTTCCCGCCTCTGGCAAAGACATCACCCTCTGCCCGCTTCACCTCGCGCGGCTCGTTGTCTCGCAGGGGGATGGACGCGAGGTAGCGAGCCATTGCGTCAAGGTCCGCGCCGCTCAGATACTGCGTGCTGGTGAAGACGACCTCTGCCATGGGTCCCGAGACGGAGGCGTGAGACACGACGCCGTCCTTCAACAGCTTCACCACCTCATCGCGCTGCCACGTTTGAACGCCAGCTTCCCTCGGGGTGGCCAAAGAAGGTGCGTACCACGTGGCGTCGGGCATCAGCCCTCCGGCGAATTGGGCATTCAGGCTCGTTCCACCGAGGAAGTTCCGGCCCGAGTGGCAAGCCGCGCAATGGCCGAGCCCTTGAACGAGGTACCTCCCGCGGTTCCATTCCGCAGGTTGCTCCGCCTGCGGCTCAAACGCGCCGGCGCGGAAGTACAGCGCTCGCCAGACCGCAAGCGCTGCCTGGGTGTTGTACGGGAAGCCCAGACGGTGAGGCTGGTTCGGCCGTTCCACGGCAGGCGTTGACTTCAGGAACGCGTAGAGCGCGTCGGAGTCTTCGCGTGTGACGTAGGTGAAGCTGGGATACGGGAATGCCGGGTACAGGAGCCGACCGTCCTTGGACCGACCGTGGTGCATCGCCCGCCAGAACTCGCTTGCCGACCAACTGCCGATTCCGGTCTTGACATCCGACGTGATGTTGGGCGCGACGACGACGCCGAACGGGGTATCGACACCACGGCCGCCAGCAAACGCTGCACCGCCGGTCGTCGTGTGGCATCCGATGCAATTGCCCGCGCGAGCAAGGTAGGCGCCGCGCTCTATCACCGAGGCCGACGCCGGCACGTTGGCAGGCCCCGGCTCTACAGGCGCCTCACCTCGCACATTCAACCAGGCTACCAGGGCAGTCAGCAGGACGACAAGGCCCAAGAGGCCGGCGAGCAGCGGGCGGAGCCAAGACCGTTGCTTGTTCGCGTTCGTCATTCGCCGCTCCCGCAGCGAATTGGAAGCGGCTCGCCGGAGCCGGCCTGAGGCTTGGTGTCTGTGGGCAGCGTTTGGGCCGAGAGCCAACGTGACACCGCGCCGACCTCTTCTGGCGTCAGCCGCTTGGCCACCTCTGCCATGCAGTCAGGCGCGATGGCCTTGCGAGAACCTGTGCGCCAGGCCCCGAGCTGCCCAATGAGGTAGTCCGCAGGCAGTGTCAGGAGCCCTGGCATCGCAGGCTGCCGTCCAGCCATGCTCGAGCCGTGGCATGACACACAAGCAGGCACGTTCCGCTCGGGCGCGCCCTTGAAGACTAGCTGCTCGGCAAGCTGGACTTGTTGGGCCGTCAGGCCGTGCGCTTGTACCGCAGGGTAGGGGAGGTTCAACTCGGCAAAGTACTTGGCGATGTCCTGCAGGTAGTCGTCCGACATGTGCTGCATCAGGTGGTTCATCGCCTGGTTGCGGCGACGTCCCTCGCGGAAATTCTTCAGCTGATTGAACAGGTACCCCTGCGGCTTCCCGGCGATGCGCGGAAAGTAGCCCGCGTTTGTCGCTCGGCCTTCCTTGCCGTGGCACATCACGCACGCCTGCATTCGCTGGGCCATGCTGTTTTGCACGGTTGCAGCCGCCGAGGCCGCCTGCGGGGCAGCTGTTTGCGAATAGGCGCCGAAGGCGATGAGCCCAAGGGCGGCGGCGGTGAGAGTCCGAGAGACGTTCATGTTGGCACTACGCAGGCGTAACCCCGTTGTGGGGCAATCCGGGCTCCTAATTGCCAAGCAAGTGGACGGCAACGTTCGCGAGCGTCCACAGCGTAAGACCGAAAACCGCAGCCAGTACCAGCGCGACGGCAACCAGGACCAGCGGTTTGACCTTCGCCAGCTCCTCACCCGCAGCCGCCCGACGGCGAATGCCGAAGAAGCTCCACAGCACCATCTGGATGTAGCTCAACGTTCCCATAGCAGCAGCACCTCTCTTTCCGCAATGAACTGTGCCAAACCAGCCGGGAAAATCCTAGGCTCAGTTCCGTGAAAAAAGTGCGTAGCAGATGCTCGTCACAGGGTGATTTGCCCAGTAGGTGGCAGCATTGCAGTACAGTAGTCAACCAAGCCGATAGGCCCATATCAGATGCATTCCGACTCTCCGACAACTGCACTGGTATGAAGCGCTACGAAGCTCTTGCACACAAGATGGCGGAGTCCATCGCCAGCGGTCAGCTTCGACCTGGTGACCGGGTGCAGTCGGTTCGTGAGGCGAGCCGCAGTCACGGCGTCAGCCCGTCGACTGTCTTTGAGGCGTACTACCTGCTCGAAGCCCGCGGGCTCATTGAGGCGAGGCCTCGTTCGGGCTACTTCGTGAGCCATGCCGCGACGAAGCAGGCGGAGCCCGACGCTTCGGCGCCGCACGCGGACGGGCGCCAAGTCGAGGTCTCCGAGTTGGTGTTTCAGGTCCTTGGACATGCCAAGAACAGAACGATGGCGCCGCTGGGGTCTGCGTTCCCGAGCCCGACCCTGTTCCCATTGCCGAAGCTCGCGCTTTCGCTCGGTAAAGCGCTGCGCCGTCTTGACCCGTGGCGAACAGTCGAAGACCTCTCACCAGGTAGCGCCGCTCTACGGCGGCAGATTGGTCTTCGGTACCTGGCAATGAGCTGCGGGGTCGACACGGAAGAGCTGGTCATCACCAACGGTGCGATGGAGGCTTTGAACCTCTGCTTGGAAGCGGTTACGAAGCCGGGAGACCTCGTCGCCGTCGAATCGCCGACCTTCTATGCAGCGCTGCAGGCGCTGGAGCGGCGCGGGCTTCGAGCTGTCGAAGTTGCGACTCATCCCCGCACCGGCGTAGACGTCAACGCGCTTGCGTCAGTTCTCGAGCGGCACCCGGTCAAGGCGTGCTGGTTCATGCCCAACTTCCAGAACCCGCTAGGGAGCCTGATGCCCGACAGCGCCAAGCAAAACCTGGTGGAGTTGCTGGCCAAGCATCAGGTCCCTCTCATCGAAGACGACGTCTATGGTGAGCTCTACTTCGGCAGCCAGAAGCCCAAGCCGGCGAAGGCATGGGACCGCGATGGGCTGGTTATGCACTGCAGCTCGTTTTCAAAGACCTTGGCGCCGGGGTACCGAGTTGGGTGGACAGCTGCCGGTCGCTTCACACAGGACGTCGCCAGACGCAAGCTGATGAGCTCGCTCGCGGCGCCGCTGCCCTCACAGGAGGGTCTGAACGAATACCTTCAGCATGGCGGCTACGACAGGCACCTGCGTCAACTGCGCGCGAAGCTGGCGAAGCAGCGGCATGTCGCGCTTCGTGGCATCGCCAAGTGTTTCCCTGCAGGAACCCGGGTGACTCAACCCGAAGGCGGCTACTTCGTGTGGGTGGAACTGCCGAAGTCGGTCGACGCCCTTGAGCTTCACCGCCTTGCGCTGTCTCACGACATCAGCCTCGCTCCCGGGCATCTTTTTTCAGCAGACCACCGCTACGAACACCACGTCCGCATCAACTTCGGTCACCCCGACGACGGCAAGTTCGAGGCGGCGCTGAAGACAGTCGGTGCGATTGCGAAGGCTCTTGTATAGGGGGCTGGTCAGCGTTCCGGCATTGCCATGGGTCTGACAAACACTATCGGAACTGCCAGAACGTCAGAGATTGTGCGCTCCTCAGCGGAACGCGGGGATTTTCGAGCAACTGCACTGAGTGAAGCACGTTGGCAAGCAAGGCTGAGTGCAAGCCCGTCACTTGGGGGGTACTTGAGCACGTCGAACGGTGCCGGGTCACATCTCTTGCGCAGTATCGTCAAGGCGATGACGATGAGTCATGCCTGAACATGACACTGGCATATGGCACAGGTGCTATACGAGGTGCACTCGTGTACTGCCAACACGGGGCTGGAAGCTCACTCACTGAACCGTGCTGGGGGCTGCGTGCGTCATGCCAGGCTTCTGATCGAAATCAGGCCGGGCTGGTGAGCGCAGGGCGCGTCACGACGCAGAGGTCGTGGTCGGCGCATGCGAGGAGGGGCCACGACACGGGGTCATGGCCGGCTCCTGGTTTCGGATCCGGATGGATCTGAATCGGCCCGGCACACGGAGGTGCCGGACAGGACACAAGGCAGGTAACGACTACGACGCCAGCTGGGCCGGACTTCAGGGCGACAGTAGCCACCATGAAGGCTGAGCAGACGCGATGTCCGCAGGAAGCCGGGTCAGTATGGGACGGGGTCCCTCGGTCGGCAACAGGTCCGAGGTCTCTTCGTGGCAATGCCCGCCCAAGCGACCGGCTCGGCCAACGCTTGGGAGGGCAGTTGAATCCGAGTCCTCCACGTCGATGGCCCGGAATGCGTCGCCGCCCGCTTGCAGGGCGTGCAGGTCGGCAGTCGGTTCGTATAGTGGGTGGATCAAGACCTCCAGCAGACCGGCTCCGCACTGTCCATGACCGTCGAGCGCTATGCCTTCACTGACTGCGAAGCAACCACGGCGGCTGGGGTGCCGCTGCGCATTCCTGCTGGCGTTCACCACGTCGAGCGGCGATCGCTGGTGTTCCGCGTGCGCCTGGGTGGCCGCGAGCTCGATCTGACCCTGGCCGAGTGGGAACGCCTGCTGCACGCGGGCTGTGTCGGGCCGGTTGTCGCCGCCGCTGATCCACCGGGGACCGGCGAAACCCATCCTGGGTGAAACACGCGAGGTGGCGAAGGCAGACTGGAACGTCTATGCGAGAGCGCTGGTCGCCGGACCCCGGCGACCACGGCAGTTGTGCTGCTGGAGTGGGCCAGCGACGTGGCGATGAGTGTCTACACAGCGGCCCTACACAAGTACCCGGACTCGGCCACAAGCAGTCGGTGGGTGGTGCGCCCGAAAGCGGTCTGTCCTGACATGCTGCCCGGGCTTCACTTTCCAGGAGCGGCTTATCGAGTCACTGCCTCGATCAGGGCAGGTTGGCAAAGCGCACGTCGGCCCTTGGTGATGAGTAACCGCGTGTTCCGAAGGCCCGACGCTCTACATTTCAAGTGGGCCGTACATCAGCGGGTAGCCTCGGCAGTTGCAGATGCCCGGGCGATGAACGCCAGCAAAGCGGGCGTTGACTGTTTCTGGCAATGAACGACCAGATGACATTGCCGAAGTTGCCGCGGTAAGGTCGTAGCGATGCGGCACAGGCGCCCGGCCTCCAGCGCGTCGTTCACGACCCAGGTGGACAGGCAAGCGACACCCAGCCCTTCCTGCGCGGCACGCTGGATGGCTTCCGAACTGCCCAGCTCGATGCTGCGCCTGTAAGAGCTCAGATGGGGCAGCAGGCTCTGGTCTGTGGCCTCCCGCGTGCCCGAGCCCGATTCGCGAACCAGCCAAACCGCCTCACGCAGGGTGCGCAGGGGTACACGCTCGCCTGCCGCGCTCGAGCGTGCCAGCGCACTGTCGGGTGCAGCCACGACCACCATCTCGTCCAGTAGCCATGGCGTGACCACCAGCGCTGGCTGGTGACAGGGACCCTCGATCAGCCCCACGTCGAGTTCGAAGGCGGCCACGGCATCGCAGATGGCCGCCGTGTTTCCGATCACGACTTTCGATCGCCAGGCGGTGGCGCTGCCGGGCTGCTGCGCCCCCATGAAGCCGGCGAGCAGCCTGGGCAGCACATAGTTGCCGATCGTCGTGCTGGCGCCGATGCGCAGAGACTGCGCCTGCGCGCTGCCGTCGCGCGACATCTGCTCGATGCCGGCCGCACCGTCCAGCAAAGCCAGTGCCCGTGGCAACAAGGCCCGACCACTGTCGTTCAGCAGCAGGCGCTTGCCGGCGCGGTCGAACAGGCGCAGTGACAACAAGCGCTCCAGTTCATTGACCGCCGAACTGGTGGCCGATTGCGAGAGCGCGATCTCGGCGCTGGCCGCCGTGGTGCTGCCGCTGCGGGCCACCGCCACGAAGATCTGCAGCTGGCGCAACGTGAGCCGCAGTACGTCCATCGGGGTTGCCTTTCTTTAGCGATCGGATCGGTTGATCTTACGCAGATAACCCGTTGGACCGATCGCAGGCCAAGTCCGAGACTCGCCTTGGTTTCCTCCTCTTGCCTGAATACCTGCATGAACACCACCGCACTTCGACGCACCACCGAGTCTGCAGCCGCAACGCCGCGCGCCTGGCCCCGCCTGCTTCCCGGCCTGGCCCTGAGCGGCGCGCTGGCCGCTGCTGGCGTGGCGCTGGGCCGCATCGGCTGGCTGCAGGATCACGGCTTCAGCGCGCTGACGCTGGCCATCGTGTTGGGAATGATCGTCGGCAATACGGTCTATCCGCTGGTCCCGCGCCTGGCTGCTGCCAGCGGTGCCGGCGTCAACGTCTCCAAGCAGAACCTGCTGCGCCTGGGCGTGGTGCTGTACGGGCTGCGGCTGACGGTGCAGGACATCGGCCATGTCGGCATCGCCGGCGTCGCCATCGACGCATTGGTGCTGGGCTCGACCTTCGCGCTGGCCTGCTTCATCGGCACGCGTTGGTTGGGCCTGGATCGCAAGACGGCGATGCTGATCGGCGCCGGCAGCTCCATCTGCGGCGCCGCCGCGGTGATGGCTGCCGAGCCAGTGGTCAAGGCGCGCGCCGAGCAGGTGACGGTGGCCGTGGCCACGGTGGTGGTGTTCGGCACCTTGGCGATCTTCCTGTACCCGGCGCTGTTCGAACTGAACCAGCACTGGGCGCTGATTCCGGGCGGCGCCAACGGCTTCGGCATCTACGCCGGCTCAACCATTCACGAGGTGGCCCAGGTGGTGGCCGCGGCGCGCTCGGTGGGCCCGGACGCAGCCAACTCGGCCGTTATCGCGAAGATGGTGCGGGTCATGATGCTCGCACCCTTCCTGGTGATGCTGTCGGCCTGGCTGGCGCGCGACGAAAAACGCCACGCCAACACGTCAGCCGCAATCGACCAGGCCAAAGGCAAGCTCGCCGTGCCCTGGTTTGCCTTCGGCTTCGTCGCGGTGGTGTTGTTCAACTCGCTGCAGTGGCTGCCGGCCTCGGTGGTGGCGGTGACGACTGAGATCGACACCGCACTGCTGGCCATGGCCATGGCCGCGCTTGGCCTGGCCACACACCTCGGCGCTATCCGCACGGCCGGTGCCAAGCCGCTGCTGCTGGCGCTGATCCTGTTCGGCTGGCTGATCGTCGGCGGTGCTTTGATCAACCGCTGGGTGCCGGCCCTGCTGGGCTGAAGCCTCGAACTCACGGCCCAACGGAATACGCAGCCGGCATTCAACGTCCACCAGAGCAAGCCTGTTTCCCTTTTCATCCCTTCACGAAAGACATCCCATGCATACCTTCTTCCGCACCACCGCGCTTGCCTTGTGCAGCAGCTTCGTCCTCGTGGTGGCCAGCCTGCCTGCAGGCGCCGCCGAAGCCGCCCCGGCCCGCGTCACCTTCGACGGCCAGATCCGCAACAACTCGCTGGCACTGAGCCCCGACGAGTCCACCGCCGTCGTGTCCTACAGCGAACGGCCCGATCTCATCGTTTACGACCTGGTCACCGGCGCCGTGCGCGGTGTGCTGCGCGGCTACGTCACGCCGCGCAACATCGTCTTCGCGCCCGATGGCAAGAGCTTCTATGTCTCCGACAGCAGCCTGGGCACGGTGACGCGCCTGGACACGGCCACGCTCAAGCCGCTCGCCACCGCGTCGACACTGGCCGCCGGCCCCGGCGCCTTCGGCACCGCGCTCAGCAAGGACGGCAGTTCGCTGTATGTCAACAACCAGGCCAGCAGCACGGTGACGCGTCTGGACACCGCCAGCGGGCAGGCCAAGGCCGTGATCACCGGCTTTGCGCAGCCGCGCCAGGGCGTGCGCCTGAGCCCGGATGGCACCAAGCTCTACGTCACCAACTTCCTGGGCGACAAGGTCACCATCGTCGACACGCAGACCGACAAGATCGAGGGCGAGATTACGGGCTTCAACAAGATTCGCGCCATCTCGGTCACCGCCGACGGCAAGACCCTGTTCGCGGCCAACAGCGGCAGCAACGACATCGCGGTGGTGGACATCGGCGCACGCCGCGTCACCGGCACCGTGCCGGTGGGGCGCGACCCCTACGGCGCCGCGCTCACGCCGGACGGCCGCTTCGTCTACTCGGGCAACCTGGCCGACAACACGGTGTCGGTGATCGACGTCGCCACGTTGAAGGTGGTCGCCACCATCGCCGGCTTCAAGCAGCCGCGCCAGGCCATCGTCTTCACGCGCGACGGCCAGACAGCCTACGTGCTGAACGAGGACCTGAGCATCTCCAAGGTCGAGCGCGCCGGGCAGCGCATCGTCGCCACGTTGGCCGCACCGCAGGCGGTGGCAGCGTACTGAATCGCCGGCCCACGGCCCAGGATGAAGCGCCTGAGCCGGCGTCCGCTGATCAGCGTGACTCCGCGCTCAATGCACCTGGAAACGTCGGTCGCGGCACCGGCCGCATCCGCCCTCGCTGGAGGGTGTGGAGCCCATCGACACAGGCGCCCCGGCCATGGCGCAAGGCCAAGCACTTTCAAAGCTTGCGCAAGCGGTGGAACGCTGCCCCGCGGTGCTTTATTCCAGTGGCCGCTGAACATCCACGGGCGGCGTGCCGCGCCCCGGGATGGCGGCAGCGGTGAAGGGGTGAAGGATTTTTTGCGTGGATCGGAATAGACCGCACACAGGTTCCGTCTGCCCTTGTGTCGGGACCTCACAGACCCTTCATCGACCACCGATCACCCCTCAGTTCACATCAAACCCTCAACGGAGCCCACCATGTTCAAGAGCCTCGCCCGCACTTTCACCTTCGCCGCTACCGCCCTGACCCTTGCCGCCGGCAGCGCCTTCGCCGCCCCTTCCGACGACGCCCGCACGCACTTCCAGGCCATCGCTTCGGGCGACACGCAGATCGTGATGCGCGGCTACGCCGACCAGGCCCAGCTGAACTGGGTCGGCGGCCCGCTGGACGGCACCTACGCCACCACCGACGCCATCCGCGGCACCTGGGAAAAGTTCGGCAAGGCCGTCGGCCCGCTGAAACTCACCATCGGCTCAATCGAAGAGTCGGCCAACCCCAAGGGCGCCACCGTCTCGGCCAACGTCGTCTTCGAAGGCAAGATGCCCATCAAGGTGCGTTACGTGCTGACCTACCGCGAAGGCAAGATCGTCAGCGAAACCTGGCAGATCGACCCCAAGCTGGCAGTGGCTGCGGCTTACTGAGCCACCCGCTCAGCCCATCAGCACTCTACCCAGGACGCCCCCATGAAACATCTCCCCACCTTGGCCGCGATGCTCATCGCCACGGCTTCCTTCGCGGCGCCGCCGACGAGCGCCATGGCGGCCGACGTGCCGGCCAAGCTCGCCAACGGCGTGCTCGTCGACGCCAAGGGCATGACGCTCTACACCTTCGATAAGGACATGGCCAGCAGTGGCAAGAGCGCCTGCAACGGCCCCTGCGCGACGCTGTGGCCGCCCGCGATGGCCGCCGCCAGCGACCAGCCCGCCGGTTCGTACACGATCGTCGTTCGCGACGACGGCTCGCGCCAGTGGGCCTACAAGGGCAAGCCGGTCTACACCTACCAGGCCGACCAGAAGCCCGGCGACCGCGCTGGCGACAACTTCAAAGACGTCTGGCACATCATCAAGGAATGACCTCTGTCGACGATCCACACCCAGCCCCGCACGCCGCGAGCCGCCGATGCAAGACGACTCCAACCTGCTGAGCTGGGTGCCGCGCCTGCGCCGCTATTCCCGGGCGCTGGTGAACAACCATGAAGATGCCGACGACCTGGTGCAGGACACGCTGGAGCGGGCCTGGGCCAAGTCGGGCCTGTGGGGCGGCGTGGCCGATATGCGCGCCTGGCTCTTCAGCATCATGCACAACCTGCACGCCGATGGCGTGCGCCGGCCCAGGCTGCACACCGTGACCATGGACGACGACACCCCCGAGGTGCCGGTGGCGCCGACGCAAGGTGACAGGCTGGCGGTGCTGGACCTGCAGGCCGCGCTGGACCTGCTGCCCGTCGAGCAGAAGGAAGTGCTGCTGCTGGTGGCGCTGGAAGACATGGCCTACGCCGACGTGGCGCAGGCCCTGGGCATTCCTATCGGCACGGTGATGTCGCGCTTGTCGCGCGGCCGTGAACGCCTTCGCGGCCTGATGGAAGGCCGCGCCGAGCCCGTGCGGCTGAAGGTCGTCAAATGACAGCACAACGAAGCACCCCATGAGCACCGATCGCCCCCCACCGCCCACCCCCCCGGTCACCGACGCCGACTTGCATGCGTTCGTCGATGGCCAACTGCCCGCAGAGCGCCAGACCGCGATCGCTGCTTTCCTGGCCGCGCGTCCCGACGACGCGCAGCGCGTCGAGGCCTACCGCGCGCAGAAGCGAGAACTGCACGCACTGTTCGACCCGGTGCTGGACGAGCAACCGCCTCAGCGCCTGCTCAAGTCGGCGGGCCCACGCGCCGTGTCGCCGACGCCCTGGTACCTGCAGCGCCTGGCTGCCGGGCTCGCCATCGCCGTGATCAGCGGCGCCACCGGTTGGGGGCTGCGTGGTGTCGGGCCTGGCGCCGGTGCCGGTGTGGGCGGTGCCGATGCGGCCCGCACGGCGGCCGTGCAACAGGCCCCGGGTGGTTTGACCTTGGTGTCTGCCGGCGGCTTTGCGCAGCGTGCCGCCGTCGCGCACGCCGTCTACAGCCCCGATGTGCGGCGGCCCGTGGAAGTGGACGCGGCGCACGAAGACCAACTCGTGGCCTGGCTGTCCAAGCGCATGGGGGCGCCCATGAAGCCGCCGCACCTGCAGAGCCAGGGCTACACGCTGGAAGGCGGGCGCCTGCTGCCCGGCGGGCAGGGGCCGGTGGCGCAATTCATGTACCGCAATGAACTCGGCAGCAAGCTGACGCTGTACGTGTCCAACGATGTCGCTGACCTGGGAAGCGCCGCAGGGCCGGGCGGCGCTGCGAAGCCGGGCGCGAAGAATGCCGACACCGCCTTCCGCTTTGCGCAGGAAGGCGCCGTCAACGTGTTCTATTGGGTCGACGGACCCTTCGGCTACGCGCTGTCGTCCGATGCCGACCGCAGCGTGCTGGCGCGGGTGTCGACCGAGGTCTACCAGCAGCTGGGTGCCCCGCGCTAAAGGCGACAGCAAGTCCCGCGGCGCAGGTGGTTTGCACCGCCATGGAATGAAACGCCCTGCGGCGCGCTCTTGGCTGCGAGCGCCTGACGCACCGACACCGCCCGTCGTTGGGTGCGACGTCACGCGTCACACGCCGCCGTCCACCTTTGCACTGAACACAGAAAGCACCCATGAGCACACAACGTCGCGACATCCTCAAATACTCGCTGGCCGCCGCTGCAGCCAGCGCGCTTCCCGCAGTGCAAGCACAGGTGCCAGCCGCACCCGGCATCGGATCAGGTACTGGAGCAGGCCCCGGCATCGACCCGCGCGACCGCGTCTTCATCACCAACGAAGACTCCAACACCCTGGTGGTGATCGATCCCAAGACGAACACCGTCGAGAGCACGATCAACCTGACCGGCTTCGACGAAGACCCGCGGCCGCCCTTCCGCTACGTCACCGCCGGCGTGGCGCCGACGCACGCGGCGATGATCCACAAGCCGCTGTACCACGGCTGCATCGACGCCCACGGCGCCGTGCCCTCGCCCGACGGCCGGCTGCTGGCCACCAGCGGGCGCGGCTCGAGCAACATCTACCTGATCGACGCCGAGCAGCGCCGCGTCATCGGCAACACGCCCAACCCGGCAGCCGGCCCGACCACCAACCCCGAGCGGCTGAGCAGCGGCCTGCTGCTGGGCCGCGAACCGCACGAGCCCACCTTCACGCGCAATGGCAAGGAGCTGTGGGTGACGCTGCGCGGTGAAGACCGCATCGCCATCCTCGACGTCGACCGCGCGGTGCGCCAGTTGAAGGGCGCCGACAGCCCGGGCTCGACGGCCGTGCGCCAGTTCCTGCCGACGCTGAACGGCCCGGCGCAGGTGTGGTTCAACCGCGAAGGCACGCTGGCCTTCGTGGCCAGCCAGAAGGTGTCGCAGGCCGACGTGTTCCGCGTCAACCCGGGCGCCGACGGCCACAGCCAGCCGCAGCGCGTGACGACCCTGGACATCAGCGCGCAGGACAAGCCTGGCTTCACGCCCTTCATGAAGACCACGCCCGACGGCGCCGAGGTGTGGTTCTCGCACAAGCTGGCCGATGCGGTGTCGTGCCGCTCGACGCAGGGCGGCTTCGACCTCATCGACAGCGTGCCGCTGGGCATGGGCGCGCGGCCCAACCACGTCGAGTTCGTCAGCAACGCGCGCGGCAGCGTGGTCTACGCCAGCCTGGCGCGCATCGACGATGGCGGGCCTGGCGGCGTGGCGTCCAGCCCCATCGCCATCATCGACCGCAGCGCGCCGGCCGGCCAGCGCAAGGTGGTGGGCACCTTCTTCAGCCACGGCCGCGAGTCGCACGGGCTGTGGACCAACCCCGAGAACACGCTGCTCTACGTGGCACACGAACAGGACGAACTGCCGGGCACGCCCAACGCCGGCCAGACGGTGTGCAGCGCCTTCGACGTCAGCGAACCGCTCAAGCCGGTCTTCATCGCGCAGATTCCGCTGGGCAACCTGGCGCTGCCTTCGGGCGCATTGCGCAACAAGAAGAGCATCAACCTCGTCTACGTGCGCGTCGGGGCGAAGGGGCAAACCGCATGAAGGGCATGAAGGGCATGAAGGGCATGAACGCCGGGGACGGCAGCGCCTTCGAGCGCGAGATGGATGCATCGATGATGCGCATGATGCAAGACATGCACGGCCCGGGCTATGTGGGCCAGGCCGACATCGACTTCCTGGCGATGATGATTCCGCACCACGCCGGCGCCATCGACATGGCGCGGCTGGTGCTGCAGCACGGCCGCGACCCCGCCACGCGGCAACTGGCCGAAGAGATCATCGCCGGCCAGACCATCGAGATCGAGAGCATGACGCGGCGGCTGGCGGCCTTGCGCAAGCAATCGGGCGCGGGCTCGGCGGCCGAATTCCCCTCACTGGGTGGCACGCGGGGGCCTTGATTGCCGGGCTCAGGGTAAGCACCGACGATGGCCGTGGAATGAACCCCAGCGCTGGCCGCTCTTGATCACCATGCTCTTCCAGTCTGCCGAGTCCCGCTACAACCAATGGGTGCGTGAGCACTACAGGTTCCTGCTGCGCAGCGCCTGGGCGCTGACGGGCTCGCGGGCCATCGCCGAAGACGTGGTGCAGGACTGCTTCGCCAATGCCTGGAAGCACCGAGAACAGTTGCGCGATGCGGCCTTGGCACGAGCCTGGCTGTTCCAGATCATGCGTCGCGCCGTCTTTCGCCAGGCTGCACCGAGCATGCAGTCACTGGACGACGAAGAGCTGCCCGATCAGGTTGCGCCCGACGCAGGGCTGGACGACAAGCTGGATGTGGTCAAAGCACTCGCAAGGCTGGCGCCCATCCACCGCGAGGTGCTGGTGCTGTTCTATTTCGACGACATGCCCACCGCGCAAATGGCCGAAGCGCTGGAGATCGCGCCCGGCACGGTGCTGTCGCGCCTGGCTCGTGCGCGCGACGCGCTGAAGCTGGCGATGGGCGTGCCCTTGCAGGCCACCACCCAAGCGTCCGATGTCGCCACAGGCGCCCGCGTGACGCCGCTGCGCAAGGCCCGGCCATGAAGCCCGCAGCCCCCTTTGGCGAACCCGAAGACAGCGCCTTCGATCTGCGCGCACGGGCCGAACTGGCGCTGGCCTTCGAGGCCACCGACGCTCCACCCCAGCTCTACCGCCGGCCGCAGCCGCTGCTGGCGCGGCGGGCCTTCCAGCGCGCCGTGCTGGGCCTGCTGCTGGCCGGCAGCGGCAGCGGCGCGGTGTTGGCCATGCGCCCGCCCGCGCTGGTGCGCGGCGCCATCGAACACGAATACAACGAGCGCACGCTGCGCGGCAGCTTCATGGACGCTGCGCCGCTGTTGCAGCACCTGGGCCTGGCGTCGCAAAAGGCCGTGCCTGGCTTCCCGCAGCTGATGCGGCCCTGCGACATCGACGGCCACCTCGTCTACCACCTCACCACCTTCTTCGAGAAGGGCGGCATGGTCACCGTGTTCGCCTTCGACGCGCCGATGGCGATGCAGGAAGGCAGCGGCTGGTGGGGCAACGTCTACTGGCAGGTCGTCACCTCGCGCGACGGCAAGCCCCTGGTGCTGGTGTCGCAGCAGAAGCGGGCGCTGGCCGTGGCCCGGGCCAGCTTCGGTGCGACCGCCGCTGTGCCCCACGTTACTTCCCAGCTGACGCCCCAGCGCACCCCCAATCCCCCCCGGGAAACGCCACGCAGCGCCCCCGGCTGAACCCATCACCCCGAGGAGACACGATGAACGACAAGCTCTCGATGAACCGCCTGCGCCGCAGGTTGCTGGCCGGCGGCGCCGGCGCGTTGGCCACCGCCGGCCTGGGCACGCTGAGCCGGGGCGCCTGGGCGCAAGGCACGACCGAGCTGCCGTTTGTCAACGGCCAGCGCAAGCTGGTGGCCTACCCCGAGAAGCGCCCGCTGATCGTGCTGACCTCGCGCCCGCCGCAACTGGAAACGCCGTTCGAGGTCTTCAACGAAGGTGTGATCACGCCCAACGATGCCTTCTTTGTGCGTTACCACAACGCTGGTCTGCCCGGCGAAATCGACGCCGACCAGCACGTCATCAAGATCGGCGGCAGCGGCGTCGGCAAGCCCTACGCGCTGACGATGGCGGCGCTGAAGTCCGACTTCAAGCCGGTCGAGGTGGTGGCCGTCAACCAGTGCTCGGGCAACAGCCGCGGCTTCTTCAACCCGCGCGTCACCGGGGGCCAGTTGGCCAACGGGGCGATGGGCAATGCGCGTTGGCTCGGCGTGCCGCTGAAGGACGTGCTGGCGCGTGCCGAGCCGAAGAACTCCGCGCGCGAGGTGACCTTCAACGGCCTGGACATCGCCCTCTTCGGCGGTGGCGATTTCGTCAAGGCGCTGCAGATGAACCACGCCATGGACGGCGAGGTGATGCTGGCTTACCAGATGAACGGCGCCGACATTCCGATGCTCAACGGCTACCCGGTGAAGCTGATCGTGCCGGGCTACTACGGCACCTACTGGGTCAAGCACCTGTCGGAGATCGAAGTCGTCGAGCAGCCCTTCGAAGGCTTCTGGATGAAGCCCGCCTACCGCGTGCCCGACAACGATTGCGCCTGCGTCGAGCCCGGAACCACCCCGTCGGCCACGCGGCCCATCGGCCGCTTCAACGTGCGCTCGTTCATCACCTCGGTGGCCGACGGTGGGCGGCTGCGCGCCGGCCAGCAGACCGTGGTGCGCGGCATCGCCTTCGACGGCGGCCAGGGCGTGCGAGAGGTGGCGTATTCCACCGACGGCGGCCAGAGCTGGCGCGGCGCCATGCTGGGCGCCGACCTGGGCCGCTACTCGTTCCGCGAATTCACCTTCGGCTTCACTCCGGAGAAGGGCAGCCACGACCTGCGCGTGCGGGCCTGGAACCGATCTGGCCAGAGCCAGCCGATGGAGGCGCTGTGGCAGCCTGCGGGCTACATGCGCAACGTCGTCGAGTCCGTCAAAGTCACCGCCATCTGAAGGGTCCGAGCATGAAACGCAACAATTTCGTGCCCGCGCTGGCCGCTCTCGCCTTCGCTGTCGCCACCCTGGTCGCCAGCCCCGCGGCGCTGGCCGCACCGAAACGCATTGAACTGCCGGCCGATGGCGTGGTGCTCAAGCCCAGCGCGCTGCCGGGCTACGCCAAGGCCCAGGCCATTTGCGCTGCCTGCCATTCGGCCGAGTACATGCAGTACCAGCCGCCCACCGCACCGCGCGCCTACTGGGATGCGATGGCCAAGCGCATGAAGGTGGTGTTCAAGGCGCCGATTGCCGACGACGACATCCCGCTCATCGTCGATTACCTCGTCAAGACATACGGCAACGAGCAATCCCGGTAGGGAGGTGCGAAGGTCCGCTTTGCCCGATGACGATTGTCGGCATTGGGTCGATTCGAGTCGACCGTCCCGGCGATCTGCTTGCCGTAGACCGGTCGTTGACCACGGCCCCGTGTCGAATCGAAGCAAGCGGCGGCGTCAGTTCGAGCCGAACTCGCCGCCCAGGATCGCGACGATGTCCTGGCGCTCACCGAGCAGCCGCACCACGTCCAGATGGTTCCCTCGCTCGAAGTAGCACCACACCAGCGGAAACTTGCCCACCCGCCACGTCCTCAGCCCTGGTATTTCAAGCAAGTTCCCCAGCCTCGGCGAGCCCATGCGCGGTTCGAGTTCAACCTGATCGAGCGCCTGGTTCGTGGCCTTAGCCACCTTCATCGCCAGGCGGGTGCCGCCTTCCTTTCGGTAGTACCGGACCTCGCCCTGCTGGTCGCGCAGCGCCTGCGGGCGCAGAACCGCCGGCTTCAATCGATCTCGCCGCGAGCGATCGCCAGCAGTTCCTTCTCGTCGGCCTTGGTGCGACGCCGACCGGGCCCGGACGCCAGCCCTTCTTCGATGAGGTTGCGCAGCCGCTGCTTGGCCTGTTCTTCCTGGTCGCGCCGGACCAGGTCGCGGATGTACTCGCTGGTGTTGCCGTAGTTGCCGGCGGCGACCCGGTTGTCGATGTACTCACGCATCGACTCGGGCAAGGCGAAACTCATGGTCTGGCGGCTCATGTCGCAATCTTGGGTTGTTTGACAACGGTTGTCAACACGTACTGCCAGCCTGCACCCTCACAGCTCAGCGATTGCAGACGCCGGTCACGATGCCGCCCGAGATGCCTGGCTCGACGCACGCTCGATCAGCGCGGCAGCGAACTTCTCGACCCCGAACCTCATCGTGCCGCGGAAGTTGATGTGCGAGAAGTGCGCTGGTCCGATGCGGCGAAGCCAGTCGTCTTCCACCTCGATCTTGTCCCGCCTGAGCCGCTCGACCACCTCGTGCATCCGAGCAGTGTTCCAGGCCAGCACGATGTTCGTCAGCAGTGCGTGCGAGCCAGAAATCGCCTTCATCTCGTCGCGCCGCCGGCCGCGCTCGGGCGCCACCTTGCCGGAGTACACCGCGCGCTGAAGCTGATGCACCGACTCGCCGCGGTTCAGCAGGGTGTGGATCTCGCGCCGGAAGTCCTCGATGGCGATGTAGTCGCACAGAAACACGGTGCGCAGCAACCTGCCCAGGTGCTCTGCGGCCCGGTGCAGCGGATCACCCTGGGCTGCCGACCCGAAACGCTGCAACGCCAGCGTCGCGGAGACACGGCCGGACCGGATCGACGCCGCCAGGCGCAGCAGTTCGTCCCAACCGCGCTCGATGGCGGCCATGGAAACCCGCCTTATGGTGACGGCCTCCAGGCCCTCGGGAACGGTGAAGCCTCGCGGCAGGTAGAGCCTTCTCTCGGCCAGGTCCCGCAGCCGTGGACACAGATCGAAGCCAAGCAGCTTGGCGATGGCCATCGCGGGGTTCGTGTAGCCATGGGTGTCGACCGCGAGCAAGGAGATCCGGATCCGATCCGCCGCGCTGTTGTGCTGCTCGATGCCTTCGATGGCGACACCGGCCTGCCGCTCGTTCAGCACGATCGGTTGGTCGTACACGATGCCCCATCGGTCACGCACGTGGGTGTACAGGCCGGCGGCATAGGTGCGCCTGCGTGGATCGACACGGGCGTTCCACAGGTGGCGGGAGGCGTCCAGCGACATCATGTCGGCCGAGGCCTTGTCACCGTCGCCCCAGAGAGCCGCGATCGGGATCCTGCTCTGGAACTCGGCCACGCGCTCGTTGGCGCGTCGCAGCCGTCCGCCGCCCTCCAGCGCACGCATGGCCACCGTGACCTGCGCTGGCTCGAGCCCGGGGATCATCGAGGCGACGCCCCTGGCGTCGGCATCGGTGCCATGAGCCAGCAGGGCGCCGTACAGAGCCACGAGCTCGCCCGGGGACTGCGCGCGGTGGCCCAGCAGCGCTTCGCTGTACCCGGTGGCGGCATCCACCTCCAGCAACAGGTCCGGGAACTGCACGCTGCCGATGAACTTGTAGATGGTCTCGAGGGTGCGGACCGGCTCGGATTGATCGGCCAGTGACGTCATCGCCGGCAGGTGCAGCATGCCGTCGGCACGGATCTCGATCTTGCCGCGTCGCTGCGCCTCGGCCACGGCGGACATGCCGGCCACGAGGTTGGCCAGCAAGGGCTCCAGGAACTCGGCCGCCGACGTGGGCATCCCGAGCAGCTCGACCTGTTCGTCGCGCTGCACAGCCCATTGCGCCGGCGGGATGAGCATCTGGTCTCGCTCGCGGAAGCTCAACGAGTGGTCCAGCCAGACGCTGCCGCGACGCAGGCTCTTGCGCAGCGACATCATCGTGCAGGCCTCGTATGCCCGGTACCCCGAGCGGGGGTCGAGGTCCCGCACCAGCCCATGCCAGGCTGCGCCCACATCTGGGAGCGCGACGTCTTCCTTCATCTCGGTCGCCCCAACGCGCTGCAGTTCTGCCCACGCCTTCCACTGCTCGAATCCCGGATCCCCCTCCCGCCCACCGAACTCCAGATCCTTCAGTGCCGCCAGGCAGGCGTGCACGCGCTGGCCGTCTTCGGTCAGAGCCTTGCGCACCTGCGATACGAAGCTGCCGCCTGCGGTCTCGGCCAGTTCAGCGAGGAGTTCCCTGGCCTCGATGACGCGGGATTGCCAGGTCTTGGATTCGTCGTGGAGAACGGCTCGCGCCTTGGCAGCTTGCTGCACGAGGCTCGTCGTGCTACGAGCACGGTTCGACTGG
This sequence comes from Ramlibacter albus, assembly GCF_014297445.1. Lineage (GTDB taxonomy): Bacteria > Pseudomonadota > Gammaproteobacteria > Burkholderiales > Burkholderiaceae_C > Ramlibacter > Ramlibacter albus. The sequence continues at coordinate 77,275 of NZ_JACORU010000011.1, forward strand.
GCCTTATCCGCTGCCTCGCGGAACAGTTGCTGGCTGCGTCGGCTGGACTGCAGCAGCGCCACGTCGGTGAGTTCGAGCAGGGTCACCCGCAGGAAGCAGACCAGCTCGATCAGCTGGCGCGACGGCTTGATGTCCCGCGTCTTCACGGGGCGCCGGGCCTGGACTTGTCGGGCGTAGGCCTGCTGCTTGGCCAGCGATACGGCACTCAGATTCCAGTCGTGGACGCCGAGCGCTTTCAGGTAGCGGACCTTCTCGAGGGTCTCGGCAAGCGTGCTGGGGCCGTGGCGCTTCGGCGGCGTCTTCAGCCACTCCAGGTGCGTGCCGTCGCCGTTCGGTCGGGCGCTGTAGGCAGAGTCGATCACCTTGCTGGCGGCGCCAGGCGGCACGGCAGCGTTCACGTCTCTGAGGATCTGGGCCTCAACCGCTGCGAAGGCTCCTCTGGCCCAGTCCTGCAGGCGGCGTGCGCCGGGGATCAGGATGCGACGCGTGAACAACCACTGGCAGGCCGATTGAACGAGGTCATCGGAGTGGGAGGCGTCGGCGGCCTGAGCCAACAGCGTGGCTGTCAGCGCGGCATCGTCGTCGGACTCAAGTTCGCGCAGGCCGAGGTAAGTCTTGGCCCAGAGCTGGTGCTTCGAAAGCGTCTGCCGGCGCTTGTAGATCGAACGCAGGCTGGCGATGGACGGCTGAGAGACCGCCAGGGCCTCGGCAGTCTTGCGCAGGAGCGTGCGAGGCAGTACGTTGAAGCCGTCCAGCGGTCGGCCGGCCACGCGCATGAACAGCAGCATCAGCGCCGCCGGCAGGCGATGGTCGCTGCGGAACTGCGCCCGGATGGCCACAACGTCATCCGAGAGCAGCGTGAAGAACTGCTCCAGGTCGAAATCGCTCAGGCGAGGCGGCAGGGCCTCCTGACCGACGAAACGAAGGGCGAACGCGGGCATGGCATCGGGCAAAAACGGGTCGGCAGCCAATGTACGCCTGCGGTCGCCGCTGGCTCAGTGGCTCCGGCCTTTGGGAGCGGAGGCATCGCACGGAAAGCCGCATGGATGCTGGGGTTCAGGCGAATGCGCACCAATCTGCACGAAAAGTACGACTACCCCGATGAGGTCTGGTACGCGCTGGGCGATATACGCAATGCCCTGAGGCACGATGAGCCCATACTCACCGAGCAGACCGCGGATCTGGTTCGCCTGAGCGGTTCTGCCCTTGACGAAGCCCTGGCGCACACGGTGCAGCGACAGGACCGCCTGCTGTTCGATGTTCTTGATCGGCACGAAGCGCATCGAGGGTCGAGCAACGGCCTCGCAGATTGCCTCGGCGTCAGCCGCATCGTTCTTGTTGCTCTTCACGTAGGGCTTGACGAACTGCGGTGCCATCAGCCGAACGGTGTGCCCCAACGCCTGCAGCTTTCGCGCCCAGTGATGCGCGCCGGAACACGCCTCCATGCCGATCAAGCAGGCGGGCAAATTGGCGAAGAACTCGGCGACCTGGTCGCGCTTGAGCTGCTTACGCAGTTCGACCTTGCCGTGTCGGTTCACGCCGTGAACCTGGAAGACGTTCTTGGCCAGATCGAGGCCAACTGTCGTAATCTGCATGGTGGACGCTCCTTCCGGATCGAGTGGTTGCTGACACCTCCACTCTGGCACATCGCGATGCCGCTATCGGGTGGGGGCGTCCATCCCATTGCTTACCCTGCGGGAGCAGGGCGGCTACTTCAATCGATTGCGCGCTCAGGTGGCAGGCGATGGTGGGCACGTGGTCACTCGATTCGGCGAGCAACTCGATCAGCTACGGCTAGACATCGAGGAGCAACGGCTGGAAGTCGTCAACCGCGCTCACGACGCGTCCGACAGCCAAGTGCTAATGTTGAGATTCATCCCCTACATCAAGGGACGGCCTCGCCTTGCGGCTACACCTGATCGGGAGGCGGCAGACGGCGAGACCGCCGGACCGCCTGCTTGGCGGTGCCGCCACTCCACTCCGCAGATGCGCGAACTCAGCGAGCTGAGTGCGATTTTCGCGACACCTGCAGAGGGTGGCACCTACATCCCCGGCGACCCCGCCACCATGCCAAAGATCTTTGAAGTAGCGAGAGAACGCGGCGTTCCCAAAGACCGCGCACGGCAGTACCAAATCATCCTCTGCGGCCTACAGGTGGGTGGTCGGCCGAGAAATCCGGATCACCCCGTCGCTCGCACGCGCGGGCGCCGCACGTAGATCAGGCCGCGCAGAACCCTCTGACCTTTTACTTGTAGGGCCAGAAACTGTGAGTCTTGTTGTCGCACGCCGGTTCGACAAGCATCAGAGCGGTTGACCACTCGAATGTCACCGATGGCTTCTGACCCTCCGCAGTTTCTGAATCGGCGACGTTGATGTCCCCGGGAGTGGTGTAAGTTTTTAATGTTTTCAAGGCGCGAAGGGCGTAGCCCGAAGCGCCTGGAGAGCAGAGGTCATTCCTTGAACGGGGGTGGCCATCGTGATTCCGGATAGGGTTGAGGTGCGAATACCAACCTTGATCCTTGCAAAGGAAACCACGATGACCACCGCTACTATCGCATTGACCGAACTGGCCGAGAAGGGAGCCGACATCGACGTGCTGCGCCAGATGGTGCAGTTCATGGCCCAGCGGCTGATGGAGCTCGACGTCGAGGGGCGCTGCGGCGCCAGCTACGACGAGAAGAACCCCGAGAGGCTGAACAGCCGCAACGGCTACCGCGAGCGCACCTGGGACACGCGCGCCGGCAGCGTGGAGCTGAAGATCCCCAAGCTGCGCCAGGGCAGCTACTTCCCCGAATTCCTGGAGCCGCGGCGCACGGCGGAGAAAGCCCTCACCGCGGTGATCCAGGAAGCCTACGTGCAAGGCATCTCCACCCGCTCGGTGGACGATCTGGTCAAGGCGCTGGGGATGAGTGGGGTCTCCAAGAGCCAGGTGAGTCGCCTGTGCGGCGAACTGGACGAGCGCGTGGGCGCGTTCCTGAACCGCCCGATCGAGGGCGACTGGCCGTACCTGTGGATCGACGCGACCTACGTGAAGACGCGCGAGGCCGGGCGCATCGTGAGCGTGGCCGTAATAGTGGCTGTGGGAGTGAACATCGAAGGCCAGCGCGAGGTGCTCGGGCTGAAGGTCGGAGCCAGCGAAGCCGAGCCGTTCTGGACCGAGTTCCTGCGAAGCCTCAACCGCCGGGGCCTGCGCGGGGTGAAGCTGGTGATCAGCGACAGCCACGAGGGCATCAAGGCGGCCGCCTCGAAGGTGCTGAAGGCCACCTGGCAACGCTGCCGGGTGCACTTCATGCGCAACGCACTGGCGCACGCGGGCAAGACGCAGCGGCGCATGGTGTCGGCCGCCATCGGAACGGTGTTCGTTCAAGACTCCGCCGATGCGGCGCGAGCGCAGTGGCGATCGGTGGCCGATCAACTGCGCGGCAAGTTCCCCAAGCTGGGAGCGCTGATGGACGAGGCGGAGAACGACGTGCTCGCCTTCATGACATTCCCCCGGGCGCATTGGGCGCAGATCTACAGCACCAATCCGCTGGAGCGCTTGAACGCCGAGATCAAGCGGCGCACCAACGTCGTGGGCATCTTCCCCAATGACGCATCGATCGTGCGGCTCGTGGGCGCGATGATGCTCGAGCAAAACGACGAGTGGAGTTTGAACCGCCGCTACATGCAACTTGAGGGCCTGCAAACCCTGAGCGATACTGCGCCCACTCGGCTGCCCGCTGTGGCTCGCTGAGTGACGTGCATCTCAGCTCTGTCCGGGCTGTGAACTTACACCACGTCATGGGACACAACCTTGGCTCCCTGCAAGATCACCAACTGAGTGTCGGCACTCGACCGCAGCCGCGTCGGGCGCCAACACACCTCAGTGCGACTGTTGTCGAAGGGAATTTGGCGCGGTGGTTGTTACGGCCCCCCGTGGAGAGAGGAAGGAGCCGATTACGTGTTGGCGCCCGCGCGCCAATCCGGTAACGCAGCACCCTTTTGGACTGCCCGAGTCATCGCCAGAACCAGACCGAGATAGCGGGCGCGCTCCCGCAAGGTCGTGGGACGCGTCCACTCACGCAGGCCGAGGCGGTCAACCATCTGCTCCAGCATCGCGTCCAGTTCGGGAGCGTCACGCCAGACCGGAACTTGCAGGTTCGGTTCGCTCCTGCGCAACTGCTCCTTCAGGAGGTCGCGGCCGTAGACCGCCTTCAGCAGCCAATGCGGCTCGCGCTCGGTCGCCGGATGCTGGCGGAACATTTCTGCGGGCGTCAGGTCGAGTTCAACGATGTGCGGCATGGATTTCTCCCCGTGTCTAGTGTCTCAAGCTTCTCACGTCTCTCCCTCCCGTCAAGACCTGTCAGGAGACCTCGCATGCCTTTTTCAATGCAACCCGGAGCCGAGCCCTTCGGGCACCGCGAAGTCACCAGCTTGCCATGCAGTCGACTCGACGACTGGCTCCGGAACTACCTCGGCGCGTGGAACCGCTGGCGCAACAGTCGACGGCACGCCGGCATGAACTGCCTGTCCCGTGAGAAAGGTCGCGCCAATGCGGGCGGCCACCGCGAGCTCCCTGGCCCGGGCGCCCTCTGGCAGCGACTGCAGCCAGCTCCAGGCGGGCTCCATGCCTTCATCGATCGTGATGCGGTGCTGCACTCGTTTCAACGGCAAGGCGCGACGACGTTTGACCACTGTGTCGCTCCTCAGGCGGCGCCTTGCCGGTGCATGATCTCGCCGATCACCTGAAAGCCGCGAACGTTGGAGTAGATCGGATCCTTGTCGATCTTCACGCCGGCAGCGATCGACGGGTTCTGCTTCCGAAGAAACTCCCCGAATACGTTCGCGCCTCCACCGGTCACCAGGATTTGGTCCATGGTGTCGATCCGCCCGGCGACAGAGATCATTTTCGCGATGCACTCATGCAGCACCGCGTCGATGGTCTTCCGATAGTTCGCGAGCATGAAGGTCTTCTGGCCAACTTTGAAGGACTCGGCATTGGCGCGGATTGCCGCATCCACCCGTTCGACCACGGAGTGGTCGTTCAGCCACTCCGGCTCGATCAGCTTGATTACAGCGCTCGCGCACGCGAGCATGCCCTTCGGATAAGCCCCAGCTCGCTGCCACAGCGCCTGTCGGCCTTTCGTGACGAACCAGTCGAACGTCCCACCGCCAGCGTCGAGTACGAGGGACATCGCGTTGGCCAAGTCCGTCGATGAGCCCCAATGAACCACCGCACCCTGCGGTTGCGGCACCACGCGGACGCTCTCGACGGTGATTCGCCGCTCGATTTGCCCGTTGCGGCCGATCAGGTGTTCGCCGCGCATGCGCTGCGCCAGGCGCTCGTGAAACTTCGCGTAGGTGTTGCAAGGCAGCCCCACGACGAGCAGGTTGATGGCCAGCTCGTCCGCCTTTTCGTCGATGGCCATGTAGTGGAGGGCGCCCCGCGCCATCGCCAGATACTTGTCCGTCGTGCAGTAGTCCTCGCCGAAGGCTCGCGGCTCGTCGGGCGACACGTAGACGCCGGCCCCGCGGCCGACGAAGTAGTTCACGCCTGCGATTGACACCCAGCATCCGTCGGCCGTCGTCTTCGTTTCGTTTTCGACGCCGCGGCTAGTTTCCTGACGCGGCGCCAAGGACTGGAACATGGCCGCCTTGATCTCGTTGCCAGTGCGCTCGCCGAGCGTGTACTTGGTGTTGAAGTAGCCGACGTCGATCGCGCGGACGTCGACTTCGGCGCTTGTCGAATCTCGTTTCATGAACTCTCCGTGTAGACAGCACAAACTCGTGCGTCGCGAATTCTGTGGATCGACAGCTGCGACGGCAAACGATGGCGTCCACTTGCCTGCAAATCAGAGTCCGCATAGGGCCCAATGCAGGCTCTACAAACGCGGTGCGAGCACATCGTGAGTCCGCATAGGGCCCATTGCAAGCTTCAAGTTCGCGGCCGCGTGTGCGGCACCAGCTGCGTCGCAAAGGACTGCTGGGCATCACGCCTCGCGATTAGAAAGGGCTGGGGCGAACCTGGTCTGCTGCGTCTTCGCGCGTTCTCCACTACGATGCGCGCACCTGCTTTTCCCTGATCTCCAGGGGTCCATACGTGGTGCTGTGGATAGGCCAAATTCCGGTTTCTCATCCCATACTGAGTGAAGCCAAGAACCAGCAACGACGCGGGTTGCAGCTATATCGTCACACCCTGCCGCCCTACTCACGGGCGCGTGGGGAACTGGGGATCAAGGTGCTGCGGATGACGAGTTGCTCACAGGTGGACGTGATCGTTTGCCTGGACGGCGACACCGCAACAGAATTCGCACCGTGTTCTTCCTCCGGGAAGCTCGAAGGCAAAATGCCTTCCAACCCCGCAGCATTGCGGCAACCCGCCTGTACAGGCAGCCCTGAACGCGTTGTGCGTTCTTGAAGCCAGACCCGAAAGGGCTGGAAGCGGTGTCTCCTTTCCGAGGAGGCGCCCGCAGCAAACTCATCCTAGGCCCAGACCGGGCCTGTCACCGGCGATGTTCCCGCTACGGGGAGCTGCCGCGTGTGGACGCGTCTTCGACGCATGGCAAAGCTTCTTACCTCACCACGTTCCTCGCCCTTTCCGGTGGCAGTCGACCAAAGTTGTCGACGCTGCGCCGGCCGTCGCGTAGGAACTTGGAGCGCCCGCGAAGTCCGGGCGTGAGGTCGAGATATCTGGATTGGCTGCACTGACGCAGTCGATCCCGGGATGGCCCCCCTTGAGGCCCCGGCAGTTTGCGCTGTCCGGTCAACCCCCCTGGTGCCACTTCACGTGCCAGGGTGCTTCCCACGCCAAGGGAAGTGTCACGCGGTGTTCGCCCCCCGCATATGTGGCAGGAGAGTTTGCTCACGTTCAGGCGCCTCATCGACTTCGCAGTACCCGCAGTTAGCCAGTCCGCTCCGTAGCCCGCTTCGTTTCGCGCATGCCAATGCGGATGCCCCCGCGTCCTCATCGGCACGCGCGACCGCGCGTGATCCCAGTAACGAGACCAAAGGACTTTCATGCAATCTGTACCCAACCCGCAACCCAATCCAGGCACCGGTAAAACCGTCGCGCCCGACGTTGCGGACCTCTTCGCCTCGCAAGGCAGCGCCATCCCGACCAGCGAGGATGACATCGTTCTTCCCAATGCCCGCGAGGTGAACCGCGCCGAACGCGCCCGACGCCAAGCCGAGAAAGCACAGACCGCTTCGAGGAAGGCTGGTGAAGGCATCTTCAAACGCACGCTCGATGCGGTGTGCAAGAAGCATGCTGGCGATCCGCTAAAGCAGGTGGCAGCTTTCCTCGGCCAAGTCCAGATACCGTCTGGCACCGGCAACAAGCGCACGATCGGCGAAATGACATTGACCCACTACGGCAAGGTACTCGGTCAATCGATCGGGGAGTTGTACAGCGCGCGCATGCCCATCCAGAACCTGTCCGAGTTCGGGCAGAAGCACATGCTGGCCCTGATCCGGCTGTGGTTGAAGCGCCCGGACACGGTCGACACCATCAAATGGCGCGTGAGCATCTGGAGGCGAACCCTCACACTGACCGGGAAGCCGAAAGCGATTCCCAGCGGCCGCGCCTGGTCGGAAATCCTTCGCCAAAACGGGCTCAGCGGTGCGAATGTGAGCCGGGCAACCATCCCCGACCTTCCGAAAGGCTGGCGCGACCTCGGGGTGGACCCGAAACCCCTTATTGACGCCATCCGCGACGAAGAACCCGTCGTCGGTGCGCAGCTGGACATGATGCTCGCGTTCGGGCTGCGAGTGAACGAGTCGGTGCAGATCGAGCCCGCCGACTCGGACGCAGACGTCCACCTCTCGGTGCATCGCGGCACGAAGGGAGGCAAACGCCGCAAGGTCAAGTTCAGCGACGATCCCGAGAAGGCGGAATGGCAACGCCGCGTGCTGGCAAACGCCAAAGCGCTTGCTGCAAAGCATCCCAAACGAAGACTCGCCATCCGGGGCCTGACGCTCAAGCAAATGAAGGAACGCCAGCGGTATCTCGTGCGCAAGTACGGCGCGTCCAAAAGCGTGCTGGGCATCACTCCGCACGGCCTGCGCCACCAGTTCGGCACGGACCTGTTCAAGGATTTGACCGGCATGCCGGCACCGGTGCTCGGACTCTTGCCGAAGGCCGCCTATGACGCGCGGGTCGAAGACGTTCGAAATGCCTACCTCGAGATCTCGCGTCAGATGGGACACGAGCGCCCCAGCATCTCCAGCGCCTATGTCTCCACGCCCACGCACGTCGGCAAGCTCGAAATCAAGCGGCTGCACACCTGGCTCACCCAGCTGGGAGACGGCGCCGGCGAAGCGTTCCGCACGGCTGGCGCGACCGAGGCGTGGCTGGTGGGAAGTTGCGCAGATGGCTTGCCGGTGCTCGACGGCGATGCAATGCAGATTGCCGTACGCTTCGGTGACGTGGACCTCACCCTGTCGGCGCTCGCAGAACGCATCGGCGAGCTGCGTAAGGTGATCGAGCAAACCGTGAACCTCAACGTCAGCGTCACCTGCTGGGCGGAGGCTCACCGTCCAGTGGACGGCGCAGAAATCAACTTCTGAGCCACACCGGGCCCGGCGCCGCCAGCGACGCTCGACATGCCAGTTGGGCGGGTTGCGGCAGCCGGGTCGCCGGGTATTCTTCCTGTATGGGAATGCAATTCGCTACAGGAGCTACCGTGGGGACAGGCGAGGATCGGTTCTGGCAGGAGGTCGGCAACCAGCTGAACCCGGGCTGGCAAATCCACCTTGGGCCGGGCGGCGTTCAGGTTCCGCTCGCCTCGCAGGACACGTTCCTCTACCTGTTCGACACGGCCACAATGTGGATCACCGGTGGCGCGACCCTCTCCTCCGAAATGCTCCGCGCGCGGCGCGAGCTCCAGAAGCTCAAGATGACGCCGGCACAGGTTGCCGGGCTCGCCGCAGAACCCATCCTCGAGTGCAGTCAGGCGCAGCTCACCGGGGACCATCCCAAAGTCCGGCTCGCCATGACGGCGGCTGTCTGTTCGGTCACCGCCACCGGCACCTGGTCGGCCGTGATGGACCGCATCGGCAGCCCCGCTGGCCACTGGATTTGGATGGTGTATCGCCTTCAGGACGGCGAGTCGCTGGGTCGGCCAGTGTTCAGCCAGGGCCCGCGCGTCTTCATGCAGGAGCCGGACCTGCACCGGGCGCTGCGCACAGCACTGGCCAGCGATCTCGGCAACCCGAATTCGTCGGTGAGCCAGATGGTGCGCAAGGGCGGCGGAGCCGTCTTACACCCGACGCTGCAGCAGTGGCTCGCGGAAAGCCGGTGAGGAAGGTCACGCGCATCCGCGCCGCGGGCCCTGATCACCAGGTGGTCACAGCCGAGGGCGGGCAGGGCGGCTATCGGCGCAAGCCGTGTCCGGGATGTCCGTGGCGCGTCGAGAACGACGGCAGCTTTCCGGCGGAGGCGTTTCGCCACAGCGCGGAGACGGCCTACGACCTGAGCACGCATGTGTTCGCCTGCCATGAGTCCGGTGTCGAGAGGCCACACACCTGCGCAGGCTTCCTTCTGCGGGGAGCAGACCACAACCTCGCGGTGCGTCTCGGGCTTCGGTCAGGTCGGTTCGGATCCGACGTGCGCGAAGACGGCGGAGCGATGGCGATCGCCAACGGCGTGCCCGCCGATGACCCGGTCCTTGCACCTTGCCGCGAAGGCCGCTCCTGCCGGTAGCACCAGAAGGCGTTCTTCCTGCCAGGTGAAATAGAATCGACGCCGAGCGCTTCCTCCCGCGCCGGCCGGCCCACGTTGGCGAACTTGTTTCGACGAGACGGAGACGCGATTCTTCGGCTCCATTTCTGGCACCGAGCAAGTGGGCTGCTTCCGGTGTGAGGAATGCGAGATGAAGAAACCGCCCACGGCCACGAAGGTGGCGTCGATGAAGCGCGCCGCGAAGGTGCTCGCGCGTACCCAATCCATTTCCCACAGCGAGGCCCTCGAGCGCTTGGCGCGCGAGCAGGGCTATGCCAGCTGGCACGAAGTCACGTCTTTGCGCGGCGCATCTCCAGCTGACGACGAGTTCCCCATCGACCCGCCGTTGCCGAAGAACTTCGACGACACGCCGAACGAGGATCGCTCGAAGCGCCAGATCGACCAGTGGTGGCAGCGGCCCTTCCTGCTCTCCAACTCGAACGGCGGCTACACAGTACGTGCGCTAGATGGAGGGGCGTGGGACAGATCGACTTTTTACGGCGATGCGCCTGATCTTGAGTCGGCAAAACAGTTGGCGCGCGCCAAGCTTGCGAAGTGGCGCGGCTACCTTGATCAGCCCAAGGCGCTGTTCGACGACGAGTTCCGGATCATGTTCCTCGACCCAATGCGTCCGCGGGAGCCTCTGGTCGTCGTCGACGTTGTCGATGGCACCTCAGAAGCAATGGCCGCGTGGCAAGCGGCCTGGGATGGCCTGAGCGACCACGAGCGCAAAGGCCGGATCGCGCGGGCGAGAGAACGTGCCCGGCACGTGCCCAACTACGATGCAATGGACCGGTTCGTGCGGCGCGACATCCTGCGTCCATCGTCCCCGGAGATGGGCTACTCGCAACAGGCCGCCTGCCTGCTGCTCTGGCGCTGGAGGGATGTGGAGAGCAATACTGCATCTGGATCGCTGATCGAGATCGGGCATTACCTGACGCCCTTCATGCGCAAAGGCACTCTCGAAGATCTGCGAGAGTTCTTGCGTGGCCTTGGCAGCGTCACAGCACCGGCCGCCGGCAAAGCACAGGCGGATCGTGTGCCGGTCGTCCGCGAGATGCTTTTCCACGCCGTGCCAGGGCATCCTGAGCGGGAGACTTTCGAAGCTCGCCTATCGCCCGCAGTTTTGGAACGCACCCCGCGCGCCAGACGGCGCCTTTCGGAGGCAACTGCTTCTTAACGGCGGGCGCTCTGTGCGCGAACGTCATCGTTTGACGTCACACTGGCATTGATGGAGCATGCGGGCACTTTGGCATCCGCCAGAGAGCGCGCGTCGAGCGCGACACACACCATCCACCCTGCCCGGGCAGACCTGCCCGCAGGGCAAGTTTCGTTCGGGCTGCGCGGCTACCGGCCGCAGAAAGCAATCCCACATGAGCGAAACAATCAACACGCCTCGCCAGGAGACCGTCACTGCAGGCATCAGCGAAGCCAAGCTTCTCGGCTCCCTGAAGCACCTCTTCGCAAGCAGCTTCTCCGTCCTCGGCGAGCTGATGCAGAACGCCAGACGTGCCCGTGCGAGCGGCGTCACCTTCGACTTCGACCCCGACCAGAAGACGCTCACCGTGTGCGACGACGGCACGGGCATCGCTGACTTCCAGAACCTGGTCGTGCTGGCCCAGTCGGGCTGGGATGACGAGACGATGCTCACCGAGAACCCCTTCGGGATGGGCCTGTTCAGCGTGCTCTTTGCCTGCGAGGAAGTCACGTTCCGATCCCGCGGCCGCAGACTTCGCGTCAGCATCGACGCAGTCGTTGAGAAGCGCGCGATCGCCGTCGACGTCGACGAGAGCGCCCCGGTGCAAGGAACACGGATCGAGATGCGCAACCTCGCGCCGAATCTGCTGCCGGCGAAGCATGAAGTGCCCTCGGCCGGCATCGTCGGCTTGGCCCGTTACGAGATGGTCGAAGAGCTGCGCGCCTACGCCCAAGGCTTCGCCATCCCTGTCCGCTTGAATGGCGAGGACCTGCCGCGTCCTTTCGCGCAGGAGAACATCCCTGGCGAGAAGACGGACATCGGCTTCGTGTCGGTGTACGGCATCCACCGGGCGCCGGACCGGCAGGTCGTCATGGTGAACGCGCACGCCTACAACGTGTACTTTCTGCAGGGGCTGCCGATCAACGGCAGTGCGGTCCGCAACGGCACCCCGTGCGTGATCGTGCACCTCGACAACGCATCGTTCATCCCGAAGATGCCCGACCGTGCCCACCTCTACGATCAGGAGCGCGCCTTCAAGCGCATCTCCACGTCGCTGACGGAGCTCGTCGAGCGCTACCTTGTCGACCGGAAGGCCAAGCTCACGCCCAAGGAATTCGCGTCCCGCCACTGGACGGAATGCAAGGTGTTCCGGCGCTTGGACCTGATGAACGACGTCCCCTGGATCCCGGCGAGCCTCTTCTTCCGCATCGGAGCGATCCTGGAGAGCTCGGAGCGGATGATGGATCGCTGCACGGCGCTCGCTACGACGGCGCAGGGCGACCCGGAAGCACACCTGCTTTCTCGCGAAGACGTGGAGCAAGGCAAGTTCCGGATCTGGCGCAACACGCCGTACGCACCGTCCGCGAGTCGCGCGGCAGCACTGCTGCTGAAGGTGATGCAGCGCGAGGAAGTGCTCGCCCTGGCGGACAACCTGCCCGAGGGTCACTGGCTCAACCTGTGCACACCGGATTGCGAGGGGTTCACGTTCGACGTCCACGCAAGCGGCTGTGCTGGCAAGGCGGACTACCATGCCGGCGACTGGATGTCGAAGGTCACGATCCAGCTTGCCAGCCAGGCCGAGATCGTGATCAACGATCCCGACCAGCGGATGACACCGCTGCGCTGCATCGTGGAAGACGACTGGCTGCTCCTGCCGGCCGGCTTCACGGAGCGCAAGGCCTTCAACGCGGACTTGCCCTTCGGCGATCATGAAGCGGTCTGCCTCGTGATCGGGCGCGGCATCCGCTGGGACCATCCCGTGGATGCGCTGTCCTCGTACACGGACGAAAACGACGAGTACCGCGACGACTGGCAGGAGAACAGTGCACGCCTGTGGAACGCGCTGGTCTCCGGTCTGCGCGGTGACAGCATCGCGGACCTGGTGGCCACGGCGCTGAACACCTGCACCGAGGTGGTCGCGTCCGAATGCCATTTGCCGCACATGGCGGTGGTGCGAACGACGCTCGCCGAGCCCGGCACGCGCGTGCGCAACGCTCCCCGCATGGAGGTCGTCTGCCTGCAAGACGACGCCTTCTGGGAGTCGTTCGCCGCGAGCTTCGATTCGGCAGGGGACACCGCACTGAAGCAGCGGCTGCGCGACGCTTTCGTCGCCACCGTTCGTCCGGGAGAGATCATCCGCACTGCGGAATGATCGCCGGCTCCGCAACAACCTTGAAAGGCCGCCCTCCGGGGCGGCCTTTCGCTTTTGGGAATGGGTGGACGTGATCTGTTGACGCGTCGAGCCACCGAGGAAGAAACTGCATTCGTGGCTACCTGATTTCTCGGGCCGCCTCGAAGGCGAAACGCCTTCCAAGAACTCTCGCAGCGGGCATCCCGCTGCAGCGGCGCACCAGCCGCCAACTCGCAGCCCGTGCGGCCCGCCCGCCTTCGCTGCGTTCCACCACCCCAACACGCGCACCGCGCTGTGCCTAGCCATGCCATCGGTTTCCGTCGGCATCGCTAGGCGCTGCTCCGCTTCGGACAGACCTAACCCCGCCGACGCACTGGCGACTTTTTCAGATGGAGAGTTCACATGCAAACCTTGATCCTCGGCCGATCGACACCCGCGTTCCGTCCGGCCTCGCCGGGCACGTTGCCGCCTTCGCAGTCCGCTCCGCCGGCGCCCATTGACCGCGAGGTCGCTGCGCACTACCTCGGCTGTCTCGAGCGGCGCCAGGCCCTCGAACGCACTCGCGCCCTGGACTTCTTCCAGCAACTCGTCACCCGTTGATCAAGGACCCCTGCCATGAACTCGAACCGTTCCGCTTTCACGTGCCTGACCGCCGCAGATCTCGCCGACATCGCTGCCTCCCTGTGCTCGTCGATGTTCCGCGCTCACCTGGACACCTGGCGTGATGCGCTGCAAGGACGCGCGGAAGGCGCGGAGGGGGTGCCGGAAAGCTACCTGATGGCGATGCGAAAAGTCATCTCCGCTGAAGCCGCCGACCGCAGCATCGACTTCGAGGACGCGATCGCGGCGGTCATCGCAATCCACGCCCTCGGTACGACAGCGGCACGCGACACGGCTGCCCATCTCCTTCAGGACCTTCAGCTTCTCGGCAGCGAGACGGCGACCGTGCTGGCCGCAGCCCTGATGGTGCACGAGCCGGATGCCGGCGCCGCAGCGCGGGTTCAGGGCATCAGCCTGCTTCGCGCGCTGCGCTTGAACAGCCCTCGCGTCGACGTGCGCGCGCACGCAACGCTTCTCCTAGCAGATGCCTACCGGTGCGGCTTCGGGATCGAAAAGGACGTGCAGGTGGCGTTGCACCTGTACAGCGTGGCGCTCGAAGAGGGCGGCTGCGGCACGGGTCGCGCTCACTTTCACCTGGGAACGTGGCTGCTGCGAACACCCACGGAGGGCGAGAGATCCCACGGTCCTCGAATTGCGAAGGCGGAGAAGCACTTCCGTGACGGAACTGATGCAGGCTGCATGCGCTGCGTCGCCGCGTTGGGACTTCTCCATGCGAAAGGCCGAGCGAACCATCCGGATGTCGAGCTGGGACGCGAGCTGCTCGAGCTCGCCGCCAACGTCGGATTGGTCCCTGTCATCGACCAGTACGCTGATGCAGCGCCGGCGGTGCCGGCAGCGATCACGTTCCACCGCGGCAAATGGCACCGACGAGCCCGAGGAAAGAGCCTGAATTTCGTCCAGGGCCTGCGCAACCTGCTGCGCTCTTCGTTCCAAATGGCATAGAGGTGCCACGATGAAGAACCTCGTGAACTTCTTCCGCACCGATCTTTCCGATGACGGCGCTGATCGGCTGCCGCTGCCGTCGGCACCCCGTGGTCGTGCCTACGCTGCCCAGCCGGACCGATTGCGCGGCGAGCACGCCCACGCCGGCCGCTTCCTGCCGAAGCCCTCTCGCGTGCTCATGGGATTCGTCCAGCCGCGTCTGCTTCCTGCCGCGTAGCACGTTTGGCGCCTCTGCACGCGGTCGCGTGCACCGCGCGCCAGCCCGTATCTCCGCATCCCCGCAGGCGCCGAAGTGCGCCTGTCCGACTTCTTGGAGGAGAACTCTCCGTGCAAGACGCACTCAGCGTGGACCTGTACGTCCAGATCAAGGAATGGCTCTTGAACAACGATCCTGACGCCCACCGGATGCTGGCATGGGCCAGCACGGTGACAGCGCCCACGACGCCTGAGGCGCTCGCCGGGGAGATCGTCTGGGTTCAGCTCTGCGCGGGCCGCTCGACTCAAGCTGCGCGCACCATCGAACGGAAGGTTCGACGCGCGCTGGACGCCGGGGAACCCGTCGTCGAGGTGTTCGGCTATCGCGCGAAGGCGGCAGCGATCGAGCAGGTGTGGCGAGAGCGCTCGATGAACTTCGCGGCGATGCGCGCCGCGCTGGATTCCGGAAGCCCACAGGCGATCATCGATTGGTGCGCCAGCCTTCCGTTCATCGGGGATGACACCAAGTACCAGCTCGCGAAGAATTGCGGAGTGAGATCGGTTTGCAAACCTGATATCTGGATGTGCAGGCTCGCTGGGCTCGCTGACCGGCCGCGTCGTCCACTGCGAGAGCGGTTCGCCCGCTGCCAGGCGATGGCACAACAGCTTGCTGCAGGCACCGGAGACAGCGTCGCAGTGGTGGATTCCCTCCTGTGGCAGGCTGCGAACAAGGGCCTATTCGAGGTGACCTTCGATCCGCACCGCTTTCGCTTTCACGCGCGAGCCCCACGGGGTCGAAGCATCTTCGCTGCGGCCGGCGAAGTCCTGCCGCCGCCCATTCCCACACCGGGCACTAACCTTGACACGGGCCCCGCACGTGAGAGCCTGTCCTGACAGCACGAATTTGCAAGGGAGACCAGTCGTGTCCGACAACGAGAGTGCAGGCGGCGGTGAGATGAATGAAGCGCAGGGAAGGGTTACGCTCGAGCGGTGGCTGCAGGCGAACACGCCCAACGAGGACGTCATGGAGGCATGGCGCATGCTGTGCGCGACGTTGGACGCCACGCGCGGCGGCACGGCAATACCCACTGGCGCGATCCACGAAGTGTGGACACGTACAGGCGGTCTAGCGTGGCCGCGCGGAGGAGAGACTCGGCCGGCTCTGCGCATCACACCGTGCGAGACATTCGGCGCCCGCGGGCGGACCTGGGCGCTGGCGGCCGATCAGCGGGGAACGCTTCTGGAAGCTGCCATCGAGGACTTGGACAGCCCGCCGTCTCCGACGCTCGAAGCCCTTTCACAAGACCCTGCGACGCCTCGTTGGCTTCTGCAAGCGATTGCGGGACTCGGCCAGCGCGATCCGGTGAAGGCGGCGGCCGAAGCGTCCGTTCTGGCTCGCACGCTCGCGCAGCGCGCCGAGCAGGTTGTGGCGGAGAGCGGCGCGCTTCCCGGGCAAAGCGGAACACCATGCTGATCCCCGGCATCATTCCCGACCAGTTTGCCGTGCTGGTGGACTGGATCCGGGAGCGAGAAGCAGTGCGTGTGCGCAAAGAGGCCGGGGAGCCGTGGCCGTGGACGCACAACGCGAACCTTCGCGCCTTCCGATGGTGCAACGTCCGTCGCATGGACGATCGCGTCAGCAGGGAGCTGTTCACCAGCTGGTATGACCCCGCGGCGACACACGCCGAGCAGCTCATAGCCGCCACCATGGCCAGGCTCGTGAACTGGACCGATGCCCTCTTGGACTCGATGCAAGGTGCGCGGTTCGACTGCCAGCTGTTGCCGCAGGCACGCGCGCGTCTGCATGCGCGCGCAGAACGTGGCGACAAGGTGTTCACGGGCGCGTACATCGTGCCAGGCACACCAGGCCGTTCGAAGGTCGACAGCATCTGCGATGTCGTGAACCAGGTATCCGCGCAAGCGCAGCAGCTGCTCGCGCCCAGCATGCGCGGGACTTGGGAAAACCTGCTGGCGCTGGACGGCCTGGGCAGCTTCTTGGCCGGTCAGATCGTGGCGGACCTCGCCCACCTTCCCGCCGGCGCAGCGTGGCCCGACGCACAGACGTGGGCACCCGTGGGCCCGGGCAGCGCGCGAGGCTGGAATCGCCTTACAGGAATGCCTGTGCACCGGCACGTGTCGCAGTCGGAATTCGACGTGGCGTTGCCAACGGTGGTAGCCGCGCTGGAGCAGGCCATCCCAGACATCTGGGTGCAGCGCAAGCTCAGCGCGTTCGACGCCCAAAACTGCCTATGCGAAGGCGACAAGAACTTCCGCCTGCTCCTGAACGAGGGGAAGGTACGCGCTCGGTACCACCCGCCAGCGACGCAGAGCAGCCTCGCATTGCACGTGTGAGCCCCATCATGCACAAGGTGATCGACATCACACCCGTGGCCACGGCAACCGGCCTGTCGGGGAAACAGCTCGGCCGGTGCGACGCCTGCCCGGAGAACTGGTACTCGGCACCAGGCGGGCAGCAGCTCAAGCCGTATCCCCACTCGCGGTGCCTCGCACTCGCCCGCGACATCCCCATGGTGCTCGACGTGAAGGGCTCCTGGATGTACAGCGAGAAGCCCACAGATTGCCCGCGGCTGCCGACACCGAGCCGATGACAACGCAGACGCGCGAGCGATGCTTCGCTTGTGACCGCGTGATCCGCGACAGAAATCCTCTGAGAGCAGACACCCGCGACGCGCAACTGGTGTTCGTCGGCAGCGACTGTTATCGCAAGATCGTCAACGCCGACGACGACGGCTACCAGCCACCGAAGGGAGGTCCGCGCCTGTTCGCGCTCCCGGCCGGGGCTGCGCCAGCCGGCCGATAGAGTCAGGCGATCGGCAACTGCCGAAGTAGCCGCGTGGTGATGGATCGGTAGCCGTTTTCGAGCCGAGGTGCTACCAGTTGGAACCAGTCCGCAGCCAGCGCGCCGGCGAGACATTCCTCGATCTGCTCCAGCGAATACTCGCCGCTGCGCACGATGCTCAGGTTGTGGTTCACCGGAAGGACGCCAGCCGGGATGTGAACAGGTCGCAGGTTCTTGGCGATGCGAGGAACCAGCAGGGAGGGACGAGACAGGTCGAAGCCATGGAACGGCTCGGGCGGCAGCCACGCGCAGGATGCCCGCCGGCCGCGGGCACACATGCGGGGCATGGTTCGCTCCAGGTGATCGAGCACGGCCTGGGGTGGCCGCGCGTGGGGTGTTGTCGCAACGGCGAATCTTGTCGGCTCGCGCAGCTGCCCGTCGCGGACATCGTCGGTGTCGATCGCAGGCACCAGATGCTCGCGCGGCAGGCCTTCGGCGACCGCTGCGTCGACGAGGAAGATCCCGGCTGTGCCGAGCCAGGGCGCGAGCCGGATGGAGCAGACATCGCCCAAGGTGCGACCTGTGGGCGCTTCCGCCGCCGTGGCGATGCCTGGATAGATCGGCGCCGCGGTGATGGGCACGCCCTCCGCAGACTTCAGCACGACGGCACACGGGTGCACGCGGGGCGGACTCCCGGCACGCCGCTGTTTCGGGCGGTAGAACGTGGAGTTGACGTCCAGACGTTCAACATGGGCAAGGCGGAAGAAGCGGCCGACCTCCTCGCGCAGCCGCGCCGCGCCCTGGTTCCCCAACCATCTGTCACTCGTCACGAGCGCGAGCTCGCCACCTGGTCGCAAGACTTTGGCGGACCTGTCCATGAACGAGTGGAGCAGGTCGGCGCGGGCGTATTCAGGCACGAGCCGGGTGTACTCGTCGCGGAGCAGCTCGGGCACATTCAGCATCCTCGAGTAGGGCGGATTGCCGATCACGACGTCGAAGGTCGGTGCACGCGGGCCGTCCGTGAGGAAGTCGCCGCACCGCACGAGCTCCCGAGCGATCTGGCGAGCTCGGTCCGGCGCATAGCCGAACTCGCCCAGCACGGCCGCGACGGTGCAACGGGCTTGCTCTGCCGCAAAAGGATGGATTTCCCACCCCTGGATTCGCGCGAGGAGTTCCGCGTCGTCAAGCTCGGAATGACGTTGCAGTAAACGCGCGAGCGCGCGCCGAAGGAAGGCTCCGTCACCGCAAGACGTATCCACGAGGGCTCTCGTGCCGCATGGCCAGCTCACGCGGTCCAACAACGCGTCCACGACAGGCTCGCAGGTGTAGATCGCCGTCGCGAAATGGAGTTCGTCGATCGCCGATGCGCGCTCGTCACGTTGGAATAGGTCTGCTGTCGATTGCATGAGACCACAATCTCACACGCGACACGGAAAGCAAGGCGATGCCGCGTGGTTGACAACACCTCGTCGCGTGCGACTCTGTCTTCATGTACGTCGACCTTTCGAATCGCGCATCGGGCGCAGCTTCTCTCACGCCCCGCTCCAACAAGCCGGAGGTGCGCAATCCACTGTTGGCACTACCCAGCGCGGCCCGCGCCGCGGACATGCCGGCACCGGCGCGCGACTGGTTGCTGGCCCTGCTGCAGGACCTGCGGCGCGAGGCCCAGGAGCGGGCCAAGAAGGCTTGGGCTACGCGCAAGCCACCGCTGGCCTGTTACTGGCTCGCGGTGGCGGTCTACGCAGGGCACATCGGCCGGGTGCTTCGCCACTTCACAGGACCGGCCCACCATGGGTGAAGCAACAGCGCTCGCGGCCGTGCTGGCGGTGTACCAGCGCAGAGGCGAAGTCGCCAACGACTGCCTCTACGCCGAGGTCAAGGAGTCCTTGGGATTCACGGACGACGACTACGCGCGCCGGGAAACGATCGGGCGCGACACGAGAAAGCACTGCGTGGCCACGCGCGCGATCCGGTGGTACCAGCAGTCCCTTCGGCGCATGAATCTCGTCGAGCGAGTTCCTGGCCGGCGCGGGGTCTGGCGCTTGCGCGGCGCGCTGGAGAAGGAGCTCACGCCCGCGGCCGCCGGCATGACGCTCGTCGGCTTCAGCACCCAGCTCGGCGTCGCGCTGTGGTCGTCCTGCGACGTGTTCAAGGGCATCACCGAGCCCTGCGCGCTGATCCTGACTTCGCCTCCCTATGCACTCGCGAAGCCGCGGCGCTACGGCAACCCGCCTGAACGCGAGATCGTGGAGTTCATCGTCAGGTCGCTTGAGCCGATCGTGAAGAACCTGCTGCCAGGCGGTTCGGTTGTCGTGGTGACCGGCAACGACGTGTTCGTGTCAGGAACTCCGGCTCGAAGTCTCTACGTGGAGCGCCTGGTTCTGGCATTGCATGAGGAACTGGGGCTCGCGCTCATGGATAGGCTGGTCTGGCACCAGAAGAACAAGGCTCCGGGGCCGATGGCTTGGGCCAGCGGTACACGGCAGCAGCTGAACGTGGCCTACGAGCACTGCCTCTGGTTCACGAACGATCCGATCCGTTGCTTTGCGGACAACCGGCGAGTGCTGATGCCCCACAGCGAGCAGCATCGCAAGCTGATGGAAGCCGGTGGCGAACGTCGCGACCTGAGCTCGGCCGACGGCGCGTACACGCTCAGGGCGGGTCGCTCGTTTGCGCAAAGCACGCCGGGCCGGATTCCACGCAACGTCCTGGAGTTCACGCAGCATGGTCGCGAGATCGCGGAGGCCCGGCGCGCCGTCCGCGCCTTCGGATTGCCGCTTCACGGCGCGGTGATGCCGCTTGGCCTCGCCGCGTTCCTGATTCGGTTTCTGACGCGCGAAGGGGACCTGGTGGTAGATCCGTTCGGGGGCTTCGGGACCACAGCGCGCGCGGCCGAGGATGCAGGCCGGCGCTGGCTAATGACGGAACGCATCGCGGAGTACGTGGTGGGACAGGCGATCCGCCTGCGTGACGCAGCTGGGTTCAGGAACTCCATCCCACTCGACCTCAACCACCGCCTGTCGTTCGCGTAGCGGCGGCCTTCGATTGCGCGCACCCTCGCTCACACGCGTCTCGTCGCCCTTCCAGGCGCTGTACTCAGGGAAAGCCCGGATGCCCGCCTTCAGGCGCCCGACAGGTGACCGACAGTTCGCCAAGCGAAGATTCATGCAGGGGAGCCGGGCGTATGTGGATTTCCACAACGTAGAAGCCACACTTTCAGACGGCGATGCACAGAACTATTGTTGCGTCCGCAGTTCGCTGAAGGAGACAAGATGTTGGTCCTTACAGTACTCACCCGCTGGAGACAAGCCCGCCCCGGCGCGCGCGTGGCCCGTGGCGCGCACCAGACGCCGCGTCGTTCCGAGGCCGCGGTCGGATGCTTGCAACTCTCCGAACTTCGGGACCGGACACGAGACGTCCTGCGAGATTGCACCGGCGTCGAGGCCGATCGCCTTCGCATCCGAATCGGCTGTGCAGCCGACGCGAGCGACCTGTGGCTGATGCGCTGCGACATCTTCCAAGTGGTGGCGAATCAGCACCTGCAAACCGTCGCTGCCAACAGGATCAATGACTTGCTCCCCGCCTTCGACGGCTGGTTGCCGCGAAGCCTGCTCGCTCCCGTCGCTGATCGCGGGTGCGTGCAGGACGCTCCATGGGATTGAAAGGCTGCCAGGCCTTCCCGTGAACAGCACAACGGCGGCGGCCGCGCCTAGAATGGGTTTCTCTTTCTGGAGGCCGCATGGACAAGAACCACTCCCTCACCAGAGCGCAACTGGCGCTTCTTGCCGTTGCGGCGCTGCTCGAACTCGTGCTGGCGGCAGTGTTCGGCTGCTCGGCGTTCGAGATCAGCGACGTGACGCGCGGAACGCTGCAGGCATTCTCCATCGCGGTCGCGTTGCTCAGCGTATCGATCCTCATCGAGGACCAGGTCGTGAGGCCTCTGCTGCAGCTCGCGCAACGCCGCAATCGCGGCACCGCGGCCTAACTCTGTCATGCCCACGAGCGACACCGCGGCGCCTTTGACGGCGCAGATGGAAGCTGTTGTCGAGCGCATGCGCCGCACCCAGAGCGTGGCCATCGTTCGTGTTGGCAGCCAGTGGTGGGCTGCCGAAGCCGATGCCGAGCAGTCCGGCGACTGGGGCGAGGTCGACGGACGGTTCCGCCCGCGATTCGCGGCATTCCAGACCAGCACGGTCGCAGCCTTGGTCGCTCGCGGCGTGCTGCGCTTCAAAGGGCCCAAGCGCAAGCCCACTTGGCCCCCGTACACGCCTACGCATTTCCGCGCGGAGTTCCGCTACACCTGACACGAATCAGGTTCCAAATGACGTAGGTTGGTACGAAGCCCACGGTACCGCGCACCGACCCTGCCCCTAGCATGACCATCACCCCTTCGTAGGGGGATGCCAGCCAGGAGGCGTATGGGCCATCTCCAACCGATTTCATGCACGTCGATCGCCGCCGCGACCGACGCGCCACCACATCCTCGCGGGTGACTCGATGCTGACCGAGATGATCTCCCTGATCGCCCGGAATGGCATCTGGCGTGCGGCGGGCCACACCGAGTTGCCCTTGCTCTCACGCGAGGCCAATCCGGTTTCCAACCAGCTGCTGGTGGTCGCCGGCGGCCTCGCACTGGCGCTTTCGCGCTGCGCCGCGGAAGACCACGCCAAGCTCTATCCCCGAGCCGCACAGCTCTACACGCTCCTGCGCAGGGAGCTGAAGATCCACGGTCGGACCAGCGCGAGCTCGTCGCTGATCCTGGAAGCATTCCACGAGACGAGCGAAATTCTGGATCCGAACACACGCCGCGCGTTCCAGAAGTGCCTGGAGGCCCGGTCGCAGTTCGATCGCGCGAAGGCCCTGCAGCGCGAGCCGGTGCGCAGCCCGGAAGGGGCCTACACGAGCTTCGTGCCGATGTCCGAGGATGCGCCTACGTCGGCTCCGCATTCGTCCGTCAAGCGTTCAACGGCGTCGAGCTAGCCATGGACCTCGATTCTTCATTGCTGGCAGTGGTTGTCGACCGAATCACCGGCCCTACGGACACCGGGCACTACCTGGCCAGCTACGTTCTCGTGCACGGCGACGAATTCTGCGGCTACACCAAGGTGTTTCTGGCGGCGCCAGCTGACACCTGGTCGAGTGATGCGATCATGAAATGCGCTGGCCGGCCGGGAGCATCACCCGCCGACGCACTCACCGAATCCGAGAAAGTGGCGTGCAAGCTGTTGCGCGCGACAGACCCACGCTACGACATCACATTCGGGCTCGCACTGGCGAAGTAAGCTGAGTCAGGCCGCGGCGATCCGCCCGGCAGCAACGAACGCTTCTCGAACCGCCGGGTACAGGATGCCGAGACCGTAGTCGTCTTCAGGATCTTCGTCCTCGAAAGCCTTCACGCCGTGGTTGCGCAGCACGGCGTAGACCATTGCGCGATCCATCGGCAGGTGCGCAGTCGCATCCCTGTAGCTGATGTCGTTCGACGCACACAGGTCGGCCAGCGCCGCTCCCACCGCCTCATCGGCGATCTCCACGTCCCCCTGCAGGCGCGGCGCCGGCTGGAGGACTGGAACAGTTTGCGCGGTTGCTCGAGAGAGATAGGCGAGCTGGCGCGCATGCCAATCGACCATCGCGAGCGCGCGTGCGAATTGTGTTCGACCCGTTGGTGTGGAGCGCCGGACCGAGTAGTCCCAGGCCATGGAATCCACCGAGCGAATGCGATGAAGCAAGCCGCGCTCGCGCAGCGCGCGCAAGGCGCCTCCTTTTGCGCCATACAGATGCAATCCGACTCCGGGCACCAGCGCCCGGTCCAATGCGGCCACGATGGCGAAGAGCCCGTCCGGTCCATGCAGGTGTCGGCGGCACACCGAGCCCACGCCCACCAGCGGCGCATCTGCGGGTATGCCCATTTCCTCGGCGCAGCGGACGTACTCGTCCGCAAAGCGTCCCTGGAGCACGGGAACCGGCGCGTCGCATCCCCTCTTGCTGGCTTCGTTTCGGCATTCGAAATAGCGCGCAATCGTCATGTCGATTCGGAGGCGGCGTGTGCCGGCATCGCCGGCGACCTCATCTTCAACGCACAGATCCATCGCGCTGTGCCACGTCCACGGGCCAGCGGAGACCAAGTCGTAGTATTCCCGCACCGTCCACCGGTAGTCGCCGTACAACGCGCTCGCGGTGAAACCGGCCGAGTCGAGGCACAGGTCCGCTTCGCGGGGCAGAGCTTGCGCCGCGGCCAGCTTGAATCCGACGAACTCGTGGTTGCGGTCGACGCGGGCGAACGCATTCGCCGACAGCATCATCGGCAGCCCGGATGCAACACCGTAGTCGAGCAGCTCCCCGCTCACCAGCGGCATTCCGACGCGGACGAGAGGCGAGTGCGTCCCGAGCGGCGGCATCATGCGAAGGCCTCCTCGAGTTCACGCAGCTGCTGCGCTTCCACTTCGGATTCCGCTATCTCAGAGCAGGACCGCGCGTCGAAGGCGTTGTCCGCACCGCCCAGCGTCTTCGCGAGCAGCAGGAACTCCTCGCGGCGAGCACGGACCACCCGGAACTCGGCGTCCACCACGCCATTCACGCGTGCCCACTGGTTCCACGCGAAGCTGCGGCCGAGGCCGACTGTGGTCTTCGTGCTGGGGAAACGATCGGACGTCGCGACCATCTCCTCCCACGACTTCCCGCCAAACTCCACCGCATCGAAGCGGCTGTGGCGGCCTGTGAGCGCCACGCGTTCCATGTGCAACGCCTGTTCGAACAGCTCGGGGTGCATGGCGGCGAGCCAGTAGAGCTCCCAATGCTTCGAAGCGGGGCAGAAGAAGCACGCCGACTTGATCGGCACCATGTCGACGCCGAGGAAGCGCGCGATCGCGCTCACGCAGTCGCTGCGGACCCACCCAAGCAATTGAAGCGGATAGACGTAGTCGAATGGGCTTTCGACGTCGGCCACGCGTTTCGCGCGGCGCGTGTCTGCTTTGCTGCAGTCGTACCCGATCAGTTTGACCACCTTCTGCCCAGCGGCCTTCGCTTCCACCCAGACGGCGTGCTCCGGCCGCGCGTTGGGCCCGGACCGCGCGCCCATGAGGAACTGGTCCTGACAGTGCGCTTTCCATTTCAGGCTGCAGCTGCTCATGCCGAATGCCAGCGACGGAAGCGTTTCATTGGCCAAGCAGTTGCCCAGCAGCGTCGTGTATCCAGTCGACGGCAAGGTCTTCGTGCGCACCACGTCAATCGGCGGCCACCCCCACAGCGCGAGGACCGCCTGCATGCGATCCAGGTGTGCAAGCGTCTCAGGCTTCTCGCCGCCGGTATCGGCGAACGTGATCACGTGGGGCCTCACGCCCGCGACGCGAAGCGCGACCATCATTGCGGTCGAGTCGACACCGCTTCCGAAGCAGAGCGCGATCAGCCGGCCATCCAACGCGTCTCGTAGCGCGCGGATCTGCGCCGCGGAAAGAATGGCGTCCGTGGCAGATGGAGAGAAAGTGAGATCCATGTGTTGTTGTCGGTTCGATTTCTTTCGAACCATTCAACAGCACTTCTCTCGATGTTCAAGTGCGTCCCACGACTTCCTTCTTGATGCGCACGCCTTGCGCGTGCATCATCCGTCCACATGAGTCCAATGACGTCAGACGAAGTAGAGAAGCCCGGCCCGTACTGGTATCAGGACGACGCCATGGGTTCGCCGCGCGAGAAAGTGCAGGTTGTACGAGAGGGCGGCGTGCTCTACGTCCGCTTTCGTGACGACGACCTTGTGGAACCGCCCTTGATCGACCTCATTCCCTTGGCGGGAAACTTCACACCGATCTGACTCGCCGCGCGGCTATTCCGCTGATCCGAGTCGAGCTGTTGCAAACCTGCCGACCCAGTTGATCTGCAGTGCGCCGGCCCGCTTGAGCGCGTAGACAGTCCGGCTACGAAGGTAGGGCGTGCCTTCCCGGAAAGCCGAACCCGACGGGCAAATCCAGTGCCCGCCTTGTGTGCGCTCGACAGAGCCGCCGCATTGGACGATGAAGTCCAAGCCCCGCTGCAATTCGGCATCAGCCCCGTCCGGTCCCGGGCCTGGAAGCTCACGCGGGCCATCGCCCCCCGCCTTTTGCACTATTACCAAAATTTGCTCTCCCGCCTCATCTCCATGTTGTAGGTCCGCGCGCCCCGCGCGCATCACGAAAGGCAGGACCATACTCGAACGAACGAACAACAACGAAGGGACCGCTGTTCAGGGCGCGCAGACCGCGCCATCCCAGCAGGTATGGCGCCACTCCCATGGAGGTACCGGTTTCGGCTGTGCCCACAACCCGCGGTGTGCAGCCCGGGCCTCTTCCTGAGCATCGAGCACGGTCCGGTCACGCAGGTACCGCTTGTTCGCAGTGTTCGCCCACGCGAGCCCCGCGCGCACGAGCTCCTTGTTGACGTGGCTGCCGTTTCGGTACAGATCGCACACCGACCGTCCGTAGCGGTCCTCGTCGACGCAGCGCATGCTCACGCCCGGCTTACCCTCGACCTGCTCGGTCAGCCACTTGGTGGATTGCACGCTGAAAGGCTGGCCCGGCTTGCCGTATCCGTGACTCATTTCGGGGGCGTCGATGTTCGCCAGCCGCACTCGCTCGCGTCGTCCGCGAACGGAGACCGTGTCGCCGTCCAGAACACGCTCGACCACGACAGGCTCGCCAGGTCCGGACAAATCGGACACCGAAGGCTTGCTGCCCCCTGCAACAGGGAAGGGTAGTCCCGCCGCGAGCGCCGTGACGGCCGCCAACGCGGCCAGGGTGATTCTGCGAAGCATCTGCTCTCCGAATTGATGATGTCGCTCCAGCCTGCCGCAGACTCGCGAAGTTTCAAGGGCGTGGTGCTTGATGCCGTGACTTTCTTTCAGCAAGCTCCAATCGGCAAGTGATGGCGTTCACGAGTTTCGACCGCCGCTCATATCCGCGTTTGCTGACCACGAGCTCGACCGGCCACCTGCCCTGAACGCTGCGGTGGACCTGATCGTTTGCGAGCACACGCAGGCCCTCATAGAGTGCGCGCACTGGATCACCAGCCGTCGGTTCGTTCCGACCTTCAACACCGCTGTCGGCGAAGTTTTCGCCTGCAACAACGAGCCACGAGCTCACCCAACTACATGGAGGTGCACTTGCACTCTACAAATGTCGCGCCGCTGCATGTGCGCAGCAATGTTGACCCGATGATGTATTCGCTGCAGCCCGTCCCGCTGCGCCGCGCCTTCGCCCCGGCAGCGTTTGCCGAGGCACACGCGATGCCGGGCGGTCGCGTCATCGACCTGCATCCGGACGATGCGTTCCGCGTTGCCAAGTACCTTGAGCGCAACCGTGCCGTGGCGCTCACCAGCGACGGCGCGACCTTGTTTGCGCTGCAAGACGGCGTGCTCGTCGAGTGCGCGCCGTCTGCGCACGCTCTCGCGCGGCACACCATCGACGCTCAGTTCATTCCCATGGACTGGGTTGGCGGCCAGGCGGTTCCGTCCGGAGCGCCGGAACGCGTCGACATCACACACGCGGTGATGCAGATGCCCCTCGCAACGCTGCATCAGCTCACCGACGGATCGCCCGAGGCCAATGCGCTCGTGGATCCCGAGGATCGAGCCCACTACGGCCCGCACCAGGTGGTGTGTGTCGCCGCGATCACCCATTACTTCGGCTGCGATCTGGTGTCGATCACGAGCGAGATGCAGGCCTGCGCAACACCGCGGCGTCCTGCGTCGCTTGTGCTCGATGACACCGACCAGGAACCGCTGTGGATGCTCAACATCGCTTCTCGGCCGGCGCGCAGTTTTTCGTGCCGCGCCGGCGACATCATCGAAGCCATCCGGAAGGCCGGAGAAATGTTCCCCGGCCTTCCGGTATCGGGGGCCTTCAGCATCGCCTGACGTTTTCCCCAACACCTTACCCGCTCGCAAGCCCGCCCCGAAAAGGCGGGCTTGCGTCGTTCTGGCTTCCGAATCCCCCCATTTCCCCGGGCTTTGACCTCCAAACGGCGTGTTGCCGCCTGACGCTTTGCCACCGACGCTCGAATAATTGGTTGCAGCCCTCATGCGGGCTGAAAGGAAAGTCGCTGTCCATGTCCGCCACTGCTGCCGCCGATGCACTTCTGACACACGATGCCATCGACGCGTTGATGGCACACCCGTTCTGGGAACGACTCGACCCGGAGCTCGAACGCCTCATCCAGCACCTCCCGCAGCAGGGCCCGAAGTGCGAGCGGACGACGATGCTCACGTGGATCTATGGGCAGCAGGGCGTCATGAGCTATCTGGAACTCGTCGACCGCATCACGATCGAGGACATTCGCCACAAGAAGCGCCATGTCCGCGGCTATCTGCGTGGGCTGGAAAAGCTGCAGCTGGTGTCGATCGTGAACTTCCCTTGCAAGGACGGAGAAGAGCCTGACGAAGAAGGGGTCCTGGGCCCCTCGAGCATGGTGAGCTTGACGTGGCTGGGGATGGTGTGGATGAATCGCGCCTGGCAGGCGCGTGCACGTTTCCACCCTGGCTCGCCGAAAGCCGTCCTTTGGGTCCATTCGCAGCTGGTCGAAGAAGAGGACGACGGCAAGGCCAATGAACCCTATTGGGTCGAGAACATGCCAAACCGCGTCGACGGCGAGGCTCCAGCGAGTCGCATCGCGCGGCTCAAGGGCGCGGCGCCGGGGATCACGTCGGTGTTCGACCTGGCGGGCCCGAAGCGCCGCCGATAGGTCGCCCGCGCGTCCGGGGCAGGGCGGACGCTTTCCTGCGGTTTTGACATCTCGTGTGTGCGTTGGAACCCGATGCCTGCGCGCTTTCGAGGACGACACTGGAATGGCTGATCGCTCAGCCTGCCGTGGCCGGTGCCACACACTCCAAATGACTCCCACTACCCGCGCTAACCCATCCCAGCACAGCGTCACTGCCGCTGGCGAGCGGATTGGACAACAGCAACTCGTGACAGAGTGGGAGCTCGCGCCGATACAGCGCGCCCTGATGAATGCCCGCGAGAAGTACAGCTACGCGCTGTGCGGCTGCCGACCGGAGTCGCTGAAGCTCCAGATTCGATTGCGCGCAGGCAAGCTGCATCTGGCGGTCTGGCCTGACGAGGGACCGAAGCACGACACGCTCTGCATGTTCTTCCGTGACGAGCTGGTCGAATCTCCCGCTCATGGAAGGCAGTCGCAAGCCGCAGACGAGTCTTCCACCAGCCGCACGAAGCCACCCGCACCGGCCGTGCCTTTCCTGGGCGGCAAGAGGACCGCACTGCAGCTTGCGAGTCGGACCGCACCAGCGGCCGCAGGCGTCGAGGTGCTCAACGTGCGCGGGCTCCTCATGCGCCTGTGGGATGCGGCGTCGTTGTGCCGCTGGCATCCCAATTGGACCCGGGATTGGGGCAGGGCGCGCCATGAACTGCTCAAGGCTGTATCCGGATTCACGCTGAACGGGCAACCTGCTGAATCCGCTGTCTTTGCGCCACGGCCTTACCGCGAGGCCCTACAGGAGCAATTGAACGCGGAATGGGATTTCTTTGTCGATGCCGTGGGACGCCGACGTGACGGTGAGCTGCGAGTTCTCATCGCGCCTGTGCGTGGATTCACACCGGGCTCACCCGAAGACGCACAGATTCTGCTGCGCCATCTCCGCGTGCCATTGGGGCTCTCGACGGCATGCGCTGAGTTCCTGCGTCGTGAGTGCCGCAACGCGCTCAGCAACTCCCGGCTCGCTGCCGACGACGGTGGCCAACGGCCTGAACTGGTTGGCATCTTTTCTGTGGAGAGAGGCCGCGGCTCACATCCCGTCGTCGCACGTGCAGGATGGTTGATGGGCGTGCACCCCGGCACGTACATGCCAGCCCAAAACGAATACACGGTCATGCTGGTGGACGCGCTGCTGGCCGGCCGGTATGCGTTCGAGTTCATCGCGAGCGACGCGCCTCCGTCACAGCGATCCGCGCCCGACTGGCTGGTGCGGCACGTCCGCGGCCCCGACGGGTCGACCGTCACGCGCGCCGCCCTCGAGGTCCTCGACCGCGGAGCCGCGCCGGCCTTTCGCGAAGCGCGCAGCCGCATTGCAGAGCACATGGCCGCGCACGGCGTCCCCACGTGGACCTGGGTGCCGCAGGGACGAAGAGGCGAACGCCGCGTTCCGCCGCTGCCGCCCCCCGACTTTCAGCACGCCGCCGAAGCGGCCCGAGTGCTGCACGAGCTCCAGCAGATGCCCTGCGCGGACTACGCGCTCGGCGCCAGCCCCAAGTTTCATCAACCCCAAAGGACCAACGCATGAACGACGACAAATCCACCATTGATCCGGCGATGACGCCCCTCTTCATCGGAACCGGCGTCGAACTCGAAGGCATGATCCGCCACAGCGGCCCGGTCGGAGAGAAGGCCGTCGTGCTCGGCAATTTCAAGGGCGACGTCGAGTGGAACGGCATCCTGCAGGTGCCGAAGGGCGGCAAGCTGGTCATCGACAAGTCGCTGCGCGTGCGGGAGATGGTCGTCGGTGGTGAGATTGTCGGTGCCGGCGACGAGGTCGTCGTCGAGACCGGCCTGCTGCGTGTCGGCGAAAGCGGCGTCATCGACGTGGCACTCGTGCGCCTCCCGGTGGGCGGGTTGGAACAAGCGCGGGGCTCCGTGATCAACGCGCAGCTGCGAATGGTGAAGGACCACCACTTTGCCCTCGCACCCCAGGTGGACGACACCCCGCCCGTTGCCGCGCCGGCGGCCAGCACGTCACCGACGCTGGCTCTGGTGTCTTCGAACACGCAGACTCCGGCGGAAACCGGTGAAGCACTTCACGATGCGGGCGCGGGCGCGGCCTTGATCGAACGCGATGGCGGCGATGCCGCCGCTGACGCAGCCTTGGTTCAAGTCGAGACCCGGAGCCACGCGGCATGAGACATGCGATTCTGGGCGCCTGCCTCTGCCTGGTCGCGCAGTGGTGCGCGGCCGCGCAGGGAACAAGCCTCGAGGACGCGGCACGGGACGCGCTGGCCCAGAAGAAGTACGCGCAGGTGATTGCGCTGTACGAGCCGTCGATCGTCGCCGGCGATGCGCTGGGCGACCTGGCCCACTATCGACGGGCCATCGCGTTCAACCAACTTTCGCGCCCCTTGGAGGCGTGGCAGGCACTTTCAAAGGCCATCGCCGCGAATCCTGCCGGGACGTTCGCAAGCTCCAGGGCGCGGCTGGACGACTTGAAGGCCTCGATACTCGCACGCTGCGCGGAAGCGGGGCACGACGGATGCGAGGTTGCAATCGAGCGGGGAGCTGGACCCGCACCAACGCAGCCCACTTCAGGCGAGCCGCCCGCGGCCGCAGCTGTTCGACTAGCCGACGCCGCGCCGCAGACAGCCTCCGTCGAGTCGAAACCGGTCCTTGAAGGTGGCCTGCCCGCGACGCCTCAGCCGCGCGCCGCGCCGACTGCCGCGATTGAGGTCTCGAAGGCAGGCGATTCCACGAACGGCGTGTTGCTCCTCCTCGTCGGAATCACACTCGCGGTGGCCAGCTGGCAGGCTTGGATGACGCACCGGCGTGACCGTCGATTTCCAGCCGGGCAACACGGCCTGGAACGCTTGCGCGACGACGTGGGAGCGATGCTCTTGCACCTCGCGGCCGCCGGCCACGACAGCAGCTTGCGCAGCAGGCTTCAAGAGCTGCTCCCGTTGCTCGAGCAAGAAGCTGGACGCTCGGCCTACCGCTCCACCGGCGACGGCAAGGTGTTGATTCCCGCCGACCAGAAAGCGACGGCGATGGCTCAGCACCTCGCGCGCAATCCTCCGGACGCACTCAGCTCGCCACCCGGTGACATCGAGGCCCTGTTCAGGCGCCCCGCCCGTTGAATGAGAGAAAGCACCATGACCATTCCTGTACCCGCTGGACCCCGCACCCGAGGCTCCCTCGAAGGCCTGCTCGCTCGCGCGCGCCTCGGCCCCTGCGCCGTATTTCCGGCCGGCTTGCGTTTCGAGGGCTCAGCACAGCTGCCCTGCAACGTCATCGTGGAGGGCAATGTCGACGGCACTCTGGATGTCGCTGGCGAAGGGATCTTGCATGTCGCGAACTCCGGCGCCGTGGTGGGAACGCTGAACTGCCCCGATGCACGCATCGACGGCACCGTGGACGGGGAGATCAACTGCCCGGAAGGTGCAGTGGAGATCTCCGCAACAGCCCGCTGCAGGGTCAAGGTCCACTACCGTGAGCTGAGCGTCGCGCGCGGCGCCGAAGTCGAGGCGGACTTCATCGCCACGGGGGTGCAGCATGGCTGACCTCAGTGATGTGCGCGCCGCGTTGTCGGAGCCCGTTGTGCTGGTTCCTGCAGGCACCACTCTCGTGGGCCGAACCACGTCCAGCACGCCCCAGCATTTGGTCATCGAGGGTTCCTATGTCGGCTCGATCGAGCTGGCACCGAACAGCCGCCTGGTGATCGCCGAGAGCGCGGACGTCCAAGCCGAGCAGCTCAAGGCCTCGACGATTCTTCTCCTCGGACGATTCGAAGGGCACATCGACGCCGAGGCGGTTGAAGTCGGCCCTCGCGCGAAGGCAAGAGGCAGCATCCGGTACGCCACCAGCTTCGCCTGCCAGCCTGGCGCGAGACTGAGTGCCGGCGTCGAGGGCCCCGAAGACGGAGACGCGTGAGGTCGATCAGTCCGTCAAGGTGCATCGGGCAGCGACGATTGGCGCGATCGCCAGCCGCTCCTGCTGCCCGCTGACCCATGCCGCCCGCTGGGCGTCATATCGGAACACGCGACCTGTACGCGACTGCGTGAGAGCGCCGGTGACGACGAACAAGATGTAGCGGTCCTGATGCTCCTGCATCTTGGCGAACTCGTTGGGCGTCAACTCGACGCACACGTTTTGCCCCGACAGTCCCTTCACCTCGATCATGATGGGCCCCTCGGAATCGACTGCTTCGATGTCCCAGCCCTTCGCCTCCTTCGAGACGTCCACAGCCCTGTCGAAATAGGCCATTGCCAGATCCATTGCCGCCTTTTCCACTTTGAGGCGCGTCTCGAGGTCCGGCTGGCGCGGACTTCCAGACCGGCCGGTGGACTTGTGTTCCGCCCGGCGGTATCTCGCGATGAAGGCGCGGATCTCGGAGACCTTCTCCGGGTGCTCTTCGGCGTACCAGAGCGGCGACTGTCCCACACCCCCAGCTTCGCGCTTCGCCGTGGGGATCACGATGCGCCGGTCGGCGACCGGCAGGGCCACCGCCGTGCTCGCCGGCGCGCTGATCGCTGCGCTCACGGTCAGCACGCCACGATCGTGCGTGAACACTTCCCGCCGGTGCACCGAAGCGTCCTCGTACCAGCCAACCACCTTCAACACGTTCTCCGCGGGATCACGCGAGATGAACACCACGAGGATGTGCTCGACATGCTCCGCGCTAGGGCCGGCGCCGAGGCGACTGATGTTGATCTGGGGACTCCGCGGCACATACCCATAGACGCGGCCATCGGTGTCTGCAAAGTTCCATTGTTCGTGGGCGTCAGAAGCCGGATGGCCCTCACCCCAGAAATACTTGAAGTTGTCGGCGACAACGGGGTCATCGTCAGCGGGGCCGGCGTAGCGCTGCATCCAAGCACAGTTCACCAGCAGGATGGGTGCAGTCATGACGTCGAACGCAGGACGTGCCGCGCTGCTTCCGCTGCCGCCGGCGTCACGGACCCGCGGCTGCCATCGCTGCAATGCGGTCTCGATCTCTTCCGCGCTCGGCTGCCAAACCTCGCCCCGCACCAGCACTGCGGTCTTCCGGGCTTCGTCGATCGCCGCCACGTGCCACGGGACGCGGTCCTGCACACGGACGCTCACCTCGGATGTGCGGTCCCGGACAACCAGATCCTCCACGCTCCACCGGTTGATTTGGAGGAACGCGAGCATGGGTGTATGACCTCGGAACGCCTCGCGGATGATGGCCGACCTCCGCTGCTCGCGGGGAACCTCCAGCGGCAGCCACGGCTTGCCGCTCCTGCGGTGATCGCTGTCGATTTCCTCCACCGCGAACCATCGCCCCGCGGCGCCAACTTCGATCGACTCGCTCCAGACCGTGATCGCCGGCGTCATGCCGCGCCGGCGCCAGGCCCATTCGAACTGCTCGCCCTTCGTGGACACGTCCACGTTGGCAAGTTTGAGCGTCTCCGTGATTCCGCGCGAGCGCCCGGCCAGGCGCTGTTCCTCGACGTAGTCGAAAACCGTTCGTTCAACTTCCCAGTCCATGGTGGTCCTCCGTCTGACGCGAATTTACCCGGCACCGCGCCGGGCCGTAGACTGCTGGTCATGGACAAGGCCAAACCTCCGCACTACGAGGCCGCTATGGGCCGGGACGAATCGGTCGCAGCGCTGCAGGATCTGATCGCGCGTTTCGAGCGCGGCGAAGTCCATTGCGCCGCCTTGCGGCTGTTCAAGCCGGACGGCTCCTGGGAAGATATCGTGGTCGGCGGCGACGAGAACGAACAGGCCGCCGCGCTCGCCGACTTGCAGCGCATGCACCAGCGCTCGAACTGAACGGAAATTCCCTCACCAACGCACCGACACATGTCTGTTGCCGGTCGTCGCCGAACGCCATCGATTGACGGCGTTTCACAGACCGAGTGCAATACAGGCTGATTTCGGAGCAATCCGTCATCGTCAGCCTCGAGCTGACATCTACCTTGCCCCTGCGGGAACCATGTTCCCGATGGGGGATGTGGCCATCCCGCTCAACCCCTTCCCACTTAGATGGAGAGATTGAGATGATGACTGCCACCTACCTGGCTCAGTACCAGCAAGCGAGTGATCGCATGGACTTCGTCGTGAAGTCGCTCAGCGAACGGCCCGGCCGCGCGCTGCAGATTGCGATCGACGCCGGCGGCGAACAAGCCGTGCAAGCGGTGTTCGACGCTGTTCTGGATCAGGGTCACCGTCAGGTGCTCGTCCAGGCGCTCGATTCCCCGTCGCTGCCCCAGTGGGTGCGCGACAAGCTCTCGACGTTCCTCTACGGAACGATCTCGCGCCGCCCTGCGGCGCTCTTGAGCTGCAAGGAACTGCACTAACAGCGTCGCCTTAGAGCGTCGCGGCAAGAGGCCTTCTCCTTCGGGGGAAGGCCTTCTGCATTTTCGGGGCGATAAGCGCTGCTGCCGCGGCGCCGCGGACTCGATCGCTTGCCGGCAATTGCTCCCCTGAGGAAAATCATCGCGTTCTCGGCGACTTGCCGCGACCCGACGTGCGTCTGTCACGTCATCTACCACCCGACCGGGACTCTCTCCCGGCAAGGGAAGGTCCTCGGTCTTCCACAAAGACAAAGGACTCTCCATGAGCAAAAGAGCCGAGGCCGAGCAATGGCTTCGCAGCATCGTGCGCCAACACATCGGCGCCAACATCCGGCGCTTTACCTGGGCCACCTGGCTCGCAGAGGTGCGACACAACGCGCTCGGTGGCGTCACCTACCTGCTTCCCTGCGAGGGCAAGGTGGTCGACGCGAACGACTCGTTCACCCTCGTGAAGACGGGGGCCAACTCCTTCTGCCTGGTCCTGAGCGAGCTGCTGTCGCAGCCCGTGGCGATCGGCGACAAGGTCTCGCTGAAGTTCTACAAGCTGCGCCGCTTCGACGGCACCGCAGCAGACGGGTCCGAGGACCCTTCGACCGACGGCGTGCGAACAATCTCGCTCACCGGCGCCGAGACACTCTTCCCGGTGAAATGGGAGGATCGCTACCTGGGCATCAACGAGAAGTACGCCGCGGCCTACCGGACGATCCAGAACCGGTACCTGCGAGATCTGATCGTCCAGTGCGAGAAGATGCGCGTCGACGGCGGCCTGCGCAGGGTGGTGAACATCCTGACCGATGCCAACCCGGCGGACCTCGACTTCATCGACCCGCCTGATGCCGAAAGTGGATCAACCCCTCCGGGTATCCAACTGCGCGTCACAACCGGGAAGTTCGCCGGCACCGTCGAGATCTATTACGACGTCGCCGACGACTACTACGGTCTGAAACTGCTGCCGGCTGGCGGCGACGCTCAACCTGTGGTGCTGACCGACATCTGTTTCGATGAGCTGGGCGAGGTGCTGCTCGACACCATCGACGACAGATCGTGGGCCAAAGTGGACGTGACTGTCCTCAAGGCGGCTTCCAAGCGGGCGAAAACCACGAGAAGTGTCGTGCTCTCGGCGACGGAGGTACCCGATGCCTCTTGACCTGACGGCGGCCGCGCTGGAGGGATACCATGCCCCGCCAGATGTCACGTGCCCGTACTACAGCACGAGCCCCAACGGCAGCGCGTGGCATGTGGGTCGGTGGATGAGAGCCAATGGAAAACCGGCTCCGCGCAACGCAGCGACGAGCCGCGGACACCGACTCCGCGTTGACGGCGCAGTCCTCGCGGTGAACGCAGAGGAGATCACGCTGGTCACGTAGAACAACAACGACTCGGACGAAGCCCCGCCCTTGTGGCGGGGCTTTGTCGTTTCTGGATTAAAGAAGCAGCGTCGGAAGCCAAATGCTCCAGCCGTTAAGCTCGCAACTTCTATGCGCCTCATCTTGCCGGACATCACGCGATGACAGCAGCTCGCATCTTCGCGGCAGTGGACGCCAGTGGCGCCATCCGGTTTGTCGGAGATGTGCCCGGCGGAAGCGCCTGCGGCTGTTTCTGCGCTGTCTGCGGCAGCCCGTTGGTCGCAAGGAAGGGAGACATCAATGTTTGGCACTTCGCGCACGAAGCGCAGCAAGAAAGGGTCGAGTGCCTGGTCGGCGCGATGAACTTGCTGCGGCGGGTGGCCGCGGATTACCTGAGGTCCCTGCCGCGTCTGGTGCTGCCGAAATACAGGCGCGATGTGTCACGGGTTTTGCAGACACGGCGAGCTTCGGAAACTGTGGAGTGGGATGCCCAGCCTGTCGCCG
Source organism: Ramlibacter albus (assembly GCF_014297445.1). GTDB lineage: Bacteria > Pseudomonadota > Gammaproteobacteria > Burkholderiales > Burkholderiaceae_C > Ramlibacter > Ramlibacter albus. Next base: position 113,709 of record NZ_JACORU010000011.1, read on the forward strand.
TCGACTGGTTGGAAGCCGGCGCACAGGACGCGCCAATCGCCCGCCTGAAGCTCGATACCGACGCCTTCGCGGACTTGTCGGTCGAGATCTCGGATTCGCCCCCTGTGCTGCGGTATCCGCCCGCCGACAACCACATCGGATCGATCGTTTTCTGGAGCACCGTCCCTGTCGACAGCGACTTGCGGAAAGAGATCTACGCGCGACAACACGTGCATCGCTGGGGCAGGATGGTGTGGCTCCATCAGCCGGACAGCTATGGCCTCATCGCCGACGCACAGGCGCGACTCGACGCAGCTGGACTGGCGGAAGAACGGCAACTTGCGGAACAGGCCAGGCGCGATCGGGAGCGGTTGGAGCGTTGGCATGCGGAGAACTCCAAGCGGCCACCGCCGCCGGCGCCGGCGCGAACGGAGCAGCTGCACCTGCCGCCATGGGCCAGGCACAAGAAGGCGAATCGGCCGTTTTTTGGTTTTCGGTTTTCCGGTTACGGAGCCTGGGTGCTTTTCGAAATGGAGGACGGCCGCGCGGCCATCAGGCAGCTCGATGGAAAGGACCGATGGTTCGACCTGGTGAAGGCGCCTGGAGCAGTATTCGACAGCGGCCTCGATGTGCTCGTGGTGCCCTCGTTCACCATCGGGCAGTCGATCCTTCGCGGCCCTCTGGAAGCGACGCGCATCTCGTCAGACTTCGCGGACATCCTGCAGCTGCGCTAGCAGCTTGGCGCTACGCCGCGGCGCCCGATTACTTCGAAGGAGGCACTAGCTCCAAGCGCGGCTTGCCAGCCGGGGCTTCCGCTGCATCCTCGAAGTCGGCCAGCTGGGCATCCGTGGGCCAGATGCCATGAACCTTCACGTATGCCATGCGGCGCTTGTCGAGGGGGAAGTTCACTTGGCCATCATCGCCAAACTTCATCGCGTCGATGGCGATCGCGTGCATGAATCCCGCGCCGTCTGTGTTGTCCGCGAGGTGACGGGCCATTCCCAGTTCGCACATCGCATTGAATTCCGCAATGGTGCGGGGTTGCCACGGAGCAAACGTCGCGGCGGCGAACTCCTGAAACTCGGCGGCGCTCATCGTGATCTTGTTGTCGGAAACCAGCATTGCTATGACCTTCTACCCGGTGAATTCGGGCGTATGAGATCAGCTTATCAGCGCGGTCGATCGCCGCAACCTTCCTGAGGCGACTGGCGGCGCGCACTCGCGTGCCGATAGGGTCTTCGGTGTCCAGATGACATGTAGCCGTGCGTAGTCGCACGAAGTCGGGGTTAGATCGGCTCCTAGCATCGTGAGAAGCCTTCCACTTTCGAACGGAAGGCGCACATCGCTCCATGGAAGACAACTTGTCCAGCTCGTCGCACCCCCCGCGCCGCGGGAAACACTGCCACGTTTCCAAGCTGATTTCCGCCGCTGCGGTCGCTTCGGTGATTTCACTGCTGCCGTGGAACGTGTACGCGCAGTCGGCTCATGTGCCTTTGTGGCCGGCGACGCATCCCGCCGACCACGCTTACTTCTGTGGCGTGGACGTCGACCAACCGATGCCTGATGGCTACGGGCCGCGTTGGAAAGAGGAGATGCTGCGAAGGAGCCGACTTCTCGGCGGCGACGATTCGAAGGCCCGGTCGCAACTGCTCAAAGACGCCAAGTGCCGGGAAGTGCAGCAGAAGGCGCAGATCCTGCGAAGCGCGAAACCCACCTGACGCAGCTCCGCACGCGCACAGCGACATGCCCCGTGGACGCCATCGGTAGCGTCGGCCGGGCGTGCATCGCAAAATCCGAGGAGTACTGCTCCCTCTGAGCATACGGCGTGCATTCTGCGCGCCATTCACCACACCCGTGCCGGGCCGAGAGCCCGCGCGGGCTCCGGCGTGGCACAACCACACGGAGATATTCGAATGCGACATTCAACGGCAGTGCCGGCGCGCGAGTGCCGCGCTCCGATGCCGGGACCAGCGCCGCAAGTGCAGGAACCCCCGCCCGAGCCGGCAGCTCCGAACAGAGAAGCGAGGCTCGCAATTGCGCAGGCGCTCGCGCGAAAAATCCTCGCTCAGCGCAGCTCGTCGGCATGAACGGAGATCAAGACACCGAGGGCGAGCTCGCCGCGTCCGATGCCTGGCTTGCAGACCAGGGCTACGATCTGGCCGCGCTCTCACGCGACCTCAACGCGGCCGGGAGCGATCAACATCAGCTTCCCGACCTCGACAGCTATGACCACGTGCTCGTCGCCTTCAGCGGTGGGCGCGACTCACTCGCATGCCTGCTGCATCTTCTAGAGCTCGGCGTGCCGAAGGAGAAGATCGAGGCACAGCACCATCTGGTGGACGGGAGAGAGGGCTCGACCTTCATGGATTGGCCTTGTACGGAAAGTTATTGCGAAGCCGTATGCAAGGCACTCGGCGTCAAACTCACCTTCAGCTGGCGAGAGCGCGGCTTCCTCGGCGAGATGTTAAGAGACGCTTCGCCGACCGCACCGATGTGGTTTCCTGGTGCAGATGGCGGCTATGCAAAAACCGGAGGGAAGGGTCCGCTTGGCACGCGGAAGAAATTTCCTCAGGTATCCGCCAACTTGGCCGTGAGGTGGTGCAGTTCGGCATTGAAGATTTCCTGCATGGATGCCTATCTCGCCAACAATCCGCGATTCCTCGGGAAGCGCACACTGGTGATCACCGGCGAGCGAGCTGAGGAGAGCGCATCGCGGTCCAAGTATGCACGATTCGAAGCGCACCGGGCCGACACCCGTTCAAGCAAGCGGGTTCCGCGTCACATCGATGTGTGGAGGTGCGTTCACGAATGGGCCGAGCAACGCGTGTGGGGGATCATCGCAAGGTGGCGCCTCCTCGCGCACCCTGCATACTGGCTTGGCTACTCGCGTTGCAGCTGCAGGCTGTGTATCTTCAGCTCACCCGACCAGTGGGCCACCGGCCGCAAGATCGCACCAGCAGCATTCGAGACCGTGGCGAACTACGAGCGCGAGTTCAAGGTCACTATCCACCGAACGAAAACAGTGACGGAGCGCGCCGATGCGGGGACGCCCTACGCCTTCGATGAGAAGTGGGTGGCGATCGCGAACAGTCGGACCTTCGACATGCCGGTCTTCATGGATCCTTGGATCCTGCCGCCCGGGGCCTACGGCAACTCCTTCGGACCGACATAGATCCGAAGAGCACAAAAGGGAAGAGCGGCGCCATCACACGATGGCAGCCGCTCTTTTTCGTTTTCGGATCGTTCCGGCATCAGGCGCGTGCACGACGCGCGCGCGCGGGACGCTTCACCGAAGCCAGGAAGCAACTCACCTTGCGGCGGTTGGCTTCCAGACGGTCGCAGTCCACAGCCCGGCCGTCGCGCGGCTGGCGGAGAAGCCATAGGGCGTCGGCGAGTGTGACACCTGCTTTTGCGAGCAGAGCGGGGCCCTGCGGCAGGATCATTTGGGTGGCAATCATCGAACTCTCCAATCAGATTCGGGCACGTCGCCCCCTTTGTGCTTTCGCCAAGAAAGCGCAAAAGGGGAGACGCGCACCGACTCGCATGGGGAGAACGATGTGCAAGCCTTCAAGCGCGGCGCGGGTTGGAGAGTTCGTTGCCGGCGGCAAGAACAAGCGCTTGAAGTCAGGGAAGCAGGGCGCCGAAGCGCCTTGCCAAAGAGGTAATCCGTTACGGGACGGATGTCGGCAGTCCGAGTGGACAACCGATCTGTTAATGCAGCCAGAACGACTGCCGATCAGTGCTGAGCACCGAAAGTAGAACAAAGGATACCACGTTCGCCGCAGCACGAACAAGCTAGCGGCGCTTGAACCTCTGGGGCTCTACCGCGCCTTTTCGCTTCACTTTGCGCCAGTTGTCCGAACGCCCGGACGTGTAGGGCGCGTCGAGCTTTTTCATCATCAGCCCTTCGAGTTTCAGCGGCAGGACGATCTGCTCGAATAGTTCCGCCTCCGCGGGGAAATGCTGAACGTACAGGACTCCCTTGCCGTTGATCGGAGTGAGCAGCTGCGACAGGGCGTCTTTTCGCTCGCTAAGAGGCCAGCTGGTGATGTCGCGCCCGTTCAACATGAGCAGATCGAAGGCCATGTAGCTGACCTGGGGCGCGCCCGGATACCACCGGCGCCGTGATGCACGTTGCTTCATCGCGTTGAAGTCGCTGCGGCCAAGGTCATCCTGGACCACGAACTCGCCATCCAGCACGTGCGGTCCCCCCGCGAGCGGCGCAAGGGCGCGAGCCACTTCAGGGTAGCAGTGCGTGACGTCCGTGCGGCTCTTGTGAAACAAACGCACAGCGCTGCCGTCGATCCGGGCCATGCCCCTGAAGCCATCCCACTTCACTTCGGCGATCCAGCCAGCAGCTGTGAAAGGCTTGTAGGGCCGTTGCGGCGCTCGCATCGGTTCGGGCACGGGATCGAACTTCACGCCCCATTTTGGCGGGGGGTGGACGCCATCGGTTGCCATCGCACCTCAAGGCGCAAAGAATCCCGCCAACTTCACCAGAAGTAGCAGGCCTCGCGCCTCGCACCAACCATCCGCCCGGCCGCACTCCGCGTCCGGCCCATGCCAGCCCATCTGCTGGCGCCTTTTTTTCATTCGATCATGAACTCAACCTCATTGAAGGGCGAGGGCGCCCGTGCGCTCGCGCCCAATCCGATGCAGGAACTGCTCGCGCTGTGCCGCGACGGCTCCTTGTTCCCGCTTGTTCGCGAACTGCTGTTCGACGGCGTCGCGCGCCTGCGAATCCGTGGCGCGCTGCCGTATTTCGAATACGAACTGGTGTTCCGGGAGACCGTGATCGCCAGAGACGAGCAGCTCGCGGCCGTGTACGCGCGCCTCGGCTCCGCGATCGGAAACCCTGACCTCAAGGCAACTCCGCAGATCCTCCCGGGCCTCGAAGCGCAGGAGACGCTCGTGTTGCCGTCAGCTGCGAAGGCAACCTTGATGCGCGTGTCCAACTCGCCGGTGAACTTGCGAACCCCGAGAACGGTGACCAGCTGGAAGGCGACTTGGACCATGGCTGACCTCGACAACTCGGTGTACCTGGCCACGATCAACTACGCACGTGAACCGGGCCAAACGCGCTGCCGATGCGGCAGCTGCGACTGGAACGGCACGGCCGCGGAGCTGGTGGAGATCGACGACTGCAGCCTCACGCCTGGTGACGCTTCGCCGGCGGGCCGATGCCCTGCATGCGGGGAACTCGCCTACGTCACGCCGTCCGAGGATGACGACGCGGTTTCGCTCGCCCGATGGCAAGCAATCTGCTCGCAGGAGAACTGGGACGGCGACCGGCGGGTCCGGGTCCTGCTTGCGTTTATCCGCGAGCGAGGGCTGCTCGAAAAACTCGCGAACTACGCTCAGGTCGAAGCCGACGGTCCGTAGGCGCCGCCGCGACGGACTTCGCAACCACAGCAGACGGCCGCCCTAGTGGCGGCCGTTTTGCTTTGCACGGCGTCTACGAGGAGAACGCCAGAGTGTCGATTACGCGCGACCAGTGAGCTGCCCTGCGCCCGAAAGCTCTCAGTTTCAAAAGACGCTCTGGTTGATCGCGCGCTGCCCTGTGAATGTTCTCAGCCCCACCGGTGCTATGTCCTCCAACGGGTGCAGCGCCGCAAGCAATGACGCGCGAGGGCCGACACTCCATGCCGGCAGCACCGCACAACCACGCTGGCCCAACTCGCGCCGAAGTTCGATGTCGCAAAGCACGCTGCCGTTGCGGATCGAAGTGAGATCATCCGGACGAACATTCGCGCAACTGGCCATGTCCGCAAGTTCGTCGAGGCGTGCCTGCAATTCCAGCTGCAGCCAAAACGGGCGTCCTCCAGCATCGAGCGCGACGACGCCGAACGGCTGCCCGATCACGATCCATTCAACGAACCTTGCGCGCAGGAACGCGGAGATCTCGCCACCGACTTGGGCGTCTCTGAGCACGGCCGCCTGGTCTGACTTGAGGGTGGATCGCCATAGTTGTTGGCACCGCGGATTCGGCTGGGCCATCAACCCGTCGATCGCAGCCGTGAGCTCGAGGCGGAAGACCGGTGCGCACTTGCTGAAGAACCGATCGATCTGGCCGGAGTTGAAGGCCGTGTACACCAGCCTATCGTCATTCGCGCCCGTGAGAAGCACCCGGCGCGCTTCGAGGCCAGGGAGCTCGCGCAGAAGCTCCAAACCCGTGAGTCCGGGCATTTCGTAATCGACCACGATGGCGCTGGTGTACATGCGGCGGTCCGTTGCCGCGGCGAAGTACCGGAGGATCTGCGGAAGCAGCGGTGCACCCAGGTGCTGGAGGTTGACGATCTCCTGCTGCGCCCAGAGATCCGCCTCCCATCGTTCCGGTTCGGATTGCAGTGCCACCAAGCACTGTGACGGCCTCGCGTAGGTCTCGATCTGCCAGGTGCGCGGGAGCGTCAATGCCAGCATCTCGACGAAGTCGGCGTCGTCATCCACCAGCACGATCTTTCCCGGCCGGTGAGACAACGCGAGCGGCCCTGACTCGGCGTCCGGCATCAGGCGCCTTGGACCGTGCGTGGACAGGTCGCTGTCTGCGCAGGCCGTGACGGGCGCGAGCACGGGTGCCAGGGGGTGCAATCTCGGCGAACCCACTCTCAACGCCCCAGCGCGCGACGCGTGATGTCGTCGATTTCGATGAAGCACGCCACGGTCAGCACCTCGCCGATCCGCAGGGGAGGGCCCAGGCGGGAGACATTCACACCTTGCTTCTTCAGCAGCCGCTCGATCGCGGTGGTCGTGACGGTAACGAAGCGCTCGACCCCATTGCGCTCGGCCCAGCGCGTTGCTTCGGCCATCAGCTGCACCGACAGCTCGCCAAAGCCGATCTGCGGGTTGCCGGCGTTTTCCGCAGCCTGCAGGCGGTCGGTGGCCAGCGCGAATCGACTCAGTTCCCAGACGTCGGCCGCCGCCGGTGCGGGCTCGCCATGAAGCAACTGAGGAAACACATCCCGCAGCATGTTGGGCCCGAGGGTCGGCAAAATGCGCCAGCAAGCATCGACGCCGTCTGCGGGGGATTGCGCGACGATGTAGTGCGCGCGCTCAAGTTGGTCGAACTGGTCGACCTCGAGGCCGTCCTGCGTCTCTACGTTCCACCCGAGCCGCTCATGGAAGACCTCGTACCGCAGCCGGAACATCCCGTTGCGGTCGGCGAGCGACAGCCCGCCCAGCGTGCTTGTGATAACCCTGTGCTGCATCCTTGACCCCGTGAATCGAACCCGCGGGCTCGATTCTTCGGAAAATGAGCACCTTCGTAACCTACGGAGTCCCGTGGGGCCCGCAAACCCGCTTTTACCGGTCTCCTGCTGGCAGTGCTGTGGCTTTATACAGGGGCATTAGACCGCGCCGCCGGCTGCCACGACATCGCCCCGATCACGCTCCAAAGAATTGCGTGCGTATCGTGCTCGGTGCGGTCATAGCCGCGGGCGTCGATCGGCTGGAGGTTGCTTCGAGGAGGCACACTGGTGTCGGCGATCAGCGTGCCGTCCTTCGTGCGCATCCAGTCCCAGCTCAGGGAAAGCAGGTGGCCGTCGAAGCGGGCCTGCCATTCCGTCATACCGGCGGATACCGGAGGCTCGCCGATGTGGTTCGAGTCGTCGAGAATGCTAAGGTCTTGCAGCGTACAAACGTGTTCAAAGACAATCGTGCGCAGCGGCTCCGTTTTCAGTCGAACACGGCGATCGAATGAATGGGAAGGAACGGACATGCCAGGACTCCTGTGGGGCGTCGACGCTCTCAATTGCGTGACAGGTTGATGGCGCCATGGGCGACGCGCAGCACCTGTTCACGATCGCTTCGGTCACATCCGCGACGGACGAAGCTGACTTGCTGCGCCGGCTGCAAGACGCTTCGCGGGTGCTCGGCTTCGACTACGTCCTCGCGGGCATCGAATGGCGCCGTCGCGCGCTGCCACCGATCCAGCACATCACGAGTGGCTGGCCGCAGCCTTATCAGCAGGTTTATGCGCAACGCGGACTGATCGCGGTGGACCCGACGGTGCCACACTGCCAGACGCACACCGAGCCGCTGGAGTGGTCTGAGGCCATGTACGTCACCGCCGCGTCCCGAGAGGTGTTCGAGGAGTCGCGTCGGTTCGGTCTGCACCATGGGTTGAGCGTGCCCGTGCACGAGAACGGCAACATCGTGAGCATGTTGAGCCTGGGACGCGACCGGGCGTTCGACTCGGATAACGAGAGGCAGCTGGTGGTAGCCGGCGGTCTGATCCTCGCGAACTGCACGCACGTCGTCATCAAGCGCGTGCTGTTCCCAGGGTTCGCCAAGCAGATCGCCAACGAACTCACAGGCCAGGAGCTCGAATGCCTGAAGTGGCTTGCCCAAGGCAAGAGCAATCCGGTCATCGCCGACATCCTCAACATCTCCGACAACACCGTCGAATTCCACATGAAGAGTCTGTTCCGAAAGCTGAAGGTCACCACGCGCGTTCATGCCGCGATCGTGGCCGTCGAGATGAACCTGGTGTGAGCACATACAGGAGGGCAGTCTATGCAGCAGACGCCGGAAAGGCACCTACGGAACTCCGTAGACGTGTCGCACTGGCGTCACGGTTGGATCGGCTCCGTGCGTTTCCGGCGTCGTATGCGGCTTGTGACGAGTGAGCGACTACCGATTGTGGCCAACGATTTGGCTGTCTCCACGTGATCCTGGTCGCCGGGATGGCGGCCCCAAATCACAGGCCGGCGGCATGGCGCTGGGCGCAGGATGCGTCTTCCCGTCGGGATGTTTCGCTTCGGCGCAAGACGAACAGGCCCCGGCTATCGTTCAAGAGATTCGACGATGAAGTTCGCCGCTGCGTACATGGTGTTGCACCTGTAGACCACTGCGCCGGCGCGCGAAAAAGTCACCCATTCGCCGTCCGACACGGCTTCACACGCGGGCCATACCGCGCTGTGTCCGTTCAGGCCCGCGCGAAGGAGCGACTCCTCCCGGCATCGCAGGACATACTGGCCTGCGGCTAAGGGCTTCGGCCCAAGCTCAGAGATGGGCGCAGTCACTTGGGAATTCCTGCTCATGGTCGGCGCCCGGCCGCGGGCTCGGTGAGATTCACGCGCAGGCGGCGAGCACGTTCCTGAAACGCGCGCTCACCGCCCTCCAGAATGGAACACACTGCCTCTCGAATCTTGGGATTCTCCAAGCCGCCGCCCTCGTAGCTGATCTCGGGCAGCGCATCCGGGCGATGAGCACCGCAACGCGCAACAATGACCTGGTCGACGTCGGTGTTCACGACCAGGTTCGCGTTGTGGGTGACGATGATGATCTGGCGCCGCTTCTTGGCCTCGCAGAAGGCCGGAACCAGCTCCTCGAACACCGACTGCGGGTCCAGATTCTCTTCTGGCTGGTCGATGATCAGCGGACGCTCGTCATGCGCGTCGATCGCGAGGTACAGCAGCAACAGCACGATGCCCCGCGTACCCGGAGACAACCGCTCGATGTCGACGTCGTCATAGCGCAGGCCGTAGCCCACTTGTACATGGTCCGTGCTGTACAGCCACTCCGAAACCGAGCGCGCCCAGTCAAGGTGAGGCATGTCTTCAAGCCGTTGTTGACGCAGCGATGTGGCGTGCTTGTCCATGAAGGCCTGCATCGCTGCTGCTGCCTCTTCGGCCGTGCCGTTGCGCCACGCCTTGCCCAACGATTCTTCGGCGGCCTTGTGTAGCTCACCGCGGCCGCGAAACGGACCTTTGCGCAAGTCCAGCAGCAACTCGCCGCGAGCAGCCCACGCATCGATGTCGACCTCGCGCCGAACGGAAAAGGAGAGCTTTTTCACCGCACGCGGGCCGATTGCGATACGTTCATGAAGCGGTGCGTACAGCGCTGCGAGCTCGCGCTCTTCCTCGATGATCGCCGCGAAGATGCCCTGATAGGCCTCCGTACGCGCCGCCCTCAACTGCTTGAGCATCTCGTCGGCCTTCTCGGCGCGATCGATCTCCATGTTCTGCTTCGCAAGGAGTGAATCGGTGCGGGTGATCTTCTCGGTCAGCAGCCGGTACCTGCGCGCGTTCTGTTCGTCGATACCTGCCAGCTTCTGCAGCCGGTCTCGCTCTCGAGTCAGCAAGCTCAAGGTGCGTGTGGACAGGTCCGTTTCGGGCGGGACAAGGGGCACATTGGGGTCGGGTGTCGGTGAGTCGGAAAGCGCGCGCGGTGCCGCGCCTTGGAGCCGGGCGGCCTCCGTTCGTGCCTGCTCCAGGCGCTGCCGCAAAAGCGCATCGACGTCGCCCGTGAAGTCCATCTTGAAGCGCGCCCACTCGTCCTCGGCCAAGCCTGAGTCGGCGCGCCGATCCTGCGCGTCGGACAGCCACTCCGGGGCGGTCTGCGTCCTGAAGGTGTTCACGTCGTCCTGCAACCCCGTCAACGCCTGGATGCGCGCCTGCACGCGGGCGAGGGTGCGGTGCTTGGTTTCCACAGCGGCAGTGACTTCTTCGAGCTGCTTGGCGCGCTCATCCTGGCCCTTGGGCACCAGCTTCGCGCGATCCTCCCGGTCCACCTTCAGCGCGCGCAGCGACTCGTCGCGATCTTTCACCAGCCTGGTCAGCCCTTCTTTTCGGGCGATCTCCGCATTGATGCCGTCGGTGGCGCGGCCCAGCGCGTGGCGATGGCGATCTCGGGCATCGTGGGCGGCTTGCATTCTCATGGCCAACAAGGCGCCGAAGTCCGCGGCGTCGAGGCGGTCTTCCTCCGGATGCGCCTCGAAGATCACACGCTGGATCTCGGCCACCAGCGAATCATCCAACCCTTCGGAAGAACACAGCTGCTCCACGAACTGCTGCGACAGATACTGGACGTGCGGTGCGTCCAAGAACGTCTCGGCATCGAGCGATTCCAGCGCGTTGGACGTGCGTTCGTTGTTTTCCCATTCCAGCTCGGCGCTGGTCGATTTAAGGAACTTCGCCGCGCGTCGCAGAAACGAGTTGGCACTCAAGCGCTCGGACACGCCGTAGGCGCCCATCGCGATGAAGTCGGCCAGGGCCGTCTTTCCGGATCCACGCGCTCCGATGATCGCCACCATGCCGGCGTTGATGGGCACCTCGCACGGCCGCATCCATTGCGCGTCGGTTACATGGACCAGTCGGATCGCGTTGCCCGGCAGGGCGCCCTGCGGCGGCGCTTCTCCGATATGCACACGCCCCTCTGGCTCGATCACGGCCTGACGCAGTGTGTCGAAGGTAAGGTCGCCATGAAGCCAGCACCGTCTCGCCTGATCTGGCAGGCCGACGCGATCGGCCGTGTGCGCGTCCGAACCGTGCAGGCAGGGCTTGCGGCCGCCCCACTTGGTTTCGAGGTCGTCGAGCGTCGCCGCACCTTTGCCGAGGTAAAACGCGACCTGCTTCGGGTTGGCCGAGAAGATGATGTCAGCGAACCGCTCGATGTTCTTGCGCGTTGCGGCCCATTGGCCACCATCGCCTTGCAGGCCTGACGTCCCGTCGCTGCTCCCGCCGGAAACAGCCACCAGGCAGTTGTCTCGCAGCCACGCGCTGTCGTTGAATGCATCCTGCAGCGCCGGCAGGCTGACCTTGAACTGGTTGATGCCTTCCCGGTAGGCTGCGGCGTCGTCCACCAGCGATGCGTTGAAAGCCCGGCCCAGGCGAATGAGGTCCGGGCGGGTGCAGCGGAACTTCTCCTGTTGGTGAGGGAAGGTCAAACCGCTGAGGAATGCTTCGATGCGCTCCACGTGGTCCGGTGGCTCCGGCGAAAACAGCAGGTGCAAGTTGATGCCCGCGCCCTTCGCCGTCTCGATCGACAACCGGAACTCGACGTTCGGAAAGATCAGGCCGACGCCCTGCAGGCGGCCGCCCTTCTGGCGCTTTACGGTCTCCACGTAGCAGTCAATGCCGCAGTAGTCGGTGATGCCCAGCGCGCGGATCGGCGGCTCGCTTTTCTCGACCTTGTCGAGGAACTCGGGCCAGGGGTCGGCGCCGCTGTAGCCGTCGTTCAGGGCGGTGCCAGGTGCATGGATGTGCGGGTCCCAGCGATGCCAGGCGGAGCCGCGCGGATGGACTGTCTCGATTCCCTCTGCCATGTGTTCTTCTTCGTGAGGTTGTCAGTGGCCCTCACATTTTGCAGCGTGGCGCGAAGCGCTCCTGGATGCGGCCGACGACGCGCTCGACGACGGAACAGCAGTAGGGCTGACACGCAGGGATTTGACCGTCAGGTCAAGCCGACGGCCGAGAAAATAGCTTTGGGATTGTGTCGATGCTGACGGAATGAGCCTCGAACGCGGCGGGCGGCATAGTCTCAAAGCCGCAAAGCTGGCCAACATCAGGGAAGTCGGACAGATAACCCACCTTCGCGTATAATATAGGTACTTTCTAATTAATACGATGTGCCTTATGTCAAATTCGGCGCACGCCGAATATTGGCTAAATGGCGAATATTCGGAGAATCGTCTATATTCGGCATATGCCGAATCTTCCAGATTCCTCCGTTGAGCAAGCCCTGCTGCCGAAGCTTGTGGACGCGCTTGACCAGGTTCCAGGTTTCGCCGTCGAGAAGCACATGATCGACAACCGCGAGCCCGATCACGACGCTCGGATCGAGCTGAACGCCGCCGGCCGGCCGATGGTCTTGCTGATCGAGTGCAAGCGAGAGATCTTCCCGCTGCAGGCCCGCGAAGTGCTCTGGCAATTCCGGCACCACCTGCAAAGCCGTTCCGACGTCACCCCCTTCGTGCTGGCCGAGTCGATCACCGGGGCCGCGCGAGACCTGTTAAAGGCAGAGGGGCTGGGGTTCTTCGACACCACTGGCACGCTGTTTCTACCCGCCGACGGTGCATTCGTGTTCGTCGACAAGGGCCTGCCGAGATCACGCACAACGGGCGAGCGCAAGCTGTTCGCCCAGCGCCGATCGCAGGCGGTACACGCGCTGCTGCGCGAGCCTTCGCGTTGGTTCGGGGTGAGCGAACTGGCCCAGGCCGCCGACGTGGCGCCCTCCACCGCTTCGGAGGTTCTCGGCCTCTTGGACAAACTGGAATGGGTGAAGCACCGCGGCCAGGGCCCGGCCAAGGAACGCCAGCTCAGCGAGCCGTCGCAGCTGCTCGATGCGTGGGCGGCTGCCTTCGCCGCGGCAAAGCGCGAACCGCTGCAGCGCTACTTCGTGCCGAAGCTCGGTTCGCAGGACCCGGAGCTGGCGATCGCCGCGGCATTCGAGAAGGCCAAGGTGCATTACGCCATCAGCCACGAGTCGGCTGCCCAGCGCTTCGCGCCGTTCCTCACCCACGTGGGAAAGGTTCGCATTCGTGTGGTGGCCGGGGTCGAGCTGCACGTCGCGAAGGCAGAACTGGGTGCACAGCGCGTGGACACCGGCTGGAACCTGGGCCTTTGGGAAGGGACCGAAGCGGACCTGATGTTCAGCGAGCGGATCGACTCGGCGTGGTTCGCCAGCCCATTCTTCGTTTACCTCGACCTCCTTCAAGCAGCCGAAGGCCGCTCGAAGGAAGCGGCCGAGCACTTGCGCAAGACGCGCATCGGATTCTGAACATGGCCACGAAACCCACCACGCTTGAGAGTTACACCGCCACCAGCCACACGCAGGACTGCGAGCGCGTGCTCGTGACGCTGCTGCGCGGGCTCGGTCCTTGGAAGGATTCGGTCTACCTGGTAGGCGGGCTCGTTCCCCGCTACCTTGTCGAAGGCCGTCCGCCGGCGGTGCCGCCGCACGCGGGAACCTCCGACGTCGACGTCGTGATCGACGTGACCATCCTCCTGGAAACCGAGGCGTATCACACGCTCGAGGAGAACCTGAAGAAGATGGGATTCGAACGCGGCGAGAACGACAAGCACCAGAAGGTGGCCTGGCGCTGGCAGACACACACCGACAAGGGCGCGCTGATCGTGATCGACCTGCTCACCGACGCACCGCAGCTCGCAGGCGGGAAAGTCGGTCCACTACCTACCGACGGGAACGTGTCGGCGCTGAACATCCCGCACTCCTCCATCGTGTTCGACATGCACGAAGTCCGCGAAGTGCGCGCCGAGTTGCTCGGAGAGAACGGCGTCGCCGTCGAGAAAGTCCGGCACGCCGACCTGGTCAGCTTCACTTGCCTAAAAGCCTTCGCGTTCGACCAGCGCAACGAGCGCAAGGACGCCCACGATCTGGTCTACTGCATCGAGAACTGGAAAGCCGGATTGGACGCGGCAAAGCAAATGTTTCGCGAACGTCTGGATGGGCCACACGGCGATGTGCTTCGCAAGTGCCTGGACATCCTGAAGGCGCGCTTCGCTGGTGACGCTCAGACGGAGGGATTCGCGAAGGATGGATGTGTGGCGGTTGCGAAGTTCGAGCTCACGGAGGTCGACGAGCCGGCAATCAAGGAAGCACGTGCGCTGCGTCAACGCGTCGTCGCTGATCTGGTGGAATCGTTTCTGAGAATGTGACGCCAAACGGCGTCCCAACGGCCAAGCCAACGATCAACACTCGACTAGCCTGCGCCCGAGAAGCGGGTCAGGAATTCGCGTCGGATGATAGTGCTCCACGATGTGGTCCGCCGGCAAGGGCCGCCGCACTTCGATGCCTGCGCCGCGGCCTGGGGGCGGGTATTCGTAGTCGGGGTCCAGCAATCGCTCGAACAACGTCTCGATGGCCTGGCCGGCGAAGTCTGCGACCCAGTTGAACTCCATGTACTCCAGCGGGACGTCGCATGCAAAGACAGTTGGCTTCCCGAACTCCTTTAGGACTTGACGCCAGTCGCGCGGCGGCGGGAGATGTGCAGCGACACCGCACAAGAATTCGCTCCCGTAAAGGAGATAGTGTCCGCAGTGTTCCTCGAGAAACTCGCGGCCGGTCTCGAAGTACAAGCGCCCTTCCCTGTACTTGAAGCCGACATCGGTGATTGCCTTTTCGAGCATCGCGGCATTGAGATCCGGGAAACGTCCCGAAAGAAAAATCTCGCTCGCGCGCCGGCGAGCTGAATCGGCCTCGAGAAGCGTCAGGCCGCGTTCATAGTACGTGGCAACATCGAGCGGCCGCGCCCCGTGGTAGCCACGAATCGCGTCGTAGCGATCGTGCAGGCGCATCGTCAAGTTCGACTTCATGTCGACCTCATAACCCCACACGCGTTCAACGATGTCATCGAGCCAACCAAGGTCGTCGCCCACGACATACTTCGGTGGCTTCGCCAGGAACGCACGCACAACCTGATCGTCGACCTCGGGCTCAAGCAGCTTGCGCACATCGTCCTTCCAGCTGTCCAAGTTCTCGAAGTGCCACACCCGTCTCTCGGTCATTTGAATCCTGCCGCCTGTGTATTGATCAGCGGGATTGTGACGTCACGACTGGATTTAGCTGACCGTGATCGATTGACAGCACGTGTTGGCGTGGGAGACTGCTTGAATGGACGATCTGGTTCAATCTGCACTTGCCGAGTACGACCGTGTTGTGGCCGCTGTGTCTGGCTACCGCGCGCGGCCTGGCCAGCGCGAGATGGTGTGCAGCGTAGCCCGCGCGTTTGCCACCGCAGATCTGCGCACGAACGAGCAAACACCATCATCGGATGCCGAGAATCCAGTTCCTCCCCCTGCTCGTCGAATCGAAGTCATTTCCGCCGGAACAGGCGTGGGCAAGAGCCTCGCCTATGTGGTTCCGGGTGTTCATATTGCGCGCGCGCGCGGCGTACCTCTGGTCGTGAGCACGGCAACGACAAGCCTGCAAGGGCAGCTTGTGGAGAAGGATCTGCCCGCTCTGTCGGCTGCGATGGAGCGGCCGATCACCTTCGCCATCGCCAAGGGCCGCAACCGGTACCTCTGCCTGTCAAAGGCGTTGCGACTCGCGGGAGATGGGCCGACTGCCGATCTTGCGCTTGATCACGAGGACGATGACGTGTCTGCGCCGACAGCCGAGACGGCAGGGCGGCCGGCAAAAGCTGCAGCGAACGAAAGCCGCATTGAGTTCGTTCGGGTGCTGCAGGACAAGCTCGACCAGGGTTGGGATGGAGATCGCGACACGCTGCTAGAGCCTCCGCCCGCGGATCTCTGGGCACAGATCTCCGCGGAACAGACTACCTGTACCGCGCGGGGGTGTCCGCAGTTTCGCGATTGCGCGTACTACAAGGCCCGCGATCGACTGCGCGCAGTCGACGTCATCGTGGCGAATCACAGTCTGGTACTCGCGGCGGTGGGGACCAAGATTCTTCCTCCCTTGGACGAAGCGCTCTGGGTCTTCGATGAGGGCCATCACCTGCCGCAGACCGCTGTCGACCAATTCGCGGCCGAAGTCGACCTGACCGCACTGCGATGGATCGATCGACTGCCCCGGATCATCGACAAGGTGGCTGCTGGCCTCGACCACACCACCGCGAGGCCCGCCACTCAACCTGCACACGAGCTGAAGGCGGCTCTCAGCGATGTCGGCCGCCTCTTGTTTGACTTGTATTCGTCCGCTCTGAGCAAGGGCAACACGTATCGCTTCAAGGGAAATCAGCTACCCGAATTCGCGCTCGAACCGCTTCGACTCGCAAACGCGCAGGCTATCGCCCTCCTCTCGATCATGGACGAGCTGGTGACCGTCATCCGCGAGCGGATCCGTGATCGGCCTGAACACAAGGCGCTTTGGAGCACCCTTTTCGCTTTGCTTGGCGCGCATGTCCCGCGCCTGCGCGCCGTGATCGAAACTACCGACCTTCTGCTCGATGAAGAAGTGACTGCGACGACTGCGCGCTGGCTGTCGGCAACACCCTCTGTGCGAGGCGTCGCCATCAAGCTGCATGCCTGTCCCGTCCTGCCCGGCCCGCTGCTTAGCCGTGAGCTGTGGGACGCGACCCGTGCCGCCGTGGTGACTTCGGCGACGCTCACCACGTGCGGTTCGTTCAATTGGTTCTTGGAGGAAGCTGGGCTCGATCAGGACATCGCGGTCCAGACCCAGGCAGTCGCCAGTCCGTTCGATTACCAGCGGCAAGGTGAAGTCGTTGTCGTACGAACCGACGCAAGCCCGCGCCAGCGAGCTAACTTCCAGAGTGAAGTGTCGACGCGACTCGCCCACGATCTTCTCTCCGTAAAGGCTGGCGCGCTGTGCCTGTTCACCTCCAAGCAGCACATGGTCAACACATACGAGCAGCTACCCGACGGGTTGCGCGATCGTGTCCTAGTTCAGGGTTCCAGGGCGCGCGCATCCCTCTTGGCGTCGCATCGCAGCCAAGTCGAAGCTGGCGACCCATCAATTCTGTTCGGACTGCAGTCCTTCGGTGAGGGTCTCGATCTTCCTGGACGACTCTGCGAATACGTGTTCATCGCGAAACTGCCCTTCTCCACTCCAACTGATCCTGTGGGCGAGGCCCGCGCGGACTACGTGGAGTCCAGAGGCGGTTCCGCTTTTGACGAGATTGTGGTGCCGGAAGCTGGTGTTCGCCTGCTTCAATGGACCGGGCGCGGTATTCGAACAGAGAGTGACGAAGCAACCATCGTGATCTACGACAAGCGGCTGACGCAGACTCAATTCGGCCAACGTATCCTCGGCGGGTTGCCACCCTACCCTGTACGCCAGCAGCCCAGCGCGTTTGGGGCAACGTGAATGAACGCCGTCCCAGCGCTCGCACGTCAGCAAGAACGATTTCCTGCTCCGCTCGGGCGTCTGGGGCGAAGGCAACGTCGTCGGTAACCGGTCTACGATAGGGGACCAAAAGCGCCGCGTCGAAGCTGCGGCATTAGCAGGAGGAGCAATGCCGGCCGGAGAACGCGGAAAGTACGCTTTGACGAGCACGCAGATCGGCGTGATCGGTGAGAACGTGGTGGCGAATGCGCTGCTGTTGGCGTCCGGTGGCCGGCTTTCACCGTTCTACTCCATCGCGGACGACGACGGCATCGACCTCCTCGTGTACGACAAGGAAACTGGCGTCGCGATTCCAGTCCAGGTCAAGACGCGTACGAAGACACTCAACAAGTCAGGCACGACGACCCCGGGAAGCGGAGTGCACTTCGAGGTCCGTGAGGCGGCGCTGCGCGAGTTCGACTACGCGCACCTGGTCGCAGTGCTCCTGCACGAAGACATGACCGAGATCAGGCGTTCCTGGCTGATACCGATGCCGGTCTTGCGCGGCGTCGCGAGGGTCGCCAAGGACAAGTTCGTCATCCGTCCGAATGCGGAACGATCGTCGCTCGATAAGTTCACGCCATTCCGCTGCAACTCACCAGCCAACCTGTCGGAGCGGCTCATCAAAACGGCCGAGCAACTTGCGGCGATATCCTCCAAGAAGAAGTCCAGCGCATAGGAGACTGGAGGAACCGATGCTCCGCGAGCACTGGTGCCGGCGCTCACCCCGTCCAGCCCGCTGGTGACGCTCGCCGATGACAATTGCAAGCGCGGGAGTCGCCCGCAACTTTGGAAACCTCAAAGGAGAGAGTCGATGGAGCTGAGCGCAATCTTCAAGACCGTGATCAAGAGCGACGCCGAGGACTGGCATCGCGTGTCGATGCAGACCGGACGAGAAGTCGCGTGCTGGCGGGGTGACGTAAACCTCCGAATCGAGACGTCGATCGACGATACCCATGTGCAGAACGACAATTTCTTCGCAGAGTGGGCGAACAAGAACCCCGACCAAGGCGCGAAGGGGTGGTTCTACGACCTCTACTACAACTCGACACTGGTCCACCGATTCGTGTTGGTGTCGGTCGATGGCGCCCGGGCGTCGCTGCCACTGCCTCGTAGCGGAACGATGGACGTGCCGCAACTGACCTACCGCGTCGCCGAGATTTTCGACGCGGGCGGCTTGGGCGAGTACTTCCCCCGTTCAGGCTTGGTGGTGGAGAAGAACTACGTGGAACCGGACTGAGCGCGCATCGGTCATCCCGTACATTGGTGAGATGAGCGATCCCGTCGGCCCAATCTCCAAGGTCCTAGAACTGGTGAGAAAGCTTCCGCTTTGGCTGTTTGCCGGCGTTGCACTCGCCTGCGGCATCCTGCTCAAGGCGGTTCCGGCAGCCGACCTTCCAACCGACGCGAGGCCGTGGATCGTCCTCTGTCTTGTAGTGAGCGGGAGCCTCGCCACTGCCAAAATCGTAGAGTGGGTGGTGTTCGCCATCAAAGCGGTGTACGCGCGCGCTACGGCACCGCCGGCGATCCACCTTTCACCCTGCCCGCATTGGGATTTCTGGACGATCGGCAAGGACGCAGACGGACCAACGACGCAGTTCCGCGTCGGTTTCCTGGCACGCAATACCTCGGACCAGCCTATCGCGCTTGTTTCCGCGAAGTTAGTTCGGCCCCGACTCGGCGTGACGTCGCACCATATCGATGTGATGGTTAAGAACGAGCGCACAGGGATGTCGGGCTCAGCGCGCACCGGCCACCTTGTAACCACGGAGGACCTCACGGAAGGTACGTCTCACGCTCTTCTCAAGGGAAAGCCGTGGTTCCAGAAGTTAGAGGACCCGCTCGTCGTTGTCGTCGAATTCACCGACGATCTCGGCCGCAAGTACAGGTTCAAGCGGAATGTACGAGGTGTCCCGCGCGCAAAGGCGAAGCCGGCACGCCCTCCCTTGGAACAGCTCGGCCAGCTCGCCGAGCCCGCCAAGACCGTGGCCGCTGTGCTTCAAGCGGAGCTGTCACGGTACGACCTAAACGGACGGCAGGGCGGAGGCTTGGGCAGCGTGCACCTCGTCCTAGACGGACGCGAATCTAAGCTGGGGACCGACTCCTGGACCTCGAACTCGCCCAAGAATCAGAGCCTGTGGCTCGGTGACGGCAGTGATGAACCAGCGGTGGTATCGGACAATGCAGACGCCCTCGTCGCGACGTACGACAAGCTGGAGGGACGCGACGACGAGCTTCCATTCTTCGATGCCTTGTTCGACCGCATGGGCGGGAACTACGCGCGTGTCGCGTACCTGGTCGTGCTTGTAGCGTTGCGTGTCGGTCAGCTGGAACGCGCCCTCGAGGCTGCCATTGAGAAGCTACCGGACGAGGATGGCGACGATCACGCGTTGAGCAACATTCAGATGCTGCTGAATGGCATGCTGAAGTTCCGGCATCAAGACTTCGGCGAAGAGGATCTCGACGCGGTGGAGTCCTTCGTCGGCCGCTTGAAGTCCCCTCCGACGCTGCGCATCCGAGACAAGGTCGCGTCGATTCGCGCGATTCGAGCAGCACATTGACCTGGCGTCCGCGTCGGCCCGCCGTGTGTTAGCAGCGCGACAAGGCCCGCCACGATGACTCCATGGTTCGGGGCAACCATCCTCGAAACAATGGTGTGAGCGCGTTCACGCGTTCCGTTGCAATGAACTGTCCGTGATCCTGCGCCACGACCAAAAGGATCTCCGGACGAAGCAACCACAGGTCGAGTGCGCTTCTCGCGCCCTGAACCAGCATGAGGGCCCCTACCCTACGCGTGCCCGTACAGTCATGCAGCGCATGCTCCATCTCTCGGCGGATGCAATCGAGTTGAACTGGTTCATCGAAGCCTGAGGGTTGAACGGACCCTTTGTTGTTTGAAGGCGGCCGAAGTCGCGCGAGAAGCCCACCGAACAACCGACTGAAAGCTTCTGACACGTGGCGATGGTTTCCCGCGGCGTGCTCCATCTCGCGGCCTGCAATCGCTGCGACAGGGAAGCGCTTCATGCCAGAACTCCTCGCATACCGTCCAACTGCCACTCTGTGGTAGCAGTCGCATGTGCTCCCTTCGCCTGCAGAAATTGTGGTTTGAGGATGGCGATCCATCAAACAAGAAAAATTCCGATGCGCTGATCGATTTTCCTTGAGTCCTCGAATTGCGTACTGCTTCCTGGAAGGTCAGATCGCGGGTTTCACTAGCGACAGTGCTTGGAGCGCAGCTTCGCGAACGGCAAGCACGCGATGCGCAAACGTATGCCGCAGCCACTGTGCCGATGCCGCCAGGAAGAGCTGGCGCCGCTCTGCCATGTCCTCTCGGGTAGCAACTCGCGCAAAGAAGTCCTTCAGGATGATGGCGATCGAGCCACTTGCCAGCCGCCCCGTCAGATTCGGCTGGCGCGGCGCGTCCGCCGGTGTGAGGCCAGGGCCAGCCACATAAGCCTTGCGTCCTTCACGAAGGATCCCGATCGCCGGCGCGTCCTCGCGTGCGATCGCCGCGTAGCCTGCCGGCAGCACGCCTTCTTCGATCAGCCGCAAGCGGTCGGCGTAGTGAGCTTCCAGCGCGGCCAGGGTGCTGCGCATGAGCGGGATCTCGCGCACCTTGTTGCCCTTGCCGACCACGCGCATCTTCATGACGTCGGTCAGCTCGTTTGCGATGCGCACCGGCTCGGGCGTGCCCAAGGTGAGGCGGTCGACCTCAGCGCGCCGCAGGCCCGACTCGAGGAACAGCGACAGGATCGCGCGCAGCCGCCGACGAAACTCGTCGTCGGGCATCGCCTCGAGCTCGCGGCGCATGGCCTGCAGGTCCTGCTCCGCGAAAGAGCGCCCCACGTCCATCGTCTGCGCGGGCTGCGGGGCGGGGGGTGCCGCTTCACCGGCGTCGCGCGCGCGCCGGTGCAACAGGCCGTGGGCCGGGTTTATGGCGAGGTATCCCGCCGCGTGCCAGGCGGCGTACAGCTGGCGCACCACGATCACGATCTGGCGTACCGACTGCTCGTCGAGGGGCCCGCGCAGCGGCCGCCAGTCCTTGGAGACGCGCAGCACCCGTTCGGTGGAGCACCAGTGCGCGGGCGGCTCGTACAGGAAGGTGACGAAGGCGTTGAGGTCGGTGGCTGACAGCGACGACAGCGCGCAGCGGCGCTCCAGCAGCGCCCAGAGCACCAGACGCTCGATCGCGCGCCATGTGACCTCCTGCGTGGCGGTCGAGCGCCTCTTGATCGTTCCCTGGAACCAGGCGATGAAGGCTTCGCGGTCGTTGTGCGCGTCCAGGGTGTTGATCGCGCCACCGCGGAAGCGCCCGTCCGCGCCCAGCAGCGCCGGTGGCCAGAAAAACTCCTCCAGCGGCACCAGCGCGTAGCTGAGCGCGGCGTCGGGCGCGCCGGCGAGCTCGCGCGCACGGCCCGCGAGCGCGAGCGAATCGTGCTTCTGCGCATGCGCGCGCGCGAGATCTGCGTGCCCGCGCGGCTGCACGAGCGCGAGGGTGCGCGCGCGCAGCGCCACGCCGATCGCAATTTCGTGCTGCGCGAGCCAGCCGACCAGGCGCAGCGCGCGCGCGCGGCCCAAGCCCGCCACACGCTCGTACCAGCGGTTGCCGTTGGCGTTGATGAAGGCCGCCAGCTGCGCCAGGGTGGTCACGCCATGGTCGGTGCGCAGCGCGGCACCCAGCTTCTCGCCGAACCACAGGGGTACCGGCGCGTCCGGGCCCGGCGCAACGGCCACCAGCGGCGCCAGCTGGTCGAGCATGGCTAGGCGGGCGTCCACCTGCAGCTTGTGGCGCGGCACCGGCGGGGGCGGTGCAGGCACTTCAGGCGATGCGTCTTTACGTTTTACGGAAATCGGCAGAACTTGGGCGGCGCCCAGCGCGGGCGCGGGCAGCAGCACCGCAAGCGGCGGCGGCAGCGCGGCGGCGGCCGGCCGCTCGGCCGCCTCGGGGTAGCGCTCCAGGTACAGCTCCATCAGCTCGGCCTCGCTGTACATGTCCTCGGGGAATTCGCTGGCGAACGCTTCGAGCGTTGGCAGCGCCGGCGCTGCGCGCGGCGCGGGCGCGGGCGCCGTTCTGATATCAGAGTTTGGGGATTCTGATATCCGAATCTCGGCCCTCTGAATTTCACTATCACAAGCAAAATCAACGACTTGCGCGGAGGCCGCTCCATGCGCATCCGGTGCCGGCGAGTGCGACGGGTCGGTGGCTCGCTTGCGCAGCACCTCGATCTCGGCGACCACCGCCTTGCGCGTGTCGGCTGGCAGCTGCAGCTCGGGGCGGGCGGCGGCGTCGGCCAGGCGCTGCAGCAGCTGGCACAGGAAAGGGCGCGCGGCGCGGCCGTCCTGGTGCTCGTCGCCGGGCAGATACTGCAGCGCGGCGTTGCGCGGCTCGACGCCCTGGACCACCGCGCGCAGGAACGCCATCTCGCTGGAGGTGATCGGTGCGTTCTTGTGGGCCACTCTCGCAAGCGCCTTGGGTGGGCGGCCGCGGCGGCGCTTGATCGGCGCGGCTTCAGTGGCCTCGAGCGCGCCGCCCTCGTCGAAAGTGGTCAGGCGCCCCGAGTTGCCCGTGGCCACGGTGCTGATCGGGGGGTTCGCATCCCTAGTGGGGGAGCTGCTGGGGGAGTTCGGCGCGCTACCAGGGGAGCTCAGGTCGCTACTGGGTGAGCTGGCGGCTGGCTCGGCGGTATTGGGCACGCCGTGAATTTATCACCTGTGCCCGCCTCTGTCATCTCTAGCGTTATCGCGGCGGAGGAAAAATGTTTTGGGGCTCTCTGGAGTCATGGCGCAAGGCCGTGCTGCCGCTTTGGAGATGTGAGATCCGTATTGTCCGTCAACCGCAGGCGCCCGTCTACAGGTGCTCGGGGCGTCAGCGAGCATGCACTTCGATGTCTGCCAAGAAGCTCCAACTAAGCCCCCTCCCCCGTCGGGCTCATACTGCTACGAGGCCAACGCGCCTTTGATCTTGGCAGCAAGCGTTTGTGATTGTTCAGCGGTGAGGCCCTTGAAACTCAGCTCGATGCGGCCGCCGTCTTCGAACGTCTTGATCTCGCCTTTGACGCCCGAGAAGAGAACATGCTCGGAGAGCCCCCGGGTACGTTTTACCGGCCCGTTTTCCAACTGCTTTCGACGAGCCGCAACGTCGCGGTACCCAAGATCATTCTTCACAATCTCGGCGACCAAATTCAGGGTCATCATCTCGGCGCTCGCGGCATCTTCTTTGGCAGCCGCGGCGAAGAACTCCCTAATGGCGTTCAGCATCCTGCCGGTGAGCAAGCTGGGAGCCTCCGAGAGCGCGACGACGATCTTCTGAGGCAGAACTCCCAACTGCATCGTGCGGCTTACTTCGTCTTCGCCCAGTCCGAGGGCACGCGCGATGGCGGCCTGGTTGGGGTACACCTTGCGTTCGATCAGTTCTTTCCAGCGGATGGCGTCGTCCAAGGCGGATCCGTCTTGGCGCTGCTTGTTCGCCGCCCTCGCCTCTTCATAGAGCTTTTGCTCGTCGGCTGGACGGGGCCGAATTTCGATACGCAAGGTCGGCGCCCCATTTGCCTTGGCACCTCTGAAGCGCGTCTCGCCTTCGATAAGAACGACATGCGAGCCATCGACATAACCGTTGGCCGCGGTGATCTGCCCATTCTCCTGGAGGGAGAGAGCCATCTCGTCGACCACCGAGTGTGGGTACAGCGCCTTCGGATTGACAGGATTTGACTTAATACGTCCTAGCGGGACATCGTAAGTCTGCCCGACCTCGTAGTCGCCTTGACCTTGGATCGATCCAAGGCTCGCCGCACCAGGCCCCGTCGCTGTTGCAGGTACCGCCTCTCTGGGATCAGCGAGCATCGGTGACGCAGCCGCTTGCGCGATCGCCTCGGCGACCTGACCGGGCGCGACCGGGCGCTTCTTGAACATGCTCGCCCCACTCATTGCGTGACCTCCTCTTCGGCGACACGGCGGGTGATCTCGTCGAAAACCGCCTGCATCTCATCAACCGCCTTCTGCGAGCGATCTTTGCCTTTCAATTCATGGACGGCTCGACCGGTACGCCCCGTGGCCAGCCAGCTGCTGCGGTGAGCGATATGCGAATCGAACACCGGCACTCCTTCACCGATGAAGTACTCACGGAGCTGCTTCGTCGCCCTCGAATTTTCGAGATTCGAAACGCGGCTCAGCACCACATATGCCTTCACCGGGACCGGGAGACTTCCAGGCGCCTGTGGCGGCCGGCGCAGATCCTTCAGATGATCGAAGACGTTCAGGGTCGACTCGATTTCCTGCTGGTCCGCTCCGCATGGCACCAGCACGATGTCGCTCAAGGAAGCGCATTCGAGCATCGTCCTGTAGTTCTGGGCACCGATATCCACCACGACGAGGTCGTACTTCGAAGAGAGGTTCTGGACCTCCTTCGCAGGGTTTGGCGGCAGAGCGAGAACTGGGAATTTCTTGAGTGTTTGGTCTTCGTCTTCGCCGCGGATTCGCGACCAGCTGATCGCCGAACCCTGCTTGTCCGTGTCGAGCAGCACGACATCGACACCCTCTCGTGCCGCAATTGCGGCGATGTGCGTCGACAGGCGCGTCTTTCCGACCCCGCCTTTTTCCGCACCCACAGTGATCACAGCCATAAGTTCTCCCGATATAAAACGGTGCAATGTTCACACACACAACTGAAAAAGCAAAGGACGGCAAAGAAAAAAGGGCGTGAGATGTTTCGCGACGGCAACGCCGAGGTCCCTTGGATCGATCCAAGGGCCCGAGACCTAGCTAACCCTTGGATCGATCCAAGACCAGTGGTCAAATCAAATAAAGGCTAATTTTGCCTAAATCGCGGTTAGGCGGGCTCTTGCGACTCGGCGCGATCCAAGCGCCACGCCAGCCATGCGTCGAAGCTTCTGTCCTCAGGATGGGCATAAAACTGCTCAAGGGTCGCCGGCCTTTCGTCAGCAAGCCATGCTCTTAAGCAGGCGAGGGCGCCAGCATTCTGCGGAGTCCATCCCTTAGCAACGAGGATCCCCGCTCGCTTTCCAGCAGAACTGGATTCGAAGTCCGAAAGCAAGGGCGCTCGCTCCAACTCCGGAAGCTCGAAGAACCTGGCGCTGAACACTTGCGCCTGGTGCTTGGCGAACTCCTCTTTGCGGCGTTCGTTGCGAGCTGCAGCGAGGCGCGCAGCCTCTTGCGCCTTTGCCTCCGCCTCGATCTTGGTCACGTTGAGGTCGTCTTCGGCCTCACCGGTCGCTACGTTAGCGAGGATGCCGGTGAAGTACGCCTTCTTGTTGGTGATCGTGCGACTCTGGGCTTTGAGTCGCCCCTCGGCCGCTTTCAATCGAACGAGCGTCTCCGCGACGACCTCGAACGAATGCGCTTGGCTCAAGTCCTCGACCTCCGAACTCGTGAACCCAAGGCTGGCGAGCACACGCAACACCTCATCGGGCCAAGTAACGGGTAGCCCCAATGACTCCTGCTTCTTCGGGACGAACTTGAACTGGAGTTTCGAGACACGCGTCCCCGAGCGCAACTCTTTCAATTCCAGGGTGTAGCCGAGCGCAGAAGTCTCGTTCACCCTATTGAGAGCATCCACGAGGACTCGGCGCTTGAAGTCGCCATAGTTGACGACACGCTTGCCGTGAACGGGGTCATCAACGACGTACCGCGAATGGCCAATCAGCAGCTCGATCCAAGTGGCGGTGGGCAAAGCTGCGGTTACCTTCGCATGAGTGTTCACATACCGCCACGCGTTCTGATACAGCGCATACGCAGGTCCGGTGCTGAACCCGTGCATTCGCTGCAGGCTCAACGTCGCCCAGTTACTGGGTTCGAGGAGGATCGCCAGGATCGATGGATCAATACTGAAGCGAATCAGGCCGCGGCGATGCCCCTTGCCATATCCGAGGGACGAAAGGAAGTGAGCCCTCATCTCCCATTCGACTTTCGAGTCTTCACCAACGATGTTCCATCGAAGGTCCATCTCGTAGAGCCGATCGAGCTCCTCGTAGATGCGGACATAGTTCTTGCCGGGGATACCGGCCAACCTGGCCAAGTCGGTGACTCGTGTCTCGAAGATCGGAGAGACGCGCTCCTCGCAGATCCTCTTGATCAAACCATCGCGCTTGCGGCAGTCGATCAGCGCGACCAGAATGCAGGCGTCAAAGAGCCTGCGATTGTTCAAGCTCTGGTTGTGCTCGGCCTTGACGGGTACCGCGTGAATCGCGCTGACGGCTTTCCTGAAGCTTCGCAGCGTTTCAGGAATGATCAGGTCTTCGGTCGGAAAGAGCGCCGGCTGGTCCGTGGACCTGCGACGCATGTCGAAATCCCGGTCCCCGTCTTCGATGGCAAGCGATGATGGAACAGGCACATCGCAATGCTAACCGATGGCAGCGAAAGCAGACCGCTTGCCATCGATGGCGGGAGTATGCAGTTCTGCCATCTCTCGGTTCCAAGATGGGCATGAACAGTATGCGGAAAGGTTGGCAGACAGCATCAGGTGCCATCGACAGTATGCAATTATGCGGAAAGCTGAGCTTAAACCGTTGATTTGAAAGGGAAAACCGCGACTGGAACATCCGGGATGTCCGTTGGAACCCTTGAGACTCAGGAACATGCCATCTCTCGATTCGCGGCCAGCTTCAATGTTGTGGTGTTGTTTTTCTGGTTAATTCAGACAGAAAAAGCCATAAAACCGCGCACCGGCACCCCCCCGACGAGCCTGCATACCGCGCATACCGCGCATACCGTACGGCGACCCATGGCACCTTTGCATACTTTTCGGAAAGTGATTCAGTATGTGGAGCAGCTAAAGGACGAGTAACAGGGGCTCGCTGTATCGATGGGGGTATGCAAGAATATGCGCCCGTACAGGCCATCAAGTGGATCCTCTCGACCCGAAGCTCAACGCCATCGTAGGTGCCGCCGTCCGCGCACTGGTGGAAAGTGGCGCGGACGACGAGCGCATCGGGGCGTTCGCAGCTGCGCACCGCGTGAGGGTCGCTGAAATTCTGGGTCTGTCGCCCACGCCGGCCGGCCCCCCAGATCTGATCGACGTAGTGCGTGAGGCCGTTCGCGGGGTCTTGTCGGAGTCAGGTCTTGCAGCCAGGCCTGTTCGTCAAACTGCGAAGCGCGTGTTTGTCATGGTCGCGGGCAAGCGAACCTCTGTGACCGTCGATCCTCGGCTCTTCCAGAAGGTGTCCGAATTGAATGGCAGCGATGCCAAAGCGCAGGCAGTGATCCGCGACCTTGCGACCAAGGCGCCGGCAGATACGTCAAACCGTTCTGGCTGGATCGAAGAGCGGCTGATCGCCATCACGCAGCTCCCATCCCAACCGGCGCCTGCAGGTAAGCCGCACTAGCGGCTTGAGTCAACTGGCGGCCAAGGCCTGGCGCCAGCCTTGCTTGTCGCTGAACTGCTGCCACGGCTCAATCTCGAGCACGTCGTCCCGGCCGAGGTCGGGCCACAGGCCAGCCTCGGTGCACGCCTTGAAGGTTGCAGCGCAGGATTGAAATTTCCGCAGTCCGTTCGCCATGAAGTTTTCGCCCGCGGTGAGAGTGCTGACCGAATGCGGCGCGGTGGTCTCAGTGGCAATGAACACGAAGGGGCGGGCTGACGTAGTGCCTTCGAACATCGCCCGAGCCAAGCTGTACATGAATGCCTGCAAGTCGTAGTGGAGATCGACGGCATCGCGAGCGAAGAGGTTCACCGCGCCATGGCGAGTCGACTTCAGGTCGAAATTCAGTTCAGGGTGGTATGCGTCGACACGAACCCGCATGCGCAAACCCGTCGTTGGCTCCGTGAAGTAGATCGTCGCCTCGGGAATCGACTCGTCAATGAACTTGCCGAGCGGCCGGCCCTTGAACAGGGTGCGCCGGATCTTCTCGACGACTTGTCGGGCGAGGGCAAACGTCGGCTCATCGAGGACGAGCTTTTCACAGTGGGCGAGCACGAACTCCTGGTACTCCTTCTTGCGTCCGTCAGCATTCCCGTGAAAGACCGCGAGCTCTTGCCCAGCGATCTCCGGTTGCAGGAGCAGCACGTGCAGCGCCGAGCCGAAGTCTTTCGCGCGCGACGAGGTGCCACATACGGCAAGTGAAGCCTGGAAGTGAGCTGGCGAGGTCAGCAACGGTTTCATGAGCGAGCAGCTCAATGCGTCGCGATCAGCGTGGTACTCGCTCGCCGCCATGTCCTTGAACATTCGTGTCCCCGCCGTCGCTCCGGCGATTCCATCCAGGCAGGCAGAGGAGGTCGGCGAGCCGCCGTCACCGATGACACCCGCAAGGGCTGCGTCGAGCGAGAGATGTTGATTCGAGTTCATGTGTTCAATTCCCAAACCATCACAACACGGAACTCGGGTGTGTCAAGGCCCGCAGCCGCCGCCAACGCACGCGGGTATGCAGTTTGGAGCGCCTTGACGTGCAAAGACCCCGTGCTACCTTCAAAGCAAGGAAATATCGACTGCATGAACCAACCCCTCGTTGCTCGCCCACAGCCGGAAGGAGACACCTCGAAGTGGCTCGTCGACGTGCAGGCGGCACTGCAATCCGGCGATGACGGCGCCCTGTGGCGCTTGGTCGACCAGCATCACGATCCCGCGGTCGCGCACCACAGCGTGGCCACCCTGGCTGCGCGCATTTCCTACCGCGTCGAGGGCAGGGCGCGCTTCTCGGAAATGTTCCTGCTCCCAGTGATCGACCAGCCTGGTGGAAAAGTCATCGGAGACGCCGTCGCGTTTCAGAACGCCGACTTCTGCATCAACGAGGCGCTGGATGGATGGTTGCCGCCCAAGACGAGAAAGACCGTATTCCGTGGCGTCCGTCCCTACGACTGGATTGGAGCTTGGCGGCCAACGGTGCTCCAGGGGCACTTGCACAGCACTGTTCCAGGATCCGAGCTCACCAAGCTCAATTTCCTGACCGAGACCATCGAGCTGCCGCCTGATGTCCCGAGGCTGGGCTTCGTCTGCATGGTGCTCACATCGGAGCGCGGGTGGCCCCAGCTGCCACCCGTCGATACGCTGCGCGACAACCGATTCAAGTCAGTTGTCTCGTTCGCCCTCCAGAACGGAAAGTCCGCGGCGCCCGTCGTTCTGCCGCCAGACCGCATGCAGTGCGCGGTGCCCGATGGGATCTGCCTGTGGCTGCATCAGATGCACCAGGTCGTGCCCATCACGGGATGGATCGCCTTGCCGCTGCAGGCCAGTTCAGATGTGGTGAAGATCACTCTCGCGCTCGCCAGTGAGGATGTCCCCTTCAGCCAGTTCACGTTGCGGAAACATCAACTGGGAATGCAGGGCCTGGACGAAGTCCTCGCAATGCTCAACGCACTTGCTCCGATGCTCGACCAGCCGATGGACATCCCATCGAAACGCGCGATGACGACGCTGGACCTGACATGAGGCTCTTCCATGTTGTCATGAGTGGGACCTAGAGGACACCACCCATGAACCTGAACCACATTGCATGTCACCCGCACGCCGTCGGCTTCATCAAAGTCGCATGCGAGGAAGTCTCACACGATGGCGCCATTCGGACCACCAACGCGTTTCTGGTGACATCCCGCGAGCACGAGTCGGTGCACGAAGGGACCACTGTGCCCAAGCTCGCCAAGCATCCGGTTTCTGCGCGCCTGGAAGAGGGGGAAGGCGAGGAAAGGGCCGTACGCGAGATTCCGATCAGGATGTTCTTCAATTCGACGGACAAGGCCCTCTCCATTCGCTATCAAGCGTATTCGCAGGCGTCCCGCATGCCCGCGTGCTCCGGCGATGGCAAGAACGCGCGTCGCCTCACGCGCGCAGCCGACTTGACTCCCACGTTTCAGGACCGGGCATGCCCTGGGCCCGAGTTGTGCGACCTTGTCGCCAGTGGCGAAGTGACATGCAGCCGGCAGGTGCGCATGCCCGTTCAGATCGTCGGCGAGGGCGACGGCACCACGGTATTCGAAGTTCGCACCGGTTCGCTGAATACGTTTCGAGCTCTGAAAGCTCAACTGAAGCTGATCGAAGGTCGGTTTGTCGGCCTGCGCCACGTGCCATTGAAACTCACGCTCTGGCGAGCCAGCAATGAAGCCAGTGGGTACCAGCCCTTCAGCCTCATGCAACTGCAGATTGCGGCGGCGAGCGACATCGAGGCGATGGCACAGGCCAAGACCGCGCGGCAAGAGCTTGCAGACGCTGGGATCAATGACGACGTTGACCGCTTCATGACAATCGAGGATTCCGAGGTCGAGACGTTCACGCGTGCGGCCGTGGACTTTCCCGCTGTGAGCGAGTTCTACGCGACTGCGGATTCCGGGCGCCGCGCCGGTGCCGAGCCGGTGACGCACACAGCCTTGTCGAATCGCGGCAGCGCAGTCGCCGCCACCCAAGGCGCGAATGCTGCAATCGCGAACCTTGTGAGTCAGGCGCAACTCCCTGAGCCGCAGATGGAAGACATACCGTTATGAGCAACGAGGCCATCACGCGTCTAGTCGTCGGTGACCGCTATGCGCTCACTCTCGGTCGACCCGTGGAGCAACGAGTGCGGACGAATTCAACCTCGGCGCTGATCTGGAAGAACGGAGAGTGGGTCGCCGCTGGCGCGCTCGCGGGCGTGGCGCGGTTGATGCGGCCAAGCCGCGGCGGCAGCACTCTTCGTCTCCCAGTCGGGGTCAAACCGATTGGAGCGGAGCGACAACCCGGTCGGAGGTGGCCCATGCAGGTCGCTGCGATCGGGCTCTTGGTCGTCGCGGCCGTGGGGTCCGTCGCGGTTCTTCGCCAACCTTCCAGCGAGCCTGCGCTTCCCATCGTTCCTAAGGCGGAGCATCGACAGTCGGTGCGCGTCGTCACCTCACCCTACGGCACCACGCAAGACACACCCGAGGCGCAGCGAACCGAAGGTGGCCCGCTCCCCTCCACGCTACCTCTTGCCGCACCGATCGCCTCGCAAATGCCTTCTCGGCCTGCGACTGTCAGCCCTCCAGGCGCGCCAGCCGCGCC
Organism: Ramlibacter albus; assembly: GCF_014297445.1. Classification (GTDB taxonomy): domain Bacteria; phylum Pseudomonadota; class Gammaproteobacteria; order Burkholderiales; family Burkholderiaceae_C; genus Ramlibacter; species Ramlibacter albus. Next base: position 145,184 of record NZ_JACORU010000011.1, read on the forward strand.
GCGCACACCTGAAAAGGATGCTCGCCCAGCCGCGGTCGTGCTGGACGAGGGGCCTTCCGTCAAAGGTTCGGTTGCACCTCACCCACCTGCAGCCGCACCTGCGACCACGTCTTCGGGTTCGGGTTCCGACAGGGCGAAAACGCAATTGCCTTCGAAGGTCGCCGAGAAGGCTGCGGAGAAGCCATCTTCATTGCCCACCGTTCGCGGCGGCGGCCTCGTGGCGATTACGCCGGATGGTCGGTCGGCGGTCTTCACCAATCCCTCGACGCGCATGCCGCAGCAGTTCCGCGTCGGTGAGCAGCTTCCGAACGGGGAAACTGTTCGTTCAATCGACTACGAGAAGGGCAGGGTGGTCACCACTGCCAAGGAGTACGGCCTTGAGTGAGAAAGACAACGCAGAAGACTTGATCATCGACCCCCATGCGATGAACATCGTGAACCGGGTCGCACCGGGTTCGAATTGCGCGGGCAAGTTCACCTACGAAGGGGGCGTGCTGGTTCAAGGGCGCCTCGAAGGCAGCATAGAGGTCACCGGTGGTCCTCTGGTCCTGATGCCTGAGGGCGAGATCGTCGGCGACATCAATGTCAAAGGCGAGGCGTACCTCTTCGGGACGATCCTCGAAAAAGCACCGGGTGAGATGAGCGAAGTCGACGTCAACGATGCCGTCTTCCTAGCGAATTCGCTTAAGGCCGACGCAAACATCACGGCGGGGGCGATCAAGTCATACGAGGGAGCGCTGGTGAATGGCCGTATCCGAACGGTCCGCCGACAGGCCTGAAACGGGGTCGCCCGTCAGCGGCGGCTATCTTGCGCAGCTTCTACGCGACCGCGGCTATCCCGCGCCCACTGCACGCATGGCGCGAGCGTATGTCGAGAGCCTTGGTGCGAATGGCAGATCAGAGCTCGAAGCACTGATGCGCGCGCTGTCCTTCGGGACGGAAGCGACAAGCGATGTGACGACGTTGCTCGACCGCATCAATGCGTTGGAAAGCAGCGCCACTCTGGCCGCACCGTCGGAACGGCCGGTTCTGCCTTTGGCCCGAAAGCCGACCCGACGTGCGCCTGACCTGGCGCTGCTGCGCCAGCATGGTCTCCATGCTTACGCAAAGGCGGGCGCAGCGAAACTAGAACTGGATGTGCTCCAAATACACGGCGATGAACCGGCCACCTATACGGTGCGCCTTGACGTCGCCCCGTCACGTGCAGGTTCATACGACTGGGCCAGCAAGATCATCTTCCAGTTCACGTTGCGGGAACTGCCGATGCTGGGTGCATTTTTGCTTGGCTACACGGCAAGCAAGGCCTTCTCTGCTCGCAACCACGGCAAAGGCGGTACCAAGGCACTGCTGATCGAGGACCAGGGGGCGCATCACTTCCTTCGCGTGAACGAGGTCGGAAACGGTCAGGTGGCGATGCCGATCGCGCCGGCCGAGATCTTCGGCCTTGCCCAACTCGTTCTGACGGCTTTGGCGCTGAACCGGCCGGCCGTGCCCCCAGAGGCGACCCTGGAGCTGCTTCGACGCGTTGGAGGGTCGATGTGACGCGAGTTCTGCGGTTCGCGGCGGGTGCGCTTCTGGGTATCGCGATCGGCACCCTTGCGTGGGGTGAGGGGCGAGTACCTCTCCTCGCCGTTCTGCTGCCGTTCGCGCTCACGTTGTGCGCGACGCGCGCACAGGCATTTGCGTTCGCTTTCGGTTATGCGTGCGGAACTCTGCGCTACGTAGCGCCTTTCATAGCGGGCTGGTTCGACGGAAACCTGTGGATCGGCTTCGGAGCGCTATGTATCTACGGTTTGATGAGCGGCGCCGTGTGGTGCCTCGCCTGGAGCGAGTCCACATCCGGACTGCGGAGAGGTGCCGTCGTGGTGGCGGCATGGACCATTGCGCTCCTACCGCCTGCTGCACCCGGCGTCGCTGGCCATCCGGTGATCGCGATGGGGTACCTGTTGCCTGGCTCCGGGTGGTTCGGGGTGCTCGTCAGCATCTTGATGCCGGCCGGATTCGTCTGGGCATGCGCGCAAAGCCGCGTTCCGGTTGCAAGCCAGCGCGTAGGTGCGGTTACCGTTGCCGTCGTGCTTGTGGCTTGGGGCTTCACCTTGGGTGTGCCCTCCAGCTCGAGCACAGCGCACGGCGTATATGCCATGAGGACGTCGTTCGGTGCCTTGCAATCGCAAGACGATGCAATCTCTCGCATCGAAGCGATGGGCCGCGAGGGGCGTCCGCCGGGAGCAGTCGCCGTGATCTGGCCGGAAAGCATCATCGGGCGCTACGACACAGCGTTGTATCCAGTGCTGAAGCTGGAACTCCTGAGCCCTTCGCAATCCGTGGGAATCGCTCAAGTCGTGGGCATGGACATTCCGCTGCCGGGAGATCGCCTGCAGAACAGCGCGATCGCGTTCTATCCGGACGGGAGCGCCGCAACGGCGACGGCACGGCAGCCGGCACCGGTATCGCTCTGGAAGCCATGGCGCAGCGACAAGACGTTCATCGCAGACTGGACCAGCAGCAACATGCTCGCCCTCGGCCAGGGCGACCGTGCGGCGGTGATCTTCTGCTACGAGGAATACATGCCGGTGCTGTACTTGATCAATGAGCTGCGCGATTCGCCGACGCTCTACCTCGCGGTCGCGAACACGTGGGCAGCACGCGAAAAGGGCGCGGCGGAAGTGCAACGACTGCACTCCTTTGGGATGGCAAGGCTGTTCGGGCGCCCGTACTTGAAGGCGGAGAACCGGCCCCGGCCTGCCAGCGGGGCGCTGCAGGTATCTCCTCCGGCAGCCGCGGCCTCAGCACCGCCCCTCCCGTAACCCGCCTCCTACTCGGTGCGAGTGGACGTGATCGCTTGCCCGTGTTCCCGCCTCATCTGAGAATCACTGCGCCTACCTCTTTCTGAGGTGCTCGTGCCACGCGCACGACCAAAACACCCCGACGGGACCCATGTCCCGAGCGGGCCATGGAATTCCCGTCTCTCTTGGAGATTCCATGGCAAATGAAGCAGAAGTCCTGGAGCGGCCCGCGCAAGCGGGAGCCGCGCAGGCCGAGCCCGACATCTACGTGAAGTGCGGGCTGATCGACGAGGGCTTCAACTACCGCCGCAAGCGGAGCCCTCAAAAGGACGCCGAGCTGCGCGCCGACATGAAGCAGCGCGCTGCAGGGGATCCTCGCAACGCGTTGATCTACCCGGTGCTGCTGCGCATCCTCGACAACGGGCGATTCCAGCTGATCGCCGGCGGCCGCCGCACGCGCCAATTCCGCGAGGAATGGGGCGACGAGGCCGAGATCCGCGCCCGCGCCCGTCGCATGACGGACGTGGAAGCGACTGCCCTGATGATGGCGGAGAACGGTGGTCGCGAAGACCCGTCCGTGATCGAAGACGCCGAAGGCGCGGCCCGCATGCTGGGCTACTGCAACGGCGACAAGGACGAAGCTGCGAGCCGGCTAGGTTGGAAGCGCGAGAAGCTGGACAAGCGACTTGCACTGATGAACGCCCACCAGGCTGTGCGTGACGCCTACCTCGAGGAAAAGATCCACCAAGGCCATGTCGAGATCTTCGCTGCGCTCCGCCAGGATGTGCAGCAGGTCGTGATCGAGAAGATCCTCGCTCACGGCAAGGTCCCAACCGTGGAGCAACTGAAGACACTTGCCGAACAGGCGCTCCTGAGTCTCGAGGCGGCGATCTTCGACAAGACCGCGTGCTCCGGCTGCCAGTACAACACCGGCTTCCAGCAGGCCATGTTCGAGCAGAGCTTCTCCGGAAGCCGATGCACGAACAAGGAGTGCTACACGAAGAAGACGGAAGCCGAGCTCGAGGTCCGCAAAGCGCAGCTGGAGGAAACCTACCAGGTCGTTCGAATCGTGCGTCCCGGCGACAACTCCACCGTCATCGCCCTGAGCGCGACGGACGGAAAGCGCCCGGTCGGTGCAGAGCAGCTGACAGCGTGCCGCACGTGCGGGGACTTCGGCGCCTGCGTGTCGGGGGTTCCCGACTCGCTGGGTAAGGTGTACCGCGGCGTCTGCTTCAACAAGCAGTGCAACGACGAGAAGGTCGCAGCGTTCCGCGCGGCGACACAGCAACCGTCGGCGCCGAGTTCGGAGACCAGCGCACAGGCGCCAGCGGAAGCGGGTGCAGGCGCGAGCGAAGCCAAGAGCGGTGCAGCGCCATCCACGAAAGCGGAATCGGCATCGGCCCCCAAGGCGAGTCCGAACAGCGTCCGCAATCAAATCCGCGAGTACCGCGAGGGAGTGTGGCGTGCCGTCTACCAACGCGCCGTGCTGAAACTTCCCGTGAAGGACAGCCGCGCGCTGCTCGCGGCGTTGACCGCACACCACTCGTCCTACCTGGACGGAAAGGCCGCGGTCGACGCAGCAAGCAAGCAGATCGGAAGCGACCTGCCCACGATCTGCACCAACACGAAGAAGCAGCTCGCCGCGTTTTTGCCGCTGGACCAGAACCAACTGGCCATCGTCCTGCAGCACCTGCCGGCATTCGTGAGCAGCAGCATGCCCATCGGAGACATCGTCGGCTACTTGAAGGCGCTGGACATCAAGCTGGAGCAGCACTGGCGCGTCAACGAAGCGTTCTTCGACGTCCTGACCAAGACTGAACTCGACGCCGTGTGCGACGAGATCGGCTTGGCGAAGGCAGCTGGCAAGACGTACACCAGCCTCAAGAACGGCAGCAAGAAGGACTTCGTCGCCGGAATGCTGAAGGTCGAAGGCTTCGAGTACCTCGGGGCCATCCCCAAGCTGATGCGCTGGTAAGCCGCAGCGAACAAAACCAAGCACCGCCGCAGGCCGGCGGTGCCCCTCCACGAAGAGAGAAACCCATGAAATTGATCCAGCCGTTCGCGGCGCTCATTCAAAACGGCGTCGAGCTGACCTTCAGGCTGAAGGCGGCCGGCGACACCAACATCCAGATGGACATCCTGCCCACGGGCAAGGACTCCAAGACGGGCGTCGCCCTGCCGCCGAAGGCACTGATCGGCACGGCTGCCGAATTGGATGCAAGCCTCGAGGAATACCTCGGGAAGTACGCGGCCTCGGTCACCACCATCGCAGATGTGGTCGCCAAGGCGGACGAGGAGTTGCAGGCGGTCGAGAAGGCCTCCTCCGACGCAGCTCGCAAGGCAGTGGAGGACAAACGCAAGACCGGCAAGAGCGGCAGCGCGAAGACCTCCAGCACAACGAAGACGAAGAGCACCGACAGCGGCCTCATCGACGATGTCGGCGGTGACGACGACGACGATGAAGGCACCACGCTGAACACCACGTCGACGCCCCCTGCAGCGGCTCCTGCCGCTGACGGTGCCGCCACGGGTGACGCCCTCAGCAAAGAGCTGTTCATCCTGTGAGGTCCACATGAAAGTTGTCGATATCACCCGGGTGTTCAAGTACAACGGCGTCACGCTGCCCGATCCCAGTCCGTCGCTCGGTCCCGACCAGGTGCGCGAGTTCTACTCGACGCAGTACGGCGAGCTGCTGAACTCCGTGGTCGAAGGGCCTGTGACGAAAGGCGAAACCGCCACCTACACGTTCACGCGTGCGGCGGGGTCGAAGGGCGCGGCCCGCCCAGCCTTGCAGCCCGCGGCGGACCTGATCAAGCAGGCATTCGCCGGCCAGGCCAACCGGCTCACCATCGAAAGCCTGCTCGCGCAGGCTGAAGGCGGGCAACAGGGGCGAGCGGCAGCGCTGATCGCGGACGTCGTTCGTCGCGCATCAACAACCTCTCCTCCGATGACGATGCCAGCCCAGGCGTTCGGCATCTGGGGATAGGACCACAACCATCCGGGAAGCCCCGGCCGCACACAGCGGCCGGGGCTTTTCGCTTTCTGAACCGCATCGTTTGCGCACGTCCTGCGGAAGCGGCAGACTGGCGTTGTTTTCGCATTTGCGGACACGCGCGGGATCATGTCCCGCGCAACACAAACCCCTCGGGAACCCTCGTCCCGTTGGGGCATCGGGTTTCCCGCTTCAAACGGAGAATCCGATGTCATTCATCGAATCGCCGCCGCCCTTTGCGGCGGACGGCTGCTTCTCTCTTCCCACGATCGACGCTGCGGTGCCGGTCAGTCTCACCCGGGATCAGCAACGGGTGCGGACGCTCGCGCATCTGGCTCGGGCATCTGCTGCGCACGGCATTCCGCTTCCCAAGGGCAACTTCGCCACGATGGAACAGGTGGTGGCCGCGCAGTGGTCTCAGTACCTTTCAGAGGCCGCGGGCCCGCACGCGCATGCGATCGCAGGCCAGCCGACGCTGGAGGTTCAAGACGACAAGCTGTCCTTGGTGATCGGCGCCGACAGCAGCCTCAATTGCTTCCGGCTCAAGCCCGTCGTTGAACGGCTCGAAGGCGTACTCCCCGGGCTCGGGTGGTACGTCAACAAGGTGCTACGCGACGCGAGTTGCCACGGCCACAACATGTACGACATGAGCTGCGTGCAGTTTCTGATCCATCACTACGCGATGGAGATGGACGAGTTCACCGACGAGTCGTATGCCAGGGTCTTGATGCAGGACAACGGAGAAGAACCCCCGGAGACGATCTCGCAAGAGATGCTCGACAAGATGCGCGAGGAGTATGCATTTTGGCCGTCGCAGATGGCCGAGGACGTCGACGGATGGGTGCACCTGATCTGCGGCACTGCTGGAAAGAAAGCGGAGCGAAAGCCCGCTCGCTTGTCCGAAGCCGGTGCCCGGGCCTGGGCAAAAGCGAACCCTGCGCATCCGGACCTTCAACTTGTATCGTGTGCGCTTCGGCTGGCGGGTCTCCTGAAAAAGGACGATCGCTCGTTCTGCTGGTACGCGGCACACAAAGACGACGACACCGATTGCATCGGCGCCGCATGCTTTGTCGCTTGGGACGACCCGAACCTGCTGTTCGAGGCCATCTCGCACCACGAGCAGAACCAGTACCAAAGCGGACAGGCGGTCGAAGCCTTCGCCCGCTACGTGCTCCCGCTGCATGACGAGCCGACCCGCGATGAACTCGCGGCGCTGGTGAAGTCCTGCAAGCGCTACTTCCAACGATGGGCACTCCTTGCGGAGCTCCTGTCATTTTTCCCAACTACCGACGACGACGATGAAACTTGAAGTGGTCAACGAAGGCGATAGCTATGCCTTGAGCGCAGCTGTTCTGATCTACACCAATTCGCATCGGCAACACGCGTTCGCGAGCAAGCACGAAGTCGTCACCCTGGATCTTGGTCCGGGGCCGACACCGAGCATTCGTCCCGGAACGCCGTTTACCGACGACGACTACCGTACGCTCGTTCGAGCGCTGGCGCCCAAAGAGCAGCCTCGCATGCAGTGGAACGATCCCCGCGTTCTCGCGAAGGGTCTGGGCCGCGTCGTGTGGTGGTCTCCGCCTCAACGCCGCAGCATGTTCTTCAAGTGCAGCTCGCACGCGGGGAATGCGTTCGAAGCACGGGGCATCGCTCCGACACCCGGCCTGGTCTGGATGGGCACGCAGCAAGAGCTGTATGTCTGGGCCTACCGCGGCAACCAACCGCCCACGCGCGACACGCCGCTGTGCCAGGCGCCATTCTTCAATGTCTGGGCTCGTGGCCAGGTCTGCCTGGGTAACGCCGTCCTGCCACCCGAAGACCAGCGTGACGATCTGGACAAGTGGGAGCGCACCTTCTTCGGATCGCGCTTCACCCACCCGAATTTCACCCAGCCGGATCGGCTGACGGTGGGCATCAACCCCATCCAGTTCTGGAAGAACCAGATGGCCAAGCCGTCCAAGACCTTCCCCGAGAAGGTCCTGTACGACCTCAAACTGCGCGTCAAGGATCTCCTCGACGCCGACCTTGCGAGTGTGGCTGCTATCGGCACCGCACGAGGAGAGTTCTGATGAGCATCGACGAAGCCATCCAGCGGGCATTCCCACTGGTGGCTGTACCAACCGCGAGCGCGACGCCGCCTGCTACGTGCAGCGGCATGCGCTTCCTCGCAGGACGCAGCGGCGTCTACCGCGAGATCAACCTGCCGTGGATTCGCATGGTCCACTGCGTAGCACCTTCCTCACTTCCGCTGCCGTATGGCGGCGTGGACGAGTGCATCGAGCTGCGCTGCGGTTCCATTCCGGGTCACCTGATCCGGTCCTTCATGGAGGATGCCAAGAAGGCGTTTCCGCACGAGGCTGCCGCAGCGTTTCTGTGGAACGATCAAACCTTTCAATGGCGCTACGCGCGACGGGAGAGCTTGTTCGCATCGTCGGACGCGCTTCGGTATGCAGAAGTGACGCCCTGGGAAGGGGAACACCTGGTGGTCGACGTGCACAGCCATGGCCGACACGACGCGTTCTTCTCCGAGGAAGACGACCGCGACGATGCGGGCGCGATGAAGATCAGCCTGGTCGTGGGAAACCTCGATCGCGAGCTTCCTTCGTCGAAGATGCGGCTCTGCATGGCGGGCCACACAATTCAGCCGGCCTTTCTGGGAGCTGATGGCACTGTGGGGCTTGCAACATGACGGGGCCGCACTCGCACCGCCTGCCGGCCAAGCTGTTGTCAAGCAGGGTGAACGTGCTGCTCGTGGGCGCCGGAGGAACCGGCAGTCGAATCCTCGAGCGGCTGGTCTGCCTTCACCGTGCACTGATCGCCAAGGGGCATCCCCACGGCCTTCAGGTCACGGTCGCTGACCCGGATCGAGTGTCGCCGGCGAACATTGGGCGCCAAGCCTTCTACCGCAGCGACATCGGCTGCTTCAAGGCCGACGTGCTCGTCAACCGCGCGAACATGGCGTTGCAAGGGGCCAAGTGGACCAGCATCCCTGCGAAGGTCGATACACGTTCCGGCATGGAGAACGTCGACCTCGTGATCGGCGCCGTCGACAACCGGTCAGCGCGTCTGGGAATCCTGCGCAGTCTCGAAAACTGCTTCGGCGGTGTGCGGTACTGGCTGGACACCGGCAATCGTTCCGACGACGGCCAAGTGGTGCTTGGGCAGGTGCCGTCGCGCAAGCGTGAGACCGACGACAAGTTGCGTCTCCCTCACGCCGGCGAGCTCTACCCCGAGCTGATCGACCCAGCTGCAGAGGATCCCGATGAGGGGCCATCCTGCTCACTGGCCGAGGCACTGGAGAAACAGTCGCTCTTCATCAACCCTACCGTCGCGGACTTCGCGATGGCCATCGTCTGGAACCTGTTCACGCAGGGCCAGATCGACACGCACGGCGCGTTCATCAACCTGCGACGGATGATGGTCACGCCGCTGAAAGTGGACCCTGAGGTCTGGACACGATTCGGCGTCGTCCGTGATGGGCGGCGGCACACGGTGACCCGACCTTCGGCGAAGGCAAGACCTCATGGCTCGACACGACGCAAACGCGCGGCGGCCTGAGCAGCAACATCAACGAACAGTACGAGGGGCCCGCGCAAGCGGGCCCTTTGTCATTTGCGGAGGCCAGAGACTAACTGGCGTCGGAGGGCGCTTCGCTGGAGCTGCGAACCGCCTCGACGAGCGCCTGTTCCGTGTGGCGCGCTTGGATCTTCGCCTCGAGCAATGCCGTGTGCGTGCGACCGCTTGTCCAAGCGACGCAGCAGTCGCGCGCGCGAGTCAGCGCGACGTAGTAGAGGCGCCGCTCGGCCTCCGGATTGATCCCCGACCCGTCGTCCTCGTCGTTCGCATCGATGATGTGCACCGTGCGGAATTCCAGCCCTTTTGCTCCGTGCATCGTCATCAGCGTCAAGGTGGCGGCAGACTCCCGGTCCTTGCGTTGCACAAGTCGCAGCCGCTCCGAGAGCGTGTCGCGCAGGTCGGCCAGGATGGACGAGCACAGTGTCACGAGCTTCTTGCTGTGATCTGATTTCGTCCATGAAGCGTATTGCTCGCCGACGTCGAGGATGACCTCACGCACCGAGCCGTTGCGTGCGTCGGATAGCTGTCGCCGCCAGTAGGCGCAGTGCTCGGAAAGTTTCTGCAGGAATTTGATGTCGGTGGCGTCAGCGTCGAGGTTCGGCACCTGGCCATCCAGGAACGGGCCGGCATTCCCGCCGAGGGCGAACAGCAGGTCTCGCCGCACACTGTCAGCGACGTTCCGCATTTGCAGCACCGGCAGCAAGCCGGTGGGCACGCCATCGACCAGCATTTGGAGAAAGGCGAGGTAACCTGCGATCACCGCCTGCTGCCAGATCGACTGGCCGATGCGACGGTACGGAATCCCGCGCACACGAAGCACCATCTCCAGCTGGTCGAGCGACCGGTTCACGCGAGCAAGAACGGCGGCGTCTCCGTGCTGCTGGGGGCAGCTTGCGATGAGGTTCGCGAGTGTGGCGTTCTGATCCTCAGGTCCGGAGCAGTTGAATGCCGCGAGCACGCCTCCGCGGCCGCGGCGCGCGACCAGATGCTTGCCCAGGCGGCGACGGTTGTTCGCGATCATTGTCGCTGCCGGCCCGAGAATCTCCGCCTTGCACCGGAAGTTGTCTCCCAGCTCGATCCGGTGAGCCCGAAAGGTGTCCAGAAAGGAGCGCATGCCTTCGTAGCCGAGCGCGTTGCGCCACTCGTAGATGCTCTGATCGTCGTCACCCACGATCGTCACCCGGCAGCCGGCCCGGGCATGCGCGAAGATCCACAGGCGCTGCAGGTCGTCGGTGTCCTGGCCCTCGTCCACCAGCATGTCGGTGAAGGGTAGGGGAGCAAGGGCTCCGGAGTCGGCTTTCATCGCGCAATCGCGCATCACGCTGTAAAGGTCTGTCTGCCCGGTCGCCGACAGCAGCTCGCGGTACCGTTCGATCACCGCCATTGATTTCTCGTGTTGCAGGTCGACGTTGTCCTGATCCACGCTGTACATGAAGCGCTCGAAGTCGTGTTGGACCTCGGGCCACTCCTTTTTCGTCACGCCCGCGGAGAAGGTCGCATCGCGGAACAGAACATCCTGCGTGCTGGGGCTCAGCACCTTCACGCGAGGACCGCCCCGGCTCAGGTGGCGGATGGCGAGGCTGTGGAACGTCGCGACGATCAGCCGATCCTCGCCAGGCATCCGCAGCTCGGCGGAGCTGAGCGACTTGGCCAGGCGCTTGCGCATCTCCTCGGCGGCCTCCTTGGTGAAGGTCACCATCACGAGCGAGCGGGTGCGATCACGCAGGATGCGCGTCGCTTTCTTGACCGACGTGGCGGTCTTGCCGGAGCCAGGGCCCGCGACGATCAGGAGATGGCCGTCAAAGGCAACAGCCTCCTGCTGCGTCGCGGTGAGTTTGGATGCCATGGATCGAGGGCGCGCGCGTCAACGCGTGCGCACCGGCCTCAAGCCGCAGCACTGGGCACGGGTTCGGCGCCGGCCGGCGAGGCCGCGCCTTCCGTTCCCGCGCCTGCCTCGGGCGGCTTGCGCTTCGCCGGCTGGCGCTTGGCGGCCTTGCCAGCAGCCGTTGATTGGGCGGCGGCGGCGTCGATCATCGCGGCGGCTTCGTCACCGGTGGCCGCGGGGCCGTCTTCGTCGTCTTCCACGGCCGCGTTCGCCGCAGCGCCATGCTGCTCGACGGCTTCGACGAGTCGCGGGTCCAGCGGAGTGCCGGCATTGCGCTGCTCCTGCATGACGCGATGTGCTTCGCGATACAGTTTGATCACCTCGGCTTGAAGCACCGAACGGAAGGCGCGAACGGCCTTCTTCGAGATCGCCTCGGCCTCTGCTCGTTGAGACGAGGTGAGAACACCGAACATGTTCGCGGTGCCCGCCAGCAGGTAGACCTTCTCCAGGAGCCGGAGCGCGTCGAGGTACTCGTTGGCGTGAGCCGAGATGATGGGAACGTCCTTGACCATTGCGTTGGGCCACATCGACGTATCCAGGCGGTGGCCTTGGGGATCGAGCAGGTTCTGCATCCGGTTGATGTAGTTCTGCATCAGGATCTTGATGTTCTCCAGCTTCTTGGTAAGCAGGTCGCTGTAGCGCTGGAGAATTTCCTGGTTGAACCCGCGCCAGGTGCGGTACTGATATTCGAGGAACAGGTTCCGGGCGACGAAGGCGTAGTCCTTGCGGTAGAAGCGCGCGGCCACAGGGCACTCGAAGGTCTGATCCTCGCGTACGACGTAGGGGCTTGCCAGACTCCGCACGAACGGCTCGCCGAAGGTCTCCACGAGGGCCCGATGCCAGCGCGTGGCGCGGGCGGACTGGGTGGCCTGGACTTGGCCGGAATCGGCCGTTGCGGTACCGACAGGGGTCGGATTGGGATCAAGCATCGAACTCTCCAAGTGAATGCAGGAATTGCGCTGCAACGACTCTATGAAGGGTTCGGCTCCGAACGGCGGGTCGCAACGTACCTGCAACTGGTCAAAGCCACCGGAAAACTGCGTCGACACATCGGAGATGCTTCACGGTGCGCGGTGTGGACCGCGTCGGTTGCGCCCGCGGAGGGCGCCCCGCATAATCGGCGCGCCGGTCGGATTCCGACTGGCGGTGCACCTGGGACACTTGAACTTTCCGAGGCATAACTGGCCAGCCGCGACGGCGGGTGGCGACCCTTCACCGAAGGGATAACAACTACAAGACGACTGCCGAAGGCAGTCCATGGGGGGCGCTGTCGCGCCCTGTCCATGCTCGATTTGCGGGCAAGACGTGACGGCATTGACCGTGCCGTGACGTCTTTCTCGACGACAGTCGGAAAAGGCAGCGAGCAATCGCTGTTGCATGCCTTGTGCATGCCTCTACCAACGGTGGAATCGCGCTTCGGCACGACCCACCCTATTCCCAACCCACGCGGGCGTTCAGATGCCCGCTGGGTATCGTCGCTCGCATTTCCTTCCTGGAGACCCCGTGAGCGACAACGTGAAGTCCTGGATGTTTGCAGCCATGTACTTCGTGGCTGCTGCAGCTGTCATCCTGTTCCTTTGGCGGCCCGAAATGGCTGCCGTCTGGTTCTGGGGCGAAATGTTCCTTCTGCTCGCCATCTTCTTGGCAGCAGTTGGCTACTCGCACCGGCAGAAGCAGCTCGAGCACAACGGGCAAGTCGCACCGACCTGACGGTCGACGCACTGCGTCCGCATGGGTCCCTCTGGGCTCCATTCCCTTGGCGTGTCGCGATTCGCGCACGCCTCCCTCAACATTACCCACGGGCAAGCTCTTCGCCCGTCGGCGATGCGCCTGTACGTGGATTCCGATCTCGGAGTCAACATGAAAAAGGCAGCTTCCATCCTCGTCGTCATCGCGGCAGTGACGGTCACGTTCTTCGGAACCGGCACCGCCAAGGGCGGCAGCGCGACGCTCAATGCGCGCGCGGCCGTTCTCGAAGCGGCGTTGAAGTGAGACACGGGGGGCTCCGCCCCCCGAGTTCTCCGCTCTTCGATCAGCCTTTTGGCGTCACGATTGCAAAGTGCCCCCACAGCGGGGACGTTTCGCAATCCTCGATGTCACATCGAGCGAGCCAGCCTTAGCACTGGCACACACCTCTGCGGCGCCTGCCGCAGTCATCAACCCCGAGCCGGGACCCACGTCCCGACAAGGGACGTCCTGGCCCAAAGCTGGAGACCACGATGAACCCCATCTGCGTCTGCTTCCGGGAGGAATCCCATGCAGGCCGAGGCGCGTGACGCGCGCCCCTTTCAGCTGCACCTCTCCCTTTTCGAGCCTCACGAGATCAACGCGTGGCTTGAGGAGGAATGCCGCCGCGAGCGGCGCCTTGAGCAACGATCAAAGGAGCGTCCCAGACGTTTCTGGGTCAGGACCGACACCGCAACGCGGAATCTGTTCGACTCGATCGACCTTGCACTCCTGCATGCGCCCCTCGGGGGGCCGCAAGACGGCAACGAGCTCAACAGCGAATTGGACCCCCTCGGCGATGAGGCGGCCGCTGCCGAAACTCTCCACTCCCCGGACGCTGCGTCCGAGGAGTGGTCAGACGGTGCGGTCGACCAGTTGCACGAAGCGGTCCTTCACTACTCGCTGAAGGCGCTGCAAGCACGCGGCAACGGTGCAGAAAAGCGCGAGATCCTGCAGTGGATCTTCGCCCCCGAACCGATGGTGATCCAGCAGCTCAACGCTGCAGGCGCCGTCGAGGAGGTCGCCCTCCCTCAACACCTCACCCCGTTCTCATTCGAGCGCTGTTGCCGCATTTGCAGGCTGCGCTCGGAAAACCTGATGGATGGCCTTAGGCCCATCCTCGACGAGATGGGCCTTGGAAACTTCTTTAACGAACTAGCCAATGGACGCAACAACCCAAACTACCCAAGCAGCTGCAACGTCAACGGTCGAACCCAAGACCAAGATGTACCGCCTGCGCGAGACCTTCAACCTGCCTGACGTACCCGAGGCTGCCGAAATTCCGGGCTTTGAACCCGGGCTGCCGGGCGTGCCCAAGGTGAAGCCGTACGTGTTCGACAAAGAGCGGCTGCGCCAGCTGACGATGTTCTATATCGGTGGCTTTCGCGCGCTGATGCTCGAAGGCGACCCGTCGGCCGGAAAGACTTCGTTCGTGGATCAGTTCCACGCGCGGATGAATATTCCGCTGCACAAGGTGCCGTGCTCCGCGTCGACGACGGCGCAACAGCTGATTGGGCAGTTCCTGCCGAATCCCGAGACGGGCAAACTGGTCTGGATTCCCGGTCCGGTCACCCGCGCAGCGCTTGACGGCACCTCGGTGCTTCTTGACGAGTGGAACCTGGTCGATCCCGGAGAGGCCGGCGGCGTGAACATGCTGCTCGAGGGCTACTCCTGGACCATCCCGGAGACCGGCGAGATCATCGTGCCGAAACGCACGACGCGATTCTTCGCTACCCAGAACGCCGCGGACAGCAAGGCGCTGGTGGCGGGACGAAACCTGCACGATGTCGCAAGCGAAGACCGCTGGTCGTACATGGAGGTGGACTTCCTGGACCCGGTCCTGGAACAGAACCTGATCGTCAACGAACTCGTCGAGGGACGAATCCCGCAGCAACTTGCGACCCACTTCGCGCAGATCTGCGTGCAGGTGGCGAACAAGGTGCGCAGAGCCTTCCGCGGCGAAGACGAGACCGACCCGCAACTGGTAGCTCTCGCCGACGCCATCGACAAGCCGCTGTCCACGAGAGCCGTGTCGCGCTGGGCCAAGTACGCCGTGATGTACACGGGCGTGTTCAAGGCGAACAAGGAACAGCGAAGCGGACTGCACTACGGCATTCGCCAAGCGGTGCGCATGTCCCCGACGATGGCGATGGCCGTCAACGACATGATCACGATCGTCGCCGGCTTCGACGAGCGCACGGCGTCATGAGCGTGGTCTACAACGTCTACACGCACCCGACACAGGGCGCGTGGGGCTTCAGCGCGCTCAACGCGCAAGGCCTCGTGGCCACCGCTTTCATCGACCCCACGACGGGTTCGGTGTCCGTCAAGGACCTGGAGCCGCTGAAGGTCGCGCCGGCGATCCAACGTCTGGTCCGCAAGGGCTTTACCAAGGTCGTCCACGGCAAGTACCTGCATGTGGTGACCCGCGAGGGCGCACGCTTCGGTGAATTCGTCGTGAAGCATCCCGACCTCGGCGAGCACTTGGGCGTCGAGTGCGTGATGTTCGCAGGCGTGCCCGCCGAGACCGACATGGCTGCCGTGGCATCCGAATGGACATCGCGACTGGCTGAAGCAAGCGGCGGAGACGTGGCGCGAAGAACGTGGCTGGAACACGTGGCCGCGGTGAGCACCTACGTGCCCGTGTTCGCTTCCGGTGATGCGCATGCCGCGCTGCTGGTGGCGCAGTGGGCGCGCGAGAACAACCTGGTCCTCATGGCCAACAAGGGCACGCTGCCGATCGGTGCGCCGCAAGAGCGACGCTACGAGTGGCGAACGTTCCTGAGGGAGTGGCTCGATCCCGCTGGCGTCGATCGCGCTTTCGCAGAGCTGGACTGGCCGTTGGCTGGCGCGCTCAGCGTCGAACCCGAGGCGAAGGCCTCGGACAAACCCAATGACGCCGGCCTGCTTGCGATCGCGCAGCAGGCGGCCTTCTAAAAGGTAGGAAACATGGAAGACATTCTTGCGGTCTTGTGGATGCTCACGAAGGGCATCTTCAAGATCATTGGGCACGGCATCTACGGTACGTGCAGTTTCGTGGTGAAGACGTTTGCACCACAGAAGAAGCTGCCTGCCGCGGAGCCGGCGGCAACGCGCGCACCAAAGGTCGAGGCAGGTCAAGCTGCGGAGATCGAGGTGCCGGTGATCCAGATGGACCCGCTCGGAGAGACGGGGCCGTCGACCATCATCCAAGCAAGTCCTTTCGAGGTCGCAGACCGGATCGTCGGCGTTCGCCTGGAGCCTGCCGTCGGCATCATCCACCTGCGTGTGTACGGTGCCGCGCGTGTCGTCAAACGTGACCTGATCATCCACGAGCCGCAGTTGAAAGCGCTGATGCAAGGTCGCCGTCACGCATTCCCGGATGCGCCGTACGATCCGAAGGAAGGCCTCGAGGCCATCCGCGAGGAAACGATCGCGCTGGCCGAGAAGCTGATCAACGAACTGGGCAACCGATCCGTCAAGGGAGCGAAAGCGCCGCGCAAGGACTTCACACCCTCGCGGACTGAAGCTCCGCGCGAAGCAGTGCAACCGCCGCCGAGCGCGCGTCAGAGCGTGCCCCAGGCTGTTGCACAGCCAACAACACCGCACGTCGCGGCCCCTGTCCCGTTGCAGGGCCATGTCGTCGCACCACGAATCAAGACCGGATTGACCTACGTCGGAACACTCGTCCGGGCGGCTGCGGAAACGCAGTCACCCCCGGGCCGGATGCCGTTCGAGGTCTTCACCGCCACGCTGCAGCTGGACAACGGCGCAGAGATGGCCCTGCGCGGCGCGGAGCTGGAGCGAGAGCTTTCAGCGAATCGTTGCCGCGTCGGAGAGCGGGTCGCGATCACGCCGATGGGCAAGGTCCCCGTGGACCTGGCCAACGGCGAGCAAGGTGCGAAGAACCTGTACAGGGTTCAGAACATGGGGAAGACTGAAAAGTGATCCTCATCACCGTCAGCGCCCGGCTCGCATTTCAACCGGAGCTCAAGCTGCTGCCAGGCGGAGGAAGCGTCTGCGAGTTTCGACTGCTGGACACCCGGTTCGCCAAGGGTGAAGAGCACGTCGAGGCCGTGACCTTCTTCTGCTACGACGCGCTCGCGGAGGAGTTTTGCGAGAAGTGCGAGAAGGGGCAGCTGATCGAGGCTGGTGGCCACCAGGAAACGCAGAGGTACATCCCGAACGGCTCTCAGGAAGAGCGCACGGTCGTGAAGTACCGGATGGCTTGGTTCAAGCCGGGTCCGCGTCCGCGAGGGCAGGGCGGGGATGCGAAGGCTCCCCCCCAGCCGCAGCGTAACGAAGCGCCAGCGAGCCGCCGAGCGCAGCAACAGGAACGTAGTCGGCCTTCCGGGGCGTCCACGCAACGCAGGGACGAATCCTCGAAAGACGGATTCTTCTAGGCACATCAACACCCGCCGGGGCAACGTCCCCGCGCGGGACTTGCCTCCGGCAATCACGGAGCAACAACATGTGCACGGCACAAGATCTCACCAATGAGGTGAAGGCCTTTCAACGAAGAACGGGCCAGGAGACCATGCTGGTCATCGTCGAAGGTGACGATCAGCAGATTCGCGGGCTGCACCACGTCGGATTCGATCCGGCGCTGGGACTGCTCGTGGACGGTCGACCGCCATCGGTCGCCTGGTACCAGCATCTGGACTCGTTCCGGGCGCTGGACGCGGCACCCGCCGTTCTCCACTGAACCACCAGCCGCGGCCGCAGCGCGCGGACGCGATCGCTGGACAGCCCCCGGGAGGACTCACAAAATCCCCTGCAAGCCACCTCGTGTGCCTTGCGGAAAGTGCCTCGTGAAATGGTGCTTTCCGCAAAGTTCACCACTCCTTCGGGAGCCGAAGCGGAGCTGGAACACCGCGCCCGACAGGGCATCTCCAGCCACTAACAGCCGCGCTTCCTTGAGGGGCGCGGCGAACGCGGGCCCAGTCGCCCCGTTTGCCTAGCAGCCATGGACCCGCACCGCGGGCGCGTGGCCACTAGCGCGCCCCTCAAGCCCATCTTGTTTTTTTGCTTGGAGCAGCTGCGCACCCGCATGGGCAGCAGTTCCAAGGTTCATCCATCCCCCCAAAGGAACCGTTCCCATGAAAAATGACATTCTCAACGTCGCCGTCGTCAAACGAGACGGCAACACCGTCGCTTTCAACGCGGCGAAGATCACAACCGCGATCACCAAGGCCTTCATCGAAGTCAAGGGCAAGGACGCGGCCTCTGCCATGCACCACTACGCCTCGTCCGTTACGGACGAGGTGGTGAAATCGATCCTGCGGCGTGGCCACGCGTCCATCGGGATCGAGGACATCCAGGATCTGGTGGAGCTGCACCTGATGCGTAGCGAGCACTTCGACGTCGCGCGCGCCTACATCGTGTTCCGCAGCCAACAGGCGAATCGCCGGGTGCCGTCGGAGCCGCAGGACCACGCGCTGAGCGTCGTCGGCGACGATGGCAACATCGTCACGGTCGACATCAAGCAGCTTGCCGAGCGCATCCGCGCTCACGCACAAGGGCTCGAAGTCGATGTCGATGCGGCTGCGCGGCAGGCGTTGCGCGACCTGTACAACGGCTGCAGCATGGCCGATGTCCGCAAGGCCCTCCATGGTGCCGCCCGGACACTCATCGAAGTCGACCCGGCGTACTCGAAGCTGGCCGCCAGGCTGGTGATCGCCGATCTGCACGCCGAAGTCCTGGGCGACGCCGTTCACCAGATGAGCGATGACGAGGCGTCGGCAGCTGCATTCGTGTCCGGCATCCGTGCCGGCGTGGAAGCAGAGCTGCTCGACCCGCAGATGCTTCAGTTCGATCTCGACCAACTCGCTTCGGCGATCCGGGCCGAGCGGAACGCGCAGTTCGAGCTGCTGGGCATCCAGACGCTCTATGACCGCTACCTGCTGCATGTGCAGAAGCGCCGCATCGAAGCGCCGCAAGGCTTCTTCATGCGGATTGCCATGGGGCTCGCGTTGCGGGAAGTCGATCGCGAAGCGAAAGCCATCGAGTTCTACAACCTGCTGTCGTCGTTCGACTTCATGACGAGCACGCCCACGCTGTTCAACTCGGGCACGCTGCGGCCGCAACTTTCCAGCTGCTTCCTCACCACGATTCCGGACGATCTGGCCGGGATCTATGAGGGCATCAAAGAAAACGCGCTGTTGTCGAAGTTTGCCGGTGGACTGGGTAACGACTGGACGCGCGTGCGCGCGCTCCGCTCCCACATCAAGGGAACCAACGGCGAGTCGCAAGGTGTCGTGCCCTTCCTGAAGGTCGCGAACGATACCGCCGTGGCGGTCAACCAGGGCGGCCGCCGCCAAGGCGCCGTCTGCGGGTACCTCGAAACGTGGCACCTCGACATCGAAGAGTTCCTCGAGCTGCGCAAGAACACTGGCGACGATCGTCGCCGGACCCACGACATGAACACGGCCAACTGGATTCCGGACTTGTTCATGAAGCGGGTGATCGAGCAAGGCAACTGGACGCTGTTCACGCCGAGCGAATGCCCCGACCTGCACGAGCTCTACGGCCGCGCGTTTGAGAAAGCGTATGTCGCCTACGAAGCGAAAGCTGCGCAGGGCCAGGTTGCCAACTTCAAGGTGATCCCGGCCGAAGTTCTGTGGCGCAAGATGCTGACGATGCTGTTCGAGACGGGCCATCCGTGGATCACGTTCAAGGACTCTTGCAACGTCCGCAGTCCGCAGCAACATGCCGGCGTGGTGCACTCGTCCAACCTGTGCACCGAGATCACGTTGAACACCAGCGATGGCGAGATTGCCGTGTGCAATCTGGGATCCGTGAACTTGGCGCGCCACATCAAAGGCGGCGGGCTGGACCTCGAGAAGCTGCAAGCTACCGTCAAGACGGCAATGCGGATGCTCGACAACGTGATCGACATCAACCTCTACACGGTGAAGAAGGCGCGCGACAGCAACCTTCGGCATCGCCCGGTCGGCCTCGGCGTCATGGGCTACCAGGACGCGCTGTTCGAGCTGCGCCTGCCTTTCGACTCCGAGGAGGCGGTGCAATTCGCAAACGCATCGGCCGAGGCACTGTGCTTCTATGCCTATTCCGCTTCGGCGGACTTGGCGCGGGAACGCGGCGTCTACTCCACCTTCAAGGGATCGCTGTGGGACCGTGGCGTGCTGCCGCAGGACTCGCTGGCCATCCTCGCGGAGGAGCGCGGAAGAAGCATCGCGGTCAGCGTGTCCCCGTCCATGGACTGGGACGCCCTCAGGTCGAAGATCGCAACCCACGGGATGCGCAACTCCAACTGCGTGGCGATTGCGCCAACTGCAACGATCGCCAACATCGTCGGCGTCGACGCGTCCATCGAGCCGAAGTTCGGCAACCTGGCCGTCAAGTCCAACCTAGCCGGCGAATTCACCATCGTGAACCGCCAGCTGGTGGCCGACCTCAAAGCCCGCGGCCTCTGGGACGCAGCGATGCTCGTCGAGTTGAAGCACTTCGACGGCTCGGTGCAACCGATCGACCGCGTTCCTGCGGATCTGAAGGCGCTCTACAAGACGGCGTTCGAGATCGACACGCTGAAGCTGATCGAAGCCGCGGCCGTTCGCCAAGTGTGGATCGACCAGGCTCAGTCGCTCAACATCTACATGAAGGGCGCCTCGGGCCGGAAGTTGCACGAGACCTACATGGCCGCGTGGGACAAGGGCCTGAAGACCACTTACTACCTGCGCACCACCAGCGCCTCCCAAGCCGAGAAGGCGACGGTGGACGCGGGCGCGCTCAACGCAGTCAGAACGCAGGAGGCTGGCAAGGCCTGCCGGATCGACGATCCGACCTGCGAGGCCTGCCAGTAACACAAACCCCCGGTTCGGCGCTTCGGCGCCGGACCAGAAAGGACACCATGCTGCTCGATGAGCACACCTTCAGCGCAACGACAGCGCCATCCTCGCCCGGCCGGGTGAGGGCCGCCGACAAGCGCATCATCAACGGACGGACCGACGTCAACCAGCTCGTGCCGTTCAAGTACAAGTGGGCGTGGGAGAAGTACCTCGCCACCTGTTCGAACCACTGGATGCCGCAGGAAGTGAACATGGCACGCGACATCGCCCTCTGGAAGAGCCCGTCTGGGCTGTCCGAGGACGAGAGGCGGATCATCAAACGCAACCTCGGGTTCTTCGTGACCGCCGACTCACTTGCGGCCAACAACATCGTGCTGGGCACTTACCGCCACATCACGGCGCCTGAATGCCGGCAGTTCCTGCTGCGGCAGGCGTTCGAGGAGGCGATTCACACCCATGCCTACCAGTACATCGTGGAGTCCCTGGGGCTCGACGAGTCCGAGATCTTCAACGCGTACCACGAGGTGCCTTCGATCCGGGACAAGGATGCCTTCCTGATCCCGTTCATCGACGCGATCATGGACCCGAACTTCCACACCGGCACGCCGGAAGCCGACCAGAAACTCCTCAAGAGCCTGATCGTGTTCGCCTGCCTCATGGAGGGGCTGTTCTTCTACGTGGGGTTCACGCAAATCCTCGCGCTGGGACGGCAGAACAAGATGACCGGTGCCGCGGAGCAGTACCAGTACATCCTGCGCGACGAGTCGATGCACTGCAACTTCGGCATCGACCTGATCAACCAGATCAAGATGGAAGAACCGCATCTGTGGACTCCCGCTTTCAAGGCGGAGATCCGCAGCCTGTTCCAGCAAGCGGTCGACCTCGAGTACCGCTATGCGGAGGACACCATGCCTCGCGGCGTGCTCGGCCTCAACGCGTCGATGTTCAAGACCTACCTGCGCTATATCGCCAACCGGCGCGCGGCGCAGATCGGGCTTGAACCACTGTTCGCGGGTGAAGAGAACCCGTTCCCCTGGATGAGCGAAATGCTCGATCTGAAGAAGGAACGCAACTTCTTCGAGACCCGCGTCATCGAATACCAGTCCGGCGGCTCGCTGTCCTGGGACTGAGCAACATCGGCGCCTTGTGCGCCACAGGCCCTTCCATCGGAAGGGACCTGTCTTGAGGCCTGCAGGTCAGGCTTCAAGACAGGTAGTGCGCTGCCGGCGGCCGGACCGCATCGTTTGTCAGGTCGCCGAAGCGAAACTACAGTAAGGACGTTCGGTCCATCCGACGGCAGGGCTCGCCTCTGCACAAACCACTTCACCCACCCGGGAACCAGCTTCCCGGTGGGGAGCCGGGTTCCCTTCACATGGAGAACCCATGGATACCTCACAAATCAAACGCAGGGACGCCCACGGGCTGATCTGCGTTACCTTGGACGTCCATCTGTGGTCGGGCCGCAAGCGCCTTCGCAAGGAAGCGCTGTTGGCCAAGAACCCCGAGTTCAAGGACCTCCCCCCCGAGTCGCTCGCGACCCTCGGGTCGATCAAGATCGCCGACCCTGACGATCTCGCTCCCTTCACGCGCCTGAAGCGCGAGGCCGAAAAGCTGCTGAACACCAGCGGCCTCCCGTTCCTCGGAACGACAGGCATCCCCGAAGGCAAACTGGATCGCGTGTACGCGGGCCTGGTGGAAGTCAAGGCCAAGTTCGATGAACGCCGGCACCAGCTCCACCGCAACTTCGAGAACCGTGTTCAGGAGTGGCGCAACAAGGACGACAACGGTCGCTGGGCGCACCTGATCAACGATATTCCGACCCCGGAATACGTCGCTGGCCGGCTTGCGTTCGGGTTCCACCTGTGCCGCGTGTCGGCACCGAGCGGCGAGGATGCGAACCCCGCCAACGTGCTGTACGGAAAGCAGGTCACCGGGCTGAAGGGCGAGCTCTTCGCTGACGCAGGACGTGAAGCTCGAATCCTGATGGAGCGCTACCTCACCGGTCGCGATTCCAACGGTGCAGTTCGGCCGCGCGAGAAGATCACGCAGAAGACGCTGGGGCCCTTGCGCCGTGTCGCCGACAAGCTCCGAAGCTTCAGCTTTCTGGACAGCTCCGTCGGACCGATGGCCGCGGTGGTCGAGCATCTGCTCGCACTGCTGCCGAAGGACGGTCCCATCGAGGGCGTGCACCTGGTCCACATCTGGGCGCTGGCACGCACACTGGCGAACGAGCGCGCTGCCGAGGAGGCGGCCGCAATCGCCCTCCAGATGGAGTCGCCCAGCCTGGCTTTCGAAAGCATGCTGTCGAAGGCCGGCGACACCGTGAACCCGCCAGCAGAACCTCTGCTGGCGCCGCGACCGCCTGCGCCCGCACCCACCTCGCAACCGCAAGGCGGAGGCGGACAGGCTGTCGTCGACGACGATGCACCCGCACTCGTCGGTCTCTTCTGAACCCGCACGGGTGGCCTTCGGGCCATCCGTGCATCAAGGAACCACCATGAACTCAAAAGCGCGTGAAGCGATGCGCTTCATTGAGGCATTCCTCTCGCTGCTGCTCGACAAGCGCGTCCCTGTGAACTGGGGCAGCCACGCCGGCATGTCCTGCGAGGGCTCCATCACGTTGCCTACGCCCGTAACCGGCGACGACGCGGAAGTGGCGTTGCTGACGCGGCTGGCCATGCACGAGGCAGGTCACGTCGAAGAAACAGAGCAGGGCTACAGCGACAGACTCACTGCCGAAGAAGTCGGCGTGTTCAACGTGCTGGAGGATCCTCGAATGGAGGCGGCGCGCTGCAACAAGTATCCCGGTGCCTCGATTCTGCTGAGTCGGGGACTCGGCGAGATGCTTCGAACGCTACGCGACAAGGTGCTGTCCAACGAAGGCAGCACTGTGGACGCGTGGCGGATCGATCTGCTGTTGCGCAGCTTTCTGGCTGTAGCGCCGCATGCACCGATCCGCGAACATGCCGGCGACATCCTGAACGGCCTGGCGCCGCACATCTCCGATGCCCAGCGTCACGCGATCGACGGTGCGCTACCGATCGTGGCTACGCTGAAGTCGAGCCGAGAGGCCGAGTCGCTCGCCACGTCGATCGTGAAGCAGCTGCGCGAGCCTGAGTCACCGCCTCCACCGCCTCCTCAGGGCGATAACGGCGGCGACGAGTCCGAAGACCAGGGCGAACGTGAGCCGAGTGCGTCAGACGGCGGCGAGCCAGGCGATGAACAGCAGTCCAACCCCGATCAGGAGCCAGAAGATGGAAACGATCAGGGAAATGAAGACGCCGACCGTGACAGTGGTACGGGGGCGGAACAGAAGGACGCTGAAGCACAGGGCTCCGAACAGGGAGGCGCGCAGGAGCCACCAAGCGATGCGGAAGAATCCTCTGATTCGCACAAAGGCAACGACGGGTCACAGGGTCAGGGATGGCCAGCTGAAAGCGATCCGCAGTCCAGCCGGCCCGCAGCGACCGAAGCGGACGCGGCACATCAGGAGTCGACCGCCCCGGACCAAGCCAGTTCTTCATCCGGGTCTACGATCGGCACGGAGTCGAACGAGGCACCTCAGGGGTTCGAACAAGAATCCGGTGTCCAGACCATCGACCTCGGCACATTGCTGCGCGAAGCCCTGGTGGAGCGCTACGGCGTAGCCCAGGAGAACGAAGCCCTCCAGCCGCTGCCGACCGATGATCGGGACGTGGAGCGGCTTGCTGCGGTTCTCGCGGCCGCGGACCCGACCGAGACGGCAGAACAGCTGCTCGAGCAGGCGCTCGTCGCCCTTCAGGGGACGGAGGACGCCGAAAAGGGCGAAGCTGGCCCTTCGGCCGGGATGTCGCTGGCACCGCAGGCGACGGGAGGCTTGGCAATCGACACACGCCTCCAGGGCATCCAGGCCAAACTGGCGACTGTGCTGCAGCGAGAGTTGCAGGAACGGCGACGCAGGCCTCGACGCCTCGCGTACAGCGGAGAGTCGATTGCCGCGGCGCGCTACTGGCGCCTCGAGCAGTTGGGCGACACCAGAGTGTTCATCAAGCGCAAGCCCGTCACGGGGATCGATTGCGCTGCGACGATCGTGATCGACTCGTCGATCAGCACGAAGCCGTTCTTGCACGTGTCGCTCGAAGTCGCCGTCGCGTTCAGCCTGGCGCTTCAGCGCCTCGGCGTCCGGACGAAAGTCGTGCGCTTCCCGGGCGTGGAGACGGTGACGGAGACGTTGCAACGCTTCGGTGAACCGGCCCGCGTCTGCGTCAAGCGAATCGCGGATGTGGGCGCCGGCGGAGGAACACCGATGGGCGCCGCAGCAGCGATGGAGCTACCGCTTCTGCTGGAGCAGCGCAAGCTGAAACATGTGATGGCGTTCATCACCGATGGACAGGCGCGGGATCACGAGCTGTTGCGTGGAACCTTGCGGTCGGCGGCAGACGCTGATGTCCTGGTGGTTGGCGTCGGCATCGGCTATGACGTCAGCGCGTATATCCCTCAGAGCGTACGCATTCAGAACGTCGCGGAACTGCCGGCCGCCCTGGAGCGGCTTTTCCGCGAGAGCATCGGCGCAGTTCTTGCCGCATGACTTACCTCACGCATGGGCCTACGGGTCCGTGCGTGCCCCCTCCGGGGGGCTTCTTCAGTTGCCTCGGGAACGATGCGCGGCGATTGAAGAAGCCTTCTGCACGTCCACCTGGACCTGATCGTTTGCCAGGGTTCGCAAGGCCTTTGACAATGGCATCGATTTCGCAATTGCGAACTCGCAGCCTGAAGTGGCTGCATCACCCACCCAAGGGGAGCACCGCCCCGAAGGGGACGGTTGTTGCCCGAGTCCGAAAGAGAGACATGAGCGACGACAAACAAGAGGCCCGCCGCCGAAAGGAGGAGGCCTCGCGACTGGCGGATGGCCGATGGCCGGCAATCTTGTCCGCCGCAGGCATGCCAGACCAGTTCTTCAGGAAGTCGCACGGGCCCTGCCCTTTCTGCGGCGGCAAGGATCGCTACCGCTGGAGCGAGAAGTACGGCGGCGTGTGGTACTGCAGCCATTGCACCGTCGATCGCTACGCGGACGGCTGGAGCATGCTGATGAAGCACATGGGTTTCCGCTTCTTCGGCGACGCAGTGGACCACGTGCTGGAGCACTTCAATGGCGCGTCCGGAAGGCGCGAACGGGCCTACCCAGCTGCATCGCAGACCGCGGATCCCAAAGCGCAACTGGAGCGAAACATCAACCGCATGAAGGCGATCTGGGACGCTGCGCGACCCGTGACCGCCGGAGACCCGGTGGACCGGTACATGCAGATGCGAGTCCCTGGCATGGCGATCGAGCACCAGATGCTCCGGTTCCACCCTGCGCTGGACTACTGGGCGCCTCCGCAGGAAGTTGATGGAAAGCCCGTGTTGCTGGGGAAGTTCCCTGCGATGGTGGCCAAGGCTTTCAATGTCGACGGAGAGTTCGTGCAGATCCACAAGACCTATCTGACGCCGGAAGGCTTCAAGGCGGAAGTGCCCGTCGTGAAGAAGATGGAGCGCGGGGTCGGCGCGAGCGCGTTCTTCGTGCCAATGATGGCCGTGACCGGCGACACGCTGGGCATCTGCGAAGGGCTGGAGACCGGCTGGGCGGCCGCGATGTTCAGGGGCATCCCGGTGTGGCCATGCCTCACCGGCGGGTCTATGGCGGGCTTCCAGCTTCCAGAGTCGCTGCTCGACACGGTCAGTCGCGTGGTGATCTTTGCCGACAACGACGAGCGCAAGCCCGTAGCTGCACAAGGAGGTACCAAGCTGCGCTGCGCCGGCAGCTTCTACGCTGAGCAAGCCGCGCAACGAGTTCGAGCGCAAGGCAAACGCGTCCTCATCGTGAAGGCGTTGCGCGTGGGCACGGACATGGCAAACCAGTGGGAGTCGCGAGCAGCGGTCCCGGCATAACGAAAAGTGGAGGGGGCACGCCGGAAGGCGGCCCCCTTTCGCTTTTTCGGCTGCCGCGACGAGCAAATTGGCAGGACCTCGCCTAAAGGCCAGTTACCACGGGCCAGCACGGTCCCTACAGTCCGTTTTCGCGAGAGCTCCATCGTCTCGCCCCCCGCACACTACCTGGTCCCGATCTCATGGAAGCGTTTGCCGAGCACGTATGTAGAAGCGCCCCAGCCAGTCGTCTCAGCGCGGCCCTTCGACGCGTGCGGCTAGCTTTTCCTACCGCGCGCGTCGAGGACATCGAAGGCGAGGAAACGGGTTTTCCCGGTGCGCGCGTCGTCATGCCTAACGGGATGGACGTCGTCGTCGGCGTCGATCTTGATCGCCCCGGAGACTTGTTCGAAGTGGTGAGGCTTTACGTGCGCGGAGAAAGGGCCAAATACGACTTCGAATTGACCTCTGCCAATGGGTTCGCGTCGACCGACAAGCTCACCGACGGCGCGTTGCTCAAGGTCTTGGGTTGGTACGCGGCGGCCGATATCGGCCTGATGGCCGCGGGCACATAGGCCTCCTGGCTTTTTTTCGCAGAAGGCGGATCACGTGCTCGGGAGAGGATGGCTCAACGCAACGTGCTCGATGATTTGTCCGGTAAGGAACAACGTGGTGCGAGCGACTGTCTTCACGAGTTGCTGCTGATCAGGCGTTTCAGCGAAGCGGGCAACAGCATCCGTCACCTGTTGCATGTGATCCTCGTCCGCCAGAGCGTGCGAGCCGAAGAACGTCATGTGCTTGGGCTCGAGCGAGAGATCTGCTTTCGCCTTGGCGAGCATCTCGCCGAAGTGCGCATAGGATCCTTCGGCCCAGAAACTGTAGCCCAGGCGCGGGACCGGGCCGTAGCGGAGCGACACGTAATACAGGTAGCCGATGAGCGCTTCGGTCGCTGGGTTGGGGGGCGGCAAAGCCTCGCCATCTCGCAATACCCCCAACGCGCGCAAGTCGTGGGTGACCATCCGTTCGTGCCCGAGCTCCTCCGCCGCATGCCGATAGACAAATTTCAGCAGTGCCTCGGGTGCTTCCACGAACGCAGTCACGGCCTGGTTCATGCTGTTGTGGCGGGTGTAGTGATAAACCTGCACGAGGAAGTCCCGGTACAGGTCCACGCTGACCGGTGCACCCATCACGCGGCGCGCGAAGTTGCCAGCCTTGATACGGGCCCACTCCTCGGCGACCAGTTCATGTAGTTCGTTGATGAAACCGGTATTCAATTTCGTTCCTTCGTGCTTTCTAGCCGTTCACGGCTCTGTGATTATCCCGAGCGCGACTCATGACCACTCGTGCCGGCGCTGTTGCGATGCAAGCCACGTGTCATAGGTCGATGCGGATTTGATGGATGCCGATTCGCATTGCAGTTCCCATGTCCAGACGCCAAAGTCACTGTCCCCGAGGGGCTGCCACGCTCGCTCTTGGACGTAGGTAACGCCTTCGGGCAGCCGAGCGTGCATGTGTCGTTCGGCAAAGGCGAGCCAGCGCACCCCGCCGTCACGCTGGAGGGTCAACGCACCGAATGGCTCCGCCAGAATGACGTAGTCCTGTCCCCAGCGACGCAGTCTCTCCTGCAGCGCGATAGTCACTTGTGGGAAGCTGAGTGTTTCGCGGAGGGCCGGTGGGAGCTCGCCCACCCAGCTCAATGCCAAGCGATGGTCGGCAACCGAAAGCGCGTCGATCAGCCGTGCGGGTAGGTGTGCCAGGTCATCGAGAGCGACGGTCGCGTCCACGTGCACGTCGTTGCGCGCAGCGCCATCCACCACAACCCGCGCGCCTTCCCATCCCTCTGTCCTGTCTTGAAGCCAGGAAATATCGGGTTCGTGGCCAGTTCCCGAGCCCACGATGCACGCCCGAGTCAATTCGAACCTTTCCGTGTACTTTGCCCAATACCTCAGGATCGCAGGCACGAGCTCTGCGCCGCGGGCGGCGTGAGCTACAAGTTCAGCCCTTGCGTGTTCGTGTGCAACGCGAAAGCTGTGTTCGAGGCGAAGCGCGCGCTGCGCGGTTTTTTCGTCTTGGGCGAAGGTGACTACCCATTCCGCCGGCAAGGCGTCAGAAATAGCCTGCCGGATGCCGGAATCCGGGTGGACCACGAGGATGACGCCGGGTTGGCCGACGAGCGGGATATCGGGAGGGTGCATTTGCAGGAGCGTGCCCCGGGGAGTGTCCGGCGGGCATAATTTGAGGGAAACTGGCAAAAAGGCTAGTTCCAGGCGAATTGATGACGGGGTAATGCCCTGGTCGCGACGTCATGAGAGGGAGAGGGGCTGAGCAAAGTCCCCGGCGCGCACGTATTTGCGGCATACCAAGTCACTGGTTTCGCCCGCGAACGCGCGTGCGATGCTCTGACAGAGTCGGGGCGGGCTGCCCGTCTCGCGTCGCCTGCCCGGGCAGGCCTACGACATCTCTCGATGGGGCGGACGGATCATCGTTTTATGAGCACATCGCATTTCCTCAAGCCGCTGCGGGTGGACTGCCGCTTCGTGTTTATCGACGACTCGATGGATTACTTGGACACCATCAAGATGGTGCTCAAGCGCGGCCCGACGGCGGCCGCAAGCTTTTACGACAGGCCGGACACTCTCGATCCTGTTTTGCACGAAAACGCCTTGCGCCTGGAGCGCGAGAGGTCCCTGCTGCACGGAATCGCAGTCGCACAGGATCCGGAGCAGGAAGGCGCTGCTGCAGTTCTCGCCTTGAAGTACTTCGCGAGCAAATGGCGTCGGGACATCATCGGCGTGCTCGTCGCCGACTTCGACATGCCGCTCGAGCGGGGCGACCTTTTCTGCAAGAGGCACAAGGCGATCGGTCTTCAGCGCGTCCTTTTGACCGGCAAGGCCGACCAGTCGCAGGCAATTAATGCGTTCAAGGACAGGCAAATCGAGGACTTCATCGCCAAGAACGAGCAGCGAACGACTGTCGATGCGAGTGGCAAGTCAGTGCCGGTGCCGTTCCTGGACATCCTGCGATCAGAGTTGGAGCGCCAACCAGCTTTGTCAGCGGAGCTTCGAGGCGAGCCGCTGATGCCGGTGCTGGACCGGATCGCCGCAGAAAACAAGGTGCTGCAGACCGCCGCCGCGGCGGACTCGCTGCGTCTGCTGCTCGATGAGTATCGGATTTCCGAGTACATGATGCTGGGGTTTCCTTTGGGGATTCTTGGGCTCAGCGCGGACGAGAAGGCCTATTGGTTCCAGATCGAGACCGCGGAGAGCAAGGTATCGCAGCTGGAGGTCTCCACGGGCGATGTTGCCGATCGCGTGAGTCGGGGCGAAACCGCGTTGAACTTCAGTTGGATGGCGCAACTAGGTCACGAGCCAACTGAGGTTCCTCTGCGTGCGCTCTCAACCGAGCCGTATCTGGCCGTGGGGGTGTGTTCGCTGGACAACCTTCCCCCAGATCTTCACCCTGCATTCAAGTAGTCCTTGTCCATGGACCTGCCCCGCCAGCATCGTCATCAGGTCGACCACAGAGGTGAGTCGTTCCTGGTGTGCTGCGAGCGCGCTGGGGCTGCAATTCGTGTCTGGGTCGAGCGGACGTCCGGCACTGATAGGGACCGGATAGTCTTGGCCGACGGACATACCCATGCTCCCGACAGCGCGGACGTTCGCAACGAGTTCGCAATCTTGGCGGACAACGCCCTCGGCGTTGCTGAAGAAGTTGCGATGTCGAGTGGCCTATTCCATCGAACCGGCCGCTCTGTGCAGGCTGGTGCTCGATTGCTCGCGGTCTGGGGGTTTAGCTCGTCGTCTCCGTTGCGGATTCGCGCACCTGGCGAGGCCGACACGCGACCCGTCAGGGATCCCTTCGGACTCGTCGGCAAAGACGTCCACGCCGTGATGAGGTTCTTCGAAGAGTCCGTACGCATTTTCGGTGTGAGCGGAATCGCCGTCACGGGGCCTGACGTGGCGTCGGATGATCCCGATCGGCGGACGCTGGTCGCTGCGTCGCCGCAGGCTCTTGGGGAGGTCGACCCGGCGTACCTTGTGACGAACGAGCGGCGTATGCACCCCGCAGCCGAATGGGGGCCGCTCGGCGACTGCCCCTACGTCGGAGCGCTGGCCCTTGCGCAGTTCGGATTCGAGGTGTGGATTTCGGTGCGCATTTCTCTCATGGACGGGCACTACTACGAGGTGATGATGTTTGGCTCAGCGACGCTCTCCGAGGGTGCGCACGCTCAACTCGCGGCGGCAACTGGATTCAACATGATCGCGCCGCTGCGGCGCGCTGCCGTTGCTTCGCTAAAAATCTCGTCGCGCGAGCTGGAGGTCCTCCGTCACGGTGCCATGGGCGTCAAGGAGACGGCGGAATTGCTCGGGCTGACGATCAGCACGGTCAAGTTTCACCGGGACAACATTCGCAGAAAGATCGGCGGTGAAACTACGTGGCAAACATACCTCCGCGCGCAAAAGCTCGGGGTGTTTGATTGAGCGGTCACGACGAATCTTTGATGGCGAGCAACATGCGCAAGCTGTTCCAGGGCTATGTCCGATACCACCAGAACGGACCCAACATGCTCCGGTACATGGGTTGGTTTGGGCTGCTGGCCTATCCCGCCTTGTACGCCCTGCGCTTTTACAAGTCGGAGCCGGTCTATGACGACCTCTGGTTGAGACTCGTCAACGGTGGGCTCTGCCTACTGCTGCTACAAAAGGGCTGGCCGGAGAGTCTGAAGCGCTACTACATGCATTTCTCGTATGTGGCGCTGATCATCATGTTGCCGTTCAGCATGGTGTTCGTGGGGCTACAGAACCAAGGCGGGACCGTCGCTGTCGCGAACGCGATGATGGCGATCTTTCTCGTCTTGCTGCTCACCGACTGGCGCAACACCATCGTGTCCGTGCTGATTGGTGCAGCGCTCGGCGTCGCAGCTTATCTCCTGCTCAACCCGAATCCGGTGCGGCCGCGCGACTACATCGAGCGTATTCCGGTCGTGGTTGTCATGTCGATCGCAGCCACGCTCATCAAACTCGCGTTGGAGAAAACAACGGCGGAGCGCACCACGCGCCTCGAGCGTCAACAACGCGAGGGTCGCGTTGCTGCTTTGCAGGAGACGGTGGGGTTTCTGGCGCACGAATTGAACACGCCTCTGTCGGAGGTTCGCCTGCTGGTCGGTGGTGTCCGCGACATGTATGTGAAAGGCCCTGACCCTGAAGGCGCTCGCGTGGATAGGTTCGAGGTAGATGAAGCGGGCGATGTGCTGAAAATGCTGGAGCGGATCGAGAAGCGTGCAAGCTATTCGCAGGATCTGGTCCAACGTCTGATGCGGTCGGCATACCATCACCGCTACGACGGTGGCCCGCAGGAGCTCACGGCGTCGAGCTTGGTGCAGTCCCTGCTTGAGAACTATCCTTTCCCGGACGACAGGGGCGCCGGTTTCGTCGATGTAGTGACGGTCACTGACTTTGTCTTGCAGGGATCCCGTGAGCTCCTGTACCTGGTTCTGTCCACACTCACACAGAATTCGCTGCTCGCTTTAAAGGGGCAGCCGTCGCCGCGCCTGGTCATCGAAATCATCGGCAATGGCGTCGGTCAGCCGGGCGGCATGATTCGCGTCACCGACAACGGGTGCGGTGTCCCACCTGATCTGATCTCGAAGCTCGCGAAAGAAGCCGTGCCAAGTGGCTGGAAGGAAGGACACCGTGGCGGAGGCATGGGGCTGATGTTCGCGCAGCGCGTGCTGGAGGCGAACGGCGGCAACGTCAGTGTCGAGTCGATGGCGGGTAAGGGCACCAGCGTCACTTTGACGTTCCGCGGTGGTGCTGGCGGCTCGGTTGGTGCCAACGTGCGCCAGTCGCATACACCGACCAACCAGTCGGAAGTCTGACAACGCCGGGACGCCCGGATTTTTCTTTCGAAACCTCGCCAAAAAGCCAGTTTTCGACGGTCAGTGCTACTCCTAAAGTTCAGCCAACTCAGGAGCGGTCGCCAATGTGACTCCTCCGCCTTTCAATCCAGCCCGGAGGCATGTCGATGATCGTCGTTGAATCGCGCTACCCCCGTGTCTCTCGCGCCAACACGGTGCCGAGGAGTTCACGCGCTTCGGTTGCGGCCGATTTCGCGTGCCAGGGTTTGGGCGAACTGAAGTCGCAGGAAAAGGGCGCGGATGTTCTGATTGCCGGCGCGCCCATGGAACACGACGTGGGGTACGTCACGTTCTTCATCATGCCGAAAGACGGCATGCCGATCAGTGCACTCCGTGCACTCCAGCAGGTCGAATCCAGCGTCGCCCTCGAACAAGTAAAGGCGTCCAAGGGTGACGTCGGTCGACTGCACCGGCGCGGAAACCACCAGGTAGTCACCGGCGGCGATTCCGAATCCCATGGGCACCTTGGCCACGTGGTACATCAAGCCCGCGAGCTCGCTGGCTGGGACATGCGCCTCAGAGGGGAATCGAATGGCAATGCTCTCGCCGGGGCCGATTGGCTTCACGACTACCGTGTCGGGCGGAAGTGCTTCCGCACGATGCTCGTCGAGGAAATAGCCCGGAGGTCTCCTGGTGATGTCGCACAGCGCCATCAACTGCTCATACGACGGCATGCAGTGGCCGCCGAGAAGCTGGGTTGCGGTTTCAATGTCGGTCGGAATCGAGATCGACATGTTCACAGAGAGCTGGCGTGCACGTTCCGTGCGCTGGACAGGGTACGTGATCGCGTCGAGAGCGACCGCAAGCCGCATTGCGAAGCGGCGCTGCAGACGCTGCATCCCCTCCAGCTTGCTGCTCAAAGCCATCATGTTGTTGTCATTCGCCCCAGGTCCGAAGACCGGCTTTCGGTCCGAGTCGATCATGAGCGCGTGCTGCCCGCTCGGGTGTTTCGGCAGCGGGTGAGTGTATCGGCATGCACGACTGGCCCGCGGCTCGTGAAGCGTCCTTGGGTTCGGGTGAACCCGATGCAGCTTCCAAGCCAACTCATGTCGTGAAATTTTGCGCACATGCTCGGTTAGGTCCAACTGCCACCTGCTAATTTTGACAGGTAGTAGTTTTGGGTAAGTGACAAGTTCCTGTAACGTGCGAGACAGCCGGTAGTTTGCGTCAAAACAGTAACAGGCCAATCTTTCAGAGGTTTTACGTGGAAGTCAGCTTCAAGTCGGACTCTCTCAGGCACTTACCCACCCCTTCTCGAGCGGTGCGGATGGAGAATAGCAGCGCCCTCATGCGGCGGTGGAACCTGCTCCAAAGTGGTGCGCTGGACGATCCGCGGGTGGTGAACCGCTGGTTTCCCGGTCAACGGGACATCCTTGAAATTCTCCAAGTCCTGACCCTCCCCGAAGTCGAGCGGATAGCGGATTGCGGCGTGCCCCTGTTCGGGTTGCAGCTGCGCTGCACGGACTTCGTCCTGGACGCTTATGCCGCGAGACAGGTGACCGATCCGATGGAGCAGGGCGCGGTGCAGGAGTCGTTCATCGCGTTGATGGCTCGACTGGACTGTGTCCGCACCTGCTTCCAGCAAGCGTGCCTCACGTTCAATCTCACGTACGCAGAGGCGGCCTGGCTCCAACGCTTTTGCGCCCACGAGCTGCAAGCGCTGGCGCACGATCCGTCCATGCAGTTGACCCCATTGGTCAGCACCGAATTTTTCGTCGCATCTGCAACCCGCACGTTCACGAGCGTCCAGCGCTCGGTGCTGGGGTGTGTCTCGCGGCGGGCGAGGCCGGCCCTCGCGCACTAGATAGCTTCAAGGACACTCTCATGAAACTTGGATTGCCTGCGCTGTCAGGAAGGGCGCTCGCCTCACGCACCAGCAGAGGAATATTTGAAGACGCTGCCTGGGAGGAGCGCTTCGAGACGCTGATTCGGCTCACGTCGCGCACGTCCCTCATCATCGAACTGACGGGCACGGACCTGACCGAGCGCACCATCAAGAACCTCGTCGACAAGCGTCTCGGGGAATGGGGCCAGACAGCCATTCGCCCACGGGGCAATGGACGCTGCCCAACGAGCTCGACTTTCCTGCCCACGAAGGTAGAACGCTTCGATGCCGCCTACCTCTCAGCGCTCTACTTTGGCAGGCGTGGCCCTGGAGAGTTCTCGGAAGTCGAGAGCAACCTCGGTCGCGCGTTGGATCGGTTGATCGAGGCGTTCCTGCGTTACCGCGCGGACCTGTATCCCGACCCGACGATCGAGCCTCGGTTGAACTTCGAGTCGTTCTGCTTGCTGATCAAGGGCATCCGCGCGAACGAGATCGAGCTTCGCAATTGCCCCGATTGCGGTTCTCGGCATCCGTGGCACAGCGGCTTGGCCGGCCACCCCGTATGCCCGGTTTGTGCGGTGCTGGACCTCCGAATGGGGGCTGCACAGCGGGAGATCGAGGCACGCATTCGCGAACATCGCAGCCAGAGCCGCACCCATTCGGCCGCTCGCGAGCTCGTCGCGCACTAGCGAATCGTCCTGCAACGCACGCGCGCGCGTGCGTTGGATGCCCCAGCCGCGCGGGGCGTCGGCCAGAAAATTCCTGAATGGATTTTCAGTGGCTGCGCCGGCTCATCGCTCCTCCTTCCGCTGCTCCGACGGAGGCCGTGACCTCGCAGCCTGCGAGAGCGGCCGGATCATCGGCGCGGCTGCAATACCCCCCTGCGGACACCGGCCTGCCGATCTTGGACGCTTCCGAGATTCTCTCCGCCAACCAGCAGTTGCTCACGCGCCTTCATTTGCACGCGGCTGTGGAAGAGGCGCAGTTTGAGCGCCGTTTCAGGGCCCCGCTTCGTCGCCTCGCCGAGCACATCAACACGCTACCAGCAACGGCGAGTGGACTATTCGCCGGAGAGATGGGGCTGTTTCGCGCATGCCTCGAACTCGCATTCTTCTCGTTCCAGAGCTCCGATGGTCGGATCTTCACCGGTGCCGAAGGCGTGGAGCGGCGCCACTCGCTGGAGGCTCGCTGGCGTTACCTGTGCTTTTTGGCAGGACTCTTTTTCCCACTGGGCCGCAGCCTTGACTTGATGGCAGTTGCCGCTAGCGACGGGGCTGTGTGGAAGCGTCACTTTGGAGGCGTCACGGACTGGGCGCGGGCCAGCGGTGTCGAGCGATTGTTCGTTTCGTGGGGCAGTGCAAGCGGCGATGCCGAAATTGGGCCAAGCCCCGCAGCCGTCGCCCTGGTGCCCACCGTGGTGGGCGCCGAGAACCTCCAGATGCTCCATGACGGTGAGGGCGAACTCGTCACCGCGCTCTACGCGCTGGCGGCGGGTGGAACAGGCCCATCGCGTCTAGCGTACCAAGTCGTCTCCGGAACCTGGGAGCGTGTCCAGCGCCGCGAGGACGCGCGGCGGCCGCAGGCGTTCGGGCGGTTGCTGGCCGGCTCCCACCAAGGCCCATATCTGATCGGTGCTGTGCGCGCGCTCATCGAGTCGGGCGCCTGGAAGGTCAACGAGTCCTGCCTTCGAGCGGACGCCAAGGGGCTTTACCTCCTGTGGCCAGATGCGGCGCCGAGCGTCATCGGATACGGTAAGGCGCGAGATTATGCGGGGTGGCCCGACGATGCGCCGACGCTCTCGGCGCTGATGCGCGCGGCCGGCATCCTTGACAGCGATGCGGGCGACATGGGGATGGTGGAGGTCGTTGATGAGCACGGCGAGATCAAGCCGGGCGTCAAATTCGCCAACCCTCTTGCGGTGCTCGAGGACTACGATCCCGACCAGTTCGCCCGCGCACCTGCGAGTTTGGACGAAGTTGTGCGCGCTGATCCGATCGCGCAGGCCGAGCAGCAACAGGCGGCCCCCCCAAAAGAGACTCGCTCGAAGAAGCGCGCCGCAGCGGAGAAGGTCGCCGCATCCGCGCCCACGACCGCGCCGGAGGCACAGGACGTAGAGGAAGCCGAGCAGCCTGCAGTTGACGCTGGCAAACCGAGCGCTGACCCAATCGAGCAGACGGGCGCTGGGTCGCAATCCGCCGCCACCGGAGTGCCCTCCTTGCAGGAGATGGCCAGGCAGCAGTCGAAGCCCGAACGCCTGGTCGAAGCCGCGGAGGTGCGCTACGCCGACCTCGTGCCCGAAGACCTCCGGACAGATATCGGTTCTGCGCTGCAGGTCGAGCGGCTCGGCAAGGTCATCAAGGCGTGGCGCGAGCGTCCGGAAAACTCGGATTCCATGCGCCGTATCGACAACGGCGCGGCGATCTCGTTCAAGTTCCTGTCCGAATTGATCCACGAGGTGCCTAACTGGTTGGAGGCGCTGGCCAGAACGGGATTGATCCACTCACCGCGTGCGACGCCGGGCATGCGCATCCAGAAGGTTTCGATTCCTGAGGGCCGCCCTGAAGTGCAAGCCGTGGTTCTCTCCAATCTCGCGTGCAAACGGCTCGGACTCTGATGGCTGAACGAAAAAGATTCGAGCAACTACTTCGGCCCGCCTACGAAGCGCGGGCCGGCGTCGTCTGGGCATTCGCGAGCGTGTGGATGTTCGGGATCACGATCGCGTTCAATGCTTCGAAGCCGGCGCTGCTTGGGTGCGCAATGCTCGCCCTGGTGATGGGCGCGCTGCGAATCTTTGCTGCGCGGCGGCTGCTGTTCTACAAGCTCGCCCTTTCTGGTAAGCCGGTAGTCGTGATGCCGGCAATTCGAATGCGCGACGCGATGAAGGACCTGCAGGACAACCTCTGGCTGGGCTGGGGCTACAGGTGGGAGCCGAGGCACACGCAACGCGCCTTCGAAGTCATGAAGCGCGACCTCAATGAAATTTATCCGCCGAGTTGGTGGCTGAAGTGGATCGGCCGCGACGATCCGCGGAAGGCAAAGGGATTGCCCTGGATCCACGGGCTCGACATGGGTGAGCGAGACGTGGTGCTGCCTTTCGACACCCTGAAGGGTCACTGTGCCGTGGTGGCCACCACAGGCGCGATCAAGACGCGTCTCGCGGCCCTCGTGATCTTCCAGTTGGCGATGCGGGGCTGCTGCGTCATCGTGATCGACCCGAAAGGCGACAAGGACCTGCGCGAGATCTGCCGGCAAGCAGCGGTCCTGTCCGGTGATCCCGGACGATTCCTGATGCTGCATCCTGCGTTCGCTAGCGAGAGCGTCAGGCTCGACCTGATCAAGAACTGGGATCGGGTTTCTCAAGTTGCCTCGCGTATCACGATGGTCCTGGACAGCCAGGAGGCCGACAACTTCAAGGAGTTTTGCTGGATGGCCGTGCATCGCATCACGAATGCGATGAAGTACGTCGGTCGGCGAGTGTCGGTGTACACGCTGAAGACGGCGATGGAGTCACGAAGTGCGGTTGAGCACCTCACGTCGCTCGCACTGAAGAAGTTCTTCGGCGAGGACTGCCCGCAGCTGCAGGATGCGCTCGAGCGCCAGGTCAACGCGTTGGCGGCACAGGCATCTGGCCGCAATCCGCCCAAGGGCATCGTAGAGACCGGCAGCATCGAGCTCACGGCAATGATCAAGGTCTTCCAGGAGATGGTCCCCGAGCACGAAGACGATGCGCGTCAACGTGGCTTGCCGGTCAAGCCCGAAGAGCTACGTGGTCTCGTCGCCATCTTGGAAGCGAACCGTGAATGGTTCGGAAAGATGATCATCTCGATCACGCCGCTCCTGACCAAGCTGACGACCGATGATCTTCGCGATCTGCTGTCGCCGGACTACGACGACATCGACGATCCGCGGCCGATCATGGACATGAAGCGGATCGTCGAGGGCAACCATATCTTCTACCTCGGGTCGGACACCATGGCCGACGAATCGGTGGGCCGCGCGATGGCGACCATGGTTCTGGCCGATGCTGCCTCAGTCGCTGCGGAGATCTACAACTACGAAGAGCCCGGGCACGCGCGTCGGCGCGAGATACACATTTTCAATGACGAGGCCGGGGACGGCTTGGGCAACCCCGCGATCCAGCTCGCGAACAAGGGGCGGGGCGCCGGCGTGTTCATGTGGTTCCTGTTTCAGACGTTCAGCGACATCGTTGACCGCTTCTCCGGCAATGTCCATCGCGCGAAGAAGCTCATCGGAAACGTGAACAACTTGATCGTCGCCGCGACCCAAGATCCGGACACGATGAACTTGATCATGGACAAGTTGGGTGAGACGAGCATCTTGATCCAAGGCCAGTCGACAGGAATTGGGTCAAAGACGGAGGACGTCGGGCTGGA
Organism: Ramlibacter albus; assembly: GCF_014297445.1. Classification (GTDB taxonomy): domain Bacteria; phylum Pseudomonadota; class Gammaproteobacteria; order Burkholderiales; family Burkholderiaceae_C; genus Ramlibacter; species Ramlibacter albus. Next base: position 183,957 of record NZ_JACORU010000011.1, read on the forward strand.
ATTCTCCGCAAACTCGAGCACGAACATCAGTGAGCGCGACAGGGAGATCTTTCCGCGCTCGTTGTTGCCAAGCTTGCCAGACCTCCACTACATCGGACTGTTCAATCGCGGGGAGCTGGTCAAAGGGCGGATTCCCGTACTCACCGCGCGAGGCCACGAACAAGAATCATGAACACCACTGTCATTTCCATTGGGCACAAACGCTCCCGGGGTTCCGAAACGCGCAACGCGATCGCGGAAGGTGAGGTCATCTGGCCGGTGAGCGACCTGCCCGATCAGAAGCAGACCGGGCAGTGGCTGAACGAGACGATCGCCGGCAAGCCTTATGAAGGAATCGCGCTCTCCTTGTGGACGCACCATCCGAACTTTCGGCTGGCGACGGAAAAGCTGGCGGGCTTCATCACGCCGAGGTGGCCCGCCGCGAATGGCGAGCCGCTGCTGGGCGTCGCAGTAGAGCGCGCCGCCCGAGCAGCGGAAGAAGCGATCGACCGCGCGCAATCGTTCGAAGGCCGCGTCGTGGGCGTGTACCTGTATGGCCTCGCGAGCATTGTGGAAGACGTGGCAAAGCTCTCGATCCGCGGGATCGACCGCGATGGTGCATCTCGCGGGTGGGAGTACTTCTCGGTTCCGCTCCTCCAATGGGCGCGCGGACATGGTATCGAGCAGCTGCTCGTGCGCCAGATTCCGGGGTCGCCCGCGTCCGTCTTGCTGCACGGACTGCGCAATAGCCTGATCGCGCATATCGCCAGCGCGACCGACGCGGGTTGTCTTGCCAAGTACGCCCCACACGGTTGACCATGAAGAACTCCCAGCATCTCGGATTCTGGTTGCTGCTTGCCGCGCTTGGATTCTTCATCGCGCCTATGCTGCGGACCACGGACGAAATGGACTCCTTCCTGCGTACGGAAGTTCAGCAAACGCGGCTTGCGATGGGCGACCGGCTGGGCGGTCTTGTGACGTCCGTTGCCAACGGCCTCTTTTCCAACACACCACTGGCAATGCTCGCGGGCGAACTGAAGGCGGCGCAGCACACGAAGGCCGAGCAGGAGTTGGGCGCGCGAGTGGCTGGCCCAGTGGGGGAGTTCGCGTCCCAGGTTCACAACGGCTATCTCAAGCGCATGGTGAAACAAGCCTACGTCGTAGCGATGCGCTTCGCCATCGTCGTTTTCTGGCTTGTCGCGCTGCTGCCCGTCTTTGTGGCGGCCGTCTATGACGGGCTCATGCTGCGCAGCGTGAAGCTCGCCGAATTCGGGTCCATGCGTCCTGCAACCTTCACCCTCGCCGGATTGATCGTTATCCCGGTCTTGGCTTTGCCGCTCCTGTATCTCACGCTACCGTTCCATATGTCACCACTGCTTGCGCCGGCGTGGGCCGCACTTGTGGCGCTCCCGCTGTCGTTGCTGGTATCCAACTCGCAGCCGCTCTTCGGCCGCTGATCGAGCTGCTCCCGCTCCAACGCACATCCAAGCGTGCGTTGGATGCGGATGCTGACGCGAATGTCCGCCACAGAATTTCAGGATGGACGCATCGACGACTTCAAACCGCTTGGCAACCGCGAGCACGCGTGTTGGGTACAAGTCGCAGATCCTTTCCCAGATCATGGACACCCTCGGGTCCATCCGCCAGGTCTTTGACGACCCGGACGTGAACGAGATCATGATCAACGCCCCGAACGAGGTGTTCATCGCCAAGAACGGCCGAAACGTCCGTTTTCCGGTCACGCTGTCCAGAGGCGAGATCGAAGCGGCTATCACCTTGATCGCCGCGCTCGTGACCAAGGAAGTCGGCGAGAAGTCGCGCTCGCGCATCTTGTCAGCGCGTCTCCCCGGTTTCCGGGTCGAGGCCATCCTTCCGCCGGTCGCCGTAAATGGGCCGTCCATGTGCATTCGACGGCACGCAGCGCGGGTCTTCACTTTGGAGGAGTACGTCACGCAAGGCGTCATTTCCGAGAAATACGCGCAGATCCTTGTGGACGGCGTCTCCAAGCGAGAGACGTTCCTGGTGGTAGGCGGCACGGCATCCGGAAAGACCACGTTCCTCAATACCGCGCTGTCCCTCATCCCGAAGGAAGAACGGCTGTTCGTGATCGAGTCCGTCCAGGAGCTCCAGATTCGGGCGGAGAACCACGTGCTGGTCGAGTGTGACGAGGAGCATGGTGTCACACCTCGGAAAGCGGTTCGGACAGCCATGCGGTACGCGCCAGGTCGAATCTTCATGGGTGAGCTGCGTGGCCCCGAGGCCTACGACTGGGCGGATGCGGCGAACACCGGCCATCCGGGTGGCGGCGCGACGATTCACGCGAACAGCGCCACGCGCTCGCTTCCACGGCTTGAGAACCTGATGCTGATGGCGAACATGGGCATTCCGTACGAGCCGCTGCGGGCACTGATCGCAGAGACCGTGCAGCTCGTGTTCTACATCCAGCGCGAAGGCAAGGTGCGGACGGTCTCCCAGGTGAGCCGTCTTCATGGGTACAACCGCGCGAGCGGCGAGTACGAGATCGAAACATTCTGATTTTCAACCCCGGAGAGTTCAATGCAAGCCAACCTGATCCAGATTCCCGCAGTGCCCGCGTTCGGCCGCGGAAGCGCCTTCTACCTCGCCGCGGTCGTGCTGATCGTTCTGGCGCTCATGTCGCCCGGCGGCGCGCATGCGGCTGCGTTCGACATCCCGTTCCTTCAGGAGTTCGGCTGTCCGATCATCCAATGGATGAAGGGGCCGCTCGCAGTCTTCATCTTCATCGCGGTGATCATCGCCGTGTGCGTGATGGGGATGATCATGAAGATGGACTGGAGCCGCATCATCTCCGTCGCCATCATCTTCGGCATCCTCACCGGCTTGGGCGGCTTCCTGGCGAACAACAGCTACATCCAGCGAGTGACCGGCCTGTCGGCCTGCCTGCAGTAAGACATGGCGTCGCGCAGCAGTCCGTTCCACGCAGCGCTGCATCGTCCGCGCCTCATCCTGGGCGTCGAGAAGGGGTTTTTCGCTGGGCTGGTGATCGCAGGAACGATGTTCCTCGGGCTCCACCTCTACTCGGGATTCTTCTTCTTGCCCCTCTTCTTCCTGATCGGGCGATGGCTCTCGAAACGCGACGACCAGTTCGTGGCGCTGCTGTTGCGGTACTTGCAGGAGGGGCATGTCTTCGACTCGACTCCCCGCACGACCGATAGGCAGGAAAGAGCGCGCGGCTGGGGTCGTGACCTTCCAACATGACGAGGATCTCAGGTGCTGACGTTTGAAGATTTGTTCACGAAGCCTCGGCGGGCGGCCCGGAGCTTCGCCGAGCTGCTGCCGTGGTTCGGGCTCGTGGCGCCTGGCCTAGTGCTTTGCAAGGATGGTTCACTGCTTGCCGGCTTCGAGTTCAGCGGCGACGACGTGGAGGGCAAGGAAGACTTCGCGGCCGATCAGCGCATCGAACTCCTGCAGAACGCGCTTCGCACGCTGACGGACCGCTGCACCTTGTGGACGTTCCAAGAGCGTCGCTTCACGAGCGGCTATCTCGACAACGAGTTTTCGAACCCGGTGGCGCGACTGATCGACAGGCAATGGGAGAAGGCCTGCGGGCAGCGCAGGAACGCTCGCCTGCGCCAAACCATGTACCTGGGCTACAACTTTCCCAACCGGTCGGAAGCGTTCTTCGAGGCCGTCGGCTCGGCGCTTCGGGAGTCGGATGGCCGCGTACTCCCTGCGTTCACGCAACTAGTGCGGCAGCGCCTGAGCGAACGTGGCGCACTCTCGCGCGTGAGAGGTCAGCTGGGTGACATGGCTCACGAGTTCGAGAAGATCATTTCGGACTTCAGTGGCGTGGTGGACCGGGCCATAGGCTTCCATCGGCTCATTGAAGGCGAGCTGCTGGGCGAACTGTACGGCCGGGCGAACCTCGCGTCTGCGGGTGGTCCAGTTGATCCGCCGGACCTCGACCAGCTTGCCTACCTGAACACGCTGTTGGCCACGGACGACGTCGATCGACAGCACGACCTGTTCCGATTCCGCGGCCCCAGCAAGACGGTATGGGTTGGCGCGCTTTCGACAACAGGCACGCCAAAAAGCGCTCACAGCAGCCAAGTCGACAACCTCATGGCCCTCGACTGCGAGTATGTGCTTTGCCAATGTTTCCGTGTCCTGGATCGGGTCCCGGCGGAGAAGGACATCCAGGATGCGGAAATGTTCTACCGGTCGGAGGTTAAGTCCGTCGTCACGCGCGTCGCCGAGCGACTGTTCGACGTCGTGAGCGACAAGGTGAATACCGGCAACCTGACTTTGGCAGACGATGCGCAGGAAGCCCTTGTGGAGTTGACCACCGGCGACGTCGCTTACGGCTACTACAACATGACCGTGCTCGCCTTGGGCGACACGCAGCGCCAAGCGGAAGCGGCGGTCGACCTCTTGAGCAGCACGCTGCGCGCCGGCGGCTATACGGTTCTGCGCGAGCGTCAAGGTTTGTTGTCCGCCATCCTGACCACCTTCGCGGGCAGCGCGAATGCGACGTTGCGGTGGAAGCTCACGTCGACGGCGAATATCGCTGACCTCGCGCCCATTCGGACGATCTCGACTGGCGAGAGCACACACCCGCTCTTCAGTCGCATTCTCAAGCGGGAGGTTCCTCCGCTTTGCCGTTTCGTCACACCCTATGGCGTGACGTACGATTTCAACCCGCATGAAGGCGACCTGGGCCACACGGCAGTGGTCGGCGGATCCGGAGCCGGCAAGACGACGCTGCTGACTCTTCTGATCGCGCAGTTCCAAAAGTACAACCCATCGCGTACTTTCATCTTCGATAAGGACTACTCGCTGATGGCGGCGACGGTCTTGCTCGGTGGGAAACACATCGACATGGGTCGCAAAGGTAAGCGCCGGAACATGAATCCGGTGCGCGTGATGATGGAAGGTGGCGACGACTCTCGCCTGAGGCAATGGCTCGAAGTCTTGATCGGCGCTGGCGGAAACACCGTTTCTGCGCAGGAAAGCACGAACCTGAACGCCGCTATCCAGCAGCTACGCAAGTCGCACAGCGTGCGTTGGAAGCTCAGTGGTCTGTACGCACTGGTCGCGGGACAGAACCAGGACCTGGCGTTGAAGCTCGCGCCCTACGTCGATCGCACAGAGGAAGAAGGCGACTACAACGCCGGTTCCCACGCGGCGTACTTCGACAACCAGGAGGACGACTTCGCGTTGACCAACATGGTCGGCATGGAGTGCGGCGGGCTGCTGGACGATCCGAAAGTGGCGAGCCCGTTCATGGACTATGCCTTCTACTGCATCGAGCGCGCGCTCGACGGGAACACGCCCAGCATGATCTACGTGGAAGAAGCGTGGTACATGCTTTCGAACCCGGCTTTCGTGAGCAAGATGGAAGACTGGCTTCGCACCTTCCGCAAGAAGCGGGCTTTCGTGATGTTCGCTACCCAGTCGCTGGACGAGCTCGCACGGCTTCCGAACCTCGGCTCTTTCGTGACCAACATCCCCTCGCAGATTCTCCTGCCTTCGATGAAGTCCAGCGTGCACGAGCAGGCCGACCAGTACAAGGCGATCTGGGGTACGACGGATGCGCAGATCGAACTGCTCGCGCAGGCGATTCCGAAGCGTGACTACCTGCTGGTACGCCCTAACACGACGCGCCTCGTGAATACCGATATGCCTGCGGTGCTGATCGCCATCAACGAAGCGACGACACAAGAACACAAGCGCTCCGCACTGCTCGACTACGCGCGGGAGGGTGGGCCGGACTGGGAACTGCGATACCTGAAGGAGGTGCTGAATGTCAAAGCTTGAAAAACTGAAAGCGTGGATTCTCGTTCTCTGCACCGTGGCGGCCGCGCCGGCACACGCTGGCGGCGGGTTCGCGGGTGCAACGGAGCCGACGCAGCTGATGAACAACGTCGAGCTCGTGAAAGTGGCGCTTGACAGCGCTAAGTCCGCGTCCACGCTGGTCCAGAAGTACATGCTGCAAATCCAGCAATACCAGGCCCAGTTGCAGAATCTCAAGCAGCTCTCAAATTTGCCGACCGGCCTTCCGAGCGACTTGACAGCGGCCTACAACACGTTGAGCAGTTATCGGAACGCGATCACCACGCTCGAAGGCAGCCTGGGCAACCAGGTGCAAGCGATCGAGACGCGGTTGACGGAGGCTCGGCTTAGCGGGATGAGCTGGAGCCAGTATGTGTCGACCGTTTCCAACGATGCGACCCGCCGTCAAAAGAGGGCGGTCGAGCGGCTCAAGTACGAAGAGGATCTGTTGAAGCAGGTTCAGTCCGACTACGAATTTGCGCGGCAGCTGCAGCCCACGATCAATACGACAGAGGGCGTCCAGCAGTCCATGGCGCTGCTCAACTCGCAGATGAATCGAGTGGTAACCCAGAATGCGAAGTTGCTCGAGGTGCTGAGCCAGACAGTGGGTGACCGCGCGGAGCGCGACGCAGCGAAGGCGGCCGACGATCAGCAGTCCGCCGCACAGCGTGAAGCGATGCGCAAGCGGCAAGAGGCGATCGAACAACGCCAGCGCAGCTTCGGGGGGTTCCAATGAGACGAGGGGCCGGGCACTCGCTCGTAGCGGATGCAGCAGGCATGCTTGCCGAACGGATTACTCTCGCGGCTCTGGGACTGCTTCAGCGTTACGCGGGCGGCGGGATCTATCGCCGACTGCGGCGGGCCCTGCTTGTGGTCGCTGTGTTGGCGTCCACGATCGCTTTCGGCGTCGAACCACCGCCGGCGCCGCCGACCGCACCAACCACTACCGCGACGCAATACCCATTCAGTCCCGAACAAATTACCGCAAAGTTGTCCACGTCGGTGGGTACCGAGCTCAATCGCCTAAAGAACAACACGCAGCTTCGATCTTTCGGCGACGCCGTGACGGCGTTCTTCCTCGTGACGTTGCTGATCTGGGCTGCGATCAAGAACATGGCAGGGGGCAAGGGCCTGGGCGAGATGATCGCGGACTGGGTTCCGGTCTTCGTGAGCTTTGGTGTCGTCTATGCGTTTCTCGACCGAACCGCCGGCGAGATCATCGAAAGGACGATGGATGGAATAGGTGCATCAATCGCCGGAGCAAACATTTCGACCTTGGACGGGGCGCTTAGGGCGGGGATGCTGCCGATCTTCAAGGCGATTGCCGCGATCGTCGACATGCCGCGCGTGACTGCCACCGGCACCGCAGGAGATTCGATCTTCAACGGTGTGGTGATGACGTTCCTCGCATCGGCAGGTTCCATGGTGATGGCTGCACTCGCCAAAGTCTTCACGGCATTCCTGCTTGTGCTGGCGGGCGTCGTCATGGCGGCGCACATCATCATGGGCTACGTCTCGGTCACACTCGTTCTGGCCTTGGCGCCCGTGATGGTCCCGTTCCTGATGTTCAAGCCGCTGGGCTGGATCTTCGAGTCGTGGCTCAAGTTCCTGCTCGGTGCGTGCATGCTGAAGATCGTGGCGCTGTTCCTTCTCAATGTCTCGGCTGGACTTCTGACGAGCGTGACGGACATCGCGACGTTCGCTGCAAATGAGGCGCGCGGAGCACTGGCGGTTGAAAGCTTCTTCGCTGACGTGTTGCTTTACGGAGTCCTCATCGCTTTCGCAACCCTCTCGGCTCTGCTTATGAGCCAAGCGCCGGGCATCGCTTCCGGGCTCTTGTCCGGTGGGACCGGGAGTATTGGTTTCTCGGGCGTGAAGGGGGTCGCGCAGAGCACCGCCGGGAAGACCCCCGCGATGGGAGGCGCAGCCGCTCGCCAGGCTGGAGGCCTTGTGCAGGCGCCGTTCTCTGCGTGGCGGGGCGCGGTGCAAGGTGCCAAGGGGCAGGCACGTGATCAGGTTCGACGCGGTGCAGCTGCGCGAGCAGCCTATACCGCTGGGCGTGGCGCTGGCCAAGCCGGCAGGTGGGCGGCCAACAAGGCTCGCGGGTAGGTGTTGACCAGAGGAAGTTCGCCTGTAAGCTAATCTGGCTCATGGGGGAAACGCACGATGGAAAAAAATCAACACGAAAGCTCTGAACTACTCGGGACGGCAATCTATTGGGGAAGCCTGATTTGGCTGTGTGCGCTGGGATACAAGAAGTACATCGGCGCGCCAATCCTCTATCAACTGCTGCCCGACATCAGCATCGAGGCGTTCTTCGCGCTTGGGATTGCTGCTCTGTTTCTCCTGGCACTACTGCTGGCCATCAGCAAGCGGATGGTGACAGGTACGTCTGGCGAGTCATTCGTCCTGGGGGCAATGGCGCCGGTTTACTGCGTCGTGCTTGTCGGCGCATGGGCCGCTTGGATTTGGCATGGAACTGCCAAGGGCGCAAACCATCTGCCAATGCTTGTCGCTGCGGCCGTGTCCGGCGTTTCGGCATATTTGTGGCGATTCGGCTTTCTTGCGAATTCTCGCCGCGAACACACCCGCCAGGAACTGCCCACCAGGGAGTCCGATGTCGCAGACGAACCTGCTCGCGTGGAGAAGCCGCGCAAGACGTTCGCGGACATTCACGGCAACGCTGAGACCAAGGCGCGTCTCAAGGCCGCAGCCGATGTGGTTGTCGCGAGGCGCGGAACCAACGGCGAGGCGCGCAACGGCATTTTGCTGCACGGTCTGCCGCGTAACGGGAAAACCGCGTTTGCCGAGGCGCTCGCGGGCGAATTGGGGCTGCCGCTTGTGAGATTGAGCTATGCCGACGTTGCCAGCGAATGGGTAGGCAAGAAAACTGCTGCAGTTCGGGCAGCCTTTGCGCAGGCCGTCAGGAGCCAACCTTGTGTGTTCTTCATCGATGAGGTCGACAGCTTCTTGGAAGCGCGCGATGCCGGAGGCGCTGGTGTCAAGGAAGACCGGGACCTGGTGAATGCGATGCTCACGTTGATGACGGACATCCGCAGGCATCGCGTGATCCTTGTCGCCGCGACGAATTTCATTGATCGTCTGGACGCAGCTTCGATCGGTGAAGGCCGATTCGACTTAAAAGTTGATATCCCACCCCCAGACTTGCCCGCCAGAATTGGGCTGCTCAAGCAGGGGCTCGACTCTAATGCACCCGGAATCGTTGTTTCGGAGGAAACCGTTCAGCGCGTAGCTGCTCGGTGGAATGGTTACTCAGTCAAGCGCATCCTGGCCGTCACGGAAGAACTCCGCGGCGTTCTGAACGGGAAGAGGAGGGCCGAGTTCTCCGACTTCATGGCCGCACTTCGCGTCGTTCAAGGCCAGCGTGGGTCTATCCCGGAAGACGTGAAGCCACTCTCCGATTTGGTGATGTCTGAACGGTCTCGCCGACTGATCGACGAAATCGTTGGGCGGATGGCCGACCCTGAACACACCGAGCGATACGGCGGCACCTTGCCCACTGGTGTTCTTTTCCACGGCGAACCCGGAACAGGTAAAACTGCCACCGCGAAAGCGATTGCGCGCGAGCTGGGTTGGGCATTCCTGCCGGCGACTGGGGCCGAGCTGGCACGAGATCCGCGCAAGCTCGACGCGCTCCACAACAAGGCGATGGAACTGCGGCCAGCGATCATCTTCGTGGATGAAGCGGATGAACTGCTCCGCGATCGCGCGTACTCGCCTGCCACGGATTCGACGAACAAGCTGCTCACGCTCATGGACGGCGTTCACGACCGAGTACGAGACGTCGTCTGGGTTGCCGCTACGAACAACCCCGATCAGATCGATGGCGCTCTGCTCCGTGGCGGGCGGTTTACCGAGAAGGTGTTGTTCGAGTTGCCAAGTGCCGACGCGTTGGCGCGTCATTTGGTGAAGTGGCTGGCGCAGCGTAACGTGCAACTAGAGGACGGCTTCACGGCGGGGCAATTCGCAGAGCATGTCTCTGGTCAGAGCATTGCGAACGCGGAGGCAATCGCGCAGGCAGCGCTCAACCGCGCCGTGTCGAGGCGGACGCTGCCGGTCGTCGTGACCGCGGTCGATGCGGACGAAGCTGTGAGGACGGTGCTGGGGTGAACTTCAAGCTGGGTTGGAAAACGCTGCCTTTTCTGCTGTTCGTGCTCGGCGGGCCGGCCTATGCCCAGACGGGTGGCGAGATCCAGGCCGGCGCGCAGCCCGTCCTCCCCGCGTTCTTGAACGACCGCACGCCATGCGTGCCAGATGCCGCGCGCTATCACGGTGTCAATCCATGGATTCTGAAGGCCATCCTGAACGTGGAGAGCGGATTCAATCCACAAGCGATCAACAGGAACGCGAACAAGTCGATCGATGTAGGGATGGCCCAGATCAACTCTATTCACTTCAAAGAGCTGGCTTCCTATGGCATCGCTCCCGCGCACCTGATGGACGGGTGCATTGCTACCTACATCGCTGCCTGGCACTTGGCGAAGCAGATGCGCCTACACGGCAACACCTGGTTCGGCATCGCGAGCTATCACAGCGCCACGCCATGCCTCAATTCGCGGTACGCGGGGCTGCTTTGGAACACGTTGGTGGGATGGTCCGTCATGGCCGGTCCACGCGTCCGGATTCCGCGTATGGACGAATGCGGGGGCGCAGGTGCATCGGCCAGTACACGTGGACAGATCCGCTCGAGCACGTCGGCTAGTGTCGCTTTCGACAGCGACTGAGAGTGAACATGGCCGCTACATCGCAACCTTCTCTTGGCGCTGTTCTCGACCAAGCCTTGCTGCTTCCTGCGCATGAACAACGTCAGCTCGCCGAGGCAATGGTGGCGCTCACTGGTGGGGCATTGGCTCACAAGGGCGGGCCGGAGCTAGCTGATGCTGCAGGGCTTGACGTGCACGCGTGGTTGCAGTCGATTCGCAGTTCATCGCCTTGGGCACAGCTGCAGGACATCGACGCATCGCTGGAAGACGTGCTGGCACCGGAGGACGAAGACGTGCTACGTGCAGCACGCGCAGCGCTGCTCGCCGAGCATCCGCAGATTGCTGCTCGCAACATCGTGACAAACCTTGTTGTGCAACAGCCCCTCGCCTTCGCTGCGGGTGGCGTCGGCCTGGTTCTCGCCGTTATCGCAGTCGGCCGCGGCCTCTTCCGCCTCGTTTTCTGATCCCCCGAGGGCACCCCGCCCTTATTTCCGCCTTCAACTGACGTAGCAGCGTGCGTTGCGAGGGGTCGCCTGAAGGACCTCCGCTTCTACAGTGACCGCAAGAGGTCACGCATGTCATTTTTTGGGAAATTTTCCAGAGCACGTTCGGTCGACGACGAGGCCGGAAGCGACGCCGCTTCGCATACCGAGTCTTACCTTCACGCCGGCGCCAACACCCCGCCTTCTCTCTACGACAAGGCGCGCGAACAGTTCGTCGAGATTTACGGATCGGCGCAAGTCTCCAGCGCTCGCATGTTCCTGATCTCGGTGGGTTGCATCGTTCTCGGCCTGGCAAGCGTCGCAACGCTCGCCTTCGTGCTGCCGTTGAAGACCGTCACTGGGTTCCTGGTTCCTGTCAACCCCGACGGCACGGTCAATCGGCCTGTGGAGGTCCAGCGGGTAGATCCGAACACTGCGGTGATCAAGGCCGAACTAGGCCGCTGGGCCGAGGCAGTCTACGCAATCGACCCGCTGCGCAGCAGCGAACTCTTGCGCTGGGCGAATGCTCGCACGGCCGATAAGGGGGTCACCCAGTTCGGTGAGTTCCGAGCGCGCGAGCGGATCTTCGAGCGCATGTCGCGTGAGCCAGACATGGTGCGGGAGGTCAAGGTGACCGCGGTTGACGTTTCTCAGAAAGGCACGGCGTTTGTCTTCCTGACCACGACCGAGCGCCTCGGTGCTGGTGCTCCCGCGCCCGACAAGGTGAAGAAGTTCCGCGTGACCCTGAATTACCGCCTGCTGCCCCCGACCCAGGAGAAGGACCTCCTGGCCAACCCGCTGGGGCTGTTCGTGACCCAGTTCTCCGACGTAGAGGAGCGCGCCCTGTGATCAAGTTCAACCTGTGGCGCGTTGCCGCCTGCGCCCTGCTTCTGGCGATCGCTGGCGTCCCCTCGGCTTTTGCCGAGGTCAAGGCCACCCCGCTGGCCGGCGACACACGGCTCGTCCAGTTTCAGTTCGACGCCGACCAGACATACCTGGTGCTTGCGAAGCCCAAGGCTGTCACGCACATCCAGTTCGGTGCCGACGAACTGATCCAGTCGGTGGCGGCCGGCGACACCGCCAACTGGGAGCTCACTCCGACAAAGAATCGGAAGAACCTCTTCGTCAAGCCCAAGTTCGAGGACCAGGAAACATCGCTGACGGTGATCACCGACCAGCGGACCTACCAGTTCGTCCTGCGCAGCACCGGCGAAGGCAAGAAGTGGCACCAGCGCATCAACTGGATCTACCCGCAAGAGGTGGTGCTGGATCTTGCCGGCGCCGACGCTCCTGCGACTGGCAAGACCCAAGCGGCCGCGATCACACTTGGCGCGACTGCCACGGACCCGGGCCTGCGCCTCGTCACGGAACCGACTGGCTTGAAGCCGGAAGCGCTTCGCTTCCGCTACGAGATCCAAGGTGACGCACCGTTCCGCCCCACGGTCGTTTTTGACGATGGTCGATTCACCTATTTCAAGATGCCGTCAGGCCTGCAGGAGCTGCCGGCCCTGTTCGCTGTGATCGACGGCAGCGACTACGCGCTGGTGAATTTCGAGGTGAAAGGAGATTACCTGGTCGCGCAGCGAGTGGTGGAGAAGGCCGTGTTGAAGCTCGGTCGGACCGAGGTGAAGATCAACGCGGCGCCGGTGCAGGCGAAGCGTAGTTTCCTTGGCCTCCAGCTCGGGAGCTGACGTGGGACTCTCCGACAAGTCAATCCTGGAGCCCGACGCGCCAAAGCCGGGTATCCCCGTCAAGAAGTCGACGCTCGCCGTTCTGGGCCTCATGGCACTGGTCGCAGCAGGTGTGGTGACAACGCTGTTGTCCTCCGGATCAGGCGCATCGGAGAAGACCGTCGTCGCAACCGACCCATCGGAGATACGCAGCGTGGGGACCGATGCGACTCTTCGCGAGGAAGAGGACGAAGTCAAACGCCGGCGCGCTGCCGTGCCTGCAATGGCTCCCGCGTCTGTTCCGCATCCGGTCGCATCCGCTCCGTCTGCTCCTGTGCCATTTCCAGTCGCGTCCGCGGCCACGGCCGCACCCGGGCGTTCCGCTGCTGAACTGGAGCAGGAAGCAGCAGTGCGGCTGTCGAAGTCGCTGGCGCACGACTTCGATGACACGTCCAGAGACGTACAGCGTCGTGATATTCAAGCCGCAGGCGCAGGGCGGGAAGACTTGGGAGCACTGCTCGGAAGAAACGCAGCCGCCGCCGTTCCGCCGAGTGCCACCGCCGACACCAGCCTTCAGAACGATCGCATCAAGCAGCTGCTGGGGCAGGCGCCGGCAACGCGGGACGAAGGGGCGTGGCTCAAAGAGTATGCAAAGGAGGCGGATGGCAAGCGAACCATCCGCGGCTACGCGGCCGCCGGCGGCTATGTGTTGCGGCAAGGAAAGATCATCCCCGCAATCCTGGGTCGCCAGGTCAATTCCGATCTGCCAGGACGGCTCACTGCGTACGTCAGCTCGAATGTCTACGACAGCAACAACAACTTGCTGATCCCGAAGGGCTCGACCCTGGTGGGAGCCTACGACTCGCAAGTCGCTGTTGGTCAAACAAGGCTGATGTTCGCGTTCACGCGACTGATATTGCCCAACGGCTACTCGTTCGATCTGCCTGCCGCTCAAGGTGTCGACATGGCGGGCGCGAGCGGCATGTCGGGCGACGTCAACAACCACTTTCTCAAGATGTTCGGCACCTCGTTGCTGATCGCCGTTCTCGCCGACAAAGGCAAGCAACCGAGCAGCGTGACGCAGGTTGGTGCCACTGGCCCCGCCACGGCTGCCGGCCAAGTGCTCTCCGATGTCAGCAAGACGATCCTCGAGCGCAATCGGGTGATCCCGCCAACGATCACTGTCGACCAAGGCACGCGCATCAATGTCGAAGTCGTCGCCGACATGGTGTTCCCAGAACCCTACCCGGTCCGTCACCCATGAAGTCCATCCAATTCCTGTCACCCCAGATGGCCCCTGTCGTACTGCGCCGCGTTGCTCGGTCAGCGATAGGTCTCGCGCTGCTCGCGCTTTTCCCGGCGATGGGTGCGGATTCGATCCGTGTTGGCAGCTTCGACTTCAACTACGCTGCCGCCGGCGACGTGCGGGCGAAGCCAGTGCAGGTTTTCGACAACGGACGCGAAACCTATTTCCAGTTCCGCGCGGGCGAGGCAGTGCCGGCGATCTTCAGCAACAAGGCGGACGTGCCCCAGTTGCTGCAGGTGACGCAGGAAGGCCCATACGTGAAGGTGCCGGAAGTCCACGGCCGATTCGTCCTGCAGGTCGGTCGCGCGCAAGCGAATGTGGTCTATTCCGGTCTTCCGCGGGAGAGCAGCCCGCCGATCAACTTGGTGGCCCCGTCGGGGGCAACAGCGCCCTTCAACGGAGTCTCGATCCCCGAGGGTGCTCGGATGGTGGCCACGTTGTCGGTACCCGGAGCCGGCGGAGCGCCCGACACGGCGATCTACCGCAACAGCTATGCGACACCCATCAAGGGCGACGCGGTGACCTGGGGAGAGACGACAAAGTCCGAGAGCCACGTCTGGTTCGCGCGGGGATCGGCTGCGCTGTCGCCGGAAGCGCGCCGCGAGCTCGTTGCCATTGCCCGTTCCATTGGGGACAGCAGCCGCGCGATCGTCACCGGCCGAGACGACGACACCCTCAAGGAAGGCCTGGATCGCGCGCGCGGAGACGCCATCGCCGACGCGTTGCGCAGGCTGGGCGTCGATTCGAGTCGCGTATCGGTTCGCTCAGGTGTTGCCGGAACCCCGAAGGGGAAGCAGTGGCCCAGCTCTATCACCGTCGAAACCGTCCGCCAAGTCGCTCAACCCCGTCCCAATGTGCGGGCGAACCTCGACGCGCTGGTGCAGGCAGGCGTGCTCAATCAGGAGCAGGCGAGTGCGATCGCATCCCAGCAGTCGGGCAGAGGAACCAACGATGGCACGCGCCCCATCGCGTTCACGTTGACAGCAGCTGATCGGACCATCCAGGGTTCACTGCGTCGCTGGGCTTCTCAAACCAACTACCAGCTCGTGTGGGACGCCCCTGCCGCACTGGATGCGCAGATCACCGGCGACGCCGTTATCGGCGGAGCGACGATCCAGGAAGCTCTTGAGCGCTTGCTCAACGGCCTGAAGGACCGTGGATACGTCCTGGATGCGACTTTTTACAGCAACCGTGTGATCCGCGTAGCGGTTCCTGGCGCAACTCCTCAGCGGCCAGCGACAGAAGCGCCATCTGCGCCAGAAACGGCAAGGCCACAGCCGACGCAGCGACCGCGAGGCGCATCAGCGCAGACCGCGGTGCAGTGGCAGATGCGTCATGGAGACACCAATGTGCAAACCATGCTGGCTCGCTGGGCGGATGACGCGCAGTGGAGGCTCGTCTGGAACGCGAGCGATCGCGTTCCCATCACCGGCGACGCCGTCATCACCGAGCCGACTTTCAAGGCGGCGGCCGAGGCAGTCATCGCACAAGCATCTGCTGTGGGCTACCGACTGCGCGCCTCCGCAACAAACGACCGCACCCTCGTGGTGAGCAGCTACTGATGAATCGAGAAAACTCCATGAAGATCTCCGTACTCCTCGCCAGCATCGTGGCCGCGATTTCGCTGCCCGCTGCGGCCCAATCCGTCCGCAACACCGCGGACGCGTTCCCCATCGCCCCCGCGGCACAGCGCCTTCCCGTGGCTCCGTTGCCCGTGGCGCCAGCAACAGTTGCCAGACCTGTCACGCAAGCGCCGGTCGCCCGTACCTATGCGCTGGAAGAGAAAGACAGGAACCTCCGCGCTGCATTCGCCCGCTGGGCTCGTGAGCGTGGCGCGTCGATGCAGTGGTTGCTGGTCGACGACGTTCCCATCGACGCGCCCGGACCGGTGCGCAACACGTACCCCGATCTGGACCCGCAGCAGTTCGCGTCGAGCAGCTATCCGGACCTGGTCGAAGCGATGACCGTCGTCGCGCACGCATTCAGCAAGTCGCGCTCGCCCTTCGTGGTCCGTGAGTTCGACAACACCATCGTCGTTCAACCCCGCCTGAGTGCCCGCAAATGAACCACTCGATTCTCGACACACTCCGTTCGTGGGCGCGCCTGCCGGCAGCGCTCATCTTGATCACGCTGGTCTCCGGTTGCGCAGTCGTGCAAGCCGAGAAAAAGACCGAAGACCTGGTGAAGGTCGGCACGGTGCGTACGACAGCGACGCAGGAGCAGCACGCCCAGCGCGCCGCCGATGAGGTTCCGCTGTTCCAGCGCATGCCGGGCTTGTGGGTCTCGGACCGGATCGTTCCGCGCAACGCTGCCCAGACGCTTCCGCCCGTCTTCGATCAGCCTTTTGCGTACCGCTCGATCGATCCCACCCCTCTGGGTCTGTTCGCGGCGGACCTTCAGCGTGCGACCGGTACGCCCGTGAAGTTACTCGGTGATTCGGCCAGCCGGTCCGTGATGCTCGACTTCGTCGGCACCGGCCGCCAGGCGATGGAAAGCCTTCCGTCGCGCTACGGCGTGACGTGGGAGTTCACCGACGGGGCCATCGTGATCATGCAGTCCGTCACCAAGATCTTCCGGATCGAGCGCAGCGGCGTGGACGTCGGCGGCATGGCTGGCAATCGAAAGGACCCGTGGATCGAACTCGAGGCGAACATCAAGGCCATCGCCCCGAATGCTCGCACCAGCATCTCGCGCAACAACAACACGATCACGGTTGTCGGCGCCCCGCTGGCGATGCCCGACATCGAGAAGCTGGTCAACCTCGATGCCCGCTCCGCCGCTCGCCGCGTCGTGCTGCGGTGGCAGCTCGTGAACTTCAAGGCGACTGAAGGCGGGGAAGCCGGCATTGCTCTCGACGTTCTGCTGCGCCGTGCCGGCGGAACTGCATCGCTGGTCGTTGGATCGCCTTCGCAGACTGCAGGCGCCGGAGTTCTCACCCTGACGAAGTCCGGCGGCTCCACCGACGGCAGTTCGTACGCTCTGTCGCTGTTGAACCAGAGCGGCAACACCGTCGTGGTTCGCGAGGGGTTTGTGCCGCTGCAGCAGAACGATACGCAGGAATTCGGCAACACGCGCACGATTTACTACGCCTCCAAGTCCAGCCTGGTGACCGTTCCGACCTCCTCGAGCGGCGGCTCCAACGTCGGCAATACCGCGGTCGTCACCGAGCAGTCCAGCATCAACGTCGGCCTGGACGGCAAGTTCGGAATCAGCGTCTTCGACAGCGAACTCGCCGAACTGAGCTACGAGCTGTCCGTGACAGTGCTCGACTCGCTGCGCAAACAGCAGTCTGCGATTCAGTACCAGGAATATCCGGAGACCAGCCAGCGACGGGCTCGTGGCCGCATTCGTGTTCAACACGGGCAGACCTACGTCATCAGCACGGATACAGCGGAAAGCGCGAGCTTCGACCGTCGCGGCCTGCTGCCCGGACAGGCAGCAGTGCTTGGCGGAAACGTCTCAGCCTCGCAGACCAACGACCAATGGCTGCTGCTCGTCACTCCGATCATCACCAACAGCGCCTTCTGAGGACTCACATGCGCAACTATGTCGTACTCATTGCAATCCTGGGGTGCCTCGGTGTCTCGGCCCATGCCCAGGACTCGATTGACGCCCGAGCGCAGGCACAACTCGCCCGCGACACTGCAGCGAAGCAGCCACCTGTTGCGGCGGACACGGTCAAGGCCGCAAAGGTCGCACCGCCGCCGGAGCGTCCCGCGCAGCTGGAGCTCGTGGCGCTCAAAGGTTTTGCCGGCCGGCTGGAGGCCGTCATCGCGGTGAACGGACGACGCTCCACGGTGACGATGCGCACGCCGATGCTTCCGGAGGGCTGGACTCTCACAAATATCGGGCCGGAGTGCGCCGAGGTGAGGAAGGCCGGGCCGAAGCCCGAGACGCGCGCGCTCTGCTTCATCGCGCCCGCGCCGCCGGCCGCATCCGCCCCCGCTGGGACCACCGCCGCCACCCCGTCGAATGGCGCGATGCCGCCCCTGCCGCCCGGCGTTCCGCTCACCCGGTAAGGCATAGGACCATGAAGCTATTCGCTCGAAGAGCCAAGGACGCTGGCGCGCCGGTCGCCGCGAGCGCCGAGCGGCGCCATCGCGTACCTCGCGTCGTGTGGGGCGCTACCTGGGTTCCCGTCGAGCCGACGGTCAGCAGCCCGTTGTTGAAGGTCGCCCGCGCTGAAGCGCGCAAGCGCGGCGCATCCGTGATCGCCGTTGCCTCCAATGGCCAGGACGCGGCCGTCGGCATGCCGGCGAAGGGCAAGGGCAGCCGAACCACTGGCCCGAGCGGGAAGGGGAACGGCTTCTTGGCAGCGCAGCTGCTCTCGACTGTTCGACTCGCCAAGGAAGTGTCGCTGCTTGGCGAGGATTCCGGGCCGCAGAACAACCCCTGGCACGGCACGGAACACGTCGCCTATCTCGGCGCGCTGGACGACGCGACATATGTTTTCGTCGCCACCGTGCACGGCGTGCCCTTGTTGGATATCTGTGGTGATGTCGAAACGATCTCGAAGGGCATCCAGGAATTCCGGGAGCACTTGGTCAGTGGTGCTGCGCTGCTGATCCAGGACAGCCGCCCTGTCGCGAAGGCGTTTTCCGCTCTTCCATCGGAGTTTCCGGCAATCGCAACGCCCGTGCATGGCCTGCCGTTCGCGGCTGGCGCTCTCGATGCTGCGGGCGGACTCCAGCCGCTTGGCATGCACCCCGTCGTCAAGGGCGCGATCGCGACAGCGGCCGTGGCCGGAGTCGGTGTTGGCCTTATGTGGGCCTATGACGCCTACGTGGGCCACGCATTGTCGGTGGAGCAGCTCACCCGAAAAGAGCAGCAGGCGAAGGTTCTTCGGCAGAAGTACCTGGCAGCGCAGCAAGACGTGCTCGCCAAGGAAAGCAGCGTCGTCGCCAGCGCGGCCGCAGAACCCGTGTGGGCATTTATCGCCAAGACGCGACTGTCCCGTGCGGGATTCAACCTCACAAAGGTCGTGTGCACCGGCAATACGTGCGATCTGCAGTATCGCCGTGACACCAAAGTGCCGACGTTCACCGACTTCGTCCGAACACACGGGCAGGGCGAGCTGCCACGCTTCGACATCGCGCAACTGGATGACGCAGTGACTGGACTCGAGGTTCCCGAGTACGACAAGATGCCGAAAGTCGACCTCGCGAACATCAAGTTCGACCCCGAGCTGCTTCTGAAGCTCGGTACCACTGCGCAGAAGGTGCTGCTCGCTGGCGTGAAGCTGGGCTTCACCACGCCCGCCGACATGGTTGCGATGACCGACGAATTCAAGACGATGCGGCCCGTCGAACTCGCGGCCAGCCGTCGCCTGTATGGGACGTGGACTCTCGAAGGGCCCACGGACACCTTCACGGCTGCGCTCAAGCGCCTACCCCCCACCGCAACGCTGAGCATGGTGGAAGTCCGCCTCTCCAGAAGCGAGAAGGACGGCCCAGATCTTGTCGTGGCAAAGGGCCGCTATTTCCTGACACCTGTCGAAAGGGTATTGCAGTGACCTTCTTCAAGCGCGCATTTCAGGATCAGTCGGCACCACAGGTCGCTGAGCGCGCTCCGGCGCTTCGCGTCGCATCGCGGCCGTCGCCGCGGGGCCCCGAGGCGGCCAACGCGGACGCATCCCAGTCAGGGCGGCATTCGCGAGACATCATCGACGAGATCCGCGAGCGCGCTCAAGGAAGTGGCGCCTTGCTGGTCGAGTCGCGCAGCCGACTTGGCGCTGGCTGGGAGCTGTCGCCCATGCCGGACGTGAGCACCAAGAGCTGGCTGCAACAGGCCGTTCTGCTCGAGCGCCGTGCAGAGCGGGGGACGCAGCACCTGATGCTGATTCGCCAAGACCGGTACATGACATCGGCCGGTGTCGGATTCCGGCGAGAGGCGAAGGAGAAGTTGCGGCTGGACTGCTACTTCTGCATGGCAACGGCCGCGGTTGTCTCCGAGCTGCTTGAGCGGCCCGTAGCGCAGGCGAACCAGGTCGCCCAGCAATCGAACGTGAGCAATCCCGAGCAACGGGGCTACGAGATCATCCTGCGCGCGATCGCCCTGGACGCCTCGGACATTCACATTGAAGTGGTGAAGGACGGCCGATTCGCGCCTCGATACCGGCTGCGCATGCGTGTCAACGGCAAGGTGCGAACGTGCGAGGAAGCGACCGACGCGGCTGGCGTTGCAGGGATCGAGAGCGTGATCACCGCGCTCTTCCAGAACCCGAAGATCGCCCATGAGTCCGAAAAGTCGCACTCGACGTTCAACCCCTTGGCTCGGTGCTACGCGAGCCTGAAGCCGCCGGTCAAGAAGGCCGAACTTCGGTTTGAATGCAACCCCACGGTCGATGGCTACAAGGTCGTGATGCGGCTGCTGTCCTACGACGGCAAGACGGCGGCGGGCAGCAGTCTGCACGCACTCGGTCTCAGCGAGCAGATGGAGCGACAGCTTCTCCGCGCGACGTTCGCCCCGTCGGGGTTGGTGCTGGTCGTGGGCGCTACGGGGTCGGGCAAGACGACGACGATTGCCACCGCGTTGGAAGCCGACCGCGGCTCCAACGAGAAGATCCGCGTGGGGATGGAGATTCCACCCGAAATTGGGATCAGCGAACTCGCGCAATACAAGGTCAACCTCGACACGTTGCCCCAAGTCGCCGTGGGCGTCGCGCGGTCGGACCCGGATGTGATCTATGCGGGCGAGATCAACAACCATGCCACAGCGTTGATGGCACAGGACTACGCGTTGACCGGCCACCTGACCCTGGCCACATTTCACGCGAACTCCGCGGCCGCGGCGCTCATGCGGCTCATGGGCGATGCGATCCAGATGGATCCTGCGATTCTCGGCATGGAGCGCTTTCTTCGCGCCGTCCTCTACCAGAGCCTGGTGCCGCTGCTCTGTCCGGACTGCAAACAGCCCGCAGCGGATCACCTCGAGGACGAGCAGCTGGATCTGCTCACCGGAAAGTTCGGCCTGAGCGTCGACGGCATGTACGTCAGGTATCGCCACACCGGCGACGGCGACCGATGTGACCGCTGCGCCGGCACCGGTGAGATCGGCCGCACGGCGATCGCTGAGCTGGTGGTGCCGGACCGCAAGTTCCTCGACTTCATCATGGACAGAAACGTCAACGCGGCGATGGACCACTTTCGCAGCCAGCGAGACACCGGCTTCGACTCGCCTGACACGCGGGGCAAGACCTTCGTGGAGCATGCGCTCTCCAAGGCAGCTGCAGGTGAAGTCTGCATCCTTGAAGTGTTCGACAACGTCGAAGACCTCTTCACCTATGAGATCCGGCCGACCGTTCGCCGGGATGTGCGCGAAGTAGTGCCTGGGGCAGTCGCGCATCGGACTGCGGCGGAGGCCTCTCGATGAGCGCTGCACAACTCGCTACCCGAGGGCAATCCCTGACGGAGCGCTTGGACGCATTCGAGCGCAGACGTGCCTTCAGCCAGCAACGCGTCGCGTTCTTGACCGACCTCGGCGAAATGATGCAGGAAGGGAAGGGCTCGATCAACCAGGTGCTCAACGCATCGGCGCGACGGACGCCGAATGCGGCGCTCTCCGCCGCATTCCGCGACGTGCGTGATCGGGTGAATGGCGGGATGCTGCTGCACCTCGCGCTTCAGCCCTATTTCCGGCCCATGGAAAACATGCTGATCGAGGCCGTCAGCGTGAACTCGAAGACGGATGCGGAGCGCGGGGAAGGCTTTGTCACCGCAGCCCGGATGATCGAGAACCTTGGCAGCACCGGTGCGGGAGTCGCACGGGTCCTCGTCGACCTGGTCATGACGCTCCTGTCGGTCGGCTTCATGTGGCTGGGCGTGGCCCACTTCGCCGCCGAGCAGTTTGCTCAGATTGCACCGCGGAGATACTGGCCCGAGCTCTCTCGCATCGTGATCGGCATCGGCGACTCGTTGGTCGACGTCTGGCCCGTCACTCTCGGCGTCATCGTCGTGGCTGTCGTCGCAATCGCATGGGCGCTTCCCAACTGGGTTGGGACTCGACGCCGTTGGGCGGACCAACGTCTCCCGGGTTTCCGGCTGTATCGGCTCGTTCGCTCGACGCCAATCATGATGGCGCTGGGAACCTTCCTAGCCGCGCGGATCGGCTTCGACCGGGCGATCAAGAACCTGCTCCAGCGCGCCAACCGATGGGAGGCGATGTACCTGGAGGAAATGCTGGCGAACTTCCAAGCGCGACATGAGCGCGGCGTCGACATCGTCGATGTAGGGATGTTCGACTGGCAGGCCATGGTCCGAGTCGAAGTGCGCTCGATGGGCGTCGACATCGACGAGGCGCTGCGGTACGTCGCGGTCGAGGCAGGACCGCGGCTGGCCGCGCTCATCAACACCCGAACAAAGCAGGCGAGCGCCGGCATCAAGGGCGTCCAACGCGTCCTGCTGCTGTTGGTCGCGGCTGCGATCGGATTCGTCTATCTCGCGGTCGTGCAGAACGCCGGTCGCAGCTTCTAACCCTTTTCCCCACCAACCACCAAGAGGTTCACATGCTTCGCTCCCAAACTCTCAAGCGCATCCCCCGCCGCCAGCGCGGCTTCACCCTCATCGAGCTGATTGTCGTCATCGCGATCGCGGCCGTTCTTGTCGTCGGCCTCGCGCTGTTCGGCGTCGGCATGTACAACAAGCAGAAGGGCGTCGAAGAGGGCAAGCGCGTCACCGCCGTCGTCAACTGCGGCGTGGACTACGCCCGAAGTATCGCGAGCCTCACGTCCGTGACACTGCCGGTCCTCGTGAACAGCGGATGCTTCGGCAACATGCCCGGCATCACCAACCGCGGCACCAATACCGCCAGCGCCACGTCTCCGCTCACCGGTGACACGTACACCGTCTCTGCGGTCAACCTGGTCGGGACGAACGACGGCCTCACGATGACCGGCACCACCCAGGCGAAGCATTGCACCGGCGTCGTCGAAGGGGCGGTCAGCTCTGGCGCTATCCGCGTGAACGTGACTCCCAGCGGGGGCTCGGCGGTTACCGTCAAGCCGCTGACCGGTGAATTGGATGTTGCGGCACTCGGCCTCTCGACGGCCTGCAACGGCGCCGAGCCGATCGCTGTCCAGATCGCAGTCGCGAAGTAAGACCATGGCAGGCATTGCTGACAAGCTCGACGCCGCGCTCGCCCTGCTGCGAGGTGGCATGGTGTTCAACGTGCTCGCTCGTGAAGGGCGCCAGATCGAGGTCGAAACCGTCATCGGCGGCGAGGTCAAGATCATGAGCGTTCGCGAGTTCTCGGAAGCAGTGCACATCGAGGCGGTCGAGCTGTCCATGCCTGCCGAAGACCTGGATGTGCAGCGTCGTGAGCAAGTTGAGACGCTGGATCAGAAACTGACTCGCGCGGACATGGCGCAATTCGCAGCCATGGTCGACCCGCGTTGGAAGGACCGCATTCGCGAGGGGGGCATCGACGGCGAGGTCCCTGAAGTAAGGGCCGCCGGCAACGGCGTGTCCATGCGCGCCAACGTCTACCTGTTCGGCGGTCGCGGTGACCTCGATCCCAACATCGAGCGCGCGGATGATCTGCCAGGACTCATAGGTGCCACGATCCGGGTCGTGTTGCCGGATGCGATTCCGCTCAAGGACCTCGGGCTCGCCAACGAGGTCGTAGCGATGGCCGACGAAACCCAGGGCCTCATCCTGATCGTTGGTCCGGCCGGCGCCGGCAAGTCAACCACTGCCGTGTCGTACATCGACCACCTCAACACGAATCGCGACGGGCACATTGTGACCGCAGAGGATCCTATCGAGTTCATCTTCCGCGAGAAGCGTGGCCGCGTCAGTCAACGTGAAGTTGGGTCGAATGCTGAATCGGTCGAGAGGGTGCTTCAGGATGCCATGCGGAACTTCGCGATGGCCGCATTCGTTGGCGAACTGCGCACGGCCGCGGACAAGCGTGCGGCGTTCGAGGCCGCGCAGCGCGGGTTGCTCGTCGTGGCCACCGGCTTTGCGAACAACGCCGTCGATGCGATCCGATCGTTGGTGAACGACCTTCCCGGGCGGCCGGAAGCTGTAGCTGCGTCGGTCGCTCGAACGCTGCTGGGTGTTACCTACCAGGTGAAGGCTCCCAGTCTCATGGACGGGCAATGGGTGTTCGTCCACGAGTCGGTCGCTGTGCGGCATCGTGGGGACATCCAGGAACTCATAGAGAGGTCGGAGTGGGACGCGCTACAGAAGCGCCTCACGGAAGGGGGCGCGAGCGGCGGTGTCCGCTCGCTCAATGAAGCCCTCATCCCCATCATCAAGGACAAGCGCCTCGACCAGCAGGCCGCCACGCGCTGTGCCTACGACCGCGCAGATCTCGCGCGAAAGCTCCGGGAGGTCTCTCTGTGACCACGAACAGCGAGGAGAAATGATGTCGTCCATGCGTCGAGCCGCGAAGACGCGGCGTGGCAACTCTGGATTCACGCTGATCGAAGTGATCATTTCCATCACGGTCTTGTCGGTCCTGATGGTGGGCATCTGGCACGGCGTCCAGCTCTATCGCGATTATCTGAAGGGAAAGGCGATCGCGACGGGCTTCAAACCGTACTACCAGGCTGCGATCGACTACACGCACAAGTACCGCGTGCCACTTACCACGACTGGGACAGTTACCGGTGTCGCCGATCCCTTGCGCCCGACGGTTGCGGAGCTGAAGGCGCTAAACATCCTTGGCGTGGCGTACACCGGTAGCGTTCCTGAAGCGACGGGTACCCCCACCTTCGAGCTCACCATGATTCCGGCGGGTTGCTCAGGTGCGGCCTGCGACATCGGCATGGCTACGAACTATCCGGGGCCTGTCATGTCCGCCAACTATCCGGCCTACCGTGCGTTGAACTTCGCGGCGCGGGAGTTTGGGAACGACGCGGGTTACAGCACGAACGCTACACCCGGAACGATCTCGAGCATGAACTGGAGTCGTGCCAATCCGCTTGGCTCCGTAGAGGGTGTGTTCGGAACCTACATCACGTACAGCGCGAGTGGCATGGCTCAGTACCTTGTCGTGAGCGATACGCGCGATCCGAACTTCATCAACAACGTGACCGTCGGCGGGTCGGTTTTCGTGACGAACACTGTGGGCTCGGGAACGGGCACTGGCTCGAGCGGTACCTGCCAGCTCGCGCAGTTGATGAATTCGGGCGGCGCCGGGCAAATCGTTGCCCGCGCTTCCGATTGCGTCGCTCGCATCTTCGCAGATGGTGCGACGGGCAACATAGAGACGCGCAGTTCGACCGGCTCTCCGCAGGTTCGCATTGGGGGTGACGGGTCGGTGACAAGCTACTCGTCTTCGGGCAGCACAAGCGCGGGCATTCGCTACACGGGAACCGTGAGCACGGTTTTCGCCGACAACCTCCAGAACAACACCAACACCGGCGGCATCACGGCAAGTGGTTCCGTGTACGGGACGACGGCAACATTCAGTGGGCTGACCACGATGAACTCGGGCGCGTCCGTGACGGGCACGGTGACCTTCGTCACGACGCAGATTGAGGGAACACCCTGCGGCGCTGCTGGCCAGTTCGCACGGCAGGCCGATGGGCAGCTTCTCGCCTGCATTTCGAACGTGTGGCGCATACAAGGTCTGACTCGAGCTGCCGAAGGCAGCAGCTGCACGGACGGTATTGCCCTGGACTCCACCACACCGACGAGCACGCTCTTTTGCCGCGGCGGTGTCTATGTGTCGCTCAACTCCGCGCTGGGACGTCTCGCGTGGCTGGACAGCATGACAGTGGTAAATGGAAGCGTGGTCCCTTCACCGACATGCGGAACGGGTTCGACGCCTCTGATCATGATCGTTCCGAGTCAGTTCCAGACGCCGGTCGCTGGCGGAGCTGTCCGTTACTCGTACACGGGTTCAGGACCGTGGACGGTTTCAATCACAGGTGCAGGCGGCGCTGAGGCAATCGCGTGGCGTGGTTGCCAGTACTCAGTACTTTGACGTTTGGACCTTTGAGCATCAGCAACACCGGGCTATACCTTAGACCCTCGAATAGGAGAAGTGCATCATGAAGAAACGCTCCGGACAGCTCGCTGCGATCCCGCTGGGCATCGCTGCGATGTTCGCCGCGGTGCATGCGCAGGCGCAGATCGCGCGTGACGGCGCAGGCGGTCGGCTCTACGACATGCCTCTGGCCACCGAACTTTCCACCGACGCGAACTGCGTGAGCAGCATCACTGACGCGAAAGCTCTCGCTCAGAACGCCTGGCAAGGCTTGGGCGAAGGCCAACGCCAACCAGTGCGCGTCGTTGAGTGCCAGGCGCAAAACAACGTGTCTGCCGCCTGGGGCGGCCAAGTCCAATACACCAAGGCAGGCGACGTGATGAGCGTGCAGCCGAACGGGCAGGTGTACTACGAGGGACGTGTAGGCACCCTGCAGCAGAAAGCTGGCGGAGGCGGCGGATCACCGCCGCCGCCTCCTCCTTCCGCGCCGCCGCCCCCTGCGTCTCCTCCGACGTGGGAGCCGCCTGCTCCGCCTCCTCCGCCTGCATCGCCTCCGATTTGGGAGCCGCCTGCTCCGGCCCCGACGCCGCCGGCAGAAGCACCGGCACCTACTCCGGTTTCGGGTGGGTGGCCGCCACCGCCGCCGCCGCCACCGCCACCGCCGCCACCGCCACCGCCACCGCCGCCACCGCCACCGCCACCGCCACCGCCACCGCCGCCCGCTCCGGCGCCAGTGACTGCATTCCCGTCGCCGCCGCCGCCTGCTCCTGCACCGATCGGATGCGTTTACACGAACAACTGCGGGGGCAGCGAGAACAACGCGGAAGAGTGGGGCACGAACTTCTGGACCAGCCAGAATCCGTCGCCTCCCGCACCCGCGCCGGCGCCGGCGATCGTCTACTGGTGGCAGACGGGCGAGGTCCCCTGAACGCCATTTCCCATTGAAAAAAGAAGGGGCCGCGCAAGCGGCCCCTTTGCATTTGCGAGCTTCAGGCGGCAAGTCACCGTCTGAGGTGTGTTGGCAGGGGATTCAAGGGGCTGCAACCACCCTCTAATCGACGCACCAGCCTGGAGCTCATCGAGCGTGCAGTCGTCATCAACCAACGCCATTGCAGTTTTTCCACGCGCGGCTCTCTCGAACCGCGCCGCGGAAGACGTGCTGTTGCCGGCGGGTCAAAACCTTGCAGATGACGTGCGGCGAATTTGGGCCAACGTCGCTCGACCTGCGAACAATGGTGATGACGGTGAAGCAGGACATCGGCGGCGGTCTCGCCATATCGTGCGGTTCTATCGCGAGCTCGCCGATCTCGGCCATCCGATCACGCGTGTCGAGCAGCTGGACGAGCGTCACGCCGTCGCGTTGCTAGACCACTGGCGCCGTAGCAAGAAGGCCCTGTCGACGATCCGTGGAGAGTGGTCGCTTCTGCGGGCGTGGGCCGCGGCGATCGGAAAGCCTGAGGTTGTTAGGCCGCTGACGCTGTACTGGAAGGAAAGCATCAAACGGCCGCCGCAGCCGGCCCCCGGACATTCAGCCAGGCACCAGGACATCACGCTGCTGAATGCGCTCCGCGCCGGGAGCGATGCGACTCACTACTGGGTCGAACGCGCGTGTGCGGTGCTGCACTTGACGGTAGCTGAAGCGATGACGCTCGATTGCCAGCCGATTCTCCGGTTTCTCGAAGGCCGGCGAAACGTCGATCTCAAGGCGCGGCTCTGCGCCGCGATCGCGACCCGACCCCATGAGGCTCGCGAAGTTGCGCAGTCAATTCTGGCTTTCTTGCAATCCGTGGGCCGAGAGGTGTTGCTCTGGCAATCCGTGGATCTGGCAAAGGCAGTCACTCGTCACGCGAATCATCTCGCGTATCAGCGACGCCAACTCAAAAAGAAGCAGGTCGTGTTCCGGCAGGCCACTTGACGGACCCGCCTTCCTTGCTAGCTTACTTTGAACATTCACCAAGAAGGAAATTCACCGATGAAGAAACGACAATTCATGTCTGTGGTCTTTGCCACCATTCTCAGCGCCGTCGCGTTCTTGACGGCCTGCGGGGGAGGAGGCGGTGGCGGGGGCGGAACGACAGATGTGACGACGAGTACTCCGACAACCACCACGCCCGTCCCGGCCACGCAGACGGGCCCTAAAGCGGCGATGTACCAATACATCGACAGCTTCCGAGCCAATGGCGGCTTCGGTTCACTTACCTCGGATGGGCGCGTGGAGAACGCCGCCCAGGCGCACTCGAACTACCTCACTACGAACTTCTACGCGAACGGCGTCCCCGACCCCATCCTCTTCACGCTGACATCTGCTGGTCTTCCCTTCGCGCACTACGAGGAAGCGACCCGACCGGGATTCACTGGCGCCGTGCCGGACGATCGTCTGCGCGCCGCCGGCTACGTGCCCACGCGATCGTCGGAGGTCAGTGGCTCGCAATTCGGGGCCGCGGCAGGCGCTGACCCCGATACGAAGGGATGTGTCGACCAGCTGATCGGGACCGTCTTCCACCGCGCGGCACTGCTGGACACCACCATGGACAGCATCGGCGTGGGGATCGGCTCGGCCGTCCGCGACGGCAATGGCTTTCTGCTGCGCAACTGCGTGATCAACCTGGCCTCTCAAAGCGCAGTGCGTGTGCTCCCGAGCGGGTGGATCGGCATCACGCCGTACGCGGGGCAAATCGGGATAGCAACGAAGATGTCGCCCGAGGTTCCCGATCCGACCCCAACGATCGCCGTCGAAGGCTATCCCATCAGCATTCAGATCGCGCCCGAGTTCAGCCTAGCTGTCGATACCTTCTCGGTCTCCGATGGCTCCGGCTCCCAGGTGCCCGGACTGGTGGTGACTCGCGCCCAAAGCACACTGTTGCGCGCCAACGAGGCGTACTTCGTGCCCAATGGTGCTCTGCGTCCGAACACCACGTATACAGTGTCCTTCGCGGGCCGCGCGTCCCCCGTTCAAGGTGCGGCCGGAGCATGGGTGCCGATCAAGACGTGGACTTTCACCACGGGGGCTCAATAGAGTCCACGCGCTACCCGCGCGCCACGGCTGCGATCGCTTGCCGCGTGCGCGCCTGACTGGTCCAATACACGAACGCAGGTCGTCGACCCGCTAGCTGCCTCAGGGCAAGCATTCACCCACACAGGGCCTTCCCTGTGCGGAGGTCCAAGGAGAACGTCCATGGGCCTCTGGCCTTACATCCTCATCGCGGTTGTTCTGGCGCTGGCTGCTTTCAGCGGTCGGTCCACTTCACCTCGGCATGTCGCCGGCGCTCCCGATGGAGGCGACTCGGACTTCCAACGCATCCAGCGTGAAGAAGCCGAGCTCCTCCTCAGGCAGCACGCAGACGACGAGTAACGCTCGCCGGCAATCGCCGGTGACGACAACCACCCCTGCAGGGCAAGTGCATTGCCCTGAGGGGCCATGCGTCCCTGCTTTCCCCCAGAAAGAGAACGTATGAAAAACATCATCCAGAGCTTCTGCGGCTTGCCGTGGGCGCAACGTGCCATCGTGATCGCAGAGGCGGTTGCGCTGGTGACATTGCTGCTCGTGGTGCCGGGACCGGCCAAGGCGCAATCAGGCGATGTGTACGCGCCTTCGCAGGCGCAAGTCTCGGGCCAGGTGTTCGAGGCAACTGTTGTGCAGGTCAGCCTGAAGGAAGTCGAGGCCAGTACGACGGCACGCCTGGCCGGAGGCGCTGTCGGTTCGACGGTCGCGATCGCGCTGGGCAGCCGCGCAAAGGGCGACAGCCGATTCGCCGTCCAAGCCGTGAGCGGAGTGCTTGGAGGGCTCCTTGGCGAGCGCGGCGCCCACATGGTGGCCGGAACCCATGCCCAAGAGGTCGTGGTGTTGATCGCTCAACCGGTTGGCGGACCGCGCCTTCAGGTGATCGTTCAGCCAGCCCCGTACCAGGCTGTGACGGCAGGCGAAGCGGTCTACGTCACGGTGATCAGCGGCACCTACCGCGTGATCAAGCGCACGTCGTAGGACGTCCCCAACGCAGTACTCGAAAGGCCCGGAAGCAGCAATGCACCGGGCCTTTCATTCTTGGGGGAGCGCTGTCGGAGAATCTGCTTTACGCGAGCGACAGTTGCGATGCAGATCCACCGGCAACATCGTAGAGTTCCAGGGACACGCGCTTTCGCGCCTGCTTCGCCGCCTGCAGGACATGATCGAACCGCTTCTCGCGCCGGCGCTCGAAGACTACAACCTGGTCACTGGCAGCGATCAGCTGGGTGGCAAGCGCACGACTCGCCCGGCCCGCCGGGCTTCCGACGTATTGCACCGGTACGAAGTGGCTGAGCGCCCAGTTGTGAACATTCCAAGCTGCTTGCCGGTGGCACGCGGTCACTAGGGTCCACGTTGGCGAAGGTGTCACCAGCTTTGCCAGCTTCACGCCAACCACATCACTGGGCGCGCCTTCGGCGCCGAAGACGCTCACACGTGAACCAGCCCTCCACACATCGAAGCGCTCAAGGCACGCATCCATGAATCGCTCGGGCAGACCCATGGCTGCAAGATTCCTCTTCACGGGGTCCATTTGATTTCAGTGCAGAAAGTGACGGTTCGTGCCTCCCCGCAGAGCGAGGATTGGCGCGGGGTCTGCTCCAGGGGCGAGCGTAAGTGCTTGTCACGCTTTGAGTTTCTGTTGGT
>NZ_JACORU010000012.1 GCF_014297445.1 Ramlibacter albus
CTCGCGCCTGGAGCCGCGTCATCTGGAGAATCTGGACCGATGGCTCCACCTACAACCCGGCCTTGCACACCTCGGCCATGATCCAAAACATTGAAGAGGGTTGACACCGGATGTCTCATGCGGTGCGCCTCGCGCATGATGGAGGCGGAGCACTGGGGTGCGCGTGGGCACTCGCCGCGGGCCGCGCCAAGCCCGGCCGCATACCCTTCGATGGCGCGCAGCGGGCTGCGCAGGTGGTGCGCCATCGCCTGCGCCACGGCTTCGAGCCCCGCCAGCGCCTCGTCCAGGTCGGCGGTGCGCTGGGCGACACGCGACTCCAGCTGCGCATTGAGGCGGGCCACTTCGGCACGCGCCTGCGCCAGCTCGCGGTCCATGCGGTGCCGCTGCAGCGCGATCTCGATGTTGACGCGCAGCTCCTGGGCGTCGAAGGGCTTGAGCATGTACCCATAGGGGGAAGCGTCCTTCGCGCGCGCGAGCGTCGCCTCGTCCGAGTACGCGCTCACGATGATCACGGGCAGCGCATGCTCGTCGCGCAGCACGCGCGCAAGCGCGATGCCGTCCATGTCGCCGTGCATGGCGATGTCGGAGATCACCAGGTCGGGGCGGCAGCTGCGGACCTCGGCGAGCGCCTCGGTGGCGTCGGCCGCGATGCCCGTGACGCGGTAGCCGAGGGCGATGAGCCGTGCCTCCAGGTCGGCGGCGACCGGCGCGATGTCTTCGACGACCAGCACGCAAGCCGCCATGCTCATGCCGCCGGCAGCGTGAAAAAGAAGGTGGCTCCCCGGCCCGGCTCGCTTTCCGCCCACAAGGTGCCGCCATGCTGCAGCACGATGCGCCGCGCGATCGCCAGCTCCAGGCCGGCGGCGGGCGGCTGGTCGCCGCCGTAGCCGCGCTGGAAGGGGTCGAACAGCCGCCGCGTCACGTCGAAGCCCCTGCCGTTGTCGCGCACGTAGAAGGTGTGCAGCGGGTCCGCGGTGGTCGCGCCCAGCTCGACCGCGGGGCGGTCGGCTTCGCAGGCGAGATTCGACGCATTGCGCACCAACGTGGCAAGCAGCCGCCGCAAGAGCGCTTCGTCGCCGCGCACGGCCGGCAGCGCCCCGACGCGGATGCTCCCGCCGGGAAGTGTGGCCCGGGCGGCTTCGAGCACACCCGCCGCCAGCGCGCGCATGTCCACCGGCGCGTCCGCCAGCGGGCGTTCGCGCGCCTCGCGCAGGAGGGTGAGGTACTCCTCCATCATGTCCGTCATCTGCTCCGCGTTCTGGCGCAGCCGTTGCAGGAAGTGCCTGCCGGCGGCGTCGAGTGCCGTGCCGTAGCGTTGCGACAAGGCCTCCGAGAAGCCGTTGATGGCACTCAGTGGCGCGCGCAGGTCGTGGCTCACGGCACCGGCAACGACCTCCAGCCGCAGGCGCTCGTCGATTTCGCGTTCGGCCTGCTGCGACAGGCAGGCAACCTGCGTCTCCAGGGCGCGCGCGCGTGCGAGCGCCTGGCCGCGTCGGCTCGCATCCACCAGCACGACGACGGCGGCCGTGACGGCGCCGTCTTCGTCGACCACGCACGACGCGCTTTCGTCAACAAGGATGCGCTCGCCGTTCCTGCGCACCAGCTCGGTGTCGTCGCCGACGCGCGTCGCGCTGCCGCTTCGCAGGGCACGCGTGGCAGGGTCTTCCACCGGCTCGCCGCCGCCATTGCGCGCGAGCCGGATCACCTCCGAACACGGGCGGCCCACCGCCTCCTGCTGCGTCCAGCCCGTGAGCGCCTGCGCCGCCTGGTTCATGAGGACGATGGCGCCCGCGCCGTCGGTGGCGACCAGCGCGTCGCCGAGGCAACCCATTGCCGCCCCGAGCCACGACGCGGCCAGCTGCGAGCGCCGCTGCAGGCGTACGCGCGCGCCGGCCGTGACGATGGCCGCGCGCACCTGGTCGTCCTGGAAGGGCTTGACGACGTAGCCCGCCGGGCCGGCCTGCGTCGCCCGGGCGAGCGTGGCCGAGTCCGAGTGCGCGGTGAGGAAGATCACCGGGATGCCGCACCGGTCCGCGATCGCTTCGGCGGCCTCGATGCCGTCGGCGTGACCGTGCAGCATGATGTCCATCAGCACCACGTCCGGCCGCGCCGAGCTGGCAAGCGCGATCGCTTCCTGCGCGTCGTCGGTGCTGCCCACGACCTCGAAGCCCATTCGTTCCAGCCGGTCCTTCAGGTCCTCGGCCACCACCAGCTCGTCCTCGACGACGAGCACCTTCTGCCTGCGCATGTCCATGGTTCACTCCTCCTTGAAGCGCATCTCGAAATAGGTCAGGCCCGGGCGGGACTGCACGTCCACCGCCGCGCGCAGCTGCCGCGCGAACATCCGCACCAGCCGCAGCCCGAGCGTGGCGACGGTGCCGAAGTCGAAGCCCGGTGCAAAGCCGACGCCGTCGTCCTGCACGCGCAGCAGGTACGCGCCCGGCGACTCGCAGCGCAGCGCGACGCGCAGCGTGCCGCTGCGCCCCTGCGGGAACGCGTACTTCAGGGCGTTCGTCACCAGCTCGTTGAGCTGCAGGCCCACCGGCACGGCGGTGTCGATGCTGACCGAGACCTGTTCGAGGTCCAGCTCGAGCGCCACGTGCGGGTTGCCGGTGTAGGTGCGCATGAGGATGTCGCCGAGGCCGCGGATGTAGTCGGTCAGGTCGATCCTCGCGAGCGTCTCGGACTGGTACAGCTTCTCGTGGATCAGCGCCATGGAGCGGATGCGGCCCTGGCTTTCCTGGAAGTGCTCCAGCAGCACCTCGTCGCGGATGTAGCCGGACTGCAGCGACAGCATGCTGGCGATGATCTGCAGGTTGTTCTTGACGCGGTGGTGGATCTCCTGCAGCAGCGCCTCCTTCTCGCGCAGCGAGCTGCGCATCTGCTGCTCGATCTCCTTGGCGCGGGTGATGTCGCGCACGGCGGCCGAAACGAGCAGCCCCTCCTCGGCCTCCATGGGGCTGAGCAGCACGTCGGCCGGGAACTCGCCGCCGTCGCGGCGGCGGCCCTGAACCTGCAGGCTCGTGCCCATCGCCGGGTAGGTCCCGGCCATGCCGCGCTCGGCGGCGACGAGCTGGGGGAGCAGCTGGTTGATCGACTCGCCGAGCAAGGCCTCGCGTTCATGGCCGAACATCTTTTCGGCCTGTGCGTTGACCAGCACCATGCGGCCGCGCGCGTCCGCGATCACGATCGCGTCGGGCGCCGTCTCCAGCAGGCCGCGGAAGCGCTTTTCGAGCCGCCCACGCTCCTGCATCTCGCCGGCCAGGTCGTCCAGGATGTTCAGCACGGCGCTTTGCACCTCCTGCAGGCGCCGCTTTTCCTCCGACGCGTCGTCCAGGATGTTGAGGACGGCTTTCTGCGTGACCTCCAGGCGCGCGCGCTCGCCGGCGGCGTCTTCCAGGATGTTGACGACCGCGCGCTGGGTCTGGCGCAGCCGCTCGCGCTCCGAGTCGGCGTCCTCCAGGATGTTGAGCACGGCGCGCACGTAGTCGGCCGGCGCGAAGTCCGGCGTGCCGCCGTGCACACCGTTCACGCGCCCGCCCCGTCGCGGGCCGTTCGTGCCGTGCCCAGCTCCTTCTTCAGGTCGCCGATCTCCTTCTTCAGCTCGATCATCTTCAGCTCGCGGCCGACGGTGAGGCGCTGGAAGCGCTCCAGTTCGGCCAGGCGCTCCAGCTCCTTGGTGCGCTGCTCGGCGACCTCGGCCTCGGCGAGCCGCTGCGCCGTCACGTCGCGGGCTGCGGCGAACACGCCCAGCACGTTGCCGCGCGTGTCCTTGTAGACCGACGCGTTGTAGAGCACGTCGGTGAGCTTGCCGTCGCGGTGGCGGATGGTCAGCGGGTAGTCCGAGACCGAACCGTTCTCGAACACCTGCTTGTAGCCTTCGCGAGCCTGCTCGGGTTCGGTGAAGTAATCGGAGAAGTCGGTGCCGATCAGCTTGCCGCGCGGCACGCCCGTGATGTCCGCGGACGCGGCGTTCACGTCGGTGATCTTGCCTTCGGCGCTGATCGTCACCAGCGGGTCGAGCGACGCCTCGATCAGGCTGCGCGCGTACTGCGACGCCTGCTTCTGCGCGGTGACGTCGCGCGCGGCGGCGAACACGCCGAGCACGCGCCCCTTGGCGTCCTTGTACACCGACGCGTTGTAGAGCACGTCGGTCAGGCGTCCGTCCTTGTGCCGGATGGTCAGCGGGTAGTCCGTGACCGAGCCCTTGGAGAACACCTGCTGGTAGCCCTCGCGCGCCTTGTCGGGCTCGGTGAAGTAGTCGGAGAAGTCGGTGCCGATCAGGTCCTCTCGCAGCACGCCCGTGACGTTGATCGAACCCTCGTTCACGTCGGTGATCTTGCCCTCGGGGCTGATGGTCACCAGCGGGTCGAGCGAGGCCTCGATCAGGCTGCGCGCGTAGAACTGCGTGGACTTCAGCTCCTCGGTCAGGCGGATCTCGTCGGAGATGTCCTTGGAGATGAGCAGGAAGCCCTCGGGCCGCCCGGCCGCGTCGCGGCGGGGCGTGAGGACCACGCGCGCCGTGAAGTGCTCACCGTTGCGGCGCACACGCGCCACGGTGCCTTCCCACTTGCCGGCCGCGAGCGCCTCCCGGCGCATCTGGGCCGGGTAGCCTGCGGCAATATCCTGCGGCTCGTGGAGCATGTCGCAGTGCGCGCGCGCCACGACGTCTTCCGGGGCGTACCCGTACAGCCGCTGGGCGCCCGCGTTCCACAAGAGGATGTTGCCGTCCAGGTCGGTCGCCACCATCGAATACTCGGTGGAGGACTCCAGGATGTTGTGCAGCAGCGCAGGCTGCTCGGTGTAGTTGCCATGCTGCGCTTGCGGCGTGGCTGGGGAGGGAACATTCGACAAGGCAACTCCAGGGCGTCCCACATCGGGGGAACGAAGGATAGGGATGCGCGGCGAATCCGCACTTGACAAGGCTCAACGCATGCGCACGCCCCTACGCATCGAGCGACGGCAGCGCTTCCTCCCGCTGCCGCCGGGTGCGCGCGGTCTCCAGCGCTTCGCGCGCAACCCGCACCAATTCGTGCGGCTCGAAAGGCTTGCCCACGAAGCCGTCCATGCCGGCCTCGGTGCACTCGCGTCGTTCCTCCTCCAGCACGTTGGCGGTCATGGCCACGACGGGCAAGTGCCGTGCGCCGGGGGCCGAGCGGATGCGCCGGGTCGTTTCGATGCCGTCCATCACGGGCATCTGCACGTCCATGAGGACGAGGTCGTAGGGGTCCTGCGCGATCATGTCGAGGGCCTGTCCACCATGCGTGGCGGTGTCCACGGACATGCCCGCGTCGGCCAGGATCTCGGCTGCGATGAGCCGGTTGATCTCGTTGTCGTCCACCACCAGCACGCGCGTGGCCTGGCGCACCGCAGGGGCGGCTTGAGCGGCCGCGCCGGAAGTGGGAATCTCCCGGGCCGGGCCCAGGCGCGCGGTGAACCAGAACGTGCTGCCCTTGCCGTGCACGCTGGATGCTCCGGCGTCGCCATGCATTGCCTGCGCGAGCTTGCGCGTGATGGCCAGGCCCAGGCCCGCGCCGCCATAAGCGCGGGTGGTGGTGCCGTCCGCCTGCGAGAAGCTCGTGAACAGCCCGTCCATGTGTTCGGGGCGGATGCCGATGCCGGTGTCGATCACCTCGAAAAGAACCAGGTAGCCGGTGCCGGCTTGTTCGCGCAGGCTCACGCGCACCAGTACCTGGCCGTGGTGCGTGAATTTCAGCGCGTTGCCCACGAGGTTCAGAAGCGCCTGCCGCAGGCGCTGCACATCGCCCGTCATCGCGGCCGGCACGTCCGCGGCGACGTCGACCACGAATCGCAGCCCTTTCGACTCGGCGGCCGGGGCGGTCATCGCGCGCACTTCGCCGAGCAGGTCCCGCAGCCGGAACGGCTGGGGGTCGATCGGCATCATGCCCGCCTCCGCCCGCGAGAAGTCGAGGATGTCGTTCACCACGCCCAGCAGGTGCCGCCCCGCCGCCTGGATCTTGCCGACGAAGTCCGACTGGCCGGCGTCCAGCGGTGTCCGCTGCAGCAGGTGCGCCAGGCCGATCACCGCGTTGAGCGGCGTGCGGATCTCGTGGCTCATGTTCGCCATGAACTGCGACTTCGCGTCGACGGTTTCCTGCGCTTCGCGCAGCGCACGCTCCTTCTCCTTCGTCTGGCGCGTGACGTCGCGCGCGATCCCCACGATGCCGATGGTGCCGCCGTCCTTCACGGCGACCGGCGTGACGACGGTGTGCAGCAGAACCTCGGTGCCATCGGCCTTGCGGACCCACAGCTGCGACTCCTGCGGCGCACCGGTGTCGAGGCATCGTCGGTCGCGTTCGTCCACGACGAGTGCCACCTCGGGCGCATGAAAGTCCGCAGCCACGAGGCCCACCATCGCCTGCGCGGTGCGTCCGAACGTCGCCGCGAAGGCCGGGTTGCACAGCACGACACGGCCCTTGCGGTCCTTGAAGAAGACGAGGTCGGACGCGCTGTTGATCAGTGCTTCGAGCGCGGCGCCCCGGCGGTCGCGTTCGGCTTCCGCGGTGTGCTGCGCTGTCATGTCGCGCAGGTTGACGACGAACACGCGCCGGCCGCCCTGGCGCGTGAGGAAGACCGTGAACTCCACGTCGACCGGCCGCGCCGCACCGGTGCCGATGCGGCTCTCGAAGCAGGCCGCATTGCCTTCCTCGAGCAGCCGCGCCTGCAGTTCGGCGTGCAGCTGCGACGAGCATGCGCCATCGATGTCGTCCATGGTCATCCGCAGCAGCTCGTCCCGCGGGCGGCCCAAAAACGAGCAGGCCGCCCGGTTGGCGTAACGGATGGCGCAGCTTTCGCCATCCACCCACAGCATGGGCGGGGCGTTGTCGATCACGCGCTGGGCGAATTCCAGTGCTTGCGTCGGGCCGCATTGCGCAGCCGCCGCACCCACTGCCAGGGGGCAGCCGCAGGGGTTCTCCGCGGCCTCGTTGTTGGTCTGTGACATGTTCATGGTTGCGCGTGGAGGTTGGGGTTGGCTGGGATGTGCAGGCGCACCGACGTGCCGGTGCCGGGGCGGCTGGCGATCTCGAGGTCGGCGCGCAGGAGCGCCGCGCGCTCGCGCAAGCCGACCAGGCCGAGCGACTCGCGGCGGCGTGGCGCGCCGGGGTCGAACCCGCACCCATCGTCGTTGACGGTGATCGCCAGCTCGCCGCCGGCGGCCACCGCATGGACGTGCGCATGGCCCGCCCGCGAATGCCGTTGCACGTTCGCGAGCGACTCCTGCACGATGCGGAACACGGTGCTGGCCTGCGGTTCGCCAAGGTCGATCTCGCGCGGAGCGACGAGCGTGCAGGGGATCTGGCAGCGGCGCGTGAAGTCCTGCACGAGCCAGCGCAGCCCGGCGGCCAGGCCCAGCTCGTCGAGCACGGCGGGGCGCAGCGCGCAGGCGATCCGGCGTGTCTCGTCGATGCTGCCGTCGATGCGCGACAGCAGCGAGTCGAAGCGCGCCGAGAGCGCGTGCGGCGGCGGTGCAAGCTCGTCGCGCAGCAGCAGCACGTCGAGCTTCAGCGCGGCGAGCGGCTGCGCCAGCGCGTCGTGCAGGTCGCGCGCCACGCGGGCCCGCTCCTGCTCGCGCGCGCCGTTGGCATCGGCCGCGTAGCGCGCGAGCTCCTCCGTGCGTTCGCGCACGCGCCGCTCGAGGCAGAGGTTGAGTTCGAGCACCCTGCGGTTGGCCAGTTCCAGCTCGCGATCGGTGGCGTGGCGCGCCAGCGCCACCTCGATGGCGGTGCCCAGCTCGCGCGGGTTGAATGGCTTGAGGAGGTAACCGTAGGACTGGGCGGCCTTGGCGCGCTCCACGGTCGCGGGGTCGCTGTGCGAGCTGAGGAACAGCACCGGGATCTGCAGCTCGGCGCGCACGCGCGCGGCCGCGCCCACGCCGTCGGTCGCGCCGCGCAGTCGGATGTCCATCAGCACCAGGTCGGGCCGGTGGGTGCGCGCCGCATCGACCGCTTCGTCGCCCTCGATGACGCTGGCGCAGACGCCGTAGCCGAGCTTCGCCAGTGCGTTCTCCAGGTCGGCCGCGATGACCGCTTCGTCTTCGACGACCAGGACGCGGGCTTTCATGGCGGGAAGTATCGAAGGCGGCTTGCGCGGGCGCCATCGGAATCGGCCGAAAGCGGCATGGGCGCATGCCGCTGCCGGACACCGGCGCCGGCCGATCCGCGCTCGGGATTTTCCGGGTGCATCACACGTCCAGCGGTTCGGCCAGCCCGTGCTTCAGCGCGTACCGCACGAGGTCGGTCTGCGTGGAGACGCCGACTTTCTGCATCACGTTCGACTTGTGCGAGCTCACTGTCTTGGGCGACAGGTGCAGCTCGCGGCCCGCTTCGTTGACCGACCAGCCGGCCACGAGGAGCGTGAAGATCTGCCACTCGCGCTCGGTCAGGGATTCGTGCGGAAACTGCTCCCCGCCCATCGCGCTCAAGGCAAGCTGCTCGGCGACTTCGCTGCTGATGCTGGCGCCGCCCGCCATGACCTTGTGGATCGCCTGCACCAGCTGGTCGCCCGCGCTTTCCTTGGTGAGGTAACCACTGGCGCCGGCCTTGATCGCGCGCACGGCGTACTCGGTCTCGGCGTGCATGCTCAGGACGAGCACCTTGGCCTGCGGCTTGTCCGCGCGCACGGCCTTGATCACCTCCATGCCGCCCTTGCCCGGCATCGACAGGTCGGTCACCAGCAGGTCGAAGTCCAGGCGGCGCGCAAGTTCGACCGCCTGCACGCCGTCGCACGCTTCGCCCACGATTTCCAGGCCGGGAGCGCGGCCGATGATGCGCTGCACGCCCTCGCGAAAGATGGCGTGGTCGTCGGCGACGAGGATCCGGATCGGCATGTCTATCTCTCTGGCTGCGATGCAGCGTGCGGGATTGAAGCACGGCGGATTTGCCGCGCAGATGATCGAGCGCAAGCTTCGTCCGATCCGGCGGGTCTTTTGCTGAATCTCGCGGCAGCGCCGGCCCAGGCCGGCTCGGGAAATTCCGGGTTTTCATTGGGAAACACGCCCTGCGGCATGCGATGTGGCGAATTCGTGGCCCGACATGCGCAGCACCGCGACCTTGAGCCGTCTCAACATCGATTCCGCAGCTCGCGGCTCTACTTGACTTGCCGGATGAAGAAACCAGAGCGAACACGGCAAAACCCATGAAAGGAAATTGAAATGAGAGCGAAGACATCCAAACTTGCCGCGCTGGTCGTGGCACTTGCGGCAGCCGGCTCGGTGCTGGCGGCCAACGACGACGCGACCTTCGCCGTGACGGCGAACATCGCGAG
This sequence comes from Ramlibacter albus, assembly GCF_014297445.1. Classification (GTDB taxonomy): domain Bacteria; phylum Pseudomonadota; class Gammaproteobacteria; order Burkholderiales; family Burkholderiaceae_C; genus Ramlibacter; species Ramlibacter albus. The sequence continues at coordinate 9,286 of NZ_JACORU010000012.1, forward strand.
CCAGTGCGTGGTGGGTAACACCACCGCCATGGCGTTCGGCGACCTGGCCATGCTCAACCTGGCCAGCGGCGGCCTGTCCACCGCGAAGAACAACGCCACGGCCACGTTCGACACGACCTGCACCAACGGCACCGGCGCGCCCACGCTGAAGTTCGCTTCGGCCAATGGCGGCGGCACGGCGTTCAAGATGCGCGGCGGCAGCGGCAGCGACACGATCACCTACACGCTCTACGAGGGCGCCACCGACGCGGGCACCTCCATCGCGCACGACACGTTGGCGGCCTACACCGGTTTCGCCGCGGACGGCACGGTCAAATCGCTGTCGGTCACGGGCCAGGTGGCCGCCGCCGACAAGAACGGCAAGCCGATCGGCGCGTACAGCGACACGGTCACGATCACCGTCGGCTTCACGCCCGACTGATGATGCGGCGCGCCGCAGGCCTGCTGCTCGCATTCGCCGCCACGGCGCAGGGGCAGGTGCTGATCCAGCCCGTGGTGGTGCAGTTCGCCGCCAAGCAGAAGGTGGTGGCGGTCAGCCTCGCGATGAGCGAGCGGGCCGCCGCGCCGATGCAGTTGCAGGCGCAGGTGCTGCGCTGGACCCAGGACAGCGAGGGCGGCGCCGTGACGCAGCCGGCCGACGATGTCCTCGTGTCCCCCGCCATCACCCAGCTGCACCCCGGCCAGCGCCAGGTGTTCCGGCTCGCCCTTCGCAACCCGCAGCCCGCGGGCGTGGAGAAGGCGTACCGGCTCGTGCTGGAGGATGTAGCACAGGTCCCCGCGGACGCCTCGGGCAGCCCGCAGGCCGGGCTGCACATCCGCATGCGCTACGACCTTCCCGTGCTGGTGCCGCCGCAGGGGCCGCCGCTGCAGGCGCTGCAGTGGGCGCAGTGCCCCACGCTGGGGCCGCAAGGCGCGCGCGTCGCGAGCGGGCCCGCCGCGGACGCGTATGCGCTGGCGTGCGTGCGGCTGCTCAATGCGGGCAATCGCCGCGTCCGGCTTCACGCCGTGCGCGTGACCGGCGAAGGCTGGCAGGAAGACCTGCCCCTGAAGCAGGATGCGCCCGCGATCCTGGCCGGTGCGCAGCGCGAATTCCGTTTCCAGCTGCCGCCATCGAGCGGCGGCGCCATCCGCGGCGTGCAGGCGCAGACCACCCGCGGCGAGGTGCTGCGGGCGGAACCCGCTACCTTCTGAGGCAGCGGCCATGAACCGCGTCGCAGCCTTCACCGCCGCAACCCTCGCCGTCGCCGGCCTGCCTGCGCATGCGGCCGCGCCGGCCATCCAGGTGGTGGAAATGCGCGACGGCGGTAACGCGGTGCGGGTGCGTATTCCCGGCGTCGCCGGTGTCGAGCCCGAACTGGCATGGACCGGCTCGGCCGGCGGTGTGCGCAAGCTCTCGTTGACCTGGCGCGGTGCGCGCCCGTCGCAGCCGCTGCCGCAACACCTGCAGGAAGACGGCAGCGGCCCGGTTGCCTCGGTGGGGCTGCGCAGCGAGCCGGATGAAACGCGCGTCGAACTGGTCATGCTGCGGTCCGTCGCGCCGTACCTGCGGCGCGACGGCGACGCGTGGCTGCTCAGGTTGCTGCCGGACGAGCGTGAACCCGCTCGCGAGGTGATCGTGGCAGCAGCACTGCCGGCGGCGCCGCCACCGGCATTGCCGCCGGCACCGGCACCGGCATCGATCATGGGCGCGCCCCCACTGGCCGCGCCAGCCGCACCCGCTGCGCGCGAACTGCTGCTGGTGGACCTGGCCGTGAATGGCCAGCGCCAGGCGGAGATCGTGCGCGCCGAACAACTCCCCGATGCGAAAGTGCTGCTGGCCGCCGCGGCATGGACCGACGCGCGGCTCGCGGCCGTGGGCCAGCCCGCGACCCTCAGCGACGGCACGCCGGCCTACATGCTCGACGCCGTGGCGGGGCTCACCTACCGCATCGATCGCTCCACCATGCGCCTGGAGGTCAATGCACCGGCCACCGCATTCGTGGGCTCGAAAGTAGGGCCGCAACCGACCGAGGCGCCGGCCCTGCAGCCGCCCGACCCCGGCGTGCTCCTCAACTACGACGTCTCGGTGGCGCGCGCGGGCCGCGGCAGCGGCACGTCCGCCGGCGCGCAGGTGGAGGCCGCTGTCTTCGGCAGCCTCGGCACCTTCGCGACATCGGCACTGCTCGTGCACGACGGCGCCCAGCGCTCGCTGTCGCGGCTGGACACCTACTGGCGCCTCGACATGCCCGAGCGCATGGAAACCCTCGTGGTGGGCGACACGGTTGGCACCGGCGGTGCGTGGAGCCGGCCCGTGCGCTACGCGGGCGTTCGCTGGGGCCGCGACTTCGGCATGCGGCCCGGGTTCGTGACGATGCCGCTGCCGGCGCTGTCGGGGCAGGCCGCGCTGCCGTCCACCGTGGACGTGCTGGTGAACAACGCACGCACGATCAGCCAGCAGGTGGCGCCCGGCCCGTTCGACATCACGCAGGTGCCCGTCGTCTCGGGTGCGGGCGAAGTGAACCTGGTGGTGCGCGACATGCTGGGCCGCGAGACCATGCTGCGACAGAGCTACTACGCGTCGCCGCGCCTGCTGGCGCCGGGCCTGACGGACTACTCGTTCGAAGCGGGCCTGCTGCGCACGGGCTACGGCCGCAACGACCGCTATGGCGACGCCTTCGTCGCCGGGACGCTGCGCGCGGGCCTTGTCGCCGGCTTCACCGGCGAAGTGCGGGCCGAGCTGCAGCGCGACCGGCGCGCGGCCGGCGGCGAGGTGGCCGCCGTGCTGGGCGACTGGGCCGTGGGGCGCGTGGCGGTTGCCGTCTCGGACAGCAAGATGCATGGCAACGCCGAGCGCGGCGCACTGCTGCAAGCCGGCATCGAGCGGCAGACGCCGACGGGTGGCTGGTCGGTGCAGCACCAGTCGGCCAGCCGCGGCTTCGACCCGTTCGGCGAGACCACGGGGGCGCTGCCGGCGCGACGCACGCGCAGCCAATGGTTCGCCAGCGCCGGCGGCGCACTGGGCGGCGGCTTCAGTGGCGGCGTCAGCCTGGCAAGGCAGACGCGGTGGGACGGCGAGACCGCGACGGTCGTGGGCGCGTCCTTCGGAATGGCACTTCCGCACAGCGCGACGCTGGGGCTCAGTGCCACCCGGCGCATCGGCAGCGCGCATGGCTGGAGCGTCGGCGTCAACATCACGATCCCGCTGGACGACGGAACGTATGCGTCGACCCGCGTCGACCGCGGCGCCGACGGGCGCCTGGTTGCGAATGCGGGAGCCGTGCACAACGCGCCGTCCGGCACCGGCCTCGGCTGGCGGGTGGAAGGCTCCACCCAGGCGGCGCAGCGGGCGAGGGCGGGCTTGCAGTACAACGCTGAGCATGCGGAGTTTGCGGCGGACCTCGCCGCGACCGCTTCCACGGGCCTTGCCATGCGTGCAGGCGCTCGCGGCTCCATCGGCATGCTCGGGGGCATCCCCTTCGCGTCGCGCCCCGTCGGGCAGGGCAGCTTCGCCATCGTCGAGACCAACGGCATGCAGGGCGTGCCGGTGCTGCGCAGCCACCAGGTGGTCGCCACCACCGACGCGAACGGCCGCGCGTTCATCCCCGGCCTGCTGCCGTGGCAGAAGAACGCGATCGAACTCGATGTCGATGCGGTGCCGATGGACGTCGAATCGCAGGACCTTGCGCAGGACGTCACGCCTCATGCGCGCAGCGGACGCGTCGTGCGCTTCGCCCTGCGCCACTCGCGCCAGGCGCTCGCCGTGTTCGAGCAGCCCGGCGGCGAACCCGTGCCGGTGGGCACGCAAGTGCGGCTTGGCGAGGGCGGCGAGCCGTTCATCGCAGGGCGCCGCGGCGAGGTGTGGCTGACCGGGCTGGCCGCGCACAAGCAGTGGGTGCAGGTGCGCTGGCCCGGCGGCGGCTGCGAGCTGGAACTGGACGTCCCCGCGATGGAGGACGGCCTGCCCGGGCGGATCGGGCCCGTGACATGCGGGAGTGCGAAATGAAGAACGTGATGGTGTGGGTCCCCGCGTTGCGGACGGCCGCGCTCGCAGCCGCCCTGTCGATGGCCGGCAGCGCGTTCGCCGGCGCTTGCAGCGTGAGCTCCACCGGCCTCGCGTTCGGCGCCTACCAGCCGCTGACGCTGCCAGGCAAGGTGGTGTCCGCGGCAGCCACGAGCAATGCCACCGTGCAGGTCACCTGTACCGGGATCACGACGGGCGGCAGCTATTCGATCGCGCTGGGCCCGTCCACGGGCGGCACCATCGTCCCGCGCTACCTGGACAACGCCGCGGGCGGGCCGGCGATGTCGTTCAACCTGTATGTCGATCCCTCCTACTCCACGGTGTGGGGGGACGGCTCGACGGGCACCGCGCTGACCGGTTCGATCCCGACCGGCTCCAGCAGCCAGGCCCATGCCATCTACGGCCGCATCCCGGCCGGGCAGGGCACCGTACGCGTGGGGTCGTTCACCGGCTCGATGACGATGACACTCACCTACAACCCATGATGCGAACCGCTTCACGGCCCGGCGAGCGCGAGCAGGCGTTGCGCATGATGATCGAGGCGTCGCCGGAGGCCATCGTGCTCATGGGCGAGGAGGGCCGCGTGGAGTCGTGGAATCCCGCTGCCGAGCGCATCTTCGGCTACCCCGCCGCGGAGATCGTCGGCAAGGACCTGCACGCGATGCTCGCGCCGCCGCGGCACGAGGCTGCCTTCCGCGCGGCGCACGAGGCTTTCCGGGCGCACGGCGAAGGCGCCGCGTTCGACGGCGCGCTCGAGCTTTCCGCGAAGCGTCGCGACGGCTCCGAGTTCCCGATCGAGCTGGCACTCGCACGGCTGCAGATCGATGGGAGGTGGTGCGCCGTCGGCTTCGTGCGCGACATCTCGCGCCGCAGGGAGCGCGAGCTGGCGCTTGCGCGAACGGACCGCGCGTTGCGCACGCTCAGTGCCTGCAACGCTTGCCTGGTGCGCGAGCGCAGCGAGGGCGAGCTGCTGCTGCAGGTCGTGCGCGCCATCCACGAGACGGGCGGCTACCCGCTGGCGTTCGTGGACTGCGGCCCCGCCGGCGGCGGCCTGCGCGCGGCCGCGGGGCGCGGACTGGCGCGCTCCGGCGAGGCGGCGCTGCGCAACGCCATGCAGGGCGCCGTCGCCGGCGCCGCCGTGCAGGTGTGCCGCTCGAATGCGGGTGAAGCGGTCGCCGTCCTGCCGCTGGGCGCGGACGGCCGCGAGCCGGCGCCCGGGGTGCTGGTCGTCCTGGGCGAGGGGCCGGCCTTCGACGAGCCGGAGCTGCGGCTGCTGGCGGAGCTGGCCGAACAGGTCGGCTATGGCATCGCGAACCTGCGCGCACGCGAGCAGCAGGCGGCGCTGGACGAGCGCGTGCGCGTGCTCGCCCGGCTACCCGAAGAGGACCCCGGCGCCGTCATGCGCGTGGCGGCCGCGGGGACGGTGCTGTACGCCAACCCGGCGGCCCAGGCGTTCCTGCGCGCGTGCGGCTGCGAAGTGGGCGCGCCCGCGCCGGCAGGGTGCCACGCGATGGCGCAGGAGGCGCTCGCGGCGGGCGCGGTACGTGTGGAGGAGTTGGCGCTCGCGGGCTGCCTCTACCAGGTGACCTTCGCTCCCGTGCCCGACGCCGGCTACGTGAACGTCTACGCGCGCGACGTGACGGCGCAGCGCGACGCCGAGCGCGAGCTGGAGCGTTCGCGCAGGCGCCTCATGGACAGCCTGGTGCAGACCATCGATACCGTGGCGCGGGCCGTCGAGAAGCGCGACCCGTACACGGCCGGCCACCAGCACCGCGTCGCGCAGATCGCGGTGGCGATCGCGCGCGAGATGGGCCTGCCGCCGGCGCGCGTGGAGGGCGTGCGGCTCGGGGCGATGGTGCACGACATCGGCAAGATCTACGTCCCGGCCGAAATCCTCTCGCGGCCGGGCAAGCTGCTGCCGGCCGAGTACGAGCTGATCCGCTCGCACGCGCAGGTGGGCTACGACATCATGGCCGGCATCGACTTTCCCTGGCCCGTGGCCGAGATGATCGTGCAGCACCACGAGCGCCTGGACGGCTCGGGCTACCCCGCGGGGCTCAAGGGCGACGAGATCGTGCTCGAAGCGCGCATCCTTGCGGTGGCCGACGTCGTCGAAGCGATGGCGGCATTCCGCCCGTACCGGCCCGCGCTGGGCATCGACGCCGCGCTGCAGGAGGTCGAGTCGCGGCGCGGCCAGTGGTTCGACGCCCAGGTCGTGGATGCCTGCGTGCGCATCTTCCGCGAGCGGAACTTCCGCCTGCCCGCGCAGTAAGGCCACATGCACGCGACCGACCTCCTTTCACGCTGGCGCGCGGCGCTTCCCGCCCTGGTGCTGGTCGCCGGCATCGCGCTGTCGTTCGGCATCGCGAGGCTGTTCGAGCAGGAGTCGGTCGAAGAGGCGCGCGCTGTGTTCGAGGCCAGGTCGGCGATGAATGTCGCGCAGGTCGAAGACCGGCTGCGTGCGTACCAGGACCTGCTGCACGCGATGCGCGGCTTCTTCGATGCGAGCCGGGCGCCGGGGCGGGACGAGTACCGCGCTTTCACGGGCGCGCTCGAAGCGGGTTCGCGCTACCCGGAGCTGTCGGCTCTGGAATACGCCGAACACGTCACCGCCGCAGCGCACGACGCGTTCGCACTGCGTACCGCGGCCTCGCCGATCCATCCGCCGGGAGAGCGTCGCGACTACCTGGTCGCCACGCTGGCCGAGCAGGTGCCGGCGGGCGAAGACAGGCTGGGGCTCGACTGGCGCTCGGTCGCCCAGCTGGGCGGCGCTGCGGAGCGGGCGCGCAGTTCGGGGACGGTGGCGGGCACGACGCGTTTTTCGACGCCGGAGACTGCCGCGCAGCCCGGCCGCGATGCGAGCGCCACGCTGATGCTGGCCGTGTACGAGGGCGGCGGCGTTCCGGCCGATGCGCGGGGGCGCTGGCTGCAGCTGCGCGGCGTCGCCGCCGTGCACCTGCGCATCGAGGCGCTCGTGGCCGCCGCGCTCGGCGCGGAGGCACTGCAGAAAGTGCGCGTGCGGATCGTCGAGCGCGGTGCGGGCGACCCGCTTTCGCAAGGGGCCAGGCGCGTGCTGTTCGACAGCATGCCCGGCATGCCGCCCGAGAAAGTGCGCCTCAACAGCATCTACACCACCACGCATTTCATCGCGCTGGGTGACGAGCACTGGGCCTGCGACCTCATGCCGCTGGACGACCCCATGGATGCCTTCGACGTGGTCAAGCAGGCCGCGATCCTCGCAGCGATGCTTGTGGCCAGCTGCCTCGCGGCGTGGCTCGTGCACGCCCATGGCACGCTGCGCCGCAGCCGCGAGCAGCTCCTGCAGGCCAACACGACGTCCACGCGGCTGCTGGCGCTCGGCGAGGGCCTGCAGGCGTGCGGCAGCCTCGGCGACGCGTTCGACGTCCTGGCCAGCGAGATCCCGATGCTGCTGCCGGCAACGAGCGGCGCCGTGCTGCTGCGCGAGGGTGGCGAATATGTGGAACACGCTTCGTGGGGGCTGCCGGCGACCACTGCGGTGTTCGGCACGGCACACTGCCAGGCCCTGCGGCGCGGCCACCTCTACGCCAATGAAGGCACGGCCGTGCGCTGCGCCCACCTCGGCGGCGGCCAGGTCGAGTTCGCGCGTTACGCATGCGTGCCGCTCGTTGCGCAGGGCGAACCGGTCGGGTTGATGCACGTGCAGCTCGAGACGCTCGACCCGCTGGCCTCGCCGACGCTGGCCGAAACTTCGGCGCTCGCCGCCGCGGTCGCGCAGGAAGTGGCGCTGACCCTCGCCAACCTCCGGCTGCGCGGCCAGCTCGAATCGCAGGCGATGCACGACCAGCTCACGGGGCTCTACAACCGCCACTACATGGAGTCGTGGCTGGAGCAGGAAACCCGGCGCACGCTGCGCAGCGGCAAGCCGCTGGCCGCGCTGATGATCGACATTGACCACTTCAAGCGCATCAACGACACGTGGGGGCACGAGGCGGGCGACAGGGTCCTGCGCGAGGTTGCGCTCGCGCTCAAGGACCTGGCGCGGGGCTCCGACGTCGTCTGCCGCTACGGCGGCGAGGAATTCCTCGTGCTGCTGCCCGAGGCCGCCCTCGAGCCTGCCCTGCGCCGCGCCGAGCAGTTGCGCGAAGCGGTCGCGCGCCTGGCGATCGAGCTGGGCGCACGCGGCGCCGAACGCGTGACCGTCTCGGTCGGGGTCGCCGCCTTCCCGGGGCAGGCCGCCTCGGCCGAAGCGCTCGTCGCGGCCGCCGATGCCGCGCTGTACGACGCGAAGGCAGGCGGACGCAACCGCGTCTGCGCCGCCGCACCCATCCGACCTGCCGCCGAGGCGGCGCCCGCCTGAAAGCCCGCCGATGTCCGCCCTTGCCATGCCCCAGCCTGCCGACGCTTCCCGTTCGCAATGGCCGAGCCCGCACCACATGCGGCTTGTCGACACCGGCACGCCGGGCGAAGGTGAGCGCGGGATGGCCACGCTCATGGGCGGCGAGAAGATGATGGGCCGCGTGGCGGAGATCGACTTCGACGCGCAGCTGCTCGCCTTCCAGGGCGAAGCGGGGCCGCGCCGCATGATCCCCTTCGACACGCTGCGCTCGCTCTTCCTGGCCCGCACGGTCGAACTGGAGGGCATCCCGCTGGCGGTGCCGCCGGGTGCCCTCGCGGCGAAGGCGCGGCCGCGCAAGCAGCGCTGCATCGTGCGCACCCGCGACGGCGGCAGCGTCGAGGCCGACGTGGCCGCCGTGCTGCCGCGGCCGAGCGGCCTGTTCCTCTTCGTGATCGGCTACGGCTCGTCGATCCTGCGCTGGTTCGTGCCGGCGCAGGCCATCGAGAACTACGAGCTCGCCGATGCGGACGCGCCGCCCCGTGCGGCCGCGACGCAGGGCGGTGCAGCCTTCACCCCGGGCGCCACGCAGGAGACCCCCGCGCAGGTGCAGACGGCGCTGGAGCGACAGAAGTCGCTGCCGCGCCGCCGCCTCGGCGACCTGCTGGTGGAGGACAAGCTGATCACGCCGGCGCAGCGCGACGAGGCGGCCGAGCGGCAGAAGCGCGACCGCCACAAGCTGTTCGGCGAGATCCTCGTGGACATGGGGGCCGTCGGCCCCGAGGCGGTGCGGCGCGTGCTGGTCACGCAACTGGGCGTGCCCTGCGTGAACCTCTCCCGGTTCCAGTACGACCCGAACGGGCTGCGCGCGCTGTCAGCGGAACTTGCGCGCAAGCACCTGGCCGTGCCGCTGTACCGCAGCGCCAAGCGCATCGCCATCGCCATCGAGAACCCGCTGTCGTGGCAGGCGCTTCACGAGATCGAGTTCTTCTGCGGGCTGAAGGTCGATCCGGTCTTCGCGGCGCACGACGAACTCGAGGCCGCGGTGGACCAGCTCTACGGGCCCGCCGCGGGCGAGAAGATCTCGCAGCTCGTGGACCGCCTCGACGCCGAACGCGAGGCCGACGACGCCGCGCCCGACCTCGTCGCCGAATCGGACAACACGCTCGTGCGCCTGGTCAACAAGATGATCATGGACGCGTGGCAGCAGGGCGCGTCCGACATCCACATCGAGTCGCGCGGCGACGACAAGGCGAGCCGCATCCGCCTGCGCACGGACGGGGTGATGAGCACGTACATCGAGGTGCCGCGCGGCTACCGCGCGGCGCTCGTTTCGCGCATCAAGATCATGGCGGGCCTGGACATCTCCGAGCGGCGGCGGCCGCAGGACGGCAAGATCCGCTTCCAGGACTTCGGCCCGCGCCGCATGGAGCTGCGCGTGCTCACGATGCCCACGGTCAACGGCCTGGAGGACGTCGTGATGCGCATCCTGGCCGCGCCGCGAGCGCTCACCATGGACCAGCTCGGCCTGTCGCCGCGCGACCTCGCGCAGCTGCGCACGATGGGCGCCCGCTCGTACGGGCTGCTGTTCGTGTGCGGCCCGACCGGTTCCGGCAAGACGACGACGCTGCACTCGGTGCTGGCGTCGATCAACACGCCCGACCGCAAGATCTGGACGGTGGAGGACCCGGTGGAGATCACGCAGGAGGGGCTGTGCCAGGTGCAGGTGAACATGCAGACCGGCCTGACTTTCGCGGCGGCGCTGCGCAGCTTCCTGCGCGCGGACCCCGACGTGACCATGGTCGGCGAGACGCGCGACGAGGAAACCGCGCGGACGGTCATCGCGGCCTCGCTGACCGGGCACCTCGTGCTGTCGACCATGCATACGAACAGCGCCGTGGAGAGCATCACGCGGCTCATCGACTTCGGCGTGGACCCGTTCAGCTTCTCGGATGCGCTGCTCGGCGTGATGGGTCAGCGGCTCGTGCGCCGGCTGTGCAGCTGCAAGGAGTCCTATGAGCCCGGCGTCGAGGAGTTGCAGGCGCTTGCGCGCGAGTGGACGCTCGGTTCCGAAGAGCAGCCCCAGAACCTCGTGGAGCGGTGGAAGGCACGCTACAGCGGCCCCGATGGCACGCTGCGCCTCTTTCGCCCCGCAGGGTGCGACGCCTGCGAACACACGGGCTACCGGGGACGCGTGGGAGTCTACGAGCTGCTGGTGGGTACCCCGAAGATGAAGGCGGCCATCGTCGCGAAGGCCGCGACCGCCGAGCTCGTGGCGCTGGCCTGCGCGGAGGGGATGGCCACCCTCGTGCAGGACGGCATCGAGAAGATTCTGCAAGGCCACGCCGACCTCGTGCAGGTGCTCGCGAGCTGCCGCTGACGCGGCAGCCGGCCGTCAACGCAGCTCCAGCCTGGCAACGGTGGAGGAGGCCCACGCGCGGCCCATGTCCGGGGGGGCCTGGGGGCGCAACGTGGTCGAAATCACCTTCGCGATGCTGTGCAATGCATCCTTCTCGCGCTGACGCTCGATGGCATCGGAGCTGTCCTCCATCGCACAGCACAGCGTGCCGAGCGTCGACTCCTCGTCGGCGACGACGGGCTCCGTGATGCAGGCGTCCGGATCGATGTGCTCGTGCGCGAGCGCCTCGTGCCTGCAATCGGCGACGTGCTGCGCGAAGAGCTCCTCGAGCGGATCGCACGGCACGCCGTCTTCGACGCGGTTCAGGTGCCGCCGCATCGGCACGCCGTCCACGAACTGCGAGACGAACACCACGTCCATCGACAGCTTCTGGCGGATGCGCTTGAGCAGGTCCGAGATCGGCTGGTACAGCGGATGGTCGGCGCCGTCGGCCGTGACGGTGACGAATTCGCCTTCGAGCACGACGGTGGCGCCGGCGTTCGTGCCGGATTCGAGGTCGGTGCGGTCATCCATGTGGGTTCTCCTGTTTTTCGCCCAACGACCGGGCTTGTTCCAAGTAGAACCGGCCGCGCGACGCGCGCAGGCGTGAAATGGCTGCACCGGATGCAGTGAAATGCCTAAGCCGCGACCAGCCCTTCGCGCAGGGCGCAGCGAATCGGCGTCGCTTGATTGCGTCAGGTCAAGCGCAGCGGTCCGTCAATCCGCCGCTTCTTCGTCCGGCAGCGGGATCCGCGCGACGATGCGCGTGCCCTGGCCCGGGGCGCTGTCCAGGGTGACACTGCCATTGAGCAGGTAGGCCCGCTCGCGCAGGCCGACGAGCCCGATCGACAGCGGCTTGCGCGGGTCGGCCGTGTTGAAGCCGACCCCGTCGTCGTCGATCCGCAGGACGAGCTGGCCGCCGTTGCGCCACGTCGACCCGCACCGCGCGCGCCTTGGCGTGCTTGGCGATGTTCTGCAGCGACTCCTGCACGATGCGGAACACGGCCGTGGCATACGGTTCGGGAAGCTCGACGTCTTCTCCCAGCGTGAGCTCACAGGCAATGCCGGTGCGCCGGGAGAAGTTGTTGGCAAGCCATTCGATGCCCGCTTCCAGCCCCAGGTCGTCCAGCACCATGGGGCGCAGGTCCGCGGCGATGCGCCGCGTCGCGGCGACGCTCGCGTCCAGCATGGCGGTCATTTCGTCCAGCTTGGCGGCCGCCCCCGCGTCGGCGGCGGATCGTTCCGCGAGCCAGCGCACGTCGAGCTTCATCGCCGTGAGGCTCTGCGCCAGCTCGTCGTGCAGCTCGCGCGCGATGCGCGCCTTTTCCTGCTCGCGCGCGGTGCTTGCCTCCGTGGCGAAGAGCGCCAGTTCGCGCTGCGCCTGTTCGCGCTCGGTGACGTCGCGCACGATGACGGTGTAGAGCTTGCCCTCGGGCGTGTCGATCTGCGAGATCGAGGCGTCGATGGGAAACTCCTCGCCGGACTCGCGCAGGCCGCGAATGACCATGCCGCCGCCCATGCGCCGCGACGTGACGCCCGTGCGGCCGAATTCCCGCACGAAGTCGGCGTGCCCGTGCCGGAAGCGGGCCGGCAAGAGCATTTCCAGGGGCTGTCCGACCACCTGCTCGCCCGGCCAGCCGAAAATCTGCTCGGCGGCCCGGTTGTAGATCACGATGCGCTGCGACTCGTCGATGGACAGGATGCCGTCCATGGCGGAGTCGAGCACGGCACTCCACCGCGCCTCGTTGCGCGCCACATGATCGTGCTGTTCGCGCTGGCGACGGCCGGCCTCCGCGAGCGCGGCGCCCAGCTGGTCCGCTTCGCGAAAGCCAAGGGAAGGCAACTGGACGGGCTCGCCGCGCCCGAGCATCGCGGAGCCGTCCACCAGGCGCGCGAGCGCGCCGGCCACCTGGCGCCCCTGAACCCATGCAACCAGGGCGCTCAGCGCCAAGACCAGCAGGGTGCCGGCCGCGACCCACAGCAATGCCGTGGTGAGCTCGCGCGCCAGCTCGCTCTTGGGGATCCCGATGCCCACGCCCCAGCCCGTGGCGGAAGCCTTGCTGTAGACCGTGGTGACCTCGATGCCTTCGAGGGTGCGTCCGTCGAGCGCCCCCGCGGTGGAACCGGCCAGGGCGTTGCGCAGCACCGGAGCGGCCGGTTGGCCGACGAAGCGCTCCGGCTGGGCGGTGCGGGCGACGATGATGCCATTGCCGTCCACCACCGCGCCGATCCAGCCGGCCGGCAGGCGCTGCTGCGCGATCAGCGCGGCGAAACGGTCGAACGACAGCCCCGCCGACAGCGCGTATCGCAAGGTCCCGTCGATGCGCACGGGCACGGCGACCACGGCGATCGGCTTGCCGGAGAACCCGGCGGGTACGACCCTGAACATGGGGCGGCCCTCGCGCACCACGGCCAGGGCGGGCGCCTTGTCACCGAGGACCGGCAATGCCGTGCCCCAGGGCCGGGATGTGTTGACCACCTGGCGGCCCTCGGCGTCCAGCAGGACGACGTTGGTGATGCCGAGCGAGGCGTGCATGCGCGCCGCGCGTTCGTGGAACAAGGCCAGGTCTCCGCGCGCGAGCGATGCCGAGCCCGCCAGAACCTCCAGGCCGGTCTCGAGTTCCTTCAGTTGGTGATCCACGGCCACCGAGAGCGCGCGCGCCGTGGCGAGGGCGGCGCCGCGCGCATCCGCCACGTTCTGGAAGTATTGCGCGACCACCAGCGCGAGCACGAGCAGCACCGCCGGGACCAGCGGCAACAGCACGATACGCAGCAGGCGCGCGCCGATCGTGGGCGTCTGCGGCCCAGCGCCAACCCTCGACTCCATCTGCACCCCTCCGCGCCGCAGGACCGGCGCCCACGGGGCCACTTTACAGTGTCTGTTCCGGGGCGCCGGGCCGGTCGCGTGCAGTGAAATGCCTAAGCGGCGATCAGGCCCTCGCGCAGGGCGAAGCGCGTGAGGCCGGCAACGTCGTGGATGCCCAGTGCCTCCATGATCCTGGCGCGGTGCGCGTCGACGGTCTTGGGGCTCAGCCCCAGCGCCCACGCGATCTCCTTGCTGGCCTTGCCGGTGGCGACCAGCACGAGCACCTCGCGCTGGCGCGGCGACAGCGTGACGGCCGCGCTTGCCTGGCGCTGAACCAGCAGGTGCGCCGCGGCGGGCGTGAAGTGGTCGCCCCGCGAAAGCACGCCGCGGATCGTGTCCTCCAGGTCGCGCGGCGGCCCATACTTGAGCACGAAGCCGCGTGCGCCGGCTGCGACGGCCCGGTACACAGCGGCCGGCGAGTCGTCCATGGAGAGTGCGATCACGGGCAGCCGGGGCCGCGTTTCGCGCAGCTTCGCGATGGCTTCGAAGCCGCTCACGCCAGGCATCATGAGGTCGGTCAGGACAAGGTCGGGGCGCAGGCCTTCGACGAGGCCAAGCAGCTCGGCACCGTTGCCGGCCTGTGCGACCACGGCCATGCCCGGCATGCCATCGAGCAGCGCCACGATGCCCGCACGGACCATCTGGTGGTCGTCCGCGATCACGATCCGGGTCACGCCGGGCGAGGTGCGGGCGTCGGGGGTCTCTGTGGGCGTCACTGGCGCGATTCTCGGGCACCAGTCCCGAGGCACCATTGCGCCGCGTCAACCCGCAGCGAAGCGCTCGCCGCACACCTTTTCGATCACGCCCACCACGACGCTCGTTTCAGCGCCCTTGGAGAAAGCCGGGTGGCCGCTGATCACGCCGCCGAGGTCGTCCACTTCGTCGGGTGTGGCCAGTTCCGTCATGAACACGACCGGGACGGCGGAAGTCGCGGGGTCGGCCGCGATGGCTGCCGCGAGTTCGCCGCCACCCATCCCGGGCATGTCGATGTCGCACAGCACGGCGTGGGGCTGGTGCTCTTGCAGCAGCCCCTTGACCTTGCGGGGGTCGCCCGTGGCGAGCACGTCGTAGAACGGCGCAAGGCGCCTTGCCATCAACCGGAGGACAGTTTCGTCGTCATCCACGATGACGACCCGGGGTCGCAGCGTCATGGAGTTCATCCCTGTGTCATGCCTGGCGTGCAGTTTGGACCGAACCCGCGCGCCGTTCAATGCGCTGCAAGCGAATCGCGGTTGCGTCCTACACCTTGCGGCCGCTTGTCCGCCGCAGGCGACCGGCTGTTTTCCAGGCGCGCGCGGCGCACCGCTTCACGCACTGCGAAACCGCGGCGACGACCTTCTCACGCGTGGCCTTGCGCACGCCCGCATCGGCGAGCAAGGGCCCGAGTTGCGCCGCCTGCTCGCACGCCTGCTCGATGCATTGCGCGGCAAACGCGCGCGGCAGGCCCGAGTCCGCCGCGAGCTTGTCGAGGTCCGTGCGCGAGGGCGCGCGTGCCTCGCCCATCACGCTGGTCTGGTGCCAGCCGGCCGGGCCGCTGCTGAACGTGAGGTCGTAGGCGGGCGAGAGCTTCCACTCGAAGCGCCGGTCCATGCGGAAGGCGAAGTTCTTCGCGTGGTCGTCGCGGTTGTGGAAGACGACGTTGAACACGCAGCGCGCGAAGGCCTTGCGCACCTCCTGCTCGTCGCGCGTGAAGAAGCGCGTGGCGCGCAGCAGGGCCTGGTAGTCGAGCGAGGGCAGGCGGAAGTCCGCGTGCAGCGCGCCGGCGGCGGAGAGGACCGGCACGCGCATGCCGTCCACGCGGTCGAAGCGGGCAACGCCGAAGGCGGCGAGGTCGCAGCCGAGGTCGAAGTGGCGGCTGTCGGGCATGTCGATGCCGCAAAGACGCGCGAGTTGCGCGTACGCGGCCTCGATCGCGCAGACCTCCTTGTGCTCGCCGCGGGCGGGGAATTTCACCAGCCACGGCTGGCCCGGTGCTTCCGGGTGTGTGCTGATGCGCCCGGTGGCGGGCTCGAGCTGCACGAGCGCCTTGGGGCGTGCGCCGTGGGGGGAGCCGCCGATGATGGCGAGTGTCTTGAGCGTGTCGAGGTCGCCGTCTTCGAACACCTCCGCGGCTGCGCGGCCGAGTTCGAGCAAGCTGTAGTCGCGCGCATCGAGTTCCAGCAGGGCGGCGGGGCGGAAGGCGAGGGCGCCCATTGCGCGCTCGCCGATGAAACTCAGGCGGTCGAGCGGCGAAAGCGTCTCCGGCTGCAGCCCGTGCTTGCGGAACACGCGGTCCATGAGCAGCATGCCCC
Organism: Ramlibacter albus; assembly: GCF_014297445.1. GTDB lineage: Bacteria > Pseudomonadota > Gammaproteobacteria > Burkholderiales > Burkholderiaceae_C > Ramlibacter > Ramlibacter albus. The sequence continues at coordinate 25,156 of NZ_JACORU010000012.1, forward strand.
AGCCGTCGGGCAGGGCGTCTTCGACAAGGCCGGGCAGGCCGACATGGGCCTGCGTTCCAAGCGGCAGCCGCAGCGGCGAGAGCTCGATTCCGCGGCGAACAGCCTCGGCGGAGTACTCGAAGATCGGCCCCTGCCCGATGTCCGCGAGCGTGCCGAGGTGCCACTGCTGCCCCCAGCCGCGGAACTCGACCTCGATCTTCTTCACGTGGCGCGCCGCCGTGGCGCGCGGCGACGCTTCGCGCGCTCGGCCCGTTCCATGTCCGCGATGCTGGTTGCCTGCTTGAGCGAGAACAACGAGTCCAACTCGCCGGCCAGCCCCAGGGCCATGGCGACACGCACCAGGCTCAGGACATGGCCCTGGCCGTCCTTTTCCAGCTTCTTGATCGCACCGCCCGACACCCCGGCACGCTGCGCCAGTTCCTCCTGCGTGAGCAGAAGTGCGAGACGCTGCTCGCGCAGCCGCGTGCCGAGCTCCCGGCAGAGTTCGTCGGCGGTTGCGAGGCGTGCATCCGATGGCATATGGACATCATTATATCTGTTAACCGGCCAATTGCTAGTTAACGGACACAATAATGTCCATATACCGACGCGCGGCCGGCCGGTCCTGACCCGCCCGGCCGCCGTTCACGGCATCAGCGAACCTGAACCGAGCCGTTGGCCTGCGCCGACGTCGACGAACGCGTGCTCGTCGACGCCGAGGGTTCGCCGCCCGTCGAAGCCTCGGTGCGCTCCTCCGTACGGGACGACGCGCTCACGTTGCCGTTGCCGGACACGCGGCGCGACCCGTTCGTCGCGACCGTGGCGCGGCGTTCCGCCTTCGTCTCGGTGCTGGTGCCCCCGGCGTGCACGGCCGGCCGCAGCGTGGGCTGCGAGCCGGACTGCGCTGCGGCCGCCGCCTGCACCGCGGACCGCGCTTGTGCCTGCGAGGAGGACCGTGCCGAGGCCGCAACACGCTCCACAGCGCGCGCGTTCGGCTCCACACGGCTCTTCGCCTTGGCGGTGCCGGTCGCGGCCACGCGGGTGGCGGTCGATTGGGTAGCCGCGCCCGCCGTGGTTGCCTTTGCGGACGTGTCTGTTGCCGTCGTCGTTGCGGTTGTGGCCGCGGTCCTGGTTGCCGTCGCAAGGCCTGCATCGGCGCGGTGGCGTGCCTCGCCGTAGACGATGTTGCCGTTGCCCGAGATCGTGACGAGGTCGCCGCGGGCCTGCGTTGCAGCCGAGTTGGCCGCGCCGGTCGTGAACGAAGGCGCCGTGGCCAGCGTCGCGGTTCCTGCATTGAGCGTCGACGTTCCCACGTTCGACGTGCCGCGCGCGGTGCCCGCGACGTTTCCGGCGGCGCTGCCCGCCGCATTGCCGAAAGTACCGGCGACGGGCGGCACGGGCACGGCCGCGCGGGTCGCGGCAGCGGCGTTGGCCGTTGCAGCAGCCGCCGCGTTGGCGCCGAAGTTCGCGCCCGCGGTGGGCGCCGGGAAGGCGGGGACCGCGGGGCGTGCAACCGCGCCCGCAGCCGCGCCCACCGCGCCTTGCCCCGTGGCTGTCGCGCTCCCCACGACGTTCAGGGGCGCCACCTGCGCGCTCGCGGCGGCAGCGAAGAACCCGGTCAGCATGATGCCGAGCAGTCTGGACATGAATGAACTCCTGTTTTCTTTCCCGACACGACGTCGGAGACGCGTGTTTAACCGCTCAGGAGAGGCCGGGGTAAGCAGGCGTTGCACGGGAGCGGCGCCCGCAACATGCGCTCCCGTTTTGTTGCATCCGCAATGGGTTCGATGTGACCGCGGTCACGATACCTTGCGGTACCTTCGGGCCGCTCAGGCCGTGCCGAGCGCCGCCAGCGCCTGCCCGCCGCCGAAACTCACCTGCTTCGGCGCCTCACCGCCCGCCGTCACCCGCACCGCGCAGTACTTCAGCTCCGGGATCTTCGCCACCGGGTCGAACTTGTCGTTGGTCACGCGGTTGATCGCCGCCTCGTAGTAGCAGAAGGGCACGAACACCGCGCCGCGCGGCGAGCTGTCGTCGGCGCGGCCGTACAGCGTGATCTTGCCGCGGCGCGACTCGATCGTGAGCAAGCCGCCAGGCTGCACGCCGAGCGCGTCGAGGTCCAGCGGATGCACGAGTGCCACCGGGTCGGGCTCGATCGCATCGAGCACGCCCGCACGCCGCGTCATGCTGCCGGTGTGCCAGTGTTCGAGCTGCCGGCCGGTGATCAGCACCATCGGGTACTCGGCATCGGGCCGCTCGGCAGCGGGGATGATGTCCGCGGGCACGAAGCGCGCCACGCCGCCTTCGCGCGGGAAGTCGTGGTCGAACACGACGGACGTGCCGGGGTCGCCTTCCTTGACGCACGGGTAGGTCACTGCGTGCTGCCGCTCCAGCCGGTCCCACGTGATGCCGCCGATGCTGGGCATGGTGTGCCGCATCTCGTCGAACACTTCGCTCACGTGCTCGTAATTCCAGTCGAGCCCGATGCGCCGCGCCATCTCCTGGATGATCCACAGGTCCTGCTTCGCATCGCCGGGGGGCTGCAGCGCCTGGCGGCCCAGTTGCACGAGCCGGTCGGTGTTGGTGAAAGTGCCGGTCTTCTCCGGGAAGGCACTGGCGGGCAGCACCACGTCGGCGAGGCAGGCCGTCTCGGTGAGGAAGATGTCCTGCACGACGAGGTGGTCCAGCTTGGCCAGCGCCTCGCGCGCATGGTTCGCGTCGGGGTCGGACATCGCGGGGTTCTCGCCCATGATGTACAGGCCCTTGACCTTGCCTTCGGCGGCGGCGTGCATCACTTCCACCACCGTCAGGCCCGGCTTGTCGTCGAGCGTGCCCGGCTTCAGTTTCCACATCTGCTCGAACTTCGCACGCACCTGCGGCTCGATTACCTTCTGGTAATCGGGGAACATCATCGGGATCAGGCCCGCGTCCGATGCACCCTGCACGTTGTTCTGGCCGCGCAGCGGGTGCAGCCCGGTGCCGGGGCGGCCGATCTGGCCCGTCATCAGCGCGAGCGCAATCAGGCAGCGCGCGTTGTCCGTGCCGTGCACGTGCTGCGACACGCCCATGCCCCAGAGGATCATCGAGCCCTTCGACGTGGCGTACGTGCGCGCCACTTCGCGCAGGGTTTCGGCGGGGATGCCGCAGATCGGCGCCATCGCCTCGGGGCTGTAGCCCTCGACGTTCTTCTTCAGCTCGTCGTAGCCGATGGTGCGGCTCTTGATGAAGTCCTCGTTGACCAGGCCCTCGTGCACGATGACGTGCATCATCGCGTTGAGCATGGCCACGTCGGTGTCGGGCTTGAACTGCAGGAAGCGCCACGCCAGCCGCGACAGGTCCGACTTGCGCGGGTCCATCACGATCAGCTTCTTGCCGTTCTTCGCGGCGTTCTTCATCCACGTCGCCGCGACGGGGTGGTTCACCGTGGGGTTGGCGCCGATGACGATGATCACGTCGGCCTGCGTCACGTCCATCACGGGGTTGGACACGGCGCCGGAGCCGATGCCTTCCAGCAGCGCGGCCACCGACGACGCGTGGCACAGGCGCGTGCAGTGGTCGACGTTGTTGCTGCCGAAGCCGGTGCGCACGAGCTTCTGGAACAGGTAGGCCTCTTCGTTGCTGCCCTTGGCGGAGCCGAAGCCGACGAGGGCCTTGGGGCCATGCGTGTCGCGGATCTTCTTCAGGCTGTTGCCGGCGAGGTCGAGCGCTTCTTCCCAGCTCGCTTCGCGGAAGTACTCGTGCACGCGTGCGGGGTCGATCGTTTCGCCGGGGACCTTGGGCACGCCCGCCTTGCGGATCAGCGGCTTCGTGAGGCGCTGCGGGTGGCTCGCGTAGTCGAAGCCATAGCGGCCTTTCACGCACAGGCGCCCGTGGTTCGCGGGGCCGTCGCGGCCTTCCACGTAGAGGATCTTGTTGTCCTTGATGTTGTACGTCAGCTGGCAGCCGACGCCGCAATACGGGCACACCGACTCCACCTTCTTGTCCGGCACCTGCAGGCCGACGCCGCGCGCGGGCATCAGCGCGCCGGTGGGGCAGGCCTGCACGCACTCGCCGCAAGCGACGCAGGTGGACACACCCATCGGGTCGTCCATGTCGAAGACGATCTTCGAATGTTCGCCGCGGAAGGCCAGGCCGATCACGTCGTTGACCTGCTCGTCGCGGCAGGCGCGCAGGCATCGCGTGCACTGGATGCAGGCGTCGAGGTTCACCGCGATGGCGGGGTGCGAGACGTCCTGCGGAACCTGCACGCGCGAGGGGAAGCGCGGCTTGCCGACGCCGAGCTTCGCTGACCACAGGTCCACTTCGTTGCGGCGCGTGTACTCCGCCTCGGGCATGTCGGCCTGCAGCAGCTCCAGCACCATCTTCTGCGACTTGACGGCCCGGTCGCTGTCGGTGGTCACCTCCATGCCGTTGGCCGGGTTGCGGCAGCAGCTCGGGGCGAGGACGCGCTCGCCCTTGATCTCCACCATGCACGCGCGGCAGTTGCCGTCGGGGTCGAGGCCGGGCTTGTAGCACAGGCGCGGCACTTCCACGCCTTCGCGGTCGGCGACCTGGATGATGGTTTCGCTTGCCTTCGCCGTGACTTCCTTGCCGTTGAGCTTGAAGGTGACGGTGGGCGCGTCGAGTTGCGCGAGTTCGGCTCGGGTGACGGCGTTCATGACAGCTCGTGCGGGAAGTATTTGATGACGCAGTCGACCGGGTTCGGCGCTGCCTGTCCCAACCCGCAGATCGACGCATCGCGCATCACCTGCGAGAGATCGGCCAGCGTTGGCAGGTCCCACTTCGGCTGGTCCATCAACGCCACCGCCTTCGCGGTCCCGGCCCGGCAAGGCGTGCACTGCCCGCACGACTCCTCGCGGAAGAACCGCATCGTGTTCTTCGCGGCCATCGTGGCGCTGTCCTTGTCCGAAAGCACGACCACAGCCGCGGACCCGATGAAGCAGCCGTACGGCTGCAGTGTGTCGAAATCCAGCGGGATGTTGTTCATGCTGGCCGGCAGGATGCCGCCCGACGCGCCACCGGGCAGGTAGCCGTAGAACTTGTGGCCGTCGAGCATGCCGCCGCAGTGCTCCTCGATCAGCTCCTGGATCGTCACCCCCGCGGGTGCGAGCTTCACGCCGGGGTTCTTGACACGTCCGGAGACCGAGAACGAGCGCAAGCCCTTGCGCCCGTTCGCGCCCTGCGACGAGAACCAGTCCGCGCCGCGCTCCAGCAGCTCGCGCACCCAGTACAGCGTCTCGAAGTTGTGTTCGAGGGTGGGGCGGTTGAACAGGCCCACTTGCGCAACATAGGGCGGGCGCAGCCGCGGCATGCCGCGCTTGCCCTCGATCGATTCGATCATCGCGGACTCTTCGCCGCAGATGTATGCACCCGCGCCGCGCCGCAACTCGATTTTCGGCAAGCCTGCGCTCGGCGGGTCGGCTTGCAGGCGGTCCAGCTCCTGCTGCAGCAGCGCGCGGCAGCCGTGGTATTCGTCGCGCAGGTAGATGTAGATCGCGTCGATGCCGACCGCCCACGCGGCGATCAGCATGCCTTCGAGGAAGCGATGCGGATCGCGCTCGAGGTAAACGCGGTCCTTGAAGGTGCCGGGCTCGCCCTCGTCGATGTTCACCGCCATCAGGCGCGGCGCCGGCTCGGCGCGCACGATCTTCCACTTGCGCCCTGCGGGGAAGCCCGCGCCGCCCAGGCCGCGCAGGCCCGACGATTCGAGCGTGCCGATCACGTCGTCGACTTTGCGCTTGCCGGCGAGGCACTCTTCCAGCAGCTTGTACCCGCCCGAGGCGCGGTACTGCGACAGGCCGATGTAGCCTTCGGGCTCGTGCTTCGTCGCGCCGGTCTTCACCGCGTCGACCACCTTCTCGGAGGTTGCGCACGGCACCGGGTTCTGTCCAACCACAGCCGCAGGCGCCTGCTCGCATCGCCCGATGCAAGGCGCAGCCACAACGCGCACGTCAGGGCCGAGCAGCGCAGGCAGCTTCGCCAGCAGCTTCTGTGCCCCCGCCATCTCACAGGACAACCCATCACACACGCGCACCGTCAACGCAGGCGGCGCCGTGTCGGCTTCCTTCACGATGTCGAAGTGGTGGTAGAACGAAGCGACTTCGTACACCTCCGCCTGCGGCAGGCGCATCTCGTCCGCCAATGCGGCAAGGTGCGGGGCAGAAAGACAACCGAAACGGTCCTGCAGCTTGTGCAGGTGCTCGATCAGCAGGTCGCGGCGCAGCGGGGCGTCGCCGAGTGTTTCGCGCACTTCGGCAACGGCCACCGCGTCGGGGCGCCGGCCCTTCGGCCCCTTGCGCTTGCGCTCGCGCAAGTCCTCGCCACCGGCGACGATAGGGATGACTCGCGCTTGCATTGCTTCCTTAGGACTTCGGGATCAGTCCGGCCGCACGGGCCCACTGGTACTTGGCGCCGAGGATCTCGACGGGAATCTCCGTCGAGTACGCATACGCCGGGATGCCGTTCTCGTACAGGTACTGCGCGGCTTCCTCGACTTCGACGTCGCCCGCGAGCGAAGCGACCACGGGCTTGATCTTGCCCTTCTCCTTCATCTCGTTGACCACCGTCACCATGTTCTTCGCGAACACCATGGGCGGCGTCACGATGGTGTGCCAGTAGCCCAGGATCAGCGCATGGATGCGGTCGTCCTCCAGGCCCAGCTTCACGGTGTTCATGTAGGTGATGGGCGGCTCGCCGCCGGTGATGTCCACCGGGTTGCCGGCCGCGCCGAACGGCGGGATGAACTTGCGGAAGGCTGCGTCCAGGTCCGCGGGCATCGGCTTGAGCAGCTTCAGGCCGTTGTCCACGCACGCGTCGGACAGCAGCACGCCCGAGCCGCCCGCGCCGGTGATGATCACGACGTTCTCGCCCTTGGGCGTGGGCAGGATCGGCACGCCGCGCGCGAAGTCCAGCATCTGGCGCAGGCTGCGCGCGCGGATCACGCCGCTCTGGCGCAGCACGTCCTCGTAGATCTTGTCGGTGCCGGCGACGGCGCCGGTGTGCGAAGCAGCGGCGGCAGCGCCCATTGCCGTGCGGCCGGCCTTGAGCATGATCACCGGCTTCTTCTTCGAGACGCGCTTGGCGACTTCCGCGAAAGCGCGGCCGTCCTTCAGGTCTTCCGCGTGCTGCGCGATCACCTTCGTGTTGTCGTCCTGCTCGAAGAACAGCAGCAGGTCGTCCTCGTCGATGTCGCTCTTGTTGCCCAGGCCGACGATGGCCGACACGCCCATCTTCGCGCTGCGCGAGTAGCCGATGATCGCCATGCCGATGCCGCCGGACTGCGACGAGAGAGCCGTGGAGCCCTTGTAGTCGTAGGCCGTGCAGAACGTGGCGCACAGGTTCGAAGGCGTGTAGTAGAAGCCGTAGATGTTCGGCCCCATCAGGCGGATGTTGTACTCGCGCCCGATCTTCTGCAGCTCCTCCTGCCCCTCGATGTTGCCGGTCTCGCCGAAGCCGGACGGGATGAGGATCGCGCCCGCGATCTTCTTCTCACCGCACTCCTTCAGCGCACCGGCCACCAGCGGCGCGGGAATCGCGAAGACGGCCGTGTCGATCTCCTCCGGCACGTCCTTGACGCTCTTGTACGCCGTGAGGCCCATGATCTCGCCGCCCTTGGGCGTGATCGGGAAGATCTTGCCCTTGTAGCCGCCGTTGATGAGGTTCTTCATCACCGAGTTGCCGATCTTGCCGGCCTGGTCCGATGCGCCGATCACCGCCACGGCCTTGGGCTTCATGATGCGGTTCATCGACGCGACCACGTCCTTCTCGTCGGGGCGATAACGCGGCGCCTTCGGCGCGAAGTTCACGACGATGCGCACGTCGGCGGCGATCGCGCCTTCCTCGCTGGCGAAGATGGGGTTGAGGTCCATCTCGGCGATCTCGGGGAAGTCCGTCACCAGCTGCGACACGCGCACGATCACGTCCTGCAACGCCTCGCGGTTGACCGGCTTGCCGCCGCGCACGCCGCGCAGCATCTCGGCCGCCTGGATGCCGTCGAGCATCGATGCCGCATCGTCCTTTGTCGCGGGCGCGAGGCGGAAGGTCACGTCCTTCAGCACTTCCACCAGCACGCCGCCCATGCCGAAGGCCACGAGCTTGCCGAAGCTGTTGTCGGTCATCGCGCCGACGATCACTTCCTGCCCGCCCTTGATCATCTGCTGCACCTGCACGCCCAGGATCTTCGCGTCGGCCTTGTACTTCTTCGCGTTCGCAACGATCTGCTCGTAAGCGGTGACGGCGTCGTCGGCGTTCTTCACGCCCACCACCACGCCGCCGGCTTCGGTCTTGTGCAGGATGTCGGGCGAAACGATCTTCATCACGACCGGGAAGCCCATCCCCGAAGCGAGCTTCGATGCTTCCGCAGCACTGGATGCCACGCCTTCGCCGGGCACCTTGATGCCGTAGGCATCGCACAACAGCTTGCCTTCGGGCGCCGTGAGCGAGTCACGACCCGACTTCTTGACCTCGTCGAGGACCTGACGGACTTTGGCCTTGTCGTAGCTCATGGTTCGCTCCTTAGATGACTTTGGACTCTTTGAGGTCGGCAATCTGGGCCTGCGTGTAGCCCAGTTGCTCGAGCACTTCGACGGTGTGCTCGCCCAGCAGGGGCGAGCGCGTCACTTCGGTCGGGCTGTCGGACAGCTTGATCGGGTTGCCCACCGACAGGTACTTGCCGCGCTTGGGGTGATCGACTTCCACGATCGTGCCCGTCTCGCGCAGCGACGGTTCCTCGGCCAGCTCCTTCATCGACAGGATCGGCCCGCAGGGGATGTCGTACTTGTTGAGGATCTCCATCGCCTCGAACTTCGTCTTGGTCTTGGTCCACTCCTCGATGCGCGAGAAGATGGTCTTCAGGTGCGGCAGCCGCGCCTTGGGCGTGCTGTAGCTCGGGTCGGTGATCCACGTTTCCTCGCCGATCACCTTGCAGATCGACTCCCACACCGGCGCCTGCGTGATGAAGTAGATGTAGGCGTTGGGGTCGTGCTGCCAGCCCTTGCACTTGAGGATCCAGCCCGGCTGGCCGCCGCCCGATGCGTTGCCCGCGCGCGGCACGGCTTCGCCGAACTCGCCTTCGGGGTACTGCGGGTACTCCTCGAGCACGTGCTTGCGGTCCAGGCGCTGCTGGTCGCGCAGCTTCACGCGGCAGAGGTTGAGCACGGCGTCCTGCATGGCGGCGAGCACGCGCTGGCCGCGGCCGGTTTTCTCGCGCTGGAACAGCGCCGTGACGATGCCCAGGCACAGGTGCAGGCCGGTGCCGCTGTCGCCGATCTGCGCACCGGTCACCAGCGGCGGGCCGTCGTCGAAGCCGGTGGTGCTGGCGGCGCCGCCCGCGCATTGCGCGACGTTCTCGTAGACCTTGCAGTCCTCGTACGGGCCGGGGCCGAAGCCCTTGACCGACGCCATGATCATGCGCGGGTTGATCTTCTGGATGTTCTCCCAGCCGAAACCCATGCGGTCCAGCGCGCCGGGGGCGAAGTTCTCCACCAGCACGTCGCACTCCTTGATCAGGCGCGTGAGGATCTCCTTGCCCTTGGGGTCCTTCGTGTTGACGGTGATGGACCGCTTGTTGTGGTTCAGCATCGTGAAGTAGAGGCTGTCCACGCCGTCGATGTCGCGCAGCTGCCCGCGCGTGGCGTCGCCTTCGCCCGCCTTCTCCACCTTGATGACGTCCGCGCCGAACCAGCCGAGCAGCTGCGTGCAGGTGGGGCCCGACTGCACGTGCGTGAAGTCGAGGATCTTGATGCCGTCGAGTGCCTTGCCCATGTGCTCTTTCTCCAAAAGTTATTTCTTCCTGGCCATGGCCGGGTTCAGGCTGGTGATGCGCCCGCTTTCCGTGCCCGCCGTCTCGTCGATGATCGCGTTGATGAGGGTCGGTTTGCCCGAAGAAACCGCCTCATCGATCGCCGCACGCAGCTCCGCACGCGACGCGGCGCGCACGCCCACGCCGCCGAAGGCCTGCATCATCAGCTCGTATTTCGCGTCCTTGACGAACACCGTGGGCGCCACTTCCGTGCCGCGCGGGTTGGTGTCCGTGCCCTTGTAGATGCCGTTGTTGTTGAACACCACCACGCACACGGGCAGGTTGTAGCGGCACACCGTCTCCACTTCCATGCCGGAGAAGCCGAAGGCGCTGTCGCCGCACACGGCGATGACGGGCTTGCCGGTCGCGACCGCGGCCGCAACGGAGTAGCCCATCCCGATGCCCATGATGCCCCACGTGCCCACGTCGATGCGCTTGCGCGGCTCGTACATGTCGACGATGGAGCGGCAGAAGTCCAGCGTGTTCGCGCCCTCGTTGACGAGGATGGCGTCGGGCCGCTCCTTGATCTTGTCCTTGATGACCGACAGCGCCGTCTGGAAGGTCATCGGGTTCGTGTCCTTGGCCATGTTCTCGGCCATCTTGGACAGGTTCTTGTCCTTCCTGTCCGCGATGGCGCCGGTCCAGTCGGACGGCGGCTTCTGCCAGCTGCTGCCGATGGCCGCGTTCATCGCGCAGATGCACGAGCCGATGTCGCCGATCACGGGCGCGGCCGTGGCGACGTTGCTGTCCGCCTCGGTCGGCGAGATGTCGACCTGGATGAACTTCGCCTTCGACGTTTCCTTGGACGACGCGGCGCCCCAGGTCTTGCCCTTGGCGTGCGACAGCAGCCAGTTCAGGCGCGCGCCGACCAGCATCACGACGTCGGCTTCGGCCAGCACGTACGACCGCGCAGCGGACGCGCACTGCGGGTGCGTGTCGGGCAGCAGGCCCTTGGCCATCGACATCGGCAGGTAGGGCACGCCGGTGGTTTCGATGAACTTCCTGATCTCGGCGTCGGCACGCGCATAGGCGGCGCCCTTGCCGAGGATCACCAGCGGCTTCTTCGCGGACTTGAGCAGGTCGATGGCGCGGGACACCGCGTCCGGCGCGGGGATCTGCTTCGGCGCCGGGTCGACGACTTCGATCAGCGACTTCCTGCCTACGTCCTTCGGCAGCGTCTGCGCGAACAGCTTGGCCGGCAGGTCGAGGTACACGCCGCCGGGGCGGCCGGACACGGCGGAGCGGATGGCGCGCGCGATGCCCACGCCGATGTCCTCGGCATGCAGCACGCGGAAAGCCGCCTTGCACAGCGGCTTGGCGATGGCCAGCTGGTCCATCTCCTCGTAGTCGCCCTGCTGCAGGTCGACGATCTCGCGCTCGCTGGAGCCGGAGACCAGGATCATCGGGAAGCAGTTGGTGTTGGCGTTGGCCAGCGCCGTCAGGCCGTTCAGGAAACCGGGCGCCGACACCGTGAAGCAGATGCCGGGCTTGCCGGTGAGGAAGCCGTGCGCGGCGGCGGCGTTGCCCGCGTGCTGCTCATGGCGGAACGAGATCACCTTCATGCCTTCGGCCTGCGCCATGCGCAGGAAGTCCGTGATGGGGATGCCGGGGAGGGCGTAGATGGTGTCGATGCCGTTCAACTTCAGCGCTTCGATCACCAGGTGGAAGCCATCGGTGGTTTCGGCGGCGGCTTGGACTTCGTTCGTCATGTCAAGGGTTCTCCGAGGGTCGGGGCTATGATAGGAATCGCCCTTTCGGAAAGCTCTTGACCGCAGTCAATTTTTGAAAATTTCCCTTTAAGCCGTGTCCTCCATCGAACAGCATCCCGAGCGCAACGTCATCCGCGTGCAACTGGCGCACAACGTGGTGCTCAAGGGCATGACCGCGGCCCAAATGGCAGAGCTGGAGCCGCTCCTCGTCGTGGTGGATTGCCAGAAAGGGGAGGGGTTGCTGCAGCAGGGCGTGCACGAGATGGAGCAGTACTTCATCCTCGACGGCATCTTGAAGCGCGTGGTTTCCAACCAGGAGGCCAAGGAGATGATCCTGCGCTTTGCCCACGAAGGCGAGATGGAAACCAGCTATGCGGCGTGGCGGCTGGGCACGCCGGCGCCCTACAGCATCGTCTGCGTCACCAAGGCGCGAGTGGCCAAATTACCGCTGCGCGACTGGGTGGCATTCATCGAACGGCACCCGGGGCTGAAACAAACTTTCGAGTACGAGGTGATGCACCACATGAGCGAGATCATGGGGCACACGATCACGCTGCACCTCCTCGATGCGCCGGGGCGGTTCAAGCGCTTCATGCGCAAGCACGCCGAGCTGTTCGAACGCATCCCTAAAAAGGAACTGGCAACTTACCTCAACCTTTCCGCCGAAACGCTTTCGCGGCTGAAGCAGCGCGGGAAGATCTAGGTTTTGCTGTAGGTGAACCGGCGCGAGATCGACATCACTCGCAGCTGGTTGTCCACATTCCCCGTCCCGGCCACGACGCCCGCCACGCGGGCGACCTCGGCCAGTTCCTGGTCGTTCACCACCATGCCCGAAAGCGTCACCTTGCCGCCTTCGGAATCGATGTCGACATTGGTGCTGGCCGTCGATTCGTTGGCCTTCAGCGCGGCGCGCACGCGCGCGTTCAGTGCCAGCGCCTCCAGGCGCGCACGCGAGGCGTCCGTCTCCTGGAACTCGGGCCGCGCCGCCAGCGCAAGGATCTGCGCCACCGCGCTGTCCACCGTGATGCGATCCATGTTGATGACCAGGTCGTAGAGCACCGGGTCGCCCCAGTTCACGCCGAACTGCGCGCGCATGCGGCTGGCGTGCGCCTCGTCGCTTCGGCGCACTTCCGCTTCCGCCGCCGCACGGTCTTCGGTGCCGAGGTTCTCCATCAGCCACGCCACGCGGTTGGCGAAGGAGCGCGTGATGCGCACGCTCACCACATGCGACACCGGCCGCAGCAGGAGTGTCGCACCCCAGCCGCGCAGCACCACGTTGCCGCGCTGCGCCTGCGAGAACACTTCCTCGGCCGTGTAGACGGCCACGCTCTTCGCGTCGGTGGAGAGGCGCTCCACGAGGCCGGCCTTGCCGCCACGCAGGCGGTTGATCAGGCTCGTGGGCACCTGCATGCGCTCGGCCACGTTCTCGACGACTTCGTGTCGCGTCACCGCGAGGCCGGCGGTCTCCCCCAGCCGTACGGCCACGTCCTTGGCCAGCGAGCCCATTTCCTGGGTGAGGGCGATGACCGGCATGTCAGTCCACCGGTTGCTCTTGCGCGAATTCCACCGGCTTGGGCTTGCGCAGCTTCTGCACCAGCTTCGACAGCAGCGGCCAGAACAGCAGCACCAGCGCCAGCGTGGTGATGGAGCCCACCAGCATGTTGGACCACATGATGCCCAGGTCGCCCTGCGACACGAGCATGGCCTGGCGGAACGAGTCCTCGGCCTTGTCGCCCAGCACCAGCGCCAGCACCAGCGGCGCCAGCGGGTAATCGAGCTTCTTGAAGATGTAGCCGATGACGCCGAAGCCGAGCATGAACCACACGTCGAGCATCGCGTTGTGCACGGTGTATGCGCCGATCACGCAGATGACGATGATCACCGGCGCGATGATCGCGAAGGGCACGCGCAGGATCGCGGCGAAGAGCGGCACGGTCGTCAGCACCACCAGCAGGCCGGCGATGTTGCCCAGGTACATGGAGGCGATGAGGCCCCACACGAAGTCCTTCTGCTCCACGAAGAGCAGCGGGCCGGGCTGCAGGCCCCAGATCAGCAGGCCACCCAGCAGCACGGCCGCCGTGGGCGAGCCGGGGATGCCCAGGGCCAGCATGGGCAGCAGCGCGCTCGTGCCGGCCGCGTGGGCCGCCGTCTCGGGCGCGACCACGCCCTCGATCTGGCCAGTGCCGAACTTCGCGCCGTCGCGGGACATTTTCTTCGCCAGGCCGTACGACATGAACGACGCAGGCGTCGCGCCACCGGGCGTGATGCCCATCCAGATGCCGACCAGCGAGCTGCGCAGGGACGTCACCCAGTAGCGCGGCAACTCCTTCCAGGTCTCCCACACCACCTTCGTGTTCAGCTTGGCGCTCTTGCCGCTGAAGGCCAGGCCTTCCTCCATCGACAGCAGGATCTCGCCGATGCCGAAAAGGCCGATGACCGCGATCAGGAAATCGAAGCCGCGCATCAAATCCGGGATGCCGAAGGTGAGGCGCAATTGGCCGGTCACGGTGTCCATGCCCACGGCCGCCAGCGCGAAGCCTATGGCCATCGAAGCGAGGATCTTGAACGGCGACCCCTTGCCCATGCCCACGAAACTGCAGAAGGTGAGCAGGTAGACCGCGAAGAACTCCGGCGGCCCGAACTTCAGCGCGAACTTCGCGACCAGCGGCGCGAGGAAGGTGATCATCACCACCGCGACGAAGGCGCCGACGAAAGACGACGTGAACGCCGCCGTGAGCGCGCGGCCCGCCTGCCCCTGCTGTGCCATCGGGTAGCCGTCGAACGTGGTCGCCACCGACCAGGGCTCGCCCGGTATGTTGAACAGGATCGACGTGATCGCCCCGCCGAACAGCGCGCCCCAGTAGATGCACGACAGCATGATGATCGCCGACGTGGGCGACATGCTGAAGGTCAGCGGCAGCAGGATGGCCACGCCGTTGGCGCCGCCGAGCCCCGGCAATACGCCGATGAGTACGCCGAGCACGATGCCCACCAGCATCAGGCCGATGTTGGTGGGCGACAGGACGACCTGGAAGCCGTGGAACAGTGCGTTGAGTTCTTCCATGGCCCTCAATACCCCGTGAACGAGAGCAGGTTGACCGCGCCCTTGAAGAGCGGCACCTTGAACCAGACCTCGAACATCATGAAGAACAGGCCCATGATGATCACCGCCGCGACGATGCTCTTGGGCCACGCGAACTTGCCGAGCACCGCCATGAAGACCGCGATGTACACGGCCGACGCGATGTAGACGCCGAACACCTGCACCGCGCCGATGTACAGCGCCGCGGGCACCAGCACCGTCAGCACCTGCTTGAGCTGCTCGTTGTCGACGAAGACGTCGGTGCGGCGCCTGCGCAGCGCCTGCAGGAAGATGCCCGCGCCCGAGACGGTGAGGATCAGCCCGATGTAGAACGGGAAGTAGCCCGGCCCGGGCCCGTCGCTGGTCCACTTTGAGCCGAGGTTCCAGCTGCCGATGAGCACCGTCAGGCCGAAGGCCGCCACCAGGGCGGCCACGACGAGCTCGACGGTGTGGGTGCCGATGCCGCGCGGCTCCTCGCCGCCTTGTTGCGTCGCGTCCATCTGCTTACTTCGCCAGGAAGCCGGCGTCCTTCATCAGCTCGCGGTGCATCTGCTCCGCCTTGCCCAGCCACTGGAAGTACGCGTCGCCGTCCATGTAGGTCTGGTTGAACGCGCCTTTCTCCATGTAGTCCTTCCACTCCGGCGTGGCGCGGACTTTCTTGAGCAGGTCCACGTAGAACTGCGTCTGCTCCTTCGTGACGCCCGGCGCCATGAAGATGCCCCGCAGCATGGTGTAGGTCGTCGGCACGCCCGACTCCTTGCAGGTGGGCACGTCCTGCCATGACTGCGTGTCGGTGATCTTGGCGGGGTAGGGCATGCGCTTGTCGTCGAACACGCACAGCGCCTTGAGCTGCTTGGCGCGCCACTGCGCCACCGCTTCGATCGGGTTGTTGACCGTGGAGTCCACGTGCTTGCCCACCAGCTGCACGGCCACCTCGCCGCCGCCCTTGAACGGGATGTAGATGAACTTGGTGCCGGTGGCCTTCTCGATGCCGACGGTGAGGATCTGGTCTTCCTGCTTGGAGCCGGTGCCGCCCATCTTCATCTTGTTGGGGCCGGCCGCTTTCACGGCGTCGAGGTATTCCTTCGCGGTCTTGTACGGCGTGTCCGCGTTGACCCACAGCACGAAGTTGTCCAGGGCCATCATCGACACGGGCGTCATGTCCCGCCAGTTGAAAGGCACGCCGGTTGCCAGCGGCGTCGTGAACAGGTTGGACAGCGTGACGACGATCTTGTGCGGGTCGCCCTTGGCGCCCTTGATGTCGAGGAAGCCTTCCGCGCCCGCGCCGCCCGACTTGTTGACGACGACCATGGGCTGCTTCATCAGGTTGTGCTTCACCACCACGCCCTGGATCAGCCGCGCCATCTGGTCGGCGCCGCCGCCGGTGCCCGCGGGCACGACGAATTCGACGGGCTTGGTGGGCTCCCACGCCGCCTGCGCGAGCGGCGCGAAGAGGCCTGAAACGGCAAGGGCGAGCGCGGTCGCCAGGCGGGGGAAACGTGAACTACGAGGATGCATCGCTTTTGTCTCCTGCTGTTGTGTTCGTGCCGGCCCTGTGCCCGGGCCTGTGCACATGCGATGCTCACTCCAACGCGCCGCGCGCGCTCTTGACTGCGGTCAAGAACGCGGGTTTGTACCGAGGGGAGGAATCTGTGTCGAAACGAAACGCGTGCCCAGCGTTTCGATCGCCTTCACCAGGAAATCGGCGTCGTAGGCACGCAGCAGGTGCGGATGTTCACGTTCGATGTATTGCCGGACGGGCTCACTTGCATCCCAGTGCCAGTCGAGGCCGAGTTCTTCCAGCGCGAGCTGTTGAGTAGCGGTCATGGTGGGGCTCCTTTTGCGCAGACTCTAGGTCGCCTGGACGATCAATGACAGTGAAAGTATTTGATCGTTTCCATCCATGAACGCTTATAGTCACTTTGCATGAGGAACGCGACGCTCCGGCAGCTGAAGGTGTTCGAGGCCGTGGCGCGGCACCTGAGCTTCTCGCGCGCGGCCGAGGAGCTGCACCTCACGCAGCCCGCGGTGAGCACGCAGGTGCGCAAGCTGCAGGAGCACGTGGGGTTGCCCCTGTACGAGCAGCTGGGCAAGAAGGTGCACCTCACGCCGGCGGGCGCGCAGATGCTCGTGTCCAGCCGCGAGATCATCCAGAAGTTCAAGGAGGCCGAGGAGGCGCTCGCGGCGTACAAGGGCGTGTCGGGCGGGCGGCTGAACGTGGCGGTGATCAGTGCCGGCGACTACTTCTTCCCGAGCCTGCTGGTGGAGTTCGCGCAGCGGCATGAAGGTGTCACGCTCAACTTCGGCGTGTGCAACCGCGAGGAACTGCTCGCGCAGCTGGCCGGCAACCTCACCGACCTCGGGATCATGGTGCGGCCGCCCGATGCCGATTCGACCGACACTGTCGCCGAACCATTCGCGCCGCACCCTTATGTGATCGTCGCCCCACCGTCGCATCCGCTCGCGTCGCGCAAGCGCATCCCCGTCGCGCGCATCGCGAAGGAGCCCTTCATCGTGCGCGAGAAGGGGTCCGACACGTGGCATTCGATGGTGGAGGCGTTCGGCGAGCGCATCGACGACGTCAACATCGCGATGGAGATCAAGAGCACCGAGACGATCAAGCAGGCCGTTGCCGCGGGCATGGGCGTCGGCTTCCTCTCCGCGCACACGATCAGCCGCGAGCTGAAGTCACGCAGCCTCGTGGTGCTGGACGTGCTGGGTTTTCCGCTGATGCTGAACTGGTACGTGGTGCACCGGCGCACCAAGCGGCTGCCGCCGGTGGCGCAGGCGTTCAAGCTGTTCCTGGTGGAGGAGGGTGCGTCACAAATCGAACGCGCGCTTTCGGCGGCGCCGCGGCCCGCTAGACGCCATTCCGGCTAGCGGGGCCCAACTTTGCCGGTGATGGACATTCGAAATTTCATCATCGGTGTCGAAGCACACGCGCAAATAGTTTCTTGCATCGGTTCGTTAGAACCGATCCCGATGCATCCAGTAAATGACAAGTGCAGCGTAGGCAATCGCGAACCCGGCCGTGGCGGCGAAGATGCTCTGCACGAACATTGCGGAAAAAGAGGCTCCTCCACGTGCGAAGGTGAACGCCACGCCAAACGCCATCGCGGCTAGTGCGGACGTCCACAGCAGCGCCCATCGCAGGCGCTCTCGCTCGCCGACGGGAAACTGTTTCCGGCGAATCCATCCCCGATAGCCCAGCACCACAGCCAACAACCCAGCGACGCTGCTGAGATGTTGGAGAACGCCGTACAAGTAAATCGTCCTGCCTCGAATCTGTCCCAGTTCAAGCCGGAGCACCGGAAGCGCCTTCACGGCTTCACCGGAAGCATGCGTAAACGAATCCCACGCCACATGGGTGAGCGCCCCGATAAAAATGGCCGCCGCCAACGCGAAGAGGCCACGGACGGAATTCAATTCCGGCACTCGCAGCGCCTGCACTGCGCGACGGTGGGGTTGTGGCAGAGGCGACGCGAGTTGGACGTGCCACCTGCACAAGATAGAGGCAAGCAGTGTGCAAATCGGGACGCAAATCAGCAAAGAACCGAGGGTCGAGTGCGCTGCCGTCGCGATGTCAAACCGTCCAACGTAGTACGCAAAATCAGGAGAAAAGCTTCCGAGAACCAAGCCCAGGAATGGAAGCCCTTGGCGTGCCGCTGCCTGGCGGATTGGCATGACAGCCGCGGCATGCGAGAGGGTGAGCGGCATAGGAGAGCCTGCCGAAGATCAGGCGCCGAATCCTTCATTGATACAGGTCAAGCCATGGGTCGGATACGGTTCGAACTTGTGGGTTTGAACGTTCACGAACCACGCCCGATGGATCTTGCGCAACCGCGCCTTCTGTTCTCCCTTCACGACTGCAATGACTTCAGGGGCCTCAACACCTCCCCTTTCGCACAAGCCGGCCATCGCAACAACATGGCCCCTCGGTATGTCCGGCTCCGGCATGACGGCCACGACCTCCCAACTGGGTTTTCCCGCCCGGTCGCGCGAGATCAGCTTCTGCAACCACCACATGCGTCCTCTTGGCGAGCTCACCTCGGCAATAGCATATTCGCTGTCGGCCTGGATCCTTAGCATGGAACCGCCAAGGTCTTCGTGATCTGCAGGTATGGGCGGGACCCGAAGCCCGACATATGGAGAAGATTCGCCGGGGATACTCGATGCGCAAAACAATGCAGTTGAGGCGACCAGTGTGATGAGACCCCAGCGCACGAACGGCGAACGGGCTGGCACGCAGCGCGCAAACGGAGCAGGAACGTGGGTGATCGCGTCCAATTGCAAGCTGGGTTCGGGCAGGCTCATGCAGCGGATCATATGGGCGCACCGACAAAAATCCTTGAAGCGAGACCTTTGTCGCGGCACGACGTAGAAGTCCCGAGCAGCGTAACGCGACGCTATACAATTTGGGGTATGATCAAGTCGTCGTCTTGGCGCGCAGCTCGGGCGCCTGAACATGGCTCGCGCACCGCTGCACATGAACGTGCCGGGGTGGAAGCTGCACCCGCTCACGGGCGGGCTTGCAGGCCATTGGGCCGTGTGGGTCAGCGGAAGCTGGCGCATGACTTTCGCGTTCGAAAATGGCGACGCCGTTCTCGTGGAATATCAGGACTATCACTGAAGGAGTACCGTGATGGCACGCATGCATAACCCCCCACATCCCGGCCTGACGCTGCGCGACGATGTCCTGCCGGCGCTCGGCCTGAGCGTCACTGAAGCGGCGGCGCAACTCGGAGTGACCCGCGTGGCTCTGTCGCGGGTGTTGAACGGACGTGCCGCAATCTCGCCCGAGATGGCGCTGCGGCTGGAAGCGTGGCTCGGCGAGGAAAACGGAGGAGCCGCGCACCTGTGGCTGGCGGAGCAGTCCGCCTATGACGAGTGGCAGGCGCGCAAGGCGCTCAAGGCAAAGCCGCTGCGCGTGAAGCGGGTCGAAATGCCGAGCACTACTTCCTGAGTTCCTCGATCTCTTTGGCGAGATCGGCGGCCGGGAGCTCGGCGAACGCGCGCAGAAGCTCGATGATTTCGTCGCAGCGGCCAAGGGAGGGGTTCTCGCGAACCTGAGAAACCATCTCCTGGACATCGGCTGTATTCTGGCGTTTCGCGTACTCAATGAATGGTGAGTGCTGCACCAGCATCATCAGCTCCGGGTGAGCCTGCCGAAGTCTGCCAACCGCAGCTTCCACTTGTTCCGCCTGCCCTGGAGCGATGCGTTTGCACATGTCGATGGCACCGTCTGTAATCCGGTAATAGCTGTAGACAGAGTGCCTCTTCTTTTGCTCAATATCGAAACGCTTCAGCGCTTCAGGAGCTTCGGCTATCACGGCTTCGAGAATGTCTCGTGACCCCTGGACGTTGGCTCGCGTCTGCTCCTGCTGCGTCCTGCAGGTCTCCTGCCATAGTCTCTTTGCCTGGTCCGCAGAGGTTCTTGCCCCTGCCTGTTCAAGCAGCCTCCTGGTTCTCAGATAAGGACTCTCCGGCGGGCCAAGGTAGTAGTACTGGGCGGCAAGCAATTGCTTTCGAGCCGCGGCCTCGTTCAACACCGCCGGCCTGCAAACCCACATGGCTTGCCATGAAGCCGTGTTTGCGTACAGCCAAGCCGTCATGCCCTGCGGATTGATCTCATCGATTGACTCGCGCACTCCTGGCGACTTCAGCAACTCCTCGACAAGCCCGGAGAAGCCCATGAACGCCGCTGCCATCAACGGCGTCTGTCCCATGCTGTTCCTTTCCACGAGCCCCGCCCGGTCGCCATTGCTGGCGTAGTCCCCAATCTCGTCGGCGGCCATCTTTCCCGCGGCAATGAAAGCCAGGATCTGGCGTTCACGAACGCGGCTGGCGCCGATTGAAATCATCCGCAGGCGAAGCTCCGTAATGATCTGGTGGGGCTTCTTCCACCCGTCTGCTGCCGGACCCGGCAAATAGGGCGTGGTAACGCGTAGCAAGGGGTCAGGGATCCACCCGAAGACGCTCTGCCGAAGAAGCGCGTACTTCAATGAAGAGTCCACTTTGCTGGTCAGCCTGCAGAAGGCGCGCTCAATGTTCTGAACGCACGCAATAGCGTGTTGCACTGGAAACAGCGCCGCGAGTGCGGTGAGGTACGTCGCCTCCTCGCTGCTCGTGGAGGCCGTGTATTCACAACCTGCCTCGCAACCGAGGTCGTTCCATTTCGCGTCGGGTTGCTTTCCCATTCCTTCCAGGATCCATTTGCCGCTCGATCTGGACAAATGGATCTTGCCAAGCTCATCGTTGGCGTCGGCAAGCGCGTAGGTGCCAATGTCGTAGTCGGTCAGTTCGCCCTCAGGGCGCTGCTTCGCGTCAACCTGGCGGGGTGGTTCGACGCCCTCCACGGACGTGCAGGGTCTTGCTGCGATCCTTGTGTCGCACACCATGGTGCTGCGCAGGTACTGCGTCCATCGAGCGACCTGCCTTGCGTCCGGCTTGAACCTGAAAGTCTTTTGAACGACGTAGAGCCCGTCATTTCCCTTGACCGCCTTGATCCATTTGTATTCCGGTTTTCCGGCCGCCTCGCTTCGCGCGCAGGACAGCATCCACATGGCGAAGGGGTAACCGTTGTCCTCACCTTCCATGATGGACGCGGACTCGGCCTTCTCGCAGGCGGCCAGCCACTGCCGCTGCATGTCGGAACGGAAACCTTCAAGGGTCGGGGGATTCGGTCCGAGGAAGTATTGTGTGCTGACCTTCCGGGACCAGCTATCGATGCTCTCGGCGACCGGAATCACCTCCCCGGTCACGACATGGTCGTTTCTCGCTCGATAACCGACCTTGTAGCCGGCTGGCAATTTCTGAAGAAGGTTTTCGTTCCTGAGCGCGCTCATCTCGCGTTGGGCGCAAGCTCGAGCACTTCCCACGACAAGCTCACTCGCAGACTTCTCCCACTCCGCCCGCGCCACAGGCATGATCCGGTTGAGGGCCTCGGCGGTCGGTGTCTTCAAGAAGTCAAGCAGCGCTTTGAGGTCCGCAGCAGCGAGCGAGTCCGCTGCCTTGCAACCTGACGGGGCGCCGGGCAAACCGCATGCGCGGACGGCCAGATTGAACTTCGATCCGCTCGGGCTCTCCAGGAAGTCCGCGACAGCGCCGGCATCGATTGATTTCAAATGCTGCTCATGAATACGGATCCAATCGCGGAGCATCGAAGCCTCCAGGTTCTTCTCCGTAAAGCAGTCGAGCGTACGTGCGACCAGCAGGGGCTTGTGCCGCATCGTGTCGGCGAGCGCCCTTTCGACGAGCTTGTCTATTTGTTCCTGTACGCGCAGCACTTTGGCGAGGCGGCCCATCGGCTCATCGGGCCGTATGGCCTCCGTGGCACAGGCCGAGTGCGCGAGCGTGGCCAAGAGCGCATAGGTTCCCCTGCGCGCAATCGTGGTGATCAGGCTCGGTGCCATAGCGCTCCTACCGTAGGGCATCAAGGCTCGACGCACTCTTCGCAGGCGGCGTGAGCCGGCGCAGGGACTGCGCGATGGGCTCGCCCGTCGCGAGGCGAACAAGTGCATACCCCACCTTCGTCGGGTCGTCCTTCTTATTGAGCCTGCAGAACGCCTGTCCCGCATTCTGGATGCACGCAATTTCGAATAGCAGTGGAATGTCGCCCGGAAACGAATGGACCAGTTCGAGCAGCTCCTTGTTGCTCGAGGTCCTGAAGTCGGTCGCGCCTTTGTCGTTTTCGACCATGACCCACTTACCATCCGTCCTGTGAAGAGTGACTTCGATGCCGCCAGGTCCCCCTTTCTTGTCGACTATCGTGTAGCTGCCGATGTCGGACTCCGTGATTCCGGCCGCCTTGATGCGTGAGTGCTGCTCCGCGATGTAGCGGGTCAGCGATTCGGCGCCCTCGGCCAGGACCGCGTCGAGTGTGTCCCGAGCCCCCTGGATCCTGGCGCGCGCGAGGCCGTCGTGAACGATGCAGAGGTCGTGCCAGATTTGCCTTGCCCGGTCCGGGTCGGGTCTTGCGCCGGCCTGCTCCAGCAGGAGCCTGGATTTGCGATACGGGTTCTCGACGGACAGGCGGTAGTAATACTGCGTTGCAAGCAGCGGCACGAGGCTGGATGGGGACTCGACCAACTTCGGGTTGCAAACCCACATCGCCTGCCGCGGCGCCATGCTCGTGTACAACCAGGCGGTCAAGCCTCGCGGACCGGCGTCGTCGATCGACTTGCGAACTTCAGCGGACTTCAGCAACTCGTCGATGACCCGCGAATAGCCCATGAATGCCGCTGCCATCAAAGGGGTCTGCCCCTCGCGGTTCTTTTCGACGAGGCGCGCCGCGCCGCCGGCGTTGATCGTGTCCCGAATGGCGCGACCCGCCTGTTGTTCGGCCTGGACGAACTCCTCGAGGCTGCCGGTGGTGTCACCTATCAAATACATTTGCTGCCGAAGGTCGGCAATGACCTGGTGGGGCGTCCTCGGCTCCCCGGCAAATGCGAACGAAGCCGGCCCGCTCAGCGCAGAACAGGCGAGAAGAAGGAGAAAGTGGCGGAGAGCTGCGCGCATGAGGAGTGGCCGTTGAAAAGCGCAAAGCCTATCGGCCGCTGCGGGCGATCGCACCAGACCTTAGTCTCGCGAAGCGCCCTTAATTCGCCTGCGTCCCTCACTTGATCCCGCTTCCTGACCCCTGGATCTCTCTGGCAGCCTGATGGTTGAGAAGCGTAACTCGACGCTATACAATTCGCGCTATGGATCAGGGCGTTCCGGCACAAGGGCTTGCAGGCGTTTTTCGAAACGGGGTCCAAGGCCGGCATTCAGGCCGCGCACGCGGCGCGCCTTGGTGGCCAACTCAGGCGCCTTAATGTCGCCCGTGTGGCCCAGGACATGAATCTGCCCGGGTGGAAGCTGCATCCGCTGAAGGGTAGTCTTGCTGGCCACTGGGCGGTGTGGGTCAGCGAGAACTGGCGCATGACCTTCGCGTTCGAGGATGGCGACGCCGTTCTCGTGGATTACCAGGACTATCACTGAAGGAGTACCGTGATGGCACGCATGCACAACCCCCCACATCCCGGCCTGACGTTGCGTGACGATGTCCTGCCGGCGCTGGGCCTGAGTGTCACCGAAGCGGCGGCGCAACTTGGCGTGACTCGCGTGGCGCTGTCTCGGGTGCTGAATGGGCGTGCCGCGATCTCCCCGGAGATGGCGCTGCGGCTGGAGGCTTGGCTTGGCGAGGAGAACGGTGGCGCCGCCCACCTGTGGTTGGCGGAGCAGTCTGCCTATGACGAGTGGCAGGCGCGCAAGGCCGTGAAGGCCAAGCCGCTTCGCGTGAAGCGGGCTGCACTGCCGGCTTGAATGAATAGCGGCTCGGCGCCTACTTCAGTACGTCGAGTCCTTTTTGCGCCGCCCACTCCCCGGCATCTTCTTCCCGCTCGCCACCCGCAGCCGCTGCACCTCGATCTGCCCGCCATGCGCGTTGAAGAAGATCGCGTGCGGCGTGAGGGGATCACAGGCAGTTGCCGTAGTAGCAGGCGACCAGCAATGCCATGCAAATCCATGTGGGCCACAGCAGCACGAGCGCGACTACCGAGAAGCCCGCGACTCGAATGCGGTCAAAGTCACGTTTCCGAAGGCTGGTCGCCAAGCTGATGGCGTAGGTGAAAACTCCAACGAGCAGGGATGGCCAGTCCGGTCCCCGCGATATCAGCGCAACGGCTGTGGACGTGAAGACTGCGAGTCCCCATCCAAGGCACACGACTCGCAGGTTTGCGCTACTTGACCCTGGTCGACTGCCGTACCAGCCCCAGGCTGATACGGTGAGTACAGGAACAAGGGTGACGCCGGCGACGAGCAGGAAGTCGAGAATCGATGCATGCATGGTTTGGACTCAAGTTCGACATGGGTCCAGTTTGGCCGGCGCCGGAAAACAAACACGTTGGAAAACGTGGAGGAGACAGGTACGCACCAGCCGGTATCGCAAGCCGATACGGGCTGCTCACGACGCGCTGACTACCAGCCCTTTCGCCGCCGCCCACTCCCCCGCATTCATCTTCTTCCCGCTCGCCGCCCGCAGCCGCTGCACCTCGATCTGCCCGCCATGCGCGTTGAAGAAGATCGCATGCGGCGTGATCGCGCTGATCTCACCGGGCTTGCCGCGCACGGCGCCGAAGGTGCCGACGGCGTGCTTGTGGCAGTCGAACAGGTACACCTTCTCGCCCGCAATCTCGGTCCACGCGCCCGGCGCGGGGTTGCAGCCGCGGATGAGGTTGTAGATGTGGTCCACGTGCTGGTGCCAGTGGATGCGCGACTCCTCCTCGTGCATCCAGCCCTCGTACGTGGCGAGCGATTCGTTCTGGTGGTGCTGCTCGTGCGTGCCGGCGATCACCTGGTCGGCGGCTTCGAGCAGTGCCGCGACGCCGAGGGGGAAGAGCTTGTTGAAGTACAGCTCGCCGAGCGTCTCGTCCGGCTCGATCGCGCAGCGCTTCTGCAAAATCACCGGGCCTTCGTCCAGGCCGTCGGTAGGCCGGAAGATGGTGATACCCGTCTCCGGTTCGCCCAGCACGATGGGCCAGCTGATGGAAGACGGCCCGCGATGGCGCGGCAGCAGCGAGGGGTGATACTGGATCGTGCCCAGGCGCGGAATGGTCACGAGCGAATGCGGCGCGAACTGCGTCACGTACGCCATCACGCCGAGGTCGGGCGCGAGTTCGCGCATCTTCGCGTCGGCCTCGCTGCTGCGCAGGCTGGCGAACTGGAACACCGGCACGCCCTTGTCCTGCGCGGCCTGCCGCAGCGCGTCGGGCTTGGTGCCCGGCGCCTCCGGCTTGCAGAAAACCCCCACCACTTCGTCGCCGCGCGCGAGGAAAGCCTCGAGGACGGCCTTGCCGAAGTCCTGTTGTCCGAGCAATGCGATCTTGGTCATCTGAAAAGGAAGTATGCCGCCAGAGCGTACAGCACGAACGCGAACACCTTTTTCAGCGGCCGGATGTCCATGGCGTGCGCCGTGCGCGCCCCCAGCGGGGCGAGCGTCATGCTGGCGATGGAAATGACCGCGAGCCCCGGCAGGTACAGGTAGCCGATCGAGCCCGGCGGCATCTGCGGCAGGTCGCGGCCGGCCCAGATGTAGCTGAGCGTGCCCGCGAAGGCCAGCGGGAAGCCGAGCGCGGAGGAAGTGCCCACGGCCTCATGGATCTTCACGTTGCACCACGTCATGAACGGCACCGAGACGAACGCGCCGCCCGCGCCCACGAGCGCCGACAGGCCGCCGATGAGGTTGCCCATCAGGAACATCGGCACGGTGCCGGGCAGCGTGCGCGTGGGCTTGGGCTTGCGGTCCAGGAACATCTGCGTCGCCGAGAACGCCACGAAGATCGCGAAGAGGATGCCGAGCGCCTTGGCCGGGATGGCCACCGCCAGCTGCGCCCCGATCATCGAGCCCACGAGGATTCCCGGCGCAAGCCGCACGACCACCGGCCACAGCACCGCGCCGCGGCGCGAATGCGCGCGCACCGAAGAGATCGAGGTGAAGCAGATCGTGGCGAGCGACGTCGCCACCGCCATCTTCACCGTGTATTCCGCGGGGTAGCCCTTGGCGGTGAGGATGATGGTGAGGAAGGGCACCATCAGCATGCCGCCGCCGATGCCGAGAAGCCCGGCGAGGAAACCGGTGCAAACGCCGAGGGCGAGGAGCTCGAGGACCAACTGCAATGTCACGGCGCGCATTGTCGCAGCACGCCGGGAGCCACTTCTCGCGCGGCGCTAGGACGTGCGCCAGTACTGCGGAAGTTTCGCGGCCAGCCAGCGCGCCAGGTTGGCGTTGACCAGCTCCGGCCGCTCCTGCGCCATCCAGTGGCCGGTGGGCAGCGTGGCCTCGGTCAGGTCCCGGCAAGCTTCGCGCATCGGCGCGACCAGCAGCGGCGCGTCGGTCGTGTCGCAGGTGTAGTCGCGGCTGGCATGCAGGAACAGGACCGGCATGTCGAGGCGGCCTTCGTTGCGGGCGCGGCGCGCGTAGGCGGCGTTGGCGTCGCCGTTCATGTACCACGCGCCCGGCCCGAAGAAGCCGTTGCGCGCGAGCGAACTCGCGTAGCGGTGCAGGTCCTCGTCGGTGAGCAGGTCGCGGTCGACAGGCACGTCCGGCGCCTCGGCTGCCCCGCCGAACCAGCCACCGTCGCGCCGGACCGTCGCCGTGCGCGCGGGCGTGTTGCGCAGGTCCGGGTTGCCCTTGCGGAAGAGTGCCTTGGCCGTGTTCAGGGGGTTGGCTTCGAACGTGGCGCGCGCCTTGTCGAAGTTCTCCCGGTAGAACAGCTGGTAGTCCCACTGCCCCGCCGGGTACTCGTCCAGGGGATAGCGCTCGCGATTCACCGTCGGGATCAGGTTGTCGACCGTGAAGCCGCGGGGTTGGTAAGGCACGCACAGGCTGGCCACCGCCAACGCACGTTCAGGGTGGTGCTGCGCGAGGCTCCACACCGCCGGGGCGCCCCAGTCGTGCCCCACCCACACCGCCTGCTCGCGCCCGAGCGCGCGCAGCAGCGCGAGAAGGTCCCCCACGATCGGCTCCATGGCGTAGTCCTCGAGCCGCAGGTGCACCGTAGAGCCGCCGTAGCCGCGCATGTCCGGCGCGACTGCGCGGAAACCGAGATCCGCGAAGCACCGCAACTGATGCCGCCAGCTGATGGACAGCTCCGGCCACCCGTGCACGAAGACGATCAGCGGCGCCGAAGGCGCGCCGCAGGCGAGGTACCAGGTGGTGTGGCCGTCCGACTTGACGACGTGTTCGGTGACCGGAAACCGCATGGGGTGCCCCTCGAAGCTCGACGGGAAACTATGCAGCACGCACGCCTTGCGTTCAAGCAAAAGAAAAGGCCGGAACGAGTCCGGCCTTTTGCCTGTGGGTTCCGAGCCGGCATCCTGAACCGGGGTTCAGGTGGGCGAGGTCAACATGGTATTGGGTTCGTCTGACGCGAGACGATCACGCCTACCATGCGATGTTCCAAGCCCGCGCTCAAAGAGCATTGGTTCAAGGAAATATAAAGCCCGAAATGCACCGCAGACGGATTGCATTCTAGATGCATGCGGCGCTCGCGGGTGCGCACCGCGTGTCGTTTCCGCATTGACGAAAGGGGTTGACAACGCCGAAGCGAAGCTCAACTACAGCAGGCGTCCGTCGTCGCCGAGGGCGCGATCGAGCCGCACGACGAGCGATGCAAGCCGCACGTTGTCGGCCGCGTCGAGCCCTGCGGCGGTGGTCTCACCCGCGATGGCCGCACCCTGGATAGGAGGCTGCGCCGCCTTGTCGGCCACATCGAACGCGAGGTTGAGCGCCGCCAGCACCGCGATGCGGTCACGCGCCTTCACCTTGCCTGCGTCGCGGATCTTGCACATGGCCGTGTCCACCTTCTCCACGGCTTCGAGCAGGCGCTGCTCGCCGCCCTCGGGGCAGCCGAGCAGGTAGCTCTGGCCCATGATCTGGACTTCCAGCTGTTTCATTGATGCAGGTCAGTTCTGGAGGTCGGGGAGGCGTTCGAGCAATGCGTCGACGCGCGAGCGTGCGGCCGAGAGGCGCGACTTGAGCGAGTCGCGCTCCTGCGTGAGCAGCTCCACCTGCTCGGCCAGCAGCGCGTTGGTGCGCTGCAGCTCCTCGTAGCGCACGAGCAGCCGCTCGACACGTTCGACGAGGGGGTCGATGGGGTTGGCGCTGGCCATGCGGCTCATTGTAAGGTTGGGCATCGTAAAATCCAGCTCGTTGGTGCTCGCGGTGTGGTTCGCATGCCGCAGTTCAACGGGAAGCAGGGCGCCGCACGCGGCCAACCTGCGCTGCCCCCGCAACGGTAAGCGGAGGAACGTCGCCCGACACGGCGGCCGTTCCGCACCCATCGACAACAGCCACTGGCCAGCGCTTGCGCGCAGCTGGGAAGGTGATGGGAACGATTCCGCCAGCCCGGATACCGGCCAACACGGTGGCCGCGCCTGCTGTCAGGGCGCGGCCGTGATGCCCATACGCCGGCGGGGAAGCCGGCCCGGGTGACGTGACTTCTCTCTCTTCAAATGACGATTGTGCTCCGCATGCGCCGCGCCGCCTTGCCGCTCGCGCTGGCTGCCGCTTTTACCCCTTCCGCTTTCGCCCAGGTGGCGACCCTCGCCGAAACCGTGGTCACCGCCACGCGCGTGGCGACGCGCGCCGACCAGCTGGTGAGCGACGTGACCGTGATCGACCGCGCAGCGATCGAGGCCGGCACCGCGCGCACGCTCACCGAGCTGCTGGCGCGCACGCCCGGCCTGCAGATGACCGGCAACGGCGGGCGCGGCAAGCAATCCGGCGTGTTCATCCGCGGCGCCGAGCCGCGCCACACGCTGCTGCTGGTGGACGGCGTGCGCGTGGGCTCCGCCACCGCCGGCATCCCCAACTGGGAGACGATCCCGCTGGAGATGATCGAGCGCATCGAGATCCTCAAGGGCCCGGCTTCCGCGCTGTACGGCAGCGATGGCGTGGGCGGTGTGGTGCAGGTGTTCACGCGCAAGGGTGTTGAAGGCTTCCACCCGTACGCCGCCATCACGGCTGGCAGCACCAGCCACTGGGATGCATCCGGCGGCGTGTCGGGCGGGCGCGGCGGCTGGACCTACTCGTTCGGCGCGCAGCGCACGCAGGAAAAGGGCTTCAACGCGACGCAGCCCTACGTGCCCTTCGGCAACTTCAATGCGGACCGCGACGGCTTTCGCCAGACCGCCGTGAACGGCTCGCTCGGCTACAGGTTCAACGAGAACTGGCGCGCCGATGCGACCGTGCTCGCTTCCGACGGCCGCAGCAATTACGACGACGGCGCAGGCGTCGATTCGCTGGCCGCGATCCGCTCGCTGGCCGCGCAGGTGGGCGTGAAGGGCCGCATCCTGCCGGGGTGGCAGAGCGAGCTCAGCGTCGCGCAGGGCAACGACACCAACAACTCCATCCGCGCGAGCTTCCCCGGCAACTTCCGCACCGAGCAGACGCAGTGGACCTGGCAGAACAACATCGACACGCCGGTGGGTGTGGCGGTGGCGGGGCTGGAGCATCGCGTGCAGGACGTGAGCGCGACGACGGCGTACACGGTGACGAGCCGCACGATCAACTCCGCTTTCCTCGGCCTGAACGGCAATGCCGGCGGGCACGCGTGGCAGCTCAATGCGCGGCAGGACCGCAACTCGCAGTTCGGCGACGCCAACACGTGGTTTGCGGGCTACGGCTACCGCTTCACGCCCAGCTGGCGCGTGCATGCGTCGTATGGCACGTCGTTCGTCGCGCCCTCGTTCAACCAGCTGTACTTCCCCGGCTTCGGCAACCCGGCGCTGCAGCCCGAGCGCGGGCGCAACCGCGACTTCGGCGTGACGTACACGCAGGGCGCGCACGAAGTGAAGCTGGTGCGCTTCGACAACCGCATCCGCGGGTTCATGACGAACACCACGCTGCCGGTGAACATCCCGCGCGTGCGCATCGAGGGCTGGTCGCTGGCGTACACGGGCAAGGTGGACGCGCTCAACCTGAGCGCGTCGGCGGACTCGCTCGACCCGCGCAACCAGGTAAGCGGTGCGCGCCTGCCGCGGCGCGCGAAGGAGCAGTACACGGTGGCGGCGGACTACCGCCTCGGTGCGTGGAGCTTCGGTGGCTCGCTGCTGCACGTCGGCAGCCGCTATGACGACGTGGCCAACCGCATCGCCATGGGGTCCTACACGACGGCCGATGCGTTTGCCACGTGGCAGTTCGCGAAGGACCTGAGCGTGCAGCTGAAGCTGAACAACCTCGCGGACAAGCGCTACGAAACCGCTTACGGCTACAACCAGCCCGGTCGCGAGTTCTATGCAACGCTGCGCTGGCAGCCCAAGTAACATGGCCCCCACGCTCCCCGCTTCGCGAGGATCGCTGCCCCCCGAGGGGGCTGTCGCTCCTTGGGGCGGCCCGGCGGAGCGACGTCGCTCATGACCTTCACCATCCCGCAGGGCCCGCGCCGCATCGTCTGCCTGACCGAGGAGACGACGGAGTGGCTGTACCTGCTGGGCGAGGAGGCGCGCATCGTCGGCATCTCCGGCTACACCGTGCGGCCGCGCCGCGCGCGCGAGGAGAAGCCCAAGGTGAGCGCCTTCCTCTCGGCGAAGATCGACCGCATCCTGGAGCTCGAGCCCGACTGCGTGTTCGGTTTCTCCGACCTGCAGGCCGACATCGCGAGCGAGCTCGTGAAGAAGGGCGTGCAGGTCACCATCTTCAACCAGCGCAGCGTGGAGGAGATCTTTTCCATGCTGTACCAGGTGGCGGCGATGGTGGGGGCGGCGGATCGGGGGTTGGTGCTGCTCGAGAAGATGCGGTCGCGTTTGACGGAGATCGAGGCCGCGGGGCGCGCGTTGCCGCGCCGGCCGCGGGTGTTCTTCGAGGAATGGGACGATCCGCTGATCAGCGGCATCCGCTGGGTGAGCGAACTGGTGGGGGTCGCCGGTGGGGACGACGTGTTCCCGGAGCTGGCCGTGCAGGCGCTGGGCAAGGACCGCATCCTTGCGGACGCTTCCGAAGTGGTGCGCCGCAACCCGGACATCGTGTTCGGCTCGTGGTGCGGCAAGAAGTTTCGTGCGGAGCGGGTTGCGGCGCGTGGGGGCTGGCAAGCCGTGAACGCCGTGCGCGATGCGCAGTTGTTCGAGATCAAGTCGGCGGACATCCTGCAGCCGGGGCCGGCGGCGTTGACCGATGGCGTGGAGCAGTTGCATCGCGCCATTGTGCAATGGAGCCGAAACCATGCCTGAGCTGCGCGTGGTGAAAAGCGAGCTGGTGCTCGGGGGCCAGAAGAGCGGCAAGACCGCGCGCGCCGAGCGCCTCGCGGCTGCGTGGCTGGATGTGTCCGAGGTGCACCGCGCCGTGTACATCGCCACCGCGCAGGCCTGGGACGAGGAGATGCGCGAGCGCATCGAGCGGCACCGGCGCGACCGCGCGGAGCGCGTGCCGCGCATGTCCACGGTGGAGGAGCCGTTCGAGCTGGCGCGCGCGATCGGGGAGCACAGCCGCGCCGACACGCTGATCGTGGTGGACTGCCTCACGTTGTGGCTGACCGGGCTGCTGATGCCCGCGGTCGACAAGCCGATGACGCAGGCGACGCCGCTGCACCTGGCGCACACCATCGCCTCGTGCGCGGGGCCGCTGGTGCTGATCAGCAACGAGATCGGGCTGGGCGTGGTGCCGATGGGGCGGGACGTGCGGCACTTCGTGGATTCGCTCGGCACGCTGAACCAGGCGGCGGCTTCGGCCTGCGAGCGCGTGACGCTGATGTCGGCGGGGCTGGCGATGGTGTTGAAGGGGGAGCCGTGATCCGCTTCCTGCTTTGGATTTGTATGTGGTTCGGCGTCGCGCATGCGGCCGAGCCGCCGAAGCGCATCGTGACGATGCTGCCTTCGCTGACGGAAGTGGTCTGCGAGCTCGGCGCGTGCGAGCGGCTGGTCGGCGTCGACAATTTCTCCAACTGGCCCCAGCCGGTGCGCAATCTGCCGCACCTCGGCGGGCTGGAGGACGCCAACATCGAAGGCATCGTCGCGCTCAAGCCGGACCTGGTGCTGCTGCCGGTGTCGTCGCGCGCCACGGAGCGCCTGAAGTCCCTCGGGCTGCGCGTGGTATCGCTGGAGCCGCGCAGCCTCTCGGACCTGCAACGCGTGCTGGCGGAAGTCGCGCAACTGCTGGGCGCGAGCGATGGCGCGAGCGCCTGGAAGCGCATCAACGAAGGCGTGGACGCCGCGGCCCGCGAGCTGCCGCCCGCGCTGCGCGGCACGCGGGTGTACTTCGAAGTGAACAGCGGGCCGTATGCGGCGAGCGAGTCGTCGTTCATCGGCGAAGTGCTGGCGCGCGTGGGTGCGGCGAACATCGTGCCGGGGTCGTTGGGGCCCTTCCCGAAACTCAACCCGGAGTTCGTGGTGCGCGCGGACCCGCAGGTGATCATGGTGTCCGACCGCAACGCGCAGGCGCTCGCGTCGCGGCCGGGCTGGGCACGCATCGATGCACTTCGCAGCGGCCGCGTGTGCATGTTCACGCCGGCGCAGGGCGACGTGCTCGTGCGCCCCGGCCCGCGCATGCCCGAGGCGGCGCAGCTGATGGTGCGGTGCCTCACCGGCAGGCTGAAGTGACGCGTTCGCCGTTTTCGTTGTTCGTCACGCTCGTGGTTGCGAGCGTGCTGCTGCTGGCGTTGGGCACGGCGATCGGCAGCACAGGTTGGGAGAACCTGTGGGCGGGCGGTGGCACGACGCAAGCGATCCTGTGGGAGATCCGTTTGCCGCGCAGCCTGGGGGCATGGCTGGCGGGGGCGTTGCTGGGGCTGGCGGGTGCCGTGGCACAGGGGCTGTTTCGCAATCCGCTGGCCGACCCGTATTTGTTGGGCAGTGCAACGGGTGCGGCTTTGGGTGTCGCGTTGCTGCTGGTGTTGTTCGGTGCGTCACCGGCTGCTGCGGGCTGGGCGGCTCGCGTGGGGCTCACCGGGGCGGGCTTCGTTGGCGCCGTGGCTGCCGTGATGGTCACGCTGGCGCTCGCGAAAGGTGTGCAGCACACATTGCGCTTGCTCCTCGCCGGCGTGATCGTCGGGATGGTGTTCGGCGCGTTCGCGGCGCTGGTGATGTTCTGGGTGCCGGACATCATGCGGGCGATGCAGGCGTTCCTGCTCGGCACGACCGGCTACCTCGGGTGGAGCAGCGTGGCGCTGCTCGGTGTGTTGTTCGTCGTGAGCCTGGGGGCGGTGGTGGTGTTCAGCCGCGCGCTGGATGCGCTGTCGCTCGGGGAGACCACGGCTGCGAGCCTGGGCATTGCGCTCGGCCCGGTGCGCTTCGTGCTGATCGCGGTGATGGCGTTGGCAACCGGGGCCGCGGTGGCGCAGGTGGGGCTGATCGCGTTCATCGGGTTGATCGCGCCGCATCTCGTGCGGGCCGCGGTGAAGCCGACGCATCGCTGGCTGCTGCCGCTTGCCGCGCTTGCCGGCGGGGTGCTGCTGCTGGCGGCCGATGTGCTGGCCCGTTGGGTGCTGGCGCCGCAGGAGTTGCCGGTGGGCGTGCTGACGGCGGTGCTCGGAGGTGGGTACCTGTTGTGGTTGATGCATCGGAGGCCCGCATGACGCCTGCGCTGACCGCGCGCGGCTTGCGTGTCGCATTGGGCGGCGTGGAGGTGCTGCATGGTGTCGACGTCGACATCGCACAGGGCCGCTGGACCGCGATCGCGGGGCCGAACGGCGCGGGCAAGACGACGCTGCTCAAGGCGCTGGCGCACCTGCTGCCTTGCCGTGGCGAGGTGACGCTGCTCGGCCGTGACATCGCGCAGTGGCCGCACAAGGAGCGCGCGCGGGCGATGGCGTGGCTGGGGCAGGGCGAGACCGGTTCCGAGGACCTGCTCGCGCGCGATGTCGTGATGCTCGGGCGATTGCCGCACCAGGACTGGCTGGGCACGCCGAGTGCGGCGGATCGTGCGGCGGTGGAAGCGGCGATGCGCGAGACACAGTCGTGGGACTGGCGCGACCGCGCGCTGGGGCAGCTCTC
The DNA here is from genome assembly GCF_014297445.1 of Ramlibacter albus. Lineage (GTDB taxonomy): Bacteria > Pseudomonadota > Gammaproteobacteria > Burkholderiales > Burkholderiaceae_C > Ramlibacter > Ramlibacter albus. The sequence goes on from NZ_JACORU010000012.1 coordinate 59,189, forward strand.
CGGCGGGGAGCGCCAGCGCGTGCTGCTCGCGCGTGCGCTTGCCGTGCAGGCGAGCGTGCTGCTGATGGACGAGCCGCTGGGCCACCTCGACCCCCCGCACCAGGCGGACTGGCTCGCGATCGTGCGGCGGCACGTCGCGCGCGGCGGTACGGCGGTGAGCGTGCTGCACGAGATCACGATGGCGCTGCAGGCCGACGAACTGCTGCTCGTGGACAAGGGGCGCATCGTGCATCACGGTGCGTGCTCGGATGCCGAGACGCATCGCGCGCTGGAACAGGTGTTCGAAGCACGCATCGCCGTACACCAGGTTGCGGGCCAATGGGCTGCGTTGCCGAGGGAGAAATTGGAATCTGACCCCGATTCTTTTGCGGGGGTGCGGGAAAAAATTGGAATCTGACCCCAATTGTTGGGCGATCGTGGTGGCGCTGGTGCTGGACCGCGTGTGGGGCGAGCCGCGGCTGCGGTGGCATCCGGTGGCGTGGATGGGCAGGTACCTGGGGTGGATCGGGGGCTTGATCGCGCCGAGAAGCGCGCAGCCTTCGCCGAACTGGACGGCGTTCTGGGCGGGAGCGCTCGCGTGGTACGGCGGGGCGGTGATGGTGGGTATCGCCGCGTGGGGCTTGCAATGGGATGCCATGACGCTGCATCCGTTGGCAGCGGGTGCGCTGGTGGGCGTGATGCTCAAGCCGATGCTGTCGTGGAAGATGCTTCGCGACGAGGTGATGCAGGTGGAACAGGCGCTTTCGCAATCGCTCGACGCGGGCCGCAGGCAGCTGGGGCGCATCGTGAGCCGCGAGGTGATGCAGCTCGATGAATCGCAGGTGCGCGAAAGCGCGATCGAGTCGCTGGCCGAGAACCTGAACGACTCGGTGGTGGCGCCGCTCTTCTGGTTCGTGGTGGCGGGGCTGCCCGGCGCGGTGGTGTACCGCTTCGCGAACACGGCCGATGCGATGTGGGGCTACCGCGGCTTCCGCGCGGGTGTGCATTGGGAATGGGCCGGCAAGTGGGCGGCGCGTGCCGACGACGTGCTGTCGTGGATCCCGGCGCGGCTGACGGCCTTGCTCCTCGCGATCGCATCGGCCGATGTGGCGGTGTGGCGCTTGCGCAGGGAGGCGAAGCAGACGCCGTCGCCCAACAGCGGCTGGCCGATGGCGGCGATGGCGCTCGCGCTGGGTGTGCGGCTGCGCAAGCCGGGCGTCTATGCGCTCAATGCCAGCGGCCGGGCGCCCGGCAGCGACGACACGGTTCGCGCCGTCGCGCTTGGCAGCCGCAGTATCGTCATCATGGCCGCATGGGCAGTGCTGATGCTGCTCGCGCTGCAATGGGGCAGGGCGGTTTGATGCGGCTGATCACCAAACGGGCGGGAGCGACTTGATGCGCGCGAAGTGCGTGATGGTTCTGGGCACCACCAGCGGCGCCGGCAAGAGCTGGCTGGCCACGGCGCTGTGCCGCTGGTACGCGCGGCAAGGCCTGAAGGTGGCGCCGTTCAAGGCGCAGAACATGAGCAACAACGCGCGCGTTGTCGCCGGCGGCGAGATCGGCAGCGCGCAGTACTTCCAGGCACTGGCTGCGCGCGCGGAACCGGAGGTGCGGATGAACCCGCTGCTGCTCAAGCCCGAGCGCGACACGCACAGCCAGGTGGTGCTGCTCGGGCAGGTGAGCGACGAGCTCACGCATGCGCCCTGGCGCGGGCGCAGCGAGAAGGTGTGGCCCGTTGTCGCGAAGGCACTCGACGAACTGCGCGAAGAGAACGACGTCGTCGTCATCGAAGGCGCCGGCTCGCCGGCCGAGATCAACCTCAAGGACGCCGACATCGTCAACATGCGCATCGCGCGGCATGCCGGCGCGCGCTGCCTGCTCGTCACGGACATCGACCGCGGCGGCGCCTTCGCGCACCTCTACGGCACGTGGGCGCTGCTGGACAACGAGGAGCGCAAGCTGCTCAAGGGCTTCGTGCTGAATCGCTTTCGTGGCGATGCCTCGCTGCTCGCGCCCGGCCCGCAGCAACTGCAGCAACTCACCGGCGTGCCGACCGTCGCCACGCTGCCGATGTGGTGGCATCACGGCCTGCCGGAAGAAGACGGCGTGTTCGACGACCGCAGCACGGCCGCGGGCGAGGTGAAGCTCACGATCGCCGTCGTCGCATACCCGCGCATCAGCAACCTCGACGAGTTCCAGCCGCTGAAGAACGTGCCCGGCGTGCGCCTCGTGTGGGCGCGCAGCCCGGCCGCGTTGGCCGGTGCCGACTGGATCGTGCTGCCGGGGTCCAAGCACACGACGGGCGACCTCGCGTGGCTGCGCGCGCAAGGGTTGGACCGCGCGATCGCCGCGCACGCGCAACGCGGCGGCCGCGTGCTGGGCATCTGCGGCGGGCTGCAGATGCTGGGCGAGGCGCTGGTGGACACGCACGGCATCGACGGCAATGCGCCCGGGCTCGGGCTGCTGCCGCTGGTGACGCACTTCGAGCCCGACAAGACCGTGAAGCGCACGGCAACGCGGTTCGCGGAGCTCGCCCAACCATGGGCCGCGCTGTCGCACGTCAGCGTGAGCGGCTACGAGATCCACCACGGCCGCACGTTGCAGCACCCGGCGATGGCACCCGCGCGTGAGCTCATCCCGGCGCTGGCGTGGCAGTCGGGCAGCGTGCTGGGTGTGTACCTGCATGGCATGTTCGAGGACACGGCCGTGCTGCAAGCGCTGTTCGGTGCCGCCGCACCTACGCTTGACAGCGTGTTCGAAGGCCTCGCCGATTTCATCGACCGACACTTCGACCGCGGCCGCCTGCAGGCCCTCATTGCATGAACCTCGAACAGACATTGCGCGAAAGGCTCGACGCCAAGACCAAACCCATCGGCTCGCTCGGCCGCCTCGAAGACCTCGCGGTGCAACTCGGCGTCGCGCTCGGCACCGACGAACCTTCGCTCGACCACCCGCAGATGATCGTCTTCGCGGGCGACCACGGCGTGGCCGCCGCGCACGGCGTCTCGGCGTACCCGCGCGACGTGACCTGGCAGATGGTCAAGAACATCCTCGCGGGCGGCGCCGCGGTCAGCGTGCTCGCGCGCCAGCATGGCATCGCGCTCACCGTCGTCGACTGCGGCGTCGACCACGACTTCGCGCCGCAGCCCGGGCTGGTGTTGCGCAAGGTGACGCCGGGGACCGCCGATTCGACGCAAGGCCCCGCGATGACGGCCGCCGAGTGCGCGCAAGCCATCCAGCATGGGCGCGAAGTCGTGCGCGCATTGCCCGGCAACGCCGTGCTGCTGGGCGAGCTGGGCATCGGCAACACGTCGGCGGCATCGCTGCTGTGCGCGGCGCTGGCCGGGTGCACGCTGGACGACTGCGTGGGGCCCGGCACGGGGCTGGACGCCGCCGGTGTGCTGCGCAAGCGCGGCGTCCTGCAGCGCGCGCTCGAGCTGCACAAGCACGCGAGCGAGCCGCTGCAGGTGCTCGCGGCCTATGGCGGCTTCGAGATCGCGGCCATGGTCGGCGCGATCCAGCAGGCCGCGCAGGAGCGCCGCGTCGTGGTCGTGGATGGCTTCATCTCGACTTCCGCCGTGCTGGTGGCGCACGCCGTCGACCCGAAGGTGCTGCCAAGCTGCGTCTTCTCGCACCGCTCCGGCGAGCGCGGGCACGAACTGATGCTGCGCCACCTCGGTGCGAAGCCCTTGCTGGACCTGGGCCTGCGGCTCGGGGAGGGTTCCGGGGCTGCGTTGGCGTGGCCGCTGCTGGTCTCCGCGTGCCTCATCATGCGGGACATGGCCACTTTCGAGTCCGCGAGGGTTTCGGGTAAGACCCCATAGAAACCAGTTGTGGCGCCGCGTCCCCGGGGCTATCCTCCGCGCATTACAAAGCCTGGGAGCGCACATGTACAAGCGAATCCTCCTCGCCTATGACGGCTCGGACGCGGGCCAGAAGGCCCTGCTGGACTGCGGCGAGCTTGCGCAGTGGAGCCAGTCCGAAATCTTCCTCGTGGCCGTCATGCCGTCGGCCATGAGCTTCGTGGGCCTCGAAGGCGGCGTGTACGACGTGGAGCTCGAGGAGCGCGAGAAGAAGAAATACCAGGCCGTGCTGGAAGACGGGCTTCGGCGCCTGTCCGAGCGCGGATGGGCGGCCAAGGGTGAAGTGGTCGTGGGCGAGGCCATCGACGAGATCACCAAGTACGCGAGGAAGGTCGACGCCAACCTGATCGTCGTCGGCCACAAGCACCTGGACAGCTGGGCCGCGCGCTGGTGGCGCGGCTCGATCTCCGGTGCGCTGATCGAGCACGCACCGTGCAGCGTGCTGGTCACCATCACGCATTGAGGTTGCACCCGGATTGCGAGGGCGAGTCATCTGCCCTTAAGCTCGCGGGCATGAAGCAAGCACGCTGTACTTTCCTTGCCGCCTCCCTTGTCGTCCTGCTGGCCGGCTGCGCCGGCATGGCGCCCAGCGCGTCCGCGCCGCCGCCGAAGCTGGTGGTGTTCATGGCCGTCGACGGCCTGCCGCAGCGGCAGGTGCTGGCCTACCGCGACCAGCTCGCGCCCGACGGGTTCGCCCGCTTCCTCGACCGCGGCGCGTGGTTTGCCGACGCGCACTACGCGCACTCGTTCACCGTCACGGCCGCGGGACACGCCACCATGCTCACGGGCGCCTACCCGCACCGCACCGGCATCATCGGCAACGAATGGAAGGACCAGGCCACCGGCGCCGACGTCTACAACACGGGCGACACGTCCTGCCAGTACATCGGCAACCGCACGCGCCCGCTGGACGGAACCAGCCCGCGCAACCTGAAGGTCGAGACGGTGGGCGACGTGCTGCGCCGCGTGAGCCCGCAAAGCAAGGTGATCGGCATCTCCGGCAAGGACCGCGGCGCGATCCTGCCCGCGGGCAAGACCGGCACGGCGTACATGTACATGGGGGAGACCGGCCAGTTCGCGTCCACCACCTGCTACATGCCCAGGCACCCCGCCTGGGTCGATGCGTTCAACGCCGCCAAGCCGGCGGACCGCTGGTTCAAGCAGGAGTGGAAGCCGGTGCTGGCGGAGGAGGCCTACGCGCGCTCGCTGCCCGACGCGCAGCCGTGGTTCGGCCGCAAGGGCGCGAAGCTGCCGATGATGATGGGCGCCGCGTCCGACGACAAGCCGGGCCCCGCGTACTACACCGGGCTGCTGCCCAGCCCCTTCGAGGACATGCTGTCGCTCGAATTCGCGCGCGCCGCCATCGCCGGCGAGCAGCTCGGCCGCGACGACGCGCCGGACATCCTGTCGGTGAGCCTCTCGGGCCACGACTACATCAACCACGCGTACAGCGCGGAGTCGCGCCTGTCGCACGACCACTTCCTGCACCTCGACCGCATGCTGCAGGCCTTCTTCCGCGACCTCGATGCGACGGTAGGCCCCGACAACTACATGGTGGTGCTCACGGCTGACCACGGTTTCATGCCGGCGCCGGAAGTGTCGCAGCAGCAGGGGCGCGACGCGGGCCGCATCGACTTCCGCCGCGCGCTGGCCAACATCAACCAGGGGCTGGCCACGCAGTTCGGCGTGCCGGGCCTCGTGATGAACTATTCGTCGGCGACGCTGCTGCTCAACAAGAAGCTGATCGCCGAGAAGAACCTCTCGCTCGACGCGGTGGCCGACGCGGCGCGCAAGCTGCTGCTCGCGGAGCCCGGCTTCGACACCGCGTACACGCGCGCCGAGCTGCTGTCGGGCAGCCGCCGCGGCGACAGGTTCTTCGACGCGCAGCGCAAGGCCTGGCACCCGGACGTGTCGGGCGAGGTGCAGTTCTCGCTGAAGCCGTACTGGATGTTCGCAAGCTCTTCCGCGGCGACGCACGGCTCGCCGCATCCGTACGACACCAACGTGCCGATCCTCGTGTACGGGCCGAAGTGGGTGAAGCCGGGGCGCATCGACATGCGCGTCGAAGTTGCCGACATCGCGCCGACGCTGGCGGGCCTGCTGCACGTGCCGCCGCCTTCGACGGCCGAGGGCAAGCCTCTGCCGCTCATCAGGCCTTAACAATCGGGACACCCAAGCTACATCGCGGTCGGGCATGCTTGAGGGCTGGCGCGGTATAACAGCGGGCAACTCGAGACTCGCAGCCAGCCAGCAAGGATCGCGATGCAAGAAAAAACGCCGGGACCACCGGCCGACCCGCCCGAGTATTTCGAAACCCCCAACCCTGCCCAACCGCGGCGCCTGAGCCGCCGCGCGCTCGTGGGCGGCGGCGTCATCGCCGTCGCCCTGCTCGCCGGCCTCGGCTGGTGGGTGTGGGAGCTGACGCATCCCGACACGCCGGCAACTGCCGGTGCGGGTGGACCGGGCGGGCCGGGTGGGCCTGGGGGTGGCGGCGGCGGTGGTGGCCGCATGGGTGGCGGCGGGCCGGGCGGCGGCGGCCTCGGTGGCGGGCGCACCGCCACCACGGTAGGCATCGCGGTCGCGCAAGCCGCGGACATCCCCGTGAACCTGGAGGCGCTGGGCACCGTCGTGCCGCGCGCCACCGCACGCGTGCGGCCGCAGGTCTCGGGCCCGCTGGTCAAGATCCATTTCACGGAAGGGCAGAACGTCAAGCGCGGCCAGCTGCTGGCCGAGATCGACCCGCGGCCCTTCGAGATGCAGCTGCAGCAGGCCATCGGCCAGCGCATGCGCGACGAGGCGCAGCTCGCGGTGGCGAAGACCACGCTCACGCGCTACCGCACGCTGCTGCAGCAGGACTCCATCGCCCGGCAGGAGGTGGACCAGCAGGCGGCGCAGGTGGGCCAGCTCGAAGCCACGGTCGTGTCGAGCAAGGCGCAGGAGGGCACGGCACGCCTGAACCTCTCGTACACGCGCATCAGCGCGCCCATCTCCGGCCGCATCGGCCTGCGCGCGGTGGACGTGGGCAACACGGTGAGCCCGAGCGACGCCAACGGCATCGGCACGATCACCGAGCTCACGCCGATCGACGTGGAGTTCTCCATCCCGCAGGACCACGCGTCCTGGCTGCAGCACAACAGCGGTGCCTTCATGGAAGTCAAGGCGTACGACCGCACGAAGACCGAGCTGCTGGACACGGGCGTCTTTGCGTCGCTCGACAACCAGATCGACACGACGACGGGCACCGTGAAGGCCAAGGCGCGCTTCAACAACGCCCGCATGCAGATGTTCCCCAGCCAGTTCGTCAACGTGCAGCTGCAGGTGCGCACGATCAAGGACGCGGTGGTGGTCCCGGTGACGGCGGTGCGCCAGAGCGGCACGGGCGAGTTCGTGTTCGTGCTGCAGCAAGACCGTACGGTACAGATGCGCCCCGTGGTGCGCGGCCAGCTCATGGGCGACCGCGTGCAGCTGGTGAGCGGGCTGAGGATCGGCGAGCGCGTCGTCACCGAGGGTGCCGACCGCCTGCGCGACGGTTCGCGCGTGATCCTGCCGGGCGATACGCCGGGGCAAGGCTGGGGTGGCGGTGGCGGCCGCAGGCGGCAAGGTGGCGCGAGCGGCGCCACGCCGGGCGCTTCGTCGCCGTTCCAGGGTGCGTCGGCGGCGCAAGGGCCGGGTGGCGGTGGCTGGGGTCGCGGTGGCGATGCCGGTCCGGGCGGCTCGGGTGGCGGGCCCGGCATGGGCGTCGGCCCGCGTGCCGGTTCGCCCTTCGCGGGTGCGAGTGCGATGCAGCGGCAGGCGGAAGCGGGTGCACCTTCCGCGCGGCCGGGCGGGCAACCCGAGGCAGGCGCGATGCCTGCGCGGCCCAACGCACAAGCGGGCAGCGCGCCGGCACGCCAGCGCGCGGAAAGCGCAGCGCCGCCGCCGGCGCAGGCTGCGGCCGCCGGCGGCAGCAAGGGCCCCACGCCCGAGCAGCGCCAGCGCATGCTCGACGCCGTGAAGGACAACCCCGAGCAACTCGAGCGCCGCAAGCGCTTCCTGGCCGCGCTCGACCGCGGCGACCCCGAAGCCATCGAGCGGTGGCAGATGATGCAGCAGCGCCGTCGTGAAGGCGGGGGCGGGAGTCAATGAGCCCCCACGCTCCCCGCTTCGCGAGGATCGCTGCCCCCCGAGGGGGCTGTTTCGCCTTGGGGCGGCCCGGCGGCGAAACGGTCGCGCACTGATGTCTCCCTCGCGCCCCTTCATCCTGCGACCGGTGGCGACGTCGCTGCTGATGCTCGCCATCGTGCTGGCGGGCCTCGTCGGCTTGCGCTTCCTGCCGCTGTCCGCATTGCCGCAGGTGGACTACCCCACGATCCAGGTGCAGACGCTGTACCCCGGCGCGAGCCCGGAGGTCATGGCGCAGACCGTCACCGCGCCGCTCGAACGGCAGTTCGGGCAGATGCCGGGCCTCTCGCGCATGGGGTCCACCAGCGCGGCTGGCGTGTCGATCGTCACGCTGCAATTCAGCCTCGGCCTCGCGCTCGACGTCGCCGAGCAGCAAGTGCAGGCCGCGATCAACGCGGGCGCGTCGCTGCTGCCCGCGGACCTGCCCGCGCCGCCGGTCTACGCGAAGGTGAACCCGGCCGACGCACCCGTGCTCACGCTCGCGCTCACGTCCGACGCGATGCCGCTGACCGAAGTGCGCAACATCGCCGACACGCGCCTTGCGTTGAAGATCAGCCAGGTCTCCGGCGTCGGCCTCGTCACGCTCTCGGGCGGGCAGCGGCCGGCCGTGCGCATCCAGGCCGACAACCGCGCGCTGGCCGCCATCGGCCTCACGCTCGACAACGTGCGCACGACGATCTCGCAGGCCAACGCGAACGCGGCCAAGGGCAGCATCGACGGCGCCACGCGCTCGTACACGATCAACTCCAACGACCAGCTGATGACCGCCAAGGACTACCAGAACCTGGTGGTCACGTACCGCGGCGGCGCGCCCGTGCGGCTGGGCGAAGTGGCGACCGTCGTCGAAAGCGCGGAGAACGTGAAGCTGGGCGCCTGGGCCAACCTGCAGCCGGCGATCGTGCTGAACGTGCAGCGGCAGCCCGGCGCCAACGTCATCGCCACCGTGGACGCGATCAAGCAGCGGCTGCCGGAGCTCACGGCGGGGCTGCCGGAGTCGATCAAGGTGGAGGTGCTGGCCGACCGCACCACGGGCATCCGCGCCTCGGTCCACCACGTGCAGATCGAGCTGGTGCTGGCCGTGGTGCTGGTGGTGCTGGTGATCTTCGCTTTCCTGCACAGCCCGCGCGCGACGGTGATCGCGAGCCTGTCGGTGCCGATCTCGCTCATCGGCACCTGCGGCGCGATGTACCTGCTGGGCTATTCGCTCAACAACCTGTCCTTGATGGCGCTCACGATCGCGACCGGTTTCGTCGTGGACGATGCCATCGTGATGATCGAGAACATCTCGCGGCACATCGAGGAGGGCCAGCCGCCGATGCAGGCCGCGCTCAACGGTGCCACCGAGATCGGGTTCACCATCATCTCGCTGACGGTGTCGCTCATCGCGGTGCTGATCCCGCTGCTGTTCATGGGCGATGTCATCGGGCGGCTTTTCCGCGAGTTCGCGGTGACGCTCGCGATCACGATCATCATCTCCGCGGTGGTGTCGCTCACGCTGGTGCCGATGATGTCCGCGCGCTGGATCAAGGCCGAGCAGATGCACCCGCGCGGCTTCGGCAAGAAACTGCAGGACGGCTTCGACTGGGTGATCGGCCACTACGACCGCGCGCTCGTGTGGGTGCTGGCGCGCCAGCGCCTGACGCTGCTGGTGGCGCTGGGCACGCTGCTGCTCACGGTGCTGCTGTACATCGCCATCCCCAAGGGCCTGTTCCCGATCCAGAACACGGGGCAGCTGCAGGTGCGGGTGGAGGCGCCGCAGTCGGTGTCCTTCCCGCGCATGGCCGAGCTGCAGCAGGAGGTGGCGCGGCTCATGGCGGAAGACCCGGCCGTCACCAGCATCGCCAGCTTCGTCGGCGTGGACGCGGCCAACAACACCATGCTGCACACGGGCCGGATGCTCGTGAACCTGAAGGAGGCGCGCGGCAGCGTCGACGACATCATGGAGCGGCTGCGCCAGCGCGGCCAGCGCGTGCCCGGCGTGCGCCTCTATTTGCAGCCCACGCAGGACCTGACCATCGAGTCCGAGACCGGCCCCACGCAATACCGTTTCTCGCTCGAAGGTGCCGACCAGGCGCTGGTGGCCGAGTGGGCGCGGCGCATGGTGCAGCGCCTTTCGAACGAGAAGGCGGTGCGCAATGTGTCGACGGATGCGGACGCGACCGGCGCCGCGGTGTACGTCGACATCGACCGGGACACGGCCTCGCGCCTTGGCATCAGCACCTCCACCATCGGCGAGGCGCTGTACAGCGCTTTCGGCCAGCGCATCATCTCCACGATCTTCACCGAGACCAACCAGTATCGGGTGATCCTGGAAGCGCGGCCCGAGCAGAACGCATCGCCCGAGTCGCTCACCAACGTGCAGGTGCGCACCTCGTCGGGCGACCCGACGCCGCTGTCGGCGATAGCGCGCATCACCGAGCGCCGCGCGCCGCTGCAGATCACGCACGTGGCGCAGTACCCGGCGGCGACGGTCGGCTTCGACACGTCGCCCGGCTATTCGCTCGGGCGCGCGGTGGACACGATCAAGGACGCCGCCGAAGACCTGAAGCTGCCCGCCGGTGTGAGCATGACCTTCCTCGGTGCCGCGGGCGCGTACCAGGCGTCGCTGACCAACCAGCTGTGGCTGATCCTGGCGGCCGTGGTGTGCGTCTACATCGTGCTCGGTGTGCTGTACGAAAGCTACGTGCACCCGATGACGATCCTCTCGACGCTGCCGTCGGCCGGTGTCGGCGCGCTGCTCGCGCTGATGGTGACGGGCAACGACCTCGGCGTGATCGGCGTCATCGGCATCATCCTCCTGATCGGCATCGTCAAGAAGAACGCGATCATGATGATCGACTTCGCCATCGACGCCGAGCGCAACGAGGGCAAGAGCCCGCAGCAGGCCATCCACCAGGCCGCGCTGCTGCGCTTCCGGCCGATCATCATGACGACGTTCGCGGCGCTCTTCGCGGCCATCCCGCTGATGTTCGGCTGGGGCGAGGGCGCCGAGCTGCGCCGGCCGCTGGGCCTGTCGATCTTCGGCGGGCTGATCGTGAGCCAGCTGCTCACGCTGTTCACCACGCCGGTCATTTACCTGTGGTTCGACCGGCTGGGGCAAAGATACCGTCGTCCCCGCGCAGGCGGGGACCCAAAGCGTTCGGAAGCCTTGGATTCCCGCCTTCGCGGGAATGACGGTGCCGCATGAACCTCTCTGCTCCGTTCGTGCGAAGACCCGTCGGCACCGTGCTGCTCACGGCATGGCTGGCGCTCGCGGGCATCGCGGCGTTCTTCAAGCTGCCGGTGGCCTCGCTGCCGAACGTGGACTTCCCCGTCATCTCCGTGCAGGCGCAGTTGCCCGGCGCGAGCCCGACGACGATGGCGACGAGCGTCGCCACGCCGCTGGAACGCCGGCTGGCCACGATCGCCGGCGTGAACGAGGTGACCTCCAGCAGCGGCGTGGGGAGCACGCGCATCACGCTGCAGTTCGACCTCAAGCGCAACGTCGATGCCGCCGCACGCGAAGTGCAGGCCGCCATCAACGCGTCGCGCGTGGACCTGCCGTCCACGCTGCGCAGCAACCCGACCTACCGCAAGGCCAACCCGGCAGCCGCGCCGGTGATGATCCTCGCGCTCACCTCGCCGAAGCTCAAGCCGGGCGAGATCTACGACGCCGTCTCCAATATCGTGCAGCAGAAGGTGGCCCAGGTGCCGGGCGTGGGCGACGTCGAGCTGGGCGGCGGCTCGCAGCCCGCGGTGCGCGTGGAGCTGATCCCCTTCGCGCTCAACCGCTACGGCATCTCGATGGAGGACGTGCGCGCCGCGCTACAGTCCGGCGCGGCCAACCGGCCCAAGGGCGACATCGACATCCAGGGCCGCCGGCTGCAGATCTACACGTCCACCGGCATGAAGACGGGCGGCAAGACGGCCGCGGACTACCGCGACCTCGTCGTCGCCTACCGCAACGGCTCGCCGGTGCGCCTGAGCGACATCGCCGAGATTTCCGACAGCGTGGAGAACATCAACACGCTGGGCCTGTTCAACGGCCAGCCGGCGGTGATCGTGCTGATCACGCTGCAGGCGGGCGCCAACGTGATCAACACGGTGGACGGCGTGCGCAAGCTGCTGCCGGAGCTGGAGGACCAGCTGCCGCACGACATCAAGCTGGAAGTGGCGAGCGACCGCACCAACTCCATCCGCGCGGCGCTGTTCGAGGTAGAGGTGACGCTGCTCATCTCCATCGCGCTGGTGGTGCTCGTGGTCAGTGCCTTCCTGCGCAGCGGGCGTGCGACGCTGATCCCGGCTGTGGCCACGATCGTGTCGCTGCTGGGTACGCTCGGGGTGATGTACCTGCTGGGGTACTCGCTGAACAACATCACGCTGATGTCGCTGACCGTGGCGACCGGCTTCGTGGTGGACGACGCCATCGTCGTGCTGGAGAACACCAGCCGCCACATCGAGGCGGGCATGGACCGCTTCAAGGCGGCGCTGCTGGGCGCGCGCGAGGTGGGCTTCACGGTGCTGTCGATCAGCCTCTCGCTCGTCGCCGTGTTCATCCCGCTGTTCGCGATGGGCGGGCAGGCGGGCCCGATGTTCCGCGCGTTCGCCGTGACGCTGTCGGTGGCCGTGATGATCTCGCTGGTGATCTCGCTGACCACCACGCCCATGATGTGCGCCTGGCTGCTCAGCCGCGACGCGCACGTCAAGAAGCCCGGGCCCATCGGCCGCGCCTTCGAGCGCAGCTTCGCGTGGACGCTGCGCATGTACGAATACGCGCTGGACTGGGCGCTGGCCGCGCGCTGGCTCGTGCTCGCCGTGCTCGTGATCCTCGTGGGGCTGAACATCTACCTGTTCATGTACATCCCCAAGGGCTACTTCCCGCAGCAGGACACGCCGCAGATCAGCGGCGGCATGCGCGCCGACCAGAGCATCTCGTTCCAGGCGATGCAGTCCAAGCTGCGCGAGGTGGTGGACATCATCCGCGCGGACCCCGCGGTCGCAACGGTGGTGGGCTTCACCGGCGGCGGCCGCGCCGGCGGCGGCTTCATGCAGGTGACGCTCAAGCCCGCGCGCGAGCGCAACGGCGAGAAGGCGTCGCAGGTCATTGCGCGCCTGCGGCCGCAGCTCGCGCAGGTGACGGGCCTGAGCCTGTTCCTGAGCCCTGTGCAGGACCTGCGCATGGGCGGCCGCCAGAGCAACAGCACCTACCAGTACACGCTCAAGAGCGACAACGTCACCGACCTGCGCCGCTGGGCCGCGCGCCTGGCCGAAGCGATGAAGGCGCAGGACGCGCTCGTCGACGTGGACACCGACCAGCAGGAAAACGGCGTGGAGGTGTACGTGGACGTGGACAAGGACACGGCTTCGCGCATGGGCATCACCTCGCGCGACATCGACAACGCGCTCTACAACGCGTTCGGCCAGCGGCAGGTGGCCACGGTCTACGACGAGCTGAACCAGTACCGCGTGGTGATGCAGATCTCGCCGCGCTACATCCGCAGCCCGCAGGCGCTGAGCGACGTGTTCGTGCCCGCGCGCAACCCGGGCAACGCGGTCACGCTGGGCGCCGCGGTGAACCCCTCGCTGCGCGACGCGTCGCGCGGCAACGCGATCAGCGGCACGGCCACGCGCATGGTCCCGCTGTCCGCCATCGCGAAGATCGCCGAGCGGCCGACGGCCAGCGCCGTCAACCACCAGGACGCGGAGCTGGCGACGACGATCTCCTTCAACATCGCCGAGGGCAACAACCTGGCCGATGCGCGCAAGGCGGTGGCGGATGCCGAGGCGCAGATCGCGATGCCGAGCAACGTCCGCGGCAGCTTCCAGGGCACCGCGCGCGCGGCGGCGGAGTCGCAAAGCCAGCAGACGCTGTTGATCATCGCGGCCATCATCGTCATCTACATCGTGCTGGGCGTGCTGTACGAGAGCCTGGTGCACCCGATCACGGTGCTCTCCACGCTGCCGGCGGCGGGCATCGGCGCGGTGCTGGCGCTGCTGATGTTCAGGATGGATTTCTCGATCATGGCGCTGATCGGCCTGTTCCTGCTGATCGGCATCGTCAAGAAGAACGCGATCATGATCATCGACTTCGCGCTCGACGCCGAGCGCTCGCGCGGCCTCACGCCGTATGCCGCGGTGCGCGAGGCGTGCCTGCTGCGCTTCCGGCCGATCCTGATGACGTCGCTGGCCGCCGCGCTTGGCGCGCTGCCGCTGGCCATCGGCTTCGGCGAGGGCGCCGAGCTGCGCAAGCCGCTGGGCGTGGCCATCGTGGGCGGCCTCATCGCCAGCCAGGTGATCACGCTTCTCACCACGCCCGTGGTCTACCTCCTGATGGACAAGCTGCGGCGCCGCAGCCCGATCGAGCGCCAGCTCGGCCGGCATGCGGAGCCGCAACCGACATGATGAAGAAGCTGATACCCCTGACTGCGTTGACGGCCGCGCTGGCGCTGGCCGGTTGCGCGAACCTCGCACCCGAGTACAAGGTGCCCGAGGTCGAAACCCCGGTCGCCTTCAAGGAAGGGCAGGGCGTGTGGGAGCCCGCGAAGCCCGCCGACACTCTGGAACGCGGCCCCTGGTGGGAGCTGTTCGGCGACCCCGTGCTCAACGACCTGGCCTCGCGCATCGAGGTGTCGAACCAGAACGTGGCGGCGGCCGTCGCCGCGTACGCGCAGGCCCGTGCCGAGGTGGCGGAGCAGCGCGCCACGCTGTGGCCCACCGTCAACCTCAATTCCAGCAGCAGCCGCAGCGGCACCGGCGGCAGCAACGGCAGCACGCGCAGCAGCCACCAGGTGAACATCGGCGCGAGCTGGGAGCCGGACGTGTTCGGGCGGCTGCGCCTGGGCGTGCAGAGCGCGCGCGCCGCGGAGCAGGCCAGCGCCGCCGACCTCGCGGCTGCGCGGCTCGCAGCACAGGGCGAACTGGCGGTGAACTACTTCAACCTGCGCGAGGCGGAGATTTCGCGTGCGCTGCAGGCCGAGACCATCGAGGGCTACAAGCGCTCGCTGCAGATCGCGAAGAACCGCTACGAGGTCGGCGTGGTGGCGCGCACGGACGTGTTCCAGGCCGAGTCGCAGCTTGCCAACGCCGAGGCCGAGCTGCTGACGCTGGAGCGGCAGCGCGCCGTTTTCGAGCACGCCATCGCCGTGCTCGTGGGCCGGGCCGCGTCCAACTTCTCGCTGCCGGCCGACCCCAAGGTGAAGCTCAATGTGCCTGCGATTCCGCCGGAAGTGCCCTCGACACTGCTGCAACGCCGCCCCGACGTCGCCGCAGCTGAACGCCGAGTGCAACAGGCCAACAATTCGATCGGCGTCGCGCGCTCCGGCTACTTCCCGAACATCCGGCTGACCGGCTCGGCCGGCTTCACGGCGGCGAGCATCGGCGACCTCTTCAATGCCTCTGCGTTCGCGTGGTCGCTGGGCAGCTCGCTCGCGCAGATGATCTTCGACGCCGGCGCGACGAGCGCGCGCGTGGAGCAGGCGCGCGCGGGGCTCGAGCAGGCCTCGGCGCGCTACCGCAACGTCGTGCTCAACGCCATCGCCGACGTCGAGGACCAGCTCGTTGCGCTGCGCGTGCTGGAGCAGCAGCAGGTGCTGCGCCAGCGCGCCTACGAGGCTGCCGAGCGCGTGGAGCAGCAGGTGATGAACCGCTACCGCGCGGGGCAGGTGGGTTACACCGAGGTGATCACCGCGCAGAACAGCGCGGCGAATGCGCGCCGCGCGCTGGTGGGCGCGCAGATCGACCGGCAGGTGGCGGCAGTAGCGCTGATCCAGGCGTTGGGTGGGGGCTGGACGGGGCTGCAGTAGCGCCACATCTTCCGTGTAACACGGATTACGTGTAATATCTTCGTATGGCAAACCTGACCCTGTCCATCGACGACAAGCTGCTGCAGGCCGCGCGCGTGCGTGCCGTGCACGAGGGCACCAGCGTGAACGAGATCTGCCGCCAGGCGATCGAGAACTACGCGCGGGCGGCCAACGCGGACCGTTTGCGCAGGTTCGACGAGCTGATGGCCAGCATCGACGCAGCCCAACGTGACGTGCAGCCGGTCGAGGTCCCGTGGAAGAACCGTGCCGAGATGTACGAGCACATCATCGCGGAGCGTCACCCCACGCTGATGAAGCGTGGCAAGGGCAAGGCCTGATGGACTTCTTCGACACGAACATCCTCGTCTACACCGTCGACCCACGCGACCCGCACCGCCGTTCGGTGGCGCGGGAGGTGCTGCGTGCCGCGGTGGACGGTGAGCGGCTTGTCTTGAGCGTGCAGGTGATGCAGGAGTTCTACAACGTCGTCATGGGCAAGCGGCTTCTGCCGCACGCCAACGCCGTTGCGGCGCTGCGCGAATGGAGCCGCACGGCACCGGTGGCGCCGACAACTCCCGAATTGCTGTGGCATGCGCTGGAGCTGCGCGAGCGCTGGCAATTCTCGGTCTGGGATGCTCTCGTCGTGCAGGCGGCACTCCACGCGGGCTGTTCGCGCCTGGTCACGGAAGATCTCCACCACGGCCTGCGCATCGGCGCGTTGGAAGTGTTCAATCCGTTCCTGCCGGGCCACGCCGTCCATGAGCCGAGACCGCGGTACGGCGCCCGCAAGAAGACCGCGAAGGCCTAAACTGCCGCGGATGACGGCCTTCCGGCAGCAGATCCGCTTCGCCACCGCATCCGACGGCGTGAAGATCGCCTACGCCACCAGCGGCGACGGCCCGCCTCTCGTGCGCGCGGGGCACTGGATGACGCACCTGGAATGGGACTGGCGCACGCCGGTGTGGGGGCCGTGGATCGAGCGGCTGTCCGCGCGCCACCGCCTCGTGCGCTACGACTCGCGCGGGTGCGGCTTGTCGGACGGCGAAGTCGAGGGCGTGGGGCTCGACGCCCTCGTGGCCGACCTCGAAGCGGCGGTCGATGCCGCGGGACTGGAGCAGTTCGCGCTCCTCGGTGTCTCGCAGGGCGGCGCGGTGGCGATCGCGTACGCGGCGCGGCACCCGCAGCGCGTGAGCCGGCTCGTGCTCCTCGACGCGTTCGCGCGCGGCGCGCTCGTGCGGCGGCCGGGCGACGAGGAACTGCTCGACGCGATGGCGCGGCTGGTGCTCGCGGGCTGGGGCCAGGACAACGCGGCGTTCCGGCAGATGTTCACGTCGCAGTTCTTCCCGCGTGCCACGCCGGCGCAGGCCGAAGCGTTCAACGACCTGCAGCGCGTCTCGTGCACGCCCGCGCATGCGCACCGCCTGATGCGATCGTTCGCGCGGCTGGACGCTTCGGCGCTGCTGCCGGCGGTGCGCTGCCCCACGCTCGTGCTGCATTGCCGCGGCGACGTGCGCGTGCCGTTCGAGGAGGGCCGGTTCGTGGCATCGGGCATCGCCGACGCGAGCTTCCAGCCGCTCGAGTCCGCGAACCACGTGCCGCTGCAGGGCGAAAGCGCGTTCGACGAGGCGGTGCAGCGGATCGAGGAGTTCCTGGGCGTTGCCGCAGCCGGCGGCGGCGCGTTCGCCGCGCTGTCCCCGCGCGAGAGGGAGGTGGTCGAGCTGCTGGCGCGCGGGCTCGACAACGCGCAGATCGGCGCGCACCTGGGCCTGGCCGAGAAGACGGTGCGCAACAACGTCTCGCTGCTGTTCGACAAGCTCGGCGCGGAGAACCGCGCGCAGGCGATCGTGCGCGCGCGCGAGGCGGGCTATGGGCGCGGTGCGGCGGGCGGTTGAGCGTGTGCCGGGTCGGTTGTCCCGTGTCCCTGGGGGGCTCCGGGCGTTGCCCGGGACAACCGTCCCGCGAAATGCGCGGCCGGATCGCCTTCAATGAACCCATCGCAACCAACCAGACCGGAGAGCGCGATGGAAACCACGAACCGCAACGCCGAAACCGCCCGCATCTGCCGCGAGGCCTTCCGCCGGGCGCACCAACTGCGCCGCGAGAGCCACGACGAGCTCGTCAAGGCGATGCTTGCGGCCCTCGCCGGCCCGCTGCACGCGGTGCACGCCTTGCTGCCGCGTCGAAACCAGAAGCGCCCCGCCTGAGGCCCGCACGATGAGCGACCTGGAAGCCTGGAATTCCGCCGATGCCTACGAGCTGTGGGTCGGCCGCTGGAGCCGGCAGGTAGCCGCCGGGTTCGTGCAGTGGCTCGCGCCCGCGCCCGGCCTGCGCTGGGCCGATGTGGGCTGCGGCACCGGAGCGCTCGCGGATATCGCGTTGCGCGAAGGCGGCGCGTCGATGCTGCGCGGCGTGGACCGGGCCGGCGGCTACGTGCAGGCTGCGCGCGAGCGCATCGCCGATCCGCGTGCGCGCTTCGAGACCGGCGACGCCCTGGCCTTGCCGTGGGCGGACCGCGAGTTCGACGTCGCCGTGTCCGGCCTCGTGCTGAACTTCGTGCCTGACCCCGCGCGAATGCTCGCCGAGATAAAGCGCGTCACGCGCCCCGGCGGCACGGTCGCCGCCTATGTATGGGACTACGCAGGCGGCATGCAGATGATGCGGTTCTTCTGGGACGCGGTACTCCAGCTGCGGCCCGGCGACGCGTGGCTGGACCAGGCCGAGCGTTTCCCGCTGTGTGCCCCCGAGCCGCTGCGCGACGCGTTCGAGGCGGCCGGCCTTGCGGAGGTCGACGTTCGCGCGATCGAGATCGACATGCCCTTCGCCACCTTCGACGACTACTGGCGGCCCTTCCTGGGCCGGCAAGGCGCCGCACCCGCGTATCTCGCCAAACTGCCGCAGGAGGAACAGGACCGCATCCGCGAACACCTGCGCGCGAAGTTCGAGGCGCGCGGCCAGGGCACGATGCCGGCGCGTGCCTGGGCCGTGCGCGGCCGCGTGCCGGCTCAGGCGGCGTAGACCTCCGTCGCCACCGTCTTGCCCTTGAACGTGAACACGCCGCAGCTCTCCATCGGGATGCGCTCGCGCACCGCAGCCCAGGTGGCCCCATCGACCGCGATCCCCTTGTCGATGGCCTTCGTGTGCGCCTCCAGCCGGGCCGCAAGGTTCACGGTGTCGCCGATGCACGTGTAGCTGGCGCGCTGGTGCGTGCCCGCGTAGCCGGCGATCATCTCGCCGGTGGCGATGCCGATGCCGATCTTCAGCGGCGGCTTGCCCTGCGCGCTGCGCTCGTCGTTGAGCAGCTTCACCATCTCCTGCATGTCGAGCGCGGCCCGCACCGCGCAAAGCGAAGGCTCCTGCAGCGGCAGCGGCGCCCCGAAGATCGCCATCAGCCCGTCGCCCGCCATCGTGTTCACCACGCCGCCATGCGCGCCGATCGCATCGAACATCAGCGCATACCAGGCGTTGAGCAGCTCGATGCATTCCTGCGGGCCGATCGCCTCGGACAACGTGGTGAAGCCGCGGATGTCCGTGAACATCACGGCGCCGTGCACGTGCCGGCCGCCGAGCGCGAAGCCGGACTCGTCGAGGTGCTGCTCGACCTCGGGCGTCGCGAATCGACGCAGGGTCAGGCGCAACTCGTCGCGCAGGCGCTTCTTCTCCAGGCTGGAGCCGATGCGTGCCTTCAGCAACACGGCGTTGACCGGCTTGCGCAGGTAATCGTCGGCACCGAGCTCGATGCAACGCACCGCATCCTGCAGCCCTTCCAGCGCGGAGGTGACGATGACGGGGATGTCGCGCAGGCGGCGGTCGGCCAGCATGTGCTCCATGACCTGGAAGCCGTCCATCTCCGGCATCTCCACGTCCAGCAGCACGAGGTCCCAGCGGTCCTCGCGCAGCATGTCGAGGGCGATGCGGCCGTTCTCGGCGGTGCCCACGCGGTGGCCCAGCTGCTCCACGCTGCGCGCGAGCAGCAGGCGGTTGACCTTGTTGTCCTCCACCACGAGCAGGCGCGCGCCCGATTCAGCCATGGGCGAGCTCCTTCAGTTCCGCGGTGGCGGCGTCGAAGGCGCGCTGCAGGTTGTCGAGCGGTTCGATGTCATCCGGCAACCCCCCCGTTTCGAGCTGCCGCGCCAACGCGGCGAAGTCCGTCGCACCGAAGGTCATGCCGTTCGACTTGAGCGAGTGCGCGGCGCGGCGGAAGCGGTCGGCCGACTTCTCGTGCCACGCGGCCCGCAGGTCGGCGATGATCCGCGGCCCTTCCTGCAGGAAGGTGTCGACGAGTTCGACGACGAAGTCGGCACCGGCCGTCTCCTGCAACTCCCGGAAGATGCTCGTGTCGATCGCCATCAGCGGTCCTTTCGTGGTGTTGCCAGGTTCAAGGCCTCGACCAGCCGGTCCACGCGGATCGGCTTGGTGACGTAGTCGTCCATGCCGGCACCGAGGCATTCCTCGCGGTCGCCCTGCATGGCGTTGGCCGTCATCGCGACGATGCGCGGCCGGCTCTCGCGCGGCCAGCGCGCGGCGATCGTGCGCGTGGCTTCGAGCCCGTCCATCTCGGGCATCTGCACGTCCATCAGCACCACGTCGTAGGGCTGGCGTTCGACGGACTCGACGGCCTCGATGCCGTTCGAAGCGACGTCGGCGCGGTAGCCCAGCTGCTGCAACAGCCGCAGCGCGAGCTTCTGGTTCACGGCGTTGTCTTCGGCCAGCAGGATGCGCAGCGGGTGGCGCTCGGCCATGCGCGCGTCGCCGGAGACGGGCGCGCGCGTCGCGATGGGGCGCGGCTGCGCCGGCTCGCCCAGCAGCGTGACGAGCGTGTCGAACAGCTGGCTCTGGTGCAGCGGCTTGGCCAGCAGCGCCTTGAACAGCTCCGGCCGCGCGTTGTCGCGGTGGCCGAGGCTGGTGAAGAGCACCATCGGCAGCTGCGGGTCGAGCTCGCGCGCGGCCTGCGCGAGTTCCACGCCGTCCATGCCGGGCATGTGCATGTCGAGGATGGCGAGGTCGAAGCGCTCGCCGGCGCGCAGCAGCTCCAGCGCCGCCTCGGGCCCGGCGCAGTCGCGTGGCGCCATGCCCCAGCGGGACATCTGCAGCACGAGGATCTTGCGGTTGGTGGCGTTGTCGTCCACCACCAGCACGCGTTTGCCCGCGAGGGCGGGTTGTTCGCCAGTGAAGTCCCGCCGCGCAGTTGCAGGCATGGGGGCCGGCGGCGCATCGATGGTGAAGCGGAACACCGAGCCTTGGCCGGGCCCCTCGCTCTCCACCCACATCATCCCGCCCATCAGCTCCGCCAGGCGCATGCTGATCGCCAGGCCGAGGCCCGTGCCGCCGTACTTGCGCGTCGTGGAGCTGTCGGCCTGGCTGAAGCTCTGGAACAGCTTGCCCATCTGTTGCGGCGTGAGGCCGATGCCGGTGTCGCGCACGCAGAACTCCAGCTGCGGCGTGCCCTCGCGCGGCGGGGCTGGCGACACCGTGAGAACCAGCTCGCCTTCTTCGGTGAACTTCACCGCGTTCGACAGCAGGTTGAGCAGCACCTGCCGCAGCCGCGTCACGTCGCCTTCGATGGCCGGCGGCACGTCGCCCTCGAAGAGGTACGCGAGGTCGAGGCGCTTGTCCGCGGCACGCACGCTCACGAGGTCCAGCGCCGACTCCACGCATTCGCGCAGGTCGAAGGGCTGCGACTCCACGTCCATGCGGCCCGCCTCGATCTTCGAGAAGTCGAGGATGTCGTTGATGATGGTCAGCAGCGTATCGCCCGAGTCGCGGATGGTCGATGCGAAACCGCGCTGCTCGTCGTTCAACGGCGTGTCGAGCAGCAGCCCGCTCATGCCGATCACCGCGTTCATGGGCGTGCGGATCTCGTGGCTCATGGTCGCGAGGAAGGCGCTCTTGGCTTCGTTGGCGGCTTCGGCGGCGGCGCGGGCCTCCTGCAGTTCGTTGAACAAACGCGTGTTGCGGATGGCGATGACGGCTTGCTGCGCGAACGCGGTGAGCAGCGCCACGTCCTGCTCGCTGAAGGCGCCCGCCTCGGCGCGGTTGACGACGACCGTGCCCAGGGCGGCGCCCTCGTGGATGAGCGGCACGACAAGGAAGCTGCGCGCGCCCCGCGCCCGGGTGGCCTCGCGCACGGCCGGCGACACGCCGGGGTCCGTCTCGACGTCGGCCACGACCATCGGCGTGCCGTCCTGGAAATGCCTCTGGAGCGAGGTCGACTCGACCTTCAAGGGGTACATGCGCTTGAGCGCCTCTTCAGACGCCGCACCGCTGAGGCTCCAGGCCGCCAGGTGCAGGTGCCCGTCGATCAGCTGCGTGACGTGCGCGGTGGCAGCGTGCAGCAGCCGCTGCGCGCTGGCCACGATTTCCTCGAAGACGGGCTGAACGTCGGAAGGCGAAGCGGCCATGACCTTGAGGACGGATGCGGTCGCCGTCTGGCGTTCCAGCGCCTGCTGCGTCTCCGTGAAGAGCCGCGCGTTCTCGATGGCCACGGCAGCCTGGTCCGCGAAGCTTCGGAAGAGCGCCTGCTCGCCGGGCGTGAACACATCGCCCGGCCGGCGCGTGATGACGAGCGAGCCGATGCGTGTTTCCCCTTGCGAGAGCACGGCAGCCATCAGCGAGTAAGTGGCCCCGACGCGCCTGGCGAGCGCCCGCGTCCCTTCGGGAACGGAAGGGTCGCCCATGACGTCCACGGTCGTGAACACGCCGCCGAGCGGCAGCAGCCGCGTCAGGTTGCCTTCGTAAGGCATCGGGTACCCGGACTGGACGAGCCTGCGCACTTCGTCGACGTCGATCTGGAGGTCGTTGGCCAGCACCTGGAAGTCCGGCCCGTCGAAAAGTTGCAGGGCGCCCAGGTGCATCAGCCCGTCCGCGCCGCGGATGTTCACGGTGGCCGATCCTGCTCGCAGCAGCTTGCCGCAGCTCTCGACGATCTTCTCCAGCACCGGCTTCGGGTCGGCCATCGACTGGCTGATGACGCCCAGGACCTCGGCCGACGCGGTCTGCCGCTCCAGCGCCTGCTTCGTCTCGTTGAACAGCCGCACGTTCTCGATGGCGATCACCGCCTGGTCGGCAAAGGACTTGAGCAGCTGGATCTCGCCGGCACTGAACGGCCCGGCCTCGCTGCGTCCCACGAACACACTGCCGATGCCGCGGCCTTCGGACACCATGGGCGCGAAGATGGCGGCCCGCACGCCGGTGACACGCGTCGCCACGCGCGTGAATTCGGGCACGCCGGGCGCTTCGATGTCGGGGTAATGCACGACCTCGCGGTTCGCGATCGCCCGGCCGTTGCTCGAGTCTGCGAAGGGCACCGGGAAGAGCGCCGCAAAGGCTTCCTTTTCGGGGCCGCGGTACGCGCCCAGTGCGAGCGTGCCGTCCGCCTGCACGACCGTGATGCCCATCGTCTGGACGCTCATGATCCGCTCGCAACTCGCGGTGATCGCATCGAACACCGGGGTGGTGTCGGCCATCGAGTTGCTGATGACGCGCAGCACCTCGCCGGTGGCGCGCTGCTGGTCGAGCGCTTCCTTCGTCTCGCGGAACAGGCGAGCGTTCTCGATGGCAACGACGGCCTGCCGGGCGAAGCCCTCGAGCAACTCCAGCTCGCGCGGGTCGAAGGACACACCCGCGGCGCGCGTCACCTGGATCGAGCCGATGCGCCGGTCGGCCTTCTGCAGCGGAACCAGCGCCGCCGCGTAGCTGAAACCGAGGGCCAGGGCGGGGCGGCGCATCCGCTCGGGGATGTCCGGGTCGCCCAGGACGCTCGCGGAACAGATCGCTCGCCCGAGTTCCAGCGCCACGCGGGTGCTGGACTGCTCGTAGGGCACGGGGTAGACGGAGCGCGTGAGCGCCTCGAACTCCTCGGCGGTCATGTCCGACACGCCCCCGGATGCCGCTGCGGGGTCGGCGACCTTGAGGTGCGCGAGATGCACCATGCCGTCGTCGCCGACGAGATTGATCGCGACGCCGGTGACGTTCAGGAGCTTCTCGCAGCTGTCCGCGATCTTCTCCAGCACCGGCTGCGAGTCGGCCATCGAACCGCTGATGACCTGCAGCACGTCGGCGCTGGCCGTTTGTTGCGCCAGGGCCTCGCGCGTGTCGTTGAACGCCTGCGCGTTCTGGATGGCCACGACGGCCTGCGCGGCGAAGGTCTCCAGCAGGGCGACTTCCTGTTCCGCGAACGGCCCCGGCGCCGCGCGGGTAACGGCCACCACGCCCAGCGTTTCGCGGTCGCGGATGAGCGGGCACACGAGCATGCTGCGCCAGCCGCGCGCCCGCGCCATGTCGCGCATGGCGGGGATTTCGTCCTCCGACTGCGCGTCCTCGATCACCACGGTGTGGCCGGCCAGCACGCCGTCGCGGTAGGCGTCGTCGAGCGGGCGCGGGAACGACGCTTTCAGCGCGGCATCACCCTCTGGCGAGGTGGGCGTGAACGAGACCAGCTCGAGGTGGTCGCCGCGGATGCGGCTGACGGTCGTGGAGTGCGCATGCAGCAGCCGCTTGGAATTCGCGGCGATAGCATCGAACACCGGCTGCACGTCGTCCGGCGAGCCCGCGATCACCTTCAGGATCTCGGAAGTGGCGGTCTGCCGCTCGAGCGCCTGCCGTGTCTCGTTGAAGAGGCGAGCGTTCTCGATCGCGACGACCGCCTGCTCGGCGAAAGCCTCCAGCAGTTCGACGTCGGCGGCCGACAGCGGCGCATCGACCGGCCGCGTGACGCCGATCGACCCGATGCTTCGCGTGCCCGCACGCATGGGGACGATCGCGGTCGTCCAGCTGAAGCCGGCGGCGGCAGCCAGGCGGGACTGCATCTCGATGGTGCGGTCGGTCATCACGTCCGCCACGACGATGGGGCCTCCGCGCTCCAGCGCCATGGCGGTCGCCGAGCCGGCGAACTGCAGCGGGAACGCGGCCCGCGTGCGCGCCACCAGCGCGTCGACGTCCGCGACGCCGTTCTCGCGCAAGCCGCGGCGGCCCGCTTCGGTCATGCGGAACGCGCCCAGGTGCACGCGGCCGTCGTCGCCGAGCAGGTTGACGGACAGCGACCACACATTCAGCAGGCGGTCGCAGCTCTCGGCGATCTTCTCCAGCACCGGCTGCGCGTCCGCCATCGAGCCGCTGATCACCTGCAGCACTTCGGCGGATGCCGACTTCTGCGCAAGCGCCTGCCTGGTCTCGTTGAACAGGCGCACGTTCTCGATGGCGATGGCCGCCTGCGCCGCGAAGGTCTGGAGCAGCTCGACATGGTGCGGCTCGAGCAGCCCCGGCTCGCGCCGGGCGATGTTGATCGTGCCGATCGCCTTGCCGTCGCGCAGCATCGGGATCCACGCCAGGCTGCGGTAACCCCGCAGCCGGCCGGCGTCGCGGGTACCCGGCCCGATGTCCGGGTCGGACTCCGTGTCGGCAACCATCTGCGGCTGGCAGGTCTGCAAGGCCTCGATGATCCGTGCCGACGCCTGCGCGACAGGGCGCGGGAACTGCGCCGCCAGCGCCTCGTCCGCTTGCGGGTTGAGCCGGGTGAAGGCCTTCAGGTGCAGCTCGTCGCCGATCACCTGGGTCACGGCTGTCGTCGAAGCCCCGATCAGCCGCCGCGCGCTTTCGCAGATGGCCTCGAAGACCGGCTGCACGTCGCTCGGCGAGTTGGCGATGACGTTCAGGATCCCGGCCGTCGCGGTCTGCCGCTCGAGCGCCTGCTGCGTCTCGTTGAAGAGCCGGGCGTTCTCGATCGCCACGACGGCCTGCGCCGCAAAACCCTGCAGCAACTGGCGTTCGGCCTCCGGGAAGTCCTCGCCTGACGCGCGCGTGACCTGGATCGCCCCGATGCGACGGGCGTCCTTGCGCAGCGGCACGACGAGCGCCGAGTAGCTCACGCCGATCTGCCGCGCGCGCGCGCGCAGGCCCGGCGGGGCGGCGGTGTCGTTCAGCGCGTCGAGCGTGAAGATCGGGCCATCGGCGTCGAGTGCCGCTTCCGTCGCCGTGCCCGCCACCGGCGAAGGGTACGAGCCGCGGATGCGGGCAACGAGCGCTGCGGCATCCAGCCCCGCGCCGCGGCCGATGGCATCCATCGATTCACGGTCGTAGCGGAACGCGCCGAGGTGAAGCCGCCCATCCTCGCGGATCAGGCTGATGCGCGTCGTGCTGCCGGGCAGCAGCCGCTCGCAGCTCTCCGCGATCTTGTCCAGCACCGGCTGCGCATCGGACATCGAGCCGCTGACCACCTGCAGCACCTCGGCCGACGCCGACTTCTGCGCCAGCGCGCGCTGCGTCTCGTTGAACAGGCGCGCGTTCTCGATGGCGATCACCGCCTGGTCGGCGAACGTGCGCAGCATCTGCTTCTCGGCGTCCGTGGTTGCGCCGGGCTGCGGCGACATGATCGCGATCACGCCGATGCTGCGGTTGTTGGACACGAGGGGCACCGCGCAGATCGAGCGGTACATGGTCGCGACGTCATTGCGCCGTGCGAAGGAGTCGGCGTCCATCGCGCTCGTGTCGGGCAGGTCGACCACCTCCGCCCCCAGGAAGGCACGGCCCGCCGCGCTGTCTTCGCCCACTGCGATCTCGAGGAACCGGCCGGCGGCGTCGCGCGGGAAACCGGGGCTGATCGCGCGGCGCACCAGCTTGTCGCCCTCCAGCACGCGCACCGAGCAGTAGCGGGTGCCGCCGCAAAGCCGCTCGGCGCTGTCGACGATGGCCTGGAACACGGGTTCCACCTCGCCGGGATGCCGCGCGATGACCTTCAGGATCTCCGCGGTGGCCGTCTGGCGCTCGAGCGCACGCTGCGTCGCGTTGAACAGCCGCGCGTTCTCGATGGCGACGACGGCCTGTTCCGCGAAAGTCCGCAGGAGCCCGATGTCGTCGTCCGTGAACTCGTCACCGAGCGAGCGGGTCAGCACGAGCGAGCCGATCGGCCGCGTGGCGCTTCGCAGCGGCAGGACCGCCGTCCCCCAGCTGAAGCCCGCGCGGCGCGCCCAATCCTGTTGCGAGGGCAGCCTCGGGTCTTCACTGACATCGCGGCTCACCACGACTTCGCCGGTGCGCAGCACGTGCCCGGTCGTCGACGTCTCGAGCTCGAGCGGATAGTCGGAGCGGATGCGCGCCATCCATGCGTCCGGGTCGAGGCCGTGCCGGCGGACTTCTTCGTACCAGTGGCGGGATTGCCGGTCGGCGCCCCGATACAGGCGGCCATCCTCGCCGACGACGTTGATCGTGATGGAGCGGCCGCGCAGGAGGTGGTCGCAGGCCTCGCAGATCTTGTCGAGCACCGGCTTCGCATCGGACATCGAGCCGCTGATCACCTGCAGCACCTCCGCGGAGGCGGACTTCTGCGCCAGCGCCCGCCGGGTCTCGTTGAACAGGCGAGCGTTCTCGATCGCGATGACGGCCTGCGACGCGAACGACTCGAGAAGTTCCACCTGCTCGGGCGCGAAGCCGCCGGTCTGCGCCCGGCCCACGTTGAGGGTGCCGATGGCTTCGTCGCCGCGCATCAGCGGCACGAAAATGCAGCTGCCGTAGCCGCCGGCGCGCGCGGCGTCGCGGATGGAAGGGTCCAGGCCCTCGGTCTTCTCGAAGTCCTCGACCACGTGCGGCGCGCGGCGCCGGATCGCCTCGCCGGCATCGCCCGGCACCGCGACCGGGCGCGGATAGCGCGCCCGCACGATCGCTTCGGATTCCGGCGTGCTGCCCGTGTGCGCCGCGAGGTGGAGCATCCCGCTTTCATGGCGCGTGACCGAGACGACCAGCGCGCCGATGAGCCGCTTGCTCGTGTGGGCGATGCTCTCGAACACCGGCTGCACGTCTTCCGGCGAGCGCGCCACCACCTTCAGGATCTCCGCCGTTGCGCTCTGCCGCGCGAGCGCGCGCTGCGTCTCGTGGAACTGCCGGGCGTTCTCGATGGCGACGACCGCCTGCTCGCCGAAGCCCTTGAGCAGTTCCAGCTCGTCGCCGCTGAACCCCTGGCCCGCGCGTCGCGCAACGAAGAGCGAGCCGATCGGCCGGCCGGGCCGCTGCAGCGGCACCATCGCCATCGCGAAGTCCAGGCCGAGACGCGACCGGGACCGCATGAATGCCGCCGGCAGGCTCGCGTCGTTGACCACGCCGTCGCTCGTGATGGTCCCGGCGCGCAGAACGTGCTCCGTGCCGGTGCCGTCGATCGGCCAGGGGTACATGTCGCGGTAGCGCTGCTCGAAATCCTTGACGTCGATGCCATGCTCGGCGAGCAGCCCATGGGCCGTATGCCCAGGCACGCGCAGCTCGCCCAGGTGCAGCAGCCCGTCCTCTCCGATGACGTTGATGACGATCCATTCCGTGCGCAGCAGCTTCTCGCAGCTTTCGCTGATCTTCTGCAGCACGGGCTGCGCGTCCGACATCGAACTGCTGACGACCTGCAGCACTTCGGCCGAGGCCGTCTTCTGGGTGAGGGCGCGTTTGGTCGCGTTGAAGAGGCGAACGTTCTCGATCGCGATGACGGCCTGCGCCGCGAACGTTTCGAGCAATGCGAGGTCTTCGGCGTGGAAATTGCCTGCCTCCGCGCGTGCGACGGCGATGGCGCCGATCACCTCGCCGTCCAGCAGCAGCGGCACGATCGCGCCGCTGCGATAGCCGCCCCTGCGGGCGGCCTCCGCCGTACGCGGGTGCAGCCCCTCGGCGGCCAGGATGTCTTCGGTGACGAAAGGCATGCGCTTGCGCACGACCTCGCGCATGCCCGATGCTTCCGACAGCGGCATGGGATAGACGGAATCGTAGTCCGCGTCGCTGGCGGGGTTGGCCGACGACCTCGCCGCGAGGTGCACGCAGCCGCCGTCCACCCGCGTCACCATGGCGGCCACCGCGCCCATCAGGCGCTGCGCGGCGTCGGCGATGGCCTGGAACACGGGCTGCACGTCTTCCGGCGAGCGCGCGACCACCTTCAGGATCTCGGCCGTGGCGGTCTGGCGCTGCAGCGCCTGCTGCGTGGTGTTGAAGAGGCGCGCGTTGCGGATGGCGACCACGGCCTGCGCCGCGAAGGTCTCCATCAATGCCACCTGGTACGCAGGGAACGCGCCCGCGCGGCGGCGGCCGATGCTCAGCGACCCGATGACGCGGCCGTCGTCGACCAGCGGCACCATCAGGTTGGCGCGAAATCCTCGCGCCCGCGCCAGTGCGCGGTACGAGTCGTCGATGCCGGGCGCCTCGCTGTCGGCGAGCATGGAGGCGCGGCCGGTGGCGTACACCTCACGGATCGTGGACGTCGCCTGCGCCAGCTTGAGCGGGAAGCGCGTGGCCAATGCCCGGTGCGCCTCGTCGGTGCCGGCCGTGTGCGCGACGAGGTGCAGCGTGTCGCCCTCGCGGCGCAGCATGGTCGTCGCGACGGAGCCGGCGAGCCGCATCGCGCTCGCCGCGATGGCATCGAAGACGGGTTGCGGGTCGCCGTGCGACCGGCCGATCGCACGCAGCACTTCATCGATCGCTGCCTGCGCCGCCCGGCTGCCGTCCAGCTGGACGAGCGTCTCCAGCGGGCCGGCCGCCAGCTCGCCCAGCCGATCGAGCAGGGCACGGTGGCCTGCTTCGAAGCGGCCCGAACGCCCGTCCAGGTCGGCATAGATGCTGGCAAGCGCCGCGCCGGCCCCCGCAATCGGGGCCACGAGACAGGACCGCTGCTGCACGTTCGGCACGCCGGCCGGCCCATGGCGCAGGCGCGAGGCAAGGGACGTTTCGGCTTCGGCAAGCCATGGGCCGATGGCGGCCAGCAAACCCTGCCGGGTTTCGCCGCGCCGCAGCCGGGCGTGCAACACGTGCGTGCCGTCGTTGCCGTGCAGCACGAACGCGACGCGCGTCGTGCCCAGCAGCCCTGAGGTTTCCTCCACGACGGCGCGCGCAAGCTGCGGCAAGTCGCGCGACCGCGCGAAGCGCAAACCAGCATCGGAAATCCTGCGGCCGACATCGACCGAGCGCTCTTTCGTCGCCATGGGCCCCCGTCCTCGCGGCCCACTCTACAGGACCGGGGCGGGTTGCGCTATTCCTTCTTGCCGGGCTCGGTGCCTTCGCCGAGCAGGGCGAGCATGCCGCCTTCGAGCGCGTCCATGTGGCGCGCGAGCTGGGGCGTCTGCTCCTTGGCGATCTTCATGTAGCCCTTGAAGGCGCGCAGCAGCGTCGGCCGGTCCGGGTGGTGCAGCAGCACCGTGGCCAGCGCGGCCTGCAGCACCTGCACCTGGCCCGCCAGCAGCAGCTGGTTGTCCATGAGGCCCTGGATGCTCTGCGTGTGCACGTCCAGCAGGGCCTTGAGTTCCTTGTCGTCCATTTCGTCTCGCGATGCGGGTGTCAGCCCATTGTCGCCTTGTTTGCGCCGGCGCGGGACCCCGCGAGCTTCTTCGATGCGTCGCGCAGCACGGCCGCCAGCGAATCCATCGGCGCGCTGCCCGCCAGCGGCTGCAGGCAGAAGAACGTGACCGGCGGCAGCGTCCACGCCAGCCGGTGCTGCAGCGGTGCGATGCGGCCACCCTTGAACAGCTCGTCCACCACGTCGCGCGGCAGGATGGCGATGGCATTGGGCTCCGTGCTGAGCACGGTCTCCATGCTGCGCACGGAGATCGTCTCCATGATCGCGAGCGGCGGCTGCACGCCGGCCGTGACGAAGATGGTGTTGTAGAGCCGGCGCATCGGCGTGTTGGGCGGCGGCAGGATCCAGTCGAGCTGGGCGAGCTTGTCCCAGTCGAGCGGGCCGCGCGACAGCCGCTTCTGGTGGCGCGCGCCGACGACGAGGCATGGCTCCTGCTCGTAGATCGGCTCCTGCACGATGCCCTGCGCCTCGCCCTCGTAGGAGCGGCCGATGGCGCAATCGAGCTCGCCCTCGACCATGCGGCCGACGAGCTGGTCGGTCGTGCCCTCGGTGACGAACACCGACAGGCGCGGGCGCTGCCCAAGGAGGTGGCCGAGCGCGGCGGACATCAGCGCCTGCGGTACCTGCGTCGTCATGCCCATGCGAACGCGGCCGCCGTGGCCGGCATCGATGGCGGCGAGCACCTGCGACGTGGACTCCAGTTCCGCCAGCCACCTCTGCGCGTACCGCAGCACCGCATCGCCGGCCGGCGTGGGCGTGAGGCCGCGGCTGGATCGCTCGAAGAGCGTCGTGCGGAAGATGTCTTCCACTTCGCGCAGCGCCTTCGTGATCGCGGGCTGGCTCAGCCGCATCTCGGCAGCCACGCGGTTGAGGGTGCGATGGCGGTCGATCGCCTGCAGCAGCGCGAGCTGGCGCAGCTTCAGGCGCGACTGCACGGAGTGGCGGATGGCGGCGGCGGGGTCGTGGATGGCCATAACCGTGAGGTTATAGCGGCATCAGAAAATAGCGCATTCGGGTGAACACGAGCGCCTAGACTGGATTCATGACGAAAGACGTCCTCATCTCCGGAGCCAGCATGGCCGGCCTGTCGGCAGCCCACTGGTTTGCCCGCCTGGGCCACCGCGTGACGGTGGTCGAACGTGCCGACGGCCTGCGGCCCGGCGGCGCGCCGATCGACGTGCGCGGGCGCGCGCTGGGCACGGCGCAGCGGATGGGGATCCTCGCGAAGATCGAAAGCGAGAAAGTGGCGATCGTGGAGCCGGCGCCGGTGCTCGACGGCACGGGCAAGCAGGTCGCGACGCTCGACCTGCGCTGGTTCGCAAACGAGACGGACGAGGACGTGGAGATCACGCGCGACCGGCTGAACCGCATCTTGCTCGAGTCGATTCCGGAAGGCGTCGAGTTCCGCTTCAGGACGTCGATCGTTTCCATCGCGGGTAACGACGTTGCTTTCACCGACGGCGGGCGGGGCCGCTACGACCTCGTCGTGGGCGCGGACGGCCTGCACTCCAACGTGCGCAAGCTCGCCTTCGGGCCCGAGAAGGACTTCGTGCGGCACTTCGGCTACTACGTCGCGCTCGTCGACCTGCCGCGCGGCCGCGACTGGGGCCGCGCGATGCTCAACATCCCCGGCCTGACGGTGGCCGTGCGCGACGCGGGCGACGGCCCGCAGGCAATGATGCTCGTGGCGAGCCCCGAGATCGACTACGACTACCGCGACCTCGACGCGCAGCGCCGGATGATTGCGGAGTTTCTTTCACGCGTCGATGCATGGCAGGTTCCCGCGCTGCGCGCGGCCTTCACCGACCCCGCCGCGCAGGGCTTCTACTTCGACTCGGTCAGCCAGACGCACATGCCCAGCTGGATCAAGGGCAATGTCGCGGTGATCGGCGACGCGGGGCACTGCGCGGCCCTGTTGTCGGGCATGGGCACGACGCTGGCGATGTTCGCGGCCGAAACGCTGGCGAACACGTGGACCGAGTACGGCTGCGATGCGGAAGCTGCGTCGCCGGCGTACCACGAGCGCCTGCGCCCTTACGTGCAGCAGTGCCAGGCTTTCGCGCATGAAGGCGCGCCGATCATGGTGCCGCCCACCCAGGCAGCGCTCGACGAGCGCAACGCGATGTTCCGCGAATACGCGGCGAAGTTCGCGGGGGCGGCCCAGGATGCATGACATGGTGATGACCGCACTGGCTTCCAACCTGCTCGACGCGCTGGGCGAGGCGCGCGATGCGGACACCGCGCTCGAACTCATTGACCATGCGCGCAGGGTGATCGCCGGGCCGGGCATCTTCAGCATCCAGGTGAACGTGACCACCGCGCGAGACCCGAAAGGCGAGCTGCGCCTGCAGCGCTTCTACGCCTCGCCCGCGGCCGCGGTGCGTTGGCCGGTGAACGGCGTGAAGCGCAAGACCTACACGCCGTGGACCGAGACATTGTTCGTACGTGGCCAGCCCTTCGTGGCGGCGGGCGCGGATACGATGGCGCGCGCCTTCGACGACTACGACCAGATGAAGGCGATGGACATCGACTCCGTCGTCAACGTTCCCCTGATGAAGGGCAACCTCTGCTACGCCACGTTCAACGTGTTCGGCACGAAGGGCGAGTGGCAGCCGCACCAGGTGCTGGCCCTGCGGCTGCTGGCGCTTGCAGCCGCACGCTGGGTGCCGCCAGCGGCCGACCTGATGTACAGCTTCGACAACCACGAGGCCGCCGCGCAAGCGGCGTGACTGCCATGCCCGGAATCGTCACCGGCCTGAACCACTACACCATCCGCTGCGCGCCGGGCGAGCTGCCGGCGCTGGACGACTTCTACATGCGCGTGATCGGGCTGGAGAAGGGCAGGCGGCCCGACATCCCCGCGCCCGGTACGTGGCTGTATGCCGGCGGGGTGCCGATCGTGCATCTCTACGCCATCCTCGATCGCGTTGTCGAGGCGGGCGAGCCCGTCACGGGCCCGCTGGACCACATCTCGTTCAAGGGCCGCGACCTCGAGGCGACCAAGGCGCACTTGCGCGCGCAGGGCGTTGCGTTCACGCAGGCGCCCGTCCCCGGCTGGAACATCGAGCAGCTGTTCCTGCGCGACCCGAAGGGGCTGAAGATCGAGCTGACCTTCTTCCTGGACGAGGAGGGCGGCCGTGCCTGAGTTCCTGCAAGCCGGCGATGTGCGCATCGCGTACGAGCGCACGGGTGAAGGGCCGCCGCTCGTGTTGATGCACGGGGCGGAAGCGAACCGGCAGATGTTCGGCGCGCTCGTGCCGCTGCTGGCGGATCGGTTCACCGTCATTGCGTACGACCAGCGGGATTGCGGCGACACGGAATCACCCGCACAGCCCGCGACGCTACAAGAGCTGGCGAATGACGCCGCCGCGCTTGTGCACGGTCTCGGTTGGGAGCGCGCGCACGTGTTCGGTTCGTCGTTCGGCGGGCGCGTGGCGCAAGCGATGGCGCTGCTGCATCCCGGCTC
Source organism: Ramlibacter albus (assembly GCF_014297445.1). Taxonomy (GTDB): domain Bacteria; phylum Pseudomonadota; class Gammaproteobacteria; order Burkholderiales; family Burkholderiaceae_C; genus Ramlibacter; species Ramlibacter albus. Next base: position 92,747 of record NZ_JACORU010000012.1, read on the forward strand.
GGTGGATCGCCTCGTGCTGGGCAGCACCTGGGCCATCCCGCTCACCTATGAGCAGGCGTACCCCGAGGGCGCGTCGCGCATCGGCGAGTTGCGTTTGCGTTTGCCTGACACCGCGGAGGAGCTGGCCGGCTGGTTCTTCCCCGAGCGCTTCCTGCGAGAGCGGCCGGACCTGCGCCGCATCTTCGCGAATGCGCGGCCGAACACCGAGCGCTCGCAGCGGCGCACGCGCACGGTTTCCGCGGCGTTGAATCTCACGCCCGCTGCGATCGAAGCGCCCACCCTCGTGTTTGCGGGTGCGTTGGACCGCGTGGTGCCGCCGCAGATCACGACGGCGCTCGCGGACAGCATCCCCGGCAGCCGCCGGCTGATGCTGGACGACGTGGGCCACGTCACTGTCATGCAAGCGACTGACGCCGTTGCGCACGCAATCACGAATTTCCTCGAGGAGACGGAACATGAACACGTGTCATCCCGGGCTTGACCCGGGATCCATGGTGGCGCAGGACGATGGACGCCGGGTCGAGTCCGGCATGACGATCCGGGGCCTTTCGAAAACTTTCGGCGACGTCGTCGCACTCAAAGGCATCGACTGCACCATCGAACGCGGCAGCTTCGTATCCATCGTCGGCCCCAGCGGCTGCGGCAAGAGCACGCTGCTGCGAATCCTCGCCGGCCTGCTCGATGCCTCCCATGGCAGCGTTACGCTCGACGGGCAGCCGGTCAACGGCACCCGCCGCGACGTCGGCTTCGTCTTCCAGAGCTCCATCCTGCTGCCATGGCGCACGATCCTCCAGAACGTGATGCTCCCGGCCGAAGTGCTCGGCCTCGACCTCAAGGCCGCGCGCGAACGCGCGATGCAGCTGCTGCACATGGTGCGGCTCGATGGTTTCGAGGACAAGCTGCCGCGCCAGCTCTCCGGCGGCATGCAGCAGCGCGCCTCCATCGCACGCGCGCTGCTGCACGACCCCAAGATCCTGCTGATGGACGAGCCCTTCGGCGCGCTCGATGCGCTCACGCGCGAGCGCATGAACCTCGAGCTGCAGCGCATCTGGTCCGAAAGCGGCAAGACAGTCATCCTCATCACGCACTCGATCCCCGAAGCCATCTTCCTGGGCGACAAGGTGCTCGTGATGACGCCGCGCCCCGGCACGATCGAGCGCGAGTTGCGCGTGGACCTGCCGCGGCCGCGCACGATGCATTCGATGGCCGAGCCCGAATTCGGCCGAATCGCGGACGAGATCCGCGACCTGTTCTCCCACACCGGATCGTTCGACTGACATGTCCACCACCTTCCCTGTGACCACCGCCATGCCCGAGGCACCCACCACCCGCCCGCAGCCGCGCAAGCGGTGGCGCATGGGCCCGCGCGCGAGCTCGCTCGCGCTGCTGGTGGTGCTGCTCTCGGCGTGGGAGGCGGGCGTGCGGCTGTTCCACGTGCCCAAGTTCCTCATCCCGCCCGTGAGCGACATCGCGGTGGCCTTATGGCGCGGGCTTGCGACGTCGCCGATGGCGAAGGACGGGCTCTGGTACCACAGCGGCGTCACGCTCATCGAGATCCTGCTCGGCTTCTTCGTCGGCAGCGCGATCGGCCTGGCGATCGGCGTGATCGTGTCGCAGATGCCGCGGCTGGAGGCGATCCTGGAGCCCTATGTGGCCGCGCTGCAAAGCCTGCCCAAGGTGGCGGTGGCGCCGATCATCGTGGTCTGGCTCGGCTTCGGCATCGGCTCGAAGGTGGCCATCATCTGCCTGCTCACGTTCTTCCCGGTGCTGGTGACCAGCATCGCGGGCTTCAAGGCGGTGGACCCGGACCGCATCGACCTGCTGCGCTCGCTTTCCGCCACGCCGTGGCAGATTTTCCGCAAGGCCAAGTTCCCGAGCGCGCTGCCCTACATCTTCGCGGGGCTGAACATGGCCGCGGCGTTCGCGGTGGTGGGCGCCATCGTCGGCGAATTCGTCGGCGCGCAGGCGGGGCTGGGCGTGCTGATCCTGCAGATGGAAGCGCAGATGGACACGGGCGGCAGCTTCTCGGTGTTCATCGTGCTGTCGGTCATCGGCATCGTGCTCACCGCGATATTGCGGCGCATCCAGCAACGCGTGCTGCACTGGATGCCGCAGGACCCGGCGCAGCAGCGGACCATCAACGTTTGACATCGAAGGAGAGACTCCATGTTGACGCGACGTGAATTCGGCCTGGGCTCGCTGGCCCTGGCCGCCGTGCCGGCCTTCGGGCAGGGCGTGAAAGTGCTGAAGGTGGCCAACACCGCCGGCGTGATGGATGCGCAGCAGTGCTTCATCACGAGCGGGCAGCACCCGAAGATCAATTTCTACAAGGCCGAAGGCGTGGACGTCGAGTACGTCAACATGACCTCGATCACGCAGGCGCTGCAGAGCCTCATGACGAACCAGGTGCACTTCGGGCCGATGGCGCCGGGCATCCTGCTGCCGGCGATGGCGAAAGAGCCGACGCTGGACCTCGTCGCGGTCTACGAATGGCTGCCGCGCAACGCGAACGTCATCGTGGTGAAGCCGGGCAGCCCGATCAAGAGTGCGGCGGACCTCGCGGGCAAGAAGATCGGCGTGCGCAACCAGGGCGACCCCGGCATCGTCGTCACCAAGACGATGCTTGCGGAACTCGGGCTGAAGGACGACAAGAACGAGTACATCGCGATCGGCGACGGCGCGCCTGCCGGTGCGGCGATCGACAACGACCGCGTCGATGCGATGGTGACGTTCGACACGGCAGCAGCGCGCATCGAGCTGGTCGGCACGAAGTTGCGCTACGTGCCGCTCACGCCCAAGTTCACCAAGGTGGGGTCCAGCTGGATCTGCGTGCCGCGCAAGGCGCTGCAGGCGGACCGCAAGGCCTACGTCGGCCTGTTCCGCGCGATGGCGAAGTCCACGCTGTTCGCGCACTCGAACCTCGACGCCGCGATCGACGCGCACTGGGGCGTGTACCCGGAGAGCAAGCCCAAGGGCAAGACCGAGGACGAGGCGCGCAAGGAGATGAAGTTCATCCTGAAGGACCGCAAGGAGAACTGGATGCGCCGGCCCGACGACAGCGACCAGCGCTTCGGCGCGTCGAGCCTGGAGGAGTGGAAGGCGCACATCGCGGTCGCAAGCGAAACGGCGAAGATGCCCGAGCTCGCGAAGCAGGTCGACGCCAACAAGGTGTTCAGCAACGAGCTGATCGACGAGGTGAACGCGTTCGACCGCAAGGCCGTCATGCAGATGGCCCAGGCCTTCAAGGCGTAGGCGGCGCGGTTTTCGGCTGGTAGTCGCAGTACTGGATCACGGCGCACTGCCAGCACTTCGGCGTACGCGCCACGCAGACATAGCGGCCGTGCAGGATGAGCCAGTGGTGGGCGTCCACCATGTACTCCTCTGGCACGCGCTCGACCAGCTTCATCTCGACCGCGTACGGGTCCTTGCCGGGGGCAAGGCCCGTGCGGTTGCTCACGCGGAAGATGTGCGTGTCGACCGCCATGGTGGGCTCCCCGAACGCGACGTTGAGCACGACGTTCGCGGTCTTGCGGCCGACGCCGGGCAGGGCTTGCAAGGCCTCGCGGTCTCGCGGCACCTCGCCGCCGTGTTGCTCGACGAGGATGCGGCACGTTTCCAGCAGGTGCTTGCCCTTCATGCGGTAGAGGCCGATGGTCCTGATGTAGCCCTCGAGGCCTTCGGGCCCGAGCGCAAGGATCGCCTGCGGCGTGTTCGCGACGGGGAAGAGGCGGCGGGTCGCCTTGTTCACGCCCGCATCGGTGGCCTGCGCGGAAAGCAGCACGGCCACGAGCAGCTCGAAGACGCTCGTGTATTCGAGCTCGCTCGTGGGCAGCGGGTTGGCCGCGCGCAGCGTGGCGAAGAAGGGGTCGACGTCCTGGTCTTTCATTTGTCGGTTCTCAGCTGGAATTCGCGCGCGACGGCGGCGATGACGGCGGCCTTGTCCGAGTCGCGCCGCCGCGCGAGCGCCATGCGCCGCTCCTCCGCGTGCGGGATCTCGACGACGCGCAGCCGCGGCTCGGTGGCCCAGCGCGCATCCCGCAGCAGCGGCAGCACGGACACGCCGAGGCCCGAGCGCACGAGGTCCACGATGCCCTCGATGGCGTTGAGCTCCAGGAATTCCTGCGGCTTGGCGCGAAGCTTCTTCAGCGTGCGCTCGACCAGCTGGCCGGTGTGCTGCGTCGGGTCGAAGCGGATGAAGCGGTGCCGCTGCAGCAGCTCGCGCGGTGCAGCCGCCTCCACGTTGCGCGGCGCGAGCAGCACCATCGGCTCCGCGTAGAGCGGCGTCCACGCGAATTCCGCGCGGCCGCTGCCGGGCTCGCGCACGACGATGGCGGCATCGAGCTCGCCGGCCGCAAGCCGCGAGAGCAGCTCCATGGACTTGCCGCCGGAGACGTGCAGGTCCAGCGCCGGGTGGCGGTCCTTGAGCACGAGCGTCGCCTGCACGAGCGCGCGCAGCGCGGAGACCACGCCACCGAGGTGCACGGTGCCCGCCATCGCGTCGGGCGCGCCCGGGTCGGCGAGCATCTGCTCGTACTGCCCGACGAGGCGACGCACTGAAGGCACCAGCGCCCGCCCGGCATCGTTGAGCACCACGGCCTTCCCATGCCGCTCGAACAAGGGCCGCTTCAGCTCGGCCTCGAACGTGCGCATCTGCTGGCCCACGGCCGCCTGCGTGAGCGCGACGCGGTGCGCGGCGGCGGCGAACGAGCCCTCCGACGCGACGGCGAGGAAAGTCTTCATGAGGCGGATGCTGGACACCCCGCCATCCTAAAGCAGAGCTTTAGGCCCGCTAAAGGATTATTCGCTTTTCGTTTGGCGTGGCAGGCCGATAATCGGCGCATGAATTTCGATTTCGACAACCCCTACCGCACCACGCGCCTGCCCGTCTTCGCGCGCAACGCCGTCTCCACCTCGCACCCGCTCGCCTCGCAGGCCGGCCTGCGCATGCTGTGGAAGGGCGGCAACGCGGTGGATGCCGCGATCGCCTGCGCCGCCGCCATGACCGTCGTCGAGCCCGTGAGCAACGGCCTGGGCAGCGACAGCTTCGCGATCCTGTGGGACGGCAAGCAGCTCCACGGCCTGAACTCGTCGGGCTTCGCCCCTTCGGCCTGGACGCCGGAGTACTTCAAGTCGAAGTACGGCGACGCGAAGACGCCGCCCAAGCGCGGCTGGGACTCCGTCACGGTACCCGGCGCCGTCGCGAGCTGGGTGGCGCTGTCGCAGAAGTTCGGCAAGCTGCCCTTCGGCGACCTGCTCGAGCCCGCCATCGAGATCGCGGAGCGCGGCTACCTGATGCCGGTGGTGGTGCAGCAGAAGTGGGCCGCGGCGACGCCGGAACTCGGCTCGTTCCCTGGCTTCGCGCAGAGCTTCCTGCCCTGGGGCCGCGCGCCCAAGGTCGGCGAGCTGTTCCAGTTCAAGAATGCGGCGCGAGCCCTGCGCCTGATCGCGGAGACGAAGGGCTCCGCGTTCTACGGCGGCGAGATCGCCCAGGCGCTCGAGCGCTTCGCGCGCGAGCACGGCGGCAGCATGACGGCGAAGGACCTCGCCGAGTTCAAGCCCGAGTGGGTGACGCCGATCGCGAAGAACTACAAGGGCTACACGCTGCACGAGATCCCGCCCAACGGGCAGGGCATCGCGGCGCTGATGGCCGTCGGCATCCTCTCCAACTTCGACCTCGCCGAGCTGCCGGTGGACAGCCCCGACTCGCAGCACCTGCAGATCGAGGCGATGAAGCTGGCCTTCGCGGACGTGTACAAGTTCGTCGGCGAACGCTCCGCCATGGAAGTCACTTCCGAGCAGCTCCTGGACGGCGGCTACCTCGCCTCGCGCGCGAAGCTGATCGACATGAAGCGTGCGCAGGACTTCAAGGCCGGCAACCCGGTCAAGGGCGGCACGATCTACCTCACCGCGGCCGACGAGAACGGCATGATGGTGAGCTTCATCCAGAGCAACTACATGGGCTTCGGCTCGGGCGTGGTGGAGCCGACCTTCGGCATCAGCCTGCAGAACCGCGGCCACGGCTTCAACCTCACCGGCGGCGCCAACCTCGTCGCACCGCGCAAGCGGCCCTTCCACACCATCATCCCGGCCTTCCTCACGAAGGACGGCCAGCCGGTGATGAGTTTCGGCGTGATGGGCGGCAACATGCAGCCGCAGGGCCACATGCAGACGCTGGTTCGCATGCTCGACTATAAGCAGAGCCCGCAGGCCGCGTGCGATGCGCCGCGCTGGCGCTTCAACCAGGGCCTGGAGCTCAACGTCGAAGCGGCGATGAAGGCCAGCACCATCCAGGCGCTGCAGGAGCGCGGCCACAAGCTGGACGTCATCAACGACAGCTACCAGGACTTCGGCAGCGGCCAGTTCATCTGGCGCGCGGGGGACCCGAAGGTGGAAGGCTATGTCTGCGCCTCGGACTCGCGCCGCGACGGGCTCGTCGCGGGTTTCTGAAGCGCTGACGCATCCCGACCGCGTCATCGACGCCGCGTCGGGGTATCACCGCCGTGCAGATACCACGGCCGATTGATCCGCAGATCGTTTAACGATATGATGATCGATATGGAAGTCGTTACCCTGTCTCCCAAGTTCCAGGTGGTCATCCCGCAGCCGATCCGGTCGGCTTTGCGGCTGTCGCCGGGCGACAAGATGCACGTGATCGGCTACGGCAACCGTGTGGAGATCATCCCGGCCAGAGCCATGAAGTCCATGCGCGGCATCCTGCGGGAGTCCGGGCGTCCAGCGGACACGCAGGTGGACCGCGACGACGACCGGCTCTGACCGCATGGCGCCGCGCAAGCCCTTCAACGTCGTCGACTCATCCGCATGGCTGGAGTATTTCTTCGACACGGCTCACGCGGATCGCTTCGCGGCAGCGATCGAAGACACCGAACGCCTTGTCATTCCCGTTCTCGTTCTCTACGAGGTTTTCAAGAAGGTCCTGCGCACGCATGGTGAGGACACCGCCTTGCAGGTTGCAGCGCAAATGCAGCAGGGGCAACTCGTGCCGCTCGATGAAATGCTGGCGCTGAGCGCGGCGAAGCTGGGCCTGCCGCTGGCCGACAGCATCATCTACGCAACCGCGCAGGCGTTCGACGCGGTGTTGTGGACGCAGGACCAGCACTTCGACGGGCTGCCGAACGTGCGGTTCTTCCCAAAGGACTTGCCGGCCTGAGCTACGGGCGGTGCGGGTCCGGATAGAGCAGCCCCTTCAACCCATAGAACCCGAACCGGTCGAACGGCTTCCACTCACCTTCCGGCTGCGCCAGCCGGTCCGCCACCGCCCACCACGCGCTCGGGTTCACGCCGATGCCGATGTGGCTGGCGATGACCTCGATGTTCTCCACCTGCGCGTGGTCCCGCTTCTGGATGCTGCCCTGCCACGCGACGATGCCGTCGGTGCGCGAGTAGATGCTGGTCGTGGGCACCGGCGGCGCGATGTGCAAATCGGCGTTCTCTTCATGCTCCCGGTCGGCGCTGCGGCCGCTGGTGAGCTCGTAGATGCGCCACGCGTTGGTGGACTTCGGGTGCGCCGCGAAGGGCGTGCCCAGCGTGATCACGCAGCGCACGCAGTCTGGCATTGCCTTCGCAAGTTCGCGCGCATAGACGCCGCCCAGGCTCCAGCCGATCAGGCTCACCTTGCGGCCGCTTGCGTCGTTCGCTGCCTGCACCGCGCGGCGCGCCGCTTCGACGACACCCGCCCGCGGACCGAAATTGAACCCCTGGTTCCACCCGTCGGCGTTGTAGCCGCGCGAGGCGAGGTAGCGGCGCAGCGGCACGGTGGACGAATCGCTGGCCGACAGGCCCGGGAACACGACCACAGCGTGGCCATCACCGGCCGGGGCGTGCTGCAGTGCGGGCCAGGCGGGGAAGAGGGCGCCGAACTCCCATGGCGCGCGGAATTCGAGGGCGAGGAGCGCAAGGCTCGGCGGGGGGAGGTGGTCGTTACGGGTCCTGCGCGTTGCCATCAGCATCGAGACTGCGTCCTGTCGGTTGTTGTGCAGCCCACCGTATCACCGTTGCGCCTTGCCGTCCCTCAGGCTTGCCCTCGTTTAGGTGGCCGCCTCTAGAACTAGCCCCTGCGGATGCCGCCGGGGAAGGGGTTGAACGTGGCGAACCGGTTGCGCACCGACATGTTCCAGCTCGAATTGCGCGGCACCTGGTAGCCCGCGGCTTCCAGAGCGTCGCAGTACGCGCGGAACTCGGTCATGTTCTCCAGCGTCGCCACGTCGCCGTAGGTCCAGCCCGTGCGCTGCTGCAGCCCGCGCGGGTGGAAGCCCGTCATCGGGAACCCTTCGTTGGCCGATTCCATCTCGCCCGCCTGCAGCGCGCCGAAGGTGGAGTGCCGGTGCGACTCGGCGTTGTGGTGCACGCGGCGCAGCGGCGAGTCGCCGGTGTCCGGGCTCATCGCGGCGTTCAGCGCGTTGATGCAGCGAAGGATGCGCGGCGTGAGGTTGCCCATGTCCCCGTGTTCGCCCAGCTTCTCGCCGGTCGCCTCGCCATCCACCATGATGTTGTTGTGGCTGTCGGCGGTGAGGCCCTGGAAGGTGACGTAGCCGCCACTGGGCGTGCGCCGCGCCACGGCGCCCGTGTTGACGCGCATGTCGAGCACGCGGTCCATGAAGCTGCCCTTGGCGAAGGTCTGGCCCGTCGCCGTGCTCTCGTGCCCGGTGAACACGACCGCGGCCTTGGTGATGTCCTCCGTCGAGCGGGACATGTAGTCGCGCCAGGGGGGGCAAACTGCCATGAGGTCGTAGTCGCCCGTCATCGGCCGGTTGTTCGCGCCGCGTTCGGACGACGTCATCACGTGCAGGGGCCTGACCGGCATCAGCTCCAGCCGGGCGAGGTCGCCCGTGGGCGTGTCGTCGTCGTACACGAAGATCTGGAACTTGCCCTTGAGCCAGTCGTTGCGCACCGCCTTGAACGCGAACACGCGGTTGTCGCCGCTGCGGCGCGCGAAGAGCAGGTAGTTGCGCCCGTTGCGCGTCTGCACCATGCGGTGCATCGCATACCGCTGCGGGTTTTCCTCGGGCTGCAGCAGCTGGACCAGCAGGTCCCCGTGCGACAGCACCAGCTGCGCCTTCGCGGCGTAGCCGTCGTGGATGCCGGTGTCGTTGAACCCGGTGGACTTGTTGGCCTTGGTGAGGTTGTCGCCCACCTTGCTGTACTTGCCGAGGTAGGGCACGAAGCCGGCCTGCGGCCCCCAGTCGGAGCTCTTGCCCTTCACGTGGAAGTTCTTGGTCGGGTAGCCCTCCCGGATCCACCGCTTGGACCAGGGCCCCGTCGAGCGGAAGATGATCACCTCGTTGTAGCGGTCCGCGACCGAGAGTGTCGCGTTCATGTCGCCCTCGATCATGCCGTTCTCGGGATGCGCGAGCGATGCGACGAGGCCGATGGCCGCCATGGCGATACTCCTTTGCCGGGGCTAGGCCGCAGCGCGGCGGGGCGCCGGCGCGCGCTTGCGGGCCACCTTGGCGGGCCGCTTGCGGGGCGCAGGCTTCGCAGCCAGTGTCTCAGGTGCGGCGGCAAACAACCCCCGGGCTTCCACGAATGCCGCTTCCAGCCCATCCGCCAGCGCCTGCAGCTGCGGCACCGCCTTGCGGTCGGCGATCAGGCCGAAGTCGACACGGCCCGCGTAGGTTTGGATCGTGATGTTGAGCGCCAGGCCGTGCATCACGATCGACAGCGGGTGGAACGTGAGCATGCGCGCGCCGGCCAGGTAAAGCGGCACCTGCGGGCCGGGCACGTTGCTGATGGCGACGTTGGCGATGGCCGGCAAACGCTCGGTGATGCCTTCGCGTCCGTACGTCTTGAGCACGATCCTGCCCGCGCCACCCACAAGCCAGGGCGCCAGCAGCGAGGGGTAGTCGGTCGGCAGCACGGACTTCAGGCCGGCGAGGGCCTGCTTCACCTTGGCCGTGGACTCCATGATGGCCTGCATGCGCTTGAGCGGATTGGCGTGGTTGGTGCCGAGCTGCACGACGCTGATCGAGGCCTGGTTGTTCAGCTCCTTGTTGCTTTCCTCGCGCAGGCTCACCGGCATCGCGGCCACGAGCGGCTTCTTCGGGAGAGCCGCGTGTTCCTGCAGGTAGTTGCGCAGCGCGGTCGCGCAGATCCACAGCACGATGTCGTTGAACGAGCCGCCGACGGCCTTGGCCATCGTGCGGCATTCGGCGAACGGGATCGTCGCGGTCGCGAACGACCGCTGCGACGTGATGCCGACGTTGAAGATGGTCTTGGGCGCGAGCTGCACCGGCATCTTGGGCCGGATGCTCGTGAGCCCCTTGTCGCCGCCCTTGACGGACTGCTTGACGAGCGCACTGCCCACGCCCGACGCCGCCACCGGCAGCGACTTCGCGAGCTTGGCGTACTGCGCGAGCGAGTTGGAGAACACCGCGCCGATCATCTCGCCGATCTTCAGGTCGCCGGCCGTGCGCTTGCGGCGCGACGGGTCGGCCGGCGGCACTTCGCGCGGTGTTGCCGCGATGTCGAGGATGGCATTGGCGAGCACGGTGCCGCCTTTGCCGTCGAGCGCGGCGTGGTGGATCTTGGAATAGAAGGCCACCAGCTTGCCTTCGAGCGCCATGCCCCTGGGCGGCTTGACGTTCTCGAAGACGTGGAACTCCCACAGCGGATGCTCGCGGTCGATCAGCTGCGAGTGCAGCTTCGCGGACATGGCCTCCGCCTGCTTCACGGTCATCGCGCCGCCGGGCACCTTGCGGATGTGGAAGTCGAGGTCCACCTCGTCGGCCTCGACCCAGAGCGGATGGCCGAGGTCGAACGGCATGAAGGCGAGCTTGCGGCTGAAGATCGGTGCCAGGTGCATCCGCTTCGCGATGTGGTCCCGCATCGCGTTGCGGAAGCTCCCCTTGAACCCGGGCGGCAGCTCGTACAGCTGCAGCGAGCCCACGTGCATGGGCGTTTCGGGCGTCTCCAGGTACAGGAAGGTGGCGTCGAGGCCGCTGAGTGTCTTCATCGCGGCATATTGAACCGGAAGCCGCCGCGGAAGGTTAGGGTTAGCGTGGAGGAAAACTGTCGCCTTGGCGAAACGGCGAGCGCTCGGCGAGGTGCTCGAGGTAGTTCTCGATGCCCTGGCCTTCACGCTCGAGGAATCGCTCGACCGCGTCGGCAAAGGCCGGGTGGGCCAGCCAGTGCGCGCTGGTGGTGCGCACCGGCATCAGCGCGCGCGCCATCTTGTGCTCGCCCTGGGCGCCGCCTTCGAATCTGGTGAAGCCGTGCTCGATGCACCACTGCAGCGGCTGGTAGTAGCAGGCTTCGAAGTGGAGGCAGTCCACGCGCTCCAGGGCGCCCCAGTAACGGCCGTAGGCGACGTTGTCGGCGACGGCGATCAGGCTGGAGGCGATGGGCCGGCCGCGCCGCTCGGCAATGAACATCAGCCAGCACTCGGGCATGTCGGCCGCCATCCGCGCGAAGAAGTCGCGCGTGAGGTAGGGCGGGTTGCCGTGCTCGAGGTAGGTGCGCTCGTAGCAGCGGTAGAAGAAGTCCCAGTCGGCCCGCGCGATGTCCGCGCCGCGCGACCAGCGGAACGTGACGCCCGCTTCGGCCACCTTGCGGCGCTCCTGGCGGATCTTCTTGCGCTTGTCCTGCGCGAGGCTGGCGAGGAATGCGTCGAAGTCGCTCCAGCCCGCGTGGGTCCAGTGGAACTGGACGTTGTGGCGCAGCATGAGGCCCGCATCTTCGCAGGCCGCGACGTCCTCGTCCTCGGTGAACAGCAGGTGCAGCGACGACAGCTCTTCCTTGCGGCAGTACGCGAGCAGCGCGTCCACGAGCGAGCGGCGCGCTTTCGCGTCACGCGCGAGCAGCCGAGGCCCGGGCACGGGCGTGAAAGGCACGGCCACCAGCCCCTTCGGGTAGTACGCGAGCCCATGCTGCTCGTACGCATTGGCCCAGGCCCAGTCGAACACGTACTCGCCGTACGAATGCGCCTTCACGTAGAGCGGGCAGGCCGCATGCAGCTCGCCGCCGCGCCACAGCGTGAGGAAGCGCGGCGTCCAGCCGGTGCGGGGCGTGGCACTGCCGCTGCCGTGCATGGCAGCAAGGTACGCATGGCGCACGAAGGGCGAAGCGCCCGCAGGCAGCAGCGCGTCCCATTCGGAGGCTGTTACCTCGCCCGGTGCACCGAGCACCCGGGTGACATAATCGTTTGCGACTCGACTCAACGCTGCCATGCCCCTCAAGATCTGCGTCGCCCAGCTCAACCTGACGGTCGGCGACATCGCCGGCAACTCCCAGAAGATCATCGACGCGGCGCGCGCTGCCTATGAACGCGGTGCGCGGCTCGTCGTCACCCCGGAACTCTCCATCTGCGGCTATCCCGCGGAGGACCTGTGGCTGCGGCCCGCCTTCATGGCTGCCTGCGATGATGCCGTGAAACGGGTGGCCCATGAACTCGCGGGGTTGAAGGGGCTGCATGTCGTCGTTGGCCATCCGCACGGCCGCTCGCTCAAGAGCAAGTCGGTGCAGGTGCAGCAGCGCTACAACGCGGCCAGCGTGCTGGCCGACGGCAAGGTCATCGAGACCTACGCCAAGCGCGAGCTTCCGAATTACCAGGTGTTCGACGAGTACCGCTATTTCACGCGCGGGCAGGGCACCTGCGTGTTCCAGGTGGAAGGCGTGAGCGTCGGGCTCATCATTTGCGAGGACGCGTGGTTCGACGAGCCGGCCAACCTGGCGCTCGCTTCCGGCGCGCAGCTGCTCGTGGTGCCGAACGCATCGCCGTACCACGCGAACAAGGACGCCGAGCGCATCGGCCGCATGGGCGAGCGCGCGCGGGCCGTGGGGCTGCCGCTCGTGTACGCGCACCTCGTCGGCGGCCAGGACGAGGTGGTGTTCGACGGCGCCTCGTTCGCGGTCAACGCCGACGGCGTGCTCGCCGCGCGCGCGCCGAGCTTCCGCGAGGACCTGTTCTTCGTCGACGTCGACGATTCGGTGAATATCTCCGGGCCGATGGCGCCGGACCCCGTGGCCGAAGCGGAGCTCTGGGACGCGCTCGTCACCGGGGTGCGCGACTACGTGACCAAGAACGGCTTCCCCGGCGTGCTGCTGGGGCTGTCGGGCGGCATCGACTCCGCGCTGGTGCTCGCGATCGCCGTGGACGCCTTGGGCAAGGACAAGGTGCGCGCCGTGATGATGCCGTCGCCCTACACGGCCGACATCTCGTGGCTGGACGCGCGCGACATGAGCCAGCGGCTGGGCGTGCAGTACGAGGAGATCGGCATCACGCCGATGTTCGAGGCGTTCAAGGGCGCGCTCGCCAACGACTTCGCGGGCCTGCCGGAGGACACCACGGAGGAGAACATCCAGGCGCGCATCCGCGGCGTGATCCTGATGGCGCTTTCCAACAAGTTCGGCAGCATCGTGCTGACCACCGGCAACAAGAGCGAGATGGCCACGGGCTACTGCACGCTGTACGGCGACATGGCCGGCGGCTTCGCGGTGATCAAGGACGTGATGAAGACGACGGTCTTCAAGCTCGCGCGCTGGCGCAATGCGAACGACCCGTACGGCACCGGCGCCAACCCGATCCCGGAACGCATCATCGTGCGCCCGCCCAGCGCGGAACTGCGGCCCGACCAGGTCGACCAGGACAGCCTGCCGCCCTACGAGGTCCTCGACGACATCCTCTCGCGCTACATGGAGTTCGACCAGGGTGTCGACGAGATCGTGGCCGCCGGCTTCGACCGCCCCGTGGTGGAGAAGGTGGCGCGGCTGGTGCGCATCAACGAGTACAAGCGCCGGCAATCGCCTGTGGGCATCCGGGTCACTCACCGCAGCTTCGGCAAGGATTGGCGGTATCCTATTACCAACAAATTCCGCTGACCTCCTCCACCGCCCCATGAAACAGATCACCGCCGTCGTCAAACCGTTCAAGCTCGAGGAAGTGCGCGAGGGCCTCGCCGAGTGCGGCGTCACGGGCCTGACCGTCACGGAGGTCAAGGGGTTCGGGCGCCAGAAGGGCCACACCGAGCTCTATCGCGGCGCCGAGTACGTGGTGGACTTCCTGCCGAAGGTGAAAGTGGAAGTGGTGGTGAAGGACGAGGACGTGGACCGCTGCGTCGACGCCATCATCCGCGCCGCGCGCACCGGCAAGATCGGCGACGGGAAGATCTTCGTCACGTCGGTGGAGCGCGTGGTGCGCATCCGCACGGGCGAGGTGGACGAGAGCGCCGTCTAGATCTAGATCCGCGAAAGGTCGATGCGCGTGCCGCGCCCCGCGGCCTGCACCAGCTCCTGCATCAGTGCCTCGGGGTCTTCGCCCACCCGCAGCAGGTCCATCTGCCAGCTGCTCATGAACCCGCTCGCGACGCTTTGCGAGAGGAACTGCAGCAGCGCGTCGTAGTAGCCGCCGCTGTTGAGCAGGCCCACGGGCTTGTCGTGGTAGCCCAGCTGCTTCCACGTCCACGCCTCGAAGAACTCCTCGAAGGTGCCGATGCCGCCGGGCAGCGAGAGGAACGCGTCCGCGCGCGCCGCCATCATCGACTTGCGCTCGTGCATGTTGGCCACGACGTGCAGCTCGGTGCAATCGCGCTTGGCCCACTCGCGCTCGACCAGCGCCTGCGGGATGATGCCGACCACGCGGCCGCCCGCGGCGAGCGTGGCGTCGGCCATGACGCCCATGAGGCCGTTGTTGCCGCCGCCGTAGACCAGCTGGCCGCCATGGTCGCCGATCCAGCGGCCGACGGCCTGCGCAACCTGCGCGAACACGGGCGTGTCGCCCAGGCGCGAGCCGCAGTAGACGCAAAGCGAAAACGCCGGTGCGCTCATGCGAACCTCTGCACGAGGGCCGCGGCCCAGATTCCGCCCGCGAGCAGGCACGCGAGCAGGACGGCCGCACTGCCCATGTCCTTTGCGCGCTTGGACAGCTCGTGCCGCTCGAAGCCGATGCGGTCGATGGCCGCTTCGACGGCGGTGTTCAGCAGCTCCACGATCATCACCAGCATCACCGAGCCCGCGAGCAGCGCCACCTCCACCCACGTGCGGCCCAGCCAGAACGACGCGGGGATCATGACGATCGCGGCGAGCACCTCCTGGCGGAACGCGGTTTCGCTCCAGCCGGCGCGCAAGCCGGCGAGCGAATAGCCGGCAGCATGCCAGATGCGCGAGAGGCCGCTGCGCAGCTTCTGCGGGTTCACCGGCGTCAAGGCTTCGTGGGGCGTCGACATGGGCTGGATTGTGGCGCAGCGCGCGTCAGGGCTTGCTGCGCGGGGCGTCGACGAGCCGCGTCCCCGCCCAGGCGTCATGCCAGAACTGCCGCTGCGGGTGGAAGCGCGAGAGCACGGCCCACACCGCCACCCAGCCGGCCACCAGCACGGCCACTTCGGCAGGCCGCAGGTGGAAAGGCGCGAGCACGGCCAGCGGCGGCACGAACCAGATCCATGCGAGCACGTAGCGCAGCAGCGCGCGGCCCTGCGTGATCGGCAGCCCGCGGGCGTCGACGACACGGATGTTCCACGTGCGCATGGCCAGCGTCTGCCCACGCGACCAGAAGTAGGCGAAGTAGACGCCGAAGACGACGAAACAGAAGGCTTGCAGCAGCGGCCGGCGCTCGTCGATGCCGCTGCGCACCTGCCCGATCGTGCTGAACAGCCACCCGGCCACGAACACCACGCCGAACAGCAGGATGCCTTCGTACACCCAGCAAGCCATCCGGCGCCGCAACGGGGGCGCCACCAACGAGTCCACGGTGTTCAATGCTTGGTGTCGGAAGCGGCGGGGGCCGGCACGAGGTGGTTCTCGAGGCTGTCCGTCGTGGCCGCGATGCGCGGCGCCTTGGTGTCACCCACCTGCGGCTTCGGCACCTTGGCCAGGCGCTGGGGCGAGACCGGCTTGACGGCCGGGGCCGTGGGCGGCGGCGGCGGCTTCACTGCGGCGGCGCCGGCGGCCAGACGCTTCTTTTCCTCGGCGGGCAACTGCTGGTAAGCCTCCCACGCCGCCTTCTTGTCGCTGGGCGCGACCTTCTTCGTCTCTTCGAAGTTCAGGCGGGCGGTGGTGCGCTGCTGGGGCGAGAGAGCCGCCCATTCGGTCATGCGGCTGCGCAGCTTGGCCTGCCCGGCGGGGCTCATGCGCGGGTAGCTCTCGGCCAGCGCCAGCCACTTGCGCTTGTGCGGCTCGCTCAGGCTGCGCCAGCTGGCGCCCAGCGGCGCGAGGGTTTGCTGCTGCACGGGCGTGAGCTCGGACCAGAGGGGCTTGGCCTCTTCCTTCTGAGTTGCGGCGGGGGGCCGGGCGGGCGCAGCCTTGCGAGCGGAGGAGGCGCCGGGCATGTGGAGCCCCGGCACCTGGGCCTGGGCGGTCATCCATGCGGAGGCCGCCGCGCCGGCGGATACGCAGGCAGCGAGGAGGGCGAGCGCGAGATTCCTTGCGCTCATGCCCTTATTGCCCGCCGGTGCGCAGGAACTGGGCGAAGCCCGGGTCGGTGTACGCCTGCGGGGGCAGGTCGTCCGTGAGGAGCTGCACGTCCACCTCGGCCAGCTCGGACGCGCGGCGCTCCGACTGCGCGGTGTGGATCAGGATCAGGCCGCCGGCCAGCACGATGATCGGCAGCGCGGAGGCGATGCGCCCCCAGAGGTTCAGGCCGTCCTCGCCGAAGGTGAGCGCGGCGGCGCCGCCCATGCCGAGCACGGTGCGGGCGGGGCGCGGCTGGGCGACTTTACGGTGGGCCACGGCCTGGACACGGGCGGCGCGCAGCCGCTCCGAGATGTCGTAAGGCAGCTCGTGCGCGGCCTGCTGCAGCCGCGATGCGACCTTTCGGCCGAATTCGTCCGTCATTTGCAGGGCAGGGGCAGAGTTGGTGTGGCTCATAGTTGTATTCCCTTCGCCTTCAGCGCTTTGCCGAGGGCCTGGACTGCACGTGAACAGTGCGTCTTGACGCTACCTTCCGAGCAGCCCATGGCCGCCGCCGTTTCGGCCACGTCCATGTCCTCCCAGTAACGCATCAAAAACGCTTCCCGTTGACGGGCAGGCAGCTCCATGATCTCGGCTTCGATCTCACGCAAGATCTGCGCCCGGCGCGTGGAATCTTCGGCACTTTCAGACTGCTGGGATACGTCCTGCGCCGCATAAGTTTCCAGCAGGTCGAAATCGCCGTCCTCGCCGGGGGCTTCGAAGTCGCTCAGGTTGGAGAAAAGGGCGTTGCGCGTCTTCTGGCGGCGGAAGAAGTCCAGCGTGCAGTTGGACAGGATGCGCTGGAAGAGCATGGGCAGCTCCTGCGGCGGCTTGTCGCCGTAGTGCTCGGCGAGCTTCATCATGCTGTCCTGCACGATGTCGAGCGCCGCCTCCTCGTCCCGGACGTGGTAGATGGTGCGCTTGAAGGCCCGCTTTTCGACCGACTTGAGGAAGCCGGAAAGTTCGTTCTCGGTTGCCAAGGAGCTGTAGGGCCTGTCTCTTTATGGTCGAGCTGCGGGTGAGCCGGAAATTATCGGCCATAATCCGTCCTGCAAGTCAAAAGGCAAACGAGCCCGGGTCCGGCGATGCGAAAGGCACGCCCATGGCACGAGGTTCTAAGTCCTGACGCAGCTCCACAAGGGCGAGCGAGGGGCACCCAACAGGTCGTCACTGACACCCGAAAGGTTGATCATGGAAATCTCGAAGGCGGAAATCTCTTCCGCCGCGGCTGCCACAGCCAACAACACCCAAGAACTCCGCGGCGCGGAAATCCTCGTCAAGGCGCTCCAGGCCGAAGGCGTCAAGTACGTCTGGGGCTACCCGGGCGGTGCGGCGTTGCACATCTACGACGCCATGTACAAGCAGGACACCATCCAGCACGTGCTGGTGCGCCACGAGCAGGCGGCGGTGCATGCGGCCGATGGCTATGCGCGTGCGACGGGCGAAGTCGGTGTGGCGCTCGTCACGTCGGGCCCCGGCGTCACGAATGCGGTGACCGGCATCGCCACCGCGTACATGGACTCGATCCCGCTGGTGCTGATCACCGGCCAGGTTCCCACGGCGGCCATCGGCCTGGACGCTTTCCAGGAATGCGACACCGTCGGCATCACGCGCCCCATCGTCAAGCACAACTTCCTGGTCAAGGACGTGCGCGACGTCGCCGAGGTGATGAAGAAGGCCTTCCACATCGCGCGTTCGGGCCGCCCCGGCCCGGTGGTGGTCGACATCCCGAAGGACGTGTCCTTCAACAAGACCGCGTACACGGGCTACCCCGACAAGGTGGAGATGCGCTCGTACAACCCGGTGCGCAAGGGCCATGGCGGGCAGATCCGCAAGGCGGTGCAGCTGCTGCTGGCGGCCAAGCGCCCGTACATCTACACCGGCGGCGGCGTGATCCTGGGCAATGCCACCGACGAACTGCGCACGCTGGCCAACATGCTCGGCTTCCCGGTCACCAACACGCTCATGGGCCTGGGCGCCATGAGCGGCACCGACCCGAAGTTCCTCGGCATGCTGGGCATGCACGGCACGATCGAAGCCAACAACGCCATGCAGAACTGCGACGTGCTGCTGGCCGTGGGCGCGCGCTTCGACGACCGCGTGATCGGCAACCCCAAGCACTTCGCGCAGAGCGAGCGCAAGATCATCCACATCGACATCGACCCGTCGTCCATCTCCAAGCGGGTGAAGGTCGACATCCCGATCGTGGGCGACGTCAAGGACGTGCTGGCGGACTTCATCGCGCAGATCCGCGAAGCGGGCGCCAAGCCGGACAAGGACGCGCTCAATGCCTGGTGGGAGCAGATCGACGGCTGGCGCAAGAAGGATTGCCTCAAGTACGACCGCGGCAACCGCGACGTGATCAAGCCGCAGTACGTCGTCGAGACGCTGTGGAACATGACCAAGGACGTCGACACCTACGTCACGTCCGACGTGGGCCAGCACCAGATGTGGGCCGCGCAGTTCTACAAGTTCAAGGACCCGCGCCGCTGGATCAACTCGGGGGGTCTCGGCACCATGGGCGTGGGCATCCCGTACGCGATGGGCATCAAGCTGGCCAAGCCGGACAGCGAGGTGTACTGCATCACCGGCGAGGGCTCGGTGCAGATGTGCATCCAGGAGCTCTCGACCTGCCTGCAGTACAACACGCCGATCAAGATCATCTCGCTGAACAACCGCTACCTGGGCATGGTGCGCCAGTGGCAGGAGCTCGACTACGAGGGCCGCTACAGCCACAGCTACATGGACGCGCTGCCCAACTTCGTGAAGCTGGCCGAGGCCTATGGGCACGTGGGCATGCTGATCGAGCGGCCGCAGGACGTGGAGCCGGCGCTGCGCGAAGCGCGCAAGCTCAAGGACCGCACCGTCTTCATGGACTTCCGCACCGACCCGACGGAGAACGTCTGGCCGATGGTGAAGGCGGGCAAGGGCATCACCGAGATGCTGCTCGGGTCCGAGGATCTTTAAACCCAACGGACGGCGAAGCTATTGGTCGCCGAGCCCGCTGCTTACCGGCAGCGGGGGAGGGCGCCGAAAAGCCGAGCCGGTTTGACATGAAACACATCATCGCAGTGCTGCTGGAGAACGAGCCCGGCGCTCTCTCCCGCGTGGTGGGCCTCTTCTCGGCCCGCGGCTACAACATCGAGTCGCTCACCGTGGCGCCGACCGAGGACGCGTCGCTGTCGCGCATGACGATCCAGACGACGGGCTCGGACGACGTGATCGAGCAGATCACCAAGCACCTGAACCGCCTCATCGAGGTGGTGAAGGTGGTGGACCTCACCGAGGGCGCCTACACCGAGCGCGAGCTCATGATGGTGAAGGTGCGCGCGGTGGGCAAGGAGCGCGAGGAGATGAAGCGCATGGCCGACATCTTCCGCGGCCGCATCATCGACGTGACCGAGAAGAGCTACACCATCGAACTCACCGGCGACCAGGCCAAGAACGACGCCTTCCTGGAAGCCATCGACCGCACCGCCATCCTGGAGACCGTCCGCACGGGCGCCTCCGGCATCGGCCGCGGCGAACGGATCCTGCGCGTTTGACTGTTTTTTTGAATTTTTCCGGAGAGCACCATGAAGGTTTATTACGACAAGGACTGTGACCTGAGCCTGATCAAGGGCAAGAACGTCACCATCATCGGCTACGGTTCGCAGGGCCATGCCCACGCGCAGAACCTGAACGACAGCGGCGTGAAGGTCACCGTGGGCCTGCGCAAGGGCGGCGCGAGCTGGCCCAAGGTCGAGAAGGTGCCGGGCCTGAAGGTCGCCGAAGTGGGCGAGGCCGTGAAGACCGCCGACGTCGTGATGATCCTGCTGCCCGACGAGCAGATCGCCGAGGTCTACAAGCGCGACGTCGAGCCGAACATCCGCGAAGGCGCTTCGCTCGTCTTCGCGCACGGCTTCAACGTGCACTACGGCTTCGTCACGCCGCGCGCCGACCTCGACGTGTGGATGGTCGCCCCCAAGGCCCCCGGCCACACGGTGCGCGGCACGTACACGCAAGGCGGCGGCGTGCCCCACCTCGTGGCGATCGCCCAGGACAAGACCGGCAAGGCGCGTGACCTGGCCCTGTCGTACGCGATG
Source organism: Ramlibacter albus (assembly GCF_014297445.1). Classification (GTDB taxonomy): domain Bacteria; phylum Pseudomonadota; class Gammaproteobacteria; order Burkholderiales; family Burkholderiaceae_C; genus Ramlibacter; species Ramlibacter albus. The sequence goes on from NZ_JACORU010000012.1 coordinate 113,227, forward strand.
GCCAACGGCGGCGGCAAGGCCGGCATCATCGAGACCAGCTTCCGCGAAGAGACCGAGACCGACCTCTTCGGCGAGCAGGCCGTGCTGTGCGGCGGCACCGTGGAGCTGATCAAGACCGGCTTCGAGGTGCTGGTGGAAGCCGGCTACGCGCCCGAGATGGCGTACTTCGAGTGCCTGCACGAGCTGAAGCTGATCGTGGACATGATCTACGAGGGCGGCATCGCCAACATGAACTACACCATCTCCAACAACGCGGAGTACGGCGAGTACGTGACGGGCCCGAAGGTCGTGAACGCCCAGACCAAGGAAGTCATGCGCCAGTGCCTGCGCGACATCCAGACCGGCGAGTACGCCAAGAACTTCATCCTCGAGAACCGCGCGGGCGCGCCGACGCTGCTGTCGCGCCGCCGCCTGACCGCGGAGCACCAGATCGAGGTGGTGGGCGAGAAACTGCGCGCGATGATGCCGTGGATCAAGGCCAACAAGCTGGTCGACAAGTCGAAGAACTAAACTAGCGGGATGCACGACGCATCCCATCCCAGCGACGACACGCCCGAGCCGGGCGTCGTCGTCCGCAAGCGCCGCAAGGGCATCTACATCCTGCCCAACCTCTTCACGCTGGCGGCGCTGTTCGGCGGTTTCTACGCGGTGGTGATGGCCATGAACGGCCGCTTCGACCTGGCCGCCAGCGGCGTGTTCATCGCGATGGTCCTCGACAGCCTCGACGGGCGCGTCGCCCGCATGACCAACACCACCAGCGCGTTCGGCGAGCAGATGGATTCGCTGTCGGACATGGTGTCGTTCGGCGCGGCGCCGGCGCTCATCGCGTACGAATGGGCGCTGAAGGGCATCGGGCGCTGGGGGTGGATCGCGGCGTTCGTCTATTGCGCCTGCGCGGCGCTGCGGCTGGCGCGCTTCAACGTGAACACCGGGGTCGTGGACAAGCGTTACTTCCAGGGCCTGCCTTCGCCCGCGGCCGCCGCGCTCGTGGCCGGGTTCATCTGGCTCATGAACGACCTGGAGTTCAAGGGCTACGAGGTCGTGTGGCCGATGTTCTGCATCGCGCTGTACGCAGGGCTCACGATGGTCACCAACGTGCCGTTCTACAGTTTCAAGGACGTGCAGATGAAGAAGACGGTGCCGTTCGCGGTGATCGTCGCCATCGCGCTGGGCATCGCGGTGATCAACATCCACCCGCCCACGGTGCTGTTCGGGCTTTTCGTGGTGTACGGCCTGTCGGGGTACGCGGTGTATGCCTGGAAGCGCGCCCGCGGCAAGCCGGTGAGCATGATCGCAACCTCCACCGACGAACCGGACGAGCGCGGGTTGCACAAATAGTGTGATACATTGATCGCCATGAACATCCGTTCGCTGGCCCTTCTACTGCTATCCCCCCACGGGCGGAGACGGTAGCGCGCGCGCGAATTCCCGAATCACGGCCCGTTTGCACCCGCAACGGGCCGTTTTCTTTTGGAGCCCTGAAATGCCGATGTTGAAGAACCCCGCCGCCAAGTACCGCGCCTTCCGCCCGGTCGGCCTGAAGGACCGCACCTGGCCGGACGCGGTGCTGACGAAGCCCCCTGTGTGGTGCAGCGTCGACCTGCGCGACGGCAACCAGGCGCTGATCGAGCCGATGGACATCCCGCGCAAGCTGCGGATGTTCGAGGCGCTGGTGGACATCGGCTTCAAGGAGATCGAGGTGGGGTTCCCCTCGGCGTCCCAGATCGAATACGACTTCGTGCGCAAGCTGATCGAGGAGGACCTGATCCCCGCCGACGTGACGATCCAGGTGCTGACGCAGGCGCGCGAGGAGCTCATTCGCAAGACCTTCGATTCGCTGCGCGGCGCACGCCGCGTGATCGTGCACCTGTACAACGCGACGGCGCCCGTGATGCGCAAGGTGGTGTTGGGGCTGGACGAAGACGGGATCGTGCAGCTCGCCACGTCGCAGGCGAAGCTGTTCCAGGAACTGGCGGCGCAGCAGCCCGGGACCGAGTGGGTGTTCCAGTACTCGCCCGAAATGTTCTCCGGCACCGAGCTTACCTTCGCCAAGCGCGTGGTCGATGCCGTCACCGAGGTGTGGCAACCGACGCCGCAGCGCAAGTGCATCGTCAACCTGCCGTCCACCGTGGAGCATTCGACGCCCAACATCTTCGCGGACATGATCGAGTGGATGCACCGCAACCTCGAGCGGCGCGATTCGATCGTGCTCTCCGTGCACCCGCACAACGACCGTGGCACGGGCACCGCAGCAGGTGAATTCGCCGTGATGGCGGGGGCCGACCGCCTCGAAGGCTGCCTGTTCGGCAACGGCGAGCGCACCGGGAACCTCGACCTCGTGAACGTCGCGCTCAACCTCTACAGCCAGGGCGTCCACCCGGGCCTGGACTTCTCGGACATCGACGAGATCCGCCGCACGGTCGAACACTGCAACCAGATCCCCGTGCACCCGCGCCACCCGTATGTCGGCGACCTCGTGTACACGTCCTTCTCCGGCTCGCACCAGGACGCGATCAAGAAGGCTTTCGCCGCGCGCAAGGAAGACGACATCTGGGACATGCCCTACCTGCCGCTGGACCCGAAGGACCTCGGCCGCAGCTACGAGGCCGTGATCCGCGTGAACAGCCAGTCGGGCAAGGGCGGCATCTCCTACCTGCTCGAGGCCGAGTACGGGCTGGAGTTGCCGCGCCGGCTGCAGATCGAGTTCAGCCAGGTCGTGCAGCGTGCCATGGACGCGACCGGCAAGGAGTTCACGGCCGCCGACCTCTGGCAGGTGTTCGAGACCGAGTACGGGCTTGCCACCAACGGCGTGCCGCAGCATCACGTCACGGAAGAGGGCGGCGGGCAAGTCTCCATTGCCGCGCAGGTGCAGATGGGTGGCCGCGCCTTCGGCGTGCGCGGCATCGGCAACGGCCCGATCGACGCCTTCGTGGCCGGGCTGTCGCACGTCAGCGGCCAGCCGATCCGCGTGCTGGACTACCATGAGCACGCCATCGCGTCCGGCGCCAACGCGCGCGCGGTGGCCTACCTGGAACTGCGCATCGGCGAGCAGACGCTTTTCGGCGTGGGCACGGATGCGAACATCGTGTCGGCGTCCCTCAAGGCGATCGTTTCGGGCTTGCAGCGGGCGAGCGTGGAAAGCAAGGAGCAGGCATGGCAGACCAACTGATCATCTTCGACACGACGCTGCGCGACGGCGAGCAGTCCCCCGGCGCCTCGATGACCAAGGACGAGAAGCTGCGCATCGCGCGCCAGCTCGAGCGGCTGAAGGTCGACGTCATCGAAGCCGGCTTCGCGGCCAGCTCCAACGGCGACTTCGATGCGGTGCAGGCCATCGCCGCGGCGATCAGGGACTCGACGGTGTGCTCGCTCTCGCGCGCCAACGACAAGGACATCGCGCGCGCCGCCGAGGCGCTCAAGCCGGCGGCGCGGGCGCGCATCCACACCTTCATCGCGACTTCGCCGCTGCACATGGAGAAGAAGCTGCGGATGACGCCCGAGCAGGTGCTGGAGCAGGCGAAGCAGTCGGTGCGCTTCGCGCGCAACCTCTGCGGCGACATCGAGTTCTCGCCGGAAGATGGCTACCGCAGCGAGGTGGACTTCCTCTGCCGTGTGCTGGAGACGGTGATCGACGAAGGCGCCACCACGATCAACGTGCCCGACACCGTGGGCTATGCGGTGCCCGAGCTCTACGGGAACTTCATCAAGACGCTGCGCGAGCGCGTGCCGAATTCCGACAAGGCCGTCTGGTCCGTGCACTGCCACAACGACCTCGGCATGGCGGTGGCGAACTCGCTGGCCGGCGTGAAGATCGGCGGCGCGCGCCAGGTCGAGTGCACGATCAACGGGCTCGGCGAGCGCGCGGGCAACTGCTCGCTGGAAGAGATCGTGATGGCCGTGAAGACCCGCAAGGATTACTTCGGCCTCGACGTGCTCATCGACACCAAGCACATCGTGCCGGCCTCGCGCATGGTGAGCCAGACGACCGGCTTCGTCGTGCAGCCCAACAAGGCCGTGGTGGGCGCGAACGCGTTCGCGCACGCGAGCGGCATCCACCAGGACGGCGTGCTCAAGGCGCGCGACACCTACGAGATCATGCGGGCCGAGGACGTGGGCTGGTCTGCCAACAAGATCGTGCTGGGCAAGCTGTCGGGCCGCAACGCCTTCAAGCAGCGCCTGCAGGAGCTGGGTGTCCAGATGGATAGCGAGGCCGACGTCAACGCGGCCTTCGCGAAGTTCAAGGAACTGGCCGACCGCAAGAGCGACATATTCGACGAGGACATCCTGGCGCTGGTCAGCGACGAGAGCCTGGCCCACGAGCCGGACACCTACCACTTGATCTCCCTCAAGCAGCACAGCGAGACGGGGGAGCGGCCGCACGCCGAGGTGGTGTTTACTGTCGAGGGGCGGGAGGTCAAGGGTGCGTCGGACGGCAACGGGCCGGTGGACGCGTCCCTCAAGGCGATCGAGAGCCAGGTCAAGAGCGGGGCGGAGATGGTGCTGTATTCGGTCAATGCGATCAGCGGCTCGACCGAGAGTCAGGGCGAGGTGACCGTCCGGCTGCAGAACTCGGGCCGGGTGGTCAACGGTGTCGGCGCGGACCCGGACATCGTCGTTGCATCTGCAAAGGCTTACCTCAGTGCCCTCAACAAGTTACAAAGTAAAGCTGATCGGGTAGCTGCGCAAGGCTGAGGGTATCTACCTATAATTCGCGCGGTGGCTTAGGTTACCTTTCTAAGCTGTTGATTTTGTTTGTATCGCCTGCGTTCAGGACGTTGTTTGGGATTGAACGAGCTTTGAACCGCATCCTACATACCGTTGCACTGGGGGCCTTCGTTCTGGCGTTGCTGCCGAACGTGGCCGAGGCCGCCCCTGCCAAGCGCGTCGCGAAGAAGGCGGCCGTCACCAAGACGGCGCGCGTTTCGAAGACGTTCGCCAAGGGTGCCCCGCGCATGGTGGCCGCCGGCAAGCGCCGCTCGGTCATCGTGGCCGCGCCGCCCAAGCCCTCGTTCGGCCAGCTCGCCGGCCTGCACTCGGTGCAGGACGACCTGGATTTGAAGTCCAGCGTCGCTTTCGTGATCGACCAGGACACCCGCGAGGTGCTGGTGCGCAAGAACGACAGCGCCGTGCTGCCCATCGCCTCCATCACCAAGCTGATGACCGGCCTGATCGTGAGCGAGGCCAAGCTGCCGCTGGACGAGCAGGTCACCATCACCGAGGAAGACGTCGACACCGAGAAGCACAGCAGCTCGCGCCTGAAGGTGGGCACCACGCTCACCCGCCGCGACCTGATGCACCTGGCGCTGATGTCCAGCGAAAACCGCGCGGCGCACGCGCTGGGCCGCACCTACCCGGGCGGCATGAGCGCCTTCGTGAGCGCGATGAACAACAAGGCCCGCGAGCTGGGCATGCGCGACACGCAGTACGTCGAGCCGACGGGCCTGTCCAGCCGCAACCAGAGCAGCGCGAAGGACCTCGCCACGCTGGTCAACATCGCCTATTCCGACCCGATGCTGCGCGAGTTCTCCACCTCTCCCGGCACGCACGTCGAGGTGGGCAACCGGCTGCTGGCGTACAACAACACCAACCGGCTCGTGCACAACCCCAACTGGGAGATCGGCCTGCAGAAGACCGGCTACATCTCCGAGGCGGGCCAGTGCCTCGTGATGCAGGCCAAGGTGGCCGGCCGCAAGCTGATCATGGTGTTCCTGGACTCGGCCGGCAAACTGAGCCGCATCGGCGATGCCGAGCGCGTGCGCAAGTGGCTGGAAACGCATGGCGTGCCGACGCATGCGCCGGTGGTGCCCAGCGGCAACACGGTGATCCGGCAAGTGTCCGGCTAACGACTCTGCCCAAACAAAAAAGCCGGCTTCGAGCCGGCTTTTTGTTTTACGCCGCCAGGCGCTGCAGCGAGGGCTTGTGCCCCAGCGCCGACGAAATCTCGTTCGCCGTCGCCTGCAGCTTCGGCAGCCAGTTCTCGTCCAGCCGGTCAGCCGGCGCCGAGATCGACAGGCCGGCCACCAGCTTGCTCTGGTCGTCGTAGATGCCGGCCGCCATGCAGCGCACGCCCAGCTCCAGCTCCTCGTTGTCGCGCGCGATGCCGTACTGGCGCGCCTTGGCGAGTTCGCGCTCCAGCACCGGCAGCTGCGTGATGCTGTTGCGCGTGTGGCCCGCAAGGCCGGTGCGCGTCGCATACGCGCGCACGCGCTGTGGATCGTCCACCGCCAGGAACAGCTTGCCGGTGGACGTGAGGTGCAGCGGCGCCCGCCCGCCGATGGCCCGCACCACTTGCATGCCCGAGCGCTCGCTGTACGCGCGCTCCACGTAGACGATCTCATCGCCTTGCCGCACGCTCAGGTTCACCGGCTGCTGGATCTGCTTGTGCAGCTCGCGCATCGGCGTGAGCGCCGCGTCGCGCACGTTCAGCCGCGCCTTCACCAGGTTGCCCAGCTCCAGCAGGCGCATGCCCAGGCGGTAGCTGCCGGCCTCGGGCCGGTCGACGAAGCGGCCCGTGGCCAGGTCGTTCAGGATGCGGTGCGTGGTGGAAGGGTGCAGGCCGGTCTTCTCGCTGATTTCCTTCAGGGAGACCGCGTCCTCACGAGAGGCCAGGACGTCGATCAGCGCGAACATGCGCTCGATGACCTGGATGGTGGGCGTGGTGGGGGCGTTGGGGTCTGTTTTTCTCATGGCGCGAAATTTCCGGTCGCGCCATTTTACCTAGTGAAATGTGCTCCCGCCACCCACTGGCCGTCCACCAGGGTCTCGTGTGGGGTGAATCGCGCCTTGTAGCTCATCTTGGGGCTCTGGGCGATCCAGTAGCCGAGGTACACGTGCGGCAAGCCGAGCTTGCGGGCCTGCTCGATCTGCCAGAGCACGCTGTAGGTGCCGTAGCTCGCGTCCGGGTCCGGGTCGTAGAACGTGTAGACGGCGGAGATGCCGTCGTTGAGCACGTCGAGGATCGACACCATGCGCAGCGGGCCGGGCGAGCCGTCCGGCAGCGTCTCGCGGAACTCCACCAGCCGCGAGTTGACGCGCGTCTGCAGCAGGAACTGCGTGTACTGGTCGATGCTGTCGTGGTCCATGCCGCCGCCCGCGTGGCGGCCGGTCTGGTAGCGGAGGTACAGGTGGTAGTGCTCCGGCACGAAGCACAGCTTGAGCACGCGGGCCTGCAGGTTGCCGTGCTTCGCCCAGGCACGGCGCTGGCTGCGAGTGGGGCGGAACGGGTTCGCCAGTACGCGCAACGGCACGCACGCGCGGCAGCCGTCGCAGTAGGGCCGGTATGTGAACATGCCGCTGCGGCGAAAGCCGCTCGTGACGAGGTCCGAGTACGCGTCGTTGTGGATGAGGTGGCTCGGCGTGGCCACCTGCGAGCGCGCCTGCTTGCCGGGGAGGTAACTGCAGGGGTAGGGAGCCGTCGCGTAGAACTGCAGCGTCTGGAGCGGTAGGTCCTTGAGGTGCGTCACGCGTGCATCGAGGGCTGCAGGAGTTGCGTCCAGTATACGGGGTCGAAGCGCCACTGCGCTGGCGGCAGGGCCGCCGCGGCCGCGACATGTTGCACGAATTCCGCACGCGGGATCTCGCGCGCGCCCAGCGACGCGAGGTGGCGGGTGTTCTGCTGGCAGTCGATCATCGCCACGCCCTGCGCACGGCCGAGCGCGACGAGGGCGGCCAGGGCGATCTTGGAGGCGTCGGGTTGCCGGGTGAACATCGACTCGCCGAACACCGCGCGGCCGATCCCGACGCAGTAGAGGCCGCCCACGAGGCGCCCTTCGACCCAGGTTTCCACGCTGTGTGCGTAGCCGGCGCGGTGGAAGGCCTGGTAGGCCCGCACCATGTTCGGCACGATCCAGGTGCCCGACTGCCCGGGCCGCTCGCTCGACGCACACGCACGGATGACTTCGTCGAACGCGCTATCGATGCGGATCTCGCACCTGGGGTCCGCCGCGAATTTCGCGAGCGTCTTGCGCAGGGACCGGTGCAGCTTGAACTCGCGCGTGAACAGCACCATGCGCGGGTCCGTGCTCCACCACAGGATGGGCTGCCCTTCGCTGAACCACGGGAAGATGCCGCACGAGTACGCGCGGTGCAGCGTGTCGACGTCGAGCGCGCCGCCGGCCGCCAGCAGGCCGGGTGCGGGCTGGCGTGCGTCCCACGCGGTGGACGCATCGGGGAACGGGTCGCCGGGGTGCAGCCAGGGCAGATGCATGCAGCTAGGAGATTACCGTGCGGCGGCCTTGCCGTGCCGCGCGGCGTGCATGAACCTGGAGCGCCCTAGCTGGAGCGCCGCCGCATCTCGAGCGGTGCCGGTGCGGTCAGCGCATGCGCGCGCGCCTGCGGGCCGGAGGCCAGCGGGGCCGCGGAAGCGGCGGCCTCGCTGTCGAAGAGCGAAGGCGTGAGCACCGAATCAGGATTGCTCTCCGTCCGGGCCGCCTTGGAATGCGCTCGTGGCTCCCACGCCGTCTTGCCCGGGTGCGTGGTGATGCTGCCGCCCAGGTAGAGCGCGGCGAGCGCCTGCACGAGTTCGCGCTCGGACAGGCCCGTGTGTTCGAGCAGTTCGGGCAATGTCTGCGGCGCCGCGGCAAGCATGCTCAGGCAGAGCATGTGCGTGTCGCGGACGAGCCGCTGGTCCACGCGCGGCGCGCCGCGGAAGTAGATGGTGGCGTGGCGATAGCGCTCGGGCAGCAGGTCCTCGCCCGTGCGCATCACGTACTGCCACATGATCTGCGAGATGGGCGTGCGCGCGAAATGCTCGGGGATCGCGTGCGCGGCCGGCGGGCGCCCGCCCCATTCGGCCGCCGCGGCGTCCCGCGGCGTGAGGTTCGGGTGCAGGCCGACGTCGCCGTTGAGGTCGATCACGCCGACGAGCTGCCCCTGCAACTGCAGGTGGTAGACCGCCGACGTGAGCTGGTAGCGCCGCTGCGCGAGCGAGCGCGCGATGGAAAGCTCGGTCGCAAGCGGGCGCAGCCAGCCCTCGAAGTTGTCGAAGATGGCGGCAACGCCTTCGGGCGAGGCGGGGTTGAACAGGTACTGCGGCTGGATGTTGGGGCTGGGCAATGGCAGGGTGAACGCGATCGGGCGATCGACGTCCTTCAGGCTCAGCACCGTGGCCGGGCGGCCCTGCTCGTACGACGGGATGCGCACGATGCCCGGCCGCACGAGTTGCGCGTGCTCGCCGTTCACCCACAGCGCATCCGCCTCGGTGAACGGGCCGCGCTCCCAGGCGACGAGCCCCTTGCGATTCGAAAGAAGCGTGCACAGGTGGCTGTCGCTTTGAAAGCCGATCAGCCCCATGCGCATCACCGGATCCGCCATGACACCTCCGTCCCGCTCCTGCCTCATTTCAGAAACAGTTTGTCACAAGTCCGCTAGGCTTGCAACACCTACAGGATCGTCTGGCCACCGCCTTTGCGCGCCCGGGGTTCGAAGTCGAAATCGAACTCGATGCCTTCCGGGGCCGGGGTGGGCGCGGGCGCCGGGGCTTCGGGGTCGGCGGAAGGCGCCACTTCAGGAAGCGGCGCCGTGATGAACGACAGGTCGATGTCCGGGCTGACGGCCACGGGCGGAAGGTCCTGCGCGGGCTCGTCCAGCGTCGCCAGCGGAACCGGCTCGGTGCTGCGGCCGGGCTGCGCGGCGCCGCCCTCGGGGACTTCGGGGAAGTCGAGTGCCGCCGCCAGGTTCGGCATCGCCGGCACCATCGAAGTCCGGATGAACTCCGTGTAGTCGTCTTCCGGCGAAGGCACCGGGCCTTCGGCGCCGGGCACCGTTTCGCGCGCGATCACGTAAAGCAGCAACAGGTCCCGAGACGCGTGCAGGTCGAACGTGATCGAGCCGGGCGCATGGCCGTCCTCGGCGAGCGCGTCCTCGATGACCTGCAACACGCGCGGCGAGCCCCACAGCTGCTCGATGCGTGAGAGCGCGCGGGGATGGTCCTCGAGCCCGCCCGAGTCGGGCCGGTTGGCCTCGAACGCGGGCAGCCGCGCATTGAACTCGCGCTGGAACTCCTCGCGGATGCGCTCGTACTGCTCGCGCTTGCCGTGCTGGTGGCACAGGTCCAGCAGGTCCAGCCACAGCAGCGGGCTGCTGCCCAGGTAGTCGTGGACCTGCTGCTCCAGCAGCTCGATCGCGCGCTCGTGCTGGCCGATCGCGAGGAAGAACTCCACCTTCTGCTGGATGTCGATCAGCTCCTGCGGCTTGGGCAGGCGCGACTGGCCGACCTGGCTCTCCGCGAACTCCGACATCGGGCTCGACACGGCCGGCTTGTTGCGCCGCAGGTCCACGTCCTCGTCCGACGAATTGCCGCCGGAGGAGTTCACCTGCGAGATGCCTTCCCAGCCGCTGTCGACCTCGGACACCGGGCCGCCGTGCGATGCGCGCCCGGCCGATGCCGCGCCTTCACGTGCGCGCAGGTCCGCGGCTGCGGGCGGCGCCGCGGCCAGCTGGCGCCAGCGCGATTGCTGGTCGGTGCTTTCGCGCGAGCGCAGCCACAGCATCGCCACGCCCCCGGCAATCAGCAGGCCGGCGATGACCGCGAGCAGGGTGCTCGCGAAATCGCGCTCGCCGCGCACCTTGTCGAGCTGCTCGGCGAGTTGGGCGGTGGCCGCGGTGTGCTTTTGCATCGCCTCGCGCAGCGCCTTGACCTCGGCTTCCACCGCGGCGGAGCGCTGCACCTGGCCGGCCAATTCTTCCTGGGCCTTCGTCGCGAAGCGCTCGGGCATCGAGGTTTCCGCGCGCAGTTGCACGGGTGTGCCCGATGCAGCGGGGGCGGCGGCTGCGGCGGGGGCGGCGGACGCTGCCGATGCGGCGGCGACGGCGGCCGTCGCGGTCGAGCCTTCGATGGCGGGTTTGCTGCCGGGCACGGCGCCCACGACTTGCGTGCGCGACGCGCTGCCCAGGTTGGGCGTGAGCTTCAGCGGTGCTGCCTGTTCCACCGCGAAGTCGATCGAAGCGCCGGCCGCTTCCAGTCGCAGGCGTGGGGCGCCCGTGCGCGCGGCCTGCGCACGCGGTTCGCCGGCCACGCGCGGTTGCGCGCGCGCTTCGCCGGCAACGCGAGGCTGTGCGCGCGGGCGCGCAGCGGCCGCGGCTTCCCCCGTCCTCGCAGCCGTCCTGCCGGCCGCGGCCTGCCGCGCCGGTGCCGAAGGCTGCGCAGAGGGTGGCCGCGTCGTCGAGGCCGATGCTTGCGCGCCTCCACCCGGCTGCGGCGAGCCGCTCCAGGTCGACGACGTGGAAGGTTGCAGCGAAAGCGGTGCTTCGCCCGGTGTGGCGGGCGCCGTTGCCTGCTGCACCTGCTGCGCATCCGACAGCCGCGGCGCCATCGTCAACCCGGTGCTCGGCGCCAGTGCGATCGGGGACGAAGGCTGGTCGACAACCTGTTCGGCCAGCATCACGAAGCTGCGCGTGAACTGCTGCGCGCAACCCACCCGCAGGTAAATGGTGATGACGGGTTCGTCGACCGACGCGGGGGAAAGCACGCGGATCGCCCGCGCTCCCCCTTCGGCCTGCACGATCGACACGTCCAGCGGGCCGGTGCGCGTGTCGCCCTGGAAGAGTTCTGCCTGCACGCACGGCTCGGCTTCGCCGGCCTCGAGCGTGAGGGGGATGGTGACGGAAAGCGGCTTGCCGATGAGGACCGCCCCGCGCGGGCGGCCGAGCGTCATCGCGTCGGCGGAAAGCGAGCCGCAGAGCGCGGCCGCGCCAAACGCCAGCGCAGCAACAGTACGGCTGAGCCAGTGCGCGTTAGTCGTTTTGGGTACTGCCGGCGCCATGTCAGCACACCAGCTTGGCCAGGTGGCCGATCATCGTGCCGGGTGCCACGAACTCGGCGGCCTGCTCTTCGCCGCCGCCCAGGTAGGTGCCCTGGCCCATCGTGCCGGAGTATTGCAGCGTCTTGAGGTAACGGTACTTGCCGGCCTTGCAGTCGATCTCGATGAGCGCCTTGCCGGACTTGATGCCGTTGCCCACCTGTGAGCGCCGGTCGATGAGCCGCCACACGCGTTTGCGGTCGCCTTCGGCGCGGATGGAGGTGGGGTCGTAATAGTGGACCCCGACCTCGCTTTCGCCATAGTTCACCCAGTCCTGCGCAGCGGCATGCGGTGCCGCACACGCAAGCACGAGCCCCAACGCGACGATTGCCGGCCGCTCCAACTCCAACTGCGCCCCCATCTTTATGGTGGCAATCATAGGGCCGGGCACAAAGAAAAAGCCAGCAGGTTTTTGCCTGCTGGCTCTGGAGTTTTGGCTCCCCGACCTGGGCTCGAACCAGGGACCTACGGATTAACAGTCCGGCGCTCTACCGACTGAGCTATCGGGGAACAAGCCTTTGATTATAGCGTCTTTTTTCGGGCTGCTTTTCTACAGCGCGGCGCTCAGGCCGACGCGCAACGTGCGCGGTGCGCCCGGGTAGAGGTACACGTGCCCGAACTGGTAGGGCGACTCGCGCCAGTAGCGGCGGTCCAGCAGGTTGTCCACGCCGAGGGTCCACGTCGTGTCGACGCTGCCCATGCGGCGCTCGTAGCGCAGCGCGGCATCCACGCGCGTCCACGACGGCAACGTGATCGAGGCATCGGGCAACACGGGCCGCGAGCCTTCGTGCGAGACGCGGCCCTGCAGTTCGAGGCCCGGCACGCTCGCGATTCGGTATGCGGTGTTGGCACGTAGCACGAATTCGGGCACGTTGACCGGGCGCTTGCCGTTGGTGGCGGGCTCGGCCGTGCTGCCGCGGCGCTCGGCGTCGAGCAGCGTCACGCCGCCGTCGAGCCGCAGGCCGCCCTGCGACCAGCGGCCCGTGAGCTCCAGGCCGCGATGGCGCTGGTCACCGTCGTAAGCGCCAAGGCACGGCGTGATGAACAGGCGCGCGCATGCATCGAGGTTGCTCACCGGGCGCGTGACCTGGAACAGCGCGGCTTGCCAGCCGAGCGTGTCGGTGCCGCCCTTCGCACCCAGTTCCCACTGGCGCGACTTGAGCGCGGGCAGCGCGACGCCGGCATTCGTGTACTGCGAAGGACGGTTCGGCACCACCTGCGACTCGACGCCTTCGCCCCAGTTCGCATACGCCGTGACCGCCGGCGTGAGCTTGTAGCTGAGCGCGGCCCACGGCGTGGTGATGCCCTGGTCGTACGAGCTGCGGCGGGTGCCGTTGGTGCGCACGCTGTCGCGATCGAGCTGCGTGTGGCGCACGCCGAGCCATCCGGTGAGGCGATCGTTGAACCTGATCGCGTCCTGCACCGAGAACTCCAGCGATCGCTCGTCGCGGTTGGTGTTGGTGTCGGTGAGCGACGGATCAGCCGGCGTGAACAGCGTGCCCTGCACGCTGCCGGTGCCCACGTAATTGAACGCCGCATCCTGGAACCGGTTGCGCACGCGGCTTGCGAGCAGGCCGACGCCCAGGTCGTGCTGCACGCCGCCCGTGGCGAACTTGCCCTTCAGGTCGATGGCCGCGGCGTCCTGCCGGCGCTTCTCGTTCTCGCTGCGGAAGTCGTACAGGTCGTAGGTGCCGTCGCTGCAGTAGCGGTCGAAGTTGTTCTCCGCGCTGCAACCGAAGGGGAAGGCGATGCGGTCGTCGGTCTTGAGCTGCTGGGTGCCGAGCTTCGCGGACCAGCGCCATGCCGTATTGATCGCGCGCTCGTAGCGCAGCGTGCCGCTCGCGGCTTCGAACACATTGGGCAGCGACCACGGCTGGTTGTTCAGGTTCAGGCGCGGGTCGGGCGCGGCGGGCAACCGCGAGCCGAGCAGGCTGAAGCCGGCCTGGCTGGGCTGCGTGCGGCGGCTCAACTCGAATTCGCCTTCGAGCACCGAGCTGCGGTCGATGCGCCAGTCGGCCGCCACTGCAAACAGGTGGCGCTCGCCACCGAGGTTGCGCATCAGCGGGCGCAACTGCTCGTACGCCGCGTTGATGCGGTAGCCGAATGCGCGCTCGTTGCCGAAGCGGCCGCCCAGGTCCACCGCGCCGAGCAGGCTGGCGCGCTGCGTGGCCTCGATGCGTACCTTGCGCAGGTCGTTCTCCGTCGGGCGCTTGACGACGTAGTTCACCAGCCCGCCGGGCGCGCTGGTGCCGGCCTGGATGCCGCTCGTGCCCTTGAGGATCTCGACACGTTCCTTGTTGTCCAGCGGCACGGAAGTCTCCGCGCTGACCGGCAGGCCTTCGCGGCGGTAGTTGAAGCGGTTGTCGAGCGTGAAGCCGCGGATCGACAGGAAGTCCCAGTAGCCCGGCGAGTTGTACGCATCGGTCACCGACGGGTCGAACTGGGTGAGGTCCGCGAGGCGGCGCGCGCCCGACGACTCGATGCTGCGGCTGTCGATGACGGTGGCCGAGACGGGCACGTCTTTCAGCGGGACATCGCCGAAGCCGGTCACATCGGCCGTGGGGGCCGCGCTGCGGTCGGTGATGACGACAGGCCTGAGCATGGTCGTCGTCTGTGCATGCGCGGAGAGTGCGGCCACGAGGGCTGCGGCGAGAACGGAGGGCTTGAATGGCGCCACGACTTTTCCTTCGGTGTCATGGCGCAGGAAGGCGCGCTGTCATGCATGCTTCCCTGCGCGAGGATTACCTCAATCAGGTTCAAAGGGACTTTCTCAGTCGCCGCGGCAAAGCGGCAACACCCCTAGCGAGTGCGCTCCCGGACGGAACGCGTGTGGATTTTAACCGGACACGCCGAGCAGCCGATGCAGCTTCGTCGACGTGGTCGTGTATTGAAGGTGGATTTCCTTGCCGGGAAACACGATGGCCGCTGCGCCGAAGGCGGCGAGCGTGGCTTCGTGGAAGCCGCACAGGATCAGCTTCTTCTTGCCCGGGTAGGTGTTGATGTCGCCGACGGCGAAGATGCCGGGCACGCTGGTGGAGAACTGCTCGGTGTCCACCTTCAGCTGCTTGCGCTCGAGGTCGAGGCCCCAGTCGGCGATCGGGCCGAGCTTCGGGGAGATGCCGAGCATCACGAGCACGACGTCGGTGGGAAGCGCGCTCACGGTCGCGTCGGGCGCGGCGACTTCGACGGCTGCAAGGCGCCCGCCGGCTTCGCGCAGGCCGGTCACTTGCCCCACCTTGAATTGCATCCTGCCTTGGGCCACGAGCTCGCGCATCGCGGCCACGCGCGAAGGATCGGCGCGGAAGCCGTCCCGCCGGTGCAGCAGCGTCACTCGCGCGGTTGCGGCAAGGTCACAGGCCGCTTGCAGCGCCGGGTCTTCGTCGCCCAGCACCAGCACGTCGCGACCGGCGAACTGCGCCGGGTCCTCCACACGGTAAGCAACCTGCGACGCGAACTTCTCGATGCCATCGACCTTCAGCATGCGCGGCTGGAACGCGCCCACGCCCGCCGCGATGAACAAGGTCTTCGTGAGGAACTGCGTGCCCTGCGACGTGGCGACACGAAAGCGGCCGTCCGCCTGCCGTTCGACTTCCGAGACGACCTGGTTGAAGTGAAGCGTGGGGGAGAAGGGCTCGACCTGCTGGAGCAGCCGCTCGGTCAGTTCGCGGCCGGTTGCAACCGAGATGCCCGGGATGTCGTAGATCGGCTTGTCGCCATACAGCTCCACGCACTGCCCGCCGGCGTACGGCAGCGAATCGACGACGTGGGCGCGGATTTCCTGCAGCCCGAGCTGGAACACCTGGAACAGGCCCACCGGGCCTGCGCCGACGACGAGCGCGTCGGTCTCGGTCAGCCCTTGCTCCATTCCTTCTGGAGCTGCGGCAGCTTGTTCGGCTTGTCCTTCCAGTCGTCGGCGTCGGGCAGCGCCGGCTTGCGCTTGGTGATGCTCTTCCAGCCGGCCGCCTTGGCCAGGTCGGCGTTGATCTGGATGAACTGCAGCTGGTCCGGCGGCGTGTCTTCCTCGGCGTAGATGGCGTTGACCGGGCACTCTGGGATGCACACGGCGCAGTCGATGCACTCGTCGGGGTCGATCACCAGGAAGTTGGGGCCCTCGCGGAAGCAGTCCACCGGGCACACGTCCACGCAGTCGGTGTACTTGCAGCGGATACAGGATTCGGTGACGACGTGGGTCATGGGAATGCGGTTTGCGGGGAAACCGCCGATTTTAGGGAATTCAGCGCGGGGCCCGGGCGCACGCCCGCAAGACCCCGAGGGCTTTGATGCCGGTCAACGCACCAGGACGGCGGCAGAAGTCTTCTGCGTGGCGGTGTCGACGAGCACCAGCGAGCCCAGCGTGCGCGAGCGCGCGAAGGGCAGGGTGGCCAGCGGCTCCTGCAGCGCGAACTCCACGTGGCCGATGCCGTTGGGGTCCAGCTGCGTGGCCTCGTGCTCCTCGAGCGTGTTCACGTCCAGCTTGTGCACGATGCGCTTGACCCGCGCCTTCACCCAGCGGTGGCCATGCAGCGCCCAGTAGGCGCGGCCGGCCACGAGCGGCTCGTCGTCCAGCCACGCGACCGTGGCGGAGACTTCGCGCGAGGGCTCGATGGCGCCGGGCGCCAGCAGCCAGTCGCCACGCGACACGTCGACTTCGCGATCGAGCACGATGCCGGCCGAGTGGCGCGCGGGCACGGCCTTCGCCTCCCGCACGTGGTTCAGCACCTGCGCTACCTTTGCGGTCTGCCCGCTGGGCAGCACGGTGATTTCATCGCCGGGCTCGACCACGCCGGTGGCCACGCGGCCCCAGAACACGCGGCGGCCCTGCGAGGTGTCGGACGAAGACGAGAACTTTTCAACCCATTGCACGGGGAACGCGAACGCCTCTTCGGTCTCGGCAGGCGTCACGTCCAGCTGCTCCAGCAATTGCAGCAACGACAGGCCCTCATAGCCGCACCAGCCGGGTTGCGCCTCGACCACGTTGTGGCCCTTGAGCGCGGAGATCGGCACGATGGCCCGTGCTTCGACGCCGGCGGCGGCAACGAACTTCTGCAGCGCACCGCGGATGTTCTCGAAGGCGACCTTCGAGTCCTCCACCGCGTCGAGCTTGTTCACCGCGAACACGATCGCCGGCACGCGCAGCAGGTTCACCAGCAGCGTGTGGCGGCGCGTCTGCGGCAGCAGGTCCATGCCGGGGTTCTGCCATTGCAGCTTGGTGGCGTCCACCAGCACCACGGCGGCATCGGCGCTCGAAGCGGCCGTGACCATGTTGCGCGTGTACTGCTCATGGCCGGGCGCGTCGCCGATGATGAACTTGCGCGCGGGCGTGGCGAAGTAGCGGTAGGCCACGTCGATGGTGATGCCTTGCTCGCGCTCGGCGGACAGGCCGTCCGTCAGCAGCGCCAGGTCGGCCTCGCCGGACTTGGAGACGGACGCCAGCTGGTCCTGCAGCACCGCGCGGCTGTCCACCAGCAGGCGGCCGATCAGCGTGCTCTTGCCGTCGTCGACCGAGCCGCACGTGATGAAGCGAAGCGCGGCCTCGTGGTCGTGCTGCGCGTGCGCGCGGATGTCTTGCGTGTCGGCCAGCGTCATCAGAAATACCCGTCCTTCTTGCGCTTCTCCATGGAAGCGTCGGATGTCTTGTCGTCCATGCGCGTGGCGCCGCGCTCGCTGACCTCGGCCAGCAGCGTCTCGGCCACCACGTCGCTCGCGTTGGCGGCAGGGCTGGCGACCGGGCAGGTGCAGGTGATGTCGCCGACGGTGCGGAAGCGCACGGTGCGCGTGACGACCTCTTCACCGGCCTTCGGCGGCGTGAGCTCGGTCACCGGCACCAGCAGGCCCTTGCGCTCGATCACTTCGCGCTCGTGAGCGTAGTAGATCGACGGGAGCTGGATGTTCTCGCGCTCGATGTACTGCCAGACGTCCAGCTCGGTCCAGTTGGAGATGGGGAACACGCGGAAGTGTTCGCCGGGCTGCAGGCGCGTGTTGAACAGCGTCCACAGCTCGGGGCGTTGCGCCTTCGGCTGCCACTGGCCGAAGCTGTCGCGGTGCGAAAAGATGCGCTCCTTGGCGCGCGCCTTTTCCTCGTCGCGGCGGGCGCCGCCTATCAGCGCGTCGAAGCGGAATTCCTCGATGGCTTCGAGCAGCGTCACCGACTGGTGGGCATTGCGGCTCTCGCCGGGGTGCGCGAGGCGCACCGTGCCGCGGCGCATGGAGTCTTCCACGCTGCGCACGATCAGCTCGGCGCCCAGCTCCTGCGCGCGGAAGTCGCGGAAGTCCGTCACCTCGGGGAAGTTGTGCCCCGTGTCGATCATCAGCAGCGGGTAGGGGATGCGGCCCTTGCCGAACGCCTTCTCGGCGCACTTCAGGATGACCAGCGAGTCCTTGCCGCCCGAGAAGAGCAGCGCGGGGCGCTCGAACGCACCGGCGACCTCGCGCAGGATGAAGATCGCCTCTTCCTCCAGCGAGTCGAGGTGGCGGTTGCTGACCTGCCGCAGCAGCTGCGGCTCCGTACGGGCGTTCATGCCGTCTCCCCGAGCGTTTGTTCCTTGACGTGCAGGCCGCATTCCTTGGCCTTCTCGTCCTCCCACCACCAGCGGCCCGAGCGGAAGTCCTCGCCCACCGCGATGGCGCGGGTGCACGGCTCGCAGCCGATGCTGGGGTAGAACTCGTCGTGCAGCGGGTTGTAGTCGACCTTGTGCAGCTTGATGTAGTGCCACACGTCGTTCCAGGTCCAGTTCGCCAGCGGGTTGAGCTTGACACGCGGCTCGCTCTTGTCCACCAGCGGCACGTCGGCACGCGCGGCGGACTGTTCGCGGCGCAGGCCGGTGATCCACGCCTTCTTGCCTTCCAGCGCGCGCTGCAGCGGCTCCACCTTGCGGATGTGGCAGCAGGCCTTGCGCAGCTCGATGCTGCGGTACATCGGCTCCTTGCCTTCGCGGGCGACGAAGTGCACCACCTGCTCGCGCACCGGGCCGTAGACGTGGATGGGCGCGCGGGAAGTCGCCTTCGTGCGCTCCAGCAGTTCCAGCGTCTGCTGGTGCAGCATGCCCGTCTCCAGCACGAACACCGGGATGTCCAGCTCGAGCGAGTTGATGATGTGCGTGATGACCACGTCCTCGGCGCCGAGGCTGGAGGCCTGCGTGATCGGGTAGTGCTCGCGCGCGGCGCGGATCAGCAGCGCCTGCGTCTCCGCGAGCTTCGCGTCGAAGTCCTTCGAGGGACGGGCGTACAGGTCGATGGCACCCATGTCACGCCACCTCGAGGAAGCGGGGCTTGGAAGCGACGTCGCCCTGGTAGTAGTGCGCGTAGCGCTCGAACTGGCGCGGGATGTCCGCGGCGTCCTTGCCGTCCTTCAGCACGGCGCTGGAGAAACCGGTGCGCTGCATCTGCACGACCTGGTCCACCAGCACGTCGCCGGTGGCGCGAATGTCGCCCTTGAAGCCGCGGCGGCGGCGCAGCAGGTAAGCCTGGCTGTACGCACGCCCGTCGGTGAACTTCGGGAAATTCAACTCGATGCGCTCCACGCCTTCGAGCGACACGCCCAGCGGGTCCGCGTCGTTGCCCAGTTGCAGCACGTTGGCCGCGGCCTCGGCCGCATGCGCCTCGGCGCTCAGTACCTTGATCGTCTGCTGCATGTCAGGCGACTTCCTTCTCGACGAAACGCGCGGCGTTGGCAGCCGCCTTGAACGGGTCATGGCCGACGCGGCGAAGCGTGGCGATGAAGGTCTCCTGCTTGCCGCCTTCGGTTGCAGCGCGTAGCTTGCGGTACGTGTCGATGATGGCCTCGATCACGCCGGCGACCTCTTCCTTGGCGAAGGAAGGCCCCACGATCTTGCCCGGCGTCGCGGGGCCCGAGAGGTCGGAGCCGTTGGAGCCGCCCAGCGTGATCTGGTACCACTCCTTGCCGTCCTTGTCGACGCCGAGGATGCCGATGTGGCCCGCGTGGTGGTGGCCGCAGCTGTTGATGCAGCCGGAGAAGTTGAGGTCCACCTCGCCGATGTCCCATTCCTCGTCGAGGTCCTGGAAGCGCTCGGTGATGGCTTCGGCGATCGGCAGCGAACGCGCGTTGGCCAGCGAGCAGAAGTCGCCGCCCGGGCAGGCGATCATGTCGGTGATCAGGCCGATGTTGGGGCGCGCGAGGCCCAGCTTGCGCGCGGCGGCCCACAGCTCGGGCAGGTCGTCCTGGTGCACCCAGGGCAAGAGCAGGTTCTGTTCGTGCGTCACGCGCGCTTCGCCCGCGGAGAAGCGCTCGGCGAGTTCGGCGGCGGCGTCGAGCTGGTCGGCCGTCGCGTCGCCGGGGTTCTGGCCGAGGCGCTTGAACGACAGCAGCACGGCGCGCAGCTCGGGGTTGCGGTGCGGCTGCACGTTGCGCTGCAGCCAGCGGTCGTACTGCGGGTCGGCCTCCGCGTCGGCGCGGATGATCTCGTGCACGCCCTTGCCGGCGGCGTCGCGCGGCTGGCGTGCGACGGCGGGCGGCGCGAACTGCGCGGCCACGCGGTCGAACTCGGCCTGCGTGATGGTGTGCGGCGCGCCGTCCACCTCGACGATCTGGCGGAACTCTTCTTCCACCTTGTCGATGTATTTCTGCCCCTCGCTCTTCACGAGGATCTTGATGCGCGCCTTCCAGATGTTGTCGCGGCGGCCGTACTGGTTGTAGACGCGGATGCAGGCCTCGATGTAATGGAGGATCTGGTCCCACGCCACGAACTCGCTGACCACCGTGCCGATGATCGGCGTGCGGCCCATGCCGCCACCCACCTGCACGCGGAAGCCGACATCACCGGCGTCGTTGCGCACCAGTTGCAGGCCGATGTCGTACCAGCCGATCGCGGCGCGGTCTTCCTTCGCGCCGTTGACGGCGATCTTGAACTTGCGCGGCAGGAAGCAGAACTCCGGGTGCAACGCGGCCCACTGGCGGATGATCTCGCAGTAGGGGCGCGGGTCCGCGACCTCGTCGGCCGCGATGCCGGCCAGGTGGTCGGCCGTGATGTTGCGGATGGCGTTGCCGCTGGTCTGGATGCCGTGCATGCCCACGGACGCCAGCAGTTCCATCACCTCGGCGCTCTTCGCGAGCGGGATCCAGTTGAACTGGACGTTGGTGCGCGTGGTGAAGTGGCCGTAGCCGTAGCCCAGCTTGGTGTGGACCTGCCGGTTCGTCCCCGGCACGGGCACCGGGCCCAGCGCGGTTTGCTTTTCCTGCGCGTCTGCAAGCAGCTGCTCGTCCGGGCGGTCGTATTCGCGGGCAATCTTCGCCAGCACGCGCAGCTGCGCGCTCGACAGCTCGCCATAGGGCACGGAGATGCGCGCCATGGGCGCATAGCGCTGGATGTACCAGCCGTTCTGCAGGCGCAGCGGGCGGAATTCTTCGTCGCTGAGCTTGCCGGCGAGGTATCTTTCCAGCTGGTCGCGGTACTGCGCCGCGCGGTTGCGCACGAACTGGCTGTCGAACTCGTTGTACTGATACATAGGCCGCCGAATCTACGGCCCTCCCTTATGGAACCAAACTATTTTTTAATTCGGGCGTTATGCGGATAAGCTTATGCACCAGTGTTGATGCGGCCCGCCGGGCCGTTCGGTGAGGAACGCGGATAAGGCATGTCGCGACGGGTTTTCATCAAGGTGGTGGGGTTCTCGGACGTGGAGCGCCATGCGCTGAACACCGTCTTCCGCCTTTCCGAGGAGCGCGATACCGCCTACACCCTCTGGGCGCCCGAGGCGCCGACCAAGCCCGAGCTGGCCCTGCTGGACGGCCTGACCTACGAGGCGCGGCTCGAGGCGGAGTCGCCGGCCAACCGCAAGCTCAGCATCGTGTGGGTCGGCGACGACGCACCCGCCAACACCTGGCGCGTTTTCCAGCGGCCCATCGTGTGGACCGAGGTGGTGCAGGCGATGGACCAGCTCTTCGCGCCGGCCGACCTGGACTTCGACCTCGAGATCGGGGGCAGCGACGAGGCACCGGACAACGGCCCCGACACGCAGCCGTCGCAACTGGAGGAGCCGGGCAAGCGCGCCCTCATCGCCAGCCCGGACCTGAACGACCGGCTCTACTACCGCGCCAAGCTCGCGCTCGCCCGCATGCCGATCGCCGACGAGGCCGAGACGGCGGCGCAGGCCCTGGAGCTTTTGCGCTCCAACGCGTACCAAGTGGCGCTGGTCGACTTCGCGTTGCCGGGCGGCGCAGGCTGGGCTTTCGTGCGGCAGCTCAAGGCCGGTGACCACCCGGTGCCGCACGTGATCGTGACGATGGCCGATGCTTCGTTGCCCGAGCGCTTCCGCGCGAAGCTCGCGGGTGCGACGGCGCTGTTCCCCAAGCCGCCGGACCCGGAGAAGCTGGGCGAGGCGCTCGACCGGGTCTAGCCTTTCAGCCTTGCCGGAATTGGCGGGCTACGTCCAGCGCGCCGGCGAGCTTGCGCTCCACCGGCAGCGGCTCGCCGTGCAAGCGAGCCGCGAGAAGCTCGGCGCACAGCCAGGCGAAGGTCAGCCCGCGTGACCCCATCGCGGTGCTCACGGCTAGCCCGTCTTCCACCAGGCCCACGAGCGGCCGCCGGTCCGAAGAAGCGCAGCGAACGCCGGCCCACGCGTGCACTGCCCCGCGTTCGAACACAGGCGACAAGGCCCGCGCGGTGTCCGGCAGCAGCGTGCGAAGCCGCTCCAGGTTGGCGCGATGGTCTTCGGCGCGCTCGCCGCGGTCGGTGTCGCCGCGCCCATAGGTGGACCCGGTGAGCCATGCCATGCGCCCTTCGACCGGCACGCGCGGCACGAAGTGGCCGTTGCCGTTCACGGGTTGCGAAATACCGGGTTCACCTTCGTGCGACCAGCTCACCTGCCCACGCACCGGGTGCAGCGTGATGCGGCCGCCCAGCAGCGGGCCGGAGTCGAACGCGGCTGTCACGATGACGAGAGGCGAGCGGGCGAGTGGCGTGCCCGAGTGCCGCGTACCTGCAAGTTGTGCCTGCGGGACCTGCGCGTCGCCGAGCACCCGCCATGCATCGCCGTCGCGCTCGAGCGAGCGCACGCGCGCGCCCATGCGCCGCGTGATGCCAGGCGTCTGCAGCCAAGCCTGCACCAGCGCGGAAGGGCGCGCCCACCCCGCGGCTTCGTGCCACCAGTTGCCGCCGGCCACGACGCGGGTCCACGGCAGCAATTCGTCGCCGAGCGCGGGCGGCGCACGTTCGTCGCCGAGCCGCATCTCCAGCACGCCGCTGCGCTGCCACGCGTCGCCCTGCGGCAGCAACGCAGCGAGCTCCTGCAGCGTCGCGCGCACGCCGGCGCGCGAGAGGCGCGACAGCAGGTTGTCGTCGGGCGACTGGTGCGGCGCAAGCAGGCCGGCCGGCAGGCTCGATGCTCCGGAGGCGGGGCGTGCCGCCGCATCGAGCACCTCCACCTCCCAGCCGCGCCGCGCCAGTGCGGCAGCCACGGCGGCGCCCGCAAGGCCGGCGCCGATCACCACGCAGTGCGAGCGAGTCACTGACGCCTCGTCCACCGGCCCCTTGGTTTCCCATGCGGGGTCGTACACGCCGCGCAGGCACTCGCGCTTGGGCGGCAAGCCTTCGACCTTCTCCACCACGAACCCGCACTGCGCAAGGTCGCGCCGCACTTCGCCCGCCACGGTCCACGTGGCGACGGCTGTGCCGCGCCTGCACAGGCGCGCAATGGCTTTCAGCGTGGGCAACTCCCACATCGCCCCGTTGCGCTTCGGCTCGAAGCCGTCGAGCAACACCGCGTCGGCGCGAAACGCCTGCTCGCGCAGCATGTCGTGCACGTCGCCCACGCAGAGCGTGAGCAGCACCTGCCCGCCTTCGAAGCTCATTCGATGGAACCCCGGCACGAGGCCCCACCACTGCCGCGCGAGTTCGCGCGCCAACGGCTGCAGCTCGGGGTGCGCTTCGGCGCTGCGCAGGATGTCTTCGCGGCCGACTGGATAGGCCTCGATCGACACGAAGTGCAGCATGCGCGGGCGCTGCGGATCGTCCCGCCAGGCTTGCCACGCCGCGAGGAAATTGAGGCCCAGCCCGAAGCCGGTTTCGAGGATGCGCCACTGCGGCTTGCCGGCCCACGCCTGCGGCAGCCCGCAGCCCTGGAGGAACACATGGCGGGCCTGCTGCAGCCCACCGGAAGCCGTGCGGTAGATGTCGTCGAAGCGGGCGCTGCGCGGCGTGCCGTCAGGGCCCCACTCGACGGGTTCGGCCATTTATTCCGTGGGAGGGACGTAGCCGGCGGCCTGGTCGGCACCGCTTCCGAAGAAGTGGTTCTCCATCTGGCGCTTGAGGTACTCGCGCGCACGCTGGTCGGCCAGGTTCAGGCGGTTCTCGTTGACGAGCATCGTCTGGTGCTTCAGCCAGCCGGCCCATGCCTCCTTGCTGACGTTCTCGTACAGGCGCTTGCCCAGCTCGCCCGGATAAGGCGGGAAGTCGAGGCCCTCGGCTTCGCGGCCGAGCTTGATGCAGTTGACGGTGCGGGGCATGGTATTGATTAGCTTATGCGTATGAGTTACTGAGAATTCAGTCGTTCGCATTCGGAAGGCGGCCTTCCAGAATGCGCCGCATGAACCTTCGTCGCCACTTTATCAAGTTCGCCCTGGCCCTGGCCGCAACCCCGATGCTCGCGCAGGCCCAGCCCGTCACGCTGCTGAACGTCAGCTACGATCCGACGCGCGAGCTCTACGTCGAGTTCAACCAGGCGTTCGCGAAGTACTGGAAGGGCAAGACCGGCCAGGACGTCGCCGTCAAGCAATCGCACGGCGGCTCGGGCAAGCAGGCCCGCTCGATCATCGACGGGCTGGACGCCGACGTGGCCACGCTGGCGCTGGCCGGCGACACCGACGCACTGTTCAAGCACGGCGGCTGGGTGAAGGAAGGCTGGCAGAAGCGCCTGCCGCACAACTCCTCGCCCTACCAGTCCACCATCGTGCTGGTCGTGCGCAAGGGCAACCCCAAGGGCATCAAGGACTGGGACGACCTGGCCAAGCCCGGCGTGAGCGTCATCACGCCCAACCCCAAGACCTCCGGCGGCGCCCGCTGGAACTATCTCGCGGCGTGGGAGTTCGCCAAGCGCAAGTACGGCGGCGACGCGAAGGCGAAGGAGTTCGTCGGCAAGCTGTACGGCAACGTGCCCGTGCTCGACACCGGCGCCCGCGGCTCCACCATCACCTTCGCGCAACGCGGGCAGGGCGACGTGCTGATCGCGTGGGAGAACGAGGCCTTCCTGCTGGACAAGGAGTTCGGCGCGAAATTCGACGTGATCGCGCCGTCGGTGTCGATCCTCGCGGAGCCCGCGGTCGCCGTCGTCGACAGGAACGTGGACCGCAAGGGCACACGCAAGGTCGCGGAAGAGTACCTTCAGTTCCTCTACAGCGAAGAAGGCCAGGACATCATCGGCAAGAACTTCTACCGCCCCGCGGTCTCCGCGAAGGCGCAGGCCAAGTACGCCAAGCAGTTCCCCAAGATCAACCTCTTCACCATCGACCAGGCCTTCGGCGGCTGGGGCAAGGCGGACAAGGACCACTTCGCGGACGGCGGCAGCTTCGACCAGATCTACGCGAAGAGCAAGTAATCGTTCGAAACATCAGCTTTCCGACATGCGCGTGCGCGGGGTTCTCGCAGAATTCATGGACATTTCCGCGAGGTACTTCATGAGCTACAAGATCGCCGTCGTCGTCGGCAGCATCCGCAAGGAGTCGTTCAACAGGAAGCTGGCGCAGGCGCTGCAGAAGATGGCGCCGCAGGGCGCGCAGTTCGAGCTCTTGCGCATCGACGACCTGCCGCTGTACAACCAGGACGAAGACGCCAACCAGGCGCCGCAGGTCAAGCGGCTGAAGGAGCAGGTCGCCGGTTCGCAGGGGGTGATCTTCATCACGCCGGAATACAACCGCTCGATCCCCGGCGTGCTGAAGAACGCCATCGACCACGCGTCAAGGCCCTACGGGCAGAGCGCATGGGCGGGCAAGCCGGCCGGCGTGATCGGCATGTCGGTCGGCGCCATCGGCACCGCGCTCGCGCAGAAGGACCTGCGCACCGTCCTCGCGTACCTCGACATGCCGACGCTCGGCCAGCCCGAGGTCTACCTGCAGGCCAAGGACGGTTTCTTCGCGGCCGACGGCAGCATCGCCGAAGGCTCGCGCGACTTCATCCAGAAATGGCTCGACGCGTACCTCGCGTTCGTTGCCGAACACGCGGGACGCGTCGAGACGGTGTAGTTTCGTCATCCCCGCGGAGGCGGGGATCCAGGACTCACGCGACGGCAGCGGCAGTCGCCTCGTTCGCAGCCACCGCGGCGTGCGCCTTGATCTCGACGTCGGCGGCGGCGAAAGCCTTCGCCTTCGCTTCGTCACCCATTGCCACACCTTCGGCGCGCACGAAGCGCACGTCGGTGATGCCCAGGAAGCCGAACACTGCCTTCAGGTAGCTCTCCTGGTGGTCCAGGAAAGTCAGCGCCGGGTTGGTGGAATACACCCCGCCGCGCGACGAAGCGACGATCACGGTCTTGCCCTTGGCCAGGCCTTCGGGGCCGTTCGCCGTGTACTGGAACGTGCGGCCGGCTTGCGCCACGCGGTCGATCCACGCCTTCAGCTGGCTCGGCACGGAGAAGTTGTACATGGGCGCGCCCACGACGATCACGTCGGCGGCGAGGAACTGCGTAACGAGCCGCTCGGAAACCACGTTCTCCTTGCGCTGCACGTCGCTCAGGCCTTCGGCGTCGGGGCCGAGGCGGAAGCCCAGCGAATCGATGTTCAGGTGCGTCGGGGCGTCCTGGGCCAGGTCGAGGTACTCGACCGCGGTGCCCGGGTGCGCGGCGCGCCACTGCTCGACCGTGCGCTTGGTGAGCTCACGGGAGACGGAGTTCGTGCCCAAGGGGCTGGAGTCGATGTGGAGCAATTTCATGGTGTTGACCCTTTGCGTTTGCGTGGGAATGATTGTGTGGGTGCACCGATCCGTTGATAAGACGGCAAAATCGCGATAGATTGTTCCAACCATAGGACAGCGCCATGCAAGACCTGAACGACATGCTCTACTTCGCCGAGGTGGTGGACCGCGGCGGTTTTGCGGCCGCAGGCCGTGCGCTGGACGTCCCGAAGTCGAAGCTCTCGCGCCGCGTCGCCGACCTCGAGACGCGCCTGGGCGTGCGCCTGCTGCAACGCACGACGCGCAAGCTCTCGCTCACGGAAGCGGGCGAGGTCTATCACCGTCATGTCATCGCGATGCGCGAAGCGGCGGAGGCCGCGAACGAGGCCGTGGAGATCGTTCGCAACGAGCCGCGCGGCACGATCCGCGTCACTTGCCCCGTCACGCTCGCACAGACCACGGTGGGCCCGCTGATCCCGCTGTTCCTCGCGAAGCATCCGCAGGTGCGAATCGACATGCAGGTGACCAACCGCGTGGTCGACCTCGTGCAGGAGGGCATCGACGTGGCGCTGCGCGTGCGCTCCTCGGTGGACGACAGCGGCTCGCTGGTGGTCAAGCGCATCGCGATGAGCCAGACGCTGCTGGTGGCGACCCCGGCCTTGCTGCAACGCTTCGGCACGCCCGAGTCCGTCGACGACCTGCACCGCATCCCCACGGTCGCGATGTCCGCAGCGGCCGACGGCCGCGCGAGCTGGAAGCTGCTCGGCCCCGGCGAGCGCGAGTTCGAGCTGCAGCACCGGCCGGTCTACACCGCCGACGACATGTTCACGGTGCGCTTCGCCCTCAACCAGTCAACCGGGATGACCGTGCTGCCCGACTACCTCGTGGCGCACGAGTTGAACAGCGGCGAGCTCGTGCAGGTGCTGCCCG
Organism: Ramlibacter albus; assembly: GCF_014297445.1. GTDB lineage: Bacteria > Pseudomonadota > Gammaproteobacteria > Burkholderiales > Burkholderiaceae_C > Ramlibacter > Ramlibacter albus. Next base: position 140,792 of record NZ_JACORU010000012.1, read on the forward strand.
GCTGGGCGCCGGCGCGCGGGATCATGCACGCGGTGTTCCCGTCGCGGCGCGGCCTCGTGCCGGCCGTGCGCCGCTTCCTCGACTTCCTCGGCGAGCACGTCAAGGAAGAAGGGTTCGCGTGCCCGAAGCCTGAGACGACGCGGAAGAAGTAGGCGTGCGCCCGAGCACGCGCTCGTACACCTCGACGTACTGCGCGGCGCTTTCCTCCCAGCCGAAGTGCCGCGCCATGCCGTTGGCCATGATGCGGCGCCAGAAGGCCGGTTCCCGATACGCCTTCATCGCGCGGGTGAGCGCGTCGCGGAAGCCCTCGGGCGTGCCGGCCCGCATGACGAATCCGGTGCCGTGCCCCGGGTCCCGCGTTGCGTCGGTGACGGAGTCGGCAAGGCCGCCCACGTTGCCCACGAGCGGCGGCGTGCCATACGCCTGCGAGTACATCTGGTTCAGCCCGCACGGCTCGAAGCGCGACGGCATGAGGAAGCAGTCCGCGCCGGCCTCGATCCAGTGCGCCTGTGACTCATTGAACCCCACCGTCACCGACACCTGCCGCGGGAAGCGCTCGGCGGCTTCGCGCAGGGCGTTCTGCAGGCCCGCGTCGCCCTGGCCCAGCACCACGAGCTGCCCATCGGCCGCCAGGATGGCATCGAGCGCGCCGAGCACGAGGTCGATGCCCTTCTGCGGCGTGAGCCGGCTCACCACGCCGAACAGCATGGCCTGCGGGTTTTGCGCGAGGCCGCAGCGCTGCTGCAGTTCGGCCTTGTCCTGCGCCTTGGCGCCGGGGTACGCCGCGCTGTAGTTGTGCGGGATCAGCTTGTCCTTCTCCGGGTTCCAGACGTTCGTGTCGATGCCGTTGAGGATGCCCGAGAGCTTGCCCCGTTGCGCGCGCAGGACGCCGTCCATGCCGACGCCAAATGCCTCGGTCTGGATCTCGCGCGCGTAGGTCGGGCTGACCGTCGTCACCGCATCGGCGAACTGCACGCCCGCCTTCAGCATCGACAAGCCGCCCCAGAACTCCACGCCGTCCATGCCGCGCCAGATCGCGGGCACGCCCAGCAAGTCGGCCGTGTGCATGGGGAACACGCCCTGGAACGCGATGTTGTGGATGGTGAGCACGCTGCGCGCGACGTGTTCATGCGGCGCGAGTGCGCGCGCTTCGGCCAGGTACATCGGCGCGAGCGCCGTCGGCCAGTCGTTGACGTGCACGACGTCCGCCTGCCAGTCCTTGCAGGGCGAATGCACGGTGCCCAGCAGCGACGCGATGCGCGAGAGGAAGCCGAAGCGCAGCACGTTGTCGTGATAGTCGCGGCCCTGCGGGTCCACGTACGGGCCGCCGCTGCGCTGGTAGAGCGCGGGGCAGGCAAGCAGCAGCATCGTCACGCCGTTCTCCGTGTGCACCGGCAGCAGCTGCGCGGCGGGGAAGGGGCCGTACGGCGGCAATTCCACGGTGTCGCCGAGTTCGCCGCTAACCTTCATGTTGCGGTAGGCCGGCAGCAGCACGCGCACGTCGTGGCCCATCGCGGCGAGCGTGGCGGGCAGGGCGCCGCTGACGTCGCCGAGGCCGCCGGTCTTGACGTAGGGCGCGCATTCGGGCGTTGCGAAAAGGATCTTCATGTTCGTTCTCCCTCAGGGCGTCGCGACGAGCACGACGAAGGGCAGGCCGCCGTTGTCCGTGAAGAGTTGTTCGAGCCGCATGGGCTCGTCGGGTGACGTGTCGACGGCAGCGCCCGTGAACCAGTTGCGCCAGCGCGCGAAACGCCGCAGCGCCGGCTCTGCCTGCAGCTGCGTGTCGCCCCACAGCGAAGGCGACCACGCGCTGTCGTCCCCGCCGCAAAGGGTGTAGGTGAGCCGGGTCGCGATCACGAGCACGGCTTCGCTGTCGATCGTGCGGGCAAAAGCGAGTGCGTGGTCGGCCGCGCCGCCTTCGACACCCAGCGCGATGTAGTTGCCGTCGCGGAACAGCTGCGCGCGTTCGCTGCGAAGCTGCAGCAGGCGCCATGTCGCGAGCTGCTTGACGCGGCCGTCCGCGCTGCCCGTGTGCAACCGGTGCCAGTCTTCGCGGGAAGGCCAGCGGTCCGCGTACAAGGGTTGCAGCGAAGCGAGGTCGGTTGCGAGCCGGCTGAAGTCCACGGGCCGCCGGTTGTCCGGGTCGACGAGGCTGAAGTTCCATTGCTCGCAGCCCTGGTACACGTCGGGCACGCCGGGCACCATCATCTTCAGCACGAGCTGCGACAGGCTGTTGCGGAACCCGAAAGGCGCGATCCGGCTCGTGAAGCGCTGCAGCTCGTCGACGAACGGGCCGGCGCGCAGGACGGCATCGACGTAGCGTGACAGTGCGTCTTCGTAGGCGGTCTCGGGGCAAGTCCAGCTGGTGTGGCGCTTGGCTTCGCGGACCGCCTTGAGCATGTACGCCTGCACCCGCTCGCGCAGCGAGTCGAGCTCGCCGGCGGCCGGTTCGGCCACCGGCCACACGCCCGCGAGCGTCTGGAACAGCAGCCAGATGGCGTTGTTGTCGGGCCAGCTGCGGCCCTCGGCTTCGGTCAAATACAGCTCGGCCCAGCCGGCCCAGCGGCGCAGGCACTCTTCCCACAGGTCCGGGTCTTCGGAAAGCACGTCGATGCGCGCGCGCAGGTCTTCGGACCGTTTGCTGTCGTGCGTGGACGTCGCCAGCAGGCAGTGCGGCCGGAACCGCAGTCGCCCCGCGTTCGCCGCGTGGAACGCGGAGACGCTCACGCCGAAGCTGCGAGGCTCGCCCCCCACGTCGTTGAGCGACACGAGGCGCAGGTAGCGGTAGAAGACCGTGTCCTCCACGGCCTTGGCCATCACCGGCGCGGTGAACTGCTGCCAGCGGGCGATGAAGCGGCGGCGCAGCTCGATCGGCACCTCCACGGCTTCGCCTTCGCCGAGCAGCACCTCGCGGAGGTACTCGAGCACGGTGGCCTGCGCGCCGCCGAGCCGCCGCCGGGCCGCTGCGATGGCCCAGTCGGTGTGCTGGCGGTCCATGGTGCTCGGGGGCTCACCCGCGCGCAGGTAGGTGCGGTACACGGGGAAGGTCGCCGCCACTTCGGCAAGCGCGACGTGGAGGCGGTTGCGCGTGAAGTCGGTGCGGCGCCGGTTGGCCAGCGCGATGCGGTGCAGCGCGTTGGTCAGCCAGTTGAGCTCGGAGAACAGCGAGTTCTCGATGATCAGCTTCTTGCAGCGGTAGACGACTTCCTCGTAGTCGAGCGTCTCGCCCGTGAACGCCTGGTAAGCATCGTCCATCGCGGCTTCGTTGCGGCCGTCGACGAACAGGCCGTTGACAAGGCTCGCGAAGCGGTAGCCGGTGTCGCCGTGAACGGGCCAGTCGTCCGGCAGCTGCTCGTGCTCCGCAAGGATCTTCTCGACGGTGAGGTAGAGCGCGCGGGCTTCCTGCCCGGCCACCGTCGCCTGCTGCGCATAGCGCCGCTGCAATTGGGTGAAGTACTGCTGCGGGTCCGACAGCCCGTCGGGATGGTCGATGCGCAGCCCGGTGAGCCAGCCGTCCTGCAGCCAGTGCAGCACCTTCTGGTGCGTGGCCTCGAACACTTCCGGCCGCTCCATGCGAAGCGCGGCCAGCGTGTTGACGTCGAAGAAGCGGCGGTAGTTGACGTCGTCGCTCGCCACGCGCCAGTCGGCGAGGCGATAGGCCTGGCGCGACACCAGCGCGTCGAGCGCGTCGAACGACGCGGCTTCGCCCGGCTGGCCGTTGTGGCGCTGCACGCAGGCCGCGATCCATTGCGCGAGCCACTCGTGTCGCTGCACGAGCCGCGCGAGCGTCTTCTTGTACACCGCGGTGTCGCGTGCGCGCGCACGCCGCGCGTTCTCGACACTGTCGTCGCGCGAGGGCAGCCGCCCGAACGCGTCGAGCAGCGCGGACACCACCGCGTGGCTGTCGCTTTCGCCTTCGTCGCGCGCCGGCGGCGGCGCGAGCACGCCGAGGATCGAGGGGTAGTGCGCCGGGTCCACCGGGAAGCGGTGGTTCCAGTAGCGCAGGCCGAACTCGCCGGCCTCCGCGTTGAAGTGCAGCTGGATCTCGCCCGCTTCCAGCACGCGCCCATAGTGGTCGCCCAGCACCGGCAGCAGCACGCGGCCCGCCATCTCGGGCGCGGCCGGGTTCCACTCGATGTCGAAGGTTTCCGCATGCACCGACGCGCGCCCGTGTTCGAGCACGTCCAGCCACCACGCGTTGTCGGCTTCCAGCACGCCCATGTGGTTGGGCACGATGTCCAGCAGCTGGCCCATGCCGTGGCGGCGCAGCGCCTCGCACATGCGCGCATGTTCCACCGCGTCGCCCACTTCGGGGTTCACCGAGCCGTGGTCGATGATGTCGTAGCCGTGCGTGCTGCCCGGCCGCGCGCGCAGGTAGGGCGAGCTGTAGAGCGTGGAGATGCCCAGCGCGCGCAGGTAGGGCAACGCCGCCGTGACCTGCGCGAACGTGCAGCCCTTGTGGAACTGGACGCGGTAGGTGCTGCCCGGCACCTGCGCGGTGTCCAGCGGGGGGAGTTGCGCTTCCTCGATCGTGGCCGGTGCCGGCCCGGTGCGTTCGGCGCGCAGTGCCGCGGCCACCGACGCCCAGCGCGGCTCGGCGGCGAGGTCCTCCACGTTCACCGACAGCTTGCGCCGCCAGTTGGGGAAGCGGTCCTCGGTGGTGCCGGGCACGTTGACGTGCAGCACCTGGCCGGTCACGTCCTCGAGTTGCAGGCCCACCAGCCAGCAGGGCGTGCGCGCGAGGTACGAGTAGACCGCGTCGACGAACGCCGGCGTCGCATCGGGCAGCGACGTGGGCTGCACCGTCACGCCCTCGGGCAGCAGCCCTTCGTGCTGCAACGCGAGCAGCAGCCGCGCGCGGTCCTGCGCGCGCGAGAGCACCTGCTGCTCGTGCGCGGCGGCATCGGGGTAGAGCGAAAGCCGCGAAGCCAGCTCGATGTCCTCGCCGAGCCAGAAGCCGCGCAGCGTCGGGAGGTCGTGCGTGCTGACCACGGCGAGCGCCTGCGGGTGCCACTGCGCGGGCGGGCGGAAGCCGCCGTCCTCGTTGCGCTCGAACAGGAGCGGCCGGTAAGACAGCAGCCGCCCTTCGCGCATCGCCTCGCGCATGCGCGGCGCGACGTTGCCGAGGTCCTCGCCGATCACCATGCAGCGGTGGCGGTGGCTCTCCAGCGCAAGGATGCCGAGCAGGTCGCCCTGCGGGTAGCTCACGTACGTGCCGCCGTGCGGGCCGGTCCAGAACAACCGCATCAGCGCCATCACGTGGTCCAGCCGCAGCGCGCCGCAGTGGCGCATGTTCGCGCGCAGCGTGTCGATGAAGGGCTGGTAGCGGCTGGCGCGCAGCTGCACCGGGTTCCAGGGCGGCAGGCCCCAGTCCTGGCCGAGCGGCGCGAGCGGGTCGGGCGGCGCGCCCACGTGCATGCCGAGCGCGAACAGATGCGGCTGCTTCCACGTCTCCGAGCCGCCTTCATTGACGCCGACCGCGAGGTCGCAGTACAGGCCCAGGCCCATGCCGCGGCTCTTCGCGTAGCGCTGCACGGCTTCGAGCTGCACTTCGGCGAGCCACTGCAGCCAGAAGCGGAACTGGATTTCGGAGTCATGCGAGGCCTCGAACGCGCGCACCGCCGCGCCATCCGGGTCACGGTATTCCTCGGGCCAGGCCGGCCAGCCCCACACGCTGCCGTCCTGCGCGTGCAGGTGGTCCTGCAGGGCCTCGAAGAGGGCGTGGTCGCGCAGCGTGGTCTCGCGCTGGCGCATGTAGGTTTCGAAGTGCACGCCGCGTGACGTGTGGTGGCCCAGCTCCTGCTCGTCGAAGTGCTGCCACAGCAGCCGCAAGACCTCGGTCTTCGCGGCGGCGACGCCCTCGTAGTCGACGAGCTCCGCATCGCGCAGCGCGCGCAGCCGCTCCTGAAACGCCTCGGACTGCACGCGCTGCCGCGCGGCTTCGCTGCCCGCAAGCTCGACGAGCGCCTGCACGTCGAGGTAGATCGGGTTCAGCGCATTGCGGCTGCTCGGGCTGTAGGGGCTCGCGACATCCGGCCGGTGCGGGAAGAGGGCGTGCAGCGGCGACAGGCCGATGAAGGACGCGCCCTGCTGCGCGGCAGAGTCGACGAGGCGCCGCAGGTCGCCGAAGTCGCCGATGCCCCAGTTGCGCGAGGAGCGCAGCGCATAGAGCTGGATGGTGCAGCCCCACCAGCGCTCGCCGTGGAGGAGCTCGTCGGGGGTCCAGCAGGCGCGGGGTGCGACGGCGACAACGCAATGCGCGTGTTCGGGTTGGCCATCCAGCGCGAGGTGGTAGTAGCCGGGCGAAAGCGTCGCGGGCAGCGCGATGATCCGCGAACCGTGGTCCCAATGCGCTTCCCCGCGGTGCAGCGGCTCCTGCGAGGTGCCATCGACGCGCAGCGACCAGTGCGCGCTTTCGTGCTCGCGCGGCCGCCAGCGAACCACCGCCGCATCGCCTTCACGCAGCACGACCACCGGCGGGAACCCATCTTCCGCTTCGCGCGGCGCGTGCGGGTCGATGCCCATCGCGCCCAGGGCCTGCCGAAGCGCCTCTTCGGTGACGGCGGTGTCCTCGCCCCAGAAGCTGTGATAACGCTCGGCCACGCCGTGGCGCGACGCGAGGTCCGCGAGCGTGCTGCGCGGCAGGTCGGCGAGGTTCACAGCGTCACCTCGCCGCCCAGGGTCCAGCGCGCGGCCCACGCAGGCCAGGTGCCGCGCGGCGCATCGCCCCAGCGATGGCTGAACACGAGTCGCGCTTCGACCGGGCCGAGGTGCTCCTCGGGCACTTCCAGCAGCTCGGGCCCGAGGTTCAGCTCCAGCGAGAGCATCTGGCCGTCGTCATAGCGCCATTGCACGTTGATGCCGGTGGCGCCCACGCGCTGTGACGTGTGCTGTCCGTGCAGCAACTGGCCCTGGCGCGGCGTGATGTGGTCGCGGCGCGCGTGCAGCGCCGCCTGCACCATCTCGCGCCAGCGGCGGCCGGCGCAACGGTCGCCATTCGCGGCATCCGGCCGGCTCGTCTCGAAGGTGTCGATGCTGCACGCGTCGGGCAGCGGCTTGCCGGCATCCGCGCCGGCCAGGGGGCCGAACTCGCGCAGGCGCCCGGCCCGCACGGCCTCGCGCAGCTCGCCGTCCCAATCGGCGAAGTAGAGGAAGGGCTCCGAAGCGCCTTGCTCCTCGCCGAAGAACAGCATCGGGATCGCGGGCGTCAGCAGGGCCAGCAGCGTCGGCAGCTCGCGCGCTTCGCTCGGCACCAGCTCCGAGAGGCGCTCGCCGAACGCGCGGTTGCCGACCTGGTCGTGGTTGTGCGCGAAGTTCACGAGCGTGGTCAGCGGTTGCGCCGGCGCGGCCCGCACGTCTTCACGCGCACCGCCCGGCTTGCGCGGCGAGCCCTCGTACAGCATGCCGTGCGCGAGCGAGCGGGCGAGCTGGCCCAGCGGCTCGTCGCCGTAGTCGTGGTAATACGCGCGCGTCTCACCGGTGAGCGAGACGTGCAGCGCGTGATGGAAGTCGTCGTTCCACTGCGCATCGAAACGCCCCGGCCGCGGCTGGGGCGCGAGGTGGTGGTAGCCGTTGTGCTCGTTCTCCAGCACGAGGTGCACGTGGCGGCCATGCGTGGCCGTGCGCACGGCCGAGGAGAGCTCCTCCAGGAAGTGCGGCGAGCCGTCGTCGACGATCGCGTGCACCGCATCCAGCCGCAGGCCGTCGAAGCGGTATTCCTGCACCCAGTACAGCGCGTTGTGGATGAAGAAGTCGCGCACCGTGCGGCTGCCTTCGCCGTCGAAGTTGATGGCCTTGCCCCACGGACTGTCGTGCGTGGCCGAGAAGAACTGCGGCGCGTAGCGGGGCAGGTAGTTGCCCTGGGGCCCGAAGTGGTTGTAGACCACGTCGAGGAAGACCATCAGCCCCAGCCGGTGCGCCTGCTGCACGAAGTGCTTCAGCTCGTCGGGCGTGCCGTACTCCGACTTGGGTGCGTACGGCAGCACGCCGTCGTATCCCCAGCCGAAGCGGCCCGGGAAGTCCGCGATGGGCATCAGCTCCACGGCCGTGACGCCGAGGTCGGCCAGCTGCTTCAGGCGCCCGGCCGCCGCATCGAACGTGCCTTCGGGCGTGAACGCGCCGACGTGCATCTCGTACAGCACCGTTTCGCGCCAGGGCCGGCCGGTCCACGTCGGGTCCCACTCGAACTGCAGCGGGTCCACCACGGCGCTCGGTGAATTCACGCCGCGCGGGTTCTGCCGCGACGCCGGGTCGGGCACCAGCAGGTCTTCGTCGATGCGCCACTGGTAGAGCGTGCCGGCCGTCGCCTCGTCGACGTGGCAGCTCCACCAGCCGTCCTTGTCGGCTTCAGCGGCGACGAACACGGGCCGGCCCGCGAGGCCCGGATAGAACGCCAGTTCGGCGCGCTCGGCGGCGGGTGCCCACAGGCGGAAGTCCACGCCGCCGCCCGCAGCCAGCTCGGCGCCGAAAGGCATCGAGTGTTTGCAGCGCATGATCAAGCCTCGGTGCGTTGCGTCAGGAGCGCCATCGAGTGCGCCGGCAGCTCCAGCTTGTCCTGCGCGCCGAAGCGCTGCGCCTGCGCTTCCTCGAAATGCCCTTCGCTCGTGAGCACGCGCAGGGCCCACTCGCCCTCGTGCCCCGGCACCTCGGGCAGCGTCTGGATCACGGCCTCGGGCGTGGCATTGAAGATCATGAGGACCGAAGGCGTGACCTGCTCGTTCACCTTGGCGAAGCGGCCGTCCAGCAACACGGCCACGCAGCGCACGGCCGGGTTCGTCCACTCCTCCTCGGTCATGGGCAGGCCCCACACGCTGTACCAGCCGACGTCGCGCCGGCCGTCCGCGTCCGCCTCGCCGTCGGGCCAGCAGTCGCAGCGCAGCACCGGCAGCTCGTTGCGCAGCCGGATCATCGCCGCCGTGAACCCGATGAGGGGGTCGCTGCGTTGCTGCTCGGTCCACGCGAACCAGCTGATCTCGTTGTCCTGGCAATACGCGTTGTTGTTACCGCCCTGCGTGCGGCTCATCTCGTCGCCGCCCAGCAGCAGCGGCACGCCGCGCGACGCGAAGAGCGTGGCGAGGAAGTTGCGCTTCTGCCGCTCGCGCAACGCCAGGATGTCGGGGTTGCGCGTCGGGCCCTCGACGCCGCAGTTCCAGCTGCGGTTGTGGCTCTCGCCGTCGCGGTTGTCCTCGGCGTTGCTGTGGTTGTGCTTCTCGTTGTAGCTGACGAGGTCCTGCAGCGTGAAGCCGTCGTGCACGGTGATGATGTTCACGCTCGCGGTCGGCCGGCGCCGCGCCCACTGGTACAGGTCCGAGGAGCCGACCAGGCGCGAAGCGAACTCGGGCAGCTGCCCCTCCTGACCGCGCCAGAAGTCGCGCACGCAGTCGCGGTAGCGGCCGTTCCACTCGCTCCAGCCCTGCGGGAAGCCGCCGACCTGGTAGCCGTAGTCGCCGATGTCCCAGGGCTCCGCGATCATCTTCACGCGCTTGAGCACGGGGTCCTGCGCCACCGCCGAGAAGAACGGGCTGCGGTGGTCGAAGGCGCCGCTGCCGTCGCGGCCGTTGGCGGGCGCGAGGTCGAAGCGGAAGCCGTCGACGTGCATCTCCTCCACCCAGTAGCGCAGGCTGTCCATCACCATGCGCAGCACCGCCGGGTGGCTGCTGTCCACCGTGTTGCCGGTGCCGGTGAAGTCCATGCAGTAGCGCCGGTCTTCCGCGAGCCGGTAGTAGGCCTGGTGGTCCAGGCCCTTGAACGACAGCGTGGGGCCGAGGTGGTTGCCTTCGCAGCTGTGGTTGTAGACCACGTCCAGCAGCACTTCGATGCCGTGGGCATGCAGCTTCTTCACCATCTGCCGGAACTCGTCCAGCGCGTCGCGCACCGCATAGCGCGGCTCCGGCGCGAAGAAGGCGACGGAGTTGTAGCCCCAGTAGTTGGCCAGGCCCATGTCCACGAGCCGGCGCTCGTCGTTGAAGGCATGGATCGGCAGCAACTCCACCGCCGTGACGCCGACGCGCTTGAGGTGCGCGATCGCCGCGTCGCTCGCGAGCCCGAGGTAGGTGCCGCGCAGCTCTTCCGGCACGTCGGGCATCAGCTTCGTGAAGCCCTTGACGTGCACCTCGTAGATCACGCTCTCCGAAAGCGGTGTCGCCGGCGAGCGGTCGTCGCCCCATTCGAAGGCGTTCTCCTCGACGACGATGCACTTCGCCGCTTCGGGGCCGTTGTCCGCCGTGTCCATCGCGAGGTCCAGCTCCTCGCCGCCGAGCTTGTACGCGTACTGCCAGGCGGCGCCACGCAGCACCCGGTCGATGGCGCGCGCGTACGGGTCCAGCAGCAGCTTGTGCGGGTTGCAGCGCAGCCCGTTGCCGGGGTCATAGGGCCCGTGCGCGCGCAGCCCGTAGCGGGCGCCGGCCTTCAGGCCCGGCACGAAGCCGTGCCAGACGTCGTCGCTGCGGCAGGGCAGGTCGATGCGCTGGATCTCGGTGGTGCCGTCGGCTTCGTAGAGGCACAGCTCCACGCGCTCGGCCGCGCTGGAGAAAACGGCGAAGTTCACCCCGCCGCCCTGGACGGTGGCACCCATCGGCCACGGGCGGCCCGCCTCGCACCCGTAGGGCGCGGCCGGGGTCGGGGTCGGCGATTGGGCGGAAGGACGTTCGGCGACGGCCTGCGCCGTCATGCAAGCACCTCCATGCACGGCTCGCCGCGGACCACGTCGCGCACCGCCGCGAACGGCGAGCGGCCCTCGCGCGGCTTGAAGTAACCCGCGGGCACCACCACGATGCCGCTGGGCGTGACGTGGAAGCGGCGGCTGTCCTCGGCCGCGTCGAAGCCGATGCGCTCGCCCGGCGGCACGTCGTTGTCCTGGTCGATGATGCAGCGCTTGACCTGCGCGCCACGGCCGATGCGCGAGCGCTCCATGATGATGCAGTGCTCCAGCTTCGCGCTGCGCTCCACCAGCACCGAGCGGCGCAGCATCGCGTGGTCCAGCGTGGCGCCGTCTATGATGCTGCCCGAGCCGACGACGGAGCGGTTGATGACGCCGTTCTCGATCTGAGCGGATTCCGCCTGGTCGGGCGACGCATAGATCGGCCAGCGCTTGTTGGTCATGCGGAACTTCGGCGCGGCGCCGAGCGTGTCGAAGTGCGCTTCGTAGTACGCGTCGATCGTGCCGACGTCGCGCCAGTAGCCGTGCTCTTCGTAGGGCTCGGTGCCGGGGATGTGGTTGGTGTCGAAGTCGTAGGCGACGAGGCGGTGGCTCTTCACCATCGAGGGCAGGATGTGCTTGCCGAAGTCCGTCTCGCCGTTCTCGTGCATCTTGCGCAGCTGGGTGAGCAGCACGTCGGCGTTGAAGATGTAGTTGCCCATCGACGCCAGCGCATGCGTCTTGCTGCCCGGCATGGGGCGCGTGGACAGCGGTTTTTCCTTGAAGTCGTGGATGCGGTGGCTGTCGTCGATCTCCACCATGCCGAACTGGTCGCATTGCGAAAGCGGCACGGGCAGGGTGGCGACGCTCGCGTGCGCGCCGCTCTTGATGTGGAAGTCGATCATCTGCCGCACGTCCATGCGGTAGATGTGGTCCGCGCCGAAGACGGCCACGATGTCCGGCTGCATGTTCTCGATCAGGTGGATGTTCTGGTACACCGCGTCGGCCGTGCCCTGGAACCACTCGGGGCCGTTGCGCATCTGCGGCGGCACCACAGTGATGAAGTGCTGCTGGATGAAGCGCGCCATGGTCCACGACTGGCGCACGTGCTCGATGAGCGACTGGCTCTTGTACTGCACCAGCAGGTAGATGGAATAGATCTCCGAGTTGACGAGGTTGGACAGCACGAAGTCGACGATGCGGTGCTTGCCGTTGAACGGCACGGCGGGCTTGCAGCGGTTGGCGGTGAGGGGGTGCAGGCGCGAGCCTTCCCCTCCGGCCATCACGAACGCGAGGACGTTTCTATTGGCGGGCATGGACTTCTCCCGGAGTCTGTAATGGTTTTGGATCGGGCCGGTTCGAAAGGAGGAGCGTGCCCAGGGGCGGCACGGTGACGGTTGCGCTGGCGGGCTGGCCCGCGAGCGGTGTGTCGGCCGCCATCACGCGGCCCAGGTTGCCCACGCCGCTGCCGCCGTAGCAGGGCGCGTCGCTGTTGAGCACTTCGTACCAGGTGCCCGCGGCGGGCAGGCCGATGCGCATGCCCTGGCGCACTTCGGCCGTGAGGTTGCAGATGGCCACCACGAGCGCGTCGTCGTCGTCGCCGCGCCGCACCCAGGCGAGCACGGTGGGTTCGTAGCGCTCGAAGGGCAGCCAGTGGAAGCCGCGGCTCTCGAAGTCGTAGCGGTGCAGCGCCGGCCAGCGCCGGTAGGCCGCGTTCAGGTCCTGCACCCAGCGGGCCACCATCGCGTGCGGCGGGCGCGCCCACAAATGCCAGTCGAGCGTGCGCTCGTGGTGCCACTCGTCCACCTGCGCGAACTCGCCGCCCATGAAGAGCAGCTTCTTGCCGGGGTGGGCCCACATCATCCCGTACAGCGTGCGCAGCCCCGCGAACTTCTGCCAGTCGTCGCCCGGCTGCTTGTTCAGCAGGCTGCCCTTGCCGTAGACGACCTCGTCGTGCGACAGCGGCAGGATGAAATTCTCGTGGAAGGCGTAGACCGAGGAGAAGCGGATGTCGTCGCCATGCCAGGGCCGGTAGAAGTGCGCGCGCGACACGTAGCGCAGCGTGTCGTTCATCCAGCCCATGTTCCACTTCATGCCGAAGCCGAGCCCCCCCCAGTGCACAGGGCGCGAAACCGCGGGCCACGCGGTGGACTCTTCCGCGATCATGTGCACGTCGGGGTGCGCCCCGTAGACCGCGGAGTTGAGGTCCTGCAGGAAGCGCACCGCCTCGTAGTTCTGGTTGCCGCCGTGCTCGTTGGGGATCCACTGGCCGGGGCCGCGCGCGTAGTCGAGGTACAGCATCGAGGCGACGGCGTCCACGCGCAGGCCGTCGAAGTGGTACTTCTCGAGCCAGAAGAGCGCGTTGCCGATCAGGAAGTCGCGCACCTCGTAGCGGCCGTAGTTGAACACCATGGTGTTCCACTCCGGGTGGAAGCCCAGCCGCGGGTCTTCATGCTCGTACAGCGCGGTGCCGTCGAAGCGCGCGAGTGCGTGCGGGTCCGAAGGGAAGTGCGAGGCGACCCAGTCGAGCAGCACGCCGATGCCGTGCTGGTGCAGCGTGTCGATCAGGCACATCAGGTCCTGCGGCGAGCCGTAGCGTGCGGTGGGCGCGTAGTAGCCCGTGCACTGGTAGCCCCAGGAGCCGTAGAACGGGTGCTCGGTGATCGGCATCAGCTCCACGTGCGTGAAGCCCATTGCCTCGCAGTGCGCGACGAGCCGCTGCGCGATCTCGCGGTAGTTGAGGAAGCGGCCGTCCTCCTCGCGCTGCCACGAGCCCAGGTGCACCTCGTAGATGGAGATCGCGTCGCGGTGCGACTGGCGCTTGCCCCGCGTGGCCATCCATTCCTGGTCGTGCCACTCGTACGAGAGGTCCCACACCTGCGACGCCGTGCCGGGCGGGTGTTCGCAGCGGAAGGCGAAGGGGTCGGCCTTGTCCATCCAGTGGCCGTGCGCATCCTCGATGCGGTACTTGTAGCAGTGGCCCGGTTTCGCTTCCTCGATGAAGCCGGCCCAGCGCCCGCTGCCGTCGGGCACGCGCTGCAGCGGCTCGCAGTGCCAGCGGTTGAACGCACCGATGACGCCGACGTTGCGCGCGTTGGGCGCCCACACGGTGAACCAAGTGCCCTTGTCGGTGGGGTGGGCGCCCATCACTTCGAACTGGCGATAGTGGTGGCTGGCCGCGCGCGCGGCGCGCTGCTCCTCCTGCGCTTGCTGCGCGGCTTCCGGGTTCCGTGGCTGTTCAATCCCCGTCGGGTCGAGTTGCTGCATGGCCTCGTTTCTTGTAGGAACTGGCCATTCTGGAAGTGCGGTGTGCTCCGCCGTGCAGGAGCGGCCGTACTGGTGCCGTAGGTGCTTGCCTACACGCGCAACGGGCGGCGGCGGGCCAGCCGTTGCAGGGAACCGAACAGTCCGGCTTGCAACTCAGCCATCGCAGATCATGGAGGCAAGCTGATGAAAGTGACCGGTGCGCAGAAATCCCCCCAGACCACGCGAACCCACGGCGAGGACAAGGCAGACAAGCCCGCGCCGAAGGCGCACGAAGCAGGCTTTTCCCGGCCGCCCGCAAGGGAACCAGCGCCGTTGGCGCCATTGAGGATTTGGCCGCGCGACGACACGGCGCCGTCGGCCAGCGCGCATAAATATTCGCTCGCGCAAATGGAGGCGGTTGTCCAGGAGGCGTTCAGGACCGGGAAGCACTACATCGACTTCGTCGACGGCATCGTCAGCTGCGGCTCTGAAAAGCGTCTCGACCTGAACTCGCCGCTGCACATGGATCGCCTCTACCAGAACCTCTTCCAGCACCTGCTGCACAATCGCCCACCGCAGGCCTGGCGCCCGCGGGACCGGCTGGCCTGGCAGGACTGTGCAACGCGCTACGTCACCGCGCTGGTGGTCAGGTGCACTCACAGGTGCAGGGCCGACAAGACCGCCTGTGGCGCACTGAAGCTGGGCGAGTTCATGGTCCTGAAAAAGGACCTCGCGGCGGCCACCGGGCTGCCTTGCGCAGAGTTCCGTGCGCAGGAGGACAAGTTGAGCCTCGGTCTGCCCGCCGGCACCGATACGTCGACCGAGATCGGGATCACACTGCAGAGACTCCGCGCGATGCAGGCCAACCTGGACGCGGCCCACATGGCGAATCTCGACTGCTGGATGTGCGCCATCGACCAGGCCTTTTACGAGATGGTGACGACGCAAGAGCCCCCGCACTCACCTCCCTTCACGCGGGAAGACCTGCAGGAGGTTCTGGGGCGCATGGCCTGCAACGAAAAGCTGCTGGAGGCTGCACCGACCGGCATGATGCGCGCGCTGCGGCGCGACCCGTCGCTGTCGGACGATCTGCTTGCCCATCTGGACTGGGTGCTCGACTGCTACGAGAATGTCGATCTCACGAGCATCGGTGTGGCGTCCTTCATGCCTGCCGCTTCCGCAACCGCCTTGATGCTTCTCCTGCCACCCGGCAAGCTGCAGCAACTGGTCGTCAGCCATGACGACGTGAACTGGATCGTGAAACAGGTATTCCTGTTCCTGGGTCACCTCTCGCGCTGCCGCTGGGGCGCCGAACACAATGCGGCGGTTCAGTCGGGGGACGACGTCATGCTGGGAATCGCCCGGCTTGCAGTGAGGTTCACGGAAGAGGGAAGAAGGGACTTCTTCGACTGCCTGATGGAGCCTGCGCTTGCGCTGCGAGCCAATGCCGACCGCCTTGAAGAGCTCCTGCGCGTGAGGGACCAGCTGCGGCTTGCCGGAGAGGACGCGGGTTTCGACGATGAGCCGATCGGTGAACTGCTGGACCACTTCGTTCCACAAGCGCCCCTGGCGCTCGGAGTCGGCAGCCCCGTCCGGGCCGCGCTGATCGAGTGGCACGCCTCGGCTGCCGCCCTGGCGGCCACACCGGCTGCAGCCACAGGGACGAGGACCTCAGCTTTGGGCGCCATGGGTGAGCCGGTTGCAACTGCAACTGCAACTGCAACGGCAGCGGCATCGACAGCGGCGTCGACAGCGGCAACATCAACGGCAGCCACAGGTGCAACGCCCGTGGCGATGGCCCCGGGCCTGAAAAAGAAGTGGCAGCAATTCAAGGTGGCGAAGGCCGCGAGAGAGCGGACGGCCGCGGCAGCGGGTGATTCGCAAACCGCGCGCCCGGTGGAGACAAAGGCGCCCGCCAAAGGCACGCCCAGGGAAAAAGCCAAGGGCAAGGCCGGGCTGCCCGAGAAGTACGCGCCGCAACCCGGCGCGAAGAAGCGCTTCGACGCAAAGGACCACAACCATCCGCAGAACCTCAAGGCCCTGCCGAAGAGCGAAGCCAGGCGCCGCCTGCAGTCAATGCGCGACCGGACGGGCCGCTTTGCCGACAACGAGCGCGTGCATGCCCACCAGACGAAGCACAAACCCAACAATTCGAGCGTGCCCGACGTCGACTGACGCTCACACGCCGAGGTACTGGTCGAGCAGCATGGGCTGCGACCGCAGCGCCTTCGACGTGCCTTCGTAGGCCACTTCACCCTTGACGAGGATGACGTTGCGGTCGGTGACCTGGGTGACGTGCTTCCAGTTCTTGTCGACGATGACGCTGGAGATGCCGCTCTCGCGGATGAGCGAGCAGATGCGCCAGATCTCGCGCGCGATCAGCGGCGCGAGGCCCTCGGTCGCCTCGTCGAGGATGAGCACGTCGGGGTTGGTCATCAGTGCGCGGCCGATGGTCAGCATCTGCTGCTCGCCGCCGCTCAGCTGCTGGCCGCCGTGGTGGATTCGCTCGGCCAGGCGCGGGAAAGTGTCGAGCACGCGGTCATAGGTCCAGTCGCGCTGGCCCCTCGTGCCCGGCCGCGCGGCCATCACGAGGTTTTCCTTCACGCTCAGGTTGCCGAAGATGCCGCGGCCTTCGGGCACGTAGGCAATGCCGAGCTGGGCGATTTCGTACGACGGCCTGCTGGTGACGTCCTTGCCGGCAACGGTGACCGTGCCCTCCCTTGCGGGAACGAGCCCCATGAGCGTCTTGAGCAGCGTGCTCTTGCCCATGCCGTTGCGGCCCATCAGGCCGATGGTCTCGCCGCGGTCGACGTGGAAGTCGATGCCGCGCAGGACGTGGCTCGAGCCGTAGTAGGTGTGCAGGCCCTTCGCGTCGATGAGCCGTTCAGCCATGCTCTTCCTCACCGAGGTACGCCGACTGCACGGCCGCGTCGTTGCGCACCTGCGACGGGGTTCCACTGGCGATCACCTGCCCGTTGACCATCACGGTCAGGTGATCGGCAAGGGCGAACACCGCATCCATGTCGTGCTCGACAAGCATCATCGCGTGCTGGGGTTTGAGCTTCAGCAGCAGCTGTACCATCCGCTCCGCTTCGGCGGTGCCCATGCCGGCCAGCGGTTCGTCCAGCAGCAGCACCTGCGGATCCGTCGCGAGCGTCATGGCGATCTCGAGCTGGCGTTGCTCGCCGTGGCTTGCTGCGCCTGCGATCGAGTCGCGGCGAGAAGTCAGGCCCGCAAGCTCCAGCGCCTTCTCGGCCCGCTCGTTCGACTCGCGCACGCTCGATGCAAGCGACAACCAACGCGCCGCGTGCGGCGTACGCGACTGCGCCGCCAGCCGCACGTTCTCCCACACGGTGAACGGCAGGAAGATGTTCGTCTTCTGGTAGCTGCGCCCCAGCCCCGCGCGCGAGATGCGCTCGGGGTTCCAGCCTGTCACGTCCTGCCCGCCGAGCGTCACGTTGCCGGAGGTCGGCGCGATGTCGCCGGAGAGCAGGTTCGTCAGCGTCGACTTGCCCGCGCCGTTGGGGCCGATCACGGCATGGATGCGATCGCGCCACAAGTTGAGCGACACGTCGTTCACAGCGGCCAGGCCGCCAAAACGCTTGGTGAGGTTCTTCGCTGAAAGAAGCACCTCACTCATCGCGCTTCCTCCGCAGCACCCGCTCCGCCAGGCCGAGCAGGCCGCGCGGCGCGAGGACCACCACGCCGACGATGAACAGGCCCATCCACAACTGCCAGTGCTTGCCCGTGTTGAAGCCGCCGATCGAAGGCAGGTCCTTGAACTCGTGCAGCACCCACTCGAACGCGAACGACCCCGCGATCGCGCCGGCGAAATTGCCCATGCCGCCGAGGATCACCATCATGATCGCGTGCGCGCTCATGTGGAAACCCATCAGCTCCGGGTTCACGAAGCCCGTCTGCGCCGCCCACAGGAAACCGGCAAGTCCCGCCAGCGCACCCGCGAGCGTGAACGCGGCGAGCTTGTAGCCGAAGGTGCCGAACCCCATCGCGCGCATGCGGTGCTCGTTGACGCGGATGCCCGCGAGCGTGCGGCCGAAGGGGCTGAAGAGCAGGCGGCGCAGGAACAGGTACACGAGCAGCAGCACCGCCAGCGTGAAGTAATAGAAGACGAGCTTGTTCTCCAGGTCGAACAGGTGGGCGTTGGGCTTGAAGTTGATGTACAGGCCGTCCGAGCCGCCCAGCACCTTGTTGTCGAAGAACAGGTAGAACACCATCTGCGCGAACGCCATGGTGACCATGATGAAGTAGATGCCGTGCGTGCGCACCACGAAGAAGCCGATGACGAGCGCCGCAAGCCCTGAAGCCGCAACGGCCGCGGGCAGCGTCCACAACAGGCTCACCGCCTCGCCCTGCGGCGTGAGGAAGGCGATGGCATAGCCGGCAAGGCCGAAGAACGCCGCGTGCCCGAGCGACACGAGGCCGGTCACGCCGAGCAGCAGGTCCAGGCTCATCGCGAAGATCGCGAGGATCATCATCCGCGCAACCATCTGCGCGTAGAAGTCGGTCGCCATCAGCGGGAACGCCGCGAGCGCGACGAACGCCAGCCCCAGCACGATCTGGAGACTGCGCGGGAGCGTCTCGAGGTTGGCTTTCGCGGCGCTCATTGCTTGAACAGGCCTTCAGGTTTCCACAGCAGGACAGCGGCCATAAGCATGTAGACCAGCATGCCCGCCACCTGCGGCAGCAGCACCTTGCCGAAGGTGTCGACCAGGCCGACGAGCAGCGCGGAGATGAGCGCGCCGCGCACCGAGCCGATGCCCCCGATCACCACCACCACGAAGCACATGATCAACACCTGCGAGCCCATGTTCGGGTACACGCTGGAGATCGGCGATGCGATCATCCCCGCCACGGTGGCCAGGCCCACGCCCAGCGCAAACACGATGGCGTGAATGAGCTTGATGTTCACGCCCAGCGCCTCCGTCATGTCGCGGTTGAACGCGCCGGCACGGATCTTCATGCCCAGCCGCGTCTTCGAGATCAGGAAGTACAGGCCCAGCGCGAGCACGATGCACACGCCCGACATGAACAACCGGTACACCGGGTAGGAGAGGTTGTCGGTGAGCGGGATCGAGGCCGAGAGCACGTCCGGGATCTTCACGCCGTGGACGTCGTCGCCCCACAGGATCGAGCGCATTTCCTCGAAGATGTAGATGAGGCCGAACGTCAGCAGCACCTGGTCGAGGTGGTCGCGGTGATAGAAGTGGCGGAACAGCACGCGTTCGAGGAGCAGGCCGAACACCACCGACAGCGCCGCGCCGCCGACGATCGCGAGCGCGAGGCTGCCGGTCATCGACGACAGCGACCACGCGAGGTACGCACCCAGCATGTAGAAGCTGCCGTGCGCGAGGTTCACGACGCCCATGATCCCGAAGATGAGCGTCAGCCCGGCCGCCAGCATGAACAGCAGCAGCCCGTACTGCACGCTGTTGAGGATCTGGATGAGGAAGTTGGCGACGTCCATTCGCTGTTTTCAGGCGCTCCGGCGCGAGAACAACAGCAACCCGCCCATCAAGGTGAAAAGCCCGCCGCAAACCCGGTTGATCCAGCGCACCACGTGCGCCTGCCGCAGCTTCGGCGCGACGTAGCCCACGCCGAACGCGCAGGCGGTGAGCATCAGGAAGTCGCCGAAAACGAACGTGCCCGAGAGGATGGCGAACTGCGCGAAAACGGGCTGGGTGGGATCGATGAACTGCGGGAAGAAAGCCGCGAAGAAGAGCAGCGCCTTCGGGTTGCTCGCGCCGACGAGGAAGCCTTGCAGGAACATGGAGCGTGTCTGCACCGGCACATCGCTTGCAATTTGCAGGCCCGCGCCGCCGCCACTGCGGAACGTCCTGATCCCGAGCCAGATGAGATAGGCCGCGCCGATCGCTTTCAACACGGTGAACGCGGCCTCCGACGCCGCGAGCAGCGCACCGAGGCCGAGCGCCGACAGCGCCATGATGCACACGCTCGCCGCCAGTGCACCGAAGGAAGACGCCATCGCGGCCCCCCGGCCATGGTTGATGGCATTGGTCATGCACATCAGCATGGTCGGCCCGGGGGCCAGGATGAGCAGCACCACGGCTGCGAGGTAAAGGAGATACGTCGAGGCCGTCACGCCATCTTGCACCCGGCGCCCGAGTCCGCCAGCGCCTTGGCCGCGATGCCGACCACCTTGTTTTCCTTGTTCTCGACGCGGCGCAGGTAGATGTCCTGCACGGGGTTGTGCGACTTGCTCATCGTCCACTTGCCGCGCGGGCTGTCGATGGTCTGGGTTTCCAGCGCCTTGTACAGCGCCTGCTTGTTGCCGATGTCGCCCTTGACCGCGGCCACGCCCTGCGCCAGCAGCAGGCCCGTGTCGTAGCCCTGCACGGCGTAGACGTCCGGCTGCATCTTGAACGTGGTGGCGTAGGCCGTGCGGAACTGCTTGTTGCGCGGCGTGTCCAGCGAGTCGCTGTAGTGCATCGTGGTCATGATGCCGTCCGCGGCCGGGCCGGCGGCGTCGAGCACGCCCTCGGTCAGGAAGCCCGAGCCCCACAGCGGGATCTTGTCCTTCAGGCCGGCGGCCGCGTAGTCGCGGATGAACTTGGCCGCGCCGCCGCCCGCGAAGAAGCAGGCCACCGCGTCGGGCTTGAGCGAGGCGATCTCGGTGAGCAGCGCCTGGAACTCCACGTTGGGGAAGGGCAGGCCGAGCTCCTTGACGATGGTGCCGCCGGCCTTGGTGTAGCTGTCCTTGAAGCCCTCGAAGGCTTCGTCGCCCGCCGCGTACTTCCACGTGATCCACGCGGTGCGCTTCAGGCCCTTGTCCATCATCGGCTTGCCCAGCGCCAGCGTGGGCTGCGAATTGGTGAACGAGGTGCGGAACACGTTGGGTGCGCACTGCGCGCGCGTGGCGGCGTGAACGCCGGCATTGGGGATCAGGCTGAGGACGCCGCTTTCGCGGGCGACGCGCTGGATGCCCATCTGCACGCCCGAGTGCACGGTGCCGATCAGCACGTCGACCTTGTCGCGCTGCACGAGGCGGTTGGCGTTCTCGACGCCCTTGGACGGCTCGGACTCGTCGTCCACCTTGAACCACTCGATCTCGCGGCCGCCCAGCTTGCCGCCCTTCTCGTTGATGGCCATGCGCACGCCGTTCTCGATGGCCACGCCCAGCTGCGCGAACGTGCCGGTGTAGGGCAGCATGAAGCCGACGCGGATCCTGTTGGACTGCGCCCGCACGATCTCGGGCAGCAGCAGGCCGGTGGACGCGGCGCCGACGACGGCGGCACCGCGGGCGAGGACGAGGCGGCGGGTGGTCATTGCGTTTCTTCCTTCGTGGGTGATTTAGTTTAGGCTTAAAGCATTTTTACCCGAAGTCGCGCGCCCGCGCCACATGAATAACCCTCAACCGGCCAAGGCGCGCAGCTTGAACCGCTGGATCTTCCCCGTGGCGGTCTTCGGCAGCTCGGGCACGAACTCGACCCACCGAGGATACTTGTACGGCGCGAGCCGGCTCTTCACGTGCGCCTGGATGTCCTCGGCCGAGGCCTGCTGGCCCTGCTTGAGCACCACGTAGGCCTTGGGCTTGGTGAGGCCCTCGCTGTCGTTGACGCCGATCACGGCCGCTTCGAGCACGGCGGGGTGGGTCATCACGCAGGCTTCCACCTCGAAGGGCGAAACGTAGATGCCGCCCACCTTGAGCATGTCGTCGGTGCGGCCGCCGTAGGTGTAGTAGCCGTCGGCGTCGCGCGTGTACTTGTCGCCGCTGCGGGTCCAGTCGCCGGCGAACGTGGCCTTCGTCCTGGCGCGGCTGTTCCAGTAATAGAGCGCCGAGCTCGGGCCCTTGATCTGCAGCTCGCCGATCTCGCCATCGGCGCATTCCTTGCCGTCGTCGCCGACGATGCGCAGCTCGTAGCCCGGGACGGCCACGCCGGTCGTCCCGTAACGCACCTGGCCGGGCCGGTTGGACAGGAAGATGTGCAGCATCTCGGTGGAGCCGATGCCGTCGAGGATCTCGCAGCCGTATTCCTCGGTCCAGCGCTTGCCGATGTCGGCGGGCAGCGCCTCGCCGGCGCTGGTGCACACGCGCATGTTCACCTCGGCGCGCTTCGGCCGGTTCGGGTCCGCGAGGAGGGCGGCGAAGAGCGTGGGCACGCCGTAGAAGATCGTGGGCTTCAGCTCCTTGAGCACCTTGAACACGTCCGCAGGCGTCGGCCGCACGGGTAGAAGCAGCGCGGTGGCGCCGACCGCCAGCGGGAAGGTGAGGGCGTTGCCCAGCCCGTAGGCGAAGAACAGCTTGGCCGCGGAGTAGACGACGTCGTTCTCGCGGATGCCGAGGATGGGGCGTGCGTAGAGCTCGGCGGTCTGGACGAGGTGGCTGTGCAGGTGCACCGTGCCCTTGGGCGTGCCGGTGGAGCCGCTAGAGTACAGCCAGAAGCAGGCGTCGTCGCTGCAGGTGGCGGCCACTTGCTGCTGCGCGCTGCCGGATTTCACGAGCGCGGCCACCGAGTTGTCGCCGTCGCCACCGGCGACGAACACGTGTTTCAGCGTGTCGATCGTGCCGATCAGGGGCTCGAAGGTGGGCAGCAGCGGCCTGGAGACGAACAGCGCCTGCGCGCGCGAGTCGCGCAGCATGAACTCGAAGTCCTTGGTGGGCAGCAGCGTGTTGGCCGCGATCGGCACGACGCCGGCGAGCATGCAGCCGAGGAAGACGACCGGCCATTCGAGCGTGTCGAGCATCGCGACCATCACGCGCGTCTCGGGGCCGAAGCCGCGCCCGCGCAGGGCGTTGGCGAAGCGGTGGGACTGTTCGGTGAGCTCGCCGAAGGTGAGTTGCGCGCCCGTGGTGGCGTCGACGAATGCGGCCTTCGATGAGCGCGATGCGTTGCGCGAGAGGAGGTCGTGCGCGGCGTTGTAGTCGCGGGGGATGTCCACGCGCGGTGGCGAGACGGTGTGGTCGGCTTGGCTCAGGTGCATCCGGTTGTCTCCTCGTGATGCCGACGTCTGGGTTTACGCCGGTGTCTTTGTCATTGCGGCCAGCGCCGTCGGCAGCCACTCCCTGCACCATGCAGTCCCCAATTCTTCCGGCATCGTCCCCGCGCTCGCGTCGTGGATGAACACATCGCCGATGCGCTGCGCGCCGAGCCCTTGCAAGCGCTCATCGAACTTCTTGCCGCCGAACGCGAACGTCTGCGTGTAGGTGCGATCGCCCAGCGCGATCACACCGTACTTCACGTGGCCCAGGTACTTGGGCTGCAGATCGAGCGAGTCATAGAGGTTGCGCGCGTTGTCCGGCACGTCCCCGGAGCCGTACGTGGATGTGCAGATGAGATAAAGTGCATCTTCGTCGAACACGTTGATGTCCAAACCGTCCATCAGCACGATCTCGATCTCGTCCACCAGGTCGGCGCAATCCATCTGGATCGCCTGTGCGACGAAGTCCGCGGTGCTGGTCATGGTGCCGACGAGGATCTTGAGCTTCATGGGATCGTATTCCTGCAGTAAACTGCTTGACAGTCGAATTAGCGGAAGTATACTGCAATCTTGATCCACGTCAAACATTGCACGGAACGATGCCGCTCATGACCGAGAACGAGGAACGCGCCACGCTCGCCGAGCTGGGCGGCCGCGTCCGGGCCTGGCGCGCACGCCGCGGCATGACGCGCAAGCAGCTCGCCAACGACTCCGGCCTGTCCGAGCGCTTCCTCGCCGACGTGGAAACGGGCAAGGGCAACGTCTCCATCAACTCGCTCGAAGCCGCGGCCCGCGCGCTGAACATCACCATCCTCGACCTGCTGCAGGACGCGCCCAAGCCGGCGCTGGCGCGCGTGCACTCGCTGCTCGCGCGGCTGGACGACGGCCAGCTCGACCAGGCGTACACGCTGCTGGCCACCAGCTTCGGCCTCGCCGATGCGAAGGGCCGCGAGAAGCGCATCGCGCTCGTGGGCCTGCGGGGCGCGGGCAAGTCGACGCTGGGCGAGCAGCTGGCGAAGGACCGCGGCGTGCCCTTCATCGAGCTGGACCGCGAGATCGAGCGCGAAGCCGGCACCAGCATGAGCGAGATCCTGCTGCTGCACGGCCAGGCCGGCTACCGCCGCTACGAGCGCCGCGCGCTGCTGCGCATCGCCGAGGAGCATGCCGACGGCGTGGTGATGACCACCGGCGGCAGCATCGTGAGCGAGCGCGAGACGTTCGATTTGCTGCAGAGCCACTTCTATTGCGTGTGGGTCAAGGCCAGCCCCGAAGAACACATGACCCGCGTCGTCGCGCAGGGCGACATGCGGCCGTTCGATTCCACGCGTGGCGCGACGAACGAGGCGCTGGACGACATCCGCCGCATCCTCGCCAGCCGCGAACCCCTTTATGCGCGCGCCGACGCCGTGGTGGACACCGCGGCGCGCACCGTCAAGCAATCCCTGAAAGACCTCGAAAGGGCAGTTCCATGAACGCCGTCACCGAACCCTTGCTGTTCAAGCAGGGCGAGCGCGAGCTCGTGAGCTTCGCCACGCACCCCTCGCAGTACCGCCACTGGAAGCTCTCGGTGGAGGGCGACGTCGCGCGCCTGAAGCTGGACATCGACGAGGACGGCGGGATCAAGCCCGGCTACAAGCTCAAGCTCAATTCGTACGACCTGGGCGTGGACATCGAGCTGAACGACGCGCTCAACCGCATCCGCTTCGAGCACCCCGCGGTGAAGGTGGTGGTGTTCGAAAGCGGCAAGGACCGCATCTGGTGCTCCGGCGCCAACATCTACATGCTGGGCCTGTCCACGCATGCGTGGAAGGTGAACTTCTGCAAGTTCACGAACGAGACGCGCAACGGGCTGGAAGACTCTTCGCGCCACGACGGCCTGAAGTCCGTGGCGGCCGTCACCGGGGCGTGCGCGGGCGGCGGCTACGAGCTGGCTCTCGCCTGCGACCGCATCGTGATGGTGGACGACCGCTCCTCCACCGTCAGCCTGCCCGAAGTGCCGCTGCTGGGCGTGCTGCCCGGCACCGGCGGCCTGACGCGCGTGACCGACAAGCGCAAGGTGCGCCGCGACCTCGCGGACATCTTCTGCACCACGAGCGAAGGCGTGCGTGCGGACCGGGCCAAGGACTGGAAGCTGATCGACGCGCATGCCAAGCCGCAGCAGTTCCCGCAGCTCGTCGCCGCGGAAGTGGAGGCGCTGAAGAAGCAGTCCACGCGCGGCGGTGCCGACAAGGGCATCGAGCTCACGCCGGTGCGCGCGCGCATCGACGAGCAGGGCTACCACTACGACGTCGTCGACGTGCAGGTGGACCGCGGCACGCGCATCGCCACGCTGACGGTGAATGCGCCGTCGAAGGCCATCGAGAACGCGCCGGATGCGATCGTCGCCGCCGGCGCGAACTGGTGGCCGCTGAAACTCACGCGCGAGCTCGACGACGCCATCCTCAACCTGCGCACCAACGAGCTGGAGATCGGCACCTGGGTGATCAAGACGCGCGGCGATGCCAACCTCGTGATGCAGGCCGATGCCACGCTCGAATCGCTCAAGTCGCACTGGCTGGTGCGCGAGACGCTGGGCGCGCTGCGCCGCACGCTGGCACGTCTCGACGTGACGAGCCGCTCCCTGATCGCGCTGGTGGACGAAGGCTCCTGCTTTGCCGGCACGTTCTACGAGCTCGCGCTGGCCTGCGACCGCATCTACATGCTGGACCTGCCGGATTCGCCCGATGCCGCGCCCGTGCTGCGCCTGTCGCCCGCGAATTTCGGCCGCTACCCGGAAGTGAACGGCCTCACGCGCCTGCAGACGCGCTTCAACGAAGACGCGGACACCGTCGCGCAGCTGCAAGGCCTGCAGGACAGCCCGATCCGTGCCGACCAGGCGCTGGAACTGGGCCTCGTCACGCTCACGCCGGACGACATCGACTGGGCCGACGAGATCCGCCTGATGCTCGAAGAGCGTGCGTCGCTCTCACCGGATGCGCTCACCGGCATGGAAGCCTCGCTGCGCTTCCCCGGCAAGGAGACGATGGAGACGCGCGTTTTCGGGCGCCTCTCCGCATGGCAGAACTGGATCTTCATCCGCCCGAATGCGGTGGGCGAAGACGGCGCGCTGAAGCTGTTCGGCACGGGCAAGAAAGCAAAGTTTGACTGGAAGCGGATTTAAGACATGAGCACCATCGACCTGCAGGCCAAGATCCCCAACAACGTCAGCCTCGGCGACAACCGCCAGCTGCAGCGCGCACTCGAACACTGGCAGCCCGCCTTCCTGCGCTGGTGGGACGAGATGGGCCCGAGCGACTTCAACGCGAAGGACGTGTACCTGCGCACCGCCGTCGGCGTCGATGCGTCCGGCTGGGCGCAATACGGGTACACGCCGATGCCCGACTACCGCTGGGGCATCTTCCTGGCGGACCGGCAGGCCGAGCGCAAGATCGGTTTCGGCGACTTCATGGGGCAGGACGCCTGGCAGGAAGTGCCGGGTGAGTTCCGCTCCACCTTCCGCCGCCTCATCGTGACCCAGGGTGACACCGAGCCCGCGTCCGTCGAGCAGCAGCGCCTGCTCGGCCACACCGCACCCTCGCTCTACGACCTGCGCAACCTCTTCCAGGTGAACGTGGAGGAGGGCCGCCACCTCTGGGCTATGGTGTACCTGCTGCACGCGTACTTCGGCCGTGACGGCCGCGAGGAGGCCGAGGAGCTGCTCGAGCGCCACAGCGGCGACCCGGACAAGCCGCGCATCCTGGGCACGTTCAACGAGCCCATGGACAACTGGCTGTCGTTCTTCATGTTCACGTACTTCACGGACCGCGACGGCAAGTTCCAGCTCAAGTCGCTGGCCGAAAGCGCGTTCGACCCGCTCTCGCGCACCTGCCAGTTCATGCTGACCGAGGAAGCCCACCACATGTTCGTAGGCGAGACGGGCGTGGGCCGCGTGATCAAGCGTACGCTGGAAGTGATGAAGGGGCTGGACACAGACGACTGGAAGAAGATCCGCGAGCACGGCGCCATCGACCTGCCCACCATCCAGCGCTTCATGAATTTCTGGTTCACGTCGTCGCTGGACCTGTTCGGCAGCGAGGCTTCGTCGAACGCGGCCAACTATTTCAGCAACGGCATCAAGGGCCGGCCGGACGAATCGAAGTTCGCCGACCACGTGGAAGCCGACACGTCGATGACGATCCAGGTGTCCGACGGCAAGGGCGGCGTGAAGGACGAGACGATCTCCGTGCGCAACGGCATCAACGAGATCACGCGGCTGGAGTACGTGAAGGACTGCAACGTCGGCGTGACGCGCTGGAACATGGCGATCAAGCGCGCGGGCGTGCCGTTCGAGCTGAAGTTGCCGTCCATCCGCTTCCGCCGCAACGTCGGCGCGTGGGCCGGCCTGCACACCGACCCGCAGGGCAACCCGATCACCGCCGCGGAATTCGAGGCGCGCAAGCACGAGTGGCTCTTCACCGAAGAGGACCTCAAGTTCGTCAAGAGCCTGATGCAGCGCGTCACCGAGCCCGGCAAGATGGCCGCCTGGATCGCGCCGCCGGACCGCGGCATCAATGCGCAACCGGTGGAATACGAGTACGTGAAGCTCTGATCAGGGGCGCAGCAGGCGCTTCTCCAGCAGCGTCGCCATGTCCCTGCGTCCATCGGCGATCAGGTAAACCTCGACTTGCTGTGCGATCACCTGGTAGACGATGCGATAGGGCTTGAAATATGTCTCGCGATGATCGCGGACGCCCAAGGCGGCGAGTTCCTTGACGGGTGCGCCGCGCTGCGGCAACCGCTCGAGGCCCATGACGGCCTCTTCGATCTTGCCAAGCACGTGGTCCGCTTTCGCTGGGGCATCGTGCGTGGCGATGTACTCGTGGATCTCCTCGAGATCTGCGGCCGCGTCGGGTGTGAGGATGACTGCGTACCTCGCGGTCATCGCGCAGCGCGCCGGCGGCGAACTGCTGCAAAGGCTTCCTTGGCGGGGATGCCTTTTCCTTCCTCGATCTGCTTGCGGCCCAGCGCGATGATCTTGAGCAAGGCGAATGCTTCCTGGTCCGACTCGTAGGACGCGATGTCCTGCAGCACGGCCGCAGGCTCCCCGTTCTGCGTGATCACGAGCGGCTGGCGCGTCTCGTTGAGGCGCTCGATGACCTGGGCCGCGTTGGCCTTCACATAGCTGATGGGCCTGACCTGGCTGGAATATCGCATGGACCGAATATAGTCTTTTTCCGGTCCGATGCCAAACGGCTACTTTTTTTCGTCCTCCACCGGCTTCGACATCTCCAGCATCTGCCGGGTGACTTCGTCCTCGCTGGGCGCAGCCGAGGGCGCGGCCGCAGCGGCGTCGAGGTGGTGCACCGCCGAAGGCCAGGAGAACACCGCCACGAGAACCAGCAACTGCGCCGCGATGAAGGGAGCCAGGGCCGGCACGAGGTCGCGTGTGCGAACCGGCGGCAGCTTCGATTGCGCGCGGGCCATCAGCACGGCGTAGCCGAGCGGCGGGAGCAGGAAGCTCGCCTGCAGCACCAGCAGCAGCAGCACGGCGACCTGCTGCGCATCGCCCATCTGCACCACCAGCAGCGGCGCGACGATGGGGATGATGACGAAGATCATCTCGAACGCGTCGAGCACCCACGCACACAACGCCGTGCCGGCGAGCACGACTGCGGCCGTGGCGAGCGGCGGCCACGGCGAACCGAGCACGGCCGCGGCCAGCCAGCGGTCGGTGCCGAACAGGCGGAACACGAGGCTGAAGGTCGTTGCGCCGACGAGCAAGGCGAACAGGGCACCGCTCAGGGCGAGCGTGTCCTGCAGGACGGATGACCACTGCGCCGCGCCAAGGGCACGCCACGCGAGCGTGCATGCGACGAGCACGCATGCGCCGGTCGCCGCGGCTTCGACGGCGAACAGCCGGCCGGTGAAGACACCCGCGAGCAGCGCGAAGATGCCCAGTGTGGCCGCGGCAGCAAGGAGCCATTCGCGCGAGGTCGGCTGCGCGGACCGGGGTGCGCCCGACGCCCGAGCGGGGTCAGCCTGCGCACCGGCACTCGCCTGCGCCACCACCCGCCCCTGCCACCACGCAACCACCGCCCACAGCAGCAGCACCGCGCACGCCGGCAGCAGCGCCGCATGCAGCACATCCTGCGTGTTCACGATGCGCTGCGTGCCCTGCGTGTAACCGGGCAGGTTACTCGCCTCGGTGTGCGCGCGCAGCATCGCGTCACCCAGCAGGATCAGCACGAGCGAGGGCGGCACCACCACGCCGATGGTCGCGGCGACGCTTGCCAGCGTGATGGCGCGTGCGGGCGGCATCGCGGCGAGTTGCGGCCCGACCAGCCGAGAAAGCAGGGCGGAGCTCGCCGCGACCGAGCCGTTCATGGGCGCAACGAGCGCACCCACGGCCAGCGCGGACAGCGACGGCGCCGCGCCGGTGCCCCGCAGCAGGCGGCGCCCGCAGGCGAACAGCGCATCGCCGAGCGGCAGGCGCTGCAGCAGCACGCCGATGAACACGTACAGCGGCATCGCCTGCAGCAGGTCGTGGTCGAGCAGGTTCAGCAGGCGGCCGGGCACGGTGAAGAGCACCGCGCTGCCGAAGGCGCCGGCTGCAAGGCCGCCAAGCGCGAAGGCACTCGCCACGCCGACGAGCAGTGCCCAGACCGGCAGGCCGCTGGCCACGGTCAAGGCGCCCAGCGCCACGAGCATCCACAGCCCGGCGCTAGCCATGGCCGCGCGCCCGGCCGACCGCCGTGGCGGCGTCCGCGAGCGCGAGCAACAGCATCAAGGCCAGCGCGAGTTTGATGACGAAGTAGCCCGGGTTCATCGTCTCCGGGAATCTTTCCAGCTGCTGCAGCGACGACCACAGCGGCGCGAGCGACGCGACGAGCACGAACAGCGCCCAGGGCACGACACACATGAAGAGCGCCCAGGCCCGCGCACGGCCGCCGCCGGCGTGGCGGGCTCGCGCAGCGAGGTGCACATCCGCCCGCGTGGCCGCGCTCACGGCCACGGCCATGTACACCGCGAAGACGAGCTGGGCGAGGTCGTTCGCCTGCCGCGAACCGGCGGCCACCACGTCGCGCAGCGGCCATTGCGCGGCCAGCAGCAGCGCGAGCGGCAGCACCAGCCATGCGGAGGTATGCAGGAGCAGGCGGTGCATGCCCGGCAGTGTATGCCTCCAACGTACAATGGGCTTCGTCGGAGCGTAGCGCAGTCTGGTAGCGCATCTGCTTTGGGAGCAGAGGGTCGGAGGTTCGAATCCTCTCGCTCCGACCAACCCAACCCCTCAGGCCGTGGCTGCGGCCCCTTCCAGCCAGGCCGTCGCGGCCTTCGAGAAGGCATCCACCGCCCCCGCGATTTCGTCCACCGAGCGCGCCTGCATCGCCACCGGCCCCTGCAGCTCCAGCCGCGCCTGCATGGCGCCGCACAGCATCGCCAGCTGCGTGCCGCCCGCCGTATCCGCCGCGCCCTTGAGGCCGTGCACGCTGCGCACGGCGTCGGCGACGCGGCCTTCCTTCACCGCGGTGCGCAGGCTCTCCAGCTGCCGGGGGATGTCGCCGAGCGCGGTCTCCAGCACCTGGCGGTACAGGGGCTCGTCCTGTTCCAGCCGCGTGAGCGCGGCGCGAGCGTCCAGCACGCGCGGCAGCCAGCGGTACACCACCTCCTGCAGCGTGTGCAGCGCCACCGGCTTGGCGAGGTGGTCGTTCATGCCGGCCTCGAGGCAGCGCTGGCGGTCGTCCGCCATCGCGTTGGCCGTCATCGCGATCACGGGCACCGAGAGGCCCTGCTGGCGCAGCCGGCGGGTTGCCTGGTAGCCGTCCATGATGGGCATGTGGCAGTCCATCAGCACGAGGTCGAAGCGCTCGGCCGCAAGCCGCTGCAGCGCCTCCTGCCCGCTGGAGACGATCGTGACGTCGTCGATGCCGATCGCCTTGAGCAGGCGCGCGGCCACGAGCTGGTTGGTGGCGTTGTCTTCCGCGACGAGGGCACGCGCGTTCGGGACGGGCGGCGCCGAATCATCGGTGACGATCTCGTCGGGTGCGGGCACGTGCTCGGCCGGCGACAGGGGGATCTCCACCCAGAAGTGCGAGCCGATGCCCTCGGAGCTCTCGAAGCCGATCTGCGCACCCATCAGGTCCGCGAGCTGGCGCGAGATCGCCAGGCCGAGGCCCGTGCCGCCGAAGCGGCGCGTCGTGCCGGGGTCCACCTGGCTGAAAGGCGCGAACAGCGACGCCTGCGCCTCGCGCGGGATGCCGACACCCGTGTCCGTCACTGAGAAGCGCACGCGGTTCTCGGCGCCCGGTGCGGCGACGGGCAGCACGTACAGGCCCACCTGGCCCTTCTCGGTGAACTTGAGCGCGTTGCCCAGGAAGTTGACGAGGATCTGGTAGACCCGCTCGGGGTCGCCGCGCACCCAGTCGGGCACGCCTTCGGACTGCTTCATCGCGAACAGCAGGCCCTTGGCGCTGGCGCGCGAGGAGAACAGGTCGTGCAGGTCGCGCAACAGGTGCTTGAGGCTGAAGTCGCGCGGGCGCAGCTGCAGCTTGCCGGCCTCGATCTTGGAGAAGTCGAGCACGTCGTCCACCGTGCGCAGCAGCGACGATGCGCTGCTGCGCAGGATCTCGAGGTTGCGGCGCTGGTCGTGTGACAGCTCGCCGTCGGCAATGATGTCCGCCATGCCGAGCACGCCGTTGAGCGGCGTGCGCAGCTCGTGGCTCACCGCCGCAACGAAGTAGGACTTGGCGTCGCTCGCCTGTTCGGCCTCGCGCTTGAGCTCGCGCAGCCGTTCGAGGTCCGCCTCGCGCCGGGCCATCAGCCGGTACAGCAGCAGTGTCGACAGCCCCACGACCGCAGCGGCGAGCAGGGTGAGGGCACCGATCACCGCCACCGCATTGCGCCAGCCCGTGAGGTACAGGTCGCTCGTCGCCGTCACGTTCACGATCACGGGGAAGCGGTCCACCACGCGCACCGCCGCGATGCGCTCCGAGGGGTTGCTGCCGTCCAGCCGCGGCCCCGAGACGAGGATCACCCCCTCCTTGCGCCCCTGTACCTGCACCACCTGGTGCGTGCTGCCCGTGGCGCTTTTCTTGCCGATCACGGCGTCGCCGTTGGGCCAGCGGGCCAGCATCACGAAGTCGTCGCGCAGCAGCGAGATGCTGGCGTCGCGGCCGAGATTCTGGCCGAGGCGGCCGTGGAAGTCGGTGAGGCTCTGCACCGAGATGCCGACCGTGGCGACGCCGAGGAACTCCTTCTGCGGCCCGTTGATGCGGCGGCTGAGGTAGAACACCCAGTGGCCCGTGCCGCGGGAGCGCACCGACAGGCTCAGGTGCTGGCCCACACGCGGCGAGCCGCGGTGCACGAGGAAGTAGTCGCGGTCGGCCACGTCCAGCTGCGGCGGCGGGAACGCGCGCGAGTAGTTCAGCACCTTGCCGTTGGCGTCGACGATCGTGACGACGTCCAGGTGCGGCACGGCGGCGGAGCGCTCCTCCAGCATCTTGTGGACCTCGCGCGTGGAGACGCGCGCGGGGTAATTGGCAGGATCGGCCAGCGCGATATCGTCGATGCTGTCCACCACCTGGTCGAGCACCAGCTGCGCGGCCGAGAGGTTCACGCCCACCTCCTCGGCCACCACCAGCGCCAGCGACTGCAGCTGCTTGGACCAGGCCACGACCTCGCGCTCCTTGAGCAGCCAGCCGGCGGCCACCGCGGCGATGAGCACCACCGCCAGCAGCGCCGCGCCGATGTACACCACCAGCACGCTGGAGTGCAGCGGGTCGCCCAGGGTGCGGGCGGCGGTTGAAGCGGTGGGGGTGGAGGCGCCGGTCATGCAGCTGGGCGGTTGCAAAGCTGCATTCTGCCGCCGTGCCACAATCCGCGCATCCTCTTTTCTGCCCGTAGCTCAGTTGGATAGAGCAACAGCCTTCTAAGCTGTGGGTCGGGGGTTCGACTCCCTCCGGGCAGGCCAGCACCATGACCCCACCGGCGTCCGAAGATGGGCTGCCCGCCCCGGCCCGCTACCAGGCATTCGCCGTCATCATCCTCGGCATCACGCTGTCGGTGCTCGACGCGAGCATCGTCAACCTCGCGTTGCCCGACATCTCGCGCGACCTCGGCGCGAGCGCGTCCGCCGCCGTGTGGGTGGTCACGGCCTACCAGCTCGCCATCCTGGCCTTGCTGCTGCCGCTGGCCAACCTGGGCGACCGCATCGGGTACCGCCGCGTGTACCTCGCCGGCGTGGTGGTGTTCACGATCGGCTCGCTGGCCTGCCTGTTCTCGCGCAACCTGCCCATGCTCGCGGCCGCGCGCGCCCTCGAGGGCCTGGGCGCGGCGGGGATCATGTCGGTGAATTCGGCGCTGGTGCGGCTGACGTTTCCGTCGTCGATGCTGGGCCGCGCGATCGCTTTGAACTCGGTGGTGGTGGCCAGCGGTTCCGTTGCCGGGCCCACGATCGCGGCGGCCGTGCTGTCGGTGGCGTCGTGGCCGTGGCTCTTCGCGATCAACGTGCCGCTCGGCGTGCTGGTCGTGTTCTTCGGGCGCAAGTCGCTGCCGTTCAACACGCACTCGGCTCGCAAGGGCACGCCGCTGGCGTGGGCGGACGTCGCGCTGAACATCCTCACGTTCTCGCTCATTTTTCTCGGCGCCGATGCGCTGGCGCTACATGGGCGCACGCACGAGTCCGGGCTGCCGCTGCCGGCGGTGGGCGTGCTCGCTGCGGGCGTCGTCGTGGCGGTGATCTATGTGCGCCGCCAGCGCGGGCGCCCGATGCCGCTGTTGCCGATCGACCTGCTGGCCATCCCGGTGTTCGCGTTGTCGATGTGCACCTCCATCGCGGCGTTCGCGGCGCAGACGGTCAGCTTCGTGGCGCTGCCGTTCCTGCTGTTGCAGGGGCATGGGTTCTCGCACCTGCAGGCGGGGCTGTTGATCACGGCGTGGCCGGCGGGCATCGTGGTTTCGGCGCCGATTGCGGGGAAGCTGATGGTGCGGCATCCGTCGGGCTTGCTGGGTGGCGTCGGGCTCGTGCTGCTGGCGGTGGGCCTTGCCTTGCTCGCGCTGCTGCCTGCGCATCCAACCAGCTTCGACTTCGCGTGGCGGCTTGCGCTGTGCGGTGCGGGATTCGGGCTGTTCCAGTCCCCCAACAATCACACCATCGTCACCAGCGCGCCGCTTGCGCGGGCCGGGGCGGCGAGCGGGATGCTCGGCACGGCGCGCTTGACGGGGCAGTCGCTTGGCGCGGTGCTCGTGGGCATCGTGTTCGGTTTTGCGGGTGCGCAGCATGGCCCCACGATTGCGCTGGCTGTCGGTGCGTTCATGGCTGCGGCGGCCGCGGTGTTCAGCGCGCTGCGCGTGCGCGCTGTGAAGGGCTAAACAATTGGGGTCAGATTCCAATTTCTCGCCACTCTTCGGTTTTTGCGCTCTTCGACCTCGCGGCAACGCCACGCCCGGCCGGTCCGCGGCGCGATGGCTACGACGTTCGGCGCAGCCGCTGCGCGGCCGCTCCCGAATTCCCCACGCCGGCAGGCCTCGCGGCCCCGCGCCATAACTCGCTTGTATTGTTCGTTTGTCCGGAGACCCCGGGCAGGAGGGGCGTATGCAGGTAACTCGCTTTTGGCTCCGAGCCTGTCGCGTAGATGTAGCAGCGCCCATCCTTTTTCTCC
>NZ_JACORU010000013.1 GCF_014297445.1 Ramlibacter albus
GTGCGGCGGGTGCGCCGCGCCGATTTCTTTGCCATCGAAAACTCCTGTCGCCAGCCTTCCACGGCCGGCATCATGCACGGAGTTTCCACTGAAGACGCTGTTCAGATTTCCGGAGCCACTTCTCAGCCCCCAAAGCGTGCAGTCGATCCGCAAGCGGATCGAAGCGTGCATCGTCTGCCGCTGTGGCAACTCCGCGCAGCAGCTCACGTGCATCGATACTCATCTGAAACTCCCTTCGTAGCCACGCGCCCAGCCTCGTCAAGTCGGCGTCAGTGATCGGCCCCGGCTCGACTGCACCGCACCTGTCGAACAGCCGCCATGAGCCACACCGCACCGGCTTTCCTTCCAATGCGTTGAACCCCACAAGCCCCTGCATCTGAGGATGATTCCGAAAAAGCACCACGATATTGCCCGCCTCGCCCGCCAGTGCGCCCGTGCGCAGCTTCACGAGCTTGTCCCCCGACAACGCGAGCGACTCTTCGAGCCCCGGTGGCAATGTCGGGGCCGGCTGTCCGGGGGCGGTAGTGACTTGCTTGCGCATCCAATCCAGTGCAGCAACGCTGGCGCTGCTTACCGTTCGCGTTCTGTAGTCGTGGCGCTTCCATTTGCTGCGCTTGCTTAGGTCCGAGCCGCGCCACACCTCGCACACTGACTCTTGCGAGTCACACCCGTAGCGGCACGCTTGGATGCACAGGAACAGGTCCGCCGCACTGTGATCGCCGCCCCATGGTGCAAGGTCAGCGCGCAGGGCACTCGCCAACTTGCCTCTCGGCTTCTCCGCCGCACGGCGGCGCAGCTCATCGAGCACCGCACTTGCTGGTGAGACGGGCCGCAATTCCGCGAGCGCAGCGAAGCAGCCCTCTGCGCTGTCCTTGTCGGGGCCGGCGCCGTTGTCGGGGCTTCTGGCGCCTTTTCGCTGCAGCACGCTGGCCAGCCAGTCAATGCCTGCTTGGCATTCCACCACTGTGTCCAGTTCGCGCCCCTGCCACACCACCGGCAGTCCCGTGCAACGTAGCCAGCGCCCACCGTCACCCGCCGCGTACATCTCGACGCCAACCGGCTTGCCGCCGGCAGCCTCGCCAAACGTCGCCTTCGTCGGCGTTCCTGCCGGCACGGCGCCGACGGTGAAGATGCGGAGCCCCGTCCCACTCGGGGAGACTTCCACATAGCAGCCTGCGAACTTCTCCACCGCCTCCAGCGCCAACGGATGTAGTCCGGCTTCGCCCACGACGTTGTCAAGGTCGATACCGACAAGCCCCGGATTCCCCGCACTTACCAGGCCCCCGACTCCACCCATCGACAGCCGTTCCCGCACATGTAGCGCGTCTTCCAAGCTGCCCGCCGTGCTTGGGGCACTGCTCTTTCCCGCTCGAGCTTTGCCGCGCGGAGTGCGCGGTATTTTGCGATCCCTCCCCACATCGTCCGGCAGGCCCCACACGAACCAATACGGCATCCACTCTGCGAGGCGGAGGAGCCTCCCCACCTGTGCCTCTCCTAACTCGCCCTCAACGTATCGAGGGATTGCCGGCTCTGTCACTCCCATAGGACAATTCCATTCTTCGTCTTGTTGTTGTTGTTGGAATCCATAAAGCCCCGGCGTTGCCGCGCCGGGGCTTTGCGTTCTTAGGGGCGCGACGGCTTGACGTTCTCTGCTTCGTCCGCCGCGCAAAGAATTCGAGCCAGCGACGCCGCCGCCGGCAGCAGCCCGCTTGTGCTCGGCTCCATCGGCAAAGCACGGAGCGCGAATACGGCGCGCGCGAGGCGACGGTCCACGCCACCCCCAGTCCCTGAAGGAGGCAGAGGAGGAACGCTTCGCCGGCGCACCAACTCACACACATTTGCCGAGAGAACCTTGCGGGCACGCTTGGCGGCTTCGTAGCCAACTTGCTCCAGCACGTACCAGCTTGCCAGCTTCCAATGTTCCGCGTCGGCGCATGCCTCCTCCACCAGGCTCGCAACAGCGAGGTATGCGGAAGCGCTGGACTCTCCGGAAGGGACTCCCGCAAGGTGGGGATACGCGAACTGGAGCGCTGTCATTGCGCACCTCCTTGCTGCGCGAACTGCTCGACTGTGACCCGGGACCAGCGCACCACTCGACCCCGCTTCAGTGTGGCGGGAGGGAAGATGCCAGCCGCGATCCAGCGGAATAATGTTGCCCGGTGAATGCCCAGCATCTGGGCGACTGCGGCGGCGCTGACTAGGAGCGCGCGTTGCGAGGTTTCCATAGCTCTAACCTTCTTCTAGTTGTTGTGGGGATCAGCATGCCGCTGTTAGTCGCGGCGGGTAGCAG
The DNA here is from genome assembly GCF_014297445.1 of Ramlibacter albus. Lineage (GTDB taxonomy): Bacteria > Pseudomonadota > Gammaproteobacteria > Burkholderiales > Burkholderiaceae_C > Ramlibacter > Ramlibacter albus. The sequence continues at coordinate 2,291 of NZ_JACORU010000013.1, forward strand.
TCTGGGGAAAGACCTCCAAGAAGTGAATCCCCCATGAAAAAGCCCGGCATGCAGCCGGGCGAGTGGGACTCCGAAGTGTGGGGCAGAACGCCCCGGCAGGGACTCCAAAGGGTGGGCAATGCGCCCTTGCTCTAAGCGGCTTTCTTCGGCCGTTTGAACTCCACCACGGCGGCGCCATCGGCTGCCGCCACCGTGTCCAGATGGTCCGCCCACCACTGCGCGAGCTTGCGGCGCTCGTCCATGTAGTCGGACTTGTTGTACGTCTCTTCCACAGTCTGGCTGTTCACGTGCGCGAGCGCGTGCTCAATCGCCTTGGCCCGATTCACGCCTGCATACGGCCACATCGAGTGAGCCGCAGTGCTGAACAGCTTGCGGAAGCCGTGGCCGGTAAGCTGCCCATGCAGCCCTATGCGGTCCAGAAAGTCATTCACTGCGTTTTCGCTGCACACAGCGCCGGCCCCCGCCCCGGCGTAGCGAAAGAAGACAAGCTCGTTCGGGTTCACGTACTCCTCTGCATGCGCGCGCAGTTCGCGCAGGATCGCCGAAGCCTGTCGGGAGAGAGGGACAATCCACGGTTTGCGCTTCTTCATCCGCTCGGCAGGGACTTCAATGCGAGCGGCGTCGTCGTCGTCAAGTTGCTTGACGTCTCCCCACTTCGCCAAACGAATCTCCTTCGTACGGGCAGCGGTGAGGAGGAGCAATTCCGCCAGCCGCGCGCTGTAGTCCAAGACACCGACCTCCTGCTTAGCTCCGCCTCGGATAGCGCGAACGATCCCGCCAAGCTCGCTGACGTGCGGCGCGCGGTGCCCGACCCTCTGCGGCTTCTCCAACGTCCGCACAACGCCAGTGCAGGGGTTCTCGCCCTTGCGCCAACCCTTGCCCCTCGCCCAGTCAAACGCTTTAGTAAGGTCCTGCAGCACGCGCCGCGCAGTCTCAATGGCGGGAGCCTTCCGCGCGGTGAAGACTTCGAGCGCCGCAGCTATGTCCGCAGTTTCGACCGCCGCGACAGGCATACCGCGCAGCGCGGCGCGACCGGCGCTATGGTCCAACGCATCATCCAGGCGCCGGCCCTTCTGAGCAGCGTACTTCGGGCTGGTGAGCTTTCGAGTGTCCTGCACCAGCCATGCCTCCACAGCCGCACCAACTGTGTGTGCCTGCCGCGCTCGCTCGGCATGCGCGGCTTCGTGGCCGGCCCTCTTGTATTGCACGGGGTCGATGCCGCGTGCAAGCAGCCCCCTCAACTGCTCGGCTGTCTGCTTCGCTTCCTTCAGGCTGATTCCGGGGAATGGGCCCAGCCCCATGCTGTTTTTCGTGGCCTTGCCCGCCTTGCCGCCGGGGATCGAATACCGGAACACCCAGCTTGCGGACACCGGGGGGCGTACCTGCAGGAAGAGGAGGGGAGCAACGCGGAGCCGCTGCACCCCGTTTCCGGCGAGCGCGGCAGCTCGAAATTGCTGCAGTTGAGCGACAGTGAACTCGGACACAGTTACCTCTCAATTACCTCCGATTGTACTGCGCTTCGATGCAACTTCAAAAGACTTTCTGCGACCTCGGGAGACAATTTTCAGAGGAGAGAGGACAGCGATCCTCATTTACAGAGCCAATCTTGAAGGAACGTTAGGCGGACTCCTGCTCCGCCACCTAAAAGGGCCTACGCGCCCGCATGCAATGCGCAGGCACCGTCGCGAGCCACGGCTTGGGCGATCGCGGCCAGCAAGGGCTCCTCGAACAGCCAGGCGCGATCCGGCCTCTTCACGCTCCCCGCAGGGGCCGCCGGAAGCTCTCCGAGCGGGTGCTGCTGCCGCCAGTAGTTTTCTGCAGCCTCGGCCGGCGGGATATAGCCTATGGGTTCGAGCAAGCGAGTTGGTTGAACCGCAGACCCAGCCGAGCGTTGCAAGTTCGACGGCTTCACATGTCTTCCACGGTGCGCGGCAGTGAATCAATTCGGCCTTGTACAAACCATCGATCTCGATAACACGGACGGGACGGAGCTTCTGGCGGCGGGTTGATGCATGCCACTGTTTCGGCCGAGGCGTCAGTTACATCACCAGCGCCGGCGCCAGCGCGCGGATGCGAGACGCAACGTGGCGTGCAGCGCGCGACAGCGGCCGCTGGGTGCTGAGCGCCATTGCTATCGTGCGGCGGATTCCCGGCTTGATCACGCGGGCAGCGGCGAGCGTGCCGCGCTCGAGCTCTTCGTGCACCGCCATCATCGGCAGCAGCGTGTAGGCGTGGCCGCTGCGCGCCACGTCCTTCATACTGCCCGCGCCGTCGAGTGACATCGCAACCTCCAGCCGTACGCCGTGGCGGCGTGAGAGCTGGTCGAGCGTCACGCGCAGCCCGTTGGGCGCGGCTGGCAGCACGAGCGGCACACCAGCGAGGGACTTGAAAGCCACCGTTTCGCTCCCCAGCAGCGCGCTGCCCGGCCTGCCCACCAGCCACGTTTCCGCCGTGCCGAGCACTTCCTCCTTTCGCGCGGCGGCGGGCCCATAGCGATTGATCACAGCCACGTCGAGCCGCCCGTTCGCGATCTGCTCGTCCAAGCTGCCGCTAAACCCTTCGGTGGCATGCAGGCTCACGCCGGGCGCGTTCGCGCGCAGGTCCGCGAACAGCAGCGGCAGCAACTGCGGGGCCAGCGACGGGAGCACGCCGACGTGGACGGTGCCGGTGGGCACACCTGCCGATTCGCGCGCCACTTCATCGAGGCGCTGCACCTGGTGCAGCGCAGTGCTCACTTCCACCAGCATGCGCCGGCCGAAGTCGGTGAGTGCCATGCCGCGGCCCGTCCGCTCGAACAGGCGATCGCCCCAGCCGGTTTCGAGTGCGGCGATGTGCCGGCTGATGAGCGACTCGGCCAAGTCCGTCGCGGCCGCAGCCTTGGCGAGCGAGCCCTGCTGCGCGACGTGCAGGAACGAGTGCAGCTGCTTGAGATTCACGCCTTCACTTTAATGCAAGTCTGGATTGTGCGATCTGCTATTTGATGCAACGCCCTGCCAACCTATGCTGGCCCCATTCATCCAGGAGACATTCCCATGCGCATCGCCCGGCTGTTCCTCGCGCTCACCGCATCGCTGTGGTTCGCAGCGCCCCTTGCCCACGCACAGGCACCGGCCTGGCCGCGCCAGCCGGTGACGCTGGTGGTGCCGTTCCCCGCCGGCGGGCCGACCGATGCGATGGCGCGCGCGCTCGCGCAGAAGTTGGGCGAGCGCCTCGGCCAGACCGTCGTCGTGGACAACAAGGGCGGCGCGGGCGGCGCTATTGCCGCAGAAGCGGTCGCGCGCGCCGCGCCCGACGGCTACACGCTCTTCTTCGGGACGACGGGCACGCTCGCGATCAACCCCAGCCTCTACAGCAAGCTGCGCTACGACCCCGTGAAGGACTTCGCACCGGTCAGCCTCATGGCCACCACGATGAACGTGCTGGTGGTGCACCCCGACGTGCCGGCCAGGAACCTGGGCGATCTCGTGAAGCTCGCGAAGGCCCGGCCCGCTAGCCTCACCTACGGCTCCGCGGGCAACGGCAGCTCCAACCATCTCTCGGGCGAGTTGTTCCGCACGAGCGCCGGCATCCAGGTGAACCACATTCCGTACAAGGGGAGCGCGCCGGCGCTGGTGGACCTGCTGGGCGGCCGCATCACCATGATGTTCGACACCATCGCGCAGCAAACCCAGAACATTGCTGCGGGCAAGGTGCGCGCGCTCGCGGTGACCGGTCCCAGGCGCTCGCCGCTGCTGCCCGACGTGCCGACGGCCCAGGAAGCCGGCCTCAAGGACTTCGACGTGACGATCTGGTTCGGCGTGCTGGCGCCTGCAGCGACGCCTGCCCCGGTGGTCGAGCGGCTCAGCCGCGAGATCGCGACGGTCATGTCGAGCGACGACATGAAAAAGCGGATGCAGGCCGACGGCGCCGAGGCGCGGCCCACCACGCCCGCGGAGTTCGCCGCGCTCATCAAGCACGACATGGCCAAGTGGGGCCCTGTGGTGAAGGCATCCGGCGCCACGCTGGACTGAAGGAGCACGCGTGAACCCGCTCGACCCGCGCCTGGCCGCGATCTTCCGGCCGCGCAGTGTCGCCGTCGTCGGCGCCACTGAAGACCGCAACCGCGTCGGCGGCCGGCCGTTGCACTACCTGCGCAGCTTCGGTTTTGCCGGTGCGGTGTACCCGATCAACCCCAAGCGCGAGACCGTCCAGGGCTACCGCGCCTATGCCTCGCTCGCGGACTTGCCAGAAGCGCCTGACGTCGCGGTGCTTGCGGTCGCCGGCGACCAGGTGCAGGGCGTGCTGCGTCAATGCGCGGCGCGGGGGGTGCGCAGCGCCGTCGTGATGAGTTCCGGCTTCGGCGAAACCGGTGCGGCCGGTGCGCAGCGGCAAGCGCAGCTGGTCGAGGAGGCGCGTGCTCTTGGCGTGCGGCTCATCGGGCCCAACGCGCAAGGCGTCGCGAATTTCCAGACGGGGGCGGTGCTGAACTTCAGCACGATGTTCATGGAGGTGCCGCCGCAGGACGGCCCCGTCGCGGTGATCAGCCAGAGCGGCGCGGCCAGCGTCATGCCTTATGCGCTGCTGCGCGAACGCGGCATCGGCGTGCGCTACGTCGTTGCGAGCGGCAACGACGCCGACGCCTCCGTTTGCGAGCTTGCGCTCACCGCTGCGGCAGACCCCGACATCCGCGTCCTGCTGCTGTACATCGAGTCGTTGTCCGATCCCGCGATGCTGGCCGAGGCCGCGCGCCTAGCCCGCTCGCGTGGCGCCGCTGTCGTGGCGCTGAAGTCGGGGCGCAGCGCACACGGTGCGCAGGCTGCCGCTTCCCACACCGGGGCGATCGTCAGTGACGACGCGCTTGTGGATGCCTTCTTCGAGCGGCACGGCATCTGGCGCGCCGACGACGTGCACGGGCTCGTCAACGCCGTCGAGCTCTACCTCGCCAGCGGCTTGCGCGCCGCGGAACACCTCGTCGTCATGAGCCACAGCGGGGCGGTGGGCGTGGTGTGCGCGGACACGGCCGAGCGCTTCGGTGTACCCCTCGCGCAGCTTGACCGAAGCACCGTGCAGGCGCTTGCGCGCATCGTGCCGGGTTTTGCGACCGCGCAGAACCCGGTGGACCTCACCGCGTCGTTGCTCACGGACGGCAGCATGTTCGGACGCACGCTCGACGCGCTGGCCGGCGACCCGCAAGCCGACATGTTCCTCGTCGGCGTGCCGGTCGCGGGCGAAGGCTACGACGTTGCGGGCATGGCGGCCGACACTGCGCGATTCCTGCGGCAAACCGGCAAGCCGCTGGCCGTCTCTGCACCGCAGGCGTCCGTGCGCGACGCGTTTCGCGCGGCGGGCGTGCCCGTGTTCACGCACGAGACCGACGCGCTGGCTGCCTTGCACCAGGTCAGCCGGCACGCACTGCTCGCGCAAGGCGCAAGCGCGCGCGACGCCCGTGATGCGCCTGGGCAGGCTTCCCCTGTGCCGGGCGCGACGCGCACGTTGTCCGAGTCGCAGAGCCTCGCTTTGCTGCAATCGGCAGGGGTGCCGGTGGTAGCGCACCGGCTTTGCACGAGCGCCCACGAGGCGGTGCAGGCGTGGCGGGAACTCGGCCCCGACGTCGTCGTCAAGGCTTGCAGCGGCGACATCCCGCACAAGTCGGAGCACGGCCTCGTGTTCCTGAACCAGCGCAGCGAAGAAGACGTGCTGCGGTCATACGAAGAATGCGTCGCGCGCGTGCGCTCGCTTGGCGCGCCGCTGGAAGGCGTGCTCGTCGCCCAGCGTGTGCGCGGCCAGCGCGAGTTCGCGCTCGGCGTGAAGCAGGACCCGCTGTTCGGAACGGCGGTGATGGTCGGCGACGGCGGCAAGTACGTCGAGGCGCTGAAAGATTTTGCGGTGCTGCTGCACCCGTTCAGCGAGCAGGACGTGATCGACAAGCTTGCCCGGTTGCGCATCGCACCCATCCTGGCCGGTGTGCGCGGCGAGCCGGCCGTGGACCTGCAGGTCGTTGCACGGGCGGCGGTGGCGCTGGGTGGATTCGCAGCCGCGCGCGGGGCGCAGGTCGTGTCCATCGACCTGAATCCGCTGATCGCCGGTCCCGCAGGGACAGGTGGCTGGGCGGTCGACGCGGTGGTCGAGGAAAGCGTGGCCGGCCATGGCTGACGAGCAGCCCGTCACCACGCAACTGGACGGCCGCGTCGCCGTGGTACGTTTCAACCGTCCGCAGGCAATGCATGCGGTCAACGACGGCATCCGTACGGGCCTCATGGCCGCACTGCGCGAGCTCGATGCGCACGCGGGCGTCGATGCGATCGTGCTCACCGGCACAGGCGAGCGCGCTTTCTGCGCAGGGCAGGACCTGGAGGAATCCGCCGGCATCACGACCGCCAACGTGGCTGCGTGGCTGAACCGGCAGCATGCGATGTACCAGGCGGTGCGCGACGTGACCAAGCCCATCATCGCCGCGCTCAACGGCACCGCGGTCGGGGCGGGATTCCAGATGGCGCTGATGTGCGACCTGCGCGTTGCGCATCCCGGCATCCGCATGGGCCAGCCGGAGGTGCGCGCGGGTCTGGCCAGCATCGTGGGTTCGTGGTTGATGTCCTTGCAGATCGGGCACTCGCTCAACCAGCAGCTGTCGCTCACGGGCGAGTTGGTCTCCGGCGAGCGGGCGCATGCGCTCGGACTCGTGAACGACCTCGTGCCGCAGGGCGAGGTGCTCTCACGTGCGCTGCAACGGGCGCGCGAATTGGCGGCGCTGCCGCGCACCGCGGTGCGCCTGACCAAGCAACGCTTCCGCGAACGCACGCAGGCGGGCTTCGAGGAAGCCTGCAACGCAGGCATCCGGTACCAGCTCGAGTGCTATGCAAGCGGTGAACCCGCGCGGGTGATGGAGGAGTTCGTCGCCCGTCGCCGAAACAAGGACAACCCATGAAGATCCACGACCAACTTTTCATTGATGGCGCCTGGCGTACGGCCACCGGCGACGCCGAGCTGCAAGTGACCGACAGCTACACCGAAGAGCCGTTCGCGAGCTATCGCACGGCATCGCCCGCGGACGTGGACGCCGCGGTCCGCGCTGCACGCGCGGCGTTCGCCGCATGGTCGGTGATGCCGCTGCCCGAGCGGGTTGCGGCGGTCCGCCGCGTCGGGCAAGCCCTGCGGGAGCGCAGCGGTGCCATCGCAAACGTGATCTCGCGCGAAGTAGGCATGCCCTTGAAGCTGGCCGCGCGGATCCAGGCCGCCGCGCCGATCGCCGCATGGGAGCTCCATGCCGAACTCGCCACGCAGATCGAATGGGAGGAACGTATCGGCCACTCGCTCGTGCAGCAGGTCGCAGTCGGCGTCGTCGCATGCATCACCCCGTGGAACTACCCGCTGCACCAGGTGACTGCGAAGCTTGCACCGGCGCTGCTGGCCGGGTGCACGGTGGTGCTCAAACCGTCGGAGCTCGCGCCCTCGAGCGCCTTCATGCTTGCCGAGGCGATCGAAGCTGCAGGGCTGCCGCCGGGGGTTTTCAACCTGGTGCATGGCACCGGGCCCGAAGTGGGCGAAGCGCTGGTCAAGCACCCGGAGGTCGACATGGTCTCGCTGACCGGTTCCACCGCCGCGGGCCGGCGAGTCGCGGCGCTCGCGGCAGCCGATATCAAGCGCGTCGCGCTGGAGCTCGGCGGCAAGTCGGCCTCCGTGGTGCTGCCCGGCGCTGACCTCGCAGCCGCCGTGAAGGCGACACTCGCCAGCTGCTACCTCAATTCGGGCCAGACCTGCTCGGCGACTACGCGCCTGCTGGTGCCTCGCGCCCAGGCAACGCAGGCCGCGCACCTTGCGGCGGAACTCTCCGCGCAGTGGAAACCGGGTGACCCTGCCGACCCGGCAACGCGGCTCGGACCTCTTGTTTCCGCCGCGCAGCGCGCGAAGGTGCGCGCGATGGTGCAGGCGGCCCTGGCAGCAGGCGCGGAGCTCGCGACAAGCGATACGCCTCTGCCCGCGCACGGATTCTTCGTCGCACCGACAGTGCTCAAGCGCGTCACGCCCGACATGGCGATTGCGCGCGAGGAAGTGTTCGGGCCGGTGCTGGCGCTGATCGACTACGACGACGAGGATGACGCGGTTTCGATGGCCAACGGAACCGAGTACGGCCTTGCGGCGGCGGTGTGGGCGGCGACACCCGCGGCCGCACTGCCAGTCGCGCGCCGCCTGCGGGCGGGGCAGGTCGACATCAACGGCGCGCCCTTCAATCCGCAGGCTCCTTTCGGCGGCTTCAAGCGCTCGGGAATCGGGCGCGAGAACGGCCGCGCGGGCATCGAGGAGTTCCTCGAGCCTGTTTCATTGCAATTGCCAGCCACTTACTTCGAAACGCCATGACCTACCAGCAGATCCGCGTGAGCCTTGATGACGCCGTCGCCGTCATCACATTGAACCGCCCCGAGCGCATGAACGCGCTGACCAAGGTGCTCGAAGCCGAGCTGCGCGATGCCGTCGAACAAGCCGGCCGCGACAAGGAAGTGCGCGCCATCGTGCTGACAGGAGCGGGGCGCGCGTTCTGTGCCGGCATGGACATGGACGAACTCGAGGTCCTGCCGCCCGACGACATCCGCGCGGCGCAATGGATGCGCCCGTTCGACATGAACCGGCGCGCGGACTACCAGACGCGCTATTCATACTTCCCGGCGGCGCCCAAGCCGGTGATCACCGCGATCAATGGCGCCGCCGCGGGGCTGGGACTCGTGATGGCGCTGTACAGCGACTTTCGCATCGCCTCGGAGCAGGCGGTCTTCGCCACGGCGTTCGCCAAACGCGGGCTGGTGGCGGAACACGGCATCGCGTGGATGCTGCCCCGTATCGTCGGTCATGCGCATGCAACGGACCTGCTGCTCACCTCGCGCAAGGTCGACGCCAGCGAGGCGCTGCGCATGGGGCTGGTGAACCGGGTGGTGGCGGCGGATCACTTGCTGCCCGAGGCGCTGGCGCTTGCAAGCACGCTGTCCACCGAGGTCTCGCCGCGCTCCGTGCGCGTGATGAAGCGGCAGCTGTGGGAGGCGCCGTTCCAAAGCCTGGGCGAGGCCGTGGCGCTGGCCAACGCCGAGATGTTCACCAGCCTGCAAAGCGAGGACTTCAAGGAAGGCGTGGCGCACTTCCAGGAGAAGCGGCCGGCGCGGTTCACGGGCAACTGAGGGCGCTCAAGTACGTATGTCGGCTCCGTACGTGTCCTCGAGGCGGGCAGCTACCGTGCGCAGCGTTTCCAGCTTCTCCTTGCTGCCGATCGTCTGATCCGGATGGCTGAAGCAGCACACCGTTGCGAATGCGAGCCCGTCGCTCCCCACGATCGGTGCATCGCACGCGCCGCGTCGCGTTCGTCGCATGGCGCGACGCGGCTTGCGCAATGGAGGCTGCAGCCGCAGGGAGTCACCCGTCGTGCGCGGATCAGAAGTTCAGGTCGCGGTCGGCGTCCTGGACCTTGCGCCGCGACATGGCCAGGTTCGCCTTGGCCTTGTCGAGCACGTAGTAGATGAAGACGCCTTCCTTGCGCGCGCAGGGCCGGATGATGTGGTACTGGCGGCCAAGCGTGATGAGGATGTCCTCGATCGTCTCGTTCAGGCCCAATGCCTTCATGGTCTTGAGCTTGGCGCGCACCACCTCCGTGTTGCCCGCGGCGGCAATCTCGAGGTCCACCCCCGAGCCGGCCGAGCCGAGCATCATTCCGCTGTTGGAGTCCACGACAGCTGCGCACATGGCGCCGTCCCCCGTGAGCAAGTCGTCGAGCATCTGCTTGATAGTTGACATCTGAGTCCCTTTCGTAGGTCGTTGCGTCCGTTGGATCCAGTCCGGCGTGTGACGCGAAAGCCCGCCGGCCGGCATTGGGTGCCGCCTCAGGCGGCGGCAAGCGCGCGCGCGGCGGCCGCGGCGCGGTAGTTGACCTCACCGACGAGTGCGCCGGGCCCGGCGATCACGTTGATCACGAGCGGCGTGTCCACGCGTGCCACGCTGAAGACGACCGCGAAGCCGCCGTCGGTGTCGACCGTCACGCTGCGCGCCTTGCCCAGCTTGGCCTCGACGGAGACCACCTCGCCGATTGCGGCAATCGAACTGGCAAGGGCCGCGATGCGATGCGGGTCGATGCGGGCGCGCAGTGCAGTGGCGATGTCGAAGCCGTCCATGGTCGCAACGACCACCGCCTGCGCGCCACCGGTCTCGTCCAGGATGTGCTGGGCCTCGCGCTGGGCGGCGGCGGCGAGCGCGGCCGCCACTTTCACCTTGTGCTGTTCACTCATGGTCTTCGGTCCACTCCACTTCGATCTGCGCGAGCAGGCTGTCGATCAGCAGCAGCACGTCGTCGCGCTGCCGCACGTCGACCGGGATCACCGGCACGAGCACGCCCATGCTCGCGGCGGTGTCGGCGTAGTCGTCGCACGTCGGCGACTGCGTGATGTCGCAGCGCGTGACGCCGATCACGCATGGCACCTCGGCGATCTCCTGCGCGAATCCTTCGAGGTAGACCTTGAGGTCCTCGAGCGGCTGGGGCCTCGAGTTGTCCGCCAGGATCACCAGGCCCAGCGCATTGCGCGCCAGGATCTTCCAGAGGAAGTCGAATCGGGCCTGCCCCGGCGTGCCGAAGAGCCGGATGCGGTCGCCGGAGTCGAGCGAGAGCACACCGAAGTCGAGCCCGACGGTCGTGCGCGCCTTCGCCAGCGAGGGGTCGGAGTTGGCGACGTCCGTGATCACGGGCGGGATCTCCGTGACCTGGCCGATGGCGGTCGTCTTGCCGGCGCCCATGGTGCCGGTGAACAGGATCTTGTACTCGGTCATGCTCAGATTCCCAGGCGGCGGCGAAAGCTCTGCACCAGCGTGCGGCGTGCGTCCGGCGCGGCTTCGTTCGGGCGCACGGCCTGTGCACGCGCTTCGGACCGGGTTGGCGCGGGCGCGCCCCCCTCCTGGACGGTGAGCAGCCCCAGGCTGCGCAGCGTCTGCACGAAGCTCAGGCACTTCTCCGGGGGCAGGCGGCTGGCTTCGGAGAGTTCCTCGATCGAAAGCGTCTTGCGAGAAAGCATGGTGGCCATGCGCACGCGTGCGGGGTCGTTGTGCACCGACTCGGCCGGTGGCCAGCGCCGCAGGCGGTAGCGCGTCGTGCGCCCGGGCGAGCCGAACGCCGGCATGCCCACGGTTTGCGTCGCTTCGGCGCGCCCGAGACGCTGCTCCGCGGTTCGCAACCAGCGGCCCAGGCGCTCTGCACGGATCGGCCGCGGCAGCGTGTCATCCGCATCGACGGCACCAACCGGTGCCACCGTCAGGATGGCCGGCGCGAGCTCCTTGACCTGCGGCTCGTCGGCGAATTGGCTGTCGACGAGGACTGCGTCGTAAGGGCCGTTCTCCACGTACGCCCAGCCCTGTTGCGGCGAATCCGCGGACAGCAACGCGACCAGCGCGCGCACCAGCCGCGCTTCCGCCTGCGGAAGCTGGTACACGCCGAGTCTCAGGTCCGGCATGGATGACCTCCCGCTTCGTCGTTGCCTGTTCCGGGACGGATGTGGGTGCGGCGAAGCACCTGCAGCGCCGTGAAGGGCGGCATGATGCGCGCATCGACGGCCAGTGCATGTGCCCAGCACGTCGCGCCCTCGATGCGGTCGGAGCAGTACCAGAGAACCGGGATCGTGCAGGTTCGCGGATCGGCCTCCAGCCGCCGCAGCGCGACGATGCTTTCGAGCTCCGGCATCGCCGGGTCGAGCAGGATGGCCGCAGGCATGTGCCGGACGGCGTCTCGGTGCGCATCTTCGGCTGACTCCGCGATGCGCACCACAACGCCATCGCGCGTGAGTGCCCGCTTGAGTTCCTTTCGCAGCGGGCCCTGTTCACCGACGATGAGCATCATGCGTTCATCGTAGGCAGCGCGCCGGGCGGTTTCATCGGTGCGCATCGCCCACCGTTTGCCTGCGAACCCCCGCGGGGTGGGGGACTGCCCCTTAACCCCAACGCATTAGTGATGGCGGTGCGGCGCGCGGGCCTCGTGGAGGCAGCCGCAAAGCGACAGCCCATTGAGCACCGCGGCGATCGTTGCCGGCGCGACGTCCAGCTTCACCGAGAGTTCGACCGGCGTGCACGTCGTCTTGGCGAGGCGCTTGCAGACCCGCATCGCGAGCGGGTCCTCGCCAATCGCGTGGAACGATGGCCATCGCAGGAGTTCGTAGCGCCTGTCCTCGCCGAGCCAGGGCGCAAGCCCGTGGACGACCGCATAAAGGTCCCCGAGTTGCCAGCACACGCGGTCGAGGGGTTCGCCAGATTCGTCGTCGAGCCGGCCGCCGTGTTGCGCCGGCGGGGCATCGACTTCCTCGCAAAGGAGGCGCGGCAGCAACTTGAGGGCCCACGGGCCGGAGCTGTCGAACACGCGGTCGCGATGGACCCACGCCACGAGCGAGCCGTCCGAGCAAGCGAGCAGGGCATGGGGCCGCAGCCTCTGCGGCCCGCGGATGCGCTGCAGCACGCGCCAGTTGGCGAAGAGCACATACGGCGCGGCGCGCATGCGGGCATCACCCTTCGTATGGAGAGACGAGGCCGATGCGCACGGCGTAGCGCACGATGCCGGCGATGTCGCGGATGCCCAGCCTGTCCATGATCTGCCCCCGGTGCGTCTCCACCGTCTTGAGCGACAGGCCGAGCGTGCGCGCGATCTCCTTCGACGAGCGGCCCATGGCGACGAGTTTGAGGATGTCGGTCTGGCGCGTCGACAGGCCGGGGCCCGCACGCCGGCCGCTGCTGAAAGCCTGGGCGAGCTTGCTGGAGATCACCGGGCTGAGGTACATGTCGTCGCGCGCCACCGTCGCCAGTGCGCTCTCGAGTTCGGCGACGGCAGAGCCCTTCACCACGTAGCCGAGCGCGCCTTCGCGCAAGGCCTCGGCGACGTACTCGTCGCCGTCGTGCATCGACAAGAGGATGACCTTGGTGGCCATGCCGTTCGCGCGGATCCTGCGCAGCACGCCAATCCCATTGAGCTTGGGCATCGCGATGTCCAGCAACGCGATGTCGGGGTTCAGGGCAAGCACGAGCCTCAGGGCCTGTTCGCCGTCGGCGGCCTCGCCGGCGACCTCGATACCGGGCATCCGGTCCAGCAGCAGGCGCAGGCCCGCGCGCACCAGGCCATGGTCGTCCGCGACGATGATCTTCATGCCGCGCCGCCCTCGGTGGCTGCATCCGCAGCCGGCCACGGCAGGCGCACGCGGATGCTTGTCCCGGAGCCGACGGTGCTCTCCAGTTGCATGTACCCGTCCAACTCCTCCACCCGCTGTTGCATGCTCGCCAGCCCGAGCGAGTTGCGGCCCGGCGCGACGAACCAGGACGCGCCCGTCTCGAACCCGCTGCCGTTGTCGAGGACTTCGATGTGCAGGCAGCCACTGCGGTCTTCCACCAGCACGCCGGCGCGGGTCGCGCGCGAATGCCGCACCACGTTCGTCAATGCCTCCTGCACCACCCGGAACGCGCAGAGCTCGATGTCTTGCAGCGTCCTCTTGCGCTCGAGGCGGCAACGCATGGAGACGTCGGGGAGCGCCGGCCGCACGAAACGCTCGATGAGCCAGCCCAGCGCGGGCTCCAGGCCCAGGTCGTCGAGCACATGGGGATAGAGATTGGCCGTGACGTCGCGCACCCGGTGCAGCGACTCGTCGATCAGATAGGCGACGTGCCGCAGGTCCTGCGTCTGCGCGGGCGCCGCGCCTTGCGCGAGCGAATCGACGGCCAGCTTCAGCGCGGTCAGCACCTGGCCGACGTCGTCATGCAGGTCCTGCGCCACCCGGCGGCGTTCGCGCTCCTGGGCGTCAATCATCGACGCGGAGACGCGGTCGAGCCGGCGATGCAGCACAGTCAGCAGCCCCTCCTGCTCGCGCAGGCGCGTCACGTCGGCCTCGATGGCGATGATGCCCAGCAAGGCACCGTGCTGCCGGATGGCGTGCACCCGCAGCTGCACGTTGCGCACGACACCGTCGCTGGGGCGCAGTTCCAGCTCCTCGTCCACCGGCTCGCCGTTCGCGAGCGCCAGCTTGTCGCAGCGTGCGAAAGCAAGCGTGACGCTGGCCGGCAGCACGTCGCTGGGCGTGCGCCCGAGCACCTGCGCGCGGCGCACGTCGTGCCAGTCTTCGAAGGCGCGGTTGACACGCACGAACCGTCCCTTGTCGTCACGCAGCGACAGCGGCAGCGGGATCGCCTCGATCAGCTCCTGCCTGAGCTCGACGCGCGCGCGCTGCTGCGCGAAGTGCACCAGGCGGTGGCGTATGTCGTGCAGTTCCAGGTGTGCCCAGACGCTTCGGTCGGCCTCGTAGCGCACCGCGCGAACTTCCACCGGCCACTGCCGCGTGCCGAGCGTGGTGACCAGTTGGCAGTTGCGAACGCTGCCTTTGAAGAGCTGCATGACTCGCTGTCGGGAGGCGTCGGTCAGGTTGACCAGTTGCTGGAGGCGCAGGCCATCCGGTGCGGCGCAGCCTGCGGTGCGCAGCAGGGAGCGGGCCGCTTCGTTCGCAAGCTTCACCTGCCCTGCATCGCAGCAGATCAGGGTGGGCGTCGGCGCGCGGTCGAGCGCGAGCGCCGGCCATGCGGGCGCTTGCGCCTCGCCCCTCAGGAGCGACCACCAGTTTCCCCTCCTGCGCCCGTTCGGCGGCGCCCCTTCACTTCCGGATTCCACTCGTGATACTGTCAATTTATTGTGCTAGCACAGCGACAGCTTTTTGTAACAGATGTACTCAACAGTGAACAAGTTCGCAGCAGAAACCCTCGCCGCGGCCCGACAATTCGAAAATGGCTCGTGCGCTGTTGATCGAAGAAGTGGAGGCGGCGACGGCGATCCCCCGGGCGACGCTGCGCGTCTGGGAGCAGCGCTATGGAATACCCGGTCCATCGCGCAATGAGGCAGGTCGCCGTTCCTACTCGCTCGATGAGGTGGAGTACCTCAAGTCCGTCGCATCCCTTGTGCGGCGTGGCGCGCGTCCCAAGCAACTGCTGGCGATCCCCCGCGACGAGGTGCATCGGCGCGCACGCGCTGCGGACCGCGAGGACGCCGCGCGGGTGCGCAGGCATCCCGTCCTGTCGCTCATGAAGGCACACGACGTGCACGGCCTGCGCGCGCACCTGCGCGGCAGGCTGCTGCTGCTGGGGATTTCGGGCTTCGTCGACGAGCTCGCGACCACGACCCAGGACGTGGGGAGCGCGTGGCAGTGCGGTGGCGTGAGCATCTTCGAGGAGCACGCGTTTACCGAGTGCGTGGAAAACATCGTTCGCGAAGCGCTGTCCATGCAGCCGGCTCCCCCGGCCGGCGCGCCGCGCGTGCTGCTGGCCACCCTCGAAGGCGAGCACCACCGCCTCGGCCTGCTTTTCGCGCAGGCGGTCCTCGTCGCGGAAGGCTGCGACTGCATCTCCCTGGGGCCCAACGTACCCTCACGGGAGGTCGCACGCGCCGCCAAGGCCTATGAGTGCCGCGTCATCGCGCTGAGCAGCAGCGCGGGCGCGAACTCGCGGAAAGTGAAGTCGAGCCTTGGCGAGCTCGTCAAGGGGGTGCAGGCACACGCGCCCGGCACCGCGGTGTGGTTCGGCGCGAACCAGGCGCCCCCCCGCCTCCTCATGGGGCAGGTGCGGCACCTGCCGACGCTCCAGCATGCACGGCTGGCGGCTCGGGAGCTGCTGGGGAAAGGTAGACGGACCAAATAGGTCCACATCGGCTGGCGATGCCCCGTCCAGGAAGGACTGGTCCCGCCGGGCTTCACACGACGCGATGTGAGCCTGGGCGCGCGGTCGCCTGCAAGCGCGGGCGTCCTGCCCGGCCGATCGCGAGTGCCGGTCGCGGCGAGCGAGCTGCGCAGTTTCTGGGGCGCGCTCGGGTGCGACTGCTTTGCGTTCTGACGCGCGGCGGCCTAGTGCAATCCGGAAGTGTCCTCGTCGCCGGAAGCGACGGCACGCATTGCGGAGCCAGCAACCGGGTCGAGAGCACCGCGCGCGTACTGGTATCGCGGCGGCTCGGCGTCCGCATTCCCATGCAGCCAGATCTGGAACAGGTGCGTCGGCTCCTGCGGGTGGGGGTTGCGTTCGGAGTGCCGAATGCCTGTGCCGCTACTGATCAGCTGCACGTCGCCTGCTGCAAGCTGGCCGGAATGGCCAGCGGAGTCCTGATCTCAAAGTGATCATGGGCGTGTTCCGCAAACCCGGAGCCGCCTGCAATGATGTCCTCGTTGATCACCCGAAGTGCCCTGAATCCCATGCGCGCGGGGTCGTTGAAGCTTCCGAACGAAAACGTGTGGAACGATTGCAGCCAGCCGGTGCGCGTCCGCCCGCGTGCATTCCTGTCGTGAAAGACGTTCTGCCGGTCCATACTGCGATTACGCCACAGCCAAGCTCTTCTGAACCGCCATGTCCAAGCACACACCTTTGCTGGCCGGTACCCGCGTCGCACTCGATCACGGCCTGACGCTCGCGGAAGTGGAGGGTGGGGCCCCCGTACCAGCGGCGCGGCAGCATTCGTGATCGCCACGGGCCTGTTCAATTGCCAGGCGGTATTGCCGCCCTTTCCGGCAGACGTGCTGCGCGGTTGCGCATGATCACCTTTCCAGAAGGGCCGTGTCCCAGCCGCGCAATGTGGCCGCGGCGCGATACGTGGTCTCCATGAACTGCAGCAAGGCGGCGCGGGGGGCGGCGCTCTTGCGGACCTCTTCGTAGGGCAGGATGAACTCGCCCAGCGCCGCATCGAAGCGCGCCGAGCTGGGCACAACGCTCGCGGATTCCAGGCCTTGGGCCGCAGGCACGACGTAGGCGTAGAACACGGCTTCCGGAACGCGAGCGGAACCCGGCCAGTCGCCGCCCGGCCAGAAACCGTGCGAGATGACTTCGTGCGAGTATGCGGCAGCCATCATGGGATCCTGCGGCGGCTGCGGATTGCGCGTCCCGCAGAAGCGGGAAACGGCCAGGTCGAAGGCGCCCCAGAAGAAATGCACCGGACTGGATTTCCCGAGGAAGCCGCCCCGGTGGATCCTGAACACGTTGTCGACGAGGACCAGGATGCGGTGCAGCCGCGTGATCGCACCCCGGTCATACGCGGCGTGCTTCCGGTCTTCGTTCAGTGGCGTGCGGTCCGCAACTTCGGCTGGAACGGGGTTCAATTCCGGTCGGATCCCGAGCCCGGCGAGGGTTTCGAGAGTCGCCGTCCAGAAATCAGCAACCGACAACCCCTCGAGGGGGAATTCTCCGCCAGCGCCGTCGCTGCAGTGAACTTCGAGCCGATGTCGGCAGAAGTCCAGCGTCACCGAAAACATACGCGCGCCATCTGTGAGTCCCTGTGTGGTCAGCCCTCGCGAGGTCACCGCCAATGCGCTGTGCCACCAGTGGTTCTGCGGGGGAGCGTAACCGAGGCAGAGTTTGCCGAGGACCTGCGTGAACCGGTGAACCGTCAAGTAGGTCGGCTCCCACTCATCAAGCACCAGCGGCGGCCAATTGGCATGCGCATTGGGTTCGGTCACGATGTCTCCTTGTGGTGGCAATGCGGCGCTTCAAGGCTCGACAGCAGCCCAGTGTCGCGGACGCTCAAGACAAGATCTGGGCCACCGCCTGAGTTCCCAAGCCGCAAGACGCCGCCCGTTGAACAAGCCGCCTCCAGGACCCGGTCAGCGCCGCGCCGACTTCAACACATCCGCGATCCGAAAGGCGAGCTCCAGGCTCTGCGAGCCGTTGAGCCGCGGGTCGCATGCGCTGCGATAGCGCTCCTCCAGCCGGGCATCGGTCAGCGCCTGCGCGCCGCCGCGGCACTCCGTCACGTCCTGGCCGGTCATCTCGAAGTGCAGGCCACCGGGGTACGTCCCTTCCTGCGCATGCGCCGCGAAGAACAGGCTCATCTCCTGCAGGATGCGCTCGAAGTCGCGCGTCTTGTAGCCGTTCGACGAAGTCACGGTGTTGCCGTGCATCGGGTCGCAACACCACACCGGCGTGCGGCCGGCCTGGCGCACCGCGCGCAGCAGCGGCGGCAAGCGCTCGGCAACCTTGTCGGCGCCCATCCGCGCGATCAGCACCAGCCGGCCCGGTTGCTGCCCGGGGTCGAGCAAGTCCATCAGCCGGAGCACGTCGTCGGGCTTCGCGCTCGGCCCGATCTTCACACCCACTGCGTTGTCGATGCCGCGCAGGAATTCCACATGCGCACCTTCGGGCTGGCGCGTGCGCTCGCCCAGCCACAGCATGTGGGCCGATGCGCCGTACCAGCGCTGCTTGCGCTCGTCGTAACGGGCCAGCGCCTCTTCGTAATGAAGGTGCAGCGCCTCGTGCGAGGTATAGAACTCCACGGCGTGCAGTTGGGGCGCGCGCGTCGCGTCGAAACCGCAGGCCTCCATGAACGCCAGCGACTGCGTGATGCGGTCGGCGAGTTCCTCGAAGCGTTCGCCTTGCGGGCTCCTGCGCACGAAGTCGGCCGTCCAGCGATGGACTTCGTGCAGGTCGGCGAAGCCGCCTTGGGCGAGCGCGCGCAGCAGGTTCAGCGTCGATGCCGAATGCGAATAGGCCTGCAGCAGCCGGGCGGGGTCGGGTTGGCGCGCGGCTGGGCTGAATTCGCTGCCGTTGATGATGTCGCCGCGGTACGAAGGCAATGTGACGCCGCCTGCCGTCTCGGTGTCGGACGAGCGCGGTTTCGCGAACTGCCCCGCGATGCGCCCGACCTTCACCACCGGGCAGGCGGCCGCATAGGTCAGCACCACGGCCATCTGCAGGATGACGCGGAACGTCGACTCCACCGGCTCCTGGCCGAACTCGTCGAAGCTTTCGGCGCAGTCGCCGCCTTGCAGCAGGAACGCCTCGCCGCGCGAGACCGCAGCCAGGCGTTCACGAAGCTGTGATATCTCCCCCGGGAAGATCAGCGCCGGCAGCGCCTGAAGGCGCCGCTCCACTGTCTGCAGAGACGGCGCATCCGGATAGGCGGGCAACTGCAACGCGGGCCGGCCGCGCCAGGAGTCGGGAGTCCACGGGTGCATCTTGCGATGCTACGCCTATGCGACCGACGGAGGCCGTTGCAGCCGTGAGCAGCGCTGGCCGGTTGGCTTCCGGGCTGCTCGGCGTTTCGGGAAGTGCACTGTGTTGCGTGTAATGAAACGCAGTTGTGTTCTGTGCAACGACGCCTAGACTTCATGCCACGCCGCCGTCGCCGGCCGCAACTGCGCTTGCCTGCGTTGCGCCACCGCCCGCAGCGCGGGTATGAGCTCGAACGCCTCGCGACAGACGATCGCGCCGGCCGCGGCGAGCTCGTCGCCGACGTCGGTCGGCAAGTTGCCTTCCGCGCCTTCGGCGATCTGGTTGAGGCGGCCCCCGATCAGCACGGGGATGTCGAGGCCCTGCTGCGCCAGCAGCGCCTTGATGCGGTTGAAGTATCCGAGCGCCACGCCGTTGTAGGTACTGATCGCGATCACGTCGGGGTGCGTGCGCTGCGCGATCGCCACCAGCTTGTCGGGATCGGTGGACACGCCGCCGTCCTCGATCGTCATCGAGAGCCTTCGCAGCAACTCCTCGACCAGCATCTTGCCGTGCTCGTGCACGTCGCTGGTCGCGACGAGCACCTTGAGCGGCTCGACACGCGGCTCCAGCGCCTTCAGCCGCGCCGCGGCTTCGATGGCGGCATCCGCCATCTCGCGGATCTCGTGCAGGATGGTCGCGGGCACGACCGGGATGCGCACGCCCGGCCGCAAGGGGTCTTCGCAGCCCGCGCCGTACTCCGATTCGAGCCTGCGCGGGCCGATGCGGCGCAGCGCGAGCAGCATCTGGAACAGGTCGTCCGTGTCGACGCCGGCTGCCGCCAGGCCGGTCATCACGTTCTGCTGGAAGCGGCGAGCGCCTTCGAGGATCGTCGCCGCAACGGCGTCGCGCGCCTGCGCATCCACCAGCGGCGCGTACCCTGCCGCATGTTCCTTCATCCGGCCCGCGAACAGGTGCGCGTCGATCACTTCCTGGATCGTCGGGATGCGATCGTTCTCCGTCACCGGCACCGGGTTGATCGCGTGCCCGGTGGGGTGCGTGATCTGGCCCACGATGTCCATCGTGAGGTAGCTGGCCAGGCTCGCGAAGTTCTGCGGCACGTTGCCGCGGTAGCTGGTCGTGTTGCCGTAGATCACCGTGCCCGGCGACGCGCCCGCCATGGACATCGCGCGATGGAACGCAAGGCGCATCATCGGGTCGGAAAAATGGTGGCCGAAGCAATGGCCGATGGGGGCGCCCGCCAGGCGCGTGATCAGGTCGCGCTCGACGAGGATGATGCCCAGGCAGCTCGTGAGGTCGGTGAATTGCGCGGCATACCCGTCGTCGATGTTGGAGTGGACCATCACCGTCACCGGTTGCGCGGCAATCAGGCCGATGGCGCGCACCGTAGCAGCCGTGGCTTCGACGTCGTCGTCATGCCCCGGGATGCGGAACGTGAAGTACTGGCCGAGGTTGCCGATGGCCGTGCTGCCTGCGGCAAGCGCCGCCTGCGTGTTCTCGAGCGCGCCCGGAAAGCCGAGCACGAAGTCGCCGAAGTGCGGCGCGGCAGGCGCACTGGCCGTGAGGCGGCAGAAGTCCTCCACCTCCGGAAGGATCATGCCCGTGCCGCGCGTCGCGCGTGCGCGGATGGCGCGGGGCAGCGCCATCGACCAGTCGAGGCAAAGCCCGTAGCGGTCGACCGTCACGCCATGGCGCTGGCACGTCTCCCAGATCTCCGCATACGCGCGGCAGCTCTGCGCGGGCTCGCGGTAGCCGATCTGCGCATGCTGCATGACCTTGCCGGCCGCCATCTGCCGCGTCTTGAACTCGTATTCGCTTTTCGCCGCGACGTGTTCGAGGAAGGCCGACCTGCCCACCGGCCACAGGGGTGCCAGCGCACGGCCTTCCTGCAGCAGCTGCCGGCCCGAGGGAAGCTCGCGCTCCGGAAAGATCGTCTTGAAGTCGGCCGGCATGTTCAGGTGCTGGACAGCAGCTGCGGCATGTCGCTGTGCAGTTGGGGCGGCCAGTGCTGGCCGCGCTGGCTGGAAAGGTCGCGGTTCAGGCGCGGGCCCGCCTTGCGGTTCGGCAGCCCCACGAGCTTGCCTTCCTGCAGCCACGCGAGGTCGCTGCCGTACAGGTTGGCGACAAGCGTTTCCGTCAGGCCCCCGAGCGTGCTCGCATGCTCGCGTTGCGCCGAAAGATCCACGCGTTCCTGCGGATCGGCCTCGATGTCGAACAGCTGGCGAACGTTGCCGACCGGGTAGTAGATCAACTTGAAGCGCCCGCTGCGCACCATCCGCGTCGCGCCCGGGCCTTCGCCGAACTCTCCGTACAGCGTCTCGCGCGGCGCGCTCGACATCATCGACACGCCGTCGCAGCTGGCCGGTATCTCGACGCCCGCGAGGTCCAGCAGCGTCGGCATGACGTCGGCGAGCCCGACGGGGCGCTCGTCGACGGCACCCACTCGCACGCGCGGGTCCTTGGCGCGGCCGAGCAGGATCATCGGGACCTTGGCCGACCCTTCGTAGAACACCGCCTTGGCCCACAGCCCATGGTCACCCAGCATGTCGCCGTGGTCGGCGGTGAACAGCACGATCGTGTTGTCGAGGAGTTGCTCTTCGCGCAGCGTCCCGATCACGAGGCGGATCTGGTGGTCGATGTGCGTGCCCAGCGCATAGAAGGCGCGGCGGATCGCCGCGACCTGCGCGGGCGAGTACTTGATGCCGCGCATGCGCTTGCTGGCCACGGCGTAGGGCAGTTCTTCGGCGCTGTTCCAGTCGCCGGTGATCGGCGGGTCCATGTCCATCGATGCATAGGCGTCGAGGTAGCACTGCAGCGGCACCAGCGGCGGATGCGGGTGCCGGTACGACAGGTACCAGAAGCCGGGCCGGGTGGGGTCGCGCCGCTTGATCTGGCGCACCATCTGCTGCGTCGCCCAGTTGGTCACGTGCATCTCCTCCGGCAGATGCCAGGGGCGGGACACGTAGCCGTCGGTGCTCATGCCATGGTCGAACTGCTGGCCGGGGCGTCCACGGTCGCCCAGCCAGATTTCGTAGTCGTCCATCACGCCGTATTGCGCCCGGCCTTCCTCGTCGAGCAGCACGTCGTCGAAGCCGATGCGGTTGCGCTGCGGCAGCACGTGCAGCTTGCCGACGGCGAAAGCCTGGTAGCCCGCGTTGCGGAACGCGCTCGCGAGCGTCGGCGAGTCTGGCATGGGCATGCGGTCGTTGTAGACGCGGTCGCCGTGCGAGCGCGCCGAACGGCCCGTCATCAGCGAGCGCCGCGCGGGCACGCAGATCGGGCACTCGGAATAGGCGTTCGTGAAGAGGGTGCCGTTGCGCGCCAGCTCGTCGAGCGTCGGCGTCTGCACCACGGGATGGCCCGCGATGCCCAGCAACTTCCCGGGCCACTGGTCGGCCGTGATGAGAAGGATGTTCGGTTTCTGGCTCATGCAAGCCCCTGGATGGTGTTGCATTGTCCGGGGCGCTAAGGTAGATTGTCAACCATCGACGATCGATCATCGACCGCAAACCCCGTGAAAATCTCAGAAGTCGCCCGCCTGACCTTCCGCCACCGGATCGCGGACAACCTGCGCGCGGCCATCCTCAACGGCGACATGCCACCGGGCACGCCGCTCGTGGAGGCGCGCCTTGCGGAGCAGTTCGGCGTGAGCCGCGGGCCGCTGCGCGAGGCGATGCGGCAGCTCACGGAAGAGGGCTTGCTCACGACGCGTGCGTACACGGGCACGCACGTCACGCCGCTCACGATCCAGGATGCGCGCGACCTGTTCGCGTTGCGCGCGGCGCTGGAAGTCTTCGCGTTCGAGCAGTGCTGGGACAAGCGCGGCCCCGAGTTCTTTGCGGAAATGAAGCGCCGCCACGGCGCGCTCCTGCACGCGATCGACTCGGGCGACTCGCGCGCGGCCATCCTCCACGAGCTGGAGCTGCATTCGCTCGCCTACGAGACCACCGGCAATGCGCAGCTGCTGTCCGTGTGGTCGGGCATGCGCGGGCGCATCCAGCTGTACTGGGCCGTGCACCATCGCGTCCAGGGCGGGCCGCGGCGCGAAGGGCACGACTCGTACGTCAAGCTCGCCTGCGGCAACGACCTGAAGGCCATGATCCGCGAGATCAAGGCCCACGTGCGCCACGGCGAAGAGCGCACGGCGGAATTCCTCGAACAGCTCGAAGCGCAAAGAACTGGCCTTGCGCCGGTGGTGTCGGTGGTGAAAGCCGATGCCCGTCCTCCCACTCGCATGAAGGAAACCACATGACCCATCCGATCGGCCGACGGGCCCTCCTCTGGTCGGCGGCAGGCCTCGCCGTCGCGTCAGCAGTCCCCGCCCGCGCGCAGGGCGGCTCCACCATGGAGCAGATCAAGGCGCGCAAGGTGCTTCGCGTCGGCGCCACCCCGGCCGAGCCCTGGTTCTACAAGGACCCGGTGTCGGAGAAGTGGTCGGGCGTCGCGGTCTCGCTGGGCGAGCAGATGGCCAAGGACCTCGGCGTGGGCATGCAGCTGGTGGAGACGACGTGGGCCAATGCGCCCGCCGCGATCCAGGCCAACCAGCTGGACGTGCAGTTCATCCTCGACCCGACCGACGTGCGCAAGCAGGTCATCGACTTCCCGGAAGCGCCCCTGCTTTATTACGCACTCGGCGCGCTGTTGCGCCCGGGGCTCACGGCCAAGGCCTGGTCCGACATGGACAAGCCCGACATCAAGGTGGGGGTCACCATCGGCACCAACATCGACCAGATGCTCACGGCCATGTTCAAGCAGGCGAAGATCGAGCGCTTTGCGAACAACGACGAGGCCGTCGCGGCTTTCGCCGCGCGGCGCGTCGACGTGGTGTCGCAGTTCCACCCCGCGCTGCTGGTGCAGCAGACGCGCGTGAAAATGGGCACGGTCATCATCCCCACACCGGCCACTGCCGTGGCCACGAGCGTGGGCCTGCGCAAGGACAGCGACCCGACGTTCCGCAACTGGGTGAGCGACCGCATCGCCGACTACTACAAGACCGGCAAGACGCAGGCGCTGTTCGCCGCGTACATGAAGGGCAAGGGCCTCGACCCCGACAAGATGCCCGGCGTGATGAAGGAAAAGTGGTAGGCGCAGACCCGGCGCGATGAACTACCAGTGGAACTTCAAGGCCGTACTCGCGTACTGGCCGATGTTCCTCGAAGGCTTGTACGGCACGGTGAGCATTGCCTGCGTGGCCGTGCTCATCGGGCTCGTTGCCGGCGGCGTGCTCGCGGCGATGCGGCTCTCGCGCACGAAGTGGCTGCGCTGGCCGGCGGCGTTCTACATCGACTTCTACCGCAACACGCCCGGCATCGTCCACTTCTTCTGGTTCTACTACGCGCTGCCGGTGCTGACGTCGATCCGGCTCGGCGCGTTCGAAGCCGCCGTGATCGCGCTGTCGACCCAGTCGGCGGCCTTCTACGCGGAGGTGTTTCGCGGCGGCATCAACTCCATCGCACGCGGCCAATGGGAAGGCGCGTTCGCGCTGGGCATGACGCGCCTGCAGGCGGCGCGGCGAGTGATCGTGCCGCAGGCGGCGCGCCGGATGATCCCGCCCCTCACGGAGCGGACGTTCGAGCTGCTGAAGACGACGTCGCTGGCGTCCACGCTGGCGTATTCGGAGTTGCTGTACCAGGCGATGCAGGTGACCAGCACCACGTTCCGCCCCCTCGAGGTGTACACGCTCGTCGCGGCGATCTACTTCGTGATGCTGTTCGTGCTCAGCAAACTCGCCGGCGTCGCCGAACGGCGGCTGGCACTCGCCTGAGGGAAGGACGACATGGAATACCAGTGGGACTTCGCCCTCATGTGGACCAGCCTTCCCGTGCTGGTGCGCGGCGTGGGCGTGATGGCGCAGCTGTGGGTCGGGTGCTTCGTCGCCGGGCTGGCCATCGGTTTCCTCGTGTGCCTGATGCGCCTTTCGCATTCGCGCGTGCTGGGCGCGGCCGCGTCCGCATGGGTCGAGGTGTTTCGCAATGTGCCCGCGCTGATCCAGCTGATCTGGTTCTTCTACGCCTTCCCCGTCCTGATCGACACGCAGCTCACCCCGTTCGTTGCCGCCTTCATCGGCATCGCCCTGAACACGTCGGCCTATTGCGCGGAGATCTTCCGGGCGGGCATCCAGTCGATGGAGACGGGGCAGTGGGAAGGTGCCGCGGCACTGGGCATGACGCGGCGCCAGGCCATGCGGCGCATCATCCTGCCGCAGGTGTTCCATCGCATGATCCCGGCGTTCACCAACCGCGGCGTCGAACTGGCCAAGGTCACCTCGCTCGCATCGGTGCTGAGCGTGCACGAACTCATGTACCAGGGCCGCCTGCTCAGCGCGACGTACTACCGGCCGCTGGAGATCTTCACGGCGGTGGCGCTCACCTACTTCGTCGTCATCTATCCCTTCAGCTACGCGTCGCACCGCCTGGAGCAGCGGCTCGGCAGCCGGCTCTGAGACTGCACATGCAAACAAGCACGCCCATCCTGCGCATCCGCGGCCTGCGAAAGTCCTTCGGCCCGAACGAGGTCCTCAAGGGCATCGACCTCGACGTCATGCCGGGCGAACGCGTGGCCATCATCGGCGGCAGCGGGTCCGGCAAGAGCACGTGCCTGCGCTGCATCAACCTGCTCGAGTTCCCGACGGCGGGAAGGATCGAGCTCGATGGCAAGCCGGTGGGCAAGGCGGCGGGCGCCGATGGGTCCGGTGCCGTGAAGTTTTCCGAGCGCGAACTGTGCGACGTGCGCGAGCGCGTGGGCATGGTGTTCCAGCAGTTCAACCTCTTTCCCCACATGAGCGTGCTGCAGAACGCGATGGAAGCGCTCGTCACCGTGAAGGGCATGAACCGGGCAGCGGCACGCGAGATCGCGGCGCAGCAGCTGCGCAAGGTCGGGCTGGAGGAGAAGCTCGATGTCTACCCGGCGCGCCTGTCGGGCGGCCAGCAGCAGCGCGTCGCCATCGCGCGCGCGCTGGCGATGGAGCCGGAGGTGCTGTTGTTCGACGAGCCCACGTCGTCGCTCGACCCGGCGCTGGTCGGGGAAGTCCTGCGCACGATTCGCGCTCTGGGCGATGAAGGCCGCACGATGATCCTCGTGACGCACGAGTTCGGCTTCGCCTACCACTTCGCGACGCGCGTGATCTTCCTTGCCGACGGCGTGATCCACGAGGAAGGCACGCCCGAGCAGATCTTCAAACACCCGCAGAAGCCGGCGACGCGCGCATTCATCGCGCAGTCCGCCGAATTCGCCTTTTGACGTTCCAGAGAAAGCCACATCTTGACCACCGCCTACGCCAATCCCGAATCGAGTGCCCAGTCGTACATCGACGATCCCCGCAACGAGAACGTGCTGGTCTACGTCAACGGTGACCTGGTGCCGCGCGACAAGGCTTCGGTTTCCGTCTTCGATGCGGGCTTCGTGCTCGGCGACGGCATCTGGGAGGGCCTGCGCCTGATCAAGGGCCGGCTGCTGGCCCTGGACGCGCACATGGATCGTTTGTTCGAAGGTGCGCGCGCCATCGCGCTCGACATCGGCATGACGCGCCAGCAGGTGGTCGATGCCGTGATGCACACGTGCCGGTCGAACGGCATCGACGACGGCGCGCACATCCGCCTCATGATCACGCGCGGGCGCAAGCGAACGCCCAACCAGGACCCGCGCTTCACGCTGGGCAAGGCCACGGTCGTGATCGTGGCGGAACGCAAGGCGAAGAACCCCGCCGCCAAGGAGAAGGGCCTGGCCCTCTTCACGTCCACGTTCCGTTGCAGCACGCCCGACGTGTTCGACCTGCGACTGAACTCGCACAGCCGGCTCAACCTGATCCAGGCGCTGATCCAGGCGATCAACGCGGGGGCCGACGAGGCGCTGATGCTCGACACGCAGGGGTTCGTGTCCAGCTGCAACTCGACCAACTTCTTCATCGTCCGCGGCAACGAACTGTGGACCTCGACCGGCCGCTGCTGCTTCAACGGCATCACGCGCGGGCATGTGATCGACCTGTATGCGCAGCAGATCGGGGCGGTGCACCAGAAGGACTTCACGCTCGCGCAGACGTACTCGGCGGACGAAGCGTTCGTCACGGGCACGCTGGGCGGCGTGACGCCGGTCACGCGCATCGACGGCAGGCCCATCGGCAGCGGCACGATGGGCCCCGTGACGCGCAGGATCAGCGCCGCCTACGAGGAGTTCATCCTTTCGGCTTGAAGGCGCCTCAATCGGTCGTGATCTTCAGGTCGACCACTTCCTTCTTCCACCGCCCGGCTTCCTCCTGCATGTAACGCGCTGCCTCGGCGTCGCCCTGCGCCGGCACGGTTGCGCCCTGCGTCTTCCAGGCCTCCGCGACTGTGGGGTCCTTGAGCGTTTCACGAATCGCATGCGCCATCTTCTCGACGACGGGCGCGGGCGTGCCGCGCCGTGCCCACCAGCCGTACCAGATCGTCGCGTCCATGGCGGGGCCGCCCGCTTCCTTCAGCGTCGGCGCATCGGGGAACAGCGGCGTGCGCGTCGCCGTTGCGACGGCGAGCAGCTTGATCCGGCCGGTGCGGATCTGCTGCGCCGACGTGCCCAGGCCGTCGAACATCAGCATGCACTGGCCGCCGATCAGGTCCGTCATGGCGGGTGCGGTGCTGCGGTAGGGAATGTGCAGCATGCTCACGCCGGCGAGGCGCTTGAACGACTCGCCGACGATGTGCTGCGCGGTGCCGCTGCCGGAGGAGCAGTACGTCACCTTGCCCGGGTTCTTCTTCGCATACGCGATCAGCTCCTTCACCGAAGCGAACGGCGCCGAGTTGGTGACGACGAGGACGCTCGGGACGCGCGCGGTCATGGCGACCGGGACGAAGTCCTTCTCGAGGTCGTAGCCGCGCTTGGGATAAAGGCTCTCGGCCATCGGCTGGTGCACGCCGCCCGAGAGGAAGGTGTAGCCATCGGCCGGTGAGTCGAGCACGTTCTTGACACCGATCGTGCCGCCCGCGCCAGGTTTGTTGTCGACGATCACGGTCTGGCCGAGGATCGTGCCCAGCTTCTGCGCGATCGGCCGGGTGAACGTATCGACACCGCCGCCGGGCCCGTAGGGCGCGACGACGCGAACGATCTTTTCCGGCCACTCGGCATGCGCACTCGTCATGGCGACGGCGCAGGCGGCCGCAATCAGTGCGCTTTTCAGAATCAACTTCACTTTCAGGTCTCCTGTGGTTTGCTTGTGTCTGTCTGCTTCAGGCGCTTCCAGGTGGCCGTCGCAAAGGCCACCACGTCGCCGTCGTTGTCGACGAGGGTCGAACGCAGGTACGAAATGCCCTGGCCCTGCTGGATGAACTCGCCGGTGCAAGTGAGGGTGCCTGTACGCGCTGCCTTCACGTATTGCGTCTTCATTTCCAGCGTCGTGCCGGGTCCCTGCACGTGGTTCAGCAGGTGCCCCATGGAGATGTCCATCACCGTGGCGATCACACCGCCATGCAGCGAGCCTTGCGGGTTGAACATGAAGTCCTTCGCTTCGAAACTGACGATGCACTTGCCCTCGTCGTAGGCGAAGCGAAGGCCCAGCAGCTTCGAGAGGAAGAAGTCCTCGAAGGCGGGCCGGTGCGACTTCAGCGCGGCTTCGAAAGCCTCGGTGGCTGCGCGTTCATCCATGGGTCACCTCCAGGTCGTTGCAACGCAGGACGCCTCGATCAGCCAGGGCATCGATCTCGGTACGCGACATCCCGAGCAGCTCGCCGACGATCTCGGCGGTGTGCTGCCCAAGCAGCGGCGGCGGCTGGTGATCGTCGAAGCTTCCGTCGTCGAACCGCACCGGGCTCACGATGTTCCTCACCGTGCCGGCCGTCGGGTGCTGCATCTCCACGACCATGCCGCGCGATGTCAGCTGCTCGGCCTCGCACACTTCCTGCACCGACCGGATGTCGCCGTAAGGCACACCCGCCTTCGACAGCCTGTCGATCCAATGGCGCCTCGGCTTCGTCGCGATGACTTCGGCCACGACCGGCACGAGCTCTTCGCGCAGGCGCACGCGATCGACCGCCTTGGCGAAACGCGGTTCGGCCGCGAGAACCGGGCGTTCGATCACGCCGCAGAACAGCTGCCAGAACTTGTCGCTTGCCACGCCGATATTGAGCCAGCCATCGGAGGCTCGGAATGTCTCGTAGGGAGCAATCGTGGCGTGCGTATTGCCGCGGCGTTGCGGGCTCTTCCCGGTCGTGAAATAAATGCCCGCGTTGAAGGTCAGCAGCGACGCCATGCAGTCCAGCATGGAAATGTCGACGTGCCGTCCCTTGCCCGTGCGAGCGCGCTCGAGCAGGGCCGCCATGATCCCCTGGCTGGCGAACTGGCCGGTCAGCAGGTCGCCGATCGAAGTGCCCACCTTGGTGGGCGGCCCGTTCGGGTCGCCGGTGATGTCCATGATGCCGGACTCGCCCTGGATGATCAGGTCGTAGCCGGGCCGCTGTGCGTCCGCGCCCGTGCGGCCGAAGCCGGTGATCGAGCAGCTGATCAGGCCCGGGTTGGCTGCGCGCAGCTCACGGTGGTCCAGGCCGAGGCGCTCCATCGCGCCCGGCCTGAAGTTGTCCAGCATCACGTCGCATTGCGCCGCGAGGCGCCGCACGATGCCCGCGCCTTCCGGCGCCTTCATGTTGACCGCGCAGCTGCGCTTGTTCCGGTTCACGGAGAGGAAGTACGCGCTCTCGCCGCCGCTGAAGGGCGGCCCGAAAGCGCGGCTGTCGTCCCCGTGCTCCGGCTCCTCGATCTTGATGACCTCGGCGCCCAGGTCCGCCAGCAGCATGCTGCAGAACGGGCCCGAGACCACGCGGCTCAGGTCGAGGATCCGAACGC
Organism: Ramlibacter albus; assembly: GCF_014297445.1. Lineage (GTDB taxonomy): Bacteria > Pseudomonadota > Gammaproteobacteria > Burkholderiales > Burkholderiaceae_C > Ramlibacter > Ramlibacter albus. The sequence goes on from NZ_JACORU010000013.1 coordinate 32,036, forward strand.
CCGAGAGCGGCCCCATGTCAGACCATCGCGTCGGCGAGCGACTTCATGTCCGGCACCCAGATGTCCGGCTGGTGCGGCGTGCGGCCGAAGGGGCGGTTGCGGCGGTCGATGAAGGCGCTGTGCATGCCCGCGGACTTGGCGCCCAGGCAGTCGAACGCGTGGTTCGCCACGAACAGCACTTCGTCCATGCGCACGCTCAGGATGTTGGCGGCCTTGGTGTAGGTGGCCACGTGCGGCTTGAAGGTGTTGGCCTCGGCCACAGAGATCACGTGGTCGAAGGGGACACCGTGGTACCGCTTGGCGGTCTCCAGCATGTCGCGGTCGCCGTTGGACAGCACGACGATCTTGTACTTCGTCTGCAGTTTGGCCAGCGCCGCCGGCACGTCGGGGAAGCACTTGAGGCGCTCGATGTTGCCGATCAGCTCCTTCACTTCGCCGGCGGTGTGCTGGATGCCGGCACGCTCGAGCGTGTAGTCGAGCGCGCGCTCGCCGATCTCGCGGTAGGGCGTGTGCTCCTTGTGCAGCAGCGCGTCGATCATCGAGTTCTCGAAGTGCGTGCGGCGGTACCAGGTCACGAGGGAGCCGGGGTTGCCGGTCCAGCCCTTGGCCTGCAGGTAAGGCGTGAACGCCTCGGTCAGGCCCTTCTGCATGTCGACCACGGTGCCGTACTGGTCGAACATCACGACCTTGATCTTGCTCTTCAACTCTTCCACGCTAGCCATCTCGTCTCTCCGGTTGGGGTGCAGCGAACATTCGCGTGGGGTGGAATCTAGGGACCGGACCACCATCGGTCCAATGGATGGTTGGTATGGCGTTATTCGAATGGCAGATAATGGGCCGGCATGCGAATCAACCTGCGCTCGGTCGACATGAACCTGCTCGTCATGTTCGATGCGCTGATGGCGGAAAAGCACGTCACGCGCGCCGCGGCGCGCGCGGCGATGAGCCAGCCGGCGATGAGCAATGCCCTCTCGCGGCTGCGCGCCCTGTTCAAGGACGAGCTGCTCGTGCGCACGGCCCATGGCATGGAGCCCACGCCGCGCGCGCTGGAGCTGCAGGAGTCCGTCCACCAGATCCTGCTGCAGGCCGAGCGGCTCGTGCACAGCGATTCGCAGTTCGACCCGCGCACTTCCGAGCGGTCCTTCACCATCCGGATGTCGGACCTTGTCGGCTCGCTGCTCCTGCCCGGCTGCATGAAGCGGCTTGCGGCCGAGGCGCCCGGCATTTCGCTCGACGTCCTGCACATCACGCCGGAGCGCTCGATCCGTGCGCTGGAAGAGGACCAGCTGGACTTCGCGGCGAGCTTCGAGCTCGCCCACGGGCAAGCCATCCGCTCCGAGAAGCTGTTCACGGACCGCATGGTCTGCGCGATGCGCGTGGGGCACCCGCTCGCCAGCGGGCGGATGACGCTGAAGCGCTTCCTCGATGCCAGCCACCTGCGCGTGGCCATGAGCCCGACGGACCTGCGTTTCGTCGACAGCAAGCTGGCCGCCCAGGGGCTGAGCCGCAAGATCGCGGTCAATGTGCCCCAGTGGCTTCTCGTGCCGGAGATGCTGCGCGAAACGGATTTGCTCGGCGTGGTCTCCGAGCGCATCGGCGCGAAGCTCACGTCGCAGGGCATCGTGTGCAAGCCCTTGCCTTTCGAGGCGCCCGAGTTCGACTGGAAGATCTACTGGCACAACCGGTATGCGCACAGCAACGCGCATGCCTGGATGAAGAAGGTGATGCTGGAGGTGGCCGCGACCATTGCGCGCTGAGCGGTATTCGCCGCGTCAATGGCGCCAGACGAAGTCTCAATTGGCCCGCGCGCGCGGCAGCCGCTGTAATGGCGCATGGCCGGTATTTCGATCAAGCCCGTCGCGGCGCCCATTCCGCTCGCGCAGGCGTACCGCGACTTCTGCCGCGCACTCAAGGAGTCAGGCTTCGAGGGCGAGGTCGGCGACACCTATGCGGAGCGCACGGTGCTGTCGACGGACAACTCCATCTACCAGCGCCTGTCGCAGGCGGTTGCCTACCCTCGACACGCGGCGGACGTGCAGTGCATCGCGCGGCTGGTCGCGCAGCCCGAGCATCGGTGCATCGTCGTCACGCCGCGTGGCGGTGGCACGGGGACGAACGGCCAGTCGCTCACCGACGGCATCGTGGTGGACCTCTCGCGGCACATGAACCGCATCCTCGAGATCGACGTCGCGGCGCGACGCGTGCGCGTGGAGGCGGGTGTGGTCAAGGACCAGCTCAATGCTGCCCTCAAGCCGCACGGGTTGTTCTTCGCGCCGGAGCTGTCGACGTCCAACCGGGCCACCATCGGCGGGATGATCAGCACGGATGCCAGCGGGCAGGGCAGCTGCACCTATGGCAAGACACGGGACCATGTGTTGGGTTTGTCCTGTGTGTACCTGGGTGGCGAGCGCCATGACAGCCGCGCGGTCACCGATGCGCAGGCGCAGCGGCTGTCGCAAGGCGACGCGCCGGTGGCACGCGGATATCGCGTTGCACGCACCATCGAGGCCGAGCAGGGCGCGCTGATCGAGTCACGCTTCCCGAAGCTCAACCGGTGCCTCACGGGTTACGACCTCGCACACCTGCGCGAGCCGGACGGCCGCTTCAATCTCAACAGCCTGCTCTGTGGGTCCGAAGGTTCGCTCGGCTTTCTCGTCGAAGCGACGCTGAATGTGCTGCCGATTCCGCGGCACACCACGCTGGTCAATGTCCGCTACGCGAGCTTCATGGAGGCGCTGCGCGACGCGCAGGCGCTGATGGCGCTGCGCCCACTTTCCATCGAGACGGTGGACTCTCGCGTGCTCTCGCTGGCGATGAAGGACATCGTCTGGGAGCGCGTCTCTGGCTATTTCCCGAGCGACGCGCAGACGCAGACGCTCGGGATCAACCTGGTCGAATTCGCGGGCGACGACGAGCAGGATCTGGCGCGGCGTGTCGAGGCATTCGTGCGGCACATCGAAGCCGATCGCAGCGTCACGCGGCTTGGCCACACGCTGGCGGTTGGAACGCAAGCCGTCGAGACGGTTTATGCGATGCGCAAGCGCGCGGTGGGGTTGCTCGGCAACGTCCCGGGCGAGGCGCGGCCGCAACCCTTCGTCGAAGACACGGCGGTCCCGCCGGAGAACCTGGCCGACTACATCGCCGAGTTCCGGGAACTGCTCGACGGGCACGGCCTGCAGTACGGCATGTTCGGCCACGTGGACGCGGGCGTGCTGCACGTGCGCCCTTTGCTGGACATGAAGGACGAGCGCCAGGCGGCGCTGGTGCGGCCGATCACGCAGGAGGTCGCGCGCCTCACGCAGAAATATGGCGGCTTGCTCTGGGGCGAGCATGGCAAGGGCCTGCGTTCCGAGTTCTCGCCGGCGTTCTTCGGCGAGCTCTATCCCGCGTTGCAGGCAATCAAGGCCGCGTTCGATCCGCACAACCAGTTGAACCCCGGCAAGATCGCGACGCCTCTGCAGTCCGAAAGCGCGCTCCTGCGCGTCGACGAGGTTGCGCTGCGGGCCCATGCCGATCGACAGATCGACGAACGCGTGTGGCAAAGCTACGGCACCGCGATGCATTGCAATGGCAACGGAGCCTGCTACACCTTCGACCCGGACGACGCGATGTGCCCGTCATGGAAGGCGACGCGCCAGCGCGTTCACTCGCCGAAGGGGCGTGCGTCGCTGATCCGCGAGTGGCTCAGGTTGCAGGGCGCCGCAGGCATCGACGTGCTCGAGGCGGAGCAGCGGGCGCCTTCTTTTCTCGCGAGCCTGCCCGAGCGATGGCGCAACTCGCGCAGGCGAGGGCACGAGGCGGATTTCTCCCACGAGGTGTACGACGCGATGGCCGGCTGCCTGGCCTGCAAGTCGTGCGCAGGCCAATGCCCGGTCAAGGTGAACGTGCCGGAGTTCCGCTCGCGCTTCCTCGCGCTCTACCACGCAAGGTACCTGCGCCCGCTGAAGGACTATCTGGTCGGGTCGCTCGAATACACGATCCCGTTTCTTGCGACGATGCCCGCGGTCTACAACACGATCATGTCGGCCGGGTTCGTGCAGCGCTGGCTCGCCCGGCGCGCCGGCATGGTCGACAGCCCCTTGCTCAGCCGGTTCGCATGGCGAAAACACCTGCAGACCTGGGGCGTGCGCAACGCATCGCAACGATCTCTGCAGGCGCGGACGCCGCAGGAGCGCGCACGTTCGGTCGTCTTCGTGCAGGACGCATTCACGCGCTATTTCGAGTCACCGGTCGCAGCAAGCTTCATCGAGCTGGCTGCGCGGCTGGGGTTCACGGTCTACCTCGCGCCCTTCCTGCCGAACGGCAAGCCGCTGCACGTGCAAGGTTTCCTGCGCGCGTTCGACCGCGCCGCGCGGAACAATGCCGCGCAGCTGCGTGAGCTCGCTCGCAGCGGCATCCCGATGGTTGGCCTGGACCCTGCCATGACATTGGTCTATCGGCAGGAATACCGCAAGGTGCCAGGCCTCGAGATGCCCGATGTGCTGCTGCCGCAGGAGTGGCTGCTCGAGGTGATGCCCCAGGCACCGCTCGCAGCGGAGAGCTCGCGCTTCAGACTCCTTGCGCACTGCACCGAGAAGACCAACGTGCCATCCAGCAGCAGCGACTGGGGGCGCGTGTTCGAACGCGCCGGCTTGCAACTCGCGACCGAGGCCACGGGATGCTGCGGCATGTCCGGCACTTACGGCCACGAGACGCGCAACGTCGCGACCTCGCGCGCCATCTTCGAGCTGTCGTGGGGCGCCGTCGTCGACCGGTGCGCGCCCGAGGAGCTTCTTGCGACAGGCTACTCGTGCCGCAGCCAGGTGGACCGGTTGCGCGCCAGGCGGCTGCGGCACCCCGTCGAAGTACTGGTCGCCGCGATGCGAGCGGCACAGCCCCGACCCGCGTGATACGCGCCTGGCTGCAGCGGACGCCGAAGCGAGAACGCCATCAGTGCGCGGCGAGCCACCTCGCGCACTCGTCCGCGAGCTGCGCGATCACGTCCGCGTCGGTTCGCCCCGACCGTGCCAGGACGTGAAACGCATGGTCCGCGCCATCGATGACGACCAACGTGGCTCGATCACCCAAGCCCGACGTCACCTGTTCGATCAGTTCCAGCTCCGCCAGCGCGTCGCGCGTTCCCTGCAGGAACAGCATCGGGACGCTCACTTGGGCCAGATGCTCGGCGCGTGAAGTCGCGGGCTTGCCCGAAGGATGAAGCGGGAAGCCGACGAAGATCAGGCCGCGCACGCCGTCGATACCGCCTTGCGCCTGCGCCTGCGAGCTCATGCGGCCGCCGAAGGACTTGCCGCCCGCGAACAGGGGAACGCCCGGCAAGCGCTGCGCCGCTTCTGCGGCCGCGGCGCGAACCGCGGCTTGCGCGACGGCCGGCGGGTCGGGCCGCTTGCTGCCTTCTTCCATGAAGGGGAACTGGAAGCGCAGCGTCGCGACTCCCCGCTCGGCCAGTGCATTCGCAAGGCTCGCCATGAATGCGTGGCCCATGCCGGCGCCCGCGCCGTGCGCGAAGACGAAGCACGCCGACGGCGATTCAGGTGTGCACAGCAGGCCCGAGACGGATTGGCCCGACGCGAGCGGGATGCGAATCGGTGTCGTCGTTGCGCTCATCGAGCGGGTGTTCGCTGCGCGAGCAAAGCCCGCACAGCTTCCGCGCGCGGGATCGGAGCGACCGCGCCATAGCCCGTTGTCGCAAGCGCAGCGGCCGCGTTGGCGTAGCGCGCCGCTTCACCGATCTCATCGCCGGCAGCCAGGCGCGCGAGCAGCGCACCCGCGAAGGTGTCCCCCGCACCGGTGGCATCGACCGCATCGACGCGCTGGCCCGCGACCTTGGTGCGCCGCTGCGTCGTCGCGACGATGGCGCCTTCCTTGCCGAGCTTCAGCACCGCCACCGGCGCTCCCGCGGCGAGGCACCAGTCGATGATGCCTTCTGCATCGTCCACCCCGGCGAGGTGGACCACATCGTCATAGCTCGGCAGGAACACGTCGCACTGCGAGATCGTCTCGCGAATGACGGCACGCGCACGCGCCAGCGGCCACAGCTTCAACCGCAGGTTCGAGTCGTACACCACCTTCACGCCCGCGTTGCGCGCGATCTCGATGGCGGCAAAAACCGTGTCGCAGGCGCTCGCGCTGATGGCCTGGCTGATCGCCGAGACGTGCAGGTACTTCGCGCCTTCGATCACCTCACGTGGCAAGTCGGCCGGCGTCATGCGGCTTGCCGCGCTGCCCGCACGCAGGTAGCTGAACTGGTGACCCGTGGGCCCGTGCGTCACGAAGTACACCGCCGTGGGCGCATCCGGGTCGCGCCCGACGGCGGCCGTGGATACGTTCTCGCGCTCCCACAAGGCAACGAGCTCGTCGCCGAAGGTGTCGCAGCCCAGCAGCGTGATGTACGCGGTGCTCGCACCCTGCCGCGCCGCCGCGATGATCGCGTTCGACGTATCGCCGCCGTACCCCTGCAGGTACTCGCGGCTGCCGGGCTGCGTCTGGTTGAACTCGATCATCGCCTCGCCGAGCGAGACGATGTCCACCTTGCCCACGGCCGCCTAGTACGTGCCGGGGTAGGCGCCGCCGTCCGTGAGCACGTTCTGCCCCGTGATGTAGCCGGCCTGCGCGCTGCACAGGAAGGCGCAGGTCGCGCCGAACTCATCGGACGTGCCGAAGCGCTGCGCGGGGATCTGCACGCGCCGTGCTTCCATCACCTCGTCGATGCTCTTGCCGGACTTCTTCGCGGCGCCGGTCATCGTGCCGCGCAGGCGGTCGGTGTCGAACGCGCCGGGTAGCAGGTTGTTGATCGTCACGTTGCGGCTCACCAGGCTCGGCGTGCGGGCCACGCCCGCAACGAAGCCGGTCAGGCCGCTGCGCGCGCCGTTCGACAGGCCCAGCGTGCTGATCGGCGCCTTCACCGCACCCGACGTGATGTTGACGATGCGCCCGAAGCCGCGCTCGGCCATGCCGTCGATCGTGGCCTTGATGAGCTCGATCGGCGTGAGCATGTTGGCGTCGATCGCCTTCACCCAGTCCTCGCGGTTCCAGTCGTGAAAGTCGCCGGGCGGCGGGCCGCCCGCGTTGGTGACGACGATGTCGAAGTCGCGCCGCTTGCCGAACACGGCGTTGCGGCCGTCCACCGTGGTGATGTCGGCCGGGACCGCGATGACTTCCACGCCGGGCGCGTCCTTGCGGATGCGGTCGGCCGCTTCCTGCAGCGCCTGTGCCGTGCGGGCCACGATCACGACGTTGGCGCCCTCACGCGCCAGCGCGTGCGCGCAGCCGAAGCCCAAGCCCTTGCTCGCGCCGCACACGAGCGCCCATTTGCCTTTGATGCCGAGGTCCATAAGTCATCCTGCCTTGGTTCTGGTGTTGCCATCATAGGCGCCAAGGCGTTAGTCCGAAATTCGCAATTCACATCCGCCGCCGTTTCGCGCAGCATCGGGCGACAAAGGAGACAGCATGCGCAGTCATCACAGCAGGCTTGCCCGGCTTGCCGCTATTTCATTCTTCGTAACGAGCGTCGCAACCGCGCACGCGCAAGTCGTGCGGTTCGAAGTGCTCCAGAGCACGCCGGCCTATGGCGGCCGCAGCTTCGGCAGCGTCGGCCCGTACGTGAAGGTGACCGCGCGCGCCACCATCGCGCTCGACCCCGCCGATCCGCGCAACGCGGTCATCGTCGACATCGACAAGGCGCCGCGCAACGCGGCCGGCCGCGTCGAAGCGACGGCCGACGTCGTCGTGCTTCGGCCGGCGGACCCGGCCCGCGGCAACGGCACGTTGTTCGTCGACGTGCCGAATCGCGGCCGCCGGATCGGGCAGCAGCTCTTCGACGACGCGCTCGAGGCGAACAGCCTCGACAAGGGCGACGCCGGCAACGGCTTCCTCGAGCGGCAGGGCTACACCGTCGCATGGATCGGCTGGCAGGCCGACCTCGAGTCGAAGCCCGGCCAGATGGGCATCCAGGCGCCCGTGCTGCGGGGCGTGACCGGGCCCGTGCGCGAAGAGTTCGTCTTCGACCACATGCGCAACCCGGCCACCGCAACCCTGCAGTGGCCTGTGGCGGACCCGTCGAAGCTCGCGGTCACGGTACGCCCCACCTGGGATGCGCCGCGCCAGACACCGGTGGGCCTCGCGGTGCGAGCGACGGGGGCGAACACGATCGAGATCCAGCGGCCCGCGAGCGGCTTCGATGCGGGGGCGCTCTACGAAGTCACCTACACCGGCCGCGACCCCATCGTGCTGGGCATGGGCTTCGCCGCGACGCGCGACGTCGCGGCCTTCCTGCGCCGCGACACCAGCGCGTCCAACCCGCTCGCGGTGGCGGGCCGGCCGTCCGTGCACCACGCCATCGGCTTCGGCGTCTCGCAGTCGGGACGCTTCCTGCGCGACTTCCTCCACCTCGGCTTCAACGAAGACCTGCTGGGCCGCACCGTGTTCGACGGCCTCATGCCGCACGTGGCGGGCGGCCGCCGCATGGCCACCAACGTGCGCTTCGGCCTGCCCAACCGCAACTCGCGGCACCCGCAGGACCCCGCGTGGCAAGTGGACACCTTCCCCTTCACGTATGCCGTGCTCGAAGACCCGCTCACCGGCCGGCGCGACGGCCTGATGCTGCGTTGCCGCCTGAACGCCACCTGCCCGCGCGTGATCCACACGGACAGCGAGCACGAGTGGTGGGCGTCGCGCGCGTCGCTGAACGTGACGGACCTCGCCGGCAACCACCTCGACCTGCCGCCCGACGTGCGCGCGTACATGCTCACGGGCACGCCGCACTACGCCGCGCCCAACGAGCGCGTGAAGACGGTCCAGACGATGGCGTTGCCCGTGAACCCGCTGCACAACGGCGCGTCGATGCGTGCGCTGCTGACGGCGATGCAGGAGTGGATCACGACCGGCAAGGAACCGCCCGCGAGCCGCGTGCCGATGCGGGCGCATGGCACGCTGGTCGAAGCGCAGGCCGCGGTGCCGGCCGGCATTCCCGGGTTGCCTTATGCGGGCATCCACAGTGCTGCACGCGTATCGGACCAGTCCGTCTTCCCGCCCCGTGAACTCGGTGGCTACCCCGTGTTCGTGCCGAAGGCGGATGCGGACGGCATGTCGATCGCGGGCGTGCGCCAGCTCGCGCTGGCCGTGCCGCGTGCCACGTACACCGGATGGAACCCGCGCGCGGCAGGCTTCGGTGCGGACGCGTTGTTCCCGCTGCAAGGCGCGGTCGTGCCTTTCGCGGCGACGCGTGCGCAGCGGCAGGCGGCGAACGATCCGCGGCCTTCGCTCGAAGAACGCTATGCGAGCAATGCGGCGTATGTGGCCGCCGTGCGCGCGGCGGCCGACAGGCTGGTGGCGGAGCGCTTGCTGTTGCCGGAGGATGCGCAGCGTTCGGTGGAGCTCGCGACGCAGGACAACCTGGCGCAGTTGCGCTGACGCGGATCGGCGCCGCCGCCAGCGGCCGGCGCCGCAACGTCAGCGGCGGTTGCGCCGCAACGTCACCGAAGGCGATTCACCGAAGGCGCGCCCGTAGGCCGCGGCGAACTCGCCGACGTGGCTGAAGCCCAGCTCCAGCGCGACATCGGCGACTCGCAAGTCCTCGCGCGAAGGCTTCTCCAGCAGGGCGCGGGCCGCTTCCAGCCGGCGCTGCCGCAACCAGGCCATCGGCCCGACACCGTGATGCGCCTGGAAGGCCGCGAACAATGAGCGACGCGACACGCCACATGCAGCACTGACGGCTTCGACCGTGACGGCTTCGCGCAGCCGCTGCAGCATGAATTCCTCCGCGAGCCGCACCACGCGCGGGGCCGGCGCGCCCTGCGGCTGCTCGTCCAGCAGGAACCGGTGGTTGTGCGGGTGCTGCGTGAGCAGGACCGAGGCGACGCTCGCGGCCAGTGCGTTCTGCGCGTACTCGCGCGCGGCGCTGCCCAGCGGCAACTTCGCCACGCTGGCACCGAGCGTCACGATCGACATCCAGCTCGCCGCAAGTGACGGCGTGTCGGGGATGGCGGGCTCGAAGTACAGCGGCGCGGTGAGCGGCTGCCCCGAGATGCCCTGCCACGCGCTCGCCAGGAACGCCGCATCCACGCGCACCACCATGTGGTCGAAGTCCTCGTAGGCCTCGATCTCGAAGCTGCGCAGCGGGCTGAACACACCGCCCGCGCCCTGGGCCAGTTGCTGCACATGCCCGTCCTGCCGCACGCGCGCGGCGCCGCGGATCGGCAGGTTGACGATGTAGTAGCCGGGCAGCGACTCCGCGCGTGGCACGAGCGCCGTGTGCGCACCCCAGCTCATGCGGTCGAACGACACCGGCCCGAACGGCACGTGGTCGTGCGTGTAGTGGAACGCGCCGCCGGCGCGCAGACGGCGCATGCGCGCGGCGCCGAAGAGACGCGCCGACAGCTCGTTGGACTGGTCGACGTCGCGGCTGTCGGCCAGCCGCAGCCCGGCGATCCGGTGGCCGGCGAAGTCGATGCGGGACGGCAGGGTGGCAACGCGCATGGGCCCACTTTGCGCGAGGCGGCAGCCCGCCGCAAGGGGGAAAACGGCAGTCCCGCTGCACTCCTGCCGCTGTCCTGCACTCTTCCGCTAGCGGCGGCCGCGCCCGGCGGCGAAGCTGCGCCTGTCCAAGGATCGCACCCTCCCATGTACCTCACGCAAGGACTGCACCGCTCGCTGCAGCGCCACCCCGGCAAGGAAGCACTGAATCACCTTGGCGACAGCACGCGGCGGTCCCTCACGTTCGCCGAGCTGGTGCCGTCTGTCGCAAGGCAGGCCGGCGCGCTGGCACGGCAGGGGGTGCGTGCGGGCGACCGTGTCGCGCTGCTCGCGCCCAACAACGACTATCTCGTGCAGGCGCTGCTCGCGTGCTGGTGGCTGGGCGCGGTGGCCTGCCCGCTCAACATCCGCTGGAGCGCCGCCGAGCTGGCCCACGCGGTCGCCGACAGCGGGGCTGAGCTGCTGCTCGTGGACGAGACGCTCGTGCCGCCGGCGAACCCCCTCGACGTGCGCACGGTCGCGCTCGAGCGCTTCGCCGCCGAGGCAGACAGCTGCGCCGAGCTGCCCGACACGCGTACCGGCGACGACGCACTCGCGGCGATCCTCTACACCGGTGGAACGACCGGCCGCGCCAAGGGCGTGATGCTGTCCCATGCCAACTTCTGGTCGGCCTGCGTCGCGCGCGGTGCCGAGCTGCCCAATTCGCCTCACTCCGTCGCGCTGCTCGTGGCGCCGCTGTTCCATGTGGCGGGCCTCGGCCGCCTGCTCGGCCAGTTGGTCGTCGGCGGCACCTGCGTGACGCTCGCGCGCTTCCAGGCCGACCGCGTGCTCGATGCGATCGAGAACCACGGCGTGAGCGACATCGTCGCCGTGCCGACGATGCTGCAGTCGCTGCTCGACGCGCCCGGCTTCCGGCCCGAGCGCGTGCAGGGCCTCACGCGCGTCGCCTTCGGAGCGGCGCCGATGCCGCCGGACCTGCTGGCGCGGGCGCTCGACTCGCTGCCGCACGCGGAGTTCTTCCAGGCCTATGGCATGACGGAGACGGCGGGCGCGGTGTGCATGAACCCGCCGGAGAACCACCGCGCTGAGGCCCGCGAGCTGGGGCTCGCCAATTCGGTCGGCTGCGCAGGCCTGGGTGCGGAGATCGTCGTGGCCGACGATGCGGGCCGTGAAGTGCCGCGCGGCGCGGTCGGCGAGGTGATCGTGCGCGGCCCGATGGTGATGCGCGGCTATTGGCGGCAACCGGAGACCACGCAGGCGGCATTCCGGGACGGGTGGCTGCGCACCGGCGATGCCGGGCGCATGGACGCGAGCGGCCACCTGTTCATCGTCGACCGCATCAAGGACATGATCATCACGGGCGGCGAGAACGTGTACAGCGGCGAGGTCGAGACGGTGCTGCGTGCGCATCCCGCGGTGGCGCAGGCGGCAGTGGTCGGCGTGCCCGATGCGCGCTGGGGCGAGTCCGTGCATGCGGTCGTCGTGCTGCGCAACGGCACCACGGCCGACGTGCTGCGCGAGTGGTGCCGCGGTCGGATGGCCGGCTACAAGTGTCCGCGCGGCTTCAGCTTCGTGCCCGAACTGCCCGTTTCGGCCGCCGGCAAGGTCTTGAAGAATGTGCTGCGCGAACAGGTGCGCGGATGAGGGCTGCGCGATGAAGCACGGCGGATCCGGCGGGCGCTCACGGCCCACGCCGCTGCTCGAAGTGCGCGATGTCACGGTGCGCTTCGGTGGCGTGGTGGCGCTGGACGCCGTGTCGTTCGACGTCGCGCCCGGCGAAATCTGCGGCCTGATCGGGCCCAACGGCGCGGGCAAGACAACGCTGTTCAACTGCCTGTCGCGGCTGTACGCGCACCACACCGGCGAGATCCGGTTCGACGGGCGCGCGCTCGGCGCGCTGCCGCAGCATCGGATGGCCGGCCTGGGCATCGGCCGCACATTCCAGAACCTCGCGCTGTTCCGCACGCTCACCGTGCGGCAGAACATCGCGGTCGGCGCAACGTGCCGCCGCGGCACGGGGTGGCTCGCGCACACCTTGCGCCTGCCTTCCGTACTGCGCGAAGAGGCGGAGCAGGCCGCGCGAGTCGACGAGCTCATCGAGCTGCTGCAGCTGCGCGACGTCGCGAGCGTTCCCGCGAGCGAACTGCCGTTCGGCACGCAGAAGCGCGTGGAGCTCGCGCGCGCACTCGCGATGCAGCCGCGCCTGCTGCTGCTCGATGAGCCGGCCTGCGGGCTCAACCACCACGAAGTCGGGGAGCTCGGCTCCTTGATCCGCACGCTGCGCGAGCGCTTCGCGCTGACGGTGTTGCTGGTGGAGCACCACATGGGACTGGTGATGCAACTTTCCGACAAGCTGGTCGCGTTGAACTTCGGGCGCAAGATCGCCGAAGGCACACCTGCCGAGGTGCGGCGCGACCCCGAGCTGATCGCGGCTTATCTCGGCGCCCCGGCGCAAGCGGAGGCAAGGACATGAGCGAACCGCTGCTCGACGTGCGCGGCCTCGAGGCCGGCTACGGCAACACCCGCGTGCTGTTCGGCGTCGACCTGCAAGTGGCGGTTGGCGGCGTCACCGCACTGCTGGGCGCCAACGGCGCCGGCAAGACCACGACACTGCGCGCGCTGTGCGGCATGGTGCGCCGGCGCGGCACGATCACGCTCGCGGGCCAACGCATCGACGCGCTGGCCACCGAAGAGATCGTGCGCCTGGGCGTCGCCCATGTGCCCGATGGCCGCGGCACGTTCGCGGGCCTCACCACGGAAGAGAACCTGCTGCTCGGCGCCTGCACGCGCAGCGACCGCGCCGCCGTGCGCGACGACTTCGAGCGCCTCTACGGCTACTTCCCGCGCCTGAAGGAGCGGCGCCACCAGCAGGCCGGCACGCTGTCGGGCGGCGAGCAGCAGATGCTGGCGATCGCGCGCGCACTGATGCTGCGCCCGCGCCTGCTGCTGCTGGACGAGCCGTCCTTCGGCCTGGCGCCGATGGTGGTGCAGGACATCTTCCGCATCATGCGCCGCGTGCGCGCGGAGCAGGGCGTGGCGATACTGCTGGTGGAGCAGAACGCGGCGCTCGCGCTGGAGCTGGCCGACACCGCCTGCCTGCTCGAAACCGGCCGCGTCGTGCTGGCGGGCCCGGCCGCGGCGGTGGGCAACAACGAGGCCGTGCAAGCGGCCTACCTCGGCGGGGAGATCGCGACATGAACACCTTGCTGCCGCAGCTCGCGGCGGGCCTGGCCACGGGCGGCATCTACGCCAGCCTCGCGCTTGCGCTGGTGATGGTCTACCGCAGCACGCACCACGTGAACTTCGCGCAGGGCGAGATGGCGATGTTCTGCACCTTCATCGCGTCGGTGCTGATCGAGGCGGGGCTGCCGTACTGGGCGGCGTTCGCGGGCACCGTCGTGATCGCGTTCGTGCTCGGTGCGGTGATCGAAGCGCTCCTGATTCGCCGGCTGCGGCATGCGCCGGTGCTGTCCATCGTGGTGGTGTTCGTCGCGCTGCTGGTCATCCTGCACAGCATCGCGGGCTTGCTGTTCGGCTATGCGATCCGGTCGTTCCCGAGCCCCTTCCCGGATAGTGTGCGGGCCGGCGGCCTGCTCACGCCGCACCAGCTTGGCGCCGTGGGCGTCACGCTGGCAGTGCTGGCCGTTGTCTACCTGTTCTTCCGCTATTCGCCGCTCGGCCTGCAGATGCGCGCCACGGCGGAGAACCCGGTTTCGAGCCGACTCGTCGGCGTGCGCGTGGACCGGATGCTGGCGCTCGGCTGGGGCATGGCCGGTGCGATCGGCGCCATCGCGGGCATGATGATCGCGCCGGTGGTGTTCCTCGACGTGCACATGATGTCCGGCGTGCTGGTGTACGCGTTCGCCGCGGCGGTGCTCGGCGGCATCGGCAGCGCGCCGGGCGCGGTGATCGGCGGCTTCGTCGTCGGCGTGCTGGAGAACCTCGTTGGGACCTACGTGGTCGGCGCGGAGCTGAAGCTCACCGTGGCGCTGGTGCTGATCGTCGCTGTGCTGGTCGTGAAGCCCGCCGGCCTGCTGGGCAAGGCCATCGTGGTGAGGGTGTGAGATGAACCGGTTGCTGCTGCCCGCCGCCGTGTTGATCGCGTGTGCCGCGCCGTTCGTGCTGCCCGGCTACGCGGTGTTCGAACTCACCATCGTCATCACCTACGCGGTGGCGCTGCTCGGGCTGAACCTGCTCACCGGCTACAACGGGCAGATCTCGCTGGGCCACGGGGCGTTCTTCGCGCTCGGGGCATACGTCGCCGGCATGCTGATGGAGCACGCAGGCTGGCCGTACTGGGCGACGCTGCCGGCGGCGGCTGCGCTCGGCGGCGTGCTCGGCTGGCTGTTCGGCCGGCCTGCGCTCAAGCTCGATGGCGTGTACCTCGCGCTCGCCACCTTCGCCTTGGGCGTGGCCACGCCGCAGTTGCTGAAGTACAAGGGGTTCGAAGCCTGGACCGGCGGCTCGCAAGGGCTGGTGCTGGTGAAGCCGGAGGCACCGTTCGGCCTGCCAGTGGATGCGGACCAGTGGCTGTACTTCTTCTGCCTCGCCGTCGCGGCGGTGTTGTTCGCCTGCGCGCGCAACCTGCTGCGCGGTGGCTTCGGCCTGGACATCGTCGCCGTGCGCGACCACCCGATCGCCGCGCAGGCCATGGGCGTGGACAACGCGCGCATCAAGACGCTCACCTTCGGCCTGTCGGCGCTGTGCACCAGCGTCGGCGGCGCGCTGTCGGCGATCGTCGTGCAGTTCGTCGCGCCCGACAGCTTCTCGATCTTCCTGTCGATCACGCTGCTGGTGGGCGCCGTCGTCGGCGGCCTCGGCTCGCTGCAAGGTGCCGTGTACGGCGCGGTGTTCATCCAGTTCGTGCCGCGCGTCGCCGAGCAGGTCTCGAAATCGGCGCCGTGGGCCGTCTACGGTGCCATCCTGCTGCTGCTGGTGCTGCTGTGGCCCACCGGCGCGGCGGGCGGCATCCGCCACCTGAAGAACCGCATTCCTGCGAGGAGCAAACCATGAAGTCGATCATCCTGGCCATCGCCGCCA
Source organism: Ramlibacter albus (assembly GCF_014297445.1). GTDB lineage: Bacteria > Pseudomonadota > Gammaproteobacteria > Burkholderiales > Burkholderiaceae_C > Ramlibacter > Ramlibacter albus. The sequence goes on from NZ_JACORU010000013.1 coordinate 47,546, forward strand.
CGCTGGCGCTGGCCTGCGGCAATGCCGCCGCGCAGAAGCGCTACGACCCCGGCGCGTCGGACACCGAGATCCGCATCGGCCAGACCATGCCGTACAGCGGCGCCGCGTCGATCTACGGTGAGGTCGGCAAGACGCAGGCCGCGTATTTCCGCATGCTCAACGAGCAGGGCGGCATCAACGGCCGCAAGGTGAATTTCCTCAGCCTCGATGACGGCTACTCGCCGCCGAAGACCGTGGAGGGCGTGCGCCGGCTGGTGGAGCAGGACCAGGTGCTGCTGCTGTACGGCATGTTCGGCACCGCGACCAATTCCGCGGTGCACCGCTACCTCAACGCGAAGAAGGTGCCGCACCTGCTGCTGCTGACGGGCGCGTCCAAGTGGAACGACCCCAAGGGGCACCCGTGGTCGATGGGCTTCTACCCGGACTACCCGTCCGAGGCGCGCGTCTACGCACGGCACATCCTGGAGAACCGGCCCAACGCGAAGATCGGCGTGCTCTACCAGAACGACGATTACGGCAAGGACTACCTGCGCGGGCTGAAGGAAGGGCTCGGTGCGAAGGCGAAGTCGATGATCGTCGCCGAGGCTTCGTACGAAGTCACCGACCCGACGGTCGACTCGCAGATCGTGCAGCTGCGCGGCGCCGGTGCCGACGTGCTGGTGAGCTTCAGCACCGCCAAGGCCGCGATCCAGACGCTGCGCCGCATCCACGACACCGGCTGGAAGCCCACGCACTACCTCGCGCAGGGTGCCGCGCTGATCGGCGCGGTGTTCACCCCCGCGGGCCCCGAGAAGGCCGTCGGCGTGATCTCCACCGCGTATGCCAAGGACCCGAACGACACGCAGTGGGAGAACGACGCCGCGTTCCGCGAGTGGCTCGCGTTCATGAAGAAGTACCGGCCTGAAGCCGACCTGCGCCTGGGCTCGCACGTCTATGCGTATTCCAGTGCGAAGCTGATGGCGGAGATCCTGCGCGCGTGCGGCGACAACCTCACGCGCGAGAACGTGCTCAAGCACGCGGCGTCGATCAAGGCGGTGCAGTTGCCGATGTTCCTGCCCGGTGTCGTGGTGAGCAGCAGCCCCGACGACTATCGCCTCATCAAGTCGCTGCAGCCGGTGGTGTTCGACGGCAAGCGCTGGAACCGCCTGGGCGGTTTCGTTTCGATCTTCTGACCTTTCGGGAACCCATGCACCCCGCTTTCCGCAAGCTGCGCCTGCCCGCCATCGCGGCGCCCCTGTTCATCATCAGCACGCCGCAGCTGGTCATCGCGCAATGCAAGGCCGGCATCGTCGGCTCGATGCCGGCGCTCAATGCGCGCCCGCCCGAGCTGCTGGACGACTGGCTGGCCGAGATCACCGAGACCCTCGCCGCGCACGACCGCAAGCACCCCGAGGCGCCCGCGGCGCCGTTCGCCATCAACCAGATCGTGCACCGGAGCAACACGCGGCTGGAGCACGACATGGCCGTGTGCGAGCGCTACAAGGTGCCGATCGTCATCACGTCGCTCGGCGCGCGGCCCGAGATCAATGCCGCGGTGCACGGTTGGGGCGGTGTGGTGCTGCACGACGTGATCGACGATGCGTTCGCGCGCAAGGCGGTCGAGAAGGGCGCTGACGGGCTGGTCGCCGTCGCGGCCGGTGCGGGCGGGCATGCGGGCACCATCAGCCCTTTCGCGCTGGTGCACGAGATCCGCCGCTGGTTTCGCGGGCCGCTTGCGTTGAGCGGCGCAATCGCGACCGGTGACGCGCTGCTCGCGGCGCTGGCCGCAGGCGCGGACTTCGGCTACATCGGCTCGGCGTTCATCGCGACCGAGGAAGCGCGCGCCGACCCGGCCTACAAAGCGATGATCGTCGGCAGCAGCAGCCGCGACATCGTGTATTCCAACCTGTTCACCGGCGTGCACGGCAACTACCTTCGCGGCTCGATCGTGGCCGCGGGGCTGGACCCGGACGCGCTGCCGCAGAGCGACGCGAGCCAGATGAACTTCGGCACCGACCGCAAGAAGCCGTGGAAGGACATCTGGGGTTGCGGGCAGGGGATCGCCGCGGTGACCGAGGTCGTGCCCACCGCGACGCTGGTCGCGCGGCTCGCGCGCGAGTACCGCGCGCGCCTGGACCGCCTGGCGAGCACGCACAAGGGTTAACCCCTGCCATCTTTTCCTTGATCTGGATCAAGGATTGCGCCTATTCTATTTCAAACGACTGTTTGAGGTAGCGTAGTGAAAATCTGGTTCCAGCTGCTCTCGTCGGAAACCGGCATGCGGGGTTTCCTCGACGCGACGCAGAAGCTCGTCGACCGGGCCATGCCGCCCGGCGTGACGGTCGAGGTCCGCGGCACGACGCACGGCGTCATCGGCGACCAGTACCGCCTGTTCTGCAACTACGACACGCGCGAGGTCATCGACAACGCGCTGCGCATCCGGCAGGAGGGCGGCTACGACGCGTTCGTCATCGCCAACTCGATGGACCCGGTCCTGGTCGAGCTGCGCGAGATGCTCGACATCCCGGTCGTCGCCTTCATGGAGACGTGCGCGTTCACGGCCTGCACGTTCGGCGAGCGCTTCGGCGTGATAGGCGTCAACCGCAAGCTGATGGCGTGGTACCGCTCCATCGTCTACGGCTACGGCATCGCCGACCGGCTGGCCGCGATGGAGCCGATGGAGGTGGCGGACACCCGCAGCCTCGACCTCGGCTTCACCGACTCGGCGTTCGGCGACATGCTGCAGGAGCAGCTCGTGGCGGCCGGCCGCCGCGCGATCGACAAGGGCGCGGAGGTGCTCTTCGTGGGCGGCCCGCCCGGCACGCTGATGGCCCAGCGCGGCGTCTTCACGATCGACGGCGTGCCGCTGCTGGACACCTACACGCTGCTCGCCAAGACGGCCGAGACCATGGCGGTCATGCACAAGCTCACCGGCACCTGCGTCAGCCGCCACCTCCTGTACGCCGCGCCGGCGCCCGAGCTCGTCCGCAAGGTCGGCGCGGCCTACGGTGTGCCGCCGCTTCGCAACGGTTGAGGGATCCCAATGAAACAGCTGTTTGAATTCATCCGCTGCGTCGTCGCGGCGGCGGCCCTCGTCGCCTTTGCGGGCGGCGCGTACGCGCAGGCTTGGCCTTCGAAGCCGATCCGCATCATCGTGCCGTTCTCCGCGGGCGGCGGCGTGGACACGCTCGCACGCATGGTCGGCCAGCGGCTGTCCGAGCAGGTGGGCCAGCCGGTGGTGGTCGAGAACAAGCCCGGCGCGGGCGGCAACATCGCCACCGCCTACGTGGCCACGCAGCCGGCGGACGGCTACACGCTGTTGATCGGCGCCAACGGGCTGGCGGCCAACACCACGCTCTACCGCAACCAGCCCTTCGACATGATGAAGGACTTCGCGGCGGTTGCGTACATCGGCGCGTCCCCGCTGATCCTCGTGGCCGCGCCCTCGTTCGCGCCGAAGAACATGCAGGAGCTGGTCGCGCTCGCGAAGTCGCAGCCGGGCAAGGTGACGTACGCAACAGGAGGCACCGGCACCTCCGGCCACCTCGCGAGCGAGATGCTCAAGGCCGCGGCGCAGGTCGACATCGCGCACGTGCCCTACAAGGGCGGCACGCAGGCGTTCGTGGACCTGCAGTCGGGCCGCGTGGACGTCATGTTCATCGACCCGCCGCTGGCCATGCCGCAGATCAAGGCCCAGCGCCTGAAGGCCATCGCGGTCGGCAGCGCCAAGCGCTTCGACCTGCTGCCGGACGTGCCCACGGTGGCCGAGTCGGGCGTGCCCGGCTTCGAGGCCACGGTGTGGTGGGGCTTCGTCGCACCCGGCAAGACACCGCCGGACGTGCTTGCGAAGCTCAACGCGGAGATCGTGAAGGCCATCGCGCACTCGTCGGTCAAGGACCGCCTGCACGACATGGGCGTGGTGCCCGCGGCGTGGTCGCCGGAGCAGTTCGGCCGCTTCCTCGGCACGGAAACCGAGAAGTGGGCCGTGGTCATCAAGCGCGCCAACATCCAGCCCGAATGAACGAGATGCCCGAACGCCTGCGGGACGACAGCGCGCCGGCCGCCTCCGCCGGCGCGCTCGACGACGCAACCCCCGCCCCCCGTGGCCGCAAGGCCCGTGCGCTCGCGGAGGTGTCGGTCGAGCGCAAGAAGGACCACATCCTCAACGCGGCCGAGGCCCTGTTCGCGGAAGAGGGCTTCGCGCAGGTCTCCATCCGCGACATCGCCGATGCCGCGCAGGCCAACGTCGCGGCGGTCAACTACCACTTCGGCTCCAAGGAAAAACTGTTCGAGGCGCTGTTCGCGCGCCGCGTGATCCCGGTCAACCAGCACCGCCTGGACCTGCTGGCCGCCGCCCGGGCGCGCGGCCGCGGCGGCAAGCCCGCCCTGCGCGACGTGGTGGAAGCCTTCGTGCGCCCGCCGCTGCTGCTGGGCGACCCGAAGTCGCACGGTTCGCAGGGCGTGGTGATGATGCGCTTCCTCAGCCGCATGCTGGCCATGCCCAAGGAGCACGTGTTCCTCGAGGCGTATTACGGCGAGGTGCGCAGCCGCTTCATCGCCACCTTCGCCGAGCTGCTGCCCAGGCTCTCGGCCGAGACGCTGCTGTGGCGCTACAACCTGATGGTCGGCGCGCTCATCTACGCGCTCGCCGGCCCGCAGCGCATGCTGCGCCCGCCCGCCGCGGAGCCCCGCACGCCGCGCAACTGGAACGTCGAGGACGCGATCGCCGAGGTCGTGGCTTTCTGCACCGCCGGCTTCGAGGCCGCACCCCGCAAGAAATAGGACCGCCATGCCCACACCCTTCAACCCGCCCGAGCTGTGCTCGCACTTCGTCGACGCCGCGGCCATGCCGTGGTCGCCGACGCAGTTCGAGGGCATCGAGATGAAGATCCTCTACAGCGACGACGACGGCCGCTCCGCCATCCTCTTCAAGCTCGCGCCCGGCGCGGTCGTGCCGCTGCACGAGCACCAGGCGCTGGAGATGACCTACATGCTCGAGGGCGACCTCACCGACCACGAAGGCTCGTGCACGCCGGGCAATTTCGTGTGGCGGCCGGGCGGCAACCGGCACATCGCGCACTCCAAGGGCGGCGCGGTGTTCCTCTCGATCTTCAACAAGCCCAACCTGTTCGAGTCGGGCACGCGGTTCTTCACGGAAGCGCAGGCGTGAACACGGGCATCGCCTTGCCGGACACCGCCGCGGGGCTGAAGCCGCTGCTGGCGGGCGCGCGCCTGGACCATGCGTGCATGGTGGTGCGCGACCGCGAGCGGGCGATCAACAACCTCTCGCTGCTGGTCGCGGGCCCGTTCGACCGCTTCGAGTACACCAACACCGCCATCGTGCTCGGCGAGCGCTGCACCTACACGCTGCACATGGCGCTGGCGCCGCTGTCCGCCGGCGTGGACCTCGAGATCATCGAGCTGCACGCGGGGCGCAACCCGGTGCACGAGCAGTTCCTGGCCGAGCGCGGGGAGGGCCTGCAGCACCTCGCGTTCGAGGTCGAGGACTTCGATGCGTCCATCGCCGCTTTCCGCGCCTCGGGCTTCCCGCCCATGCTGCAGAAGGAGAGCGGCACCGCGGTGGCCGTCTACATGGACACGCGCAGCGTGGGCGGCTTCTTCATCGAGCTGGTGCGCAAGGGCTTTCGGATGCGCGACCCTTCCACGTGGCCCGGCGCGGAGCAGCGGCCGTGAAGGTCAGCGCGCCCTTCGAGCCGGCCATCGTGGCGGGCGCCATGGAGCCGATGCTGGCGTTCTACCAGGGCGTGCTCGGCATGCAGCTCTTCTCGCTCGACGAGATCCCCGCGCAGCCCGCGCGCGCGGCGGGCCTGTCGCCGCAGGGCTATGCGATCGCGCGGCTCCAGACCGAAGGCGGGGACCGCCTGAAGATCGTCGTGCCGCAGCAGCCGGCCACGCCGGGCGCGCGCGGCGATTTCGTCATGCAGCGGCACGGCTTCGCGTACCTCACGTTCATCGTGCCCGACGTTCGCGCGGTCATCGCGGCGCTGCGCGGCGCCGGCGCGACGGTGCGCACCGGCGCCGAGCCGGTGGCATTCCGACCCGGCGTCGTGGACCTCGCGTTCGCCGAGGACCCCGAAGGCAATTGCGTGGAATTCGTGCAGCGCAACGACCTCGCCACCTACCGCCCGCACAGGGCTGGGGGTGGCGCATGAACCTGCAACTGAAGGACCAGGTGGTGCTGCTCACCGGCGGCAGCAGCGGCATCGGCCTGGCGACCGCGCAGCAGTTCGCGCGCGAAGGCGCGCGCCTCTTCATCTGCGCGCGTGGCGAAGGGCGCCTGCGCGAAGCCGCCGGGTCCATCGCCGCCGAGACCGGCACCGAGGTTGGCTTCCATGCCTGCGACGTGACGCGGCCCGCGGAGATCGACGGGCTGCGCGACGCGGTGATGGCCCGCTTCGGCCGCGTGGACGTACTCGTCAACAACGCGGGCACCGGCATCTACAAGCCGTTCCTCGAAGTCACCGACGACGAGCTCGTCAACGGCATGGCGCTGAACTTCTTCGCGCAGTTCCGCGTGACCCAGCGCATTGCGCCGGTGATGATCCGGCAGGGCGCGGGCGCCATTGTCAACGTCGCGGGCTGCTCCGGGCTGCAGGTGCTGGACCCGCCGTTCTTCTCCACCTGCACCGGCCCGGCGAAAGCGGCCGAGATCCGCTTCACCAAGGCGCTCGCCGCCGAGCTCGGCCAGCACGGCATCCGCGTGAACTGCGTCGCGCCGAACTTCGTGGAAGTGCCCGAACGCACGCAGGCCTGGGTGGCGCAGATGAGCCCGCCCGGCACGAGCCCCGAAGAGACCAAGAAGCAGTGGGCGCAGCGCGTCGCGCTGCCCGGCAAGCGCTGGTGCACGCTGGACGAGGCGGCCGCCACGATCGTGTTCGCGGCGTCGCCCGCGGCCGGCTACACCACCGGCGAAGTGTTCGTGGTCGACGGCGGCTTCGCGCGCGACTGAGCCCCTGCGCAAAGGACGACCCGCATGTTGCTTGCAGTTGAACCCCCTCCCGTCGTGGCCGCGCCCGTGCTGCGCATCCAGGGCGCCGGCAAGACGTATCGCAGCGCGGCGGGCCGCCCTGCGCCGGCCCTGCTGCCGGTGAACGAATCGATCGCGCCCGCGGAGTTCGTGAGCTTCGTGGGCCCCAGCGGCTGCGGCAAGACGACGCTGCTCAAGATGGCCGCGGGGCTGGTGGGCGCCAGCGAGGGGGCGATCACCTATCGCGACACGGGGCGCGGCATCCAGCCCGGCGCCTATGGTTTCGTGTTCCAGGGCGCGGCGCTGCTGCCGTGGCGCACGGTGCTCGAGAACGTGATGCTGCCGGCCGACATCCTGGGCCTGCCGCGCGCCGAGGCGCGCGAGCGCGCGCTGCGGCTCATCGAGCTGGTCCACCTCGGCCGCGCGGCCCACAGCTACCCGAACCAGCTGTCCGGCGGCATGCAGCAGCGCGCCTCGATCGCGCGCGCGCTGCTGCACGACCCCGAGGTGCTGTTCATGGACGAGCCCTTCGGCGCGCTCGACGCGATGACGCGCGAGCAGCTGAACATGGAGCTGCAGCGCATCAGCCGCGAGCAGCGCAAGACGGTGCTCTTCGTCACCCACGACATCGAGGAGGCCGTGCTGCTGTCCGACCGTGTCATGGTGTTCTCGCGCGGCCCGGGCCAGCTGGTGGCGACGCTGCCGATCGACCTGCCGCGGCCGCGCCTTCTTTCCACCAAGGGCGATGCGCGCTTCATCCGCGCCGTCGCCGAAATCCGGGCGCTGCTGGACCGCGGCGACGTCCGCCCCGCGGAGGTTGCGCATGGCTGACGCCGTCCTGGATGCACCCGCGCCCGTGCAGCGCGCCCCTCTCGGCGGCGGCACACGCGCTCTCGAATACGCCGCGTCGTTTACGCTGCTCGTGCTGCTGGTCGGGCTGGCCGAGGTCGCGGCGCAGCGCGGCTGGGTCTCCAAGCTCGTGCTGCCGGCGCCCAGCCAGATCTGGGCGGTGCTGGTCGACGGCTTCACGTCGGGCTTCTACCTGCCCCACCTGCGCTCCACCGTCGGCTCGATCTTCGCGGGCTTCTTCATCGCGGCCACCGCGGCGATCACCATCGCCGGCACGCTGGCGAGCGTGCCGGTGCTCGAGCGCGTGCTCACGCCGTTCTTCGTCGCCTTCCAGAGCATGCCCAAGGTCGCGATCGCGCCGCTGGTGGTCATCTGGTTCGGTTTCGGCGAGCTGTCCAAGACGGTGATCGTCATCACGGCGTGCTTCTTCCCGATCCTGATGAACGCGCTGCACGGCCTGAAGCTGCGCGACCGCGACCACCTCGAGCTGATGCGCTCGCTGGGCGCCACGCGCCTGCAGCTGTTCGTGCGCCTGCGGCTGCCGCACGCGCTGCCCTACATCTTCGCGGGGCTGCACATAGGCGTGATCTTCGCGCTGATCGGCACCGTGGTCGCCGAATTCGTGGGCACCAATGCAGGCGTCGGCTACGTGATGCTGCAGTCCAAGGCCAATTTCGACCTGCCCAGCGTGTACGCGTGCCTGCTGCTGCTCATGGCCATCGGTGTGCTGCTGCACGCGCTGATGAAGCAGCTGGAAAAGCGCGTGGCGTTCTGGGCGCAGGACATCAGCCAGGTCTCCGCCTGAGCCTTCCACTTCCACCACAAGGACACTCCCGATGCGACTCTGGTACCAGCTGCTTTCCTCCGAGACGGGGATGAAGAACTTCATCGCCGCCACCCAGAAACTCGTGGACCGCGTGGTCTCGCCCGGCACCACCGTCGAAGTGCGCGGCACCACGCAGGGCGTGCTGGGCGACCAGTACCGCCTGTTCTACAACTACGACACGCGCGAGGTGATCGACAACGCGCTGAAGGTGCGGCAGGGCGGCGGCTACGACGCGTTCGTGCTCGCCAACTCGCTCGACCCCGCGCTGGTGGAGCTGCGCGAGATGCTCGACATCCCCGTCGTGTCGTTCATGGAAGTGAACTGCTTCACCGCCTGCACGATGGGCGAGCGCTTCGGCTTCATCGTGGCCAACCGCAAGATCAGCGCGCGCTACCGCGAGATCATCCACGGCTACGGCCTGCGCGACCGCTTCGCCGGCTGCGAGGCGCTGTTCTTCGACGACGTGCGCAAGCAGGAGGACGCCTTCACCGACCCCGCGGTGGCCGATGCGGTGGTGGAGGAGACCAAGCGCGCCGCACGCCGCGCCATCGACCGCGGCGCCGAAGTGCTGGTGCTGCCCGGCCCGCCCGGCGCGCTGCTCGCGCAGATGGGCATCTTCGAGGTGGAGGGCGTGCCGGTGCTCGACACGTACACGCTGCTCGCGAAGGTTTCCGAAACGATGGCCGTGATGCACAAGCTCACGGGCGTGTGCGTGAGCCGCCGCACGCTGTACGAAGCCCCGCCGGCGGAGCTGGTGCGCAAGGTCGGCGCCGCCTACAAGGTCGACCTGCTGCGCGACGGCTGAACCCGCCGAACCCCACCCAAGGAGACAGACATGAAGCGACAGACGTTCCTCAAGGCGTGCCTGCTCGGCGCGGGCGCCGTGGCGGCCCCGCTCGGGCTGCGCGCCCAGCAGCGCACCAAGGTGGTGGTCGGCGGCGCCGTCACCACCATGCAGACGCTCGCGGCGTACTTCAGCTCCACGCCGCTGGAGCTGTACTGGAAAGAGGAGAACCTCGACGTCGAGGTGATCGGCCTGCCCGGCGCCAACGTCGCGCTGCAGGCGCTGCAGGCCAAGAAGGTGGACATGGTGCCGGGTACGCACTCGGCGCTCTTCGCGCTGCTCGAGAAATTCCCCGACGCGGGCCTGAAGACGTACTTCATCCACACCAACGCGCTCAACAGCCTGCCGGCGGTGCTGGACAAGAGCCCGCTGAAGACCATCGCGGACCTGAGCGGCAAGACGGTGGGCGTGCAGAGCCTGGCCAACAGCCAGGTGCCGATGCTCAAGGCGCTGGTGCAGCAGGCCGGCGGCAACCCCGCCAGCCTCAACTTCGTGGCGGTGGGCGAAGGCGTGGAAGCCGCGCATGCGCTCACGACCAACCGTGTCGACGCGCTCGCGCTTTACGACGGGCTCTATGCCGGCATCGAGGGCGAGGGCGTGAAGCTGCGCGAGCTGGCCGGCGACTTCGTCAAGCGCGAGAACGTCGGCTTCAACGCGGGCCTGATCGTGCGGCAGGAGGACATCGACAAGAACCGCCCGATGCTCATCGGGCTGGCGCGCGGTGTCGCGAAGTCGATCCTGTTCTGCCAGACCAACCCCGAGGCCGCCGTGCACATCCACTGGAAGGTGTACCCCGCGACCAGGCCGCGCGGCATGCCGGAGGCCGAAGCCATGCGCAAGAGCCTGCTGCCGCTGCAGGCGCGGCTGAAGAACGTGGAGAGGCCCGGCGGCCTGTTCGGCAACGTCACGGAGCGGCAGATCGCCGGCTACCAGCAACTGCTGGTGGCGGGTGGCCAGATGAAAGCGCCGATGCCGGCGGCCAAGGTGTGGGACGGCAGCATGGTGCGCGAGATCAACAACTTCGACCATGACAAGGTGATCCGCCAGGCGAAGCAGTGGAAGGCGTGACGCCGTGAACGGCGCCCGCAGCGTCGTCGAAACCCTGCTGGGCGCCGGCGTCGACACCTGTTTCGCGAACCCCGGCACGAGCGAGATGCATTTCGTGGCCGCGCTCGACCAGGCGCGCGGCATGCACTGCGTGCTCGGGCTGCAGGAGAACGTCGTCACCGGCATGGCCGACGGCTACTGGCGCATGGCGGGCAAGCCCGCGTGCACGCTGCTGCACTGCGGGCCGGGCCTGGCCAACGGCATGGCCAACCTGCACAACGCGCGGCGCGCGGGCAGCGGCATCGTCAACATCGTCGGCGACCAGGCCACCTGGCACCGGCCGCACGATCCGCCGCTGGCTGCCGACACCGAGGGCATGGCGCGCACCGTGTCGGCGTGGGTGCGCACCTGCAGCGCTGCGGCCGATGCCGGACGTGACGCGGCGGCCGCGATCGAGGCGGCGTGCACGCTGCCCGGCCAAGTGGCCACGCTCGTGTTGCCGTCGGACGCTTCGTGGGACGAGGGCGGCGAAGTGGCGCAAATGCACGCGCCCACCGCGCAGCCCGTCGACGGCCACGCCATCGACAACGCGGCGCGGGTGCTGCGCTCCGGCCGCAAGGTGCTTCTGCTGCTCGCGGGCGCCGCCGCGCTGGACGAAGGGCAGGCCGCGGCCTGGCGCATCGCCGCGGCCACGGGTGCGACGCTGATGGCCGACTACGTGATCGGTCGCGTCGCGCGCGGGCGCGGCCGGGTGCAGCTCGAGCGCGTGCCGTACAGCACCGACCTCGCGATCGAGGCGCTCGCGAAATTCGCGGACGTCGTGCTCGTGGGCGCGAAGGCGCCCGTCGGCTTCTTCGCTTACCCCGGCAAGCCGTCACGCCTGGTCGCGCCCGGCGCGAACGTGCACGTGCTGGCCCGGCCGGAGCAGGACGGCGTGGCCGCGCTGCGTGCGCTGGCCGAAGCGCTGCGCGTTCCGGCCGCGGCGATCCCCGATCCCGGCCCGCGTCCTGAGGTTGCAGGCGGCGCGCCGACACCCGAGAAGCTCGCGCAGACGGTGGCGGCCTTGCTGCCGGAGCAGGCGATCGTGTCGGACGAAAGCGTTTCGTACGGGCGCGGGTTCTACAAGTTCACGCACGCCGCGGCGCCGCACGACTGGCTGCACCTCGCGGGCGGCGCCATCGGCGACGGCCTGCCGGTGGCGACCGGCGCGGCCATCGGGTGCGGTGGCGGGCGACGCGTGCTCAGCCTGCAGGCCGACGGCTCGGCGATGTATTCGCTGCAGGCGCTGTGGACGCAGGCCCGCGAGAAGCTGCCGGTGACCACCGTGATCCTGAGCAACCGCAAGTACGCGATCCTGGTCAACGAACTGAAGGCCGTCGGCGCATCGCCGGGGCCGACGGCCATGCGCATGCTGGACCTCGCGAACCCGGAGCTGCGGTGGCCCGAGCTCGCGCGCGGCATGGGCGTGGAGGCCGCGACCGCGAGCACGATGGAAGAGTGCGCCTCGCTGATGAAGCAGGGCTTCGGCCGCGAAGGGCCGTTCCTCATCGAGCTGCTCGTCTGAGCGTTGCGCTCAATGCCGCGGCGTCGCGGACGCGCGGCCGTGCCGGCGCCGGTACCAGTCCGGCCGCTCGGGCGTGAGGTGCACCTGCAGCTCGGGCGCGCGCTCTTCCTCCATGCGCCGGAAGACGTTCACGAGGAAGTCGATGAAGAGCCGCACGCGCGGCAGCCGGCGCTGGCTGCTGCGGTAGAGCAGGTTGATCGGCGGCGCATGGCGCGACTCCCAATCGAGCAGCACGGGCACGAGCTGCCCGGTGCGCAGCGGCTCGCGGATCGACAGGTCGCTGAAGCGCCCCACGCCCTGTCCCGCGATGACGGCTTGCAGCACGTCGTCGCGGTGCGTGCTGACGAGCCAGCCCGACACCGATGCGGACCGCTTCAGGCCCTCACGCTCGTGCTCCCAGAAGTCGATGACCGTGCCCTCCTGGTCGCGGAACAGCAGGCATTGGTGCTGCTCCAGCTCTTCGATGGTGGACGGCACGCCGTGCTTGTTCCAGTAGCCGGGCGACGCGCAGATCAGCAGCCGCGTGTTGGCGAGCCGGCGCTGGATCAATCCTGCCGCTTCGGGCCAGCCATAGACCACCTGCACTTCCGCGACGTTCGCTTCGACGGCGGTGGGCTTGTCGACCGTGCGCACGTCGATCTGGATCTCGGGGTAGCGCGCGTGGAAGGCCGGAAGCTCTGGCAGGATGCAGTGCTGCGACAGGATGGTCGGGCAACCCACCACCAGCGTGCCCTTCGGCCGTGACGCGGCGCCGCGCAGCGCCTCGTCCGCGACCTGCAGCTGCTGCAGGATCGGTTGGCACATGTCGAGATACGCCGCGCCGTCGGCCGTGAGCTTGATGCCTTGCGGCGTGCGTTCGAACAGGTTCACGCCAAGATTGGTCTCCAGCGTCGAGACCAGCCTTGCCACGGCGGCGACGCTCACATCGAGCTCGCGCGCCGCGGCCGAGAAACTGCGGGTGCGGGCGGTGGCGAGGAAATATTCCAGGGCGCGCAGCTTGTCCATGGTTACTACCTAGAACGATAGGGTTCGGGGCTTCAACAATTTGTCAAAGCTCATTTTGACGTGCGCGAGGTTTCGCCGCACCGCCGGCATTCCTAGACTGGGGCGAATGGAACCCCACAAGGACAACGCATGATCACCGTCGGCAGCGACATCGGCGGCACCTTCACCGACTTCGTCCAGGTGGACGAAGGCACCGGCCGCATCGAGGTCTACAAGACCCTCACCACACCCTCCGACCCCTCCCTGGCCATCGACCAGGGCGTGCGCGAACTCGCGCAGCGCGCGGGCAGCACGGCCAAGCGCATCGACGCGATGGTGCACGGCACCACACTCGTCATCAACGCCGTCATCGAGCGCAAGGGCGCGCGCACCGGCCTGATCACGACGCGCGGGTTTCGCGACGTGCTGGAGATCGGCCGCGAGAAGCGGTTCGACGCTTACGACCTGCAGATCGAATTCCCGGCGCCGCTGGTGCCGCGGCGCCTGCGGCTGGAAGTGGACGAGCGCATGCACGCGAGTGGCGAAGTGCTGCAGCCGCTGGACGAAGCTTCGGTGCACAGTGCCGTGCAGGCGCTCATCGATGCCGACTGCGAATCAATCGCGGTCTGCCTGCTGCATTCCTACGCCAACCCCGCGCACGAGCGCCGCGTGGCGCAGATCGTGGCCGAGATGGCGCCGCAAGTGGCGGTGACGATCTCCAGCGAGGTGCTGCCGGAGATGAAGGAGTACGAGCGCACGAGCACCACCACGCTCAACGCGTACGCCAAGCCCGTCACCTCCCGCTACCTCACCAAGCTGGAAGAGCGCGTGCGCGCACAAGGCTTCGCCGGCGGCCTGCTGATGATGCAGTCCAGCGGCGGCATCAACTCCGTCGATTTCGCGCGGCAGTTCCCCGTACAGATCATCGAGTCCGGCCCTGCGGCCGGAACGCTCGGCGCCGCGCACTTCGCGCGCCTCGCGGACCTCGACAAGGTGCTCGCGTTCGACATGGGCGGCACCACCGCCAAGCTCGCGCTCGTGGAGAACGGCAAGGCGCTGCGCACCAACGACTTCGAAGTGGCGCACATGCACCGCTTCAAGCCCGGCAGCGGTTTGCCGGTCCGCATCTCCGTCGTCGACCTCATCGAGATCGGCGCGGGCGGTGGCAGCATCGCCAAGCGCACGCCGGTCGGCACTCTGCAAGTGGGCCCGGAGAGCTCCTCCGCGCAACCCGGCCCGGCGTGCTACGCGCAAGGCGGCACGCTGCCCACGGTCTCGGACGCCGACCTCGTGCTCGGCTATCTCGACGCCGAGCACTTCCTCGGCGGCCGCATGAAGCTCGACCGCGAAGCGGCGGTCGAAGCCATCCGCAAGCACCTCGCCGAGCCGCTGGGCATCACGGTGGAGGAAGCCGCGTTCGGCGTCCACGCCATCGTGAACGAGAACATGGCCTCGGCCGCCAAGGCCTATACCAGCGAGAAGGGCGAGAACCCCAAGTCCTGCGCGCTCGTGGGCTTCGGCGGCGCCGGCCCGGTGCACACCTGCGACCTCGCCGCGCGCCTCGCGATCGAGACCGTGCTGATCCCGCCGCGTGCCGGCGTTGCCGCCGCCTTCGGCATGATCGTCGCGCCCGTCACGTACGACGCGGTGCGTTCGCGCCGCACGCTGCTCTCGCGCATCACCCCCGAGTTGCTGGAGCAGGTGAGGGCCGAGCTGATGGCCGAGTGCCGCGAGCGCATGCCTTCGACGGTGGCGCCCGAGTCCATCACGTACGAATTCAGCGTGGACATGCGCTACGTGGGCCAGGGCTACGACGTCAACGCCGTGCTGCCTGCGCAGCTGAATACTGCCGAAGCCGCGGCGGCGATGCAGGAGGCCTTCGAGCGCAGCTACCGCAAGCTCTACGGCCGCACCTTCCCCGTGCCGCTGGAAGTGATGAACTTCCGCCTGTCCGCCAGCGCGAGCCGGAAGGTGATCGACCTGCCGACGGCCACCACCTCCGAAAGCAAGGGCGACGGCCGCGTCGGCAGCCGCCGCGCCTTCTGCGCCCGCACGAAGAGCTGGAAGGATTTCTCGGTGCACCGCCGCAGCGCCATCGCGCCCGGCGTCCACTTTGCCGGCCCCGCCATCGTGGAGGAAGATGAGTCCACCACGGTGATCCACAGCGACTCCTATGCGCACGTCGACGCGAACGGCAGCCTGATCATCCAACTCGAACCTGCAAGGAGCCACGCATGACCGCCGCCTCTCGCGCCATCGACCCCATCACGCTCGAGATGTACTGGCGCCGCATGGTGTCCATCGTGGGCGAGCTCGGCTCCACGCTGCGGCGCACGTCCTTCTCCACCGTGGTGCGCGACATCGGCGACTACGGCTGCGCGATCTTCGACGCACGCGCAAGGCTGCTCGCGCAGACGCCCGACAGCACACCCGGCCTGTGCGGCCCGCTCGGCGCCATGCTCAACCGCTTCCTCGAAGCCATCCCGCCCGCCACGTTGGTGGAAGGCGACGTGCTGATCGGCAACGACCCCTGGGCCGGCAGCGGCCACCACAACGACGTGAGCATCATGCTGCCGGTGTTCCACCGCGCGAAGCTGATCGGCTACGTGATGACGTGCTGCCACCACGTGGACATCGGCGGCCGCCGCGCCACCACCGAAAGCCGCGACAACTACGAGGAGGGCCTGCGCATCCCGATGCTCAAGTTCCACCGCGCTGGGGAGATGAACACGGACGTGCTCGCCTTCATCCAGTCCAACGTGCGTTCCAGCGAAACCGTGGTGGGCGACCTCGGTGCGCAGGTAGCCGCGTGCCACGTGGGCAGCGAGCGCATGCGCGAGCTGTGCACCGAGCTGGGCGCGCCCGACCTGCAGGCGCTGGCCGACGAGATCGTCGCGCGCAGCGAAGAGGTGACGCGCAGCGAGATCCGCAAGCTGCGCAAGGGCACTTTCTCGCACGACGCGCAGGTGGACATCGTCGGCGGCCAGACGCTGCTGATCCGCACCACGGTCACCATCACCGACGACGAGATCGTCGTGGACTACTCGGGTAGCTCGCCGCAGGTGGCGCCCGCGATCAACTGCACGCTCACCTACACGAGCGCGTACACCGTGTTCGGCATCCTGTGCATGCTGGACCTGCCGGTCGCCGTGAACGAGGGCACGCTGCGCCCGATCCGCGTCGTGGCGGAAGAAGGCAGCGTGCTCAACTGCCGCTTCCCCGCGCCGGTGTTCGGCCGCACCGCTATCGGCACCTTCCTGCCGGACTTCGTGTACCAGGCGATCGCGCCCGCCGCGCCGGAGCGCATCTGCGCGGAAGCGGGCGCCACGCCGATGTGGGGCCAGTACATGTTCGGCAAGCGCAGCGACGGCGAGAACTTCGCACCTTTCAACGTGTCCAGCGGCGGCCTCGGCGCGCGCGCGCATCGTGACGGTGTGTCGTGCCTCGCCTTTCCCTACAACGTGGGCAACACGCCGGCCGAAGTGGTCGAGAGTGAAGTGCCTGTGCTCGTCGAGGAGCGTTCGCTGTGGCAGGACTCGGCGGGCCCTGGCCAATTCCGCGGCGGGTTGGGCCAGCGCTATGTGCTGCGTCTGCTCGATGGCGATCTCGGCCCTTCCGGCGACGTGCTCGCCAGCTTCCGCGGCGGCCGCTTCATCCACCCGCCGCTGGGCGTGCTCGGTGGCGGCAGCGCGCCGCGCGGCTTCCTGTCCATCCGGGGCGACCAGCAGGACGCCGGCAAGCAGGTGGTGCTGCGCGCCGGCGACCGCATCGTCAGCCAGATCCCCGGCGGCGGCGGCTACGGCGACCCGCGCCAGCGCAGCCGCGAAGCGGTCAAGCGCGACCTGCAGGACGGCCTGATCTCCGCCGAGCATGCGCGCACGCAGTACGGCTACGAACCCACTCTTTGATTCCGCACGAAAGGCAGTTCACATGAAGACATCGAGAAGCCAGTGGATCCGCGGCGTGGCAGCCGGCCTGTTGGCGCTCGCGTTCGGCGCGGGCGCCTTCGCGCAGGGCGCTTACCCCAACCGCCCTATCAAGCTGATCGTGCCGTGGACGACGGCGGGCACGGTGGACATCTCGGCGCGCATGCTCGCAGAGCGCCTCTCGGCCAAGCTCGGCCAGCCGGTCGTGGTGGACAACCGCGCGGGTGCGACGGGGCAGATCGGTTCGCAAGCCGTCGCACGTTCGCCCGCCGACGGCTACACGCTGCTGGTGATGTCGGCCACCGTGCACTCGGTGTCGCCCAACATCCAGAAGACCTTCCCGTTCGACCCCATCGACGACTTCACGCCGGTTTCGGAGATCGTGCGCTTCCCGTACGCACTGGTCGTTTCGTCGAACAGCCCGTACCAGAGCGTGGCGGACCTCGTGGCTGCGGCGAAGAAGGCGCCGGGCACCATCTCCTACGGTTCGTTCGGCCCCGCGAGCGCGCCGTACCTGATCACCGAGATGCTGGCGCTGGCCTCGGGCACCAAGCTGCTGCACGTGCCGTACAAGGGCGCCGCACCTGCGATCACGGACGTGATGGCCGGCCACATCCACTTCTTCATCGACTCGCTGCCGTCGCCGCTGTCACAGGTGCGCGGCGGCAAGCTGCGCGCGCTGGCCGTGACGACCTCGCAGCGCTCGACCGTGCTGCCGAACGTGCCGACGCTCGCCGAGACGCTGCCCGGCTTCGAAGCGATTGCGTGGCTCGGTATCGCCGCGCCGCCGCAGACGCCGCGTGACGTGGTCGCGAAGCTGCACGCCGCGCTCCAGCAGATCGCCGCCGAGCCGGAGTACGGCGCGAAGCTGCGCGACATCGGCCTGGAGCCCACCGCGAGCGCCTCGCCCGAGCAGTTCCGCACCTTCCTGCAAGGGCAGAAGGCGCACTGGGCCAAGGTGATCAAGGACGCCAACATCCCGCTGAGCGACTGACCGGCATGCCGACGACACACGACTTGCGGACCGGCGAGGTCCGCGGCTTCCGCATGCTCATTGCGGGCGAGTGGCGCAGCGCTTCGGACGGCGAAACTTTCGAGAGCATCGACCCGTACACGCGGCGCGCGTGGGCGCGGGTGCCGCGTGCGAGTGCCGCCGACGTGGATGCGGCGGTCACCGCCGCGCGCCAGGCGTTCGAGTCGGGCCCGTGGGCTTCCATGCTGCCGGCGCAGCGCGCGCGGCTGCTGCGCAAGCTCGGCGAGCTGCTCGAAGGCCAGACCGACGAACTCACGCACGTGCAGGTGCTGGAGAACGGCAAGCTGATTCGCGAAGTGGGCGGCCAGGTGAAGGGCCTCGCTTCCCAGTGCTACTACTTCGCCGGCATGGCCGAATCGCTGCACGGCCACACGGTGCCGGTCAGCGTGCCCGACATGGTGAACTACACGGTGCGAGAGCCGATCGGCGTCATCGCGGCCGTGACGCCGTGGAACAGCCCGCTCTCGCTGCTGTTCTGGAAGCTGTGCCCCGCGCTCGCGGCGGGCAACACGATGGTGATCAAGCCGTCCGAGGTGACGCCGGTGTCCACGCTGGTGCTGGCGGAGTTGTTCGAGAAGGCGGGGTTCCCTCCTGGTGTCGTGAACGTCGTGACCGGCGATGCGCGCACGGGCGCGGCGCTGGCCAACCACCCCGGCGTGGACAAGATCGCGTTCACCGGTTCGACGCAGGCCGGCAAAAGCGTTGCGACGGCGGCTGCGCAGCGGCTTGCACGCGTGTCGCTCGAGCTCGGCGGCAAATCGCCCAACATCATCTTCCCGGATGCCGACATTGCCGGCGCGGTCAACGGCGTGCTCGCAGGCATCTTCGCTGCGACGGGGCAGACGTGCCTCGCCGGTTCGCGCGCGCTGGTTCACGTGGACATCATGGATGCGTTTGCGGCGGCGCTCGTCGAGAAGACGCGCCGCATCCGCATCGGCGACCCGCTGGACCCGGAGACCGAGATGGGCACCGTGTCCTGCCGCATGCAATACGACAAGGTGCTGCAGTACATCGAGATCGCCAAGGCGGAAGGCGCGACGCTCCTGTGTGGCGGCCGGCACCCGACCGACCCGGCGCTGCAGCAGGGCCTGTTCGTGGAGCCCACGATCTTCGGCAACGTACGCAACGACATGCGCATCGCGCAGGAAGAGGTGTTCGGCCCGGTGCTGTGCCTGATCCCGTTCACCGACGAGGACGACGCGGTGCGCATCGCCAACGACAGCCGCTTCGGCCTGGCCGCGGGCGTGTGGACCAACGACATCAAGCGCGCGCACCGCATGACGAGGCGCCTGCGTGCGGGCACGGTCTGGGTGAATACTTATCGCCGCACCAATTACGCCACGCCGTTCGGCGGCATGAAGGAAAGCGGCCTCGGGCGCGAGAATGGCCTCGAAGCGATCTACGATTACACGGAAACGAAGAGCGTGTGGATCGACACCGGCGCCGGCATCAAGGACCCGTTCAATCCGCGCGCCTGAGAGGCTTTGACCGATGGATTTCAATCTCGACCCCGACCAGCAGGCGTTCGTCGACTCGGTGCGCCGCTTCGCGAGCGAGCAGCTCGCGCCCGGTGCGCTCGCGCGCGCGCACTCGCCCGGCTTTCCGCGCGACGTGGCGCGGCTCATGGCGAAGCAGGGGCTGCTCGGCATCGCTTTCGATGAAGCCGATGGCGGGCAGGGCGGCAGCCTGCTCGACGCCGTGCTGGCGATCCAGGAGGTGGCGCTGCACTGCCCGCGCAGCGCGGACGTCGTGCAGGCCGGCAACTTCGGGCCGATCCGCACGTTCGTGGAGTACGCGAGTGCGCAGCAGAAGTCGCGGTGGTTGCCGGGCCTGCTTTCGGGTGAGGTCGTCATCTCGCTGGGCATGAGCGAACCGGAGGCGGGGTCCGCGGTCACAGAGTTGAAGACGAGTGCGCGTGTCGAAGGCGAGCAGGTCGTCGTCAACGGCACCAAGGTGTTCTCGACGCACAGCCCCGATGCGGACGTGTTCCTCGTGTACGTGCGCTTCGGGCCCGGTGTCGATGGCATCGGCTCCGTGCTCGTCGAGCGCAACACGCCCGGCTTCACGGTGGGCAAGCCGTCCGCTTTCATGAGCGGCGAGGAGTGGAGCGAGCTGCACTTCGTGGACTGCCGCATCCCCAATGCGAACATCCTGCTGGGCGAAGGCGGTTTCCGCAAGCAGATCGCCGGCTTCAACGTCGAGCGGCTGGGCAACGCCTCGCGTTCGCTCGCCTTGGGCCGCTACTGCTTCGAGCAGGCGCGCGCTTACGCGACGACGCGCAGGCAGTTCGGCCGTGAGCTGTGCGAGTTCCAGGGCCTGCAGTGGAAGTTCGCGGACATGAAGCTGAAGCTGGAGCTCGCGCAGCTCGCGCTGTACAAGGCCGTGGTGGAGCAAGGGCCCGACGGGCTGCCGACGGCGCAGGGCACGGCCATGGCCAAGCTCGCGTGCAACCAGGCGGGCTGGGAGGTCTCGAACGACGCGCTGCAGGTGATGGGCGCGCTCGGCTACAGCCAGGAGAGCCTCGTCGAATACTGCGTGCGGCGCACGCGGGGCTGGATGATCGCGGGCGGCTCGATCGAGATGCTGAAGAACCGGATTGCCGAAGGCGTTTTCGAGCGCAGCTTTCCGCAGCGGCCGGGGCGATGAGCAGGCTGGCCGATGCCTTGATGCGGCCGCGCAGCGTCGCGCTGGTGGGTGCATCGGACGATCCGGCGAAGACATCAGGGCGGCCGCAGCGGTTTCTTGCCGAGTCCGGCTATGCGGGCCGCGTGATGCCGGTCAACCCTGGGCGTGCCACCGTGCAGGGGCAGCAGGCGTGGCCTTCGCTCGCGGCGCTGCCCGAAGTGCCGGACCACGTGTTCATTCTCTCCCCGACCGACAGCGTCGCCGCTGCGCTCGGCGAGTGCGTGCGGCTGGGTGTGCCGCTCGTGACGGTGCTTGCCGACGGCTTTTCCGAAGAGGGCGAGGAAGGTCGCTCGCGCGAGCAGGAGTTGCGCGCGTTGCTCGAAGGCAGCCGCACGCGCCTCGTGGGGCCCAGCAGCATCGGCGTGGTGAACCCGCGCAACGGCTTGCTGCTGACCGCGAACGCCGCATTCGCGGAACCGCAGGCGCGCGATGGGCGAGTGTTCGTCGCGTCGCACAGCGGAAGCATGATCGGTGCGCTGGTCTCCCGGGGTCGCGCGCGAGGCATCGGCTTTGCGGGGCTCGTGTCGGTCGGCAACGAAGCCGACCTCAGCCTCGGCGAGATCTGCGAAGCGACGCTCGACGACGAAGGCATCGACGGCTACCTGCTGTTCCTGGAGTCGATGCGGCATGCGCACGCGCTGCACCGCTTTGCGGCTGCGGCAGCGGCACGCGGCAAGCCGGTGGTGGCTTACAAGCTCGGCCGCTCGGAGGCGGCGGCGCGCATGGCTGTCACGCACACGGGGGCGCTGGCCGGCGAGGACGCCGTGGCCGATGCGTTCCTGAAGGATTGCGGCATCGCGCGCGTGGGTGTGCTCGATGCATTGCTGGAGACGTTGCCGCTCGCGCGGCGGGTGTCGTTGCGTTCCGTGCGGCGGAGCCGCGTTGGGGTCGTGACGACCACCGGTGGTGGTGCTGCAATGGCAGTCGACCAGCTCGGCATCCGCGGCGTCACCGTGGAGCCCCCGTCCGAAGCCACGCTGGCCCGCCTGAACTCAGCCGGGGTGAAGGCTAGGCCCGGCACGGTGCTGGACCTGACGCTCGCAGGCACGCGCGCCGAGGTGATGAGTGCGGCGCTGGACGTGATGCTGTCGGCGCCCGAGTTCGACCTCGTGCTCGCGACCATCGGCTCGTCCGCGCGATTGCAGCCCGAACTGGCGGTCGCGCCGTTGTTGCGCGCCGGCAAAGGCGAGAAGCCGCTCGCGGTCATGCTCGTGCCGGAGGCACCGCAGGCGCTGGCGACGCTGACCGAGGCGGGCATCCCGAGTTTCCGTTCACCGGAAAGCTGCGCGGATGCCATCGCTGCCGTGTTTGCGCGCAGACCTGCGAGGCCGCCGCTGCCGCATCGAAGTGCCGCCGCCGGCAAGTCGCTTTCCGAATTCGATGCCTATGCGTTGCTCGACTCGCTCGACGTGCCGCATGCGCCCGCGGTGAAGCTGCGCTTCGACGAGCCGTTGCCGCGACTTCCGTTCGAATATCCGGTCGTCGCGAAGATTTGCTCGGCCGACATTCAGCACAAGACGGAGGCGGGCGGCGTGATGCTCGGCATCCGTGACGAAACTTCGTTGCGCGACGCATTGCAGCAGCTGCGCGCGAATGCATTGCGCCACGCGCCATCTGCGAACGTCGAGGAAGCGCTCGTGCAGCCGATGGTCGCGGGCGTTGCGGAAGCACTGGTGGGCTATCGCGTCGATGCGGAAGCGGGACCGATCGTCATGGTCGCGGCTGGCGGCATCTGGACCGAACTCGTGCGCGAGCGCAGCGTTCGGCTCGCGCCCGTGAGCGTCGAGGAGGCGCGCGAGATGGTGGCCGAAGTGCGGATGCTGCAAGCGGCGGCGGGGCGACGTGGCCAGCAAGCGGGTGATCTCGAGGCTTTGGCGCAAGCGATCGCTGCGTTCTCGCAGCTTGCGACGCGTGCGGAGCATGTGCTCGAAGCCGAGATCAACCCGCTCAAGATCCTGCCGGACGGCGTCGCCGCGGTCGACGCACTGGTGGTCGTCGCTGCTGCCTAGGTCAGAACGCCGAGCCGCGCGATTTCCTCAGATGTCGCGGTGTCCAATTGCTGAAGTTGCGCGAGCACGCGCGAAGCCTGCGTACCCGCCGCCGGCTCCGTGAGCTCCATGAACTTGTCCGCGAGCTCTTCATCCGTCAGCGGGTCCTCCGGATCGCCATGCCGGTGCGCCTGCAGGTACTCGTACCGCGCGCCGCCCCGGGTCGTGACGATCGCCCGCGCCGCACGCTGGCCCGGAAAGAGCGCGGTGAGGGCAGGGTCCTCGACAAGGTCCACCCGCCGCATCAACGCCTGCACCTCGGGCAACACCACGCGCTCCGGCTGGAACGCCTCGCTGCGCACGCGCCCGAACAGGATCGCCGTTGCCACGCCATAGCGCAAACAGAACTTCGCCTCGAACGGCGTCGTCGCGGTCGTGCGCCCCGTCACGTCGAGCGACACCTTGTACGACTCGATGCGCACGTGCTCCACATCCGCTGCCTTCAAGCCATGCTCGCGGCAGATCGCGAGCGTGGCATCGATCGCCGAGAAGATGTGCCCGCAGCAGCCATGGTTCTTGAAAGTGACCTGCGTGATGTTGTGCCGCTCGCCCAGGTCGGCAAATGCCTTGTCCCAGTCGGGGTGGTCCGCCATCGCCGCGCCGAACCCGGCCTCGCCTTCCAGGATGTCGAGCGCGCCCGTCACGCCTTCGCGTGCCATCAACGCCGAGGAGACGCCCGCTTCGGCCGCGCGCCCCGCATGCAGCGGCTTGCTCATCGCATCGGAGCGGAAGGCCTGCTGCAGCGCCGCCGCAAACGTTCCCGCCGTGGCAAGCGCATGCGCCGTCTGCTGCGCATCCAGCCCGAGCACCACGCTCGCCGCCGCGGCCGCGCCGAAGCTGCCGACGGTCCCGGTGGGATGCCAGTAGCGGTAGTGCGCAGGCGCCACGGCCGCACCGAGCCGCGTCGAAACTTCATAACCCGCAACCACGGCGCGCATGAACCGTTCGCCATCCGCACCGGTTACCTGCGCCGTCGCCAACGCCGCCGCGATCACCGGACACCCAGGGTGGTAGATCGCGTCGCGATAGATGTCGTCGAACTCCGCGGTGTGCGATGCCGCGCCGTTGATGAACGCCGCCACGCGCGCGGAAGTGGGCGTGCCTTCCGGGTAGAGCATCGCTGCGCCTTGCCCGATCTCGCCCGCGAACGCCTTGCGCATCAACGTCGCAGGCGCAAGGCCGGCACCGGCGATGAGCGCCGCATACCAGTCGATCACCGCGCGCCGCGTGTGGTGGCGCACGTTGGCATCCAGTTGCGCGGTTCGCTGCGCGGCGGTGTATTCGGCGATCTTCTGCATCGGCATGGCCGCATTCTGACCCCAACGTGCCGGTTAACGCGAAAGCAGTCCGTGGATTCCCTCTTGGCATTCGCGCCGCGCACCGCTTCAATGTCCACCTGAGACCCCATGAGAAGGAGCAGTACGTGACTCTCGACCGCCGGACTTTCCTCACCCGCAGTGCCGCGCTCGGCATCGGCAGCGCCTTGGGCACGCCGGCCTTCGCGCAGGCCGAGTACCCCGCGGGCACGGTGAAGATCCTCGTGGGCTTCGCCGCGGGCGGGCCCACCGACCTCGCGGCGCGCCTCGTCGCCGGCAAGCTGCAGACGGCGCTGGGCCAGAGCTTCGTCGTGGAGAACCGCGCCGGCGGCGGCTCCAACCTCGCCTCGGAACTGGTGGCCGCTGCCGCGCCCGATGGCTATACGCTGCTGATGGCGGCGGCGCCCATCGCCATCAACAACCACCTGTACAAGGGCCTGAAGTACGACGTGATGAAGAGCTTCGAGCCGATCAGCCACGTCATGTCCGCGCCCTGCATCCTCGCCGTGCGGCCCGACTCGTACAAGACGATGGCCGAACTCGTTGCGGCGGCGAAGCAGCAGCCCGGCAAGCTGAGCTTCTCGTCCTCCGGCGCAGGCGGTTCGCAGCACCTCGCGGGCGAGCTGATGCAGCAGAAGGCCGGCATCAAGCTGATCCACGTGCCGTACAAGGGCGCGGCACCCGCGCTCAACGACCTGCTCGGCGGGCAGGTCAGCATGGGCTTCATGACGTCGCTGTCTTCGGTGCCGTACTTCACCTCTGGCAAGCTGCGCGCGCTGGCGGTGGCTTCGCCGCAGCGCCTGCCGCAGTTGCCCGACGTGCCGACGATGGCCGAAGTGGGCCTGCCAGGCGTGGAGATCAACTCGTGGAGCGGCCTGCTCGCGCCGGCGAAGACGCCCGCGCCCATCGTCGCGAAGCTGCACGCCGAGGTCGCGAAGGCACTCGCATCGCCCGACGTGAAGGACAAGCTCATGTCGCAAGGCGCGGTGGTGGTGGGCAACACACCCTCGGAGTTCGCGGCCTACCTCGCGCGCGAAAGCGCCGAGTACGGCCGCCTCATCAAGTCGATCAACCTCACGCTGGACTGAAGCGATGGCCGAGAGCTGGGACGAGATCGTCGTGCGGGTGCTGAAGGCCAACAAGGTCCGCCTGGTCGCGCACGTCCCGGACAAGGTGCTGGCCCCGCTGATCAAGCGCATCACGGCCGACGCGTACTTCACCGTCGTCACGCCGGCGCGCGAGGAAGAAGCGGTGGGCATCGTCACCGGCGCCTACATGGCCGGCATGCGCGGCATCGTGCTGATGCAGACCAGCGGCTTCGCCACGATCACGAACGCGCTCGCGTCGCTGACGGTGCCCAGCCAGATCCCGCTGCTGATGATCGTGTCCGAGCGCGGCACCATCGGCGACCACCAGCTCGGGCAGGCGCTCGTTTGCCGCACGCTGCGCCCGATCCTGAACACGCTGAACATCGAGCACTTCGCCATCGAGCGGCACGAGGACGTCGAGTTCGTCGCCGACCGCATGATCAAGCAGGCATTCATGACGCAGGCCGCCGCGGCCATCATCCTGTCGCCGCTGCTGACCGGCCGCAACAAGACGGACTACTGAGGACGCGCATGGACGATCTACTCACGCCGATGCGCCGCAGCGACGCGAAGGTGATGAACCGCGCGGACCTCACGCGCCGCCTCGTCGCGAAACTCGCGAACGAAGAGGCCGTGATCGGCGGCATCGGCAACACGCATTTCGATTTGTGGGCCGCCGGCCAGCGCTCGCACAACTTCTACATGCTGGGCAGCATGGGACTTGCCGCGCCGATCGCGCTGGGCACCGCCATCGCGCAGCCGCAGCGCAAGGTGTTCTGCCTGGAGGGTGACGGCTCGCTGCTGATGCAGCTCGGCTCGCTCGGCACCATCGCCACGGTGAACCCGAAGAACCTCACCGTCATCGTGTGGGACAACGCGGCCTACCAGATCACCGGCGGGCAGCCGACGCTCACGGGCTCCACGGTGGACCTCGTCGCGATGGCGAAGGGCGCAGGCCTTGCGCGCGCCGCGTGGGCGAAGGACGAATCGCACTTCGAGGCGCTCGTAGATGCCGCACTGGCCAACGACGGCCCCATGTTCATCGGCGCGCGCACCGGCAACGACCCGCCCGCGGGCGTGACGGAGCGCGACGCCAACAAGATCCGCACGCGCTTCATGGAGGCGATGCTGGGCGGCAGCAGCCGCGCCTGAAACCCCTAGGGATGCCATCGCGACACCGCCTTCGGTGTCGCCGCCGACTTGCTGCCCGCCAGCGCATACGACAGCTGGTTCGCGGCGCGGATGACCACCTTGGCGTGCTTCTCCAGCTTGGCCTTGCTGAGCCGTGAGCTCGGCCCCGAGATGCACATCGAGCCGAGCAGGCGCCAATTGAGGCCGAACACCGGCGCCGCGACGCTCGCTACCTCGGCCTCGCGTTCCCCCAGCGACAGGTGAAAGCCGCGCTCGCGGATCTCCTCGTACGGCGCGCCGGTGGCGCCGCTGAAGGCCAGGATGACGCGCCCCGGCGCCCCGCGGTCCAGCGGCAGGCGCTCGCCGATGCGCACGTGGTGGCGCACCGAGTGCGGCCCTTCCACACGTGCGACGCATGCGCGGATGTCGCCCTCGCGCACGTAGAAGGATGCGCTCTCGCCGGTGAGCTTCACCAGTTCATGCAGCGTCGGCTCCACGACGTTGTTGACGTCGAAACCCGCCTGGTAACGCGCGCCGAGCCAGCCGGTGGCCGGGCCCAGGCGCCACTGCCCGTCCTCGGTCTGCACCATGTATTGCGAGAGCGCCAGCGTGCGCGCGAGGCGCAGGGCGGTCGTCTTGTGCATGCCGCTGCGGCGGCTGAGCTCGGCCAGCGAGAGCGCCGGTTCGCCAAGGGCGAACGCTTCCATCAACGAGAGCGCGCGCGTCACGGCCGTCACGCCGCCGCCGCTCTCAGCCTCTTCCGTGGTCGAGTTGCGCATGATGCACCGTGGTTCACTGGATGAAACGGCATTGTACGCCGTGGAACACACGCGTAAAGTCCGTGCCACTCACAAGGAGACAAAGCAATGCTGATCACTCGTCGCGCCGCCGTCGCTTTCGCAGCCGCAGCCCTGGCCACCGCCGCCATCGCGGAAACCTGGCCGTCGCGCCCCATCAAGCTGATCGTGCCGTTCCCGGCCGGCGGGGGCACGGACATCATCGCGCGTGAAGTCACGCAGAAGATCCCCGGCTACACCTGGGTCGTGGACAACAAGCCGGGCTCCGGCGGCAACCTCGGCATCGACGCCGTGGCCAAGTCGCCCGCCGACGGCTACTCGCTGGTCATCGGCCAGACGAGCAACCTCGCGATCAACCCGACGCTCTATTCCAAGCTGCCCTACGACTCCGTGAAGGACCTCACGCCGATCGCGCTGGTGGCCAGCTCGCCGCTCGTGATCGTGGCCAGCGCGAATTCGCCGTTCCACACCATCGCCGACGTCGTGAAGGAAGCCAAGGCCAAGCCCGGCACGATCAATTTCGCCACCTCCGGCAACGGCACCGTGGCGCACCTGGCCACCGAGTCTTTCCAGAAGGCCGCCGGCGTCAAGCTCACGCACATCCCCTACAAGGGCGCGTCGCAAGGCGTCACCGACGTGATCAGCGGCCAGGTGCAGCTGTACGTGTCGTCCATCCCCACGCTCATCGGCCACATCAAGAGCGGCAAGATGCGCGCGATCGCGGTCACTTCCACCAAGCGCGTGGACGACCTGCCCAACGTGCCCACCATCGCCGAGTCCGGCTACAAGGGGTTCGAGGCGGTCACGTGGTTCGGCATCCTCGGCCCGGCCAAGCTGCCCAAGGACATCGTCACCAAGCTCAACGCCGACTTCAACAAGGCGCTGAAGGACCCGGCCCTGGCCAAGAAGCTGGAAGACCAGGGCGCGGACATCGCGGGCGGCACGCCCGAGGAGTTCGCCAAGCTCATCCGCGAAGACATCACCCGCTGGGGCAAGATCGTCAAGGAATCGGGCGCCAAGGTCGACTGACCCACATCATTCAAGGACATCGACATGACCACCGACATCAACCGCGAATTCGAGCGCGTCTCCCCCGAAATCGTCAAGCAGGCCGCCGAGTACCAGGCCGCCATCCTGGCCGACGTCAACGGCCGCCGCGGCGCCATGCATGGCCGCATCGCCGCCCTGCGCCCGCGCATGAAGATCGCCGGCTCCGCGCTCACCGTGGAAGTGCGCCCGGGCGACAACCTGATGATCCACGCCGCGATCTCGCTGGCCAAGCCCGGTGACGTGCTCGTCATCGACGGCAAGGGCGACCTCACGTCCGCGCTGATGGGCACCATCATGATGACGGCGTGCAAGCAGCTGGGCCTGGCCGGCGTGATCATCGACGGCGCCGTGCGCGACAGCCTCGAGATCGACGAGATGGACTACCCCGTCTTCGCCGCCGGCACCAACCCCAACGGCCCGACGAAGTTCGTGCCGGGCCGCATCGGCCACCCGATCACCTGCGGTGGCGTGAACGTGTGCTCGGGCGACCTGATCGTCGCCGATGCCGACGGCGTGATGGTCGTCGAGCGCGAGCGCGCCGCGGCCCTGCTGCCGCTGGCCCGCAAGAAGGTCGAGGACGAGACCTCGCGCATCGCCGCCATCAAGAAGGGCGACACCGCCGCCAAGTGGCTCGACGCCGCGCTGCGTGCCGCGGGCGTGCTCAAGGAAGGCGAGAAGCTGTGAGCGCCAGGCGCACGATCGTCGTCACGGGCGCGGACCTCGCATCCCAGGCGCTGGAGCTCCTCAAGGACTTCGAGGTCGTCTACGCCGGCAAGACGCCGCAGGAGGCAGACCTCATCGCGCTGTGCAAGCAGCACGACCCGGTCGGCATGATCGTGCGCTACGGCAAGGTCCCGGGCTCCGTGATGGACGCCGCGCCTTCGCTGCGCGTGATCTCCAAGCACGGCAGCGGCACCGACACCATCGACAAGGAGGCCGCCAAGGCGCGTGGCATCGAGGTGCGTGCGGCGGTCGGCGCGAATGCGGCGGCAGTCGCGGAGCAGGCGCTCGCGCTGCTGCTCGCCTGCGCCAAGTCCGTCGTGCAGCTGGACAAGCGCATGCACGCCGGGCACTGGGACAAGGCCACGCACAAGAGCGTGGAGCTCCACGGCCGCACCATCGGCCTCGTGGGCCTCGGCGCCATCGGCCAGCGCTTCGCGCGCATGTGCGATGCGATGGGCATGAAGGTGATCGGCTTCGACCCGTTCGCGAAGGACCTGCCGTCGTACATCCGCGTGGTGGACCTCGACACGATCTGGCGCGAGTCGGACGCGATCTCGCTGCACTGCCCGCTCACGCCGGAGAACCGCGAGATGGTGAACGAGAAGACGCTGGCCGCGTGCAAGCGCGGCGTGATCATCGTCAACACCGCACGTGGCGGCTTGATCGACGAGGCCGCGCTGCTGCAGGCCCTGCGTTCGGGCCAGGTCTTCGCGGCGGGGCTCGACAGCTTCGCGGTGGAGCCGATGGCGGCGCCGCATCCTTTCCATGGCGAGGCGAACATCGTCCTCAGCCCGCACATCGGCGGCGTGACCGGCGATGCGTACGTCAACATGGGCGTCGGCGCCGCGCAGAATGTGCTGGCCGTGCTCGAGAAGGTTGCAGCCACCGCGCGCTGACAGGAGATTCGCCATGACGAACCGGCTCACCTCATTCACCAGGCGCGCCGCCGTCGTGGTGTCCCTCGGTGCCCTGGCCTTGGCCGCGCAAGGCGCGCTCGCGCAGGCCTGGCCCGCCAAAACGATTCGCATCGTGGTCGGCTTTGCCGCCGGCGGCCCGACCGACGTGGTTGCCCGCGCCTTCGCCGAGCACGCCTCGCGCGCGCTCGGCCAGCCGGTCATCGTGGAGAACAAGCCCGGCGCCAACA
Source organism: Ramlibacter albus (assembly GCF_014297445.1). GTDB lineage: Bacteria > Pseudomonadota > Gammaproteobacteria > Burkholderiales > Burkholderiaceae_C > Ramlibacter > Ramlibacter albus. The sequence goes on from NZ_JACORU010000013.1 coordinate 77,568, forward strand.
CCGTGCTCGCCGCCGAGGTGGTGGCGAGCTCCGCGCCCGACGGCTACACGCTGTTGCTGGGCGCCACCAACCACACGATGATCCCGGCGCTGTACAGCGCACGCGTCAAGTTCGACGCCGTGCGCTCGTTCACGCCCGTGTGCACGCTGGCAGAAAGCCCGACGGTGCTCGTCGTCGGCCCGGCGATGAAGGTGACGAACCTCGCCGGTTTCGTGCAGGCGGTGCAGGCCGCGCCCGGCAAGCGCACGTTCGGTTCGCCTGGCCCCGGCAGCTCGGGCCACTTCGCGGGTGAACGCTTCGCGCGGCTCACGCGCACGTCGATGAACCACATCCCCTACAAGGGGGCTGCCCCCGCCGTGACGGACCTGCTCGGCGGCCAGCTGGACAGCTCCTTCGCCACGCTCGGCTCCGTGCTGACGCACGTGCAGTCCGGCAAGCTCACGGCCCTCGCGGTGGCGTCGGCGCAGCGTTCGCCGCTGCTGCCCAGCGTGCCGACCTTCGAGGAAGCCGGCGTCAAGGGATTCCGCGACGACGCGTGGTACGGCCTGCTCGCGCCAGCCGGTACGCCGCCGGGCGTGCTGGAGGCGCTGGAGAAGGCCGCGCGCGGCTTCACGCAATCACCGGCAACCGTCGAGAAACTCGGCGGGCTGGGGCTCAATGCGCAGAACGTTTGCGCCGCGGCGTTCTCCAACCAGTTGCAGCGCGAAGTGCAGGCGAACAGCCAGCTCGCGAAAGAACTCAACCTCAAGCTCGATTGAGCGACTCCCATGAACTTCCTGAACCTGTCCCGCCGTACATTCGTGGCCGCCTGCGCGCTGGCTGCGGCATCGTTCGCCCACGCGGCATGGCCCGAGCGCCCCATCACGCTGGTGGTGCCGTACGCGCCCGGCGGCTCCGCCGATGCGCTGGCCCGCGTGCTCGCCGCGAAGATCGGCACGAAGCTGGGCACGACCGTCGTCGTCGACAACAAGGGGGGTGCCAGCGGCACCATCGGCGCGGCGTTTGCCGCCAAGGCGCAACCGGACGGCTACACGATGCTGTACGACGCGACGCCGTACTCGATCAACCCGCACCTGTTCGCGACGATGCCTTTCCAGCCCACGGCCTTGCAGCCGCTGTCGCTCGTCTCGCTCGCGCCGAACATCGTGATCGTGAAGGCGGACTCGCCGTTCAAGGACATCAAGGACCTCATCGCGAAGGCCAAGGCGCAACCGGGCAAGGTGAACTTCGCCTCCGGCGGCAGCGGCACCGTGCAACGGCTCGCGGCCGAGCTGTTCCGCCAGAAGCTGGGCCTGGACATGGTGCACGTGCCCTACAAGAGCGGCGGCCCGGCGATCACCGACGTGATGGGCGGCCAGGTGGACTTCATGTTCAGCACGGTCGCGGCGTCGTCGCCGCTCGTGAACTCCGGCAAGCTGCGCGCGCTGGCGATCTCCTCGCCCAAGCGCCTGGACAAGCTGCCCAACGTGCCGACGGTGGCCGAAGCGGCCATCCCCGGCTACGAGGTGTACGAGTGGAACGGCATCTTCGTGCCCACCGGCACGCCGGCGGACATCGCCACGAAGCTGCAGAAGGCCGTGGCGGAAGCCTTGCACGACGAGGAAGTGAAGAAGCGCTTCACCGACCTCGGCGCGCAACCCATCGGCTCCACGCCCGCGCAGTTCGCCGACTACCTGAAGAAGGAAGACGCGAAGTGGGGCGAGGTGGTGCGCAAGGGCAACATCAAGCTGGACTGATTCGAGCCGATGCGCCCGCTGCCTGAGCGCGCGTGCGACGCGCACATGCACATCTTCGACGCGCGCTTCGCGCCGTCGCCGCACTGGCCGCGCAAGCCGCCGCACGCGGATGTCGCGGCGTACCGGCAGCTGCAGGCCCGCAACGGCACCGGTCGTTGCGTGGTGGTCACGCCGTCCACCTACGGGGTGGACAACGCATGCACGCTCGACGCGCTCGCGCAACTGGGCGACAGCGCGCGCGGTGTCGCGGTGGTCGATGCCGATGTCTCGCAGGAGGAGCTGGCGCGCCTCGCATCGCAGCGCGTCTGCGGCCTGCGCGTCAACTTCGTCTCGCCGCAATCCTGGGGCGAGACCGCGCCGCGGATGCTGGAGACACTGGCGCACAAGGTGGCGCCGCTCGGCTGGCACATCCAGGTGTTCGCGCACCCGGAGCAGCTGCTGGCGATGGAGCCGTTGCTTGCGTCGCTGCCGGTGCCGCTGGTCATCGACCACATCGGGCGCGTCGATCCCGCGGAAGGCACGCAAGGGCCGGCCTTCAAGCTCCTGCAACGCCTGCTGGGCGGCGGCAACACCTGGGTCAAGCTCTCGGGCGCGTACATGCGCTCGCGCGAGGGGGCGCCGCGCTACGGCGACATGGTCCCCATCGGCCAAGCGCTGGTGCGCCATGCACCCGAGCAGGTGGTGTGGGGCAGCGACTGGCCGCACACGACGGAGCCGGCCGGTTCCGTCAACGACGATGACCTCGTCGACGTGCTGCTCGCGTGGTGCGGTAACGCGGACACGCTGCGCCGCGTGCTCGTCGACAATCCGCAGCGCCTGTACGGCTTCGAGTAAAAGGCCCGCCATGTACTTCCTAAACCCACCGCAAGTGCGCGAGCTCGCGCGCTTCACCACGATGCCCGAGCGCTTCCGCACCCGCACGAAGAGCGTGTGGGCCGACGCGAACCGCGCGGGCCGGCCCACCGACTCTTTCCTCGAGGGGCCGGTGTTCGACCGGCACGGCAACCTCTACGTGACGGACATCCCGTTCGGCCGCATCTTCCGCATCGACGCCGCGGGTGAATGGACGCTGGTGGCCGAGTACGACGGCGAGCCCAACGGCATGAAGTTCCTGGACGACGCCACGCTGCTCATCACCGACTACAAGAACGGCCTCATGCAGCTGGACGTCGCGAGCGGCCAGGTGCGGGGTTTCCTGGAGCGGCGCAACTCGGAGCGCTTTCGCGGCGTGAACGACCTGGTGTTCGACAGCGCGGGCAACCTCTATTTCACCGACCAGGGGCAGACGGGGTTGCACGACCCGACGGGCCGCGTCTACCGGCTGCGCCCGAGTGGCCAGCTCGACCTGCTGCTGGACAACGTGCCGAGCCCCAATGGCGTGTGCCTCTCGCCGGACGAGACGGTGCTCTACCTCGCCGTGACGCGCGGCAACTGCGTGTGGCGCGTGCCGCTGCTGCCGGATGGCAGCGTGGCCAAGGTGGGCCAGTTCTTCACGTCCTGCGGGCCCAGCGGCCCCGACGGGCTTGCGGCCGATTCGCAGGGCCGGCTCGTCGTCGCGAACCCGGGCCTCGGTTATGTCTGGGTGCTCAATGCCCGCGCCGAGCCGGTGTGGGTGCTGCGCGGACCGGAAGGTGCGTCGACCACCAACGTCGCTTTCGGCGGTCCGGGCAACACGCGCCTTTTCGTCACCGACTCGACGCACGGGGACGTGCTCTATGCCGACCTCGAGGCGCCCGGCCTGCCCATCCACCGAAGAAGCGCGAAACCTGCTACTTGACGCTGCCGGGCGAAGCGCGCACCGCCTTCACCGCCGCCGGCTTGCGAGCCTGCCCGTACGGCACGAACACCGGCGCGCGGCGGTTCGAAGCGAGCATCGCCACTTCGCGGAAGCTGTCCACCTCCTGCGGGTTCAGGTCCCAGTAGCTGCCGTAGAGCATCGGGCCGTACTGGTGCATGAAGAGCACGATGCGCGCGGCGTCCGCATCGCCGCGGTTCGCGAGCGCCATCATGCGGCCGAATGCCTCCGAATAGCGCGCGGCGCGGTAGCTGGCCAGTGCGTCGTCGAACTGCCCGTCGGGGCCCGCCAGCACCGGCATCGTGCATGCGGCGAGCAACAAGGCGCAGAAGGCGCGGGAGATGCGTGGATGGGTCATGGCGTCCTCCGTGATCGGTGGACCTTATCGACCGGCGGCGTGGCGCGACATCACCTGACGGGGTGATGTGCGCGGAACATGTGCGTAAACGCACATGCCCCTGTTTCACCGCGCGCGCAATGCTGGCACATTGGCCTGCATGCAGTACGACGAAACGGGAGTTCTCCTCGGCCTCATCGAGCGCATCCACTGCGCCGCACTCGACGCCTCGCTCTGGCCCGGCGTCCTCGAGGACATCGGCCGCGCGGTGGACGCGACCGCGGGCACGATCCACTCGCACGACTTCGCCGACAGCAGCGCGAACCTGGAGACGACGGCGACGAACATCGCGGCGTTCTGCGGCATCGACGAGCCGGCGCTCGTCTCCTACGCCGCGCACTACAGCATGACGAACGTCTGGACCGCGAACGAGGACACGCTGCCGGCCGGCTCCGCGGTGCTGTCCTCGCAGCTGTACCCCGACTCCATGCTCAAGCGCACGGAGTTCTACGGCGACTGGCTGCGCGGGCAGGACCTGTTCTACGCGCTCGGCTCGGTGGTGGAGAAGGAAGACTCGCGCGCCATCAAGCTGAGTTTCCTGCGCCCCGAGCGGGCGGGCCAGTTCGGCGAAGCCGAGTTGCAGCTCGCGCGCTTGCTGATGCCGCACGTGCGCACCGCCGTCGCGGTCCACCGCCGCATCCACCGGCTCGGCCAGCTCTCCCAGTCGGCGCTGGCGGCACTGGAACTGCTGCCGCAGGGTGTGATCTTCGTGGCGGCGAGCGGGCGCCTGCTGCACTGGAACGGCGCTGCGCGCGAGGTCTCGCGGCGCACCGGCAGCATTGCGGTCGCGGGCAACGGCGAGCTGCGTGCGTGCACGCACGAGCTGTCGCTCAAACTCGCTGCTGCCATCCGTCGCGCATGCGAACCGGGCACCAGCGGCGCCAGGAGCCCCGGAACGCTGATGAAGCTTCCCTCCAGGGAGGGCGAAGTGCAGGTGCTGGTCGCGCCTGCCGCGGCTGTCGACAACTCGCCGTTCCCGATGGGCGCCGCGGCCGCGTTGTTCGTCACCGAGAACGCCGGCACGCCGGCCGTGCTCGCCGACGCGCTGCGCCGGGTCTACCAGCTGTCGCCGGCGGAGGCGGCACTGGCCGAAGCGCTGGTCAACGGCAAGTCGCTCAAGGCGTTCGCCGCCGAGCGCAACGTGAGCATGAACACCGTCAAGACGCAGATGAAGTCGGTGACGGCCAAGGTGGGCGCGAAGCGCCAGGTCGACGTCGTGCGCACGATCCTGGCGGGGCCGGCGATGCTCAACGGATCGTTCGAGCCGCCGCGCTAGGCTCCTAGCGCCGCGCGATCAGGTTCGCGCCGGCCCAGCGGCCTTTCGTCACGCACTCGTTCACCGCGACGCGCATTTCGTCGAGCACGCATTGCGTGGCGCGCGTGATGCGCTTCTGCGCGGGCCAGGCCGACACCACGCGCCGCCGCAGCGCGGGGTTCATGGGCGCGGCAGCGAGCACGCCGCGCGCGACGTCGTCAAGGATGGCCGCGCCCGGCAGCACGGTGTAGCCCAGGCCGTGCTGCACGAAGGTCTTCTGCAGGTTCATCGCATCCGCTTCGGCGACGACATCGAGCGTGACCTTCTGCACCGCGCATTCGTGCTCCACCAGCGCCCGGATGCCGTGGGGGGCGCTCGGCAGGATGACGGGCTTGCCGGTGAGGAAGGACAGCCGGCGCGGCTTGCGCAGCGCGAGCCCGCTGACCGGCAGGCCGACGATGTAGAGCGACTCGTCGAGCAAGGGCTCGATCGCGAGCGTCGGTGTCGGCTCGCGGTCGTAGAGCAGGGCGGCGTCGAGGTCGCCGGCCAGCAGCCATTGCTGCAGGTGCCCGGCATAGCCGGTGATGACGCGCAGCTTCACGCCGGGGTACTTGTTCTTCACGCCGGCCGCGATGGGCCCGGCGATCAGGTCGCAGGTGCTCGGCAGCAGGCCCAGGTTGACGACACCCGAGACGGCGACGGACGCCGACTGGATCTCGCCGCGCGCCTGGTCCAGCTCGCGCAGCGCGCGCCGCGCGTGCTCGGCCAGCAGCTTGCCGGCGTCGGTGAGCTCCATGCCGTTGCGCTCGCGCGTGAAGAGTGGCGCGCCCATCTCCTCTTCCAGCAGGCGCAGCTGCCGCGACACCGCCGGCTGCACCAGGTGCAGCACGGCCGCGGCGCGCGTGACGCTGCGCGTCTCCGAGACGGTGAGCAGCGCGCGCAGTTGCTTCAAATCCATGGCATTCCGTCCGCTGATGGGGACCAGCAAAAAATGTTATTTGCCTAGAGGCAGTAGATCAAATTTTAATAGACCCATGACGACCGACAACACCTGGCAGGAACAGATCTACCTGCAGCTCAAGGCCGCCGGCGTGCGGCAGGTGGCCTACGTGCCCGACGCGGGCCATGCGCACGTGATCCGCCGCGTGCAGGCCGACAGCGACATCCGCGACATCGTGCTCACCACCGAGGAAGAGGGCGTGGCCGTCTCCGCCGGGGCCTGGCTGGGCGGGCAGCGCGCCGTGCTGCTGATGCAAAGCAGCGGCGTGGGCAACTGCGTCAACATGTTCTCGCTGCTGGAGAGCTGCCGCTTCCCGTTCTGCACGCTCGTGACGATGCGCGGCGAATACGCCGAGTTCAACCCGTGGCAGGGCCCGATGGGCCGCGCGACGCAAGCCGTGATGGAGCAGATGGGCATCACGGTGCACCGTGCGTCGCGCCCCGAGGAAGTGGCCGACGTCGTCGGCGCCGCGCTCGCGAGCGCATTCGAGGCCGGCGAGCGCGTCGCCGTGCTGCTGTCGCAAAGCCTGATCGGGCGCAAGAAATGGGTGAAGTGATGAGCATCGACCGCCGTGCCTTCGTGGCCGCCCTCGTGGCGCAATGCCCTGACGCCTTGGTCGTCACTGGCCTGGGCTCGCCGTCCTACGACGCGTTCGCTGCCGGCGACCGGCCGGGCAATTTCTACCTGTGGGGTGCGATGGGTGGTGCGGCTGCCGTTGCCCTCGGGCTCGCGCTGGCGAAACCCTCGCGGCCCGTCATCGCCATCACCGGCGACGGCGAGCAACTCATGGGGCTCGGCGCACTCGCCACTGCGGCCGTCCAGCGCCCGGACAACCTCACCGTCGTCGTGCTGGACAACGGCCACTTCGGCGAGACCGGCATGCAGCGCAGCCACAGCAGCCTCGGCCTGAACCTGGTGGCGGTGGCCAAGGGCTGCGGCATCGAGGATGCGGTGGTCGTGCGCGAAATGGACGGCGTGCAGGCCATCGCACGGCGCGTCAATGCGAAGGCCGGGCTCGCGCTCGCGCAGGTGATCGTCGCCGCCGACGAACTGCCGCGCGCGCTGCCGCCGCGCGACGGCGTGTACCTGAAGAACCGCGTGCGCGAGCACCTCGGCCTCGCGCCGCTTTGAGGAGCAGCACCATGCACCGCTTTCGCCAGTTCATCGGTGGCGAGTTTTGCGACGCGGCGGACGGCCGCACCTTCGAGAGCTTTGACCCGTTCCGCGGCACCGCCTGGGCGGAGATCCCGCGCGGCGGCGCGGCGGATGTGGACAGGGCCGTGCAGGCGGCGCATCGCGCCTTCACCTCCGGCGAGTGGGCGCAGCTCACGCCGAGTGCGCGCGGCGCGTTGTTGCGCAAGCTGGGCGACCTCATCGCGCGCGACGCGGCGAAGCTCGCCGCCATCGAAGTGCGTGACAACGGCAAGCTGCTGGCGGAGATGGGTGCGCAGCTCAACTACCTGCCGCAGTGGTTCTATTACTTCGGCGGGCTCGCGGACAAGGTCGAGGGCACCGTGGTGCCGCTCGACAAGAAAGGCTTCTTCAATTTCACCCGGCGCGAGCCGCTGGGCGTGGTGGCCGCGATCACGCCGTGGAACTCGCCGTTGCTGCTGGCCGGCTGGAAGATCGCGCCGGCGCTGGCGGCGGGTTGCACCGTGGTGCTCAAGCCTTCGGAGTTCACGTCTGCTTCCTCGCTCGAACTGGCGGCGCTGTTCCAGGAGGCGGGCTTTCCGCCGGGCGTGTTCAACGTGGTCACGGGCTTCGGTGCGGAGGTGGGCTCGGCGCTTGTGGAGCACCCGCTCGTGCGCAAGATCACCTTCACCGGCTCGGATGTCACGGGCCGTGCGATCGCAGCGAGCGCCGCGCGCAACATCAAGCACGTGAGCCTGGAGCTCGGCGGCAAGTCGCCGAACATCGTGTTCGACGACGCCAACCTCGACGACGCGGTGAATGGTGCCGTCTCCGGCATCTTCGCCGCGACGGGCCAGACGTGCATCGCGGGCTCGCGGCTGCTGCTGCAGTCGTCCATCCACGATGCCTTCGTCGACAAGCTGGTGGCACTGGCATCGACGGCGCGCATGGGCGACCCGATGCAGCCCGACACGCAGGTGGGCCCTGTCACCACGCGTCCGCAATACGACAAGGTCCTGCGCTACATCGACATCGCACGCGGCGAAGGTGCCCGGCTGGTGCTCGGGGGCGGCCCCGCCACGTGCGGCGACGGCTGGTTCGTGCAGCCCACGATCTTCGCGGACGTGCGCAACGACATGCGCATCGCGCGCGAGGAGGTGTTCGGGCCGGTGCTCTCGATCATCCGCTTCGAGGACGAAGAAGATGCGGTGCGCATCGCGAACGACACCGCCTACGGCCTCGGCGCGGGCGTGTGGACGCGCGACCTGGGCCGCGCCTTCCGCATGTCCGAGCGCATCCAGGCGGGCACGGTCTGGGTCAACACCTACCGCGCGGTGAGCTACATGTCGCCGTTCGGCGGCTACAAGGATTCGGGGCTGGGCCGCGAGAACGGCATCTCGGCCATCGAGGGCTACCTGCAGACCAAGAGCGTGTGGATCAACACCGGGGCGCCGACGGGCAACCCGTTCACCATCCGCTGAGAGAAGAGAAGTGAAGGAGACATCGCCATGATCAACCGACGCACCGCCATTGCCGCCGCCGGTGCGGCACTGGCCGCGCCCTCATTCGCGCAGGCTGCGTACCCCTCGCGGCCGATCCGCATCGTCGTGCCCGCAGGCGCGGGCGGCTCGGGCGACATCACGGCGCGCCTGTTCGGCAAGTACCTCGAGGACAGCTGGAAGGCCAACGTGGTGGTCGAGAACAAGGCCGGCGCGAACGGCCTCATCGCCACCGAGTATTTGTGGAAGCAGCCGAACGACGGCTACACGCTGGGCATCGCGTCGGGCTCCACGCATGCAGCGGCGCCGTACCTGTTCAAGAAGCTGCCCTACGACCCGCTGAAGGACTTCGAGCACATCGGCCTCTTCGGCGTGCTCGGCTCCGCCCTTCTGGTGCCGGCGAACAGCCCGATCCAGTCGCTCAAGGACCTCGTCGCGTACAGCAAGGCCAACCCGGGCAAGGTGTTCTTCGGCCACTTCAACACCTCGTCGCAGGTGCCGGGCGAGATGCTCAAGGCGGTGGGCCAGCTGCCGATCGAGGGCGTGGCGTACAAGACGATCGCCAATGCGATCACCGACCTCATCGGCGGGCAGATCCAGCTGATGTTCGTCGACTACGTCGCGGCCGCCTCGCACATCGAGTCCGGCAAGGTGCGGCCCATCGCGGTGTCGGAGGCGAAGCGCAACCCGCGCCTGCCCAACGTTCCCGCCGTGGCCGAGCTGTACCCCGGCTACGAGATCATGGCCTTCCTCGCGTTGTACGCGCCGGCCGGGACGCCTGCCCCTGTCGTCACGAAGGTCAATCGCGCGATGCGCGATGCGCTCGCAACACCCGCCATCCGCACGCGGCTGGAGACACTCGGGCTGACGTTGCGCGACTACTCGCCCGACGACTATCGTTCTTTCCTCGCAAGGGAAATCGAGAACTGGGCGAACTACGCGAAGGTTGCGAAGATCGAACCGCAATGACGGTACCCGCGACGCAGTTCGTCGATGCCCACTTCCACCTGTGGGACCTTGGGAAGAACTATTACCCCTGGCTCTCGGATGGCGACCGGCCGTCGGTGGTGAAGGACTTCTCGTCGCTGCGCCGCAATTACCTCGTGCAGGACTTCGACGCGGACGCCCGAACGCTCGCGCCGGCGATGGAGCGCGTCGCCGCGGTCCACATCCAGGCCGAGCATGACCCGAAAGACCACGTGCGCGAAACGGCGTGGCTGCAGTCGGTGGCGGACGATCCCGCGTCGCATGGCACGCCGCAGGCGATCGTCGCCAACGCCGACCTCGCCGCGCCCGATGCGCAGAAGGTGCTGGAAGCGCACTTCGCCTTCCGCAACACGCGCGGCATCCGCCAGGCGTTGCACCGGCGGCTGCACACCTCACCGCGCTACGACCCGCTCGAAGACCCGGCGTTCCAGCGCAACTTCGGCTTGGTGCAGCGCTTCGGCCTCTCGTTCGACCTGCAGTTCTTCCAGGAGCAGGGCGAGGGTGTGGCCGCGCTCGTGCGAGCGCACCCGGGCGTGCAGTTCATCCTCACGCATTGCGGCATGCCGCTGTCCACCGAGGCGGAGTACCTCGCGCTGTGGCGGCGCAACCTGCAATCGCTCGCCGCGCTGCCGAACGTGGCCGTGAAGATCTCGGGCTTCGGCCTGTGGGCTCCCGACTGGGACGTGGGCACCGTGCGAGACTTCGGAGGCTGCTGTCTCGACCTCTTCGGCGTGGCGCGCTGCATGCTGGCAAGCAATTTCCCCGTCGACCGCATCCACGCGACCTACGACCGCGTGTGGCTCAGCTATGCCGAGGCCTTTGCCGACCTGTCGCCTCATGAACGAGAGGCATTGTTTGCCGGCAACGCCCGCCGCTTCTACCGAATCGAACACACCAAGGACGCTTCATGAAACTGTTCACCACACCGGCATCGCCCTGGGTCCGGCGCTGTGTCGTCTCCATCAGCGAGCTGGGGCTCGACAACCGCGTCGAGCGCATCCCCACCAAGTGGCCGCACACCTGGGCGACGCAGACCACCGAGTACGCGCCCGAGTTCGCCGCGGCCACGCCGGTCGCGCGCATCCCCGCACTCGTGACCGACGATGGCATCCGGCTCGTGGAGTCGCACGCGATCTGCGACTACCTCAATGCGGAGCTGGGCGGCTACCGGCTGCTGCCGCAGTCGGGCCGCAAGCGCTGGGAGCTGATGTCGGTCATCTCCATCACGAGCGGCGCGCTGGAGGCGCAGATCAGCCGCCGCGCGGAGCTGCTGCGCCAGCCGCCCGTGCGCTCCGAAGATTTCATCCGCAAGATGCATGATCGCGAGCACCGCTGCTATGACGCCCTGGAGCAGATGACGGATGCGTTCACCGCCGACGTCGACCTCGCGCAGATCACGCTGGCCTGCGCGCTGAGCTACCACGACTTCCGCTTCAAGGAAGACTGGCGCAGTGGCAAGCCGAAATTGACGCAATGGTTCGAGCGCTTCATCCAGCGGCCCTCCATGCAGGCCACGATGCCCACCGAAACCCCGCAGCACTAGAAAGAAAAAAGATGCATCGCCGAACCCTCCTCGCCGCCACCGCCGCTGCCGCGGCCGCCACGCTGGGCCTGCCCGCCCGTGCGCAGGCCTATCCGAACCGCCCCGTGAAGATCATCCTGGGCCTCGCGCCCGGCGCGAGCACGGACGCGGGCACGCGTTTGCTCGCACAGCACCTGCAGGAAGTGACGGGGCAGACGTTCGTGGTCGAGAACCGCCCCGGCGCGGGCAGCACCATCGGCGCCGCGGCCGTGGCATCCGCGCCGGCCGACGGCTACACGCTGTTCATGGGCACGGGCAGCTACGCGACGAGCGCGGCGCTGTACCCGAACCTGTCGTTCGACCCCGTCAAGTCGTTCAAGCCGATCACGCAGCTCAACCGCTTTCCTTCGGCGATCGGTGTCGATGCCAAGTCGGACATCAAGTCGCTGCCGCAGCTGATCGAGATGGCGAAGGCCAAGCCGGGCACGATCTCTTTCGCGTCGACGGGCCACGGCGGCCAGACGCACTTCGCGGGCGAACTGTTCCAGCAGATCACCGGCACCAAGCTCATCCACGTGCCCTACAAGGGCGGCGGCCCTGCGCTGCAGGACGTGATCGCGGGCCGCGTGCCCTTGATCTTCGTCGACCTGTTCACGCTGCTGCCGCACTGGCGGCAGGGCACGGTGCGCATCCTCGCGGTGACGGGCAACAAGCGCGCCGATGCGGCGCCGGACATTCCCACCGCGCAGGAGCAGGGCGTGCGTGGCTTCGAAGTGGTGGCATGGCTCGGCCTCTTCGCGCCGGCTGGCACGCCCGACTCGGTGGTCGAGTACATCCACAAGGCGGTGGCCACGGTCGGCAAGCGCGAGGCTTTCATCAAGCGCATGGCGGACAGCGGCGCGGAAGTGGTGGCCAGCACGCCGGCCGAGTTCTCGCAGTTCTTCCAGAAGGAAGTGGACCTCTACAAGCGCGTCGCGCAGGCGGCCCACATCAAGCTGGAGTAAGCAACTCGCGTTAGCGCTTTTGGAGCGGGTGGAAACACCAGCTTTGCATGCAGCTGCATGCAAACCTACGATGGGCCGAACGTCACCGGAGACTGAATTGACCATCGGCATCGGCTGCGACATCGGCGGCACCTTCACCGACCTCCTGCTCATCGACGAAACCACGGGCACGGCCCACGTCGAGAAAGTCCTCACCACGCCGGACGATCCGTCGCGCGCCATCGAGACCGGGCTGCGCAGCCTGGACGCGATGGCGCCGGGCACGGTGCGCGAAGCGGCGATGCTGGTGCACGGCACCACGCTCGTCATCAACGCGGTGATCGAGCGCAAGGGCGCGCGCACCGGCCTCATCACAACGCGGGGCTTTCGCGACGTGCTGGAGATCGGCCGCGAGAAGCGCTACGACGGCAACGACCTGCAGATCCGCTTCCCCGAGCCGCTGGTGACGCGGCCGCTGCGCACCGAAGTCGACGAGCGCGTGCACACGTCGGGCCGCGTGCTCACGCCCCTGGACGAGGCCACGGTGGAAGCGGCCGTGAAGAAGCTCGTCGACGGCGGCGTGCAATCGATTGCCGTGTGCCTGCTCAACTCCTTCGCGAACCCGGCGCATGAAGTGCGCGTGGGTGAGATCGCGGCGCGCGTGGCGCCGGACATCCCGGTGACGCTGTCGCACCAGGTGCTGCGCGAGCTGAAGGAATACGAGCGCACGACGACGACGGTGATCAATGCGTACGCGAAGCCGGTGGTGGACCGCTACCTGCAGCGGCTCGACGGCCGCCTGCACGACGTGGGCTTCGGCGGCGAGTTCCTGCTGATGCAATCGAGCGGTGGCCTCAACTCGGCCGCGATGGCGCGGCAATTCCCGGTGCAGATCATCGAGTCGGGCCCGGCGGCCGGGATGATCGGTGCGGCGCACTACGCGCGGCTCGCCGGCTTCGACAAGGTGCTCGCCTTCGACATGGGCGGCACCACCGCCAAGATGTGCCTCGTGATGCAAGGCCGCGTGGGCCGCGTGAACGAGCTGGAAGTGGACCGCGTGCACCGCTTCAAGCGCGGCAGCGGCATCCCGGTGCGCGTGCCCGTCGTGGACCTGATGGAGATCGGCGCGGGCGGCGGCAGCATCGCGAAGGTGAGCGCCAAGGGCACGATGGAAGTGGGCCCCGAGAGCGCGTCCGCGATGCCGGGGCCGGTGAGCTACGGACAGGGCGGCACGGAGCCCACGGTGTCCGACGCGGACCTCGTGCTCGGCTACCTCAATCCCTCGTACTTCCTCGGCGGCCGCATGCCGCTGGACCGCGAGAAGGCCGCGGCCGCCATCGAGATCGAGCTGGGCATCCCGCTGGGGCTGAGCACCGAGAAGGCCGCATGGGGCATCCACAGCCTCGTGAACGAGAACATGGCGAGCGCCGCGAAGGTGTACGTCGCGGAGAAGGGCGAGAGCCCGAGCAGCTGCGCGATCGTCGCCTTCGGCGGCGCGGGGCCGGTGCATGCGTACGACCTCGCGCGGCGCATCGGCGCGCGCACGGTGGTGATTCCGCCGCGCGCGGGTGTGGCTTCCGCGTTCGGCATGCTGATCGCGCCCGCGTCGTACGACACGGTCCGCACGCATCGCACGCGCGCCCGCAAGGCAGACGCCGCGCAGCTGGAACCCGTGTACGCGCAGATGCAGGACGAAGCGCGCGCGGGTTTGCCCAAGAGCGCGAAGCCCGAGTCGGTGTGGTTCGAGCGTTCCGCCGACGTGCGCTACGTGGGGCAGGGCTATGACGTGTCCGTGCCCGTGACGCCGCAGATGCTGAAGCAGGGGGCACTCGAGCCGGCCCTGCGCGCAGCCTTCAACGAGGTCTACCTCAAGCTCTACGGCCGCGTGTTCGACGAGCTGGAGCTGGAGGTCATGAGCCTGCGCGTGACCGCGTTCGCTCCCGGCAAGACCTTTGCCGATGCGGCCCCCGTGCCGAAGGACGGCACCGTCGCGGCGGCCGCGCGCCGCGATGCGTGGTGCCCCGTGAGCGAGGCCTTCGTCGAGCACGCGGTGTATCACCGCGCCGCGCTGCCGGCCGGTGCCACGGTGCAGGGCCCCGCCATCGTCGAAGAGCCCGAGTCCACCACCATCGTCGGCAAGGGCGCGACGATGACGGTCGACGCGAGCGGCAGCCTCGTCGTGCGCGTGCCCGACCTGCAGGTGCGCGCCACGGGCGGCGGCCGCATCGATGCGGTGACTCTGGAGATGCTGTGGCGGCGCCTCGGCTCCTCGGTGGACGAACTGGCCGCGGCGCTCGTGCGCACGTCCTTCTCCTCCGTGATCCGCGACGTGAACGACTACGCCTGCGGCGTGTTCGACGCGCAGGCGCGTTTGCTCGTGCGCTCGACCGACAGCACGCCCGGCATCGCGGGCGGCCTCGCGCCGATGCTCAAGCACATGCTGGAGAAGATCCCGCCGCACACCCTGCGCGAAGGCGACGTGCTGATCGGCAACGACCCGTGGCACGGCAGCGGCCACCACAACGACATCTTCGTGGTCACCCCGGCCTTCCATGAAGGACGGTTGATCGGCTTCGACGCCTGCTCGGCCCACCACGTCGATATCGGCGGCCGCCGCGCGACCACGGAAAGCCGCGACAACTACGAAGAGGGCCTGCGCATCCCGGTGTCGCGCCTGTACAAGGCCGGCGAGCCCAACGAGGATGTGTTCGCCTTCATCGCGAGCAACGTGCGGCTCGCGGAGACCGTGCTCGGCGACCTGCGCGCGCAGTGCGCTGCCAACCACGTGGGCTGCGAGCGCCTGCGCGAGCTGTGCGTGGAGCAGGGCTGGGCCGACTTCCAGCCGCTGGCCGACGAGATCATCCGCCGCAGCGAGGAACTGGCACGCGCGGAGATCGAGCGCATCCCCGACGGCCAGTACGTGCACGAAGCGCCGATCGAGGTGATCGACGGCCAGGCGATCCGCCTGAAGGTGACGGTGACCGTCAAGGGCGACGAGCTCACCGTGGACTACTCGGGTAGCTCGCCGCAGGTGCGCCCGGCGGTGAACTGCACGATCCGCTACACCGCGGCCTACTCGATGTTCGCCGTGCTCGCGCTGCTGAACCTGCCCGTGCAAGGCAACGACGGCTCGATGCGGCCGATCCGCATCGTGGCGGAAGAGGGCAGCGTGGTGAACGCGAAGTTCCCGGCGCCGGTGTTCGCACGCACCAGCATCGGCAACTTCATCCCGGAGACGATCTTCAGTGCACTGGCACCGGCGCTCCCGGACCGCGTGGTCGCCGCATCGGGCTCCACGCCGCTGTGGGCGCAGTACATCTTCGGCAAGCGGCGCGACGGCACGAGCTTCGCGCCGCTGAATGCGGCCAACGGCGGTCTCGGCGCACGCGCAGGCCAGGATGGCGTGTCGTGCCTGACCTTCCCGGTCAACATCGGCAACACGCCGGTGGAGATCCTCGAAAGCGACATCCCCGCGCTGGTGAAACGCCGCGAGCTGTGGGAAGACTCCGCCGGCGCGGGCCGTTTCCGCGGCGGGCTCGGCCAGCGCTTCGAGATGGTGGTGCTCGACGGCGACATCGGCCCCGACGGCAACTTCCTCATCGGGTTCCGGGGCGGGCGCTATTTCTTCCCGGTGCCCGGGCTGCTCGGTGGGGCGGACGGCCCCAACGGCCGGCTCGTCATCAACGGCAAGGTGGCCACAGGCGGTGGCGATGCCTCGGTGCCGCCGGGCGGCACGATGCTCTGCGAAATCCCCGGCGGCGCAGGCCTCGGCGACCCGCGAGAGCGATCGCGCGAGCTGATCGAACGCGACATCGCGTACGGCTACATCTCCGAGCAGAAGGCCCGCGAAGCCTACGGCTGGGAGCGCGCCGTCGAGGCCGCGAAGTGACCGGCGAGGAACTGCCCCGCCCGCTGCGCAAGGGCTCGCGCGTGGGCATCGTGTGCGAGACGATCACCAACGCCATCCGCGAAGGCAAGCTGCGCCCGGGCGAGCGCTTACGCGAGCACGAGCTCGCAGAATGGCTCGGCGTGAGCCGCACCCCGATCCGCGAAGCGCTCAAGCGCCTCGAAGTGCAAGGCCTCGTGAACCCGGCTGCCGACGGCATGATGGTGACGACGCTGTCGCCGCAGCAGGTGACGGAGCTGTACACCGCGTGGGCCGAACTCGAAGGTGTGGCCGCTCGCCAGGCCGCACTGCACGCGCGCCCCGCGGACATCCGCCTGATGCGCAGCATCTGCGAGCAGTGGAGCCCCGACCTCACGCCCGAGCGCCTCGGCACGCTCAACCACCGGTTGCACCAGGCGATATACGCCGCGTCGTGCAACACCTTCCTGCAGCGCTCGCTCGAAGGCATCGAGAACGCGGTCGCGCTGCTGGGCGTGCAAACCTACACCTATGCGCAGCGCCGCGAGGTGGCCGGTGCGGAGCACCTCGCCATCGTCGACGCGATCGCGCGGCGGGACGCCGAGGCCGCGTCGGCCGCGGCATCGAGTCATATCGAGCAAGCGGAAAAGATCAGGTTCCTCGTAGTCGGGCAGCGCCCACCCACTCTCTGAAAGGCAGTCCCATGAAAAGACGTCTCGTGCTCCAGGCAGGAACCGCCCTCGCAGGGCTCTCGGCGTCGGGCCTCGCGCTCGCGCAGCAGTACCCGAGCCGGCCGATCAAGCTGGTGGTGCCCTGGCCCGCGGCGGGCGTGACGGACATCGTCGCGCGCGTCGTCGGCGAGAAGCTGCAGGCCGAGCTGGGCCAGCCCGTCGTCGTGGAGAACAAGGCCGGCGCCAATGGCTTCATCGGCACCGAGTACGTCGCCAAGGCCGCGCCCGACGGCTACACGCTGCTGCTGATGACGACCAGCACGCACGTGGTCGCGCCCAACCTGTATCGCAAGCTGCCCTACGACCCGATCAAGGACTTCGCGCCGATCTCGCAGATCACGGCCGCGCCGACGATCATGGTCGCGCCGCCGAATTCGCCGCACAAGGATGTGGCGGCTTTGATCGCGTACGCGAAGGCGAACCCGAAGAAACTGAACTACGCGACATACGGCGCAGGCGGCAGCTCGCAACTCGCCGCGGCGCTGTTCATGCAGGCTGCCGACATCGACATGACGCCGATCCCGTACAAGGGTTCCGCGCCCGCGATCGTCGGCTTGATGGCGGGCGAATGCGACGTGTTCTTCGACTCCATCCCCGCGTCGCTCGGCCACGTGAAGAACGGCAAGCTCAAGGCGCTGGCGGTGACGAGCCAGAAGCGCGTGGAAGCGGCACCGGAGATCCCCACCGTGGCCGAGACCTTCCCCGGTTTCGAGTTCATCGTGTGGCAGGGCGTCGAAGCACCGGCCGGTACGCCGAAGGCCGTGGTGGACCGCCTGAGCGCGGCGATCATCAAGGTGATCGACCAACCCGAGGTGAAGGCCAAGTTCAACGGCCTCGGCGCGATGGGCGTGAGCAGCCCGACGCCCGAGCACCTCGCGCAGCAGAAGGTGCGCGAGAAGGACAAGATGGGCACCGTGATCAAGCGGGCCAACATCGGCTACCTCGACTAGCCTTGCAAGCGGTGCAGGACTACCCCGCCTCGTGGTGGGCGGCCTCGTCGCGGCACGCCTGCGACTTCGCCGCGCTGCGCGAAGACATCGAGACCCACGTTGCGGTCATCGGCGCCGGCTTCACGGGCCTGTCCGCCGCGCACCACCTGTGCGAGCTGGGCCTGCGCTGCGTGGTGCTCGAGGCCAACCGCATCGGCTGGGGCGCGAGTGGCCGCAACGGCGGCATCGCGGTGCCGCGCTACAAGTTCACGTACCCGGAGCTCGAAGACAAGTACGGCGAGGCGACGGCGCTGCTGATGTACCGCGCCGCGCACGACGCGGTGGACTCGCTGGAGCGCATCGTGCGGCAGCACGGGCTGGACTGCGGCTTCGTGCGCAGCGGGCACCTCACGCCGGTGGTCAGCGCCAGCGACGTGGCAAGGTTCATCGCCGACGTGGAATGGCTTGCATCACGCGTGCACGACACGGCGCCGCGCATGCTGGATGCGGCGGAAGCTTCGCGCAGGATCGGCACTGCGTTCTACTCGGCGGCTTACCACGAGCCGCGCGGCGGCGTGATCCATCCGCTGGAGTACTGCATCACGCTGGCGAATGCGCTGTATGCGGCGGGGGTGCGTATCCACTGCGGCACGCCCGCGACGCGCTGGCAGGTGGAAGGCGACGGTGTCGTCGTGCACACGCCGAATGGCCGCGTGCGCGCGAAGCAACTCGTGATCGCGAGCAATGCGTACAGCGACCTCACGCCCGCGGGCAAGCCGCTCGAAAAGCGCGTGGTGCCGGTGGCATCGGCCGTGATCGCGACGGAGCCTTTGCCCCCGGACCTGCGCGAGAGCCTGCTGCCCGGCGGCGAAGCCGCCACGGATGCCAAGCGCTTGACCAACTACTACCGCGTGCTGCGGGACGGCAGCTTCTTCTTCGGTGGCCGCGGCGGCGCATCGAGCCGCGCCTCGCAGCGCATCTACGACCGCCTGCGGCGCGACATGGTCGCGATCTTTCCGCAATTGGCGAGCGTTGCCGTGCGCCACCAGTGGTTCGGCCTCGTCGCGATGACGCTCGACACCTTGCCGCACGTCGGCTCGCTCGACGCGCGCGTGCACTACGGCATGGGCTACAACGGCCGCGGCGTGGCGCTCTCGGCGCTGTTCGGCCGGCTGCTCGCGAACCGCGTGGCAGGCCATGCGCCCGCAGTGGGGCCCATGAGCTCGGGCCGGTTCGAGCCCATCCCGTTCCATGCGCTGCGCGTGCCGGCCAAGCAGGTCGCCATCACCTGGAAGCAACTGGTGGACGCGCTCGGCGTGTGACCCCGACCGTCAAGGGGTTGGATATGGATCAAACGGGAAGTAATAACCCTGCCGATAAAATCAGGGCAAACCAGCATTAGCCCTTGCCATGAGCGCCTTCCTCGAAGAGAAAGTCCTGTCCGTCCACCACTGGACGGACAAGCTGTTCACGTTCACCACGACGCGCGACCCCGCGCTGCGCTTCTCCAACGGCCACTTCACGATGATCGGCCTGCGCAAGGACGACGGCAAGCCGCTGCTGCGTGCGTACTCCATCGTCAGCGCGAACTACGAGGAGCACCTCGAGTTCCTGTCGATCAAGGTGCCGAACGGGCCGCTCACGTCGAAGCTGCAGCACATCCAGCCGGGCGACACCATCATCGTCGGCAAGAAGCCCACGGGCACGCTGCTGATCGACTACCTCAAGCCGGGCAAGCACCTCTACATGCTGTCCACGGGCACGGGCCTGGCGCCTTTCATGAGCATCGTGCGCGACCCGGAGACCTACGAGAAGTTCGAACAGGTCATCCTGGTGCACGGCGTGCGGCAGAAGGACGAACTGGCGTACCACGACCTGCTGCTGGAACACCTGCCCAACCACGAGTTCCTCGGCGACCTCGTGACGAGCAAGCTGCGCTACTACCCCACGGTGACGCGCGAGCAATACAAGAACATGGGCCGCATCACGGACCTCATCGCCAAGGGCAAGCTGTTCAAGGACCTGGGCATGCCGGACATCAACCCGGAGGACGACCGCGTGATGATCTGCGGCAGCCCCGGCATGCTGCGCGACCTGAAGCACATGCTCGAAGAGCGCGGGTTCCAGGAGGGCAACACCTCCACGCCCGGGGACTTCGTGATCGAGCGCGCGTTCGCCGAACAGTGAACGCTTTGGATCCCCGCCTTCGCGGGGATGACGGGCCTTACGCTCTGAGCCCTTGCGCGTAGGGCGAGGGCCCCGCGATCGCCTCTTCCACCTTGCTCACGCTGCCCAGCGTGGCGAGCTTGTCGTGGATGTTCTGCACGATGCAGTCCTGCTGCCGCCACAGCGCCATGAAGCGCGCGTCGTGTTCCGTCTCCAGCCAGCCTTCGGGGTCGCGCTGCCGCAGCGCGTGCTGGGTGGTGAGGAAGTGCATGAAGCGGTTGTGCACGCCCAGCAGCTCGGCGAAGTCGGTGCCCAGCTCGGGGAACCAGCCGTGGCGGATGAGGCAGGCTTCGTCCAGCGCTTCGGCCGCTTCGTTGCTCTCGCCGAAGAAGACCGGCGTGTAGCGCAGCTGGGCCATCCACGCGCCGTAGCGCTCCAGGGCGTCGAGCAGCCTCAGGGCCTGCTGCCGGCGCACTTCGCGCATGCGCAAGTGCCGGGCGATGCCGGCGCTCAGGAATGCCACGACCACCAGCGCGGCGGCCACCCACAAGCCGAAGTAGAACCAGATCTGCATGGTGACTCCCTAGGCGGCCTTGCGCGCGGTGCTCTTGCGCGCGGTTTTCTGCGGGGCCTTGTGGGCCGCCTTCTTCGCGCCGGCCTTCGAAGCGGCTTTCGCGGGTGCCTTCGCCGCCGCGCGCCCGCCGCCTTGCAGGCTGCGCTTGAGCAGTTCCGTGAGGTCGATGACGTCGGCGCCGCCTTCCTGCGGTGCCTCCTCGAGCTGCACCTTCTCCTGCGTCTCGCCGGACTTCGCCTTGGTCTCCACCAGCTTCATGATCGCGTCGCGGAACGAGTCGCGGTATTCCTCGGCCTTCCAGTGGCCCGACATCTCGTTGACCAGCTGCTTGGCCATCTTCAGCTCGGTTTCCTTCAGCGCGGGCTTCTGCGGCAGCGGCAGGCCCTCCCAGCTGCGGATCTCGTCGCCCCAGCGCATCAGGTTCAGCACGAGCGCCGGGCCCATCGGCACGAGGATGGCCAGGTGCTGCTTGGTCTGGATCACCACTTTGGCGAGACCCGCCTTCTTCGTCTGCACCAGTGCCTCGCGCAACAGCGCGTACACCTTCTCGCCCTTGTTGATGGGCGCGGTGTAGTACGGCTTTTCGAGGTAGACGAAGGGCACTTCGTCGATGTCCACGAAGGCCTCGATCTCGATGGTCTGCGTCGTGCGCGGGTAGGCCTCGGCGATCTCTTCCTTGGTCAACGTGACGTACTCGCCCTTCTGGTACTCGATGCCCTTGACGATGTTCTGGGCGTCGATCTCGCGGCCGGTCTTCTTGTTCACCCGCTTGTAACCAACGGGGTCGCCGGTGCGCTTGTCGAGCCAGTCGAAGTTCAGGTCGGTCTCGGCCGTCGCCGAATAGAGCCCGATCGGGATGTGCACGAGCCCGAAGGTGATCGCTCCCTTCCACACGCTGCGCGTCGACGTGCCGGCCATCCCTTCCGTCGATTTGTTCTTGCTTGCCATGGAAACTCGAAAAAGTGTTTCCAGAAGTGTGCGCGATGCGAGTGCGCGCTTCCTGTCGGACGCGCGCAGGCCGCGGTGTAGGTGGCGGGCTACGCGCCTACGCGGGCTTGAAGCGGCGGGCCTGGCCTTCCCAGCGGGTGCATAGCCGCGCGAAGCGGTCGCGGCAGTCCTGGCTGAAGCATTCCTGCTGGCCCAGCATGCGCAGGTTGCGCGCGATGCGGCTGGCGAGCAGGTAGCGGTGTGCGGGTGCCTGCATCTGCATGAACGCCGTCATCAGCGACAGCGTGGCCAGCCAGAGCGCGCGGCTGGCTTCGGCAAGCGTGGTGAGGGTGGGGTTCGGGGGCATCGGCGCTCCAGCGGTTCAAGACCATTCTGGAGGCCGGGCCCGAGGCGGGCGCGTCAGCGCCCGGGGGAAAAGCGGGCGCGCCGCTTCCTACAGCCGAGGCGGGCCTTTTTACAGCGGGCGGCCTTCGGACTGCGTGGCCTGGGCGCGGGCGTGGCGCTTCTTGCCGGCGGCGCGGGCCTCTTCGCTGGTGAATTCGTGGGCGTGGCCGCTCTGGTGCGCGGCGCGGCCGCCGAGGCTGGCGATCTCGCGCTGGCGCTGCGGGTCCATCGCAGCAAAGCCGCGCAGGGACTTCTTGGTAGCGGGCTTGGTCTCGATCGTGGTTTGCGAATCCATTCTTTCCTCTTGCGGTTGGGTGAAGAAATCAATCCTGGTGCGGGTTCCCTGTTTCCTCGGATTCGGGTCAGCGCAACGGCAGAGTCTGTGCTGGGCCGCGGCCCTGTCGTGTAGGACGAGGCCGATAGCCGTGTCGGAAGTGACGAAGGGGGCCCGTTTAGACTGCGGGCCATGAAACCTGACATGCCTCCGTCCATCGCATCGCAGGCGGAGGCGCACTGGGTCGAGGGCGAGCTGGTTCGCAGCCTGATGCGCACCCAGCGCAGCACGCAGTGGATCGGCCTGGTGATCATCGCCCTCTTCACGGGCGTGCTGTGGGACGACGCGTCGCTGCGTCTGCTGCTCGCGTGGGTGCTGCTCGCACTCGGGGCCGCCGCCGTGCGCTTCTGGTCGATGCGCGAATACGTGCGCGAGGTCATGGTGCGCGGGGCGGCGGAACACCGCGCGTTCATCCAGAAGTGGCGGCTGATGTTCCCCGCCAGCGCGCTCACGTGGGGGCTCACCACCGTCCTCTATTTCGACCGCTCCTCGCTGGCGGACCAGTTCATCTGCTGGCTGATGATGGCGGGCCTGGCGATGTTCTCGATCAACGCGCTGTCCGCGCACCTGCGCTCGATGTACGCCTACCTGAACACGCTGGCCGTCACCTGCCTCGTGGTGATGGGGTGGCGCATCGGCGGGGAGCTGCAGTTCCAGGGGCCCACCTACCACTGGTGGATCATCGCGCTGCTGCTGATCTTCTGGCAGGTGCTGCGGCAGGCCGGCAAGCGGCTGCACGAGACGCACCGCAAGAACTACGAACTGCAGTTCCGCAACAACCAGCTGATCGAGTCGCTCACGCGCCAGACGCAGGCGGCGCTCGATGCGGTGGAGATCAAGAACCGCTTCCTCGCGAGCGCCGCGCACGACATCCGCCAGCCGGTGCACGCGCTGGGGCTCTATGCGGACTGGCTCGGGAGCGAGCCGGAACTGGTGCACGAACTCGCGCCGAAGATCGTGGAGTCCACCAAGGCGGTGAACCAGCTGTTCGACTCGCTCTTCGACCTCGCGCGGCTGGACTCCGGCAAGATCAAGCTGAACATCGAGGTGGTGGACCTCAAGCAGCTGCTGCACGACCTGGAGGTGCAGTACCGGCCGCTCGCGGAGGCCAAGGGCCTGCAGTTCCGCGTGCACGTGCAGCCGGGGACGGTGGTGTCCGACCCCATCCTGCTGCAGCGGATCGTGGGCAACCTGATCTCCAACGCGGTGAAGTACACGCAGAAGGGCGGCATCCTCGTGGCCGCGCGCGGCTCGCGCAGCGGCCGGCGCATCGAGATCTGGGACACAGGCGTGGGCATCGCGCCGGTGTACCAGCGCGAGATCTTCCGGGAGTTCTACAAGGTGCCCACGCATGCGGGCACGGAGGACGGCTTCGGGCTGGGCCTCTACATCGTGGCGCGGCTCACCCAGATCCTCGGGCACCCGCTCACGCTGGCTTCGCGCCCCGGGCGGGGCACGGTGTTCAAGCTGACGATCGAGCCGACCGACCCCGCCCAGGCGACGGAGCGGGCGGTGGCTTCAGTGGCTCAGCTGGTGAGCAGGCCGTGAACGCGGGCGTAGTGGATCGTCTGCGTGCGGCTCTTCACGCCCAGGCGGCGGAACAGGCGCCACAGGTGCACCTTGACGGTGTGCTCGCTGATGCCCAGCTCGTCGGCGATCTCGCGGTTCGACAGGCCCCGGTCCAGCATGACGATCAGCTGCTTCTGGCGCTTGGACAGCTTGTTGTCCGTGGGCGCGAGCTCCTCGAACTGGCCGTCGGCCGAGAGCAGCGCGCGCAGCGCGTTGCCGATCTCCTGCGCGCCGGACGACTTCTCGATGTAGATGTCGGCGCCGGCTTCGATGCACGACTCCTCCGCGTCGGACGCGGGCGAGGCGGACAGCACGGCCAGGGGCGTGTCGGGGAAGCGCTTCTTCAGCTCGATCACGCCCGAGGTGCCGGTCGTGTCGGGCAGCTTCAGGTCCAGCGTGATCAGGTCCGGGTTGCCATGCTGCTTCACGGCCGACTCGATGCCGCCGATGCGCTCGAGCTCGACAACGTTGGCACCCGGGCGCATCCGGCGCAGCAACATCACCACGGCTTCGCGCATGAGGGGGTGGTCATCGATGACGTAGAGGGTCATGGTTGTCGCGGTTGTATGACGAGATGGGGGCGAGGATACAGCTGTTTGCATGCTTACCAAATACTCTAAAACCTTAGTTGGGATCCGCCGTCAGCTCTTGTAAGGCAGAGATGGCGCCGGCGGCGGCTTGCGCGTCCAGGGGCTCGAGCATGGGCTCGGCGGCCACGGCCGATGGCTCGGCGCGCAGGCGGGCGATGAGCTGCCCGGCCTCCTTGGGCGAATCGAAACCCTTGCTCTGCAGCAGCACCTTGCCGTCGGCGGCGGCGAGCTTGAAATAGAACTTGCCGTCGGCTTCACGGTACTGCTTGAAGGCGGGGAGACTGCTCTTGGAGGCTTTTTGCTTCCTCCCGGTTCCCGCCTGAGAAGAAAGATTGCGCAGGCCCACGGCTTCGCGCAGCTGCGCCATGTAGGGCGTGGCACGCTCGCGCGCCTTGGCGCCGCCGGCTTGCAGGATCTGCTCGATCTCGCCCGGGTGCGCCATGTAGTGGTCGTACTTCTCGCGCATCGGCGCGAGCTCGCGGTCGATGCGCTCGAAGACCGCCTGCTTCGCGTCGCTCCACGCGATGCCGTCGGCGAAGGCCTTCTTCAGCGCGGCGGCCTCGTCGTCCGAAGCGAACGCGCGGAAGATCTGGTACAGCGCGGAGCCCTCGGTCTCCTTCGGCTCGCCCGGCGCGCGCGAGTCGGTGACGATCGAGAAGATCTGCTTGCGCATCTGCTCGCGCGGGGCGAAGAGCGCGATGACGTTGTCGTAGCTCTTGCTCATCTTGCGGCCGTCGAGGCCGGGCAGCAGGGCCACGTTGTCGTCCACCTCTGCCTCCGGCAGCACGAGGTGCTCGCCGTAGAGGTGGTTGAAGCTGGACGCCATGTCGCGCGCCATCTCGATGTGCTGCACCTGGTCGCGGCCCACGGGCACCTTGTTCGCCTTGAACAGCAGGATGTCGGCGGCCATCAGCACCGGGTACATGAACAGGCCCGCGGTGACGTCGGCGTCGGGGTCGGTGCCCGCTGCCGTGTTCTTGTCGACGGCCGCCTTGTACGCATGCGCGCGATTGAGCAGGCCCTTGCCCGTCACGCAGGTGAGCAGCCACGTGAGCTCCGGGATGCCGGGGATGTCGCTTTGGCGGTAGAAGAACACCTTGTCCGGGTCCAGCCCCACCGCGAGCCACGTCGCCGCGATCTCCAGCGTGCTGCGCTGGATGCGCTGCGGGTCGTCGCACTTGATCAGCGAGTGGTAGTCCGCGAGGAAGTAGAAGTTCTCGGTGCCCGCGCGGCGGCTGGCCTGCACGGTGGGCCGCATCGCGCCCACGTAGTTGCCCAGGTGCGGCGTGCCGCTGGTGGTGATGCCGGTGAGGTAGCGGATCGGTGTCGTCATCTCAGGCGAACAGCATGTTGAACGGGGTCATCACAAGGTTGATGAGCCAATAGCCCAGCTCCATCAGCGGCAGCATCCACAGCTTGCTCACCACGCCCGCGATGACCAGGCCCATGACGATGAAGAAGCCCCACGGCTCCACGCGCGCGAGCGCGTACGCGGCGCGGTGCGGCAGCAGGCCGACGAGCACGCGCCCGCCGTCCAGCGGCGGCAGCGGGAAGAGGTTGAACGCCCACATCACCAGGTTGGTCAGGATGCCGGCCTTGGCCATGCCGAGGAAGAAGCGCTCGTTGATGCCGAAGCCGACCATCAGCGCGTAGAGCACGGCCCAGAGGATGGCCTGGATGAAGTTGGAGGCGGGGCCCGCGAGCGCCACCCAGATCATGTCGCGCTTGGGGTGGCGCAGCTGGCTGAAATTGACAGGCACGGGCTTGGCGTAGCCGAACACGAACGCGCCCGCGGTGGCGAAGTAAAGCAGCAGCGGCATCGCGATCGTGCCGATCGGGTCGATGTGCTTCATCGGGTTGAGCGTGATGCGGCCTTCGGCATAGGCGGTGTTGTCGCCGAAGTGCCGGGCCACGTAGCCGTGCGCGGCCTCGTGCAGGGTGATCGCGAAGATCACCGGGATCGCGTAGATCGCGACGGTTTGTATGAGGTTGCTGATGTCCACCCAGCTGATTGTCTCAGAGCCCCAATGCCTCCCAGTCGCCACGGCCCTTTCGCAGCAGTACCGCGTCGCCACCCGTGCCCATCGGGGTGAGGTCCACCACCGTCGTCGGCTCATCGGGGCAGGGCCCGGCGCCGATCACGCCGGCCAGCTGGTGCTGCAGGCGCCGGCGGATTTCCTCGGGGTCGTTGATCGGCTTCATGTCGAACGGGTCGAGCAGCGTGGTGGCGAGCAGCGGCGCGCCATGCACGGCGATCAGCTCCTGCAGCACGACGTGGTCCGGCACGCGCAGGCCGATGGTCTTGCGCTGCGGGTGGCTCACGCGGCGCGGCACCTCGCGCGTGGCTTCGAGGATGAAGGTGTAGGGGCCGGGCGTCGCCGACTTGAGCAAACGGTACTGCTTGTTGTCCACGCGCGCGTAGTTGGCCAGCTCGCTCAGGTCGCGGCACAACAGCGTGAGGTGGTGCTTCTCGTCCACCCGGCGGATCTCGCGCAGCCGGTCGGCCGCGGCCTTGTCGTCGAGGTGGCACGCGACGGCGTAGCTCGAATCCGTGGGCACGGCCAGCACGCCGCCCTTGTCCAGCAAGGCGGCGGCCTGCTTCAGCAGCCGCACTTGCGGGTTGGCGGGGTGGATGTCGAAGTACTGGGCCATGGCGTCACGCGAACCGCCGATTTTCGCGCACCGTGAGCCAGGCGCCACCCGCGCCGCAGATCGCGATGAGCACCATGCCGAACATGGACCAGCCGTCGGGCAGGTGCTTGAACACGAGCCAGCCGCCGAGCATGCTGAAGGCGATCTGCGAATACAGGTACGGCGTGAGCGCGCTCGCCGGCGCCTTGTGGTACGCCAGCACCAGCAGGAAGTGGCCCACCGTGCCCATGAGGCCCATGAAGCCGAGCCCGGCCCACAGCCACGGGTCGGGGAGCTGGGTCCAGACGAAGGGCAGCCCCAGCGTCGCGATCAGCGTGCCGGTCCAGCCGGTGTAGAGGTGTGTCGTCAGCGGGTCTTCGGTGCGCGCGAGCTGGCTCGTGATCACCTGGAACCAGGTGTTGCTCGCCACCAGCACCAGCGGCAGCAGGCTGGCCCAGGTGAAGGCCTCGCCGCCGGGGCGGATGATGATCAGCGTGCCGACGAAGCCGCCGGCCACCAGCGCCCAGCGCGTGGGCGACACGTGCTCCTTCAGGCGCGTCGCGGCCATCAGCGTGACGGCCAGCGGGGTGATCATCACGATCGCGGTGAACTCGCCCACCGGCATGAAGCGCAGCGAGGCGAACGCGAGCAGGCTCGACACCAAGAGCAGCACGCCGCGCAGCAGCTGGAAGGGCAGGTGCTGGGTGCGCAGCACGCGCTTGCCGCGCAGGGGAATGACGACGGCCGTGGTGGCCAGCGCCTGGAACGCGTAGCGGAACCACAGTGCCATCAGCAATGGCACGAACGGGCTGACGGCCTTGGTGGTGGTGTCGAGGGCGGAGAAGCACGCGCAGGCGCCGATGGCGAGGCCGATGCCCGCCAGCACCTTGTGGTGGACCGTCACTGGATGCGGTCGGCCAGCAGCTCCCACACCGGCGTGAGCTCGCCGGGCAGGAAGGGCAGCTGGCCCAGGTCGGTGTGGCTCTCGCCGGGGCTGTGGAAGTCGCTGCCGCGCGAGGCCGCGAGACCGAACTCCTTGGCGACGTCGGCGTACTTCACGTACTCCGCCGCCGTATGGCTGCCCGTGACCACCTCCACGCCCTGGCCGCCATGGGCCTTGAACTCGTGGAAGAGCGCGTATTCCTCGTTGGCGGTGAACTTGTAGCGGGCCGGGTGCGCGACCACCGCGATGCCGCCGGCCTGCGTGATCCACGCCACCGCGTCCTTCAGGTTCGCCCAGCGGTGCGGCACGAAGCCGGGCTTGCCTTCGGTGAGGTAGCGGCGGAACACCTCGTTGGTGTCCTTGCAAACGCCCGTCTCGACAAGGAAGCGCGCGAAGTGCGTGCGCGAGATGAGCGCGGGGTTGCCCACGTACTTCAGCGCGCCTTCGTAGGCGTCCTTGATGCCCACTTGCGCGAGCCCCTCGGCGATCTCCTTGGCGCGCGGGCCGCGGCCGTCGCGCGTCTGCAGCAGGCCTTCGTGCATGCGCTCGTCGTCGGCGTCGAAGCCCAGGCCGACGATGTGCACCGTCTCGCCCGCGAAGGTGACGGAGATCTCGGTGCCGGTGAGGTATTTGAGGCCGTTCGCATGCGCCGCCGCCAAGGCCCGCTTCTGGCCGCCGATCTCGTCATGGTCGGTCAGCGCCCACAGCTCCACCCCGTTGGCGGCCGCGCGTGCGGCCAGGTCCTCCGGCGTCAGCGTGCCGTCGGAGACCACGGAGTGGCAATGCAGGTCGGCGTTGAGGATGGCCACGCCCTGATTCTGTCATGCCTCAGTTCAGGGCGCCCGCCTGCCGCACGATGTCGTGGCCGGTCGCAAGGGCACACTCGATGCACGCCTTGAGGCCCTCCACCAGCTCGGCGAGCGGCATCGAGGGCTGGCCCTGCTCCGGCAGCCAGGGCACGTGGATGAGGCCGGCGCGCACGTCGCGCAGGGCCGGGTCGGTCTCCAGCTCGTGCATGAGGCCGTAGAACAGGTGGTTGCAGACGAAGGTGCCCGCGGTCTGGGACACTTCCGCGTGGATGCCGCGAAGCTGCAGCTCGGTGAGCATGGCCTTGATCGGCAGCCGCGTGAAATAGGCCGCGGGGCCACCGGGCACCACGGGCGTATCCACCGGTTGCGCGCCGCTGTTGTCGGGGATGCGCGCGTCGTTCACGTTGATGGCCACGCGCTCGAGCGAGATCGCCGCTCGTCCGCCCGCCTGCCCGGTGGCCAGGACCAGCGTAGGCTTGTGCTGTCGCAACAAGTCGCGCATCGCTTGCAGGGCGGCGCCGAAGACGGTGGGAACCTGTGCACCTATGACTTCATGCCCGGCTACAGTGGTGCCGTGCAGGGCGGCCACGGCCATCCAGCTGGGGTTGACGGCCTGCCCGCCGAACGGGTCGAAACCCGTGAGGAGAACGCGCTTTCGGGGCATGCCGGCACTTTAAAGGAGAGACACACCATGCGCTGGGAAGGCAACCGGGAATCGGGCAACGTCGAGGACATGCGCAGCGGCGGCGGGGGCTTCGGCATCGGCGGCGGCACCATCGGCATCGGCACGATCGTCATCGCGCTGATCGGGGGCGCCATCTTCGGCATCAACCCGCTCACCATCCTCGGCGTGCTGTCGGGCGGCGGGGCGCCGCAGCAGCAGGAGGCGCATGCGCCTCCGGCCAACGACGTGCAGGCGAAATTCGTCTCGACCGTGCTGGCCAACACCGAGGACGTGTGGAAGGAGCTGTTCGCCAAGGGCGGGGCCACCTACCAGGAGCCCAAGCTCGTGCTCTTCCGCGGCGCGGTGCGCACGGGTTGCGGCGCGGGGCAGGCGGCCATGGGCCCGTTCTACTGCCCGGCGGACCGGAAGGTCTACATCGACCTGGGCTTCTACGACGTGCTGAGCCAGCGCCTGGGCGCACCGGGCGAGTTCGCCCGCGCGTACGTGATCGCGCACGAGGTCGGGCACCACGTGCAGAACCTGCTGGGCGTGTCCGAGCGCGCCGAGCAGCTTCGTGCCCGCGCGGGCAGCGAGGCGCAGGCCAATGCGATCTCCGTGCGCGTGGAACTGCAGGCGGATTGCTATGCCGGCATCTGGGCGCACTACTCCCAGCAGTCCAAGCAGTGGCTGGAGCCGGGCGACATCGAGGCCGCGATGAACGCCGCGCAAAAGATCGGCGACGACACGCTGTCGCGGTCCTCGGGCCGCGCCGCCGTGCCGGAAAGCTTCACCCACGGCAGCAGCGAACAGCGCGTGCGCTGGTTCAACACCGGGTGGAAGACGGGCAACATCAAGGCTTGCGACACCTTCAGCACGCGCAGCCTGTAGCTACTCCGGGTTAGTTGTTTCAAGCGCCCGCCTTGTCGTAGTGCGACAATGGCGGGTTGACCTATGACCGCATCCTTCTCCAACCTCTCGCTGGCTGAGCCGCTGGCACGTGCCGTGGCCGAAATGGGCTACGAGACGATGACGCCGATCCAGGCGCAGGCGATCCCCGTGGTGCTCGCCGGCCGCGACGTGATGGGCGCCGCGCAGACGGGCACCGGCAAGACGGCCGCCTTCTCGCTGCCGCTGCTGCAGCGCATGCTCAAGCACGAGAACACCTCCACCTCGCCCGCGCGGCACCCCGTGCGCGCGCTGGTGCTGCTGCCCACGCGCGAGCTCGCGGACCAGGTGGCGCAGCAGGTGAAGCTCTACTCCAAGTACACCAACCTGCGCAGCGCGGTGGTGTTCGGCGGCATGGACATGAAGCCGCAGACGGCCGAGCTGAAGAAGGGCGTGGAAGTGCTCGTCGCCACGCCGGGCCGCCTGCTGGACCACATCGAAGCCAAGAACGCCGTGCTCAACCAGGTGGAGTACGTGGTGCTCGACGAGGCGGACCGCATGCTGGACATCGGCTTCCTGCCGGACCTGCAGCGCATCCTGTCGTACCTGCCCAAGCAGCGCACCACGCTGCTGTTCTCCGCGACTTTCTCGCCCGAGATCAAGCGGCTGGCCAACAGCTACCTGAACGACCCGGTGACGATCGAAGTGGCGCGGCCCAATGCGACCGCCTCCACCGTCGAACAGCACTTCTTCAGCGTGCTGGAGGACGACAAGCGCCGCGCGCTCAAGCAGGTGATCCGCCAGCGCGGCATCACGCAGGCCTTCGTGTTCGTCAACAGCAAGCTCGGTTGCGCGCGCCTCGCGCGTTCGCTGGAGCGCGACGGCCTCAAGGCCGTGGCGATGCACGGCGACAAGAGCCAGGACGAGCGCCTCAAGGCGCTCGATGCTTTCAAGCGGGGCGAGGTCGACCTGCTGGTGGCCACCGACGTCGCGGCGCGCGGCCTCGACATCAAGGACGTGCCGGCGGTGTTCAACTACGACGTGCCGTTCAACGCCGAGGACTACGTGCACCGCATCGGCCGCACGGGCCGCGCGGGCGCGACGGGCAATGCGATCACGCTGGTCACGCGCGACGACACGCGCCTGGTGAGCGACATCGAGAAGCTGCTGAAGAAGAAGTTCGAGATCGAGCCGATCGAGTTCGACGAGGAGCGCCCGCGCGGGCGCATCAACGACGGGCGCCGCTTCTACCGCGAGGTGGAGGAGAAGGGCGACCCGCGCGACTACCTCGACAAGCGCGCCGAGCCGCGCAACGTGGCGCCGCCGAAGGACCCGTTCTTCGACCAGCCGTACGAGACCCCCGAGCGCGAAGCCGCGCCCACGTGGGAAGCGGCGCAGAAGCCGGCGCGCGTGTCGGCGAACATCAAGCCGAAGCGCAAGGTGGCGGCGCTGTTCAAGTCGGCGTCCTGATCACTCGCCGGGCGCCTGTGCCTGCTCGCAGTTCACCTGCAGCAGGCGGTCGGTGCCGATCTCCAGCGCACTGAGGCAACCGCCCCACACGCACCCCGTGTCCAGCGACACGATGTCGGGCCGGTTCAGGTACCCCAACGTGGACCAGTGACCGAATGCGATGCGCACGTTGGCGGTCTTGCGCCCCGGCACGTCGAACCACGGCAGGTAACCCGCGGGCGCGGCGGCCAACCCCCCGCTCGCCTTGAGGTCCATGCGGCCTTCCGGCGTGCAGAAACGCAACCGCGTCAGCGCATTCACGATCACGCGCAGCCGCGCCGGCCCCTCGAGCGAGTCGTCCCACTGCGCGGGCTCGTTGCCGTACATCAATGGCAGGAAAGCCGCGAGCTCGGGCCCGCGCAGCACGGCCTCCACTTCGGCCGCAAGCGACAGCACCTGCTCCAGCGACCACTGCGGCAACACACCGCCATGCACCATCAGCAAGCCATGCGCATGGATCGCCATGTCCTGCTGCCGCAGCCATGCGAGCATCGCTTCACGGTCGGCCGCCTGCAGCACCGAATCCATCGTGTCGTTGCGATGCGGCGGCCGCACGCCGTGCGCCACCGCCAGCAGGCTCAGGTCGTGATTGCCGAGCAGGCATTTCGCGGCGCCGCCATACGCCATCAGCCGTCGCACGACAGCCGCCGACTCGGGCCCGCGGTTCACGAGGTCACCGAGCATGTACACCGTGTCGCGGCTCGGCGAAAAGCCGATCTCCGCCAGCAGCCGCCCGAGCGCGCCGTCGCAGCCCTGCACGTCGCCGATCAGGTAGTTGGGCATCGGGGTCCTGCGGCTGGGATACAGTGCGGCATCACCCGATTCTGTCCGATCCACCGCCCGCAATGGATTTCCTGCTGATCGCGCTGCTCACCTTGCTGAACGGGGCGTTCGCCATGTCGGAGATGTCGCTGGCGGCCAGCCGCAAGGCACGCCTGGGGGCGATGGCCGAAAGCGGCGACAAGGGCGCCGCCGCGGCGATGGAGCTGATGGAGCACCCCACGCGCTTCCTCTCCACCGTGCAGGTGGGCATCACCTCCATCGGCATGCTCAACGGCATCGTGGGCGAGGCGGCGTTCAGCGACGACCTCGCGAAGTGGCTCGCGAGCTTCGGGCTCGCGCCGAAGGCGTCGGGCATCGCGGCCACCTTCATCGTGGTGGTCTGCATCACCTACGTGACGATCATCTTCGGCGAGCTGGTGCCCAAGCGCATCGGCCAGCTCTACCCCGAGCAGGTGGCCCGCTGGATGGCCAAGCCCATGGGCTGGGTGGCCAAGGGCGCAGCGCCCTTCGTGAAGCTGCTGTCCGCGTCCACGAGCGCCGTGCTGAAGCTGCTGCGCATCGACACCACGCAGTCGCGCGGCATGACCGAAGAGGAGATCGCGCACAGCCTGGAGGAAGGCGTGGACGCCGGCGTGATCGAGGAGCACGAGCACCAGATGGTGCGCAACGTGTTCCACCTCGACGACCGGCCGCTCACCTCCATGATGGTCCCGCGCGGCGACATCACCTGGTTCGACATCAACACGCCCGTTGCCGATTGCCTGAAGCGCGCCGGCCAGGACGAGGAGGCGCACTCCTGGTACCCGGTGTGCCGCGGCTCGCTCGACGACGTGGTGGGCGTGGTGAGCATCGCCAAGCTGCTCGCCCTGGGGCCCACGACGGAGGGCACGGTGGAGCCGCACGTCCAGCCGGCGCTCTTCGTGCCCGAAACGCTCACCGGCATGGAACTGCTGGAGCAGTTCCGCATGCGCGCCGCTCGCATGGTGTTCGTGGTGGACGAATACGGCGTGGTGCAGGGCCTGATGACGCCGCACGACCTGCTCGAGGCGATCACCGGCGAGCTGCAGCCCGAGGCCCACATCGAGGCCTGGGCGACGCGCCGCGAGGACGGCAGCTGGCTGCTGGACGGCCTGATGCCCGTGGCGGAGCTCAAGGCCCGCCTGGAGATCAAGGAGTTGCCGGAAGAGGACAAGGGGCGGTACAACACGCTCGCGGGCCTGCTGATGGCGGTGACGGGGCGGCTGCCCACGACGGGCGAGCGCATCGACTGCGGCGAGTGGACCTTCGAGGTGGTGGACCTGGACGGCAAGCGCATCGACAAGGTGCTGGCCGTCGCCGCCCCCAAGGACACGAAGGCGGAACACGAGTAGAGGAGCTGGGGATGTCGGACACCATGTACTACGAGAAGCCGGTCCTGCTGGACCGCGACAAGCACCGCAAGCGGCGGGTGAAGCAGAGCAACAGCTTCGTGTTCGCCAAGAAGGCCAATTCGCTCTACGTCGCGGGCGTGGAGTTCAACGAGGCGTGCAAGGAATACGCGATCGTGTTCACGCGCGGCGGCAACGGCAAG
This sequence comes from Ramlibacter albus, assembly GCF_014297445.1. Taxonomy (GTDB): domain Bacteria; phylum Pseudomonadota; class Gammaproteobacteria; order Burkholderiales; family Burkholderiaceae_C; genus Ramlibacter; species Ramlibacter albus. The sequence continues at coordinate 111,757 of NZ_JACORU010000013.1, forward strand.
ATCGTGCCGGTCGTCATGCTGGGCCTGCGCGCGCGCGAGAACCTGTTCGTCGACGACGAGGACCGCTGGACCGGCAAGTACATCCCGGCCTTCGTGCGCCGCTACCCCTTCGTGCTGGCGGAGCTGCCCGGGCAGGCCATGGGCGTGTGCATCGACGAAGCGTTCGCCGGCCTGAACGACAAGGAAGGCGAGGCGCTCTTCGACGGCAAGGGCAACAACACGCCCTTCCTGCAGAACGCGCTGGATTTCCTGCAGCAGTACCAGCGCGAGTACCTGCGCACCGAGGTGTTCTGCCAGCGGCTGGAGCAGTCGGGCCTGCTGATGGAGATGAACGCGAAGGCCGACCTCACCGACGGCCGCAGCTTCACCGTGAGCAGCCTGATGGTGGTGGACGAGAAGAAGCTGATCGAACTGCCGGACGCGGCGGCGCTGTCGTTCTTCCGCAGCGGCGAGCTGCACCTCATTTCGATGCACCTCACGTCGCTGTCGAACATGCGCGTGCTGGTCGACAAGATGGCGGCGCGGCAGACGCCGCTGCAGCCGGCACCCAAGCCCAAGTCGGCAAAAGCCTAGCGGGCCGCGCGCGCGAACTGCGAGGTGTCCGTCACTTCGACGGCGCCCTGGTCCACCAGGCGCGCGAGCAGGCTGTCCACCTGCTTCTCGTTCAGCCTGGAACTCGCGAGGATCCACTTGCGGTTGACCGGCCGGTGGCTCATGACCGACAGCGTGCGCAGCACGTCCGCGGTCTTCTGCCGGTGCGGCAGGTGCGGCCAGTGCTTCAGGCGGTAGATCAGGTCGCCCGGCTCGGGCAGCTTGCTGTCCGGCCCGTCGGCGCCGAGTCCCAGGAACTCCGTGAAAGAGGAGGTCCTGCGCGCGATCGCGTAGAGGGTGTCGTACAAGCTGGCCATCCATGCAGTTTGCGGATGGGGAGGGGCGCGCCGTTAAGCGATGGCGGCGCACGGCTTAGGGCGTTTGCCTAACCCGGTGTTAACCCTTTAGCAGTGCCACGGTCGCGATGCCCAGTGCGGTGAGCGCGAAGGAGCCCAGGAGGTGGGCGAAAGCGGTGGCTAGCGCCCACGCCGTGTGCCCGTGCTGCAGTTGCGTCACCACCTCCGCGCTGAACGTGGAGAACGTGGTCAGGCCCCCTAGGAACCCGGTGACCACGAACAGGCGCACCTGCGGCGACAGGTCCGGCGCCTGCGCGAAGTACGCCACCGCCACGCCCACGAGGTAGCCGCCGACCAGGTTGGCCGCCAGCGTGCCGAGCGGCAACGGTGCGAACGCGGGGTTGAACCGCACGGAAAGCACCCAGCGCAGCAGCGCGCCGAGCGACGCGCCCGCGCAGATGGAGGCGATGGAGCCGGCCAGCCCCATCAGGTGTAGGAGACGCCGTTTGCGATGATGCCCACGAGGTTGATGTTGTTGGTGTTGAGCGGGTGGTCCGCCGCAAGGATACCGAAAGTGGCCTGCGTGTACTGGCCGCTCGTGATGAAGGGCGTGAAGTTGGCGATCACCGCCGCCGGCATCTCGAACCCGAGCAGGTTCTGCAGCAGCAGGCCCACCACGGCCTCGTTCGTGGCGTTGGCGCCGAGGCGGAACTGCAGCGCGGCGCCCATCAGCGTCTCGTAGCTCATGCCGCCGTCCATGAGCTGCAGGCCGATGCCTTCGAACTGCGGGATCGTGGACGGCCCGAACACCGCGCCCAGCACCTTGGCGACCTGCTGCGACTTCACGTCGAACGCGAGCCTGCGGTCGGAGAACTCCAGCCGTTCGATGTTGCTCAGCGTGTCGGTGGCGCCATTGCCCGAGACGGTGAGCGTGCCGTTGCTGTTGGCCACCTGGTAGCCCGCGCGCGCCGAGCCGTACACCGCCACGTCGGTGCCCGCCCCGCCGTCCGCGCGGTTCGTGCCCGCGCCGAGGGTGAAGCGGTTGTTGGCCGTGTTGCCGGTGACCGTGTCGTTGGACGCGCTGCCCACGAAGTTCTCGACGGTGGTCGAGAGGTCGATGGACACGTTGTTGGCCGTGGTGCCACCTACGGTGCTGAAGCCGCCCGGGCGCATGTCCACCGTCGATGCGGCGCCGCTCGCGGACACGTCGAGTGTGTCGGTGCCGCCGGAGTCGTAGATCGTCGCGAGCCGCGTGGCCGCCGTGCTGTCGAAGCTGAATCGTGTGTCGCCGGAATTGCCCGTGCCCGCGCCGTACAGCGCGCGCAGCGCGAGAAGGTCGTAGCTGCCGAACCAGTCGCGCTGCACGCCGTTGGAGTTGTCGCGGTAGGACATGATCGTGTAGACCGTGCTGTCCTCGGCCGCCCCGAGGAAGTTGCCCGCCGTCGTGGCCCGGGATGCCTCGCCCGCGTTGTAGTTGCCGGGGTGCTTGAGCCCCAGCGCGTGGCCGATCTCGTGCACGAGCGTCGAGTACGCGTACGTGCCCGCACCGACATTGGTGAGGTTGGTCGGGTCCGAATCGTCGGTCCACACGTCGCCGGAAAGATCGTCGCCCGTGCTGTTGGGCATGTAGGCGTAGCCGGCCGAGACGGTCTGCGTGTTGTTGCCGAAGCGGATCTGGCCGTACGACGTGGCGCTGTCGGCCACCTCGCGGAAGCGCAGCCCCGTCTCGGTCGCCAGCCGCGTGAAGATGCCGCGCACCGCCTCCATCTGCTGCGTGGTGTAGGCGCGGAAGCCCACGTCGCCGCCGGAGTCGGTGCCGCCGTAGGTGGGCTTGGCCGTCATGAACGAGTACGTCACCTCCACCGAGGTGCCCATCGCCGCCGTGGCGTTCCAGCGCAGCTGCGCGTTCTCCAGCAGGCAGTCGACGCGGTAGTCACCCGTGATCGACGTGGCGACCACCGCCGCGGCGGGCGCGGGCGGCAGGTCGGTGGGCTTGCTGCCGGCCAGCGGGCCGGCACACATCGGACACATGCAAACGTACGCGCTGCTCATGGCCCCTCCACGGATGAGTTGGAGCGGCCAATGTGCATCGGGAGTGCGTTGCCGCCAAGCGGCGGCCGATCAGCGGTCGCCCCAGACCTCCTGCGCCGTCTCCACCACCAGGCGCAGCTTGTTGCGCTGGTCTTCCACCGCGATGTTGTTGCCGTGCACCGTGCTGGAGAAGCCGCATTGCGGCGAGAGCGCGAGCTGCTCCATGGGCGCGTATTTTGCGGCCTCGTCGATGCGGCGCTTCAGGTCGTCCTTGCTTTCCAGCTGGCCGAACTTGGTGGTGACGAGGCCCAGCACCACGGTCTTGCCCTTGGGCAGGTAGCGCAGCGGGCGGAAGTCGCCGGAGCGGTCGTCGTCGTACTCCATGAAGTACGCGTCGATGTCCATCTCCTTGAGCAGCGCCTCGGCGACCGGCTCGTAGTTGCCCTGCGCCGCGAACGTGCTCTTGAAGTTGCCGCGGCACAGGTGCATGGCCAGCAGCATGCCCTGGGGCTTTTGCGCGACCACCTTGTTGATGAACTTCGCGTAGCGGTGCGGCAGCTCGTTGGGGTCGTCGCCGCGCTGGCGCGCCGCCTCTCGCATCTTCTCGTCGCACAGGTAGGCGAGGTTGGTGTCGTCCATCTGCACGTAGCGGCAGCCCGCGTCGTACAGCGAACGCAGCTCGTCGCCAAACGCCTTGGCCACGTCGTCGTAGAACGTGGGCTCCAGCTCCGGGTACGCCTCGCGGCTGATGCCCGCGCGGCCGCCGCGGAAGTGCAGCATGGTGGGCGAGGGGATCGTGACCTTGGGCGTGTGGCCGGGGCTCAGCTGGGACTTGAGGTATTCGAAGTCGGCTTTCTGGATGTCCTTGGCGTGCTTCACCTTGTCGATCACGCGGATCGTGGGTGGCGCGAGTTCCTCGGTGCCGTCCGGCTTGCGGATGGTGACGGGGATGTCGGTCTTCACGCCGCCGAGCTGTTCGAGGAAGTCGAGGTGGAAGTACGTGCGGCGGAACTCGCCGTCGGTGACCGACTTCAGGCCGATCGATTCCTGGAACTTCACGATCTCGCTGATCGCCTTGTCCTCCACCTCGCGCAGCTGCTGCGGGCTGATCTCGCCCTTGGCCTTCTGCTCACGGGCTTCCAGCAGGTATTTGGGCCGCAGGAAGCTGCCGACGTGGTCGTAGCGGGCGGGCAGTTGCATCATTTCTTTTGTCTCCTAGAGGTCAAGTACAAGCAATTTCGATTTCGCGCGCGAGCAGCACGGCGTGAACTGGTCGTGCTTCGCCTTCTCGTCGTCGGTGAAATAGAGGTCGCGGTGGTCGCACTCGCCTTCCAGCACGCGCGTGATGCAGGTGCCGCACACGCCCTGCTCGCACGAGGTGAGCACCTCGATGCCTTGTTCGGCCAGCGCCTGCGTCACGCTCTTGTCCGCGGCCACCTGGATCACGCGGCCGCTGCTGGCGATCTTCACTTCGAAGGCCTTGTCGCCCGTCGTGTCCTGCGGCGCCGCGCTGAAGTATTCCAGGTGGATCTGGTCCTTGGCCCAGCCCATGCCCTCGGCATGCTGCAGCACGAAGTTGATGTAGCCGGCCGGGCCGCACACATACAGGTGCGCCTTGTCGCCGGCTGCGCGCAGCACGGACGCGATGTCCAGCATCTGCGCCGCGCCACCGTCGTCGAAGTGGAAGTGCACCTTGGCCGCGAAGGGCGACTGCGCGATCTCGTCGTGGAACGCCGTGCGGTCCTTCGAGCGCGTGCTGTAGTGCATGCTGAAGTCCGCGCCGATGGCCGCGAGGCGCTGCGCCATGCACAGCAGCGGCGTCACGCCGATGCCGCCGGCCAGCAGCAGCGTGCGCTCGGCATGCACCAGCGGGAAGTGGTTGCGCGGCTCGCTGATCGCGATGAGGTCGCCTTCCTTCACCAGGTCGTGCATGGCGTTGGAGCCGCCGCGCGACTTGGGGTCGCGCAGCACCGCGATGCGATAGCGGTGGCTCTCGGTGGCGTCGTTGCACAGCGAGTACTGGCGCACCAGGCCGTTGGGCAGCTCCACGTCGATGTGCGACCCCGCGGAGAAACCGGGCAGCGGCGAGCCGTCGGCCCGCGCGAGTTCGAAGCTGGCGATGTCCAGCGCCTCCTGCTTCTTCTGCAGGACCTTGACTGTGAGTTGTGTCATGCCATGAGTTTGGCAGGCTGTTCGGCCGCGATCCAGCGGTCGATCACTTTGCGCGACTGCACGCCGCCGGCGTCGATGTTGAGCAGCAGCAGCTTGCGCTGCGGCCACTGCAGCAGGTTGCGCTGCTGCGCCTCCAGCACGGCCGTGTCCTCGGCGAAGACCTTGGCCTGGCCTTCCTTGATCTGCGCGGTGAGCGCCTTGTCCTTCACGTTGAAGTTGCGCGCCATGCCCCAGAAGTACCACATCGACGTGTCGGTCTCCGGCGTGAGGAAGTCCACCACGATGGAGTACACCTTGTCCTTCGGTTCCGCGTTGTAGCCGCCGCGGCCCGCGAGTGCCACGCCCACCTCGATCATGATGTGGCTCGGCGGGTGGAAGTGGCACACCTGCCAGCGGTCCACCGGCTGGTCGTCCGGCAGCCCGTTGCCGCGCAGGTTGGCGCGCCAGAAGGGCGGCGGCATCACGTTGTCCATGAAGCGCGACGTGACCACGTGGTCCCCGTCGGCCTTGGTACTCACCGGCGTCTCGTCGATCTCCTTCTGCCCGATGGACGTGGTGTGCACGTACGTCTCGTGCGTCAGGTCCATCAGGTTATCGACCATGAGGCGGTAGTCGCAGTGGATGTGGTACAGCCCGCCGCCGTAGGCCCAGTCGGGGCTCTCTGCCCATTCGAGGTGGTGGATCTTCGCGGTATCGGCGAGCGCGGGCTCGCCGGGCCACACCCAGATGAAGCCGTACTTCTCCACGACCGGGTAGGCGCGGATCTTCGGGAAGCCCTGCACGCGCTGGCCGGGCATCGCCACCGTCTTGCCCTCGCAGCCCATCTGCAGCCCGTGGTAGCCGCACACCAGGTTGCCTTCGCACACGTAGCCGAGCGAAAGCGCGGCACCGCGGTGGGGGCAGAAGTCCTCCAGCGCCGCGACCTTCCCCGCTTCGGGCCGCCAGAACACGATCTTCTCGTTGCAGATCGTCCGCCCGAGCGGCTTCTCGTCGATCTCGTCGGGCGTGGCCGCGACGTACCAGGCGTTCTTGGGGAAGGTGCTCATGGTGCGGCAGGATAGTCGATGTATACAATGGCGACAAGGCATCCAGGCTCTTCCCGAGTGGATACCTGCCATAGCAAGCTGATATTTCTCACAGAATGTATACAGCCGACGCCGACTCCTCCCAAGCCGTCAAGGCCCAGCTGCGCCTGCGCGAGCTGATCCTGGCCGGCGAGTTGCCCGGCGGCGAGCGCATTGCCGAGCTGGCGCTCGTGGAACGCCTGGGCGTGTCGCGCACGCCGATCCGCGCGGCGCTCGCGCGGCTGGAGCACGAGGGCCTGTTGCAGGCGCTGCCCGGCGGCGGCTATGCGGTGCGGGTGTTCTCCGAGCGCGACGTGGCCGACGCCATCGAGCTGCGCGGCACCGTCGAGGGCGTTGCGGCTCGCCTGGCCGCCGAACGCGGGGTGGATGCGAGTGCTCTCGCAGCCGCGCGCGAATGCCTCGACGCGGTGGACAAGGTGCTCGCCCGCCGCTCGCTGACCGACGCGGACTTCTCGCGCTACGTGGAGCTCAACGAGCGTTTCCACTCCCTAATGTGGTCGATGTGCGGCAGCGCGGTGATCGAACGAGAGATCGAACGCGTGGTCAGCCTGCCCTTTGCCTCGCCTTCCGGCTTCGTCGTGGTGCAATCGAACTCGCCGCGCGCCCGCGACATGCTCGTCGTCGCGCAGGACCAGCATCGCCAGGTGCTCGATGCCATCGAGCGGCGCGAAGGCACGCGCGCCGAATCGATCATGCGCGAGCACGCGCGCATAGCGCAGCGCAACCTGCGCGAGGCCGTGCGGGGGCAGCAGCACGAGCGGATGCCCGCGGTGCGCCTGATCCGGTAGCAAGCCGGCGGCCCGCCGGGCGGTCGTTGCATCGCCCGCGAATCCCCGCTACGTTCCTCCTGATGTCGAGCTGGCTCGCCAGCCGTGGAGGGGCCATGAGTTCACCGCAGAACGGCGGCGGCCAGCCGCCGACATTCGCGTACCCGGAGACCGGCGTCGCGTACATCGATGCATTGCTGTACGCGCCGGGCAACAAATGGGGCACGGCGCTGGGCAGCGGGGCCTCGCTCACCTTCAGCTTCCCGGCCGCGGGCGCGGTCTGGGCAACCGGGTATTCGGGGACGGAACCCACGGGCGCGATCCCGTTCACCGCCGGCATGATGGAAGCGGCGCGCACGGCGCTCGCGCGGTGGGCCGCCGTGAGCGGGCTGCAGTTCACCGAAGTGCAGGAGACGGCGACCAACGTGGGCGACATCCGTTTCTCGTTCACGAGCGTCAACCACCCCACCACTCCCACGGCGACGGCGTGGGCGGGCGTGCCGAACACCTTCTTCGCCAACGCCGGGGACGTCTGGGTGAAAAGCAGCTTCGTCGGCGCGCCGCAGACGTCCGGCGTGACGGGCACGGGGCTGCTGATGCATGAACTCGGGCACGCCTTCGGCCTGAGCCATCCCTATGACCCGCCCGTCACGCTGCCATCGGCCCAGCAGACGCAGGCCTACAGCGTGCTGGGTTACGGCTTGATCAACAACGCCTGGGTCACGGTCCAGAACGGCGTGACGTCGACGAGCTTCGTCGAACTCTCCGGCCCGATGCTGTACGACATCGCGGCGATCCAGTACCTCTACGGCCCCAACATGTCCTGGCATGCGGGCAACGACACGTACAGCTACGACCCCGCCACACCGTTCTTCGAATGCATCTGGGACGCCGGCGGCAACGACACGATCTCGGTGGCGCGCTTCACCGGCGGCTGCACCATCGACCTGCGCGAGGGTGCCTTTTCCTCGGTGGCGATCCGCTCGCCCAACCCGCAGCTCAACTCGAGCAGTTACGACGGCGTCAACGTTCTGTCCATCGCGTACGGCGCGGTGATCGAGAACGCGATCGGTGGCGCCGGCGCGGACACGCTCACCGGCAACCCGTCGAACAACCGCCTGCAAGGCGGCGGCGGCAACGACACGATCGCCGGCGGCGCGGGCACCGACACGGCGGTGTTCTCCGGCGCGCGCGCCAACTACACCATCACGGGCAGCGCCGCCGCCGGGCTGACCGTGCGCGACAACGCGGGCAGCGACGGCACCGACACGATCCGCGAAGTCGAGCGGCTTGCGTTCAGCGACCGCGGCGTGGCCTTCGACACCGACGGCGCCGCGGGGCGCGCGGTGCTGCTGCTCAATGCGGTGATGGGATCGGCCTCGCTGCAGAACCGCGCGCTCGTGGGCACGGTGATCTCGCTCATGGACGGCGGCGCGAGCATCCAGGTGCTCAGCGACGTCCTCGTGCGCAACGGCACGATGGCGCAGCTTGCCGGCGGTGCGAGCAGCAGCGCGCTGGTGACTTACCTGTTCCGCAACGTGGTGGGCTCCGAAGCGAGTGCCACCACGGTCGCGGCGCTGAGCGCGCTCATCGACGCGGGCGCGCTGACGCAGGGGCAGTTCCTGTGGAAGGTGGCCGAGCTGCCGGTGAACGCGGCCAAGGTCGGGATCACCGGGCTGGCGCAGTCGGGCATCGAGTTCTCGGTCTAGACCGCCTCCAGCGCCATCATCCCGGCCGCCGTGTTCGAGATCGGGATGTGGTAGTTGGCGTGCACCTTGCGCACCGGCCCGCCCACCGCTGCACGCGTGGCCAGCCACATCAGCAGCTCCACGCCCTGCGTGCCGGTCTTCTCCACCAGCTCGTGGATGCTGAACTGCGTGGCCCACTCCGGGTCGCTCACCAGCGAGTCCATGAACTTCAGGTCGAACGGCTTGTTGATGAAGCCCGCGCGCCGCCCATCGAGCTGGTGCGACAGGCCGCCCGTGCCGATCACGACCACGCGTTTGTCCGCGGCCCACGAGCGGATGGCTTCACCCACCGCGCGCCCCAGCGCATAGCAACGCTTCGCCGACGGCAACGGGAACTGCACGGTGTTGATGCACACCGGCACCACCGTCACCGGGCACTCACCCTCGGGCCAGAACAGCTTGAGCGGCAGCGTGAACGCGTGGTCCACCAGCATCTCCTGGCAGGTGGTGATGTCGAATTCGCGCTCGACGAGGTGGTCGATGACGTGCCACGACAGGTCGGTCTCGCCGCGGAACGGCGGCAGAGTGGGAATGCCCCAGCCTTCGTCCGCATTGCGGTACTCGGGCGCGGCGCCGACGGCGAAGGTCGGCATCTTGTCGAGGAAGAAATTGAGGCCGTGGTCGTTGTAGAACACGACGGCCACGTCGGGCTTCACGTCCGCGAGCCAGCGGTGCACGGGCAGGAAGCCGTCGAAGAAGGGCTTCCAGTACGGCTCCTGCTGCAGGCCCCTGGCGATGGCGCCGCCGATGGCGGGCACGTGGGAGGTGGTGAGGCCACCGATGATCGTCGCCATGGTCACGCTTCCTGTTGTTCGTTGGCCCGCACCAGCATCGCCTTGAATTCGGCCTTGGTCATGCCGGTCTGCGCCGCGCCGAGGTCCTGCACGTCGAGGCCGAGGATGCCGGCGAACTTGGCCAGGTAATACACATTGCCTCCTGCGGCCAGCAGGCCAAGGACATCACGGTCGCGGATGGCGTCGGCCTGCGGTCCGGTGACGCCGTACCTGCGCATGTATGCCTCCTCGTCGGCCCGGAAGGCCGCGCGGTTCTCGGCCGAGTTGAAGGAAAAGCACATCTTGTTGAGCGCGTAGCCCTTGCGGGCCTGCACGCCGTCGAAGAGCGTTGTGCCGGGGATGGCAGCAGCGGGCATCGGATTCTCCATGGAGCGTCGCCGCAGTCTCGCGCGCCCGCGCGCAGGCGACCCTGATCCACGTCAAAGCCTGTCCACTGCGCGACTAAACTCGGCGCCGCATGACTTCGAATTCCACAAGGCGCGGCGTGCTCGCCATGGCCGCCGGCATGTGCTGCTTCGTCGCCAACGACGCCCTCGTCAAGCACGTGAGCGAGTCGCTGCCGTCCTCGCAACTGATCTTCATCCGCGGGGTGTTCGCCACCTTGCTGCTCGTCGTCATCTGCCACGGCATGGGAGCGACTTCGCGGCTGCGCGCACTGGGCGACGGCAAGGTGCTGATGCGCGCGGGCTTCGACGCCTTCGCGACAATGGTCTACCTCACGTCGCTGTTCCACCTGCCGATCGCGAACGCGACGGCGATCAACATGGCCACGCCGCTGGTGATCACGCTCATGGCCGTGGTCGTGCTGCACGAAAAGGTGGGGCTGGGGCGGTGGCTGGCCATCGCGACCGGCTTCGTGGGCGTGCTGATGATCGTGCAGCCGACCGGCGCGGCCTTCAACGCGTACTCGTTGCTGTGCCTCTCGGGCACCTTCCTGCACGCCTGCCGCGACCTGACGACGCGGGCGATCCACCGCGACATCCCGTCGATCCTCATCACGCTGAGCACCGCGGTTGCCGTGACGCTGCTCGCCGGCGCGTGGGGCCTGACGCAGGACTGGGAGGCGGTCAGTGCGCGCCAGTTCGCCCTGCTCGCGGGCGCGAGCGTGTTTCTTTCAGGTGGCTACTTCCTGCTGACGGTGGCGATGCGCGCCGGCGAGATGAGCGTGATCGCGCCGTTCCGCTACGCCGGGCTGCTGTTCGCGCTGTTTCTCGGTTACGTCGTCTGGGGCGACGTACCCAATGCGCTGGCCTGGGGCGGCATCGCGCTGCTGGTGGCCGCGGGGCTGTACGTGCTGCACAGCCGCGCGTGAGCCTCACGAGCCCTTGAACTGCGGCTTGCGTTTTTCCATGAAAGCCTGCCGGCCTTCCTTGTAGTCGTCGCTGGCGAAGCAGCGCGCGACGACGTCGCGGCACAGCTGTCGATCGCGCTTCGACTCGTCCTTCAGAGCCTGTGCGACCAGCGTCTTGATCGAGCCGACGGTCAGCGGCGCGTTGGCCGCGATCGTGGCGGCGTAGTCGCGCACGTACGCCTCCAGCTTTTCGCCGGGCACGACGCGGTTCACGAGGCCCATCGACGCGGCCTCATGCACGCTGAACTGCCGCGCGGTGTAGAAGATCTCCCGCGCGAACGACGGGCCGACCACGTCGACCAGCCGACGCACGCCTTCGAACGCGTAGCCGAGGCCCAGCTTCGCTGCGGGCACGGCGAAGGTCGAGCCCTCCGACGCGATGCGCATGTCGCACGAGAGCGCCACCGATACGCCCCCACCGACGCAATACCCGCGCACCATCGCGATCGTCGGCTTGCCGACGTTCACGAGCGAGTCGGTGGCGCGGTGCGCCACTTCGTCGTAGTGCCGCACCGTCTCCTCGCTCGAGCGGTTCTGCTCGAACTCGGAGATGTCCGCGCCGGAAACGAAAGCCTTCTCGCCCGCGCCCTTGAGGACGATGACGCGCACCTCGCGGTCCTCGCCGAACGCGCTGACCGCGTCGTGCAGCCCCTGCCACATCGACAGCGACACGGCGTTGTGCCGCGCCGGGTTGTTGAAGGTGATCCAGCCGATCGCGCCGTCCTTCTGCGCGATCATCTTGTCCGTTGCGAGCTTCATGCGGCCACCTTCGTTTCCATCACCACGCCGCGCTCCAAGAGCGCGGAAACATCCGACGCCGCATAACCCACCTCCTGCAGCACCTCGCGCGTGTGCTGCCCGTGCAGCGGCGCCGGCTTGCGGATCTTCGTGAGGTCGCCGGTGGACTTCAGCGGCAGGCCGAGCGTCTTCATCGGCCCGATGCGCGGGTGCTCGATGTCGTACACCATCTGCCGGTGCAGCACGTGCGGGTCGGCAAGCGTCTGGTCATAGGTGTACACCGGGCCGCCGGGCACGCCGGCCGCGTCGAGCTTCTCGACCCAGTGCGCCGTCGGCTTCGTGGTGAGAATGGATTCGATGAGTTCCTGCAGCGCGTCGGCGTTCTTCACGCGCAGCGGGTTGCGCGCGAAGCGCGGGTCCTGCAGCCACTGCGGCTGCCCCACCACCTGCTCGCAGAAGATCTTCCACAGCTTGTCGCCGCTGGCGCCGATGGTCACGTAGCCGTCCTGCGAACGGAACGCCTGGTAGGGCGCCGAGCGGCGGTGGCGAGTGCCGGTGGCCGTGGGCAACTCGCCGCCGCCGAAGTACGCGCCGAATTCCCAGATGCTCCACGCGAGGCCCGCCTCGAGCAGCGAGGTCTCTAGGTACTGGCCGCTGCCGTGGCGCAGCTTGCCGATCATGGCGCCGAGGATGCCGTACAGCGTGGTCACGCCGCACGCGATGTCGTTCATCGCGATGCCCACCTTCGCGGGCCGCCCGCCGGGGTGTCCGGTCATCATCATGATGCCGGACATGCCCTGCGCGATGATGTCGAAGCCGCCCTTCTTGCCGTACGGGCCCGTCTGGCCGAAGCCCGACATGGACGCGTAGATGATGTCCGGCTTGACCTTGCGGATGCTCTCGTAGTCGATGCCCAGCTTCTTCACCACGCCGGGGCGGAAATTCTCGATGACGATGTCGCTGCGCGCCGCGATGCGCAGGATGGCCTCGCGGCCCTCCGGCGACTTCATGTCGACCACGATGCTCTTCTTGTTGCGGTTGAGCACGGCGAAGCAGTAGCTCTCGCCGTTGACCTGCGGCTCGAACTTGCGCGTGCCGTCGCCCTCGGGGCTTTCGACCTTCACGACCTCGGCGCCCAGGTCGCCGAGCACCATCGCGCAATACGGCCCGGCCATGACGTTGGTGAGGTCCAGGACCCGCATGCCTTCCAGCGGCAGTGGCATTTGTGATGACTCCTTCAATCCACGAGTGTGATCTGCGAAGCATCGAGCTCCGCATAAATGTCCTGGCCGACGTCGAACACCTCGGCCGGCCGCGCACTGACGCGCAGCGGCTGGGCGCCCGGCGCCACGCTGATGTGATAGTCCCACGATTCGCCCAGGTACGCACGCCTTTGCACGCTGGCGCGCACGCTGAAACGGTTGTCGCGCGCCGGCGGTGCCTCGCCCGAAAGCTGGATCGCTTGCGGACGGATGGACACGTTCACTTCCGATGGCAGGTCCGGGCCGCCGAACGCGCGGGCCGGAAGCGCGAAGCCGCCGAAGTCCACGCTGTCGCCGCGGCGCGCGCCGGTGAGGAAGTTCGTGCGGCCGATGAATGCCGCCACGAAACGGGTCTTCGGCCGCCCGTACAGCTCGAACGGCGCATCCAGCTGCTCGATGCGCCCCGCGTTCATCACCGCGATTCGGTCGGACGTCACCATGGCCTCGGCCTGGTCGTGCGTCACGTAGACCATGGTCATGTTGAACTCGTCGTGCAGGCGGCGGATCTCGAAGCGCATTTCCTCGCGCAGGTTGGCGTCGAGGTTGGAGAGCGGCTCGTCGAGCAGCAGCACCTTGGGGTTCACGACGATGGCGCGCGCCAGCGCCACGCGCTGCTGCTGGCCGCCGGAGAGCTCGGCGGGGTAGCGGTCGCGTAAATGCGCGAGTTGCACGACGTCGAGGATCTTGTTGACGTCGCGGTCCATGTCGGCGGCGGGCAGCTTCTTCAGCTTCAGGCCGAAGGCCACGTTCTCGCGCACGGTCATGTTGGGCCAGATGGCGTAGCTCTGGAAGATCATCGACATGCCGCGCTTCTCGGGCGGCAGGCTCGATTGCGGCGAGGAGATCACCTGCCCGTCGAGCTCGATGGTGCCGCCGGTGGGGTTGATGAAGCCCGCGATCATCCGCAGCGTCGTCGTCTTGCCGCAGCCCGACGGGCCCAGCAGCGAGACCAGCTCGCCCTCGCGCAGCGAGAGGTTCAGGCCGTCGACCGCCTTGAAGCCCGCGAACGTGCGCGACACGTTTCTCAACACGAGTTGGCTCATGCCACCGTCCTCCTCAACATGAAGTCGCGCCCCATCAGCTTGAAGCCCACGAGGATCAGCGACACGGTGATCACCACCAGCACCAGGCCGATGGAGCAGAGCATCTCGAAGTTGCCCTCGTCGCTCTTGTCGAACAGCAGCACCGACAGCACCTGCGTGTTGATCGAGTACAGGAAGATCGCGGTGCTCAGCTCGCGCGTGGCGGGGATGAACACCAGGATGAACGCGCCGGCCATGCTGCGCTTGAGCACGGGCATCACCACGTGGCGGATGGCCGTGAAGCGCGAGCCGCCGAGCGTGCGCACCGCTTCCTCCAGCTCCGGGTTGATGCTGCGGATGGCCGCGTTGCTGTTGACGAAGGCGATCGGCAGGAAACGCGTCACGTAGGCCAGGATCAGGATCCACGCCGTGCCGTACAGGATCAGCGGCGGCCGCGAGTAGGCGGCATAGAAGCCGATCGCCAGCACGATCCCCGGCACGACGAAGGGCGCCATGGACAGGAAGCCGAGCACCGAGCCGACGCTGCGGCTCACCAGCCCGCGGTTGATCACGTACGCCGTCACCAGCGCCAGCACGATCGCGATGGCCGACGCCGTGCCCGCGTACACGAACGTGTGCCACGTGGCCGTGCGCGTGAGCGCGTTCTCGAACACGATGGCGTAGACGTTGTGGAAGGTGATGTTGTCCAGCGACCAGCCGCGTCCCCACGCCTTCGCGAAAGCCGCCTGGCACGTCACGACCAAAGGCATGAAGAACGAGAGGGTGGTGACCAGCAGGCACCAGCCGAGCAGCACCCACTTCCACGGGCCCAGCTGCACCTCGCGCCGCTCGCCGCCCTTGCCGGTGAGCGACACGTAACCCTTGCGGTGCGTGATGCGCCGCTGCAGCCAGAACAGCAGGATGGTGATGGCGAGCAGCGGCATGGCGTACGCGGCCGCCAGCCCCACCTTCGGCGGGAACTCGAAGAACTGCCACAGCTGCGTCGTCACCACGTGGAAGCGCCCCGGCAGCGCGAGCAACGCCGGCGAGCCGAACAGCGCGATCGCTTCGAGGAACACGAGGATGAACGCGCCCAGGATCGCCGGCAGCACCAGCGGCAGCGTGATGAGCATCGTGGTGCGCATCGTGCCCGCGCCCAGCACATTGGCCGCATCCTCCATCTCGGACGACACGAGGTCCAGTGCCGACTTGGTGAGCACCACCACGTACGGGAAGCTGTAGCAGGCCACCACCAGCACCAGCCCCGGCATCGAGTAGATGTTGAACGGCCCCTTCTCCACGCCGAACAACGCAATCACCAGCTTGTTCAACCAGCCGGCGTTAGGTCCCGCCAGCAGGATCCACGCGACAGCGCCGAGGTAGGGCGGGATGATGAACGTGCCGAGGATCGCCACCCAGACGAGCGGCTTGAACGGCATGTCGGTGCGCGACAGCGCCCAGGCGAGCGGCACGCCGAACAGCAGGCACAGCACGCCGGCCGAGACGCCGAGCACCAGCGAATTGCCCAGCGCCTCGATGTGGCGCGAGCGGCTGTACGCGGAGATGTAGTTGGCCAGCGTGAACGCGCCATCCGCGTCCTGGAAGCTGACCACGAACAGCCGCGCGAGCGGGTTGACGACGAGGAAGACCAGCACCGCGATGGCGAACAGCCACACGAGGGACCAGCGGTCCCAGTGGCGCCAGCGCTGCGCGAACGTGCCGGGTGCGAGCGCCGCTTCTTGCTCGAGCGCGCCTTTCGCGTACGCCAACTCAGACCCCGAAGGTGTCGCGGAACTTTTCCTTCACCTCGGGGATGCCCTTGATGATCTCGTCCTCGGTGGGGCGCACCACCTTGATCTGCTCCAGCGCCTTCGCGCCGGGCGCGGGCGGCACGCCCTTCATCACGGCGAGCGAGTGCGATTGCACCTGCACGGCACCGGCTTCCTTCGACAGCAGGAACTCCATGTACAGCTTGGCGGCATTGGGCGAGGGCGCGTTCTTCGGGATGCCGCTGGGCGACACCATCAGCAGCGCGCCGTCGGTGGGGTACACCACGGCCAGCGGGTTGCCCTTGTCCTTGCTGAGCAGCGTGGTCGCTTCCGGCCCGGCGGCGACGACACGCTCCTTCGAGTTGAGCATCGTCACCGTGTCGTTCACCGAGCGGCCGATCTGCGGCTGGTTCTTCTCCAGCTTCTTGAAGTAGTCCCAGCCGTAGAGCTTGTTCATCAGCACCACCCACGTGCCGACGTATCCGCTGTAAGCCGGGTGGCCGATGGAGACCTTGCCCTTCCACTTCGGGTCCAGCAGGTCGGGCCAGTTCTTCGGCGCCTCGCTCTCCTTCACCTCCGCGGTGTTGTACGTGAGGAGCATCAGCGCCGCGGCCGTCACCCAGTACTGCCCGTCCTTGTCGTTGTAGGCCTTGAGCGAGTCGACCATGTTGGCCGCGTTGTGCGGCGTGTAGGGCATGAGCAGGCCCTTCTTCTTCAGCTCGCCGTAATGGCCCACGTCCGTGCTGCTGAAGATGGAGGCCACGGGCGCGTTGGCCGCGATGTCCTGCTGGAAGCGCTGGAAGGCCACCTGCGCGGTGGTGCGCACGAAGTTGCACTTGAGGCCCGCGTACTTCTTCTCGAACGCGCCGCACAGGGCCTGCGCTTCGTCGGTGTTGTAGTGCGCGGTGTAGACGGTGATCGGCTTCTCGTTCTTCGCCGCGTCGTACAGCTGCTTCTCCCACGGGGCCATCTGGGCATGGGCGGCGCCTACGAGCGCGATGACCCAGCCGGCGAACAACTTCTTCATGCCTGTCTCCTGGCGTGTGACTGTTATGCAGCCCACTCTAGGGACGTTCGCATGCCAACCGCATCGGCAATTTCCTGCGAAGCAGAAAGTTTGCCTAGAACTCCTCGGTATCCACCTCGGTACGCGACTGCTGGCTGTAGCGGTTGCCGTGCACGGTGCGCTGGTTGACGTGTTCTTCGAGCGCCGCCATCGTGTCGGGCGAGAGCTTCACGTCCGCGGCCTTCATGTTCTCGGTGAGATGCTCCACCTTCGACGTGCCGGGGATCGGGACGATGTCGGCGCGCTTGTGCAGCAGCCACGCGAGCGCGAGCTGCGCGGGCGTGCAGCCGGCCTCGCGCGCGATCGCCTTGTAGCGCGGCAGCAGCTTCAGGTTCTCGGTGTAGTGGTCCGGCGCGAACCGCGGCATGGCGCGGCGGATGTCGTTGGGCACGAACGCCGTGACGTCATGCACCGCATCGCAGAGGAAGCCGCGCGCCAGCGGGCTGAAGGCGACGAAGGCGGCGCCGATCTCCTTGCATGCATCGAGCACCGCGATCTCGGGGTTGCGCGTCCACAGCGAGTACTCGGTCTGCACGGCCGCGATGGGGTGCACCTTGTGCGCCTTGCGGATGGTGCCGGCGGAGACCTCCGACAGGCCGACGGCCCGCACCTTGCCCTGTTCCACGAGCCGGCTGATCGCGCCGACGCTTTCCTCGATGGGCACCTTCTTGTCCCAGCGGTGCAGGTAGTAGACGTCGATGACGTCCGTCTGCAGGCTGCGCAGGCTGTTCTCGCAGTCGCGCACGATGGCTTCGGGCCGGCCGTCTATCACGCGGCGTGCGACGCCGTCTTCGCCCTTCACGGCCGCCATGCCGCCCTTGCTGGCGAGCGTGATGTTGCGGCGGTGCGGCTTGAGCACACGGCCCACCAGCGGCTCGTTGCTGCCCATGCCGTAGAGGGCGGCGGTGTCGAAGAGGGTGACGCCCGCGTCGAGGGCAGCGAGGATGACCTGCTCCGCCTGCTCGGGCGGCGGCGGGACGCCGTAGGCGTGGTTGAGGTTCATGCAGCCCATGCCGAGGCACGAGACCTCGAAGGGGCCGATTCGTCGTGTTTGCATGCTGCGATTGTCTCGCAGCATGCACCGGGCCGCAGCGTCAGCTGCCGGACGCGCCCGCGAGCCGCGCCTGCGCGCTGCGGCTGCCCATGTTTCCGGCCACCTGCAGCCAGCGGGTGGCCTGCGCCTCGCTGCGCTGGACGCAGGCGCCTTCCTGGTACGCCACGCCGAGGAAGTAGCTCATTTCGACGCGGCCGAACTTGATGCCGCTGTCGGTGACCTTGCCGCTGCGCTTGAGGATCGCCGGCACGTCGCCGCGGCCATCGGCGAAGGCTTCCATTTCCTGCACGGTGCGTGCCAGGAAACGGTCGCGCTGGACGGAAGCCGCGGCCTTGTTCTTCGACACGCTCACCAGCTGGTCGGCCAGGATGGGCAGCATCTCGAAGGGCGTCATGCCGCCCTTGGCCTTGGGCGAATACCAGGCGCGCAGCATCGCCTTGTCCAGCGGCAGCAGGCTGTGCGAGTGAGCGGTGAAGTAGCTCAGCACCGTCTCGCCTTCCGGGTGGCCGCGCACGCCCATGACGTGCATGGCCTCGTGGAAGGCGCAGCGCTGCGCGTCCGAGTCGCGCATCTGGACCAGGGCGGATTCGATGGCCTTCTCGGTGAAGAAATTCAGGCCCGTCTGGCAGGGCTGCATCGGGCTCAACTTGTCGTTGGGCACGACCTCGAAGGTCACGTTGGCGACCTCCGCGGCATCGGCGCGGTCGGTCACGTCGTTTACCTTCACGCCGGCCTCCGCGGCCACGGCGCGGATCGCCTCCAGCGAGTGCTCGCGGTGCGCGGGGGCGTTGGGGCCGATCACGCGCACCTGCAGGTCCTTTTCCCAGCGCACGAGCCGCGTGGCCGTGCCGCTCTGGTGCCAGAGCACTTCCCACATGGTGTTCATGTCCCGGTCGAACGTGTTGGCCGGCGCCCCGAACGCGGGGACGAGGGCGGCAGTGGCGAGCAGGGCAGCGGCGGCGCGCTTGAACATCTGTACGTGACTCCTTGGACAGCTGCGAGTAGGAGCGTTCCTACGCGCAAGCGGGTAGGAGGGCTCCTACGCGCCGGAGTTCAACGTACTTACAAATC
Source organism: Ramlibacter albus (assembly GCF_014297445.1). Lineage (GTDB taxonomy): Bacteria > Pseudomonadota > Gammaproteobacteria > Burkholderiales > Burkholderiaceae_C > Ramlibacter > Ramlibacter albus. Next base: position 130,574 of record NZ_JACORU010000013.1, read on the forward strand.
AGCGATGTACCTGTTGAAAATTGCTCAGGCCGGCCTTCAGGCCAACTGCTTTTCCAGCTGGTCCAGCACCTCGTAGCACGGCAGTACCTGCCGCACGCTCGCGTTGGGCTCGCGGCCCTCGCGGATGGCCGCCACGAACTCGCGGTCCTGCAGCTCGATGCCGTTCATGGACACGTCCACCTTCGACACGTCGAGCTTCTCTTCCTTGCCGTTGAAGAGGTCGTCGTAGCGCGCAATGTACGTCGCCGTGTCGCCGATGTAGCGGAAGAAGGTGCCCAGCGGCCCTTCGTTGTTGAAGCTCAGCGACAGGGTGCAGATGGCGCCGTTCTCGGCCTTGAGCTGGATGCTCATGTCCATGGCGATGCCGAGCACCGGGTGGATCGGGCCCTGGACCGCGTTGGCTTTGACGACGCGGCTGCCGGTCTGGTACTGGAACAGGTCCACGGTATGCGCGGCGTGGTGCCACAGCAGGTGGTCCGTCCAGCTGCGCGGCTGGCCCAGCGCGTTCATGTTCGTGCGGCGGAAGAAGTACGTCTGCACGTCCATCTGCTGGATGTTGAACTCGCCCGCCTGGATCTTCTTGTGCACGAACTGGTGGCTGGGGTTGAAGCGGCGCGTGTGGCCGCACATGGCGACCAGGCCGGTCTTCTGCTGGGCTTCCACCACGTGGCGGCCGTCGGCGAGGTTGTCGCAAAGCGGGATCTCGACCTGCACGTGCTTGCCGGCGTTGAGGCACGCGATGGCCTGGGTCGCGTGCATCTGCGTCGGCGTGCAGAGGATCACTGCATCGACGTCGGCGCGCTGAAGCGTCTCGTCGAGGTTGGTGGTGGCGTGGCCGATGCCGTATTTCTTGGCCACATCCTGCGTCTTGTCGAGTTCGCGGCCGATCAGCGACGTCACTTCGACACCGTCGATGAGCTTCAAGCCGTCGAGGTGCTTCTGGCCGAAGGCGCCGGCGCCCGCGAGTGCGATGCGGATGTTCTTCATTTATGTGTTCTCCAGGATCAGGTGGCCCACGGCCGTGTTGGACGCGGGCACGTGATAGAAGCGGTGCTTCAGCTCGGGCTTCGCGCCGCCCGCGACGTCAGCCATCGCCCCGCGCGCGATGAGCCACATCACGAGCTCGATGCCCTCGCTGCCGGCTTCCTCCACATATTCCATATGCGGCACCTTGGCCAGCTCTTCGGGTTCGTCGATGAGCCGGTCGAGGAAGCGGTTGTCCCACTCGCGGTTGATCAGGCCCGCGCGTGGGCCCTGCAACTGGTGGCTCATGCCGCCCGTGCCCCAGATCTGCACGTTGAGGTCTTCGTCGAAGCTCTCGATGGCCTTGCGGATGGCCTGGCCCAGCTTGAAGCAGCGCATGCCGCTGGGCACCGGGTACTGCACCACGTTGACGGCGAACGGGATCACCTTGAACGGCCACTGCTTCGGCTCGCCGCACATCAGCGACAGCGGGACGGTCAGGCCGTGGTCCACGTCCATCTTGTTGACGATGGTGAGGTCGAAGTCCTGCTGGATCACCGACTGCGCGATGTGCGCCGCGAGGTCCGGCGCGCCTTCCACGTCGGGCACGGGGCGCGGGCCCCAGCCCTCGTCGGCCACCTTGTAGTGCGCGGCCGTGCCGATCGCAAAGGTCGGGATCATCTCCAGGCTGAACGCCGTCGCGTGGTCGTTGAACACGAGGAACACGACGTCGGGCTTGTTCTCCTGCAGCCACCGGCGCGAGAACTCGTAGCCCGAGAAGACCCTCTGCCAGTACGGCTCCTCGGTCTTCTTCAGGTCCATCGCCGCGCCGATGGCCGGCACGTGCGAGGTGTAGACGGATGCGGTGATGCGTGCCATCGGTTTACTTTCTTCCCCATTTCGGGTCGCGGCCGCCGCCGATCATCATGTTGCGGTATTCCTCTTCGCTCATGCCCGTCATGCTGCCCGCCATCTGCTGGAAGCTCTTGCCGTCGGTCGCGCCGATCTTGGCCAGGAAATAGATGTTGCCGCCGAGCTGGATGCAGCGGTTCAGGTCGCGCGCGAGCACGGCCTGCTTCTGGTCTTCGGTCATCGGCCATTCGTCGAGGTACGCGCGCTCGTCCTTCTTGAAGCGGTCTCGGTTCTCCGCCTTCATCAGCGACATGCAGAACTGGTTGAGCCAGTAGCCCATGCGGCTTTGCTCGGCGTCGAAGATCGTGGTGCCGGGGACGTTCTTGTACGGTTTGTCGAGGGGCATGGTCAGGCTCCCCAGTAAAGGCGCGTCGGGTTGTCCACGAGCAGCTTCTTCTGCAGCTCGGGCGTCGTCGCGATGTGCGGGATGAAGTCCACCAGCAGGCCGTCGTCGGGCATGTGGTTCTTCAGGTTCGGGTGCGGCCAGTCGGTGCCCCACAGAACGCGGTCGGGGAAGGTCTCCACGACCTTGCGCGCGAAGGGCACGACGTCGCGGTAGGCGTTCTGCTCGCCGTTCAATGCGGGCGGCCCGCTGACGGAAAGGCGCTCGGGGCAGCTCACCTTGCTCCACACGTTGGCGTGTTCGCGCATGAACTTGAGGAACAGCTCGAACTCCGGGCCGTCGACCGGCTTCGTCACGTCGGGCCGGCCCATGTGGTCCACCACCACCGTCGTCGGCAACGCGGTGAAGAAGTCCCACAGTTCCGGCAGGTCCACCGCCTCGAAATAGATCACCACGTGCCAGCCGAGCGGCGCGATGCGCGCGGCGATCTCCATCAGCTCGTCCTTCGGCGTGAAGTCGACGAGGCGCTTGACGAAGTTGAAGCGCACGCCGCGCACGCCCGCGGCGTTCATCTCCTGCAGTTCGTTGTCGTTGACGGAGCGCTTCACCGTCACCACGCCGCGCGCCTTGTCGTTGGACGACTTCAGCGCGTCGATCAGCGCGCGGTTGTCGGCGCCGTGGCAGGTGGCCTGCACGATCACGTTCTTGTCGAAGCCGAGGTGGTCGCGCAGGGCGAAGAGTTGCTCCTTGCTGGCGTCGCAAGGGGTGTACTTGCGCTCGGGTGCGAATGGGAACTGCTCGCCGGGGCCGAAGACGTGGCAGTGGGCGTCGACGCTGCCGGGGGGCAGCTTGAACCTGGGCTTGCTTGGTCCCGCATACCAGTCCAGCCAGCCGGGTGTCTTTTCGAATTTCATGGTCAATCGATGTAGCGCAGGCCGGCTTTTTCCAGCGGCTCGCGCATCTTGTACATGTCCAGGCCGAGCGTGCCGGCCGCGAGCTTGTTGCGCTTGTCGCCTTCGTTGGCTTCGCGCGCGGCTGCGGCGTCCAGCGTCTTCTTCGCCATGGCGGCGGGTACGCACACCACGCCGTCGTCATCGGCGACGATCACGTCGCCGGGATGCACCAGTGCCTCGGCGCACACGACCGGAATGTTGACGGAGCCGAGCGTCGCCTTCACGGTGCCCTTCGAGCTGATCGCCTTGCTCCACACCGGGAACTTCATCTCCTCCAGCGTGCGCGTGTCACGCACACCCGCATCGATGACCAAAGCACGGGCGCCGCGAGCCTTGAAAGAAGTGGCCAGCAGGTCACCGAAGTACCCATCGGTGCAGGGCGCCGTCACCGCGGCGACGACGATGTCCCCCGGCTGGATCTGCTCCGCCACCACGTGCATCATCCAGTTGTCCCCCGGCTGCAGCAGCACGGTGACCGCGGTGCCCGACACCGGCTCGCCGCGAAAGATCGGCCGCATGTAGGTGTTCATCAGCCCCACGCGGCCCATGGCCTCGTGCACCGTGGCTGAACCGAATGCGCCCAGGCGGTCCGCGACTTCCGGGTCCGCGCGCTGGATGTTGCGATAGACGACGCCGATCTCGTACATGCTATTTCCCCTGCGATTTCAGTCGCGCATCCAGCCGCGGGTACACGCGCCGCGTGTTGCCTTCGAAGATCGCCTGCTTGTCCTCGGCCGACAGCTGCGTGCTGGCATCGATGTAGCGCTTGGTGTCGTCGTAGTAGTTGCCCGTCTGCGGGTCGATGCCGCGCACCGCGCCGATCATCTCGGAGGCGAACAACACGTTCTTCACCGGGATCACCTTGTTGAGCAGGTCGATGCCCGGCTGGTGGTACACGCAGGTGTCGAAGTACACGTTGTTCATCACGTGCGTGTCCAGCAGCGGCTTCTTCATCTCCTGCGCGAGGCCCCGGTAGCGGCCCCAGTGGTAGGGCACCGCGCCGCCGCCGTGCGGGATGATGAAGCGCAGCTGCGGGAAGTCCTTGAATAAGTCGCCCTGGATCAGCTGCATGAACGCCGTGGTGTCGGCATTGATGTAGTGCGCGCCGGTCGTGTGGAAGCAGGCGTTGCAGGACGTGGAGACGTGGATCATCGCCGGCACGTCGTACTCCACCATCTTCTCGTAGATGGGGTACCAGTGCCTGTCGGTGAGCGGCGGGGAATTCCAGTGGCCGCCGGAAGGATCAGGGTTGAGATTGATGCCGACCGCCCCGTATTCCTCGATGCACTTCTCCATCTCGGGGATGCAGGTCTTCGGGTCCACCCCGGGCGATTGCGGCAGCATCGCCACCGGCACGAAGTTGTCCGGGAACAGTTTCGACACGCGATAGCAGAGCTCATTGCAGATCGCCGCCCACGTGCTGGACACGTTGAAGTCGCCGATGTGGTGCGCCATGAAGCTCGCGCGCGGCGAGAACAGCGTCATGTCGTTGCCGCGCTCCTTCATCAGGCGCAGCTGGTTGTTGGCAATGGATTCGCGCAGCTCGTCGTCGCTGATCTTCAGGTCCGCGACCTTGGGCATCTTCGCCGGGTCCTTGATGCCGGCGACCTGCTGGTTGCGCCAGTCCTCCAGCTGCTTGGGCGCCGTGGTGTAGTGGCCGTGGCAATCGATGATGAGGCTCATGGGTTGTCTTTCTCGAATTCAAGCGGGTTCCATGCCCTGCCGGCGCTTGGCGTCCGCCGCTTCGGGCGATGCCATGAAAGCCAGCAGTTCGCGCACTTCGCCGGGCTGGGGCGACGCGGTGCAGGCCGCGCCGGAAAAAATGGTGGTGATCTGCACCGCATCGGGCATGGGGCCCACGATGTCGATGCCTTGCAGGTGGATCAGCTCGGCCAGCTGCTGGAAGCCCAGCGCCACTTCGCCGCGCGCCACCAGCGTGCCCACCGGCACGCCGGGGGGCGCCTGCACGATGCGGCTTTGCAGTTCTTCGGCGATGCCCCAGCGCTCGAAGAGCTGCATCAGCGCCACGCCGCTCGGGCCCGTCGAATAGCCGATGGTGGGAGCGGCGAGCACGGCTTTCTTCAGGGCGTCTTCGCTGGAGAGATCGGGCTTCGGCGCACCGGCCTTCACGGCGACAGCGACGCCGGAGCGCACCAGGTCCACCTTGCTGCCCGCCACGGCCTTGCCCGCGGCGACCAGCTTGTCGATGGCATCGGAGGCGAGGAACACCACGTCGAACGACTCGCCGGCCTGCACGCGCCTGGCCGCGTCCACGCCGCCGACCGATTCCACGAGCAGCGCGCAGCCCGCCTTCTTCTCATAAGCCGCCGCGAGTTCGGCCAGCACCTGCCGGGTGGCCATGGAGGAGATGCCGCGCAGCACGGTTGTCATGCCGGGGATTGTGGTCAGGCCCCCACGCTGCCAGAAGACCGCGCTGCCTCTAGCAGCTATAGCAATTCAGCATAATCCGGGCGCAGGTATAGCAATGGACCTCAAGCAGCTTGAATATTTCGTACGCGTGGCGGAGCTCGGCAGTTTCACGCGTGCGGCCCTGGAACTGGACGTGGCCCAGCCCGCCCTGAGCCGCCAGGTGCGCCTGCTGGAGGTGGAGTTGCGCCAGACGCTGCTCGTGCGCAACGGCCGCGGCGCTATCCCCACCGAGGCGGGCAAGGTGCTGCTGGACCATGGCCGGGGCATCCTGCACCAGGTGCAGCGCGCGCGCGACGACCTCGGCCGCCTGCGCGGCGGCATCTCCGGCCGCGTGGCCGTGGGCCTGCCCAGCAGCGTGGCGCGCGTGCTGGCCGTGCCGCTGACCCGGGCCTTTCGCGAGCAGATGCCCGATGCGCGCCTCTCCATCAGCGAGGGCATGTCGGGCAGCCTGCAGGAGAGCCTGGTGAGCGGCCGCATGGACATCGTGGTGCTGTACAACGCGCAGCCTTCGCGCGAGATGGACATCACGCCGCTGATCGATGAGGACCTGCTTCTCGTTCGTGCGCGCCCGCGCGGGTTGCACGAGGACCCGCCGCCCGGGCCCGTGACCCTGCAGGAGCTGGCGCAGGTCCCGCTCGTGATCCCTGCGCGGCCCAACGCGATCCGCATGCATCTCGAATCCGCTCTCGCCGACGCGGGCCTCAAACCCAACGTGGCGCTGGAGATCGAGGGCGTGTCGGCCATCCTCGACCTCGTTCTCGACGGCGCCGGCGCCGCGATCCTCTCGCGCAACGCGCTCCTCAACTCGCCGCGCCCTTCGGCCTACACCGCGCAGCAGATCGGCGAGCCGCCGCTGCGCATCCCGCTGTCGCTGGCCACAAGCCTGCAGCGGCCGGCCACGCCGGTGCAGAAGGCGGCGCTGGAATTGATCCAAAAGATAACCCCCACGGTGGTGGCTCGGGGTTGACCCTCTGTTCGTGCCGGGTTGGTGTGCCAACACTTGCCCGCACAAGGAGACAACCCCCGATGAAGTTCCTCAAGTCGCTCATCCTCGCAGCCGCGGCAGGCCTCGCCCTCGCCGCATCAGCCCAGAACATCTCCATCGCCACAGGCGGCACGGGCGGGGTGTACTACCCGCTCGGCGGCGGCCTCGCGGCGGCCCTGTCCAAGTACGTGTCCGGCATGCAGGCCACGGCCGAAGTCACCGGCGGCTCGGTGGACAACCTCAAGCTGGTCGACAGCGGCAAGCCCTACGTGGCCTTCTCGATGGCCGACGCGGCGCAGGACGCATTGCGCGGCGAGGACAAGTTCAAGAGCCACAAGGTGCCGCTCAAGACGCTGGCCGTGCTGTACCCCAACCGCATGCACGTGGTGTCGGTCGAGGGCAAGGGCATCAACAAGTTCGCCGACCTCAAGGGCAAGCGTGTGTCCACCGGCTCGCCCGGCAGCGCCACCGAGGTGATGGCCTTCCGCCTGATCGAGGCGGCCGGCATGGACAAGGACAAGGACATGAAGCGCGAGCGCCTGGGCGTCGCCGAGTCCGTCAACGCCATCAAGGACGGCAAGATTGACGCGTTCTTCTGGGTGGGCGGCCTGCCCACCGCGTCCGTGCAGGACCTGGCCAGCACGCCGGGCACGAAGATCAGGATGATCGACCACGCCGACCTGGTCGCGGCGATGAACAAGAAGTACGGCAACCTCTATATCGAGGACACGATCCCGAAGAGCGTGTACGCCGGCATGACGGTGGACAACAAGCAGGCCACCGTGATGAACATCCTCGTCGCGCACGAGAGCATGAGCGAGAAGACGGCCTACGACATCGTCAAGACCATCTTCGAGAAGAAGGCGGACCTGGTGGCGGTGCACAAGGAGGCCGAGAACTTCAAGCTGGAGAACCAGAAGGCCAACGCCACGCCGGTGCCGTTCCATGCGGGCGCGCTGAAGTACTTCGCTGAAAAAGGCATCAAGGTCAACTAAGTGGATCTCGCCAAGGCCGAAGAATTCATCGAGCAGGAGGAGGGCGCGGCGAACAAGTTTCGCGGCGCCATCGCCGTCTTCATCACGCTGGCCGCCGTGGCGATGTCGGCGTTCCACCTCTACACGGCCTACGCCATCGTCCCCACGCAGACGCTGCGGTACATCCACGTGGCGTTCGTGCTGTTCCTCTGCTTCCTCGTCTTCCCCATCGCGCAGCGCTACCGCCACCGCATCATGTGGTGGGATTGGGTCGCCGCGCTGCTCGCCGTCGCCATTGCCGCGTACGCCATCTACGGCGGCGACGACTTCACCGACCGCAACACCTCGCCCGAGAAGTGGGACGTGGTGTTCGGCATCGCGCTCATCGTGCTCGTGATGGAGGCGATGCGCCGCACCAACGGGTGGATCATGCCGGTGATCACCGGCGCGTTCATCGTCTACGCGCTCGCCGGCCCGTGGCTGCCCGCGCCGTGGACGCACAAGGGCTACGAGATCCCGCGCCTCGTCGGCGTGATGTACATGACGCTGGAGGGCATCTTCGGCCCGGCGGTGGACGTGTCGTCCTCGCTCATCATCCTGTTCACCATTTTCGGTGCCTTCCTGCAGTACTCGCAGGCGGGCAAGTTCTACATCGACTTCTCGTTCTCCGCGATGGGTGGCAAGCCGACCGGTGCGGGGCGCACAGTGGTGCTGGCGTCCTTCCTGCTCGGTGGCCCGTCGGGCTCGGGCGTGGCGACGACGGTGACGCTGGGTTCGGTCGCGTACCCGATGCTCGCGAAGGTGGGCTACGAGAAGAACGCCGCCGGCGGCCTGCTTGCCGCGGGCGGCCTCGGCGCCATCATCTCGCCGCCCGTGCTCGGTGCCGCGGCCTTCCTGATCGCCGAGTTCCTGAAGATCTCGTACATCGACGTGCTGTTGATGGCGACGATCCCCACGCTGCTTTTCTATTTCGCGCTGTTCCTGATGGTGGAGATCGACGCGCGCAAGTTCGGCATGGGCAACGTGGTCTTCGAGAAGGTGGAAGGCGTGTGGTCGCTCACGCGCAAGTACTGGTTCCACTTCCTGTCGCTGGTCTCCATCGTCGTCTTCATGATGTGGGGTTTCTCGCCGGTGCTGTCGGTGTTCTGGGCGACGGTGGTGTCGCTCGTCACGAGCCTGCTGCGGCGCGACACCACGCTCATCCCGTACGACCTGTTCACTGCGCCCGGCCCGATGTGGCGCAAGCTGCTGGACATGCCGTTCACGAAAGCCATGGAGGGCGGCTCCATCGGCATGCTGAACGTGGGCGCCACCTGCGCCGGCGCCGGCATCATCGTGGGCGTGGTCACGCTCACGGGCCTGGGGCTGAAGTTCAGCACCATCGTGATCGACTATGCGGGCGGCTCGCTGCTGCTCACCGCGATCTTCACGTCGCTGGTCGTGTGGATCGTCGGGCTGGCGGTGCCCGTGACGGCCTCGTACATCATCTGCGCCGTGATCGCGGCCCCCGCGCTCATCAAGCTGGGCGTGCCGGGGTTCGCGGCGCACATGTTCATCTTCTATTACGCGGTGCTGTCCGAGGTGTCGCCGCCGACGGCCCTGTCGCCCTTCGCGGCGGCGGCCATCACCGGCGGCGACCCGTACAAGACGACAATGCAGTGCTGGAAGTACACCGTGCCGGCCTTCCTCGTGCCCTTCATGTTCGTGCTGGACACGAGCGGGCAGGGGCTGCTGCTCATGGGCTCGGCCAAGGCACTGGCGGCGGCGAACTGGTGGTCCATCGCCGAAGTGACGATCACCGCCGCCATCGGCATCGCGTCGCTCGCGGCGGGCTTCCAGGGCTGGGCGCTGCGCAAGACGACGCCGACCGAACGCGTGCTGTTCATTGCCGCGGGCTTCGCGCTTGTGTACCCCACCTTGCTTGCCGACCTCGTCGGCATCACACTGGCGGTGGTTGCGGTGGCCATGCAGTACCTGCGGCGGGCCGCCGTGGACGCACCGTTACCCAGCAAGGAGACCTGATGTACCCAGGCGCCATCGCACGGCAGTCCCCGGACCGTCTCGCCGTGGTGATGGCCGGCACGGGCATCGGCATCACGTACGCGGAGCTGGACGCGCGCAGCAACCAGCTCGCGCACCACCTGCGCGCGCAGGGCTTGGCGCGCGGCGACCACTTCTCCATCTTCATGGAGAACTGCATCGAGTTCGTCGAGGGCTGCGCGGCGGGCGAGCGCTCCGGGCTCTATTACACCTGCATCAACTCCTACCTGACGGCGGGCGAGCTTGCCTACATCCTGAACAACAGCATGTCGCGGGTGCTTGTCACGACGGCCGCGAAGTTCGAGGTGGCGCGGGCCGCTTTGCCCGAGTGCCAGCGCATCACGGAGTGCGTCGTGGTGGGTGGCGCGGGCGAGGTCACGCAGGTGGGCGAGTGCAAGGTTCGCGGCTACGAAGAGACGCTGCGCGACTACCCTTCGGCGCCCGTGGCCGACGAGTCGCTCGGCGGCGCGATGCTGTACTCGTCGGGCACCACGGGCCGGCCCAAGGGCGTGCTGCGCCCCATGCCCGACCAGCCGCCCGAGCAGGCGCACCCGCTGTCGCTGTTCCTCGCCAAGCTGTGGCGTGCCGAGGACGGCATGCGCTACCTCTCGCCCGCGCCGCTGTACCACGCCGCACCGGTGGCCAACGTCGGCGTCGCGATCCGCGCCGGCGGCACGGTGGTGGTGATGGAACGCTTCGAAGCCGAGGACTACCTGCGCCTCGTGGAGCGCTACCGCATCACGCACACGCAGCTGGTGCCCACGATGTTCTCGCGCATGCTCAAGCTGCCGCTGGCGATGCGCCACGCGTACGACCTGTCGTCGCTGAAGATCGCTGTGCACGCCGCCGCGCCTTGCCCCGTGCCGGTGAAGGAGCAGATGATCCAGTGGTGGGGCCCGATCATCCACGAGTACTACGGCGCCACCGAAGGCCTGGGCTTCACCGCCTGCGACAGCCAGGAGTGGCTCGCGCACAAGGGCACGGTGGGCCGCGTGCTGCTGGGCGACATGCACATCCTCGACGCGGCCATGCAGCCGGTGCCCAAGGGCGAGCCCGGACAGATCTGGTTCAAGCCGGCGAACGTGTTCGAGTACTTCAACGACCCCGAGCGCACGAAGGCCGCGTTCTCGCCCGACGGCGTGCTCACGACCGTGGGCGACGTGGGTTACGTCGAGGACGGTTTCCTGTACCTCACCGACCGCGCGAGCTTCATGATCATCTCCGGCGGCGTCAACATCTACCCGCAGGAAACCGAGAACCTGCTCATCACGCACCCCAAGGTGGGCGACGCGGCGGTGTTCGGCATCCCAGACGACGACCTCGGCGAGCAGGTGAAGGCGGTGGTCGAACCCCTGGCCGGCGTGCAGTTCGGCCCTGCGCTGGAGCGCGAGCTGATGGACTTCTGCCACGCCAACCTCGCCCGCCACAAGTGCCCGAAGTCGATCGACTTCACCGAGCAGCTGCCGCGGCTGCCCACGGGCAAGCTTTACAAGACGAAGCTGCGCGAGCCTTATTGGGCGGGCCGCGGCTCCCGCATCGTGTGAGCTAGATGTGAAGTGTCAAGAGGTTGTTTCTTGACTTGCTGAGCCGAGACATGGGTGCAGCGCCACCGATTCCCTGATGAGGGCGGTGCCAGTTGTAATGGTGATTCCAGTGATCCAGAGCGGCCGAGCGCTCGCTGGAGTGCTGGTACGTGAACCCGTAGGCCCATTCACGCAAGGCGGACTGGATGAATCGCTCGGCCTTGCCATTGGTCTGCGGCCGGTAGGCACGAGTGAACTTGTGGCGGATCCCCAGCTCGGCGCAGGTCTGGGCAAACTGCTTGGAGCGGAAGGGCGAGCCGTTGTCGGTCAGCACGCGCCGAACCGTCACGCCCAGGCTTGCGAAGTAGGCCACGGCGTTGCGAAGGAACTGAACGGCCTGCGGCCACTTCTCGTCCGGGTGCATGTCGGTGAAGGCGATGCGTGCGTGGTCGTCCACGGCCACGAACAGCATTTCCCAGCCCGCGCCTTCCACGCTGTCGCGGCGATCGCCGGTGACGCGGTGCGAGGGCCGCTCGATGCGGCCGAGCCGTTTGGTGTCGATGTGAAGCATGTCCCCAGGGGCCTCGTGCTCGTAACGCACGACCGGCTCGGCCGGCTGCAGATCGGCCAGGTGCGATAGCCCGGCGCGGGCCAAAATCCGCGAGACCGTGCTCCTGGAGACGCCCACGGCGATCGCGATACGAGCCTGAGTCAGTCGCTTGTGGCGCAGCTCCACGATCGCCAAGGCCTTGGCCGGCCCGATCGCTCGAGGCGACACCGTCGGTCGGCTCGAAGCGTCGACCAGCCCCGACTCGCCCACTGCCAGGAAGCGGCCAAGCCACTTTCGAGCGGTGGGGGCAGTCACCCCGTGCAACGCAGCAGCCTCGCAGACGCTCAGGCCGCGCAGCGTGATGTCCTGGACCATTTCAATGCGACGAGCCAAGCTCAGTCTGGCATTCTTATGAATGTTCATCTGGTTGAGTTCCTCTGAGAGGTTTGGGTGTTTGGCGATTCCCAGTCTCTCAAACTCAACTCAGATGAACAGATACAACCTATTGGACCTTCACAGCTAGAACGCCACCACGGAGCCTTCCAGCGGCATCGGCATCGACACGAGATCGCGCCTGTACATGGCGCCGTGCAGCTCGATCGCCGCTGCGGCTGCCTCGGGGTCGATGCCGCGCAGCACCGCGGCGAACTCACGCGCGCTCGAGAAGCGATGCACCGGGTCGCGCGACAGCGCACGCGCCAGCACCTTGCCGATGGGGCTGGTGAACAGCCCGGGCGGCAGGCGCAGCTGGCCGCGCAAGTGGGCGTTCATCACGTCGAACACCGGCCCGCCCGCGACCATCGCCCAACCGAAAAGAGACTCGGCCAGCACCAGCGCCATCTGGTAGACGTCGGACGCCGGCGTGGCCTCGCCATCGACGATGTACTCGGGCGCCGCATAGCGCGGCGTGCACGCGAAAGCGCCGGTCTGCGTGATGGACGCGCGCTGCGTGTGCCGCGCGATGCCGAAGTCCGTCACGCGCAGGCGCGGCCGCTCGGGCGACTTGCGGTCGAGGAACAGGTTGGCCGGCTTGATGTCCTTGTGCACGATGCCGCTGCGATGCACTTCGTCCAGGCCGTCCAGCGCCTCGCAGAACAGCGGCAGGATCCAGCCCGGCTCCACCCGGCCGCGGCGGTGCAGCACGCCGGCGAGGTCCTCGCCGACCAGCAGCTCCATCACGATGAAGAGCCGCCGGCTCTCCACCGCGATGCCGAAGTCCGCGATGGGCACGAGGTTGGGGTGCGATACGCGCGCAGCCGCCAGCAGCTCCTGCATCACGCGGCGGTCCATCGCGGTGCCTTCGAGCGGCTCGCGCAGCAGCTTCACCGCAACCGTCTCGCCGGTTTCCAGGTCGTCGGCCGCCACCACGTCTGCCATGCCGCCCGCGCCCAGCAGGCAGCGCACGCGGTACCTGTGCGCGATCACCGCGCCGGTTTCGGTCGGGTCCATGGCGTCAGCGCAGCATCTTGGCGGCCACCACGACGGCCGCGACGGTGAGGACGGCGAGCATCGCCACGGCGGTGGCGAGCAGCGGCTTCGACGAGGAGTCGCTGCGCTCGCGCGGTGCGGGTGCGGGTGCGGGTGCGGGCACGGCCTGCGCCATCGCCTGCACGATGGCGGCGCGCACTTCGGCGGCGATCAGCTGCGGCAGTGCCTGCAGGCGGCCTTCGAGGCGGGCCTGTGCCTGCACCTGCGCCTCCACCTGCTGCTGCACGAGTTCGAGCAGCGCACCGACGTCGCGGCGCAGCGTCGCGTCGGCGACCGGCGCAGGACGCATCGCGGCCGAAGGCATCGCCGGCATCGAACCTGAGGGCATCGACAGGGCGGGGCGGCCATCGAGCTGCACCGTGCGGTCTTCCGAGCTGGGCCTGGCGTTGGCGGCGGCAGGCTTCGACGTCTGCGCATGGAGGTCGAGCAGGCTCGCCTTCGGCGTGGGGAAGGCACCGTTCGGTTGCGTGTGGTACACGGAGAACGACAGCCCCGAGCCCGGCACGGCCGCCTGGCCCAGCGCGTTGAAAACCTGCTTCGGGTCCTCGCTGCCGGGCATGCGCGCGTCAAGCACCTGGCCGGCCTTGAGCAGCACTTCGCTGTGCACGGTGTCCGCGCGGTTCACGCGGAAACGCAGGCATTGGCGGCTCATGCCGAGCACCTGCACCACGTCGTCGAAAGCGCATTCGTCGAAGCTGCCCGCCATGACCTGCACGTCGTTCGTGCCGAAGGCGAAGGGCGTGAAGGTCGTGCTCATCGCGCACCCTCCTTCGCGGCTTGCCGGGCGCCCATCATCATGGTGGACGACATCACCGTGTACAGCTTGCTCCATGCGGCGCGCGTTTCCTTCGTGAACGCCTGGCCCAGGCCCATGTCGAGCGCCCAGATCAGCGCCTCGCCGACCGTGGCGTAGCCTTCCTGCGGCACCTTGTAGAGCATGGCGTGGCGGCGGCCGAGCGCCAGCACCACCAGCACCAGGTCGTCGTCGGTGGCGACGTCCTGCGCCCATGCCTCGTCGGGCCAGTCGCACGCCTTCACGGCGAAACCCAGCATGCCCATCAGCTTGCGCTTCTGGCCGCTCATGTCGTCGGGGAAGAGCGCGCGGTAGGCGGGCTGCAGCTCGAACAGTCGGCGGTAGAACAGGTCGGCGGCGGTGTCGATCACCGGCACCACCAGCTTCCACGATTCGCGCAGCAGGCGCTTTTCGTCGGTTGAGAACATGGACCCTCCGGACTCCGTTTTTGCGGTGCCGGAATAATGGAGGGCGGCCGTATCCCCCTTGCTGCGCGTGTGCAGCGGGGTTGAACCGGTTCGTATCCAGCTTGTATCAGCCGTATTCGCGGCGCAGCAGCTGCGCGGCTTCGACCATCGCCTTCAGCTTGCCCTGCGCAACCTCGCGCGGCAGGTACTTCATGCCGCAGTCCGGCGCCAGGATCACCTGCTCGGGCTTGATGTGCTTGAGCGCCTTGCGGATGCGGCCGGCCACGACGTCCGGCGTCTCCACGTTCATGTCGTTCAGGTCGATGCAGCCAACCATCACCTGCTTGTCGCCGAGCTCGGCGAGCACGCTCGTGTCGAGTTTGGACTGCGCCGTCTCCACCGACACCTGCTTGCACTTGCAGCCGCGCATTTCCGGCAGGAAGGAGTAGCCGCTCGGGCGCACGTGGATGATGGCGGCGTAGCCGAAGCAGATGTGCACGGCGGTCGTGCCCTGCACGCCTTCGAGTGCGCGGTTGAGGGCGGCCAGGCCGTACTGGCGGGCCTTCTCCGGGCGAGCCTGCATGTAGGGTTCGTCGATCTGCACCACGTCCGCTCCCGCGGCGAACAGGTCCTTTATCTCGGCGTTGACGGCATCGGCGTAGTCCTGTGCGGCTTCTTCCTCGCTCTTGTAGAAGTCGTTCTGCGCCTGCTGCAGCATGGTGAACGGGCCGGGCACCGTGATCTTGGTCTTGCGCGTGGTGTTCTTCTTCAGGAACTGCAGGTCGCCCACTTCCACCGCATGCTTGCGGCGGATCTTGCCGACGATGCGCGGCACGGGGTTGGGGTGGCCCGAGCGATCGAGGGCGGTGCCGGGGTTGTCGAGGTCCACGCCATCGAGCGCAGTGGCGAAGCGGTTGGAGTAGCTCTCGCGGCGAATCTCGCCGTCGGAGACGATGTCCAGCCCTGCTTCTTCCTGGAAGCGGATGGCCAGCAGCGTCGCGTCGTCCTGCGCCTGTGAGAGGTACGGCTCCTGCAGCCGCCACAGCTCCTTGGCGCGCACGCGCGGCGGAAAGCGGCCGGCCAGCTTGGCGCGGTCGATCAGCCATTCGGGCTGCGGGAAGCTGCCGACGATGGTGGTGGGGAAGAGCATGATCGTCTCCTGGGTTGTTTCACACGCCGAGGTAGGCCTGGCGGATCTCGGGGCGCTTCATCAATTCCTGCGGCTCGCCTTCGGCCACGATGCGGCCCAGCTCCAGAACGCACGCACGGTGCGCGAGGCGCAGCGCCTGCGACACGTTCTGCTCCACGAGCACGATCGTCATGCCGCCCTGGCTGATCTTGCGCACGGCGTCGAACACGGCGGCGGTCACGAGGGGCGAGAGCCCGAGTGAGGGCTCGTCGAGCAGCAGCAGGCGCGGGCGCGCCATCAGCGCGCGGCCGATGGCCACCATCTGCTGCTGGCCGCCCGAGAGCTCGCCGGCAGGGGCCGTGAGCCTGGCGGTGAGCGCGGGGAAGAGCGCCAGAACTTCGTCCAGCGTCTCGCGCCGCTTCGCCTTGGCGGCGGGCAGGTAGCTGCCGACGTCGAGGTTCTCCGCGACGGTCATGCCGGTGAAGAGGCGCCGGCCTTCCGGCACGAGCGCGATGCCGGCTTCGCAGAAGCGGTGCGGGGCCAGCCCGGTGATGTCGCGGCCCTCCATCGTGATGCGGCCGGCGCGTGGCGGCAGGATGCCGGCTAGCGTATTGACGAGGGTCGTCTTGCCCGCGCCATTGGGGCCGACCACGCACAGCAACTCGCCCTGCGTGACCTTCATCGACACGTCCCACAGCGCGCGCGCTTCGCCGTAGGCGACGGTGAGTTGCTGCAGTTCAAGCATGCGCAACTCCCAGGTAGGCGCTCATGACGGCGGGGCGCTGCATCACCTCGCGGGGCTCGCCCTCGGCCAGCATCGCGCCCTGGTCGAACACGACGATGCGGTCGGTGAGCGCCATGACGGCGTCCATCACGTGCTCCACGAACACGATGGTGGTGCCCTGGTCGCGGATGCGGCGGATCAGTTCGACGGCGGAGTGGATCTCGGTGGGCGTGAGGCCGCACAGCACTTCGTCCAGTAGCACGAGCTTGGGCCGGGAGGCGAGGGCGCGCGCGAGCTCGAGGAACTTGCGCTGGTGCAGGTTGAGCTCGCTGGGCAGCGCGTCGGCCTTGGCGTCGAGGTTCGTGAAGGTGAGCCAACGCCGCGCCTCCATGCGGCCGGCCTCCAGAGTCTTGAGGCCATCGCCCGCGTACATCGCCGCGATGGCGACGTTGTCCAGCACCGTCATCTGCGAGAACGGGCGCGGGATCTGGTAGGTGCGCGCGATGCCCGCGCGCGCGATGCGGTGCGCGGGCAGGCCGGCGATGTTGCGGCCGTCCAGCCACACCTCGCCGCCGTCGGCTTCGTAGTGGCCGGACACGACATTGATGAAAGTGGACTTGCCCGAGCCGTTGGGGCCGAGCAGGCCGAGGATCTCGCCCTGGCGGACTTCGAGCGAGACGTTCGAGAGGGCCTGCACGCCGCGGAAACTTTTCGACAAGCCGCGCACTTGCAACAGGACTTTGCCGTCATCCCCGCGGAGGCGGGGATCCAAGGCGTCCGGAAGCTTTGGATTCCCGCCGTCGCGGGAATGACGGAATGCTCCCATCACGCCTTGCGGCATGAACAGGATGCCGATCACCAGGATCAACCCGATCGCACCCTTGCCCAGCACCGCGAACTGGCTGCCCGTGAACGCAAACAGCAGGCACGTGATCGCCACCGCGCCTATCGCCGGCCCCGCCCAGTGCCGCGAGCCGCCGAGGATGCTCATGAGCACCACCGTCAGCGGCACCGTCAGGTTGAACGTCTCCGCCGTCGTCACGTACGACACGAACAGCGCGTGGATGCCGCCGACCCAGCCGGCGAGTGCGCACGAAACCGCGAGCGCGGCGAGCTTCCACCGGTAGCTCGGCACACCCATCACCTCCGCCGCGTCCTCGTCGTCGTGGATGGCGAACAGGCCCGCGCCGAAGCGGGACTGGCGGATGACCCACGAAACCAGCATCGTGACCACGGCGGCGACAAGCATCATCAGATAGAGGCTCGATGTTGGTGTCGGCCCGAGCTTGGGCACCGGCACCGCGTTCAAGTACACACCGGGCCCGCCGTCGATGGGCGTATTGCCGACGATGGTGGCCAGCACGAAGGTCACGGCGAGCGTGAGCAAGGCGAACAGCTCACCGCGCACGCCGCGTACGCGGAATGCCACCGCGCCAACGCCGACACCGATCGCAGCCGCCACCAGCGCAGCAACGGGGAGCGTCAGCAGGAACGGCCAGTTGAACTTCACCGCCAGCGTCGCCGACGTGTACACACCCGCGCCGAAGAACGCCCCGTGCCCGAACGAGAAGTACCCGGCGTAGCCCGAGAGGATGTTCCACGACGTGGCGAGCACGATCCAGAACAGCGCGAGGTAAAGAAATGACTCGTAGAACGCGGGCGGCTTCAGGAACGGCAGGGCAGCCAGCAGCACGCCAGCGCCGAGGATCGCGGCCGGAGCCCTGCGCAGCTTCACCGCACGCGCCCCGGCCGCACGAGCAGGATGGCGATGAGCAGCGTGAACGAAACCAGCGGCGCCCATGACGGCGACGTCACGGCCATCGTCACCGCCTCACTGACGCCGATGACGATGCCGGCCACCAGCGGCCCGAGCGCGCTGCCGAGCCCGCCCAGCATCACGGCGGCAAACACCACGCCCACCCACGTGTACATCTGCGACGGGCTGATGCTGCTGGAAAGCGCGATGCACACGCCGGCGACGCCTGCGAGCGCCGCGCAGAACCCCGCGAGCAGGAAGCCGTTGCGGCGCTGGTTGATGCCGAAGGCGGCTGCAACGGGCGCGTCCTCCGCGGAAGCGCGCAAGGCCTTGCCGAGGTCGGTGTGCCGCAGCACCACCCATGCCGCCACCGAGATTGCAACGGCGAGCCCGAGCGTGAGCAGCTCGGGGATCGGCAAGTAGAGTGGACCCAGGCGCAGCTTCATGTCCGCGTAGTGCGACTCCAGCTTGCGCGGGTCTGCCGTCCAGATGCTCTGCATCAGCGACTCGACGATGCCCATGCAGCCGAACGTGAGCAGCAGCGAGGAGAAGGGCGTGAGCTTGAACCTGTCCGTCAGCCAGTGCAGACCGGAGCCCAAGGCGAACATGAGCGGCACGATGCCCGCCAGCGTGAGCAGCGGGTCCACCTTGGACACCACCGCGAACTGGTAGCAGAGATACGCCGACAGGAATGCGAAGGCGAAGTGCGTGAGGTTGATGGTGCGCAGCAAGCCCCAGCTGAGCCCGAGGCCCAGCCCGAGCAGGCCGTAGAGTGCCCCGGCGAACACGCCCGACAGGATCGACTGCGCGAGCAGTGTCCAGCTGGGGAAAGACATCAACGCGCCGTCATCTTCGCGCCGGGCGCGGCGAACTCGGGCGGGTACACCACCTGCCACTTCCCGTTCTGCACCTGCTTGATCCGCATGAGGTCGTCGCCATAATTCGAGGGCCCGTCGAAGCGCAGCGAACCCTGGATGGTGTCCACGCGGTTCTTCTTCAGGTAGTCGGCAATGGCCTTGTCGTCGAGGCTCTTCGTGGCGATGACGGCCGCCTCGAGGATCTGCCACGCCGTGAACGAAGCCGCGGCCTGCACCTCCACCGACGTGTCGGGGAAGTTCGCCGCCTTCGCGCGCTCATGGTAGGTCTTGATGAACGCATCCGCCTTCGGCCGCGAAGTGAACGGCGGGTGCTCCTCGAAGATGGTCACCGACAGCGCACCGCTCGCCTCGGGGAGCGTCACCAGCGGCCCCGGCGCGGGGTACAGGTAGAAGTGCTGCGGCGGCGCATAGTCGATCTTCTTCATCGCATCGAGCAGCAGGTTGCCATCGAGCCCGATCGCGCCGACCCACACGAAGTCCGGCTTGGCGTCCTTGATTCGGCTGGCGATCGGCCCGAACTCGCGGTTGCCGAATTCCCATTCGAGGAACAGCACCTCCTGCAGCCCGCGCTTCTTGATCGTCTCGCGCGCGCCCATCGACATAAAGTGGATCGAGGGGAACTTGCTGGTGACCACGGCCACGGTCTTCGGCGGCTTCGGGCCCTTCGCGAGCGCTTCGAACACCGTGTTGGTGGTCGTGTTGCCGGGGTCCGAGCCGAGCGACCACGCGGGGAACTGCATCTCGTACTTGGCGAGCGAGGGCACGCCCAGCGTGTGGTGCACCAGCACCTTGTTGTAGCGCTGCGCGACGCCCATCGCGGACAGGATGGCGCCGGTGGCGTACGGGCCCATCAGCAGGTCCACCTTGTCGGCGGTGATCAGCTGCTCGTACAAAGTACGCGCGAGGTCGGGCTTGGACTGGTCGTCCTTCAGCACCCATTCCACGCGGCGCCCGAGCAGGCCGCCACGCTTGTTGAGGTCTTCGACGTAGATGTCGCCCACGAGCTTGTGCACCTGCGCCGTCGCGGAGAGCGGGCCGGTGAGCGCGAGCGTGCTGCCGATGCGGATGGGTGGCTGCTGGGCCCAGGTGGCCAGCGGCGCCGCCGCGGTGAGCGCGGCCGCAGCCAGGACGGTGCGGCGGGGGAACGAACGCGTGTGTGTCATGGCTGTCTCCTTGGTGAATTCCTCTCGACCCAGTCGTCGAACTTCGCGAGCACGCCGCGCAGGAACTCCTGCGTGTCGGGCACGAGCTTGCCCTCGGCATCGAACAGCGTCGCGACGCGGCTCAAGTAGACCTCGGGGTGCGGCATCGTCAGTGCGCCCGCACCAGCGAGCGCCTGCTTGAGCGCGAACGAGCCGGCGAGGCCACCCAAGGGGCCGCTGCTTTGTGCCATCACGAGCGCGGGCTTGCCGGGCCAGAGGTTCATGCCGTTCGGTTTGGACGCGATGTCGATCGCGTTCTTGATGCCGGCCGGGATGGAACGGTTGTATTCGGGCGTGATGAAGACGATGCCGTCGGCGGCGCGCACGCCGTCGCGCAGCTGCTTCCACGCAGGCAGCTCCTCGAGGTCGCCGTTGTAGAGCGGCAGCTCGCCGATGGCCAGCTCATGGAACTCGGTGCCCGCAGGTGCGAGCGCGGGCAGGTGGGCGGCGATACGCCGGCTGTTGGACTCGCGCCGCAGGCTGCCGACGATGGTTGCGATGCGCTTGCTCATGCGGGGGCTTCGGTGGAAAGCATCGCGTCGATCTCGCCGTTGTGCTCGCCCAAGGTGGGTGGTGGGCGAACTTCGAGCGAGCGCTGGCCGTCGAAGCTGACGGGTGGGCGAACGGTGTGGAAGTCGCCCATCGTGGCGTGGTGCGCGTGGACCAGCAGTTCCAGGTGCTTGGCTTGCGGGTCTTCGAGCGCCTCGTCGGTGGAGTACATCGGCGCGTGCGGCACGTCCTCGGCGAGAAGCCGCGCGCACCAGTCCTCGCGCGTGCGCGTCGCGAAGCGTTCCGACAGCAACTCGATCATCGCCTCCTGGTTGTCGATACGCGCCTCGCGCGTGGCGAAGCGCGCGTCCTTGAAGATGTCCGGGCGCTCCACCGCGTTGGCCAGCCCCTGCCAGAACTTCTCGGGCGATGACATGTGCAGCGCGATCCACTTGCCGTCCTTGCACGCCATCACGTAAGACTGCGACACGCGCGGGCGGCTGAAGGGCCCCATCACCTCGCCGGCGGAGTAGTAGTGCGTGAAGGCGTCGAGGTTCCAGTGCGCCATGGCTTCGAGCATCGACACTTCCACCTTGCGGCCCTTGCCGGTGCGCGAACGTTCGAAGAGGGCGCCGAGCACGCCGTAGGCAGCGTAGAAGCCGGTGACCGCATCCGCAATGGCTGGGCCCACCACGCGCGGGTTCGCTGGATTCACCAGCAGCTTGAGATAGCCGCTCGCAGCCTGCGCCACCGTGTCGTAGCTGGGGCGCTGCGCCGACGGGCCTGTGGCGCCGAAGCCGCTGATGGAGCAGTACACCAGGCGCGGGTTCAGCTCGCGCAATTGCTTGTCGCCCACACCCAGCTCCTCCGCCACGCCGGGCCGGAAGTTCTGGATGTAGACGTCGGCCGTCTTCACCAGCGCGTAGAGCCGCTCGCGGTCCGCCGCCTGCTTGGTGTTGAGCGTGATGCTGCGCTTGTTGCGGTTGTAGGTCTGGAAGTGCGGGCTGTACAAGCCGCCCTTGAAGGCGCGGAAGGGATCGCCGGTGCCCGGCTGTTCCACCTTGATGACGTCGGCGCCGAGGTCGCCCAGCAGCATGCCGCACGCGGGGCCCGTGATGAACGTGCCCTGTTCGAGCACGCGCACGCCGTCGAGCACGCCTTTCACTTGTCGCCCTCGTAGATCAACTCGCGCGTGGCCTGGTACGACAGCGCGAAGCCGCTCGGCGTGACCGCTTCCTCGGTGAGGTGCGCGATGAGGCTCGCGGTGCGCGCGAGGATCGGCACGCCACGCAACGCGCGCAGCGGGAAGTTGGTGCCGAGCAGCACCGCTGGGATGGCCGCGGACACGTTGAGACGCAGGTCCTTGCCGACGACCTCGGGAATCACGCGCTCCACGGCCTCCGCGATCTCGACGAAACGCAGGCTCGTGCCCGCCTCCTTCGCCACGCGAAACAGCGCCGCAACGCGCGGGTCACGGTCCTTGTGCAGCGGGTGGCCGTAGCCCGGCACCGGCCGGCCCATCTCGCGCCAGCGGCGCACCACCTTCGCAGCGGCGGCTTCGAGATCGCCCGTGCCCGCGCCCGCATGCACTTCGGCAAACAACTGGCCCGCCGTTTCCGAAGCACCCAGGATCACGCTGCCGCAACCCAGCACACCCGCCGCCACCGCGCCCTGCAAGGCATCCGGCGCCGCCGCATACGTCATGCGGCTCGCCTGAACGCTCGGCACCATGCCGTGCTCCGCGATGGCAACCAGCGTGGCGTCGAGAACCATCGCATCGCCCTTCGTGGGCCGCTGCCCGGTGACCAGCAGGCTGAAGTAATCGGTGAACGAGATGCGCCCGATCAGGTCGCGGCACAGGTCCTGGCCGCGCACGGTGATGGAGTGCTCGTCCGACGTGCTGATCGCGGTGCGCGGCACCGTCGACTTGCCGATCTTGTTGATGTTGCTGCTCATGATGTGGGGATCAGCCGGAAGTCGAAATTGGCGACGTGGTAGGGCTTGTTCATCTTCCGCCCGTCCATCGCCGTGCCGGGCTCGTGCTTCTCGAATTCGACGATGAGGCTTTCGCGCACGCCGAACACCGCGTCCGAATCGAGGTAGGGGCTGCCCTTGACGAAGAGGTGCGTCGTCACCTCCTTGTGCCCCGGCGCCGACACCTTCATGTGGATGTGGCCCGGCCGGTTGGGGTGCCGGCCCATCTTGCGCAGCATGTCGCCCACCGGGCCGTCGTCCGGCACCGGGTAGTAAGTGGGCCGGATCGACCAGAACCAGTAGCGGCCCTCGTGGTCCGTGCGGATGCGGCCGCGCGCCTTCATGCCGCTGTCCGCGCGCTGCATGTCGTACACGCCTTCGCCGTCGCCGGACCACACGTCGAGCAGCGCGCCGGCGAGGGGCTTGCCTTCGAGGTCGGTCACGCGGCCGTTGTAGAGGGCGGGCTCGCCGGAAACGCCTTCGCCGATGTCGCCACCTAGCGGCGTGTCCGGTGCGCCGACCCAGTAGAAGGGCCCTTGCACCGTGGCATCGGTGGGCGGTGTTGCACCGGTGCGGCCCTTGAGTGCGCGCGCATGTTCGAGCGCCACCACCAGCATCGACACGCCCAGCGTGTCGGATAGCAGGATGAACTCCTGGCGCTTGTCGTCGCAGGCCTTGCCGCAAGCGGTGAGGAACTCGATGGCCTTGAACCACTCGTCGCCCTTCAAGTCGACGTCGCGCGCGAAGTCGTGCAGGTGGCGGATGAGCGAGGTCATCACCTGCTTGAAGCGCGGGTCGTTGCAGTCGGTGAGCCGCGCGATGACCGCGTCGGTGATGCTGAGCGTGTCGTATTCCATCTGTGCCATGGCGCGGCCCTCCACGTTGATGGGGCGGGACTGTATCGATTGACACCGCACCGCAGAAGTGAAGAATTTCGATGGTCTGGATCGATGCTGTCGATCATTTGCACGGGTTAACCCTATGGAATTGCGGCACCTGCGGTACTTCGTCGCCCTGGCCGAGTGTTTGAGCTTCACCCGTGCGGCGGAGCGCGTGCACGTGACGCAGAGCACGCTGTCACACCAGATTCGCCAGCTGGAAGAGGAGCTGGGGCACGACCTGTTCGACCGCATCGGCAAGCGCGTGGTGCTCACGGAGGCGGGCGAGACGTTCCTTGCGTATGCGGCAAAGGCGTTGCGCGAAGTCGATCAAGGTCTGTCGGATCTGTCGCGAAGTGCCGAGGCCTTGTCCGGCGAAGTGCGCATCGGCGCCACGGGCACGTTCAACATCGAGTTCGTGCCGGAGTGCCTCGCGCTCTTCCTGCAGCGCAACCCCACGGTGAAGGTGAGCGTGGAGGAGCTGTCGGGCGACGTCATCGCGCAGAAACTGATCGACGCATCGCTCGATGTCGGCATCGCGTATCAGCCCGCGGACGCACAGCGCCTGTGGTTCGAGCCGCTCTACACCGAGGAGATGGTGCTGGTGGTGGGCGCCACGCACCCGCTCGCGCAGCGCAAGCGCGTGCGCATGGCGGAGCTGCACCGCCAGAGCCTGGTGCTGCTGCCGCATGCCTTCACCACGCGCGGCATGCTGGACCATTGCTTCCGCACGAGCGGTGCGGAGCCGGTGGTGGCGGCGGAGATGAACACCATCGCGCCGATGATCGGGCTCGTTGCGCGCACGCAGCTTGCGGCCATCGTGTCGAGCCATGCGGTGACGCCGCAGGCGGACGTGCGCATCATCCCGCTGGAAAGCCCGACGCCCGTGCGCACGCCGGGCTTGCTGTGGAAGCGCGATGCGAAGCAGCCGGCGGCGGTGCGGTCGTTCGCGGCCTGCATCCGCAAGTTGGCGTTGGGCAAGAGCTTGCGCGCCGCTGCATAGTGCGGCTACGCTGGCGCCTTCACCGCAGGAGAGCACGATGAGCTTCGACACACCCCTGACCCGGCTGCTCGGCATCCGGCACCCCGTCCTGCTCGCGCCCATGGACGTGGTGGCCGACGCGAAGCTATCCGCGGCGGTCAGCGCCGCGGGCGGGCTTGGGCTGCTCGGCGGCGGCTATGGCGACCGCGAATGGCTGGCGCGCGAACTCGCTGCCGTGTCCGCGTCGCAACAGCCGTTCGGCGTGGGCTTCATCACGTGGAGCTTGCGCAAGCAGGAGTCGCTGCTGGACCTGGCCCTCGAATACAAGCCGCGCGCCGTGATGCTCTCCTTCGGCGACCCGGCCGGGTTGGTCGACCGCATCCACGCCGCGGGCTCCCTCGCGATCTGCCAGGTGCAGACGCTGGCGATGGCGCGCGAGGCGCTTGCCGCAGGCGCGGACGTGCTCGTCGCGCAAGGCGCGGAAGCCGGCGGGCACGGCGCGTCGCGCGGGCTCTTCACGCTGCTGCCGGAGATCGTCGATGCGAGCGCGGGCAAGGTGCCCGTGGTGGCGGCAGGCGGCATCGCCGATGGCCGTGGCATGGCCGCGGCGCTGGTGCTCGGTGCGTCGGGCGTGCTCGTCGGCACGCGTTTCTATGCGTCGCAAGAGTCGCCCGCTGCATCGGCCGCGAAAGAGCGCATCTGCCGGGCGGGCGGTGACGACACCGTGCGCAGCATCGTGTTCGACATCTCGCGGCGCAATGTGTGGCCGGCGCCGTTCAACGGCCGCTGCATGCGCAACGGCCACACGGAGCGCTGGCTGGGCCGCGAGGTGGAGCTGATGCAGAACATCAACGCCGAGGCCGAGCGCTATGCGCGTGCGCGGGCTGCGGCGGACTTCGACGTGGCCGCGGTGATCGCCGGCGAGGCCGTCGGTCTGGTCAACGAGGTGTTGCCGGCCGGCGAGATCGTGAACCGCATGGTGGCCGACGCGGCCCGGCGCAGCGCCCAAGGCTGAGCGGGCCGCGCCTGCCGGGGTGGGACAATCCGGGCATGCGCATTTCAGAGATCAGGCAACGGCTGCGAGAAGCTGGGGCCCTGCCCACCCATGAGTTCCGCGTGCTGCGCCTGTGGTCGCAGGCCTTGCCGCAGACGAGCGGGCCGCGGCGCATCGAGGACTTCCTGCCGCAGGCGCTGCGCGATGCGCTGCCTGCGATCGAGGCGCAGCTCGATGGCTTGGCGCATGTCATCTCAGCGCATCCCGGTGAAGACGGCGGCGAGCGGCTGCTCGTCGGTCTGGCCGATGGCCAGTCGGTGGAGAGCGTGCTGCTGCCGCGCGCGGATGGCTTGTGCATCTCATCGCAAGTGGGCTGCGCCGTCGGCTGCGTGTTCTGCATGACAGGCCGCAGCGGGCTGGTGCGGCAAGTGGGCAGCGCCGAGATGGTGGCGCAGGTGGTGCTGGCGCGCACGCGGCGGCCGGTGAAGAAGGTGGTGTTCATGGGCATGGGCGAGCCCGCGCACAACCTGGACAACGTGCTCGAAGCCATCGACCTGCTGGGCACGGCGGGCAACATCGGGCACAAGAACCTGGTGCTGTCGACCGTGGGCGACCCGCGCGTGTTCGAGCGCCTGCCGCAGCAGCAGGTGAAGCCGGCGCTGGCGTTGTCGTTGCATACGACGAAGGCGCAGCTGCGTGCGCGCTTGCTGCCGCGCGCGCCGGCGATGACGCCGGAGGAGATCGTCGAGCGCGGGGAAGCCTATGCGCGGGCGACAGGGTATCCGATTCAATACCAGTGGACGCTGCTGGAAGGCATCAACGACGGGGACGATGAGGTTGAAGGGATCGTGCGGCTGCTGGAGGGGAAGTACGGGGTGCTGAACCTGATTCCGTACAACACCGTCGACGGGCTTGATTTCAAGCGGCCGCCGGCCGAGCGTGCAAGGGAGATGCTGCGCACGTTGATGCGCAGGCGCATCCTCACCAAGCTGCGGCAGTCGGCGGCGCAGGATGTGGAGGGCGGGTGCGGGCAGCTGCGGGCGCGTGCGATGGGCGGCGGGTCAGTGCAGCGTGTCGAGTGGGCTGGGCGTGCCGCCCGCGGCAACCTTCAGGACGTGCGTGTAGATCATGGTGGTGCTGACGTCGCTGTGACCGAGTAGCTCCTGCACGGTGCGGATGTCGGTACCGCGCTGAAGCAGGTGCGTGGCGAAACTGTGGCGAAGCGTGTGGGCCGAGACACGCTTGGCGATGCCAGCCTTCGAGACCGCCGCTTTGATTCCGCGTTGCAGGCGCTCCTCGTACAGGTGGTGACGGCGGACGACGCCCGTGCGCGGGTCCGTTGCGAATGTGGGTGAGGGGAACACCCAGAACCAGCCCCAGCTCTGGCCGACCTTGGGGTATTTGCGCTCGAGTGCGTGAGGTACTTCAACGCCTGCTCGGCCGGCGTGATGGTCGGAGGTCCAGACGGCTCGCGCGGCGGCGACCTGAAGGCGCAGCGGTTCCGCGAGCGCTTTGGGCAACATGACGACCCGGTCCTTGTTGCCTTTGGCTTCGCGCACGACGATGGCGTGCCGGTCGAAATCGACGTCCTTGATGCGCAGGCGCATCGCTTCCATCAGGCGCATGCCCGTGCCGTACAGAAGGCGCGCGATCAGTGCCGTGCCCTGTGGCATGGCGTCGAGCAGCGAGCGAACCTCTTCGGACGTGAGCACGGTGGGGATGCGGCGCGTGTATGCGGGGCGTTGAAGGTTTTCCAGCCATGGCAACTCGGTGCCAAGCACCTCGCGATACAGGAAGAGAAGAGCGCTCAGTGCCTGGCTGTGGGTGGACGGGGACACGCGACGCTGCGTGGCAAGCATGGTGAGAAATGCCTGGACTTCCTCTTCGCCCAGCGTGCGCGGGTGACGAAGGCCGGACCAGCGCACGTACATGCGGATCCAGTACACGTACGCCTTCTCGGTGCGGAGGCTGTAGTGCAGATAGCGCGCGCGCTCGCGGACCTGTTCGAGCAGGCGGGGCTGTGCGGAGGTGGATGGCGCAGCGCTGCGGGTTTCCATAGTGCTTTATACTGTATGAAAAGCCAGCTATCAACCGCTTGCCCGCGTGGATGCTTGCTGGCAGACTGCCCGCTCGGGCAAGAAACGGCTTTATCCGGCGGTTTTATCCGTCACGCGATCAACGCGTGGTGCGCGGGATATGAGGTCGTTTTTGAAGTGAGCTCGTTGCACGGGAGGTGAGCGAAAAATGCTTCAGCGTCAGCTAGTTACCACGGCTTGGTCACCAGTCTTATCCAGCGAGTGCGGGATAAGAAGTTTCGGTGTGCGGTCCACATTACGTTAGACGGCACGAAACGCATGGTCGCGATTGAAGCGCAGAACGAGAAGGGCTGGCGATGGATTTCGGCCATTTGCCGTCATCGGGAGACCGCAGAAGCATTCCTTGCCTCGGTTCCCCCTGAACTCCGTGGGTTCCAGCGGTTGGTCGAGATTCCGCATGAACGCTACCCGCTCTTCGTCATCGAAGATCGGCAGTTCGAATATGGGAAGGCCGACCTTGTGCGAAAGCGTCTCGCTGAACCCCAGCCTTCCGGCAACGAAGACGCCGTCCTGTTGAACGTCTACATCGTCCGGGAGGACTTCGTGCCGCAATACCCCGGTAGGGACTCAATGGGGTACCTTTACCATTGGCACATTACCGACGAGGCGCTTGTGCCGCCCCGTAGCCATGTGATCGCCGAAGAACTTCTGGAGGCCGAGCGCGATGCCGTCTAACAAGTCGGTCGACACGGACACGCACCGGCAGCGCGCCACAAGGCGCGCGGGTGATCGTGCACTTTGTGGCGCGCTGCCGGTGCGTGCCGGTCACCTCCAACTACAAGGGCTTCCCCGTCTGTCAAGCGATTGAATTCCTCGAGCGAAGCTCGATCTCCATTCTTCAAATTGCGTGCGCAGGCAGATTGCAGCGAAGGATGCGGACAGCGAAACTACAAACGG
>NZ_JACORU010000014.1 GCF_014297445.1 Ramlibacter albus
GCCATCGCCACTGCCGCCACCGAGGCCCCCGGCTGCGCGCACTCGGCAAGAACCTGCGCCTTCAGCTCCTCGCTGTGCCGGCGCCGAGGCTCCTTCCTCCAATCCTTCATGGTGTCCACCTAACTCCATAGATGGACACCATCCTTGCCGCTTACGGGGCTGCGCTCAAGGGTGGGTTGGCCGGACGCTTACGGTCCAAGTGATGTGCGAGTTGCACGGGGTGACGCGCTCGGGCTTCTACGCATGGTGCAAGCGCCAGCCCAGTCAGCGTGCCCGTGACGACGAGGCCTTGATGGCGCAGGTTCGCCAGATCCATGCCGACAGCCGCGGCTTCTACGGCAGCCCTCGAGTGGCCGGGCAATTGCGCCTGGACGGCAGCAGCATCGGGCGGCGACGCGTGGCCCGCCTGATGCGCGAGGTATGCCTCCAGGGCAGGAGTGCCCGCCTGTATCCTGTATCGTCACTCCAAGGTGTTGCAGCGTGCCTTCTACGCCGGTGTGCCGTACCTGCCGGAGTCGGCCAGCACGCAGCAGCAGGACCAGGTCTGGGTGGGCGACGTGACGTATCTGAAGGTCGCTGGCCAGTGGCGCTACATGGCCGCGGTGATGGACAAGCATACGCGCCGCATCGTCGGGTGGAGCTTGGGAGAGCGGCGCGATGCCGCGCTCACGCGCGAGGCTCTCGTGCACTCGGCGTGGAGCCGCTGCGTTAGGCCGGGGGTCGTGTTCCACAGCGACCGTGGGATCGAGTTCGCCAACTTCGAATTCAGGAACCAGCTAAGCGAACTGGGCATGGTGCAGAGCATGAACCGGCCAGGCCGGATGAACGACAACGCTCACATGGAGTCGTTCTTCCATTCGATGAAGTGCGAAGAGCTGTACGGCAAGAAGTTCGACACCGAACAGCAGCTGCGCCGCACGTTGCAAAGCTACATCAACTTCTACAACCATCGACGGCTGCACCCATCGCTGCGATACTTGTCGCCGGCGCGTTGCGGCAAGGTGCCGCAATGTGCAGGATTTCCGACGGCACAGTGCGGCCCCTTGCCGCAACGAGCCGGTCACCTTCACGTTCAACCGCACGGTGGACGGTGGTAGCGCGCCGAGGTAGGATGTGGTCATGCAACTCGCAACTGGCACTGTCGTAAACGGAAAGGTCGTGGTCGAAGGCCTTGACCTGCCCGAGGGTACGAGCGTCACGGTATTGACCCGTGACGATGAGCTTGCAGTGAAGCTGTCGCCCGCAGATGAAGCGGAATTGCTTGAAGCGCTCGACGAAGCGGACGTCGAAGATGGAATTTCCGCCGAGGAATTGTTTGTTCGGCTACAGCGCTTCTGCTGAACTTGCTCCAAGTTCGGGTCAAGCGGCGCGCTGAGCGCCAAATCGAGGCGGCGGCTGCTTGGTGGGCCGAGAACCGCCCTGCAGCCCCCGGTGCTGTTATGGCCGACCTTCGAGGTGCCTTGGAACTGTTGACTCGCGAGCCAGGCATCGGAAGCAAGGTCGAAACGCCTCGCGCTGAAGTCGTACGGCGCCTTTATCTTGGTCGCATCCGCTACTGGGTCTACTACCGAGTTCGCCGCAACGCCCTGGAGATTGTCTCCTTCTGGCATGAGCGGCGCGGCAGCGCGCCCAAGGTCTGAGCAGTGCGGTCGAACATGTCAGTCAACACGGACGCCTCGCGGCGTGCGCGCGCTGCGCGCGCCCCTGGCGCAAGTCGTCGGTTACCTTCACGTTAGACCTCACGGAGCCACCAAGCGATAATCAACTTCGTACGGGAGCCGAATCATGGAACTCACTGCTGTGCTTACCCCCGCCGAAGAAGGCGGCTTTGTCGCCCTCAACCCGGAGACGGGGACGACGACCCAAGGCGAAACGATCGAAGAGGCCGTGGCCAACCTGCGCGAGGCAACGTCTCGGTACTTGTCCGAGTTCCCGCTTCCGTCGACGGGCCACCCCGTCGTGACCGTCTTCACGGTACCCAACCCCCGTCATGCCTAAGCTGCCCCGGATTTCGGGTGCGGAGGCGCAGCGAGTTCTGGAGGGTGGCTACATGCGTAAGGAATACGACTTTTCGACCGCGCGAAAGAACCCGTACGCGTCGCAGTTAAAGAAGCAGATCACGATTCGCCTCGACGAAGAAGCGATTGACTACTTCAAGGCGATCTCGGAAGAGGTCGGCATCCCGTATCAAAGCCTGATCAATCTGTATTTGCGTGACTGCGCCGCCTCCCATAGAAAACTCAATCTGAACTGGAAGTAGTGGCGCCGGCGGTCCACGTAAAGCCCCATGGGAACCGCTGTTGTCGTTGCACTGGACTTCGATACCGAACGCGAGGCGATGTCGCTGGTCGAACGCCTTGGCCCCGCAGCAGTCTCATACAAGGTTGGTCTGCAGGCACTCACGGCAGCGGGTCCGCGCCTCGTGCGCAACCTTGTCGCGAACGGCAAACAGGTCTTCCTGGACTTGAAGCTCCACGAGATCCCGAATTCCGTTGCTGGCGCGGTACGTGCCGCAGGCGATCTCGGCGTCTCGCTCGTCACGGTCCACGCCTCCGCAGGCTCGTCAGTCCTGAAAGCTGCCGTGCAGGCCGCCAGGCCGTTTCCCCAGCTTCGTGTCCTGGGCCTGACGGTCATCACCAGCCTGGCAGACGCCGACCTGCCCGAAGTCGGCCTGGCGCCTTCCGTCGAACAGCAGGTTCGCCGGCTGGCAGGCCTGGCTTCGGCGGCCGGCTGCCACGGCGTGGTCGCGTCAGTGCAGGAGGCTTCTTTCCTGCGCGAGTCGCTTGCGCCGAATGCGCTGATTGTCTGCCCGGGCATACAACTGCCCGACTCGGGCGATACCGACCAGGTTCGCGTCGCTACGCCCGCCGCGGCAGTGCGTGCGGGCGCAACGCACATCGTCGTGGGGCGAGCCGTCTCGGCGGCGGCAAATCCTGTTGCGGCGTACGAAGCAATCGTCGCAGCGTGCGAAGCGGCACGGTCGCGCAACCCTGGAGGGGGCAGCGTGTAAGGGCGCGAACAACGTCGCCCTTGCGCTTGCATCAAGACTCCGGGTCGAACAGGATTTCGCGGACCTCCTGTGCGCACCGGCAGGCTTTGGCGAACCGGGTTGCCCATCCCAACGCCACTTCGTGTGACGGCACCTCGACGATGCAGAACCCGCCGAGGACCGCCTTCGTCTCCGGCACCGGCCCGCGTGTACGGGTTCCATCCGTCGCAACGATGGTCGATTGCTGGCGCTGGACTCCCGCGCCGAAGATCCACACGCCAGCAGCCTTCGCCTCGCGCATCACGGTGCGCGCTGCCTCACCCACAGCGGGCAGGTCTGCCTGTGAAATGTGGTCCATCGATCCGTCGTCGAACGAGATCAGGTATCGGGGCATCGAGTTACTCCTTCTATCGATCCGGTGAAGTCGACCCAGCGTGGAGTGTGGCCCAATCGGGTCTCATGAACCAAAGCGGATTGGTCGTTGTCATCCCGGAAGCCGACGCGCGTTTCGGCGAGTTGCGGCGCAAGTTCGACCCCCAGGCCAGGCTCGGCGTTCCAGCGCACGTCACCATCCTGTTCCCGTTCATGCCGCCGGAGCTGGTTGACTCGGACGTGCAGCGCCGGCTCAAGCTTCTCTTCAGGCGCTTCTCGCCTTTCAGGTGCGTGCTCGCCGAGGTCCAGCGATTTGCCGAAACGGCATACCTGGCGCCCGTTCTCGCCGCACCCTTCGTCGAACTCACGAAGGCCGTGGCACACGCGTTCCCGGACTATCCGCCGTACGGCGGGGCGCATCCATCCATCGTTCCGCACCTCACGATTGCGCAAGGCGACGTCCGAGCGGCCGACGATGCGGAGCTCGAGCTTCGCGCCGATCTCGAGCGTCATGGGCCCGTGTCCGCCCATTGTGGCACCGTGACATTGCTGGAGAATTCATCCGGCCGGTGGCGGGCCATGCATGAATTCGCGTTCGTGGGGCACCAGGGCTGACATGCCGAGAGTCGAGCACGGCTCTGGCGCAGCGCCGCGCCAAGGGCTACATTCCGCGAGGGATCTCACCCGATGAGGAGCGAAGCATGGGGACAAGAAGCAAGGCAGCCGCGGCCGTGCTGGCGTTGGCGTGCTCGGGCGCATTCGCCGGGCCCGCCGAGGACGCGCAGGCCGCGTTCTCGGAATTCTTCAAGTTGTTCGTCTCGCGCAACCACGCGCAAGTGGCGGCGTTGTTCGCACCCGGTGCCCAGTTCTACGGCACCAATTCGATGGACCTGGTGACCACGCCGGACGGCGTGCTCAAGTACTTCACGGGGGCACTGGACAACCCGGTACCGGTCCAGGCGCGCCCCATCGGGCTGACGGCCACGGCGCTGTCGGACACCGTGGTGCTCGTGGCCGGCAGCTGGGTGTCGGAGCGCACCGTCGACGGCAAGCTCAACTCGAGCGGGCCGCTGCGCATGACTGCCGTGATGCAAAAGCGAGGCGACCGCTGGGCCGTGGTGCAGTTCCACAATTCGCGGCAGCCCGCGCCCCCGGCCGCCGCGCCGCAGACGCCCGCCTCGCGCTGAGCGTGCTCTTCATGCACATCGACGGAACGTGCCACTGCGGGTCGATTTCGTTCACCGCCGAGATCGATCCCCAAGGTGTGACTGTCTGCCACTGCACCGACTGCCAGGTCATGTCGGGTGCACCCTTCAGGACCGTCGTCGAGGTGCCGATCACGCAGTTCACACTCCGGGGTGAGCCCAAGCGATACGCGACGTTGCAGCACGGCAAACCCTGGGTCCAGGCGTTCTGCCCGGAGTGCGGCACTCCCATCTTCGCCGCCGCAGCCGAGAGCCCTTCCTCCGTAGTCATCCGCCTGGGCTGCGTGACCCAGCGCGCGCAACTTCGGCCTCACGCCCAGCTTTGGCGCAATCTCGCGTTGCCGTGGCTCGCCGAGCTGCCATCGATTCCCGACATGAATCTCGTGTCCGGCCCGACGCCGGTCGACTAGCAACTCGTGCTGGAAGCGAGCTCATGGATCCGCGCTGGTTCACTTTTGCACAAGCCTGTCGCCCTGAATTCGACAAGTGCTCGTTCCAGGGGGAGCTCATCGCGGCATGCGGCGGTGCCGAAGACATCGCATGGGCCCTTTTCTTTCACATGGGCGCCCAGAGCATGTCATGGCTGCAGCGCAGCATCCCGGCATTGGATGGAAGTGTTCCTTCACACCTCATCGCCACTGGCCACGGCGATAGGGTTCGTGAGTGCCTGTGGAGGATGCCGTAATGCCGCGCATCCTCATCCGTCATGAACGCGCCGAGGAAACCGCCAGAGACGAAACCCACGTCGCAGGGCGGTGCCGAGCAACTTGAAAACGTGCCCTCGCCGAACAGCGAGGAAGAGCACCCGGAGGCCGACATCCGGCTCATCGTGAACGGTGTCGTGCGCCACGGCCTGAATCGCACGCCTAAAGCACTTCCTCCACCTTGTAGATAGGCCCGCTCGGCTCCCTCCTCCCGGTCCCCACCGCCACCACCTTGTTCAACCACCCGTACTTCTTCGACGCCGTCTCGAACACCGGCACGATCCTGAAGTAATAGCTTGCCGGGTCCACCACCTCGCCCGCCGCCAGCCGCGCCATCACGTCCGCCGGCCCATGCCGCAGCCCGCGATACGACATGTAGATGAGCTCGCCGTCTTCCGTGCGCAGCAGCAGGCGCACATCGAGCACGGTCACGCCGTCATTGCGCTGCAGCAGCCAGTCGCCGGCCGGCGTGCCCACCACGGTGCCGCGCAGCCGCTCGCCGGTGAACTCGCCGCCGGCGACGGTTGCGATGCGGCGCCGCCCCAAGGGCGTATCGCCCACGTCGACGATGGTGGGCACCTGCAGGCGCAGCTCGAAGAGGGGTCGGGTCTGGATCATGGTGAAGTCTCCTGTGGAAATTCGCGCGCCGCGAGTTCGCGCAGCGCAGTGACGGTGGGGTGGGCCGGCTGCGGCCGGTAAGCCAGCGCCAGCCCGATCGGCGTGTCGCCCTTCATGTCTTCCAGCACCTTGAAGACGACATGCTCGCTGGGCGGATTGCGCACGACACCCGGGACCAGCGCAACCCCGAGGCCCGATTCGACGAGCGTCAACACCGTGCGCACCTGCACGGCCTCCTGCGCCGCACGCGGCACGAAGCCCGCGCGCTGGC
This sequence comes from Ramlibacter albus, assembly GCF_014297445.1. Lineage (GTDB taxonomy): Bacteria > Pseudomonadota > Gammaproteobacteria > Burkholderiales > Burkholderiaceae_C > Ramlibacter > Ramlibacter albus. Next base: position 6,160 of record NZ_JACORU010000014.1, read on the forward strand.
AAGCCATCATGCAGACGCTGCGCATCCCCTCGGCTTGCAGCGCGTCGTAGTTCACGAAGGGCTCGCCGGCCAGGTCGGCCAGGCGAAGCACTTTCTTCGACGCGAGCTTGTGGCCCTTGGGCAGTGCCGCCACGAGCGTGTCGCGTTGCAGAACCTGGAACTCGGCGCCCATCGGCTTCAATACTGGCGTCCACAGAAACCCGGCGTCCATGTCGCCGGTGGCCAGCGCCTGCACGATGCCCATCGACGACCCTTCGCGCAGCTGCAGCTCCACGCGAGGCATCTCGGCACGAACCCGCGGCACCAGCCGCTGCAGCACACCGTGCGTGGCGGAGCCCGTGAAGCCGATGCGCAGCACGCCCGCACGTCCCGTGTCGGCCAGCGTCGCCATCTCCGCAAAGCCCTCCGCGTGCTGCAGGATCAGGCGCGCTTCGGCCAGCGCCGCCCGCCCGCTGCCCGTGAGCTGCACGCCCTTCGCATCGCGCTCGAAGAGGCGCACGCCCAGCTCGGCTTCCAGCTTCTGGATCGACACCGTCAGCGGCGGCTGCGTCATGTGCAGCAGCTGAGCGGCCTTGCGGTAGTTCAATGCCTCGGCCAGCACCACGAAATGCCGGATGCGGCGCAGGTCGAGCGTTCGGAGGGCGGGTGGGGTCACGATTCGTGTGGCGTATCGCTGCCCGGCGATTCGGTATTGGACGGCTTGCGCACCGCCCGATATCGTGGGCATTCACCAGGAGCCCAGCCATGATACGAAACGGAGTCCGGCGGTGAGCGCGCTCGATTCGCTCACCCTCACGGCCCTGCCGCCCGAAGCCGAAGCCCTGCGCTCGCAGGTGCGCGCCTTCCTGCAGGAGGCCGTCTCGAAAATCCCGGCCCACATCCGCGCGCGCTCCTGGGGCGGCTACGACAGCAACCTCAGCCGTGAGCTGGGCAAGCGCGGCTTCCTCGGGCTCACCTTGCCGAAGGAATACGGCGGCGGCGGCCGCAGCCCGTTCGACCGCTACGTCGTCGTCGAGGAGTTCCTCAACTTCGGCGCGCCCGTGGGCTCGCACTGGATCGCCGAGCGCCAGAGCGCGCCGCTCATCCTCAAGTACGGGACCGAGGCGCAGAAGCGGCACTTCATCCCGGCCGTGTGCCGCGGCGAGATGTATTTCTGCATCGGCATGAGCGAGCCCAACGCGGGCTCGGACCTCGCCAGTGTCAAGACGCGCGCCACGCGCAACGACCAAGGCTGGCTGCTCAGCGGCCAGAAGATCTGGACCACCAACGCGCACAACTGCCACTACATGATCGCGCTGGTGCGCACCTCGGGCACCACCGAGGACCGCCACAAGAGCCTGTCGCAGGTGATCGTGGACCTGAAGCTGCCCGGCGTCACCGTGCGGCCGATCACCGACCTGTCGGGCGACTCGCACTTCTGCGAGGTCTTCTTCGACAACGTGCAGCTCGCGCCGGACGCCGTGCTCGGCCGCGAGGGCGACGGCTGGGAGCAGGTGATGAGCGAGCTGGCCTTCGAGCGCAGCGGGCCGGAGCGCCTCTTTTCCAGCATCGTGCTGTTCGACGAGTGGCTGGCGTACGTGCGCACGCCGCAGGGCCGCACGCCGCAGGCGCTGCGGCTGGCGGGCAAGATCGTGGCGCAGCTCGCGCCCTTGCGGGCGATGTCCGTCGCAGTGACGAGCAAGCTCGCGAAGGGTGAAAGCCCGGTGGTCGAAGCCGCGCTGGTGAAGGACCTCGGCACCGGTGTGGAGCAGCTTATCCCCACGCTGATCGCCGACGACCTGTTCCGCCGCCCCGCGCACGAAGTGCCGCTGGAGTTGCTGCGCACCCTCAACTACGTCACGCAGGTGGCGCCGTCGTATTCGCTGCGCGGCGGCACACGCGACATCCTGCGCGGCATGATCGCGCGCGGCCTCGGGCTGCGCTGAAAGGAGCTGACGATGGACGACCTTCTTTCCGATGCGCTGCGCCAGTTGCTGGAAGACCAGTGCACGCCGCAGCTCGTGCGTGCGGTGGAGGCCGGGCAATCGCCGGGCGAGTTGTGGGCGCAGATCGAGGAGTCCGGCTTTGCCGATGCGATGGTGCCGGAGGAGCAAGGCGGGGCGGGACTGGGGTTGAGTGACGTGTTCCCTCTCTTTGCCTTGTGCGGTTCGTACGCGGTGCCGGTGCCGTTGGCGCACACGATGCTCGCCCGTGCCTTGCTCGCCAATGCTGGTGTTGCACGGCCGCAGGGCAGCATCGCAATCGCCACGAGCTCCGGAATGGCAGCCCGGGTGTCCTTCGGCGCTGTCGCGGACTGGGTGCTCACGGGTGTCAACGGTGCGACGGTGCTGCTGCCCGTCGCGGAGGCGAATGCGGAGCGCGACGTCTTCCCGCTCGATGCCACTCTGCGCTGGACCGAAGCCGCCGTTGCACGCGCCCAGCGAATCCCCGGCACACACGACCTCGAAGCGCTCCAGGCCTGTACGGCCGCCGCGCAGCTCTCCGGCGCGCTGATGAACACTTTCAACCGTACCCTGCAATACGCCAACGAGCGCCAGCAGTTCGGCCGGCCGATCGGCAAGTTCCAGGCCATCCAGCACCAGCTGAGCGTGATGGCCGAGCACACGTTCGCCGCGCGCATGGCCGCGCAGATCGGCTGCCACTCGGCCATGGCCACGCCCGACCGATTGCGTGTCGCCGTCGCCAAGTCGCGCACTTGCGAGGCCGCGATCGAAGTCGCCGCGCTCGCGCACTCGATCCACGGCGCCATCGGCTTCACGGCGGAATACGATCTGCAGCTTTACACCCGCCGCCTGCACGCATGGCGGCAGGCCGCGGGTTCCGAGTCCTATTGGCAAGAAGTGCTCGGCGAGGAACTCGTCGACCGCCGCAACGGCCTGGCGCTGGACCTGATCCGCGCGACCACAGACATCCACCAAGGAGATTGAAGTGAGCTTCCTGAAGAAAACGCGCGAAGGCGCCATCCTCATCCTCACCATGAGCCAGCCGGAGACGCGCAACGCCGTCACCGGCAACACGGCCGCGGCGGAGTTCGAGCAGGCCTGCGCCGAAGTGCAGGCCGACCGCAGCATCCGCGTGGTGGTCATCACGGGCGAAGGCCCGGTGTTCTCCAGCGGCGGCAACGTCAAGGACATGCAGAAGTACTTCCAGCAGCAGCTGTCGCCGGAAGACATCCGCGAGGAATACCGCCGCGGCGTGCAGCGCATCCCCAGGGCGCTCTACAACCTCGACGTGCCCGTCATCGCCGCCGTCAACGGCCCGGCCATCGGCGCGGGCTGCGACCTCACGTGCATGTGCGACATCCGCATCGCGAGCGAGAAGGCCTCGTTCGCCGAGAGCTTCGTGAAGGTGGGCCTGGTGGCCGGCGACGGCGGCGCATGGCTGCTGCCGCGCGCCGTGGGCCTGTCGAAGGCGTCCGAGATGGCCTTCACCGGCGAAGCCGTGAGTGCGCAGGAGGCGCTGGCCTGCGGACTCGTGTCGCGCGTGGTGCCTGCCGAGCAGCTGATGGAAACCGCACTCGGCGTCGCGCGCAAGATCGCCGCCAACCCGGGCGGGCCGCTGCGCATGACCAAGCGCCTCATCCGCGAAGGCCAGCAGCAATCGCTGGAGTCGCTGCTGGAGATCTCGGCCGCCTACCAGGCCATCGCGCACCTGCAGCCCGACCACCACGAGGCCGTGAAGGCCTTCGTCGAGAAGCGCACCCCGAAGTTTTCGTGAAGTCCTGACAAGGAGACAACAAGCATGACCGTCATCTCCCGCCGCGCGCTCGTCGCCGCGGCTCTTGCACTCACCGCCGCCGGCGGCGCATTCGCGCAGGCCTGGCCTACGAAGCCGATCACGATGGTGGTCCCCTTCCCGCCGGGCGGCCCGACGGACCTGGTGGCGCGCGTGCTCGCACAGAAACTCGGCGAGCAGCTCGGCCAGAACGTCATCGTCGACAACAAGGGCGGGGCCAACGGCAACATCGGCGCGCAGGCCGTCGCGCGCGCGCCGGCCGATGGCTACACCATCCTCTACAACACGTCGTCCATCACCCTGAGCCCCGCGCTCTATAAGAACCTGCCGTACAACCTGGAGAAGGACTTCGCGCCCGTCGCGCTGACGGCCGTGGTGCCGCTCGCCCTCGTCGTGCACCCGAGCATTCCCGCCAACAACGTCAAGGAGTTCGTCGCGTACGCGAAGGCCAACCCGGGCAAGCTCACCTACGGCTCGGCGGGCAACGGCAACGTCACGCACCTGGGCGCTTTCCAGTTCGTGCAGGCCAACGGCATCGACGCCGTGCACGCGCCGTTCAAGGGCAGCGCGCCGGCCGACGTGGCACTGGTCGCCGGCGAGATCCAGTTCCTCACCGACACGATCAATTCCGTCATGCCTTTCATCAAGGACAAGCGCCTGAAGCTGCTGGCCGTGACGAGCGCCAAGCGCATGTCCCTGTTCCCCGACACGCCCACGCTGGCGGAATCCGGCATGCCCGGCTTCGAAGTCGGTGCCTGGCAAGGTGTGATGGTGCCGGCCGCGACGCCGAAGGCCGTGGTGGACCGCCTCAATGCCGAGATCAACAAGGCGCTGAACAACCCGGACGTCAAGGCCAAGCTGGCCGTGCAGGGTGCGGAGCCGCTGGGCTCCACCGTGCCGGAGTACGCGGCCTACGTGAAGAAGGAGATCGCGCGCTGGGCGCAGGTGGTCAAGGCTTCCGGAGTGACCATCGAATGAAGCTGCCGCTGGAAGGCGTGCGCGTGCTGGACCTGAGCGCCGTGGTGCTCGGGCCCTACGCGAGCCAGAACCTCGCGGACTACGGCGCCGACGTCATCAAGGTGGAGCCGCCGGAAGGCGACTCCACGCGCAACACCGGCCCCAGCACCGAGGCCGGCATGGCGGCGATCTTCCTCGGCGTGAACCGCGGCAAGCGCAGCATCGTGCTGGACCTGAAGAAGCCCGATGCGCGCGAAGCCCTGATGCGCCTCGTCGACACGGCCGACGTGCTGATGCACAGCATCCGGCCGCAGAAGCTCGAGGCCATCGGCCTCGACCCCGATGCGCTGATGGCGCGCAACCCGCGCCTCGTCTACGTCGGCCTGCACGGCTTCGGCGAGGACGGGCCGTACGGCGGCCTGCCCGCGTACGACGACATCGTGCAGGGCATGTCCGGTTGCGCGGACCTGATGGACCGGCAGTCCGGGCATCCGCAGTACTTCCCCACCATCGCCGCGGACAAGACCTGCGGCCTCGTGGCCACGCATGCCATCCTGGCCGCGCTGTTCGCGCGTGAGCGCACGGGCAAGGGGTCTTATGTGGAAGTGCCGATGTTCGAGGCCATGGCGGCCTTCAACCTCGTCGAGCACTACTACGGCCACCACTTCGACCCGCCGCTGGCCGGCACCGGCTACCCGCGCATCTTCGCCGCGCATCGCAAGCCGTACCGCACGAGCGACGGCTACGTGTGCCTGATGCCGTACACCGACGCGCACTGGAAGAGGTTCTTCCTCGAAGCCGGCCGGCCCGACGCCGCGGAAGACCCGCGCTTCGCGAACATGGCCGAGCGCACGCGCAACATCGCGTCGCTCTACGAGCTGGCGGCTGAATGCGCAGTTTCACGCACGACGGCGCAGTGGCTGGAGGCGTGCAAGCGCCTCGAGATTCCCGCTGCACCCGTGAACAAGCTCGACGACCTGGAGCGCGACGAGCACATGGTCGCCACCGGCTTCTTCCGCACGCTCGACGACCCGAAGATGGGCAAGGTGCGCTTCCCCGCGCCGCCGGTGCGCATCGACCGCGAGGCGCTGCCCGTGAAAATGGCGCCGCGCCTGGGCGAGCACACGCAGGAACTGCTGCGCGAAGTGGGGCTCGGGGGCGCCTGACCCCGGCCCCGCTTGGTACTCAGCGCTCGATCGACTTGTTCCAGCGCGTGTTCCAGCCCGGGCGCAGCTCGTTGATCGTGTCCCAGTCGAGCGTGACCACGGTCTTCATGTAGCCCTTGAAGGCATCCATCGTCGCCTTCGCGGCGGGCGAGGACGGCTGCGTCTTGAGGTTGCTCGGGATCTGGTTGCCGAACTCCAGCGCGGCGGCCTGCGCCTGCGGCGTCAGCAGGAACTCGGCGAGCTTCTGCGCGAGCTCGGGGTTGTCGTTGCGCGCGGTCACGCACTCGGCCACCATCAGCAGCACCGAGCCTTCCTTGGGCTGCGCGTATTCCATCGGGATGCCCTTGGCTTTCTGCGTCGCGACGCTGGTGGGCGTGAGCGGGAAGATCGCCGCGTCGCCGGTCTGCACCATCTCGCTGAGCTTCGCGGAGCTGGGGATGTACTCCAGCACGTTCGGGCCGATGGTGCTGCCCCACTTGTTGAAGCCGGGGTCCACGTTCTTCTCGGTGCCGCCCTGGATGCGGTTGAACATCAGGAAGCCGTGCAGCCCGAAGCTGCTGGAGGGCAGCGACTGGAACACCACCTTGCCCTTGAACTTGGGGTCGGCGAAGTCCATCCACGAAGTGGGGGCGGGCCACTTCTTCTCGTCGAACATCTTCTTGTTGTAGCCGATGCCGGTCATGCCCACGTTCACGCCCGCGGCCATGCCGCCGGCCATGCGGGCGCTGGGGTACAGGTCCTTGAGCACGGGCGAATCGTTCATCTTCTGGCACAGGCCCAGCTTGATGGCGCGCATCATCACGCCGTCGTCCAGGAACATCACGTGCACCGGCGGCTTCTCCTTGCTGGCCTGTACCTTGGCCAGGATGTCCGACGAAGTGCCGGGCACCACCACCACCTTCACGTTGTGGATCTTCTCGAACGCGGGGAACACGTACTTGGTGTACGACTGCTCCATGACGCCACCGTTCATGCCGATGTAGAGCGTCTTGCCTTGCGCGAAGGCGCCGCCCGCGAGCGCAAGTGCGGCGAGCGCGATGGAGGTGCGAAGTAGTGACATGGTGGCTCCTTTCAGTGGACGGTGAATCTATCGATAGCGAACGGGGCGAGCGGCACTTGCGGGCGGCCGTCGCGGATCCACTGCGCGAGGGCTTCGCCGACGGCGGGGCCGGTCTGGAAGCCGGCGCCGCAGAAGCCGAAGGCGTGCAGCAGCTGCGGGTGGCGCGTGCCGGGGCCGATGACGGGCTGGTGGTCGGGCAGCGAGCCTTCCACGCCGCTCCAGAAGCGGATGACCTGTGCGTGCGCGAGCGGCGGGAACAGGCTGGCCATGCGCTGGCACAGCTCGGCGATCGCGTGCGCGCGCGGGCGCGCGAAGAGCGGCGACGTGGATGCGCCGCGGCTGCCGCCGAGCACGCAGTTGCCGCGCGCGGTCTGGCGGCCGTAGATGCCGCCGCCTTCCACGCCGATGTTGATGTCCATGAAGCGCGGCATGGGCTCGGTGACGGCCATGCCGGGGTGGATGCTTTCCATCGGCGCATCGTCGCCGAAAGCGCGCGCCACCGCCAGCGACCAGGCGCCGGCGCAATTGAGCAGCCAGGGCGCGCGCACCTGCAGGCCCTTGCCGTCGCCGAGCACGAAGCGGTGGCCGTCGTGGGCGAGCTCGGTGACCTCGCATTGCTCGATGATCGTCGCGCCCGCCGCGCGCGCCGCGCGTGCGAAGGCGGGGCTCACGAGGCGCGGGTTGGCGTGGCCATCGCCGGGGCACCAGGAACCTGCGATGGCGGCCGCGCCGAGCCAGGGGTAGCGGCGGCGGAATTCGGCGCCGGTGATCATCTGCAGCTCCAGGCCGTGCTCGCGCACGACGCGCGCGTAGTTCTCCAGGCTTTCGAGCTGCGCCTCGCTGCGCGCGAGCTTCAGGTGGCCCGAGCGCACGTACTCGCCGTCGATGCCGATGTACTCGGGCAGGCGGTCCCAGATCTCGCGCGAGCGCAGCGCCAGCGGCAACTGCACGGGCATGCGGCCTTGCACGCGCACGCCGCCGTAGTTGACGCCGCTGGCCGCCGCGCCGCACAGGCCGCGCTCCAGCAGCACAACCGACAGGCCCATGCGCCGCAGGAAGAGCGCGGCCGATGCGCCGACGATGCCGCCGCCGACGATGGCGACGTCGGCCTCAGTCATCGCTTTCCTCGGCGGGCACGGGCGTGGGTTGCGCCAGCGCGGCGCCGATGACGGCGACGGGCACCGGCTTCACCGGCGGCTGCGTGCGCAAGCGGCCGACGGATTGCAGATCGCTTCCAGTCGTGTGCGCGAGCAATCGCGCCGCCGCCGCGCCGCACATGCGCCCCTGGCAGCGGCCCATGCCGACGCGGCTCTGCGCTTTCAATCGGTTCAATTCCTGGGCGCCGGTGGCGGTGGCGCAGGCGCGCAGCTCACCGGCGGTGACGTGCTCGCAGCGGCACACCACGAGTTCGTCGGGTGCATCCGCTGCCCAGTTCGCGGGTGGCGCGGCGAGCACCGCCATGGCTTCGCGCCAGCGGTCGTGGGGCTGCATCGGCGCATCGGTTTGCGCGCGCACCGGCCGGCCCATGTCCTGCAGCAGCGCACGCGCGGCGCGCGCGCCCGCGAGCTCGGCCGCGTCGGCGCCGCGAATGCTCGCGCCGTCTCCCGCGATGTACACGCCGGGCACGCTGGTACGGCCGTGCTCGTCCCGACGCGGCAGCCATGCCTGGTCGATCGCGTCGAAGTCGAAGGCGCAGCCGGCTAGGTCGGCCAGTTGGGTCTCGCTGCGCAGCCCGTGCCCAAAAGCGACAGCGTCGCACTCCGTCGTGTGCGCCTTTCCTTCGTTCTCCCACACAAGGCGCGCCACCGCGCCTTCGCCTTCGGCGCGCAACAGCTTCACGCCGCGGTGCACGGGCACGCCGGCTGTGCGCAGCCGCCACAGGATCGCCGCGCCGCTGGCGGCAAGACGCGGGCGCGCCAGCATCGCAGGGAGCGCACGCCGCTGCGCATCGGCAGGCGCCGTGTCCAGAACGGCGAGCACCTGCGCGCCGGCCTTCACGTACTGCGAGGCGACGAGGTACAGCAGCGGGCCGCTGCCCGCGAACACCACGCGCGGGCCGATCACACTGCCTTGTGACTTGAGCAGCACCTGCGAGCCGCCGAGCGTGAACACACCCGGCAGCGTCCAGCCGGGGAAGGGCAGGATGCGGTCGGTCGCGCCGGTGGCGATGACGAGCGCGTCGAAGGGCAGCATGCCCGCGCGGCCGTTCTCCAGCAGGTGCAGGGTGCGGTCTTCCAGCTGCCACACCAGCGTGTTCGGCCGGTGCTCGACTTCATGTTCCACGGTCGACCAGCGTGCGAACAAGTCTTGCGCCTGCGCCGCCTGCGCACCGTAGAGCGCTGTGAAAGGCCGCTGCAACTCCGGCGGCGGTTGCCGGTACACCTGCCCGCCGATGCGCGGTGCTTCGTCGATGAGCACCGGCCGCAGGCCGGCGGCTGCAACTTCGATGGCGGCACTCAAGCCCGCCGGGCCGGCGCCGACGATGGCAACTGTCGTCATGGCGTGCCTTCTTTGCCGGGCGCGCGCTGCCACGCAGTTTCCTGCGGCCGTGTGAGAAGCTGCATGCCCGCAAGGAGCGGCGTCGTGCACGCCCGCAAGCGTTCGCCCGTGGCCGTGTCCATCCAGCAATCCTGGCAAGCGCCCATCGCGCAGAAGCCTGCGTGGGGTCGGCCGCTCGTCTCGTGTTCGCGCACGCGCGCGCCCTCTGCGAGCACGGCGGTGAGGACGGTGTCGCCCTCGTACGCCTGGCACGAACGCCCGTCGAGCGTGAACGGCACTTGCGCGCGCGACCCCTGCACCACGCGCTTGATCAACGCTCTCATTGCTGCCCCACCAGTACCCGGTCCAAGCCATACAGCCGGTCCAGCACGAACATCACGCCGGCAGTCAACGCAACGATGAGCGCCGACACCGCAGCCATCATCGGGTCGATGGATTCCGTGGCCAGCATGTACATGCGCACGGGCAACGTCACCGTTTGCGGCGACGTGATGAAGACGGACATGGTCACTTCGTCGAAGCTGTTGATGAAACCCAGCAGCCAGCCGCCGGTGACGCCCGGCAGCATGAGCGGCAAGGTGATCCGCCGGAACACGGTCCAGCGGCTCGCGCCGAGCGAGCGCGCGGCCTGCTCGATCGACGCGTCGGCGCCGGCCAGCGCCGCGAGCATCAGCCGCAGCGCGTACGGCGTGACGATGACAACGTGCGCCACCGTGAGCCAGAACGCGGAGCCGCGCGCATCCATCAGTGCGAACAGGCGCAGCATCGCCACGCCCAGCACGAGGTGCGGCACGATCAGCGGGCTCATGAGCAGGCCGTTGAGCGCTTGCCGCCCGGGGAATTCGTAGCGCGCGATGGCCAGCGACGCCGGCACGGCGAACAGCACCGCGCCCGTCGCGGCGAGCGCGGCGACGACCAGGCTGTTGCGGAACGACGCCATCAGGTCGCCGTGCTCGAACACCGCGCGGAACCAGCGCAGCGACCAGTCGCTCCACGGCATGGACAACGTGTCCGCGGGCGTGAAGGCCACGAGGCACACCACCACCAGCGGCGCCATCATGAAGGCGACCACCAGCGTGTGGAACGCGACGGCGAGGGGACCGTTCCTCATGTGCCCATCCGCTTGCGGTAAGCCGACTCGAGCACCGCCTGCGTGCCCAGCATCACCACCAGATTGATCACCAGCAGCGCGAGCGCTATGGCGGCGCCGAGGGGCCAGTTCAGCTCGTGCAGGTACTCGTCGTAGATGAGCGTGGCGACCATCTTGATGCGCCGCCCGCCGAGCAGGCCCGGGATGGCGAAGGCACTTGCGCTCAGCGCGAACACGATCAGCCCGCCCGACAGCACGCCCGGCACCACCTGCGGCAACACCACGCGCCAGAGCACCGTGAAGCGCGACGCGCCGAGCGACAGCGCCGCGTTCTCCACCATCGGGTCGATCTTCTGCAGCGAGGTCCACACCGGGATCACCATGAAGGGCAGCATCACGTGCACCAGCGCCACCACGACCGCCGTCGGCGTGTAGAGCATCCGCACCGTGCCGATGCCCACCCACTGGAAGAACTGGTTGACGAAACCGTTCGGCCCGAGCACCAAGCTCCAGCCGAAGGCGCGCACGACGACCGAAACCAGCAGCGGCGCGAGGATGACGAGCAGGAACACCGAGCGCCACGGCGAGCGCATGCGGCTGAGGATGTACGCCTCCGGCACGCCCAGCACCACGCACAGCAGCGTGGCGAGGAGCGCGATCCAGCCGGTGCGGCCGAACACTTCCCAGTAGAACGAGTCGCCCAGCACCGTGGCATAGGCCGCGAAGGTGAAGCCGGGCTGCACGCCCGTCTCGTGGTTGAAGCGCTGGAACGAGAGGATGGTGGTGAGCGCCAGCGGCAGCAACACCATCAGCGCGAACAGGGCCAACGCGGGCGCGCTCAGCCAGTACGGCGTGGCGCGTGGCTGTTTCATGCGGACTCCGGCGGCAGCACGCTGGCCGCGTCGGGGGCCCAGTCGAGCGCGACTTCGGCTTGCTCCGGCCAGGGCGCGCGGCCATCGTTGGCGCACGCCACCTCCAGCTCGCCGAGCGGGCACTCCACGCGGTAGAGCCACTGGCTGCCGAGGAAGAAGCGCTCGGTGATGCGGCCGCGCACGCCGCTGCCGCCTTCTGGTGTGAGCAGGATCTTCTCGGGGCGCAGCACGAGCGTGAGCTCCTGCCCGTCCGCGTAGTCGCCGGGCGCGGCGATGCGCGCGCCTCCTGCGAGTTCCACCGAGCCGTCTTTCCAGCGCCCCTGCAGCAGGTTGGTCTTGCCGACGAAGCCGGAGATGAAGCGGCTGCGCGGCTGCTCGTACAGGCGATGCGGCGCGTCCACCTGCTGGATGCGCCCGCCGTGCATCACCACGACGCGGTCGCTGATGGACAGTGCCTCTGCCTGGTCGTGCGTGACCATCAGCGTGGTGGTGCCCAGCTTGCGCTGGATGCGGCGCAGTTCGAATTGCATCGCCTCGCGCAATTTCGCGTCGAGGTTGGAGAGCGGCTCGTCGAGCAGAAGCACCGGGGGCTCGATGACGAGAGCGCGCGCGACGGCGACGCGCTGGCGCTGGCCGCCGGACAGCTCGCGTGGATAGCGCTGCGCGTACTCGCCCAGGTGCACGAGCTCGAGCATGCGCGCGACTCGCTGGTCGCGCTCCGCGCGTGGCACGCCCTTCATCTCGAGGCCGAAGGCGACGTTGTCCGCCACGGTCATGTGCGGGAAGAGCGCGTAGCTCTGGAAGACGATGCCGAGCCCGCGCTTTTCCGGCGGCACGTCGGTGATGTCCTTGCCGTCCAGCACCACGCGGCCGCGCGTCGCGCTGACGAAGCCGGCCAGGGCCTGCAGCGTCGTCGTCTTGCCGCAGCCGGAGGGGCCCAGCAGGCTGATGAACTCGCCGCGCTCCACGCTCAGGTCGAAGTCCACCAGCGCGTGGACGCCGCCGTAACTCTTGCTGAGGCCCTGGATGACGAGGAAGGACATGGCAATTCCAGTTTCCTTCCACGCCGCGCCGCGCGTCAAGGGTTGAATCCCGCTAACCGAGAGGAACTTGAAAGTTTTTCCGAATATCGGAAGAATAGGGCTACCAGAACGAGAGAGTATTCGAAACAGTGAAATCCGAAGACCCGGCAGTTTCCAGCCTGCAGCGCGCGGTGGCGGTGCTCCGCGCCCTCGCGAGCGGCGCCGGCCGCGTGAGCGATCTTGCGAAGACGCTCGACTACACCCAGGCCACGACGCACCGGTTGCTGCAGCAGCTGGTGCAGGAGGGCCTGGTCGAGCAGTTGCCCGACAAGCGTTATGCACTCGCGCTCGGCTTGTTCGAACTCGCCGCGCGTGCGGGAGAGCGCGGCGGATTGCGTTCGCAATGCCGGCCCTCGTTGCTGCGGCTGGGCGCCGCGCTGGGCGACAGCGTGTTCCTGCTCGTGCGCGCGGGCTTCGACGCGATGTGCCTGGACCGGTGGGAGGGTCCCTTCCCGATCCGCAGTTTCACCGGCGACATCGGCGGCCGCGTGCCGCTCGGCGTGGGGCAGGGGTCGATGGCGATCCTCGCCAACCTGCCCGAGGCCGAACGCGAGGAGGTGATCCGCCACAACGTGCCGCGGCTCGCGGGGCGCGGCCCGATGGATGGCGTGTACCTGCGCACCGAGATCGCGAAGGCGCGCAAGCTCGGTTATGCCGCGACCAACTCGGGGCTCATCGAAGGCATGGCCGGTGTGGGCGTGCCGGTATTCGATGCGCGCGGCGAGGTGGTGGCGGCGCTCAGCATCGGCACGCTGGCCGAGCGCGTGAAGGGCGAGCGGCTGCAGGTGGTGGTCGACCTGCTGCAGCGCGAGGCGCGCACGCTGTCGGCGCAGATCAACCCGTTCGACCGCGGGTTGCGCAGGCCTGCGGAGGCGCTGGTGTCGTGAACTGCGCGTGACCTACACGGCTCGGATGTCGAGCCGCTTGCCGAGCACCTGCAGTGCAGCGTCGATGCCGTCGATCTTCGTTGCGTGCCTCAGGGTCGTGAGCCGGTTCACGTCCTGGGGCGAGGTTCCCAGCTTGCGCGCGAGCTCCGAAGGCCGCACCCTTTGCCTGGCCATCTCGTTGAGAAGCAGCACCTTCGCGGCGATGGGGGGACTTCGACGGGAACCTGTCCCTTCTTCACGCGGGAAGGTTCCGGGACTTCGCGGTTGTCTTCGAAATAGAACTCGAACGCGGTCACCAAGGCGTCCAACGCCATCGACACGGCTTCGACGCAATGGAGGGGCTGGAAGCAGCCGAAAGGATAGGGTCGGCGGTAGGCGCCCGCGCGCCGAGAGCTACGACGCAGCCTTCGGCCCGAACTGCACGAGCAGGCCGTCGTCCACGACGGTGATCGTCTGCGGCTGCACGCCCATCGTGTCTGCGAGCGCGAGCTCGCGGTCGGTGAACCTGTGCACGACGAACTCGCCGACGGCCTGCCGGGCCATCTCGCGCAGCAAGCGCCGCACGGCCTGCGAGGTGCGCTCGGGCATGCGCGACCAGCGCACGTCGTGGAAGTCAGGCCGGTAGGCGCGCAGCGTGCGGTCGGACGGCTCGTACCGCAACGCAAACAGGAGATCGACCTCGCCCGTCTGCGGCTCGGGCATCTGCGGGCCCGATGCGTTCAGCTGCAACGTCGCGCCGATCTGCTGGCGGGCCGGGGCCAGAAGGAGCTGCGGCGCATCGGCCGAGAGCTCCACCACGCCCGGCACACCCCAGCGCACCGGAAAGCGCGCCGAGAGCGCCTTGTAGATCTGCGCCGCGGACACGCGCAAGCTCGGCCGTGGCGCCTCCTGTGCGGGCAGCACGGCGGGTGCGAACAGCGCGGCGAGCAGCGAGCGACGGAGCATGCGGCGATTGTCGCTCCGGCCGCGTGCTCCTGCGGTGACAATGAAGGCATGCAACTGCGACTGGGTGTGATCTCGGACACGCACGACCTCGTGGGGCCGGCTGCCTTCCGGTTCCTGCAGGGGTGCGACCGCATCCTTCACGCGGGGGACATCTGCGGCGCGGAAGTGCTCGACGAACTCGCGAAGATCGCACCCGTGACCGCCGTGCGCGGCAACAACGACCGCGGCGACTGGGCACGCAAGCTGCGCGAGACGGAACGGGTCGAACTCGGCGGCGTGGCCGTCTACATCATCCACGACCTCAAGCAGATCGACATCGACCCGAAGGCGGCCGGCGTGCGGGTCGTGATCTCGGGTCACTCGCACCGGCCGCGCTGCGACGAAGTGGACGGCGTCCTTTACTTCAACCCGGGCAGCGCCGGCCCACGCCGGTTCAACCTGCCCATCAGCATCGGCGAACTGGTCGTCGGCGGCGGCAAGGTTTCCGCGCGCCTCGTCGACCTCGAAACACTCAGTTCGCCGGCGGGTACTTCCTGAACCACTGGGCCAGCAAGCCGTTCGTGCGCTGCAAGACGTCGCGCGCCGCGGCGGCATAGGCCTCGTCGGTGCTCTCGGCCACGGCCTTCTTCGAGCTGCGCGAAGCGCCACCGGCGTTCTGCATGCCGGCGAGTTTGCCGAGCACGTCGAACGCGGTCTTGACGGCGGTGTTGTCCTCGCTGGCCGTTTCCTTCAGCGTGCCGAACTGCATCGCGCTCGTCACGGCCTGCGCGAGCGAGAAGTTGCCCTCGTCCCCCTGCATGTGCATGCCATTGCGGAACTCGGTGGTGCGCACGTAGTAGCTGTTGAGCGCCGCCACCGACATGCCCAGCTCCGCGCCCGTCTCCGCCGCGCGCGCGACCAGGCCGCTCTGGTTGCCGCTCGATCGCATCTTCGCGAAGTTGACGAACAGCATCGGCGCGATCACCACGGTGTTGTGCTTGCCCGAGATCTCCTGCAGCTTGCGGTAGTTGTGCAAATCCAGCATGCCGCCGTCGCCCCACGCACCCTCGAAGTGCGTGAACACCAGCGGCAGCCCCGTCGGCGAGAAGAATGCCGCGGTCTGGCCGTTCTGCTCCTTCGTGTAGCCCGGCTTCGACGCCTTCAGCTCGCCGATCATGTCCTTCAGCGGGTCGAGGGGCACGACCTCGCGGCCCGACGCGGCGAGTTGCGCCAGCAGGTCCTCGTACGCCTTGTCCGTGAGCGCCTGCATGGTCTTCGGGTCCACGCCCTTGAGCGCCACGAACAGCGAAGAGCGCGCACCACTCATGTCGATGCCGCCGGGCAGGTACGCGCCGCGCACTTGCGCGGTGACGCTGTTGTCCGTGATGAAGGCGACGCGGAACGCGGCGACCGCGATCCGCTTGCCCGCGGGCATCACCTCGATGATGTTCTTGCCGAACGTGCCGCCCATGCGGCCTTTGAAGAACGTGTCGGGGTCGGTGGCGGCGGCGCTTACCGCGGAGGATGCGGGCTGCGCATCATTCGTTTGCGCGATGGCGCCGCATGTGGCGGCCGCCAGCAGCGTGGAAAGGGCGAGCGAACGGACAACGGACTGCATGGAACACCTCCTGTCCCATGCTAAGCACGCTTCGCGCCTGCGTCACCCCTGTGAAAACGGGGGTTGACGGCGGGCCTTACCAGGGCCAGCGGCGCTGCTGCATCGCTTGCGCCGTCGTGGCGCGGTTCTCGAGTTGGGTCGTGGTCGTCGCGTTGCCGACGTTCAGCGCGCCGAACACCTGCGACATCGCCGCGGCGTTGTCGTTCCACTGCACGACATAGCGGCCCTCGTACACGCCCGGCTGCAGCTCGCGCATCTGCACGCGCATGCCGCTGGGCATGTCGATGTACGCATTGCCGCCCGGGCGGCCCATCAGCACGAATACGGCTTCGCTGCCGGGTTGCAGCGAACCCTGCGCGAGGTAGAAGCGGCTGATCATGTGCCCACCGGGTGCCGCGGGAGCCACGCCATACGGCGAGCTGTAAGGCACTGCGCCGTTGTTCAGGTAGACGATGCGGCCGTACTGGTCGTATTGGAATTGGCGGCCGGACGCGTCGGTGTAGACCGCGCCGGGTTGCACCGCGCTATCGAGATAGACCTGGCGCCCGTACTGGTCGTACTGGAAGCGGCGGCCGTAGGAGTCGGTGTAGATCGAGCCGTAGCCCGGCGACGCCACGACGGCAGGCGTGGACGGCTGGGTGCCGAAGATGCCGGACAGGATGCTGCCCAGGTTCTGGGCGGATGCGGACGTGGCCGCGGCGCCGGCGGCAACGGCCAGTGCGAGCAGGGTCTTCTTGTTCATGATGGGTCTCCAGTTGACCCATTGGACCTTGGCCGCACGCAGGCGGCCAGCGGATGAGGACCTGTGCGTGTGTAGGCTTGTTGCTAAGGATGAAGTACCACGCGGCCCACCACGCGGCCCTCGCGCAGGTCGTCGAGGCTCTGCTGTGCGGCGTCGAGGGGCCGCTCGGTGATCGGGATCTGCGGCGCGCCCTTCGTGCGCGCGAGGGTCACGAGCTCCTGCAGGTCCGCGAGCGAGCCGACATACGAGCCTTGCAACGTGAGCGCGCGCAATGGCAGCAGCGGCAACGACAACTCAAGGGCGCCACCGAACAGGCCGACGATCACGACCTTGCCACCGCGATGCACCACCTGCATCGCAAAGCCGGTGCTGGAGGGCGCGCCGACGAAGTCGATCGCCGCCGCGGCGCCACCGCCCGTCGCCGAGAGGATGTCCTTCACCGATTGCTTCTCGCGCGGATCGAACGCCTGCGCGGCGCCGGCTTGCAAGGCAGCTTCGCGCTTGGCAGGGTCGATGTCGGCGACGTACGCGGCGATGCCGTGGAACTCCTTCGCCATGCGCACCGCGGCGAGGCCCACGCCGCCTGCACCGACGATCACGAGCGGGCCGGGCAGCGCCTTCTTCAGCGCGCTGAACGCAGTGAGGCCCGAGCACGCGTAGGTGCACGCGAGTTGTTGCGGGATTTCGCCTGCATCCACCAGGTAGCGCTCGTGCGGCACGAGCACGTGCGTGCTGAAGCCACCCGCCGCCCGCACGCCCAGGTCTCGGGGCATGCCGGTGCAGATGTGCTCGTTGCCGCTCTTGCATGCGGCGCACTGGCCGCAGCCGATCCACGGATAGACCACGCGCCGGTCGCCCACCCTGGCCACGCGCGCCTCGGGCCCCACGGCGACCACCTCACCCGCGATCTCGTGCCCGAGCGTGTGGGGCATCGGCGTGTTCTTGCCCAGCTCCGCCTTGCGGCCGTTGCCAAGGTCGAAGAAGCCTTCCCAGATGTGAACGTCGCTGTGACACACGCCGCTGGAGCCGACGCGCACCAGCACCTCGGTGCCTTGTGGCTGCGGCAGGGGGTCGGTGTACTCGCGAAGCCGCTCGCCGGGAGCCGGCATCTTGTAGCTGCGCCAGGGGTCGGTCATACGGAGGCCTCCTCGACAAGAAGCCCCCAATCTAGCCGAAATCGCGCCGCGCGCGTGTCACGTGGGGCGCTTGCAGGTGCTGATGCCCAGCATCGCATACGGCGGGCACCAGCCCAGGGCCGCGGTGGCGAGCGGCACGATGCCCAGCCAACCCCACCAGCCCACGGTGCCCGTGGCGGCGAGGGCGATGAGCACGAGGCCGGCGACGGCGCGCACGCCGCGGTCGATCGTTCCGATATTGGTCTTCATGGTGACTCCTTCGCCTGCATGCTGCCGCGCGGCGCCCCCTTGCAAGTTGACGGCCGTCAACCTTGCGGCGGGCGCTGCGCGAGCAGCGCGTCGGCGTACTCCTGCCAGCGCGCGGCCTTGTCGACCTGCTTGAACACGCCGTCGGCCGCCTGGTCCGCCACCCACTGCTGCTTGTCGGCGATGGCGCGGGCCATGAACGGCTCGAAGCCGGCTTCCTTCACCGTGTTGGCCGACTCGCGCATCTCCTCGGCGCGCCGCTTGCCGTGCTGCACGACGCGGCTGAAGAAGTAGGCGCCCTGCTTCTGCCAGTCGATGGACGGGAAGGTCTCCTGCAGCGTGGGCAGCACGTGGTCTTCCACGCCGTAGGCGCGCGCGGTCGTGTAGCTTTCGATCACGAGCGCCTCCAGGCCCTTGATCATCACGCTGCGGCACATCTTGATCGCGCTGGCCACGCCGAGCCGGTCGCTCACGGCCCTGGCGTCCATGTCCCAGGACTGCAGCAGGGCGGCAAGTTCCTCCGCGCGCGCGCCGCCCAGCAGCATCGGCACCTGGATGCCGTACGGCGGCACCGACGTCATCACGCCGGCCTCGACGTAGTACGCGCCCGCGCCGTCGATGGCGGCGGCGGCCTGCTGCTTGGTGCCGGGGGAGGCGGAGTTGAGGTCGAGGAAGACGGTGCCCGGCCTGATGACCTTCGCGGCTTCGAGCGCAACGGCCAGCGTGTTCGATGCCGTGACGGCGGAGATGACGAGGTCGCTCTCGATGCACAGCTCGCGCATCGAATTGCACGCCTTGATGCCTTGCGTGGCGGCGTGAGAGCGCTCGGTGTCGCGCGTTTCGCGCGCCTCGAACTTCAGGTCCCAGGCACTTGCCTGCTCGACGCGTTGCTTCAGGCCCGATGCGAAGATCTTGCCGACTTCACCGTAGCCGACAAGGCCGAGGCGCTGGAATTTCATGGGCGGGCTCCTACTGTTTCTGGATGCCGGCGCGCTCGATCACGGCGCCCCAGCGTTTCGTTTCGCTCGCGAGCAGCGCGGCCAGCTGCTCCGGTGTGCTGGCGCGTGCCTCGACGTCCAGTTGCGCGAGCTTCTCGCGCACGTCGGGCATCGACAGCGCCGAGCGTAGCTCGTAACTCAGGCGCTGCACGACTTCGCGCGGCGTCTTCGCGGGTGCGGCGAGGCCGTTCCACGAGGTCACGTTGAACTTCGCGAGCGCGCCGCCGCTCTCGGCGACCGTGGGCACGTCGGGCAGGCGCTTGTTGCGCTTCTCGCCCATCGTGGCCAGCACTCGCAGGGCCTTGGCGTCGACCTGCGCCCGCACCGGGCCGAGGATCTCCACGGCCGCGTCCACTTCGCCGCTGCGCAGCGCCGTGATCACAGCCGGCGTGCCGTTGAACGGCACCACCTGCACCTTGATGCCGGAGGTGGACTTGAACAGTTCCGCCGCGAGGTTCTGCGTGCTGCCGACGTTGATGGTCGCGATGTTCAGTTTGCCCGGCTTCACCTTCGCCGCCCAGAACAGCTCCCCGATGTTGCGGATCGGCGATTGCGCGGGCACGACGATGGCGAGGTCGAAGACACCGATCAGCGAGATCGGCGCGAAGTCCTTCTGCGCGTCGAAGGGCAGGCGTTTGAAGAGGTTGGCACTCACGGCCGTGCCGTTGCTCATGAGCAGCAGCGTGTAGCCGTCGGGGTCCGCGCGCGCCACCTGCTCGCCCGCGACCACGCCGCCGGCACCGGGGCGGTTGTCGATGATCACGGACTGCTCGATGCGCTTCGAGAGTGCGTCGCCGACGGCGCGGGCGGTGAGGTCGGCGATGCCGCCGGCGCCAAAGGGCACGAGGATGCGCACGGGCCGGCTGGGATACGGCGCCTGCGCTCGGGCAGCTGCGGTAGCAAAGGCGGCAACTGCGGCGGCCGCCTGCCGGCGATT
Organism: Ramlibacter albus; assembly: GCF_014297445.1. GTDB lineage: Bacteria > Pseudomonadota > Gammaproteobacteria > Burkholderiales > Burkholderiaceae_C > Ramlibacter > Ramlibacter albus. The sequence goes on from NZ_JACORU010000014.1 coordinate 26,109, forward strand.
CAGCATTCCCTCATCGTGCCACACCGAGCAGCCGGTCGAGAAGCTCCGGCGCGTGCAGCAGCTCGTCTGCGCCGCTCGAGTGCACCACCGTCCCCCGATCCAGCACGATCGCCCGATGCGAAATCCGCAGGATCGCCTGCGGATGCTGCTCCACGATGATCGCCGACAGGCCTTCCTCGCGCGTGATGCGGTGGATCGCCTTGAGCAGCTCGGCCACGATGATCGGCGCAAGCCCTTCCAGCGGCTCGTCGAGCAGCAGCAGCTTCGGGTTGACCACGAGCGCGCGGCCCACAGCCAGCATTTGCTGCTCGCCGCCCGACAGCTGCGTGCCGAGGTTGCCCTTGCGCTCGGCCAGCCGCGGGAACATCTCGTACACACGCGCTGGCGTCCACTTGCCCGGCCGTGCCACCGCCGTGAGGTTCTCGTGCACCGTGAGCGACTTGAAGATGTTGCGCTCCTGCGGCACCCAGCCGATGCCCGCTGCGGCGCGCTCGTGCGAGGGCAGCTTGTGCAGCGCCGCGTCGCCGAGCGCGATCGTGCCGGCATGTTGGCGAGTCGCGCCGGCCAGCGTGTTGATCAGCGTCGTCTTGCCGGTGCCGTTGCGGCCCAGCAGCGCCAGCGTCTCGCCTTCGCCCAGCGAGAAATTCACGTCGTGCAGCACGACAGCCTCGCCGTAGCCGGCACTGAGCTTTTCGACTCGGAGCAGGTCAGGCTGCATGCATCGCCTCCACGTCCGAGCCCAGGTACACCGCCTTCACCTCGTGGTTGTTCGCGATCTCCTCCGGGTTGCCCTCGGTGAGGACGCCGCCGTTGACGAGCACGGTCATGCGGTCGGCAAAGCTGAAGACGAGGTCCATGTCGTGTTCGATCAGCAGCACGGAAACGTCGGCGGGCAGGGCGGCTACCGTCTGCAGCAGCTCCTCGCGCTCGCCCGCAGGCACGCCGGCGACGGGCTCGTCGAGCAGCAGCACGCGCGGCTCGCAGGCCAGCGCGATCGCGATCTCCAGCAGCCGGCGCTTGCCGTAAGCCAGGTGTTCCGTGCGCTGGTTCATCACTTCGGCGAGGTGGAACTGCTGCAGCAATTGCTCGGCGCGCTCGGCCACGGCGGCGCGTGCACCCAGCGGCTTCCAGAACGAAGCGCCGAAGCCACGCTGCTGCGACACGACGAGCGCCAGCGTTTCCAGCGGCGTCATCGACGCGAACAGCTGGTTGATCTGGAACGTGCGCACCATGCCGCGCCGCACGCGCTGGTGCGGGGCGAGGTTGCTGATGTCCTCGCCCTCGAGGACGATCTTTCCTTCGGTGGGCTCGAGCACGCCGGTGAGCAGGTTGATCAGCGTGGTCTTGCCGGCGCCGTTGGGGCCGATGAGGGCGTGGCGTGCGCCGCGGCGCACGTCGAGCGTGACGTTGTTGGTGGCCGTGATGCCGCCGAACTTCTTCACCAGGCCCTGCGCGGAGAGGACGATGTCGCTCATGACTTCTTCCACCACGTCCACGGTTTGAACAAGCGGTCGCGGCCGACGAGTACGAGCACCACGAGGAACAGGCCCAGCCAGAACGTCCAGTACTGCGGCGTGACGGACGAGATCGCGTCCTGCATCAGCTTGAACAGGACGGCGCCCGCGACACCGCCATAGAGCCACCCTGTGCCGCCCACGACGAGCATCAGCATCAGGTCGGCGGAGCGGTGGAACTCGAACACGTCGAGCGACGAGAAGCCCGAGGTCTGCGTGAACAGCGCGCCGGCAGCGCCTGCCATTGCGGCGGCAATGGTGTAGATCGCGACGAGCCGCGCATGAACCGGGATGCCGATCGCCATCGCACGCAATCGGTTGTCGCGGATGGCCATGAGCGTGGCGCCGAAGGGCGAGTTGACGAGGCGTCGTGCAATGAAGAACAGGACCAGCAGCACCACCAGCGAGTAATACGACGCGGTGATGCCGGCCAGGTCGAACTCGAACTTGCCGAGCAGCGGCGAGAACATCAGGCCCTGGATGCCGTCCGTACCGCCGGTGAGCCAGTCGAGCTTGTTCGCGAGTTCGAGCAGGATGAGCGCGACGCCCAGCGTGACCATCAATCGCGTGAGGTCGGTGCCGCGCAGCACCGTGAACGCGGCGAAGAAGCCGAGCACCGCGGCGGCACCCATGGACACGAGCAGGCCCAGGTGCGGATCGGGGTTCACGTGCTTGCAGAAGAGGGCTGCGGTGTACGCACCCAGCCCGAAGAAAGCCGCATGCCCCAGCGACACGATGCCGGTGAAACCGAGCACCAGGTCGAGCGACACCGCGAAGAGCGCCACGATCGCGATCTCGTTGACGATGAGCGCGGACTTCGGCAGCAGCATCGGCACGGCGAACGCCACCAGCCAGATCGCCGGCTCCCACGTCTTGATGCGGCTGGCGTTCAGCAGGGATTTCTGCGCTTCGATCATGCCTTGCCGCCTTGCCGAACGAAGAGGCCCTGCGGCCGCCAGATCAGGATCACGATCATCAGCGTGTAGACGATGAACGCGCCCATCTTCGGGATGTAGTACTTGCCGGCCACGTCGGCGATGCCGAGCAGCAGCGCCGCGAGCAGCGGCCCCGTGATGGACGACGTGCCGCCCACGGCCACCACGATCAGGAAATAGATCATGAACTTGAGCGGGAAGATCGGGTCGAGGCCGAGCACTTCAGCGCCGAGTGCGCCGCCGAGGCCCGCGAGGCCGGAACCGAACGCGAACGTCGAGAGGAACACCACGTTGACGTTGATGCCCATGCCCGCGGCCACGCGCTGGTCATCGACCGACGCGCGCAGCCGGCTGCCGAAGCGCGTCTTCGACAGGATGTACTGCAGGCCCACCGTCAACGCGGCGCAGATCACGATGATGAAGAGCCGGTAATGGCCCATGCCCAGCGAGCCGATCTCGGTGCGGCCCTTCAGCCACTCGGGCAGCTGCAGGATCTGCTGCGTGGACCCGACGAAGTAGTCGACCGCGGCGACGGCCATGAACACCAGCCCGATGGAGAACAGCACCTGGTCGAGGTGGGGTTTGCTGTAGAGCGGCCGGTACAGCGTGCGCTCCAGCACCGCGCCGAGCAGCGCCGAGCCGGCAAACGCCAGTGGCAGGCACACGAGGAACGGCACGTCCGCGCGCTGCATCAGCAGCACGGTGATGTACCCGCCCACCATGGCGAATGCGCCGTGCGCGAGGTTGATGAAGTTCATCAACCCCATCGTCACCGCCAGGCCGACGGCGAGGATGAACAGCAGCATGCCGTAGGCAACGCCGTCGAACAGTATGGTCAACATGGAAGGACACGGCCCTCAGGGCCGTGTTTTCACTTCGTTTTACCGGGGTCCTTGACGTCCTTGATGACGTCGAACTCCACGTTCCACAGCTGCCCGTCCTTCTTCTCCACCTTGCGCAGGTAGATGTTCTGGACGATGTCGCGCGTTTGCGCGTCGATGAACACCGGGCCGCGCGGGCTCTCGAAGATCTGGCCCTTCATCGCGGCCAGCAGCGCGTCGCCGCCGCCCTTGCCGCCGGTCTTCTTCAGCGCTTCGTAGATCACGCGCATGCCGTCGTAGCCGCCCACCGACATGAAGTTGGGGCGCAGCTTGTTGTTGGCCTTCATGAAGGCCTCGACGTACTTCTTGTTCGCGGGCGAGTTGTGCGCCGTGGAATAGTGGTGCGAGGTGACCACGCCCAGGGCCACGTCGCCCATGTCGTTGAGCTGGTCGTCGTCCGTCACGTCGCCCGTGCCGATCAGGCGGATGCCGGCCTTGTCCATGCCGCGCTCGCCGAACTGCTTCATCACCGCCGCGCCCGCGCCCGACGGCACGAACACGAACAGCGCGTCGGGCTTGAGGTCGCGCACCTTCTGCAGGAACGGCGCGAAGTCGGGGTTGCGCAGCGGCACGCGCAGTTTCTCCAGCACCTTGCCGCCGTTGAACAGGAAGCGGTCGTTGAAGAACTTCTCGGCGTCGATGCCGGGGCCATAGTCCGTCACGAGAGTCACGACGGTCTTGATGTTGTTCTTGGGCGCCCAGTCGCCCATCGCCACCGCGGCCTGCGGCAGCGTGAAGCTGGTGCGCACGACGTAGGGCGAAGCTTCCGTGATGCTCGAAGTGGCAGCCGCCATCACCACCAGCGGCGTCTTCGACTGCGTCGCGATCGGCGCCACGGCCAGCGCGGACGGCGTGATGCCGAAGCCGGCCACCACGTCCACCTTGTCGTTCACGATCAGTTCCTGCGCCACGCGGCGCGTCACGTCGGGCAGGCTGGTGTCGTCCTTGACGATCAGCTGCACCTTGCGGCCCGCGACGGTGTCGCCGTTCTGCGCCATCCACAGCTTGGCGGCCGCTTCGATCTGCCGGCCGGTGGTGGCCTGCTGGCCCGTCATCGGCAGGATCAGGCCGATCTTGAACGGGGCTTGCTGGGCGAAGGCGCTCGTTCCGGCAGCGGCGAGCACGCTCGCGGCCGCGAGCGTGCGCAGGAAGAATCGTTTTTGCATGCGGGGTCTCCTTGGAGGGTGCGCAATTCTCTTCCCGCGCGCGCGGGTTGGGCAAAGTCGGGCGGGGTCTAGCAGTTATGCGGGTTTGCGATAGCCGGCTTTAAGATATCGCGGATATGACGCATCCCCCCATCGACGAGGACAAGCCCGTCGCCACCCCGCTCGACGACGTCCGCATCCGCCAGGTGCGGCCCCTCATCTCGCCGGCGCTCCTTCAATATGACCTGCCTGCCGATGCGGCCGTGCAGCGCTTTGTGGAGGACGCGCGCAGGCAGGTGGCGGACGTCGTGCACGGCCGTGACCCGCGTTTGCTGGTCGTTGTCGGCCCGTGCTCGATCCATGACCGGGATCAAGCCCTGGAATACGCGCGGCGGCTGAAGGCGCTGGTGCCTGCGGTGCAGGACAAGCTGCTCATCGTCATGCGCGTGTACTTCGAAAAGCCTCGCACCACGGTCGGCTGGAAGGGCTTCATCAACGACCCGTACCTCGATGGTACCTTCCACATCAACGAAGGTTTGCGCCTCGCGCGCGAGCTGCTGCTCGACATTGCGAAGATGCAGCTGCCGGCGGCCACGGAGTTCCTGGACCTGCTCAGCCCCCAGTACGTGTCGGACCTGATCAGCTGGGGCGCGATCGGCGCGCGCACGACCGAGTCGCCGAGCCATCGCCAGCTGGCTTCGGGCTTGAGCTGCCCGATCGGCTTCAAGAACGGCACCGACGGCGGCGTGCAGATGGCGGCCGATGCGCTGATCGCGTGCCGCTCGCCGCATGCGTTCATGGGCATGACCAAGATGGGGCTGGCGGCGGTGTTCGAAACCGAGGGGAACGAGGACTGCCACATCATCCTGCGGGGCGGGTCGCGCGGGCCGAATTACTCGGCGGCTGACATCGAGGCCGCGTGCGCGATCCTGAACAAGGCCGGCGTGACGGAGCGGGTGATGGTGGATTGCTCGCATGCGAATTCGCAGAAGAACTACGAGCGGCAGGTCGAGGTGGCGCGAGACCTGGGCGCGCAGATCCGCGCGGGGGAGAAGCGAATCCTCGGGTTGATGATCGAGTCGCATCTGCATGCTGGGCGGCAGGACCTGAAGCCCGGCGTTGCGTTGAAGCCCGGCATCTCGATCACCGACGCGTGCATTGGTTGGGAACAGACCGAGGCCGTGCTGCGCGAGTTGGCTGGCCACTAGCCTCGCTTGTCGCGAGTGCGCGCGGCGCCCGCCTTGTGCAGCTTCTTCCACTTCTTCCTCACCTGGATGCGATCCAGCGCGGTGAGGTTCACCCGCTCCGCATCGCGCACCAGCTTCTGAAAGTTCACCAGCCGGTCCTGTGCCACGTGCTCTCGCACCGCGCACCCCGGCTCGCCTTCGTGGCGGCAATCGCGGAAGCGGCAGAGCGGCGCGAAGGACTGCACGTCGTCGTAAGTCGCCGCAAGTGACTGCGCATCCGCGTCCGGCCGCCACGTACGCAGGCCCGGCGTGTCGATGATGCAGGCGCCGGTTTCGCACAAGTGGAGTGAACGCGCAGTCGTCGTGTGCTGCCCGCGCCCGTCGCCGCGTCGCACCTCACCGGTGTCCTGGACGTCGCTCGCAAGCAGCGTGTTGGTGAGCGTCGACTTGCCCGCACCAGACGCACCGAGCAACACCAGCGTGCAACCAGGCGCGAGCCACGGTGCGAGCTCCTTGCGCGCGGATGGGCTCGTGCCGTTCACCGCCAGCACCGGGATGGTCGCCGGCAACCGGTCGCACATCTCGCGATAGTGCTCACGCGCCCCGATGTCGGCCTTCGTCAACACAACCACAGGTGCCACATCGGCCGCCTTGACGATGGCGATGTAGCGCTCCATGCGCCGCAGGTTGAAGTCGTTGTCCATGCCCATCACGAGCAAGGCCGTGTCCACGTTGCTCGCGAGCGTCTGCCTGCGCCCGTCGTTCGCGCGCCGCGCGATCTGCGTCACGGGCGCGATCCGCTCGTGGATCCACCATTGCCCGTGCTCGCCCGGCGCGGCGAGCACCCAGTCGCCGATGGTGAGCGCGTCGCCGTCGGCCTGCAGCACTTCCGAGACACGCGCCAGAGCGCGTGCGCGCAGCTCGTGCGTGCCGTCATGCAGCGTGAACACGTCGCGCTGCGTTTCCGTCACCCGGGCGAGGCGCGTGCCGGGTACCGGTGAAGCGAGCTCACCCAGGCGGCTCGTGATGCCTTGCGCCAGCCCGATGCGGCGCAGCTTGTCGAAGTCGATGTCGATCATGGAGGGTCATGTTGAAAAGCGAACGTATCCGCCACGCCCGTCGAAAACAGGCGCGGAGCATGTGCGAAAGGAAACGTCGGCCGCGCAGCGCGGCGAATCAACGGAGACCCGCGAGAGGCGCTGGTTTACGCAGCCGACAGGAGGGCAATGGGCGTGTTCGTCATGGCTTGTCTCCTGGAGGTGGTTGAAGAAGGCGCGGAGTTTGCCGCGCCTCGCGGGGTTTCGTCAAGCCGCGGCTGTGACGCGGATACCACGGATCTGCCCGGCCACCGGCGCGCTCGTGGGCCGCGGGTACGCGACCGGGTCGAACCTGTGCAGCAGCTCGGCCTCGCGCACGCGCGCGAGCGCGACGTTGGCGAGCTTCACGTGGCCGAAGCCGCGCATCTGCATCGGCAATGCGGCGATCTCGGTGGCGGCCTTGATGCGGTCGGCCGAGAGCGTGGGCAGCAGCGACTCGATGCGCTGCATGTACGCGGTGACCAGCTCGCGCTCCATCCGGCGCTCATCCGTCCTGCCGAACAGGTCGAGCGCCGTGCCGCGCAGGTGCTTGCCGAGGGCAAGCACGCGCATGAAAGGCAGCATCCAGCCGCCCAGGCGCACCTTGCGCGGCGGCTGGCCGTTCTTCGCGCGCGAGAGCGCGGGCGGCGCCATGTAGAACTCCAGCGCGACCTTGCCTTCGAATTGCTCGTCCAGGGTCTTGAGGAACTCGCCGTCTGTGTACAGGCGCGCCACTTCGTATTCGTCCTTGTACGCCATCAGCTTCAGCAGGCTGTGCGCGACGGCGCGGGTGAAAGGCAGCGAGAGGTCGCCGCCGGCGGAGAGCTCGCGCTGGTGCACGCGCAGGATGAAGTCGCCATAGCGCTTGGCGTACGCGGCGCTCTGGTAGGCCGTGAGGTGCTTCATGCCTCGTTCGACGATGAGGTCGAGCGAGTCGTTCATGGACGGGTGCCCGGCCGGTTCTTCCAACAGCGACACCAGCAGCTCGGGCTCGCCGGCAGCGAGGCGTCCGATGGAGAGCGCGAGCTTGTTGTTGTCGACGGCGACCTTGTTCAGCTCCACCGCGCGCAGCAATGCTTCGAGGCTCACCGGCACCACGCCGCGCTGCCACGCGTAACCGAGCGCCACGATGTTGGAATAGATGGAGTCGCCGAGGAAGGCTTCGGCCAGCGCCTGCGCGTCGAAGGTCTCGACGCGGTCGGCGCCGGCTGCGAAGCGCAGTTTCTCCAGCAGCGCGGGTGTCTTCAATGAAGCATCGGGATTGCGCAGGCTCTCGGCCACCGGCGTCTCATGCGTGTTCGCGAGCACGCGTGTGCGGCCGTGGCGCACCGTCGCCAGTGCATCGGGTGACGCGCCGACGACGAGATCGCACGCGAGCAGCGCATCCGCTTGCTGCGTGTCGATGCGCACCTGGTTGAGGCGCGACGGAATGTCGGCCATGCGCACGAACGACAGCACCGAGCCGCCCTTCTGCGCGAAGCCCATGAAGTCGAGCACGCTGGCGCTCTTGCCTTCCAGGTGCGCGGCCATCGCGATCAGCGCACCGACCGTGACGACGCCCGTGCCGCCGACGCCGGTGACCAGCAGGTCATACGGGCCGGTCCACTGCCACGCTTCGGGCAGCGGCAGCGCGCCGACGTGCTTCATGAACTCCGTGCTCCCGGAAGCGAGCGCGCCCGCTTTCTTGCGCGGCTTGCCACCGAGCACGCCGACGAAGCTGGGGCAGAACCCCTTCGCGCACGAATAGTCCTTGTTGCAGGACGACTGGTCGATCTTGCGCTTGCGCCCCAGCGGCGTTTCCAGCGGCTGCACCGCCACGCAGTTCGATTGCACCGAGCAGTCCCCGCAGCCTTCGCACACGCGGTCGTTGATGAAGACGCGCCGCGCCGGGTCCACCATCTCGCCCTTCTTGCGGCGGCGGCGCTTCTCGGCGGCGCAGGTCTGCTCGTAGATCAGCACGGTGACGCCGGGCACTTCGCGCAGCTCTCGCTGCACGCGGTCCAGCTCGGCGCGGTCGAAGAACTCCGTGCCAGCCGGGAACCTGTCGTGGATGCCGTCGTACTTGGTGATGTCGTCGGACAGCACGACGACCTTCTTCACGCCTTCGGCTTCCACCTGCCGCGCGATGCCGTCGACGCTGATGATGCCGTCCACCGGCTGGCCGCCCGTCATCGCGACGGCGTCGTTGAAGAGGATCTTGTAGGTGAGGGTGCTCTTCGCGGCCACTGCCTGGCGGATCGCCAGGTAGCCGGAGTGGTAGTAGGTGCCGTCGCCCAGGTTCTGGAAGATGTGCGGCACCTTGGTGAACATCGCGTGCGACACCCAGTCCACGCCTTCGCCGCCCATCTGGATCAGGCCCTCGGTGTCGCGGTTCATCCAGCTGGCCATGAAGTGGCAGCCGATGCCGGCCTGCGCGTGCGAGCCTTCGGGCACCTTCGTGGACGTGTTGTGCGGGCAGCCGGCGCAGAAGTAGGGCAGGCGCTTGACCGAGTCGCTTTCGTTCGACAGCAGCTCGGGGAGCGTGAAGTCGCGCACGAGGTGGCGGCGGTCGAGGTCGGGGTAGTGCGCGACGAGCCAGTTGGCGATGATCGCGATCAGGCGCGAGGGGCGCAATTCGCCGAGTTCGGAAACGAGCGGCGCGCCCTGCACGTCCTTCTTGCCGACGATGGCCGGGCGCACCGCGTCGTTGTAGAACATGGAGCGCAACTGCTCCTCGACGACGGGGCCCTTCTCCTCGATGACGAGGATCTCGTTCAACCCGTTCGCGAATTCGCGCATGCGCGTGGGCTCGATCGGATACGTCAGGCCCAGCTTGTAGATGCGCACGCCGTGCTGCGCCAGCGTGCCCGGCGAGATGTCCAGGCGCCGCAGCACCTCCATGAAGTCGTAATGCGCCTTGCCCGCGGTGACGATGCCGACCGTGGCTTGAGGGCTCGTCACGATGTGCCGGTCGATGCTGTTGACGCGCGCAAACGCGCGCACGGCGTCCAGCTTGGCATGCAGGCGCTGCTCGATCACCAGCGACGGCAGGTCGGGCCAGCGGTAGTGCAGTCCACCTGCAGGCGGCTCGTAGCCCGTCGCGGCGCGCACGGTTTCGGCGTCCTGCCACATCGCGACCCGCGCGTTGACGAGGTCGAGGTCCACCGTCGAGCCGCTCTCCACGACTTCCGACAGCGCCGTGAAGCCGACCCAGTTGCCCGAGAAGCGCGAGAGCTGCCAGCCGTAAAGCCCGAACTCGAGGTACTCCGCCACCGAAGCCGGCGACACGATCGGCGCATGCCACGACTGGAACGCCTGGTCGCTCTGGTGCGGCATCGACGACGACACGCAGCCGTGGTCGTCGCCCGCGATCATCAGCACGCCACCATGCGGCGAAGCGCCGTACGCGTTGCCGTGCTTCAGCGCATCGCCCGCGCGATCCACGCCCGGCCCCTTGCCGTACCACATCGCGAACACGCCCTTGCAGGTCTTGTCCGGGTCGGCTTCGACACGCTGCGTGCCGAGCACCGCCGTCGCGCCCAGCTCTTCATTGATCGCGGGCAGGAACCGGATGCCCGCCTCCTCGAACTTCTTGCCGGCCTTCCAGACTTGCTGGTCCACCATGCCGAGCGGCGAGCCCCGGTAGCCGCTGATGAAGCCTTGCGTGTCCAGGCCCGCGGCCGCGTCGCGCTGGCGCTGCATCAGCATGAGGCGCACGAGCGCTTGCGTGCCCGTGAGGAAGATCGCGCCGCTGCGGGCCCACAGGCTGTCGGCCAGCTGGTAGTCGGGGCGGGCGATCGGCGTGGAGGTGCTCGTTTGCATGGGGCGAGCTTACTCACGCGAAGTGAAAAAGTGCTTCTTTCATTCCCCCCGTTCTCGAAGGCTGGGAGAATGTTGTTCTTCCAGAATGGGGTTTTCAGGAATGGAACAACTCGACCGCCAGGACATCCTGCTGCTCTCCGAGCTGCAGCGCGACTCGCGCCAGACCGTGCAGCAGCTCGCCGCCGCCGCGGGCCTGTCCAGCACACCGTGCTGGAAGCGGGTGAAGGAGATGGAGGGCAGCGGCATCATCCGCGGCTACACCGCACTCGTGGACCGCGAGAAGGTGGGCCTCACGCTTTGCGTGCTTGCGGAAGTCAACCTCACCCGCCACAAGGAAGACGACGTGCAGCAGTTCGAGCGCGCCGTCGCCGCCTGCCCGCAGATTGTCAGCTGCTATTCGACGACGGGGCAGGCCGACTACATGATCAAGGTGCTGTTGCCCGACATCAAGGCGTACGAGTCCTTCCTGCACGAGGTGGCGTTCAAGCTGCCCGGCGTGACGCACGTGCGCTCGAGCGTCGTGCTGAAGGAGGTGAAGGCGGAGACCAGGTTGCCGCTGGAGGCGCCCGCGAAGCCGGCGGTGCGGCGAAGAAAGGGGAGGGAGTAAGATGGCCCGACCCACTTCGCGATCGACCATGGCCTCCTCTTTTTCGAAGCTCGAAGCTGAAGCGCTGAAGCTCTCCGTGGAAGAGCGCGTGCAGCTCGCCGACCACCTGCTCGCGAGCGTGTCCACAGAGCCCGACGTCGACGCCGCTTGGGCCGAAGAGGTCGAACGCCGCGTTGCCCAAGTCGAAGCCGGAGCCCCCCTCGTCAGTCTGGAGGATGCAGTCGCACGTGCGCGCCGAGCGATCCAGTGAGGATTTCGCTCAGTGCTGATGCGCAGCGGGAGCTCGAAGAGGGAGCGGTCTTCTACGCGCGGCATGCCAACCGGCTGATTGCCGATGCTTTCATCTCCGAGTTCGATCGCTCTGCGAAGTTGCTCATCGAGTACCCTGAACTCGGCTCGATCTGGCGCCGCAAGACCCGGCGACTGCCCCTGAGGCGGTTTCCCTACAGCATCGTTTACTTCGTGCGAGAGACCGAGGTCCGGGTCGTTGCCGTCGCACACCATCGACGGCGGCCGGGGTTCTGGAGGGGCCGCAGTTAGGGAGCTCTGCAAGTCCGGGTTGAATTTCACCCGGTATTTATTGACGAAATATTTCGTCCGGGTAATAATCTCGCCCATGAACCCGGACCCGAACCAGACCTACACGGCCTTCCTGGGCGGCCGCCTTCTCGCATCGGGGCTGCTTGCGGAGGTGGCCGTCGCGGCGCGTGCCGCGCCGGAACCCGGCGTGCTGATCTTCCGTGATGCCACCGGCGACCAGCTCGACCTGGACCTGCGCGGCGGCGAGGGCGACGTGCGCAGCCGGTACGAGCCCTTGCCGCGCCCGCGTGGGCGGCCGAAGCTCGGCGTGGTCGCTCGTGAAGTCACCTTGCTGCCTGACCAGTGGGACTGGCTGGCATCACAGCCGGGCGGCGCGTCGGTGGCGCTGCGCAAGCTCGTGCAGGAGGCACGTCGCAGCGGCTCCGGGCGTGAGCGCATGCGCCGCGCGCAGGAGCGCAGCTACAAGGTGATGGTGGCGCTGGCGGGGGACCGGCCCGGTTTCGAGGAAGCCGCGCGCGCCCTGTTTGCAAATGACATGCAGGCCTTCCGGACCCGCATCAAGGCATGGCCGGCCGACATCCGCGCGCACCTCGTGAAGCTCGCGGACCCCGAACACGACCCCGACACCAGGAGTGCAGAGTGACCACATCCCAATCGAGTGCCGAGCGCCGCAGGCTGTCGCGTGAAGCGCGCGACGCTTTCCCGCCCATGGGCATCTACGCCGTGCGCAACCGCGCGAGCGGCACGCTGCGCGTCGCGTCCAGCCGCAACGTGCACGGGGCCATCAACCGGCTGCAGTTCGAGCTGCGGCTCGGCCGCCATGCCGACAAGGCGTTGCAGGCGAACTGGAACGACGACCCGTCGCAGATCACGTTCGACGTGCTCGAACTCGTGAAGCAGCGCACCGACCCGGCGTTCGACTACGCCGCCGAATTGAAGGCGCTCGAAGAGATCTACGCGGCCGACCTTTGCGGGGGAGCGCAGCCATGAGCGCCGTGGAATTGCAGGCCCTGTTCGAACGCGAGCGTGTCCACGCGGCGGCCACATCCCGGCTCGACGAAGCGCTGGGCAGGCTGCACGGGATGTCTTGGGCGGACTTCGTCCTGCTGCAGCACCTGCACGACGCGCCCGGCGCGGCGCCGGAGCCGCAGCTGGCCGCAGCGCTCTGCGTTTCCCGCTCGAGGCTGCTCGTGCAGGTGCGGCCGCTCGAGAAGCTGGGGCTCGTCACGCGCTCCGCCCAGGAGGCGGGCCGCAGCGTCGGGCTGACCGCATTGGGCCTCAGGATGCTGCGCGAAGCGCGTAAGACCGCGGCGCTGGCCTGCTTGCGGATGGCGCAGGCGCGCGGCTGACGCCTTTCGGCGTACACGGCGCGCCGGCCGTTCGCGCATACGATGGCGTGTCGCGAACAACGAAGTACCTGCCGATGACCGACCCTGCGCATCACCCCAGCAAAGGCCGCCGCGAGGACGCGCGGCTCACCACCGGCCGCGGTGAATATACCGACGACGTCGAGTGCCCCGGCGCGCTGCACACGTTCTTCGTGCGGTCGCCGTATCCGTCGGCAACGGTGCGCTCGATCGATGCGGCTTCCGCGCTCGCCCAACCCGACGTCGTCGCCGTCCTGACCGGGGCGGACTTCGTCGCCGACGGCTTCGTCGATTGCCCCGCTCCATTCAGGTTCCCGCAGGGCGACGGCACCGAGGCGGTGGAAACACCGAGGCAACTGCTGGTGCGCGACCGTGTGCGATTCGCGGGCGAACCGGTCGCGATGGTGCTGGCGCGCAGCTTTGCCGCGGCGCAGGACGCCGCCGAGCTCGTGATGGTCGACTACGAAGAGCATCCTTGCGTGACGCAGCCCGCCGACACCCCGCTCGTGTGGGACGACCGCCCCGGCAACATCGCCTACCACTGGCGGCATGGCGACGCGGCCGGCGTGGACGCGGCCCTCGCGGCTTCGGCGCACGTTGCGCGACTCACGTCGAAATCGACGCGGGTCGCGGCGATGGCGATGGAGCCTCGTTCGGCGCTCGCGTACACGGGAGAGGACGGCCGCACCGTCATGCGCCTGTCGCACCAGGGCCCGCACCAGTTCCGCGACGAGCTGGCCAAGCGCTTCGGCCTGCCGCCCACGGACATCCGTGTGGTCATCGGCGACGTCGGCGGCTCGTTCGGCATGAAGTCCGGCGCGCTGCGCGAGGAAGTGCTCGTGTTCTGGGCCGCGCGGCGAATGAAGCAGCCGGTGCGCTGGACCGCCACACGAGCGGAGTCGTTCCTCAGCGACGAACACGGCCGCGACATCCGGATCCACACCGAATTGGGGCTCGACGCCGCAGGCCGCTTCACCGCGCTGCGGGTGCGCTACGACGTGAACGTCGGCGCGTACATGAACTGGCGCTCGACCTCGCCCGTCAACAACATCGGCGGCATCTCCGGCGTGTATGCGACGCCGGTCACCGCCGCCGAAGTGCGCGGTTGGTTCACGAACACGCAGCCCACCGCACCGTATCGCGGTGCCGGCCGCCCCGACGCCACGTACGTCATCGAACGCATCATCGACGTCGCCGCCGCCGAGATGGGCATCGACCCCGCCGAGCTGCGCCGCCGCAACCTGATCCCCGCCAGCGCGATGCCATACCGGACGAGCTTCCGCTTCGAGTACGACTGCGGCGAGTTCGAGCGCAACCTCGACAAGGCGATGGAGCTGGCGAAGTACGCGCAGTTCCCGCAGCGCCGCGACGAAGCGAGGCAGCGCGGCATGCTGCGCGGCATCGGCATCGCGATGCCCATCGAAATGGCCGGCGGCCTGCTCGCGGACAACGCGAGGCTGACCGTCAACACGCACGGCACCGTCACACTGCGCGTCGGTTCGGTGTCGGTGGGGCAGGGTCACGAGACCGGATTCTCCAGGCTGGTTGCGGATGCACTCGGCATACCCATCGAAAACGTGCGCTACGAGCAAGGCGACACCGACCTGCTCGCCGTCGGCCGCGGCAACGGCGGCTCGTCCGCGCTCATCCAGGGCGGCTCCGCATTGCGGCACGCGTCCGAGAACCTGATCGAGAACGCGCGCAAGGCGGCCGCACGCAAGCTCGAAGCCCACGCGGACGACATCGAGTTCGTGCGCGGCCGATTCCAGGTGCGAGGCACGGACCACGGCGTCGCGCTCATGGAGCTTGCGCGCGAAGGCGAGGCACTCGAAGGCACCGGCGCCTACAAGCCGGAGCGGCCCACGTTCCCCAACGGCTGCCACATCTGCGAAGTGGAGATCGACCCCGCCACCGGCCAGGTGAAGCCCGTGCTCTACGTCAGTGTCGAAGACGTCGGCCGGGTGATGAACCCCGTGATGGTCGAAGGCCAGATCCACGGCGGCGTCGCGCAGGGCCTCGGCCAGGTGCTGATGGAGGAGATCCGCTACGACGAGTACGGCCAGCTGCTCACCGGCTCGTTCATGGACTACGCGATGCCGCGCGCGGACGACATGCCGCCGATGGTCAGCGCGAATGTCGAGACGCCGACCGCACTCAACCCACTGGGTGTGAAGGGCGTCGGCGAAGCGGGCACCGTGGGCGCGATGAGCGCCACCATGAACGCCGTCTGCAACGCGCTGCAGCCCGAAGGCGTGCGCCACCTCGACATGCCTGCCACGCCCGCAAGGGTCTGGCACGCATTGCAGGCCGCTACCGGTAGCCGCGCGTCATCCGCCTGAGCCGCGGCAACGCTCCAGCCGTTGGCGCGCGAGCTGGATCGCGTCGGCCATGCGTTGGCTCTCGAGCCTGAACTCGGCCATGGAATTCCTGGAGTCCGCCACGACACGCAGCCGCTGTTGCTCCAGCTGCTGCAGCCGGGCCTTCTTGTCCTCGATTTCGAGGGCGAATTCGCCGCGGGCGACGGGTGGGTGATCGAGCGTGTCTTGCACGGTGCCTCCAGAAGGAGCGAGTGCAAGAACGGGCTGAGGTGGTATGAGCCGTCGGCAGGAGGCACCAGAAGAGCCGACTCAGTGGAACCCACAGTGTAGTGCCTGCGGCCCGGCTGGGCGTCGGCTTTACGCAGGCCGCAGCCCGGCCGTGATTCGCGGCCAGACGACGCGCTCGAGCGACCATTTGCCCGGCCCGAAGACGGCGATGCCGGCGAGGAGCGAGCCCCAGAACACGTGCTGCTGCAAGGCGGCAGGCGCGATCTCCGGGAGCGACAGCACGGCGACGACGTTCACGACCGAAAGCCCCAGCGCCGCGAACCGGCCGCCCAGCCCAAGGATGAGCAGCACGGGCAGCACGAGCTCGCCACCCGTGCCCATCACGGCGGCCAGCTGCGGCGGCAGCAACGGCACGTGGTACTCGTCCGTGAACAGCGCCAGGGTCGTGTCCCAATCGCGGATCTTCGTCAGCCCGGAAAGGAAGAAGGCCTGCGCGACGTACGCCCTCGCGGCGAGCGCGGCGAGGGGCTGCAGGGCGTCAAGCGCGGCGACGATGGACTGCCAGGCGGCCAGGATGCGGTCGATGTATTTCATGAAGGCTTCTCCAAAGTGCGGATGCGGCAGGCACGCAGCACGAGTTGCTGCTCCACCGCGGATGCGAGCCAGCTCGCGAAGTCGATGCCGGGTGCGGCGTCGAGCGCGGATGCGAGCGGTTGCCGCGCGAGCAGGGCGGCGACGAGTTCGGCCTCACCTTGCGCGAGCGGCCGCGACACGGGCCGGAAACCCTGCCGCCACACCAGCGTGTCGCCCACGAGCGCCGTCGCGGGCGCGAGGCGCAAGGTCACGCGGTCGGGCGGCAGGTTCACCAGCAGCTGCAGCGTGGGCAACTGCTGCGCGTCGTTGGCGGCCGTTGCTGCGCAGTGCAGCGCCCAGTCGACACGTGCGAGGTGCGCGAGCTGCGGCTCGTCGGCCACCAGCTGGGGAATCGACTCGATGTGCTGCGCGAGCCTTGCGCCCCAGCGTGCGATGTCGCCTTGCGCGGGCGGGCGGCGCAGCCAGTGCGTGCGCGCGAGGCCGTCGAAGTTCTCTTCGCCGAGCACGTGCAGCACGGTGGGGTACGCGGCGGCCAGCGCGCGACTGGCGAGTGCGCGCCCGTTGGCGCGATAAGCGCGCAACCCTCGCACCGACTTCCCGTCCGCGCGAGCCAGCTGCGGACCGGCGAGCAACGCCGCCGTCTCGATCCCCGGCAACCACAAGGAACGCAGCAGCGCCCGTTGCTGGGCGGCGAGGGCGTTCATGCGGCGAGCTCCACTTGCTGCAGCACGTTGCGGGCCACGTGCTGTGCGATGGCCGCTTCGTCCAGCAGGGTGTCGAGCGCAGGCACATCGGTGTCCCATTCGACCAGTGTGGGCACCTCGCCGAAGCAGAGCAGCGCATGTTCGTAGACCCGCCACACGCCGGCCGCGACGCGGCTGCCGTGGTCGTCGATGACGATGTCGTCCAGCACCTTGTGCCCCGCGACGTGGATCTCGCCGACGCAGCCGGTGGGGATGCGGTCGAGCCAGCGGTTGCAGGCCGCGACAGGATCGGCCTCGCCGGCATTCAGCGCATTGACGTAGATGTTGTTCACGTCGACCAGCAGCTGGCAGCCGGTGCGCCGCGCGAGTTCGGCCAGGAAGTCCGGCTCGTCGCGATCGGCGCCCGCGAGCGTGATGTACGCGGAGAGGTTCTCCACGAGCAGGGGGCGCTTCAGGCGGTCCTGCACGCGCTGCACGTTGGCGCACAGCACGGCGAGCGCCTGCGCATTGAAGGGCAGGGGCAGCAGGTCGGCCGCATGCAGGCAGCGGCCGCCGATCAACCCGCGCGCGAACGACGCGTGGTCGCTCACGCGCACCGGGTCGATGCGGTCGACCAGCCGCTCCAGCTGGTTGAGGTGCCACGCGTCGATACCCGCGGCCGAACCGAGCGAGAGCCCCACGCCGTGCAGGCTGACCGGGTACTCGCGCCGGCCCGCCTCGAGCACCGCGAGCGCGGCGCCGCCTTCACCGAAGAAGTTCTCCGAATGCACTTCGATGAAGTCCAGCGCGGGCCGCTGCTCGAGCAGCTCGCCGTAGTGCGCGTGGCGCCAGCCGATGCCGACCTGCGTCATGGCCCGCTTACGCCTTCTTGGCCTTGGCCTTGGCTTCGTCGGCCGTCAGGCCGCCCATGGATTTGCAGCTGCCTTTCTCGACGTACTTCCAGGCGCCGGGGTCGTTGTCGGCCTTGGCCTGGCCCGCGCAGGAGTGCGTGCCGGCGATGTTGGCGCAGTCGTTCTGGCCGGCCTTGGCGATGCCGTAGCACTTGTCCTTGCCGGGTTGCGGCGCGGCGGGGCCGGCCAGCAGCGTGGTGGACAGCACGGACAGCGCGGCGGCGGCGATCAGGGCACGTTGGTTCATGGTTCGATGGCTCCTTGAAGGGTTGAAAGGTCAACCAGCAGCGGCTGGTTGGGCGTCTGTCGGGGCTGCGCGCAGGTTCTTACACGCCGCATGCGATGTAAGGCGCGGCGCGTGCGTGCGACCTCTCGTCATGTACGACCTGATCTTCGACAGCGGCCAGCTGGCCGCGCGCGTGGTGTTCGTGGGCACGCGCTGCTCCCGCGACAACCTGCTGCGCAATTACCGGACGGGCTCCATCCATTTCGTGCGCTCGGGCCGCGCGGAGGTGCTCACCGGGCAAGGTGCGCCGATCCGCATCGAGGAGCCTTCGCTGGTGTTCTTCCCGCTCGGTTGCCCGCACTGGGTGCGCGCCATGGACGACGAGGGCTTCGACCTCGTGTGCGCTTTCACGAGTTATGGCGAGGGCTTCAGCCAGGCCATCTCGCTGTCGTTCCCCGAAGTGCTCGTGATGCCGCTCGCGCGCCTCGACGGCATCCGCCAACTGCTTGACGCCTTTTTCGCCGAAGCGGCGTCACAAGCGCCGGGCAGCCGGCAGCTCGCGGACCGCTTGTGCGAAGTGGTGCTCGGCTACATCGCGCGCCATGCGCTCGAAAGCGGCCGCTGCGCTGCAGGCGCGCTGGCGGGTGCCAGCGACCCGCAGATCGCAGCGGCCCTGCGCGCCATCCACACACGCTACCCCACCGCACTGGACATCGACGCGCTCGCGGCCGAAGCGGGCATGTCGCGCTCGCGCTTCGTGGAGCGCTTCCGCGCGGTGGTGGGCACCAGCCCGCACGACTACCTCACGCACTACCGCATCGGCGTCGCGCAGCAGCTGCTGCGCCGCCGCGTGCCGGTGAAGACCGTCGCCGGCCGGGTCGGCTACACCAGCGTTGCCGCCTTCGTGCGCCGCTTCAAGGGCGTGGTGGGCCTGCCGCCCGCCGCCTGGGCCGGATAGCAAACACTCGCGGCCGATCGGGCAACAGGAGCGGGGCTCGCGCAACGACAGTTCACCGTCCGGCCTGCTCATGGCCGAACCCACAGCCCGGGAGCTTTCGATGCTGCACCCTGCCGAACCCGATGCCGACACGCGCTTGCGCGCGGTGGAGGAGCTCGACGAGTTCGTCGCCGAGATCGTGCGATGCGCGCACAGGCGCGGCATCCATGTGCCGCCGCACCTGTTCGATTGGGCGGTCGGCGAAGGCTCCTGGGCTGTGGCCCTGTTCGCGGCTCGTTGCCCGCACGCCGCACTGCGCACCGCGGTGCGGCAGTGGGTCGCGCCGTACATCGCCTCGCACTTCGGGAACTTGCGCGAGGTCCTTGCCTGTCTGCTTCAACTTGAGGAATCGAAATGACTTTCCAGAAAATCGCCGGCCGCATCGCGGTTGCCACTTCCATCCTGTGCGCGGGCAGCGCTTTCGCCGCCGGCCCTACCAACGCCGAGTACTACCCCTTCGCCGAGATCATGGCCATGAAGATGATGGACAAGAACAAGGACGGCATGGTGTCCAAGAAGGAGTTCATGGACATGATGGGCATGGCCTGGGACATGAACGCGAGGAAGATGGGCGCCAAGGGCGACATGCTCACCGTGCAGCAGTTCCAGGAACTGCTGTCGTACATGCGGGCGGGCGGCTGATCAGCCGATCTCGTAGACGGTGTAGTCGTCGGCGATCCCGCGCAGGGCGCACTTGCGCGGGGTCGCCTTCAGGCCGGCACGCGAAATGAGCTCGCTGGAGGCCTGGTGCGAGATGACCGGCTCGGTCGCGAAAACCGACGCGGAATCGGCCAGCGCCTGCACGCGCGAGGCGATGTTCACGGTCTGGCCGAAGTAGTCGAGCCGGTCGTTCAGCGTGACGGCCAGGCACGGCCCTTCGTGCATGCCGATCTTGAGCATCAGGTCCTCGCGGCCGTGCGACTCGTTCAGGCGCTGCATGGCCTCGCGCATGCGCAGCACGGCGGCGATGCCGCGGTCCGATGAAGGGAAGGTGGCCATCACCGCGTCGCCGATGGTCTTGACGACCGCGCCCGACTCGCTGGCCACCGCGTGCCCGAGCACGCCGAAGTGCGCCTTCACCAGCTCGTACGCGGCGAGGTCGCCCACGCGCTCGTACAGCTCGGTCGACGCCTTGAGGTCCGTGAACACGAAAGCAAGGTTGGTGATCTTCAGCCGCTGGTCCGGCGCCAGCGTCTCGGCGCCGAACAGGTTGCGAAAGGTCTGGTGCGTGAGCAGGCGCTGCGCGGTGAGGAACTGCTTGCGCCGGCCCAGCATGTGGTGCAGCGCGTCCCCGGCGATGAAGAGGGCCGGCAGCACGCGCGTGTCGGTGCGGTTCTCCAGCGTCAGGCGCAGCGGGCCGGGCCGCATCATGTGCTTGGCCGTGGGCGACTGCACCTGGTTGAACACGATGCCCAGCTCCTGCCGCTCGCGCGTGGGCTCGCCCTGGATGTCCATGAAGACCGCCGCGTGCGTGACGGGCTCGAACGCGATGATGAACCCCGGTGGCAGCTGCACGGACATCGTGGCTTTCTCGCCCGCGCCGATCTCCACCCAGTCCAGCACCATGTCCTGCATGTGCTTCGCGAAATCCTCCGGCGGGGGCAGCACGATGCCCGACGCCCAGAACATCTGGCGCACGTATTCCCACATTGGCAGCTCGTGCGGCGTGTGGGCCGCGATCCTGCGCACGCGCGGGTTGACGGTGAAGGAGACCTCCACCACTTCATCGAGCGTGGGCTCGTAGTGGGCCGCGCAGATCGCGCAGTTGTATTCGCTGCGGTCGACGGAGCGCAGCGTGGCGTTGGCGTGCAGCACGCCGCCGCAGCCGGGGCACAGGATGTTCCAGGACATGTCGAACATGCCCAGCCGCGAAGCGTGCAGGAAGGCGTCGAGTGCCTTCTCCATGGGCAGGTTGCGCTGCTCGGCGAACTCGATCACGTTGACGCGGTTGAGGTCCGGGTCGGCGCCGTCCCGGACGAGGGCCTCGAGGGCCGCGACCGCGGCGGGGTCGGCGGACTGGCGCAGGACGCTGAACCGGGATTCGGTATCGCTCATGGAACCTCCACGGGTTTCGCACCGTTTGGTCGTGTGCGATCATCAAGTCTTACACCGATGAGCATCGAAAGCCAACTTGCCGACCACCGGGTGTACCTGCTGAGGTACGCCCGGCTGCAGTTGCGCAACGACGCCTGGGCGGAGGATGCCGTTTCCGAGACGCTCCTGGCGGCCGTCGCCAAGCCGCAATCCTTTGCCAACCGCAGCCAGCTCAAGACCTGGCTGGTGGGCATCCTCAAGCACAAGATTGTCGACGCGCTGCGGCAGCGCAGCCGCGAGGTGGCGCTGGACACGGACGAGGGCGACGGCAGCGAGGAGCTGGAGGCGCTGGCTTTCAAGGCCGACGGCCACTTCCAGCAGCAGCCGGCCGACTGGGGCAACCCCGAGCAGGACCTGAGCCGGCGCCAGTTCTTCGCGGTGCTGGAAGCGTGCACCGACAAGCTGCCGCCCGCCATGGGCCGGCTCTTCCTGATGCGGGAGTGGCTGGAGCTGTCCAGCGAGGACATCTGTAAGGAACTCCAGCTGACGCCGACGAACCTGTACGTCCAGCTGCACCGCGCCCGCTTGCGCCTGCGCGAGTGCCTGGAGCTGAACTGGTTCGGTAACAAGGAAGCCTCGTCGTGACAATGCTGCGCCGCACCTGCAAGGAGGTCGCCGCCCTCCTGGTGGCTCGCGAAGACCGCGAGCTGTCGGCGGTCGACCGCCTGGCGCTGCGGCTGCACCTGGCGGCGTGCAAGGCGTGCCCGGACTTCGAGCGGCAGATCCTGACCATGCGCAATGCGTTCGCGCGATGGCGCAATTACCAGGAAGGCGATTGAGCTGTGAAGCGCCGGGCGCTCGTGCTCGCAGCGACGCATGCGCTTGCTGTCGTGGCCGGGTTCGCGCTCGGCGTGTACTTCCTGCCCATCCTCGCGGCACCGCCGTCGCCGACCACGGCGCAGGTGCGCGATGTCTCCAAGGGTGCGAGCTACCACGGTGAATTCCGCCGCGCGCTGAAGGGCAGCGACGCGCTGCACTGGGGCGAAGGCCGCGTGAGCATCTCGCCGCAGGCGGTGAGCCTCGAAGGCCGCATCGCGCCCGGGCCTGCGTACCGCCTCTACCTCGTGCCCGAGTTCGTGGAGACCGGCGAGGACTTCCAGCGCTTGAAAGCGCGCTCGCTCATGGCGGGCGACATCAAGACCTTCGAGAATTTCCTCGTGCACCTGCCCGCCGGCACGGTGCTGGAGGAGTACCGCGCCGTGGTGGTGTGGTGCGAGGCGTTCTCGCAGTTCATCACGGCGGCGCGGTACCGGTAGGGGTGTGAAAAAGGGACATATATGACCGATAAAGCCGGATAAGCGGTCATATATGTCCGGAGTTTCACGAAACTCCAACGCAGCCTGATCAGTCCGCGTACTCGCCCGCTTCCTTGATCACCTTGCCCCAACGCGCCACCTCGGCTTCGATGAATTTGCGGTGACCCGCGGGTCCGACGCGGCTGTCGGTGATCACGCTCAGGCCCAGGGCCTCTTCGCGCTTGATCAGCTCCGGGTCCTTCAGCGCGGTGCGAAGCGCGGCATTCAGCTTCGCCAGCACGGCGGGCGGCGTGCCCTTCGGCGCGTAGAGGCCGTGCCACACCTGCACGTTGACGTTCTGCAAACCGGATTCGGCCAGCGTCGGCACGTCCTTGAGCGCCGGCACACCCAGGCGCTTCACGCCCGTCTGCGCGAAGGCCTTCACCTTCCTGCCTTCGATCTGCGGCACGGCGTTGGTCGCCTGCTCGCACATCAGGTCCACCTGCCCACCGATGAGGTCGTTCATCGCCGGGGCCGTGCCCTTGTAGGGCACAGGCGTCATCTTCACGTTCAGCGCGCTTTGCAGCATCAGGCCGCACAGGTGCGACGCGGAGCCGAGGCCCGCGTTCGCGAGCGTCACCTTGTCGCCGGTGCTGGCGATCCACTTGCGCAGGTCCGCGAAGGTGTTCGCAGCCAGCGACGGCTTGCTGATCACGACGGAAGCCGCCTCGTTGATCACGCCGAGCATCTCGAAGTCGTCCGGCACCTTGTACGTCAGCTTGCGATACAGCGCGGGCGCCGTCGCCATGCCGATGTGGTGCACGAGCAGCGTGTAGCCGTCGGGCGTGGCTTTGGCTACCTTGGCCGAGCCGATGGTGCCGCCGGCACCGGCCGTGTTGTCCACCACTACCGGTTGGCCGAGCGGCTTGCGCAGGGCCTCGGCCAGGTCGCGGGCGATCTTGTCGCTGGGGCCGCCGGCCGCGAACGGCACGACGAGCGTGACCGGTTTGCTCGGGAAGTCGCCCTGCGCCGCCGCCATCAGCGGGACGAGCGCGAGCGCCGCAACGTAGTTGCGCTTTGCTGTCATGTTGTCTCCTCGGGTATTACTGGGGATTTCCCGTCAGCCGGCGAGTGCCTTCATCTCGCGATACAGGTCGGCCTTGCCTTCGAAGCCGATGCCGGGCAGGTCGGGCAGCGTCACGTAGCTGTTCTCCACCTTCACGCCATCGGGGAAGCCGCCATAGGGCTGGAACAGGTCGGGGTACGACTCGTTGCCACCCAGGCCCAGGCCCGCCGCGATGTTCAGGGACATCTGGTGGCCGCCGTGCGGGATGCAGCGGCTGGGCGACCAGCCGTGTTGCTTCAACATCTCCAGCGTGCGCAGGTATTCCACCAGGCCGTACGACAGCGCGCAGTCGAACTGCAGCCAGTCGCGGTCGGGGCGCATGCCGCCGTAGCGGATCAGGTTGCGCGCATCCTGCATGGAGAAGAGGTCTTCGCCCGTCGCCATCGGGTTCTTGTAGTAGTTGCGCAGCGTCGCCTGCAGCTCGAAGTCCAGCGGGTCGCCCGGCTCCTCGTACCAGAACAGGTCGTACTGCGAGAGTGCCTTCGCATAGGCAATGGCCGTGTCCAGGTCGAAGCGGCCGTTGGCGTCCACGCACAGCTTCTGGCCGTCCTGCAGCACTTCCATGATCGCGTCGATGCGGCGCAGGTCCTCATCCAGCGAGGCGCCGCCGATCTTCTTCTTCACGACCGTGTAGCCGCGGTCGATGTAGCTGCGCATCTCGTCCTGCAGCTTCCTGTAGTCCTGGCCGGGGTAGTAGTAGCCGCCGGCCGCGTAGACGAAGATCCGGCGGTTGGGCTTGCCGTCCCCGTACCGGTCAGCCAGCAGCTGGAACAGAGGCTTGCCTTCGATCTTGGCCACCGCATCCCACACGGCCATGTCGATCGTGCCGATGGCGACCGAGCGCTCGCCGTGGCCACCCGGCTTCTCGTTCTTGAACATTGCCGCCCAGATCTTGTGCGGGTCGAGGTTGTTCCCGGTGGCGTCCACCAGGTCCGCCGGGTTCGTCTCCATGATGCGCGGAATGAACCGCTCCCGCATCATGTTGCCCTGGCCGTAGCGGCCGTTGGAGTTGAAGCCGTAGCCGATGACTGGCTTGCCATCGCGGATGACGTCGGTGACGACAGCCACGAGGCTGAGGTTCATCTTGCTAAAGTCGATGTAGGCGTTGCGAATCGACGAGCTGATGGGAACGGTCTTTTCGCGGATTTCGACGATCTTCATGGCACGGTGTCCTGGTGTTGGAAGGGATGGCCGTGATGTTCGTCGTTCGGCGGCCGCAAGGCCAATGCTGGTTTTGGCTCGTACGATGCGCGGCACGAACCGCCCCTTATGAAATTCGACTTCACCTGGCTCGAGGACTTCCTGGCGCTCGCCGCCACGGGCAACTTCACCCGCGCGGCCGAGGACAGGCACAGCTCGCAGCCGGCCTTCAGCCGCCGCATCCGCGCGCTGGAGGAGTGGATCGGGGCACCGCTGGTGGACCGCAGCACGCAGCCGGCGCGGCTGACCGAAGTCGGTGAATGGTTCAGGGCGGTGGCGCAGGAACTCGTCGCGCGCACCACCCGCCTGCCGGGCGAGGCGAAGCAGGTTGCCGAAGCGAGCGCCGGCACGCTTCGGATCGCGAGCACGCACACGTTGGCGTTCACGTTCCTGCCGAAGTGGCTGCGCGGGCTGGAATCGACGCTGGCCCTCGGCCCCGTCGAACTCACGTCCGACGTGATGGCGCGTTGCGAGGCCCAGATGCGAGAGGGCAAGGTCCACTTCGTGCTCGCGCATTCGCACCCGTTGGTCCAGGGCGCGCTCGAGACTGACGCCTACCAGTCCGCGGTCATCGGCCGCGATCGCCTTGTCGCCGTGTCGAAGCCGTCATCCGGCAGCAAGCCCGTGCATCGCCTCGAGAAGAAGCCCGCGCAAGGCAGCGTGCCGGTACTCGCCTATTCCGAGGAGTCCGGCATGGGCCGAGTGGTCCGCTCGGTGCTCGGGCGCAAGCTGGAGGCGATCCCGGGCCATGTCATCTTCACCGCGCACCTCGCTTCGGTGCTTCGTTCGATGGCATTGGACGGCCGCGGTATCGCCTGGTTGCCGCACACGTTGATCGAGGAAGACCTCGCGTTGAAGCGGCTCGTGCCGGCGGCGGAGGATGCCTGGGGCGTCGACCTGGAGATTCGCCTCTATCGCCAGCGCGAGGCGATCGGGCGGGCCGCGGAGGCTTTCTGGCACGCAGCGAACTAGGGTTCTCCCCATAAGAAAATTCCTGCCTCCCGCTTCGCGGCGCAGCTCTACCATTCCTTCCCACCCAGTCGTACAGGGAGTCGGCAATGGATAGGCTCAAAGGTCCTGCAGCTGATGCGATCGCGGGCAGCGCCCTCAAGGGCATGCTCGCTTCCCGCGGCGACGCGTTGTTGCTTACCCACCAGGACGTTCGCAGGGCGGAGTCTCTGCTCACGATGGCCGCGAGGATGGGGCGGCTCGGTGCCTGGTCGGTCGAAGTGCCTGCCATGGACCTCACCTGGTCGGACAAGGTCTGTGCGATCCATGGCGTCGCCCCCGGCTACAAGTGCTCCGTGGAGCGCGCCATCGAGTTCTACCTGCCGAATTGCCGCGACACGATCCGCAGGGCGTTCGACCAGTGCGTGCTTCAAGGCACGCCGTTCGACCTGGAACTGCAGATCCTCGATGCCACGGGCCGGCACGTGTGGGTGAGGTCGATCGGCGCCGCGGAGCGCGACGACGATGGCCGCATCGTCCGGGTGCAAGGCGCCTTCCAGGACATCACGGCGAGCAAGCTCGCCGCGGAGCACAACCGGGAGCTCGCCGAGCGCCTGTCGATGACCCTGGACTCGCTGACCGAGGGCTTCTTCACCGTCGACCGCGACTGGCGCTTCACCTTCATCAATCCGCAGGCCGAGAAGCTGATCCGGCGCGACCGGTATCAGCTGCTGGGCCGGTGCCTCTGGGACGAGTTCCCGGACCTGCTCGACACGCAGGTGGCATTCCAGTACCACAAGGCCATGGCGACGAACACGCCGGTGGAGTTCGAGGACTACTACGCACCGCTCGAGGCGTGGTTCCACGTGCGCGCTTCGCCCTCGCCGCAAGGCCTTGCCGTGTGCTTCCACGACATCACGCAGAGCGTGCGCTCCCGCGAGGAGGCCCTGCGCCTCAACGGCGCGCTGGAGGAGCGCGTGCGCGAACGCACGGCCGAACTGCAGGCCGCCAACCGCGAGCTGGAGGCGTTCTCGTACTCCGTTGCCCACGACCTGCGCGGCCCGCTCTCGGCCATCAGCGGCTTCGCGCAGAGCCTGCAGGAGCGCGAGGGCCACAAGCTGTCGGCCGCCGGCGTGAACTACCTGCAACGCATCCGGCGCGCGGCCGGCAACATGGACGAGATGACGACGGGCCTGCTCACCCTCGCCAAACTGTCGCGCACGGCGATGCACATGGAGCGCGTCGACATCAGCGCGCTCGCGTGCGAAGCGCTGGGCTTCCTGCAGGCTCGCGACCCCGCCAGGAAAGTGCAACTGCGCATCGCGAGGAACCTGCAGGCCGAGGGCGACCGCGTGCTCCTCGCGCGCGTCTTCGAGAACCTGCTGTCGAATGCGTGGAAGTTCACGGCGAAGCAGGAGCGCGCCGTGATCGAAGTGGGCGTCGAGGCGTACGTCGAAGGCTACGACGTGTTCTTCGTGCGCGACAACGGCGCGGGCTTCGACATGCAGTACGCCAGCCGCCTCTTCGGGGTGTTCGAGCGGCTGCACCCGGTGAGCGAGTTCGAGGGCACCGGCGTCGGGCTGGCGACCGTGCAGAAGATCATCACCATGCACAAGGGCCGCATCTGGGCGACGTCGGCGCCGGGGCAGGGCGCCACCTTCCACTTCATGCTGGGCGGGCAGGCGACGGGGTTCGGCGGGCTCTATTGACGAGGAAGTGCGCCAGCAGCGCGACCGGCCGGCCCGTCGCGCCCTTGTCGGCGCCGCTTCGTGACGCAGTCCCGGCGATGTCGAGGTGCACCCACGGGTAAGCCCTCGTGAACCGCGAGAGGAAGCAGGCGGCGGTGATCGCATCGGCGGGGTGCGAGCCGGTGTTCGGCAGGTCCGCGAAGTTGGATTTCAGCGCTTCCTGGTAGTCGTCCCACAGCGGCATCTGCCAGGCGCGGTCCCAGGCGCTGTCGCCGGCCTCGATGACTTCGCGCGCGAGCGCGTCGCGGTTCGAGAACACGCCCGAGGCAACGGGCCCGAGTGCGCTGACGATGGCGCCGGTGAGCGTGGCGACGTCGACAACCACCGCGGGGTTGAAACGCTCCGCGTAAGTGAGCGCATCGCAGAGCACGACCCGGCCTTCGCAATCGGTATCGAGGATTTCGACGGTCTGGCCCGACATCGTCGTCACCACGTCACCCGGCTTGACGGCGTTGTCGCCGGGCATGTTCTCGGTGGCGGCGACGATGCCGACGATGTTCAGCGGCAGCTTCATGAGCGCAGCCGCGTGCATCGCACCGAGCACGGCCGCGGCGCCGCACATGTCGAACTTCATCTCGTCCATCTCGTGCGCCGGCTTGATCGAGATGCCGCCCGCATCGAAGGTGATGCCCTTGCCGACCAGCACGACCGGCTGCGCACGCGGCGCGCCACCGTGGTACTGCAGCACGACCAGCTTGGGGGGCTCCCGGCTGCCGCGTGCCACGGCGAGGAAGGCGCCCATGCCCAGCTTCTCGATCTGCTCCCGCTCGAAAACGTTCACCTCGAAACCGTGGCGCCTGCCGAGTTCCACTGCCTTGTCGGCGAGATAGGTCGGCGTGCACAGGTTGCCGGGCATGTCGCCGAGGTTGCGCGCGAGCATCACGCCTTCGGCGATCGCCACGCCGCGGTCGATGGCGGCCTGGCACGGCGCGTCGGCGCGGAAGGCGACCTTTCGCAAGACCTGCTTGCGAGGCGACGGCTTGGTCTTCAACGTGTCGAAGCAATACAGGCCGTCCATCACGGCAAGGACCGCCCGCTCGATCTTCCACGCCTCGTCGCGGCCGTTCACCGGCAGTTCATGGAGACAGAGAATCGCGTCCGTCGCGCCCGTTGCGCGCAGGACCTTCATGGCCGAGGCGAGGGCCGCGAGGTAACGGCTTTCCCCGAATTCGTCCTCCGGGCCGAGGCCGACGAGCAGCACGCGCTCGGCATTTCCAACGCCGTGCAGCATAAGCGTCGTGCCGAGCTCGCCGTGCATGTCGCCGTGCAAGCTCTCGAAGGAAGCCACCAGTTCGCGAGCCGAAGGCGAAAGCACACGGCCCTCGTACACACCCACCACGATGCAGCCGGTGCGCTGGGTGTCCAGCCTGCCGCTCGCTAGGCCGAATTCCATGGCTGCCGCTCCGCGATGCGCCGCGCGAACACGCCAACGACTTCCCGGTACAGCGCTTCGCCCAGCACCTGGTCCTCGTTGCCCGCGTCGATGTTCGGGTTGCAGTTCACCTCGATCAGGTAAACGCGGTCGCCGTCCTGCTTCAGGTCGACGCCGTACAGCCCGCGGCCGATCAGGTTGGCGGCGCGCACGGCCATGCTCACCACCTGCTCCGGCGCTTCACCCACCGACATCGCCACCGTCTTGCCTTCGATCAGCTTCTGGCCTTCGGCCACCTGGTTCACCTTCCAGTGGCCGGGCGCCATGAAGTACTTGGCGACGAAGAGCGGGCGGCGGTCGTAGACGCCCACGCGCCAGTCGAAGCCGGTGGGCAGCCATTCCTGCGCGACGATGAGTTCGGAGACCTTGAAGAAGCGCTCCGCCTCGCGCCGCAGGTCCTCGTCCGATTCGATCTTCAGCACGTCGAGGCCGAAGCCGCTGTCCGGCAGCTTCAGCACGCAGGGCAGGCCCAGCGTCGGCACCACCTGGTCGAGGATCGTGCGATGAACGATCAGCGTGCGCGGCTGCGTGATGCGGTGCCGGTTCATCAACTCGTGCATGTAGACCTTGTTGAGGCACTTCAGGATCGACTGCGGGTCGTCCACGACGGGCATGCCCAGTGCCTCGGCGCGCCGGACGAACTCGTAGATCACGCCGTTGACCTCGGGGCTTGCGCGGTTGAAGAGGCCGTCGAATTCCTGCAGGCGCTCCAGCGCATCGGGGCCGATCAGTTCGGCTTCCATGCCCACGAGCGGAGCGGCCTTCACCAGGCGATGCAGCGCCTCCTTGTTGGAGGGCTTGTGCGGCTCCTTCTCGTCCCACAGGATCGCCAGCCGTGGCTTGCGTTCGGCCGTGCGCCGCGCCTTGGGCGCGGACGTTTCCGGGATGAACGCCTTGACCGCATCGAGGAGAAAAGGGCGGTGCTGCGGCGGGATGTCGGCCAGGCCGATCGCCTGCACCGCTTCGAGTTGCCAGCGGCCCTCGACGCGGCGGAACATCGCGCGCAGCAGCGGCGCCCGCACGCTCGCGAAGAGCTTCTCCGAAAGCGCGGGGTGGCGTTCGGCAGGGTCCTTGCCCAGGTACGCGTTCAGCTCGAAGCGGTCGCTTTCGTCGTGGCGCAGCGTCGCCTGCACCAGGGTCTCCAGCTCACCGGCCAGGGCCTGCACCCGCGCTTGCGACTTCAGGTCCTCGACCGTCTTGACGTCCGGCAGCGAGCGCTGGCCGCGCGCTTCGGCCAGCAGCGACACGTAGTAGCCGCGGCCCTGGTAGCGGCCGGTGCGGCAGAGGTTGAGCAGCTGCACGCCGGGCTCGGCGTCGCCGTCGGGCTCCGCGAGGTAGCGGCGCGCCGTGAGGACGGTCGCGTCCGGGATCTCGAGCCATTCCTGCTGGTGTTCGGTGACGATGACGGTGCGCATCGCCCCATGCTGGGCCGCGGCGCCCGGGCGTGCCGTCGGCGAGGGCCGACGGCTCCTGTCGGGCGAGCGTGTCAGCTCGCTAGGCCGCCTGCCGGCCCGGCGCCTCGCAACCTTCCTTGCAGCGGTATTGCAGCGCCCCCGCCAGCCGGAACGGCATGAGCCGCGAGCGGGGCAGGTGGCGCCCGCAGACGATGCAGCTCATCGTGGCCCCGAACGGGCCGGGGAACTCGGTGCCGCTCGCCTTCGATTTGTAGCGCAGGCCGTTGGCCCGCACCTTCGTCGTGACCTCACCCTTCATGAGCGCCGTCGCTCGGGGCGGGTGCGTTCGCCGGCGCGGGGGCGGGCTGGGGGGCGGACTTGCGCGCGGCCTTTTCGGCCTTCTTGCGCTTTTTCTCGAGCTCGCGCTGGCGCTTCTCGAAACCGTAGTTGGGTTTGGGCATGGGGCCATTCTGCGCCCGTTTTCGGGGACCGCCTACTATCCGGTCCACCATGAAAACCCCTGAAAAAGACGCCCTCCTGCGCACCCTGCAAACCCGCTTCGAGAAGCACATCCCGCGCCACCGCAAGGCGGCATGGAAGGACGTGCTGGCGAGGCTGGACGCCAAGGCCATCAAGGCGCTGCAGGCGATGGAAGCCTCCGGCGGCGAGCCGGACGTTGTGGACCTGGGCGGCCCCGCCGGCCGATACACCTTTTGCGATTGCGCCCCCGAATCGCCCGCCGGCCGGCGCAGCCTGTGCTACGACCGCGAAGCGCTCGACTCGCGCAAGGAAAACAAGCCCGCCGGCAGCGCCGTGGAGGAGGCAGCGGCCATGGGCATCGAGCTGCTCAACGAGGAGCAGTACCGCGCGCTGCAGCAGCTCGGCGAATTCGACCTGAAGACGTCGAGCTGGATCCTCACGCCGCCCGAGGTGCGCAGGCTCGGCGGCTCGCTGTTCTGCGACCGCCGCTTCGGCCGCGTGTTCACCTACCACAACGGTGCGCAGTCGTACTACGCCGCGCGGGGTTTCCGGGGCGTGCTCAGCGTCTGACCGATACGCACTGTTCCCCTCCTCCGACAGCCCCCGCTGCCACGGCCCGGCCATGCTGGGGAAAACAGGGAGAACCGCAGTGCAACCCCAACCGCAGCCCGGCGTGGTGCTCGCGCTCGCGTCCGAGCACCCCGACGAACTCAGCGAGCACCAGCGCTGCACGCTGCTGGGCTTCGTGCGCCAGGTCGCCGCGCTGCGCGGCGAGCGGGCCGGCGGCTTCCACCACCCGGGCGCCACGCACGACGAGCGGCCGTTCTTCGTGCCGCAAGACACGTTGACCACCGAGGAGGCGGCCGCGCTCGGCATCCACGGGCCGCAGCAGTTGTTCGGCGGCGTGGTGCCGCATGCCTTCGTCGCCACGAAAGCGATCAGCCACGCGCTCGTCGACCCGGGCGCGACTTGTGTGCACGGCTGGGTCCACGGCCTCGCGGCCGGCATCGAAGCATGCGTGTTGCCGGGGTTCACCGTGTTCGATCAGGGCGACGCGCTCACGGCGGGGCAGCGCCTGCTCGCCCGCGGGCCGGTGCGGCTCAAGCCGGTGCGCGCCAGCGGCAGCCGCGGCCAGAGCGTGGCGCAGGATGACGCGTCGTTGCGTCGGGCGGTCGCGCAAATGGACCCGCACGAGATCGCGACGCACGGGCTGGTGGTGGAGGTGCAGGTGGATGAGCTGCACACCTTCAGCATCGGCCAGGTGCAGGTGGCCGGCCTCACGGCCAGCTATTTCGGCGTGCAGCGCTCCACTCGCGACAACGAAGGCGTGTCGGCCTACGGCGGCTCCTCCCTGACCCTTGTGCGCGGCGGCTACGACGCCTTGCTGGCCCTGCGACCCGCGCCCGAGGTGATGCACGCCATCGGGCAGGCGCGCTGCTACGACGACGCGGTCAGTGCCTGTTATCCCGGGTTCCACACGTCGCGCAGCAATTGCGACGTGCTGCTGGGCCGGGACGCTTCGGGCACGCTGCTGTGCGGCGTGCTGGAGCCGTCGTGGCGCGTGGGCGGCGCCACGGGCGCGGAGCTGGCCGCGCTGGAACGCTTCGCGGCCGACCCGGGCTGCAAGCTCGTGCGCGCCTCCTGCCACGAGGTTTACGGCGACAGCCCCGAGCCGCCGCCTTCGGCCACCGTGCACTACCGCGGCATCGACCCGCGCCAGGGCCCGCTGACCAAGTACACGGTCCTGGAGGACGAATGAGCACTCGCGCGCGCACCATCGACATCCCCGTGGACGGCCAGCACATCGACGGCACGCTCGTCGGCCCGGACACGCTCGTGCCCGGCGTGCTGCTGGTGCACGGGTGGGACGGCAGCCAGGAGCAGTACACCGCGCGCGCCCACGAGATCGCGGCCATGGGCTGCATCTGCCTCACCTTCGACCTGCGCGGCCACGTGCGCCACCAGGCCGAGCGCGACACCGTCACGCGCGAGGACAACCTGCGCGACCTGCTGTGCGCGTACGACGTGCTGGTCGGCCACCCCTCGGTGGACCCGCGCGCGGTGGCGATCGTCGGTAGCAGCTACGGCGGCTACCTCGCGGCGATCGCGTCGTCCCTGCGGCCGGTGCGCTGGCTCGGGCTGCGCGTGCCGGCGCTGTACGAGGACGAGGACTGGGACCGGCCCAAGAACTCGCTCGACCGCGAGCGGCTCAAGGCCTATCGCAACCGCGACCTGCCGCCCGATGCCAACCGCGCACTCGTCGCCTGCACGCAGTTCAAGGGCGACGTCCTCATCGTCGAATCGGAGCACGACGACCTCGTGCCGCACCCGGTGATCCAGAACTACAAGAAGGCGCTCGCGCAGGCGCAGTCGGTCACCTACCGCGTGATCGCGGGCGCCGACCACGCGCTGTCGAAGAAGGAATGGCAGCAGAACTACACCTCGCTGCTCGTGCACTGGATGACGGAGATGGTGCTCAACGCGCGCGCCGGGCGCACCAGCCCCGCGGCCCAGATGCCGCTCGCGCGCTCCGCGCAGGCCACGCCGCAGGACTGACGGGGGCACCTTGACGCGCCCGCGCCGCTGTGCGACAAGGCGCGCATGGCAACGCTCGCGCAGTGGCTGGCCGGCATCGGGCTTACGCAGTATGCGGAGGTGCTCGCGAGCAACGACGTCGATCTCGAGGCGGCCGCGCACCTGACCGATGCGGACCTCGTGTCGCTGGGCATGTCGCTGGGGCACCGGCGCAAGTTCCTTGCGGCGGCCGAGGCCTTGCGCAGTGCGTCTGCGCCGCCGCCTGCGGCCACCCCGGCCTCGCCGGCCTCGCCGGCCTCGCAGGTGGAGCGCCGCCAGGTCACCGTGCTCTTCGCGGACCTCGTCGGGTCCACCGCGCTCGCCACGATGCTGGACCCGGAGGAGATGGGCCTGCTGCTGCGGCAGTTCCAGAACGCGTGCAGCGAGCGCATCGCGGCCAACGAAGGCTACGTCGCCAAGCTGATGGGCGATGGCGTGCTCGCCTACTTCGGCTACCCCGCCGCGAGCGAGAACTCGGCCGAGAGCTCAGTGCGCGCCGGCCTGGAGATCGTGCGTGCGATCACGGCGTTGCGCCGCCCCGACGGCGGCAGCTGCGAAACGCGCGTGGGCATCGCGACCGGTGTGGTCGTCGTGGGCGAGCTGATCGGGGCCGACTCCGCGCAGGAGCGCACGATCGTCGGCGAGACGCCGAACATGGCCGCGCGCCTGCAGGCACTGGCCGCGCCGGGTGAAGTGCTCGCGAGCGAACTCACCCGGCAGCTCGCCGGCCGCTTCTTCGACAGCGAGTTCCGCGGCGTGCACGACCTGAAAGGCTTCGCGCAGCCGGTGCCGGTGTGGCGCATGGCGCGCGAGCTGGAGGTGGAAAGCCGCTTCGCCGCGGCGCGTGCGGATTCCGCGGCGCGCCTGTTCATCGGGCGCGAGCGCGAGAGCGCCATCGTGCGGCAGGCCTGGCAGTCCGCGCTGCGCGGGCAGGGCCAGATGGTGATGCTGCGCGGCGAGGCGGGGATCGGCAAGTCGCGGTTGCTGGAGGTGGTTGCGTCGCACGTCGCGACGGAGCCGCGCCGGCTGCTGCGCTGCCAGTGCTCGCCGTACCGGCGCACGAGCGCGCTGTTCCCGGTGGCGCAGATGCTGCGCCGCGCGGCGGACCTGCACCCCGAGCAGGACGCGGCGGTGCAGTTCGATGCGCTGGGCCGGCTGCTCGCCGCAAGCGGGCTCGATTCGCGGCAGGCGCGGCTGCTCGTGGCGGAACTGCTGGACATCCCGACACAGGACCAGATCGCGCCGATGGAGATGACCAAGGCGCAGAAGAAGGCGCAGTCGATCGCCTTGCTCGCGCGCTGGCTCTGCGCCGCGCCCGGCGGCGGCCCCACGCTGCTGCTGGTGGAAGACGCGCACTGGATCGACCCGACCACGCAGCAACTGCTGGCCACCGCCGCCGAAGCGCTGGTGCACGAGCCGCTGCTCGTCGTGGTCACGCACCGCCCCGAGTACGAACCGCCGTGGGCCGAGCTGCCGCAGGCCACGACCGTCGCCTGCAAGAAGCTCTCGGCCGACGATTGCCGCGACCTCGTGCGCGGCATCGCGGCGCAGGCCGCGATCCAGCAGTCGGAGGTGGAGGAGATCGTGCGGCGCAGCGACGGCGTGCCGCTGTTCATCGAGGAGCTGACCAAGGCGCTCGTGGAGTCGCACTCGGCCGAAGGGCGCGCCGTGCCGGCGACGCTGCGCGATTCGCTGATGGCGCGGCTGGATCGCCTCGGCACGGCGAAGGACGTGGCGCTGGCCGCATCCGTGATCGGGCGGCAATTCACGCTCGACCTGCTGCGCGAGCTGCCCGACGTGCCGGGGCACGAGCTGGAGGCCGCGCTCGGGCGCCTGTGCCAGTCGGGGCTGGCGTTCCGCGTGAGCATCGAGGACGACGCGCCCGACGCGTACAGCTTCAGCCACGCGCTGGTCCAGGAAGCCGCCTACGAGTCGCTGCTGAAGTCGCGGCGCATCGCCTTGCATGCGAAGGTGGCCGATGCGCTGGCGCGGGACGGGCATGACGCCGCCGAGGTCGTGGCGTTCCACCGCAGCCGCGCCAACCAGCCGGCGCAGGCCGCGCAGGAATGGATGCGCGCGGCCGATGCCGCGTCGGCGCGATCGGCTTTCGCCGAAGCGCTGGGCTGCCTCGACCAGGCGCTGGAGGAGGCGCGGCGCGCCGGCGGCGACGCGGGCGAGCGTCTCGAGCTGGACGCGACGCTCAAGCGCAGCGCGATCATCGTCATCCAGGCCGGCCCGCAGAGCCCGGATGCGACGCCCGTGCTCGAACAGGCGCGCGCGCTGGCCGAGCGCCAGGGGCTGGATCGGCCGCTGTTCCAGGCCACGTGGGGCCTGTACCTGAACGCCGCGGCGTCGCGGCGCTTCGACGACGCCGACCGGCACGGGCATGCGCTGAAGGACATCGTGGGCCGGATGGGCGACACGGACCTCGCGTTCGAGAGCCTGCACCACCTGTGGGGCATGGCCTTCTTCAAGGGCCATACGCGCGAGCTGAGGCAACTGGCAGAGCGCGGCGTGCGCGACTACCGCCGCGAAAGGCATCACGTGCTGGCCCATGTCTACGCGGGGCACGACCCGGGCGTGTGCGCGTGGGCCTGCATGCTGCACGCCGGGCACCTGCTGGGTCGCGCGGCCGAGTGCCGAGGGATGGCGGCGCACGGCGTGGAGCTTGCGCAGTCGCTCGGGCACCCCACCAGTATCCAGTTCATGCACGGGTCCGTGGCGACGATGCACTTCCTCGGGGGCTTCCACGAGGACGCGCTGGAGCATGCCAACCTGCAGCTGGAACTGGCGCGGCGCTACGCGTTCGACGCAGCCGTGCCCTCGGCCGCTTTCCATGCCGCGGCGGTGCAGCAGCTGGCCGACCCGGTGGGCCGGCCGCTCACCGTGCTGCGCGAGACCTATGCCGGTGCGTTGAAGTACGGCTTCAGCGCGCTGTACCCCGCCGTGATGTACTGCGAAGCGCTCGTGCGCGCGGGTTGCGCGGAGGAAGGCTTGCGGGCGATCGAGCAGGTGATCGGGACGATGCCGGATGCGCAGGTCGGGATGAACATGCCCGAGATGTGGCGCGCGCGCGGGCGCGCGGCGCTCGCCGCATCGCGCGGCAACGCGCAGCAGGCGCAGCAGTGCTTCGAGACGGCGCTGCGCATCGCGCAGGAGCAGGAAGCACTGATGTACGGCCTGCGCGCGGCCGTCGAACTCGCCCGGCTGCACGAAGGCGAGGGCCGGCGCGAAGAGGCCCGCACGGTCCTCGGCCGGGTGCTGGAAGGCTTGCCCGACACGTGCGACTGCGCCGACCGAGACGCCGCACGCGGCCTCTTCACGCAACTGCTCTGAGCGCCTCTGCTACATTAACCAACCGATCGGTCGGTTAATTTCGGGCAACACCATGAAGACGCTCCAGAGCTACATCGCGGGCCAATGGCTCGGCACGCAATCCGCGCAGGTGCTGCGCAGCGCCGTCAACGGCAAACCCGTCGCCGCCACGCATGCGGAGAAGGTCGACTTCGCGGCGGCCGTCGAACATGCGCGCAAGGTCGGCGTGCCGAACTTGATGAAGCTGGACTTCCAGCAGCGGGCCGAGCGGCTGAAGGCGCTCGCCAAGTTCCTCGGCGAACGCAAGGAGGAGCTGTACGCGATCTCCGCGCACACGGGCGCCACGCGCACCGACAGCTGGATCGATATCGAAGGCGGCAGCGGCACGCTGTTCGCGTATGCGAGCGTGGGTGCGAACGAGCTGCCTTCGGGCAACGTGGTGCATGAAGGGCCGGCGATGCCGCTGGGCAAAAA
This sequence comes from Ramlibacter albus, assembly GCF_014297445.1. Taxonomy (GTDB): domain Bacteria; phylum Pseudomonadota; class Gammaproteobacteria; order Burkholderiales; family Burkholderiaceae_C; genus Ramlibacter; species Ramlibacter albus. The sequence goes on from NZ_JACORU010000014.1 coordinate 63,139, forward strand.
GGGCGGGTTCGCGGGCACGCACATCCTCGTGCCGCGCGGCGGGGTGGCGGTGCACATCAACGCGTTCAATTTCCCGGTGTGGGGCTTGCTGGAGAAGTTCGCACCGAGCTTCCTCGCGGGCGTGCCCTGCATCGGCAAGCCGGCGACTTCGACGAGCTACCTCACCGAGGCGATGGTGCGGCTGGTGATGGAGTCCGGCCTGCTGCCCGAGGGGTCCCTGCAGCTCGTGATCGGCTCGACCGGCGACCTGCTGGACCGTCTAGATGGCAGCGACGTGGTCACGTTCACGGGTTCCGCGGATACCGCCGCGAAGCTGCGCGTGCACCCGAACATCGTGCGGCAGTCGATCCCGTTCAACGCGGAAGCGGATTCATTGAACATGGCCGTCCTTGCCCCGGACGTGACGCCGGATGACGAGGAATTCGACCTCTACGTGAAGGAGGTCGCGCGCGAGATGACGGTGAAGGCCGGCCAGAAGTGCACCGCCATCCGCCGCGCGATCGTGCCGGCGAAATACGTGGACGAAGTGGCGAAGCGGCTGAGGGCACGGCTCGCGAAGGTGGTTGCGGGCGACCCCGCGCTCGAAGACGTGAAGATGGGCGCGCTGGCTTCGCACGACCAGCAGCAGGACGTGGCCGCGCGCGTCGAGGCGTTGATGAAGAGCGCCGAGCTCGTGTTCGGCGCGAAGGACGGTTTCTCGCCGAAAGGCGAGGGCGTGGCCGAAGGCGCGTTCTTCTCGCCGACGCTGCTGCTGGCGAAGAACCCGATGCGTGACGATGCCGTGCACGACATCGAAGCGTTCGGGCCGGTGAGCACGCTCATGCCCTACGACACGCTCGACGACGCGCTGGCGCTGGCTGCGCGGGGGAAGGGCTCTCTGGTGGGTACGCTGGTCACGAAAGACCCGTCCACCGCGGCGCGCTTCGTGCCTGCGGCCGCGGCGACGCATGGGCGCATCCTCGTGCTGGATCGCGAAGCCGCTGCCGAATCCACCGGCCATGGTTCGCCGCTGCCTGTGCTGAAGCACGGCGGCCCCGGACGTGCCGGCGGCGGCGAGGAGCTCGGTGGCATCCGCGCCGTCAAGCACTACCTGCAGCGCGCGGCTGTGCAGGGCTCGCCGACGATGCTGGCCGCCGTCACGCGCGAGCATGTTCGTGGCGCCAAGGTCAACGAGGACGGCGTGCACCCGTTCCGAAAGTATTTCGAGGACCTGAAGATCGGCGACTCCCTGCTGACGCATCGCCGCACCGTCAGCGAGGCCGACATCGTCAACTTCGGCGGCATCTCTGGCGACTATTTCTACATGCACTTCGACGAGATCGCGGCGAAGGAAAGCCCTTTCGGCAAGCGCATCGCGCACGGCTACTTCGTGCTCTCGGCGGCCGCGGGCCTTTTCGTCTCGCCCGCACCCGGGCCGGTGCTCGCCAACTACGGCCTCGACACGCTGCGCTTCATCAAGCCCGTGGGCATCGGCGACACCATCCAGGCCCGCCTGACGGCCAAGCGCAAGATCGACAAGAAGAAGGACCAGGGCGTGGTGGCGTGGGACGTGGAGGTCACGAACCAGGAGGGGCAGATGGTGGCGAGTTACGACATCCTGACGCTTGTCGCGAAGCGCGGCGGCTGAGGCAGGGAGTCTGGCCTGCCTACCGGTTTTCCGATAAGATGCGCCTAAATGGGTTGCGACTACGCGGCCGGCGCTGGGCTCCTGAGTGATCGGGGGCCCTTCTGCTTTTCAGGGGAACACTTTCAGTCCGTAGCCGTGCATCCGGCCTTCGGCGGTTGGCCCGGCCTGAGCACTGACAGCCCGATCGGCCGCGCCGTCAGGTCCGCGATCTGCAACCCCTCCGAGTTGGTTCTCTTGTTCGTGACGACCAACTCGAACGGCAGCCTCTCGCCGCGATAGTTGTCCCCGTCGCGAATCCCGCGGAATTCCAGCTCGAGCTCTTCGTCCTCGTTCGCACCGCGTGCTTCGCAAATGACGTGCGTGAGTCGGTCACCTTGCCCGTGTGAGCGAAGCAACCGGTGAAGTCTCTCGAGGCCGAAGCCGAAAGCAAGGTGGTACGGGTGCGCCGGCTTCGAATAGCGCTGCTTGTGCCGCACCTTGTCGATCACCACGGCGATGATCTTCATGGGCGCCGCAGCGATGATCAGCGCCAGCGACTCCATGAACGCATCGCGCTGCTCCTTGCCGAAGGTGGCGAAAGCTCCTCGCTTGCGCCGGATGTCCATTTCATGGAACACGACCATGTCGTGGCCGAACAGCTCGAACTTCAACTTGCGCACGGCAGGTGCGGTGAGAGTGTTGTAGTCCGCGATCCTGAAGACGCAGAACGAGAGCACGAACAAGGGATAGTGGATGTCGATGCTCTCGAGGCTGTGGTCCCCGCTCTCGTCGACATAGACGATGAAGTCGCTTTTCACCGGCGCGAGTCTAGCGGCGTGCATGAGGCAGCAACCGTCCTCCTCATACCGGGAGATTCACGTCCCCTTTTGTGATCAACGATTCTTTCGACTCGTTACTCCAAGCCGGCGTGTAGGACGGCAACCGAATCGACTCCGAAACCCGGGCTGACTCGCACGCCGAACGCTCCCCGACATTGCGCCTGCTGCCGAGCGGCTAACTTGCCGGTACACATTACCCAGGAGTACCTGCATGAACACGAAGACCCTCGCCACGATCGCGGCTGCCATCGGCGTCACGGTCGGCGGCATCGCCGTCGCCCAGGCCCAGTACATCACCTCGACGCCGGGCAACGGCGCGACGGCCACCTGCAACACGCTGCGTGGCGGCACGGGCGCGCATCGCCCCGACCCGAATGCCTGCGCGCCCAAGGCCGCGCCGATCGCTTCGATCCAGAAGGTCGAAGAAGTAGCCGTGGTGCCGCAACCTGAAGTAATGGCCCAGGCGCCCGCCGTGCAGGAAATGGGCGCGCCGCCCGCTCCGGAACCCGAGGTGCAGCCGATGCGCCCGGCCCGCGCGGACCGCGGCTAAGCAGCACGCTTGACGCATGACGATGGTGCCTCCGGGGCACCGTCGTCTTCGCGTGCCCGGCGTGCGATGATCCTCGCGGACGAACGCGAGGAGACGCCGATCAGCACGCAACACCCCTACACCGCCGTCGTGACCGGTGCCGCGCGCGGCATCGGCCTGGCGATTGCGCGGCAATTCCTGGCGCGCGGCGATGCCGTGGCGCTGCTCGACGTCGACGCCGGCACGCTGGCGGCGGCCGCGAAACCGCTGCAGGCGGAGTTCGGCGAGCGTGCGTTGCCCATCGAGTGCGACGTGTCGCAGCCTGCGCAGGTCGAACGCTCGATCGCACAGGTCGCTGCGAAGTCCGGGCGCATCGATGCGCTCGTCAACAATGCCGGCGTCGCGGTGTTCAAGCCGCTCGTCGAGACGACCTTCGAGGAGTGGCGGTACGTGATGTCGACAAACCTCGACGGGCCCTTCCTGTGCAGCCAGGCGTGCGTTCCGCACATGCGCGCTGCGGGTGGCGGCAGCATCGTGAACATCACGTCGATCTCGGGGCTGCGGGCGAGTACCTTGCGTGTTGCATACGGCACGAGCAAGGCGGCACTCGCGCACTTCACGCGGCAGCAGGCCGTCGAGCTGGCGATGCATGGGATCCGCGCGAATGCAGTGGCGCCGGGCCCGGTGGAGACTGCGATGGCGAAGCAGGTGCACACGCCGGCGATCCGCAAGGACTACCACGACACCATCCCGCTGGGCCGCTACGGCAGCGAGGAAGAGATCGCGGCCGTGGTGCTGTTCCTGTGCTCGCCGCAGGCGACGTACGTCACCGGCCAGGTACTGGCGGCCGATGGGGGCTTCGACGCCGCGGGCGTGGGCTTGCCGACGCTGCGGGGCGAGTGACGCGCGCTACACGGGCGGGCGACGCAGGTGCCACTCGGTGGCCTGCTGGTACGCCCAGCCGATGCGCAGGGCCATCGCTTCGTCGAAACCGCGGCAGGCGATCTGCAGCGAGGTCGGCAAGCCGGCTGGCGAGAAACCATTGGGCAGCGCGACGGCCGTGAGGTCCAGGTAGTTCGCGAACCGCGTGTAGTGCGCGGGAGCTTTCGTCTGGTCGACTTCGTCCACGGGCACCGCGGTCGTCATCGTGGTGGGCGTGAGCATCGCATCGACGCCCTCCATCGCTTTTGCGTAGGCAACCTTCAGCTTCTCGCGGTTGTTCAGCGCCTCGATGTAGTCGCGCGCGCTGAGGTCCCGGCCCGGCACGATGCGGGCGCGCACGTGCGGGTCCAGCGGCGCGGCATCGTCGTCGATGAGCTCCCGCAGGATGACGTAGCTTTCGGCCGCCATGATGCGCAGGTTCCACGCGGCGATGTCGGCGAAGGCGAAGGGCAGTTGCACGTCGACGACTTCCGCGCCCAGGCGCTGGAGCTCTTCGAGGGAGCGGTCATAGGCCTCGAGGACCTCCGCACCCGCGAACTGGCGCTCGCTGGCGGGCATGCGCGCGAGCCGCAGGCCGCGCACGCCGCGCTTGAGATGCGGCAGCGGATCGGTGTACGGGACTCGCAGCGTGCGCGGATCGAGCGCGTCCGGCCCCTGCATCGCGGTGTAGAGCAATGCCGCGTCTTCGATGCTGCGCGTCATCGGCCCCGGTGTGTCGAGCGTGGGGCTGAGCGGCAGCACGCCGTGCGTGCTGATCCGTCCGACAGTCGTCTTCAGCGACGTGATGCCGCACCACGAGGCCGGCAGGCGCACCGAGCCGCCCGTGTCGGTGCCGACGGCCCAAGGCGCGAGGCCCGCCGCCACCGCCACGCCGGAGCCGCTGCTGGAGCCGCCGGGCGTGCGCGCACGTTCGCTATCCCACGGGTTCCACGGCGTGCCCAGGTGCGTGTTGGTTCCCCAGCCGCCCATTGCGAATTCGACGGTGTGAGTCTTTCCGAGCACGATCATCCCTTGCGCGATGAGGCGCTGCGCCAGCGTCGCCGTGCGCTGCGCCTTGCGCGCGGACCACGCCTTGCAGCCGCCGGTGACCGTGCGGCCTTCGAGTTCGATCAGGTCCTTCAGCGCGATCGGCACGCCGTGAAGAGGCCCCGCCGCGTGGCCGGAGCGGATGGCGAGTTCCGCGGCGCGCGCGGCTTCGCGCGCATCGTCGGCATACACCTCGACGAAGGCGTGCAGCCGGCTGTCCTGCGCCGCGATGCGCGTGAGGAACGATTCGACGGCTTCAACCGGCGAGAGCTGCTTCGTGGCGATGCGGCGCACGAGTTCGTGCGCCGGAAGGAATGCGATGTCCTGCGTCTGCATGTCTTCAACCCGGCGACTTGCTGGATTCTTCGTCGATGGCCTTCTGCACGGCCTTGTAGAACGCCTGGCGCGCCGCGCTCGCCTTCGGGTCGCGCGCACCCCCTGCCCAGTTCGCGTTGCTCGCGATCACGAGCTTGCGCTTCGTGTCGACGAGCAGCCCCTGCCCGAAGATGCCGACCGCGGTGAAGGTGCCGTCGTCCCAGGTCCACCACTGGTAGCCGTAGCCGCGGCCCGGCTGGTCGGTGGGCACGCGTTGCGAGGTGGCTTCAGCCAGCCAGCCGTCCGGCACGATCGGCTGCCCGTCGACTTGCGCGCCATTGGCGATGAACTGCGCAAAGCGCGCGAAGTCCCGCGTCGCCGCCTGGATGCAGCACCCGCTGATCTCCTTGCCGGTCTTGCTGAGGATCCAGGTCGCCTGCTGCTCCATGCCGGCGGGTTGCCAGATTTTCTCGGACAGGTAGTCGGCCAGCGGCTTCTTCGTCGCGTTCGAAACGAGGATGCCCACGAGGTTGGTCTCGCCGGTGCTGTAGTTCCAGCGCGTGCCCGCCGGCGCCGCGCGCGGCAGCTTGCGCAGGTAGCTCACCAGCGCATCCACGCCTTCCTCCGGCTTGTGGTTGTTGAAGCGCGCGACGTCGGAGTTCGGGTCCGAATAGTCCTCGTTCCATTGCACGCCCGATGTCATCGTCAGCAGCTGGCGGATGCTCACGTCGTCGTACGCGGAGCCCTTCATCTGCGGGATGTAGGTGCTGACCTTGTCGTCCATGCTCTTGATGTGGCCGTCGCGCAGCGCCGCGCCGACCAGCGTGGACGTCATCGACTTGGCGACGGAGAAGCTGGTCCAGCGGCCGTCGCCGTCGAAGCCGAGGCCGTAGCGCTCGAAGCGGATCTTGCCGTCGTGCACGATGACGATGCCGGCGGCGCGCTGCCCGGCCATGTACGCGTCCATGTCGAGCGGCAGCTTCAGCGGCGCGCCCTGTGGCAGGGGCGACGGCTTGCCGCTGGCCGGGATCGGGCGGGCCTTGGCAAGGATGGGCAGGCGGTCGAGCGCGCGGAAGGCGGCGTCGCGCTGGTCCTGGCTCCAGAAGAGCAGGTCGCGGTTGGTGGGCAGCGTGGCGATCAGGCCGCGCGTTTCCTTGTCCAGGCTGAACCAGCCGGCCGTGCCGCCCACAAGGGCGACGCCCAGCACGCCGAGGGCGAGGGTGCGGAACTTCAATGCAGTCTCCTCCGGATGTCGTGGCCTCCATTGTGTGCGAAGCTCGCGGCATGGCTACGATGTTCGACATTCATACTTTCCATGGACCGCAGAGCGGCCCGCGCCTGCTGGTGCTGGGCGCCGTGCACGGCAACGAGACCTGCGGCACGGTGGCGATCGGGCGCGTTCTCGACGAACTGGCAAAAGGGGAGCTGCGCGTCGTTCGCGGCTCGCTCACGCTCATCCCCGTGACCAACCGCCTCGCCTACGAGCGCGGCGCCCGCGCCGGCGACCGCAACCTCAATCGCAACCTCGCGCCCACGGCCACGCCGCAGGACAACGAGGACCGCATCGCCAACGAGCTGTGCCCGGTGCTGGCGCAGCACGACGTGCTGCTGGACCTGCATTCCTTCCACTCACCCGGCGAGCCGTTCGTGATGGTCGGGCCTTACGACAACAAGGGTTCGCTCGAGCCGTTCTCGCACGCGGCGGAAGAGGAAGCGCTGGCGGCGTGCCTCGGCGTCACGCGCGCGGTCGACGGCTGGCTGGACACCTATGCGCGCGGTGCGAGCCGGCGCGGGGGCAGTGCCAGGTACGGCATGGGCACGACGGAGTACATGCGCAGCGTGGGTGGCTATGGCGTGACGCTGGAATGCGGGCAGCACGAGGACCCGCGTGCACCTGGCGTTGCGTATGGCGCGATCCATCGCGCGCTCGCGCAGCTGCAGCTGATCGACGCGCCTGCGCCGCAGCGCGTGCCTGATATCCAGACGCTGCGGCTCGTGGAGGTGGTGGACCGCGCGGATCCGGGTGACCGGTTTGCGCGCGAGTGGAAGAGCTTCGAGCCCGTCCGCGCCGGTGAAACGATCGGGCTGCGCGCGAACGGTGAAGCCGTTACTGCGCCCGCCGACGGGTTCGTCGTGTTCCCGAACACGAAGGCGGAGCGGGGCGCGGAGTGGTTTTACTTTGCGCAGCAGGTGGAGCGGCTCTAGGTTTTTGCGCGGCGCGACCTCGCGGCAACGCCACGCCCGGCGCAAGGGATCGAGTAGCGGTCGCGTCAGCGGCCGCGAGCGACGCCGTAGCCATCGCGCCGCAGCCTGCCCACGCGCGGATTTGCCCGCGAGGTCGAAGAGCGCGACGGTCAGCGCGCGAGAGAGGCAACGATCAACCGAACAGCCGCGCGCTGTCGATGATGGGCACGGCATGCCCGCCGTGCACGAAGCACGAAACCGCGTAGTGACGCCAGACGCCTGCTGGCTCGGGCAGTTCGCACGCCGGGCAGTCCTGCGGCAGCAGGAACAACTCCGGCAGCGCATCCAACGCCACGGCGGCATGTTCGAGTGGCCGGCCGGGGGCGGGCTGCCAGGCAACGACCAGCGCGTAGCGCGGCTGCTCGAGGACAGGCTCACCGGCCAGGACGTCGACGTCGAGCAACGCGATCCACCGGCCTTGCCACGCGAGCAGGCCGAGTGCATGGCGTGGTGCACCCGGCACGGGGACGGCCCGCGGCTGCTCCACCACTTCGAGCGTCGCATGCGAAGGCAGCGCCCACCAGCCGCCGCGCCGCAGGGGCAACAGCCATGCCCGGGATGTGCCTGCTGCCGAAGGCTGCGGCAGGGATTCGAAGTCACGCCGCATGGGCGGCCTCCGCGAACGCCAGCACGGCATCGGCACGAACGGCGAACGCCATCTCGCCGTCGATCAACGCGTAGTGCCGCAGCACGCTGCCCGCGTCGCACAGCGAAGGCGGCAAGGCATGCAGCTCGAGGTCGAAAGCGATCAGAACGCGCAGCTCGTTCCACGCCCAAAGCGTGCCTTCATCCCCGCGCAATGACGCGGCCACGAAGCGGTCCGCCGGGCAGGCCGGCAGGCGCTGCATGCGATCGGACAGGGCCGCAAGCTCGATCCCGCTCGACTCGCCCACATGGAACGCCGCACCCACGTCCTCCTGCGGCAGCAGCAGGCGCAGCCCGCCGGCACGCAGCAGCACGTAGTTGCCGCGCGCGAGCATTCGATCGTCACGCATGGATCGCCTCCCGGATCGTGCGCAGCAGCTCGCCGTCGTTGTAGGGCTTGGTGAGGTACGCATCGACGCCCGCCTGCTGCGCCATGCGGCGGTGCTTCTCCTGCGAACGCGACGTGATCATGATCACCGGCAGGTCCTTCGTGTCGGCGCGTGCCTTCAGGTGCGACGTCAGCTCGACGCCGTTCATGTTGGGCATCTCCAGGTCGGTCAGCACGATCTTCGGGCGAAAGCCGCGCAGGGACTCGATGGCTTCGAGCCCGTCGCGGGCCGCTTCCACGCGGAAACCTGCGTCCTGCACCAGGTTGCGCAAGGCCGTGCGCACCGACAGCGAATCGTCGACGATGAGCACGCCGGGCACTTCCTGCTTCGAAGCCGTCGGCGCGTCGCTGCCGCCCGCGTCATGCACGCGGCGCGAGGCACGCGCCAGCAGCTGCGGCAGCTCCAGGTTCACCGCCACGCTGCCGTCACCGAGGATCGACAGGCCGGCCACGCCACGCACGTGCCGCGCATAGCGGCCGGGGTTCTTGACCAGCAGTTCGCGCGCATCGACGAGGCGCTCGACAGCCAGCGCATGTGAGCGGTTGTCGAAGCGGACGATGACGACGTCGTGGTCCACCAGCGCACGGCCGGCATCGCGCGGCAAGCCCGCGGCTTCGGCCAGCAGGCGAGCGGGGTAGATGCGGTCCGCATGCCGCCACGCCAGGCTGTCGCCCACCTGCTCGAATTCGCCGAGCCCGCGCGGCACCGCCTGCTCGACGTGCACCGCCGGCAAGGCAAAGCGCTGCCCGGCGGCTTCCACCACCAGCGACTGCATCGTCGTGAGCGAGGCCGCGAAGCGCAGCTCGATCGTGCTGCCGCTGCCGGCCACGGACGAGATGCGAATGCTGCCGTTCATGGCGTTCACCCACTCGTGCACCACGTCCATGCCCACCCCGCGGCCGGAGACTTCGCTCACTGCATCGCGCGTGGAGAAGCCGGGCAGCAGGATCAGGCGCGCGATCTCGTCGTCGCCGAGCACCTGCTCGGCGGAGATGAGGCCGCGTTCGATGGCGCGGTTGCGGATGGCGGGCAGGTCGAGGCCGCGGCCATCGTCCGCGCAGCGCAGCACCACCTGCTGGCCCTGCCGCGAGAAGTCGAGCATGACGCGCCCCACCGGCGACTTGCCGGCGCGGCCGCGCACCTCGGGGCTCTCGATGCCGTGATCAACCGCATTGCGCAGCAGGTGCATCAGCGGTTCGGCCAGTCGCGACAGCACGTCGGCGTCGATCAGCGTGCCGCCGCCCTTGAGCACCAGCTCGGCCTGCTTGCCCGTGGCCTGGCAGGTGCTGCGCACGTTGCGGTGCAGTCGCGGCTCCAGCACCCCCACTTCGGTCATGCGGGTGCCGATCACCAGGTGCTGCATGTCCTTGCCCAGGCGCTGCTGGCGCGACTGCAGGCCTGAGAGCTGGGCGATCTCTTCTTCCAGCCGCAGCGCCATCGCGCGCGCGTCGGCCGCTTCCTCGATGAGGGCATGCGACGTGCTGTGAAGCTCGCTGTATTGGTCCAGCTCCAGGGAGTCGAAGCCGTCGTCGCGGCCGGCGCTGCCGGCGCGGGCGCGCATCGTGGCGAGCGAGCGCACGTCTACAACGGTCTCCAGCTCGAACAGGCGCTTCTGCACGCGCAGGTTCTGCGCGAGAAGTTGCCGCGAGCTGTCCACCAGCGCCTTCAACCTCGCTTCCATTGCCGCGCCGTGCACGGCCAGCTCGCCGGAGACGCGGAAGAGTTCGTCGATGCGGCGCACGCTCACGCGCATCGCGTTGCCTGAAGTGCTCGCTGCCACTGCCGCCTGCGGGACGGTTTCCACGGCGGGCGCTTCTTCGCTCCGCGCGAGCGGCGCGTCCAGTGACTCGCCGCGATCGATCCGGTTGGCCAGGTCCAGCACGTCCTGCAGCACGCGCTGCGCCTGCTGCGGGTACTCGTCCTCGCCCATCACGTAACCGACCATCTGCTCGACGCAGTAGGCCGCATCGAGCAGGGCCTCGGCGGCGGGCCGAGCGACGGCGCCACCGGCTTCCTCGAAGTGTTCGAGGATGTCCTCGAGATGGTGCGACACTGACGCGATGCCGCGCAGCCCGATGATCGACGCGCTGCCCTTGAGCGTGTGCGCCACGCGCTTGGCCGCCACCACGTCGGAGCTGTCGCCGCCGGCCGCCATGTTGCGTGCCAGCGCGACGAGGTAGCGCGCCTGCTCGGGCGACTCCTGCCGGAATCCTTCCAGCAAACGCTCGTCCACGTCCGCGGGCATCTCCAGCGCCACGTCCTCCGCGCTCGCCAGCACCGGCCGCTGCGGCTGCTCGTCGTCCGCCCCCGCTTCCACCTGCAGCGGCATCGCGCCGAGCATGTGCACGATCTTGCGGGCGGCGTCCTCGGGCAGCGGGTCGGGCGCGGTGCACAGGTGGTCCACCAGGCCCACGGCCGCCGACGGGTCGCTCAGGTTGCGCAGGTAGAACACCACGAGCGGCGGCCATGCGCGCAGGAAGTCCACGAGCGGCCCGCGTTCGCCCGCGGGCGTCACGGTGAGCAGCAGCCCGTTCTGCAGGACGTGGTCGCACACGGCCTGCAGGCCGGGGAAGCCCGCCAGCTCGGCGGCCTCGCCCATGCGCTGGGCCTGGCCGCTGTACTGCTCGCACAGGTCGAACAGCACGGGGTCGTCCTCGCCGAGCTGGGCGAGGGTGCCCAGGCACTCCTCGAGTTGGGCGCCGGCGCGTTCCACCTCGGTGGCCAGCGCCTCGACCAGGTCCTTGAGCTTCATGGCGCGCCTCAGGCGTGCGCCAGCTTGAAGACGTTCACCGACTCCACGAGGCGGCGCGCGGAGTCCAGCAGCGTCTCGGTTTCGCGGTTCTGCATCTCGATCTGCTGCGCGGTGCGCTCGGTGCTGTCGCCGATGCCCTGCACCGACTTCAGCAGCTCGGCGGACGCCGCCTTCTGCGTCTCGGACGAAGCCGCGATGCGCTGCACCTGCGCCACCAGCTCGCTGGTGATCTCCTGCGTCAGGCGCATCTGCTCGCCCGCCTTCTGTGCCTGCTCGGAGCCGGACACCACTTGCCCGATCGTCTTGTTCACCGTGGCGATGGTTTCGTTGGTTTCCAGCTGGATGTTGCTGACCAGCGTGCCGATTTGCTGCGTGGCGTTGCGCGAGCTTTCCGCGAGGCGCTGCACTTCTTCGGCCACGACCGCGAAACCGCGGCCCGCTTCGCCCGCCACCGCGGCCTGCATCGACGCGTTCAGCGCCAGCACGTGCGTGCGCTCCGAGATGGTGTTGATCAGGTTCACGATGCCCGTGATTTCCTGCGAACGCTCGCCCAGGCGCTTGATGCGCTTCTCGGTCTCGGCGATCGTCTCGCGGATCGACTCCATGCCCTGCACGGTGCCGTTCACCGTCTGCAGCGCGTTGTGCGTGGCCTGCGTGGCCCGCTCGGCGGAGCGGTTGCTCTGCGCGGCGAGTTCGGCCACCTGGTTCATGGTCTGCGTGGCGTTGGCGAGCGACTCGATCACCTCGCCGACGTTCTTGCGCTCGTGCTCGGCCGTGCGGCTCACGAGGTCCGCCTGGCCCTTCACCTTGCCGGAGGCCTGCGCCACGTTGCCGGCAATCGCGCTCACCTGCACCAGCACTTTCGCCGTCTCGTCGGCCAGCGCGTTCACGGAGTCCGACACCGTGCCGATGATGTCCTGCGTCACGGGGGCGCGGGCCGTCAGGTCACGTTGCGACAGCTGGTTCACGGCTTCGAGGATCGAGATCACCGAGTTGTTCAGCGCTTCGTTCTCCGCTTCGGCCTTCTGCTGCGCGGCCAGGCGTTCCTGCAGCAGCAGGTTCACCGTGCGGCCCAGGTCGCCCACTTCGTCGCGCGACTCGATGGATTGCAGCGCCGCGCTGTCGCCGGAGCGCACGCGCTCCACCGACTGCTGCAGGCCCGCCACGGTGGACGTGATGTTGCGCACGATCAGCGTGGCGATGACGGCGGCCAGCGCCAGCAGCGCGAGCACGGCACCGACGGTCTCGAGGCGGTCGGCACGGGCGGCGGACACGCGCGCCTGCAACTGGCGGCCCAGCAGCTCCTGCTGCGTCGCGGCCTTCTGCACCACTTCACGCGGCACGGACACTTCCTTGAGGTACGCCGCGGCTTCGATGGTCGGCACTTCCTTGCCCAGGATTTCCTTCTGCACGAGCGCGATGGCCTGGCCGGTGGCGCGCTGGATTTCAGCGATCTGCGGGCCGGACGTCGCTTCGAGTTCCGGCAGGGCGCGGATGGCGCGGCGCTGGTTGGACACGTAGCGGTCGAGGGAGTCGCTGAGGTCCTTCACCGTCTCGGCGATACGCGCGCGGTCGCTGGGCCGCATCGCATCGCGCAGCGCGGCTTCCACCTTGGCGGCATCGGCGCCGCTGCGGGCGGTGGCGATCTCCTGCAGGCGCGACACCACCGGGCTGCGCAGCTGGCCGAGCGACTCCGACAGGCGCGGCAGGTCCACCAGCGTCGAACGCGCGAGGTAGTAGGTCGCGGCGTCGGCGTCGAGGTCGATGCGGTAGGCGGCCGTGAAGTCCTCCACCAGGCGCAGCAGGCCGGCGATGGCGTTGATGTGGGCTTCCGTCACCGAGCGCTGGTCGATGCGGCGCGCGACGACGTCTTCCTTCAGCTTCAGCCATTCCTTCCTGAACGCGGCGACGCGGGCGTTGACGGCCGCGTCGTTGAGCGGCGCGACCTGCGCTTCGAGCTTCGCCAGCGCCGCGTCGGCTTCGGCGGCGTTCTTGGGCTGCGCCGCGCCGCGCTTCTCGTCGCCCAGCACGAAGTAGCTGGACGAGCCGCGGTGGTCCTGCAGCGTGCGCACGAGTTCGAGCGCGGCGGTGATCGCGGCGAGGCCGGACTCCTCCGTGTGCGCCTGCGCGATGGATTGCTCCACCGTCTTGACCAGGCGCCACACGGGGAAGGCCGCGAGCGCCACGGCAACGGCGCCGAGCAGGGCAAATTTCTGCCACAGCTTCAGGCGCGTGAGGAAATTCAGGCGAAGGCCGCCCCAGCCGCCGAGGCGGCCTGCAAAGGATGTCGTCATGTCAAGCTCCGGGAAGGGTGTCGTCGAGCGCGCGCTCGAAGGCGTCGAGCAGCGCCGCGCGGTCCAGGTCGAGCCACAGCTCGCCGGCCGTGAGCGCGCCGCCGCGCAGGTAAGGGGCCAGGCCTTGCGGCGCGGCGTCGGTGCCGGTGTGCTCGTGCGGCAGGATGCGAAGGCGGCGGGGCAATCCTTCGATCACCACGCCCGCCGAGTCGTCGCCATGCGACAGCACGAGCAGGTAGGCCTGTTGCGGCTCGGGCGCTTGCACGCCCGCGAACCGCGCGAGGTCGAACACGGGCACCAGCAACCCGTGCAAGTTGGCGATGCCGAGGAACCACTCCGGGGTGTTCGGCAGCTTGTAGACCGGCGGCATCTCGGTGAGCTCGCTGCCGTCTTCGTAACGCACCATCAGGCGCAGGGGGCCGCAGCGGAAAGCCTGCCGCAGCTCGTGCGATGCATCGTGCGCCGTCGGCGCGCCGCTCGTGGCGGCGGCGCGCGGCGCGTCCACGAACCCGCGCGTGAGCGCCAGGGCCGGGGGCACCAGGGTGAGGTTGGGGGGTAGCACGGCTTGCATGGCTGCCTCAGGCCGCCGCCAGCTGCGCGAGGATCTGCTCGGCGCTGTACGGCTTGCCGATGTAGCCGCGGGCGCCGAGCATGCGGCCCCACGCGATGTCGGCCTTCTGGTTCTTGCCGGTGACGAACACGACGGGGATGTCCCGCGTGGCCGCGTCGGACTTGAGCTGCCGCGTCGCGGCGAAGCCGTCGAGGTCGGGCATGTTCACGTCCATGAGGATGAGGTCCGGGCGCTCGCTGCGCGCGGACGCCACGGCCTGCTCGCCCGATTCGGCGCACACGACGCGGTGGCCCGCGCCGGACACGATGCGCTCCAGGTTCTGGCGGTCCACCACGGCGTCGTCGACGATCAGGACTTTGAGGGCCATCGCAGGGCTCCGCTCAGAGGGCCCGCACTTGCGAGAGGATCTGGTCGTCGCTGTAAGGCTTGGTCACGTAGCCCCTGGCGCCCAGCATCTGTCCCCAGGCCTTGTCGGCCTTCTGGTCCTTGGCGGTGACGAGCACGACCGGGATGTCCTTCGTGTCGGCGTCGTTGCGCAGCGCGCGCGTGGCGGCGAAGCCGTCCATGCCGGGCATGTTCACGTCCATCAGGATCGCGTGCGGCTTGCTGCGCTTGACGCTGGCGAGGGCCTGCTCGCCGTTCTCGGCGGTGGCGACGCTGAAGCCGTTGGCGGCCAGCAGCTGCTCGAGGCGGGCACGGTCAACCTGGCTGTCTTCGACGACGAGGATGGTGCGGGTCATGGTTGTCCTTTCAGGGTTGGGTGATTCAATGCGGGGCCACGTGGCGCGCGACCACGCCGCGCAGCTCGTTGGGGTCCACGGGTTTGGTGAGGTAGGTGTCGCAGCCGGCCATCTTCCCGCGCACGCGGTCGAAGGGCGACGACTTGCTGGTGAGCATGACGACGGGGAGCTGGTGGCCGTTGCGGGCGCGAGCCTTCAGGCGCCGGCACGCTTCGAAGCCGTCGATGCCGGGCAGCAGCACGTCCATCAGCACGCAGGCGTAGTTGCCCGCGGCGGCCGTCTCGATACCCTGTTCGGCGCTTTCGGCCTCGTGCACCTCGATGCCTTCCTTCTCGAGCATCGAGCGCAGGTAGTTGCGCACGGCGAGGCTGTCGTCGACGACGAGCACGCGGCGGCTGGCCACGGAGGCCGCGGGTGCGGCCGCGGGTTGTTCGCGCGGCGCGAGTTCGAGCGCGCGGTACAGCAGCACGGGCAGGATCGGCCACTTGATCTGGCGCTCGGCGGCCATGTGCTGCGGCCGCGTGGTCTTGGCGCCGGCCCAGATGGCGGCGCGTTGCGGCAGCCAGGGCTGCGCCGCGGCCCACTGGACGGCGGCCGAGTCCTGCGCGTCGATCAGCACCACGTCCGCCGCGTGCGCGTCGGCTTCGGCCAGCAGGTCGATGCGCGGCGCGCGGCGCTGCGAGAGCTTGACGGTGCCTTCCAGCAGCTTGTGCTCGATGGCGCTGAAGCCCTTGACCGCCAGGCGCACGACGGCGGCGGTGTCGAGGGTGGGCGTGGTGGTTGGGGACATGGCGGCTTGGCGTTCAGGTGTTGGTTGGGATGCTAGGCACCGGTGGTGGTTTGCGGCATCCATGCGTTGACAGGCTGGGGATACAGAGTTACCCCGATACCGGGCTCAGGCGCCGCGAAGCTGCCGAAGTCGCGCACCGTGCACCCGGTGGCATCCAGCACGGTGCGCAGCATCGGCTGCTCCAGCGAGCGGCGCGAGACGAGGCGCACCCGGGTGAAGCCGTCGCGGTGGGGCACGTCGACGTACGCCGCGCCGACGTCGCCGGAGCGCAGGCGCGCGTTGGCGAAGCGCTGGTACACCACGGGGCTGCCGTGGCGCTCGCCCAGCTTGCGCAGCTCGTCGAGCGAGGCGTTGGGGTCGGCGGCGACGTAGGCGACGTCGTGGTCCGGCAGCGCGCTCCAGGTGCCGTGCCCCGGGGCCACGCAGGGCTCGCTCAGGCGGCGCCAGACGGCCAGCGGCTCCTCCTGCGCGAGCGGCGAGCGCCGCAGCCACTCGATGCCGCGCGCGAACTCCGTGGGGGTGTGCTGGCTCTGCGTGGCCACCACGCTGATCGGCTGCGCCAGCGTGGCCGGGCCGGTGCTGCGGTGGACGATGCGCTGCCCCGCATTGCGGGTGTCCGACGCGGCGATCGCGATGCCGTTTTCCACGGCGTCCCGCGCGCCCTCGAACCAGCCCACGAACCAGCCGTGGGTGTACAGCCAGGCGGAGCGTGCCCGCACGTTCTTCTGGCAGAAGTCGTTGCGCAACGTGAGCAGCACGTTGACGGGCGAGCTTTCCACGCGCGCCACGCTGGCGCAGATGACGCGTAGGACGTGTGTCTTGGGCATGGCGGGATCGTAGGAACCGGGGGCCGCCCTGCCCATCCATGCGTGCGGCGCACGCGCATACCGAATTACCCCTAGGGAGGATGCAGCGGCCTCATTGCGCCGGGTCCACCAGCCCGCTGCGCACGGCGTAGCGCACGAGGCCCGCGAGATCGCGGATCTCCAGCCGGTCCATGATCTGCGTGCGGTGCGTCTCCACCGTCTTGATCGACAGGTCCAGCTCGCGCGCGATCTCCTTCGACGAGCGCCCCAGCGCGATCATGCGCAGGATCTGCGTCTGGCGGCTCGTGAGGCCCGGGCTGGGGCGGTTGCCGCTGAAGGCCTGCGTCAGCTTGCGGGTGACGGCGGGGCTCAGGTAGACGTCGCCCCGGCGCAATGCGTCGAGCGCGAGCCCCAGCTCCTCCACCGCCGCATCCTTGATCAGGTACCCCGCGGCGCCGGAGCGCACGGCCTCGGCCACGTACTCGTCGTTGTCGTACATGGACAGCAGCAGCACGCGCGTGGGCAGTTTCGCCGCCGTCACGTTGCACAGCACGGCCAGGCCGCTGAGCTTGGGCATGGCGATGTCCAGCAGGGCCGCGTCGGGCCGCAATTCCTGCACGAGGCGCCAGGCCTCCTCGCCATCCGTGGCCTCGGCGACCACTTCGACGTCGGCCATGCCATCGAGGAGGGCGCGCAGGCCCGCGCGCACGAGGCGGTGGTCGTCGGCGAGCACGACGTGCAGCTTCGTCACGGCTGCGCCTTCCAGGGCAGGCTCACGCGCAGCCGGGTGCCCACGCCGCGCGTGCTTTCCATCGCGAACTCACCGCCAAACTCGCTCACACGTTCCTCCATGCCCGCCAGCCCCAGCGACACCGCCTGTGCCGTGCCATCCCGGGGGAGGTCGAAACCCACGCCATCGTCCATCACCTCGATTGCCAGCTCGCCCTCCCCGGCCTCCAGTATCACGCCGACGCGCGTCGCCTGCGCATGCCGCACCACATTCGTCAGGGATTCCTGAACGACGCGGAATGCGACCAGTTCCAGGCCCGCCTCTGCACGGGGCGGGTCGAGCCGGCAGCGCAGCTCGATGTTCGGGATCGCCGGCCGGATGAACCGCTCCACCAGCCACTGCAACGCACGCTCCAGCCCGAGGTCGTCCAGCAGGTGCGGGTGCAACGAGGCGCTCAGGTCGCGCGTGCTTCGCAGCGCCTCCTCCACCAGGTCCACCGGCGTCACCATCGCGGCCGCGGGGTCGTCGATGGTCGGGCGCTTCGCCAGCGAACCCAGCTGCAGCTTCAGCGCGGTGAGGATCTGGCCCACCTGGTCGTGCAGGTCGCGCGCGATGCGGCGGCGCTCGTCCTCCTGCGCCACCAGCATCTGGTTGGAGAGGCGATGCAGCCGCTCGTTGTTGCGCTGCAGTTCGCGCTCCTTGATGCGCAGCGCCGTGATGTCGTTGCTGACGCCCACCAGGCCCAGCACCGAGCCGTCGCGGCGGCGCAGCGCCTGCAGCCGGAACTGCACGTACTGCTCGTTGCGGGCGTCGGAGAGGTCCAGCTCGCACTCGACTGCCTCGTTGGAGGCGAGCGCCCGCGTGTCCATTTCGGCCACCATGCGCGCGCGCGCGGGGCCGATGACCTGGTCCACGGCTTTGCCGTCCACCTCGTCACGGCTGACGCCGTTGCGCCGCTCGAAAGAGGTGTTCACTCGCATGAAGGTGCCGTCGGCAGCGCGCAGGCCCAGCGGCAGCGGGATCGCGTCGATCAGCTGCTCGTGGTATTCCGCCTGTTCCTCGAGGCGGTCCCGGTAAGTGCGCCGCACGAAGAAGGCGGCGGTGATGACGGCGGCCAGCAGGGCGAGCAGCAGCACCACCTGCGCGCGCACCATCTCGGCCTGGCTCACCTGCAGGTCGATGCGCCGCCGCACGCAGTCCATCAGCATGTCGCCTGTGCCGCCGCGCGCGAGGCAGGTGTCGACAATGCGCCCGGCGCTCTCGAACGGCCAGTGCGCGATCGCGGCGATGAGCGAAAGGGCGCACAGCGCCATCGCGATGCGCAGCACCACGAGCACCGCCCCGCGGCGGCGCAGCCTGCGTTCACTTTCTGCGTCGTACTGTTCCACTGCGCTGCCATGGTGCCACGGCCGGGGGGCAAAGCCATAATCACCGGGACATGGCCCTGCTCGAGCTCCTCCTGATCCTGCTGCTGTCCGCCGTGGCCCTCGGCTGGGTGGCGCGCCACTTCAAGTTCCCGTACCCGATCGCGCTGGTGGCCGGCGGTGTGGTCCTGGGGCTGGTGCCCAACCTGCCGGTGGCCACGTTCGACCCGCAGATCATCCTGTTCGCGGTGCTGCCGCCGATCCTCTACCAGGCGGCGCTGCTCACCTCGTGGTCGGACTTCAAGGCGAACATCCGGCCGATCGGCATGCTGGCGATCGGCCTCGTGGTGGTGACCACGCTAGCGGTGGGCGCGGTGCTGAAGTGGCTCGTCCCCGACGTGCCGTGGGCCGCGGCGTTCGCGCTGGGCGCGATCGTGTCGCCGCCCGACGCGGTGGCCGCCACGGCGATCCTCTCGCGGCTGAACATGCCGCGGCGCATCGTGACCATCCTCGAAGGCGAAAGCCTCGTCAACGATGCGTCGGGGCTGGTGCTCTACAAGTTCGCGGTGGCGGCGGTGCTCACCGGCGCCTTCTCGTTCATGGAGGCGACGGCGCAGTTCGCGCTGGTGTCGGTCGGTGGCGTCGCCGTGGGTGTCGCGCTCGCTTTCGTGTACATCGGCCTGCACAAGAAACTGGGCGACCCGTTCATCGAGACGCTGACGGTGCTGACGATTCCCTACACGGCGTATCTCGCGGCGGAGTCGGTGCATGTCTCGGGCGTGCTCGCCGTCGTCGCCGCGGGGCTGGTGCGCGGCCGTTATGCGCCGGAGATCGTCTCGGCCGAGATGCGGATCATGGCGCGCTCGGTGTGGAACCTGCTCGTGTTCCTGCTGAACAGCCTCGTGTTCATCCTGATCGGCTTGCAGATCAACGCGGTCGTCTCCGTGAACCTGCGGCTCTACTCGCCGCTGCACCTCGCGGGCATCGCCGCGGCCGTGACGGCCACGGCCATCGTCGTGCGCTTCCTGTGGGTGTTCCCGGTCGCCAACGTCGGCCAGCTGCTGGAGAAGGAGAACAAGGACGGCGGCGAGCTGATCATCATCGGCTGGTGCGGGATGCGCGGCATCGTGTCGCTGGCCGCCGCATTGGCGCTGCCCCTCGCGCTGCCGGACGGCACGCCCTTCCCGCACCGCGACCTGATCATCTTCATCACCTTCGTCGTGATCGTCGCCACGCTGGTGGGGCAGGGCCTGACGCTCACGCCGCTGATCCGCTGGCTGAAGGTGGGCTCCAACTGGAGCCTGCACGACGAGCAGATGCGCGTGCGCGCGGCCATGAGCGCCGCGGCACTCGCGACCATCGACGACGTCATCGCCCGCGAGCAGATCTCGCAGGAGTGGGCGCAGCGGCTGAAGGCGGAGGTGTCCGACCGGATCGCGCTCGCGACGAGCGAGGACGAGCAGCTCACGCCGCGCATGGAGACGATGACGCGCCTGCGCCACGCGGTGATCCGCGCCGAGCGCAAGGAGCTGCTGCGCCTGTGGCAGGGCAACGAGATCGCCGACGAGGTGATGCACCACCTGATGGAGCTGCTCGACTACGAGCAGGCGCACCTGCCGCCGGTTCCGGTGGCGGCACCGGAGGGCCCCGCTACCCGGGACTCTACCGATACCCTGGAGACCCCGCGCTCTTAAACTGCCTTCGATGGCGGTCGAGATCGAAGCAGTACCCATCGCCGCGGCCCCCGGCTGAGGACGGCGCATGGACGACCACCGCCTCCTCTTCGGCGACATCCACAACCACAACGCGCACGGGTATGGCGTCGGCTCCATCGAGCGCTCGCTCGACATCGCGCGCACGCACCTCGACTTCTTCGCATTCACCGGCCACTCGAGCTGGCACGACATGCCCGCCATGGAAGGCGGGCGCGAGCGTCACTGGATCGACGGCTTCAAGCGCCTGAAGGACACCTGGCCGCGCGTGCAGCAGGTCATCGCCGACGGCAACCGCGACAACGCCTTCTGCGCCTTCCTCGGCTTCGAGTGGCATTCGTCGCACTGGGGCGACCAGTGCGTGGTCTTCCCGGGCGACCACCGCCCGTTGCACTACACGTCCGACCCGCACGAGCTGCGGCGCTTCTGCCGGGACGAGAACGCGCTGATGATCCCGCATCATCTCGCCTACCCCAGCGGCCACCGCGGCGTGAACTGGGATGCATTCTGCGAGGAATGCACGCCGGTGGTGGAGGTCTATTCCGAGCACGGCAACGGCGAGGAAGACCGCGGGCCGCTCACGTACTTCAGCCACTCGATGGGCGGGCGGCAGACGTCGAACACCGCCGCGGCGGGCCTGGCCAATGGCCTGCGCTTCGGCTTCGTCGGTTCGTCGGACGACCACGCCGGTTTCCCCGGTGCCTACGGCGAGGGCCTCATGGCCGCGTGGGTGAAGGACTTCACCCGCGAAGGCATCTTCGAGGCCATCCGCGCGCGCCGTACCTATGCGCTCACCGGAGACCGCATCGAGGTCGACTTCCGCGTCGACGGCGCGCCGATGGGCAGCACCATCGAAGCCGGGGCGCAGGTCGAAGTCGCTTTCGACGTGCGCGGCCGGGACGAGATCGACGTGGTCGAGGTCATCCAGGACGGCCACATCGTGCACCGCGCGTACGCGGACGAAAGAGTCGACGCCCCTCGCGCTTTCGACTCGCCGGTGCAGCTGCGGCTGGAGTGGGGCTGGGGCCCGTGGGGCGCACTGGCGCTGGACCGCGTGTGCGACTGGGCGATGCGCGTCGAGGTGACGCACGGCCGCCTGCTGCGCCACTTTCCCTGCCTGCAGTCGATGCCCTACGACGAGCAGCGGCGCCATCGCTTCACGCCGGAGGGGGATCGCGCGCTGGCAATCCGCTCCTACAGCGCGCGCCAGGGGGCCTACCGCGAGAACCCGAACCAGAGCGTCGTGCTCGAGGTTGCTGCATCGGTGGACACGGTGCTCCAACTCACGTTGACCGAGCCCAGCCCGCAGCACACGTCCAGCCGCATGGCCGACCTCTTCAAGGGCTCGCACAACCTGTTCACCGGGGGCTTTCCGAAAGAGGGTTACCAGTGGCATCGCCTGGTGCCGCTGGCCGCGTCGTCGCTGGCCGGCAGGGTGACCCTGGCCGTGCCGCCGCGGCGCTCGCACGTCTACCTGCGCGTGAAGCAGAAGAACGGGCAGCTCGCCTGGGCGAGCCCCGTGTTCATCAACTACCGATAGGCCGCCGATGAAGATCGAACGCGTCGAAGTGTTCCCGGTCCGCCTGCCGCTCAAGGGCGTGCTGACGCTGCCGCGCGGCGCGTCGCGCACGCTGGACGAAGGCAAGCGGGTCGCGCTGGTGAAGGTCACCGACGAAGACGGGAACGTGGGCTGGGGCGAGTCGGGGCCGTCGCGGCGCTGGTCGGCCGAAACGCTGGAGTCCTGCGTGAGTTCGCTGCGGCAATACCTGGCGCCGGCGGTCGTCGGGCACGACATCTTCGACATCGCGGGCCTGCACGAGCGCATGAACCGCGAACTCGCCGTCGGCCTGGACCCCGGCCAGCCGATCGCCAAGTGCGCGATCGACGTGGCGGTGCACGACCTCATCGGCCGCCGGCTCGGCATCCCGGTGCAGAGCTGGCTCGGTGCCAAGCGCGCCGACTCCGTGCAGCTCGCGCGACTCGTGTCGGCGGCCTCGCCCGAGGAGGCCGCGCGGATGACCGAAGAGGCGTGCGAGGAAGGCTTTCGCGGCTTCAAGGTGAAGGTGGGCCACCACAAGGCGCTCGATGCCGACATCGTGCGTGCCGTCGTGGGCGCCGCGCGCGGCGGCTACGTGTGGGCGGATGCGAACCAGGGCTACACGCTGGACGAGGCGCTGGCGATGAGCCGCGTGTTCGAGTCCCTCGGCCTCACGCTCTTCGAGCAGCCGGTGGCCATGAGCGACGTCTACGGCATGCGCAAGCTGCTCGCCGCGACACCGCTGAAGATCGCGCTGGACGAAGCCGCCATCGGCCTGCCTTTCGTGGTGGAGCTGATCCGCCGCGAGGCGGTCGAAGGACTGGCCATCAAGGTCTCGAAGGTCGGCGGCCTGCACTACGCGCGTCAGATGTGCGACCTGGCGCTCAACGCCGGGCTCACGCTGATCGGCTCGGGGCTGATGGACGCTCCCATCGGCTTCGCGGCGTCGGTGCACCTGTTCGCCGCGTACGGCATGGCGCTGCCGGTGGACCTGAACGGCCCGCAGTTCATCGCCGAGGACTACCTCGCGCAGCCCTTCCCCGTGCGCTCGCAGGTGGCTTATGTGCCGCAGCGGCCGGGGCTGGGCATCGACATCGACGAGGACAAGGTGCGCCGGTTCGCCTTGCCCCTGAATTTCTGAGAAGTAGAAAGGAGCCGCTCATGTTCCGTACCCTCGCTGCCGCCGCCTGCGCCCTCGTGCTGGCCTGGACTGCCCCGCAGGCCGCCGCCCAAGGTTGGCCGAATCGGCCCGTGAAGCTGCTGGTGGGCTTTCCGCCGGGCGGCTCCACCGACCTTGCCGCGCGCCTGCTGGCGGCGCGGCTGTCGCAGACGCTCGGGCAACCGGTCGTCGTGGAGAACCGCGTCGGCGCCAGCGGCAACATCGCTTCCGAAGCGGTCGCGCGCGCGGCGCCCGACGGCTACACCTTGATGATGGCCGCGACGTCGTTCGCCGCCGCGCCTGCGTTCTTCGACAAGCTCGGGTGGGACCCGGTGAAGGACTTCACGCCCGTGTCGCTGGTCGCGACAGTGCCGATCATGGTGGTGGCAACGCCGGCGGTGCCCGCGAAGACGATCGGCGAGCTGGTGGCCTGGTCCAAAGCGAACCCCGGCAAGCTGAACATGGCTTCCCCCGGGCCGACGACGCTGGTGCGGCTGTCGGGCGAGCAGTTCAAGCAGGTCGCCAAGGTCGACTGGGTGACGGTGCACTACAAGGGCGGCGCGCCGGCGATGCAGGACCTGTTGGCGGGCCATGCGCAGGTGATGTTCGCCAACATCTCGGACGTGCTCGAGCAGGTGCGCGGCGGCAAGCTGCGCGCGCTGGCCGTCGCCACACCGAGGCGTAGCGAGATCGCGCCCGACGTGCCCACCATCGCGGAGTCGGGCTACCCCGGGTTCGCCTTCTCGACGTGGCAGGCCGTGGTGGGCCCTGCGGGCATGCCGGCCGAGGCGGTGCAGCGGCTCAATGGCGAAATCCGCAGGATCATGGCCCTGCCGGAGGTGAAGGCGCAGTTCCTGCAGCTGGGCACCGACGCCGCAACGAGCACGCCGCAAGAGCTGGCCGCCTTCGTCGCCGAAGAAGTCGAGAAGATCAAGGCGGTGACGAAGTCGGTGGGGGCGACGACGAATTGAAGTGAGCCGGCCGCCGGTCGCCGGTAATAGCGCACAGGAAAGCAGTGACGCAGCTCCTTCGCGACCGGCCCGGCAGGCGTGAGCATCCGTCCATTCGCAGGGAAAGGACGGCAGGCATGGTGGCAGGCGGTTGGCACGTGGTGCAAGGCGGCGGAAGCGGCGCCTGGGCCGGCTCGACGCTGCTGCCTTACCTCTCGCGCCACTCCGCCTATGAAACCTACCTGGACAGCCATGGCCTGGCGGTCGAATCGCTCCTGCGCGAAGCGGGCCTCTTCGACCGCGTGCAAGCCGGTCTCGCCGTGCTGTGCGAGCTGCGCGCCAGCCTCGATGGCTGCTTCATGGAAGTGGTGCACTGGGCCGACGTGGAAGTGATGTGGATCTTCAGCGGCGCGGCGGAGGCGGGCTTGCCGCTGGATGGCATCGAGCCGCGCGAGCTGCGCAAGCGGCTGGGCGGGCTGCACCAGCGTGTGGCGGACCGCATGTCGCTCGCCCGCCATGGCGAGATCGACCTCGAGGCGGCGCTGTGCGCGCTCGTGTCGCGCCTCGTCGCGTGGGACACGCAGCCGAAGCTGCGCCTGGCCGATGTGTGGAAGCGCGGCACCGGTGTGCTGGAGCGCATGCTCAAGGGCGGCAGTGGCTCGCGCGCGGCGCTCGAGCCGGAACACGAACTGGCGCTCGTGCTGGACAGCGCGGGCGTCGAATACCTCCAGCAGCGGATCGCGCGCGCCGGCTAGCGCCTAGGCCGCCGGACGTAGTAGTTGTCGACGTCCACCTGTTCCACCAGCTCGAACCCGTGCCGCGCGTAGAAGCGGTTGGCGGGGCTGCCGCGCAGCGCACCGACGCCCACGTCCACCTGCAATTCATCCGCCCGCGCGAATACGTGGCGCAGCACTTGCGCGCCGATGCCGCGGCCCTGCCACTGTGCCTTGAGGTAAAGGTGGTCGAGCCACAGGCTCGCGCCTTTCCACTTGAGCACGTAGAAACCGGCGCGCTCGCCGTTGGCGACGATCTCGTGCGTGGCGTCGGGTGAGAAGGCGTCCAGGAAGCGGTTGCGCGCCCGCTCCGGGTCGAAGCGGCCCGCGCGTTCGAGGCTTTCACGCATCGCCTCCACGCGCAGCGTGGCGAGCGCGTCGCCGTCTTCGCGCGACACGGGTCTGAACTGGATGTGCAGGCTCACGGGTGCAGCATAGCGCGGGCGTAGACTGCGGGCATGAAGCCCCGGATCCTGAGGGTGACAGTCAAGCGCTGACCATGTCCTTCGGCACCACTCGCCCCATCTCGTCGCCGAAGCGCCGGCGCATCACGTCGTCGAATGCTTCGCCGACCGGCGCGATGGTGCCGCCACCGCGCACGAGGTAAGCCGCCGGGTCGTCACGCCCCGGCGGCGATTCGCCCTTCGCCACGCCGGCCGCCGACTGCAGCATCAACCGGCGGAAGTGCACCACCGCCACATCCGTGGGCCCGAGCAGCTCGCGCGTGCGGTCCGCGATGCGGCCCTGGCTGTCCTGGATCGCGGCGTCCTGCTCCGACACACCCTCGATGCCGGTGAAGTTCTCCAGCTTCTGCATGCGCCGGTCCATCAGGTACTCGTTGCCGCGGTTGCGCACGGGGACGTAGTTCGCATCGCGTGCGGGGTAGACCGCGCCCCCCGTCACATAGGACGAGCGCTCCTGCTCGGTCAGCGGCCGCTCGGGGTTCCACGAGTAGCAGAAGATCCAGCACGAGTGGTCGTCGATCGGCACCCAGCTCTGGCCGTGGTACGTCTGGCCCTCGGTGGCGCTCGGCGTGTAGCCGTGGCAGGGCATCAGGTACTGCGCGATGCGCCAGTAGTGCTCGCCGGGGTCCGCCTGCCGCGACGCGCCGAGCACCAGGCCCGCCGCATGGCGCTTCACCTGGTAGCGCGGGCGCGGGTCCTCGCGCATCCAGCGCACGTGGTCCTGGCTCATCGTCCTGGCGTTGTAGCCGCGCACGGCACGCAGCGCGCGCTCGGCGAACTCCGCTTCGCTGCGCGCCACCGGCATGTGCAGGAAGGAGAAGTGCGCGGTGTCGATGCCGCCTTCGGCCGCCTGCGCCCAGTTGCATTCCTGCAGCTTCTTCGAAACATAGCGGTGCTCACCGGGGACGAGCGCGAATTCCATCTGCGGCAACGGCGGCGGCTCGGCGCCGCCGGCAAGTTCGGCCATGTACGCCCACACCATGCCGCCCCACTCGCGCGTGGGGTAGGCGCGGATGCGCGCCTTGGCGCACATCGTCTGCGCGGTCTCCGGCGGCACGGTCGGCATGTCCAGGCACTGGCCCGTCACGTCGAACTTCCAGCCGTGGTAGGCGCAGCGCACGCCGCCTTCCTCGTTGCGGCCGAAGTAGAGGTCGGCGCCGCGGTGCGGGCAGCGCGGCTCGACGAGGCCGATGCGGCCCTCCGAGTCGCGGAAGGCCAGCAGGTCCTCGCCGAGGATGCGCACGCGCACCTGCGGGCCGTCGCGCTCGGGCAGTTCCTCGGACAGCAGCACGGGGATCCAGTAGCTGCGGAACAGCTGCCCCATGGCCGTGCCCGGCCCGGTGCGCGTGAGCGTCTCGTTGTCTTCGCGGCTCAGCATGGCTTCACTGCGTCGTGACGGTGAGGCCGGCCTTCTTGACGAGGTCGGTCCAGCGCGCGGTGTCCTTCTCGATCAGCGCGCGGAATTCCGCGGGCGTCGCGGTGGCCACTTCGCCGCCGACGGCCCCGAGCTGCGCCTTCACTTCAGGTGCTTGCAGGGCCTTCTGCAATGCCGAGACCAGCTTGGTGCTGATGGCCTGCGGCATGCCGGCCGGCCCGACGATGCCGAACCAGGGTTGCACCATCGCGGTCGGGTAGCCCACTTCGGCCATCGTCGGCACGTCGGGGAATTGCGGCGAGCGATTCGGTGCGGTGGTCGCGAGCACTTTCACGCGGCCCGCCTTCGACTCGCTGATCGCCAGGATGGCGGCCATGCTCGTCATCGCGACCTGCCCGCTCGCGAGCTCCACGATCATCGGCGCCGAGCCCTTGTAGGGGATCGCCTGTGCATCCAGCTTGGCGGCCAGCTTGAACAACTCGAAGCTGAGGTGCGCGGTGGTGCCGACGCCGGGATGGCCGTAGTTGTACTTGCCCGGGTTCTTGTGCACCAGCTCCACGAGCGACTTCACGTCGTTCACGGGCATCTTCGAGCTCACGACGAGGAAGTTCGGCGACGCGGCCGCGAGGCCGA
This sequence comes from Ramlibacter albus, assembly GCF_014297445.1. Taxonomy (GTDB): domain Bacteria; phylum Pseudomonadota; class Gammaproteobacteria; order Burkholderiales; family Burkholderiaceae_C; genus Ramlibacter; species Ramlibacter albus. The sequence continues at coordinate 90,324 of NZ_JACORU010000014.1, forward strand.
TCAAGGTGAAGTCCTTCAGCGCGTCGTAGGGGAGCTTGCGGCCCAATGCGGGGTCGATGGCGAGCGACGGCACGGAGAACAGCAGCGTGTAGCCATCGGGCCTGGCCTGCGCGACGAAGGCGTTGCCGATGACGCCGTCGCCGCCCGGCTTGTTCTCCACGACGACGGTGCCGTTCAACTCCTTGCCCAGCTGCTGCGCGACGACACGCGCGAACACGTCGGTCACACCGCCGGGTGCGAGCGGCACCACGAGCTTGATCGGCTTGTCGGGGAAGGCGTCCTGGGCATGCGCCGTCGGCGCAAGGGCGGCGGCGCAGGCGAGCGCGACGAACGCGCGGCGCAGGAGTGCGGGGTACTTCATGGCGTCCTCTCGTGGGCGACGGTGTTTTCGAGGCGGCCGAGGCCGCTGACTTCCACTTCGATGCGGTCGCCCGCCTTCATGAACAGCTGCGGCTCGCGCTTGACGCCCACGCCGGAAGGCGTGCCGGTGACGATCACGTCGCCGGGCCTGAGCGTCATCACGGTGGAGATGTAGTTGATGAGGACGGGGATCGAGAAGATCAGCTGGTCGGTGTTGCCGCGCTGCACCTCCTCGCCATTGAGGCGCGTGACGAGTTCGAGCCGCTGGCCGTCCTTGATCTCGTCGCGGGTCACCATCCACGGCCCGAACGCGCCGGTGCCGTCGAAGTTCTTGCCCGCGCCCCACTGCGTGGTGTGGTACTGCCAGTCGCGGATCGACGCGTCGTTGTAGGGCGCATAGCCCGCGATGTGCGACCAAGCGTCTTCCTTCGCGATGCGGCGGCCGCCCTTGCCGATGACGAGCGCGATCTCGCCTTCGAAGTCGAGCTGCTCCGACTCCGTCGGCAGCGGGATCGCCGCGCCGTGCGCCGTCTGCGAGGTCGGCCAGCGCGGGAACAGCGTGGGGAACTTCGTCTCGGCGCGCTTCGCTTCGAGGCGATGCGCCTCGTAGTTCAGGCCGATGCAGACGATCTTCTCGGGGTTGGGGATCACCGGCAGCAGCCGCACGTCCGCAAGGCGCAACGCGGCGCCGCGGTCGGCCGCTGCGAGGCTCTCGCGGATCGCGCCGAGGCCGCCCTGGCCCAGCGCGTCGCGCAACGTGGGCGCGACGTGGCCGAGGTCGACGATGCGGTCGTTGCCTTCGAGCGCGCCCCAGGAGGGCTTGCCATTGCGGGTGTAGCTGAGGAGCTTCATGGATCTAGCGTGTGGTGAAGGGGGCGTGCCAGCCGATGGATGCGAGCGTGCGGGTGGACGGCGCGTATTCGCAGCCGATCCAGCGGTCCCATCCCAGTTTCTCGAGCTGGCGGAAGAACCAGTGCAGGTCCAGCTCGCCCACGCCGGGCTCGTTGCGCCCCGGCGTGTTGCCGATCTGCATGTGGCCGATGTAGGGGTACACCTGCCGCAGCCGCTCGGTGAGGTTGCCCTCCTGCATCTGCACGTGGTACGTGTCGAAGCACAGCTTGATGTTGGGCTTGCCCAGCTCGTCGATGATCTGCGTGCCCTCGTCCAGCCGCGAGTAGAGGTACGCGGGAAACCGCGCGTTGCACACCGGCTCGATGATGATCGTGATGCCCTCGCGCCCCGCGATATCGGCCGCATAGGCGAGGTTCTCCTTGAACACCGCCATGCACTCGTCGATGCGGTGGTGCGGCTCCAGGTTGCCGGCGAGCACGTGCACCATGGGCTTGCCGACACCCAGCGCGTATTCGATCGCGGTCTCGACGCTGCGGCGGCACTCGTCCTTCTTCTCGGGCAGGCACGCAATGCCGCGTGAGCCGCCTTCCCAGTCCACGGGCGCGAGGACCTGCACGAGCGTGAGCCCGTTGTCCTTCAGGTGCGCCGCGAGCTTGCGGGCGGGGTATTCGTAGGGGAAGGCCACTTCCACGCCGGAAAAGCCCGCTTGCGCGGCGGCGGTGTAGCGGTCCCACATGGGCAGCTCGGTGAAGAGCCAGCGCAGGTTGGGGTCGAAACGAAGCATCCGGTACTACTCCTGGGGATGTCGGCTGCGGGCGCACCGCTTGAACCGCACTCTACGGAGCGCGATTGCCAAGCACAATCGAGAAATACTCAGTGCAGTTTTGAGGTTGGCTGATGAATGTGACGCTCAAGCAGTTGCGGGCTTTCGTGGCGCTGGCCGAGGCGGGCAGCTTCACGGCGGCGGCGCAGCCGGCTGCACGTCACGCCGTCGGCGCTCAGCCTGGTGATCAAGGACCTCGAGTCCACGGTCGGGCTGCGCCTGTTCGACCGCACCACGCGGCAGACGCGGCTGGCACCCGCGGGCCGCGACTTCCTGCCTTCGGCGCGCAAGCTGGTGGAGGACTTCGCGCGCGCGATCGAAGGGCTGCGCGAGTTCCAGGGCGTGGAGCGCGGCGTGCTGCGCATCGCGGGCTCGCCCATCTACGCGGGCACGCTGGTGCCGGAGCTGGCGGCGCAGTTCAGCGAATTGCATCCGGGTATCCGCGTGCACGTCGTCGATGCGCTGACCGAGCAGGTTGCCGCGAAAGTGGCGAGCGGCGATGCGGACCTCGGCATCGCGCCCGAACGCGCGGTGCCGGCCGAAGTGGTGCAGGCGCAGTTGTTCCGCGACGACGTGCAGCTCGTGTGCCGGCCCGACCATCCGCTCGCCGCGCAGGACGCCGTGCAGTGGGTCGAGGCGCTGCGCCATCCCTATGTTTCGCTCTCGCCGGACTACGCGATGACGATGCGCGCGGACCTCGCGCATTTTTCCGAGAGCCTGACGCTGGAGCCCGAAACCTATGTCACCTTCATCACGACGGCGCTCGCCTTGGTGAAGGCGGGCAAGGGCATCACCGCGCAGCCGGCGCATGCGGAGCCGCTCGCCGCGGCGTATGGGCTCGTCGTGCGGCCGCTGCATGGCCCGCGCATCCAGCGGCGCATCTGCCTGCTGACGCCGCGCGAACGCGAGGCGTCGCCGGCGGCGCACGCTTTCCTGCAGTTCCTCGCGCGCCGCTTTCCGCAGGCCGCGTGAACAGCGGCTTACGGGGCTAGCGCGACGCTTCGTCGAGCAGCGCGACGTCTTCGGCCGAGAGCTTCAGGCGTGCGGCCGCGGCCAGCTCCTTCAGTTGCTGCAGCGAAGTCGCGCTGGCGATGGGCGCGGTGATCGCGGGCTTGGTGAGCTGCCATGCGACCGCCACCTGCCCGCACGTGGCGTTGTTGCGCTTCGCGACGGCGTCGAGCGCATCGAGGATGCGAAGGCCGCGCTCGTTGAGGTAGTTCTTGACGATGTTGCCGCCGCGCGCGCTCTTGGATGCGTCTTCGGGCGTGCGGTACTTGCCCGTGAGGAAGCCGGCGGCGAGCGCATAGAACGGGATGACACCCACGCCGTATTCGGTGCACACCTGCTGCAGCCCGTCCTCGAACTCCTTGCGCGAGTAGAGGTTGTACAGCGGCTGCAGGGATTCGTAGCGGGCCAGGCCCAGCTTCTCGCTCACCTGCAGGGCGGAGCGCAAGCGGTCCGCGCTGTAGTTGGAGCAGCCGACGGCGCGCACCTTGCCCGCGCGGACGAGCTCGGTGAACGCCGCCATCGTCTCTTCCTGCGGCGTTTCGGTGTCGTCGTCGTGCGACTGGTAAAGGTCGATCACGTCCGTCTGCAGGCGGCGCAGCGAGTCTTCGACGGCGCGCCGGATGTACGCGGGGCTCAGGCCCTTGCCGGCGGGCATCGGCTTGCCGACCTTGGTGGCGAGCACCACCTTGTCGCGCTTGCCACTCGCCTTGAACCACTTGCCGATGATCGTTTCCGACTCGCCGCCGGTGTGGCCCTTCACCCAGTACGAATACACGTCGGCCGTGTCGACGAAGTTGAAGCCTTCGTCCAGCCACGCGTCGAGCAGGCTGAAGGAGGTCTTCTCGTCGGCCGTCCAGCCGAAGACGTTGCCGCCGAAGCAGATGGGCGAAACCTGCAGGCCGCTGCGGCCGAGCGAACGGTAGTTCATGGTCGAGTCGATCAGGATTGCATCAGGAGGCGCATCGTACGCTGCCCCACGCGGCGGCCCGGCGGCAGCCCCTTCTTCGCCCTCTCGGCCTCGATGGCATCGCGCGTGTTGCGGCCCATCACGCCGTCGGCCGTGACCTTGCCGTAGCCCTGTTGCACCAGCCACGATTGCAGCTCGCGCACCTGCGCGCGCGACAGGCCCGGGTCGTCCGTCGGCCACGGCGTGACGATGCCGGGGCCGCCCGCGAGCTTGTTGGCGAGCACGGCCACTTCCATCACGTACTTCTCCGAGTTGTTGTAGCGGAAGATCGAGAGGAAGTTGCGCGACACGAGGAACGCGGGGCCCGGCAGGCCCACCGGCAGGAAGGGGAAGAGCTCCGGGTCGCCGTTGACCTGCAGCGGCACCGGCTTGCCCGCGGCATCGACGGCCTGCCAGCCCGCGGCCGCCCACGCGGAGGCCTTCTGCGCGCGATCGCGTTGCCGCGTGGCGTTGCCCCCGGTGGCGAACTGGGCGCGTTCGGCGGGCGGCACCACGACCTCCACATACACGGGCGCAGTCGTGATCCAGCCGCCGCGCTTGACGAGGTGGTTGGCCGTCGACGCCCACGCATCGCGTTCGGAGCCGACGATGTCGGCGACACCGTCACCGTCGCCATCCACCGCGATCTGCTCGAAGGTGTCCGGCACGAACTGCGTGCGGCCGAATGCGCCGGCCCACGAGCCGCGATACGTCTCGGGCTTGACCTTGTTGTCGCGCAGCAGGCGCACGGCGGCGTACGCACGTTCGCGCGAACTGCAGGTCTTTGCCGGGTCGGGGCAGGGGCGCAGGCACGCGAGCGAGATCGTGGCGTCGAGGATCGGGATGCGGCCGAGGGCGGGGCCGTAGTTCGTCTCGATGCCGTAGAGCGCGACGATGATTTCCTTCGGCACGCCGAATTGCGCTTCGATCCGCTGCAGTGCTTCGCGCTCGCGCGCGAGCACCGCGCGGCCTTCCTCGACGCGCTGGTCGTCGGTGGTGGCCGCGAGATCGTCCCACCAGAAGGTGGGCTCGGTGACTTGCACCAGCATCGACTGGCGCACGCGGTCGTCGTATTGCGCGGTGGATGCGTAGCGCAGGAAGTCCTCGCTGCGCAGGGGCCGTTGCGCGGTGTTCGTTTGCGACGCGAGCGATTGCACGCACGCCTGGAACTGCTCGGGCGGCATCGGCTGGTCCAGAGGTGCGGCGCGCGAGCAGCCGGCGGCAAGCACGGTGGCGGCGGCGAGCAGCCACCGCAGAGTCAGGGATCTGGGCATGGTTCGCATGCTACGGCTGTGGACGGGCGGCCCTTGTCGGCGCATGCCGACAGCCGCCATCCATCCTGTCTTTCGGCGAGCGGGGTGCCTCGCGCGTCTTTGAAGTGTGGGGCCACCTTCGGCCCTTCACAACCTCGACAGGAGACCCACATGAAACTGCAAGCCATCACCCTCGCCGCCGCCATGGCCCTGGCCGGCTCGGCCTTTGCGGCGACGTCCACCACCACGACGACCACCGTGCACCAGACCCCCAGCGGCACCGTGACGAAACAGGTGACGAAGGAGCGCCATCATCCCGCGCGCCATGTCGCGTACAACCACCACCACCGCCACCACAAGAAGATCGTCGCCGTCGTGAAGACGCCGAAGCATCGTCACGTGGCGAAGGTGACGACCGTGCGCACGACGACGCGTGCGAGCTAACGCGCAGGTTAGCGGAACAGCCTGCTGTACTCGAAGCTGCGCACCGCGGTGGCCTTGATCTTCGCTGCATCCGGATGGGCGGGGTTGATCAGCGCCACCGCTTCCTCCGGCACGATGACGGAGGGCACGAGCAGGATCGCACTCGCGCCGGCCGCGAGCCACTCGGCACCGAGCTCGGCGCTCGATTCACCCGCCGGGATGGCATCCCATGTCACCGGAAGCGCTTCGGGGGCGAGCACCTGCCGATTGCGCCACGCATGCTCGGGGACGTCGATGCGAACCACGTACCGATTTCCCGGCAGCCCGGTTTCGGCCATGTGCGCGGCCGTCTCCAGCGCGGCCAGGGAAATCGTGAGCGTCGTGTAGAGCACCGGCGCGCCTGCGTTGTTCCAACGCCCCGGATACTGGGCGGCACCGGTGCCGCTCAAGTCGTCAGCCCTGTACTGCCGGGTCTCTTCGGCAATACGCCACAGCATCATTGGTAGGCACCGCTCTGCAGCGCCCCAAGCAGCCTGAGCACGACGTCGAGGCCGGTCCGTGTGTCGATCAGTTCCGACGACTTGCGCCCGCCCAGCGAAGGCTGCGGCGTTTCGAGCCAGCGACCCAACCACTTTTCCGTGTCGAATCCGCGTGCTTCGGGTGCGGTGGAATTCGCGACGATTTCGTGCGCTCTCGCCAGCAGCCTTGCCACACCGATGATGGCCTGCCCGCCCATGCCTGCAATCGTCTCGCCGGCGGCCACTTTCCTCTCGGCCGTCGCCTTGGGCACACCGAGCATCTCGAAGACGCGTGCCTGGGGTAGCCCAAGCTGGCGGGCGATGTCCTTCAGGATGGCGCTCGGCACGCCTTTGCGTTCGAGTTCGACCAGCTCCAGCGGCGTCGCGCGTGTGACGACTTCCACGAGCTGCGCGAGGTCCTTGAGCGCTGGTTGGCGCGGCCTCGCCGTGTGCGGCTTTGAAGTCGCAGGCGTCGGTTGGTGCGCTCGGCGCGCGGGCATGGGAAGCGAGGCGGTCGTCACGAGGTCTCCCGGATTGGCCTGATATGAAGCTGATTCTAGTCTCAATCGAGACTTGGCCTCAACCACCCCGAAAAGCAAAAGGCCGCCAGTCCTGCGACTGGCGGCCTTGCTGTCTGGTGCCGGAGAGAGGAATTGAACCCCCGACCTTCGCATTACGAATGCGCTGCTCTACCGACTGAGCTACTCCGGCGAAGCCTCAGATTATAGCAGCCTACGAAAGGTGGTACCCGGTCACCCTTTCCACCTCGTTCTTCGAGCCCAGCACCACGCTCACCCGCTGGTGCAGCTTGCCCGGCTGGATGTCCAGGATGCGCTGGCGGCCGTCGGTGGCGGCGCCGCCGGCCTGCTCGACGAGCCAGCTCATCGGGTTGGCCTCGTACATCAGGCGCAGCTTGCCCGGCTTGTCCGGCTCGCGCTTGTCCCACGGGTACATGAAGATGCCGCCGCGCGTGAGGATGCGGTGCACGTCGGCCACCATGCTGGCCACCCAGCGCATGTTGAAGTCCTTGCCGCGCGGGCCCTCCTTGCCGGCCAGGCACTCGTCGATGTAGCGCTTCACCGGGGCGTCCCAGTGACGCATGTTCGACATGTTGATCGCGAACTCCTTGGTGTCGGCGGGGATCTTCACGTGCTCCTCGGTCAGCACGAACGAACCCTGCTCGCGGTCCAGCGTGAACATCGCGACGCCGTCACCCACCGTCAGCACCAGCGTCGTCTGCGGGCCGTAGATGCAGTAGCCGGCCGCCACCTGCTTGTTGCCGCTCTGCAGGAAGTCGGCTTCCGACACGCCGCCGTTCGTGGCCTCCGGCTTCTTCAGCACGCTGAAGATCGTGCCGATGCTCACGTTCACGTCGATGTTGGACGAGCCGTCCAGCGGGTCGAACAGCAGCAGGTACTCGCCCTGCGGGTAGCGGTTGGGCACGAGGTGGATGGTGTCCATCTCCTCGCTCGCCATCGCGGCGAGGTGGCCGCCCCACTCGTTGGCCTCGATCAGCACCTCGTTGGCGATGATGTCCAGCTTCTTCTGCACTTCGCCCTGCACGTTCTCCTTGTCGGCGGAGCCGAGCACGCCGCCGAGCGCGCCTTTCTCCACCGAGTGGCTGATCGCCTTGCAGGCGCGCGCCACGACCTCGATCAGCAGGCGCAGGTCGGATGGGATGCGGCCGTCGACGCGCTGCTGCTCGACGAGGTAACGGGTCAGGGAGATCTTCGCGCTCATTTCTGCATCTCGAACGTGGGGAGTTTCTTCGGGACTGCGACGTTCTTCAGCGTCGCGTACACGGGCATGCCGTTGCGGTAGCGAGGATAGTCCTCGCCCTGGATGAGGGGGCGCAGGTAGCGCTTGCAGGCTTCGGTGATGCCGAAACCGTCGGCGGTGATGAAGTTGCGCGGCATGAACTTCTCGGTGTTGGCCACCTTGTCCAGCGGCGCGACGCCGATGCGGTACTTGTAGGGCGCGTCGCTCACGCGCTCAACGGTGGGCATCACGGCGTTGTGGCCCTTGAGCGCGAGCTTGACGGCGGCGGCGCCGACTTCATAAGCCTGCTTCGCGTCGGTCTTCGAGGCGATGTGGCGCGCGGCGCGCTGCAGGTAGTCGGCGACGGCCCAGTGGAACTTGTAGCCGAGCCCTTGCTTGACCATGTTGGCGACGACGGGCGCCGCGCCACCGAGCTGCGCATGGCCGAAGGCGTCCTTGGTGCCTTGCTCCGCGAGGAAGGTGCCGTCGGGGTGGTGGCAGCCTTCGGAGACCACCACCGTGCAGAAGCCGTGCTTCTTCACCAACGCCTCGACACGCGCGAGGAATTTCTTCTCGTCGAATTCGACCTCGGGGAAGAGCACGACGACGGGGATGCCCTCGTCCTCGATCAGCCCGCCCGCAGCCGCGATCCAGCCCGCATGGCGCCCCATCACTTCGAGCACGAACACCTTGGTGGACGTCTTCGCCATCGAGCGCACGTCGAACGACGCCTCGAGCGCCGACACCGCGACGTACTTCGCCACCGAGCCGAAACCGGGGCAGCAGTCGGTGATCGGCAGGTCGTTGTCCACCGTCTTGGGCACGTGGATCGCCTGGATCGGGTAGCCCATGGTCTGCGACAGCTGGCTCACCTTGAAACAGGTGTCCGCCGAGTCGCCGCCGCCGTTGTAGAAGAAGTAGCCGATGCCGTGCGCCCTGAACACCTCGATGAGGCGCTCGTACTCGCGCTTGTTCGCCTCCAGCGACTTGAGCTTGTAGCGGCAGGACCCGAACGCGCCGGAGGGCGTCGAGCGCAGCAGCGCGATGGCGGCAGCACTCTCCTTGCTCGTGTCGATCAGGTCCTCGGTCAGCGCGCCGATGATGCCGTTGCGCCCCGCATAGACCTTGCCGATGCGGTCCCTGTTGGCGCGCGCCGTCTCGATGACGCCGCACGCCGACGCGTTGATGACGGCGGTGACGCCGCCCGACTGCGCGTAGAAAGCGTTCTTCTTCTCCTTCGCAGCCATGGCGTGCCTCCGCGTCTAGTCCGCAAGGGCGCGGGTCACGACCTCGCGCACGTCGTTGCTCAGGTCCGGCTTGGCGGCAACGCGCGCAATCGCTTCGCGTGCAGCCGTGCGCAGCGGCTCGGCCAGTTTCTTCCAGCGGTCCAGCGCACGCGCGAGGCGCGCGGCCACCTGCGGGTTCATCGAGTCGAGCTCCATGACGCGCTCGCTCCAGAACACGTAGCCGGCCGCGTCCGCGCGGTGGAAGCCGCCCGGGTTGCCGCTGCAGTAGCTGAAGATGACGCTGCGCGCGCGGTTCGGGTTGCGGATGTTGAAGTCGGGGTGCGACATCAGCTGCTTGACGACGGGCAGCACGTTGCCGCCCCGGTCGGGCGCGCTCGCCTGCAGCGCGAACCACTTGTCGATGACGAGCGCCTCGTCCTTGAACATCGCGTGGAAGCGTTGCAATGCTTCGGCCGCGAGCGGGTGGCCGCTCGTGACGAGGGCCGTCAGCGCATTGAAGCGGTCGGTCATGTTGCCCGCGTCCTTGAAGCGCTGGTAGGCCTTGCCGGGCCACACCGTGTCGCCGCTCTGGCGCGCGGCCAGGCACAGGTGGGCCAGCGCGAGCCCGGCGAGGGCGCGACGGCCGCTGGAGACGGGATCGGGCCGATACGCGCCCGTGTCCTTGTTCTGCTCGTACGCCTGCTCGAAATCGGCGAAGAGCTGCTGCGCGAGCTGCTCCTTCATCGCTTCGCGCACGACGTGCACGCGCTGCGGGTCCACGGTTTCCAGCTGCTCGGCGATGTAGGTTTCGCCGGGCAGCGTGAGCACCAGCTCCTTGAACGCCGCATCCAGCGTGGGATGGCGCAGCACGGTTCGCATCGCCTCGACGAAAGGCGCATCGAGTTCGACCTCGCCGCCGCCGCGGATGGCTTTCAGCGCGCGGGCCGTCGCGAGGCGCTGCGCCGCTTCCCAGCGGTTGAACGGGTCGGTGTCGTGCGCCAGCAGGGTGAGCAGCCGCTCGTCGGTGTAGTCGTGGTCGAGGATTACCGGCGCGCTGAAGCCGCGCAGCAGCGACGGCACGGGCGCGGCCTGCAGGCCGTTGAAGGTGAGCGTCTCGCTGGCTTCGGTCAGCACGTGCATGCCGGACGCGACTTCACGGCCGTCGGCGGCGACGAGGCCGTAGGCGATCGGGATCACGAACGGCAGCTTGGTCGCCTGGCCCGGCGTGGGCGCGCAGGACTGCGACAGCGTCAGGGTGTAGGTGCCGCTCGCCTCGTCGAAGCGGCCCTCGGCGCGCACGCGCGGCGTGCCGGCCTGGCTGTACCAGCGCTTGAACTGCTCCAGCTTCTGCGCGAGCGGCGACTCGGGGTTGGCATCCGCGATCGCCTGCGCGAAGTCGTCGCACGTCACGGCATGCCCGTCATGGCGTTGGAAGTACAGCGCCATGCCCTTCGCGAAGCCTTCGCGGCCGACGAGGGTCTGCTGCATGCGCACGACCTCGGCGCCTTTTTCGTACACGGTCACCGTGTAGAAGTTGTTGATCTCCAGGTACTGGTCGGGCCGCACCGGGTGCGCCATCGGGCCCGCGTCCTCGGGGAACTGCGCGCTGCGCAGCACGCGCACGTCCTCGATGCGCTTGACGGCGCGTGCAGACGCTTCACCCGCGAGGTCCTGGCTGAACTCCTGGTCGCGGAAAACCGTGAGGCCTTCCTTCAGCGACAGCTGGAACCAGTCGCGGCAGGTCACGCGGTTGCCGGTCCAGTTGTGGAAATACTCGTGGCCCACCACCGACTCGATGTTGGCGAAGTCCACATCGGTGGCCGTGGCCTGCGAGGCGAGAACGTACTTCGTGTTGAAGATGTTCAGGCCCTTGTTCTCCATGGCGCCCATGTTGAAGTCGCTCGTGGCGACGATCATGAAGCGCTCCAGGTCCAGCGGCAGGTTGAAGCGCGCCTCGTCCCACGCCACCGAGTGCATCAGCGAGTTCATCGCGTGCTCGGTCTTGTCCAGGTCGCCGGCGCGCACGTACACCTGCAGCAAATGCTCCTTGCCGCTGCGCGAGACGATGCGCTGCTCGCGGCACACCAGCTGCCCCGCGACCAGCGCGAAGAGGTAGCTGGGCTTGCGGAACGGGTCGACCCACTTGGCGAAGTGGCGGTCGTCGTCCAGCTCGCCTTGCTCCACGAGGTTGCCGTTGGACAGCATCACGGGGTACTTCGTCTTGTCGCCACGCAGCGTGACGGTGTAGCTGGCCATCACGTCCGGCCGGTCGAGGAAGTAGGTGATGCGGCGGAAGCCCTCGGCTTCGCACTGCGTGAAGAACGATTCGTTGCTGACGTACAGGCCCATCAGCTTGGTGTTCTTCGCAGGCGCGCAGGTGGTGAAGATCTCCAGCTCGAAGGGGTCGTTGCCCTCCGGCAGGTTCTCCAGCACCAGCGTGTGGTCCTCCATCTTGAAGGACGTGCCTTGCCCGTTGACCAGCACGCGCGCGAGGTTCAGCTCCTCGCCATCCAGGCGCAGCGCCTGCGGCGGCACGTCCGGGTTGCGGCGCACGCGCATCTTGTTGAGCACGCGCGTCTTCGCCGGGTCGAGGTCGAAGGTCAGGTCGACGCTGTCGATCCAGAAGGGCGGGGGCAGGTAGTCCTGCCGGTAGATCACGTTGTTGTGGCCTTCACGCATGGAGTGTCTCCAGGAAGTTCTTGTTGGCGAGGTCCAGGAAATCGGGGGCCTGCGCGATCACGTGCGCGCCACCCAGTTCGGCGGCGGTGTGCGTCGTGCAGATGCTCACCGCGCGCATGCCGGCGCGCCGCGCGGCTTCGATGCCGAACGGTGCGTCTTCGAAAACGATGCACTGCGAAGCCTGGGCGCCCATGCGGCGCGCGGCCTCCAGGAAGAGGGCGGGGTCGGGCTTGCCGGGCAGGCCCTCGTCGCCGCCGACGATGGCGTCGGGCGCTTGCGCCAGCTTGAGGTGGCCGAGCGTGAATGCGATGTTGTGCCTGTCGCCGGCTGTGGCAATGCCGCAGCGGATGCCCCGCTCGCGCGCCGCCCGGATGAAATCGCTGACGCCGCGTACTTCGCGGAACTGCGATGCGAAGAGGTCGCGGTAGATCGCTTCCTTCTCCGCAATGAGTTCCAGCGCCCGGGCTTCGGGCGTGTCCGCACCCATCAGCTCGCGGATGCATTCGACGCCGTTGCGGCCGGTGGTCCGCGCGAGCACTTCAGCGACGGACATGTCGATGCCGTGCCTGCGCGTGAAAGCCTCCCAGCTCCTGGCGTGCGTCGGCATGGAGTCGACGAGCGTGCCGTCCATGTCAAAGATGAAGACGGGCGCGCTCACAGGCCGTCATGCCGGGCTCGACCCGGCATCCATCGTTGCGTGGTCCCACGCCGGCATGGATTGCGGGTCAAGCCCGCAATGACGGCTGTGGTGTTCATACGCCCTGCTTCAGGCTGGCCTCGATGAACGTGTCGAGGTCCCCGTCCAGCACCTTCTGCGTGTTGGAGATTTCCACGTTCGTCCGCAAGTCCTTGATGCGGCTCTGGTCCAGCACGTAGCTGCGGATCTGGTGGCCCCAGCCCACATCGGTCTTGGTCGCCTCCAGCGCCTGCTGCGCCTCCATGCGCTTGCGCATCTCGAAGTCGTACAGGCGCGAGCGCAGGCGCCGCCACGCCACGTCGCGGTTGCTGTGCTGGCTGCGGCTGTCCTGGCACTGCACCACGATGCCCGTGGGCATGTGCGTCAGGCGCACCGCGGAGTCCGTCTTGTTGATGTGCTGGCCGCCCGCGCCGGAGGCACGGAACGTGTCCACGCGCACGTCGGCGGGGTTGACGTCGATCTCGATCGAGTCGTCGATCTCGGGGTAGACGAACACCGAAGCGAAACTCGTGTGCCGACCGCCCGACGAATCGAACGGCGACTTGCGAACGAGCCGGTGCACGCCCGTCTCGGTGCGCAGCAGCCCGAACGCGTACTCGCCCTCGATCTTGAGCGTGGCGCTCTTGATGCCCGCCACGTCGCCGGGCGTCTCGTCCTCGATGGTGTACTTGAAGCCCTTGCGCTCGGCGTACTTGATGTACTGGCGCATGAGCATGCTCGCCCAGTCGCACGCTTCCGTGCCGCCGGCGCCTGCCTGCAGGTCGAGGAAGCAGTTGTTCGGGTCCGCCGGCTGGTTGAACATGCGGCGGAACTCGAGGTCCTCGACGATCTTCGTGAGCTTGGCGGTCTCGGCCTCGATGGTCTGCAGGCCGGCCTCGTCGCCCTCCTCCTTGCTCATCTCGAAGAGCTCGAGGTTGTCCGAGGTCTCACGCTCGAGGTCGGTGAGGGAGACCACCACCGCGTCGAGCTGCTTCTTTTCCTTGCCCAGTTCCTGGGCCTTCTTGGGGTCGTTCCAGACCGCGGGGTCTTCCAGCGCGGCGTTGACGGTCCTCAGCCTCTCCGACTTCGCATCGAAGTCAAAGATACCTCCGTAGTTCAGAGGTCCGGGTCTGGAGATCGGCGAGTGTCGTGCCGATCAGGTTGGTGCGTTCTGCGTCCATCTGGAGAATCCTTGAGAGCCAAGGATTCTCCCATAAGGAACGAGGAGGATCAGCGGGTGCCGCCCAGGCGCGTCTGCGCGGTGCGGCTGCCCAGCGTGGCGGCGCGCTGCAGCCAGCGCACGGCTTGGCCGGAGTCGGCCTGCACCGTGGCGCCTTCCAGGTAGGCCACGCCGAGGAAGTAGCTCATCTCGGTGCGGCCGAGCTTGATGCCGTCTTCCGTGCTCTTGCCCGAGCGCTTGACGATGTACGGGATCTCGCCGCGGCCTTCGGCAAACGCCTGCATCGACTCGATCGTGTCGGCGAAGAAGCGATCGCGAATGCGAGTCACGCGCGCCTTGTCGGCGGCCGGCGCGGCGGCGATCAGTTCGTCCGCCAGCGCGGGCAGCACTTCGAAAGGCGTCATGCCGCCGCGCACCTTGGGCGAGTACCAGGCGCGCAGCATCGCGCGGTCCAGCGGCAACAGGCCTTCCACTTTGGTGGGGAAGTAGCTGAGCACCGTCTTGCCGGCGGGGTGGCCGCGCACGCCCATCACGTGCATGGCCTCGTGGTAGGCGCAGCGCCACGCATCCCGGCCGCGCATCTGCACGGCAGCCGACTCGATGCGCGTCTCGGTATAGAAATTCAGGAAGGTGACGCAGGGCTGGTTGTCTTCCAGCATGTAGTCGGGCGTGATCTCGACGCTCACGTTGGCCACCTGCGCTGCGTCGGCGCGGTCGCTCACGTCTACCAGTTTGATGCCGGCCTCGCCGGCCACGGCGCGCAGCGCTTCGAGGGTGTGCTGCTTGTGGGAGGCGAGGTTGACGCCGTAGACGCGCACGCGCATCTCCTGTTCCCAGCGTACGAGGCGTGTGGGCGTGCCGCTCTGGTGCCACAGCACTTCCCACATCGTGCCGAGCCCTTGCTCGAACTCATCCGCCTGCGCAAAGGCCGGACTCAGCACTGCAGCCAACAGGAGGGCCGCGAAACCCGACTTCCTCATGAGCAACTACCCCTTCGATGGCGCCTACTATGGAGTAGGACACTTCCTACGGCAAGGTTTGTTACGTTGGAGAGGGCCGGTAGCAGTGGCTCGTCGGCAAAATTCACGCATCGGACGCGTAAGTCCGCGTGAATGAACAAAAAGGTGTTCGTGCGCCCGCGCTAGCCGCCGAGAAAACTTTCGATGTGCTGCGCCAGCTGCCGAGGTTGGTCGTGGTGCATCATGTGCCCCGCGTCCTCGATGCGGACTACACGGTGGTCGGAAACGGACTTCAGACGTTCTTCGTACTGCGCGAGCGTGAAGCGGCCCTGCCACCACTGGCTGAGGCTGTCGTCCGAAGCCACCACGGCCAGCGTCGGCGCGGTGATCGCCTTGTAGAGCTCCAGCACCTCGTCCTCGCGGCTGAGGTTGGCGTTGACGATCTTGTGCGCAGCGTGGCCGAGGATCCGCCATTTGCCTTCGGCGTCCGGCTTCGCCCAGTGGCGGGCCAGCCAGCCCGCCTTGTCCTGCGTCAGGCGCTTGTTGGTCTTCATCAGGCGTTGGGCGACGCCGTCCGCCGAGTCGTACGGCTTCAGCTCCATTTCGCCGCGGTGGTAGGCCTTGAGTTCGTCGATCCACTTCGCGAGCCGCCCCGGCGCCTGCGAGGGCTTCGTCTTCGGCATGCCGAAGCCTTCGAGGTTGACGAGGCGCCGCACGCGCGCGGGCTTCACGCCCGAATAGTGCATCGCGACGTTGCCGCCCATGCTGTGGCCCACGAGGTTCACGGGCTGGTCCGGCGAGAAATGGTCGATCAGGAAATCGAGGTCGGCCAGGTAATCGGGGAACCAGTAGTTGTCCGTGTGGGGGACGTCGGTGGCGCCGTAGCCGCGCCAGTCCGGCGCGATGACGTAGTGGTCTCGCTCGAACTCGTCCACCACGAACTGGTACGACGCCGCCACGTCCATCCAGCCGTGCACCATCACCAGCGGCACCTTGCCCGGCCCCGGCTCGCCCCACGTGAGCACGTGGTAGTTCAGGTTGCGGATCGGGACGAACTGGTTGCGGAAAATCCGGCGGGGTTGGTACATCGTGGCGGGGCTGGTTACAGTGACGCCGATGATACGGAGCGGCGCCATGCAGGACAGTCAAGGCAGGGACAACTACCACGCGATGCACGGGTCTTTCGGCTGGCACGTGCCGCCCGACTTCAACATCGCGCGCGAGTGCTGCGCGCGCTGGGCGGTGCGGCGCGATGCGGACACGCGCGTGGCGGTCATCGCGCACGGCGTGAAGGGCGAGGGCGCGACCATGACCTACGCGCAGCTGCAGCAGCGCGCCAACGCCCTGAGCAACCTGCTGGCCACGCTGGGCGTGCACCGCGGCGACCGCGTCGCCATCGTCATGCCGCAGCGCTTCGAGACGGCGGTGGCGTACATGGCGGTGTTCCAGCTGGGCGCCGTCGCCATGCCGCTGTCGATGCTGTTCGGCCCCGAGGCGCTGGAGTACCGGCTGCAGGACAGCGAGGCGGTGGTGGCGATCTGCGACGAAAGCTCCATCGCCAACGTCGACCAGGTGCGCGCGCAGTGCCCGTTGCTGCGCGAGGTGATCGGCGTGGGCGCCGCCGCTGCCGATGCGGACATCGACTGGCAGGCCGAGCTGCAGGGCATGTCCACCGAGTTCGTCTACGCGCATACGCATGCCGACGATGCCGCGGTGCTGATTTATACGAGCGGCACCACCGGGCCACCGAAGGGTGCGTTGATCCCGCACCGCGCGCTGATCGGCAACCTGTCGGGCTTCGTGTGCAGCCAGAACTGGTTCGGCTTCGACGGCCAGTCGAACAAGAAGACCGACGCGGTCTTCTGGTCGCCGGCCGATTGGGCGTGGACCGGCGGGTTGATGGACGCGCTGCTGCCGACGCTCTACTTCGGCCGGCCCATCGTCGGCTACAACGGCCGCTTCAACCCCGAGCTGGCCTTCACGCTGATCCAGGAGCACGGGGTGACGCACACCTTCCTGTTCCCGACGGCGCTGAAGGCGATGATGAAGGTGTTCCCCGAGCCGCGCGAGCACTTCAAGCTGAAGCTGCAGGCGATCATGAGCGCCGGTGAGGCAGTCGGCGACGCGGTGTTCGCGTACTGCCGCGACCACCTCGGCGTGATCGTCAACGAGATGTTCGGGCAGACGGAGATCAACTACGTGGTCGGCAACTGCGCGAGGTACTGGCCTGCGCGCGCCGGCAGCATGGGCAGGCCGTACCCGGGCCATCGTGTCGCCGTGATCGATGACGAAGGGCGAGAATGCCCACCTGGCGTACCCGGCGACGTGGCCGTGAACCGTTACGACATCCACGGCGACCCCGACCCGATCTTCTTCCTCGGCTACTGGAAGAACGAGAACGCCACGCGCGCCAAGTACACCGGCGACTGGTGCCGCACCGGCGACCTCGCCACGCGCGACGAGGACGGCTACCTCTGGTACCAGGGCCGCGCGGACGACGTGTTCAAGGCGGCGGGCTACCGCATCGGGCCGAGCGAGATCGAGAACTGCCTCGTGAAGCACCCCGCAGTTGTCAACGCCGCCGTCGTGCCCAAGCCGGACCGGGAACGCGGCGCGCTCGTGAAGGCGTACGTGGTGCTGGCACCGCACGTCGCGCAGGCGCGCGCCATCACCACACGCGGCCAGAACGCGTTCGACAGCGAGCTCATCGCGCAGCTGCAGGCGCACGTGAAGGACAAGCTGGCGCCCTACGAGTACCCGAAGGAGATCGAGTTCATCGAGCAGCTGCCGATGACGACCACGGGCAAGGTGCAGCGCCGCGTGCTGCGCCTGCAGGAAGAGGAGCGGGCGCGGTCCGCGGCGAGCTGATGTGCGCCAACTACGTGCCGGTGTCGCGGCGTGAGAGGCTGCTCACCTTCTTCGGCGTCGAGCGCGAGCGCGACGACCCGCAGGTCGATGCGTGGCCGGTGGGCATGGCGCCCTTCATCCGGATGGCGGAAGACGGCACCAAGGTCGCCGAGGACGGCCTCTTCGGCCTGCTGCCGCACTTCGCCACCGAGGTGAGCTACGGCCGCCGCACGTACAACGCGCGCAGCGAAACCGTCGACAAGCTCCCGAGCTTCAAGGAGGCCTGGAGCAAGGGCTGGCGCTGCATCATCCCGGCCGAGATCATCTACGAGCCGAACTACGAGAGCGGCAAGGCCGAGCGCTGGGCCATTTACCAGGAGGGCAACGTGCCCTTCGGCATCGCGGGCGTCTACCGCAAGTGGCGTGACCCGAATGCGCAGTACAAGGAGGTGTTCAGCTTCGCCATGCTCACCGTCAATGCCGACGGCCACCCGGTGATGCAGCGCTTCCACAAGCCGGAGGACGAGAAGCGCATGGTGGTGGTGCTGCACCCGAACGACTACGCCGAGTGGCTGTCTTGCCCGGTCGACGAAGCGAAGCGCTTCTTCAAGCGCTGGGAAGGCCCGATGCTGTGCGAGCCGCTGCCCCTGCCGCCGCGCGCGCCGAAGGCCAGCAGCGTGCGCACGGTGCGGCCGCCCAGGCCGCCGGAGAACCCGCAGCTGTTCTGACCGCCCGCCGAACGAGCTTGTGCGGGCCGGGCGATGTGACTACGCTAGATCGCAGGCCCACTGAAGAGGAGGCGGCCGTGACCACTTTCGCTCGAACCCTCGTGGCGATGGCAGTGCCATTCGCGTTTGGATCCGTCGCAGCGCAAGACCTGCCCGCCGTCGGCAGCAAGGTCCAGGGGAAGGTGGCGGTCGGCCGCAACACGCTGGTGTTCCCGCCGGGCACCTGGGACGTCGTGTGGACGGGGGATGCCACGACGGGCATCACCGGCGACGGCGCACGCTCCAAGGTGGCGCGGCTGATGGCCGTGCAACGCGACGACGCCGGGCAGTGGCGCGCCATGCTGTACCACGCCTCCACGCTCGTCACCACCGCCGGCATCGGGAACTGGAACACGACGGCGTGCGAACGCAGGAACCCGCTGCACATGGACTTCTCCGGCAACTTCAAGTTTCCGGAATGCACGTTCGTCGACTTCCTCATCACGCCGAGGAACAGGCCGCCCGAGACCGACCCCGTCTACCGCGCGCTGTGGGACTGGTCGCAGCAGAACAAGGTGAAGCTGCCGGTGTCTTACCTGCGCGTCTGGTATGCGAGGTACCAGGGCGGCGACTATGTCCAGACGCAGGTGAGCGTCAACCCGGAAGCGATGGGGATGCCGCCGGCCGTCGTGACCGACCGCGAGACCAGCGAGTGGAACGCGGCCGTGCTCAAGGGCGACCCGCGCCGCCTGGCTTATGTCGAGGAGCTCAAGAAATGGAGCGCGGAGCTGGCGGCCAATGCGCGCACGACCGTGGGCGGCGGCAGCCCGAAATCGGATAGCCTGCCGCCGCTGCCGCAGGCCAAGTAGCTCAGCCGGCGGTGCAGGCGCCGCCGCTGGCGCGCTTGAACGCGTTGCCGCGCGCCAGCGCGAGCGGCCCGTCGCCGCCCATGATCTTCAGCTCGCCGCCGGTGGCCTCGAGCACGAGCGAGCCGTACTTGGTGGCCTGGGTGCGCAGCGTGTTGCCCGAGATGCTGCCTTCGAGCGTGCGAACGCGGTCGCGGCGCATCAGCGTGCCCTCGACCTGCTGGGCGCCCAGCTGCTTGAGCTTGAGGCTGAAGTCGTTGAGCAGGCCCTGGCCGCACCAGAGCCCGTCGAACGTGCCGCCCGCGAAGGTGGCGGGCGCGGCGGCGACGAGCGCGGAAAGGATGAGGTTGCGGGGCAGGCGCATGGGCGGAAAAGTAGCACGCTGATGTAAAGAACTGCGTAGGAGCGCTGCCCGGCCGCATTGGTTCCCGGCCTTTGAGCCAACACAAAAGCCTTACTCGCGGCGCGGTGCTAAGCTGGCCGCTTCACCTGGAGACACCAAGCACCATGCCCGGACTGCTGCCCAACGTCGACCCCGACGGCCTGCTCGAATTCTCCGTGGTCTACACGGACCGCGCCCTCAACCACATGTCGCGCGCGTTCGGCGGCGTCATGCGCGACATCTCCGGCATCCTCAAGGAGGTGTACAACGGCCACAGCACCGCGCTCGTGCCCGGCAGCGGCACCTTCGGCATGGAGTCGGTCGCGCGGCAGTTCGCGACGGGCAAGGACGTGCTGGTCATCCGCAACGGCTGGTTCAGCTTCCGCTGGTCGCAGATCTTCGAGATGGGGAACATCCCCGCGTCGGCGACGATCCTGAAGGCGCGCAAGCAGGGCACCGGCCCGACGGCGCCGTGGGCACCCGTACCCGTTGCCGAAGTGGTCGCAGCGATCCGCGAGAAGAAGCCCGCCGTGGTCTTCGCGCCGCACGTCGAGACGGCCAGCGGCATGATCCTGCCCGACGACTACATGCGCGCCGTTGGCGAAGCGGTGCACGAGGTGGGCGGCCTCTTCGTGCTGGATTGCATCGCATCGGGCGCGATGTGGGTCGACATGAAGGCCTGCAACATCGACGTGCTGATCTCCGCACCGCAAAAGGGCTGGAGCAGCTCGCCTTGCTGCGCCATGGTGGTGATGAGCGAGCGCGCCCGCTTGGGCCTCGACGGCACCACCAGCAACAGCTTCGCGATGGACTTGAAGAAGTGGCTCCAGATCATGGAGACCTACGAGTCCGGTGCGCACATGTACCACGCCACCATGCCCACGGATGCGCTCACGCGCCTGCGTGCGGTGATGGTCGAGACGCGCGACTACGGTTTCGCGAAGGTGAAGGCGGAGCAGGAGGAGCTGGGCCGCAAGGTGCGCGCGCTGTTCGAGAGCCGCGGTTTCGCGAGCGTGGCCGCCGACGGCTTCAAGGCGCCGGGCGTGGTGGTGAGCTACACGAGCGACCCGGACATCCAGAGCGGCAAGAAATTCCTCGGCGAGGGCTTGCAGACCGCCGCGGGCGTGCCGCTGCAGTGCGACGAAGGCGCGGACTTCAAGACGTTCCGCATCGGTCTGTTCGGGCTGGAGAAGTGGCACCACGTCGACCGCACGGTCGGGCACCTGACTGCGGCGCTGGACCGGCTGGGCATTACGGCGCCCGCCAAGGCTGCGTGAGCCAGAGGCTGTCATTGCGGGCTTGACCCGCAATCCATCCCGGCATGCGACGCCGCTCGTTACTGCTCGTGCCCTTCGCCGGCACCGCCATGGCCGACGAATCCCTCAACCGCGCAGCGCTCGCCGCGACCAAGGCCCGCAACACGCCGCTGGCCCTGTCGCTCATCGCGCGTGGCGCCGACGTCAACTGGCAGGACGAGATCCGCGACAGCGTCTTCCTCTACGCCGGCGCGGAGGGCCTCACCGAGATCGCGCAGGCGGCCATCGCCGCCGGTGCCGACCTCAAAAGCACCAACCGCTACGGTGGCACGGCGCTCATCCCCGCCTGCCACCACGGGCACGTGGACACCGTGCGCCTGCTGCTCACCACGAAGATCGACGTGGACCACGTCAACAACCTCGGCTGGACGGCGCTGCTCGAGGCCGTGATCCTGGGCGACGGCAGCCCGCGCTACGTCGAGATCGTGCAGATGCTCGTGACGCGAGGCGCGAACGTGAACCTGCCCGACCGGCAAGGCGTGACGCCACTGCAGCACGCCGTGCAACGCAACCAGCAGCGCGTCGCGCAGGTGCTGCGCACCGCCGGCGCTCGCTGACCACTCAGGCGCCGCGTTCCGGCGGCCGCCGCCGCAGGAAATCACCCCGCACCGCTTCGTAACCTGCCGCCACGCGCAGCAGGAACGCATCCGCGCTGTGCTTCGCAACCAGCTGCAGCCCCATCGGCCAGCCGCGCTGGGCATGGAAGCCGGCCGGCACGCTGATCGCCGGCAGGCCCGCGAACGTCGCGTAGATCGTCGCCTCCATCCAGCGATGGTAGGTGTCCATCTTGCGCCCGGCGATCTCCTTCGGCCAGCGCTCGTTCACGTCGAACGGCCACACCTGCGCGGAAGGCAGCGCCAGCACGTCCCACTTCTCGAACACCGTGAGCAGGTGCTGGTAGAAGCGCGTGCGCACCTGGCTCGCGTGCATGAAGTCGAGGAAGGAGAGGCTCTTCGATTGGTCGTACTCCCACAGCGCTTCGGGCTTGATCTTCTCCCGCGCGCCGGGGCGCGAGAGCAGTGGCTCCACGCGCGGGCCGGTGAGGGCTCGGCGCCAGCTGAGCCACGCGTGCCACAGCGGTTCGGGGTCGAAGCCGAGCTCGATGTCCTCGACGACGGCGCCTGCGTCCTGCATGTGCCGCAACGCGTCGCGGCAGGCGTCGAGCACGCCGTCTTCCATGGGCAGGTAGCCGCGCAGGTCGCCGAGCCAGCCGATCTTCACGCCTTGCAGGCTGGTTTCGCCCGTCACGTGCAGCGTGGACTGCAGTGACAGCGGCACTCGCTCGTCGAAACCCGACTGCGTGGCGAGCATGCGCCCGAGGTCTTCCACGGTGCGCGCCATCGGGCCTTCCGTGGAGAGTTGGTCCACCCACACGTCGGGGTTGGGGCCATTCGGCACACGGCCTTGCGTGGGCCGCATGCCGAACACGTGGTTCCAGCCCGCGGGGTTGCGCAGCGAGCCCATGAAGTCCGAGCCGTCCGCGATGGGCAGCATGCGCTGCGCGAGGCACACGGCGGCGCCGCCGCTGCTGCCGCCCGCGGTCACATGGGTATCCCACGCGTTGCGCGTCGCGCCGAAGAGCGTGTTGAACGTGTGCGAACCGAGGCCGAACTCCGGGATGTTGGTTTTACCGATCACGATGCAGCCCGCGGATCGCAGCCGGGCCACCATCACGTTGTCTCGGTCGGCGATGTTGTGGGCCAGCAGCTCGCACCCGCGCGTCGTGGGGAAGCCCTTGGCGTCCGCCGCGTCCTTGATCGCGATCGGGATGCCGTGCAGCCACCCGCGCGAGCGCCCCTGCGCGAGCTCGGTGTCGAACACGTCGGCCTGCGCGAGCAACGCTTCGTCCGGCGCGAGGTTCACGATCGCGTTGAACACCGGGTTGAGCCGGTGGATGCGGTCGAGGTAGGCGCGCATCACTTCGCGACACGAGACGTCGCGGGCGTGGATGCGCTGGGACAGCTGGGAAGCGTCGAGGTCGGTGACGGCGGTCATGCCGCCATCATGCCCTCGCGCCGCAGCGCTGGCTATCGGGCGGCCGGGTCGCAGCCCAGCTGCTTCAGGCGCTCGTCCACCCACGAGGTGTCGTGCGTGCCGGCGGCGATGTTCTTCAAGGTCTGCTGTTCGGCCGCCAGCTTCTTCTGCGAGGCGGCGAGGACGGTCTCGCACTCGGCGAACGGGACGCAGAGGAAACCGTCCGCGTCGCCAATGATGAGGTCGCCGGGCTCGATGACCATGCCGTCGATGGCGATCGGCACGTTGATCTCGCCGGGGCCGTCCTTGTACGGGCCGCGGTGCGTGACACCCGCTGCGTACACCGGGAAGCTCGCGGCGCGGATGATGTCGACGTCGCGGATCGCGCCGTTGATGACGAGCCCGCCCAGCTTGCGCGACATCGCGTAAGTGGACATCAGCTCGCCGATCAGCGCCGTCGTGAGGTCGCCGCCGCCGTCCACCACGACCACGTCGCCCGGCTCGGCGACGTCGAGCGCCTTGTGGATCATCAGGTTGTCGCCGGGGCGCGTCTTCACCGTGATCGCCGCGCCGCCCATGCGGCTGCCGTCGTGCATCGGCCGCAGGCGCGGGCCGCCCGCGGTCATGCGCCACATGCAATCGCTGACGTTGGCGACGGGGATCTCGGCGAACGCGGCCACGAACTTGTCGCTGACCTTGCGCTGGCGCTTCCTGACCTGGAAACCGATCATGATTTTTTCAACTGCGTTGGATGGAAAGAACCTGGAGCATAGCCCCTGGAGCTTCACCGCCGCCGGGCGATCGCGATCCAGTCGGCGTCCTCGCCGCCGTTGCGGCAAAGGTCGTCGAGCAGCTTTTCCACGACGGGCGTGGCGTTGAGCACCGTGCCGGTCGCCTTCGCCGCTTCGAGCGCGATGCGCAGGTCCTTGCGCATCAGGCTTGCGCGGAAGCCCGGCTTGAAGTCGCCGTCGATGATGCGTTGCGCTTGCCTCTCCAGCGCCACGCTGCGGCCGCTGCCGGTGAGCAGCACGTCACGCATCAACGCGGGGTCGATGCCTTGTGCACGCGCGAGCGCGATCGCGTCCACAACGCCGAGCAGGCACGCGGACACGGCCACCTGGTTGCAGGCCTTCACGGTCTGGCCCGCGCCCAGCTCGCCCACGTGCGTGATCGTCTTGCAGAACGCGCCCATCACTTCGCGGCACGCGTCCACGACGTCCTTCGGGCCGCCGACCATGCAGCCGAGCGTGCCGTCGCGCGCGCCCTGCTGGCCGCCGCTGACAGGCGCGTCGAGCAGCGTGATGCCCTTGGCCGCCAGCCGCTCGCCGAATCGGCGCGCGTCCGTGGCGGCGATGGTGCTGGTGTCCACCACCACGCCGCCGCTCGCGAGCGTGCCGGTGAGGCCTTGCGCGCCGAACAGCACCTCCTCGACCGCGGGCGCGTCGGAGACACACAGGAAGACGAGGTCGCAATCGCCGCCTAGCGCGGCCGGCGAACCGGCGACCTGCGCCCCTGCATCCGCGAAGGGCTTCGCGACATCCGCACGCCGCGCGTACACGCGCAGCGCGTGCCCTTTGCGCAGCAGGCAATGCGCCATGCCCGCACCCATGGAGCCCAGCCCGATGAAACCGATGCGCTTCGTTTGGTTCATGGCGGGCATTGTCCGATCCTTTGTGGCGAGGCCGGGTTTTCCCTGATCCGCTGCATGTCGAAACCGCCCGGTGCCGTCCGTCGTGGAAATGCACAACCCAAGGAGAACCCACATGCCCATGCTCGACAGCTACCTCTTCTTCGACGGCAACTGCGCGGAGGCCATGCGCTTCTACGAGCGCGTCACCGGCGGCAAGATCACCGCCATGATGAAGTACAGCGAGTCGCCGGCACCGCACCAGTGCCCGGCGGATTCGGAGGACCGCATCATGCACGCGAGCCTGCTGCTCGATGGCCGCAACCTGATGGCGAGCGACTCGCCGGCGGGCCAGCACAAGCCCATGGGCGGCTTCGCGCTCTCACTCTGGTACGACACCGAGGCGCCCGCGCAGAAGGCGTTCGATGCGCTCAAAGAGGGCGGCACGGTCGTCATGCCGATGGGCCCCACGTTCTGGGCGAAGACCTTCGGCATGCTCACCGACAGGTTCGGCACCAGCTGGATGGTGAGCGGCGGGATGATGCAGCCGCCGCAGTAGCAAGGCCGCTGGCTACGCGCTGTCCGGCACGAGGCTCGCCACCGTGCGCAGCGCATGCGCGAATTCGTGCGCCGCGCCGAGGCGCGAGCACTGCAGCGTCTCGTGCAACCCGTCCGTGGCCTTGAACTCGATCTCGCCGTATTCGCAAAGCGGGAGCTCGCGGTTGACAGGGTGGTTGGTGTCGCGCGTGCCGTCCGGGTTGGCGTGGCGCCACTTCTGCCCCACCACCTTCGCGTCGTCCGGAGGCGTGTTCTCCTCCGCCACCTGGATCGTGCGGCACACCGCCGTGAGCTGCCGGTAGCTGATGGCGTGCGCGTTGGCGGCTTCGTAGACCAGCACGCGGTCGGGGAAGAAGTGCATCGTGTGGCCGCTCCAAGCGATCGAGAAGCTGTCCACGTTGGTGACCAGGAACTCCGGCGCGCTGAAGTGCATCGACAAGCCCGCGCGCTCCTTGCCGCCGCCGATGGTGGCCGGCACCAGCTGCCAGAGCCCATTGCAGGCCGCGATCGCCTTGGCCGCCGTGACGAGCCGCGCGTACGCGTCCCTGACGTTGCGGTCCAGCTCGTACTGCATCACCGCCGTGCGTCGCGCGAGGTCGTGCTCGTGCGCGAACCACGTGGCCGCGCCGCCCGCCACCACCATCAGCCCGACGATCCATAGCGGCCACTTCAACGCCAGCGCCGCGAGCACCGCCATCGCCGCGATCACGCCCACCGGCTTGGCCAGCCCGAGCGCGCGGCGCTTGTCGCGCAGCACCTTGAGCGAATCCTGGAACGACGAGTCGCCCGGCTGCGTGCCGTTGGCGTAGCGCACCGCGCCGCTGTTCACCTGCACCACCCACTTGACCGGACCGGTCATGCGCGCCCTCCATGTTGGATGGGCAGGTTTATACCGTGACGGCGGGCGCGAGCCTACCCCTTGCGCGTCACCGCACGCTGACCGTCACCCGCAGGAACGTCGCCGGTATCTTCGTGCGCCCTGCTTCGGTGGATTGGTTCTGGGCAGTGAAGAGCGCCTCCAGTTCCTGGCGCAGCGCGTCCGCCTTGCCGTTCTTCTCGGCAGCGTCGAAGGCGTTCATGGTGGGGCCGTAGAAGCGGCGGAACGTGTCGACGAACTGCGGCGGCGTACCCGCGAAATGGAAGGTGTACGTGTCGCGCTCGCACCGGATGTCGCCTTCCGCCACGCCGGCTGCGCCGAAGCGCTCCTTCACGTTCGCTTCCACGCCCCAGGTCACCGGGCTGATGAAGCCTTCGGGCGGCGGCGGGGTGTAGGCCGCGCTGATCTTGAGGATCTGCGCGACGAGCGTCGGGTCGCCGGGGATCCAGTTGCCCATCACGATGCGCCCGCCGCGGCGCGTGACGCGCACCATCTCGCGCGCGACGTCGAAGGGCTTGGGCGCGAACATCGCGCCGAAGATGCTCACGACGAGGTCGAAGCTGCCGTTTTCCAGCGGCGAGAGGTCGCTGGCGTCGCCCTCCTGGAAGCGCAGGTTCTTCAGGCCCGCCGCCGCGGCGCGGCGATTGCCGGCTTCGACGAGGTTGCGTGCGATGTCGACGCCGAGCACGTCGGCGCCGAGCTGCGCGGAGGGCAGGGCGGTGGTGCCGTCGCCGCAGCCGAGGTCCAGTACCTTCAGACCCGGCGATACGCCGATTGCACGCACGAGTGCCTCGCCGCTCTCGCGCATCGACGCGGCGACCTGGGTGAAGTCGCCCTTTTCCCAGAGGGCCTTGTTGGGGTTCGTCGCGGGAGTGGTCACTGTCGGGCTCCTTTCGGTTGCAGGGTGGGTGACGATACGTCTTCGCGCCGCATTCAGCAAACCACGACGCGCGCGCCGCCGAGGCCTTGCGCCAGCACGCGGCTGCGGCCCGTGCAGCGCCAGGACTGGCCGGCTTCCAGCACGATGTCGTCTTGCGAAGCGTCCTGGGTCAGCCACACGCTCCCCGCTGTGCAGCGCACGGTGCGGCCGGCAGCGCGGCGGATCTCCTGGACTTCGCGCGCCGCGATGTCGTAGACGGCGGGCTGCGCCGGTGTGCGGGAAGCGCGTGCCACTGCCGCGATGAAGTTGTGCAGCGCGATGGCAGGGTGAGCGATCAGGTAGGTCATGGCGGTCTCCGGGTTGGTGCGGGTGTCGATGGGAGCAGTCTGGCCGCCGGTCCGCCAAATGTCCTGAAACCGCGCCTGAACGTTTGCTAAAAATTCCTAACTCGCGCAGACTGCGGCGGACCTGCTGGGGCACAGGCGCATGGAACGCAACTACCGGTTCGGCGAATTCGAATTGAGGCCGCATCAGCGGCAACTGTTCCGCGGCGCGGAGGCGGTCCCGCTGGGAGGCCGCGCCTTCGACCTGCTGCAATGCCTGGTGGAGCGGCACGAGCGCGTAGTCACCAAGGCCGAGCTGATGGACAGGGTGTGGCCCGGCACCGTGGTGGAGGAGAACAACCTCACCGTCCAGGTGTCCGCCCTGCGCAAGCTGCTGGGTGCCGCTGCCGTGGCCACGATCTCGGGCCAGGGTTACCGGTTCACGTTGCCGCTGCAGGACGGCCCCGCGGCTGCGGCCGCGCCGGCGCCGATGGCGGCCGAGGACAAGCCCACGGTCGCCGTGCTGCGCCTGGACGTGCTGGACGCCGACCCGCGGCTGCGGCTGGTGGCCGACGGCCTGGCGGAAGACCTTGTGGCCTTGCTCGCGCGCAGGCCCGGGCTGCTCGTGATCTCGCGTGCCTCGTCGTTCCTTTACCGCCCCGGTGCCTCGCTGCCGGAGGTGGCACAGCAGCTGGGTGCGCGCTACCTCGTCGAAGGCAGCTTGCGCGGCGACACGCTGCTGAAGGTGACGGCGCGCCTCATCGACGGCAGCACCGGCGTGGTCCTGTGGGACGGCCGCTTCGAA
The DNA here is from genome assembly GCF_014297445.1 of Ramlibacter albus. GTDB lineage: Bacteria > Pseudomonadota > Gammaproteobacteria > Burkholderiales > Burkholderiaceae_C > Ramlibacter > Ramlibacter albus. Next base: position 118,147 of record NZ_JACORU010000014.1, read on the forward strand.
GCCGCGCGCGACGACGATGCGGCCGACCTGCAGGAGGGGATCGCGCGGCGCGTGCTGATGGAACTGGAGCCCGAGCTGGACCGTGCCGAGCTCGCCGCCATCCGTCGCCGCCGCCCGGACAACCTCGATGCCTGGGCGCATTACCGCAGCGGCGTGGCCGCCATCGCGCAGGGTGGCTGGAACGAGGAGCCCATGGCGCTGGCGCGCGCGGAAACGCGCAAGGCGGTCGAGATCGACGAGGAGTTCGCGCTGGCCCGCAGCCTGCATGCGCTGTTCACGGCCATCGCCTGCAACGTCGCGCTGATCGACGCGACGGATGAAGTCACGCGCCAGACGATCGATTGGGCCGAGCTGGCGGTGGCGCACGACCCCGGAAGCCCCGAGGTGCTGGGTTACTCGGGCTGCACGATGTGCGACCTCGGCGAGCGCGAGCGCGGCATGGACCTGCTGCAGCGGGCGCTCGAGCTCGACCCGAGCAACGTGCAGGCGCACGTCGCGTACGGCGCGTCGTTGTGCGTGCTGGGCGAGACGGACGAGGGGCTCGCGAGGATGCGCCATGCGATGCGCATCAGCCCGCGCGACCGGCGCCTGGGGTTCTGGTCGTGGCTGGTGGGCGGCTTCCTGCTGCGCAGCGGCCAGCTGGAAGAGGCATTGCAAGAAGCCCGGGCCGCGAGCCGCCGCGACCCGCAGCTGTACCTGACGCGCGTGCTCGAAGCCACGCTGCTTGCCGCGATGGGCAAGGGCGACGATGCGCGCGCCGCGTTGTCGCTGGCGCGGCGGCTGCGCCCCAGGCTCACGCTGGATGAGGTGGCGCGTTCGCACGGCAAGCGTGCGGCGCAGGCGTTGCGGCCGCTGTGGAGTGATTGAGGAGACTCGCGATGCCTGCATCCGACGCGGTGATGATCCTGTGCGGCCTGTTCGTGCTCAGCTGGGTGGTTGCGGCTGCGTGGGCGGGGCAGACGGTGGGCAGCATGGCGCCCGGTCCATTGCGGCCGCTCTATGGCGCGGGTGCTGCGGCGGGGCTCGCATTGGTGCTTGCGGGATGGGCCTGGCCGTGGACGCACGAACGGTTGTGGGCCGAGATGCCCGTCATCGACTGGCTGCTGGTCGCGGTGTGCGCGGCGGCGTTCGCGTTCTGCTGGTGGGCGCGCATCCACCTCGGCGCGCTGTGGTCGGCGGGCGTCGCGCGCAAGGAAGGTCACCGTGTCGTGGACACGGGCCCGTACGCCATCGTGCGCCACCCGATCTACACGGGCTCCATCCTCGCGGGCTTCGCGTGGGCGGCAGTGCGCGCGCGGCCGCTCGCGATCGCGCTGGCGGTCCTGTACGCGGTGTTCATGAGCATCAAGGCGCGCCACGAAGAACGCTTCCTGCGCGAGGAGCTCGGGCCCGACTACGACGAGTACAGCAAGCGCGTGCCGCGGCTCGTGCCGTTCATTCACTGACCGGCGACGTCGCCCCAGCGCTGCAGCCCCATCCAGTTGCGCAGCGCCTTCGCGCCGGCGGGCGTGAGGTCGAGCGCACGCGACTTCGGCTTGCGAGCGAGCCAGCCTTGTTCGATGCAGTGCGAGCACATGAGCGCGCCAAAGCGCCCGGCCAGGTGCATGCGCCGCTCGCCCCAGTCCAGGCACGGGCGGCACGCGGGACGACGCGCGCCGCCGTCGGCTTGCAGCATGTCGCGCGTGATGCCGAGTGGCGTGAGCACCTTCGCGGCGCCGTCGGTGACTTGCGCCGTGTCGTCCTCGATGACCACGGCGCCGTCATCCACCAGCTTCTGCGCCATCGCCACCGCGATGCGGCCGGCGAGATGGTCGTAGCACGTGCGCGCGAGCCGCATGCTCGCGTCGCGCGGGCCGGTTGCCACGGGGCGCGGCTTTTGCGTGCCGAGCTGCATGATGCCTTCGAGCACGCGCGCCACGTCGTGAGAGGCCAGCCGGTGATAGCGATGCCTGCCCTGGGCTTCCATGCGCAGCAGGCCGGCTTCCACCAGCAAACCGAGATGCCGGCTTGCGGTAGCCGCGCCAATATTCGCGGCGGCTGCCAGCTCATTCGCCGTCAGCGCGCGCCCATCCATCAGCGCCACCAGCATCGCCGTGCGCGCCGGCTCGCCGATGAGGGCGGCCACATGCGCGATCTGGTTGGTGTTCATGATGCGAGTGTGCCAAAGCCGGGCGGCAAACACTTCGCTGCGCAACGAAGCATCGAGTGCCACGCCGGCAGCAAGATGGCCGCCATGACCATCACCTGCTTCATCCGCTACCAGATCGACCCCTTCCAGCGCGAAGCCTTCAAGGCCTATGCCGGGAACTGGTGCCGCATCATCCCCCGCTGCGGCGGGCGGCTGCTGGGCTACTTCCTGCCGCACGAAGGCACCAGCGACATCGCTTGGGGGCTGATCGGCTTCGACAGCCTGGCCGACTACGAGGCTTACCGCGCCCGCTTGAAGGCCGACCCCGAAGGCCGCGAGAATTTCGGGATGGCGCAGCGGTTGCGCTTCATCCTGCGCGAGGAGCGCACGTTCTGCGAACAAGTGGAGGTTGGCAAATGATCGCAGTGATCTTCGAAGTGGTGCCCCGCGAGGGCCAGCAGCAGGCTTACCTGGACGCAGCCGCGGCGTTGCGCCCGCAACTGGAGAAGATGGACGGCTTCATCTCGGTCGAGCGCTTCCAGAGCCTCACAACGCCGGGCAAGCTGCTGTCGCTGAGCTTCTGGCGCGACGAAGAGGCGGTGGCGCGCTGGCGCAATGTCGAGGCACACCGCAGGACGCAGGCCTTCGGGCGCGAGACGGCTTTCGACGACTACCGGTTGCGAGTCGCGGCCGTGTTGCGCGACTATGGAATGAACGAACGTGCAGAGGCACCGGCTGACTCACGCGAGCGCCACACATAGCTCGTCGTTGGCGCGCGCAAGCACGAACCACAACAACAGCGTATGATGCATACCTGCTGACGTCACAGACCAGTCCATTAGGTCTCTCCTCCTCGACGCTGCCTGCCCTACGGGCGGCTCGTAGTCGAAACTCCCGATCCACATCTTGCCGTTCGCACCGTGGCTGATTTCTGGCCCCGGCAACTTCCCTTTTGGAGATTCAACTATGAGCAACCCCGTACAGACCGGCACGGTCAAATGGTTCAACGAGAGCAAGGGCTACGGCTTCATCACGCCCGACGGCGGCGGCAAGGACCTGTTCGCGCACTTCCGCGAGATCCAGGGCACCAGCGGCTACAAGACGCTGACCGAGAACATGCGCGTGCAGTTCGACGTGACCGACGGCCAGAAGGGCCCGCAGGCGTCCAACATCCTGCCGATCGCCTGAAGCGTTACACACCTCCCTGTCCACAAGCGCGCACCGCGGGAGTAGACTGGAAGCACTTTCCCTGGCCGGCTCCCCTAGTGCCTCGAGTCGGCAGAAGCGTTGGCAGCGCTCCCACAGGTCTCAGTCATGCACCTCGCGGAGCCCCCCAATGCAATCCCATCCCCACCTGAAGGGCCGTGGCCCTGACGTCGTCGAGACCGTCATCGTCGAGGCGAAAGCCATCGACGCCGAATCGACCCAGCCGCCGGGGCAACGCTCCGGCCACGGCGTCGACTCGGTCCTCGACCTCATGCTCAAGGACGCCGCGGCGCGAAGCCCTGCGCAGTTCGCAGGCAGCAACGGAAAATAAGAACCAGATGCATCACAACCAACACAGCCCGCACACCGTGGGCAAGTACCTCATCTCCCCGCTCACGCGCTTGCTGGACAACGGCTGGATCGCCGCCTCGGTCTCCATCCGCTCCGGCAGCGGCAGCGCAACCACCGACCGCGTGCTGCGCCTGACGCGCCTCTTCCGCGACCACCTCTCCGCCGCGAACTACGCGCGCGCCGAAGGCAACCAGTGGATCGGGGTGCCGGCATGACGCCCGCGCGCGCCGCTGCCAACGTCGTCGCCGCCGAAGCGGCCGCCCTCAAGCGCGACGAGGTCGAAGAGGCCGCCTACGCCCGCTTCAGCACCGCGCGTGCCGCGATCGAGCGCGAGCAGAACGGCCTGAAGCCCACCGACACCAAGGAATTCCTCGACTGGATGGCCGCGCGCCGTGCCACCGACGAAGCCTGGGGCGCGTGGGCCGTCGCGATGGAAGCCCAGGCGGACTTCTAGAGGTACCAGGCCGTGTAGCCCGAGTCGGGCATGCCGGCCGTATAGCCGTGGCTCGTGCCCGGCCCGTAATTGCCGATGTAGCCGATGCGGCCGTAATGGGCCGGCAGGTTCACCTCCGGCCCCACCTTCACCGGCCGCGGCGTCGGCCCCCACGCGGGCCACGCATCGTGCAGCGTGTCGTACACGCGGCGCCACGCGCGATAGCCCAGCCAGGAGAAGCCCCGGACCGCTGCGTCCCAGGGCTGCAGGTTCCCGTACATGTCCGCCGGCCACACCTCGCGTGGCGGTGGCGTCACGCGGTAGCCGTAATCGGAATCGAGGCCCAGCGACAGGGACCAGCGCGGCGCGCTCGCGAACGTGAAGAAGAAATCCTCGTCGACGTACGTGTAGTGCAGGTGCGTCTCGGGCTCGCCGTCGCGATACGTCTGCGGCTCCAGCTTCGAGAAGAAGATGAAGGCCGCGCCGTCCTCGCGCGCGAGGAAGGGCACGCGGCCCTGGAATCCCGACACTCGCTCGCCGCGCGGCAGGATGGCTACGCCGTTCTCGTGCCGCACGGACTCGAGCCGCGCTTCGGTTCGCGGCCAATCGACATCGACCACGCGCCACTGCGGCGGCATCGGCAAGTCGAGCGGGATGAGTGCGGGCTCCGCGACCGTGTAAGGGCGCTCTTTGGTTGCCTGCGTGGCCGCCCAGCCGCCCCTGAAGCCGCGCTTCAGATGCGGCTGCCACTTGCCGCTTCGCCAGCCTCCAATGATCGTCAGCCCCGTGGCCGCGGGTTCGCCGGCCATCACCGGCCAGCACAGGAGCGCGTCGACGAGGAATTCATCGACGCGCCGCCAGTGGCCGTAATGCCGCGGCTCCGAGAACCACGCCGGGTACTCCAGCGTGCGGAACGGCAGGTAGTGCTCGCGCCGGACGACGACGATGCGCAGCGGGCATTGGAAATCGGCGTCCGCATACGTGACGTCGAAGGCCTCTTCACTGCCGTTTGACGGCGCGATGGTGAGGCGCTGGCCCGTGGCGGGCCTTGTGATGCGGTGCGGTGCCGGTTCGTAATTGAACCAGCCGTAGCTGGCCCTCAACCCTTGTTCTTCAGCTTGCCCTTGGGCATGACCGTCGTCATCGGGGGCGTGGGGCGGTCCGAAGTGGACTCCTTGGGCGGGGAGTTGTCCTTCTTCGGCTTCTTGGCCATCTTGTTGCTCCGTTGTTCGCCTTTGGGCATGGTGTGGCCTCTTTGTGTGGGGGTAAAGCGCGAACTGTAGCAAGCCGCGCGGGCACTTCAAGTCCGGAGCTTGCGACCGAGCTCTTTCTCCACGGAGTCCACCTTGCTCTTGAGGCGCGACTCGTTGCCGGCGCGGTAGTCCATCTTCAGGTTCATGCCGATGCGCGGGCAGTCGGGCTCGAGGGCGCGGTAGCAGTCGCCCACCACCTTCATCACTTCGTCGAAGCTGCCTTCGAGGATGGTGCCCATGGGCGTGAGCTGGTAGGCCACGCCGCTGCGGTCGATGACGTCGAGGATGCGGGCGACGTAGGGGGTGAAGGAGGCGCCCTTGGCGGTGGGCGTCATGGCGAATTCGAGGAGGACCATGGGGGTGATGGTAATCGCCCCTTAGCGGGTTATGGGGTTCGCTCGACCTCAAACAAGACTCGACTTGAAAGCATCTGGTAGGCCTCCCGAATTGCTGTCGCGAATTCGTCAGGCGGCACGACCTCCAACACGACGCCGAAGGGATGCGCGTTCGTCGCAATCTCAAGCAAATGTTCGTCCCCGGCCTTGTAGTAGCACAAGCGGCTGCTCGCACTTTCAGCTAGCGAGCAATTCTGGAGAGCATCGAGCTCAGGTGCTCGTTCAGATGCCTGATGCGATTCACCGAGCTTCTTCCACAGCTCGCTGATCCGATTTGAGACTTTCCCTCGACTGGCGCCAAATGGCAGTTCCTGGGCTTCCATGACTCTTCGCTCGAGTGAAGGGAGCAGGATGTGCAAAGGGGGCGCATCGCTACCCGAGATCAACTGCAACTGCATGGGTGACCCCGGTAGGTTCACTTCGATGCTGCCTTCGAGGTAGGCCAGCTCAGGCGACCACGGGCCGGCGCTGCGTCGGAACAGGGTCTGGGCGACCGACTCCCAAAGGTTCACTGTGAACAGCAAGTTTGCGCTGCTCATCTCAAAGGCAACGACGATCAGTTCATGGGTTCTCAACGCCAAGGCCACTTGTCTGTTCCTGGGAAGTTGTTGCTCTTTGCAGTGTTGCTGACTCGTTGCTGCGGGGGAACGGGTTGGTCTGAAATGATGAAGCCATGATAGACCCGCTCGCAGTTCGCATCATCCTGGTAATGCATGTGAAACTGGATCACGATATCGCCGATGTAGCCGACGAGGACTGTCGGGTCCCCGTTAACTGGAACAGCAGTCTGTAGTGCCTGGGCGGCAAGGACGGGATCCGGGCCGGGCGCAATCCAAGTGCGGCCTTCCCATCTGCCTTTTGCCTTGTGTTTGGGATTGTGGCTGTAAAGCCTCTTCCAGGTCGTGCAGCAATCCTTCGATGCAGGAGCTGGCCTTGCTCTTGCCTTGTCTTTGGCGGACGACGCCATGTAGACGCCGACTGCGGTGGCGGCGACGCCCATCGCGCACGCGGCAGGGCCACCGAAGCAGAAGGCCAGCGTCCCCGATTCGCCGTACGGGTCTACGACGCGAAGCGGGTCCAGGTCACCATAGGTGTACCTGTTGGAGCCCGGCTCGAGTCCCAGAGGGTCGGGCTGCGCATATCGTCCGCATGCGGCGCAGTACGAACGAGCATAGTTCTGGTCCAGTTTGCTTTCGGGGTCCGCGTACTGCCCGCTCTGACCCACGTTCACCTCGACCACTGGTTTCGTCACCTTGAGCCGAGTCGAACCGTTCGATGTTGTTGTCGAAAGCACGCCTGTGCGGGGTGACGTACCAAAGGCCGAGTAGGGCCATTGCCAGACAACCTGCTTTGCGCCGTCAGTCACAAAGCGGGGTGTTCCGAGGTGGTCCGTATGCAACACGTGCAGCTTTCCGTCGCGGTGCATACCAACTGGAATCGCCGAGCCGCCCGCAATCGGGAGCCAAACGTACTCGGCAGGCCCCTTGCTGTTGGCCGTACCGTTCTCGTACTCACCCAGCAGCGCCCACGCGGGAATCTCGCCGTCCCCGTACACGAACGCCTGCCCGAGACTCGCCTTGTTCTTCCCTTGCGCAAACAGCCAGCCGAAGTTCTTGCGAAGCCAGTTGGTGAAGCTGTTGCCCAGCTCTGATTCGTTGGGAAGGGTCTGCTCGACCTCCGGCTCGCTCTTGAACACCCGCGCGCCCAGCGCGTTGTGCAGGTACCGTACGCTCGCTGCCTCGCCGTCCTTGACGACCTTCACCTTCGCGAGCCGGTTCGAGTCGTCGTACTCGAACGTCCGCAACCCGTCACTCACCATTGCCCCGTTCTCGTCCACGGCGTAGTTGACCGTGCTGCTCGTTGTCGAGACGGGCTGTCCGCTCTGCGTGCGAGTCAGCGTTTGCGTGAAGCCGAGAAGGCGGTTGCTGCTCGCGTCGATCTTCAGGGACTGGTTGGCGGCTTGCGCGAGGTTCGGCTGGTCGAAGGTGCCTTCGAGGTCGACATCGCTGCCTTGCGTCTCCACGGAAGTGAGCCGGTTCGAGTTGGCGTCATACGTGTAAGCGCTCTTCGCCCCATCGCGCTCGAAGGACGTGAGCCGATTGCGGTTGTCGTAGCCGGCCTTCCACGCAATCGGCGCCTTGTACAACTCCGTCGTGGTCGTCGTACCGCTCACGACGGTGCGCGTCGCCCACAGGTCCTGGGTGATGCCGACCATTCTGCCGGCCGCATCATAGGAGTACCGCGCGAACTCGTTCGACACCATGCGCCCGTCCGCATCGAAGGTGCGGCTAGCGCTGTCGCGGTTGCTCCATGTCCAGCTCTTGGGCTGTCCGAGCGGTGTATGAACGAGGTTGCTGACGAACGCAACCGTCGCCTTGTTCTTCCCGGGCTCCAGTACGTCGATGCCCGTGATCTGCCCGAGGCTGCGGCGGTAGAACACCTTGAGCCCTGACGCGTAGGTAATGCTCGTGAGCTCCCCGCGCGTGTACCCATAGGTGATGGTGAAACGGGTCGGGTTGGAGGGGTTGTCGTTGATCACCACCGTCTTGGTGAGCACGCGGCCCTCCAGGTCACGCGTGAAGGTGGTGCTGCCGGAGCTGTCCTCGATCTTCAGGACGTACCCCGCGCTGTCGTAGGTGAAGGTCGTGACGCTGCCCGCGTGGTAGCGGATCGAAACCGGCCGGCCCAGCGCATCGCGCGTGATGCGGGTGACCTGGCCCTTCGCGTCGGTGGTCTCGATGACGCCACCGTTGGCGTCGCGCTTGAAGGTGAGGGTGCCGATATCGGGTGAGCTCTCGCGCACCGTCTCGCCGAACGCATTGACGGAGTAGGCGGTCTTCACCTGCTTGGCGTCCGATACCTCTGCCAGCTGGTCCAGCGGCGTCCAGGCCTGCGCGACACTCGCGTTGTCGGCGAAGGTGGTCGCGACGGGGCGGCGCAGCGGATCGAGCGTGTGACGTGTGGTCTGGTTCAGCGGGTCGGTTTCTGCGACCAACTCGCCATTGCTGTCGTACGAGAGCTGGGTGCTCGCGCCGCTTGCGCCTTGAATGGCCGCCACGCGGTTGAGCGTGTCGATAGCGCGGCCAGTAACCAGCGCGATGTTGCCGGCCGAGTCCTTCACCTCTTCGCGGATGCGGTGCCCACCGGGGCTCAAGGTATAGGTGATGGTTGCGCCCCGGTTGTCCGCCGCACCCACCAGCCGACCTGCTGCATCGTACGAATAGGAAACGGAAAGGCCGGTCGGGAGCTCGGCGCTCGCGAGCTGGCCCGAAGCGGTGTACGTGTAGCGGCTGGTGTCCCCCGCACGCGTCTGCGTGAGCAGGTGGCCTCGCGAGTCGAACGTGTTCGTTGTCCCGAGCCCGTTCGGCTCCACCTGCGAGAGCACGCGCCCGGCGGCGTCGAATACAAATCGCGTTGTGGCGCCCAGCGGATCCGTGACGCTGGTCTTGTTACCCGCCGAGTCATACGCGTAGCGCCAGACACCACCACGCGGGTCGCGCATGCTCGTGGGCAGGTTGTTCGGGCCGTACTCCCAACGCCAAGTGCGAACCTCGCCAGTCGCGGTATCCGTGATCGTCTCCGCGAGCTTGTTGCCCAGCGCGTCGTACTGGTAGGCCGTCGTGCGTCCCGGCTGCGTGACGAGCACGGGCAGGCGGAAGGTGGGGTGCCACTGGATCTGCGTCGTGCGTGCCTGCGGCGTGTTCGCCGCTTCGGTGATCGAGGTCTTGAGCTGACGCGCGGCGTCCCATGTGTATGTGGTCTGCACGCCCATGAAGTCGGTTTCGACAAGGGGCAGGGCTTCGGCGGACCGGCTGGAATAGCCGAGGCCGCCTGCCGGGCTGCTGCTGCCCACCATCCGCACCTGGCCGTCACCACCGGTCCATGTCCGCCGTTGCGTGCCATCCGCAGGGTCTTTGATGTCCGCGACGGAAAGGAACAGGCTGGGGTCGACTGCTCCGCGTGTGATGGTCGCCGCACGCGCCGGCTGCTGGTACGCCACGCTGAACTTGTCCGCGCCGCCCGCGTGCTCGGTGCCGACTGCGCGCCCCGTGCTGTCGAAGGTGAAGGTCGCAACTCGCACGCCGCGCTCGTCACTGATGCCGGTGAGGGCGGTCGGGAGCGCAGGGTTCTCGTAGTGATACTGCCGCGTGCCGGAGCCCGGACCCGTCGCACTGGTTAACTCGCCGGCGTGGGTGAAGCTCACAACCTGCCCGTCCGGCAGCGTCACGCGCATCAACCGCCCGTTCGCGTACTCGAAGCCCAGGCTGCGCTGGAACGCATTGGTCACGCGCGTCAACTGGCCCGCAGCGTCGCGCGTCATCACGTAACGCCAGCCGTTGCGCGCGCTGATGGACTGCAGCCGCCCGTTCGCGTCGAACTCCCAGCGGCTCTCGTCGTGCTGGCGAATCAGGACCGCGCCGTTTGCGGTTGGCGCCAGCTGGTCGCGCCGGTCGTCCGAGGCCCACGGTTGGCCGGAGCCACTGCGCGTGAAGAGCACCGTCTCGCCGGTGCCCAGCACCACACGAGCCTCATCGCCCGCAACCACCAGAGTGGCTGCCCAGTTGTGCGACCAGCGTGTCCCCAGCCCGTCCTGGTAGCTGCGCTGGCTGCCGTAGTGCCGCACGAAGTCCAGCCCATGCGGCGAGCCATCAGTGAAGTCCGTCTCGGCCTGCACCTTCTCGCCGTTGCCGCGGATCGGGTTGCCCACGCTCTCGCACACCTCGCACGGCTCCACCACCACCACCTTCACCGCGGTGTTGCTGCAGAAGGTGCACACGGCCGTGAGCGTGTCTTCCGCGCGCACGTTGCCCGGCACGTACGTGAAGCGCAGCTCCGGCCCCCAGTCCGCCGCCACCTGCTTGCCATTGAGCCGAATGTCGATCTCGTTGCCCGCGCGCAGGTACGGCTGCCCGTCGCGCGTGACGCGTGCAACGATGGGCAGCGCGGGGCCTGCGGGCAACGCCTTGGTGCGGCTGCGGCCGATCAGCTCGATGAGGATGGGCGTTCGCGGTTCGCATTGATCGCCGACCGCATCGAAGCCCTCAGCGCAGCGGCACGTCGCCTTCGAGCGACTGAGCGGGTCGACCTCCATCGTGGAGTTCGCCGGGCACTGCGGCGGCCCGGGCCAGCCGTAGCTCACCCAAGGCATCTGCAGCAAGCCGGTGCCCGCGCTGTTGACGCAGTAGTGATTGCCGCTGCCGTTCAGGCCGCCGGCGAAGATGGTGCCGTTGCCACCCGCCTTCGTGCAGGTCTGCACCTCGGTACACGCGGCGGTTTCGATGAACTGCCCGAGCTGGTAACCACGGCCCGGGCATTCGGTGAACTTCGCCGGTACATAGCCTTCGGCGTACACAGCCGGAGCTGCAACCCACAGCAGCGCAAACACCAGCAGTTCGATCAAGACGACAAGCGCGCGAGTGCGCGCGCATTCCTGGCGCAATGCCATGGTTTCCTCCCTCAGGGTGTCAAGCCGCTACAAAGCGGACGGGTTTTGTCGTGCGTGGGATCGTCGCGAACACGGTGCGGTCGACGTAGACCCCGGGGCAGCCGCCACCCATGGGAGGCGACTCGCGGTAGTACACGGTGAGGGCACTTTCGCTTTCGACGATCTTCGGTATCGCCGGGGCGCTGCAACTCCAGCTCGCCTGGCCCAGATGCACCGTGACCACCATGCGCCTCGCGAAGTCGATCGAAGGCACCGGCGGCATCGGCGCATACGCGGCGTGCCGCTCGGCCCAAACGGCTTCCCACTGCTTCGTGTCGGAGATCACCATCGTGCGGAACTCGGGACCCCACGTGCCCGTGGGGTTGCGCAGGATCTGCTGCCAGTCGACTTCAGTGACGCGTACGAACTCGACGCGCCCTTCGAACCTTGGCACCGCAACAACCTGTGCGGGGGAATAAAAGCCGTTCGGGCAAAGGTTCGCCCCGCCATCCACATAACTCACGCGCATCACGCCGCCGACGATTTCCACACGGTCCACGGCCGCGCCGCAGCCGCGGCTGTTCCGACCCATGAGTGCAACGAGCATGTCGTCGGAGAAGTTGATGTCCGGCGGCGCCGACGGTGCCAGCTGTCGCCAGAACGTGCGCAGCGTATTCGCGTCGCGGATCACGGTGAACCCTGAAACGCTCGAGTCCGCGTCATAAAAGACGGGCCTGTACCACATGGGAGACATGGGCGGGAAGCTGGACCGCCACCCGACAAAGATCGGCTGGTTATTGGTGACCGTGCCCATGACGTACACGCCGCCATTGCGAGTTGCCAGCGCCAATTGCGACGACGGGTAGTAGCGCAGGTCGTACTCGGGGCCGCTTGCAGTCCCGGGGTTGCCAGGAAAGAGCGAGGGAAAGCGAGCCTGGGCCCAGGTGAAGAGCCCATCGAGCTCGGCAGGTTGCGTGCCGGTTGCTGCTTGCGCCGCTTGGGCCGCAGGCTTGCAGCAGGCGGAGGCGGCAGCTGCGCTGTCGTCGGAAGAGTCCGAGCCACCGCCGCAGGAAACAACAAGGGCTATGACGAGGAAGGCTGTGAAGTGGTTCGTCCGCATGCCGCGATTGAACCTTCGCGAATGCGGTTCCGTACCCATACCTAAGTAGGGAGGCGCATGGATAGCAACCGTTGGTAGAGTGCGCCCCGCACCAACAAGAGGGAACTCGCATGAGAAACGGCCTGAGTAGTCCCGCGCGCATCGGCGCGCTTGTCATTGGCGCTGTCCTGGCCACCTTCAACGCGGCACAAGCCGCTTCACACGACACGAAAGAAATCACTGCACTCGAAAGGGAGGCTGCCGCGCGCAAGTACGTGCGCGTGATGATGGACCTGGGGCTCGACGTGCCCTTGCAGTCCCCGGACAAGCACTCGGCTGCCTTGCGTGCCGCGTTGCTGGCGCGAGAAGACGCACTGCTCGAGGAGCTTGGTACTGAAGTGCTGCGCTCCACGGTCTGGCGCAACGGGCTCGGTCAGATCGGCCTGCATGTCACGGCAAAGGGTTTGAAGACATTGGCTGCAACAAGGAACGCCGCCAGCTTCACTCGCGATCCCACAAACGACCTGCGGGCCAGCGTCTACCGCGCGGATGGCCGTCTGTCGAAAATCGAAGCGGAAATCCAGCAGCGAGGCTTTGCAGACGTCGAGGTGGCGCAGAACCTTGACAACTTCGAGTTCGACGTTGCACCGGACGGCCGCGTTGCGCATCGGCCGGACCGCGCGCAGGCTGCGGAGATCGCGGCCAAGCGCGCATCGATGCTGGGCCGGCTGCCTGATTCAGGAGTTCTCGACCTCGCCGCGGCGAAAGCACGGGCAGCTTCGCAGGGCAGCCCGATGTTCCACTTGAGAATCAACATGGAAGGGCTCCTCGCGTTGATCGAGCACGACGACGTCCGCGGGCTCCGCCTTGCTTCTTCCAACGAAGTCGAGCCCCCAATCCTCGACCCCGCGGCTCTGGAGGCGGCGAGGAAGCATGGAGCTGTGCGCGTGGCCATCGTTGTCTACCTGGACGCAGACCTGGCCCCGGCACTCGGCCTGACATGGCAAATGGGCTTGTCGAACGTTACGGTCAACATGAGCTTGCGCTCATTCAAGCAGTTCACCGGACCTTGTGACGGCGCGGTTTTCGGGTGGTCGTATGCCGATTCCATCGCAAGGCTCACGAGCATGACTGTTCCCGTCGTCTCGATTACCGGCAATGAGGGGTTTCGCGACCGGATCACCTTTCCCGGCTGCCTGAGCGGAGTGATCAAGGTCGGGAGTACGGACGATGCCTCGGGCCAGCTGAGTTGGTTCTCCAACATGGCGGACCCGGCGCTGTTCGGCGGCTACTTCCTGATGGCGCCGGGGGACCCGATCACGTCTTCCACTTCGTACGCGGCTGGCGATGTTGCCTATCCCTATGGGTCGATGAGCGGGACGTCCATGGCCGCACCGCACGTGGCGGGCCTGTTCGCCATGGTGAAGGCGCAGGTACCCGGCGCGCCTGTAGCCAACATTGCCGCGTATCTATTCAGCACCGGCGCCCCGATCAGCGGCCCGTATGGCACCGGGTTGCGTCGCGTCCGCCTGCCGAATTTCTAGGCGCACCCTCGTCTTGACAGCGCGAATACCGCAGGCGCATAGTCGCCTGCCCACAACCGGGACTCAAGGAGAGCCATCATGGCGGAGCTTTCCAGGCGAGCCTTGCTCGCGGCCGGCGGTTCATTCGCGATCGGCGCATGGCCCGGTATCTCGCACGCAGCGATGGGCCCGAACGACAAGTTCGACCTGCTCGTGCGCAACGCCAACGTGCTAGACCCCAGCCAGAACCTCTCGGGCAAGCGCGACATCGGGATGCGGTACGGCCACATCGAGGAAATAGCGCCGACCATCGCGCCCGAGCGTGCGCAACGCGTGCTCGACGCCGGCAACAAGCTGGTCACGCCCGGCCTGATCGACCTGCATTGCCACACGTTCCCGTACGGCTCCGCCATCGGCATCCCGCCGGACGAATTGCTGGCGCACCAGTGCACCACGACCACGGTGTCCGCGGGTGACGGCGGCGCGCACAACTTCCCCGCGTTCCGCCGCTTCATCGTGCCGGCGGCGCGCACGCGCCAGTTCGCTTTCGTGCACATCGCGCTGGGCGGGCTCGTCTCGTTCCCGGTGCCCGAGCTGTTCAACATCGACTTCGCGCAGCCCGAGCAGGCCGCGCGCGCCGTGGCGGAGAACGCCGACATCGTGCTGGGCGTGAAGGTGCGCATGAGCGAGAACGTGATCGCGCGCCACGGCATCGAGCCGCTCAAGCGCGCCATCGCCGCCTGCCAGATGTCCGGCGTGCCGGCCAAGGTGATGGTGCACATCGGCGGCGTGCAGGACAGCGCGCTGATGACGCAGATCCTCGACACGATGCGCCCGGGCGACGTGCTGACCCACTGCTACAGCGGCGCGCCCAACAACGCCGGGCAGTTCACGAACATCGTGCAGGAGGGCAAGCTGCTGCCCGCGGCGCTCGCGGCCAAGCGCCGCGGCGTCGTCTTCGACATCGGCCACGGCGGCGGCAGCTTCGACTACACCGTGGCCGAAGCGGCCATCGCGCAGGGCTGCCCGCCGGACACGATTTCGTCGGACATCCACGTGTTCTCGGCCAACACGCCCGGCATGCCTTACCTGCCGTGGGTGATGAGCAAGTTCCTCGGCATGGGGTTCACGCTGCCCGAAGTGGTGAGCATGGCCACCGCCGCGCCGGCCCGCGTGATCGCGCGCATCCCGAAGCACGGCACGCTGCAGGTGGGCGCGCCGGCTGACCTGTCGATCCTGGAAATCGTGGAGGGGCCGGTGTCGTTCGTCGACACGCGCAACAACACGCGGCAGGGGCGGATGTACCTGAAGCCGGTGGGGACCGTTGTGGCGGGTGTGGCGTCGGGGCGGCCGTACCAGTCGCCGTTCAGCGTGCGGTAGCTACGGCTTCACGAACTTCAGCACGAACTCGTCCTTCGGCATCGGCGGCTCCGGCGTGTTGCGGTCGCGCGGGTCCGCCGGGTTGCGCAGGAACTCGCCCGAGCCGGCGAAGCGGAAGCCGGCCGCCTCCACCTCGCGCCGCACGAACGCCTCCTCCACGCGGTGCAGCGTGCCCGACTCGCTGATGCCCGTGCCGGGCCGCCCCGAGTGGTCCGCGATGACGTACACGCCGCCCGGCTTCAGCGCCTTGTAGATGGCGGCGTTGGTGCGCGCGCGGTCCACGCCGAGATGGCCGAAGTCGTGGTAGTTGAACATCAGCGTGACGAGGTCGAGCTTGCCTTCGGCTTCGGGCGGGGCGGGGTCTTCGAAGGGGCGCTGGATGGCGATGAGGTTGGGGAACCTGGTTGTGCGCTCGGCGAGCGTGGGCATGGGGGATGCCGGGGTGGGTGGGGGCGGTGCCGCGGCGCCTTCGGGTTGGGCGGGTGGGCGGGCGGCTTCGCGGCGCGGCGCTGTCTGCGCGTAGACCTTGCCGGTGGGGCCCACGGCGCGCGTGAGCAGCTCGCTGGTGTAGCCGCGGCCTGCGCTGACGTCGAGGGCTGTCATGCCGGGGCGGACGGCGAGGAAGGCGAGGATGTCGGCGGGTTTGCGGCGGAGGTCGTTGATGCGGTCGCCGGGGGCGCGGTCTGGGGAGGCGATGATCTGTTGCGCTTGATGGACGTCGACAGTTGGTGTTGCGCACGCGGAAAGCAGTGCGGCCGCAAAGAGGAGCGGCGCGAGAGTGATGGGTCGGCTGCGTTCAATCATCCGCGAAGCTTACGCCGAAGTCGAATTCGCAAGTTGGAGCACCCGGCCGCGTCGTCGCGCGGGCCGGGCGTGCGTAAGACTTTAGGACTTTGCCGGTGCCGGCGTCGCCGGCGTACCCGGCGTGATACCGGAGCACTTGCGTGCAATGGCGGCCTGTTGGATCGCCTCCGCCTCTCCCTTGAGGCGGCCGTACTCCGCCTCCTGCGTCTTGGTGCCACCCAACGCGAACGCAGCAGGCCAGAACAACAGCAATGCGACACCGGTGATGGCCTTGTCGTTTGCCGCTGCCTCATCCAACCGCGCGCCAAGCTGTTGCGCGCGGCCGCTCAGTCGCTGCGATTCTGCGGCCAGTTGGTCGCAGTCGTAGTTCTGGTACTGCAGCGGCGAGACATAGGCCGTTGCAACGTCCTTCGACGCCGTTGCACACCCTCCCAGGAAAACACTGATCGCCGTGATCGCGGCTACTGCTTTCATCCCTCTGACTCCTCGGTTACTGCTACCGCGAATTGCGGCGTCCAGAAGTGGCTCCGGAAATCTGAACAGCGTCTTCAGTGGAAACTCCGTGCATGATGCCGGCCGTGGAAGGCTGGCGACAGGAGTTTTCGATGGCAAAGAAATCGGCGCGGCGCACCCGCCGCAC
>NZ_JACORU010000015.1 GCF_014297445.1 Ramlibacter albus
CTCGCGCCTGGAGCCGCGTCATCTGGAGAATCTGGACCGATGGCTCCACCTACAACCCGGCCTTGCACACCTCGGCCATGATCCAAAACATTGAAGAGGGTTGACACCGGATGTCTCATGCGGGCCCCCCTTACTTCGCGACCGGGATGGTCAGGATGTCGATCACGCCCCACAGCGTGTAGAGCACCATGGGGATCAACACGCCCAGGAAGAGCAGCAGGAAGGGGTTGTCCAGCAGCTGCTGCATCAGCGGCACCTTGCCGTCGTCGGCTTCGTGGCTCATCGGAACTCCTCTTCGGTTTTCGTGTGGGTCCGATGCTCGTTTCCACGGCGGGCCGCGGCATTGAACTGGTTCAAGGATTTGCCATCTGCTGCAGGGCAACATCCGCGCCGTGGGCACGGACATCGACCGACGACTTTCGCAATTGCGCAAGCTGGCGTGGGCCTGCGCGGTGCTGGTGCTGGCGATCACCAGCCTGAGTGCGTTCATCCGGCTGTCGCGGGCGGGGATCGGGTGCGAGCCCTGGCCGCAGTGCCACGAGCAGCGCACGGGGATGACGGTGGAACAGATCGCGCCCCTGGACACCGACGCCGTGCATGCGGCGCGCATTGCTCACCGCATTGCCGCGTCTGTGGCGCTGCTGCTGATCATTGCCATGCTGGTGAAGGCGTGGGCCACATCGCCGACGTTGTCCCGGCAGGGACGCGAGGTCGGCGCCTTGCTGGGTGTTGCCCTCTTCCTCGCGGTGCTGGGGAGGCTCGGGGCCGACTCGCGGTCGGTGTGGGTGGCCGTCGGGAACCTCGCCGGCGGGCTGGTGATGTTTGCGCTGTCTTGCCGCCTGGTGGCTGTGTGCTCGCCTGCGGCTGCGCATCGGCTGGGGGACACCCGGGTGCGTGCCCACGCCGCGGTGGCGCTCGCGCTCGTGCTGCTTCAGGTGGTGCTGGGTGGCGTGGTCAGCGCATCCAACGCCGGCAGCCGCTGCGACGCGGGCTGGCTTTGCGACGCGCATTGGACGAGTGCAGCCCTGGCCGTGGCCGTGCTGGTGCCGCTCGCGGTGCTCGCCTGGCGTGCGGGTGCTCGGGCGGGGATCGTGGTTGCCCTGCTCGTGCTGCTTCAGGCCGCGATCGGTGTCGCGATGATGTCCAGCGCCCTCGCGCTGCCGCTGGCGATGGCGCACAACCTCGTGGCGGCGTTGCTGCTGGCCGGCGTGGCTGTGTTGCTCGCCGCGTGATCGACGTGCCAAACAGCGCATCAACCAAGACTTACGTCTGGTCCATTTACCACTGATTGCCCATACAGTACACCCGTTCGCGCTCCTGCGAACGTCATGGCAGGTTGTCAATTGACAACCACGTTCTTTTCACTTAACCTGAGGCAGATGCTGTGGCTCGACCCAGACATCCCCGCAAAGAAATTGAAGCAGTCGTGCAGTACGCGGAACAGAACGGATGGGAGATCCGGCCCGGCGGGCATTGGGGCTACATGTATTGCCCCTACAACGAAGCGGACTGCCGCTGCGGAACGCGCTGCAAGGCGGGCATCTGGGGGTCGCCGGCGAATGCAGCCAATCACGCCAGGCAGTTGAGGCGTGTCGTGGACGGTTGCACCGCGCACCAGGCCGTTCTCAGGAACTGATGAAGGACATCGAAGTGGAATATTCGTTCAGCCTGACTTTCAAGCTCTCGGCAAACGCCGGCATGTCTGATGACGACATCATGCTGTTGCTGGGTGATGCGGGCTGCACCGACGCGCTGGTCGGCCTGGGCCTGCCCGGCTATGTGGGCCTGGACTTCGACCGCGAGGCGCGCTCCGCGGTGGCTGCCATCCTGAGCGCCATCCGCGACGTGAAGCGCGCGATGCCGGACGCGGAGCTCGTCGAGGCCGGCCCCGACTTCGTGGGCCTCACCGACATCGCCGAACTCGCAGGGCTGACGCGCCAGAACATGCGCAAGCTCTACGTCACGAACCCCGACGTCTTTCCGCCGCCGGTGCACGGCGGAAGCACACTCATCTGGCATCTGTCACCCGTGCTGGAGTTCATGGCCGCGCGTGACTACGAGATCGACGCCGCGGTCAGCGACGTCGCTTATGCAGCGATGCACGTCAACGTCAGCAAGGAAGCCATCCTGCTGGACCAGAGGCTGGTGGACGATGTCCGCCGGCAGCTGGAGCGCTAGCTACCCGTGCAGCGACTCGTACTTCTCCGCCAGCTCCTCCGGCGTCTCCACGAAATCCGGGTGCTGCACGATGCAATCGGCCGGGCAAACCAGCTTGCACTGCGGCTCGTCCTCCGCGCCCACGCACTCGGTGCAGCGCAGCGGGTCGATCACGTAGACGATGTCGCCCACGCTGATGGCCTCGTTCGGGCAAACCGGCTTGCACGCGTCGCAGGCGGTGCAGTTGTCGTTGATCAGCAATGCCATGTCCGTCTCTCCTCAAGCCTCACGCGGCCGCGCACTGCTGCAGTTCCTGCAGCTTGTCGTGCCGGTAGGCACCCCACAAAGCCGCGCCGATGGCGCCGGCATAGATCGAATCCAGGTGGCTTACCACTTGCACCGGCACCTTCTCGTTGGCCATCTCTTCCTGCACGGCAGCGAGGAGGCCATCGTCCAGTGCCAGGCCGCCGGTGAGCAGCGCGGTGCCGGTCTTGATGCCCGTTACCTTCAGCAGCTTCACGATGCGCGATGCCATGCTCAGGTGGATGCCCTTCAGGATGTCCGGCGTGGCGATGCCGCGGCTGACCATGTTGATCACGTCCGTTTCGGCGAGCACGGCACAGATGGAGCTCACCTTCTCCGGGTCCTTCGACGCCTTGGACAAGGGCCCGATCTCCTCGACGGCCACGCCGAGGTAGCGCGCGATGTTCTCGAGGAACTGCCCGGAGCCGCTCGCGCACTGGCTGGTCATCTTGTACGACAGCACCTTGCCGCGCGGGTCCACGTAGATCGCGCGGCCGTTGAGCGCGCCCACGTCCACCACCGCCGCGATGCCCGGCTGGAGGTACACGCCGCCGCGCGCATGCGTGGTCATGGAATAGAAGTGGCCCGTCGCGAACTTGACGTTCTCGCCTTCACCCGTGGTGGCGATGTAATCGATGTCGTTGCCCGCGAGCCCCGCGTCGGCCAGCACGCCGTCGCGGCCCTCCTGCGCCAGCTGCATGGGGTCGCGCCGGCGGATGCGCTCGCAGCGCTTGGCCAGCCAGCGCACATGCTCGCCGTTCACCTCGAAGAGCGTGCTCTTCACGGCGCCGGAGCCGATGTCGATGCCGATGGTGTAAGTCATGCTGCCACCTTCTCCTTCTTGTCCTCGCGGTGCTCCGCCGTCTTGCCCTCGTCCACCACGGCGCGGTAGGCGAACGTGGCCGCACCGAGCGCACCGGTGTAGATGGAGTCCGGGTCGATGTTCAGCTGCAGTTGCCCGTAGTTCTCGAAGACCAGTTCCTTCAGCGCCTTCACGGCCGCTTCGTTCTTGGCCACGCCGCCGGTGAAGGTGAACTGGTCGCGGATGCCGCCGGAGCGCGCCAGGATGGACATGGCCCGCAGGATGATGGCGCGGTGCAGGCCGGCCATGATGTCCTCGCGCTTGTCGCCCAATGCCAGCCGGTCACGCAATTCCGCACCGGCGAACACGGTGCACGTGGAGTTGATGCGGATCGCCTTCGTGGACTGCATCGCCATGGGGCCGAGCTCATGCAGGCCCATGTTCATCTCGTCGGCGATGTAGCCCAGGTAGCGGCCGCAGCCCGCGGCGCAGCGGTCGTTCATCTGGAAGCTTTCCACGATCCCGGCCGGGTCCACCTGGATCGCCTTGGTGTCCTGGCCGCCGATGTCCAGCACGGTGGCCGTGCCGGGGTACATCACGTGCGCGCCGAGGCCGTGGCACAGGAT
Organism: Ramlibacter albus; assembly: GCF_014297445.1. Classification (GTDB taxonomy): domain Bacteria; phylum Pseudomonadota; class Gammaproteobacteria; order Burkholderiales; family Burkholderiaceae_C; genus Ramlibacter; species Ramlibacter albus. Next base: position 3,889 of record NZ_JACORU010000015.1, read on the forward strand.
CTCGCTGCGGATGTGTTCCTTGCTGAAAGGCAGCCGCGCACGGCCGTAGCCGGAGCCGACGATGTAGGTCTCCTCCATTTCGGTGTCGAGCACGCCCTTGATCGGCTCCTCCACCAGCGTGCGGCGCTGCGCCGTGTCGGGCAGCGCGAGGAAGGTCTTGTCCAGCGCGTGGATCAGGTGCTTGCGGATGGAATCGTTGTAGACCCGGTTTTCCACCTCGATGATCGAGCGGTCGAACAGGTTCAGCAGGTAGTCGTAGCGCGTGTTCGCGTCCTTCGCCACCTGCTCGCCGATGGCCAGGTACTGGCTGCCGGCGATGTCGCGGAAGAAGTCGCTCTTGCGCTTGGCGCCGGGTGCGAAGAGCGACGGCGCTTCCAGCTTCAGGCGGCGGAACACTTCTTCCAGCGCGTCGCCCACCACCTCGGTCGCCGCGCCGAAACGCGCGGTGGCAAGGTTGCGCACGCAGGTCTCGTGCAGGTCGCCGAGCTGCTCGGTGTACTGCTCCGCGCGGAAATCGCGTTCCAGCTGCTCCAGGAACACGTCGAGCGAACCGTTCAGCGCGCCGTTTCGCGCGAGCGCCTGCCGGAACAGGTAGAAGCGGCCGTTGAGCAAGGCCTCCGTCTTCGCTACCGCGGCTGCCGTGTCGTAGTTGGAGCGCGAGTTGGTGATGCCGCGCCCGATGATGTTGCGGTGCTCGTCCACCACCACCGCCTTCGTGGTGGTCGAGCCCAGGTCGATGCCGATGAAGGTGCGCATGGCTTCAGGCCCCCATGGATGCAGGGTGGATCTGGAACACCGGCTTCATGTCCGCGCCGATGCCCGTGGTGCGCTTCTGCTTGACCATCTGGAAGTAGCTCTCCAGCCGGTTCTTCACATTCGCGGCGGAGAAGTAGCGCGGGTCCACGAGGTCCGTCTCGATGAAGGCGGCCGGCTTGCCGGTGCGCTTTTCCACCTCGCGCAGGATCAGCAGCTGCCCCGCGCTGAAGCTGTTGCAGCTCTTCACCGAGTTGATCAGCAGCCCGTCGGCCTCGTACTCCTCGATGTACTTGCAGATCATGTCGATCCGCGACGGCAGGTTGAGATTCGTGTAGCAGCCGAGGCAGTAGTCGGCGAGGCTTTCCAGCGGGTGGTCCGGGTCGTGCCGGAAGCCGAAGTCGTAGAGCCCGCCCACCTTGGCGTACGTGCTGGAGACCACCACCGCGCCCTCGTCGTAGAACATCTTCCAGAAGTCGCGGAAGCTCGTCCAGTTGGGCGGGCCCTCGACGATCAGCCGGTACTTCTCCTCGCCCATGTCGCCCTCGGGCGTGACGGGCCCCTTGCCGAGGCGGATGCGCTCCTCGATCTCGCCGCACAGCACGCGGTAGTACTCGGTGGCCTCGGGCGTGCCGCGGAAGGCGGTGAAGATCGGGCCGATGTAATAGACCGCGCCGAAGTAGCCGTCGATGGGGCTCGGCCGGTTCTTGGCGGACTGCAGCACCTTCACGAGGTCCTCTTCCGCCTTCACCGACTCCTTCATGTACTGGCGCAGCCGGTCGATGTCGAACTTGACGCCGCTGATGCGCTCCAGGCCAGGGATGATCGTTTCCTTCAGCTGCTTGACCACGTAGTTGCGCATGTTCGGGTCGATCCTCCCGGTGCCTTGATACGGCACGTGCAGCATCAGCGTCTCCGTGCCGTACTTGTGGCGGATCAGCTCGAACCACTTCATGAAGGTGAAGCAGCCCGTGTACGACAGCAGCAGCACGTCGGGGCGCGGCAGCACGTCGCCGGTGGGGCCCACCTCGCCGCCCATCATCATCCCGAGGTCGGCCTTGACGTAGGTGCACACGTCCTCGCTCTGGCCGTCGCGCTCGGCGTCCATGATCATCTTGCCGCTCTTCTTGCGCATGCCGTTCTGCAGCGCGTTGGTCTCCGGCAGGCTGCGCGCGAAGTCGAAGCACATCAGCAGCTCGTTGAGGTTGCCCGGCACGAAGGTGGCGCTCACCTTGCGGCCCTGCTGGTGCGCCTGCGCGAGGTCACGGTAGTTCGCGTTGATCAGCTCCTTCTGGAGGTTCATCGCGTCTTCCTTGATCGCGACGGGCTTGGCCTTTCGCGTCTCGGGCATGCTGATCACGGTGTTCATGCTGCGTCGCTCCAGAGCTTGATCGAATCGGCGAAGGTGCCGGCCTGCTCGCGGATGGGCGCCATCTGGCCCGTGTTCTCCGCGTACTTGAAGGCGGTGTAGGGGATCTTTCGCTGCGCCAGCACGTCCTGCAGCATCGGCCGCTCCAGCAGCGCGGGGTCGCAGAAGGACGGCGCAGCGAACACCACGCCCTCTGCCCCGCGGCTCTTGACCTGCTTGACCAGGAAGATGCCCTTCTCTTCGCGCGTGGCGTCGTACTTGGCGGCGGTGGAGGCGCTGCGGTGCAGGAAGGCCTTGGAGAGTTCGTCCAGCGGGTTGGCATCGGCCGGCACGTCGTCCAGCAGCCAGCGCGTGACGAGCATGAAGTCGTCGTCCACCACGTAGCAGCCCGACATCTCGATCGACTTGATCAGCGCCAGCGGCGGCTGCTCGCAGAAGGAGCCGGTGAGCACGATGCGCGCGTTGTCTCGCCGCGGCCTCTGCACCTTGTCGGTTTCCACGAGGTACTCGCGGACGAGCGCCGTGTGTTCCTCGGGCGGCAGCACCATGCCGGCACGCAGCAGCAGGTACACCTCGCTCGTGGGCGCCTGCCACGGCATGCGCGCGCGGTAGGCGTACAGCTCGCGCACGGCGGCGCGGTTGTCGTTGTAGACCGCGATGGAGTCGTTGATCTCCTCGTCGGTGATCGGCTTGCCGCGCATCTTGCCAAGGTCGTCGCGCAGCGCCTGCATCTCGTGGATGTAGAAGCTGCCGCCGATCTCGTCCACGTAGTTCTGCGGCACGTCGAAGTACTTCACGTACTTGCCCGGGAAGAGGATCTGCCACATGCCCGACAGGTTGCGGATCACGTCGCAGATGCTGGGGAACAGCATGCCGTCGAGGCAATCGAGCTTGCCGGTCAGGCCCAGCTCCAGCGTGCTGCGCGGGATGCGGCAGATGTAGCTCTGGTAATAGGCGTCGCCCTGGATCACCTCCATCGCATCGCCGCCGCCGAGGATGCCCACGGGCAGGTAACCCGCCGCGTGCACCAGCTCGCGCGGCACGTAGACCGGCATGTAGCCGATAGCCTTGCGCGCCGGGTCCTTCGCCTTCCACTCCTGGACTGCGGTGAACTCGAGGTCGTCGAAGAGCTGCTGGCAGCGCTCGACGATGCGGGTGACGTTGTCCATGGGCGTTGCTCCTACTGGTGGGTCCACTCGGGCTGGCGCTTCTGGATGAATGCGGCCAGGCCCTCGTTGGCGTCGTGCGTCTTCATCAGCCAGTCGAGGTAGAGCTTCTCGACTTCGGCCAGGCGCGCGCGCACGTCGCGTTGCATGGCTGCGCGTACGGCGACGGTGGCGCAGGCAAGCGCCGCGGCGCTCTTGCCTTGCAGGTGCTGGTCGAAGTAAGCGAGCGCCGCGGCTTGCGGGTCTTCGTCGACGGCCTGGATGAGGCCGATGCGCAGCGCTTCATTGGCCGTGATGCTGCGGCCTGTGAACAGCAGGTCTTCGGCTGCGGGCTGGTTGGTCCTGTACGGCAGCAGGACCGAGGCCGCGGGCGCAAATACACCCAGCTTGATCTCGGGCTGGCCGAACTGCGCGCTTGGTGCGGCGAAGATGCGGCTGCAGGCCAGCGCCACTTCGAGCCCGCCGCCGAGGCACTGGCCTTGCACGGCCACGAGCACCGGCACGGGGAACTCCAGCAGTTCGAGCAGCAGGCCATGCAGCTGTTTGAGCATCGCTTCGCAGCGGTCGGGCAGGTGCTCTTCGACGCTCGCCCCGAAGCTGAAGTGCGGGCCTTCGGCTTCGAGCAGCACGGCGCGCAGCATGACGTGGCGGCGGTACTGCCCGAGCGCCGCGTGCAGCGCCGCAATCATCGCTGCATCGATCAGGTTGGCCTTCGGCTTGTCCAGGCGCAGGCGCAGCAGCGCGCCGTCCTTCTCCAGCGTGGCTTTCAGGGGCGTGTCCATTCAGGCCCCCTTCTTCGGCTGGATCTCGTCGTGCAGCGCGCCGATCCAGCTCTGGCCGGCCGCCAGCTTCTGGCGCAGCGCGATGAAATCGACCTCGCGGTCGTCCTTCGGCCCTTCGTTGAACGCGGTGAAGCCCGAGCGCGCCTCGGTCATCATGTTCAACGCGAGCCACGCGCGCGAGTTCTCCTTGTTGCGGTTCCACGCATCGAGCTTGGGCTTGCGCAACTCCTCGATCGTCTTGAGCGTGCACTCGGGGAAGGTGAGCAGGATCCTGGCGCACAGCGCTTCCACGGCCTCGTCCAGCTTCGACAGGTCCACCGTCCCCTTGGCAAGGACCGCCTTGCCCTCCTTCGCCGCCTCACCCGTCTTGAACTCGCCGAACGCGTTGCGCCCGAACTCGTCGACATAGCGCTGCGTCTCCACCATCGGGTTGGCGACGAATTGGCCGTCCACCTTCAGCGCCGGCACCACTTCGGTGATCATGCCGATCTGGTAGGCCTTGTGCGCCGAGAACGGCTCGCACAGCACGCACGCCGCCATCGCGCGCTCGGCGCCGATGATCACGGGCAGGAAGTCCGTCGCGCCGCCGATGGGCGCCGAGCCGTGCTTCGGGCCGGCCTGGCCGAAGCGCGCGAGATCCTGCGCGACGGTGAAGTCGCAGGCCATGCCGATCTCCTGCCCGCCGCCGATGCGCATGCCGTTGACGCGGCAGATCACCGGTTTGTCCGCGGCGAGGATCGCGCTGACCATGTCGTTGAACAGGCGCATGTACTGCCGGTACTCCTGCGGCTGGCCCGCGTAGTACTCCGCGTACTCCTTGGTGTTGCCGCCGGTGCAGAAGGCCTTGTCGCCCGTGCCGGTGAAGACGATGCAGTTCACGTCGCGCGCGTTGCTCGCCGCGCGGAAGGCCAGGATGACGGCCTTGACCATGTCGGTGGTGTACGAGTTGTACTGCGTGGGGTTGTCCAGCGTGATCCAGGCGTTGTAGAGGCCGGGCACCACGGTGCCGTCGGGCAGCTTCGCGGGGCGCTTCTCGTAGCGCACGCCGGGCGTGCCGGGCTGCGGCGCGAGGTCATGGTCCTTGAAGTCGATCTGCGGCATCAGGCGGTCGGGGGCGTTCATGGGTTGTTTCTCCTCAGGGTTTCAGGACGACGCGCGCGCGGATTTCGTGGCGGTGCACGGCGGCGAAGATCTCGTTGATGTCGGCCAGCGGATGCGCCTCGACGAAGGGCGCCACCTGCACCTTGCCGTCCATCACGAGGTCCAGCGCGAAGGGGTATTGCTCGGGCGGGCAGCCCCAGTTGCCGAGCGCACGCGCATCGAAAGCCATCAGGTTCGAGAGGCGCACTTCGACCTTGTCCATGGTGAAGCCCACCACCGCCAGCGTGCTGCCGTGCACCAGCAGGTTCCACGCGGCTTGCTGGCCCGCGGCCGTGCCGGAGCACTCGAACACGATCCACTCGGTGGGGCGCAGCCCCTGCTCCTTGGCGAAGGCGGCGACGGCCTGCTTGACCGCCTTGGGTTCCATGCCGCGGCTGTTGAGCGTGCGCGCGGCGCCGTAGCCGGCGATGGCTTCGAGCTTGCGGTCGTCGACGTCGATCGCGAAGACCTTGGCACCTTGCGCGGCGGCGACCTGCACGCAGTAGCCGCCGACGCCGCCCGCGCCGATGACGACGGCGAGCGAGCCCGGCGCGACGCCGGCGCGGCGCACGGCCTGGAAGGGCGTGGTGAGCGCGTCGGCCACCACCGAGACCTGCCACAGCTCGAGCCCGGCCCGGCCGAGCCGGCCGAGGTCCACGAGGCAGAGCCCACGCTCGGGCACGACGATGTGCGAGGCGAAGCCGCCCTGGATGTCGTTGCCGGGCATCTTCTGCGCGCGGCAGATCGTGCTCAAGCCCCGCTTGCACAGGTCGCACTCGCCGCAGGGCAGCACGGCCGGCACGATCACCGACTTGCCGATCCACGCCTCGGCGCCCGCGCCCGCCTCCACCACCTTGCCGCTGATCTCGTGGCCCAGCGCCAGCGGCAGCGGCTGGTTGGTGCGCACGCCGTCGTAGTAGTAGCCCAGGTCCGTGTGGCACACGCCGCAGCCGGCCACCTCCACCACCACCTCGCCGGGCTGCGGCACGGCGGCGAAGCTGCGTTTTTCCATCGGTGCGCCGGGCGCGGTCATCACCCAGCGGTATGCGTCGATCGTCATGGCTGTCTCCTCAGGACCTAAATAGGTACTCGAATACCGGTTTTGCGGATTCTGGGTCGTTTTTGCCGGGAAACTTTGATCCACGCCAAAGTCCGTCGGCGCGCGCGCCTTTCTACTTCTCCCCACAGCGAGAGGAGACAACATGGACAGCGTGTCGATCGCGATCGCCGGCAGCGGCGGCAGCGGCGTGATGACCGCGGGCACCTGGCTGCTGGATGCAGCCGCGCGCAGCGGGCTGTACGGGCTGATGGTGCGCACCAGCGGCCCGCAGATCCGCGGCGGCGAGGCGGCCGCGCTGCTGCGGCTGGCCACTCGGCAGGTGGAATCGCTCGACGATGCCTTCGACGTCCTGCTGGCCATCGACTGGCAGAACGTGCACCGGTTCGCGGACGAGATCCCGGTGCGTGCCGGTGGGCTCGTGGTGTGCGACGTGGATGGCGGCGAGGTGCCCGAGGTGTTTCGCGCAAGCGGTGCGCGCATCCTGCAGCTGCCGTTGAAGAAGACCGCGCGCACGCTCAAGGGCAGCTGGATCAACATGCTGGCGCTGGGCATCACGGGCGCGATTGCCGGGCTGCCTGTGCAGGTCCTCGAAGAGGCGGTGCGCGCCGGCTGGACGCGCGGCTCCGAAGCGCTGGAGGCCAACCTGCTCGCGTTGCACGAGGGCGTGAATGCCGCGCGCGACTATGCGCCACCGCCGCGCAGCGTGCCGCGCGAGCCGCAGAAGCGCTGGCTGCTCACCGGCAACGAGGCGGCGGGCTACGGCGCGCTTTGCGGCGGCATCCGCTTCGTCGCGGCCTACCCGATCACGCCGGCCACCGAGATGCTCGAGTGGATGGCGCCCGCGCTGCACAAGGCGGGCGGCTGCCTGCTGCAGGCGGAGGACGAGCTGGCGTCGATCAACATGATCGTGGGTGCATCTTTTGGTGGTGTGCCTTCGCTCACGGCCACCGCGGGCCCCGGCCTCGCATTGATGACCGAAGGCATCGGCCTCGCGGTCGCGGCCGAAGTGCCCATCGTCGTCGTCGACGTGATGCGCGGCGGCCCCTCCACCGGCATCCCCGCCAAGAGCGAGCAGAGCGACCTGTCTTATGCGGTCGGCGGGTTGCATGGCGACGCACCGCGCCTCGTGCTGGCGCCCACCTCGATCTCCGACTGCGCGGCCACCACGCAGTGGGCCGTGGAGCTGGCCGAGACGCTGCAGGCACCGGCCATCGTGCTGTCGGACCAGTTCATGGGCCAGTCGCGCGCGGTGGTCGCCGCGCCCGAGCTGGCTGCTTCGACGCCGCGCCGGTTGACGGCCGAGCCCGACGGCACGCCGTATAAACGGTATCGCGATACCGAATCCGGCGTATCCCCGATGGCCGTGCCCGGCACCCCCGGCGTCACCTACACCGCCGACGGCCTGGAGCACACCGAAGGCGCCATCCCCAGCAGCAACGCGGTGGACCACCAGAAGCAGCTGGATAAGCGCCTGCGCAAGCTGGTGCAGCACGGCTACGGCGCGCGCTGGGCCGACGTGGAAGGCGATGCGCCGCTCGCAGTCATCACGTTCGGCTCCGCCACCGGCCCGGTGCGCGAAGCCGCCGAACGCGCGCGAGCGCTCGGCGTCGACGTGCGGGTCATCGCGCTGCGCCTGCTCGCACCCCTGAAACCCGAGCTGCTGGACGCCGCCCTGCAAGGCGTGGAACGCGTGATGGTCGTCGAACAGAACCACGGCGCGCAGCTGCTGCATTACCTGCGCGGCCACGCGCGGCTGCCTGCGGAGCCCGCCAGCTTCCACCGCCCGGGCCCATTGCCCCTGCGCGCGGCCGACATCTGCACCGCACTCACCGAATGGGCCGCCGAGGAGGTCCCCGCATGAACGACATGTGCCACCCGCCCGGCCTCGCCGCCGAGCCGCCCGCGCTGAACGCGCAGCAGTTCAAGTCCGGCGCCAAGCCCATCTGGTGCCCGGGTTGCGGCGACTACACGGTACTCAACGCCGTGACCAAGGCGCTCGCCATCGTGGGAAGGCCGCCGCACGAAGTGGCCGTGGTCTCCGGCATCGGCTGCAGCTCGCGCATCCCCGCGTACACCTCCTGCTACGGCTTCCACGGTGTGCACGGCCGCGCGCTGGCGGCAGCCACCGGCCTGAAGGTTGCGCGGCCGGACCTCACCGTACTCGTAGCCAGCGGCGACGGCGACGGCTACTCCATCGGCGGCAACCACTTCCTGCATGCGTGCCGCCGCAACGTGGACCTCACCTACATCGTGATGGACAACCACGTGTACGGCATGACCAAGGGCCAGCCGTCCCCCACCACCGAGCCGGACTGGGACAGCAAGCTGTCGCCCGGCGGCACGGGCGTGCGCTCGTTCCATCCACTGGTGATCGCGCTCGCGTCCGGCGCCAACTTCGTCGCTCGCGCGTTCTCGGGCGACCAGGACACGACGGCGGAGCTCATCGCGGCGGGCATCCGCCACCCGGGCTTCTCATTCATCGAAATCCTCAGCCCCTGCGTGACCTTCCGGCCCGAGCAGCGCGAGTGGAAGACGATGGTGCACCCCGCACCCGTGGTGCCGACCGACGATGCAGCCCGCGCGGCCCGGCGGATCATGACGGACGACGGCTTCAACATCGGCGTGCTCTACGCGGGCAACCGGCCCGTGTATGGAGGCGGGCCGGGCAAGGCAGTCGCGCAGGTCGATGAACTCGCGAAGGAGTTCGAGCTGTGAGCGCCGCACGGCCGCCCGAAGGCGCTCGCACCGCAGTGCGCAGCACGGAGGTGATCACATGACTGCCGTCGGAACACCCAAGACCATCGCCGAGCTGATGGCGCAGGCCTATGCCATGGAACGCGACGCGGTGGCCCGCTACCGCGAGTTCGCGGACGTCATGCAGGTCCACAACAACCCGGAGGTCGCCGCCCTCTTCTGTGCGCTGGCCGACCAGGAGGCGCTGCACGCCGAGCAGATCGCCGGCGCGATGGGCTGGGCGGCACCGCCAGCCTCCATCGCGCAGCGCGCGCCGGGGGCGCCCTCGCTCGACGACGCGCACTACCTCATGCAGCCCTGGCACGTCCTGCAGCTCGCGTTGCAGGCGGAGCAGCAGGCCTGCGACTTCTTCGGCGGCATCGCCGCCCGCTGCACGGACGACGAGCTGCGCGAGGCGGCCCGCGAGCTGGAGGAGGAGGAGCGCGGGCACATCGAGATCCTGCGGACGTGGATCGAGCGCATCCCGCTGCCGGCCGGCAACTGGGACGACGACCCGGACCCGCCGCGCTACAACGAATAGGGGCCACGACATGCGCGTCTTGCTACCGCAGGGCTGGGCGCCCCCGCAGGGCTACGCCAACGGCGTCGAGGCCGAGGGCCGCATGGTCTTCATCGCCGGGCAGGTGGGTTGGGACGCGCAGCAGCGCTTCCATTCCGAAGCGCTCGCGCCGCAGTTCGCGCAGGCGCTGGACAACGTGATCGCGGTGCTGGCCGAAGCCGGCGGCAAGCCCGAGCACATCTGCCGCATCACGGCCTATTGCTGCGACAAGCCTGCCTATCTCGCGGCGCGCGGCGAGCTCGCGCGCATCTGGCGCGAGCGCATGGGCCGCCACTACCCGGCCATGAGCATGATCTTCGTGGCCGACCTGCTGGACCACCCGGCCGTGATCGAGCTGGAAGCCACCGCGGTGCTGCCGTGCTGAAAGTCGAAGGCCTGCACACCTACTACGGCGAAAGCCATGTGCTGCACGGCATCGACCTGCAGCTGCCCGAAAGCTGCGCGCTCGGGCTGCTGGGCCGCAACGGCATGGGCAAGACGACGTTGATCAAGAGCATGCTGGGGTTGCTCAAGCCCCGGCGCGGCAGCGTGCTGTTCGAGGGCTACCCGATCACGCGCTGGTCGCCCTACCTCATCGCGCGGCTGGGCATCGGCTACGTGCCGGAGGGGCGCGGCATCTTCGCGAACCTGTCGGTGCGCGAGAACCTCGTGATGTGCGAGCGCGCGGGCGCCGACGGCAAGCGCGAGTGGACCTATGACCGCGTGCTGGAGACCTTCCCGCGGTTGAAGGAGCGGCTGGACCACGGCGGCCAGCAGGTGTCCGGCGGCGAGCAGCAGATGGTGGCCATCGGCCGCGCGCTGCTGACGAACCCGCGCTTGATGGTGCTGGATGAAGCGACGGAGGGCCTCGCGCCGCGCATCGTGGAACACATCTGGCGCGTGGTGGCGCAGATCCGCGCGAGCGGCATCAGCACGATCGTCGTCGACCGCAATTACCGCACGGTGCTGCGGCACACCGACCGCGCCCTCGTGCTCGAAAAAGGCCGCGTGGCACTGGCGGGCGAGTCGGCCGCGCTGGCGCGGGACGAAGGTGCCCTGCAGGCGCTGCTGGGCGTGTGAATGGAGAGACGAATGAACTACGACGACATCCTCTACGAAGTGCGCGACGGCGCAGCCTGGGTCACCATCAACCGGCCGGACCGGATGAATGCGTTTCGCGGGCGCACGTGCGACGAGCTGATCCACGCGATCCAGAAGGCGGCGAACGATCGTGAGGTCGGCGTGATCGTGCTGGCAGGCGCTGGCGAGAAAGCGTTCTGCACGGGTGGCGACCAGTCGGCGCATGCGGGGCAGTACGACGGGCGCGGGACGATCGGCCTGCCCGTGGAGGAGCTGCACTCCGCCATCCGCGAAGCACCGAAGCCCGTGATCGCCCGCGTGCAGGGCTACGCCATCGGTGGCGGCAACGTGCTGTGCACTTTGTGCGACCTGACCATCGCATCCGAACGCGCGGTGTTCGGGCAGGTGGGCCCGAAGGTGGGTTCGGTGGACCCGGGCTACGGCACGGCGCTCCTCGCGCGCGTGGTCGGCGAGAAGAAGGCGCGCGAGATGTGGTACCTGTGCCGGCGCTACACGGCGGCGGAGGCGCTGGCAATGGGGCTCGTGAATACGGTGGTGCCGCACGAGCGGCTCGACGACGAAGTGGCTGCGTGGTGCGCCGAGATCATGGAGAAGAGCCCGACCGCGATCGCGATTGCCAAGCGCTCGTTCAACATGGACACCGCGCACCAGGGCGGCATCGCGGGCATGGGCTTGTACGCGCTGAAGCTGTACTACGACACCGAGGAGTCGCGCGAAGGCGTGCGCGCCTTCCAGGAGAAGCGCAAGCCCGAGTTCCGCAAGTTCGCGAAGTAGGAGCGCGGCCATGCTGCAGATCATGGTGCAGGGCCGCGGCGGCCAGGGCGCGCAGACGGCGGGCAACCTGCTCGCACGCGCCTTCTTCGCCGAGGGCAAGCAGGTGCAGGCGTTCGCCACGTACGGCGGCGCACGGCGCGGCACGCCGGTGAGCTCGTTCATCCGCGTGGACGACAAACCGATCCGGCTGCGCTGCGACATCGAGAAGGCCGATGCGATCCTGTGCTTCGATGCGAGCCTGCTGGCGCCGCCGCTGCTCTCCCGTGCGGACGCGATGACGCTCATCGTCGTCAACTCGGCGCGTGGGGCGAATGAGTTGCAGGCCGCGTTGCCGGGCTACCGCCTCGTGGCCGTGGATGCGCTCGCGATCTCGCGCGCGCTGGGGCTGGGGCGCATCGTCAACTCGGCGCTGCTGGGTGCGCTAGCCCGGGCTGTGGGCGACCCGCCGCTGAACGTGCTGCGCGACCTGGTGCTGCAGCATTCGCCGCGGCAGGCCGAGGAGAACGCGGCCGCGTGTGCGCGGGGCTATGAAGCGGCGAGCGCGCAACTGGAGGTGCTGCCATGACTGCCGCCTTGCCACCCACCGCGTGGACCACCGGGACCACGGAAGTCTTCAAGACCGGCACGTGGCGCTCGATGCTGCCGCGCCACGTCGCGCGGCCCTCGCCTTGCCACCAGGCCTGCCCGGTCAACGGCGAGATCGCGACCTGGATCGGGCATGCGCGTGCGGGTGACCTGCGGCGTGCCTGGGAGGTGCTCACGGTCAACAACCCGTTCCCGGCGATTGCGGGGCGGGTCTGCCATCACCCGTGCGAGGCGGCGTGCAACCGCGCGGCGTACGACGAAGCCGTGTCGGTGTGCCGCCTCGAGCGCAGCGTGGGTGATGCGGCCCTTGCGCGCGGGTGGGCGTTCGATGTGCCTGCATTGGAGGCGCCGGGCCACGTCGCCGTGGTCGGCGGCGGGCCCTCGGGCTTGTCCGCGGCCTACCAGCTGCGCCGCCGCGGCTGGCGCGTGAGCCTGCACGAAGCCGCGCCGAAGCTCGGCGGGCTGATGCGCTACGGCATCCCGGCGTATCGATTGCCGCGCGACGTGCTCGACGCCGAGATCGGGCGCATCGTCGCGATGGGCGTCGAGGTGCACTGCAACTCGCCGCTCGAAGATGCAGCCGCGCTCGACCGGCTGATCGCCACGCACGACGCGGTATACGCCGCGACCGGCGCGGCACGGCCAAAGACGCTGCCGCAATTCCCGCCGCGCGCGCCATGGCTGCTGCAGGCGAGCGACTACCTCGCCCGCTCGAGCGAAGGCGTGCGCGCGCCATTGGGCCGCCGCGTGATCGTGGTCGGCGGCGGCAGCGCAGCAATGGACGTGGCACGCACCGCGCGCCGCGGCGGCAGCGAGGTGGCGGTGGTGGCGCTCGAGCCGCGCGACCGCATGCCGGCGCAGGCGGACGAAGTGCACGAGGCTTTGGAGGAAGGCGTCACGTTCCACCATGGCGCCATGGTGTGCTCGTCGCGCGCGCTGCCGGGTGGCGGTGTTGCTGTGGACTGCGTGCACGTCGCATTCGAAGCCGCCGTGCCCGGCGGGCCGCCGCGCGTGAAGCCGCTCCCGGGCAACGAATTCTCGCTGTCGGCGGACGCCGTGATCGTGGCGATCGGCCAGGACGCCGAGCTCTCGCCTTTCACGAGTTGCGGCACGACCGGTGCCGTACTGCAGGTGGACATCGGGCAATCGACCTCGCGCGACAAGCTCTGGGCCGGCGGCGACCTGGCCAGCATGGCGCGATTCGTGACCGAGGCAGTGGGCATGGGCAAGCGCGCGGCCATCGACATCGACCGGCGGTTGCGTGGGAAGACGCTCGAGGCCGCTTCGCGCAATGTGCCTCTCGAGTTCGCATGGAACGCCACCCGCGCTGCGCCTGTCGCCATCGCCGAGATCGCCACGTGGCACCACACGCATGGCCGGCGCCCCGCGGCCGTGCGCGCCGGCGCGAAGCAGCGGCTCGCCACCGGCGGCGAAGTGCAGATCGCACTCTCGGCAGCCGAACTGCAGGGCGAAGCCGAACGCTGCTTCTCCTGCGGCAGCTGCACCGCCTGCGACAACTGCTACTCGTACTGCCCGGACCTCGCCGTGAAGCGCGTGGACGGCGGCTACACGGTGCTGGCCGACTACTGCAAGGGCTGCGGCGTGTGCGTGCGCGAGTGCCCCACCGGCTCGATGCTGCTGCAGGAGGAGACGCGATGAGCGAATCGACCACGCTCCTGCTCAATGGCAACCATGCCGTCTCATGGGCGGCGCGCCTCGCGCAGCCGCAGGTGGTGCCGGTGTACCCGATCACGCCGCAGACGCCGATCCTGGAGCTGATCACGGAGTTCAAGGCGCGCGGCGAGATGGACGCCGAGGTGCTGACGCCCGAGTCCGAGCACTCGGTGCTGGCGGCGTGCATCCCGGCATCGCTTGCCGGGGCGCGCGTGTTCACCGCGACGGCGTCGCAGGGCCTGCTGCTGATGCACGAGGTGCTGCACTACGCGAGCGGTGCGCGTGCACCGATCGTCATGGCGAACGTGAATCGCACGGTGGCTTCGCCCTGGGCCTTCTGGCCCGACGAGACCGACAGCCTGGCGCAGCGCGACTGCGGCTGGATCCAGTACTACAGCGAGAGCCCGCAGGAGTCGCTGGACACGGTGCTGCAGGCCTTCCGAGTGGCCGAGCGCGTGCAACTGCCGGCGATGGTGAGCCACGATGCGTTCTACGTCTCGCATTCGCTGGAGCCGGTGAGCGTGCCGTCGCAGGAGACGGTGGACCGGTTCCTGCCGCCCTACCACCGCGAGATGCGGCTGGACACGGGCATCGGCGCGTCGTGGGGCAACGTGGTGACGCAGGAGATGTACCGGCGGCACCGCATGCAGATCGAGGATGCGATGGCCGCGGCGCTGGATGCGGCGCAGGAGGCGGACCGGGCGTGGTCGGCGCTCACGGGGCGCGGCTGGGGCGTGCTGGAGCGGTATCGGTGCGAAGGTGCGGACGTTGTCGTGGTTGCGATCGGCAGCCTGTGCGGCACGGCGCGCGAGGCGGTGGATGCGTTGCGCGCCGAAGGTGTCGCGTGCGGCCTGCTCAAGCTGCGGTTGCTGCGACCCTTGCCGGTGCAGGCCTTGCGCGTCGCGCTGGCGGGTGTGCCGGATGTCGTCGTGCTCGACCGCAACCATTCGCCCGGGCTGGGCGGCATCGTGCTGCAGGAGTTGCGCGGTGCGTTGTACGGCATGGAGCGCGCGCCGCGACTGCACGGCGTGATGGCGGGTGTGGGCGGCGTGGACGTGCAGCCACGCGACATCTGCGAATGGGTGCGCGGCCGCTCGCGCGCCGCCGAAGTGACGTGGGGGTGACCATGGAAGAGATGCTCTGCTCCGGCCATGCGGCCTGCCCGGGTTGCATGGAGGCGTTGTCCGCGCGGCACGTGCTGGCGTGCATGGGGCCGGACACGGTGGCGGTGATACCGCCGTCGTGCATGGCCATCATCGCGGGGCCGCAGCCGTACAGCTCGCTGAAGATACCCGTGTACCAGCCGACACTGGAGGCAAGTGCTGCCGCGGCTTCCGGCTTGCGACGCGCGCTCGACTCGCAGGGCAAGCGGGGCACGCAGGTGCTCGTGCTCGCGGGTGACGGCGGCACTTACGACATCGGGCTGCAGTGCCTCTCGTCCGCGGCGGAGCGCAACGAGGACATGCTGTACGTGTGCCTGGACAACGAGGGGTACATGAACACGGGCGCGCAGAAGTCGTCGTCCACGCCTCACTATGCGCGGACGACTTCCACCCCGCAGGGCAAGCCCACGCGCAAGAAGAACCTCACGCAGGTGATGGCGGCGCATGGCGTTCCGTATGCGGCGACGGCGAGTGTCGCTTTCCTTCCGGACTTGCTGCGCAAGGTGCGCAAGGCGAAGGCGATACGTGGTTTCCGCATCCTCACCTTGCTCGTGCCTTGCGTCGATGGCTGGGGGCTGGAGGATGACGGTGGATTACGAGCCGCGAGGTATGCGGTGGAGTGCGGGGCGTTTCCGCTGTACGAGGTGGAGGATGGCTGCCGCTACACGATCAACCAGTCCCTGCGGTCGCGGCCGGTCGCGGACTACCTCGCGGCGCAGAAGCGGTATCGCGGGATGCGCGCCGACGATATAGCCGCACTGCAGAAGGAAGTCGACGAAGGCTGGGCGTGGCTCATGAAGCTCGCTGAGGCGTAGCCCCGTCACCCGCTGAATATGTCGAACGCAGACCTGCTATTGAGGCTGCGCCCGCACATGCAACGTCAAGCCGGCATGTCGTTGGAGTTGGCTGATGACAGCGAAAAGGTTGCGCGCCTGCGGATTCCCGTTCGGGCCGAACATCCGGATCAGGCTCTTCGGTGATGAGCCCGTGTCCGCGCCGAGCTGCTCGAACCCGACGGTCGCCTTGATGTAGTCGCGCAGGATCGACTTCCCAGTATCGACGTCGCCTGCAAGCATCGCGTCGATTGCCTCTTCAAGCAGCGCATCCCGGAACGCCGGGTCGGCCTGGACACGAGCCAGTACTGTTTGTTTGAAATCACGAGTCAGGGCCATACTTCACCTCGCCATTCGCTTTCGCCGCTTGTATTCAGCCCAGCGGCGTTGGGCATCCTCGATGTCACGTTGCTGTCGATGTTTGGTCCCACCTCCCAGCAGGATGACCAGAACGTCACCGTCACGGCCGAAGTACACCCGCAGCCCGGGGCCGTAATCCAACCGATATTCCTGCACCCCTTCGCCAACGCCCTTCACGTTGGAGAGATTGCCTTGAGCGATCCGAGCCAGAACGACCGTCACTTTCGCCGCAGGTACAGCGTCGAGCGCGCCGAACCAGTCCGCAAAAGGGCTGGTGCCGTCCTCCTCCTCGTACTCCTGCAATTTGAGCCGGTTCATTGGTAGCACATATGTTACCAACAAGCTCCGGCGTATGCAAGCTCAAGTGTCTCGATGCTTCTCGACCATCCTGAGCATGGTTGCCACAGTAATGGAGCTGAAGGTAGCCTTGGCGATCTGGTCGACCTCGGTGAGGACGACGCCGATCGCCTTGTCGACGGGCATCGCATCCGGGGCAGGAGGCGGTGAGGCGATGTCTTCGAACAGCTGGATCACATCCATCAACGTGAGGCGACGCGCGTTCGCGGCGAAGCGGTAGCCGCCGCCCACACCGCGAACCGACTCCACGACACCGGCGCGCGCCAGCTCGGCGAGGACCTTGGCGAGGTGGTGGGCGGAGACGCCGTAACGCTCCGCGATCTCCGCCGCCGGGATATGCCGCTGCGGCTGCCCCGCGAACTCCAGCACGCTGTAGAGCGCGAGCATCGTGTTCACCTGCAGCTTCATGCAATGTCCATTTCCAGCGGGATCATCTTCGCGGCCATCATCCCCTGGCTGCGGAAGAACGAGAGGATGAGCGTGTTGTCGTGCGCGAGCAGGGTGCGCAGCGTGCGCACGCCGGCGCCGCGCATCGCATCGCACAGCGCCGAGAGCAGGCGCGTGCCGATGCCGGCCTGCCGCACCCGCGGGTCGATGTCGATCACGAAGAGCCAGCCGCATGGCGGCGAGCCGAACTCCCAGTCGCGCACCTCGCCGATGACGAACCCCACCACCTCGCCGCCCGCCACGGCAACGAGGAACCAGCGCTGCTCGCCGCGCGCGGCCTGCCCGTAACGGCGAAAGATGCGCTCCCAGTAGGCACGCTTTTCCAGGCCGGTGACGCGCGCGTCCAGCGCGATCACGGGGTCGAGGTCCGCGCGGCGCGCGGCGCGGATGGCGACGGCGCCGGAGCTGGCCGGCAGCACCGCGGGCGTGCGGCGGCCGGTGGCGCGACTAGTGCGAGTACCGATGCGAGTCCCCCGAAAGTTTATGGCAGATCAATGTATTCCGGCATCAGCCTACCAGAATGAAACGCACAACACACCAGGAGACAAGAGCCATGGCCTTCCAGCACCGCGCGGGCAGACTCGCCCGCGGTCTCGCCCTCGCCGCCACCGCCCTCCTCGCCACCGCCGCCCAGGCCCAGGAGCCGCTGCGCATCGGCACCTTCCTGTCGGTCACCGGCCCCGCCGCCTTCCTGGGCGACCCGGAGCTCAAGACGCTGGAGCTCTACGTGGACCGCATCAACGCCGAAGGCGGCGTGCTCGGCCGCAAGCTGCAGCTCGTCTCCTACGACGACAGCGGCGACGCCGAGAAAGCGCGCACCTTCGCCAAGCGCCTGATCGAGCAGGACAAGGTGGACGTGATCGTCGGCGGCACCACCACGGGCACCACCATGGCCGCGGTGCCGCTGGCCGAGCAGGCCGGCACGCCCTTCATCTCGCTCGCGGGCGCCGTGCCGATCATCGAGCCGACGAAGAAGTGGGTGTTCAAGACGCCGCACACCGACCGCATGGCCTGCGAGAAGATCTTCGCCGACGTGCAGGCGCGCAAGCTCACCAAGGTGGCGCTCATCTCCGGCAGCGGCGGCTTCGACAAGAGCATGCGCGGCGAATGCCTGAAGGTCGCCTCCCGCTACGGCGTGGAGTTCGTCGCCGACGAAACCTACGGCGCCACCGACACCGACATGACCGCGCAGCTCACCAAGATCAAGGGCAGCGGCGCGCAGGCGGTGCTCAACGCCGGCTTCGGGCAGGGCCCGGCCATCGTCACGCGCAACTACCGGCAGGTGGGCCTTTCGCTGCCGCTGTACCAGTCCCACGGCGTGGCCTCGCACGAGTACATCAAGCTCTCCGGCCCTGCAGCCGAAGGCGTGCGCCTGCCGGCGGCGGCGCTGCTCGTCTCCGAGATCCTGCCCGCGAACGACCCGCAGAAGCCCGTGGTGTCGAGCTACCGCAAGCAGTACGAGGACAAGTTCAAGTCCGACGTGTCCACCTTCGGCGGCCACGCGTACGACGGCCTGATGCTCGCGATCAACGCTATCAAGTCCGCCGGTTCCGCCGACAAGGCCAAGGTGCGCGACGCACTCGAAACGACCAAGGGCTACGTCGGCACGGGCGGCGTCGTGAACATGTCCGCCAACGACCACATGGGCCTGGACCTCACCGCGTTCCGGATGCTCGAGATCCGCAACGGCGCCTGGACGCTCGTCAAGTAGGCACCCCATGAGCGCCGCCTGGCTCCAGTTCATCGCCGCCGGCGTCACGGCCGGCGCGATCTACGCGCTGGTGGCGCTGGGTTTCACGATCATCTTCAACGCCAGCGGCGCGATCAACTTCGCTCAGGGAGAATTCGTGATGGTCGGCGCGATGAGCGCCGTGAGCCTGCTCGCGCTGGGCCTGCCGCTGCCGGTGGCGATCCTGCTGGCGGTGGCGTGCTCGGTGGTCGTCGCGCTCATCGTCGAGCGCCTCGCGATCATGCCGGCGCGGCACGCGGGCACGGTCACGCTCATCATCATCACGATCGGCGTTTCGCTGTTCCTGCGCGGGCTGGCCCAGCTCGTGTGGGGCAAGGGTGTGTTCCGGCTGCCGGCGTTTTCCGGTGAAGAGCCGATCTCGATTGCCGGTGCCACGCTGCTGCCACAAAGCCTGTGGGTGATGGGGGGCGCGGTCGTCGCGGTGCTGGCACTCGGCGCCTTCTACGGCCGCACCCTGCACGGCAAGGCGATGCTCGCCACCTCGTACAACCGCCTCGCGGCGCAGCTGGTGGGCATCGACACGCGGGCCGTGCTGTTCGCCAGCTTCGGGCTTGCGGCGGCGCTCGGCGCCATCGGCGGCGTGCTGGTCGCGCCCATCGCATTCACGTCATACGACGCCGGCATCATGCTGGGCCTGAAGGGCTTTGCCGCCGCCATGCTGGGCGGCCTGGGCAGCTTCGCGGGCGCGGTGCTCGGCGGGCTGGTGCTCGGGCTGCTGGAAGGGCTGGGCGCCGGCTTCGTTTCCTCGGCCTACAAGGACGCGATCGCGTTCGTCGTGATCCTGGCCGTGCTCTTCTTCCTGCCTGGAGGCTTGCTTGGTGCCCGCCGCAGCGACAGGGTCTGAGCGCGCGCCGGCCCTTCGCTGGTTCGCGCGGCCGCGCAGCGGCGGCACGCTGCTGCTTGCGGTGATCGTGCTGCTGGTGCCGGTGGCGCTGCCGAACAACTACGCGTACGACGTGGCGACGCAGGTGGCGCTCAACGCGATCGTGTGCGTGGGCCTGAACCTGCTCATCGGCTACGCCGGGCAGATCAGCCTGGGCCATGCAGGCTTCTTCGCGCTGGGTGGGTACGCCAGTGCGATCGCCGCGTCGCGCTGGGGCGTGCCGGTGTGGCTGTCATTGCCCGCTTCATGCGCCGCCGTGGGCTTGCTCGCCTACGTGCTCGGAAGGCCCACGCTGCGCCTGAAAGGCCACACGCTCGCGATGGCGACGCTGGGCCTGGGCATCATCATCTCCATCGCGCTCACCACCGAGGACCGCATCACCGGCGGCCCCGACGGGATGACGGTGCCGCCGCTCGTGCTGTTCGGCTGGGCCGTGCAGGGCGAGCGCCTCTGGTACTGGATCGGGGGCGGGCTGCTGCTGGCCACCGTGTGGCTCGCGCTCAACCTGATCGACTCGCCGCACGGCCGCGCCCTGCGCGCGTTGCACGGCTCGGAAGTCGCGGCGCAGACGCTGGGCATCGACGCCGCGCGCTTCAAGCTGCAGGTGTTCACGCTCTCCGCGGTGCTCGCGGCGCTCGCGGGCGCCCTCACCGCGCACTATGCAGGTTTCATCACGCCGGCCAAGGCCTCGTTCCTGCATTCGGTGGAGCTGGTGATCATGGTCGTGTTCGGTGGCATGGCCTCCGTGTTCGGCGCCGTCGTCGGCGCGGCCGCGCTCACCGTGCTGCCGCAGGTGCTGACCGTGTTGAAGGACTACGAGATGATGGTCTTCGGTGCGGTGCTGGTGTTCACGATGGTCGTGTTCCCGGAGGGCATCGTGCCCACGGTCGCGAAGTGGTGGGGGTCGCGATGACGCTGATGCGCGCCACCGGTCTCGCCAAATCCTTCGGCGGCCTGCGCGCCATCGACGGCGTGGACCTCGCTTTTGAAGCCGGCAAGGTGCATTCGATCATCGGCCCGAACGGCGCCGGCAAGACGACGCTGATCAACATGCTCAGCGGCATCTACGCGCCCGACACCGGCACGATCACTTTCGACGGCGAGGACATCACAGGGCGCCCGGTGCACCGCTTCGCCGCCGCCGGCATCGGCCGCACCTTCCAGAACCTGCAGGTGTTCTTCAACATGACGGCGCTGGAGAACGTGATGACCGGCCGCCACCTGCGCGAACCGGTGTCGCTGGCCTCGGCGCTGCTGCGCACGCGGGGCCTGCGCGATGCCGAAACCGCATGCCGTGACAAGGCCCACGAGCTGCTGCGGCGCGTCGGCCTTGCGGGCGCCGACCACGTGGCCGCGGACAGCATGCCCTACGGCGCGCTCAAGCGGCTGGAGATCGCGCGCGCCCTCGCAGCCGAGCCGCGACTCCTGCTGCTGGACGAGCCGGCCGCAGGCCTGAACGCCACCGAGGCCCGCGAGATCGACGCATTGATCCGCAAGCTCGCCGACGCGGGCACCACCATCGTCCTCGTCGAACACAACATGGCGCTCGTGATGGAGGTGTCCGACCACGTCTTCGTGCTGGACCGCGGGCGCAAGCTCGCCGAGGGCACGCCCGCCGAAGTGTCGAGCAACCCGCACGTGATCGAGGCCTACCTCGGCAGCGAGGAACCGGAGGCCGCCCATGCTTGAAGTGCAGGACCTCGGCAGCCGCTACGGCCGCATCCCCGCGCTGTCGGGCGTGAGCCTGCGCGTTGGCGAAGGCGAGCTGGTGGCGCTGGTCGGCGCCAACGGCGCGGGCAAGACGACGCTGCTGCGCGCGATCTCCGGCGTGCAGCCGGTCACGGCCGGCAGCATCCGGTTCGACGGCGGCGACATCGCGCGGCTGCATGCCCGCCAGCGTGTGCAGGCGGGCATCGTGCAGGTGCCCGAGGGCCGGCAGGTCTTCGCGCCGATGACCGTCGAGGACAACCTCAAGCTCGGCACGTTCGCGCGCGGCAACGTGAGCTTCCTCGACGCGGTGTTCGGCCTCTTCCCCGCGCTCGCGGACAAGCGCCGCGAGCTGGCCGGCAACCTCTCCGGCGGCCAGCAGCAGATGCTGGCCATCGGCCGCGCGCTGATGGCGCGCCCGAAACTCCTGCTGCTGGACGAGCCGAGCATGGGCCTGGCGCCGCGGCTCGTCTCGGAGATCTTCTCGCGCATCCGCGCGCTGCGCGAGGTGGGGACCACGATCCTGCTCGTGGACCAGAACGCGCGCGCCGCCCTGTCCATTGCGGACCGCGGCTACGTCATGGAAACCGGCCGCATCGCGCTGGAAGGCGCGGCGCGCGAGCTTCTGCACGACCCGCAGGTGCGCCAGGCCTACCTGGGCGCCTGAACCTTCGACGAGGAAACCGATGAAACCCACGCTCCAGCCCGGCCTGCGCCACACCGTCAACTTCGCGGTCACGCAGGGCCGCACCATCGACTTCATGGGCGAGAAGGCCCGCGTCTACGCCACGCCCATGCTCGTTCGAGACGTGGAGATCGCCTGCCGTGAGCTGCTGCTCAAGCACCTCGATGCGGGCGAGGACTCCGTCGGCACGCGCATCGAGCTGGACCACCTCGCTGCCACGCTGCTGGGCATGCCGGTCGCGCTGGACGTCGAGCTCGTCGCGCTCGAAGGCCGCGCGGCGAAGTTCGCGGTGACGGGCAGCGACAGCGTGGAGCCGATCTGCAAGGCCACGCACCATCGCTTCATCGTCGACGTGGCGAAGACCGAGCAACGCCTGGCAGCCAAGGCACAGAAAGCCGGTATCGCATGAGCGCCGAGTTCGCCACGCGCAAGGTCCCCACTTACTGCTACCAGTGCGTGGCCGGCCCCGACCTGCTCACCGTGAAGGTGGAAGGCGGCGTGGCGACCGAGGTCGAGCCGAATTTCTGCGCGGCGGGCATCCACCCCGGCGGCGGCAAGGTGTGCGTCAAGGCCTACGGCCTGGTGCAGAAGACGTACAACCCCAACCGCGTGCTCACGCCGATGAAGCGCACCAACCCGCGCAAGGGCCGCGGCGAGGACCCGCGCTTCGTGCCGATCTCGTGGGACGAGGCGATGACGACCATCGCGGCGCACCTCAACGCGATCCGCAAGGAAGGGCTCACGGACGAATCGGGCTACCCGCGCGTGGCCGCCAGCTTCGGCGGCGGTGGCACGCCGCAGTCGTACATGGGCACCTTCCCGGCCTTCCTCGCGGCGTGGGGCCCGGTGGACATGGGCTTCGGCTCGGGGCAAGGCGTCAAGTGCTACCACTCGGAGCACCTGTACGGCGAGTTCTGGCACCGCGCCTTCATCGTGGCGCCCGACACGCCGCTGTGCAACTACCTGATCTCCTGCGGCTCGAACATCGAGGCCTCGGGCGGCGTCGCCGGTGTGTGGCGCCATTCGCGCGCTCGCGCGCGGGGCATGAAGCGCGTGCAGGTGGAGCCGCACCTGTCGGTGACCGGCGCCTGCTCGGCGCAATGGGTGCCGATCCGGCCGAAGACCGACGCGGCTTTCCTCTTCGCGCTGATCCACGTGCTGCTGCACGAGGTGAACCGCGATTCGCTCGACCTCACCTTCCTCGCGCAGCGCACCGGCTCGCCGTACCTCGTGGGCCCCAACGGCTACTACCTGCGCGACCGCGCCACGCGCAAGCCGCTGGTGTGGGACACGGCGACCGGCATGGCGCTGCCGCACGATGCGGCCGGCTTGCGAGAGGCACTCGAAGGCCGTTACGCGGTGGACGCCTTGGAAGTGGGCCCCGACGACGAAGTGCTGGGCGAAGGCCTGCTCGAAGGCCGCACCGCCTTCACCTGCATGGTCGAACACATGCAGCAGTACACGCCCGAGTGGGCGCAGCAGGCCTGCGACGTGCCCGCCGCGACGATCCGGCAGGTGGCGCACGAGTACATCGAGCACGCATGCGTCGGCCAGACGATCGAGATCGACGGGCAGACGCTGCCCTACCGCCCCGTTGCGGTGAGCCTCGGCAAGACCGTCAACAATGGCTGGGGCGGCTTCGAATGCTGCTGGGCGCGCACGGTGCTCGCCACGCTGGTCGGCGCGCTGGAAGTGCCGGGCGGCACCATCGGCACCACGGTGCGCCTCGCGCGGCCGATGGCGCAGCGGCTCGAAAGCGTGAAGCCCGGCCCGGACGGGTTCATGAACTTCCCGCTGAACCCCACGGACAAGGAGAAGTGGTCCGCCAGGCCGAACATCCGCAACGCCTACCGCACGATGGTGCCGCTGGCGGGCGACGGCCCGTGGAGCCAGGCGCTCGGGCCCACGCACTTCTCGTGGATGTTCCTCGACGCCACGCCGCATGGCTTGCCGCGCGTGACGCTGCCGGACGTGTGGTTCGTGTACCGCACCAACCCCGCGATCTCGTTCTGGGACACGCCGGGCCTCGCGGACAAGATGGCGCGCTTCCCGTTCGTGGTGGCCTTTGCCTACACGCGCGACGAGACCAACCACTTCGCGGACATCCTGCTGCCCGACGCGACCGATCTCGAGAGCCTGCAGCTGATCCGCGTGGGCGGCACGAAATACGTCGAGCAGTTCTGGGACCATGAAGGTTTCGCGCTGCGGCAGCCCGCCGTCGCCACGCGCGGGCAGGCGCGCGACTTCACCGATGTCGCCAGCGACCTCGCCGAACGCACGGGCCTCACCCCCGGCTATATCGCCGCCATCAACAAGGGCGCGGGCGGCATCCCGCTCAAGGGCGTGCACGGCGACTTCTCGCTGGACGCGCGGCACCACGACCGCGACACGATCTGGGACGCCATCTGCCGGGCCGCAAGCGCCGAGGTCTCCGACGGCAAGGCTGCGCACGGCCTCGACTGGTGGAAGCAGGCGGGCGTGGCGACACGGCCCTACCCGCGCATCAACTGGTACCTGTACCCCACGATGGTGGCGCGCAAGCTGCGTTTCGAGCTGCCCTACCAGGAGCGCCTCGCGCGCGTGGGCGCCGAGCTCGGCCGCCGCCTGCACGAGAACGACATGCACTGGTGGGACACACAGCTGGGCGAATACCAGGCGCTGCCGAAGTGCAAGGACTTCGCCGCGCCGTGGGTTGCGCAGGTGCGCGAGGACGGCGGCCAGCCGGCCGAGTACCCGTTCTGGCTGCTCACCGCGCGCAGCATGCAGTACGCGTGGGGCGGCAACGTGGGCATGCAGATGATCAAGGAAGTGGCGGACAACATCGCCGGCCACCGTGGCGTGATCATCAACACGCGCCGGGCGCAGGAGCTCGGCATCGAGGACGGCGACCCCATCGAGGTGGCCACGCCGGCGCGCAAGGTGAGCGGCCGCGCCGTGCTGCGGCAGGGCATCCGGCCGGACACGTTGCTGGCCATCGGGCAGTTCGGGCACTGGGCGACACCGGGGGCGAAGGACTTCGGGCTTGCCAGCCTGAACGAGCTGGCGTCGATGTCGCTGGACCTGACTGATGCCACCGGGTCGGGGGCGGATCTTGTGCGCGTGAGCCTGCGGCGCGAGGAGTTGTGATGAAGCTCGCTGTCGCGGTTGTGAAGGGAGCGTCCGTAAGCGTAGTCACGGTTTCGCCATTCTTATGTGCGTTGCTCTCCCCATCCCTCCCCCCGCCCTCCCCTCCCCTCCGGGGAGAAGAGGGAGCTAAGCCGGACAGCCGATTTGGACTCGTCAAAACTGTGAGGGCCGAATCGGGAGACGTCGGGGGGCGGGCGAACACTGCTAGCGCTATCGGCAAGACCCGAGCGGACAGTTTGCTGCGTGCTACGCAGCCTAAGCCAGCGTCCTCTCGTCACCGCATCATCTTCTTAGGCTGGGTAGCACCCAGCAACGTGTGGACCCGGATCTCGCCGATAGCGCTAACGGCGTCCGAGCACCGCCCGACGTCTCCCGATTTGGCCTTGTCCGTTCAGACGAGCCCAAATCGGCTGTCCGATTTAGCTCCCTCTCTTTCCCGGAGGGGAAGGGAGGGCGGGGGGAGGGATGGGGAGAGCAACGCACATATGCATGGCGAAACCGAGACTACGCTTACGGACGCCCCAAAAAACCGAGCCCACGCGCCGGAGCAACCCAAATGACCCGCTGGTCCATGGTCGCAGACCTGCGCCGCTGCGTCGGCTGCCAAACCTGCACGGCCTCGTGCAAGCACGCCAACGCCACGCCCCCCGGCGTGCAGTGGCGGCGCGTGCTGGACGTGGAAGTGGGCGAGTACCCCGACGTGCAGCGCGCCTTCGTGCCCATGGGCTGCCAGCACTGCGACGAGCCCGCCTGCCTGCCGGTGTGCCCCACCACCGCCACGCGCAAGCGCGCCGACGGCATCGTCACCATCGACTACGACCTGTGCATCGGCTGCGCGTACTGCACCGTGGCGTGCCCCTACCAGGCGCGCAGCAAGGCGCCGGCCGGTGCGTTCGCCTACGGTGCGCAACCGATCGACAACGAGGCGGTGCGCGACGACGAAGCGCGGCGCGAGGTGTCCACCAAGTGCACGTTCTGCGTGGAGCGCATCGACAACGGCATCGCGCGCGGGCAGAAGCCCGGCGTGGACCCTGACGCGACACCCGCCTGCGTGAATGCGTGCATCGCGGAAGCGCTGGCGTTCGGCGACCTCGAGGACCCGCAGAGCAACGTGTCGCGGCTGCTGGAGAAGAACCAGCACTTCCGCATCAACGAGGAGCTGGGCACCGGCCCGGGCTTCTACTACCTGTGGGACCGCAAGCCATGACCGCACCACGGCACCTGCAGAAGCACCAGCAGCACTGGGACTGGCGCGCGGCCGGCAACTTCGTGTTCGGCGGCGCGGGTTCGGCGCTCGCGGCCTGCGCGGGGCTGCACGCGGGCGAACGTGCCGAAGCCCCGTTGCTCGCAGCAGTGGGCCTCGCGCTGGTCGGGCTGGGGCTCGTGTGCGTGTGGTTCGAGATCGGCAAGCCGATGCGCGCGCTCAACGTGTTCTTCCACCTGCGCCGCTCGTGGATGTCGCGCGAGGCGCTGGCGGGTGCCGTGCTGTTCGCTCTGGGTGCGGCGTTCGTGTTCGGCGTGAGAGGGCTGGCCATGCCGATGGCAGTGGCCGCGGTGGTTTTCCTCTTCTGCCAGGCGAACATCCTCGGCGCCGCGCAGGCCATCCCCGCATGGCGGGGCGGCACCGCAGTGGCCTTGCTCGTTGCGACAGGGCTGGCCGAGGGTGCCGGCCTGTTCTGCGCGCTCGCCGCGTGGAACGAATTGCCCGAGCGCTTCGCATGGGGCCTGGGCACGCTGGTGCTCGTGCGCTGGCTGCTGTGGCGCTACTGGCGGCTGCAATTGCAGGCCGACGCGCCTGCGGCTGCGTTGCGGGTGATCGACCGCAACGGCGCGCTGCTGCAGTGGGCCGGCACGGCACTGCCGCTCGCGCTGCTGGCCCTGCGCATCGCGGGCTCGCTGTCGCCCGCGCCTGCCGCTGCCACGCTCGCGGCCGCCGGCGCACTCGCCGTGGCGACGGGAGCGGCTTTCAAGTTCACGCTGGTCACGCGGGCCGGCCACCACCACGGCATCGCCCTGCCGCGCATGCCGGTGCGGGGCGTGCCGCGCACCGCCCCCTGAGGCAACAACGACGAGGAGACGAGGACGACGATGGACGCAGCGAGCCCCCTGGACAGCCGCGGCAACGTGCGCTACTTGCACCCGCTGGTCGAAACCTTGTCCCGCGACGCGATCGTGGACGCCCAGCTGCAGCGCCTGCGCGAGACGCTCGCGAACGCATACGCCAATGTCCCGGCGGTGCGGCGCCGCTTCGCCGAGGCCGGCGTTCGCCCGGCCGACGTCGTGCACCTGGAAGACGTGGCGCAGCTGCCCTTCACCACCAAGGCCGACCTGCGCGACAACTACCCCTTCGGCCTGTTCGCGCGGCCCATCGAGCAGCTGGCGCGGCTGCACGCATCGTCCGGCACCACCGGCAAGCCAACGGTGGTGGCGTACACGAGCGACGACCTCGCGAACTGGTCGGACCTGATGGCGCGGTCGATGTACGCGGCCGGCGTGCGGCCCGGGGACATCGTGCACAACGCCTATGGCTACGGGCTCTTCACCGGCGGGCTGGGCGCGCATTACGGCGCCGAGCGGCTGGGCGCCGTCGTGGTGCCGGTCTCGGGCGGCGGCACCGAGCGGCAGGTGACGCTGCTGCAGGATTTCGGGGCGACGGTGCTGTGCGCGACGCCTTCGTACGCGCTCGCGATCGCCGAGGCAGCGCGCGAACAGGGCGTGGACCTCGCGCGCGGGCCCTTGCGCATCGGGCTGTTCGGCGCCGAACCGTGGAGCGCGGCGATGCGCAACGAGATCGAGGCGCAGCTCTGGCTGGTGGCCATCGACGTGTACGGACTGTCCGAGATCATGGGCCCCGGCGTCGCGTGCGAATGCGACTGCCGCCAGGGGCTGCACGCCTGGGAGGACCACTTCCTTTTCGAGGTGATCGATCCCGAGACGGGCGAGCCCGTGCCCGAAGGGCAGGCGGGCGAGCTGGTGATCACCACGCTCACCAAGGAAGCGCTGCCGATGGTGCGCTACCGCACGCGCGACATCACGCGCATGACCACGCAGCGGTGCGACTGCGGCCGCACCCATGCGCGCATCCTGCGCATCGCGGGGCGCAACGACGACATGCTGATCATCCGCGGGGTCAACGTGTACCCGTCGCAGATCGAGGCCGTGCTGGTGGGCCGCTCGCACCTGGCGCCGCACTACCAGCTGGTGGTGCAGCGCGAAGGCGTGCTCGACACGGTGCGCATCGAGGTGGAAGCGCACCCGGGCGTGGACAGCGAGACCTACGCGCATCTCGCGCGCGAGGTGGTCCACCACGTGAAGGTCCATGTGGGTATCACGACCGACGTGGCCGTGGTGGCGCCGGGGACCATCGCGCGTTCGCAAGGCAAGGCCGTCAGGGTGCGCGACCTGCGGCCCAAGGAGCTGTGATGCCAACCCGGTTGCTGAAGCTGAAAGTGAATGGGCGGCTGCGCGAGATCGCCGCGCGCGACAGCGCACTCCTGCTGGAGGTGCTGCGCGAAATGCTGGGCCTGACCGGCACCAAGCAGGGCTGCGACGGCGGCGAGTGCGGTGCCTGCACAGTGATCGTCGACGGGCAGCCGCGGCTGGCGTGCATCACGCTCGCGGCGACGGTGGAAGGCAGCGCCATCGAGACGATCGAAGGGCAGGCGCGCGGCGGGGAGCTCAGCGCCGTGCAGCGCGCCTTCCACGAGAAGCTGGGTGCCCAGTGCGGCTACTGCACGCCCGGGATGGTGATGGCCGCGGAAGCGCTGCTGCGCCGCGAAGCGAAGCCCAGCGAAGCGGAGATTCGCGAGGCCATGGCCGGGAACCTGTGCCGCTGCACGGGCTACGTGAAGATCGTCGAGGCCGTGCAGGCGGCTGCGGAGGCGCGGCCATGAACATCGGCGTGCGCACACCGCTGATCGACGGCGTCGAGAAAGTCACGGGCCGCGCGCGCTACACGGCCGACCTGCCGCTCGGCCCTGCGCTCGTGGGCCGCATCCACCGCAGCCCGGTGGCACATGCGCGCATCGTTTCGATCGACAGGAGCGCCGCTCTGGAGCTGCCCGGCGTGCACGCCGTGATCACCGGCGAGGACTTCGCAGCGCCCTATGGCGTGATCCCGATCTCGCAGAACGAATGGCCGCTCGCGCGCGGCAAGGTGCGGTATCGAGGCGAGCCGCTGTTCGCCGTCGCGGCCGACGACGAAGCAAGTGCACGAGCTGCCATCTCCGCCGTCAAAGTCGAACTCGAGGAACTGCCCGAGTACTTCACCGCTGCCGAGGCCCGCGCCGCCGACGCGGTGCTGCTGCACGACGACCGCCCCGGCAACCTCGAGCGCCTGGTCGAGCAGGACTTCGGCGACGTGGACGCCGCCTTCTCCGCGGCCGACCGCGTGCTGGAGCGCCACTTCGAATGCGGCGAGATCGCGCACGGCCAGATCGAGCTGAACGCGACCGTCGCGCAATGGGAGCCCGAGGCGCAGCGCCTCACGGTCCACTCCGTCACGCAGGTGCCCTACTACCTGCACCTCACGCTCGCGCAGACGCTCGGCCTGGACGAATCGCAGGTGCGCGTCGTCAAGCCTTTCGTGGGCGGCGGCTTCGGGCACCGCGTGGAGCCCCTCAACTTCGAGATGGTCACGGCGGCGCTCGCGCGAGCCGCGCGCTGCACGGTGAAACTGGAGCTCACCCGCGAGGAAGTGTTCCTCACGCACCGCGGCCGGCCGCACAGCGAAGTGACGCTGAAGATCGGCGTGCGGCGCAACGGCGAGATCACGGCCATCGACGCGCGCGTCACGCAGCGCGGCGGCGCGTACGGCGGCTATGGGCTCGTCACCATCCTCTACGCGGGCGCATTGCTGCACGCCCTCTACAAGGTGCGGGCCGTGCGCTACCGCGGCTGGCGCGTCTACACCAACCTGCCACCCTGCGGTGCGATGCGCGGCCACGGCGCGGTGAACGTGCGTTTCGCCGTCGAGTCGCTGCTGGACGACGCCGCCGAACAACTCGGCATGGACCCGTTCGAGCTGCGCCGCGCCAACCTCATCGAGGCGCCCTACCGCACGCTCAACGACCTTCAGGTGAACTCGTACGGCCTCGCGCAATGCCTCGACGCCGTCGAGCGCGCCTCGGGCTGGCGCGAGCGCCACGGCGAGCTGCCGGCCGGCGTGGGCCTCGGCCTCGCGTGCTCGCATTACGTCAGCGGCTCGGCCAAGCCGGTGCACTGGACCGGCGAGCCGCATGCGGTGGTGAACCTGAAGCTGGACTTCGACGGCAGCATCACGATCCTCACGGGTGCTTCCGACATCGGCCAGGGCTCCACCACCCTGCTCGCGCAAGTGGTGGCCGAGGTCATGCAGCTGCCGCTCGTGCGCATCCGCGTGGTGTGCACCGACAGCGCGCTCACGCCCAAGGACAACGGCTCGTATTCGTCGCGTGTGTCGTTCATGGTCGGCAATGCGGCACTGCGAGCGGCGGAGGCGCTGAAGCGGCTGCTGGTCGAGGCCGCGGCGAAACGCTTCGGCACCGATGTACAAGCCGTCGAGTGGCACGGCGAGACCTGCCGCGCCGGCGAGAAGGAACTGCCGTTCGCGCAATGCGTGCAGGCGGCGCTGGCGGAAAGCGGCACGATCACCGTCAAGGGCACCTGGTCGACGCCGCCCGAAACGCAGGGCGGCAAGTTCCGCGGCGCCGCGGTCGGCTCCACGGCCGGCTTCAGCTATGCCGCGCAGGTGGCGCAGGTGCGCATCGACGAAGACACCGGCCAAGTCCACGTCGAGAAGATCTGGGTGGCGCAGGACTGCGGCCGCGCCATCAACCCGCTCGCGCTCGAGGGGCAGATCCAGGGCGCGGTGTGGATGGGCCTGGGCCAGGCCCTCGCCGAGGAAACGCAGTACCACGAAGGCCTGCCGCTGCGCGCCAATTTCCTCGACTACCGCATCGCGACGATGGCGGAGTCGCCGCCGATCGAGGTGACGCTCATCGAGAGCATGGACCCGCTCGGCCCCTTCGGCGCCAAGGAAGGCAGCGAGGGCGCGCTGCACGGCTGCCCACCCGCCGTGGCGAATGCCATCGCGGACGCACTCGGCCTGCGCCTCGATGCCCTGCCCATGTCGCCCGACCGCATCCTGCAGGCGCTGCGCGAACGCGAGCGCGCGCGCAAGCGGCAGGCCGCCGCGCCACGCGTGAAGGAGCCTGCCTGATGCAAGCCTTGAGCGATTTCGTGCTGTACCGCGCGGCCTCGGCCGTCGAGGCGGCGTCGCTGCTGGGCGGCAATGCAGGTGCACGCCTGCTCGCCGGCGGCACCGACCTGCTGCCCAACATGCGGCGCGGCGTGCTGGACCCGTCCGCCCTCGTCTCGATCGCCGCCGTGCCCGAGCTGCGCGACCTGCGCTGGCTGCCGGACGGCCGCTGTTCCATCGGCGCGGCCTGCCGCCTCGCGCAGCTCGCGGCCGACGAGCAGGTCGCCGCCGCCTTCCCCGCGCTGGTGGAGGCCGTGCGTGCGGTTGCAGCCAGCGGCCACCGCAGCGCCGCCACCGTCGGCGGCAACCTGTGCCAGGACACGCGCTGCGTCTTCTACAACCAGGGCGAGTGGTGGCGCGCGGCCAACGGCGGCTGCCTCAAGCGCGAAGGCACGAGCTGCCATGTGGCGCCGCAGGGCAACCGCTGCCACGCGGCGTTCTGCTCGGACCTTGCGCCCGTGCTGCTGGTGGCAGGTGCGCAGGTGGAACTGCTGGGGCCGCAAGGCTCGCGAACGGTGCCGCTCGTGCAGCTGTATCGCGACGACGGCGCCGCGCACCTCACGCTGCAGCCGGGCGAGCTGGTGACGCGCGTGGTGCTGCCGGCGGCCGCGCGTGGCGCACCGATGGTGTACGGCAAGGTACGTGGCCGTGGCGGCATCGACTTCCCGCTCGCGGCCGTGGCCGTGGCGGCGAGATTCGAAGGCAACGTGTTGCGCGAGCTGAAGGTCGCGGTGGCGGGCACCAACTCGCTGCCGTTGCTGCTCGAAGGCACGAACGCGCTGGTGGGCGCACCCGTGGACGAATCGACATCCAAACAGCTGAAGAAGCTGGTGGCGCAGCAGGCGGGCCCGATGCGGACCACGGCCGCGCCCTCGCACTACCGCCGGGAAGCCGCCTGCGCGCTCGCGCAGCGGCTGCTCAGGGAGCTTGCACCATGACGGAAGAAGTGAAGGCGATGGAACCCCACCGCATCAACGCCGCGGCGTTGCTGCTCGCGCGCGGCCTGCCCGGCCGCACGGCCCTGGCCCATGGAACGCACACCCTCAGCTACGCGCAGTTGCGCCTGGCCGTGGCGCAAGCTGCCGGCGCATGGCTCGACTGCGGCGTGCACCGCGGCGAGGTGGTGATGCTGCGCGGCACGCACGGCATCGAGCGCACCGTGGCATTCCTCGGCGCCATCTGGGCCGGCGCGGTGCCGGTGCCGCTCGCTCGCACGCGCACGGGCACCGTCGGCCATGCGTGGGACACGCAGGCACCCAGCCGCTTCATCCTCGACGACAGCCGCGCGGGCTACGCCAATGCGTGGCGCGACAGCGTGGTGACGATCGCCGAGTGGCGCTGGTACCTGCAGGATGCGGAGGCGGCCGAGCCGGTTGCGCTGCGCGAGACCTCGCCGGCCTGCTGGACCGAGCCTCGCACGTCCGCGGGCGGGGGTGCGCGCCTGCTGCCCCATGGATTCGCATTGCTGCATGCCGGCGAGACCGCGCTCGACGGGCCGGCGCGCGGCACGCGAGTGAGCACGGTGTCGGGCGTCCTGCGCGTCCTGCGCCGAGGCGGCAGTTGCGTGCTGTCGCCGCCGGGCATGGTGACGCGACTGGAGGCGCCCGCGGTGGAGCTCGCCTTCTCGTGATCGAAGACGAGCGCGAGTGGCGCGAGGCCGGCGAGCGGCACCTCGACGTGCGCGGGCTGCCGCCGCCGCGCCCCTTGGTCACCATCCTCAAGCGGATCGGCATGCTGGCGCCCGGCGAATCCCTAGTCGTGCACCTCGACCGCGACCCGGTGCTGCTCTACCCCGAGCTCGACGAGATCGGCTGGCGGGCCGACCCCCTGGAGCCGGAGGCCGACGAGGTCCGGCTGCGCCTGCGGGCGGCGCGATGAGCGTCGGCGGCACCTTCCTCGGCGGGGCGAGCGGGCGGCTGCTGCCTGCGGCGATCCCGCTGCGCTACTTCGGCGCGGCGGCCGCCTTCCACCTGCTGGCGTGGCTCGCGTTGCTGGTGAGCGCGGATGACCTTCTCGCGTTCCGCGGCGGCCTCGGCTGGCCACTGGCGGCCCTGCACCTCTTGACGCTGGGTGTGTTCGGCATGACGGCGCTCGGCGCGGGAGCGCAACTGCTGCCCGTGGCCACGCGCCAGCAACCCGTCGGCGCTAACTGGCTCGCATGGGTGTGGCGTGCGTATGCGCCGGGTGTCGCGGTGCTCGCCGCCGGCATGGGGCTGGCGCAACCCGCATGGATCGCGGTGGGTGCCGTGCCGGTGGTGCTGGCGCTCGCGGCCTGGGGCATCCTTGCAGCGCGCCACCTGTGGTGCGCGCGGGGCATGCCGGGCGTCGTCGCGCATGCATGGGCCGCATTGGTCTCGCTGTTCCTCCTGCTCGCCACCGCACTGCTGCTGGTTGCAGGCTGGCTCGGCTGGCAGGCGCCATCGCGCGCGGTGCTCGTGCCCCTGCACCTCGTGCTGGCGCCGTACGGCTTCATGGGGCTGCTCTCGGCCGGGCTCGCTTACGTGCTCGTGCCGATGTTCGCGCTGGGTGAGCCGCCGCGCGAAGCGGCGCAGCTCACCAGCGGCGCATTGCTGGCGCTGGGCATCCTCGCGGCCATCGGCGCCATCCTGTGGCCGGAAGCGGCGGGCTTGGGCGCTCTCGCGTGGGCCGCCGGCACCACCGGCGTGCTGCTGCACCTGCACCTGATGCGCGGCGTGCTCGCGAGCGGCCTGCGCCGCGAACTCGGCCCCTCGTTCACGATGGTGAAGTCCGGCTGGGCCGCGTTGCTCGCGACGCTCGTCTTCGGCGGCGTGCTGTGGACCGGCCTGCCCGTGCCCCATGCGCCGGGCTGGTTCGCGCTCGCCCTGCTCGCGTGGCTGCTCGGCGTCGTGCTCGGCTTCATGCAGCGCATCCTGCCCTTCCTCGCATCGCTGCACGCGGCGTCGGGGCGCAGGCGCGGCCCGACGGCAGCGGGCCTCACCGACGTGAAGGCTTTGAAGGTGCACTTCCGCGGGCACTTCGCCGCGCTGGCGCTTCTCGCGGGGGCCCTTGCCTTCGACAGCACATGGCTCGTGAGGGCCGGCGCCCTGGCCGGCACCGTGGGCGCGGTGGGCTTCGCGCTCTTCTACGCGCGGCTACTCGCCCGCCTGCGCACCACCCGCCCTTGACGCAACGCAAAGCCGCGTTGCGAACAATTCCGGAATCTTGATACCACTATGACGCACACCACGCAGACGGCGCGCATCCTCGACGAGGAGCACCGCGCCAACCTGGAGCTCCTCGGCCGCATGGAAAACGCCATCGCGCGGGCGCCTTCGGCGACCGGCGACCTCACGACGCTGCTGCGGCAGTTCGCGCACGCTATGGAACACGACATCGCGCGCCACTTCGACTTCGAGGAAGAAGCGCTCTTCCCGCTCGTGGCCGATGCGGGGGATGGCGCCATCGCCGCCCTGCTGCTGGAGGAACACGACGCCATCCGGGACGTGGTCGCCGAGCTGCTGCCGCTGGTGCGCACGCTCGCCGAGGGCCGGATCGACGAGGAGTCGTGGGACCGGCTGCGCATCGTCACGCTCGAACTGGTGGAGCGGCAGGTGGCGCACATCCAGAAGGAGACCATGGCGCTGCTGCCGCTGCTGGAGGACATCCTGGAGCCCGCCGTGGACGGTGAGCTGGCGCTCGCGTACGCGGCCGCCGCCTGAGTCCTTGACATTCCTCAAGGCCCGCAGGGGGCCCGGTTCCTAGGATAGGTGCATCCAAAAAGCATCTTCCAAGGAGCCCTCATGAAGTCCCTCAGATTCCTCGCCACGGTGGCGGCGCTGTGCCTGCCGCTGCTGGTGCAGGCCGCCGGCCCCAAGATCCCCGGCGACTTCGGCCCGCCGCGCGGCAAGCCGATCAAGGCCGTCCTCACCAGCCCGCCGCACGTGCCGCCGCCCACCAACCGCAACTACCCGGCCAAGGTGATCGTCGATCTCGAAGTGGTCGAGAAGACCATGCAGATCTCCGAAGGCGTGAACTACACCTTCTGGACCTTCGGCGGCACGGTGCCGGGCAGCTTCATCCGCGTGCGCCAGGGCGACACGGTGGAGTTCCACCTGAAGAACCACCCCTCGTCCAAGATGCCGCACAACATCGACCTGCACGGCGTCACCGGCCCGGGCGGCGGCGCGGCCAGCAGCTTCACGGCGCCGGGCCACGAGTCGCAATTCACCTTCAAGGCGCTCAACGAAGGCCTGTACGTGTACCACTGCGCCACGGCGCCGGTGGGCATGCACGTGGCCAACGGCATGTACGGCCTCATCCTCGTCGAGCCGCCGGGCGGCATGCCCAAGGTGGACAAGGAGTACTACATCATGCAGGGCGACTTCTACACCACGGGCAAGTACCGCGAGAAGGGCCTGCAGCCGTTCGACATGGAGAAGGCCATTGCCGAGCAGCCCACGTACGTCGTGTTCAACGGCGCCGAAGGCGCGGTGGCGGGGGACAAGGCCATCACCGCCAAGGTCGGCGAGACGGTGCGCCTGTACGTCGGCAACGGCGGCCCGAACCTGGTGTCCAGCTTCCACGTGATCGGCGCGATCTTCGACGAGGTGCGCTACGAGGGCGGCACCAACATCCAGAAGAACGTGCAGACCACGGTCGTGCCCGCGGGCGGCTCGGCCATCGTCAAGTTCCGCGCCATCGTGCCGGGCAGCTACGTGCTGGTGGACCACAGCATCTTCCGCGCGTTCAACAAGGGTGCGCTCGCGATCATGAAGATCGAGGGCAAGGAGAACAAGGCCATCTACTCCGGCAAGGAGGTGGACTCGGTGTATCTCGGCGACCGCGCGCAGCCCAACATGGCCGCCGTGACGCAGGCGACGCAGGCCGCCGCCGCGGGCAAGCTCACACCCGAAGACCAGGTGAAGGCCGGCCAGCAGCTCTTCGCAGGCACCTGCTCGGTGTGCCACCAGGCCAACGGCGCGGGCATGCCCGGCGTGTTCCCGCCGCTCGCGAAGAGCGACTTCCTGGACAACGTGAAGAAGTCGATCGACGTGGTGCTCAATGGCCTGTCGGGCAAGGTCACGGTGAACGGCACCGAATACAACTCGGTGATGCCGCCGATGAACCAGCTGAACGACGACGAGGTCGCGAACATCATGACGTACATCCTCAACAGCTGGGGCAACAAGGGCGGCAGCGTGTCGGCGGCGGATGTGAAGGCGCAGCGCGCGATCAAGCCGGCTGCGGCGCCGAAGGCGGCGGAGACGCACTGAACGCCTCGCACACAAGGAGCCGCGTCGTGAAACTGCTGCCCGCCCTGGTTGTCGCGTTCGCCGCCTGCGCCGCGCACGCCGCCGAGTACGTCGACCTGCCGGGCGGCCGCTTCGAAAGCGTGCTGCCGCAAGGGCCGGTGCCGACGCTGTCGTCGCCGGTGGACATCGCGCCCTTCGCGATGCGTGCGACGCCGGTGACCGTGGAGGAGTTCGCCGCGTTCACCGCGAAGCATCGCGAGTGGCAGCGCGGCAAGGCACCTGCGCTCTTCGCCGACAAGCGCTACCTGATCAACTGGTCGTCCCCCGCCGTTCCCGGTGCGCGCATGCTGCCGCACTCGCCCGTCACCGACGTGAGCTGGTTCGCCGCCAAGGCCTTCTGCGAAGACGAAGGCGGCCGGCTGCCGACATGGCTCGAATGGGAGTACGCGGCGGCTGCCGACGCAACGCGCCGCGATGCGCGCAGCGACCCGGCGTGGCGCCAGCAGATCCTCTCGTGGTACGAGAAGCCCACCTCCGCGCTGGGCGACGTGGGCAGCGCGCCCAACAGCTACGGCGTGCGCGACCTGCACGGACTGGTGTGGGAGTGGGTGGACGACTTCAACGCGCTTTTCATCGCGGGCGACAGCCGCACGCAGGGCGACCCCGACATCCTGAAGTTCTGCGGGTCGGGCGCGCTCAACATCATCGACCGCGACAGCTACGCCGTGCTCATGCGCATCGCGCTGCTGTCGTCGCTCAAGGCCGCCGACACCACGGGCACCCTCGGGTTCCGGTGCGTCCGGCCGAAACAAGGAAGCAAGACATGAACGATTTCAACATCACGCGCCGCGGGTTGATCTCGCTGGCCGCCGCCGCACTGGCGCCCCGCCTGGCCTTCGCCGAACTGCCCGGCGACTCCGTGTACCGCCTCGATGCGAAACTGGTGGACCAGAACGGCAAGTCCTTCGAACTCGCCTCGCTGCAGGGCGCGCCGGTGCTCGCGACGATGTTCTACACGTCGTGCGACATGGTCTGCCCGATGATCTTCGAGACCGTGCACGCCACGCTGAAGGCGCTGCCGGCGGCGGACCGCGCGAAGGTGAAGATCCTGCTCGTGAGTTTCGACCCCGAGCACGACACCGTCGCCGCGCTGAAGAAGCAGGCCGTGCAGCGCCAGGCCGACACCGCGCAATGGGTGTTGGCCCGTGCCGACGAGGCCACCGCGCGCAAGGTCGCGGCCGTGCTGGGCATCCAGTACCGCAAGCTTGCCAACGGCGAGTACAACCACTCGAGCACGATCGACCTGCTGGACAAGCAGGGGCGCATCGTCGCGAAGACGGGCAAGCTGGGGACCGCGGACCCGGCGCTGGTGGGGGCGATCCGGAAAGCGTAGCGCTGCCGGCTAGGCTTTCTGCGGCACGAACTTCACCTTGAGCTCGCAGCCCACCGCGCTCGCGTAGCGCTTGAGCGTCGCCAGCGACGGCGCGTGCTTGCCCGCGGCCTCCAGGCGCGAGACGGCGCTCTTCGTGGTGCCCATCCTCTCGGCGACCGCGTCCTGGGTGAGCCCTGCGCGGGCACGCGCCTTGATCATCTGGCTGGCGATTTCATATTCGAGCGCCAGCGAGTCGTACTCCTCGGAGAAGCCCTTGCGTGCGCGGGCCTTGTCCAGGAAGTCCTGGTGCTTGTGCGGAACCGGCTTGTACTTCAAATCAGCCACCTTGCAACTCCTTCAGGCGCTTGCGCGCCAACTTCAACTCCCGAGCGGGTGTCTCCTGTGACTTCTTGATGAAGCCGTGGAGGATGACGATGCGCCTGCCCAGGACGAAGCAGTAGAACGCACGTCCGATCCCGGAACGTCCACGCGCCCTAAGCTCGAAAAGGCCGTCGCCGAAAGCGCGCGAGTGAGGCAGCCGCAGGTCCGGACCATGCTCGACGAGCAACTCGACAACCCGCGCATAGTCGGCAAGCACATCGACAGGCCACGCTTCGATCCCTGCGAGTACGCGTTCATGGTAGTACTCGATCTCGAAAGTCATCGGTCATGTTAGCAAATACGCTAACACATCGCAACCGGCGTCAGGAGATGATCTCGTCGGCGCGCGCCAGCACCGCCTTCGAGATCGCCAGCCCGAAGCTCGCCGCCGTGCGCGAGTTGATCACGAGGTCGAAGCGGTCCGGGTGTTCGATGGCGATGTCGCCCACTTTCGTGCCGCGCATCACCTTGGCGAGTTGCGAGGCGCAGCGGCGGTACAACGCCCCCACGTGCGGCCCATAGGACATCAGCCCGCCTGCCTCCGGGTAGTCGCGAAAAGGGGCCACCATCGGCAGCTTCGCGAAGACGGCGGCGCCGGCGATGGTGCGGCTGTGCACGCGCAGCGTCTGGCTCGACAGCACCAGCAGTGCATCCACACGCCGGCTGGCGGCTGTCGAGAACACGCCGGCGATTTCTTCGCCGGAGCGGATCTCCATGTGCACCGGCTCCTTGCGCAGCACGCGGACGGTCGACTCGGCGACTTCGCGTTGCAGGCCGGACGACGTGGGGTCCGACAGCACACCGATGCGCGACAACTTCGGCGCGACTTCGGCGAGCAGTTCCATGCGTTTGCGCGTGATGGCGGGCACGTCCACGAACACGCCTGTCACGTTGCCGCCGGGGCGCGACAGGCTGGCGGCGAAGCCGCTCTTCACTGGGTCGTAAGAATCGTCGACTGCGACAATGGGAACAGTGCGCGTCGCGGCGCGCGCGGCCGCCAGCGGCTGGTTGCCCCGCGCGAAGATGACGGTCGGCGCCGACTGCGCGACCTCCACGGCGAGTGTCGTCAAGCGCTGGACGTCACCGCCTGCATTGACGTCCGTCACCCGCACCGTCTTGCCGTCGACGAAGCCGAGGTCGCGTAATGCGTCGACGAACTCCTGCTCGTACGAGGCGCGGGGCGGGCTGAGGCGCAGGATGACGAGGCGCGGTACGACGCCCTGCGCGAACGCACCTGCCATGGATGCCACGGCCGTACCGGTGATGAATGTGCGGCGACGCATCGGCGCAGCCTAACAAAGAGCCTCAGCCGGCTCAATAGGGCTCGAATGCGACCCCGTGCTTGCGCAACTGCGACACCATCAGCTCGCGCCACGGGCCGCGCGGTGACCAGATGCGGGCAACCGCTTCGTAGGCGCGCTCGGGCGGCTCGTGCAGGGCGATGACCCGGTACAGGAACATCATCGTCGACGCCCGCATGTTCACCTGGCAGTGCACCAGCACCTTCTTGCCCGCAAGGCGGGTGAGCGCGCCGGCGACTTCGAGGTAGTGCTTCTCTTCGGGGGAGCCGAAGGGTATCGGCACGTGCACGAACTCGATGCCCTGCTTCTGCAGGATCGCATGTTCGTCGGCGACGGCGTCCGGCACGGTACTCGGCGCGAGGTAGATCACCGCCTGGAAGCCGGCCTCCCCGAGCGCCGCCAGGGCGCGTGCGGGAGGCTGGCCGGACGTCACGAGCAGTGGCGAGACCTGCACTTCGTTGGGCAGGCGCGGCGAAGCTTGCGCGTAGGCGCCAAGCGGAATGAGCACCGCGGCCATGAACGCCCGCCTGCTGGGCATGTCGTTGTCCACGGTACCTCCTAATCCGCGACGAACACCATTCCCATCGTGCCGAACGTCATCGTCCGCTCGCCCACTGTCGTGGTGGAGGCAACGCCGTACGAGTGGTAGTTCGAAGCAAATGCCGCGAGCTGCCCGACGCCCAACGCCCCCGCCAGCGGGCTGCGCTGCGCGATCGTCTCTTTCAACTTCGCGCGGTGCCGCTCGGGCGAGGGGTTGAGCACGAAAGCAAGGACGAGCAGGAACACCAGCGCGGCGAGGGTGATGACGAGTTTTCGGGTCATGGAGCGTCCTTGCGCAATCAGCCGCGATCGTAGCAACATGCTCTTGACAGCATATGCCTCCGAAGACATAATTCGTTGATGTCATGGGACGTCGAATACACCGACGAGCTCGAAAGCTGGTGGTCGACGCTCTCAGGGGATGAGCGGGAATCCGTGGATGCATCGGTCCGCTTGCTGGAAGCTTGCGGGCCGAATCTCGGTTACCCGCACTCCTCGGGTATCGGCAAGTCGCGTCATCCCCACATGCGCGAATTGCGGGTCCAGCATGAAGGGCGGCCCTACAGGGTGCTCTATGCGTTCGATCC
This sequence comes from Ramlibacter albus, assembly GCF_014297445.1. GTDB lineage: Bacteria > Pseudomonadota > Gammaproteobacteria > Burkholderiales > Burkholderiaceae_C > Ramlibacter > Ramlibacter albus. Next base: position 44,528 of record NZ_JACORU010000015.1, read on the forward strand.
GCGCAGGTGCGCCATCCTGCTCATCGGGGGTGACAAGACGGGCGACGCCCGCTGGTACGAGAAGTTCGTGCCGGTCGCGGACAGGCTGTACGACGTCCACCTGGACGAGTTGAGAAAGGAAGGGTCGATCAATGGCTAAGAAGTTCAGCGCACTGCGCGCCAGGATGACCCCCGAGGCGCAAGCACGCGCGGCGGCCCGCGCGGAGGCGATGCTGGTCGAGATGCAGCTGCAGGAGTTGCGCAAGAGCCGCAATGTGACACAGACGCAACTCGCCGCTGCGCTTCAAGTGGAGCAGGCCGCTATCTCCCGGCTGGAGAAGCGGGAGGACATGTACGTGAGCACGCTGCGTCAATACGTACGTGCGCTTGGTGGGGAATTGAAGCTGATCGCCGCCTTCCCCGAAGGCGACATCCAGTTGCACACTTTCGAGCCAGCGCGTTAGCCCCTCACAAGTCCGGCTGGTACCGCCGCTCCATCTCCTCGCGCGTCTCCGGCGCCACGCGGATGCCGGTCTGCTCGCTGATCATCTGGCCGGCCGTTGGAAGGAAGGAGCGGTCGACCTTCGACGACTCCGACCACAGCTTCGAACGCAGGAAAGCCTTCGCGCAGTGCAGGTAGGCCGCGGCGACGGTGACGCGGATGACGAGCTTGGGCGCGCGGCGCTCGTTGGTGCAGGCGGCGATGTCCTCGTCGGCGGTGGCCAGCACCGCATCGCCGTTGACGCGCAGCGTCTCGTCGAAGCCGGGGATCATGAAGAGCAGGCCCACCTTGCCGGTGGCAACGATGTTCTCCAGCGTATCGAGCCGGTTGTTGCCCGGCGCATCGGGGATCAGCAGCCGCCCCTGGGCATCCACCTTCACGAAGCCGGGGTCGCCGCCACGCGGTGACGCATCGGTGTTGAACTCCGTGTCGCAACTGGAAAGCACAACGAAAGGCGACAACGCGATGAAGTTGCGGCAATGCACATCCAGCGCGGGGATTTCCTTGCGCACGGCGCGCGGTTGTGGCTGCGCGTAGAGGGTGCGAAGGGTGGCGAGGTCGTCGATCTGCATGGGCGCAGTGCTCCTTACTTGGATTCGTCGTCGCCACCGAACAGGTCGCGCAGGTCCTTGGGCTTGCCTCCCGCGCCCGAAGACCTGGGCGTGCCCTTCGGGTACTCCTCCGCGATCCGGTCTTCCCAATACGTGGTGGGATTCGGCGCCGCGCACATCCGCCGGAACACCTCTTCCGGCACATGCTTGTACGCCAGCACGCGCCCGTCGTCCCAGTGCAGGTCCAGCTGCTTCGAGCCGGCGTCGTAGTCGGCCTTGCGGATGCGGCCGCTGTTGAACGTCTTCACAACCATCCGATCCCTCCCCGCCAGCGGCGCAAGGTCGCCACCAGTTCGGCGTCCGCCCGCGCGCTCACCAGCGCGAGCGGGGTGTAGCCGGTGCGCGTGGCACGCGCGAAAGTCCATGCGAGCAGCAGCGCGGTGATCACCATGTTCTGCCAGCCCACCAGCGGCCACTGCCCGGCCCACGCGAACTCGGGCTTGGGCGACAGCGGGGCGAGGTAGTAGATGCCCCAGATGTCCTGCGGCGTGGAGCCACGCGAGCCGATGAGGTCGCACAGGAAGTGCAGGTGCACCGCCACGAAGGCGCAACCCAGCACCATCGCGCGGCGCGTGGCGAGCGCCGCGCACATGGCGGCGATGACGACGGCGGCGGGCAAGCCGTGGCCGTACATGCGATGGAATTCCTGGTAGTAGTTGGTCTCCGGCAACCCGAAGGTGCGGGTCGCGAAGTCCACCACGATGCCTACGCCGTCCAGGTCGGGCGCGACTCCCGCGAGCGCCACCAGCGCCTTGTCGCGCGGGCTCGCCTGCAGCCGCTCGAGAGCCACCCATCCGACCAGGAAGTGCGTGATGGGGCTCATCGCATGGCGCTACCAGGTGTGCGTGTAGTTCAGCACCACGGCCTTGTCGAAGTAGCCGATGCTGGCTGTCGAACGCGGCGTGGTGTAGCGGCCGGTGAAGGCCCAGGACGACAGCACACCCACCGCCGCGCCGGCGACGACGTCACGGGTGAAGTGGTTGTGCGTGTGGACCCGCTTGTACGCCGTGGCCGTGGCGAGCGCATAGAACGGCAGCGCCCACTGCAGCGAATAGCGCTGGTGCACGAAGCCGGCGGCGGCGAACGTGACCGCGGCGTGGCCGGACGGGAAACTGTCCTTCTCGCGGCCGTCGGGGCGCTCCTCGCGCACCAGCTTCTTGAGCACTTCGGTGCTGCCTGCCGCCAGCGCGGTGGAGAACACGAGCTGGCGCACGCCCTCCATGTCGTCGTGGTACACACCCACCGCCATGGCAGCCGCGGGGAGCGCCACGCGCATCACCTGGCCGAAGCGGTCTTTCCGGGAGATCTCCGTCTGTGCCTGGGCGGACAAGGCCACCAGGACACCGGCCGAGGCGGCCGCGATGCGTAGGAAGGTTGTCATGGCGGGCAAGCTTAACCCAACCGCAACGACACCACGCCGGCGACGATCACCGCCGTGCCGACGGCCCGCCGCGCGGTGAACTGCTCCTTGAGGAACCAGGTGCCAATCAGCGCGGCGAAGAGCACCGAGGTCTCGCGCAGCGCGGCGACCATGGCGACGGGCGCCCGTGTCATCGCCCAGAGCGCGATGCCGTACGACCCCAGCGATGCGGCCGCGCCGACGACGGCGACGGGTGCGCGTGCCTTGGCATACGGCCACGCCACGGCAAACCCGCGCCGGTACAGCACCAGCAGGCCGAAGGGCCAGCCATCCAGCAGGAACAGCATCGACACGTATTGCAGCGCGGAGCCGCCGTCGCGCGCCGCCGCGCGCACGCCGATCGCGTCGACGACGGTGTAGAGCGCGATCACCACGGCGTTGGAGAGCGCGAAGGCGACGGCCTTGGGGCGCTCGAGCGCATGCGACGACAGGCCCAGCACCAGCACGCCCGCGCACACGCCGAGGACGCCGGCCCAGGCCAGCGGCGACATCGTCTCGCCGACCGTCCATGCGGACGACGTGGCCACCAGCATCGGGCCCACACCGCGCATCAGCGGGTAGGTGAGCCCAAGGTCGCCATGCTTGTACGCGCCGGTGAGCGCGATGTAGTAGCCGATGTGGATGACCACCGAGGTGGCGATGTAGGGCCAGGCCGAAGCAGGCGGGATGCCCGCGAACAGCACGAGCGGCAGGCCGACGACCGTGCCCACGAGGTGGATGACGGCGGTGTCCAGCGCCTTGTCCGTGCTGGACTTGACGAGTGCATTCCAGCTGGCGTGCAGCAGCGCGCCGAAGAGGACGGCGGCTACGACGCCCCAGGTCACTCCACGTGGTTCAACACGAGGTCGAACGTGTCGAAGTTGCGCCAGCGGCGGTTGGGGTCGATGCCCGTGAGCTTGCGGTTGACCACCAGCGGCACGCGCTGCTCGCTGATGCCGCCGTGCGAGCGCAGCGGCGCGTCCAGGCCCGACAGGTCGTGGCGCGAGTGCGACGTGCCGATGACCGTGAAGCGCTCGGAGACGCACACGAGGTCGCCGATGCGGTCGGCGGGCAGCTCGAAGCGGCGCGCGGCTTCCTCGCGCGTGAGCACCGCTTCCATGCCGCGCAGGCGGGCAAGCTCCTCCACCAGTTGCGCGACGGCGCTGACGGGCGGCAGGTACACGGTGGCAAACGAGCCGAGCGCGCCGTGGTGCACGACATAGGGGTCGGTGATCGGCAGGATCACCCTCGCCTTGCCCGCGCCGATGCGCGCGTCGAACCAGTCCTGCAGGTAGATCACGTCCGGCTGGCCGTCCATGCCCACCTTCGCGTTCATGCCGTGGTCGGCGGTGAGCGCGACCACGCAGCCCATGTCGTCCAGCTGGCCGAGGTAGCGGTCCATCATCGCGTAGAAGTCGTTCGCGCCGGGCGTGCCGGGGGCGTGCTTGTGCTGGATGTAGTCCGTGGTGGAGAGGTACATCACGTGCGGCCGGTGCGTGCGCATCAGCTGCACGCCGGCCGCGAACACGAACTCCGACAGCTCCGCGCTGTACACGTCGGGCACGGGCATGCCCACGAGCTTCAGCACCTCGGAGATGCCGTTCTCCGCCACCGTCGCTTCATTCGCTTTCTCGGAAGAGAAGCAGATGCCCTTCATGCCGTGCCCCAGCAGGCGCCGCAGCTTGTCCTTGGCGGTGACGACGGCCACCTTGTGCCCTGCTTCGGCCAACGCCGCGAGGAGCGTGGGCGCGCGCAGCCACTTGGGGTCGTTCATCATCACTTCGGCATTGCTGGCGGTGTCGTACAGGTAGTTGCCGCAGATGCCGTGCACCGAGGGCGGCGCGCCGGTGACGATGGACAGGTTGTTGGGGTTGGTGAAGCTGGGCACCACGCAGTCGGCCACGAGACCGGTGCCTTCGGCGAGCGTGCGCTTCAGCCAGGGCATGCGGCCGGCGGCGACGGCCTGCGCGAAGTAGTCCGGCTCGCTGCCGTCGATGCACACCACCACGGTGGGTTGCCGTGGCGGGCGGTAGCTGCGCTCGTTGACCGTGAGCATGGCGGGATTAAAGCACGGCCTCGGCGGCCTGCGTGCGGATGCCCATGGCATGCAGGACGTCGCGCACGGCCTCCACGGCGCCTTCCATGCCGCGCTCGCCCAGCTGGCCCATGCAGCCGACGCGGAAGGTTTCCACGGTGGTGAGCTTGCCGGGGTAGAGGATGTAGCCGCGGGCCTTGACCGCGTTGTAGAACTGCTTGAATTCGTACTTGGGGTCGTCCGGCGCGTGGAAGGTGACGATGATGGGCGCCTGGATTTCCGGGGGCAGGAAGCTGCGCAACCCCAGCTTCGCCATGCCTTCGACCAGCGCCTTGCAGTTGCGCTGGTAGGCGCCGCCGCGCGCGGCGAGGCCGCCCTCTTCGAAGTACTGCGTCAGCGCGGAGTCCAGCGCTGCCACCACGTGCGTGGGCGGCGTGAAGCGCCACTGCGTCGTCTTGCCCATGTAGACCCACTGGTCGTACAGGTCCATCGCCAGCGAATGGCAGTTGCCCTCGCTGGCTTGCAACGCCTCGCGCCGCGCCAGCACGAAGCCTATGCCGGGCACGCCTTCGAGGCATTTGCCGGAGGCGGCGATCACCGCGTCGAAGGGCGTGCGGCGTGCGTCGATCTCCAGCGCGCCGAAGGAGCTCATCGCGTCGACGATGAGGCCCTTGCCGTGCTTCTGCGCGACGAGCGCGATCTCGTGCAGCGGGTTGAGGATGCCGGTGCTGGTCTCGCAGTGCACCAGCGCCACGTGGGTGATCGACGGGTCCTTGGCGAGCAGGCGGTCGATGTCCTCCGGGCGCACCTGCGCGTCCTCGGCGTACTCGAAGGTGGTGAGCTTGCGGCCGAGCACCTTGCAGATCTTCGCGATGCGCTGGCAATAGGCGCCGTTGACCGGCACCAGCACATGGCCGTTGCGCGGCACCAGCGTGCCGATGGCGGCTTCGACCGCGAAGGTGCCGCTGCCCTGCAGCGGCACGCACTCGTGCGTGCCCTCGCCGTGCACGATACGCAGCAGGCCCTCGCGCAGGCGCGCTGTGATCTGGTTGAAGTCGCCGTCCCACGAGCCCCAGTCGCGCAGCATGCTTTCCTTGGTGCGCGCCGAGGTGGTGAGGGGGCCGGGGGTGAGGAGGTAGGGGGTCATGGGGGTCTCCGTTCTGGGATGGGGGTTCAGCCGCGGCCGTAGCGCCAGGCTTGGGTTTTCCTGAGCAGGACGCGGGTGGCGAGCGCGTACACGAGGCACACGGCCACCGAGGTCAGCACGGTGAGGCTCGCGAGCGCGGCCGCGGGGCCGATCTCGCCGGCTTCGTCGAGGTTCATGATCGCCACCGACGCCAGCACCGTGTCCGGCGAGTACAGGAAGACGACCCCCGACAGCGTGGCCATGGACACGACGAAGTAGTAGCGCGCCACGTCCAGCAACGCCGGCAGGCACACCGGCAGCGTCACGCGCCAGAACGTCACGTAGAACGGCACCTGCAGCGACGCCGATACGGCCTCGAACTCGTTGTCGATCTGCTTGAGCGCCGTCACGGCTGTGAGGTGGCTGGACGTGTAGTAGTGCACGATGACCGACAGCGCGAGGATCGCGAAGCCGCCGTACAGCCCGTTCATGGGGTTGCCCGGGTGGTTGAAGAACATGATGTAGCCGAGGCCCAACACGAGGCCCGGCACCGCCATGGACAGCATCGCCAGCAGGTGGAAGAGCGGCCGCGCGATGTCCAGCCCGCGTGTCTTCTCGGCGAGGTAAGCACCGATGAACACCACGGCCGTGCCGGCGAAGGCCACCGTGAAGGCCAGCTTGAGGCTGTTGCCATACGCGGAGGCGAGGTCGCTGCCGACGAGGGCGAATTCATAGTGGCGCAGCGTGAGCGACAGGTCGTAGGGCCAGAACTTGATGAGGGACGTCCACATCGCCATGCCCACCACCGCCAGCAGCGCCGCGCAGACCAGCGCGCAGTACGCCGTCATCAGCGCATCGAACACGCGATGCGGCCGGGGCGCGAATGGCACCGAACGCGCCGACAGCTGCGCGCGCAGCTTGCGGCGCACGCGGCTGTCGATGCAGAACGACACGATGGATGGGATGAGCAGGATGATGCCCACCACCGCGCCGCGGCCGAAATGCTGCTGCCCCACCACCTGCTTGAACACGTCCACCGACAGCACGTTGAAGTTGCCGCCGATGACCTTGGGTGCGCCGAAGTCGCTCACCACGTAGGTGAAGACCACGGTGGCCGCGCTCACCAGCCCGTACTTGCAAGAAGGCAGCGTGATGGTGAAGAACTTGCGCAGCTTCGACGTGCCCAGCGAATCCGCCGCTTCGTAGAGCCGGCCGTCCGCGAGCGACAGCGCCGTGAGCAGGATCATCAGCGCGTGCGGGAAGGTGTTGTAGACCTCCGCGAGGATGATGCCCAGCGGCCCGTAGATCGTCTCGACACCGAGCGCGGTGAGCAGCGGCTTGGCCACACCCTGGTTGCCGAACCACTGGATGAACGCGATGGCCGACAGCAGCGACGGCGCCAGCAGCGGGATCAGCGCGACGAGGCGGAACGTGCCCTTGAAGGGCGCGCAGCTGCGATGCAGCGCATACGCGAACACGAAGGCCAGCGGCACCGAAATCAACACCACCACGGCGGAGACCCACACCGAGTTCCACATCGCCTGCAAGAGCGCGGGCGTGGAGAGGTAGTCCATGAAGTGGGCCAGGCCGATGAAGTGGCCGTTGTCGTCCTGCACCGCGCGCACCAGGATGGCGGCCATGGGTGCGAGCAGGAACAGCACGAGAAAGCCGCACACCGCCAGCAGCACGGCGCGGGCGATCCAGTCCTCCTTCGCGAGTTCGAGGTGGCGGCGCTCGACGGGCGCCTCGTAGGTTCCGGCGACTGCACTCATGCGGCCGCCCCCGTGGGGAACATCGGCCGTACGTAGAGGCGCACGTTGTCGCCGGCGGCGTACCGCTCGGCCCCGGAGCATTCCAGCTCCAGGTCGCCGGAGCGGAAGCGGCCATCGCCCAACGCCACCGCGGGCAGCACGTTCATCTTGCCGACGAAGTCCGCCACGAAGGGCGTGGCGGGCCGCTCGTAGATGTCGGCGGTGGTGCCCACCTGCTCGATCACGCCGTGGTTCATCACGACGATGCGGTCGGCCATGGAGAGCGCCTCTTCCTGGTCGTGCGTGACCATGATGGTGGTGACGCCCAGCTGCTGCTGCAGGCGGCGGATCTCGCCGCGCAGGCGCACGCGCTCCAGCGCGTCGAGCGCCGACAGCGGCTCGTCGAGCAGCAGCAGCCGCGGCGATGTGGCAAGCGCACGCGCCAGCGCCACCCGCTGCTGCTGCCCGCCCGACAACTGGCTCGGGTACTTGCCGCCCGCGCCCGGCAGCCCCACGAGCTCCAGCAGCTCGGTGATGCGATCGTCCACCAATTGCTTCGGCACCTTGCGGTTCACCAGCCCGTACGCAATGTTCTCCGCGACGGTGATGTTCGGGAACAGCGCGTAGCTCTGGAACACGATGCCGTAGTCGCGCTTGCTCGGCGGCAGCCACGAGATGTCGCGGCCGTTCTGCAGGATGCGGCCGCCGCTTTGCGTCTCCAGCCCCGCGATGATGCGCAGCAGCGTGGTCTTGCCGCAGCCCGAGGGGCCCAGCAGGCAGAGCATCTCGCCATGGCGCACCGCCAGGTCGATGCGGCGCAGCGCGGTGAAGCGCTCGAATTGCTTGTGCACGCCCTCGATGGCGAGCGCGGTATGCGTGACTTCGGTTTCCAACGGTGCTCCTCGGGTCGGGGATTCGACTGCGGATTGATCGTAGATCGCCGAATGCCTTCTGTCAATTGTTGACAATTTGCAAAATCGCGGTTTTAATCCAGCCTCATGAAACCCACCATCACCGTCAACGAGCGCAGCTATACGTGGCGCGACCAACCCGTCGTCGTGGTCTGCGTCGACGGCTGCCAATACGAATACATCACGGCCGCCGTGGCCGCGGGCGTGGCGCCCTTCCTCGGCAAGCTGGTGGGGGGCGGCGGCACCGCGTACCTTGCCGACTGCGTGATCCCCAGCTTCACCAACCCCAACAACCTGTCCATCGTCACCGGCGTGCCGCCCTCGGTGCACGGCATCTGCGGCAACTACTTCTTCGACCGCGAGCGCGGGGAGGAAGTGATGATGAACGACCCCCGCTACCTGCGCGCGGGCACCATCCTCGCGGCGTTCTCGAATGCGGGCGCGCGCGTCGCGGTGGTCACGGCCAAGGACAAGCTGCGCAAGCTGCTGGGGCACGAGATGCAGGGCATCTGCTTCTCCGCCGAGAAGGCCGACCAGGCGACGCTGGCCGAGAACGGCATCGACAACCTGCTGGACTTCGTCGGCATGCCCCTGCCCTCGGTGTACAGCGCGGAGCTGTCGGAGTTCGTGTTCGTGGCGGGTGTCAAATTGATGCAGCGCGAACGGCCCGACTTGATGTACCTTTCCACCACCGACTACATCCAGCACAAGGCGGCGCCGGGGACGAAGGTGGCCAACGACTTCTACGCGATGATGGACCGCAACCTGGCGGCGCTCGACGCCCTGGGCGCCACGATCGTGCTCACGGCCGACCATGGCATGAACGCCAAGCACGGCGCCGACGGCCAACCCAATGTCATCTACCTGCAGGACCAGCTCGACGCTTGGCTGGGCGAGGACGCCGCGCGCGTGATCCTGCCCATCACCGACCCGTATGTCGTGCACCACGGCGCGCTCGGTTCGTTCGCGGTGGTCTACCTGCCGCCGGACGTGAATGCCGAAGCGGTGCGCGAGCGCATCGCAGCCCTGCCCGGCGTGGAGATGGCGCTGTCGCGCCTCGCGGCATGCGACCACTTCGAGCTGCCCTTCGACCGCGTCGGCGACCTCGTCATCGTGTCGCGGCAGGACACGGTGATCGGCACGAGCGCCGAACGCCACGACCTGAGCGCGCTCGACGTGCCGCTGCGCTCGCACGGTGGTGTGTCGGAGCAGCGCGTGCCGCTGGTCATCAACCGTGCAGTGCCTGCGCAGCCGGCCGACCGCCGCTGGCGCAATTTCGACGCATTCGAACTCGGCCTCAACCTCGCCTGCTGAAGAACCGGAGACCCACCGCCCATGTCCGCCCTGCTTGCCGAACAACCCGTGTTGCATGAGTCGCTGCGCATCGCCGGCGAGAAAGTCAGCCGCGACCGCGTCATCGAAGTGCGCCACCCGTACACGGGCGAGCTCGTCGCCACCGTGCCCAAGGCCACGCTCGCCGACGTGCAGCGCGCGCTGAAGATCGCCCGCGAGTACCGCGCCAAGCTCACGCGCCACGAGCGCTATCGCATCCTGATGAAGGCGGGCGAGATCGTCGCCGCGCGCCGCGACCAGATCGCACGGCTGATCACGCTGGAAAGCGGCCTGTGCCTGAAGGACACGCAGTACGAAGTGGGCCGTGCGAGCGACGTGCTGCTCTTCGCGGCCAACCAGTCGCTCGTCGATGACGGGCAGGTGTTCTCGTGCGACCTCACGGCGCACGGCAAGAGCCGCAAGGTGTACACGCTCAAGGAGCCGCTGCTGGGCGCGATCACGGCGATCACACCTTTCAATCACCCATTGAACCAGGTGATCCACAAGGTGGCGCCCGCCGTGGCCACGAACAACCGCGTGGTGCTCAAGCCGAGCGAGAAGACGCCGCTCGCCGCCTACGCGCTGGCCGACATCCTGTACGAGGCGGGGCTGCCCCCGGAAATGCTGAGCGTGGTGACCGGCGACCCGCGCGAGATCGCGGACGAGATGCTCACCAGCGACGCGGTGGACCTCGTGACGTTCACCGGCGGCGTCGCCATCGGCAAGTACATCGCGGCCAAGGCGGCGTACAAGCGCCAGGTGCTGGAGCTGGGCGGCAACGACCCGATCATCGTGATGGAGGACGCCGACATCGACGAAGCGGCGACGCTGGCGGCAGCCGGGTCGTACAAGAACTCGGGGCAGCGCTGCACGGCCGTCAAGCGCATGCTGGTGCACGAGGCGGTGGCGGACAGGTTCGTGGAACTGCTCGTCGAGAAGACGAAAGCCGTGAAGTACGGCGACCCGCTCGATCCGAAGACCGACATGGGCACGGTGATCGACGAGCCCGCAGCCAAGCTGTTCGAATCGCGCGTGAACGAAGCCATTGCCCAAGGCGCGAAGCTGCTCGCCGGCAACGTGCGCCGCGGCGCGCTCTACTCGCCCACCGTGCTGGACAACGTGCGGCCGGAGATGACGGTGGTGCGCGAGGAAACCTTCGGCCCCGTCTCGCCCGTGATCCGCTTCAAGGATTTCGAGGACGCGATGCGCATCGCCAATGGCACCGCTTTTGGGCTCTCGAGCGCCATCTGCACCAACCGCCTGGACTACATCACGCGCGCCGTGCAGGAGCTCAACGTCGGCACGGTCAACGTGCGCGAGGTGCCCGGCTACCGGCTGGAGATGACGCCTTTCGGCGGCATCAAGGACTCCGGCCTGGGCTACAAGGAAGGTGTGCTCGAGGCGATGAAGAGCTTCTGCAACACCAAGACGTATTCGCTGCCGTGGTGAAGCCGGTCATGAGCATCGAACGCATCGAGGCCCTCTTTCGTGAATTGGGAGACCGCGCCTACAGCGGCGAGCCCGTGACGCAGCTGGAGCACGCGCTGCAAAGCGCTGCCCTGGCGCAAGCAGCAGGCGCGGACGACGCGCTCGTCGCCGCGGCGCTGCTGCACGACATCGGCCACCTCGTCAACGACCAGGGCGAGAGCCCCACCGAGCGCGGCATCGACGACCAGCATCAGTTCCATGGGGCGCACTTCCTCAAGCCGCTGTTCGGGCGGGCGGTGAGCGAGCCGGTGCGGCTGCATGTGGCCGCGAAGCGGTATCTCTGCGCCACGCGGCCCGGGTACCAGGCCGCGCTGTCGGCCGATTCGCAACGCAGCCTCGTGCTGCAGGGCGGTGCGTTCACGGCGCAGGAGGTCGAAGCCTTCGGGCAGAACCCCCATGCGGAAGCGGCGGTATCGCTGCGCTTGTGGGACGACGAAGCGAAGGTGGCCGGCTTGAAGACACCTGCATTGGCGGACTACCTGCCGCTGCTGGCGCGCTGCGCGCAGCGGGCTGCGCAAGAGAAGCAGTCCTCGACGGTTGCTGCGAAGTAAGCCGATGCCGCGCCCTTACTGGATCGCGCAGGCGCTGGCCTGCGAAGACGCCGCCGCCGCGCCCGCGCTCGAAGGCGACACGCGCGCGCAACTGTGCATCGTCGGTGGCGGCTTCACCGGCTTGTGGACCGCCATCCTCGCCAAGAAGGCGAAGCCGGAGCTCGACATCGTGGTGATCGAGGCCGACGTCTGCGGCGCCGGTGCGAGCGGCCGCAACGGCGGATGCGCGCTCACCTGGTCGACCAAGTTCTTCACCTTGCAGCGGCTGTATGGCGATGCGGAGGCGGTGCGGCTGGTGCGCGCTTCCGAGCAGGCCGTGCTGGACATCGAGGCCTTCTGCGAGGCGCACGGCATCGAGTGCGAGTGGCGGCGGCATGGCACGCTGTTCACCGCGAGTGCGCCTGCGCAGGTGGGGGCGTCGGATGCCGTCGTGGCTGCGTTGCGCGAGCGCGATGCGTCCAGCTGGACGAAGCTGCCGGTGGAGGAGGTGCAGCGGCGCGGCGGGTCGAAGTTGCACCTCGAAGGCTGGTTCTCGCCGATGGCTGCGACGGTGCAGCCGGGCAAGCTGGTGCGCGGGTTGCGGCGGGTGGCGTTGCAGCTCGGCGTCAGGCTGCACGAGAACACGAGGATGGTGGCGCTCGACGATGGATTGCGGGTCGAGCCCGCAATGACAGCCGGAGCCGCCGGGACAGCCGTGGTGCGGACGCCGCGTGGAAGCGTCACCGCCGACACGGTGGTCATCGCCATCAACGCCTGGATGGCCGGCACGTTCCGCGAGTTCGAGCGCAGCATCGCGATCGTCTCCAGCGACATGGTCATCACCGAGCCGGCTGCCGCGCAGTTGCAGGCAAGTGGCCTCGACGGCGGCATCTCGGTGCTCGACTCGCGCATCTTCGTGCACTACTACCGCAGCGCCGCCGACGGCCGGCTGATGTTCGGCAAGGGCGGCAACACGTTCGCGTACGGCGGGCGGATGCTGCCGGTGTTCGACCAGCCGTCGCCGTATCGCGACGACCTCGCGGCACGCGTGAAGCGCTTCATCCCGGAGCTCTCCGATGTGCCGCTCGCCGCCAGCTGGAACGGCGCGTCGGACCGCTCGGTGACGGGCCTGCCCTTCTTTGGGCGGCTGCGCAACCGGCCCAATGTGTTCTACGGCTTCGGCTACTCAGGCAACGGCGTGGCGCCCAGCCGCATGGGCGGCGAGATCCTCTCGTCGCTCGCGCTCGGCATCGACAACGAGTGGACGCGCAGCCCGCTCGTGCGCGGGCCGCTCGGGAAGTTTCCGCCGGAGCCGATCCGCTTCATCGGGTCGATCGTGGTGAGGGATGCCATACGCCGCAAGGAGTCGGCAGAGGACAACGGGCAAGCGCCCTCCTTCATCGACACGCGCCTCGCGAAGTTCGCCGCGGCGGCCGGCAAAGCCGACAAAGGTTGATCAGCTCAACGAGCTTTCGCCGCCTTTGCCGCCGGCGCAGGCGCAGCCTGCCGCTGCATATGGTTCTGGATGGTCCGCTCCTTGCTTTCCATCACGTGGTCGAACATGGCACGCCCCGCAGCTTCCGCATCACCCGACGCGATCGCCTTCACGATCGCACGATGCTCGCCCGCGGAGATCGGCATCAGCCACCCATCGGCAAGATTGAGCCGCCGGAACAGCGACAGCTCCTTGATCAACTTGCGGTAGATGGTGGTGAGCTTGCTGTTGCCCGCCATCTCCACCAGCCTGTCATGAAACCGCAAATTCAGCAGGTGATAGTTGCGCGCATCCTCGGCCTTCACGGCCTTTTCCATGGAATCCACCAGCTCGCGGATCTCCTTCAGCTGCGCCGGCTTGATGTTCTCGGCCAGGCGCCGGCCGACGAGTTCGTCCATCGCGGCGCGCAGGTCGAAGATCTCCACCGCCTCCTCGATCGGGATGTCGCGCACGAACACGCCGCGGTTCTTCTCGTTGCGCAGCAGCCCCGCTTCCTCCAGCATGCGGCACGCCTCCCGCACCGGGCCGCGCGACACGCCCATCTTCTCGGCGAGCGTCTGCTCGATCAGCTTGCTGCCCGGCGGGTACTCGCCCGCGAGGATGGCGCGCTCGATCTCCTGCTGCACCACGGTCGTGAGCGAGCTGCTCTGCAGCAGTGCGATGGTCGGGTGCATGGAGGCGGCGGTCATACGACGATTGGATCACATTCCGGCTTTGTCAACAATCTGCAACTAACAATTGACATGTTTTTTCGCTGGACGTTAAATCGTCCAGCTCTCTTTTCCCACTCGCCAACCCAAGGAAAAAAGCCCATGCGCTCGCTGTCCCTCGCCTTTGCCGCCGCCGCGCTGCTCGCCGCCGCCCCCGCCTTCGCGCAGAAGACCCAGCTGCTCGTCTACACCGCGCTGGAGACCGACCAGTTGAAGGCCTACCAGGAGGGCTTCAACAAGGTCAACCCGGACATCGACATCAAGTGGGTGCGCGACTCCACCGGTGTCATCACCGCGAAGCTGCTAGCCGAAAAGGCGAACCCGCAGGCCGACGTGGTGTGGGGCGTCGCGGCATCCAGCCTCGCGCTGCTGGACCAGAACGGCATGCTGCAGGGGTACGCGCCGCTGAACCTCGACGCGATCATGAGCCAGTACCGCGACAAGAAGAAGCCGCCCGCGTGGTGGGGCATGGACGTGTTCGGCGCGGTGGTCTGCTTCAACACCGTGGAGGCGCAGAAGCGCAACATCCCGAAGCCCGAGACGTGGAAGGACCTGCTCAAGCCCGTCTACAAGGGCCAGGTGGTGATGCCCAACCCGGCGTCGTCCGGCACCGGCTACTTCGACGTGGTGGCGTGGCTGCAGATGTGGGGCGACGACAAGGGCAAGGGCGGCGGCTGGAAGTACATGGACGGCCTGCACGAGAACATCGCGCAGTACACGCACTCGGGCAGCAAGCCCTGCAACATGGCGGCCGCCGGCGAATACGTGGTCGGCATCTCGTTCGAATACCGCGGCCACAGCAACAAGGCCAAGGGCGCGCCGATCGACCTCGTGTTCCCCAAGGAAGGCCTGGGCTGGGACCTCGAAGCGTTCGCCATCATGAAGACCACGAAGAAGCTGGACGCGGCGAAGAAGCTTGCCGACTGGGCGTCGAGCAAGGACGCGATGCTGCTGTACGGCAAGAACTTCGCGCTGACGGCGCAGCCGGGCGTGGCGCCGAAGCTGGCCAACATCCCGCCGGACTACGAGCAGCGGCTGATCAAGATGAACTTCGACTTTGCCGCCGCCGAGCGTGACCGTATCCTCACGGAGTGGAACAACCGCTACAACGCGAAGTCCGAAAAACGGTGACGGAAACCTTTCTTGAACTCCGGCACGTTCGCAAGCAGTTCGGTGGGTTCACCGCCCTTGCGGACATCGAGCTCACCATCCAGAAGGGCGAGTTCGTCTGCTTCCTCGGCCCCTCGGGCTGCGGCAAGACCACCTTGCTGCGCATCATCGCGGGGCTGGAGGAGCAGACGGGCGGCGAGGTGTGGCAGGCCGGCCGCGACATCTCGCGGCTGCCGCCCGCGCAGCGCGACTACGGCATCGTCTTCCAGAGCTACGCGCTCTTCCCCAACCTCACCATCGCGGACAACGTCTCCTACGGGCTGGTGAACCGCCGCACGCCCAAGGCCCAGGTGGCGCAGCGCGTGGCGGAACTGCTCAAGCTGGTGGGGCTGCCCGGCTGCGAGGCCAAGTACCCCGCGCAGATGTCCGGCGGGCAGCAGCAGCGCATCGCGCTGGCGCGCGCGCTCGCGACGTCGCCCGGCCTGCTGCTGCTGGACGAGCCGCTTTCGGCCCTCGATGCGCTAGAGCGCGTGCGCCTGCGGCAGGAGATCAGGGCGCTGCAGCAGAAGGTGGGCGTGACGACGATCATGGTCACGCACGACCAGGAAGAGGCACTGTCGGTGGCCGACCGCATCGTGGTCATGAACCACGGCAAGATCGAGCAGGTGGGCACGCCGCTGGAGGTGTACCGCGAGCCTACGTCTCCCTTCGTGGCGGACTTCGTCGGCAAGGTGAATGTGCTGCCCGCGCGCGTGGCCAATGGCGAGCTGCGCTTCGGCACTTTGGCCATTCCGTACAAGGCGAACGACGGCGAGGCGCGCGTTTACCTGCGGCCCGAAGACGTGCTCGCGCGGCCGATTGCCGACGGTGACGAGCACGTGTTCGACGCCAACATCGAGAAGATCGAGTTCCTCGGCTCGTATTGCCACGTGCACGTGTGTTCCCCGGCCATCGAGCCGAGCCGGTTGACGGTGTACCTGTCGCTCAACTACCTGTCCGAGCAGTCGCTTTCCGTGGGGTCGTCGCTGAAGCTTCGCCTGATGCCGGAACGGCTGAAGGTGTTCTGATGATGGAGGAGCGATTGGAGGCGCCACGCTCCGTGGGTTGGGCCCCTCCTGCCTCCACGTGGCACGAGTACCTGCCCCACGCGGCGTTGTTCGTGATCGCGGCGGTGCTGGTCGCGTTCCTCGCCTTCCCGCTCGGCGCCATCCTCGTGCAGTCGCTCGAAGGCAAGCAGGCCGAGTTCGTCGGGCTGGCCAACTTCATCGAGTATGCGCAGACGCCCGCGCTGCTGCAAAGCGCGTGGAACAGCTTCTGGGTGTCCGCGCTCGTCACGATCATTGCGGTGCCGCTGGCGTTCGGCTTCGCGTATGCGCTCACGCGCTCGTGGATGCCCTTCAAGCCACTCTTCCGCGGCATCACCCTGATCCCGCTGCTCGCGCCGTCGCTGCTGTCGGCCATCTCCCTGATCTACTGGTTCGGCAACCAGGGGCTGCTCAAGTCGTGGATGCAGGCGGTGGGCATCAACGAGATTTACGGCGCGCCGGGCATCGTGGTGGCCGAGTGCTTCGCCGTATTCCCGCACGCATTGATGATCCTCGTGACGGCGCTGTCGCTCGCCGACGCGCGCCTGTACGAAGCTGCGGACGCGATGGGCACTTCCGCCGCGCGCAAGTTCTTCACGATCACGCTGCCCGGTGCGAAGTACGGCCTGATCTCCGCGGCGCTCGTCACCTTCACGCTCGTCGTCACCGACTTCGGCATCCCCAAGGTGATCGGCGGCAGCTTCAACGTGCTGGCCACGGACGTGTTCAAGCTCGTGATCGGCCAGCAGGACTTCGCCAAGGGCGCGGTCGTCGCGCTGCTGCTGCTCGTGCCGGCCGTGGTCACTTTCGGCGTCGACAACTACGTCAGCCGCCGCCAGACCGCGATGCTCACCGCGCGTGCGGTGCCGTACTCGCCCAAGCGCTCGCCCAAGTACGACGCAGCGATGACGGCATATTGCTCGGTCATCGCCTTCCTGGTGCTGGCGATGCTGGGCATGGCGATCTTCGCGTCGTTCGCGAGCTTCTGGCCGTACAAGCTCACGCCGAGCCTGCGGCACTACGTCATGGGCTTGGTCGACGCCGAAGTCGGCGAAGCCTTCGTCAACAGCCTGAAGATGGCCGCGGGCACTGCGGTGTTCGGCACGGCGCTGGTGTTCTGCGGTGCGTACCTGCTGGAGAAGTCGAAAGCCGGCGGTCCGCTGCGCACGCTCGTCAAGCTGCTCGCGATGCTCCCCATGGCCGTGCCGGGGCTGGTGCTGGGCCTGGGCTACATCTTCTTCTTCAATGCGCCCGCGAACCCTCTCAACACGCTGTACCACACGCTCGCGCTGCTGACCCTTTGCACCATCGTGCACTTCTACACGACGGGTCATCTCACCGCCGTCACGGCGCTCAAGGCGCTGGACCACGAGTTCGAAGCGGTGAGCGCATCGCTTAAGGTGCCGTTCTACAAGACGTTCTGGCGCGTGACGGTGCCGATCTGCTCGCCCGCCCTCGTCGACATCGCCCGCTACTTCTTCGTGAACGCGATGACGACGATCTCGGCGGTGGTGTTCCTTTACTCGCCGGAAACCAAGGTGGCGTCCATCGCCATCCTGAACCTGGACGAAGCCGGCGAGATCGGCGCGGCCGCTGCCATGGCGGTGCTGATCGCCGCTGCGTCGAGCGTGGCCACATTGCTGTTCATGGCGCTGGCATGGTGGATCAACCGCCGCACGCAGGCCTGGCGAGTGCGTTGAGGAGAAAAGTATGGACCGCGACCACATCCTGCTGACCCCAGGCCCTTTGACCACCACGCTGCGCACCAAGCTTGCGATGCTGCGCGACTGGGGCTCGTGGGACGCCGACTTCAACGCCGTCACCGCGCGCGTGCGCGCCAGCTTGCTGAAGATCATCCACGCCGAGTCGAGCCACGTCGTCGTGCCCCTGCAAGGCAGCGGCACTTTCAGCGTCGAAGCCGCCGTGGCAACCGTGGTGCCGCGCGACGGCCACGTCCTCGTGCTGGACAACGGCGCGTATTGCAAGCGCGCCGCGAAACTCACGTCGATGATGGGCCGCAAGTGCACGGTCCTCGCATTCGACGACGCCGAGCAGGTATCGCCCCCCGCCCTCGCCGCCAAGCTGAAGGAAGACACCAGCATCACCCACGTGCTGATGATCCACTGCGAAACCGGCGCCGGCGTGCTCAACCCGCTGCCGCTGGTGGCCGAGGTGTGCGCGAGCCACGGCAAGGGCCTGATCGTCGACGCGATGAGCTCCTTCGGCGCACTGCCCATCGACGCACGCGAAACGCGCTTCGACGCGCTCATCGCGGCCAGCGGCAAGTGCCTTGAAGGCGTGCCCGGCATGGGCTTCGTCTTCCTGCGCAAGGCCATCCTCGACAAGTGCGCCGGCCAGAGCCAGTCGCTCGCCATGGACCTGCACGACCAGTACGTGTACATGGAGAAGACGGGCCAGTGGCGCTTCACGCCGCCGACGCACGTGGTGGTGGCGCTCGCCGAGGCCATCGCGCAGTTCGAGGCCGAAGGCGGCCAGCCCGCGCGCCTGGCCCGCTACACCGACAACTACCGCACGCTCATCGACGGCATGGGCCGGCTGGGCTTCATGCCCTTCCTCGACCCTGCGGTGCAGGCACCGATCATCGTCACTTTCCACGCGCCCGGCGACCCGCGCTACGAGTTCAAGGCCTTCTATGCCGCGGCCAAGGCGCACGGGTTCATCCTGTACCCCGGCAAGCTCACACAGGTGGAGACTTTCCGGGTAGGCTGCATCGGGGCGATCGGCCGCAACGAGATGGAGCAGGCGGTGCATGCTGTCGAGCTGGCACTGCAGGACCTCGGCATCGAGTCGGGCACGCCGCATATCTAAGGAGGCATCCCACCCATGGCGAACGAGAAGAAACACCCGGCACTCGCCGCGCTCGAGAAGAACGGCGCGGCCAAGGTCAAGGTGGCGGTCAGCGACATCGACGGCATCCTGCGCGGCAAGTACCTGCACATCGACAAGTTCAAGGGCGCCGCCGACTCCGGCTTCGGCTTCTGCGACGTGGTGTTCGGCTGGGACGCCCACGACGTCTGCTACGACAACACCACGGTCACCGGCTGGCACCACGGCTTCCCGGATGCGCTCGCGCGAGTGGACCTGGACACCGCGCGCAAGGTGCCGTGGGACAACAACGTCGACTTCTTCCTCGGCGACTTCGTCAATGCCGACGGCACGCCCTCGCCCATCTGCCCGCGGCAGACGCTCAGGCGAGTGCTGGCGCGCGCGGACAAGCTGGGCTTCCAGCCCATGTGCGGCTTCGAGTTCGAATGGTTCAACTTCCGCGAGACGCCGCAGAGCTGGGCCGAGAAGAAGGGCGTGAACCCGCAGACCATCACGCCCGGCATGTTCGGCTACTCGCTGCTGCGCATGGCGGACAACCGCGAGTTCTTCAACGCGCTGATGGACGACATGCTCGCGTTCAACGTGCCGATCGAGGGCCTGCATACCGAGACCGGCCCCGGCGTGTACGAAGTCGCCATCGCGTTCTGCAGCGCGCTGGAAAACGCCGACCGCGCCATCCTCTTCAAGACCGGCGCCAAGGAGATCGGCAAGCGTTACGGCATCATGCCCAGCTTCATGGCGAAGTGGAGCCAGCAGTACCCCGGCTGCAGTGGGCACATCCACCAGAGCCTGTCGGACGGCAGCGGCAACAAGTTCTTCGACGCCAAGGGGCGCGGCAGCATGAGCCCGCTCTTCGAGAGCTATCTCGCCGGGCAGGTGGCCTTCCTCATGGAGTTCGCGCCGATGTTCTGGCCCACCATCAACAGCTACAAGCGGCTGGTGGACGGCTTCTGGGCGCCGGTCAAACCCACGTGGGGTTTCGACAACCGCACCGCGAGCTTCCGCGTGATCGCCGGCTCGCCAAAGTCGACGCGCCTCGAAACGCGCTGCCCCGGCGCCGACGTGAACCCGTACCTCGGCATGGCCGCGGTCATCGCGGCCGGCATGGCGGGCGTGGAGAAGGGCCTGAAGCTCACCGCGCCGCCGATCACCGGTACCAACCAGGGCGCGGAGAACATCCCTCGTGCGCCGCGCTCGCTCATCGAAACCACGCGCATCTTCAGCAAGAGTGAGGTCGCGCGCGACTGGCTGGGCGACACGTTCGTCGAGCACTTCGCCGCCACACGCGACTGGGAATGGCGGCAGTGGCAGGACGCCGTGACCGACTGGGAAATGAAGCGCTACTTCGAGATCATCTGACGGAGGAGAGTTTGAGACGGATCGCCCTGTTCGCGGCACTCGCGACCATCGCTCTCGCGGCGCATGCCCAGCTGAACGAGACGGAGCAGCGGATCGTCGCGGCGGTGAAGTCGCGCATGCCGCAGGCGGTGGAGCTGCTGGAGCGGTCGGTGCGGATCAACAGCGGCTCGCTCAATCCCGACGGCGTACGCGAGGTGGGCAAGGTGTTCCGGGCCGAATTCGACGCGCTGGGTTTCAAGACGCGCTGGGTCGACATGCCGCCCGAAATGCAACGCGGCGGCCACCTCGTCGCGGAACGCGAGGGCACACGCGGCAAGCGGCTGCTGCTGCTCGGCCACATGGACACGGTGTTCGAGAAGGACAGTTCGGTCGCGCTGTGGGAACGCCGCGGCGACCGCGTGCGCGGCCAGGGCGTGGGCGACATGAAGGGCGGCAACGTCGTGATGATCGAAGCGCTGCGTGCCCTGCAGGCGGTGGGCGTGCTCGACGGCGCACGCATCGCGGTGATGCTGACCGGCGACGAGGAGCGTGTGGGGCGACCCATCGAGCGCTCGCGGGCCCCGATGGTGGAACTGGCCAAACGCAGTGATGCCGCGCTGTCTTTCGAAGGCGGGCCGCCGCTCGGGCACGTGCAGGGCGCGAGCATCAGCCGGCGCTCCAACGGCGGCTGGACGCTCACGGTCAGGGCCCGGCCGGGGCACTCGTCGCGCGTGTTCACGCCGGCGCTGGGCTACGGCGCCGTCTACGAGGGTGCCCGCATCCTCAACGCCTTCCGCGAGCAGCTGGTCGAACCGAACCTGACCTTCAACGTGGGCGTGATGCTGGCGGGCACCAACGTGAGCTACGACGACGCGACGGCGACCGGCACGGCGTTCGGCAAGGGCAACGTCATCCCGCGCGACCTGACGGTGCGCGGCGACATGCGCTACCTGACACCCGAGCAGGGCGAGCGCGCCCGGCAGCGCATGCGCGCGATCGTGGCGGCCAACCTGCCCGGCACCACGGCGACCATCACCTTCTCCGAAACCTACCCGCCGATGCCGCCCACCGAGGCCGGCATGGAACTGCTGCGCCAGTACTCCAGGGCCAGCGAAGACCTGGGCCTCGGCGGTTTCGTCGCCGGTGACCCGGCGTCGCGTGGCGCGGGCGACATCCAGTTCGTCGCGCCCTACATCCCCGGCATCGACAGCCTCGGCGTTGCCGGCAACGGCGCGCATACCGACGACGAGGACATGGAGATCGCCTCCATCGAACGTGCCGCCGTGCGCGCGGCCCTATTCATCTACAGGTTGACGCGATGAGCCTCTCGAACTTCGCTTTCCCCACCCCCATCAGTTTCGGCCCCGGCGCGCGCCGCGAGGCCGCTGGGCATTTGCGCGACCAGGGCCTGCGCCGGCCGCTGATCGTCACCGACCGCGCGCTCGTGACGATGCCGATCCTCGCCGAGTTCCGCACGCACCTCAAAGGGCTGGACGTTCAGGTCTACGGCGGCGTGTTCGGCAACCCGACCGCCAGCCAGGTGATGGAAGGCGCGGTGGTGTACCAGCAGCACGGCGCGGATTGCGTGATCGGGTTCGGCGGCGGCGCGGCGCTGGACGTCGCGAAGGTGGTGGGCCTCGCTGCGACCCATGCCGGCGACATCCTCGAGTACGCGTGGGACCACCCGAAGGTGCGCGCGATCACCAAGGACCTGCCCTACTTCATCGCGCTGCCCACGACCTCGGGCACCGGTTCGGAAGTGGGCCGCTCCTCGGTGATCAGCGAGGACGACACGCACCTCAAGCGCGTGATCTTCAGCCCGCGCATCCTGGCGAAGAAGGTATTCGCCGACCCCGAGCTCACGCTGGGCCTGCCGCCCAACGTGACGGCCGCGACCGGCATGGACGCGCTGACGCACAACATCGAGAGCTACCTCTCGCCGGCCTACCACCCGCTGTGCGACGGCATCGCGCTGGAAGGCACGCGCATCGCCGCGCGCTCGCTGGCCACGGCGGTGAAGGACGGCTCGAACATCAACGCTCGCAGCGACATGATGATGTCATCGATGATGGGCGCGATTGCTTTCCAGAAGGACCTGGGCGCCGTGCACTCCTGCGCGCATGCGCTGGGCGCGGTGTGCGACTTGCACCATGGGCTGGCGAATGCGCTGATGATCGACACCGTGCTTGCGTGGAACTACGAGGCCGTGCCGGAGAAGTTCGAGGAGCTCGCGCACGTGTGCAAGGTAGCCGGCGGCGGCAAGGCCTTCGTGCCGTGGCTCAAGGCGCTGAAGGAAAGCGTCGGCATCCGCGGCCCGCTGTCCGCGCATGGGGTGAAGCCGGCACAGCTGCCGCGGCTGGTGGAGATCGCCACGCAGGACATCTGCCACCAGACCAATCCGCGGCCGTGCACCGCGGCCGACTTCCAGCGGTTGTTCGAAGCCGCCCTGTAGTTGATCGCCATGTCACGGTTGAAGATCGGCATCAGCGCGTGCTTCATGCACCCGGACCCGAAGCGCGTGGCCGCACCGAAAAAGACACTGCTGTTCATCGAGCGCTCCACCGCGCATTGGGTGATGTCCGAAGGCGCGCTGGCTTTCATGATCCCCTCGCCTTCGGGTGAGACTGCGCGCGGCGACGTCACGCTGGACGACTACGCCCGCGAGCTGGACGGCTTGGTCATGCACGGCGGCGCCGACGTCTCGCCCACGAGCTATGGCGAGCAGCCGCTGCACCCCGACTGGGCCGGCGACAAGGTGCGCGACGAGTACGAGATGGCGCTGGTGCGCGCGTTCAGCGACGCCGGCAAGCCCGTGTTCGGGATTTGCCGCGGCCTGCAGCTGATCAACGTGGCGCACGGCGGCACGCTGTACCAGGACCTCGCCACGCAGACGGGCACGCCGCTCGTGCACCGCGACCGCGACGTGTACGACCTCAACTTCCACGAGGTCGACATCGTGCCCGGCACGCGGCTCGAGACGCTGCTGGGCGAGCGGCGCCACCGCATCAACAGCATCCACCACCAGGCCATCAAGGACCTGGCCGAAGGCTTTGTCGTCGAGGCGACGTCGCCGGACGACGGCATCATCGAAGCCATCCGCCACGAAGGCGACCGCTGGATCGCCGGCGTGCAGTGGCACCCCGAATTCCACAATGCCGAGCTCGGCGTGGTGGACGACACCCCGCTGCTGCGGGACTTCCTGGACGCCGCGAGCGCGGCCCGCAAGAAATGAAAACTCTGGACGTGTTCAACCCCGCGAACGGGGAGAAGATCGCTTCGCTGCCCGCCGACGATGCTTCGTCGGTTGCGGCGAAGGCGCAGGCCGCGCGCGCTGCACAGCCTGCATGGGCTGCGAAGCCCCTGGCCGAGCGCATGGGCTGCGTCGAGCGGTTCCGCGCGGGCGTGGTGCGCGACCTGGAGAAGCTCGCCGTGACGATGACACGCGAGACGGGCAAGCCGATCAAGATGTCGCGCAACGAGCTCAACGGGCTGCTGCCGCGCATCGACTTCTTCCTGAAGGAAACGCAGGAGGCCGTCGACGCCGAGAAGGTCTACGACGAAGGCGGCATGCGCGAGGAGATCCGGCACGAGCCCTTGGGCCTCGTGGCGAACATCTCCGCGTGGAACTACCCCTGGTTCGTCGGCTGCAACGTGATCCTGCCCGCGCTGTTGACGGGCAATGCGGTGCTGTACAAGCCGTCCGAGTACGCAGCGATGACCGGAATGGAGATCGCGCGCCTGCTGCACGAGGCCGGCGTGCCGAAGGACGTGATGGCTTGCCTCATCGGAGCAGGCGACGTGGGCACCGCGCTGCTCCAGCAGCAGGTGGACGGTGTGTTCTTCACCGGTTCCGTCGCCACCGGCAAGCGCATCGCGGACGCAGTCGGCAACCGGCTGGTCAAGCTGCAGCTGGAGCTGGGCGGCAAGGACCCCACCTACGTCTGCGAGGACGTGGACGTCAAAGCCGCCGCGGAGTCGCTCGCCGATGGCGCCATGTACAACACCGGCCAGAGCTGCTGCTCCGTGGAGCGCATCTACGTGCACGAGAAGGTGCACGACGTCTTCGTCGACCACTTCGTGCAGACGGTGAAGTCGTACCGCATGGGCGACCCGTCGAGCGAGGACACGTACATCGGCGCGATCACGCGCGCCCCGCAGCTGGAGGTGCTGGAGCGGCAGGTGAACGACTCGCAATCGCGCGGCGCCAAGCTGCTCGCAGGCGGCAAGCGCGGCAGCGGCCCCGGCAACTGGTTCGAGGCCACCGTGCTCTCGAACGTGGACCACTCGATGGAGCTGATGCGCGAAGAGAGCTTCGGCCCCGTCATCGGCATCCAGAAGGTTTCCGGTGACGACGAGGCCGTGAAGCTGATGAACGACACGCACTACGGCCTCACGGCTGGCGTGTACACGCGCGACGAGCAGCGTGCGCGGCGCCTGCTCGCGCAGGTGCGAGCAGGCAGCGTCTACTGGAACTGCTGCGACCGCGTGAGCCCGCGCTTGCCGTGGAGCGGCGTGGGCGATTCCGGCGTGGGCCTCACGCTCTCGCGCTACGGCATCCAGACCTTCACGCGGCCGAAGGCGTGGCACCTGCGCTCGCCATGAAGCTCACCCTCTTCGACCTGGACAACACCCTGCTCGCGGGCGACACCGACGTGCTGTGGTGCGACTACCTGATGGACCGCGGCATCCTCGACCGCGCGCAGTTCTCCGCGCGCAACGAGGCGATGGATGAGGGTTACCGCGCGGGTACCGTGCCCGTCGCTGACTTCGCCAATTTCTATGCCGAGACGCTTGCGGGCCGCACGCGCGCGCACTGGGAACCCGTGCGTCAAGCCTTTCTCGTGAACGTGATCCTGCCGCGCATCCCCGACGGTGCCCGCGAGCTCGTGCGGCGGCACCTGCGCGACGGCGACCTAGTCGTGCTCACCACGGCCACCAACCGCTATCTCACCGAGCTCACCGCGCAGGCGCTGGAGGTGCAGCACCTCATCGCCACCGAGCTGGAGGAAGCCGCCGGCACTTTCACCGGCCGCACCACCGGCACCCTCAACATGCGCGAAGGCAAGGTGACGCGGCTGCACGAGTGGCTGGCCGGCAGGGGCATCCGCTTCGACGAGTGCGACAGCACCGCCTACAGCGACTCGATCAACGACCTGCCGCTGCTCGCAGCCGCGCGGCAGCCGGTGGTGGTGAACCCTGATGCAAAGCTGGCAAAGGTGGCGGTGGAGCGGCGCTGGCCGGTGCTACGGCTGCACTGAAAAGCGCCTACAATTACAGATCGAAAGTTCAATTTTCGATTTGTAAGGTGATTCCTCGACAGGCAGAACCATCCCTCTTGCGCCTTGCACGCGGCTTCCCGGTCGTGGCCCTGACCGGGCCGCGCCAGTCGGGCAAGACAACACTTGCGCGGTCGGCGTTCCCCGGCAAGCCGTACGTTTCGCTGGAGAACCCCGTGGAGCGGGAATTCGCGCTGCGAGACATGCGCGGGTTCCTGGCGCGCTTCCCGCAGGGCGCCATCCTCGACGAGGTGCAACGCCATCCGGAGATCTTCTCGTGGCTGCAGGGCGTTGTCGACGAGAACCGGCGCATGGGGGAGTTCGTGCTCACCGGATCGCACCAGTTCGACCTGATGGCGGGCATCACCCAGACGCTTGCGGGACGTGTCGGGCGGATCGAGCTGCTCCCGCTTGCCGCCTCCGAGCTGGGCCCGGCCGGCCTTCTGGCCTCGTCGGTCGAGGAAGCGATGTGGCGTGGCGCATTCCCGGCCCTCTACGACCGTGACATCGGCCCTGCCGACTGGTTCGCCAATTACGTCGCCACCTATGTCGAACGTGACGTGCGCCAGTTGGTCGCCGTGCGTGACCTCGCTCAGTTCCAGAAGTTCGTGCGCATGTGCGCCGCCCGCAGCGGGCAGTTGCTGAACCTCGCATCCTTGGGCGCCGACTGCGGCATCACGGCGGTAACGGCCCGGCACTGGCTCTCGGTGCTGGAGGCAAGCTACCTGGTTGTCCTGCTGCGCCCGTACCACCGCAACTTCGGCAAGCGGCTGGTCAAGACACCAAAGCTGTATTTCACTGACAGCGGGCTCGCGGCTTGGTTGCTCGGCGTCGACAGCCCGGGGGCGCTGGTCACGCACCCTGCGCGTGGTGCATTGTTCGAGACCTGGGTTGTCGCCGAATTGCTGAAGCACACCTGGAACCAAGGTCGCCCGACCGACATCTTCTTCTGGCGGGACAACGTGGGCCACGAGGTCGATGTGCTTTTCGACACGCCCGCAGGCCTGCAGGCGATCGAGATCAAGTCCGGTACGACGTTCGCGGCCGACTGGCCGGCGGCGGCGCGCAAGTGGGCATCGTTTGCCGGTGAAGAAGTACTGCCGCCCGCCATCGTCTATGGGGGCGAAGGGCGGTTCGACCGCGAGGGTTGCCGTGTCCTCGGCTGGCGCGAACTCGCCGGCCAGTGACTACGGCTGCACCAGCATCAACGACGCATCGATCGTGAACTCCAGCCGCTCCAGCCGCTCGCGCACCTCGGCGGGGGACATGCGCCGGAACTGGGCCACTTCGCCGTCCATGTTGGACGGCTCCACGCCTTCGGGCAGCACGCAGCGGTAGAAGACGAGCTTCTCGTCGACATAGCCGTGCGGCACGTTGGCGCTCGGGCGGCGCGTGACGACTTCACCGCCGGGCACGAGCGACTCCAGCTGAGAGAGCTTGAGGCCCGCCTCTTCCCACGTCTCACGCTCCAGCGTGTCCTGCACCGACTCCGACGCGCCCACCATGCCGCCCATGAGCGTGTCCCACAGGCCGGGGTCGTCGGGCTTGTCGTAGGAGCGCTGCTGCACCCAGTGGTCGCCATCGGCGCTGAAGCCAAGGAGATGGACGGCTTGGGTGGCGATGCCGAGCAGGCGGACCGCGCCGCGTTCGACCGTGGCTAGCAACGTGCCCGATGCGTCCCGCACGGCAAGCTGTTCGTTGCGCCACGCGCGGATGTAGCCGTGGTCGCGCAGAGCCTCAGCGATGGCTGCAAGCGACGCGCCAAGTTCGCCCTCGATCTCGAAAGCGCCGCCGCGCTCGACGACCTGCGAAAGCTTCAGCACCTGCAGCACCGGCGGCTCGGCCGAGCCGATGGCGGCACCCCGCCACACAAGCGGCACCCGCGGCCGCAACGGGGCGCGCTGCGCCCGCTCTTCAAGCTGCTGCAACCAGTGGAGACCGGGCGCGAGGGGATGCACTCGCGCCGGCTTCAATCGCCTTGCGCCAGCACGGTTTCGCGCAGCGCCTGCGCCTTGTCCTCGTCGAAGGCGCCTTCGACGCGAGCCAGCACGTTGCCCGCACGGTCCAGCACGAGAACCGAGGCGTGCTCGGCGCCCGACAGGCCGACAGCGCGGATGAAGGCGTCACGGTCGGTGAACACAGGCACCAGCCGGGTGCGGTCTGCCGTGGAAGCGTGTCGCGCCATGTAGCGCTGCTCGATCTCGGTGCGGCGCGCGGCGTCGCCGGGGTCGCTGAGGATGGGCATCTTGAGCCATGCGA
The DNA here is from genome assembly GCF_014297445.1 of Ramlibacter albus. Classification (GTDB taxonomy): domain Bacteria; phylum Pseudomonadota; class Gammaproteobacteria; order Burkholderiales; family Burkholderiaceae_C; genus Ramlibacter; species Ramlibacter albus. The sequence continues at coordinate 72,312 of NZ_JACORU010000015.1, forward strand.
TGCCGCCCTGCTGCAGGCGCAGGCCGTCGATCCAGCTTTGCACCTCGGCGCGCTGCTCCTTGCTGAAGACGACGAGGGCGAGGGTGCGGCTCGCGGGCAGCTGCTGCGGCAACTGCACCTGCTGCTGGTCCAGCCGCTTCGCCGCGAGCGGCGGCACCTTGCCGATGCCCTCCGCATGGCGCGGCATGGCGAATGCGAAACCGACCGCGACCGCGGCAACCGCGAACCAGCCGGCGACGGGAGCCCACATCGTCATCTTCTTTTTCATGGCAACCTCCGCAATGCACGAAGTGTTCCACCAAAGCGTTCAGCTTGCGCGTCGCTTTTGTAAAGCCCTGTTTACCTGCGTGGCAACCTAAGTGTTCAGTAGAAACCAAGTTCAGCATCAGCAGGCGCGCAGGTAGCATGCACACATGCTGATCGGCACCGTGCGCACTGCCCTGCGCCGGCCCTACACCTTCGTCGTCCTCGCCATCCTGCTGGTCATCATCGGCCCGCTCGCTGCGCTGCGCATGCCGACGGACATCTTCCCGGAGATCCGCATCCCCGTCATCGCGGTGGCCTGGCAGTACACGGGCCTGCCACCGGAGCAGATGGCCGGGCGCATCGCAACCGGTTTCCAACGCGGGCTGACGACGACCGTCAACGACATCGAGCACATCGAGGCAACGTCGTATCCGGGCGTCAGCATCGTGAAGGTTTTCTTCCAGCCGGGCGTGAACGTGGCGGTGGCGAACGCGCAGGTGACGGCCATCGCGCAGGTGGCCGTGCGGCAGATGCCCGCAGGCACCACGCCGCCGCTCATCCTGAACTACAACGCGGCGACAGTGCCCATCCTGCAGCTGGCGCTCGCGGGCAAGGGCCTGTCGGAGCAGGCGCTGTTCGACCTGGGCGTCACCTCCGTGCGCACGCCTCTGGTGACGGTGAAGGGCGCGGCCATCCCCTTCCCCTACGGCGGCAAGCAGCGCATCGTGCAGATCGACCTGGACAACGCCGCGATGCAGGCGCGCGGCCTGTCCGGACAGGACGTGGCGCAGGCCCTCGCCGCGCAGAACCTGCTGCTGCCCATCGGCAACCAGAAGATCGGCAGCCTGGAGTACGTGCTGCAGCTCAACAGTGCGCCCTCGGCGATCGCGGAGCTGGGCAACCTGCCGGTGAAGGTGGTCAACGGCACCACCATCTACATCCGCGACGTGGCCAACGTGCACGACGGCAACTCGCCGCAGACCAGCATCGTGCACGTGGACGGCGGGCGCTCGGTGGTGATGTCGGTGCTGAAGATCGGCGCGGCGAGCACGCTGGACATCGTGGCGGGCGTACGGGCGAAGCTGGAGCAGATCAAGTCCGCGCTGCCGGAGGCGCTGACGGTGGCGCCGATCAATGACCAGTCGATCTTCGTGCGGGCGGCCGTCACAGGCGTGGCATTGGAAGGCCTGCTGGCCGCGGCGCTCACCAGCCTGATGATCCTGCTGTTCCTCGGCAGCTGGCGCTCCACGGTGATCATCGCGGTATCCATCCCGCTGTCGGTGCTGGGCTCGATCATCGCGCTGGCTGCGATGGGCGAGACGCTCAACATCATGACGCTGGGCGGCCTCGCGCTCGCCGTGGGCATATTGGTGGACGACGCCACCGTGACCATCGAGAACATCAACTGGCACCTCGAGCACGGCAAGGACGTGGAGACGGCCATCATGGACGGCGCGGCGCAGATCGTCACGCCGGCCTTCGTGTCGCTGCTGTGCATCTGCATCGTGTTCGTGCCGATGTTCTTTTTGCCGGGGGTGGCGGGGTTCCTCTTCGTGCCGATGGCCGAGGCGGTGATGTTCGCGATGGTGTGCTCGTTCATCCTCTCGCGCACGCTGGTGCCCACGATGGCCAAGTACTTGCTGCACCCGCATGCGCCGCACACGGGTGAAGGCGCGGAGCCGGTGGCGTCGCGCAACCCGCTGGTGCGCTTCCAGCGGCGATTCGAGGAGCGCTTCGAGCGCCTGCGCGAAGGCTACAAGGGCGTGCTTCGCGCGGCGCTAGACGCGCGCTGGCGCTTCGTGGCCGGTTTCATGGCGGTGGTCGTGCTCTCCTTCGCGCTCGTGCCGATGCTGGGCCGCAATTTCTTCCCTGCAGTGGACAGCGGCCAGATCCTCATGCATGCGCGCGTGCCGGTGGGCACGCGCGTGGAGGAGACGGCGGTGCGCTTCGCGCGCATCGAGCGGGCCATCCGCCGCGTGATCCCGAGCGAGGAGATCGCGACGCTGGTGGACGTGATCGGCCTGCCGCCCAGCAGCATCAACCTCACCTACAACAACACGGGCGTGATCGGCACGGCCGACGGCGACGTGCAGATCGCGCTGCGCAAGGGCCACAAGCCCACCGCGGACTACGTGCGCCAGCTGCGCGAGGTGCTGCCGCGCGAGTTCCCGGACACGGTGTTCTCCTTCCCGCCCGCGGACATCGTGAGCCAGATCCTGAACTTCGGCGCGCCCGCGCCCATCGACCTGCAGATCCGCGGCGGCAACCTCGAAGCGAACTACGCGTATGCCAACAAGATGCTCAAGGCGATCCGCGCCGTGCCGGGCGTGGCCGATGCGCGCATCCAGCAGTCCAACAAGGCACCGGTATTTGCGGTGGACGTGGACCGCTCGCGCGCGCAGGACCTGGGGTTGACCACGCGCGACGTCACCAACAGCCTGGTCGTGAGTTTGGCCGGCAGCAGCCAGGTGGCGCCCACCTACTGGCTCAACCCGGACAACGGCATCTCTTATTCGATCGTGATGCAGACGCCGCAGTACGAGCTGAATTCGCTGGCGGCGCTGGGCAACCTGCCCGTCACCAGCGCGGGCGGTGGCAGCACGCAGGTGCTGGGCGGGCTGGCGACCTTCACGCGGTCCAGCGGCAACGCGGTGGTGAGCCAGTACGACATCCAGACCATGGTGCAGATCAATGCGACAACGCAGGACCGCGACCTCGGCGCCGTGGCGGAGGACATCCGCAAGGTAATCGCCGACAACACGGCCGACGTGCCCAAGGGCTCGAGCGTGGTGCTGCTCGGGCAGGTGCGGACGATGGAGACGGCGTTCTCCGGGCTGCTGTATGGGCTGCTCGGTGCCATCGTGCTGATCTACTTGCTGATCGTGGTGAACTTCCAGAGCTGGCGCGACCCGTTCGTGATCATCACCGCCCTGCCCGCTGCGCTGGCCGGCATCGTGTGGATGCTGTTCGCCACCGGCACGACGCTGTCGGTGCCCGCGCTCACCGGCGCGATCATGTGCATGGGCGTGGCCACGGCGAACAGCGTGCTCGTGATCAGCTTTGCGCGCGAGCGGCTGGACCACACGGGCGATGCGTTCGCGGCGGCGCTGGAAGCGGGTTTCGTGCGCTTCCGCCCCGTGCTGATGACGGCGCTGGCGATGATCATCGGCATGCTGCCGATGGCGCTGGGCTTGGGCGAAGGCGGCGAGCAGAATGCGCCGCTGGGCCGCGCGGTGATCGGTGGGCTGTTCTTCGCGACGGTGGCGACGCTCGTGTTCGTGCCCGTCGTGTTCAGCCTCGTGCATGCGAACGACCGCCGGCGTGAAGCGGCTGGCGCGGTGACCACCGGAGAAGTACCCCATGGCGCCTGAAACCGTGAACCGGCCGTCTCGGCGCACCCTGTGGGTGGCTGGGGGTGTGCTGCTTGTTGCTGCGGCGGTTGTGGTGGTTGTGGGTGTTGCGGCGCGGCGCTCGCAGGCTGCGAAGTTGAACGAGCGTGCGGCGGCGCAGGTGACGCGCACGGTCGTGGTTATCTCGCCGGCTTCTGCGGGTGAGACAGCGGCCATCGAGCTGCCGGCGCGCATCGAGGCGTGGGCGCGTGCGCCGCTCTACGCGCGCGTGAGTGGGTATCTCAAGAGCTGGAAGGCGGACATCGGCACGGCGGTGAAGGCGGGGCAGCTGCTCGCCGAGATCGAGACGCCTGAGCTGGACCAGCAGTTGCTGCAGGCGCAGGCGGAGCTCGCGACTGCACGCGCGAATGCGGAGCTATCGGCGAACACCGCGAAGCGCTGGCAGGACTTGCTGGCGAGCGGGATGGTGGCGCGGCAGGCGGTGGATGAGAAGCTGGGGGACCTGACTGCGAAGCAATCGGCGGTGCGGGCGGCGAGTGCGAACGTCGAGCGCAACCTGGCGTTGAAGCGGTTCACGCGCATCGTGGCGCCGTTCGATGGGGTGGTGACGGCGCGCAACACCGATGTGGGTGCGCTGATCAATGTGGGCGGGGCGCCGGGGACGGAGCTGTTCGTGGTGTCCGACACGCGCAAGCTGCGTGTCTATGTGAACGTGCCGCAGAACCTGGTGGCGCAGCTGAAGCCCGGGGCGCGGGCCGAGCTGACGGTGCCGGAGCGTGCGGACAAGCAATACGCGGCGACTGTGGCCTCGATGTCGAATGCGATCACGGCGTCGTCCGGCAGCATGCTGGTGCAGCTGACCGTGGAGAACCCGGCGGGGGAGTTGCTGCCGGGGAGTTTTGCGAATGTGAGCTTTGCGTTGCCGCGCGCGGCGGGCACGCTGAGCATTCCGCCGAGTGCGCTGATTTTCAACAAGGCGGGGTTGCGGGTGGCGACTGTGGGGGCGGACAACAAGGTGGTGTTGAAGCCGGTGACGGTGCTGCGCGACCTGGGGACGACGATCGAGATTGCGTCGGGGTTGCAGGCGACGGATCGGGTGATCGAGAGTCCGCCGGATGGGGTGGAGACGGGGGATGTGGTGAGTGTGGCGGTGAGCAGTAACGTCAAGAAGCAGTAGAGCTTTTGGCTTGTACGGTGCTAGACTGGCACCATGAATGCGCGTGTAGACCACGTCCTGGATGAGGTTCTGGCTCTCCCCGCCGACGAGCGATCGGCGGTCGCTGTGGCATTGCTCGAAAGCCTCGAAAACGCCGACAGCAGCGCAGTGTCTGACGCTTGGCGCGCCGAAATCAGGCGCCGGCGCGAGGAACTCCATTCCGGCCGCGTCCGCGCCACTCCCTGGGCAGAAGTAAAGCAGCGTTTCCGCGCGCAGTGAGCCGGTTCTCGGTTACCGTCCTTCCGGACGCCGAGGGCGAGATGCGTGATGCCTTCCTTTGGTACTTCGAGAGAAGTCCGCTCATCGCAGATGGGTTCGCCACTGAGGTGACCGAAGCCATTGATGGCCTCGAAGACAACGCATGCAACTGGCCCGTGGACGAAGATGGCGTTCACTTCTATCACCTCAAGAGGTTTCCGTACACGATTCGGTATGACATCGATGGTGCTGCGGTCACTGTGCTCGCGATAGCTCACCAGAGGCGGAAGCCAGGGTACTGGCAAGACCGCTAACGCTGATGCGCTTTTCCCCTGTGCATTGGCCACTCTCCACGCTAATCAAGAGTGTCCACTAAAGCGATGCAAGCTCCGCGTTGGTGTCGAACGACCTGTTAGACCGCTTCGAGCGGTGGCCAACGCACTTCGCTCGCTCCACCTGCGGCGATTTGATTGCTTGACATTGTGTGTCCCCCTCTGCGGAGCCAAAATCCAAATAGAACGGCGAGGCCCGATGCTACTAACGCGGCAACGTACCACTTTGTCTCATTCGTCATGGTGGCTCTCAATGCGGGCTAACGTTTTGTGGACCGCAATTCCAAAACTGTTATGCCGCAGCTGCCGGATAAGGCCAACCGCCCCCGCGCTGGAAGCCGTTGTTTCAATTCCACTTTCATCGTCTTCAACTCTTATTCAGCTCCGCCAAACCAGGAAGTGATATCCGGCAACAGGCAGCTGGCGACATCGGCCAAGTCTGCCAGCGCGACCGCTGCCGGGCAAGGTCAATTGAGCCGGGAACCAGCCCGGCACCCACTCACCCTTGTCATGTCTGACAGGTGACGCTTCCGGCGAAATGCAGTAGGCGCGAGCCTCACCCACCCCCAACCTTCACCGACACCCCATACAGCGCCAGCATGCCAAGGACATGTCCAACGGCCACGCCCGGCTCACCCCGCTCGATCCGCGCGATCGTCTGCACATGAACACCCAGCCGCGCTGCCGCAACCGCCTGCCCCTCACCGGCTGCAAGTCTCGCCTCCTTCGCGGCAGCACCAAGTTGCGCGATCGTCGCCAACGCGGTTTCGTCGATATCAACGGAAATGCGTTTGCCTTGCGCCATGAATCAAGCCCTTGCTGGTAGCAGCGCCCACAGCGGCACAGCCTCGATCTTCTGCGCAAGCGCAAAGCGATGCAGCCCCGGGTACACGACGTACAGCCTCTCAAGCTTCAAGTCCTCCATCGCGATCTGCATGGAAGCCGTCACGCGCGGCTGGTCCGTGTACTTGATCTCGACACCGATGCGCCGGTCACCCTGCACCAGCAGCAGGTCGAGCTCGGCGCCGGCATGCGTCGCCCAGAAATACGCCTGGTGCGGCTGCGCAAGCCTCAACACCTGCTCGATCGCGAACCCTTCCCAGCTGGCGCCAACACGCCCGTGCGTCAGAAGCTGCGGAAAGGTGCGCACGTCGAGCAGGAAATGCAGCAGCCCCGAGTCGCGGAAATAGATCTTCGGCGCCTTCACCTGCCGCTTGCCCAGGTTCTCGTGCCAAGGCGGCAGCTGCCGGATCATGAAGGTCTGCGTGAGGTGGTCGAGATAGCGCCGCACTGTCATCTCGCCTACACCGAGCGAGCGTGCCAGCTCCGCGCCGTTCCACGTCTGGCCGTGGTAGTGGGCGAGGAACTGCCAGAAGCGCGTCATCATCGGCGCGGGGACGTTCACGCCAAGCTGGGGCAGGTCCGTGTAGATGTACCTGTTGATCGCATCGGACCGCCACGTCCAGCTCGTCTCGTCGCTCTCGGCGAGGTACGAGTTGGGGAATCCGCCGCGTAGCCACAGGCGGTTGACTGCCTCGCTGTCGACGCCGATCTCGTCGATGGTGAACCCGCCGATCTCCAGCAGCGAAACGCGGCCCAGGAGCGACTCGGTCGGATGCATCGCGCGAGGCGACGCACTACCGAGCAACAGGTACTGCCCCGGCCGATCGATGTGCGTGGGCCGGTCGATCAGGTAGCGGAGCAGCTCGGTCAGGCGCGGCAGGTGCTGGATCTCGTCGACGACCACCAGCCCTTCCAGGTTCTGCAGCACCTCCATGGGCGCGCTCTCCAGCCGCGAGCGCATGAGAGGGTTCTCGAGGTCGAAGTAGTTCGGCGAGTCCGGCGCCAGAAAGGCGCGGGCCAGCGTGGTCTTGCCCACCTGTCGCGGGCCGACCAGTTCGACCGCCCGGAAGGTGCGCAGGCGCTGCTGGATGCTCCCCAGCAGCGAGGTTCGCTCGATGTGCATCCGCGAATGGTACAAGCCTTCACCTTGAAAATCCATCATGGCATGGGGGATTTTCAAGGTAGATTGGCCGTCCTCCTGCGCCTCACCAGCACCACCGCCCCCACCGCCGCCGCCACAAGCCCCGACATCGCCCCCGCCACCAGCGCCCACCGCGCCCCCAACCGATTCGCCACCAACCCAATCAACGGCGCCCCCAGCGGCGTGCCACCCGCCGACACCGCCAGTACAAGCGCAATCACCCGCCCACGCAGGAACGGGTCACTCCACAACTGCGCCGCGCTATGCGCCGTCGTCGTAAACGTCTGCGTCGACAACCCCGCAAAGAACAGCGCCACCGCAAACCATCGATAAGTCGGCATCGCCGCCGCCGTAAGCAGTGCCACACCAAACGCCACCGCAGCCCCCACCAGCAACCCCATTCGCGGCTTGTCGCGCCCCGCCGAGAGCAGCGCACCCGTCACCGACCCCACCGCCATCGACGAAGTCAACAACCCGAACTCGCGCGCCCCCACAGCAAACACCGACACAGCCATCGTCGAGATGTAGATCGGAAAGTTCAACCCGAACGTCCCGATCAGGAAAAACATGAACAGCACCGTGCGCAGCTCGCCGCGTGCCCACACGTGCCGCAGACCATCCATCAGGCCGCTGCTTTGCACACCAGTTGAAGCGCGAGGGTGAAACTCCGCAGGCCGCAAATACACAAGCGCCGCCAGCACCCCCGCAAACGAGAGCGCATTCAGCACAAACACCCACCCACTCCCCACCCACGCAATCAACACCCCCGCCACCGCAGGCCCCACCAGCCGCCCCGCATTGAACGACGTCGAATTCAGCGCAACCGCATTCGACAGGTGCGCGTCCCCCACCAGCTCCGACACAAAGCTCTGCCGCGTCGGCGAATCGAACGCCGTGGTGCAGCCCAGCAGCAGCGCGAACAGGTACACATGCCACAGCTCGACCGCACCTGTAAGCGTGAGGACACCCAGCCCCAGCGCCAGCAACCCCATGGCCGACTGCGTGAAGAACAGCACCCGTCGCCGGTCGTACCGGTCCGCCACCGCCCCCGTCAGCGGCAGCAGCAGGAACTGCGGCCCGAACTGCAGGCTCATCACGATGCCTACGGCCGTAGCGTCGTGCTGCGTCAGCTCGGTCAGCACGATCCAGTCCTGCGCCGTGCGCTGCATCCACGTGCCGATGTTCGAGATGAACGCACCCGCGGCCCAAAGCCTGTAGTTGTAATTGGCTAGCGAGCGGAAGGTCGTCTTCACGTCGGCAAATTCCTCATCCGGCCCATTCTGCCCCCGGGCCACGCGCGTTCCGCGACAATGCTCGGTGGACTTCCGTCAGACCATGAGAACAAAGCACTTCCTCATCATTGCCTTCGCCGCCGCCGCGCTCCTCGCCGGCACTCCCTCGTTCGCCGCCAAGAAGGCCGCGCAGAAACCCGCCACCACCGCATCCTCATCGGCGACAGCACCCACCACGGGCATCGTCGGCGGCGTGCCGGTGCTGCCTGCCAAAGCCTGGCTGGTGATGGACTTCGACTCCGGCGAGGTGCTGGCCTCGTCCAACCCCGACGAGCCGCTGCCCCCCGCGTCGCTCACCAAGATGATGACGAGCTACCTCGTCGAGCAGGCGCTCAAGTCCGGCAAGCTCAAGGAGAACGACCTCGTCTCCGTCAGCCAGTACGCGTGGTGCCGCGGCTCCAGCACGGAGTCGTGCATGTACCTGCCGCTGAACAGCCAGGCCACCGTCATCGACATGCTGCGCGGCGTCATCATCCAGTCCGGCAACGACGCCTCCAAGGCCCTTGCCGAGCACCTGGGCGGCACCGAAGAAGGCTTCGCGAAGATGATGAACGCCGAGGCCAAGCGCCTGGGCATGACGAAAACGAACTTCGTCAACGCCACCGGCCTGCCCGACCCCGCGCACAAGGCGTCGGCACGCGACCTCGCGATCCTCGCGCGCGCGATCATCCGCGACAGCTCCAAGTACTACCCGATCTACGCCGAGCGCGACTTCACGTTCAACAAGATCAAGCAGGGCAACCGCAATGCGCTGCTGTACACGGACCCCAGCGTCGACGGCCTCAAGACCGGCCACACGGAAGACGCGGGCTACTGCCTCGTCACCTCGGCCAAGCGAAACGGCATGCGCCTGATCACGGTCATCCTCAACACCAGCAGCGCGCAAGCTCGTGCGGACGAAACGCGCACGCTGCTCAACTGGGGCTTCGGCAATTTCGAGAAGGCCACGCCGCTGCAGCCGAACACGGCTGTGGGCACGGCGAAGGTGCGCTACGGCACGGTGGACACCGTCGCCGCGGGGCTTGGCGCGCCGTGGACCGTGACCGTGCCGCGCGGCCAGAAAGTGGAGACCGCGGTGCAGTTGAAGCCGGACCTCGAAGCACCCATCGCGAAGGGCGCCGTCGTCGGCAAGGTCGTCGCCAGCTCGAACGGCAAACAGCTTTCGGAAGCGCCGCTGGTGGCGCAGGCCGACGTGGAGCGCGCCAACTTCTTCAAACGCGCCTGGCAGGGCGTGACGGGGATGTTCGGGAAGTAACCGGCCCCGGCTACGACGCGCGCGCGATCGTCCGCGATTGCTCGCGCATGTACTGCGGCAGGTAGTAGAACGAAGCCAGCCCCTTGCCGGTGTTGCCGGACGCTTTCCAGCCGCCGAAGGGCTGGTAGCCCGGCCACGCGCCGGTGGTCGCCCCGAGCGAGCGGTTGGCGAAAGTCACACCGGCCTCGATGTTGTCCATGAACCAGGGGATGTCTTCTTCGGCGCCGAAGAAGCCCGCGGTCAAACCATAAGGGACCGCGTTCGCGCGTTGCATCGCCTCGTCGCGCGACTTGACGCGGCCCACCAGCAGGATCGGGCAGAAGAGCTCCTGGCTCCACAGCGGGTGCGACGCGTCGGCTTCGGCGAGCGTGTTGGCGACGTACTGCCCCCGGCGGGGCATATCCGGCTTGTGGCCGCCCATGACGATGCGGGCCGAACCCGCCAGCTGTTCGCAATAGCGGCCGAAGTTGCGGTAACCGTTCTCGGTGGCCAGCGGCCCGGCGAAGGTGCCGCGCTCCAGCGGGTCGCCGATGACGAGCGTCTTCACGAATTCGGCAACGCGCCCGATCAGGTCGTCGGCGATGTCCTCGTGCACGAACACACGCGACAACGCCGAGCACTTCTGCCCGCCCATCCCGAACGCCGAGCGCGCGACACCCTTTGCCGCCGCGTCGAGGTCAGCCCCCGGCAGCACGATGGCGGAGTTCTTGCCACCCATCTCCGTGATGCAGGGCCGCGGGATGAAGCGCGACGCCTGGTGCGCAAGGATGCCGCGCCCGACCGCATGCGAGCCCGTGAACGTGACGCCACCGGTGCGGTCGTCGGTGACCAGCGCGGCGCCGATGCCCGGCCCGTCGCCCACGATGTTGTTGAACACACCTGCAGGCACGCCGGCCTCGTGCAGGCATTCCGCCAACAACACGCCTGACCACGGCGTCGCCAATGAGCCTTTCAACACGACCGCATTGCCGGCGACCAGCGCGGCGAGCGAGGGGCCCGCGGCCAGTGCGAACGGGTAGTTGAACGGCGCGATGACCACCCACACGCCGTAGGGCCGCATCACGCTGCGGTTGGTCAGGTGCATGCCGGGCACCGGGTCCGAGGGCAGCACACGGTCGAAGCCTTCGTGCGCTTCCATCTGCGCGCAATAGATCTTGCAGAAGTCCACCACCTCCGCGACTTCCGCCAGCGCTTCCACGCGGTTCTTGCCGACTTCGCGCGAGACGGCCACCGCGATCTCGTACATGCGGGCCTGGATGCGTTGCTGCGCGCGGCGGATGATCGCCACGCGCTCGCGCCACGGCGTCAGCCCCCAGCTGCGTGCTGCGCCGGTAGCAGCTGCCATGGCGGCATCGGCATCGCGCAGTGACGCCACCGAGAAGCGGCCGATGGTCGTATCAAGGTCGGCGGGGCTGCGCTTGTCCAGGCGCTCTTCGGTGTGCACGGGCTTTCCGGCGATCCACAAGGGGTGCTCCTGCGCACCGTCGGCTGCGAACGTCTTCAACGCGCTTTCGAACGCGTCGTGCAGCTCCTGCGGGGGTTGGTACATGCTGGCGTAAGTCAGCTCGAAAGCGCCTTGGGTCATGCTTCGGGTCCTCCGGGTGCGCGCATCTTATGTCGAACGCAGCGGCCGGAAGAACTCGCGGATTTCGTGCGCCAGCACTTCGGGCTGCTCCATCGCCGCGAAGTGGCCGCCGCGTTGCGCCACCGTCCACCGGCGGATGTCCGAGTACGTGCGCTGCGCCAGCGAGCGCGGCGGCCGCAGGATCTCCTTCGGGAACTCTAAATAGCCCATCGGCACATCGATGGTCGCGCCGCGCGGGATCGGCCACTCGCGGTGCATACGCCAGTAGTACGGCCAGAACGACGAGCCGATCGCGCCGGTCACCCAGTACAAGGTGATGTTGGCGAGCATCTCGTCGCGGCCCACCGCATGCGCGGGGTCGCCGTCGTTGTCGCTCCACCGCTGGAATTTCTCGACGATCCACGCGGCCAGGCCCGCCGGCGAATCGGTCAGGCCATGCGCCAGCGTGATCGGCCGCGTGCCCTGGATCCACTGGTAGCCGGTCTCCTCCTTCAGGAAGTGCGCGAGTTCGCCGGCATAGCGCTTCTCGGCCTCGTCCGTCTGCGGCATCTCGCCGTCGCGCCGCACCGCGAGCAGGTTGAGGTGGATGCCGTATAGCTTCTTCGCGTGTGCGTGGCCGAGGCGCGTGGTGATGAAGCCGCCCCAGTCGCCACCTTGCGCCGCGAAGCGTTCGTAGCCGAGCACGTCCGTCATGAGCGCTGCGAACGTGTCCGCTATTTCCTCGACACCGAACGCCGCCTGCCCCGGCTGGTACGAGAAGCCGTAGCCGGGCAGCGAAGGCGCGACCACGGTGAACGCGTCGCGCTCGTCACCGCCGAAGCGTGCCGGGTCGGTCAGCATCGGGATCAATCGCCGGAACTCGAAGACGGAGCCGGGCCAGCCGTGCGACAGCAGCAGCGGCATCGGCGCCGGCCCGCGGCCGGGTTCGTGGATGAAGTGCAGGTCGATGCCGCCCACGCGCGCCTTGAACTGCCGGAACTCGTTGAGCGCGGCCTCGTGCACGCGCCAGTCGAAGCCGGTGCGCCAGTAGTCGACCAGCTGCTTCATGTACTCGACGCTCGTGCCGGCCTGCCACGGGGGCACGTTCGCCGGTTCGTCGGGCCAGCGCGTGCGGGCGAGGCGTGCGCGCAGGTCGTCGAGGACCGCGGGCTCGATTGCGACGCGGAATGGCGTGGGCTGGGGTGCGGCCATGGGAGCGCTCCTGTAGCAGGCGCCATCATCGTGGAAAATCGGCGGATCGTGCACTCGCCTTCCATGACCCAAGACTCCCCCACCCAACCGCGCAGAAACAAGGCACCCCGCCAGGTGCACCCCCTGCTGCACAAGCTGTACGAGCTGCACCCGCGCCTGTTCGGCGCGCGCTTCCTGCCGCTGAAGCTCGGCATCTTCGAAGACCTGATCGCCGCGCACCCGGACGTGCTGCCGCCCGATGAGCTGAAGGTGGCGCTCGGTTTGCACACACGCTCCACGCGCTACATCGAGGCCGTGGCCTCCGGCCTCGCTCGCCACGATTTGCAGGCACGCCCCGTGGGGCCGGTGGCACCGGAACACGTGCACCACGCCATCCTCGAGCTGTACAAGCGCCGCCGCGGCAAGGCGCCGGAGCCGGCGCGCAGGCAGGCCGTCGAGCAGCTTGCGGCTGCCATTTCTTCCTCGGGCCTCGACCGCCTCGCGTATCGCGAGCGCTTCACGCCTGCGGACGAAGAGCTGGCCGCGATGCTCGAAGAGGCGCTTTCGATCGCTGCGCAGAAAGAGGCGCGGCGCGAAGCGCTGCAACGCGCCTTCCGCGCGAGCGGCAAACCCGTCGCGGAGTTCGCGGAGATGTACGGGCTGGACCCGACAGAGGCCGAACAGCTGCTGCGTTGACCCTCCCGCTTGAGTTTTTCTCAAGCGAAAGCCCGCCAAAACTCGTTTGTCAGCCGGCGCCGCAGCGCCGAGGATTCGGTCCACATCAACGCACCGCAGGACCGAAGCCATGCCCGACCCCAGCGCCATCCTCACCGCCGACTCGCCGCCGCAACTGCTCGTCTCACGGCACCGCGCAACCCGGGAGCTGCGCTTCCCGCCGCTGGCGGCGCAGTCGCCGCTCGCGGCCGAGCACGAGACAGTCGCCATCGCGGGCCGGGGCCACGTCTACAGCTTCACGGTGATCCACCCGAACCCGAAGTCCGGCGCGGCGCCGTTCGCGCTCGGCTACGTGGACCTGCCGGGGCCGGTGCGCCTCTTCGGCCGCATCGGCGGCGAAGGCGTCGGCATCGGCGCCGCCTGTGAAGTCGTCGCGCATGCCGAATTCGGCTACGCGTTCCAGACCGTCGCAGCCTGAAGGAGCCCACCATGACGGACACCTACATCCGCGGCGTCGGCATGACGCGCTTCGGCCGGCACACCGGCACCTATGCGACCGACCTCGCGCAGGAGGCCATCTTTGCCGCGCTGCGTGACGCCGACACGCGGCTCGACGAGATCGAGGCCGTGTACTGCGCCAATGTGTTCGGCGGCATGATCCTCGGCCAGGTGCTGGTCCGCGACCTCGGCCTCAAGGGCATCCCGGTCTACAACGTCGAGAACGCCTGCGCCAGCGGCGCAACCGCCGTGCACCTCGCGCGGCATGCGCTGAAGGCCGGCGAGTACCGCAACGTGCTCGTGGTCGGTATCGAGATGCTCACCCAGCTGGGCGGCGGCACGATCCCGCTGCAGCGCAACGACGACAAGACCGAGCTGTATGCGCAGGCCGGCATGGTGCTGCCTGCCGTGTACGCGATGCGCGGGACGCGCTTCCTGCACGAGGGTCGCGGCACGCGCGCCGACCTGGCCGCCGTTGCCGTGAAGAACCGCGCCCATGGCGCGCTGAACGAGTACGCGCAGCAGCGCACACCGGTGACCGGCGGCGAAGTGCTCTCGTCACGCACGATCGCGGACCCGCTCACGCTGCTGCAGTGCTGCCCCTCGCAGGTCGACGGCGCCGCGGCCCTGGTGCTGGGCACCGCCCCCCAGGGCAGCAAGCCCGTCAAGGTGCTCGCGTCGATCGTGCAGTCGGGCATCGCGGAATCGGCAGACGACGACATCCTGGACGCCGAGATCACGGCGCGTGCGGCGCGCCTCGCCTACGAGCAGGCCGGTGTGGGCCCCGGCGACGTCGGCGTGGTGGAACTGCACGACGCTTTCACCATCGCGGAGCTGCTGTATTACGAAGCGCTCGGCCTCGCCGGGCCGGGCGAGGCGGTGAGCCTGCTGCACTCGGGCGCCACGCGCGTGGGTGGCCGCGTGCCCGTCAACCCCAGTGGCGGCCTGCTGGCCAAGGGGCATCCGCTCGGCGCCACCGGTGTGGCGCAGATGGTCGAGGTCGCATGGCACCTGCAGGGCCGCGCGGGCGCGCGCCAGTCGGGTGCCCCGCGCATCGGCTTGACGCAGTGCACCGGCGGCGGCATCGCCGGTGTCGACCACGCCGCTTCGTCCGTCCACATCCTGGGGGTCTGAATGAGCGACAACCACCCCCAACCCATTGCCGTGGTGACGGGCGCCGCGCGCGGCATCGGCTTCGGCATCGCGCAGCACCTCGCGAGCCGCGGCATGCGCGTTGCGCTGTTCGACCGCGATGCGGACGCCCTGGCCACCGCGGCGCACGAGCTGCGCGCGCAAGGTATCGACACCCACACCGAGACGGTGGACCTCACCGACGGCACGCAGGTGGAGCGCGCTTTCGCCGGCACTGTGCAGGCACTGGGACGCGTCGACTGCCTCGTCAACAACGCAGGCGCCGTGCGCGACATGCGCTTCCTGAAGATGACCGAAGCCGACTGGGACCTTGTCGTCGACACCAACCTGCGCTCGCAGTTCCTCTGCTGCAAGGCGGTGCTGCCGGGCATGGTGGAGCGGGGCTTCGGGCGCATCGTCAACATCTCGTCGCGCGCATGGCTCGGCGGCTTCGGCCAGGCCAATTACTCGGCGGCCAAGGGCGGCGTGGTGAGCCTCACGCGCAGCCTCGCCATCGAGTTCGCATCGAAGGGCATCACGGTGAACGCCATCGCGCCCGGCATCGTGGACACGCCGCTGTTCCGCAATTTCGCGCCCGATGTGCAGGAGCGGCTCAAGAAGTCCGTGCCGGTGCAGCGCATCGGCACCGCCGGCGACATCGCGCAGGCCGTGGCGTTCTTCGCCGACGCGGCCAACTCGTACGTCACGGGCCAGGTGCTCTATGTGTGCGGCGGCCGCAGCCTGTCCTCGCCGAGCCTTTGAGGAGAGCGCCATGCCCGTCCACTTCGAAACCCGCGAGAGCGTTGCCTTGATGACGCTGGACCGCCCCGAGGCGCTGAACGCGCTGGACGTCGCAAGCCTTGCGCAGGTTCGCGAGCACCTGGTGCGCTACCGCGACGACCCCGCGCTGCGTTGCCTCGTCGTCACCGGCGCGGGCGAGCGCGCGTTCTGCACGGGCGCTGACCTGAAGGCCGCCCGCGATCCCTCGGCAACGTACGCCGAAGCCTTCCTGCGCAGCAAAACCCTTGCCGCCGACCAGGGGCTCTACATCCGGCTGCTGGACTGGAACGACCTGGACCTGCACAAGCCGGTCGTCGCCGCGGTCAATGGCTACTGCCTCGGCGGCGGGCTCGAGCTCGCACTGCAGTGCGACGTGCGCGTCGCCGCCGACGGCGCCAGCTTCGGCCTGCCTGAAGTGTGCGTCGGCTCGATCCCCGGCGTCTCGGGCGTGTCCCGGCTGATGCGTGCCACCGGCAGCTCGCACGCCCTGCAGATGGCGCTGACGGGCGAGCGCATCGACGCGGCGCGCGCGCTCGCGTGCGGGCTGGTGTCCGAGGTGTTGCCGCGCGAGCAGTTGCTGCCGCGCGCGCTGCAGATCGCCGAACGCATCGCGGCCAACGCACCGCTCGCTGTGCAGGCGGTCAAGAAGCTGTCCCGCCAGACGCCGCAGCTCGGCGAGCGCGAGGCGCAGGAGCTGACCGAATTGCATTGGGGTGTGCTGCGCGACACCCAGGACCGCCTCGAAGGCCGCGCCGCATTCGCGCAGAAGCGCACCGCCCGTTACCAAAGCCGATAGAACCCAAGGAGACCCTCATGACCTCACGCATCACCCGCCGCCGCGCGCTTGCCGCCGCCACCCTGCTGCTGGCGGGCGCCGCCATTGCGCAGACATTCCCCTCGCAGCCGATCAAGCTGGTGGTGCCGTTCGCACCCGGCGGCGGCAACGACATCCTCGCCCGCGCCATCGCGCCGCGCATGGCCGAAATCCTGGGCCAGCCCGTCATCGTCGACAACCGGCCGGGCGCGGGCGGCAACCTCGGCACCGACGCGGTGGCCAAGGCCGCGCCCGACGGCCACACGATCCTGATCGCGTCCAACCAGTTCACCATCAACCCGGCGCTCGGCGCGAAAACGCCTTTCAACGTGGAGCGCGACTTCGCGCCGATCGGCCAGATCGCGTCGGTGCCGATCGTGCTGGTGGCCAACAAGTCGCAGCCCTTCAACACCGTGCCGGAGTTCATCGCCTACGCCAGGGCGAACCCCGGCAAGCTCTCGTACAGCAGCCCGGGCAACGGCACGCCGCAGCACCTGGCGGGCGAAGTGTTCGCGCGCATGACGAAGACGTTCATGGTGCACATCCCGTATCGGGGCACGGGCCCCGCCATCGCCGACGTGGTCGGCGACCAGGTGCAGGTCACCTTCGCCACCCTGGCCTCGGTTTCGTCGTTCCTCGAAGCGGGCAAGCTCAAGGCGATCGGCGTCGCGGCGCCGCGCGCGTCGCGCATGCTGCCGGGCGTCAAGTCATTCGGCGAGAACGGCCTGAAGGGCTACGACGCGGAACTCTGGTACTGCCTGCTTGCGCCGGCGAAGACGCCCGACGCCACCGTGGCGAAACTCAATGCGGCGCTCAACCAGGCGCTGCAATCGCCGAAGGTCGCGGAGCAGCTGGCGCGGCAGGGCTTCGACACGGCCACCTCGACACCCGCGCAGTTGCGCGAGCGGATCGCCGGCGACCTGAAGCGCTGGGCACGCGTGGTCAACGAGCACCAGATCAAGGTGGAGCTGTGACACTGTCCACCGGCAACCCGTTGCTGGACGACCTGGGCATCCGCGTGGTCGAGTGGCGCACCGGGCACTGCGAGATGGAGATGGAAGTGCGCGAGCGCCATCTCAACCGCCGCGGCCGCCTGCAAGGCGGCGTCACCGCCACGCTGCTCGACGCGGCTTGCGGCTACGCAGGCCTGCTGCGCGAAGGCGACAGCGAGCCAGGCGACGCCGCGACCATCACGCTCACGGTCAATTACCTGGGCAAGCTGGGCCACGGCCGCTTGCGCGCCGTGGGGCGCGTCACCGGCAGTGGCCGCAGCATCTACTTCGCGTCCGGCGAGCTCTACGCACCGGACGGCGCGCTCGCCGCGACCGCGCAGGGGTCGTTCAAGCGAGCGTCCCTCGCGTCACCGGGAGCCTGACCATGTTCAGAGATGCCTTGCAGGGCGTGCGCGTCCTCGACTTCAGCCAGATCGCGGCCGGGCCGGCGTGCAGCATGCTGCTCGCCGACATGGGCGCACACGTCATCAAGGTGGAGCCGCCCGGCGGCGACCTGGGGCGCACGCTCGGTCCCGGCTGGGTGGGGGCGGACAGCGCCCTCTTCCACGCGTTCAACCGCAACAAGCAGGGCATCTGCCTCGACCTGAAGACGCCCGGCGGCGTCGCCACGGCGCTGCGCCTCGCCGATCAATGCGACGTGCTGGTCGAGAGCATGCGGCCCGGCGTGATGGACCGCCTCGGCCTCGGCTACGAGCAGGTGCGCGAGCGCAATCCTTCCGTCGTGTATTGCTCGATCTCGGCGTACGGCCAGGTTGGCCCTTACGCCCAGCGCGCCGGGGTCGACGGCATCCTGCAGGCGGACACGGGCCTCATGAGCATCATCGGTGTGCCCGGGGCGGAGCCGTGCAAGGTGCAGGCACCCATCGTCGACGTGGTCACGGGCCACATGGCCTGCACCGGCATCCTCGCCAAGCTGCTGCAACGCGGGCGAGACGGCCGGGGCGGCCACCTCGACGTCAACCTGATGAACGCCGCGATCAGCCTGCAGGTGCCGTCGTTCGCGAGCTACCTGAGCGACAAGGCGCTCCCGGCGCGGCTGGGCAGCGCCGCACCGTATTCCGCACCCAACGAGGCTTTCGAAGCGGCCGACGGCTGGGTGATGGTGGCCGCCTACATGGGCAACCGCTGGGAGCGCCTGTGCCACGTGCTGGGCCGGGAGGAGCTTGCCTTCGACGAACGCTTCGCCACGTCGAAGTCGCGCACGACGAATCGCGCGCAGCTGCGCCAGGCGTTGAACGAGGTATTTCGCACGCGCACGGTCGCCGCGTGGATCGAGGCCCTGCTCGCTGAGGACATCCTCTGCGCGAAGGTCGCGACCTACGAGGACCTGCTTGCGCACCCCCAGCTGGAAGCGAATGCGTTGCTCGCCACCGTCGACGTGCCCGGCTTCGGGCCGCTGCAGGTGCCGGGGTTCCCGATCAACAGCCGCGAGGAGAATGCGGCCGCGCAGGCGCCGGCGCCGACGATCGGGCAGCACACGCGCGAGGTGCTGCGGGCCAGCGGTTTCGATGGCCGCGAGATCGAGCACTTGCTGGCCGAGGGCGCCGTGAGCTGATCGAGGGGCAGGAAGCCTCCGATAGACTGGGGGCATGGACCGCCTGCCCCCGCTGAACGCTGTGCGGGCCTTCGAGGCCGTGGCGCGCCACCTGAGCATCACCGTCGCCGCCCAGGAGCTGCACGTGACGCCCGGTGCGGTGAGCCGGCAGGTGCAGGTGCTGGAGGAGTACCTGGGCCACGAGCTGCTCCATCGCGGGCACCGGCAGGTGACCCTCACGCGCAAGGGCGCCGACTACTACCGTGCCGCGACGAAGGCGCTGGACCTGCTGCGCGGCGCTTCCAGCCGGGCGCGCAAGACGCCACGCCGCCAGCTCAAGATCCGCGCCTACACCACCTTCGCCATGCGCTGGCTCGTGCCGCGGCTGTCCGGCTTCCATGCGCAGCACCCCGACATCGAGGTGCTGCTCACCACGTCGCTGGAGCCGGTGGACTTCAAGAGGGACGACCTCGACGGCGCCATTCGGCTCGGCGACGGCAAGTGGAAGGGCGCGGTGGCGCACAGGCTCGTGTCGAACATCCTCATCCCGGTGGCGAGCCCCGGGCTCGTGAAGGCAGGGCCGCCGCTGCGCAAGCCTGCCGACCTTGCGCGGCACACGCTGCTGCATTCCATTGCGCGCCCCGACGACTGGGCTTACTGGCTGGAGGCGGCCGGTGTGGCGGACCTGATCGATGCGCACTCGGGCATGACCTACGAGAGCTCCGCCATCGCGTACGCCGCCGCGGCGGAGGGCCAGGGTGTCGCGATCGCGCAGCAGTTCCTGGTGGAGGCCGACATCGCGAGCGGCAAGCTCAAGCGGCTGTTCAGGCAGTCTGTCGACATGGGCGACTTCACCTACTACCTGCTCACGCCGAGCCACCGGCCGGAGAGCGCGCCGATGACGCAGTTCCGGCTATGGCTGCTGGAGCATCTCAGCGATGGATAGGCTAGCGCGCAGCGGACGAAGCTGACGCAGGCGATGCAGCCGACGCAGGCTGGAAAGTCTTCACGCCCGACGCCGGCGTGGCCTGCGCCTTCAGCGCCTGCGCGATCCCACCCGCATCCAGCGCCGCCCCTTCGTTGCCGAGCAGCGTGCCGTTGCGCCACGTGTTCGTGCACAGCGGGTGTTGGTAGATGCTCGGCGGGTCGACGCCTGCATACACGATGTCGTCCGCTTCCTTGCCGCCTTCCGGGTTGAGCCCGGCCCCATCGCGCACGAGTTTGGCCACTTCGTGGTCGGCGCAAGGCGTGTCGCCGCTCGCGCCCAGCCCGCCGATGCGCGTCCTGCCCTTGTAGAGCGGTACACCGCCACCGAACGTGATGGTGCCGCCGCAGACAACGTGCAGGTCGTCCTTGTCCCCGGGTGCGGTGATGCACTTCGGGTTGAGCGGGTTGCCGTTCGCCGCGCCCCACAGCGAATGCCCCGGCAACGACATCGTGTACAGCCGCGCAGTCGACATCGGAGTCGTGTCGGTGCTGAACGCATTCGCGGTGAAGGCCTTCGCTTTCGCGATCGCCTTGCTGCCCGGCCATGCGGCCGCGTTGTCCTGGACCTGCGGCTTGGCTTCGACGGAGACGGCCACGGCGCACAGCTCGCCTTCGCGGTTGACCACGGCCGCCCATTCGTTCTTGCCGTGCATGAAGCCCCCCGCCTCGCCGCGCGTGGCGGCGTCCTTGAGCAGCTTGCGCAATGCGTCGCTGTCGGGCAGGCCGTCGCAGCGCTTGGCGTTGCGCTCGCCCGGCACCTCGACGCTCGACGCGGCGCCCGAACTGCGGGCCACGCCCGCGCTCTCCCTTTGTTCGCTACATCCTGCCAGCGCGGCAATCACGCCGCATGCGCAAAGCAGTGCACACAACTTTCGCATCCGCCCAATATAGAGCGTTCGCGCTGCGCGCGGGGGTGGTTTCCATGGCCGCGCTGCACCGCGTACGACATTTGCATGATCTGGCAATACGGTGCAATTGCGCCGCACAGCGGATGCATTTGTGTTCCATGCGCAGCCGCGCAGAATGGCCTTCCCAACCACAACTGAGGAGCGGCCATGACAGTCATCTCTCGCAGGATCCTGACCCCGTTGCCGGGCAAGTCCGAACTCGCACTGGACCGTGCCAAGCGCCTCGCGGGCATCATCGCGCGCCTGGGCGGCGTTGCGCGCACCGTGCGCGTGGTCTCGGGCGGCGACGTCGGCAACATCGAGATCTTCTCGCGCTTCCAGGACTTCACCGCGGCAACGCGCACCAACGCGGCAATCGCCGCCGACCCCGAGATGCTCGCGCTGTGGAAGGAACGCGAGCGCGACCCGGCGGCCACGCCCGAAGGCCCCTACGTGTATCGCACGGTGTGGGGCGAGGTCTCGCGCCAGCCCGTGATCGTCCAGCGCGAGTACCAGGTGTCGCGGCAGAACCTGCCCGACCTGATGGCGCTGCTGCCCGAGGCGCATGCGGCCGTCAACAAGCTGCCGATGGTGGCGTCGATCCCCGTGTTCGCGCCGCAGATGGACCGGCTCGTGGTCGGCTACTACGCCGAGTCCATCGAGGCGATGGGCCGCAACCTCGACCAGTACGCCATGGGCGAGGCATTCCAGGCCGTCGTACAGAAGGCGGCGCGCTTCGGCACCGTCATCACCGCGCGCGTGGTGGCCGAGGTCTGACTGGCACCTGGGCCGGCTGGCGCGCCGGGTGGGCCGCGCGCCAGCTTCCGTTTTCTGGGATGATCATCCCCTCTTTCTCTGCTTTTTCCGCACAGCCTTGCGCCCTACCCTCTCCGTACCCATCCACTACCAGGAGAGACAGATGCGCAGAACCCTTGCACTGCTGGCCGTCGTGTTCGCCGTGGGCGCCACCGGCGCCTTCGACGCGCAGGCCAAGCGCCTGGGCGGCGGCAAGTCCAGCGGCATGCAGCGCCAGAGCGTGAACAACACCGCGCCCGCTGCACCGGCCGGCACACCCGCCACACCTTCACAAGCAGCCGCACCGAGCGCAGCCACGGCCGCGGCAGCCGCGCCCGCAGCGGCAACAGCCGCCAAGCGCAGCTGGATGGGCCCGATCGCGGGTATCGCGGCGGGCCTCGGCATCGCGGCGCTCGCCTCGCACTTCGGCTTCGGTGAAGCGCTGGCCAACATGCTCACCATCGCGCTCGTCGTGATGGCGGTGCTGTTCGTCGTCGGCTTCATCCTGCGCAAGCGCGCGCAGCAACGCGGCGAAGGCCTGCAGCCCGCCTACGCGGGCCAAGCCCCCGCACGCACGCCCTTCGAGGCGCTGCAGGGCAACAACACCATGCCGCGCACCGGCTCGTTGATCGGCTCGCAGGTGCAAGGCAGCATCCCCGCCGGCTTCGACACGGCCGCCTTCGAGCGCAACGCGAAGAACCAGTTCATGGCGCTGCAAGCCGCGAACGACGCGGGCGACATCGACCAGCTGCGCACCTTCCTCACGCCGGACATGCTGTCGGCGGCGCAGGACGAACTGCGCGAGCGCAACGGCCAGCCGCAGGCCACGGAGGTGTTCGGCCTCGAAGCCCGCGTGCTCGAAGTCGTGACCGAAGCCCACCAGCACATTGCCAGCGTGCGCTTCACCGGCAGCCTGCGCCAGCAACCGGGCGTGGAGCCCGAGCCGCTCGACGAGGTGTGGCACCTCGTGAAGCCGGTGGCCGGCACGCAAGGTTGGCTGGTCGCGGGGATCCAGCAGGCCTGATCGACATGCGCGCATGACCGCCCCCCTGAACTACCGCCATCTCTATTACTTCTGGGTGGTGGCCAAGGAGGGCGGCATCGCGCGCGCGGCCGAGCGGCTGGACATGGCGGTGCAGACCGTCAGCACGCAGGTGCGGCTGCTCGAACAATCGCTCGGGCACGCACTCTTTCGCCCCGCGGGCCGCGGCCTTGCACTGACTGAAGCGGGCACCGCGGCGATGGCGTTCGCGGACCAGATCTTCGCGCTCGGCGAGCAGTTACGCACTGCCGTTGCCGACGCGGGGACGGGCCAGGGCGGCCGGCTCGCGGTCGGCATCTCGGACGGGCTGCCGAAACTCGTCGTGCATCACCTGCTCAAGCCTGCCTTGGGCGACTCGCGCGTGCGCCTGCTTTGCCACGAAGACGAGTTCGACCGGCTGCTCGGCGACCTCGCACTGCACCGGCTCGACGCCGTGCTCTCCGACCGGCCCGCACCGCCGAACCCGAACCTTCGCGTCTACAGCCACGCGCTCGGCGAAGCGCCGCTCGTGTGGTTCGCGCCCGCGAAGCTTGCCGCGAAATGCAAGAACCCGTTCCCGCAATGCCTGGCGGAAATGCCGGTGCTGCTGCCGACCGCGCATGCGGCCGTGCGCTCACGGCTGGACCGCTGGTTCGAGCAGCACGGCATGCGGCCGCGCATCTGCGGCGAGTTCGAGGACAGCGCGCTGCTTGCCGCCTTCGGCCGCGCGGGGCTCGGTGCCTTCCCCGCGTCGCGCTGGTCGCGCAAGGACCTGCTGGCCGACAAGGGCATGCAGGTGCTGGGCGAGACACCCGAGCTCGTCGAGCACTTCTACCTCATCTCCGCCGAGCGGCGCATCCAGCACCCGCTGGTGCTGCGGCTCGTCGACCAGGACTCCGGCAAGCAGAAGTGAGCGTTGCGCCCGAGCCGGATCAGTCCGCGTACCCCGGCATCTCGCGGTCCAGCACGCGCATCATCGCGGCGAAGTAAAGCGCCTCGCGCTCGGCCTGCGAGTGGCTGTTGCGCGGGTTCGGCGCGTCGACTTTCTTGACCATGCCTTCGTCCAGCACCGCCAGCGGCCGGCCGGTGGACATCGCCAGCACCTGCGCACGGGACGCACGTTCCAGCTTGTAGAGGCGCCGGTACGCCTGCGCCACGGTGTCGCCCACGACGAGCACGCCGTGGTTCTTCATGAACAGGATCTTCTTGTCGCCGAGCGCGGAGGCGAGCCGCTCGCCTTCGCTCAGCGAATTCGCGATGCCCGTGTACTCGTCGTCGTAGGCGATGCTGCGGGTGAGGAAAGCCGCGGTCTGGCTGCACGGCAGCAGGCGGTTGTCCTCGAGCATGTTCAGCGCGAGCGCCCAGGTCTGGTGGGTGTGCAGGATGACGCTCGCACCGGTGATCCTGTGCAGCGGTGCGTGGATGCTCAAAGCGCTCAGCTCCAGCGTCCCCTTGCCTTCGAGCACGTCGCCCGCCTCGTTGAACACGATCAGGTCGCTGGCCCGCGCCTCCGACCAGTGCAGCCCGAACGGCAGCACGAGGTAGCGGTCCTCCTGGCCGGGGACACGCATGGTGAAGTGGTTGTCGATGCCTTCCTCGAGGTCGTCGTAGACGGCGAGGCGGTTGGCGGCGGCGAGGTGGATGCGCGCCTGGCGGATTTCGTCGTGAGTAGCGGTCATTTACATCAACATCAAATGGGCGATCTTCTGGTTCGCGCCCTTGAGCTTCTTAAACAGCGCCAGCAGCAGCGCCTTGTTCATGCTCACCATGGCGTCGGCGTCGGACTGCAGCGTGTGGATGGCGTCCTTGCTGAATTCGGCGGCGATGATCTTGTCATCCGCGATGACGGTTGCGGAGGTGGTGATGGTGCCATCGGAAAAGAAAATGGCTTCCCCAAAACAATCACCGGTTTCGATGGTGCCCACCACCTTGCCGTTGCGGTACGCATCGGCCGCGCCGTAGAGGATGACGTAGAACGCCTTCATCTCCTCGTCCTGCGTGGTGATGCTGACGTCCGAGCGGAACGTCCGCACCTGCGCCATCTCGCAGATGCGCCGCAGCCAGTCGTCCGGCACGGGCTGGAAGAAGGAGCAGTTGCGCAGCGCGCCGAGACGCGCCGACGGGTCTTCCATCAGCAGCTTCGCGTAGCTCGCGAACTGGTCGTCGATCGCGTCGAACGGGTCCATGTCAGGCCTTCGGCGGCGGCGGCGGTGCGGGCGGCTCCTCCAGCGACAGCTCCATCGGCGGGGGCTTGGCAACGGGCGCGGCGGGCGCGGCGGGTGCGGGCGCAGCCGCCGCCGGGGGCTTCGCGGGCGCCGCCGTCTTGGGAGGCAGCTTCACGTTCAGCGGACCCGTGCTCTCTTCCTCCTCGGGCTCCGGCTCCTTCTGCAGCGACAGGCCGGCGGTCGCCGCGTCGCCGCTGGCCAGTTCTTCCCGGGTGAAGCGTTTGCTGTTGAGCTTCAGCCGCAGCATCAGCTCGCTCTTGGCGTCCGAGTTGACCTGCAGTTCCTGCAGCGAGATCTCGCCGGCGTCGTACAGGTCGTACAGGCACTGGTCGAAGGTCTGCATGCCCAGCTCCTTCGACTTCTTCATGATCTCCTTCAGCTGGCCGATCTCGCCCTTGGAGATGGCGTCGCGCGAGGTCGACGTGGACAGCAGGATCTCGATGGCCGCGGCGCGCCCGCCCGAAATCTTGCGCACCAGCCGCTGCGAAATGATCGCGCGCATGTTCAGCGCGAGGTCGTTGCGCACCTGCTCGTGCTTTTCGATCGGGAAGAAGTTGACGATGCGGTCGATGGCCTGGTTGGCGCTGTTGGCGTGCAGCGTGGCCATGCACAGGTGGCCGGTCTCCGCGAAGTTCAGCGCGTACTCCATGGTGTCGTGGTCGCGGATCTCGCCGATCAGGATCACGTCGGGCGCCTGGCGCAGCGTGTCCTTCAGCGCGTCGAACCAGCCCACCGTGTCGATGCCGACCTCGCGGTGCGTGATGATGCAGTTCTGGTGCGGGTGCACGTACTCCACCGGGTCCTCGATGGTGATGATGTGGCCGTGCGTTTCCTTGTTGCGCACGCCCAGCATCGCCGCCAGCGTAGTGGACTTGCCCGACCCGGTGCCGCCCACCAGCAGGACCAGCCCGCGCTTTTCCTTGACCACTTCCTTCAGGACCGGCGGCAGGTTCATCTTCTCGAAGTCCGGGATCTCGGTGGTGATCACGCGGATCACCATGCCCGTGCGCTGCTGCTGCGTGAAGATGTTGATTCGAAAGCGCCCGATGCCCTCCAGCGAGATCGCGAAGTTCTGGCCCTTGGTGTCGATGTAGCCCTGCCACTGCTTTTCCGACGCGATGGCGCGCGCCATCTTCATCGTGTGCTCGGGCGTGAGCGGCTGGTCGTTCAGCTTGGTGAGCTTGCCGTTGAGCTTGATCGAGGCCGGGAAGCCGGCGGTCAGGAACAGGTCCGACCCCTTGGCCTGCACCATCGCCCCGAGCATCTTGTGGACGATGGCCTGGTATTGCTGCTTTTCCTGCTGTTCCATCTCGCCGCTCCTCTTCCGTCCCGCAAATGTACGGGAGTTCGAGGCGCGGCGCGACAGTGGGCGTCAGGCGGCCTGGATGGCGTCCGCCACTTCCGCGCGGCGCGTGGCGATCCTGCCGCCCAGCGTGGCCAGCTCCATGCCACTGGCGCGCGCCTTGGCGAACATGCCGCGGCGCTCTTCCTCCACGTGGTGGAGGGTGTGCTGCTTGATCGCCTCGATGGCGCCGTCGAGGTTCTCGGCGGACGGGACGCGGGCGATGAGGTCCTTCACCTCCTGGTGCTCCTTGAGCGCGTGCTCCAGCATCTGCTGGTCGCCGGTGGCGGCCGCGAACGCCGGGTAGAAGATCTCTTCCTCCACCATGGCGTGCAAGGTGAGCTCCATGCAGATGACCTGCGCGAGGTGCAGCCTGGCTGCCGGGTCGCCGGCCGATTTGTAGTCGCGGAAGAGCTCTTCCACGCGGTGGTGGTCTGCTTCGAGCAGGGCAATCGCGTCCTGGGCCATGGGCGTCTCCTTTACAGCTGTGCACGACCAATCTAGCGCCGCGGTTGCGCGCCGGCTGTAGGCTGAAGCGGGTCCGTGGTGTGGGCTTGCGCTGCGGTGGGCGGCGCTGGCTTCAGGGCGCCGGTGCCCGAAGAGCCAGCACGAACGCCACCACCTCCGAGAACGAACGGACGACCAAGTCGACCGGGCCGCGCACCAGCATTTCGTCCGCGAGCCCTTCCTGGTAAGGCGGCTTGACCGCCAGAACCATCGCGTACGGGTAGGCGTCGCGCACCTTGAGCGAGGCGGACTGCCAGGCCTCGTGGTCCTCCACCAGCGGGTAGGCGAGCACCACGGTCGAGACAAGCCCCGAGCCGCCGCCGGCAGGCGGGCCGGGCAGGCCGGCGTAGCCCCACGTGGCATCCACGGAGACCGTCCGGGCTTCGATGCCTTCGTCGCGCAGCGCCTGCGCCAGCAACTCGCTGATCAGTTCGTCCCGCTCATTGCGCAAGCCGGCGCACAGCACCACCGACGACTGCAGGTCGGCGCGGGAGCCGGGCCACAGGCTCATGCGCGTCTCGTGCACCTGCTTCAGGTGCGCGCCGATGTCGGCGTCCAGCAGCGACGAGGAGCGGCGCCTGCGGCTCGCGTCGACGCCGGGCGACGTCCGGGCAAGCTCCCTGGCCGCCTCGCGGATGCTGAGCCGCACCCGCTCCTGCTGTTCCTTGCCGATGCGCGATTGGCGTGCGTCCGCCAGCGCGAGTGCGAGCGCAGGCAGCACGACCTGGTCGCAATACCGCGCGAAATTGCTGCGGCGCAGGTACGGGCGCCCCGCCCTCACGATGTTCTGCGGGTCGCCCGACAGCGCCTGCTGGTACAGGCGCAGCCCCTCGGAAAGACCCGGCGTTTCGCCGAACATCACGGTGATGGGTTCGAGCGCACGGATGTAGCGCCCGGCCACCACGAGGCACAGCGTCATCGGCGTGGACAGCAACAGGCCCAACGGGCCCCACACGGAGCCCCAGAAGATCGCCGAAAGCACCACGCCCAAGGGCGCGAGGCCGGCCGTGTGGCCGTACACCTGCGGTTCCACGAAGTGCGCGACGAGGCCCGAAAGCACGAGGAAACTGCCGATGCTCCAGAACATCAGCGACCACCCGGGGTCGACGGCGGCAGCGAAGGCTGCGATGGCGGTACCGGCGCCCAGGGCCCCCACGTAGGGAACGAACCTCGACAGCCCGCCAAGGGCACCCCACAACGCCGGGTTGGGGATGCCCACGGCCCAGAGCGCAATGCCGAGCACGACGCCGAAGGTGGCGTTCACGACGAACTGCGAGAACAGGTAGCGCGAGACACCCTGCGCGGCGTCTTCGATGGCCTGGATCGTCCCGCCCACTTCGGCCTCGCCCGCAAGCCGGATCACCCGTTCGCGGATCGTTTCATGGCCGAGCAGGATGAAGACCAGCAGCACCAGCACCATGCCGGCCTTGGACAACGGACCCCACACGGACGAAATGAGCACGGTGGTGGCGTCCTGTTCCGCAGGCGTGGCGGCACGCGGTGCGGCGTCGCGGCCCTGCGAGCGCGCGGCGGGCGCCTGCGGGACGACCTGGACGATGTCCGAGCGGATCCTTTCGAGTGGCCGGATGACGACGTCGCGGGCACGTTGCAGCTTGGCGCGCACGGCCTGCCTGTAGCGCGGCATGTCGCTTGCCACGTCGACGAATTGCGAAGTGAGGAAGACGGCGGCCAGGGCGATGCTGCCCGCCGCGAGCAGGACGGACACCGCCGCGCCCGCTGCATGCCCGAGCCCCCGGCCCGCCAGCCGTCGCTTGAGAGGCGCCAGCACCAGGCTGAGCACCGCCGCCAGCGCGAGCGGGGCCAGCACCTCGCGGCCCACGTACAGCAGGGCCACGATGCAGGTGGCCGCAATGATCCGCGCGGCCACGGACGACGACGGGGCTGATGAAGTGGGGCGCATCGTTCGCGGCCGCCTCGAAGGGCCGCGTTCAGGGGTATCGAGGTCGAGGATACCTGCTGCAACCGGTGCGTGGGGCCTGCCGCGCCGATGGGTGCCTTACGGCCAGGCCGCCATGTGCGCCGCCGCGGCGGCCGCGATCACGCTGGGGTGCAACACGCCGAGCTTGGGCGTCTGGCCGTGCGGCGCACCGGGTGCCACGTCGAAAGCACGCGTCGAATACGGCAGCCATGCCGTCTGCCCCATGTTGAACTTCGTGTCGAAGCTCAGCCCCGCCGCCGCGAACGCGTGCGGGTGCCCGGCGCGCGTGATGGCGAACTCGCCGGGATGGAGTTGGGCCAGCTTGCGGCTCGTGCCGTACGCAACCAGCACATGCGGCTGCACCGGATCGCTCTCGTCCAGCTCCAGCACGAGGCAGGGCCGCGGCTTGGGGCCGGGCAGCACCTTGCTGCCCTTGTCGGGCCACCAGCACCAGACGATTTCGCCGAGGCCCGGGGCCGCCCACCAGAACTCGGGCCGGGTGGTCAAGCCTTCGGCGCCTTCTTGCGGCGCGCGCGCTCGGTCGTGCCGAACAGGGACGACGTGGGCGTGCGCTCCTGGCTCACGAGTGAGCGCGCGTCGCGCAATTGGGCGGGCGTGAGCGGCCCGTCGTCGCGCTCGTAGCGCGGCAAGACCTCGTCGCGCAGATGCGCCAGGGCGAGGTGGACCGCCGCGGTTTCGTCGACGCCTAGTGACATGGCGATCTTCCTGAGGGTGTCTCGGCTGATCCCCAACCGGGAGTCCGTCTCGCGAAACCGGACAAGCAACTTCTCCGCTGAGGACGGCATCCTGGGACTCCTGAGGATGGTGATATCTCAAATATATCACCTTCCAGGGAGGCTCCGGCAAGGCGTCAGTCCAGCACGCGCGGCCGCGCATCGCGCCACGGCCGCACGCGCTCGAACGCGCGCGAGGCCTGCAGCACCAGCAGGTCCGCATGCGCCGGCCCCACGATGTGCAGGCCGACCGGCAAGCCGCTCTTCGTGAAGCCGCAGGGCACGCTGGACGCAGGCTGCCGCGTGAAGTTGAACGGGATCGTGAAAGGCCACCATTCCCGGTCCCCCTCGTAACCCGCCGGGTACCACACGTCCGCGGAGAACGGCGGCACCGCGACGGTGGGCGTCAGCAGCAGCGGGTAGTCGCGGTGGAAGGCGTTCATGCGCGCGCCGAACTTCATGCGCTCGGCTTCGACGGCGAGGTAGTCGCTGGCCGTGGCTGCCTTCTTGCGCGTCTCGCGGATCATGTTGGCAACGCGCTCGTCCATCACCGCGAGCTTGTCCTCGCCGAACGACTGGAACGCGAAGTTGGTTGCCGCCTCGCGCAGGCCGGAGATCAATGCCATCGGGTTCTCGAACACCTGTGCCACCGTCTCCACCTTCGCGCCGAGCTCGGTGAACGCGCGCGTGGCCTGCTCGCACATTTGCCGCACCTCGTCGTCCACGCGCGCATAGCCGAGCGTGGGGCTCCATGCGATGCGCATGCCTTCGAGCGGGCGTGCGTCGAGCCTCTCGTGGTACGGCACGGGGTCGTACGGCAGGGCGTTCCAGTCGCGTGGGTCCGGGCCGCTCACCACCGTGAGCATGCGCGCCGCGTCCTCCACGGTGCGCGTCATCGGCCCGAAGGCAGCGAACGTCGCGTACGGCGTGGGCGGCCATGTCGGCACGCGGCCGCCGCTGGGCTTGTGCCCGAAGATGCCGCAGAAGCTCGAGGGGATGCGGATCGAACCGCCCGCGTCGGTGCCCAGCGCCAGCGGGCCGATGCCCGCGGCAACCGCGGCGCCGGCGCCGCCGCTGCTGCCGCCGGGCGTCATGTCCACGTTCCACGGGTTGCGCGTGACGCCGGTGAGCGGGCTGCGCGTCACGGGGCCCACCGCGAATTCGGGCGTGGTCGTCTTGCCGAAGAGGACGGCGCCGTGTTCGCGCAGCCGCGCCACGGAAGGCGCGTCCTCCTCCCACGGCTGGTTCGCCGGGATGGTGCGCGAGCCGCGCAGCGTGGGCCAACCTTTGGTGAGCACGATGTCCTTGATCGACACCGGCACGCCGTCGAGCAGGCCCAACGGCTGGCCACGCCGCCAGCGCGCCTCGGACTCGCGTGCGCTCGCGAGCGCGGCCTCGGGGTCGATCACGCAGAACGCGTTGAGCAGCGGCTGGCTGCGCTCGGCGCGCTCGACGACGGTGCGAGTCACCTCCACCGGCGACAGCGTGCCGCGACGGTAGTGCTCCAGCAGTTCGGTGGCGGTCAGCCAGGGGATTTCGGTTTTGTCCATTTGCTTGCCTCCAGCGTGTCCCAATCCATGTCCGCGGCGTACGAGTGGCCGGTGCAATCGATCGAACCGAATGCCACCTTGCCGTCGGTGATGTTCAGCCGCGCAACCACCTCACCCTGCGGCAGCGGGTCGAGCCGGTACAGGTCCGGGTGCGCGGCCGCGAAGCGGCGCTGCTCGTCCTGCGGGCGGTGCCGCATGCCGTCGATGAAGTGGTGCGCGTTCTTCTCCACGTGCGGGATGCCCAGCAGGCCGACGAGCGCCAGGTCCTGCTGCAGCGAGATGCCGGGCAGCGTCGTGAGGTCCTCCGCCGCCATCAGCAGCCCCGGCGCGTGCGCGCAGCGGGCGCGGTTGATGATCGACTTGTAGAGGCCCTTGCAGTTCTTGGTGGAGACGCCCACGTAGCCGCGTTGCACCGCGGCCGGGAACGCGTCGAGCGTGCCGTCGGACTCGTCGATCACGACGGGCTTCATCGCGGCGATGGCGCGCACGTCGGCGCTCAGCGCGACGTCGCGTGCGAGCGGCTGCTCCAGCCACAGGATCGATTCGTACAGGCGCGGCAGCTTGCGCTGCACGGCCTCCAGCAACTGCACCACCGGTGCGGCATCGCGGTATTGCTCGTTGCCGTCGAGCGTGACCTGATACGGTGAGCCCGCCGCGTCCAGCACGGAGGCGATTGCCGCGAGGCGCTCGCCGTCGGAGACGGGATCGCCGGCGACCTTGATCTTGTAGTAGCGATGCCGGTAGGTGGCGACGACCTGCTCCAGCGTCTCGGGCAACCCGTCGTTGGGCCCGCTGCCCACCGGCTGGTCGGCCGCGACGATGGGATCGACGAGGCCCACGGTGTGCCGCAGATGCAGGCTCGTGCGCGGCTGCAGTCCGGCGAGGAAGGCATCGAAATCGAAATTCCCAAGGTCCGGCGTGAGCACCGACGGCTGCATGCCCGCGGCATTGGCGCGCATCAGCGTCCAGAACGACTGACCCGTGAGCCGGCCCACCGCATCGAGCACGCAGCGGTCGATCATCGCCGCGCCGTAGCCGGCCACCAGCGGCGGCAGCTTGTTGCGCGCGCCCTCTTCCTGCAGCGACGTGTACGCCGTCTCGAAGTGCCCGAACGGCGTGCGCGCGCCCTGCTCGCCGTAACGCTGCGCCGCGAGCCGCAGCGACAGGCGAAGCTGGTCGTAGTTGTCTTCGTCGGAAAGCGCCGGGTTCTTGTCGAACCACTTCGCGCTGAGCGCCTCCGCCGCCGCGCCCCACGCGCTGCGGCCGTCCTCCAGCACGATGCGCGCGCGCACCACCAGCTGGCGCCCGTGCGTCTTGGTGCTGTTGCCGAAGCGGAAGGGCAAGCGGTTGCGCACCGCGCATTCGCGCGCATCGACTTCGCGCACGCGCACATGGACTGCATTCGACATTTGCGCGTGCCCTCAGCTGACGGTTTGCGGGACCTCATCCAGCTTCTTGCCGGCGAGGTCGTTGTAAAGGTCGAGCGTCATGCGCCCGAGCTCCGGGTCCACGCGCGTGGCCACCGTGCGCGGCCGCTGCAGCTCCACCGGCTTGACCGATGCGATGCGGCCCGGCCGCGGCGTCATCACCACCACGCGGTCGGAGAGGAAACACGCCTCGGGGATCGAGTGCGTGACGAACACCACCGTCTTGCGCCCGGCGCCGCGCTGCTCGCCCCAGATGCGCAGCAGCTCCAGGTTCATCTCGTCGCGCGTCATCGCGTCCAGCGCGCCGAAGGGCTCGTCCATCAGCAGGATGGGCGGGTCGAGGATGAGCGCGCGGCACAGCGCGGCGCGCTGCTGCATGCCGCCGGAGAGCTCTCCCGGGCGCTTCTTCGCGAAGTCCGAGAGGCCCACGAGCCGCAGCAGTTCATGAGCGCGGTCCAGGTAATCACGCGGTTGCAGCCCGTACAGCTCCGCCGGCAGCAGCACGTTGTCCAGCACCGTGCGCCACTTCAGCAGCACCGGCGCCTGGAACACCATGCCCACTTTCGCGATAGGCCTGTCCACGAGCGTGCCGTCCACATGGATGCGCCCCGCCGTCACGCTGCGCAACCCGGCGATGCAACGCAGCAGCGTCGACTTGCCGCAGCCGCTGGGGCCGACCAGCGAAACGAACTCGCCCTCGTCGATGGTGAGGTCGATGCCGCGCAGCGCTTCCACCGGGCCGCTCGCGGCCTGGTAGGTCATGTGCACGTTCTCGATGCGGATCAGCGGCTGCGCGCTCGCCATCGCCATCAGTTCTTGACCGGCAGCGGCAGCTTCACGTTCGGCAGGTAGGCGTTGGTGAACACCGCCTTGCAGTCCACGGGCTTTGCCAGGCCCATGTACTTGTTGGCGATCTCGGCGGAGTCGCACATCTTCTTATCCTCGATCCAGCCCAGGCCGTGCTGCGCGTAGCGCGCGGTGCGCATCAGGTCGATGCCCATCGCCTGGTTCTTGCGGATGTAGTCCACCTCGATCTCGGGCGCGCGCTTCTTGTAGATGACGAGCGAGGGCTCGCGGTCCACCATCACGTCGCGCCAGCCCGCGTAGGCGGCGCGCAGGAAGGCCTTCACCTGCTCGGGCTTCTTGGCGAGCGTCTCTTCGCTGGCGATGAAGGCCATGCTGTACATGTTGAAGCCGAACTTCGCCCAGGGCATCGTGACGACCTTGTCCGCGCCGATGGCCTGCTCGTAGTTGGGGCCGCCGGTCAGCAGGTCCGCCACGCCGTCCACGCGCTTGGTGGCGAGCGCGGGCACCTTGGCCGTCGGCTCGATGTTGACCCAAGTCACCGAGTTGGGGTCGATGCCGTTCTGGCGCGCGAACGCGGGCCACGACATGCGCTGGCTGTCGCCCGGGGGCGCACCGATCGACTTGCCCACCAGGTCCTTCGGCGTGCGCAGCGGCACGTCCACGCGGCTGAAGATGTTTTGCGGCGTCTCGTCGAAGATCATGCCGATGATCTTCACCTTCGCGCCGCGCGCGATGCCCGCCAGCACCACGCCCGTGTCGGCGATGGCCACGTCGGCGCGGCCCGTGTCGGCCTTGGCGAGCGAATCGCCGGAGCCCTTGGAGTTCTCGATGGCGACGTCGAGCCCTTCCTTGTCGAAGTAGCCCTTGTCCAGCGCGACGAAGTACGGGCCGTGGTCGCCCGTGGGGAACCAGTTGATCGCGAGCTTGAAGGGCTGCCTGGCCTGCGCGAACGCGCCGGGAGCGGCCAGCAGCGCCGCGAGGGCGAGGGTGGGTAGGTACATCTTGCGCACGTTGACTCCTTCGGAAGATGGTTCAGCGCTCGGACTCGGTGGCCCACGGCGCCAGCAGGCGGCCCAGGCCGGCCACGATGCCGAACACGGAAAGGCCGATGACGGACACCAGCGCCACCGCGGCAAACGCGACGGGCGTGTTCATGGCGCTTTGCGAGGTGATGATCACGTAGCCCAGACCCGACTGCGACGCGACGAACTCGCCGAGGATGGCCCCCACGACGCAAGAGGTCGCGGTGATCTTGAGCGCGCTGAGGATGTAGGGGTACGCGTTGGGGATGCGGATCTTGACGAACACGCGCCACTTGGGCGCGCCGTACACGCGGCCGAGGTCGATCATGTCCTGGTCGATCTGCGACAGGCCGGCCGCCGTGTTGATGACCACCGAGAAGAAACCGATGATCGCGCCGATCAGCATGTTGGGCCCGATGCCGTAGCCGAACCACAGCAGGATCAGCGGGGCGATCGCCACCTTCGGCAGCGTGTTGACGAACACCAGGAACGGCATGAGCGCGCGCGACACGAGGTCGGACCACGCGATGGCCGTGCCGAGCAGCACGCCCACCACCGCGGCCAGCACGAAGCCGCCCGCGATCTCCATCGTGGTGATCAGCATGTGCTTGCCCCAGGGGATCTCGCTCGCGGTGAGCGCATGCCAGACCTTGGCGGGGCTGGGCAGGATGTATTCCTTGACGCCGAACACCGACACCACGAGCTGCCACGCGGCGAACACGGCGACGAAGATCAGCACGGTGGGCAGGTAGCGGCGCATGGCCGGTGCGAGGCGGCCGCTGGTGCGCGGTGCCACCGGCGCAGCGTCGGATGCCGTCGATTCGGCGGGGGCGGTGCTGCTGGCGGAGGTCATCGGACGCGTTGGGTACAGCTGGTGCGGCGGACGGTCCATCGTGCCACCGCATGCCGCGCGCGGGCTTGATCGGTTACCCGAATGCGTGCGGCGCGGCTTAAGGAATTCGTACGCTGAATCGGGGCCGATGTCAGCCGAGTTCAGGACCCGCGATGGCGATGAGCACGTTGTCGTCGCCGAAGTCGCCCTCGCCGCCCAGCGCCATGCGCGTGTAGCCGCGCTCCACGGCGAAGCCTGCGGCGGTGAGTTGGCGCGCGAAGGCCTCGTGGCGCGCGAGCGCGTCGACGAGCACGGGCCCTTCGACATGCGTCAATGCATGGGCCAGCAGTGCGCAAGCGCAGTCTTCGTTCGTTGCGACGATGGGCCCGAGTTGCGTGGCCGAGCGGCCATCGCGGCCCAGCAGGAAGCCTTCGACCCGACCTCGCGACACGGCGACGCACGCGAACTCGCGTGAGCGCGACGCGAGCCGCGCGAGCAGCGTGCCGCGGTCGCCGCCGAACGCGGGCGCGTCGAGCGCCCTGACCGCGGGCCAGTCTTCGTCACGCAGCGGGCGCACTTCGTACGCGCCGTTCTGCGCGTGGGCGCCCTTCACCGCGTGCGCGCCTTCCTGCGGCGCGACTAGTGCACGCGCCGCGCGCCAGCGCGTGATCGCCCAGCCATCGCGGAACCCGAGCGGCCGGTACACCTCGCGGCCCGCAGGCGTTGCGTCGAGCGCCGGGACGCGTTGCTGAGCCTGCAGCTTCTCGATGCAGGCCTGCAGCAGCTGGGTGGCGAGCCCGCGGCGGCGGTGCGCGGTGTCGACCAGCACCATGCTGATCCAGCCGAACGACGCGCTCGAGGGCAAGATGGCCGCGGTGGCGATCACGGTGCCGTCGTCACCCACCACCTTGAAGCCGGCCCCGAGCTCGATGAAGAGCTCCCAGTCCGCGGCCACCTGGTTCCAGCCCGCCTGGGCGACCAGTCGCTCGGCGCCGGGGATGTCGGCGCGTAGAAGCGGCGCGATGGGATGAGCCAAGCAACAGCCTAGTTCGGCTTGATGCCGGCAGCCTTCACCACGGGCCCCCACCGGTCGATCTCGGCCTTGAGGAATGCACGGAACTGCTCCGGCGTCCCGCCGACCACGTCCGCGCCATCGTTACGCAGGTGTTCGACCATCTCGGGCGCCGCGAGCGCCTTGTTGATCTCCGCATTCACCTTCGCGACGATCTCCTTCGGTGTGCCGGCGGGCGCGAGCACGCCGAACCACGTCGCCGCCTGGAAGCCGGGCACGCCCGCTTCGGCGATGGTGGGCACCTCCGGCAGCGACGACGCGCGCTTGTCGCCCGTGGCGGCCAGCACGCGCAGCTTGCCGGCCTTCACGTGCTGCAGCGTGCCGGGCACGTTGGCGAACATCACCTGCACCTGCCCGCCGATGAGGTCCGACAGCGCGGGGCCGCTGCCGCGATACGGCACGTGCGTCATGTTCACGCCGGCCTGTCCCTTGAACAGCTCGCCCGCGAGGTGGAGGATGGTGCCGTTGCCGGCCGACGCGAAGTTGATCGTGCCCGGTTGCGCCTTTGCGAGCGCGATGAGGTCCTGCACGGAGTTGGCCTTCACCGATGGATGCGTCACCAGGATGCCGTTGACGCGGCAGATGTGCGCCACCGGTTCGAAGTCCTTCAGCGGGTCGTACGGGAGCTTCTCGTACAGCGACACGTTCACCGCGAACGAGCCCGCCGCGAAGAGCAGCGTGTAGCCGTCCGGCTTCGACTTCGCCACGAGGTCCGCGCCGAGGTTGCCGCCCGCGCCGGGCCGGCTGTCCACCACCACCTGCTGGCCGAGTTGCGTGCTGAGCTTCTGCGACAGCAGCCGGCTCACCGCATCCGACGAGCCGCCCGGCGAGAACGGGACCACGAGGCGGATCGGGCGATTGGGGTAGTCGCCGGCCTGCGCATGCGCGAGCGCCGGCGCGAGGGTTGCGGCGCCGGCCAGCGCGCCAAGAAACGAACGCCGCGGGATGCCTTCTCGTGACTTCATCGGGACTCCTTCGTGACGCGTCATTCGAGCACGGCGAAGCGCGCCGACGATGCGGAGTTTCCCCTTCCAACTTTCTGGTCAACGTGGCGTCACCGTCGCGAGTGGGCCGTACCCGTGGGCGCAGGCGAAGTGCTAGGGGCCGGGCCGCGACAGTGACTTCAATCGTCACCGCGGCCAGCCGCTCGCACTGCTTGACCACAGGCCGCGCACCCGCCAGAAGCTTTTTATGGCGAAAATTCCGAACTCGCCATAAAATTCGCCAAAATCCATTCAATCAACTTCAGGGACAGAACCAACCAATGGCGGCTACCGCTGACGAATTCCATGAAATTGAGAAGGATCTCGCCAGTCTAGCCCGGCTGGCAGCCGGAGATGCGCATGAGGACGTTCGGCTGCTTCTGGCTCGCTTCGTTCGAAAGTACCGGCAGAAGCGCCCCGACTTGGCGGCACAGCTCGACCAAGCTCTGAAGAGCTCGCAAACCCGTGGCGCAGGAGGTGCGCTGCGGCGCGCCGACTCTCCCTCGGCGCCAGCGTTTAGTCCGCCACCAGTGGACAGCGATTCGAGGTTGGCGCTCATCCGCGAGTTCGACGACCGCCGGGGTCTGGAGCCGCCGCTTCTGTCTGCATCGGTACACCGCCAGATCGAGTCGATCGTGCTTGAGCGCCTGGAGAGTGATCGCCTCGCTGCAAAGGGCATCACCCCGACTCGTTCGGCCATCCTCGTCGGTCCCCCCGGTGTAGGCAAGACCCTGTCTGCCCGTTGGATCGCCGCGCGCCTGCGCAAGCCCCTGTGGGTACTGGATCTAACCGCCGTCATGAGCAGCCTGCTCGGCAAGACGGGCAACAACTTGCGCGCCGCGTTGGACCACGCGAAGGCAAACTCCGCGGTCTTGCTGCTCGATGAGATCGATGCGATCGCGAAGCGGCGAAGCGACGAATCGGACATCGGTGAGCTCAAGCGCCTCGTGACCGTCATCCTGCAGGAGGTTGATCAGTGGCCCGCGACGGGGCTTCTCCTGGCCGCCACCAACCACCCTGAACTGGTGGATCCCGCGTTGTGGCGCCGCTTTGAAGCTGTCGTGCAGTTCGGAAAGTCGGAACCTGCGGCAGTCAGCGCGGCGGTTCGCCGGTTCTTGGGCGAAGACCTCGCCACGTTCGAGCCGTGGGTGGACGCGCTCTCTTCCACCTTGGCAGACGCGTCCCTGTCGGATGTCCAGCGCTCAATCACGGCCCTACGTCGACGTCACGCGCTGAATGAAGCCGACGCACAACTGCTCGTTGGCCAGTTGCTTGGCGACGGGATGGCCAGTCTCAGCAAGGCGCAACGGCTGGCGCTTGCAATCGACCTTGCGAAGAGCGGGCAGCACACGCATCAGGACGTGAGCAAGCTGACCGGTGTTGCTCGCGACACCATCCGACGACACGCGGGGCCCTCGCCCCGAAGAGGAAGGGGACTGAAGTAAATGGCGACTGCACCAAGATACCTCATCGGGAGAGGTGAGCTTCTGACCTTCGGCATCGACGCGCCAAAGAAGAAGCCTTCCGAGAAGAAGCATCCGTACACGCTGGCTGAGGCGAAGGCGACGTTGATTCCGCAACTGGAGGCGGCCAATGCATTGTTCTCGGCGCTGCCGGAAAGTGCGTGCCCGGATGATCAGGCCGTAGCGCGCATTACGTTGCACCCGGCATACATCGCCAAGAGCTACTTCCCCCGCGTGCTGCTGCAGCAGGCTGGTTTGGTCTCTGTGGGAAGCCGAAATCGGCGCATTCGCCCTCGCAAGGTGGTTGCGAAAACTGCTCCGGCGGAAGCGGACACGACGGAGCTGTTTGTCGCGGGGCCACGCACGGCGCTTCGCCGGCTCGTGAAGCAGGCCCGCCTCTTGACTGCCGACATGCCCGCAGCCCAGGAGTTCGCGCAGATAGAAAGCATCGAGCCAATGACACCGGCCGACCGGCTACGCCCGGCCGGCGAAGGCGCGGCGAAAGAGGTGTTCGAGGTGGGGCTGCACATTCCCCCTGGCGATTCAGCTAGGCGTGTACGCGCGCAGTTCAGCGTCTACGCTCAGGAGTGCGGCTTCAAGGTAGACGATCGCTTCGAGTTCGAGGCCGGCCGCCTCCTCTTCGTGCCAGTAGAAGGTCCGAAGAAACACTTGTCCAAGCTTGCACTGTTCACCCTGATCAGGGTCGTGCGGCCCATGCCGCGCCTGCGTAGCGCTCGCCCAATCTTTCGCAGCACCAAATTACCGGTGGCGTTCGAGCTTCCGAGTGCGGAGCCGCTCTCGCGCGAACCGAAAGTAGCTGTTCTGGACGGCGGCCTGCCCGACGAGCATGTGCTTGGTGGCTTTGTGCGACGATACTTCCTCGCCGACGAGGATGCTGACGACGTTCAAGAGTACAACGAGCACGGTCTGGCGGTGACGTCCGCATTGCTCTTCGGGCCGATCGAACCGGGACGGCGCGCCGAGCGCCCGTATGCAGCGGTGGACCACCACCGCGTGCTCGATGCCGACTCAGACGGCGAAGATCCATACGAGCTGTACCGCACCCTTGGGCACGTCGAGGCGGTCCTGCTCTCCCAGAACTATCAATTCATCAACTTGAGCCTCGGGCCCGATCTGTGCGTCGAGGATTCCGACGTGCACGCCTGGACGGCCGTCATCGATCACATCCTCAGCGACGGTTCTACCCTTATGAGCGTCGCAGTAGGCAACAACGGGGAAGGCGACGAGGTGCTGGGCCTCAATCGCATCCAAGTGCCGGCCGACAGCGTCAACGCTTTGTGTGTGGGTGCGGTTGATCACGCCGGCACCGGCTGGTCCCGCGCTGCTTACAGCGCATGCGGCCCCGGCCGCAGTCCCGGCCGCCGCAAGCCGGACGTGGTGGCCTTCGGCGGCTCGCCCAAGGAGTACTTCCACGTCGTCGCACCGGGGAAGCGGCGCAGCTTGGCGACGCAGCTGGGCACGAGCTTCGCCGCGCCGCTCGCGCTTCGCTCCGCAGTCGGAATACGCGCCATCCTTGGGACCGACGTTCATCCGCTGACGATCAAGGCGTTGCTGGTGCATGGTGCGGAGGACAGCCTTCACGAAGGTGCCGAGGAGGTGGGCTGGGGCCGCGTGCCTTCCGATGTGAACAGGATCATCACGTGCAGCGATGGGGTCGCGCGGATCATCTATCAAGGCGAGCTCACGCCTGGAAAATACCTGCGTGCGCCCGTCCCGCTCCCGCCCGGAGGGTTGCAGGGCAACGTCGACATTGCTGCGACATTCTGCTACGCCACACCCGTGGATCCGCAGGACGCCACCGCGTACACGAAGGCCGGCCTGGACATCACGTTCCGTCCCGACATCACGAAGTTCAAGCTCAAGGCGAAACAACCGAACAGCTACAGCTTCTTCCCTTCAAACGAATGGCGAACTGAAGCGGAGATGCGGAACGACCTCGGCAAATGGGAAACGCTGCTCCATGCCGAGCACACCTTCCGGGGCACAAGCCTGAACGGGTCGGTATTCGATGTCCATTACAACGCGCGCGACGGCGGTGCCAACGCAGGTGGCAGCGCAACTAAGATCCGGTATGCGCTCGTTGTCACGGTGAAGGCTCCGAAGCATGTCGATCTCTACCAAGAGATCCTGAAAGCGCACGCGAAACTCGAAGCTCTTGAGCCCCGAGTCGCGCTGCCGATCCGCACCTGACATCCACTCAACGCGCCCTTCGCAGCACTTGCCTTGACGGACCTGATGCGGGTTGAACTGACTCTCGCGGCGTTCTGACACCGATCAAGCCAGCTTCATCAACTCCTTCGCCAGCTCCTGCGGCCTGTCGACCATCACGTCGTGGCTGCACGCCATCTTGGTGACACGCCAGCCCGGCTGCCCTTCGCACCGGGCCGCGAAGTAACGGAACGGGCTCGGGTCCCAGCCGTCCGCCAGGATGTAGACGCGCTCCTTGACCGCGGCGCCCGCGCCCGTGAGCAGGATGGGGCATTCGAATGTGGCCAGCGCCTGCGGCACGCAGCGCCGGTCGACCC
The DNA here is from genome assembly GCF_014297445.1 of Ramlibacter albus. GTDB lineage: Bacteria > Pseudomonadota > Gammaproteobacteria > Burkholderiales > Burkholderiaceae_C > Ramlibacter > Ramlibacter albus. The sequence continues at coordinate 113,524 of NZ_JACORU010000015.1, forward strand.
ACTCGCGGTTGACGGCGTCGATGTTGAACTTCTCCGCGGGGATCGGCTGCATCAGGCCGCTGTTGCCCTCGAGTGCCGCGCCGCGGAAGGCGCCGAGGAACACGTCGGCGATCTCGGGCCCCAGCGCGAGGGGCAGCAGCGAGTTGAGGCTCTGCCCGTGCTGCGGCACGAACGCATCGAGGTACACCAGCGACTTGATCTTGCCGGGGATGCGGTCCGCCACGCCCGTGATCACCATGCCGCCGTAAGAGTGCCCGCACAGGATGACGCTGGAGAGTTCCTCGGCCTCGATGCAGCCGCAGACGTCGCGGATGTGCGTCTCCAGGGTGATGGCCTGTGAAGAGTGGTGCGCACGCTCGCCCACGCCCGTGTGCGTGGGCGTGAAGACGTCATGCCCCGCCGCGCGCAACGCTTTCGCAGTGTCGCGATAGCACCAGCCGCCGTGCCACGCACCGTGGACGAGGACGAAGTTCGCCATGGTTGTCTCCTGGTTGGAATGGGGGCAATAACGTTAGTCCTGTGGGAGGCTGATGTAAAGCGTGGGATCAGCGTCGACGCGGCTTCTGCGCGAGCACGGGCGCGAGTGCGGCATCCACCAGCTGCTCGAGGAATGCCTGCGTGATCGCAAGCCGGCTGATGAAGAAGCGGAAGTACAGCGGCCCCGCTGCGCGCTCGATGATGGCGCCCGTATCGGTATCGGGCGAGATCTCGCCGCGGGCAATCGCGCGGTCGAACATCGGCTGCTGCTCCTGCACGCGCATCTGCCAGTACGTGGTCTGCGCGCGCTGCACGTCCGGCGAATCGCTGCCGCTGAAGGCCATCGCGATCAACGCGCGGCTCTTGGGGTCGCGGAAAGTCTCCACCACTTCCTGCAGCACACGCAGCAAGTCTTGCCGCAGCGAGCCGAGGTCCGGGAAGGGAATCGTTTCGCGAGCCATGCGGTCGCCGGCGAACGCGATCAGCGTCGCCTTGTTCGGCCAACGCCGATAGACCGACGAGCTGCTCACGCCGGCGCGCGCTGCTACGCGAGGGATCGAGAACTCCTCGATGCCGCTCTCGCCCAGCTCTTCCAGCACGGCATTGGCAACGGCGTCGAGCACGCGTGCACTGCGCCCGCCCATGCGCCTGCGCGGCCCTTCGTCGGCCACGGCAAGTTCTTCAGGGTTTTCCCTCATTAAAGCAACTTTCTTTGCGTTAACAATGGCTTCACTAAAGCGAATTCTACTGCGTTAACGCGCGACACCAGGAGCACCATGCAACGAGCCCAGAACATCCTCACCGTGGCCAGCCCTGGCCGTCGAACCCTGCTGAAGGCTGCAGGCGTCGCAGCAACTGGGACGCTGTTCGGCCGGCGCGTCCTCGCGCAGGACAACGTGACGCGCATTGTGGTGCCCTTCCCCGCGGGCAACCCGATCGACGCCATCGCGCGCGTGCTCGCGGAGGCGCTGCGGCAGTCGACGGGCCGCAACTACATCGTCGACAACAAGGCCGGCGCGGCCGGCATCATCGGCACCTCGGAAGTGGCACGGTCCAGGCCGGATGGTTCGACGATGCTCTTCACCACGGGCGGGCACAACACGAACGCCGTGCTGTATTCGAAGCTGCCCTACGACGTGTCGCGCGACTTCACGCCGATCACGCAACTGCTCGTCTCGCCGGGGTTCGTGCTGCTCACGCGCGCGGACTCGCGCTTCAAGACGCTGGCCGATGTGCTCGCGGAGGCCAAGGCCAAGCCGGGCACCGTGAGTTATGCGTCCTGGGGTCCGGGCAACACCACGCACCTCGTGGGCGCGCTGTTCGCGCGCGCCGCGCGTGTCGACCTCATGCACGTGCCGTACAAAGGGTCCCCGTTTCCCGACCTGCTCGGCGGGCACGTCGATCTCACGTGGTTCGGCACTTCACCTTCGATGCAATTGATCCAGGAGGGCAAAGTGCGAGCGCTGGCCATCAGCTGGCCGCAGCGCATCCCCGAACTGCCCAACGTTCCATCCGTGGCGGAGTTCGGTTTCAAGGACGTGGACATTCCCTCGTGGGGCGGCCTCTTCGGCCCGGCCGGCATGCCCGCTGCGCTCGTGCAGTCCATCCATGCGGACGTCGTCGCCGCTTCGCGCAGGCCTGAATACGTCGCCGCGATGAAAACCATGGGCGCAACCATCACCAACATGGCCCCGCAGCAGTTCGCCGAACTCAACGCCGAGGAACTGCGCCGCCACCGCAAGGACATCGGGCCGCTCGCCATCAAGCTGGACTGAGCCACCACACCCAAATTGGAGATACACCGCATGCCATCGTCATCCATCCAGTCCACGCAGGTGTTCATCGTCGGCGGCGGGCCCGCCGGCCTGGCCATGGCCCTCATGCTCGATCGGTTCGAAGTGCCCTTCGTGGTCGTCGAGCGCAGCGCGCACACCACCGACCACCCGAAGTCGCGCGGCTGCTGGCCGCGCACCATGGAGCTGTTCCGCCAGTGGGGTATCGAGCACAAGGTGCGCGCGCGCGGGTTACCGGACGGCACGGACGTGTTCGCCTACGTGGAGAGCATCGCCGGCCGCGAGTACGGCCGCACCATGCCCGAGCCCGACATCCCGTGCCGCACGCCGGCGTGGAAGGCGGTGGTGGCGCAGGACGCCGTGGAGGAAGAGCTTTACGCCGTCGTGCGCAACTCGCGCCACGGCAAGATCCTGTTTGCCACGGAATGCCTCGACTTCGACGTGGGCGAACGCGAGGTGACCGCAACCACTCGCAACGTCGCGACGGGCGAGGAGACACGCTGGCGCGCGAAGTACCTCATCGGTGCCGACGGCGCGAGCAGCTCGGTGCGGCGCAAGATCGGCATCGAATTCAGCGGCCCGTCGACGATCGCGGTGATGGCCAACGACTACTGGCGCGCGGACCTTTCGCGGCTGCCCATCGCGCGCGAAGCCGCGATGATCCGCGTGGTGCCGTCCAAGCCCGGCGTGCCGGTCGCGTCGATCCTCAACACCGACGGCAAGGACCGCTGGCTGACGGTGACGCAGATCGGCCGCACCGAAGACGAGCGAGCGCATCCGTGGACCGATGAGGAAGTCGTCGCGATGGCGCGCGAGCACACGGGCATTCCGGACCTCGAGGTGGAGATCATCAACCGCTCCACGTGGCGCGTGAGCCGCCAGGTCGCCAAGGAGTTCCGCCGCGGGCGCGTGTTCCTGGTGGGCGACGCCGCGCACCGCTTCCCGCCAACCGGCGGCTTCGGCCTGAACTCGGGCGTGCAGGATGTGCACAACCTCGCGTGGAAGCTCGCGTATGTGCTGAAGGACAGGGCTGCGGAACACCTGCTGGATTCCTATCAAGCGGAACGGCGTCCGGTGGCGGAATCGAACGCGGACTTCAGTTTCGCCAACCGCCTGAGGTTCGACCTGGTGGACCAGGCCATCCGCTCGGGCAACGAGGACCGCATCGCCTTCTGGATCGCCGACACGGACAACCACCTGCACAGCATCGGCCAGTCCTTCGGCTTCAGCTATGTGAGCGATGCGGTGGTGCCCGATGGCACGGTGGCCAAGCCGCTCAATTCGCGCGTCTACCAACCGACCGACAGGCCCGGCTCGCGGTTCCCGCACATGTGGCTGGACTCGGCGCGCAAGCGATCCACGCTGGACTGGTTCGACCGGCAGTTCGTGCTGGTCGCGGGGCCGCTGGGATATGAGTGGGAGCGCGCTGCCGCGGCGGCCGCGCAAGCCGCGGGCGTGGACGTGCAGTTCCGCCAGTTGCCGCGGATCGATCCTGAAGATGGTTTCCAGATGGGCATGCGCGGTGCGGCGCTCGTGCGACCCGACGGCCATGTCTGCTATCGCGCTGCATGGCTCCCGGCAGACGCCGCCAGCGAAGTGACGGCCGCGCTGCAGCAGGTGCTGGGCAGGGGCGCACGCGAATGAAGGCCGCGCCGCAGGTCTTGGGCATCCACCACTTCACGATCCGATGCACGCCGGCGCAACTGGAAGGCCTGAAGGCTTTCTACAGCGACGTGCTCGGGATGCAGCCGGGTCCGCGGCCGGCATTCGGCTTCCCGGGCCACTGGATGTATGTCGGTGAACAGGCCGTGGTGCACCTGGCAGCGATCTTGCGCGAGGACCACCCTGCGGAAGTGGCGTCCAGTGGATTCGACCACGTGTCGCTGCATACGCGAGGGCTGGAGGCGACGCGGCAGCGCTTGAAGTCCTTGGGCGTCGCGTTCGACGACGTGCCCGTGCCGGGGTGGCCGCTGCAGCAGATCTTCCTTCGCGACCCTGTGGGCTCGAAGATCGAACTGACCTTCGAGGTGCCCGAATGAATTTTGTCGATGCCAACGGAACGCGGACGGCTTATCGAGCGCAGGGCCGGGGCCCGCTGTTGGTCATGATCCATGGTGCCGAAGCGGACTCCTCGATGTTCGAAGCGCTCATGGGCGCACTCGCGATGGACTTCTCGGTGGTGGCCTACGACCAGCGCGATTCCGGCCGGACGGAGAACAGCGACACCGAGTATGGTCTCGTCGACCTTGCCGACGATGCCGCGGACCTGATCCGCAACATCGCAGGCGCGTCAGGCGCAAGCCGCGCGAACGTCTATGGCACGTCGTTCGGCGGCCAGATTGCGCAGGTGCTCGCGGCTCGTCATCCCGATGTGGTCGACCGCCTGATCCTCGGCAGCACCTGGCGAGTCGGCCGCCCCGTCGCCGAGGTCAACCCGCAAGCGGTGCAGGAGCTCGCGCGCCTGCGCACCGACGCGCAACGCAACGCCGCCGCGATCGCCACGTGGTTCTTCACGCAGGACTATCTATCTGCGCACCCCGAAGTGATCGAGATCTTCCGGGGAACGACGCGCAGCGCGGAGCAACAGTTGCGGCGCTCGCGCGTGCTCGTGAACCCGCCTTCGATCGACTTCTCGCGAGTCTCCGCGCGAACCTTGCTGATGGCGGGAACGCGCGACAGGCTCATTCCGCCCGCGGCCACGTTCGAACTGGCCAAAGACATCGCGAACGCACGACAGGTCGAGCTTGCGGGAGTTCCGCATGTCGGCCCCATCGAGGCGCCGGACCGCGTTGCGCAGGCCGTCCGCGCGTTCCTCGTGAAGACCGCTGAATGAGGAGGCCGGCGCGAGGGAACCGACAGTTGCCACCGCCCGCCACTCACTCCAGCCGTGTCCGTGCGCCTACAGACCCACCCCGGGATCGTGTCGAGACTGCGTCCATTCACCGACCAGGGAGAACGGGATGACAACCACCGTCCAGGCTTCTGACATCGCCCATGTGCGTGCGCAGCTCACGCTGCTGAGCCAGCGTGCCGACAAGGCTTTCGAGCGAGCCTTCGACCTGCAGCAGGCGGGCGCACCCAGCGATCGCGTCGACGCCGCGCTGGCCGAGGTCGTGCGGCTGCAGGACGCGGTGCGCGCTCTTCGCGAGCAAGTGCCGGAGCCGGCGCTGTTGCACTGAAGCCTGGGCGAGCAGTTTCCGGGCGCTGCGCGGGCGCCCGAACTTCGGCCGGCGGTCAACGGCGCAACGTTGTTCGTTCGTCTGCCGAGGCACCCCGCCAGCGCGGCCGTGTCTTATGATCAGTGACAGCTTGCCCCTGTCCACCCAACCCCTTGAAAGTCGATAGATGTTCGGCCGAACCCGGTTGGCGGTAGGCGTTGGCGCGGGCCTCACCATCGGCTTCCTGGCGCTGATCGTCATCGTGGGCACCACCATCTGGCTGGTGGAACGCGGCAACAGCCTCCTGGAGCAATCGGCCTTGCAGCGCACGATCCGCATCACGGCGGTGGAGCTGCGCGACCACCTGCGCACGGCGGAATCGAGCCAGCGCGGCTTCCTGCTGACCGGCAACGCCATCTACCTTGCCCCTTACGACACGGCCAAGACGCGGGCGCGGCAGGAGCTGGAGGACCTGGGCCGGATGATTCCGGCCGATGCGCCGAACCGGGCCATGCTGCCCCGGTTGTCGGAAGCCGTTGGCCAGAAGATCGCCGACATGGACTCCAGCATCGCGTTCAAAAGCGCCGGCCGCGACGCCGAGGCCATGGCACTCCTGCAGCGCAATCGCGGCAAGGCGCTGATGGATGAAATCAACGTTTTCCTTTATGGCGCGATCCTGAGCGCCGACGAGAACGGGACGCTCAACAGCGCGGAGCAGCAGCGCAATGCATCGCTGCTGCGCTGGATATCGGCGGGCGCCGCCGTGGTGATCGTCCTGGTGGTGTTCGCGGTGGTCCATACCGTCTACCGCAGCGCGCAGGAATTGAAACTCGCTCGCGACGAAGTACGGGCCGTCAATCTCACCCTCGAAGAACGTGTGAAGGCCCGCACGGCCGATCTTGCCCTGGCGCGTGAACGCGCGGAAGTGCTGCTGGCCGAGGTCAACCACCGCGTCGCCAACAGCCTGCAGCTGGTGGCGGTGCTGGTGCGGATGCAGATGCGCTCCGTCGCCGATCCGGCGGCCAAGGATGCATTGGCAGAAACGCAATCGCGGATCAATGCCATTTCGCTGATCCACAAGAGCCTCTATACATCCGGCGACGTGACGAACGTGGCGCTGAACGACTACCTGGGCGCGATGCTGGGCAACCTCGAGACGGCGATGAAGAAGGACGGCCACACCGCCATCCTCAAGTGCTACCTGGAGCCGGTGTCGCTGCGCACCGACGCCAGTGTCAGCCTGGGCGTGGCCGTGCAGGAACTGGTGACCAACGCCTTCAAATACGCGTACCCCGAGGACCAGCCCGGCGAGGTGCGGGTGCGGTTGAAGCGGCTGGAAGACGGCAAAGCCGAGCTGACGGTGGAAGACGACGGCGTGGGGATCGCGCCGAACACCCCGCATGCTGGCACCGGGCTGGGCAGCAAGATCATCCAGACGATGGCGTCCGCGCTGCAGACCCGGGTGGAATACATTAATCGCGCGCCGGGTACCGTCGCCCGGCTGGTGCTGACCACCGCGAACGTGTAATCACATGGTAATGAAATCTCGACTGGCTGCAGTTGCTGCGCTCTTGTGGCTCGGTGGCGCCGCGTTGGCCGCCGGCGGCGAGGGGCTGACGGTGCCCGTCAAGTTGCCGGCTTACGACCCGGCACGGCACGCCTGCAGGGCGCCGACCGCCGCCGGCTTGCAGAAGAAGCTGGTCTTCGTGCAGGACAACCGGCGCGAATTCATGCAAGGCGTGGGCCGCGGCCTCGAGGCCGCCGCGCGGGCGCGAGGCCTCGCCTACAGCGTTGCCTTTGCCAACAACGACCCTGCGCTCATGATCAAGCACGTGGGCGGCATCGCCACGGACAAGACGGGCGCCATCGTGGTGGCGCCGATCGACCCGCCATCGTTGGCCCCGGGCCTGAAGAAGGTGATCGGCGCGGGCGCCTATGTGGGGGCCATCGTGCCGCCGCCGGCGACTTCGGTGCTGAACGCACCGCAATACCTCACCGGCAAGGTCCTGGCCGATGCAGCAGCCCACTACATCCGTACGCGGCTTGGCGGCAAGGCCAAGGTCGTTCTGCTCACGCATGACGGCCTGCAATTCCTCGCGCCACGTTTCACGGCCATGCGGGACACGCTGCGCACCCTGCCCGGGGTGACGCTCGTGGCCGACATATCGCCCGCGACGGTCGACAAGGAGGGCGGCTACCGCACGATGAAGACCATCCTGCTCGCGCAGCCGAACATCGACGTGGTGCTCGGCGCGGACACGGTGGTGCTGGGCGCACTGGCGGCCTTGCGCGAAGCGGGCAAGGCGCGCGCGGACCAGTTCCTGGGCGGCATCGACGGCGAACCCGAAGCGGTGGTCGAAATCAAGAAGGGCGACGGCCCCTACAAGGCGAGCATCAGCCTGGCGTCGTCCATCTTCGGCTATGCGATGGGCCAGCACGCGGCCGACTGGCTGGAGGGAAAGTCCATCCCGCAGGCCATGGACATCCTGCCCAAGGCGCTCACGCGCAGCAACATCGCGGACTACGAGCGCGACACGGCCGACCCCGGCGCGGTATATGCGGACCCGGCGCGGCGTGCGTCGTACCTGAAGATGTACGGCAACATCTGTTTCGACACGCGCGACACCTACATCAACTTCCCGTGGTCTTCGGAGACGAAATGATGGCCGCCAACCCTTTCGTCATTCTCTACGTCGAGGACGACGCGTTGGTCCGCGAGACGTTCGCCGAGCTGCTCGCCGCCGCCGGGCGCCAAGTGGTGTGCGTCGCCGACGGCGCCGGCGCGCGCGAGGCGCTGCGCGAGCAGAAGGTGAACCTGCTGATGACCGACATCGAGCTGCCCGATGGCTCGGGCCTCGACCTGGCGCGCGAGGCCCTGCGGCACGACCCGGCGCTGCCGGTGATCGTCTGCTCCGGGCATGACTCGAGCCAGGCCGCCACCTCGCTCGGGCCTACCGCGCATCCGCTGAGGAAGCCCTTCGACCTCGACGAACTGGAGGCGCTGGTCGATCGGCTGGCGATTCGTCCACCGGCCTGATCGCGACGTACGCGACGCCCGGCGCGCGCTCGAAGTGCGGGACGATCTCCATGGACGAATCGCGATCGGCCGGCGCATGGCCGCCAGCGCACGGCTCACTCGACCACCTTGTCCGCGCGCATCAGGAGCGTGGACGGTACCTGCAGCCCGATCTGGTTCGCGAGCTTCAGGTTGATGACCAGCTGGAACCGGGTCGGCTGCTCGATGGGCAGGTCCGCGGCGTTCGCGCCTTTCAGGATGCGGTCGACATACGCCATCGAGCGGGCAATGAACTCGACGGAGCTCTGCCCGTACGTCATCACGCAAGCGTCGTTGGCCATCTCGGCGATCCCGCACACGCTGGGGATGCCCGTCTCCACCGTCATCCTCCCGAACAACGCGCGAGCCTGCGACGTTGCCCCACTCAAGGCCACGAAGACGGCATCCGGCTTCTCCTTCCGGACGATCTCGACCGAGCGCGAGAAATCCGATGTGCCGGTTCCTTCCGCGAACACGAGCACGACGCCGCGTTTGGCGGCGAAGCTGCGAACGGCAGCGCCCCATGGATTGGTCCAGTCCGGTTGCACGCCGACGAAAGCGATGCGACGCGCCCTGGGAACGAGTTCGAGCAGCAGCTGCATGCGCTTTTCTTCCGCACCGGCACCCACGTCGCTGACCAGGCCAGTCACGTTGCCTCCGGGGTGCGCCAGGCTTTGCGCGAGACCCGCGGCGACGGGGTCCACGCTCGCCCACATGACAACGGGAATGCTGCGTGTTGCCTTCACCGCGCGAAGCGCTGCGTTGGTGCCGGCAACCACGATCACATCCGGCCGGGTGCGCACGACATCGGCCATGACGGCTTCCTGCTCTTTCGGGTCCATCCCGAGCAGCGAGCGAATCTCGAGGACGAGATTGCGCCGTTCCACATAGCCCAGCTTGTTCAGCTCGCGCAGGACCAGGTCTTTCACCAGGCGCACCGCTGCCTCAGTCAAGTACTCGACCACCGCCACGCGATGGATCCTCGAGGGGGGCTGCGCCTGTGCGCCGGCGGTGCGCATGACGAGCGCTGCGACGAGTGCCGCGATTGCGGGAGTTGCATAGCGTCTTTGCATTCACGCCCTCCAGGACCGCTCGAGGCGGTCAACTTGACACCACGGCAGTGCCGTTCGTCGGTGCGGTTCCGCACTATCCCATCGGCGTGCGAAACCGTACACAGGCCTGCATCCGGAGCGCCTACTCTTTCAGCAGGAGGGCTTCGTATGCAAAGACGACACGTGCTCCCGCTCCTGGCCGCTACCCTCGCCGCACCTTGCGGCGCGTTCGCGCAGGCGTACCCGGTGCGCCCCGTGCGGCTCATCGTCCCATTCCCGCCGGGCGGTGTCTACGACTCCATCGGGCGCCCCTGGGCCGACTCCATGAAGCGCATCCTCGGCACCGTGGAGATCGAGAACCTCGGCGGCGGCGGCGGCTCCGTCGGGGCTGCCGCGGCGGCGCACGCGCGGCCCGACGGCTACACGCTGCTGCTGGGCGGCACGCTCACGCACGTCAACGAGATGCTGCTGAAGGCCAAACCTCTCTACGACGCCGCAAAGGACCTGGAGCCGGTTGCGGGCGTGGCGGTGAGTTATCTCGCCATCGCGGTCCATCCGACCTTGCCAGTGCGCACGCTGCCGGAGTTGGTCGATTACGCGAAGAACCGACCTGAGCTCGCGTATGCGCACGTGGGCATTGGCTCATCCAACCACCTGACGGGAGAGCTCTTCAAGTCGATGGCCACGCTGCCGCGCCTGGTGGATGTGCCATATCGCGGGGCCGGCCCCGCGCTGGCGGACATGGTGTCGGGCCAGGTGCTGGTCGGCATCGCGGGCGTCACCGGCAATGTCCTCGAGTTTCACCGCACGGGCAAACTCCGCGTGCTCGCCGTCACGAGCAGCCAGCGGCTGGCCGCGGCGCCGGACATTCCCACGGTTGCCGAGATGGGCTACGCCGGGCTCGCGGCGCCGGGCGCGCTCGGGATACTCGCGCCCGCGGGCACCCCGAAGGACATCATCGATCGCGTCGCGAGCGCGACCCGCAGCGCGGTCGCCGAGCCCGCGTTCCAGAAGAGGCTGGTCGATGGCGGGTTCGAGCCGATGCTGGATTCGGGCCCCGACGAGTTCCGCAAGGTGTTGGCGGCCGCCGTAACCCTGTGGAGCCCCGTGGTGAAGCGGCTTGCCCTGAAGATCGACTGACTCAGTCGATCGGCTTGATGTCCAGCTCCTGCGCCAGCCGCACCCACTGCGACGCATCCGACTCCACCTTGCGCTTCATCTCGGCGGTGCCGGCGACCGCGACTTCCATCGCCATGCCGGCCAGCCGCTCGCGCACATCGGGCATCGCCAGCACCTGCTCCATCGCGGAGGACAGGCGCGCCACCACGGCGGGCGGGAGATTGGCCGGCCCCATCACGCCGAACCACTGCTCGTAGTCCATGCCGCGGATGCCCAGCTCGGCGAACGTCGGCACGTCCGGGTACTCCGCGTTGCGGCGCTCGCCCGTGACGGCCAGCACGCGCAGCTTGCCGGACTTCACGTGCCCGCCAGCACTGGCCATCGTGGTGATCATCGTCTGCACGGTGCCGCCGATCAGGTCGGTGATGGCGGGCGCGGATCCGCGGTACGGCACGCTCACGAACTTCAGGCCGCTGCGCGCGCGGAACTGGTCCACGACCACGCTGCCGGTGCCGGCGATGGCCATCGTCATCTTGCCCGGCTGCGTGCGGGCGTACGCGATGGCGTCAGCGCCGTTCTTCGCTTCGAACGCGGGGTTGGCCACCCAGAACGCAGGGCAGCGGCCGACCAGCGAGACGGGCGTGAAGTCCTTCACCGCGTCATACGGCATCTTGCGCGTGTAGATGGGTGTGCTGGTGTGGAACACATCCACGAGCACGAGCGTGTAGCCGTCCGCGGCGGACTTCGCCACCGCGTCCGCGCCGATGATGCCGCCTGCGCCGCCCTTGTTCTCGACGACGACGTTCTGCTTGAGGACTGCGCCGAGCTTCTCGGCGACCTGTCGGCCGATGCCGTCGGAGCTGCCGCCTGCGGGGAAGGGGATGACCAGGCGTACGGGTTTGGTGGGGTAGTCCTGGGCGAAGGCGGGGAGGTGCAGCAGGGTGAGGGAGCCGGCGGCCAGGAGGTGGCGGCGGGTGAGGCGGGGTTGGGGCATGAAGGTACCTCGGGATGCGATGCGGCATTCTGCGGGTGGGTTGGGGAAGAGACACCTCGGGCAAGCCCTGCTACGTGCGTGCGTGAACTTGAGGGCGAAGCGACGGGCGAAGTCTGGGCGGCTGCTGCTGGCCGGCACCGGCTGCTCACCTCCAATGCCCGAACGACCGCACCCAGTCTGAAGCTGCCGCCTAGGCAACGTCTCTCTCGCAGCAATACCAGACCTAGCCTTCCACACAGTTCGCGGCAAGCGCGGAGGGCTGACTTCTCGGATCACATGTGAACTCACTCGTCGCACAAAGTGACTACGCCTGTTGATGTCCCGGGGAGTGGTGTAAGTTTTTAATGTCTTCAAGGCGCGAAGGGCGTAGCCCGTAGCGCCTGGAGAGGCATCAGAGGTCGACTCCTGAACGGGGGTGGCCATCGTGAGTCCGGA
>NZ_JACORU010000016.1 GCF_014297445.1 Ramlibacter albus
GGAGAAAAAGGATGGGCGCTGCTACATCTACGCGACAGGCTCGGAGCCAAAAGCGAGTTACCTGCATACGCCCCTCCTGCCCGGGGTCTCCGGACAAACGAACAATACAAGCGAGTTATGGCGGGGGGCCGCGAGGCCTGCCGGCGTGAGGAATTCGGGAGCGGCCGCGCAGCGGCTGCGCCGAACGTCGTAGCCATCGCGCCGCGGACCGGCCGGGCGTGGCGTTGCCGCGAGGTCGAAGAGCGCAAAAACCGAAGAGAAATTGGGATCTGACCAAATCCGACCCCAATATCCTCAATTTCGACCGCCAAGTTGCGAAGCGTAAATTGGCTAGTGGCGAGAAGCGGGCGATTCAGTCCTTCGGCCGGAACACAAGGTCTCCTCCGGGAGGAACGCGCCCGTCGATATCGCGCGGCAGCACCTCGGTCTTGTCAAGCGCTCGCAAGACTGCGTCGTCCCACGCGGGGTGACCGCTCGGTTTGACAATTCGCCTGCTGACTATGGTGCCGTCCGGAGCAAGTCGAACAGCCACCACCGTCTCGGGATTCCCCGCAACTTCATCTCTGAATGCGATATTCGGTTTAACACGCGCGTTCACTCGCGCGCCCCAGTTCGCCGAGGGGCCGCTGGATCGCTGTGCGTTCCCAGTCGAAGACGGCGCACCGGTCGCACCCGCCATCCCCTGCAGCTTGGCGAGCGTCTCCTGGCGCAGCTTCTCCCGCTGCTGCGCGTCGCGCTCTTCGCGCTTCTTCCTGTCGGCATCTTCCTTGCGCTGCTTTTCCTGCGCGAGCTTCGCCTCTTCGCGCCGCTTCTTCTCGGCCTCTTCCTTGCGGTGCTCGGCTTCCTTCTTGCGCGCGAGTTCTTCCTCGCGGCGTTTCGTTTCCGCGGCCTTCTTCTGCTTTTCCAGCGCGATCTCGGCTTCGGTCGGCTGCGGCGGCTCGGGCTTCGGCTGCACCTTCGGCTCCGGCTGCGGCGGCGGAGGCGGCGGCGCCACTTCCTTTGGCGCGGCTTGCTGCGGCACGCTGGACCACAGCTCCGCATCCACCACGGCGTCCTGCGACTCGCGCTGCCACTTCACACCCCAGGTGAGGGCGGCGAGCAGCAAAAGGTGCGCGAGCAGCGCCAGCACGAACGCACGCACCAGCGCCGGCTGCGGCGGCGGCGTGAACTCGAAGCGGTCGGTGGCGGCGGGCATGGGGCCCTGCTATTTTGCGAGTTGAACCGAGAGGCCGACGCGTTGCACGCCGGCCTTTTGCAATTCGTTCATCACGTTCACCACCGCTTCATACTTCACGGTGCGGTCCGCGCTGATGACGACGGCGGTGTTCTCGCCGCCGGGCGTGGCCTGCAGCTGCTTCATCACCTGCACGATGGAGCCGGCACTCAGCTTCGTCGTGCTGTCCTTGATCTTCAGCTCGAGCGACTCGTCCTTCGCGATCACGACCTGCACCACGTTGTCCGGCTGCTTGCCGGCCTTGCCCACCGAGGGCAGGTTGATCATGCTCGGCGTGATCAGCGGCGCGGTGACCATGAAGATGATCAGCAGCACCAGCATCACGTCGATGAACGGGACCATGTTGATCTCGTTGATCGTGCGGCGGCCGCGGCCGCGGTGCGCCACTGCCGGCATGTCAGTGCCCCGAGGCGCTGTGCGCGCCCAGGTTGCGCTGCAGGATGTTGGAGAACTCCTCGATGAAGGTCTCCAGCTTGATCGCGACGCGGTCGATGTCGCGCGCGAAGCGGTTGTAGGCGACGACGGCGGGGATCGCGGCGAACAGGCCGATGGCCGTCGCGACGAGGGCCTCCGCAATGCCGGGCGCCACCGTGGCCAGCGTCACCTGCTGCAGCGCGCCCAGGCCGGTGAAGGCATGCATGATCCCCCACACCGTACCGAACAGGCCCACGTACGGCGACACCGAGCCCACGGACGCGAGGAAGGACAGGTTCATCTCCACCGCGTCCACTTCGCGCTGATAGCTCGCGCGCATCGCGCGGCGCGCCCCGTCGAGCAGCGTGCCGGGGTCCTGGATGCGGCGCTCGCGCAGCTTCTGGTATTCGCGCATGCCGCTGGCGAAGATGCGCTCCATCGGCCCCGCGAGCTTCGCGTTCTGCGCGGCGGAGGCGAACAGGTCGTTCAGGCTGGTGCCCGACCAGAACTCGCGCTCGAAGTCGTCGTTCAGGCGGTTCACGCGCTTGAGCGCGAACAGCTTGCGGAAGATGGCGGCCCAGCTGGTGATGGACACCAGCACCAGCAGCAGCATCACCGCCTGCACCACGACGCTGGCGCCGAGCACGAGCTGCAGGATGGAGAGGTCTTGGTTCATCGGTTCAGCGTTTCCAGGATGGCGGGCGGGATGCGCCCCGGCTTCAATGTCGCCGCATCGACCCAGCCGATGCGGATGGTGCCCTCGCAAAGGACGCTTCCTGCGGCGTCCAGCGCCTGCTGCGCGATTATGAGAGACGCGCGGCCTGCGTCTTCGAGCCGGGCGGTAACGATAAGTTCATCGTCCAGGCGCGCCGGGCGAAGGTACCGCACCGAGGTTTCGCTGACGATGAAGATGCCGCCCGTTTCCTCCCGGAGGCTGCTCTGGTGGACGCCCAGCGAGCGCAGCCACTCCGTGCGCGCGCGCTCGAAGAACTTCAGGTAGTTGGCGTAGAAGACGATGCCGCCCGCGTCGGTGTCTTCCCAGTACACGCGGACGGGAAAGCGGAACGTCATTTCAGGACGGCGGCAAGCCGCGCAGCGGACTCCTGAAGCTGTGCCATCGAGTTCGCGGTCGAAAAACGCACGAAGCGCGCGGTTTCGGCCGTGCCGAAGTCGCGGCCGGGCGTCACCGCGACATGCGCGCGCTTCATCACCTCGAACGCGAATTCCCAGCTCGAACCCACGCCCCATTGCTCGCAGGCTTTCGAGCAGTCGGCCCACCCGTAGAAGGCGCCGTCGGGCATCACCGGTACCGAAAGCCCCATGCCGTTCAGCGCGGGGATGAAGAAGTCGCGGCGCGCACGGAACTCGCTGCGCCGGCGCTCGTATTCCGCGATGCTCTCCGGCTCGAAGCAGGCGAGCGCCGCATGCTGCGACACGGTGCTCGGGCAGATGAACAGGTTCTGCGCGAGCCGCTCGATCACCGGCACCAGCGGGTCGGGCGCCACGATCCAGCCGAGCCGCCAGCCCGTCATGTTGAAGTACTTCGAGAAGCTGTTGATGCTGATCACCTGGTCGTCGATGCCCAGCGCCGTGTGGCCGAAGGTTTCGTCGTAGGACAGGCCCAGGTAGATCTCGTCCAGCAGCGTGATGCCGCCTTTCGATTGCACGAAGGCGTGGATGCGGCGCAGTTCCTCCGGGTGGATCGAGGTGCCCGTGGGATTGGAGGGCGAGGCGAGCAGCACGCCGCGCGTTTTCGCGCCCCAGTGCTCCTGCACCTTGGCCGCACTGAGCTGGTAGCGCTCGGCCGCCGTGGTCGGGATCAGCACCGCATTGCCTTCGGCGGCGCTCACGAAGTGCCGGTTGCACGGGTAGCTCGGGTCCGGCATCAGCACCTCGTCGCCGGCTTCGATCAGCGCGAGGCAGGCGAGCTGCAGCGCCGCCGACGCACCGGCGGTGACGACGATGCGCCGCGCCGGCACGTCCACGCCGAAGCGCTGCGCATACCAGCCGCTGATGCGCTCGCGCAGCTTGTCCAGGCCCATGGCGTGCGTGTACTGCGTGAGGCCGTCGCGCACGGCTTTCGCGGCCGCCTCCTGCACGAGCGGCGGCGCGGTGAAGTCCGGCTCGCCGATGTTCAGGAAGATCATCGGCTTGCCGCTGTGCGCGAACTCGCGCGCGTACTGCGTGGCGGCCTTGGCCACCTCCATCACATAGAACGGCTCGATGCGCTCGGCGCGGCGGGCGAACCTCATGGCCTGGCCTTGCCCGAGGCGCGGTCGGCCTCGACTTCCAGCGGACGCAGCTTCGGCGCAAGGCCGTTGAGAACGCCGTTGACGTACTTGTGGCCGTCCGTGCCGCCGAACTCCTTGGCCAGCTCGATGCATTCGTTGAGCACGACGCGCCACGGAACGTCCGGCGCATGCAGGAACTCGTAGGCGCCGATCCACATCACCGCGTGCTCGATCGGCGAAAGCTCCTCGAGCTTGCGGTCCAGCAGCGGCTTGATCAGCGCGTCCAGCTCCTCGGCCTCCTTGATGCAGCCGTGCAGCAGGGCGTCGTAGTGCACCGAGTCGGCCTTGTGGAAGCCGGAGAGGCCGCGGGTGAATGCGTCGATGCTTTCGGCGCTCTGGCGGCCGACGAGGTGCTGGTAGAGGGCCTGCAGGGCGAACTCGCGCGCGCGGCTGCGCGGGGCTTTCTGCGACGTCTTGCGGGGAGCAGTAGTCATCCCACCTCGTCCAGCAGGTTGGCCATTTCCACCGCGACGCGCGCGGCGTCCTTGCCCTTTTCCACCTGGCGGGCGATGGCCTGCTCCTCGTTCTCGGTGGTGATGATCGCGTTGGCGATCGGCAGGTGGTAGTCCAGCGCCACGCGCGTGACGCCCGCGGCCGACTCGTTGCACACCAGCTCGAAGTGGTAGGTCTCGCCGCGAATCACGCAGCCCACCGCGACCAGAGCGTCGTAGCCGCCTTTTTCCGCCAGCGCCTGCAGGGCGACGGGTACCTCCAGCGCGCCGGGCACCTTGTAGTGGTCGATGTCCTTCTCGGCCACCCCGAGTTCGATCAGCTCGCTGCGGCAGGCCGCCGCCAGCGTGTCGGTGATGGCCTCGTTGAATCGGGCCTGCACGATGCCGATGACCAGCTCCTTGCCGTCCAGCTTGTCGGCCTTGCCCTTGTCTGCGCCAAACATTCGTTATTCCTTGTTGCGGGGGATGTACCCCGTGATCTCGAGTCCATAGCCTTCGAGGCTGGGCATGCGCCGCTGCGCGCCCATCAGCTGCATGCGGTGCACGCCGCAGCCGCGCAGGATCTGCGCGCCGATGCCGTAGGTGCGCAAGTCCATGCGGCCGCGCTCGGGCGCCTGCGCGGCGCGAGCGGTGCCTTCGAACTGCTCGACGAGCTGCTCGGCCGATTCGCCGCAATTGAGCAGCACCGCCACGCCGCGGCCATGCTGCGCGATGTGCTTCAGGCTGGTGTCCAGGCTCCACGAGTGCATCGAGCGGTTGACTTCCAGCGCGTCGAGCACCGACAGCGGCTCGTGCACGCGGACGGGCACCGAGTCGTCGGTGGGCCACTGCCCCTTCACGAGCGCCAGGTGCACGCCCTGGCTGGGCTTGTCGCGCCACGCGACGGCGCGGAACTCGCCGTAAGCCGTGGCCAGCGGCCGCTCGCCGAGTTTTTCGACGAGGCTTTCGTTGCGGCTGCGGTACTCGATGAGATCGGCAATCGTGCCGATCTTCAGCCCGTGTTCGGCGGCGAAGAGCTGCAGGTCCGGCAGGCGCGCCATCGTGCCGTCGTCCTTCATGATCTCGCAGATCACGGCGGCCGGCGTGAGGCCCGCCATCGACGCGAGGTCGCAACCGGCTTCGGTGTGGCCGGCGCGCATGAGCACGCCGCCATCCACCGCCTGCAGCGGGAAGATGTGGCCGGGCTGGACGAGGTCCTCGGCCTTCGCGTTGCGGGCCACGGCCGCCTGCACGGTACGGGCGCGGTCGGCGGCGGAGATGCCGGTGGTGACGCCTTCGGCGGCTTCGATGGAGACGGTGAACGCCGTGCCCATCTTCGTGCCGTTGCGCGCGACCATCGGCGGCAGGCGCAGGCGCTCGCAGCGCTCGCGCGTGAGCGTCAGGCAGATGAGGCCCCGGCCGAAGCGCGCCATGAAGTTGATGGCCTCGGGCGTGACGTGGTCGGCGGCCAGCACGAGGTCGCCTTCGTTCTCGCGGTCCTCTTCGTCCACGAGGATGACGATGCGGCCGGCCTTGATGTCCGCGACGATGTCGGCGACGGGGGAGATCGGGACAGGTGTCATGCCGCGGCCTTCATGCCGGCGCTGAGCATGCGCTCGACGTAACGGGCCACGGTGTCGATCTCCAGGTTGACGGGGCTGCCTTCGCGCAAGGCGCCCAGCGAGGTGTTCTGCACGGTGTGGGGAATCAGGTTGATGCTGATCTCGGTGCCCTGGGCCACGTCCTCGACGGTGTTGACCGTGAGGCTCACGCCATTGACGGTGATCGAGCCCTTGTAGGCGAGGTACTTGCCCAGCTCGCGCGGGGCGAGGATGCGCAGTTCCCAGCTTTCGCCGACCTGCGCCATCTTCGCGACGCGGCCGACGCCGTCGACGTGGCCGGAGACGATGTGGCCGCCGAGGCGGTCGTGGGCGCGAAGGGCCTTTTCGAGGTTGACGGGGCCGGGCTCGCCCAGGCCCGCCGTCTTCGAAAGCGATTCGGCGGAAACGTCGATGGTGAAGCGGCGCGTGGCGGGCTCGAGGGAGGTGACCGTCATGCACGCGCCGTTGATCGCGATACTGTCGCCCAGCCCGACGTCGTCGAGGTAGCCGGCGGGTGTTTCGATGGCGAGCCGCTTGCCGTGCTGCAAGGAACTGCCGAGGTCGTCGATGGCGGCGATGCGCCCGACGCCGGTGATGATGCCGGTGAACATCCCGCTATTTTCGCAGAGGTCAGAAACTGTCCCGGCCGCGCACCCTTGCGATGACCCGCAGGTCCTCGCCGACGGGGTCGATCGACTTGAATTCGAGTTCCAGCGCGTCCGAAAGCCGCGAAAGGGGGCCGAAAGTGCTCATTCCGCGGCCTTGCCCGAGCAGCCTGGGCGCCAGGTACACGAGCAATTCGTCCACGAGGCCCTCGCGCAGGAGGGAACCGTTGAGCTTGTGGCCGGCTTCCACGTGCACCTCGTTGACCTCGCGAGCGGCCAGGTCGCGCAGCATCGCGGCGAGGTCCACCTTGCCGCCGGGGCCGGGCAGGGCGGTCACGGTGGCACCCCGCGCTCGCAGCGCCTCCGCGCGCGCGGCGTCGTCCACGGCGGCGTAAACGAAGAGCCGGCGCCCGGGCACGAAAAGCGCGGCATCGGCGGGCAGCTCCAGGCGGCTGTCGACGAGCACGGCGTCCGGCTGGCGCTTCACCGGTGCCAGGCGCACGTCGAGGCGCGGGTTGTCCTCCAGCACCGTGCCGATGCCGGTGAGGACCACGTTCGCGCGAGCGCGCCACGCATGGCCGTCCGCGCGCGCGGCCTCGGACGTGATCCACTGGCTCGCGCCGTTCTCCAGCGCCGTCTGCCCGTCGAGGCTGGCCGCCACCTTCATTCGCACCCAAGGCGTGCCGCGCACCATGCGGCTGAAGAAGCCGAGGTTCAGCTCGCGCGATTCGGCCGCGCCGGGCCCCACCTGGACGTCCACGCCACCCGCGCGCAGGCGTTCGAAGCCCTGGCCCGCCACACGTGGGTTGGGGTCCTGCAGCGAGGCCACGACGCGCCCGATGCCCGCGGCGACGAGCGCATCGCAGCACGGGCCGGTGCGGCCATGGTGCGAGCAGGGCTCGAGGGTGACGTAGGCCGTGGCGCCGCGCACGCTGTGGCCGCGCGACGCGGCATCGGCGAGCGCCATCACTTCGGCGTGGGCCTGGCCGGCGGGCTGGGTGTGGCCCTGGCCCAGCAGTTCGCCGCCGGGCCCGACGATGACGCAGCCGACGCGCGGGTTGGGGCCCGTCAGGCCGATGGCGCGTTGCGCGAGCGCGAGCGCCGCGGCCATCGGGTCGCCCGTGTGAATCTCAGGTGCGTGCATACCAATGCTTTCATTGTGTCTCATCCACGCCAACCACTAGGCCGGGCGGTGCAACCGGTTGTCGGGCATGCGTTCCGTGTGCTGCGCCGCTCGGATAACGTTGCCGTCCAAGAGATGGAGGGTCGTGGGCATGCGCAGGAAATCATGGGGCTTCACGCTGATCGAGTTGATGATGGTGGTGGCGATCATCGGCATCCTGGCCGGTGTGGCTTTCCCCGCCTACAAGTACCAGATCCGCAAGGGCGGCCGCGCGGCGGCCGAGGCGCAGATCATGGACATCGCCAACCGGCAGCAGCAGTACCTGCTGGCCAACCGCTCCTACGCCACCAAGGACCAGCTGACCACCAACGGCTACGTGATGCCGACGGACGTCAGCAAGAACTACACGTGGGACGTCACCCTCAATTCGTCCGGCGCGCCGCCCACCTACACGATCACCTTCACGCCCACGAGCACGGGCGTCATGTCGGGCGACGGCAACCTCACGCTCAACAGCGTGGGCACCAAGTCGAGCAACTGGTAATGGCGGTGATGAAGCAGCGCGGCGCGACCCTCATCGAGATCCTGGTCACGATCGTCATCGTGGCGTTCGGGTTGCTGGGGCTTGCCGGGCTGCAGATGAAGATGCAGATGTCGGAGACCGAGGCCTACCAGCGCAGCCAGGCCATCATGCTGCTCAACGACATGGCCAGCCGCATCGCCACCAACCGCATCAACTCGGCCTCCTACGTGAGCACCACCACGTACGGCACCGGCGCCACGTGCAGCAGCATCTCCACGAGCACGCAGGCCGGCCGCGACCTGCAGGAGTGGTGCTACGCGCTCGAGGGCGCCGGCGCCACGCTCGGCACGGCCAAGGCCGGCGCCATGATCAACGGCAAGGGCTGCATCACCAGCACCTCCGGCGGCGACATCCTCGTCACGGTCGTCTGGCAGGGCCTCACCCCGATCAGCGCGCCGCCCTCGTCGGTGACCTGCGGCGCCACCAACTACGACTTCGGCACGTCCTGCGTCAACGAGCTGTGCCGCAGGTTCCTCACCACGGTGGTGAAGATCGGCACGCTGACATGAAGCCCCTCCTCCTGCGCTCACGCCTCGTCCAGAAGGGCTTCTCGCTCGTCGAGCTGATGGTGGGCGTGGCGCTCACCATGGTGATCGCCGTCGCGCTGCTCACGCTCATGACCAACGTGAGCCGCAACAACAGCGAGATGATGCGCACCAACTCCGTCATCGAGAACGGCCGCTTCACGCTGCAGCTGCTGGAAACCGACATCTCCCAGGGCGGCTTCTGGGCCGGCTACGTGCCCAAGTACGACGACATCACGATCACCACGGTGGCGCCGACGGACTTCCCGACCGCCGTGCCCGACCCGTGCCCGATCGAGTCCGGCAACTGGCAGCAGCCGGCGGCCTGGTCGGCGGACTACAAGAACCAGCTCGTCACCATCCCCATCAGCGTGTACCCGGTGGGCTCCGACGGCATCTCGCCGGTGTGCGCGGGCACGAGCTCGCTGCAGGGGCCGCTCTATGGCACCACGTCCAACCCGGTCGTGCAGCCGTACACCGACGTCATCGTCGTGCGCCACGCCGCGCCGTGCGTCGCCAGCTCCACGGCCACCGACGAGGACTGCAAGGACACCTCCGGCAACGTCTTCTTCCAGAATGGCCGGTGCACCAACGCTTTCGTGCTGAGCGCCACCGCCGCCGACTTCACGCTGCAGAAGGGCGACTGCGCGACCACGGCGGACAAGTACCGCTTCGTGTCGACCATCTACTGGGTGCGGAAGTACTTCGCGACGGCCGGCGACGGCATCCCCACGCTCGTGCGCACGCGCTTCCAGACCTACGACGACAGCGGCACCACCAAGGTCAAGCACACCGGCACCGAAACGCTGGTCGATGGCATCGAGGCCCTGCGCGTGCAGCTGGGCGTGGACAACGTCAGCAAACCCACCACCTCCGGCGGGGCGGGCAATGCGCTCACGGCGGCGATGTTCACCGTGGTGCCGACTTTCCAGACCACGAGCAACACCTACACGCCCACGAACCGGGGCGACGGCAACGCCGACTCTTACGTCACGTGCAGTTCCGGCACGGTGTGCTCGACGCTGTTCAACGTGGCCAACACCGTGTCCGTGAAGCTGTTCGTGCTGGCGCGCGCGCAGACCACCACGCCTTCGTTCACCGATTCCAAGTACTACTGCCTGTCGGGCACCTGCAGCCCGAGCAGCACGCCCTCGTGCGCGAGCCCCGGCGACAAGCTCACCGTCTACGGGCCGTACTGCGACGGCTACAAGCGCCACACCTATGCCCAGACCGTGCGCATGATGAACATCTCCATGCGCCGCGAGGTGCCCGCATCATGGTGACGCGCAGGGCCACGGGCCGCCAGCAGGGCGCCGCGCTGATCATCGCGCTGATCGTCATCACGCTCGTCTCGCTCGTGGTGGTGGGCGCGTTCAACCTGAGCTCGTCCAACCTCAAGGGCGTGGCCAACACGCAGTTCCGCTCCGAGGGCATCTCGGCGGCCAACCTGTCCATCGAGCAGGTGGTCAGCGGCTCCTTCCTCGGCATCCTGGGCAGCACCCGCACGGTCGAATTCGACCTCGACGCCAACGGCACGGCCGACTACAAGGCCAAGGTGTACGTGCCGCAGTGCCCGCTGCGCGTGCGGCGCCTGCGCACGGACGCGCCCAGCGGCTACGAGACCAGCGACGGCGTGCCCATCCTCGCCGGCGAGTACACGGCCGACTACGAGCTGCGCTCCGTGGTGAGCTCGACGGAGGGCGACACCAGCGGCACCGGCGTGTCGGTGACCGTGCGCGAAGGCGTGCGGGTGCCGATGTCCGAGACGGACTACCAGACCTACGTGAACACCACGACCTGCACCACGGGCGCCAACCCGATCACGCTCATCACTTCGGGTGTCTGAGCCCGGCGCCTTTCAGGGAGTATCGACATGACGCATCCTCGACGTTCCTGGCTGACCGCAGCCTTCGCGCTCTGCGCGCTCCTGCTGCACCCCGCCGCCCGCGCGGAGGACACGGACCTGTTCGTCAACCCGAACACGGGCTCGAGCGGGCAGGTGAACATCATGTTCATCATCGACAACCAGGCGCGCGGCACGAACAGTTCATCGACGAGCTACTGCAACATCGACTCGAGCGGCAACGTGTCGACCACGTCGACCACCGCCAACGCCACGGCGATGAACCAGACGAGCTTCGGCACGATGCAGTGCGCGCTCTACTCGGCGCTCAGCTCGCTGTCCACCTCGGACAGCACCGTGCAGTTCAACATCGCCATGATGGTGATGAACAGCACGGGCCAGAAGACGTTCAACCCGAACAACGCCAGCACCTCCGAGACCGGCGGCTCGTTCACCGGCGACTGCTCGGGCAGCGACGGCGGGTGCATTGTCGTCCCGCTGACGGGTTTCTCGACGAACGTCAAGCGCCAGCTGCTGTGGTGGATCAAGAACTGGACCCTGAGCAACGCCAACCAGGGCCGCTGCAGCGGCACCGAGGCCAACTGCATCATCAAGGGCCCGACCGACGTCGCCAGCGGCGCCATGATGCAGGAAGCCTGGGCGTACCTGAAGGGCAAGACGGGCGTCTCCGGCCGGGTCTACACGGCGCCGACGACCGGCTGCAAGAGTTTCATCGTGTTCATCGGCAACTCGTACGACAGCAACCTGGTGATGGGCGACAAGACATCCGCCGGGCCGTACGCCCCGCTGAACGGCAGCTCGTCGACCGCCGGCAAGAACGCCTCCCCGGCGGCGACCACCGTCGAGAAGACACCGCTGGCCGAGAAGAACATCCGCTCCGAGTGGACCATCCGCAAGACGGTGTCGGGGGTGACGACCACCACCACCCATACCTGCTCGGGCACCAACAACAACCCGTTCTACGACTTCCCGGGCTCGGGCACGTGGTCGTCCACCGTGGAGGGTGCCGGCACCTACGGCATCAACTGGGCGCAGTACATGAACAACCAGCACGACATCAAGACGGCCACCATCGGGCTGCTGGGGCCCACGTGCAAGCCGGACTACCCGGTGTGGCTGGACAAGATGGCGAACGCGGGCGGCGCGCAGTACTACCCCGCCAACGACTACGAGACGCTGACCAACGCGATCAAGACCATCACCGCGCAGATCATCTCGGTGAACACGGTGTTCGCATCCGTGTCGCTGCCGGTGAGCGTGAACACGCAGGGCTCCTACCTGAACCAGGTGTACATCGGCATGTTCCGCCCCACCAGCGGCTACCTGCCGCGCTGGTACGGCAACCTCAAGCAGTACAAGCTGGCGTTCATCAGCAGCGTGCTCAAGCTCGTCGACGCCGACGGCACCGCAGCCATCAACACGGCGACGGGCTTCCTCACGGAGTGCGCGCGAAGCTTCTGGACGCCGACGTCCAGCACGGCGACGACGTACTGGACGCTGGACCACTCGCAGAACTGCTCCACCATCTCGGGCACCAGCGCGCTCGACTACCCCGACGGCAACGTGGTGGAAAAGGGCGGAAGCGCCTACATGGTGCGGCGCACGACCAAGGCACCTTCCGCGCGCACGGTCAAGACCTGCGGCACGACCCTGGCCACGTGCAAGAACAGCGGCGACTTCGTCGACTTCTCCACCACCGCGCTGAGCTCGGTGAACCCGTCGAACTTCGTGTCCGGCTGGGATTCGAACTACACTTCCGAGCGCGACAACCTGATCAACTTCGCGCGCGGCGAGAACTACCTGTCCGCCGTGGCCTCGGCGACTTCGCCGGCCCATGCGGGCATCCAGGCCGGCGACAACGAGCAGAACCTGGGCACCGGCAAATACCGCGCCTCGGTGCACGGCGACGTGATGCACTCCCGCCCGGTGGCGATCAACTACGGCACGGACTCGGCCCCGTCGGTGGTGGTGTACTACGGTGCGAACGACGGCATGCTGCACGCCATCAACGGCAACCAGACCGGCAACATCGGCAGCATCGAGCCCGGCGACGAGATCTGGTCGTTCATGCCGCCCGAGTTCTATTCGAAGATCGCGAGGCTGTACCTGAACACCGAGCAGATCACCTTCAAGGGCTCGACCAACACCTCGGCCACCGCCAAGGACTACGGCATGGACGGCCCCTTCACGGCGTTCAGCGGCACCATCAGCGGCAGCGCCAAGAAGTACATCTACGCCACGATGCGCCGCGGCGGCCGGGCGATCTACGCCTTCGACGTCACCACGGCCGGCAGCCCCACGCTGCTGTGGAAGGCGGGCTGCTCCAGCGCCAGCCTCTCGGTGTCGACCGACTGCACGATCACGGGCCAGAACTACAGCAGCATGGGCCAGACCTGGGCATCCGCGAAGGTCTTCTACGCCACCGGCTACGGCTCGGGCAACACGCCGCTGCTGCTCATGGCGGGCGGCTACGACACGTGCGAGGACACCGACACGGGCAGCGCCAACCACAGCTGCACGTCGCCCAAGGGCAACCTGGTCTACGTGCTCGACGCCACCAACGGCAACATCGTGGCCAGCTTCCCGACAATCCCGGCGACCGGCACGTCGACCAGCGGCACCGGCCGCAGCATCATCGGCGACCCCACCATCGTCAACGACTCCAGCGGCAAGGCGCAGTACGCCTACATGGGCGACATGGGCGGCGTGGTCTACCGGCTCGACTTCCGGGCCACCAACAAGAACGACTGGTTCATGCAGCCGCTGGCCAAGCTCGGTTGCGGCGACGACACCAACGGCACCCTCACTGCCACCTGCACGGCCAACCGCAAGTTCATGTTCCAGCCCAGCGTGGTGAGTGCCGACGGCGTCAACTTCTACATCCTGATCGGCTCCGGCGACCGCGAGAAGCCCGTGTCGGCGTACACGGTGAGCGGCACGGTCAAGAACCACTTCTACGCCATCAAGGACCTGCCGGCGCAGGGCACCGCTTACCCGAGCAGCACGGCGACCACCGCGTGCGGCGCCGCCATCATCTGCCTGGCCGCGCTGCAGAAGATCACGTACGACTCCTCGGCCACCGGCACCACGGTGGACAGCACCAAGCTGGGCTGGTACCTCACGATGGAATCCACCGAGCAGGTCGTGACCTCCGCCGTGACGCAGTTCGGCATCACCAGCTTCAGCACGCACAAGCCGGCGGTGAGCAGCTCCAGCTGCACGAGCAACCTGGGCACCACGCGCGTCTACAACATCAGCTACCTCGACGCCACCACGCAGAACAGCACGGGCAACCGCTACGAGCACGTTTCCGGCGACGGACTGCCGCCGTCCCCGGTGGCCGGCAAGGTGGTCATCGACGGCGCGGCGGTGCCCTTCTGCATCGGCTGCAGCAAGGACTCGCCGCTGGAAGGCAAGAAGGCCGTGTCGGCGACCTCGATCAACCGCGCCCGTACCCGGCTATATTGGTACCTCGAGAAGAACTGATGAAGGGCCAGGCCATGCGCGCGCGCGGTTTCACGATGATCGAGCTGCTGGTCGTGGTGGCCGTGCTCGGCATCCTCGGCGCGATCGGCCTGCCTTCCTTCAAGTCCGCCTACCTCACGAACAAGCTCGCCGGCTACTCCAACGACTTCGTCTCCGCGGCGCAGTTCGCGCGCAGCGAGGCGATCAAGCGCAATTTCCCGGTCACGCTGTGCGCCTCGTCGGACGGCGCCACCTGCACGAGCAGCCCGACGTCGTGGCAGCCGGGCTGGATCGTGAGGTGCCCGACCGACTCCACCGGCACGAGCTGCGTGTCGGGCGGCACCAGCACGCTCGTGCTGCTGAAGCACGAAGCCGTCAGCAGCAGCTTCGGCTTCACGACGACGACGCCCACGACCAGCGGCTACAGCATCAACTTCCCGGCCAACGGCGTCGGCTCGACCGAGTACTCGGTGAAGCTGTGCTCCACCGACAGCAGCTACAACATCCAGTGGCGCGAGATCAAGATCATCGCCACCGGCCGCGCGAGCGTGACGCGCTACACCACGGCGCCGAGCAGCTGCCCCTGACACTACCCCGGCGTGTGCATACCGCACACGAAAAGCCGGTCACCGTTTGCATGCGAAAGTAGTCGACGCGAACTAAGGTTCGGGCCATGACACGGCTCGAACCCCAACCCCTGCAGCGCGGCTTCACGCTCACCGAACTCCTCGTCGTCCTGGCGGTCCTCGCCATCCTTGCCTGCCTCGGCGCGCCCGCGCTCGGGCAAGCCGGCGAGCGCATGGAGCTCGCCACGGCCAGCAACGACCTGCTCGCGAACCTGCGCCTCGCGCGCAACGAGTCGATCAAGCGGCGCGGCCGCGTGGCGCTGTGCAAGTCGGCCGACGGCAGCCGCTGCACGTCCACCGGCGGGTGGGAGCAGGGCTGGATCGTCTTCCACGACACCGACAACGACGGCGTGCGGGACGAGGCCGAGCCCATCGTGCATCGCGTCGGCGCGTTGCCCGTCGGCTGGCGGCTCGCGGGCAATGCCAACGTGGCGCGCTACATCTCGTACGACCCGTCGGGTACCACGAAGCTGCTGTCCGGCGCCTTCCAGGTCGGCACGCTCACCGTCTGCCACGCGTCCGCGGGCCCCACCGAGGCGCGGCAGGTCATCCTGAGCATCGCCGGGCGCCCGCGCATCCAGAAAACCACCGTCAAGAACTGCCCCTGAAGGAGCCAATGACCATGAGAACCCTGCACACCCTCTCGCGCCGTCCCCTGTGCCGCGGCATCGGCCTCGTGCGCTTCATCGCGATGCCGGGCCTGCTGGCCGCCGGCCTGTCGTGGGCGCTGCCCGCGCTGGACCAGGCGGCAGTCTCGATGAAGCTCAGCACCGCTTCGAACGTACTGCTCGACCAGCTCGCCAGTGCCCGCGCGCACGTGCAGCGCTCGGGCGGCCGCATCGCCGCGTGCCGCTCCGACGATGGCGTGGCGTGCAGCCCGCAGGGCGGGTGGGAGCAGGGCTGGATCCTCTTCGAGGACGCGAACGGCGACGGCGTGCGTGGCAGCGGAGAAGGCGTGCTGGAGCGCGTCGCGGCCTTGCCGGGCGAGTTCCGGCTGCAAGGCAGCCTTGCCACCGGCGTGTTCACCCTGTGCAGCCGCGATGCGGGGCCCGGTGACGCGAGGCAGATCTCGCTGCACGGCGGGCTCGGGCCGCACGTGCGCAAGGTGCGCGTGAGTTCCTGCGTCTAGAGCTAGCGGCGGATCTCGTCGATCACCGTCTTGAACTCGTCGAGGTCCTCGAAGCTGCGGTAGACGCTGGCAAAGCGCACATAGGCGACCTTGTCCAGCTTCTTCAGCTCGCGCATGACGAGCTCGCCGATGCGCGAGCTGGGGATCTCGCGCACGCCGAGGTTGAGCAGCTTCTCCTCGATGCGCTCCACCGCCGTGTCGATCTGCTCGGTGCTCACGGGCCGCTTGCGCAGCGCGAGGTTCATCGAGCCGAGCAGCTTCGCGCGTTCGTACTCGATGCGCCGGCCGTCCTTCTTGACGACGGCGGGGAAGGTGACGTCGGGGCGCTCGTAGGTGGTGAAGCGCTTCTCGCAGGCGCCGCACTGGCGGCGCCGCCGGATGAAGTCCCCGTCCTCGGCCATGCGCGTTTCCACCACCTGGGTGTCCGCATTTCCGCAGAAGGGGCATTTCATCTCATGGCCCTTACTTGTAGACCGGGAAGCGGCGGGTCAACGCATTGACCTGTTCACGCACCGCGGCGATGTTGGCCGCGTCGCGCGGCTTGTCGAGCACGTCCGCGATGAGGTTCGCCGTCATGCGCGCCTCTTCTTCCTTGAAGCCGCGCGTGGTCATCGCCGGCGTGCCGATGCGCACGCCGCTGGTCACCATCGGCTTCTCGGGGTCGTTGGGGATCGCGTTCTTGTTGATCGTCATGTGGGCGTCGCCCAGCACGGCCTCGGCTTCCTTGCCGGTGATGCCCTTGGCGCGCAGGTCCACCAGCATCACGTGGCTTTCCGTGCCGCCGCTGACGATGCGCAGGCCGCGCTTGGTCAGAGTCTCGGCCACCACCTGCGCGTTCTTCACGACCTGCTGCTGGTACGCCTTGAACTCGGGCGACAGCGCTTCCTTGAACGCAACCGCCTTCGCGGCGATCACGTGCATCAGCGGGCCGCCCTGCAGGCCGGGGAAGATGGCGCTGTTGATCGCCTTCTCGTGCTGCGCCTTCATCAGGATGAAGCCGCCGCGCGGGCCGCGCAGGCTCTTGTGCGTGGTGGAGGTCACCACGTCCGCGTGCGGCACGGGGTTGGGATAAACGCCCGCGGCGATGAGCCCCGCGTAATGCGCCATGTCGACCATGAAGATCGCGCCGACGTCCTTCGCCACCTTGGCGAAGCGCTCGAAGTCGATGCGCAGCGAGTAGGCGGACGCGCCCGCGATGATCAGCTTCGGCTTCGCCTCGTGCGCCTTGCGCTCCATCGCGTCGTAGTCGATGGCTTCCTTGGCATCGAGGCCGTAGCTCACCACGTTGAACCACTTGCCGCTCATGTTCAGCGGCATGCCGTGGGTGAGGTGGCCGCCTTCGGCCAGGCTCATGCCCATGATGGTGTCGCCGGGCTTGAGGAAGGCCAGGAACACGGCCTCGTTGGCCTGCGCGCCGGAGTGCGGCTGCACGTTGGCGGCCTCGCTGCCGAAGATCTGCTTGATGCGGTCCAAGGCCAGCTGCTCGGCCACGTCGACGTTCTCGCAGCCGCCGTAGTAGCGCTTGCCGGGGTAGCCCTCGGCGTACTTGTTGGTCAGCTGCGTGCCTTGGGCGGCCATGACGGCGGGCGAGGCGTAGTTCTCGCTGGCGATGAGCTCGATGTGCTCTTCCTGGCGCTTGTTCTCGGCCTGGATGGCGGCCCACAGCTCGGGGTCGGTTTGCTCGATGAGGATGTTGCGGTCGTACATGTGCGGCAGTCCTATTGAAGACTCGAGGTCCCTGTGGCCAGGGCTGCCCAGGCGAACGGCGGATCGCGGTGGTTCCGCGGTGCGCTTCCCAGTGGTGAACCCACGTCAGCGGCGGCCGAAGGGGCCGCGCCTATCGCCAGTCGCGCACGCCGCCAGTTTAACTGACAACCGACGCGACCTTTTCCTCGTCGGCCGGCTTGGCCTCGGGCTGAACGGGGGCAAGCGTGCGGATCGCGGGCGGCAGCGGCAGCGGCACGTTGCGGCCGGTGGCGACCTGCTGCAGGCGGGCGTGCTCGGCCAGCACCTTCTCGACGTAGCCGCCGTCCTCGCCGCTGATGGCGGCGCCGACGTAGAACTTCAGGCCTGCGTGCACGGAGCCGGCCCGCTGGATGCATTCCTGCAGGACACGCACGCCGACCCGCAGGTTGGTGACCGGGTCGAAAGCGGCGAGGCGGCCGCCGAAGCTCTCGTACTTGTCGCTGTGCACGCCCGTCATCACCTGCATCAGGCCCTGCGCGCCCACGGGGCTCTGCGCGAACGGGTTGAAGCCGGACTCCACCGCCATCACGGCGAGGATCAGCGTCGGATCCATCTTGGTCCGCCCGCCGATCTCGTAGGCCTCCGCGACCAGCGCGGACAGCGGCTCGGGGGCCACGCGGTACTTCTTGCTCAGCCAGTAGGCGACGGCGGCCTGCTGCTTGGGGAGATCCTTCGGATTGAGGGCGGTGGCGCGGTCGATCGCGTCCAGCTCGGGCACGACGCCGCCGAATGCGGCGGCCTGGCGGGCCTGCAGCCAGCTCATGAGGCGGGTCTCGCCGACCTGCCGGAGGTCGGGGCGGGCGCTGAGCGTGACCACCGCGAAGACGACGGCCAGGCCCACGAGGGCGAAGCCGTTGTGCGTGATCTCGAAAAAGCCCTGGGCGACGTCGCAAGCGAAAACACGGACACCACGGGCCAGTTTTCCTAACGCTGTCATAGCACTTCCTTTCTACGCGCGGGGGCCGTGCGCGGGTGGTGCCTGGTGGCATCACGCCGGGAAACACGGTCCCCTCGTTTGGATTGGTACGCCATCGGGCCGGGGCGCTTCCCTGTCTTTCTGGAAGCTGGTTGCACCGGGCCGACTTCGCCGGGTTCGGCAGCGGGTTCGGGTTGTCCCTAGTGCTGTTGCCAGGGACGGGCGAATTCTAGGAGGCGTCCAAATACAAGGTCAAGAATATGAAGTTCCCGTTTGAAACCTGTTGACACATAAGGAGCATCCAATTTACCGGCTGGCCCAGCCGTTCGCGTGTCGGACAAGACCGACGCGAAACGTCGGACGAGCCCGGCAGCCTGTCATCCGTTGCTATGGTTTCAGTAGCGGAACGGAAGCGATGAGGACAATGGTATTCACATGGGTCCCGTCACCTAATCGACAGGCGGCGGCGCCTTGAACAAGCCGCCCGCGCGTTGTCAATCGCAATCGGGCAATCGCGATTTTTCGTGCCATTGAAAATTGGGATTGGTAAACCGCGCGAGCCTCACCTAACTTGAGGGGGCCTGTGCGAACGGGCAACCAGCCGGTAGGGCCGCTTCGGCGGCAGCCCCGGCCCCACTTGGAAGCAATCGTTGCTTCCGCCGCGGCGCGGGACGGACCACTCCCAGCCGCAGACCGAAGGACGGCGTGGCGCCACGCCCGTTGTCCAGCCCGGCAGGCGGCCTTCATGGCTACCTGTCCGGGCTTTCTCCTTTATATATGGCGTGTTGCCCAAGCCGTTTCGAATCGCGGCGAGAATAGCGGCCGTTTCAGTTGCAAAGCCGCTTCCACGTGAGTTCCCCCAAGACAGCCGATGCCGCCAACCTCGACGCCCTGACCGGCGGCGCCTTCTCCGCCCCGACCTCGGGCGAGCGCGCCGCGCGCGTGCGCGAGTGGATGGCCACCAATCCTTCGCCCGAGCAGATGCACGAGGTGTTCCGCGAGCTCAGTGCCCGCGACAAGGGCGCCGCGCGCCCGCTGCGCGAGAAGCTCGACGAGATCAAGCGCGCCAAGGGCCAGGAGGCGATCGCGGCCGAATGGGCCGAGAAGGCGCGCGGGCTCCTTGCGCAGCCGCGGCTGAACATCGCCGACGCTTTGGCCTGGCAGCGTGACGCCGCCAAGGCGGGCGCGCCGCTCAGCCGCGAGCCGCTGGCGGGTTTCAAGACGCAGCTGGCCGAGCGCATCAAGGGCATCGAGGACCTGCAGACGCGCGTGCAGGTGCAGCGCGAAGCGGCGGTGTTGCTGGCGCAGCGCATCGAAGTGCTGTCCACGAAGTCGTGGAAGGACGCGCAAGCGGCCGCCGAGGCGCTGCGGGCCGACGTCCCCGAGTGGCAGGCACAGGCCCAGGCGCTGGTCGAGGACGCCAACTGGGCGAGCGTCGACACGAAGTTCCCGCCGCTGCTCGAAGCCTCGCGCTCGCAGCTGCAGGTGGTGTGGGACGCTTTCCAGAGTGCGCTCGCCCTCGCGACCGCGGCTGCCGAAGACCCCGGCGCGCCGCTGCCGCCCGTGCCCGTGTGGGCCGACGAGCTGCGCCAGGCGCGTGGCCTGCCGCCCGATGGCGCGGCTGCCGCGCCGAAAGCGCCGAAGCCGCGCGTCGACCCCGAACTGCGCGCGAAAGCCACGCAGGCCGTCGGCGAAGTCCTGGCGAAGCTCGAGCAGGAGATCGCGCAGGGCCACGGCAAGGCCAGCGCCGGCGCGGCCGCCGCGCTGCGCAACGCACTGAAGGAACACGGCAAGCTCATCGACGACAAGCTGGAGCAGCAGGTGCATGCCGCGCTCGGCGCGGCGACCGAGCTCGAAGGCTGGCAGCGCTGGCGCGCGGACCAGCTGCGGCAGGAGCTGGTCGCGCAGGCCGAGGGCCTGTTCGAGCGCCCCGCCGCGAAGGAAGGCGAGGAGCCGCCGCCGCCGAAGCCGAAGTACGGCGGCCGCAAGATGCAGGAGACCCTGCGCCAGCTGCGCGACCAGTGGAAGCAGGTGGACCAGGGCGGCCCGCCCAACCACGCGTTGTGGAAGCGTTTCGACGAAGCGTGCAACGAAGCGCACAAGGTGGTGGCGGAGTGGCTCGACAAGGTGAAGGCCGAGGCCGCGGAGCACCGCGCCAAGCGCCTCGCGCTGATCGAGGAGGTGAAGGCCTGGGCGGCCGCGCATGCGCAGCCCGAGGGCGGCGACTGGAAGGCGTTCAACCGCGCGCTGCACCAGTTCTCCGACCGCTGGCGCGACGCGGGCCACCTGAGCGAGAAGGCGTTCGCCGAGCTGCAGCCGCAGTGGAAGGCCGCGATGGCCGCCGCGAGTGCACCGCTGGACGCCGCGCAGAAGGCGAGCATCGATCGCCGCAACGCGATGATCGAGGAGGCCACGGCGCTGGGCGCCGCGCCGCAGCTGCGCATCGACGCCGTGCGTTCGCTGCAGCAGCGCTGGCAGGCCGAGGCGCAGGCGGTGCCGCTGGACCGCAAGCACGAGCAGAAGCTGTGGGACGCTTTCCGCAAGCCGATCGACGACGCGTTCAACCGCAAGACGGCCGAGCGCGAGAAGGCCGCGTCCGCGATGAGCGAGCGCGACCGCGCGGTGCTCGAAGCGTCGAAGGCGCTCGACGCGGCGACGGCGCAGGGCGATGCGCAGAAGATCCGCACGGCGATGGCCGCGCTGGAGCAGGCATTGCGCGCGCAGAGCAAGGCGGCGGACGACAAGGCGCGCGCGGATGCGGGCGGTGCGACGGGTGCCGGCGCAATCGGTGCGGGCGCAACCGGTGCCGGCGCAGCGGGTGCCGATGCGGCGGGTGCGAACTCGACCGCGGCTGGTGCGCAGGACGCCGCGGCCGCCGCGCCGGGCGACGCACCGAGCAGCGAAGCCGAAGGCGCGCCGGCCGAAGTCACGGCCGAAGCAGCGCCCGCGCCGACACCCGCACCTCCCGCGCCGAAGAAGGTCGTGGCCGTGCGCGGCGACGACCGCCCCGGCATGAAGAAGGCCGAGCCCGCGCCCATGGGCCGCGGCGGCAAGTTCGACCGCAAAGGCCCGCCGGGCCGCGGCGACCGTCGCGACGATCGCGGTGACGCGCGGCGCGGCGGCCGCTTCGACGACCGCGAGGACCGCGGCCCGCGCCTGGGCGACACCGCCTTCCGCGCGCAACGCGAAGCACTCGAGCACGCCCAGAGCGCGCTGCGCAAGCTCGCCGCGCAGGCGCACGGCGAAGCGCTCACGCAGCTGATGGCTGCATGGGAGCAGCGTGCGGGCGACAAGGTGCCGTCGCAAGGCGAATTGGGCAAGGGTGTGTCGCCGCAAGTGCGCGGTGCGTGGGTACAGGCCATCGGTGCCGCGCCCTCGGGCGACGCGAGCGATGCGCTGCTTCGCCTGGAGATCGCGGCCGATGTGCCGACGCCCGCGGAGCAGCTCTCGGCGCGCCGCCAGATGCAGCTCGTGCTGCTCACCAGGCGCAACGAGCCGGGGCCGCAGCAGACGTGGGGGCAGGACGCGGCGAAGGTGTTCGCGTCGGCGCACGACGCGCAATCCGCTCGCCGGGTGCAGAACGCGCTGAAGGTGCTGCTGCGCTGAGGGGTTAGCGCAGTTCCCCGAAGAAGGAGTCGAACAGCCGCGCGAGCGGCGGGAACTCCTTCTCGAACACCGGCCGGTTGACGAAGTACGCCTCGCACGCGACGGGGAAGAACTCGTCCAGCGCGGTCGCACCGTAGGGGTCCAGCCACGGCTCCTCGCCGCCGAAACGCTCGGCGATGATCACCTTCTCGCGGAAGGCTTCGAACTCCGCCTGGATCACCGCCATCCATGCCTCGCGCGCCGTGCGCGAAGGCAGCGGCGGGCAGCCGTCGGCCGCGCCGTCGCGCTGGTCGATCTTGTGGACGAACTCGTGGATGACGACGTTGTAGCCGAGCCGGGCGGAAGCGCCCGCGTCGGCCACGTCCTTCCAGCTGAGCGTGACCGGGCCGCGCTCCATCGCTTCGCCGGCGATCACCTCGCCATATTCGTGCACGACACCGTCGTCGTCCTGCACCGTGCGCCGCGCGAGCACCTCGTCGGCATGCACGACGACCGTCACGAAATCGTCGTACCAGCCGAGACCGAGGTTCAGCACCGGCAGCACCGCCTGTGCGGCAATGGCGACGGCGACACGGTCGGTGATCTTGAAGCCGTGCGCACCGTGGAACTCCTTCTGCGCGAGGAACTGCGACGCGAGTTCGCGCAGCCGCACCTGGTGCGCGGGCTTCAGCTCGTCAAGGAAAGGGTAGTCGGAGAGCGTCGCACGCCACAGCGTGTCCGGGATCTCGCGCGCCTTCGGGCGCCGCCGCAGCCAGCCGAACATCAGCCGAGGTTCACCCGCTCGGCGCCGCCCGCGGACAGGCGCAGCACTTCGAGGCGCGGCGGCTGCGCGCTCGCGTCCCAGTCGCTCAGCACGATGCGGCGAAAGCCGCCGCCGAGCTGGTGCTCGCGCGGCGCGTGCGTGTGGCCGTGGATCAGCGTTTCGGCGCGCGCGGCCTGCAGCCATTGCACGGCGGTGGCGGTGTCGACGTCTGCGTACTCGACGCCGCTGCTCGCGCGCTCCTCGCTTTCGGTGCGCAGGCCGCGTGCGATCGCGCGGCGCTGCTCGAGTGCCTGCGAAAGGAACTGCGACTGCCAGCCGGCATCGCGCACCTTGCGGCGGAACGCCTGGTAGTCCGCGTCGTCCACGCACAGTGCATCGCCGTGGCTGAGGAGCCACCGCCGGTCCGCGAACACGAGCACGGTCGGGTCATCGAGGAGCGTGACGCCCGTGGACTGCATCAGCCCCGCACCCACGAGGAAGTCGCGGTTGCCGTGCAGGAAGAACACCGGCAGCCGCCGCGCGGTGGCGCGCAGCACCTCCGCGCAATCGTCCTCGAAGCCGGGCTCGCCCGCCGCGTCGTCGCCGACCCAGGCCTCGAACAGGTCCCCGAGGATGAACAGCGCATCCGCGTCGCAAGCCACCATGAACCGCCGCCACGCTTCGAACGTGGCGGGCTGCGCGGCCTGCAGGTGCAGGTCGGAAATGAAGTCGAGGGAACGCCAGGCGTCCGGGGCGTGGAGCTCTGGCGTGGACACGTCAGGAGACGACGACCGCCTTTTCGATCACGACGTCCTCGAGCGGGACATCGTCGTGGAAGCCCTTGCGGCCCGTCTTCACGCCCTTGATCTTGTCGACCACTTCCTTGCCGCCCACCACCTTGCCGAACACGGCATAGCCCCAGCCCTGCGGCGTGGGCGCGGTGTGGTTGAGGAACTCGTTGTCGGCGACGTTGATGAAGAACTGCGCCGTGGCGGAGTGGGGCGCCGAGGTGCGCGCCATGGCCACCGTGTACTTGTCGTTCTTCAGGCCGTTGTTGGCCTCGTTCTCGACCGCGGCGTCGGTGGGCTTCTGGCCCATGCCGGGCTCCATGCCGCCGCCCTGGACCATGAAACCGTTGATCACGCGGTGGAAGATGGTGCGGTCGTAGTGCCCCTTCTTCACGTAGTTGAGGAAGTTGGCGACGGACTTCGGCGCCTTCGCCTCGTCCAGCTCCAGCGTGACGACGCCGTGATCCACGATGTGCAGTTCGACTTTCGGGTTGGCCATTGTGGCCTCCTTTCTTATTTGACGAGCGTTGCCGAGGTGATGACGATCGGCTTGACAGGCACGTCGCCATGCATGCCGCGCTGGCCCACGGGCACCGCCTTGATCCTGTCGACCACGTCCATGCCGGAGACCACCTTGCCGAACACGGTGTAGCCGAACAGTTCCGGCGCGCGCTCGAGCTGGGCGCGGGGGATGTTCTCGTAGACGCGGCCGCGGTACTCGAACTTCGGCACCGGGTCGCCCGGCGGGATCGCCGTCGGGTCGAGGAACGCGTTGTCCTTCACGTTGATGAAGAACTGCGCCGTCGCGGAGTTGGGGTCGTTGGTGCGCGCCATCGCCAGCGTGCCCACGGTGTTCTTCAGGCCCTTCTCGAGGGCGAGGCGGCCTTCGTGCACGACGGGCGCGCGGGTCTTCTTCTCGACCATGTTCTCGTCCAT
Source organism: Ramlibacter albus (assembly GCF_014297445.1). GTDB lineage: Bacteria > Pseudomonadota > Gammaproteobacteria > Burkholderiales > Burkholderiaceae_C > Ramlibacter > Ramlibacter albus. The sequence continues at coordinate 24,625 of NZ_JACORU010000016.1, forward strand.
GCCGCCGCCCTGGACCATGAAGTTGTTGATGACGCGGTGGAACACGGTGCCGTTGTAATGGCCGTCCTTCACGTACTGCAGGAAGTTCTCCACCGTCTTCGGCGCCTTGTCGGGGTAGACCTCGACGACGATGTCACCCATCGTCGTGGCGAACTTCACCCGGGGCGCGTCGGCCGCATGCACCGTGGCGAACGTGAGGCCGGCAAGTGCGGCCAGCGCCACGCGGCGCGTCAATTTGGCGATCAACCGATCACTCCTTCGAAAAAGATCTTCCACTGCGCGCCCTGGCGCACCCAGTACTGCCGCTTGGTCAGCCCGGTGCGCGCGCCTTCGACGAGCTCGCCGAAGGTTACCACCATGGTGTCCGCGCTGTCGGTCCAGCGCAGGTAGGACACGTCCTTGATCTGCACGCCGCGGCCCTTGGCGCGCTCGACCTCGCCCTTGAGCACGGGCGTCCACTCGGCGAGTGTCTTGCCGTTGCCGGAGAAGTCGGCCGTGTAGTGGCCGAGCAGGCGCTGCATGTCGCCCGCGGCCTTGGCTTGCCGCCACGACTGCAGCACATCGGCGAAGCGCCGCGTGTCCGCATCCAGCACCTGCGGCGGCACCCAGCGCAGCGTCTGCGCGATCACCACCGGCGTGCTGCGCACCTCGACCGTGCGGATGATGCGCTCGAGGTCGGGGTTGGCCAGCACCACGCAACCATCGGTGGCCTTGGGCGCGCGCGCGAACTGGTTCGGCGGCGTGCCGTGCAGCCAGATGCCGCTGCCCGTCTTGCCGCGGCGCGCGTCGTACGGGTTGGGGTAGTTGATCGGCAACGCGCCCGCGCCGTAGAAGTCCTTCAGCGACTTCGGGTCGAGGTTGCTCGTGATGAAGTACACGCCCAGCGGCGTGCGCAGGTCGCCTTCGACCGCCTTCTCGATGCCGGACTTGCCCACCGAGATGTAGTAGTCGGCGATCAGCTTCAGCCCCTGCACGCCGTTCTCGAAGAGGTACAGCCGCGCACGCGAGGTGTCGATCGCGATCGCATGCCTGTTCTTCGGCGACAGCTGCAGGAACTGCGCGGGCACGGCACCGGCGGGCGGGCGCTCGCGCAGTGCGCGCATGCGCAGCTGCGACTCCTCGCGCAGCTCCAGCAGCAGCTGCGGGTTGCTGCGGGCGGCCGAGTCGGGCACGTCGCCGAAGCCGCGCACCGGCCGCGCCTGCGCGGTGAGGAGGTCGCCATAGACGAGCTGCGCGAGCTGGAAGTTCGGATGGTCGCGCACCAGCGTCTCGGCCTTGGCGAGTGCCTGGCGCGTCTGCGCCGCGCCGATCAGCTTGTAGATCTCGATCAGGCGCGCCTCGGCTTCGCCGTCGCGCACGACCGGCTTCGCGGGCGCGGCGGGGCGGCGCTGCTCGCCCTTGCGCTTGCTGGCGGCGGCCACGGGCATGGCGACGGCCAGCGCCACGCAAACAAGGAGGATGACCCGCTTCATTTCGGGAGTCTGGTCTTGAACTGCTCAACCACGCGCCGCGGGCGCATCCACGTCGTCAGCCGGTGCTCTCGCGCACGATCACCCAGCGGTCACCGGACTTGACCAGCTCGAGCGTCTTGCGGCTGCTCACGTTCAGGCTGTCGGCCGAGTAGGCCTGCTTGAACTTCGCGACGGCCTTGTTGCCGTTGACCGAAACGTGCATGTCGGAGAGCTTCACGCTGATGCGCGACTTGCCCATGATGCGGGCGCGGCGCTCGCCTTCCCACGCCTGGCGCGACATGCTGCCGGGCGGGTCGAACTCCTTGCCGTAGGCGGAGAGGTAGCCGTTCATGTCGCGGGAGGACCACGCCGTGGCCCAGGCCTGCACCGCGGCCTGCACGTCGCGCGATGCGTCGCCGCCGGCTGCGGGCGCGGCCTGCGGCGCGGGCGCCGGTGCAGGCGAGGGCGCGGCGGCGACCGCAGGCGGTGCCGCGGGCGCAGGCTTCGCCGCGGGTGCCGGGGCGGGCGTAGGCGCTGGTGCAACGGCAACAGGGGCCGGCGCCGGCGCGGGCTTCGCGGCGGGTGCGGCGGCGACCACGGTTGCGGCTGCGGGCGCACGCGCGGACGCGCCGCGCTGGCCGGGTGCGAACAGCTCGCGGATCAGCGCCAGCTTGGGCTGCACGCCGGTGTTGCCCGCATCCAGCTGCAGCGCGCGGCTATACGCCTGGCTCGCGAGCTTGGCGTACACGTCGCCGAGGTTCTCGTGCGCGGTGGCGTAGCTCGGGTTCGTACGGATCGCCATTTCAAGCGCTGCGCGCGCCTTGTCGAACTGGCTCTGGCCCGCGTACAGCACGGCGAGGTTGTTGTAGGGCTCCGGCAGCTCCGGGTAGTCCTCGGTGAGGCGCGTGAAAGTCTGGATCGCGTCGGACGTCTTGCCGCTTTCGGACTGCACCACGCCCTTGAGGAAGCGCATCTGCGGGTCCTTCGGCTTGGACGCGAGGAACTGGTCGGCCTTCTGCAGCGCCTCCGCGTGGCGGCCGGACCGCAGGAGCTGGTTGACGTCGCTGTACTCGTCCGCGAAAGCGGGCACGCTGGCGGCAACGGCAGCGCAGAGCACGAGCAGGCGCAGCGTCTTCGGCAGTGGGGAGCGGGCGATCGTCATGGGTGGTTGCGGTCCTTGGATTGATGCGGCCGGGGGAGCTATATACTGCGCCGGATTGTAGCCGCGGCATGCCCACGAGGAACCCGGCAAAAGTACCAGACACGAGGGACAGCGAAGGCGCATTCGACCACCCGCACGACGGGCGCCGACGACACCATGACATTGCGCATCTACAACACGCTCACGCGTGCGACGGAAGACTTTTCCCCCCTCGAGCCCGGGCATGTGCGCATGTACCTGTGCGGCATCACCGTCTACGACCTGTGCCACGTGGGCCATGCGCGCTGCAACATCGCATGGGACGTCGTGCAGCGCTGGTTGAAGGCCAGCGGCTACAAGGTGACGTTCGTTCGCAACGTCACCGACATCGACGACAAGATCATCCGCCGCGCCGTGGAGAACGGCGAGACGGTGCGCGGCCTGGCCGAACGCATGACCGCGCTCATGTATGAAGACTTCGACGCGCTGGGCATGGAGCGCCCCACGCACGACCCGCGCGCCACCGACTACATCCCGCAGATGCTGGAGATCGTCAAGCTGCTGGAGGACGCGAAGCACGCCTACCGCGCGCCCAGTGGCGACGTGAACTTCGCGGTGCGTTCGCTCCCGGGCTACGGCAAGCTCTCGGGCAAGTCGCTCGACGAGCTGCATGCGGGCGAGCGCGTCGCGGTGCTGGAAGACAAGCAGGACCCGCTGGACTTCGTGCTGTGGAAGAGCGCCAAGCCCACCGAGCCCGCCGACGCGAAGTGGGACAGCGAATACGGCCCGGGCCGCCCCGGCTGGCACATCGAGTGCTCCGCGATGGCGCGCGCCATCCTCGGCCAGCCGTTCGACATCCACGCGGGCGGCATGGACCTGCAGTTCCCGCACCACGAGAACGAGATCGCGCAGAGCGAAGGCGCCTACGGCGTGCAGCTGGCGAAGTACTGGATGCACAACGGCTTCCTGAACATCGACAACGAGAAGATGTCGAAGTCGCTGGGCAACTTCTTCACCATCCGCGACGTGCTCGCGCGGTACGACGCCGAGACCATCCGCTTCTTCGTCGTGCGCTCGCACTACCGCAGCCCGCTCAATTACAGCGACGTCACGCTCGACGACGCGCGCGGCGCGCTGCGGCGCCTCTACACCACGCTCGATGCGGTCGCGCCGGCGCAGGTGCGGATCGACTGGAACGACCCGTTCGCCGCGCGCTTCAAGGCCGCGATGGACAACGACTTCGGCACGCCCGAAGCCATGGCGGTGCTGTTCGACCTCGCGGCCGAGGCCAACCGCACGAAATCGGCGCAGCATGCCGGCCTGCTCAAGGCCCTCGGCGGCTGCCTCGGCCTGCTGCAGGGCGAGCCCAAGGCCTTCCTGCGCGCGGGCACGACGCTCGACGAACAAACCATCCAGCAAAAGATCGACGACCGCGCCGCCGCGAAAGCCGCGAAGGACTTCGCGCGCGCCGACGCCATCCGCAAGGAGCTGCTGGAGCAGGGCATCGTGCTGAAGGATTCACCCACGGGAACCACGTGGGAGGCTTCCTCTTGAACGACGCCGTCCAGCTCACCACGCCTTCGTACTGGGACGAGGCCTGCAAGTACCTCGCAAAGCGCGACCGCGTCATGAAGCGGCTGATCCCGCAGTTCGGCGACGCGTGCCTGCAGTCGCGCGGCGACGCCTTCACCACGCTCGCGCGCAGCATCGTCGGCCAGCAGATCTCGGTGAAGGCGGCGCAGACCGTGTGGGACCGCTTCGCGAAGCTGCCGCGCAAGATGGCGCCGGCCAACGTGCTCAAGCTCAAGGTGGACGACATGCGCGCGGCGGGCCTGTCGGCGCGCAAGATCGAATACCTGGTGGACCTGGCGCTGCACTTCGACTCCGGCGCGATCCACGTCGACTCGTGGCGCGAGATGGGCGACGAGGAGATCATTGCAGAGCTCGTGGGCATCCGCGGCATCGGCCGGTGGACGGCGGAGATGTTCCTCATCTTCCACCTGATGCGGCCCAACGTGCTGCCCCTGGACGACGTCGGCCTCATCACCGGCATCAGCAAGAATTATTTCTCGGGCGACCCCGTCAGCCGCAGCGACGCGCGCGAGGTGGCCGCCGCCTGGAACCCCTTTTGCAGCGTCGCGACTTGGTATATTTGGAGATCGCTGGATCCACTCCCCGTGGAATACTGAAGCGACAAGGAGAGAGACCTTGGCTAAGAAAACCTTCCTCGACTTCGAGCAGCCGATCGCGGAGCTCGAAACCAAGATCGAGGAACTGCGCTACGTGCAGACCGAATCCGCGGTCGACATTTCGGAAGAGATCGACCAGCTCTCGAAGAAGAGCCAGCAGCTCACCAAGGACATCTACGGCCAGCTCACGCCGTGGCAGATCACCAAGATCGCGCGCCACCCCGAGCGGCCGTACACCATGGACTACATCAACGAGATCTTCACCGATTTCGTCGAGCTGCACGGCGACCGCCACTTCGCGGACGACCAGTCCATCGTGGGCGGGCTCGCGCGCTTCAACGGCAGCGCCTGCATGGTGCTGGGCCACCAGAAGGGCCGCGACACCAAGGAGCGCGCCGCGCGCAACTTCGGCATGAGCCGGCCCGAGGGCTACCGCAAGGCGCTGCGGCTGATGAAGACCGCGGAGAAGTTCAAGCTGCCGGTGTTCACCTTCGTCGACACGCCCGGCGCCTACCCCGGCATCGACGCCGAGGAGCGCGGCCAGTCCGAGGCCATCGGCCGCAACATCTACGAGATGGCGCAGCTGGAGGTGCCGATCATCACCACGATCATCGGCGAGGGCGGCTCCGGCGGCGCGCTCGCGATCTCGGTCGGCGACCAGGTGCTGATGCTGCAGTATTCCATCTATTCGGTGATCAGCCCCGAGGGCTGCGCGTCGATCCTGTGGAAGACGTCCGAGAAGGCGCAGGAAGCGGCCGATGCGATGGGCATCACGGCACACCGCCTCAAGGCGCTCGGCCTCGTCGACAAGATCGTGAACGAACCCGTGGGCGGCGCGCACCGCGACCACAAGCAGATGGCCGCATTCCTCAAGCGCGCGCTGAACGACGCGTTCCGCCAGGTCAGCGACCTGAAGGTGCGCGAGCTGCTGGACCGCCGCTACGAGCGGCTGCAGAGCTACGGCAGGTTCTCGGATACCAAGGCGGAAGCCCGGTAATCAGTCGAACTTGTAGGCGACTTCGGTTTCGACGGTCAGGACCTCGTCGACCGGCTCGAACTTCCACGCATTCACCGCATCGACCGTCGCGCGATTGAGCGCGCGGTTGGTGCTGGACACCACCTTCACGGCACCCGTCGATCCATCGAAGTTGATGTCGAACTGGATGCGCACCACGCCATTCGGCTTCTCGCGCAACAGCGCCGCCGCGAGCTTGGGCTCGTCGGTGCGCACGGGGATGATCTCGCGGCGCACGTGCACGGGCGGTTCGGCCGGCCGTGTGTGGGCTGCTGTCGTGACGGGCTCAGGCGCAGGTGGCGCGGCAACGGGTTGCGATTGCGGTGCAGCCGCTGCTGCTGCTGCTGCGGGCGCGAGTACGGCCGGCGCCGCGGCCGGACGCGCCGCGGCCTGCACGGCAGCCGGCGCGGGAGCGGCCGCAGCCGGTGCCGCAGCAGGTTCGGCCACAGCCTTCTTCTCGGGCGCCGGTGCCGGCTTGCGCGCCGGCGCGGTCGCGTTCTGCAGGATGAACCGGTAAGGGCTCAACGCTGCGCGGCGCGCCGCCTCGCTCGGGGCGCCATCCGGTGTGGCGGGGGTTTGTGCCTGTGCGGCAAAGGCCAGGAGGCAAAGCAGCAGCGGGGTGGCGCGCCGCAATGCCTTGTGGGCGGGCGCACCCTCGTTCATACATCCATTCATCCTCAGCCCTCTTGGGTTTGAGCAGGCGGGAGTCTAGCGGCACCTCATCGGCTGTAACCGAGGGTAAGTCAGGAGTCGCGGGGCCGGTGCCGATAATCGGCGCGATGGAACCGATGGACGCACTCGCCCGCGCCGCGCCGCCGCTGCCCGTGGCCGTTGCGTTCAGCGGCGGTGCCGATTCCACCGCGCTGCTGCATGCGGCGTGCGAGCGCTGGCCCGGGCAGGTGCATGCGATCCATGTGCATCACGGCCTGCAGGCCGCGGCCGATGCGTTCGAACTGCATTGCGCGCAGACGTGCGAGGCACTCGGCGTGCCGCTGCACGTGGTGCGCGTCGATGCGCGACATGCACCCGGCGACAGCCCCGAGGACGCGGCGCGGCGCGCGCGCTACGCGGCGCTTGCACAAGCCGCGCGCGACAACGGCCTGCGCTGCGTGCTCGTCGCGCAGCATGCGGACGACCAGGCCGAGACGGTCCTGCTCGCCCTCAGCCGGGGCGCGGGCTTGCCGGGCCTGGCCGCGATGCCGGCCGTCTTCGAGCGCCACGGCATGCGCTTCGAGCGGCCGTGGCTGGACGTTGCCGGGCCCGCGATCCGCGCGTGGATCGCGCAGCGCGGCATCGGCTTCATCGAAGACCCGACCAACGCGGACACCGTGTTCACGCGCAACCGCATCCGCCACGAGCTGCTGCCGGCGCTCGAACGCGCGTTCCCCGCGTTTCGCGACACCTTCGCGCGGTCGGCGCGTCATGCGGCGCAGGCGCAGGCGCTGCTGTCCGCGATCGCGAGTGAAGACCTCGCGGCGATGGCGGGCGCGCCTTCGATCCGCGCCCTCCAGCAGCTCTCGCGCGAGCGCCAGGCCAACGTGTTGCGCCACTGGCTGCGCGAGGCGCACGCGCAAGCGGCGAGCGCGGCGCAGCTCGAGGAACTGCTCGACCAGGTCGCCGACTGCACCACGCGCGGCCACCGCCTGCGTATCAAAGTGGGACAGGGTTACATCGAGCGCGACGGCGACGCGCTGCGTTTCACAATCTCCGGCACCTAGAAGCCAGGAGACACCATGACGACCACCCGCCGCAAGGTCTTGCGCGGCCTCGGCGCCGCATCGCTCGCCGCAACCGCCGCGCCGCTCTTCGCGCAGGGGGCATGGCCGAACAAGCCGATCCGCTACATCGTGCCCTTCGCGCCGGGCGGCACCACCGACATCCTCGGCCGCATGTACGGCGAGAAGCTCGCCGCCATCCTCGGCCAGCCGATCGTGATCGACAACAAGGCGGGGCAGGGCGGCTCCATCGGCGCGGCGGAGCTCGCGAAGGCCGCGCCCGATGGCTACACCCTCGGCGGCGGCACGATCAGCTCGCACGCGATCAACGCCACGCTCTACCAGAAGCTCAGCTACGACCCCATCACCAGCTTCGCGCCGATCACCGTGTATGCGACACAGCCCAACGTGCTGCTCGTTCACCCGAGCGTGCCGGCGCAGAACCTCGCCGAGTTCATCCGGCTCGTGAAAGCAAACCCCGAGAAGTTCTCGTTCGGCTCCGCGGGCAGCGGCACGTCGCAGCACATCTCGGGCGAGCTGTTCAACACGATGGCCGGCGTGAAGATGACGCACGTGCCGTATCGCGGCAGCGGCCAGATGATGCCGGACCTGCTGGGCGGCAACATTGTCGTCGCCGTCGACAACATCGCCACCGCCATCCCGCACATGAAGGCGGGCAAGCTGCGCGCGCTGGCCGTGACGACCGCGAAGCGCTCGAGCGCCGCCCCCGACGTGCCCACCTTCGACGAGCAGGGCCTCAAGGGCTACGAGCTGTCGTCGTGGCAGGCCGTGTTCGCGCCGGCGGGCACGCCGCAGCCGATCGTGGAGCGGCTCTACACGGAGATCGTGAAGATCATGAAGCTGCCGGACATCCAGAAGCGCTACGCCGACCTGGGCCTCGACCCGAGCGGCATGCCGCCGCAGGAACTCGCGGCGCTGATCAGGAGCGACGTGCCCCGCCTGGGCAAGGTGGTGAAGGAGAGCGGCGCCAAGGCCGATTAGGACTTTCTCCTGCCTTGTCTGCACCAGTTGCGTTAGTCACAATTGGTAACAGCCGCCGGACACAGGGCGGCGGGACGGGGTCCATGAATTTCCTTTCGCAGCTGTTTCGCAAGCAGGGTGCCGTGCTGGAACAGGAAGATGCGTCCGTGCTCGATTCGGGCAATTCGCAGTTCGCGGCCAGCCAGGGCCATCCCTCGAAACCGCCCCGTGCGAACCCGCACGCCACCCGCAAGGAGATGCTGCGCATGGTGCTGCGCGACGTGCTCAAGCGCCATGGCATCCCTGCTGAGTGGATCGTGGGCGAGGCGCTCGCCGCGATGTCGCGGCGCGGCACGCCCGGCCTCTACTGGCGCCTCACCATCCGCCACTGGGACGCGCGCTTGCCGAACCACTGCGTGGCGCTGCAGGATGCGCTGCTCGGCGAAGTGCAGCTGTTCGACCCCGCCGCCGAGCGGTGGCTGCTCGGGCTCATGTGGCAATTCGCGCCCGAGGACGACACGGCGTGCCCGCAGCTGCCCGCGGCGGGCACGTGGGCCGGGCCGCCTTCGGAGGAATTGAACTCGGACCTGATGAAGCTGATGTCCACGCTCGACGCGGACCAGCGCACGGCGCAGTCCGAAGCCACCACGCAGCCGAACACGCTGCAGTGAGGTTCTAAGGGGTAACCCGCACCGCGCTTTATAATCCCGCGTTCCGTGCGCAGGTCGCGCGCGGCAAAGCGCGAGGCACCTCGCGCATCCAACCCCCGTCTCCATGGCATTGATCGTTCACAAATACGGCGGCACGTCGATGGGCTCGACCGAGCGCATCCGCAACGTCGCCAAGCGCGTCGCCAAGTGGGTGCGCGCCGGCCACCAGCTCGTGGTGGTGCCCAGCGCGATGAGCGGCGAAACCAACCGCCTGCTCGGCCTCGCGAAGGAACTCGCGCCCGCCAAGCCCGACGAGCGCACGCACCGCGAGCTGGACATGCTGGCCTCCACCGGCGAGCAGGTGTCGGTGGGCCTGCTGGCCATCGCCCTGCAGGCCGAAGGCTGCGACGCGATCAGCTACGCCGGCTGGCAGGTGCCGGTCCGCACGAACAGCGCGTACACCAAGGCCCGCATCGAGTCGATCGAGGACAAGAAGGTGCGCGCCGACCTCGCCCAGGGCAAGGTGGTCATCATCACCGGCTTCCAGGGCATCGACGAGAAGGGCCACATCACCACGCTCGGCCGCGGCGGCAGCGACACCTCGGCGGTGGCCGTGGCGGCTGCGCTGAAGGCCGACGAGTGCCTCATCTACACCGACGTCGACGGCGTCTACACCACCGACCCGCGCGTCGTGCCCGAGGCCAGGCGCCTGTCCACCGTGAGCTTCGAGGAGATGCTCGAGATGGCGTCGATGGGCTCCAAGGTGCTGCAGATCCGCAGCGTGGAGTTCGCGGGCAAGTACCGGGTGCCGCTGCGCGTGCTGTCGAGCTTCACGCCGTGGGACATCCCGATCGAGGAGGAAGCGGCCTCCGGCACCCTGATCACTTTCGAGGAAGACGAGAAAATGGAACAAGCCGTCGTATCCGGCATCGCTTTCAACCGCGACGAGGCCAAGGTGTCCATCCTGGGCGTGCCCGACAAGCCCGGCATCGCGTTCCAGATCCTGGGCGCCATTGCCGACGCCAACATCGAGGTGGACGTGATCATCCAGAACGTCAGCCACGACGGCAAGACGGACTTCAGCTTCACGGTCCACCGCAACGACTACGCCCGCACGCTCGACGTGCTCAAGGGCAAGGTGCTGCCCACGCTGGGCACGGACCGGCTGGAGGGCGACACGCGCATCTGCAAGGTGTCCATCGTCGGCATCGGCATGCGCAGCCACGTGGGCATCGCGAGCAAGATGTTCCGCTCGCTGGCCGAGGAGGGCATCAACATCCAGATGATCTCCACCAGCGAGATCAAGACCTCCGTGGTCATCGACGAGAAGTACATGGAGCTCGCCGTGCGCGCGCTGCACCGCGCCTTCGACCTCGATCAGGCATAATTGCGGCACTTTGGAGCGGTGACCGAGAGGCCGAAGGTGCTCCCCTGCTAAGGGAGTATGCGGGCAAAAACCTGCATCCAGGGTTCGAATCCCTGTCGCTCCGCCAAGTACAAAGAAGAAGCCCGCCTTTCGGCGGGCTTCTTGCTTTCGAGGGTCCCTGTTGCTTACCGGCGCGTGGCCTGCTGCTGCGCGCTCGCCTTCTGCGGCGGCGACTGCACGTTCAGCGTGAGCCCGTACGAGGCCGCCGTGACGGCGAGGATGACGGGGATGCGTTGCAGCATGGACATGGTCCGCGTCTCGGTGTTCGACTTGTTATGTGACAGCATGGGCCGCAGTATCCGCATGCACGTGGCATGGATGTGACAGCAGCGCACGCCACACTTTGTCGGACGCAGCCGACAATCATTTCCTGAGGACGCCCGCTTCCTTGTAGAAGCGCTCGGCGCCGGGGTGGAAGGGGATGCCAACGCCCTTGACCGCGTTCTCCGGCGTCATGTACTTCCCCTTCGCGTGGCTCGATTGCAGGGCCTTCTGCGCGGCGGCGCCGTAGAGCGCCTTCGTCACCTGGTACACCGTCTCGGCATCGACTTTCGCGCTGGTCACGAGCTGCGCGCCGACGGCGAGCGTCTCCACGGTCGGCACGTCCTTGTACATGCCGCCGAGAATGGTGTCGGCGGTGAACCAAGCGCTCTTGCCGCGCAGCTGGTCGGCCGGTGCGCCGGAGATCGGCACGAGGTCGATGCCGGGGCCCGACGTGGCGAGGTCGTCGATCACGCCGGCCGGCGCACCGCCGACGAAGAAGAACGCATCGAGGTTGCCGGCCTTGAGCTTGTCGCCCGCGGCGCGCGGGCCGATGTATTCGGCCTTGATGTCGTTCACGTTCAAGCCGTACGCGGCGAGCACCATGCGCGCATTGATCAGCGTGCCGGAGCCGGCTTCGTCGAGCGCGACGCGCTTGCCCTTGAGGTCCGTCACGCTGCGGATCGGCGAGCCGCGCTTGACCACGATGTGGATGCTTTCCGGGTACAGGTTCGCGATCATGCGCAGGTCGCTCACCTTCGGCTTGCCTTCGAACGCGCCCGTGCCGTTGTAGGCCCACGCTGCAACGTCGGATTGCGCGAACCCCGCCTCGACCGCGCCGCTGGCGACGGCACTCACGTTGGCGAGCGACCCCGTGCTCGTTTGCGCGGCCGCCTTGATCCTGCCCGGCTGCGACACGGCATTGGCGATCATGCCGCCGAGGGGGTGGTAGGTGCCGGCGGCGTCGCCGGTGCCGATGCGGAAAGTTTGCTGCGCATGCGCCGAGAGGGCGAGCGTGGCTGCGAACGCGGCAACCCAGTGCGAGAAAGCCATGAAGACCTCCTTGTCGTTTTGGAGCGAGGGACATTAGAGTACCCCATGCCCAACACCCAGGTCATCCACCGCCACCTCCACCACCTGCCGCCCACCGCCGTCGCCGGGCAGGGCATGTGGATCACCGACAGCGAAGGCCGGCGCTACCTCGACGCGAGCGGCGGTGCCGCGGTGTCGTGCCTCGGGCACGGCCACCCCGACGTCATCGCCGCGATGCATGCGCAGATCGACAAGCTCGCGTACGCGCACACGGGCTTCTTCACGACCGACGTCGCCGAGGAACTCGCCGCGCGCCTCGTCGCCACCGCGCCGGCCGGGACCAGCCACGTCTACTTCGTCAGCGGCGGCTCGGAAGCCGTCGAGGCCGCGCTCAAGATGGCGAGGCAGTACTTCCTGGAAAAAGGCGAGCCACAGCGCACCCACTTCATCGCGCGCCGCCAGAGCTACCACGGCAACACGCTCGGCGCGCTTGCGGTCGGCGGCAACGCGTGGCGGCGCGAGCCGTTCGCGCCGATCCTGATCGATGCAACCCACGTGTCGCCGTGCTACCCGTACCGCGAGCAGCGCGAAGGCGAAACGCCGCAGCAGTACGGGCAGCGGCTCGCAAACGAACTCGAAGCGGCGATCGAACGGGTCGGCCGTGACAAGGTGATCGCCTTCGTCGCCGAAACCGTGGGCGGTGCCACGGCCGGCGTCATCACCCCCGTGCCCGGCTACTTCAAGGCCGTGCGCGAGGTGTGCGACCGCCATGGCGTGCTGCTGATCCTCGACGAGGTGATGTGCGGCATGGGCCGCACCGGCACGCTGCATGCCTGCGAGCAGGAGGGCATCGCGCCCGACCTGCTGGTGGTGGCCAAGGGCCTCGGCGGCGGCTACCAGCCCATCGGGGCCGTGCTCGCGCAGCAGCGAATCGTCGACGCCATGACGCGCGGCTCGGGCTTCTTCCAGCACGGCCACACCTACCTCGGCCATCCTGTCGCATGCGCGGCTGCACTGGCCGTGCAGAAGGTGATCGAACGCGACGGCCTGCTCGCGCGCGTGCGCGAGCTCGGCGCGAAGTTCGAGGCCATGCTTCACGAGGCATTCGACTCGCGTGTGCATGTGGGCGACATCCGCGGCCGCGGCCTGTTCTGGGCCGTGGAGCTCGTCGAGGACCGTGCTTCGAAGCGGCCCTTCGATCCGGCGCGCAAGCTGCACGCGAAGGTGAAGTCGCGCGCGATGGCCGAGGGCTTGATGGTTTACCCGATGGGCGGCACGGTGGACGGTCGTTATGGTGATCACGTCTTGCTGGCGCCGCCCTTCGTCGCCGGCGAAACCGAGCTGCGGCTGGCGGTCGAGCGCCTGCAGGGCGCGATCGACGCCGCGGTGGCCCAAACCTGAGCTGTTCCCAAGGAGTCGCCATGCACCTGAAGTCCTTCGCGCCCCTGCTGGGCGCCGTCGCCACGGCCGCCGCGCTGTTCGCGAGCCCCGCGGCCCACGCGCAGCAGAAGTTCATCACCATCGGCACCGGCGGCGTCACGGGCGTGTACTACGCCGCGGGCGGCGCGATCTGCCGCCTCGTCAACAAGGACCGTGCCAAGCACGGCATCCGCTGCTCCGTGGAGTCCACCGGCGGCTCGGTGTTCAACGTCAACACGATCAAGGCGGGCGAGCTGGACCTCGGCTTCGCGCAGTCGGACGTGCAGTACAACGCGGCCAAGGGCCAGGGCCAGTTCAAGGACGGCGGCGCTTACGGCGACCTGCGCGCCGTGTTCTCCGTGCACCCCGAGCCGTTCACGGTGCTCGCGCGCAAGGAGCTGAACGCGAAGTCGCTCAACGACCTGAAGGGCAAGCGCTTCAACATCGGCAACCCCGGCTCGGGCACGCGCGCGTCGATGGAGGAGCTGATGGCCGCGATGGGCTGGAAGATGAGCGACTTCTCGCTGGCCGCCGAACTGAAGGCCGACGAGCACGGCCCCGCGCTGTGCGACGCCAAGATCGACGGCTTCTACTACGGCGTGGGCCACCCCAGCGCCAACATCCAGGACCCCACCACGTCCTGCGGCGCCAAGCTCGTGTCGATCACCGGCCCCGCTGTCGACAAGCTGCTCGCCGAGAAGCCTTACTACGCGAAGGCCACGATCCCCGGCGGCCTGTACCCGAACAACCCCGAGGGCGCCACGACGTACGGCGTGCTGGCCACCGTGGTCGCTTCGTCCAAGGCGCCTGCCGACACCGTGTACCAGGTGGTCAAGGCCGTCTTCGACAACTTCGACGAGTTCAAGAAGCTGCACCCGGCGCTCGCGCACCTGAACCCGCAGAACATGGTGAAGGACGGCCTGTCCGCACCGCTGCACGAAGGGGCCGCGCGGTACTACCGCGAGAAGGGCTGGATCAAGTAAGGCGCGCCGGACATGACGCAGCTGGAGCAGCATTCCACCGAAGAACTGAACCAGCTGGTCAAGGAGGCCGACCTCGGCGGGCGCGAGCCCGCGGGGTGGGTCGGCAAGGCGCTCGCCATCCTCGCGGGCGCCTGGTCGCTGTTCCAGGTCTGGTACGCGTCGCCGCTGCCGTTCACCTTCGGCTTCGGCATCCTCAACGACACCGAGGCGCGCGCGATCCACCTCGCGTTCGCGGTGTTCCTCGGCTTCTGCGTGTTCCCGGCGCGGGCCACGTCGTCGCGCACGCAGGTGCCGTGGTCCGACTGGCTGCTGGCCTTCGTCGGCGCGTTCTGCGCCGCGTACCTGTTCCTGTTCTACAAGGAGCTGGCGACGCGGCCGGGGTCCCCGACGACGATGGACGTGGTGGTCGGCGCCACCGGCGTGCTGATCATGCTGGAGGCGACGCGGCGCTCGATGGGCTTCGGCATGCTCGTCACCACGGGCCTGTTCATGGCCTTCGTGTTCCTCGGGCCCTACATGCCGGAGGTGCTCCAGCACCGCGGCGCGTCGGTGCAGCGCTTCATCTCGCACATGTGGCTCACCACCGAGGGCGTGTACGGCGTGGCGCTGGGCGTGTCGGTGCAGTTCATCTTCCTGTTCGTGCTGTTCGGCACGCTCCTGGACATCGCGGGCGCGGGCAACTACATGCTGCAGGTGTCGCTGGCGTTGCTGGGGCACTTGCGCGGCGGGCCGGCCAAGGTGGCCGTGGTGTCCTCGGCGCTCAATGGCGTGGTGTCGGGCTCGTCGGTGTCGAACGTCGTGTCGGGCGGCATCTTCACGATCCCGCTGATGAAGCGCACGGGCTATTCCGGCGTCAAGGCGGGTGCGATCGAAGCGGCGTCCTCCATCAACGGCCAGATCATGCCGCCGGTGATGGGCGCGGCGGCCTTCCTGATGGTGGAGTACGTCGGCATCCCTTACTCCGAGATCATCAAGCACGCGGCCCTGCCGGCGATCATCTCGTACATCGCGCTGTTCTACATCGTGCACCTCGAGGCGTTGAAGTACGACCTGAAGCCGCTGGAGCGCGACCGCCACCCGACGATGCGCGAGCGCTTGCTGGGCTGGGCACTGGGCTTCAGCGGCACGGCGGTCGTCTGCGCGGCCATCTGGTACCTGGTTTCCGGCATCCAGCAGATCGCCGGCGACTCGGCCGGCTGGGTGCTGGCGGTGGTGGGCGTGCTTGCGTACGTCGGCCTGATGGCGTACTCGTCGCGCTACCCCGACGTGCCGATCGACGACCCCACCGCGCCGCACGTGAAGCTGCCCGAGACCTGGCCGACGGTGCGCGCGGGGCTGCACTTCTTCATCCCGATCGTCGTGCTCCTGTGGGCGCTGATGGTGGAGGAGCTGTCGCCGGGCCTGTCGGCCTTCTGGGCGACGGTGACCACGATGGCGATGGTGGTGATGCAGCCCTTCATGCTGTCGGTGTTCCGGCCGGGCGGCGTGGCCTCTTCGGCGGCGTCGTCGCTGCGCCAGGGCTTCGCCGACTTGTGGAAGGGCCTCGTGCTCGGCGCGCGCAACATGATCGGCATCGGCGTGGCGTGCGCGAGCGCCGGCCTCATCGTCGGCGTCATCACGCTCACCGGGATGGGGCTGATGATGACCGACTTCGTCGAGGCGGTCTCGGCCGGCAACGTGCTGGTGATGCTGGTGCTGACCGCGTTCGTCTGCCTGCTGATCGGCGCGGGCGTGCCCACCACGGCCAACTACATCCTCGTCGCCACGCTGATGGCGCCGGTGATCGTGGAGCTGGGCGCGCGCAACGGGCTCGTCATCCCGCTGGTCGCGGTGCACATGTTCGTCTTCTACTTCGGCATCCTCGCGGACGTGACGCCGCCGGTGGGCCTGGCGTCCTATGCGGCCGCGGCGATCTCCGGCGACGACCCCAACGCCACCGGCTGGCAGGCCACGTGGTACAGCCTGCGCACCACGGTGCTGCCCTTCGTGTTCATCTTCAACCCGCAGCTGCTGCTGATCGGGCTCGGGTCGTGGGTACAGGTGGTGATGGTCTGCATCAGCGGCGTGGTCGCTTCGCTGCTGTTCGCGGCGGCCACGATGCGCTGGTTCCGCACGGCGTGCACGTGGCTCGAAGTGGGTTTGCTGCTCGTGGCCACGTTCATGTTCTTCCGGCCGGACTGGGTGGTGGACCACTTCTATCCCAAGTACGTTTCCGCGCCCGCCACCGACGTCTACAAGATCGCCGACACGCTGCGCGAGGACGACTGGCTGGTCGTCGGCATCGCCGGCGAGGACCTCAACGGCAAGGCGCTCACGAAGACCGTGGCCCTGCCCATGGGCAAGGGCGCCAACGGGCGCGAGCGGCTGCGCGACGCGGGCGTCACGCTGTCGCAGCTGGGCGGGCAGCTGGAAGTGGCGCAGGTGAAGTTCGGCAGCCGCGCGCGCAAGCTCGGCGTGGAGCAGGGCTACAAGATCGTGGAGCTGAAGCTGCCCAACCCGGCGCGGCCGTCGGAGCACTGGGTGTTCGTGCCGGCCGCGCTCATCGCGCTGGGGGTGTGGGTGATGCAGGGCAGGCGGCTGCGTGGCCGCGCGGCCCTGGCCGCCGCCTAGTCGTCGTCCAGCGAGGCGCTCCAGCGCCCGCCCCAGTCGTCGAGGTCGCGGCGCTCGCGCTTGGTCGGGCGCCCATGCTCGATCGTGTTCGCGGGCTCGGGCGCATAACGGCGCTGCTGCGCGGCCTTCTCGCGTTCGGCGAGGCTCTCCGCGGTTTCCTCATAGAGCTGCTGTGCCACCGGCGCCGGCCCGCGCATGTTCGACAGGCTCTTGACGACGACCGTGCGCTTCAGGCCTTCGCGGCGCACCGTCACGGTGTCGCCGACCTTCACCTCGCGCGCGGGCTTCACTTCCTGCCCGTTCACTTCCACGCGGCCCTTGCCGATTTCCTCGGTGGCCAGCCCGCGTGTCTTGTAGAAGCGGGCCGCCCACAGCCATTTGTCGATCCTCAAACCATCCATCACGCGTGATTTTGCGCCAGCGGCAGCCGCACCGTGGCATCGAGGCCCAGCACGCGGCCGTGTTCGCTGCGGTTTTCGGGGGTGAGCGTGCCGCCGAGCGTGCGCACGATCTCGTTGCAGATGGCCAGGCCGAGCCCGGAGCCGGTGCGCGGGTCCCCGGGCGAGAACGGCTGGAAGAGCCGCGACTGGAGCTCGGCGGGGATCCCGGGCCCGCTGTCCGCCACCGTCAGCGCGACCGAGTTGCGGTCGGCCTGCACGCGCACGCTGAGCGACCCACCGGGCGGCGTGTGCTTGATCGCGTTGTGCAGCAGGTTGCGGCTGAGCTCGCGCAGCATCCATTCGTGCGCGTCGACAACCGCGGGCATCGTCTCGATCTCGAAGTCGAGCTCCTTTTCGGCGATCAGCGGGGACAGCTCCAGAGCCATCGCGCGCACGGCCTCGGCAAGGTCCGCCTGGTGCGGCTCGGCCAGCTGCCTGAGCTGCTCCACCTTCGCCAGCGACAGCATCTGGTTGGCCAGGACCGTCGCGCGCTCGACCGTGTCGTTGATCTCGGCCAGCGCCTGCTGCGGGCCGACGTCGCCGCGCAGCGCCGACTGCACCTGCACCTTCAGCACCGCGAGCGGCGTGCGCAGCTGGTGCGAGGTGTCGCGCACGAAGCGCTTCTGGTTTTCCAGCAGCATCGCCAGCCGCGTCATCACGTCGTTCGTCGCATCGAGCAGCGGCACCAGCTCGCGGGGTGCACCCGCGGTGGAAATCGGCGTGAGGTCGCCTTCGGGCCGCGCCTGCAGCTCCGCGCTGAGCTGGCGCACGGGGCGCGTCGTGCGCTGCACGACGATCACGACCACCACCGCGATCACGATCACGAGCCCCGCCTGCCGCAGCAGCGTGTCGAGCAGGATCTGTCGCGCGAGCGTGCGGCGCAGCTCCAGCGTCTCGGCCACCTGCACCACCGCCATCCCGCGGCCCACGGAGCTCGCGACAGGTTGCAGCAGCACCGCCACGCGCACCTCGGCACCGGCATAGGTGTCGTCGTAGAAGTCCACCAGCGCCGCATACGGCCCCCGCTGCGGCAACGTGCCGTGCCAGAAGGGCAGCTCGCCGTAGCCGGACACCAGCTCGCCGTTGAGGTGCGACACGCGATAGACCATGCGGCTGCGGTTGTCAGCCTCGAAGGCTTCGAGCGCGGAGTAGGGCACCGTGGCCCGCAACTTCGCCTTCTCGTCGTAGCCGGAGACGTCGAGCTGCTCGCCGATCACCTTGGCCGACGCGAGCAGGGTGCGGTCGTAAGCCGTGTTGGCGGCCGCGAGTGCGCGCGTGTAGAGGCTGTAGCCGTTCAGCGCAATGAACACCACCACCGGCAACAGGATGCCGAGCAGCAGCCTCCGGCGCAGCGACATCCCGCCCGAACTCATGCTTTCAACAGGTAGCCCAGCCCGCGCAACGTGACCAGCGAGACACCGGTGTTCGCGAGCTTCTTGCGCAGCCGGTAGGCCACCACCTCCACGGCTTCGTACTGCACGTCGTGCTCGCCCGCGAACACCACTTCGAAGAGCCGCTCCTTGGTCACCGCATGCCCCGGCCGCGCCATCAGCGTCTGCATCATCGCCAGCTCGCGCGGCGTGAGCTCCAGCACTTCGCTGCCGTGGTACACCGCGCCGCTCTCTTTTTCGTAGCGCAGCTCGCCGATCTCGATGGCGCCCGTGTCCCGCGCCGCGGGCTCGCCCGAAGCAGGCGGCGTGCGCCGGCCGAGCGCGCGCACCCGCGCCTCCAGCTCGTCGAGGTCGAAGGGCTTGGGCAGGTAGTCGTCGGCGCCGGTGTTCAGGCCGAGGATGCGGTCGCCGACGGTGCCGCGCGCGGTCAGGATGAGTACGGGAGTCTTCAACCCCGCCTTGCGCGCCTGCGCGAGCACGTCGAGGCCGTCCAGCCCGGGCAGGCTCAGGTCCAGCAGCACCACTTCGGGCGAGGACGACTTCCACAGCTCGACCGCGCGCGCGCCATCCTCGCAAAGCGTCAGCTGCATGCCCCGCCGCGAGAGCGCTCGCTCCAGCGTGTTGCGCATCGTGGCGTCGTCCTCGACCAGGAGTACCCGCATGGGCTGCAACTGTAGTACCTTCGCGGATGCCCTCCGGACAGCGGTTTGACAGCAAACCGGCCGATGATCCGGGTTCCCATCGATCCTCGCCCCAAGGAGACACAACAATGCGCAGAAGCGACTTCCTCAAGACCCTCGCGGCCCTCGCCGCCGCCGGGGCACTGCCCCTGTCGGCCCGCGCCGGCGCCAACCTCAAGATGATGATCCCCGCCAACCCGGGCGGCGGTTGGGACACGACCGGCCGTGCGCTGGGCAAGGCGCTGCAGGACGCCAAGGTGGCCGACAGCGTGCAGTACGAGAACAAGGGCGGCGCCGCCGGCGCGCTCGGCCTCGCGCAGTTCGTGCCGGGCAGCAAGGGCGACCCGAACGCCCTCATGGTGATGGGCGCCGTGATGCTGGGCGGCATCATCACCGGCAAGCCGCCGGTGAACCTGTCCACCTGCACGCCCATCGCCCGCCTGACGAGCGAGTACAACGTTTTCGTGCTGCCCGCCAACTCGCCGTTCAAGACGATGGCCGACGTGGTGGCCCAGCTGAAGAAGGACCCCGGCAGCGTCAAGTGGGGCGGCGGCTCGCGCGGCTCCACCGAGCACATCGCCGCGGCGATGATCGCGCAGAAGGTCGGCGTCGACCCGTCCAAGATCAACTACGTCGCGTTCCGTGGGGGCGGCGAGGCCACGGCGGCCATCCTGGGCGGCAACGTCACGGTGGGCGGCAGCGGCTTCAGCGAGTTCGCCGAGTACATCAAGGCGGGCAAGATGAAGCCGATCGCGGTGACCTCCGAGAAGCGCCTGAACAACGTGCCCACGCTCAAGGAGCAGGGCATCGACGTGGTGATCGGCAACTGGCGCGGCGTATATGGCGCGCCCGGCATCACGCCGGCGCAGCGCAAGGCGCTGACCGACATGGTCGTCGCGGCCACGAAGACCAAGTCGTGGCAGGAGGCGCTCGAGAAGAACGACTGGACGCCCGCGCTGCTCACCGGCGAGGCCTTCGACAAGTTCGTGGACGACGAGTTCGCGAGCCTGCGCGCCACGATGGTGAAGTCCGGCATGGTCTGAGCCGTTCCGGCCAGAAGTAATGCGCCCCGCCAGCCGGGGCGTTTTTTCGAGGGTGAACGAGGAGAAGAGGATGACAGAAGACAAACAGGTGCCGCTCACGCAGACGCTGGTCGGCGCTGGCGTCGTGCTGCTGGGGCTCGCGATGGCGGCCGGCGCAGTGACGATCAAGTCCGAGGCGGGCTATGCCGGCGTCGGGCCCAACTTCCTGCCCTGGGTGGTCTCCATCGTCCTCGTCATCTGCGGCGGCTTCATCGTGTTCGAGGCGCGCACCGGGGGCTTCCGCGAGCTGGACGAGCCGAGCGGCGCCGCAAGCGGCTGGTGGCCCGGCCTCGTGTGGGTGTCCGCGGGCCTGCTGGCCAACGCGGCACTGATCACCACCATCGGCTTTATCCTCGCGTGCACGCTGTGCTACCTGCTCGCCGTGCAGGGCCTGCGCCGCTCGCAGGGGCAGGCGGGCGTGATGTCCGCGCGCACGCTCGGCATCGACGTGTTCACCGGCTTCGCGATCGCCGCGCCGGTGTACTGGATGTTCACGCAATTCCTGGCGATCAACTTGCCCGGGCTCACCAACTCCGGCTGGATCTGAAGCATGGAAATCTTCGACGCACTCATGCAGGGCTTCGCCACGGCGATCTCGCCCGTCAACCTGCTGTGGGCCTTCGTCGGCTGCGTGCTCGGCACGGCCGTCGGCGTGCTGCCCGGCATCGGCCCGGCCGTGGCGGTGGCGATGCTGCTGCCGATCACCTCGAAGGTGGACATCACCGCCTCGATGATCTTCTTCGCGGGCATCTATTACGGCGCGATGTACGGCGGCTCCACCACGTCCATCCTGCTGAACACGCCGGGCGAGACAGCCTCCATGGTGACGGCCATGGAAGGCAACAAGATGGCCAAGAACGGCCGCGCGGGCGCGGCGCTCGCAACGGCGGCCATCGGCTCGTTCGTGGCGGGCACGATCGCGACGGTCATCGTCACGCTGTTCGCGCCCACGGTGGCGGACCTCGCGGTGAAGCTCGGCCCGCCGGAATATTTCCTGCTGATGGTGCTGGCCTTCACCACCGTGAGCGCGGTGCTGGGCAAGAGCACGGTGCGCGGCATGACGTCGCTCTTCATCGGGCTGGCCGTGGGCCTGATCGGCCTGGACCAGATCACGGGCACGCCGCGCTACACCGGTGGCATCCCCGAGTTCCTGGACGGCATCGAGATCGTGCTGGTGGCCGTGGGCCTGTTCGCGGTGGCGGAGGTGCTGTACTTCGCGCTGTACGAGGGCAAGGAGGTCGAGACGCAGAACCCGATGAGCAAGGTCTACATGACGGCCGTGGAGTGGAAGCGCTCCATCGGCGCATGGATCCGCGCGACGTTCATCGGCGCACCGTTCGGCTGCATCCCGGCGGGCGGCACCGAGATCCCGACATTCCTGAGCTATGCGGTGGAGAAGAAGATTGCCAAGCCCGAGTACAAGGCGGAGTTCGGCACGGTCGGCGCGATCGAAGGCGTGGCGGGCCCCGAGGCCGCGAACAACGCAACGGTCACCACGGCCCTTATCCCGCTGCTGACGCTGGGCATCCCCACGTCCAACACCACTGCCATCCTGCTGGGCGCGTTCCAGAACTACGGCATCCAGCCGGGGCCGCAGCTGTTCACGACGTCGGCCGCGCTGGTGTGGGCGCTGATCGCGTCGCTGTACATCGGCAACGTGATGCTGCTGATCCTGAACCTGCCGATGGTCAAGCTGTGGGTGCAGCTGCTCAAGATCCCCAAGCCGCAGCTCTATGCGGGCATCCTGATCTTCGCCACCGTGGGTGCCTACGGCATGCGCCAGAGCGCCTTCGACCTGGTGCTGCTGTGGGGCATCGGCCTCATCGGCGTGCTGATGCGCCGCTTCGACTTCCCGACGGCGCCGGTGGTGGTCGGCATGATCCTCGGGCCGCTCGCCGAAGCGCAGATGCGCAACGCGCTGTCGATCGGCGAGGGCAAGTGGGGCATCTTCCTCGAGCGGCCGGCGTCGATCGTGCTGATCGTGATCATCGTGGCCGTGCTGGTGGTGCCGCGGGTCATCCGCAGGGTTTCCGCGCGGCGCGAGATGGCGGTAGGTTGAGTACGATGGGCGGATGACGCCCTCGAGCCCCCTGCCGCTGGATGGCCAGCGCATCCTCGCGCTGGCGGCGCGGTCCATGTTCGACCTCTTCGCCAACGCCAGCGAGGGGATGATGCTCGTCGACCGCGAAGCGCGGGTCGTGTGGATCAACGACCAGTACAAGCGCTACCTGCCCGCGCTGGGCTACGAGCGCGAGGAGGACTTCGTCGGCCACCCGGTCGCCGAGGTGGTGCAGAACACGCAGATGGACCGCGTGATCCGCACCGGCAAGCCGATCCTCATCGACCTGCTGTCCAACAAGGCGGGTACGTTCGTGGTCAGCCGCATCCCGCTGCGTGACGAGAAAGGCGAGGTGATCGGCGCGCTGGGCATCGTGCTGTTCGACCACCCGGAGACGACGCTGCAGCCACTGATCCAGAAGTTCGCCGCGCTCAACCGCGAGCTGGACGACGCGCGGCGGGAGCTCGCCACGCAGCGGCGCAACAAGTACACGCTGGCGAGTTTCGTCGGCGTGAGCCCGGCAGCGACGGAAGTGAAGCGGCAGGCGCGCCGTGCAGCCATGTCGTCGAGCCCGGTGCTGCTGCTCGGTGAAACGGGCACCGGCAAGGAACTGCTCGCGCATGCGATCCACGCGGCGTCGTCGCGCGCGAACGGCCCGCTGGTCAGCGTGAACATCGCGGCCGTGCCCGACACGCTGCTGGAAGCCGAGTTCTTCGGCGTGGCGCCCGGCGCGTACACGGGCGCCGACCGCAAGGGCCGCGACGGCAAGTTCAAGCTGGCCGATGGCGGCACGCTGTTCCTCGACGAGATCGGCGACATGCCGCAGGCGCTTCAGGCCAAGCTGCTGCGCGCCCTGCAGGAGGGCGAGATCGAGCCGCTCGGCTCGAACAAGGTGATCCGTTTCGATGCGCGAGTCATCGCAGCAACCTCGCGCGACCTCGCGGCGCTGGTGCGCGACGGCAAGTTCCGCGAGGACCTGTATTACCGCCTCAACGTACTGCCGATCCGCGTGCCGCCGCTGCGCGAGCGGCGCGCGGACATACCCGCATTGGTGGAAGTGCTCGCCGAAGACATTGCGCTGCGCAGTGGCTCGGGCCCGTTCGAAGTGACGCCCGCCGCGATGGAACTGCTCGCGGCGCAGGCGTGGCGCGGCAACACGCGCGAGCTGCGCAACGTGCTGGAGCAGGCCGCGATGCGCAGCGACTCGCCGACGCTGGAGGCGCAGGACGTGGCGACGGTGCTGCGCGAGTCGGGCATCGAGCAACTCGCCGTTCCGGCTGCGGCCGCGTCGACGCTCGCGGCGTCTTCCTCCGCGCTGCGCCCGCTTGGCGAACAGGTCGCCGAGCTCGAACGCGCGGCCATCCAGTCGGCGCTCGCGGCCACGAGCGGCAACAAGGTGGCGGCCGCCAGGCTGCTGGGAATCTCCCGCGCCAAGCTCTACGAGCGCCTCGATGAGTTGTCTGAAAACCAGACATCTGTCCAGATTTAAGACACCGGCCTCTGTCTGAAATCCAGACATTTGTCCGGTCCGCGCCGGCCGATCTCCTTTGGAAACAACGAGTTACGCACTGGCATGGCCCGTGCAAGGTGGCTGTGCAGTTCCGCACCCCATAGGAGACAAAGCCCCATGTTTCGCCGCACCCTGTGCGCGCTCGCCGCGCTGACAGTTACCGCGCTCGCTTCGCCGCTGGCCTTCGCCCAGGCCGGCAAGGACATCCGCATCGCCCACATCTACAGCCGCACCGGCCCGCTCGAGGCCTACGGCAAGCAGACCCAGACGGGCCTGATGATGGGCCTGGAATACGCCACCAACGGCACGATGACAGTCAGCGGCCGCAAGATCGTCGTGATCGAGAAGGACGACCAGGGCAAGCCGGACCTCGGCAAGTCGCTGCTGCAGCAGGCCTATGCCGACGACAAGGTCGACCTCGCGATCGGCCCCACGTCCTCCGGCGTTGCGCTCGCGATGCTGCCGGTGGCCGAGGAATACAAGAAGGTGCTGCTGGTGGAGCCGGCCGTGGCCGACTCCATCACCGGCGAGCGCTGGAACAAGTACATCTTCCGCACGGGCCGCAGCAGCTCGCAGGACGCCATCTCCAACGCGACGGCCGTGGACCAGCCCGGCACCGTGATCGCCACGCTGGGCCAGGACTACGCGTTCGGCCGCGACGGCGTCAAGGCGTTCAAGGACGCCGTGAAGAAGGCGAAGATCATCCACGAGGAATACCTGCCGCAGAACACGACGGACTTCACCGCCGGCTTCCAGCGCATCATCGACAAGCTGAAGGACGCGCCGGGCCAGCGCAAGGTGATCTGGGTGATCTGGGCCGGCGCCACGCCGCCTTTCGCCAAGCTCGCCGAGCAGGACCTGAAGAAGCGTTTCAACATCGACGTGGCCACGGGCGGCAACATCCTGCCGGCCATGGTGCCGTACAACAACTTCCCCGGCATGGAGGGCGCGAGCTACTACTACTTCGGCTTCTCCAAGAACCAGCCGAACCTGTGGCTCGTGACCAACCACTACACGCGCTTCAAGTCGCCGCCCGACTTCTTCACGGCCGGCGGCATGTCCGCCGCGATGGCCGTCGTCGCCGCGTTGAAGAAGACCAACGCCGACACCGCCACCGACAAGCTCATCTCCGCGATGGAGGGCATGAGCTTCGACACGCCCAAGGGCATGATGACCTTCCGCAAGGAGGACCACCAGGCCATGCAGAGCATGTACCACTTCCGCGTGGCGCCCGGCGCGCGCCCCGGCGCGATGGCCGACCTGCATCTCGTCAAGGAGATCAAGCCGAACGAGATGGACGTGCCCATCAAGGTGAAGCGATAAACACGTCCATGAGCCTTCTCGCCACGAAGGACTTGACCATCCGCTTCGGCGGCCACGTCGCGGTCAACGCCGTCACCTGCTCCTTCGAGCCGGGGACGCTGACCGCGATCGTGGGCCCGAACGGCGCCGGCAAGACCACCTACTTCAACCTGATCTCGGGCCAGCTGCGCGCCAGCGAGGGCACGGTCACGCTCGACGGGCGCGACCTGTCCGGCGCCTCCGCGTCGCAGCGCACCCGCGCGGGCCTCGGCCGCGCCTTCCAGCTCACCAACCTGTTCCCGCGCCTGACGGTGCTGGAGAACGTGCGGCTCGCGGTGCAGGCGACGCGGGACGGTGACCACAAGCGCGGGCTGAACCTGTGGAGCGTGTGGAGCGACCACAAGGCGTTGACGCAGCGCGCCGACGAGATCCTCGAAGCGGTGGCGATGAAGGACAAGGAAAACGAGTACGTGGCCAACCTGCCGCACGGCGACCAGCGCAAGCTGGAGGTGGCGCTGCTCATGGCGCTGGAGCCCAAGGTGTTCATGTTCGACGAACCCACGGCCGGCATGAACGCAGCCGAGGCGCCCGTCATCCTCAACCTGATCCGCAAGCTCAAGTCGGACAAGTCGAAAACCATCCTGCTGGTGGAACACAAGATGGACGTCGTGAGGGAGCTGGCCGACCGCATCATCGTGCTGCACAACGGCACGCTGGTGGCGGACGGCGAGCCCGCCGAAGTCATTGCCTCACCGATCGTGCAGGAAGCGTACCTCGGTGTCGCGAAGGAGGCCACCGCATGAGCGGCGATCTGCTCACGCTCTCCGGCGTGCACACGCACATCGGCGCGTATCACATCCTGCACGGCGTGGACCTCTCGGTGCCGCGCGGCAAGCTCACGATGCTGCTCGGGCGCAATGGAGCGGGCAAGACGACGACGCTGCGCACGATCATGGGCCTGTGGCGCGCCTCGCAAGGCCGCATCACCTTCGACGGCAAGGACATCACGGCCTTGCCGACGCCGCAGATCGCCGGCCTGAACATCGCCTATGTCCCCGAGAACATGGGCATCTTCGCGGACCTCACCGTGAAGGAAAACATGCTGCTGGCCGCGCGCGGCGCCAAGCGCGTCGAGCAGATCGACGGCGAGCGGCTGAAGTGGATCTTCCAGCTGTTCCCCGCCGTCGAGAAGTTCTGGAACCACCCCGCGGGCAAGCTCTCGGGCGGGCAGAAGCAGATGCTGGCCGTCTCGCGCGCCATCGTCGAGAAGCGCGAGCTGCTGATCGTCGACGAGCCGAGCAAGGGCCTCGCGCCCGCGATCATCAACAACATGATCGAAGCCTTCGGCGAACTGAAGCGCAGCGGCGTGACCATCCTGCTCGTGGAGCAGAACATCAACTTCGCCAAGCGCCTCGGTGACACCGTGGCCGTGATGGACAACGGCCAGGTGGTGCACTCGGGCCTGATGAAGGACCTGGCGGAAGACGAAGAGCTGCAGCACAGGCTGCTGGGGCTGGCGATATGAACCTGAAGGACTTCGACTGGAAGCCGATGGCGCTGGTGCCGCTGCTCGCGGTGCTCGTGCTGCCCTTCATCGGCTCGACCTCCACCTGGCTCACGCTCACCATCGCGGGCCTCGCGATGGGCATGATCATCTTCATCATCGCGTCCGGCCTCACGCTGGTGTTCGGCCTGATGGACGTGCTGAACTTCGGCCATGGCGTGTTCATCGCGCTCGGCGCCTTCGTCGCGACCAGCGTGCTCGGTGCGATGGGCGACTACACCGGCTCGCAGAGCATCCTCGTCAACCTGATGGCCGTGCTGCCGGCGATGGTGGTCGCGATGCTGGTCGCCGGCGCCATCGGCCTCGCGTTCGAGCGCTTCATCGTGCGCCCGGTCTACGGCAACCACCTCAAGCAGATTCTCATCACGATGGGCGGCATGATCATCGGCGAGGAGCTGATCAAGGTGATCTGGGGCCCGCTGCAGATCCCGCTGCCGCTGCCCGAAGGCATGCGCGGCACGCTGCTCTTCGGCGAGGCCTCCATCGAGAAGTACCGGCTGATCGCGGTGACGGTGGGCGTGGTGGTGTTCGGCGTGCTGCTGTGGACGCTCACGCGCACCAAGATCGGCCTGCTGATCCGCGCCGGCGTGCAGGACCGCGAGATGGTGGAGTCGCTCGGCTACCGCATCAAGGTGCTGTTCGTCGGCGTGTTCGTCGTGGGCAGCGCGCTGGCGGGGCTGGGCGGCGTGATGTGGGGACTGTACCAGCAGAGCGTCATCCCGCAGATGGGTGCGCAGGTCAACGTGCTGATCTTCATCGTGCTGATCATCGGCGGGCTGGGTTCGACCACGGGCGCCCTCATTGGCGCGCTGCTGATCGGCCTGATGTCCAACTACACCGGCTTCCTGGTGCCCAAGGCGGCGCTGTTCTCCAACATCGCGCTCATGATGGCCATCCTGCTGTGGCGGCCGCAGGGCGTCTACGCGCTGTCGAAATGAGCACCACGACCGAAGCCCCCGTGGAAGACCTGCTGCCCATGCTCCCCGAAAAGAAACGCGGCGCGTTCATGGCCCGCATCCTGTCCAACGACTTCCCGCGCAACAGGCTGCTGGCCGTGCTGCTCGTGGCCGTGCTGCTTGCGCTGCTGCTCACGCCCTTCATCTTCCCGGGCGTCAAGGCGCTCAACGTCGCGGCCAAGGTGCTGGTGTTCGTGGTGCTGGTCGCGAGTTTCGACCTGCTGCTCGGCTACACCGGCATCGTGAGCTTCGCGCACACCATGTTCTTCGGCATCGGCGCGTACGGCATCGCGATCGCCTCCACGCGCATGGGGGCGGGGTGGGGCGCGCTCGTCGTCGGCACGCTGTGCGCGCTGGCGATCTCGTTCGTGCTGGCGCTGGCCATCGGATTGTTCTCGCTGCGAGTGCGCGCGATCTTCTTCTCCATGATCACGCTGGCAGTGGCCGCCGCATTCCAGACGCTGGCTTCGCAGCTGTCGGACATCACGGGCGGCGAGGACGGCCTCACGTTCAAGGTCCCGGAGGTGCTGTCGCCCAGCTTCGAATGGGGCGAGAAGTTCCTCGGCGTGTCGCTGGACGGCCGGCTGCTCTGCTACTACCTGTTGTTCGTCATGGCGGTGGTGCTGTTCCTCGCCATGCTGCGCATCGTCAACTCGCCGTTCGGCCGCGTGCTGCAGGCGATCCGCGAGAACGAGTTCCGCGCGGAAGCCATCGGCTACCGCGTGGTCGTGTACCGCACGGTCTCCAGCATCCTGTCGGCGCTGTTCGCCACGATGGCGGGCGTGATGCTCGCGATCTGGCTGCGCTACAACGGGCCGGACACGTCGCTCTCGTTCGAGATCATGCTGGACGTGCTGCTGATCGTCGTCATCGGCGGCATGGGCACGGTCTACGGCGCGGCCATCGGCTCCGGCCTGTTCGTCGTGGCGCAGAGCTACCTGCAGGACCTGCTCAAGCTCGGCAGCGAGGCCGTTTCCGGGCTGCCGTGGCTCGCCGCGTTGCTGTCCCCCGACCGCTGGCTGCTCTGGCTGGGCCTGCTGTTCGTGCTCTCGGTTTATTACTTTCCCACGGGCATCGTGGGACGCCTGCGCGCGGGTCGCGCCAACTAGAAGACAGGAGACGAAGTTGAAGAAACTCGCAACGAAACGCCTGGCCGGCTGGGCCGCCGCGCTCGCCTTGCCGCTGCTGCTGGCCGCCTGCGGCGGCGGCGGTGGCGGCGGTGACCCGCTGCTGCGCACCACCCACCTCGGCGAGATCCGCGGCGCGGAGGACACCACGTCCGGCACGTACTCGTGGAAGGGCATCCCCTTTGCACAGGCCCCCGTCGGCGCGCTGCGCTGGCAGGCCCCGCAGGAGCCGGCAGCGTGGACCACGACGCGCACCACCACGTCGTTCGGCAACGCGTGCTCGCAGTACGGCCGCATCTACGGCCCCGGCGCGAACAACCGCTATGACGAAACGATCGGCACCACGCTGAACCAGGCCGTCGGCAGCGAGGACTGCCTGTACCTGAACGTGTGGCGCCCGGCGAACGGCGACACCAACCTGCCGGTCATCGTGTTCTTCCACGGCGGCAGCAACGTGTCCGGCTACACGGCCGACCCGATGTACGACGGCGCGGCGCTGGCCAAGGCCGCGAATGCGGTTGTCGTGACGCCGAACTTCCGCGTCGGCATCCTCGGCTTCCTGAGCATGCCGCAGCTGAGGACCGGCAATGCGGTGGCCGACTCCGGCAACTTCACCATGCTCGACAGCATCCGCTCGCTGGAATTCGTCAACAAGAACGCGGCGGCGTTCGGCGGCAACGCCGGCAACGTGACGATCATGGGCCAGTCGGCCGGCGCCATCAACGTGTGGGCGCTGCAGACCTCGCCGCTCGTGACGGCGCATCCGCAGAAGCTGTTCCACCGTGTCGTGCCGCTGTCCGGCGGCATCTCGCTCGCGAGCAACCTGCCCACCGGCAGCATCCCGACGCTCAGCCCCGCGTCGCAGTACGCAGCGCAGGGCACGTCGCTGCTGCAAAGCCTGGTGATCGCCGACGGCCTGGCCACGGACGCCGCGACGGCCAACACGTACATCGCGACGCAAACCTCCGCGCAGATCGCGACCTACCTGCGCAGCAAGACGCCTGCGCAGCTGTTCGGCCAGCTGCTCACGCGCGTCGCGGTTGCCGGCCTGGCCGGCTCCGGGCCGATCCCCGACGGCACGGTGGTCGCGGCCGACCCGATCGGCGCGATCAACGCCGGCAATTACGTGAAGGTCCCGGTCCTCGCGGGCAACACACGCGACGAGGGCAAGCTGTTCCCGTCCTTCCTGCCGCTGGTGGGCGGCACGGGCAACGCGCGCATCCCGACCGATGCGCAGCTCTTCGCCAACCACTTCGCGGGCGCGTCGACGACGATCAACGACTGGATCGCCGCCTCGTACCTGCCGGTGAACGCGCCCACGACGGGCTTCACGGCACGCGCCGAAGCGCTCAACCGCGTCTTCTTCCTGAACAGCCGGGACAACGTGCTCAACGCGCTGCGCGCGAAACAGGCCGAGGTTTACTACTACCGCTTCGACTGGGACGAGCAACCGGCGCCGTGGAACGACATCTACGGCGCGGTGCACGCGGCGGACTTGCCCTTCATCTTCGGCACGTTCGGCCCGTCGCTGTTCGGCAAGGTGTGGTTCAACGCCGCCAACGAGCCGGGCCGCCTGCAGCTGTCGCAGTCGATGATGCAGACGATCAGCGCCTTCGCGCGCAACGGCGACCCGAACAATTCCACGCTGGGCGTCACGTGGCCGGTGTGGCCGGGCAAGCTGGTGTTCGACGCCAGCCAGACCGCCAAGTCGATCCGCGTGGAGTAAGGGCAAGAGGAAGGAAGCCGCGAGCCATGTCATTCACGTCCAACTACATCACCTGCGCGGGGCGCGAGATCCACTACACGGAGTGGGGCGCCGCCAACGCGCGCACGGTGATCGCGTGGCATGGCCTGGCGCGCACCGGCCGCGACATGGACGAACTGGCCGAGTGGCTGGTGGGGCGCGGCTTCCGGGTGATCTGCCCGGACACGCTCGGGCGCGGCTTCAGCCAGTGGAGCCCGGACCCGGGCAAGGAATACACGCTCGCCTTTTACGCGCGGCTGGCCGCCGACTTGCTGGATGGCCTGGGCCTGGATCGTGTGCACTGGGTCGGCACGTCGATGGGTGGTGCGATCGGTACGGTGTGCGCGGCGGGCCTCTACGAGCCGCGGCTGAAGGGCCGCATCCTCAGCCTCGTGCTCAACGACAACGCACCGCGGCTCGCCGAGCCTGCGCTCGCGCGCATCCGCGCGTACGCGGGCAACCCGCCCGCGTTCGGGTCGATGCAGGAGCTGGAGGCCTTCTTCCGGCAGGTGTACAAGCCCTTCGGCTGGCTGTCCGATGCGCAGTGGCGCAGGCTGGCCGAAACGTCGACGCGCCGTTTGCCGGACGGGCGCGTGACGCCGCATTACGACCCGGCGATGGTGCGGCAGTTCACCGACCATCCCAACGATTACGAGACGTGGCAGCACTACGACGAGGTGCGCTGCCCGATCCTCGTGTTGCGCGGGGTCGAGTCGGACCTGGTGCTGAAGGACGCGACGGATGAAATGATGACGCGCGGGCCCGGTGCCCTTGGCCTGGTGCGCGTTGTCGAGATCGAAGGCTGCGGGCACGCACCGGCACTGAACGTGCCGGACCAGCTGGGCCTGGTTGCCGGATTCATCGAGCAGCACGATGCGGTCGCGCGCCCGGCGGGCGCGAAGGTCACTTCGTAGGCCAGCCCTGCATGTGGCGCTCGGCGATGTCCGCCAGCGCGTTGATCCACGCATCGTCGTCGTTCACGCAAGGTATGTAGTTGAACGCCTTGCCGCCCTCGGCGAGGAAGGCATCGCGCACCTCCTGCGCGATCTCTTCCAGCGTCTCGAGGCAGTCGGCCACGAAGCCGGGGCACACGACGTCGAGGCGCTTGACGCCTTTCTTCGCGAGCGCGCGTACCGTCGCTTCGGTCGCGGGGTCGACCCACTTCGCCTTGCCGAACTGCGACTGGAACGTGACGGTGTACTGGCCTTCCTCCAGCCGCAGCGAGCGCGCGAGCGAACGCGCCGTGGCAAGGCACTCGTGGTAATAAGGGTCGCCGAGGTCCACCGTGCGCTGCGGCACGCCATGGAAGCTCATCACGAAGTGTTCGGGCTTGCCTTCGACGCGCCATGTCTTCTGCACGCGGGCAGCCAGCGCCTCGATGTAGCCGCGGTCGTCGTGGTAGCGGTTGACGAAGCGCAGCTCGGGGATGCTGCGCGTCTTCGAGGTCCAGGCATTCACCGCATCGATCACGCTGGCCGTGGTGGTGCCCGAGTACTGCGGATAGGCGTTCAGTACGAGGATGCGTTCGGCGCCCGCCTTCTTCAAGGCATCCAGTACCGAGGCAATGGACGGGTTGCCGTAGCGCATCGCGTACGCCACCTCGACCTTCACGCCGCGCTCGCCGAGCGTGCCCTGCAGCCGCTTCGCCTGCTTCTGCGTGATCACCTTCAGCGGCGAGCCGTCCTTCGTCCAGATCGTGGCGTACTTCGCGGCGGACTTCGACGCGCGAAAGGGCAGGATCACACCGTAGAGCAGGGGCAGCCAGACCGCGCGCGGGATCTCCACGACGCGAGGGTCGGCCAGGAATTCGGCGAGGTAGCGGCGGACGGCCGCGGGGGTGGGTTCATCCGGGGTGCCAAGGTTGGCAAGCAGGATTGCTGTTTGCATGAGGTATTCTCGCCGCCATGTTGGACGTGGCGAAAATCCGGGGCATCTCGATTGACCTGGACGACACCCTGTGGCCCATCTGGCCCACGATCGAGCGGGCCGAGAAGGCCCTGCACGACTGGCTGGTGGAAAACGCCCCGATGGCCGCCGCGCTGTTCTCCAGCCCCGGGGCGCTGCGCGAGATCCGCGACTACATGGCGGTGTCCAAACCCGAGCTGAAGCACGACCTGAGCGCGCTGCGCCGCGAGTCGATCCGCCTGGCGCTGTATCGCGCGGGCGAGAACCCGCTGATGGCCGACCAGGCCTTCGATGTCTTCTTCGCCGAACGCCAGCGCGTCACGCTGTTCGATGACGCGAAGCCCGCGCTGGAATTCCTGGCGGCGCGCTTCCCCCTGGTTGCCGTGTCGAACGGCAACGCCGACCTGCAGCGCATCGGCCTCGCGCCCTTGTTCCGCGCCGCGATCTCGGCCCGGGAGTTCGGCGTGGGCAAGCCGGACCCGCGCATCTTCCACGCTGCCGCAGGCGCACTGGACATGACACCGGCCGACGTCCTGCACGTGGGCGACGACGCCACGCTCGATGCGCTGGGGGCGCTCAATGCAGGCATGCAGGCCGCCTGGATCAACCGCGGCGACGCGATGTGGCCGCACGAGCAGGAGCCGCAGGCGATGCTGGAGAACCTGACGGAGCTGTGCGACCTGCTCAGCTGAGCCGGCCCAGCGCCTGCACTTTCCACGCCAGCCACAGCTTGCGCACCGGCGTGAGGCTGATGCGCTGGTGCAGCACCTTGAAGTCCTCGCGCTCGATCTCGCGCAGCAGCGTGCGGTAGATGCTGGCCATCATCAGGCCGGGCTTCTGCGCACGGAAATCGGCGCCGGGCAGCAGCGCGAGCGCTTCGTCGTAGAGGCGGTGCGCCCGCTCGGCCTGGAACTTCATCAAGGCGACGAAGCGCTCCGAGTACTGCCGGTTGGTGATCTCGTGCGCCTTGACGTCGAACTGCTGCAGCTCGCTGATCGGCAGGTAGATGCGCCCGCGCATCGCGTCCTCGCCGACGTCGCGGATGATGTTCGTGAGCTGGAACGCCAGCCCCAGCTTGTGCGCGTACTCGGTGGTCTGCGCCTGCGTCTGGCCGAAGATGCGCGCGGAGACTTCGCCGACCACGCCGGCCACGAGGTGGCAATAGCGCTGCAGGTTGGGGAAGTCGAGGTAGCGGCTTTGCTCCAGGTCCATCTCGCAGCCCTGGATGACCGACTGCAGCTGGTGCTGCTCGATGCCGAATTCGGCGGCACACGGCATCAGCGCGCGCATCACCGGGTGCGACGGGTTGCCCCCGAAGGCCTTGGCCACCTCGGCCTGCCACCACGCGAGCTTGGTGCGCGCGATGCCGGGGTCATGCACCTCGTCGACCACGTCGTCGACTTCGCGGCAGAACGCATAGAAGGCGGTGATGGCCGCGCGGCGCGGCGGGGGAAGGAAGAGGAAGGCGTAATAGAAGCTGCTGCCCGACGCGGCCGCCTTCTCCTGGACGTACTGTTGTGGCGTCATCGGGCGCGATTCTCCCATTCGCGACGCAGCGTCTTGATCGACGCACGTCCCAACGCCATGCGCAGCAGCAGCCAATGGACTTCGGCGCGCGGCACTTTCACGCGCTTGTGCAGCGCGCGCGGGCCGGCCCTGCGCAACCGGTTCAGCGTGCTGCGGCCGATCAGCGCGGGCAGGGCCACCGCCGCCCGGATGCGCGGGGGGTTCACGGCCTGCGCATAGATGATGCCGTCGAACATGGCCTTGGCGGCTTTCGCCTGCCACTGCATCCATACGGCCTCGACGCCCCAGTGGGCCACCTCGTCGCCGGGCAGGTAGCAGCGGCCCATCCGGCGGTCTTCCCCCGCATCGCGCAGGATGTTCACCAGCTGCAGGCCGCAGCCGAAGGAGCGGCCCAGCGCGCGCATGTCCTGCATGGGCAGCGTCGCGAACTGCGGGACGTGCCGCGCGCAGATGTCCGTCCAGAACTCGCCGACCGAGCCCGCGACCAGGTAGGTGTATTCGTCGAGCGCCTTCGCGTCGGGCAGGGTGGGGCGGTCGATGTCGAGCAACTGGCCGCGCACGATGTGGCCGAGCACGGTGCGGATGTCGGCCTGGTCGGCGGCGTCCTGCTGCAGCAGCGCGGCCAGCAGTTCGTCGAGGCGCTCCATGAGGCTGCGCTCGGCATCGTTGCCTTGCGAGGCAATGAAGGCCTGCAGGTCGACCTCTGCCGTGGACCAGCCGGCCGCGATCGCATCGCCCACGGCGGTGAGTAGCCGCCGCCGTTCGTCGGGCAGGGCCGCGGCCGTATCCGCGATCGTGTCCGTGGCCCGGGCCAGCAGGTACGCCAGCCCGACAGAGCCGCGCAGCTCGTCGGGCAGCAGCCGGATCGACAGGTAGAAGGAGCGCGAGACCTCGCGCAAAAGTGGCTGGAGTGGCATCGGACCGGTGATTGTGGCTTGACGAAGCTCAAGGGTTTCCCCTACATTACTAACCAGTCAGTCATTAAAAAACACACTCTTTCGAGGGACTTCCAGATGACACGCGTGCGCCTCCTCCCCTTGGCCGTCCTCGCTGGCTCTGCCGTGCTGGCCGGCTGCTCCCGAACCGAAGCCCCGCCCGAGCCGGTCCGTGCCGTCAAGGTGCTCACCGTCGGCGCGTCGAGTTTCGACTCGGGCTACGAGTTCTCCGGCGAGGTGCGGCCCCGCGTCGAGTCGCGCCTGGGCTTCCGGGTGGCGGGCAAGGTCATCAAGCGCCAGGCCGAGCTGGGCCAGCATGTGAAGGCCGGCGACGTGCTCGCGCAACTGGACCCGCAGGACTATCGCCTTGCTGCCGATGCCGCCCGCGCCCAGGTTGCGGCCGCGCAGACCAACCGCGACCTCGCCGCCGCCGACTTCAAGCGCTACCAGTCGCTGCGCGAGCAGAACTTCATCAGCGGCGCCGAGCTGGAGCGCCGCGAAACCGCGCTCAAGGCCGCGCAGGCGCAGCTGGACCAGGCGAACGCGCAGATGGCCGCGCAGGGCAACCAGGCCAAGTACACGAACCTCGTTGCCGATGTCTCCGGCGTCATCACCGCCATCGAGGCCGAGCCCGGGCAGGTCGTCACTGCCGGCACACCCATCGTGCGCATCGCGCAGGACGGCCCCCGCGACGTGGTGTTCTCCGTGCCGGAAGACAAGGTCGTCGCGCTCAAGCCGGGCGGCGACGTGCAGGTCAAGCCGTGGTCCGCCGCCGCCGCGGTGCCGGGCAAGATCCGTGAAGTCGCCGCGAGCGCGGACCCGGTCACGCGCACGTACGCCGTGAAGGTCTCCCTCGACGCCGCGACGCAGCCGCCGCTGGGCGCCACCGCCACTGTGACCCCGCAGGCCCTCAGCCATGCAGGCACGGCCGTGATCAAGCTGCCCACGAGCGCGCTGCGCCAGGAAGGCAAGGGCACCGCCGTGTGGGTGGTCGACAAGCCCACGATGACCGTCAAGCTGCAGCCGGTGCAAGTGGCCACGGCCGACGGCAATGACGCCGTCATCGCGGCCGGCGTGCAACCGGGCCAGCTCGTCGTCTCCGCCGGCGTGCACGTGCTCTCGCCCAACCAGAAGGTCACGCTGTGGCAGGACCGCAGTGCCGCGCATCTGGCCGCGCCCCAGCCCGCCGGCAAGTCGTCCGCCATGGGCGCGCAGGCCGCCACGCTGCCGCCCGCGAAGTGAGGCAGCGATGACGCAGATCGAACCGAAGGAGAAGTTCAACCTCTCCAAATGGGCGCTGGAACACCCGGCGCTCACGCGCTACCTGATGGTGGTGCTGATGGTGCTGGGCATTGCCGCCTATTTCAACCTGGGCCAGGACGAGGACCCGCCCTTCACCTTCCGCGCGATGGTGGTGCGCACGTACTGGCCGGGCGCCACGGCGCAGCAGGTGGCCGAGCAGGTGACGGACAAGATCGAGCGCACGCTGCAGGAAGCGCCGTACGCCGACATCATCCGCAGCTATTCCAAGCCGGGCGAGTCGCAGATCATCTTCCAGATCAAGGACTCGTCCAAGCCGGGCGACGTGGCCAACGTCTGGTACACGGTGCGCAAGAAGATCGGCGACATGCGCTTCACGCTGCCGCAAGGCATCCAGGGGCCGTTCTTCAACGACGAGTTCGGCGACGTCTACGGCGTGATCTACGCGCTGGAGGCCGACAGCGGCTACAGCTACGCCGAGGTCAAGCAGTTCGCCGACGACGTGCGCCAGCAGCTGTTGCGCGTGCCGGACGTGGCGAAGGTGGAACTCTTCGGCGTGCAGGACGAGAAGGTCTTCATCGAGATCTCGCAGAAGCGCCTCGCGCAACTGGGCCTGGACCTGAACCAGGTGCTCGCGCAACTGGGCCAGCAGAACGCCATCGAGTCCGCCGGCGCAGTGCAGACGCCGCTCGATACCGTGCAGGTGCGTGTCGCAGGCCAGTTCGAAGCGGTGGCGCAACTGCAGGCCATGCCGATCCGCGGCAGCTCGGGCAACCAGCTCAAGCTCGGCGACATCGCCGAGATCAAGCGCGGCTACGTCGACCCGCCCGCCGTGAAGGTGCGCCACGGCGGCAAGGAAGTGATCGCGCTGGGCGTGTCCATGGCCAAGGGCGGCGACATCATCCGCCTGGGCAAGTCGCTCAAGGCGGCCAACAACAAGATCGAGGACGGCCTGCCCGCGGGCATCAAGCTCGTGCAGCTGCAGGACCAGCCCAAGGCCGTGTCCAACTCGGTGGGCGAGTTCGTGCGCACGCTGGTGGAGGCGGTGGTGATCGTGCTGGCCGTGAGCTTCGTCGCGCTGGGCCTGCACAAGAAGCCGAACGCGGCCGAGCTTCCGCTCTTCAGCCGCTGGTACATCGACATGCGCCCGGGCCTGGTGGTGGGCATCACGATCCCGCTCGTGCTGGCCGTGACCTTCCTCGCGATGGACTACTGGGGCATCGGGCTGCACAAGATCTCGCTCGGCTCGCTGATCATCGCGCTGGGCCTGCTGGTGGACGACGCGATCATCGCCGTGGAGATGATGGTGCGGAAGATGGAAGAGGGCTACGACAAGGTCCGCGCCGCCACCTTCGCTTATGAAGTGACGGCGATGCCGATGCTCACCGGCACGCTGATCACCGCCACCGGCTTCCTGCCGATCGGCCTGGCGAAATCTACCGTCGGCGAATACACGTTCGCGATCTTCGCCGTGACGGCGATCGCGCTCGTGCTGTCGTGGTTCGTCTCCGTCTACTTCGTGCCCTACCTCGGCACGCTGCTGCTCAAGGCCAAGCCGGTGTCGAGCGACCACCACGAGCACTTCGACACGCCCTTCTACCGCACCTTCCGCCGCCTGGTGGACTGGTGCGTCGAGCACCGCTGGATCACCATCGGCGCGACGATCCTCACCTTCGCCCTCGGTATCGTGGGCATGGGGAAGGTGCAGCAGCAGTTCTTCCCCGACTCGAGCCGGCCGGAGATCATGGTCGACATCTGGTTCCCCGAAGGCACGTCCTTCCAGGCGAACGAGACGGTCACCAAGCGCGTCGAGCAGCGCCTGCTGCGCGAGCCGGGCGTCACCGGCGTCAGCACGTGGGTCGGCTCGGGCGTGCCGCGCTTCTACCTGCCGCTTGACCAGGTGTTCCCGCAGACCAACGTTTCGCAGTTCATCGTGATGCCGCAGGACCTGAAGGTGCGCGAGTCGCTGCGCGTGAAGCTGCCCGCGCTGCTGGCGCAGGAGTTCCCCGAGGTGCGCGGCCGCGTCAAGCTGCTGCCCAACGGCCCGCCCGTGCCCTACCCGGTGCAGTTCCGCGTGATGGGCCCCGACCCCGCGCAGCTGCGCGAGTACGCGGACCAGGTGAAGGAAGTGTTCCGCGCCAGCCCCAACACGCGCGGCACCAACGACAACTGGAACGAATCGGTGAAGGTGCTGCGCCTCGAGGTGGACCAGGCCAAGGCGCGCGCGCTGGGCGTCACCAGCCAGTCGATCGCGCAGGCGAGCAAGACCATCCTGCAAGGCACGAACGTCGGCCAGTACCGGGAAGGCGACAAGCTGATCGACATCGTGCTGCGCCAGCCGGCCGACGAGCGCAACGCAATCACCGACATCGCCAACGCCTACCTGCCGACCGCGAGCGGCAAGTCGATCCCGCTCACGCAGATCGCCAAGCCGGTCTTCACCTGGGAGCCGGGCGTGATGTGGCGCGAGAACCGCACCTATGCGATCACCGTGCAGTCGGACATCAAGGAAGGCATGCAGGGCGCGACCGTCACCAACGAGCTGCTGCCCAAGCTGCAGGCGCTGGAGCAGAAATGGGCGCCGGGCTTCCGCATCGAGGTGGCGGGCGCCGTGGCCGAGAGCAGCAAGGGGTCGTCGTCGATCAATGCCGGCATGCCGATCATGCTGTTCATCACCTTCACGCTGCTGATGCTGCAGCTGCAGAGCTTCAGCCGTTCGCTGCTGGTGTTCCTCACCGGGCCGCTGGGCATCGCGGGCGTCGCCGGCGCGCTGATCGTGCTGGACCGGCCCTTCGGCTTCGTGGCGCTGCTGGGCGTGATCGCGCTCATGGGCATGATCCAGCGCAACTCGGTGATCCTGATCGACCAGATCGAGCAGGACCGTGCGCGCGGCGTGCCGGCCTGGGACGCGATCGTGGAGTCGGCGGTACGCCGCCTGAGGCCGATCGTGCTGACGGCTGCCGCTGCGGTGCTCGCGATGATCCCGCTTTCGCGCTCGGTGTTCTGGGGCCCGATGGCCGTGGCCATCATGGGCGGCCTGATCGTCGCGACCGTGCTCACGCTGCTGGCGCTGCCCGCGATGTACGCGGCGTGGTTCCGGGTCAAGCGCGAAGGCATCACGACGGAAGAGGACGGCTTGGGAGAACCCGTACCCGTTCCGGTTTAAAATATTCGATTGACCGGATTCGAGCGGGCTGCCGGGTTCCCCCGGCGGCCCGCTTTCCTTTCAGGACGAGAGCGCGGGTGGCGAAATTGGTAGACGCACCAGGTTTAGGTCCTGACGCCTTCACGGGCGTGTCGGTTCGAGTCCGACCCCGCGCACCAGATGCAAACCGAAGTGAGAGAGACCATGGCTGTCAACGTCGAGACCCTCGATAAACTGGAACGCAAGATCACGCTGACGCTGCCCGTCGGCGAAATCCAGTCCGAAGTCGATTCGCGCCTCAAGCGCCTTGCCCGCACCGTCAAGATGGACGGCTTCCGCCCCGGCAAGGTGCCGCTGTCGGTCGTGGCCCAGCGCTACGGCTATTCCGTCCAGTACGAGGTGGTCAACGACAAGGTCGGCCAGGCGTTCGCCACGGCCGCCAACGAGGCCAACCTCAAGGTCGCCGGCCAGCCCAAGATCACCGAGAAGGAAGGCGCGCCCGAGGGCCAGATCGCCTTCGACGCGGTGTTCGAGGTGTACCCCGAAGTGAAGATCGCCGACCTGACGGGCGCCGAGGTGGAGAAGCTCTCCGCCGAAGTGACCGACGAGGCCATCGACAAGACGCTGGACATCCTGCGCAAGCAGCGCCGCACCTACCAGCTGCGCCCGCAGGCCGAGGCCGCGCAGGAAGGCGACCGTGTCACCGTGGACTTCGAAGGCAAGATCGACGGCGAGCCGTTCTCCGGCGGCAAGGCCGACGACTTCCAGTTCTCCATCGGCGAAGGCCAGATGCTCAAGGAGTTCGAGGACGCCGTGCGCGGCATGAAGGTCGGCGAGAGCAAGACCTTCCCGCTGGCCTTCCCCGAGGACTACCACGGCAAGGACGTGGCGGGCAAGACGGCCGACTTCATGGTCACCGTCAAGAAGATCGAAGCCGCCCACCTGCCCGAAGTGAACGAGGCGTTCGCCAAGTCGCTGGGCATCGCCGACGCGACCGTCGAGGGCCTGCGCGCCGACATCCGCAAGAACCTCGAGCGCGAAGTGAAGTTCCGCCTGCTGTCGCGCAACAAGCAGGCCGCCATGGACGCGCTCGTGGCCAAGGCCGAGCTCGACCTGCCCAAGTCCATCGTGCAAAGCGAGATCGACCGCATGGTCGAGGGCGCCCGCGCCGACCTCAAGCAGCGCGGCCTGAAGGACGTGGACAAGCTGCCCATCCCCGAGGAAACCTTCCGCCCGCAGGCCGAGCGCCGCGTGCGCCTGGGCCTGGTGGTGGCCGAGCTGGTGCGCGCCAACGACCTGGGCGCCAAGCCCGAGCAGATCAAGGCCCACATCGAGGAGCTGGCCGCCAGCTACGAGCGCCCCGCCGAGGTGGTGCGCTGGTATTACGGCGACAACCGGCGCCTGGCCGAGGTGGAGGCCATCGTCATCGAGAACAACGTCACCGACTACGTGCTCTCGAAGGCCAAGGTCAACGAGAAGAGCGTGTCCTTCGACGAGTTGATGGGCCCGCAAGGGTAAGGACTTGCAGATGGGGCCTGGCGCCCCATCTTTGTTTTGGGGCTACAGTCAGCCCTGCAACCCGAGAGAATTCCCCCCATGAGCGCACTCGACACCCAGGCCCTCGGCCTGATCCCGATGGTCATCGAGCAGTCCGGCCGCGGCGAGCGGTCGTACGACATTTACTCGCGCCTGCTGCGCGAGCGCATCGTCTTCCTGGTGGGCCCGGTGAACGACCAGACCGCGAACGTGGTGGTCGCGCAACTGCTGTTCCTGGAAAGCGAGAACCCGGACAAGGACGTGTTCCTGTACATCAACTCGCCCGGCGGCAGCGTGTCCGCGGGCATGGCGATCTACGACACGATGAACTTCATCAAGCCGGCCGTGTCCACGATGGTGACCGGCATGGCGGCCAGCATGGGCGCCTTCCTGCTGGCGGCCGGCGAGAAGGGCAAGCGCTTCGCGCTGCCCAATTCCAAGGTGATGATCCACCAGCCGCTGGGCGGCATGCAGGGCCAGGCGACGGACATCGAGATCCACGCCCGCGACATCCTGCGTACGAAGGAAGTTCTGAACCAGATCCTCGCCGAGCGCACCGGCCAGCCGCTGGAGAAGATCCAGCGCGACACCGACCGCGACTATTTCCTCACCGCCGGTGAGGCCAAGGACTACGGCCTGGTCGACCAGGTCATCGCGAAACGCGGGTAAGCACGCCCGGTGGGGGCCTACAGGACGGCCCCCCCTTTGCCGTATCATCTCTTCCATGGCCGAACGTAAAGGCTCCTCCAGCGAGAAAACGCTGTACTGCTCCTTCTGCGGCAAGAGCCAGCACGAAGTGAAGAAGCTCATCGCGGGGCCCTCGGTCTTCATCTGCGACGAGTGCATCGACCTGTGCAACGAAATCATCCGCGACGAGCTGCCGCAGGGTGACGAGCAGCGCGAGGCGCGCGGCGACCTGCCCACGCCCAGCGAGATCAAGGCCAACCTCGACAACTACGTCATCGGGCAGGAGGCCGCCAAGCGCGCCCTGTCGGTGGCCGTGTACAACCACTACAAGCGGTTGCGGCACAAGGAAAAGGCCAAGAAGGACGAGATCGAGCTCACGAAGACGAACATCCTGCTGATCGGCCCCACCGGCAGCGGCAAGACGCTGCTGGCCCAGACGCTGGCGCGCATGCTCGATGTGCCTTTCGTGATGGCCGATGCGACGACGCTCACCGAAGCCGGCTATGTCGGCGAGGACGTCGAGAACATCATCCAGAAGCTGCTGCAGAACTGCAACTACGAAGTGGAGCGGGCGCAGCGCGGCATCGTGTACATCGACGAGATCGACAAGATCTCGCGCAAGAGCGACAACCCCAGCATCACGCGCGACGTGTCGGGCGAGGGCGTGCAGCAGGCGCTGCTCAAGCTCGTCGAGGGCACCATGGCCAGCGTGCCGCCGCAGGGCGGGCGCAAGCACCCGAACCAGGACTTCCTGCAGATCGACACGACCAACATCCTGTTCATCTGCGGCGGCGCGTTCGCGGGCCTGGAGAAGGTCATCGAGCAGCGCACCGAGGCGTCGGGCATCGGCTTCGGCGCCACGGTCAAGAGCAAGAAGGAGCGCAGCCTCACGGACATGTTCCGCGAGGTCGAGCCCGAGGACCTCATCAAGTTCGGCCTCATCCCCGAGCTGGTGGGCCGCCTGCCCGTGGTCGCGACGCTCGCCGAGCTCACGGAGGACGCGCTGGTGCAGATCCTCACCGAGCCCAAGAACGCGCTGGTCAAGCAGTACGGCAAGCTGCTGTCGATGGAAGGCGTGGACCTCGAAGTGCGCCCCAGCGCGCTGAAGGCCATCGCCAAGAAGGCCCTCGCGCGCAAGACGGGCGCGCGCGGCCTGCGCTCCATCCTGGAGCAGAGCCTCATCGACACGATGTTCGAATTGCCGAACATCAACAACGTCGAGAGGGTCGTCGTGGACGAGTCCACGATCGAAGAGAACAAGCCGCCGCTGCTTGTCTACCGCGAAGCCGCCAAAAAAGCCTGATGCAGCGCCCCACGCGGGCGGCTGCCGGGTTGAAAATGCTTCATCACCTGCCATATTCGGCAGGTAACCCATAAGAAGGACTCGCATGTCTGGACACACCCCCCTGCCTCCCGACCCGCTGGAACTGCCCCTGCTGCCGCTGCGCGACGTCGTCGTGTTCCCGCACATGGTCATCCCGCTGTTCGTCGGCCGGCCCAAGAGCATCAAGGCGCTGGAGGCGGCGATGGAGGCCGAGCGGCGCATCATGCTCGTGGCCCAGAAGGCCGCCGCGAAGGACGAGCCCGCCGTCACCGACATGTTCGAGGTCGGCTGCGTCTCCACCATCCTGCAGATGCTCAAGCTGCCCGATGGCACGGTGAAGGTGCTGGTCGAAGGCCAGCAGCGCGCCAAGGTCAATCGCATCACGGACAGCCCGAGCGGCCATTTCGTCGCCACGGTGGTGCCCATCGAAGCGGGCGACACCGAAGGCAAGGCCGCCGAGATCGAGGCGCTGCGCCGCGCGGTGCTGCAGCAGTTCGACCAGTACGTCAAACTGAACAAGAAGATCCCGCCGGAGATCCTCACCTCCATCGCGAGCATCGACGACCCGGGCCGCCTGGCCGACACCATCGCCGCGCACCTGCCGCTCAAGCTCGATAACAAGCAGGTCGTCCTCGACCTCGCCGACATCAAGGAGCGGCTGGACAACCTGTTCGAGCAGATCGAGCGCGAGGTGGAGATCCTCAACGTCGACAAGCGCATCCGCGGCCGCGTGAAGCGGCAGATGGAGAAGAACCAGCGCGACTTCTACCTCAACGAGCAGGTCAAGGCGATCCAGAAGGAACTCGGCGAAGGCGAGGAAGGCGCCGACATCGAGGAGATCGAGAAGAAGATCAAGGCCGCCAAGATGCCCAAGGAGGCCAAGAAGAAGGCGGACAACGAGCTCAAGAAGCTCAAGCTGATGTCGCCCATGTCGGCCGAGGCGACGGTGGTGCGCAACTACATCGACGTGCTCACCGGCCTGCCGTGGAGCAAGAAGACCAAGGTGAAGCACGACCTCGCGTTCGCCGA
Source organism: Ramlibacter albus (assembly GCF_014297445.1). Classification (GTDB taxonomy): domain Bacteria; phylum Pseudomonadota; class Gammaproteobacteria; order Burkholderiales; family Burkholderiaceae_C; genus Ramlibacter; species Ramlibacter albus. Next base: position 68,701 of record NZ_JACORU010000016.1, read on the forward strand.
GGACGTGCTCAACGAGGACCACTGGGGCCTGGAGAAGGTCAAGGACCGGATCCTCGAATACCTCGCGGTGCAGCAGCGCGTCGACAAGGTGAAGGCGCCCATCCTGTGCCTCGTCGGCCCCCCGGGCGTCGGCAAGACGTCGCTCGGCCAGTCCGTTGCCCGCGCGACGGGCCGCAAGTACGTGCGCATGGCGCTGGGCGGCATGCGCGACGAGGCGGAGATCCGCGGCCACCGCCGCACCTACATCGGCGCGCTGCCGGGCAAGGTGCTGCAGTCGCTGTCGAAGGTCGGCACGCGCAACCCGCTGTTCCTGCTGGACGAGATCGACAAGCTGGGGCAGGACTTCCGCGGCGACCCCGCGTCGGCGCTCCTCGAGGTGCTGGACCCGGAGCAGAACCACACCTTCAGCGACCACTACGTCGAGGTCGACTTCGACCTGAGCGACGTGATGTTCGTGGCGACGTCCAACTCGATGAACATCCCGCCGGCGCTGCTGGATCGCATGGAGGTCATCCGCCTCTCGGGCTACACCGAGGACGAGAAGACCGCCATCGCCATGCGCTACCTGCTGCCCAAGCAGATGAAGAACAACGGCGTGAAGGAGTCCGAGCTCGACGTCACCGAGCCGGCCGTGCGCGACATCGTGCGTTACTACACGCGCGAAGCGGGCGTGCGTTCGCTCGAGCGCGAGCTGGGCAAGATCTGCCGCAAGACCGTCAAGGGCCTGCAGCTGAAGAAGATGACGCCCCAGGTCGTCGTCACGCCGGAGAACCTCAACGACTTCCTCGGCGTGCGCAAGTTCACCTATGGCCGCGCGGAGCAGCAGAACCAGGTGGGCCAGGTGGTGGGCCTCGCGTGGACCGAAGTCGGCGGCGACCTGCTGACGATCGAAGCGGCGCTGATGCCCGGCAAGGGCAACGTGATGCGCACGGGCTCGCTCGGCGACGTCATGAAGGAGTCGGTGGAAGCCGCGCGCACCGTGGTGCGCAGCCGCTCGCGGCGCCTGGGCATCCGGGACGACGCCTTCGAGAAGAAGGACGTGCACATCCACGTGCCCGATGGCGCCACGCCGAAGGACGGCCCGAGCGCGGGCATCGCGATGACCACCGCCCTCGTGTCGGCGCTCACGGGCATCCCGGTGCGTGCGGACGTCGCGATGACCGGCGAGATCACGCTGCGTGGTGAAGTCACCGCGATCGGCGGCCTGAAGGAAAAGCTGCTCGCTGCCTTGCGCGGCGGCATCAAGACGGTGCTGATCCCCGAGGAGAACACCAAGGACCTGCAGGAGATCCCGGACAACGTGAAGAGCAACCTCGAGATCGTGCCGGTGAAGTGGATCGACAAGGTCCTCGAAATCGCGCTCGAGCGCCAGCCCGTTGCACTGACCGACGAGGAGGTCGCCGCGGCTGCCGCCGCAGCGGCCGCCGCACCCGCGCAACCGCCGCAAACGGGAGTGACGCACTAAATTCGCTGCGTGCGGAAGAGGTCGATTTTTTCTTGCTATAATTTCGGCTTCGACGCGGGAGTAGCTCAGTTGGTAGAGCGCAACCTTGCCAAGGTTGAGGTCGCGAGTTCGAGACTCGTCTCCCGCTCCAAATTCTCAAAAGGGAAGCTCCGGCTTCCCTTTTTGCTAGGAACGTGGCGCGTTAGCAAAGCGGTTATGCAGCGGATTGCAAATCCGTTTAGATCGGTTCGACTCCGGTACGCGCCTCCACAACGCAGCAGCCCCCTCGGTGGGGCTGTTTGTTTTTTATGCCTTACATTGGGGCTTGGGCCTCGGTGGTGAAATCGGTAGACACAGCGGACTTAAAATCCGCCGCTCAGCTGAAAGGCGGCGTCCCGGTTCGATTCCGGGCCGAGGCACCAGAGGCGGGGAAAGCCATGGCGAATTACGACAACGCTCCTTTCGAGATCCACGTGCACGGCGACGTGCCGCTGCGCGCCGACGTCACCTACGAGCAACTGCAGGAGGCGCTCAAGCCCCTGTGGAAATACGCGGGCGCGAAGTCGCTGGCCGACGGCGCCGAGAGCGCGTACGAAGAAGAACCCGGCATCAAGTTCGACGCGCACGAGCACATGCTCCAGATGTGCTGGACGGTCGGTGGCGACATGGACTTTCGCCAGTCGCTCGACGAGATGTGCATGAGCCTCAACGAGCTCGCGGAGCAGGGCGCGGCCATCGAGGTCACGTTCTACGACGCCGATTTCGACGAGGAGGAAGCGCCGCCCGAGGAAGAATCGCGCGACGACTTCGTGATGCTCTTCGTGGGTCCCACGCCCGCGGCCATCATGCAGGTGCAGCGTGACCTGCTGGTGGAGGACGTGATCCACATGATGGAGCGGCACTTCGATGCGTCCGAGCTCTCGGGCGTGGTGGGCGAGATCGACAAGCTGTTTTCGCAGCGCTTCGACGCGCTCGTGAGCTCGCTGGAGATCGGCAGGCCGCCGCGCGGCAGCGGCGGGTCCGGTGGCGGGCACGGCGGCCGCCGGCCTCGCCACCTCCACTAGCGCGCTGTCATTGCGGGCTTGACCCGCAATCCATGGTCGCGTGCAATACGCCCCCATGGCTCTCTTTTCCCAGGACGCGCTCAACCCCGGCGTGCGCAAGCGCGAGGTGTTCGGCTGGGCGATGTACGACTTCGCCAACTCCGGCTACACCACCGTCGTCATCACGGCCGTCTTCGCGGCGTACTTCGTGAGCGGTATCGCCCAGAAGGCGGACTGGGCAACGTTCGCGTGGACCGTCGCGCTGTCGATCTCCTACGCGATCGTGATGTTCACGATGCCCAGCATCGGCGCCTACGCGGACCTGCGGGCGGCCAAGAAGCGGCTGCTGCTCGTGTTCACCATCGGTTGCGTGATCTCCACGGCGGCGCTCGCCCTGGCGGGGCCGGGCAGCGTGGCGTTTGCGATGCTGCTGATCGTCGTGTCCAACACCTTCTATTCGTACGGCGAGTCGCTCACCGCGGCCTTCCTGCCGGAGCTCGCGCGCACGGAGGCGCTGGGCAAGGTGAGCGGCTGGGGCTGGAGCTTCGGTTATTTCGGCGGCATGCTGGCGCTCGGCCTGTGCCTCGGCTACGTGATCTGGGCGCAGGGCCAGAAGATCCCCGCGCACGACTTCGTGCCGGTCACGATGCTGATCACGGCCGTCCTCTACGGGCTGTGTTCCATCGCCACCTTCACGCTGATGGGCGAGCGCGCGCAGCCCAACCCGGATGCCTTGCGCGAAAGCGGCCTGAAGGCGTCGCTGCAGCAGTTGCACGGCACGTTCCAGCAGGCGCGGCGCTACAAGGATTTCATGTGGCTGATGGCGAGCGCGGTGTTCTACCAGGGCGGCATCGCGGTGGCGATCACGCTCGCGGCGATCTACGCGGAGACGGTGATCGGCTTCAAGCCGCAGGAAACCATGGTGCTGATCTTCGTGCTGAACCTCGCGGCGGCGGGCGGTGCGTTCGCGTGGGGCTACGTGCAGGACCGCGTCGGGCACAAGCTGGCGCTGGGCGTCACGCTCGTGGGGTGGATCGTCACGTGCGTCATCGCGGCGATGTCGCAGACGAAGGGGCAGTTCTGGGTGGCCGCGACGATCGCGGGGCTTTGCATGGGCTCGTCGCAGTCTGCTGGCCGCGCACTCGCGGGTGTGTTCGCGCCGCCGAAGCAGCTGGCGGAGTTCTATGGCTTGTGGTCGTTCGCGACGCGGCTCGCGGCGATCATCGGGCCGCTGACCTACGGTGCGATCACGTGGGCCACGGGCGGCAACCAGCGGCTGGCGATCATGTCGACGGCGGGGCTGTTTGCCGTGGGGCTTGTCGTGCTGGGGAAGGTGGATGTGGAGCGCGGCCGCGAAGCCGCGCTCGCATGACTCACTGCTCGCGGGTCGCGATGACGCGCCCACCGGTCAAGTAGTACGTCGCGTTCGACGTCTGCACCGCGCGATCTCGCGCCAGGTCGTACTGCGCGAAGAGCGTCCAGTTGCTGTTGTCGAACGTCATCGCGGGCACCATCGTGCGGTCGGTCAACGTGCCCGCATTCGTATCGACGACGAACCGCGCGAGGCCCTGGTCGTACGTTGCACGCGGCACGGTCCCGGTCGACGTCCCCACGCGCACCGGCAGCGCGACGCGGACCGTCGAACCCTGCGTGAGCAGGTTGATCCCGTGCCGCGAGAAGTCCAGCGCGCTTGCGCTGCCACGGCCGCCGAGCGAGCGGCTGGCCAGCATGCGCGGAGACGCGGGGTTGGCGACATCGAACAGCGCGACCTTCACGCCTTGCACCAGGCCCGCATCGGTCGCGTCCTTGCCCACGCCCAGCAGCTTGCCGTTCGCAAGCGGGAACAGGTAGTCGGTGTAGCCGGGCACGGTGAGCTCGCCCAGCGGCTTCGGGTCCGCGGGATTGGAGAGGTCCAGCACGTAGAGCGGGTCGACGACGCGGAACGTGACGACGTACGCGCGGTCCCCCGCGAACTGCACGCCATACACCTGCTCGCCCGCGCGGCCGATGGGGGCAGGGCGCGCGGCGCTGGGCAGCGTGCCCACGACGTTGAGCTTGCGCTGCGCGCTGTCCTCGCGCAGAACCGTCAGCGTGGCCGGCGACGACGTGCGCGACTGGCCGGTGAACGTCAGCACACGCAAGTCGCCGTTGTGTTCGCTCATGCGGTAGGCGATCTTCTCCGGGTCCCAGCCGGGCGTGCCTGCCACCTCGCCGGTGCCGCGGTAGTCGATCGAGAGGCCACTCAGCGAGAACTTGTGGATGTCGGTCGTCACCTGCTGCGGCAGGATTGCCGCCGTGGTGAGCGTCGCGATCCACACCTGCCGCGAGCTGGGCACGTAGACGGCGTTGGGCGACATGTAGAGGCCCGCCGCATCGCCCACGTAGCAGCGGCTGCGGCGCTCGAGGTTCCCGGTGGACAGGTCGATGGCGGTGATCGTGGTCAGCTGCAAGCCGAGGGATGCATTGCCGGCCTGCAGCAGGCAGTCGCCTTCGGTGACCAGCGGCTGCGCGACCGCGCCATCGACGCGGATGTTCGGCAGAAGCTGCGACGCCGTGAGCGTGGACAACCGGCTCTCCACCTGGATCACCGGCGTGCCCGGCGGGATGTCGTAGCGCGAGAGGTCCGGCCGCCACGTGCTGGCGACGTACAGCACGTTGCCGATCATGCGCGTGGCCACGAGCCGGCCGTCGATCGAGACACGGTGCTGCTGCTGCGGCGTGCCGCTCGCCACGTCGAAGACGTCGAGCGCGATCTCCTGCGTCGGCAATGCGATCAGGGACGTGGCGGTCGCCGGCTGGATGTCGCCGTAGCCGGCGCGCTGGCTGATTACGGTCACGCGGTTCGCCGCGGCCGAGTGGTAGAGGCCGGTGGGGTTGAACGCCGGGCTCAATGTCACGGCGCGGGCGTCGCCGAGCGTGCCGTCGGCCAGGATGCGCGATGCCGCGAAGCGGGCGGGCGAAGTCGTCGTGGTGCCGGTGGGGTACGACGCGTGCACGGCGTAGACGTAGCTGCCGTCGGTCTTGACCAGGTCGTCTTCATCGACGCCCGGCTCCTGCAAGGTGGTGTTCGCGATGACCGAGCCTGCCGTGGTCGCGAGTACGGTGGTCGGCACGCTGATGGTCGCGATACCGCCGGCGACGGCGTCGCGTCCGTCGACACCCGCAAGCCCCTGCGCGGCGCGCTGCGCGATCCGGTTCCTGAAGTACGTCACCAGGTCCCCGGCCTGCGCCGTCTGCAGCGCCGCCTGCGCGAGCGGCGTCTGGGGCGTCTGCGGGTTGCCGGGTGCCGCCGGCGCGTCGACGACGGCGGTGCCGCCGCCGCCCCCGCCACACGAAGCGAGGAAAGCCGCGAAGGACAGGGAGGCGATGTGGCTGCGAAGTCGGGGTAAGGTGGTGTTCATGCGTGGGATAATATTCCACAAAAAGGAAGTGTGCAACAATCCCACAAAATGCCCTCCCGCCCCGCGATCGTCCTGGCCGCCGTGCTGCGCGCTTTCAAGCCGCTCGCGCGGCTGCTGCTGCGCCATGGCGTGGCGTACCCGGCGTTCGCGGCCGCGCTGAAGCAGGTCTTTCTCGAGGCGGCGGTGGAGGAGCTGCAGCGCGCCGGCAAGAAGCAGACCGACAGCGCGATCAGCCTGCTGTCCGGCGTGCACCGGCGTGACGTGCGCAACCTCGGCCGCCTCGACAGCGAACGCATCGCGGTCGAAGCCCCGATGAACATGGCCAGCCAGGTCATGAGCCGCTGGCTCACCGACCCCACGTACCTCGATGACGACGGCCAGCCGCTGGCGCTGGACCGCGCGGGCTTCGACGCGCTCGTCACCGCCATCAGCAGCGACGTGCGTCCGCGAGCCGTGCTCGACGAACTCACGCGGCTGGCCATGGCGGAAGAGGGCGATGACGGCGTGCGGCTGCTCGCCCCCGGCTTCGTGCCACGCCAGGGCTTCCCGGAGATGGCCGCGCTGCTGGGCGACAACATCCACGACCACGCCGCGGCGGCCGGGGCCAACATCGAGGGCGAGGGCAATTACCTCGAGCAGGCGATCTTCGCGGGCGAGCTCAGTGCCGACTCGGTGAAGCAGCTCCACACCGTCTCCGCCAAGGCGTGGCGGCAGGCCTTCAAGACCGTGATGCGCGAGGCGCAGGCACGGTTCGACCACGACCGGCAGAATGCGAGCCCTGCCGAACGCATCCACCGCGCGCGCTTCGGCGCGTACTTCTACGCTTGCGACGACCATGAACGACCTTCTTGAGCGATTCCTCCGGGCCGGCCTGCTGGCCGTGTCCCTCGTGCTGGCCGCCTGCGGGCCGGGCAGCGGCGGCACCGGCACCGGGCCGATCGCGACGCAGTTCTTCAGCGCCACATCCACGGTCACCGGCCCGGCGGGCGGCATCGTGGGCGGGGCCGTCGGCGCCAGTGCGCGCGTCGACCTGCAGTTGCAGAACACGTCGGTGGAGCTGACGACCGATTGCGGCCGCTTCGTGTTCACCGGTGAGTGGTCCGCCAATGCAGGTTCCACCGTGGTCCTGCCCGGCCGCTTCGAGCGCACGAACAGCAGCACTGTGGCGAGCCTGCGGCTGCAGTTCAGCGACGGGCTGTCGGACAGCCGTGCGGTGACGGTGACGCTGCTCGACGCGTCGGGGAACGTGCTGCTCGGGCCGGTGACGCTGAACCGCGCGGATACGCTGGCGCCGCGGCCGGCGACGGGCTGCAATTAGCGCGCGTCAAATCCCCAGCCAGCGCGCCGCCGCTTCGCGCAGCGGCTCCATGGGCCCGCTCGTGCACAGCGCTACGCGCGCGCTGCCGCGCTCGTTGAGCAGCGACTTCGCTTCCAGCACGTGGCGCGCCTGCCGCGCCACGGGCTCGCCCGTCTCCACCAGCCGCACGTGCGGCCCGAGCAGGCCCTCGAAGTGCGACGCGGCAAACGGGTAGTGCGTGCAGCCGAGCACCAGCGTGTCGATCTGCCCCGGCAGATGGCCGAATTCGCCGGCCCCTTCGACGTACAGCCGGCACAGGTTGGCGACCTCGTCTTCGTTGAAGCTTTCGATGGCCAGCGCGAGCCCGTCGCATGGCACGAGCACGAAGTCGGCCTGCCCACGCAGCGAGTCGTGCAGCGCATGGAACTTGGCGCTGGCGAGCGTGCCGCGCGTGGCGAACACGGCGACGCGGCCGGTGCGGGTGAGGGCGGCAGCCGGCTTGAGAGCCGGCTCCACGCCGACGGTGGGGATGCGGTCGTGCTCGGCACGGATGAGGTGGACTGCCGCTGCGGTGGCGGTGTTGCACGCCACCACGAGTGCCTTGATGCGGTGCTCGTCGAGCAGCAATTTCGCGATCGCGCGCGAGCGCTCGGCCACGTACTCGTCGCCCCGCTCGCCGTACGGCGCATGCGCCGCGTCCGAGAAATAGACGAAGTCTTCCTGCGGCAGCTCGGCGCGCAGCGCCCTGAGGATGCTCAGGCCGCCGACGCCGCTGTCGAACACACCGATGGGCTTGCGCCGCTCCATCGCACGATTATCGCCGTGGCTTCAAGCTCAGGCGGAAGCCGTACTGGATGGCGTTGAGCCGCGCCCACTCTTCGGCGCTGGCGACGTTGAAGACCAGCTTGCCCATGGCCACAGGCGTCGGGAAGCTGGTGAGCTCGATGTTGCGGGTGTAGCTGGTCACCCAGTTCTCGTCGACGTCGAAGCCCGTCTCCTCGAACATCGCCACCATGCCGGTGAAGGTGAAGAAGCGCACGTGCGTCACGTCGAGGATGCCGATCGGCCCGTACGGGAACGCGCCTTCGGCCAGCCCCTGCAGCACCGAGTAGTGGCCGATGTTGGGCATGCTGACGATCACCTGCGCATCGTCGGGCAGGTTGGCCGCGAGGAACTGCAGCTCGGCCCAGGGGTTGTACATGTGCTCCAGCACGTCCAGCATCAGCACCGTGTCCACGGTGCGCACGAGCGCGAGGTCGGCTTCGCCCCACTGGTCGCGCGGGGCCGCGGTGACGTGGTCCAGCCGCGTAGCGGCCATGCGTGCCGAGTCGGGGTTGATCTCGCAGCCCCACACCCACAGGCCCGGGATGGACCCCTTCAGGCCGGAGCCGACTGCGCCGCTGGAGCAGCCGATGTCCAGCAGGCGGCGGGGCACGTGGTCGAACATCTGCTCGACGAAGGGGCGCTCGATGTCCCCGTAGTGCTGGTGCTGCATGCCCGTCTGCGTGCCGAGCGTGTGCCACGCGGGCGCCTCGGCGCTCGCCGGTGCGGGGACCGGCGGCGCTTCGTCACGCCGGGGCCGGGCGACGGAGCGCAGCGCGTTCATCAACAGCGACATCCAGGTACCTCACTACAACTGCTTCCTGCAGTGTAGGCGGGAACCCGGCCGCTGTCGTTACGCCACGGCGACAGGGATCTTCTTGAACTCGCCCGACGCGATGCGCTTGCCCCACTCGGCGGGGCCAGTGGTGTGCACGCTGGTGCCGGTGGCGTCCACCGCCACGGTCACAGGCATGTCGACCACGTCGAATTCGTAGATGGCTTCCATGCCCAGGTCCGCAAAACCGAGCACTTTCGACTTCTTGATCGCCTTCGACACGAGGTACGCCGCGCCGCCCACGGCCATCAGGTAAACCGCCTTGTGCTTGCGGATCGCCTCGATTGCCTCCGGGCCGCGCTCGCTCTTGCCGATCATGCCGATCAGGCCGGTCTGCGCGAGCATCATGTCGGTGAACTTGTCCATGCGGGTGGACGTCGTCGGGCCGGCGGGGCCGACCACCTCGTCACCCACCGGGTCGACCGGGCCCACGTAGTAGATGACGCGGTTGGTGAAGTCCACCGGCAGCTTCTCGCCCTTGGCCAGCATGTCCTGGATGCGCTTGTGCGCGGCGTCGCGGCCGGTGAGCATCTTGCCGTTCAGCAGCAGCGTCTCGCCGGACTTCCACGTGGCGATCTCTTCCTTGGTCAGCGTGTCCAGGTTGACGCGGCGGCTCTTCTGCGCGTCGGGCATCCAATCCAGCTTGGGCCAGAGGTCGGGGTTCGGCGGGTCGAGGTAGACCGGGCCTTCGCCGGTCATGGTGAAGTGCGCGTGGCGCGTGGCGGCGCAGTTCGGGATCATCGCCACCGGCTTGCCGGCCGCATGCGTGGGGTACAGCGCGATCTTCACGTCCAGCACGGTCGTCAGGCCGCCCAGCCCCTGCGCGCCGATACCCAGCGCGTTGACCTTCTCGAAGATCTCCAGGCGCATCTCCTCGACCTTGGAAAGCTTCTCGCCCCGCGCGGCCTTGGCCTGCAGTTCGTGCATGTCGAGGTCGCCCATCAGCGACTCCTTCGCCAGCAGCACGGCCTTCTCCGCCGTGCCGCCGATGCCGATGCCCAGCATGCCGGGCGGGCACCAGCCGGCGCCCATCGTGGGCACGGTCTTCAAGACCCAGTCGACCACCGAGTCGCTCGGGTTGAGCATGACCATCTTGCTCTTGTTCTCGCTGCCGCCGCCCTTGGCCGCGACGGTGATGTCCAGCGTGTTGCCCGGCACGATCTGCGTGTGGATGACGGCGGGCGTGTTGTCCTGCGTGTTCTTGCGCTGGAACTCCGGGTCCGCGACGATCGACGCGCGCAGCACGTTGTCCGGGTGGTTGTAGCCGCGGCGCACGCCGTCGTTGATGGCGTCCTCGAAGCCGGCCGGGAAACCTTCGAAGCGCACGTCCATGCCCACCTTGGCAAAGACGTTGACGATGCCGGTGTCCTGGCAAAGCGGGCGGTGGCCCGTCGCGCTCATCTTGCTGTTGGTGAGGATCTGCGCGATGGCGTCCCTGGCCGCGGGGCTCTGCTCGCGCTCGTAGGCCTTGGCCATGTGCGCGATGAAGTCGGGCGTGTGGTAGTAGCTGATGTACTGCAGCGCGGCAGCGACGGATTCGACGAGGTCGTCGTACTTGATCGAGGTCGGCATGGGCGTGGGACGCTAAGGAGGGCTTTGGCGGATTATCCCAGACGCTGCTGAGCAGCTTCTTGCACGCGGCTCAGGCGGGCGCGTGCGCGGGGCTCACCAGGTGACGGTAGCGCAGGTTGAGCAGCACATAGCAGATCATCGTCGCCGTGAGGCCCACCAGCATGGCCTCGAGCCCGAGCGGCAACGCCAGGACGAGTGCCGTCAGGAGGAACACCGCCGTGGTGTTGGTCAGCAGGTAAGGCCGCAGCTGCGGCACCTCCCTGTAATAGCCGTACTGCTTGCCCAGGAAAAACAGCACCGTGCCGACGGCGGCGAGCCGGCGGAAGTCGCCCGGGTCGAGGGTGCCCAGGATCGCATGCCGGATCAGCGACGCCAGGATCGCCAGCCCGACGAACAGGAAGAAGTGCGAGTAGAGGATCGAATGCCCGGTCGTCAGCTTGCGGCGCTCCAGCAGGTGGAAGCTGTCGTAGTAGATCCACCAGATCGCCGACACCAGCACGAAACCGCTGACGGCGGCAACGATCTTGGCGGGGGTCCAGGCGATGTGCGCCAGTGCCGCCGAGATGCTGATCACGGACTCGCCGAGCATGATGATCGTCAGCAGGCCGACGCGCTCGATCAGGTGCGGCGTGTGCGCGGGCACCACATGCAGGCGCGGGTTCAGCAGCACGAGCGCAACCATGTCGAACAGGATGCCGGCATAGAAGACCAGGTAGCTCCATGGCGGCGGCAGCAGCACCGACGACAGGCTGATCGCGGCGCCGACGGTGAACACGGTGCCCACCGTCGTCGCCAGGCCGCCGCGGTCGTGGTGCTTGCGTTTCGAGACGAAGTACATCCCGGCGATGATCAGCCGCGCCGCGCAGTAGCAGGCCACGGCCAGCGCGTAACGGTCCTGCGCACCGGACGCGGCCTGCGCGGAGATCACGATCAGCAGGAACATGATCACCAGCGTCGACAGGCGGTGCTGGCGGCTGTCCGTGTCGAAGCGATTGGCGTAGATGGTGTGGCCCGCCCAGATCCACCACAGGGGCAGGAACACCAGCACGAAACCCACGATCTGCTGCGGCGGGATGTGGCCGTCGTGCGCTTCGCTCAGAAGCTCACCGGCGTCGCCCAGGGCGACGACGAAGATCAGGTCGAAGAAAAGCTCCAGCCAGGTCGCGCGGCGGTTCGGATCGAAATATCTCAGATCCTTCACGGGCCCATGGTAGGCCCTCGAGCCCGGCCATGCGCGCTTACAGCGCGCGCGTGCCTGTCTGGCGGGTGAGCGACGGCGGCCGCGACGTGACGGCGTTGCTGCGGCGGCGCGTCGGCGTCGACAGGCCGGTCTGCACCGTTTCCGTGCTCAGCGCCTTCGGCCGGATCATCGGCAGGTCGCGCCGGCGCCAGCGGCTGTCGGCCAGGTTCTTGAAGACCATCAGTCGCACGTTGGCGTTGGCCGCGGCGTTGTATTCCTCTTCGGCGATCAACTCGCACTTCTTGAGGTATTCCAGCGCCTTCTTCAGCCGCTCGACGTTGACTTCCATACCCTGGAAGTACTCGCTGTACGCGTAGCTCTCCAGCTCGTCCTTCAGCAGGTACAGGTAGGCCTTGTAGAACGCGATGCCCGCGGCGATGCGGAAGTTGTCGGAGTTGTATTCGAACTCCAGCTCGAAGCCGCCGCCGATGCCCAGCGTGACGTCGCCGCCGATGGAGAACGAGGTGGCGCCCATCGGCGAGCATTCGAATTCCAGCTTGCCGGCGATGCCGGCGCCGAGCGCCAGCTTGCCGGTGGCGCTGCCCTTGAGGATCGACAGGCCCTGGAACTTGAACTCGAAGCTGGCCGTGCCCTCGCACTTGATGCCCGCGAACGCCTCGGCCTCCAGCTTGACCTTCAGGCCGTCGGTGCGCGTGGCGGTGATCTCGATCTCGGCCTGCGCCATCGCGCCGGCGAACGCCTCGCCGCCCAGCGAGGCGGTGAACACGCCCAGCACTTCCATCGAGGCGTCGAACTTCAGCTTGACGCCGATTTCCGCCAGCACCTTGGCCTGCACGGAAACGCCTTCGCGGCCGATGCTTGCCTCGAGCTCCGCCTCGACATTGGCGCCGGCGAAGGCCGACGCCTCCAGCTGCGCCTTCAGCCCGGTGAACTCCCATTCGCCCTTGGCCGAGGCGCGCACGCCGTAGCTCGCGCTGGCTTCGCACTTGACGGTCCTCTGGAAATCCTCGTTGGTCCACTCGACGCTCGACGAAGTCTCGAAGCCCGAACCGGTCTCGACGTTGAACTTCTTCGTCGGATCCGGCAGGTTCATCAGCTTGGCCGCATCCTTGGTCATCACCTCCAGGATGAGCTGCACCTGCTCGGGGATGGAGTTCGCGAGGAACTGCAGCTGCAGGTCGATGTTGGGGTTGATCTCCTGGTCGAAGTTGTAGGCCCCGTGGATCCAGTACTCGACGAGGCGGCGCTTGCGGCGGATGAGGGCGCGCTTGAGGGCCGCGGGCTTGAGCGCCCGCATCACCTCCTGCGTGAAGTTCTGCAGGTTGGCGTACTCCGTGCCCAGCTCGCAGGCCTTGTTCCACTTGGCCCGGTACAGCTGCTGGTACTTGTTGATGCGCGCGTCGATCTCGGCGATGGCGAAGTTCAGCTCCATCATCGAGAGGTTGCCGCCGCCGATGCCGAGCTCGCGCAGCTCGGTGCGGTACTGCTTGAGGATGAGGTCGTAGACGTACATCCCCGCGAGGAACTCCTGCGTCAGCGCCTTGCGCGTCGACGTGGTGGGGCCGCCCATGATCTGGGAGCGGTCCAGGTCGTGCAGCCAGCGCGTGACGAGCGGCTCGAACTGCGCCGCCGGCTCCGTCATCCAGCTGGCCTGGTAGCGGTGCTTCGGCTCCGCGCGGGTATTCTGGTCGAACATCTGGAAGCTCCTCCGGGGTACTCCTGCGCGGCCCACTATCCGCGAATTCCGCGCGGTTGGGAAGTGGGGTTGGCCCACCGCCTCCGTAAAACTGATAGGGTGGGCCATGGACACCCGCATCGAACACGACACTTTCGGCCCCATCGAGGTGCCGGCCGGCCGCCTGTGGGGCGCGCAGACGCAGCGGTCATTAATCAACTTCAACATCTCGGGCGAGCGACAGCCCCGTGAAATCGTTCGCGCCCTCGTGCAGGTCAAGCGCGCCTGCGCCGTGGTCAACCACCTGCTCGGGCTGCTGGACCAGAAAAAGGCGGCCGCCATCATCGCCGCGGCCGACGAGGTGCTCGATGGCAAGCACGACGACGAATTCCCGCTCGTGGTCTGGCAGACCGGCAGCGGCACGCAGACCAACATGAACGTCAACGAGGTGCTGGCCAACCGCGCCAGCGAGCTGCTCGGTGGCCGGCGCGGCGAGGGCCGGCTGGTGCACCCCAACGACGACGTGAACAAGAGCCAGTCGTCCAACGACGTCTTCCCCGCCGCGATGCACATCGCCGCCGTGGAGGGCATCCGCAACCGGCTGATGCCTTCGCTCGCACGCCTGCGCGAGACGCTGGCCGCGAAGTCCGACGCCTTCAAGGACATCGTGAAGATCGGCCGCACGCACCTGCAGGACGCGACGCCGCTCACGCTGGGGCAGGAGTTCTCCGGCTACGTGGCGCAGCTGGAGCAGGCGGACCGCCACCTGCACGGCACCCTGCCGCACCTGTGCGAGCTGGCTCTGGGCGGCACGGCCGTGGGTACGGGCCTGAACGCGCCCAAGGGCTTCGCCGAGCAGGTAGCCGCGGAACTGGCGCGCCTGACCGGCCTGCCGTTCGTGACCGCCGCGAACAAGTTCGAGGTGATGGCGGCCGCCGATGCGCTCGTGCATGCGCACGGCACGCTCAAGACGCTGGCGGCCAGCCTGATGAAGATCGCCAACGACATCCGGTGGCTCGCGAGCGGGCCACGCAGCGGGCTCGGCGAGATCAGCATCCCGGAGAACGAGCCGGGCTCATCGATCATGCCGGGCAAGGTGAACCCGACCCAGAGCGAGGCGGTGACGATGCTGTGCTGCCAGGTGTTCGGCAACGACGTCGCCATCAACTTCGGCGGTGCGTCGGGCAACTTCGAGCTGAACGTGTTCCGCCCGATGATCGCGCACAACTTCATGCAGAGCGTGCGCCTGCTGGCCGACGGCATGCGCAGCTTCAACGACCACTGCGTGGTGGGCATCGAGCCCAATCGCGAGCGCATCGCGGAGCTGGTGCAGCGCTCGCTGATGCTGGTGACCGCGCTGAACCCGCACATCGGCTACGACAAGGCCGCGCAGATCGCCAAGAAGGCGCACAAGGAGGGCACGAGCCTGCGCGAGGCGGCGCTCGCGCTGGGGTACGTGACCGGGGAGCAGTTCGACGAGTGGGTGCGGGCGGACCGGATGGTCTAGGCCGCGATGGCCGCCTCGGCCTCGTAACGCTCCAGCAGCAGCTCGGCCAGGCGCACGAGCGACTCGCGCGTCTGCAGCGGCAGCAGCGTGAAGGCAGCCTTCACGTGGTCCATGAGTTTCAGCCGGGCGGCAGGGTGCGCTTCGTGCATCGCCGCGACGAGCATGGCCTTCTGCGCATCGCGCGCGGCGCAGGCCTCTTCGGCTGCCGCTCGCGCGGCTGCCGCCGCGGCTGCATCGCCGCGGGTGCGGCGAGCGATCCGCAGGGCGCGGTCGGCGTCGCGGCAGGCCTCGCCATAGATTGCCATCTGCGCGCGCACCGCCTGCTCGGGGTTCTCGCGCAGGCGCAGGCGGGCATGGAAGTAGGCATGGAAGGCGGGCCACGCTTCATCGGCGACCTGGGCGCCGTGGGCCTCGAGAAGGGCGGGGAGCAAGTGAGAAGACATCGCGGGCTCCTGACAACGGACAACGGGTGCGATGGATTCTTCTCCTCCCCTTTCGTGAGTTGTACTAGACGGTCGTCTCGGCGCCGGGGTGTTTTGCCATGGCGAGCGCGGCTGCGGGGAGGTCCGCGGAGGCACCGTCGAGGAACTCGTTCAGCGGCTTCCACACCGCAGGCAAGCTCCCTTGCACGCTGCGCAAGTGCGTGCGCAGGCCCTGCGCGAGGCGGTGCATCTGCGGGTCATGAATGGAGTTGTCTTCCTTCTTGTCCTGCTTGAGCTGTTTGCGGCTGTGGACGTCGCTCCCGATGATCCTGTCCAGCTCCGCAACCGCCTTCGTGAGGCGCTTCTCCGTGCTGTCGATTTCCGCTCGCATCTCGTCGAGGACGCGCTTGATCTGCAAGTCGCGCCTGGGACCCGGTGGCAAGCTCGAGGCCTTTTCCAACGCGGCGAAAACCTCCTTGAAGCGGGCCACGAACTGTGCCGGCAACGCGACGGCGGCCAGCATCATCTGCTTGTCGACGAGGAGCCCATCGTGACGGGCATGCAGCTCTTCGATTTCCTGCGAGATTCCGGCGCGGGCTGCGGGGTCGGGTTCGCGTTCGAGCCGCGCGAGCAGTTCGGCCTGCCAACGCTCGTTCTGCCGCAGCGCGGTCGGGCTGCCGGCCACGAGGCGGTGCTCCGACAGAGGGCCGAAGCGTTCGGCGTTGCGCTGCAGGTAGTTGAGGCTGCCGGCCAGGACGCGCAGCGACTCGGGCAGCTTCAGTGCCCGGGCGTCGAAGTCCTCCGGGTCGGCTGCATTGACGGCCAGGGCGAACGGCACGACCGGCATCGACGATGCCAGCTTGCGCAGGCGCAGTCCCGTCGTGTCGACTGCGTCGAAGTGACTGCCTTGGTGCACGATCGCGATGCATCCATCGACGATACCGGGCGGAACATCCGCTGGCGCGTACTGGCAACGGGTACCGTCCGCTTTGAAGACGGTCGCACCCTGCGCCGAAAAGCAGACCACGTCCTTCTGGTGCACGAAGGCCAGCAAGGCGATCTCCTGGTCCTCTCCCCAGGCGTAAGAGGGTACGGGCCCGGCTGCCAACCCGGACACGACGCGTGCGTACACGCGGGTGCGGTCGGCCTCCGCTTGCGCCTTGTCACTGCCGAAGATGCGCTCACCGACATCGGCGGGCAAGCTCCCGAGCTTGTCGCGCAGCTCTCGGCGGAGGGCGGCGGGTGTGCGCGCGGGGGTCGCAGGCAAGCCGTGAAGAAAGGAGTGGTACAGGCAATTGCCGTCGGGCGGCTTGGCCACGCGCGTCACCGCGGCCCGCTCCAGCAGCGGCACGATCACGGCGTTGTCCTTTGCCGCACGCTGCTGCACGAGAGCTTGCTTGCGCGCCTCCGCCGCACGAGCGCGGATGTTGTCTGCCTCTGCCTTCGGCAGCCCTGCGACGGCCGCTTCCACCGTTGCCGCATGGGCATGGCCCGTCGCGATCCTCGCGAAGTCGAGCCCGGCGTCGACCCCGCTGGAAGGAGCGTTGATCGCGTTCGACAGCTCGTGATCGAGCTTCGACCAGCGCAGGAAGGCAGCGTCGTCGGCCTGCGTTGCGCCGTTGGACAGCGAGAGCGCCGCGTCGGACGCCCACCGCTGCAGGTCGCCTTGCAGCCGCCCAAGCTCCGCCTTGTCCGCGGTTTCGATCCTGCGTGCGACACGCTCCGCGAAACTCGAGGCGGTGTCTTCGCAGCGCATGAACTCGTCCATGGACGAGCGCCGCTCCCCGGGCGCGTCGCATCTTGCGCCTTGCAGTGCCGGCGGCCGCCCGCCCGGCGCTGCGGCTTGCGCTTCAGGCTTCTTCGGGGCGTACAGGGGCGTGGCGACGGCGGCGGGTTGTGGCTTCATGGATCGGGCTTGGTCGGATGCCACTTCGTCGCGGGCGGCTTGTGCCAGTTCACCCACCACCCCGATGTGACGCTTTCGTCTACGGCGGAATGCCCCCGTTGACACCCTCCGAGACCCCCGAATAATGGTCCGCAGCCGTCCGCCGAGACGGCGCTTCCAGATCGCAGGAGACAAAAGATGTACCTCAGGCCCGCTCTGGCGGCGCTGGCTGCCGCCGGCGCCTTCCTGTCCACCCCCACGCTGTCACAAGCACCCGCGCCTTATGACGCCACGCCGCAGCTCGTCGCGGCCGCGCAGAAGGAGGGCAAGGTCGTGTGGTACTCCGCGACAGACGTGTCCGTCGCCGAGAAGCTGGCCAAGGGCTTCGAAGCCAAGTACCCCGGCGTGAAGGTGCAGGTGGAGCGCTCCGGCGCCGAGCGCCTGTTCCAGCGCATCAACCAGGAGTACGGCAGCAAGATCCACAACGTGGACGTGATCGAGACGTCCGACGCGGTGCACTTCGTCCACTTCAAGAAGCAGGGCTGGCTGGAGAAGGCCGTGCCCGCCGAAGTCGCCAAGCTGTGGCCCAAGGAAGCGAAGGATCCGGACGGTACCTACGCGGTGTACCGCGCCCACCTCTCCGTCATCGCCTACAACTCCAAGCTCGTGCCGAAGGAACAGGCGCCCAGGAGCCACGCCGACCTGCTGGACCCCAAGTGGGCCGGCAAGATGGTCAAGGCGCACCCCGGCTACAGCGGCACCATCATGACCGGCACGCAGGCGCTTTCGCAGGCGATCGGCTGGCCGTACTTCGAGAAGCTGGGCAAGCAGAAGGTGATGCAGGTGCAGTCGTCCACCGAGCCGCCGAAGAAGCTGGCCGCCGGCGAGCGCCCGGTGATGGCCGATGGCAACGAATACAACGTGTTCCTGCTCAAGGAGTCCGGTGTGCCGATCGAACCGGTCTATGCCACCGAGGGCACGCCGCTGGTGGTGGGCAACGCCGCGGTGCTGAAGAACGCGCCGCACCCCAACGCCGCGAAACTGTTCTACCACTACATGTTCAGCCGCGAGGCCCAGCAGAACAACAGCGACGTGGGCGGGCTGCGCTCCTTCCACCCCGAGGTGAAGGAGAAGGCGGGCCGCACGCCGCTCGCGCAGATCAAGCTGCTGTACTCCGACCCGGCCGCGCTGGAAACGCAGGTCGAGACCATCAAGAAGAAGTACGAAGAGTACTTCGGGACCTGAAGCCAAAGCCTTGAGCGCCGTCACCACAGCCGAAAGCGCGGCACACGCCCCGCGCTTCGCGCTGCGCTTCGACCTGCTGCGGCCCGTGTTCTACGCACTGGCCGCGCTGCTGCTGGTGCTGGTCGTGCTGCCGCTCGGCTGGCTGGCGTACTACGCCGCCGTCGACAAGGCCGGCAGCCCGACGCTGGCCAACTTCACCGCGCTGGTCACGGACGCCACGCTGCGCAAACCCTTCCTGCTGGCCCTCGGCATGGCGCTGTCGGTGGGCGTGCTGTCGTGCGTGATCGCGACGCCGCTCGCGTGGCTGGTCGCGCGCACCGACCTGCCGGGGCGGCGCGTCGTGCGCGCGCTCGTCACCGCCTCGTTCGTCACGCCGCCGTTCCTCGGCGCGATCGCGTGGGAAATCCTCGCGGCGCCGAACAGCGGGCTGATCAACGTCGTGTGGCGCTACACGACGGGCGCGCAGCAGTACGAGTCGCTGGTCAACATCTACACGTTCACGGGGCTGGTGTTCGCGATCGCGTGCTACACATTTCCGTACGTGTTCACGCTCGTGGCCAACGGGCTGGACAAGGTGCCTTCGGACCTGGAGGACGCATCGTCGATCCTCGGCGCGCGCGCATGGACCACGCTTCGCCGCGTGACGCTGCCGCTGGTGCTGCCCGCGATGCTCGCCGGCTCGCTCATCGCGATCCTGCAGGCGCTCACGATGTTCGGCTCGCCGGCGATCCTGGCATTGCCGGCGGGCTTCCACGTCATCACCACCAAGATCTGGAGCCTGTTCCAGTTCCCGCCCAAGCCAGGGCTCGCCGCCGCCGCTTCGTTGCCGCTGCTGCTCATCACGATCGCGTTGCTGCAGGGCAAGAGCTGGATCCTGGGGCGCAAGGGCTACACGGTGCTGGGCGGCAAGAGCGGCGTGCCGCGCATGACGCACATGGGCAAGTGGAAGCCGCTGGGCATCGCCTTCGCTTTTGGCGTGGTCACGCTCACGGTGCTGCTGCCGTACGCGGCGCTGGTGAAGACGTCCCTCACGAAGAACGTGGCCGAGCCGCTGACGTGGAGCACGCTCACGCTGCACCACTACAACTTCGTCTTCTTCGAGTTCTCGGCGACGAAGCTGGCGATGTACAACACGTTCGTGCTGGGCATCGCCACCGCGACCATCGGCACCGTCGTCGCGCTCATGTGCGCGTACATGGTGTCGCGCAACCCGGTGCGCGGCGCGCGCGTGCTGGGCGCGCTCGCGACTGCCCCGGTCGCTATCCCTGGCATCGTGCTGGGCGTAGGGCTGTTCCTCACGTACTCGCACCCGTCGCTGATGCTGTACGGCACGCTGTGGATATTGCTGATCGGCTTCCTCACCATCGAGATGCCCGCGGGCTACCAGCAGATGAACGCCGCCTTCCACGGCATCCACCCGGAGCTGGAGGAGGCCAGCCGCGTGCTCGGCGCATCGCGCCTGAAGACACTGTGGCTGATCACCGCGCCCCTGCTGCGCACGAGCGTGATCGCCACGTGGTGCTTCGTGTTCATCGGCACCATCCGCGAGCTCTCCGCCACCATCCTGCTCACCACCGCCAACACCAAGCTGGTGAGCGTGATCATCTACGACCTCAACGAAAGCGGCGACCTCGGCGCGATCTCCGTGCTGGGCATCCTGCTGCTGGTCGTCTCCTTCACCGTGGTCTACATCGCCAACAAACTATGGGCTTCCTCGAACTCGACGGCCTGACCAAGAAATTTCGCGCCAACGCGGTCGTCGACAACGTGTCGCTGTCGGTGGAGAAGGGGCAGCTCGTCTGCCTGCTCGGGCCGTCCGGTTGCGGCAAGACGACCACACTGCGCCTGATCGCCGGCTTCCTGGAGCCCGACGGCGGCGAGATCCGCGTCGGCGGCCGGCGCATCTCCGCGCCCGGCGACAGCCTCGCGCCGGAGCGGCGCAACATGTCGATGATCTTCCAGAGCTACGCGCTGTGGCCGCACATGACGGTGATGGAGAACGTCACCTACGGCCTCAAGCTGCGCGGCCTGACGAAGGCGCAGCAGCAGGAACGCGCGGACACCATCCTTGCTGTGACCAAGCTCGCCGAACTCGCGCAGCGCTACCCGGGCGAGCTGTCGGGCGGCCAGCAGCAGCGCGTGTCGCTCGCCCGCGCGCTGGTGGTCGAGCCCGAGACGCTGCTGCTCGACGAGCCGCTGTCCAACCTCGACGCCAACCTGCGCGAGGAGATGCGCTTCGAGATCCGCCGCCTGCACGACAAGTACCGCTACACCACCGTGTACGTCACGCACGACCAGGCCGAAGCGATGACGACCGCGGACCTCATCGTCGTGATGAACCAGGGCGTGATCGAGCAGGCCGGCACGCCCGAGGACATCTACCAGCGCCCGCGCACCGAGTTCGTCGCGCGCTTCATCGGTGGCACCAACATCTTCAAGGGGGCGCGCGAAGGCGAAGTGGTGCGCTGCGCCGGCGGGCTTGCGCTGCGATGCGGCACGGGCGACTTCGCGGCGCAGGGCGAAACCGCCGTGTCCGTGCGCCACCACGACATCCGCATCACCACCGTCGGGCCCGCGAGCGACGAGCCCAACTGGGCGCGCGGCACCGTCGCGCGGCAGACCTATCTCGGCTCGCACCGCGACTACCAGGTGGACCTTCGCGACGGCACGCACGTGCACGCGGTGAGCCCTGCCGAAGTCGCCATCCCGCCCGGCGAGGCGGTGTGGCTGCAATTCCCGCCGGAGCGCTGCCGCGCGCTGGCCTCGTGAGTTTCGACAACATGGAGTACCGAAAGCAATGAGTACGGAGCACCTGACCGGCTATGTGGCCGATTTCATCCTCGGCACGACGCTGGCCGACCTGCCCGAAGACGTGGTCACGCTCGGGCGCAAGCACATCCTCGACGGCCTCGGCCTCGCGCTGTCCGGCGGGGCCAGCCACTGCGGCGGCCTCGTGCGCAAGCACCTGGACAGCCTGAACCTCGGCACCGGGCCCGCCACGGTGATCGGCACGAAGCTGAAGGTCGCACCCCGATTCGCGGCGTTTGCCAACGGCGTCGGCATTCACGCGGACGATTACGACGACACGCAGCTCGCCGTCGCGAAGGACCGCGTGTACGGCCTGCTCACACACCCCACCGCGCCCGCGCTGCCTGCCGCGCTCGCGATGGGCGAAGCGCGCGACGCGAGTGGCGCCGACGCCATGCTCGCGTACCACATCGGCGTGGAAGTGGAGTGCAAGATCTCGGAGGCGATCAACCCGCGCCATTACCAGACAGGCTTCCACTCCACCGCGACGTGCGGCACGTTCGCCGCCGCTGCCGCAAGCGCGAAACTCATGGGCCTGGACCGTGACGCCACGCTGCGCGCGTTGTCCATCGCCGGCAGCCAGTCCGCCGGCCTGCGCGAGAACTTCGGCACGATGACCAAGCCCTTCCACGCGGGCCGCTCCTCGGAGAGCGGCGTCGCCGCCGCGCAGTTCGCGCAGATCGGCTGGACCGCCACCGACAAGATCCTCGAGGCGCCGCGCGGCTTCTTCAGCGCAGCCGGCGGCGGCTACGACCGCAATGCCATCGACGGCAGGCTGGGCAAGCCGTGGACCTTCATGGAGCCCGGCATCTCGATCAAGCCGCACCCGAGCGGCTCGCTCACGCACCCGGGCATGACGGAGATGCTGCGCCTGATCCGCGAGAACGACATCAAGGCGAAGGACGTGGTGCGCGTGCGCGTGGGCACCAACCAGAACATGCCCAATGCGCTTATCCACCACCGCCCCACCAACGAGCTGCAGGCCAAGTTCTCGATGGAGTTCTGCATGGCCATCCTGCTGCTGCAGGGCCGGGCGGGGCTCAACGAGTTCACCGACGAGGTGGTGATGCGCCCCGACGTGCAGGAGATGCTGCGCAAGGTGGAGTTCGGCGTGCATCCGGAAGCGGAGGCCGCGGGCTACCACCTGATGACGACGATCATCGACATCGAGCTCGCCAACGGCAAGACGGTGTCGGGCCGCGCGGACTTCGGCAAGGGCAGCCCCGCGATGCCGATGTCCTACGACGACGTCGCCAACAAGTTCCGCGAGAACGCCGAGTTCGCGAAGTTTCCCTCGAAGCAGGCGGAGCAGGTGGTGGCAATGGTGCGCGAGATCGAGACGCTGCCGCGCATTGCGACGCTGATGGCGCTGCTCGCCGCATGAGCACGCTGCCGCGCATCGGCCTGATGCTGGGCGACATGACCGGCATCGGGCCGGAGATCAGCGCGAAGCTGCTCGCCAGCGGGCGGCTGAAGGACGTGGCGCGGATCGTCGTTGTCGGCGACTCGCGCGTGCTCGACCTCGGCTGCCGCGACGCGGGAGTCGATCACCCGGACGTGGAGCTCATCGACCTCGGCAACGTGGACCCGTCCACCATCACGCGGGGAGAAGTCTCGGAAACCTCGGGCCGCCTCACCGGCGAAACCCTGAAACACATGACGGAGATGGCCCACCGCGGCGAGCTGGACGGCATCTGCTTCGCGCCTCTCAACAAGGCGGCGCTGCACCGCGGCGGCTGGAAGTATCCCGACGAGCACCAGATGTTCGCCGCGTTCAACCAGCACGAGGGCTTCTTCGGCGAGATGAACGTGATCGAGCAGTTCTCCACGTTCCGCGTGACGTCGCACGTCGCCTTGCGCAAGGCGGTGGAGATGGTCACCCCCGAGCGCATCGAGTCGGCGATAAGGCTGGCCGACACGACGCTGCGCGCCAACGGCAAGGACAGCCCGCGCATCGGCGTGGCGGCGCTCAACCCTCATTCCGGCGAGAACGGCTTGTTCGGCGACGAGGAGATCACCATCATCCGGCCGATGGTGGAGAAGATGAAGGCGCAGGGCATCGCGTGCACGGGCCCCGTTTCGTCGGACGTCATCTTCCTCAAGGCGCTCAAGGGCGAGTTCGACGGCGTGGTGATGATGTACCACGACCAAGGCCAGATCGCGACCAAGCTGCTCGGCTTCAACAAGGGCGTCACCGTGACAGCCGGCCTGCGCACCGTCTACACCACGCCAGCCCACGGCACGGCGTTCGACATCGTGGGGCAGGGCAGGGCCGACACCGGCGCGCTGGAGCAGGCGGTGCGGATTGCGGCGCGGCTCAGTGCTTCCCGTTCCCGCCCGGCGTAGACATCAGCCTGTCGGTATACGCAATTGCCATCGCCGACAGCAGGAAGGTGATGTGGATCGCCGTCTGGGCGACCAGCACGCGGTCCGAGTAGTTGTCCGCGTTGATGAAGGTCTTGAGCAGGTGGATCGACGAGATGCCGATGATCGCCGTTGCGAGCTTGACCTTCAGCACCGACGCATTCACGTGGCTCAGCCACTCGGGCTGGTCGGGGTGGCCTTCGAGGTTCATGCGGCTCACGAAGGTCTCGAAGCCGCCCACGATCACCATGATGAGCAGGTTGGAGATCATCACCACGTCGATCAGCGCCAGCACCACCAGCATGATGATGGTCTCGTTCAGCGCCTTGATCTCGCCCGTGGGCTTGTAGCCGATGCTGGAGATGAGCTGGGTCAGCGCCGCCTGGCTGCCCGCCGCGGCCTCGATGAGGTGCCACAGCTCCAGCAGGAAGTGCACCACGTACACGGCCTGGGCGGCGATGAGGCCCAGGTAGAGCGGCAGCTGGAGCCAGCGGCTGGCGAAGATCAGGTTGGGCAGGGGGCGAAGCGGCGAGTTCTTCGGGGGCAGACCGGGTTGTTCTTGCATGGCGGCGATTGTAGATTCGCGTAGATTCGCGTCAGTACGTTGTAAGTGCCAACCCTGACATTACGGCCGAACCCATCTTGCCGGAGACAAGTGCCATGAGCAACGCCATCGAATCCGTCCTCGTCGAAAACCGCGTCTTCCCCCCGCCCGAAGCGGCCGTCAAGTCCGCGCGCATCTCCGGCATGGCCGCCTACCAGGCCATGTGCAACGAGGCCGAGAAGGACTTCGAAGGCTTCTGGGCGCGCCTGGCCCGCGACAACGTCGTGTGGACCAAGCCCTTCACGAAGACGCTGAACGAGAGCAACGCGCCCTTCTACAAGTGGTTCGAGGACGGCGAGCTCAACGCGTCGGCCAACTGCCTGGACAAGCACATCGGCACGCCGGTGGAGAACAAGACGGCGATCGTGTTCGAAGCCGATGACGGCGCCGTCACGCAGGTCACCTACAAGGAACTGCTCGCGCGCGTGAGCCAGTTTGCCAACGCGCTCAAGGCGCAGGGCATCAAGAAGGGCGACCGCGTCATCGTCTACATGCCGATGACCATCGAGGGCGTCGTGGCCATGCAGGCGTGCGCGCGCATCGGCGCGACCCACAGCGTGGTGTTCGGCGGCTTCTCCGCGAAGAGCCTGCAGGAGCGCATCATCGACGCGGGCGCCGTGGCCGTGATCACCGCCAACTTCCAGATGCGCGGCGGCAAGGAGCTGGGCCTGAAGTCGATCGTCGACGAGGCGCTGGCGATGGGCGGCTGCGACACCATCAAGAACGTGCTGGTGTACATGCGCACGCCTACCACCTGCAACATGGTGGCCGGCCGCGACAAGACCTTCACCGAGGTGCTGCAGGGGCAGAGCACCGAGTGCAAGCCCGAGCCGGTGAACGCCGAGCACCCGCTCTTCATCCTTTACACCTCGGGCTCCACCGGCAAGCCCAAGGGCGTGCAGCACTCCACCGGCGGTTACCTGCTGTGGGCCAACCTCACGATGCAGTGGACCTTCGACATCAAGCCGCAGGACGTGTTCTGGTGCACGGCCGACATCGGCTGGATCACCGGCCACACCTACGTGGCCTACGGCCCGCTCGCCGCCGGTGCCACGGAAGTCATCTTCGAAGGCGTGCCGACGTACCCGCACGCGGGCCGCTTCTGGCAGATGATCGAGAAGCACAAGGTCACGGTGTTCTACACGGCACCGACGGCCATCCGCTCGCTGATCAAAGCGGCCGAGACCGACGAGAAGGTCCACCCGAAGAACTGGAACCTCACGTCGCTGCGCATCCTGGGCACGGTGGGCGAGCCGATCAACCCCGAGGCGTGGATGTGGTACCACCGCAATGTGGGCGGCGAGAAGTGCCCCATCGTCGACACGTTCTGGCAGACCGAGACCGGCGGCCACATGATCACGCCGCTGCCGGGCGCCACGCCCACGGTGCCGGGCTCGTGCACGCTGCCGCTGCCGGGCATCATGGCGGCCATCGTGGACGAGCAGGGCCACGACATGCCCAACGGCTCGGGCGGCATGCTGGTCGTCAAGCGGCCGTGGCCCTCGATGATCCGCACGATCTGGGGCGACCCGGAGCGCTTCAAGAAGAGCTATTTCCCGGAGGAGATGGGCGGCAAGCTGTACCTCGCCGGCGACGGCGCCGTGCGCGACGCGCAGCGCGGCTACTTCCGCATCACGGGCCGCATCGACGACGTGCTCAACGTGTCGGGCCACCGCCTGGGCACCATGGAGATCGAGTCCGCGCTGGTCTCCAAGACCGACCTCGTGGCCGAAGCCGCCGTGGTGGGCCGTCCCGACGACCTGACCGGCGAGGCCGTGTGCGCGTTCGTCGTGCTCAAGCGCCCGCGCCCCACGGGTGACGAGGCCAAGAAGATCGCCGACGAGCTGCGCGCGTGGGTGGGCAAGGAGATCGGCCCGATCGCCAAGCCCAAGGACATCCGCTTCGGCGACAACCTGCCCAAGACGCGCAGCGGCAAGATCATGCGGCGCCTGCTGCGCAGCATCGCCAAGGGTGATGCGATCACGCAGGACACGAGCACGCTGGAGAACCCGGCGATTCTGGAGCAGCTCGCCCAGAAGAGCTGAATGAAAAAGCCCGCGGAAGCGGGCTTTTTTCCTGAGGCGGGGCGGGTTACTTCAGGGTCAGCACCCAAGCCGCCAGCTTCTTGGCTTCGGCCTCGTTCACCTGCGCGTTGGCCGGCATCGGCACGGGGCCCCACACGCCGGAGCCGCCCTTGATGATCTTGACGGCCAGCTTGTCCACGGCGTCCTTCTGGCCGGCGTACTTGGCCGCGACTTCCTTGTAGGCGGGGCCGACGAGCTTTTTGTCCACGGCATGGCAGGCCATGCAGTTCTTGGAGGTGGCGAGGGCCTGGTCGGCCATGGCCGGGCTGGAGACAGCGGCCAGGGCAGCCACGGCGGCGAGCGCGAGGAGCGCTTTTTTCATGCTTGGAGTCCTCTTGGGTTGCGTTACAGTGCTTCAACGGGATTGTACGGAGGCGCGTTGACCGCCCCCTGGAGGACAAAAGAATGCTTTTCCTGCTGATCGGTATCGGCCTGCTCATCGCCAAGACCATGGAAATCGGGCAGATCGCCACGTGGCCCTGGTGGGTCGTGCTGTCCCCCTTCGGGCTCGCCGTCGCCTGGTGGGCGTGGGCCGACGCGTCCGGCTTCACCAAGCGAAAGGCCATGCAGCGCGAGGAAGAGCGCAAGCAGGCGCGCATCGACAAGAACCGCGAAAACATCGGGATGGCGCCGAAGAAGAAGCGGTAGCGTCCTACAAACCGGTGCGCGCGCCGGCCGTCAATATGGCTCAGCCCGAGGGAGGGCTTGAACCATGCTCGAACGCATCACCGGCCCGTACCGCGGCCTCTACATCGCGGCCTATGCCTGCCCCGTGGGCGAGGCCGGCCAGTTCCACGGCTTTGCCAAGGTCTGCGGCGCGCAACCGCTGAGCTACTGGGAAGCGACGCAGGTCGTTCGCAAGCTCAGCGCGCCGGCGTGGTCTGCCACGGCGGACGAAGCGCTCGCCGCCGCTGAAGAGGTCGCACAGATGGCGATAGCCAACCGCGTGCCCGCCAAGGCAGCCGAAACGGCCTGATCAGCCGATCGGCGCGTGCTTGCGCTGCAGCGGCGCGAGCGCGGGGCCTTCGATCACCGTGCCGTCCGGGCGGAACCGGCTGCCGTGGCAGGGGCAGTCCCAGCTCGTTTCCACGCTGTTCCAGTGCACCTTGCAGCCCAGGTGCGTGCAGACGGGCGATACCGCCATCAGCTCGCCATCCGGTGAGCGCCATGCGGCCACCGTTTCACCATCCACCTCCACGATCGCGCTGTCGCCGGCCTCCAGGCTCGCGAGCTTCTCGTTCTGCGGGTGCGTGAGGTAGTCATTGACGAGCGACCTGACGGTCGTCGACGTTTCCTCGGCGAGGCCTTTTACGCCCTTGACCAGCGACAGGCGCGTCGGCTTGTACAGCTTGTGCTCTTCCTCCCGCACGCGGCCGAGCAGCTCCTCGGCCAGGATGCGGCCGGCGACCGTGCCCCACAAGCGTGCCGCTTCCTTCGCGAGGTGCACCGCGTAGGCCTGCGGCTGCATCTGCGCCTGGTCGGGCAGCACCACCACGTCACCGACAGCCGAGGGCAGGCCGGGCGGCACTTGCGTGTGCCGCTCGGGCGAGAGGCCTGCCTTGATCATCGCCTCGTATTCCGTGTCCACCTGCTTCTGGTAGTCGGCCTCCTGCGCGTAGAGCACGAGCGGGCACCGGCGGAACCCGAAGTCGCCATGCCCCGCATGCATCTCGATGAAGCCGATGGCTTCGCGCCGTTCGCTCGTCACGAGCCGTGCGACATCAGGGCCCCAGCGCTTGAGCACTTCACGCAGGCCGAGCGCGAGCGTCTGGTACAGGTTGCCGGTGGAGTTGCCCGTGCTGCCGCTGCCGACCTCGTGCGCTTCGAGCAGCGTCACCTGCCGGCCCTGCTGCTGCAGGAGAAGCGCGCAGGTCAGGCCGGTGATGCCGCCACCGACGACGAGCACGTCCGTGGTGGTGTCGCCCTGCAGCATCGCAAAGCCGGGCGAGGGCGCGGTGCCGCGCCAGACGGAGGTGGTGTCCATGTCCCCATGCTAGGAGCGCTGGACGCTCCGCATGGTAGGACGGGCCTTGTGTCGCGCTAGAAGTTGTCCAGCACCGCGCCCTTGCTGGCGCTGGCTGCGTTGAACGCGAACTTGGCCTGCACGCCCCGCGTGTAGCGAGGTGCGGGCGCCTTCCACGCGGCGCGGCGCTTGGCGAGC
Source organism: Ramlibacter albus (assembly GCF_014297445.1). Taxonomy (GTDB): domain Bacteria; phylum Pseudomonadota; class Gammaproteobacteria; order Burkholderiales; family Burkholderiaceae_C; genus Ramlibacter; species Ramlibacter albus. The sequence goes on from NZ_JACORU010000016.1 coordinate 97,071, forward strand.
TCGGCATCCGCAACGTTCAGCTCGAGCTTGAGCTGGTGCGCATCGATCGTGATCGAGTCGCCTTCGTGCACGAGCGCGATGTTGCCGCCCGCGGCCGCTTCCGGCGCGACGTGCCCCACCACCATGCCCCACGTGCCGCCCGAGAAGCGGCCGTCGGTGATCAGGCCCACGCTTTCGCCGAGCCCCGCACCGATGAGCGCACCTGTGGGCGCGAGCATCTCCGGCATGCCGGGCCCGCCCTTCGGGCCGAGGTAGCGCAGCACCATCACGTCGCCGGCCTTGATCTTGCCGTCGAGGATGGCCTGCAGCGCCGACTGCTCGTCGTCGAACACGCGCGCCGGGCCGGTGATCACGGGATTCTTCAGGCCGGTGATCTTGGCGACGGCGCCCTCGGGCGAGAGGTTGCCCTTGAGGATGGCGAGGTGACCCTGCTCGTACATCGGGTCCTTGATGGAGCGGATGACGTCCTGGCCCGCGGGCGGTGCGTCGGGGATGTCCTTCAGCACTTCGGCAATCGTCTGCCCCGTGATGGTGACGCAGTCGCCGTGCAGCAGGCCGGCGTTGAGCAGCAGCTTCATCACCTGCGGGATGCCGCCGGCCCGGTGCAGGTCGACGGCGAGGTACTTGCCGCTCGGCTTGAGGTCGCAGATCACGGGCGTCTTCTTGCGGATGCGCTCGAAGTCGTCGATGGTCCATTCCACGCCGGCCGCGTGCGCGATGGCCAGGAAGTGCAGCACTGCGTTCGTCGAACCGCCCGTGGCCATGATCACGGCCACCGCGTTCTCGATCGCCTTCTTGGTGACGATGTCGCGCGGCTTGATGTCCTTCTTGATGGCCTCGATCAGCACCTTGGCCGACTCCTTGGCCGAGTTCATCTTCTCGTCGTGCGGGTTCGCCATGGTGGACGAGTAGGGCAGCGAAATGCCCAGCGCCTCGAAGGCCGACGACATCGTGTTGGCGGTGTACATGCCGCCGCACGAGCCGGTGCCGGGGATGGCGTGCTGCTCGATGTCCTTGAGTTCCTGGTCGCTGATCTTGCCCGCGGCGTTCTGGCCCACGGCCTCGAACACGCTGACGATGTTGAGGTCCTCGCCCTTCCACTTGCCCGGCAGGATGGTGCCGCCGTAGACGTAGATGGCCGGCACGTTGGCGCGCAGCATGCCCATCAGGCCGCCGGGCATGTTCTTGTCGCAGCCGCCGATGACGACCACGCCGTCCATCCACTGGCCCTGCACGCAGGTCTCGATGCAGTCGGCAATGACCTCGCGCGACACCAGCGAGTACTTCATGCCCTCGGTGCCCATGGCCATGCCGTCGCTGATGGTCGGCGTGCCGAAAATCTGCGGGTTGCCGCCGGCCTCCTCGATGCCCTTCACCGCCGCGTCGGCCAGCTTCTGCAGGCCGCTGTTGCAGGGCGTGATGGTGCTGTGGCCGTTGGCCACGCCCACCATCGGCTTGCCGAAGTCGGTCTCCTTGTAGCCCATGCCGTAGTACATGGAGCGGTTGGGGGCGCGGGCCTTGCCCTGCGTGATGTTGTCGCTGCGAAGGGGGATGACTTTCTTGTCCATGGGGCCGGATTCTGCGCCCGGCGGCTGATTCCTGCCAATCCGATTTGCGGCCCGCATTAATATGTCGGGCGTATGAGTGAGCCGATCGTCGAATTGCGGCTGTGGCGGCAGTTCCTCGCCGTGGCCGAGGAGCTGCACTTCGGCCGCGCGGCCCAGCGGCTGCACATGACGCAGCCGCCGCTGACGCAGGCCATCGCGCAGCTGGAGCGCTTGCTCGGCGTGCAGCTGTTCGAGCGCACGAAACGCAGCGTCAAGCTCACCGCGGCCGGGGAGGCGCTGGCGCCGCAGGCGCGCGAACTGCTGGCGCGCGCGCAGTCGCTGCCGGCGCATGCACGTGCCGCGGCCGGTGGCGAGCTGGGCCGGTTGCGCCTGGCATTCGTGTCCACGGTCGGCTTCACGTTGCTGCCGCAATGGGTGAGGGCGTTCCGCGCGCAGTACCCGCAGATGCAGCTGGAACTGGTCGAGGCCACTGGCGACGTGCAACTCGACGCGCTGGAGCGCGGCGACATCGACGCCGGCTTCATGCTGCATTCGCCCGGCTTCGCGCCTGCGGGGTTGCAGCACGTGCGCATCGCGAGCGAGTCGCTCGTGCTCGCCGTGCCGCAGCAGCACCCGCTCGCGCATTCGACTCGCCTGCCGTGGCCGGGGCTGCTCGACGAGCCGCTCGTCATGTTCCCGCGCCGCATCCTGCCGTCGCTGCACGACGCGGTCTTCGGCATGTACCACGCCGCCAATCGTGCGCCGCGCATCGAGCAGGAGGCGATCCAGATGCAGACGATCGTGAATCTCGTATCGGCCGGGCTCGGCCTCGCGTGGGTGCCGGACAGCGTGCGGCAGTTCCAGCGCAGCGGCGTGGTGTACCGCCAGCTCGGCGGCAAGCGCGCGGCGGACGTGCCGCAGTGCGAAACCACCTTGGCTTGGTCCCGCGAATCACCCGCACTGCAGAGATTCGTGGAGTTCGCCCAAGCGCGGCTGCGGTGAAGTCAAAATACCTGCATGGTCCTGAATTACCCGCAGTTCGATCCCATCGCCGTCAAGGTCGGCCCCGTCGCGATCCACTGGTACGGCGTGACGTACCTCGTGGCGTTCGGCCTGTTCTTCCTGCTCGCGTCGATCCGCCTGCACCAGCAGCCTTTCGCGCGGCTCGGGTGGACGCGCAAGGACATCGAGGACATGCTGTTCTACGGCGTGCTGGGCGTCGTGGTGGGCGGGCGGCTCGGCTACTGCCTGTTCTACAAGCCCGGGTACTACCTGGCCAACCCGCTGCAGATCCTCTACGTGTGGCAAGGCGGCATGAGCTTCCACGGCGGCATGCTGGGCGTGATAGCGTCGCAGCTGCTCTACAGCCGCATGCACGGCAAGCCGTTCTGGACTCTGATGGACTTCGTCGCGCCCTGCGTGCCGCTCGGCCTGGCGTCGGGGCGCGTCGGCAACTTCATCAATGGTGAGCTGTGGGGCCGCGCCGCGGACCCGTCGCTGCCGTGGGCGATGATCTTCCCGCAAAGCGGCTTGACCATCCCGCGCCATCCATCGCAGTTGTATGCGGTGCTGCTCGAAGGCTTCGTGCTGTTCGCGGTGCTCTGGTTCTATGGGCGCCGGGAGCGCAAGCCCGGTGAAGTCGCCGCGCTGTTCGTCCTGGGCTACGGCGTGGTGCGCTTCATCGGCGAGTACTTCCGCGAGCCCGATGCGCACCTGGGCCTGCTCGCCTTCGGCATGAGCATGGGGCAGTGGCTGTGCGTGCCGATGATCATCGGCGGGGCGGTGCTTTGGGCTTGGATGGCGACGCGGGAGCCGATCCGGCGCCCCGTTCGTGCTTCATAGAACAAGCATAAACGGCGATAATGCCGTTTATGCCAAGGTCGCCCGCCCGTCCTGTCCCCCCCGAGGTCGCAGCTCGCATTGCCGGCCTCGGCGCGCGCATCAAGGAAGCACGGCAGCGGCGCAACCTTCGGCAGGTCGACCTCGCTGAGCGCACGGGCCTCTCGCGATCGTCCATCGAGGCCATCGAGAGAGGCAGTGCAGACACGTCGATCGGCTCGTTCGTGCGGGCGCTTTGGGTTCTCGGCCTCGATCGTGAATTGGATGTTGTAGCCGACTCCGCCGTTGACCGCGAGGGTGCTGCCCTCGAGTTCGACCCGCGCGAGCGTCGCGTCCGCGTGAGAAAGGGCCTCGACGATGACTTCTGAAGTCTGGGTGTGGTGCTGGCTTCCCGGCGATACCACGCCGACCCTCGCAGGCCGCTTCGAACACACCGCTGCCAAAGGCGTGCATGTGGGCCGCTTCGTCTATGGCCGTTCCTACGTGGCGAACCCCGACGCGCAGCCGTTGGACCCGATCCAGTTGCTCCTGAAGCCGAAGATCACGTACGAGACGACGGCCCTGCAGGGGTTCTTCGGCCCCATCCGCGACGCGATGCCCGACGACTGGGGCCGCTTCGTCATCGACCGGTTGCACGGTGCGCAGTCCGATTTGACTGGGTATCTCCTGAAAGCCAACGGTGACCACATCGGTTGTCTCGGCTTCTCCGCATCGAAAGACACTGCGCCCGCGCAGCCCTGGTTGCCGGGTCTCGAAATCGTGAATGCGGCACGCGGCGTGTTTGCCGGCATGGAAGAGGGCAGGCCAGTCGAACCGGCAATGCAGAACATCGTGCGGCCCAATACCGCACTGGGTGGCGCGCGACCGAAACTCACGCTCGTGCACAAAGGCAAGCAGTGGATTGCGAAGTTCCCCGCGCGCGAAGACCGCGGCTTGCCCATTGCAAGGGTCGAGTGCGCGATGCTCCAGCTCGCGGCGCGTTGCGGCATCCGCGCTGCCAATGCCCAGGTGCACGAGGGCGACGTGCTGCTGGTCGAGCGCTTCGATCGTGCGCAGGTGCCATCCGGTTGGCGGCGCGACGCCTTCATGAGCGCCCAATCCGTCTTTTTCGCGGAGCCGGACGTCCAGAAGTACGCGTTCTCTGGAAGCTACCCGCGGCTCGCGAGAGCACTGTCGAAGTTCAGCGAGCAGCCCCGGGCGGACCGTGAGGAGCTGTTCCGGCGCATGGCATTCAACTGCTGCACCAGCAACACGGACGACCATGAACGCAACCACGGCTTCGTTGCCGCGGACACGCCGGGCATGTACGTATTGTCCCCCGCGTATGACCTGGTCCCCCGTGTGCACGCGACACAGCGCAGGCACCAGGCACTGGGCGTTGGCGAGGAGGGGTTCGTCGCGTCGCGGGGCAACGTGCTGAGCGATTGCACATCTTTCGGGCTGAGCGTGCGTGAAGCCACCGAGATCCTCGACGAGGTGCAGGCACGCGTGCGCGAAGGTTGGCGCGAGTCGTTCGGCGCGCAAGGGCTCGATGATGAGCAGGTGCGGTTCTGGTCGCCTTGCTTCCAGGAACTGCCAACGGAAGTGCCGACGTAAACCTTCGACGCACACCGGCGAGGTAGGCAACAATACGTGCTCGCATTACCAAGGAGACAAGACATGAACAACATCGACCGCCGCCGGGCCTTGCAACTGGGGGCTGCGGCCCTCGCGCCGTTGCCGATGTGGGCCAACGCCCAGGCTTCCGCGTGGCCCACCAAGCCGGTGATGATGATCGTGCCCTTCCCGGCGGGCGGCGGCACCGACGCGTTCGCGCGGCCGCTGGCCGCGCAGTTCGCCAAGAACACCGGCAAGCAGCTCGTCATCGACAACAAGGGCGGCGCGGGCGGCACGCTGGGTGCCAGCGTGGCGGCCAAGCAGCACCCGGATGGCTACAACATCTTCATGGGCGCTGTGCACCACACCATTGCGCCGTCGATGTACAAGCGCCTCGACTACGACATCGAGAAGGACCTCATCCCGCTGACGCTGGTGGCGCGCGTGCCGCAGGTGGTGGTGGTGAACCCCAAGCGCATCGAGTCGCCGGACTTCAAGAGCTTCCTCGAGCTGATGCGCAAGAACCCGGGCCGCTACAACTACGGCAGCGCGGGCAGCGGCACCTCGCACCACCTCGCGGGCGAGCTGTTCAAGCAGCAGACGAAGACCTTCATCACGCACATCCCTTACCGCGGCGCGGGCCCCGCGCTGCAGGACCTGATCACCGGCAGCGTGGACATGATGTTCGACGGCCTTGGCTCGTCGGCCGCCCACGTGAAGGGCGGCCGCATCAAGGCGCTGATGGTGGCCGGCAAGACGCGAAACCCGGCGCTGCCCGATGTGCCGTCCGCCGCCGAAGTGGGCCTGCCGGACTACACGGTGACCACGTGGTACGGCCTGTGGGCGCCCAAGGGCACGCCGGCCGACATCCAGGCGCGCATCGTCGACGAGGTGCGCAAGGCCGTCCAGAGCGACGAGCTCAAGGCCATCTGGGCGCAGAACGGCGCGGAGTTCCCCAACCTCACGCAGCCGCAGTTCGCCGCGTTCGTGAACGGCGAGATCAAGCGCTGGGCGCAAGTGGTGAAGGCTTCGGGCGCCACGCTGGACTGATGCCGATCGTCTTCGAGCAGCAAGGCAGCATCGCCTTCGTCACGATCAGCAACCCCGGCAAGCTGGGTGCCATGTCGCGCGCGATGTGGCGGCAGCTGGCCGCGGGGTTCGATCGGCTGCAGCGCGAGGACGCCTGCCGCTGCATCGTCGTGCGCGGCGAGGGCGGTGCCTTCTGCGCGGGGGGCGACATCGCCGAGTACCCGGAGTTCCGCTTCGACGCGCGCACGCTGCACGACTTCCATGAGCAGGACGTGTGGGGCGGGCTGCGTGCCGTGCTGTATTGCGACATCCCGGTGGTGGCGCAGATCGAAGGCGCGTGCATGGGCGCGGGCATGGAGATCGCGAGCTGCTGCGACATCCGCATCGCGGGCGAGTCGGCAAAGTTCGGCGCGCCCATCGCGAAGCTGGGGTTCCCGATGGCGCCGCGCGAGGCCCAGGTGGTGGCCAGAGCGGCCGGCGAACAGACCGCGCGCGAGATGCTGCTGGAAGCCGCCGTGCTGGACGCAAACGAGATGAAAGCGCGCCGCTTCCTCAACCGCGTGCTGCCCGACGCGAAGGTGGCCGATGAAGCGCTGCGCACGGCGCAACGCATCTCGGAGCTGGCCCCGCAAGCCGCGCGGCTGAACAAGCGCACGCTGCGCGCCCTGCAATCGGGCAAGGCCGTGCCCTACGCGTACGATTACGCCCCGGGCGCGGAGCACCGCGAGGGCATCGCGGCCTTCATCGAGAAAAGAAAACCGGTTTTCTAGACGGACATGAGCAACCAGAATTTGTTTGCCGCACTGCGCGCCGCCTTCCCCACGGACCTGGACAGCGTGGCCATCGAGACGGACACGGGCCTGCACTACACGTGGCGCGACCTGGAGCGCGGCACGGCGATGCTCGCCAACTTGCTTGCGGGCCTGGACCTGCCGCCCGCGTCACGCGTGGCGGTGCAGGTGGAGAAAAGCGTCGAGGCGCTGATGCTGTACCTGGCCACGCTGCGCGCGGGCCACGTCTTCCTGCCGCTGAACACGGCGTACCAGAAGGCGGAGATCGAGTACTTCGTGGGCAACGCGGAGCCGGCCGTCGTGGTGTGCACGCCGAAGAATTTCGGCTGGGTGAGCAAGATCGCTTTTTCTTCCGGCACGAAGAACGTCTTCACGCTCGGCGACGACCGCGCCGGCTCGCTGCTGGAGCGCGCGGCGCATTGCAGCGACCAGCACGTGCCCGTGCAGCGCAGCGAGGACGACCTCGCGGCCATCCTGTACACGAGCGGCACCACGGGCCGCAGCAAGGGCGCGATGCTCACGCACGGCAACCTGCTGTCGAACGCGCAGGTGCTGAAGGACTACTGGGGCTGGCAGCCGGGCGACGTGCTGATCCACGCGCTGCCCATCTTCCACGTGCACGGCCTCTTCGTGGCGAGCCACGGCGCGCTGCTCAACGGCAGCAAGATGATCTGGCTGGCGAAGTTCGACCCGAAGACGGTGATCGAGAACATGCCGCGCGCCACCGTGTTCATGGGCGTGCCCACGCTCTATGTGCGCATGCTCGCCGAGCCCTCGCTGGACCAGGACGCGGTGAAGAACATGCGATTGTTCATCTCCGGCTCGGCACCGCTGCTCATCGAAACCTTCAACGAGTGGCGCGAGCGCACCGGCCACACGATCCTGGAGCGCTATGGCATGAGCGAGACCGCCATGCTCACCTCCAACCCGTACCGCGGCGGCGAGCGCCGTGGCGGCACCGTCGGCTTCCCGCTGCCCGGCGTCGGCCTGCGCGTGCGCGACGAGCAGGGCAACGAAGTGCCCACCGGCGAGATCGGCGGCATCGAGGTGAAGGGCCCGAACGTCTTCAAGGGCTATTGGCGCATGCCGGAGAAGACGAAGGAGGAATTCACCGCCGACGGCTGGTTCAAGACCGGCGACGTGGGCAAGATCGACACCAGTGGCTACGTCACCATCGTGGGCCGCAGCAAGGACCTGATCATCAGCGGCGGCTACAACGTGTACCCGGCGGAGATCGAGGGCTACATCAACGAGATGCCCGGCGTGGCCGAGAGCGCGGTTGTCGGCGTGCCGCACCCGGACTTCGGCGAAGTGGGCGTCGCGGTGGTCATCCCCAAGCCGGGCGCGCAGATCGAGGGCGACAAGATCGTGGGCACGCTCAAGCAGCAGCTGGCCAACTTCAAGATCCCGAAGAAGTGCTACGTGGTGGACCAGCTGCCGCGCAACCAGATGGGCAAGGTGCAGAAGAATTTGCTGCGGGAGCAGTACAAGGGTGAGTTCTTAGCCCGCTAACGACAAAAACCGGATCTTCTAAGTGGCTGGGCGACAAAGCTTCAAGTTTCTCAGTGGCAGCAACAGCCGAGTACTTGATATGTCCCACTTCACCATCCGCCCCGTCCGCAAGGAAGATTACGCCGCCTGGCGTCCCCTCTGGGACGGCTACAACGCGTTCTACGGCCGCGAAGGCCCGACGGCGTTGCCGGAAGAAGTGACCCACTCCACGTGGGACCGCTTCTTCGACGCGTACGAGCCGGTGCACTGCCTCGTTGCGGAAGCAGGAGAAGGCGGCCTGCTCGGCATCACGCACTACCTGTTCCACCGCAGCACGTTGGCGGTCGCGCCGGCGTGCTACCTGCAGGACCTGTTCACCGCGAAGGAAGCGCGTGGCCGCGGGGTGGGCGGCGCGTTGATCGACGCCGTGTCGGACCGCGCGCGCAAGGCCGGCGCGGCGCGCCTGTACTGGCACACGCGCGAAGAGAACACCGTCGCGCGCAGCCTCTACGACAAGGTGGCCGTGCGCAGCGGCGCCATCGTCTACCTCAAGCAGCTCTAGGTAGGCCCGTGCCTACCGGGCTGCGCAGCCCGCGACGACACCTGCAGCCCGGCCGTGGGCGTAAACCGGATGCAAGAGCAATCCGCACAAAGGAGCAGCCTCATGCATACCGTCATCTCCGCATTCAACGAGCGCGCCAGCGCCCAGGCCGCGATGGACCGGCTGGAGCAAAGCGGCTTTCCGCGCCGCGACATGCACCTCGAACACCGTGACGCGCACGGCGACGGCACGGGCGATGCCGGCCACGTGAACTGGGAAGGCATGGAGCGCGAAGTGGCCGTGGGCCGCAACACGCTGCGCAACTTCGGCGCCTTCTTCGCCAGCGTGCTCGGCGTGGACAACCCCTCGGGGCACGTCGATACGTACGCGCAGCACGTCGAGCGTGGCAGCTACGTGCTGGTGGTGGACACCTTCGAGGTCCTGGACGCGCAGCGTTGCAACGCGCTGATGCGCGAGATGGGCGGCGTGGACAGCCACATGGCCGACCGCACGGGCGAGGGCCACCGCAGCATCCGCGACATCGTGGCCGACCGGCAGGTGACGATGACCGGCATGACCGGCGATGCGCGCGAGCAGGAGCGCGAACGCGCGATGGCGGCCAACCGCATCGAGACGCGCGACAAGCCGAACCGCTAAGCGTGGCACTTTCCTCCTGTGGGGCTTAGACTGCCCGCAGGAGGAACGCCATGAGACTCGCCCTTTTCGCCGCCGCTTTGCTGGCGTGCGCATCCGCCTTCGCCCAATACGACCCCGCCCTCGCACAAAAACTCGGCGCCGACGAACGCGGCATGCGCCAGTACGTCCTCGTCGTGCTCAAGACCGGCCCCAACCGCATCCCCGCCGGCCCCGAGCGCGACGAGATGTTCAAGGGCCACTTCTCCAACATGGCCCGCCTCGCCGCGGAGGGCAAGCTCGCGCTCGCGGGCCCCTTCGACGGCGTGGACGGCTGGCGCGGCCTGTACATCTTTGCCGTGAAGGACATCGAGGAGGCAAGGGCGCTCGTGGCTACCGACCCCGTGGTGATGAAGGGCGAGATGGTGCCCGAGCTGCACAAGTACTACGGTTCGGCTGCGCTCATGCAGGTCAACGAGATACACCCCAGGCTGCAGAAGCCCAAGGAGTAGCCCCTTTGACGCGTGCCGTGCAGCGCGCAATACTGCCCGCCATGGACACAGCCAACATGGAAGCACGCGTGCGCGCCGTCGAATCGGTGCTGCACGACCACGGCCTCGACACCGCAACGGGCCTGCCCGCCCTGGACCACCTCGCCACCGAGGAATGGGTGCCGCGCAACGGCGCCCGCGTCGTGGCCAAGGCGTGGACGGACCCGGCCTTCAAGGCACGCCTGATGGACAACGGCATCGCCGCCATCCGCGAGCTGGGCATCGGCATGCCCAAGCACCACCGCCACCTAGTCGTGCTGGAGAACACCGACACCGTGCACAACGTGATCTGCTGCACCCTGTGCAGCTGCACGGCCATGTCGCTCATCGGCATCCCGCCGGACTGGTACAAGGACCTGGAATACCGCAGCCGCATCGTGCGCGAGGCGCGCACCGTGCTGCGCGAGATGGGCCTGGACCTGCCCGAATCCATCGAGCTGCGCGTGTGGGACACCACCGCCGACACGCGCTACATGGTGCTGCCGCAACGCCCCGCGCACACGACGGGCTGGAGCGAAGAGCAATTGGTCGAAGCAGTCACGCGTGACTCGCTGATCGGCGTGAGCAGGCTGTAGGCATGGACGGCGTACACGATCTCGGCGGGCGCCAGGGCTTCGGCAGGGTGCGCTACACGCTCGACGCGCAGGGCTTCCATGCGGCGTGGGAAGTGCGGGCGAATTCGCTCTACAGCTTCGCGGTGCGGAGCGGCTTGTTCAACATGGACGAGTACCGCTACGGCATCGAGCGCATGGACCCGCGGCACTATTTGACCGCGAGCTACTACGAGCGGACGATCACCAGCCTGGCCACGATCCTGGTGGAGAAGGGCATCACCACGCAGGCGCAGCTGGAGGCGCGTGCGGGCGGTGCCTTCCCGCTCGCGGGCCCGAAGGCGGCCGGCCGCACCAACCCCTCGAAGCCGCAGGCCTTCAAACCGGGCGACAAGGTCCGTGTGCGCACGGACCATGTGCCCGGCCACGTTCGCATGCCCGGCTACATCCGCGGCAAAACCGGCGTGGTGGTCGGCGTCTCGCCCCCATACCCCTTCCCCGATGCCCATGCCCACGGCGTAGAAGCCCGTGACGAGCCCACGTACGACGTGCGCTTCGACACCCAGGACCTCTGGCCCGGCGCCGCCGACAAGGCCAGCGTGCATGTCGGCGTTTTCGAGAGCTACCTCTCCCCTGCGTGAACGGCCACGCGGCATTGGGGTCAGATCCCGATTTCGTCCGAGGTCTCCCCGGCGCGCCACAATATGCCCACGAAATCGGGCTCTGACCCCAATCCCGCCCGTCCGGAGATCACAAGACATGCCCCTCCAATTTGCAGACAGACTGAACAACGTAGAAACCTCCGCCATCCGCGAGCTCTTCAAGCTCCTTGGCAAGCCCGGCATCATCAGCTTCGCCGGCGGCTTCCCCGACAGCGCCATGTTCGACGTCGAGGGCCTGCGGGAAGCCTCGCAAAGAGCCCTCACCGAAGAACCCGGCGGCGCCCTCCAGTACGGCGCCACCGAAGGCTACGAACCCCTGCGCACCCAGCTAGCCCACTTCATGCAAAGCAAAGGCGTGAAGGACATCGACCCCACCGGCCTGATCGTCACCACCGGCAGCCAGCAGGCGCTGGACCTGCTGGGCAAGACGATGATCAGCCCCGGCGACAAGGTGATCGTGGAGGGCCCGACCTTCCTGGCCACCATCCAGTGCTTCCGCCTGTATGGCGCCGACCTGGTGAGCGCGCCCATCGACGCCAACGGCGTGCAGACCGACAAGCTGGAGGAGTTGATCAAGCAGCACAAGCCCAAGCTGGTGTACCTGATCCCCACCTTCGGCAACCCGAGCGGCGCCACGCTCAGCCGCGAGCGCCGCATCAAGGTGCTGGAGTTGGCCGCGAAGTACCAGACGCTGGTGGTGGAGGACGACCCGTACGGTGACCTCTATTTCGGCGAGGCGCCGCCGCCTTCCATCCTGGCCCTGAGCAGCGAGGTGCCCGGCAGCCGCGAGTGGATCGCGCATTGCGGCTCGATGTCGAAGGTGCTGAGCCCGGGGCTGCGCGTGGGCTGGATCATCGGGCAGCCGGAACTGCTGGCGAAGGCGACGATGTGCAAGCAGTTTTCGGATGCGCATACGAGCACGTTTGCGCAGGCGACGGCGGCGCAGTATTTGAAGAGTGGAAGGATGCCGGCGACGCTGGCGAAGGTGCGTCAGGCCTATGGGGAAAGGGCGCAGGCGATGGGTGAGGCGCTCAAGCGCGAGCTGGGGGATGCGATCGAGTTCACGCAGCCGAAGGGGGGGTTGTTCTTCTGGGCACGGCTGACCGGGGCGGGGGGGAAGGTGAAGGATGCGGGGGAGCTGGCGAAGCGGGCGATTGAGAAGGGGGTGGCGTTTGTGCCGGGGGCGCCGTTTTTTGCGAAGGAGCCGGATCTCAGTACGTTGAGGCTAAGTTTTGCGACGGCCGGCATTGAGCTCATCGACGAGGGGGTGCGACGACTGGCGAGAGGCATTGCATCTTGAAAGACCACAGCATTCTGAGATGGTCGGGGAGTAAGGCGAGGCTTCTGCCCTCCCTCTTGCGCTTCGCACCGCAACGCTTTAACCGTTACGTTGAACCGTTTGTGGGTTCCGCTGCGCTTTACTTTGCAGTGCAGCCGAGTCGAGCCGTTTTGGGCGATGTCAACCCGGAGGTGATCGACGTCTACAGAGCAATCCAAGAAAATCCGCATGCCGTTGCAGATGCGCTTGACTCAATCCCGCATGACCGCGCCGCATATGACGTTCTTCGATCCATAGCGCCGGGGCATCTGGACCGCCCTCAGCGAGCAGCGAGGTTGATCTTCCTGATGAAGTCTTGCTTCAATGGAGTCTATAGAACGAATCGGTCTGGTCACTTCAACGTGCCAATGGGAAATCGTATCTATGCTTTGCCCACGAGGGCTCAACTCGAGCTCGCGCATCATCGGTTACGTGCCACAGATCTCGTTTGCTCGGACTTTGAGACGACGGTCAAGACCAGCAAGAGCGGTGACTGGGTCTATCTCGATCCTCCGTATAAACCAAAAGGCCGCTATCGTGGAGAGTTCGGATATGGCGCCAGGTTTACAGATGAATGTATGGTCCGCTTGCTAGAGGTTGCGCGAAAACTGAGATCGAAAGGGTGCTTTGTAATGCTCTCCTACAAATACGACAGGGACCTAGTCCACCATTTGGCGGACTGGCACATTCACCATGCGTCCGCTCGAAGAAGTGTCGCCGGACATTCTATATTCCGTGAGTCAGAACGCGAATTGATTGTGACGAGTTATTCGTGACTATCGACTTCTCAAGGCCACTTGTCACTCTGGGCGTCGTCAGCGACCTCCACGCGTTTAGCAACGCGAAGGGAGGATCTGATTCTGTGTTGGATTTATCTCCAACTGCGCTAAATCAGACAAACCCGCTTGTGGACCTGATTGGCTCAGCATCATTGGTTGGTCCAGTTGACGTTCTGCTATGTGCGGGGGACATCTGTAACAAGGCAGACGCGGGCGGCTTGACCCAAGCCTGGGCCAAGCTTCAGAACCTGAAAGCCGCTCTCAGTGCGTCGATGATTATTCCGACCTGTGGGAACCACGATCTCGACTCACGTTTTTTGGGTGTTGCTGATGATCCAGACCCTAAGGGCGCGCTGCTAGCCTTGCAGCCTCCCTTTCCGTTCGCGGACGAGATCATGTCGAATAAGTTCTGGGCTCGGAACTACGCGATCGTGGTCTTGGAGAACGGTGTCGTGGTAGTGACTCTCAACACCAGTGCATTTCACGGCGGATTGCAGGAGGAGATTGATCACGGTCGCGTTAGTTACCGGACTATCGAAGAAGTTGAGGCAGAGCTTGCCAGCTATGCGGCCGCTCCGGCGCACGTGCTTCTTTGCCATCACCACCCTCTCCCGCTAACTGGCTGGGGGCGCAAAGCGGATTCCGAGTTTGCAAAGAACGGACAAGTCCTCTTTGACGCACTTATCCGCGCGACTGGAAAGTCTTGGCTTGTCATTCATGGGCACCGGCATGTGCCACGGCTAATTCATGGTGCCTCAATCGTCTGCGACTCCTTTTGTGCTCGGTGCTGGCAGTCTCGGAGCGCGATTAAGCGGAATCGAGAACCAATTCCATGTTGTCCGCTTGTATCCCTCGGCTTCTCCGAACCTTGGTTCAATTACAGGAACAGTGCAGAGTTGGTCGTGGAACGAGACAGACGGCTGGACTGAAGCAGGGAGCGGCAACGGCTTGCCTACTCAATGCGGCTTTGGCTTCAAGGGGCAAATAGCAGCTCTTGCCGATGAAGTCGCCCAAATAGCCGGAGCGGGCTTTGCTTCTTGGAACGATGTGAGGGCGCAGAACGAGTCAGTTGAATTTCTTATGCCAGACGACTGGAATGCGCTGGAAAGAGAGCTCAAGGTCCGCGGGTACGAAGTGCTTTGGTCACGGGCCGGCAGGCCGTTGCAGATCGGAAAGTGAACTCATGCAAGTTGCAGCGCCCGTCGGCTTCTTCTCTAGCTTTAACGCTCGTCAACTTGGGCCAGAACAGGTAGCGACATCCTTCGTTCCAAATTCGAAGTTTCTAGGGCTACGCTGATTTAGCGGCCGATTTTCGACGCACGCGTTTCGCGAGGCTGGATCTGAGGTTCGCGCGAGCGGGTTTCATCGGTTTTCCTGTCGATTTGAGGGGCCTCACGGCCCCTTT
>NZ_JACORU010000017.1 GCF_014297445.1 Ramlibacter albus
CTTCGACCACATCACCACAGCCCGCTACTACCGAATGAAGACTTAACCGAAGAGGCCCGGGTGGGTCAGATTTACTTCGGCGGCCCGATGGGAAGGTGGGTCAGGATTAAGTCGGCGTTGACAGCTGGAGAAGCTTGTCACCTCGATCAATGCGGCCAACCTTCGCAGCAAGCTTCCCGATGGTCGCACCCTGACCGCCGCCATCGCTGCCCGCGACAGCCTGATCCAGCGCCACGCGCTCCTGCAGTCCGCCATTGGCGCGACGCAGAAGGAGCCGGACCGATACAGCGTGCGGGAGATCAAATGGGTTGCTGCCGTGGACGTTGCGAAACTCCAGCGGCAATCCGAGGATCTTGCCCGCCAGATTCGCGAGTTGAACGCCACAATCCAGGAAACGAACTGGAAGATCGAACTATGAGTTTTGGAGGTGCCGGGCGAGCGTGGGACCCTGGCACGGGGCCGGGGGGTCGAAAACTTACCGGGCCCGCTCTGGAGCGCGATGGGCAGCGCATGACTCACATCTCAGCCCATCACATCGCACCGGTGAAATTGCACGCAGCATCATGCACCACCACACGCTGACGGCACCTCCTACCCGAATGAGCTGTAACCAGCTAGTCAACAGGGCGCACAAGGGTGGCGGCTCCATTCTGTCGCACCGTCCTTGGTCCCCCCATGATTGATGCAGCACTGGCGCAAGCAGTTGTGCAACGACTGTCCGCACTCTGTGGCGAGCGTCTGGAGGATTTCACATCCGAGATTCAGGACGATGCGACATTCTTGTTTCTCACTTGTAGGCTGCCGTACGGAGGGCCTGTCGATCTCCCGAAAGAACCGCGCTCGCAGATCGTGGCGAAGCTCAATGAAATGGTCCCAGCACATCCTGAGCAGAAGCTCGGAAGCTGGCAACTAAACGTGAATCGAGGAGCAGGAATTGCAGATGCTTTGTTCCCGCAAGAGGGCTAAATTGCACTGATGGGCCCCGCGGACGTCGTGAGACAAACATGTGAGCTCTTGGTTCGCGCAGGACCGGGGGCCGCCGCTGCATTCGTCCGAAACGAGTATCCGTTGTCGAAGCCGCAGACCACGCGAACGACCTGGGCACCGCTTCGGTGTATGCCTGTCTTTGTTCGTGACCGCTTTACGGACAGGTACAGCGGCACGCCGTTGGTGTTCCCAGGGGCGTTGCGGCTTCTCTCCCTGCTGATGCCGACGGAGTTTCCGTTTCATCCCAATTGGCGGCAGTCTGAGACGCATCCTGCTTACTGGGAGCTCTCGCCCACCATCGACCATGTGGTGCCGCTGGCACGCGGCGGAACTGACGATGAATCAAACGTCGTGACAACGTCGATGCTTCGGAACGCGGCAAAGTCCAATTGGACGCTGCAAGAGTTGGGATGGTCGGTGTTGCCCGTCCCGGCAGAGAGTGGATGGGATGGGCTCCTCCCGTGGTTCATGGAGGCTTATGAGCAATTCGAGGTCGCGCGCGAGCACCTCGGTACACGCGAATGGCACAGGGTGGCGAAGAGTGCGGCTTGACATTTCAATCCTGCTGATGACAGCCATGCTCGCCGCTTGCGAAGACCCGCAGACGCGCGACGTCAAGGCACGCCTGGTGGGCACGTGGTTCGCCGAGTCGCAGGAGCACGGCGGCGTCGCTCGAAGAGCACTCACGCTGGAAGCGGGCGGTCATCTGAAGGAGAGCGTCCGCATCATTGCTCCCAATGGCGCCTCGGACCTCGAGTCGCGGGAGGGTGAGTGGTTCTTCGACGGGGTGAACCTCAAGCGCAAGTACACATACGTCGATGGCCAGCCGCTCACGAACGCGCATTTCATCTACGACACGCACGAGCTGAGGTCCGTGACGGCTTCCGAGCTCGTGGCGGTCAGCAACGTAGGCCGGGGCGAGTTGCGCTTGAAGAGAGAACAGGGCGGGGTGAGGCCGTGAGCGAGCGCTCCAAGCGTGCTCTCGGATTGGTATCCCTTGTCGTGCGCGACTATGACGAAGCTTTGGCCTTCTTCGTGGATGTCCTTGGGTTCGAGTTGGTCGAAGACACTGAACTACCGGCGCAGGGCAAGCGGTGGGTCGTCGTTAGCCCCGGAGAGTCTGGCGCGCGGCTTCTCCTGGCGAAAGCATCGTCGGAGGAGCAGGCGTCGCGGGTGGGCGCGCAGACCGGAGGGCGGGTCTTCCTCTTTCTCTACACCGACGACTGCTTGCGTGACTACTTGCGATTCAAGGCATTGGGTGTGAAGTTCGTGCGGGAGCCGGAATCCCAGCCGCATGGGGTCGTAGCTGTCTTCGAAGACCTTTATGGGAACCTGTGGGATCTCATTCAACCGAACGCGGCGAATCGGAGTTGGGAGTGGTGAGCTTTCGCTGTGACCATCGGTTCGGGCTGCCGTTCTCACGGTGAGCACGTGGTCCGTGTCGGGCACCGCGGCACCTTCGCGTGGAACGTCTGGCCGTTAATGGGGCTATAGGCCTGCAGGAGGAGCACCTGATTTGTCGGATCGCCGATGAAGGACACCGTGTCTCGGTAGGTCGCTGCGACGCCAATGTACGAACTCGCGGTGGGGCACCCGCTCAGCGTGAAGTTCACGTTGAACACGTTCTTGCCGCTCGCGCGCGGGGTCAGGTTTCCTGCGATCACGCAGTTCGTGTATGGCGCTACTCCGGAGAGAACGCCACCCGTGACTGTCATGGTCTGCGGCGCCAGCTTGGGCAGCATGAAAGTCCATGCGCCTTCGACCTGCGACACGCTCGCGGGCTGGTCGTAGTTGTAGTCCTTCTCCGCACCTGCCCGGACGACGGCCACCGTCCGCACGGACTCGCCGGGGAACTCCAGCTTCAGGGTCGGGCTGTTCGGAGGGAAAAGTGTCGAGAGCGGGTTCGACGTGCCGGTAACGAGTTCGGCTGGGCGGAACTGCCGCGACTCCCGGAATTCGGTCAGCGCAGACGGTGACTGGAACACCTGCGACACCTGGTTCTCGACGATCCGGTCGCCCGCGTAGGTGAACGTTCCTTGGGCGAACCAGAGGAGCGGGGAAGCCCCAGCCCCGTTGGCAGCCCATACCTCGCCGTTTTCGAGCACCAGGGCGCTGGCGGTGCTGAAGCGAAGGTCGATCGTGAAACTGAGGAAATCGGGAATGAGGTAAAGCCCTGCTGTAGCTGCGGTGTCGCTGCGGGCGGGGTCGCAGGCGCATCGTCGCCGCCGCCGCAGGCGCCCAGGACCAGTAATAGTGCCCCAGCCGGAACAAGTTGTCTCATGTAGCGCTCCAGCACAGGACGCGCCCGTGCGTGGCTAATCTACGCTGCAAATGCCCGACCGTAGGTGAGTTTCGCCATCGCGACGTGACCGCTAGCGGCGCTCCATCGGCCCCGGTCACACGCCGTCAAAGCCACCGAAACAGCTGTGATTGACGCGCCAGTTTCCGTAGTTACAATAACCCATGCGGGTGACCTACGATCCGGAGAAGCGCGAGTGCACGTTGCAAGAGCGCGGGCTCGACTTCGAGGATGCGAAGTTCGTCTTCTCGGGCGCGACTCTGGAGGTCGAGGACACGCGCAAAGATTACGGTGAAGCGCGCATCATCTGCTTCGGCTATCTTGCTGGTCGTATGGTTGTGGTCGGCTACACGCCGCGTGGCGCGGTTCGCCACGTTTTCAGCATGAGGAAAGCCAATGCCCGCGAGCAAGCACTCGTCGCGCCGCACCTTGAAATCTAACCTCGATCGCGTTGACAGCCACCGCATCAAGAAGTCGGAGTACGAGGAACTGCCTGAGCTCACCAAGGAGATGGTGGCGCGCGCAACCATCAATAAAGGCGGACGTCCTCCGTCCGAGAATCCGCGAAAACAGCTGACGCTGCGGCTTCCCGCTGACGTCATCGAGCGCTGGAAGGCCACTGGACCAGGGTGGCAAACGCGAATGGCCGAACGCCTGAGCCGGGTGCGCTGAGACTTGACGCTCCAGTTGCGATGGTTCTTTGCATTGCGCTGAGGAACAGAAGGCACGCGGCCGGCATACCGCCTTGCTGTTAGAACAGCTTGATTTCAAGGACCAGGTCTGTGATTGAGTGGACGATGTTTTGCTCGGTCAGCCTTGCCGACAGGAGATCGATGTCTTGCTCCTTGTAGCCAGATTGGAAGTCACCGTCCACCACACGCTCCCAATAGAATTTTCTTGGGACGACCAAGTGCGCCAAGTCTGCGTATTCAATGGCCTGGCGCCAAGTGCCGCCGTCAATCGTCCCGCTTTCGAGCAACTCGGCCTCACCTGGAAAGCCACAATTGAAGTATCGGACGCCGTGCTCCAAGCTGCTGAATGTGGTGAATGCGCACCATGAGGGACTGAGGAACGGGTCCCAGTCGCCGCGACCAAGAGTCCTGCTGCAGGTTCGAAGGCAGGTTCTCCACTCTTTGTCATCCATCGCTCACCTTCCGACGACTATGGTTTCTTCGGATCATAGGCAATCACAATTCCCGGGTCAGCCAAGTTCTTCTTCGCGTGAAAGTGCGGGCAGGGATGGTCTTTGTCGGCAGGATGCTCGACGATTTCGCCACCCTCCGGACTTCTGTGTCCGTACGGGTCGTTGCCCGCTCGTTGTCGAAGCTCCTTGTACTTGAGCTGGTCGTCCTTGGTCTTCGGCTTGTTGAACTGATCCCATCCAACCGGCGTCCACTCGGGTCCCACTCCTGCGTACTGCGCAGCGCGGAGAAACGCGTCCGTCCTCGAAGGCTGGTCTCGGCATGGATTCTCGTCCGAAACGTCTTTGCAGGCCTGATAGATTTCATAGCCCAGACTCCCTACGAGTACGAGTGTCGCCGCAGCATCTGCTACAGGGTTCGCCGGGCCGCCGCCGAGGAGAAGTGTCGCGCCAGCGCGAGTCCCAGCCCTCGTTATGAAGCCTGTTGGGTCGAACAGGCCCATCGGATCGGTACGGTCCAGTGGGCTTGCGTTGACATAGATGAACTCATTGGCACCACCTGCCTTGCCGATCGGATCTGGCTGGGTATAACGGTCTCCCGCACCCAAAAGCGTCCGTCGGTAGTTGTCGACCAGCCCGGACTCCTTGTCTCGGTATCGCCCGAGCCCCGAGATATTCAGTTCGATGCCGGGCTTGGTCCACGAGATTCGCGGAATTCCCACTTGATTGGCGGTCGTACTGAGAACATCACTCGGTTCGTTGTTAAGGAAAGCCGAATAGGGCGTCTGCCAGACGGGCTGCTTCGCTGCGTCCGTGATCAATCGTGGTGTACCGATGTGATCCGTGTGGATCGCATACAGCTTCCCGTTTCGGTACATGCCCACGAGAGTCGCCAGACCGTCACGGGTCGGCAACCAGATGAACTCCCCGGTCCCCTTGCTGCCGCTGGTGCCGTTGTCGTATTCACCAAGCAGCGCCCACGACGGAATCTCCCCGTCGCCATACACGAATGCCTGGCCAAGACTCGCCTTCCCCTTGCCTTGCGCAAAGAGCCACCCGAAGTTCTTCCGCAGCCAGTTCGTGAAGCTGTTCCCGAGCTCCACTTCGTTCGGCAACGTCTGCTCCACCTCCGGCTCACTCTTGAACACCCTCTGGCCGAGCGCGGAGTGCAGGTACCGCACGCTCGCGGCTTCGCCGTCCTTCATCACCTTGACCTTGGCGAGGCGGCCCATGTCGTCGTACACGAACGTGCGCAAGCCGTCGGACGTCATCGCCCCGTTCTCGTCGACGCTGTAGTTGACGGTGCTGCTGGTCGTGGAAACGGGTTGCCCGTTCTGCGTGCGCGTGATGGTCTGCGTGAACCCGAGCAGGCGATTGCTGCCGGGGTCCATCTTCAGCGTCTGGTTCGCCGCCTCGGCCAGGTTCGGCTGGTCGAAAGTGCCTTGAAGGTCAACGTCGCTGCCCTGCGTCTCGATGGCCGTGAGCCGGTTCGAGTTCGCGTCCAGCGTGTACACGCTCTTCGCACCGTCCCTCGCGAACGAGACCAGCCTGTCGCGGTTGTCGTAGGCAGCCGTCCAGGTGATCGGCGCCTTGTACAGCTCCGTCGTGGTCGTGGTGCCGCTCACGATCGTGCGCGAGGCCCAGAGGTCCTGCGCGATGCCGGTCATCCTTCCGGCCACGTCGTAGGAATACCGCGCGAACTCGTTGGACACCATGCGCCCGTCCGCGTCGAAGCTGCGGCTGGCCGCGTCCCCGTTGCTCCATGTCCACGACTTCGGCGCCCCGAGCGGCGTGTGGACGAGGTTGTTCACGAAAGCGAGGGCGGCCTTGTTCTTGCCCGGCTCCAGCACGTCGATGCCGCTGATCTGGCCGAGGCTGCGGCGGTAGGTCACCACCAGCCCGCTGCCGTAGCGGATGCTGGTGAGCTCGCCGTGGGTGTAGGTATAGGTGACCGTGAAGCGGCTCGGGCTCGACGGGTTGTCGTTGATGACGACCGTCTTGGTGAGCACGTTGCCCTCCAGGTCGCGCGTGTACGTGGTGCTGCCGGAGCTGTCCTCGATCCTCGAGAGGAAACCGGCTGCGTCGTACGCCAGGGTGGTCGTGTTGCCGGCGTGGTAGCGGATCGAGGTGGGCCGCCCGAGCGCGTCTCGCGTGATCGCCGTGACCTGGCCCTTCGCGTCCTTCGTCTCGACGACGTCGCCGTTCGCGTCGCGCTTGTACGTCATCGTGCCGATGTCCGGCGAGCTCTCGCTCATCGTCTCGCCGAAGGCATTCACCGTGTACGTCGTCTTCACGTTCTTCGGATCGACGACCTGCGTGAGCTGGTCCAGCGGCGTCCACGCTTGCGCAACGGAGGCGTTGTCGGGGAAGGTGGTCGCGGTCGTGCGGCGCAGGGCGTCGAGCGTCGTGCGGGTGGTCTGGTTCAGCGGGTCGGTCTGCGCGACGAGCTCACCGTTGGCGTCGTAGCCCAACTGGGTCGTCTGCCCAGCGGCACCTTGCACGCCGGCCAGCTGGCCGAGTGCGTTGATGACGCGGCGGGTCGCCAGCGCGATGTTGCCGGCCGCGTCCTTCACTTCCTCGCGGACACGGTTGCCGGCAGCGTCCAGCGTGTACGCGACGGCCGAACCGCGGTTGTCCGTGACGCCAACGAGTCGCTGCGCGGCATCGTACGAATACGAAACGACATAGCCGGTGGGCAGGGTCGCGCCTGCAAGCAAGCCGGACGGTGTGTACGAGTACGTGGTGCTCTCGCTGCCGCGCGTTTGCGCAACGACCCGCCCGCGTGCGTCGCGGGAGTACGTGGTGACGAGGCCGTAGGAGTCGACCTGCCGGATCACGCGGCCCGCGCCGTCGAACACGAACGTGGTTTCCTGGCCGAGCGGGTTCTTCACGCTGGTGCGGTTGCCCGCGGCATCATGGCCGTAGCGCCACACGCCACCCTTCGGGTCCGTCATGGCAACGGGCAGGTTGTTCACGGCGTACTCCCAGTGCCACGTTCGTGCTTCGCCGGTCGCGGTGTCCGTCACCGTTTTGGTGAGAACGTTGCCGAGGCTGTCGTACGCCAGGGCGGTGGTCCTGCCGGCCTCGGTGATCAACGTGGGCAGCCGGAAACTCGGATGCCACGTGGTCTGCGTGGTGCGTGCTTCGGGGCGGTTGGCCGCCTCGGTCACGGCCAAAGGCAACGAGCGGCTGGTATCCCACTGCGTCGTGCGCTGCACGCCCGCGAAGTCGTACTCGGCAACCGGCAGGTTCTGCTCGCCGAAGCTGGTGTTCGCCACCGAGCCGCCGAGCAGGTTGGACGAGCCGACCAATCGCACCTGGCCGTCACCGCCCTGCCATAGCTTGGTGACGGTGTTGCCCAAGGCATCCGTCGTCGTGACGCTCAGCTTGTAGAGCGCCGGGTCGACCACATGTCCGGCGACCAGCATGCCGTCGCCGCCGACTGCGCTCGGGTACGAGATGCTCTCCTTGGTCGGCACGCCGGCCATCTGCATCTCGGCGCCGCGCCCATGGGCGTCGTAGCGGTACGCGACGCGAGTGGCGCCGTCTTGCGCCACGCCGGTGAGCGCGCTGGGCCACGTGCTGTTGCCATAGGCGTATTGGCGCGTGCTGCCGTCGGCTCCGCGGCTGGTTGCGAGGCGGCCTGCGCTGTCGAAGGCAAACGCCACCGCGCTTCCATCCGGGAAGCTTGCTCCCGCAAGGCGGCCGCTGCTCTCATAGGACAGCTGCACGGATCGGCCGAACGCATTGGTGATACGCGTGAGGCGGCCCGCTTCATAGGCCAGCTCCGTGCGCCACCCGTTGCGCGCCGTCACCGACACGAGCTTGCCCGCCGTGTCGAACTGCCAGCGCGACTCGTCGGAGCTGCGCGTGAGCAGGAGCCCCGCTGTCGTGTCGACAAGTGTGTCGCGCCGGTTCGTCACCTTCCACGCGCCGTTGATACGCTCGAAGAGCAGCTTGCTGCCATCACCAAAGCGCACGACGGCGGTGGCGTCGGTCTTCTGCACCTGCGCCGCCCAGTTGTGCGCCCAGCGCGCACCCAGGCCGGCATCGACGTTGGCCGAGCTGCGGTAGTGGCGCGTGAAGGTCAGCCCGTTCGGCGCGCTGTCGGCGAAGTCGGTTTCGATTTCCTGCACATCGCCCGTGGCGGGCTGCAGTGCGGCGAACGCCGCAAGCGGCAACAGGGCAACGCAGATCGCGCCTGCGACCTTGTGAACGAATCCCATGATCTCTCCCTTACCGGATGCACACGTCGCAGTTGTCCACGACGATCTGTTTGGTGGCCGGTGCCACGCAGTCGGTGCAGGTGGCCGTGATGGTTGCGGTGGTCGCGCGCTGCGTCGGCGGCGTGTACGTGAACTGGAACTGGCCCGCGGCGTTCGTCGTGCCACTGAGCGGGCCCGAGCCGCTGATCGAGATGAACACCGCCTTGCCCGCGACTGCACTGCCCGCCTGCGTGACGGTCGCCACCTGCGGCAGCATCGGCCCCGCGGGCAGGGCCTTGGTGTGGCTGGGCCCCGAGAGCGATATCTCAGGCGGCTGCGCGGGCTTGGGCGGCGACCACGTGACGCGCGCGATCATGAGCGGCCCGCTGCCGAACCCGCTCACCGAGTTCGACGTGCGCTGGCACACGCCCCACGGCGCGTTGCCCGCGCCCGTCCAGATGGGGCCGGGCACGTAGACGTCGGTCCACGTGTACTGCGGGTAGCCGGCGCGGATGCCGGCGAGGTCCTTCTCGCACAGCTCATGCGGCGTCGCGAAGATGTACGTCGAAGGGTCCGGGTTGAACAGCCCGTACCAGCACTGGTCGGGCCACTGCCCGTACAGCGCCGCGCAGTACCCATAGCCGGTCGGCTGCGCCTGCGCAGCCACCTTGGCCGGCGCGAGGGCGCACGAAAAAACGAGCGCAACGAGCGCCCCGATCCACAAACGCATTCCCCATCTCCTTGGCTCGGCGGATGGGGTGCGAATCTAGGGCGGCAGGCTCAGTTTGTAAAACCTTTTGTTTTCAAGAGTTGCCCGGATGCATCACCAAGACTTACGTCTGTTGACTCAGGCGCGCCCGGTGCCGCTCCACCTGCGCCTTCACCTGCGCCGGCGCCGTGCCGCCGAGCGTGTTGCGCGCGCCCAGCGAGCCGCGCAGCGACAGCGCGTCGTACACGTCCTTCTGGATCGAGGGGTTGAACTGCTGCAGCACCGCCAGCGGCAGCTCCGACAAGTCGCAGTTGTGCGACGTGGCGGCCTTCACCGCATGCGCCACCACCTCGTGCGCGTCGCGGAAGGGCAGGCCCTTCTTCACCAGGTAGTCGGCGAGGTCCGTCGCCGTGGCATAGCCCTTGAGCGCCGCCTGCTCCATCGCCTGCGGCTTCACCGTGATGCCCTCCACCATCTCCGCGAAGATGCGCAGCGTGTCCTTGAGCGTGTCGACGGTGTCGAAGAGCGGCTCCTTGTCTTCCTGGTTGTCCTTGTTGTACGCGAGCGGCTGGCCCTTCATCAGCGTGATCAGCGCCATCAGGTGGCCCACCACGCGGCCCGCCTTGCCGCGCGCGAGCTCGGGCACGTCGGGGTTCTTCTTCTGCGGCATGATCGACGAGCCGGTGGTGAAGCGGTCGGCGATCTTGATGAAGCCGAAGTTCTGGCTCATCCAGATCACCAGCTCCTCCGAGAGGCGGCTCACGTGCACCATCGCGATCGACGCCGCGGCGGTGAACTCGATCGCGAAGTCGCGGTCGCTCACCGCGTCCAGCGAGTTCTGGCACACGCCCTCCATGCCCAGTTGCTGCGCGACGAACTCGCGGTCGAGCGGGTACGTCGTGCCGGCGAGAGCCGCGGAGCCCAGGGGCAGCTGGTTGGTGCGGCGGCGCACGTCCTGCATGCGGTCGTGGTCGCGCGCGAACATTTCCACGTAGGCGAGCATGTGGTGCCCAAAACTCACGGGTTGCGCAACCTGCAAATGCGTGAAGCCGGGCATCACGGTGTCGACGTTCTTGTCGGCGATGTCCACCAGCTTCTCCTGCAGTTCCACCAGCAGGCCGGAAATGAGGTCGATCTCGCCGCGCAGCCACAGGCGCACGTCGGTGGCCACCTGGTCGTTGCGGCTGCGGCCGGTGTGCAGGCGCTTGCCCGCGTCGCCCACCAGCTGCGTCAGGCGCGCCTCGATGTTCAGGTGCACGTCCTCCAGGTCCAGCTTCCACTCGAAGGCGCCGGACTCCACCTCGCCGCGGATCTGCGCCATGCCGCGCTGGATGTCCTCATGGTCTTTCGCGGAGATCACGCCCTGTTTCGCCAGCATGGCCGCGTGCGCGAGCGAGCCCTGGATGTCGGCCAGCGCGAGGCGCTTGTCGAAGAACACGCTGGCGGTGTAGCGCTTGACCAGCTCGCTCATGGGCTCGGAGAAGAGGGCAGACCAAGCCTCGGTCTTTTTTTCAAGCTGGCTCATTCGGTTCTCGGGGGTTTGGGGATGCAGGTGCCGTCCGTCAATAATGGGGCCGGACAGGACGTGGGATGGACGACTCGCAAATTTTATCGACCTTCCAGGAACTACCCGGCACGGCCCGGCAGCGGCAGCAGCGCGCGCCGCAACAGGTGCCGGTGTTCGACGCGTGCCAGATCGGCGTCGTGTTGCGGGCCGTCCTCTTCGTTGAAGCGACCGTCGCGGCCGCCGCGCTGTTCTCCGCCGGCGGCTGGTGGGACTGGCTCGTTCGCACCGCCATCGTCAGCGGCGCGGCCTTGCCGGCCACGCTGGCGTGGCTGCTCGTGGTCTGCAGCATCAAGCGGCCGCTCGCCCGCTGGCGCGTGAGCCGGCAGCACGCCTGCGGCGTCGCGCTGGGCGCGCTGGCCGGCCTGTACGGGTGCGGGATGCTGGCGCTGGTGGGCCTGGGCGAGCAGAAGTCCCCTTGGCTGGCGTCCGCCCTGGCGGGGGCGCTGATGGCGGGGTTTTTCGGGTACGCGCTGGTGCTGCGCTCCAAATTGCTGATGCCGGCGGCGACGACGGCAAGGCTGGCGGAGTTGCAGGCGCGCATCAGGCCGCATTTTTTGTTCAACAGCCTCAATAGCGCCATCGCACTGGTGCGCGACCAGCCGGCGAAGGCCGAGGCCCTGCTGGAAGATTTGAGCGAATTGTTCCGCCACGCCCTCGTGGAACAGGGTGACGCGGTGAAGCTTTCCGAGGAAATCGCCGTGGCCCGCCACTACCTGGACATCGAGCAGGTACGCTTCGGCGACCGCCTGCAGGTGGAATGGGCACTTGACCCCGATGCAGGGGATGCGCGCGTGCCACCTTTGTTTTTGCAGCCGCTTGTGGAAAATGCAGTCAAGCACGGCGTGGAGCCGAGCCCCACCGGCGCGCAGGTCAAGGTGAGCACGCAGAAGCGTGGCGGTGTGGTGGTGATCAAGGTGACCAACACGGTCCCGGGCGGGCAGGGGAGCCCGGGGCACGGGGTGGCGCAGGACAATGTGCGCGATCGCCTTCGCTTGCTCCACGACGTGGAGGCGCAATTCCAGACCATCCTCAAGGATGGCTTGTACCAGGTGCGGATGGAGGTGCCGGCATGACCAGTGGAACGACGCTGCAGGTCCTTGTGGTCGACGACGAGTCGCTCGCGCGCTCGCGTCTGCGCACGCTGCTCGCCGACTGCAACACGCCCTCGGCGGCGCTCGTCGCCGAAGCGATGAACGCCACGGAAGCCATGGAGCAGCTGCGAAGGCACCCGCGGCTCGACGCGATCCTGCTGGACATCCACATGCCGGGCGCCGACGGCCTGGCGCTGGCGCAGGCGCTGCGCTCGCTGCACGACGCTCCAGCGGTCGTCTTCGTCACGGCCCACGCCGAACATGCCGTCACGGCCTTCGAGCTCGAGGCCGTTGACTACCTGACCAAGCCCGTACGGCTCGAACGCCTGCAGTCCGCATTGCAGAAAGTGGAACGGCATCTCGCTGCGCGGCGCGCGCCGCAGGCGCCCGTGGCCGAGGAGGTGCTGGTCATCCAGGACCGCGGCCGCACGGAAAGGGTGCCGCTGGCCGAGGTGCTGTATTTCAAGGCTGAACTCAAATACATCACCGTGCGCACCGCCAGCCGCAGCTACATCCTCGATGGTTCGCTTTCCGACCTCGAAGAGCGCCACGGGCCACGCTTTCTGCGCGTACACCGCAACGCGCTCGTCGCTCGCCGCGCCGTGCGCGCGCTGGAGAAGCACTACGACCCCGAGGAGGGCGAGGGCTGGGCCGTGCGGCTGAACGGCGTGGATGAGTCGCTCTCCGTCTCCCGGCGCCAGCTGAGCGCCGTGCGCGAGGCGCTGGCCAGCTGAGCTTGCCCGGCGCCAGGTCGCGCGCCGGGCCTACACAAGAGTCATCCTGCGGCGGCGGCGCTGGCTCGGCGCTTGCCGGGATGATTGGCGCAAGCATGGATCCCACACTCGAAGAACCGCCCGAAGTGGTGGCGCGCACGCGCGTCGACCCGCGCACGCCCCCGCAGGTGCTGCTGCACCTGCCGGTGGTGGACGTGCGCAGCGTCGCGCTCGGCTTGCTGACCGTCATCGCCGTGCTGGCCGTGCTCAAGCTGGCCAGCGGGTTCTTCATCCCGCTGATGCTGGGGCTGGTGTTCACCTATGCGCTGGCGCCCGTCGTGGACTGGACCGAGCGCGTGCGCGTCCCCCGGGCGTTGAGCGCCGCGGTGCTGATCGTCGCGGTGCTGGGCGGCACCGGTGGCGTGGTGTACTCGATGGCCGACGACGCGAACCAGCTGATTTCCAGCTTGCCGGAGGCCGCCACCAAGCTGCGCGACGCGTTGCGCAAGCGCAGCGTCGGCTCGCGCACGCCGGTGGAGTCGGTGCAGAAAGCGGCGACGGAATTGCAGAAAGCTGCGGAAGATGCCACCGTCGCGGCCCCGCGCGGCGCGCAGCGCATCGTGGTGGAGCAGTCCCGCTTCGACATCCGCGAGCACCTGTGGAGCGGCACGTTGGGGCTGGCCAGCATGATCGGGCAGGCGGTGCTGGTCACCTTCCTCACCTATTTCCTGCTGATCTCGGGCGACACCTTCAGGCGCAAGCTGGTGAAGATCGCCGGGCCGGGGCTGGCGCAGAAGAAGGTGGCGGTGCAGGCGCTGGACGAGATCAATGCGCAGGTGCAGCGCTACCTGCTGGTGCAGCTGGCCGCAAGTGTCGGCGTCGGCCTTGCCACCGGCATCGCCTTCGCGTTCATCGGGCTGAACCACGCGGCGGTGTGGGGTGTGGCCGCCGGCGTGCTGAACCTGGTGCCGTACGTGGGCTCGATCCTCGTGACGATCGCGGCGATGCTCGTAGCGTTCCTGCAGTTCGGGGAGATCAATCCGGCTCTGGTGGTCGGTGCCGTGTCGCTGGTCATCAACACCATCGAGGGGTACCTGCTCGTGCCCTGGGCGACCAGCAAGGCGAGCCGGATGAACCCTGTGGCGGTGTTCATCGGCGTGCTCGCCTGGGGTTGGCTCTGGGGCGTCTGGGGGCTGTTGCTCGGGATCCCGATCCTGATGGCGGTGAAGGCGATTTGCGACAGAGTCGACCACCTCAAACCCATCGGGGAACTGCTCGGCACCTAGCCGGTGTTTCGCAGCCCGGCCGCGATCCCGTTGATCGACAGGTGGATCCCGCGCCTGGCGCGCTCGTCGCCCGAGCCCTGCCGCCAGCGGCGCACGAGTTCCACCTGCAGGTGGTGCAGGGGGTCGATGTAGGGGAAGCGATGCTTGATCGACCGCGCCAGTGCGGCGTTGCCGGCCAGGCGATGCTTCTCACCGGTGATCTTGCTCAGCGCATCCACGGTGAGATGCCACTCCGCCTCGATCGCACCGAAGATGCGCTTGCGCAAGCGGGCGTCTCCGACCAGTTCCGAGTAGCGTGAGCCGAGGGCGAGGTCGCTCTTCGCGATCACCATGTCCATGTTGGACAGCAGCGTGCGGAAGAAGGGCCATTGCCGGTACATCTTCTGCAGCAGCGCCAGCTGCTTCTTGTCGGCGGCGAATTCCTGCACCGCGGTGCCGAACCCATACCAGCCCGGCAACGTCAACCGGCACTGCCCCCAGCTGAACCCCCACGGGATCGCGCGCAAATCCTCGATGCGTTGCGACGCCTTGCGCGATGCGGGCCGCGAGCCGATGTTCAACTCCGCGATCTCGCGGATGGGCGTGGCACCGAAGAAGTAGTCGGTGAACCCGCTCGTGTCGTAAACGAGCGAGCGATAGGCCTTCATGCTCGCCTGCGACAACGCTTCGGCCGCCTGCAGGAACTCCCGCGTTGCAGGCTTCGTCGGTTGCAGCAACGTCGCTTCCAGCGTGGCGGCAACGAGCGTCTCGAGGTTGCGCCGCCCGATCTCGGGGTTCGCGTACTTCGACGCGATCACCTCGCCTTGCTCGGTCAGGCGGATTTGCCCGCGCACCGTGCCCGGCGGCTGCGCCAGGATGGCCTGGTAGCTCGGCCCGCCGCCGCGGCCCACCGTGCCGCCGCGGCCATGGAACAGGCGCAGCTGGATGTTGTGCGAATTCGCGAGTTCGTCGAACAGCTGCACCAGCGCGATCTCGGCCCGGTACAGCTCCCAGTTGCTCGTGAAGATGCCGCCGTCCTTGTTGCTGTCGCTGTAGCCGAGCATGATGTCCTGCTCGCTGCCCGAGCGCTGCACCAGCTTGGCGATGCCGGGCAGGGCGTAGAACTCGCGCATGATTGGCGCGGCATTGCGCAGGTCCTCGATCGTCTCGAAAAGCGGCACTACGATGAGGTCGCACACCGCCTTGTCGTCGACGGTGCCGCGCATCAGGCCCACTTCCTTCTGCAGCAGCAGCACCTCCAGCAGGTCGCTCACCGCCTCGGTGTGGCTGATGATGTAGTGGCGGATGGCCTGCGCGCCGTAACGCGCACGCATCTTCAACGCGGCTTCGAAGATCGCGAGTTCGCGCTGCGCATGGTCGGAATAGGCCGTGCCGATCACGCGCAGCGGGCGCGCGTCGGCCAGCAGTTTCATCAGCAACGCGCGCTTGGCGGCCTCGTCCAGCTCGCGGTAGTTGCGCTCGATGCGCGCCGCGGCCAGCAGCTCGGCGACCACTTCCTCGTGCTGCTCGGAGTTCTGGCGCAGGTCCACCGTGGCGAGGTGGAAACCAAAGACCTCCACCGCGCGCACCAGCGGCCGCAGGCGCTGCTGCGCGAGCGCGGAGCCGTGGTGCGCCAGCAGCGAGTCGCGGATGATGCGCAGGTCGGCCAGGAAATCCGCCGAGTCGAGGTACGGGTTCTGCGGCGGCAGGACGTGCCGCGCCGCATCGCCGCCGGTGAACTCCTTCAGCGTTGCCGCAAGGCGCGAATACATGCCGTTGACCGCGCGCCGGTACGGCTCGTCCTGGCGGTGGTCGCTCTTGTCCGGGGAGTGGTCGGCCAGCTTCTTCATCTCCGGCGTCACGCCCACGAGCATCGCCGACTGCGACAGCTCGCTGCCCAGCCAGAACAGCTCGGTGAGGTAGTAGCGCAGCGCCACCTCGCACTGGCGGCGCAGCGCGTATTCCAGCGTCTGCGCGCTCACGTTGGGGTTTCCGTCGCGGTCGCCGCCGATCCACTGGCCCATGCGCAAAAAGCTCGCGACGTGCTGGTTGCCCAGCTCGCGTTCGAGCTCCGCGTACAGCTTGGGGATCTCGCGCAGGAAGGTCGCTTCGTAATACGACAGCGCGGTCTCGATTTCGTCCGCCACCGTGAGCTTGGTGAAGCGCAGCAGCCGCGTCTGCCACAGCTGCTGCACGCGCGCGCGGATGTGCAATTCGTTGTCCGCCAGTTCGCGCGGCGCGAGCGCGTCCTTCGGCAGCGAGCGCTGGCGGATCTCGTCGCGCTCGGTGAGCAGCCGGGCGATGTCGCGCTCGGCGTCGAGGATGCTCTTGCGCTGCACTTCCGTGGGGTGCGCGGTGAGCACCGGCGAGAGGTACGCATGCGCGAGCGATTGCGCCACCGCCTTCGGGCCCAGCCCAGCCCACCGCAGGCGCGCGAGCGCGACCTCGATGCTGCCCTCCTGCGTGTCGCCCGCGCGCTCGTGCACCTGGCGGCGGCGGATGTGGTGCCGGTCTTCCGCGAGGTTCGCCAGGTGCGAGAAGTACGTGAACGCACGGATCACGCTGACCGCCTGGTCGCCAGTGAGCGACTTCAGCAGCGTCTTGAGCGCCTTGTCCGCCTCGTGGTCGGCGTCGCGGCGGAAGGCGACGGAGAGCTTGCGGATGCGCTCCACGAGCTCGAAGGCCTCCACGCCCTCCTGCTCGCGAATGACGTCGCCGAGGATGCGGCCGAGCAGGCGGATGTCCTCCACCAGCGGGCGTTCGTTGTCTCGGGCACGCCGCGCGGGCGGCTGCGGGCTGGGGGGCGTAGGCGCTCGGGTCATTGCTGAAATTTTTGGCAGCCGCATGCTAGCATCGACTTCCCCCAAAGCATTACAAGCAGGTTACGTAATTGAGCCCGATCACCATCGCCACCCGCGAGAGCCGCCTGGCGCTCTGGCAGGCCCATCATGTGAAGTCGCTGCTGGAGCAGCGCGGCTGCCAGGTGACGCTGCTTGGCATGACGACCAAGGGCGACGAGATCCTCGACCGCACGCTCTCCAAGGTCGGCGGCAAGGGCCTCTTCGTCAAGGAACTCGAGGTGGCGCTCGAAGAAGGCCGCGCCGACATCGCCGTGCACTCGCTCAAGGACGTGCCGATGGACCTGCCCGAAGGCTTCGAGCTGGCCTGCGTGATGGAGCGCGAGGACCCGCGCGACGCCTTCGTCTCCAACAAGTACGACTCGCTGCAGGCGCTGCCGCAGGGTGCCGTGGTCGGCACGTCCAGCCTGCGCCGCGTGGTGCTGCTGCGCGCCCAGCGCCCCGACCTGAAGATCGAGCCGCTACGCGGTAACCTCGACACGCGCCTGCGCAAGCTGGACGACGGGCAGTACGACGCGATCATCCTCGCGGCCGCCGGCCTCAAGCGCCTTGGTTTGGCCTCGCGCATCCGCGGCGTGTTCGAGACGGACCAGATGCTGCCCGCCGCCGGGCAGGGCGCGCTGGGCATCGAGATCCGCGCCGGCCGCGACGACCTGAAGCAGTTGCTGGCGCCCATGGCGCACCAGTCGACCTGGCTTTGCGTAGCCGCGGAGCGCGCCGTCAGCCGTGGTTTGGGCGGCAGCTGCTCCATGCCGCTGGCCGCGCACGCCACGCTGGCCGGCGAGGTGCTGCAGTTGCGCGCCGCCTGGGGCGAGCCCGAGGGCACGGCGCCGCTGCTGCGATCGACGGCGTCGGGCACCATCGCCGACATCGATGCCGCCGCCCGCCTGGGCGAGCAGGTCGCCGCGCAGTTGCGCGCGGCCGGTGCGCACTAGGGGCTCGCATGCTTGCGGTCGTCACCCGCCCGGTCCATGAGGCCGGGCAGTGGGTGGAGCGCCTGCGCGGGGCGGGCATCGACGCCGTGGCGCTACCGCTGATCGACATCGGCGATGTGCCGGATGGCGGTGCGCTGCGCGATGCGTGGTCGCGCATCGGCTCCTTCGCAGCCGTCATGTTCGTCAGCGGAAACGCCGTGCGGGGCTTCTTCCGCGCCAGGCCGCATGGCGCAACGTTCACGTCGCGCGCGTGGGCACCCGGTCCGGGCACGCGCGATGCGCTCGTCGAAGCAGGGCTTGCCGGGCAGCGGATCGACCTGCCGGCCGCCGACGCTGAGCAGTTCGACTCGGAAGCGCTGTGGGCGCAGGTTCAAGAGCAGGCCCGTGCGGGCAGCCGTGTCCTAATCGTGCGCGGCGGGGACGGCGACGCGGAAGGCCGCGGCCGCGACTGGCTCGCGCAGCAGCTGGAGCGCCAGGGGGTTGCCGTCGAGACGGTGGCGAGCTACGTCCGCGCCGCGCCTCGCTGGTCGCAACTGGAATGCGAGCAGGCGCTGGCCCTCGCCCGCAGCGGCGTCTGGCTGTTCAGCAGCTCCCAAGCCATCGCCAACCTGCGCAACCTGCTGCCGCAGGCCGACTGGTCGGGCGCCCGTGCCGTCGCCACCCATCCGCGCATCGCCCAGGCCGCGCGCGAGTGTGGTTTCGGCGCTGTATTGGAGAGCCGTCCCGCCTTCGACGCGGTAGTGGCAGCCCTAGAATCGTTTGCATGAGTTCCGAGAGCCCGGTGCCACCGGAAACACCGGTTGCACTGCCTTCGACCGAATTGGTCACGACACCACCGCCCGCGCCTGCCGGGGTGACGGTCAGCCGCGGCGCGCTGTTCGCACTGGTCGCGCTGGCCGGCCTCGCCCTGCTTGCCAGCGTGCTGCTGTGGCAGAGGCTCGGCGCGATCCAGGAGCAGCTCGCGCAGCAGAGCGCGCAAAGCGGCGCGGCGGCGATCGAGGCGCGAGCGCTGGCGCGGCAGGCGCAGGACATCGCCCGCGACAACACCGCGCGCCAGGCCGTGCTCGAAACCCGTTTGTCCGAAGTGGCGTTGCAGCGCAGCCAGCTCGAGGAGCTGATGCAGAGCCTTTCGCGCTCGCGCGACGAGAACCTCGTGGTCGACGTGGAGTCGGCGCTGCGCCTCGCGCAGCAGCAGATGCAGCTGACCGGCAGCGCCGAGCCGCTGCTGGCCGCGCTGCGCACCGCCGACATGCGCCTGGCGCGCGCCGGCCAGCCGCGCCTGGCGCGCGTGCGCGCCGCCGTCGCGCGCGACATCGACCGCATCAAGTCGACCAACCTCACCGACGTGCCGGGCGTGCTCGCGCGGCTCGATGAGCTCGTGCGGCAGGTCGACGACCTGCCGGCGGTGAACGCCGTGCCCCGCACCGTCGCCGACAACACGCGCAAGGCCGCCGCGCCACCCGCCACGCGCGAGTGGTGGCAGCGCATTGCCGACACGGCATGGGACGAGGCGCGTGGCCTGCTGCGCGTGAGCCGCATCGACCAGCCCGAGGCCGCGCTGCTGGCCCCCGAACAGGCCTACTTCCTGCGCGAGAACCTCAAGCTCAAGCTGCTCAATGCGCGCCTGTCGCTGCTCGCGCGCCAGACCGACGCGGCGCGCGCGGACGTGTCCTCCGCCGCGACTGCGTTGTACAAGTACTTCGACCCGGCTTCGCGCCGCACGCAGGCGGTGGCGACGCAGCTGCAGCAGGTGCAGGCGCAGCTGCGCGGGATCGAGTTGCCACGCATCGACGAAACGCTCGCCGCATTGACGACGGCGGCGGCGGGCCGCTGAGGGAGCGGGAATGCGCGCAGCCCTCTGGCTCCTCGCCCTGTTCGCCATCGCGGTGGCGATCGCGCTGTTCGCGGGCAATAACCAGGGCACGGTCACGATCTTCTGGCCGCCTTGGCGCGTCGACCTGTCGCTCAACCTTGTTCTGCTCTTGCTCGTCGCCGCCTTTGTGTTCATGCACGCGGTGCTGCAAGCGATGTCGGCGTTGTTCGACCTGCCGAAGCAGGCGCTGCGCTGGCGCACGCAGCAGAAGGAGCGCTCGATGCACGCGGCGCTGCTGGACGCGATCTCGCACATGTGGGCCGGCCGCTTCATCCGCGCGCGCAAGTCCGCCGAGGCCGCGCTCGCGCAGGAGCAGTCGCTCGACGCGGGCGGCCAGCGCCCCGCCAACGCGGGCCAGCTGCGCGCCGTCGCGCACCTGCTGGCCGCCGAGAGTGCGCAGGCGCTGCAGGACGCTTCTGCGCGTGACGATCACCTGAAGCAGGCACTGGACCAGGCGAAGGCGCGCGACGCGCAGGAGACGCACGAAGGCGCGCTGATGCGTGCCGCCGAGTGGTCGCTGCAGGACAGCGAGCCGCAATCGGCCATCGGCTGGCTCAAGGGCCTGCCGCAAGGTGCCGCGCGCCGCACGCTGGCGCTGCGCATGAAGCTGCGCGCCGCGCGGCTTGCGCAACGCACGCAGGAGGCGCTGGAGACGGCGCGCCTGCTCGCCAAGCACCACGCCTTCTCGCCCGGTGCGGCGCAGAGCCTGGTGCGGGGCCTGGCCGCGGACCTGCTCAATGGCGCCCACGACGTCGCGCAACTGCAGCGCGCATGGCTGGCGCTGGAGCCGGCCGAGCGCGCGATCCCCGAGGTGGCGATGCATGCCGCGAGGCGGCTGCTGGCGCTCGGCGGCGACGCGCACCTGGCGCGCGACTGGCTGCTGCCCGTGTGGGAGCGCTATGCGCAGCTGGGCGACGCGTCCAAGGTAAAGCTCGTGACCTCGTTGGAGGACGGCCTCGATTCGGTGGACGGCGCGTGGCTGGCGCGCATCGAAGCCGCGCAGCGCGCGAACCCGCGCGACGCGACGCTGCAATACCTCGCGGGCATGGCTTGCATGAAGCGGCAGCTGTGGGGCAAGGCGCAGCAGCTGCTCACGCAGGCCGCGCTGGGCCTGCAGGACCCGCAGTTGCACCGCAATGCCTGGCGCGCGCTCGCCGCGCTGGCGGAGCAGCGCGGGGACGAGGAGACTGCGGCGCAGGCGTGGAAGCGCGCCGCGGAGGAGTGACAGCCCTCAGGCGGCCTTTTCGAACGGCAGCGGCATCGCGCGCAGGTCGCGGCGCGTTTCCACCAGCACCAGCGGGCCTTCGTCGAGCGTGACGATGGGCGGGCGCTCGCGCGGCACGTGGATCGGCTTCGGCTCCGCGGCCATCGCGGCTTGCGCGGCGGCGATCTTCCCGGCGTCCGAGTTCACCCACTGCAGGCCCGAGCCTTCGGCGATCTGGCGCAGCTGGTCCACGGGCAGCTCGAAGGGCTGAACCTTGGGCGGGGCCGCGGGGGCCTTGGCCTGGATCGGCGCGGGTTGCTGCGGCTGCTGCGTCTGCTCGGGCGCGTAGGTCTGCGCGAGTTCGTTGGCCGATAGTTCGGCGCCCACCGGCACTTCTTCGCGCGGGATGCGGTCGTTGCGTTCGCGGCGGTCGCGGCCGAAGCGGTCGCGCGAGCGGCCGCCACGGTCGCCGCGGCGGGCCTCGTCGCTGCCCTCGCGGTTGGTGTGCGTCTCGAGGACGGCGTCGGCGGCGGAGGGCTGGTGCGCGTCGGTGGACTCGGTCACGTCGGCGACGGAGCCGGTCGCGCCGGCCAGGGCCTGCGCGGAGACTTCGTCGGCCGGCATGCCTTCGCGCGGGGCGCGCTCGCGGCGTTCGCCGCGGTCGCCGCGGCCTTCGCCGCGATCACCGCGATCCTCGCCACGGCTTTCACCGCGATCACCACGATCACCGCGGCCCTCGCCACGATCGCCACGGCCTTCGGCGCGTTCACCGCGTTCACCGCGGCCTTCGCCACGTTCACGGCGCTCGCCACGTTCGCCGCGCTCACCACGCGGCGGACGGTCCTGGCGCTGCTCGTCGCCGCCCATTTGCTGCCCGTCAACCAGCGCGCGGGCTTCGCCTTCGCGTGCCTCACGCGGCTCGCGTTGCTCGCGCGGCGGGCGGTCGCCACGCGCTTCGCGCGGCTCGCGGTTGTCGCGCTGCTGCTGGCGGTTGTCGCGGCCCTCGCCACGTTCACCGCGTTCGCCGCGCTCGCCGCGATCACGTCGCTCACCGCGCTGCTCGCCACGCTGGCCCTGCTGCTGCTCGGCACCTTCCGCGGCCACGCGCTCGCGGCGCTGCGCGTCGCCGCCGCGCTGCTCGCCGCGGCCATCGCGCCGCTGCCCGTCGCGGCGGTCGCCGCCACGGCCTTCGCCACGCCGGCCGTCGCGGCGGCCATCACCGCGGCCGTCACCGCGCCCTTCGCGGCGCGGCTCTTCCTTGCGCGCTTCGACGGGCGCCGCGACAGGCGCGGGCGTCGCGGGGGCG
This sequence comes from Ramlibacter albus, assembly GCF_014297445.1. GTDB lineage: Bacteria > Pseudomonadota > Gammaproteobacteria > Burkholderiales > Burkholderiaceae_C > Ramlibacter > Ramlibacter albus. The sequence goes on from NZ_JACORU010000017.1 coordinate 22,154, forward strand.
CCCATGCCGAGCAGGCCCTTGAACCAGCCGAAGAAGCCGCTTTGCGCGGGCACCGGCGCGGCCGGGGCCGGCGCGGGCGCGGGGGCCTTCGCCTGCTGCGGCTGCACCACCGGCGCGGGTGCCGGCGGCTTGGCCACGGGCATCGGCGCCGGCGCGTCGGGCAGCACGCCCTTGATCACCGGCTCCTGCTTGTTGGTGCGCTCGTGCGAACGGCGCGTGACCGCCGTCGGGTCCTCGATCTCCTCGGCCATGTTGTAGCTGGCCTTGATGTTGTCCAGGCGCGGGTCGTCGTGCTTCAGGCGCTCGAGCTTGTAGTGCGGCGTGTCGAGCCCCTTGTTGGGCACCAGCAGCACGTTGATGCGCTGCTTGAGTTCGATCTTGGCGATCTCGGTGCGCTTCTCGTTCAGCAGGAACGACGCCACCTCCACCGGCACCTGGCAGTGCACGGCGGCGGTGCTGTCCTTCATGGACTCTTCCTGGATGATCCGCAGGATCTGCAGCGCGGAGCTTTCCGTGTCGCGGATGTGGCCGTGGCCGCCGCAGCGCGGGCAGGGGATGGACGCGCCTTCCGACAGCGCCGGGCGCAGGCGCTGGCGGCTCATCTCCATCAGGCCGAATTTGCTGATCGAGCCGAACTGCACGCGGGCGCGGTCCTGCCGCAGCGCGTCGCGCAGGCGGTTTTCCACCTCGCGGCGGTTCTTCGACTCCTCCATGTCGATGAAGTCGATGACGATCAGGCCGCCCAGGTCGCGCAGGCGCATCTGGCGCGCCACTTCGTCGGCGGCTTCGAGGTTGGTGCGCGTGGCGGTCTCCTCGATGTCGCCGCCCTTGATGGCGCGCGCCGAGTTGACGTCGATGGACACCAGCGCTTCGGTGTGGTCGATCACGATCACGCCGCCGGACGGCAGCTTCACCTCGCGCGCGTAGGCCGACTCGATCTGGTGCTCGATCTGGAAGCGGCTGAACAGCGGCGCATCGTCGCGGTAGCGCTTCACGCGGGCGGCATGCTCCGGCATGACGTGCGCCATGAACTGGTGCGCCTGCTCGTAGATGTCGTCCGTGTCGATCAGGATGTCGCCGATGTCGTGGTTGAAGTAGTCGCGGATGCAACGGATCACGAGCGACGATTCCTGGTAGATCAGGAAGGCGCCCTTGCCGCCCTTGGCGGCGCCGTCGATCGCGGCCCACAGCTTGAGCAGGTAGTTCAGGTCCCACTGCAGCTCGGGGGCGCTGCGGCCGATGCCGGCCGTGCGCGCGATGATGGACATGCCGTTGGGGTAATCCAGCTGGTCCATGTTCTCCTTGAGCTCGGCCCGGTCCTCGCCCTCGATGCGGCGCGACACGCCGCCGCCGCGCGGGTTGTTGGGCATGAGCACCACGTAGCGGCCGGCCAGCGAGATGAAGGTGGTGAGCGCGGCGCCCTTGTTGCCGCGCTCTTCCTTCTCGACCTGCACCAGCAGCTCCTGGCCTTCCTTGATCACGTCGCTGATGCGCGCCTGCGACGGGGGCGTGTTGCCCTGGAAGAACGACTTGGAGATTTCCTTGAACGGCAGGAACCCGTGGCGGTCCTCGCCGTAATCGACGAAGCAGGCTTCCAGCGACGGCTCGACGCGCGTGACGACGGCCTTGTAGATGTTGCCCTTGCGCTGTTCGCGCCCTTCGATCTCGATTTCGTAGTCGAGCAGCTTCTGCCCGTCGACGATGGCCAGCCGGCGCTCCTCAGCCTGCGTGGCGTTGATCAGCATGCGTTTCATGCGTCACCTTCTTCTTCAAAACATCAACAGCTCCTGAGTGGAGCAACGGATGCCTGGACGGACGCTTCGAAACGACGGGAATTGCCGGAGGGCAGGCGCGGGCGGCTATGTGAGCCGGCGCTGCCAGGGCACGTGGATGGTGGCGAGAAGGACGAAGCGCGGCCGCGCCGCAGGTAGTGCGGCGAGGGCGGGGCGCGTCAGGGGATAAGCCGGTTGCATTGCAGTGGCCGCAAGGGGGCTCGTGAGCCACCGCCAGCAGGCCAGGATGAATGCCATCAGCACGTTGTTCTCGCTTCGATCCGCCTGCCAGCTCGCTGCTGGAAGGCTTGTATTCCGTATCGGTGTTCCAAAGTGTCGGCCCGCACCCCCACCTCGGCGGGAGCGGCATCGACCTCCAGCGTGGCTGGGTGGCGGGCCTGGAATAAACTCCAAGGCAAATCAACCACTTACAGCGTAACGCTAGTGAAACGGATTATAGGGTCCGAAACGGGAGGCGCAAGCGCCGTGCGGGCCCGGCTGGTCACGGTGGGGGAGGATTCCGCCGGCCAGCGCCTGGACAACTTCCTCATCCGCGAGCTCAAGGGCGTGCCCAAGACGCACGTGTACCGGATCATCCGCTCGGGCGAAGTGCGGGTGAACAAGGGGCGCGCGGGGGCGGACACGCGGGTGGAGGAGGGCGACGTGGTGCGCGTGCCGCCGGTGCGCACTTCGGAGAAAGCCGAGGAAAGGCTGCAGAAGCCGGCGCCCGCCCGCGACTTCCCGGTCGTTTACGAGGACGAGCACCTCATCGCGCTGGACAAGCCGGCCGGCGTGGCCGTGCACGGCGGCAGCGGCGTGAGCTTCGGCGTGATCGAACAGCTGCGGCAGGCGCGGCCGCAGGCGAAGTTCCTGGAGCTGGTGCACCGGCTCGACCGTGAGACCTCGGGCATCCTGCTCGTCGCCAAGCGGCGCTCGGCTCTGACCAAGCTGCAGGACCAGTTCCGCGACCGCGAAACCGGCAAGACCTACCTCGCGCTCGTCAGCGGCGCCTGGCCCGCGAACAAGAAGGTGATCGACCAGCCGCTGCACAAATACCTGCTGGCTGATGGCGAGCGCCGGGTGAAGGTCGTGGCGAAGGACGACCCCGACGGCATGCGCTCGGTCACGCTCGTCAAGGTTGCGCGAAAGCTGGAAGATTTCACGCTGCTGGAGGTCACCATCAAGACCGGCCGCACGCACCAGATCCGCGTGCACCTGGCGTCCAACGGCCACCCGATCCTGGGCGACGACAAATATGGAGACTTCGAGCTGAACAAGACGCTGGCGAAGCAGGGCCTCAAGCGCATGTTCCTGCATGCGTGGCGGTTGAAGTTCGCGCACCCGGCCACGGGCGAAGAGGTCGCGCTGGAAGCCCCACTGCCCGCGGAGCTGGCGGCATTCGTCGAGAATCGCTAGCCATGCAGTCGCGTCCCCGCCGCTTCGACCTGATCGCCTTCGATTGGGACGGCACCCTTTTCGATTCCACCAAGATCATCGTCCGCTGCATCCAGAACGCGGTGGCCGACGTCGGCGGCAAGGTGCCCTCGGACAAGGACGCTTCGTATGTGATCGGCATGGGTTTGATGCAGGCGCTCGCGCATGCCGCCCCCGACGTGCCCAAGGACCTGTACAAGCAACTGGGCGAGCGCTACCGACACCACTACCTGCAGCACATGGACGACATCGTGCTCTTCGAGGGCGTGCTGCCGCTGCTGCAGGAGCTGAAGGCACGGCACCACTGGCTGGCGGTGGCCACGGGCAAGTCACGCCGCGGGCTCGACGATGCGCTGCGCACCGTGCAGCTCAAGGGCATGTTCGACGGCTCGCGCACCGCCGACGAGACGGCGGGCAAGCCGCACCCGCAGATGCTGCACGAGCTGATGCGCGAGTTCGGCACCGAGCCCGAGCGCACCTTGATGATCGGCGACACCACGCACGACCTGCAGATGGCGCGCAATGCCGGCTGCCCGAGCGTGGGTGTGAGTTATGGCGCGCACGAAGGCTCGGAGTTCGAGGGCCTGAAGCCCGAGTTCGTCGCGCATTCCGTGCGCGCGCTGCACGACTGGCTGCTGGAACACGCGTGACAGACTCCGTCGCCATTCCCCTGTGCCGTTCGTCGGACCTCGCCGAGGCGGGCGAGGCCGTCCCCTTCGACGTGGTCTACGGCGGCTACACCTGCCGCGCCTTCGCGGTGCGCTGGAACGGCGCGGTGCATGCGTACCTCAATCGGTGCGCGCACGTGGCGATGGAGATGGACTGGCAACCCAACCGCTTCTTCGACGACAGCGGCCAGTGGCTGCTTTGCTCGACGCACGGCGCCGTCTATCGGCCCGACACCGGTGAATGCGCGGGCGGGCCGTGCCGTGGCGGGCTCGTGAAGATCGAGCTCACCGAGAATGACGGGGTCGTGCACTGGCATACTGCCTTCAACCTGAAACCTGTCGAGTTCTAGAAGAAACCTGAGATGAGCGACTACCCGAACGACCCGGCACGGCCGGAGGACGAACCCGCGCCCACGCCTGCGCCAGCGCCAGCGCCGAGCCTTGCGCCGGCCGCGGCGCGTGCCGCGCAACCGGGGCTTGCGCCCGGGTGGGAGAAGGACACGCTGGAAAAGCTGCTCTTCGCGACGCTGGAGGAGCAGAGGAAGGCGCGCCGCTGGCGCACGTTCGTGCGGCTCGCGTGGCTCACGTTCTTCGCGGTGCTGCTGTGGAACGTCTCGTTCCGCGGGCCTTCGGCGGCCAAGACGACGGCCCACACGGCGGTGATCGAGATCAAGGGCGAGATCAGCTCCGACTCCACCGCCGGCGCGGAGAACGTCGTCTCGGCGGCCAAGGCCGCGTTCGAAGACCCGGGCGCGCAGGCCATCGTGCTGCTGATCAACTCGCCCGGCGGCAGCCCGGTGCAGGCCGGCATCATCAACGACGAGCTCAAGCGGCTGCGCGGCATCTACAAGAAGCCGGTGTATGCGGTGGTGGAGGAGTCGTGCGCTTCGGCGGCGTACTACATCGCGGCGGTGACGGACCGCATCTTCGTGGACAAGGCCAGCATCGTGGGCAGCATCGGCGTGCTGATGGACGGCTTCGGCTTCGTCGGGCTGATGGAAAAGCTCGGTGTCGAGCGGCGCCTCATGACCGCCGGCGAGAACAAGGGTTTCCTCGACCCGTTCAGCCCTCAGAGCGACAAGCAGCGCGAGCATGCGCAGGCGATGCTCAACGTCGTGCACAAGCAGTTCATCGACGTGGTGAAGGCCGGCCGCGGCAAGAAGCTGAAGGAGACGCCGGAGCTGTTCTCGGGGCTGTTCTGGACCGGGCAGCAGGCCGTGGAGATGGGCCTTGCCGACCAGCTCGGCAACCTGGAGTTCGTCGCGCGCGAAATCGTGAAGGCCGAGGAGCTGGTGGATTACACGCGGCGCGAGAACGTGGCGGAGCGGCTGGCGAAGCGCTTCGGTGCGTCGATCGGTGAAGGCGCCGTGCGGGCGCTTCGCGCGGTCTCGATCCGCTGACTATTTGCCGACGGCGAACACCGCCGGTGTGTCGTTGGCAACCGGCGCCGGGAGTTCACGCCACCGCTGGACGGCATGCGAGCCATTGCTCGCGGCCGCGAGCGTGAGACCGCTCGCATAAGCCAGACGCGTCGACGGCCTCAGCGATTGCAGCAGGGCCTGCCAGAGCACCTGGTTGCGGTAGGGCGTCTCGATGAACAGTTGCGTCTGGCCTTTGAGCGCGAGCGCTTCGAGCTCGCGGATGCGCTGCGTGCGCGCGGCGGCGTCCTGCGGCAAGTACCCCACGAAGGCGAAGTTCTGGCCATTGAGCCCGCTCGCGGCGAGCGCGAGCAGCAGCGACGAGGTGCCGGCGAGCGCGACGACCTCGATACCGAGATCGTGAGCAGCTCGCACGACGGAGCTGCCGGGGTCGGCCACTGCGGGCAAGCCGGCTTCGCTGAGCAGGCCGATGTCATGGCCGTCTTTCGCCGCCGCGAGCATCGGGCGTGCATCGAAACCGCCGGCGTGGTCGCCCTTCTTGTGCACTTCGCGCGGCAGTTCGGCCATCTGCATCTGCTGCAGCGGCACGGCGAGTGGATGCACTTCACCGACGCGCTTGAGAAAGGCGCGTGCCGTCTTCGCGTTCTCGACGATCCAGTGGGTGAGCTGCGAAGCAGCGACCAGCGATGCGTCCGGAAGCGCGCGGTCCAGAGGTACGGGCGGCTCGCAACCGAAATCCAGCGGCGCAGGCACGAGCAGCAACCGTCCGGCCATCAAAGCACTTTCACGCCCGCCGCACGGATCATCCGGCAAGTGCGGATGAGGGGCAGGCCCACGAGGGCCGTCGGGTCGTCGTTGTCGATCGCCTCCAGCAACGCGATGCCCAGCCCCTCGCTCTTCGCACTGCCCGCGCAGTCGTACGGCTCCTCCTTGCGCAGGTAGGCCTCGATCTCCTCCGCGCCGAGCCGGCGGAACTGCACGCGCACCGCGGCCAAGTCCAGTTGCTCGAACCCCGTCTCGGCACACACCACCGCAAGCGCCGTCTGGAAGATCACCGACTTCCCGCTCATGCGGTTCAGCTGCGCGACCGCGTTGTCGTGGTTGCCCGGCTTGCCGAGCGATTCGCCATCGAGGTCCGCCACCTGGTCCGACCCGATGACCACCGCCTGCGGAAAGCGCGCCGCAACGGCGCGCGCCTTCGCCAGCGCCAGCCGCTTGGCAAGCTCTGCAGGGCGTTCGCCCGCCAGCGGCGTCTCATCGACCTCGGGCGCCGCCACATCGAATGGCACGCCCAAGCGCTGCAGCAGCTCGCGCCGGTAGCGCGACGTTGAGCCAAGGACGAGCGTGCGGGAGCCTTCTTGCATCCGCCGATTCTCTTACACTGCCCCCGATGAAAAAGAGCTTCGACGCGCGCCGGCTCGACGTCCGCCGCTTCGCCGAGGAAGGCGGCGAGCTCTCGGCCGAGGACGCGCTGCGCGACTACCCCCGGCTGGCCAGCGAGGCCGAAGGCCGCGGCGACGATCGGCCGCTGCAATGGACCGCCCGCGGCGAGATGCGCAATCCGCGCCACGTGCAGCCCGAGGTATGGGTCCACCTGGAAGCACACGCCTCGCTGCCCCTCATTTGCCAGCGCTGCCTCGCCCCCGTGGACATCAAGGTGGACGTGGACCGCTCGTTCCGTTTCGTCGGCGATGAAGCCACCGCCGCCGCCGAGGACGACGAGGCCGAGGAAGACGTGCTGGCCGAAAGCCGCGACTTCAATCTGAAGGAGCTGGTGGAGGACGAAGTGCTGATGGGCTTGCCGGTGGCGCCGCGGCACGTGATCTGCCCCGTGCTGCCGAGCTTCAGCGCCACCGACCCCGATTTCGACAAGGCCCAGGAGGGGAAGAAGAACCCGTTCGAGGTCCTGAAGGCGCTCAAACCCGGCAAAAACGGCAGTTAGGCTATAATGGCGGGCTTCGCTGGGAAGGCTACAGCCTGGCGGACCCCACCAACCCCATTGACCCGCGCTGCCCGCACGGCAACGCAGACCGATCCAGGAGCCCCAAATGGCCGTCCAGCAAAACAAGAAGTCGCCCTCGAAGCGCGGCATGCACCGCTCGCACAACGCCCTCGATGTGCCGGGCATCGCTGTCGAGCCCACCACGGGCGAGACGCACCTGCGCCACCACATCAGCCCCAACGGTTTCTACCGCGGCCGCAAGGTCCTGAAGACCAAGAACGAAGGCTGACCGAAGTCAATCCAACAAGGGCCCGGCTGCACCGCAGCACGGGCCCTTTCCTTTTTGCACGGCCCAAAGGCTCTACAGTTACGCCCATGACGATCCTGGCAGTCGACTGCATGGGGGGCGACCACGGCCCCGGCGTGACCCTTCCCGCGTGCAAGGCCTTTCTCGAACAACATCCGCAGGCGCAGCTGCTGCTCGTGGGGCAGCCCGAAGCCCTGAACGCCTTCTCGCATGAGCGCGCGCGCGTTGTCGCCGCCACCGAAGTGGTGGAGATGCACGACGCCGTCGAGGTCGCATTGCGCAAGAAGAAGGACTCCTCGATGCGCGTGGCGATCCAGCAGGTCAAGGACGGCGCCGCGCAGGCGGCCGTCTCCGCCGGCAACACCGGCGCGCTGATGGCGCTGGCCCGTTACCTGCTGAAAACGGTGGAGGGCATCGACCGACCCGCCATCGCCTACCCGCTGCCCAACGCGAAGGGCGGCGCCACCACCGTGCTGGACCTGGGCGCCAACGTGGATTGCACCGAGCAGCACCTGCTGCAGTTCGCGGTGCTGGGTTCGGCACTGGTCGCCGCGCTGCGCAACGACGACGCCGACCCGTCCGTGGGCCTGCTCAACATCGGCGAAGAGGTCATCAAGGGCAGTGAGGTGATCAAGCGCGCGGGCGAGCTGCTGCGCAGCGCCGCGGCCTCGGGCGACCTCAACTTCTACGGCAATGTCGAGGGCAACGACATCTTCAAGGGCACGACGGACATCGTGGTGTGCGACGGCTTCGTCGGCAACGTGGCCCTGAAGACGAGCGAGGGCCTCGCCTCCATGATCGGCGGTTTCCTCAAGGAAGAGTTCTCGCGCACGCCGCTGACCAAGCTGGCGGCGCTGGTGGCCTACCCGATCCTCTCGGCCTTCAAGAACCGCGTCGACTACCGCCGCTACAACGGCGCCGCGCTACTGGGCCTGCGCGGACTTGTGTTCAAGAGCCACGGCTCGGCCGATGCCTTCGCCTTCGGGCAAGCCTTGAACCGCGCGTATGATGCGGCCCACAACAACCTGCAGGGGCGCGTGCAGGCGCGCATCGCGCACGCACGGCCGCTGCTCGCCGCCGCCGATGCAAGCGCCGGCGAAGCGGTGACCCCCTAGAGAGATGACGAGATACTCCCGAATCACCGGCACCGGCAGCTACCTGCCCCCGCGCCGCGTGACCAACGCCGACCTCGCGGCCGACCTGGCCGCCAAGGGCATCGAAACCTCCGACGAGTGGATCATCGAGCGCACGGGCATCCGCGCGCGCCACTTCGCGGCCCCCGACGTGACGAGCAGCGACCTCGGCGCGCACGCCGCGCGCGCGGCGCTGGAGTCCGCGGGCCTGAAGGCCGGCGAGATCGACCTGATCATCGTCGCCACGTCCACGCCGGACATGGTGTTTCCCTCGGCCGCTTGCATCCTGCAGAACAAGCTGGGCATCGCGGGCTGCGCGGCGTTCGACGTGCAGGCGGTTTGCAGCGGCTTTGTCTATGCACTGACCGTCGCGGATTCGATGATCAAGACCGGCTCTGCGAACAAGGCGCTGGTGATCGGCGCCGAAGTGTTCTCGCGCATCCTCGACTTCAACGACCGCACCACCTGCGTGCTGTTCGGCGACGGCGCGGGCGCGGTGGTGCTGGAGGCGTCGGACACGCCCGGCATCCTGGCGACCGACCTGCATGCGGACGGCAAGCACGTCGGCATCCTGTGCGTGCCGGGCACCGTCTCCGGTGGTGCCGTGCTCGGTGACCCGTTCCTCAAGATGGACGGGCAGGCGGTGTTCAAGCTGGCCGTGGGTGTGCTCGAGAGCGCCGCGCGCGCCACGCTCGCGAAAGCCGGCAAGACCGATGCCGACATCGACTGGCTCATCCCGCACCAGGCCAACATCCGCATCATGCAGGGCACGGCGAAGAAGCTGAAGATGCCGCTCGACAAGCTCATCGTCACGGTGGACGAGCACGGCAATACGTCCGCCGCGTCGATCCCGCTGGCGCTGGACGCTGCGGTGCGCAGCGGCAAGATCAAGAAGGGTGACACGCTGATGCTCGAGGGCGTCGGCGGCGGTTTCACCTGGGGCGCCGTGCTGCTCGATTTCTGAAGAAGAGAAGAAGATGAAACCGTTCGCCTTTGTCTTCCCGGGGCAGGGATCGCAGGCCGTGGGCATGCTCGACGCGTGGGGCGACAACCCCGCGGTGCTCGAGACACTGAAGGAAGCTTCCGATGCGCTCGGCGAGGATGTCGCGAAGCTCATCAAGGAAGGCCCCAAGGAAGCCCTCGCGCTCACGACCAACACGCAACCCGTGATGCTGGTTGCAGGCGTGGCCGCGTATCGCGCGTGGAAGGCCGAAGGCGGTGCCGACCCCGCCGTCGTCGCCGGCCATTCGCTCGGCGAGTATTCGGCATTGGTGGCGTCGGGCGTGCTCACGCTCGCCGACGCCGTGCCGCTCGTGCGCTTCCGCGCGCAGGCGATGCAGGAGGCCGTGCCTGTGGGCACGGGGGCGATGGCCGCCATCCTCGGCATGGACGCCCAGAAGGTGATCGAAGGCTGCGCCGAAGCCGCGCGCTCGTTCGGAGCGAACAGCGGCGAAGTGGTGGAAGCCGTCAACTTCAACGATCCGGTGCAGACCGTGATCGCCGGCAGCAAAGCCGCCGTCGAGAAGGCTTGCGAGGTGCTCAAGGCGAACGGCGCGAAGCGCGCGCTGCCGCTGCCCGTTTCCGCGCCTTTCCACTCGAGCCTGATGAAGCCCGCGGCCGAGAAGCTCAAGGCGAAGCTCGCGGCCACCGCGATGAACGCGCCGCGCATCCCGGTCGTGAACAACATCGAGGTCAAGGTCGAGACCGACCCGGACCGCATCCGCGCCGCGCTCTACGAGCAGGCGTTCGGCCCGGTGCGCTGGGTCGAGTGCGTGCAAGCCATCAAGGCGCGCGGCGTCGACGTCATCATCGAGTGCGGGCCCGGCAAGGTGCTGGCGGGCATGGTCAAGCGCATCGACCCGGCCCTCACCGGCGCCGCGATGTTCGACCCGGCGACGCTCTCCGAAGCAAAGGGGCTCGTGACATGACGACAGTCAAGATGGAAGGGCAGGTCGCGCTCGTCACGGGCGCCTCGCGCGGCATCGGCGCGGCCATCGCGGCTGAGCTTGCGCATCGGGGCATGAAGGTCGTGGGCACTGCAACCACCGACGACGGCGCGGCGAAGATCACCCAAGCGCTCTCGGCGTTTGCGGGCTGCAAGGGCGCGAAGCTCGACGTCAACGATGCCGGTGCCGGCGAGGCGCTGGTCGATGCCGTCGCCAAGGAAAACGGCGGGCTGCACGTGCTGGTCAACAACGCCGGCATCACGCGCGACACGCTGGCCATGCGCATGAAGGACGAGGACTGGGACGCGGTGCTCGACACCAATCTCAAGGCCGTCTTCCGGATGAGCCGCGCCGTGATGCGCACGATGATGAAGCAGCGCTACGGCCGCATCGTCAACATCACCAGCGTGGTCGGCGCCTCCGGCAACCCCGGCCAGGCGAACTACGCCGCCGCGAAGGCGGGGCTGGCCGGCATGTCGCGGGCGCTCGCGCGCGAGCTCGGCAGCCGTGGCATCACGGTCAATTGCGTGGCCCCCGGCTTCATCGAGACCGACATGACGTCCGCTTTGCCCGAAGAGCAGCAGAAAGCATTGCTCGGCCAGATTCCCCTCGGCCATCTCGGCAAGCCCGCCGACATCGCGCACGCGGTGGCCTGGCTATCCTCCCCGCAAGCCGGTTATGTGACGGGGCAGGAAATACACGTCAACGGCGGGATGTTCATGGCCTGAGGGAGGCCAGCCCGGCCGCACCCCACCCCGGACTAAAATCCCGGATTCATTCCACAAACCCTTTGAGGGAACCCATGAGCGATATCGAAGCACGTGTCAAGAAAATCATCGCCGAGCAGCTCGGCGTGGAGGAGTCCCAGGTCACCAGCGAAAAGGCTTTCGTGGCGGACCTCGGCGCCGACTCCCTGGACACGGTGGAACTGGTGATGGCGCTCGAAGACGAGTTCGGCATCGAGATCCCCGACGAGGACGCGGAGAAGATCACCACGGTGCAGCACGCGATCGACTACGCCCTGCAGCACCAGAAGGCCTAAAGCAAGAATGCGTCGCCGCGTCGTCGTCACGGGGCTCGGCTGTGTTTCGCCGGTAGGCAACACGGTGGCCGAGTCGTGGTCCAACCTGCTGGCCGGCAAGCCCGGCATCGACCTGATCACCGCGTTCGACGCGAGCGCGTTCGCCTGCAAGTTCGCCGGCGAGGTCAAGGGCTTCAACATCGCGGACTACATCCCCGAGAAGGAAGCCCGGCACATGGACCGGTTCATCCACTTCGGGCTGGCCGCGGCCGCGCAGGCGGTGGCCGATTCGGGCCTGCCCACCGGTGAGGCCCTCGGCGACGAGCTGGCCACGCGCATCGGCGTGAACATCGGCTCGGGCATCGGCGGGCTGCCGATGATCGAGGAGACGAAGGCGGAGCTCATCAACCGCGGGCCGCGCCGCATCTCCCCGTTCTTCGTGCCGGCGTCGATCATCAACATGATCTCGGGCCATGTCTCGATCAAGTTCGGCTTCAAGGGGCCGAACATCGCGGTGGTGACGGCCTGCACGACCGGCCTGCATGCGATCGGCCTGTCGGCCCGCATGATCGAGTCGGGCGACGCGGACGTGATGGTTGCCGGCGGTGCCGAGGCCACCGTGTCGCCGCTCGGTATCGGCGGTTTCGCGGCCTCGCGGGCGCTGTCCACTCGCAACGACGACCCGAAGACGGCGTCCCGCCCCTGGGACAAGGACCGCGACGGCTTCGTGCTGGGCGAGGGCGGCGGCGTGCTGGTGCTCGAGGAGTACGAGCATGCGAAGAAGCGCGGCGCGAAGATCTACGCCGAGGTCGCGGGCTTCGGCATGAGCGCCGACGCGTACCACATGACCGCGCCCAACGTCGACGGGCCGCGGCGCGCCATGCAGGCGGCGCTGCGCAACGCCGGCGTCAACGCGGACCAGGTGAACTACCTCAACGCGCACGGCACCTCCACGCCGCTGGGCGACGTGAACGAGAGCAACGCGATCAAGCTGGCGCTGGGCGACCACGCGAAGAAGGTCGTCGTCAACTCCACCAAGTCCATGACCGGCCACCTGCTGGGCGGCGCGGGCGGCATCGAGTCGGTGTTCACGGCGCTGGCCGTGCACCACCAGAAGAGCCCGCCCACCATCAACATCTTCAACCAGGACCCCGAGTGCGACCTGGACTACTGCGCCAACGAGGCGCGGGACCTGAAGATCGACGTCGCCGTGAAGAACAACTTCGGCTTCGGCGGAACCAACGGCACGCTGGTGTTCAAGCGGGTCTGACATACCGGACGCTTCCATGCACGGCGCCCCATCGGTGAGTTACCCGGTGGGGCGTTGCCGTTTTGCGGGGGCGCTGTCGGGCGTCGTGTGGCTCGTGGCGTCTGCCGTCACGGCCGCGTGGCTTTGGCAGGCGCCTGAAGCGAGCCGGGTTCCGTGGCTGGGTGTCGCCGTCCTCGCGCTGGCGGGTGGATTCGCATGGACCGCCTGGCACCGCGCCCCCGCCGGCCTGCTGGCCTGGGATGGCGAAGGCTGGCGCTGGGCCGACGGCCTGGGCGAGGCGCCCGGCCGCGTCGAGATTGCGCTGGACCTGCAGCGCTGGCTGCTCGTGCAGTGGCAGCCCGACACCGGGCGCGGCCGGTGGCTGTGGCTCGAACAAAGGCGCGAGCCGAATGCCTGGATGCCGCTGCGCCGTGCGGTATATTCGCCCGCCACGCCGCCCGCGGCGAGAACATGACCAGCAAGCCTCCCGCCTCCCCGCCCACCCCCGACCTCACCGACCAGGCCCTGGTGGAGCGCACCGTGGCGGGCGACCAGAAGGCCTACGAGCTGCTGGTGATCAAGTACCAGCGCCGCATCGAGCGCCTGATCGGCCGCATGGTGCGCGACCAGGACCTGGTCGAGGACATCGCGCAGGAGACCTTCATCCGCGCCTACCGGGCGCTCGCCCAGTTCCGCGGCGAGGCCCAGTTCTACACCTGGCTGTACCGGATTGCCGTCAACACCGCGAAAAAAGCCCTCGTCGACCTCAAGCGGGACCCGGTGGTTTCCGAGAGCGCGCTCAAAGGCGGCGACGATGAGGACGAAACTTCCGGCGTGGAGAACGAACTAACCTCCGCGGAAACACCGGAGACGGTGCTGGCCGCCAAGGAAATCGCCGCCACGGTCAACTCGGCCATGGAAGCCTTGCCCGACGAATTGCGCCAGGCGGTGACGCTGCGCGAGATCGAGGGCCTGAGCTATGAAGAGATTGCGGAAGTGATGAATTGCCCGATAGGCACCGTGCGGTCCCGGATCTTCCGGGCGCGCGAGGCGATATCGGCGAAGGTGAAGCCCCTGCTGGAAAACCAGTCGGGCAAGCGGTGGTGATGGATATGAACGACAAGACGGACCAACAGGAATTGATCTCGGCACTCGCCGACGGGCAGCTCGAAGGCGAGGCGCTGAAGCAGGCGCTGGCCGCGGCGTGCGCGGACGGCGAGGCGCGTGCGGCATGGCAGGCGTACCACGTCATCGGCGACGTGCTGCGCTCGCCCGACCTGGCGCGCGGCGCCGACCCGCTGGCCTTCGTGTCGCGCCTGAACGAAAGGATCGCCACCGAGCGCCCCCAGCCGGCGCCGCTGATGCCGCCCCTCGCGGTGCGGCCGGCGGCGAATGACTCCAACTTCCGCTGGAAGCTCGCCGCGGGTTTTGCGTCCTTCATGGCCGTGGCTGCGATCGGCTGGAACGTGGCCGGCACCGCGACGCCCCTGCAGCCGCAACTGGCCGCCGGGCCGGCGGCCGTGGTGCCGGTGGCCGTGGCCAGCGGTGGCCGCCCGCAGATGATGATCCGCGACCCCAACCTCGATCGCCTGCTGGCCGCGCACCGCCAGCTGGGGGGTGGTGCGACGGCGCTGCAGCAACCCGCCGGGTTCCTGCGCAACGCGACCTTCGAGGCACCGGCCCGCTAGGCCACCGGCGCGCATGACGACCCGCCTCCTCGCCTCCCGCGCCCTTGCCCTGCGCTGGCTCGCCGTCGTGGCGGCCGGCAGCATGTTCGGCTTCGCCGCCGCCCAGACCGCCACGCCCGCGCGAAACGCGCCCGAGCGCACTGTGGGCGAGTGGCTCGCTCGCATGCACGAGGCCTCGCGGTTGCGCAGCTACGTCGGCACTTTCGTCGTGTCCTCGGGCGCCGCCACTTTTTCCAGCGCGCGCATCTGGCATGCGTGCGAAGGGCAGCACCAGGTCGAACGCGTGGAGACGCTGACCGGCGCGCCGCGCTCGACCTTCCGCCGCAACGACGACGTCCTCACCTTCATCCCCGAGCATCGCCTGGTGCGCAGCGAGAAGCGCGAGTCGCTCGGCGTCTTCCCGGACCTCTTCAAGTCGGCGGCGGGCACCATCGGCGACTTCTACACCGCCAACCGCATCGGCAGCGACCGCGTGGCCGGCTTCGACGCCGACGTGGTGCAGCTCGCGCCCAAGGACGGCCTGCGCTTCGGCTACCGCATCTGGAGCGAGAAGAAAAGCGGCCTCGTGGTGAAGCTGCAGACGCTCGACAAGGACGGCAACGTGCTCGAGCAGGCGGCCTTCTCCGAGCTGCAGCTGGACGCGCCGCTCAAGCCCGAGCGCATCGCGCAGCAGATGGTCGTGCCGCCGGGCTGGCGCGTCGAGAAAGCCGAAGCGCAGAAGACGACGCCGGCTGCCGAAGGGTGGGGCCTGAAGGCCGCCGTGGCCGGCTTCGCGCCGATGAGCTGCTACCGCCGCGTCTCGGACGGCGGCGTGCTGCAGTGGATCTTCTCGGACGGGCTCGCTTCCGTCTCGCTGTTCGTCGAGCCGTACGACCGCCAGCGCCACCAGCAGGAAGGCGCGTTCGCCAGCGGCGCGACGCACACGGTCGTGCGCCGGCTGCAGGACTGGTGGCTCACCGCGGTGGGCGAGGTGCCGGTGCAGACGCTGCGCGCCTTTGCGGACAATCTGGAGCGCCGCAAGTAGGCGGGCCTTGAACTGCGCGGAACCTGCCGCCATGTTCACGTGATCTTTGCAAGACGAGACGGTGGCTGACGCTGAACCAAGTGGCGCCGCCGTACTCTCAGCCTCATCGGTTCCGATTCGAGCCCCCCAAGAAAGGCCCTACAACATGTTCCGCATTGGAAATGAGCCCCCACGCTCCCCCGCTTCGCGTGGTCCGCTGCCCCCCGAGGGGGCTGGCGCGCCTTGGGGCGGCCCGGCGGCGCGCGCGTGGCAGAAACTGCGTGGCTATGCCGTGGTCGCGGCGCTCGCGGTGACGTCGACCATCGCCCTGATGCCCGCCAAGCCCGTGGTCGCGCAAAGCGCGCCGCAGCGCGGCGTGCCCGACTTCTCCGAGCTGGCCGACCAGGTCGGTCCCGCGGTGGTCAACATCCGCACCCTCGAGCGCACCAGCTCGCGCTCCTTCGGCCCCGGCGGCGGGCAGATGGACGAGGAGATGCAGGAGTTCTTCCGCCGCTTCTTCGGCGTGCCCATGCCCGGCAACCCCGGCAACCCCGGCCAGCCGCGCCGGCCGCAGCGCCCGCAGCAGCCCGAGCAGGAAGAGACGCCGCGCGGCGTCGGCTCCGGCTTCATCCTCACCAACGACGGCTTCGTCATGACCAACGCCCACGTGGTGGAAGGCGCCGACGAAGTGGTGGTCACGCTCACCGACAAGCGCGAGTTCAAGGCCAAGATCGTCGGCGCCGACAAGCGCACCGACGTGGCGGTGGTGAAGATCGATGCGACAGGCCTGCCCGCCGTGCGCGTGGGCGACGTCGGCAAGCTGAAGGTCGGCGAGTGGGTGATGGCCATCGGCTCGCCCTTCGGCCTGGACAACACGGTCACCGCCGGCATCGTCAGCGCCAAGGGGCGCGACACGGGCGACTACCTGCCCTTCATCCAGACCGACGTCGCCATCAACCCCGGCAACTCGGGCGGCCCGCTGATCAACCTGCGCGGCGAAGTGATCGGCATCAACAGCCAGATCTACTCGCGCTCGGGCGGCTTCATGGGCATCTCGTTCGCCATCCCGATCGACGAGGCCGTGCGCGTGGCCGAGCAGCTGCGCGCGAGCGGCCGCGTGACGCGCGGGCGCATCGGCGTGCAGATCGACCAGGTGACGAAGGACGTCGCCGAATCCATCGGCCTGGGCGGCCGCGCGCAGGGCGCGCTGGTGCGCAGCGTCGAGAGCGGCTCGCCGGCCGAGAAGGCGGGCCTCGAGGCAGGCGACATCATCACCAAGTTCAACGGCGCGACGATCGACCGCGCGACGGACCTGCCGCGTTTCGTCGGCAACACCAAGCCCGGCACGCGAGTGAACGTCACCGTGTTCCGCCGCGGTGCCACGCGCGACCTGCAGATCACCGTCGCCGAGCTGGAGCCCGAGCGCACCGCGCAGCGCGGCGGCTCGCAGCCGCAGCAGCCCGCGCAGGGCACAGCGCCGGCGCCTGCCGCGAAGTCGCTGGGCCTCGTGGTGGGCGAGCTGACCGAAGCGCAGAAGCGCGAGAGCAAGACCAAGGGCGGCGTGCGCGTCGACTCCGTCGCCGATGCCGCCGCGCGTGCCGGCATCCGCGAGGGCGACGTGATCGTCGCGATCGGCAACACCGAGATCAGCAATGCGCGCGAGTTCGAGGCCGCGGTGGCCAAGGCCGACAAGTCCAAGCCCATTCCGGTGCTGCTGCGCCGGGGCGAGCTGGCCACGTACCTGCTGATCCGGCCCCCGCGCGGCTGATAGCGTTTCGCCGCCGGGCCGCCCCAAGGCGAAACAGCCCCCTCGGGGGGCAGCGAACCTCGCGCAGCGGGGAGCGTGGGGGCGTATTTCTCCTGCCACAACCCGCCCAAAGCCCCAAGCCCGCAGTCGGGTTTGGGGCTTTCCGGTTTTCGGGTGGGTCAAAACAGACAGCGCCCGAAAAAAATATTCGGGCCAGATTTGGCGACCAGAGTGTTTGCGACCACTAACTTGAGCGGGAGCTAACGATAAATTTCGATAGAATCGAGGCCCTGCAGCCGGCCCAACGCGCATATCGGGACGAGCCATCACCACCATGCGGGATGGTTTTGCGCTCTCCACCGCCCGTCCACAGATCGCCCACAAGTTGCCCCTGCACTGCTCCCCAAATTGTGTTGAAAACCTGTGTATAAGATCTCAGTTGCGACCCTGCAACGGCCCGGCAGGGGTGACCCGTCGGCTGTACGCCCGGCGCGTTTTGCCTACAATGAAGTTCCAACTATCGCAGTTGCCATAGATTGTTGGTTTAGGGCGCAGCCAGAAACGGCGCGCCCTTTTTTCTTTGCGCGCCCCCTTTCGAATCAATCACTTGAGCGTTCCCGTTGATGAATCACATCAGAAACTTTTCGATCATCGCGCACATCGACCACGGCAAGTCGACGCTCGCCGATCGCCTGATCCAGCGTTGCGGCGGGCTGTCGGATCGCGAGATGGAAGAGCAGGTGCTCGACTCGATGGATCTCGAAAAGGAGCGTGGGATAACCATCAAGGCGCAGACCGCGGCGCTCACGTACAAGGCCCGTGACGGGCAGGTCTACAACCTCAACCTGATCGACACGCCGGGCCACGTCGACTTCTCGTACGAGGTCTCGCGCTCGCTGTCCGCGTGCGAGGGCGCGCTGCTCGTCGTCGACGCGAGCCAGGGCGTCGAAGCGCAGACCGTTGCCAACTGCTACACCGCGCTCGACCTGCACGTCGAGGTGATCCCGGTCCTGAACAAGATGGACCTGCCGCAGGCCGACCCCGAGCGCGCGAAGGAGGAGGTGGAGGACGTGATCGGCATCGACGCGAGCGATGCGATCCCGATCTCCGCCAAGACCGGCATGGGCATCGACGACGTCCTCGAGGCCATCGTCGCGCGCATGCCGTCGCCGCGCGGCAACCCCGACGGCCCGCTGCGCGCGATGATCGTCGACAGCTGGTTCGACACGTACGTCGGCGTCGTGATGCTGGTGCGCGTGGTGGACGGGCGCCTCGCCAAGGGCGACAAGATCCAGCTGATGGCCACCGGCGCCACCTACGAGGCCAACCAGCTCGGCGTGTTCACGCCGGCCAACGTGCAGCGCGAATCGCTCGAAGCCGGCGAGGTGGGTTTCATCATCGCGGGCATCAAGGAGCTGCAGGCCGCCAAGGTGGGCGACACCGTCACGCGCATCCGCGCCGGCCAGGCCAACGTGGCGCCGGCCGCCGAGCCGCTGCCCGGCTTCAAGGAGATCCAGCCGCAGGTGTTCGCGGGCCTGTACCCCACCGAGGCCAACCAGTACGACAGCCTGCGCGACAGCCTGGAGAAGCTCAAGCTGAACGACTCGTCGCTGCGCTACGAGCCCGAGGTGAGCCAGGCGCTGGGCTTCGGCTTCCGCTGCGGCTTCCTGGGCCTGCTGCACCTGGAGATCGTGCAGGAGCGGCTGGAGCGCGAGTTCGACCAGGACCTGATCACCACCGCGCCGTCGGTGGTCTACCAGGTGGAGACCAACGACGGCAACGTCACGATGGTCGAGAACCCCGCCAAGATGCCCGACCAGGGCCAGATCCGCGAGATCCGCGAGCCGATCGTCACGGTGCACCTGTACATGCCGCAGGAGTACGTGGGCCCGGTGATGACCCTGTGCAACCAGAAGCGCGGTGTGCAGGTCAACATGGCCTACCACGGCCGGCAGGTGATGCTCACGTACGAGCTGCCGCTGGGCGAGATCGTGCTGGACTTCTTCGACAAGCTCAAATCGGTCAGCCGCGGCTACGCGTCCATGGACTACGAGTTCAAGGAGTACCGCGCCGCCGACGTGGTGAAGGTGGACATGCTGCTCAACGGCGAGAAGGTGGACGCGCTGTCCATCATCGTGCACCGCTCGCAGGCGCAGTACCGGGGGCGCGCCGTGGCCGCCAAGATGCGCGAGATCATCAGCCGCCAGCAGTTCGACGTGGCCATCCAGGCCGCCATCGGCGCCAACATCATCGCGCGCGAGAACATCAAGGCGCTGCGCAAGAACGTGCTGGCAAAATGCTACGGCGGCGACATCACCCGCAAGCGCAAGCTCCTCGAAAAACAAAAGGCAGGCAAGAAACGCATGAAGCAGATCGGCTCCGTGGAAGTCCCGCAGGAAGCTTTCCTCGCCATTCTCCAAGTCGAAGAATGATGCAGGCCATCACCGCCGCGGTGCTCGCGGCCTTCGTCGGTTACGCCGGCGCGTGGTACTTCGACAAGGTGGAGGGCAACTTCGCCCTGCTGCTGTTCCTGGCGACCGTCGTCACCGGCGTGTACTGGGTGGCCGAGCGCGTCTACTTCCTCCCGCAGCGCCGCGCGGCGGCCGCCAAGCTGGAGGCGGACGCGGCGACGCGGCGCGCGGAGCTCTCCGCGCGCGGCATCACGCAGACGGACACCGTCGACATCCGCGAGGCGCAGCAGAAGATCCTGATGCAGCCCTGGTGGCTCGACTGGACCGCGGGCCTGTTCCCCGTGATCATCGCCGTCTTCGTGCTGCGCTCGTTCCTCTTCGAGCCGTTCAAGATCCCCAGCGGCTCGATGATCCCCACGCTGCTGGTGGGCGACCTCATCCTCGTCAACAAGTTCACCTACGGCCTGCGCCTGCCGGTGATCAACACCAAGCTCACCGACGGCACGCCCCCGGCACGCGGCGACGTGATGGTGTTCCGCTACCCGCCCAAGCCCAGCCTGGACTACATCAAGCGCGTGGTGGGCGTGCCGGGCGACGAGGTGGCTTACCTGAACAAGCGCCTGACCATCAACGGCAAGCCCGTGTCGAAGGACCCCAGGCCGGACTACTTCGACGAGGACGCGATGCGTTACTTCAAGCAGTTCGAGGAGGTGCTGGGGGACAAGCGCCACCGCATCCTCAACGACGACGACCGCCCGGCCTTCATCGCCGGCATCGAGGACTTCCCGGCCAAGGAAAATTGCCGCTACAGTGTCGAGGGCGTGACGTGCAAGGTCCCTGCCGGCCATTACTTCATGATGGGCGACAACCGCGATAATTCGCTGGACTCGCGTTACTGGGGGTTCGTCCCCGACCGCAACATCGTGGGCCGTGCCTTCTTCATCTGGATGAATTTCGGCAGCCTCAAGCGGATCGGATCGTTCGAATAAGCATTCCGAGGAGAGAACATGAATCGGTCGAAGTCTGGGCAGCGCGGCGGCATGATGCTGGTGCTGATCCTCGTGGGCCTGCTGGCGTACATCGGCGTGCTGGGCGCGCAGGTGTTTCCCACCTACATGGAGTTCCAGTCGATCCAGAAGGCCGTGAAGAAGGCCGCGGCCGAGGGCAACTCGGTGGCTGAAGTGCGGCTGATCTACGAGAAGGCCACGGCGGTGGAGGACATCAAGTCCGTGCAGCCCAAGGACCTCGAGGTGGTCAAGCAGGGCGACCGCTGGGTCGCCAAGTTCGCCTACAGCAAGGAAATCCACCTGTTCGGCCCCGCGTACCTCGTGATGAAGTACGCCGGCTCCAGCTGACGGCGGAGGCCCGGGAGCCGCAGGTGCCCGTCGATGGACCGCACGCCGCCCTGCAGGCCCGCTTGCAGCATCGCTTTGCCGACCCGCGGCTGCTCGCGCGCGCGCTGACGCACCGCAGCTTCTCGGCCGTCCACAACGAGCGGCTCGAGTTCCTGGGCGACTCCGTCCTCAACCTTGCCGTCGCCGGGCTGCTCTACCAGCGCCTGCAGGACCTGCCCGAGGGCGACCTCTCCCGCGTTCGCGCCAACCTGGTCAAGCAGGACACGCTGCACAAGCTTGCGGTCGGGCTGGGCCTGCCGGACGTGATCCAGCTCGGCGAGGGCGAGTCCCGCTCGGGCGGCCAGAAGCGCCCCTCGATCCTCGCGGACGCGCTGGAGGCGGTGATCGGGGCCGTGTACCTGGACGCCGGCTACCCGGCCGCGGAGGCGCTGGTGCAGCGCCTGTTCAAGGACGTGGAGATCACGCCGCACATGAGCGCGGCCGCCAAGGACCCCAAGACGGAACTGCAGGAGTGGCTGCAGGGTCGCAAGATGAAGCTGCCCGTCTACCGCGTGGCCGGCACGCTGGGCGCCGCGCACAAGCAGACGTTCGACGTGGAGTGCGAGGTGACCGAGCTCGGCGTGGTCGAGCGCGGCATCGGTGCTTCGCGGCGGGCCGGCGAGCAGGCCGCGGCCGCGGCCGTGCTGATGACCTTGAAGGACAAGATGAAATGACCGACGACGCCACGGGGCCGATGCGCTGCGGGATGGTGGCGATCGTTGGCAAGCCCAATGTCGGCAAGTCCACGCTGCTCAACGCACTGGTCGGCCAGAAGATCAGCATCACCTCGCGCAAGGCGCAGACGACGCGGCACCGCATCACGGGCATCCGCACCGTGGGCACGTCGCAGTTCGTCTTCGTGGACACGCCCGGCTTCCAGACCCGCCACAGCTCCGCGCTGAACCGCTCGCTCAACAAGGCCGTGACCGGCGTGCTGGGCGACGTCGACCTCGTGCTCTTCGTGGTGGAAGCGGGCAACTTCACCCTCGGCGACGCCAAGGTGCTGGCGCTGCTCAAGCCGGGCATCCCGGCGGTGCTCATCGCCAACAAGCTCGACACGGTGCACCGCCGCGGCGACATCGCGCCGTGGCTGCGCGACATGCAGCAGCGGCACGAGTTCGCCGAGTTCGTGCCGATGTCGGCCAAGAACCCGAAGGACGTCGAGCGGCTGTTCGCCATCTGCGAGAAGTACCTGCCCGAGCAGCCGTGGTGGTACGGCGAGGACGAGCTGACCGACCGCAGCGAGAAATTCCTCGCCAGCGAGATCGTGCGCGAGAAGCTGTTCCGGCTGACGGGCGAGGAGCTGCCCTACACGTCGACGGTGGTGATCGAGCAGTTCGAGGAGGAGCCGAGCCCCAAGCACGGCCGCTTCGTCAAGATCGCCGGCACCATCGTGGTCGAGCGCGACAGCCACAAGGCGATGATCATCGGCGAGAGGGGCGAGCGCCTCAAGCGCATCGGCACCGAGGCGCGCAACGAGCTGGAGAAGCTGATGGGGGCGAAGGTGTTCCTGCAGCTGTGGGTCAAGGTGCGCAGCGGCTGGGCCGATGACGAGGCCCGCGTCAAGAGCTTCGGCTACGAATGAAGCGAGTCGCGGCCCAGCCCGCGTACGTGCTCCACCGTTACGACTGGAGCGAGTCCAGCCTGATCCTCGAAGTGCTCACGCGCGACTACGGGCGCGTGGCGGTGGTCGCGAAGGGCGCGAAGCGGCCCAGCTCCAACTTCCGGCCGGTGCTGCTGCCGCTGCAGCGGCTGGAGATCGCGTTCGGCGGCGATTCCGAGATCCGCACCCTCAAGTCGGCCGAATGGGCCGGCGGGCAGGTGATGCCCACCGGCGACGCGCTGATGTCGGGCTACTACCTCAACGAGTTGCTGCTGCGGCTCCTCGCGCGCGAGGACGCGCACCCGCAGCTGTTCGACGCCTATGCGTCGGCCGTGCAGGTGCTGGCCAGCGAACACCAGGAGGCGCTGGAGCCGGCGCTGCGGGCGTTCGAGCTGGTCCTGCTGCGCGAGATCGGCCTGCTGCCGTCGCTGGACGCGCAGACGCTCACGATGGCGCCGCTGGATGCCGCGGGGCGCTACAGCCTGGTGCCGGAAAGCGGCCTTGTCGCGGCGCGTGACGGCGATGCGCGTGCAAGCCTTGCGGGCGCCCAATGGGCCGCCCTGCAGCAGGCGCTGGACGACCCGGCGCCCTTCTCGACCACCCTGCGCGAAGCGGCAACGGCCGCGGCCGAGCTGAAGCCGCAGCTGCGCGCGCTGCTGCACTACCATTGCGGCGTGGCCACGTTGCGCACGCGGCAACTGATGATGGACCTTCAATCCCTGTGAGCACAGCCCTCTCCGTCAACGTCAACAAGGTCGCGCTGGTGCGCAACACGCGCCACCTCGGCATCCCCAGCGTCGAGCGCGCGGCCACGCTGTGCCTGCAGGCCGGCGCGCACGGCATCACGGTGCATCCGCGGCCGGACGAGCGCCACATTCGCGCCCAAGACGTCTACGACCTCGCGAAGTTGATGAAGGGCTGGCCGCAAGCCGAGTTCAACATCGAGGGCAACCCGTTCCACAACCTGATGGGCTTCATCCGCGACGTGCGGCCGCACCAGTGCACCTTCGTGCCCGACAGCGAAGGGCAGTTCACGAGCGACCACGGGTGGGACCTCGCAAAGGACGGCGAGCGCGTCAAGCCGCTGATCGACGAGGCGAAGGCGCTGGGCGTGCGCGTGAGCCTGTTCATGGACCCCGTGCCCGAGGCGATGGCGCGCGCCAAGGCGCTGGGCGCGGATCGCGTCGAGCTCTACACCGAGCCCTATGCCGCCGCGTGGGGCACGCCGCAGCAGGACGCGGTGCTCGAGCAGTTCGCCGATGCCGCGCGCGCCGCGCAGGCCGCCGGCCTGGGCGTGAACGCGGGCCACGACCTCAACCGTGACAACCTGTCGGCCTTCGTGCGCACGGTGCCCGGCGTGCTGGAAGTGTCGATCGGCCACGCCCTCATCGCCGACGCGCTCGAGTTGGGTTACGCGGAGACGGTGCGGCAGTACCTCGCAGCGCTGGCGGGATGATCTACGGCATCGGCACCGACATCTGCGACGTGCGGCGCATCCGTGCCTCATTGGAGCGGCACGGCGAACGCTTTGCCGCGAAGATCCTCTCGGACGGCGAGCTCGCGACCTGGAAGGCGCGCAGCCGGCGCTGGCCCGAACGGGGCGTGCGCTACGTGGCGACACGCTTTTCCGCGAAGGAGGCGTTCAGCAAGGCCGTGAAGATGGGCATGCGCATGCCGATGACGTGGCGCTCGTGCGAGATCGCCAAGCTGCCCAGCGGCGAGCCGACCATCGTGCTGCACGGCGCCCTGAAGGAATGGTTCGACGCGCGGGGCCTCTCGGCCCACGTCAGCGTCACCGACGAAACCGATTACGCCGCGAGCTTCGTGGTGGTGGAAAAGAAACCATGACCCAACACGCACCCCTGGTCATCGACGTGGCCGGCCTCGCCCTCACGCCCGTGGACCGCAAGCGCCTCGCCAACCCGCTCGTGGGCGGCATCATCCTGTTCGGCCGCAACTGGAAGGACCGCGAGCAGGTCACGAAGCTGTGCGCCGAGATCAAGGCCGTGCGCGGCGACATGCTGATCTGCGTGGACCACGAGGGCGGGCGCGTGCAGCGCTTCCGCACCGACGGCTTCACCCACCTGCCGCCGATGCGGGCGCTGGGCGAGATGTGGATGGCGGATGCGATGCAGGCCACGAACGCGGCCAGTGCGTGCGGCTATGTGCTCGCGTCGGAGCTGCGCGCGTGCGGCGTGGACCTGAGCTTCGCGCCGGTGCTGGACCTGGACTACGGTGCCAGCAGCGTGATCGGCGACCGCTCGTTCCACCGTGATGCGCGTGTCGCCGCCTTGCTGGCCAAGAGCGTGATGCACGGCATGCTGGCCGCGGGCATGGCCAACTGCGGCAAGCACTTCCCCGGGCACGGCTTCGTGAAAGCTGATTCGCACGTCGACATCCCGGTCGACAACCGGCCGCTGAAGGACATCCTCGGCGACGACGCGCTGCCGTACGGCTGGCTGAGCACGACGCTCACCAGCGTGATGCCCGCGCACGTGATCTACACGAAAGTGGACAAGCGGCCTGCGGGTTTCTCGACGAAATGGCTGAACGACATCCTGCGCGGGCAGCTGGGCTTCCAGGGCTGCGTGTTCAGCGACGACCTGAGCATGGAAGGCGCGCGCCGAATCGAAGGCAAGGCCGTGAGCTATTCGCAGGCGGCCGTGGCGGCGCTCACGGCGGGCTGCGACATGGTGCTGCTTTGCAACGAGTCGGCGCAGTCGGGCGGCAAAGCCATCGACGTGGTGCTCGACGAGCTGATGGCCGCCAAGGTGGCCGGTGAGTGGCAGGCCAGCGAGGCCAGCGAGAACCGCCGGCTGTCGCTGCTGCCGTCGGCGTATGCGATGACTTGGGATACCTTGATGGGCGACCCCGTGTACATGCACGCCGTCGGCATGGTGCCCTGACTCAGCCCTCCCGCCGCAGCGCCGGAAAGAGGATCACGTCCCGGATGCTCGGGCTGTCCGTCAGCAGCATCATCAGCCGGTCGATGCCCACGCCGCAGCCGCCGGCGGGCGGCATGCCGTACTCCAGCGCACGCACGAAGTCGTGGTCGAAGAACATGGCCTCGTCGTCGCCCGCGTCCTTGGCGCTCACCTGCGCCTGGAAGCGCGCGGCCTGGTCCTCGGCGTCGTTCAGCTCGGAGAAGCCGTTGGCCATCTCGCGGCCGGTGATGTAGAGCTCGAAGCGCTCGGTGACTTCCGGGCGCTCGTCGTTCGCCCGGGCCAGCGGCGAGATCTCGGTGGGGTGCTCCATGATGAAGGTGGGCTGCCAGAGCGCTTCTTCCACCTTCTCCTCGAAGTACAGCACCTGCAGCGAGGCCAAGGAGCGCTGGGAGAGCTTTTCCTTCTCCTCGCTCATGCCCAGCTTGCGCAGCGCGTTGGTGAGCCACTCGCGGTTGTCGACGTTCTCGCCGGCGTCGCTGTGCTTGACGATCGCTTCGCGGATGGAGAGGCGCTCGAACGGCTTTTCGAGGTCCACTTCGCGGCCGCCGTAGGAGAGCTTGAGCGTGCCCACCGCCTTCTGCGCCGCGTCCCGCACGATGCCTTCGGTGAAGGTCATGAGGTCACGGTAGTCCCAGTACGCCGCGTAGAACTCCATCATCGTGAACTCGGGGTTGTGGCGCACCGAGATGCCTTCGTTGCGGAAGTTGCGGTTGATCTCGAACACGCGCTCGAAGCCGCCCACCACCAGGCGCTTCAAGTACAGCTCCGGCGCGATGCGCAGGTACATCTCCTGGTCCAGCGCGTTGTGGTGCGTCACGAACGGCTTCGCATTGGCGCCGCCGGGGATGGGGTGCAGCATCGGCGTCTCGACCTCGAGGAAGCCGTGCGCCACCATGAACTCGCGGATGCCGCTGACGGCGCGGCTGCGCGCGACGAAGCGCTTGCGCGCCTCCTCGTCCATCATGAGGTCCACGTAGCGCTGGCGGTACTTCAGCTCCTGGTCGGCCACGCCGTGGAACTTGTCCGGCAGCGGGCGCAGGTTCTTCGTCAGCAGCTTGATCGACGTGGCGTGGATGGAGAGCTCGCCGGTCTTGGTCTTGAACAGCTTGCCTTCGATGCCGACGATGTCGCCGAGGTCCCAGTGCTTGAAGGCGGCGTAAACCTCCTCACCGACCGCGTCGCGTGTGATGTAGGCCTGAATGCGGCCGGTGGCGTCCTGCACCGTGGCGAAGCTGGCCTTGCCCATGACGCGCTTGAGCATCATGCGGCCGGCGACCTTGGCGGTGTGGCCTTCCGTCTCCAGCTGGGGCGCTTCCTTTTCGCCGTGTTCCGCGTGGAGTTGGGCGGCGCGGTGGGTCGGCTTGAAGTCGTTGGGGAAGGCGGGGCCGGCGCCGTTCTTCGCCGCTTCGCGCAGTTGGCGGAGTTTTTCCCTCCGCTCGGCGATCAACTGGTTCTCGTCAACGGGCGGGGGCGGCGGGGCGGCATTGCTGGACATAGCCCTCCATTCTAGTTTTTCACAGGCACTCGATAATCCGCGCCTATGTTTCTTCGTGCGGGTGCGCTGTCGCTCGGTCTTCTGGTGCTTAGCCGGCTTCTGGGGCTGGTGAGGGAGTCGGCGCAGGCGGCTGCGTTTGGCGCCACGGGGCTGGGCGACGTGGCCGTGCTCATGCTGGCCTTGCCCGACTGGATCGCCGGCCTGCTCGCGGCCGGGGCGCTGAGCTACGTGCTGCTGCCGGCATGGGCGCGCGACCCCGCGGGTGTCGCGGCTCTGCAGCGGCGCGTCGCGTGGGTGCTCCTGGGCATCGGCGCGGGTGTTGCCCTGCTGGTAGCCGTCGCACGGGGCCCTGCGCTGGACCTGCTCGCGGCGGGCCTGAAGGAAACGCTGCGGCCCGCCGGCATGCAGGCTCTCGTTTTCAGCGCCTTCGCGATTCCGCTCTCCTTGCTCGCCGCGCTCTGGACCACTCGCCTGCAGCACGAGCGGGAATTCGTCGGGATGTACGCGGCCAACCTCGTCGTCAATGGCGTGCTGGTCGCGGCGCTCTGGTTCGTCGCGGGGCGCCAGGACCTCACGTGGCTTGGCGTCGGCCTGCTCGTAGCCATGGCCGCGCGCCTTGGTTGGCTCGCGTGGAAGATGGCGAAGGTGCAGCGGCAGTCGCCTGCGCACATGGCCCGTAGCGGCGTCGCGACCAACGCGCAGCCGCAACGCCTGCCCGACGAGCCCGCCACAGGCTCCCCCACCGCTGCAACCTGGACCTTGGCCGCACTCGCAGCCGGCCTTCCGCTCGCACTGCCCTTCGTCGCGCGCTCGCTCGCATCGCAATCCGGAGAGGGCGCGCTCGCGACGTTCAACTACGCGTGGAAGCTGGTCGAGCTGCCCCTGATGCTCGCCATCCAGCTCGTCGCCACGCTCGCCTTCCCGGCCATCGCCCGTGCAGTGGCCGCGAACGAAGGCACGACGGCGATCCGCAACGGGTTCGCGCTCGCCTGGACGCTCGCCTGCGCGTCAGCCGCAGGCCTGGTGCTCGCCGCGCCGGCGCTGGCGGAATTGCTCTTCGGCTGGGGGCGCATGCAGCCGGAGGCCCTCGTGAACGTCGCCGACTGGGGCCGCATCGGCGCCTGGGGGCTGCTGCCGCAGGCCTGCATTGCGGTCGGCGTGACCGTGCTGGCCGCCTGCGGGCGGATGGCGCCGGCTGTGCTGGCGTACGCGGCCGGGCTCGCGGTGCTGCTGTTTTCCGGCTTCGAGCACGGCCACGCCTTGATGGTCCTGATGAACCTGGTGCTGATCGGCGTTGCCATCGTCGTGATCGTGGCGCTGGGCCGCTGGCGCGACGTGCCGTGGCGGACGTTTGCCGTGGCGTTCACGAGCCTGCTCGCGTGCGACGTCGGCTCGCGCTTCGTGCCCGTGCCGGGGATGGCCGGCCAGCTCGCGATGGCAGTCGTTGGCGGCGTGCTGGTCATCGGTGTCACGGCGGCTGCCAGCCCCGAGGTGAGAGCGGCCCTGCGGCGATAATCCCCGGTTCCCCATGCTGGACCTGCTGCAGATCACGAATGACCCCGCGTTCGCGCGCCGCTGCGACGCGCTGGACGGCATGCGCCTGTTCGTGGATCTCGAACGCCTGGGCAAGGCCGAACGCCAGGCGGGCCGCAACACGTTCATCAGCGCGCATGAGCTTGGCGATGTGGCACGCATCCGCGACGTGGCCAAACGCTCGAAGCTGATGGTCCGTGTGAACCCGCTCAACCAGGGCAGCGCCGAAGAAGTGGACGCGGTGCTCGCCCACGGCCCGGACCTTTTGATGCTGCCGATGTTCACGTCGGCGCAAGAGCTGCGCGAGTTCGCGCGCATCGTCGGCGGGCGCGTGCCGATCGTGCCCTTGCTGGAGAACGCGGGCGCGCTGGCCTCGCTCGACGAATGGGTTTCGACGCCGGGCCTGTACGAGGTCTACGTCGGCCTGAACGACCTGCACCTGTCGCTGGGTTGCCGCTTCATGTTCGAGCCGCTCGCGCAAGGCGTGGTGGACCGCGTGGCCGATGCCGCGCGTGCGGCCGGCCTGCGCTTCGGCTTCGGCGGCATTGCGCGCCTGGACGAGGGCCTGCTGCCCGGGCGCGACGTGCTGGCCGAGCACCTGCGGCTCGGCTCGGGCGCGGTGATCCTCTCGCGCACTTTCCACAGGCCGGATTCCGACACGGTTTTCGAGCACGAGATCGCGGAGCTGCGCGCGGCCGAACAGGTTCTGGCCGGGCGCGACCCGCAGCAAGTGATCCGCGATGCGCAGCGCATCCGCGTGCGCATCCGCGAGATCGGCGCGCAACTGGCCGCGCAGGCATGAAACGGCTGGTGGACGTGGTGCTTTCGCTGGGGGCGCTCGTGCTGTTGTCGCCGCTGCTGCTGGCGGTGGCGCTGGCCGTCGCGCTGGAGAGTGGATTCCCGGTGCTGTTCAAGCAGGTGCGCGTGGGGCAGGGCGGGCGCGAGTTCGGCATCTACAAGTTCCGCAGCATGGTCAAGAACGCGGCGGCGATCGGGCCGTACCACACGGCCAGCGACGACCCGCGGATCACGAAGGTGGGCCGCTTCATCCGGCGCACCAGCCTCGACGAATTGCCGCAGTTGCTGAATGTTCTCAAGGGTGAAATGAGTCTCGTGGGCCCTCGCCCCGACGTGCCTGCGCAGCGCGCCCTCTACACCGACTCAGACTGGACAACCCGCTGCAGCGTGCGCCCGGGCATCACCGGCCTTGCGCAGGCCGAGCTGCGCTCGGCAGCCACGCCCGAGCAGCGCCTCGAACTGGACCTGCGCTACGCACGCGAGCACAGTCTGCTGATGGACTTCTGCATCATGGCGAAGACCGTCGGCCGGCTGACCGGCAAAGGCAGCAACTGACATGTGCGGCATCTTCGGCTACTGGGACCGCGCGAAGCGCGAGCTGCCGCAGGACATCCTCGAATCGATGGGCCTGGCGCTGCAGCACCGCGGCCCGGACGACCACGGCGTGTGGCACCAGCCGCGGCGCGGCGTGGCCGTCGGCAACCGGCGGCTCTCCATCATCGACATCGCGGGCGGCCACCAGCCCTTCGTTTCCGACGATGGCCGCATCGCGCTCGTGCAGAACGGCGAGATCTTCAACTACGTCGAACTTGCCGACGAGTTGCGCGCGCAGGGCGTCGAGCTGAAGACGCATTCCGACACCGAGGTGCTGCTGCGCCTCTACGAGCGCGAGGGCATCGGCTTCCTGCAGCGCCTGAACGGCATGTTCGCGATCGCGATCGACGATGCGCGCGAGGACGCGCTCTACCTCGTGCGCGACCGCATCGGCGTCAAGCCGCTGTACGTGGCGGACGACGGCACGCGCGTGCTGTTCGGCTCGGAGCTCAAGGCCCTGCTCGCGGCGGGTGAGCGGGCCGAGGTGGACCTCGAAGCGATCCACCATTACCTCACGTTCAACTACATCCCGGCGCCCTGGACCATCTGGCAGGGCATCCGGCACGTGATGCCGGGGACGTGGGTGAAGTACACCCGCGGCGCCACCGAGGTGCAGCGGTGGTGGGACTTGTCGCGGCAGCGCGAGCAGGATTTCTCCTTCGAGGACTGGTCCGCGCAATTCCTCTCCATCCTCGACGACGCCACGCGCATCCGCCTGCGCGCCGACGTGCCCTGGGGCGCATTCCTCTCGGGCGGCGTCGACTCCAGCACGATCGTCGGGCTGATGGCGCGGCATGTCACGCGGCCGGTGAAGACCTTCTGCATCGGCTTTGCCGACGCGCGCTTCGACGAATCGCCGTACGCCGAGGACGCCGCGCGGCGCTTCGGTTGCGAGCACACGATGGAGATTGCGGAGCTCAACATGCTCGGCCGCTGGCCGCACGTGCTGTGGCACCTGGACCAGCCGCATGGCGATGCCTCCTTCATGCCGACGCTGCGGGTGAGCGAGCTCGCGGCCAAGCACGTGAAGGTGGTGCTCACGGGCGACGGCGGCGACGAGCTGTTCGCGGGCTACGAGAAGTACGACGAGTTCTTCGCGCGCGAAGGCGTCGATGCGCTCTCCGACGAGGAATTCCGCCGCAGCTACTTCGATTCCATCTCGCTCTTCGCGCCGCAGGCGAAGGCCGACCTGTACCGCCCCGAAATCGCGGCGCAGCTGCGCGCGATCGACAGCTTCGAGGTCGCGGCGAAGCCGTGGTTCGACGAAGCCGCGCATTTCGACCGCATCAACCAGGCGCTGTACCTCGACATGCAGTTGCTGCTGTCCGGCAACAACCTCGTCAAGCCCGACCGCATGGGCATGGCCGTGTCGATCGAGGCGCGCACGCCCTTCCTCGACTGGCGGATGATGGAGTTCGCGTTCCGTTCGCGCGGCGCGACCAAGCTGCACGGGCGCGACAAGAAGCACTGGTACAAGAAGGCGGTGGTGCCGTTGATCGGCGAGGAGCTCGCGTACCGCAAAAAGCAGATGTTCACCGTGCCGGTGGGCGAGTGGTTTCGCGGCGAGAGCTACCCGTGGCTGGCGGAGACCCTCTCAACGAGCGAGCTGCTGCGCAAGCTGTTCCGCGCCGAGGCCGTCACTTCGATGCTGGAGCGCCATCGCGACGGCAGCGCCAACTTCACGCGCGAGCTGCGCGCCCTGGCTGCGCTGGCGCTGTGGGCGCAAAGGCACGGCGCATGAAGAAGGTTCTATTCATCTGCTACGGCGGCGGTCACGTTCGCATGGTCCTCCCCGTGGCGAAGGAACTGCACGAGTCAGGCCGCGCGGACGTGAAGGTGCTTGCGCTCACCACGGCCGCGCCGGTTGCCAGAGCGGCCGGCCTGCCAGTCGTGCAGTTCAAGGACTTCGTGCAGCCCGGCGACGAGGCTGCGCTCGCGCACGGCCGCAGGCTCGCCGCGCAGATGAAGGACGTGGTCGATCTCGACGAGACCGCCGCTTACCTGGGTCTTTCGTCCGCCGACCTGGTGGCCGACGTCGGCGCGCAGGAGGCCTTCCGCCGCTACGAGAAGGACGGCCGCCAGGCCTTCCTGCCGCGCGGCACCCTGCGCCGCATCCTGAAGAAGCTCGAGCCGGACCTCGTGGTCGCGACGAACTCGCCGCGCGCCGAACGTGCCGCCATCGAGGTCGCGCGGGAGGTCGGAATCCCGGCCGTGTGCATCGTCGACCTGTTTGCCATCGACGAGGTGCGCTGGATCGGGCAGCCCGGGTACGCGGACCGCGTCTGCGTGCTCAACGAAGCCGTGCGCGACTTTCTCGTCGCCGCCGGCCGCAAGCCCGAGGAGATGGTGGTCACCGGCAACCCGGCCTTCGACGTGCTGTCCGATCCCGAAGTGGCGCAGGAAGGCGCTGCGCTGCGTGCGGACGAAGGCTGGGACGGCAAGCGGGTGCTGCTCTGGGCCGAACAGGTCGAGCCAGCGTTCCATCCGTTCGACGGCCGCCCGGGCGACCCGACCTTGCCCGTGCGGGCGCTTCAGGCGCTCGTGGACTGGACGGCTGCGAACGACGACGCAGTACTTTGCATCCGGCCGCGGCCGGGGCAGCAGATGAGCCTGGACGCCTTGGGTCCCCGCCTGCGCGGGGACGACGGGAGACTCGTGCTGACCGGCCAGGACTGGCCACTGCCGCCGCTGCTGCACGCCGTCAGCACAGTGGTGACGCTCACCTCCACGGTCGGCCTCGAAGGCCACCTGGCCGGCGCCCGCCTCGTGCAGGTGCAAGGCTCGGTGTTCGACGAAGCCATGCCCCTGGCCCGCTTCGGGGTTGCGGACGCCGCCGTCCCGGTGGCGGGCCTGGGGGAGGCGCTCGACCGCGTCACCCGCCTCGGCCGCCGCCCACTGGCACAATCCGGTCTGGCGGCCACCGGCCGCGTGCTGTCCGTCCTGGGCGCCTTCCTGTAAGCCAGTTCCATGTCCCTCATCCCCGCTCCCCGCCCCGTCGACCTCGCTGCCTTCGAGGCGCCGCAGGAGGCCGCGCAGGTCCGCTACGGCCTGCCGCGCTACGTGCACTTCTGCAAGCACTGCGTCATCTCCAACCAGCGCCCCAATTCCGCGGTGGAGTACCAGCACACCAAGGACAGCAAGAAGGCCACGATCAACTTCGACGACGAGGGCGTTTGCGACGCCTGCCGCTTCGCCGAGCAGAAGAAGGCGGGCATCGACTGGAAGGCGCGCGAGGACCAGCTCGCCGCGCTGTGCGACAAGTTCCGCAGCAAGAGCGGCTACGACTGCCTCGTCCCCGGCTCCGGCGGCAAGGACAGCTTCTACGCCTCGCACATCCTCAAGACGCGCTTCGGCATGCACCCGCTCACGGTGACGTGGGCGCCGCACGTGTACACCGAGTGGGGCTGGAAGAACTTCCAGTCGTGGATCCACGCCGGGTTCGACAACGAACTCACCACGCCCAACGGCCGCGTGCACCGGCTGCTCACGCGCCTGGCCGTCGACAACCTGTTCCACCCGTTCCAGGCGTTCATGTTCGGGCAGAAGTCGCTGGCGCCCAAGATGGCGATCCTGCACGACATCCCGTTCGTCATCTATGGCGAGAACGAGGCCGAGTACGGCAACCCGATCGGCGACACCACCACCGCCAAGCGCGACTGGTCGTACTTCACCGCCTCGGACAAGTCGCAGATCTACCTGGGCGGCACCTCCATCCAGAGCCTCTACGACGACTTCGGCCTCGAGGAGCAGGACCTGCTGCCCTACCTGCCGGCCGACCCGGTGCAGATCCAGAAGAAGAACATCGAGGTGCACTACCTCGGCTACTACCTCAAGTGGCACCCGCAGAGCTGCTACTACTACGCGGTGGAGCACGGCGGCTTCGAGGCGTCGCCCGAGCGCACGCCGGGCACGTACAGCAAGTACAACTCCATCGACGACCGCATCGACGACTTCCACTACCACACCACGTTCGTGAAGTTCGGCATCGGCCGTGCCACCTACGACGCGGCGCAGGAGATCCGCTCGGGCGACATCACGCGCGACGAGGGCGTGGCGCTGGTGCGCCGCTACGACGGCGAATTCCCCGAGCGCTTCGCGGACGAGATCTTCCGCTACCTCAGCATCCCGGCGAAGGAGTTCCCGCAGGCTTCGAAGATGTTCGAGCAGCCGGTGATGGACCGCGACTACTACGCGAAGCTCGCCGACAACTTCCGCTCGCCGCACCTGTGGAAGCGCGAGACCGGGCAGTGGAAGCTGCGTCACACCGTCTTCGAATGACGACCGGCCGGCACGTCCGCATCATCGCGCGCCTCGACATCAAGGGGCCGAACCTGATCAAGGGCGTGCACCTCGAAGGCCTGCGCGTGGTGGGCGACCCGAACGAACATGCGGTGCGCTATTACGAGGAGGGCGCGGACGAGCTGCTCTTCATCGACATCGTCGCGTCCCTCTACCAGCGCAACAACCTCTCGGACATCATCAAGCGCGCGGCGGACCGCGTCTACGTGCCGATCACGGTGGGCGGCGGCATCCGCTCGCTCGCGGACGTGGCCACGATGATGATGTCCGGTGCGGACAAGGTCGCGATCAATACCGCTGCCATCGCACGCCCGGAGCTGATCGGCGAAGTGGCCAAGCGCTACGGTTCGCAGTGCATGGTGGTCGGTATCGAGGCCAAGCGCGTGAGCCGCGACGGCGGCTGGGAGGCCT
The DNA here is from genome assembly GCF_014297445.1 of Ramlibacter albus. Lineage (GTDB taxonomy): Bacteria > Pseudomonadota > Gammaproteobacteria > Burkholderiales > Burkholderiaceae_C > Ramlibacter > Ramlibacter albus. Next base: position 56,926 of record NZ_JACORU010000017.1, read on the forward strand.
ACACCGACAACGGGCGCGAGCGCACCGGGCGTGACGTGGTCGAGTGGGTGAAGGAAGCGGTGGACCGCGGGGCGGGCGAAGTGCTGCTGACCTCCGTGGACATGGAAGGCACGCGCAAGGGCTTCGACCTCCAGCTCGCGCACGACGTGTGCGACGCGGTGAACGTGCCGGTGACGATCAGCGGCGGTTTCGGCAAGGCGGAGGACCTCGCCGCGGTCGCCGCGACAGGCGTGTCGGCGATTGCCGTCGCCGATGCGCTGCACTGGAAGCGCATGTCCATGGCCGAGATCAAGCGGCATGCGGCGGCCGCCGGGCTGGACGTGCGATGAGCGCCGTCACCGTCCTCGACTACGGCATCGGCAACCTGCTGAACGTGCTGCGGGCGCTGGAGCATTGCGGCGCCTCGCTCAAGGTGGTGGACAAGGCGTCGCCGGAAGACGTCGATGCCTCACGGCTCGTGCTACCCGGCGTCGGTGCTTTCGGCGACGGCATGAACGAGCTGCGTGCACGCGGCTTCGACGACCTGGTCAGGCGCTTCGCGCAGACCGGGCGGCCCTTCCTCGGCATCTGCGTGGGCATGCAGATGATGTTCGACGCGAGCGAGGAGATGGGTGAGCATGCAGGGCTGGGCCTGATGGCCGGCCGCGTGCAACCGGTCCCGCCCAACGGCGCCGACGGCACGCCGCACCGCGTGCCCCATATCGGCTGGCGTCCGCTCGAAGCGGCCACCGAGTGGAAGGGCACGATCATGGAAGGCGTGGCGCCGGGCGAGCGTGCCTACTTCGTGCATTCCTTCGCCGCTGTTCCCGCGGATGACGGCGTGCGCCTTGCGGACGTTCACTACGACGGCCGGCGCATCTGCGCGGCCGTGCACCGCGACAACCTCTACGGCTGCCAGTTCCACCCGGAGCGCAGTGCGCACGCGGGGCTGGGCATGCTCGAACGCTTCCTCAAGCTATGACCTCGCTCGCCGCTCCTGCCAAGACCATCGCGACCATCTGCGCGCGCGGCGGCAGCAAGGGCCTGCCCGGCAAGAACATCCGGCCCTTCATGGGCGTGCCGCTGATCGTGCACACGATCCGGCAGGCGCTGGGGTGCGAGCACATCCAGGGCGTGTACGTCTCCACCGACGACGACGAGATCGCGGCGATCGCGCGCGATGCGGGCGCGACGGTGCCGTTCAAGCGGCCCGCCGAACTGGCCACCGATACCGCCGGCAAGCTGCCCGTCATCGAACACCTGGCGCGCTACCTCGAACTGCAAGGCGAGACGATTGCGCGCATCGTCGACCTGCAGCCCACCTCGCCGTTGCGCGACACCGCGGACATCGAGCTTGCACTGCAGACGCGTCCCGACGTGGACCTCGTGGTCAGCGTTGCCGAGGCCCACGACAACCCGTACTTCAACCTTGTCGAGCGCGGCGCGGACGGCCTCGTGCGGCTGTGCGCGGGCGAGGGCAACCTGCGGCGGCAGGACGCGCCGCAGGTCTACGCGCTCAACGGGTCCATCTACGTCTGGCATCGCCCAGCGTTGGCAAAGGCCGCGAAGCAGGGCATGTGGAGCGTGCGCATGGCGCCGTACGTGATGCCGCGCTGGAAATCGGTCGACATCGACACGCTCGACGACTTCGATTACGCGGAGTGGCTGTACGTGCGGCACCGCGGTGGGGACGAGCGTGGCTGACGCTGTCTTCGTCATCGCGGAAGCGGGAGTGAACCATAACGGCGACCTCGCGCTGGCCTTCAAGCTGTGCGACGCCGCGAAGCAGGCCGGGGCCGACGCGGTCAAATTCCAGAGCTTTCGCGCCGAGGACCTCGTGCTGCCCGGCGCGCCCACCGCGAACTACCAGGCCCGGCAGACCGGCGAGCGCGACCAGTTCGCGATGCTGCGCAAGCTGGAGCTCTCGCGCGAGCAGCATGTGAAGCTGCAGGCGCACTGCGCGTTGATCGGCATCGAGTTCTTCTCGACGCCGTTTTCGACGGATGCTGTGGACATGCTGGTCGGCCTCGGCGTGCAGCGCATCAAGCTGCCTTCGGGCGAGCTCACGCATCGGGCGCTCGTCGAGCACGCGGCGCGCACGAAGCTGCCGCTGCTCATCTCCACCGGCATGGCGACGCTGGAGGAAGTGCGCGAGGCGCTCGACTGGGTGAAAGCGGCGCGCGGCAACCTCGAAGGCGTCACGGTACTGCATTGCACTTCCGCCTATCCGGCGCCCGACGAAGCGCTGAACCTGCGCGCCGTGCAGACGCTTGCGCGCGAGCTGGGGCTGCCGGCCGGCTACTCGGACCACAGCCTCGGCATCGAGGCTTCCCTTGGTGCCGTTGCGCTCGGTGCCATGGTGATCGAAAAGCACCTGACGCTCGACCGCACGCTGCCAGGCCCGGACCACGCCGCCTCGCTGGAACCGGGCGAGTTCGGCACGATGGTTACCGGCCTTCGCCGCATCAGCGCGATGCTGGGCGACGGCCGCAAGGAGCCGCGGCCGGAGGAGCTGGATGCGGCGCGCGTCGCCCGGCGCAGCATCGTTGCCGCTTGCGACATCGCCGCGGGTGCGCGCATCGACGCGTCGATGCTGGCGTTCCGGCGTCCGGCCTCGGGCATTGCGCCGCGCGAGTCGGTGCGCGTCGTGGGCAAAGTCGCGCGGACGGACATCGCGGCCGGCACGCTGCTGGATTGGGACCAGCTCGGGGACTGACGTGAAGCCGGCAAACCCACCCCGCGTCATCCCGGGCTTGACCCGGGATCCATCTTTGCGCGGCGCCACGCCACCATGGATTGCGGGTCGAGCCCGCAATGACAGCCTGTGACGCGCCGCATCGTGTACCTCACCGGCACGCGCGCCGACTTCGGGTTGATGGAAGCGACGCTCAGGCAGACGGCTGCAACGCCCGGCGTGCAGGTGCAGGTCATCGCCACCGGCATGCACCTGAGCGCCGTGCACGGCCGCACGATCGACGAGGTGCGAGCGAGCGGCCTCGACGTGCTCGCCGAAATCCCGCTCGACATGGACACCCGTACCGGCTCCAGCATGTCCCTCGGTATCGCCGAGTGCCTGCGCGGCGTCACGGAGGTCTTGGACCGCGAGCGCCCGGACGCGCTGCTGCTGCTCGGTGACCGCGGCGAGATGCTCGCCGGTGCCATCGCGGCGCTGCATGTCGGAATCCCATGCGTGCACGTGCACGGCGGCGAGCGCTCCGGCACCGTTGACGAGCCGGTGCGACACGCGATCAGCAAGCTCGCCAGCTACCACTTCGTGGCCACCGAGGACGCGCGCCGGCGGCTCGAGCGCATGGGCGAGGACGAGTCGCGCATCTTCGTCACCGGTGCGCCCGGGCTCGACGGCTTGCGCGAGCTGGGCGACTTGCCGCGCGCGGAGGCGCTGGCCGAGATCGGAATGCCGCCCGGCTCGCAGTTCGTCCTGGCGGTATTCCACCCGGTCGTGCAGCAGGCCCGCGAGGCCGCGCGTCAAACGCGCGAACTGGCCGACGGGCTCAAGCAGGTGGGCCTGCCGGTGCTGTGGCTCGAGCCGAATGCGGATGCGGGCTCGCGCGAAATCCTGCAGGCGCTGGACGGCATCGAGCTGCCAGCGGGCTCGCGCCGCGTCACCCACCTGGGCCGCAGGCACTTCGCCGTGGCCATGAACCACTGCGCCGCCATGATCGGCAATTCATCCGCCGGCATCATCGAGGCGGCCACGTTCGGCACGCCGGTGGTCAACGTCGGTGCGCGCCAGCAGCTGCGCGAGCACGGCCCCAACGTGATGGACGCGAACGACGGCTCGCACACGCTGGCCGCCGCCTTGCGGGCGCAGCTCGGCCACGGCAAGTGGCCGTGTGAGAATTCATGGGGCGACGGCCGCAGCGCCGCGCGCATCGCCAACCTGCTGGCGACGCTGCCGCTGCACCCGCGCCTGCTGGAAAAGACCAACACCTACTGAGCTTTGGACGCGAAGAACATCCTCGTCATCGTCGGCGCCGGCGGCCATGGGCGCGTCGTGGCCGATGCCGCGCTCGCCCAGGGCGGCTGGACTCGTGTTGCCGCTACCGACGGCGACCCGGCCCGGTGTGCCGGCGAGCTGCTGCCGGGCGTGGCGCTGCAGGGCTATGAGCCGGCGGTGGCGCTGCGCGATGCGGTGTTCCACGTCGCCGTCGGCAGCGCGCGCGCGCGTGAGCACGAAACCCACGCGATCGGCGCGCAGCGTCTCGCCGCGGTCATCCACCCGGCAGCCACGGTGTCGCCGTTTGCCGAAATCGGCGCCGGCACTTTCGTCGCCGCGCAAGCCGTCGTTGCGCCGCGCGCGAAGGTCGGTGTCTCCACCATCGTCAACCACGGCGCGGTCATCGACCACGATTGCGTCGTCGGCGACTACACGCACATTGCCCCCCAGGCGAGCCTGAGCGGGGCGGTCCGCATCGGCGCTCGCGTGTTCCTGGGCAGCGGCGCGCGCGTCCTGCCCGGCCTCTCCGTCTGCGACGACGTCGTGGTCGGCGCAGGCGCCGTCGTCATCGCGTCGATCACCGAACCGGGTGTGTACGCCGGCGTGCCCGCCAGGAGGCTCAAGTGACCGGCAACGAATTCCGCGCGCTGTGCGTGCCCGCGACGATCACGGTGCACGACGCGCTGCAGCTGCTGGACCGCACGGCCAAGGGCATCCTGCTCGTGACGCACGAGGACGGGCGCCTGCGCCGCACGCTCACCGACGGCGACTTGCGCCGCGCCGCGCTCGTGCACGTCGCCGAGACCACGCCGGTCGCGCAGCTGCCCGAAAAGCCGCCCATCACGATCGGCGAGGAAGCAGGCCTTCCCGCAGCGGTGGCGCTGCTGGACAAGCACGAGATCGACCACGTGCCCGTCGTCGACAAGGCCGGCCGCCCCGTCGACATCGTCCACCGCCGCGAGCTCTCGCAGCGCATCTGGCTGTCGTCCCCGCACCTGGGCGACGAAGAGACCGCGTTCGTCGAGGATGCCTTCCGCAGCAACTGGATCGCGCCGCTCGGCCCGCACGTCGACGGCTTCGAGCGCGAGGTCGCCGCGTATGTCGGCGTGCAGCACGCCGCGGCATTGAGCTCCGGCACCGCGGCCATCCATCTCGCATTGCTGCTGCTGGGCGTGAAGCCGGGGGACACGGTGTTCTGCTCCTCGCTCACCTTCGTGGGCAGCTGCAACCCCATCCTCTATTGCGGCGCGAAGCCCGTGTTCATCGACTCCGAACCGGGCAGCTGGAACATGTCGCCGCAGGCGCTGGAGCGCGCCTTCGAATGGGCGAAGCGCGAGAACCGCCTGCCGCGCTGCGTGATCCTGGTGAACCTCTATGGCCAGAGCGCCGACATGGACGCGCTGCTGCCGCTGTGCGAGCGCTACGGCGTGCCCGTGCTGGAGGACGCCGCCGAGTCGCTGGGCGCGCGCTACAAGGGCCGCGCGAGCGGCAGCTTCGGGCGCGTGGCCATCTTCTCCTTCAACGGCAACAAGATCATCACCACGTCCGGTGGCGGCATGCTCGTGGCCGACGACGGGGACCTCGTCGCGCGAGCGCGCAAGCTCTCGACGCAGGCGCGCGAACCCGCGGCCCACTACGAGCACACCGAGGTCGGCTTCAACTACCGCATGAGCAACGTGCTGGCCGGCATCGGCCGCGGCCAGCTGCGCGTGCTGGACCAGCGCGTGGAGCGGCGCCGCCACGTCTTCGAGACGTACCGCCGCGAGCTCGCCGGCCTGCCGCTGGCGTGGATGCCCGAGCCGGCCGGCTCGCGCTCGACGCGATGGCTCACGTGCTTTACCTTCGAGGGTGGCAACGCGGCCGCGCGGCGCGACGGCGTGATGCGCGCGCTGGAGCGCCACTCCATCGAGGCGCGGCCGGTGTGGAAGCCGATGCACCTGCAGCCGCTCTTTGCGCGCGCGGCGTATTTCGCGCACCGCGATGGCGAGGACGTGGCGGGCCGCCTCTTCGAGTCCGGCGTCTGCCTGCCCTCGGGCTCCAACATGTCCGACGAACAGCTCGCGCGCGTGATCGACCACCTGCGCCGCGCGCTCGAGCCGGCGAAGGCGCCCGAGTGAGGCGCGTCCGGCACGCGCTGCCGGTCCTCACCCTCGACCTCGCCCTCGTGCTGGCGGCGTGGTGGATCGCGTTCTGGCTGCGCTTCAACCTCGACATCCCGGACGAGTACGAGGACCTCGCCGTCAAGGCCATGCTGTGGCCGCTCGCCGGCTATGCCGCCGGACTGGTCTGGGCCGGCATCTACCGGCACGTCTGGAGCTTCATCGGCCTGCCGGAGATGCGGGAGCTGACGCTCGGCGTCGCGTTCGGTGCGGTGGTGACGACCGCGGCGGTGCTGATGCTGCGCCTGCCGTTCTTCCCGCGGTCGGTGCTGGTGCTGCACCCGCTGCTGGTGCTCGTGCTGCTCGGTGCGGCGCGCGCCGCGTGGCGCACGCTGGCAGAGCACCGGCGGTTGTCGGAGTCCGGCAAGGCCATCGTGGTCGTCGGCTCGCTGCAGGACGCTTCCGATGCGCTGCGCGCGCTGAAGGGCTCCCGCGACTGGCAAGCCGTGGGCATCGTGTCGCCGCTCGCCGAAGAGGTGGGCCGCTCGCTGCAGAACGTGCGCGTGCTCGGCCGCGTGAGCGCGCTGGCCGAGGTGTGCGACCGCATCGGCGCTGAAGCCGCGCTGGTGGCCAGCCCTGCCGGCAGCGAGGAGCGTCGTGAGGCGCTGCTGCTCGCGGCCGATACCGGCATCACGCTGCTCACGCTGCCGCGCGCGGACCAGTGGCTCAAGGCGGAGAGCACGGGCCCGCGCAAGATCGAGCTGGAGGACCTGCTGGGCCGTGCGCCGGTGCAGCTCGATGTGGAAGGCCTCGCCGATCTCTTCTCCGGCCAGACGGCGCTGGTGACCGGAGCCGGCGGCTCCATCGGCTCCGAGCTGTGCCGCCAGATCGCGCGCCTGGGCGTGGGCCGGCTCGTATGCATCGACGTGTCGGAGTACGCGATCTACCAGCTGGAGCAGGAGCTGCGCGAGACGCATCCGCAGATGCAGGGCGTGTACTACACCGCCAACGTGCGCGAGGCCGAGCGGCTGCGCGCGATCTTCGCGCGGCATCAACCGGCCGTTGTGCTGCATGCGGCGGCGTACAAGCACGTGCCGCTGATGGAGCAGCACAACGAGATCGAGGCCGTGCGCACCAACGTCATCGGCACGCTCAACGCCGCGCGCGCGGCGGGCGAGTGCGGCGCGAAACGGTTCGTGATGATCTCCACCGACAAGGCGGTGAACCCCACCAACGTGATGGGCGCGAGCAAGCGCCTCGCCGAGCTGGTCGTGCAGGCCGTGGCGGCGGAGCACCTGCAGACGCAGTACGTGTCCGTCCGCTTCGGCAACGTGCTGGGCTCCAGCGGCTCGGTGGTGCCGCTCTTCACGCAGCAGATCGCGCGCGGCGGCCCGGTCACCGTGACGCACCCGGAGATCGTGCGCTACTTCATGACGATCCCGGAGGCCGCGCAGCTCGTGCTGCAGGCGGGCTTGATGGGGCGCTCGGGCCAGATCTTCGTGCTGGAGATGGGCGAGCCGGTGAAGATCGTCGAGCTCGCGCGCATGCTCATTCGCCTGTCGGGGCACACCGAGCAGGAGATCCCGATCACTTATTCGGGCCTGCGCCCGGGCGAGAAGCTCTACGAGGAGCTGCTCGCGGACGACGAGACGACGGAGCCGACGCCGCACCCCAAGCTGCGCATCTCCAAGGCGTCGAGCCCGTTGCCGGACATCGAGACGATCGTGAAGTGGGTCGAGCTCGCCGGCGCCGCGCCGACGGGTACTTTCCTGCGCGAATGGCTGAAGGCGGCGGTGCCGGAGTACATGCCTCGCAACGAGGCCTGACCTAGTTTGTGATGCCGGTGCGGGTGAGCACGTCGCTCACCAACTCGAGGCGTACGAGCGGGTTCTCCAGCTCCATCAGGCGCTGCTTGAGCTGGACCGGCAGCGGCAGCAGCTCGCACCAGCGGTTCGCCACCCAGCCGCAGTCGTCGAGGCGCAGCGGCCCCTCGATCGGCAGCGGCTCGCCTTCGGGCGCGCGCTGCTGCAGCGACTGGATCAGCTTGGCCAGCGCATCCGCGGTGCCCTTGAGGTCCTCGGGAATGGCGACTTCCATGTCGGCGTCCATGCGCTCGACGTCGGCCACCCAAAGCCCGTGCTTGAGCTGGTCGCTCGACGTGATGCGAAAGCGCTGCGCGCCGTTCGCGCGGATCAGCAGCAGGCCAGGACGCGGCGACTCGAACTGGGCGATGGTAGCCAGCGTGCCGACCGTGGAGAACGCCTCTTTCTGGCCCGGCTGGCGCACTTCGCTGCCCTGCGTGAGCGACACCACGCCGAAGGGCGCGCCGGCCTTGTGGCACTTGGCGATCATGTCGAGGTAGCGCACCTCGAAGATGCGCAGCGGCAGCACGCCACCGGGGAACAGGACTGTGCCGAGGGGGAACAGCGGGAGGGACTGCAGGGTGAGGGCGGCGGCCACGGGTAGCGGGGGATTCGAAGCCGTATCATCCCACGGCCAAGCCGACCGCGCACCGATGCTCTACCAAATCATTTCCTTCCTGCTCGAAGTGGCCGCCGGCCTCCTCGGAGGCGCGTGCCTGCTGCGCATGTACATGCAGTACCAAAGGATTCCGTTCGGCAACCCGGTGGGCCGCTTCGTGTTTGCGCTCACTGACTGGCTCGTGCTGCCGCTGCGCCGGGTGCTGCCGCCCGTCGGCAAGGTGGACACCGCCAGCATCGTCGCGGCGTACCTGGTGACGCTGGTGCAGTACGCCATCGTCTGGCTCCTCATCCTGCGCGGCGTCTCGCCGGCGGTGGTGCCGGTGCTGGCGATCTTCGCGCTGCTGCGCCTCGTCATCTCCGGCCTGATGGGCCTGGTGCTGGTCTACGCCATCCTGTCGTGGGTGCGCGCGGATTCGCCCATCGTGGACGTGATCGACCGGCTCTGCGCGCCGCTGCTGCGGCCTTTCCGCAAGCTGATCCCGCTGGTGGGCGGGATCGATTTGTCGCCGCTGGTGCTGCTGGTGCTGCTGCAGATCGCGTCGTTCGTGCTGCAGGAGGTGCAGCGCTCGGTGGTGCGTATCAGCTGACCGCGTCAGCTGCCTGGCGTTGCAGCATGGCCAGCACGTTCGCCACCGTCTTGCGCAGCTCGCGGCGGTCGCAGATGAAATCCACGGCGCCCTTCTGCTGCAGGAACTCGGCGCGCTGGAAGCCCTCGGGCAAGGTCACGCGCACGGTGGACTCGATCACGCGCGGGCCCGCGAAGCCGATGAGGGCCTTCGGCTCCGCGATCACCACATCGCCAACGAACGCAAAGCCCGCGCTCACGCCGCCCATGGTGGGGTCCGTGAGCACGCTGATGTAGGGAAGGCCCTTCTTCGCCAGGCGCGTGAGCGAGGCATTGGTCTTCGCCATCTGCATCAGCGACAGCAGGCCCTCCTGCATGCGCGCGCCGCCGGTGGCGGTGAAGCAGAGGAACGGTACCTTCTGTTCGATCGCCGTCTCGACGCCGCGCACGAAGCGCTCGCCCACCACGCTGCCCATCGAGCCGCCCATGAAGTCGAACTCGAAGGCAGCGGCCACGAGGCTGATGCTGTGCACCGCGCCGCCCATCACCACCAGCGCGTCGGTCTCGCCGGTGTTCTCCATCGCCTCTTTCAGGCGCTCGGGGTACTTGCGGCTGTCCTTGAACTTCAGCGGGTCGACCGGCACCACCTCCTGGCCGATCTCGTAGCGGCCTTCGGGATCGAGGAACGCGTCGAGGCGCGCGCGCGCGCCGATGCGGTGGTGGTGGCCGCAGCTCGGGCACACGTTCTGGTTGCCTTCGAGGTCGGTCTTGTACAGCACCGTCTCGCAGCTCGGGCATTTGACCCACAGGCCCTCGGGCACGCTGCGGCGCTCGTTGGGGTCGGTCTGCTGGATCTTCGGCGGGAGCAGTTTCTCAAGCCAGCTCATCGGGGCTCCTTGGCGGGAATCAGTGATTATCGTCCAGTGCCGAGCGGATCTCCCGCAGGAAAGCGCCCAACGCGGCGGCGGCATTTCCGCGCGGCTGCTCCTCGGCCACCTGGATGACCTTGGAGCCGATCACCACCGCGTCGGCCACCTTGCCGATGGCCCGGGCCGATTGCGCGTCGCGGATGCCGAAGCCCACGCCGACGGGCACTTTGACATGCTGGCGGATGCGCGGCAGAGCTTCACCGACGGCTTGCGTGTCGAGGTTGCCGGCGCCGGTGACACCCTTGAGCGAGACGTAGTAGACGTAGCCGCTCGCGATGCGCGCGACCTGCTGCATGCGCTTCTCGGTGCTCGTCGGCGCGAGCAGGAAGATCAGGTCCATGCCGTGCTTGCGCAGCTCGGCGGCGAAGGCTTCGCACTCCTCGGGCGGGTAGTCCACGATGAGCACGCCGTCCACGCCGGCCTCTGCGGCGTCGCGAACGAACGCGCCTTCGCCACGTTCGAGGTCGTAACGCTCAACGGGGTTCGCATAGCCCATCAGCACGACGGGCGTCTTGTCGTCGCGCTGGCGGAACTCGCGGACCATGTCCAGCACCTGCACCGTGCCGATGCCGAGGGCCAACGCCTTCTCGCCCGCACGCTGGATGACGGGTCCATCGGCCATCGGGTCGGAGAAGGGAACGCCCAGCTCGATCACGTCCGAGCCCGCTTCGACCATGGCGTGCATCAGCGTGGGCGTGATGTCCGCGAACGGGAAACCCGCGGTGATGTACGGGATGAGGGCCTTGCGGCCCTGCGCCTTCAGTTGCGCGAAGGTGGGGTCGATGCGGCTCATTTCGGCTGCCCCTTGAGCGTGAGGCCGCGCATCGAGGGCCTGTCGTAGAAGTCGACGCCCGAAAGGTCCGCCACGGTGCCGATGTCCTTGTCGCCACGGCCGGAGAGGTTCACCAGGATCTTCTGGTCGGGCCGCATCGTCTTCGCGAGCTTCATCGCATACGCGATCGCATGGCTCGATTCCAGCGCGGGGATGATGCCTTCGGTGCGGCACAGGTAGTGGAAGGCTTCGAGCGCTTCCTTGTCCTTGATGCCGACGTACTCCGCACGCTTCGTGTCCTTCAGCCACGCATGCTCAGGCCCGACGCCGGGGTAGTCGAGCCCCGCGCTCACGCTGTGCGTCTCGGTGATCTGGCCGTTCGCGTCCTGCAGGATGTAGGTGCGGTTGCCGTGCAGCACGCCGGGGCTGCCGCGCTGCAGCGACGCCGCGTGCTTGAGCGTGTCGAGGCCTTCACCCGCGGCTTCCACGCCGATCAGGCGCGTGTTCTCGTACGGGATGTACGGGTAGAAGATACCCATCGCGTTGCTGCCGCCGCCCACGCACGCGATCACCGCGTCGGGTTGCGAGCCGGCCATCTCCTGCATCTGCTCGATGCTCTCGTTGCCGATCACGCTCTGGAAGTCGCGCACCATCATCGGGTAGGGGTGCGGGCCCGCGACGGTGCCGATGATGTAGAACGTGTTCTCCACGTTGGTCACCCAGTCGCGCATCGCCTCATTCAGCGCGTCCTTCAGCGTCTTGCTGCCGGACTCCACCGGCACGACGGTGGCGCCCAGCAGGTTCATGCGGTAGACGTTGGGGCTCTGGCGCTTGACGTCCTCGCTGCCCATGTACACCACGCATTCGAGGCCGTAGCGCGCACAGATCGTCGCCGTCGCGACGCCGTGCTGGCCCGCGCCGGTCTCCGCGATCACGCGCGGCTTGCCCATGCGGCGCGCGAGCATCGCCTGGCCGATCACGTTGTTGATCTTGTGCGCGCCGGTGTGGTTGAGGTCCTCGCGCTTGAGGTAGATCTGCGCGCCGCCCTGTTCGCGGCTCATGCGCTCGGCGTGGTAGACCGGCGAGGGGCGGCCGACGAAGTGCTTGAGCTCGTACGCGAACTCGCGCTTGAACTCCGGGTCGTGCTGGTATTTCGCGTAGGCGAGCCGCAGCTCTTCGATGGCGTGCGTGAGCGTCTCGCTCACGAAGCTGCCGCCGTATTTCCCGAAGTGGCCTGTCGGGTCAGGTTGCTGATAGGAGGGCATTCGTGGACCTTGCAAGGAGTGCGTCGGCGGCGCGCACGGCCGCGACGAACTGGTTGATCTTTGCGGCGTCCTTGATGCCCTTGGAGGCCTCGACGCCGCTACTCACGTCAACCGCCAGCGTCCTGCAACGCGGGCGCACCTGCACGATGCCATCGGTCACGTTTGCAGGCGTCAACCCACCACTCAAAACGAGGTGACTGTCGACGCTTGTTGGAAGGAGTGACCAATCGAATGCCTTGCCGCCGCCGCCATAGCCTTCGACATGCGCGTCGACGAGGATGGCCTGGGCGTGAGAATAGTCGGTGGCGAATTTTACCAAGTCGAACCCGGCCCCATCCAGCGGGATGCGGGCCGCGCGCATGTAGGGGCGGCCGCGGGCCGCATCGATGCATTCCTGCACGGTCTCGTCGCCGTGGAACTGCAGCATCGCGGCGGGGACTTCGTTGCACGCGGCCTGAACCGCATCGACGCCCGCGTTGACGAACAGCAGCACGGGCGTCACGAAGGGCGGCAGGCGGCGGGCAAGCTCACCGGCGCGTTGCGCGCTGACGTAGCGCGGGCTCTTGTCGTACTGCACGAAACCCACCGCGTCCGCACCGGCGGCCACTGCCGCATCCACGTCCTGCTCGCGCGTCAGGCCGCAGATCTTGATGCGGGTGCGGTGGTCCAGCGGGTTGGTCATGGCAGCCAATGATAGAGAGGCGTTTCGGCCGGCAGGTTCCACCTGGCGTCGTACACCGGCCCGACGAAATAAAGCCCATCCGGCGAGAACGTCGGCGCGGCGGCGTCGCGACTGCGTGCGTCGCGCACAGCCGCCATCCAGTCCGGCTCATGCAGCCCCTGCCCGACGGCGACGAGGCAGCCCATGATGTTGCGGATCATGTGGTGCAGGAAGGCATTGGCCTCGAACTCGAAGCGCCAATAGGGGCCGCGGCGCGCGATTTCGATGCGGGTCATGGTCTTCACCGGTGTCTTCGCCTGGCACGACGACGCGCGGAACGACGTGAAGTCGTGCTCGCCCAGCAGGTGCTGCACGGCCGCGCGCATGGCATCGGCGTCGAGGGGGCGGAAAACCCAGCCCGCGCGGCCATGCTCCACGCTGGGCCTCACGGGGCTTTCGAGCAGCACGTACGCGTAGCGCCGCGCGATGGCGCTTGCGCGCGAGTGGAATTCGTCCGGCACCGCGCGTGCCCACTGCACGGCAATGTCCGGCGGCAGGAAGGTGTTGGTGCCGCGCACCCAGGAGAACGCTTCGCGTTGGAGGTCGGTGTCGAAGTGCACCACCTGGTTGAGGCCGTGCACGCCGGCATCGGTGCGGCCCGCGCAGAGCGTCGTGACTGGATCCAGCTGCGCAGAGAACTGCGCGAGCGCCCCTTCCAGCTTGTCCTGCACGGTATTGCCCGACGGCTGGCTCTGCCAGCCATCGTAGCCTTGTCCGTTGTAGCTGATGCCGAGCGCCATGCGCATGGCGCTTCTCCGTGACGCCTCGCGTTAACCGATTTCGGCGAGCAGCTTCTGCGCGCGCGACTTGAGGTCGCCCTTCGCCTCGGCCAGCACTTCCTCGGCGAGGCTGCGCGCACCGTCGGCGTCGCCGATGGCGTTGAACTCCTCGGCCAGCGCCAGCTTGGTGGCGAGCGGGTCGGCACCGTCTTCGCTGGCGCCCAGGCTGACCGGGCCGGTGCTGTCCCCGGCGTCGAGCGAAAGCGTCGGCATCGCCGGCTCGGCCACCGGGGCGGCTGGTGCCTTGGCCGCGGGCGCGGGTGCCGGGCTGCCGGGCAGGTCGAGCGAAAGCGCGCCGAGGTCGAACTCGATCATGCCCGGGTCCTTGGCCTCGGCCGCGGGTGCCGCCGCCACGGGCGCCGCCACAGGCGCGGCAGGCGGCGGGGGCGGGGCGGGCAGGGGCTCCGGCGTGAAGCTCAGGCTGTTCTCGTTGAGCGTGAGGTCGGGCGCGTCCAGGCGCACGGCTTCGGGCTCCGACACGGCGGGCAACTCGAGCGCGGCGGGCGCGGGCTCGGCTGCTGCGACGGCCTGCGTCTTTTCACTGCCGAAATCCATGTCCAGCGGCGGGGGCGAGCCGGTGACGTCGAAGGCAACCGTGCGCTCGCTGGCGGGCGCCTGGGTACCGGCCGGCGTGGGCGCGGCAGCAGCCGGCGCCTCGGGCTCGTCGCCGAGCGAGAAGTCGAGGTCGAGGTCGAGGTCGACATCGCCGCCGCCGGCGTCCGCAGCGGGCGCTGCGACGGGCTGCACGGCCGGCGTGATCGACGTGGTGCCGAACGAGCCCGTGGCCGCGTGCGCCGCGGCCGCGGCCGCCATCGCGCTTTCGCCGGGCTGCCCGCCCGGGCGGTACATCGGGTTGGCCGGGTCGAGGTCGCGGCCGAGCTCGCAGATGTGCTCCCACTCCGGCCCCTGGCCGTGCGTGAGGTTGTAGGCCTCGGTGGCCACGACTTCGAAGGCCTTGGCGTCGCGGCGCTTCGCGTAGATCTCCAGCAGCTTGGCGTGGATGGCCACGCGCTGCGGGTTGGTGCGCAGCGCTTCCTTGAGGATCTCCTCGGCCTGCAGGTCGCGGCCGTAGGCGAGGTAGACGTCGGCTTCGGCCACCGGGTCCACGTCGCCGGCGGCATCGAGCTGGCTCGGCGAGTACACCATCGACGAACCGGTGGCGGCGCTGCTCTCCGCCGTGTCGATGCGCTGGCCGCCGCTGGCGCCGAAGAACGAGTCCGGCTGCAGGCGGCTTTCGAGGAAGGAGCTGTCGACCTGCGTGGCCTTGCGCTTCTGGCGCACGCGGTAGACGCCGAAGCCGGCCAGCAGCGCGAGGGCGGCGAGAACGACACCCGGGATGAGCGGGTTCTCCATCAGCTCGTCCATCAGGCTGGGTTCGGGCGGCGGAGGCGGCGGCGGTGCCTTGGGCTTGGGCGCGGCGGCGGCCGCAGGCGCGGGCGCGGCAGCGGAGGCAGCCGGGCTACCGGTGCCGGCAGGTGCTGCGCCGGGAGCGCCTGTACCTGCGGGACCGGCGACGGGCGCGGCCGCGGAACCGGACGCAGCAGGCGCCGTGGCCGTGGCAGGTGCCGGAGCCGGCGTCGCCGCTGCGGACGCCGGCTTCGCGGCCGAGGCCGGTGCAGCGGCTGCAGGCGTCGCGGCAGGCGAAGGTGCGGACGCAGCCTTCGACGCAGCAGCTGCCGCAGCCGGCGCAGCGGCCGAAGCGGGTTTCGATGCGGCGGCGGCGGGTGCAGCGGCGGCAGTTGCGGGCGTCGCGGCGGATGCGGGCCGCGCGGATGCGGCTGCAGCAGCTGGCACGGCCGCAGAAGCGGGTCGGCCCGCCGATGCGGCAGCGGCCGGCGCCGAAGCAGGGCGCGCCGCACTCGCGGCCGGCGCACCGGCCACAGGCACGCCAGGCCGGGCGCCGCTTGCGGCAACGCCAGGCGCGAGCTTGCCCAGCTCGGTGAGGTTGCGATTGAGTTCGGCCACGCGCGTGGCGGCGTCCTGCTGCGCGCGCTGGCGGGCGATCTGGTCGGCGCTCGCGGCGCCCTTCGCGGCCACGGCGCCCTTCGACAGCTGCAGCTTGTCGGGCGAACCGGCACCGGGTTTCTTGTCCTCGACCTTGGCCGTGACGCGGCCGGTGGCGACGCGGTCCGAGCCCTTGGGGACGGTGGTGGCCACGCCCTCGGCGACGCGGCGACGGAATTCATTGAAGTCGCGACTTTGCGCGACGAGCGTCTGCTTCGCGTCCTCGTGCGGCACCATCGCCGCCTCTTCGCCGCTCGGCACCTGCAGCACCGTGCCGGCGCGCAGGCGGTTGATGTTGCCGCCGATGAATGCGTCCGGGTTGGCGCGCAGCATCGCCACCAGCATCTGGTCGAGCGAAACCGTGGCGGGCTTGTTGGCGGCGGCTATCTTGCCGGCCGTTTCGCCGGCCTGCACGGTCACCTGCTTGCCGTCGCCGCTGGGTGCGGGTGCGGGCGCACCTGCGGGTGCAGGTGCGCGTGCCGTGGAGGGCGCGCGCGTACCCGGTGCGGGCCGGGTGCCCGGCGCGGGCCGCGTGCCCGCGGCGGGCGGCACGACCCGCTGGCTGATCGAGGGCGTGGGCACCGGGGACGTCTGCGCCGCAACCGGCGGCGCGGGGGCGCGCGCGGTCGGCGGGTCGAACAGCATCGTGTAGTCGCGCACGATGCGGCCGGACGCCCACGAGGTCTCGAGGATCAGGTCGACGAAGGGGTCGTTGACGACGCGGTCGCTTTCCAGCCGCAGGAAATAGCGGCCGTCGGGGCGGCGCTGCAGCGTGATGCGGACGTTGCCGAGCGCCGGGTTGTAGTCGAGGCCCGCGGCGCGGAACGTGTCGGGCGAGGCCACCTGCGCGCGCAGCGAGGCCACTTCGTCGGCGTTGATCTCGGGGATCTCGACGTCGGCGCGCAAGGGCTCCCCCAGCGCGGACGTTACCGTCACGCGGCCGAGTGCCAAGGCCTGCGCGTCCGAGCTGATGACGCCGAGGGCAACCGCCGCTGCCAGTGCCAGTGCGGACACGCGGCCTTGCGGCTTGCTCCAGTTCGGCGTCCCCACTGCTCGTTTCACAGGCAGTCTTGTTCTCTTCATGCGGCCCGTCGCCTCTAGGCTAAATTCGAAAAAGGACCATAGCATCAATGTCTTAGACTGACAAGCTGAGACACCTCTTAATGTCCGCGAGGCCCTTTTGCACCGCAAGCCCTGCGTTGCGATGCGACAACGGAAAGGCCGCGATTCATCGTTTCCCGATGCGCAGCGTGTAATCGCGCAGCAATCGGCCCGAGGAACTGGTGGCTTCGATCAGCAGGTCCACGAACTCCTCGCGCACCGGGCTCTTGCCCGTGATCCGCAGCAGGGCGGGCCCGTCGGGCCCCTGGACGATGTCCACGCGCGCCGCTTCCAGCGAGGGGCTGTAGTCCACGCCGGCGGCCATATAGGTTTCGACGCCGGCCACCGCCACCTTGAGCGAGGCGGCTTCGGCCGCGGTGACGGCCGCGATGCGGATTTCCGCCCGAAGCGGCGCGCCCAGCGCGGAGTGGACGCGGACCTCGCCCAGCTCCAGCCCGTGCGCCTGCAGCGTCGTGATGAAAAGGCCCAGAACTGCAGCCGCCCTGGACCCGGCCCTCACCGCTAGGCGTCCAGCAGGATGCGCAGCATGCGGCGCAGCGGCTCGGCCGCGCCCCACAGCAGCTGGTCGCCGATCGTGTAAGCGCCGACATATTCCGGGCCCATCGCCAGCTTGCGGATGCGGCCGACCGGGATATCGAGCGTGCCGGTCACGGCGACGGGCGTCAGGCCGGCCAGCGTCGCCTCCTTCGTGTTGGGGATGACCTTGGCCCACGGGTTGTCGGCCGCGATCATCGCTTCGATGTCGGCGACCGGCACGTCCTTCTTCAGCTTGAAGGTCAGGGCCTGGCTGTGGCAGCGCATGGTGCCCACGCGGACGCAGAACCCGTCCACCGGGATCGGCTGGGCATTGCCCATGATCTTGTTGGTTTCGGCGCCGGCCTTCCACTCCTCGCGGCTGACGCCGTTGCCCAGGTCCTTGTCGATCCAGGGGATGAGCGAGCCGCCCAGCGGCACGCCGAAGTTGGCGACCTCGTCACCCGAGAGCGACTGCTGGCGCGCGAGGATCTTGCGGTCGATCTCGAGGATGGCGGACTTGGGGTCGTCCAGCAGCGCGCGCACCTCGGCGTTGAGCGTGCCGAACTGCGTGAGCAGCTCGCGCATGTGCTGCGCGCCGCCGCCCGAGGCCGCCTGGTACGTCATGCTCGACATCCACTCCACAAGGCCCGCCTTGTACAGCGCGCCCACGCCCATCAGCATGCAGCTGACGGTGCAGTTGCCGCCGATCCAGTTGCGGCCGCCCTTTTGCAGCGCGTTCTTGATGACGGGCATGTTGACGGGGTCGAGGATGATGACCGCGTCGTCCTTCATGCGCAGCGTGGAGGCCGCATCGATCCAGTGGCCGGTCCATCCGGCCGCGCGCAGCTTGGGGAACACCTCGGTGGTGTAGTCGCCGCCCTGGGCCGTGATGACGATGTCGCACTTCTTCAGCGCTTCGATGTCGAAGGCGTCCTTCAGCGTGGTCTCGTTCTTCGCCTGGGCCGGGGCCTTGCCGCCCGCGTTGGACGTGGAGAAGAACACCGGCTCGATGAGGCCGAAGTCGCCTTCGGCCTGCATGCGGTCCATGAGGACCGAGCCGACCATGCCGCGCCAGCCGACGAGGCCGACGAGGGGTTGTTGTGCCTTGAGATTCATGCGAACGCCCTTTCAGTTTGAAGTCCTGGGTTCCCCGGCTCGTCTGACACCGGGGAGGGCGCACATGACGAACCGGAGCTTGCTAGCTCTTGGTAGTCGTCTTTTTCGTAATCGCGGCCACGACGGCGTCGCCCATTTCGAGCGTGCCGACCTTCGTGGTGCCTTCGGACCAGATGTCCGCCGTGCGCAGCCCCTGGGCCAGCACGGACTTCACCGCGGACTCGATCCGGTCGGCGGCTTGGGGCTGGTTGAGGGAGAAGCGGAGCATCATGGCAGCAGACAGTATTGTAGCCAAAGGATTAGCCACCCCCTTGCCCGCAATGTCCGGCGCGCTGCCGTGGGACGGTTCGTACAGGCCCTGGTTGCCCGCGTTGAGGCTGGCCGAGGGCAGCATGCCGATGGAGCCGGTGAGCATGGCTGCCTCATCCGAGAGGATGTCGCCGAACATGTTGCCGGTGACCACCACGTCGAAGAACTTGGGCTGCTTGACCAGCTGCATCGCGGCGTTGTCCACGTACATGTGGTCCAGCTTCACGTCGGGGTACTGCTGGCCCACCTCGGTGACCACGTCCTTCCAAAGCTGGAAAGTCTCCAGCACGTTGGCCTTGTCGACGCTGGTGACGTGCTTGTTGCGCTTGCGGGCGGCCTGGAAGGCGACGTGCGCGATGCGCTCGATCTCCGGGCGCGTGTAGCGCATCGTGTCGAAGGCTTCCTCGGCCCCAGGGAAGTGCCCGTCCGGGGCGCTGCGGCGGCCGCGGGGCTGGCCGAAATAGATGTCGCCGGTGAGCTCGCGGATGATCAGGATGTCGAGGCCCGACACCAGCTCGGGCTTGAGGCTCGACGCATGCGTGAGCTGCTCGTAGCAGATCGCTGGTCGGAAGTTGGCGAAAAGGCCCAGGTTCTTGCGCAGGCCCAGGATGGCCTGCTCGGGGCGGAACTGGCGATCGAGCTTGTCGTATTTCCAGTCGCCCACCGCGCCGAAGAGGATCGCGTCCGCTTCCCTGGCGAGCTTGAGCGTCGCTTCGGGCAGCGGATGGCCGTGCTTGTCGTACGCGGCGCCGCCGACGTCGGCCGACTCCATCTCGAACTTCAGGTCCAGCACGTTCAGGACCTTGACGGCCTCCGCCACGATTTCGGTACCGATGCCGTCGCCCGGCAGCACTGCGATCTTCATTTGTCCTGTTCCTGGTTGGCGGCCTCGCGCAGCAGTGTTTCGAGCTGGCGCAGCAGGCCGGGGTTGGGGGCGGGGCGCCCGCTGGCGAGCAGCATGAAATTGTCCGCCGCGATCTCTTCGGGGTGGTGCAGGTAGCGCGTATTGCCGCCGGTGCGCTGGAAGTACGCGGGTGTGCGGTACGCCGGCAGCCATTGTGGCTCCGTGCCCTGCAATTGCGCGCGGCTCGGCGCGCCGGGCTCGGGCGGTGCGAGGACGAGCAGGCGCACGTCGAGCACGCTGAAGATGAAATCGGTGGGCGAGGGCTGCGTGTGCTTCGCGACCAGCACGGGCATCACGCGCACCGTGCGGCCTTCATGTTCGAGCGTGAGGGCGTGGCGGTTTTGCGGCGCGTCCGGGTTGGTGAGGTTCAGGCCGAGCCATGCGTGCGGCCATTGCAGCGGTGCGGCAGGTTCGAAGCCATACAGGCCGTAGATGCGCGAGGCCAGCCGCGGGTTCGCACGCGAGGACACGTGGAAGAACTCGTGCGCCATCACCGCCGCGTCGGCGCCGGGCGCCATCGCGAAGCCGCGCGGGATGAAGATCGCCTCGCCGCGCGTGTGCGGCACGTTGCCGGGTTGCGTGCCGTCGATGAGGACGAGGGTCACGGTCCGCGGCAACGGCAAGCGCAGCTCGACGAGCCGCGGCGCCGCGCCTTCGACTGCCGCGCGCCAGCGAGCCACGTCTTCGTTCGTCCACTCGACGGCGTTGCGCGCCATGACTTCACGGAATTCGGCGCGGCTGACCGGGCGCGAGGCCTTCGCGATCAGCGCCCTTTCGAAATCGCTCGTCGCGGCAACCCACTCGTCGTCGCGCGCGAGCTCCGTGCGAGCCTCGTCGAGCGTGGCGAAGCGCACCTGCGTCCGGCCGACGGCAACCGGCTCGAACGCGAGCGCCGGCTGCAGCGCCGCGAAGGCGAGCACCAGCAGGAAGGCGCGCAGCACTCGCACGGCGGGAAGCGTCAGCCCTGCAGCGTGTGCGCGAGCCAGGGCTTGGTGGCCAGGCGCTGCGCCTCGAACGCCTTGATCTTGTCCGACTGGCGCAGCGTCAGGCCGATGTCGTCGAAGCCGTTGAGGAGGCAGTACTTGCGGAACGGTTGCACGTCGAAGGCGATCTCGCTGCCGTCCGGCTTCACGATCACCTGGCGCTCCAGGTCGACGGTGAGCTCGTAGCCGGGGAAGGCGTTCACCTCGTCGAACAGCTTCGAGATGGTGGACTCCGGCAGCACGATGGGCAGCAGGCCGTTCTTGAAGCAGTTGTTGAAGAAGATGTCCGCGAAGCTCGGCGCGAGGATCGTGCGGAAGCCGTATTGCTGCAGCGCCCAGGGCGCGTGCTCGCGCGAGGAGCCGCAGCCGAAGTTCTTGCGCGCGAGGAGCACGGTGGCGCCCTTGTAGCGCGGCTGGTTCAGCACGAAGTCCGGGTTGGGCTTGCGCGAAGCGGGGTCCTGGCCGGGCTCGCCCGGGTCGAGGTAGCGCCACTCGTCGAACAGGTTGGGGCCGAAGCCCGTCTTGCGGATCGACTTGAGGAACTGCTTGGGGATGATGGCGTCGGTGTCGACGTTCTCGCGGTCGATGGGGGCGACAAGGCCCTTGTGTACGGTGAACTTGTCCATTTACTTCTTTTTCGCGGCGTCTTCGATGGCGCCGCCTGCCTTTTGAATGTCCTGGCCCATGCCTTTGACGGTGTTGCACCCAACCATGACGAAAGCAGCAGCGAGCAACGCGATCAGAGTCTTCATGGCTTCTCCTTTCAAGCGAACTTGCGGACGTCGACAAAGTGCCCATGCACGGCCGCGGCAGCAGCCATCGCGGGGCTCACGAGGTGCGTGCGGCCGCCGGCACCCTGGCGGCCTTCGAAATTGCGGTTGCTGGTGGACGCGCAGCGCTCGCCCGGCTCCAGCCGGTCGGCGTTCATCGCCAGGCACATCGAGCAGCCCGGCTCGCGCCATTCGAAGCCCGCGGCCTTGAAGATCTCGTGCAGGCCTTCGCGCTCGGCCTGCTCCTTCACCACGCCCGAGCCCGGCACCACCATCGCGAGCTTCACGTTCTTGGCGACCTTCTGGCCCAGCTTCTTCACCATCGCAGCGGCTTCGCGCATGTCCTCGATGCGGCTGTTGGTGCACGAGCCGATGAACACCTTGTCGACGTAGATGTCGTCCATCGGCTTCGCAGGCTGCAGGCCCATGTACGTGAGCGCGCGCTCGATCGCGCCGCGCTTGCTGGCGTCCTTTTCCTTCTCGGGGTCCGGCACGCGGCCGTCGATGCCCGTCACCATCTCGGGCGACGTGCCCCACGTGACTTGCGGGACGATTTGCGACGCGTCGAGTTCGACGACGGTGTCGAACTTCGCATCCGGGTCGGACTGCAGCGTGCGCCAATAGGCGACGGCCTGGTCCCACTCCACGCCCTTCGGCGCGAGCGGGCGGCCCTTCACGTACTCGATGGTCTTCTCGTCCACCGCCACGAGGCCCGCGCGCGCGCCGGCTTCGATCGCCATGTTGCACACCGTCATGCGGCCTTCCATCGTGAGGCCGCGGATCGCGGAGCCGCCGAACTCGATGGTGTAGCCCGTGCCGCCGGCGGTGCCGATCTTGCCGATGATCGCAAGCACGATGTCCTTCGCGGTCACGCCGGGGGCGAGCTTGCCCTCGACCTTGACGAGCAGGTTCTTGGCCTTTTTCGCAAGCAGCGTCTGGGTCGCGAGGACGTGCTCGACTTCCGAAGTGCCGATGCCGTGCGCCAGCGCGCCGAAAGCACCGTGGGTGGACGTGTGCGAGTCGCCGCAAACGACCGTCATGCCGGGTAGCGTCGCGCCCTGCTCGGGGCCGATCACGTGCACGATGCCTTGCCGCTTCGACAGGAACGGGAAGTACGCGGCCGCGCCGAACTCGCCGATGTTCTTGTCGAGCGTGGTGACCTGCTCCTTGCTGATCGGGTCCGTGATGCCGTCGTAGCCGCGCTCCCAGCCGGTGGTGGGCGTGTTGTGGTCCGCGGTGGCAACGACCGAGCTGATGCGCCAGACCTTGCGGCCCGCTTCGCGCAGGCCTTCGAACGCCTGCGGGCTCGTCACTTCGTGCACGAGGTGGCGGTCGATGTAGAGGATGGCCGTGCCGTCTTCCTCGGTGTGGACGACGTGTTCGTCCCAGATCTTGTCGTAGAGGGTGCGTCCCATGGCAATGGTTCCTGAGTGAAATTCTATGCGGCGGCCGCGAGCGTTTCGGCACGCGCCTGCAGGTGGTCGACGAGCAGCCGCGCGGTGACGGGCAGCGTGGCGAAGTCGCGCGCGACGAGGTCGATGTTGCGCACGGCCCATTCGTCCGAAAGGCGCACCGACTCGAGGTCGCCGACGCCATGCATGAGCTCGAACGCGCGCTTTGGCATCACGCCGACGCCCAGGCCGTTGTGGATCATGCGGCACATCGCGTCGAGGCCGGTCACGTGGATGCGCAAGCGGATGTTGCGGCCGGCCTGCGCGGCGGCTTCGCGCATCGCGAGGTAGATGGAGCTGTTCGAGTGCAGGCCCACGTGGTCGTAGTCGAGGGAGTCCTCGAAGGCGATCTTCTTGCGGCGCGCCAGCGCATGGCCGCGCGGCACGATCAGCACCAGCTCGTCGCGGCGATAGGGCCTGGTCTGCAGCTCGTGCCCGCTGCCCACCATCGCGGTGCTGCAGATGCCAAGGTCCGCCGCACCTTCCTGCACCGCGCGCACGATCTCGGTGGAGAGGTGTTCCTCCAGGTCGATCTTCACCTGCGGGTGTTCCTTGCTGAAGGCGCCGAGGTCCTCCGGCAGGAACTGCACGATGGCGGAGATGTTGGCGTGGATGCGCACGTGGCCGCGCACGCCGTCGGCGTATTCGGAGAGCTCGGCCTGCATCTTCTCCAGCGAGACGAGCACCGAGCGTGCGTGGTGCAGCAGGCTCTCGCCGGCCGGCGTGAGGTCCACGCCGCGCGTGTGGCGATAGAGCAGGGGGGTGTCGAGCGTCGCTTCGAGGTCGGAGAGGCGCTTGCTCACGGCCGAAGCGGCGATGAACTCCCGCTCCGCCGCACGGCCGATCGAGCCGAGCTCGCACACCGCCACGAAAAGCTGCAGCGAGGTGAGGTCGATCCGGCGGGCGAAGGAGCGTTCGGTGGGGCGCATCGGGGGATGACATCGCTTACGGCGATGGCGAAACCGGATTCTCCTACGGTAATGCGGCGCCAGTCATCGCAAACCGCGATGACCCGCCTCCCTGCCGGGGAACGCGTCAGCCGGTGACGGCAGCCCGGTCGACGATCGCGTCCGCCTGGGGCTGGCGCAGGGCGAGCGCGCCGAACATGGCCGCCGGACGCCCCGCGAGGCGCGAGCCCATGAACGCGTCCACCACGGGCGACGGCGCGTACCTCAGCAGTTCGGCGCCCTGGATCGCGCGCGCCAGTGCTTCGGTTGCGGCGCGGCCGGCGAACTCGTCTTCCAGCAACCCGTCGACCACGTCGGGCAGCTGGTCCACGAACGCGTCGAAGCGCTTGTCCGCGCCGCGCACTTCCTTCAGGTCCGCCATGACGGCTTCGAAGCAGCCGCGGTCGCGCTGGATCGCGCGGCGTACGTCCATGCACATCATGTTGGCCGTCCCTTCCCACACGCTGTTCAGTGGCGACTCGCGGAACACACGCGCCATCGGGTTCTCCTCGATGAAGCCGTTGCCGCCATGGCACTGCAAGGCTTCATAGGCAACAGCGGGTGCGCGCGAGCAGTTGAAGAACTTCGCCGCGGGAGTCGCCACGCGGGCGAACGCGGTCTGGAGCGGATCGGTACCGATCCCGTCCGTGGCGCGCGCCACGCGCAGCGCCAGCAGCGTCGCGGCTTCCACTTCCACGGCCAGGTCCGCGAGCACGTTCGCCTGCATCGGCCGGCGCGCGAGCGGCGTGCCGAAACCCTGGCGTGTCATGCAGTGGTTGAGCGCGAGCGTCAGCGCCTGCCGCATGAGGCCGGCCGAACCGACGGCGAAGTCCAGCCGCGTGAGGTGCGCATGCGAGAGGATTTCGCGGATGCCGCCGCCTTCGGCACCCACGCGGATCGCGAGAGTGCCGTTGTATTCCACCTCGCTCGACGCGTTGGAGCGGTTGCCGGCCTTGTCCTTCAGGCGCTGGATCAGGAAGGTGTTGTACGTGCCGTCCGGCAAGGTGCGCGGAAGGAAGAAGCAGGTGACCTCGCCACGTACCTTCGCGAGCGTGAAGAAGCCGTCGGACTGCGGCACCGAGCAGAACCACTTGTGGCCGGTGAGCTCGTACCAGTGCGCAGTCGCGCCGTGGTAGTCGGCGGTGTGCGAGAAGGTCGCGGTGGTCTGCGTTTCGCGCAGGTCGCTGCCGCCCTGCTTCTCCGTCATCGCGTAGCCCACGACGACCGCGGGCTTGCGCGCGACTTCGTCGCGGTTGAATGCATATGTGGTCCCGCGCACTTTCTCCGCCCAGATCGCGAGCGCGGGTTCCGCACGGAAGCCCGCGTACGCCGCGTAAGCCATGCCGGTAGGGCAGCCCACGCCATGCTCCACCTGGTTCCACAGGTAGGACTGCACGGCGCGTGCGACGTGCGGGTGCGGGCCGCTCGCGTTCCACGCGAGCGAATGCACTTCGTGTTTCCATGCCAGGGCCATGAGCTCGTGCCATGCGGGGTGGAACTCGACCCAGTCGATGCGGTGGCCGTAGCGGTCGTGCGTCTTCAGCTCGGGTATGTGGCGGTTGGCCAGGCGCGCGAGTTCCTGCACGCCCGCGTCGCCCGCGAGCGCGCCCAGCTGCGTTGCAAGTGGCTCGGCCCAGGGCGCGTCGCGTCCGAGCGCCGCCCTCAGGACCGCGTCGCCGGCGAAGGCGTTGAAGCCCTGCGCCGGCGCGGCCTGGTTGCGCACTTCATGCGTGACGAAGGTCGATGCGGCAGGGCCCAGCTGCCCCACCGGGGTCGGTGCGTTCATCGCGGTCTCCTCGCGGCCGGCACGGGCGCCGGATGGCGAATCCTACGCCTCGTAGACCGGTTCGCGATCCATCGCCGGGGACGACACGCCGGTGTCCGCGGCTTCGCCGGTGGCCGGTTCCTCGGCCTGCAGTTTCGCGCGGCGCCAGCCGCCCCAGCGGTAGTAGCCGAAGGCAAGGGCGGTGGACACGACCGCGCCGAGCGGGAAGCTCCACCACACCGCGTCCGCGCCGAGCGGCCCCTGGAGTGCCCAGGCGAAAGGCACCCGTACCAGCAGCATCGACACGAACAGAATCACCAGCGGCGGCGTGACCGCGCCCGTGGCCCGCACCACGCCGAACAGCACGATGGTGATCCCGAAGAGCACGAACGACCAGCAGGCCACGTCGTTGATGTGCATCGCGATGTCGATGGCGCCGGTGTCGCCCGGCAGGAACAGGCCCAGCGCGTAGCGGTCCGCCGCGTAGAGCAGGGCGACGAGCACGCCCGTGAGCAGCAGGTTGAACAGCACGCCGGCGCGCGCGATGCGCTCGACGCGGTCCCAGCGCCCCGCGCCCACGTTCTGCGCCGCCATCGACGACACCGCCGCGCCCGTGGCGAGCGCCGGCATCTGCACGTAGGTCCACAGCTGCGCGGCCACACCGTACGCGGCCGCGACCTTCACGCCGAAGCTGTTGACCAGCCCCATCATCGCGAGCGCGGCCGACGAGATGACGATCATCTGCAAGCCCATCGGGACGCCCTTGGTCACGATGGTGCGCAGCAGCTTCGGCCGCGGGCGGTAATGGTCGAGCTCGGCGAGGCCGGGCAGCAGGGGGTGGCGGCGCCGGTTCAGCACGAACAGCAGCAGCGCGAAGCTCACGCCCTGGCCGACGAGCGTCGAGGCCGCCGACCCCGCGATGCCCATTTCGGGGAACGGCCCCACGCCCCGGATCAGCAGCGGGTTGATCGCGATGTCGATCGCCACCGACAGCAGCATGAAGCGGAACGGCGTGCGCGAATCGCCCGCGCCGCGCAGCACCGCCATCGCGAACGCGAAGAGGTTCATCAAGGGCACGGCGAGGAAGATGACCCGCAGGTACTGGGCGGCGAGCTCGAAAGCCGCGGGCGGTGTGCCGAGCAGGTGCAGGATGGCCGGCGTCCAGATCCATCCGGCGAGCGCAAGCACGGCGGAGACACCCACGAAGAACGTCGCGCCGGTGCCGACCACGCATTTCGCACGGCCGATGTCCTTCGCCCCCCAGGCCTGTGCGACGAGGATGGTCGCGGCCATCGAGACGCCGAAGACGGTGCCCAGCAGCAGGAACAGCACGAGGTTGGCGTTCGACGTCGCGGTGAGCGCTTCCTCGCCCAGCAGGTTGCCGATCCAGATCGCATTGACGGAGCCGTTGAGCGACTGCAGCACGTTGCCGCCGAGCACGGGCAGCGCGAAAGCGATGAGGTTGCGGGCGATGGGGCCCTGGGTGAGGTCGCGGGGCATGGCGCCATCGTCCGCGACGCGGCTGCGGCCGGGCGTAGGAGAACGGAAAGTAAAAGAGCCCGCCGAAGCGGGCTCTTCGAAGGCCAGGGCCGCTCGTCAGACGGTCACCTGGATGCCCTGCTGCAACCACAGCTGGATGTTGGTGGTGGGCGAGGCATAGATCACGTAGTCGACCCCGTCGAAGGACGCGACCTTGCCGATGTCCGTCTTGAAGCCGAGTGTGTGCGCCACGTCCACGCTGTCGGCGGTGTCGCCCTGCACCAAAAGCCGCGAGACGCCGGTATCGAGGATCGACGTGATGCTCGCCACGTCGTCGATGCGCAGCTTGATGTTGTTGGCCGTGAAGGTGTTGTTGCCCAGGTTGAGGCGCTCGATGCCGTGCGCATGGCCGTTCAGGGCCGACAGGTTCAGGGTCTGCGCGCTGCTGAAGGCCAGCACCAGCGTGTCGGTGCCCTGTCCGCCGTCGTACTGCCCGCGCACCGCGGGGTCGGACACGTAGAGGCGGTCGTCGCCGTCGCCGCCGCTCAGGGTGTCGATGCCGCCGTACCCGATCAGGCCGTCGTTGCCGTTGGCGCCCACGAGGTTGTCGTTGCCCGCGGTTCCGATCCGCGTGAGCGCCGGCGACTCCACGTCGATGACGGACTGCAGGGTCGAGGTCGCGCCGTAGTTGTCGGTCAGCACGAATTCGATGGTCCGTTCGCCGGCCGTGGCCGACGCGCCGCCGGAGTACTTGACGGTGCGCAGGGTGGCCTCGATGCCGTCGATCGTGGTCGCCGCGCTGAACACCAGCAGCATCGTGCCGGCGGTGGCGTCCCAGGTCGCGGTGATGCCCGCGTTCGAAGCGACGGCGGTGTCCACGGTGAGGACGTCGTTCGGACGCAGCTCGAGGATGGTCACTTCGGCCTTCCAGAGGTTGGTTTCGTCGCCCTGGGAGAGCAAGCCGTCCACGCCCGGGACGAACGTGGGGTCCGCGGCGGCGGCATTGGCGTTGGCCTGGTTGGCTTCGGTCGAACCGCCGACCAGCAGCTGCGGCTCGACCGCGATCGCGGCGCGGCCCGCCTGGAACTCGTCGAGGCCGATCACGTTGCCCGTCTCGTCGAAGTAGCGCAGGTAGGTGCCCGTGCCGCTGGCATCGCCCATCAGCTTGTTGTCGCTTGTCCAGCTTGCGGCGAAGCCGCCGTTGGCCAGCGGGGAGAGCGTGGGGTAGTACTCCTGCGTGCCCGAGTACGCCGTGGCCAGCTGGATGTTGCCGCGCACGAGGTTGCCCGCGGCGTCGTAGATGTTGCCCAGCACGTTCCTGTCGACGTTTGTGTCGCTCTTGCCGCGGTCCAGGTACGTGACGACCCATCCGCCGCCCGCGAGGCCGACGACGTCCAGTTGCTGGGCCACGTCCCGGCTGCTTGCGTCGCTGTCCGAGTAGTTGTAGACGGCCGACATCCGCTTGTCGAAGAGGTTGGTCACCAGCTGGTCCGCGGCGCTGGCGGGGCTCCAATTGCCGCTGGCGTCGGCTGTGAAGCGCTGCATGTACACGTCGTAGTAGTTGTCGCCGTCCTGGCCGTCGGCCGCATGCTCGCCGGCCCACGTCACGAGGAAGCTTCCGTCGGCCAGCGCGGCCACCTTGGGGGCCACCTGGTCGTTGATGACCGACGCGTTCACGCGGAACTCGGCGACGGACGTCTTGAGGTCGTTCGAAAACACGCGCATGAACAAGTCGCGCTCGCCGCCGCTGATTTGGCTGTTCGCCGACCAGACGACCGCCAGCCGGCCGTTCGATGCCGCCATGTGCGTCGTGATCTCCATCGGCGAGGTCGTGACGTACCCTGCGTCGCCGGGGCGGCTGCTGACCACCGTGTCGCCCGTGATGCCGGCAGGGCGGGTGCCGTCCGAATTGAAGACGCCCAGCAGCGGCACGATGTCGCCGGCGTTGGCGCCGACGTAGGCAACCGCCCATTGGCCGGTCGCGACGCCGTTGGCGTCCTTGAGTTCCACCAGCGCACCGGGGCCGGCCTGCACCCCGGTGGTCGCTGCCCGGGTTGCCCGCGATGTCCACCACGCGCGCGTAGTAGGTGAAGCTGCCGGCATGGCTGTTGGCGGTGTCGTCGAAGCTCCAGGTGGTCGGCGTGTCCTGTTTCACGGTCGACCAGGTGACGTTGTCCGCGCTGACCTCGATGCGGTTGCCGGTGCTCAGCGGCGCGTTGGTGCCGCTGACGATGAGCGTGGTGTCGCTCGTGACGAAGTCGCTCGCGCTGGTGCCGGTGTCGACGGTGATCGCCGTGATGTTCACCGTCTCGCCGGCCGCGGGCTTCGAGGTGTCGATCGTCACGTCCTGCCGGGCGATCGTGGAAGGCTCCACGTTGCCGGCGATGTCGATCACGCGGGCGAGGTAGGTGAAACTGGCCTTGTGGTCGACCGGGTCGGCATAGGTCCAGGTCGTGTCCGACATCAGGGCGTTCGACCAAGTCGTGCCGCCGTCGGTGCTCACCTGCACGCGGCTGCCGCTGGCAACGGTGTGCGTGCCGCTCACGATCAGCGTCGTGTCGGAAGTGATGAAGTCCGCAATGCCGGTGTCCGTGCTGATCGCACCGATGACGACCTTCTCGTTGGTGCCCGGCGGGGTGATGTCGATCGTGACGTCCTGGGTGTCGCTGCGGACCGTCTTGCCCTTGTCGTCGACCTCGCGCACCGTGTAGGTGAAGCTGGCGTTGTGCGTGTCGGGGTCGACGAAGTTCCAGGTGGTGGCCGTGAGGTGGTTGACCTCCGTCCACTTCACGCCGTCGGAGCTGATCTCCGTCCGGTGGCCGGCATCGAGCACCGGGTCGGGCGCCGTGTTGATGCCGTTGACGGTCAGGCCCGTGGCGTTGGTGATGAAGTCGGTGGCGCTCAGCCCGGTGTCGGGCGTGATGCCCATGATGGCGAGCTGCGTGTCCGTGGAACTGCTCACCGACAGCGGGAACGGCCCGCTGGTCGCCCCGGTGTTGCCGGCGTCGTCCTCGACCCTCGCTTCGTAGACGTGCGCGCCTGCCGTCACCCCGCTGTCGGCGAAGGTCCAGGCGCCGCCGGCGCGGTCGGCCGTGCCGAGGCGCGTGCCGTCGCGGTAGACGGTGATGTGCTCGTCGCCCGCCAGCGCACGGCTGAGGGTGCCCTTGAGCTCCGGCGACGTGTCGTTCGTCGTCCCCCCGAAAGCCACCTGGCCCACATCGGGCGCGAAGTCGTCGAACACGGACACGGTGAGCGTCACGGGGTTCGGGTCGTTCGGTCCGCCGGACACGTCGGTGTCGATCGTGACGGTGCGCTTGTCGCCTTGTCCCTCCGTGCCGGCGTCGTCGACCACGCGTGCCCAGTACGTGACGCTGCCTGTGCGCTGGACGCCCGTGTCGTCGAAGCTCCACGTCCCGGCAGCGGTATCCTGCTTCACATCCACCCAGTGGGTGCCGTCGGTACTGAGCTGGATGCGGTGGTTGGCGCCCAGCGGCGTGTTGGTGCCGCTGACGATGAGCGTGGTGTCGTTGGTCTTGAAGTCGGCGTTGCTGATGCCGCGGTCTTCGGTGATCGCCGTGATCTTGACGAGTTCGTCCGCGCCGGGGCCCTCGAACCGCACGGTGATCGCCTGCCGCGCGAGTTCGGTGCCCGCGTTGCCCGCGAGGTCCACCACGCGCGCGAGGTATTCGAAGTCGCCGGTGTGGCCGACGAGGTCGGTGAACGTCCACGTCGTGGCCGACATCGCGGCGTCGCTCCAGGTTGCGCCCTGGTCGCTGGACACCTGCACGCGGCTGTCGGCGAGGGCGGTGTGCGTGCCGCTGACGGTGAGGCTGGTGTCGCTGGTGATGAAGTCGCCCGCCGTGCCGGTGTCGTCCGAGATGGCCGTGATGGCGACCTTCTCGCCCGCGCCCGGAGCGACGGTGTCGATCGTCACGACCTTCGAGTCGTTCGCGCCCTCGTTACCGGCGGCATCGATGACACGCACGCGATACGTGACGTTGCCGCTTCGTGCGACGGTGTCGTCGTAGCTCCATGTGGTCGGCGTGTCCTGGCTCACCGCGGCCCAGTTGGCGCCGTCGGTGCTGATCTGGATGTGGCTGTCGCTGCCGCCGGCCCCACGGAGGTCGGAATTGGTGCCGCTGACCTTCAGCATCGTGTCGGAAGTGACGAAGTCGGTGCTGGACAGCCCGGTGTCCGCGTCGATGCCGGTGATCTTCACGGCATTGTTGGCGGGCGCCTCGGTGATCACGGTGACCTCGCGGCTGTCCGTCTCGCCCGGATTCCCGGCGACGTCCACCACGCGGGCGGTGTAGGTGAACTTCCCGCTGTGGAGGGCGGGGTCGACGAACTGCCACGTCGTGCCCGACAAGGTGGCCGCGGCCCAGGTGGCGCCGCCGTCGCTGGTGACCTCGATGCGGTTGTCGCCGGTCAGGGTGTGCGTGCCGCTGACCGTGAGGCTGGTGTCCTTGGTTAGGAAGTCGCCGGCGGTCCCGGTGTCGTCGGTGATCGCCGTGATCGCCACCGTCTGGTCCGCGTCCGGCCGCGTCGTATCGATCGTCACGTCGCGCTTGTCGGTGTTGCCGACGTTGCCCGCCGAGTCGACCACGCGGGCGTAATACGTGAAGGTGCCGGTGCGCGCCTGGGTGTCGTCGAAGGCCCACGTCGTGTCCGTGAGCACCGTCACCTCCGACCAGGTCGTGCCGTCGGCGCTGACCTGGATGCGGCTGTCCTTTTCCAGGCCCGCGTGCGTGCCGCTGACCCGCAGCGTCGTGTCGTTGGTGACGAAGTCGTTGCTGGACGCGCCGGTGTCTTCGGTGATCGCCGTGATGGCGACCATCTCCGCCGGGCCGGGCACAAGGGTGTCGATCGTCACGCTGCGGCTGATGCTCTGGACAAAACCGCCCTCGCTGTCGAGCTCGCGCAACGTATACGTGAAGCTCGTGCCGTGCGGCGTCGCCGTGTCGTCGAAGCTCCACGTGCTGGGCGTGTCCTGCGTGACGTTGTTCCAGGTGCTGCCGTCGCTGCTGATCTGCAGCCTGTGGCCGGGAGCCGGGGCGTTGGTGCCGCTGACGAGAAGCGTGGTGTCGCTGGTGACGAAGTCGCTCGAGCTCAAGCCCGTGTCGGTGCTGACCTGCAGGATGGCCAGCGCGGGGTCCGCCCCGCTCGCGCTCACCTTGATCGACCGCACGAGGCTGCTGGCGCCGAAGTTGCCGGCGATGTCTTCCACCCGGGCCTGGTAGACGTGGGGCCCGTCGGCCAGGCCGCTGTCCGCGAACTCCCAGGTATTGCCGGGCTTCTGTTGGACGACACCGACACGGATGTTGTCGCGGTACATGGCGATCACCTCGTCCTGCGCGAGGTTGCCCGTGAAGCTGCCTTTGAAGGAGGGCGAAGTGTCGCTGGTGATGGCGCCCTCCGCCAGCGGGCCCGCAAGCTCGGGCGGCTCGTCGGCCAGCATCTGGTCGATGCTGACCGTGACGCCCTCGGGGTCGGCCCCCGAGGCGTGGGTGTCGATCAGGACCGTGCGCTTGTCGACGTGGCCCTCGTTGCCGGCGGCGTCGACCACCCTGACCTTGTAGGTGACGCTGCCCGTGCGCGCGAAGGCGGTGTCGTTGTAGGTCCAGGTGGTATCCGTCTGCTGCGTCACGTCCGACCACGGGGAGCCGTCGGCGCTGATCTGGAGCCGGTTGCCGTCGGTGAGCGGCGTCTTGGTGCCGCTGATCACCAGACGCGTGTCGCTCGTGATGAAGTCGGTGGCGCTCGCGCCGGTGTCCTCCGTGATGGCCGTGATCGTCGCGATTTCCAGGGGGTCGGGCGGCGCCGTGTCGATCGTGACATCGCGGCTGACGACCTGGCTGCCCGCGTTGCCGGCGGTGTCCGCCAGGCGCGCCATGTAGGTGAAGTTTGTGCCGTGCGTGGCCGGGTCGACATAGGACCACGTCGAGCCGGTCACCGTGGCATAAGCCCAGGTGGCGCCGCCATCGGTGGAGACCTGCACCAGGTTGCCGTCGGTGACGGTGCCGCTGACGGTGAGGCTGGTGTCGGACGTGAGGTAGTCGCCCGCGATGCCGGTGTCGTCGTCGATCGCGGTGATGGCCAGGGTGTCGGGCGCCTCGGGCGGCGTGGTGTCGATGACCACGTCCTGGTGGGCGCTTTGCGTGACGGTGGCGCCGTCGACCACCTGCACCGAGTAGGTGAAGTTGGCCGTGTGGGCGGTGGTGTCGTCGAAGCTCCACGTGGTGGCGCCGTCGGCAACAGTGATTTCCTGCCAGGTGGTGCCGTCGGTGCTCAACTGCAGCTTCTGCGTGCCGGTGAAGGCGGGCAGCGTCCCGCTGACGGTCAGCGTCGTGTCCCTGGTGATGAAGTCGCTGGCGCTGACGCCCGTGTCGTCGGTGATGCCGGTGATGGCCAGTGGCTGGGGCGTGTCCCCCTCGATGGTGACGGCCTGCGTGACAACCTGCGTGCCCACGTTGCCGGCGGTGTCGGCAAGTCTCGCCGTGTAGGTGAAGTTGCCGGTGTGCGTGGCCGGGTCCGCATAGGTCCAGGTCGAGCCCGTGACGGTGGCGTAAGCCCACGTGGTGCCGCCGTCGCTGGAGACCTGCACCTGGTTGCCCGCGGTGACGGTGCCACTGAGCGTGAGGCTGGTGTCGGAGGTGCGGAAGTCACCGGGGGTGCCGGTGTCGTCGGTGATGGCCGTGATGGCCAAGGTGTCACTCGCGTCGGGCGGCGTGGTGTCGACAACTACGTCCTGGTGCACACTGGCCTTGACGATGGTCTCTTCGCCAGCGGTCGCTTCGACCACCTGCACCGAGTAGGTGAAGCTGGCCGTGTGGGGGGTCGTGTCGACGAAGCTCCACGTGGTGCCGCCGTCGGCGACGGTGACATCCATCCACGTGGTGCCGTCGGTGCTCAGCTGCAGCCTCTGCTTCGCAGTGAGGGCAGGCAGCGTGCCACCGACGGTCAGCGTGGTGTCGCTGGTGATGAAGTCGCTGGCGCTGACGCCCGTGTCGTCCGTGATGCCGGTGATCGCGAGCTGCGGTGCAGGTGCCGGAGGTGGCGCCGGCGGAGGCGGAGGCGGAGCGGCAGACTCGATGATGACGTCGCGGCTGGCGGATTGCGTGCCCTGGTTGCCGGCGGTGTCGACAAGCCTTGCCGTGTAAGTGAAGTTGCTGGTGTGCGTGGCCGGGTCGACATAGGACCACGTCGAGCCGGCCACCGTGGCGTAAGCCCACGTGCCGCCGCCGTCGCTGGAGACCTGCACCTGGTTGCCCGCGGTGACGGTGCCGCTGAGCGTGAGGCTCGTGTCGGTGGTGCGGAAGTCACCGGGGGTGCCGGTGTCGTCGCTGATGGCCGTGATGGCCAGCGTGTCGCTCGCATCGGGCGGCGTGGTGTCGATGACGACGTCCTGGTGCGCGCTGGACTTGACGGTGGTGCCGTCGACCACCTGCACCGAGTAGGTGAAGTTGGCCGTGTGGGCGGTGGTGTCGTCGAAGCTCCACGTGGTGGCGCCGTCGGCAACGGTGATGTCCTGCCAGGTGGTGCCGTCGGTGCTCAGCTGAAGCTTCTGCGTGCCGGTGAGGGCGGGAAGCGTCCCGCTGACGGTCAGCGTGGTGTCGCTGGTGATGAAGTCGCTGGCGCTGACGCCCGTGTCGTCCGTGATGCCGGTGATCGCGAGCTGCGGTGCAGGTGCCGGAGGTGGCGCCGGCGGAGGCGGAGGCGGAGCGGCAGACTCGATGATGACGTCGCGGCTGGCGGATTGCGTGCCCTGGTTGCCGGCGGTGTCGACAAGCCTTGCCGTGTAAGTGAAGTTGCTGGTGTGCGTGGCCGGGTCGACATAGGACCACGTCGAGCCGGCCACCGTGGCGTAAGCCCACGTGCCGCCGCCGTCGCTGGAGACCTGCACCTGGTTGCCCGCGGTGACGGTGCCGCTGAGCGTGAGGCTCGTGTCGGTGGTGCGGAAGTCACCGGGGGTGCCGGTGTCGTCGCTGATGGCCGTGATGGCCAGCGTGTCGCTCGCGTCGGGCGGCGTGGTGTCGATGACGACGTCCTGGTGCGCACTGGCCTTGACGATGGTCTCTTCGCCAGCGGTCGCTTCGACCACCTGCACCGAGTAGGTGAAGCTGGCCGTGTGGGGGGTCGTGTCGACGAAGCTCCACGTGGTGCCGCCGTCGGCGACGGCGACATCCATCCACGTGGTGCCGTCGGTGCTCAGCTGCAGCTTCTGCTTCGCAGTGAGGGCAGGCAGCGTGCCACCGACGGTCAGCGTGGTGTCGCTGGTGATGAAGTCGCTGGCGCTGACGCCCGTGTCGTCCGTGATGGCGGTGATCGCGAGCGCGTGCGCTTCAGGCGCGGGCGCGGGCGCGGGCGCCGGAGGCGGGGGCGGGGGCGGAGGCGAAGGCGGCTCAGCCGGCGGCGCAGGCGCAGGAGGCGGGGCAGAGGGCGGCTCCGCCGGCGGCGCAGGCGCAGGCGGAGGCGGAGCAGAGGGCGGCTCACCCGGTGGAAGGGGTGCAGGCGTCGGGGATGCACCTTCGATGACGACATAGCGGCTGGCGAACTGCGAGCCCACATTGCCCGCGACATCCACCACGCGCGTCGCGTAGGTGAAGCTCCTGCCGTGGATGTCCGGGTCGGCATAGCTCCAGTTGGAGCCTGCAAGGCTGGCATCCACCCAGGTAACGCCTTCGTCGTTGGACACCTGGATGCGGCTGCCGGGCGCGAGCGTGTGCGTGCCGCTCACCGTCAGCGTCGTGTCCGTGGTGCGGAAGTCGCCCGGGGTGCCGGTGTCTTCGCTGATGCCCGTGATGCTCACGGTCTCGGCGTTGCCGGGCGGCGTGATGTCGATCGTGACGGCCCGCTGGTCGCTGTGCTGCACCGCCGTGCCGTCGACCACCTGCACGAAGTAGGTGAAGTTGCTGGTGTGGGTCGTGGTGTCCACATAGGACCACGTGGTGGCGCCCTCGCGCACGGCGACGTCCGACCAGGTGGTTCCATCGGAGCTGACCTGGAGCCTGCGGCCGCCGTTGAGGGGCTCGAGCGTGCCGCTGACGGTCAGCGTGGTGTCGCTGGTGATGAAGTCGCTGGCGCTCGTACCGGTATCGACGCTGATGGACGTGATGGCCACCGGCTTGGCCGGATCGATGACATTGGGGGGGCCGCTAGGGCCGCTAGGGCCGCCGGGACCGCCGGGGCCGCCGGGGCCGCCGGGGCCCGGCAAATTGCCGCCTCCACCCGGCCCGGGGCCGCCGGTGCCGCTGGTGCCGCCATCCAGCTTCACCGCAAAGTTGTCGCTGCCGGCGCCCTCGTTGCCGGCGCCGTCCTCGACGCGCGCCATGTAGACGTGGTCGCCCTTCGGAACGGCGGTGTCCGCGTACTGCCACGTGCCGCCGGAGAGCGTCGCCGTCCCGACGGCCACGCCGTCGCGGTAGACGGTGACGAACTCGTCGGGCGCCAGCTGGCCGGTCAGGGTGCCACCGACCTTGGCCGACGTGTCGTTCGCCGTGCCATCCGTGGCGGTCTCGACAACCGTCGCGATACCGACTGCGACGCCGTCAGCGGTGCCCGAAACACGCGTGTCGACCTTGAACGCATACGACTCGCTGGTTGCGCCGAAATTGCCGGCGACGTCTTCGACTCGCGCTTCGTAGCTGTGCGGCCCGTCCGCAACGCCGGTGTCCGTGAAGCTCCACGCGCCGTCCGCGAAGGTGGCCGTGCCCACGCGCACACCGTCTCGGTAGACGCCGATGACTTCATCGGCGGCGAGGGTGCCGGTGAGGGCGAGCGACAGCGTGGGTGACGTGTCGTTCGTGAACGCATCGACCGCGACGCGCCCGGAGCGCGGCGCCGCGTCGTCGGTGACGCCGGTGACGGCGAGCGAGACCCCGTCGCTCGCACCGGACGCATGCGTGTCCACCGTGACCGCCAGGTTGGTGGTCGACTCCAGGACGATGGTGTCGCCGTCGACGATGCGCGCCTGGTAAGTGAAGCTGCCCGTATGCTCGACCGGATCGTCGAAGACCCAGTCGCCGTTGTCCAGCAGCCTGGCGTCCGCCCATGTCAGGCCGCCGTCGGAGCTCACCTGCACGCGCTGCCCATCCACCAGCCCCGTGGCGGTGCCCCGGACGCTCAAGGTGGTGTCGCTGGTGATGTGGTCCGCGGTGCTGATGCCCGTGTCCGTGGAGATCTCGCTGATCGTGAGCGTCGCGGCAGGCGAGCCGCCCGCCTGCGACCCGCCCCCCGAAGAGCCGCCTGCCCCCGCTGCGGCGCCGGAGCCCATGGCAGCAGCCGCGAAGAACTGCGGGATGAAAGCCGGGAAGGCCATGAGGAAATCGGCCTTGTCGCCCGACTCGGCGTGTTCGTCCGTCACCGTCTCCGGGGCGCCGGCGGGCGCAGGGGGAAGGCTGGCTGGCACCAGCTCGCCAAGGCCGGCCGGCGCCACCTGCGCAGCCGGCTCGTCGAGCGAATCGGGCGACCCGGCAATGGGGCCTTCGGTCAGGGGCGTCACCGCGGTTGGCGTCACGTCCCCATTCGCCGCCGGGGCCGCCGCATGCTCGCCCCCGACGAAGATCTCCGAAACGTCGCCGGTGCTGACCACCAGCGTGGGCGCCGTTTCCTGCGCGGCATAGAAACCGTCGAACACCACCGACTGCCCGTCCTCGAACTCCAGCGAGAGCGAGGCCACGACCCGCTTGCGCGCGACGAGCGCGGCCTGCGGCGAATGCAGGTTCAGGCGATCGGCGTCTTGCACGGTGACGTCGGCGGAAGCCGCACGCTCGACGGCGGCCGAACTCTGGAGCCGGCCATCCTGGGTGGCCTTGGAAAGGATTTTTGTCTTCATGAGGGTTCCCTGTTTTCCTTGGTTTCTGGGGGCTGGGTCGCGCGGCCGGGGTCAACGCTCCCGCATGGCTTCCCGGGCGTGGTTGAATGGCTTGAGCAGGTACTGCATGACCGTCTTCTGGCCGGTGTGGATGTCGACCGTGGCCATCATTCCGGGCACCAGCGGCAAGGCGGCGCCGCTCTTGCGCGAGACGAGGCTCGCGGCATCGGTCTTGACCCAGACGCGGTAGTAGTAGCGCTCGCGGTGGATCTCGTCCTGCAGCGTGTCCGGCGAAACCTGCGAGACGACGCCTTGCATCGAACCGTGGACGCTGTAGTCGTACGCGCTGAACTTGACGGAAGTGGCGAGCCCGGGGCGCACGTGCGCGATGTCGCGCGGGTCGACCCGCACTTCGATGCGCAGCTGGTCGTCCAGCGGCACGATCTCCATGAGCTTGCCGCCGGGCGCGAGCACGCCGTCGACGGTGGTGATCTGCACGTCCTTCACGACGCCGCGCACGGGCGAGACGAGCGTGGTGCGTGCCACGCTGTCGGCCCGGGCGACCTGCAGGTGCGAGAGGCTTTCGAGTTCGGCCGAAGCCTTGGCGAGCTCCTCGCGCGCCTTCACGGTGAACTGGTTGCGCGCTTCCACCGCCTTCGCGTCCAGCTCGGAGAGGCCGCGGCGCAGCCGCACCACTTCGAGCTGGCCGGCAGCGCCCTTGGCGACCAGCGGCTCGGTGACGGCAAGCTCGTCGCGCATGCTGCGGCTGGAGTGCTCGATGGCTTCGAGCGTGGCGCCGAGCGCGGAGCGGCGCGCGCCCAGCAACGCAAGCTCGCGCTGCACGAGGACCGGGTCGGCTTGCACATCCTCCGGGAAGGAGGGCTTGGCATTGCCCACCTCGGCGACCAGCCGGGCGACCTGCGCGCGCAGGGAGCGCAGCCGCGCCGCGCCCTCGCCGGCCGCGGAAGTCGCGCGCGTCTTGTCGAGGTCGGCGAGCGGCTGGCCGCGCTGGACGATGTCGCCCTCGGCGGCGTGCAGTCGCGCGACGATGCCGCCTTCGAGACTCTGGATGACCTGCTCGCGCGAAGTGGGCACGACCTTGCCGGCACCGACGACGACTTCGTCGAGCTCGGCGCCATGCGCCCACGCGAGGAGCGCGAGCAGCGCGGCCAGCGCGAGCCAGATGACGGCGGCACTCCAGGATGATTCGCGCACGGGCGCGACGTGGCGCAGGGTCGAAAGGGCGGTCACGGCGGTCACTCCGGCAGGTGGGGGGCGGCCACCGGGGGGCGCGGCGGCTGCAGCACCCGGGGCGGCCGTGCGGCAGCGGGATCGGCAGGTGACGCCTGGGCGGCAGGCGGGCGGGCCTTGCCGGAGAGCAGCGCGAGCACGTGGTCGCGCGCGCCGTCCAGCACGATGCGGCCGCCGTCGACGACGCAGATGCGGTCGACCACCTGCAGGGCAGCCACGCGGTGGGTGACCAGCACGAGCGTGCGGGGCTGGACCCACTCGCGGATGCGCGCGATGGCGAGTGTCTCCGCAGCCTCGTCCATGTTGGAGGTCGGCTCGTCGAGCATCAGCACCTGCGGCTGCGAGATGAGCGTGCGCGCGAGCAGCACGAACTGGCGCTGGCCGCTCGACATGCCCTGGCCGCCTTCGAAGATGGGGATGTCGAGGGTGCGCGCGCCGGCTGCCGCCATCTGCTCCGCGCCCGCAAGGCGCAATGCGGCGAGCATCTCCTCGTCCGTTGCGTCGGCACGGCCCAGCGCGAGGTTGTCGCGGATGGTGCCGTAGAAGAGCCGCGACTCCTGCGACATGTAGGCGATGTGCCGCCGCAGGTCGGCCGGCCGGATGGCCTTGTAGTCGGTGCCGTCCAGCGCCATCGCGCCGCGCGTGGGCTGCAGCAGCCCGGACAGCACGCGCAGCAGCGTGCTCTTGCCCGCGCCGACCTGGCCGACCAGCGCAACCTTCTCGCCGGCGCGGATCTCCAGCTTGTCGATGGCAAGCACCGGCGGCGCGTCGGGCACGTAGCGGAACTCCAGGCCGGCCGCGCCGAGGGCCCCTTCGACACGGTCGCGCGCGGCCTGCCCGGAGCGTGCGGCGGCATCGACGGGGCGGCGCATCAGGTCGTCGAGGCATTCCTTCGCGACACGCGCCTGCTGCCAGCGGCCGAACACGACGCCCAGCTGCGCGAATGGCGAGATGGCGCGGCTGCCCAGGATCGAGCACGCCGTCAGGGCGCCGGTGGTCATCGAGGAGCCCATCACCTGGTAGGCACCCGTGACCATGATGCCGAGCCAGACGAGCTGCTGCGTTTCCTGTGTCCAGGCGAGCAGCCCCGATGCGAGGAAGCGGGAGCGCAGCGTGTTCTGCGCGCAGTCGGCATTGCACGCGTTCCACAGGGACTCGAAGCGCTCCTGCGCGCGCAGCGCCTTGATGTCCTCGATGCCTTCGATGGACTCGACGAGCACCGCGTTGCGCAAGGCGGACGTCCTGCTGCCGGCGCGCGCCAGGCGCGCCATGGGCCACTGCGCGATGATGCCGGGCACGGCGACCAGCGGAATGGCGCACAAAGCGACCAGCGCCACGGCGGGACCGCCGATGAGGTAGAGGATGAACACGAACACGGCCGCGAACGGGATGTCGATGACCGCCACCGTGCTCGTGGAGGTGACCAGCTCGCGGATCGCATCGATCTCGCGCAGCTGCGCCATGAAGCTGCCGGTCGAGCGCGGCCGCGCGTCCAGGCGCAGCGCCAGCGCATGCGAGTAGATGTGGCTCGAGATCGCGAGGTCGGTCTTCTTGCCGGACTGGTCGGCGCTGTGGGTGCGCGCCAGCTTGATCAGCAGGCTGAAGCCGACCGCCACGAGCACGCCGAGCGCCAGCATCCACAGCGTGGGCAGCGACTGCGCCGGGATGACGCGGTCGAACATCTGCATGGAGAACAGCGAGCCCGCGAGCGCCAGGCAGTTGGTCGCGAACGCGCCGACGGACTGGTGCACGAGGCTGGGCCAGTGCCGCAGGTACTCCGCGAGGAGCCAGTTCGGCCGGTGGGGTGCGAGGAATTCGTCGGCGCGTGCGTCGTCCATCAGGGTTTCCAGTTCAGCGCGGTCTGCGCCTCGGGCGGCGCGGGCGTGATCGATTCGGCCAGGCCGCCGTAGAGGCCTTGCAGCCTTGCCATGAGCACCGCGCGGTCGAACTCCAGCGAGGCGGCAGCCACCTCCGCGCCAAGAACCTCCTGGTGGGTGTTCAGCAGGTCGAGCACCTGGCGGCGGCCGGCGAGGAACTGCTCGAGGAAGATGCGGCGCGTCGAAGCGGTGCTCAGCGCCTGCGAGCGCAGCAGGGGCAGCCGCAGCTCGACGCCTTCGAGTTCCGTGCGCGTGCGGCGAAACAGGTCCTGCGCCGCTTCGCGGATGGATGCCACACGCGCGAGCGCCGACTGCGCGTCGGCGCTGGCGGACTCGACCCGGGACTCGCGCCCGCCCTCGAGGACGTCGACGTTGAGCACGAGGTTGACGCCGCCGGACGATTCCGCCGCACCCCGCCCGCCGGTGGCCGTGCGCGAAGCCTGCAGGTACACGGAAGGCCAGCGCGAAGCGCGCAGGCTCTGGACGTGGTGGACGGCGGCGCGGTGCTCGGCCTCGGCCTGTCGCACGCCGGGCAGGGCCGAGGGATCCCAGGGCGCCGCCGGCCCGTTGCCCTGCAGCGCCGAGGGCATGGCGAACACAGCGTCGGTGACGGCTGTGCCGGACAGCAGCGACAGGCGCGACAGGAACTGCTCGCGCTGCGTGCACGCCGCGAGCCCCGCGGCCCGCACCTGCGCAAGCCGGGCTTGCGCGAGCTCGACGTCCCCGGTGGCGGCCAGCCCGGCCTGCGCGCGCAGGTGGATGATGCGCACCGCCTCCTCCAGCCCCGCGGCGGCTTCGACGTGCAGCCGCGCCAGCTCGGACTGCCGCCACGCACCCAGCCACGCTTCGACCACGTCGAGCGTGATGCGATCGAGCACGTCCGCATGCTCCATGACGCGCGCTTCCTCGCGCTTGCGGGCCTCCTCCACGAGGCTGTCCGTCTTGCCGAAATCGTGCAGGAGCTTGGAGAGTTGCGCGTTCGCGGCGGAGGCGAGGCCGTTGTGCGCGGACCCCGACGAACCGCTGCTGGCGCTCACGCGCAACTGGGGCGAATACGCGGACTCGGCGGTTTCGATATCGGCGCGGGCCTTGCGGACCTGGGCCCTGGCGCGCTCCGCGTCGGGGTTGGCCTGCCGCGCGCGTTCGACGATCTGGTGCAGCGCGACGCTGCCTTCCGCGGCGCCGGCGCGGCAGGCGCTGGAGGGCTCGGGGGCAGAGACGGGCTTGCGGAGGGAAACCGGGCGCGCCGCATGCAAGGCGGCGCTCAGCTTGAGGACGATCCCTTCGGGTTCATCGGTTTCGCCGGCACCGACGCCGGCGCACCACGCGAGCAGCATGCAGGCCACGGCCGCTTGCACTGCGGTACGGCGGGCAGGCAGCCGGCCGGGGCTCGCGGAGGTCGCGCTGAACAACAAGAGTCCTGTCCTCTCGGTCGGGGTTGAACATCGGGCTGGTGTCGGTGAACATGATTCGTGTCAGCCACACTTGGCCGCGATGATTCAGGAGGGCACTTGCGGTGTCCACTAGACCAAGGCATGACAGTAAAAATGACAATGCCCGCGGGTGCGGGCATTGGAAGAGGGAGGACCCGGCGCTGCCGGGTGCCGTGCGCTAGCGCTGCTCGATCGGCTTGACCTCGCGGCGCGGCGAGCCGGTGAACAGCTGGCGCGGGCGGCCGATCTTGTACTCGGGGTCGCCGATCATCTCGTTCAGCTGCGCGATCCAGCCCACCGTGCGCGCGAGCGCGAAGATGGCGGTGAACAGCGAAACGGGGATACCGATGGCTCGCTGCACGATGCCGGAATAGAAGTCGACGTTCGGATAGAGCTTGCGCGACACGAAGTACTCGTCTTCCAGCGCGATCTTCTCCAGCGCCATCGCCAGCTTGAACAGCGGGTCGTTCTGCAGGCCAAGCTCGCCGAGCACTTCCTTGCAGGTCTCCTGCATCAGCTTGGCGCGCGGGTCGTAGTTCTTGTACACGCGGTGGCCGAAGCCCATCAGCTTGATGCCGCTGTTCTTGTCCTTCACCTTCGCGACGAACTCGCCGATCTTGGCGACGCCGCCCATCTGCTGGATGTCCTCCAGCATGTTCAGCGCCGCTTCGTTGGCGCCGCCGTGCGCCGGGCCCCACAGGCAGGCCACGCCGGCCGCGATCGCCGCGAACGGGTTGGTGCCCGACGAGCCGCACAGGCGCACCGTGGAGGTGGACGCGTTCTGCTCGTGGTCGGCGTGCAGGATGAAGATGCGGTCCAGCGCGCGCACCAGCACGTCGTTGGGCTCGTACTCCTCGCACGGCGTCGCGAACATCATGCGCATGAAGTTCGCGGTGTAGCTCAGGTCGTTCTTGGGGTACATGTACGGCTGGCCGGCGCTGTACTTGTACGCCATCGCCACGAGCGTGGGCATCTTGGCGATCAGGCGGATCGCGGAGATCTCGCGGTGCTCGGGGTTGTTGATGTCGGTGCTGTCGTGATAGAAGGCCGACAGAGCGCCCACGAGGCCCGTCATCACCGCCATGGGGTGCGCGTCGCGGCGGAAGCCGCGCAGGAAGAACTGCATCTGCTCATTCACCATCGTGTGGGTGGTGACGAGGCGGTTGAACTTCTTCTTCTGGTCCACGTTCGGCAGCTCGCCGTACAGCAGCAGGTGGCAGGTCTCGAGGAAGTCGCAGTTGGTGGCCAGCTGCTCGATCGGGTAGCCGCGGTACAGCAGCTCGCCCTTGTCGCCGTCGATGTAGGTGATGGCGGACTGGCAGGCCGCCGTCGACATGAAGCCCGGGTCGTACGTGAACATCCCGGTCTGCGCGTAAAGCTTGCGGATGTCGATCACATCCGGCCCGATGCTGCCCGAATAGACCGGTAGCTCGACGCTGGGGCTGCCGTTGGAGAACGACAGGGTGGCTTTGTTGTCGGCGAGTTTCATGGTTGCGTCCTAAAAAACAGTCAGGGGCGGGGGACCCGCAGCATCTCGAGCACTTTCCTCGTTTCGGGAGAAAGCGGGAGTTCCGCTTCCTCCTTGCGGCGCAGCAGCAGGTCGAGCAGGTCGTTGTCGGCCAGCTCCATCAGCTCGCTCATCCCGCGCGCCTGCGAGACGGTGAGGCTCGTCTCGTACTTCTCGAAGAACCGCTCGATCAACAGGTCGTTCTCCAGCAGCCCGCGGCGGCAGCGCCAGCGCAGCTTCGAGAGCGATCTTGCGTCGAGCAGGTCTTCGTCCATTTGATTCCTGTCAGACCGCGCGGCGGACCATCAATTCCTTGATCTTGCCGATCGCCATCGTCGGGTTCAGTCCCTTCGGGCACACGTCCACGCAGTTCATGATGGTGTGGCAGCGGAACAGACGGTACGGGTCCTCGAGGTTGTCGAGGCGCTCGCCGGTCGCCTGGTCGCGGCTGTCGGCAATGAAGCGGTAGGCCTGCAGCAGGCCGGCGGGGCCGACGAACTTGTCGGGGTTCCACCAGAAGCTCGGGCAGCTCGTCGAGCAGCTCGCGCACAGGATGCACTCGTACAGGCCGTTGAGCTCTTCACGCTCTTCCGGCGACTGCAGGCGCTCCTTCTCGGGCGGGATC
Organism: Ramlibacter albus; assembly: GCF_014297445.1. Classification (GTDB taxonomy): domain Bacteria; phylum Pseudomonadota; class Gammaproteobacteria; order Burkholderiales; family Burkholderiaceae_C; genus Ramlibacter; species Ramlibacter albus. Next base: position 101,348 of record NZ_JACORU010000017.1, read on the forward strand.
GTCTCGTTGACGAGGTAGGGCTTGATCGAGTGGTACTGCTTGAAGAACTGCGTCATGTCCACGATCAGGTCGCGGATGACGGGCAGGCCGGGCAGGGGCTTGAGCACGATCGGCTTGTCGCCCAGCTGGCGCAGGTTGGTCAGGCAGGCCAGGCCGTTCTTGCCGTTGATGTTCATGGCGTCCGAGCCGCACACGCCTTCGCGGCACGAGCGGCGGAACGAGATGGTGGGGTCCTGCGCCTTGAGCTTCATCAGGGCGTCGAGCAGCATGCGCTCGTTGCCTTCGAGCTCGACCTCCACCGTCTGCATGTAGGGCTTGGCGTCCTTGTCGGGGTCGTAGCGGTAGATCTGGAAGGTGCGCTTCATTTCGTATTCCGTCTCTTTGAATGTAGGTGGTTCGCCGGTCCGCGTGACTACGTAATCAGAAGGTGCGAACCTTGGGCGGCACCGTGTCCACCGTCAGGGGCTTGAGCTTGACGGGCTTGTAGGCCAGGCGGTTGCCTTCGCTGTACCACAGCGAGTGCTTCATCCAGTTGGCGTCGTCGCGGCCGAGCGGCGCGATGGGGTCGTCCGCGGGCTTCTCGTAGTCGCTCACCGTGTGGGCGCCGCGGCATTCCTTGCGGGCGGCGGCGGACTCGATGGTCGCCTGCGCGGCCTCGATCAGGTTTTCCACTTCGAGGGCCTCGACGCGGGCCGTGTTGAACACGCGGCTCTTGTCCTTCAGGCCGATCGCGTCGACGCGCGAGCGGATGGCGGCGATCTTCTTCACGCCTTCGTCCATGCTGGCCTGCGTACGGAACACGCCCGCGTGCAGCTGCATCGCCGAGCGGATGTCGTTGGCGACGTCCTGCGCGTACTCGCCGCTGCTGGCAGCTTCGAGGCGATTGAGGCGCTCCAGCGTCCGGTCCGCGGCGTTGGCGGGCAGGTCCTTGTGCGACTTGCTGCGGCTGGCGAATTCCACGATGTGGTTGCCGGCGGCCTTGCCGAACACCAGCAGGTCCAGCAGCGAGTTGGTGCCCAGGCGGTTGGCGCCGTGAACCGACACGCAGGAGCATTCGCCCACCGCGTACAGGCCGTTGACCACGCTGTTGTCCTCGCCGCCCTTCTGGATGACGACCTGGCCGTTGATGTTGGTCGGGATGCCGCCCATCTGGTAGTGGATCGTCGGCACCACGGGGATTGGCTCCTTCGTGATGTCGACGTTCGCGAAGTTCACGCCGATCTCGTACACCGAGGGCAGGCGCTTGTGGATGGTCTCGGCGCCGAGGTGGTCGAGCTTGAGCAGCACGTAGTCCTTGTTCGGACCGCAGCCGCGCCCTTCCTTGATCTCCTGGTCCATCGAGCGCGAGACGAAGTCGCGCGGCGCCAGGTCCTTCAGCGTGGGCGCGTAGCGCTCCATGAAGCGCTCGCCGTTGCTATTGAGCAGGATCGCGCCTTCGCCGCGGCAGCCCTCGGTGAGCAGCACGCCCGCGCCGGCCACGCCGGTGGGGTGGAACTGCCAGAACTCCATGTCTTCCAGCGGGATGCCCGAACGCGCGGCCATGCCCAGGCCGTCACCCGTGTTGATGAACGCGTTGGTGGACGCCTGGAAGATGCGGCCCGCGCCGCCGGTGGCCAGCAGCACGGTCTTGGCGTGCAGCACGTGCAGGTCGCCGGTTTCCATCTCCAGCGCGGTCACGCCGACAACGTCGCCCTCCGCGTCGCGGATCAGGTCCAGCGCCATCCACTCGACGAAGAACGAGGTCTTGGCCTTGACGTTCTGCTGGTACAGCGTGTGCAGCATCGCGTGGCCGGTGCGGTCGGCGGCGGCGCAAGCGCGCTGCACCGGCTTCTCGCCGTAGTTGGCCGTGTGGCCGCCGAACGGGCGCTGGTAGATCGTGCCGTCGGGGTTGCGGTCGAACGGCATGCCGAAGTGCTCGAGCTCGTACACCACCTTCGGTGCTTCGCGGCACATGAACTCGATGGCGTCCTGGTCGCCCAGCCAGTCCGAGCCCTTGACCGTGTCGTAGAAGTGGTAGTGCCAGTTGTCCTCGCTCATGTTGCCGAGCGAGGCGCCGATGCCGCCCTGCGCCGCGACGGTGTGCGAGCGGGTGGGGAACACCTTCGAGAGGACCGCGACGTTCAGGCCCGCGAGCGAAAGCTGCAGCGACGCGCGCATGCCGGAGCCGCCGGCGCCGACGATCACGACGTCGAACTTGCGGGTGGTGATGTTCTTGTTGGTATATGTCATTTCGTCAGACCCTCCACAGCACCTGGATCGCCCAGCCGGCGCAGCCGACGAGGTACACGATGGTCAGGATCTGCAGCACGAGGCGCAGCCCCACGGGCTTGATGTAGTCCATCCACACGTCGCGCATGCCCACCCACACGTGGTAGAGCAGGGCGACGATGGTCACGAAGGTCAGCGCCTTCATGGCCTGGTTCGCGAAAAGCCCGGCCCACTTGTCGTAGCCGATGGGGCCGCTCGTGAAGACCAGGCGGGCCAGCACGACCAACGTGAAGAGCGCCATGAGGGCCGCGGTGACGCGCTGCGCGAGCCAGTCGCGCACGCCGTAGTGCGCGCCGACGACGACGCGCTGGGAACCGTAATTGACTGCCATTGTTCTTCTCCTCCGGGCTCAGTACAGGCCGAACAGCTTGGCGCCCAGCACCAGCGTCAGCAGGATGCTCGCGGCGAGCGTGAACGTGGCGGACGACGCGCCGAACTGCTTGGACACGGCCTTGTGGCTCACGTCCATCCACAGGTGGCGCAGGCCCGCGATGAAGTGGTGCAGGTAGGCCCAGATCAGGCCCAGCACCACCAGTTTCACGAGGAAGCCCGGAACGAAACCAAGGCCGCTGTTGAAGGCGGCCTTGAATTTCGCGAACGAGATTTCGGAGGAGACGGACGCGTCGAACATCCAGATGATGAACGGCATCAGCAGGAACATGAGCACGCCGCTGATCCGATGCAGGATCGACACGATCCCCGCGACGGGCAGTCGGTAGGTGGGCAGGTCCGAGAGCGCGTGGATGTTGCGGAACTCGGGCCGCGGCTTGGGCTGGGGCGTCATGGGCGGTCTTGGGGTTTCTTTGGATGTGCGGACAACCCAAAATTCTATTGCAACGCAACAACCTGACACCGGGGTTTCACATTCCACCCCCGCCGCCGCTTTTTGATCGAGCTCAGCTCAGGTCGTTGTGGTAGTGGTGCGTGTCGGTGCGATAGAGCCCGCGGCGCAGCTCCATCGGTACATCGTTGTAGGTATACGCGATGCGCTCGACCGAGAGCAGCGGCGTGCCTTTGGGCACTTGCAGCAGCTGCGCGGCCTCCTCGTCGGCCGCGATCGCGCGGATCTTCTCCTCCGCGCGCACCATGCGCACGCCGAAGTCCAGCTCGAACATGGCGTAGGTGGGGCCGTGGTAGTCGGCCATCTGCTCCGCCGTCAGCCCCTTGAAGGCGTTGCCGGGCAGCCAGAAGTCCTCCAGGATGGTCGGCTCGCCGCCGAACGAAAGCGTGCGGCGCACCTGCACGACGGCGTCGCCCGAGCGCAGCGCGAGCGCGCGCGCGATCTCGGCGGACGCGCGCACGCGCCGGCACTCGAGGATGTTGCGCTGCGCGGGCCCTTCGCTGTCGCGGTCGCCGCTGTCGGGCATCAGCTTGAGGAAGCGGTACTGCACGTGCTGCTCGGCGTGCGTGGCGACGAACGTGCCCTTGCCCTGGCGGCGCACGACGAGGTTCTCGGCCGCGAGTTCGTCGATCGCCTTGCGCACGGTGCCCTGGCTCACGCGGTAGCGCGCGGCCAGCTCCATCTCGCTGGGGATGGCTTCGCCCGGCTTCCATTCGCCCGCCTGCAGGCTTTGCAGGATGAGCCCCTTGATCTGCTGGTACAGCGGGCTGAACGCCGGCGTGGCCTGGGTTTCTTCCATGCTTGTCTCCGGCCCCATCATATCTCTTATATAAGACATAAGACAAATTGACTGCTAGGGGTTCACCCGAGTAAACTCGTCGGCTCCCACACACGCAAATCTCCGGAGAATTTCCATGAGCAAGAAGCCCGTCCGAGTCGCCGTCACCGGCGCCGCCGGCCAGATCGGTTACGCCCTGCTGTTCCGCATCGCCAGCGGCGAGATGCTGGGCAAGGACCAGCCCGTGATCCTGCAGCTGCTGGAGATCCCGGACGAGAAGGCCCAGAAGGCCCTCAAGGGCGTGATGATGGAGCTGGAGGACTGCGCGTTCCCGCTGCTGGCCGGCATGGAGGCCCACAGCGACCCGATGAACGCCTTCAAGGACACCGACTACGCGCTGCTGGTCGGCGCCCGCCCCCGCGGCCCCGGCATGGAGCGCAAGGACCTGCTGGCCGCCAACGCCCAGATCTTCACGGCCCAGGGCAAGGCCCTCGACAAGGTCGCCTCGCGCAACGTCAAGGTGCTGGTGGTCGGCAACCCGGCCAACACCAACGCGTACATCGCGATGAAGAGCGCGCCCAGCCTGCCGCGCAAGAACTTCACCGCCATGCTGCGCCTGGACCACAACCGGGCCCTGTCGCAGATCGCGGCCAAGACCGGCACTGCGGTGGGCGACATCGAGAAGATGGTCGTCTGGGGCAACCACTCGCCCACCATGTATGCCGACTACCGCTTCGCCACGGTGAACGGCAAGCCGGTCAAGGACATGATCAACGACCAGGCGTGGAACAAGGACGTGTTCCTGCCCACCGTCGGCAAGCGCGGCGCGGCCATCATCGAGGCGCGCGGCCTGTCGTCCGCCGCATCGGCTGCCAACGCCGCCATCGACCACATGCGCGACTGGGCGCTGGGCACGGGCAGCAAGTGGGTCACGATGGGCATCCCGTCGGACGGCCAGTACGGCATCCCCAAGGACACGATGTTCGGCTTCCCGGTCACCACCGCCAACGGCGAGTACACCGTGGTCGACGGCCTGCCGATCGACGAGTTCAGCCAGGAGCGCATCAACCTCACGCTCAAGGAGCTGCAGGAAGAGCAGCAGGGCGTCGCCCACCTCCTCTGAAGGTCGACGTGAAGCATCCGAGAGAAGTCCTCCTCGGCGCGCAGGCGCGCACCGGCACGCTGCCGGTGTGCGACCACTACAGCGGCGTCGAGGTGCGGATGCGCAAGAGCCTGCAGCTGCAGGCCGAGATGATGCAGGAGTTCGGCGCGTGCGTCTTCGACGTGTCGCTGGACTGCGAGGACGGCGCGCCGGTGGGCGGCGAGGCGGAGCACGCGGCGCTGGTCACCGAGCTCGCGCTCGGCGCAGCTGAAGGTGCACGCGTCGCCGTGCGCATCCATCCGGTGGACCATCCCGCCTTCGAGGCCGACATCGCGACCATCGTCCGCAAGGCCGGCGCGAAGCTCGCGCACGTGATGCTGCCCAAGTGCGAGTCGCTTGCCGACGTCGAGCACGCAGCCCGTGCGATCGACGCCGCGGGCTCGCCCGATCTGCCGTTGCAGGTGCTGATCGAGTCGCCGGCGGCGGTGCACCGCGCCTTCGACATCGCTTCGCATCCGCGCGTGCAGTCGCTCAGCTTCGGGCTGATGGACTTCGTGTCGGCACATGGCGGCGCCATCCCGTCCGAGGGCATGGGCATCGACGGCCAGTTCACGCACCCGCTCGTGGTGCGCGCCAAGCTGGAGATCGCATCGGCCTGCCACGCGCACGGCAAGGTGCCGTCGCACTCCGTCATCACGGAATTCAAGGACACCGCGGCGCTCAAGCGCGCGGTGACGCGCGCGAACCGCGAGTTCGGCTTCACGCGCGCGTGGAGCATCCACCCCGACCAGATCCGCCCGATCCTGGAAGTGATGGCGCCCACCGAGCAGGACATCGAGAACGCAACAACGATCCTCGTGAAGGCATTGGCCGCCGACTGGGCGCCGATCCAGCACGCAGGCAAACTGGAGGACCGGGCAAGCTACCGTTACTACTGGCAGGTGCTGGAGAGGGCGCACCAGACCGGGAGGCGGCTGCCTACGGAGGCGCAAGGCTGGTTCGAAGCCGCGCGCCATTGAAGTCACAAACAATCCCGGAGACAGAGTTGAAGTCCCTCATCGCCATGCTGCTCATCGCCGCCGCACCCGCGCTGGCGCTCGCGCAAGCCACTGCAACGCAAAAGCCGGCGGCAAAACCCGCCGCCAAGCCCGCGGCGAAAAAGCCCGCCGCGCCGAAGAAGCCCACCGAAGAAGAGATCAAGGCCCGCGAGGAAGCCACGCCGCTGGAAGAGCCCGACCCCGCCATCAAGCTCAGCGAAGCGGAACTCGAAGTCGCCAAGCGAGTCCATGTGGGCGAATTCCCGTGCGAGCTCGGCGCCAACATCAAGGTGCGCGCCTTGCGGCGCGACGGCTTCTTCCTGGTGTCCAACAAGCTCAACCGCTTCGTCATGCACCCGGTGGAAAGCAAGACGGGCGCGATCCGCCTCGAAGACCCGGTCCGCGGCGCCATGATGCTGCAGCTGGGCAACAAGTCGATGCTCATGAGCCAGAAGCTGGGCCAGCGCCTCGCCGACGACTGCAAGAGCCCCGAACAGGAAAAGTTCGCGGAAGAAATGAAGACGAAGCCGCCGGTGGACCTGCTGCAGCAGGACAAGCCGAAGAGCGGCACGAACTGACGTATTTGTGAATCACCCCGGAGAGAGAGCCATGCTGCAAGCCTATGTCGAACATGTCGCCGAGCGCGCCGCGCTGGGCATCCCGCCCCTGCCGCTCAATGCGAAGCAGACCGCCGAAGTCATCGAGCTGCTGAAGGCAGCCCCCTCCAAGGAGGAGGCGTTCCTGCTGGACTTGCTCACCCATCGCGTGCCCCCGGGCGTGGACGATGCCGCCAAGGTCAAGGCGAGCTTCCTCGCCGCGGTTGCGCACGGTGACTTCCCCGTCAAGGCGATCTCCAAGGCCAAGGCCACGGAGCTGCTCGGCACCATGGTCGGCGGCTACAACGTCAAGCCGCTGATCGACCTGCTGGACGACAAGGAAGTGGCGCAGGTCGCGGCCGACGGCCTGAAGAAGACGCTGCTGATGTTCGACTACTTCCATGACGTGGCCGAGAAGGCGAAAGCCGGCAATGCCTACGCGAAGCAGGTGATCCAGAGCTGGGCTGATGCCGAGTGGTTCACCAGCCGCCCCGAAGTCGCGAAGAAGATCACCGTCACCGTCTTCAAGGTCCCCGGCGAAACCAACACGGACGACCTGTCGCCCGCGCCCGATGCGTGGAGCCGCCCCGACATCCCGCTGCACACGCTGGCGATGCTGAAGAACACGCGCCCTGGCGCCGACTTCAAGCCGGAGGAAGACGGCAAGCGCGGCCCGATGAAGTTCATCGAGGAGCTCAAGGCCAAGGGCCACCAGGTGGCCTACGTCGGCGACGTGGTGGGCACCGGCTCCTCGCGCAAGTCGGCGACCAACAGCGTGATCTGGGCCACGGGCCAGGACATCCCGTTCGTGCCGAACAAGCGCTTCGGCGGCGTCACGCTCGGCGGCAAGATCGCCCCGATCTTCTTCAACACGCAGGAAGACTCCGGCGCGCTGCCCATCGAGGTGGAAGTGTCGAAGTTCAACATGGGCGACGTACTCGACATCTACCCGTACGAGGGCAAGATCGAGCGCAATGGCGAAGTGCTGGAGAAGTTCGCGCTCAAGAGCGACGTCATCCTCGACGAAGTGCGCGCCGGCGGCCGCATCAACCTGATCATCGGCCGCTCGCTCACCGCGAAGGCGCGCGAGTTCCTGGGCCTGCCCGCGTCCAGGACCTTCCGCCTGCCGCAACCGCCCGCTGCTTCGAACAAGGGCTTCACGCTCGCGCAGAAGATGGTTGGCCGCGCCTGTGGCCTGCCGGATGGCCAGGGCGTGCGCCCCGGCACGTACTGCGAGCCGCGCATGACGACCGTGGGTTCGCAGGACACCACGGGCCCGATGACGCGCGACGAACTGAAGGACCTCGCGTGCCTCGGCTTCAGCTCCGACATGGTGATGCAGTCGTTCTGCCACACCGCGGCCTACCCGAAGCCGGTGGACGTGCTGACGCACCGCGAACTGCCGCAGTTCATCAGCAACCGCGGCGGCGTGGCGCTGCGCCCCGGCGATGGCGTGATCCACTCGTGGCTCAACCGCCTGCTGCTTCCCGACACCGTGGGCACGGGCGGCGACTCGCACACGCGCTTCCCCATCGGCATCTCCTTCCCCGCGGGTTCCGGCCTCGTCGCGTTCGCGGCCGCCACCGGCGTCATGCCGCTGGACATGCCCGAGTCGGTGCTGGTGCGCTTCAAGGGCCAGATGCAGCCCGGCATCACGCTGCGCGACCTCGTGCACGCCATTCCCTACTACGCGATCAAGCAGGGCCTGCTGACCGTTGCGAAGCAGGGCAAGAAGAACATCTTCTCCGGCCGCATCCTCGAGATCGAGGGCCTGCCGACGCTGAAGGTGGAGCAGGCGTTCGAACTGTCCGACGCATCGGCCGAGCGCTCCGCCGGCGGCTGCACGGTCAAGCTCGACAAGGAACCCGTCATCGAGTACCTCAAGAGCAACGTGGTGCTGATGAAGAACATGATCGCCAACGGCTACGAGGACAAGCGTTCGCTCGAGCGCCGCATCAAGGCCGTCGAAGCGTGGATCGCGAACCCGCAACTGCTCGAAGCCGACAAGGACGCCGAGTACGCTGCCGTCATCGAGATCGACCTGGCCGACATCAAGGAGCCGCTGCTGTGCTGCCCGAACGATCCGGACGACGTGAAGCCGCTGTCGGAAGTGCAGAACACGAAGATCGACGAGGTGTTCATCGGTTCGTGCATGACCAACATCGGCCACTTCCGTGCGGCCTCGACGCTGCTGGAAGGCAAGCGCGACATCCCGGTGAAGCTGTGGGTGGCGCCGCCGACCAAGATGGACGCGAGCGAGCTCACCAAGGAAGGCCACTACGGCGTGTTCGGCACGGCCGGTGCGCGCACCGAGATGCCGGGCTGCTCGCTGTGCATGGGCAACCAGGCGCAGGTGCGTGAAGGCGCGACGGTGGTGTCCACCTCCACTCGCAACTTCCCGAACCGGCTGGGCAAGAACACCAACGTGTTCCTGGCCTCCGCGGAGCTCGCGGCGATCGCGTCGAAGCTGGGCCGCATTCCGACGGTGGACGAGTACCACGTGGACATGGGCGTCATCAACAAGGATGCGGCGCGCGTGTACCGCTACATGAACTTCGACCAGATCGAGGAGTACGCGGACGTGGCGAAGGCCGTGACGGTTTAAGCGCCTCGGCGCTCATGAAAAAGCCGCCCTCGGGCGGCTTTTTCCTTGGCTCGCGATGCGATCAACCGCGGTCGCGCTTGGCCTTGCGGGCCTTCGTGCCGGCAACTGCGGAAGGCGAGCCGCCGTTGTTGCCGCTCGTGCCCGCGTTGGCGCCCGTGCCGCCCATGTCGGTCGAGCCCGGGCCCATGGCCGCGGCGCCCATCGCGCTGCTGCCGGTGCCGCCGGCCACCGTGCCGGTGCCGCCCGCGACCGCGCCGCCGGCGATACCGGTCGTGCCGACCGAGCCGCCGCCAACGGTGCCCGACGTCGCGACGCCACCACCGGTCGTCGTGCCGATGGCGCCCACCGGCCCCGTCACGCCAACCGTGCCCACCGGGCCCGTGACACCCACGCCCACCGCCGGGCCGGTCACGCCCACGGTGCCGGTCGTTCCAACCGTACCCGTGGTGCCCACCGTGCCCACCGTACCCGTCGTGCCCACGGTGCCGCTCGTGGCCGTGCCGCCAGTCGCTGCCGTCGTGCCGGTGGAGCCGGTCGTGCCCACGGTCGCGCCGACCGTGCCGCTCGTGCCGGTGCCCACGCTCACGCCGGTGCTGCCGGTGCTCGCACCCACGTTGCCGCCGACGTTGCCGCCCACGTTGCCGTTGACGCCACCGCCGCAGCAGGCGTTGCCTGCTGTCGAAGCATTCGGGCCGTTGCCCTGGTTGCCGAGTCCGGTGTTGCCGACGCCGTTGCCGTTGTTGCCGGTGCCGACGTTCGCACCGCCGTTGCCGCCGGCGTTGCCTGCCGGAGCGCCGCCGGGGCCGCCGCCGTTCGCGCTGGCACTGCCGCTGCCGCTGCCGCCAGGCCCGCCGGACGTGCCCGCACTCGCGCTGCCGCCGGCGCCGGCGCCACCGCCGACACCGCCGCCAACTCCACCGCCAACTCCACCGCCAACACCTGCACTGGCGCCGCCGCCGGCACCGGCACCAACGCCGCCGCCACTGCCGCCCGCACCGGCGCTTGC
>NZ_JACORU010000018.1 GCF_014297445.1 Ramlibacter albus
CACCGCGTCGTGCGTTCGTCGCAAGCGACGCCCGCCGCCGTGGACATCTCTGCACCGTTGGCAACCCGCACGGAATCCACTTAAAAATCGGGGAAAGCTGTTCAGACAAGCGGAGCCACTTCTCTGCGTGGGACGGACAGGAGCGGTTGGCTCGGGTGTTGGTGGATCACGCGATGGCAGACGATGCCGGCTCCGTCGAGTACGTTAGTGCGGCGGGGCGCGCGTTCTTCGTCGGCTCAGTGGCGCGCGTATTCACGCCTGGCTGCAAACATGACACGGTGTTAGTGCTGGAGGGCAGCGGAGGCGGCGGTAAATCTAGCTTTTTTCGCGTGCTCGCTGATGCAGTGTTGCCGGGACTGTTCTCTGACTCCGTGGGCGACCTGAGTAATCCTCAGTCTGTCGTGGAGGCGACTGGCGGCCGGTGGATCGTGGAGATTGCCGAACTTGCGGGCATCAGGCGTGCCGCCGACGTAGAGGCACTGAAGGCAAGCATTACACGGCAAGAGGACACAGTGCGCCGGCCCTATGCGCCGCTGCCTGTGACTGTCCCCCGCCGCTTTGTTCTGGCAGCGACAACAAACCGGAGCGAGTACCTGCACGATCCGAGCGGGGCACTGATGCGGCGGTTCTGGCCGGTGCGGACGCTTGCAACAGAGACGAATCCGATCGACTTGGCTAACCTCGCAGCGGCAGCCCCACAGCTGTGGGGCGAGGCGGTGCGCCTCTTTCAAGCTGGCGCACGTTGGTGGATCGATCAGGTCGCGGACGCGACGGCGTTTGCACAGTGGGCGCGTTGCCGTAACGACCGACGCGAGTCGGACCCGATGGAGGATGGAATCATCGAGGCGCTCATGGGGCTTGCGGAGACCTACGCCTCCGACCTACAGGGATTCCCCCTCACAGAGATTGCCAAGAAGGCAAATGACTTCGCAGCTCTGGACGGAAACCCCGCTGCCATATCTCGGCTAGCCTCACTGCTTCGCACACTCGGGCTCGAAAGTCGAAAGGACAGCGCTGGGCGCAAGCGATGGCACTTTACGAGCGCCAGCCTACGCGACTTCTTGGAGCGCCGTGCATCTCTGCGCGAAGCGGCCGGAGCCGTACGGACACGTACGGACCCCCCCGTGCATCCTTTGAAGCAAGCAAAGGAGTGTGTGGGCACACAAGTCGGAACGAGGGAGCCCATACGGATTGGGCGTCCGTACCCCTCCGTCACCATTCCGGGAAAGGTGGATGCAAATGCCTGACGCTTTCTCAGAGCCGGCCCAAGTGCGGCTGGCAGGCGTGCAAACGGTAGCGGCTCTCGCTGAGCGCGAGGGGTGGATGGATGCCGATGAGTACGCTATCAAGTTCGCTGAGGCGCTGTGCAGCAACGGCGTATCGCTGGACGCGCAGAGGGAAAGACTTGCGGCTCTCGTGAACGTTGCGAGCGCCACTGCCGGCGACGAGTTGTCCGCCGAGGAACTCGGGAAGCACTACATCATCCTCGATGCGCTGTTTCGGAGATTGATTGTGGACGCCATGAACGTTGCGGGTGACAGTCGGAAACTGGATGCGAGCGACAAGCTGCTCACGGGAGCACTGAAGGCGCAGAGGGCGGCGCTAGCGTGCCTATCCGCGCTCAAGATGATCCGTGAAAGTGCCACGCTGCAGCCGCCGGTGCGGCCCCGTTCCGCGCGAGCGCTGCCAGCCCCTGACAATGGCAAGCAAACTGATGGCGAGTGACAGCCGCCGAACTGACGCAGTGCGAGCGGCGCTGCAGGTGCACAGGCCGTGGGAGCGGTCCACGGGGCCCCGCTCGGTGCGTGGCAAGCGGCGCGTGTCGTCCAACGGTATCTCCCATGGCGCACAGTCCCTTGCCTTCACGCTGGCATGCCGGTACGCTGACACTCTGACCCTAAAGCTTGATCAGGGAGGAATGCAATGACTCGCACACATACAGCCTTCGTGGTTGTCTCTCTTCTTGCAACCGGCCACACGTTCGCTCGGCCCGTCACGTGCCACGAAGAAGCCGGCACGATGCAGCACATCTGCTACGACCCAGCGAACATCAGGCATAACGGGAACGTGCGAGCCTCTCCGATTCTGATGGGCGGGCCGGCTGGCGTCGAAAGGACCTCGTTCGTGCTCGTCACCGACTGCGAGAAGGGAGTCATCACAATGCAGGACCGCCGAGGGGTAAACGTCGGCGGAGGTCTCACGAACAGCTCCAGCGCGTCCGGCCGCGCTCTCGCGCGGTGGATGTGCGACGAAAAGAAGACTCGCTTCGACAAGAGCCTTCGACAATTCTGAGATGCGCTACTGGATGCGACCGAACATTTCGGGACTGCACCTCATTGCCCGAGCGACCTGGATTGCGCCGCACTTTTTGGGGTGCATAAAAACCGTACCCGTCAAACGCAGTGCGCAGTCGGCGGAGGTAACGGAGAGGTAATTGGCACAATGAGGGGCTTCGAGCTAGAGGTTTCCCCTTTCAAAGTACCCGTTTTTCTGGCGGAGCAGGAGGGATTCGAACCCTCGATACGGTGAAACCGTATACCGGATTTCGAGTCCGGCGCATTCGACCACTCTGCCACCGCTCCTGATTCGGTTCGCGTGGTGCGAAGCCCGGTATTCTAGCGCAGTCAGCCGTCCGCCCGCAGGCCCAGCCGTTCGATCACCTGCTTCCAGCGCTGCCGTTCCTGCTTCAGCCGCGCCGCCGCCTGCTCCGGCGTGTTCGGCACGAACTCCAGGTCCGCGGCCAGCATCTTCTCGCGCACGTCCGGCTGCTGCAGCACGCGGCCGATCGCGGTGTTGAGCTGGCGGATCACTTGCGGCGGCGTGCCCTTGGGCGCCAGCAGCACCTCGCCGAACGAAACTTCGTAGTTGGCGATGCCCGCTTCGGCCATGGTGGGCACATCGGGTGCGATCGGCGAGCGGCGCGCGGAGGTCACCGCCAGCGCCTGCAGCTTGCCGGCCTTGACGTGCGGCATCACGACGGCGGTGGCGAGGAAGCCGCATGGCACCACGCCGGCCATCACGTCCTGCGCCGCCGGGCCGGGCCCGCGATACGGCACATGCGTCATCTGCACGCCGGTCGCGGCGGCAAAGAGCTCCGCGGCGAGATGCCCCGGCACGCCGTGCCCGCCCGACGCATACGACATGCGCTGCGCGCGCGCCAGGGCAACGAGGTCGCCCACGGACTTCACCGGCACCGACGGGTTGCACACGAGCGTCTGCGCCGCATTCGCGAGGTACAGCACGGGCGCGAGGTCGGTGTCCGCGCTGAAGTTCGTCTTGTACAGCGAGGGGTTCGCGGTGACGACCGTGTCGACGGTCGCGAGCAAGGTGTAGCCGTCGGGTGCGGCGCGCGAGACGGCTTCGGCGGCCACATTGCCGCCCGCGCCGGGCTTGTTGTCGACGATGAGGGGCTGCTTGAATTCGGCGGCGAACTTCTCGCCCACCAGCCGCATGATGAAGTCGTTGGGCGTGCCCGGCGGGAAAGCGGGCACCGCCGTCACGGGACGCGTGGGGTAATCGTTCGCAAGCGCCATGGCGCACAGCGCGGTGCAGGCCAACGCAGGTAGCCAACGGGTGAACAAGGCACGCATCGCTTCGCTCCTCGCGGCCGCGGCAGGGGCAGCCGACGGGCCGAGTTGAGCAGATCGCGCCCCCATGCGTAAGATGCACGCGGCATTGCAGCCATAACCGGGAGCTATGTCATGCGGCTCAACCAGGTTCGCGATTTCGTCGCTGTCGTGGATGCCGGCAGCATCTCCGCCGCCGCGCGCGCTCTCGGCGTCTCGCAGCCGGGCCTGACCAAGAGCCTCGGCGCGCTCGAGGCGGAGCTCAACGCACCGCTGCTGCAACGCGGCCCGCGCGGCGTGGGGCTCACGCGCTATGGCCGCGCGTTCTACGCGCGCGCACGCGCCGCGCATACGGAGCTGGAGAAAGCGCGCCAGGAGCTCGTGCACCTGACGGGCGAGCGCACCGGCCAGCTTTCCATCGGCTTCGGGCCGCTGGCCGCGGCGCTTGTGGTGCCCGCCGCGGTGTCGCGCTTCCACCAGCAGTACCCGCGCGTGGAAGTGCGGCTGATCGAGGGCTTCGCGCACGTGCTCATCCCGCTGGTGCGCGACGAGACGCTCGACCTGATGGTGGGGCCGCGCCTGCCGGGTCACCAGGCCGAACCCGCGTTGAAGTTCCGCCCCGTGTTCCACAACGAGCAGATCGTCGTGTCGCGGCGCGGCCACCCGCTCGCGGGCGCCGCGACGGCGCAGCAACTGGCGGAAGCGCATTGGGTGAGCTTCGAACCGCGCCCCGTGCACGATCGCATGCTGGCGGGCCTCGGGCTGGCGGGCGCGCGCGAGATGATCCAGTGCGAGTCGCTGAACGTGCTGGTGGCGCTGCTCGCCACGTCGGACATGCTGGCCATCGCCTCGCGCCGCATCCTGGCGCTGCCGCAGTCCGGCAAGGCCTTGCAGGAGATCCGGATCGCGGAGCGCGTGCCCTCGATGACGACGGGCCTCTACATGCGGGCCGACTCGCCGCCCACGCCGCCGGCCGCCGCAATGTCGAAGCTGCTGCTGGAGATCGGCCGCGGCCTCGCGGCGCGTTAACCCAGCTGGGTGAGCCCGCCCATGTAGGGCCGCAGCGCCTCGGGCACCGTCACGGAGCCGTCGGCGTTCTGGTAGTTCTCCAGCACGGCCACGAGCGTGCGGCCCACGGCGAGACCGGAACCGTTGAGCGTGTGGACGAGCTCGTTCTTGCCCTGCGCGTTCTTGAACCGCGCCTGCAACCGGCGCGCCTGGAAGGCCTCGCAGTTCGACACGGAGCTGATCTCGCGATACGTGTCCTGCGCGGGCAGCCACACCTCGAGGTCATAGGTTTTCGCGGCGCCAAAGCCCATGTCGCCGGTGCACAGCAGCACCACGCGGTACGGCAGGCCCAGCTTCCGCAGCACGGCCTCGGCATTGGTCACCATCTCGTCGAGCGCCTCGTAGCTCTTGTCGGGATGCGTGATGCGCACCATCTCGACTTTGTCGAACTGGTGCTGGCGGATCATGCCGCGGATGTCCTTGCCGCCGCTGCCCGCCTCCGAGCGGAAGCAAGGCGTGTGGGCCGTCAGCTTGAGCGGCAGCTGCGACTCGGCGACCACCTCGCCGCGCACGAAGTTCGTGAGCGTCACTTCGCTCGTGGGGATGAGGTACAGCGCCTTCTTCTCCTCATCGCCCAGGCCGCTTTGCCCGCCCTTGCTCACGGCGAACAGGTCTTCCTCGAACTTCGGCAGCTGGCCCGTGCCGCGCAGCGTGTCCTCGTTGGCGATGTAGGGCGTGTAGCACTCGGTATAACCGTGCTCCTGCGTCTGCACGTCCAGCATGAACTGCGCGAGCGCGCGATGCAGGCGCGCGACCTGGCCCTTCATCACCGTGAAGCGCGCGCCGGCAAGCTTCACGCCCAGCTCGAAGTCCAGGCCCAGCGGCGTGCCGATGTCCACGTGGTCCTTCACCGCGAAATCGAACTTGCGCGGCTCGCCCCACTTGCGCACTTCCACGTTGCCCTTTTCGTCCTCGCCCACGGGCACGCTCTCGTGCGGCAGGTTGGGCACGGCCAGCAGCAGCTTCTCCATCTCGGGCAGGATCTGGTCCAGCCGCGCGGCGGATTGCTCCAGCTCGGTCTTCAGCTTCGCGACCTGCGCCATCACCTCGTCGGCGCTCTGGCCCTTGGCCTTGAGCTGGCCGATCTGCCTGGAGAGGGAGTTGCGCTGCGCCTGCAGCTCTTCGGTGCGGGTCTGGATGGTCTTGCGCTCGGCTTCGAGCGCGCGGAAGGCCGCCACGTCCAGGTACTCCTGGGGCGACCTCCTCGTGTTGAGGCGCGCGACCACCGAGTCGAGGTCCTTGCGCAGCAGGTTGATGTCGAGCATAGGGGCCCATTTTATTCGGGGGGCCGCAGCAGGCGCTCGAGATAGGCCTCCTTCGCCGCGCATCGAGGCGTGCCCCAGCACGGCTTCACCGTCTTTACCGGCACGCCGTCGAGCGACAGCGTGATCTCCCACGGCCGCTTCATCAGCCGCACGTGCACGTACTTGGCGAAGGCTTCGGCGAAGTCGTCGGCGGGGCGCGTGGCGGCGTAAAGCGTCGGGAAGTTCGTGTTCTCCAGCGCGTCGTAGGTGGCCTTCATCTCCGACGCTTCCAGTTTCGCGCCGAGGTAGTACACGAGGCGCTGGCGCTGCGCAAAGTCGTGCCCGCCATAGGGGCGGTAGTCGTTGGCGCGGCGGTCCACCGTCCACGTGAGGTCGAAGAACGGCCACGCGCGGTCCGCATGCGCTTCGCGCGCCGGCTTCCAGAACGGCGGGTGCGCGTCGCTGCCCATCGACAGGACGTGGCCGAGCTCGTGCAGCAGGATGTACTGGATGGCGCCCTTGCGGTCGTCCGCGCCGTCTTCCGCGATGCGCGCCTTCAGCTGCCATGCGGGGGCGGGCTTGAAGGGCGTGTTCTCCTTCCAGGTGGCCCACGCGTTGGCCGTGTGGCGCGCGAGCAGCTCGGCATCCAGCAGCACGAGCCCGCCCGCCGGCGTGCCGTCGGCGTTGAACACGATGTCCGCGAAGCCCGTGCCGCCGAGGTCGCCGACGAGGAAGATGCCGAAGAGCTTCGCGTCGAGCGCCTGCACCACCTGCGGCGGCAACTCGCGCACGGCGTCCTGAAGGTCGCGCATGAAGGCGGCGTCCGCGGCGGGAGCGCGCGGCTTCTCGGGGAAGCCCTGGACGATGTTCTCCAGCAGCATGTACTCGAGCAGCACGTCGGGTGCGGCACGCACGCGCTCGATCAAGGGCCGCGCGCGGTCGGCCGCCCATGTCTGCGCCTTGTGCGCGCGGTGTTCGTGGATCACGCGCACGCGGCAGTCGCGGTCGCCGGGGTTGCAACCGTAGGCCGCGAACGGGTCCTTCTCCTGGGCCTGCGCACACAGGCACGCCAAGCCCAGCAAGACTGCGCAGAGCCGCGACGTGAGGCTCATGGCTGCGGCTGGCGTGCGTAGCTGGCGGTGAGCGCCTCCCAGACGTGCCCGTCCGGCTCGCCCCAGTAGACCATGCGGCCGCCGTAGGCCGTGTTCACCTGCATGTCGGCGGGGCCGTGCGGCAGGCTGCGATAAGGAATCTCGAGTTGCTTCAGGCGCGCGAGGATGACGTCGAACGCTTCGTCGTCCACGCGAAAGCAGTAGTGCAGGACGGGAAAGCCCGTGTCGTGCTGGTCGAAGTCGAGCGTGAGTCCGTCGCTCACGAACACCGGCGAGAACGGGCCGACACCGGTTTCGGCCCAAGGCACGCCCAGGATCTGCGCGAGGCGCTTCGCCGACGCGACACGGTCGCGCGCGGGAACGATGAGGTGGTCGATCTCGATGGGCATGGCGTCAACCCACGCACTTGCTGCGCTCGTACCACCGCGGCAGCAGGGCGAGGAACTCGTCCATTCTGGCAGGGTTGGCGGGCTGCACCACTTCGCCGTCGGGCGCGTTCGTGAAAAATCGCTCGCCGTCGATGGCGAGGTAGCCCACCGGCTTGCCTTGGGCGCGGAAGGTCAGAACCACGGTGCCGCACGAGCTGTGCTCCACCTTCTCCGCGGCCCATGCCGTCTGCCGCAGCGCATTGGCGAGCGTCCACGCACGTTGCACCGCTTGCGCGTCCGTGAGCTCCCCGCCCGGTTCGGGCTTGCCGTACTGCGTGATGACGATGCGGTCGGCGGGCGGCAGCGGCTCCAGCTTGCGCTCGGCGCTGCAGGCGCAGAGCGCTGCAGCGAGCAGCAGCGCGGCCGCTCTCACGGGTCCGCCGGCAGCATCTGCGGGTTCCAGGCGACCTCCCACAGGTGGCCGTCGGGGTCCTGGAAGTACCCAGCGTAGCCGCCCCAGAACGTGTCCTGCGCAGGCTTGGCGATGCGGGCACCGGCGCGTTTCGCTTCTTCCATCACCTCGTCCACCTGCTCTTTCGTGCGCACGTTGTGCGCGAGCGAGAACTCCGTGGCGCTTTGCGGGCCCAAGGCCACGCCCGCGTCTTTCGCGAGGCTGGTGCGTGGCCAGAGTGCCAGCCGCAAGCCGCCGTCGAGGTCGAAGAAGGCGACCGCGCCGTTCTCGAACTCCTTGCCGACGATGCCCTGCGTCGCGAGCCCCAAGCCGTCGCGATAGAACGCCACCGAACGCCCGAGGTCGGACACACCCAGGGTGATGAGCGTGATGCGCGGTTTCATCTACTCGAGCACGAGAACCAACCTCTTGCCCAGTGCAGCGGCAGCGCGGTCGAGTGTCTTGAGCGACGGCCAATGGGTCGGATCCTCCAGCCGTTTCACAGCCGGCCACGAGGTCTCCAGTGCGCGGGCAAGCTCCGACAAGCTGCGTTCCCCGCGTGCAAGGCGCAGCAACATCGCCGCTTGTGTCTTTGCATCCGGCGCGATGTACTGGGCACCCTTCACCTTCTGGCTCGGCGCAGGAACGTCCTTTGCCTCG
Source organism: Ramlibacter albus (assembly GCF_014297445.1). Classification (GTDB taxonomy): domain Bacteria; phylum Pseudomonadota; class Gammaproteobacteria; order Burkholderiales; family Burkholderiaceae_C; genus Ramlibacter; species Ramlibacter albus. The sequence goes on from NZ_JACORU010000018.1 coordinate 8,470, forward strand.
TCAAGGCGCCAGGCCAGCATCGCCGAGAGCACTTCCCCCGCATTGAAAAGCGCCTCTTCCCTCGTCTGACCTTCCGTGAATGTGTCCGGAAGGTCGACAAACTGCACAAGAAAACTGTCGTCTTCCTGTTGCTCCACGGTGGCGGGGTAGCGGATTTCCACGGTAATGCCTCACTTCACTTCAACTTGAAACCCGACTGGCGCTGGATGAGCGCGAGCAGGCCGACTCCGATGTCTCGCGAGCCATGCACTGGCACCGGCACGGCCTGGGCACCCTTCACCATGATGTGGTGGCTGCCATGGATGCGGTCGAGCTTCCACCCAGCCGCCTTGAGCCTCGCGATGACCTCCTTGCCTGTCATCAAGCTTCATGATAGATCAAAATCGATCTATCTTCCACAGCACATCAGGGCCTCGCAAAGGCGATCGCATCCACGGCTGTGGCGTGGTGGTACCTCAGCTGCCATCCGGCGGGGCTGCGCTGCCAGAGCGAACACCGCTTCGCGGCTCTCGTGCGAGTACCGTCCGGCCCGGATTCGTCGGTGTCGAAGTGCAGCAGCGCGACCGAGTCGCAGACGAGCTCGACCTTGTGGTTGATGGCGCGCACTTCATGGATAGATGCCCGGCCGGACAGGTACTCGAGGACATGCTGCCGCGAGTAGGCGATGCCGGAGCGGCCGATCTCGTGGAAGTCGGGATGCAACACTTCTTCCAGCCGTGCGACCGTGCACAGTTGGCCGGGGTGGTGGATTTGCGCCTCGAGCGCGGCCAGCGTCGTGCACAGGTCCTGCTGTGGTGCCGTGTTGAGCACCGCCTCGATGGCGTGCCCGTCGGGGTCGAAGACGAACGCGGCGAAGTAATGCGGGCCGTAGTGCTCGCGCAACCGGGGCTCGCCGTTGTCGCGGCCGCCATGCGCAAGTGCCGCGGCGTGGAAGTTCACGACAGCTTCGCGGGACGGCGCGGCGAACGCCGCATGGAAACCGTCATCCGAATGAGGTGTTCGCCCGGGGCGCAGCTTCAGCGCCAGCTTGTCGCCACCGCCCGGTGGGCCGTACCCGACGCCCGTGGCCACGGTCCACACGCGCACGAATCCCAGCGGCGCGAGCGCAGCGTCGTAGAAGCGTCCGGCGCGGTCGAGGTCGGCCACGCCGAGCGAGATGTGGTGAAGCGGTGCCATCGATGCCCTCATTGCCCGAACGCGAAACGCACGGCCGCGAGCGACAGCGCGAACAGGTAGCCGTAGCCGAACTTGTCGAGCCGTATCAGTTCCTGGCGCTTGCGCTCGCGCAGCGCCCCCACCAGGCACATCGTCAGGCCCACTGCGACAGGCGCCAGCAGCAGGTAGCCGATGCGGCCCGCATGCGTGCGCATGAACAGCTCGGGGAACACGAGCAGGCTCAAGCCCCCTGCGGCCGCCCCGAGCACGATGTAGCCGATCCAGGCGAAGAGGCGGCTGGGCTTCTCCTGGAAGGGCCGCTTGAAAGCATGAAGGCCGACCTCTGCAAGGAGTTCGATCACCGCGCCAAGAAGGAACTCGCCGAAGAATTCCAGCAGGAGTTCGATGAGGAATTCAGCCATGCGGCAGGGTCACGCGATCCGTCGCACGTCGCCATTGCCCGGCGTTGCACTCTCGTGGAACAGGTCGAACAGGAACTGCTCGATCTCGCCTTCCTCGATGAAGTCCGGCACGACGAAGCCGGCCGGGCTGCGCTTGCCGTCCGCGCCGATCGCGTAGGCCTGCCACTGCGTGCCTTCGCGCTGGATGGCGTAGATGCGGCCGAACACGTTGAAACGCAGCGTGTTCATCGGCGCCCTGCCGGGTCAGCGGCCGCGGCGCTTGTGGCGCAGGAGGAGATAGCCATAGATCGCTGCATTGAGGGTGATGACAACGGCCGCCAGGATCAACTGCACATCGCGCGTCAGGCCGGGTGGGTAGATTATGGGCAACAGGTAGCGCTCGACAAAGCTTTCGCTGTAGCCACCAACGCCACCCAGGGCGCGGAAGTGGTTCTAGCATCGGACACGGCTACGCGCGAAACGCCGCTTCAGCAGCAGTCGCGACGGAGTTCACGCGGCCCGGGTAGGAGAGCCACTTCATCGCCGTGTTCAGGTCGTCGACGAACGATCGCGCCTCCAGCACCCGTCCCTTGCCGAGGTCGAGGTCTCGCGTGGTGTGGGCGTCGCTGACCAGCGTGAGGTCGAAGCCTCTCTCCAGCGCACCGTAGGCCGTGGCGCGGATGCACCAGTTCGTTGCCGCGCCGGCAAGGAAGATCCGGGCCACGTCGAGCTTCTCCAGCAACGCGGGCAGCTCGGTGTCTTCGAAAGCGGAGTTGTGCTGTTTGTAGATCCGCGCTTCCCCGGGTGCCGGCTGCAGTTCGGGCACCCACTCCCATTCGGGAGAGCCGCGCCTGAGATCGTCGTCCTCGTGCTGCACCCAGATGACCGGCACGCCGGCTTCGCGCGCGCGGCGCACAGCCAGCGCCACGTTGTTCACGACACGGTCGCGCTCCCACGCGGTTGCGACCACGCCGACCTGGACATCGACCACCAGAAGAACCGCATTCGTCATCGCGAGTCCTTTCCAAAACCATGGTCCTCGTGCCACTGCGCGAGCGACATGCTCGGGTAGTGGTCGAAGCGCGGGTCGCCCGGATTGCCTTCCACCTTGACCCAAGGCGCCTTGGAGCCGACGAGGCAGTGCACGTTCTCCAGCGGGACCGGCAGCGGGGTGTCGATCGCGCCGGCGTGCGGGTGCACGAGCTCGGGCCACCGCGGGTCCCACACCCACAACGCGCTGCCGCAACCCGTGCAGAAGTAGCGGCGAGCCGGGCTGAGATGCGTGCCCTTGCCTCCTTCTTTCGGCAAGCGCGCGCGATAGATGCCCAGGAACTTCTTGCCCATGACCTTCATGCTGCGCGCGACGCCGCCAAGGTTGATGGCATAGCCGCCAGTACCGGCCGTCTTGCGGCAGACCGTGCAGTAGCAGCGCATGAACGGCACCGGTTCATCCGAGTCGAGGGTGAACTTGACCTTGGCGCAATGGCACGAGCCCTTGAGTTTCATGCGGTCACTCCAGCTTTCGCGCAGCACCATCGATGCGGCGGCACGCCTCCACCAGCTTGTCCAGCGACGTGGCGAACGAGACGCGGAAATACGGCGACAACCCATAGCCCGTGCCCTCCGGCACGGCCACGCCGGATTCGAGCAGGTACGCGCCGACGTCCACATCGGTCTTCAGCTCCTGCCCGTTCGGCGTGCGCCGCCCGATCCAGCCGGCGCAGGAGATGTAGATGTAGAACGCGCCATCGGGCCGGGTGCAAGAGAGGCCGGGGATTGCTTCGAGCAACGGCAACACCTTGTCGCGCCGCAGCTGGAACTCGGTGCAGCGCTGCGCAACGATGTCCTGTGGCCCGTTGAGTGCGGCAACGGCCGCGGCCTGGCTGATGGACGAAGGATTCAAGGAGCACTGCGCCTGCATGCGCGCCATCGCGCGAACGAGGTTGGCGGGTCCCGCGCCGTAGCCGAGACGCCAGCCCGTCATCGCATACGTCTTGGACGCGCCATTGACGATGAGCGTGCGGTCCGCGAGTTGCGGCGCAGCCTGTGCGAAGGAAACGAACGGGCGCCCGTCGAACACGATGTGCTCGTACATGTCGTCCGCCAGGATCCACACGTGTGGATGCCGCTCCAGCACGCCCGCGAGTTCGCGCAGCTCATCGCCCGTGTACACCGCGCCCGTCGGGTTGGAGGGTGAATTGAGCATCAGCCATTTCGTGCGCGGCGTGATCGCCTCTTGCAGCTGCGCGGGCGTTACCTTGAACCCGTTGGCGGGCCCGGTGCGCACCCACACGGGCACGCCCTCGGCGAACTCGGTCATGATCGCGTACGCGACCCACGAAGGCGCGGGGATGATCACTTCGTCGCCTGCGTCGACGGTGGCCATCAGCGCGTTGTACAGCACCTGCTTGCCGCCCGCGCTGGCGGAGATGTTCTCCGGCTTGAACGCGAGCCCGTTCTCGCGCCGGAACTTGGCGACGATCGCCTCCTTCAGCTCCGGCGTGCCGTCCACGGGCGTATAGCGCGTCTGCCCGTCACGCATCGCGCGGTGAGCGGCTTCGATGACGTGGTCCGGCGTCGCGAAATCCGGTTCGCCCTGCGATAGGCCGATGATGTCCACGCCCGCCGCACGCAGCTCGCGCGTGCGCTGCGCGGACGCCGCGGATGCCGAGATGCGGGCCCGCTCGACGCGTGCGGAAAGGAACGCCACCTAGTTCACCACGATGTTGGCTTCGCGGACGACCTTGGACCACTTCGCCCGCTCCCTGGCGATGTGCTCCGCGAAGGCTTCGGGCGTGCCGCCCACCGCCTCGGCGCCCTGCTCAGCGAGCTTCTGCTTCATCTCGGGCGTCGCGAGGATCGTGTTGATCTCGCGGTTGAGACGCGCCACCACTTCGGGCGGCGTGCCGGCAGGCGCCGCGATGCCGCTCCAGGAGAGCGACTCGTAACCGGGCACGCCGGACTCGGCCACCGTCTTCACGTCGGGCAGTGCGGGCGTGCGCTGGGTGCCGGTGACGGCCAGCACACGCAGCTTGCCACCCTTGATGTGGCCGACGGCGCCCGGCATGTTCTCGAACATCATCGACACGCGTCCCGAGATCACGTCCGGCATGGCCTGCCCGCTGCCCTTGTACGGGATGTGCAGCAGCTCGGTGCCAGTCATCAGGCGGAACAGCTCGGCCGACATGTGCGTCGACGAGCCGGAGCCCGACGATGCGAACGATACCTTGGCGGGCGCCGCCTTCGCGGCTGCCACGACGTCCGCCACGCTCTTGAACGGCGAGTCGGTGGGCACGACCAGCACGTTGGTGATCGATGCGATGTAGATCACGGGCTTCAGGTCTTTCGCCGGGTCGTAGCTCAGGTTCTTGTACATCGAGTCGTTGATCGCCATCACGCCGGTGGTGGCCATGAGCAGCGTGTAGCCGTCGGGCGGGGACTTCGCGACGGCGTCGGCACCGATGTTGCCGCCCGCGCCGGGGCGGTTGTCGATGACGACGGGTTGGCCGAGCGCGGTGGCGAGGCGGTCGCCGACCAGCCGCGCGAAGATGTCCGTCGAGCCGCCGGGCGCGAACGGGACGACGATGCGCAACCCCTTCGAGGGCCACGTCTGCGAGTGGGCGGGGAGCGCGGCGGCAAAGAGGGCGATGCCGAGCGCGGCGAGGAGTCGGGGGTACATCTTGGGATCTCCTGGTGCTGATGCGCGGGCCAGTATCCGCGCACCCCCGCCCGCGCGGCAGCGGGGTTGCCCTAGGAGTCGACGCGCACGAACTCCACCGTGCCCGAGTGCTGCGGCACCGACACGAATGCATTCAGCGGCCACGAGTGCAGGCAGGCCAGCGTCGTCGGGCCATTCGGCGCGCCCGATTTCCACGACACCGTCATCGTGTTGCCGGAGCGCACGACCTTCGTGATGGTGGGGATGTAGCAGCGGATGCCGGTGCCGAGCGAAACGCCGACGATCATCGAAGTGCTGAAGTCGTACGTGGGCGAGTCGGTCGTGGTTTGCCCCAGCTGCGGCGCCGGCGACCAGGCGGCGGAAAGCTCCCCCTGGTTGCGGAACACGTAGGTCGCAGGCGCGTAGGCGCCGTTGATGCGCGAGACGGCATCGGTCGAGGCGACCGGCTCGGCATCGGGCCCACCTCCGCCGCAGCCCGCCACCAGGGCAGCGCAGAAAACGAGGGGAGAAAGTACGCGGGTCAATCCTGGGTTCATCGGTCCTCCTTGCCTACTTTGCCATCACCGCGGCGTCCGCGCGCAGTTCGCCCTCGGCGCTCTGCTGCAACGCCCACATGTCCGCATAGCGCCCGCCACGCGCCAGCAGCTGCTGGTGCGTGCCGCGCTCGATGATGCGGCCCAGTTCCATCACGAGGATCTCGTGCGCATCCACCACGGTGGACAAGCGATGCGCGATCACGAGGGTCGTCTTGTGCTCGGCCACGCTCTTGAGCTCCGCCTGGATCGCGCGCTCGTTGGCGCTGTCCAGCGCGCTCGTGGCCTCGTCGAAGATCAGGATGGGCGGGTCCTTGAGCAGCGTGCGAGCAATCGCCACGCGCTGCTTCTCGCCGCCGGAGAGCTTCAAGCCCCGCTCACCCACCATCGTCTGGTAACCGCGCGGCGTGCTCATGATGAAGTCGTGGATGCGGGCCGCACGCGCGGCGTCAACCACTTCGTCGTGCGTGCAGCCGGGTCGGCCGTACGCGATGTTGTATTCGACGGTGTCGTTGAACAGCACCGTGTCCTGCGGCACGATGCCGATGGCCTGCCGCACGCTTGCCTGCGTCACGTCGCGGATGTCGTGGCCGCCGATGGTGACGTGCCCTTGCTGCACGTCGTAGAAGCGGTACAGCAGCCGCGCCAGCGTGGACTTGCCGCTGCCCGACGGGCCCACCACCGCCACCGTCTTGCCGGCGGGGATCTCGAAGGTCACGTCGTGCAGGATCGGCCGCGCGGCCTCGTAAGCGAAATTCACATGCTCGAAGCGCACCGTCGAGTCCGCCACCGGCAGCGGCTGCGCGTCGGGCTTGTCCGCCACCTCGCGCTCCTTCTCCATCAGCGTGAACATCTTGTCCAGGTCCGTGAGGCTCTGCTTGATCTCGCGGTACAGCACGCCGAGGAAGTTCAGCGGGATGTACAGCTGGATCATGAAGGCGTTGACCATCACAAGGTCGCCCAGCGTCATGCGCCCGTCGATCACGCCCTGCGTGGCGCGCCACAGCATGGCGACCAGGCCGATGGCGATCACAAGCTGCTGCCCCGTGTTCAGCAGCGACAGCGTGGTCTGGCTCTTCAGGCGCGCGCGGCGCAGCCGCTCCAGGCTCTCGTCGTAACGTCGCGCCTCGGAGCCCTCGTTGTTGAAGTACTTGACCGTCTCGTAATTCAGCAGCGAGTCGATGGCCTTGGTGTGCGCGGCCGAATCGAATTCGTTGGCCTCGCGGCGGAACTTCGTGCGCCACTCGGTCACGCTCACCGTGTACGTGACGTAGATGACGAGCGCGCCGATGGTGATCCACGCGAACCACGCGTCGAACTTCACCGCCAGGATCGTGAGCACCAGCGTCACCTCGATGATCGTGGGAACGATGCTGTAGAGCGAATATGAAATCAGCGACTCGATGCCGCGCACGCCGCGCTCGATGTCGCGCGTCATGCCGCCGGTCTGCCGCTCCAGGTGGAAGCGCAGGCTCAGCGCATGCAGGTGCTTGAAGGTCTCCAGCGCGATGGCGCGCGCCGCGCCCTGCGTGGCCTTGGCGAAGACCAGCTCGCGCAGCTCGGTGAAGAGGGTCGTCGACAACCGCAGCAGGCCGTAGGCCAGCAACAGACCGGCCGGCACCACCATCATGGCCATGGCCGTGCCGGCCTTGACGTCCATCGCGTCCACCAGCTCCTTGAGCAGCAGCGGCACGCCCACGTTGGCCAGCTTGGCGCCCACCATGAAGGCGAGCGCGGCCACGACGCGCCACTTGTATTGCCACAGGTAGGGGAACAGGCGCTTGAGCGTCGCCCAGTCGGACCGGGGGCCGGTGTGCAGGGGTGCTGGAGGTGATGGGTCGCCGCCGCGGCGCATGGGGGAGAATCCGTGGGTACTGTTTGAGAGGATTGTGCCCATGTCCGCCATCGCCCAGCTGCCCCCGCCCCCATTGCCCTCGGACAAGGAACTGGTTCTCAAGGTCATCCCCATGCCGGCGGACACCAACGGCAACGGCGACATCTTCGGCGGCTGGGTCATGGCGCAGGTGGACCTGGCCGGCTCGGTGATCCCGGCGCGGCACGTGCAGGGGCGAATGGCCACCGTGGCGGTGAACCAGTTCATCTTCAAGCAGCCGGTGCGCGTGGGCGACATCCTGAGCTTCTTCTCGCACGTCACGCGGATCGGCAACACCTCGATCACGGTCGACGTGGAGGTTTACGCGGAGCGCTTTCGCGCGCAGGGGCAGTTCGTCAAGGTGACGCAGGCGTCGCTCACCTACGTCGCCATCGACGACGACGGCAAGCCGCGGCCGATCCCGAAGAGCTGACGCGCCCCCGGGCAAGGGCGCGCGCTCGTTCAGGCGCCCTCGACCCGCACGCCCGCGACGCCGTCGGCCACGGAGAACCGCTGAAAGGGTCGCACGGGTGACGCGGCATCGGCCACGTCGTCCACGGCGCGGAACTCGACGCGGCAACGCTCGCTGGCGATGTCGGCCACGGCGTAGCCGCGGCGGTCCGCGCGCCCCCAGCGCAGGTGCGGGTTGTTGGCCAGCATGCGCTGGACCGTCTCCGCGCGCGGCCCTTCGGACGTGATCGCGCCGCCCACGAACTCGCTCGCCACCGCCGGGCCGCCCGGCTCGCGCACGACGTCGGCCGCCCAGAAGGCGTGCACGTCGCCGCTCGCCACGACCACGTTCGACGGCCGGTGCCGCGCCAGCGCGTCCAGCAGGCGCGTGCGCGCCGCCGGGTAGCCGTCCCAGCCGTCCATCCAGTACGCCGGCGCGTCGCGCGTGCCGCGGTTGGTGGGTGTGAGCAGCGTGGGTTGGCCCAGCACCGTCCATTTCGCGGGACGCGCCTGCAATTGCTGATCGATCCACGCCTCCTGCGCCGCGCCGAAGAAGGTGCGCGCGGCGTCCTGCCTCTGCGCGCAATCCACCAGCGGCTGTGCGCTGGTTCCCGGCAGGCACACGTGCGGCGAGCGGTGCTGCCGGCCGTCGAGCACCAGCAGGTCCACCTGGTCGCCGAAACGGTAGCTCGCGTGGATGGTGGCCATGCCGTTGCGCGGCCGCATGCTCGCGGGCACGGGCATGTGCTCGTACCACGCCTGGTAAGCGGCCGCGCGGACCTTCATGAAGCGCGCCGGCTCCTGCATGCGTTGCGAACGGTCGCCGGTGTAGTCGTTGGCGACTTCATGGTCGTCCCAGGTGACGACCCACGGGAAAGCGGCATGCGCCGCCTGCAGGTGTGCGTCGCCCTTGTAGAGCGCATAACGATCGCGGAACTCGTGGAGTTCGGTCGGGATCCCGGTTTCGTGGCGGCGCACACGCCGGACGCCCCACGACGACTCGTAGATGTAGTCGCCCAGGTGCAGCACGAAGTCCAGCTGCTGCGTGGCCATGTCGCGGTAGGCCGTGAACCAGCCTTGTTCGTAGTGTTGGCACGAAGCGAACGCGAACCGCACCGGTGCGTTGCTGCCGGCGGCGGGCGCGGTCCGGGTGCGGCCGGCGGGGCTGCGCGCACCCAGCGCGGTGAATCGGTACCAGTAGTCACGCGCGGGTTGCAGCCCGGAGAGCTCCACGCGCGCCGAATGCGCCTCGTCGGCCGACGCCCGCACGCTGCCGCTCGCCACGACTTGCCGGAAGCCTTCGTCCGCCGCGAGTTCCCATTGCACCGGCACCGCCGCATCGCCCATGCCGCCGCCTGCGAGCGGCTCCAACGCCAGGCGCGTCCACAACACGACGCCGTCCGGGCGCGGGCAACCCGAGGCCACGCCGAGCGTGAACGGGTTGCGGTCCCGCCGCGGCTGCGCATGCAGCACGAGCGCGGGGCACGCCAGCATCGCCGCGCCGCCCGCGAGCAGCCGCCGCCGTGCGCCGCGCATGCCGCTGCTCATCGCCCGGCGCGGCGCGCCCCCAGGCACAGGTCCGGGCGGTCGGTGGTGATCTGGCGCACCGGCATCTTCATCCAGTGCGCGATCTCGCCGGGCTCGTTGATCACCCACACGCCCAGGCGCTCGCTGCCGAGCGCGCGCAGGCACTGGTTCCACGTGGCGGCAAGCAGCACCTTCTGCACGGCGACGATGCAACCGGGGATGGCGTTGTAGCGCTCCAGCGCGCGCGTGATGCCGCCCAGCATCTCCGCGCTGCGGTGGTCGAGCGAGGCGAGCACGCGGCCTTGCGGCCACTCCCGCCGCACCTGCTCCAGCACCTCGGGCACGAAGCAGGTGAGGATGCTGCGGTCGGCCACGCCGGCGTCGTGCAGCTTGCGCACGAGGCGCGCGATGGCGCCGTCCGGCAATTCGCCGGCCGCATTGGTCTTGATCTCCACGTGCAGTTCCATGCGCGTCGGGCGGAAGAAGTCGAGCACGGCATCGAGTGTAGGCACGCTCTCGCCCGAGGGGGCATCCACCGCGCTCTGGCCGCGGCGCAGCCGCGCGCTCAGGACAGTGACGGCATCGAGGTCCTTCACCGCGCCGCGCGCGTCGGTGGTGCGGTCCAGCAGCGGGTCGTGCAGCACGACGGCCGTGCCGTCGCGTGTTTCGTGCACGTCGAACTCCACCGCGTCCGCGCCGAGTTCGATCAGCTTGCGAAACCCGAAGAGGCTGTTCTCCGGCCACAGTTCCCGCGCGCCGCGGTGTCCCACGATGATCATGCTTGCGTGCTCCTTGTCGGTTTCACTTGCTGCTGTCCACCAGGCCCTTCACGAACGACCGCTGCAGCACCACGACCACCACCACCGGCGGCAGCATCGTCAGCAGCGCGGCCGCCATGGCCACGTTCCACGCGGGCTGCGTGTCGGATTTCGGGATGAGGTGCGTCAGGCCGATCACCGCCGTGCCCATCTCCGGCTCGGTCGTGAAGAGCAGCGGCCACAGGTACTGGTTCCATCCGTACAGGAACAGGATGATCGCCAGCGCCACCATGTTCGAGCGCGACAGCGGCAGCAGCACCGTGAAGAAGAAGTGCATCGGGCTCGCGCCGTCCAGGCGTGCCGCCTCGCACAACTCGTCGGGCACGGTCAGGAAGAACTGGCGGAACAGGAACGTGGCCGAAGCCGAGGCCACCAGCGGCAGGATCAGCCCCGGGTAGGTGTTGACCATGTTCCATTCGAGGTGCACGTCCAGGTGCGCGAGGTCGGCGATCCACTGCAACGGCAGGGCCGCATTGGCGACCGCCTCGTACGTCGGCGAGATGCGGACCTCGATCGGCAGCATCAGCGACACGAAGATCAGCCAGAACGCCGCCATGCGGAACGGGAAGCGGAAGTACGTGATGGCGAACGCCGACAGCATCGACACCGCGATCTTGCCCACGGTGATGCCCACGGCTACCACGAACGAGTTGAAGAAGAGGCGCTGGAAGTTGGCCTTGCTCCAGGCCGTGCCCACGTTCGCGAGGAACTCGCCGCCCGGCAGCCAGGGCAGCGGCACCTGCAGCACCTCCTCGATGGTGAGGGAGCTCGCCACGAACGCCAGCCAGAGCGGCACGCAAACGGCCGCGACGCCCGCCAGCAGGAGGGCGTGGCAAATGCCGTTCAGGATGGGGGTGCGCTCGACCATCTTCAGGAGTCGTAGTTGACCTTGCGCTCGACGTAGCGGAACTGCAGCAGCGTGAGCAGCAGCGCGAACGTCATCAGGATCACCGACTGCGCGGCCGACGAGCCCAGGTCCAGGTTGACGAAGCCGTCGGTGAACACCTTGTAGACCAGCACGTTGGTGGCCCCCGCGGGCCCGCCTTTCGTGACGGCATGCACAATGGCGAACACCTCGAAGAAGCCGTACACGAAGTTCATCACCGCCAGGAAGAACACCGTCGGCCCGAGCAGGGGCAGCCCCACGCTGAAGAACCGCCGCAGCGGTCCCGCGCCGTCCACCGCGGCCGCCTCGATCAGCGACGACGGGATGGCCAGCAGCCCGGCCAGCAGGAAGATGTAGTCATAGCAGATGTGCTTCCACGACGCGGCCAGCACGACGAGCACCATCGCGTCGGTGCCGTTGCGGTTGGGGTCCCACGCCAGCCCCATGTCCTGCATGACGTGGGCGAGCGGCCCCACGGCGGGGTTGAAGAGGAAGGCCCACAGGATGCCCGCGATGACCGGCGCGATCGCGTAGGGCAAGAGGATGATCGCCTTGTACAGCTCGCGCCCGCGGATGATGCGGTCCGATGCGAATGCGAGCACCAGCGCGACGGCGATGGTGAGCACGTTCTGCGCGAGCGTGAACACCACCGTCACCTTCACGGACTCGCGGTACGACTCGCTCGCGAGGAGCTGGCGGAAGTTGTCGAGGCCGGCGAAATGGACGGTGTTGCCGAACGGGTCGGACAGCAGGAAGGCCTGCGTCAGCGCGCGCAGCGACGGGATGAAGAAGAAGAACAGCAGGATGCCCAGCTGCGGCAGCAGCAGCAGCACGGGCAGGCGCACGCCGCGGAAGTGCGCGCGCTTCAGGCCTGCTTCTTCTCCCATGTCGTTACTTTCAGTACTTGCCCTTGTTCAGCTTCTCGTACTGCCGCAGGATCTCGTTGCCGCGCGAGACGGCCGCGTCCATCGCCTCCTGCGGCGTCTTCTTGCCGGCCAGCACGGCCTCGAACTCCTCGCGCTGGGCGAACATGGTCTGCGTGAAGTTGCCGAAGTGGAACCCGGTGGAGTTCTCGGTCGGCGTGCCGCGGCCCAGCTGCAGGATGGCGATCTCGCGGGTCGGGTGGTCCTTGTAGTAGCCCTGGATCTTGGCGATCTGGTAGGCCTTGTCGGTGAGCGGCACGTAGCCCGTCACCTTGTGCCACCAAAGCTGCGTCTCAGGCTTGGCCAGGAAGGCGAGGAAGGCGGCGACGCCTTCGTACTCCTGCGGCTTGCCGCCCTTGAGCACCCACAGCGCCGCGCCGCCGATGGTGCTGTTCTTCGGCTGCCTGCCCTGCTCCCACGGCAGGTAGGTGGCGCTCCAGTCGATCTTGGAATTGCGCTCGATGCTGCCGTGCGCCGCGGTCGAGGCGAAGAACGTGGAGCACCGCCCGGACGTGAAGAGCTGCTCGGGGCTGAAGCCCTGGCCGGCAATCTGCATCAGGCCGTCGTCGACCCATTTCTTGATGCGCGCGACCTGCTGGACCACGCCGGTCTTGTTGTAGACGAACTCGGTGTTCAGGCCCTTGTAGCCGTTGGCCTGCGTGGCATAGGGAAAGTCGTTGATCGCGCTGTAGTTCTCGAACAGGCTCCAGTGGTAGTCCCCCGCCAGGGCCGAGCCGCACTGCGAGATGCCCTTCTGCTTGATCGCATAGAGCTGCTTCTCGAGGTCCTGCCACGTCTGCGCGGGCCCGTTGGGGAAGCCGGCTTTCGCGAAGTGCTCCTTGTTGTACCAGAGGATCGGCGAGGACGAGTTGAAGGGCATCGCCATCAGCTTGCCCTTGTAGCTGTAGAAGCCGGCGACGGGCCGCACGAAGTCGTTCCAGTCCACCTGCTGGCCGCGCTGCGTCATGAAGTCCTGCACCGGCAGCGTGGCGTCGGACAGCAGCATGGTCATGAAGCCGCGCTCGTAGATCTGCACGAGCTGCGGCGCGCGCTTGGCGCGGTACGCGGCGATTGCGGCGTTGATCACCTCGTCGTAGTTGCCCTTGTTGGTGGCCACCACCTGGTACTTGGTCTGCGACGAGTTGAAGTTCTTCACCAGCTCGTCGACGCGCTCGCCGAGCGTGCCGCCCATGGCGTGCCACCACTGCACCTGGATGGGTTGCGCGGCCGCGGGCAGCGCGTTCAGGCCGAGCAGCGCCGCGCAGGCGCCGGCCGTCAGCAAACGTCGGAATGCATTCATGGTCTGTCTCCTTGGGCAAGGTTGCTTGAAATCGCGGGCGTGTGTCGCCACGTCGGGGGTTGAACGGTCCAGAAGCCCTGCGGGCCGCACAGCTCGCCGACGGCGCGGTCGAGCCAGCCCAGGTCTTCCAGCAAGTCGAGCAGCGTGTAGCGGCGCCGGATGAGGCGCGCACGGCGGTAGTCGGCGGCCAGCGTCGCCACGTCGAGGCCGAGGTCGTGCGGATGCGTGGGCGCGCCGAGCGTCGCGAGGCGGCGTTGCATCTCGCGCGCGGGCACGAGGCGCGAGGCCAGAGACTGGCGCAACCCGGGCCACGCCGACATGAAGCGCTGCACGCGCGCGCTGCGGCTGCCGATCGCGCGTTTCGCAGTCATCTCGGTGCGTGCGGCGGCGGCGACTTCGCCGTCGCCCAGCGCTGCGGTGATTTCGCGGTCGAGCGCGGCAGCGTCGTCGTAGTCGGGTGCATGGGCGGACTCGAGTTCCTGCGCGGTGCGCGCCAGCAGCCACTCGTAAAGCGCAAGCATCGCCACGCAGCCGACGCCGACGCACGCGCCGTGCGCCGCTGCTTCGCCGTCCACCTGCAGGCCTTCCATCTCCCACAGGTGCGAGAACTGGTGGTCGCTGCCGCTGGCGGGGCGCGAGTTGCCGTGCGCCTGCATCGCGAAGCCGCTCACGAGCAGGCCGGCGAGCAGCGCGGCCAGCGCCTGCGGGTCGGCCGCGGCCAGGCGTTCCGGCCGTCCCAGCCATTCGGGCAAATGATCCTGCACGAGGTCGAACGGCCCGCGGTTGATCGCTTCCACGCCCAGCGCGTCGGCCAGCACCCAGTCGGCGCCTGCCACCACCTTGCCCGCAAGGTCGCCATAGCCCCAGCCCACCATGCGTGCGGGCGCGGACGCGAGCACCGCGGGGTCGGCGAGGATCGCCACGGGCGGCGGGCATGCGAGCGTGCGCTTGAAGCCGCCCTCCAGCAACGCGGCGCCGGACGCGGCGTAGCCGTCCATCGATGCGGCGGTCGCCACGCAGACATAAGGCCGGCCCGCGATCGCGGCGGCATATTTGACGAGGTCGTTGACGACGCCGGACCCGACGGCCACGGGCGTCGCGCCTGTCTGCGCCAGCCGCGCCGCGACCAGTTGCGCCGCCTCCGCGCGCGGCTTCAGGCGCGGCTCGGCGTCGAACAGCAACGGGCTCGCCGTGCCCTGGCCTTGCGCCTGCAGCGCCTCGTGCACGTCACGGCCCGCGGCCTCCCACGTTTTGCGGTCGGCCACCACGAGCCAGCGCGCCCCCGGTGCCACGCGGGCCGCAACGGCCGGCACCGCCGCCGCGGCGCCCGGCCCCACCACCACTTCACGGGTCACGGCCGCATCGCGAAGCGCGGCTTCCAGGATCGTCATCAAAACAAGTGTATCGCACGGAAAACAAATGTCTAGTAGCATCATCCGCGCGGGGGAAGCACGAATGGACGACGAGGAAGCCGCGGTACGCGCGGCGTGGCTCTATTACATGGAGGGCCTCACGCAGGACCGCGTGGCAGGCCGGCTGGGCACCACGCGCCTGCGCGTGAACCGCCTGCTGGGCGAGGCGCGCACGAGCGGGCTGGTGGGCATCACCATCAACTCGCGGCTGGCAAGCTGCCTGGCCCTGGAGGACGAACTCAAGCGCGCCTGGGGGCTGGCGGATGCGGTGATCGTGCCGACGCCGCAGGACGCGGCGCAGTTGCCGCTGCAGCTCGGGCGCGCCACCGGCGAGTTCCTCTCGCGGCACCTGGAGACGCACCGCGTGCGCCGCATCGGCGTGGGCTGGGGCGCGACGCTGCGCGAGACCATCCGCTTCGTGAAGGCGGGCCAATGGCCGCAGCTGCACGTGAGCTCGATGATGGGCGGGCTGACGCATGGCCTGGAGATCAACACGTTCGAGACCGCCAGCGCGCTCGCGGCGCGGCTGGGCGCGAGCTGCAGCTACCTCGCGGCGCCGCTGTATGCGGGCTCGCCGAAGTCGCGCGACCTGCTGGTGGCGCAGGACGTGTTCAAGGAGTCGTTCGCGGGGATGGCGGCCAACGACGTCGCGCTGCTGAGCGTGGGCGATTTGAGCGACAAGTCGCTGCTGATCCGGTACGGGCTGCCGCGGGACGTGACCGTGGCGAGCCTGAAGCGCGCGCATGCGGTCGGCGACATCCTCGGGCGGTTCATCGACGCGGACGGCCGGCCGGTGGACCACCCCCTCAGCCAGCGTGCGATCTCGCCGCCGCTGGAGACGCTGGCGAAGATACCGACGGTGATCGTCACCTCCGGGGGCGACAACAAGGCGGGCGTGATCGCGGCGGTGCTGCGCGGGAAACTGGCGTCGGTGCTGGTGTGCGACGAGAAGACGGCGGCGGGGGCGTTGAAGCTGGCTGGCGGGTAGGCAGACATGGATGCCGGGTCGAGCCCGGCATGACAGCTCTCAGAACTTCCCGTGGCGTCCCTCGCCCGACGCGAAGCGCGTCGCGCCCTGCAAACCGTCCGCGATGCGGTGCTTGCTGCGCTGCCACTCCGTCACCAGCGCGCGCTGGAACGGCTGGTCCCATTGCTCGTAGGCGTTCATGCGGTCGGCGAGCATCGTGGCCTGCGGAAACTTCGTGAGCTGCTGCGCGAGCTCGAGGGCGGCCTCGCGCACCGAGCCCTTGGGCACGACGCGGTTCGCAAGGCCCATCTGCAACGCCTCGGCCGACTCCACCTTGCGGCCCGTGAGGATCAGGTCGAGCGCGCGTGAGAGCCCGACCAGCCGCGGCAACCGCACCGTGCCGCCGTCGATCAGTGGCACGCCGAAGCGGCGGCAGTAGACGCCGAAATACGCGTCTTCCTCCATCACGCGCATGTCGCACCACAGGGCCAGCTCCATGCCGCCGGCCACGGCGGCGCCGCTCACTGCTGCAATGACGGGCTTGGAAAGCAGCAGGCGCGAGGGGCCCATCGGCCCCAGCGGGTTCTCGTCGAGTTCGTCGAAGTCCAGCTGCGAAATGGCCGGCACGCCGCCCTCGCTTTGCGCCATGCGCGCACCATATTGCAGGTCCCAGCCGGCGCAGAAGTGCCCGTTTGCGCCGTGGAACACCGCCACGCGCGCATCGGCGTCCGCGTCGAACGCGAGGAACGCCCGGTACAAGGCCCGCGCGGTCTCCGCGTCCACGGCATTGCGCACATCGGGGCGGTCGAGTGTCACGACCGTGACCGCGCCGAGCTTGTCCACCGTCACGGCTGGCGTTTCCATGCCCGGCATTACACCCGAAACCACCGCCACCGGTCGAGTTCGCGACAGCCATTACGGGGCAACCCTGTATTTGATCCGGCCCCTCGCCGATATAACGAAAGCCCCCTACTTCGAGGCAACGCGTGCAATTCCTCCAACTGTTGATCAGCGGCGTGGCGCAGGGCTGCATCTACGGCCTGATCGCGCTGGGCTTCGTGCTGATCTACAAGGCCACCGAGACGGTGAGCTTCGCGCAGGGCGAACTCATGATGCTCGGCTCGTTCTTCGGCTTGGCGGCCATGACGATGATGGGCTTCCCCTTCTGGGTGGCGGTGATCAGCGCCATCGCCGCCATGGCGCTGTTCGGGCTGCTGCTGGAAACGATCGTCATCCGCCCGATCCTGGGGCAGCCGGCTTTCTCGATCGTGATGCTCACGGTGGGCATCGGCTACGTGGCGCGCGGCCTCATCACGATGATCCCGGGCATCGGCACCGACACGCACACGCTGCCCGTGCCGTACAAGGACCAGGTGTGGAACGCCGGCGGCCTCGTGCTCAACGTGGAGCAGATGGTGGTGATCGGGGCGACCACGGCCTTGTGCGCGCTGCTCTATGTCGTCTTCAAGTACAGCAAGGTCGGCATCGCGATGCAGGCCGCGTCGCAGAACCAGCTGGCGGCCTATTACATGGGCATCCCGGTGAAGCGGCTCAACAGCGTCGTGTGGGGGCTCGCCGCATCCGTCGCGGCAATCGCCGGGCTGCTGCTGGCGCCGATCACGTTCGTGCACGCGAACATGGGCTTCATCGGGTTGAAGGCTTTCCCCGCGGCGGTGGTGGGTGGCTTCGGCAGCTTGCCCGGCGCGATCGTCGGCGGGCTGGTGATCGGCACCGTGGAATCGCTCTCGGGCTTCTACCTGCCTGAAGGGTTCAAGGACGTTGCCGCGTACGTGGTCGTGTTGATCATGCTGATGGTCAAGCCCAACGGTCTCTTCGGCGAGAAGCTCCGGAAGAAGGTATGAGATTCATCTTCAAGACCGACTACGACCAGGACATCCGCCTGGCCAAGCATGGTGGCCACGTCTTCTGGTACGGCCTGCTCGGTGTGGTGCTGCTGGCCGCGCCCTGGGTGTTCGGGCAGTACGCGCTGTCGCAGCTCACGTTCGTGCTGATCTACTCCATCGTCGGGCTGGGGCTGATGCTGCTGGCCGGCTTCACGGGGCTCTTCTCGCTCGGGCACGCGGCTTTCCTCGGCGTGGGCGCGTACACGCAGGCGTACTTCACGTCCAAGGGCATGCCGTTCCCGCTGGCGATGGTGGTCGCGACGGTGCTGTCTGCGGCAGTGGGCATCGTGGTGGGGCTGCCGGCGCTGCGCGTCAAGGGCATCTACCTCGGCATGGCCACGCTGGCGTTCGGCTTCATCGTGGAGGAAGTGCTGGCGCGCTGGGAGTCGGTGACCAAGGGCAATGCCGGCATGAGCGTGAGCAAGCCCTCGATGTTCGGCTGGAGCCTGTCCAGCGACACCGAGTTCTACTACCTGTGCCTTGTGGTCACGGCAGCCGCCACGCTCGCGATCCTCAACCTGCTGCGCTCGCCGACGGGCCGCGCCTTCGTCGCGATCCGCGACAGCGAGATCTCCGCGCAGAGCATGGGCATCCACCTCGCGCGCTACAAGACGCTGTCGTTCGCGCTCTCCGCCGCGCTCGCGGGGCTGGGCGGCTCGCTCTACGCGCACAAGCTGTCCTTCATCTCGCCGGACCAGTTCAACATCCTGCAGTCGATCGACCTGCTGCTGATGGTGGTCATCGGCGGGCTCGGCTCGGTGCACGGCGCCTTCCTGGGCGCGATCTTCATCATCTCGATGCCGCAGCTGATCGCGGTGGTGAAGGACTACCTGCCACCCACCATCGGCCAGGCCGCGGGCCTGCAGGCCGTGGTGTACGGCAGCGTGCTCATCGCCTTCGTGATGTTCGAGCCGATGGGCATCTACGGCCGCTGGCTGAAGATGCGCACCTACCTGCAGCTCTTCCCGTTCTACCGCAAGGGCTTGTTCAAGCGGCAGAAGTCCTTCCAGAAATCGGACCGGTTGAAATGACGACCCCCACGCTTGCCACTTCGTGTGCTGCGCTGCCCCCCGAGGGGGCTCGGGGCTGCCTTGGGGCGGCCCTGCGGAGCCCCGCATGAACGACCCCCTGCTCACCGCGAAGAACATCAGCGTGCGCTTCGGCGGCGTGCTGGCCGTCAACGACGTCAGCTTCGACGTGAAGCGCGGCGAGGTGTTCACCCTCATCGGCCCCAACGGCGCGGGCAAGACGACGGTGTTCAACCTCATCAGCCGCATCTACAACCCCACGCAGGGCAGCATCACATACGAGGGCGAAGAGCTCACGGCCCTGCCACCGCACCGTATCGCGCGCGTGGGCATCGCCCGCACCTTCCAGAACATCGAGCTGTTCGAGCACGCCACCGTGCTGCACAACCTGCTGATCGGCCGCCATACGCACCGCAGCACGGGGCTGTTCGCCGAGATGTTCTTCACCGGCAAGGTGCGCGCGGCCGAACGCGCGCACCGCGAGAAGGTGGAACAGGTGATCGACCTGCTGAACCTGCAGAAGGCACGCGACCTGCTCGTGGCCGGCCTGCCGTACGGCGTGCGCAAGGTGGTGGAGCTGGCGCGGGCACTGTGCACGGAGCCCAAGCTGCTGCTGCTGGACGAGCCCTCCTCCGGCCTGAACGTGGAAGAGACCGACGACATGGCGTTCTGGATCCAGGACATCAAGCACGAGCTGGGCGTCACCGTGCTGATGGTGGAGCACGACATGACGCTGGTCTCCAAGGTGAGCGACCGCGTGCTCGCCATGAACCAGGGCGAGGTGATCGCAATGGGCACGCCGCGCGAAGTGCAGTCGCACCCGGCGGTGATCGAGGCTTACCTCGGCACCGTCGACGACGTGTCGTCGCTGCGCAGGGAGTTGGCGGCATGACGACGAACCCTCCCGCGGTGTCGGACCAGCCGGTTCTGAAGCTGCTCAACGTCGAGAGCGCCTACGGCCCGATCAAGGCCATCCGCGGCGTGAGCCTGCAGGTGCGGCGCGGCGAGATCGCCACCGTGCTGGGTTCCAACGGCGCGGGCAAGACCACCATCCTCAAGACGATCAGCGGCATCATCGACCCGCGCAAGGGCAGCATCGAGTTCAAGGGCGAGGAGATCACCGCCAACGACCCGGCGCACATCGTGCAGCAGGGGCTGGTGCACGTGCCCGAGGGGCGCGAGGTGTTCCCGCTGCTGTCGGTGCACGACAACCTGCTGATGGGCGCCTACACGCGCAAGGACCGCGACGGTGTCGCGCAGGACATGGAGGCGGTGTACCGCTACTTCCCCATCCTGAAGGAGCGCGCCTCGCAGGACGCCGGCCTGCTCTCCGGCGGGCAGCAGCAGATGCTGGCGATCTCGCGCGCCATCATGGCCGCCCCCGACCTGATCCTCCTCGACGAACCGAGCCTCGGCTTGAGTCCCAAGCTCACGAAGGAAATCTTCGAGATCGTGGTGCGCATCAACCGCGAGCGCGGCACCACCATCCTGCTCGTGGAGCAGAACGCCAACATGGCGCTCAACGCCAGCGACTACGGCTACGTGCTGGAGAACGGCCGCATCGTGATGGAAGACACCTGCGCGCGGCTGCGCGAGAAGGAAGACATCAAGGAGTTCTACCTGGGCATGAAGGAGGCGGGCGTGCGCGGCGACCGCCGCTGGAAGAAGAAGAAGACGTGGAGGTAGCGCGATGAGTAACCTTTGGGAAGCGGGCGAGATCACCAACACGGCGGGCGAGCAGGGCGTGCCGGGCGACACGGTGCCCAAGATGTTCTGGAACGGCGTGGGCAAGCGCGGCGCGAAGGTATGCATGCGCCAGAAGGTGCTGGGCATCTGGCGCAGCTGGAGCTGGGACGATGTGGGCACGATCGTGTCCGAGGTTGCAGGCGGCCTGATGGCGCTGGGCTTCAACGAGCGCGAGACAGCGTCGATCCTCTCCAACACGCGCGCGGAGTGGGCCTGGGCGGACCTCGCGATCCTCTCGTGCAACGGCGTGACGAACGGCATCTATCCCACCGACGCCGCTTCGCAGGTGCACTACCTGTGCGAGGACTCCGGCACGCACTTCCTGTTCGTGGAAGACGAGGAGCAGCTCGACAAGGCGCTGGAGATCCGCGAGCAGCTGCCGCAACTGCGCAAGGTGATCGTCTTCGACATGAAGGGCCTGCGCGACCTCGACGACCCCGACGTCCTCAGCCTCGAGAAGCTGCGCGAGCTGGGGCGCGAGTTCAATGCGAAGAACCCCGGCGAGATGAAGCGGCGTGTGGAGGCGAGCAAGCCACAGAACCTGGCGCTGCTGGTCTACACCTCCGGCACCACGGGCAAGCCCAAGGGCGCGATGCACAGCCACGCGGGCATCGTGTACCAGCTGGCCGCCTACCCCGACCTGATCCCGGCGGAAGAAGGCGGCGACCGCATGTGCTTCCTGCCGCTGTGCCACATCGCCGAGCGCATGTTCGGCGAGTACGTGCCGCTGTACGTGGGCATCACCATCAACTTCGTCGAGAACCCCGAGACGGTGCCCGAGGACGTGCGTGAGATCCAGCCGACGGTGCTGTTCGCCGTGCCGCGCGTGTGGGAGAAGTTCTATTCGGGCGTGATGATCGGCATCAAGGAAGCGAGCCGGTTGCAGCAGGCGGCCTACGCGTGGGGCATCAGCGTGGGCCTGCAGATCGCGGAGAAGACGCTTGCGGGTGAGCCGGTGGATGGGTTCCTGAAATTCAAGTTCCGCGTTGCGCGAGCGATTGCGCTCGATAACGTGCGCAAGCTGGTCGGCATCAACCGCGCGCGTTTCCTGCTCACGGGCGCCGCGCCGATCTCACCCGACCTCGTGAAGTGGTACATGGCGCTGGGCGTGCCGATGCTGGAAGCGTGGGGCATGACCGAGACCTGCGGCGGCAGCACCTGCGTGCCGCCCACCAAGCTGAAGATCGGCAGCATCGGCCCTGCGGGCAACCACAACCAGATGCGCATCGACCCCGAGACGGGCGAGATCCAGGTGAAGGGGCCCAACATCTTCATGGGGTACTTGAACCAGCCCGAGAAGACGAAGGAGACCTTCACCGAGGACGGCTGGCTGCGCACCGGCGACGTGGGCGCGGTGGACGCGGACGGCTTCTACCGCATCACCGACCGCATGAAGGACATCATCATCACGGCGGGCGGCAAGAACATCACGCCGAGCGAATTCGAGAACGAGCTGAAGTTCTCGCCGTACATCACCGACGCGGTGGTCATCGGCGACCGGCGCCCGTACCTCACGGTCATCATCATGATCGACCAGGAGAACGTCGAGAAGTTCGCGCAGGACCACGACGTGCCCTTCTCCAACTATGCGAGCCTTACGCGCGCCCCGGAGGTGCAGGCGCTGATCCAGCAGGAGATCGACAGGGTGAACAAGAAGTTCGCCCGCGTGGAGCAGGTCAAGAAGTTCTTCCTGCTCGACACGCAGCTCTCCGCGGAAGACGAGGAGCTGACGCCGACGATGAAGCTGAAACGGCAACTCGTCCAGAAGAAATACCTGCCGCAGATTGAAGCGATGTATTCGTAGCTACCCTAGGTCCGTCGCATCCGCGACCAGCAGTCGCGTAAGTGAATGTGACGGCCGGCGCATCCCGAAAGAATCCGGGCTCCCCCCGACATCCATTCCTTCCGGAGACGTCATGAAGCTGAAACTCGCCTTCCTTGCAGTACTGGCCAGCTGCGGCCTCGCCCACGCCCAGAGCCCCGCGCCGGGCGTGACCAAGAACGAGATCGTGCTGGGCACCATCCAGGACCTCTCCGGCCCGCTCGCCGCCTACGGCAAGCAGATCCGCATGGGCATGCAGATGCGCGTGGAAGAGGCTAACGAGCTCGGCGGCGTGGGCGGCCGCAAGATCAAGCTGCTCGTCGAGGACGACGGCTACGACCCGCGCAAGGCCGTGCTCGCCGCGCAGAAGATGATGGCGCAGGACAACGGTATCTTCGCGATGGTGGGCCACCTGGGCACCGCGCAGAACATCGCGGCGCTGCCTTCGCAGATGGAGAAGAACGTCATCAACTTCTTCCCCATCGCGGCCGCGCGCGAAATGTACGAGCCGCTGCACAAGCTCAAGTTCGCCAACGCGTCCACCTACTACGACCAGATGCGCATCGGCGCCGTGCGCATGGTGAAGGACCGCAACATCGCGCGCGCCTGCATCATCTACCAGGACGACGACTTCGGCCTCGAAGTGCTCAAGGGCACCGAGGACGGCCTGAAGACCATCGGCAAGCAGCTCACCGAGAAGACCAGCTACAAGCGCGGCGCCACCGACTTCTCCTCGCAGGTCGCGAAGATGAAGGCGGCCAACTGCGAGCTGGTGGTGCTGGGCACCATCATCCGCGAGACCGTGGGCACGATGGCCGAAGCGAAGAAGAACGGCTTCAACCCCGTGTTCCTCGGCTCGAGCGCCGTCTACACCGACCTCATCCCGAAACTGGGCGGCAAGCTCGCGGACGGCCTGTACGCCACGATGACGGCGCAGCACCCGTACCTCGACGCCGCCGAGCAGCCGGTGCGCTTCTGGGCCAACAAGTACAAGACCAAGTACAACGAGGAGCCGACGGTGTTCTCCGTGTACGGCTACGGCGCGATGGACGCGTTCGTGAAGACCGCCTTCAAGACCGGCCCGCAGCTGACGACCGATACCTTCGTCAGGACGCTGGAGGGCATGACCTTCAACCGCGACATGTTCGGTACCGCCGAACTCACGTTTAGCGCCACCAAGCACCTGGGCAACCAGTTCTCCCGCCTGTCGCAGGTGCAGGACGGCCGCTGGAAGGTGGTGTCCGACTACGTCGCCTTCTCCGGCCTCAAGCCGGTGCAGAAGAAGGACGGCAAGTGGGTGGTCGAATCCGAGTTCTTCCGGGACGGCGCGAGTCACTAAGGGTTAAACCTTCCTTGACACTGCGGGCCGCCCGCGAAGAATGCCCTGTGCCTCATTGCACAAGGAGTGTTCGCGAATGAAAACACGGCTCGCCCTCTTCGCCACCCTCGCCTTCGCAGCGGGGGCCCTCCACGCCCAGTCGCAGGGCGTCACCAAGAACGAGATCCTGATCGGCAGCATCCAGGACCTGTCGGGTCCGGTTGCCGCCTACGGCAAGCACTACCGGCAGGGCATGCTGCTGCGCGTGGACGAGCTCAACGAGCAGCAAGGCGGCATCAACGGCCGCAAGCTGCGCGTGCTGGTCGAGGACAACGGCTACGACCCCAAGCGCGCGGTGCTGGCGACGCAGAAACTCGTGAACCAGGACAAGGTATTCGCGATCGTGGGGCACATCGGCACGGCGATGAACAACGCGTCGATGCCGATCCAGTTCGAGAAGAACGTCATCAACTTCTTCCCGCTCACGGCGGCGCGCGAGATGTACGAGCCCTTCCACAAGCTCAAGTTCTCCGCGGGTACCAGCTATTACGACCAGGTGCGCACGACGCTGCCCAAGCTGGCCAAGGAGAAGAACGCGAAGAAGGTCTGCGCGCTTTACCAGGACGACGACTTCGGCCTCGAAGTGCTGCGCGGCGCGGAGGACGGTGCGAAGGCCGCCGGCATGACCGTGGCGGAGAAGACCACCTACAAGCGCGGTGCCACCGACTTCTCGTCGCAGGTGGCCAGGCTCAAGTCGTCCAACTGCGACATGGTGGTGCTGGGCACCATCATCCGCGAGACCATCGGCACCATCGCCGAAGGGCGCAAGACCGGCTACAACCCCACGTGGCTGGGCACCAGCGCCGCGTACACCGACCTCATCCACAAGCTGGGCGGCAAGGCGGTGGAAGGTCTGTACGCCGGCATGTCGGTGCAGCACCCGTACCTCGATGAAGCCTCGCAGCCCATCCGCTTCTGGGCGCAGAAGTACGTGACCAAGTACGGCGAGGAGCCCAGCGTGTTCTCGGTGTACGGCTACACCTCGACCGACGCGTTCATCCGTGCCGCGCAGAAGGCCGGCACCAATCTCACCACGGAGAGCTTCATCAAGGCGATGGAGTCCATCGTGTTGCCGCCGGACATGTTCGGCTCGGCGGAAGGCAAGTTCGGGCCCAACAAGCACTTCGGCACCGACCAGAGCCGGCTGTCGCAGATCGTGGATGGGAAGTGGAAGGTGATTGCTGATTACGGCAAGCACTGAAAAACAACAGCCGATACTTCTGTCTCGGGCGGGTGACTGAGCTCACCCGCCACGAGTGAATCAAGCGCTTCTTGCCGCAAACCGGCGGGGCCGCCTGTTAGAACTAACAGTGCACAGCTCGCCCCAATGAAGTTAACGTCCCACCCGGATCGAAACCGAGGGGGGACCTACCGATGCCGACGATGCTTCTGGCGCGCATTCGCGCGTTCATGAGCAGTACCGTGGCTGCGCTTCTTGCAGTTGCGTTTTTCTTCTTGCCTTCGCTGCCGGCGCATGCGTCCGGGCAAGTGGAGATTCTTTCGAAGTGCCCCGCGTCCTGGTGGGCGGCGTCGCAGCGGTTCACCGCGAGTTGCACCAAGGAAGCCGCGTGCATCAAGTACAGCGGCACGCGCACCTTCCAAGGCATCTACGTGGCGATGTCGGGCAACCAGTACTGCGAGTACACCGACGGGTACAGGGTGACCCTGAGCGGCCTGTACCCGGAGCGCGGCGACATCTCCTGCCCGGCGAACGCGACGCTCAGCTACACGACCTGGGGGCAGTACCCCGTGTGCACCTGCGACGACCCGTACTTCACGGTCGACGGGATCAGTTGCACGACGCCTACGCCGCGCACCGTTGCATCGAACGGTGGAAGGACCGTCAAGGTCGGCGACGGGCCGGTGGTCTTCGCGGCCAAGGTGATGCAGGGCACGCCCAAGGCTGGGGTGATGGTGCTGCTGTACCCGCATGCGGGCAACTTCGGCGGCTTCACCTTCGAGAGTACGCCGTATACGGATGCGAACGGGGAGGTGCGCATCAAGTATTCGTCGACGTGGGACCTGGTGGGCGCGACACGCGAGGCGGTGCTGTCCATCGCCTGTGAAGGCTGCACGAACCGCGCTTTGGTCAAGATGACGGTACTCGGCAGGCCTGCCTTGCAGGCGCAGATGTGCCACCGCACCGAATTCCCGATCGAGCTCACGAGCGGGACGAAACTGCTGGAAGAAGCCGACTTGCAGGATGCAGCGCTGCATCCGCTGGAGTTCACGCGGCACTATGCGAGCCGCTGGGACGAGCTGCCTGCGGCGGGCCTTGGAACGCACTGGAGCCATAACCACGCGCACCGCGTGGCGCTGGGAACCGAGTGGCGCACGGTCCTCTTCGGTGACGGGACATCGAGCCGTTTCCGCAATGCAGCCGTCCCTGCCGGCGCAGTCGCGAACTGGTCCTGCCCCTCCGGCGTGGACTGCCCGCCGCCAGCTGTAGTGACCTCAGCGCCTGCCACTTGGCAGGCCGACGGCAACGCGGACTCGATGACCGACGAGGGCGATCGCATCGTCGTGAGGCGCCTGCACGACGGAACCGTTTACGAGTTCGAGAAGGCCACTGGGCGCCTGCTGGTGATGCGTGGCAGCAACGGCTGGGCCTATACCTACGGTTATACGGGCGGCCAGCTTGCGCGCGTGAGCAATGCGTTTGGCAGGTCGATGACGTTCGACTGGGATGCGGCCGGGCGGCTCGTTCGTGTCGTCGGGGCGGACGGCAACAGCGTGTCTTTCGGCTTCGACAGCGCCGCACGCCTGGCGCAGGCGACGCACAGTATGGGCACGAGCCGGGCGTACCTCTATGAGGACACCCGCTGGCCGAACGCTGTGACAGGTCTCGTGGACGAGCGCAGCCAACGGTGGGGCAACTACGCGTACGACGCGAGCGGCCGGGCAGCGGTGAGTGAACTGGCGAGCGGCGTGCACCGGCGCAGCGTGGCCTATGGCGAGCAGTCCACTGCCGTCAGCGATGCGCTCGGCACCACGCGCACCTACCAGTACTCGCGGATGACAGGCGCGGCCAGCGGTTTGGCGCTCACGCAGTCGAGCACGCTGGGCGTCGCAGGCGAGAGCGTTGCGCAGCGCACGCTGGACGTCAACAGCCTTGTGGTGAGCGAAACCGACTTCCTCGGCATCACGACCCTCTTCACCTGGGATGGGACGCGCCGCCTGCAGACGGCGCAGACCCGCGCTGCCAACCGGCCCGAAGCGCAGACGACGCAGACCGAGTGGCATCCGACGCTGCGTCGGCCTGTGCGCGTAACGGAGCCGGGTCGCACGTCAGAGTCGACTTGGGACGCCCTGGGCAACCTGCTCACTCGTACCGTGACCGACACCGCAACAGGCGAAGTGCGCACGTGGCGCTGGACCTACGCCGCGAACAACCTGCCCACGTCCATGACCGACTCGGAAGGCGCCACCTGGCAGTACGCGTACGACAGCTTGGGCAACCGCATTCGCGAGAAAGACCCGCTCGGGCTGGAAACGGTCTACACGCATGACGCGGGCGGCCGCGTGCTGACACAGACCGACCCCAGCGGCCTCGTCACGCGCTACACCTATGACGGTCGCGGCCGATTGCTCACTCAGGTGCGCGGCAGCGACTCAAGCAGCTTCACATACACACTCACGGGGCAACTCGCCAGCGCCACGCTGCCGAACGGCTACCAGGTGCAGTACACGTACGACGCCGCGCAGCGCCTCGTGGGTGCCACGGACAACCAGGGTGGCGTCATCGCGTATACCTTGGATGCCGAAGGCAATGCCGTGCGGCAGGACGTCAAGGATGCCGCTGGCAACATTGCGCTGACGACCTCACGCGTCATCAATGCGCTGAACCAGGTGGTTGCCATCCAAGGCGCCGCCGGTCAAAACACCCAGCTGTCTTACGACGCCAATGGCGAGCGCGTTGCGCAGACCGACCCGCTGAACCAGACGACGCGGCAGTCGCTCGACGGCCTGCGCCGGATCTCCTCCACGACATTTGCAGACAACGAGTCGGCCTTGCAGTCGTGGAACGCGCTGGACCAGCTCACCGAGGTGACCGACCCGAAGAAGGTCAAGACCTCGTACGCCGTGAACGCGTTCGGCGAAGTCACGCGCGAGAGCAGCCCGGACATCGGCACGGTCACCTTGAAGCGGGATCGCCGGGGCGACGTGGTCGAAAGCCGCGACGCGAAAGGACAGGTCACCCAGATTGAGCGCGATGTGCTCGGGCGTCCCGTTGTGATCCGCTACCACGCGCGCAGCACGGTGCGCATCACTTACGACACCGCTGGCTTCATCTCCAAGATCGAAGACAGCTCGGGCCGCACCTTGTACACGCGGGACTTGCATGGCCGCGTGCTGGACAAGACGACCTTCACAAACGACAACCCCAGCAATCCGAGCTCCTACCGAGTTGCCTACAGCTACACGAACGGTGACCTCACCGGGATGGTGTACCCCAGCGGCCTGAAGGTGATGTTCAAGCGCACGGCCGGGCGCATCACCGGTATCGACGTGCTGGAGCCTGGCAAGAGCAAGGCGTGGGTGACCCTCGTCAGCAACCTGAAGCACACGCCGCTCGGCCAGCCGAAATCGTGGGACTGGTTCAACGGCGCGAAGGCGAACCGCACCTTCGACCAGGACAGTCGCATGACCTCCAACGAGTTCGCGCGCTACTCGTACGACGCGGCCGGAAGGATGGTCGGAATCACCCAGGACTTGTGGGCGAGCCGCAGCGTGGTCGTCGGCACGACAACCGTCTCCGAGCTGTACACCGTGCCAATCACGTGGACGGCAGGCTACGACCGGCGTAACCGGCTCACGAGCTTCGAGCGCGCGGGCGCGAAGAGTGTCTACACCTACGACCCCAACTCGAACCGGCTCACCGCGATCGAGACGCAGGGCAGCGACGTGGACCTCGAAGGCACGTTTGATGCGCCGAACCTCGCCCAAAGCGCGAACCAGACGCTGAAGATCGACCCGGGCAGCAACAGGTTGCTCGGGTTCAGGCAGACGCTGACGAAGATGCTGAACGATCAAATTCTTTCCGCGACGGACTCGACGGTCAATTACAGCGTCGACGAGAACGGGGCAATGACCAACGATGGGCTGCGCAACTTCGTTTACGACGACGTGGGTCGCCTCGCGCAAGTTCAGATTCAGAAAAACGGAGAGGCTGCCGCTGTTCGATACCTCTACAACGGGCTTGGACAGCGTGTGTTCAAGAGTGAGCCTGAGGTGGTGCAAACGCTTCCGAGTGAGGATGCGCTCGGCAACACGTTTGTGAACTGGTTGCGCAAGAACTTCGGGTGGTTGTTCGCCAGAGGTAATGGCGCCAAGTCCACGCTCGGCAAGTCGTTCGTTTACGGAGACGGCGCAATCCCGAGTTGGGCGGTGGTCGGCGAGTACGACAACGGGACCGCTGAATCAAGGGGCAATACAGAGTACATCTGGCTCCCAACGGCCGAGGGCGCCATGCCAGTGGGCTTCTACAAGAACGGAAAGCTGTACGCAGTTCACACTGATCATCTCGGAACCCCGCGGCAGGTCAGGGATGCGACCCGTCTAGTGGTCTGGCAGTGGTCGTACAGTGGATTCGGCGCCAACACGCCTGCCGGAATACTCGCCTTTACAGTCGGAAGCGGGCTGCGGGCTACGCTGCCTGCTGTCGAACTCAATCTAAGGTTCGACGGCCAGTATTTCGATTCAGAGTCCGGACTCATCGCAAACGACTTTCGTCCCTATGACGCTCGAGTCCGGGGCGGGTACATCCAACCTGACCCCGTGGGGCTCGATGGCGGACTGAATCGCTACCCGTACGCGGGATCAAATCCGCACGAATTCAATGACCCCCTTGGGCTCACACGACGGGGCGGCTCGCTCCAGTCGTATCAGCAGAACCTTCTCAACGCACAAGCGCGCGTCCTGATTCGAGAGTTGGGCAGCTATGGCTACTCCTACACTTCGATCTCTGCACCAAACAGTGGCTACTCGGCACAAAATATCGCGCAGCTATCCACCATCCTCCGAACACTTCAATCGGCGCAGCAGTGTCGCAGGTACGGTGTCAATGCGCCTCCGGTGAGAATTCAGGGCCAATGGACGAATCGGGATCTCCTGGACGGCTTGCGCGGCGTGCCGCCCCGGAGTCTGGGTCGGCCGGACCTCCATCACGCAGACCAGATGCCAGGCTCCGCGATTCACGAGGTCTTGCCATCGGTCCATCGGGGGAACACGACGCTGCACCCGAACACGTTCAACCAAGGAGTAACCCCTGAAATGCGCAACCAGGACCGGCAACTTCATTGGTGGTACAGGGCGCAGGAACAAGGCGCGCATCAAAAATTCCCCGGAATGCTCTACGATTAGCACATGAACTTGCAAGAGTTCCGAACCTTCGACGCTGAGGCCCGACGCGCCAAACCCAAGCTATTCATGCTGCCGGCTTCTGAGCCGCGGGCAAGCGATGCCGATATCGTGCTTGTCGAGTCCGAGATCGGTGTGCGCCTGCCGGAAAGTTACCGAGAGTTTCTCAAGGAGTTCGGCGGCGGAGACTTTGGGCTTGTGACAGTTCTGTCCGCGAATTCGGACAGTGAGTGGTACCTGCCATTCAAGATGAGCGAGTACGGCTCGTATCT
This sequence comes from Ramlibacter albus, assembly GCF_014297445.1. GTDB lineage: Bacteria > Pseudomonadota > Gammaproteobacteria > Burkholderiales > Burkholderiaceae_C > Ramlibacter > Ramlibacter albus. The sequence continues at coordinate 38,904 of NZ_JACORU010000018.1, forward strand.
GCCAGGAGGCGTGATACCGTTTTGTGATGACTTCACCGGTGGGCTCTATGTCTTCAAGCATGACGGAGTCCGTGGTCAAGAGCGGGTGCACTATTGGACCCACGAGACGGGCGTGACAGAGACCGAGTTCGACAACGTCTTCGGTTTTCTGGCTCGGTTTGGTTACGGCGATAGCTAAGCGCAAGATGACGAAGATTCCGAAAAGTTTCGAAGCCGTTTTGCGACTGCAGGGCCCCAAACGATTCGAGCACTTCGTGAAGGTCGTCGCTGATCGCGAGCAGGCTTGGGGACTCTTTCAAGACGGGTGGGCACTCGCGGCTGACGATGAAGGCTTCTCAGTGTTTCCGCTTTGGCCGGCTGCCGAGTATGCAGAACTTTGCGCGAGAGATGAGTGGAGGAACTATGCCCCCAAGCCTGTATCTGTCGAGGTTCTGATGGGAGAGCTCCTCCCACGTCTCGAGAGGGAAAAGGTACTGCCTGGCGTCTTCTACACCCCTGAGAACAAGGGTGTGACGATCAGGTCGGAAGAGCTTGCGGCGGCGCTCGAAGCAGAGTTGTCGAAGTATTAGAAGTGCACTGAGTTCCTCTTCCCGAGCTTGGCAGCGGCACTGTGCGTGCTCCAAACCCGAAGGCGCAGCCCGCCGTGGCACCCCTCGTGTAACCTCCGGGCCAATGACCGGCCCCAACCCCCTCAAAGACCCCGAACTCGAATTCAAGTCGCTGCTGGTCCTTGTCCTGGCCGCGACCCTGCTTTTCGCGCTCATCCTCTGGCCCTTCTTCGGCGCCGTCTGCTGGGCCGTATTCATCGCCATCGTGTTCTGGCCACTGCAGCAGCGCGTGCTGCGCAACGCGCGGGGCCGCCGCAGCATGGCCGCGCTGGCGACGCTGATGATCGTGCTCATCATCGTGATCCTGCCGCTGTCGCTGGTGGCCGCCACGGTCGCGGATGAGGCATCGGTAGTGGTGGCCAAGCTGCGCTCGGGCGAGCTCAACCCGGCCGAGTACTTCGCCCGCATCGTGCAGGCGCTGCCTGCATGGGCACAGGCCATCGTGCAACGGTTGGGCATCACGGAGTTCGGCCTGCTGCAGCAGAAGGTGCTGGCGGCGCTGGGTACGAGCGGGCAGGCGCTGACGGCGCGGGCGTTCAGCATCGGGCAGGTCACGCTGGACTTCCTCGTGGGCTTCTTCGTGATGCTGTATGTGCTGTTCTTCATGCTGCGCGACGGCGACACGCTGTCGCAGGCAATCGCCAAACGCATGCCACTGCGGCAGGAACACACGGACCGGCTGCTCACGCAGTTCGCCACGGTCGTGCGCGCGACCGTGAAGGGCAACGTGCTGGTCGCGCTGGTGCAGGGTGCGCTCGGCGCGCTGGCCTTCCTCGTGCTGGGCGTGACGGGTGCCGTGCTCTGGGGCGCGGTGATGGCGCTGCTGTCGCTGCTGCCTGCCGTAGGTGCCGCACTCGTGTGGGGGCCCGTGGCGCTCTACTTCGTCGTCACCGGTTCCCTGGTCAAGGGCATCGGCCTCACCGTGTGGGGCGTGCTGGTGATCGGCCTCGTGGACAACGTGCTGCGGCCCATCCTGGTCGGCAAGGACACCCGCATGCCCGACTACCTGGTACTCATCGCCACTCTGGGCGGCCTGGCGGTGTTCGGGTTGAACGGGTTCGTGATCGGGCCGGTGATCGCGGCCGTGTTCCTGGTCAGCTGGGACATGCTGGCCAGCGCACGCCAGGAACGAATTTAGCAAACAGTCGTTTGTTATACTGCGCGGCATGGCCACCGCGCGCTCACCCCATGCCGACAGCCGCCTGCCCCGCGTGCTCGACGAAGCCGCGCGCCTGTTCCGCACGAAGGGCTACGAGGCCACGTCGGTGCGCGACATCGCCAAGGCGGCGGGCATCCTGCCCGGCTCGCTGTACTCGCACTTCGCCACCAAGGAAGACCTGCTCGCCGCCGTGTACCTGCGCGGTGTGGAGCAGGTGACCGTGGCGGTGCAAGCCGCCATCGACAGGCATGACGACCCGTGGGACCGGCTGGAGGCAGCGTGCATCGCGCACCTCGAAGCCATCCTGCGCGACGACGACTACGCCCAGGTGGTGGTGCGCGTGCGCCCGTCCGACGGCGGCAGCGCGCAACCGCGCCTCGTGGAACTGCGCAACCGCTACGAGTCGCTGTGGGTGGACCTGGTGAAGGCCCTGCCGCTCGCACGCGGCACAGACCGTGGTGCGTATCGGCTGATGCTGGTCGGCGCATTGAACTACTCGCAGACTTGGTACCGCGCGGATGGCCGCCTGAACCCGCGCGCCCTCGCCCGCAAATTCATTGGCTTGCTCAAGCAGTCGCAGGAGGAAATGTCATGACCCCCACGCTCCACACTACGTGTTCCGCTGCCCCCAGAGGGGGCGTCGGCCTCCTTCGGGCGGCCGTGCGGAGGCCGGCATGATCCCGAAAGTCCTCGTCACCAAGATCGGCTTCGACGGCCACGACCGCGGCAGCCGCATCGTCGCGGCCGGCCTGCGCGACGCCGGCATGGAAGTGATCTACACGCCGCCGTGGCAGGAGATCGCCGCGGTGGTGAAGCTGGCGATGGAGGAAGACGTCGACGTGATTGGCATCTCCTCGCTCGCCACCGACCACCTGATCGTGCCCAAGCTGATGACCGCGCTCACGCAGGCCGGCATCGGCGACGTGGGCGTGGTGGTGGGCGGCATCGTGCCGGACGCCGACGAGCAGATGCTGCTGGAGGCCGGCGTGGCGCGCGTGTTCCACCCCGGCTCGACGATGGCCGAGATCGCCGCCTTCGTGCGCGAGCTGGCGCAGCAGGTGCGCGCGCAGCGGCAGGACGCGTGAAGGAGGCCTACCGATGAACAAGCCGACCGAGCCCAAGCTGTTCTCGTATGCGGCGGCGTACGAGGCATGGCAGCGCGAGTATTCGCAGGCGCTGCCGAACGACCGGCAGGTGACCAACCGCTCGGGAATCCCCATCCAGCCGCTCTACACCGGCGCCGGCGCCGAAGCACTCGGGCTGCCCGGCCAGCCACCCTACACGCGCGGCATCTACGCCACCATGCACCGCGGCCGCACGTGGACGCAACGGCAGCTGATCGGCCTGGGCACGCCCGCCGAATACAACCAGCGGCTGCGCCGCATCCTGGACCAGGGCGCGACGGCGATCTCGCTCATCCCGTGCAACTCGGTGTACCGCGGCTACGACATGGACGAGAGCCACATCGAGCTGCTGGGCACTTGCGGCACGGTGATCAACACGGCGGACCACATGGACGAGTCGCTCGCCGGCGTGGACCTCGCGCGCACGTCCTGCGCGCAGAACGACCCCTCGCCGTTCACGCTGCTGGCCTTCATGCTTGTAGCCGCGAAAAGGCGCGGCGTGGACTGGCGCGACGTGAGCGGCACCTCCAACCAGAGCGACTACCTCTCGCACTACGTCGCCAACCACATGTTCTTCCGCCTCGCGCTGCCGGGCGCGCGGCGCGTGCTGGGCGACCACATCGAGTTCTGCAACCAGCACGTGCCGAAGTGGAACCCGATGTCGGTGGTGGGCCAGCACATGCAGCAGGCCGGCGCGACGCCCGCGGAGGCGGTGGCCTTCACGCTCTCGACCGCCATCCAGAATGCGCGCGACTGCATCGACCGCGGCATGGCGCCCGACGATTTCCTGCCGCGGTTCACCTTTTTCTTCGACATCTCCATTTCTTTCTTCGAGGAGGTGGCGAAGTTCCGCGCTGCGCGGCGCATCTGGGCACGCGTGTCCCGCGAGACGCTGGGCGCGAAGGACCCGAAGTCGTGGCGCCTCAAGTTCCACGCGCAGACCTCGGGCGTGGACCTCACGCGGCAGCAGCCGCTGAACAACATCGCGCGCACCACGGTGCAGGCCATGGCCGGCATCTTCGGCGGGCTGCAATCGCTGCACACGGATGCGTACGACGAAGCGCTGTCGGTGCCCAGCGAGTACGGCGCGCGCATCGCGATCGCCACGCAGAACATCCTGCGCGAGGAGGCGCACCTCACCGACGTGATCGACCCGCTGGGCGGCAGCTATTACGTGGAGACGCTCACGGACCAGATGGAGGCCGAGATCCTGCGCGTGATGAAGGTCGTGGAGGACGCGGGCGGCATGTACAAGGCCGTCGAAAGCGGTCTCGTGCAGCGCATGATCGGCGAGTCGGCCGCGCGCTTCCAGCGCAAGGTGGACAGCGGCGAGCAGACCGTGGTGGGCGTGAATCGCTACCAGGTGGAAGAGGACGCGAGCGCGCGGCCGATCAACGTGCGGCCGGAGCGCGAGGCGATGGAGGCTTTCATCGGCTCGTTCCGGCAATACAAGGCGCAACGTTCGCAGGGCGATGTGCAGCGCGCGCTGGATGCCTTGGCGCGGGCCGCGAACTCGAAGGACGAGAACGTGTTCGGCCGGGTGATCGACGCGGCCGAGGCCGGGTGCACGCACGGCGAAATCTGCGGGCTGCTGCGCCGCGAGCTCGGGTTCGGGCACGTCCAGGGGATCGTGTGAGCGTCGACCGGCTGGCCCTCGCGCGCACGCTCAGCCGCATCGAGCGCGGTGACGCCGTCGCTTTCGATACGCAGTCGCTGGGGCGCGCGCATGTCGTCGGCATCACGGGCGCACCGGGTGCCGGGAAGTCGACGCTCGTCAATCTGCTGCTCGGCGAATGGCTCTCTCGCGGACGGAAGACCGGCGTACTCGCCGTCGACCCTTCGAGCCCGATCACCGGCGGTGCCGTGCTGGGCGACCGCGTGCGCATGGGCGAGCATGGGGCGCATGGCGACGTGTTCATCCGCTCGGTCGCTTCGCGCGGACATCTCGGCGGGCTGGCCCAAGGCACTCGCACGATGGTGGATGCGCTCGACGCCGCCGGCTTCGACGTCGTGCTCGTGGAGACGGTGGGCGCCGGCCAATCCGAAGTCGAGATCGTCGAAGTGGCGGACACGCGCATCGTCGCGTGCCCGCCGGGGCTGGGCGACGACGTGCAGTCCATCAAGGCGGGCATCCTCGAGATCGCGGACATCCTGGTGGTGACCAAATCCGACTTGCCGAGCGCGGACCGCACGATGCGCGACTTGCGGGACATGCTCCACCTGCGCGCTGCGGCGCCTGAAGGCGCCTGGAAAGTGCCGGTGCTCGGCACCAGCACGCAGGACAAGCTCGGCGTGCCCGAGCTGGCGGACCGCATCGCCGCGCATGCGCAGGCAGCGGGGCGCGGGCGCAGGCTGACCGCCGTGGACCCGGTCGCGGGCCACGTGCACGCACTCTGGGCACGCGACCCGTTCGCGCAAAGCCTCGGCGTGCGCCTGCGCGGAGCGGGGAGCGGCACGGCGACTGTGGCGCTCACGCTGCAGCCTTCGCACATCAATTTCAACGGCACGTGCCACGGCGGCGTCACCTTCTCGCTGGCGGACACCGCCTTCGGGCTGGCCTCCAACTCGCACGGCGTCATCGCGGCCGGCATCGACGCGCACATCACCTACCAGAACCCCGCTACGACCGGCGACACCCTTGTGGCCCGCGCCGTGGAAGTGTCGCGATCGAAAAAGCTGGCCGTCTACCGCGTGGACGTCACCCGCGAAAGCGACGGCGCTGCGCTGTGCAGCTTCACGGGCACCGTGTACCGCACCGAGCGCCCGAACTGATCTAACTCAATATCCGCCGGCCGCGCCCTGCCCAGAATGGGCGCATGGTCCGGCTTGCCCTTGCCTTCATCGCCACCTGCCTGCTCGCCGGCCATGCGCTGGCGGCGGACGTCCACGTCCTGGTGAGCGTGGCCTTCAAGCCCGTTGTCGTTGCCGTGGCGCCTGGCTTCGAGAAGCGCACCGGGCACAAGGTGAAGTTCGTGGAGGACGACGACTTCGACCTGGCCCTTCTGCCGGAGGTCGAGCTGGAGCGGCTGGGCAAGGACGGGGTTGTGGCCGACGGGTCGATCACCCGCCTCGCGCGCGAGTCGCGCGTGTTCTACGCGGGCGCGCTGTCCACCAATGCGGTGAACTCGAATGCGGCCTTGTCGCTGCTGATCCTGCTGTCCAGCGAAGAGACGCAGGCGATCCTCAAGAGCAAAGGGCTGTCGGCGCCCTGAGCCGGTTCAGGACACGATGTAAGCCGCGGCCCCCGTCGCGAGCAGTTCACCGTCGGCGCCGTGGAACTCCATCCGCGTGTTCGCCACGCGAGAACCCAGGCGCATCACCTGCGCCTTCAACTCGAAGCGCTCGCCGATCGCGGCGCGCAGGTAGTCGACGCGCAGGTCGATGGTGCCCAGCCGCCCGAAGCGGTGCAGGCGCTGCTCGGGCGTTTCGTCCATGTGCTTGGCGCCGATGGCGGCCATGCAGGCGAGGCCCGCCATCGCGTCGAGCCCCGCGCTGATCACGCCGCCGTGCAGCCGGTTGTAGGCGAAATGGCCGACCAGCTCCTGCTTCATGTCGATGTGGCCGGTGACGCCCTCCGGGTGCAACCTGTCGATCTTCAGGCCCAGCACGGTGTTGAAGACGACGCGCTCCTCGAAGATCTTCTTGAGGCCTGCGACGAACTCCGGCTCGAAGAACTGCTTGCCGCTCATAGCGCCAGCTGCCTCGCGGCAAGCTCCTTCATGATCTCTTCGGCGCCGCCGCCGATCATCATCACCTTCACCTCGCGGTAGATGCGCTCGCACTTGGTCCCGCGCATGAAGCCCATGCCGCCGAGGATCTGCACGGCCTGGTCGGCACAGAACTGCATCGTCTGCGTCGAGTGGTTCTTCAGCATGCACACGTCGGCCACCAGATTGGGGTCGGATTCCAGTTTCCCGCCTTCGGCGCGCTCACTCACATCGGCAAGCCACGCCTCGGTGGAGCGGATGCGCATCTGCATGTCGACGAGCTTGTGGCGAATGACCTGTTTCTCGACGAGAGCCGTGCCGAAGGTCTTGCGTTGCCGCGACCAGTCCAGCGCCTCGTCGTAGCAGCACTGCGCGAAGCCCAGCGCCATCGCCGACATCGCGAGCCGCTCGCCGTTGAAGTTGGTCATGATGATCTTGAAGCCTGCGCCCTCTTCGGCCAGCAGGTACTTCGCGGGCACGCGCACGTTGTCGAAGCGGATGTGCGCCGTGTCGGATGCGAGCCAGCCCATCTTGTCCAGGCGCGTGCGCGAGATGCCGGGCGCGTCGCCGGGCACGAGGATCATCGAAATGCCCGACGCGCCCTTGCTCTCACCCGTGCGCACCGCCACCGTGAGCCAGTCGGCGCGCACGCCCGACGTGATGAAGGTCTTCTCGCCGTTCAGGACATAGTGGTCGCCTTCGCGGCGCGCGGTGGTCCGCAGGCTGGCGACGTCCGAGCCACCACCGGGCTCCGTGATGCACAGCGCCGCGATCTTCTCGCCGCGCAGCACGGGCGGAATAGCCTCGCGCTTCACCTCGTCACGCCCGTAGCGCAGCACGGGCGGCAGCCCGATGTTGTGCGACTGCAGGCTGGCCATCACGCCGCCGCTGCCGCCGAAACGCGCGAGCGTGACCGAGACCGCGGTGCGCAAGGCATGCGAAACGGGCGTGCCGCCGTACGCCTCCGGGTAGCCGAGCCCCTGCAGGCCGAGGGCTGCCGCCTCGCGGTACAGCTCGCGTGGGAATTCACCGGCCTCGTCCCACTTCGTGGCATTCGGCGCGATGCGCTCCAGCGCGAAGCGCTTCACGGCGGCAGTGATCGCCTCGATGTCGGCGCGCGCATCGTCGTTCATGCCGCGGCCTCGAAGCTCACGAGCACCTGCGAGGTCGCGGCCTGCTGGCCGGCCTTCACGTGGATGGCCTTGACGACGCCGTCGCGCGCGGCCGAGAGGGCATGTTCCAGCTTCATGGATTCGATGACCAGCAGTGTGTCGCCTTTCGCGACGCGCGTGCCTGCTTCGGCCTTGATCGCGATCACCTTTCCGTTGAATGGGGCACGCAGTTCGTTCGACCCGGCGCCGCCTGCTGCGCCACGCGATGGGTCGAACGACGCGTCCTCGACGAAGAGGTCCACGGGGCCAGCCTGCACGTGCCAGCGGCCATCGGCCACGCGCATCGCTTGTGCATCGCCCGCCGCCAGCTGCGACTCGCTCAGTCGCACATCGACGAGCTGGTCGCGGTGCCGCAGCCGGGCCGGGCGTACGAAAGGGCTGGCGAGGTGGGACGCCGCACCGCGCGGGAATACGACAGCCGCTGCGCATTGCGGCAACACCCGCGATTCCTCACGCGCGATCGCCGCGCGGATCTCGTCGCCATGGCCTACAAGGAAGGGAATCAGCGCACGCCCCTCGCGGAAGACCGGGTGCCGCAAGCACGCCGCCAGGAATTGCCGGTTGTTCGGCAAGCCCAGCAGCACCGTGCGGTCCAGCGCCTGCGCGAGCCTGTCGATCGCCTGGTTGCGCGTCGGCGCGTGGGCGACGAGCTTGCCCAGCATCGAGTCGTAGTACGGCGGCACGTCGAGCCCTGCTTCGATCGCATGGTCGAACCGCACGCTGCCGGGCTCCCGAAACCGCATCACTCGGCCGGTGTGCGGGATGAACTGCTCGTCTTCGGCGCACAGCCGCACCTCGATCGCATGCCCGTTGAAGGCGACTTGCTCCTGCGCGAGCGGCAACGGTTCGCCGCGCGCGATGCGAAGCTGCCATTCGACGAGGTCCAGGCCCGTCACGGCCTCGGTGACCGGGTGCTCCACCTGCAGGCGTGTGTTCATCTCCATCAGGAAGAAGTCGCCGCCCTCCACGAGGAATTCGACCGTGCCCGCGCCCACGTAGCCTGCCGACTGGGCCAGCTCCACCGCGCAGCGGCCCATGCGTTCGCGCATGGCTGCATCGACAGCAGGGCTCGGCGTCTCCTCGATGATCTTCTGGTGGCGGCGCTGAACGGAACAGTCCCGCTCGCCGAGGTGGATGCAGTGCCCGTGCGAATCGGCGAACACCTGCACTTCGACGTGGCGCGGGGCGAGCAACGCGCGTTCGAGCAGGAGCTCGCCGGAGCCGAACGCCGACTGCGCTTCCGACCGGGCGCTTTGCAACGCGCTTGGGAGCTGCGCGGGCTCTTGCACGAGCCGCATGCCGCGGCCGCCGCCACCTGCTGCCGCCTTCACCATGACCGGAAAGCCGATGCGCCTGGCCTCCGCCGCGAAACGCTCGTCGGACTGGTCCTCGCCCTGGTAACCGTGCAGGCAAGGAACACCGCGCGCTTGCGCGAGCTGCTTCGCGCGCGACTTGCTGCCCAACGCGCGGATCGCACTCGCCGGCGGCCCCACCCACGTGAGCCCCGCATCCACCACGGCCTGCGCGAACTCGGCGTTCTCGCTCAGGAATCCATACCCGGGGTGTACGGCATCCGCACCCGTCTCGCGTGCAGCGGCCAGCAACTTGTCGATGCGCAAATAGGTGTCGGCCGACGCATCGCCATGCAGCGGCACCGCCACCGTCGCCTCGCGAACGTGCAGCGCACGCGCATCGGCATCCGAATACACCGCCACCGTCTCGATCCCGAGCCGGTGCGCCGTGCGGATCACACGCCGCGCGATCTCGCCGCGGTTGGCGATGAGCAGCCGCTTCATTCGCGCGTGGGCCGCTTGGCGATGCCCATGGTCTTGGCGAGGATGCCGAGCATCACTTCGTCCGCGCCGCCGCCGATGGAAGCGAGCCGGCCGTCGCGGTACATCCGCGAGACGCGGTTCTCCCAGGTGAAGCCCATGCCGCCCCAGAACTGCAGGCAGGTGTCCGGCACTTCGCGGTTCAGGCGGCCGGCCTTGAGCTTGGCCATGGAGGCGAGCTCCAGCACGTCCTCGCCCTTCACGTACAGGTCGCAGGCGCGGTAGGTGAGCGCGCGCAGCGCCTCCACTTCGGTCTTCAGCTCCGCGAGCTTGAACTGCACCCACTGCTGGTCCGCGAGCGAAGCGCCGAACATCTTGCGCTCCTGCGCCCAGTCGATGGTGAGCTGGATGCAGTGGTTCAACGTATGCAGCGAGCGCGCGGCGGCCCACAGGCGCTCCTCCTGGAACTGCTGCATCTGGTAGATGAAGCCCTGCCCCTCGGCGCCGATGCGGTAACGCTGCGGCACGCGGACCTCGTCGAAGTAGATCAGGCCCGTGTCGGACGAGTGCATGCCGATCTTGCGGATCTTCTTCGCCACCTCGATGCCCTTGGTGAGCTTGCCTTTGGGGCCGTCGCGCATCGGCACGATGACGAGCGACTTGTTCTTGTGCACCGGGCCTTCGCCCGTGTTGACCAGCATGCACATCCAGTCGGCCTGCAGGCTGTTGGTGATCCACATCTTCTGGCCGGTGATGATGTAGTCGTCGCCGTCCTTCACCGCCTTGCTCTTGATGCCGGAGACGTCGCTGCCCGCGGCCGGCTCGCTCACGCCGATGCAGGCGACCATGTCGCCCGCGATGGCCGGGGCGAGAAACTGCCGTTTCAGCTCGTCGCTGCCGAATCGTGCGAGCGCGGGCGTCGCCATGTCGGTTTGCACGCCGATGGCCATGGGGACGCCGCCGCAGTTGATGTGGCCCAGCGCCTCGGCCATCGCCATCGACCAGGAGTAGTCGAGCCCGGCGCCGCCGTATTCCTCGGGCTTGCACAGGCCCAGCAGCCCCAGCTGGCCCAGGCGCTTGAAGACCTGGTGCGCGGGGAACATCTCGGCCTCTTCCCACTCGTCGACGTGCGGGTTGACCTCTTCCTCGATGAAGCGCTTGAGCGTCTTCTGCATCTCCAGGTGTTCGTGGGTGTATTCCATTACATCCTCGCTACGCCAAATTGCATGGCATTGGTTTGCTTCAACTCCGCTTCGCGGATCGTGTCCAGGCAGAACGCGAGCACCGCGCGGGTGTCGCGCGGGTCGATCACGCCGTCGTCCAGCAGCAGGCCGGACGTGTAGAACGCGTCGGCCTGCGCCTCGAACATCGAGACGATCTTGTCGAACTGCTTCTTCGATTGCTCGGGGTCCGGCGTGATGCCTTTGCGCGCGAGGCCGGCCTCGGTGACGATCTGCATCGTGCGAGCGGCCTGCTCGCCACCCATCACGGCCGTCTTGGCGCTCGGCCACGAGAACAGGAAGCGCGGCGCGTAGCCGCGGCCGCACATGCCGTAGTTGCCGGCACCGAACGATGCACCGCACTGGATGGTGAGCTGCGGCACGGTGGCGTTTGTCACCGCCTGGATCATCTTGCTGCCGTGCTTGATCATGCCGCCCTGCTCGCTCTCCTTGCCCACCATGTAGCCGGTGGTGTTCTGCAGGTAGATGATCGGCTGGCCGAGCTGGCACATGTACTGGATGAAGTGCGTGGCCTTGTTGGCGCCGGCCACGTCGATCGGGCCGTTGTTGGTGATGAAGCCGACGCTGTGGCCCGCGATCGCGCCTTGCGAGCAGACGGTCTGCGCGCCGTAGAGCGGCTTGAATTCGAGATGCGTCTGGTCGACGAGGCACGCGATGACGTCGCGCATGTCGACCGGCTCGCGCAGGTTGAGCGGCATCACGCCCAATAAATTGGAATCTGACCCCAATTTCTTGTTGTCATGCCGGGCTTGGCCCGGCATCCATGACAGCCTGCAAACGACGTCGCGGGCGATGCCCAGGGCGTGCCGGTCGTCCTCGGCGAGGTACTCGCCGAGGCCCGAGACGGCGGTGTGCATCTCCGCGCCGCCGAGCTCTTCTTCGGTCGCAACCTCTCCGGTGGCGGCCTTGAGCAAAGGCGGGCCGGCGAGGAAGGCGCGGGAGCGGCCACGCACCATGATCACGATATCGCTCAGGCCCGGCATGTACGCGCCGCCGGCAGTTCCGGAGCCATGCTGAACGCTGATCACCGGGATGCCCGCGGCCGACAGCCGCGCGAGGTTGCGGAACAGCCCGCCGCCACGCACGAAGGTCTGCACCGTGTAGCGCATCAGGTTGGCGCCGGCGCTCTCGACGAGGTGGATGAAGGGCAGCTTGTTCTGCAGGGCGATCTCCTGCATGCGCAGCATCTTGTCCAGGCCCATCGGCTGCACGGCGCCCGCGTCGATGCCGGAGTCGTCCGCGACGATCATGCAGCGCGTGCCGGACACGAACCCGATGCCGGCGATGCTGCCGCCGCCGGGCACGGATTGCGGCTCCTCCTTCGTGTCCTGCAGGTAGCCGGCCAGCGTGCCCAGCGGCAGGTAGGGCGCGCCGGGGTCGAGCAGCAAGGCGACACGCTCGCGCGGCAGCAGCTGGCCGCGCTTGTCGAAGACGGGCTTGGCCTCGGCCGACTTCGCCGCTGCGCGCTCTTCCAAGGCACGCAGCTGCGCGATGCGCGCGAGCATGGCCTCGCTGCGGCCCCCTGCGCTCACTCGAACACCTTCGGCATCTTGTAGCGATGGAAGCCGTCGAAAGGCTTCACCGCCTCGCGCTGCCGCGCGTCCTCGGGCGCTGAGATTTGTCCCCAGCCCATGCGAACCTGCGGCCGCGCGCCGTCCACGCGCAGCACGGTGCCGCTGATGAAGGAAGCAGCGGGAGTCAGCAGGAAAACGATGGCCGCCGAGGTCTCCGCCTCGTTGCCGAAGCGCCCCAGCGGCACCGTCTTGTGCATCTCGCGCAGGCGAGGGCCTGCCTCGGGCGGGTAGTGGTCCATGCCGCTCGAGGCGATGTAGCCCGGCGCGACGGCGTTCACGCGCACGCCGCTGCGCGCCCACTCCAGCGCCGCAGTCTCGGTGAAGCTCACCATGCCCGCGCGCGCGGCGCCGCTGTGGCCCATGCCGGGCATCGAGCCCCACATGTCGGCCACGATGTTCACGATGGCGCCGCCGTGCTGCTGCATCGATTGCAGGTAGCACTCGCGCGCCATCAGGAAGCCACCGGTGAGGTTGGTGTTGACCACGGCCGACCAGCCCTTTGCGCTGATCGACTCCAGCGGCGTCATGTACTGCCCGCCCGCGTTGTTGACGAGGCCGTCGATGCGGCCGTGCGCGACCGTGATGGCCTGCACCACGTCCTTCACCGCTTCTTCCTCGCGGATGTCGCACGCGTGGAAGCTCGCGCGGCCACCGTCCGCGGCGATCTCGCCGGCAACGTCGTGCAGCTTGTCGAGCTTGCGGCCGATCAGCACGACGTGCGCGCCGAGCGACGCGAGCTCGTGCGCCGTGCACCGCCCGATGCCGGAGCCGCCGCCGGTGACCACCACCACCTTGTGCGCGAACAGACCCGGCGCGAACACCGATCGATAAGTCAAGCCTTGCCTCCGATGAAAAGCGCGACGGCGGCATCCGCCAGCTCGTCGAGCGTGGAACCCTTGCGGCGGTCGTACCACTGGGCCGACCAGTTGAGCGCGCCGAAGATCAGCAGGCGCGAGAGCTTCACGTCCGCTTTCAGCAGCCCCTTCTCGTGCAGCGCCTCGAGCACCGGAACCCACGGCGCTTCGTATTCGGCCTGGAGATCGGCCAGCACCGTGCGCTGGCGCGGCGTGATCGAGCGCGCTTCGTAGAGCATCACGGGGATGAAGTCGCTGCCCGGCCCGAGCAGAACGTCGAAATGGTTGCGGATGAGCGTGCGCAGGTGCGCCACGGGGTCCTGCGGTGCGGAGCGCTCGATGGCAATGCGCTGCCGCTCGATGGCCGTGCGCATGCCCTCGACCATCACGGCGTGCAGCAGCGCCTGCTTGCTTTCGAAATGGTAGAAGGGCGAGCCGCTTTGCATGCCTGCGGCCGCCGCGATGTCGCGGGTGCTCGTCGCGTGGAAGCCCTTGCGGCGGAACAGCTTGGCGGCGGCGTGCAGCACCTCGCGGCGGCGGTTGCCGTCGTCCCGTTCGTCCACCGTCTTGCGTGGGCGGCCGCGTGGCCGCTTGGGTGGGGTGGCGGTCTCGGCTTCGGCATGCATGCGCCGCACGTTAGCAGGCGCGGCGAATTATGGCAAGCGGTTGCTTGGTGAAATTCGAGGCTGTCATGCCGGGCTTGACCCGGCATCCATGGTGGCGCGTCACGATGGATGCCGGATCGAGTCCGGCATGACACGTCTGCCTACCTGGCCGCCGCGACGATCTCCTTGACCATCGCCTGCGCCGCCACGGAGAGCGCCTTGCCTTTGCGCCGCGCAAGCAGGATCGGCCGGCGCAACTGCGCGTCGCGCACGGGCACGCACGCCAGCCCCGCCCGCTCGAAGTGGAACAACGTGAGCTCCGGGACGACGCTGATGCCGATGCCCTGCGCCACGAGCGCCGCAACGGTGGCGAGATGCTCCACCTCCAGCGCATCCGCCGCAGCGCTCACGCCGGCGCCCTCGAGGTGCTGCCGCACGCTGCTGTTGCGGGCGAGATGCACGAAGGCCTCACCCTGCAACTGCGAGAGCGCAACCGAGCGCTTGCGCGCCAACGGATGCTCCGGCTTGCACGCAAGATAGAACCGCTCGCTCTTGAGTTCCGTCACGTCGAACTCGCGCAGATCACCGCCCGCGGTGATCGCGATATCCACGCGGCCCTCACGCAGCATCGCGAGCCCGCCGGTCGCCAGCACATCGAACAGTTCGACGCGGATGCTCGGGTGCGCCTGGCGATACCGCGCGATCGCAAGCGGCATCCACATCGCCGCCACCGAGGGCAGCGCCGCCACCGCCACCTTGCCGATACGCCGCGTCGCCAGATCCTGCAGGTGCGCCAGCGCATGCTGCAGGTCCTGCTGGATGCGGCGCACTTCCTCGGCGAACACTTCGCCCTCGGGCGTGAGCGTGACGTGGCGCGTGCTGCGCTCGAACAGCGCGACGCCGGCCACGGCCTCGATCCGCGCGATCTTCTGGCTGAACGCGCTTTGCGACAGGTGGCAGCGCTCGGCCGCGCGCGTGAAATGCTGCGCCTGCGCGAGGGCCAGGAAGGCCTCGAGGTCGCGGGAGGAGAGATTGATCGAGGCCATCGATGAAACGATCCGACAAATCCATTTTACAGATGGCCGCCCCGGGCGCACGATGGCAGCCATGACGCAACCCCTGCTTCGCATCGGCTGCGGCGCCGGCTTCTCCGGCGACCGCTGGGACGCGGCCGTGCCGGTGGTGCGCACGCTGCGCGCCGCGGGCGGCCCGGCCGTGCTGATGTTCGAGACGCTGGCCGAGCGCACGCTCGCGCTGGCGCAACTGCAGCGGCGCAACAAGCCCGACAGTGGCTGGGAGCCGACGCTCGAGCGGTTCGTCACCCCCGTGCTGCGCGACTGCGTGGAAGCGAGGATCCCCATCGTGGGCAATTTCGGCGCGGCGAATCCGCGTGGCGCTGCCCGGCTCTTGCAGCAACTCGCAGCGTCGCTCGGCCTGCCTGCACTGAAGGTCGCCGTCGTCGAAGGCGACGACCTGCTGGCCGCACTGGAGCCGCAGCGCCTTCGTGAATTGCTGCCCCCCACGCTCCAGGGCCGCGAGCTCGTGAGCGCCAACGCGTACCTCGGCGCGCGCGAGATCGCCGATGCGCTGCGTGCGGGCGCGCAGGTCGTCGTGACCGGCCGTGTCGCCGACCCCGCGCTTGCCCTCGGCCCCATGCTGGCCCACTTCGACTGGGCCGACGACGACTGGGACCGCCTCGCCTGCGGCACGATGGCCGGGCACCTGCTCGAATGCGGCGCCCAGGTCACCGGCGGCTACTTCGCCGACCCGGGCGTGAAGGACGTCCCCGGCCTCGCGAATGCGGGGTTCCCCATCGTCGAGATGCACGCCGACGGCAATTTCGTCGTGACGAAGGCCGCCGACACCGGCGGCTGCGTCGACCGCCGCACCGTCATCGAGCAACTGCTGTACGAGATCCACGACCCCGCGGCGTACCTCACGCCCGACGTCGTGGCCGACATCTCGCAGGCCGAGGTGATGGAGATCGGCCAGGACCGCGTCCGCATCGAAGGCGTCCGCGGCCATGCGCGCCCGCCGACGCTGAAGGCCACCGTCTGCTACGAGGGCGGGTGGCTGGGCGAAGGCGAGATCTCCTACGCGGGGCCGAATGCATCGGCGCGCGCCAAGCTGGCGGGCGACGTGGTTCGCAGCCGCGTCAAGCAGCTCGGCATCGAAGCCAGGCTGCGCGCAGACCTCATCGGCGTCGCCAGCATCTTTGCCGACGACGACGCCCAATGGTGGTCCGGCCGCGAACTCGCCGCGCGCGACGACGTCCGCCTGCGCATCGCCGCGGCGACCGCAAGCAAGGCCGATGCCGAAGCCGTGAACCGCGAAGTGCTCGCGCTCTACACCTGCGGCCCCGCGGGCGGCGGCGGCGTGCGCACGAGCGTCACGTCGCGCCTTGCCAGCGACTCCTGCTACGTCCCGCGCGAATGGCTGCAACCGCGCTGGAGCTTCGCATGACCGTGCTGCTGCACACACTCGCGCACGCGCGCACCGGCGACAAGGGCAACCGCTCGTCCATCTCGCTCATCGCCTACGACCCGAAGCACTGGCCCCTGCTGGTGGAGCAGGTGACCGAAACTCGCGTGATGGAACTCTTCGCCTTCCGCCGGCCCACCGCCGTGCGGCGCTACCTGCTGCCGAAACTGCACGCGATGAATTTCGTCATCGACGACGTGCTGGACGGCGGCGTGAACGGATCGCTCAACCTCGACAGCCATGGCAAGGCGCTGTCGGGACTCTTGCTTTCGATGCAACTGGAGACAAACCCATGATTCGCCGTACCCTGCTCGCCGCGCTGCTGCTGCCTCTCGCAGCCGCCGCGCAAACCTACCCCGACAAGCCGATCACGTTCATCGTGCCTTTCGCCGCCGGCAGCGCCACCGACCAGCTCGCCCGCGCGCTGGGGCAGGCCGTGACGGCGGAGACGAAGCAGCCCGTCGTCATCGACAACAAGCCCGGCGCCAACGCCTTCATCGGCGCGCAGGCCGCGGCCAAGGCACCCAAGGACGGCTACTCGGTGTTCATCACGACGAACACCACGCACGCGGCCAACGAGCACCTGTTCAAGAAGCTGCCCTACGACCCGGTGAAGGACTTCGAGCCGGTGGCGCCGCTGTCGAAGGGCGGCCAGATCATGGTGGTGAACAACAGCCTGCCGGTGAACAACGTGCAGGACTTCATCAAGCTCGCGAAGTCCAAGCCGGGCAAGCTGTCGTTCGGCTACGGCAGTTCGTCCAGCCGCATCGCGGGCGAGATGTTCAAGCAGATGACCGGCACGTACATCGTGAGCATCCCCTACCGCAGCAACCCGCCCGCGGTGACGGACCTCATCGGCGGCCAGATCGACTTCATGATCACCGACATGGCCACCGGCCTGCCGCAGGTGAAGGCGGGCAAGCTCAAGGCGCTGGGCGTGTCGACGTCCAAGCGCATCCCGCTCGCGCCCGAAGTGCCGACGATCGCCGAGGCGGGCGTGAAGGGCTACGAGATCACCTTCTGGTTCGCGGCCTACGTGCCGGCCGGCACGCCGCCGGCCGTGGTGAGCCGCCTGAACGACATCGTTGGCAAGGCCAACAAGAGCCAGTCCGTCGCGAACTTCTACGCGCAGAACGGCTTCGAGACGCTTTCGGGCAGCCCCGAGGACCTGCGCAAGTTCCAGGCGGCGGAGTCGGAGAAGTGGCGCAAGATCATCGTGGGCGCCGGCATCGAGAAGGAGTGACCTACTCGATCACCTGGTCGACGTTGGCGAGGAATGTGCGCGGCACTTCGACACCGAGCTGCCGCGCAACCTTGGCGTTGAGCACCGTGTGGAATCGCGTCGG
This sequence comes from Ramlibacter albus, assembly GCF_014297445.1. Lineage (GTDB taxonomy): Bacteria > Pseudomonadota > Gammaproteobacteria > Burkholderiales > Burkholderiaceae_C > Ramlibacter > Ramlibacter albus. Next base: position 56,547 of record NZ_JACORU010000018.1, read on the forward strand.
CCCCTCGATCGGCAGGTCGCCGGGCCGCGCACCCTTGAAGATCTTGTCGACGAAGAGGGCCGCGCTTGCCCACAGGTCCGGGAAGCGCACACCGTAGCCGAGGAAGCCGCCGCTCTCCGCGAGCAGGGGCCCGCCGGCCACGGCGATCCGGTGCTTCAGCGCCTGCTCCGCGATCGCCCGCGACGCGCTGCTCAGCGTGGGATGGTCGGCATAGGCCATCGCGGTGACCTGCTGCTTCGCCATCGCCGCGAACACAGGTGCGTACTGCACTTCGCCCGGCTCGACGAAGAAGGCCGTGGCCTTGAGCTGGAGTTCATTCGCGCGGACCGCCATCAACTCGGCGCGGTAGGTGGAGACGTGCAGCAAGCCCAGGTGCGGCAGGCGCGGGAGCGCCTGCTTCAGCAGCTCCACTCGCTTGGCGGCGATCTGCTCGCCGAAGAACACCTGCCCCGTGAAATTCCCGCCCGGGCGCGCGAGGCTCACCGCCAGGCCCTGCCCCACCGGGTCGACAGTGTCCGTGATGACAACCGGAATGGTCGTGGTCAACTTCTTCAGGATGCGAGGCACGAGGCCGTGCGAGACGATCACGTCCGGGTTCTGGCGCACGATGTCGGCGCCGACTTCGGCCAGCAGGTCGTCGCGGCCGTCCGTCGTGCGGAAGTCCAGCACGAGATTGCGCCCTTCGACATACCCGCGCTCGCGCATCGCCACGCGCAACGCTTCGACACGGTCGGCCATGAAGGCCACCGAATTCGTGGTGAGGATGCCGATGCGCCACACCTTGCCGGCGGGCTGCTGCGCCCACGCGCCCGGCCAGGCGGCGGCAGTTGCGACCAGGGCGAAGGCTTGCCGGCGTGTGCTCATGCACACATTGTGGGTCTGCTTTACGGCGACAGCAACCACGCCTGCGCCTCCTCGGGCGAGGCGAAGGTGCGCAGGGCGAAGCCCTTGGCGCTGGCGGCCTTCTCGCTGTTGTAGGTCGCGGGGTCGTCGGCGACCACCGTCGCGAGGCGCTGGAGGTGCGAGAGCTTCTCGACGACCGTCTCGCCGATGAACAGCTGGTCGCTCACGTGCAGGCGGCCGATGACACCGCGCAGGTCCACCATGGCGAGCGTGTCGGCCCGCGTCTCGGTGCGCGCCTGCTCGATGATGTCGAAGTAGTTCTTGAGGGACGCGTGCCCGGCCACCGTGAAAAGGACGTAACGCGGTTCGCGTCGTACGGTGACTGTGAAGGGCATGGTGCGCGGATTCTAGCGTTATCGTATAACGCACATATGAAGCACATCGGTATCGTGGGCTGCTCCGCGGAGGGCGCGGCGCTTTGCTATCGCACCATCTGTGTCGAGGGGCCGCAGGTGCTCGGGCACGCGTACGCGCACCCCGAGGTGTCGATGCATACGCCGTCTCTTGCGCAATACGTTGCGTGCCTCGAACGCGGCGACATGGAGGGTGTGGGTGACCTCATGCTCGCGTCCGCGCACAGGCTCGCCGCGGCCGGCGCGGATTTCCTCATCTGCCCCGACAACACGATCCACCAGGCCTTCGACCACGTGCAACCGCGTTCGCCGCTGCCGTGGCTGCACATCGCGGAAGTCGTGGCCGCCGAAGCTGCATCGCGCGGGTTCAGGCGGCTGGGCCTGACCGGCACGCGCTGGCTCGTGGACAGCGATGTGTACCCCCGGGCCCTCGCCGCGCGCGGCCTCGCATGCGTGAAGCCCCCCGACGAGGAGCGCGCCGAGGTCGGCCGCTACATCATGGAAGAACTCGTCAACGACCGCTTCACGCCGGCGTGCGTGGCGTACCTGCAGCGCGTTATCACGAACCTGGCCGCGCAGGGTTGCGACGCGGTGATTCTCGGGTGCACCGAAATCCCATTGGTGATCGACGAGCGCAACTCGCCGCTGCCGACGCTAGACTCCACTCGACTGCTCGCGCGTGCCGCCCTGAGGCATGCCGCAGGACTGGAGAGCGGCGATGGCTTCATTCGACCTTGACCTGTTCGTGATCGGCGGCGGCAGCGCCGGCGTGCGCGCGGCGCGCATGGCGGCGCAGCGCGGCGCGCGCGTGGCGCTGGCGGAAGCCGCAGACCTTGGGGGCACGTGCGTGAACGTCGGCTGCATCCCCAAGAAGCTTTACAGCTACGCGGCGCACTTCGCGGACGACTTCCGGGATGCCGCCGGCTTCGGCTGGCACGTCGGCGAGACGCGCTTCGACTGGGACGTGCTCAAGGCGAACCGCGCGGCGGAAATCCAGCGGCTCAATGGCGTGTACCAGAACCTGCTGGTGAGCGCGGGCGTGCGCATCCTCACCGGCTGGGCGACGCTGTGCGATGCCCACACGGTGCAGGTGAGCACGGCCACCGGCGAAGAGCGCTTCACTGCGAAACACATCCTCGTGGCCACCGGCGGGCGGCCGAGCGTGCCGCAGTTTCCGGGCAGCGAGTTCGTGCTGACATCCGACAGCATGTTCGACCTGGAACCGTTCCCGAAACGCCTGCTCGTGGTGGGCGGTGGCTATATCGCGTGCGAGTTCGCTTCGATCTTCAACGGGCTGGGCGCGCGCGTGACGCAGCTCTATCGCGGCGAGCAGGTGCTGCGCGGCTTCGACGACGACGTGCGGCAGCACGTGGCGCAGGAGATGCGCAAGCAGGGCGTGGACCTGCGCACGAAGCTCGACGTGGCCTCCATCGAGAAGGCCGACGGCGCCCTGCTGGTAAAGCTCATCGACGGCAGCACGGTGGAAGCCGGCACGGTGCTCTACGCCACCGGCCGCGTGCCGAACGTCGCCGGCCTGGGGCTGGAGGCGGTCGGCGTCGCGCAAGGCAAGGACGGCGCGGTGAAGGTCGACGACGCGTATCGCAGCTCGGTGGCCTCGGTGTACGCCGCCGGGGACGTCATCGCGCGCGTGCAGCTCACGCCCGTCGCGCTGGGCGAGGCGATGGTGATCGTCGACCACCTGTTCGGCGAAGGCAGGCGCACGCTCGGCTACGAGTTCATCCCCACCGCGGTGTTCACGCACCCGAACATCGGCACCGTCGGCTTCACGGAGGCGCAGGCGCGCGAGAAGTTCGGTGAGGTCAAGGTTTTCCGCAGCGAGTTCAAGCCGCTGATGCACACGCTGTCCGGCAGCGGCGAGCGCACGCTGATGAAGCTCGTGGTGGACGCGAAGTCCGACCGCGTCGTCGGCCTGCACATGGTGGGCGCCGATGCGGGCGAGGTCGTGCAGGGCTTCGCGGTCGCCATGAAGGCGGGCGCGACCAAGGCGGTTTTCGATTCCACGGTGGGCATCCACCCGACCGCCGCGGAAGAATTCGTGACGATGCGCGAGCCGGTCGTCGCATGAACCCGCTGCATCGCTGCCGCGTGATCGGCTCGCCATGGGCGGGGGTCTACGCGGTGGAGACGGAGAGCGGCCGCCACTACGGGCGGCATTGGCATTCGGACTATGTGCTCGGCGTGCTCGATGCGGGGGCGCAGCGGTCGGCGAGCGGGCGCGGCATCGTCGAAGCGCAGCCCGGCGACCTGCTGTGCGCCAACCCCGGTGAAGTCCACGACGGCAGGCCGCAGGGCGGGCCGGTGCGGCGCTGGCGCAGCCTCTACTTTGCGCGCGATGCTTTCGCGGACGTCGCGGGCGGGCGCGAGGTCGCGGTCACCCGGCCGGTGATTTCGGACCCGCAGCTGCGGGCGGCGCTGCTGCGGTTGCTGCAAAGGCTCACGCAACGCCGCCATGGCGAAGGCACGCTCGCCTGCGACGAAGCACTTGTAGAGACGCTCGCGCAACTCGTGACGCGCCACGCAGCCGTGCCGCCGCCGCGCGAAGCGCAGGCCTGCGTCGCGGCCGTGCGCGACTTTCTTGCCGACGACCTGCTCGCGACACCGAGCCTCTCGCAACTGGCCGCCGTCGCCGGCCTCAGCCGCTTCCAGGTGCTGCGCCGATTCCAGCGCGCCTACGGCCTGCCGCCGCACGCTTGGCTGCAGCAGCAACGCGCCGAGCGTGCCCGCTCGCTCATCCGCCGCGGCGCGACACTCGCACAGGCGGCCGCCGCGAGCGGCTTCGCCGACCAGAGCCACATGACGCGCGTGTTCGTGCGCCACTTCGGCTTCACGCCGGGCGCGTGGCGACTGCAATAGCGTTCAAGACGCGCCGCTGTCGACGCGCAGAAACTGGGACGCATGTACTTCATCCACACCCCAGTCGTCTGGCAGGAACACCCGAGCCTCGTCGCAGGCATGCTGCACGTCGGCGACATCACGCCCGATGCCGACGTGCGAGCCAGCGTCGCCGCATTCGAGGCCATCGCGAACAAGCGGCTCGCGAACACACCCGAAGGCGAACTGCCCGAAGTGCAGGCGTGGCGCCGCGCGTTCTCGCGCATGGGGCTGAAGCCGACGCAATACCGCTGCGCGTCCGAGTCGCTGCTGCGGCGCTTCCGCAAGGAAGGCTCGCTGCCCGCGATTCACCCGCTGATCGACCTGTGCAACGCCGTCTCGCTGGCGTTCGCCATCCCGATCGGCGTGCTCGACACGTCGCGCATCATCGGCGGCATCACCGTGTGCCACGCGAAGGGCGACGAGGTGTACGACGCGTTCTCCGGCGAGACCGAACACCCCGATCCCGGCGAGACGATCTTCGTCGACGAATCGAATCGCGCGCACGCGCGGCGCTGGACGCATCGCCAGAGCGCGTATTCGGCGGTGCGCAAGGAAACGCGGGACGTGATGATCGTGGCCGAAGCGATGCACGACACCGCGGCCGAAGACCTGAGCCGCCTCGTCGACGCGCTCTGCAGGGTGCTGAAAGTCACGAAAACCGCGTTGCTCTCACCGGCCGCGCCGCGGTTCGAATTCGAGCCGTAGCCATTCAGCTTGCGTTCATGGGTGGGCTTGCAAACTGCACTCACCATCAACCCACCAACGAGGTGAACGCAATGAAAGCCACTGTCCGCAACCGCTTCGGCGCCGTCCTGCTGCTTGCACCGCTGGCCGCGGCCGTCATCGCCGCACGCCCGGCGCATGCCCAGCAGTTCCAGTACGTCTACCCCACGCCCGCGCCGGCCGTGGTCGCCGTGGAGGACAACCACTACTGGCGCGGCCACCGCCAGGACAACCGCGCACCGCGCATCACCGACGTGACGCCGGACAACGGCTCCCGAGTGTGGGACCGCGGCCGCACGCACATCTCCGCCCGCTTCCACGACTGGGGCAGCGGCATCGACTACCGCAACGTGACGCTGCGCGTGGACGGCCGCGACGTGACGTACCGCGCCCGCATCGAGGGCAACGAGGTGCGCTATCGCGAAGACCTTGCCCCGGGCCGCCACTTCGCCGAACTCGTGGTGCGCGACCGCGCCGGCAACGCCACCCGCGAAACCTGGAGCTTCGACGTGGTGGGCCGCCACTGGGGCGAGCGCTACGGCTACTACGACGGCGATCGCCGGTACTAGTGCACACGGGCCGGCGCGGCCCCCGGGCCGCGTTCAGCTTGTGTTCATCCACGGCGCGCATACTTCAGGCACAACACAGCCCCAAGGAGAAACCTCCATGAAAGAAACCTTCCTCATCGCCCTTCTCGCCACCGCCGGCATCGCCGCCCAGGCCCAGGCCCCGGTGCAGATGCAGCCGCTCGTGCAGCCGGCGCCCAACAGCTTCGTCGACCGCGCCCGCGTGCAGCACGTCGAGCCGCAGTACGAGACCGTGCAGGTTCCGCGCGAGGAATGCGGCAGCCAGTGGGTGACGCAGCAGCAGCCGGCCACCGTGCAGCAAGGCGGCACCAACGTCGGTGGCGCCATCATCGGCGGCGTGGCCGGTGCCATCGTGGGCAACCAGGTCGGCAAGGGCCACGGCAGGGAAGCCGCGACCGCTGCCGGCGCCGTGGTCGGCGCGCTGGCCGGCAACAGCATCGCGAACCGCAACAGCGCGACGACCACCGCGCCCGCCACGTACGAGCAGCGCGAAGTGCGCACCTGCCGCACCGTCATGGATACGCAGCAGCGCACCAACGGCTACCGCGTGACCTACATCTACAACGGCAACGCGTACACGACCGTGATGCGCGAGCAGCCCGGCAACACCATCCCGGTGCGCGTCTCCGTGACGCCGGAGCCGGAGTACTATCGCCGCTGATCCGCGCGAAGGAAGCACTGCAGTGAAAAGCCTCCCGTCCCTCGTCCTCGCCGCCGCGCTGGCGCTTGCCACCGGCGCCGCGCTGGCCAACGTCAGCCGCGACGACGCCGCGGCAGTGGCCCAGCGCGAGACGGGCGGGCGCGTGCTGTCCGTGGACCGTGCCGACATGGGCGGGCGGGCGGTGTGGCGCGTGAAGGTCGTCACGTCGCGCGGCGACGTGCGGGTCGTGCTGGTCGACGTCGCCACCGGGCAAGTCCGCTAGGCGATGCGCCTTCTTCTCATCGAGGACGATGCCGCGCTGCGCCAGGGCCTGGCGCGGCAGCTCGAGGCCGAAGGCTACCGAGTCGACCAGGCGGGCGACGGCGCGGAGGGCCTCTTCCTCGCGCAGGAATACCCGTTCGACCTCGCGATCGTGGACCTCGGCCTGCCGAAAGTGAACGGCCTCACGATCGTGCAGCGGCTGCGCGCCGAAGGGCGCACGATGCCGCTCCTGATCCTCACCGCGCGCAGCAGCTGGCAGGACAAAGTGGCGGGCCTTGAAGCCGGCGCGGACGATTACCTCGTCAAGCCCTTCGAGTACCCCGAGCTCGCGGCACGCGTGAAGGCACTGCTGCGGCGCTCGCTGAAGGCGGCGAGCGACGTGCTCACGCTGGGGCCGGTGGCGATCGATTTCTCAGCGCAAAAGGTGCAGCTCGACGGCGAGCCGCTGGAGCTCACCACTTTCGAGTACCGCCTGCTCGAATACCTCGTGCGCCACCGCGAGTCGGTGGTCGCCAAGCAGGAGCTCTCCGACTACCTCTACCCCCATGGCGACGACCGCGACAGCAACGTGCTGGAAGTGCTGATCGGCCGGCTGCGCCGCAAGCTCGACCCCGAGGGCAAGCTCACGCCGATCGAAACCGTGCGCGGGCGCGGCTACCGTTTCACTTTGGGATGAGCTCCGGCTACAGCATCCGCGCCCGCCTCTTCTTCGGCGCCGCGCTGGTGCTGGTGGCCTTCATCGCCGCGGCCGGCGCCGCCGTGCAGCGTGCCCATACCGACAGCGTGCGCGCCGTCCACTTCGGCCGCTTGCAAGCCACGGTGTACCTGCTGCTCGCGAAGGCCGAGCTCGACGACCAGGGCTCGCTCGTGATGCCCGCGGAGTTCTCCGAGCCGCGGCTGTCGCTGCCGGCGTCGGGCCTCTATGCACGCATCCGCAACATCCGCCGCAACGAGGACTGGCGCTCCGGCTCCAGCGTCGGCGTCGATCCACCCTTCCCGCAGGACGCGCCGCCCGCGCGCGGCGAATGGCGCAACGAGGAGGTGCAGGCCCGCGGGCGCAACTATCTGTCGGTGAGCTACTCGGTGAACTGGGCCGCGGGCTCGACACCTGCGCCGCTCGCGTTGACGGTGATGGAGGACAGCGCCGAGTTCGACCGCGAGATCGCGACGTTCGCGCACACGCTGTGGGCGTGGCTGGGCAGCGCGAGCGTGCTGCTGCTGCTCGCCCAGACGCTGCTGCTGCAGTGGGGGCTCGCGCCGCTGCGGCGCATCTCCGGCGAGGTGGCGCGCATCGAAAGCGGCGAGCAGTCGAAGGTCGAGGGCCGCTACCCGAACGAGATCTCCGGGCTCACGGACAACCTGAACACGCTCATTGCGCAGGAGCGCGTGCGGCAGGCCCGCTACCGCGAGGCGCTGAGTTTCCTCGCGCACAGCCTGAAGACGCCGCTGGCGGTGCTGCGCAACGCCCTCGGCGAGCCGCAGCGCCTGCCCGACGAAGTGCGCCAGCAGGTCGCGCGAATGGACGACATCGTGCAGCACCAGCTCGCGCGCGCGGCGGCGGGCGGTACCTCGAAGTTCGCCCCGCCGATCGCGATCGCGCCCGTGCTGCATCGCCTGCGCGATGCGCTCACCAAGGTGCACGCGCAACGCGGTGTCGAGTTCACGGTGGACGCAGCCCCCGACCTCGCGTTCCGCATCGACGAAGGCGACCTGATGGAGATCGCCGGCAACCTGATGGACAACGCCGGCAAGTGGGCGCACGGGCGCGTCGAGGTGCGCGCCTGGCGCGAAGGTGCGCGCCTGCACCTGAGCGTGGACGACGACGGCCCGGGGTTCAGCGACACGCAGTCGGTGCTTCGGATCCACGTACGCGGCGACGAGCGCGTGCCGGGGCACGGCGTGGGGCTCGCGTCGGTGAACGAGATCGTCGCCAGCCACGATGGCGAGCTCAGGCTCGGCACGTCGCCGGGCCTGCGCGGCGCGCGCGTCGAGGTCGTGCTGCCGGCCTGAGGCCAAGGTCTGCACCCGCGGCGGCGCTGCCGTCGGTATAGCTGCCCTCCGCGTTGCGCGGGCCTAGATTTGCGCAACGGCCCCAAGGAGGACGCAACATGCAACCGGCAGCATTCGCACCCACGGCACCCCACGATCCCGCCGCCCACGGCGTCATCGCGGCAGGGACGCCGCCGCCGGCGCAACTGGTGTTCCGCGTGCCGTCCACGGGTGTGCGGTCCGGCGATGACGAGGCGCTCGCGCCGAGCTTCGAGGAACTCAAGCGCTGCACCTGGGGCACGCACGTCACGGTGATGGGCCAACCCGCCATGTTCAGCCAGGCGGGCCGGGTCGACGGGCGCGAGACGGTGATCGTCGTCGCCGGCCCCAACGCCGTGCTGGCCGGTGCCAGCCGCCACCATGAACCCGCGGGCGGCGGCGACTTCACCTATTGCTTCGACTACGACCGGGCCCAGCTGCAGGTCGGCACGCCGCCCGCAGCCCCGCTGCTGCGCGAGCAGGCGGCGGGGCTGCGGGCCGGCGACTCCGTGCTGGTCCATGGTTGCCCCGCCATGTTCCTGGAGTCGCGCATCCGCGCCGATGAACTCTGGTTGACGCTGCGCGACGCCCCCGGCCAGGAGGCCGCACTGCGCGAGCTCGGTGCCGAGAGCGTGGACGACCGCAAGTGGGGAGCGGTGTGGCGCCTGGTGTGGCGTGCCGGGCTGCAGGTGAGGCTCGTCTCCGCGCGCCTGCCCACGTTCGGCGAACTCGCGAAGCTGCGGCCCGGCACGCAGGTAACGATCGGCGTGGAGGGCATCCCGGGGCGGCTCATGGGCACCCAGATGCGCGATGGCACGCGCCAGTACGTGCTCGTGAAGGCGGCGCCGTGGCTGAGCGTGCACCAGGCCGACAGCCAGCCCGTCGGAGGATCGCGCAGCTGGCTGTATCGCATCCGCTTCCAGGAGGCCGGCCTGCGCCTGGCCGGCGAGAAGGGCGAGCACGCGGCCTGAAGGGCCGCGCCGCGCTTCAGTGGGCGCTCAGCGGGGGAGCGGCGCCCTCACCACCCGCGCCGTACTCGATGCCGAGCCTGCGGATGGCCACCACCGCCTGCGTGCGGTTGACGACGCCCAGCAGGCGGAAGATGGCCGTGAGGTGCGTCTTGACCGTGATTTCGGCCAGGCCAAGGCGCATGCCGATCTCCTTGTTGAAGGGCTCGGACCGGATCGCGGACATCGCGATCGAGAAGCACGAAGCGATCCGCAAGTTCCTGCGGCAGCGGACCGACGAGCACGTCGACTGGGACGACACGCTGCACCAGCTGCGCGTGCTGGCGGGCTGACCGTCATCCCGGGCTCGACCCGGGATCCATGGCTGCGCGCCCGATCTCGAAGTTCGCGAGCCGCTCCAGTGCCCTCACCATCGCCGAGTGATCCCACCCGGCGCCGCCCTGGGCGGCGCAGGCGTTGAACAGCTCCTGAGCGGTGGCGGTGTTGGGCAGCGACACGCCGAGTTGCCGCGCCGCAGCGAGCGCCAGGCCCAGGTCCTTCTGGTGCAGCTGGATGCGGAACCCCGGCTCGAACGTGCGCTTGACCATGCGCTCGCCATGCACCTCCAGCACACGCGACGCCGCGAAGCCGCCGAGCAGCGCCTCTCGCACGCGTGCGGGGTCGGCGCCCGCGCGGGCCGCGAAGACCAGCGCCTCGGCCACGGCCTCGATGTTCAGCGCCACGATGATCTGGTTGGCCACCTTCGCCGTCTGTCCGTCGCCGTTGCCGCCGACGAGCGTGATGTTGCGGCCCATCTTCTCGAAAAGCGGCTTCACGCGTTCGAACACGGCCGGCTCCCCACCAACCATGATCGAGAGCGTGGCATTGCGCGCACCCACCTCGCCGCCGGACACGGGCGCATCGAGGTAGTCCGCGCCGGTGTCTCGGATGCGCTGCGCGAACGCCTTGGTGGCCACGGGCGAGATGGAGCTCATGTCCACCACGACCTTGCCCTTCCCCAGCCCCGCCGCCACGCCGCGTTCGTCGAACAGCACCTTCTCGACGTCCGGCGTGTCGGGCAGCATCAGGAAGATGATGTCCGCACGTTCGGCCACGCCGCGTGGGCTGGTGCACTGCGTGGCCGACGTGTCCGCGATGGCTGCCGGCACCTTGCCGCGCACGTACACGAAGAGCTGGTGGCCCGCGTCGATGAGGTGCCGGCACATGGGCGTGCCCATGATGCCCAGGCCGATGAAACCGAGATTCATGCGCGCCACTCCAGGGTGAGTTCCGTCTGCCGGGTCGGCTTGTATTCGCAGCCGACCCAGCCGGCGTAGCCGATGCGGTCGAGGTGCGCGAAGAGGAAGGGGTAGTTGATCTCGCCCGTGCCGGGTTCGCCCCGGCCGGGGTTGTCCGCCAGCTGCACGTGCGCGATCCGCGGCAGCAGTTGCTGCAGCCTGTTCGCCAGCTCGCCTTCCATGCGCTGCGCGTGGTAGATGTCGAACTGCAGGTACAGGTTGGGGTTCGCCACTTCGTCGATGAGCGCGATGGCCTGCGCGGTGGTCGAGAGCGAGAAGCCGGGGATGTCGAACGTGTTGATCGGCTCGACGAGCAGCTTCACGCCCACTTCGTCCAGCTGGCGCGCGGCAAAGCGAAGGTTGTTCACCAGCGTGCGGTGGGACAACTCCGCACTCGTTCCGGCAGGCGTCTTGCCGCACAGGCAGTTGAGCTGCGGCACGCCGAGCGCCAGCGCATAGCGGATCGCACGCGCGACGCCGTCGCGGAACTCGTCCTCGCGGCGCGGGTCGCAGGCGATGCCACGGTCACCTCGCGCCCAGTCGCCCGCGGGCAGGTTGTGCAGCACGAGCTGCAGCCCGTGCTGGTCGAGCAGTTCGCGGATCACCTCCGGCTCGTGCTCGTACGGGAAGAGGAACTCCACGGCCGCTAAGCCCGCACGCGCGGCACGCTCGAAACGCTCGAGGAACGGCACCTCGTTGAACAGCATCGTCAGGTTGGCGGCAAAGCGCGGCATCACTGCACCTCCGCTTCGGCCATCGGCTCGAACTCGTGCACGGCATCGATCTCCGTGCCCATGGCGATGTTGGTCACGCGTTCGAGCATCACCTCCACCACCACGGGCACTTCGTATTCGGCCATCCACGCCGCGGCCGTGCGCAACGCGGGTGCCAGCTCCTCAGGCCGTTGCACGCGCAACGCCTTGCAGCCGAGGCCCTCGACCACCTTCACATGGTCGACGCCATAGCTGCGCGAGGCCTCGCCCTCCGGCACGTTCATGTTCTCGAACGCGAGCTGCACGCAGTAGTCCATGCCGAAGTTGCGCTGCGCCTGGCGGATCAGGCCGAGGTAGCTGTTGTTCACCACGATGTGCAGGTAGGGCAGGCGGAACTGCGCACCGACGGCCAGTTCCTCCAGCAGGAACTGGAAGTCGTAGTCGCCGGAGATCGCGACGATCCTGCGCTGCGGGTCCGCCGCGCGCACGCCGAGCGCGGCGGGAATCGTCCAGCCCAGGGGCCCGGCCTGCCCGCAGTTGATCCACTGGCGCGGCGCGTAAACGTGCAGGAACTGCGCGGCGGCGATCTGCGACAGCCCGATCGTCGACACGTAGGTCACGTCGCGGCCGAGGCTCTCGTTGAGTGCCTGGTACACGCGATGCGGCTTCATCGGCACGCAGTCGAAGTCGCTGCGGCGACTGTAGCGCGGGTCGTGCTTGCGCGCCTCGCACTCGCCGGCCCACGCGGACCAGTCGCGCAGCTTGCCGGCAGCCTTCCACTCGCGCGCGACCCGGGCGAACAATTCGAGCGCGGCCTTTGCATCCGATGCGATCCCCATGTCCGGCGAGAACACGCGGCCGATCTGCGTGGGCTCGATGTCGACGTGGATGAATCGCCGCCCCTTGCAATACACCTCCGGCGAGCCGGTGTGCCGGTTCGCCCAGCGGTTTCCGATGCCCAGCACGAAATCCGAAGCCAGCATCGTCGCGTTGCCGTACGGGTGGCTCGTCTGCAGCCCCACCATGCCGGCCATCAACCGGTGGTCGTCCGGGATCGCGCCCCAGCCCATGAGCGTGGGGATCACGGGCAGCCCGGCAATCTCTGCGAACTCCACCAGCAAGTCGGAGGCGTCCGCATTGATGATCCCGCCACCTGCCACGATCAAAGGACGCTCGGAGGTGTTCAGCATCGCCAGCGCCTGCTCCACTTGCTTGCGCGTCGCCGCCGGCTTGTACACGGGCAAGGGCTCGTACGTCTCGATGTCGAACTCGATCTCCGCCATCTGCACGTCGAACGGCAGGTCGATCAGCACCGGGCCCGGCCGGCCCGAGCGCATCAGGTGGAAGGCCTGCTGGAACACGCGCGGCACCTGCGCCGGCTCCATCACGGTGACGGCCATCTTGGTCACCGGTTTGGCGATGGCGGCGATGTCCACCGCCTGGAAATCCTCCTTGTGCAGGCGCGCACGCGGTGCCTGCCCCGTGATGCACAGGATCGGGATCGAGTCGGCGCTCGCCGAATACAGCCCGGTAATCATGTCCGTGCCTGCGGGCCCCGACGTGCCGATGCACACGCCGATGTTGCCCGCCTTCGCGCGCGTGTAGCCCTCGGCCATGTGCGAAGCGGCCTCCACGTGGCGCGCCAGCACGTGCGAGATGGTGGCGCGTTCGCGCATCTGCGCATACAGCGGGTTGATGGCGGCGCCGGGCACGCCGAAGGCCTGGCTCACGCCCTCGCGCTCCATCACCAGCACCGCGGCCATCGCGGCCTTCATCCTTGGCATTCGTTCGCTCCTTGTTGCATGCCACCGATTCTTGCGGCACATGCGGCGAAGGGGAACATCAGCGCGGGCGATATGAGCTATTCGCGGCGGGAATGGACTTCCACCATTCGCCCTCGAAGCGCCCCGCAAGGAAGGCGACGAAAGCCTGCACCTTGCCGGGCACGAGCTTGGGCGAGGGGAACACGGCGTGGATCTCCTGCTCGGGCAGGCTGTGGCCGGGCAGCACCGGTTGCAGCGCGCCGGTTTCGAGCGAGTCGCTCGCCACGTACCAGGGCAACGCGGCGATGCCGAGATCGTTACGCGCGGCCGCAACCAGGGCCGACAGATTGTTCGACCGCATGCGTCCCGACACGTTGACGGTCGCCGTGCCGTGCGGTCCCTGCACGCGCCACACATCGTTGCCCTGCACGCTGCTGTACACCAGCGCCGCGTGACGCGAAAGCTCTTCGGGCTTGTGCGGCGCGCCGTGCGCGGCGACATAGCCCGGTGACGCCACCATCAACCACGGGTTCGTGCCGAGATATCGTGCACCCAGGCTCGAATCCGCCAGCTTGCCAAGCCGCAGCGCGACGTCGATCCCCTGCGCCACGAGGTCCGTGTAGCGGTCCTCGAACACAAGGTCCACCTGCAGCTGCGGATGCAGCCGCATGAACTCCAGCACCAGCGGCACGACGACCCGCCGCCCGAACGCCACCGAGCTGCCGACCCGCAGCAGCCCCTGCGCCTGCGCCTGCCGCGTCTGCACGATGCCATCGGCCTCCTCCACCTCGCGCAGGATCGTCTTGCACTTTTCGTAGAAGAGCGCGCCCGCCTCCGTGAGGCTGGCCCCGCGCGTGTTGCGGTTGAGCAGGCGCGCCTTCAGCCGCTCCTCCAGCACCGCCACCTGCTTGGTGGCCGTGCTCTGCGTGATGTTGAACTCGCGCGCCGCCTGCGAGAAGCTGCCCGTCTCGACGACGCGGACGAACACCTCCATCGCATGCAGGCGGTCCATGCGTCAGTGCGGCCGGTCGGCCGGCTCCGCGGTGGATTGCAGGTACACCATCGCCGCGGCCGTGCCGCTGGCGCGCAGCTTCACGCCGGCCATGTTCAGGCCCATTTCGCAGCCCGAGAGCGTGGCCATCAGCGCGAGGTCGTTGCACTCGCCGAGGTGGCCGATGCGGAACATGCGGCCCTTCACCTTGCCAAGGCCGGCGCCGAGCGACATGTTGAAGCAGCGGTAGATGATGCGGCGCACGTTGTCCGCGTCCACGCCTTCAGGCATGACCACGCCCGTGAGCACCGGCGAATACACCGCCGGGTCCGCGCACTGGATCTCCAGCCCCCACGCGTTGACGGCGCGGCGGCAGGCTTCGGCCAGGCGGTTGTGGCGGGTGAACACTTTCTCCAGTCCTTCGGCCTCGATCATCTCGATGGCTTCGGCCAGCGCGTACAGCAGGTTCGTATTGGGGGTATACGGGAAATAGCCTGTGCGGTTCATCTCCAGCATCTCGTCCCAGGCCCAGAAGGCCTTCGGCAGCTTTGCCGACTGGCTCGCCTCGATCGCCTTGGGCGACAGCGCATTGAAGCTGATGCCGGGCGGCAGCATCAGGCCCTTCTGCGAGCCGCTCACCGTGACATCCACGCCCCACTCGTCGTGGCGGTAGTCGGCACATGCGAGGCCCGAGATCGTGTCCACGAGCAGCAGCGCGGGATGCTTCGCCGCGTCGATCGCGCGGCGCACCGCGGCGATGTCGGAGGTGACGCCGGTGGAGGTTTCGTTGTGCACGACACAGACCGCCTTGATCGTGTGGTTGCGGTCGGCCTTCAACCGCTCCTCGATCATCGGCGCCTGCACGCCGTGGCGCCAGCCTTCGATGCCGGGCAGCCCGAGGAACTCGGGCTTCAACCCGAGGCGCGTGGCCAGCTTGTTCCACAGTGTCGCGAAGTGGCCGGTCTCGTACATCAGCACCGAGTCGCCGGGCGAGAGCGTGTTCGCGAGCGCGGCTTCCCACGCGCCGGTCCCGGACGCCGGGTAGATCACGACCGGATGCTTCGTCTTGAAGATGCGCTGGATGCCCGCGAGCACCTGCAGGCCCAATGCGCCGAACTCGGGGCCGCGGTGGTCGATGGTGGGGTACGACATCGCGCGCAGCAGGCGGTCCGGCACGGGCGACGGGCCGGGGATCTGCAGGAAGTGGCGGCCGGCGGGGTGGAAGTTCAGGTTCAGCATTGGTGGTTTGTCTCCTCGGGTGGTGTGGCACCGCGTCACCCCGGGCTCGACCCGGGGTCCATGGTGAAGTGTCGAAACGCGGGCATGGATCCCGGGTCGAGCCCGGGATGACAAGCCCGGCTACTTGAAGATCGCCTCGAGGTCCGCGTCGCCGTTGCTGTTGTCCAGCTTCAGGCTGCCCTCGATGTGGTCCAGGTGGTCCAGCATCAGCTTCTCGGCGCGGGCGCGGTCTTTCTTCGCCACCGCGTCGACGATCCTCTCGTGCTCGTCGTTCCGGCAGCTCTGCGCCGTGGGCGCGTCGTAGAGAAAGATCGTCAGGCACGTGAGCATGCACAGCTCGCGCATGCTGCGCGCCAGCGCCGAATTGCCCGCGAGCTCCGCCACCAGCGTGTGGAACTCGCCCGACAGGCGAATGACCGCACGCTTGTCGTTGCGGCGGTGCGCGTCGGCCTCCAGCTCGGTGTGCTGGCGCAGCCGGTTCACCTTGTCCGGCGTGATCGTCTCGATCAGCCGCTTGAGCACCGCGGGCTCGATCAGCCTGCGCGCTTCGAACACGTCGCGCGCCTGTTCGGTCGTCGGCTTGGCCACGTAGGCGCCGCGCTGCGGGAACAGCTCCACGATCTGCTCGTGCGCCAGGCGCGCCAGCACCTCGCGGATGCGCGCGCGGCTCACGCCGAAGATCTCCGCCATGCGCTCCTCGCCCAGCTTGGTGCCGGGGTGCAGGCGATGCTCGAGGATGGCGACGTAGATCCGCTCGTAGATCTCGTCGACGCTCTTCTCGCGGTCGTTGCGGGGGGCGGGTTCGGCGGCGGCTTTGCGCGCTTTGGCGGGCATGGAGGAAGGTGAACGGCGGACGGAGGCCATTCTATCGGCGGTGTGCGAGTGCTCGTGCTCGTGCGCGTGGTCGTGCGCGTTGCGGGCGTTCAGGACCATTGGAACAGCTCCCCCCAGCCTTTGACCTGCGCGGGTGAAGCGCCGGCGGCGCGCAGCAGGCCCCACACCGTAGTGCTCACCGTGTCCAGCAGCGGGATCCCGAGCGAACGTTCCACTTCATCGGCCAGCGTCGCGGCGCGCAGGTTGGTGCAGAAAGTGGTGATGGCCTGCGGCTTCGCCTCGGCCACTTCACCCATCAGCGAACGCAGTTGCCGCGGCTCCACGCCCGCGAATGCGTGGTTCACGCTGATGCCCAGGTGCCGCTCGGCCACCACTTCGATGCCGATCGAAGCGTAGTTGGCCACGATGCGCTGCTGCACGTCGGGCGTGTAGGGCGTGACCAGCGCCAGCCTCTTGACGCCACGGATGCGCAGCAGCTCATTGAGGGCCAGCACCGCCGTCGTCGCGACGATGCCGGTGCGCTCCTCGATGCGCTCGCACAAACGCAGGTCCGCGTCGAAGCCCAGCCAGCCCGACGAGGTACCGCTCCAGCCGATGGCGTCGACCTTCGCGTCCGCCAACAGTTCGGCCGCCGCCAGGATCTTGCTGTCGTCGAACTGGCCCAGCGCCTGCGCGGACAGGCCGATCTCGGTGACCCTGAATCGGGAGAAGTGCGCGCTCGCGCCGGGCACCGCGGCCACCAGGGCCGACGTCAGCGGCTCCAGCGCCGTGTTGGAGGAAGGGGTGAGCACCCCCAGGCGGATCGGGTTCATGGCGCAAGTATGGCGCGGGCGGCCGAAACGATTACACAGGATTTTGTCAAAACTGTCGACATCAGTGTAAACACCAAAGGTGGTACTTTGGCGTCTCGTCGATAGTTGCTCCATCGAACTTTCTTCAACAATGTTGTCGACAATTCTGTAGAAGCCTGGAGTTTCCCCTTGACAGACACCCCATTCGACCTGGTCGTGCGCAACGCCCTTGTCGCCACCGCTGCCGACACCTTCCCCGCCGACATCGGGATCCGCGGCGGCCGCATCGTGCAGCTGGGCGAAGGCCTGGGCGCCGGCGCGAAGGAGATCGACGCCGCCGGCCGCGTGGTCACGCCCGGCGGCGTCGACGCGCACTGCCACCTCGACCAGCCCATGGAGCCGCCCGTGCGCATGGCCGACGGTTTCGACAGCGGCACGCGCTCGGCCGCGTGCGGCGGCACCACCACCGTCATCCCGTTCGCCGCGCAGGCCAAGGGCCAGTCGCTGCGCGCCGCCGTGCTGGACTACCACTCGCGCAGCGAGGGCCGCGCCCATGTGGACTACGCCTTCCACCTGATCGTGAGCGACCCCACGCCCACGGTGCTGAAGGAGGAACTCCCCTCGCTCATCGCCGAGGGCTACACGTCGTTCAAGATCTACATGACCTACGACGACCTGAAGCTGGACGATGGCCAGGTCCTCGACGTGCTCGACATCGCGCGCGAGCACGGCGCCATGGCGATGATCCACGCCGAGAACGCCGATTGCATCGAGTGGCTGACGAAGCGGCTCGAAGCCGCGGGCCGCACCGCGCCGCGCTACCACGCGCACGCGCGGCCGATGCTCGTGGAGCGCGAGGCCACGCACCGCGCGATCGCGCTGTCGCAGCTGGTCGACGTGCCCATCCTCATCGTGCACGTCTCCGGGCGCGAAGCCGTCGAGCAGATCCGCTGGGCACGCGGCCACGGCCTGCAGGTCTACGCCGAGACGTGCCCCCAGTACCTCTTCCTCACCGCCGAAGACCTCGGCATCGACGACAGCTACCACGGCGCCAAGTGCGTGTGCAGCCCGCCGCCGCGCGACAAGGCCAACCAGGAAGTGATCTGGGACGGCCTGGCCGACGGCCTGTTCACCGTGTTCTCCTCCGACCATGCACCCTTCAAGTTCGATTCGCCCGAAGGCAAGAAGCCCGAGGGCAAGGAGGTGCCGTTCCGCCACATCCCGAACGGAATCCCCGGCATCGAGACGCGCATGCCGCTGCTCTATTCCGAAGGCGTGCTGGGCGGCCGCATCTCGCTCAACAAGTTCGTCGAGCTCACCGCCACCAACCCCGCCAAGGCCTACGGCCTGCATCCGCGCAAGGGCACGATCGCCGTCGGCGCCGACGCCGACCTCGTGATCTGGCAGGAAGGCGAGCGCACGATCCGCAACGCCGACCTGCACCACGACGTCGACTACACGCCGTACGAAGGCCAGCGCGTGAAGGCGTGGCCCGCGATGACGCTGTCGCGCGGCGACGTCATCTGGGACGGCACGAACTTCACATCGAAGACGGGCCGCGGCAAGTTCCTGCGCTGCGGCGTGCCCACGCTGCAGCCGCGCCGGAGGCACGGGTGAAGCTTCTCCTCGTCAACCCGAACATCTCCGGCAGCGTGTCGGACCTGATCGCGAACGAGGCGATGCGCGCCGCATCGCCGGGCACGCAGGTCGAAGTGGTCACCGCACCCTTCGGTGTCGCGTACATCGAGACGCGCTTCGAGGCGCTCATCGGCGCGTACGCGGCGGCGCAGCTTGCCGCCGAACACCACGAGCGATTCGACGCGCTCGTCGTCGCCGCGTTCGGCGACCCGGGCCTCGCAGGGTTGCGCGAAGCCCTGCCAATCCCCGTGACTGGCATGACGGAGGCAGCGCTCGCCACCGCGCACCTGCTGGGCCACCGCATCTCCATCATCGCGATTTCGCAACGCATCCAGGCGTGGTACCGCGAAGTGGTGGAAGCCTACGGCTTCGGCTCCCGCCTCGCCAGCATCCGCGCGCTCGACCGCCCCATCTCCGCCATCGGCGGCGTGCAGCAGGAGCATGCCGATGCATTGCAGTCACTGGCACAGCGAGCCGTCGAGGAAGACGGCGCCGACGTGATCGTGCTCGCCGGCGCCCCGCTCGCCGGCCTCGCGCGTTCGCTCGAAGGCCGGCTCCCCGTTCCCGTGGTGGACGGCGTCTCCAGCGCCGTGCGCCATGCCGAAACCCTGGTCGCGCTCAAGCCCGGCCGCGCGCGCGCCGGCAGTTTCGCGCCACCGCCCGCCAAACCGAATCAAGGGCTCGCGCCCGAGATGCAAAAGCTTCTCTCCCTCCACAACCACCCCTGAAACAAGGAGCCGTCATGTCCTTCACCCGCCTAGTCACCCTGGCTGCAGTCACGGCCGCCGTCCTCGCAGGCGCGCCCGCGCTCGCGCAGGACCGCATCAAGATGAAAGCCATCGGCCAGCCGCTGGCCACGGGCCTCATCCAGAAGAACAAGGAGCAGCCCTTCTTCGAGAACTTCGCCGCGAAGACCGGCCTGCCCATCGACGTCGATTACAAGCCGATCGACACGCTCGGCGTGAAGGACACCGAGCAGCTGCGCGTCATGAAGGCGGGCCTGTTCGACATCGTGTCGCTGCGCGTCTCGCAGAACTCGCGCGACGAGCCCACCATCCTCGGGCTGGACCTCGTGGGTGCCTCGCCCGACTACGCCACGGGCAAGAAGGTGGCCAAGGCCTACTTCGACACCATCGACGCGCGCCTGCAGCAGCAGTTCCAGGTGAAGCTGCTGGGTGTGTGGCCGTTCGGGCCGCAGATCCTGTTCTGCAAGAAGCCCATCACCAAACTGGCCGACGTCAAGGGCATGAAGGTGCGCGTGTACGACCAGAACCTCGCCAAGTTCATCGAGCTGGTCGGCGGCACGCCGGTGCCGGTGTCGTTCGCCGACACGCACCAGTCGCTGTCGCTCGGCGTGGTGGACTGCGCCATCACCGGCCCCAGCTCCGCCAACTCCGCCGGCTGGCCCGAAGTGACGACGCACCAGCTGCCCATCGGCTTCCAGATGGCCCTGAACGGCTATGCGATGACGCTCAAGGCGTGGAACTCGCTCAAACCCGACCAGCAGGCCAAGCTCAAGGCCGCGTTCGAAGCGCAGACCGAGGAGATCTGGAAGTACTCCGAGGAGCTGTTCCAGGACGCGCTGAACTGCAACGCCGGCAAGGACCCTTGCACCACCGGCAAGAAGTACAAGCTGGTCAACGTGCCGGTCACACCCGCCGACCTCGACCTCGTTCGCAGCGCCGTCAGCAAGGTGTCGCTGCCCGCCTGGGCCGAGGTTTGCGACAAGTCCAACGCCAGCTGCTCGCAGAAATGGCACGCCACGGTCGCACCGGTCCTGGGGCTGAAGTGAACACCGCCTTGAACGACAACCTCGTGGCGGGCGCGGCGAGCGCCGCGAAGCCCGCCGTGTCCACGAAGGACCACATCGAATCGGCCCTGGCCACCGTGTTCGGCCTCATCTTCGTCGGGCTCGCATGCCTGGTGACGGTGGAGACGATCTCGCGCAAGGTGTTCAACGTCTCGCTGCAGGGCGCGGACGAGCTCGGCGGCTACGCGCTGGCCGTGGGCTCCACCATCGCCTTCAGCCTGGCGCTGATGGGGCGCAACCACATCCGCGTGGACGTGTTCCATGAGCTGCTGCCGAAGAAAGTCCAGTCCTTCATGAACTGGTTCGCGATCGTCTCGCTCGCCGCGTTCTCGGTGTTCATCTCCGTCGTGGCCTTCAAGGTGATCGCCGACACGCTGCAATACCGCAGCACCGCGCAGACGCCGTGGGCCACGCCGCTGATCTGGCCGCAGGGCGTGTGGTACGCGGGGCTCGTGATCTTCGCGCTGGTGGCCTGCGGCTATGCGTTGCGCGCCACGGGGCTGCTGCTCACCGGCCGCACGGACGTCCTCAACCGCGACTTCCACCCGAAGAGCGCGAAGGAAGAACTGAAGGAAGAACTCGACGACCTCGCCCAGCGCCAGGCCGTGGAGCAAGGAGCGAAGCCATGAACGTCGGCATGATTTCCCTCGCGTTCGTCGCGATGCTCGCCATGATGCTGGTCGGCATGCCGATCGCCACCTCGATGGCGGTGATCGGCATCGTCGGCGGCATCGCCGCCTACGGCACGCCGTTCCTCGACTCGATCGCGCCGGTGGTGTGGGGCGTGCAGAACGAGAACCTGCTCACCTCCATCCCGCTGTTCGTGCTGCTGGGCGAGCTGCTGCTGCGCTCGGGCATCGCGGACCGGATGTACGTGGCGCTGTCGGCCTGGCTCGGGCGCATGCCCGGCGGGCTGCTGCACACCAACATCGGCAGCTGCGCGCTGTTCGCCGCGACCTCCGGGTCGTCGGTGGCCACCGCGGCGACGATCGGCACCGTGGCGCTGCCCTCGCTGCAGAAGCGAGGCTACCCGATGCGCGCCTCGCTCGGCTCGCTCGCGGCCGGCGGCACGCTGGGCATCCTGATCCCGCCTTCGGTCAACATGATCGTGTACGGCTCGCTCACCAACAACTCCATCGGCAAGCTGTTCATCGCGGGCATCATCCCCGGGCTGCTGCTCACGGGCTGCTTCATGTTGTGGATCTACATCTCCAACGTGGCCAGCGGCAACCCCATCCGCGAACCCGCCGTGCCGATGGCCGAGCGCATCCGCACGCTCAGCTACCTGATCGCGCCGCTGGTGGTGTTCGGCATCGTGATGGGCAGCCTCTATTTCGGCATCGCCACGGCGACCGAAAGCGCGGCGCTCGGCGTGATGGCGGCGCTGTTCTTCGTCTGGCAATCGGGCAAGTTCACGTGGGAGGTGATGCGCACCTGCTTCATCTCCACGGCGCGGGTGAGCGGCATGATCCTGCTGATCATCACGGCGGCGTTCATCCTCAACCTCGCCATCAGCCTCACCGGCGTGGCCGAGGCGATGACGAAGTGGGTGGCGGGCCTGGGCCTCTCGGCGACGGGGCTGATCCTCGCGCTGATCGTGTTCTACCTGATCCTGGGCATGTTCATGGACGTGCTGTCGATGCAGGTGGCGACGATCCCGATCACCTACCCGATCGCCACCGCGCTGGGCGTGGACCCGATCTGGTTCGGCATCTTCATCGTGCTGATGTGCGAGCTGGGGCTGATCACGCCGCCCGTGGGCATGAACCTGTTCGTGGTGCACGGCATCCGCCCGGACAAGGGCGGCATCGAGGACGCGATCTGGGGCGCACTGCCCTACGCGATCATCATGATCCTGTTCACGCTGCTGCTGATGGCCGTGCCCGCCCTCGTGACGTGGTTGCCGGCGCACATGTGAGGAGAATGAGGCTGCCATGACCGAAGCCCTGTGGCGCTTGTCCGCCGCCGACCTGCACCGCCGCTACCGCGAGGGCAGCCTCACGCCGCTGCGCGTGGCGCGGGACTGCCTGGCCCGCCTCGAAGCCGTGAATCCGCGCATCAACGCGGTGGTGGCGCGGCGCGACCCGGACTTCCTGGCGGAAGCCGCGGCAGCGACGCTGCGGTTCGAGCAAGGCGCGCCGCTGTCGGCAGTGGACGGCATCCCGATCACCGTGAAGGACAGCCTGTTCACGCGCGACCTGCCCACGACCTGGGGCACACCCGCGCTGCGCGATTACCGGTCGGCGCACGACGAAACGGCCGTCGAGCGTGCGCGGGCGGCCGGGGCGCTGATCGTCGGCAAGACCAACGTGCCCGAGTTCGCGCTGGAGGGCTACACCGCCAACCCGATCTTCGGCGTCACGCGCAACCCGTGGGACACGCGGCTTACGCCGGGAGGCTCGAGCGGTGGCGCCGTGGCGGCGGTGGCGAGCGGCATCGCGCCGCTGGCGATCGGGCAGGATGGTGGTGGCTCGATTCGCCGGCCGGCGTCGCATGCGGGGCTCGTCGGGCTGAAGCCGACGCTGGGTGAGGTGGCGCGCGAACACGTTCTGCCGAGCCTGTTGCTCGACTTCGAGGTGATCGGGCCGTTTGCGCGCACCGTTACCGATGCCCGGATGCTGTTCAACGTGATGCGCAACAGCGGTCATGCCGGACTCGACCCGGCATCCAAGGCACCGCGCCGCGATGGATCCCGGGTCAAGCCCGGGATGACGGTGCTGTATGTCGAACGCTTCGGCGATGCGCCGCTCGATCCGCAGATCGCCGCCAGCGTGCGCGCAGCGGTCAAGGTCCTCGAAGATCTTGGACATCGCGTCGAAACAGGCCCGCTGCCCGTCGACCTCGCCTTCTACACCGAAGCCTGGCCGCAGATCGGGCAAGCCGGATTGGCAGCGCTGTTCGAGCAGCACCCCGACTGGGCCGCGCAAGCCTCGCAGAAGTACCGCGACATGGCAGCCCTCGGCAGCAAGATCCCGGCATCGCGCCTGTGGCAGATCCTCGAGCACGTGCGCGAGCTGCGCCGCTCGACGCGCGCGCTGTTCGAAGGCATCGACGTGGTCGCCTTGCCATCGGCGGCCGCACTGCCCTGGCCCGCCGAACTCGCCTACCCCGACAACATCGACGACCAGCCCGTCGGCCCGCGCGGCCATGCCGTCTACACGGGCTGGGTGAATGCGGCCGGCCTGCCCGGCCTCGCACTGCCCTGCGCGCCCTCGCGCGAAGGGCTGCCCATCGGCATGCAGCTCATCGGCCCGCACGGCGCCGACGACCTGCTGCTGGACCTGGGCGTTGACTACGAATCCAAGAACCCCTGGGCCCACCGCTGGCCCGCCCTCTGAACACCCTGGAGACAAGACATGAAACGACGTGAGTTCCTGCTCGCGGCGGGCGGCAGCGCCGCCACGCTCGCCACCCCCGCCCTGCACGCGCAGGCCTGGCCCTCCGGCCCGATCCGCATCGTCGTCGGGTTCCCGCCCGGCGGCGGCGCGGACGCGCTCGCGCGCGTCGTCGCACTCAAGCTGCAGGACGCCTGGAAGCAGCCCGTGGTCGTGGAGAACAAGGCCGGCGCCTCCGGCACGCTGGCCGCCGAATACGTGGCGCAGCAGGCGAGCGACGGCACCACGCTGCTGCTGACCACCATCAACAGCCATGCGCTCGCGCCCGCCGTGTTCCCCAAGCTGCGCTACCACGCCGAACGCGACTTCGTGCCGGTGGCGTTGCTCGGCCTCACGCCCAACCTGCTGATCGCCGGCGCCTCGCAAAGCGCGAAAACGGTGAAGGACATCGTGGCGCTGTGCAAGTCGCAACCCGGCAAGGTGACCTTCGGCTCCGCGGGGCCGGGCACCGCGCAGCACTTCGCGCTGGAGCTGTTCAAGCTGCGCTCGAAGGTGGACGCGCTGCATGTGCCTTATCGCGGCAGCGGCCCGTTGCTCACGGACCTCGTCGGCGGGCAGATCCAGTACAGCTTCGAGACCATGGCCGCCGCCACGCCCCACGTGCAGTCGGGCCGCGCGATCGCCATCGCGCAGACGCGTGCGAAGCGCGTGAAGGCGTACCCCAACGTGCCCACGATGCAGGAGCAGGGCTTTGCCGGTTTCGAGACCTTCAACTGGTACGGCCTGTCCGGCCCCGGCAAGCTGCCCTCGCCGATCGCGGCGCGCATGAACAGGACCGTGAACGAGGTGCTGGCCCTGCCCGAAGTGCGCGAGAAGTTCGACGCGTTCGGCGTGGAAGACGGCGGCGGCACTCCGGAAAAGTTCGGCGAGCTGGTGCGCACCGAGATCGCCAAGTGGGCGAAGGTGGCGAAGGAAGCCAACGTGCGCGTGGACGCCTGACCGCGATGCTCGCCGGCATCCCGATCGACTTCTGGCTGTTCGCGCTCACCCTGCTCGGCGTGGCGGTGCTCCACCACCACACGCTGGCGGTCGCGCTCACGGGCGCGGCCGCCATCGCCACGTACAAGCTGCTGTTCGGCGACTTCGCGGGCGTGCCGGGCTTCGCCGGCCTCGCCGCGCTGTTCGGCCACGAATGGGTGACGCTGGCCAACCTGCTCGGCCTGCTGCTCGGTTTCGCGCTGCTGGCGGACCACTTCGAGCGCAGCCGCGTCACCGAGCTGCTGCCGCGCGTGCTGCCCGACGACTGGAAAGGCGGCTTCAGCCTGCTGCTGATCATCGCCGTGATGTCCAGCTTCCTCGACAACATCGCGGCCGCGATGATCGGCGGGGCCATGGCGCACGCGCTGTTTCGCGGCAAGGTGCACATCGGCTACCTTGCGGCCATCGTCGCCGCCAGCAACGCGGGCGGCGCGGGCAGCGTGGTGGGCGACACGACGACCACGATGATGTGGATCGCTGGCGTGCGGCCCGGCCAGGTCTTCGAGGCGTATGTCGGGGCCGCTGTCGCCATCGTGTTCTTCGGCGTCATCGCGGCGCGCCAGCAGCACGCGCTGCAGCCGATCATGCGCGACAACCCCGTCGGCGTGCGGGTCGACTTCGCGCGGCTGGCCGTCGTCGCGCTGATGCTGGGGGCCGCCATCGCCACCAACGTCGGCCTCAACATCACGCACCCGCAAGCGCTGTCGCGCTGGCCGGCGATCGGGATTGCCGTGTGGGTGGCCTTGCTCGCCACCGCCGGCTGGCGCCGCCCCACGTGGGCCTTGCTGCCGGGCGCGTTGAAGGGCAGCATCTTCCTGTTGGCGCTGGTGTTCTGCGCGGCCATGATGCCGGTGAAGGCGCTGCCGGCGGCGTCGTGGCAAAGCGCGCTGGGGATGGGTTTCGTCAGCGCCGTCTTCGACAACATCCCGCTCACGGCGCTGGCATTGCGCCAAGGCGGCTACGACTGGGGTTTCGTCGCGTACGCGGTGGGCTTCGGCGGCTCCATGCTCTGGTTCGGCTCTTCGGCCGGCGTGGCGCTGTGCAACATGTACCCGCAAGGCCGCTCCGTGGGCAGCTGGCTGCGCGGCGGCTGGCATGTCGCCGTCGGCTATGTACTCGGCTTCATGGCGCTGCTCGTGTTGCTTGGCTGGGCGCCCGATGCGCCGGCCATGCGCTGACGCCGCCATGCTGATACGCTCGTCATCGCAACAAGGAAGAACAATGTCCGAGCCGACCCCTGAAACCGCGCGCACCCAGGTCGCCGACGCCCTTCTCGCTGCGCGCCGCGCCAGGCGAACCACACCCGCGGCCGCGGTTGCATCGCTGCTGCAATGGGCCGAGGACGCCTATGCCGTGCAGGACCTCGTCGCGCACGGCCTGGGCCAGGGCCTGTCGCGCTGGTGGAAGTCCGGCGGGCCGTCGCGCAATTCCACGCTCACGCATGCGATGCTGCCGCCCTCGGGCATCCTGCAAAGCCCCGCGGATGCGCGCGGCCTCCACTTCAACTTCCGCAAGATCGAAGCCGAGGTGGCATTGCGCCTCGGCCGCGACGTGAGCGCCGAGGATGCGAAGGCGCTGCAGCCCGACACGGCCCGTTCGCTCGTCGACGCGATGACCGTGTCGATCGAGATCGTCGATTCGCGCTGGACCGAAGCGGGTGACGCTCCGGCTCTTTGCAAGCTCGCGGACCTGCAGTCCCATGGCGCGCTGGTGCTGGGCGAGTGGGTGCCGTTCGAGGCGCGAGACTGGGCGAAGCAGCATTGCGAGGTGAAGATCGGCGCGCAGCACCTCGAGTTCACCGGCACGCATTCCCTGGGCGACCCGGTCTGGCTGCTGCCGATCTGGTTGCGCCATGCCACGCGCGATGGCTCCGTGGTCGAAGCCGGCACGGTCGTCACGACCGGCACGTGGTGTGGCATGCCGCTGGCACGCCCGGGCGACCTCGTTCAGGTGCGCTTCGAGGGCATCGGTTCGGCAAGCGTCCAGCTCTGATCGCCTGTCATGCCGGGCTCGATCCGGCATCCATCGCTGCAAGGCGCAGTGCCACCTGCTCAAGCACCGGCCCCCACGTGCGTGTGGCGTCCTGCCTGAACAACCGCACCCCGGGATACCACGGGCTGTCCTCCCGCCCCAGCATCCACCGGAAGTCCGGCACCGCCGCAAGCATCACCCACGTCGGCCGCCCCAGCGCGCCCGCAAGGTGCGCGACCGCCGTATCCACCGACACCACGACATCCAACAACTCGCACAGCGCCGCCGTGTCCGCGAAGTCCGCGATGTCGTCGCCGAAGTGGCGGACGTTGCCAAGCGCGCGCCCATCCTCCTCCCGCAATTCCTTCTGCAGCGAGATGTACTCGAACCCTTGCGGCAGCACCGCCGCCAGTTGCGCCAGCGGAATGCTGCGCTCGCGGTCCATGCGGTGCGTGGGCCGCCCGCTCCACACCAGCCCCACGCGAGGTTTCGTGCGCGGACCGAGCCTCGCCGACCACCGCTGCACCTTGGCCGCATCGGGTTGCAGGTAGCGCTGGGCCGCGGGGATCGTCCGTAGCGTCGTGCCGAACGCGAGCGGCAGCGACATCAGCGGGCACTGGTAGTCGAAGGCCGGCAGCGCACTGCCACGCGCGATCACCTGTACCCCGTTCATTCCGCGCAAGACGGGCACCAGCACGTCCGGCACCTCGAGCACGACCCGCGCGCCCTGCTGCACGAGCAGCGGCGCATAGCGGCAGAACTGGATCGTGTCGCCGAGCCCCTGCTCCGCATGCAGCAGGATCGTGCGGCCCCGCAGCGGCGGCGCGCCCAGCCACAAGGGCTGCGCGAAGTCGCGGTACTCCGCGCGGGTGGACGTTGCCTTGCGCCGCCACTCGTAAAGCTGCCAACCGACCTCGAAGCGCCCCAGCAGCAAGTGGATCAACGACTGGTTCCACCACGCATCTGCGTAGTTCGCATCGATCGACGTGGCGCGTTGCAGCGACGCGAGCGCTTCGTCGAACCGGCCCATGTCGTGCTGCGCCGCGCCCAGGTTGCTCCACGCCTCCGCGTACGCCGGGCGAAGTTGCAGTGCGTGCAAGTAGCTCGCCACCGCATCCTCCAGCCGCCCCATCTCCTGCAGCGTGGCGCCGCGCGTGCACCACGCATCGGCATACGCCGGCTGCAGCCGCACGGCCTCGTCGAGCGCGGCCAGCGCCGCATCGAGCTGCTTGAGGCCATGCAGCACCACGCCACGGTTGTTGTGCGCGACCGGGTCGGTGGGCGCGAGCGCCAGCGCCTGGTCGTAGCTGGCCAGCGCCGCTTGCGGATGGCCCAGCAGTTTGAGCGCGACACCGCGGTTCACGTGCGCCTGCGCATTCGCGGGGTCGAGCTCGATCGCCTTGTCGTAGTCCCGCAGGGCTTCGTGCAGGCGGCCCAGCTCCTTGAGCGCAACGCCGCGGTTGTTGTATGCCCCCGGTAGCCGCGGCTGGACCTCCAGCGCCTGCGTGATGAGGGCGATGGCGCCCGTGTAGTCGCCACGCTGCAGGGCGATCGTGCCCAGCAGGTTCAGCGCGTCGAAGTGGCGCGGCTGCTCCTGCAGGATGGCCTCGTACAAGGCGCGCGCTTCATCGAACCGGCCCTCCCGGTGCAATGCCAATGCGCGCTCGAATGTCCCAGTCATGGGGCGGCATCCTACGACGTCCATGCCCCTGCTTCGGCAACATCCCAACCGTGGCCAAACAAGAGCTTGACGACGATGTCTCGTTGCCGGTCGATCCGCGCGAGGCCGCGGAGCAGGCCGGGCTCATCTACGTCTCTGACGAGCAGCCCGGCATCCGCCGCGAGAAGAAGGGCGACGCGTTCGTCTACTTCAAGCCGAACGGCGACCCGGTGACGGACGAGAAAACCCTGGAGCGCGTGCGCAAGCTCGCCGTGCCGCCCGCGTACACCGACGTGTGGATCTGCACCAAGGCGAACGGCCACATCCAGGCCACGGGGCGCGACGCGCGCGGCCGCAAGCAGTACCGCTACCACCCGCAGTTCCGCGAGGTGCGCGAAAGCACGAAGTACGAGCACATGATGGCGTTCGCCCGTGCGCTGCCCGCGATCCGCGAGACGCTGCGCAAGCACATGGCCCTGCGCGGCCTGCCGCGCGAGAAGGTGCTGGCCACCGTGGTGCACCTGCTGGAGACGACGCTCATCCGCGTGGGCAACGAGGACTACGCGAAGGAGAACAAGAGCTACGGCCTGACCACGCTGCGCAACCGGCACGTGAAGGTGGAAGGCACGCAGCTCAAATTCCAGTTCATGGGCAAGAGCGGCAAGAAGTGGCAGCTGCAGGTGCGCAACCCGCGCGTGGCCAGGATCGTGCGGGCTTGCCAGGAACTGCCGGGGCAGGAGCTGTTCCAGTACTTCGATGAAGACGGCGAAGTGCAGCGCGTGACTTCGTCGGACGTCAATGCCTACCTGCGCGAGATCACCGGCACCGACATCACCGCGAAGGACTTCCGCACCTGGGCCGGCACCGTGCTCGCCGCGCTCGCGTTGCAGGAGGTGGAGAAGGTGGACACGCAGGCCGCGCAGAAGAAGAACATCAAGGCCGCGATCGAGCGCGTCGCCTCGAAACTGGGCAACACGCCCACGATCTGCCGCAAGTGCTACGTCCACCCCGAGGTGCTGCAGGCCTACATCGAGGGCGAGCTGGCGCTGGAGGTGAAGCAGCGCGCCGACGAGGAACTGCGCGAGCACCTCGCCGAGCTCAAGCCGGAGGAGGCCGCGGTGCTGGCGATGCTCGAAGCGCGCCTGAACCGCACGCTGGAAGGCTCGCTGAAGGCGAGCCTCGCGGCCGCACGGGCTGGCGCGAACGCGCGCACCGGTTCATGATCGCACCTGCCGCACCGCGCGGCAGGGAGCCACACCACGGGCGCACTGCGTGTCCTGCTTGCGCTGTTCCTCTGGGCGCCGCTCATGGCGCCGGGCGCCGCTGCGGCCGTCGATGTCCCGCCCTTCACCGCGTTGCTCGTCGACGAAACCGCCACGCTCAGCGAACCGGACGGACAAAACCTGCTCGCGCGGTTGCAGGGCATCCAGTCCTCGGGCCGGGCGCAGGTGGCGGTCCTCGTCGCGAAGGACGCGCGCGGGCTGCCGCTCTCCGATTTCTCGCTGCGTGTCGCCGAAACCTGGAAGGTCGGGCGCGCGAAGAAAGATGACGGCCTGCTGGTCGTCGTCGTGCCCTCGCAGAACGCGGCGCGGCTGGAGGTCGGCTACGGCCTCGAAGGTTCGATCCCCGATGCTGTCGCTTCGCAATGGATCGCCGAACTGCTGCCCGCCATGAAACGCCGTGAGCTCGCCGAAGGCCTGGGCGACCTCCTCAGCCGCGTGGAAGGCGCGTTGCCGGTGCCGCAGAACACGGCCAAGCGGTCGACGGAGAACATCCTCGACCAGCACCCGGAATGGGGGCTGCCTTTCGCGCTCGTCATCTTCTCGCCGTTCGCGCTCTTTCCGCTGTTCTTCGGCCGCTGGGGCGCGCTGGCGAGCGCGCCGCTGTTCGCGGGCATGGTCGGTGGCGCGGCGTGGACGTTCTGGGAGTCGCAGCTGCCGACGGCCACCGCCGCCGGCATCGCTTTCGTGCTGCCCATCGCATGGTCGCTGAACCACAACAGGCGCGCCAGCGATCCTGCGTGGCTGCGCTGGTTCCGCGACGCGGGCAACCTGGCCGCGGTGCTGATCATGTTCAGCATCCTCTCGGTCTTCATCGGGGTGGCGCTGTCGGGGCAGCGCGAGGCGACGTGGACCGCAACCCTGTTCGCGGGCGCGATGTCGCTCGGGCTCTTCGTGTTCCTGTTCCCCGGGCGGCCCGCGTACTACGCGATGCTGGTGCTGCGCAGCTACATGCACTTCGCGTTCCTGCTCGCCATCGCCTACCTCGCACTCGTGCCCATCCACCCGGACCCGACGCGCATTGCCTTTGGCATCGCCGGCGGCCTCACGTCGCTGATCGTACTGGCGCTGTGGTGCGATGCGCACGAGGCGAAGCGCGCGTCGCTGTGGATCGTGGCGCTGGTGCTGCTGGCCATGCTGCCGCTTGGGGCGCTGCTGATGCTGCAGGCCGCGCTCGGCGAGGACTTCGACACGCAGGTGCTGCAGCTGGCAGCCGGCGGCGGGTCGATCGGCGCGGTGCTCCTGTGGGCGGCGCGACAAGGGTTCTTTGCGGCTTTGTCGCTGGGCCTAGGTGGCCGCTTCGGCGGGGGCGGCGCGGAAGGGCGGGACTGAATCGTGCAGAATGCGGCTTCCAAAAAACAAGCAGTGAGACAGCATGAAGTACCTTGCAGTTGCTTTCCTCGCCCTCTTCCTTTCCGCTTGCGCCACCCAGGAAACCGCCTCCAGCGGCACCAGTGCCGGCACCGGCAAGGACTGCGTGAAGCGCACAGGCTCGAACCTCTGCTCCTGACCGGGCGCTGCCGTTCGCGAGCATTACCATTCCACCCATAACTGGTGGCTCGCGCAATGAACGCCTCGCTCGAAACGTTGCTGCGTGATGCAGGCGTGCTGGCGCCGTCGCAATGGCGGCAGCAGGCCCGCATCGGCCTCGCGCTGGTCGAGCGCGTGCGCCACCTGCTGGAAGACGAGCAGGTGATCGCCCTCCTGGGCGAAGCCCAGGGCTGGCTGCAAGGCGACGCAAACCGCGAGGACCTGCAAGCCCTCGCCGGCCGCGCGGCCGCGCTCGCCCGTTCCCACCCGGGCTCGAAGAACATCGACGGCGCGGCACACGCGGCCGTCTCGGCGACACACGCACTGGCAGCGGCCTTGAAGCCCGACGTGATGGACGCTGCCAACTACGCCGCTTACGCGGCCGTCTACGCCTATGCCGCCTCGGCCGTGACGCAGCCCGAAGCTTTCACCACCGAACACGCCACGCAGGTAGCCACCGCAGCTAGACTGCTTGCGTGACACGCCACGACGTCGCGGTCTGCATCGGCCGCTTCCAGCCCTTCCACAACGCGCAACTGCACCTGCTGGAGCGC
Organism: Ramlibacter albus; assembly: GCF_014297445.1. Lineage (GTDB taxonomy): Bacteria > Pseudomonadota > Gammaproteobacteria > Burkholderiales > Burkholderiaceae_C > Ramlibacter > Ramlibacter albus. Next base: position 88,350 of record NZ_JACORU010000018.1, read on the forward strand.
GCGCTCACCATCGCGCCGAAGGTCGTCGTCGTGATCGGCTCCGCGTGGCAGGCGCGCACGCCACGCAACCCGTTCACCTGGGAAGAGCGCGCGCAGATGATCCGGCTGGCGCTGCCCGAGGCCGAGCGCGAGCGCATCCACTTCGTGCCGATGCGCGACTACTACGACGCGCGGCGCTGGGTCGGCGAGGTCCAGGCCGCGGTGGCGCACATGGCCGGCAACCCCGCCGCACGCATCGCCCTCGTCGGCCACCGCAAGGACGCGACCAGCGACTACCTGCAGGACTTCCCCGGCTGGGCGCTCGTCGACGTGGGCTACCTCGGCCCCGTGCACGGCAAGGCGCTGCGCGACGCGTACTTCACCGCAAGCACCGTCGACGCCGCCCTCGCCGCGATGAGCAGCCAGCTGCCGCCGAGCACGGTGGACGTGTTGCGCGCGTGGGCCGCGCTGCCCTTCCACGCGCGCATCCGCGAGGAATGGCTGGAACTGGCGAAGGAACACGCGCAGTGGGCGAACACTCCGTACCCGCCCGTGTTCGTGACGGTGGATGCGGTGATCCGCGTTTCGGGCCACGTGCTGCTGATCCGCCGCGGCCACGCGCCGGGCAAGGGCCTGCTCGCGCTGCCGGGCGGCTTCATCGAACAGCGCGAGACCGTTTACCAGTCCGCCGTGCGCGAGCTGGCGGAAGAGACCGGCTTCGAATTGCTGCACAGCGACATGCAGCATGCGCTGAAAGATGTGCGGGTTTTCGACCATCCGGACCGCAGCCAGCGCGGGCGTGTCATCACGCACGTGCACTACTTCGACCTGGGCGAGCGCCGGCTGCCCGAAGTGCACGCCGGCGACGACGCGCGCGAAGCGAAGTGGGTGGCCATTGACCAGCTGGCGGCCCTGGAAGACGAGTTCCACGACGACCATTTCCATATCCTCGACTCGTTCTTCGACCTGACTTCCACCTGACCGGCGGCGCCGCTGCTTAAAAAGCAGGCACGGTGACAAACCCCTTGTTAGTCGGGCCTTCGCCCTCGCAAGCAACCGCTTTTCCACAATCTTTTCCACCGCGGCTGTGGGTATTCTTCCTACGCGGCGGCGAGACGAACGCCTACGCCAATCGTTTCACGTCCGGTGGTTTCGTTACGTGGTGGTGTTGCAGCGCGGCAGCGCGCGGGGCGCCGCTCGGCGGCTGCTATAAACGCCGCCATGCGATTTTTCCCTTTGTACTGCGGCGTCGTGATGCTGGCCGGCTGCGCGCCGCCGCCGCTGCCGCCCGCGCAGACGGCCAAGGGCACCGAAGGTGCATCCGTGATGCTGGCCGCCCAGCCGGCGCGGCTGAAGGCCAAGCTGCAGGCGAGCTCGAAGGCCGAATTGAAGGAAGGCGGCTGGCTGGAGCTGCGTGTTTACGCCAATGAACGCGAGTGCACGAAGGACTCGGTTGCGCGGCAGGGCGCGATGGGGCCGGGCTTCAGCACCCTGCTGAATTGCGAAGCCGACGTGCCTGCGTCCACGCCCTTCACCTTCCGAGCCGAGCAGGAGACAAAGGACGGCGTGACGCGCGAGGTCGTGATCGAAGCCAGCTACGAGTACGCGAAGAAGTGATGCGCCTCATGGCACGTTGACGTTGTGGTAACGCTCGACCTGGCAGGCGAATGACGCTTCGCTCACGGTGCAGGGCGACACCTCGGCCTGCTGAGGCGGCGGCAGCGTGGCACAGCCGGCGGCGAGCGTGAGGAGGAGAAGGCAGAGGTAACGCATTGGTTTCCTTTCGCCGCGTGCCGGCAGGCGAACAGTACCGACAGCGTAACGCGACTGGGGCCGACCGTGTGCGCGGTATGCCGGCCGCACGATCAGGCAAGAAGCCAGGAGCCTGCCATGTCTGATCGTTCCTTCCCGCAGAGGCTCGCGGCGGTTGCCGTCACCCTTGCTGCCGCTGCACTTGCGTCCGGGTGCGCCACCCCCGATCCATCGACCGAAGCTTCGGCCAGGTGCGAGCTTGCCGTTTCGCGCGAAGCCGCCGGCGGGCAGCGGATCGAGGAGTGCCGGATGTGGAGCCTGACGCCGAGCGCGCGGCAGCGGTATTACTCGGAGCAGAGCCGGCACCTGGACCCGTATTTGAAGCAGGGGGCGACGGTGCAGTGGCCTTGGAGCAAGCCGTTGTGAACCTCTTGGGCACTCGTAATCAGGTATCCAGAGAAATCCAATCCCAGTCTTCGTCCGCGAAGCACCATTCCAGCGCCCTGCGCCGTTCGAGGACGACATAGTCAGGCAACAACGGGCCGACTTGCTCACCGGTCAGCTGCGCGTGAACGTAGAGCCAGTTCAGGCAGTAGTAGAAGTCAAGCATGACGACGCACTGGTCGGCGGGCCGCAGTTCCACGCGGTTCATCCAATCGCGTGCCGGTTCCATCTTGCGAAGGTCAGGAAGGAGCGTGACCGCGTCGCCCGGCGCCTCGGAGTGAGGTTGGAATCGCGCTGTCTTGCCCAACATCCAGCAGAACATCCAGATCGCTTCGGCGCGCGTGTGGAAACCTTGTGCTCCGGGATCCGCGCTCTTGAGGAGCCGCTGCTCCGCCTTCGTCAATTTGCCTGACAAGCCATTTTCCAGGAGCCATTGCCTGGCAGCGCTCACTGGAAATCCGTAGCTCACAGCGCAACACGCGTGCAGGACAAGCGCGCGGGCGGCAATGTCCTCTTCGGACCTGCAAATCGTTGCTCGCTCGAGAACCGGCAGTGAGGCCGGAGCCTGGACGTAGCCAAGCTCCCGAAGAGATTTCAAGCTGGCCTCGCGAATCGAATTCAGTAGATGACGACTACGGCTTGGCGCTTTTCCCATATCCATCTACGGATACTCAGAAGACGTCCAGAGCGTTCTCAGGAGCGGGGAGTTTCAATGCGGCGAGCAGTTCAACCGGGGTCTGTGCGAGACTAATGTCATGAACCAAGGCAGCTAGTGCGCGCTCATCCTCGATGCCGAGGTTCTCTGCTGAGTGGCCCTCCTCGAGGCAATGGACGACGAGAGCTTTGATCTCCTCGAGCGTCATATTGACTGGCGACGAAAGATCGACGTCGATTCGCCAAGCGGATGTCAAACGGCTCAGGAGCCGTCGCCCGAACGATTCGCCCCAAGGCCCGAGCACTGAGATGCGCTCCACACGCCTCACTTTCCCATCGCGAGCCAAAATGATCGCGTCACGATAGCCCCGGGATAGTTCGCTGCGAGTGGCTTGGGCTCGTGTCAAAGCGACGGAACTCAGAGGGAAGAGTTCCTTTCGCTCCGGCAGCAGTAATAGCAGCGTCTGCTCTTTACCGGCGGCAAGAACATTCATCTTGAGCTCCTGATGTGGTCGCACTCCCGACAGTTACCATGCCGCCGAGCAGCAACTCCGGGGCCCAAGAGGGGCCTCCCAGCCAAGCAAGTTCCGGATGTCTCGCAAGCCAGTTGTTGAAGCCAGCGGAAATCGGGTTCGTGTTGAACGGCTGATTTTTCATAACGTCCGGAACGTTCTTCCCGATTCCTTGGTTCCTCTCGAAGAGCCAGTGATGGCGCTGCTCGCCTGGTCGTGGCATTTGAATACCGCGCCGATTCATCCATGACCTCGTCGCGTCCCAAGTATGGCTCCCAACCGTCTTGAAGCGGAAGGCCCCCTTGCCCAACGCATTTAGCAAGCCACCGCCGACCATGCTCAATCCGACGCCCGCCCAGTCTACACATCGAAGATTGCCGTCATGCTGGTAAAGCTGCCACCCAAGGTCGGCGGCCGCCAGAATTACTCCCCACGCAATCAGGCCGTCGGGATCCACATTCGCGAGGGTATTCCCATCGGCGTAGGGATACCTGTTGGGGCCACCCTGCAGCCCGATGCGATCCGGCTGGGGATACCTGCCCATACTGGCCATGTAGCTGCGGTAGTAGTTGTAGCAAAGCGTCGATTCCTGCTCGCAATATTGGCCAGGAAAACAGAAGTGGCTCCGCTTGTCTGAACAGCTTTCCCCGATTTTTAAGTGGATTCCGTGCGGGTTGCCAACGGTGCAGAGATGTCCACGGCGGCGGGCGTCGCTTGCGACGAACGCACGACGCGG
>NZ_JACORU010000019.1 GCF_014297445.1 Ramlibacter albus
CTCGAAGGCCTGCAGACCCTCTGCGATACTGTGCCGACTCGGCTGCCCGCAGTGGCTCGCTGAGTGACGTGCATCTCAGCCTCTCCGGGCTGCGGACTTACACCACGTCAAGGGACACGACCCAGAGCTCACGGGTTCTCCTCCTAAATTGGACTCTTTTCCGTTATGGAGCGATCTCATTGCTGCGATTGCACTGCCAGCAGCTTACACCTGAGTGTGCCGAGAGCTGATCGCACATATTGCCTTCGCCGAGGGGCAAGCCGCACGCTTCGGGGAAGGGGAGACTCGCCCCATTACAGCTGATGGCACGCACCTGCGCGCAAGGCTCATCACCCTTTTGATTCGAGCCGCCTTACGACCGCTACCGGCCAATCGCAATCGCTCGCCGTGTCTATCGCCAAATGTCGGGTACCGGCAACCGCTGACAGTGGGAAGCGCCAACCTGACCGACCGCCGCCAGTCTGGACAGGTCGTTCCATTCGGCGCGCCGAACGACGGTTCTCGACTCAAAACGGTACGACCTAGATTGAAGCGTCCGACTCGTTCGTCTGCGCATCAGGTGCTAACGAGAACGAGGCAGATCCACTTCCTCCTCTACCCGTATGTCGTGAGGCGCAAACAACGCCTGTCAGTTCTGACAGGTGCCCTATCTCCAACGCCGTGATAAAAATTTAGTTCGCGACTTCGGGAGGCCAATGAGGCGCAGAACAGCCCTTGCGGGCATCCTTTCACTAGGCGCGCCCCTCTTTGCGGGCCCGTCGGCGATTGCCGGCTCCTCGCCCAACCGAGCAGACCGCGCTGCCCCATTCCCTTCGGCCGTCCGCGCGATTCTGGATCTTCCGGAAGACCGCATTGACGTCGGTCTTGCGGCGCTGACGTTCGCGAGCGTGGTGCACCCACGAATGGACATCGCCGCCTACTCCGCAAGGATCGATCAGATCGTCCGCGACGCGCGGACCCACATGCAGCGCAAACCAAGCCGCAATTACATCGACATCCTGATGGCGCTCAATTCGTACCTGTTCGATGTTTGGGGGATGCACTACGACCACTCGAAGGACGCCCGCGGGGTGCAGGCCAACTACTTCCTGAACGGCACCCTGGATACGAAGAAGGGCATGTGCATCACGATGCCGATGCTGTACCTGGCCGTTGCGCAGCGGCTGGGGCTTCCCATTGCGCCAGCCACGGCGCCTCAACACACGTTCCTGCGGTACATGCGCTTCATGGCGCCGCCGCACAACATCGAGGTCACGAGCGGTGGCGGCGTCATTACCGACGAGGGGTACATCAAGAAGTTCAGCATTCCCATGCGCGGTGTGGAGAGCGGGGCGTACCTGCGCACGCTCAAGCTGCGCGAGTACCTCGGCGTGATCATGATCCAGACCGCGCTCGTGCTTCACCCGGCCGGACACCGCCGCGAAGCGCTCGCGTATTTCGAAAAGGCCCGCGAACTGGATGCTCGCGACGTCGTGCCCCTCATGTACCTGGGCCAGTACTGGCGGCAGGAAGCACACGACGCGTACGTGAGCGGCTCGGCCGATCTGGCGGAGGCGTACTACCAGAGAGGATTGGCTTTCCAACGCCAGGCAAAGAATCTGGGCTTTGCCCTCAATCCCCTGGCCTCCCTACCTTCAGGAGGACCATGATGATGATCCGCAAGTTGATCGTTTCACTTTGCGCCGTAAGCTTCTCGACGGTTGTTGGTGCGACTTATGTCGACGCCAACCCCCTGACGGGGACCGACCCGATGGGGCTGGCAAACAGCAATGCGGCCAGGATGCCGGTTCCGAACAGGTCGAAATGCTTCAACTTCGACATCTTCGTGAACTACATCCGTGAAAACTCATTCAACTCGGAGGCACTGCTTGCCACGTTGGCCGCAACGCTGGCGCTTGGCACGATGCCCAAGAGCGCCGCGGAATTTCGTGGCTTTGGGCCGCGTGACCAGCTCAACCCGTGGACAGGCCAGCCAAGTCGGTGGGGTGGAAAATCAAGGGCCGATATCCGGGCTTTCCGTGAGTTCGGTCGAACGCCAGTGGCTCAAGGGATCGGCGCCACTTTCACGGCCGCCACGGCGTTCGAGGGCTACTACGATTGGGGTGTCATGATGATGGCAATGAACGAGGCAACCAAGCCCGAGGCGTGCCAATGCCGCATCTGAAAGCTGCTTTGCCGGAGGTGACCGAGGCAGAGATTCGGCGGCACGCATTGGAGCGGGTCGCCGCCATTTTCAGAAGGCCCGTCGAGCAAATCCAGCCCGCCATGGCCTGGGGAAGTGACCTGAGGGCCAGCTCAGTATCGGACTTCCGCTACAACGAACACGACACCCTCCTGCATGACATTCGCGATGTGGCCGACGCCAGGACGCTTGCCGAAATCGAGTCGGGGCAGCTGACGGTTCGCACTGTGGGCGAATACTGCGACCACATGGCCCGGTGCTACCAGACCAACCCGGCAGAGGTGGCCCATATCCTGAAGCTGCCGGGCCTCACTTCAACATCGAAGTGGCGAACGCTGCTTGAGCGAATCGGTTTCTGAGCCAGGAGTTCTTCGTTCTGACAACGATCTTCAACGACTGGCCCATTTTCGCGAGCATCCTCGTGCTCGCCGCGTCTCTTTTCGCCAGCGTTGGCGAGCTTGAACTCCTGAAATCGCGCGGCCCGGTATGCGTGACATGGGCCATCGGGGCATTGGGCGCGCTCGCAGCCACCGGCAGTTCCAGCTACTCGATCGTGATCAGGATCGCAGTGCTGGCCGTTTTGCTCGCAGCTTATGCGTGGGCGATTCGATGGATCCTCAGGGACTTGGGCCGCTGAAGCCCCGAATCCGGCGCGCCAAAATCTCCCGCCACCGACGCGAAGAAGACAGCTCCAGTTCCAGCAAGGAGGTATCGAGCTGCCGTCTCGAACACGATTCGAGTTCAGCCTCCAGTTCGCGGACTCTTTCGTGCACCAGGGCCCAACGATCGAATGCGGCACGGACCCACTCATCCCGAGCGGGGTCGGTTTCCTTGCTTTCGTACTTCACTTCGCCGCTCCATCCCAACGTTGGCGGTCTGCCTTCGGCCCGAAGGTAAACCAACACGGCGGGACGCGCATCCTGCGAACGCAGGATGCGCACTCACGCCGCGCGCAACGTCATCCTCAGGCCCACGGGCGCCATCGCGAACATCAGGCGCTCGGCCGGTTCGCTGCCATCTTCCGTGCCTACGCTGGCGAGCTCGAAGTTATCGAGCAGCGTCACCATCACCATCTTCATCTCCTGCAGCGCCAGGTAGCGCCCCGGGCACATCCGCGGCCCGGCGCCGAATGGCATCGACACCCGCTTGGCGGATGCCGGCGAGTACCCGCCCTCGCCCAGCCAGCGCTCGGGCTTGAACAGCTTCGCCTCGGGAACATGCTGGTCGTCGATGCTGTCATGGCGCATCAGGGCCATCACCATCGTGCCCGTCGGCACGGCAACGTCGCCGACGACGCCATCCTTCAAGGCCTCCAGCCCGAGCAGCGGCGCCACCGGCCGCAGCCGCATCGTCTCGTGCATGCACGCCTCGACGTAGTCCAGCTGCGCAAGTGCCTCCTGCGTGACCGGGCCGCCGCCGGCCATCACGCGGCGCACCTCGCCCTGTGCGCGCGCGAGCGCCTCGGGGTGCCGGGCGAGCAGCCAGATCGCCCATGCCAGCGTGTTCGCGGTCGTGTCCTCGCCGGCCAGCAGCATCGTCATCACGTTGCCGCTGACCTGGTCGTCGGTGATGCCGCTGCCCGGTTCGTCGGCAGCCACGATCATGGCTTCGAGCAGGTTCTGCGGCGCAGCGCGGCGCGCGGGGTCCGCCAGGCGCTCGCGCGCAGCGGCAATGAAGCCGTCGATGGCGCGATTGACCTCCACCAACGCGACGTCGAGCGCCTTGTCCGAAGGCAGCTTGAACCAGCGCCAGTACGGCAGCGGCGAGATGATCCGGGTGAAGAGCTTCGGGAAGATCTTGTCGAGGTGCCGCTGGATGATGTTCTCGTCGGAACCCAGCGTGTTGACGTCGGTGCCGAAGGCCAGGCCTGCGATCGCATCCACGGTGAAGCGCATCAGGTCGGCCTGCAGGTCCACGGCGCGCCCGCTGGCGGCCGCCTTGTGCCACAGGGTCGCGAGGCGCTCGCCGCACCGGACCAGCGAAGGGTAATAAGCTGAGACGTGGCCCGGGTCGAAGGCTGCCATCACCATGCGGCGCTGCCGCCGCCAGGCGTCGCCTTCGGCGCCGAAGAGGCCCGGCTTCATGCCCATCTCGAGGGCGATCCTTTGCTGGCGCAACGTGCGGCGGAAACCGTCGGGCCGCTCACGGAGAGCCGCGGCAACGGCCGCATGGTCGGCCGCGACCAGGACCGTGGTCGGGCCCATGCGCAGCCTGAAGAAACGGCCATAGGTCGAAGCCCATTGCGCAAGCTGCAGGTGCATGCGGGCGGGTTCGAGTTGCAACAGGTTGCCCACCAGGGGCCAACCCGCGGGGCCGGGCAGTTCGGCCAGTTGGCGCAGGGGTGCTGCAGGAGCGCCCGGGTCGCGCCCGTCGGTAGGCATCTGTGCGGACAATCGATCTTCCTCGTTGGGTGGGTCGCAAGCTTAGCGCGAACACCGCCGGGCGCACGCCCAGTGACACGTGGCCGCAAGCGCAGCAGAATCCCCCGCACCACCTGGGGGGACGCTGTCCATGAACCATACGGACGAAGCCGAACTTCTCGACCTGCTTATCGTAGGCGCAGGCTTCAGCGGCATGGCGATGCTGCACCGCTGCCGCGCCATGGGGCTTCGCGCACTCGCGATCGAAGCCGCGCCGAGCGTCGGCGGCACCTGGTACCACAACCGCTACCCCGGCGCGCGCGTGGACATCCAGAGCCTCGAATACTCCTTCTCCATCGACGAGGACCTGCAGCAGGAGTGGCACTGGACCGAGCGCTACGCATCGCAGCCGGAGCTGCTGCGCTATGCGAACCACGTGGCCGATCGCCTCGACCTGCGGCGCGACATCCGGTTGTCGACACGGCTCGAGGAAGCGCACTGGGACGAGGCGACTGCCACATGGCATGCGCAGGCCACCAACGGCAGCCGCTGGCGCGCTCGCTTCATCCTGATGGCCACGGGCCCGCTCTCCGCGCCGAGTTCACCGCACTTCGAAGGCCTCGACAACTTTGGCGGGCGCGTGCTGCACACGGCGGCATGGCCGCATGAACCTGTGGACTTCGAAGGCCTGAAGGTCGGCGTCGTGGGCACGGGGTCATCCGGGGTCCAGGTCATCCCGCAGCTCGCGCGTCGCGCGAAGTCGGTGACGGTGTTCCAGCGCACGCCCGCGTACGTCGTACCCGCGCACAACGGCCCGCTCGATCCGGCATGGGAGGCGAGCATCAAGGGCGACTACCCCGGCTTCCGCGCGCGAACGCGCAAGATGCGCGGCGGCTTCGGCAGCGAGCACCCGCCGTACATGGTGTCGGCACTGGACGTCGCGCCCGAAGAGCGGCAGGCGAGGTACGAGGAGCGCTGGCGCGTCGGCGGCTTCGCCTTCCTCGGCACCTTCTACGACACCATGCTGGACGAGCGCTCGAATGCGCTCGCGGCCGAGTTCGTCCGCGACAAGATCCGGGCCACCGTGCGCGACCCGCAAACAGCGGCCGCCCTCTGCCCCGACTACCCCATCGGCTGCAAGCGCCTGTGCGTCGACAGCGCCGGCTACTACGAGACGTACAACCTCCCGCACGTGTCGCTGGTGGACCTGCGCAAGTCGCCGATCGAGCGCGTCACCCAACGCGGCATCGTGAGCGGTGGAACGGAGCACGACCTCGATGTCCTCGTCCTCGCCACCGGCTTCGACGCCATGACAGGCACCCTCATGCGGCTGGACGTGCGGGGACGCGATGGCGCCACGTTCCGCGAGCAGTGGCAGCACGGCCCGTTGAACTACCTGGGCCTCATGACCCGCGGCTTCCCGAACCTGTTCCACATCGCCGGCGCGGGCAGCACGGCCGCTTTCACCAACGTGATCGTGAGCATCGAGCATCATGTGGACTGGATCGCGACGTGCATCGCGTGGATGCGCGAGCGCGGCCTCGCGAGCATCGAACCGGGCGAGGACGCGCAGGCCGCCTGGATGGACTACGTGCTGCAAACCGCCAAGGGCACCGTGATGCTCGGTTGCAACTCCTGGTACCTGGGCGCCAACGTGCCCGGCAAGCCGCGCGTGTTCATGCCGTTGATCAGCGGCTACCCGGCTTATGCGGAGCGTTGTGCGCAGGTCGCGGCACGCGGCTATGAGGGGTTCGTCCTGGAGTGACAGACGGCAATCACGCTCCACACTCCTATCGAAAGCGGGCAGGTAGGCCTGCTATGTTGCGCTGCCACAGACGTACGAAACCGCACATGAGCGAACCTTTGCGCCTGCTACGCTGCGCCCGAGAGAACATAGTGGCCCGCGAGCCAGCTGCCACTCACCTCTTTGGAGACTCCATGAAATCGATCATGAGCTTCGTACGAACGTCCTTCCTCGCCCTTTCGACGTTGCTGATTGCATCATGCAGCGCCCCAGTGCGGGCCCCCTGGAACGTGCCGGAAAACGTGAATGTCATGAACGTCAACGGGTACCCCATGGCTTATGTGGACGAAGGCCGCGGGCCGCTTCTCGTGATCGTTCACGGCACGTTGGCGGACTATCGCACCATGGCACCCCTGAGCGCGCTCTCCGATGCATTCACAGTGCGCCGGGTGAGCCTGCGCCACTTTTTCCCGGAGAAATGGGACGGTAGCGGCGCCACCTTTTCGGCGAGGCAGCATGCGCTGGACCTTGCCGCAATGCTCGAGCGCGCGGGGCCGCCGGTCGACTTGATGGGTTGGTCCTCTGGCGGGCTGGTTGCGTATGAGGTGGCGCGAACGCGGCCCGAACTCGTACGCCGGCTTATCCTCGTGGAGGCGGTCACAGGTTCACTGCTGGGTCGGGAAACGGAAGCGGCTATCGCAGCGCGCAAGAAGCGAACGAGCGACTTTGCTGCAACTCTCCGCGCGGATGTCGCCCGTGGCGCAGCGGCGGCCGTCGACGCGATCAACGGTGCCGGTGCATGGGAGCGGATGCCGCCGGAGAACAGGCAGATCGTGAGCGACAACGTGTGGAGCGTGGTCGGAGCGGGCATGGACGATCCTCGGCCCGTCGAGTGCGCCGAGTTTGGCGCGCTCAAAATGCCCGTCCTGCTGATCCAAGGCGAAAGGACCGCGCCGCGTTTCAAGGAAATCGTCGCCGCTCAGGCACGTTGTTTGCCGACAGCGCGCCTCGTCACGATCCCGAACGCCGGTCACCCTTCCCACCGCGAGAACCCGACCGCCATGAACGAGGCGGTGCGACAGTTCCTCAAGTAAGAGCCGGACGCGATCTAACGCCTGACGACTTCGCAGGGGCTGGTGGCTGCTTCTGGCCCGGAAGTGGCCGTCATTGCCCCCACCTACTCGTCGGCCTTCACGCCGGTCTCGTCGATCACCTTCGACCACTTCGCAAGCTCCGCGCGCAAACGCCCCGACGCCTCGGCCGGGGTCTGCGGCGGCAGGGTGTAGACGCCTTGCTGCAGGAACTGCTCCTTCGCAGCCGGGTCCTGCATGATCTTGCCGATCTCCGCGTTCAGTCGAGCCATCACGTCCGAAGGCGTGCCTGCCGGCGCCATGACACCGAAGGTGGACACTACGTCGAAGTCCTTCCAGCCCGACTCGTTGACGGTGGGCACGTCGGGCAGCATGGAGATGCGCTGCGGCGTGGTGACGGCCAGGGCCCGCAGCTTGCCCGCGCGGACCTGCTGCAGCGCGGCGGGCACGGTTTCGGCTGCCATCAGCACCTGCCCGCCCACGAGGTCGGTCATTGCCGGGCCGCTGCCCTTGTACGGCACATGGATCATGTCGGCGCCGCTTTGCACGCGGAACATCTCGACCGCCATGCGCTGCGGCGCTCCCGCGCCCGAAGACGCATAGGTCAGCTTCTTCGGGTTGGCCTTCGCGTAGGCGACGAGCTGCTGGAAGCTCGTGGCCGGCACCGACGGGTGCACCACGAACACCAGCGGGACGTAGCCCACCACCTGCACCGGCGCCAGGTCCTTCTGCAGGTCGTACGAGAGCTTGCCGCGTTCGAGGCGCGCCATGGTCGAGTGCGATGTCATGGCCGCCATGAGCAGCGTGTAGCCATCCGGCTTCGCTTTCGCAACGAGGTCCGCGCCGATGTTGCCGCCGGCGCCGCCGCGGTTGTCGATGACGACCTGCTGGCCGACCGCGGTGGACAGGCGCTGCGCGATGATGCGGCCGATCACGTCGGTGGCGCCCCCGGGCGGGTAAGGGACGACGAGCTTGATCGGGTGCTCCGGCCAGGCGGCGAGCGCCGCAACGGGCAGCAAGGCGGCGATGACGACACTGGCGCACATCGCGCGGCGAAGGATGCGGGGCATGGGGCTTGTCTCCTGACGTGGTAGGTACTGCGAGCGGCAAGTGTGCCGGATTCGCTGGGCGTTGTGGCCCTCAAGTACCTGCCCGGGGAAATCGTCAAACGTGCTGCTGCGCCAGCAGGTCCACCAGGCGCTGGGTGGCCGCGGAAAGGAACCCCTCCGCGCGGTACGCCACCACCAGGCGCCTGACCATCGTCGTTTCCCGCAAAGGGACTTCCTTGAGACCCGAGCGCGAGGCCTGCGGCCCGAGATGGTGGCGCGAGATGAAGCTGAGCAGGCCCGTCTGCACGATGAGGGCAGGAAGCATCAGCAGCATCGTGCTCTCGACCTGCACATTCGGGCGAGGCAGGCGCTTCCTGTCGAAGGTGTGGTCGAGCCAGTCGCGGGCCGGGGCGCCCTGCGGCTGCAGCGCCCAGCGGTAACGGGTCAGGTCCTTCAGCGTCACGGGTTTGCGAAACAGCTCGTGCCTGGCGCTGGCGGCGACGACGATCGCGTCCTGCGCCACCACCTTCGACACGATGCCCTCCTCGGCGTGCATCTCCGTTCCGATGACGATGTCGAGTTCGCCCTGGCGGAGCATGGGCCGCAGCGCGTCGACGAGGCCCACGACGGTGCGCAAGGTGACGTCGGGCCCCTCCTGCAGCAGCTGGCGTGCCGCGGCAGGCAGCAGGAACTGCGCCGCCGTCGGAACGATCCCTACGCGCACCTGCCCCGCCAGGCCCGAGCCCACGGCGGCGATCTCGCGCTTCGCATCCTCCAGGTCGAAGCGCATGCGCTTGGCCCACTTGAGCAGGATCCTGCCCTCCGGGGTCAACCGGATGCCGCGGCCCGCGCGTACGAACAGCGGTGCGCCGCAGCTCTCCTCCAGCCGGCGGATGCTGCTGGTCAGCGCGGGCTGGCTGCGATGCAGGCTCTGCGTCGCACGCCCGACGTGCTGGAGTTCGGCGATCGTCTCGAAGTAGCGCAGGTCGCGCAGGTCCATTGCAAAAGTCCCATGAATGAGTCGGCAGAAATTATCGATTGGACCCGGGGCATTGACCAGTCGACACTGCGGCCATAACAGGAGACAAGTGTGAGCACCCAACCCGCCATCGTGGTCACGGCAGACGACCTCGCGCCGCAGGCCGTCGAGCTGCTGCAAGGCTACGAGCTCGTCTATGCCGGAAAGACGCCGTCCGAGGAAGACATCGCGGCGCTGTGCAGGCGCCATGACCCGGTGGCGATCCTCGTGCGCTACGGCAAGGTGGGAGCACTCGCGATGGACGCGGCGCCGCACCTGCGCGTCATCTCCAAGCACGGCAGCGGCACCGACACGATCGACAAGGTGCAGGCCAGGGCGCGCGGCATCGAAGTGCGCGCCGCGACAGGCGCCAACGCCGCGGCCGTTGCGGAACAGGCGCTCGCGCTGCTGATGGCCTGCGCCAAGTCGGTCCCGCAGCTCGATGCGCGCATGCACGCCGGGCACTGGGACAAGGCGACGCACAAGAGCCTCGAACTCGGCGGCCGCACGGTCGGCGTCGTGGGCCTCGGCGCCATCGGCCAGCGTTTCGCGAAGATGGCGAAAGGCATGGAGATGCGCGTCATCGGGTTCGACCCGTATGCGCAGAACGTGCCGGACTACATCGAGATGGTCGACCTGCCGGCGCTCTGGCGATCCGCCGATGTCATCTCGCTGCACTGCCCCCTCACCGAGGACAACCGCAACCTGCTGAACGCGGAGACGCTCGCACGCTGCAAGCGCGGCGTGATCGTGGTGAACACCGCGCGCGGCAGCCTCATCGACGAGGCCGCGCTGCTCGCCGCCGTGCGGTCCGGGCAAGTCGCGAGCGCGGGGCTGGACAGCTTCGCCGTGGAACCCATGGTGCAGGGGCATCCTTTCCAGCGGCAACCCGGATTCATCCTCAGCCCGCACGTGGGCGGCACGACCACCGACGCGTATGTGAACATGGGCGTTGCGGCAGCGCGCAACCTGCTTGCTGTCATCGCCGGCTCGGCCGCGCACTGAGGGCATCATCATGAGCAACGCACGTTGGAAGAATTCACCGCCCGGCAGCCATTGGGGCGAGTTCGGCCCGGATGACCAGCTCGGCCGGATGAACCTGGTGGACGCCGGCAAGGTGCGCGAAGGCGTCGCCGAAGTGAAGGCCGGGGTCACCTTCTGCCTGTCGCTGCCGCTCGACGTCCCGGGCGGCATGACGCTCAACGCCCGCCGCATGCCGCCGCGCCTGTACGCCACGCTGCGCGACGGCAAGAGCGCCGGCGCGCAGGGTTACGGGTGGTCCTACGCCAGCGAGGACCCCTCGCTCACCGACGTCGTGTGCGACGAGGTCATGCTCATGAACACGCAGTACTCGACCCAGTGGGACAGCCTCGCGCACATGGGCAGCCGCTTCGACGCCGATGGCGACGGCGAGGCCGAGATCGTGTTCTACAACGGCTTCCGCGGCGACCGGGATATCCACCCGGCCGCGGAGGACCCGCATGCTGCCGCACCGTGGGCGCGCTTCCCGGACCCGAAGGCCGCCGTGCTGGGCATCGAGAACCTGGCCCGCCACGGCGCGCAAGGCCGCGGCGTGCTGGTCGACCTTGAGCACCACCTCGGGCGGCAGCGCAAGGCGGTCGGCTACGACGAACTGATGCGCATCATGCAGGCCGACGGCGTGGAGGTCGAGCCGGGCGACATGGTCTGCCTGCACACCGGTTTTGCCGACACGCTGCTGGCGATGAACCGGCAGCCCGACGTGAAGCGCTTGCACGACACCGGCAGCGGCCTGGACGGCAATGACCCCAAGCTGTTGAACTGGATCGTCGACGTGCGCCTGGCCTGCCTCATTGCCGACAACCCCGCGGTCGAGCTCGTGGAGGCGCCGAAGCTGGCGCAACCCGGCGGCGGCATGAAGCGGCCGCGCCTTCCCTTGCATGAGCATTGCCTCTTCAAGAACGGCATCCACCTGGGCGAGCTGTGGTACCTCACCGACCTCGCCCGCTGGCTGCGTGCAGCAGGGCGGTCGCGGTTCCTGCTGACCGCGCCGCCGCTTCGCCTGCCCGGCGCCGTGGGTTCACCCGCGACACCGATCGCCACCGTCTGAAAATTCCAAGGAGACCTCGTGAAAGCCATTTCGAAGATCCTGCTGGCCGCCGCATGCCTTGCAGCGCAAACGCAAGTGCACGCCGCGTGGCCGGACAAGCCCATCAAGCTCGTCGTGCCCTATTCGGCAGGCGGTGCCGCCGACGCCTTGGCGCGGGCCGTCGCGACCGAGCTGGGGCTGCGCCTGAAGCAGCAGGTGATCATCGACAACAAGCCCGGCGCGGGCGGCACCATCGGCGCCCAGTCGGTAGCCACGGCGCCCGCGGACGGCTACACCTTCCTCTATGACGCGACGTCGTTCGCCGTCAACCCGAGCCTCTACCCGAAGCTGCCGTTCAATTACGGCAAGGACTTCGTGCCGGTCTCGATGGTCGCTCGCATCCCGACCTTGCTCGTCGTGCCGGCATCGTCGCCCTTCAAGACCGTGGCGGACCTCGTCGAATACGCGAAGAAAAACCCTGCGAAGCTGTCCTATGCATCGGCAGGCAATGGCGGGGCGGCCCACCTGAGCGGCGAACTCTTCAAGCAGGGCTACAAGATCTCGCTCGTCCACATCCCTTACCGGGGTGGCGCACCTGCCCTGACAGACGTGGCGGGTGGCCAGGTGGACATGATGTTCAGCGCCGTGACGGCGTCGGGCCCCATGGTCAAGGCGGGCCGGCTGCGGGTGCTGGCCACGGCCTTCGACAAGCGGCTCGGATCGATGCCCACCGTTCCCACCGTCGCCGAGGCGGGCCTCAAAGGCTTCAGCGCCTACGAATGGAACGCGATCTTCGCGCCCGCCGGCACGCCGGCCGACGTGGTCAAGCGCATGGACGCCGAGATGCGCGACGTGCTGGCGTCGCCCGCCATGCGCGAGCGCTTCGCCACGCTCGGCGCCCTGCCCGCCGCGGGCGGCGCGAAGGAACTCGGCGACTTCGTCTCGGCCGAGTCGGCCAAGTGGGCGACGGTGATCAAGACGGCGCAGATCAAGGTCGATTGACAGGAGACACACCATGCATATCCGCAACGCAATTTGTACCGCCCTGCTCTTGGCGGCCGCCGCCGTCGCCAACGCGCAGGCGTGGCCGGCCAAGCCGGTTCGCATCGTGGTGCCCTACCCGCCGGGCGGCGCCGTCGACAGCGTGACGCGCAAGGTGGCGGCGCGCCTGACGGAGCAGACCGGCCAGAGCTTCTTCGTGGAGAACAAGGCCGGCGCGACCAGCACGATCGGCGCGATGCAGGTCGTGCAATCGGCGCCGGACGGCTACACGCTCGTCGCCAACGACACGACGTACGCGCTGCTGCCCCACATCTTCAAGAAGCTGCCGTTCGACCACGAGAAGGACCTGCAGCCTGTGGCCGCCTTCGTGTTCGCCCCGATGGCCGTCGTGGTGCGTGCCGACTCCAAGTTCAAGACGCTCGACGACCTGTTGAAGGCCGCTCGCGCCGAGCCGGGCAAGCTGAGCTACGGCACCGGCGGCGCGGGTACCATGCCCCACTTCGCGAGTGAAGCGCTCGGCATCGCGACCGGCACGCGCTTCCTGCATGTGCCCTTCAAGGGCGCGGGGGAAGCGACGCAGGCGCTGCTGTCCGGCACCATCGACTACCAGATCGCGTCCACGCCCGGCGTCATGGGCCAGGTGCAGGGCGGCAAGGTGAGGCTGCTGGCCATCAGCGGCGACAAGCGCCTGCCCGCGCTGCCGCAGGTGCCCACGTTCGCGGAGGCGGGTGTCAAGGGATACGGCGTCGTGAACTTCACCGGCTGGTGGGCGCCGAAGGGCACGCCCGCCGAAGTCACGGCGCGGCTGCAGAAGGAAATCGCGACCGCCATGGCGAGCGCGGACATGAAGGCTTACGCCGACAGCATCGGTGCCGAGGCGGGGTACTGGGATGCGCCTGCGTTCACGAAGAACCTGCGCGAGCGCACGGCGTTCTGGGCCAAGGTGGTTGCGAATTCGGCTTTCGAGAAGCAGTGACCGCTTAGCGCCGGCGCCTGCCCAGCCTTCGCGCGTTCGCGACGGCCGTGCGGTGCACCGGCGCGATGCCGGCACTCAGGAGCGCGGTCATCGCGCGCGAACCCGCCTGGACCCAGTTGCCTTGCAGGAACTGCAGCGGCGCCAGCCACCACTGCATCCACATGGCCATCCACGCCTGCGAGAACGCGGCAACCTTCTCGGAGCCCATGCGCATCATCTCCGCGCGGTCGCGCGCGTCGGGCTGGTTCCCATGCTCGGCCATTCGAAGCAATCGCAATGTGACCACCGCCGGTGCGGCCAGCGCGAGTTCGGAGGATTTCTTCGCAAGCGCGGCGGTTCGGCGTCGGTGAGTGGGCATGCGCCTACTGTGCATGGCTCGCGGGCCATGCCGTGTAGGCGAGCTGCGCTCATGCGTCGGCGGTGAATCCCACCTGCTTCACGATGGGCCCCCACTTCACGCGGTCCTTCGCCAGGATGTCCACGAACTCCGCCGGCGTCGTGGTCATGGTTTCCAGGCCGAAGGTGGCCAGGCCATCGATGACCTCCTTGCTCGCGAGTGCGACCTTCAGCGCGGCATTCACGCGCGCCACGACGTCGGGCGCCGCGCGCGGCGGCAGGAAGAAGCCGAACCACTCGCTGTGCTGCAGCTCGGGGAAGCCCTGTTCCGAATAGGTCGGCACGTTGGGTGCGAAGCGGTTGCGCTTCGCACCCGAGACCGCGAGGATGCGGATCTTGCCGCCCGGCAGGTGCTGGATGAGGTCGCCGATGGGGCCGCTCACCGCGGCGATCTGGCCGCCCACGCAGTCGAGCATGGCCGGCTGCGTGCCGCGGTACGGCGCATGCTTCAGGTCCACGTGCTGCGTGACGGCCATCAGCGCGGGGATGAAGTGCGGCGTCGATCCCGCGGCGGGCGACCCGTAGTTGGCTTGCGGCGGGTTGGCCTTGGCCCACGCGAGGAAGCCCTTCACGTCGGTGACGCTCGCCGGCACCATGGGCCCCACCGCGAGGCCGAAGTCGAAGACGGTGGCGATCGTCACGGGTGTGACGTCCGCCACGGGGTCGTACGGCAGGCGCTTGTAGATGTGCGGGTAGATCGTGAACATCGACGTGGGCGACTGCAGCAGCGTGGTGCCGTCGGGCGGCAGCGTCTTCATCGCCTGGATGGCGATCTGGCCGCCGGCGCCGGTGCGGTTCTCCACCACGGCCGAGCGCGCGTACGTTCCCGTGAGGGCCTGCGCCACGCGGCGGCACGTGGTGTCGGACGTGCCACCGGGCGGGAAGCCCGTGATGATCTTCAGGCTCTCGATGCCGGCCTGCGCGAGCGCTTCTTGCGCAACGGCTGCCAGCAGGGCGCCGGCGGATCCGGCCTGGAGGAAGGTGCGGCGGGAAAGCGCCATGGAAGGTCTCCTGAGTGGGTTGTGCGAGCCGCACGGATTTTGTCAGGGTTGCACCCGGACGATTGAACGGGTTAACGCTAGCCCCGTCGCGCAGGCCGGCCCCCGGGCGTACTCGCGGATTGACAGCCACAACGCAGCCGGTTAAACCACCCGTCTTGCTTCCTTCGCTGGAGGTGGACCATGCGCCTTGCACGTTCCCTGCTGCTTTGCGCAGCGCTTCTCTCGGCTGCCGCGTCCGCGGCCGAACTCAAGGTCTTCATGGCCGAGGCGCTCAGTGCGGCCATCGACCCGATCACGCGGGACTTCGAGCAGGCCACCGGCCACAAGGTGACGCTGGTGTACGCCACGGCCGGCGTGCTGCGCGAGCGCGTGCGGGCCGGCGAAGCGGTCGACGTGGTGCTGCTGCCGCGCTCGGCCTTCGATCCGCTGATGGCGGAACAGAAGTTCATGGCCGGCACCCGCACGCCCGTCGCGCAGTCGATGATCTCGATCGCGGTGCGGCGTGGTTTTGCCAAGCCCGATGTGTCGAGCGTCGATGCGCTGAAAGCGTCGCTGCTTGCTGCGCGAGCGATCGCGCACTCCGACCCCGCAGGAGGCGGCGCGATCGGCGTCCACGCGGCCAAGGTGATCGAGCAGCTGGGCATCGCCGAGCAGATGCGGCCGAAGACCCGGACCACGCCCGGCGGCGGCTTCCACGAGCTGCTGGTCAAGGGCGAGGTGGACCTCGCGTTCGTGCAGCCGGTCACCGCGGCGCGGTACCCCGAACTGGAGATCGCGGGCCCGTTGCCTGCGCAATTGCAGGACCTGGACAACTTCGTTTACGTGGCGGCAGTCGCGGCAAATACGCGCGAGCCGGCTGCCGCACGCGCGTACATCCAGCACCTCGCGTCGCCGGCGGCCGCGGGGGTGATCAAATCGAAAGGCATCGAGCCGCTGGGCCAACGGTGAGTCGCCGCGCGAGGTTTTTGATGAACACCTGCATGACACGGATGTCGCTGGCTGCAGCGCTCGCGTTCGCCTGCGGCACTGCGCTGGCCCAGGGAAAGGCTGCCGACCTCGAACGGGGCAAGTACCTTGTCGAGGGCGTCATGGCCTGCGGCCATTGCCATGCGGCGCGCGTGAATGGCGAACGCAAGCCCGCGCTCGGCCTGGCCGGCGGCATCGCATTGCCGGAGCCGACGTATCGGGCTTTCGCGCCGAACATCACACCGGACCCGGAGACCGGTATCGGCAAGTGGTCGGATGCCGAACTCGGGCGCGCGATCCGCGAAGGCATCCGGCCGGACGGCAGCGTCATCGGGCCGCCGATGCCCTTCGACAGCTACCGCGCCATTTCGGACGATGACCTGCGCGCGATCGTCGTGTACCTGCGCGCGCAACCCGCGGTGCGCAATGACGTGCCGAAGTCCGTGTACCCGGAACAGCTGAAGCCGTACGGTCCGCCGCTGGCGAAGGTTTCGGGGCCCGATCCCCGCGACCGGATTGCCACGGGCAAGTACCTCGTCGAACTCGCGCACTGCATGGGTTGCCATACGCCGCGCGACGAGAAAGGCATGGCCCTCAAGCAGTTCACCGGCGCCGGCGGCCAGTTGCTGAAGCGGCCGTACGGCGACAGCCTGAGCCGCAACCTCACGCCGCACGAGAGCGGGCTGCGCGACTGGACGCAAGCGCAGTTCGCGGCGGCGCTGCGCGAGAACGTCAGCCCGCAGGGGATCAAGTACAAGCCCGTCATGCCCACTGCGGCGTACGGCACGATCGCCGATGCCGACATTGCGGCGATGCTCGCGTACCTGCGCTCGCTGCCGCCGCTGCCTTTCGGCGGGCGGTAGTTTGCGGGCCGCCCTTGTGCGGCCATGCAAGCCTGCACGAGAATGCGCGTCACGGGCGCGGCCCGCACCAGGAGGGACTCGATGGCTCGAATGACCCCAGTCAAAGACAGGCTGCGCGAGAAGTCCGCTCCGCTGTCCTGCTACCTGAACCTCATTCCCTCCGCAGTGGCCACGCAGGCCATCGCCGCAGCGGGCGCGGACATCGTCATCATCGACCAGGAGCACGGGCCCATCGGGCCCGAGAGCGTCCACGCGATGGTGGCAGCCACTGCAGGCACTTCGTGTTCGCCCTGGGTGCGCGTTCCGCTCGCGCAAGCCGATCATGTGAAGACGGCGCTCGATGCGGGCGCCGAGGGCATCGTGTTCCCGCTCGTGCGCACGGCGCAGGACGCGGCCGAATGCGTGGCACTCACCCGTTACCCCCCGAAAGGCAAGCGCGGCTGGGGGCCGTTCGTCGCACACGCACGGTGGGGCACGCCGCTGTTCGAGCACCTCGCGCATCGCGGCGACTCGACGGTGTGCTGCCTGTTGATGGAAACCGTCGCGGCGGTGGAAAACGCAGAAGCGATCTGCAAGGTCGAGGGTATCGACTGCATGGTGATAGCGCCGTTCGACCTGTCCACGGAGCTCGGTGTGTCCGGCCGCATGGATGCGCCGCAACTGCGCGAAGCGGTGCAGCACCTTGAGAAGACCGTCCTCGCCGCGGGCATCCCGCTCGGCGGGGCGGCGATGACGCGCGAGCAGTCACTTGCGATGCGCGCGCGCGGCTACACGCTCATGGCGCACCACTTCGACGTGCTGGTGCTGGGCCAGTTCGTGCGGGAGTCCCGCAGTTGGCTCGCGGGCCCATGACGGGTCCCCAGCTACACGTCGGAGCATGGCTGGAAATGACGCGGCCGGTATACGCCGCATGGCAATCGACGTCAACTTGCGAAACACTGTGGCCTGCCGCGGGGGCGCGTGGCACACTTGAACGACGCTCAACCTGCCACGAGGAGACACCGATGCTGACTGTGGAGAAGACAGCCGAATACGTGAAGCGCTGGGTCGCCGCATTCGAGTCGAAAGACCTCGACCGCGTGCTGGCGTTCTACACCGACGACGTGATCTTCCACTCCCCGCTGGTCGCGCGCCTGAGCCACGACCCCAGCGGCACCATCCAGGGCAAGGCGGCGCTGCGCGCGTACGTCAGGAAAGGCTTCGAGGTCTTCGACCACATCAAGTTCACGGTGCTCGAAGTGCTGCGCGGCGTGGACAGCATCGCCATCCACTACAAGGGCATCACGGGGACGCACGTGGTCGAAGTGCTGTTCTTCGACAGGGACGGGATGGTGCGCGAGTCATACGTGCACTACGCGTCGGCCGATTGACGGGCACGGCGGGCGCGGCGTAGGACGCGTCCGACGAAGCGAGGCGCAGCCCAGCCCTACACTGCCAAGCCGGAGGTCATTCATGAGCCGGCATCGCGCATGGAAGGTGGTCGCCTTCCTCTTTTTTCTCGCGGGCCTTTTGCCGCGCGCCTTCGCGGCCGAACCGGTGCTCGTGGGCATCGACGCGGAATTCGGGCTGCAGAACAGCACATCGGCCCAGGCGGTGGAGCTGGGCGTGCGCCTGGCCGCCGCGGAGATCAACGCGGCAGGCGGCGTGCTGGGCCGGCCGCTGGAGATCGTCACCAAGGACCACCGCTCGATCGCGGCGCGCGGCATCAAGAACATCGAGGAGTTCGCCGCGGACAAGCGCGTGGTGGCCGTCTTCGGCGGGCGGTTCAGCCCGGTCATCATCGAGCAGTTGCCGCTGCTGCGGCAATCCGGCCTGCCGTTCCTCGCCGTCTGGTCGGCCGCCGACGCCATCGTCGACAACGGCAGCATGCCCAACTACGTGTTCAGGCTGTCCCTGCGCGACAGCCTGGCCATGCCTTTCATGTTGCGCGCCGCGGCCGACCGCGGCCTCGACAAGGTGGGCCTGCTGCTGACGAACACGTCGTGGGGCCGCAGCAACTTCGCCGCCGCGGAGAAGTACGGCGCCTCGAGCGGGCGGCCCGCGATCGTGGGCGCGGCCTGGTACAACTGGCAGGACGCGTCGCTCGTGGACCGCTACCGCAAGCTCGTGGACCAGGGCGCGAAGGCCATCGTGCTCGTGGCCAACGACGACGAGGCCGCCCTGCTGGTGCGCGAGGTCGCGCAGCTGCCGGCGGCGCGCAGGGTTCCGATCATCAGCCACTGGGGCATCACCGGCGGGCGCTTCGTGGCAGCAGCGGGGCCCGCGCTCGGGCAGGTCGACGTGTCCGTGGTGCAGACCTTCAGTTTCTTCAAGGCGCGGCCCGCGCCGCTGAAGCGATTCATGGAGACCGCGCGCCGCGTGGCCGGCATCCAGCGCATCGAGGACATCGAAAGCCCCGTCGGCGTGGCCCACGCCTATGACATGACGCACCTGCTCGCCAAGGCGATCGGCCTGGCCGGCGGCACCGAGCGCGCGGCCGTGCGTGCCGCGCTGGAGCGCCTGCCGCCTCACGACGGGCTCGTGCGCCGATACGCGCCCGCCTTCACCGCGCAACGGCACGAAGCGCTCGACGCGCGCGAGCTGCTGCTGGCGCGCTACCGCGAGGACGGCGTGCTCGTGCCGGCCGCCAGATAGCGATGCGCAACCTGCTGCCCCGCAGCCTGGCCGGCCGCTTCGGCCTGGCGAGCGCCGCGATGGCGGCTGCCGCGGTGCTGATCGTGTCGCTCGGCTCGTCGTGGCTGATCGAGCGGCAGCAGGCGGCCGCCGAACGCCGCTTTGCCGTGCGCGAGCGCGAGTTCCATGCCGAGAACGTGTCGAGCACGCTGCACGCGCTGGCGGCGCGCATGGCGGAGGTGGCGGGCAGCACGATCCTGGCAACGGGGCTCGTGGACAGCGCCGGCAAGGAGACGTATCTCGCGCCTTTCCTCGGCGGCATCCGGCAGGTGAACGGCCTGCCGGTGCAACTGCTGTTCACCGACTTCGAAGGCAAGGAGATCGCGGCGAACGGCAACGCGCGGTTCGTCCCGGGCGAGGTGCAGTGGCTGCGCAACCAGCTTGCCACAGGCCGCAGCGCGGCGGCCGTGGTGCAGTCGCCGGGCGGCGCGGTGCTGCTCGCGCTGGAGCCGCTGCGGTACTCGCGCACCACGACGCCGGAGGGCGCGGTCTTCTACAAGGTGCGGCTGGCCGACCTGGCGCTGGACCCCGGCCTTCACCTGGCCTGGGGCCCCGGCGGCAACGGCGCGGACGACACGCCGGTCGACGTGCCAGAAATCTTCAAGCCGCTCGCGATCCGCGTCACCGGCAACTCGCTGGCGGCGCCGCCGGGGTCAGCACCGCACGTCGAGTACCTCGGCGCCGCCGTGCTGGCGCTGGTGGCCTTTGCCGTGCTGTTCCTGCTGGGGCGGCGGCTGGCCGAGAGGCTCACCAGCGACCTCTCGGCGCTGGAGAGCTTCTCCAGCAAGGTCGCGACCGCGCAGGCCGGCGCCGGCAGCGCGCCGGCGGGCCGCAGCAGCGAGGTGGCGAGCCTGGCGAGCTCCATCAACATGATGCTCGAGCGCCTGGCTCAGCAGAACGAGGCGCTGCAGGCCGAAGGCCGCAAGCTCGCCGACCTGGCCGAGGCGCTGCGCACCGCCGACAGGCGCAAGGACGAATTCCTCGCGATGCTCGCGCACGAGCTGCGCAACCCGATGGCGCCGATCAGCACCGGAGCAGAGCTGCTGCGCCTGGCCGGCTCCAGCGACCCGAAGGTGCAGCGCACCGCCGAAGTGATCGGCCGGCAGGTGGGCCACATGAAGAAGATCGTCGACGACCTGCTCGATGTCTCGCGCGTCACGCGCGGGCTGGTGCAGCTCGACCTCGCGCCGATGGACCTGTCTGTCGCGGTGCGCGCCGCTGCCGACCAGCTGCAGCCGGTGGCCGAGAAACGGCATGTCGCACTGACGGTGGACGCGCCGGCCGGCGGCGCGTACGTCATGGGCGACCTGGAGCGGCTCGTGCAGGTGGTGGCCAACCTGCTGCACAACGCGACGAAGTTCACGCCCGCGGGCGGCGCCATCCGCGTGAGCGTGCGCGTCGAGGAAGGCAACGCGGTGGTCGAAGTGGCGGACACGGGGGCGGGCATCCCGGCCGAGTTCATGCCGGAACTCTTCGGCCTCTTCACGCAGAGCGAGCGCATGGCCGACCGCTCGCAGGGCGGCCTCGGCCTCGGCCTCGCACTGGTGCGCAAGCTGGTGGAGCTGCACGGCGGCAGCGTCGGCGCGCACAGCGATGGCGTGGGCCACGGAGCCACTTTCACCGTGCGGTTGCCGCTGGCGCAGGCGCCGGCCGCCGCCGAACCCGCGGTGCCGGCGCCGCCGCGCGAAGCGCCGCCCGGCGCCTGCATCCTGCTGGTGGACGACAACGCCGATGCGGCCGACACGCTCGCCGCCCTGCTGCGAGCCACCGGGCACGATGTGGCCGTGCGCTATTCGCCGCAAGCGGCGATCGAAGCCGCGCAGCAAGTGCGCTTCGACGCCTGCGTGCTCGACATCGGCCTGCCGGGCATGGACGGCACGCAGCTCGCCCGGCAGTTGCGCACCTTGCCCGGCGCCTCGGCGGCGAGGTTCATCGCGCTGACCGGCTATGGGCAGAGCGACGACCGCGCGAAGACGGCCGACGCCGGCTTCCACCACCACCTCGTCAAGCCGGTCGATCCCGACGAACTCGTGGCGGCCCTCGCCAGCGCGCGGCAGTGAAGCCTCACGCGGCCGCAGGCGCGGACGGGTTCATCACGGCATGGACCTGCTCGATGCTCACCGGCTTGACCAGGTGCGCATCGAACCCCGCAGCCGCCGTGCGGCGCATGTCGTCCGGGCTGCCGTAGCCGGTGAGCGCGACAAGGCGGCCCTGCCGCCCGAAGCGGCGCCGCCATTCGCGCGCGGTCTCGTAGCCGTCCATGCCGGGCAGGCCGATGTCCAGCAGCACGAGGTCGGGCACCCCCGCATCCCCCCTGGCGGTGCGCAGGGCGGTCTCGCCGTCGTGCGCCACGACCACGGCGGCGCCCATGAGCCGCAATACCTCGGCGAGCGATTCGGCCGCATCGATGTTGTCGTCCACCACCAGCACTCGCAGGCCTTGCGGCACGCCGTGCGCAGCGCGTGGCTGCCGCTCGGCGGGCACGGAGACGGCGTCGACGCGCGGCAGGCACACTCGGAACTCGCTGCCGCAACGCGGGCCCTCGCTGTGCGCGCTGACCCGGCCGCCGTGGAGTTCGACCAGCGTGCGAACCAGGGTCAGGCCTATGCCGAGCCCTCCCGGCGCGCGGTCGAGGGAGCCCGGCACCTGCGTGAACATCTCGAAGATGCTGTCGAGCATCTCGCGGGGGATGCCAGCGCCGTTGTCGCGCACGCGCACCGTCACTTCCTTCCCATCGGCGTCGCACGCGACTTCGATGCGCCCGCCGGGCTCGGTGTACTTCGCGGCGTTGTTCAGCAGGTTGGAGAACACCTGCACGAGCCTGACGCGGTCGCCGTTGACCTTCAGGCCGGCCCCGCCGCGCAGCACCTCGAGGTGGTGCCGGCGGCTTTCCAGCAGGGGCCTGCTCGCGTCCACGGCCGCGGCCATGACATCGTCCAGGTCCAGGTGGTCGCGGCGCAGCTCGATCAGTCCGCGGCTGACCCGCGACACGTCGAGCAGGTCGTCCACGAGGTGCGTCAGTTGCTGCAGCTGGCGGGTGATCACGTCAAGCGTCCGCTGCGTTCGGGCCGGGTCCGCGAGGCCGCCCCGCTTGAGGATCTCGATGCCGCTGACCACCGGCGCGAGCGGGTTGCGCAGCTCGTGCGCGAGCATCGCGAGGAATTCGTCCTTGCGCTGGTGTTCGATGCGCAGCTGCCGGTTCAGCTCGGCGGCCGACGCGCGGGCGGCATCCAGGGCGCGTGCCAGCTGGTGCGCGCGCTGCGCGGCTTCGCGCGACTCCTCGGCCTCTGCACGGCCCAGCCGCAGCTCCTGCTGCGCTTTCAGCACGGCGGCCAACAGCGGCATCGCCGCCCGGAACTCCTGCGGGAACTCCACCTGCGTGTCACCCAGCAGGATGAAGGTGCAGCCCGAAAGGGACAAGGCATGCGCGTGGCAGGCGCGGCCCGCGACCGCAACCTCGGCGCGGACTTCGTTCTCGTGCAGGCAGCGCTCGAGCAGGCTTCGCCAGGAGCGGCCCGCCTCGACGGTCTTGGGCATTCCCGGCGCCGGCAGCAGGATGCCCAGCTCGCTGTCGCGCACGAGGATCGCGAGGTCGTGCGCGCCCAGCGCCGCGGCGACCGCGTGCGCCGTCGCCTGCCTGCCGGCAATGTCGGCAAGCTCATCGATGAGCCGCCGCAGTTGCGGCATTGCAGTCACTCCGGCAAGACGCAGACCACCGCGGTGCAGTTGTGGAATCCGCTGAACTGCCCCTCCGCCCGTGCGATCTGGCCGTAGGTGTTGCAGCCGACGAAGCCGGCCGGCTTCAGCAGGTCGGCACAGGCCTGCAGTTCGTCCTCGAAGGCACGCCCCAGCCGCAACCGGGTCGCGACACAGTCGAACACGAACGCCGCCGCCGGCTTGTGGCCCGCCAGCGCATGCAGGGCCGACTCGGTGGCCTGCCGCGCGGCCTGGATGGCGGACTGCGCATTGGCTTTCATGATGTGCACCACCGACCCCTCGGGGATGGCGGCCGCGCACGCGATGGAGCCGTTCTCGCCGATCGCGAGCGGCACCCGCAGCCGGAAGCCTTCCGGCGAGCGGATGCCGATGACGTTGTGCAGGAAGAAAGGCAAGGGGTCGGCCGCGTCGAAGCCCTGGTTGGACTGCCGGGCGTAGGCCTCGATCGCCTCCAGGGCAGGCGCGCCATTGAGGCCGAGCAGCTGCGTCCCGTTCGCTTCGGTCACGCGCATCGGCTCGCTCGCCGGCTCCCAGCCGTGCGCAACGCCGATGCCCAGCGGCTTGGCCGAAAGGATTTCGAGGGCGCAGACCGCGTTGGTGTACGACTTCGTGCCGACGAACACGTGCGTGGTCTGGAAGCGGCCGTCGTCACCCGCACCGCCGCCGAAGAAGCGGTATTCGCCGCCGGTGCGCAAGGTGAGGTCCTCCACCAGCGCGTCGGTATGGCCCGCGAGCGCGTCGGTCATTACCAGCGCGCTGCGGTACGGCAGCGGGGACTTGGAGATGCCGCGGAAGGCTTCGGTGACCTGGCGTGCCGCCTCGACGGGGTTCGAGCTGACGCCCTGGCCGAGACCTACCGCGAATTGCATGTCGCGCGAGCGGATGCCCAGCGCCGAGACCTGACCTTCGCCGCGGCCCTGGTCGGTGAATTCGCCCGCGGACGAAGAGCCCGCGATGCACTGCGTCCCCGCCGACTCGGCGAGTGCGGCGAGTAGTACATCGTAGTCGTGGCGTGCGGATGCGAACACGACGACGGCGTCGGGAGCCGAGCCGCCGAATGCGTCGCGCAGGCTGCGGCCCAGCTCGTTGCCCGCCGCGGCACTGTCGCTCGCTTGCGTGAGTGCGATGGTGGTTTGTGTCATGCCGTGCCCCCTTTTGCACCCCGGGAGTTTGCGCCCTGCTCGGCATGCGACGTGTAGGACGCGGCCTGCTTCAGGAGCGCAATCGCGCCCACGCAAGTCGCGATCAGGCCGGTTGACGCGCGGTCACGTCCGCGGCAATGCCGACCACCCTGTCGACACCGCGCTGCCGCGCCTCGGGGTCCACCTGCCCGGTGAATTCGACGCGGCGGATCGCGCCGTCGCTCTTGCGGCGGATGCGGCCTGCAAAGCGGAAGGACGTTCCACCTTCCAGGGCCCTTGCGACGGCGGCCGCGAACGGCTCTTGGTCCTCGGCCTCCAGGAACTCGGTGACGAAGCGCTGCGCGTTGATCGGCGGCTCGCTGCGGTCGATGCCGAAGATCTCGTAGGGGCGCTCGTTCTGCCAGGAGACGAGGTCACTGGTAACTTCCCACGTGAAGAACCCGATGCCACCCGCGTCGGCGGCAAGCCTGGCACGATAGTTCTCGTCGTGCAGGCGGGCATGCAGGCGCGCGTTCTCGATGACGAGTGCGGCGGTGTTGCCGATGAGCTTGACCATCTCGCGGTCGGACTCACTCGGCCCGCGCGGCTCGCGGTAGTAGATGGCCAGGGTGCCGAGAACGGAGTTGTCCTTGGCGACGATCGGGGTGGACCAGCAGGCCCTCAAGCCATGCTGCAGCGCAAGATCGCGAAAGTCGGCCCACAGCGGATCGCGGGCGATGTCGGTCACGTAGATCGCGTGCCCGAAGTGCGCCGCGGTGCCGCACGAGCCGACGCGCGGCCCGATCGCGATGCCGTCGATCGCCGCGTTGTAGGCATCCGGCAGCGACGGCGCAGCGCCGTGCAGCAGGTGCTTGCCGTCCTCGGACATCAGCAGGATGGAGCCGGCAAAACTGCCCTCGGACTGCGTTTCGGCCGTGTGGACGAGCACCTCCAGTACTTCGGCCAAGGGCGCGCCGCCGACCGCAAGTTCCAGGGCGTGGTTCTGCCCCGTCAGCAAGCTGCTCGACTTCGCACTCGTTGCATCGGCCAAATCCATGAGGTGGATTATTCCATCTTCATCCTGTTTCGCGGGCCGCCGCGGCATGCTCGCCCAGCACGTGCGAGTGCGCGTTGCAGATTTCGCGAATGGACTCCGATGCGTTTCGGGTGAAGCCGGCCTTCGGGTAGGAGCAAAGCAGGGTGAAGCGGGCCTCCTCGCACAGCGCGTGCCACAGGTGCTCCAGCCTCACCGTGGCGGCGCAATGGCCGGCACCCCAGAGCAGGGCCACCATCTCGCCGAACGCGCGCACGCGCCGCCCGCCCCGGCTCGCGCGGGCAAGGAGCGCGCCCACGGCACGCTTGAACTTCTCGTCGTCCGGCCAGCCGGCCAGCATGAACTTCGCCAGCAGTTCCTCGGCATCCTCCAGCATCAGCTGGTCGTTCGAAGCGAGCGCCTCGACGTCGATGCCCCCGGCCGCCAGCCGCATCGAGAGAGCATCCCGATGGGCCCGCGTCGCGATCACCACGACGGCTTCCCCCGCCCGCAGCCCGCCGGCGGCGAACTGCTCCAGCGTGTCGAGGAACACGGCGTCGTTTTCGTAGATCTGCACAACGTGGTTGCAGGGCGGCATCTCCGCCCAGAAGATCTCGGGGGCGGCTTGCGGATCGTCGAACAGCTTCAAATCAACTCCATGGGTGCCGACACGGTAGCCCCCCGCGCCTCGACAGTGCGGCCGCAGGCAGGTAACACCCCGTGAGGAAGCGAAACACGCCCAGTATTTCACGATTAAAGTGGATCGATGGCCGAACGCTATGCCGCGCTGCTCGACAGCTGGAAGTCCGCCGGGGAGCGCGCCCGCCAGGCACAGCGGGTGCTGGACGAGCGCTTCGATGCTTTCCTTCGGGGCGAAGGGCCCGAACCCGACGAGCAAGAGCGTGTCCTCGTGCGCAAGCTCCATGCCGAAGAGCAGGCCGCGCTCCAGGCAGCGCTGGACTACGTGCAGGCCAGCGTAATCCGCAAGTAGCCCGCCTGCAGCGGCGCACGCGAGCCATCGTGCTGCGTCAGCCGGGCACCATGCGAGCAACGGAAAGCATTCGCGAGCTCACCCGCAGGCGCTGCCGGGTTGCCGCTTCGAGCGACACCGCGAGCCGTACGCGGCCGTCCTCGGTGAAGAAGCTGATCACGCTGCCGGGCGGATGCGCGCCGTCCGAATCGGCGACGGTGAGCACCCGATCCGGTACGGTGACGAGGAGGTCGGC
The DNA here is from genome assembly GCF_014297445.1 of Ramlibacter albus. Classification (GTDB taxonomy): domain Bacteria; phylum Pseudomonadota; class Gammaproteobacteria; order Burkholderiales; family Burkholderiaceae_C; genus Ramlibacter; species Ramlibacter albus. The sequence goes on from NZ_JACORU010000019.1 coordinate 26,487, forward strand.
GATCCGGCCGGTGGATGTGCTGCGCACGTAAAGCACATGCAGCCCCTGCGGCGAGTCGCCCGGTGCGAGGCGTACGACCTCGATCGTGCGGCCCTCGCGCTCGCGCTCGCGGGCCAGTTCGCGCAAGTCGCGTGCGACCTGGTCGTCGCCAAGGACGCCGATGCGCAGCGGCGCGGCAGCCGACGCGAAGGTACCCGCGGGCCACTCGACGAAGCTGGGGAACTTGTGCAGGAAGGCGGCCTTGACGAGCGACTCCCGCGCCCGCTCGGGCTGCGCGCGCGCGGATACAGCCGCAAGCAGCGCCGCGGCCGCGGCGGCTGCAAGTACCCGGCGCCGGGCGAGCGGCCCGCCGTTGACGCCTGTCGCTGCACGCAGGAGGGTCACGTCACGGCCACCAGACGAATTGCAGGAGCAGTGAACGCGGCACCAGCGACGCCGTGGCGGGCGCGCCCCATTCGACATGCCGGGGCTCGCCGAGGTTGCGCACCGCGGCCGAGAGCTCGACGGAGGGCGCGGGGCGCCAGGCGACGCGGGCATCGGCCGCGAGGTAGGACGGCACTGCAGGCGCCGGGCGCCGCCCGACGTGGCGTACATGGAAGTCCACCCAGACGTTGTGCCGAACGTCCCAGGCCACACCGAGCTTGAACAGGTGCCGTGCATCGTTGCCGAGGGTCACGGACGGCGGCTGCGGCGACGTGCCCGCAGCGGCGTCGTAGCGGGGATGCTGCAGCAGCATGCCCGCCTTGAGCCGCAGGTTCTGCGCGGGGAACCACTCGGCCCAGCCCTCCAGGCCACGCAGCCATCCACCGTAATTGTTCGCGAATACGCCGGTGGCACCGTTCAGGTCGAAGGATCGAAGTTGCCCGAAGCGATGCGCAAAGGCGGTCAGCGAAGCGGAAGCGCCGGACCCGAAGCGGCCGCGCCAGCCGAGCTCCGCGATGTCCGCCTTTTCCGCGCGGACCGAGGGGTTCGGTACGAGCGGCGGCGATGCAACGTCGCGGTCCACCCGCGCGGGCGTTCGCACGACGCGGGACGCCGCGGCCCATACGTTGCTGTCCTCCGACGGCCGCCAGCTATAGCGCAAAGTGGGCAGCAGCTCCAACCCGGTGTAGGCGTTGTGCTCCGCCTTCAGGCCGAGCGTGAACCGGGACGCGGCCGCGCCTTCCATCTCGACTTGCGCGAAGGCGTTCCACAAGTGCAGGTACTTCCTGCGAGGCAGCAGGTCCAGCGCGGCGGGCGATGCCGGCTGGGCGTCGTCGCGGTAGAGCCGCCAGCCGGCGCCCCACAGCAGGTCCATGCCGGCCGTGGGAAGCTGCTGCTGCTGCAACTCGAGGTCGAGCGTATCCACGGTGTTGCGGATCGTGCGGCTGCGCTCGCGCACGAGCCGGTCCGCATACGCCTGCAACTGCGTCCTGCGCCCGCCGGCGTCCTCGATATAGCGCCCGAGCACGTAGGCGCCGTGGTAGTCGCGCTCGCCAAGCACGTCCTCGGTGCGGTGGTGGTACACCTCGCCCGTGCCGGTGAACTGGCGCTGCGGCGTGCCCCCGTCCCACCGGAACCCGGCGAGCTGGTGCCGGCTCGCGTCCCTCACCGGCGCACCCGACGCGCGCTGCGTGTTTTCCGCATCGCGCTTCTTGGCGAAGACGCGAAAGGCCCCGGCGTCGGACGCGGCGCCGTGGCGCAAGGTGACGAACCGCTCGCTCGTGCCGACCGCGCCCTTGACGAGCGTGCCGGCGGTTTCGCCCGCGCTGCGCGTCACGATGTTGATCACGCCATGGAAGGCATTGGAGCCGTAGAGCGTGCCGCCCGACCCGCTGAGCACCTCGATGCGCTCGATGTCGTCCAGCGGCATCTCGATGGCTTCCCAGAACACCCCGGAGAACAGCGGCGAATAGACCGTGCGGCCGTCCACCAGCACGAGCATCTTGTTGGCCAGCAGGTCGGTGCCGGTGCGGGCGCTGATCGCATACTGCGCGCCGTCCACCCGCGCCACCTGCAGGTTGGGCGCGAGCCGCAGCACCTCGGGCAGCGTCGTTGCGCCGCAGCGGCGGATGTCGTCCGCGGTGATGACGTAGACGGAGCCCGCCACGTCCGCCACACGCTGCAGGCGTTTGCCGACGGACGTTACCTCGATCCGGCTGAGCTGGTCGAGCGAAAGGTCGGCAAGGTTCTGGCCATGCGCGGCACCCGCCAGGGCGCATGCGGCCAGCATGCTAATTTCGGTGCGGAACATGCGAATCCTCTCGGCCGCGTCGGGATGCGGCGGATTATTGACGAGCTCTGCGCACACGGCTGTAGGAAGGGGCCTACGCTTCTGCCACCGACTCGACAGCTAACATCACCTTGCCGCCATGCTGTCCTCCCTTCACCGGTTATCGGTCCGCCAGAAGCTGAGCGTCGTCCTGGTGGCGGCGCTCGGGCTCGGGCTGCTCGTTGCAGGCATCGCGCTCGTCGCTTTCGACGTCCAGCGGCAGGCACGCAGCGTCGAGTTCGCGCTGGTCGCGCAGGCGGACACCATCGGCCTGGCGAGCAGCGCGGCGCTGTCGTTCGGCGATGCCAAGGGAGCCACCGAGAACCTCGGCGTGCTGCGCGCCAACCCTGCCGTGGCGGCGGCGGCGCTCTTTTCGGCGGACGGCGCGCGGCTTGCGAGTTACGCCGTCGATGCGAGCGACACCCTGCCCGAACCTGCCGCTCGAACGGCGGACGTGCGCTTCGATGCGGAGACGGTGCTCGTGACGCGCCCGGTGTTCCTCGGCAAGGAGCGGATCGGCACCATCGCGCTGCGCGCGCGTCACGACCTGCAGTCCCGCGCCCTCGAGCACGTCGGTGCGCTGTTCCTGATCATGGCATTGAGCATGGCGGCGGCATTGGCGCTGGCCAGCCGGCTGCAACGGCAGGTCACGCAACCGCTGCAGGAGCTCGCGCAGGTGGCGCGGCGCATCATGCAGGGTGACTACGCGCTGCGGGCCGCGCGCCGCAACGAGGACGAAGTGGGCGAGGTGGTCGACGCGTTCAACGCGATGATGGACGAGCTCGCCACCCGCAAGGAGGTGCTGGAGGCGGCCAATTCGGCGCTGCGCGCCAGCGAGGAGCGCTACCAGCTCGCGGTGCGCGGCTCCAGCGCGGGCCTGTGGGACTGGAACCTCGACGCCGGCACCATGTTCTATTCGCCGCGACTGAAGGAGCTGCTGGGTTACGAAGGCGACGGGTTCCCGGACGTTCCCGGCTCGATCCGGCTCGTGGTGGGCGAAGCGGGCATCGCCGCCATCCGCGAAGCGTTGCGCGCGCACTTCAGGCACGGCAGGCCGTACAGTTTCGAGGTGCCGGTGCGGCTGCGCTCGGGCGAGGAGCGCTGGCTCTCCATTTCGGGCGCTTCCCTCGTCGATGCGCAGGGGCGGCCGTTCCGGATGGCCGGCTCCGTGGTCGACGTCACCGAGCGCCGTCACGTCGAAGATGCCCTGCGGTCGGCGAATCGCGCGAAAGACCAGTTCCTGGCGACGCTCGCGCACGAACTGCGCAACCCGCTCGCGCCCGTGCGCACGGGCGTCGAGATCCTGCGCCTGCGCCGGGAGGGGCCGGTGGCCGACAAGGCGATCGCGACGATGCAGCGGCAGCTGGCGCACATGGTGCGGCTGATCGACGACCTGATGGACATCTCGCGCATCAGCACCGGCAAGATCCGGTTGGAGATGCGCAGGATCAAGCTCGCCTCCGCGCTCGACGCCGCGGTGGAGCTCAGCCGGCCCACCATCGAAGCCGGCGGGCACCGCCTCGAACTCGATTACACGGCCGCCGCCATCGAGCTGGAGGCGGACCCGACGCGGCTTGCGCAATGCGTCGGCAACCTCCTGAACAACGCCGCGAAGTACACGCCGCACGGCGGGCGGATCACGCTTCGTGCCCGGCGCGAAGGCGACGCCACGGCGCTGATCGAGGTCGCCGACAACGGGCTGGGCATCCCGGCAGCGATGCTCGACCAGGTTTTCACCATGTTCGCCCAGGTGGACAAGACCATCGAGCGCTCGCAAGGCGGCCTCGGTATCGGGCTGTCGCTGGTACGCACGCTCGTCGACATGCATGGCGGCACCGTCACTGCGGCGAGCCCGGGCACGAACATGGGCAGCACCTTCAGCATCCGCGTGCCGTGCCTGGCAGCCTCCGGGGAGACCATCGAGTATGCCCCGGCTTCGCCCGGGGCGGTCCACGCGCAGGCCGGCGCACGCAGGATCCTCGTCGTGGACGACAACGTCGATGCCGCGCGCACGCTCGAAGCTGTCCTGTCGCTGGTGGGGCACGAAGTGCACGTGGCGCACGACGGCGAGTCCGCGCTCGAGCAGGCGGCGCTTCACCTGCCCGACGCAGTCCTGCTGGACATCGGCATGCCGGGCCAGTCCGGCTATGACGTGGCGCGCCGGTTTCGCGCCGACCCGCGGTTTGCAGGCACGCTGCTGGTGGCGATCACGGGCTGGGGTGCGGAGGCCGACCGGCGCCGTTCGCGCGAGGCCGGTTTCGATGCGCACCTGACCAAGCCGGTGGCGGCGGAAGACCTGTTGCCGCTGCTTCGCGAGCAGCGGCAGGCTGCGTTGCCTCTTACCTGACTCGCCAGGAACGCAAGCTGCGTCGGAACCATGCCACACCCACAGACGAAGAACCCGGCGTTCGCATTCCTGCAGGGCGGCGGCAAGATGGGCGAGCGCATGCGCGCCTTCGACTGGGCGCGCACACCTGTCGGGTCGCCCGAGAGCTGGCCCCTCACGCTGAAGTCGGCCGTCTCCACCCTGCTCGAGTGCCGGTTGCCGATGTACCTCGCCTGGGGCCCCGCGCTCACGCAGTTCTACAACGACGCCTACCTGCCGATCCTCGGCGACAAGCACGAAGCGGCACTCGGTGAATCGACACTCGTCACATGGCACGAGATCTGGCCGACGATCGGGCCGATGTGGCAGGAGGTGCTGCAGGGCCGGCCGGTCGGCTTCGACGACTTCAAGCTCACGATCGACCGCTTCGGCTACCCGGAGGACTGCTTCTTCAATTTCTCGTACAGCCCCGTTCGCGACGACGCGGGCGGAGTGGCCGGCGTGCTGGTGACGTTCGCGGAGACCACGCAGCGGGTCAAGAGCGAGCGCAGGCTGAAATTCCTCGACGAGCTGGGCCAGGCCACTCGCCGCCTGACCGACGCCACCGAGGTGATGCGCGTAACGTCGGGCCTGCTGGGCTCCCACCTCGGCGTGAACCGTTGCGGCTACGCGCAGGTGCACGCCGACGAGGATACGTTCGACGTGCTCGGCGACTACACGCACGACGCGGACACGATCGTCGGCCGGTTCCGCTTCAGCGACTTCGGCCAGCCGCTGCGCGACGCGATGCGGCAGGGCCGGGCTTTCGTCGAGAACGACGTGGAGACCGGGCTCGCCGCCGTCGAACCGGTGCTCGACGTCTACCGCCGCATCGGCGTGCGCTCGCTCGTCGCCGTGCCGCTGCACAAGGATGGCCGGCTCGTCGCCGCGATGGCCGTGCATCGCAGCGAACCCCACCGTTGGCGCGAGGACGAGGTGGAACTCGTGCACACGGTGGTCGACAGGTGCTGGGAGGCACTGGAGCGCGTGCGGGCCGAGCGCGTGCTGCGCGAACAGGCCAGCTCGCTGGAGATCCTGCATCGCACCGGCGCGGCGCTGTCGGCTGAACTCGACCTCGACGCGCTGCTGCAGCGTGTGACGGACGCGGCCACCACGCTCACGGGCGCCCGCTTCGGCGCGTTCTTCTACAACGGCACGGACAGCCAGGGCGAGGCCTACCTGCTCTACACGCTGTCGGGCGCGCCGCGCAGCGCATTCGAGAAATTCGGCCACCCTCGCCCGACGGCGCTGTTCGGGCCGACTTTCCGCGGCGGGGCGCCGATCCGGCTGGACGACGTGCGCGCGGACCCGCGTTACGGCCAATGGGGGCCGCATCACGGCATGCCGAAGGGCCACCTGCCCGTGCGCAGCTACCTCGCGGTGCCGGTGATGTCGCGCACGGGCGAAGTCATCGGCGGCCTGTTCTTCGGCCACCCCGACGTCGGCGTCTTCGACGAGCGCAGCGAGGCGCTGGCGGTCGGCATCGCCGGCCACGCGGCGATCGCCGTCGACAACGCAAGGCTGTTCGCGCAGACGCAGGCCGCCGCCCGCGAACGCGCCGCGCTCCTGGAAAGCGAGCGCGCCGCGCGCATGGAAGCGCAGCGGGCCAGCTCGCTGAAAGACGAATTCCTCGCGACGCTGTCGCACGAGCTGCGCACGCCGCTCAGCGCCATCCTGGGCTGGGTGCACATCCTGCGCCGCAAATTGCCCGCCGAGAGCGCGGAGCTGCGCAAGGGCATAGAGGTGATCGAGCGAAGCACCCGCATCCAGGTGCAGCTGATCGACGACCTGCTCGACATGAGCCGCATAACGTCGGGCAAGCTGCGCCTGGACAAGCGCGCCGTGTTGCCTGCGCAGTTGGTGCAGGCGGCGGCCGATGTGGTGCGGCCGTCGGCGCAGGCGGCCGGCGTGGAGCTCTCCTGCGCGATCGACGCGGTGCCACCGGTCTGGGGTGATCCGGGCCGGTTGCAGCAGGTGGTGTGGAACCTGCTGGCCAACGCCGTGAAGTTCACGCCGCGCGGCGGCCGGGTCGACCTGCGGCTGCAAGCGGACGGCGGCAACGCGCGCATCGAGGTGCGCGACACGGGTGCCGGCATCCGGCCCGACATGCTCACGCAGATCTTCGAGCGCTTCCGGCAGGCGGATGGCTCCATCACGCGCAGGTTCGGCGGCCTGGGCCTGGGCCTGTCCATCGTGCGGCACCTCGTTGAAGTGCATGGCGGCGCGATCGAAGCATCCAGCGAGGGCGAGGGCCGTGGCGCGAGGTTCACGGTCACGCTGCCGCTGATGCAGGACGCGCCGCAGGACGCCGACCCGGCGTCGAAGGCATCCGTCTCGCCGGATGCCGACCTGACGGGCGTGCGCATCCTCGTCATCGACGACGAGACGGACGCGCGCGAGCTGCTGGCGCGCGTTCTAGAGGACATGGGTGCCAAGGTAGTGACGCGGGGCGATGCGGAATCCGGCATCGCGGCGGTGGAGGCGGAGCGGCCCGACCTGCTCGTGTCGGATATCAGCATGCCTGGAATGGACGGCTACGAAGTGATCCGGCGCGTGCGCCGGACCAGCGCGGGCTCCAGCTTGCCCGCAGTCGCCCTCACCGCATTCGCACGGCCCGAGGATCGCGAGAAAGCGCTCCAGGCCGGCTTCGACGCGCACGTGGCCAAGCCCATGGAACCGGCGTTACTCGTGCGCGCCGTATCCGGGCTGCTGCGGCGCGATGCGGCCGCCGGCGGGTAGCTCGCGTCAACTGTCAGGACAGCACGGCCACCTGCTTTCGCCGGATCAGGTCGAAGTCGATGGCCGCGCCCAGACCGGGCCCTGTCGGTGCATGCACCATCCCGTCCGCGTCGATCTCGATGTCCTGCTGCAGCCCGTACTTCTGCGACTCGGCGGGCAGCAGCACCTCGAACAGCTCCGTGTTCGCGATCGCCATCAGCACGTGCAGGTTGGCCACGTTGTTCAGCGAGTTGCCGCCATGGTGCACCTCGAAGTTCAGATGGAACGCCTCGGCCAGGTGCGCGACCTTCAGCAGCGTGGTGATCCCGCCCTTGACCGCCACGTCGCCGCGCAGGTAGTCGGTCGCACGCTCACGGATCCAGGGCGCGAAGGTATCCAGCCCGCCCGCCGGATACTCGGTGGCCATGATCGGGATGTGCAGGTGCTTGCGCAGCTCCACATAGTTGTAGATGTCGTTGTCCGCAAGCGGGTCCTCGTACCAGAAGAAGCCGAGGTCCTGGATCGCCCGCCCGACGCGCAACGCCGCGGGATAGTCGTACGCCCAGGTCGAGTCCAGCATCAGCCGGAAGCTGTCGCCGACCGCAGCGCGCACGGTCTCGCAGACGCGGATGTCGTCCTGCCACTGCTGCGGCGGATGGATCTTGTACGCGGCCAGGTTGAGCGACCGGTAATGCAGCGCTTCTTCGGCGTAAGCCTTGCCATCCGGCAGCACCGCGGAACTGATGTACGCGGCCACCTTGTGGCGGCAGGTGCCGATCAGCTGGTGGATCGGCAACCCGGCCACCTTGCCTGCGATGTCCCAGAGCGCGACGTCGACGGCGCCGATCGTACGCACGGTCGTCGTGCGCGACCGTTTCCACATCGCCTGGTTGAGGCGTTCGCGGTCGAGCGGGTCCTGCCCCACCAGCATCGGCTTGAAGACGCGGATCAGGCTCGCGCCGTCCGCCTCCGCGGGAAAGAACGCGGACCCGAGGAAGGAATGCCCCGTGACGCCGGCATCGGTCTCGATCGCGAGCAGCCCGAGGCTGCTGCGGCCGCTGAAGCGCCCGGTGTGCGAGCCATAGCTGGTCGCGGGGATGTCGTCCCACTCGAACAGCGTGAGGGTCACGTCGGTGATTTTCATTCGATGCGGATGTTCGCCTCGCGGATCAGCTGGGTCCACTTGGTGACCTCGCTCTGCACCAGGCGGCTGAACTGCTCCGGCGTGCTCGCAACCACTTCCACGCCCTGGTCGCGGAAGCGCTTCACCACGTCCGGCTCCTTCAGCAGCGTCACCATGTCGCGATTGAGCTTGTCGACGACGGGCTTCGGCGTCCCCGCCGGCACCTGCATGCCGAACCAGACGTTCACCTCGAACCCCGGCACGGCTGCTTCGGCAACCGTCGGTGCGTCCGGCAGCAGCACCGAGCGCTGCAGGCCGCTCACGCCCAGCACCTTCATCTTGCCCGCCTTGATGTGCTGGACCACGTTCGGCACGTTGTCGAAGAGCGCATCGATCTCGCCGGCGAGCAGCGCCGTCACGGCCGGTGCGCTGCCCTTGTACGGGATGTGGGCCATCTTCGTGCCGGTCATCTTCATGAACAGCTCCATCGTGAGATGGTTCGACGAGCCCGAGCCGGTGGAGCCGTAGTTCACCTTGCCGGGGTTGCGCTTCGCGTACTCGATGAATTCGCGCACGTTGTTCACGGGAAGGTCGTTGCGCACCACGAGCGCGTTCTGCGTACTGCCCGCCCACACGAGCGGCTGGAAGTCCTTGAGCGCGTCGTAAGGCAGCGTGGCGCCGTACAGCCCCGGCAGCGCGGAGAACGGCAGCGGCGTCACGAGAATGGTGTAGCCGTCGGGCGGGGCCTTGGCCACGCTGACGTTGCCCACGGTGGTGTTGCCGCCCGGCTTGTTCTCGACGACGACGGTCTGGTTCCACATCTTGCCGAGCTTTTCGGCGGAGACACGGGCCAGCGTGTCGTTGAAACCACCGGGCGGGTACGGCACCACGATCCGGACCGTGTGGTCCGGGAAGTTCTGCGCGAATGCGGCCATCGAAAACGCGCCGAGCACGAGGGCCGACAACAACTGAAGAAAGAACCTGCGCATGTAGTCTCCTGTACTTCTTAAAACTTCACCACGTACCCGGGGCCATCGACCATCGGGTATTTCTCGAAAAGGGATTCGTCGACCTCGACCCCGAGGCCGGGGCCCGAGGGCGGCTCGACGCAACCATCGTCGCCGACTTGCCAGGCGCTGCCGAACATATCCCGGAACGGGTTGAAGCGTGACACGCACGCTTCGAAGTACCCCGAGTTCTCCGTCGCCGCAAGGAAGTGCAGCGTCGCCGCGTGGTTCAGGCCCGTGGCCGAGCTGTGCGGGTTCACCGGGATGCGCCAGGCCGACGCGATCGCGGCGATGCGCACGGCCTCGGTCACGCCGCCGCACTTCGACAGATCGGGCTGCCACACCTGCACGGCACCGGCTTCGAGCAGTTGCGCGAATTCGAACCGCGTGTAGTGGTTCTCGCCGGCGGCAATCGGCACCAGCGGCGTGATGCGCGCCGCTTGCCGGTAGGACGCGAAGTCGTTGCAGGCAAACGGCTCCTCGAGCCAGCCGACTCGCGCGTCCGCCAGCACCGGCAGCACGCGCCTCGCATCCGCGATGGTGTAGGCCGTGTTCGCATCGGTGAGGATGTCGACACCGTCGCCCAGCACCTTGCGCACGTGGAGCACGCGCTCGGCGTCGACCGATGCGCTGTCGCCCAGCCGCAGCTTGAGCGCCTTGTAGCCGCGGCCGATGTAGCCCTGGGCTTCCTCGGCCAGCGACTCCTTCGGCTGGTACCCCAGCGCAATCCCGCCCGCATACGCCGGCATGCGCCGGCGCGTCCCGCCGAGGAGCTCATAGAGCGGCATGTTGGCGGCCTTGCCGCGGATGTCCCACAGCGCCATGTCGATGCCCGACAGTGCGAGGGCCGCGCCTGCGCCCAGGCCGTGGCTGGACAGCTGCATGCGGTGCACGCGTTGCCAGGCGCCGATGACGTCCGTGGCCTCCATGCCGGCCAGCATCGGCGCGAGCGTGCCGTGGATCAGGCTCGTGACGGCGCCCGGGCTGCGGCCGGGGTGCGCTTCGCCATACCCTGTAATGCCTTCGTCGGTCTGCACGCGCACGATGATCGCGTCGCGCTTGGTGGTGCTGCCCACGCCCATGGTCACCGTCTTGCCTTCGGGCAGGCGAAACGAGATCGGGGTGGCGGTGATGGTTGTGATTTTCATGGAGTTCGCTTCAACGGCCCTGGGCGAACCCGGCCGCGATGTTGATGGAAAGGCCGAGGATGGCCAGGTTGAAGAAGAAGCAGAGCACCGACTGCCCGATGACCGTCGCGCGCATGGACGTCGTGCGCACGGACACGTCCGAGGTCTGGACCGCGACCGAGATCGTGAGCGCGAAGTACATGAAGTCCACGTAGGAAGGCGACTTCAGGCCTTCCGGGAACTCCAGCGGCAGGCGGTTCGGGGCCGCCGAGTAATACAGGTGCGCGTAATGGAACGTGTAGAGCGCCGCGACGAGCAGCCACGAGCCCAGCACCGTCAGCACCGTGATGCCGTAGACGAACACCGCCGCGTCCGCCGCACGATCGACACGCGCCATCTCCACGACGATGGCGGCCAGGCTCAGGACGGCCGCGCCGCACATGGTCACCATCAACGCGACGCTGCTGGCGTCTTCCTGCTTCGCGATGCCGCGAACACCCTCCGCGGTCGTGCGCGTCATCAGCCACCCGAATGCGGCCAGGTACGGCCACACGCCCAGGTTCCACGCCACCAGCACCCGGTCCGTGATGGTCCACGCCTGCGGCAGGAGGAAGAAGGCGGTGATCCCCGCCGCGCTGGCGGCAAGGAGCCTGGGACGGTGCAGCCCGATCTGCCGGAACCGCTGGAGAGGGGAAGCCACGCGCGGAGCCTACCACCGAGCGCTTCGCGGCGGGGGTTGCGGCGCGCATGCGCACTCCTGCTTTGCATGGCGAGGCTTTACGTCCAACAATGGGGCCATGCGCAAGAACCCGGACACCCCCACAGGCACTGTGCACCGCCTCACCGTCGACAGCGAGGTGCTCAAGCCCAACCTTCTCGGCGACAGCCCCCGGCGCATCGTCGACGTCTACGTGCCGCACGGCCACGACGGCCGCGGCCTGCCGCTGCTCGTGGACGTGGTGGGCTTCACCGGCGGCGGGCCGGTGCACACCAACTGGAAGAACTTCGGCGAGAACCTGCCGGAGCGGCTGGACCGGCTGATCGCGGATGGGCAGATGCCGCCCGTGGTGGTGGCGTTCCCCGATTGCTTCACCCGCCTCGGCGGCAACCAGTACGTGAACTCGGTGGCGATGGGCCGCTGGGACGACTTCCTGCGCCAGGAAGCAGTGCCCGCGGTCGAGGCGACGTTCGGCTGCGGCGGAGCGGGCCGCCGCGGCATCTTCGGCAAATCGAGCGGCGGCTATGGCGCCATGGTGCACGCACTGCTGCACCCCAGCTTCTGGAGCGCTGCCGCGGTGCATTCGGGCGACATGGGCTTCGAGCTGGTCTATCGCCATGAATTCGTGCCGGTGCTGCGCGCGCTGGCGAAGCAGCCCGACATCGGCAAGTGGGTCGACGAATTCTGGGACGCGAAGAAGCCGAAGGACAGCGACGTGCACGTCCTCATGATGTTCGCGCAGGCGGCGAGCTTCGACCCCGACCCGCAAGCGCCCTACGGCGTTCGCCTGCCGGTGACGCTGGACACCTGCGAGCTGATCCCCGAGCGCTGGGCCAACTGGCTCGCGTGGGACCCGCTGTCACTGGTCGAACAATACGGCGCGGGGCTGCGGGCCCTGAAGGCGCTGTACATCGATTGCGGCGACGTGGACCAGTACAACCTGGTCTACGGCGCGCGGCGCATGCACAGGCGCCTGACCGAGATGGATGTGCCGCACGTCTACGAGGAGTTCCCGGACAACCACAGCTCGGTGGACTACCGCATGGACGTGAGCTTGCCGATGCTGGCGAAGGCACTTACCTGACGGGCGTGAGCTACCCCAGCGCCCGCAACTTCTTCAGGATGTCCGCGATGCGGTACGGCTTCGGCAGGAACTCGAAACCCTTCAAGCTGCCCGCCGGCGTCGTGTAGCCGGACGCCAGCAGCACCCGCGTGTTCGGCGAGATCTCCTGCGCCTTCCTGCCCAGCTCGACGCCGCTGGAGCCCGGCATCACCACGTCGGAGAACAGCAGGTGGATGTCCGGCGTCCTGGAAAGGATCTCCAGCGCCTGCCGCCCGGAGGTGGCCGTGATGACGTGGAAGCCGAGCGTGCGGAACATCTCGGACGCCATCTCCAGCACGTCGGGCTGGTCGTCGACGATCAGCACCTTGTCGCTGGGCGGCGGCAGGGAGTCCTCCACCGCCTCCTCCGTCGACACGGGGAAGTACAGCGCCACGGTCGTGCCCTGCGCGACCTGCGACGTGATCTTCAGGTCGCCGCCGAACTGCTGCACCATGCCGTAGACCTGGCTCAGGCCCAGGCCCGTGCCCTTGCCGACGGCCTTGGTCGTGAAGAAAGGCTCGATCGCGCGCGCGATAACTTCCTCCGTCATGCCCGAGCCGGTGTCGCCGACGGAAACCACGACGTAGCTGCCTTCGGCGAGCCGGCCGATCTCGCCCTCGCGCAGTTGCACCGCCGCGGTCGCCACGCTGATGCTGCCGCCGTCCAGCGTCGCGTCGTTCGCGTTCACCACCAGGTTCAGCAGCGCCGTCTCGAAGAGCGCCACGTCCACCATCACGGCGGGCAGCTGCCCGGCCACGTGGATCTCGAACTTCACCGAGCTGCGCGTGGCGCGGCGCAGCACCGGCTCGAAAGCGGTGATCACGCGGTTGAGGTCGCGCGGCTCCGGCGTCACCGGCTGCTGCCGCGCGAACGTCAGCAGCTGGTTGGTGAGCGAGGCGCCCCGCATCGCCGCCTTCTCCATGCTGGTGATCAGGCCCGCGCCTTCCGGGTCCTTGACGATGGGCCGCAGCAGGTCCAGCCCGTTGGTGATCACGCTCAGCAGGTTGTTGAAGTCGTGCGCCACGCCGCCCGTCAGCTTGCCGATGGCCTCGAGCTTCTGCGACTGGTACAGGCTGTCGCGCGCTTTCTCCAGCGCCAGCGCGGCCTGCTGCCGCTCGGTGATGTCGCGAGTGATCTTGGCGAAGCCGACGAGCTCGCCCTTGTCGTTGTGGATGGGATCTATGACCACGTGCGCCCAGAAGCGCGTGCCGTCCTTGCGCACGCGCCAGCCCTCGGACTCGAAGCGCCCCTTCGTGCGGGCCTGCTCCAGCGCGTACGCGGGCTTGCCCGCCTCGCGGTCTTCTTCCGTGTAGAAGCGCGAGAAATGCGAGCCCAGCACCTCGTCCTGCTCGTACTGCTTGATGCGATGCGCACCCGCGTTCCAGTTGGTGATGCTGCCTTCGGGCGAGAGCATGTAGATGGCGTAGTCGGTGACCCCCTGCACCAGCATGCGGAAGCGCTCCTCGCTCTCGCGCAGCGCCTCCTGCGCGGCGCGCTTCTCGGAGATGTCGCGCGTTATCTTGGCGAAACCGATGAGCTCGCCGTTCTCGTCGCGGATGGGGTCGAGGACGACGTGCGCCCAGAAGCGCGTGCCGTCCTTGCGCATGCGCCAGCCCTCGGCCTCGAACTTGCCGGTCTCGCGCGCGAGCCGCAGCGCCTTTTCGGGGATGCCCGCGGCGCGGTCCTCCGGCGTGTAGAAGCGCGAGAAGTGCTGGCCGATGATCTCGTCGGCGGTGTAGCCCTTGAACCGCTGCGCGCCGGCGTTCCAGCTCGACACCGTGCCGTCCGGCGCCAGCATGTAGATGGCGTAGTCGGTGATGCGCGAGACAAAGAGGCGAAGCCGCTCGGCTTCCTGGCTGGGGTCCATTCGAACGAACGATTCTGCGCAGGCGCGCCGGCGCGCGGCGCTCACTCTGCGCAGGCGCGCCGGCGCGCGGCGCTCACTGTCGCTGATCGTTACGTCGGAGAAAGTCCCGCGGCCTACGAACCCGTCTTGCGCTCCTTCGGGTCCGACTCCAGCTGCTTGAGGCCCTCGCGCGCGAGGCGCGCGGTCTCCTCCAGCACCTTGTCCTGCGACGCGGCGGGCGTGGGCTCGTCCTCCTGCGAGGTGCCATGGTTTTCAGTGGGGTCAGGCTGCTGCATGGAAGCTCCTCGTTGTGGTGACCCCATTCTTCAGCCGGGCCGCGGCCGCGCGGTCGGCCCGGCTTGGGCGCTCCCGTCGGAGGCCGCCTACAAATCGCAGCGCAAAGGCTTCAGCGCGTGAACACCCGCGCCATCGCGGCATAGACCACGGCGCCGAAAGCGAGCACGCCCGCGGCCACCCACAAGGACAACGCGAACCCCTGCGACGCGCTGCCGCTGCGCGCCACCAGTGCGGCCGCAAGCGGCGGGCCCAGGGTCTGCCCCACGCCGAAGCTGATGGTGATGACGCCCACATACGCCGCCACGTTGTGCGGGCGCAGCCTGCGTACTTCCTGCGTAGCGAAGAAAGTAATCGCGGTGAAGGGCAGGCCGAGCAGCACACAGCCGATCGCGAAACCCGCGACGGTGGGGCTGAGCAAGCCCACGGCAACGCCCACCGACTGGATCGCAAAGCACACTGCGAGCCGCGTCCGCGCATCGCCCTGGGTTCGAATGCGTGATGCAGCAAGCGCACCCACCACGACGGCCGCACCGAAGATCGGCCAGAACATGTCCAGCCACGGCGACGCGGGCAATGCCTCGCGTGCGATCACCGGCAGGAACGTGGCCGTGATGATGTAGCCAAAGCCGGAGATGCCGTAGTTCGCGGCGAAAAGAGCGAACTCCGCCGTGCCATGGGCTCGCTCGCCGCTGGCCTGCGTTGCCTTCTGCGCGCGAGCACCTGTGTCCTTGCCGAGCGCGGGATCGAACGACGGCCACACCAGTGCCGTGAGCACGACAGCCACGACACCGAAACCGAGCCATCCGGCATTGGATCGCCAACCCGCCGCCACCATCGCACTGGCCGCAAGCCCGCCGACCACCATGCCCGCGCCGGGGCCCGCGTACATCACCGCGCCCACGTGACCCGCGCCTTGCTGCGCGAGCTGGCCGAGGCACCAGCTGGTGGCGTGGATCAACACGAGCGCGCTCGCCACGCCCGCCGCGAACCGCCACAACGGCCACAGCGCGGGCCAGGGCAGCGCCATCGCCAGCGTGAGTGCGGTCGTGACGACGAGACCGCGCCGCACGACCGCCGGCGCGTTCACCGGCCGCGGCACGAACAGCGGGTAGAAGATGCAGATCGCGGCGCCCAGCAGGTGCCCGAGGTAGTTGGCCGTCGCGAGCCAGCTGGCCCCTCCGATGTCGACCACGCCGTCGGCCATCATCATGGGCAGCAGCGGCGTGAACGCGAAGCGGCCGATGCCCATGGCCACGGCCAGGGTCAGCAACCCGGCGATGGCGGTGCGTGCGGACGAAGGTTCCTGCATGGAGCGCGATTGTCGGCGAGGCGGCGCAACGCCGCTTGCGGCCGATTACCATAGGCCATGCTTGCCACGCCGCCGCATTTCGTCCCGCTGCACGCGCACCAGCCCTGCTCGCAGGAGCATATTTTTGTTTTCCGCGGCGGCACGCTGCTGGTCCGGGAAGAGGACCTCGCGTTGCCGTCCGAAGCCGAGTGCGCCGCGCTCGGCGTTTCGCTGCACGAAGCGCGGCCGGTGGGGCTGCTCGGCGAGCACTTCTGCCGCACGGCGTGGGTCGATGCATCTGCGGCGGACCCCGGTAACGGTTTCGTGTTCAAGCCCTTGCGCTCGCTGTTCGGCGCGATCGACACGCACCTGCTTTCCGTCGGCGGCCGCGCTTTCCAGATCGCCGAGTGGGCACGCACGCATCGCTTCTGCGGCGCATGCGGCGGCCCGATGCAGGCGGTGGACGGCGAGCGCTGCATGCGCTGCACAGTTTGCGGCCATGCGGCCTACCCGCGCATCTCGCCGGCGATGATGGTGCTGGTGCGCAAGGGCGACGCCATCCTGCTCGCGCGCAACGTGCTTGCACCGAACGGCCGGTTCAGCGCGCTTGCGGGTTTCCTCGAAGCGGGCGAGTCGGTGGAGGACGCGATCCACCGCGAGGTGTTCGAGGAAGTGGGCCTGCGCGTGCGCGACCTGCGCTACTTCGGCAGCCAGTCCTGGCCCTTCCCGCATTCGCTGATGATTGCCTTCACGGCCGAGTACGAGAGCGGGGAGATCACGGTGGACACGCGCGAGATCGCGGAGGCGCGGTGGTTCGGGCCGGGTGACGAGTTGCCGCCGTATGCGACGGGCATTTCGATTTCGGGCGAGCTGATCCGCAGCAACCTGCCGCGCGCCACCCCCTAGAACCGCTCGTTCGGCGCCAGGTAGCGCCACTGCCCCACCGGCAGCCCGGCCATCGGCACGCGGCCGACGCGGATGCGCTTGAGCGCCTTGAGCTGCAAGCCCACCTGCTCGCACATCCACGGCACGGCGTCCATCGGCAGCCCCTTGGCGGCGATGCGCAAGCGCGTTTCGCTCTGCCAGCTGGTGCGCGCATGCGGCAACGGGCGGCCCTTCCACGCAAGCCCGGTGGACAAACGCTCCAGGCCGCCGGGTGCGATGGTGCCTGCCACTTCCGCGATCAGTTCCTGCTCGACAAGATGCCCCTCCTCGTGCAGCTTGCGCACGATGCGGGCGTCCTGGCTGAAGATGCACAGGCCCTCGGCAGGCGTGGCCAACGGCAGCAGCACCGAGAGCCCCGCGTGATGGCTCTTCACGCGCCGGATGCCCGATGCATCGCCCTGCCATCGCGTCCCGGCGCCGAGCAGCGCCTGCGCCTCGGCGATGTCCATGCCCGAGGGCTTGTGCAGCAGGAAGGTGGCGGCCACGGGCGGCTGCAGTTCCGCAGCCGGATCCACTTCGACACGTTCGTTCACGACGCGGGCCTGCGGCTCCTCGACGACCCGGCCGTCCACGCGCACCCAGCCCTCCGCGATGTACTGCTCCGCTTCGCGGCGCGAACAGGGCACGAGGGCGGCAACCACCTTGGACAGGCGCATCGGTTCGACGGGCATGCGCTATTCTCGTGCGGATGCCGACCGTCATCCTTGTTGTTGCGGCGGTCCTCGTCGTCGTGTTCGTCGCCGTCAACTTCGCGGCGGGCGAAAGAAAAGTCGAAAAGGACATCGAACACCTCTACGGTGCCGAGGACCCCCAGTTCCTGCGTTCCATGGGCCTGCTCGTGGGCCCGTCCATCCTCGAGGGCAACTCGGTGCGCGCGCTCGTCAATGGCGACGAGATCTTCCCCGCGATGCTCGAAGCGATCCGCGGGGCCCAGCACTCCATCCTGTTCGAAAGCTACATCTACTGGTCCGGTGACATCGGCGAGGAATTCGCCGCCGCGCTGGCCGAGCGCGCACGCGCGGGCGTGAAGGTGCACGTGCTCGTCGACTGGGTGGGCAGCGCGCGCATGGAGCAGCGGCTCGAGCAGCAGATGCGCGATGCCGGCGTGGAGGTGGAGAAGTACCACCCGCTGCGCTGGTACAACCTGGGCCGCCTGAACAACCGCACGCACCGCAAGCTGCTCATCGCGGACGGCCGCATCGGCTTCACCGGCGGCGTGGGCATCGCGCAGAACTGGACCGGCCACGCGCAGGACCCGGAGCACTGGCGCGACTCGCACTTCCGCGTGGAAGGGCCGGTGGTGGCGCAAATGCAGAGCGTCATGCTCGACAACTGGGTGAAAACGAAGGGCCACGTGCTGCACGGCCCCGAATACTTCCCGCCGCTGCAGCCGGCCGGCGAGCAGAAGGCGCAAATGTTCTCCAGCTCGCCCTCGGGCGGCAGCGAGAGCATGCTGATGATGGTCCTGCTGGCGATCACCGCGGCGTGCAAGACCATCGACCTCTCCAGCGCGTACTTCGTGCCCGAAGGCATCGCACGGCGCGCGCTCGTCGCGGCGGCCAAACGCGGCGTGCGCATCCGCATCGTCGTGCCGGGCAAGCACATCGACGCGGAGACCGTCCGCCGCGCCTCGCGCGCGCTCTGGGGCGAGCTGCTGGAAGCCGGCATCGAGATCCACGAATACCAGCCGACGATGTACCACTGCAAGGTGATGATCGTCGACGGCTTCATGACCAGCGTGGGCTCGACCAACTTCGACGTGCGATCATTCCGCCTGAACGACGAGGCGAACCTGAACGTCTACGATGCGGACTTCGCGGCGCGGCAGGCGAGGATCTTCGAGGAAGACCTGAAGCAGGCGCGGCGCATCACGCTCGAGGAGTGGAAGGCGCGGCCCTGGCGTGAGAAGCTGCACGAGCGCGCGTTTGCGCTGCTGCGCATCGCGCTGTAGTTCATTGAAGTCAAGGAAGCAGTCATGACGAAAAAAGATTTCAGCCGGCGCGAAGTCCTCGCCGCAGGCGTCTCGCTGGCCGCGGGCGGCCACGCGTTCGCGCAGTCCGACGCACCGATCCGCCTCGTCGTCACCTTTCCGCCCGGCGGCAGCACCGACATCACCGCGCGCATCATCCAGCCCGAACTGGCCAGGCGCATCGGCCGTCCCGTCGTCGTGGAGAACAAGCCGGGCGCGGCGAGCCAGTTGGCCACAGACTACGTCGCCAAGTCGCGGCCCGACGGCAACACGCTGCTCGTGAGCTTCGACTCGCACGCGATCAACGCCGTGGCCAAGCCGAAACTTCCGTACGACACCTTCAAGGACTTCACGGGCGTCACGCTCGCGGTGCGCTTCCCGCTCGTGATCGGCGCGTCGGCATCGGTGCCGGCCAATGACTTGCGCGGCTTCCTCGAAGCGGCGCGCAAGCAGCCGGGCAAGTTCAGTTATGCCTCGACCGGCGTCGGCTCGATGAACCAGCTGGTGATGGAGGACATCAAGCGCAAGGCCAACGTGTTCGTGCTGCACGTGCCGTATGGCGGCGGCGGGCCGGCCGTGCAGGCGGTGCTGGGCGACGTGTCGCAGCTCACGCTTTTGAGTTACGCCGCGCTCAAGGGCCAGATCGCGGCGGGCAAGATCAAGCCGCTGGCGGTGACGGGCTCGAAGCGCCTTGCGGACCTGCCGAACGTGCCGACTGTGGCGGAGTCGGGCTTCCCCGGCTTCGAGGCGTATTCGTGGATCGGCATCTTCGCGCCTTCGGCCACGCCGCCGGAGACGGTGCGCATGCTGACGGACGCCTTCCGCGCCACGCTGCAATCGCCCGAAGTGCACAGCAAACTCACGGCGGGCGGCTTCGAAGTGATGGCAACCGACGGCGCGGGCGCGGACCGCCACGCGCGGCAGGAGTACGAGCGCTGGAGCGCGTTCGTGCGCGACACCAAGCTGAAGATCGACGAATGACGTTGCTGCGGCTGGACCATGTGGTGATCGCCGTGCGCGACCTCGAGCGCGCTGTCGGCGATTGCGAGAGCGCCGGCTACACGGTGATGGAAGGCGGCCGCCACCCGGGCCGCAACACGCGCAATGCGCTGGTGGTGTTCGAGGACGGCGCGTACCTGGAGCTGATCACCTACAGCGCGCCGTCGCCGGACGAGCGCTGGTGGCGCCAACTCGATGCGCACGGCGACGGGCTCGTCGACTTCGCGCTGCTGCCGCACGACCTGCCTGCGGTCGTCGCTGAGGCGAAGGCGCGAGGCCTCGCCGGAATCAACGGGCCCTTGCCCGGTGGCCGGCTGCGGCCGGATGGGCAACGAGTCCAATGGCAGACCGCGCGGCAGTCGCGGCACGACCTGCCGTTCCTCTGCGCCGACCTCACGCCGCGTGCGCTGCGCGTGCCCGAGGGCGAAGTGCGACACCACGCCAACGGCGCGACGGGGATTGCCGAAGTGACGGTAGCTGTGGCCGATGTCGATGCGTCGCTGGCTCGCTATCGCGCCTTCCTCGGTGACGAAGCGGTGCAGGACGGCACCGTGCTGCTCGAAGGCGCGCGCATCGTGCTCGTGCGCGACGCCGCCCGTCAACGCGACGAGGGCCCCTGCGGCGTACACGTCACGTTCGCCGGAAACGCACAGCGCCCGCTCGACCTGCCTTTCACGCGCTGATCAGTGCGCCCCTGCCGCCGCATCCGCCGACCCGGCGGACGACTGCGGCTTGCTCAACCACACCAGCGGCACCAGCAACACGAACACCACCGCCGAGAAATAG
The DNA here is from genome assembly GCF_014297445.1 of Ramlibacter albus. Taxonomy (GTDB): domain Bacteria; phylum Pseudomonadota; class Gammaproteobacteria; order Burkholderiales; family Burkholderiaceae_C; genus Ramlibacter; species Ramlibacter albus. The sequence continues at coordinate 47,028 of NZ_JACORU010000019.1, forward strand.
AACAGGTCCGTCGCCGCCATCGTGAACGCCTGCTGGTCCACCAGCCGGTTCACCTGCGCCAGGGCAGCCTCCGGCGGCATCCCACTCGCCGCCAGCGACGAGAACGTCGACTGCGCCGCCGGGCTTGCTGCGTTCACCGTCTCCGCCATGTGCGCGTGGTGCATCACCGCACGATGCTCCCAAACCGTCGTCGAGATCGACGTGCCGAACGCGCCCGCCGTGATCCGCGCGAAGTTCGTCAGCCCCGACGCGGCCGGTATCTGGTGCGGCGCCAGCCCCGACAGCGTGATCGTCACCAGCGGGATGAAGAAGAACGCGACCGCGATGCCCTGCACGATGGTGGGCAGCACGATGGTGGCATAGTCCGCGTTCGTGTTGAAGTTGGAGCGCATCCACATCACCACCGCGAACACGAGGAACGCGAAGGTGGCCAGCTTGCGCGGGTCCACGCGCCCCACGTTGCGCCCGACGATGGGCGACAGGATCATCGCGAACAACCCCACCGGCGCGAGCACCTCGCCCGCATCCGTGGCCGTGTAGCCCATGAACTGCTGCAGCCACAGCGGCAGGAGCACGAGGCTGCCGAAGAACAGCGCGTACGCGAACGACGTCGCGAGCGTGCCCGACCAGAAGTTGCGCCGCGCGAACAGGCGCAGGTCCACCACCGGGTGCTCCTCCGTCAGCTCCCACACGAGGAAGAGCGCGAAGCCGACCAGCGCCGTCACGCCCAGCCCCACCACCAGCGGCGACTCGAACCAGTCGTACTCCTTGCCGATGTCCAGCATCACCTGCATCGCGGCGATCCAGATCACGAGCAGCGCCAGCCCCACCTTGTCGATGGGCAGCTTGTGGCGCGTGCTCTCGCGCTTGTGGTAGATGCCCCAGGTGGCGAGCGCCGCCACCACGCCGACGGGCACGTTGATGTAGAAGATCCACGGCCAGCTGATGTTGTCCGTGATCCAGCCGCCCAGCAGTGGCCCGGCAACCGGAGCGATCAGCGTCGTCATGGACCACGCGGCCATCGCCACGCCGGCCAGCGCGCGCGGGTAACTCGAAAGCAGCAGCGACTGCGACAGCGGAATCATCGGCCCGGCCACGAAGCCCTGCACCGCGCGGAAGAAGATCAGCATGCCCATGTTGGGCGCGAGCCCGCACAGCAGCGAGGCGGCGACGAACAGCAGCACGCTCGCCACGAACAGGCGCACCTGCCCGAAGCGCTGCGACAGCCACCCGGTGAGCGGCACGCCGATGGCGTTGGCCACCGCGAAGCTCGTGATCACCCACGTGCCCTGGTTGGGGCTGACGCCGAGGTCCCCCGCGATGGCGGGCAACGAAACGTTGGCGATGGACGTGTCCAGCACGTTCATGAACGTGGCCGTGGACAGCGCGATGGTGCCCCAGAGGCGCGCGCTGCCGCTCAGCGGTTCGGGTGCCGTCATCGCGTCTACTTCCGGGCGGCGGAGGCGCCTGCGAGATGGGTCGAGCGGCCCGAGTTGACGGCGATGATGCGGCGCACGTCGGCCTCCGCACCCGCGTCGAGCGTGTCGAACACCGGCGTCTGCGACATGGCGGCGGCGCGCGGCGCATCGGCCAGCGTCTTGCCGTCCTGCATGCTCACGTCCACCGTGGCTTCCATCGACAGGCCCACGCGCAGCGGGTTCTTGTTGACGTCCTGCGGGTCGAGCGCCACGCGCACGGGGACGCGCTGCACCACCTTGATCCAGTTGCCGGTGGCGTTCTGCGCGGGCAGCAGCGCGAAGGCCGCGCCCGTGCCGACGCCCAGGCCCTGCACGGTGCCGCGGTATTCGACGCGCTTGCCATAGATGTCGGCGGTGAGCTTCACCGGCTGGCCGATGCGGATCTTGCGCAACTGACTTTCCTTGAAGTTCGCGTCCACCCACACCTGGTTGAGCGGCACGATGGACATGAGCGTGGTGCCCGCGTTCACGCGCTGGCCGAGCTGCACGGTGCGCTTGGCGACGTAGCCGTCCACCGGCGCCGGCAGCGCGGCGCGCTGCGCGGCGATCCACGCCTCGCGCACCTTGGCGGCCGCGGCCAGCACCTGCGGGTGCTGGTCCACGCTGGTGCCTTCGGTGAGCGCCTGGTTGGTGGCGAGCTGCTCCTTCGCCGCGGTGACGCCGGCGTTGGCGGCCTCGAGCGCACTGCGCGCATTGGCCAGCTGCGTGACGGCGTGGTTCAGCTCTTCCCTCGACACGGCGCCGTTGCCGACGAGCGACTGGCGGCGCGCGAGGTCGTCCTGCGCGCGGCGCACCTCGGCGTTGGCCTTGTCGATGTCGGCGGCGCGCAGTTTCACCTGCGCGGCCAGCGCGGCGTTGTTCGAGTAGAGCGTGCGCACCTGGCGCACGGTCTGCGCGAGGTTGGCTTCCGCCTGCTGCAGCGCGACGCTGACGTCGGCGGGGTCGAGCTTGACCAGCGGCTGGCCCGCCTTCACGTAGTCGGTGTCGTCGGCGTAGATCGCTTGCACCGTGCCGCCGATCTGCGGCGTGATCTGCACGATGTTGCCCTGCACGTAGGCGTTGTCGGTGCTCTCGTAGTGGCTGGCCACCAGCCACTCGTAGGCGCCCCAGGCGAGGCCGACCACGGCCACGGTGGCGGCCACGATGGTCAGGCCCTTCTTGCGTTTCTCGTTCATCGCCATTTTCAGATTCCTTGGCTTTCATAGCCGCCGCCGAGGGCGCGCATCAATTGCACTTGTGCATCGAGCTGGCGGCCCGCCAGGTCCACCGCGAGGCGGCGCTGGTTGAGCACAGCGGTCTCGGCGGTGAGCACGTTCAGATAGGTGCCGAGCCCCGCGCGGTAGCGCTGCACGGCGATGTCGTAAGCACCTTCGGCCGCGGCCTGCGCGTCGCGCTGCTCGGCACGCTGCTTCTCGATGGATTGCAGCGTCGCAACCTGGTCCGCGGCTTCGCGGATGGCGTCGACCAGCGTCGCGTTGTAGCCCTCCACTGCGGCGTCGAGGTCCGCCGCCCGGCCGCGCAGGTTGGCGCGCAGGCGCCCCGCGTCGAAGATCGGCAGGTGCACCGCCGGGCCCATGCCCCATTGCAGGCTGCCCGCATCGAGCAGCTTGCCGATACCGAGGCTGGACAGGCCAAGGAAAGCGGTGAGGTTGATGCTGGGATAGAACTGCGCCTTCGCACTCGCCACGTCGTGCGTCGCGGCTTCGGCGCGCCAGCGCGCGGCGGCCACATCGGCGCGGCGCGCGAGCAGGTCCGAGGGGATCGCGTGCGGCGCGGGCACCGGCTTGATCGCAGCGAGCGCACGCTCTTCAATCTTCGCGTCTGGCTGCGCAACGAGTGCGGAGAGTGCGTTGCGCGCGAGCTGCGCCTGCTCCTGCAGCGCTTCGATCTGCTGGCGGGCTTCGGGCAGCGCGCCTTCGGCCTGCTTCAATTCGAGCGCGGTATCGAGCCCTGCATTGACGCGATCCCGTACGAGCTTGAGCGCTTCCTCGCGCTGCGCGAGCGCCCGTCGTGCGACGGCGAGCTGGTCGTGCACGCGCGCGAGCTGGATGTAGCTGCGCGTCACGTTGGCGGCCAGCAGGATGCGCGCGGCTTCGGTGTCGGCCTGCGCGGCACGCGCCGTGCCCAGCGCCGCTTCGAGCGCCTCGCTGTATTTGCCGAAGAAGTCGATCTCCCAACTGGCACCCAGCTGCAGCGTCGCGCTCTCGCGGATCGAACCCGCGATGGGCGGCGGCAGCAGCCCGTTCTCGGAATAGCGTTGCCGCGTGACGTCGAACGAGCCGTTGACCTGCGGCAGCGTGGCCGCGTTCGCCACTTCCAGCACCGACTGCGCCCGGCGCAGGCGCGCCTGCGCGACCTTCAGCGTCGGGTTGCCCGCGAGCGCCTGCGCGACGAGGCGGTCGAGCTGTTCGTCGCCGAACGCCTTCCACCAGTCGGGGGCGAGGCGTTGCGCGGCAGGCTCGCCGGAAAGACCCAGGGACTGCGGCGTGCGCAACGTGGCTTCGGGCTCGATGCCCTTGTAGCTGGCGCAACCGGCCAGCAGCAATGCGGCAGCCAGTGCCGCCATGCGGAAATCAGGTTTCATCCAGTGCCTCGTTGCGGGCCTGTTGCAGCTCGACCCCGTTCTCGAGCATGCGGTTGAGGAAGGACTTGAGCAGCTGCCACTCCTCGGCGGTGAAACCCTTGAGGTGCGCATTCAGCACGTTCGACAGCGCCTGGGGAATGGCCTGCGCGGCTGTCTTGCCCTCGGGCGTGAGCTCGATGTTCACCACGCGGCGGTCGGCCTCGGAGCGCACGCGCCGCACGAGGCCCTTGGCCTCCAGCCGGTCGAGCGTGCGTGTCATCGCTCCGGCGTCCAGTTCGGCGGCGGCGGCAAGTTCGGCCGCTGTGGAAGCGTGGCCGAGGTACAGCTTGTAGAGCGGGATCCACTGCGCGTGCGTGAGGCCCGTGGGCTCCAGCTCGCGGTCGGCCGCGGCCTGCACGCTGGCCAGGATGCGGCGCATCAGGTAGCCCACGCTCTCGTTCGGCTGGATGGCGCCGGGCTTGTAGAAGGCGGGGACCTTCCCGCGGGGTTTGGGCGGATTCATGGGAAGGCGGATATTACTTGCCCAAGCAATCATTGTCAAGGCTACTATTGGCCGGGCAAGGAGTTGGTTCGCCGCGTGCCGGGGCCGGGCGGGCGAATTGCAGTCACCGGATGTCATTGGCGTCCGACACCGGCGCGGTGGCCCACGGGTCAAGGTCCAGCGACGACAGCGGACCCTGGAGTTCCCGATGAGCATGATGGCAATCGCCGAGGCGATCGCGGGCGTGGTGCTTGCCGCGCTCGCGCTGCGCGACGTGTTCGACACGGTCGTGGTGCCGGGGCGTTCGCGCGGGCTGCTGCGCATCGCGGGCCGGCTCGTACTCGGCTCGGTGGAGCTGCTGCACAGCAGGCGGCGCAAGCCCGTCGGCCTCGGTTTCGCGCCCTTCATGCTGCTCGTCACTTTCATCGTGTGGCTGCTGCTGCTCGTGCTGGCGTTCGGCCTGCTCGCGCATGCGGCGGGCGACTCGTTCGATCCGCCGCTGCAGGATTTCGGCGACGCCCTGTATGTCGCGGGCGGTTCGATGACGACGCTCGGCTTCAGCCCGACGGAGGCGAGCGGTGCGGGCAGTGTCATCGCCGTCGCGGCGGGCTTTTGCGGGCTGGCCGTGATGACGATGGCGGTGACGTACCTGCTGGAGGTGCAGGCCAACATCGCCACGCGCGACACACTGGTGCTGAAGATGGCCACGGCCGCGGGCCAGCCACCTTCGGCGCTCGGCCTGCTGGAACTGCTAGCGGCTACCGGCGGGCGCGCCGAGTTGCGCCGCGAGTTGCAGGAGGGGCGCGACTGGTGCGCGGCGATCCTGCAGAGCCATGCCTCGCACCCCTCGGTAATCTACTTTCGCAGCGTCGGCACCGCCACGGGCTGGCCGGCCACGCTGGGCGCGCTGCTCGACCTCGCCCTGATCGCGCAGTTGCTGCTCGACGAGGACGAGACCTGCGCGCCGGCCGTGCTGCTGCGCAAGCAGGCGAACCGGCTGGCCAAGGACGTCACGAAACTGCTGGAGCTCGACGTGCACACGGGCGCCACGGCGAGAGAGGAGGCGCGCGAGGTCTGCCGCAGGCTGGTCGCCGCGGGGTATCGCGTGCGCGCCGATGCGGACCTGGACGCGTTCGGCGACGCCCGCGCGCGTGAAGTCGCGGCCATCGACGCCATGGCGCTGCACCTCGGCACGGCCAAGACGCCGCTGCTGGGCGCGCCGCCGGTTGGCGAGACAATCGAGCGGTGACTTCCTCTTCCAAGCGCGCCGCCATCATCGGCGGCGGACCGGCCGGCTTGATGGCGGCCGAGGTGCTGCTCCAGCGTGGTGTTGCAGTCGACCTGTTCGATGCGATGCCGTCCGTGGGCCGCAAATTCCTGCTCGCCGGGCGTGGCGGGCTGAACCTCACGCACTCCGAAGACCCGCTGCCTTTTCTCGGCCGCTTCGGGGAGCGCAGCGGTGCGCTGCGGGACGCCATCTCCGCATTTGGCGGTGACGAGGTGCGGCGCTGGGCCGCGGGGCTGGGCATCGAAACCTTCGTGGGCACCTCGGGCCGCGTCTTTCCGACGGACATGAAGGCCGCGCCGCTGCTGCGGGCGTGGCTGCATCGGCTGCGGGCGGCGGGGTTGCGGTTGCATACGCGGCATCGCTGGAAGGGTTGGGATGCGTCGACCGGCGAGCTCGTGTTCGACGCACCGGCGGGACGCGTCACTCATGCCGCGGATGCGACGGTGCTTGCACTGGGCGGCGCAAGCTGGCCGCGGCTGGGCTCGGACGGTGCGTGGGTGCGGTTGCTTGCGGCGCGGGGCGTTTCCATCTCGCCCCTGCTGCCGGCGAACTGCGGCTTCGACGTCATGCCGACGCGCCCGGGCAGTTCGGGCTGGAGCGAGCACTTGTGGCAACGCTTTGCGGGGCAGCCGGTGAAGCCGGTTGCGGCGCGCATGGCTTCGCAATCGGAGCAAGACAGCCGGCAGGGCGAGTTCGTGCTCACGCAGACGGGGATCGAAGGCAGCCTTGTGTATGCGTTTTCCGCGCAGTTGCGGGACGAGATCGCGGCACACGGACATGCCACGTGGCTCATCGACCTGCTGCCGCAGCACACGTCGGCGCAAGTGCTGGCGGAGACGCGACGCCCACGCGGGGCGCGCAGCCTGTCGACGCACCTGAAGAGCCGGCTCGGCATCGCGGGTGTGAAGATGGCGCTGCTGCATGAGGTGCTCACCCCGGAAGAACTCGATGACCCCGCGCGGCTGGCGGCGGCGTTGAAGGCGCTGCCGTTGAAACTGGCGCGGCCGCGGCCCGTCGATGAAGCGATCAGCACGGCGGGCGGCGTGCGGTTCGATGCGCTCGATGAGAACGGCATGCTGCGCGAGCTGCCTGGCGTGTTCGTCGCGGGCGAGATGCTGGATTGGGAGGCGCCTACGGGGGGTTACCTTCTGACGGCATGTTTTGCGACGGGGCGGGTGGCGGGGGAAGGTGCGGCGCGGTGGGTGGCTCACGTCAAATAGACGCACGAAATGAAGGCCGCACGACGCGGTCCATACAGAAAGCGTCAGGCGCGCAGCCGTAGAGCCGTTCCATACGCTCGTTCGCGAGTGGAAATTGGATCGGGACCGATTTCATACGTCGGCTGCTGGTGGACCGCCACTTGGATCATTCTCTTTCTTTTCTGTCTCATAGGGATCAGGTTGCTGTTCCGCGAGCCACTTGCTCACGCCAACACACCCACCAATCGCAATGACCAATAGGTCGACCCAGAAGGGCGTCCAGGGGAACGCGAACCGGTAGAACAAGAGAAGCGCCGTGGCGACGAGGATCAAAACAGTCTTTGCGTTCACGTCTACTTCCCCTCGCACGCGCAGGTGTCAAGCAGCTCCTTGATGGCAAGAGGAGCCATCGCAGCCGTAAAGGCCGGGTGCTTCCAGAACTTGGCAGCATTGGCCGCGCCATTGAGCAGCGTGGCATTCAGACCTGTTGCCGTGGCACCGGCAGCTTCGGCGCTTGCAGCAACCTGCCCAGCAACAGAGTTGCCAGCCTTCACACCGCCAACCTTGCCAAACAGTCCAAGCGAGACCAAGCACAATCTGGAGTACCTCTTCTTTTCGTAGAAGTACGGTTCCTGTAGGCCTGCTGCCTGCATCGCGATGGCGCACATGATGTCCCCCGGCTCACACATGCCATTCCCAGCTTTGAGGTCGATCGGATCGAAACATTGATCGGGCTTGCACATGGTTTCCTCTGGAGGCTTGTTCGGCGGCTCCTTGCCTCGCATCCAGAACGTCGCCGCGCTGTTGGCCAACCCCATCGGGTCCGTCCCTCGAAGAGGGTCGCCGTGAACGTAGATGTAGCCGTTCGGCCCGTCATGCAACCCCATCGGATCGAACTGCGTATACCGTCCATCCCACGGACTGTATTCCCGGTTCCAGTTCTGGCAAAGCCGCGACTCCTCATCGCAGTACTGCCCCGGCATCCCCAGGTTGAAGGTGATGCCCGGTTTCGTCCTGCTCAGCACGTTCTGTCCGCTCGAGTTCGTCGTGGTTGCAAGCACACCGGAGCGCTCATTGTGGCCGAACGCCGAATACGGCCACTGCCACACCGGTTGCGTACTGCCATCGGTGATCAGCCGCGGCGTGCCCAGGTGGTCCGTATGACCTTGCCCCTGTTTGACGAATCCCTTAACCGAGCTTGTTAAGCGGACTTTTTGTCCTGGGCCGCCATCCAGTTTCTCTCATGCTGCATCGGACTCACGTACCCCAGCGTCGAATGCAGTC
>NZ_JACORU010000002.1 GCF_014297445.1 Ramlibacter albus
CTTCGACCACATCACCACAGCCCGCTACTACCGAATGAAGACTTAACCGAAGAGGCCCGGGTGGGTCAGATTTACTTCGGCGGCCCGATGGGAAGGTGGGTCAGGATTAAGTCGGCGTTGACACGCCGCTATTGCGATGCAGCCGTCGGTCAAGTAAATGTATGTCGTGCCAGCCTTTGGACTGGGTGACCATGAATTCACGTTCCCGGCGAAGGCGTGTTCTTGCATGCGCTTGAGGTCCGCGATATGAGAGATGGACTCGACTCCCTTGAACGTGACCGACAGCGCACGACGTGTGCGGTCGTCCGGATGCTGGTACGCATCGAACTCGATGACTATCGTGTTCGATTTGTGGTCGACACGCATGCTCTTTACCAGAGCATCGTGCATCTCGATCGAACTGATCGCTGGCACAGGCAGTTCCTCTTGGACCGGTGTGACTGACAGATTACTGGGCTGCTGCGCCGCCCACTAAGAGGGCGGGCACAGCGACCTGAGGCGCAAGGTGCTCAAGGTGGTGCTGCAGAAGCGGCTGGCCCGACGCCCTTTGGCGACGAGCGCGTTAGGTGCGCAGCTTGCGCTCGTTACCCAGTGGAGTCCGCCCTCTCTTCCCAATACTTGGCCTGCTCGAGATCAGCAGCGAGACCGCCGAATCCTTCCCGATACGCCAGCGAGAGCCACTTTTGCGTATCCCGGTCTCCTGCCTTCGCCAACAGCAGCCAGTCTTCCAGCTCGGCGCGTTGCCTCAGCTTCGAGAATTCGGCTGCCCGGCGTTCGAGTTCGTCGGCGCGGGCACGATCAGGAACGAGCCCCAACTCGCCGTCCCTGAATGCGTATGCCAATCTCTGGAGCGCGAGCGGGTAGCCGTACCCGGCGGCGACCTCATACCAGTGAACGGCTGAACTGTAGTCGACAATGTCGCCGATCTCGCCGTCCTCGAAGGCGAGGCCGATCTGATACGCCGCAAGCGGGACCCCCATTTCCGCCGCCCGGAAAGTCCAATGCAGCTGCCGTGCCTCGTCGAAATGCTGCAGGGAGTCTTGGCCATAGAAAATTGCGAGCCTCATGGCGGCCATCCCGACGCCCATTTTCGCAGCGCGCTCGAGCCATTCAACGCCTTCGGCAGTGACTTCCTCCTTCCCGTCGTCGAGGAGCGTTTCACCCAGCAACCACATAGCACTGGCAACACCATCGCAAGCGCCGCGCCGAAGTAGATCGAGAGTGCGCGCCTCATGGTCAGGAGCGCCGAAGACACCAGAGAACAGCTGCGCCAAAACCTGGTCGGTTTCGGGGGCGTGGTGTTCTCTCGCGAGCCTCAGAAGAGGAAGGTTTTTCACATCGTCCTCATTTCACCGGCAATAGTATGGGCTCAACCGGATAGTGCGGGCACTTGCGGTTGTGAATCAAGATGTTCTCGTTGAACTCCTGAATTTCGTGGCGCGGCGCCAACCCGGTTGCGAGCTTGATGACCATCATGCGACGCGCCTCGAGCTGCCACTTCTGGAGCCTCTTGCAAGGATCGTCCTCGTTTGGTCGGCAGATTGGACGCACATTGTCGTAAGTGGGATCGTTCGCCGCCTGAGCGCCGGGTGGCTTGCCAGTGCTCATCTGAGCCGGCTTGAACAAGTCCCGGCAACCCGAGGACAGCGCACAGCCAACGAGGAGGGCGGGCACGAGGATTGGTAGTGCTTGAGCAGCCCTTCCATCCGGATCCACGTTTGCGAGCGGATTTGCATTCACATAGATGAACTCGTTGATTCCTCCCGCCTTGCCGATCGGATCTGGCTGTGTATACCGGTGCCCGTCTCCCAACAGAGTGCGCTGCAAGTTGTCGGTCAGTCCAGACTCCTTGTCGCGATAGCGGCCGAGCCCTGAGACGTTCACTTCGATTGCAGGCTTTGCCCAGGCAAGTCTCTGTTGGCCCTCATTCATCGTCAACGTTCTCAGAACGCCACTTGGCTCATTCGTGAGGAAAGCCGAGTAAGGCATCTGCCAAACAGGCAGCTTTGCCGAATCGGTGATGAACCGCGGCGTACCGATGTGATCGCTATGGACCGCGTACAGCTTGCCCGCGCGGTACGTCCCGATCGGGACGGCCAGGCCGTCCGCTGTCGGCAGCCACAGGTACTCGCTCGGTCCTTTGCCGCTGGCAGACCCGTTGTCGTACTCACCGAGCATCGCCCACGTGGGAATCTCGCCGTCGCCGTAGAGGAAGGCCTGCCCAAGGCTCGCTTTGCTCTTGCCTTGCGCGAAGAGCCACCCGAAATTCTTTCGAAGCCAGTTCGTGAAGCTGTTGCCCAGCTCCGCTTCGTTCGGCAGCGTCTGCTCCGTCTCCGGCTCGCTCTTGAACACGCGCGCCCCCAGCGCGTTGTGCAGGTACCGCACGCTCGCCGCCTCGCCGTCCTTCACGATCTTGACCTTCGCAAGGCGGTTCATGTCGTCGTACTCGAAGGTCCGCAAACCATCGCTGGTGATTGCGCCGTTCTCGTCGATCGCGTAGTTGACGGTGCTGCTCGTCGTCGAAATCGGCTGCCCGTTCTGCGTGCGTGTCAGCGTCTGGGAGAAACCAAGCAGGCGGTTGCTCGCCGGGTCGATCTTCAACGACTGGTTGGCGGCTTGCGCGAGGTTCGGCTGGTCGAACGTTCCCTCCAGGTCAACATCGCTGCCTTGCGTTTCGACGGACGTGAGCCGGTTCGAGTTCGCGTCATACGTGTAGACGCTCTTCGCCCCATCGCGCTCGAAGGACGCAAGCCGGTTGCGGTTGTCGTACCCCGCTCTCCAGGCGATCGGCGCCTTGTACAGCTCCGTCGTGGTCGTCGTGCCACTCAAGACGGTACGCGTCGCCCACAGGTCCTGCACGATCCCCGTCATGTGGCCCGCCGTGTCGTACGTGTAGCGCGCGAACTCGTTCGACACCATGCGCCCGTCCGCATCGAAGGTTCGGCTCGCGCTGTCGCCGTTGCTCCACGTCCAGCTCCTGGGCTGGCCGAGCGGCGTATGAACGAGGTTGCTGACGAACGCAATGGTGGACTTGTTTTTCCCCGGCTCCAGCACGTCGATGCCCGTGATCTGCCCGACGCTGCGGCGGTAGAACACCTTGAGCCCCGACGCATAGGTCATGCTCGTGAGCTGCCCGCGCGTGTACCCATACGTGATGGTGAAGCGGGTCGGGTTGGAGGGGTTGTCGTTGACCACGACCGTCTTGGTGAGCACGCGCCCTTCCAGGTCGCGCGTGAAGGTCGTGGTGCCGGAGCTGTCCTCGATCTTCGCGACGTACCCCGCGCTGTCGTACGTGAAGGTCGTCGTGCTGCCCGCGTGGTACCGGATCGAAACCGGCCGGCCCAACGTATCGCGCGTGATGCGGGTCACCTGGCCCTTTGCGTCCGTGGTCTCGATGACGTCTCCGTTGGCGTCGCGCTTCAAGGTGAGGGTGCCGATATCCGGCGAGCTCTCGCGCGCCGTCTCGCCGAATGCATTGACGCCGTACGTGGTCTTCACCTGCTTGGGGTCCGTGACCTCCGTCAGCTGGTCCAGTGGCGTCCACGCCTGCCCGACGCTCGCGTTGTCGACGAAGGTGGTGGCGACGGTGCGTCGCAGCGGGTCGAGGGTGTGGCGTGTGGTTTGGTTCAGCGGGTCGGTTTCTGCGACCAACTCGCCGTTGCTGTCGTACGAAAGCTGCGTGCTCGCGCCGCTTGCGCCTTGGATGGCGGCAACGCGGTTGAGCGTGTCGATCGCGCGGCCAGTAACCAGCGCGATATTGCCCGCCGCATCCTTCACCTCTTCGCGGATGCGGTGGCCGCCCGGGCTCAACGTGTAGGTGATGATGGCGCCGCGGTTGTCCGCCGCACCCACCAGCCGGCCTGCGGCATCGTACGAATACGAAACCGCCAGGCCGGTCGGCAGCTCTGCGCTCGCGAGCTGCCCCGAAGCGGTGTACGTGTAGCGGCTGGTCTCGCCCGCACGCGTTTGCGTGAGGAGGTGGCCGCGCGCGTCGAACGTGTTGACCGTCGTCAGCCCGTTCGGCTCCACCTGCGAGAGCACGCGCCCCGCGCCGTCGAAGGTAAATCGCGTTGTGGCGCCCAGCGGGTCCGTGACGCTGGTGCGGTTGCCCGCCGCGTCATGGCCGTACCGCCAGACACCACCGCGCGGGCCCGTCATGCTCGTCGGCAGGTTGTTGGGGCCGTACTCCCAACGCCACGTACGGGCCTCGCCTGTCGCCGTGTCCGTGATCGTCTCCGCAAGCTTGTTGCCCAGCGCGTCGTACTCGTAGGCCGTGGTGCGGCCTGGCTGCGTCACCAGCACCGGCAGGCGGAAGGCAGGGTGCCATTGGATCTGCGTCGCGCGTGCCTGTGGTGTGTTCGCCGCTTCGGTGATCGACGTCTTGAGCTGCCGCGCCGTGTCCCATGTGTACGCCGTCTGCACGCCCATGAAGTCGGTTTCGAGCAGCGGCAGGGCCTCGGCCGAACGGCTCGCGTAGCCGATGCCGCCCGCCGGGCTGCTGCTGCCCACCATGCGCACCTGGCCGTCGCCCCCAACCCACGTGCGCCGCTGCACGCCGTCGGCAGGGTCCTTGATGTCGGCGACTGCGACGAAGAGGCCGGAGTCCACCGGCTCTCGTGTGATGGTTGCGGCGCGCGCTGGCTGCTGGTAAGCGAGGCTGAACTTGTCGGCGCCGCCCGCATGCTCGGTGCCGGTGGCTCGCCCCGCGCTGTCGAAGGTGAAGGTGGCGACGCGCACGCCGCGCTCGTCGCTGATGCCCGTGAGGGCGCTCGGGAACCCGGTGTTCTCGTAGTGATACTGGCGCGTGCAGGCGCCCGGACCGGTTGCGCTGCTCAACTCACCCGCGTGCGTGATGCTCACCACCTGCCCGTCCGGTAACGTCACCCGTACCAGCCGACCATTCGCGTACTCGAAGCCCAGGCTGCGCTGGAAGGCATTGGTGACGCGCGTGAGCTGCCCCGCGGCATCGCGCGTCATGACGTAGCGCCAGCCGTTGCGCGCGGTGATGGACTGCAGCCGCCCGCTGGCGTCGAACTCCCAGCGGCTCTCGTCGTGCTGGCGAATCAGGACCGCGCCGTTTGCGGTGGGCGCGAGCTGGTCGCGCTGGTTGTCCGCGGCCCAGGGTTGGTTGGACGCGCTGCGCGTAAAGAGCACCGTCTCACCCGTACCCAGCACCACGCGAGCCTCATCGCCCGCAATGACCAGAGTGGCGGCCCAGTTGTGCGACCAGCGTGTGCCCAGCCCGTCCTGGTAACTCCGCTGGCTGCCGTAGTGCCGCACGAAGTCCAGCCCGTGCGGCGAAGCGTCGGTGAAGTCCGTCTCGGCCTGCACCTTCTCGCCGTTGCCGCGGATCGGGTTGCCCACGCTCTCGCAGATCTCGCACGGCTCGACGACCACCAACTTCACCGCGGTATTGCTGCAGAAGGTGCACACGGCCGTGAGCGTGTCCTCGGCGCGCACATTGCCCGGCACGTAGGTGAAGCGAAGCTCCGGCCCCCAGTCCGCTGCCACCTGCTTGCCATTGAGCCGGATGTCGATCTCGTTACCCGCGCGCAGGTACGGTTGGCCGTCGCGCGTGACGCGTGCAACGATGGGCAGCGCGGGGCCTGCGGGCAGCGCCTTGGTGCGGCTGCGGCCGATCAGCTCGATGAGGATGGGTGTGCGCGGCTCGCACTGGTCGCCCACCGCGTCGAAGCCCTCGGCGCAGCGGCATGTCGCCTTCGAACGCGTCAGTGGGTCGACCTCCATCGTGGAGTTCGCGGGGCACTGCGGCGGCCCGGGCCACCCGTAGCTGACCCACGGCATCTGCAGCAAGCCGGTGCCCGCGCTGTTGACGCAGTAGTGGTTGCCGCTGCCGTTCAGGCCGCCGGCGAAGATGGTGCCGTTGCCACCCGCCTTGGTGCAGGTCTGCACTTCGGTGCACGCGGCGGTTTGGATGAACTGCCCGAGCTGGTAACCACGCCCCGGGCACTCGACGAATTTCGCCGGGACATAGCCGTCGGCATACACGGCTGGGGCCGCGGCCCACAGCAATGCAAACACAAGCAGTTCAACTAGAACAACAAGCACGCGCGTGCGCGCGCGTTCGTGGCGTGATGCCATGGTGAGCCTCCCTCGCTGGACCGAGGGCGACTCTAAGTTCGGTAGCTCGTCCGCAAGCTCAGACTTGAGTCTCTTTCGTGCCGGACACAACACTCCCCATTTCGAGCACGCACACCTTCACGCTCCTCCCTGAGAAGCTGAGCCGCACCTTCCCATCCAATCCGTCGCGGTTCTCCGACAGCGGCAGCAAGAGGGCCGCCGCAGACTGTTGTTGACCGAACCTCACGGAGAACAACACATGCCTCAACAACAAGACGCCACCGACCTCCTCGACCACGACCACAACGAAGTGATGCGGATGTTCCAGCAGTACAAGGCCGCGCACACGGACAACGAGCGCCGCCCGCTGGCCAGCAGGATCTGCCACGAACTGCTCGTGCACATGCAGGTGGAAGAGGAGATCTTCTACCCCGCGTTCAAGCGCGCGGTGAACGACCAGGAAGTGCTGCAGGACTCGCAGAAGGAGCACGACGAAGCGCGCGAGATGATCGCGAAGATCCAGGCCACGCCCACCGACGCCAAGCTGATGCTCGACCTGGAGGACGCCATCCTCCACCACGTGAACGACGAGCGCGAGAAGATGTTCCCGAAGGCGCGCAAGGCGCAGGGGATGAACCTGATGCAGCTGGGGGAAGAGATCCAGGTGCGCAAGGAAGCGTTGAACGCGGTGCAGCACGCGTAGGGTATTCAGCCCGGACTGGCGGTCTTCTTAAGCACGTCCTCCTCAGGCAGCAAGACCGCCAGCAAGTCCGACGTCGTGCGCAGGATCAGGTCCGCGCCGTGGCGCCGCAATTCCGCCTCGGTGCCGAACCCGCAAAGCACGCCGACGGTCTGCGCGCCGGCAGCTTTGCCGGTGCGGATATCGACCGTCGTGTCGCCGATCATCAGGCACTCGCCCGGCGCAACACCCATCGCCTTGGCCGCAAACAGCAGCGGCTCGGGATGCGGCTTCATGCGGCGCGTCGTCTGCGCGCCCACTACCGCGGTGAACAGATCACGCACGCCATAGTGCTCCAGGAACCGCTCCACGCGCGGCGCACCGCCCGTGGTGATGGTGCACATGGGGTAGTGCTCGCCCAGCTTGCGCAGCATCTCCTGCACGCCGGGCACCATGTCGTGCGGCACCTCGTCGGCCGCCTCGGGGTTGCGCGTGTGGCCCGGGTCCTGCTGCTGGCGCTTCACGTGCCGCGTGCGTGCACGCAGCCGCGCGATGGGTGCGTCCAGGCCAAGTTGGTCGAGCAGGGCATAGGCGCCGTGCACCGGGGTCTCGAGCGCCATCACGGTCTGCCGCGCCAGCCGCTCCGCGCGGCGGCCGCTCACGTGGGGCACTTTGTCGATGGCGGCGGCGAGCTGCGCGACCAGGTGGTCGTCGGTGTCCGAGATGGTGCCGTCGACGTCGAAGCAGAGGGCGCGGATTCGGGGGCGGTCGAGACCCATGGTCCCGTTCACGATAGGCATCCGTGCGGCTCATGCTTGTAGGCAGCCTTTGACAACCCCCGCCGCTTTCGGCCTAAATGCAGCCCATGCATTCCACCGCCGCCCACCTCGACGCCCTCGAAACGCACGGCTACACCATCATCCGCGACTTCCTCAGCCCACAGACCCTCGCACGCGTGCGCGAAGGCCTCGCCCCGCACCTGAGCACGCACACCGGCCGCAACAACTTCGAAGGCTTCAAGACCGAGCGTGTGTACACCCTTGTCGCACGCGGCAAGGTCTTCGAGGAGGTCGCCGAAGACGAGCGCGTGACGAGCCTGCTCGACCAGCTGCTGCAACCCGGCTACCTGCTCACCGCCAGCCAGGCCATCTGCATCTACCCGGGCGAGACACCGCAGCCGATCCACTACGACGACTCGTTCTACCCCATCCCGCGGCCGCGGCCCTCCATCAGCATCAGCACCATCGTGGCCGTGGACGACTTCACCGCGGAGAACGGCGGCACCGAGATCATCCCCGGCAGCCACAAGTGGAGCGACGCGCAGGCGAAGGGCGGCTACGACGGCCACCACCACGACGCACCGGCGCCCAGGACGCTGGAGGAGCAGCTCGTGCCCGTGGTGATGCCGGCCGGCTCTTGCATCGTCTTCCACGGCACGCTCATGCACCGCGGCGGCGCCAACCGCAGCAACGCGCCGCGCCTGGCCTTCAGCAACCAGTACTGCGAGCCGTGGGCGCGCACGCAGGAGAACTTCTTCCTCGGCGTGCCGCCGGAGATCGCGGCCACGATGTCGCCGCGCCTGCAAAGCCTGCTCGGCTACAACATCCACCCGCCTTTCATGGGGCACGTGACGGCGTCGCACCCCACCAAGGTGCTGCGCGAGGGCTACACGAACGTTGTAAAGGCGGGCCGCCGCTCATAATGAGCCGCACCGCCGCATGACCGCCGACACCGCCGCCCACTCCATCTGGTCCCCGCTGCGCCGCCCCGCCTTCCGCGGGCTGTGGACCGGCAGCGCGCTTTACTTCACCGGCAACGCCATGCAGTCCATGGCCGCGTCGTGGCTGATGGTGGAGCGCACCGGCTCCTCCTTCCTCGCGGCGCTGGTGCAGACGGCCGTGTTCCTGCCGATGTTCCTGCTGGCGCTGCCGGCGGGCGTGATGGCCGACACGACGGACCGCGGCCGGCTCATCACCACGGCGCTTGCGGTGCAGGCGGGCATCGTCCTTTTGCTTTCCCTGCTGGCGATGATCGGTTGGGCGGGGCCCGCGACGCTGCTGGTCTTCACGTTCGCGGCGGGCTGCTGCACGGCGCTGTTGTCGCCGGCGTGGAACACCTCGGTGGCCGACGCCGTGCCACGAGAGGAGATGCCGCAGGCGATCACGGCCACGTCGATCGCATGGAACAGCGCACGGGCGCTCGGGCCTTCCATCGCGGGCTTCGTGTTTGCCGCGATGGGCGCAGGCTGGGTGTTCGCGTGCACGGTGCTGACCGTGTTCGCGCTGATGTACGCGGTGCGGCGGCATCCGCCGAAGGCCCACGTGAAGTCCAAGTTGCCGGCGGAGCGGTTGTGGGGCGGCACGCTCGCCGCGCTGCGCTACGCGCGCTACTCGCCGCTGATCCTGGCGCAACTTCTGCGAACGATCGCGTACGCGGGCACCGGCGCGGCGCTGTGGGGCTTGCTGCCGGCGATCGCGGCGCAGCAGCTCAAGATGGGCGCCACCGGCTTCGGCTTCCTCATGGGGTGCCTGGGCACCGGTGCCGTCGCTGCAGGTCTCGTGCTCGGCAAGGTGCGCGCGCGCATGGGGCTCGAGCGTCTCGTCACGACGGGCTGCGTGCTCTTCGCGGTCGCCATGCTCGTGGCGGCGTACGTTCAGGTGCACCTGGTCGTTTATGTCACGTTGGCCGTGGGCGGCGCGGCGTGGATGAGCGTGATGGCCACCTTCAACACGGCCACGCAGTCGAGCGCGCCGCCGTGGGTGCGTTCGCGCGCAGCGGCGCTGCACACGGTCAGCGCGCTGGGCTCGTTCGCCATCGGTTCGGCCTTCTGGGGCGCGATCTCGGGCGTGGCGGGCTTGCCAGCAACCTTGACTCTCGCTGCGCTCGCGATGGTGGCCGGCATCACGCTTGCGCGCTACTTCCCCTTGCGCATCGGCGACGTGCAGGAGGTGACGCCCGGCGCCGCGTGGGAAGAGGTCTACGTGAAGGACGTCCCGCGCCCCGACGACGGGCCGGTGTCGGTGGAGGTGATCTACCGCATCCGCGACGGCGAGGCCGAGGAGTTCCTGCACGCCGTCACGCAGCTGCGCGATTCGCGCCGCCGCGACGGCGCCACACTGTGGCGCGTGTACCGCGACATCGGCGACCCGTCGCGCTATGTGGAGCGCTTCATCGTCGCGAGCTGGGCCGACTACCTGCACCAGCGCGCGCGGGCCACGCTCGCCGACCAGGAGCTCGAGGCGCGCGTGCGCGAGTTCCTGCAGGCGGGCGAGGGCGTGACGATGCAGCACTACATCGCGGAGCGATAACAAGGACAAGCAGTTTGAAAGTCTTCTACGGCTGGCGCCTCGTGGCCGCGGGCGCCATCATCCAGTTCCTCCATGCGGGGCTGCTGCTGCAGGCGTTCGGCGCGTACGTGGCCGTGCTGTCGGACGAGATGGGCTGGAGCAAGACGGCGCTGTCGGGCGGCGCCGCGCTGCAGTCCATCGAAGGCGCGCTGCTCGGCCCGGCACTCGGCTGGATCATGGACCGCTTCGGCGGGCGCGCGATGATGCAGCTGGGCATCGTCGCATTCGGGCTGGGCTTCATGGCGCTCAGCCAGATCGACACAATCGGCGGCTTTTACACGGCCATCCTGATCATCGCCATCGGCAGCAGTTTCTCGGGGTACTTTCCGCTGAGCGTGACGCTGGTGCACTGGTTCCGGCGCAAGCGGGCGAGGGCGTTGTCGACGATGGGGTTGGGGCTGGCGCTGGGCGGGCTGGCGGTGCCGGTGGTGGCTGCGTCGATCGGCGCGTTCGGCTGGCGCGCCACGGCGTTCGGCTCCGGTGTGATTTCCATCGTCGTGGGCTTGCCGTTGGCACGCATGTTCCGCAGGTACCCATCGGAGATCGGCGAGACCGAAGACGGCATGCCGGCCGATGCACCCGTGCCATTGAATGCCGATGCGGGGGATGCGGCCGGTCCGCAACGCCAGTTCACGGCCGCTGAAGCGCTGCGCACGCCCGCCTTCTGGCTGCTGGGTGCGGGGCATGGCATGGCGCTGCTGGTGGTCAGCGCGGTCAACGTGCATGCGATATCGCACATCAAGGAGGGGCTGGGCTATTCGGTGGCGCAGGCTTCGCTGGTGTTCACGCTGCTGACCATTTCGCAGGTGGGTGGGCTGTTGCTGGGTGCGGCGGTCGGCGACAAGTGGGAGAAGCGCAAGGTCGCCGCGGCGTGCATGGTGGCGCATGCGGCGGGGCTCTTGATGCTCGCGTATGCGACGCATCCAGTGATGCTGGCCGCCTTCGCGGTGCTGCATGGCGCCGCGTGGGGATTGCGCGGGCCGTTCATGCAGGCCATTCGCGCGGATTACTTCGGCGTGCAGGCGATCGGGATGATCATGGGGGTGTCGGCGTTCCTCATTGCGGTGGGGCAAGTGGCCGGGCCGCTGGTGGCGGGGGCGTTCAGGGACGCGCATGGGCATTACCAGGTGGGGTTCACGGTGCTGGCGCTGATTGCGGGGGCCGGGTGTGTGGTGTTTGGGATGGCGAGGAAGCCGGGGTGAGCTTCCGCATCCTGCAACCGGAGGAGATCCCCTGTCAGTCCTGACAGGGGGCGCCGTGCAGGTCGGCCCGTTCTCTGGCGTACTGGCGCCAGACTCAAGGAGACGGGGACTGCAATGAAGTGGCCGATCATCATCATGGCGGGCGTGCTCTCGGGCTGCGGCTCGCTGCCCAAGGACCAACAGCAAGTAGTTGACCAGGCGAAGAACCTCTGTTCGGTCGTCAACCTCAACCAGGGGCGCTTGAAGCTGAGCGCCACGATGAAGGTGAACGGCCAGACGACGCCCCAGCAAGTCGTCGACACCAGCAAGATCGGTGCCGTGGGCGAGCGGGCCGTCTTCCAGACGCTGGTGCAGCAGGACCTGTGCATGCTGAGTTACACCATGCCTTCGTTCCCCAGCGACAAGCTCAGTGCGTGGGCGAAGGAGACCAGCCTGGCGTTCGACGCGTGGAAGCCGGTGGTCCCCGCAACGTACGCGGCCGACATCACCGCGCTGCGCAACGCCGAGAACGAGCACCTCGCCAGGATCAAAGGCTGGCAGCCGAGCAAGGGCACCCCCATGAGCTTCGAGCTGTTCAACGCCGCCATTCCGCGCCAGGACTTCCTCACCGTCGTATCGGTCGATGCGGGTTTCCAGTTCGGACCAGCCGCGAAGTTCGAGTTCGTCAAGTTCGACGGCTCGAGTGGAAAGCTGGTGCTGTGCCCCTCCGAGATTTCGGTGGCGATCCGGCCCGCGCTCAACGGCGTGCGGCAGGCGGTGGGCCGCTACGCGATGGGACATTCCTCCGACCGGGACATGGTCAGCGAACTCGTTTCCGCCGTGTACAACGCAGGCGCCACGCGCATCCAGGAGTCGCAGGACGCCGCGAAGGTCAAGCCGGCGGCAACGGCCATCCAGGGCTGCAGCTGACGCGCCGGGGGTCACCTTGTCCTCCGCGCTGGAAGTCATTCTCCCGCTGGCCATCGCCGCCTCATCCGCGTACTCGGACTGGAACCGCTGCACACCCGCGGCGCACAGCGATCCCGTGGCCGAGAGCTTTTGCGGGGACCTGCGCGATTCGCTCGGGAGCGCCTGCACGGCGATGCTGGCGCTGCCCCTGCCGGCAAGCGTGCAGCTGTTCGGGCGGCGAACGGTGACGCCCGTCGCGTTCAGCGAGCTTACCCGGTCATCCATTCGGGAGTCGTACGGCGCTTGCACCGATTACTGGACCGGTGCGATCACTTACGACCAGTACCTGGACCGGCTTGCCGACAAGGTCTCGGTGCTGAACGCCTTGTATCGCAGCCTGCCCCAGGCGCCACAGGGCGGCGCCACCCCTTTCACCGAAGCCGCCAGGGCGCAGAACGTACCCGCCACGAAGCTCGCCCAGGCGGACGAGCGCTCGGGGGCGGGGCAGCCCCCGACAGCG
This sequence comes from Ramlibacter albus, assembly GCF_014297445.1. GTDB lineage: Bacteria > Pseudomonadota > Gammaproteobacteria > Burkholderiales > Burkholderiaceae_C > Ramlibacter > Ramlibacter albus. Next base: position 12,718 of record NZ_JACORU010000002.1, read on the forward strand.
CCGCCCGACGCCGCTGCACCCTGGAAAAAGGACCTCGATGCGCTCGAGGGGCGCCTCGTGCGCAAGCTGGATGAGATGAAACCATCCCCGCAGCCTCCGCCGCCCACGCCGCCGGTGGTGAAATGGCGCCTGCTTTCGGAAGCCAGCTTCGCAACGGGCCAGTGGCGGCTCGCCGGCCGGGAAGCATGCCAAGGGCTCCTTGCGCGCCTCGCGCACGCCGGGCTCAAGGGGCCGGCGACGCCGTTGCGAGTGATCGGATACGCGGATGCGACGGGAACGCCCGCGCGCAACGCCGCCCTGTCGCACCAGCGCGCGCAAGCAGTGGCCGCCTGCCTTGTCGAGTCGGGGGGCATCCAGGCGGTGCACATCGAGGCGACCGGTGCCGGTGTCCTGCCGCTCTCGACACGGGGTTCCGCGCAGGCACGGCGCGTGTCCGTGTTTGCCGCCGACTGAGGCCCTTTGCCCGGTGGAACACTTTTAAGTACATTGCATGGTGGAGGAGGACCTCCCCATGCCCGCCAATGTGTACTGGGGCACCCACGGCGCCCTCGCGCAATCCGCCGCCCCCGCCGTCATGATGATCGGCGACTCCTGGTTCTGGTACCCCTTCGACAACCTCGCTACCGAACTCGGCGGCCTGTTCCCCAACGAGGAGTTCCTCGTCGTGGGCAACAACGGCTCCGAAGCGGCGGAGTGGGCCACCAAGTACCGCAAGGACATCGACTACGCCTTCCGCTTCTACGGCAAGAGCGTCAAGGCCCTGATGCTCAGTGGCGGCGGCAACGACGTCGCGGGCATGAAGGACTTCCTTCGCATCGTCAGGGACGTGTGCAAGGGCGCGAAGGACGTGGACGAGTGCTACCGCCAGAGCGAGCCGGACGCGCTGATGGCGGGCATCATGGGCCACTACCGCACGCTGATCACGAAGTTCCGCGGCTACAACGCGAGCGCGCCGGTCATCCTGCAGCACTACGACTACGCATGGCCCACGGGCGCCGGCGTGTTCGGCCCGGCGGACTGGCTGAAGGAGCCGATGGTGAAGGCGCAGGTGCCCGTGGCTCTGCGGCGCGACCTGTTCCGCGACCTGATCAACCGCCTGCGCAAGGCGCAGATGGAGCTGGCCAAGGACACGAAGAACCTCGGCCCGATCTTCGTCGCCAAGACCGCGGGCACATTGCCCGAGGACGCCGGCTACTGGGCGAACGAGCTGCACCCCACGCCGCAAGGCTTCCACATGATCGCGGCCGGCCCCGTGAAGCAGGCTGTGAAGGCGGCACTGTCATGAGCGCGCAGCTGGCCGGGCGCAACATGTTCATCTGGCGGCTCGCGCCCGTCGTCAAGGCGGAGATCGGCGTGGCCGCGATGGCGCGCAAGGCGGAAGCGGCGGGGCTCTCGGGTGTCTGGATCAAGATCGCCGAAGGCGACGAGCCTTTCGACAACGTGCGGCCCAGGCAGCTGCCGCTGTTCAAGGAAGTGCTGCAGGCACTGCGCGAGAAGAAGGTCTCGGTGTGGGGCTGGCACGTGCCGCACGGGGGCAGCGTGGCGCATGCGGCCGAGGAGGGCGCGGTGGCGGCGCAGATCGCCATCGACCTGGGCATCGATGGCGTGTTGATGGACGCCGAAGGCGGTTCAGGCTATTTCAACGGCGGCGCGGTGGAGGCGGACGCATACGCCTCCGCGCTGCGCAGCAAGCTTTCGGCGGCAAAGCTGGGCATCGCGATGTGCGGCAACGACATCCCGAAGAATTTCCCCGGCTACGCCTTCGATGCGTTCGTCAAGCACGCCCGCTTCAATGCGCCGCAGGTCTACTACGGCGCAAGCCCCAGCGTGAACAACCGGCTGGAGCGTGCGATCAAGGCCAACGCGCACGTGAAGGTGCCGTTTGTGCCCGTGGGCGCCGCGTGGATCGGCACGGGCGACGGAGGATGCGAGACCGCGTCGGCGTGCGCCGAGCGCGCACGCGAGTTCCTGCGCCTCGTCGACGAACATGGGTTCGTGGGCTGCAGCTTCTGGCACTGGATGGGCGCGCCCGCCGCGTTCTGGCAGGTGATGGTGGAGACGGCACAGGCTTAGGCCACGCCCACCGTCGTCACCGCCACCAAGTCCGCATCGACCCGGTCGTTGAACGCCACGGCCACGTTGCCGTACACCGCATCGCTCTCCAGCCCCGCGAGCAGGTTCGTCATGTTCAACACCACCTGCCCGCGCGCATCCGGGTACCACACGAACACGGACGTCACCGCATCCAGCAGCGCGTAGTAGCTCGCCGTCGGGTTGCTCCCGCCCAGCGTCGAGGGCCGCACGCCGAGGTCCTGCAGCACCAGCGACGCGAGCTGGTCCGCGGGCGCCGCCGCGAAGTCATTTGCGAGGTCCTTCGCATACGCAGGCACGCCCTCTACGCCCACGCGCGCGATCAGGTCGCGGGCGTTGTCCGTGCCGGGCGCGACACCGTAGAACGCGCGGTACACCGCAAGCGCCGATTCGGTCTGCAGGGAAGTCGGCTGCCGCCACTGCAGCAGCCAATCGTCCGTGCTGAGGAACGAGAACACCGGATCGCGCACCATGCCCAGGTCCGCCCACGACGAGACGCCGCCGCTGCCGCCGCTCTTCACGCCGAGCACGTAGTAGTCGTTGGTGAACAGCGGCCCGCCGCTGCTGCCCGGGCCCAGCCCGCCGGCCGTGGCCGTGTAAACGCCGTAGGTCGAATTGCGCTCGACGAACACGTCGCCGGTCATCATGCCCGTGCCGTTGTTCGGGTAGCCGATCTCGATGGCCCACTGCGAGAAGTCGCTGCCGGGGTCGATGCCGAACCAGCCGGTGGCGTCACCCACGCGCGTCGACAGGCCGATCACGGCCACGTCGAACTGGCTTTCGGAGAACGACACGCCGGGGTTCGAGTCGCTGAACACCCGGTCCGTGAAGCGCAACGCATCCCACGCAAAGGTGCCGGCCCGCAGCGACCAGCTTTGCGTGCCGGAGTCGAAGCGGTTCGCCGCGCTGTTGAAGTCCACGCCGAAGAACAGGTCGAAGTTCTTCGCGAGGCCGCCGTGCGCAGGGTCGTAGATCACGTGCGTGGCGGTCAGCACGTCGTTCGGGCCCACCATGGACACGGTGCCGCGGGTGACCGTGCCGTCGGCCCAGTAGACCTGGATCAAACCCACGGCGGAATAGGGCGCCGTGGTCAGTTCGGAGTTGGTGACTTCTCTTGTAGCCATGCCTCATGCTTGCGGCTGCCGCCGCACGCCGCTGCCAGCGTGCGCCGCGAAAGCGTGTCGGTCAAGGGCGGCTCAGCAAGCCCAGCACCGCCTCGTTGAAAGCCTCGGCCTGTTCGTATTGCACCCAGTGCCCCGCGCGCGGGATGAAAACGAGCTCGCGTTTGTTGGGCATCGACTCGATCACCGCGGTGAGCTCGGGCATCAGCTCGTCGTACAGCGCATCGTGCTCGCCGTAGACCGCATCGAACCTGCACTGCAGCCGCGGCAGCGTGCGCTTGACGATGTCCGTCATTGCGAGGCTGCGGCGGCGCATGCGGTCGCGGCCCACGTTCTGCGCCTGCAGGTGCACGGCGAGGTCGTCGATGGCCGCGGGGTCGTGCAGCATAAGGATGCCGAGGTTGCGCCGGTGCACTTCGGCGCGCTTGTCCGCGGTGTCGAGGTGGCGCCAGTCGAACAGCTTCAGCCGCTTGTCGCGCAGGCCGAAGCCCGGCGCACCGACGATCACCAGGTGCCGCACCAGCTGCGGGTGCGCAGCGGCGATCATCACCGAGAGCATGCCGCCGAAGGAGAAGCCGACGAGGTCGTGCGGCCCCTCGCCCGCCACGTTGCGCAGGCTCTGCGCCATGGGCTCCACCATGCCGTCGGCATCGCGCACGCCTTCGGGCGCGGCGGAGTCGCCGAAGCCCGGCAGGTCGGGCACCACGACGCGCCGGCCCGCGGCCGCGAATGCCTGCACGTTGCGTATCCAGTGGCTCCAGCTGCCGCTGCCGCCGTGCAGCAGCACGAGCGGCGGTGAGGCGTCGTCGCCCCACACGTGCCGCACGATGCCGTTGTCTTCGACGCGGCGCGCGCCTTCTAGAGCAGTTCGTTGACCAGGTAGAAGGCGTGTTCGCGGATCTTCTTGAGAGGGCTGCGCTTGTTCCATGTGTCCAGGGTGATCTCGTTCGCGCGGGCCACGTACTTCTCGAAGATGCCGTCGAGCCGCTGCGCCGTCGCGGCATCGAGGATACCCAATGTGATCTCGTCGTTCGTCTCGAACGACCGGTCGTCGAAATTCGTGGAGCCCACGGCGCACCACTGGCCGTCCACCGTCATCACCTTCTGGTGCAGCAGCGTGTGCGGATATTCGAACAGGCGCACGCCGCACTTGAGCAGCTTCTCGAAGTTGCGGTGGCCGGCGCGCTGCACCATCGGCGAGTCGGAGCCGGCCGTGGAGGGCATCAGCACGCGCACGTCCACGCCGCGCTTCACGGCTGCACCCATCGCGTCGATGGCTTCGGGCTCGGGGATGAAGTACGGGTTCTGGATCCACAGCCGCTTCTTCGCGATGCACAGGATGCTGTGGTGGAGCACCTTCACCGACGACGCGGAGTTGCTGGGCTTCACGTAGGCGGCATGCATCAGCACATCGCCCGCCGGCTCCAGCTTCGGGAAGTAATCGTCGCCGATGAACAGCTCGCCGGTCTCGCCGATCCAGTTGTCGCAGAAGCAGCCCTGCAGGCTGTGGACGATGGGGCCGCGCACATGGATGCTCACGTCCGCGAAGTGGCAGCCGTCCTGCGCGTCGCCCAGCCAGTCGTCGACGATGCAGTGGCCGCCGACGAAGGCTTCGCGGCCGTCGATCACGCACAGCTTGCGGTGGTCGCGGTCGTTCAGCAGGCCCAGGTTCTGGATGCTGCGCTTGTGGAAGAACTGCAGCTTCACGCCCGCGCCGCGCAGCCTTTGCCGCGTTGCGTCGGCCATCTTCTTGCCGCCCGTGTCGTCCAGCATCACGCGCACGGCCACACCGGCGCGTGCGCGTTCGCACAAGGCGTCGGCCATGCGCGTGGCCAGCACGCCGTCCTTCCAGAGGAAGGTCTCGAAGTTCACCGACTTCTTGGCGGCGCGGATGCGCTCGATGAGCACGTCGAAGAACGCGCCGTTCTCGTGCACCTGCACCGAGTTGCCGGGCACGGGTGTGCTGAGGGTGAGGCCGGCGAGTGATGGGATGACGTCGCAGATCGGCGCCTCGCATTCCACCTGCAGCTTGGGTGCCTTCTGCCGCCGCAGCGACCAGATGGCGATACCCATCGCTGCAATGAGCACGGTGGACAGCACGGCGCCCTTGGACGGGCGCTGCGCGTGCTGGAACGGCATCAGTCGAGCGGACATCCTTTCATCGTAGGAGCGGCAGGCGGCCGAGCGCGTAGGACAAGGCGAGGCCCAGCAGTGCGGCAGTGCCGGTCGCCACCCACGTCAGCTGCCAGCCGCCGGCCACGCTGGCGATCCACGCCACGATCGGCGGGCCGATGAACTGGCCCAATGCGGACCATTGCTGCATCCACCCCACGGTGGTGGAGACGGTGCGCTCGTCGGGCGCGAGGCGCAGCGCGAGCGAGAAGAGCGTGCCGGGGATCAGGCCGCCCACCATCGAGAAGGCGAGCACGGCGGCGAAGCGCAAGGCGAACCATGGCTCGGGCGTGGCAAAGGCCACGATGCCTGCGACGCCCATCGCGACGTAGCCGATGCGGATGAGTGCGACGGGCCGCAGGCCGCGATGCAGCAATCGCCCGGCCGCCACGTTGCCGACGATGTTCACCGCGGCCGCCAGCGCGGTGAGCCAGCCGCGCTTGCCGGGCGGGATGCCGGCGTGTTCATAGATCGTCGGCAGGAAGCCCACGACGGCGAGCCACTGGAACGAGTAGCACGCGAAGGCCAGTGCGAGCAGCCACGGCCCGCGGGTCGCAAGCGTCGTGCGCAGCCGCCGGCCCAGGCCTGCGGCGCGTGCCTGCACGACGTGCGGCGGTGGCGGCGGGATGAAGACGGTGATGGCCGCGGCCATCACCGCGGAGAGTGCGCCGATGGCCCACCACCACGTCTGCCAGTCGTACGCCGCGATCCAGTGGGCGCCGGCCAACATGGCCATTGCCGTGGCGAAGGGCATGTAGGCGCCCCACACGCCCATCATCGTGTTGACGCGGCCCGGGGGCACGAGCGCGCGCACGAGGGCGGGGGCGGGGAGCACGACCATCAGGAAGCCGAAGCCTTCCATCGCACGGGTGGCTAGCAGCATGGCGGGCGTCTTGGCAAAGCCGCCGGCGATGCTTGCTGCGGCGAGCACGGAGAGGCCCGCGACGATGCTTCGCCTGAGACCCAACGTGTCGACCCATGCGCCCATGACCACGGCGGTGGTCATGCCGGCGAGTTGCACCATGGAGAGCAGGAAGCCAGCGTCGACGAGCGAGAGGCCGAGGGACTGCTGCAACGCCGCGACTGCGGGGGGCAGCTTTCCAACATGCAGCGCAGCGGCGACGCCGGCGGAGATGACAAGCAATGCGCGGGGAAGGCTCACGGGCGAGGACTGTAGCCGACCGGCATGACACACTTGCGGACATGCATTCAGCGGACTTCATCGTCATCGGCGCCGGCATCGCAGGCGCATCGGTTTCCTACTTCCTCGCGCCGCACGGCCGCGTGACGCTGCTCGAACGCGAATCGCAGCCGGGCTACCACTCCACCGGCCGCTCCGCGGCGCTGTACCTCGAAAGCTACGGCACGCCGCAAGTGCGCATGCTCACGAAGGCAAGCCGCGCCTTCTTCGAGTCCCCGCCCGAGGGCTTCGCCGAGCACCCGCTCCTCGGCCCGCGCGGCGCGATGGTGATCGCACCACCGGGCACCGAGAAGGAACTGCAGGAACACTGGAATGTCGTCCGCGCGCTGAGCGACAAGGCCCGCATGCTCGACGCCAAAGAGGCACTCGCGCAAGTCCCCGTCCTGCGCCCCGAAAAAGTCATCGGCGCCGTGCTCGAACCCGACGCCTTCGACATGGACGTGCACGCCATCCACCAGGGCTTCCTGCGCGGCGTGCGGCGCGCGGGCGGCAGCATCGTCTGCGACGCGGAGGTCACCGGCCTCACGCGCAAAGGCTCCGTCTGGCAAGTCGCCACGCGCGCAGGCAATTTCGAAGCGCCCATCGTGGTCAACGCCGCAGGCGCCTGGTGCGACGAGGTCGCGAAGCTCGCCGGCCTGCCCACCATCGGCCTGCAACCCAAGCGCCGCTCCGCCTTCGTCTTCCAGCCGCCGATGGACGTGCACGGCTGGCCCGCCACGCTCACGGTCCATGAAGACTGGTACATCAAGCCCGATGCCGGCATGCTGCTCGGTTCCCCCGCCAACGCGGACCCGGTGCCGCCCCACGACGTGCAGCCCGAAGAACTCGACATCGCCACCGCCATCGCCCGCATCGAGGAATACACCACGCTCGCCATCCGCCGCCCCTCGCGCACGTGGGCCGGCCTGCGGTCCTTCGTGCCGGACGGCGACCTCGTTGGCGGCTGGGACGCGCAGGCCGAAGGCTTCTTCTGGGTCGCCGCGCAAGGCGGCTACGGCATCCAGACCTGCGCGGCCATGGGCGAGGCCTGCGCGGCGCTCGCACGCGGAGCCGGCTTGCCGCCACGCATCGCGGCGTTCGGCCTCAGCGAGGCTGCGTTGTCGCCCGCGCGGGCATCCCGGGCCGGTGCTCGGCCATAGTGGGAAAATCGCGCCATGCCCCTGCCACCCCCCGCTGCCCGGCAGCACCTCCACACCCGCGCCGCCACCTACCGCGGCTACCTTCGCGACGACGGCCTCTGGGACATCGAAGCCGAGATGGCCGACACCAAGACCTATGTGCAGCCGCGCGCCGGCGACCAGCTCCGCGAGGCCGGCGAGCCCATCCATGGCATGGCCATCCGCATCACCCTGGACGAGGGCATGACCATCCGCGCCATCGCGGCCTCGATGGACGCCACGCCTTTCGGCGAATGCCGGCAGGGCGAGGACCCGATGCAGAAGATGGTCGGCGTGCGCCTGGGCCCCGGCTGGCGCCAGGCCATCGACGAGCGCCTGGGCGGCGTGCGCGGCTGCACGCACCTGCGCGAGCTGCTCTTCAACATGGCCACGGCCGCGTACCAGACGGTCTTCCCGTACCGGCAGCTGAGCCTGAAGCCCGCCGAGGTGACCCAGCCGCCCCACCACCTCGACCGCTGCATCGCGTGGGACCTGCAGGGGACCGTCGTGCAACGCACCTACCCGCAGTTCGCGCGCAAGGCCGCGTAGCGCCATGGACCGCCGCCGCTTCACCCTCGACGCGCTTGCGCTTGCGGGTGGTGCGGCGGTCGGCGCAGCGGCGCGGGCGCAAGGGGTGCGCCGTATCGGCGTGCTGTCGCCTGCCGTCACTTCGCAGATGCTGCAGTCGTTCCGTGACGGGTTGAGCGACCTGGGCTATGTCGAAGGCCGCACGCTCGTGGTCGAAGTGGCCTCCGCCGAGGGCCGGATCGACAAGCTGCCGGCGCTCGCCGAAGGGCTGGTGAAGTCGCGTGTCGAGGTGATCGTGGTCGCGGGCCCCATCCCGCTGCAGGCGGCGAGGAACGCGACGAGTTCGATCCCCATCGTGATGATGGCCTCCAGCAGCGACCCGCTCGGCGAGGGCGTCGTCCGCACCCTTGCGCGGCCGGGCGGCAACGTGACGGGCCTGACCTACGCGGTGTCGACGGAGCGCTTCGCCAAGCAGCTCGAAGTGCTGAAGGAGGCCGCGCCCGCGACGAAGCGCGTGGCCGTGTGCATGGACATCGGGGTCGACGCCTATCGCAAATCCTGGCAGGCACCGCTGGAGGCCGCCATCCCGCGACTGGGCATGCAGCTGCTCGAACCGGTGCGGCTTTCGGCGAGCTCCGACATGGCCGGGGCGTTCGCCGCGATGCGCCAGCAACGCGTCGACGCGGTGATGGTCGCCATCGGCGGCCTCATCAACACCTTCGCGCGCGAGCTCGCCGCGGCAGCGGTCCAGCACAAGCTGCCGACCATCGCCGCGCAGAAGTCGTTCACGCGCGCCGGCGGGCTCGTGAGCTATGGCCCCGACATCCCGGCGATCTACCGCCGCGCGGCCACGTACGTGGACCGCATCCTCAAAGGCACGCCCGCGGCTGAATTGCCCGTGGAGCTGCCGACGAAATACGAACTCGCGCTGAACACGAAGACCGCTGCCGCGCTCGGCCTTGCGCTGCCGCAGTCGCTCGTGCTGCGTGCGGACGAGGTCTACCAGTAGCCCCGCCGGGCTGCAACGCGCCGCAGTCCTACACCGCGGATGCGTAGCGCAACAGTAGATTCGCACCCATGAACCCCGCTTTGCGCCGCTGGGCGACGTGGATACGCCGTGCCTGGCCCGCCGCCCTCGGCGCCGCGATCCTCTACCCGCTGATGCTGGTGCCGTTCACGCCCAGCGTGGACGACATCCGCCGCGTCAAGACCGAAGCACCGTCGGTGATGATGTCCGCCGACGGCGTGCAGCTTGCCGAGTTCCGCCGGCTCAACCGCCAATGGGTGCCGCTCGCGAAGATATCGCCCAAGGTGGTGGACGCGCTCATCGCCACCGAGGACCGGCGCTTCTACTCGCACTACGGCATCGACCCCGTGCGCACCGTGGGCGCGGGCGTGCGCACGCTGCTGGGCGACCGGCAGGGCGGCAGCACCATCACGCAGCAGCTCGCGCGCAACCTGTACCCGGAGGAGATCGGCCGCTCGATCAGCCTCACGCGCAAGGTGAAGGAAGCCATCACCGCGATGAAGATCGAGCGCGTGTACAGCAAGCAGGAGATCCTGGAGAGCTACCTCAACACGGTGCCCTTCCTCTACAACGCGTTCGGCATCGAGATGGCCGCGCGGACGTACTTCGACAAGTCGGCGAACCAGCTCAATGTGCTCGAAGCGGCGACGCTGATCGGCATGCTCAAGGGCACGAGCTTCTACAACCCGGTGCTCAACCCCGAGCGCGCGCTGGCCCGGCGCAACTTCGTCCTCGCGCAGATGGCCAGGGCGGGCAAGGTCGATCCCGCGACGCTGAAGACGCTGAGCGCCAGGCCGCTGGGCCTGGACTTCGAACGCCAGACCGAGCCGCTGGGCATCGCGCCGCACGCCGCGCAGCAGGTGCGCGGCTGGCTCATCGCATGGGCGGACCGCAAGGGCTACAACATCTATTCCGACGGGCTCGTTGTGCGCACCACCTTGCAGTCGCGCCTGCAGAAGGCGGCGAATGCGGCGGTGACGCGGCAACTGCAGCAGTTGCAAGGCTACGTGCCGCGCCGCAAGGGCGAGGAGGCCGCGGTGCTGCAGGCGGGCTTTCTCGCGCTCGACCCGCGCAACGGCCACGTCAAGGCCTGGGTCGGCAGCCGCGACTACGCCACCGAGCAGTTCGACCACGTGAACCAGGCGCGGCGCCAGCCGGGGTCCACGTTCAAGCCGTTCGTGTACGGCGCCGCGTTCGAAGCGGGCATGTCGCCGTTCGACGTGTTCGTGGACCAGCCGGTCTTCATCCGGCAGGACGGCGGGCCGGTGTGGAGCCCGAGCGACGTCACCCCGCCTTCGGGCCTGCCCACCACGCTGCGCGACGGCCTTGTGTACTCCAAGAACACCATCACCGCGCAGGTGATGATGCGCATCGGCCCGCAGCGCGTGGCGCAGTTCGCGCGCGGCATGGGCATACGCCAGAGCAAGCTGGAGGAGGTGCCTTCGCTCGCGCTGGGCACGAGCCCCGTCACGCTCAAGGAGATGGTGTCCGCCTACGGCAGCATCGCCAACGGGGGGCACTACGTCGAGCCCGTGCTCATCACGCAGATCGAGGACAAGCAGGGCAACGTGCTGGAGACGATCGCGCCCGCGCCGCCCGAGCCGCCGGCGATGTCGCTCGTGCAGTCGCTGCAGCTCGTGAACGTGATGCGAGGCGTGGTGGACGAAGGCACCGGCGTCGCGATCCGCGCGCGCTACGGCATCGAGGCGGACGTCGCGGGCAAGACCGGCACCACGCAGGACAACAGCGACGGCTGGTTCATCCTGATGCATCCGCAGCTGGTCGCGGGCGCGTGGGTCGGCTTCAACGACAACAAGGTCACCATGGGCGACAGCTGGGGGCAGGGCGCCCGCAGCGCATTGCCGATCGTGGGCGAGGTGGTGCAGCAGTCGCTGCGCAACCGCTGGATAGACCCGCGGGTGGAGTGGTCGATCCCGCGGCCCGTGCGCCAGCCGGGGCAAAGGCCGGGGGGCATTCCTGTGCGGCCGCGCCAGGAGGACCCGATCGGGGATGTGTTCAGGAGGCTGTTCAGGATTTTCCAGTAGGCGCGCCACTCACGGCTTGGGGAACCGGGAGCCCTGCGAGGGTTACCCAGCTTCTTCACCCACTCTTGTGAGCCGCTTCGATGCAACCCCGCCTCCCACACGATCGTTCTGTTCGCATGCACTTCACGCCGGAAGGCACGCGGGCCTTGCCCGACCGGATGGTCTCCTTCGGCCACACGGTGGCGCTGCTGGGTGCGCACACGCCGCCGGACGAGTTCGCCGACGCGTTCGGCCAGCTTCACGAGCTGCCGCCAGGCGGGGACCTGTTCAATGCCGCGCTGCTGCTGACCACCTGTTGCGACCGCGCGGACAGCACGGCGATCGTCGGGCCTCGCGACCGCAACCGGTTCGCCGAACTCGTCATCGAACACGCCCACATGGTGCCCGGCACGCCGATGGCGGCGCGTGCAACCGAGACCGCGTTGCGCCATGTCCAGTCGCTCGTGAACGCACTTGCCGCACTTTCGGCCAGCCCGGAGCGGACACGCGAATTCATGCAGCGCCTGCCCGAACTCGTGAAGTGCCTTCGGTTCGCGGCCGAGGCCGCCATCAAGGCCGATAGCTCGGACGCCCAGGTCGACGTTGCGAGCAACGCGGCGATCACCTTGCAGTGCGCGGTGGACGCGGGCGTGCCATGGATGGACCCCGCCATCCCCGAGCTGGCGCAACTTGCGCGCGGCAATCATGTGGAAAATACCTTGGCGCGCGGCGAGTGCGGTGCGTTCCTGACCGGGAAGGTGAGCTCTGCCTGCTTCGCGCAGCCGCCGGCCCGGGTCGATGCCGCGGCGTGGCTGGGCTTGCTGCCGCCCCTGGACGCGGCGTCGGCCAGCGAGTTCGTCCGCACACTCCTGCGCAGCCCCCTCGACCACGCCAGCGCGGCCTATCCTTTGCGAACCGCCCGCGCCGAGGTTGCGGCGCAGGTCGTCCGCTTCTATCCCGTATGCCACGAAGTCGCGGCCAGGTTGCTGGCGCAAGACCTGAAGGTGCATCTTGCGTCGCCGGACGCGCCCGGCCTCGATGCATGCCTCCAGGCGACCAGCACTGCGGCGTTCGAGGCCGCGGCGTGGCTCGAGGACGACAAGCAACGCTGGAACGAGGTGATGGCGCTCGCCATGGCAGCCACGGAATCGGGCTACCCGGAATTGATCGGCGCCTGGCCGATCGCGGAGGAGGCGGCGCGGCTTGCAAACGAATGCCTGAGCAAGGCGCAGTCGATGGTACGCGACGTCGTGGGCCAGGAGGATGAACTGCCAGCCCACCTGCAGCAGGCGGTGGGCCTGCTGTGGGCGGCGGCGGATTTGCACGACCGGCGCGCGAACCTTGCCGGGCGTACGGCACAGCGCGAGCGCGTGCTGGACACGTTCAAATGGCTCGCCTTTTCGCTCGAACCCGCCCACCAGCACTGCAGGTTACGCCCGCGGGTCGCCGCGATGTTTGCCGTGCTCGCCGTGTGCGCGCCGAATGCGCCTCGGACCAACTTGCCCCGCGCGGTGCGCGGGTGCGTCGAAGAGTTCGACAGGGAGCGGATGGGACGTGTCTGCCGCGAGATCGAGGCGAACACGACGTTGCTGCCCGAGCTTGTGCCCATCGTTGCGGCGTACGCCGACCCGATGGTGCTCATGGGCACGCTGCTTGAATGGGCGTTGACACTCGACAAAGGCGACTCGCACACCGGGCCGCATCGACGCGACTGACGCGCGGCCGGTCCGCTGCGGGACAGCGAGCGGGCCGGCGCGATGGAACAATGCCGGTTTTCCAGCCAACGAGGACACCCGCCATGCTGAAACTCCACGGTTTCGCCATCAGCAACTACTACAACAAGGTCAAGCTCGCCCTGCTCGAAAAAGGCATCCCCTTCGAGGAGGTCTACTGCGCGACCAAGAGCACCGACGAGGCCGTGCTGGCCGTGTCGCCGCTGGCCAAGATCCCCTTCCTCACCACGGACGAAGGCGGCCTGTGTGAGAGCCAGGCCATCCTCGAATACATCGAGGCGAAGTACCCCGACAAACCGCTGCTGCCCAAGGACCCGATGCAGGCCGCCAAGGTGAGGGAGCTCGTCACCTTCCTCGACTGGCACCTGGAGATCACCGCGCGGCAGCTTTATGGCATGGCGTTCTTCGGTGCGCCGGCGCTGTCGGAGAGCAACCAGGCGCGCATCCGCAAGGACCTGGAGAAGGACATCGCGGGCTTCAAGCGCCTGGCGAAATTCTCCCCGTACGTGGCGGGCGACACGTTCACCCTGGCGGACTGCAGCGCGTTCGCCAACCTGCCGCTGGTGGCGATGACCACCAAGGCCGTCTACGGCGAAGACCTGCTCGCGGCGGGCGGGATCGACCACAAGGCGTACACGAAGTTCATCGGCGAGCGGCCTTCGGCGCAGAAGGTGGTGGCGGACCGCAAGGCGGCGACGGCAAAGGCGGGCTGAGCTGCCGGAACCGCAGCGCAACGCGTGCTACTCATTCGTGGGCTCGACATGGGCTCGCCAGAATGAAAGCAAGCGATGAGCTCGACCGGCAGAACCCCGGGTGTCACATTCCACGTTCCCGGCCAGGTCGGCGGCCAGGACCGCAAGGCCGCAGCACAGCCGAACCCCTTCCAGGCTGCCGACCCTCTGGCTCGACGCGCGTTGCACGTGCCAGAGCCGGAAGACGTCAATGAACCGGTGCAGACCATCAGCGAGTTCCTGGCCGACTGCGGGGAGCCGCCGACCATCAGCGAGTTCCTGCGCGGCTGCGCGTCCTCGGCCGAGGACGAGCCCGCGCTGCCACCACGAGTCGAGGTGCGCATGGGTTGGGGCGAGCCGTCCGCTCGCGACGACGATTCCGATTCGGACGGCGCCCCCGCCACGCGGACGCCGTGGTTGGACGTCAGCTACTACGACGCCAAGTCCGACATGCCCCTCGGCGGCGTGCTGTATGTGGACCTCGGCCCCGAACACTCCGACGTCGAGCCGTGGAGGCTGGGCCCTCCCAGCATGTTCGGCGGGGTGGCGTCGGCCCAGCAGTTCCGGCATGCGATGGAGGAGTTCGGGCACCGAGCGCCCGGCACCGGTGACGAAGCCCTGGTCAACCTTTGCGCCCTGTGCTGCAAGCAGGCCAACGTCAGGCTGCTTCCAACCAAAGGGGGCGACGCCTATACGAGGCTCGCGATGGACTTCATGCACATGGCGCCGCCAGCGTGCCAGGCGGTCCTGGGCGAGTTCCTGCTCGATTGGGCGGAGATGGCGATGGCCACGCGCGGGGGCAAACTCCAGTCGAATCAGTTGAAGTTCGCCGCCAATCTCCTCAGGGCGGTGGCACAAAACTCCTCGGACCCCGGCCAGCAGACCCGTGCAGCGGAGATGGCCGCCAAGGCGATCGTTCAGCTGGCGTCGTTGTCCCAGCCGAACGGGAGCGGGGGGGGGGGTGCCGGCGCTCGACGCCTTGTCCGCGATGATCCAGGGGCGCCACGACTGCAGTGCCGAAGAAGCGAAGTGCATCGTTGCCGCCCTGCCGAGGAAAAATGCCACGGCTCGCTACCTGCTCGGTGGCGTCCTCCTCGCGCCCTGGCGCCTTGGCGGCACCTGCGGCACCACGCAACTCGGCTGGGTGCATCTATGGAAGGAGGGTTGGCGCTACCTGCGTAATAGCGCTTGCCATGTCATGGAAGTTGCGGCGCTTCATGCGGTCGAGAGTGCGTCCGCCAGCGTGGAACAGTTCAAGGCGATTTGCACCGCAGGGCTCTCGGTGCAGTGGGAACCTCACAATCGCATCGTGCAACTCTGCGTGGATCGAGGCTTGGTCGACATCCTGTGCGACTGCGAAGGCGACGAACTCCAGGCGCGGTACGACTGGTGCGTGCAGCTTGGGCGGTGGGTCGGCTCCCGCATGTCCGTCGAGGCGATCAATCTATATTGGGCGGCAGCAGCCTTGGCGGATCACAGTCACCCCGAGGAGCTGCGCACGCAACGCCGAGAAGAGGTCGGCGCGCGCATCCTGCGCCTACTGGACCATGCCCTGCCGGGGGATCTCTGCGAGGATCACCTGGACAAGGTGGCCGTGCTGGCCTTCGCCGCGGGTGTGAAGGCGGAGCGCCTGATCGAGACCACCGCGTTGCGGCCGCGCGTGGACACGCTCGCCAAGGCATTCGTGGACCCAGCCATCGAGTGCACCCGCGTGACCTTGCTGCTGAGCGCGCTCGCGCAGCAGCGGACCTGCGTCGACGAGAAGCGCGTGCCGTGACGCGGCTGGGACAAGCTGGCCGTGCCGAAGGCAGCTGTCGGTGAAAGCGTTCAGCCGCTCGTACGTCCGGTGGCCATGCTGCTGGACGTCCTGGTGGCCCGACCCGCTCCCGGCATTTCAGGCGAGTCCTGAGCGCCCGCACCCGCGAGGTCGATCGCCCGTCGCAGCGCCGCCAGATGGGCGTCATCGCCCTCCACGGATCCCGGCGACCAATACAACGTGTGCGACAGCAGCCCCAGGCGCGCCTTGGTGCACACCGGTACATCCACCACGCCCGGCCCGAAGAGCGGCGCCAGCGGCCCGCCGATGGCGTCGCCGAACACGAGCGCGCGAGCCGGGAAGTACAGGTTGGTCCACCGCGTCGGCGCGAAGAGCGCCGCCTGGTGCAGCAGCGTGCGCCGCTCGCCGTCGGTGTAGGTGAATCGCAGCCCGCGTGGCGAAGCCTCCAGCGTCGGCGGGCAAGTGGGCAGCTCGCGCTGCTCGAAGCGCCTCTTGAGGTCTTCCGCATCGTTGGCCAGCAGCACCGGCGCATGCGCGAGCGGGCTGCCCAGCGTGACGAAGTCGCTCACGCACCAGCGGCTGCCGTTGTGCCGCAGCTCGTCGAAGCAGGCGTGCTGGCCCTTGCGGAATTCGTCGATGCTGAAGCGGCCATGCTCCGCATGTTCGGCCGCGAGGTTCTCCAGCGCCTCGGTCACCGTGAAATTCTTCGTGCCTTCCCCCGTGTCCTCGGTGTGCCATGCGCCCCACGCGTGCGAGAGGATGTCGTAGCCGATCACCGAGCCCAGGCTGTGGCCCACCACCACGATTCGGTCGTAGCCCTGCTTGTGCAGCGACTTGAGTACCTTGAAGCCCGCGCTGCGGATCGCGTGGCGGCGCTGCACGTTCCGCGGCGACACGTGCAGGTAGCGGGCGGCGTCGCCGACGATGTTGCGGATGACGGCATAGGCGGCCGGCAGCACGACGGCGTTCACGAGCACGGGTACCCACGGCGGCACTTGCGTTCGGTGCAGCGCGAACGCCAGTGCCGCGCCCACGCCGGCAAGGAGCAGCAGCCAGATCAGCACCCAGGCGCCGCGCAACTCCTTCGGCACGCGCGAGGGCTTGCGCCACAACAGCGTCGCGGCCCATGCGACCACGTGGCCCATCGTGGTGCCGTGCATCAGGTGCGCCCAGTAGAACTCGAAGAAGTCGGTGCGGTGGCCCGCGCGGTTCTCGCCGGTCGTGAGGCGCCGCAGCTCGAAGTCCTGCGAGAGCGTGTAGGGCTTGCTCCAGAACGCGCCCGCGTTGGCGCCGGGGCGCTGCACCTCGCGGTCGCGCGTCCACACCGCGTCCACGAACTCGCGCAGCGAGTCCATCGGCCGCTGCTCGCCGATGCCGTGGATCAACAGGACGGCCTGCCTCATTGCGCGGATTGTGGCTTAAGCTGCGGGGATGACCCCCGAAGAACTGCTGCGGCATTACGACGACGGCACCGAATGGCCGGGTGCGTGCGGCACCGATGTGCACACGGCCTACGAGCGCGCGCTGTCGGTGCGCGAGATGCGCATCGCGCGCGGCGAGAAGCCGCTGGGCTACAAGGTGGGTTTCACCAACCGCACCATCTGGCCGCGCTACGGCGTGTTCGCGCCGATCTGGGGGACGGTGTGGGACAGCACGGTGACGTTCTGCGAAGGCGAGGGCGCGTTGTCGCTCGCGCGCACGGCGCATCCGCGCATCGAGCCGGAGTGCGTGTTCGGCATGGCTCGCACGCCGCCGGCGCGGGCGTCGCTGGACGATCTCTTCGACAGCATCGAGTGGATCGCGCCGGGCTTCGAGATCGTGCAGTCGCACCAGGCGTGGAAGTTCGTCGCCGCGGACACGGTGGCCGACGGCGGCTTGCACGCGCGGCTGCTGGTGGGAAAGCGCATTGCGGTGCGCGAGGTGGCGGGCGGCGCGGCGTCGCTGGAAGCCAGGCTCGCCGCGGCGCGCGTGCGGTTGAAGTGCGGCAACGAGGTGAAGGACGAGGGTGCCGGCGCGAGCGTGCTCGATGGGCCGATGCACGCCCTGATGCATTTCCTCGAAGTGCTGCGCGACTACCCCGGGGCGACGGACCTGCAACCCGGCGATGTGGTCACCACGGGCACGTGGACCGATGCGTGGCCGGTGAAGGCAGGCGAGGCGTGGACCGGTGAGTTCGACGCGCCGCTTGCGCGGTTGAGCGTTCGTTTCTCGTGAGCCGTCAGGGCCGGCACAGCTCCACTTGGGGCGCAGTTGCAGGCGCCTGGACGAGCCCGGTCACATAGGCCGCAAAAGCCCCCAGCAGCAACCCCGCGAAGAAGTGCGGCCACCGCAGCGCGCCCTCTCTCGCAGACGTGGCGGGTTCTTCATGCACCTGCGCCGCGCTCCAGCGGTCGATCACCTTCTTCGCCAGGTCGTAATCGGCTTCATCCACCACCACGCGCACCAGCCCCGCCGCCGGCAACCCGCCGACTGCACCCTGCAGGTACTCCCCCTGCACCATGCCCGAGATACCTTCCTGCCGCAGCAGGTCCGCGATCATGTGGGCCTCGACGCCATGGGCTGCTTCGTAAACGGGTTTCATCGGTGTCTCCTGCGTAGCGGTACTGCGGCCTCGCGTCTGCTATGTTGCGGCCATGCAGAACCCGAGTCCAGAGCAATGTATCGCGCCCACGACGCTCGTGGACAGCGCGCACCCGGCCGTCGTGGAATTTGCCCGCGCCCATGCCGAAGGCGCCACGGACCGTGAAAAGGCCGTTTCGCTGTACTACGCCGTGCGCGACGGCTTCCGCTACGACCCCTACCGCGTCGACCTCACGCCCGACGGCATGCGCGCGAGCCGCGTGCTCGCGCTCGGCCACGGCTGGTGCGTGACCAAGGCGGCGCTGCTGGCGGCCGCCTGCCGCGCGCAAGGCATCCCGGCGCGCCTGGGTTTCGCGGACGTGCGCAACCACCTGTCCACCGAGCGCATGCGCCAGACCATGAAGACCGACGTGTTCACCTGGCACGGCTACGCGGACATCTGGCTGGCCGGCGCCTGGCGCAAGGCGACCCCCGCCTTCAACGTCGAGCTGTGCGACAAGTTCGGCCTGCTGCCGCTGGACTTCGACGGCGAGAACGACTCCATCTACCACCCGTTCGACCGCAGCGGCAACCGGCACATGGAATACCTCCTGCAGCGCGGCGCCTACGACGACGTGCCGCTGGCCGAGATGCGCGCCAATTTCGAGGCGACGTACCCCAACTGGAACATCGGCCTGGCGAAGGAAGACTTCGCCGCCGACGTGGAGCGCGAGACGTGATGCAGGTCGCCGGCGTCGACGTGCACGTCGAAGGCGAGGGCGCCGAGACGCTGGTGATGGTGCACGGCTGGCCGGACACCTACCGGCTGTGGGACTCGACGGTCGCCGCCCTGAAGGACCGCTACCGCTGCGTGCGCTTCACGCTGCCCGGCTACGACAACGGCAAGCCCGCTCGCAAGCCGACCCTCGACGAACTCGTCGCGACCTACGCCGCCGTCGTCGATGCCGCCAGCCCCGACGAGCCCGTCACGCTCGTCATCCACGACTGGGGCTGCGTCTTCGGCTACCAGTACGCCATGCGCCACCCGCAGCGCGTCAAGCGCATCGTCGCCGTCGACATCGGCGACACCAACAGCAAGGCTTTCCTCGCGTCGCTCCCGCTCAAGGCCAAGCTCGGCGTCGCCGGCTACCAGCTCTGGCTCGCGCTCGCATGGCTGCTGCGCGGCAACGTGGGCACCGCCATGACGCGCAACATGGCGCGCTGGCTGCGCAGCCCGAGCGACCCCGCGCCGATCACGTGGCAGATGGACTACCCGTACTGGATGGCCTGGACCGGCGGCCTCAAGCCCTCGGTGCGCGTGGCACCGGAGTGTCCCGTGCTTTACATCTACGGCGAGCGCAAGCCCTTCATGTTCCATTCGCCGCAGTGGCCCGATCGCGTCAAGGCCAACCCGGCCAGCAAGGTGGTGGGCCTTCGCACCGGCCACTGGGTGATGCTGCAGCAGCCCGACGCCTTCAATGGCGCGGTGCGGCAATGGCTGGACAACCCGAACGCTTGACCTGAGTCAAGACCGTGGGCCCTGGGTGTCCCTAGAGTGACGCCATGGCCTCCCAAGACGCTGCCGCCCGCCCCATCGACATCGACGCGCCGCTGCCCGCGTTCTCGCAGTGCCATGCCGGCATCCTGGAGACGCTCAAGGCCGCCGAGGACCTGCCCGCGCTGCTGGAAGCCGCGCACCGCGCGCGCTCCGTCACGCGCGAGCTGCTGGAGATGTTCGACCAGGTGGTCATCCCGCACCACGCCGACGAGGAGAACGAGCTGTTCCCGGCGGTGCTGCGCAGCGCCGAGCCCGGCCCCGAGCGCGAACGCATCCAGGGCATGGTGGCCCACCTCGTGCGCGAGCACCGCCAGGTGGAAAAGACCTGGAAGCGCATCGAGCCGTCCGTGCGTACGGCTGCCCGCGGCGGCGACATCTTCGTGGACAAGGACCTGCTGCGCGAGCTGGTGCAGGTGTACATGACGCACGCCCGCTACGAGGAGCAGGAGTTCCTGCCGCTGGCCGAGCGCATCCTCGCGCGCGACAGCAACCACATGGCCGCGCTGGGCATCGCCCTGCATTTGCGTCATGTGCGCATCCCTGTCGGTTACATCTGACACGAAAGCGCCGCGGCGTCCTACGAACCGTTGCAACGGCCCGGCTAGGCTGGGCCCATGCCAGTCGTAGAACCGCCGACCATCGCGATCCCGCTTCGGGTGCGCGACAAGCGCATCGCCGAACGCTTCGAGGCCGGCATGCCGGTGAAGGTGGAGGGCCGCGAGACCGTGACGCACGACCTGAGCACGCACGGCCTGTCCTTCGAGAGCGACCGGCCCTACGCGCCGGGCGACCGCGTCAAGGTGATCATCGACTTCATCATGGACGGCCACTCCTACCCGCTGCATTGCGACGCCATCGTGGCGCGGTGCCTGCGGCACGGCGAGGGCTTCCTGGTCGGCGCGAGCCTGAAGGTGCCGCTGGACGACGGGCGCGAGACATAGCTTCCTTGTAGGCCGGCCTGCGGGCCGTTACCATGGCCCTCGCAGCAGCCTTACGGAGGGGTCCATGCCGCAACTGATCGCGTCGGTGCAAGGCGTCGAAGTCAAGCACGTCCAGCTGTCGAAACCGCGGACCACGCTCGGGCGCAAGCCGGGCAACGACATCGTCCTGGACAACATGGTGGTCAGCGGCGAGCACTGCGTGTTCGAGCTCGAGGGCCTGGCCGACGTGTGGCTGCGCGACCTGGGCAGCACCAACGGCACGTACATCAACGACCACATGGCCAAGGCGCGCGTGCAGCTGCACGACGGCGACATCATCGCCATCGGGCCGTTCCGCATCCGCTACGTGCAGGAGAACGAGCGGCCCGAGAGCCAGTTCGGCGGCACCACCCAGTTCAGCGCATCCGACTTCGCGGTGCTGCAGCAGGCGGCGTTCCAGGTGATGTCCGGCACGTCCGCGGGGCTGACGGTGCCGGTGGTCAAGGCCGTGACCACGTTCGGGCGGCCGGGCGTGTGCGTGGTCTCGGTCTCGCACCGGCGCAACGGGTACTTCGTGTCGCACCTGGCCGGCGAGACCGTGCCGATGCTCAATGGCAAGGCGGTGGCCGACGAGCCCATGCCGCTGGCCGACAAGGACGTCCTGGACCTCGCGGGCACCAAGATGCTGTTCATGCTGGAGGAAATGCCACAATAGCCCGATGGGTTTGCTCAACAAGATCTTCGGCGGCAAGGAAAAGCATTCGGGGCCCCCGAGCCAGCCGGCGACCTCGCAGTTCCAGGAAAGCGAGCAGACCGAGCAGTACGGCAGCAAGAACGCGCCGCGGCGCGAGCTCGTGCAGGTGGTGCTGCGCGACACGATGCGCAAGCACGGCATCCCATCGGACTGGATCGAGATCCGCATCCTCACGGCGGTGAACCGCCGGCAGGTGACCGGCATGCACGTGCAGCTGATCGTCAAGCAGGGGCACGACGACCTGCTCACTTACGTCTACGCCTTCCAGGAAAGCTTCCAGCGCGAGATCGAGAAGTTCGAGCCGCGCGCGGAGGAGTGGCTCATGAGCATCGCGTGGCAGTTCCAGGGCAAGGGCACCGAAGGGCGCGTGATGCCCGAGCCCGCGACATGGACCGGCAACGCGGCGGCGGTGGCGGCCGCGCCGCCGGGCGTGATCGACAAGGACGCGCCCGAGGAGGAACTGCACGACGACGTGGAGGCGGACCTCAAGGCGCTCTTCGCCATCCGCGACGCGGTGCTCAACGAGAAGGACGGCGAGGAGCCGCGCGACTTCCAGCCCACGCAACCGGGCTTCCAGGACAGCGACAAGCCGCGCTGATCGCCTGACCCGTGCTCGCGGCAAGCGCGGGCATGGATGTGGGAATCCGCCTCCTTGCGAGGCGTACTGCCACATCCTAGCTTCGGGGTATGACCACCACCGTCCACAAGAACCTGGTCGTGCTGGCGCGCGTGCTCGAGCGCCTGGAGCGCAGCACGGTCGCCGTCGACCCCGAGCAGTACCGGGCCGTGGTGCAGCACCTGGCCGCCGAGCTGGAGGTCGCGCCGCGCGACATCGCGCTGGAAACCCTGCTCGATGCCTTCCCTGCCACCGCCGAGCTGTACGAGAACCTGCACTTCCGCCACGCCGGCCTTTGCCGCTCGCCGCTCGACGAGGCGCTGTCCGCGGAAGTAGACGCGCGCAGCGTCATCGACAAGGCCAGGCGCTGCGCCCCTCAGCAAAAGCCCGCGAGCGGCTCGTAGCCGCGGCCACCGGGCAGCGTGCGCACGAGGCGGTAGCCCTCGCGCGCGGGCCAGTCCACCTTCGTTGGCGACGGCGGCAGCTTCGCGCCGAACGCCTTGCGCGCGAAGGTGG
Organism: Ramlibacter albus; assembly: GCF_014297445.1. Classification (GTDB taxonomy): domain Bacteria; phylum Pseudomonadota; class Gammaproteobacteria; order Burkholderiales; family Burkholderiaceae_C; genus Ramlibacter; species Ramlibacter albus. The sequence continues at coordinate 35,203 of NZ_JACORU010000002.1, forward strand.
CGTGCGGCCGGTAGGGGCGCTGCTCCACCGGCAGTTCCAGGCTCCGCAGTCTTTCGGCGAGGCGCGAATGCAACAGCGCCAGGCCGGGCGGGACCTCCGGTGCGGCGAGCACCGCGATGCCCCCGCGCCACACCTGCGGCTGCGACAACTCGAGTGTGAAAGGCTCGAACGGTACCGCGAGGTGGGAGCGCAGCTCATCCAGCCGCGATGCAGGCACGCCGCCGATGAAGTGCAGCGTGACGTGCAGCCGCTCGGCCCGCGTGCGGCTGGTGCCCGCGGGCCAGGACCACTGCGATCGTGCTTCTTCGAGCTGTGCAAGCACGGCTGCCGTGGGCCACAAGCCGAGGAAAATGCGCAGCTCGTCAGCCCCGGGAGGCTGTGTGTCGCGGTACATTTGCCGCAATGTATCTTGTGTGTGCGCGATGAAGGCCGATTTTCCGCCTGAGGTCCGCAGATTCATCCTGACGAGCGTGCCGTCGGTGCCCTTCATGGAGGCACTGCTGCTGCTGCGCAGCCGCTCACAGCCGAGCTGGAATGCACCGGACCTGGCCCACCGTCTTTACCTCCCCGAGCGGCAAGGGGCCGAGCTGCTCGACGCGTTGCGCGACGCGGGCATCGCCGTGGAGCGCGAGGGCAGCTCATTTGCGTACGGCCCGACGCCCGAGCTGGACGCACTGCTCGGCCACGTCGAAGAAGCGTATTCGACCAACCTGGTCGCGGTGACCGACCTGATCCACTCGCGTGTCGACAAGCGGGCCCAGCAGTTCGCCGACGCCTTCCGGCTGCGCAAGGACAACAATTGATGGGGACGACATGGCGGCATTGATCTATTCCCTGTGCGCTCTCACGAGCCTGGCCTGCAGCGTGCTGCTTTGGCGCGCCTGGCGCGGCGCGGGGCACCGGCTGCTGTTCTGGAGTGCGCTGTGCTTCGCGGGCCTCACGCTCAACAACGTGCTGTTGGTTCTCGACAAGGTCGTGTACCCGGTGGAGGTGGACTTGCTCACATGGCGGCTGTGCGCCGCGCTCATCGCCGTGCTGATGCTGCTGTTCGGCCTGGTCTGGGAGGACGAATGAGCCCCGTCGACCAGATGCTCACCGGCGCGATCGCGCTCGCGTCGTTCCTCGCGGGGCTGTTCTTCTTCCGCTTCTGGCGGCAGACGCGCGACACGTTCTTCCTCTACTTCGCGGCTTCCTTCGCCATCGAAGGGCTCAACCGCATCGTGCTGGGGCTCGTGGAGGTGCCGGACGAGAAGGCGCCGCTGTTCTACATCGTGCGGCTGGTGGCCTACGGCCTGATCCTCGTGGCCATCTGGCAGAAGAACCGGCGCTAGCCTTCAGAACTTCGGGATCCGCAGCGTCTTGCTGATCATCAGCGAGCCCGACAGCACGAACAGCAGCACCAGCGGGTGCAGGTCCCACGGGCCGAGCTCGAAGCTGCCGCCCCACAGCTCGGTGCCGATGTCGCCCTTCCACGCGGCGGACGCGAGGATCGCGGTGAGCACCACGCTGGTCGGGATGGGCGTGCCCTCGAAGTACTTCACCTTGTCGCCGCCTTCGGCCAGCTGCTCGGCCGTGACGTTGTAGCGCGCGAGCCGGCTCACGCCGCAGCACACGAAGTAGATGAGCGCCGCGGCGTCCCAGCCGCCCTGCATGCCGGCGGCGAACGCCAGCGCCGCGGGCGCGACGCCGAAGGAGATGACGTCGGAGAGCGAGTCGAGCTCGCGGCCGAGTGCGGAGTGCTGGTGGCGTGCGCGCGCGATGCGGCCGTCGAGCACGTCGAAGACGAAGGCCGCCGGTGCGAGCGCGGCCGCCGCGAAGAAGTGCGCGCGCGATTGCGTGGCCATGTAGAGCATGGCGAGCATCACGGCGCCAACGCCGCACGCGGCGTTGCCGAGGGTGAAGAAATCGGCGAGGTGGAAACCTCGCACCATCGAGAAGTGTCGCGGGCGCGGCGCGGTGCTTTGCATGTCGGTGACCTCTGCAGTCACCATAGGGCGCCGCGCGGCCGCGCTTCGTCGGCGCCCGGCACGCGCCCCTGTAGTCGCCTGCTTACTGGCGGATCTTGCCGGCGCCGCTGATGATGGACAGCTCGACGAACTTGGAACCGTTGCGCTGGTTGGGCTTGAAGCCCACCGCGTAGCCGCCCATGTCGAAGTTGTCGATGGAGTCGAGCGCGGCCACCATGCCCTCGCGCGAGGCCTTGCCGCCCTGGCGCCGTGCCGCCTCGGCGATCACCTTCGCGGCGATGTAGCCCTCGATCATCGAGTAGCTCACGGGCACGTCGAGGTTGCCGGCCTTCGTGACGAGCTCGTTGAACTCCTTGGTCAGGCGCGTGTTCACCTTGTACGGGCTGGGCGTCACCTGCGTGATGGCCACGCCCTGCATCTGCTCTTCCGACAGGCGCTTGGCCATCTGCTCGATGTCGGCGCCGGAATGCGTGAAGAGCTGCGCCGTGCCGCCGCCCGCCTTGTACTGCTCGATGAAGCCGGCCGCCGCGGCGCCGGTGGACACCATGATCACGGCCTGCGGCGCGGCCTTGATGACGGCGTCCACGGCGGGCGTGACGCGCGCCGTGCCGGCCGGGTAGGGGGCTTTCACGGCGATGGAGGCCTTGGCCTTCTTCGCGGCCTCGTCGGCGGCGGTGAGCAGCGCGGGCGCGCCGGGCCCGTCCTCGTAGAACAGCGCCAGCTTGGTGATGCCGATGGTGGCCAGGTGCTGCGTGAGCTTGTCGATCTCGTCCTTCAGGCCGGCGCGCACGTTGTACAGGTACGGCGTCTCGGGGCGGATCTCCGCGGTGCGGTAGCCGACGAGCGCGATCTTCTCCTGCGCGAGGATGCCGGAAGCGACGAGGTCCGCGATGTTCTTGCTGCCGAAATAGCCGGCCAGCACCGTGGGCTTTTCCTCCGCGATCATCGCCTTCGTGATCGACACCGTGTCCTCGGGGCGGCCGCCGTCGTCGCGGCGAACGAGCTTGAAGGTGTTGCCGCCGACACCGCCGGCCTTGTTGACCGAGTCGAAATACAGCTGCATGCCGGCCGCGTACGCGCGGCCCTGGCTGGCCTCGAGGCCCGACATGGGGCCGACCTGGCCCACCACCACCTGCGCGGCCCAAACGGCCGTGCCGCCGAACAGCGCGGCGGCGGCAAGGGCCGCCCGCGCGACGCCTGCGAACTTCTTCATTCCAAATCCTCCTGGGCTGACGCCGTGGATTGGAACATACGCGAGCGGGGGCGAAGGGGCGCTGTGGAAAGCACTTAGCGGATGGGTAACATCCGCGCTGCCGTGAAATCCAACCGCGCCGGCCCCGAAATGATCGAGTCGCCCTATGCATGGCTGCGCCTGGGCGTGTCGCTGCTGCTGATGACGATCGGCGGCTGCGGGATGTATTCCATCACGGTGGTGTTGCCGCGCATCCAGCAGGACTTCGGCGCGGCGCGCGGCGACGCGTCGCTGCCCTACACGTTCACGATGATCGGCTTCGGCATCGGCGGGGTGCTGATGGGCAGGCTGGCGGACCGCGCGGGCGTCATCTGGCCGGTGCTGGTGGGCAGCCTCGGTCTGGGCATCGGCTTCGTCGGCGCCGGGCTTGCGCCGCACCTGGCCGTGTTCGGGCTGTTCCACGGGGTCTTCATCGGGCTGCTCGGCACGAGCGCGACCTTCGCGCCGCTGGTGGCGGACACGTCGCAGTGGTTCGACCGGCGACGCGGTGTCGCGCTGGCCATCTGCATGAGCGGCAACTACGCGGCCGGCGCGCTGTGGCCGCCGGTGATGCAGTACTTCATCGAGGGGTACGGGTGGCGCGCGACGTACGTGGGGATCGGGGTGTTCTGCGTGGTGTCGATGCTGCCGCTGGCGCTCGTGCTTCGCAAGAGGCCGCCCGAAGCCGTGCCTGTGCCGGTGACGCCGGTGCACACCGGTGCGCCCGCCGTGCACGGCGCCGACTCACGGCCGCTCGGCCTGTCTCCGGCTGCGTTCACGGCGCTCCTGTGCGTGGCCGGCGTGTCGTGCTGCGTCGCGATGTCGATGCCGCAGGTGCACATCGTCGCCTACTGTGGTGACCTCGGCTTCGGCCCCGCGCGCGGCGCGGAGATGCTCTCGCTGATGCTGGCGATGGGCGTGCTCAGCCGCCTCGCATCGGGCTGGATCTCCGACCGCATCGGCGGGTTGCGCACGCTGCTGCTCGGCTCGGTGCTGCAGGGCGTGGCGCTCCTGATGTTCCTGCCCTTCAAGGGCCTCGTGTCGCTGTACCTCGTGTCGGCCATGTTCGGCCTGTTCCAGGGCGGCATCGTGCCGGCGTATGCGCTGATCGTGCGCGAGTATTTCCCGCCGGCCGAAGCCGGCGCGCGTGTCGGCACGGTGCTCATGGCGACGCTGCTCGGGATGGCACTGGGCGGCTGGATGTCGGGCGCGGTGTTCGATTGGACGGGCTCCTACCAGGCGGCTTTCGTCAACGGCATTGCGTGGAACCTGCTGAACCTCGCGGTGGTGGGCTTCCTGCTGCACCGCGCGACGCGGCTGCGCACGGCCGCTGCCGGGCAGCCCACGGTGCACGGGATTTCATGACGTTGCCGCAGCGCTTCGTGGCATTCGTGCTGGCCCTGCTGTGCGCCGCGGCGGGCGCGCAGCCCGCAGGGCCGGTCGCCTTGGGCACCGAACCGGGCTACGACCTCAACCGCGCCTTCACCTACCTCGAAGACCCCGAGCGCAAGCTCACGCTGGACGACGTGCTGCAGCCCGCGCGGCAAGCGCAGTTCCGCCCCGTGCCGGCGCGCGGGCCTGCCGCGAATTTCGGCCTCACCACTTCCGCCATCTGGCTGCGCGTGGACCTCGCCACCTTGCCGGGCGCGGACCCGCGCTGGTTCCTCGAGATCGCCTACCCGCCGCTGGACAAGGTGGACGTGTATTCGCCGGGCACGGCCGCCGGCTACATGCGGCAGGCCGGCGGCGACTCGCTGCCGTTCACCTCGCGTCCCATCCCGCACCGCAACCACATCTTCCAGCTGAACCTGCCGCCGGGCACCACCACGCCGCTGTACCTGCGCATCGAGTCCGAGGGCACCGTGTCCGCGCCCGCGAAGCTGTGGCGCTGGGAAGCGCTCAACGGGCACGACCAGGCTTCGTACGCGGCGCTCAGCCTCTACTTCGGCCTGGTGATCGGGCTGATGCTCTACAACCTGCTGCTTTTCAGCAGCGTGCGCGACATCGGCTACCTGATGTACGGCGGCTTCGCGGCGGCGATGGGCATCGGCCTGGCGGCGCTCACCGGGCTCGGCGCGCAGTTCCTCTGGCCCACGTGGGACTGGTGGAACGGCGTGTCGCCGCCCGCGGGCCTGTCGATGGCGGGCATCATGGGCTTCGCCTTCGCGCGCAACTTCCTCTCCAGCGCCGCGCGCATGCCCCGCCTGGACAAGCTGATGCTCGCGCAGATGGCCGGCTGGGTGCTGTGCCTCGTCGTCGCGCTCGCGCTGCCGTATCGCTATTCGTCGTACATGATCACCGTGCTGGCGGTGGTCGGCGTGGTGACGATGGCGGCCATCGCCTACGAGAGCATCCGCCGCGAGTTCGCGGGCGCGAAGCACTTCTTCACCGCGTGGGCCGTGCTGCTGGCAGGGGTGGTCACGCTCGCGCTGCACAACACGGGCGTGATCCCGTCGAACCCGGTCACGTCGAACGCGCTGCTGATCGGCTCCGGGCTGGAGATGGTGCTGCTGTCCTTCGCGCTGGCCGACCGCATCAACGTGGCGCGCCGCTTCAAGGAACAGGCGCAGGCGCGCATCGCCGCGGAGCACGCGATGGTGGAGGCGCTGAAGGAGTCGCAGGGGCGCCTGCGCACGGTGCTGGAGGAGCGCGAGATCATCCTCGAGAGCTCCATCGTCGGCATCGCCTTCCTCACGCCGGCCGGGCGCTTCCGCTGGGCCAACAAGGCGATGATGGACATCTTCGGCACCAGCGGCAAGAACGTGCACTCGATGGAGCCGTTCTACACCTCGCGCGAGGACTACCTGCGCGTGGGTGCGGCGGTGGCGCATGCGGTGGCGCGCGGCGAGATCTACGAGACCGAGCTGCAGATGCAGCGCGTGGACGGCTCGCGCATCTGGGTCTCGCTGTCCGGCAAGGCCGTCAGCCGGCTCGACCTGAGCCAGGGCACGGTGTGGGTGGTGATGAACATCACGCGCCGCAAGGAGCTGGAAGAGCAGCTTCAGAAGACATCGTCGGAGCGAGAGGCGATCCTGAACAACGCGGTGGTCGGCATCGTGCTTTCGGTGAACCGGCGCCACGAGTGGGTGAACGAGAAGTTCGCGCAGATGCTCGGCTACCCGCGGCAGATCCTGATCGGGCAGCCTTCCAACTACATCCATTCGAGCGAAGAGGCGTGGGAACAGTTCGGCGAGGTCGCGCGCGCCTCGCTCATCGCAACGAACTCCTACAACTGCGAGATGCAGCTCAAGCGCCGCAGCGGCGAGCTGTTCTGGGTGGAGATGGGCGGCAGCTGCGTGCGGCCCAACGACCCCGACTCGGGCGTCATCTGGACTTTCCTCGACATCACCGAACGCAAGAAGTCCGAGGCGGACATCCGCGAGGCGCTGGAGCAGCAGAAGGCGCTCAACGAGCTGCGCTCACGCTTCGTGGCGATGACCAGCCACGAATTCCGCACGCCGCTGGCGGCCATCCTGTCGGCCGAGGAGCTGCTGCGGCACTACGGCGACCGCCTGCCGCAGCAGGAGCGGCTGGAGGTGCTGGGCAGCATCGCCGACGGCGTGCAGCGCATGTCGCGCATGATGGACCGCGTGCTGCTGCTCGGAAAGGCCGATGCGCAGATGCTGGAGTACGAGCCGAAGCGGCTGGACCTGCCCGCGCTGTGCCGCCAGCTCGTCGACGAAGCGCGCGCGCAGCACCCCGAGGGCCAGTGCAACGTGACGCTGCACTGGGGGCCCGGCGTGGGCGAGGGCAGCTACGACGAGAAGCTGCTGCGGCACATCTTCGGCAACCTGCTGTCGAATGCGATCAAGTATTCGCCGGGCGGGGGCGAGGTTCGGTTCGAGGTGTCGCTCGAAGACGGGCAGACGGTGTTCCGCGTGCGCGATGAAGGCATCGGCATCCCCGCGGACGAAGTGCCGCACCTCTTCGAGTCGTTCCACCGCGCGAGCAACGTCGGCAACATCCCCGGCACGGGGCTGGGGCTGGCGATCGTGAAGAACGCGGTGGAGATGCACCGCGGGAGCATCGAGGTGGAAAGTGCCGTGGGGCGGGGGACGGAGTTCATCGTGCGACTGCCCGGGTGAGCTCGACGCGCATGAGCGCCGGGCAGGCGCGCGGCTACGGGCGCTCGGGCACGTGGATGCGCACCGGGGCGTCGCCGGGCGCCAGGTTCGCCGTGACCAGATGGAGCCCTGAAGCCAGTGCGGGCTCTTGCGCCAGGAGCGCGCCCGTCATCCTGGCATTGCGCGCTGCCAGCGTACGCAACTGCGGAGGCAGTTCCGCCAGCAGTTCCGCCAGCCGGTCGGCGAACACCCGGTGGCTGCTGCCGGCAAAGTCAAGCACGTTGTGATGCGTCGCGCCCATGCGGCATTCGTTGCGCAGCACGGCGTCCAGGCAGAGCCGCACAGTCTCCAGCACCGGCCGGGGTTGGAGCAATTCGCTGCGAAGAGCGCAAGCGTCCTCTTCGATGGCGTACGCCGCCATGTTGAAAGCATCGCCACGCGGCAAGTCCACAGCGTAGCGCTTGGCCAGGAACCACTGGCCGGCGGCTGCCAGCCCGGCGGGAATCTCCGCCCCGAAGAAAGCGCCGGCTTCCTGCTGCGGGAAACAGCGCACGACGAGCCGGGCCACCTCGAGCTGCAGCTCGTGGGCCAGGTACGTGCCTGCTTGCCGCTGCAGCGTGGCGAGCAGGCGGGACTTCTGCGCACGCGACAGGAACGTCGCACTCTCGGCGAGCTCCTCGACCACCGGCTGCGCCGGCCCCAGCTCGGGGTGGGCAAGTGCCGCCAGGCACTCATCGACCCGCGAGCAAGGCTCCAGCATTCGAGTGAGGCGGGTGGTGGCGGCTTGCGTGCCCGGCGGCAGGTCGTATTGCGCCAATCGCGCCAGCAGCTCGCGCAGGGCATCGCGCTGGCGCGGCGCCAGCTCGTCGAAGTGGTCCGTCAGCAGGTTGGCGAATGCCGCGGCTTCCGGGGTGCACGCGAGCCTGGGGGTCATCAGCACGGCACCACAGGCGTCGAAGGCAGCCCGCGGCCAGGGCGAGCGGCCCCGGCATGCATCGGCGAGCGCGGCCGGCAGGTCGGCCAAAGTGGCCTGCCGGGTCTCGGGCGTGCCCTGTTCGATGACGCGGAATGCCACGTTGCAGGCGGCCTGCAGGTCCTGCGGGCCGGCGATGCGCACGACGCTCGTGGCAAGGCGCAGGCGCTTGTCTTCCAGGGGGTTCCCGGCGTTCACCAGCGCGCATACACGCTCGGAAGGCAGGCCGACGCGCATTCTTGCAAGCACGAACGATGGCGTCGCCCGCTGCACCGGTCCGGACGAGTCCGCGGCCGGCAAATGCAGGTCGCCAACGGCCATCGCGCCCAGCACCGCCATGTGCGCCAGGCCTTCGCGGTCCGGGTGGCCTTCGGGCGTTGCGCTGGACGCGGCGGCCCAGTGGCGGAAGACGTCGATGGCATCGCCCCGATGGTGCTTGACCAGCTTGACCGCAAGGGCGCGTGCGACTGCGGAAGACGGCACCCGCGGCGTATGCGACGTGAGCATGGCCATCAACCGGTCGCGCGACGTGCTGGGCATCTTGTTGTAGTTCTTGCGCAGCACCTCCAGGATCGCGTGGCCGGCCGCCGAGCGCAGCACCGTCGGGTGCAGGGCGCGAGCGACGAGCGTGTCCGCGAGCTGGAACGACCAGTCGTTCTGTTGAAGCTCGCGCGCCCGCCCGGGGAAGGCCCAGAGGCACGCGTCCAGCGCGTTGGGGTCACGGTCGACCTGCGCGAGGGCGGCGTCGAGTTCGCCGATCAGCGAGCTCCACCCGGGGTTGTCCTCGGGCGAGACCGGCGCGAGTGCGGCGGCCAGATGCGCTGCACTGGCGCGTCGGACGCTGGCGGCGGTGTTCGGGCTGAAGGGTTGCATGGCGGGCAGGGGGTGGAGGAGCCCGCATTGTCGGGACGGCCTGCCTGCCTGCCGGCCAGACTGAAGTCTGCGGTCCGGGCTGCTAGGGCCGCACGACCTCGAGCAGCCGGTCCAGCCCGCCCGAGTTGATCGCCACCATCGCCTGCTCGCGCACTTTCGGCTTGGCGTGGTATGCCACCGACAGCCCCGCCTCTCCCATCATCGGCAGGTCGTTCGCGCCGTCGCCCACCGCGATGGCCTGCTTCGGCGGGATGCCCAGCTTCGCGCAGGTCTCGAGCAGCATCTTGCGTTTTTCGGCGCCGTCGCAGATGTCGCCCCATTCCTGGTCGACCATGCGGCCGGTGAGCTCGCCGCAATTGACGCCGGACTTGATCTCCAGCACGTTCGAGCGCGTGTAGTCGATGCCGAGGCGGTCGCGGATGCGGTCGGTGAAGAAGGTGAAGCCGCCCGAGACCAGCAGCACCTTCATGCCGGCGGCCTTGCACGCCTTCACGAGCGTTTCGGCGCCGGGGTTGAGCTGCAGGCGCTCGGTGTAGACCTGCTCCATGTCCGCCACGGTCACGCCGCGCAGCAGCGCCACGCGCTTGCGCAGGCTCTCCTTGTAGTCGGCGATCTCGCCGCGCATCGCGGCCTCGGTGATGGCCGCCACTTCCTCCTTGCGGCCCGCGGCGTCGGCGATCTCGTCCACGCACTCGATGTTGATCAGCGTGGAGTCCATGTCGAACGCGATGAGCTTGAAATCGGACAGATCGAGGGGCGGGGTGAAGCCCTGGATGACGAGGCCGGGGGCGTATTCTGTGACGTGGCTCATGGCCTGATTGTCTCAGGTATTACCGCGCTAGAATCCAGTAAGACTTCCACTCGGAGCACAGCCGTGTCGACCCAACTGACAGTGAAGGGGCAGGTGACCATCCCCAAGCGCATCCGCGACGAGCTGGGGCTCGCGCCCGGCACGTCTGTCGACTTCGCCGTGAACCGCGAAGGGGACGTCGTGCTGCACAAGGTGGCGCCGGCGCGCGGGAAGTCGCGCAAGGCGCCTGCCGATCGCTTCGAAGCAGCGCGCGGCAAGGCCGATGTGAAATGGCGCACGCAGGACCTCATGGCGCTCCTGCGTGGCTGAGCGCCCGCGGCTCGCGGCCGGCGGCACGGTGCTGGTCGACACGAACGTCCTGGTCGACGTATTCGAGAACGACCCGGACTGGGCCGAGTGGTCCCTGGCGCAGTTGCGTGCCCAGGCCCAGGTCCACCGCCTCGTGATCAACCCCGTCATCTACTCCGAACTTTCGCTCGCGTTCAGCATGGTCGAAGTCCTCGACGACGTGCTGGCCGCCCTGGAACTGCCCGTCGAGCAGATCTCCCGGCCGGCGCTGTTCCTGGCCGGCAAGGCTTTCCTCAAATATCGCCGCCAGGGCGGCAACAAGGTGAACGTCCTGGCCGACTTCTTCATCGGTGCGCAGGCCGCGGTGGAGGGCTGGGCCGTGCTGACGCGGGACGTGCGGCGCTACGAGAGCTACTTCCCCACGGTGAGGCTCGTCGCGCCTGATTGACGGCAAGGCGGGTGCATCCGATGATGGCCGCCGCCCGTATAGACGGCATCCCATCACGAGGAAGGGGCGCGACATGACCGCGATCACACCCAGCGAAACCCGAGCCGTCGCCGCACCGGGCCGCCTGCGCGGCTACCACAGCGGCGCGCGCGAGATCGACGAAGCGTCGGTGGAGGTGCGCGGCGAGTTGCCTGGCTGGCTGCGCGGCGGGTTGCTGCTCAACGGGCCGGCGCTGTGGGACCTCCCCGAGGGCGGCTACAAGCACTGGTTCGACGGGCTGGCGATGATGCATCGCGTGAGCATCGATGCCAACGGCGTGCGCTACCGCAGCCGCTTCCAGCAGACGGCGGACTACCGGGCGAGCGTTGCGGCCCGCAAGCCGGCGCTGCCCGGCTTCGCCACGCCGGACCCGCTGGGCTTCTTCGGCCGCATCGGCAAGGAGCGCATCACGGACAACACCGCCGTGGCCATGGCGCGCATCGGCGGGCAATGGGTGGCGCAGACGGAGACGCCGTTCGTGACGGCCTTCGACCCCGTGACGCTGGAGACGCAGGGCCATGTGAACTTCACCGACAAGGAGAAGCTGCACCTGATGTCCGCGCACGGCATCAACGACGCCGACGGCAACTACTGGAACGTCGGCGTGGAGCTCGGGCCGAAGTGCACGTACAAGGTGTTCCGCGTGCGGCCCGGCAGCCTGCAGCGCGAGGTGGTGGGCCGCTGGACCGTGCCGAAGTCCGGCTACCTGCACGCACTGGCGCTCACGCCCACGCACGTGCTGGTGTGGGAGACCGCGCTGCGCGCGCAGCCGCTGAAATTCATCTTCACCGGCAACTCCTACATCGACAATTTCACGTGGACGCCCGAAGCCGGCTCGCGCATCGTGGCCGTGTCGCGGGCGGACGGCAGCATCCGCAGCTGGGATGTGCCGCCGATGGTGGCCTTTCACGCCGTGCAGGCCTATGACGACGGCACGGACATCGTGCTGGAGCTGTGCAACACCGAGCCGTCGATCTTCGGCATGCTCACGCTCGAGCGGCTGCGGGGCGGCAAGCCATTGGACGTCGTCGCGTCGATCGCGCGCTACCGGCTGCAGGCGGGCAAGGGGAGCGCCGAGCCGGAGGTGTTCGTGCCCGACGTCGACCTGCCCATGGTGCACGGCGCTTACTGGACCAACAAGCGCGCGCGGTATGCGTGGCTGGCCGGCGCCGACCCGCAGCGCCGCAACCCGTCGCTGGACCGCACCGTGAAAGTGGACCTCGACGCGAAGCAGGTGTGCGGCACCTACCAGCGGCCGAATGCCGCGCAGCTGGAGCCGCTGTTCGTCGACTGGCCGGGCTCGACCGAGGAGGAGGACGGTGTGCTGCTCGTGCCGACCCTCGCGGACGACGACACCGGCTCCGTGGTTGCGGTGGTGGACCCGGCTTCGATGCAGGCGAGGGCGACGCTGCACCTGCCGCAGGTGGTGCCGTTCGGCTTCCACGCGGCGTGGGACGCGGCTTGAAGCGGGCGGCGCTGCTGCTTCTCCTCGCGTGCGGTATCGCCGCCGCCGCGCAGGCGCCCGGATATTCATCGAAGTCGAACCCGGCCGGTTCGAGATCGTCGCTGCCACGCGCGACGTTTCTGAACTGAAGGGTCTGTTCGGCAAGCGCAAGCGCGTCTCGATCGCGGCCATGAACGCCGCAATAGCGGCGCGCGGCTCGTCGGCGCGGTGATCGGCCTCGACACCAACGTTCTCGCGCGCTACATCGCGCAGGACGACCCGAAGCAATCGCCCAAGGCGAACAAGCTGATCGATTCGCTGTCGGTCGATGAGCCTGGGTTCGTTTCCACTGTCGCCCTGGTCGACGGAACACTGCGTCGCGCGCTCCAGGCTCCTAGGCCGGCTCCGCAACCTTCGGCGTCCCCAGCGACCGCAGCACGTCCCGCACCATCTGCGCCCGGTCCTTGACCTCGACGAGCGACTTCTCGATGCGCAACTTGTCGTTGCCGGCCAGCTTGATGTGCTTGTTCTTCTGCACCAGCTGGATGATGGCCAGCGGCTCCACCGGCGGGTTATGATTGAAGGCGATGTTGATCACCGTCGGCGCGGCGTCGACCTTCACCACGCCATAGGGACGCGCCAGCACGCGCAGCCGGTGCACGTCGATCAGCGTCTGCGCCTGCGGCGGCAGCTTGCCGAAGCGGTCGACGATCTCCTCGAGCAAGCGGTCGATCTGGTCCTCGTTCTTCGCGGTCGCAAGCTTCTTGTAGAACGACAGGCGCAGGTGCACGTCGCCGCAATAGTCGTCGGGGAGCAGGGCGGGCGCATGCAGGTTGATCTCGGTCGTGACCGACAGCGGCGCCAGCAGGTCCGGCTCCTTGCCGGCCTTGAGCGACTTCACCGCTTCGGACAGCATCTCGTTGTAAAGCTGGAAGCCGACCTCCAGCATGTTGCCGCTCTGGTTCTCGCCGAGCACCTCGCCCGCGCCGCGGATCTCGAGGTCGTGCATCGCGAGGTAGAAGCCGGAGCCGAGCTCCTCCATCTGCTGGATCGCTTCGAGGCGCTGCGCGGCCTGTTTGGTCAGGCCCTCGACGTCGGGGACCATGAGGTAGGCATACGCCTGGTGGTGCGAGCGGCCGACGCGCCCGCGCAGCTGGTGCAGCTGCGCCAGCCCGAACTTGTCGGCGCGCGCGATCACGATGGTGTTGGCCGTCGGCACGTCGATGCCGGTCTCGATGATCGTGGAGCACAGCAGCACGTTGAAGCGCTGCGCCACGAAGTCGCGCATGACATGCTCCAGCTGCCGCTCGGGCATCTGGCCGTGCGCGACGGCGATGCGCGCCTCGGGCAGCAGCTGCTCCAGCGACTGCCTGCGGTTCTCGATGGTCTCCACCTCGTTGTGCAGGAAGTAGACCTGGCCGCCGCGCTTGAGCTCGCGCAGCACGGCCTCGCGGATCACGCCGCTGCCTTCATTGCGGACGAACGTCTTGATCGCCAGGCGCCGCTGCGGCGCGGTGGCAATGACGGAGAGGTCGCGCAGGCCTTCGAGCGCCATGCCCAGCGTGCGCGGGATCGGCGTCGCCGTGAGCGTGAGCACGTCGACTTCCGCGCGCATCGCCTTGATCGCTTCCTTGTGGCGCACGCCGAAGCGGTGCTCCTCGTCGATGATCAAGAGGCCCAGGTTCTTGAACTTCGTGGACTGGGACAGCAGCTTGTGCGTGCCGACCACGATGTCGATGCTGCCGTCCTCCAGACCCTTCAGCGCGGCGTTGATCTCCTTGGTGGAGCGGAAGCGGCTCATCTCCGCCACCTTCACCGGCCACTTGGAGAAGCGGTCCACCAGCGTCTGGTAATGCTGCTCCGCCAGCAGCGTGGTCGGCGCGAGGAAAGCCACCTGCTTGCCGCCGGTGACCGCGATGAACGCCGCGCGCAGCGCCACCTCGGTCTTGCCGAAGCCCACGTCGCCGCACACGAGGCGGTCCATCGGGTGCGGCGACACCATGTCCTGGATGACAGCGTGGATGGCCGCGTTCTGGTCCGGCGTCTCCTCGAAGCCGAAGTCGTTGGCGAACTGCTCGTAGTCCTGCGGCGTGAAGCGGAAGGCGTGGCCTTGCCGCGCGGCGCGGCGCGCGTACAGGTTCAACAACTCGGCCGCGGTGTCGCGCACCTGCTCGGCCGCCTTGCGCTTGGCCTTCTCCCACTGGCCCGAACCCAGCTTGTGCAGCGGCGCCTCGTCCGCGCCCACGCCGGTGTAGCGGCTGATCAAATGCAGCTGGCTCACCGGCACGTACAGCGTCGCCTTGTCGGCGTACTGCAGGTGCAGGAACTCGGTGTTGCCCTGGCCGAGGTCGAGGTTCACGAGGCCCTGGTAGCGGCCGATTCCGTGCGCGGCATGCACGACGGGGTCGCCGATGTTCAGCTCCGACAGGTCCTTGATCAGCGCATCGACGTCGCTGACCTGCTCCTGCTTCTTGCGCCGGCGCGTGGTGGGCGTGGCGGCGAAGAGCTCGGTCTCGGTGATGAAGTCGATCGCCTGCTCGACCCAGCTGAAGCCGGTGGCCAGCGGCGCGCTCGCGATGCCGATCTTTTCTTCGGACGCCTGGAACTCGGTGAGCGTGTCGAACGAAGGGGGCGCCAGGTGGCTCGCGCGCAGGAAGTCCAGCAGGCTCTCGCGCCGGCCTTCGCTTTCGGCGAGCAGCAGCAACCGGTGCTGCGTGTTCGCGGCGTACTGCTTCAGGCGCGCGAGCGGGTCTTCCGCGCCGCGCACCACCGACACGTCGTCGAGCTTGGCGAACCACGGGTTGTGGTCCACGTCCTCCACGCCCGCGCGCAACGCGAGCTGCGCGTGCGAGTTCGCGCGCGTGTAGAACTGCTCGGCGGAGAGGAAGAGCGCATCGGGCGGCAGCACGGGCCGCTCGGGGTCGCCCTGCACGAGGCGGTAGCGGTCCTTCGTGTCCTGCCAGAAGCGCTGGAACGCGGGCTCCAGGTCGCCGTGCAACACCACGGTCGCGTCTTCGCCGAAGTAGTCGAACACCGTGGCCGGCTCTTCGAAGAACAGCGGCAGGTAGTACTCGATGCCCGCCGTGGCCACGCCGTTGCCCATGTCCTTGTAGATGCGGCTCTTGGTCGGGTCGCCCTCCAGCAGCTCGCGCCAGCGGCTGCGGAACTTGGCGCGCGCGTCGTCGTCCATCGGGAACTCGCGGCCGGGCAGGAGGCGAACCTCGGGCACCGGAAACAGGCTGCGCTGCGAGTCGGGGTCGAAGGTGCGGATCGAATCGACCTCATCGTCGAACAGGTCCACGCGGTAGGGCACCGTCGAGCCCATCGGGTACAGGTCGATGAGGCCGCCGCGCACCGCGTACTCACCGGGGCTGACCACTTGCGTGACGTGGTTGTAGCCGGCGAGCGTCAGCTGGGCCTTCAGCCGCGCCTCGTCGAGCTTTTGCCGCACCGCAAAGTGGAAGGTGTAGCGCGCGAGGAAACTCGGCGGTGCGACGCGGTAGAGCGCGGTGGTGGCAGGGACCACCACGACATCGGCTTCACGCTGCAGGATGCGCCACAGTGTCGCGAGGCGTTCGCTGATGAGGTCCTGGTGCGGCGAAAACTGGTCGTACGGCAGCGTTTCCCAGTCGGGGAAGAGCGCGCAGCGCAAGTCGGGCGCGAAAAATGCAATCTCTTCGAGCAGCCGCTGCGCGTCCGTGGCGTCGGCCGCGATGATGGCCGTCAACTTCTTCTGCTGCTTGTCGCGCTCGCCGAGGCGCGAAAGCAACAGCGCGTCGGCTGAACCCACGGGGCGGGGCAGGGTAAAGCGTTTGCCGGGGGAAAGCTTGGGGAGTTCCATGAAAATGCAAACACCCCTCGGCCAACTGGCGGGGGGTGTGCAGCGATTCTAGAATGGCTTGAAAGATATGGTGGACTCAGCAACGAATTCCCGTTTCTTCGCGCTCATCCCGTGCGCGGGGCACGGCACGCGCGCCGGCACCACCGGCCCGAAGCAATATGAACGGGTCGCCGGCCAGCCCATGGTGTGGCACACGCTGTCGGCGTTCGCGGGCGTCAAGCGCATCGCGCGCACGTTGGTGGTGGTGGCCGAGGGCGACGGCTTCTTCGAGCGAAACCCCAGTACGTCGGCGCTCGTCGTGCCGGTGGGCGGTGCCACGCGCGCGCAAAGCGTGGCCAACGGCCTGCGCGAGCTGCGCCGCGTCGGCGCGGTCGACAACGACTGGGTGCTGGTGCACGACGCCGCGCGCTGCCTCATCACGCCCGATTTGATCAACCGCCTCATCGACGCCTGCGTGGGCGACGAGGTCGGCGGCTTGCTCGCGCACCCGCTGCCGGACACGCTGAAGGTGGAACGTGACGGCCGCGCGGTGGAGACGATCGAGCGCAATGGCAAGTGGCTGGCGCAGACCCCGCAGATGTTCCGCCTGGGCATGCTGCGGCATGCGCTTGAGGGCGCGGGCGACAGCGCCACCGACGAAGCCAGCGCCATCGAGAAGATGGGGCTCAAGCCCCTGCTCGTGGAGGCCGGGGCGCACAACTTCAAGGTGACTTACCCGGACGACTTCGCGATGGCCGAGGCCGTGTTGAAGTCGCGCCGCTAGCCATGCAGCTGCGTATTGGCGAAGGCTGGGATGTCCACGCGCTCGTCCCGGGGCGCAAGCTGGTGCTGGGGGGCGTGGAGATCCCGTTCGACAAGGGGCTGCTCGGTCACTCCGACGCGGACGCCTTGCTGCATGCCATCACGGACGCGCTCTTCGGCGGGGCCGGCCTGGGGGATATCGGCCGGCACTTCCCGGACACCGACGAAAGCTTCCGCGGGGCCGATTCGATGGCCCTGCTCGTGGAAGCGGCGCGACGGATAGGGGAAAACGGCTGGCAAATCGCCAACGTGGACAGTACGATCATCGCGCAGGCGCCGAAACTGGCGCCGCACATCCCCGCGATGCGCGCCAGGATCGCGCAGGCGCTGGGCCTGCAGGAGGCACAGGTGAACGTGAAAGCGAAGACGGCGGAGAAACTGGGGCCCGTGGGCCAGGGCCAGGGCATCGAAGCGAGAGCGGTAGTCTTGCTCCACGGCCGTGCGTGAGGCCACCGCCGAAGGGCGGATCTTCATCGCGGTGGGCGCGGCACTGTTCGCGCTGCTTTGTGCCGTGGCCGTGAGCGCGAGCACGATGGATGGCGCCATCGGCGAGCTGGCGTCCCCGCGGCGTTGGGTGCTCGTCGCTTTCGGCTTGGGCATCAACCTGGGCACGCTGGCGTTGATGCGCCAGTTCGTCGCGCCGAAGTCGCTGGCCGTGCTGGCGATTTTCGTGGTGCTGGTCGTCGTGTCGCTCGCCTCCGGCTTCCGCTGGATGCAGGTGCAGGTGCCCATCGCTTTCTGGCTGGGCGACATCCTCGTGATGGCCGTGTGCTGCCTCGTCGTGGTGGTGCGTGCGGCCCGGAAGCGCGCGATGCAGCCCGACGTGCAATCGAGCTTCCTCGCGTCGCGCCTCTGGAAATGAACTGTTAGCCCCCACGCTCCCCGCTTCGCGAGGATCGCTGCCCCCCGAGGGGGCTGTTTCGCCTTGGGGCGGCCCGGCGGCGAAACGCTAGCCCGCCTGTTCTTCCGCCTCGCGCATGCGAGGCCACGGGTCGCCGCCTCCCGGCACCGGAGGCATGGCTTTCGGCTTCTGCAGCTTGATGTGCGCCGCCAGCCCGCCCGACGTGGTGTTGGCCAGCGCGAAGATGCCGCCCATGCGCTGTACCGTCTTGTCGACGATGGCCAGGCCCAGGCCGGCACCGGTGGCCGCCGTGCGGGCGGCGTCGCCACGGAAGAACGGTTTCACGAGGTTGGGCAGGGCCTCGGGCGACACGCCCATGCCGTGGTCGCGAACCTTCAGCAGCACCCACTCGTTGCGCGCCTTGGCGCTGATGTCGACGACCGCGATGCCGGTCTCGGGCGTCTTGCCGTAGCGGCGCGCGTTCTCCAGCAGGTTGGCGATGACGCGCGCGAGTTCCACCTCGTCGGCCATCACGTAGAGGTTCTTGCCGATGTCGAGGTTGACGCGGATGTCGCCCTGGTCCTGGATGGCGTAGATGCAGGCCTCGATCACGTCGTTCAGGCACACGGGCTTGAGCTCCGCATGGTCCGGCCGCGCGTAGTCGAGGAACTTGTCGATGATCTTGTCCAGCTGGTCGATGTCCGCCGCCATGTGCTCGCGCGCGTCGGCGTCGGCCACGCTCATCTCGGTTTCCAGGCGCAGGCGCGCCAGCGGCGTGCGCAGGTCGTGCGAGATGCCGGCCAGCATGACGGCGCGGTCCTGCTCGATCTTGGCCAGCTGCTGCGCCATGCGGTTGAAGCCGATGTTGACCTCGCGGATCTCGGAGGTGACGGCCTTCTCGTCGAGCCGGCTGGCGTCGAAGTCACCGTCGCGCACGCGGCTTGCCGCGAACGAGAGTTGCTTCAAGGGCCGGTTGATCAGCCTTGCAATGACCGCAGCGCCCGCCAGCGACAAGCCCGCCGCGGTGATCAGCCACACCAGCCAGGTCCGCCCGCCCACGTTGGAAAAGCGGTTGCGGTCCATGAGCATCCAGTACTGGTCCTGCTCGATGCGAAAACCGATCCACAGCCCCTTCTCGCCGTTGACCGCGCTAGCCATCTGAGCGCCGTTGCCCAGGCGCGCGACGAGTTCGTCGAGGATGCGGCGGTCCAGCGCGCTGGCCGAAAGCGGGTCGAACTTGTCGGTCGGCTCGCGCGGGACGATCCGCACGCCTTCCTGGTCGGCCAGCGTCTTGATCAACGACACGCGCGCGATCGGGTCCGCGTGGACGAGCGCCGCGCGGCTGAGGTTGACGAGGGATGCGATCTGCTGCGCGGTCTGCACGGCGCGCGGCTCGAACTCCAGCTGGCGGAACGTCTGCAGCCACGCCACGATGCTGCCCACGAGCAGCAGCGACAGCAGGAAGAAGGTGCGCCAGAAGAGCGACAGCCCCACGCGCGGGCGCAGCTCCAGTGGCGCGGGCGCGGTTTCGAGCGGTACCGGTCCGGTCGCCTCGATGCTTTGGGTCACGCCTCTGATCACGGCCCCAGTTTATCCCCGGGGTCAGCCTGCACCATCGGGGACGAACACGTAGCCCACGCCCCAGACCGTCTGGATGTAGCGCGGCGATGCCGGGTCGGCCTCGATGAGCTTGCGCAGGCGCGACACCTGCACGTCGAGGCTGCGGTCGAAGGGCTCGAACTCGCGGCCGCGGGCCAGCTGGGCCAGCTTCTCGCGCGACAGCGGCTGGCGCGGGTGGCGCACCAGCGCCTTGAGCATGGCGAACTCACCCGTGGTCAGCGGCAGCTCCTCGCCGTTCTTGCGCAGCGTGCGCGCGCCCAGATCGAAGGCGAACGGGCCGAAGGTGACCACCTCGTTGTCGGAAGAGGGCGCGCCCGGCGCTTCCTGCGCGGGGCGGCGGCGCAGCACGGCATGCACGCGGGCCAGCAGCTCGCGGGGGTTGAAGGGCTTGCCGAGGTAGTCGTCGGCGCCGACTTCGAGGCCGACGATGCGGTCCACGTCCTCGCCCTTGGCGGTGAGCATGATGATGGGGGTGCGGTCGTTCGCGGCGCGCAGGCGCCGGCAGATCGACAGGCCGTCCTCGCCGGGCATCATGAGGTCGAGCACGATCAGGTCGGCCGTTTCACGGAGCATCAGCCGGTTGAGCGCCTTGCCGTCCTCGGCAAGGATGACCTCGAACCCTTCCTGGGTGAGGTAACGGCGCAGCAGGTCACGGATCCGCGCGTCGTCGTCCACCACGAGGATCTTGTCGGTTCGGGCCGTAGCTTGAGTCATAGTGCTCCCAACTGAATTTGTAACAGCGCCGATTCTGAAGCGCTTGTCACCTTTCGTGCGCCCGAAAACGGGCACCATGACACACTGTTACAAGTTTTGCGGCCGCTGGGAACCCGCCGAAGCGGGCCTGTAGCAGGCATTTGGCGACTGTTCAGCTGCGTAGGAGCTGGGGGAGGGCCTTCGCATGCACGGCACCGGGGAAGAGTGCACGCGATGTGCGCTCCGGGTCCAGGCCGAACGCTTGGGAGCACACCGAAGCGACGAGGGCGTCGAGCGCCAGCGTGGGCTTGAGGTCGCGGCCTTCGTAGAGGTTCGCCGATTCCAGACCGGGCCAGTCGGCGACGATGCGGCCGTGCTGGACTGCGCCACCCGCGAGCATCGCGACCGATGCGGTGCCGTGGTCCGTTCCGCCGGTGCCGTTGGCGGCCACCGTGCGGCCGAACTCCGTCGCGATGAGCAACGTGGTCTGCGCCCACGCCGCGCCGAGGTTCTCGCGCAAGGCCGCGACGAGGTTGTCGAGGCCGCGCAGCTGCGCCGCGAGCCGGCCGTTCTGGCCGGTGTGCGTGTCCCAGCCGTTCGTTTCGATCATCGCCAGGCGCGGGCCGTCCGGCCGCGCGAGGAAGCTCGCGGCCATGCGGCCGAGCGCCGCGGCATCCTGCCGGGCGCCGCCACCGCCGGCCATGCCCCCCGCCATCTCGCGCGCTTCGAGTGCCGACGACCACAGCGCATGCAGCTGCGCGTCCTTCGCATAGAGCTGGTCGACACGTGTCAGCAGGTCGTCGCTGGCCCGCGGCAGCGCCGTGGGCGCGTACGTCGTGACCTCGAGCGAGCCGCGCAGCGCCATCGGCACCGCGGGCGAGAAGGCGATGGGCTGCTTGCCGCCGCGCGGCAGCATGCCCACGAGGCGGTTCATCCAGCCGTCCTTCAATTGATAAGGGGCGCTGCCGCCTGTTTCCAGCACGTTCTGCCCGTCGAAGTGCGAGCGGTCGCGGTAGGGTGATGCAACGGCGTGGAAGAAACTCGCCTGGCCCGCGCCGTAGAGCCTGTGCAACTCGACGAGCGACGGGTGCAGCGCGAAGCTGCCATCGAGCTTGAGCGCCGCGGCCGGGTCGATCGCAAGCGCGCCGCGCGCCCTTGAATAGGCGGGTTCGGCGTACGGCACGACGGTGTTGAGCCCGTCCGCGCCCCCGCGCTGGATGATGAAGACGAAACGCCTTTCGGTGGCGGCCTGCGCGAACAGCACGCGAGGCGCCGCGAAGATGGCCGCCGTGCCCAGGAAGCTGCGTCGGTCGAGGCTCATGCTCATCTCCTCAGGAACTCGGGGGACACCAGCAGCAGCGCGGTCGCGGTGCTTGCGCTTTCCGCGCGGGCGATGGCGCCGGCGGTGGCTTCGCTCAGCGTGCCGGGCAGCACGCGGGGCGCGAGCGCGCGCGCATCGACGGCGTCGCCGGCTTGCGACGCGACGCGCTGCGCCACTTCCACGCGCCGCAGCAGCGCGTCCGGCGCGGCCCATGTTGCGGCGATGTCGGCGTAGCCGGCGGGCGAACCGGGCCGCCAGACCGGCTGGCCGAGCTGGTTCATCAGGGTGGTGGCCTGCATCGGCGTGAGCTCCTGCCGGCCGAGCGCGCGCAGGCTGGAGACGCCCCAGTCCCACGGCGACTTGAATTTCGCGGCGGTGGCCTGCCAGGCTTCGCGCGCAGTCACAAGCTCGCGATAGACACTGGGCAGGTCGCCGCCCGTGCGCGCGAAGGTATCGGCCAGCCGCTGCACCAGCGCGGGCGGCGGCTCGTCGGCGACGAAGTGCCGCGCCAGCTTGCTCGCGACGTGGCGCGCCGTGGCCTGCGAGGTGACGAGGTCGTGCAGGATCGCGCGCGCCTGCTGCTCGCCGCCCTCGGCATAGGTGCGGCCCAGCACCGTGCGCGCGCCGGGTTCGTGCAGGGCAGGCACGAAGCGGAAGGTGGGCGTGCCGGCCGCGCCCGGGAAACCGTCGCCCGGCAGCGTCCAGCCGGTGAGCGCGCGCGCGAACTCGGTCACGTCCTGCTGCGTGTAGCCGCTGCGAACGCCCATCGTGTGCAGCTCGAGGATCTCGCGCGCGAGGTTCTCGTTGAGGCCGCGGCGGTTCTGCTGGCCCTCGGCACCGCCGCCGCCGCCGCGCATCGCAAAGAAGCTCGTGGGCCCGACCGACTGCGCCTGGTCGAGGAACAGCAGCATCGCCGGGTGCTGCACGACGGCAAGCAGCATGTCCTCGAAGCGGCCCAGCACGTGCGGGCGGATCGCGTCCGCCTCGAAGCTGCCGGCCATGCCGATGACCGCGAGCTTGTCGACGGACACCGCGAAGTGGTTGGACCAGAAGTGCACGAGCCGCTCGACGAAAGGCGCGCTCGCCTGCAGCGCGCTCGTCGCGCGCGCGCCCACGGCGGACACGTACTCGTCGCGTCCCTGGCGCACGTACGCCTCGCGGATGCCGGCGCGCTCGCCCGGCGGCGCGCGGCGCACGGCGCGCTGCTGTGCGAGCCACACCTCCACGAGCGCGGGCGTGCGGGCGCGCGCCTGCCACGGTGCGGGCAGGGCCTCGTAGCGGTCGAACTGCGAAAGCAGCCAGCGCTGCGGGTCGGCCGGCGGCGGCTCGTCGGGCCGCGCGCCCAGGCCGAAGCGGTTCAGGGCGATTGCTGAGGCACTCATGGTGCGTGCTTTGTAACTCTTTCCGTGCGGGTTCAGTTGAAGACTTTGTTTCGCATGGGTAAAGCCGCTTGGCTAGGATGGCACCCATGAACTTGAAGAACCTCCTTGCCGCGCTCGTGCTCGCGCCGGCAGCCGCACTGGCCCAGGTGCCGCCCCCGCAGAACGTGCTCCAGCTTTCAGCCACCGGCACCGTGGAAGTGCAGCAGGACCTGCTCTCGATGACGCTCAGCGTCACGCGCGAGGGCGCGGACCCCACCGCGGTGCAGAACCAGCTGAAGACCGCGCTCGATGCGGCGTTGAACGAGGCGCGCAAGACGGCGCAGCCCGGGCAGATGGACGTGCGCACCGGCAACTTCTCGCTTTATCCGCGCCATGGCCGCGACGGCCGCATCGCGGCATGGAACGGCACCGCCGAACTCGTCCTCGAAGGCCGCGACTTCCCGCGCATCACGCAGGCCGCGGGGCGCATCAACACGATGACGCTGGCGGGCGTGGGCTTCAGCCTCAGCCGCGAGCAGCGCGCGCGCGTGGAAACCGAAGCGCAGGCGCAGGCCATCGAGCGCTTCAAGGCGCGCGCCGCGGAGCTGGCCAAGGGCTTCGGTTTCAGCGGCTACACGCTGCGCGAAGTGGCGGTGAACAGCAACGACATGGGCTTCCCGCGGCCGATGCGCGGCGCCGTGATGTCGATGGAGGCGAAGGCCGCCGATGCGCCTGTGCCGGTGGAGCCGGGCAAGAGTTCCGTCGTCGTCACCGTCTCGGGTTCCGTACAGCTGCGGTAGGCCCCCTCCGACAGGGTGCGGCGCCCCCGGCCCGGATACTGGCCCGATGCTTGCGCCAGCACCCAGGACAGCCATTGCCGAAAGCGCGGAGGAGCCCGTGCGCTCCTACTTCGTCGTGCTCAATCGCGGCTCGGGCCGCAAGAAGGACGAGGAAGCGCGCGAGGCCATCGAACGCGTGTTCAGCGAAGCCGGCCGAGAGGTGCACTTCGTCTGCATCGACCCCGGCGAAGTGGCCGCGGAATGCCAGAAGGCCGCGCGGCTGGCGAGCGAAGCGGGCGGAGCCCTTGTCGCGGTCGGCGGCGACGGAACGCAGAACGCGGCCGCCCAGGCGGCGCTGGCGCATGCCTGCCCTTTGGGCGTGATCGCGACCGGCACCTTCAACCTCTTCGCGCGCGACAACGGCCTGCCGCTCGAACCCGCCGAGGCTGCGAAGGCATTGCTGCGGGCCGAGGTGGAGCCCGTGCAGGTGGGCCTGCTCAACGAACGCGTGTTCCTGGTCAACGGCAGCATCGGGCTCTACCCGCAGCTGCTGCAGGACCGCGAGGTGATGAAGGAGCGGCTGGGCCGCCGGCGCTGGGTGGCGGTGCTCTCCGGCCTGAAGACGCTGCTCGGTTGGCGCCGGCACCTGGACATCGAGCTGGAGCTCGACGGGCGCCTCACGTCCCTGCACACGCCCACGCTGTTCGTCGGCAACAACCGGCTGCAGCTGGAGCAGGCGGGTGTGTCGCCCGAGCTCGCGTCCCACGTGGGGGAAGGGCGGCTCGTCGCGATGGTCGCGCGGCCGGCGGGCCGCTGGGCCAAGCTGCGGTGGATCGCGCGCGCGGTGTTCGGCCAGTTGGCGGACAGCCCGGAAGTGGATGTGCATGCGCTGCGCTCGCTCACCGTGGCCGCGCCGCGCCATGGCACGCTGCATGCCGCCACGGACGGTGAGACAGTGCAGATGGTGCCGCCACTGCGCTTCTCCGTTTCGCCCCGGCCCTTGCTGCTGCTCAAGCCGGTGGAATGAGCACGGTCCTCCACATTTCGGACACGCATTTCGGCACCGAGGACCCGCCGGTGGTCGAGGCCTTGCGCGCGCTCGTGCGCGAGCAGAAGTTCGATGCGCTCATCCTCTCCGGCGACATCACGCAGCGGGCGCGCAGCGCGCAGTTCGCCGCGGCGCGCGAGTTCTGCGACTCGCTCGGCATCGCGAAGCGGCTCACGCTGCCGGGCAACCATGACATCCCGCTGTACAACGTGCTCGCGCGCGTGGCGGCGCCGTATCGCGGCTACATGGCGGCTTTCGGCGAGGAGCTCAACCCGGTTCTGGAACTGCCCGATGCGATCTTCATCGGCGTGAACACCACCCGGCCCGAGCGTCACAAGGACGGCGAGGTGTCACGCGAGCAGATCGAGCGCGTGGCGAACATGCTGCGCAAGGTGCCGCGCGACCACCTGCGCGTGGTGGTGACGCACCAGCCCGCGTGCGTGATGCGGCCGGAGGACGAGAAGGATCGGCTGCACGGCGGTGGCGACGCTGTGAAGGCGTGGTCCGAGGCCGGGGCCGACCTGGTGCTGGGCGGGCACATCCACCTGCCGTACGTGAGCGACGTGTGCGCGGTGGTGAAGGAGACGAAGCGGCCGATGTACTGCATCCAGGCCGGCACCGCGCTGTCCCTGCGGGTGCGGCACAACTCGCCGAATTCGGTGAACGTGATCCGCTGGGTGTCACCGGCGCCGGACATCCCGCGGGTGTGCAAGGTGGAGCGGTGGGACTATGACCTTGCCGACGGGCGGTTCGAGCTCACGCACCCCTACGAGCTGAAGCTCGACGATTGATTACTGCGCCGCCCAGCCCCCATCCATGTTCCACGCCACGCCGCGCGTGTTGTTCGCGGCGGGTGAGCAGAAGAACACGGCGAGGCCGCCCAGTTCCTCCGGCGTCGTGAACTGCAGCGACGGCTCCTTCTCGGCCAGCAGCAGCTTCTTCGCCTCTTCGTTCGACAGGTTCATCGCCTCGGCTTTGGCATCGACCTGCTTCTGCACCAGCGGCGTCAGCACCCAGCCGGGGCAGATCGCGTTGCAGGTGACGCCGGTCGTGGCCAGTTCGAGAGCCGTGACCTTCGTCAGGCCGACGAGGCCATGCTTCGCAGCGACGTAGGCCGACTTCTGTGCGGAGGCGACGAGCCCATGCACCGAAGCCACGTTGATGATCCGCCCCCAGCCCGCCGCCTTCATCGCCGGAATCGCCAGCCGGCTCGCATGGAAGGCCGACGAGAGGTTGATCGCGATGATCGCGTCCCACTTCTCCGGCGGAAAATCCTCCACCGGCGCCACGTGCTGGATGCCGGCGTTGTTGACCAGGATGTCCACGCGCCCGAACTCGGCGGCGGCGTACTTCATCATGGCCTCGATCTCGGCCGGCTTGCTCATGTCGGCACCGTGGTAGCCCACCTTCACGCCCAGCTTCGCCACTTCGGCCCTGGGGCCTTCCACGTCGCCGAAGCCGTTGAGGACGATGCTCGCGCCTTGCTGGGCCAGCGCCTTGGCGATGCCGAGGCCGATGCCGCTGGTGGAGCCGGTGACGAGTGCTGTCTTGCCCTTGAGCATGGGTGTTCTCCGGAGGATCGATTGGTTTAGGATGGTGCTCATCCGAAAACGAACGAAGCAGTATCCGCCACTCGATATTGCCATGGCCGCACCTACGCTGAACTACGTAACCTGCCGCGACGCGGCCGGCAGCCACCGCATGGCTTACTGGCAGTGGGGCGACGAAGCCGCGCCCCACGTCGTCGTGTGCGTGCACGGCCTGTCGCGCCAGGGCCGCGATTTCGACGTGCTGGCGCAGGGCCTGCTGGCCCGCTCGAAGGCGCCGCTGCGCATCGCCTGCCCGGACGTGGTGGGGCGGGGCCGCAGCGACCGGCTGGCCGACCCCGCGGGCTACCAGGTGCCGACCTATGTGGCCGACATGCTGCAGATGATCGGGCAGCTTCACGCGCAAGCGCCCATCGCCACGCTCGACTGGGTGGGCACCAGCATGGGCGGGCTGATCGGCATGGGCATCTGCGGCACGCCCAACCTGCCGCTGCCGGTACCCGTGCGCAAGCTGGTGCTCAATGATGTGGGCCCGGTGATCCAATGGCAGGCCCTCCAGCGCATCGGCACCTACCTCGGCAACACGGGCCGCTTCGAGAGCGTGCAGCAGGCCGCGGACGCGATGTGGGCCATCTCGCAAAGCTTCGGCCCGCACACGCCCGAGCAGTGGCTGGCGCTGTCTCAGGCCATGGTGAAGCCGCATGCCGAAGGCGGCTTCACGCTGCATTACGACCCCAACATCGCGGTGCCCTTCCGCTCGCTGACCGAAGAGGCCGCGGCGCAGGGGCAGGCCGCGCTCTGGGCGGCCTACGACAACATCAAGGCCGACACGCTGCTGCTTCGCGGCGCGCAGTCGGACCTGCTGTCGCCGGAGACGGCGCGGCAGATGACCGAGCGGGGGCCTAAAGCCCGACTCGTCGAATTTGAAGGCGTGGGCCATGCCCCCACCTTGATCGCAGATGAACAGGTCGAGGCCGTGGCCTCGTTCCTCCTGGACAACGCAACCGATGAAAAGCCACGCCGCGGAACAGGTTGAAGTCGCCGTCCCCGAGCTGGTGGCGGCCGCCGAGCAGCAGCTGCCCCAGCAGGCGAACGCGCTTTCCCGCGCACGCACCTTCGCGGAACCCTTCATTGCCCACGAGGCGCTGGACACCGGCGAGAACACGCTGGCGCATGCCGATGCCGTGGCCGGCATCCTCAAGGGCATGGGCGGCTCCGAGGCGATGCAGGCCGCGAGCTACCTCGTCTATGCCGCGCCGCACCTGGCCAAGCCGCAGGAGGTGATCGCCAAGGCGTTCGGCGAAAGCTACGCGGCGCTCGCCATCGAGACCGTGAAGCTCGTGCGCGTGCAGGCGCAGGCGCGCGACGCGGAGGAGACGGCGCACATCGCGCTGGACGTGCGCACCCAGACCGAGAACGTGCGCAAGATGCTGCTCGCGTTCTCGCGCGATTTGCGCGTGGTGATGCTGCGGCTTGCGTCGCGCCTGCAGACGCTGCGCTACTACGCCGCGACCAAGAAGCCGTGCCCGCCCAGCGTGGCGCGCGAGTCGCTGCACGTGTTCGCGCCGCTGGCCAACCGGCTGGGCATCTGGCAGATGAAGTGGGAGATGGAGGACCTGGCCTTCCGCTTCCTCGAGCCGGACACCTACAAGCAGGTGGCGAAGCTGCTCGACGAGAAGCGCATGGAGCGCGAGAACTACGTCGAGCACCTGCGCACCTTCGTCGAGCAGGAACTGAAGGCGCAGGGCATCCGCGCCGAGGTGCACGGGCGGCCCAAGCACATCTACAGCATCGTGCGCAAGATGCGCGGCAAGTCGCTCGACTTCGCGCACGTGTTCGACGTGCGGGCGCTGCGCGTGATCGTGCCCGAGGTGAAGGACTGCTATGCGGCGCTGTCGTGGGTGCACTCGCAGTTCTCGCCGATGGTGGAGGAGTTCGACGACTACATCGCGAAACCCAAGGCCAACGGCTACCAGAGCCTGCACACCATCGTGCGCGACGACGAGGGCCGGCCCATCGAGATCCAGATCCGCACCCGCGCGATGCACGAGCATGCCGAGCACGGCGTGGCCGCGCACTGGGCGTACAAGGAGGCGGGCACCAAGGGCTATGGCGGCGTGGCGGCGAGCGGCGAGTACGACGCGAAGATCGCGGTGCTGCGCCAGCTGCTGGCTTGGGAGCGCGACCTCACCGGCGCGGGCCCGGGCGAGGGCCTGTTCGAGGACCGCATCTACGTGCTGACGCCGCAGGCGTCGATCGTGGAGCTGCCGCAGGGCGCGACGCCGGTCGATTTCGCGTACTCCGTGCACACCAGCCTCGGCCATCGCTGCCGCGGTGCGCGCGTGGACGGCGCGATGGTGCCGCTGAACACGCCGCTGCACAACGGCCAGACGGTGGAGATCGTCGCGGTGAAGGAAGGCGGGCCGTCCCGCGACTGGCTGAACAACGAGCTCGGCTTCCTGGCCAGCAACCGCGCGAAGGCCAAGGTGCGCGCGTGGTTCAACGAGCAGGCGAAGCACGAGACCGTGGCGCGTGGCCGCGAGATGGTCGAGAAGCTGCTGCAGCGCGAAGGCAAGACGGCGATCAAGCTGGAGGACCTGGCGGAGAAGCTGGGGTTCAAGGCGGCCGAGGACTTGTTCTATGTGGTGGGCAAGGACGAGTTCTCGCTGAAGAACATCGAGACCGTCTTGCACCCCCCGGTGGAGCAGCTGCCGCAGGACGAGTTCCTGCTGAAGAAGCCGCGTGCACCGGAGAAGTCGCCCAAGGGCGGCGTGCTGGTCGTAGGCATCGATTCGCTCATGACGCAGCTGGCCAAGTGCTGCAAGCCCGCGCCGCCGGACGCGATCAGCGGCTTCGTCACGCGCGGCAAGGGCGTGAGCATCCACCGGCGCGACTGCGCGAATTTCCGCGAGATGGCGGCCCGAGCGCAGGAGCGCGTGATCGAGGTGGAGTGGGGCAAGCCGCAGAAGGACGGCGGGGCGGTCTACCCGGTCGACGTGTCCGTCGAGGCCGCGGACCGGCAGGGGCTGCTGCGCGACATCTCCGAAGTGTTCGCCAAGGAGAAGATGAATGTCATCGGCGTGCAGACGCAGTCCGTCAAGGGGACGGCGTGGATGACGTTCACGGTGGAGGTGGCCGACTCGGCGAAGCTGGCGAAGGTGCTCGGGATCGTGGGGGAAGTGCAGGGTGTGCGGTCGGCTCGCAGGCGTTGAGGGGCTGTCATGCCCGGCATGACACTCGTTCTTTCGGCCAACACTTGTTCAACTTGGCATAGGGGTCGCTCGACTGCACCCGAAACGGGCCGTCCGCCTGCACCGGTTTCCACAATGGCGCGCCGGTCGCCTTGAACAGCAACGCCTCGAGGATGGCAGCGTTGGTCGAGAGCGTGAGGAACGGGTGCGGCGCGCCCGTCTCGAAGCGGCCTTCGTACCACCCGCGGTCCGGGTCGTAGAGGAACTTCACGCCGTCGATCAAGCGGTCGCCGTACTCGCCGCCCCACAGTGCCCACATGCCGAACGCGGCACGGGTGTTGACGAGGGCGAGCCGCTCGAAGTGGCGCCCGTCGGAGGCGATGGTGTTGAAGGGATAGCCGGAGGCGTAGACCGAGTCGAGGACGACATAAGGCTGGTCCGGCGTCTGGTAATCGCTGCGCGCCGTGAGCACCTTCTCGCGCCGCCAGCGCTCTTCCTGCACCTTGAACAAGGTCTCGGCCAAGGGCTTGAGCGCGGCGCCGCCGGGCTGCTGCCAGCCGAGCTCCACGCCCATCAGCACGAACGGCATCGTGAGCAGCGGCGCCTGCGCGCCGGTCGTGCGCGGGTCGCGCGCATCGTGGCGCACCGGCATGCCGTAGATGTTGAAGACCTCCGTGGCGGGCAGCGACGTCGAGCGCGCCGCATCGAAGCCCCACGCGGCGAAGCCCGCGCCGGCGAGCTGCTCGTAGCCCAGCCGCCCCTCGGCGTATTTCTGCGTCTGGCCGCCGCTGCGCGACGAGCCGAACAGCCGCCCACAGTCGTCGATGACATCGCAGAACGCGAACCGCAGCACGACCTTGTCCGCATACTCCGCGAACTGCGGGTGCCGCTGCGCCACGATCTTCAGCCACAGCATCAAACGGCCCGTGTCGACCGCCGACCAGCCGATGTCCTCCGGCTGGTTGCCGAAGTTCACCATCTTGCCGGTGAACGCGTTGTAGGCCTTGTTGGGCAGCACGCCGCCGGAAAGCTCCATGGTCGCCGCGAAGCCGAGCAGCCGCGACATGCGCAGGTCGAACTCGCGCGCCTCGATGATGCGCAGCTCGCGCGCGGCGACGGTGGCCGCGATCGCGTCGGCGAGGTTCCACGCGGTGAAAACCACGGAGCGGTCGACGCCGTTCACCAACCCGGTTTTCTCGTCGGTATTGTTCTCCACATAACGCCACGCCGTGCGCGCCCATTGCAGCTCGCGCGAGATCGAACTGCCGGCGCGGCGGAAACTGATCGCGGCATCGGCGTCGAGGGGCGACAACGTGTCGGAGGTGGCTCCCGTGCCGCGGGGCAGCACCACCCCGCAGCCGGACACAGCGGACGCGACAGCGGACGCCAGCAACGTGCGGCGGCTCAGCACGGCCGCGCTTCCAGCCCGGTTGGCGTCGGCTTGCGGCAGCGGTCCCACAAACTCTCGTGCGCGGGGCCCCACCGCAGCAGCTTGCCCTGTGCCTTGAACAGCAGCGTGGCCAGCATGATCCCGTTGTTGTTGGCGGTGAAGGCCTTGATCGGCCCCTTGCCGCTTTCGAGCACGCCCTCGTAGAAACCACGGTTCGGGTCGCGCTGGTTCACGATGGCGTTGAACAGGCGGTCGGTGTAGTCCGACTTCCACAACGCCCACATGCCGAGCGCGGCCTTCAGCGAAACGGCCGCGAACTCCGGCACGTACTTGCCCGCCTCGGTGATCGTGTTCCACGCATACCCGTCGGTGAACACGGTGTCGTAGACGAAATACGGGTCCTGCTCCAGTTGGTGCTCCGACCGCGCGGTGAGGATGCCGGTGGCACGGAAGCGGTTCTCCTGCGCCTGGTAGACGCGGTGCGCGAAGCCGGCCATCCACGGGTGGCTGTGCTTCGCGTCGTCGGTGCCGCGGTCGTTCGCGAGGTCCCAGTTGAACTCGATGCCGTCGAGCACGTAGCTTTCGGACACCACGTAGTTGTGCTGGTAGTACTTGCGCGGGTCGCGCGCGTCGTACGGGACTTCCACGCAGTAGATCGGCAGCGTCGAATACGGCTCCGCGCGCGAGGCGAGCTCCGTGTTCACGCCCCACAGCTCGAACCCCTTGGCCGAGTACTCCTCGTAGCCGAGCCGGCCTTCCTGCACGTACTCCGTCTTGCGGTCCTTGCCCACGAGCGCGCCGAACATCATGCCGGTGCGGTCGACGACGTTGTCGAACTTCCAGCGCAGCACGAACTTGTCGATGCCATCGGCATGCTGCGGGTAGCGCTCCTTGACGATCTTCAGCCACACGAGCAGGCGGCCGAGGTCCAGCGCCGAGAAGCCGATCTCGCCCGGCTTGTTGCCGTAGTCCACCTTCTCCAGCGTCTTCGTGTGGTAGACCTTGTTGGGTAATTCGCCGCGAAAGAACGAAAGCGAGCCGAGTGCCTCCACGAGCTTGCCCAGGCGCTGGTCGGCCTGCTGCGCGTTGATGATGCCCAGCTGGTGCGCGGCGACGATCGCACCGACGTACGAGGCCGTGTCCCACATCGTCGACGAGGGGTAGTTGTCGACTGCATTGGCCAGGCCGGAGGGCTGTGTGTTGTTCTCGAAGTACTTCCACGCGATGCGCGCCATCTGCATCTCGGTGTCGGTGAGCGGGCCGATGCGGCGCTCGTAGCGCGCCGCGGGCACGTCGCCGGGCTTGCAGTCGGCCTGGCCGAGGGCTTGCTGCGCGCAGGCCCACGCGGGCAGGGCGACGAGCACCGCGAGGGCGAAAGAACGAAGACTGCTTCTCATCATCTCGGGCTCAGCAACGTGCCGCGGGTGGTGTAGGCCAGGCTTTCGAGGATGACTGCGTTGGTGTTCGCCGCGATCGCCTTGTTCGGCTGCCCGCCTTGCTCGTACAGCCCGGCGTACCAGCCTTTGGCCGGGTCGTTGAGCGGCGCGACCGCGGCCACGAGCTTCTGCGTGTACTCGTTGCGGTAGAGGGCGTGCCACGCGAACGCCGCCTTGGTCGACACGTTGCGCAGCGCCGCCGCCTCCTCGCCCTTGTCGCTGGCGGCTACCCAGTTGCGGCCGTTCGAGTGCACCGCGTTGTAGACGAACCAGGGCGCGCGGTCGACGTGGTCCTCGGTTACGGCCGTGAGCTGCTGCGTCTTGCGCCAGCGAGCCTCCTGCGCGCGGTACACGCGCCACGCGGCCTCGCGCCCGCTGCCGGTGAAGCCCAGCTCCAGGCCGGTGAGCATGAAGGGCTCGCTCACCACGAAGTTCTGCGCGCCGAACTTCGCCGGCTCGCGCGCATCGACGGGTACCTGCACGCCTTCGACGTCCACCAGCTTCAGGTGCGGCCGCCAGTCGAGCGCCTGCTCCACGTCCAGCCCGAGCAGGTAGAACGTGCGCGCGGCGTATTGCTCGTAGCCGAGGCGGCCCTCCTGGAGCGACTGCGGCGCCTGCCCGTCGGTGCCGGCCTGCATGCCGAACAACTGGCCGCCACGCGCGAGCTGGCCGGTCTTCCAGCGCGCGATCACGGCGCGCGCCTGCGGGGTGTGCTGCGGATGCCGCCACGCGATGGTCGTGAGCGGCACCATGAGCCGCCCCACGTCGATGGCCGACCAGCCCACGCCGTTGGGCGAGGGCTTGTTGTTGTAGTCGGTCATCTCCAGCGTGCGGATGTCGTAGCTCTTGTTCGGCAGGCTGGCCGCATACAGCGGCAGCTTCGCGAGCGAGGCGAGGGCGCGCGACATGCGCTCGTCGAACCGGGCCTTGTCGACGAGGCCCAGTTCGTGCGCCGAGAGCAGCGCCATCAACGCGGAACCCGCGTCCCACATCGTCGTGCCGGCGAAGCCGTCGACCGCACCTGTGAGGCCGGTGGTCTTGTCCGTGTTGTTCTCGAAATAGGTCCAGGCGGTCTTCGCGTAGCGCAGCTCGTCGGCCGTGAGCGGGCGCGGCGCCGGGTCCGCCGGAACGTCCTTGCTCGACGCGAGAGTGGGCAGCGGTGGTGCGGCCGTCTTCGCGATCAGCTCCTTGCCGCTCTCCTTCTCGATCCACCACACCGCGCCGAAGGCCACCACGATGGCCAGCATCCACACGATGGAGCTGCGGGCCTTGGCCCAGTTGCTGTCTTGCGCATCCGTCATGCAGGCAATCCCTCAGGCTCCCACACCGCCGCGCGCACGAGCGGCAGCATGGCAAATACGTTGTTCAAACCCCAGGCCACGTTCACCACGAGGTTGGGCAGTTCGTGTTCCGCGCCCTGCACGAAGACGCGGAAGGCGGCGTACGCCAGCCCCGCGAGCGTGAGCACGATGATGGCCACCTGCGGCATCACGAGGTTCAGGAAGTTGCCCTCCTGCCGGTCCTTGGGCGTGACGTGGAACTTGATCTTCTCGCCGCGCAGCACCGTCCACAGCGCGCGGAAATTCACCGGGAAGAACGACAGGTACGAGGACTTGCCGTCCCAGGTGCGGATGCCCCAGGTGCCCACGAGGAACGCGAGCTCCGTCATCAGGATGAAGGGCAGGGCGTGCAGGTAGAACGCGGTGGAATACGCCGAGAGCGGCGCGATGCCGCTGAACAGGTAGATGATCGGCGCGACGAGGAACACGATGTTCCACAGGCACCCCAGGTACGACCAGATCGTGGTGAGGTACATCGCGCGCTGCGCCAGGCTCATGCGGCCCTTGAACAGCGGGTTGTCGTGGAACGCGATGTCCAGCGTGCCGCCCGCGTACTTGAAGCGCTGAATCATCCACGTCAGCAGGTCCTGCGGCGACAGCATCCTGCTTTCCACCTGCGGGTGCAGCACGCTCTTCCAGCGCCGCGCCTCGTCGCTGTGCAGCACGATGGAGGTGTAGATGTCCTCGGACACATGGAACTTGTAGGGCGTGAGTTCCTTCTCCAGCACCACCTGCGTGCGCATCGCGTCGGCGAAGTCGCCGCGCAGCTGCTCGTCCTCGATCTCGCGCGAATAGCGGTCCACTTCCTTGTCCACGGCCAGCCCGAAGCTGCGCAGCGCCGCCTGCATCACGGCCTCGCGGCGGTGAACCGAGCCGGCCCCGCAGCAGAACGAGGCCGAGCACCAGTTGCGGCGGCGCATGATGACGTCGTAGAACATCTGCGGGTCGTTGACGAACGGGTCCTGGCCGATGCGTACGGGGCCGATCACGCGCTCGACGCCTCGGCCCAGGACACGGCCGAAGCCGCCGAGCC
The DNA here is from genome assembly GCF_014297445.1 of Ramlibacter albus. Taxonomy (GTDB): domain Bacteria; phylum Pseudomonadota; class Gammaproteobacteria; order Burkholderiales; family Burkholderiaceae_C; genus Ramlibacter; species Ramlibacter albus. The sequence continues at coordinate 69,583 of NZ_JACORU010000002.1, forward strand.
GCGAGCCGAGCACTACGGGCAGGCGCCGGCCTTCGGGGATGTCGTAGAACCACTGCGGCGTCTGCACCCACGCGACGTCCTTGTCGCGGAAATAACCCAGCGTGTGCTCGAGGTAGGTCGGGAACAGGCGCGTGTCCGCATCGCAGATCACGATGAAGTCGCCGCTGGTGAGCTCCATGGCGTTGCGCAGGTTGCCGGCCTTGAAGCCGACGTTGTTGCTGCGGGTGATGTAGTTGACGCCTTCCTCGTCGGCCACCGCCTTCATGGTCGGCCGGCGCCCGTCGTCGAGCACGTGCACGCGCAGGTCGACGGGGTGCGGGTAGGTGAGCTTCTTCGCATCGCGGATCGAGATGCGCACCAGCTCCTCTTCCTCGTTGTAGGTGGTGATGAACACGTCCACCGACACCGGCCGCTCGGGCGCGCCGGGCTCGTCCACGCATTCGGCGATGGAGCGGGGCGGCTCTCGCATCGGGAAGTCGCGCACCTGCCAGAGATTGAAGGTGAAGAGCACGAGGCCGATGTAGGCCAGCGTCTCCGCGAGGGCGAGCGGGATCGCGAACCACAGCGCATCGGGGTTGAGCGAATCGGTCCAGCGCCAGCGGATGTAGTTGGCGCCCAGCACGAGCGCGACGATGACGAGGAACTGCCAGGCGAGCTCCAGGCGTGGCGACCACGGAAGTGGAGGGGGCGGCCGGCGATCTTCGAAAGCCTCGAAATAAAAACTCAACGCTTCTTCTCCCGCAAAACCTTGCGCAGGTGCATCACGTTGCGGCCCGACGCGCTGCGGTATTCCAGCGTGTCGAACGCGGCGCGCACGAGCGCCAGGCCCATGCCGCTCTCCGGCAGCGAGCCGACATCGGTCTCGTCGAAGTCGAACACCGACTCGGGCGGCTCCTGCAGCTTGTGCGGCGGGATGGGCCGGCCGTCGTCGATGATCACCACGTCCACCGCGTCGGCGCTGTGCCGGAAGCTCAGCTCCACGTCATGGCCTTCGTGCCCGCCGTGCCCGTGCTTGACGATGTTGGTCAGCGCCTCGGCCAGGCCCACTTCCATCAGGTCGCGCTGTTCGTCGCCCAGCGTGGCAGGCAGGCTCTCGCGCACCAGCGCCGCGAGGCGGCCCGCTTCCTGCAAGGTGAGGGCCACCCGCAGCCGCCGCACCATGCTCAGGCGCCCAGCCGCGCCACGGCCTCGGCGCGCGTGCCCGCGATGGTGAACACCTTGTCCATGCGCGTGAGCTTGAACAGGTTGAGCACCGGCCCCTTCACGTTGCACACCGCGACGGCGCCGCGGCCGCCCAGCGACTTGAGGATGGAGACGAGGGCGCCCAGGCCGCTCGAATCCACGAACTCGACCTGCTCCAGGTCCACCACGAGGCGGGTGGCGCCGGCCTGCACCCGCGCCACCACGTCCTGCTTGAAAGCGGGGGCGACGGCGGCGTCGAGCCGACGCAGCGTCGGCACGATGACGGTCGCGTTGTCCTGTTCGATCACCTGCATGTCCATGCGGCCACCTTCTTCTCGTTCGCCCATCATTCCAACACAACACTAGAAACTTGTGGTCCACCCCAGCAGCAGGCTGCCGCTGCGCAGCCGGCCTTCGCCGGGCGCCGCGTCGCGGCCGGGCCACCGGTTGCCGGAGTAGTTGGCGTACTCCACCACGAAGCCGGGCCACTGCGGCGGCGCATAGCCGAGGCCGTAGGTGAAATCGGGGTCCCACGGCTGCTGCTCGCTGCGCCGCCACGCCAGCGCCGTGAAGTGGCCGAACCAGCCGCTGGGGTGCGTGTATCGGCAGCCCAGGGCGATGGAAGGACGGCCGTCGCGGGGCGCGCCGGTCGCGGCCTCGTTGTAGTGCCCGGTCCACTGCAGGTTGGCGCTGCACAGCGCAGTGTCTCCGTCGCCCGCGAGCAGGAGCGGTTGCACCGCCTCGGGCAAGGCGAACTTGTAGCCCGCCGAGAGCTGCCCCTCGTTGAAGTTCAGGCGCAGCGGGTGCAGGCGCGTGCCGGTGTAGTTGCTGTACACGAGGCTGAAAGTACCCGGCTCGTAGCGCTCGTAGCCGAATGCGTACGCCACGTCCGGGTGCCAGGGCTGGCGGCCACCGGAGAGGTCGCGGAAGAACCGGCCCTGCGCGAACCATCCCGGGTACGCGGCCGAACGCCAGGTGAGCTCCGCCTGCAGCGTCGCGCCGCGGGAGCTGCGCGAGCCCTGGCGGCCGATGCCCACGCCACGTGCGGCGGCGTCGAGCGGAAGCTCGAGTGCGAGGCGCAGCGTGAGAGGGGCGCCGCTGCCGGCTGCCCGCGCAGGAGCGTTCGGGCCGCTCGGGATGTACGCGGGGTCGATCACGGCGGGCGGTTCGACAAAGGTGCCGCCGCGCTGCGCGGCCGGCAGCGGCGCGTCCGTTTGCGCCAGCGCGGGCGCCCCGGGCGCGGCGAAACAGGCGACGACGCAGGCGCGCAATGCAGCGCAGCGCGAAGTGCTGAAGCCGCCGTGCGATGGGCTGCCGGTTCTCGCCGGCACCCGCATCACCGGCCCCACCTCGGCGCCGGTGCGGGTGCGTCCGACAGCGCCGGCGGGCCGCTGCCCGGCACGCCCGCGCCGCCGGGATCGGCATCCGTTTGCGCTGTGAGGGCCGCGGGTGCCGAGGGGCCGGGCGCGCGCAGGCGTGAAGGGATCGTCGGCGGCTCGATCGCCGCCAGGCTCTCGGGCTCCCAGCGCCAGACGCGGACCGAGGCGATGTCCAGCCGCGCGGGCAGCTTGCTGTCGTCGATGGGCCCGCCCCAGCTGCCGCCGAGCGCGAGGTTGATGCGCAGGTGCATGGGTTTTCGCAAGGGGTCGTGCCCCGGGCGCGCCGCGTCGGAGGGGTCGAAGGAGAAGACGGGCCGGCCGTCCACGGTGACGGCGATGCGCTGCGGCGTCCACTCCAGCACGTGCGTGTGCCAGTTGTTCTCGAACTTCGGCAGCAGGAGGCTCGAGTTGCGGTGCTGCCGCGTGCGCGGCTCGCTGCCCCAGTGCACGCCGGCGAAGGTGGTGTCCGGGTGCTTGCCGACGGCTTCGAAGAGATCGATCTCGCCATACACGCCCGCGCTTTCGTGTAGCAGCCAGATCGCCGGCCACACCCCCGCACCCGAAGGCCCGCGGGCCACGACCTCGACGCGGCCGAAGTGCAGGGGCTGCTTCGCCGCGAGCGAGCCGGACGTGTACTGCGCCGTGCGCTTCTCGGTGCGCCACGAGCGGCTGCCGGGCTTGTACGCGGCATTCGGCACTTCCTGCCTGCGCGCTTCGATCGTGAGCATGCCGTTCGCGACCCGCACGTTGTCCGGCAGGTAGTACTGCGCTTCGCGGTTGCGGTGCATGCCTGTCTCTATGGACCAGTACGAGGTGTCCAGCGGTGCGCCGGAAGCGAAGTTCTCCTCGTGCACGAGCCGCCACTGGGCCGCGCAGGGCAGCACCGCCATGGCCGTGACCGCCGCCATCCACTTCGCCATCTTCAGCCCACGTCCACCAGCAGGCACGTCACGTCGTCGTCGAAGGCCGGCGCGCCGCGCCAGGCCTGCAGCGTGGTGCGCAGCAATTGCGACACTTCGCCGGCGGGCCGCCCCTGCGCGGCGGCCAGCAGTTCCTTCAGGCGCTGCTCGCCGAAAAGCTCGCCCTGTGCATTGGTGCATTCGGTGATGCCGTCGGAATAGATCGCGAGGCGCGCGCCCGGCGCGAGCTTCACCGGCAGGGACTCGTAGCCGGGGTCCGGCAGCATGCCGATGGGCACCCCGCCTTCGCCGATCGCGCGAAACGCCGCGCCGGGTGCCGCGGCATGCAAGGGCGCCGGGTGGCCCGCCTGCACCAGCGCTGCATCGCCCGTCTGCATGTCCGCGATCCCGAAGGCCAGCGTGAGGTACAGGCTCGTGTCCTTCATGGCGAGGAAACGGCGGTTGAACTCCGTGACGATGGACTTCGCCACCGCTTCCGGCGCCGCGCCGGCGGCCAGCAGGTGCCCATGTTCCTGCGAAACCGTGTGCACGAGGTTCTGCGCGTTGAAGGCAAGCATCGCGGCGGCCACGCCGTGTCCGCTGACGTCCACCACATGGAACGCGACGTGACCCGTGCCGATGCGGAACCAGTCGAACATGTCGCCGCCCACGAAACTCGATGGCACCAGCAGGCCTTCGAAGCGCAGGTTGCCGAATGCCGCGGGCAACGGCAGTTGCCCGACCTGCAGCTCGCGCGCGAGATCGAGTTCGCGGCTGAGTTGCGCGTACGCCTTGGCGAGGCTTTCGTTGCGCGCGGCCAGGCCCGCTTCCAATGCCAGCACGCGTTCGGCCGCATGCAGGCGCGCGCCGAGTTCGGGCAGGCTCACCGGCTTGCCGACGAAATCGTCCACGCCGGCTTCCATTGCGGCGACGAGGGACTCCTGCTGGCTCGCGGACGTGAGCATGATGCAGTACACGTACGACTTCGAAGGCCGTGCGCGGATCGCGCGGGCGAGGGCAAGGCCGTCCATCACGGGCATCACGCGGTCGGTGACCACGAGGTTGATCGTGTCGTCGCGGTCGAGCGCTTCGAGTGCCGCCTTGCCGTCCGGCACCGTGGCCACGCGCCAGCCGCGCGAGTCGAGGAAGCGCGAGAGGATGGCGAGGATCAGCGGGTCGTCGTCGACCACGAGCGCGTTGACCTGGACCGATTGCGGCATCGTGCGAATCCTGCCACAACGAAGCCTGCTACAATCGCGGGCTCAACACCCCAGGCGCGTAGCTCAGCTGGTTAGAGCACCACCTTGACATGGTGGGGGTCGTTGGTTCGAGTCCAATCGCGCCTACCAATCTCCTGTTTGCCCGCCTCCCCGCGCGCATTCCCGCCCGAGATTGACAACTATTGATAACCGCCCGATCATGGCGTCATGAGCACGACGACCATGAGCTTCGCACTGCCGGACGAGCTGCGCAGCTACATCGAGAAGCGTGTGCGGTCCGGCGAATACGGCAACACCAGCGAGTACATCCGCGATCTCGTTCGCCGCGACCAGGAAGAGCAGGCCAGGAAGCGCCTTCGCGACCTCATCGAAGAGGGTTTGCGATCGGGCGCCGGACGTGCACTCACACCCAAGGTAGCTGCGGAGTTGAAGAAGCGAGCCTTGGGCCCGCGCCATTGAAGCCCGCGCTCCTCCGGCCGCAGGCCGAGGACGATCTCGTGGAGATCGCGCAGTACTACGCGCGCGAAGGCGGTACGCAGCTGGGCGAGCGATTGATCGACGCCGCGATCGCGGCGCTCAAGCCGCTCGAACGGATGCCGCAGCTCGGTTCACCGCGGCTGGGCATCGCCTGCGAGATCCCGGGGCTGCGGGCCTGGCGGGTGTCGGGCTTTCCCCTCCAGTGGTTCTACTTCGAGGCCGCCGAGTCGCTGGACGTGGTGAGGCTGCTCGGAGACAGGCAGGACATCATCGCCATCCTCTCCGGCGCAGAGTGAGCGCGACGGTACGTATTCCTGCTGTAGGGAAAACCTTGGGCCCCCTCAAGGCCCCGCTCCCTAGAATCTGCTGCAATGCAAGATGAGGCGGCCCGCCCGCAGGCCGTGCAGGAGATCCCGGTGACCACCAAGAAAAGCAACGGCACGGCCAAGCCGGCCCAGCGCGTGATCAAGAAGTACCCCAACCGGCGCCTCTACGACACCGACACCTCCACCTACATCACGCTGGCCGACGTCAAGCAGCTCGTGATGGACGCCGAGCCGTTCACCGTGCGCGACGCCAAGACCAACGAGGACCTCACGCGCAGCATCCTGCTGCAGATCATCCTGGAGGAGGAGGCGGGCGGCGCGCCGATGTTCAGCGAGGCGGCGCTGGCCAACATCATCCGCTTCTACGGCCATGCGATGCAGGGCTTCATGGGCAGCTACCTCGAGAAGAACGTGCAGGCCTTCACCGACCTGCAGGCCAAGATGGCCGAGCAGAGCAAGACGATGACGCCCGAGATGTGGTCGCAGTTCATGAACGTGCCCAACCCGCTGATGCAGGGCATGACCGCGTTCGAGAAGATGCAGGAGCAGATGCAGAAGAACACCGAGCAGCTGCTCGGCGCCTTCGGCCTGAAGCGCTGACGGCGGCGCTCGGCCGGCCTGCGGGTTTGTACCGAGCCCAGCCGGTACAATCCCTCTTTTAACAGCCCCCCTTCCCATGTCCGCCTGGGTCCTGCCGGATCACATCGCCGACGTCCTGCCGTCCGAGGCACGGCACATCGAGGAGCTCCGCCGCACGCTGCTGGACACCGCCCGCGGCTACGGCTACGAGCTGGTGATGCCGCCGCTGCTGGAACACCTCGAGTCCCTCCTCACCGGCACCGGCGAGGCGCTGGACCTGCAGACCTTCAAGCTCGTCGACCAGCTCTCGGGCCGCATGATGGGCCTGCGGGCGGACACCACCCCGCAGGTCGCCCGCATCGACGCGCACCTGCTCAATCGCCAGGGCGTCACGCGCCTTTGCTACTGCGGCCCCGTGCTGCACACCCGCCCCGACCGCCCGCATGCCACGCGCGAGCCGCTGCAGTTCGGCGCCGAGATCTACGGCCACGCCGGGCTGGAGGCCGACCTCGAGGCGCTGCTGCTGGCGCTGGATTCGCTCAAGGCCGCGCGGGTCGACAAGGTCACCGTGGACATGGCGGATGCGCGCATCGTGCGCGCGCTGTTCGCCGGGGTGCCTGCGGACGCCGCGCACCTCGCGCGCGTGCACGCGGCGCTGGCGAGCAAGGACGCCACCGAGCTCGCCTCGCTCACGAAGGACTTCCCGAGCGCCGCGCGTGAAGGGCTCGGCGCATTGATCAACCTGTACGGCGACGCCAAGGTGCTCGCCGAAGCCGCGAAAGTACTGCCCGCGAGCAAGCCGGTTGCCACCGCGCTGGAGCAGCTGCAATGGCTCGCGGCGCATGTCGAAGGCGCGGCGGTGAGCTTCGACCTTGCCGACCTGCGCGGCTACGCGTATTACAGCGGCATCCGCTACGGCATCTACACACCCGGCGCGAGCGACGCGCTCGTGCGCGGCGGCCGCTACGACGAGGTGGGCGCCGTGTTCGGCCGCAACCGCCCCGCCGTCGGCTTCAGCCTCGACCTGAAGGAACTGGTGGGCGTGGTCGCCAAGCCGCCGCTCACCGCCGCCATCCGCGCACCCTGGCTCGACGACGCCAACGCTGCCGAACTGCGCGCCGCCGTCGCGTCGCTGCGCCGAGAAGGCGAAACCGTGGTCTGCGTGCTGCCCGGCCACGAAAGCGAAGTGGACGAGTTCCACTGCGACCGCGAGCTCGTGCGCGAGGCCGGCCGCTGGGTCGTCCGCGCCCTCTGAACCGAATTCCCTAGTTTTTTCCGAAGAGCAAGTCATGACGCATACGAGTGGCCGCAACGTGGTCGTGGTCGGCACCCAGTGGGGCGACGAAGGCAAGGGCAAGCTGGTGGACTGGCTGACCGAGATGGCGCAGGGCGTGGTGCGCTTCCAGGGCGGCCACAACGCCGGCCACACGCTGGTGATCAACGGCGTCAAGACGGCGCTGCACCTCATCCCCAGCGGCATCATGCGGCCGCACGTCAAGTGCTACATCGGCAACGGCGTGGTGCTGTCGCCCGCCAAGCTGCTCGAGGAGATCGAGGGGCTGGAGAAGGCCGGCGTGGAGGTGCGCTCGCGCCTGCGCATCAGCGAGGCCTGCCCGCTGATCCTGCCCTTCCACTCCGCATTGGACCTCGCGCGCGAGACGCGGCGCGAGCAGGGCGGCACCGAGAAGATCGGCACCACCGGCCGCGGCATCGGCCCGGCCTATGAGGACAAGATCGCCCGCCGCGCGCTGCGCGTGCAGGACATGAAGGACCCCAAGCGCTTCGCGACCAAGCTCACGGAGCTGCTGGACCTGCACAACTTCGTGCTCACGAAGTACCTCAATGCGCAAGCGGTCGACGGCCAGGCGGTGCTGGATGAAGCCCTGAAGCACGCCGAGCTGCTCAAGCCGATGATGGCCGACGTCTCGCGCGAGCTGAACGAGGCCCACTTTCACGGCGACAACCTGCTGTTCGAAGGCGCGCAGGGCACGCTGCTGGACGTGGACCACGGCACCTACCCGTACGTCACCTCGAGCAACTGCGTGGCGGGCAATGCGTCCGCCGGCGCGGGCGTGGGCCCGGGCATGCTGCACTACATCCTGGGCATCACCAAGGCGTACTGCACGCGCGTGGGTGGCGGTCCGTTCCCCACGGAGCTCGATTGGCAGACGCCCGGCACGGTGGGCTACCACCTGTCCACGGTGGGCGCGGAGAAGGGCGTCACGACCGGGCGTTCGCGCCGCTGCGGCTGGTTCGACGCGGCGCTGCTCAAGCGCAGCGCGCAGGTCAACGGGCTCACCGGCCTGTGCATCACCAAGCTGGACGTGCTGGACGGACTCAAGGAACTGGAGCTGTGCGTGGGCTACGAGCTCGACGGCCACTACACGGACATCCTGCCGCTGGGCGCCGACGAGATCTCGCGCTGCGTGCCGGTGTACGAGACGATGGAGGGCTGGAGCGAGTCCACGGTGGGCATCACCGAGTACGACAAGCTGCCGGTGAATGCGCGGCTGTACCTGCAGCGCATCGAACAGGTGACGGGCGTTCCCATCGATATCATCTCGACCAGCCCCGACCGGGACCACACGATCAAGAAGCGCCACCCCTACCTGGCGGCCTGAGGAGAACACGGATGTTGACGGAAGACGGCAAGCACCTCTACGTGAGCTACGACGAGTACCACAACCTGATCGAGAAGCTCGCGATCAAGGTGCACCAGTCGGATTGGGAGTTCGACACCATCCTGTGCCTGGCGCGCGGCGGCATGCGGCCGGGGGACATCCTCTCGCGCATCTTCGACAAGCCGCTGGCGATCATGTCCACCAGCTCCTACCGCGCCGAGGCCGGCACGGTGCAGGGCCACCTGGACATCGCGCGCTACATCACCACGCCCAAGGGCGAGATCGCGGGCAAGGTGCTGCTGGTCGACGACCTGGCGGACTCGGGCCATACGCTGCACAAGGTGGTGGACCTGCTGCGCAACTCGTACAAGCCGATCAGCGAGCTGCGCAGCGCGGTGATCTGGACCAAGGGGCTTTCCACCTTCACGCCGGACTACTCCGTCGAGTTCCTTCCCACCAACCCGTGGATCCACCAGCCCTTCGAGCACTACGACGCGATGCGCCCGGGCAAGCTGCTGGAGAAGTGGAAGGTCTGAGGCTTCCTTCAGCGGCGCAGGTTGGCCGCGACGCCCCATAGCGTCACCATCAGCGCCGGAAAGGCGAAGAAGAGCAGCCAGTTGACCACCCACGAGTAGCGCGTGGTCGACGGGTCGTTGGCGCGGATCTTCTCGTATTCGCTGCGGCTCGCCGCCTCCCACGCGAACGCCACGAGCAGCGCGGCCGCGACGCCCGTCAGCAGCCAGCCCCACCACTTGCCGGCACCCGCACCGATCGCCAGCGCGAGGATGGGGTGCACCACCATCGAGAAGCCGTAGGGGTAGGAGAAGCCGTGGCCGTTGGGCATGTGGCGCAGCCTAACTGATCCTGCTTTTCAGCCAACCTGCGAATATCGGGTCGACGATGACGTAGCTGCCCCGATGGGGGTTCGCCAGTATGTCGCCCGGCAATCTCGTGAGGGCCTTGCGTACGCCGGCCGGCGTCACGGACGTGCCGAGCTGCTCGACAACCGTCCTGATCATCGACTGGCCAGTCAACTCCGTTGCACCGTTGGCGATATGCGCCAACAGGATGCGCTGCAAAGGCGTCATCGCCGAATATCGCTGCTCGAGCTGGTCGGTCGGGTACCGGGCCTTCAGGAAGGACGGCACCGCGCCAACCACGTCGCGGACGTTGTATGTGGCGACGTGGCCGACGAAGGCTTCGAGGTCCGCGGGGCGATGGTCCATCATGCCGAAGGCTTCCACGAACTCGTCGACCTTGAGCTTGTGGCCCCGCGATCGCGGCTCGTTGGCACGGTGCACGACGTACTCGACGTAGTCGCGCCCCAGGACAGGAAAGTCCTGTCGCTCGGCCAGCCCGAAACTCGGTCTGCCGTGGGCGGCGAAGAGGCGCGCCAGCCCCTCGCGAGACGAACCCGTCATCAGCATCAGGACGCGCCCATCGGCCTTGTGCTTGTTCGCGACCGCCCGCACTGCCTTCATCGTGGCGTCTCCGTCCTTGCTCTGCGCGAGCTCCTGGACCTCGTCCAGGAGAAGGAGGACGCGCTGGACGCCCGGCTGGCGCAGGAGGTCGGCCATGAGGTGTTGAAGCTGCTGGCCCGGGTCGGAGCTGGTTGGCGCCTGTGCAGCAGCCTCGAAGTCGACGCCCACCCCCAGCGCTTTCACCCCGCGCAAGCGCTCCTGCGAGCGGCGCGACTTGAGTGCATACGCGGCTTCGCGCAGTGCTCCGTTGATGGCTTCGAGTTTGTCGACGGCCGCCATGAGGTCGATGTAGACCGGCTGGATCTTGCGTGAGCTCGCCAGCGCGGACAGGTCGCCGGTAATGAAGGTGGTCTTGCCGATCTGCCGCGGACCGAAGAGGCTCAGCGCACCATGAGGCCGGTCGAGCAGCAGTTGGAGATAGTGCGTCGCGAGCTCCCTGCGAGGATAGAGATGGTGGTCGGCCATCGCCGGATTCAACCGGATTTAACCGCTAGAGTTAAATGAGACTGAAGTCTGAAAACCCGGGGAAATCCGCGATCCGCGCCCGGCGAACTGCGGTGCGCCCTCATTGACTCACGTCGGCGGGCACGGCATCCTAGCCCGCACCATGGACGCCCGCGCCGCCACCGGTTGCCTGCTCGGCACCGCCGTGGGCGACTCGCTGGGGTTGCCGTATGAAGGCCTGAGCGCGCGGCGTGCGGCGCGCATGTTCGGCGACCCGATGCGCCATCACCTGCTGCCGGGGCACGGCATGGTTTCCGATGACACCGAGCACGCGTGCTTCACGGCGCGTGCGCTGCTGCTCGCAGGCGACGACGTGGACAAGTTCGGGCGCTTGCTGGCCGCATCGCTGCGCTGGTGGTTCCTCGGCCTGCCGGCGGGGATCGGGCTCGCGACGCTGCGGGCGATCGTCAAGTCCTGCATCGGTTTCCCGCCGGACAAGAGCGGCGTGTTCTCCGCCGGCAACGGCCCGGCGATGCGCAGCGCGATCATCGGCGTGGCCTGGGGGCACGACCCCGAGAAGATGAAGGCGTTCGTGCGCCGCTCCACGTGCATCACGCACACCGACCCCAAGGCCTGCGACGGCGCGCTCGCGGTCGCGCTCGCGGCGCACTGGGCGGAGACCTGCGCGCCGATGTCGCCGGAAGCGTTCATCAACAAGCTCGCCGCGCTCGGGGTTGGCGAAGAGACGGTGACGCTCGCGCGCCATGCAGCCAAGGCCTCGGCGGCCAAGGAGGCCGTGGGCATCTTCGCCGCCGCGCTGGGCTCGCGCGGCGGCATCAGCGGCTACATGCTGCACACGGTGCCCTGCGTGCTGCACGTCTGGTTCCGCCACCCGGACGACATCTCCGCAGGGCTGCGCGAGATCATCGGCGCCGGCGGCGACACAGACACGACCGCCGCGATCTACGGCGGCATCGTCGGCGCGCGGGTGGGCAAGCAGGGCATCCCGGCCGATGCCTTGCGTGGCATCGCCGACTGGCCGCGCAGCGTCACGTGGGTCGAGAGGCTGGGTGACGCACTGGCCACGCAGGGCAAGTGCCCCGGCTACTTCGTGCCGGGCATCCCGGTGCGCAACGCGCTCTTCATGGCAATCGTCCTGGCCCACGGCTTCCGGCGGCTTGTCCCGCCGTACTGACGGGCTGCGGCGGCGCGCTAGGATCGGCGTCATGAGCAGTCCCCCCAAGTCCACCGACCTGATCCACCACCCGTACCAGCCGCCCGCCGGCTTCGAAGCGCCGCAGGTGGGGGTGTTCAAGGCGTCCACCGTCATCTTCCCCAACGTGGCCGCGCTGCGCGCGCGCGACTGGCGCAGCAAGTCCGGCTACACGTACGGGCTGCACGGCACGCCCACGACCTTCCACCTCGAGGAGCGGATCGCCACGCTCGAAGGCGGCACGGACTGCCTGCTGGTGCCCAGCGGGCTCGCGGCCGTGGCCGCGGTCGGCATGGCGCTGCTCAGGACGGGCGACGAGGTGCTGGTCCCGTCCAACGTCTACGGCCCGAACAAGGCCTTGTGCGAAGGCGAGTTCGCCGGCTGGGGCATCACGCACCAGCTCTACGACCCGATGAACCCGGCCGACCTGGCTTCGCGCATCAGCGCGAAGACGAAGCTCGTGTGGCTCGAAGCCCCCGGCTCGGTGAGCATGGAGTTCCCCGACCTGCCCGCACTGGCGCGCATCTGCCGCGACAAGGGCGTGATTTGCGCGCACGACAACACCTGGAGCGCGGGGCTGGCGTTCAGCAGCTTCGACGCGGGGGCGGACATCTCCATGCACGCGCTGACCAAGTACCCCAGCGGCGGCGGCGACGTGCTGATGGGCGCCATCGTCACGCGCGACCACGACCTGCACATCCGCATCAAGCTTTCGCACATGCGCCTGGGCTGGGGTGTGGGTGTCAACGACGCCGAGGCCGTGCTGCGTTCGCTGCCGAGCCTGCAAGTGCGCTACCGCGCCCACGACCGCGCGGCGCGCGAGCTCGCGCGCTGGCTGGGCACGCGCGGCGAAATCGCGCAGGTGCTGCATCCTGCGTTCGACGGCTCGCCGGGCCACGAGAACTGGAAGGCGCTGTGCGGCGAACGCGACCTCGCGGCAGGCCTGTTCTCGGTGGTGTTCGACGGGCGCTATTCGCAGAAGCAGGTGGACGCGTTCTGCGACTCGCTGAAGCTGTTCAAGATCGGCCACTCCTGGGGCGGCCCGATGAGCCTCGTCGCGACCTACGACATGCCTGCCATCCGCAAGAACTGGCCGCACCAGGGCACGCTCGTGCGCTTCTCCATCGGCCTGGAAGACGTGGCGGACCTACGCGCGGACCTGGAGCAGGCGCTCGGCCAGCTCGCGCATTGACCCGGTCGAGCCGTCGCGCGGCGCGATGGCCTCGGCCGTGGCGTACTGCTTGAAGTTGCGCTGGATCGACGCCGAGTAGCCCGGGTCGTAGTGCTTCACGAGCAGCTCGCGCACGACGGGCTCGATCTCGCCCTCGCGCACCTGCGCTTGCCACGCCTCCACCTGCGCCTTGCCGCGCAGCTGCGTCAGCGCTTCGAGCCGCTCGCAGAAGAACCCCGGGTCTCGCACGAAGAAGGCGTAGTCCTGCATCAGCAGCTTCACGCGCTCGTCCTCGGAGAGCTCCAGCTTCAGGCAGGGGCTGGCGCGCATCGCCTCGATCAGCGCTTCGGGCACCGTGACGTTGCCGACCTTCTTGCTTTCGCTCTCGACGAAGACCGGCCGCGAGGTGTCGAAGGTGCGCAGTTTCTCCCACACCAGCGTGTCGAAGCGCTTCTGCGTGGGCTGCGGCTCGCCGGGGATCACGCCCAGCACCGAGCTGCGGTGGCTGGCCAGGCCCTCCAGGTCCAGCACCTGCGCGCCGGCCTCCTGCAATGCATGCAGGAAGCGCGTCTTGCCCACGCCGGTGGGCCCGCACACCACGCGGTACTGCAGGCTGCGTGCGAGCTCGGGCAACTGCGCCAGCACCTCGCTGCGGAAGGCCTTGTAGCCGCCCTCGACGAGGTGCACGCGAAAACCGATCTGGTCCAGCACCAGCGCGAGCGAGCCGCTGCGCTTGCCGCCGCGCCAGCAGTACACCAGCGGCGTCCAGCCCTTGGGCTTGTCCTGCACGTGCGCCGCGATGTGGCGCGCGATGTTGGCCGCGACGAGGCCTGCGCCTTTCTTGCGCGCCTCGAAGGGGCTGACCTGCTTGTAGATCGTGCCGACGACGGCGCGCTCCTCGTTGTTCAGGGACGGCCAGTTCCGCGCGCCGGGCAGGCGGTCCTCGGCGTACTCGTCCTCGCTGCGCGCGTCGATGACGGCGTCGAACCCACCGAGGCGCGCAATGGCATCGGCTGCGGAAATCACTTGCACGGTCACTTGAGGAGCTTCTTCAGTTCGGGCCAGACGTTGTCCAGCATGCGCGGCTGCGCTTCCTCGCGCGGGTGGATGCGGTCGGCCTGGAACCACTTCAGCGGGTCCGCGCCGTCCACCATGCCTTGCAGGAGGAAGGGTACGACGGCGGCCTTGCGCTCCTTCGCCACCTTCTCGAACAGGCCGGCGAAGCGGTTGGCGTAATCGGTGCCGTAATTGGGCGGCACCTGCATGCCCACGAGCATCACCTTGGCCCCGGCTTTCTGCGCGGCCTCCGTCATGGCGCCGAGGTTCTCTTCCGTGCTCTTGAGCGGCAGGCCGCGCAACGCGTCGTTGGCGCCCAGCTCGAGGATGACGTGCGTGGGCTTGTGCTGCTGCAGCAGTGGCGCGAAGCGCGAGCGCCCGCCCGACGTGGTGTCGCCGCTGATGCTGGCGTTGACGATCCGGGCCTTAACCTTCTCGGCCGCCAGGCGCTTTTCGAGCAGGGCCACCCAGCCGCTGCCCCGCCGCAGGCCATACTCGGCGCTGATCGAGTCGCCCACGACCAGGATCACCGGCTCGCCGGCGGCACCGGCCGCGCCGAAATAACTCGCAGCTAAGGCGGCCGCGATAAAGTCACGCCGCGTCCAACCCAGGCCATCCATGTCAGAACCCATCATCTCCGTCGAGCATGTTTTCAAGTCGGTGACGGATTCCACCGGCACCCTCGACATTCTCCGCGATATCGATTTCTCGCTGGCCCCGCGGGAGACCGCGGCCATCGTGGGCGCCTCGGGCTCGGGCAAGAGCACGCTGCTGTCGATCATCGCCGGGCTGGACACGCCCACGCGCGGCACGGTGCGGCTGGCCGGGCAGGACCTCTTCGCCATCGACGAGGACGAGCGCGCGGCGCTGCGGGCGCGGCAGGTGGGTTTCGTGTTCCAGAGTTTCCAGCTCATGGGCAACTACACCGCGCTGGAGAACGTGATGCTGCCGCTGGAGATGGCCGGCCGGCGTGACGCCGCCAAGGCGGCCACCGAGATGCTCGGTCGCGTGGGCCTGTCGGAGCGCCTGGGCCACTACCCCCGGACGCTCTCCGGCGGCGAGCAGCAGCGCGTGGCGCTGGCCCGCGCCTTCGTCGTGCACCCGGCCGTGCTGCTGGCCGACGAGCCCACCGGCAGCCTCGACTTCGCCACCGGCGAGACGGTGATGCAGCTCATGTTCGACCTGAACCGGGAGCAGGGCACCACGCTCGTGCTGGTGACGCACGACCGTGGCATTGCCCAGCGCTGCGAGCGGCGCATCACGATCGACGCCGGCCGGATCGCGGCCGACGCCGAAGCCTAGAAGAACCCCAGCGCCTTCGGGCTGTAGCTCACCAGCAGGTTCTTGGTCTGCTGGTAGTGCTCCAGCATCACCTTGTGCGTCTCGCGGCCGATGCCCGATTCCTTGTAGCCGCCGAAAGCCGCATGCGCGGGGTAGGCGTGGTAGCAGTTGGTCCACACGCGCCCGGCCTGGATGGCGCCGCCCATGCGGTAGGCGCGGCTGCCGTCGCGCGTCCACACGCCGGCGCCCAGGCCGTACTGCGTGTCGTTGGCGATCTGCAGCGCCTCGGCCTCGTCCTTGAAGGTGGTCACGGCGAGCACCGGGCCGAAGATCTCCTCCTGGAAGATGCGCATCTTGTTGTGCCCCTTGAACAGCGTCGGCTGGATGTAATAGCCCTCGGCCAGCGCGCCGGGCAGCCGGGCGCGGCCGCCGCCGGTGAGGACCTGCGCGCCTTCCTCGCGACCGAGGTCCAGGTAGGCCTGGATCTTCTGCATCTGCGCGAGCGACGCCTGCGCGCCCATCATCGTGGCGGTGTCCAGCGGGTCGCCCTGTTTGATGGCCTGCACGCGCTTGATCGCACGCTCCATGAAGCGCTCGTAGATCGACTCCTGCACCAGCGCGCGCGACGGGCAGGTGCACACCTCGCCCTGGTTGAAGGCGAAGAGCACCATGCCTTCGAGCGCCTTGTCGAGGAACTCGTCGTCCTGCGCCATCACGTCGTCGAAGAAGACGTTGGGCGACTTGCCGCCCAGCTCCAGCGTGGCCGGGATCAGGTTGGCGGCCGCCGCCTGCGCGATCAGCTTGCCGGTGGCGGTGCTGCCGGTGAAGGCGAGCTTGGCGATGCGCTTGCTCGTGGCCAGCGGCATGCCGGCCTCCTTGCCGAAGCCGTTGACCACGTTCACCACGCCGGCGGGCAGCAGGTCGGCGATCAGCTCCACCAGCACCAAGATGGAGATGGGCGTCGACTCGGCCGGCTTGAGCACCACGCAGTTGCCGGCGGCCAGCGCGGGCGCGAGTTTCCACGCCGCCATCAGGATCGGGAAGTTCCACGGGATGATCTGCCCCACGACGCCCAGCGGCTCGTGGAAGTGGTAGGCGATGGTGTCGCTGTCGATCTCGGACAGCGCGCCTTCCTGCGAGCGCAGGCACCCCGCGAAATAGCGGAAGTGGTCCGATGCGAGCGGGATGTCCGCGTTGAGCGTCTCGCGGATCGGCTTGCCGTTGTCCACGGTCTCGGCATAGGCCAGCTTCTCGAGGTTGGCGTCGATGCGGTCCGCGATCTTCAGCAGCAGGTTCGCGCGCACGGCGGCGGGCGTCTTGCCCCACGCCGGCGCGGCGGCATGCGCCGCGTCGAGGGCGCGCTCCACGTCGGCCTCGGTCGAGCGCGCGGCCTGCGTGTACGGCATGCCGTTGATGGGCGTGAGCACGTCGAAGTACTGGCCGCCCACGGGCGGCACGAACCGGCCGCCGATGAAGTTGTCGTAGCGGGCCTTGAAGGCAAGGGGCGCGCCGGCGGCGCCGGGCTTGGCGTAGATCATCGCGTGTCTCCTGTGAGGGTTGATGGGCGAGCCTGCTTTGCACCGGGCGTGCCACGCCGCCGTTCGGCCGCGAAGTCGCGGTAAGCGCGCGGAAAGCCATGGGGTTTTCAATGGGCCATGTGCCGTGCGGGGCGTGACACCACGCTGCGCGCTGTACCGAAACGGAACAACAGGAGACAGGATGGCCCCGAATCCCGCGCAAACCCGCCGATCCAGCGGCCGCGACCTGCGCGAGGCGCGGCGCGAGCTTCTCCATCGCGGCAGCGTGCCCGCCGGCCTGCTGCAGCCGCAGGTGGCCCGCTCGTGGGCGCGCAGCTGGCAGGCAGGGCTGCAGCCTTGCGGGCGCATGCCGGGCGCCCCCCACGCGTCGGGCGCGCAGCTGGCGCGCGCACTCGACGAGCAGCGCGAGCTGGTCGCGCATGCGCAGCCGGTGATGCAGTTCCTGGCGGAGCAGGTCGAAGGCAGCGACAGCATCGTGCTGCTGGCCGGCGCCGACGGGCTGCTGCTGCAGGCGCAGGGCGACATGCACTTCGCCTCGCGCGCGGAGCGCGTGGCGCTGCGACCGGGCGCCGTGTGGCGCGAGCAGTACCGCGGCACCAACGCGATCGGCACCGCGCTTGCCGAGGGGCAGGCGGTCGTGGTGCACGGGGCCGAGCACTACCTCGAGCGCAATGCCTTCCTCACCTGCGCCGCCGCCCCGATCTTCAGCGCCACGGGGTCGCTGCTGGGCGTGCTGGACGTGTCCGGGGACCACCGCGGCTTCCACCGGCACACGCTCGCGCTGGTGCGCTCGGCGGCCCGCATGATCGAGCATCGGCTGTTCGACACGCGCCACGAGCCCGGGCGGTGGGGCGGCTTGCGCTTGCGGCTGCACCGGCAGGCCGAGGGGCTGGGCACGATCACCGAGGCGATGCTGGCGCTGCGCGGCGACGGCGTCGTGGCCGGCGCGAATGCGGCGGCCCTCGCCTTGCTGGGGCTGCAGTGGCAGGACATCGGGCGCCTGCATGTGGACGACGTGCTGGCCGACCCACTGGAGCGGCTGCTGCACTGGTGCGTGCAGTCGCCCGGCCTTGCGCGAGTGGTCCACACGCGGCGCGGCGAGGCCCTGTGGCTGCAGGTCGAAGGCAGCCGCATGGTGCAAGGCCCGCGTCCGGCGCCTTCGGTCCCGCTGGAGCAGGACGCACTCGCCGCGCTCGACACCGGCGACGCCGCGATGCACTCGGCGATCGCGCGCGCCCGCAAGCTGCTGGGCAAGCCGATCCCGCTGCTGCTGCAAGGCGAGTCCGGCGCGGGCAAGGAAGTGTTCGCGCGCGCGATGCATGCAAGCGGCCCGCGCGCGGCCAAGGCCTTCGTGGCCGTGAACTGCGCGGCGTTGCCCGAAACGCTGATCGAGGCGGAGCTGTTCGGCTACGAGCGCGGCGCGTTCACCGGCGCCCTGCGCGAAGGC
This sequence comes from Ramlibacter albus, assembly GCF_014297445.1. GTDB lineage: Bacteria > Pseudomonadota > Gammaproteobacteria > Burkholderiales > Burkholderiaceae_C > Ramlibacter > Ramlibacter albus. The sequence goes on from NZ_JACORU010000002.1 coordinate 87,897, forward strand.
TCGCCGGGGCGCATCCGCGAGGCGCACGGCGGCACGCTCTTCCTCGACGAGATCGGCGACATGCCGCTGGCGCTGCAGGCGAGGCTGCTGCGCGTGCTGCAGGACGGCCAGGTCGTCCCGCTGGGCGGCGGCCGGCCGGTGCCGGTGGACTTCGCGCTCGTTTGCGCGACGCATCGCGACCTGCCGGGCGAGATGGCCGCGGGGCGCTTCCGCGAGGACCTGTTCTACCGGCTCAACGGCTTCGCGCTGCGCCTGCCCGCCTTGCGCGAGCGCAGCGACCGCGCGGAACTCGTCGCCCGCGAGTTGCGGCGGCTCGTGCCGGCGCGCACGCTCGCCGTCGCGCCCGACCTGCTGCAGGCGCTGCTCGCGTACCGCTGGCCGGGCAACATGCGGCAGCTGGCGAGTACGCTGCGCACGGCCTGCGCGCTGCTCGACCCGCTGGACGAGGAGATCGGCTGGGAGCACCTGGCCGACGACCTGTCGCAGGCGCTGCGGGGCGCGCCGCAGGCGCCGCGCGAAGACCTGCGCAGCATCTCGCTCGCGGCAGTGGACCGCGCGCTGGCCGACAGCCGCGGCAACCATTCCGAAGCTGCGCGGCGGCTCGGCGTGAGCCGCAATACGCTCTACCGGAAGCTGAAGCTCAAGGCAGCCTAGAAACTGCGCTTGTGGAAGATCCGCCTGGCGCTTTCGAGGAAAGCTTCGCGCTGCTCGAGGCTGTCCACGTTCTCGCACAGCGCGTTGACGAATTCCTTCAGGCTCCTGGCGCGCCCGAGTTCCTTCTTCACGATCATCTTCGCCAGCGGGCCGATGGATTTGGACAGCGCCTGCTCCAGCGCGGTCTGCTCCTCCGGCGTCACCTCCACCGCCACGCGCGTGACGGTGCCCGGCCGCGACATCGGCTGGCTCATGGGCTGGCTGAGGGGTTGCGCGCGCGAGGGCGCCGCCGGGGCCGCGCTGGGGCGGCTGGGGGCCGTAGGTGCCGCCGCGCTGCGCGGGCGGGTGAACGGCACGCTCATCGGCTTGCTGTTGTGCGCTCCGCTCGTGCCCGTACTGCCGTGGCTGCCGGATATGGGGATCGGCGCGCCTGCGATGAACAGCTCTCGCGCACGCGGGTCCTGGATGGACGGCGCGAGCGCCTCGCGCAGCGCCTGGCCGCTGCGCGCCAGCGGAAACGCCTTGCGCATCAGCACCTTGGCGAGCGGCCCGATGTGGCGTGCAAGCTCCGTCTCGATCTCGTGCGCCTCGTCGTCGCCGACGGGGCGCCCCGCCGGGACCGTGAGCGTCTTCTCCGGGGCGTCTTCCTCCTTCGCGGCCTTCTGCGCCGGCTCGACGGAATACACCTCGTGGGGCCGGCCATGCTTGTCGAGGTACTCGCCAAGGTAAACGAACATCCCCGACGTGTCGTCGGTGATGCGCGAGACCACGTCGTAATACGCCCGCGAGACCAGCACCTGGTTGGGCTGCGCGAAGTCCATCACGCGCTGCGCCACGTTGATGCCGTCGCCGATGACGTTCAGGCGGTCGTTGATGTCCTGGATGATGCGCACCGGGCCCATGTGCAGGCCGATGCGCGCCGACAGCTGCGTGCCGTAGCGCTGGCCGAGCAGGTCGCGCAGCAGCAGCGCGGAGTGCAGCGCCTCCTCGGGGTCGCCCATGAAGCAGATGGCCGCGCCGTCGCCGGTGTCGATGGCGATGCGCGATTCCTCCGGGACACCGCGCAGCGCCTTGGTGACCAGGTCGGTGAACAGCTTCTTCAGCCGCACCTGGTCGTCCACCGACTTGATGGAGTAGCCCACGAGGTCGAGGAAGAGGATGGTGCCCAGCAGGTTGCGCTTCTGGCCCGCGCTCGGGGTGGAGGGAGCGCCCGACGGCGACGCGCCCTGGGCGAACCCCGCCATCGGCGCCGCGCTCGTGCGCTGCGTGCGCGGGTCGCCCTCCGGATGTTCCGCGCCGCGGATGGCCTGCCGGAACTCGGCCACGGTCTGCGGGCGCTTGGACTCGTCGGGCGTCATCGCCCATTCGATCGCGCGCAGCAGCGGCCCGCCGAAGACGCGCGCCTCGGCCAGCTGCGACGCGGGCTCCATGCCGTCCTTCTGCACGCGCGAGGCGGACTCCATCGGCTTCTTGCCGGTGACCATCCAGTACATGACCGCGCCGAGCGAATAGATGTCGGTCCACGGCCCCTGGTTGCCCTGCGAGTGGTATTGCTCGAAGGGTGCGAAGCCGGGCGACACGATGTTGGTCATGTCGCGGTTGGTCTGCACGCGGCGCGCGGAACCGAAGTCCAGCAGCACGGGGCCGCCGTCGGCCCGCACGTAGATGTTGTCCGGCTTGATGTCCCGGTGCAGGAAGCCCGCCTTGTGCACCTGCTCCAGGCCGTCCAGCAGCGGGTAGATGATGGAGAGCACCGCCTTCTGCGACAGCGGCGCGTTCTGCGGCACCCAGCGCTTGAGCGCCTGGCCCGACTCGTACTCCATGACGATGTAGGCGGTGCCGTTCTCGCGGAAGTAGCGCAGCACGCGCACGATGTGCGGGTGGCGGAACGTGGCGAGCGCGCGCGCCTCGTCGAGGAAGCGCTCCAGGCCCCATTCGTAGGTGGCCTTGACGTCGGCGTCCTGCGAGCGCACCTGCACCGAGTTGTCGGGGTTGCGCTGGGCCATGTCGGCCGGGAAGTACTCCTTCACGGCCACCGGCAGGTCGAGGTTGATGTCCCGCGCCAGGTAGGTCAGGCCGAAGCCGCCGCCGCCGAGGGTGCGGTCGATCTCGTACTCGTTGATGCGGCAGCCTGCGGGCAGGGCGGCTGCGTCACTCCATCCCGCCGCCGGGGGTGGGGCGCCGTTGGTCATCGTCGGGATGAGGTCATTCGGCGCCGATCATCTGCATCGCCTTTTCCAGGCTGCGGCGCATGCGGTTGAACGAGCTGCCCAGGACGGCCACTTCGTCCTTGCCCTTCTCGGTGAACTCCGGCACGCCGAAGTCGCCGGTGCTGATCTTGTTGGCGTCCTCGGACATGCGGCGGATGGGCCGCACGATCAGCCACGAGAGCATCACGTTGAGAACGACGAACACGACGCCGAACACCGCGGCCAGCGAGGCCATGAAGGTGGTGAAGGCGCGGTCCGCGTTGCGCAGCGGCACCTCCATGGGAACCGACACGACCTGCGCCCCGACGGTCTCGTTGTGCTTCCAGCCGAAGCCGTTGGCCTCGCCGTAGACCTTGAGCATCGACGGGGGCGCGGCCGAAGGCGTGCTGTGGCACTGCAGGCAGGCGGGGTTGCCGATGTTGATGGGGTGGGCGATGAAGAGGCTGCGGCCGCTGGCTGTCTGGCGCTCCGCGACGATCTCCTTCAGGTTCGTATCGTTGCGGAACTGGTTGACCACGTCGGCTTCCCAATCGGCCGTGCGGTTGCGCGGGTTGGTGGGGTTGAGCGTGGCCTCCTTGTAGCTGTATTCCTTGTATTTCTTGCGCAGCGTGCTCACGGCCTCGGTCGCGGCGTAGGCGGGCACGGTCTGGGGCAGGAACACTTCGTCCAGCTGCTTGATCAGGTGCGGCCGCACCTGGTCCACGGTGTAGGTGCGCACGGCGATGGCCGCTTCGAGCATGAGGCGGGCGTCCCGGATGACCTCCTCGCGCGCGTTCTGCTGCAGCAGCTGGCGCGAAACGAACCCCGCCGCGGCGAACCCGGCCAGGAAGACGACAACGAGAACCAGGTTGAATTTGAGTCGGAGTCCCATACCGCTTGCTCTCCAATTATGTAGACCATTTTATACATCTGGTCACCAAAAACGCCACCGGATAATCCTGTGATGTCTTCCCCCAAAGTGCTGTTCGGCTTTCACGCCGTGGGCGTGCGCGTCAAGACAGCGCCGCAATCGATCGTCGAGATATACGTGGACCCGTCCCGAAAGGATGCACGCATGCGGCAGTTCGTGCAACGGGCGGGCGAGGCCGGGCTGCGCATCGTGGAAGCCGACGGCATGCGGCTCGCGCGGCTGGCGGGCAATGCCGGGCACCAGGGCGTGGTGGCGCGGGTCAACCCGCTCGCGCAGGCGCGCTCGCTCGACGATTTGCTCGACGGCGTCGAGGGCCCGCCCCTGCTGCTGGTGCTCGACGGCGTCACCGACCCGCACAACCTCGGTGCGTGCCTGCGGGTGGCCGATGGCGCGGGCGTGCATGCGGTGATCGCGCCGAAGGACCACGCGGCCGGCATCAACGCGACGGTCGCGAAGGTGGCGAGCGGCGCAGCCGAAACCGTGCCGTATTTCATGGTGACGAATCTTTCGCGCACCATGGGTGAACTCAAGGAACGCAACATCTGGTGCATCGGCCTGGCCGACGACGCGCCGAAGACGCTTTACCAGACGGACCTGAAGGGCCCCGCCGCGCTGGTGATGGGCGCCGAGGGTACGGGCATGCGGCAGCTGACGCGCAAGACCTGCGACGCGCTGGCGAGCATTCCGATGCTGGGTGCGGTGGAAAGCCTGAACGTGTCCGTTGCCAGCGGCATCTGCCTGTACGAGGCCGTGCGGCAGCGCACGAGCGCATGAGCGCATGAGCGGCGACGTCGAACAGGTCGCGGGCTGGGTGCGGGATGCGCGGCAAATCGCGCTGCTTAGCGGCGCGGGGATGAGCGCGGAGTCGGGCGTGCCGACGTTCCGCGACGCGCAGACCGGCCTGTGGGCGAAATTCCGGCCGGAGGAGTTGGCCACGGAGGATGCGTTCCGCGCCAACCCGCAGATGGTGTGGGACTGGTACGCGGTACGCCGCGAGATGATCGCGAAAGTCGAGCCGAATGCGGGCCACCTCGCCGTCGCGGCCTTCCAGCGCAGGCACCCGAACCGCCTCACGGTCGTCACGCAGAACGTCGACGGCCTGCACCAGCGCGCCGGTTCGCCGGGCGTGCTTGCGTTGCACGGCAATATCGCGCAGGACAAGTGGCTCGATGCGCCCGGCGATTGCTGTACCCACATGGAGCCGGTAGCCGGCCGGCCACCGCGCTGTGCGAAGTGCGGCAACATGCGGCGCCCCGCTGTGGTCTGGTTCGGCGAGATGCTGCCGGCCCGCGAACTGCAGGCCGCCGAAGAAGCCGCGCGACGCTGCGACTTGATGCTGGTGGTGGGCACGTCGGGTGCGGTGTACCCGGCGGCGGGGCTGGCCCGCATCGCGCGGGGCAAGGTCGTCGTCGTCAACCCGCACGCGAGCGAACTGGACGACGCGGCGGACGTGGTGCTGCGCGGCACCGCGGCGGCTTTGCTGCCGCAATTGCTTGAGGAGGGACCCGGATGAAGAAGACGCTCTGTGCAATGGCGGCGCTGCTCGCCCTGGGCTCCTGCACGCAGGAGCAGCAGAACAAGCTCAGCCGCGACATCCAGAACTGGACCGGCACCAACGGCGTGCTGGAGGTCTACGCCGGCGACAAGGTGGTGCGCCGGTGGCTGAAGGTGGACAAGCTCTCCACCGCGCTCGGCACCGAGGACCACGCCGCGCGGCCTTACCGCTACGGGTGGGGCGTGCTCGACGAGAACCTGAACATGCAGGTGGACCCCGGCGAGAAGAAGGTGTACTTCGAAGTGTCCGGCTTCTCGAACTACGTGTTCTTCGAGAACCCCCGCTAGGGCGTCAGACCAGCCCGAACCAGCCGAGCACGGCGCCCGCGCCGAGCAGCCAGAGCAGGTGCACCTTGGTGCGCCACACGATCATCGCGCTCGCGAACGCGACGAGCCACAGCGGCCAGTCGCGCACGTCGGGTGTCTTGCCAGTGGCGAGGATGTAGCCGGTGGCCATCATCAGCGCGACCACCACCGGCGCCATGCCTTGCTTGAATGCACGCACGGCGCGGTGCTCGCGGTTCTCGTGGCCCCAGCTGGCCGCGAGGTAGGCGAGCACGCTGCTGGGCACCATGATGCCGGTCATCGTGACCAGCAGCCCGAAGAAGGCGGTGGCGTAGCCGCCCGCGTTGAGGCCGACATTCCAGCCCATCAGGCCGACGAAGAGCACGTTGGGTCCCGGCGCGGCCTGCGCGATTGCGATGGAGGCGTTGAACTGCGCGTCGTCGATCCAGTGGCGCTCCTGCACGAGGAAACGGTTCATGTCCGGTGCGACCGTGATCGCGCCGCCGACGGTGAGCAGCGACAGCACGAGGAAGTGCGCGAGCAGCGACAACCAGTCGGCTGCGGTCATGGCTTGAGCTTCCTCCACGTCAGCACGCAGCCGATGCCGCCCAGGCCGAGCAGCACGCCCAGCAGCGGCAGGCGCAGCAGCGCGATGGAGACGAAGGTGGCCACGGCGAGCACGGCGGCCGCGGGCACGCCCAACGGGTGCTTCTTCAGCGCGGGCACGAGCTTCAGGCCCGTGGCCGTGATGAGTCCCGCGGCGACCGCGCCCATGCCGCGCAGCGCGCCGGCCGCGTGCGGGTTGCTCGCCACCTGCGAGTAAAGCACGGCCAGCGCCAGCACCACCATCAACGGCACGGTGAGGATGCCGCCCAGCCCGGCAAGCGCGCCGCGCCAGCCGAAGTAGCGGTGGCCGAGCATGATGGCGAGGTTGATCACGTTCGGGCCCGGCATGATCTGCGCCACGGCCCATTCCTCCACGAACTCCTCGCGGGTCATCCAGCGCTTCTTCTCGACCAGTTCGCGCTGCACGACCGCCAGCACGCCGCCGAACCCCTGCAGGGCCAGCACGGTGAACGCGATGAAGAGTTCCCTGGGGGACCCGGGGCGGGGACGTTCCGCGGCGTCCGGCGTGGCACTGCTCATGCCCCGATTATCCCGGGGCGGCGCGCGGTTGCCGTGTGGCCAGCCACAATCCCATGGCGATGAGGGCCAACGCGGCATACGTGGCCGGGTGCAGCGGCTCGCCGAGCGTGGCTGCGCCCAGGAGGGCCGCGGTGACCGGGTTGAGGGCGAGGAAGACGGTCACGCGCGTGGGCGACTCGTGCTTGAGCGCGTAGAGCCACCAGTAATAGCCGATGGCGCTGGCGAAGCCGATGAAGGCGACCGCGGCCCAGGCGGCAGCGCCGAGCGTGGTCACTCGTTGCGGCCATTGCTCCGGGATGGCGGCGAAGAGCAGGAAGGCCACCGAGGCGAACATCGCGTACGTCGACACCGGCAACGTCGGGTAGCGCTGGAGGTAAGGGCGGTACAGCACGCTGCAGGTCGCTCCGACGAACGCCGATGCGAGCACTGCCAGCTCGCCCCACCAGTGGCCGCTGCCTGCCGCATGCAGCTTGGGCCAGAGCGACAGCGCCACCCCTGCGATCGACAGGAGCACGCCGACCACCAGCCGCGACGTCACCACTTCGCGCCCGAGCACGGCCGCGATCAGCAGCGTGAGCAGCGGGAACAGGCTGAAGATCAGCGCGGCCTGCGCGGCGCCGATGTGCAGCAGGCCCCAGTTCATGAAGGCGATGAGGATGGCGAACTGGCCGATGCCGAGGCCGGCCATCGCGAACAGGTCGCGGCCGCTCGGGCGCACGGGCGCGGCACGCCACGCCGTCCATGCGAACGGCAGCAGCATGAGCACGCCGATCGCGTAGCGCAGCAGCGCGAGCGTCAGCGGCGGCACCTGCGCAACGACGAAGCGCGTGGCGACGATGGCCGCCCCGACGAGGACACTCGCGGCCGCCGCGGCCCAGAGGGCGCGGTTCAGAGCTTCAACTCCCAGGTCTCGTTCACGAGCGGATGGCGCGGGCAGTAGTCGGTCGGCGTCGTCTCGGTCTCCTTCAGCACGAACCCGCGCGACTGGTAGATGGCCCGCGCCGCCAGGAGGTGCCCGTTGGTCCACAGCACGAGCTTGCGGTAGCCCTTGCCGCGCGCGAATGCGATGCATTCGTCGACCAGCTTGCCGCCGAGGCCGAGCCCGCGTGCTTCGGGCACGAGGATCAGCAGGCGCAGCTTGGCCACGGTGGCGGACTTGCGCACGCAGAACACCGAGCCTGCGCGCTCACCGTCCACCTCCGCAATCCAGCCGCGCTCCCACTCGGGGTCGAAGTCGCGGATGAATTTCGCGGCGATGTCGGCGACCAGCGCCTCGAAGGCGTTCGTGAAGCCGTATTCGCGCGCGTAGAGCTCGCCGTGCTGCATCACCACCCAGCCCATGTCGCCGGGCTGGATGCCGCGCAGCGTGACCTGCCGCTCGCGCTTCGTCGCGGGGTCGAGCAACTGGTGCAGCGTGTCCATCGCCGACAGCAGCTTCGGCCGTTCTTTCGCGGGCAGGGAGGCGAGCAGCTCCGCCGCCTCCTCGCGCGACTTCTGCTGCAGCGGCGCGAAGGCCGCGTAGCCGGCCTCGGTCAGTTTCAGCAGCGACTGGCGCCCGTCGTGCGCCGCGGTCTCCCGCTCCACCCAGCCTTCGTGCGTGAAGCGCCGCAGGATGCGGCTGAGATACCCCGCATCGAGCCCCAGCTCGCGCACGAGGTCGGTCGCCGTGAGGTGCGGGCGGTGGGCAAGCTCGTAGAGGATGCGCACCTCGGTGAGCGAGAAGTCGCTGCCGAGGTAGCGGTCGAGCACGCCGATGCGGCGCGTGTAGAAGCGGTTGAAGGCGCGGACCGCCTTCACCTGGGCGACGTTCACCATCCGGCGAGTGTCCGCCGGATACTTGCCTAAGTCAACTAATCAGTACCTGGGCTCGTGCCGCCGGATCGCGTCCTTCACCTGCGGCGCGACGACGAACCCCGGCCCGTACTTCGAGGCCAGCACCTCGCAGCGGTGAAGGAAGCGGTCGATGCCTTGCCCGTAGATGAACTGCAGCGCGCCCCCGGTCCAGCCCGGGAAGCCGATGCCGAAGATCGAACCGATGTTCGCGTCGTGCACCGTGGTGAGCACGTTCTCGGAGAGACAGCGCGCTGTCTCCACCGACTGGCGATAGAGCAACCGGTCCTTCAGGTCCTGCATGTCCCACTGCACGCCGTCCTTGCCGAACAGCTGCGCGAGCTTCGGCCACAGCGTCTTCTTGCCGCCTTGCGGGTAGTCGTAGAACCCGCCGCCGGCCGCGCGGCCGTTGCGGTCGAACTCCTTGACCATGCGCTCGACGAGCAGTTCGCCCGCCGACGCGATGTAGGTGTCGCCTTGCGCGCGCCAGTCGGCACGGGTCTGGTCCAGCACGTGCACCGACAGCGACAACGCGGTTTCGTCCAGCACGGCGAGTGGCCCTACGGGCATACCCGCCTGGATGCCTGCCTGCTCCACCACGGCGGCCGGGATGCCTTCACCCACCATCGCCGCGCCTTCCATGACGAAGGTGCCGAAGACGCGGCTGGTGAAGAAGCCGCGCGAGTCGTTGACGACGATGGGGATTTTGCCGATGGCCTGCACGTAGTCGAACGCGCGGGCGATGGTCTCGTCATCCGTCTGCTTGCCGCGGATGATCTCCACCAGCTTCATCTTGTCGACGGGGCTGAAGAAATGGATGCCGACGAATTTCTCCGGCTTCGCCGAAGCCTGCGCGAGCCCGGTGATCGGCAGCGTGGAGGTGTTGCTTGCGAAGAAGCCGCCGGGCGCGAGCATGGGCTCGGCTTCCTTCGTCACCTTTGCCTTGAGCTCGCGGTTCTCGAACACGGCTTCGATGATCAGGTCGCAGCCCTGCAGGTCCTTCACGGATTCGGTCGCCGTGATGCGCGAGAGCAGCGCCTTCTGCTCGACTTCGGCCATGCGGCCCTTGTCGACGCGCGGCTGCGTGATCTTCACGCTGTAGGCCTTGCCGGCCTCGGCCTTTTCGAGCGAGACGTCCTTGAGCACCGTCGCCACGCCGCGGCTCGCCTGCGCGTACGCAATGCCGCCGCCCATCATGCCGGCGCCGAGGATGCCCACCTTCTGCGGCTTGAAGCGCGGCACGTCCTTCGGCCGCGACTGGCCCGACTTGATCGCGTTCATGTTGAAGAAGAACGTGTTGATCATGTTCTTCGCAACCGGGCTGGCGATCAGCCTCGCGATGTGGCGGCTTTCGATCCGTGTGGCCGTGTCGTAGTCGACCTGCGCGCCTTCGACCATCGCGGCCAGCGCGGCTTCGGGGGCAGGGTAGAGGCCGCGCGTCTTCTGGCGCAGCATCGCGGGCGCCACGCTCAGCGCACCGGCGACCTTGGGGTTGGACGGGGTGCCGCCGGGCATCTTGTAGTCCTTCGCGTCCCACGGCTGCTGCGCGGTGGGGTTCGCTTCGATCCATGCGAGCGCCGCGGGGCGCAGCGAAGCGGCGTCGGGCACCAGCTCGTGGATGACGCCCAGCTCCAGCCCTTCGCGCGGCGAGAAGAGCTTCGCTTCCATGATGTACGGCTGCGCACCCATCAGCCCGAGCAGCCGCACCATCTTCGTGATGCCCGTCGCGCCGGGGATCAGGCCCAGGTTGACCTCGGGCGTGCCGAACTGGATCTTGGGGTCGTCCACCGCGATGCGGTGGTGCGCCACGAGCGCCACTTCCCAGCCGCCGCCGAGCGCATGGCCATTGAGGCACGCGACCACGGGCTTGCCCAGCGTCTCGAGCGTGCGGAAGTTCTTCTTCATCCGCTCGAGGCGCTGGAACATGAGCGGGCCGTCCTCGGGCTTCAGGCGCATCGTGCCCTTCAGGTCGGCGCCCGCAAAGAAGAGGGACTTGGCCGATGCCAGCACGAGCCCCTTGATCGCATCCTTGTCCTTGAGCACCTGCTGAACGGTGGCCGTGAGGTCCTCCTGCCACTGGTCGCACATGGTGTTGACGGGCGAGCCCTCCTCGTCGAGGAGGAGCGTGGCGATGCCGTCTTTCAGTTCGTACTTGATCGTCTTCACACGCGCTCCACGATCGTTGCGATGCCCATGCCGCCACCGACGCACAGCGTGGCCATGCCGTAGCGCAGCTTGCGGCGGTGCAGTTCGTCGACGAGCGTGTTGAGGATCATCGCGCCGGTGGCGCCGAGCGGGTGGCCCATCGCGATGGCGCCGCCGTTGACGTTGACCTTCTCGTGCGGCACGCCCATCTCCTTCATGAAGCGCATCGGCACCGCGGCAAACGCCTCGTTCACTTCGAACAGGTCGATCTGGTCGATGGTCATGCCGGCCTTCGCCAAGGCCTTGCGCGCCGCGGGCATCGGGCCGGTGAGCATGATGGTGGGGTCGGCACCCGAGAGCGCCGCCGCGACGATGCGCGCCCGCGGCTTCAAGCCGTGCGACTTGCCGGCCGCTTCGCTGCCGACCAGGATCGCCGCCGCGCCGTCGACGATGCCCGACGAATTGCCGGCGTGATGCACATGGTTGATGCGCTCGACATGCGGGTAGCGGCTGATCGCCACCTGGTCGAAGCCCATCGCACCCAGCTGCTCGAACGCGGGCTTGAGCGACGCGAGGCCTTCCATCGTGGTGTGCGGCTTGATGAATTCGTCGTGGTCCAGGATCACCTGGTCGAGGAAGTCCTTCACCGGCACCACGGAGCCGGCGAAGAAGCCGCCTTCGCGCGCCTTGGCGGCGCGCTTCTGCGACTCCAGTGCGTAGGCGTCGACGTCGTCGCGATCGAAACCTTCCAGCGTGGCGATGAGGTCCGCGCCGATGCCCTGCGGGACGAAGGCCGTCGCGGCGTTCGTCTCCGGGTCCTGCGCCCACGCACCGCCGTCGGAGCCGATCGGCACGCGGCTCATGCTCTCCACGCCGCCGGCCACCACGAGGTCCTCCCAGCCGGAGCGCACCTTCTGCGCCGCCATGTTCACCGCTTCGAGGCCGGAGGCGCAGAAACGATTGAGCTGCACGCCGGCGCAGCGCCAGTCCCAGCCCGCCTTGAGCGCGGCCACTTTTGCGATCACCGAGCCCTGCTCGCCGATGGGCGACACCACGCCCATCACGACGTCGTCGACGGCGCCGGTGTCGAAGTCGTTGCGCCGCTGCAGCTCGCCCAGCACGCCGGCGAGCAGGTTCACGGGCTTGACTTCGTGCAGGCTGCCGTCCTTCTTGCCCTTGCCGCGGGGCGTGCGGATGGCGTCGTAGATGAACGCTTCGGACATGGTGGTCTCCTTTGCGGTGCAGTATAGTGATTTCACCAAGCACACGCTCTGTAAAAATGGCGACACCGATCTCCCGCCGGCAGGTCCTTGCCTTCAGCGCCGCATTCGCGGCCGGCGGCGCTTTCGCGCAGCAGCCGGCCGACGTGCGCAAGCCGTACCTCGCGGACATGCACTCGCACTACGGCATGTTCCTGCCGCGCCTGTTCGGGCTGGACCTCGCGAAGCACATGCGCGAGACGGGCACGACGCTGCTCGCGTGGTCCGCCACCGACGACAACCGCTGGATCGGGCTCGGCCCGCTGGGCTGGAAGCAGGTGCGCGAGCCGAAACCGGGCGAGCTGTGGGACCACTTCCGCGCGCGCCTCGCGGGCTACGAGGCGAAGCTGGCCGAGTGGCAGGTCCCCAAGGCCCTCACGCCGGCCGACATCGACGCGGCGCTCGCCGGCGAGCCGCGAGTGCTGCTCGCGACCGAAGCGGCGAACTTCCTCGAAGGCCGGCCGGAGCGGGTGGCGCAGGCGCATGCCTGGGGCATCCGGCACATGCAGATGGTGCATTACATCCAGAGCCCGCTCGGCGACTACCAGACGGCGCAGCCGCAGCACGGCGGCATCACCGAGCTGGGGCGGCAGGTGGTCCGCGAGTGCCGGCGCCATGGCATCGTCGTGGACCTTGCGCATGCCACGCCGGCGTTCATCGACGGCGCGCTCGATGCCGCCGCCGACGTGCAGGTGGTGTGGTCGCACTCGTGGATCCACCGGCAGGACGGCATGCCGTGGAACACGCCGGGCTACCTTGCGCGGTCGCTGCCGCTCGCGTCGGCCCGCAAGATCGCGGCGCGGGGCGGCGCGATCGGGCTGTGGGCGCTGCGCGTCAGCGGCGACCCGATGTACGGGCCGCGCAACGTGGCCACGTTTGCCGACGAGATGATGCGCATGTGCGACCTCGTCGGCCCTGCGCACGTGGCCTTCGGCACCGACATGGAGGGAGTCGGCACGCAGCCGATCCTGAACAGCTACGTCGACCTGCACGACGTCGCGGACAACCTTTCCCGGCGCGGCGTGGCCGAGGCGACGCTGCACGGCATCTTCATCGGCAATTACGCGCGCATCGTCAAGGCGGCGATGCAAGGAGCCAAGGCATGATCGAACGCACCCTCTTCAGCCCCGACCACGAGGCCTTCCGCGACGCCTTCCGCAAGTTCTGCGACAAGGAGATCGCGCCGCACCACGAGGCGTGGGAGGAGCAGGGCTACGTGGACCGCGAGGTGTGGCGCAAGGCCGGCGCCAACGGCTACCTGTGCATGACGATGCCGGAGGCATACGGCGGCTCCGGCGTCGACAAGCTCTACTCGGTGGTGCAGATGGAGGAGCTTTCGCGCGGCGGCTTCAGCGGTATCGGCTTCGGGCTGCACAGCGAGATCGTGGCGCCGTACATCCTGCACTACGGCACCGAGGCGCAGAAGCAGAAGTACCTGCCCCTGCTCGCGAGCGGCGAGATGGTCGGCGCCATCGCGATGAGCGAGCCCGCCGCCGGCAGCGACCTGCAGGGCGTGAAGACGACGGCTCTCGTGCAGCCCGACGGCAGCTATCTGCTCAACGGCAGCAAGACCTTCATCACCAACGGCTGGCACGCGGACCTCGTGATCGTCGTCGCCAAGACGAAACCCGATGCGGGCGCCAAGGGCACGAGCCTGCTGCTCGTCGAGCGCGGCATGAAGGGCTTCGAGAAGGGCAAGCGCCTGAAGAAGCTCGGGCTGAAGGCGCAGGACACGTCGGAGCTGTTCTTCGACAACGTGCGCGTGCCCGCTGAAAACCTGCTCGGCCCGGAGAACGGCGGCTTCGTCTGCCTGATGGAGCAGCTGCCCTGGGAGCGCATGCAGATCGCGCTGGGCGCGGTTGCCGCGGCGCAGGCGGCCATCGACTGGACGCTGCAGTACGTGAAGGACCGCAAGGTCTTCGGCCAGCCGGTCGGCGCCTTCCAGAACACCCGCTACAAGCTCGCCGAACTGCAGACCGAGGTGCAGGTGGCACGCGTGTTCGTCGACAAGTGCCTCGAGCTGGTGGTGCAGGACAAGCTGGACACGGCGACCGCGAGCATGGCGAAGTACTGGTGCAGCGACCTGCAGTGCAAGGTGATGGACGAGTGCGTCCAGCTGCACGGTGGCTACGGCTACATGTGGGAGTACCCCGTGACCCGCGCCTATGCCGACGCGCGCGTGCAGCGGATCTACGGCGGCACCAACGAGATCATGAAGGAGGTGATCTCGCGGGCGATGGGGTTGCCGGGGCGGTGACGCTCAGTCGGCCAGCACGCTTTGCAGGCACATGAGGACTTCCTGCACGATGACTGCAGGTGCGCGCTCGACGAGGCTCGCGCGGCGAGCCGCCCAATCGAGTGACTTGATCTGGTGGGCATGGACCTGCCCATCCGTGCGCAGCCCGAGCCCCATGAGGGACACGAGAAAGCCGCCGCTGCGGGCCGCGGCCGCCTCGCCGCCGGAAATCGGGCAGACCATCGCGAGCTTGAAGCGGGCGTTGAACGCGCGAGGGGAGACGACGAGGCAGAAGTGATTGCCTTTCATCTCCCGGCCGCTCGCCGGGTCGAAAGCAAGGTGAAGGATGTCGCCTCGCTCCGGCGTCACAGCTCGGCCCCCGCGGGCCCGAGTTCATCCCAGCCTTTCGCGCGCCGGGGGCCTCGCGGGGTTGCCTTCAACAGTTCTTCCAGCGACTTGCGCGGCCGATCCGGCCGGATTTTCAACTCGTCGCCGACGATCTCGATGGCGAGCCGGGACCCGGCGTCGAGATGGTTCTGCTCCACGTAAGAAAGGGGAATCGTCATGATGTACGAGCCGCCGGAGCGGCGCAGGGAAGCGTGCAGCATGTCGTACTCCAGTGTTTTACTGGAATATAACATGCGGTCAAGTCGAGGCGAGCACCGCCAGCGCCGCCTTCAGCCGGTCCACCTCCGGGTGCCGGCGGTCCGGGTAGGCCAGCGCCACCTCGAACAGCCGGTGGTCGCTGCAGCGGCTGATGCCCACGGCATGCAGCTGGCGCGGCGGGCTGAACAGGCCGCCCGGGTTCTGCTCGTGCAGCCGTTGCCACCAGGTGGCGCCGTGCTCGAGACCCGCCGCCACGCGGTGCAGCCCGGGGCGCAGCACCTGCAGAATGTGGTCGATGGCTTCGTCGTAGGGGTTGCTGTGCAGGCGGTACTGCACGAGGCGTTCGAGCGCATCGAGGGCGTCGTGCGCGGCGGCGCGGGCGGCTTGGGTCGGGTCGAAGTTCATGGGCAGCAGGTCGGGGCGGGTGCCGCATGGTTCTCCCCGGGCCCGCTGCTGTCAGCTATACGGAAGTCGCGGCAGCTCGTCCGAGGCCGGGCAATTGACAGCGGCGCGCGCGGCATGCAGATTCAGCTGCCGCATGAACCCCAAGGAGAAACGCATGGACCCCGTCGTTCACTTCGAATTCCCCTACGACGACCGCGAGCGCATCAAGCGCTTCTACACGCAGGCGTTCGGCTGGGAGATGCAGCAGCTCGGCGAGGAGATGGGCCACTACGTCCTGGCCACCACCGCCAAGCCGGGCGGCCCTTCGCGGCCCGATGCGGCCAACGGCGCCATCAGCGGCGGCTTCTTCCAGCGGCAGAAGGACTGGCCGGACCAGGTGCCCTCGGTCGTCATCGCGGTGCAGGACATCCAGGCGGCGATGAAGAAGGTGAAGGGCGCCGGCGGCGAACTGCTCGGTGAGCCCATGACGATCCCGGGTGTGGGGGAGTACGTGTCGTTCCGCGACACCGAGAAGAACCGCGTGAGCATGATGCAATTCCTGAAGCCATCCTCCTGACAGCGGTTGTCCATCCTGTAGCACGTGGGTATTCCCGCGCGACTAAGATCGCGCGTCATCCCACGAGGGTGCAGAGGGTACAAATGGACAACAAGATCTGGGGAATCGCCGTTGCGGCCACTTTGGTGCTCGCCGGCTGCGGAGAAAGCAAGAGCGCAGGAGGCGGCCATGGCATGTTCGGCGGGCCGTCGCCGGTGGACACGGTGACGGTGCAGGCGCAGGACCTCCCCGTCACGTTCGAGTACACGGGCCAGACGCAGGGCTCGCGCGAAGTGGAGGTGCGGGCGCGCGTCACGGGCATCATCCTCAAGCGCAATTACACGGAAGGTGGGCCGGTGAAGGCGGGCCAGTCGCTCTTCACCCTCGACCCCGTGCCGTTCCAGACGGCGCTGGCGCGCGCCGAGGCGGACCATGCGTCCTCGCAGGCCAAGCTGGCGAACGCGAAGCGGCTGCTCGATCGCTTGAAGCCGCTCGCCGAAAGCGGGATGGTGAGCAAGCGCGATTACGACGATGCGGTCGCGGGGCATGACGTCGCGATAGCCGAGAGCAAGGCGTCCGCCGCGCGCGTGCAGGAAGCCAAGCTCAATCTCGGCTACACGCAGGTGCTGGCGCCGGTGGGCGGCATCGCGGGCGGTGCGGCAAAGTCGGAGGGCAGCCTGGTCTCGGGCCCCGACGTGCTGCTCACGACCATCGTGCAGACCAACACGGTGAAGGCTGTGTTCGGTATTCCCGACGCGGAGCACGCGCGCCTGCAAGCCGACCTGCAAGGCCGCAAGCTGGTGCTGCCGCCCAACGGCTTCGGCGTGGAAGTGATGGCCGCCGACGGCACGCAACTGGCAAGCGGCGGGCACATGCGCTTTTCCGAGCCGCTGGTGGATGCGGCAACCGGCACGATCAAGTCGCAGGCCGAGCTGCCGAACAAGGACGGGCGCCTGAAGCCCGGCCAGTTCGTGCGCGTGCGCCTCACCGGCGCGACACGGCCCGCGGTCATCCAGGTGCCGCAGCGCGCAGTGATGGAAGGCCCGCAGGGCAAGTTCGTCTACGTGGTCGCGCCGAGCGACAAGCCCGAGATGAAGGGCGCCGAGGTCGCCACGCCGCGCCCGGTGGAAGCGGGCGAATGGGTGGACGGGCCCGGCGGCAAGGGCTGGCTCATCCGCAAGGGCCTCAATGGCGGCGAGCGCGTGATTGTCGACGGCCTGATGAAGATCGGCCCCGGCGCGCCGGTGACCACCGCGAAAGCCGCGGCTTCGGCACCCGTCAAGCAATAAGGAGCGGCGATGTTCTCCCGCTTCTTCATCGACCGCCCGATCTTCGCGGCGGTGCTCTCCATGTTCATCGTGCTCGCCGGCCTGGCCGCGATGCGCACGCTGCCGATCGCGCAGTACCCCGAAATCGCGCCGCCGGTGGTGCAGGTGCAGGCCATCTACCCCGGTGCGAGCGCGCAGGTGCTGGAGCAGACGGTGGCCGCGCCGATCGAGAACGCCATCAACGGCGTCGAGCGCATGCTGTACATGGCCTCCACGTCGGCCGGCAATGGCGTGGTGCAGATCCAGGTGACGTTCGAGATCGGCACCGACATCAACCGCGCCGCGCTCGAAGTGAACAACCGCGTGAAGCAGGCCGAAGCGCGGCTGCCGCAGGAGGTGCGGAGGCAGGGCGTGACGGTGGAGAAGGGCTCCTCGTCCTTCCTGCAGGTGCTGGCCTTCTTCTCGCCCGACGGCCGCTACGACGACATCTACACGTCCAACTACGTCACGCTGAACGTGCTGGACAACCTGAAGCGCGTGCCCGGCACCACCAACGTGCAGATCTTCGGCGCGAAGGACTACGCCATGCGCGTCTGGCTCAAGCCGGACAAGCTGGCGCAGATGCGCCTGACCACCGCCGACGTCGCGCGCGCAATCAACGAGCAGAACGCGCAGTTCGCGGCCGGCAAGGTGGGCCAGTCGCCCACGGGTGGGCCCCAGGAGCTGGTCTATACCATCACGACGCAGGGGCGCCTGTCGGAAGCGGCGCAGTTCGAGGAGATCATCGTCCGCTCCAACCCGGACGGCTCCGCCGTGCGCCTGCGCGACGTCGCGCGCGTGGAGCTGGGCGGCAAGGACTACGACTTCATCGGCCGCATCAACGGCAAGCCGGCCACGCTGGTGGGCATCTTCCTGCAGCCGGGCGCGAACGCGCTGGAGGTGGCGGGCGACGTCAAGAAGACGATGCAGGGCATCGAAAAGCGCTTCCCGGCGGGGCTGACGTATTCGATCCCCTACGACACGACGCGCTTCGTGGAGGTGTCGATCCGCGAGGTGCTGATCACGCTGGCCGAGGCGATGGTGCTCGTGTTCCTGGTCGTGTTCGTGTTCCTGCAGAACTGGAGGGCCACGCTGATCCCGACGCTGGCCGTGCCGGTGTCGCTGATCGGGACCTTCGCGGGCCTCTTCCTGCTCGGGTACTCGATCAACACGCTCACGCTGTTCGGCATGGTGCTGGCCATCGGCATCGTGGTGGACGATGCCATCGTGGTGCTGGAGAACGTCGAGCGGATCATGCACGAGGAGCATCTACCCGCGCGCGAAGCGGCGGTGCAGGCGATGCAGGAGGTGACCAGCCCCATCATCGCCATCGTGCTGGTGCTGTGCGCGGTGTTCGTGCCGATCGCCTTCCTCGGCGGGTTGACGGGCGAGCTCTATCGCCAGTTCGCGATCACGATCTCCATTGCGGTGATCATCTCCGGCGTCGTCGCGCTCACGCTCACGCCGGCGCTGTGCGTGCTGATCCTCAAGAAGGAGCACAAGGGCGACGGCCACCTCTTCGAGTTCTTCAACCGCGGCTTCGACAACGTGCGCGGGCGCTACACCACCGGCGTCGGGTTCCTGATCCGCCGCGGCGGCATCTCGCTGGCGCTGTTCGTAGGGATGGTGCTCGTCACCATCGGCCTGTGGCGCGCGACGCCGGGCTCGCTCGTTCCGGACGAGGACCAGGGCTTCTACATTGCGGCCGTGATCCTGCCCGACGGCGCGTCGCTGCAGCGCACGGACAAGGTGGTCAACCAGGTGCTGGAGGTCATCAAGTCCAACCCGAACAACCTCGACGCGGTTGCTTTTGCCGGCTTCGACTTCCTCGGCGGCGGTTTCCGCAACAACGCGGCCACCATCTTCGTCACGCAGAAGCACTGGGACGAGCGCAAGGTGCCCGTGCAGGCACTCGTGGGCGAGCTGTTCGGCAAGACGGGCCACATCAAGGAGGCGCTGGTGCTGGCCTTCGCGCCGCCGCCGATCTTCGGGCTGGGCATGGCGGGCGGCTTCGAGCTGTACATCCAGAACCGCGGCGACGGCGGGCCGGCGAAGCTGGCCGAGGTGATGCAGAAGTTCCAGGGCGCGGTGATGCAATCCAAGCAGCTCGCGGGCGTGCAGTCGCTGTGGCGCGCCGCCACCCCGCAGCTGTATGTGGACGTGGACCGCTCGCGCGCCAAGGCGCTGGGCGTGCCCGTGGACACGGTGTTCGACACGCTCGCGGCCACGCTGGGCTCCTACTACGTGAACGACTTCAACAAGTACGGCCGCACGTGGCAGGTGCTGATGTCGGCCGACCCGGCTTACCGCAAGCAACCGGACGACGTGGGCCGCATGTGGGTGCGTTCGGACAAGGGTGAGATGGTGCCGGTGTCGTCGCTGGCGACGGTGCGGTACTCGTCGGGGCCGGAGAGCCTGGACCGCTTCAACAACCTGCCGGCCGTCAAGCTGTTCGGGCAGGCCGCGCCCGGTGTGAGTTCGGGGCAGGCGATCGCCGAGGCCGAGCGCATCCTGGCCGAGGTGCTGCCGCCGGACTTCACATACGACTGGGGCGGCGCCTCGTTCCAGGAGAAGCGCTCGGGCGGCGCGTCCATCGTGGCGCTCGGGTTGGGGGCATTGATGGTGTTCCTGATCCTGTCGGCGCAATACGAGAAGTGGTCGTTGCCGCTGTCGGTGCTGCTCGCGCTGCCGTTCGGCACCTTCGGCGCGCTGGCGGCCGTGTGGCTGCGCGGCATGACGAACGACGTGTATTTCCAGATCGGGCTGGTGACGCTGCTCGGCCTGGCCGCGAAGAACGCGATCCTGATCGTCGAATACGCCTCGCTCAAGGTGGCCGAGGGCATGAGCGCGTCGGCGGCGGCGCTGGAGGCCGCGCGCCTCAGGTTCCGGCCGATCGTGATGACTTCGCTGGCCTTCATCCTAGGCGTGGCCCCGCTGGCCTTTTCGTCAGGTGCAGGTGCCGGCGCGCGTGTGTCCGTGGGCACGGGCGTGATGGGTGGCATGCTGGCCGCAACCTTCCTGGCGATCTTCTTCGTGCCGTGGTTCTTCCGCGTGCTGGTGGACAAGCGTTTGCGGGAGAAGCGGTCGACGCAGGAGCTGAGGGAAGAGGCGCGGCTGGCGCACGCCGCGGCAGGCGCGGAATAGCTTCAGCGCGAGGCTTGGACGGTGGTGATCCTGGCTGGGACGGCCGCCTTGGCCGACCCCACGGTCGTCGCCAGCCACGCACACAGCGTGAACGAAATCGTCGCGAACAGCAGGTACCAGGGCCAGCTGCGCTGCCACTT
The DNA here is from genome assembly GCF_014297445.1 of Ramlibacter albus. Classification (GTDB taxonomy): domain Bacteria; phylum Pseudomonadota; class Gammaproteobacteria; order Burkholderiales; family Burkholderiaceae_C; genus Ramlibacter; species Ramlibacter albus. The sequence goes on from NZ_JACORU010000002.1 coordinate 108,263, forward strand.
CGTCTGCTGCTTCACCGGCTCCAGCGGCGCCGGCCGGCTTTGCGACTGGCGAATCCACCGGTCGTGCTCGGCGCGCTGCTGCGCATCCGACAGCACTTCATAGGCCTTGTTGACGGCCGCCATGGCCCGGCCCGCATTGGCGTTGCCGGGCATCTTGTCGGGGTGGTACTGCTGCGCGAGCTTGCGGTAGGCACGACGAATGCCGTCGGGCGACGCGGTGCGGTCGACCCTCAGGACGTCGTAGTAGGTGGCTAGCTGCTCGGCCATCGCTACAAATTCTATAGCTGGGCTGCCCGAACCGTGCCTCCCGGGCCCGCGGTTTGTGGGCCCCACGCTACACCTAGACCGTAGCGGCGCGCCGGGCGATCTGCCGCGCGAGCGGGAACACCACCTCGTGCGACTCGTTGAACATCGCGAAGCCGAGCAGGGCGCGCTCGCGGCTCGGGATGCGTTCGATCTGCGCTTCGGCCGCGAGCCGCGCATAGGCGAGGGCGGCGACCTCGGTGTCGTGGTCTTCGCCCGCGAAGAGCTTGAACAACGGGTTCGCGTCCCAGTAGCTGTCGGGGCGCTCCACGCAAACTTTCGCGTAGCTGCAGAAGCGCTCGCCGTCCGCCACGGGTATCGCGTAGGCCGTGATGTAGAACCCGTCGACCGGGCCCCAGACCTTCTCCATGACCAGCTCCCTGTTGCCGTTTGCATCGAGTGTGAGCGCTTGGCGCTGGGGCAGGGCGTGACAAAGTCGCACGTGTCCTGCCACCGACACGTAACCGGGGCGGCTTCCTACATAGGATACTGGCAGGCCAAAAAAAAGGAGACCGGGATGAGACGTACCCTCCTCGCCGCGTTCGCGCTGTTCGCCGCGGCCGCATTCGCCCAGACGGATTACCCCAGCAAGCCTGTGAAGCTGATCGTTGCATTCCCGCCCGGAGGCACGAGCGACGTGATGGCGCGCATGCTCTCCGACGAGCTCGGCAAGCAGTTCAGGCAGCCCGTGGTCGTGGAGAACATCGGCGGGGCCGGCGGCGTGATCGGCATGGACCGCGCGCTCAAGCTGCCGGCCGATGGCTACACGCTCATCCAGACGGGCGTGGGGCAGAACGCGGTGGCGCACGGCATCAACTCGAAGGTGCCGTACGATTCGGTGAAGGACTTCATCCACATCACGCAGGTGCACAGCGGCCCGAACGTGCTGGTGGTGCACCCCTCCACCCCCTTCAAGTCGCTGCAGGAACTGGTGGGCTTCGCGAAGGCCAATCCCGGCAAGCTGAGCTACGGCTACACGCCCGCCGCTTCCGGCCACATGGCCATGGAGCTGTTCAAGCAGACCGCGAAGCTCTTCATGGTCGGAATCCCGTACCGCGGCGGCGGCCCGATGATGACGGACATGCTCGGTGGCACCATCCCGCTGATGTTCATCAACCAGGACGTCGCGCTGCAGCACGTCAAGGCCGGCAAGCTGCGCGCGCTGGCGGTGACGAGCATGGAGCGCAACCCGCTGTACCCCGACGTGCCGACGTTCAACGAGTCCGGCTTCAAGGGGTTCGAGGCGCTGTCGTGGTCGGGCCTGTCGGTGGCCAAGGGCACGCCCGCGCCTGTCGTCGCGAAGATCGAAGCGGCCGTGACGGCCGTGATGACCTCGCCGCAGGTGAAGCAGCGCTTCGACTCGCAGGGCTTCATCGTGCCGCCGCAGGGCCAGGCGCACTACACGAAATTCGTCGAGGCCGAGCGGGACCGCTGGGTCAAAGTCATCAAGGCTGCTGGGATCAAGGAAGAATGAAGAAACCCTACGAAGAACTTCGGTCCGCGCGCTGGTTCGCGCCGGACGACCTGCGCTCGTTCGGGCACCGCTCGCGCGCGCTCCAGATGGGCTACGACCATGCCGACTGGCAGGGCAAGCCGGTCGTCGCCATCGTCAACACGTGGAGCGACATCAACCAGTGCCACTCGCACTTCAAGCAGCGGGTGGAGGAGGTCAAGCGCGGCGTGCTGCAGGCCGGCGGTTTCCCGATCGAGCTGCCGGCGATCTCGCTGTCGGAGCCCTTCGTCAAGCCGACGACCATGCTCTACCGCAACCTGCTCGCGATCGAGACCGAGGAGCTGCTGCGCAGCCACCCGGTCGACGGCGCGGTGCTCATGGGCGGCTGCGACAAGACGACGCCCGGGTTGCTGATGGGTGCGATCAGCATGGGCATCCCGTGCATCTACCTGCCGGCGGGGCCGATGCTGCGCGGCAACTGGAAGGGCAACGTGCTCGGCTCGGGCTCCGACTCCTGGAAGTACTGGGACGAGCGCCGCGCCGGCAACATCTCGCAGGCGGAGTGGGAAGAGATCGAAGGCGGCATCGCGCGCAGCGCCGGCACCTGCATGGTGATGGGCACCGCGGCCACGATGATGGGCATCGCCGAAGCGCTGGGCACCACGCTGCCGGGCGCGTCGAGCATCCCCGCGGTCGATGCCAACCACCAGCGCATGGCCACGCAGTGCGGCCGCCGCATCGTCGACATGGTGTGGGAAGACCTCACGCCCGCGAAGCTGTTCACCCGCAAGCATTTCGAGAACGCGATCACGGTGGCGATGGCCGAGGGTTGCTCGACCAACGCGATCATCCATCTCGTGGCGATGTCGCGCCGCGCGGGCCCGGAATGCGAGATCACGCTCGACGACTTCGACCGCTTCTCGCGCAAGGTACCGGTGATCGCGAACGTGCGGCCGAGCGGCGACAAGTACCTGATGGAGGACTTCTACTACGCGGGCGGCATGCGCGGGCTGATGTCGCGGCTGCGTGACGGCGGCCTCTTGCACCTCGATGCGATGACCGTGAACGGCCGCACCATCGGCGAGAACCTCGAGGGCGCCGCGGTCTACAACGACGACGTCATCCGGCCGCTGTCGAACCCGATCTACAACGAAGGCGCACTGGCGGTGCTGAAGGGCAACCTCGCGCCGGACGGCTGCGTGATCAAGCCCAGTGCGTGCAGCCCGGAGCTGCTCAAGCACACCGGGCCGGCGCTGGTGTTCGACGACTACCCGGCGCTGAAAAAGGCGACGGACGACCCGGACCTGGACGTGACTAAGGACCATGTCCTCATCCTGCGCAATGCCGGCCCGCAAGGCGGCCCCGGCATGCCGGAATGGGGCATGGTGCCGATCCCGACCAAGCTGGTGAAGCAGGGCGTGCGCGACATGATGCGCATCAGCGATGCGCGCATGAGCGGCACGAGCTACGGCGCGTGCGTGCTGCACGTCTCGCCGGAGGCGTACATCGGCGGCAACCTCGCGCTCGTGCAAACGGGCGACACGATCACGGTCGACGTGCCCGCGCGCTCGATCCACCTGCACGTGAGCGACGAGGAGCTCGCGCGCCGCCGTGCGGCCTGGAAGCAGCCGCCCAAGCGCTTCGAGCGCGGCTACGGTGTCATGTTCAGCCGCCACATCATGCAGGCCGACAAGGGCTGCGACTTCGATTACCTCGAGACCTCCTACGGCGGTCCGACGGACGAACCCGCGATATTCTGAGGAGTTCCACATGAAGTTCACTCGCCGCGCCGCGGCGCTTGCCGTCGCCGGGCTCGCCGCCGGCACTGCTTTCGCGCAGACACCGGCCTGGCCCGCCAAGCCGGTCACCATCGTCGTGCCCTTCGCGCCCGGCGGCGGCACCGACATCGGCACGCGCATCGTTGCGCAGAAGCTCACCCAGATGTGGGGGCAGTCGGTCGTCGTCGACAACAAGGGCGGGGCGGGCGGCAACGTCGGCCTCGAGATCGTCTCGCGCGCGAAGCCGGACGGCTACACGCTGATGACCGGCAACGTCGGCACGCAGTCGATCAACCCGACGCTGTACAAGAAGCTCAGCTACAACCCGGACACGTCGTTCACGCCCATCGGCCTGTTCGCCGAACTGCCGTTCGTGCTGGCGGCCACGCCCTCCCTACCCGCGAATACGATCAAGGAACTTGTCGCCACCGCCAAAGCCGCACCCGACAAGCTGACCTACGCCAGCTCCGGCGCCGGCGGCTCGCCGCATCTCTCCGCCGAAACCTTCAAGATCGCGACCGGCACGAAGATACTGCACGTGCCGTACAAGGGCGGTGGCGCGGCGATGACGGACCTCATGTCCGGCAACGTGCACATGATGTTCGCCTCGGTGCTGGAGCTGTCGGGGCACATCAAGGCCGGCAAGCTGAAGGCGCTGGCGATCACCAGCAAGCAGCGCGTGCCGGCGCTGCCCGACGTGCCCACGCTGGAAGAAGCGGGTGTGAGCGGCGCCGAGTCGGGCTCGTGGCTCGGCCTGCTGGCGCCGGCCGGCACGCCGCAGCCGATCATCGACAAGATCTCGAAGGACCTGCAGGTGGTGCTGGCGATGCCCGACGTGAAGGACCAGCTGATGGCGCAAGGCGCCGTCGCGAAGGGCGGCACGCCCGCGGACTTCGCCAACCTCATTGCCGCCGACCGCAAGAAGTACGCGCGGATCATCACCGAGAACAACCTCACCGCTGACTGACATGCTGAACCCGGAAACGAAGCAGAAGCTGATGGGCGTGAGCACGGCGACGCTGTGCACGGCGCTCTTCAAGCGCGGCCTGCGCAACCAGTTCATCCAGGACGTGCGCCCGCTCAACCCCAACCTGCCCAACATGGTGGGCGAGGCCTTCACGCTGCGCTACATCCCGGCGCGCGAGGACCTGAACCCGATCACTGTGTTCCAGGACCGGGCGCATCCGCAGCGCAAGGCGGTGGAAGAGTGCCCGCCCGGGGCCGTGATGGTGTTCGACAGCCGCAAGGACGCGCGCGCCGCGTCGGCGGGCTCGATCCTCATCACGCGGCTGATGGTGCGAGGCTGCGCGGGCGCGGTCACCGACGGCGGCTTTCGCGATTCGCCCGAGATCGCCGAGATGACGTTTCCGGTGTACCACCACCGCCCGAGTGCGCCCACCAACCTCACGCTGCACCAGGCGCTGGACATCAACGTTCCGATCGGTTGCGGCGATGTGGCCGTGTGGCCCGGCGACGTCGTGGTCGGCGACCGCGAAGGCGTCGTCGTGCTGCCGGCACACCTGGCCGACGAGCTGGCCGACGAGGCCCACGAGATGACCGCTTTCGAGGACTTCGTGGCCGGGGAGGTCCGCAAGGGCCGCAGCATCCTGGGCCTGTACCCTGCGACCGACCCGAAGACGAAGGACGACTTCGCCGCCTGGCGCAAGGCCACCGGGCGCTGAACCGCAACTCGTCGCCGCCTGCCGCAGCCCGTCGCAACACCTACGGCAGTGCCGCGGCTGGCCCGTATAACGGGCACCGACCGGGGGTGCCCATGGAGAAGAAGACCATCCTGCTGCTGGCCGCGCAGTTCGCGTGCGCAGCATCCTTGGCGCAGGCGATCGCGCTGCCGCCGGATTCGCCGCGCTGGCAGCTCGAAGGCAACGCGAAAGTCGCCGAAGCCGGCGGCCGGCCCTGCCTGATGCTCAATGGCGCAGCGGCCGCCGTGAAGGACTTCGAGTTGCGCGACGGGGTGATCGAGGCGGATGTCCACACGTCCGCGCGCCGCGGCTTCTTCGGCTTCCAGTTCCGCATGGACACCAAGGGCGACAACGGCGAATGGGTGTACCTGCGCCAGCACAAGAGCGGCCTGCCCGACGCGATGCAGTACACGCCGGTGCTCGGCAGCGGCCTGAACTGGCAGCTCTACAGTGGGCCCGGCTTCATCGGGCCGGTGGACATCCCGCTGGACACCTGGTTCCGCATGCGGCTCGAAGTGAGCGGCGCGCAGGCCCGGCTGTTCGTCAAGGAAATGGACAAGCCCGTGCTCGTGATGCCCGACCTCAAGAGCGGGCGCGAGCGCGGCGAGGTCGGCCTGGCGGTCCTCACCGGCGCCACCTGCTTCGCCAATGTCGAAATCCGCCCCACGCCGGACACGCCGTGGCAGCGGCGCCTGCCGCCGATGCCGCCGGGAGCGATCGAGCGCTGGGAAATCTCGCCGTCGCTCGATGCGCTGGCGCGCGACCTCGACCAGCCCCTCGCGCGCCCGGAGGCTGCGCGCATGCAATGGCAGGCCGTTCAAGCCGAGCCGCCGGGGCTGGTCGCGCTTTACCGCTACCGGGCCGCGCCGCACCTGCCCGTGAGCTTCGCCAACGACGCCAGCAAGCGCCTCGAGCCGCAGAAGGGCATGCAGGTGGTCTATGCACGAACGACCATCGACGCGCAACGCGCCGAAGTGCGGCGGCTCGACATCGGCTACAGCGACGACGTCCGCGTGTTCCTCAACGGCCGCATCCTCTGGCGCGGGCGCAGCGCGCAGTACTTCCGCGACCCCGGCTTCCTCGGGATCGTGGATGCGGAGAACGATGCGGTGTACCTGCCGCTGCGCAAGGGGCGCAACGAGCTGGTGCTGGCGGTGAGCGAGCTCGGCGGTGGCTGGGGGTTTGTCACACGGCTGGACCCTGCAGCTCATCCATGACGAAGACGAGAAATCGTCTTACGCCGCGTGCCCGCGCCCGGTGGCAATCTCGCCGGGCGATGAACCTGATCGTTTCCACCCGGATCGAGGACCGGCACCTGCGCTTCGAAGTGCAGGGGCAATGGCGGTACAACGACGCGCTGAACCTGGCCTACCAGGTCAAGGCCGCGGCCATGCGGGAGGACGTCGACGACGTGCTGATCGACCTGCGCCGCCTCACGCGCTCGCCCCACGCCCACGGCAAGTTCCTGGTATGCGACCGGCTGCGGCGGGCGCTGCCGCCGTCGATGCGCGTCGCGCTGCTCGCGCCCGTGGAGATGGTGGACCTGGAGGCGCGGCAGGACCCGCTGCAGGCGAAGGTGGTTCTTTTCGCGTCCGAGCGCGCGGCGCTCATGTGGCTGGGCGGAATCCACGCCGCCATAAAAAATCCCTCGGTCTTGCGGGCCGAGGGACAAGCAGCCGGGAAAGAAACTTGAAAAGAAACCCGGCCAATCCGTTGGAGTGTGCCGCGTTCGACAGGTTCCCGTAAGTCCCCGGCGACGAACGTCGCTTCCGCCGATCCCTGAAAACCCTGCGTCAAGGCGCGTGAATTTGTCACGCGCGCCTCTGGGCGGGTGCCTCCAATTGACCACGGAACTCGCGTTGAAAAGCGCGACTCTGTAGGATGCATCCGACACGGCGGCGGCTTTGTTTCCGGCGCCCAGCACCCACAGGAAAACCATGTCCGATCTGTCCACGTCCAAGGACAACGCCGAAGCCGCACCCGCCTCCTCCGCCGCCAACCCCTGGCTGGCGCTGAAGAAGGTCGGCGCGCGCCTGTCCGACTGGTTCAGCATCCAGTCCCTGTTCGTCAAGGCGATGCTGGTTGCCGTGGCCGTCATGATCCCCGCCACCGGCATGTACTCGTTCCGCCTCTACCAGAAGCAGGCCGCCGTCGCCGAACAACTGGCGCAGATGGCGAACACGGACGCCGGCAGCGAAGCGCTGTGGACCCTCAACGACAAGCTGCCGGTGGTGTTCGGCAGCGGCTCGGTGCTCGGCTTCCTCGAGACGAAGCCGGTGGACCGCATCACCGTGGTCTACAAGCCGCTGATGTGGAACATCTCCGAGCGCATCATCCTGATCGAGTCGCAGGGCCGGCAGTACGCCTACTACCCGAGCGATATGGAGACCAAGATCTTCACGGACCGCGCCGTCACCGCGCCCTGGGGCGCCAAGATGGTGTTCGTGCCGCGCCAGGAGCTCTCCGAAAAGAGCCTGCAGATGCTCGAGCGCCTCGACGAGCGCTTCGGCAGCGCCCGCCCGCAAAGCGAGAAGGACGGCTGGAAGGCCGGCGTCTCCGGCGTGCTGTCGGCGGCGCTCACGATCGGCCTGCTCGGCTTCCTCGCGTTCCAGCTCAAGGGCCAGTTCAAGTCGCTGAAGTTCATCGAACCCGCGCAGGTGCAGGGCTCGCTCGACGACCTCGTGGGCATGGACGACATCAAGGCCGAGGTCTTCCAGATCAAGGACCAGTACGAGCGGCGCGCCGAGTACGCGGCGTACGGCATCAGCAAGCCCTTCAACGTGATGTTCAGCGGCCCCGCGGGCACCGGCAAGACCAAGCTGGCGAGCTACCTCGCCAAGGAGCTGGGCCTGCCGATCCTGTTCCACTCCGCGGCCAATCTCGAGACCGGCTACGTCGCCGGCGGCTCCAATACCCTGGGCCGCATCTCCGCGATGGCCAAGCGCCGCAAGAAGTGCATCGTGTTCCTCGACGAGGCGCAAGACCTGTTCATGAAGCGCGGCGGCCACCGCAAGTTCGACGACGACACGCAGAACATGCTGCTGGCCATCCTCGACGGCGTGCGCACCAAGACCGAGGGCGAGATCATCTGGATCGTCGCGTCCAACTTCAACAGCGAATCGATGCAGATGGACGAAGCCATGCTGCGCCGCTTCCAGATGAAGGTGGACTTCCGCCTGCCCAACAAGGAAGAGCGCGAGGCCATCATCCAGCACTACCTCGCGCAGCGTGCCGACAAGGTGGAGCCCGAGCTCGACCTGCGCCACCTCGTGGAAGTGACGGAGGGCCGCAGCCCGGCGGACCTGGAGACCATCGTCAACCAGGCCGGCATCACCGCGGTGCAGTCGGGCGAGCTGATCTCCGACGCCACGCTGTTCCAGGCCGCCGAGCGCGTGCTGGTGGGCAACGTCAACACCAACACCACCAAGGAGCGCGAGCGCGACCGGCGCATCATCGCCATCCACGAGTGGGGCCACTTCCTCGTCGACTTCGAGCAGGAGCGCAGGAAGTGCGGCGGCGACTGGGACCAGATCCTGGCTGACATGAAGACGCTGAAGATCTCGCTGAAGGCCAACCCGCGCAACAACGCGCTGGGCTTCGTGTTCCACAAGCAGGGCGCGAACCTGCTGAAGACCAAGTCCGACATCGAGCACGACGTGCGCGTGCTGCTGGGCGGCATGGCCAACGAGGAGCTGTTCTTCGGCGAGGAGGGCACCACCAACGGCGCCCACAACGACATCACGCGCGTCACCAAGCTGCTGCACCACGCGGTGGCCGAGATGGGCATGTACCGCAAGACGCGCCTGAACTTCGGCGCGCTGGCGGCCGAAGGCAACGCCCGGTCCGTCGACGACGAGACCAAGGCCATCATGGAGATGCAAAGCGAGCGCCTCTACGGCGAGACCAAGGCGACGCTCTCGCGCCTGAAGCCGCTGACCGAGCACCTGGCCGGCAAGCTGATGGAAGCGGGGGAGATGAGCCTGCGCGAAGCGCTGGAGGAGATCCGCAGCTTCGAGGCCGCGATGTTCAGCTTCAACACCAAGGTGGGCCTCAACGGCACTGCGCCGGCCACGATGGACCCCGGGTCCAGCCCGGGGTGACAGCCGTTACTTCGCCGGGGTCACGCCCAGGCGCTTGCTGATCGACTCTTCGAGCGCCTTGACCTTCGGCGTCACCGAGGCACGCGTCTCGGCCACGAGCTTCTCGGTCAGCACCTTCTGCATCTCGCCGCCGACCTGCTGGAACTTCTTGTAGGTGGGCGATTCGATGATGCCGGCGAGCTGCTTGAGCTCGTCCTCGCTGAACTTCTGGTCCAGGACGGTGCCGACGGTGGACGGCGCGAGCTTCACGGCCTGGGCGCGCACGACGGGCACCACTTCCTCGGCGTACTTCTTCAGGTCCGCCTCGATTTCCTTGGCCACGGCCTGCTGCTTGTCCTGCGCGACGCGCTGGGGCAGGGCTTCGGCCGCGCGCATCTGCAGTTCGATGGCGGGTTCTTCGGCGAGCTGCTGCGCCATGGCTTCGATGCCGGGCTGCTGCGCCTTCAGGATGCGGTCGATGAGGGCCTTCTTGGAGGCCGATTGTGCTTGCGCGCCGAAGGAGACGGCCGCGAGCGCCAGGATGAGCAAGGATTTCTTGAGCATCCGGCATCTTAGCCGGTCGGCACAGGGCGCCCGGCGCGTTTACCGCGCGGCAATATGCCGTCCGTCAGGCGGCCCCAGAGGGCCTCAATCGGCGCTGGGGCCGTCGCTGCGCTTGCTCCGGCGGCCGCTGCCGCCCTTGCGAGCCGGCTTGACTTGCGAGCTGTCGGACTGCGGCTGGATGCCGGCCGCCATGGCTTCGAGCTCCTTGCGCTCTTCCTCGGTCTGCCGGTTCTTCCAGGCGTCGTAGGCCTTCTTGCCGAGCGCCGCGGTCGCGGCCATGGTGATCAGTTTGCGCAGCATTGCATGCTCCTGGTTTGCCTGACTGTGACCACGTTACTGCGCAGCTTGCACCGGCGCTGTCGGAGCGGCCCGACAGTGGCCGCAGGAGAGGGATGGCGCGGGCATCGCGCGCCCCTACAGCCGCGCGAATGGCTGTCTCACCGCGCAAGGCCGCGTTTTCCTGCGGCGCCGCGCTGGCGCGGGTCCTAACCTGAAGACATTCCATCAAGGAGGACGACACCATGTCCGAAGACCTGAACAAGCATGGCGCCGAAGAGACCCTGATCCACCTGGAGCCGGACTGGGAGCGCCGCAACTGGTGCAAGTGGCTGGGCTGCAGCGAGGAGCAGCTGGAACACGCCGTGACCTACGTGGGCCACGACCCGGACAACGTGCGGCGCTTCCTGCGCCAGGCGCGCTGAAGCAGCGGGAGGGTAGGCGCGCTCCTGAGCGCGCGCGCGCGCCGCACCGACAGCGGCGCGCACACCCCGGCGGCACACTGGCCGCATGACGGACCCGAGGACACAACGAGAAGCCGACACCGTGGTCCTGCCGCGCGAGACCCACGAGCTCGTGGTGCAGGCCCTCGAGGAGGCCACGCGGGCGCTCGAGGGCACGCACCGGCTGCGCGCCACGCGGCACATCTTCGTCGAGGAAGGCATCCGCATGACCGCGGACAACTCCTTCCAGATCAACCACCGCAACCCCATGCTGCTGATGAAGCTCGCGAGGCGGCTGCTCAAGTGAACTCGCCATGAAAAAACCGGCCCGCGGGCCGGCTTCTCCATGGCGGCGCGGCTTATTTCTTGGCCGCGTCGGCAGGCGCCGCGGCCTGCTTCTCTTCGTTCTTTTCCTTGCCGGTCTTGATGTCGACGCTCGGCACCTTGATCGTTTCTTCCTTGACGCCGACCTTCGGCACCAGGACCTCGGCCTCCTTCGTCTTCACGTCGACGCTGGGCGGGGTGACGTCGTACTTGGGCAGGGTGACGTCGCCTTCCTTGGTCTTCGAGACCTCGTACTTCGGCACTTCGAGGTTGCCCTCCTGCGTCTTCTTGACATCGCAGCCCACCAGGGCCACGGAACCGGCGGCCACGAGGCCGGCAATGACGATGCTGACGTTGCGCATAGCTATCTCCCTTACGGTTTGAACGTGAGGAGATTCTGCGCAGCCCGGCGTGGCCTGCCTGTCAGACCGCGACCTGAGCCGTTGTCCGCACCGCGCCAACCGATGGGGTACGCACGGCCCGTGGATCTGCAGGTTGCAGTGCCACGACGGAGACCTCGAAGGCGTACACCACCGTGCGGCGGCCAGCCGGCGCGCGGAAGGTGTCGCCGGTCTCCAGCACGTAGTCGCGTACGTCGTCGTCCAGGGTGACCCACACGCTGCCGCGGGTGCAGGTGATGAGCGTGTCGACGCTTTCCGTGAGGGCGTGCAGGCCGCGGGGGCCGAAGTTGAGCAGCTGGCGGTTCATGGGGGTGCCTCTTTGCATGCGTGGTGCAAATGACTATGCTCGCCGCTGGCTCACCTGACAAACGCAAATCCGGAATCCTTCGCATGCAAGACAGGAATGTGAAGCTGCCCCGCTCGCAGCGCCTGCCGCTGGAGCTGCTGCCCGCGTTCGAGGCCGCGGCGCGGCGGCTGAGCTTCACCGAGGCGGGGGCGGAGCTGTTCCTGTCGCAGTCGGCGGTCAGCCGGCAGATCCAGCAGCTCGAAGCGGCCCTGGGCACGCCGCTCTTCGAGCGCAGGCACCGCTCCCTCGTGCTGACCGAGGCGGGTGCCGTGATGCAGCGCGCGGTGAACGACAGCCTGGAGCGGCTGAACGACGCGGCGGCGCGCGTGCGCACCGCCACGCCGATGCGGCAGGTGGCGATCACGTGCACGGCGGGCTTTGCGTCGCTGTGGCTCATCCCGCGGCTGGCGCGCTTCACGGCGTCGCATCCGCAGGTGGACGTGCGCATCTCCGCCACGTCGGAGATGCTGGACCTGGAGCGCAGCCACATCGACGTCGCGGTGCGCTTCGTGGCCGCGAGCGTGGGCGTCGGGCCGCAGCTGTTCGAGGAAGAGGTGCAGCCGATGTGCTCGCCGGCGCTGCTGCGCGACCCTCGGCGCCCGCTGAAGACGCCTGCGGACATGGTGCACCACACGCTGCTCGCGGTGGAGATGCCGGGCGGCGAGGCGCTGACGGTCGATTGGGAGCCGTGGTTCCGGCTGATGGGGCTGGAAGGCGTGCAGATGGCGCAGAGCATGCGCTTCACGCAGTACGCCGATGCCGTGGGCGCCGCGGTGGCGGGGCAGGGGATCGTGATCGGTCGGCTGCCGTTGCTGGCGGACCTCGTGAAGGAGGGGCGGCTTGTCGCGCCGTTCCGGGGCGCGGCCTTTTCGCGGCGAGGTTATTTCGTGACGCTCTCGAAGCGTGCGGAGGCGAACGCGGATGCGCGGGACTTCCGGGATTGGCTCGTCGCCGAAGCTGAACAGGCGCGCGCGAAAGCCGCCGGCGCCGCCGCGCCTGCGAAGGCTTCTACCGCGCTGCCACGTCCTGCGGCGCGGACCAGCCGCGCCCGGCCTCGTAGCGCGTGACCTGCGCGCTCGTGCCGCCGAAACCGCTGGGCCATTGCAAGGTCACGTTGCCTTCGTTGTCCATCACCAGTTTCGGCCGGACGGCGGAGTTCAGGCGCCGCGGCAGCACGCCGGGGATGACTTCCGGCGGGCTCCAGCCGCTCGCCGGCTGCCAGCGCGCGTAACGCAGGCTCTGGATCTCGCCCAGCGTGTGGCGCCACACCGCCATCGCCTCGCCATTGGCGTTGGCGGCCAGCTCGAGGTCGCTCGGCTCCCCGCGGATCGTGTCGACGTCCTGCGGCGCGCCCCAGCCTGCGCCGGGCGCATAGCGAGAGCCTCGCAGGTGCCCGTCCTGGGTCCATACGGCCAGGGCGGCGCCGCCGGGCAATGCGGCCACTTCCACTTCGGCGCCCGCGGGTGCCGGTGTGCGCGGGAACCCGTTCGCACTCAGCGCCGTGCCGGAGCCGGGGAGCGAGAGCACGGACGAGGGTTGCGGAGTCGGCGTCGTTCCCCCGTACGAGCCGAGCACGGCCGTGTTGTTGGCGGTCGAGGCCATCGCCGGTGCGGGCGTGGTTTGCTCAAGGTCGCCGGGATGCGTGGCGAGTGCGTCGTAGTAACGCCAGCCGACGGCAAACGCCGTCACCGTCAACGCCGTGGCGGCGAAGTAGGCCAGGTTGCGGGAGATCCGCTTCATCGTGCGCGCCTCGCGGGTGCCTTGACGCTCGTGCGAGAGGTGGCCGGCGCCTTGCGGGCCGCGGCCTTGCGCACGGGCGCTTCGGCTTCGTCATTGGCAGCCGTTTCGCGGCGCGCCGCGGACTTCTTCGCCGCCGGCGCAGGCGCCGCAGCAGCGGACTTGCCGCGCAGGCTGCGCTTGAGCAGCTCGGTGAGGTCGATGACCTCCGCGCTCGCCGCACCCACTTCCTCGCCCGGCAGTGGCACCACCTGCTTCAAGCCGCCTTCGCGTGCCTTCTGGTCCACCAGCGCCATCAGCTTCTCGCGGAACTCGTCGTGGAAGAGGTCCGGCTGCCAGTCGCCGGCCATCGCTTCGACGAGTTGCTCCGCCATCTTCAGTTCCGCCGCGCTCACCGTGACGTCTTCACCGGGCCACGTGAGGCCGGCGGTGTCGCGCACTTCGTCTTCCCAGCGCAGCAGGTTCAGCACGAGGCCGTTGCCCGAAGGCATCAGCGCGGCGAGGTGCTGCTTGGTGGAAATGACGACCTTGGCGATGCCGGCCTTGCCCGAGCGGCGCAGCGTCTCGCGCAGCAGCGCGAAAGGCTTCTGCCCCGCGCGCCCCGCGGGCGCCACGTAATACGGCTTGTGCATGAAGACCGTGGGGATCTGCTCCGCGTCCACGAACGCTTCGATGTCGATCGTCTGCGTGGACTTCGGCAGCGCCGCCTTGATCTCGTCGGGCGAGAGCACGACGTACTGGTCCTTCTCCACCTCGAAGCCCTTGACGATCTCTTCCTTCTGCATCGACTCGCCGGTGGACTTGTCGACCTGCCGGTTGCCCACGCGCGTCATCGTCTCCTTGTTCAGGAGGTTGAACTTCATGCGGTTCTCCGCGGTCGCGGAGTGGAGGGTGACGGGGATGTGCACGAGGCCGAAGCTGATCGCGCCTTTCCAGAGCGTGCGTGAGCTGGTGGGGGCTGCCATGGCCTCACCGTAGGGCAGGGGCCGTCGACAAGGTGTAGGACGTGCAAGACAGCACGTGAAAGCGCTCGCAAGGGGTATCCCCGCGTAACGAGCGGTGTCGTCCTACTTGCCGTGCGGGCGCGCCCCGCGATAGTCGCGCCACAGGGAGAAACCACACATGCTGAAGTCCGCGCCGTTCTATGCCACCGTACCCGTGAGCAACCTGGAGCGGGCGCGCCGCTTCTACGAAGACACGCTGGACCTCGGCCCCGCGACGCCCGTGGGCCCCGCGCTGAGCTTCCCGTGCGGCAAGGGCACGACCTGCCTCATGCTGCAGTCGGCCGCGGCCGGCACAGGCTCATGCGCATTCTGGCAAGTCGATGACCTCGATGAGGTCGTGACCTGGCTGCACAGCCGCGGGCTGCAAGTGGAGCGGGAAGGATCGACCGCCTGGTTTCGCGACAGCGAAGGCAACAGGATGGCCGTGATGGGCCATCCGGCGCGCGCCGCGAGCGTTCGCGAGAAGGAACTGGTGGCGGCTTAATGCCCGCCCTTGTGGGCGCGCTTGCCGGGGTTCTTCTTGGTGCGGGTGGCGACGCCACGCGCGCGGCTGATCTTCTGGCCGCCGCCCTGGCGGGCGATCGTGTAGCCCTCCTGGGTGCGGGAGACGGCGGCGCGCTTGCGGTCGGCTTCGGTGACGAGTTTGTTGCCCATGTTCAGGTTCCTTTTGTCCTTGACTGGGCGCAATCATAGTCGCTAGGGGCAACCGGCCGCGCCCGGCGCGATGCCGCACAGCCCGTACGGCGCCATCAGGTTGGGCGTGACGTGCTGCAGGCGATTGCCGTTGTTGACCCAGCAGCCCGCCGCGTCGCACGACGAGATCGTCGGCCCGCGTTCGATCGGGACCGGGGGCGGCAGCGTCGGGATCGGCGGCAGGGGCGCACGCGGTTTCACTTCGATGACCGGTGGCGGCACGCGAATGGGCGCCTGCACCGAACGCGACGGACGCGCGGATGCGGCGGGCACTCCGAAGCAGGCGTTCGAAGCGGCGCGTCGCACGGTCTCGACATTCGGGGAATTCGCGGCGCGCGCCGATTCGAGCTGCGCGAGTGCGGCCGTGCACTCGGGCGACTTCAACGGGTCCTGCGCATTCGCGATCGATGCGAAGGCGAGCAGCGAGAGCAGGGCGATGCGCGGCAACATGGCTGGTTGGAGTCTCGGCCGTGGGGCAGGTTCGCGCGGCGGCGTCCGACATCCCCGCGCACAGTGTCTGCCTAAGCTGGCCGCATGAGCAACCGGAAAGACACGAGCCCCACGCGCGCGCAGCTGGGCGATTTCCAGACGCGCTCCGCGCCGGCCAAGCCCGACCATGGCGAGAACAGCGCGAGCGCGATCATCGAAGCGCCGCTGAAGCCCAGGCGCGGCCGCCTCGATGCACACGACTTCCCCGACGGTGGTGGCAGCGGCGGCGCCGAGGCGTTCAGCCGCAAGCGGCTGGCAAAGGCAAGGCGGGGCCAGGGGGCGTAGCATGCCCCAGCCATGAAGATCGCCACCTTCAACGTCAACGGCATCAAGACACGCCTGCCCAACCTGCTGGAGTGGCTGGCGCGCGAGCAGCCCGACGTCGCGTGCCTGCAGGAGCTCAAGGCGCTCGACGAAGGCTTTCCCGCCGCGGAGATTCGCGACGCGGGCTACCACGCCGTGTGGAAGGGCCAGCGCTCCTGGAACGGCGTGGCGATCCTGTCGAAGGATGAGCCGATCGTGGTGCGCCGCGAACTGCCGGGCGACCCGTCGGACGACCACAGCCGCTGGATCGAAGCGGCCGTGAATGGCGTGCACGTGTGCTGCCTCTACCTGCCCAACGGCAACCCGCAGCCCGGCCCCAAGTTCGACTACAAGCTCAAGTGGTTCGAGCGGTTGATCGAGCATACGCACCCGCTGGTGGACTCGGACCATCCCGTCGTCATCGCGGGCGACTACAACGTCGTGCCCACCGACTTCGACATCTACAACCCGCGCTCCTGGCTCAAGGACGCGCTGCTGCAGCCCGAAACCCGCGAGTGCTATGCGCGGCTGCTGTCGCAAGGCTGGGTGGACGCCATCCGCAAGCTGCACCCCGAGGAAGCGATCTTCACGTTCTGGGACTACTTCCGAAAGCACTGGGAGCGCAACGCCGGCCTGCGCATCGACCACCTGCTGCTCAATCGCCGGCTCGCGCCCGCGCTCAAGGCCGCGGGCGTGGACACTTGGGTGCGCGGCCAGCCGCACGCGAGCGACCATGCGCCGACGTGGGTGCAGCTCGATTTGAAGAAGGTCAAAGCCGCGACGCCACCGCGTCGTGGAACCAGGCCACGGCCTGCTCCATCCGCCCGACGGTGAGGTGCGCGTTCGCGCCGGTGCGCAGGCCCTTCTGGATGTTCACGGCGCAGTGGATGTCTTCCTTCTGGAACACGCCCTGCTCGATGAGCGAGAAGGTCTTTTCCCAGTGCGGTGTCCAGTCCGGCGTGCTCTTGTCCTTCGGCACCAGCATGCGGTGCGTCCAGCGCAGCGTCTCGGGCCCGGTGGGGTAGAGCGTGATCAGGCTCAGGTAGTCCGGGTGGAAGATCGTGATCGTGTTCGGGAAGATCACGTGGCTGGGCGTCGCGAGGCGGCGCACTTCGTCCGTGGTGGACGGCATCGGCCCTTTCGCATCCACCCGCTCCTGCGCCGTGCGCCGCGCGACCAGCGACGAAATGTGCGGGCCATGACGCTCGGCGGCGGTGATGCCGTCGGTGAAGAAAGGCGCGATCGTGTCCCGGTGCAGCACGCGGATGTGGTACGGCTCGAGGAAAGCGTCGACGATCAGTTTCCAGTTGGCCGCGTATTCGGCGTCGATGGTGCGGAACAGCTGCAGCGACTCGATCTCGTGGAACGGCAGTTCGTCGTTGAGGCCGCCGAGGAAATCATCGAGGTCGATGGCCGCGCCCGGTGAAGGCACCACCCACACGAGCCCGTGTCGCTCGGCACAAGGCAGGGCTACGAGGTCGCGTTCGCCTTGAGCGCACGGCCCGAACGCTTCCGCGTGGAGCATGTGGCGCAAAGTGCCGTCGAGGCGATAGGTCCAGCCGTGGTACGGGCAACTGATGGCCGGCTTGTCCTGCGCCTGCGCATGCTGGACGAGCCGCATGCCGCGGTGCCGGCACACGTTGAGGAAGGCGCGTGCGCGGCCGTCGGCATCGCGCGTGAGCAGCATCGGCACGCCGTACGCATCGTGCGCCAGCGCCTGGCCCGGCGCGAGCTCGCTCGAGTGCGCCGCGATGAGCGGCAGCTTGCGGAACAGCTGTTCCACCTCCGCATCGCGGATGCCGCTGTCGTAGTAGCGCTCCACCGGGATGTGCCGCACCTCGTCGCCCCAGCACGGGCTGCGGTCCGCGCACTGGCGGCGGATGCTTTCGAGCTGCGAGGCAAGCGCGGAGGGCAAGGCCATGGCCGCCTTGTAGCGCGAAGCCGCGCAGGGCGCTGTCACCTGCAAACGGCTGAGCCTAGGCAATTTCCCTAAGGACCGGGTCGCAATTGCCTATCGCTTCCCTGCATCCGGGTGGTCTCATCACGTCACCCATAAAAACCGGAGGAGTAGACCGGATGACGACCGCCCGCACGGAAACCGACTCGGCACGGCGCGAAGCGCTGGCCGAGAAGCTGTCGCCGCACCTCACGCCCGAAAAGTGGCGCGCGGTGTTCCATGGCACGGACCCGATCACGTTCGACGAAGCCGTGGTCACGACGCTGTACGCGGAAACGACGCTGATGCCCGGTTGGGGCGACCCCGAGCGCGATGGCTTCGTCGCGGAAGTGGAGCGCCTGGCCGCGCGGCACGGCGGCGAGGTGGACCTGTTCGTCTGGGGCGCGTCGGTCGTCGTGCTCCAGGAGCCGCACGCCGCCGTGCGCATGGCGCTGGACCTGCAGCGCGGCGCGACCGCGTCGAACCTGCGCATCGGCGTCCACACGGGCGAGGCGGTGATCGCGAGCTTTGCCTGCAACGGCATCGCCTGCCGCACGCTCATCGGCGCGCAGGTCGGACGCGCCGCGAAGGTGGCGGCGAGCGCAGCCAAGGGCAGCATCGTCATCTCCCCCGACACCTACGTGCTCGTGCACAAGGAGCTCCATGACGAGGCCGCCGGCTGCCTGCTCACCGAGGAGTTCTTCCACGACTCGCGCATGGCGCAGGCGCTGATCACGCCGGCGCCCGCACGCGGCGCCGCGGACCTGAGCACCTTCGCGGGGCTGGGCCTGACCTAACCGGCGAAGCCGCCTTCCTGCAGGAAGGTCTCCTCTTCGGGCGTGTTCGCGCGCCCGAGGATCGCGTTGCGGTGCGGGAAGCGGCCGAAGCGCTCGATGATGGCGCGGTGGTGCTTCGCGTAGCGCAGCGGCTCGCCACCCACGGCTTCGTTCAGCTGCACGCTCAGGTCGTGGTCCGCCAGCGACTCCGAATGCATGAAGGGCAGGTAGAGGAAGCCGCGCAGCTGCTGCTCGACCTGCTTGTCGAACCCCGCAGCGACCGCAGCACGCGCAACTTCGCGCGCCTTCGCGTCGGTCGCGTACATGCGCGGGGTCGCGCGAAAGCAGTTGCGCGGGAACTGGTCCAGCAGGATGAGGAGGGCGAGGGCGCCTTCGGCGCTCGACTGCCACGCATCGAGTTCACCTCGCGCGGGCGCTTCATGCGCCGAAAGGAAACGCGAGCGGAACTCGGTGTCGAAAGCATCGTCCTTGCGGAACCAGCGTTCGCGGCCGGCGGCGCGCCAGAAGTCGAGGACGTCGGTGGGGCTCATCGGCGCGATTGTGTGGGCAAAAAGAAAAGCGGGGCCGCAGCCCCGCTGTTTTCGAGTGCACGAACGATCAGCGACGGTCCTGGCGCTGCTGGTCTTGCTGGCGCTGCTGGTCCTGCTGCGAGCCGGACTGCTGCGAGCCGCTCTGCTGCGAGCCGCCTTGCTGGGAGCCGCCACCCTGCTGGCGCTGCTGCTCCTGCTGGCGATCCTGTTGTTGTTGACGGTTCTGGTCCTGCTGTGCCATGAGGTCTCCTTTGGGTTGCATTGGCCCGCCCGATGCGGGCCACACAACCAATCTAGGGACGCCGGCTGCCACGTCATGTCGGACAACAGCCCCCAGGCTGTAGGCGGGTTCCCCCTAGTCCCTGCCGAGCCACGCACAGGTAAATTGGCTGAGTTGTCTGACAACTCAGCAGGAGACAGAGATGCCGTTTCGTCGCACGCTCATCAAGTCCGCCGTGGCCGCGCTCGCGCTGGCCGGCGCCGCATTCGGGGCCCTGGCGCAGAACTATCCCGCGCGGCCCATCACGCTGATCGTGCCGTGGGGCGCGGGCGGCGGGACCGATGCGACGGCGCGCATCATCGGCAGCCTGCTCGAAAAGGAAATGGGCCAGCCCGTGAACGTGGTCAACCGCACCGGCGGCAACGGCGTGGTGGGCCACGCGGCCATCGCTTCCGCCGCGCCGGACGGCTACACGATCGGCATGGCCACGGTGGAGATCGCGATGATGCACTGGCAGGGCCTCACGGAGCTCACGGGTGCGTCGTACACGCCGATCGGCCTGGTGAACGCGGACCCGGCGGGCATCCAGGTGCGCGCCGACGCGCCGTACAAGAACGTGCAGGAGCTGCTGGCCGCGATCAAGGCGAACCCCGGCAAGCTCAAGGCCTCGGGCACGGGGCAGGGCGGCATCTGGCACCTGGCCATCGCGGGCCTGCTGCGTGACCAGAAGATCGACCCCGCAGCCGTCCCCTGGGTACCGAGCAACGGCGCCGCGCCCGGCCTGCAGGACATGGTGGCCGGCGGCGTGGAGATCGCGCCGGTGTCGCTGCCCGAAGCGCGCTCGCTCATCGACGCGGGCAAGGTCAAGAGCCTCGCGGTCATGGCAGACAAGCCCGCGTCGCTGTACCCCAACGTGCCGACGCTGAAGGCCGCCACCGGCAGCGACTGGCAGATGGCCGCGTGGCGCGGCATCGTCGCGCCGAAGGGCATCCCCGCCGACGTGCGCGACAAGCTCGCCGGTGCGATCCGCAAGATCGCCGCGAGCAAGGAGTACAACGACTTCATGGCCAGCCGCGGCTTCGGCGTGATCTACGCGGGGCCCGACGACTTCGCGAAGTTCATGGCCAAGGCCGACGCCGACCTCGGCGCGACGATGAAGGCCGTGGGCATCGCGAAGTAAGGTGAAACTCAACGACGCGGTTTTCGGGCTGCTCGTCTTCGCGCTCGGCGCCGCCGTGCTGCTGGGCGTGCAGGGCTTCCCCAAGATCCCCGGCCAGCCGGTCGGCCCTGCGCTGTTCCCGGGGCTGATCGCCGTCGGCCTTTGCGTGACGGGCCTCGTGCTCGTGGTGCAGGGCTGGCGCGGGCGCGTCACGCAGCCCTGGCTGCAATGGGACGACTGGGTGCGCTCGCCGCGCCACGTGCTCGGCTTCGCGGCCGTGATCGTCGGCACCGCGTTCTACATCCTCGCCGCGAACAAGCTCGGCTTCCTGCCTTGCGCCGTGTTCGTGCTCACGGGCCTCTTCTGCATCCTGCGCATGCCCGTCGGCCGCTCCGTGCTGGTGGCGGTGATCGCAGCACTCGCCATCCACTTCGCCTTCTACAAGCTGCTGCGCGTGCCGCTGCCTTGGGGCGTGCTGCCCATCCTGTACTAGCCATGTGGAACGCCGTCCTGCAGGCCTTTGCGATGGTGTTCGAGCCGTACACCATCTTCGTGATGATCGGCGCGTCGCTGTTCGGGCTGTTCGTGGGCGCGGTTCCGGGTCTCACGGCGACGATGGCGACGGCGCTGCTCGTTCCGGTCACATTCTTCATGCCGCCGATCCCCGCGATCGCGGCGATGGTGACGGCGACCGCGATGGCGATCTTCTCGGGCGACATCCCCGGCTGCCTGCTGCGAATCCCGGGTACGCCCGC
Source organism: Ramlibacter albus (assembly GCF_014297445.1). GTDB lineage: Bacteria > Pseudomonadota > Gammaproteobacteria > Burkholderiales > Burkholderiaceae_C > Ramlibacter > Ramlibacter albus. The sequence continues at coordinate 129,553 of NZ_JACORU010000002.1, forward strand.
GTCCGCCGCGTACACCGACGAGGCGTACGCGATGACGCGCAAGGGCGACGCGGAGCTCGCGCTGGGGGCAGGGCTCGTGTTCTCCGCAGTTGGCGGCCTGTTCGGCACGGTGGTGCTGATCGTCGCGGCCCCGGCGCTGGCGGAGTTCGCGCTCAACTTCAGCTCGTTCGAGTATTTCTGGCTGGTGCTGCTCGGCCTGACGTGCGCGGTGTTCATCACGTCCGACCAGCCGCTCAAGGGCATCGTCACGCTGTTCCTCGGGCTCCTCGTGGCGTGCGTGGGCCTGGGCAATCCCGCGGGCTATCCGCGCTTCACCTTCGGCAACGCGGAGATGACCGGCGGCATCGGCATGATCCCGATGATGGTGGGCATGTTCGCGGTGTCCGAGGTGCTGCGCTACATGGTGGACACGACCCCGAAGGCCGAACTGGTGGTCGAGAGAGTCGGCAACGTGATGCGGGGCCAGTGGGAGCTGGCGAAGAAATACCCGGTGCAGATCCTGCGAGGCAGCGCGTTGGGCACGGCGGTCGGGGCGCTTCCCGGGGCCGGCGCCGACATCGCGGCGTGGATGTCGTACGCGATGAGCAAGAAATTCTCGAAGGAGCCGGAGAAGTTCGGCACAGGGCACGTGGAGGGCATCGTCGAGTCCGGCTCGGCCAACAACAGCGCGCTGGCCGGCGCGTGGATCCCGGCGCTGGTGTTCGGCATCCCGGGCGACTCGATCACCGCCATCGTGATCGGCGTGCTCTACATGAAGAACATGAACCCCGGGCCGACTCTGTTCACCACGAACCCGCAGAACATCTACGCGGTGTTCCTGCTGTTCATCGTCGCCAACATCATCATGGTCCCGCTGGGCATCCTGTGCATCAAGGTCGCCAAGCGCATCCTGCAGGTGCCGCGCGAGATCCTGATGCCGGTGATCCTGCTGTTCTGCATCGTCGGCACCTTCGCCATCAACAACACGGTGTTCGACGTGGCGATCATGCTCGTGGCCGGCATCGTGGCCTACGTGCTCGAAGCCAATCGCTTCCCCATCGCGCCGGCCATCCTCGGCGTCGTGCTCGGCGGCATGCTGGAGGAGAACTTCATCACCTCGATGATCAAGTCCAACGGCAGCCTCACCGCGTTCTTCTCGCGCCCCATCGCTCTCGTGCTGGCCGTGATCACCATCGTGGTCTGGCTCGCGCCCGTCGTCATGCGGTTCGTGCGCAAGCCCCCCGCACCCGCCGCCGCTTAATTGGGGTCAGATTCCAATTTCCGCACGAGTTCGCGAGCTTCGTCACCCTCCGGGATCGGCCGGCCGCTGTCGCGCCACTGCACGGCGGCCTTGAAGCCCTCGGCCTGCGCATAGCGGCGGAACCACATCCCCTCGGGGTTGTGGCGGGTGATGCCGTCGAAGATCGTCGCCACCTGCTGGCTCTGCTCGAGGCCCATCGCGAGCATCACCTGGTTGACGACGATCTTGTGCATGGCGAGGTGCCCGCGCGGCACGCCCGCGATGCGCTCGGCGAGCTTCATCGTCGCGGCTTCCAGTTCACTCGCGGGCACCGCCTCGTTGGCGAGCCCCCAGTCGGCGGCCTTGCGCCCATCGATCGTGTCGCCGGTGAACATCAGCTGCTTGGCTCGCGTCGGCCCGAGCCGGTAGGTCCACATCGCGGTGGTGGGGCAGCCCCACACGCGCGTGGGCATGTAGCCGATGCGCGCGTCCTCGGCCATCACGAGCAGGTCGCAGCACAGCGCGATGTCACTGCCGCCCGCCACCGCGTGGCCGTGCACCTTGGCGATCGTCGGCTTCATGCTGCGCCACAGCGCCATGAAGTCCTCGGTGTTGCGCTTCATGTACGCGTAGTCGACCATCGGGTCCCAGGGCTGGCTTTCCTGCTGGCACGGGTGGTCGATCTTCCCTTCGCCGAACTGCGACAGGTCGTAGCCCCCGCAGAAGCCTTTGCCCGCGCCTTCGACCACGATCACGTGGATCGAGTCCTCCGCGTTGGCCCACTCGACCGCGGCGCGGATCTCGCGCGGCATCGCATCGTTGATCGCGTTCAGCCGCTCCGGCCGGTTGAGCAGCAGCCGCGCCACGCGCGGGTTGGACGCATCGGGGCCGATGCGCAGCGTGCTGAACTCGGGCATCGCTCGTCTCCTCGTCAATGGATGTGCAGGCAGTGTAGGGGTCCTACATGCGTGCGCGTGTCGCGTGCGTAGACTGGTTGCATGAGCACATCGACGAGCATCGGCCCCGGTCCCGGCAAGGGCGGCAACGAAGACCACGGCAACGCCGACGGCCTGGGCAACAAGACGCTGGGCGAGCACGCGATGCCAGAGCCCGAGGTCGGCAATGAAGTGACCGACGACGCCGCGCCGGACGTGCCCGCGGGCTCACCCGGCGCGAAGCCGAAGCCCGGCATCGCGAAGGGGCCGAACTCGTACCCCGACGGCCCCAATGTCGAGGCGAGCCCCTGGGAGCTGGACGCGGCGCGCGGCAAGCTGCCCGAGTAAACACGGACGCCACGCGCTCGCGCCGCGCGGCATGATCGGGGTTCCGACAAACCACAAGGAGCCAACGATGCCCACTCGTCGCAGTTCACTCATCCTTGCAGCCACGCTCGCCGCCGCGGCGCTCGCCGGCTGCGGTTCGATGCAGTCGAGCCAGCCCGCCGCTTCATCCTGGATGAACCTCACTGCCCAGCTGACCGGCGCGCAGGAAGTGCCGCCCAAGCAAGTCGCCGGCACCGGCACGGCCGACGTGCAGTTCGACCGCGACACCGGCACGCTGCGCTACACCGTCACGTACAGCGGCCTCACGGGCCCGCTCACCGGCGCGCACATCCACGGCCCTGCCGCGATGGGCGCCAATGCAGGCATCGTGGTGCCGTTCGCCAACGGCGCGTCGCCGATCCGCGGCGAAGCCAAGCTCACGCCCGCGCAAGCCGGCGACCTGATGGCCGGCCTCTACTACGTTAACCTGCACACCGCCGCCAATCCCGGTGGAGAAATAAGGGGACAGCTCGCGATCAAGCGCTGAAGAGCGGTGGAACTTTAGAATGCGGGGCCGGTCCAATCCGGCCCCTCGCTTTTTCCCCAGCCGCCGCCCGGCCGTCCGAAGGCGGCGCATCGAAGGGCGCAGCCCGGAGATTTATTTGACTTACGCCCCCATCGACGTGTCGCAATTCGCGCGTGCCGCGAAGCCGCTGACCAGTTACCGCAAGTACTGGGCGCACCGCTTCGGCCCCGCGCCCTTCCTGCCGATGAGCCGGAAGGAAATGGACCAGCTCGGCTGGGACAGCTGCGACATCGTCCTGGTGACGGGCGACGCGTACGTCGACCACCCGAGCTTCGGCATGGCCGTGATCGGCCGCGTGCTCGAGGCGCAGGGCTTCCGTGTGGGCATCATCGCGCAGCCGGATTGGCAGAGCGCCGAGCCGTTCAAGGCCTTGGGCAAGCCCAACCTGTTCTGGGGCGTGACCGCCGGGAACATGGATTCGATGATCAACCGCTACACGGCAGACCGCAAGACGCGCAGCGACGACGCGTACACGCCCGGCGACGTGGCAGGCAAGCGGCCCGACCGCGCGGCCATCGTGTACAGCCAGCGCTGCCGCGAGGCGTTCAAGGACGTGCCGGTCATCCTCGGCGGCATCGAGGGTAGTTTGCGGCGGATCGCGCACTACGACTACTGGTCCGACAAGGTGCGCCACAGCATCGCGCTCGATGCGAAGTGCGACCTGCTGCTGTACGGCAATGCCGAGCGCGCGATCGTGGAGATCGCGCATCGGCTGGCGGCGAAGGAGCCGGTGCACCAGATCACCGACGTGCGCGGCACCGTGTTCATGCGGCGCGAGACACCGGAAGGCTGGATCGAAGTCGACTCGACCGAGGTCGACCAGCCGGGGCGCGTGGAGGAGCATGTCAGCCCTTACGCGATGATCTCCGAGAAGACGTGCGACGACGGCACCGCGGACGCGCCGAAGACCGTGCAGTTCGCGCCTAACCCGCGCATCAAGCTCAAGCGCGACACGACCGTCATCCGCCTGCCGTCGTACGAGCAGGTCAAGAGCGACCCCGTGCTCTACGCGCACGCCAACCGCGTGCTGCACCTCGAAACCAACCCCGGCAACGCCCGCGCGCTCGTGCAGGCGCACGGCGAGCGCGACGTGTGGCTCAACCCGCCGCCCATTCCGCTCACCACGGCGGAGATGGACCACGTGTTCGACCTGCCGTACGCCCGCGCCCCGCACCCTTCCTACGGCAACGCGAAGATCCCCGCGTGGGAGATGATCCGCTTCTCGGTGAACATCATGCGCGGCTGCTTCGGCGGCTGCACGTTCTGCTCGATCACCGAGCACGAGGGCCGCATCATCCAGAGCCGCAGCGAGGACTCGGTGATCCGCGAGATCGAGGAGATCCGCGACAAGGTCGAAGGCTTCACCGGCGTCATCTCCGACCTCGGCGGCCCCACGGCCAACATGTACCGCATCGGCTGCAAGTCGCCCGAGATCGAGGCGGCGTGCCGCAAGCCCAGCTGCGTGTACCCGGGCATCTGCTCCAACCTCAACACCGACCACAGCGCGCTGGTGCACATGTACCGCCGCGCCCGCGCCCTCAAGGGCGTGAAGAAGATCCTCATCGGCAGCGGCCTGCGCTACGACCTCGCCGTGCAATCGCCCGAGTACGTGAAGGAGCTCGTGCAGCACCACGTGGGCGGCTACCTGAAGATCGCCCCCGAGCACACCGAGAACGGCCCGCTGTCGAAGATGATGAAGCCGGGCATCGGCAGCTACGACAAGTTCAAGGCGATGTTCGAGAAGTACTCGAAGGAGGCGGGCAAGGAGCAGTATCTCATCCCGTACTTCATCGCCGCGCACCCCGGCACGAGCGACGAGGACATGATGAACCTCGCCGTGTGGCTGAAGAAGAACGGCTTCCGCGCCGACCAGGTGCAGACGTTCTACCCCAGCCCCATGGCCACGGCCACGGCGATGTACCACACGACGAAGAACCCGCTGCGCAAGGTGGGCCGCGCAAGCGAAACCGTGGACATCGTCAAGGGCGAGCGGCGCCGCCGGCTGCACAAGGCCTTCCTGCGCTACCACGACCCCAACAACTGGCCGCTGCTGCGCGACGCGCTCAAGAGCATGGGCCGGGCGGATCTCATCGGTAACGGAAAGCATCACCTCATCCCGACTTTCCAGCCCCTCACCGACGGCGGCTATGCGAGCCCGCGGCGCAAGAACTCCACGCCGCGCAAGGGGACGGTGCTCACGCAGCACACGGGGCTGCCGCCGCGCGCCAAGCGCTAAGCACAGCCGTTTCCGACGTAACTGCAGGGCTTGCGCCTACACATGGCGCAACACGTCTTTACCTAAGCTGAGTACGCGGCTGCCATCGTGCGGCCGTTGACCACTGGGACAGCTAGAAAAGGAGCCCTGACCATGAAACTCGTCGCCCGCGCGGCCATCGCTGCCGCTACCGTCGTCGTCGCATCCCAGGCGATGGCATCCATCACGTTCTACGAAGGCGAGGGCTTCCGCGGCCGCGCCGCCACGGTGGACAACGCCGTGCCCAACCTGCGCGAAATCCGCTTCAACGACCGCGCCGGCTCGGTCATCGTCGACCGCGGGCGCTGGGAGGTGTGCGAGCACGCCAACTTCCAGGGCCGCTGCGCACTGCTGCGCCGGGGCAACTACGACTCGCTGCGCAGCACCGGCCTGGAGTGGCAGATCTCGTCGGTGCGCCCGGCGGGCCAACGCCGCTATGACTTCGAACCGCAGGCATCGGTCGCGCCGGTGTACCAGTACCGGCAGCGCCCGGGCGAGCGCACGTACGAAGTGCCCGTCGCCTGGTCGCGCGCCGTGGTGACGCAGCAAGGCAGCCAGCAGCGCTGCTGGGTCGAGAAGCAGCAGGTGCCGGTGGCCGCGCAGTCCAGCAGCAACGCGGGCGGCGCCATCATCGGCGGCATCGTCGGCGGCATCCTGGGCCACCAGGTCGGCAAGGGTTCGGGCCGCGATGCGGCAACCGTCGCCGGTGCCGTCACGGGCGCGGTGGTCGGCAACAACGTCGCCGGCGGCGGCAGCAGCCAGCCGGGCTATGCCACGCAGGACGTGCAACGCTGCGAGAACGTGCCGACGACCGCTGCGCCGGCGTACTACGAGGTGGCGTACAACTTCCGTGGGGCGGAGCACCGCATCCAGATGGCCGCGCCTCCCGGCAACACGATCATCGTGAACGAGCGCGGCGAACCGCGGATGTAACGCAGTTTTAATCTCGCATCGTGTGGATCGGCAGGTCGCGTTCGCGCGCCAGCCGGTCCAGTTCGTCGCAAGTATTCGCGGCGAAGAAAGCCTTGATCGCTTCGTGCGTCGACGGCTCGAACATCGTCTGGCGCGCGTCCTTCATCTCCACGCCCGCCGCTGCACACAAGCCGGCAGCAAAGTGCGGCTCCAGCGCCGCGACGGCCGCGCGCCCGTCCTTGCACTTGTAGACGCGATAGCCTGCGTGCGCACCGCCGACGGAGCCCGTCGGCTGCGTGAGACCCCAGCGGCGCGGCGTCGCGAGATAACCCGCAGCCTCCGACAGCGCCACTTCGATGTACACGCCTTGCGGATGCGGGTCGCCGCTGCCGCCATACGGCTCGAGCCGGCGCACGGCCGCCTGCAGGACGGCTTCGCTCGCCATGAGCGAGCCACCCATGTCCGCATACAGCGTCGCGGGCAACTCCATCCCCGGCACGAGCCCGTTGTCGGCGAGGTAGGTGAGGTCGTGCCCGGGCTCCTCGGCCCGCTCGCCCGGCGCGCCGACGATGGCCACCTGGCTGAGCACCGGGTAGCGCGAATGCAGCGAGTTCCAGTCGAGGCCGAGCTTCGCCAGTGCCGAAGGACGGAACGACGTGAGCAGCACGTCGGCCTTCGCGAGTTCGGCGTGCACCGCGCGTTGGCCTTCCCCGGTCTTCAGGTCCGCCTGCACGACCTTCACGCCTTCGTGCATCTCCGCATACGCCACCTTGTTGTACCAACCCATCGGGTCGCCGGCCGGCGGCTCGATCTTGATGCAGGTGGCGCCCATGCGCCTGCACCGCATCAGGGCGGCGGGGCCGGGCAGGTTGAGCGCGAGGCTGACGATGCGAATCCGTTCGAGCGGTCGAAAGTTCGTTGACATGGTTCAAAGACTAGCAGAGGTGCCGGGTACATCCCGATTCGCGGGCGACAGGCCCACGCTAGGCTGCACCGGCAATTTCGCTGGAGAAAACAATGCAAGCCAAACGAATCCTTTTCGCCGCCTTCGCCCTCGGTGCCGCCTCGCTCTCGTTCGCGCAGGCCAACTGGCCCACCAAGCCCATCACGCTCGTCGTGCCGTTCGCGGCCGGCGGCCCGACGGACGTCGTCGCGCGCACGCTGGGCGCGTCGATGACGAAGTCCCTCGGCCAGACGATCGTCGTCGAGAACAAGCTCGGCGCCGGCGGCACGGTGGCGGCCGCGGCGGTCGCGCGCGGCAACCCCGACGGCTACACCTTCTTCATCCACCACAACGGCATGGCCACGGCGCCCGCGCTGTACCGCAAGCTGTCGTACGACCCGCTGAAGGACTTCGAGTACGTGAGCCAGGCCGTCGACGTGCCGATGACGCTGCTCGCCCGCAAGGACTTCCCGGCCAACAACTTCCAGGAGCTGCAGGCCTACCTGAAGGCCAACGCCAGCAAGATCAACCTCGCCAATGCCGGCCTCGGGGCCGTCTCGCAGCTGTGCGGCCTGATGCTGCAGCACGCCCTCGGCGTCAAGTTCACCGAGGTCCCGTTCCAGGGCACGGCGCCCGCGATGAACGCGCTGCTGGGCGGGCAGGTCGACATCCTGTGCGACCAGACCACGCAGACCATCCCGCAGATCAAGGCGGGCAGCGTCAAGTTCTACGGCGTGACCACGAAGAACCGCATCAAGGTGATGCCCGATGCGCCCACGCTGCACGAGCAGGGGCTGAAGGACTTCGAAGTCGTCGTGTGGCACGGCATCTACGCGCCCAAGGGCACGCCCAAGCCGATCCTCGACAAGATGAACGGCGCCATCCGCGCCGCGCTGAAGGACCCGGCGGTCGTGCAGAAGATGACCGAGCTGGGCGCCGAGATCGTGCCGGACAGCAAGCTCACCTCGGAAGGCCTGCACAGCTGGCTGCAGTCCGAGATCAACAAGTGGGGCCCGGCCATCAAGGCCAGCGGCAAGTTCGCCGATTAAAGCGGCAGGCCGACGTAGTTCTCGGCGAGGGCGGTGGACGCCGCCCTCGAGCCCACCAGGTACTCCAGCTCGGCCTCCTGCAGCTTCTGGCCGATCGCCCCTTCGCCGGGGAATTTGTGCAGCAGCTGCGTCATCCACCACGAGAAGCGTTCGGCCTTCCAGATGCGCTTGAGCGCGCGCTCGGAGTAGTGGTCGATGCCTTCGCTGCTGCGGTCCCTGTAGAACTCGACCAGGCCGCGCGAGAGGTACTTCACGTCGGACGCCGCCAGGTTCAGGCCCTTCGCGCCGGTGGGCGGCACGATGTGCGCCGCGTCGCCGGCGAGGAACAGGCGGCCGAAGCGCATCGGCTCGGCGACGAAGCTGCGCAGCGGCGCAATGCTCTTTTCCAGTGACGGGCCCCGCACGAGGCGCTCGCGCGCCTCGGGGTCCAGGCGCAGCGCCAGCTCGTCGTAGAAGGCGTCGTCCGACCAGTTCTCCACCTTGTCCGTCAGCGGCACCTGAACGTAGTAGCGGCTGCGCGTGGGGCTGCGCATCGAACACAGGGCGAAGCCGCGGTCCGTGTTGGCGTAGATCAGCTCGTGGAAGACCGGCGGTACGTCGGCCAGCAGGCCCAGCCAGCCGAAGGGGTAGACCTTCTCGTATTCGGTGATCGCGCCGCGCGGCACGCTCGCGCGGCTCACGCCATGGAAGCCGTCGCAGCCCGCGATGAAGTCGCACTCGATCTCGTGGGCGGCGCCGTCCTTCATGTAGCGCACGCGGGGGCGCTCGCCGTCGAAATCGTGCAGCGACACGGTGTCGCCCACTTCGTAGATCGTCTGCAGGCCTTCGGCCGCGCGCGCGGCCATGAGGTCGCGCGTCACCTCGGTCTGGCCGTACACCACGACGGTCTTGCCGCCCGTGAGGACGGGGAAGTCGATGCGGTGCCGCTCGCCCTTGAAGAGCAGCTCGATGCCTTCGTGCACGAGGCCTTCCTTGTGCATGCGCGCGCCGACGCCGCATTCGTCCATCAGGTCCACGGCGATCTGCTCCAGCACGCCGGCGCGGATGCGCCCCAGCACGTACTCGCCGCTTTGCCGCTCGATGACGACGTTGTCGATGCCGGCCTTGTAGAGCAGCTGGCCGAGCAGCAGGCCCGACGGGCCCGCGCCGATGATGGCAACCTGGGTGCGCATGATGCAGTCTCCTTGGAGCGGAGCTTAGGTTCGCACGCGGCCCGGCGCCATGCCGTGCATGCGGGCAGTGTGCGATGATCGCCCGTGCTGCGCGATGATCGCGCAGCGCCGAACCATGACGATCGCCCGCGCCGATTTCATCGAAGGCATGGCCAAGGGGCTGGCCGTGCTGGAAAGCTTCGACACCGAGCGGCAGCGCCTCAACGCCACGCTGGCGTCGCAGCGCGCCGGCATCACGCGCGCCGCGGCGCGCAGGCACCTGCTGACGCTCGCGCACCTCGGCTACCTGGAAACGGACGGCAGCTGGTTCTGGCTGGCGCCCAAGGTGCTGCGCTTCTCGGGGAGCTACCTCGCATCGGCGCGGTTGCCGCGCATGGTGCAGCCGACGCTGAACCGGCTCGCCGCGCAGACCGGCGAGTCGTTCTCGGTCGTGGTGCTCGACGGCGAGCAAGTCGTGATCGTCGCGCGCAGCGGCACGACCCGGCTGCTGGCGTACGGCCTGCACCTCGGCGCACGCTTGCCGGCCCACGCCACCTCGACAGGGCGGGTGCTGCTCGCCTCGAAGACCAAGGCCGCGCTCAACGCATGGCTGAAGGGCAGGGAGCTTGCACGCCTCACGGCGCACACGGTCGCCGAGCCCAAGGCCTTCCGCGCCGTCATCGACGATGTCAGGAGCAAGGACTACTGCATCGCCAGCGAAGAGCACGAGCTGGGCGTCCACGCCCTGGCCGTCCCGCTACGCACGCTGCAGGGCGACACGGTCGCGGCGCTCAATGTCGTCGTGCCCACGGCCCGGTTCGACCCGCGCACGGTCGAGCGCGACCTGCTTGCCTTGCTGCTGGACGCCGCCCGTGAGCTTCGGCCGCTGCTGTAGACATAAACAAACAACGATTTATTCGTTTGGGTTTTGAGGGAGCGTCCTCACAATTTCATTCCGCCATAAAGGCCATGATCCCGGAATGAAATACAAGCTCCTCCTCGCCTCCCTCGCGCTCGCTGCCAGCGGCGCCGCCTCCTCGCAGACGCTGTTGAACGTTTCGTACGACGTCGCGCGCGAGTTCTACAAGGACATCAACGCCGCCTTCGTGCCCTGGTACAAGAAGAGCGCGGGCAAGGACGTGAAGATCGAGCAGTCCCACGCCGGCTCCAGCGCGCAGGCGCGCGCGGTGGCCGACGGCCTCGACGCCGACGTGGTGACGATGAACACCACCACCGACATCGACTTCCTCGCCGACAAGGGCCTCGTCGCCAAGGACTGGCGCCAGCGCTTCCCGAACAACGCGGCGCCGACGACGTCCACCATGCTGTTCCTCACGCGCAACGGTAACCCGAAGGGCATCAAGGACTGGGACGACCTCGTCAAGCCCGGCGTGCAGGTCGTGGTGGTGAACCCCAAGACCGGCGGCAACGGCCGCTATGCCTACCTCGCCGCATGGGGCTACATCAAGAAGAAGGGCGGCACCGACGCGCAGGCCGCCGAGTTCGTGGGCAAGCTGTACAAGAACGTGCCCGTGCTGGCGCGCGGCGGCCGCGACGCGACCACGGCGTTCCTGCAGCGAAACATCGGTGACGTGCTGGTGACATTCGAGTCGGAGGTGGAGTCGGTCAACCAGGAGTTCGGCGCGAACAAGGTCGACGTGGTTTACCCGTCGGTGAGCATCGTGGCGAACAACCCCGTCGCCGTGGTCGAGCGCACCGTCGCCAAGAAGGGCACCGCCGACCTCGCGAAGGCCTACCTGAACTTCCTCTATACGCCCGAAGCGCAGGAGATCGCCGCGAAGCACCACATCCGCCCGAGCAATGCCGACGTGCTGAAGAAGCACGCCGCCACATTCAAGCCGATCAAGCTGTTCACGGTGCAGGAGCTGGGCTATCCATCGCTCGCCGAAGCGCAGAAGGTGCACTTCAACGACGGCGGGCAGTTCGACAAGATCTACACGGTCAAATGAAAGGCGGCAGCCGCAGGGTGCTGCCCGGCTTCAACCTCACGCTCGGGTACACGCTGCTGTACCTGGGCCTCGTCGTCCTGATCCCGCTCTCGGCGCTGGTCCTCAAGACCTTCACCATGAGCTGGGACCAGTTCTGGGTGGCCGTCACCTCGCCGCGCGTGCTGGCCTCGTACCGGCTCACGTTCGGCGCTTCGTTCATCGCGGCCTGCGTGAACGTGGTGTTCGGGCTGCTGGTGGCGTGGGTGCTGGTGCGCTACAGCTTCCCGGGCAAGCGCATCGTCGACGCGCTGGTGGACCTGCCGTTCGCGCTGCCCACCGCCGTGGCGGGCATCTCGCTGACGGCGCTTCTCGCGGGCAACGGCTGGATCGGCCAGTACCTCGAGCCCATGGGCATCAAGCTGGCCTTCAACCCCAACGGCGTGGTGATCGCGCTGATCTTCATCGGGCTGCCCTTCGTGGTGCGCACGGTGCAGCCGGTGCTGGAGGAGAGCGAGCGTGAGCTGGAAGAGGCCGCGATGTGCCTGGGCGCCACGCGGCTGCAGACCTTCACCAAGGTGATCTTTCCCTCGATCGCACCCGCGCTGCTCACCGGCTTCGCAATGGCTTTCGCGCGTGCGATCGGCGAGTACGGGTCGGTGATCTTCATCGCGGGCAACATGCCCATGGTTTCGGAGATCACGCCGCTGATCATCATCGGCAAGCTGGAGCAGTATGACTACACGGGCGCGACGGCTGTTGCAGTGGTGATGCTGTTCTTCTCGTTCGTGCTGCTGCTGGTGATCAACGCACTGCAGGCGTGGCAGCGCAAGCGGTCGGGGGCGCTATGACCGATCTCTCGCGCAAGCGCGTCAGCACCACCGAAGCGCCCTGGGTCCGTTACACGCTGATCGGCATTGCGCTGGTGTTCCTGCTGCTGTTCCTCCTCCTCCCGCTCGCGGCGGTGGCCACCGAGGCGCTGCGCAAGGGCTTCGACGCGTACTGGCAGGCGCTGAAGGAGCCCGATGCGTGGTCCGCGATCCGCCTGACGCTCATCACCGCGGCCATCGCCGTGCCGCTGAACCTCGTGTTCGGCATCGCGGCCGCATGGGCCATCGCCAAGTACGACTTCCGGGGCAAGGCCTTCCTCACCACGCTCGTGGACCTGCCGTTCTCCGTGTCGCCGGTGGTCGCGGGCCTGATCTACGTGCTGGTGTTCGGCGCGCAAGGGTGGTTCGGGCCGTGGCTGGCGGAGCACGACATCAAGATCGTGTTCGCCGTGCCGGGCATCGTGCTCGCCACGATCTTCGTCACGTTCCCCTTCATTGCCCGCGAGTTGATCCCGCTGATGCAGGCGCAGGGCACGGAAGAAGAGCAGGCCGCGATCGTGCTGGGGGCGAGCGGCTGGCAGACCTTCTGGCACGTCACGCTGCCCAACATCAAGTGGGGCCTGATCTACGGCGTGATCCTGTGCAACGCGCGCGCCATGGGCGAGTTCGGTGCGGTGTCGGTGGTGTCCGGGCACATCCGGGGCCAGACCAACACGATGCCGCTGCACGTGGAGATCCTCTACAACGAGTACCAGTCGGTCGCAGCGTTCGCCGTCGCCTCGCTGCTGGCGCTGCTGGCGCTCGTCACCCTCGTCATCAAGTCCGTCGCGGAGTGGCAGCACGAACGCGAGATGGCCGCGGCGGCCGCGATGCCGCCCGAATACGTTCCCCCGAAGGCTGCAACATCATGAGCATCGAGATCCGCAACGTCAGCAAGCGCTTCGGCGACTTCCACGCCCTGAAGGACGTGTCGCTCGACATCGATTCGGGCGAACTCATCGCGCTGCTCGGGCCCTCGGGCTGCGGCAAGACCACGCTGCTGCGCATCATCGCGGGCCTGGAGACGGCCGACGCCGGCAGCATCCACTTCGCGGGCGAGGACGCCACCGACCTGCACGTGCGCGAGCGGCAGGTGGGCTTCGTGTTCCAGCACTACGCGTTGTTCCGCCACATGACGGTGTTCGAGAACGTCGCGTTCGGCCTGCGCGTGAAGCCGCGCGGCCAGCGGCCGAGCGAGGTCGTCATCAAGAAAAAGGTGCACGACCTGCTGAACCTCGTGCAGCTCGATTGGCTCGCGGACCGCTTCCCGGCGCAGCTCTCCGGCGGCCAGCGCCAGCGCATCGCGCTCGCGCGTGCACTCGCGGTGGAGCCCAAGGTGCTGCTGCTCGACGAGCCGTTCGGCGCTCTCGACGCGAAGGTGCGCAAGGAACTGCGCCGCTGGCTGCGCCGGCTGCACGACGAGTTGCACGTCACCAGCATCTTCGTGACGCACGACCAGGAAGAAGCGCTCGAAGTCGCCGACCGCGTGGTGCTGATGAATAGCGGCAAGGTGGAGCAGGTGGGCTCGCCCCAGGAGGTGTGGGACCACCCGGCCAGCCCCTTCGTGTACGGCTTCCTCGGCGACGTGAACCTGTTCCACGGCCGCGCCCACCAGGGCGAGGTGCACATCGGCGAATTGCAGATCGACAGCCCCGAGCATGCGCAAGCCCAGAACGCAAAGGCGCTCGCTTATGTGCGCCCGCACGACCTCGACGTGCGGCGGCACACCCCGGGCGCGGAAGGCATCGTGACCCGGCTGGCCCGGGCCATCGTCGTCGGGCCCATCGCGCGGCTGGAACTTATTCCCACCGATGAGTCAAATCCATCGGAAAATGCCGCTCCCGAGTCCCTCATCGAGGCGCAGATCCCTGCGCAGCAGTTCCATGAGCTCGGGTTGAAGGAGGGCGAGACGCTGGTGGTGACACCGAAGCGCGCCCGTGTGTTCGTCGAGGCTTGGGAATAAGAATGATCCTGGAATGGTTTGAGAGGGCTCCCCGCCGCGTACTGGCGGCAACCAGTGCCGCGTGCATCGCGATGCTGGCGTTCGGCGTGTACCTGCAGCAGGTGGTGGGGCTGGACCCATGCCCCATGTGCATCGTGCAGCGCTACGCCTTCATCCTCGTGGCCCTCGTGGCCGGCATCGGCGCCTGCTTCAAGGGGCGCGGCGCGCACGTCACCACCGGCGTGCTGATGGTGCTGTTCTCCGGGTTCGGCGCGTTCGTTGCGGCCCGTCAAAGTTTCCTGCAGTGGTACCCGCCGGAGGTGGTCTCCTGCGGCCGCGACTTCTACGGGATGATCGAGAACTTCCCGCTGCGCCGCGCCATCCCCATGATCTTCCGCGGCACGGGCGACTGCACCAAGGTCGACTGGACCTTCCTGGGCGGCTCCATCGCCAACTGGGCTTTCCTGGTGTTCTGCGCGACGGCCGTCGTCGGCGTCCTGATCGTCGTCAAGCGCTGGGGCGCGCGCGCGCCGGCGCTGGCTACAGCTTCTTGACGAACACCATCGACTTGCGGTCCCAGTTGTACTTGCGCTTGCGGGCCTCGGGCAGCCAGTCCGGGTCCACCTGAACGAACCCGCGCTTGAGGAACCAGTGCATGGTGCGGGTGGTGAGCACGAAGATGCTCTCCAGCCCCATCGAGCGGGCGCGCTGCTCCACGCGCTTGAGCACCTTCTCGCCGTCGCCCTGGCCCTGGCTTTGCGGCGACACCGTCAGCGCCGCCATCTCGCCGGTCTTCGCCTCGGGGTAGGGGTAGAGCGCCGCGCACGCGAAGATCACGCCGTCGTGCTCGATGATGGTGTAGTTGGCGATGTCGCGCTCGATCTCGGTGCGGTCGCGCTTGACGAGCGTGCCGTCCTTCTCGAACGGCTCGATCAGCTGCAGGATGCCGCCCACGTCGTCGGCCGTCGCCTCGCGCAGCTCCTCCAGCTTCTCGTCCACCACCATCGTGCCGATGCCGTCGTGCACGTAGATTTCCAGCAGGATCGCGCCGTCCACCGAGAAAGGGATGATGTGGCTGCGCTCCACGCCGGCCTTGCACGCCTTCACGCAGTGCTGCAGGTAGAAGGCGGTGTCGGTCGGCTTTTCCGCAGGGGGGAGGCTTCGTAGCAGCTGTTCCGCGGCGGCGAGCGGCAGCTCGGTGTCGATCGGGTTGTCCTCGCTTTCGGGTTCCAGCGGTTGGACGCGGATGCCCGGGACCTCCGCGAGGAAGATCAGCTTGTCCGCCTGCAGCGCGATGGCCACGCTGGTGGCGACTTCCTCCATCGCAAGGTTGAACGCCTCACCCGTCGGCGAGAAGCCGAAGGGCGAGATCAGCACCATGGCGCCGTGGTCCAGGGTGCGGCTGATACCGCCCACGTCCACCTTGCGCACCACGCCGGAATGCTTGAAGTCCACGCCGTCGACGATGCCGACCGGGCGCGCGGTGATGAAGTTGCCGGAGATCACGCGCACGGTGGAGCCGGCCATCGGCGTGTTCGGCAAGCCCTGGCTGAAGGCCGCCTCGATCTCGAAGCGCAACTGGCCGGCGGCCTCCTGCGCGGAGTCGAGCGCCACTTCGTCCGTGATGCGCATGCCGTGCGAGTACTTCGCGGCGTGGCCCTTGGCCTTGAGCTGCTCGTTGACCTGCGGGCGGAAGCCGTGCACCAGCACGATCTTCACGCCCATGCTCTGGATCAGTGCGAGGTCCTGCGCGATGTGCTGCAGCTTGCCCGCCGCGATCGCCTCGCCCGCGATGCCGACCACGAAGGTCTTGCCGCGGTGCATGTGGATGTACGGCGCGACGGAGCGGAACCAGGGGACGAAGGTGAAATTGAAGATGGCGGACATCGCGCGCGAAGTGTATCGTGCGCGCCATGGACGTGATTGCGGCGGGGTTCTGGGGGGCGTTCTTCGGGGCAGCCGTGCTCATGTTCGGCGCGTCCCTCTACGCCTTCGCCCGCTCCTTGCGCCGCGTGGCGCTGATGGCGGCGCTGTCCTCCGTGGTCTCCGCGCTCTTCGTCGTCGCTTACCTGGGCTGGCTGCCGGTGGGCGATGCCGATGCACAGGCGCGCCTGCTGGCTCACGTGGCGATGCTCTCGGCGGTGGTGCTGGCGCTGATGCTGCTCTCGATGCTCGGGTGGCTGCGCAGGCGCGAGCTGGCGCGGCCGGCGGTGGCCGCCCTGGTCGCCACGGGCGTGCTGGTGGCGGTGATTGGCTGGTTCCTCGAGCCGGTGCACGCGCTCGTGCTCAGTTCGGCCGTGGCCTTTCTCGTCGGCGCCACCATGCTGGGCATCGCGCTGCGCAGTGCCCTCAACGGCGACTCGCTGGGCTGGGCCGCCGTGGCCGGCGTGTGGTTCATGCTGCTCGCGGTGATCGGGCTCACCTGGATCGCCGTCGACCGCAACGTCGCCTGGCCGGTGCACGCGGTGAGCGCCACAGCCGGCGTGGCCTACCTCGCCGTGATGGCCGCGGCACTGTGGACGCGCTACTCGTACCTGCTGGAGCTGTCCGAGGTGATGGCGCATGGGCCCTCCTACGACCCCGTGACGCGCATGCGTTCGCACAGCGAGACCAGCCAGATGCTCGGCGACATCTTCGTGCGCCGCCCCGGCGAGCGGCAGCCGATCGGCATCGTGGTGGTGTCCATCGCCAACCTCTATGCGCTGGAGAACCTGCATGGCCGTGCGGCTTTCAACCACGCGCTGTTCCTGTGCGCGAGCCGCCTGCGCCGCGTCGTGCCGGCGGGCGTTGCGACCGGGCGGCTCGGCGACGACGGTTTCCTGCTCGTGATGCACGACGTGGCCGACCCCGCGCGGCTCGTCCAGCTCGCGCGGCAGTTGCGCGAACGCCTCTCGCGGCCCGTCATCCTGAGCACCGGCCGCGACCCCGGGGAGCTGGACACCAGCCGCACCGAGTGGCGCGCGGAGGTGGGCGTGGGCCTGCTGACGGTGTACCCGCAGGTGCGGCCGTCGCAGGCGCTCGCGATGGTGCGCGCGATGTCGCGCACGGCGTGGAGCTACGCGAGCCGGATCGCGTGGTTCGACGATGCACGGGGGGAGATCGCGGAGCTGCCGATTGCGGACGCGGCCTGAGTCGCCCCGAAGCTCTCGCCGTCGCCGTGCGTTACTGTCACGGCTCGCAGTCCACGACTGCCCAGTACTGTCCCCCGTCCATGCGTCGACGTTGCAGCCGTTGTGGCATGCCAAGTTCTTCCATCCTGCTTCCCAGGGCAGCCAGGATGCTGGCGGGCTCCTCCTGGCGATGAGCGGCCCAGGCGCACGCCGTCGAAGCCGTGACGGCCCCGTTGGTGTTCATCAGTGCGAGCAGGTCGGCGAGGACGGGGGCCATGGTGCCTTTGAGGACGCCGTGGACGCGCACCTCGACCTGCCCCTTGCTGTCGTCGAGAGGCCCGAGGCTCCATCCCTTGCCGTACACGACGGTCGCGCAGCTGGTGCCGGGCCCCGGGCTGAAACTTGCGGGTCCGCCTTCGGGTGCGTCGTCATTGAACACGTGCTTGTGGACGCAGGCTCCCGATGCATCCACGAACGGGTATTCGAAGCGTGCAGGGCCCAGGTGCGCGACGGTTTTCATTTCCGGGTAGTCTTCTTCGACGTGCGTGTGGTGGTGGACCTGCACAAGCAGCGGGTGGACCCCGGGCGGCGTGAGCGACGACGACCGGCCCGTGGCCTTGCCATGCGAGTACGTGTGGTTGGTATTTCCGGACTGCCTCTCGCGCTCTGCGCCCAGATTGCAGAGAGCCTGCGCAACCATTGCCCTGCGCTTGTCCTTGGCCGCCCCCAGCACCGTGCTCGCTGCAAGAAAGGTCTTGAGCTTGTTCTGGACGTCGCAATCGCGATCGCTCTCGCAGCGGCCCGGGCCGGACGCTTTGTGTTCATCTGCCGGGACCTCGAAGGCTTTCACGGCATCCATCCAGGCCTGGTCTGCCTTGCGCAACTCGGGTGAGTGCAACGCAAGCCGCAGCGACACCCACAAGCCGGCGGAAATCGTTTCGCGTGCCCAGCCTTCGGTGTACAGGTGATAGTGCCCGGCGAGGTCGACGTAGTTCAGGATGATGGCGAGGATGCCGGGGGGAAACGCCGCCGGGTGGATGCGCGTGAGTCGATAGATGAATTCCGCCGGGTGGTCATGACCGTCCAGGCAGACCGGCAACTTCAGCCCGGCCAACGCTTCTTCCAGGCGCCGGCGCAGGCCCGAGACATCCTCGCCGCGGTCTTCGGCCCAATGCGCCAACTCGTCGTGCGTCACGTGCTTGACCGTCAGCAGCGCGAGCAGGTCCGCAAGGGCGCCGTCGATACTGCCGCTGGCGACGCCGTCGATGCGCACCTCGACCGCGCCTTCGGGGCCGTTGCGAGGCCCGAGTGTCAAACCCGTCCGCCCGGGTTCGCCAAGGGGGTGCTCGCCGGCGGGGGCCTCAAGGGGGGGAGCATGAAAGACGACTTCGGGCTCGCACGGCGGGTGCGTGGGGCCTGCAGCCGCCGCAGGCGCCTGATACCGTCGGCCTCGAGCCAGCAAGTCCCGCTGCGACTCGTCGAGGTGCTGCAGCACCTTGGAGTCGAATTCACGGTCCCCGCCGCTCGCGACTGCCATCTCGCGGGCATATCGCTCCTCGAATGCCACGATTTCCTTCAGCAATTCGCGCGCTTCGGCGAGTTCGGCGGCCGCGGCGACAGCCGCGGGGGAGCGTGGCGGCAGCGGGTCCGTACAGACGTGGATGCGGGGATCGGGCGCCTCGTCCGCACTTGCCACCGGCACTTGCAAGTACACAGCGGACGCATGCGTCGTGGTAGTGGTCGTGGTGCGGGTTTCGGTCGATTTTCCGGGGACCATGCGGGCAGCCTTGAAGTGAAACGGACCGCGTTTGAGTAACGCGGACGCAGTCCCCGGTTCCGGGCTCGCAAGGCAGGCCGACCCTGCTGCCTAGCGCGACTTGCTCTCGCCGGCGCTCGCGTGCGCCAGGAGCAACGCCCCGTGATGGAGCACGCGCATGCGCAGCGCGTTCATGACGGGGCGGCCCACCGCCCCCGCGAACTCACCCATGCCGAGCTGCTGCAGCCACGGTGCCACACGCTCGGGCTGTGCGAACGAGGGCGGCCAGCGAATGCCTGCCTCGTCGATCGCGTCGAGCAGCTGCCGTTGAACCGCGAGTGCCCCACCGCCCTCGCGCACCATGCCCTCGACGGCGGCGCGCTGCCACTCGAGGTCCGCCGCGGCCAGCAGGTCCGCAACGACGTACGGTGGCGTGTTGTCGATCCGGCCGGCCCAGCGCTGGGGATCGAGCAGGCTGGTGAGCAGGCTGTTGCTCTCCCACGGTGAGGCGTTTTCGTTCCAGACCTGCTCGTCGCGCGGGTCGCGCCGGATGAAAGCCGCCAGCAGCGGTGCCGCGGGCGGGGCTGCCGGGTGGGCCGGCTGCAACGCGGCGATCGGCTCGAGCCAGAGGCAGCCGGTGCCGCCATCCGACCGGCCGACGCGCAGCTGCACCGGCAGGCGCTTTTCGGCAAGCAACGTGCGCAGCTTCAGGACCATCGAGCCGGGCGTGCCCGCAAGGGCCCGCGCGTCCATCCAGGTCTCCAGCCTGTCGAACGAGATGCGGCCTTCGCCCTGCAGCAGGCCGAGCACGCCGGCGAGGCCGGCGTCGATGGCGCCGCGGTCGACGCCGCCGACGAACACGGAGGTGGAGGCGCCGCGCACCTCCAGGTGCCAGCCGCCGTCGCCCTCGTGCCGCAAGGCCGGCGCCGAGCCGGTGCCGCTGCTGGACGCCGACGCGCCGCCCGCCAGGTCGGCGTTGAACTCGTGCGTGTGGAAGTGGCCCGAGGGCCCGAAGCGCTGGGTGTAGACCCGGCGGGCGCCACCCCAATGCTCGACGGTGCGCGTGTACTGTGCGCCCGTCGCGGGTTCGACGTGCGTGTGCGTGTGGCGCTGCGGCTGCAAACCCGTGCCCGCGCGCGGTGCCGGCGTGGAGGAGTAGCTGTTCTCTCCGCCATAGGAGAACGAGTGGCCGGGATCGGCGCGGCCTTGCGCGCGCAGGCAGGCCAACGCGCCCGTCGCGGGGCCTTCCGCGCCTTTCGCATCCATGCAGGCCTGCCCGAACGCGCTGGCCGCCGCTTGCCAGCCCTCGTACCTGGCCCACAACTGCGACCTGAGCGCGTCGGACGTGTCCCGAGCCTGCAGCCGTGGGTCGAGGCGACGGCTGACCTTGCCCAACCGGGCGGCCTGCGCGGCGCGCGCAAGCCACACGCGCCGGGGTTTCGGCGGGGCCGGTTGAGCGGCCAATTGCGCGGCCCACGCGTCCTGGGCTGCGTTCAAGGCCTTGAGAAGGGTTTCCGCCTTGTCGCGGGCCCAGGACTCGGCGCCGAGCAATTGGGACCAGCGTTCGACCTGTGGGAAGTAGTGCAGCGGCGCGGCGCCACGCGCCCAGTCCTGGCTGAACGCAACCGCAGCCTCCCGGTCGGGCAGGCAGGCCAGGATGATCGCGAGCACGGGAGGCGGGAACAGCGAATGCTCGCCGTCTGCCCGTGGCTGCACGTGGACGACGACTTCGGGTTCCGCGGTTGGGACGCGCGGCGGCTCGGCTGCGGTGCACGCATACGTCGCGGGCCGCTTGTCTTCCGTCGAGGTCTCGGGCTCGGCGCGTCCTGCTGCGGCCGCGTGCGCGGCGGTGGTGTTGGTGTTGGTGTTGGTGTTGGTGTTGGTGTTGGTGAGCCTGTGGGTGCCGGCGGCGTGTTTCAATCGAACGCTCCTGGAATGGGGAGGAAGGGCCCCACCGGTGGGTGCCGCGCACGGTGCGGCGAGTTCCGGGCGCGGACGATACGCAACGGTGAGCGCAACGCGGCCGGCCTCGGCCTTCGCGGGATAATCCCGCCCTTGTCCCTGAAGATTTCTTTCCCCGATTCCCTGCCGGTCTCCGCGAAGCGCGACGAGATCATGGCCGCGATGGCCGAGCACCAGGTGGTGATCGTCTGCGGCGAGACCGGCTCCGGCAAAACCACCCAGCTGCCGAAGATCGCGCTCGCGATGGGCCGCGGCAAGCTGGACGCACCCGACGGCCGCGGCAAGCTCATCGGCCACACCCAGCCGCGCCGTATCGCCGCGACCAGCGTGGCCAAACGCATCGCCGAGGAACTGCAGACGCCGCTGGGCGAAGTCGTCGGCTACAAGGTCCGCTTCAACGACCGCCTTTCCAAGGGTGCCTCCGTCAAGCTGATGACCGACGGCATCCTGCTGGCCGAGACGCAGTCCGACCCGCTTCTCAATGCCTACGACACGATCATCATCGACGAGGCGCACGAGCGCAGCCTGAACATCGACTTCCTGCTCGGCTACCTGCGGCAGCTGCTGCCGCGCAGGCCGGACCTGAAGATCGTGGTGACGTCGGCGACGATCGATGCGGAGCGGTTCGCGCAGCACTTCGGTTCCACCAGGGGCCCTGCGCCGGTGATCTACGTCTCCGGGCGCATGTACCCGGTGGAGCAGCGGTGGCATCCCTTCGAGGAATCGCGCGAGTTCGACCTGAACGATGCCATTGCCGACGGTGTCGACGAGCTGTGGAAGGGCAACGCGCCCGGCGACATCCTGGTCTTCCTGCCCGGCGAGCGCGAGATCCGCGAGGCGGCCGACCACCTGCGCAAGCACCTCTCGCACAGCCCGCTCACGCGCAACGCCGAGGTGCTGCCGCTCTTCGCGCGGCTGTCGCAGGCGGAGCAGGACCGCGTGTTCGACAACCACTTCGGGCGGCGCATCGTGCTCGCGACGAACGTGGCGGAGACCTCGCTCACCGTGCCCGGGATCCGCTACGTGATCGACGCGGGCACCGCGCGCGTGAAGCGCTACAGTTTCAGGAGCAAGGTGGAACAGCTGCTCGTGGAGCCGGTCAGCCAGGCCGCCGCCAACCAGCGGGCAGGGCGATGCGGCCGCGTTGCCAACGGCATCTGCATCCGCCTGTACGACCAGAAGGACTTCGCGGGCCGGCCACGCTTCACCGACCCCGAGATCCTGCGCTCCTCGCTCGCGGGCGTCATCCTGCGCATGAAGTCGCTGCACCTCGGCGCGGTGGAGGACTTCCCCTTCATCGACCCGCCATCACGGCGAGCCATCGCCGACGGCTACCAGCTGCTCAACGAACTCGGCGCCGTGGACGACGCGAACGAGCTCACACCCATGGGCGGCGAGCTCGCCCGCCTGCCGCTCGACCCGCGCGTGGGCCGCATCATCCTCGAAGGCCGCGAGCGCCATGCGCTCGAGGAAGTGCTGGTGATCGCCTCCGCCCTGTCGGTGCAGGACGTGCGCGACCGCCCGATGGAGATGCAGGCGCAGGCCGACCAGCAGCACGCCAAGTTCGACGACGAGAAGAGCGAGTTCTCGGGCTACCTCAGGTTGTGGCAGTGGCTGGACGAAGCGAAGGGCGGGCACGGCACGTCGCGCGCGCAGCGTGCGACAACTCCTGTGACGTCACCTGTGGTGCGGGCCGAAGGCCCACACCACAAGCTCTCGAACCGGCAATACGAGCAGCTGCTGCGCGCCAACTTCATCAACGTGCGCCGCGTGCGCGAATGGCGCGACATCCACACGCAGCTGCACACGGTGGTCGCCGAGCACAAGTGGCGGATGAACACGCAGCCTGCGTCGTACGAGGAGCTGCACAAGGCGATGCTGTCCGGGCTGCTGGGCAACATCGGCGTGAAGATCGAGGACGCGGACGAATACCTCGGCGCGCGCGGCATCAAGTTCTACCGCCACCCCGGCGCGCACCTGAAGAAGCGGCCGGGCAAGTGGATCGTGTGCGCGGAGCTGGTGGAGACCACGCGCCTCTTCGGCCGCGGCATCGCCAACATCGAGCCGCACTGGATCGAGCAGGTGGCGGGGCACCTGCTGAAGAAGCAGTTGCTCGACCCGCACTGGGAGAAGAAGCAGGCGGAGGTGATGGCGCTGGAGCGCGCCACGCTCTACGGGCTCGTCATCTACAGCGGCCGCCGCGTGCCTTACGCGCGCGCCGACATGCAGGGCGCGCGCGACATCTTCATCCGCGAGGGCCTCGTCGAAGGGCAGTGGGAAACGCGATTGCCCTTCCTCGCCGCGAACCTGAAGCTGGTGAAGCAGGTGCAGGACCTCGAACACAAGTCGCGCCGGCAGGACGTGCTGGTGGACGAGGAGCTGATCTTCGCGTTCTACGACCAGCAGCTGCCCAAGGACGTGTACAGCGGCACGACCTTCGAGCGCTGGTACCGCGAGGCGAGCCGCGGCAAGCCCGACCTGCTCAAGCTCACGCGCGACGAGCTGATGCGGCACGAGGCCGCGGGCATCACGACGCAGGCCTTCCCGAAGGTGGTGAAGCTGGGTGGCGTTGACTGCACGGCGACGTACCTCCATGAACCCGGCGATGCACGCGACGGCGTCACGGTGACCGTGCCGCTCTTCGTGCTCAACCAGGTAAACGAGGAGCGCGCCGAGTGGCTCGTGCCGGGCATGCTGAAGGACAAGGTGCAGGCCTTGCTCAAGAGCCTGCCGCAGAAGCCGCGTTCGCGCTTCGTGCCGCTGCCGGAATCGGCGGCGCGCATCGCATCGGACCTGTCCGGCGAGGACAAGTGGGCGCGCGGCTCGCTCACCGACGCGTTGCTGAAAGTCGTGCGCGACGAGACGAGCCTCGACGTCAAGCGCGCGGACTTCAAGCTGGACATGGTCCCGGCGCACCTGTTCATGAACTTCCGCGTCGTCGACGAACACGGCCGGCAGCTTGGCATGGGCCGCAACCTCGGCGCGCTGAAGGCGGAGCTCGGTGCGCAGGCGCGCGGGGCGTTCCAGGCGCTGGCGGGCCTCACGGTCAAACCCGCAGCCGTGGCGGCAGAACCGTCATTCCCGCGGAGGCGGGAATCCAAAGCTTCCAACGCCTTGGATTCCCGCCTGCGCGGGAATGACGGGGAACAGAGGCACACGGCCTGGACCTTCGGCGAACTCCCCGAGCTGATGGAAGTTCGCAAGGGCGGCACCTCGCTCGTCGGCTTCCCGGCGCTCATCGACCAGGGCGACGCCGTCACGATCGAAGTCTTCGACGAACCCGAAGTCGCCGCCGCGAAGCACCGCGCAGGCCTGCGGCGCCTCTTCGCGCTGCAGGTCCGCGACGCGCTCAAGTACCTCGAGAAGAACATCCCCGACCTGCAGAAGATGGCCGTGGCCTACATGCCGCTGGGCACGCAGGAGGAACTGCGCGACCAGGTCATCGACGTCGCCATCGACCGCGCCTTCCTGATGGACCCGTTGCCCGCTGACGAAGCCGCGTTCAAGCGCCGTCTCGAAGAAGGTCGCGGGCGCCTCACCCTCATCGCCAACGAAGTCGCGCGGCTGGCCGCCACGATCCTCACCGACTACGCCACCGCCGCGCGCAAGATCAAGGACACGAAGAACGCGCCCGAGGCCACCGCGGACGCGTTGCAGCAGCTGCAGCGGCTCATGCCCAAGCGCTTCGTCGCCGCCACGCCGTGGCCGCGCCTGCAGCACTTCCCGCGTTACCTCAAGGCGATCGTGCTGCGCCTGGACAAGCTGCGCGCCGACCCCGCGCGCGACGCCCAGCGCCTGGCCGAACTCAGGCCGCAGGAGCAGCGCTACTGGCGCCTCGTCGCCGAGCGCAAGGGCGCTGTGGACGAAAGGATGCAGGAGCTGCGCTGGCTGCTGGAGGAGCTGCGCGTGAGCTTTTTCGCACAGGAACTGCGCACGCCGCAGCCGGTGAGTATCAAAAGGCTAGAAAAGGTGTGGGCTCAGCTAAATAGTTGACGGTAGAAGGCCCAATGCAAGGGGAGGGCGCGCGGATTAACTTGGATGCGTGGATCGAAGAAGTTTCATCGGCTCCTGCGCGCTTGTTTCCGCGGCCAGCTTCGACGCGCTGGCCGGCAACGGCAAGGTCAAGTCGTACGCGCGCGCGGTGCTCGTCGACGAACGCGGCGACCCGATCAAGGCCGCCAGCCTGAAGCCGCACACCAACTACGTCTTCCACTACCCGTTCGAGGCCACGCCCGCTTTCCTGCTGGACCTGGGCAAGCCCGCGTTGCCGCAAGCCCTGAGCACCAAGGACCGCGTGGCCTATGCGTGGCCGGGCGGCGTCGGCAGGCAAAAGAGCGTCGTCGCGTATTCGGCGATCTGCGCGCACCAGCTCGTGTACCCGACGAAGGACGTGAGCTTCATCAGCTTCCGCAAGAAGCGCGCGCAGCGCGGCGTGCAGGACGAGTTGATCCACTGCTGCGCGGACCACAGCCAGTACGACCCGGCCAAGGGTGCCGAAGTGCTGTCCGGGCCCGCGCCGCAGCCGCTCGCGGCGGTGCTGCTGGAGCACGACGCGAAGACCGATTCGCTCACCGCCTATGCGACGATGGGCGGCGAACTGTTCGACGATTTCTTCAAGAAGTACGAGGCCAAACTGAGCCTCGAAGCGCCGAACGCGAAGAACGCGGTGGCCGGCAGGAGCACGGTGCGCGAGCTCGAGAAGTTCTGCCGCAATTCGATCCAGTGCTAGGCCGCTTGACAGGCGGGTGAGTCGCGGAAGAATGGACGCACCGCCGTCGGCGGGCGGGGCCCCTTGGATGACAACTCGCGTGGATGCGGCCACCTTCGAGCGCCTCGGTGGCGAGGAGCGGGTGCTCGCGCGGCTGTCAGGTGTGGACGGCGTCGTCCGCAGTGTTCCTGAGGGCGAGTCGCTGATGTGCGCGCTGGGCGTGGGGCCGTTGGCCGTCGCGGACGTGCTTTCGCTGGCGGCGGGGCTTGCGCGCGTCCTGGCTGCGGTGCACGCTCGCGGCGTGCTGCACGCAAACGTGCATCCGGGCAGCGTCCACCTCGCGGCAGGCGACGCGGCCAGGCCCCTTCTGGGCGACTTCAGCCTGGCGAGCACTTTTGGCGAAGGCCAGCCGCGTTTCACGCACCACCGCGAGATCCGCGGCGAGCTCGCCTACCTCGCGCCGGAGCTCACCGGCCGCAGCGGCCGCGGCGCGGACCTGCGCTCGGACCTCTATTCGCTCGGCGCGACGATCTACCACGCCGCCACGGGGCAGCCACCCTTCGCCGCGGCCGACCCGCTCGCGCTGATCCACGACCACATGGCGCGCGTGCCGCGGGCACCGAACGCGTTGCGCCCCGCGCTGCCACAGGCGCTGTCCGACCTCGTCATGCGATTGCTGGAAAAGGAACCCGAGCGCCGCTACGACCGCCTGGAGCAGCGCGTGCGCGAGCAGACGCGCGAAATCCTCGAAGCGGCACATCGCGCCGGCATGGCGCAGATCGCGACCAACGTGCTGCACAACGTGGGCAACGTCCTGAACAGCGTCAACACGTCGGCGCACATGCTGCGCGCGCAGGTGAGCGAGTCGCGCGCGGCGCGCGTGGCCGACCTCGCGGCCCTGCTGGAGGAGAACGCGGACGACCTGCCGGCCTTCTTCACCCATGCGGGCAAGGGCAGGGTGCTGCCGCGCTACCTGCGCGAGCTGGCCGACGCGCTCGCCGAGGAGCGCGAGCAGTTGCTGGGCGAGCTGCAGCGGCTGGACGCGAGCGTGGACCACATCAAGAACGTGGTCGCCATGCAGCAGTCGTATGCGGGCACCAGCGGCGTGCTGGAGCCGGCCACCCTGGCCGAAGTCGCAGACGACGCGCTGCGCATGCACGAGGACGCGCTCGCACGCCACCAGGTGGCTGTGACGCGCGACTACGGGCCCACCCAGGCCGTGCCGCTGGACCGCACCCGGGTGATGCAGATCCTGCTGAACCTGCTGGAAAACGCGCGCCATGCGATGGAGCACGTGCAGGGCGAGCGGGCGCTGCGGCTGGTTGTGCGGCAGGACGCGCAGGGCGCCACCGTGGAAGTCACGGACACGGGCTGCGGCATCGCACCGCAGGACCTGGCCCACATGTTCGCGCACGGTTTCACCACCAAGCCCGGCGGCCACGGCTTCGGCCTGCACAGCTGCGCGGTGGCGGCGCGCGAGATGGGCGGCACGCTGCGCGCGCGCAGCGACGGGCCGGGCGCGGGGGCCACCTTCACGCTGCAGTTGCCGCTGCAGGCGTGAACTACAGCTTCGCCAGCCGCTCCAGCGCCGTGCGCAGCGTCTCGTCCTTCTTCGCGTAGCAGAAGCGCACCACGCGCTGGTCGAAGCCGTTGCCGTAGAACACCGACAGCGGGATCGCCGCCACGCCGATCTCGGACGTGAGCCACTTGCAGAACTCTTCTTCGGACAAGTCGCTCACCTTCGAGATGTCCACGCACTGGAAATAACTGCCCTCGCTGGGCAGCAGCTCGAAGCGCGTGCGCGCGAGGCCTGCGCGGAACAGGTCGCGCTTGTGCTGGTAGAAGGCGGGCAGCCGCAGGTAAGGCTGCGGGTCGGCCATGTACGACGCGAGCCCGTGCTGCACCGGCGTGTTGACGGTGAACACGTTGAACTGGTGCACCTTGCGGAACTCCACGCTCAGCGGCGCGGGGGCGGCGACGTAGCCCACCTTCCAGCCGGTGACGTGGTAGGTCTTGCCGAAGCTCGACACGATGAACGAACGCGCGGCGAGCCCCGGGAAGCGCGCGGCGCTCTGGTGCTGCTGGCCGTCGTAGACCATGTGCTCGTACACCTCGTCGCTGATGACGAAGATGTCCGTGGGGGCGAGCAGCTCCTCCAGTTGCCGCATCTCGTCGGCCGTCCACACCGTGGCGCTGGGGTTGTGCGGCGAGTTGACCAGGATGGCGCGAGTGCGCGGCGTGATGGCCGCCGCGATCTTCGCGAAGTCGGGACGGAAGGTGTGCGGCACCAGCGGCACGCGCACCACCTTGCCGCCGGCGAGGTCGATATTGGGGACGTAGCTGTCGTAGCAGGGCTCCAGCACGATCACCTCGTCACCGGGGCGCACGATGGCGAGGATGGCCGTGATGATCGCCTGCGTCGCGCCGGCGGTGATCGTGATCTCCGACACCGGGTCGTACTTGCGCCCGTACATTGCCTCGATCTTGTTCGCCACCGCTTCGCGGAGCTGGGGGATGCCCGTCATCGGCGGGTACTGGTTCAGGCCCTTCTGCATGGCCTCGGTCACCGCGTTCACCAGCCTGGGGTCGCAGTCGAAATCGGGAAAGCCCTGCCCGAGGTTCACGGCGCCTTTCTCGGTGGCCAGGGCCGACATCACGGTGAAGATGGTCGTGCCGACGGCGGGCAGCTTGGTTTCGACGGGGGGCGTGCGGGCGATCGTGCTCATGGAAAGGTACTGCTCAGAGGTCGTAGTCGTGGCCGTGGCCGCTCATGGCCTTGGCGATCAGGTTGCGGTCGAGGCGGTCGGAGAGGAGCTCGGCGAAACGATAGACGAAGTTGCGCAGGTACGCCCCACGCTTGAACGCCACGCGCGCGTGGTTGGTGCCGAGCAGTGTGCCGAGCGGGCGCACCGCGAGGTCGGAATTGTTGTCGCCGTCGCGCACGGCCATCTCGGCAACGATGCCGATGCCAAGGCCCAGGCGCACGTAGGTCTTGATCACGTCGGAGTCGATCGCCTCCAGCGCGATGCGCGGCGTGAGCTTGCGCTGCGCGAACGCCGTGTCGATGCGCGTGCGGCCGGTGAACGAGGGGTGGTAGGTCACCAGCGGCTCCGCCGCGATGTCCTCCAGCGTGACGCGTTCCTTCTTCGCGAGCGGGTGCGCGAGCGGCAGCACCAGCACGTGCTGCCATTCGTAGGCGGGCAGGGTGACGAGGTCCGGGTAGTCCGATAGCGATTCGGTGGCCATGCCGATCTCGGCCACTTCGTCGATCAGCATGCGCGCCACCTGGTCGGGCGAGCCCTGGTGCAGGCTCACGCTCACCTTGGGGTACTGCTCGCGCAGCTTCGCCACCGGGATCGGCAGCACGTAACGCGCCTGCGTGTGCGTGGTGGCGATGGACAGCGTGCCGCTGTCCTGCGCGCTGAACTGCTCGCCGATGCGCTTCAAGTTGCCCACCTCGCGCATGATGAGCTCGATGCTCTTGAGCACGTGCTGGCCGGGCTCGGTCACGCGCTTCAGGCGCTTGCCGTGCCGCGCGAAGATCTCCACGCCCAGCTCTTCCTCCAGCTCGATGATGGCCTTGGACACGCCCGGCTGCGACGTGTGCAGCGCCTTGGCGGCTTCCGTGAGGTTCAGGTTGCGGCGCACCGCCTCCTGGACGAAACGGAACTGGTGGAGGTTCATATTCGATTTCTTCTAACGGGAGAAATCATTATGCAACAGCAGTGAAGCCGATCCACAGGTCTGGTCGAGGAACAGAGCCCTGGCCGGGCGGCACGCATGGGATATCCATCGACTGCGAGGTGCCCCATGACGGACGAAAGATTCAAGGCTCTCTTGCTGGAGCTCGCCCACCTGGGCGGCCTGGCTGACCCGTCGCAGCTTGTCGACACCGGCCGCGTGAAGGTGGGCGAGGTGGACGTCACGATCGAAAACGGAAGTTCCGCAGCCGGGGACGTCATGAGGTTCCATGTCCACGTGGGCGACTTGAGTGCACGAGGCGCGCCCGATGCCAAGGCTCTGCTGAAAGCCAACTACACCGCAAGCTACGCCGGCAGCCGCTTCTTCGGCACTGTGCCGCTCACAAGCGAAGCGGCGGCCACGCTCGACGCGCCGCAGGCGTCCGGGATGTCGGCGCAAGAGCTCTGGGCGCATCTTTCGCAAGCCGCCATCGAAGGCAAGCGCCTCTGGGACGAGGCCTGCAGCCAACACGGAGGCCACGCATGACGAGCGAACAATTCCACAGCCTGCTTGGCGAGTTGGCCCGGGTGTGCGGCCATGCGGACCCGGAGGCTTTCCTGGTGCACCGGCAGTTGTGCATCGAAGGCAGGCAGGTGGTCCTCGAACACAACCCACGCCACGGCGAGGACCTGCTGCAGGTGCGCATGACGGTCGGCGACCTGCCGGCGGGCGCGGCGCATCTGGCGGGCGCCATGCTCGACGCCAACTTCATGGGCCGCGGCAGTTGCGTGCTCAGCCTTCACCCGGACGCGGACGTCGTGGTCGCCACCACCTTGCTTCGCCTGTCGAGCACGCCGACCGCGCAGGACCTGTGGCAGGAACTGCAGCAGATGGCCCGGGCGTGCGAGGCGTTCTGGGATTCGATCGCAACCGCCAACGCTTGAGAAAGAAAGGGATATCCCATGCCCGGCCCTTCAGGTCTTCCTCCGCACCACCCCCGCGCAACTGCGCCTTTCCGCGGCGCGCAATCCGACGAAACGAAGGGGCCGTTTCTCCCGCGCACGCCGCTGGGAGTCACGCTGCACCCGCCGCAGGAACGTGCCGGGTCCACCCCGGCCCATCGCTTGCCACTGACGCCGGCCGGCCGGCCGTGTCACCCGGCGGCCGCCGTCGAGCTGCCGATCAACAGCTTGCCCGTACCGCTTCAAGAGATCGTCCTGAAGTACATCGGCCTGTCCAAGGACACGAAAGGTGGGCAGACGCCTGCCAGGGAGACGGTGTTCTTCCTGCTGGACCCGGCGCAGGGGTGGGACATCGCCACGTGGTTCCATGAGCAGTTGCCCGAGGGCGTGCGTCTGGCGAGTTGGCAAGAGCTCGAGAGGGCCGCGGAGGCGGTGGCACATGCAAAGGGCGCGGTTGTGGGTGCAGAGGAAGACGTTGCTGATGCCGGCCGTTTTTGCCGCGAGATGGGCGCACCCATGGGATGTTTCGGGGGACTTGCATTTGCGGGCCTCTCCATTTCCGGAGTCGCCTTGATGGCCACAGGGAGCCTCAAGGTTGGCGGCGGCCTCCTGGGGGGCGCGGGAGCCGTGGCCACTGCCCTTTCCTTGACCTGCACCTGTTGCTGCGCTCCCTGCCGGCTTTACTCGGCAGATGTCCGCCTGGAGAAAGCCGAAGACGAGCTGGACGGGTTGACCCGTCGCTACGCCGACGAGGTCGACAGCTTGTTCGCGAAGGAAGACGCCGTCGATGCCAAGACCCTGAAGGCCACGACGGCCATCTACGAAGAAATGCGTCCACGGCGCCCCGGCCCATCGAGCGGCGATCCTGCCAAGGTGCGCGTGCACCTTCCGCAGGACCCGCCGGCGCATTCGGCTTCGAGCGCCAGTTCCGGCACCGGATCGAGCCCGGGTTACGCGGCCAGCGGCCTGGGTGCCAGGTATCACACCGAAAGGGCGACCGACCTCGAGGGTCGCCAGACGGCGAGAGTCATCAGCCGGGATGGAACGATCTGGGAGAAGATCCCAGTCTCCGTGGCCAAGCAGCTCGACAGGCTGCTGACCCCTGGCCGAATCACCGCGCAGCAGCTTCTGGGCGAGTCGTCGTTGCACCCGAACCAACGCTTCACCGAGTTGGAAGTGTTTCGGCTTTACCTGGCCAACGCCGGTGTGCCGTTGAAGCTT
This sequence comes from Ramlibacter albus, assembly GCF_014297445.1. Classification (GTDB taxonomy): domain Bacteria; phylum Pseudomonadota; class Gammaproteobacteria; order Burkholderiales; family Burkholderiaceae_C; genus Ramlibacter; species Ramlibacter albus. The sequence continues at coordinate 161,086 of NZ_JACORU010000002.1, forward strand.
GTGTCCGAGGGTGACCTGTACTGGCTGGAGGAGACTCGGCCCGCGTGAGGGCGGGCGAGTCGCCGGGGCGCTCAGGCGCCCGCGATGCTCGCAAGGAGTTCCAGCACGCGGGGGTCTTCGCCGACGGCAGGGCGCACATGCACCTGCAGGCCGGGCCGCAGGCGCTGAAGGTCTTGCACGAGGCGCGGCAGGTCTTCGCGCGCATGCCGCCCCATGCCGAGGAACATCGGCACGATCGTCAGTTGCGTTGCCCCTCCCTCCGCGAGCTCTGCGGCGGCCGTCGCGAGGTCCGGAGGCTGCAACTCCAGGAAAGCGCAGCGCACGGGCAGGCCCTGCGCAGCGACGCGCTCGGCCACCGCATCCATCGGCGCGCGCCACAGCGGGTCGCGCGACCCATGCCCGAACAGGATCACCGCTCGCGTCATCGCCTGAGCACCAGCCACCCGAACGCGCCCAGCGAGAACCCGGTGTAGATCAACCCCGGCGCCGCCGCCGTGATCCACGGCACCCAGCTGCGCAAATTGCCGATGTAGCCGAACACGTTGTTCAGCATGAAGAAGCTGATGCCCACGAGCACGCCGCCGAACACGTAGGTCGTGATGCCGCCGCTGCGAAAGTGCAGGTACGCGAAGGGCAGGGCCAGCACCACCATCACCAGGCACGACAGCGGGTAGAACACCTTGCGCCAGAACTCGATCTCGTAGCGCTGCGACGTCTGGCTGTTGGCCTCGAGGTGGCGGATGTACTCGAAGAGCGCCAGCGTGCTCATGCGGTCCGGCTTGAGCAGCGCCACCGACACCATCTCCTGCGAGATCTCGGTGGGCCAGTGCAGGCGCGGGTTGAGCGTGCGCTCCACCTTGGCCTGCGTCGAATTGGCCTCGGGGAATTCGGTGCGCTCGGCGCCCTCCAGCAGCCAGCCGCCCTCGACGAAGCGGCCCTTCTGCGCCTGCGTGACGGAGACGAGGAAGCCGCGCGAATCGGTCTCGAAGATGCGGATGGCGCGCATGTTGCCGTCCGGGTCCATGACGCCCACGTTGACGCTGTACGAGTTGTAGCGCTGCCGCTCCTTCAGCCACGCGCCGGTCTGCCCGACCGAGATGCCGCCTTCGAAGCGCGCCTTCAGCAGGCGCCCCGCGCGGTCGGCAACGGGCGCGAGGTAGTCGCCGCAGGCAAAAGTGAGCAGCGTGAACAGCAGGCCCAGCACCATCAGCGTCCGCAGCGCGCGCCACGGCCCGAGGCCGCTCGTGCGCAGGATGGTGTACTCCGAGCTTTGCGCGAGCCGCGCCATCACGAAGATGGTGCCGATCAGCACCGCGATGGGCAGCAGCTCGTACAGGTGGCTGGGGATCATCAGGCTCACGTACACCAGCGCCTGCGTGAGGTGGTAGGGTGTCGTGCCCTTGCCGACGTCGGGCAGCTCCTCGACGAAGTCGAAGAAGAAGAACAGCGACAGGAAGCCCAGCGCCACGAACAGCACCGAGAGCACCACCTCGCGGAAGATCAGCCGGCGGATCGTCCTCATGCCGCTGCACGGCGCCGCCGCAGCATCGCGCGCAGGCTCCAGTTGTTGTGCTGCTTGCCCAGCCAGAACGCCGCGGCGAGGAACACCGCGCCGTGCAGCGCCAGCATGAAGCCGGTGATGCCGGCGCGCCCATTGGCGATCCACGACTGCCCGAGGTTCAGCAGGTTGTAGTACACGACGAAGGCGAAGAGGGCGAACACCAGGTTGCCGCTGCGGCCCACGCGCGGGTTCACGTTGGACACGGTGATGGCCAGCACCACGAAGTTGACGGCGGCCAGCGCGAGGCCCAGGCGCCAGGCCAGCTCGCCGAGGTTCGGCCGCGTGGGTTGCATGACCAGCGCCAGCGTGGACAGGCTCTTGGCCGGCCGGTCGTCGCTGGGCATCAGCGCCGCCGAATTGACGCGGCTGCCGTGCTCCTCGAACTCGCTGATGCGAAGCGTGCGGTCCGCCAAACTCGTCTCCAGCCGCTGGCCGTTGGAGAGCATCAGGAACTGGTCGTCGCCCACCATGTCCACGCGGCCGCTGCGCGCGGAGGTGACCGTCTCCTTGCCGTGTTCGACGGTGCTGATGAAGATGTTGCGGCCCGACTTGTTGTCCGGGGTGTCCTTCTCGAGGAAGAAGACGCGGCGGCCGCTGGCCGACTCCTGGAACTGACCGGGCGCCACGCGTTCGAGGTCGCCACGGCGGCCATAGCGGTCCTTCAGGTCGCGCGTCTGCTGGTTGGCCCAGGGCCAGATGATGAGGGCCAGGATGGCGATGACCACCAGCACCGGCCACGCGAACTGGAACAGCGGCTTGATGAAGGCCGAGAGCCCGCGGCCCGCGGAGAACCAGATCACCATCTCGCTGTCTCGGTACATGCGCGAGAGCGTGCCGACGATGGCGGTGAAGAGGCTGAGCGTGAGCACGAGCGGCAGGTAGCCGAGCATCGTGTAGCCCATCACCATCATGATCTCCTGCGGGTTCACGCTGCCGCGGCTGGCCTGCGACAGCGTGCGCACGAGCGTCATCGTCATCACGATCGTCACCAGCACGACCAGCGTCGCCCCGAAGCTGCGGGCCAGCTCCTTGCGGACGGACGAATGGAATAACATCGGGCGCTTCTATAAAGACAAGCCCGGATTATGGACTTCGAACTCAAGACCCTGAGCCCCGCGCAAGCGGCGGCGCAGAAGTGCGACGTGTTGCTGGTGCTCGTGCCCGAAGGCGCGAAGCAGGGCAAGGACCCCGTGGGCAAGCTCGTCGGCGCGGCCGTGTCCGCGCGCGACCTCGAGCCCAAGCCCGGCAAGATGCTGCACGCGTACCGCGCCGAGGGCATCGCCGCGACCAAGGTGATCCTCGCGAGCGTGGGCGATGGTTCCGGCAAGAAGGTGCAGTCGGCGGTGCAGTCCGCCGTGGGCTCGCTCAAGGGCACGAGCGCGAAGAAGCTGGTGATCCTGCTGCCCGAGGGCGCGGAAGAAGACGCGGTGCGCGCCGCGGTGTGCGGCACGGCCGACAGCAGCTACGTGTATGTCGCGACCAAGTCCAAGCCCGAAGCCCGCGAGCTCAGGAGCGTGACGATCGGCGTCGCGAACGCGGGCCCGCTGCAAGCGGCTTTCGAGCGCGCGCGTGGTGCCGCTGCCGGCATCGAGTTCGCACGCGAGCTCGCGAACCTGCCGCCCAATTACGCCACGCCCACGCGCCTCGGCGAAGAGGCGAAGAAGCTCGCCAAGAGCAACGGCATCACCGCCGAAGTACTGGGCCCCAAGGAAGTGGCCAAGCTGGGCATGGGCTCCTTCATGGGCGTGGCCAAGGGCTCGGCCGAGCCGCTGCGCTTCATCGTCCTGAAGTACAACGGCGGCCCGAAGGACCAGGCACCCGTGGTGCTGGTCGGCAAGGGCATCACCTTCGACACGGGCGGCATCTCGATCAAGCCCGCGCCGGAGATGGACGAGATGAAGTTCGACATGGGCGGCGCGGCCAGCGTGCTGGGCACGTTCCGGGCGCTGGCGGAGATCAGGCCCAAGGTCAACGTGGTCGGCCTCATCCCCAGCTGCGAGAACATGCCCGACGGCGCGGCGTACAAGCCGGGCGACATCCTCACCAGCATGAGCGGCCAGACCATCGAGGTGCTGAACACCGACGCGGAAGGCCGCCTCATCCTGTGCGACGCGCTCACGTATGCCGAGCGCTTCAAGCCCAAGGCCGTGATCGACATCGCGACGCTCACCGGCGCGTGCGTGATCGCGCTGGGCAACGTCCGCAGCGGCATGTTCGCCACGGACGACAACCTGGCCGTGGCGCTGACCGTCGCGGGCGAGCAGGCGCTGGACCCGTGCTGGCGCATGCCGCTGGACGACGAGTACGGCGAGGGCCTGAAGACCAACTTCGCGGACGTCGCCAACGTGGGCGGCCGCGCGGGCGGGGCCATCACCGCGGCCAAGTTCCTGCAACGCTTCGCGGCCAACTACCCGTGGGCCCACCTGGACATCGCGGGCACCGCGTGGAAGGGCGGCCCCGCCAAGGGCGCCACGGGCCGCCCCGTGGGCCTGCTTCTCGAATACATCATGGCGCAGGAAGAAGAGGGCGGCTCGGTCTCCAGGCCCGCGAAGAAGGCCAAGGCCGCTGCGAAAGGCTGATGACCGAGGTCACGTTCCACTACAACGTGGCGGACAAGGTGGGCCACGTCTGCAAGCTCGTGCAGCTGATGGCGGGCAAGGGCAACCGCGTCGTCGTCACCGGCGATTCCGAGGCGCTGCGCCGCCTGGATGTCGCGTTGTGGACTTTCGAGGCCCTGGAGTTCATCCCGCACTGCTACACGCGCGACGCGGCGGACGAGGTTGTCGCGAAATCGCCTGTCGTGCTGGCCGACTCCGCGCGGGGCACGCCGCACCACCAGGTGCTGCTCAACGTCGGCCCCGGCGTGCCGGAAGGCTTCGAGCGCTTCGAGCGGCTGGTCGAGGTGGTGACCCAGGACGAGCAGGACCGCCTGGACGGCCGCGCGCGCACCCGGCACTACAAGGACCGCGGCTATTCGGTGCGGCACTACAACGTCGTCACCAAGGAGATGCGCTAGTGGCGACCGGCCGCAACCCGCCCCGTTTCGTGCCCACCCTGACCGAGGTGGTGCATGCACCGCCCGCGGCCACGCCCGCGCCCCTGGGCGTGCAGGGCATGACCGAGGAGCAATGGGTCCACCGCATCATGCAGCGCGTGGACCAGACGCTGGACCGCCGGCTGCGCGAGGCGGTGGCCGCCGTCATCGTGGACCAGACGCGCAACCTCGCGCCGCTGCTGCGGGCCGAGGTGGAGTCCGTCGTGCGCGAGGCGGTGGCCGACGCGCTGGCCGGCGAGATGAATGCGGCTTCCTTGCGCTCGCCCAAACCCTGATCGGGTTGACCGGGTTGAAACCTAGATTCTTACCCTGATGGATGCGGCCCGCTTTTTGCGATATCGTTCGCGCCCGTTGAGCCACTCGATAACTCAACCTATTTCCAATCCTCTGGAGGTTCACATGCAAATGAAATTGACGGTCGCAGCGGCGATCGCCGCCATCAGCGGCGTCGCCATGGCGCAGGACATGGTGGTCAAGATCGGCCACGTCGCTCCTGTCTCGGGTGCCCAGGCCCACTACGGCAAGGACAACGAGAATGGCGCCCGCATGGCGATCGAAGACCTCAACGCCAAGGGTGTCACCATCGGCGGCAAGAAGGTCAAGCTGGAGCTCGTCGCCGAAGACGACGCCGCGGATCCGAAGCAGGGCGCGGCGGCCGCGCAGAAGCTGTGCGACGCCAAGGTCGCCGGCGTCGTCGGCCACCTGAACTCGGGCACCACGATCCCCGCCTCCAAGATCTACAACGACTGCGGCATCCCGCACATCACGCCGTCGGCCACCAACCCCAACCTGACCAAGCCGGGCTACAAGACCACCTTCCGCCTGCTGGCCAACGACAACGCGCTGGGCGCCGGCCTGGCCCTGTACGCCGCCGACAAGCTCAAGCTGAAGAAGGTCGCCATCATCGACGACCGCTCGGCCTACGGCCAGGGCGTCGCCGAGGTGTTCAAGAAGACCGCGCAGTCCAAGGGCCTGCAGGTCGTCGACGAGCAGTTCACCAACGACAAGGCCACCGACTTCATGTCGATCCTGACGGCCATCAAGGCCAAGGCCCCCGACGCCATCTTCTACGGCGGCATGGACCCGCAAGCCGGCCCGATGCTGCGCCAGATGGAGCAGCTGGGCCTCGCGAACGTGAAGTACTTCGGCGGCGACGGCATCTGCACGGCGGAACTGGCCAAGCTCTCCGGCGGCGCCAAGACGCTGGGCAACGTGGTCTGCGCCGAAGGCGGCGCCTCGCTGGACAAGATGCCCGGCGGCAAGGCCTGGAAGGAGCGCTACGACAAGAAGTACCCCAACCAGTTCCAGGTCTACAGCCCGTACGTCTATGACGCCGTGCATGTGCTGGTGGACGCCATGGTGCGCGCCAAGTCGACCGACCCCAAGGTCTACACCGCTGAAATCGGCAAGTCCAACTACAAGGGCGTGACGACCACGGTGCAGTTCGAGCCCAATGGCGAGCTGAAGAACCCCGCCATCTCCCTGTACCAGTACAAGGACGGCAAGAAGGTCGTGCTGGACACGAAGTAACCCGTTCCACGCGAATGCAGGAAGCCGCCCCCGGGCGGCTTTTTGTTTTGCTTGCTGTCGCGTAGGAGCCGGAGGCCTGCACTTGTCGGCCACGTCCTACAGCCACCGCCACCCGTGGTTCAGCAGACTGTAGGGTCTGGTTACGCACGGGGATATCAAATGGAAGTAGTAGCGAAACTGCCGACGGCGGAGCACCGCGACGCGGACCTCAAACTGGTGCTCAAGGCCCTGTCGGCCTTCCGGCGCGGTGAGGCCGGCGTGACGCTGCCGTCCGAATGGGACGGGGTGATGGGCAAGATCGCGGCGGAGTTCAACGACCTGTCCGCGCAGACGGCGCGTACGAGCCACAGGCTCAAGCAGATCGAAGGCGCGGCCCATGGCGGCGCGCGTGTGAACCGCCGGGTGGCCGACGACAAGCTCACCGGTTTCTGGCAGGACAACGTGGCGTCCATCAACGCCCTGCTGGACGAAGTGGAGCTCGGCTCCGAGCGCACGCGCACCATGCTGGGCGCGCTGACGGACCTGCGCAAGGGCAACCCCAAGGCGGAGATGCCGCACGACTGGCCCGGCTCCTACGGCAAGGTGGCCGATGCCTTCAATGATGTCGTCGCCGAGAACGTGCGCATGTCGCACGAGCTCGCGCGCCTGTCGCGCGTGGTGGGCAAGGAGGGCAAACTCAAGGAGCGTGCCGTGCTGGCGAACGCGACGGGCTTCTGGCGCGATTCGGCCGACTCGATCAACTCGCTGATCGGCGACCTGGTGCACCCGACGTCCGAAGTGGCGCGGGTGATCGGTGCCGTGGCGCAGGGCGACCTGTCCAAGTCGATGGCGCTGGAGGCCGAGGGCCGCGCGCTGGAAGGCGAGTTCCTGCGCACCGCCATGACCATCAACAAGATGGTGCAGCAGCTGGGCACGTTCGCGGCCGAAGTGACGCGCGTGGCGCGTGAGGTGGGTACCGAAGGCAAGCTGGGCGGCCAGGCCGACGTGCAGGGCGTGGCCGGCACGTGGAAGGACCTGACCGATTCCGTGAACTCGATGGCCGGCAACCTCACGGCCCAGGTGCGGAACATCGCGGACGTGACGAAGGCCGTGGCCGCGGGTGACCTGTCCAAGAAGATCACCGTGGACGTGAAGGGTGAGATCCTGGAGCTGAAGAACACCATCAACACGATGGTGGACCAGCTGCGTTCGTTCGCTTCGGAAGTGACGCGTGTGGCGCGCGAAGTGGGTACCGAAGGCAAGCTGGGCGGCCAGGCCGACGTGCAAGGCGTGGCCGGCACGTGGAAGGATTTGACCGAGTCCGTGAACTTCATGGCCGGCAACCTCACCTCGCAGGTGCGGAACATCGCGGACGTGACGAAGGCCGTGGCCGCCGGTGACCTCTCCAAGAAGATCACCGTGGACGTGAAGGGCGAAATCCTGGAGCTGAAGAACACCATCAACACCATGGTGGACCAGCTGCGTTCGTTCGCTTCGGAAGTGACGCGCGTGGCGCGGGAAGTGGGTACCGAAGGCAAGCTGGGCGGCCAGGCCGACGTGCAGGGCGTGGCCGGCACGTGGAAGGACCTGACCGACTCGGTGAACTCGATGGCCGGCAACCTCACGGCCCAGGTGCGGAACATCGCGGACGTGACGAAGGCCGTGGCGGCCGGTGACCTCTCGAAGAAGATCACGGTGGACGTGAAGGGCGAGATTCTCGAGCTGAAGAACACCATCAATACGATGGTGGACCAGCTGCGCTCGTTCGCTTCGGAAGTGACGCGCGTGGCGCGCGAAGTGGGCACCGAAGGCAAGCTGGGCGGCCAGGCCGACGTGCAAGGCGTGGCCGGCACGTGGAAGGACTTGACCGACTCCGTGAACTCGATGGCTTCGAACCTCACCTCCCAGGTGCGAAACATCGCCGAGGTGACGACGGCCGTGGCCGCGGGTGACCTCTCCAAGAAGATCACCGTGGACGTGAAGGGTGAAATTCTCGAACTGAAGAACACCATCAACACGATGGTGGACCAGCTCTCGTCCTTCGCTTCGGAAGTGACGCGCGTGGCGCGTGAAGTGGGCACGGAAGGCAAGCTGGGGGGCCAGGCGGATGTGCAGGGCGTGGCCGGCACGTGGAAGGACTTGACCGACTCCGTGAACTTCATGGCCGGTAACCTGACGTCGCAGGTGCGAAACATCGCGGACGTGACGAAGGCCGTGGCCGCCGGTGACCTGTCCAAGAAGATCACCGTGGACGTGAAGGGCGAGATCTCCGAGCTGAAGAACACCATCAACATCATGGTGGACCAGCTCTCCTCCTTCGCTTCGGAAGTGACGCGCGTGGCGCGGGAAGTGGGTACCGAGGGCAAGCTGGGCGGCCAGGCCGACGTGCAGGGCGTGGCCGGCACGTGGAAGGACCTGACCGACTCCGTGAACTCGATGGCCGGCAACCTCACGGCCCAGGTGCGGAACATCGCCGAGGTGACGACGGCCGTGGCGGCCGGTGACCTCTCCAAGAAGATCACCGTGGACGTGAAGGGCGAAATCCTGGAGCTGAAGAACACCATCAACACGATGGTGGACCAGCTGCGTTCGTTCGCCTCCGAAGTGACGCGCGTGGCGCGCGAAGTGGGTACGGAAGGCAAGCTGGGCGGCCAGGCCGACGTGCAAGGCGTGGCCGGCACGTGGAAGGACCTCACGGACAACGTGAACTTCATGGCCGGTAACCTCACTTCTCAGGTGCGGAACATCGCGGACGTGACGAAGGCCGTGGCGGCCGGTGACCTTTCCAAGAAGATCACCGTGGACGTGAAGGGCGAAATCCTGGAGCTGAAGAACACCATCAATACGATGGTGGACCAGCTGCGGTCCTTTGCCTCGGAAGTGACGCGCGTGGCGCGCGAAGTGGGTACCGAAGGCAAGCTGGGCGGCCAGGCCGACGTGCAGGGCGTGGCCGGCACGTGGAAGGACTTGACCGACTCGGTGAACTCGATGGCATCGAACCTGACCTCCCAGGTGCGAAACATCGCGGAAGTGACAACGGCCGTGGCCGCCGGTGACCTTTCCAAGAAGATCACCGTGGACGTGAAAGGTGAGATCCTGGAGCTGAAGAACACCATCAACACGATGGTGGACCAGCTTCGAAGCTTCGCTTCAGAAGTGACGCGCGTGGCACGCGAGGTGGGTACCGAAGGCAAGCTGGGCGGCCAGGCCTATGTGCAAGGTGTCGCCGGCACGTGGAAGGACCTCACGGACAACGTGAACTTCATGGCCGGTAACCTGACGTCGCAGGTGCGGAACATCGCAGACGTGACGAAGGCCGTGGCGGCGGGTGACCTCTCCAAGAAGATCACCGTGGACGTGAAGGGCGAAATCCTGGAGCTGAAGAACACCATCAACACCATGGTGGACCAGCTCTCGTCGTTCGCTTCGGAAGTGACCCGTGTGGCGCGCGAAGTGGGTACCGAAGGCAAGCTGGGCGGCCAGGCCTATGTGCAAGGTGTTGCCGGCACGTGGAAGGACCTCACCGACAACGTGAACTTCATGGCCGGCAACCTGACCTCGCAGGTGCGCGGTATCGCGAAGGTGGTGACGGCCGTGGCCAACGGTGACCTCGCGCAGAAACTGACCGTGGAGGCCAAGGGCGAGATCGCGGCCCTTGCCGACACGATCAACTCGATGACGGACACGCTCGCAACCTTCGCGGACCAGGTGACCACCGTGGCCCGCGAGGTGGGCGTGGAAGGCAAGCTGGGCGGCCAGGCCAAGGTGCCGGGCGCGTCGGGCACGTGGAAGGGCCTCACGGAGAACGTGAACCAGCTCGCGGCCAACCTCACCACGCAGGTTCGCGCCATTGCCGAAGTGGCAACGGCCGTGACGCAGGGCGACCTGACGCGCTCCATCACGGTGGAAGCGCAGGGCGAAGTGGCCGCGCTGAAGGACACGATCAACGAGATGATCCGCAACCTGCGCGACACGACGCAGGTGAACACCGAGCAGGACTGGCTGAAGACCAACCTCGCGAAGTTCTCGCGGATGCTGCAGGGCCAGCGCGACCTCGTCGCGGTGGGCCAGCTGATCCTGTCCGAGCTCGCGCCCGTGGTGGGCGCGCAGCAGGCGGAGTTCTACGTGCTGCGCTACACGCAGGAGCAGCCGCGCCTGCGCCTGATGGCCAGCTACGCAAGCGACGGCCACGGCTCCTACGGCAAGGAAGTGGACCTGGGGCAGGGCCTCGTCGGCCAGGCGGCGTTCGACAAGAAGAAGCTGATGCTGACGTCGAACATCCCGGACACGCTGAAGATCGCCTCGGGCCTGACCGAAGTGGCGCCGCTGAACGTGCTGGTGCTGCCCATCATCTTCGAGGGCCAGGTGCGCGGCGTGATCGAGCTGGCCTCGGTCGAGCGCTTCAACCCGACCCACCAGGCCTTCCTCGACCAGCTGACCGAATCGATCGGCATCGTGATCAACACGATCGAGGCGAACATGCGCACGGAAGACCTGCTGTCGCAGTCGCAAAGCCTCGCGCAGGAGCTGCAGAGCCGCCAGCAGGAGCTGCAGCAGACCAACGAGGAGCTGCAGGAAAAGGCCCGGCTGCTCGCCCACCAGAACCAGGAGGTGGAGCGCAAGAACGCGGAAGTGGAACAGGCGCGGCAGGAGCTGGAGAACAAGGCCAAGCAGCTCGCGCTGACGTCCAAGTACAAGTCCGAGTTCCTGGCCAACATGTCGCACGAGCTGCGCACGCCGCTGAACTCGCTGCTGATCCTGTCGGACCAGCTGTCGAAGAACCCCGAGGGCAACCTCTCGCCCAAGCAGGTGGAGTTCGCCAAGACCATCCACTCGTCCGGCAACGACCTGCTGATGCTGATCAACGACATCCTCGACCTGTCGAAGATCGAGTCGGGCACGGTGGTGGTGGACGTGAGCGACCTGCGCCTGTCGGACCTGCAGCTGTTCGTGGAGCGCACGTTCCGCCACGTCGCGGAAGCGAAGTCGGTCGACTTCCTCATCCGCACCGGCCTGAACCTGCCGACGTCGATGGTGACGGACGTCAAGCGCCTGCAGCAGATCCTGAAGAACCTGCTGTCCAACGCCTTCAAGTTCACGCACCAGGGCCACGTGACGCTGACGATCGAGGAGGTCTTCGGCGGCTGGACGCCCGACAACGACGAGCTCAACCGCGCGCAGCAGGTCATCGCCTTCAGCGTGAGCGACACCGGCATCGGCATCTCCTCGGACAAGCAGCAGATCATCTTCGAGGCGTTCCAGCAGGCCGACGGCTCCACCAGCCGCAAGTACGGCGGCACGGGCCTGGGCCTGGCGATCTCGCGCGAACTCTCGAAGCTGCTCGGTGGCGAGATCAAGCTCACCTCGGCGCCGGGGCAGGGCTCGACCTTCACGCTGTACCTGCCGCTGGCCTACATGGCCACGCGCAGCTCGCGCCGGGGCACGTCGCAGGCCGAACATCGCGGCGACGCGACGCTGCCGCCCGTGGCACGCCGCCAGCAGCCGCCGCAGGCCCAGCTTCCCGCACCCGAGGTGCAGGAAGAAGAGCAGGTGGAAGGCGACGAAAGCTCCGCCGCGCTCAACCCCGCCAACGACGACCGCGACAGCATCCAGCAGGGTGACCTGGTGCTGCTGATCGTGGAGAACGACCTCGCGTTCGCGAAGTTCCTGCTCGACGCCGCGCGCGCCAAGGGCTTCAAGGGCGTGGTCACCGAGATGGGTGCCGGCGCCCTCACGCTGGCCGGCCAGCACAAGCCCTCGGCCGTGACGCTCGACATGTACCTGCCCGACATGGCCGGCTGGCGCGTGCTCGACCGCCTGAAGCACGACCCCGCGCTGCGCCACGTGCCGGTGACGGTGATCTCCACCGACGATTCGAAGGAGCGCGCGTTCAAGTCCGGGGCCATCTCGTTCCTCGAGAAGCCGATCCGCAGCAAGGAAGTGCTCGACGGCATGCTCGACAAGCTGCACGAGTACGTGTCGCGGCCCACGCGCAGCCTGCTCGTCGCGCTGGACGACAAGGCCGCGCGCGACGAGCTGATGGCGCAGGTGGAAGGCGAGCAGGTCGACGCGACCGTGGTCGAGGACGGCAAGCAGCTGGCCAAGGTGCTGCAGAAGCAGCGCTTCGACTGCGTCGTGCTGGAGGACGGTTTCGCCGGCATGGACGCGCCGCAGCTGCGCAAGGCGCTCGCTTCGCAAGCCGGCGGCCTGGGCCCCGTGCCGCTCATCCTGTATCGCGGCCAGCAGAGCACGGGCCACAGCTCGTGGCATTCGGACGAGTACACGACGGTGCAGGAAGTGCACACGGCGCCGCGCCTCTTCGACCTCGCGCTGATGGGCTTGCACCACAGCCTGTCGCGCCTCCCGGAAGCGAAGCGCTCGGTGATCGACGGCGTCTACGAGTCGAGCAAGCCGCTGGCCGGCAAGCGCGTGCTCATCGTGGACGACGACATGCGCAACATCTTCGCGCTGGCCACCGTGCTGGAAGAGCACGGCATGGACATCGTCTGGGCGGACAATGGGCGCGAGGCGATCAACCGCGTCGCCAACGACCCCAACATCCAGGTGGTGCTGATGGACATCATGATGCCGGAGATGGACGGCATGGCCACGATGAAGGAGATCCGCAAGCTGCCGCAGGGCAAGAACCTGCCGATGATCGCCGTGACGGCCAAGGCCATGAAGGGCGACCGCGAGAAATGCATCGAGGCGGGCGCGTGGGACTACCTGTCCAAGCCCGTGAACACGCCGGACCTGCTGACCGTGCTGCGGGCCTGGCTGCACCAATGAAGCGCTGAATGTCGGAAAAAGACAGCGACCTGCTGGAGCAGGCCAACATCCTGATCGTCGACGACCTGCCGGAAAAGCACGTCGTCTTCCGCACGATCCTGGACGAGCTCGGGCAGAACATCGTCAGCGCGCGGTCGGGCCAGGAGGCGCTCAAGTGCATCCTGGAGATGGAGTTCGCCGTCATCCTGCTGGACGTCAACATGCCCGACATCGACGGGCTGGAGACGGCCGGGCTGATCCGGCAGTACAAGAAGTCCTCGCAGACGCCGATCGTGTTCATCACCGCGTACGTCGACGAGCTGCAGGCGCGGCGCGGCTACGCGCTCGGTGCCGTGGACTACATCCCGTCGCCCGTGGTGCCCGAGGTGCTGCGCTCGAAGGTGAGGGTGTTCGTCGAGCTGTTCCGCATGAACCGGCAGCTGCAGCGGCAGGCGGCGCAGCGCGAGCAGCTCGCGCGCTCCGAGACGGCGCGGCAGGCGGCCGAGGATGCGATCCACCGCGCGGACTACCTCTCCGAGGCGAGCCGCGTGCTGTCGAAGTCGCTCAACCTCGACGACACCATCTCCGCCGTGCTCGATCTGTGCGTGCCGATGCTCGGCGAGCGCGCGATCGTGGGCCTGGCCGACAAGGAAGGCGGCGTGCGGCGCCTGGAGATGCTGCCGCCGCCCAAAGCCGACGATACCGAGGCGTTCAGCGCCGAGCTGCGCGCGGCCGCCGACGACGCCATCCGCCATCGCCAGTTCCGCTTCTGGCAGAACGGCAAGCGCGCGGCCGCCATCGTGCCGCTCATGGCGGGCGACGAGGTGCGCGGCGCGCTCGCGCTGCTGGGCGAGGCGCAGTTCTTCGACCCGCCGCGCGTGTCGCTGATCCGCGAGCTGGCCAGCCGCGCCGCGAGCGCCATGGAAAACGCGCGCCTGTACTCCGCGGTGCAGGAGGCCGACCGGCGCAAGAACGAGTTCCTCGCGATGCTCGCGCACGAGCTGCGCAACCCGCTCGCGCCGATCCGCAACGCGGTGCACATCATGCAGAGCACCGAGCAGCTGCCGCCCAAGCTGGCATGGGCGCGCGACGTGATCGGCCGCCAGGCCGACCACATGGCGCGGCTGATCGACGACCTGCTGGACGTGTCGCGCATCGTGCAGGGCAAGGTGGCCGTCAAGCCCGAGCCGCTGCCGCTGGCCGAGCTGCTGGAGCGCGCGGTCGAGGCCAGCGCGCCGCGCGTGAACGCGCGCGAGCAGGCGTTGCAGCTGGAGCTGCCGCGCGAGAACGTGGTCGTCGACGGCGACTCGGTGCGGCTCGCGCAGGTGCTGTCGAACCTGCTCAACAACGCTTCGAAGTTCTCGCCGACGCGCACGCGCATCCACCTGGGCGCGACGTACCATGACGGCGGCGTGCAGATCTCGGTGAAGGACGAGGGCGCCGGCATCGACGGCGAGTTCCTGCCGCACATCTTCGAGCTGTTCGCGCAGGCGGACCAGTCGCTCGACCGCTCGCAGGGCGGGCTGGGCATCGGCCTCACGCTCGTCAAGCACCTCGTGGAGCTGCACGGCGGGCGCGTGTCCGCGCACAGCGAAGGGCTGGGCAAGGGCACCGAAGTGCTCGTGTGGCTGCCCGCACGGCTGGGCGAGGCACCCGTGCAGGAGCAGCCACCCGCAGCCGTGGGACGCGGGCGCGCGGAGGGCATGCCGTCGCGCATCCTCGTCGTGGACGACCTCGTGGCCTCGGCCGAGACGCTGATGGCGCTGCTGGAAATGGAAGGCTTCGAGGTGAAGGTAGCCAACGAAGGCATGACTGCGCTGAAGATCGCGCGCGAGTTCCGGCCCGAGGTGGTGCTGCTGGACATCGGCCTGCCGGGCATGAACGGCTTCGAGGTGGCCAACCGGCTGCGCGCGCAACCCGAGAGCCGCGACGCGCTGCTGATCGCGCTGACGGGCTATGGCGAGGCCGAGAGCCGCAACCGCTCCGCGGCCGCCGGCTTCGACTTCCACATGGTCAAGCCGGCCGACGTGAACCTGCTGCTGGCAATGATCGCAAACCCCAGCGAGGCCCGCCGGGCGAGTGCTGCTGCCTGAAGATACACTGCTTACGGTTTCGTACTAACCAGTGAGGCAGTGAGAACATGGCAGACGACTATTCCTTCGACACCAGCACCACCGGCTCGATCGTCGCGAACACGCGCATCGGCGGCGGCACGATCGAGGTTCCCGGCGACAAGGACATGTTCAGCGTGTCGCTCACGGCCGGCACGACCTACACGTTCAACCTGGTGCGCTTCGGCGTCAGCTGGCTGAACGACCCTTACCTGCAGCTGTACAACCCGCAGCTCACGCTGGTGGCGCAGGACGACGACAGCGGCAACAACCTGCAGGCGCGCATCGTCTACACGCCCACCACGAGCGGCACGTACTACCTCGGCGTGATGGACGCTGCCTCCGGCACGGGGCAATACCAGATCGGCGCGACGTCCTCGACGAGCATCACGGGCTCCGTCTCGCTCGGTGCGCTGCGCACGCAGGTGTCGGAGGGGGACTCGGTCACCTTCATCGTCTCGGCCCCCATCTCGCTGGCCGGCAACACATATGGGTACGTGCTGCAGGGCGTGAGCGCCACGGACATCACGTCGACCACCATGAACGGGCAGTTCACCATCGGCAGCGACGGCCGCGCGCGGATCACCACCACTCTGGTCAACGACAACCTCACCGAAGGCACCGAGACGCTCACCATCGGCACCGACATCGGCCAGAACCTGTCCGTGACCGTGCTCGACACGTCGCGCCCGATGGTCAACGTGTCCGCCACCGCGCGCAACGTGCTGGGCGTGTACAGCGCCTTCTACGGCAACGCGCCGACATCGGCGACGTATGCGACCGAGCTGGGCGTCTACAACTCCGGCGGCTCGTCCAACTACGCGGCCGACGTGGCGGCGCGTTTCGCGACCACGCCCAACCAGTCGCTGGCCGGCACGGTGCTGGCGAACCTCGGCGTCACCGCGGCCACCACCGGCGGCTACACGCCCTCGGACAGCTTCACGCTGGTGCGCGACGCGCTCACCGTGTATTTCACGGCTTTCCCGAGCGCGAAGGGGCAGGTCGTGCTGAACCTGGTGAACCTGCTCGCGAACCTGGAGCGCGATACGGTGTGGGGGCAGGCCGCGATCAACTTCAACAACACGCTGGCCGCCCGCTACTCGGCCTTGCCTGTGCTGGCGGACACCCCGGCCGAGCTGGTGGGCGTGGCGCACGCGGGCTTCGACGCGTAGGGCGCTGCTACAATGGCGGGCTTGCTTCCCGGAGAGGTGGATGAGCGGTTTAAGTCGCACGCCTGGAAAGCGTGTGAGGGTTAATAGCCCTCCGCGGGTTCGAATCCCGCCCTCTCCGCCAGCACCCAAGTGACGGCCCGCCTCCGGCGGGCCCTTTCATTTGTCGGCCGCCCCCTTCAACCCGCGCAGCAGCGGGTGCTCGAAGATCACCTTCCCCACGAATGCCGCGCCGGGGCGCGTCAGGTGGCTGCCGTCCTGCGAGATGAACTTTCCGTCCGGCGTGAAGACGGGAACGCGCCCATTACCGTCCTGCAGCATGCCGAGCACGTCCACGAAAACATCGGGCGGCAATTCCCTCGCCACCTGCTCGTTGTATAGCCGCACGTCCTGCAGGACCCGTGCGCGGTACCCTTTGCGTTCGTGCGGCGGCAGCCGCATGACGCCGTTCATGTTCCAGCCGAAGTTCTTCGTTCCCACGACGACGACGTGCCCTGCGCCCACGCTGCGGACCACCCGCAGGTCCTGCGCCAGGCACGTGCTCGCGCGCGACGCGAAGATGAGGTAGTCCGCACGCGCCACAAGTGCGCGCAGACGCGGCGGGATGTCCGCCGCCGAGTCGAGGCACTCCGGCAACTCGTTGGAATACACGAGGTCGCTGCCCGCGAAGTAGCCGTTCTCCACGCCCGCGTTGATGAAGTCGCGAGCGAAACTATGCCCGCTGACGAGCACCTTCTGCGCGCCGGTGTCCGCGAATCGGTCCGCCTGGAAGGCGTAGGCCCGCTCGTTGTAGGCTGCGTTCAGCCGCCGTCCCCCTTCGGGCACCGCGAGTTCGTTCCAACGCTCGGGAAAGCCCGAACGCACATGGATCCAGTAGCCGATGCCCGCCGTCACCAGGCTCGCGGCGAACGCGAGCCCGAACAACGCCGTGCGCCCGATGCGTCCGCGGCGCACCGGAAGCTCCACGAATTTCCAGGTTGCGATCGCAAGCACCGAGGCGAGGGCGATCATCGCCGCGTAGACGGCGGCTGGAGGCTCCTCGACGCTGTACAGCCGCGCGAAGGCGAACAGCGGCTGGTGCCACAGGTACAGGCTGTAGCTCACCAGGCCCACGCCCACAAGCGGCCGCCATGCCAGCGCGCGGCCGACGCCCTTTGCGGGGTCTGCGAACGCGATGATCATCAAGGTGCCCGCCACCGGCGCCAGTGCGGGTACGCCCGGCACGGCAGAGGTCCTGTCCAG
The DNA here is from genome assembly GCF_014297445.1 of Ramlibacter albus. Taxonomy (GTDB): domain Bacteria; phylum Pseudomonadota; class Gammaproteobacteria; order Burkholderiales; family Burkholderiaceae_C; genus Ramlibacter; species Ramlibacter albus. The sequence goes on from NZ_JACORU010000002.1 coordinate 178,501, forward strand.
CGTGATGAATGCGCCAACCAGCAGCAGGAGGCCAACGGCTGCGCCGGCCTCGCGGACACGGCCCGGCAGGGCAGGCGCAGGCCGGCCCTGAAGAACGCAGGCCAGTGCCGCGCCCGAAAGGAGTTCCCAGCCGCGAGCGAGCAGGCCGAAGTACGCCGCAACGGGGTTCGCGGCCACCTGCCACTGGGCCCACCCGAGACTTGCCGCCGCGAGGGCGGCGAGTGCAGCGGGCAGGTAACGGGTTCCCGGCCTGGCCAGGACCATCAGCAGGAGGGGAAACACCAGGTAGAACTGTTCCTCGAGGCCCAGGCTCCACGTATGCAGCAAGGGCTTGAACTCCGCCGCCAGCGCGAAGTAACCGGAGGTGAGCGTGAGCAGCACGTTGTTGGCGAACAGGCTGGTCGCCACCAGGCTCTGGCCATAGTTCTCGAGGTCGTCTGGCAGCATCAGCGCCGGCGCCAGGGGCAGCGTGGCGGCGAGGACGAGGAAGAGCGCCGGGAAGATCCTGCGCACCCGCCGCTCGTAGAAACCCGGGAGGCTGAAGCGGCCCTGAGCGCGCTCGCGCAGGATGATGCCCGTGATCAGGTAGCCGCTGATGACGAAGAACACGTCGACGCCGGCATAACCGCCGGGAAACAGCGGGAACGCGGCATGGAAGAAGATCACGGGGACGACGGCGACCGCGCGCAGGCCATCGATATCCGGGCGGTAGGTCAGCATTGGAACCGCGTTTAGCAAACACCCGCCGGGCCGCCACTAGGGCATGCCCTGACATGGAAAACGATAGTCGGCCGGTCCCGGGCCGTACCCGGCGTCCCCCGTCCCCTATACTTCCGCCCGCTTGACCTCGCGCGCAGCGTCACGAACCCGCGGACGCTCGCGGTGCGTTGCGTCGCACTCCCTTCTTCACCCAGAGGATTGCATTTTGTTGAAACTTGACCTGCGGGCCTTCACGGCCGCCGCTTCCCTGTTTGCGGCTCTCTCCTTCCCCACCCCCGTTCTCTCCCAGGCACCCGCAGCGTCCGCAGCAGCGCCCGCCGCCACCGGCTCCGCACCCGCCGCAGTAGCCCCCGCGGCTGCCGCGCCCGCGGCCAAGCCGGCCGCCGCCAACGGCGAGAAGCCCCTGGACAACCCCTACGGCATCGAAGCCCTGTGGAAGGGCTCCGACATCGTCGCGCGCACCGTGCTCGTCATCCTGGGCATCATGTCCGCGGGCAGCTGGTACATCCTCGTGACCAAGCTGCTCGAGCAGAACAAGATGCAGCGCCACGCCCGCACCGTGGACAACAAGTTCTGGCAGGCCACCACCGTCACCGAAGGCGCCGGCTCGCTCGAGAAGAACAGCGCCTACCGCTTCATCGCCGAGTCCGGCGCCGCCGCCACGCGCGACCACGGCGGCCTGAAGGCGCACATCCCGATGAACGACTGGATCCCGATGAGCGTCACCGCCGCCGTGGACCGCGTGCACGCCTCCATGCAGAAGGGCCTCGCGTTCCTCGCCACCGTGGGCTCCACCTCGCCCTTCGTCGGCCTCTTCGGCACGGTGTGGGGCATCTATCACGCACTGACGGCCATCGGCATCTCCGGCCAGGCATCCATCGACAAGGTGGCCGGCCCCGTGGGCGAGGCGCTGATCATGACGGCCATCGGCCTGGCAGTGGCCATCCCCGCGGTGCTCGCCTACAACTGGCTCGCGCGCCGCAACAAGGCCGTGATGGACGAAGTGCGCGAGTTCAGCGACGAACTCAACGCCGTGATCCTGGGCTCCAACGGCAAAGCGGCTTAAGCGCAAGCCGCCCGAGGGAGATTCCCCATGGCCATGGCCGTCGGCCCCCAGGATGAAGGCGACGACGCCGTCATCTCCGCCATCAACACCACGCCCCTCGTGGACGTGATGCTGGTGCTGCTGATCATCTTCCTGATCACGATTCCCGTCGTCACGACGTCGATCCCGGTGGCGCTGCCCAAGGAACGCGTCGAGGTGCGGGAGACCAAGCCCGAGAACGTCATCATCTCGGTGGACCCGCAGGGCAACGTCTTCTGGTACGACCAGAAGATGGCCACCCCGCGCGACCTCATCGACCGCCTCAAGAAGGTGTCCACCATGAAGCCGCAGCCGGAAGTGCAGATCCGCGGCGACTTCAGCGCCAAGTACAACGGCGTGGGCAAGGTGCTCTATGCCTGCCAGGTGGCGGGCATCACCAAGGTCGCGTTCATCACCGAGCCGCCGCCCCTGGGCGGCTGAAGGATTCCTGCCATGGCTTTGAGAAAACGACGCTTCGGGCAGGGCGACGACGAGGTGATGATGGACATCAACACCACGCCGCTGATCGACGTGATGCTGGTGCTGCTGGTGATGCTGATCATCACCATCCCCATCCAGCTGCACGCCGTGAACCTGGAAATGCCGGTGGGCACGCCGCCGACCAACCAGGAGCCCGAGAAGATCCAGATCGACATCGACGAGAAGAGCACCGTCTACTGGCAGGGCCTGCCGGTCGACGCGGCCACCCTCGAGACCAACATGGACGCCATCGCGCAGCGCAACCCGCAGCCCGTCGTCGCCGTGCGGCCGAACAAGGAGGCGTCCTACGCCGTGTTCGCCAACGTGCTGGCCACGAGCAAGCGCAAGGGCCTGTCCAAGATGACCGTCCTCGGTGCGGAGCAGTTCGTCCAATGACCGCCACCTCCATGCACCGCAAGAAGTACCCGGGCACGGACCCGGGTCGCAAGACGACCGGCATCATCGTCGTCATCGCGTTCCACCTGATCGTGCTGTGGGCGCTGATCACCGGCACGGCCCGCAAGGGGCTCGAGTTGATCAAGAAGCCGATGGAAGCGGCCGTGATCCAGGAAGTGATCATCCCGCCGCCGCCTCCGCCGCCGCCCCCGCCGCCCAAGGAGATCGTGAAGGCGCCGCCGAAGGTGGAGGCACCGCCGCCGCCTTTCGTGCCGCCGCCCGAAGTGGCGCCGCCACCCAGCAACGCGCCGGCGATCCAGTCCGTGCAGACGCCGCCCACGGCGCCCGCCGTGATCGCGCCGCCTGTGGCACCTGCGCCGCCCGCACCTCCGGCACCGCCCGCACGCATCAACGCCGCGGCCGCCTGCCAGATCGTCGCGCCGCAGATGCCGCGCCAGGCGATCCGCGAAGGCACCACCGGCACGGTCGTCGCATCCGCCGTCATTCGCGGCGGCAAGGTCACGGACATCCAGCTGTCCGGGCCGCGCGTTTTCCATTCCGCAATACGCGATGCCATGTCGCAATACACCTGCAACGCCACCGAGGGACAGGCCGTCACGCAGGAGTTCGTATTCAAGCTCGAATAAGAGGCAAAACAGGGAGCGGTACGCTGACGTTTTCTGGCAACAAACCGCGGTAAAGCGGGCAACTGCCAAGTGACCGTCGCGAACTTGTATGTAAGAGTGACCGGCTGGTACGGCGACATGCGCAGAACATGCGTTCGTCGCCACCACCATGCGTGATGAGGGGCCACCGCTCTGAGTCTTTCGGGTAATTGGTTTTGGAGAAGAGATTCATGAAAGAAATGAGGAAATTCCGGCAGACCGACGTGTCTCGCGCCGTCCTCGTGGCGCTGTGCGGCACGGCGTCGCTGTTCGCGGCACCGCAGGTGTTCGCGCAGCAGCAAGGGCAGTCGCTGCAACGCGTCGAGGTCACGGGCACGAACATCCGCCGCACCGACACGGAGACGCCGTCGCCCGTGCAGGTGATCACCCGCGAGGAGATCGAGAACTCGGGCAAGGCGAACGTCGCCGAATACCTGCAGACCCTCACGGCCGACGCGCAAGGCTCCGTGCCGTTCACGTACGGCCGCGGCTTCTCCGGCGCCACGTCCGCCGGCATCTCGCTGCGCGGCCTGGGTGCCAACGCCACCCTGGTGCTGATCAACGGCCGCCGTGCCGCCGCCGCGGTGCTGGCCGACGACGCGCAGCGCACGTACGTCGACCTGAACACCATCCCCCTCGACGCGGTCGAGCGCGTCGAAGTGCTGAAGGACGGTGCGTCCGCCATCTACGGCTCCGACGCCGTGGCCGGCGTGGTGAACATCATCCTGCGCAAGAACTTCCAGGGCACGCAGATCAAGGCGCAGTACGGCGCCTCGCAGAAGGGCGACGGCGACGAGCCGAAGATCAGCCTGATGCACGGCCGCGGCGACATGGACAAGGACGGCTGGAACTGGCTGGTCAACCTGGACGCCAGCAAGAAGGACGCCATCTACTACCGTGACCGCGTGGGCCGCGGCATGGTGGGCGTGTCCGCCATCGGCAACCCCAAGTACACCGACGGGTTCGACCCCAACGGCTCCAGCAACAACCTGGCCCGCATCGGCGGCAACGGCTGGATCGCGAACACCGCGTCCGGCGCGCGCGTGAACAACTCGGTCACGCAGTCGATCATCGGCTCCGTGCGCAACCCCACGACGCTGGATTACTACAGCCGTGGCGAGGCGCCGACGGCCGCCAACGGCTTCACGCGTGCCCAGCCCGGCGCGCAGGCCTTCTGCAACCAGATGGCCAACCTGCCGCAGAACAACCCGATGGGCGGCTGCGTCACGGACATCTGGCAGCAAGTGGGCCAGGTCCAGCCGGACTTCAAGAACTACAACCTGTTCACGCGCTTCGCCAAGCAGATCAACGCCGAGACGGAACTGGCCGTCGAGTTGAGCTACTACCACGCCGAGTCGCGCATCCAGAACACCGGCACCACGCCCAGCAGCGCCGTGAACACGCCTTCCGGCGTGCCCATCTCGCAGGCCGCCACGCTGATCGGCGCGGCGCACCCGGACAACCCGTACTTCGGCACGGCCGCGCGCATCTCCTACAACCCGTCGCTGGAGCCCGGCTTCGGCCCGCTGGTGACGTCGTCGGAGAGCAGCACGTTCCGCGCGCTGGCCTCGCTGAAGGGCCGCGTCTGGAACTGGGACTACGACACGGGCCTGTTCTACTCGGAGGCCAAGCAGACCGACACCGCCGAGAAGCGGATCAACGTCGCCGTCAAGAACGCGCTGCTGAACCCGACCACGGCCAACGTGGACGCCGCGCGCGCCGCCAGCGCCGCCTACGCCGCGCTGCCCGCGGGCACGGTGTGGCGCATCGGCGAGAACGCCGGCCTGAACTCCCCGGCGCTGTACCAGGCGCTGCTGCAGGACCAGACGCGTGACGGCGTCTCGCGCATGTACGGCATCGACGGCAAGCTCACGCGCGAGTTCGGCATGCTCGGCGGCGGCCCGATCGGCGTCGCGGTCGGCGCGGAATACCGCCACGAGATGTCCAACCTGCCGTTCTACACGGGCCTGGGCAACTACATCGGCCTGTCCCTCACCAAGTACGGCGGCGAGCGCGACATCTGGGCGGTGTACACGGAAGGCAACTTCCCGGTCACCAAGCGCATCGAGCTGAACGCCGCCCTGCGTTACGACCACTACTCCGACGCCGGCAGCTCCGTCACGCCGAAGGTCGGCGGCAAGGTCAAGGCGCTGGACAACCTGGCGCTGCGTGCCACGTACGCCAAGGGCTTCCGCGCCCCGTCCTTCACCGAGAACGGCATCCAGTCGATCGCCGCGTTCGGTGGCGCCACCGTCAACGACAACGCGCGTTGCGCGGGCACCGGCGTGCCGTCGTCCAACTGCCTTGGCGTGGCCCCCACGTTCGTGCAGCAGGGCAACCCCAGCCTCGAGGCCGAGAAGTCCACGAACTGGACGGTCGGCGGCGTGTGGGACATCACCCCGAAGTCGAGCGTCACGCTGGACTGGTGGGAGATCAAGCGCACGGGCCTGCCCGTCATCGAAGACCCGCAGCAGGCCATCAACAACGGCCAGCTGACGCGTGACCCCTCGACCAAGGTGACGGCGGCCGACCCCGGCGGCATCCTGGTGGGCTTCGTGCGCTTCCAGAACACGTCGCAGTCCCTCACGCGCGGCATCGACCTCGACGCCAAGCACCGCTGGGACCTCGGCCAGGGCTGGGGCCGCCTGAACTTCGGCCTGACCTGGACGCACCTGCTCAAGCAGCGCGTGACCGACGCCAACGGCACCGTGCACGAGTACGCCGGCACGCACGGCGACTGCCACATCACCAACTGCATCGGCTCGCCCCGCGACCGCATCCAGTTCACGACCGCCTGGGACATGGGCCGCTGGCGCCTGGCCGGTGTCGTGAACTACCGCGGCAGCTTCAACGGCATCGACGAGGAAGGCCAGCCCTGCTGGTCCGCCGCGATCGCCGGTGGCCGCTCGATCCCGGCCGGTTGCAAGGTGGCTTCGTTCTGGACGCTGGACATCTCCGGCAACTACAAGATCAACGACCGCTTCGAGGTCTACGGTTCCATCCAGAACCTGACCGACAAGAAGCCGCCGTACGATCCGGAGACCTACGGCGCCATCGGCTACAACCCGCTCGACTACTCGGGCGCGATCGGCCGCTTCTTCCGCATCGGCGTGAAGGCCAAGTTCTGATCCGCAAGGTTCGGCAACTTCGAAAAGGGCTGCTTCGGCAGCCCTTTTTCCTTGGGGCAAGACGAAGGTCGCGTTGACGCTGCGGGGGTGCCGTGCCCAGTATGGACAGCACCATGACCATCGGGCTGCTCAACTGGGCCGACGCGGAGAACGACCCGTTCACCGCGTTCAACGCGGCGCTGAAGCTCGAGTTCGAAGCGTGCGGGCGCGACGTCGTGGTGATCCCGCTGGGGGCCACGTTCCGCACCGCGCTGGAAACGGCCATGGCCCGGGGCCTGGACTACGTTCTCGCATGGCAGGGTGTCGGCTCCGCGTTTGCACGCAAAACCGGCGGTCCCTGCATCTGGGACGAGCTGGAACTGCCCCTGTTCTGCATCCACGGCGACCACCCCTGCCACATGCCGCCCAACCATGCCGCGCAGTCCACGCACGTGCGTCACTGGTACGGAGCCGCGTCGTTCGCGCGCTATGCGAACCGGCATTTCCCGCGCACCCACCGCGCGGAAACGATCGACCCCGTCGTCGTGTACCGCAAGGCGAGGTTCCTGCCGCCGGAGGGCGACTGGTTCGTGTTCCCGAAGAACCTCGACGACGTCGAGCTCACGCTGCAGCAGTGGCGCGAGCGCTTTCCCAGGCCGCTGTACACGCTGCTGGCGGACTGCGTGGAAGCGATCCGCGCGGCGCTTCGCACCGGCCGGCCCACCGACCATCACGAGGTCATCGACCACGTGCTCGCCGAGCGCGACATCGGTGCGCTGGTCGCGCGCATCCCGGGCGTCGACGCCACGTCCATGGCGCACAGCCTCCACGACGAGCTGGACAAGACCTACCGCAACGTCCTTTCGGAACACGTGCTCGACGAGCTCGCCGACGTCCCGCTGCGGGTGTACGGCCGCGGCTGGGAGCGGCACGCGGCGCGCGGCAACCCGCGGCACCAGTTCCACCCCGCGGGCAAGGCCGCGGACAACGAGCACCTCTACTACTCGGGCTGGGGCATCGTCGACGTCGCGCCCGCGTTCGACTCGGTGCACGACCGCACGCTGCGCGCCATCGCCTGCCGCACGTCGTTCCTCGCGGCGTGCTCATGGCCCTGGCCGGCGGGCGTGCGCAGGCTCTCGGAAGGCCTGCTCTTCAACGGCGCCCTTGGCAACCTGCGGCAGCTCGCCGAGGAAGTCATCGCCGACCCGCAGCGCCACCACGCGCGCTGCGTGGCGTTCGGGCGCAGCCACCAGGAGTGGCGGTCGCACGGGGACTGGCTGCGCACCTTCGACGAGGCGCTGGCCACGGTCGAAGCCTAGGCCGCCTGCAGTTCGTGCGGTTTGGCGGGCAGCTCGCGCAGGTGGCGCAGCGAGCTGAGCGCATAGGCGGCGACCGCGAGCGAGAGCGAACCGACTCCGCCCGCCGCGAGCGCCCAACGCAAGCCGAAGTGCTCGCCGAGCCATCCACCGATTAGGGCGCCGGGCGCGGCCGGGATCAGGATCAGCCACCGCATCGTGCTGGTCATTCGCCCGAGCAGGTGCTGCGGGGTGACGGCCTGGCGCAGCGCGAGGAAGTTGATGAAGATGAGCACGGCGCCCATGCCGAAACAAAGCAGCATGGTCACGAAGGCCATCGTGCCCCAGAACTTCGACTGGATCGCGGCGAGCTGCAGCCAGCCGATGCCGCAGATGGCAAAGCCGAGGAGCAAGGTGTTGCCGACGCCGATGCGCCTCGCGACTTTCGGGCCAAAGGCGCCGGCCGCAACGGTACCCACACCCAGCCCGATGTAGCAGAGGCCGACTTCCTTCTCGTTGAGGCCGAGCTCGCGCGTCGCATACAGGATCTGCACGACCATCGCGCCGTGATGGCACAGCTGCCACGTGCCCACGAGCGCGGCCATCACCCACAGCAGGCGCACGCCGGCGACGAAGCGCACGCCTTCCTTCAGCGATGGCCAGAAGGGCGCGCGCACGATCGCATGCGGCGGCTCCTCGATCTTCAGGCCGCGCAGGATCCACACGCTGGCGCCGAGCAGGAAGGCATCGGCCAGCAGTGCGAGCGGCGCGCCGACGAGGCGGATCAATGCGCCCGCGGCACCGGGGCCAGTCACGTCGGCGATCGCACCTGCGAGCGCGTTCTTCGCGTGCGCATCGACGAGCCGCGCTCTCGGCACCACCTGCGTCAGCACGATCTGCGCCGCGGTGCCCGCCGTCACGAACACGCAGCCGATGACGAACGCCACGAAGTACAGGTACGGCATGTTCAGCGCACCCAGCCACCACACGAGCGGCACCGTCGCGAGGATGCACGCCACCAATGCCTCACCCGCGATGTACACCGGCAGCTTCTTCACGCGGTCGAGCCACACACCCGAGGGCAGCGAGAACAGCACGAAGGGCGCGATCTCCATCGCGGTGAGCAGGCCCATCTGCGTGGGCGTGGCCTGCAGCATCACGGCGGCCGTGAGCGGCAGCGCCAGCATGGTGATCTGCGCGCCGAACGAGCTGATCAGGATCGACAGCCACAGGCGCCGATAGGTACGGTCGCGCAGCAGGTCGTCCTGCGGCAGCGAGAAGACGTTCGCCAGTTTTACGTGTAGAGCAGGCAAGCCGCCTCGCTCCTTTCGTCCACGCGCACGAGCGGCGGCACCTCCACCGGGCAGCGGTCGAACGCCTTGGGGCAGCGCGAACGGAACACGCAGCCCGAAGGCGGGTTGATCGGGGAGGGGATCTCGCCCTGCAGCAGCTGGATGACCTTGGCGCGTTCGAGCTTCGGGTCGGGGATCGGCACCGCCGACTGCAGCGCCTGCGTGTACGGGTGCTTGGGCGCGGCGTAGAGCGCTTCCTTCTCGGACAGCTCCATCACGCGGCCCAGGTACATCACCAGCACGCGCTGGCTGACATGGCGGACCACGGCGAGGTCGTGCGCGATGAAGACGAGCGACAGGCCCATCTCGCGCTGCAGTTCCTTCAGCAGGTTGATGATCTGCGCCTGGATCGACACGTCGAGCGCGGACACGGGCTCGTCGCAGATGATCAGTTTCGGCCGCAGCACGAGCGCGCGCGCGATGCCGATGCGCTGGCACTGGCCGCCGGAGAACTCGTGCGGGTAGCGGTAGAGGTGCTCGTCGTTCATGCCGACGCGCTTGAGCACGGCCTTCACGCGCGCGAGGACCTCGTCGTTCGGCAGGCCGGGCTCGTGCGTGCGCAGCGGCTCCGCGACGACCTGCAGGATGTTCATGCGCGGGTCGAGCGAGGCCAGCGGGTCCTGGAAGACCATCTGCACGTCGCGGCGCATCTTCTGCCAGGCGGCGGCGGAGGCGCCGCGCATCTCGTTGCCGTTGAACTTGATGGAGCCCGACTGCGCCGGCACGAGGTTGAGCAGCGCACGCGCGAGCGTGGACTTGCCGCAGCCGGACTCGCCGACGATGCCCAGCGTCTCGCCGGGCATGAGGTCGAAGCTCACGCCGGCGACGGCCTGCAGCAGTTTGCCGGGGGACCAGGGCGCCTTGCTTTCGCCGCGGACCTTGAAGCCCACGCGCAGGTCGTTGACCGAGAGGAGAGGTTGGCGATCGGCCTGCATCAACGTACTCCAGCCATGTGGACCGCGATGTCGTCGGCCGTCTTGTGGCACGCACGCAGCACGCCCGGGTCGTTGGCCGCCACGAGCGGCGGCCGGTCGGTCCTGCACTGCTCCATCGCAAACGTGCAGCGCTCGCTGAACGGGCAGCCCTGCGGCATGCGCAGCATGTTCGGCGGCGTGCCCGGGATGGCGGTGAGCGTTTCGCCCGTGTGGTCCAGCCGCGGCACGGCGCCGAGCAGGCCGATGGTGTAGGGATGGGTCGGCTTGTAGAAGATCTTCTCGGCGCTGCCTTGCTCCATCACACGGCCGCCGTAGAGGACCATCACGTCGTCGCAAAGTCCCGCCACCACGCCGAGGTCGTGCGTGATGAGGATGATGGCGGTGCCGAACTCCTTCTGCAGGTCGCGCAGCAGCGCCATCGTCTGCGCCTGCACCGTCACGTCGAGCGCGGTGGTCGGCTCGTCGGCGATCAGGAGGTCCGGCTGGCACAGCAGGGCCATCGCGATCATGATGCGCTGGCGCATGCCGCCGGAGAACTCGTGCGGGTACATGCGGATGCGGCGCGCGGCGTCGGGGATGCGCACCTGCTCCAGCGTGTTGATGGCGAGCGAAAGCGCGCTCTTGCGCGAGAGGCCCTTGTGGAACTCCAGCACCTCGGTCATCTGCCGCTCCACCGTGAGATACGGGTTGAGCGACGTCATCGGGTCCTGGAAGATCATGGCGATGCGGTCGCCGCGGATCTCGTTCAGGCGCTTCGGCTTCATCGCCAGCAGGTCTTCGCCGCGGTACGTGGCGCTGCCGGTGGCGCGCCCGTTGGCGGCGAGCAGGCCCATCAGCGCGAGCATGCTCTGGCTCTTGCCGGAGCCGCTTTCGCCGACGATGCCCAGCGTCTGGCCGGGGCGGACGCTGAAGCTCAGGCCGTTGACGGCGTTGACTTCGCCGTCGGGTGTGTTGAAGCGCACGCCGAGGTCGCGCACGTCGAGAAGGGCGCTCATCAGCGTTCCTTGGGGTCCAGCGCGTCCCGCAGGCCGTCGCCGATGAAGTTGAAGCAGTACAGCGTCACCGACAGCAGCACGCCCGGGAAGAGCAGCAGCCATGGCGCCACTTCCATCACCTTGGTGCCGTCGTGGATCAGCACGCCCCAGCTGGTCATGGGCTCCTGGATGCCGAGGCCGAGGAACGAGAGCACGGACTCGGTGAGGATCACGCCGGGGATGGTCACGGTGGTGTAGATCGCAACGATGCCCAGCAGGTTGGGCACGATATGCGTGGAGATGATCCTGCGCGTTGGCACGCCGATGGCGCGCGCCGCCTCGACGAATTCGCGCGAACGCAGGGACAGTGTCTGGCCGCGGACCACGCGCGCGGTGTCCATCCACGAGAACGCCGTGATGGCAAGCACCACGAGGTAGAACTCGCGCCCGAGCAGCGTGACCAGCAGGATCGCGATCAGCAGGTAGGGGATGGCGTACATCATGTCGACGAAGCGCATCATGAAGCTGTCGACGCGGCCGCCGATGAAGCCGGCGGTGGCGCCCCACACGATGCCGAGCGCGACCGAAGCCAGCGTCGCGAGCAGGCCCACCATCAGCGAGATGCGCCCGCCGATCAGGCAGCGCACCAGCAGGTCGCGGCCCGATTCGTCGGTGCCCCACCAGTGCGCGTTCTTCAGCGTCGGGGGAAGCGTCATCGCGTCCCAGTCGGCGGTGTCGAAGCCGTGCGGCAGCACCCAGGGGCCGATGATGCAGGCCAGCGCAATGATGGCGAGGATGATCACGGAAGCCACGGCCGCGCGGTTGCGAATGAAGCGCCGCTTCGCGTCGCTCCACGGGCTGCGGCCAGGAACCGCCGGCAGCTCAATAGCGGATTTTGGGATCGAGAGCTGCATATGCCAAATCCACCAGCAGGTTCAAAGCCACCGCGATCACGGTGATCAGGACGACGAGTCCAAGGACGAGCGTGTAGTCGCGGTTGCCGGCACCGTTCACAATCAATTTGCCGATGCCCGGCAGCGAAAACACCGTCTCGGTCACGAGCGCCGCCGTGATCGAGGAAATCGCAAGAGGCCCCAGCACCGACACCACCGGCAGCAGCGCCGGCTTGATCGCATGCCGCATCACCACCACACGCGTCGGCAGGCCCTTCGCGCGGGCCGTGCGGATGAAGTTGCTGTGCATCACCTCGATCAGGCTGCCGCGCATCACGCGCCCGATGGTCGCGATGTTGATGAACGTGAGCAGCGCCACGGGCAGCACCATGTACGCGGGCGCGAATTCTTCCCAGCCGCCCGCCGGCAGCCACTTCAGCCAGACAGCGAACACGAGGATCAGCACCGGCCCGATCACGAACGACGGCACCACGCTGCCCAGGTTGGAGACGAGCATCAGCCCGTAGTCCGCCACGCTGTTCTGCCGCAGCGCCGCGAAGATGCCCAGCGCCACTCCCAGCACGATCGAGATCAGGAGCGACGTGCCGCCGATCGCGAGCGACACGGGCAGCGCCTTCGCCACGAGCTCATTGACCGACCAATCCGCGTACCGGAACGACGCACCCAGGTCGCCGTGCAGCAGGCCGTTCAGGTAAATGAGGTACTGCTTCCAAAGCGGCTGGTCCAGCCCGTACTTGGCGTTCAGGTTGGCCAGCACGGCCTCGGAGACGACGCGTTCGCTGTCGAACGGCCCGCCCGGCGCGAGGTGCAGCAGCATGTAGGCCGCCGTGATGACAGCCAGCAGGGTGGGCACCGTGATGAGTACCCGGCGTAAGGTATACGACCACATTTCGTGGAGAGTCCCCATGCAAACAGCCCCGCGGGGTAACGCGGGGCTGCGGATGACGCGGGCGTTCGGCCCGGCGTCAGTGCTTGATGATGTACAGGTCCTTGCTGCGGAAGCGGTCTTGCGCGTTCTGCAGCGAATACCCGCCGACGTACGATTTTACCAGCCGGGGCAGCGAGTACTGCACCAGCGGGATCATGGGGTAGTCGTCCATGATCATCTTCGTGGCCCTGGTCAGCATCTCCTTGCGCTTGGCCGGGTCGTCGCTGTGCTCCGCCTCCTTGATGATCTTCTCGGCGTCGCGGTTGCAGTTGTGGTTGTTGTTCTGGTCCGAATCGCAGCGCACGAGCGCCAGGAAGTTGGTGGCGTCGTTGTAGTCGGCGATGAAGCCGTTGCGCGCGATCTGGAACTGGCCGTCGTGGCGGCGCTTGAGCAGCACCTTGAACTCCATCGCTTCCAGCTCGATGTTCAGGCCCAGCTTGGTCTTCCACTCGCTCTGCGCGAAGATCGCCATCTTCTTGTGGTACTCGCTGTTGTTGTACGCGAAGGCGTACTTGGTGCCGGGCGCGACGCCCGCTTCCTTCAGCAGCTTCTTCGCCTCCTCGACCTTTTTGGCCATCGGCCACTTCGCCCAGTCGTACTCCACCATGTCGGCGCCTTCCATGCCCTTGACGATCAGGCCGTAGGACGGCGTCTGGCCGTCGGCGGTGATCTTCTGGGCGAGGATGTCGCGGTCCAGCACCATGGAGAGCGCCTTGCGAACGCGCACGTCCTTGAACGCGGCGTCCTTGTTCTGGTAGGAGTAGTAGCGCAGGCCCAGCATCGGCGCGTTGCGGATCTCCTTGGGGTATTGCTGCTTCAGCTTCTCGTAGGTGCCCGGGGGCAGCTGGTACACCCACTCGTTCTGGCCGGCCTCGTAGAGCTTGATGTCGGCGAAGCCGTCCTCCACCGGCAGGTACGTGACGCGCGTGAGCTGCACGTTCTTCGCGTCCCAGTACTGCGGGTTCTTCTCCAGCACCACCTTGTTGTTCGGCTGCCATTCCTTCAGCACGTACGCGCCGTTGCCCACCAGGTTGCCGGGCTTGGTCCAGTCCTTGCCGTGCTTCTCGACGCTGGCCTTGTGCACCGCGCCGAGGTTGTTGTTCGACATCAGCGCGGGCAGGAAGCTCACCGGGTAGGGCGTCTTCACTTCGAGCGTGAACTTGTCGATGGCCTTCACGCCCGCTTCGGTGTTGGGCTTCTTGCCGGCGGCGATCTCGGCGCCGTTGAGCAGGAACACGCCGTACGTGGACGAGTAGTTGGACGCGGTCTTCGGGTCGAGGAAGCGGCGGATGCCGTAGACGAAGTCTTCGGCCGTCACGGGGTCGCCGTTGGACCACTTCGCGTTCTGGCGCAGCTTGAAGACCCACGTGGTGGCATTGGTCTGCTTCCAGCTCTCGGCGACGCCGGGCACCGTCTTGCCGTCCGCGTCCACCGCGGTGAGCGCCTCGAACAGGTCGCGCGTGATGTTGTTGGCGCCGACGGACTCGGCCACCGCCGGGTCCAGCGTCTCCGGCTCGCTGCCGTTGTTGCGGATCAGCGTCTGCGTGGCGTGCAGCTGCGTGCCGGGCGGCACGACGGCGGCCTGCAACGGCAGCGCGAAAGCCAAGGCAAGCGCCACAGCAAGGTGGGAGGCGGTCTTCTTCATGGTTGTCATTTCTTCGTCGGGAGCTTGGTGGTGTCGATGTCGACGTATTGCCAGAATTCTCGCGCGTTGGGATGGCGCTTGTAGCCGATGAGCCAAGGCTGCATCAGGTCGGTGCCGATGCGATGCACGCGCACCTTGATCGGCATGTAGGCAATGAGGATGCGCTGGGCTTCCTTGATCAGCGCGTCGCGTTCGGCGCCGTCGGGCATCAGCTGGATGCGCTCGTACAGCTCGTCGAACTTCTTGTTGGAAAAGCGCGAGTGGTTCTGCCCGCCCACCTGCTTGCTGTAGCCCATGGCCAGCACCGGGCCGCTGTTGGGCGAGCTCGCCGACAGGCCGTAACCCCACATCATCAGCTTGCCCGCGCGCGAGCTGCGCAGCTGCTCGGGCCACTTGCCGATGCGCAGCTCCAGCTTGATGCCGATCGCGTCGAGGTTCTTCTTCATCACCTCGTCGCGCTCGCGGTAGTCCGCGGCCGAGAGCGTGTCGTAGACGAGCACGAGGGGTTTGCCGTCCGGCAGGTCGCGCCAGCCGTCGCCGTCCTTGTCGACATAGCCGAACATGTCCAGCAGCGCGATGGCCTTGGCCTTGTCGAAGGTGCCCATCTCGGAGCGGAAGTCGGGGTCGAAGCTCGCCGTGTTGGGCATCACGAACCCTTGCGCGATCATGGCCTGGCCGCGCATCGCCAGGCGCGCTTCCTCGTCCGCGTTCATCGCCAGCGCGACCGCGCGGCGCAGCGCCACCTTCTCCGGTGTGTAGCCGCCGACCACCGGGTGCGTCATGCTGAAATACAGCAAGCGGATGTCCGACAGCGGCACGCGCTCCATCTGGATGCCCAGCTTCGCGAGGTTCGGCGCGATCCTGTTGTTCGGGATGGCGTGCGTCGCGAAGTTCTCGGGCAGGCGCTCCATCAGCTCGTGTTCCCGGTTCAGGAACGACAGCCAGCGCGGCTGCGGGTCGTCGATGATCGAGATCTCCACGCGGTCGATCATGGGCAGGCGCTTGCCCTTCATCATCGCGGCGATCCGCACCGACTCCGGGTCCTTCGGGTTCGGCTCGGCGTCGTAGTACACCTCCCGGTAGCCCGGGTTGCGCACCAGCACGATCTTCGACGAGCGGCGCCACTCCTTGAGCATGAAGGGCCCGGTGCCCACCGGGTGCTCCATGATCTTGTCGCCGTACTTCTCCACCACTTCGCGCGCCACGATGCCGCCGATGCCGGGGTCGGCCAACGTCATCACGAAGCGCGGTCGCGGCTCGGCCAGCTTGAACTGCACCGTGTAGCGGTCCAGCGCCCGCAGGCCGGGGATCTCGCTGTTGTAGTCGAACGGTGCGTCCTTCGCCTTGGTGCGCAGGTCCGCCAGGCCGAGGATGCCGTCCTCCGCCCAGCTGCTCACCTGCGGGCTGCGGACAGCGGGGTCCATCACCCGCTTGATCGTGTAGACGACGTCCTGCGCGGTCACTTCGCGCTTCCTGCCGCCGAACGCCGGGTCGTCGGCGAAGTAGATGCCCCTGCGCATGCGCACGGTGAAGGTCTTGTAGTCCGGCGAGACCTCGGGCAGGGCCTCGGCAAGGACCGGCCGCACTTTCGCGGGCCGCGCGAGGTAGTCGTAGCCGTACAGCGCGTCGAAGATGTTCGCGGTGATGATGCGGGAATACAAGTCCGACAGCTGCGGCGGATCGAACCCCGTCTCGGCGATGGGGAAGGCGTAGCGCAGGACTTTTTCCTGCGCGTGCGCGGCGGGCGCGATGAAAGCCAGCGCGCAAATGGCGATGAAGAGGAGGCGTCTCATTGCTTGGCGTGCGGCAGCTTCGACTCGTCGATGTCGACGAACTGCCAGAAGTCGTTGGAGGCCGGATGGCGCTTGTAACCCACCAGCCAGGGCTGCATCAGGTCCGTGCCAATGCGGTGCACGCGCGTCTTGTAGGGCATGTAGGCGATGAGGATGCGCTCGGCATCGCGGATCACCTTGTCGCGCTCGGGCCCGTCGGGCATCAGGCCCTGCTTCTCGTACAGCGAGTCGAACTTCGCGTTGCGAAAACGCGCGAGATTGCCCTGGCCGACGGAGCCGCTGTAACCGCGGTCCAGCACCTGCGCGCTGTCGGGCGTGCTGGCCTGCAGGCCCACGCTCCACATCATCAGCTTGCCCGCGCGCGCGGCGCGCAATTGCTCGGGCCACTTGCCGACCCGCATGTTGATACGGATGCCCACCGCATCGAGGTTCTTCTTCAGGACCTCGTCGAGCTCGCGATAGTCGGCGCGGGCGAGCGTGTCGTACTGCAGCACCAGCGGGCTGCCGTCGGGCAGGTCGCGCCAGCCGTCACCGTCCTTGTCGACGTAGCCGAACATGTCGAGCAGCGCCGTCGCCTTGGCCCGGTCGAACGTGCCCATCTCGGAGCGGAAGTTCGGGTCCCAGCTCTTCGTGTTGGGCATGACGTAACCCTGCGCCACCAGCGCCTGGCCGCGGCGCGGCAGCCGGACTTCTTCCTCGTTGTTCGTGGCCAGCGCGACGGCCCTTCGCAGCGCCACCTTCTCGGGCGTGTAGCCGCCGACCACCGCGTTGTCCATGTTGAACATGATCATCGTGATGTCCGACAGCTGCACGCGCTCCATGTGGATGCCGCGCTTGGCCAGGTTGGGCGCAAGCTTGTTGTTCGGGATGGCGTGGGTGGCGAAGTTCTGCGGCAACCGCTCCATGAAGTCGTGCTCGCCGTTGAGGAAGGCCAGCCAGCGCGGCTGCGGCTCGTCGATGATGGAGATGATGACCTTGTCGATGAGCGGCAGGCGCTTGCCCCTGAGCATCTTCGCGATGGCTTGCGACGAAGCATCGCCCGCCGGCGGCTCGCCCTCGAAGTACACCTCGCGGTACGTCGGGTTGCGCACCAGGGTGATTTCCGATGACCGGCGCCAGGCGTGCAGCTTGAACGGGCCGGTGCCCACCGGGTGCTCCATGATCGCGTCGCCGTACTTCTCCACGACCTCGCGCGCCACGGCGCCAACCAGGTCGCTGCCGGCCAGGTTGTAGATGAAGCGAGGCTTCGGGTCGGCCAGCTTGAACTGGATGGTGTACCTGTCGAGCGCACGCAGGCCTTCGATCTCGCTGTCGTAATCGAATCTGCCTTCTTTCTGCGCGCGCTTGTTCAGCGCATCGAGGCCAAGGATCTTCTCTTCCTGCAGCGTGCTGAGCGACGGGCTCTTGTTCCTCGGGTCGAAGAAGCGCTTGTAGGTGTAGACGAAGTCCTGCGCCACCACCTCGCGCTTGCGGCCGCCGAATGCAGGGTCGTCCGCGAAGTAGATGCCGTGCCGCAGTTTCACCGTCCACGTGCGGAAGTCCGCCGATACCACGGGCATGCCGTCGGCAAGCTGCGGCACCACCTTCGCCGGGCGGGCGAGGTAGTCGTAGGTGTAGAGCGATTCGAAGATGTGGCCGGTGACGATGCGCGAATACAGGTCCGACAGCTGCGGCGGATCGAAACCCGTTTCGGCCACCTGGAACGCGTAGCGCAGCACCTTTTCCGCATGCGCGGCGGGCACGGCGACGAACAGCGCGCACGCGGCCGCGAGCGCCCATCTTTGGAGTCTGGAGGCCATGACGCTAGTGGTTGCCGGAGCCGGACTTCGCCTGCTGCGCGGCGTCGATGTCGATGAACTGCCAGAAGTCGCGGCGGAACGGGTGGCGCTTGTAGCCCGCCACCCACGGCTGCCACATGTCGGTGAGGATGCGGTGCACCTTCAGCTTGTACGGCATGTAGGCCACGAGGATCTTCTGCGCCTCGTCGATGACGGCGCGGCGCTCGGGCCCGTCGGGCATGTTCAGCTGCTTCAGGTACAGCTCGTCGAAGCGCGCGTTCGCGAAGCGCGCATGGTTCTGCTGGCCCGCCTGCTTGCTGTAGCCGAACGAAAGCACCGTCCCGCTGTCGGGCGTGGTGGCCGAATTGCCGTAGCCCCACATCATCAGCTTGCCGGCACGCGAGTTGCGCAGCTGCTCGGGCCACTGGCCGATGCGGTGCACGAGCTTGATGCCCACCGCATCGAGGTTCTTCTTCATGATCTCGTCGAGCTCGCGGTAGTCGGCGCGCGAGAGCGTGTCGTACTCCAGCACCAGCGGCTTGCCGTCGGGCATGTCGCGCCAGCCGTCGCCGTCCTTGTCGACGTAGCCGAACATGTCCAGCAGGGCCATGGCGCGCGCGCGGTCGTGCGTGCCCATTTCGGAGCGGTACTTCGGGTCGTACAGCGTGGTGTTGGGCATGACGAAGCCCTGGGCAACGATGGCCTGGCCGCGGCGCGGCAGGCGGATCTCTTCCTCGCTGTTCAGGGCCAGCGCGATCGCGCGGCGCAGCGCCACCTTCTCCGGCGTGTAGCCGCCGGTGACGGGGTGCGTCATGCTCATGTACGACACGGTGAAGTCGCTGGCCAGCGACTGCTCCATGCCGATGCCCTTCTTGGCGAGGTTGGGCGCGATCCGGTTGTTGGGGATGGCCGTGGTCGCGAAGTTGATCGGCAGCCGCTCCATGAAATCGTGCTCGCCGTTGAGGAAGGCCAGCCAGCGCGGCTGCGGCTCTTCGATGATCGAGACGATGACCTTGTCGATCAGCGGCAGGCGCTTGCCCTTGAGCTTGGCGGCGATGGCGCGGCCCGATTCGTCCACGCCAACGCTGTCGAAGCGCTTCTCGCGGAAGTTCGGGTTGCGCACCAGCACGGTCTGCGAGGCGCGGCGCCACTCCTCGAGCATGAAGGGGCCCGTCCCGACCGGGTGCTCCATGATCTTGTCGCCGTACTTCTCCACCACCTCGCGCGCCATCAACCCCAGGTGCGCGGGGTCGGCGAGGTTGTAGATGAACCGGGGGCGCGGCTCGGCCAGCTTGAACTGCACCGTGTACTTGTCCAGGGCGCGGATGCCGTCGACCTCGGTGTCGTAGTCGAACTTGCCCGACGCCTCCGCCTTCTTGCGGATTTCGTCCATCCCGAGGACTTTTTCCTCGGCCATGCTGGTGAACTTCGGGCTCTTGTTCTTCGGGTCGTAGAAGCGTTTCCACGAATACACCACGTCCGCAGCCGTCACTTCGCGGCGCTTGCCGCCGAACGCGGGGTCGTCGTTGAAGTAGATGCCGGGCCGCAGGCGGAACGTGAAGGTGCGGAAGTCCGCGGAAGCCTCCGGCAATGCCTCGGCGAGGTTGGGCACCACCTTGGCCGGGCGCGCCAGGTAGTCGTACTCGTACGGCGCCTCCAGGACATGGGCGATGACGTACGCCGAATAGAGGTCGTTGGTCTGCGCCGGGTCGAACCCGGTCTCGGACACCTGGAATGCGTAGCGCAGCACCTTCTCGGGTGCGGGCGTGGGGGAGGGTGCCTGGGCGCCTGTGGGGTAGGCGGCGCCCATTGCCAGGCACAGGCTGATGGCCTGCGCCCAGGTGCGGGTCTTCATGCTTGGAAACACCTATACGGGATCGCGAACCCGCAAGCATAATGCGCGCCCAGACCCGCGGTACGAGCGGTTTCCCCTAAATCCGGGCCCGCCACAAGCGGCAAGCCGGAAAATCGAACGAAAGAATGTTGTCCTACGTCCTGAGGCGCGTCCTCCAGATGATCCCTACCCTGGCCGGGGTCATCCTCCTCGTCTTCTTCCTCTTCAAGTACTTCGGCGACGACCCGGCGGAGATCCTGGGCGGCCTGCAGGCCACGCAGGAGCAGATCGACTCGATCCGGCGCCAGCTCGGCCTGGACAAGCCGGTCGTCGAGCAGTTGTGGCTGTTCGTCCTGAAAGTCGTCACCTTCGACTGGGGCGCCAGCTGGGCCACCAAGGAGACGGTGGCCAACATCTTCGCCACCCGCCTGCCGGCCACGCTGACGATCATGGTGCCGATCCTGGTGCTGGAGGTCGGGCTGGCCATCGTGGCGGGCATGGCCGTCGCCTATGTGCGCGGCAGCCTCACGGACCGGGCCGTGATGATCATCAGCACCATCGCGCTGTCGATCAGCTTCCTCGTCTACATCATCATCGGCCAGTACCTGTTCGCTTTCCGGCTCGGGTGGTTCCCGGTGCAGGGCTGGACGGCCAGCACGCTGACCAACTTGATGGTGTACGCGCCGCTGCCGGTGCTGCTGGCGGTGCTGGTGAGCCTGGCGCCGCACACGCGCCTGTACCGCAGCTTCTTCCTCGACGAGATCGGCCACGACTACGTGCGCACGGCGCGCGCCAAGGGCGTGAGCGAGAACACCATCCTGTTCAAGCACGTGCTGCGCAACGCGATGATCCCGATCCTCACGAACGTGGCCACGCAGCTGCCGGGCGTGTTCATCGGCTCGTTCCTCATCGAGGTGTTCTTCTCCATCCCGGGCCTCGGACGTGAGGTCTATGCCGCCGTGGGCCGCGGCGACTTCCCCGTGATCCAGGCCGTGACGATCTACCTGGCCGCGCTGACCATGGTGATCAACCTCATGACCGATGTGCTCTACAAGTTCGTCGATCCGCGAGTGGTGCTGAAATGAACGTGGCGACGACCAACCTTCCCGCCGCCGAGGCGGAAAACTTCGAGATGCCCACGGCGGAAGTGGCCGTGGCGCTGCCCAAGTCGCCCAACGTCTGGGCGCAGGCCTGGAACCGGCTGCGCGACGACCGCGTGGGCATGGTGTCCCTGTGCATCGTGGGCGTGTTCCTGGTGATGGTGCTGCTCGCGCAGGTGGGCCTGCTGGCCGGCCAGTGGCAGCGCGAAGTGGGCGAGCCGTTCGCGCCGCCGACCTTCGTCGGTGCCGATGCGAAGGAGGCCGCCAAGGCCGAAGGCCCGAAGCTGCCGAACGTGGACCTGTCCGACGTCGACCCGCTCGCGCCCTACTACAAGGACTGGAACGAGCGCGCCTCGCGTGTGAAGACCGTCGACACCGTCAAGGCCGCGACGCTGCCTTTCGGCGGCGACCGCATCGGCCGCGACGTGCTGGAAAAGGCGGTGAAGGGCGCGCAGGTGTCGATCATGGTCGGCATCGCGGCCGCCTTCCTCGCCACCATCATCGGGACGCTGCTGGGCGCGCTCGCCGGCTACTTCGGCGGCAAGGTCGGCGACTTCCTCGAGTGGGTCTACAACGTCTTCACGTCCATCCCCTACATCCTGCTGATCTTCGCGCTGGCGGCGGTGTTCAAGTACGGGCCGATGGGGAAGGTATTCTCGAGCTCGATCGCGCCGGTGGTCATCATCCTCGGCATCGTGGGCTGGACCGGCATCTACCGGCTGGTACGCGCGGAGTACATCAAGCACCGCAACCGCGAGTACGTGCGCGCGGCCGAGGCGATCGGCGCCACCCACATGTCGCGCATGTTCGTGCACATCCTGCCGAACGTGAGCCACGTGGTGCTGGTGCAGCTGTCGCTGCACGTGGTGAGCTTCATCAAAGCCGAGGTGATCCTGTCCTTCCTGGGCCTGGGCGTGCCGATCGACATGGTCAGCTGGGGCACGATGCTGGCCGAGTCGCAGACCGAGCTGGTGCTGGGCAAGTGGTGGCAGCTCGTGGCGGCCACGGCCTTCATGGCCACTTTCGTGACGGCGTTCGCGCTGTTGACCGATGCGCTGCGTGACGCGCTCGACCCCAAGCTGCGCTAGGACGGACGCACCATGAGCAATTTGATTGAAGTGCGCGACCTGCGCGTGTCCTTCCGCGTGGGCAAGGACGAAGTGTTCGACGCCGTCAAGGGCGTCTCGTTCGACATCCCGGAGAACACCACCGTCGCATTGGTGGGCGAGTCGGGCTCCGGCAAGAGCGTGAGCGCGATGAGCATCGTGCGCCTTCTGCCGGACAACGCCATCATCCCGGCCGAAAGCCGCGTGATGTACGGCGGCCACGACCTGCTGAAACTGCCCGTGGAGCGCATGCGCGAGCTGCGCGGCAAGGACATGTCGGTGGTGTTCCAGGAGCCGATGAGTTCCTTGAACCCTGTGTTCACCGTCGGTGAGCAGATCGCCGAAGTGCTGCGCATCCACATGAACATGACGCCGCGCCAGGCGCTCGCGCGCGCCGAGGAACTGCTCGCCGAAGTGGGCATCCCCGAGCCGAAGGCACGCGTCAACGCGTATCCGCACGAGCTCTCCGGTGGCCAGCAGCAGCGCGTGATGATCGCCATGGCGATCGCGTGCGAGCCCAAGCTGCTGATCGCCGACGAGCCGACCACGGCGCTCGACGTGACGGTGCAGCGCCAGGTCGTCGACCTGATGGCGAAGCTGCAGGAAAAGCACCGAATGAGCATGCTGTTCATCAGCCAC
Source organism: Ramlibacter albus (assembly GCF_014297445.1). Taxonomy (GTDB): domain Bacteria; phylum Pseudomonadota; class Gammaproteobacteria; order Burkholderiales; family Burkholderiaceae_C; genus Ramlibacter; species Ramlibacter albus. Next base: position 201,246 of record NZ_JACORU010000002.1, read on the forward strand.
GACCTCGGGCTGGTGGGCGAGATCGCGAAGCATGTCATCGTGATGCGCAACGGCATCGTGCGCGAGGCCGGCGACACCGGCCAGATCTTCAGCGCGCCGCAGGACTCGTACACGCGTGCGTTGCTCGCGTGCCGCCCCCGCCTCGACGCGCGCCCGCGCCGGCTTCCGGTGATCGACGACATCGTGAACAACAGGCCGCTTGCCACGACCGAGCGGGAGCCCAAGCCGATCGACGGGCCGCCGCTGATCGAGGTGTCGGGCCTGCGCAAGGTCTACAAGCTCAAGACGGGCCTCTTCGCGCGCAAGGAAGTGCCGGCCGTGGAGCAGGCCGACTTCGTGCTGCACAAGGGCCGCACGCTGGGCGTGGTGGGCGAGTCGGGCTCGGGCAAGACGACCGTGGGGATGATGCTCACGCGCCTGACGGACCCGAGCGCCGGGCGCATCCTGTTCGAAGGCACCGACCTCGCCACGCTCAACCCCAAGCAGCTGCGCGACTGGCGCCGCCGCATCCAGATCATCTTCCAGAACCCGTACGCCAGCCTGAACCCGCGCTTCACGGTCGGCCAGATCCTGATGGAGCCGATGCGCATCCACGGCATCGGCAAGGACGACAACGACCGCGCGCGCACGGCGCTGGGCTGGCTGGAGAAGGTGGGCCTGCCCGCCACCGCGTTCGGCAAGTACCCGCACGAGTTCTCCGGCGGCCAGCGCCAGCGCATCGCGATCGCGCGCTGCCTGACGATGAAGCCCGAGGTGGTGATATGCGACGAGAGCGTGAGCGCGCTCGACGTGAGCGTGCAGGCCACGGTCCTGAACCTGCTGCTGGACCTGCAGGAGGAATTCGGCCTGACGTACGTCTTCATCAGCCACGACCTGGCGGTGGTGAAGTACATGGCCGACGAGATCCTCGTGATGAACAAGGGCCAGATCGTCGAGCGGGGGACCGCCGAAGAGATCTACGCGCGGCCCACGAATCCCTACACGCAGCAGCTGCTGGCGGCCATCCCGCGCGGCTACGAGAGGAAGGCGGCATGAAGGCACGCGTCGCACTCGTTGCGTTGTGCGCGGCACTCGTGGCGGGCTCCGCGCTCGCGCAGCAGCAGCCGCTCAAGCGGGTGGAGCGCGCGGACGACTTGCCGCGCTTCACGTACACGGTGCAGGGCGAGCTGGAAGCGATCGTGCGCGATCCGCAGAAGTTCGCAGCCTTCGCCGCGCCGCTCAAGCGCGACATCGAAGGCGTGCTGGCCACGCACGACATCGCCGAGAAGGCAACGCAGCGTTCGCTGCTCGGGCTGCTCGGCTTGTTGGCCATGCTGGAGAACCGCTACGACGACGCGCTGAAGCTGTCGGAACAGGTGAGGGCGCTGCAGGAGCGGCCCGCGGACAAGCTGCTCTCGGGCATGACCACCCGTGCGATCGTCGCCGCGCAGCGCAAGACGGGCACCACGCAAGGCCCGGCGTATGCCGTGGAAGTGGCACGCCTCGTGCGCGAGGAGCTGGACAAGCTGCCTTACGCCACGATCCGCAACGAGATCCAGCAGGCCAAGGCCGGTGTGGAAACCGCGAGCGAGACCGGCGCCCTCGGCCGCGTGCGCGAAGTGGTTCAACCCGTGGTCACGCGCAGCGGCTCGCTCAGCTCCGACCTCGCGCCCGCCCTCGTCGGTGCGCGCTATGCGCTCGTTTACGCGCTGCCGCTGAAGGCCGCGCTCACCGAGGCGTACGCCGCCTACCTTGCCGCCAACCGGCAAGACAAGCCCGACATCTGGGCCGCGCGCGACGTCGCGCTGCCGCCCGGCCGCGACTTCAAGCCGGTGACGGTGGTCGTGTGGGACAGCGGCGTCGACACGAATATCTTCGCCGACCGCCTGCTGCGCCAGGGCGACAAGCCCGCGCTGCTGGCCTTCGACGTGCGCCAGCGGCCTTCGACCGAGCCGCTGCTCGTTTTCCCCGCAGCACTGAAAGAGCGCCTGCCGGTACTGCAGGCGCGCAGCAAGGGCTTCTCCGACCTCGTCTCCAACGTCGACAGCAAGGAAGCCGCCGAAGTGAAGGCGCTGCTGTCCAATCTCGCGCCCGACCAGTACAAGCAGACCGTCGAGGAGATCCGCCTCAACGGCAACTACCAGCACGGCACGCACGTGGCCGGCATCGCCATGGCCGGCAACCCGTACGCGCGGCTGGCCATCGCTCGCATCGAGTTCCAGCACACGCTGCGGCCGGACCCTTGCCCGAGCGAGGAGCTGGAGCTGCAGTCCGAGCGCAACCTGCGCGCCTACGGCGACTTCATCCGCAGCACCGGTGCCCGCGTGGTCAACATGAGCTGGGGCGGCAACCCCCGTGCCTACGAGGTCGCGCTGGAGCAGTGCGGCATGGGCAAGGACGTGGCCGAGCGCCGTGCATTGGCGCGCCGCTGGTTCGAAGCCAAGCGCAAGACGCTCACCGAGGTGATGGCCTCGCTGCCGGACGTGCTGTTCGTCGCGTCCGCCGGCAACTCGGCAAACGACCCGACCTTCAACGACAGCTACCCCTCCGGCATCGAGTTGCCGAACCTCGTGGTGGTGGGCGCCGTCGACAAGGCAGGGGACGAGGCTTCGTTCACCAGCTATGGCCGCACCGTGGTGCTGCACGCCAACGGCTACCAGGTGGAGAGCTACGTGCCGGGCGGCTCGCGCCTGTCGATCTCGGGCACCTCGATGTCCGCGCCGCAGGTGACCAACCTCGCCGCGAAGATCCTCGCGGTGAAACCGGGGTTGAAGCCGAAGGATGTGGTGGACGTGATGCGCGCCACGGCCGAGCGCAGCGACGACGGGCGCCGCACCTTGGTGCATCCGGCGAAGGCGCTGGCCGCCGTGGGATACACCGGCGGTCGTTGAGGCCACCCCGGCTGGCGTGGGGATGTGACTTTCCGTAACGATCTGGGTGGTTTGTGACGAGGGCTTCCTAGAATGGGCCGCAGAAGTGCCCGTCATGCCCACCGCGCCTCCCCCCGCCGAACAGCAGTCGCTGCCGGCATCCGTCCTCTCCGCGCTGCGCCGCAATTCGAAATTCGGCTCGCGCACCCAGGCGCCCGACACCCAGCCACCGAGCACGCGGCCGAACCCGCGCACCGGCATCCCCGACCCGATCCGCGCGGAGTTCTGGGCGGCGTACTGCTACCTCTTCCCGCCGCATGCGCTGGTCAACCAGAACGAGTCCGGCTCGCTGGTGATCTCGTGGTCGATGACGGGCGACCCGCACGCGACGTCCAAGTACGCCGCGCCCGTGATGCTGCGCTTCGAGCCGGACCTCATCGCCATGATGAAGCACGCGCCGCCGGACCAACGCAAGCGGATCATCTCCCAGCAGGAGGCGGTGCTGCGCGGCGGGCTGATCGGCTACGACCCGTACAACTCGGCGCAGGCGCGGATCATCGTGCTGGGGTGATCAGGCCGGCTTGCCCGCCTGCACCATCTTCATGGCCGACGCGATGAGCGTCGACACCTGGCTCATCTCGCTCGGCACGATGAGGGTGGTGGTCGCATCGGCCGCGACCTTGCTGTAGGCGTCCACGGCGCGCTCGGCCACCTTCAGCTGCACGGCCTGTTCGCCGCCCGGCTGGCGGATCGCGTCGGCGACCTGGCGGATGGCGGATGCGGTCGCCTCGGCGACCGCCAGGATCGCCGCGGCCTCCCCCTGCGCCTTGTTGATCTCGGCCTGCTTCTCCCCCTCCGAGCGCGCGATGAAAGCCTCGCGCTCGCCCGTGGCGATGTTGATCTGCTCCTGCCGCCGGCCTTCGGACGCCGCGATCAGGGCGCGCTTCTCGCGCTCGGCGGTGATCTGCCGCTGCATCGCGTGCAGGATCTCCTTGGGCGGCGTGAGGTCCTTGATCTCGTAGCGCAGCACCTTCACGCCCCAGTTGAGCGCCGCCTCGTCGATCGCCGCGACCACTTGGGCGTTGATCATGTCCCGCTCCTCGAAGGTCTTGTCCAGCTCCAGCTTGCCGATCACGCTGCGCAGGGAAGTCTGGGCAAGCTGGGTGACGGCGACGATGTAGTTGGACGAGCCGTAGCTCGCGCGCATCGGGTCGGTGACCTGGAAATACAGGATGCCGTCCACCTGCAGCTGGGTGTTGTCTCGCGTGATGCAGACCTGGCTGGGCACATCCAGCGGGATCTCCTTGAGGCTGTGCTTGTACGCCACCTTGTCGACGAAGGGGACCAGGAAGTTCAGCCCCGGGGTGAGCGCCGCGTGGAACTTGCCCAGGCGCTCGACGACCCAGGCATGCTGCTGCGGCACGACCTTGACGGCGCGGAAGATGAAGATCAGGGCGATGACGACAAGGAGGATGGCGAACTCGGTCATGGGTTGTTCTCCGTTCAGATCTTCTCGACAACGAGGCGGCTGCCCACCACCTCGCGCACGCGGTGCGGGCCGGGCAGGTGGGGCGGGGTGCCGGCGTCCGAGACGGTCCAGCTCGCACCCCGGTACTTGACCACCGCGGTCCCGTCCGGCCGCCAGCCGTCCACCTGCACGGTTTCTCCGATGTCGAGGTTGACGTCCTTGTTGGCCTCGGCCCTGGGGCGGGCGTCGCGCTTACCGCGCACGACGTGCCAGCCCGCGACAGCGCCGCCGCCGACCAGGGCCGCCACGATCATCTGCGCGGGCGGGGCCAGTCCGACATGCGCGGCCAAGGCGCCCGCGGCCAGGCCGACGGCCACCATCAACAGGTAGAAAGTTCCTGTCGCCAGCTCCACGGCGACTGCGGCGGCGGCAGCGAGCCACCAGAGGGTGGGTTCGGACATGAGACCTCCTCGTCGTTTTTTCGCATTCTGACTGTCTAAATCACTTGGACAGTAGTTGACAGTCTGTCTAACTCTGTCTAATCTTCATTTAGACACTTAGACAGACATGCTCACCAGCAAGGAAGTCCTCGAGCGAACCGGCATCTCGCGTGCCACGCTCAACAACTACATCGCCGGCGGGCTCGTGCCGCGGCCGGAGGTGCTGCCGCCCGGGCCCGAAGACGGGGCGGCGCCCCGCATCGGCTACTTCCCGGACGACACCATCGAGCGCATCGAGGCGATCCAGCGCCTCAAGCGCGAAGGGTGGTCGATCGCGCGGATCGTCGAGCACCTGCAGAACCCACAGGCGCCGACGCCTGCGCCCGTGACGCGTGGGCCCTCGGCCGACACCGGTCCCGGGCTGTCCCTGTTCCAGCCGGCGCCACTGGCGGCCGCGCCGTTGGCCCCCGCGGTCCCCGCCCGCCGCGCCCCCTCGCTCGCGCCGCTGGCCGTGCTGGTCTCTTCGCTGCAGGACGCCCCGGGCCTGTGGCTGCAGCTGAGCGCCGAGGAGTACTTCGAGCTGGTCGACGAGGTCTGGAACGAGCTCGACGCCATCTTCCGCGGCCACGGCGGCATGCCCGCCCGGCACCCGGACGAAGGCATGACGAGTTGCTTCCTGGCGCAGCGTGACCACCGCTACCTGTGGAACGCGCTCGCGGCCGCGCACGAAGCGCGCGAGGCGATGCAGCGCCTGTCCCTGCGCTGGCGCGAGCGCAAGGCCTGGCCGGTGGAGCTGTTCATGAACAGCGGCCTCGACGCCGGCGAAGGCTGGCTCGGCGAGCTGGGTGGCGGCGGCTTGCGGGTGCTGGGCGAAGCGGCCCAGCGCGCGGAGCAGCTCTCCAGGCTGGGATCGGCCGGCTCGATCCTGGCCACGCGCGACCTGCTGGGGCGCCTGCCCCCGCACGACCGCGCCCGCATCACCTTCGGCGTGCCGCGCACCGGCGGCGAGCCGCACGTCCTTTCCACCTTTTCGCGGCTGTCGGCGCTCGGGCTGCCGGCCGCCGTGCCGGCCGCCCTGGCCGACCTGTCCGTCGCGCAGGTCCTCGATGTCCGCGACGAAACGACGAGCACGGGAGGCCATCCATGACGGGAAGTTTTCGCATGACGTGGTTCCACTCGAGCTTGAGGAGCAGTCTCATGTCCTTGTTCAGTACCAGCAGCGCCCCGGCGTTGAGCCGCGAAGAGGCGCGCGAGCGGATGGAGGAAATCCGCAGGACCATGACCGACCTGGCATCGTCGTGCGGCGGGCGGGCCTCGGCCGGGCTCGCCATGCGCGTGCACTACGCGGCCGACGTGCAGGCGCTGTGGTTCATGCGCAGCGAGCTGATGGGCCTGCTGGCCATCAGCCGCGGCGAAGGCGCCGCGCGCGAGGCGATCGAGAAGCTCGGCGCGATGTTCAACGGGCTGCTGCCGGAAGGGCTGCGGCCGCGCACCACCTCGCTGGGCCACGGGCCGGACGACTTGCCCCTGCGCTGACGAACGGAGGCGGCCGGGCGCATACACTTGCGCGCCATGAAGTTTCGCTTTCCCATCGTCATCATCGACGAAGACTACCGCTCCGAGAACACCTCGGGCCTGGGCATCCGCGCGCTCGCGCAGGCCATCGAGGCCGAGGGCTTCGAGGTGCTGGGCGCCACGAGCTACGGCGACCTGTCGCAGTTCGCGCAGCAGCAAAGCCGCGCCAGCGCCTTCATCCTGTCGATCGACGACGAGGAGTTCACGCCGGGCCCGGACCTGGACCCCGCCGTGCTGAACCTGCGCAACTTCATCGCCGAAGTGCGGTTCAAGAACGCCGACGTGCCGATCTACATCTACGGCGAGACCAAGACCTCGCGCCACCTGCCGAACGACGTGCTGCGGGAGCTGCACGGCTTCATCCACATGTACGAGGACACGCCGGAGTTCATGGCGCGGCACATCATCCGGGAAGCCAAGTCGTACCTCGAAGGCATCCAGCCGCCGTTCTTCAAGGCGCTGCTCGATTACGCCGAGGACGGCTCGTACTCGTGGCACTGCCCCGGCCATTCGGGCGGCGTGGCGTTCCTCAAGAGCCCGGTGGGGCAGATGTTCCACCAGTTCTTCGGCGAGAACATGCTGCGCGCCGACGTGTGCAACGCCGTCGATGAACTCGGCCAGTTGCTGGACCACACGGGCCCGGTGGCCGCGAGCGAGCGCAACGCGGCGCGCATCTTCAACGCCGACCACTGCTTCTTCGTCACCAACGGCACGTCCACGTCCAACAAGATGGTGTGGCACCACGAAGTGGCGCCGGGCGACGTGGTGGTGGTGGACCGCAACTGCCACAAGTCCATCCTGCACTCGATCATCATGACCGGGGCGATCCCCGTGTTCCTGAAGCCGACGCGCAACCACTTCGGCATCATCGGGCCGATCCCGCAAAGCGAGTTCTCGCAGGAGGCGATCAAGGCCAAGATGCGCGCCAACCCGCTGCTGGCGGGTGTGGACCCCGAGGTGGTCAAGCCGCGCATCGTGACCCTCACGCAGAGCACCTACGACGGCGTCCTCTACAACACCGAGACGATCAAGAAGCAGCTCGATGGCTATGTCGAGGCGCTGCACTTCGACGAGGCCTGGCTGCCGCATGCGGCCTTCCACCCGTTCTACGGCAGCTTCCACGCCATGGGCAAGAAGCGCGCGCGGCCCAAGCACTCGCTGGTCTACGCCACGCAGTCCATCCACAAGCTGCTGGCCGGCATCAGCCAGGCCAGCCACGTGCTGGTGCAGGACGCCGAGGACAACAAGCTGGACCGGCACCTGTTCAACGAGTCGTTCCTGATGCACACGTCCACCAGCCCGCAGTACTCGATCATCGCGAGCTGCGACGTGGCGGCCGCGATGATGGAGCCGCCCGGCGGCACCGCGCTGGTGGAAGAGTCGATCATGGAGGCGCTGGACTTCCGCCGTGCGATGCGCAAGGTCGACGCCGAGTACGGCAAGGACTGGTGGTTCAAGGTCTGGGGCCCGGACAAGCTGGCCGAGGAGGGCATCGGCCGCGCGGACGACTGGATCATCAAGGGCGAATCGCGCTCGGCCAAGTGGCACGGCTTCGGCAACCTGGCCGAGGGCTTCAACATGCTGGACCCGATCAAGTCCACCGTGGTCACGCCCGGGCTGGACCTGAACGGCAAGTTCGCGAAGACCGGCATCCCGGCCTCCATCGTCACGAAGTTCCTGGCGGAGCACGGCGTGATCGTGGAGAAGACGGGGCTGTACAGCTTCTTCATCATGTTCACCATCGGCATCACCAAGGGCCGCTGGAACACGCTGCTCACGGCCTTGCAGCAGTTCAAGGACGACTACGCCAAGAACCAGCCGATGTGGCGGATCCTGCCGGAGTTCTGCCAGAAGTTCCCGCGCTACGAACGCATGGGGCTGGCGGACCTGTGCCAGTACGTGCACGAGCTGTACGCGAAGTACGACATCGCGCGGCTGTCCACGGACATCTACCTGTCGGACCTGCAGCCGGCCATGAAGCCGAGCGACGCCTTCGCGTACATCGCTCACCGCAAGACCGAGCGGGTGGAGATCGACGACCTCGAGGGCCGGGTGACCACGAGCCTGGTGACGCCGTACCCGCCGGGCATCCCGCTGCTGATCCCGGGCGAGGTGTTCAACAAGCGGATCGTGGAGTACCTGAAGTTCTCGCGGGCGTTCAACGCCGAGTGCCCGGGTTTCGAGACGGACATCCACGGGCTGGTGGAGGAAACGGGCGCGGACGGCAAGATCCGGTACTTCGCGGACTGCGTGAAGGGCTGAGGCGGCTGCCGTTCATTCCGGCTGGATGCAGTTCATCGCGCGGTTTTGCGGGCTGTCGCAGCCCGGCTGCGGTGCGGCGGCCCGGTCCCTAGAGTTCGTTCCATCGCACAAGGAATGAACGACATGACCGCCACGCAAACCACCCTCCGCTTCGTCCTGGCCGCCGCCGCGGCCACCGCTTATGCCGCCATCATCGCCACGGCCGGCCCGGGCAACGGCTACCAAGCCCCTCGGCAAGTGGAAGTCGTGGCGCTGCCGACGATCGTGGTGACGGCCCAGCGCGCCGCGCAGCCGGCTGCGGTCGCCGTGAATGCCGCCACCGTGAAAACCGTTAACCTCTCCCAATGAGCTTTCCCGACAGCCAGGCGTCGAACCGCGGCCCGCTGCTGGACTGGCTGGTTCGCCTGAACAACCAGGTGGCCGGCTGGGCCGCGCAGGCATCCTGGGGCCGGCTCGTGTTCCTGTTCCTCGTGGTGCTGGTGGCTTTCGCCATCCTCGGCAGCATGCTCAGCCTGCACCACGACAAGGTGAAGGTGCCGGTGCCGGCCAAGCATGGCGAGACCGTGACGGTGGTGGTGGACGGCAAGACGATCCGGATCGGGCCGGACGGCATTCACGCCGTCAAGCCGCCCACGCAGCCCGGCTCGCCCGCGACGCCGGCGTCCGCCGCGCCGCCCGACGCGCGCCCGGATGCGAACCCCAACCCCAATCCCAACCCGCGGGCGGACGATGACGACGAGGACGAGAAGCCCGATATCCGCCTCGTGAACCGCAAGGTGGTCACCTGGCGCGGCGTGATCGGCGACCTGTTCAGCGCGGCGCTGGTCCTCGTCTTCGCCTACCTCGTGGCCGCGAAGATCGTCGTGCGCAAGGTGGCGCAGGCGGACGCGAAGGTGCAGAAGGCGGTCGACACCGCCGAACGCGAGACCATGGAGCGCCAGCTGGCGCAGGCGAAGCTGCAGGTGTTGCAGGCCCAGGTGGAGCCGCACTTCCTGTTCAACACGCTGGCCGCGGTGGACTACCTGATCGAGACGGACCCGGCGCGCGCCAGCCAGATGCAGAAACAGCTCATCACGTACCTGCGCGGGGCGCTGCCCCAGATGCGGCAGGAGTCGTCCACGCTGGGGCGGGAGATGCGGCTGATCCGCAGCTACCTCGAGCTGATCAAGATGCGCGTCGAGGAGCGGCTGGAGGTGTCGGTGGACGTGCCGGACGGGCTGGAGAGCGCCGAGTTCCCGCCCATGATGCTGCAGTCGCTGGTGGAAAACGCCATCAAGCACGGCATCGAGCCCAAGCCCGAAGGCGGCAAGGTGGCCGTCTCCGCCAAGGTCGCCAACGGGCTGCTGTGGGTCGAGGTGAAGGACACCGGCGTGGGCATCGACAAGATCGACGGCCTGGACGCGCCCCCCAAGGGCACCGGCATCGGGCTGCAGAACATCCGCGAGCGGCTGGCCGTGCTGTACCGCGGGAAGGCGCGCTTCACGCTGGTGTCGGACGACGGCGAGGGCACGACGGTGCGCATCGGCGTGCCGTATAAAGCGGCCGTGGAAGACGAACCTGCTGCGGAAGGGAAACCGGCTTGAGTTTGCGTGCGGTGATTGCGGATGACGAGCGCCTCTTGCGAGAGCAGCTCAAGACGCGCCTCGCGTCCGTGTGGCCGGACCTGCAGATCGTGGCCGAAGCCGCGAACGGCGCCGAGGCGCTGGAGCTGGCGGACCAGCACCGGCCCGACGTCGTGTTCCTCGACATCCGCATGCCCGGCATGACGGGCATCGAGGCGGCGCGCGAGATCGTCGCGCTGCCGGACTGGCGCGGCGAGATCGTCTTCGTGACCGCGTATGACGAGTACGCCATCGCGGCCTTCGAACAGGGCGCCCTGGACTACCTGCTCAAGCCCGTGGAAGCCCAGCGCCTCGCGCAGACCGCGCAACGCTTGCAGGCGCGCGTTGCCGCGCACCAGGCGAAGCCCGCCGATGACGCGGCCGTCGACGAACTGCTCGCGAAGCTGATGAAGATGCAGCAAGGCCTGGAAGGCGGGGCCCGGCGCGAGCCGCTGCGCTGGATCCAGGCGGCGAGCGGGTCGACCACGAGGTTGATCGACGTCAACGATGTGCTCTTCTTTCGCTCCGACGAGAAGTACACGCGGGTGCAGACGAAGGAGCTGGAGGCTTTCATCCGCACGCCGATCCGCGAGCTCGTGCCGCAGCTCGACGCCCAGCAGTTCTGGCAGATCCACCGCTCGACGGTGGTGAACCTCGCGGCGATCGCTTCAGTCGTGCGCGACGACACGGGCCGCCAGCGCGTGCACATCAACGGCCACCCCGAAGTGCTCGAGGTCAGCCGCAGCTTCGCGCACCTTTTCCGTGGGGCTTAGGGCTGGTCGTCGACGGCGATTGCCGTCTGGCTGAAACCACCGTCGACATAAGTGATCTCGGCCGTGACCCCGGAGGCAAGGTCGCTCAGCAGGAACGCAGCCACGTTGCCCACGTCCTGGATCGTCACGTTGCGGCGCAGCGGGGCGGCGCTCGCAACGATCGACAGCAGCTTGCCGAAGTCCTTGATGCCGCTGGCCGCCAGCGTCTTGATCGGGCCGGCACTGATGCCGTTAACGCGGATGCCCTTGGGACCCAACGAACCGGCAAGGTAGCGCACCGACGCCTCGAGCGAAGCCTTGGCCAGGCCCATCGTGTTGTAGTTGGGCACGAGGCGCATGGCGCCCAGGTACGTCAGCGTGAGCAGCGCAGCCTTCTCGTTGAGGTAGGGCAACGATGCCTTGGCCATGGCCGGGAAGCTGTACGCGCTGATGTCGTGCGCGATGCGGAAGTTCTCGCGCGACAGACCCTCCAGGAAGTCGCCAGCAATCGCCTCGCGCGGTGCGAAGCCGATGCTGTGCACGAACCCGTCGAACTTGGGCCACGTGGCCGAGAGGTCACGGAAGAGCTTCTCGATCTGCGCATCGTCACCCACGTCGCAGTCGAACACGAGGTTGGAGCCGAAGTCGGCGGCGAATTCCGTGATGCGGTCCTTGAAGCGCTCGCCCACGTAGCTGAACGCCAGCTCGGCGCCTTGCTCCTTGCAGGCCTGCGCGATGCCGTAGGCGATGGAGCGGTTGGAAAGCACGCCCGTGATCAGGAATTTCTTGCCGGTGAGGAAGCCCATGGTCTCTTTGCTCTGGAAAAACTCGGCAGAATTGTCGCATGCGGGCAATGCTGTCGTTGGTCATGTCGTTGGCATGCGGTGTGTGCGCCGCGGCGCCGGCCTATGGCGTTTGGGACGAGTTCAAGTACAAGCCGGGCTTCACGCACTTCGAGTACGTGAACCCCAATGCGCCCAAGGGCGGCGAGCTTCGCCTCATCTCGGCGTCCCGCGTGTCCAACTTCGACAAGTACAACCCGTTCACGTTGAAAGGCCGCGAGCCGACGTTCCTGGCGGACCTGCTGTTCGAAAGCCTGCTCACCGGCTCGATGGATGAGGTGGGCGTGGCCTACGGCCTGCTGGCCGAGGACGTGCAGGTCGCGCCGGATCGCCGCTCCGCCACCTTCCGCATCAACCCGGCCGCGCGGTTCCACAACGGCGACCCGGTGCGCGCCTCCGACGTGAAGCACAGCTACGAGACGCTCATCTCCAAGTACGCGGCGCCGGGCTTCGCCACGCTCTACGCGGACGTGGCCGGCTGCGACGTGGTGGACGAGCGCACCGTGCGCTTCCGCTTCAAGGTGCCCGACCGCCAGTTGCCGCTGGTGGTGGGCGGCATCCCCGTGTTCAGCGCGAAGTGGGGTGCCGGCAAGACCTTCGACAACGTGATCACGGACATCCCCATCGCGACGGGGCCGTACCGGCTCGGGCCGATGGAGCTCGGCAAGGACGTGACCTACGTCCGCGACCCCGGCTACTGGGCGAAGGACCTGGCGGTGCGCCGCGGCATGGCCAACTTCGACCGCATCACCATCCGCATCTATCGCGACAACACGGCGCAGCTGGAGGCGTTGAAGGCGGGCGAGTTCGACCTCATGGAGTTCTACTCGGCGGGCGACTGGACGCGCAGGCTCAATGGCAAGCGCATCGAAAGCGGCGAGGTCATCAAGTCGCCTTTTCGCCACCGGCGGCCCGACGGCTTCCAGAGCTACCTGTTCAACACGCGGCTGGACAAGTTCAAGGACCGCCGGGTGCGCATGGCCATCGAGCTGGCCATGGACTACGAGTGGATGAACCGGATGCTCTTTCGCGGCTCGTACACCCGCGTCAAGGGCCTGTTCGGCAACACCGACTGCGAGGCCAACGGCCTGCCGTCGCCGGCCGAGGTGGCGCTGATGGCGCCTTACCGCGCCGAGCTGCACCCGGACACCTTCGGGCCGATGGCCGTGCCGCCCAACACCGACCCGCCGGGGTCGCTGCGCGAGAACCTGCGCAAGGCCCGTGCGCTGCTGGAGCAGGCGGGCTGGAAGCTCAAGGACGGGCAGCTGCGCAACGCGAAAGGCGAGCCGCTCACCATCGAGTACCTCGAGACCAGCGAAGGGAAGGGCGCCTCGCTCACCGCAGGCTGGCGGCGCTCGCTGGAAAAGCTCGGCATCGAAATGGTGGTGCGCGACGTCGACTTCGCGCTGTACCAGGAGCGGCTCGACAATTTCCAGTTCGAGATGATCAGCATCAACTTTCCCGGCACGCACTTCCCGGGTGCCGAGTACGGGCAGATCTTCGGCAGCAAGGCCGCCGACACGGTGGGCTCCAGCAACTGGGTCGGCGTGAAGAGCCCGGCGATCGACGCGCTCATCGCCAAGGTGACCGGCGCCAATTCACGCGACGAATTCCTCGCCGCCTGCCGCGCGCTGGACCGCGTGGTGGCGCATGGCCACTACATGGTGCCGGCGTGGACGAACCGCGAGAACCGCGTGGCCTACAACCACTGGCGGCTCGAGCGGCCGGCCATGGTGCCGCCGTATCCGCCCGAAGGCATCGCCTACATGGACTGGCCGATCTTCACCTGGTGGACGCGCAACCCGCCGCGCACACACTGACCCCGCCATGTTCGCCTACATCGTCAAGCGCCTGCTCCTCATGCTGCCCACGCTGCTGGGGGTGCTGTTCATCACCTTCGTCGTGACGCAGTTCGTGCCCGGTGGGCCGGTGGAACAGTACATCGCCGAGTCGCGCCGCGGGGCGGGCGCGGGGGCCGGTGGCGAGGTCGGCGGCTACAGGGGCGGGCAGGGCGTCGACGCGAAGAAGATCGCGGAGATCAAGAAGCTGTATGGCTTCGACAAGCCGGCGCCCGAGCGCTTCCTCAAGATGGTCGGCGACTTCGCCACCTTCGACCTCGGTCGCAGCTTCTTCCAGAACAAGTCGGTGTGGCAGCTGATCGTCGAGAAGCTGCCGGTGTCGGTGAGCCTGGGGCTGTGGACCTTCTTCATCAGCTACTTCGTGGCCGTGCCGCTCGGTGTGGCCAAGGCGGTGCGCGCCGGCACGCGCTTCGATTTCGTCACGACGCTCATCGTGCTGCTCGGCTACGCCATCCCCGGCTTCGTGCTGGGCGTGCTGCTGCTCGTGGTGTTCGGCGGCCAGCTGCAGTGGTTCCCATTGCGCGGCCTCACGTCCGCCAACTGGAGCGAGCTGGGCTGGGGCGCGCGCATCGCGGACTACCTCTGGCACATCACGTTGCCCGTATTCGCCATGGTGATCGGCAGCTTCGCCGTGACGACGATGCTCACCAAGAACTCCTTCCTCGAGGAAATCCGCAAGCAATACGTGCTGACCGCGCGCGCCAAGGGGCTCGCGGAGCGGCGCGTGCTTTGGAAGCACGTGTTCCGCAACGCGCTGATCCCGATCGTGACGGGCTTCCCCTCGGCCTTCATCGGCGCCTTCTTCGCCGGCTCGCTGCTGATCGAGACGCTGTTCTCGCTCGACGGCCTGGGCCTGCTCAGCTACGAAAGCGTGATCCGCCGCGACTACCCCGTCGTGATGGGCACGCTCTACTTCTTCACGCTGATCGGCCTGGTGACCAAGCTGATCAGCGACCTCGCCTATGTCTGGGTGGATCCACGTGTCAAGTTCGATTGAGCACCTGAGCCCCGGCCGCCGCGCGTGGGGGCGCTTCCGGCGCAACAAGCTGGGGTTCTACAGCCTCGTGGCGTTCACGGTGCTGTTCGTCCTGAGCCTGGGCGCCGAGCTGATCTCCAACGACAAGCCGTACGTGGTGCACTACAACGGCAGCTACTACTTTCCGCTGTTCAAGTCGTACCCCGAGAAGACGTTCGGCGGCGACTTCGAGACGCCCACGGACTACCTCGACCCGTACATCCGCGGCAAATTCCACGAGGGCGGCAACTGGGCGATCTGGGCGCCGAACCCGTACGGGCCGGAGACGCTGAACTACTACGCGAAACTGCCGAACCCCGCGCCGCCGTCGGTCGACAACTGGCTGGGCACCGACGAGCGCGGGCGCGACCTGCTCGCGGCGCTGATCTACGGCTTCCGCGTGAGCGCGCTCTTCGGGCTTGCCCTGACGGTGATCGGCGTCGTCGTCGGCATCGCGGCGGGCGCGGTGCAGGGCTACTTCGGCGGGCGAACCGACCTGGCGCTGCAGCGCTTCACCGAGATCTGGGGCTCGATGCCGGAGCTGTACCTGCTGATCATCTTCAGCTCCATCTTCACGCCGAGCGTGCCGCTCCTGATCGTGCTGCTGAGCCTGTTCACGTGGATGGGGCTGTCGCAGTACATGCGCGCCGAGTTCCTGCGCAACCGGCAGATGGACTACGTGCGAGGCGCACGCGCGCTGGGCGTCGGCAACTGGCGGATCATCCGCCGCCACATCCTGCCCAACAGCATGACGCCCGTGGTCACGTTCCTGCCGTTCGAGATGAGCGCCGCGATCCTCGCATTGACGGCCCTGGACTTCCTGGGCCTGGGCGTGCCGCCGGGCACGCCGTCGCTGGGCGAACTGCTCAACCAGGGCAAGGCGAACCTGGATGCGTGGTGGATCGTGGTGAGCACGTTCGTCATGCTCGTCGTGACCCTGCTGCTGCTCACGTTCATGGGCGATGCACTGCGCGA
Organism: Ramlibacter albus; assembly: GCF_014297445.1. GTDB lineage: Bacteria > Pseudomonadota > Gammaproteobacteria > Burkholderiales > Burkholderiaceae_C > Ramlibacter > Ramlibacter albus. Next base: position 216,884 of record NZ_JACORU010000002.1, read on the forward strand.
TGCACTCGACCCGCGGAAAGCTGATCAATGAGCGAGAAGCTGCTTGAAGTTCGCGGCCTGCGCGTGGCTTTCGCCGGCAAGGAGGTCGTGCACGGCGTCGACTTCAGCATCGCGCCGCACGAGAAGTTCGCGCTCGTGGGCGAGTCGGGTTCCGGCAAGACCGTGACGGCGTTGAGCCTGCTGCGCCTGGTACCCAATGCCACGGTGAAGGGCAGTGCGGTCTTCCAGGACGGTGAGCCGGTCGACCTGCTCAAGCTGGACGAGAAGCGCTTGCTGGACGTACGCGGCCGCGACATCGCGATGATCTTCCAGGAGCCGATGACGGCGCTGAACCCGCTGTACACCGTCGGCGACCAGGTGGCGGAAGTGCTGGAGGTCAAGCAGGGCCTGACCAAGCGGCAGGCGTGGGAGGGCGCGGTGGAGGCGCTCGCCGCGACGGGCATCCCCGACCCGCAGCGCCGCGCGCAGTCCTTCCCGCACCAGCTCTCCGGCGGGCAGCGCCAGCGCGCGATGATCGCCATGGCGCTCGCATGCCGGCCCAAGCTGCTGCTCGCGGACGAGCCCACGACGGCCCTCGACGTCACGCTGCGCCTGCAGATCCTCGACCTGCTCGCGGACCTGCAGCGGCAGACCGGCATGGCCATCCTGCTGATCACGCACGACCTCAACCTCGTGCGCCGCTTCGCCGACCGCATCGCGGTGATGGAGAACGGCTACCTCGTCGAGCAGGGCCCGGTTGCCGACGTCTTCGCGAACCCGCAGCATGCCTACACGCGCAAGCTCATCGACAGCCGGCCCGAGCGCGACGTGGAAGAGGGGCCGGTGGCCGCACCGCCTGTCATGAAGGCCGAGGCGATGCGTGTTTCCTACCCCATCGGCCTCCCCGGCATTCGCGGCTGGTTCCGCAAGGGCGAGTTCGTCGCGGTGAAGGGCGCCGCATTCAGCGTGCCGCCCGGCCGCACGCTGGGCGTGGTGGGCGAGTCCGGCTCGGGCAAGTCGACGCTGGCCCTGGCCGGGCTCGGCCTCATCCCGCACCAGGGCGAGCTGGACGTGGTGGGCAGCCGCTGGGGCACCGACACGGCGGGCAACAAGGCCATGCGCCGGCTGGTGCAGGTCGTGTTCCAGGACCCGTTCTCGTCGCTGTCGCCGCGCATGACGGTGGACGAGATCGTGGGCGAGGGACTTCTCGTTCACGAACCCGGGCTCTCGGAAGCCGCCCGCAGGGAGCGCGTCGTGCAAGTGCTGGCCGAAGTCGGCCTCACCGAAGCCCAGTTCCCCGGCCTGCTCGGCCGCTACCCGCACGAGTTCTCCGGCGGCCAACGGCAGAGGCTGGCAATTGCCCGGGCTCTCATCGTCCAGCCGCAGGTGCTCGTGCTGGACGAGCCGACCAGCGCGCTGGACGTGACGATCCAGAAACAGGTCTTGAAACTGCTGCAAAGGCTCCAACGTGAGAAAGGCCTGAGCTACCTGCTGATCACCCACGACGTGGACGTCATCCGTGCCATGGCCCACGAAGTGCTCGTCATGAAGGACGGCGAAGTGCTGGAGGCCGGCCCGGTGGAGCAGGTGCTCGAAGCCCCGAAAACCGACTACACCCGCACGCTCATCGCCGCGGCAGCCTAGGTTTTTCCCGATACACCGCGTTGCAAGGGCCCTTTTTGAGGGGTACAATACTTGCTTCACGACCAAACGGGCGGGTACCAACCGCCCGTTTTTTTTGGTTGATCGCCTCAAGCCCGTGGCCCTGCAAGACATCGTCGAACAAACCGTGACCGGTCTCGGTTACGAACTCGTGGAGATCGAACGCTCTGCAGGGGGCACTTTGCGCGTGACGATCGACATGCCGTGGGACGAAGGCGGCGAAGAGAAATACGTCAATGTCGAGGACTGCGAGCGCGTCACGCGCCAGCTGCAGTACACGCTGGAAGTCGAAGGCGTGGACTACAAGCGCCTCGAGGTGTCGTCGCCGGGCATCGACCGGCCGCTCAAGGGTGAGAAGGACTTCGAGCGCTTCGAGGGCGAGCTGGTCGACATCACGCTGAAGGCGCCGCTCGTGGCCAACCGCCGCAAGTACCGCGGCACGCTGGAGCGCACCGACGCCGGCTGGCAGGTCGTGTGGAGCGACGAGCCGCCGCCGCAGCCGGGCGTGCGGGTCTCGAAGAAGAAGAAGGAGCCCGTGCCGCTGCAGGCGCTCGGGTTCACGCTGGACGAGCTGAAGGAAGCCCGCCTGGCGCCGATCGTAGATTTCAAAGGTCGAAAGACCAAGTCAGTTGCTGGAGAGTGAGATGAACCGCGAACTGTTGATGCTGGTGGATGCGATTTCCCGCGAGAAGAACGTCGAGCGCGACGTGGTCTTCGGCGCCGTGGAAGCCGCGCTCGCGCAAGCGACGAAGAAGCTGTACCAGGGCGAGGTCGACATCCGCGTGGCCATCGACCGCGAAAGCGGCGACTACGAAACCTTCCGCCGCTGGCTGGTCGTGCCCGACGAGGCCGGCCTGCAGAATCCCGACGCCGAGGAGCTGCTGATGGACGCACGCGACCGCGTGCCGGACGTCGAAGAAGGCGAATACATCGAAGAAGGCGTGGAGTCGCTGCCCATCGGCCGCATCGGCGCCATGGCCGCCAAGCAGGTCATCCTGCAGAAGATCCGAGACGCCGAGCGCGAGATGCTGCTGAACGACTTCATGTCGCGCGGCGACAAGATCTTCGTGGGCACCGTCAAGCGCATGGACAAGGGCGACATCATCGTCGAGAGCGGCCGCGTCGAGGGGCGCCTGCGCCGCAGCGAGATGATCCCCAAGGAGAACCTGCGCAACGGCGACCGCGTCCGCGCCATGATCATGGAAGTGGACCTCACGCTGCGCGGCGCGCCGATCATCCTGTCGCGCGCGGCCCCCGAGTTCATGATCGAGCTGTTCCGCCAGGAAGTGCCCGAGATCGAACAGGGTTTGCTCGAGATCAAGAGCTGCGCCCGCGACCCCGGCTCGCGCGCCAAGATCGCCGTCATCTCCCACGACAAGCGCGTCGACCCCATCGGCACCTGCGTGGGCGTGCGCGGCTCGCGCGTCAATGCCGTCACCAACGAACTCGCCGGCGAGCGTGTCGACATCGTGCTGTGGTCCGAGGACCCGGCGCAGTTCGTGATCGGCGCGTTGGCACCCGCCAACGTCACCTCCATCGTCGTGGACGAAGAAAAGCACGCGATGGACGTGGTGGTGGACGAGGAGAACCTCGCCATCGCCATCGGCCGCGGCGGCCAGAACGTTCGCCTGGCTTCCGAGCTCACGGGCTGGAAGATCAACATCATGGACGCCAACGAGTCGGCCCAGAAGACGGCCGAGGAGCAGAGCAAGCTGCGCGGCCTGTTCATGGAGAAGCTGGACGTCGACGAGGAGATCGCCGACATCCTGATCTCCGAGGGCTTCACCAGCCTGGAGGAAGTGGCCTACGTGCCCATCCAGGAGATGCTGGAGATCGAGGCCTTCGACGAGGACACCGTCAACGAGCTGCGCGCCCGCGCCAAGGACGCGCTGCTGACGATGGAAATCGCGCGCGAGGAGAGCGTCGAGGAAGTCTCGCAGGACCTGCGCGACCTCGAAGGCCTCACGCCGCAGCTGATTGCACGGCTCGCCGATGCCGGCGTGCACACCCGCGACGAGCTGGCCGACCTGGCCCTCGACGAATTGACCGAGATCACGGGCCAGACGGCTGAAGAAGCCAAGGCCCTGATCATGAAGGCGCGCGAACACTGGTTCACCGGTGCAGCGGCCACGCAGGAATAAGCGGGAGGACGACGAAACACATGTCCAGTACCACCGTCGCCGAGTTCGCCACCGAACTCAAGAAATCCACCGAGCAGCTTCTCGAGCAGCTCAAGAGCGCCGGCGTGGCCAAGTCCTCGCCGAGCGACTCGCTCACGGACGCCGACAAGCAGAAGCTGCTGGGTTACCTGCAGCAGGCCCACGGCACCGCCACGCCCGAGCGCAAGAAGATCACCCTGGTCAAGAAGTCCACCAGCGAGATCAAGCAGGCCGACGCCACCGGCAAGGCCCGCACGATCCAGGTGGAAGTGCGCAAGAAGCGCACCTTCGTCAAGCGCGACGAGGGCAGCGACACCGCTGTCGTCGAGGCGCCCGAAGTCGCCGCGCCCGCACCCGGCCCCGATGAAGCCGAGCTCGCCCGCCGCGAGGAAGAAGCGCGCCGCCAGGCCGAGCTGATCCGCCGCCAGGAGGAAGAGCTCGTCGCCAAGCGCCGCGAGCGCGAGGAAGCCGAGGCCCGCGAGCGCGAAGCCGAAGCCAAGCGCGAGGCCGAGCGTGCCGCCGCGGCAGCCGCGGCCGCGGCAGCAGCCGCGACGCCGGCGGAGCAAGCCGCCCCGGTGAGCGCGAAGGCCGTGGCCGACGAAGCCGCGCAGGCTGTCGCCAAGGCGCAGCAGGACGCGCGCGACAAGGCCGCCGCGGACGCCAAGGCGGCCGCCGAAGCCAAGGCCGCCGCCGCCGCGAAGACGCGCGAGGAGGAAGAAGCCCGCGCCCGCGACCTGCAGGAGCGCCGCCGCAAGGCCGAGGCCGAAGCCGCCGCCATCCGCTCGATGATGGCCGCGCCCAAGAAGGTGCTGGTCGCCAAGAAGCCGGAAGAAGCCAAGCCCGTCGCCAAGGCGGCGGAGCCTGCCAAGCCCGGCGTCAAGGGCACGCTGCACAAGCCGCCCGCGCAGGCACCGCGCCCCGGCGTGCCCGCGGCCGCCCCGGCACCCGGCGGCCCCGGTGGCAAGGAAGTCAAGTCGGCCAAGCTGTCCTCCAGCTGGGCGGGCGACCCTGCCAAGAAGAAAGAGATCAAGACCCGCGGCGATGCGTCCGGCGGGGTCGGCCGCAACAACTGGCGCGGTGGCCCGCGCGGCCGCAAGGACCACCGCGACCGCGACGACTCGCCGCAGGCGCAGCCGCAGGAAGCCCGCATCATAGAAGTGCACGTGCCGGAGACGATCACCGTCGCCGAGCTCGCGCACAAGATGGCCGTGAAGGCGTCCGAGGTCATCAAGGCGCTGATGAAGATGGGCCAGCTGGTCACCATCAACCAGTCGCTCGACCAGGACACCGCGATGATCGTCGTCGAGGAAATGGGCCACAAGGCCGTCACGGCGGCGCTGGACGACCCCGAGGCGTTCACCGAGGAGGAAGTGTCCGGCCAGAGCGCCGAGGCGCTGCCGCGCGCGCCCGTGGTCACCGTCATGGGCCACGTCGACCACGGCAAGACCTCGCTGCTGGACTACATCCGCCGCGCCAAGGTGGCGGCGGGCGAGGCCGGCGGCATCACGCAGCACATCGGCGCGTACCACGTGGAAACGCCGCGTGGCGTCATCTCGTTCCTGGACACGCCGGGCCACGAGGCGTTCACCGCCATGCGCGCCCGCGGCGCGCAGGCGACGGACATCGTGATCCTGGTGGTGGCCGCGGACGACGGTGTCATGCCGCAGACGCGCGAGGCCGTGAAGCACGCGAAGGCAGCCGGCGTGCCGATCGTGGTCGCCGTGAACAAGATCGACAAGCCCGAAGCCAACCCCGAGCGGGTGAAGCAGGAGCTGGTGGTCGAGGAAGTCGTGCCGGAAGAGTACGGCGGCGACGCGCCCTTCGTGAACGTCTCGGCTCGCACCGGCGAGGGCATCGACGAGCTGCTGGAGCAGGTGCTGCTGCAGGCCGAAGTGCTGGAGCTGAAGGCGCCGGTGGATGCGATGGCCAAGGGCCTCGTGATCGAAGCGCAGCTGGACAAGGGCCGCGGCCCGGTCGCCACCGTGCTGGTTCAGTCCGGCACGCTGAAGGTCGGCGACGTCGTGCTTGCAGGCCAGACCTACGGCCGCGTGCGCGCCATGCTCGACGAGAACGGCAAGACGATCAAGGACGCGGGTCCCTCCATCCCGGTGGAGATCCAGGGCCTGACCGAGGTGCCGCAGGCGGGCGACGAGTTCATGGTGATGGCCGACGAGCGCCGCGCGCGCGAGATCGCCACCTACCGTGCCGGCAAGTTCCGCAACACGAAGCTGGCCAAGCAGCAGGCCGCCAAGCTGGAGAACATGTTCTCGGACATGACCGCCGGCGAAGTCAAGACGCTGCCGGTCATCATCAAGGCGGACGTGCAGGGCTCGCAGGAGGCGCTGGCGCAGTCGCTGCTGAAGCTGTCGACCGACGAGGTGAAGGTGCAGATGGTCTATGCGGCCGTCGGCGGCATCAGCGAGTCGGACGTCAACCTCGCGATCGCTTCCAAGGCGGTGATCATCGGCTTCAACACGCGTGCCGACGCCGGCGCGCGCAAGCTGGCCGAGCACAACGGCATCGACATCCGCTACTACAACATCATCTACGACGCCGTGGACGAGTTGAAGGCGGCGATGTCCGGGATGCTCGCGCCCGAGAAGAAGGAAGAGGTCATCGGCTCCGCGGAGATCCGCACGGTGTTCGTGGCTTCCAAGATCGGCACGGTCGCGGGCTGCATGGTCACCAGCGGCATGGTCACGCGCAGCAGCCACTTCCGCCTGCTGCGCGACAACGTGGTCATCTACACGGGCGAGCTGGAATCGCTCAAGCGGATGAAGGACGACGTGCGCGAGGTCAAGGAAGGCTTCGAGTGCGGCATCAAGCTGAAGAACTACAACGACATCAAGGAAGGCGACCAGCTCGAATTCTTCGAAGTCAAGGAAGTGGCTCGTACGCTCTGACGCATGGCTACCAAGCGAGGCTCCAAGCCCAACCGGGCATTCCAGGTCGCGGACCAGATCCAGCGCGACCTGGCGGAGCTCATTCGCGAGGTGAAGGACCCGCGGCTGGGGATGATCACGATCAATGCCGTGGAGGTGACGCCCGACTACGCGCACGCGAAGGTCTTCTTCAGCGTGCTCGTGGGCGAGCCGCAGGAGTGCGAGGAGGCGCTGAACCACGCCGCGGGGTTCCTGCGCAACGGCCTCTTCAAGCGCCTGCACATCCACACGGTGCCCACGCTGCATTTCCAGTTCGACCGCACCACCGAGCGCGCGGCCGACATGAACGCCCTGATCGCCAAGGCGGTTTCTTCCCGCTCCAAGGACGAGTAGCCCGTGAACGCGCCACGCACCAGGGTGCAGCGGCGCCCTGTGCATGGGGTGTTGCTGCTCGACAAACCGCTCGGCCTTTCCAGCAACGACGCGTTGCAGAAGGCCAAGTGGCTGTTGCGCGCTGAAAAGGCGGGCCACACCGGCACGCTGGACCCGATGGCCACGGGCGTGCTGCCGCTTTGCTTCGGCGCCGCGACCAAGTTCAGCCAGCTGCACCTGGATGCGGACAAGACTTATGAGGCCGTTGCCAAGTTGGGCGTGAAGACGTCCACCGGCGATGCCGAAGGCGAGGTGATCGAGCGGCGCGATGTGCCCGCGCAGATCGACCTTGCGGCGCTCGCGGTGGAATTCACCGGCGAGATGAAGCAGGTGCCACCGATGCACAGCGCCTTGAAGAAGGACGGCAAGGCACTGTACGAGTACGCGCGCGCCGGCGTCGAGGTCGAGCGCGAAGCACGCGACATCACCGTGCATTCGCTCGCGATCGCGCAAATCGGCGCCGACGAGCTGAAGTTCGTGGCGCAGGTGAGCAAGGGCACCTACATCCGCACGCTCGGTGAAGACATCGGCGAGGCGATCGGTTGCGGTGCGCACCTCGTCTCGCTGCGGCGCGTCGCCACCGGCCCTTTCAAGATCGACCAGTGCGTGACGCTGGCGCAGCTGGAAGCGATGAACGAAGAAGAGCGCCTCGCGAAGCTGCTGCCCGTGGAGGCGCTGCTGCCCGACCACGAACGCGTCACGCTGCCGCCGGAAGACGCGGGCCGGTTCCTCAGCGGCATGCGCCGCCGCGGCAACTGGGCCGACCACGAGCAGGTGGCCGTGTTCGGCCCCGACACCATCCTCGGCACGGCCCACGTCAAGGCCGGCGAACTGATCCCGGGGCGGCTGCTCGCCCCCACCGAAATCGAGCAGATTCTAGGAACGAGAACATGACGAACCGCCAGATCCGAAACATCGCCATCATCGCGCACGTGGACCACGGCAAGACCACGCTGGTGGACCAGCTGCTGCGCCAGAGCGGCACCTTCCGCGAGAACGAGAAGGTGGCCGAGCGCGTGATGGACAGCAACGACCTCGAGCGCGAGCGCGGCATCACCATCCTGGCCAAGAACTGCGCCGTGTCGTGGAAGGGCACGCACATCAACATCGTGGACACGCCCGGCCACGCCGACTTCGGCGGCGAGGTGGAGCGCGCGCTGTCGATGGTGGACGGCGTGGTGCTGCTGATCGACGCCGTGGAAGGCCCGATGCCGCAGACGCGATTCGTCACCAAGAAGGCGCTGGCGCTGGGCCTGAAGCCGATCGTGGTGGTGAACAAGGTGGACCGCCCGGGCTCGCGCCCCGACTACGTGATCAACGCCGCCTTCGACCTGTTCGACAAGCTCGGCGCCACCGAGGACCAGCTCGACTTCCCGGTCGTCTATGCCTCCGGCCTGAACGGCTGGGCGTCGCTGGAAGAGGGCACGCCCGGCGAGCAGTGGGGCAAGGACCTCGCGCCGCTCTTCGACACGGTGCTGGAGCACGTGCCGCCGCACGAAGGGGATGCCGACGCGCCGCTGCAGCTGCAGATCTCCAGCATGGACTACTCCAGCTACCTGGGCCGCATCGGCGTGGGCCGCATCAACCAGGGCACGCTCAAGAGCCCGCAGGACGTCGTGATGATGGCCGGCCCGGATTCGACGCCGGTGAAGTGCCGCATCAACAACGTGATGACCTTCGAGGGCCTCGAGCGCCACACCATGCAGCCGGGCGAGACCGCGTCCGCCGGCCACATCGTGCTGATCAGCGGCATCGAGGACATCGGCCTGGGCGTCACCATAACCGACCCGCTCGATCCGCAGCCGCTGCCCATGCTGAAGGTGGACGAGCCGACGCTGACCATGAATTTCCAGGTCAACACCTCGCCGCTCGCCGGCCGCGAAGGCAAGTTCGTGACGAGCCGCCAGGTCCGCGACCGCCTCGACCGCGAGCTGCAGTCCAACATGGCGCTTCGCGTGAAGGACACGGACGAAGAGGGCGTCTTCGAAGTGTCGGGACGCGGTGAACTGCACCTCACGATCCTGCTGGAGAACATGCGCCGCGAAGGCTACGAGCTGGCCGTCGGCAAGCCGCGCGTCGTCTTCAAGGACGTCGGCGGCGAGCGCCACGAGCCGATCGAGCTGCTCACCGTGGACATCGAGGAAGGCCACCAGGGCGGCGTGATGCAGGCACTCGGCGAGCGCAAGGGCGAACTCGTGAACATGGAGCCGGACGGGCGCGGCCGCGTGCGCCTCGAATACCGCATCCCGGCGCGGGGCCTGATTGGCTTCCAGAACGAATTCCTCAACCTCACGCGCGGCACGGGCCTGGCGTCCAACATCTTCGACGGCTACGAGCCGTACAAGGGCGAGATCGCCAGCCGCAAGAACGGCGTGCTGATCTCGATGGACGACGGCGAGATCGTGACCTATGCGCTCGGCAAGCTCGACGACCGCGGCCGCATGTTCGTCAAGGCGGGCGACCCCGTGTACGAGGGCATGATCGTCGGCATCCACAGCCGCGACAACGACCTCGTGGTCAACGCGGTGCGCATGAAGCAGCTGACCAACTTCCGCGTGAGCGGCAAGGAAGACGCGATCAAGATCACGCCGCCGATCCAGCTGACGCTGGAGTACGCCGTGGAGTTCATCGAGGACGACGAGCTGGTGGAGATCACGCCGAAGTCGATCCGCCTGCGCAAGCGCTTCCTCAAGGAGCACGAGCGCAAGCGGGCGCTGCGCGAAGCGGCCTGACCGGCCGCGTCCAGACTATTTGGTGCGCCCGTCCCTGGGGACGCCTGCGGCGTTGTCGCTCCACGGCAGGAAGGCCCCGTATTTCTCGGGGTTCGCGATCGCCATGGTCTGTTTGGCCATGAGGTTCTCGCCTTCTTCACCGCTGGGTGCAGCGTCCTTCGTGTGGCTCGACACCACAAGCGCCGATGCGCGCGCAAGGTCGGCCTTCGTCAGCTCGTCGAACTCTACGCCGGGGATCACCTTGTGCCTGTCGAGGAACTGGTGCAGGGCGATGACCGTCTGCGCGTCCAGCGCGCCGGGCTGGCGAACCGCGTTACGGAGCGCCGGGTTCAGCCAGAGCAACTGGTCGTGAATCGTGCAGAACTGGTGCCCCGCCCGCGGATCGATCTTGATGGCGACGAACGTGCCGCCCGGTGCGACCTCGGCGCCGCCGGGGTGGAACAGCACGACCGTGACCCCTTGCGGAACCACGCCATGCAGGAGCCGCTGGTCGTGGAAGAACTCCTCGCCTTGGTGAAAGTGCGCCTGCTGGGTGTTCCAGCCCGTGGTGCCGCCGTCGGCGGTGCGATGCAGCGGCCGCAGCTGCATGAGGTAGTCGAAGCCCTGGAGCTTGACGCCATTGGCGTCAACATCCATCCCGTTGGCCGCGTACTGCGAGAGTTCCGCGGGTTCCATCGCATGCCCCAAGGGCAGCCGGGGCGTGAGGGCCGTGACGGCCGCCGGTACGTCGTGGATGCGCTCACCGCTGAAGTCCTTGACATCGCGCGCGTTGTCGAAGAGCAGGTTCTGCTCCTGCGCGAATCGCGTCAATTCGTCCGGATTGATCCCGAACGTGACCACGGCTCGCGCCTTGCCTGCGGGGTTTGGCAGGTCCGCTGCCTCGAGCACGGCGTCCGGCGCGGCCTGCCGCTCGCCGGGCGCGAGCTGCGGCACCATCGCGAGCGTGCGGTCGATGACGCTGAACGAACGATCGACGATCGGCGTCCATGCCTTGTCCTCCACCGGCGGCTTTGCGCCATCACGCGGGCCGCGAGGGGTGTCGACGCTCTTCGTGTGGATCGTGACGGCCGCGAGTTTCTGCGCGCCGGCCTTGACGCGACTCGCGATGAGGGCCAGTTTTCCAGTGCTCAACATCGATGCCTCCTTGCCTTGAAGTTGAAAGTTCGCGGATTCTGCGTTGCGGTCCATGCGTGAGGCCTCAGACAAAAGTACAGGTACAGTGCATGCCCAGCGGCCAGCTTCGCTTCGCCGCCTTCAACCAGAACAACAGTGAAACTCACCCACACCCGCGCCGTCTTCCTGATGGTCGCGGTCACCCTCATGTGGTCCATCGCCGGCGTCATCACGCGCCAGCTGGAGCACGCGCGCAGCTTCGAGGTGACGTTCTGGCGCAGCTTCTTCACCATGGTTTCGCTGCTGGTCATCCTGCCGTTCCTGCAGGGGCGAGAGGTGTTCGTGAAGATCCGCCGCGGCCCGTTGGCGCTGTGGGTTTCCGGAGTGTGCTGGAGCGTGATGTTCACAGCCTTCATGGTGGCGCTCACGCTCACGAGCGTGGCCAACGTGCTGGTGACGATGTCGCTCGGGCCGTTCTTCACGGCGATCCTCGCGCGCGTGTTCATCGGGCATCGGATACCGGGGCGCACGTGGGTCGCCATCCTGGTCGCGGGTGCGGGCATTGCCTACATGTACGGCACGCAGCTGGAGGCGGGCGGGCTTGCCGGCACGCTGGTGGCGCTATGCGTACCCGTTGCGGGTGCGGTGAACTGGACGGTCACGCAGCGCTCCCATTCGCAGGGCCAGGACGTCGACCTCGTGCCCGCCGTGCTGGTGGGTGCGGTCATCTCCTCGATCGTGACGCTGCCACTCGCGATGCCGCTGCGCGCGACGATGCACGATGTCGGCCTGCTGGCGTTGCTCGGGCTCGTGCAGCTCGCGATCCCGTGCTGCCTGGCGGTGGCCTGCGCGCGCGTGCTGAAGGCACCGGAGATCGCGCTTCTCGCGCTGCTGGAGGTGATCTTCGGGATCGTGCTCGCGTGGCTGGGCGCCGATGAAGTGCCGAGCCAGACCGTGCTGGTGGGCGGCGCACTCGTGATTGGCGCGCTGGTGGCGAACGAATTGGTCGGCTGGAAGCAGCGCGCGGCTTAACGATTGCGCTGCTTCATCGCGCGCTCCACTTCCCGCTTGCCTTCGCGATCCTTGATCGTGTCCCGCTTGTCGTGCTCCGCCTTGCCCTTGGCCAGGGCGATGTCGCACTTCACGCGCCCGTTCTTCCAGTGCAGGTTCAGCGGCACGAGCGTGTAGCCCTTCTGCTCCACCTTGCCCACGAGGCGCTTGATCTCCTCCTTGTGCAGCAGCAGCTTCTTCGTGCGCGTGGCATCGGCACGCACGTGCGTGGACGTCGTGCGCAGCGGGTTGATCTGCAGCCCGATCATGAACATCTCGCCGTCCTTGATGACGACGTAGCCGTCGGTGAGCTGCACCTTGCCTTCGCGCAGCGCCTTGACTTCCCAGCCTTCGAGCACGACCCCCGCTTCGTACTTCTCCTCGAAGAAGTAGTTGAACGAGGCCTTCTTGTTTTCGGCGATGCGGGAGGGCGTTTCTTTCTTCTGGGCCATGGGGTTCTCTACAATCGATTGTCGCCGATGAAGAACGTTCACAAGTCCGTCCTTATCTGGTACAGCGCGCAGGAGATGTTCGCGCTCGTGACCGATGTGGCGAAGTACCCCGAATTCCTGCCGTGGTGCGACCACGGCTCCGTGCTCCAGTTGCAGCCCGACCGCATGAAGGCGGAGATCGGCATCGCCTTCTCCGGCATCCACCAGACCTTCACCACGCACAACACGCACGTGCCCGGCCGGCAGGTGAAGATGAAGCTGGTCGACGGGCCCTTCCAGGTGCTGGAAGGCCAGTGGGACTTCACGCCGCTGGGCACGCCGGGCCAGCGGGCCTGCAAGGTGGAGCTGGAGCTGCACTACAGCTTCAAGAACGCCGCGCTCGCCGCTCTTGTGGGCCCCGTGTTCGACAAGATCGCCGGCAACCTGGTCGACGCCTTCGTCAAGCGTGCCGAGCACGTCTACGGATGAAGGTCGTCGTGATGTGGTCGCCCGGGCCCCGCGAGGTGCTGGAGTGGCCCGTGGCGCTGCCCGAAGGCGCGACGCTGGGGCAGGCCGTGATGGCCAGCGGCTTGCCGGACCAGCTGCCCGATTTCGAGCCGGACGACGCGCTACTCGGCGTCTGGGGCCGCAAGGCCGCATGGAACCAGCCGCTGCGCGAAGGGGACAGGGTGGAGGTCTACAGGCCGCTGCGCGTGGACCCGAAGGTCGCGCGGCGCGAGCGGTTCACGAAGCAGGGCGCGCGGGCCGCGGGGCTGTTCTCCAAGCGCAGGCCGGGCGGCAAGCCGGGCTACTGACGACTGCCGAGGATTACTGGCGGTCCTGCTTGCAGTCGCTCGCGATGAGCTTGTTGATGCGCTCGGCCTCGGCGGCGCGCTGCTGGTCGTCCAGCGTGTAGCGCTCGCCCTTCTCGTTGAACTTGGTGATGCGCGTGCCCGAATCGAACGCGGCCTTCGACTCCTTGGCGCGCGTGCAGTTCTCGGCCTTCATCTGCGCGAGCTTTTCTTCCTCGGCCTTCTTCTTGGCGGCCTCGGCGCTTTCCTGCTGCTTCTTCTTGTCCTCCAGGGCCTTGTCCTTGCCGGCGAGCTTGGGGGCGCTGCCGGCGGCCGCGGGGGCACTGGCACCGCCCGCTGCAGCGGCCGCGGCGGCAGGCGCCTCGGCCGCGACCGGGCCGCCCTTGGGCTGCTTGAGGATCTTGTTCGCGGGCACGTCCGACGGCGGCGGCCGGTCGCTGAACACCTTGCGGCCGTCCTTGTCGATCCACTGGTACTGCGCCGCGGCTACCAGCGGGAGCAGGCAGGCGGCGACGAGGGCGAGGGTGCTGCGCGCGTTCATCGTGCGAGTGTAGATCACGCCTCAGCATTTGGCCCCTTGCCGAAGCGTGATTTACCCCACGGGTACAATCCATTTTTTGGAGCCCTGACATGCGCCTTTTAGGAAAAGCGCTCACCTTCGACGACGTGTTGCTGGTGCCGGCGTTCTCCCAGGTCCTGCCCAAGGACACGTCCCTCGCCACCCGCCTCTCGCGCAACATCACCCTGAACCTGCCGCTCGTGTCCGCCGCCATGGACACGGTCACCGAGGCGCGCCTGGCGATCGCCATCGCGCAGGAGGGCGGCATCGGCATCATCCACAAGAACCTCACGCCCAAGCAGCAGGCCGCCGAAGTCTCGCGCGTCAAGCGCTACGAGTCGGGCGTGCTGCGCGACCCGGTGGTGATCACGCCCACGCACACCGTGCGGCAGGTCAGCGACCTGTCGGAGCAGCTGGGCATCTCGGGCTTCCCGGTGGTGGACGGCGGCAAGGTGGTGGGCATCGTGACCGGGCGCGACCTGCGCTTCGAGACGCGCTACGACGTGCCGGTGGCGCAGATCATGACGCCGCGCGAGAAGCTGGTGACGGTGCGCGAGGGCACCAGCCTCGAGGAGGCCAAGCAGCTCCTGAACAAGCACAAGCTCGAGCGTGTGCTCGTGGTCAACGACCGCTTCGAGCTCAAGGGCCTCATCACCGTCAAGGACATCACGAAGCAGACGAGCTTCCCGAATGCCGCGCGTGACGCGTCCGGCCGGCTGCGCGTCGGCGCGGCGGTGGGCGTGGGCGAAGGTACCGAGGAGCGAGTCGAGGCGCTGGTAAAGGCGGGCGTGGACGCGATCGTCGTCGACACGGCGCACGGCCACAGCCATGGCGTCATCGAGCGCGTGCGCTGGGTCAAGCGCAACTACCCCGACGTGGAAGTGATCGGCGGCAACATCGCCACCGGCGCCGCGGCTCGCGCGCTGGTGGAAGCCGGCGCGGACGCGGTGAAGGTGGGCATCGGGCCCGGCTCCATCTGCACGACGCGCATCGTCGCGGGTGTGGGCGTGCCGCAGATCACGGCCATCGACAACGTGGCCACGGCGCTGCACGGCACCGGCGTTCCGCTCATTGCCGACGGCGGCATCCGCTACTCGGGCGACATCGCCAAGGCGATCGCGGCCGGCGCCAACTGCGTGATGATGGGCGGCATGTTCGCCGGCACCGAAGAGGCGCCCGGCGAGATCGTGCTGTACCAGGGCCGCAGCTACAAGAGCTATCGCGGCATGGGGTCCATCGGCGCCATGCAGCAGGGCAGCGCGGACCGGTACTTCCAGGAAGCGACCACGACGAACCCCAACGCGGACAAGCTCGTGCCCGAAGGCATCGAGGGCCGCGTGCCGTACAAGGGCTCGATGGTCGCCATCGTCTACCAGCTGGCCGGCGGCGTGCGGGCGTCCATGGGGTATTGCGGCTGCGCGAGCATCGACGAGCTGCGCAGCAAGGCGGAATTCGTGGAGATCACATCGGCCGGCATGCGCGAGAGCCACGTGCACGACGTGCAGATCACCAAGGAAGCGCCGAACTACCGCGCGGACTGAAATTCTGGCCATATTTGCAGAAGTTGGCCCGTCTTGCTAAGATAGGCCAACTTTTTCATTTCTGGCCAGATCCACCATGCAGACCGTACCCGTCCACCAGGCGAAAGACCGGTTTTCCGCGCTGCTGCAGGCGGTGGAAGACGGCGAGGAGATCGTCATCACCCGCCACGGCAAGAAGATCGCCCGGATCGTGAAGGAAACCGAGGCTGCGCCTTCGGAGGCCGAGCGCGAGCGGCGGCGCCGTGAAGCCATCGAGCAGCTCGAGGCGTACCAGAGAAGTGCCAAGGTCCAGCCGGCCGTCGACGGCTACAGCGACTGGAAGAGCCTGCGGGACGCCGGGCGCAAGTAATGGTCAAGGCGACCGTGATCGACGCTTCGGCGGCGGCGGCCTGGGTAATCCCCGACGAGGCCAACGACGCGGCCAAGCAGCTTTTTGCGCACGCGTGCCTGGACGACTCCGGCTTCAGTGCACCCACGCTCTGGCAATGGGAGATGGGCAACATGCTGCTGCAGGCGCAGCGCCGCCAACGCATCGCGGCCGGCGCGCCCGAACTCGCGTTGCAGACGCTGGCGCTCGTGCAGATGCAGTTCGACCCGGCTCCGGACCTGCACCGGCAGTCGCAGATCATGCGGCTCGCCCAGACCCACCAGCTCACCTACTATGACGCCACCTACCTGGAGCTGGTCCTTCGTCTCAACGGCCAGCTCGCGTCGCGCGACGACAAGCTGGTCGCCGCCGCACGCACCTGCGGCATCGTCTGCCTGAGTTTCTGACCCCGACATGCAACACGACAAGATCCTCATCCTCGACTTCGGCTCGCAGGTCACGCAGCTGATCGCCCGCCGCGTGCGCGAAGCGCATGTCTATTCCGAAGTGCACCCGTGCGACGTCACCGACGACTGGGTGCGTGCCTACGCGGCCGACGGCAAGCTGAAGGGCGTCATCCTCTCGGGCAGCCACGCGAGCGTGTACGAGGAGACCACCGACAAGGCGCCGCAGGCGGTGTTCGAGCTGGGCGTGCCGGTGCTGGGTATCTGCTACGGCATGCAGACCATGGCGCACCAGCTGGGCGGCAAGGTGGAGGGCGGGCACAAGCGCGAGTTCGGCTTCGCGGCCGTGCGCGCGCGGGGCCACACCGAACTGCTGCGCGACATCCAGGACTACGCCACGCCCGAGGGCCACGGCATGCTCAACGTGTGGATGTCGCACGGCGACAAGGTCGTGGAGATGCCGCCCGGCTTCAAGCTGATGGCGTCCACCGAGAGCTGCCCGATCGCGGGCATGGCCGACGAGGCGCGCAAGTTCTACGCGATCCAGTTCCATGCCGAGGTCACGCACACGGTGCAGGGGCGCGCGATCCTCGAGCGCTTCGTGCTGGGCATCTGCAAGGCGCAGCCGGACTGGGTGATGCGCGACCACATCGCCGAGGCGGTGGAGGCCATTCGAAAGCAGGTGGGCGGCGAGGAAGTGATCCTGGGCCTGTCCGGCGGCGTCGATTCCTCCGTGGCTGCGGCCCTGATCCACCGCGCGATCGGCGACCAGCTCACCTGCGTGTTCGTGGACCATGGCCTGCTGCGCCTGAACGAGGGCGACATGGTGATGGACATGTTCGCGGGCAAGCTGCACGCGAAGGTGGTGCGCGTCGACGCGAGCGACCTGTTCCTGGGCAAGCTCGCTGGCGTGAGCGACCCGGAGGCCAAGCGCAAGATCATCGGCGGCCTCTTCGTCGACGTGTTCAAGGCCGAGGCCGCGAAGGTCAAGGAAACGCATTCGCGCACCGTGGCGTGGCTGGCGCAGGGCACGATCTACCCCGACGTCATCGAGTCGGGCGGCGCCAAGAGCAAGAAGGCCGTCACGATCAAGAGCCACCACAACGTGGGCGGCCTGCCCGAGCAGCTGGGCCTGAAGCTGCTGGAGCCGCTGCGCGACCTGTTCAAGGACGAAGTGCGCGAACTGGGCGTGGCCCTCGGCCTGCCGCCGGAGATGGTGTACCGCCATCCCTTCCCGGGCCCGGGCCTCGGCGTGCGAATCCTCGGTGAAGTGAAGCGCGAATACGCCGACCTGCTGCGCCGCGCCGACGACATCTTCATCCAGGAGCTGCGCAATTTCCGCGACGAGGCCACCGGCAAGAGCTGGTACGACCTCACGAGCCAGGCCTTCACCGTCTTCCTGCCGGTCAAGAGCGTCGGCGTGATGGGCGACGGCCGCACCTACGACTACGTCGTGGCCCTGCGCGCGGTGCAGACCAGCGACTTCATGACCGCCGACTGGGCCGAGCTGCCGTATGCGCTGCTCAAGAAGGTCTCCAGCCGCATCATCAACGAGGTGCGCGGCATCAACCGCGTCACGTATGACGTGAGCAGCAAGCCCCCCGCAACCATCGAGTGGGAGTGATCCCGGCGATGTGCAAAATGGGGGGATGGAAGGGACCGTCCTCTTTGCCGACCTGACCGGCAGCACCAGCGTGTTCGAGGCCATGGGCAACGAACGCGCGACGAAGCTGGTCACCAAGATCACGGACTGGATCAGCAAGGTCTGCCAGGCTTGCGGTGGCCGCGTGGTCAAGACGCTCGGCGACGGTGTGCTGGTCGTCTTCCCGCAGCCGGCGCAGGGCGTGCGCGCGGCGATCGAACTCCAGCGCCACCACCACAAGCGCCTCACGATGTGGCCGCCGCACGCCCGCATGGAGCTGCAGATCGGCGTGGCTACGGGCGAAATCGTGGAGGTGGAGGGCGATTGCTTCGGCGATGCCGTCAACGTCGCGGCGCGGCTTTCCGACTTGTCGGGCGCCGAGCAGATCTGGGCCACCGAGTCCACCGTCCGGGACCTCGAGCCACCGCCCGGCACCCGCTTCATCAGCCTGGGCAACGTGCCGATCCGCGGCAAGGCCGACACGCCCATCATCTACCGCGTGGAGTGGATGGAAGACACGCAGACGCGCCACCTCACGGTGCCGGGCAACCTCGCCATGATCAAGCCGCGCGCGCCGGCGGCCGCGACGGGGGCTGTGCTGAAGCTCGCGTGGCTCGACGTGCGACAGGAGTTCGATTCCTCGCGCATGCCCGTGCACATCGGCCGGGTCGACGAGGCCGAATTCGTGGTGGCGGACCAGCGCGTGTCGCGGCTGCATGCCCGCATCGACTGGCGCGGTGGCCATTTCACGCTCACCGATTTGAGCAGCTACGGAACCTGGGTGCGCCTCGGCGCGGGGGGCACCGAAGTCGCGCTGCGGCGAAACGACTGCGTCCTGAGCGGCACCGGCGACATCGCGCTCGGCGCAGGTTTCGACGACTTCACGGCGCCGACGCTTTCCTTCGAGGTCGCCGGCCCCGCATCGCAGTGATGAGGAATCCGCACCGATAGCTTGCGCGGCCGCCGCTACATTGGCAGCCGAGGAGAACCGCCCGCATGTACCAGCCGCCGCAATTCAAGTCGACCGACCGCGCCATCGCCGCGGAGATCGTCCGCCGCTATCCGTTCGCCACGCTCGTGTCCAACGACGACGAGGGCTTCCCGTACGTCACGCACCTGCCGCTGCACCTGGAAGAGCGGGGCGCCGGCTTCGTGCTGCTCGGCCACTGCGCCAAGCCCAACCCGCACTGGCGCTACCTGCAGCAGCGGCCGAAGGCGCTCGTCCTCTTCAACGGGCCGCACGCCTACCAGTCGCCGAAGATCTACGACGACAGGCAGCGCGTGCCCAGCTGGAACTACCTCGTCGTCCACTGCACGGTGCAGGCTCGGCTCGTGGAAGACCCGCTCGCGAAAGACCGGCTGCTCAAGAAGCTGATCGGCGACCACGAACCCGCCTACGCCGAGCAGTGGCGCAGCCTGGGCGAGGAGTTCGCGCACAAGATGCTGGCCGGCATCGTGGGCTTCGAGCTGGAAGTCGCCGACTGGGCCTGCAAGCTCAAGCTGAACCAGCACCGGCCCGAATCGCATGCGAAACTGCATGCCGGCTACGCGCACGGCAACGAGGACGAGCGCGCACTGGCCGGCTGGATGGAGCGCCTCGGGATGAAGGTGGTGACATGAAAGCGGTTTTCGGCGTGTTGAGCCTGCTGGTGGTGCTCGCCATCGTGGGCGTGCTGGCGAAGAAGCAGATGTCGTCGTTGCCGGCGCCGCCGGCTGCGCCCGGTGCGGCAGCCGGTGCGCCCCCGGCCACGCCGAAGGAGCAGGTCCAGCAATTCAAGCAGGCGGTCGACGCCGCTGTGGTGCCGCCCCGGCCGATGCCGGACGAGCCGAAGTAAGCCTGTGACTGACGACGTCTACATGCGCCTCGCCCTCGAGGAGGCGCGCGGCGCGGGCGCCCGGGGCGAAGTGCCGGTGGGCGCCGTCGTGGTGCGCGGCGGCGAGGTCATCGCGCGCGGCGCGAACCGGCCGGTCGCCTCGCACGACCCGACCGCGCATGCCGAGATCGTCGCGCTGCGCGAAGCGGCCCGGGCGCTAGGCAATTACCGCCTCGACGACTGCGAGCTTTTCGTGACGCTGGAGCCGTGCGCCATGTGCAGTGGCGCGATGCTGCATTCGCGGCTTTCGCGCGTCGTCTATGGCGCTGCGGATCCGAAGACCGGCGCCGCGGGCTCGGTGATCGACGTGTTCGCCTCGCGGCAGCTCAATCACCAGACGAGTGTCGAAGGCGGGGTGCTGGCGGCCGAATGCGGCGAGCTGCTGGCCGGCTTTTTCCGCACGCGCCGCCAGGAGAGCCGCATGGCCGCCACCCCCCTGCGCGACGACGCGCTGCGCACGCCCGAAGAGCGCTTCCGCGACCTTCCGGGCTATCCGTGGGCGCCCAACTACATCGCGGACCTGCCGTCGCTGGCCGGCCTGCGCATGCACTACCTCGACGAAGGCCCGCGCGATGCGCCGCGCACGTGGCTGTGCCTGCACGGCAACCCGTCGTGGAGCTACCTCTATCGCCGGATGATCCCGGTGTTCCTCGAGAACGGCGAGCGCGTCGTCGCGCCGGACCTGATCGGCTTCGGCAAGAGCGACAAGCCCAAGAAGGACGCCGCGCATTCGTTCAGCTGGCACCGGCAGGTGCTGCTGGAGTTCGTCGAACGCCTGGACCTGCAAAACATCGTGCTCGTCGTGCAGGACTGGGGTGGCCTGCTCGGACTGACGCTGCCCATGGAGGCGCCGCAGCGCTACCGCGGCCTGCTGGTGATGAACACCGCGCTCGGCACGGGCGACGCGCCGCTCACGCCCGGCTTCCTCGCGTGGCGCGAGATGTGCGCGAAGAACCCGGAGTTCGACGTGGCCCGCCTCTTCGCACGCGGCAACCCGCACATGAGCGCCGAGGAGTGCGCCGCGTACAACGCACCTTTCCCGGACCGCGGCCATCGTGCGGCGTTGCGCATGTTCCCGCCGATGGTGCCGGACTCCCCGGATGCGGATGGCGCCGCCACTTCGCGCAAGGCTCGCGACTTCTGGCGCGAGCAGTGGACCGGCCAGGCGATGATGGCCGTCGGCGTGCAGGACCCCGTGCTCGGCCCCCCCGCGATGCAGGCTCTGCGCTCGGTGATCCGCGGCTGCCCCGAGCCGATGCTCATCGAGCAGGGCGGCCACTTCGTGCAGGAGCATGGCGAGCCTATCGCGCGTGCCGCGGTGGGATACTTCCGCCCGTGACGAAAAGCATCTACATCTACTCGCCTTCGAGCGCCGTGCGCGACAAGGCCGCGGTGCGCCGCGGCATCGCGCGCCTGAAGGCCATGGGCCACGACGTCGAGGTCGACCCGGCCGCTTTCGCGGTCCACATGCGTTTCGCGGGTGACGACGCGACGCGGCTCGCGGCCGTGCAGCGCGCGGCCGACAGCGGCGCGGACGTCGCGATCATCACGCGCGGCGGCTATGGGCTGACGCGCTTGCTGCCGCAGCTGCCGTACAAGGCCATCGCGAAGGCCGCGAAGCGCGGCACCGCCTTCGTCGGCTTGAGCGACTTCACGGCCCTGCAGAACGCCGTGCTGGCCGAGACCGGCGCGGTGACCTGGTCCGGCCCCGCGGTCGGCGAGGACTTCGGCGTCGAAGGCGAGCCGGACGACATCATGGCCGCCTGCTTCGACGACCTCATCACGGAGCAGGGCGAGGGCACGGGCTGGCAACTGCCCCGCGCCGAGGCGCAAACCGAGCCGTTCCAGGCCAAGGGCCTGCTGTGGGGCGGCAACCTGGCCATCATGGCGGCGCTCGCGGGCACGCCGTGGATGCCCAAGGTCAAGGGCGGCATCCTCTTCCTCGAGGACGTGCACGAGCACCCCTACCGCATCGAGCGCATGCTCACGCAGCTGCTCTATTCAGGCGTGCTCGAGAAGCAGAAGGCGGTGCTGCTGGGCCATTTCACCAACTACAAGCCGTACCCGCACGACAAGGGGTTCAGGCTGCAGACGGTGGTCGATTGGCTGCGCTCGAAGATCAAGGCGCCCGTGTTCACGGGGCTGCCTTTCGGGCACGTGCAGACGAAGGTGGTGCTGCCCGTGGGTGCGAAGGTGCAATTGGCCGTGGAGGGCCGTGACGCTTTTGTCGTGTGGGGCCACGCCCACTAGGCAGTCAACCCATCAAGGGGCTGGGCCGCGAGCTCAGGCCGCCGGGCAGCAGGCCTTCGAACATGTCCGTGACGGAGCCCATGCGGCGGCGGGCTTCGGATTCACCGTACAGCGAGGCCAGGGCGCCCATAAGGTCGCCGCGCAGGTACCACAGGGCCTGGATGTCGTTCGCGTAGCGGATGCGGCGCGTGACGTGCGGAAACCTCGGCGCGGATTCACCCAGCAGGCCGAGCATCGCTTCGCGGATGTCCTCGGTGTTGACTTCGAGGACAGACTCGGTCGGCGGCATCGGGTTGCCGAGAAGGCCGTAGATGCTGTTCTTGACGGGTTTGAACCAACGCATTTTGTATTCGCCTGCTGCTTTGCCCTGACAAAGTTTGGCTCATGATGCCAAATCCACAAGACGGCCTTGTGACCGAGTTCACGCAAAACCCTGCACAAACTTCACCAGTTGGTAACGAGTCGTGTGACTGTTTCCGATTGTTCCCGGCAGTAGTCACATCGTTTGAAGGTCGCGTCTGATTGCGTTGTAGGACGAAGGCCGCCCGGCGTCCACGAGACCGAAGGCTCAACGCTGGGCGCGCAGGTCCGCGATGAGGGGCGCATGGGCTAGGGGCGTCTCGCCGACGATGCGGTGTCCGAGTTCCGCCAGGGTCATGGCGGGCACGGGGCCGGGCGCAGGCAGTGCCCACCGGGTGCGGATTGCATCGATCTGCTTGCGGTCCTGCTGCGACGCCGAGCCTTGCCCGCGCGCCAGTTCCAGCACGCGGGCTGCGCAATCCTTCACACCCTGGGCGGCCAGTACCTCGCCGAAGCAGATGACGGCCGCCACCTGCGCCACGGGGCTGCCCACCTGCAGCGTGAGTTCGACCGCGGTACGCAATTCGTCGCGCGCAGCGGCGATGTCCTGCCCGCGGACGGCCAGGCGCGCGTGGTGCAGCAGCATCCAGGATTCGAGCAGCCGCGCGCCCGAGGCCCGCGCGAGCTCGAGGCCCTGGGTGGCGTAGTCGCGCGCCGCGTCGAGGTCGCCCATCTCGATAGCCGCGTCGGCCAGGCCCGTGAGCACGTAGCCGCGCGTGCGGTTCAGGCCGTGGCTGTCGCACAGGGCGAGGGCGGAGCGCAGCGACTGCACGCCGGCCGAAAGGTCGCCCAGGTCGCACTGCATGGAGCCCAGCTGGTACAGGCAAAGCGCCTGGCTCGCGTGGTCGCCGATCTCGCGAAAGCGCTCCAGCGCGCCGAGCAGCAGGCGCAAGGCTTCGGCCGCGTGGTCCTGCCGCTTCTCGATCTGCGCCAGGTTCTGCATCAGCACCGCGGCGTAGCGCGGATTGGGCACCGAAGGCGCGAGCTTCAGGGCCATCTGGTAGTAACGCCGCGCCTCGCCCATCTTCGCCAGGCGCATGCTGCAGGCGCCGAGCGTGTTGAGGCAGCGCAGCCGCGCTTCCGGGTCCGCGACGTTGCGGCTGGCCTGCAGGGCGCGGTGCGCCGCGGCGATGGATTCCGCGAAGCGGTCGAGCCGCTGCAGGCAGTGCGCGAGGCCGCCCAGCACGATGGGTTCGAACCGCGGTTCGGCGGGCGCCGGGTTGGCGCCGAGCGCATCCTCGAACAGCGAGCACACTTCGCGCGTGCTGCCGCGATGGTCCGAATAGGCGCGCAGCGTCGGCGTGGCCCGGACCAGCAGCATCAGTTGCGCGGAGTGCGCCGCCCGGTACCACGCGGTCGTCCAGTTCTCGTAGTCCGCGTCGAGCGCGGCGAGGGCTTCGCGCTCGGCCAGCTCGGTGGGCTTGCGCAGTTGCGCGACGAGCTCGCAGTAGAACGCCGCGTGCGCGGCTTCCACGGTGTCGCGGCGCGCAGGCTCGAGCTTCTGCGCGGCGAGTTGATGCACCACCGGATGCATCACCAGCCGGCGGCCGTCCTTGCGCAGCAGCGACTTGTCGACGAGGGCGGCGAGCACGGGCAGCGACACCCCGGCCACGCCGCGCGCCGCGTCAGCCGCGAAGCCGCCCCGAAAAACGGTGAGTGCCGCGAGCGCTTCGCGTTCGGCGGTGACGAGCATCGCCCACGATTGCTCGAAGACGAGGTCCAGGCTCGCGTGCCGGGCCGGGTGCGCAGCATCACTGGCGCGCAGCAGCTCGGTGCCGCCACGAAGCTCGGCGGCGATGGCTTCGCACGACAGCACGCGGGTCCACGCGGCAGCGAGTTCCAGCGCGAGGGGCAGCCCGTCCACGTGGCGGCAGATCTCGATGATGGATCCGACCTCGTTCGGAACGAACGCCGGGTCCACCCTGCGCGCCGCGCTCACGAACAGCCGCACAGCGTCGAACGACTCCAGCCGGTCCCGGTCTTCCGGGTCCGGGCAGGGCAGGCCGTGGACGGCCACGAGCGCCTCGCCCGGCAAGCCCAGGCGCATGCGCGAGGTGACCAGCACGTGGAGGCCGGGCGCAGCAGCGAGGAGCTCACCCACGAGCGGCGCGGCCGGTGCGAGGTGCTCGAAGTTGTCCAGCACGAGCAGCATGCGGCGCTCGGCGAGCCAGGCTTTCAATTGCTCGGCCGGCTCGGCGCCCGCGGTGCCCATGTCGAGCTGGCGCACGAGCGCGACCGGCACGTCGGCCGGGTGGGTGACTTCTTCCAGCGAGACGAAGGCTGCGCCGTGCTCGAAGTTGCCGGCGAGTTCGGCGATCACACGACGCGCGAGGCGCGTCTTGCCCGCACCGCCGGGGCCGACCAGGCTGGCGAGCCGGCCGGCGCCCGGCGCGAAAGCGGCGGTGACGGCTTGCAACTCGGCCGATCGGCCGACGAACCCGTCTTCGGGCGCTCGGGCAGGGGCTGCTTCCGGAACGCGCGGCGTGCCGAGCGAATCGTGCAGCGCCCTGAGCTCGGCGCTCGCCGCGACACCGAATTCCTGCCGCAACCGGTCGTCGAAATCGCGGAAAGCCCGCCGCGCCGCGGCCACCTGGCCTCCGCTGGCGAGCCAGCCCATGTGCGCACGCAAGGCGTCCTCGTCGGAGGGGTCGGCCGCGAGCATGCGGGCCGAGAGGTCGAGGGCGTCCGCGGCGTCCATCTCGCTTGCCAGCAGTTCGAGCGCCGCGTCGCGCCATGCGGACGTGAGCCGGGCGCGTTCGAAGGCAAGCCACGCCGGCCAGGCGTCGCCGCCGCCTTCGTCGTAGCCTTCGAGGAAGCGATGCGCCTCGAAGCGGGCGGCGTCGGCCAGTCGCTTGTCGCGCAGCGCCTGCTCGAAGTCGGCGACGTCGCTGCCGCCGGTGAAATTCAAGGCGTGCGCCTGCGCGTCGACGGCGGCCGCCCACGGCTGCGACTGCAGGCGGAAGAGCGTCTTGCGCAGGTTCGCGTTCGCGAGCCTGGCGGGCTGGTCGGGCCACAGCAGCGTGGCGGCTTCGGAGCGCGCCACCCAGCCGCGCTTGAGCGCCAGCCACGCGAGCAGCTGGTGGCGGCGTTCGAGCGGCAGGTCCGCGGCGGCGCCATCCACGTCGACGCGAGGCCGCCCGAAGAGGTGCAGATAGATCGCCATCGGCCGTGGGTCCCGCTCGAGCTCCTTGCGCGGGATTATCGGCGGTGGCTCGGCCGGTTCACACGGCCCGGGTGGGTTTGCGCATCCAGCGGATCGGTTGCGGCTTGACCGGCCGCGGGGGTGCTCCGTGCTGCACGAGCGCGGCGTCGAGGGCCTTGCCCGCGTCGTCGGCAAGCGCGGCATCGCGAGCAGCGGCGATGGCATGCGAATCCGCTTGGGGCAGCAGGTGCTCCAGCACGTGCAGCAGGTTCTCCTTGCCGCGCTCGTTGGTGGAGCCATAGCCCTTGATCAAGCGGCCGCATTGAGCGACTTCATTGCCGAGGCGCCAGTCGCGCTTCGTGCCCTCGACCACGCCGCGCAGCCAACGCCCGATCATCTCCTGCTCGGTGCCGAAGCGGCTGCCGCGAACGCGCAGCCACTTGAGCGAAGCGAGCAGGCGCAGGGCGAGCATGCCGCCCACGCTGTGCGTGCCGACCTTCAGCGGCATCGCCCAGGGCTGCTGGCGGCGGCGGTCCCATGCGAGCATCCGCGCGGCGAGCGAGGGCGGCATGAGCGCCGCGAACTCGGGGATGCCGGGCTTGAAGTGGTCGTAGACCTTGAGCAGGTCCTCGTCCGCCGCCTTGGTCTCGCGTTGCACACGCTGCCAGCGGCTGGCGCGGCTCTTGAGGTCCGCCACGCGCACGATGTCGTCGAAAGCCATCCAGAGGGCGAGCCAGCGGGCGGTTTCGCGGCTGGTGCGGAAGGTGCCGCCGGGGTCTGCGGCCCGCTCGGCTTCAATGACTTCGAGCAGGCGCTTCAGATAGAGATCCGCGTATGCGCGATCCTGGTACTCGACGAGCCTTTCGTAGCCAAGCGAGGCGAACTCTCGCACAGGCTCTGGCACCTCCGCGCCCAGCGTCATTGCGGGCTTGACCCGCAATCCATCGTTGCGCGCCACGATGGATGCCGGGTCGAGCCCGGCATGACGCACTTGCGCGAAACCGCGTTCGAAGCCTCTCAGGCTTGCCGCAGCCGAAGCACCCGAAGCGCGAACAACAGCCTCGTACTGCTCCCGCCCAAACGGAAACACCCCGCACCCGGCAATCGCCCCCAGCATCACCGCACTCACGACCGTCCCCGCCTCGCGCGCGGCAGCCGCCATGTCGAAGCTGTGATGCACCCGGCTCAATTCGCGCACCAGCTTCATCAGCGTCTCGACATCGGCGCGACCGTCCGCGAGCTGCATCCGCTCCAGCGTCGTGAGCACGCGACTCGTCGACGTGACCACGACGGTGCGCGAAGGCGAAGCCATGCCGTTGGCCAGCTGGCGCGCCGTCTCCAGCAACTCGGACGACAAGATCGCGTCCAGCGCCCCGGGCACCGGGTTCAGGCTGAACACCGGCCGCCGCCCGCCGAGCTGCGCCATCGGCACGGGGAACACTTCGATGTAATAAGTGGTCGCGCCGGTGCGCTGCGCGACACCGGGAATCGACGTGGCCTGCACCGCGTAGCCGGCATGGCGCGCCGTCTCCACCAGCCACTCGGTGAGCACGCCGCCGCCTTCGCCGCCGAGGGCGCACACGAGCAGGGAAATGGGTTTCGTGGTGTCCATGGTCAGGCGGGCTGCAGCGTGCGCACGATCGCGCTGCGCACGGCGGCGAACAGGCGCTCGTGCCACTTCGGGTTCTGCACGATCTCGGCGCGGTAGAAACTGGGGCAAAGCGTCGCCGCATGCGCGTTGGCACCACACAGGCCGCAGCCGACGCAGCCGTCGATGACCGTGGCGACCGGGTCCACCTTCAGCGGGTCGGGGTTGTCCTTCAGCGTGAGCGTCGGACAGCCGGAAAGGCGGATGCAGGCATGGTCGCCGTTGCACACGTCCTCGTCCACGCCGTACTTCACGCGCACGACGCGCTCGCCCTTCTTCAGCAGGCTCGCGATCCACGGCTTGATCCGGCGCTGGCGCTCCAGCTGGCATTCGCCCTCGGCCACGACAACCTTCAGCCCGTTGAAGTCGCTGGTGAACGCCTCGTTGAGCGTCGCGCGCATCTTCTCCACTTCGTAGGTGTGCACGGTCCGCAGCCACTGCACACCGAGCCCCTTCAGCGTGGACTCGATCGTCTGGTTGGTGTGCGCGAGGCTCTTTGCCTTGTCGCCGGCGTGGGACTTGGCGTCGTCCTGCGGCGTGGAAATGATCTCCTGCGTGCCCGTCGCGGACGTGTAGCCGTTCTTGAAGATCAGCAGCACGGCATCGTCGCCGTTGAACAGCGCCGACTGCACGCCCGTGAGCAGGCCGTTGTGCCAGAAGCCGCCGTCGCCCATGATCGCCAGCGTGCGCCGCTGCATCATCGGCGAGACACCCGCGCGGCTGGCCAGCGACATGCCGTAGCCGAGGATCGAATGGCCCATCGAGAACGGCTCGAAGGTGCCGAAGGCGTGGCAGCCGATGTCGGCGGCGACGTGCACCTGGCCGATGTCCTGCTGCAGCATCTTGAGCGCGGAGAACACCGGCCGCTCGGGGCAGCCGATGCAGAAGCCCGGCGGGCGCGCAGGCAGCGGCGCCGCCGAGAGCAGGGCGGCCGCCTGCTGCCGGCGCGCCGCCAGCTCGGCCAGCCATGCATCGCCTGCGGCAGCTTCCGGCAGGAAAGCCGCGAGGCCCTTGGTGATCACTTCGACGGTGTACTCGCCGCCGGAGGGCAGCATGTCCTTGCCATGGAGCTTCGTCTGGATGTCGCGCCGGCGCAGCAGCGTGGCGATTTCCTGCTCGATGTACTCCGGCTGGCCTTCTTCCACCACCAGCACCTTGCTCTTCCCCACGCAGAAGTCCGCCACCTGCTCCGGCACCAGCGGATAGGTGACGTTGAGCACGAGCAACGGGATCTCGGGCTCGCCGAACGCGTCGGCCAGCCCCAGTTGCTGCAGGCTGCGGATGAGCGCATTGCAGATGCCGCCCTGCACGATGATGCCGACGTCGCCCCGCTGGCCGGGGACGAGTTCGTTCAACCCGTTGTCGACGATGTACTTGCGCGCGGCGGGCAGGCGCTGCTCCGACTTGAGCTTCTCGTGGCGGAAGGTCACCGGCGGGTGCGCGAGCCGCATGTAGTCGAACGCGGCGGGGTCTTCCATCAGTGCACGCGTCGACACCGGCGGCGGCACGTTGTCACTCGCCTCGAAGCTGCCGCGCACGTGGCACGCACGGATGCGCAACTCCAGGATCGCGGGCATGTTCGAAGCCTCGGAGAGCCGGAAGCCGTGCTCCACCATCTTCACCATCACCGGCAGGTCGGGGCGCGGGTCGAGCAGGCACATGCCCGACTTGAGCGCATACGCATGCGTGCGCTCCTGGATCACCGATGCGCCTTCGCCGTAGTCCTCGCCCACGACGATGAGCGCGCCACCTGTCACGCCCGGCGAAGACAGGTTGGACAGCGCGTCGGCCGCCACGTTGGTGCCGACGATCGACTTCCACGTCACCGCACCGCGCAGCGGGTAATGGATCGACGCACCGAGCATCGCCGCGGCCGATGCCTCGTTGGAGCACGCCTCGACGTGCACGCCGAGCTCGTCCATGTAGGGCTTGGCCTGCACCATGACGTCGAGCAGGTGCGACACCGGCGCGCCCTGATAGCCGCCGACGTAGGCCACGCCGGATTGCAGCAGCGCCTTGGTGATCGCGAGGATGCCTTCGCCATGGAAGGTGTCCCCCTTGCCCAGGCGCAGCGACTCGATTTCCTTGCTGAATGAGACTTCCACGGCCGCAGTGTGGCCGCGGCGGCGTCATCCATCAATGCGATGACGGCACTAAGCGCTATTAGCCAGCCGCATGTGGGGCGCGCCGCGCCAGCGCGCGTGCGAAGGCCCAGCCCGCGAGCGGCAGCACCACGATCGGCGGCAGGAGCAGGGCGGCGGCCCCTCCGCGGTCGAAGGCGATGCCGGCCCAGCTGGTACCCAATGCCGCGCCCCCAAACAGGCAGAACGCGAACAGGCCCATGCCGGTGCCGCGCGCGGTGGGCGCCATCTGCGTCCCGTGCGTCTGCAGCGTGTTGTGGTACAGGTAAGTGCCGAAGCCGACGATGAGCGCGACCGGCGCCGCGGTCCAAGCCACCGGTGAGCCCAGCAACGCGAGCAGGCCGGCGGCCATGATGAGGCACCCCCTCACCACCATGCGGCGCTCGCCCCAGCGCGCGACGAAGTGGCGCGCCGTCATCGCATAGACAAGGCCGCCCACGGCATACAGCGCGATCATTGCGGACGCTGCGGACACCGAGATGGCGAACCGCTCGTGCAGCAACGCCGGAAGGTACGCGAGCGGGCCGAGCAGGAAGACGCCTTCGGTAAGCGCCGAGCCCAGCACCCACCAGCTCCAGCGGTTGCCCAGCACCGCGTGCAGCTGGCTGCGCCAGGGGCCGGCAGGCGCCGCCGTAGCGGCGGCGCTGACGTGCCGCAGGCGCACGAGCAGCAGCACGGCCACGACCGCGTAGCCCGCGGACATCATCACGAACGCGCCGCGCCAGCCCACGCCGGCATCCGCGAAGAGGCCGCCGGCGAGCTGCCCGGCCATCATCCCCGAGAGGATCCCCGTGAGCAGGCGCGCGAGCGTGGCCTGCCTGCGTTCATAAGGCACCGCGTCGCCGACCCACGCGAGCGAGAGCGGGATGATGCCGCCCGCCGCCATGCCCCAGCCGATGCGCGCGACCACGAGCGTGTCGAAGCTCGCCGAAGCGGCCGCGATTGCAGCGGTGAATGTCCCGCCGACGAGTGCGCAGGTGATGACGCGCACCTTGCCGAAGCGGTCGCCGAGCGGCCCGAAGACGAGCTGCATCGCGCCGTACGCGATGGAGAACGTGACGACCACCCGGCCGGCCACGCCCGGGCTCACGCCGAAGTCGCGTGCGACACGCGGGATGAGGCCGTCGCAGATGCGAAGGGCGGCGCCGCTGAGGAAGGCGGCGACGGCGAGCACTGCGATCGCGCCGGAAGGGCCTGGTTGTTCTGACTGCGGTGGCACCTTGCCGATATACCACGGCATACCTTGTCCGCGCCGGGGCGCTTCCTAGTATCGATCGCAAGGGATGCCTTCTGAAGGAGAGACCGAGATGACCCTGCGCCCACCCACCCGCCGCAACGCCATGGCCCTGCTGGCGGCCTGCGTTGCCTCACCCGCCCTGCGTGCCGCGGGCCCCACCAGTTCCAGCGAGATCGTGCTCGGCCAGTTCGCGGCCCACAGCGGCCCCGCGGCCGAGCTGGGCCGGCGCATGAAGGTCGGCATCGAAACGTGCTTCTCGGACGTCAATGCGGCCGGCGGCGTGCATGGCCGCACGCTTCGCCTCGTGGCCCGGGACGACGGCTACGAGCCCGAGCGCGCCGCGGCGGCGTGCAAGCAGCTGATTGCCGAGGACCGCGTTTTCGCGCTCATCGGCTCCGTCGGCACGCCGACCAACATCGCGGCCGTGCCCGCGATCAATGCCGAGGGCATCCCCCTGATCGGCCCCTTCACCGGCGCGCAGGCGCTGCGCGAGCCGTTCAACCGGAACATCTTCCACGTGCGCGCGAGCTACTTCGACGAGACCGAGCGCATCGTCGAGCACCTCACCACGCTGGGCAACCGCAAGATCGGCGTCTTCTACCAGAACGACTCGTACGGCATGGCCGGCCTGGCCGGCGTGAAGCGCGCGATGGACAAGCGCGGGCTGCAGCCCGCGATGGCCGCCACGGTGGAGCGCAACACGGTCGACGTGGCTGCCGCGCTCAAGCAGGTGCTCGCGGCGCAGCCCGAAGCGGTGGTGCAGATCAGCGCGTACAAGTCGTGCGCGGCGCTGATCAAGCAGGCGAGGGCGGCCGGCTACGGCGGGCAGTTCTTCAACGTGAGCTTCGTCGGCTCCAAGGCGCTGTCCGACCAGCTGGGCGATTCCGGGCCCGGCGTCGTCATCTCGCAGGTGGTGCCGTTCCCCTACAGCCCCGCGAGTGCGCTCGTTCGCGACTACCAGCTGCACATGGCGAAGGCCGGGCACAAGGAGCTGGACTTCTCGAGCCTCGAGGGCTACATCGCCGCGAAGGTGGTGGTGGAGGGCCTGCGCCGCGCGGGCAAGGCGCCCACGCGCGAGTCGCTGGTGGCCGCGCTGGAGACCTTCCAGCGCTGGGACGCGGGCGGGTTCTACCTGTCGTACAGCGCCGGCAACCATGAGGGTTCGCGGTTCACCGACCTGACCATCATCGGGCGGGAAGGGCGGTTCGTGCGCTGAGCGCGCGACGCTGCTCCTACCTAAGTCGGAAGACGCGCGCAGCGAGCGCGCTGACAATCGCGCCGCCTGAACCACTTGGGAGGATGCGATGGCGGCAGCCAGCTTCGAGGCTTTGTGCGCGGGGTTTTGCGAGATCGCGCGGGTGCCGGTGCCCGTGCTGAGCGCCGACGAGTTCGGCCGCGTCGCGTTCCACGTGGTGCTGCGCGGCGTGACGGTCAACGTGGTGCATTGCGAAAGCGCCAGCGCAGACCACGTTTTCCTCTTCTTCGACCTCGGGGCGCTGCCCGCGTCGGGACCCGGTGGAGTTGGCGCGCTGCAGGCTCTGCTCGACGGCAACTTCATGCTCGCGCACCCCACGCCCGTCTTCGCGCGCAACCCGTCCAACGGCAACGGTGTCGTGAAGCAGGTCTATTCGCTGTTCGAAGCGACACCGTCCGGCCTGCACCAGCTCGTGGGTGAAGGCATCGAGCGTGTCACGCGGTGGCGCGAGCAACTGGCGGATGCGGACACCAGCGCGGCGGCCGATTCGCAACAGGCCTTTTGCGCCGACCTGATGAACCGGGCCTGAGCGCCCTCGCTTTTTTTTTTGATTCACCACAGCTATGACACCTTCCAGCTCTTCAGCCGCGCCTTTCAACTTGCCAGTCGCCCCAACCAGTGTCCCGGCACGCGCCGCGGAAGGTGCGGAAAGTGCCCAAGGCGCCGACAAACCCGAAGGCACGCCGATCGGCGGCCTGAGTGCACCGGGTTCCGTGCCGATTGCGGGCGAGCCTTCGACCCGAATGAAACCGCCGAGACCCGAGCGGCGAGCGCGGCCCGCGCGGCTGTCCACCACTGCCGATCAAGGCGCACCCAACGACGAACCGCGCTCGCTTGGCGGCGAGACGAAGGCCGCAGAGCTATCACCCGTGGCGGCGTCCGCCTCGAGAGGTGACGTCGCTGCGGTTGCCGCGCAGCAGCCGTTCAAACCCGTGACCCTGGAGGCGTTCAAGGAATTCCTCGAAGAGCTGGACCAATTCGCCAAGACTCCCGACGCGGGCAGCGCGAAATTCCTCGTCGATACGGTTGCGACGATCGCTGTGTTCCAGCCGCACCACGCCGCCCTGGAGACCGCGATCAACGAAGCCGGCAACGACCCCACAAGCCTGCGGCTGGCAATCGAGCCATTGCGCAAGGCCGCGACGCCGGTCATGGATTTACTGGCCTTTCGCAGCAAGTTCCTCGATGCGCCATCGTTAGCGGAGAAGGAGCCTCTGGTTTCACAGCTGATGGCCCTCATGGATGCGTGCGTTGCCAAACCTTATCCCAGCGCTTACGAGACGAAGCGCGCCGCGGTCAAGGGCGATGTGACCGCGGCCAAGAGAGTCCAGATCGAGGCCCGCCAGAAGAACGAGACGAAGCTGTATCTCACCGAGGAGCTGGTGAAGGATCTTGCAGAGCTGTGCGAGCTCGCACTCCGGGAAAATCAGCAGCGGTCGGCCGGGCCGTCGTACGAAGGAAAGGACGTCCAGTCTCCAGGCTCTCGCGGCCGTCGGCTCGACCCCGGCGCCAGCGGCACTCGCGCTTCGTCGGTCGAGCGCCGCGGCAGCGGCATCATCACCGCCGCGGCGACCAAACGCCAGAGCTTTTTCGGGCAGGACCCGGTGAACGCCCGCTTCGAACGGGAAGTCGGCATACCCTTGTCCCAGCACTTCGTAGACGCCCACCATGCCGCCCAGGGGACCGACGCCGAACGCCAGTTTCTCTTCCTGATGGCGCTGCACCAATTCCTGGCGAATCCGGACGCCGCCGGCGCCAGAGGCCTGGTGACGATCTTCATCGCCAAGGGAGCGCGACTTGCGCTTGCGATGGAGGAGCAGGTAAGGACGGAACTGCTTCAAAGGGTCAGCGAGGCCGGCGAGGACGCGGTCGAGCTGGTCAAGGCCTTCAAGCCGCTGCGTGCGCCGGTGCAGCAAGCCATCCTGGACGCCGGCCTGCACACGCGCAGCCCCAACGCTGCGTGGGCGGACGCCAAGAAGCCGCACGGCCCGCGCGCCGAGTACGACGACTTCAGCAGGCGGCTGCGCACACCGCTTTGGCGCAACCAGCTGGAGGAGCTGGCAGGGCCGCTTCTATTCGAAGAGAACGTCAAGTTCATGCTGCTCTTCGACCGCTTTTTCGACCCCACAACGACGGACGCCGACCGAGCCGCCCTCTACAAGAGAATCGCCGACACTCACTTCTCGCAGCGCCGGATCACGCTGGCAATCGAGTTCGGCCTGGACCGTGCGAGTGTCGCCCAAGGGGTCTTGAAGGCCGCGCAGCACCGGACCGAAGGGGACGCGATTGCCCTCGACAGTCCGCTGGCCCAGGCGCTGTGGCGCTTCGGGATCGACATTGTCAAGTGCTACATCGACGGCCAGGTTGCAGAGCACCCTGACGCCTTCCAGGAAATCCCGGTGGAGTCGCCCAGCCACGGCAGGGGATCCAGCATCGGCAGGCGCTTCCTGGCGGCTCGCGCAGCCAGGCAAGAGCCGCCCCTGGGACCGCTGCCCGAACGCTTTTCCGCGATTTCTCCGGGATCGCGCTGGTTCAACCACATCCGCGACTTCGCGAAAGAGGGCAAGACCGAACGCGACTTCGAATTCCTCGAGGTGGTCGACAAGTTTCTGAGGCAGCCCGTGCCTGACTCGAACAGCAAGGCCGCGGAAAGAGAAAGGTACAAGGGCGAAGCGAAGATGATCCGTGAAACGTACCTCGTGAAAGGTTCGGCCAAGGAGCTCAACCTGGACGCCATCTTGCGGCAGGCGGTCGACGACGCATGGGCGGCGGCCGCAGGCGCGGAGCCAAAATTCGATGACTTCCGTCGCGAACTGGAAAATGCCAGGGATGTGGTCGTCGGCCTCGTGGACAAGAACCAGTACTACAGGTTCAAGCTCAGCCCACGGCCCGAGCAACTCCTGGCCGCCGATGCCGAAAGGCTGAAGAAGTAGGGCGCCCGTTCGCAACGCGATCGCAGCCACCGCAGCAGCCGGTTGAGGATGTACCCGAAGAAGACGCCAATACGGCGCTTTCCTCCCCGTTTAATATTTGACATAATACACATCGTATCAAGTATGATGCAGTTACGGCGACCCCACGTCCGGCGCGTTTGGCGGTAGAAAAACGACCACCAGCTCAGGGAAACACCATGCGCCTCGCATCCACCGTCTGCATCGCCGCCGCCGCCATCCTGGCCGGCTGCGCCACCCAGCCCAGCGGCCCTGCTGGCAAATACCTTGTCTACAAGGACACCGGCGGCCAGATCGTTCGCGTCTTCGACTATCCGAGCGCCGACTTCTGCGCGCGCGTCGAAAAGATGGCCGCCGGCGCCAAGTGCCAGCCGGACCCGGCCAGCACCGGCATGGGCGCGCAAGCCACGCTGCGGTACAACCCGCCGGGCCAGGTCGTCCAGGCGTACTACGCCGACCTGGCGCGCTGCCAGACCGAGACGCGCCAGCTGGGCGCCGGCGTCGAGGTCGTCACGGCCTGTACCGCCAAGCCCTGACACCGGCCCGCGCCGGGTACTTGAAGTTCCCGGCGCAAGCCCTTGTCACCATTTGCCTTTGTTCGGCTGCCGGGCGCGCGCGGCCGCGGCGATCATGTCCGCCACGTCCTGCCGGCCGGCCCGGTAGGCGAAGTCGATGGCGGACAGCCCGAGCTCGTTCTTGAGCGCCGGGTCCGCACCTTCGTCCAGCAGCAGCTTCACGGCCTCACGCGTGCCGTAATGCGCCGCCATCATGAGCGGCGTCGACTTGTTCGGCGACTCGGCGTCGATGAACGCGTGGTGCTCCAGCAGCAGCCGGATGATCTCCAAGTGCCCGCCGGTGGCGGCGTAATGCAGCGGCGCCCAGCCCGGCTTGTTGACGTCGGCGTCCCGGGCGATCAGCTTCTTCACCAGCGCCGTTTCGCCCTTGAGCGCCGCGATCATGAGCGCGCTTTCGTCCTGCGGCGAACGCCATTCCACCTGCGTCTTCGGGTGCGAGATCAGCACCTCGGCGACCTTGGGCGACGGCTCCTTCACGGCCAGGAACAGGCCGTGGACGCCCTTCGGGTCCAGCGTGTTGGGGTCGAAACCCCGGTTCAGCAGCTCGACCATGGCCGAGGGGTTGTCGTGCTTGATGGCGATGAAGAAATCGTCGTAGCTACCGGCTTGGCTGGCAGAAAACCAAAGCAGGGCAACGAGATAAAGCAGCCTCTTCATGCGATGGATGAAGTCTTGCCGACGCCGAAAAGCCGCTCGAAGTTGGTGCTGGTCACCGCCCCAACCTCTTTCTGCGTCATGCCGCGAACCTCGGCGATCTGCTTCGCGACGTAGGGCACGTAGGCGGGGTTGTTCACCTTGCCGCGGTACGGCACGGGCGCGAGGTAAGGGCTGTCGGTTTCGATCAGCATCCGGTCCAGCGGCACGAACCCGGCCACCTCCCGCAGGTCCGCCGCGTTCTTGAACGTGATGATCCCGGAAAACGAGATGTAGAAGCCCAGGTCCAGCGCCGCCCGCGCCACTTCGGCGGTCTCGGTGAAGCAGTGGAAGACGCCGCCGGCCGAGCCTGGGGAGCCGTCCTCGCCCTCCTCTTTCAGGATAGCGATCGTGTCCGCCGACGCCGCGCGCGTGTGGATGATCAGCGGCTTGCGCACCTGCTGCGCCGCGCGGATGTGCGTGCGAAAGCGCTCGCGCTGCCAGTCCAGGTCGCCGATGCTGCGGCCGCCCTTGCGCTCTTCCATCTGGTAATAGTCCAGCCCGGTCTCGCCGATGGCCACCACCTTGGGCAGCGCCGACAGAGCCTTGAGCCGCTCGACCGTCGGCTCCTCGATGTCCTCGTTGTCCGGGTGCACGCCGACGCTGGCCCAAAAGTTGTCGTAGCTGGTCGCGAGCTCGTGGACGGCCGGGAATTCCTCCAGCGTCGTCGTGATGCAAAGCGCACGGTCGACCTGCGCCGCGGCCATGGCCGCGCGGATGTCGGCCAGCCTCGAAGAGAGCTCCGGGAAGCTCAGGTGGCAATGGGAATCGACGTACAAGGCCTAGATCGTCTGCGTGGGGCGCTCGGAGGCGAGGTGGCCGCCGAGGATTTCCTCGATCTTCGCCTTGAGCAGCTTGGACTTCTCGTCCGAGGGGAAGCGGATGCCGACGCCTTGCGTGCGGTTCGCCGCGGCGCGCGGCGGGGTCACCCACGCCACCTTGCCGGCCACCGGGTAGCGCTGCGGGTCGTCCGGCAGCGACAGCAGCACGTAGACGTCGTCGCCCAGCCGGTAGTCCCGCGTGGTCGGGATGAACACGCCACCGTCCGCGAACAACGGGATGTAGGCGGCATACAGCGCGGCCTTTTCCTTGATCGCCAGCTGGATGACGCTCGGGCGCGGGGTGGTGGGTGACGGGTTGCTCATGGCGACGGCTGGAGCCGCGAGTTTACCGGCGCGGCCAGTGCGGCGCGAGCGCGGCTGACCAGGGATTCGAGTAACAGTCCCGCGTTGAAGGGGTGTTCGGCCGTCCGCGCTTCCTGCGCCAGTTCGCGCGACCAGGCGGTGAGGGCGGCGACCGACCCCGCCTTGGGCAGGTCACCACGCTCGAAGAA
The DNA here is from genome assembly GCF_014297445.1 of Ramlibacter albus. Lineage (GTDB taxonomy): Bacteria > Pseudomonadota > Gammaproteobacteria > Burkholderiales > Burkholderiaceae_C > Ramlibacter > Ramlibacter albus. The sequence goes on from NZ_JACORU010000002.1 coordinate 254,108, forward strand.
GCGCGGCTCGGCGCCACACGCCACGGCCAGCAGGTCGTGGCAGAGCTTCTGAAGCGCGTCGATCGCCTCGGCGGGCGACCAGTCGCCCAGCACGGCCACCTCGCCGCGTGCGACGGCCTTGGGCAGTTGCGCCCAGGTCTTGGGGTCGCGCCCCGCGGCTTTCAGGCGCAGGGCGTCTTCGGGGCGGCCGCCCGCGGCGCGCAGCAGGCCCGGAGCTGCGGTGGCGGCAACGCCCTGCTCCTGCAGCCACGCCTGCGCATCGGCGCCCTGCGGCCACACCATCGTGTGCGCCAGGCAGCGGCTGCGGATCGTCGGCAGCAACTGGTGCGACGCCTCGCTCGCGAGAACGAATCGCACGTCGCCCGGCGGCTCCTCCAGCGTCTTGAGCAGGGTGTTCGCCGTGATGTGATTCATGCGCTCGGCCGGATACACCAGCACTGCCTTGCCGCGCCCGCGCGCGCTGGTGCGCTGCGCGAACTCGACCGCGTCGCGCATCGCCTCGACGCGGATTTCCTTGCTGGGCTTGCGCTTCTTGTCGTCGATGTCTTTCTGCGACTTCTCGTCGAGCGGCCAGCCGAGCTCGAGCAGCACGGTTTCCGGCATCAGCACGGCGAGGTCGGCATGCGTGCGGACCTCGACCGCGTGGCAGCTCTCGCACTGGCCGCAGGCGCCGTCGGCGGTGGGGCGCTCGCACAGCCATGCCTGCGCAAGCGAAAGGCCGAGCGTGTACTGGCCGAGGCCGGAGGCGCCATGCAGCAGCCACGCGTGCCCGCGCTGCGCGAGCAACGTGCGCAGCTGCGCGGCGATCCAGGGGGCTTGGGCTGCGGCGCTCATGCGATCCATCCGCGGCTCTTCACGGCGGCTTCGACCGCCCGCCAGACTTCGTCGCGCGGCCGATCGGCGTCGATCCGCGCAAATCGCGCCGGTTGCTCCGCGCACCGCCGCGCGTACCCCGCAGCCACGCGAGCAAAGAACTCCGCCGGCTGCGACTCGAACTTGTCCGGCACGCGCGCGCCCGCGAGCCGCCGGGCCGCCACTTCGGGCGCCAGGTCGAACCAGATCGTGAGATCGGGCTGGCGCACGCCGCCGGGCACGGCCGGCACCGTTTGCACCCAGCGCTCCAGCTCACCGAGCACCTGCAGGTCGAACCCACGTCCGCCGCCCTGGTACGCAAACGTGGCATCGGTGAACCGGTCGCACAGGACAACGTCGCCGCGCGCCAATGCCGGCTCGATCACCTGCAGCAGGTGGTCGCGCCGAGCCGCGAACATCACCAGCGCCTCGGTCAGCGGGTCCATCGGGTCGTTCAGCGCCAGCGCCCGCAGCTTCTCCGCGAGAGGCGTGCCGCCGGGCTCGCGCGTGAGCACAACGGTGCGGCCGGCCGCACGCAGCGCCGCCGCGAGCGCGTCGATGTGCGTCGACTTGCCCGCCCCGTCGATGCCTTCGAAGCTGATGAAGATACCCTGCCTCATTGCCCGCGCTGGTACTTGTTGACGGCCCGATTGTGCTCGTCGAGGTTCTCGCTGAAATGGCTGGTGCCGTCGCCCTTCGCGACGAAGTACAGGAACTTGCCCGGCGCGGGATGCAACGCCGCGTGCAAGGATGCCTTGCCCGGCATCGCAATCGGCGTCGGCGGCAGGCCGGGCCGCGTGTACGTGTTGAAGGGCGTGTCGGTCTGCAGGTGCACCTTCTTCAGGTTGCCGTCGAACTTGTCGCCCAGGCCGTAGATCACGGTCGGGTCGGTCTGCAGCGGCATGCCCACTTTGAGGCGGTTGTTGAAGACGCTGGCCACCAGCGTGCGGTCCGCTGCCTTGCCCGTCTCCTTCTCGACGATGCTGGCCAGGATCAGCGCCTCGTCCGGCGTCTTGGCCACGGCGTCCGGCGCGCGCTGCGCCCACGCTTCGGCCAGGCGCTTGTCCATGGCACGCAACGCGCGCTTGAGCACCGCGACGTCGCTCGAACCCTTCGAGTAGGTGTAGGTGTCCGGGAAGAAGCGCCCCTCGGGCGCCACGCCGGGGCGGCCCAGCAGCGCCATGACGGCCGCGTCGTCCAGCGACTTCGTTTCCGGCTTGAGCTGCTCGGCCGAGGCCAGCGCCGCGCGCACCTGCCGCCAGTTCCAGCCTTCCACGAAGGTCACGGCGCGCAGGCTTTCCTCGCCACGCGCGAGCTTGTCCAGCAGGCGCTCGGGCGTGATGCCGGTCTCCAGCTCGTAGCTGCCCGCCTTGATCTGCCGGCCCTGCCCCGAGATGCGGAACCAGTAGTAGAGCAGTTGCGGCTGCACGTCCACGCCCGCGTCCCTGACCGCCTGCGCCACGTTGCGCGGCAGCGTGCCGGGCTCGATGGAAAGGTCCACGGTGGGCGCGGGCAGCGCCAGCGGGTGGTGCACCCACCACCACGCCCAGCCGCCGGCGCCGAGCACGCCCAGCGCAGCCGCGAAGAAAAGCCAACCCAGGAAGCGACGCACCGGACCCTACGCGATATATGCAATTGAACGGCCCATGATAATTGAGGCCATGTCCGCACTCCTCAACGGCATCGCCCCCGTCCCGCACCTGGGCGTGATCGCCGCCCGCGGCGAAGAGGCCGCCAGGTTCCTGCACGCGCAGCTGACCAACGACTTCGCCTTGCAGCGCGACAGCGAAGCACGGCTGGCGGCCTTCTGCACGGCCAAGGGCCGCATGCTGGCCAGCTTCATCGGCATCCGGCGTTCGGACGGCGAGGTCCTGCTGGTGTGCAACCGCGAGGTGCTGCCGGCTGCGCTCAAGCGTTTGTCGATGTTCGTGCTGCGTTCGAAGGTGAAGCTCAGCGATGCGACCGGCGAGTTCGAGCTGCGCGGCATCGCGGGCGACACGCTCAAGGCGCTGGCGGGCGGGCCCGTGGAGCCGTGGCAGAAATTCGATCGCGGCGCGGCGTCCATCGCCGTGCTCTACCCCGCCGACGGCCAGCCACGCGCGCTGTGGGTCGCACCGGCGGGCGAGCCGCCGCCCGAAGGCCCTGCGCTTTCCACCGAACTCTGGCGCTGGGGCGAGGTGCGCAGCGGCGTCGCCGACATCACGCCGCCCATCGTCGAAGCCTTCGTGCCGCAGATGCTCAACTACGAGTCCGTCGGCGGCGTGAACTTCAAGAAGGGCTGCTACCCCGGCCAGGAGGTCGTCGCGCGCAGCCAGTTCCGCGGCACGCTCAAGCGGCGCGCGTACATCGTGCATTCGACGGCGGCGCTCGCCACCGGGCAGGAAGTGTTCCACGAGTCCGACCGCGAGCAGCCCACCGGCGTCGTCGCCGAGGCCGCGCCCGCGCCGGGCGGCGGCTGGGACGCGGTCGTGTCGATGCAGGTTTCGTCTGCCGAAGGCGGGCGGCTCACGGCCGGCGGCCCCGACGGCGCGCCGCTGGAGCTGCAGCCCCTGCCCTACTTGCTGCTCGCCGACGTCTGAGCCGCCTGCGCCTGCGAGCGCAGCTGCGGTGGCACCTTCGTCAATACGGCGGCGCGCTCTTCGAGGGTCGTGGTGGCCTGCACCGCGAGGCGGTAATAGCCCAGCGCCTTGGCCGGGTCCTTCACGTCGTCGAGGTACATCTGCCCGAGCTGCAGCAGCCCTTGCAGCTTCGTGACCGGGTTCTCCTTCATCCGCAGCTGGATCGCGCGTTCGGCCAGCGCATAGTCCTTCGCGCGCACGGCAAGCGTGAAGGCCGCGTTCTGCAGGTCGTAGTCGGAGATGCCTTCCTCGATGGAACGCTTGCAAAGCTGGTACGCCTGCGCCTCCTTGCCCTGCCTGGCGAGCAGGATCACCTCCAGCGAGCGCACGGCCGGCGCGTCGGGCTGCAGCTTCTTCGCGCGCTCCAGGTACTCGACGGCCTTGTCCAGCTGGCCCAGCACCGAATAGCCGCGCCCCACGTTCGTGATGATGGCGGTGACATAGGGCCGCGACTTGAGCACGCTTTCCCAGATGACGACGGCATTGCGCCAGTCTTCCCACTTGGCGAGTTCGTCCGCGACGATCGGCGTGAGTTTGCGGTAGTGCGGGTTGAGCTGCACGCCCTCGCTGGTGAGCTGCAGCAGCCGCGCCTTGGTCTCGTCCCAGCGCGACGCGTTGACGTCGCCCGAGGCGCTGATCGTCATGGCGAGCCGCGCCGCCTGCACGATCTTGCGCTCGCTCGTCGCCGCGCGGTCGGTGATGAACGCCGCCAGTGCGAGGCAGGCGAACGTCACGCCCATCGCAAGGTAGCCGTCGTCGCGATGCCAGGGAACGTCCTGCACGGAGGTGCGGCCTTGCAGCCCGAGACGCGCGTCCGACGCGGCGAGCAAGCCGAGGCACAGGGCGAACAGCGCGCCGGTGACGGCCATGCGCCACGGGAAGCCGATGCTGCTGCAGACGAAGAGCGCGAAGACCGCCGCCAGTGCCATCGCTCGCAGCGGTCCTTCCTCGTCCCCAGCCAGTTGCCACGTCCGCCGCGTTGCCTGCAGCAGGTAAGCCGCCAGCAGCAGCAGGAAGGCCCAGCCCACCAGGCCGTACTCCGCAACGAGTTGCAGGAACTCGTTGTGCACGTAGTAGTCGGTCTCCAGCTGCGCGCCCTTTTCCTGGAAGCGCGGCACCTGCACTTCCCACGCGCCGGCACCGACGCCGGTGACCGGCTCGGCCGCGATCACGCGCGCGGTGGCCTTCCACATCAGCATGCGCAGGCCCAGCGAGTGGTCGTCCGGGCGGATCGTGCCCGTGCGGCCGATACCGCGTGCGAGCGCGGTCGTACCGCGTTCCTCGTCGAGGATCTTCTTGTTGCCCGACGGCACCAGCCCGAGGCCGACCACGACGATGAGGAAGGAGGCGATGGCGAGCAGCCGCTGCCCCTGCGACCACGCCCGTAGTTGCAGTTGCGTACGGAAGCGCCACGCAATCAAGGGGAGCACGGCCAGCAGCAGCAGCCAAGTGGCGAGCAGCGCGGCGCGCGTGCCCGTCATCAGGATGGCCAATACGGTGAAACCCGTCGTTGCGGACAGCAGCGCAATCGAAACCGACGACCGCGCACGAGCCAGCAGCCACGCGCCGAACGGCAGCGTGCACACCGCGAACTCCGCGAAGAAGTTGCGGTTGACGAAGGTCGAGCCCGGGTTCGGCCCTTGCGGGAACAACTGCAGGTCCGCCCAGAACTGCAGCGCCGTCCAGAGCGATGCAACCACGCCCCCGAGGTGGATGCCCCACGCGAGCACCGGCGCGTTCTCGCGCGTGAGCGTGTTCAGCGCGAGCCACGCAATGAGCGCGAAGACGAACCACCGCACCGCCTCCACCCCCGCCAGGTAGGTATGCGACCAGGCCATGCTGCCCAGCGCATAGGCGCACAGCAGCAGCGGCAGCCACAGCAGGGCATGCCAGCGCAGCGGCGCATCGCTCTTGCGGATCCTGAAGAAGAACAGCATCGCGGTCAGCAGCGCGCCGAAGGACACGACGATCGACTTGAGGGTGTCCTGCAGCATCTCCTCCACCGGCGAGCCGAGCGCGGGTGCGAGGATCATCATGGCGGCCAGCAGCCACAGGGCGCTGCTTGCCGCCACCGCATTCAAATCGGGGGTTGCCGCAGGCGCGGCCGTCGCCGCCGGTGCGGCGTGTTTCTTCTTCGCCATCGTTCAGTGCGCCAGCGGCAGGTCGCCGTGCATCTCGACGTGCGGGATGCCGGCTTCCTCGAAAGGCTGGCCGTGCACGCGGAAGCCGAGCTTGGCGTAGAACTTCTCGGCGGTGCGCTGCGCGTGCAGCACGATGAGCTTGTCGCCGGCGGCGTGCGCCTCCTGCGCCAGCGCCTTGAGAACCGCCTCGCCAAAACCGCACCCGCGCAGCACCTTGTCGACCGCCATGCGGCCGATCTTCACCTTGCCGTCGCCCTGGCGCAGCAGCCGGCCGGTGGCCACCGCGCGGCCGAGGCGGTTGTACGCGACGGCATGCACGGCGTCCTTGTCGGCCTCATCCCATTCGAGGTCGGCCGGGATGCGCTGCTCGTTGACGAACACCTCGGTGCGGATACGTTGCGCGTCCGGCCCCAGCTCGCTCCAGCGGCCGGTCTTCACCTCGATCATCGGCTCGCCGGCTTCGAAGCCCGTGAGCATCTCGCGCAGCTTCGCGGGCACGGGCTTCGACGTCTGCGTCTCGGGATTGGCGAACACGTAGATCAGCTCGCAGGTAATCAACAGTTCCTCACCGCGGAAGATGGCGCCCAGGAACTGGATGGACGAATTGCCGATGCGGCCGCACTTCATGCCCACGTCCAACATGTCGTCCATGCGCGCGGAGGCGTTGAACTCCACCGTCGCCTTCTTGACGTACAGGTCGCCGTCCAGCTGGTGCATCGACTCCTCGTACGGCATCGCCAGGGCACGCCAGTAGTCCGCCACCGCCGTGTCGAAGTACATCAGGTAGTGGGCGTTGAAGACGATCTTCTGCATGTCCACCTCGGCCCAGCGCACGCGCAGGCGGTGGAAGAAACGGAAATCCTGTCTTTTCATTCGAAAGCCTTCGCGAGGGCGGCCGCCGCATCCGCGTGCGCCTGGCGCGCCTCGCGCAGCGCCCGCCCCATCTTGATGAATTCATGCGTGACGCCGCGGTAGATCTCCAGGTCCACCGCCACGCCTGCCGCCCGCAGTTTATCCGCGTAGGCGATGCCGTCGTCCACGAGCGGGTCGCACTCGGCCAGGCCGAACCACGCGGGCGCCACGTCGTCCACGTCCGGCGCGTTGAGCGGCGCGAAGCGCCAGTCCGCGCGGTCGGCGTCGTCGATGTAGTTGCGGAAGAAGTATTCGATGTGCGCCTGCTCGAGGATCAGGCCGTGGCCGTAGCGCAGGTGCGAGGGCGCCTCCTGGCGTGCGGCGCAGCCGGGGTAGAACAGCAGTTGCAGCTTCAGCGGCAGGCGCGCGTCGCGTGCGAGGATCGCGCAGACCGCGGCGAGCGTGCCGCCGGCGCTGTCGCCGCCGACGGCGAGCCGCGACGCATCGACGCGCAGTTCGCCCGCGCTCCCAGCCACCCATTGCAGGGCCGCCCACGAATCGTCCACGGCAACCGGAAAGCGCTGCTCCGGTGCGAGCCGGTACCCCACCGACACCACCGCGCAGCCGGCCAGCCGCGCCAGTTCCCGGCACAGGGTGTCGTGCGAGTCGACGCTGCCGATGGTGAAGCCGCCGCCGTGGAAATACACGAGGGCCGGCAAGGTCTCGTCGGACGGTGCATAGAGGCGCGCCGGAATGGCCGCGCCACCGCTGACAGGCACCTGCAGCTCTTCCACGCGCGCCAACTGCGCCTTCGGCACCTCGAGGATGCCCGCCCCCTGCTCGTACGCGGCCCGAGCCTGTTGTGGTGAAAGCGTGTGCATCGGAGCGGCCGACACGCGCGACATGCGCTCGAGGATGGACCGCATGGGCACGGTGAGCTGCGGGTATTCGGGCAGGAACACGGGTTCGGGGTTTGGCTTAAAGTCGGGCGTTCGATCGTACAGGTGCAATCATGGCCTTCATTTATTACGTCACCCAGGTGCAGTTCGACTTCGGCGCGGTCAAGCTGCTCAAGCAGGAATGCGAGCGCGTCGGCATCACCAGGCCGCTGATCGTCACCGACCCCGGCGTCAAGGCCGCGGGCGTGCTGCAGAAGGCGATCGACGCGATCCCCGGCCTGCCGTACGCAGTGTTCGACCAGACGCCGTCGAACCCCACCGAGGCGGCGGTGCGCGCGGCCGCGGAGATCTACAAGGCCAGCAACTGCGACGGCCTCATCGCGGTGGGTGGCGGCTCGGCCATCGACTGCGCCAAGGGCGTGGCGATCGCGGCCACGCACGAAGGCCCGCTCACCCACTACGCCACCATCGAGGGCGGCTCGCCGCGCATCACGGACAAGGCCGCGCCGCTGATCGCGGTGCCCACCACCAGCGGCACGGGCAGCGAAGTGGCCCGCGGCGCCATCATCATCGTGGACGATCACCGCAAGCTCGGCTTCCACTCCTGGCACCTCGTGCCCAAGACCGCCATCTGCGACCCCGAGCTCACGCTGGGCCTGCCGCCCAAGCTGACCGCCGCTACGGGCATGGACGCCATTGCGCACTGCATGGAGACATTCATGGCGGCTGCGTTCAACCCGCCCGCCGACGGCATCGCGCTCGACGGCCTGCAGCGCGGCTGGGCGCACATCGAGCGCGCCACGCGCGACGGCAGCGACCGCGAGGCGCGGTTCAACCTGATGAGCGCGTCGATGCAGGGCGCGATGGCTTTCCAGAAGGGCCTGGGCTGCGTGCATTCGCTCAGCCACAGCCTGGGTGGGGTCGACCCGCGGCTGCACCACGGCACGCTCAATGCGATGTTCCTGCCGGCCGTCGTCAACTTCAATGCATCGGCCGAGTCGGTGCGCAAGGACCAGCGGCTGGAGCGCATGGCGCATGCGATGGGCTTGAAGTCGACCTCCGACATTCCCGAGGCGATCAAGGACATGAATGCGCGTCTCGGTTTGCCCTCGGGGCTGGGCGAGATGGGCGTGCAGCGCGAGTGGTTCGACAAGATCATCAAGGGCGCGCTGGCGGACCATTGCCACAAGACGAATCCGCGCGAGGCGAGCGCGCGGGATTACGAGGAGATGCTGGCGGTGTCGCTGTGATGGATTGCGGGTCAAGCCCGCAATGACAGCCGTCGCGCCCAGCGGCGGAACGGGCGTTCGACCCAGCGCTCGCTGAACGTGGCGAGCATGCACGTGATCGCAAGCACGCCGACGAGCAGCGCCACGCGCCGCCCGGTTTCCATGCCGGGCGCCGCAGGCAGCCAGAACCACAGGAACGACCACATCACGATCGGGTGCAGCAGGTAGCAGCCGTACGTGACGTCGCCCAGCCAGGCCGCGAGATCGCGCATGGAACCGGGCACCCTCACCTGCCCGCTGAAGAACACCACTGCGAAGCACGCGGTGAACAGAAGCGCCCCACGCACGCCGAGCAGCTCGTCACCGGCCTGGTGCGGCATGAGCAGGAAGAGCAGCACGCCCATCCCCAGCCACGTCGCCAGTCCCACGCCGATCGGAAGCCCCAGGTCCCGCTCGCGCCGCAGGTGGCCGATGATGCAGCCGCCGAAAAAGTACGCGGCGAAACCGGGCACCTGGTGGTAATCCACAACGCCGTCGGTCCAGCCCTTCGCGCCCACGGTCCCGTAGATCCACGCCCACTGCAGCAGCACGAGCGCGGCGAAGAGTGCGTTGCGCCACAACGCGTTGGGCAGCACGCGCGTGATGAGCGGGAAGAACAGGTAGAACACGAACTCGATGCCGAGCGACCAGCCGCCGATCAGGATGGCGGTGAGCGCCGGGTCCCACAGCCCGAACGCGAAGGTGGCATTGAGCGCCAGCCGTTCGGGAATCGCACCCGGCCAACCGCCTGTGTGCCACGCCAGCATCGCGAGGTACAGCGGGCACAGCAGCAGGTACAGCGGCGCGAGGCGCATCCACCGCGCGAAGAGGAAGCTCGCCATGTTGCGCGCGCCGCGCACGCGCGCCGCGTCGTAGTTGTAGGCGAGGCTCGCGCCCGAGAGCACGAAGAACAGGTAGACGCCGTAAGTGCCCAGCGCCGGCAGCTCCACGATCTTCAGCCAGTAAAGCAGGTGGTAGCTTGCGACCGTCAGCGCGCACAGCCCGCGCAGCAGGTCCCACCCGAGCACGCGCGCGTCGGCGCCGCCCTCGATGCTCACAAGGGACCCACGTGCTTCAGGTCCGGCTGCTCCAGCCACGCGGCGAATTCATCGGCGAGCTGCCGGGACGCGCCCACTGCTTCGTTCCACACTTTCATGCGAGCCTGCAGGTCGGTGCCATAGCGCGGGAAATCGGTGCGGTCCGGCAGCTTCGCGTTCGGCAGCTTCAGCACCCATTCGGGGTTCGGCGCGAGGACGATCGTGTTGTCCAGGAAGCTCGTGGGCCTATGGCGCCACTTGAAGCCCTTGTCCAGCCAGCCGGGCACCACCGCCTTCTGGAAATGCGGGTACAGCACGATGTCCGCGCCGTGCAGCGCGCGGTAGTTCAGGTGCAGGTGGTAGTCGGTGATGCCGCCGTCCCAGTACGCGCCCGGGGGCGCGCCGGGGATGTCGTGGATGGCCTTGAGCACGAAGGGGATCGAGCAGCTGGCCTGCAGGGCCGCGTTGAAGTTCTCTTCGGAAAGCGGCACCTGCCGCGTGCGGTAGTCGTGCGTGGCGAAAGGCAGGTCGGTGACGCCGGGTGCGGAAAACACCACGCGCTCCAGCCATGCGCCCATTGCCTTGCGGTGCACCGTGTTGCTCAGGAACGCGCCGAGATAACCCAGCGGCGTGCCGAGCTTGTGCTCGCGGCGCAGTACGTGCCGGCCGCGCGAGGTGACGATATGGAGTTTGTAGCGCGGGTGCTGCAGCACCTGCGCGATGCGGCCCCCGTAGAAGGATGCGAGGTTCTCGCCGAACTTCTCGCTCACGTGTTCGGCCGTCGGTGCCTTGCGGCCGGGGGGCAACTCGTAGTCCTGCGCGATGTAGTCGCGCTCCAGGCGTTCGAAGGCGGTGACGGCTTCATCGAGGCATGCGGTCGCCATGCGCCACGCGCCGATGGACGCGCCGACGAGATGCACGGGCTGCTGCGATCGCGTGAGCCACTCGCCGAAGATGAAGCGGTCGAGCGGGCCGAGGATGAGGCCCTTGGGACCGCCTGCGGCGCCCGGGACGACGCCGATGTCCTGCGGGCGCAGGCCCTGCTGCTCGATGTGCTTGCGCGCGAGCGGGCCGGCGTAAATGCGAAGCGCTTGCATGGCCGCGATTGTGTCATTGCGCGACGCGCTGTCACCCCGGACTTGATCCGGGGCCCATCGCCGCGCGGTGACACGCACCGATGGATTGCGGGTCAAGCCCCCAATGACAATACCTGCTACTTGCGAAGGCCTTGCAGTTTCGCGAACGCGCCCTGCATCGCCGAGCCCAGCTGCTCCTGCCGCGGCGCGCGCTGCCCACGCGCCATGCCCTCGAACCGGTTGCTGCCGCCGCCTTGCCGCGGCGCCTCGCCCAGCTTCATGGTCAGGCTGATGCGCTTGCGGGCCGCATCGACCTCCAGCACCTTCACCTTCACGATGTCGCCGGTCTTCACCACCTCGCGCGCGTCCTTGACGAACTTGTGCGAGAGCTGGCTCACGTGCACGAGGCCGTCCTGGTGGACACCGAGGTCGACGAACGCGCCGAAGGCTGCGACGTTGCTCACGGTGCCTTCCAGCTCCATGCCGGGCTGCAGGTCCTTGATGTCGTCCACACCTTCGTTGAAGCGCGCCACCTTGAAGTCCGGCCGCGGGTCGCGCCCCGGCTTTTCCAGCTCGCCGAGGATGTCCTTCACGGTGATCACGCCGAACCTCTCGTTGGCGAAGAGCTCGGGCTTGAGCGTCTTGAGGATTTCCGCGCGGCCCATCAGCTCCTGCACCGGCTTCTTCGCCTGTGCAAGGATCTTCTCGACGACGGGATAGGTTTCCGGGTGCACGCCCGTCATGTCCAGCGGGTTGTCACCGCCGCGGATGCGCAGGAAGCCCGCGCTCTGCTCGAAGGTCTTGGGCCCGAGGCCGCTCACCTCCAGCAGCTGTTGCCGGCTCCTGAACGCGCCGTGCGATTCACGCCAGCGCACCACCGCCTTCGCCACCGCGCCGGACAGGCCCGACACGCGCGACAGCAGCGGCACGCTGGCCGTGTTCAGGTCCACGCCGACGGAGTTCACGCAGTCTTCCACCACCGCGTCCAGTGCGCGTGCCAGTTCGCTCTGGTTCACGTCGTGCTGGTACTGGCCCACGCCGATGGACTTCGGCTCGATCTTCACCAGCTCGGCCAGCGGGTCCTGCAGGCGCCGCGCGATGCTCGCCGCCCCGCGCAGGCTCACGTCCACGTCGGGCATCTCCTGCGCGGCGAATTCGCTGGCGGAGTAGACCGAGGCGCCCGCTTCGCTGACGACGACCTTGTCGATCTTCGCGCCTTCGCCGTGCGAGGCGAAAAGCTTGATGAGGTCCGCGGCCAGCTTGTCCGTCTCGCGCGACGCCGTGCCGTTGCCGATGGCGATCAGGTTCACGCCGTGCTTGCGCGTGAGCAGCGCCAGCGTGTGCAGCGAACCATCCCAGTCGCGGCGCGGCTCGTGCGGGTAGACGGTCGCGGTCTCCACCAGCTTGCCGGTGGCATCCACCACGGCCACCTTCACGCCGGTGCGGATGCCGGGGTCCAGTCCCATCACCACGCGCGGACCGGCAGGCGCGGCGAGCAGCAGGTCGCGCAGGTTGTCCGCGAACACCTTGATCGCCACCTTCTCCGCTTCTTCACGAAGGCGCGCGAACAGGTCGCGCTCGGTGGAAAGCTGCAGCTTCACGCGCCACGTCCACGCCACGCATTTGCGGATCAAATCGTCGGCCGCGCGCGCCTTGTGGCTCCAGCCGAGGTGCAGCGCGATCTTGCCTTCGGCGATCGACGGCTTGCCAGGCTCCGGCTCCTCCGGCAGCGCGAGCTTCGCGTCGAGGATTTCAAGCGCACGCCCACGGAACACGGCCAGGGCACGATGCGAAGGCACGCGCCCGATCGGCTCGTCGTAGTCGAAGTAGTCGCGGAACTTCGCGACGTCCGCGTTGTTCTCGTCCTTGCCTGCAGCCAGCTTGGACTTCAGCAGCCCTTCGCTCCACAGCCACTCGCGCAGCTGCTGCACCAGCGCGGCGTCTTCGGCCCAGCGTTCGGAGAGGATGTCGCGCACGCCGTCGAGCACGGCGCCAACGGTGGTGAAATCCTCGCCGCCCTCGCCCTTCTCCTTCTTGACGAAGGCCGCGGCTTCCGCCTGCGGGTCCAGCGTCGGGTCCGCGAACAGCTTGTCCGCAAGCGGCTCGATGCCGAACTCGCGCGCGATCTGCCCCTTGGTGCGGCGCTTCGGCTTGTACGGCAGGTAGAGGTCTTCCAGCTCCTGCTTGGTCGGCGCGGCCTCGATGGCGGCGCGCAGCTCGCGCGTGAGCTTGCCCTGTTCCTCGATGCTCTTGAGCACCGCTTCGCGGCGCTCCTCGAGCTCGCGCAGGTAGCCCAGGCGGTATTCCAGCTCGCGCAGCTGGGTGTCGTCGAGGCCGCCGGTGGCCTCCTTGCGGTAGCGGGCGACAAATGGCACCGTGGCGCCGCCATCGAGCAGCTCGACCGCGGCGCGCACCTGCTGCTCCTGCACGCGGAGTTCGGCAGCGATCTGCCTCAGGATCTTCAACATATCTGTAACAACCAAAAGGGGAACTCTCCCGAGGGAGCGCGCGAGTTTGCCACACGGCGCGGACAGCGAGACGGCATGTGCGCCGACAAGGTGCCAGCGCGGCCATACCAACAATCCATGAGCAACACCGCTGGGGAGAATTTCATGCGCGCCCGTTTCACGCTCATCGTCCTGGTCCTGCTGGCTGCGGCCGGTTTCGTCGCCCTCAACATGGGCGAGTTCTCGCGCAGCACGCCGCTGAATTTCGGCATCGCCACCGTCGATGCATCGCTCGGCTGGGTGATGCTCGGCTTCGTGGTGCTCATCCTGCTCGCATCGATGCTGACCGGCGCCATCGCCGAGACGCGCAACTTCGTCGACTTCCGCGCGCAGGCCAAGGAGATCGAGCGGCACCGCGAGCTCGCCGACCGCGCCGAGGCTTCGCGCTTCACCGAGCTGCGCACGTACCTCGACGCGCAACTGAAGGAGATGCGCCAGCGCGACGCCATCGCCGCCACCGAGCTGGAGAAGGCACGCCTCGAACACCAGCGCGAGCTGCGCGCGCAGCTCGACGCGATGAACCGGGTGCTGGCCACGCGCCTGGGCGAGCTGGAGCGCCGCCTGGACGGCCGGCCGGTGAGCGTGCCGCCCTCGACGCTCGCCGCGGAGGACATCCCGGTCGTGGACGAGCGCCCGACGCTCGGCGACCGCATGCGCGCCGCGATGCGCCGCTGAGGATGGGCGTGCCGGGCTGGACGCAGCCGGCCCGCCCGGCTCGATCCGGGGACATCCAGGCTGGCGTGTCGCCCTGCCCGCCGTAAGAACGGCGGCACCCATGCGACTCACGAGGCGTACCATCAGCTTCGGAAGGAGCCGCATCATGCCCTCTTCGCCACTGTGCGCCGCCGCGCTCGCCTCGCTCGCCTGCGCCGGCGGCGCCCTCGCCGCGCCGAACACGTGCGAGGCGGTCTCCGGCGCGCAAGTCACGCCCGTCCTCGAGCTCTACACCTCCGAAGGCTGCAGCTCCTGCCCCCCGGCCGACCGCTGGCTCTCGCAGCTCAAAACCGCCGCCGCGCAGGGCCGGGTCGTGGCGCAAGCGTTCCACGTGGGCTACTGGGACTACATCGGGTGGGTGGACCGTTTCGCCGCGCCGTCGCACACCGCACGCCAGCGCGAGGTCGCCGCGAAGAACGGCCAGCGCGGCATCTACACGCCGCAGCTGGTGCGCAATGGGCAGGACTGGCGCGATTACTCGAGTGCGCTCGCGGGCCGCGGCGAGCCTTCGCAAGTGGCGATCCGCCTCGCACGGACGGATGGCGACGCATTCGAAGCCAGCGTCACTCCCTCGAATGCGCAGGCGAACTGGGCCGCGTACTGGACGGTCACCGAACACGGCCACAGCAGCAAGGTGAAAGCCGGCGAGAACGCCGGCGAATACCTGCAGCACGACTTCGTGGTGCGCCAGTACGTGCCGGTGGGGCAATACCAGGGCGTGCAGCAACTGAAGCTGCGCGCCGTCGCAGCCGAAGGCCAGCGCGCGCGGCAGGTGAACCTGGTGGTGTTCGAGCCGAAGAGCGGCAAGCCGCTGCAGGCGCTCAGCCTGGGTTGCTCGTGACCTCGGCCGCGTAGCACTCGATCACGCGCCGCAGCGCCTGCGGCATTGCGATGGCGCCGCGCAGCAGTTCCTCAAGCGCGGCCTCCACTTCGGCCATCGCGCCCCGCGAGAAGCGCAGCGTCTCGACGGCATGCGCCATCTCGTTCAGCGCGGACGCCTTGCCGCGGCGCGCGGCGCTCGTGACGGCCGCGGCGAGCCGGCTGACGCCGGGCACGTCGGCCCCGGCGACGAGGTCGGGCCGGTCCCAAAGTGCGAGCACGATGATGTTGCGGTGGGAGGCCGGCGCGAGCCAGTCCTTGTCGACGGCAGCGACGACGCGATCGATGAGGCCGTCGACGTTGACGGTTTCAGGAGAGATGGGGGACATGCGCCGATGCTAGGCGCGCCTTGTGCCATCGCGCCCCATGCAGAAGTCTCAGTCGAACAGCCCTGGCTCCTTGCCGAACTGCGCCTTCTCGATCTCCAGCATCCTCAGCTTCGTCGCGGCGCCGCCCGTTGCGGAAAAGCCACCCGAGCGGCCGCCGGCCGCCAGCACGCGATGGCAGGGGATCACCGGCGCAAAGGGGTTGTGCCCCAGTGCCTGCCCGACCGCGCGCGACGCCCCGGGCTCACCGATGGCGCGGGCCACGTCGCCGTAGGTCAGCACGCGGCCAGGCGGGATCGCGCGGGCCACCGCATAGACGCGCTGGTTGAACGCGGGGACGCCGTCCATGTCCAGCGGGATATCCGCCAGGCTGTCGTGCGCGCCTTCGAGCAGCGCCTGGATGCGGCGCACGGCGACCTGTACGAAGGCCGGGCCCGCGCCCTCCACCGCTTCCGGGAAACGCCGCTGCATCCTCGCGAGCGTCTGCTGCGGCGTCCCTTCCGGCAGCTGCACGCCCACCAGGGCCTTCGCGCTCCACGCGATGCCGCACGGGCCGATGGCCGTGTCGAACAGCCGCAAGCCGAGCGCGGGTGCCGTCATGTCACGCAGCGTCCGCCTTCCTCAGCACGTACCCGATGCGCGGGAAGTGCACGTGCACGACGCCCGTGAGCTCATGCTCCCGCTCGATCGAGTAGTGCGTGCGCGTGGCCGCGATCAGCTTGCCTTGCGTCGGCTCGGGCCCGAAGGCCTCGGCGGTGATCGTCACCTGCTCGCCCAGCGCGATGCCGTGGTCGTCCTGGAACGCGCTGTCCACCAGCAGCTTGCCGCTCGGGGGCAGCGGGTCGACGGCCTTGGCGACCTCCAGGGCCGCCGTCGAATCGAACGTCGTCATCTGCCCGTGGCCCAGCGCCTCCATGCGGTTCATCCATTCGCCCACCGCGGGCGTGGCGTTCAGGATGTCCGCCAGGACCGGCACCTGCGTGCGCGTGTACCAGATGCCGTGGTAGGCCGCGAAGTCGGCCACGCAGGGCTCGGCGCCGAAGAGGAAGTCGTGCTCGTCGGCCATGTTGGCGATGCGGCGCAGGTAGGAGCGGTAGGCCGAGGTTGCGTCCCCGGGCCGCAGGCGCGTCATGTTGGCGCTCATCGCCTTGCGGTCTTCCGCGAACGCCTTCGCCGCTTCGGGCGGCGCCTTCGCGAAGACGTGCTGCGCGCCCTTCGGCTGCAGGTTGTAGCCCATCGCGGCCCAGAAGAGCGTGGTGTCCGCCCATTGCGCGAAGATGCGGCAAACGCCCTTGAGGTGCGGCGGGTACAGCGTGGGCTCGGGGCGCAGGTGTTCCAGCACGTCGCAGATGAGCGCGGTGTCGCAGTACACGTCCGCCCCGACCTGCAGCACCGGCGTCTTGCGGTAGCCGCCCGTGAGGGCCACGACATCCGGCTTGGGCAGGATCGGCGGGATCATCACCGAGCGCCAGGGCAGCTTCTTGAAGCCGAGGATCAGGCGCACCTTCTCGGAGAACGGGGAGCTCGCGTAGTGGTGGAGGATGAGGTCGTTCATCGGGCGTCTAGTGCGGCTGCGCGCGTTGGATGATCGTGTCGAACCCGGCCGTGGCCGGCAGCGAACCGAAAGCGTAACCCCAATCGCCACCCAGGCGCGAGTCGCAGAATGCGGAGAAGACCGCCGGCGGCGCGGTCCGGCCAAGAAGCGCCGCCTGCACGGCCAGCGCCACGTCCTGCGCCAGCCGCCGCGCCTCCATCTCCGTCGCCATCGCTTCCACCCGCGCCGGCAGTGCGGCGGCCAGCCTGTCCAGCGCCGCATGCTGCCCCTTCGCGGGCGCCAGCTCGGCGGCCAGCGCCGCCGCCGCGTCGCCCTTGCGCAGCGCCCGCAGCAGGTCCAGCGCCATGATGTTGCCCGCGCCTTCCCAGATGGAGTTGAGCGGCATCTCGCGGTAGATGCGGGCCATGATGCCTTCGCCGCCCTCTTCCACGTAACCGTTGCCGCCCAGGCACTCCATCGCCTCCTGCGCGAACGCGGCGCCGCGCTTGCAGATCCAGAACTTGGCCACGGGCGTGAGCAGGCGCGCCATCGCGGCTTCGTGCGGGTCGTCCTTGCGGTCGAAGGCACGTGCAAGGCGGATGGAGAGCGCGGTGGCGGCTTCGGACTCGAGCGCAAGGTCCGCGAGCACGTTGCGCATCAGGGGCTGGTCGATGAGCTTCTTGCCGAAGGCCATGCGCTGTTGCGTGTGGTTCAGCGCGATGGAAAGCGCCTGTCGCATCAGGCCGCTGGTGCCCAGTGCGCAGTCCAGGCGCGTCATGGTGCCCATCTCCAGGATCTGCGGCACGCCGCGGCCCTCGTCGCCCACCAGCCATGCGGCCGCCTCTTCGAACTCCACTTCGGAGCTGGCGTTGGCCTTGTTGCCCAGCTTGTCCTTCAGGCGCTGGATGCGGACCGCGTTGAGCGAGCCGTCAGGCAGCACGCGCGGCAGGAACAGGCACGACAGGCCCGCGGCCGTCTGCGCGAGGATGAGGAAGGCGTCGCACATCGGCGCGGAGAAGAACCACTTGTGGCCGGTGACGCGGTAGCGCGCGCCCCAACCGTCGTTGCCGTCCGGCACGGCCTGCGTCGTGTTCGCGCGCACGTCCGAACCGCCCTGCTTCTCGGTCATGCCCATGCCCATCGTGAGGCCGGGCTTGTCCTTCCACAGTTTCAGGGCGGGGTCGTACTCGCGGCTCGCGAGCTTCGGGCTCCAGTCGCGGTAGATTGCCGCGTTGCCGCGCAGCGCGGGCGTTACCGCGTAAGTCATCGAGATGGGACACAGGATGGAGGGCTCCAGCTCGGTGAACAGCATGAAGCCGGCTGCGCGCAGGACGTGGGCCGACCCGCCACCAGCCCACGGGGCGCCGTGCAGGCCCGCGGCGACCGCGGCTTTCATCAGCTCGTGGTAGCTGGGGTGGAACTCCACCTGGTCGATGCGGTGGCCGAAGCGGTCGTGCGTGCGCAGCTGCGGCGTGTGCACGTTGGCCAGGCGGGCGTGCTGCTGCATCTCGTGCGAGCCCAGCAGCGCACCGAGGCGGGCAAGCGGGGCAATGTCGAGTTGCGGCGCGTTGTGTTCCAACGCGGCCCGCAACGCACGGTTCGTCTCGAAGACGTTGTAGTCGGCCAGCGGCTCGGGCTGGTTGAGCACTTCGTGGGTCGGGTGCATGGCGGTCTCCTCGCGCCGACTTTACGCCGGGCGGGGAACGATGCACCAGCCCGGGCCACCCAGAACCATGTCCCCGCACAAACTTGCCCCGCAGCCCTTCGTCTCTTCAGCGGAATCCAAGGTCCACATCCATCTTCCCGAACCGGCCGGCACGGGCGCGCTCGCCGGCCAGAGCCGCGTGCAGCCGCCCGGCGCCGTGCGCATGGCGGCGCCGGTCGCATTGATCGCCCGCCACGATGTGCGCGACGCGCTACTGAACGGCCGGAACCTCACGGTCGCCCTGCAGGTCGACGGTGAACAGCTCCAGGTGCGCGTGACGAACCGCCAGCTCGACATCCTGCGCGAGCGCGCGGACCTGGCGCCGGTTTACCGCGAGGACTTCGTCACGGCGTGCGAGGCCACCACCATCCGCTGGCAGGGCCCTTTCAGTGCCGAGGTCGCGGCGGCGCTTGCGATCGTCACGCACGACGGCAAGCGCGAGCACACGGAGGTCCACCACAAGCCGCCGAGCGCGCCCCTGCTGCGGCTGCTGGTCAGGGGCGGCCTGTTCGCGCCCGAGTTCGCGGACGGGATGGCACAGGCTCAGGCTCGGGCTCGGGTGGAAGCGCAGGCGCAGGAGCAGGTCCAGCCAACGGAGGTCCTGCACGCCGCGGCCGGCGCGGAGCCCGTGAGCGCCCGAGACGCGTTCACCGGCATCGCCGCATGCGCGCTGGCTGCACCGGGCATCTACTTCGATGCCAGGTTCGGGCGCCACGTCTTGCGCGCCGTGTATGTCCCGGCAACGCAGGAACTGCAATTCTCGCGCGGCATCCCGCCGCAGCACACCGAGGTCGCCGTGTGCAATTTCAGGCTGTCGCGCCGCGGCCTCGATCATGACCTCGTCGGGGTTTACCGCACAGGGTCCGACTCCGGCAGGGGGCTGCTGCGAATCGTGCGGTTGTTCGGCGTGCTGCGGCCGGACGCGCCCCCGCAGGTGAAGGCCATGGTGCTCGGGGCGACCGCGGCGGGTGCGACAGCGCAGTGACGGATCAGGGCTCACGCCAGCTTCACCACCTGCTTTCTCCCGCATAAGCCGCGCACCGACGCGGAACCACCGGCTAGGCATGGCCACCCATTCGAACCATGCAAGCCCCGACCACGAATACCTCCCGCCCCAAAGCCCCCGACCCACGTGGCGAATCCAAGGGACCGCCCGACGTGAAGGCAAGCGCGCTCGCCGGCCGCGTTCAAACCGACGATGCGCCGCTGGCGATGGCGGGGCAAGCCTCGCCCGGCCCCGCGGCCGGCGAGGGGCCGCCGCACATCGAGGACCGGCAACTGGCGGCCGCCCAGGGCGCCGCGCCGCGCACCACCTGTTGCAGCAACCCGGCGGCAACGCTCGCGGCGGCGCCACCCGTGATGTTCTGGGGCGGCCTCGGCGTGGCTGCGGGTGCCGCTGTCGGGTTCCCCTTCGGGCTGTCCTTGCCGCTGGCCGCGGTCGGCGGGTCGGCCGGCGCTTTGATCGGCTGGCGGGCAGGCGCCACCGTCGACCACGCGTACCAGGCCCTCGCGTCGGGGTTGATCGAGTACGACACCATCGAAGCGGATCGCGAGATGATGCAGTGGCCGTACCGCCCGCTCGACGCCCGCCAGGTCGAGCATCAGCTGACGACACTCTTTCGAACGGGCCTTTGCGACTGGAAGACCGGTCACCCGGAAAGGCAGGTCCAGGCCTGGCGCGACCGCACGACGCACCAGTCCGTCTGGTCGCACGACCTCTGGCGCAGCACGCAGGCAGGCGGTGAGCCGGCGCGCGCGGCGCTTGCGGTGGCCGAAGGGCTGATCGACGCGAGTCACGAGCCGGGCGCTACTTTCTGGCCGGCCGTGGCGCTTGTCGTCCTGAACGTCCACGTGGAAACCTTGGGGAAGCACGCCTTCTTCACGAGGGCGGAACTCACGAAGCTCGCGCATGGGCTTGCCGTGGCGTTGCGGCAGAACTCGTTCACGGGGCACCTTCTCGAAGGCTTCAACGACTCCTCCGACGTGGAAGTGCTCTGCGAGGCGCTGCAGGGCAGCGACCGGCCCGTGCAGCAGCGCATGGCGGCGGCGCTGCGCATCCTGTGCGCCAATACGGTCCGTTACGAAGCCTTCCTGGGCTCCGAGATGGCCGACTGCCAGGACTGCGAAGGCCTCGACATCCAGATGCTCATCGAATACCGCGAATCCCGCGCGAAGCTCAACCGGCCGTGGTACGAAGTTGCCGAGCCGGCGCAGGAGCAGGCGTTGGTATTCGAAGGCGCTGCAGCAGCCGCCGCCGCTGTCACGTGGCACATGCAGGAGCGGGCCAACCGGGGGCCCCAGCGGCGCCCGCAGCCGCGCGTGGAGACTTCCGCTGAAGCCACCCGCCGGGCGGTCATCGCCGACCGCAAGGAGCAGCAGGCATCAGCCGTCGCCCCGGTGCCGCGCCGCGACGGCGTCGCAGCTTCCGGGCCCAGCTCCCACCATGATGCATCGCGCAACAAGCGCCTGCCGAGGGAGGTGCAGGCCCTGTTCCTCAAGCTGGGGAGCAAGGGCAAGGGCCGCAAATACAGGCACATCGAAGCGGTCCGATGGCGGCAAGCCCAGGACCGCAAGAACGCGGGCTCGGCGGGCGACCCCACGTCCGTGCGGATCGTCCAGCGGTTGCCGCAGGCCTGACGCTCAGGCCAGCTTCACCACCTGCTTGCCGAAGTTCTTCCCCTTCAGCATGCCGAGGAATGCCTCGGGCGCCGCTTCGAGGCCCTCGGCGACCGACTCGCGCGGGCGGAACTTGCCGCTGCCCACCAGCATGCCCAGCTCCTTGAGCGCCTCGGGCCACACGTCCATGTGCTCGCTGACGATGAAGCCTTCGAGCTTCACGCGGTTCGTCAGCAGCAGCTGCGGGTAGGACATCGGCACCGGCTTGCCGTTGTAGCCAGCGATCATGCCGCACAGCGCGATGCGCGCGAACGAGTTGAGGCGCAGCATCACTGCGTCCATCACCATGCCGCCGACGTTCTCGAAATAGCCGTCGATGCCGTTCGGGCAAGCGTCCTTCAATGCCTTCGACAGCGAGGCGGCGTCCTCGTGCTGCTTGTAGTCGACGCACGCATCGAAGCCGATCTCCTTGACCGCGTAGTCGCACTTGTCCTTGCCGCCGGCGATGCCCACGGCGCGCAAGCCGCGCGCCTTCGCGAGCGCACCGAACGCGCTGCCCACCGCGCCGCTCGCCGCGCTCACCACGACCGTCTCGCCGGCCTTGGGCGCGATGATGCGGTTCAGGCCATACCAGGCCGTCACGCCCGGCATGCCCACAGCGCCGAGGTAGTGCGAGATCGGCACGTGCGTGGTGTCCACCTTCTGCAGGTAGCCCTTCTCGGCATCGACCACGGCGTATTCCTGCCAGCCGCCCATGCCGACCACCTTGTCGCCGACCTTGTACTTCGGCGACTTGCTCTCGACGACCTCGCCGACGGTGCCGCCCTGCATCACCTTGCCCAGCTCCTGCGGCTGCGCGTAGCTCTTGGCGTCGTTCATGCGGCCACGCATGTAAGGGTCGAGGCTCATGTAGTGGTGCTTCACGAGCACCTCGCCGTCCTTCAGCGCGGGCGTCTCCGTCGTCACGAGCTTGAAGTTGGAGACGCTGGCTTCGCCCTGCGGGCGGTTGTCCAGCAGGATCTGCTTGTTCTGGGGCATGGTGGCCTCCTTCAGTCGGTGGAAATGCGGTCGGTCCGGCGAGCGACGTACTTGAACGTGCCGGTGGCATGGGCGCACACGTCGCCGTTGGCGTCGTGGATCGCACCCTCGCAGAAAGCCATGCTGCGGGTGCGGTGCATCACGCGGCCCCTGCCCGTGAGCTGGCCCACGGCCGGGCGCATGAAGGTCGTCTTCATCTCGATGGTGACCACGCCCATGGACTCCTCGACGCTGCGCGCCGCGGTGGCCATGATCACGTCGAGGAAGGTCATCACCCCGCCGCCGTGCGTGACCTCGAAGCTGTTCATGTGCTCGGGCTTCGGGGCCCATTCGAGGTGCGAGTGGCCGTCCTTCATCTCCACCATCTCGAAGCCGAGGTGGTGAACGAAGGGGATGGTGACGCCGAAGGTTTTCGAAGCCATTCAACCCCCGGTGATCACGCTGACGCCGCCGTCCACCGCGACCCACTGGCCGGTGATGTGCTTGCCCGCGTCGGACGCGAAGAGCAGGGTGAGGCCCTTGAGGTCCTCGTCGTCGCCGAGGCGGTTGAGCGGCGCATGCGACGCGAACTCGTCCCCGTGCTCGCTGAGCACGCCCTTGGTCATCTTGCTCGGGAAGAAGCCGGGGCAGATGGCGTTGACGTTGATGCCGTGGCGGCCCCATTCACAAGCCAGCGCCTGCGTGAAGGTGACCACCGCGCCCTTCGAGGTATTGTACGCCACCATGCGCAGCTCGGGCGGGTTGCCGCCCAGGCCCGCGATGGACGAGATGTTGATGATGCGGCCGCGCTTGCGCGGGATCATGCTCGCGCGCGCGACGTGCTGCGCCAGCAGGAAATAGCCGCGCACGTTCAGGTTCATCACCTTGTCCCATGCCTCGACCGGGTGCTCCTCGGCGGGCGCGCCCCAGGTGGCGCCGGCGTTGTTGACGAGGATGTCGATGTCGCCCATGCGGGCCATCGTCTCGTCGGCAAGGCGGTGGATGTCGGCCTCCTTCGCGCAGTCGGCGGCGATCCACCGCGCGTCGATGTTGGCGGCCTGCAGTTCGGCCACGGCTTCCTCGAGCTCGCCTTCCTTGCGGGCGGAGAGCATCACTTTGGCGCCGGCCTCGCCGAGCGCGTGCGCCATCTGCAGGCCGAGGCCGCGCGAGCCGCCGGTGATGAGGGCCGTGCGGCCCTCGAGGTCGAAGAGTTGCTGGATCGTCCTTGTCATCGCTCGATTCTCTGTCAGAACGCGTCCTCGGGCATGTCCGCGCACGTGGGGTCGCGCGTTTCGACGACGCGCAGCCACGCGCCGAGCTTGGGCAGCTCGTAGTGGAAGAAATAGCGCGCGGCACGCGCCCTGCCCTCGTCGGGCTTGTCTTCGGCCAGCACCACGTCCAGCCACAGCCAGGCGATGACGAGATGCCCGAACGATTGCATGTACGGCACGGCGTTCGCGAGCGCGTCGGCCGGGTTGCCGGTGGCCCAGGCCGCCTTCGTTGCGGCGCCTACCTTTTGCAGCGCCGTCGCGAGTGCGTTGGCGTGCTCGGCGAGCTCTGGCTTCTGGATCGCGCGCTCGATGGTCGCGTTGATGCGCCCGGCGAGCAGCTGCAGGCCCTTGCCGCCTTCCATCACGACCTTGCGGCCGAGCAGATCCGTGGCCTGGATACCGTGCGTGCCCTCGTGGATCATGTTCAGGCGCTGGTCGCGCCAGTACTGCTCGACGGGGAAGTCGCGCGTGTAGCCGTAGCCGCCGTGGACCTGGATCGCCAGCGAGTTGGCTTCGAGGCAGTTCTCGCTGGGCCAGCTCTTGGCGATGGGCGTCAGCACTTCGAGCAGCAGGCGGGCTTCTTCCTTCGAGGCTTCGTCGCCGGTGTGCTGCTCGTCGACCAGGCGCGCGCAATACAGCTCCAGGGCGAGCGAGCCTTCGCAGTACGACTTCTGCGCGAGCAGCATGCGCTTGACGTCGGCATGCTCGATGATGCGCACCTGCGGTTGGCCGGGGTCCTTGCCTGCGGGCCCCACCGGGCGGCCCTGCGGCCGGTTCTTCGCGTACTCGAGCGAAGCGTAGTAGCCCGCGAAGCCAAGCATCACTGCGGCGAGCCCGACGCCGATGCGCGCCTCGTTCATCATGTGGAACATGCAGCGCAGGCCTTCGCCCGGCCGCCCCACGAGGTAGCCGACGGCGCCTTCGCGTTCGCCGAAATTCAGCAGCGTGTTGGTCGTGCCGCGCCAGCCCAGCTTGTGGTTCAGGCCCGCGAGCGCGACGTCGTTGCGCTTGCCGGTGAGGTTGCCTTCGGTGTCCACCAGCTTCTTGGGCACGATGAAGAGCGAGATGCCCTTCGTACCGGGCACGAGCTTGCCGTCCGGACCCGGGATCTTCGCCAGCACGAGGTGGATGATGTTCTCGGTGAGCTCGTGTTCGCCCGCCGAGATCCACATCTTGTTGCCTTTGAGGCGATAGCGCGGCCCGAGCGGGTCGTTCTCGTCTTCGAGCGTGGCGCGCGTGGCGACGTCGGAGAGCGACGAGCCCGCCTGCGGCTCCGACAGGCACATCGTGCCCGACCAGCGCCCGCTGAATTCGTTCAGCGCGAACACCTTCTTCTGCAGCTCGGTGCCGTGCGCCATCAGCAGGTTGGCATTGCCCACGGTGAGCATGCCGCTGCCCATCGAAGCCGAGGCGAGCGCGAAGAACGAGCTGGCGGCAGCCTCCACGGTGTACGGCAATTGCATGCCGCCGATTTCGTAGTCCTGCGCGGCGCTGAGCATGCCCGACTCGACGAAGGCCTTGTGCGCCTCGTGGGTCGCACGCGGCAGGATCACCTTCTCGCCGTCGAAGCGCGGCTCCTCGGTGTCGACGAGGCGGTTGAACGGCGCGTACTTCTCGCGCGCGATCTTCTCGCAGGTGTCGAGCACCGCGTCGAAGGTCTCGCGCGAGTGGTCGGCGAAGCGGGGGCGCTGCGCGAGTTGCCCGACCTTCAGCCAGTCGTACAGCAGGAAGTCGAGGGTCGGGCGATAAGGCATTGCGTTACAGGACTTCGAACACGCCCGCCGCGCCCATGCCGCCGCCGATGCACATCGTCACGACGACCTTCTTCGCACCGCGGCGCTTGCCTTCGATCAGCGCATGGCCCGTCAGGCGCTGGCCCGACACGCCGTACGGGTGGCCGACGGCGATGGCGCCGCCGTTGACGTTCAGGCGGTCGTCCGGGATGCCCAGCTTGTCGCGGCAATACATGACCTGCACGGCGAACGCCTCGTTCAGCTCCCACAGGTCGATGTCGGACACCTTCAGGCCCAACTTCTTCAGCACCTTGGGCACGGCGAACACGGGCCCGATGCCCATTTCGTCGGGCTCGCAGCCGGCCACCGCAAAGCCCAGGAAGCGGCCCATGGGCTTGAGGTTGTTCTTGCCGGCGTACTCCTCGCTCACGACCACGCACGCGCCGGCCCCGTCGGAGAACTGGCTGGCGTTGCCGGCCGTGATCACGCCACCCGGCAGCGCCGGCTTGATGCCGCTGATGCCTTCCTTGGTCGTGCCTTCGCGCAGGCCTTCGTCCTTGCTGACGGTCACTTCCTTCGTGATGAGGCCCATCACCGCGTCCGCGACACCGGCCTTCACCGTGATCGGCGCGATCTCGTCGTTGAACTTGCCTTCGGCCTGCGCGGCGCAGGCACGCTGCTGGCTGCGGGCGCCATAGAAGTCCATGTCGTCGCGGCTGATGTTGTAGCGCTTGGCCACCTGTTCGGCCGTCTGCAGCATCGACCAGTAGATCTCCGGCTTCTTCTCGGCCAGCGCCAGGTCGCGCAGCATGTGCTGGTTCATCTCCTGCTGCACGCACGAGATGCTCTCGACGCCGCCGGCCACGAACACGTCGCCCTCGCCCGCGATCACGCGCTGCGAGGCCATCGCAATGGTCTGCAGGCCCGACGAGCAGAAGCGGTTGACGGTAGCGCCCGACACGGTGATCGGCAGGTCCGCCATCAGCGCGATCTGGCGCGCGATGTTGGCGCCGGTCGCGCCTTCGGGGTTGGCGCAGCCCATGAGCACGTCCTCGATGGCGGCGGGGTCGACACCCGCGCGCTGCACCGCGTGCTTGACGGCGTGGCCGCCCAGCGTCGCGCCATGGGTCATGTTGAACGCGCCCTTCCAGCTCTTGGTGAGCGGCGTGCGGGCGGTGGAGACGATCAGGGCGTTGGTCATGGCGAGGGCCTTTCTTGCGAAGCGTTGCGGATGAGCTGGTGGTAGAAGCGCACGAGCTCGGCGAGGTTGGCCACGCCGATGCGCTCGTCGATGCCGTGCAGCCGCGGCAGGTCTTCCGAGGTGACGCGCACCGGGGAGAAGCGGTAGACCTGGTCGGCCACGGGGGTGAAGTGATGCGAGTCGGTGCCGGTGAGCACGAGGCCCGGCGTGACGACGATGCCCGGGAACTGCGCGCGCAGCGTACGCGCGATCAGCTGGTAGCCGCCGGCGTCGGTGCGCGACACCGGCGATGGGTCGGAGCCGCCTTCGGCCAGCGCGGCCTGCACGCCCTCGCCCCCCTTGCTGCGCACGTGCTGCAGCACCGTTTGCGCCGTGTCGCCCGGAACCATGCGGAAATTGACCGTGGCCTCGGCATTGCCGGGCAGCACGTTGTCCTTGTTGCCGCCGCCGACGATGGTGAGCGCGGTCGTCGTGCGCAGCAGCGCGTTGGTGGCGCGCGACTGCTCCAGCTTCGGCCGCACCAGCGGCTCGAAGAGCCACAGGTTCGACAGCGCCACGCGCTGGAAGCCGCCGAACTCGGGCGCGAGCGTCTCGAACATCTCGCGCGCGACGCCATGGAAAGACGCGGGCGGCTGCTCGGTGTCCAGCCGGTGCAGCACGGCGGCGAGCTGGCCGATGGCGCTCGTGCCGGGCGCCGGCGGCATCGATGAGTGCCCTGGTTGGCCGGCGGCCTTGAGGGTGACGGTCGCGTAGCCCTTTTCGGCCAGGCCGATCACGGCCACCGGCTTGTCGATGCCGGCGATGATGCCGTTCGTGATGACGGAACCTTCGTCCAGCACGAAGTCGAAGCGCAGCTTGCGCTCCTGGAACAGCTTGACGATCTGCTGCGCGCCGTTGGGGCCGTTGACCTCTTCATCATGGCCGAACGCGAAATACACCGTCTGCTTCGGCTGGAAACCGCCGGCCAGCAGCAGCTCAGCGGCTTCGAGCTGCGCGATCACGCGGCTCTTGTCGTCCCATGCGCCGCGACCCCAGATGTAGCCGTCCTTCACCTCGCCCGCAAACGGGTCCGCCTTCCAGCGCGACTCGGTACCCGGCGACACCGGCACCACGTCCTGGTGCGCCATCAGCAGGATCGGCTTGGCCTTTGCGTCGCTGCCTTGCCACGTGTAGACGAGGCTCAGGCCATTGACCGTCTCAAGCTTCAACTTCTGGTGGGCGAGCGGGAAGCGCTGCCGCAGAAGCTCGTGCAGCTTGCGGAACTCGGCTTCGTTGGCCTTCGGGTCCTCGCGGACCGAAACCGTGCGCAGCCGCACCGCCTGGGCAAGCTTGTCGGCGACTGCCTTCTCGTCGACGGCCACCGGCGGCGCAGGCGGCACGTCGAGCTGGCGCGAACCCTGGCGCACGGTATTGATCGCCACTGCCGCAACCAGCAGGGCGAGCAACGCCAGGACAGCCAGGACCGCGCGCTTCAACACGTCGTCAGTTGAACGTCTTGCCTTCGGCGGCCAGCTTCGCCAGCAGCGGCGCCGGCTCCCAGAACTTCGCGTCGTCGCGCGGGTTCTTCGCGAAGCGCTTCATGGCCTGCGCCACATTGAAGAGGCCCACCTGGTCCGCGTAGAGCATCGGGCCGCCGCGATGGATCGGGAAGCCGTAGCCCGTGATGTAGACCATATCGATGTCGCTCGCGCGGGCGGCGATGCCCTCTTCCACGATGCGCGCGCCTTCGTTCACGAGCGCGAACACGAGGCGCTGCACGATCTCCTCATCGCTGATCTTGCGTGGCTCGATCCCCAGCGACTTGCGGTGCTCGACGATCATCTCCTCGACCAGCTTGGACGGGATCGCGTCGCGCTTGCCTTCCTTGTAGTCGTACCAGCCGGCGCCGGTCTTCTGGCCGAAGCGGCCCAGCTCGCACAGCTTGTCGGCGGTGCGGCTGTAGATCATGTTCGGGCGCTCGGCCGCGCGGCGCTTGCGAATGGCCCAGCCGATGTCGTTGCCCGCGAGGTCGCCCATGCGGAACGGGCCCATCGCGAAGCCGAACTTCTCGATGGCCTTGTCCACCTGCTGCGGCGTGGCGCCTTCGTCCAGCAGGAAGCCCGCTTGCCGGCTGTACTGCTCGATCATGCGGTTGCCGATGAAGCCGTCGCACACGCCGGAGACCACGGCGGTCTTCTTGATCTTCTTCGCGACGGTCATCACCGTGGCCATCACGTCCTTGCCGGTCTTGTCGCCGCGCACCACTTCCAGCAGCTTCATCACGTTGGCCGGGCTGAAGAAGTGCAGGCCGACCACGTCCTGCGGGCGCTTGGTGAAGGACGCGATCTTGTTCACGTCGAGCGTCGAGGTGTTGGAAGCGAGGATCGCGCCTTGCTTCATCACGGAGTCGAGCGTCTCGAACACCTTCTGCTTGACGCCCATCTCCTCGAACACGGCCTCGATCACGAGGTCGGCGTCGGCGATGTCCTTGTAGTCCAGCGTCGTCTTGAGCAGCGACATGCGCGTGTCGTACTTGTCCTGCTTGAGCTTGCCCTTCTTGACCTGCGCCTCGTAGTTCTTGCGGATCGTCGCGACGCCGCGGTCGATGGCCTCCTGCTTCATCTCCAGCATCGTCACGGGGATGCCGGCGTTCAGGAAGTTCATCGTGATGCCGCCGCCCATGGTGCCGGCACCGATGACGGCCACCTTCTCGATCTTGCGCTGCGGCGTGTCTTCCGGCACGTCGGGGATCTTGCTCGCGGCGCGCTCGGACACGAACAGGTGGCGCAGCGCGCGCGACTCCGGCGTGAGCATGAGGTTCATGAAGATCTCGCGCTCGGTCGCCAACGCGTCGTCGAACTTCTTCTTCGTGGCGTTCTCCACCGCGTCCACGCATTTGGCCGGCGCCGGGAAGTTTTTCGCCATGCCCTTGACCATGTTGCGCGCGAACTGGAAGTACGCGTCGCCCATCGGGTGCTTGCATGGCAGGTCGCGCACGCGCGGGTGCGTCTTGTTGCCCGCCACTTCACGCGCATAGGCCAGCGCCTCTTCGGCCAGCGACTCGGGCGACTTCGCCATCCGGTCGAACAGCTTCTGGCCCGGCAGCATGGCGAGCATCTCGCTCTTGACCGGCTCGCCACTCACGATCATGTTGAGCGCGGGCTCGACACCCAGCACGCGCGGCAGGCGCACCGTGCCGCCGGCGCCGGGGATCAGGCCCAGCTTCACTTCGGGCAGTGCAATGCTCGTGCCGGGCGCGGCGATGCGATAGTGGCAGCCCAGCGCCAGCTCGAGGCCGCCGCCCATGGCAACCGAATGGATGGCCGCAACGACCGGCTTGGTGGAGTTTTCCACCGCGGCAATCACAGACAGAAGGTTCGGTTCCGCCGACGCCTTGGCCGTGCCGAACTCCTTGATGTCCGCCCCGCCCGAGAACGCCTTGCCGGCGCCGGTGATCACGATCGCTTTCACAGCCGGGTCCGCTGCCGCCTGCTCCAGGCCCTGCGCAATGCCTTGCCGCACCGCGTAGCCCAGGCCGTTGACCGGCGGGTTGCTCATCGTGATCACGGCCACGTCGCCGTGCACCTTGTATTCAGCCGTCATGGCGGTTCCTTTGAAGAAAGAAAAAGAACGGTCGTTCGCTTTCGCGGATTCTAGGGGGGAGCGCGGCTGCGCCGAATTTCATTTGTCGCAGCGGGGACAAGAGTGACGGTCTATCACCAAGAGGCGCGGATTGCCAGCGCGACCGTGACAAATTCGCCGCTTCGCTCCGATCGGGGGAACGGGTCCTCCCGTTGCGTGACTCAGCACCTGAAGACATCAACTCCCGGAGATCGAAATGCCAGTGAGTCCCATCGCCCATCGCGTCACGCAGGTCGCGGAACAGGTCGCGCCCCCGACCGGCCCGAACACAGCCCAGGCCGCGGAGGTGGCTGAAGCCCCGGCGCACGACGCGCCGGCCGGCCCGCCCAACCTGAACCTGTCGGCTGCGGTCCGTAACAGGCCGGGCGTCAACAGCACCCAGGCGTTCTGGGCCAAGGTGAACGCTTCGGATTCTCACGCGAACGAGGCTACGCCGGCCGCGCAGCCGCTTCTGCCTCCTGCGACCGCAGCTGCCGTGCCGGTTGCCCCGCCGGTGGCCGCAGTGCAAGCCCAGCCCGCCGGAACGGCGCGCAAGCTGCTGGGCATGCTCTCGAAGTTTGGAAGCGCAATTGCCGGCATCTTCCGCAAACCGCAAACCCCGGCTGCCCCGCCACCCGAGCTGAACGACGTGAACTATCCAATGGACCACACGCTCAAGTCCGAGGCCAATCGCACGAAGTTCGAGGCGTACCTGAAAAAGGAATTCAGCTCCGAGAACCTGGAGTTCCAGAAAGATTGCGCCGGCCTCGCCGCGCTTCCACGCGCCGAGCGCGCAGAAAGGGCACGTGAGCTCGTCGAGAAGTACATCGTGCAGGGCGCCGCGGACCAGATCAACATCCCCGCTGGCACCCGTGAAAAGATCGAGAGCGCTGTCAAAGCCAAGAACGACATCGCCTTGCTCAAGGCACTCGGGCAGGCTCAGGTGGACATCAACACGCTCGTGAGGCGCGACTCGTACCCTCGATTTCTGAAGGAGACCTACAAGGGGGACCAAAGGCCTGAAGCTTCACCCGACATTGCCGTCTGGCCTGCCAAACTGCACGAAGCCATCCCGATGATCCTCGCGCGAGACAGGCTCCAGGAAGAGCGAGCGGCCCAGGCGGGACGTCGCGCGCAGGTTGCCGGAGGGTGACGACAGGGTGCTCGGCGAGCTCAGTGCCGCCAGACCTTCAAGCCCCGCAGCGACTCCAGCGCATCGAAGTCCCGGTCGCCATGCAGCAGCGCGTGGTCGTGCTCGATGCAATAGCTGGCCAGCATCACGTCGACGGGGCTGCGCACCGTGACGCCCGCCGCGCGTAGCGCGCGGTAGTGGTGGGCGGCGCGCAAGGCGTTGTCCTCGCCGCCGATCTCGACGATGGGCAGCGCGTGCAGCGCCCGCCGCGCCGCCTGGAAGTCCTGTTCGTGGCGAAAGCCGCGCAGGACCTCGAAGAGCACCAGGTCCGCAACGCCCAGCGGCGCACCGCCGTCCTGCAGCAATTCCGCCAGCCGCTCCTCGGCCGGCCCGGGCTGGCCGTTGAAGAAATCGATCCAGACCGAGGAGTCGACGAGGATCATTTCCTGCGCTTCGCCGGCGCCTTCGCGGCACCGTACGCCGGGCGCGGCTCGGAGACCATGAGGCCGGCCGCCTTTGGCGCGTCGTCCCACCGCAGCTTGCCCCGCAACGCGAGGATTTCGCGATAGGCCGCCTGGCGTGCAAGCAAGCGCAACCCAGCCTCGACAGCGTCCTTCTTGGTGCTGAAAGGGCCGGCTTTCATGGCGGCGTCGAGGAGTTCGTCGTCGATGACGATGTTAGTGCGCATGATGTGTACGGAATCAGCAAACCATGCACATTATGCGCCTGGGCGCGCATCCCGGGGGAGAGGGGGCCGGCTCAGACCTCCAGCCACTCCTTGCGCACATAGGCATCGTCCTTCAGCGTCTGCGGCGTGCCGCTGAAGACGATGCTGCCGTGCCCCATCACGAGGGCGCGGTCGCTGATCGACATCGCGATCGTCAGCTTCTGCTCGATCAGCAGCACCGAAATCCCACGCGCTTTCAGCTTCTGCAGGTACTCGCCGACGAGCTCCACGATCTTCGGCGCCAGGCCCTCGGTCGGCTCGTCGATGATGATCAGGTCCGGGTCGCCCATCAGCGTGCGGCACAGCGTGAGCATCTGCTGCTCGCCACCTGACAACACACCCGCCTCGGTGTGCTGCCTCTCCCGCAGCCGCGGGAACATCTCGTACATGTCGTCGAATGACCAGCGGCCCTTCTGCTTGGCCGACTTCTGCCCGAGCATCAGGTTCTGGTGCACGGTGAGCTTGGGGAAGATGTCGCGGTTCTCCGGCACGTAGCCTAGCCCCATGTGTGCGATCTCGTAGGGCTTGCGGCCCATGATGTGCTGGCCGCGCCAGTCCACGACGCCGGTGCACTCCACCATGCCCATGATGGCCTTCGCGGTGGTCGAGCGCCCGCTGCCGTTGCGCCCGAGCAGCGCGACGATCTCGCCCTGCCCCACGTCGAAATGCACGCCGTGCAGCACGTGGCTCTTGCCGTAGTACGCATGCAGGTCGTTGATCTTGAGGATCGGCTCCATCAGTGGCCCCCCGCCTGCTGGTCGGCGACGGAGGAGCCGAGGTAGGCCTCCTGCACCTTCTGGTTCGCGCGCACGTTCTCGGGTGTGTCGAAGGCGATGACCTCACCGTACACCACCACCGCGATGCGGTCCGCGAGCCCGAACACCACGCCCATGTCGTGCTCCACCGTCAGCAGCGTCTTGCCCACGGTCACTTCCTTGATCAGCTCGATGAAGCGCTTGGTCTCGGGCCGGCTCATACCCGCGGTGGGCTCGTCCAGCAGGATCACGTTGGCGCCGCCGGCGATGGTGATGCCCACCTCCAGCGCACGCTGCTCCGCGTAGGTGAGGTTCATGGCCAGCACGTCGCGCTTCTTGTGCAGGCGGATCATGTCCATCAGCTCCTCGGCGCGGTCGTTCGCGTCGTCGAGGTCGGCGAGGAATTTCCAGAAGCTGTACTTGTAGCCCAGGCTCCACAGCACGCCGCAGCGCAGGTTCTCGAACACCGACAGCTTGGGGAAGATGTTGGTGATCTGGAAGCTGCGCGACAAGCCCATGCGGTTGATCTCGAACGGCTTCTTGCCGTCGATGCGCTGGCCGTTGAGGAGGACTTCGCCGCTCGTGGGCGCGAAACGGCCGGAAATCAGGTTGAACAGCGTCGACTTGCCCGCGCCGTTCGGCCCGATCACCGCAACGCGCTCGCCCTGGTTCACCGCGAGGTTGGCGCCACGGATGATCTCGGTCTTGCCGAAGGACTTGCGCAAGTCCTTCAGTTCCAGTGCGACGGCGCTCACAGCGTCTCCCTCCGCTTCATCTCTTTCTCGATGTATTCCTGGATCTCGCCCCATTGCCGCTTGAAGTGCCTTCGCGTCAGCTCGAAGAGCGCGATGCCGGTGACGATGACGAAGATCGCGCCGAACCAGCTGTTCACGCCGTTGGAGTCGAGCGTCGCGCCCATGAACTTCAGCTCCGAGCCGAGCGCCGCGTTCAGCTTGATGTGGTAGACCATCTCGATGACGGCCGCCGCGCCCAGCAGCGTGAGCAGCGCCGTCGCGCCAAGGGCGAGGTAACTCACCCACAGCTCCTTCAGCCGCCCGAAGGCCGCCACCCGCAGGTTCATCATGATGAGGCTCGCTATGCCGCCCGGCGCATACATCACCATGAAGAGGAACACGAGGCCCAGGTACAGCAGCCACGCCTTCGTGAGCTCCGACAGCAGCACGCCCGCCAGCACCATCAGCACGCCGCCGATGATGGGCCCGAAGAAGAACGTCGCGCCGCCGAGGAAGGTGAAGAGCAGGTACGCACCGGAGCGGTTGCCGCTCACGACCTCCGACGTCACGATCTCGAAGTTCAGCGCGCCCAGCCCGCCCGCGATCCCCGCGAAGAACGCGGAAATCATGAACGCGAGGTAGCGCACGCGCTGCGTGTCGTAGCCCACGAACTCCACGCGCTCGGGGTTGTCGCGCACGGCGTTGAGCATGCGGCCCAGCGGCGTGCGCGTGAAGGCGAACATCAGCGCGGTGCAGATGAACGTGTAGATCGCGATCAGGTAATACAGCTGGATCTGCGGCCCGAAGGTGATGCCCAGGGGCTTGGGGCCCGCCACGCGGTTGCCGGAGATGCCGCCCTCGCCGCCGAAGAACTCGGGGAACATCAGCGACATGGCCCACACCAGCTCGCCGATGCCCAGCGTGATCATCGCGAACGGCGTCCCGGCCTTCTTGGTCGTGACGTAGCCGAACAGCACTGCGAACAGCAGCGCCGACACGCCGCCCACCAGCGGCAGCAGGCTCACCGGAAGGGGCAGCGAACCCTTGCTGATCATGTTCAGCGTGTGCATGGCGAGGAACGAGCCCATGCCGCTGTACACGGCGTGCCCGAAACTCAGCATGCCGCCGTGCCCCAGGAGCATGTTGTACGAGAGGCAGACGATGATCGCGATGCCCATCTGCGACAGCATCGTCTGCGCGAGGCCGCTCGTGAAGATCAGCGGCGCCACCGCGAGCACGAGTGCGAACAGGCTCCAGACGACCCAGCGCCCGACGTTGTACGGCTTGAATTCGTAGTGGGTTTTCATCGGCTCAACCCTCCCGCGTCCCGAGCAGGCCCTTGGGGCGGAAGATC
This sequence comes from Ramlibacter albus, assembly GCF_014297445.1. Taxonomy (GTDB): domain Bacteria; phylum Pseudomonadota; class Gammaproteobacteria; order Burkholderiales; family Burkholderiaceae_C; genus Ramlibacter; species Ramlibacter albus. The sequence continues at coordinate 288,656 of NZ_JACORU010000002.1, forward strand.
AGCATCAGCACGAGGAACACATAGGGCAGGATCGGCGCGACCTGCGCCACCTTGAGTTTCCACAGCGGAAACCCGAAGGTCTCCGGCGTGATGTTGAAGCCGATGGCGTTCAGCCCGCTCATGAGCGATGCGTCCACGCCCACGGCGAACGTCTGGATGATGCCGATCAGGAGCGACGCGACGAACGCACCCGCCAGCGACCCCATCCCGCCCACAACCACGACGACGAAGATCACCGACCCCACCGTCGCCGCCATGCCCGGCTCCGTGACGAAGGCATTGCCACCGATCACGCCCGCCAGCGCCGCCAGCGCGCAGCCGCCGCCGAACACGAGCATGAAGACGCGCGGCACGTTGTGCCCCAGCGCCTCCACCGTTTCGGGGTGCGTGAGCGCCGCCTGGATCACGAGGCCGACCCGCGTGCGCGTGAGCAGCAGCCACACCGCCAGCAGCATCACCATCGCCACCAGCATCATGAAGCCGCGATAGATGGGGAATTGCGTGCCGTAGATGTGGAACAGCGGCCCGGTCAGCTCCGGCGGGATGCGGTAGTCCGCCGAGCTCGTGCCCCAGACCAGCTGCACCATCTCCAGGATGATGAACGACAGGCCGAAGGTGATGAGCAGTTCCGGCACGTGCCCGAACTTGTGCACGCGCCGCAGGCAGTACTTCTCGAACAGCGCGCCCAGCGCCGCCACGAGCAGCGGGGCGACCACGAGGGCCGGCCAGAACCCCACCAGCTGCGTGGTGGTGTACGCGAAATACGCCCCCAGCATGTAGAAGCTGGCGTGCGCGAAATTGAGCACGCCCATCATGCTGAAGATCAGCGTGAGGCCCGAGCTGAGCATGAACAGCAGCAGCCCGTAGCTGATGCCGTTCAACATCGAGATGGAGAAGAATTCCATGGCGGCGAAGAATAGCCAAAAAAAAGCCGGGGAACTGTCGCCCCGGCTTCAGGTCAGGTCGGTTTTCAGGCGCCGGAGGGCCGCTTCATCTGGCAGCTGGTGGGCGTGCTGGAGACGTACGGGTCCATCTGCTTGACCGGAACGAACGTGTACCCGGTGTTCTCCACCGAGTAGTTGTTCTTGGCGTCCACCTTCTGCCACTTGGTGATGTACATCGTCTGCTGCAGCTGGTGGTCGGAGGCGCGCATCTTCACGTCGCCCGCGAAGCTCTTGACGGTGAGGTCTTCCATCGCGCGCGCCACCTTGACGGGGTCGGTGGACTTGGCCTTGGCCATCGCGCCGGCCAGCAGGTTGATGCCGTTGTAGCTGGCGTAGGTGTAGTAGTCGTCGTTGAACTTCTTCTTGAACTCGTCGACGATCTGGCGGATCTCGCCGGTGGGGTTGGAGTGGTTGTACGACACGCCGTACACCTCGAGGTCCTTGCCCGCCGCCAGCGCCGTGGGCGTGCCGCTCACGCCGGCGTAGTAGGCGTACAGCGGCGTCTTCATGCCGGCGTCGTTCATGGCCTTCACCAGCAGGGTCATGTCGGTGCCCCAGTTGCCGGTGACGATGGTGTCGGCGCCCGCGGCCTTGATCTTGGCGACGTACGGCGCGAAGTCCTTCACCTGGCCCAGCGGGTGCAGCTCGTCGCCCACGATCTGCACGTCGGGGCGCTTGCGCTTCATCGCGTCCTTGAAGTACTTGCTGACCTGCTGGCCGTGCGCGTAGTTCTGGTTGATCAGGTATACCTTCTTGATGGACGGCTGGTCCTTCATGAAGGAGGTCAGCGCCTCCATCTTCATCGACGTGTCGGCGTCGAGGCGGAAGTGCCAGAAGCTGCAGCCCGGGGCGCCATCCTTCTCGGGCGCGTTGGTCAGCGCGGGGTCCACGGCGGCGTAATTGAGGTACACGACCTCCTTGCCGGGGTTGCGCTCGTTGTGCTTGTTCACGGCGTCCAGGATGGCCCACGCGGCGCCGGAGCCGTTGCCCTGCGTGATGTAGCGGAAGCCCTGGTCGATGGCCGCCTTCACGGTGTTCAGGCTTTCCTGCGGGGTGCCCTTGTTGTCGAAGCCGACCACCTCGAACTTCACGCCCGCGGGGTTCTTGCCATTGAGCTTCTCGGCCACCATCTGCCAGCCGCGCAGCTGGTTCTGGCCCACGTTGGCGAACGGGCCCGACAGCGGGTCCATGAAGGCGATCTTCACCGTCTCGCCCTTCTGCGCCATTGCCACGCCCGCGGCCGCGCACATCACGGAGGCCGCCACCAACTTCATCGCAAACTTCATCGCTGTCTCCTGGGTTTTGAGGAACAGCGCGCAGGTTACAAGTGTTTGGTGCAGTGCAACTTCAGGGATTGCCCTGAAGCCGCACCTTACCTATCGCGCAGGCGACAGAGGGTCAACTCGGCAGCTTGTAGTCCTTCAGCTGCTCGCGCAGGCGGGTCTTGAGCATCTTGCCGGTCGCGCCCAGCGGGATGGCGTCCACGAAAACGATGTCGTCCGGGATCTGCCACTTGGCGACGGTCTTGCCCTTGAAGAAGTCCAGCAGCTCCTCGCGCGTCACGTTCGTGCCCGGCTTTTTCACCACGGCGACGATCGGCCGCTCGTCCCACTTCGGGTGCGGCATGCCGACGCAGGCGGCCATCTGCACAGCGGGGTGTGCCATGGCGATGTTCTCGATGTCGATGGAGCTGATCCACTCGCCGCCGGACTTGATGACGTCCTTGCTGCGGTCGGTGATCTGCATGTAGCCGTCAGGGTCTATCGTCGCGACGTCGCCGGTCGGGAACCAGCCCACCCCATTCTGATACTCCAGCGGGTCACCTCCCTCGCCCTTGAAGTATTCGCGCACCACCCAGGGGCCCTTGACCAGCAGGTCGCCGTAGGCCTTGCCGTCCCACGGCTGCTCCTTGCCGTCGTCGCCCACGATCTTCATGTCCACGCCGAAGATCGCACGGCCCTGCTTCAGCCGGATCTTCATCCGCTCGTCGGGCGCCATGTCCAGGTGCTTGTTCTTCAAGGTGCACAGCGTACCGAGCGGGCTCATCTCGGTCATGCCCCACGCATGGAGCACCTCGACGCCGTAGTCCTCCTGGAAGGCGTTGATCATCGCCGGCGGGCAGGCGCTGCCGCCGATGACCGTGCGCCTGAGCGTCGAGAAGCGCAGGCCGGCCGGCTTCATGTGGCCGAGCAGCATCTGCCAGACGGTGGGCACGCCGGCGGCATAGGTCACCTTCTCGGCCTCGATCAGCTCGTACACCGACTTGCCGTCGAGCGACGCGCCCGGGAAAACGAGCTTGCAGCCGGTGAGCGCGGCCGAATACGGGATACCCCAGGCGTTGACGTGGAACATCGGCACCACCGGCAGCACCGAGTCGCGCGCCGACAGGCACATCACGTCCGGCAAGGCAGCGGCGTACGCATGCAGCAGGGTGGAGCGGTGGCTGTAGAGCGCGGCCTTGGGGTTGCCCGTGGTGCCGCTCGTGTAGCACATGCTCGACGCCGAGTTCTCGTCGAACTTCGGCCAGTCGTAGTCGGTGGGCTGGCCGCCGATCCAGCTCTCGTAAGCCATCAGGCCCGGGATGCCGCTGTCCTTGGGCAGCCGGTCCGCGTCGCACAGGGCGACGTACGACTTGATCGTGGGGCACTTCGCATGGATCGCCTGCACCAGCGGCAGGAAAGTGAGGTCGAAGCACAGCACCTGGTCCTCGGCGTGGTTGGCGATCCACGCGATCTGGTCGGGGTGCAGGCGCGGGTTGATGGTGTGAAGGACCCGCCCGGAGCCCGACACGCCGAAGTACAGCTCCAGGTGGCGGTAGCCGTTCCACGCCAGCGTGGCCACGCGGTCGGAGAACAGCAGGCTCATGCCGTCGAGCGAGCGCGCGACCTGCTTGGCGCGCCGCGCGACGTCACGCCACGTGTAGCGGTGGATGTCGCCCTCGACGCGGCGCGAGACGATCTCGCCGTCGCCATGGTGCCTTTCGGCGAACTCGATCAGGGACGAGATCAAAAGGGGTTGGCTCTGCATCAGGCCCAGCATGGGAAGCTCCTCTTGTGTTCGACTGCAGGAGCGAATGCTAAACCTAGACCGGCACGAGCCCCGCGTAACTGCACAGGACCTGCAGCACCGCGTCCATCGACAGCTTGCTCGTGCCCGCGAAGCCCCGTGTGCAGAAGTGCTCGAAGTCGTACTTCGACACCTCGTCGCCCACGTACAGGCGCACGACCTCGAACAGTACCGCGGGCAGGTCGATGTCCACGCCCACCACCACGTCCACGCCGTTGGGAAGCAGGACGCGAAAGCCGGGCAGGCCCGTCTCCGCACCCTCGATCGCGCCGAGCTGCGCGCGCGGGTGGGCAGCACGTATGAGCGGGGCGAGGCGGCGCAGCGGCGCGGCCGGGGTGGCTTGGGCTGGCATGGACTGGCGGCACTTTAGACAGCTTCAGCCGAAATGCCTACTGTCGGAACTGACAGGGTGCACCCCGTATCCGGTATCCTTTCACGCCAGCAGTGACCGGGGAGCGACAGCGATGGATCCACAACCGACGGGCCAGTTGCGCGCCGCGCGCGCGCAGATCGTGCAGGAGCTCGGGACCGAGCAGCTCGCCCGCCTGCACCGCGGCAACCTCTTCCTCGACGCACTGGCCATCTTCGGCGCCCCCCTGCTTTTCCTGGCCTGCGCCTGGCACCTCGCCACCGGCAGCGTGCGCGACGTGTTGTGGTGGGTGGCGCTCATCGTCCAGGGCGACCTGGTCCTGGTGATGGCCTTCATCAACCACGACGCGTTCGTGCACCGCAAGCTGTTCGCGCCGCGCTTGCGCTGGGTGCTGGGCTCCATCCTCGTGTGGCCGACGCTCGTGCGGGCCGCGGTCTACGAGAAGCAGCACCTCACGCACCACCGCGCGCTGGGCACGGAGGACGACTCCGAGCTGTACAAGATGGGCATCGACACGCCTCTCAAGCGCCTGGCCTATGCCTCGCCGCTGGTGGTGGTCTACCGCTCGTTCTTCCTCGGCGGCAAGACGGCGGCGCTGGGGCGCTCCGACGCCGCCACCGCCGTCAAGCGGGCCGACCCGGCGCGCGACCGCTGGGAGCGCGGCACGCGCCTGGCCCTCTTCGCCACGGCCGCGGCCAGCCTCGCGTGGGACTGGCGCTTCGTCGTGCTGGGCTACCTGCTGCCCTTCGTGCTGGTCACGCCGCCCATCAACACCATGCGCATCGTGCTCGAGCACTTCGACCTGGAGCGTGGCAACCCGCTGTGGGTGGGAACCTTCTACCGCACGGGCCCGCTCACGCGTCTGGCTTTCTGGTGGGACGCGGGCGACTGCCACCTCGTGCACCACTTCTACGCCAACATCCCGTTCTACCGGGTCGGCGAGGCGCTGCGGCTGATGCGGCCCATCATGGCGCGCGCCGGCGTGCTGGAGCAGCGGTCGCTGCCCCGGCTGCTGCTGGAGTGGTTCAGCGGCGCGCGCCAGCACTGGTCGGTGCCGGGGCCCGCTAGGAATTCTTGAAGTAGAGCGTGACGGTGGCGCCCGCGCCGGGCGTCGACTGGATCTCGATGCCGCCGCCGATGGATTCCATGACGCGCCGGCAGAACATCAGGCCCATGCCGTTGCCGCCCTGCTCCGCGCGCGTGGTCACCGGCTCGCGCGTGAGCTTGGCAAGGACGTCGGGCGGTATGCCCGGCCCGTTGTCGATGAAGTCGATGCAAGGCCGCCGCTGGCCGCCGGGCTCCTCGCCGATGTCGATCACCAGCCGCGGCCCGTGCCGCCCGCGCAGCGCGATGAGCGCGTTCTTGGTGAGGGTGCACAGCACGAGGTAGAGCAGGTCCCTGCGGCCGGGCAGCGCGAAGTCCTTCGAGACCTGGCGGGTGACGATCGCGCGCTCGTCGCGCTCGAACGGGAATTCGTCGAGCAGCGCCTCCACCAGCTGCGACGCGGCCACCTGCTGCGGCACCGCGCCGGGGTAGGCGTCGCGCGCCGATTGCACGAACGTGGACACGAGCGACTGGCAATACAGCGCGCGGCGCTCCGCGCGTTCGAGCGCCGCCAGCAGCTCGCCCGGCTCGTGCTCCGTGAAGCAGGCCACGCCGGGGGGGTCGCCCGGCTTCGGCGGCAGGTAACGCGAGGCGATGCTCGCGACCGAGCCGCGCACCGTGACGAGCGGGGTGTTCAGCTCGTGCGCGAGGAAGCCCAGCGTCTCGCGCAGGGCCGCCGCGCGGCGCTCGTTCATCGCGCGTTCGAGGCTCTGCGCGCGGTACAGCGCCACCGCCTCGTGCAGGGCGGCCCGCGTCTGGGCCGGGTCGAGCGGTTTCTCCAGGATGCGCAGCACCTTCGCGTCGTTGACCGCCTCGATCGCGACGTGCTTCTCCGCGTACGCCGTCGCGAGCAGGCGGATGACGTGGCGGTGGTCGCGCTGCACGGCGCGCAGCAGCTTCATGCCGTCGCGCTCCGGCATGCGGTAGTCGGTGACCAGCACCGCGAATTCGTGGGCGCCCGCGGCAAGCACGTCCAGCGCCTCGGCCGCGCTCTCCGCCGTGACGATGGTGAACTCGTCGGCGTACATCCGCGCGAAGATCTTGCGCGAGACGGGGTCGTCGTCGACGAAGAGGACGGCCACGGCGTGCCGGCTGGCCGGCGGCGCAACCTCCGTCATGCGCGGCTGCGAGCCTCGGCCGCCCACTCCCGAAGCGCCGTGCCGGTCTGGCCGGCGAGTTCGCGGATGCGCGGCAGCCACTCGGCCGACGCGGGCCACACGTGCTGTTCGAGCATCGGGATGTAGGTCTGGCGCGCGTGGCGGTAGAGCGCCTGCGCGCCCGCCTCGCCGCTCATGCCCACCAGCGAGTGCAGGCCGTCGATCGCTTCCTGCAGGTCGCCGCTGTCGACAGCGTCCTGCAGGCGGTCCACCAGCCGGTCGATCTCGGGAAGGAACTCCTCGACCAGTTCGTCCAGCATGCCGATGCGCACGTAGCCCATGAGCCGATTCTCGTCCAGGAGCGCCCCCGCGGGTGCGGGCGGCGCGGCCGGAGCCGCTCGCTGCGGCGGCTCCACGCCCATCAGCATCGCGAGCTTCTCGTGCAGCAGCGGCGCCTCCACCGGCTTGAGGATGAAGTCGCCGAAGCCGGCCTCGCGACCGGCCGCGACCAGCGCGGGGTCGGCATGGGCCGTGATCGCGAGCAGCGGGACCGAGCTTTGCGCGATGTCGGCGCCGCGGATGGCACGCGCCGTCTCGATGCCGCCCAGCACGGGCATGTGGATGTCCAGCAGCACCACGTCGAACAGGTCCACGCCCGCGAGCTCGCGCAGCGCCGCGTCGCCGCTGCCCACCTCCACCACCTGCGCACCCGCGTGGCGCAGGTAGCCGCCGACCGCCGCGCGGTTGTAGGCGTTGTCGTCGGCGAGCAGGAAGCGCCGGCCGCTGAGCCAGCCCTTGCCGCGGCCGCGCGATGCTTCGCGCGCCGCCATGGCGTCGCACAGCACGCGAACCAGCGTCGCCTGGTCGCTCGGCTTGGAGACGAAACCGTCAAAGCCGGCACTTTGCGTCTTGACGCGGGCCAGGTGCGGCGGCTCGCTCGTGTACGCGACGAGGCAGGTGCCGCGGTTGGCCGGCGCGCGGCCGCTGCGCAGCGCGTCCGCCAGCTCGTAGCCGTCCATGCGCGGCATGTTGAGGTCGGCAAGCACCAGGTCGTAGGTGCCCGACTGCAGGGCCTGCATCGCTTCCACGCCGTCGGCGGCCTCGCGCACGACGCAGCACAGCTCCAGGAGTTTCAGGCGCGTGGCGGCGCGGATCGCGGCATCGTCCTCCACCACCAGCACGCGGCGGTCGGCAAAGACGCGGCGTGCCTGCGCGGTGGCCTCGGCCTGCTTGGCGCGCAGCTCCTCGCCGGCCACGACCGGGAAAGCCAGCGTGAATTCGGTGTGGCTGCCTTCCACGGAGTCGCAGCGGATCGTGCCGCCGAAAGCGGCCACCACGCGGCGGCAGTACGACAGCCCCAGGCCGGTGCCGCCCGCCTTGCCGCTGGTGCGGAAGGGCTGGAAGAGCCGCGCCAGCACATCCGGCTTGATGCCCGGGCCGGTGTCGCGCACGCGGATCTCGCCGCCCGCGACCGTGACCTCGATGCGCAGGCCCGGCGATGCCGGCAGGTAATACAGCGCGTTCTTCAACAGGTTGAACAGCACGAAGACGAAGGCCGTCTCGTCGCCGCGGAAGAAGAAGTCCTCTCGCACGTGCAGCTGCACGCTCGCTCGCTCGTGCTCGTTCGCGTACCCGTACTCTTCCACGGCCTTGCTGCAGGCGTCGCCTGCCGACAGGCATCCCAGCCGGCTCGCGTCCAGCGGCTTGGCGTTCACCTCGTCCAGCGTCATCGCGATGACCTGCAACCCGCGCTTGACGGCCATTTCGCCGTGCGCCACGTGCCGGTACAGCTGGTCCACGGCCCGGCCGTCGACGAGGTGCGTCTGCGCGTTCAGGCTCGGCAGCGGCAGCGCCTGCCGGATGTTCTCCAGGCTGTGGCGCACCTGCGCCATCGGGTTGCGCATCTCGTGGGCGATGGAGCCGGCCAGCGACGCGTACGCCTGCCGCACCCGCTCGGCCGTGGCCTCCTCCAGCGCGAACTTGAAGAGGCTGCCGCCCACCACGCCGACGAGCAGCACCGGCAGGCGTGCGACGTAGTCCATCGGCAGCCGGGGCGCCGGGTCCAGCACCGCGTACGCAAGTGCAGCCAGCCCGATGCCCGCTGCGAGCATCACGATGACGTTGCGCCAGTCCGCCAGCAGGATCAGCAGGAAAACCGCCATGAAGGTGTTGCCGACTGCCGCCGGGCCGCCGCCGTTCTTCAGCGACGTGAAGACGAAGAGGAACGGCAGGGCGAAGGTGACAGCGAAGTAGGAGAAGTGCAGGTAGTACGCCTTCAGCGCCTTCGGCCACAGGTCGCGCAGCAGCAGCACGAGCAGTGACGCGACCACGGCCAGGCGCAGCCAGAAGTCGTCGTAGCCGGTGCCGCCCTTGACGAAGCGCAGCAGGTACAGCAGGGGGTAGCCGACCAGCCCAAACAGGCAGATGTAGCGCAGCAGCAGCGGGCTGGGCTGGTGGTAGGCGCGGTAGTACGCGAACAGTCGCGCGGGCCAGGTACGGATGGAGGTCACAACGTTCGCCTTATTGGGGCCGGGCAACGGCAGAGCGCGTCCCCACCGCGGCGGCCACGGTGGCGCAGTCCCCGCGGATGAGGGTATAGACCTTCTCGGTCCCGGGCAAGCACACGTCGCGGGCGATCACGGAGTAGCCGAAACGGCGGTAGAGGCGGCTGAGCGCATGGGTGCATGTGCCGTAGAGGGCGTCGATGCGGGCCAGCGAGCAGACATGTTCCAGGCCGACCTGCAGGCAGTGGCGCAGCACCTCGACGTCGCCGCGCCAGGCGGGCGCCAGCACCAGGCGCCCGACCTCCCATTCGCCCGGCCGCGGCGGCGGGACGGTGCCGGCAAGGGTGTCCAGCAGCTGCTCGGTGAGCGTCAGGCCCAGGCCGAGAGGGACGATGCGGATGGTGCCGATGCGCTCTCCGTCCAGGTCGAAACCGACCACCACCCCGAATTCATCTCTTTTTTTTCGAGCGAAAGGAATTGCTCCACGCCGCCGCGCGTGTGCACGGACAGGTCGATCTCGTCGCGCAGGTGCAGCACCGAGGCGATCTCGGCGGCGCCATGCAGCGGCGTGACGACGATGTCGGAAACGTCGAACTCGGGGCGGGCCGCCGGGTTGGCTTGGTAGGCAGGCTGCTCGCTGGCGTGGATCATGGACATGGGAACTGCTCCGTACTTCTTCCGTAACGATTATCCGGACCCGTAAGCCCTTGCAACACTGTCAGAACTGACAGGGGGGCAAAATGCCGGCATGAAGAACGACGCACTTTTCCCGGTCCAGAAGAGCGACGACGAGTGGAAGGCCCTGCTCGCCGCCAAGGGCGCCGAGGCGGGCGCCTTCCAGGTGACGCGCCGTGCCGCCACGGAGCGGCCGTTTACCGGAAAGTATGAACGGGTGTGGGCGGACGGCAGCTACCACTGCATCTGCTGCGGCGCCAAGCTCTTCGACAGCGACACGAAATTCGACGCGGGCTGCGGCTGGCCCAGCTTCAACCAAGCGGTGCCGGGTGCCATCAAGGAGATCCGGGACACCAGCCACGGGATGGTTCGCACCGAGACCGTCTGCGCGCAGTGCGGCGCCCACCTCGGCCATGTCTTCGACGACGGCCCCGGCCCCACGGGGCTGCGGTATTGCATGAACTCGGCCTCGCTGGACTTCAAGCCCGAGGGACAATAGGGGGCAATGAAGCTTTTCCTCGACTTCTTCCCGATCGTCCTTTTCTTCGCCGCCTTCCAGTTCTGGGGCATCTACGTCGCCACCGGCGTGGCCATGGCGGCGCAGGTGGCCACCATCGTCTACGTGTGGGCCACCACGCGCAAGGTGGAGCCGATGCAGTGGGTGAGCCTGGGCATCATCCTCGTGTTCGGCGGCGCGACCATCCTCGCGCACGACGAGACGTTCATCAAGTGGAAGCCCACGGTGCTCTATTGGGTGATGGGCGCCACGCTCATGGCGGGCCAGCTGTTCTTCCGCAAGAACCTGCTCAAGACGCTCATGGGCTCGCAGATGGAGCTGCCGGACGACGCCTGGCGCGTGATGAACTGGAGCTGGATCGCGTTCTTCGCCGTCATGGGCGTGCTGAACCTGTGGGTGGCGTACAGCTTCGAGACGGCGACGTGGGTCAAATTCAAGCTGTTCGGCGGCTTGGGGCTGATGGCCTTGTTCGTCGTGGGCCAGGCGTTCTACCTGGGCCGCTACATGAAGCCGGACACGCCCGACGCATGACCGTGGGCACCGGCATCACCGTGGACGCCCTGCGCGCCCGCCTCGACGAGACGCTGGCGCCGACCTCCGTCGAAGTGATCGACGAGAGCTGGCAGCACGCAGGCCACGCCGGCGCCGACGGCACCGGCTTCGGCACCCATTTCCGCGTGCGCATCGCCTCGCCGCTCTTCGCCGGCAAGGCCAAGGTGGCGTGCCACCGCCTTGTGTATGATGCGCTGCGCCCGTTCATCGACCGGGGCCTGCATGCCCTGGCGATCGAGACGCTGCAACCTCCCCCCTGAGCTGGAACCCTCCATGAAGAAGATCCTCATCGCGGCCGCCGCTGCCGCAGCCTTCTGCGCCCACGCGCAGAACATCGCCATCGTCAACGGCAAGCCCGTGCCGACCACCCGCGTCGAGATGCTCAAGCAGCAGCTGGCCAAGGCCGGCCGCCCGGTCTCCGCCGAGATGGACGGCCAGCTGAAGGACGAGGTCATCGCCCGCGAGATCTTCATGCAGGAAGCGCAGAAGCGCGGCCTGGACGCCAACGACGACTACAAGGCGCAGATGGAGCTGGCCCGCCAGACCATCCTGATCCGCGAGCTGTTCGCCGACTTCCAGAAGAAGAACCCCGTCACCGACGCCGAGATCAAGGCCGAATACGACAAGTTCGCGGCGGCCAACGGCGGCAAGGAATACCGCGCCCGCCACATCCTCGTGGAGAAGGAAGACGAGGCCAAGAAGATCATCGCGGACCTGAAGAAGGGCCAGAAGTTCGAGGACATCGCCAAGAAGCAGTCGAAGGACCCGGGGTCCGGCGCCAACGGCGGCGACCTCGACTGGGCCACGCCGAACAGCTACGTGCCCGAGTTCGCGCAGGCGCTGATCAAGCTGAACAAGGGCCAGGTCACCGAGGCCCCCGTGAAGTCCCAGTTCGGCTGGCACGTCATCAAGCTGGAAGACACGCGCGAGGCGCAGCTTCCGAAGCTCGATGACGTCAAGCCGCAGATCGCGCAACAGCTGCAGCAGCAGAAGCTGGCGAAGTTCCAGGACGAGCTGCGGCAGAAGGCGAAGGTCGAATAACGAGGCTGTCATGCCGGGCTCGACCCGGCATCCATGCCTTCAGCGGCCCGCGGGCCGCTTTTTCTTTGCCTGCCCCTGCCCCTGCAGCTGCTGCTGGCGTTCCCGCATCTGCTCACCGAGCGCCGCGAGGTCCACGCCGCGCGCAGCCTTGGCTTTCGCGAACAGGTAGCAGCGCTCCTCCTTCACGTGGTGCTCCACGGACGTCGCCAGCTTCGAGACGAGCTCGTCCATCGTCTCGCCCGCCGCGCGCTCGGCCTGGATCTGCGCGATGAGTTGCTTCGCTTCGGCGTGTTCGGACTCGGCTTCGTCCAGCAGCTCGCCCGCATCCGGCACACCCCGCAGCGCCGGATAGAAGATCTCCTCTTCGATCTGCGCATGCACGGTGAGCTCGTCGCAGATCTGCATCGCGAGCGAGCGGCGCTCACCCGCTTCGTCCATGCCGGACACGGCCATGCGCGCGTACTCCACGAACAGGTGCTTCACGGCGATGTGGTCCGCATCCAGCAGTTCCACCGCGTCCTTGTCGGTCACTTCGATCATTCCGGTTCCTCCTAGATCAACGGCGGGTCCATCTCGCGGCCGAAGTGGCGGTGCTTGGCCACATCCGCGATGAACTGCGCAACCGCCGCATCGGCCTGCGCCGCCGCGGCAAACGTGAGTCCGGTGCGGCCCTGCGCCTGGCTCTTGTCCATGGTCACTGGCAACCCGGCCTTGGCCATCAGCAGCTCGGACGCGCCGAGCACGAGGATCATCTTGCAGTGGCGGAACTGGTCCTTGATGAATTCGACGGTGTGGCCATCCTGCGCGAGCGCCGCAACGGCCTCTTCGCCATCGGGCAGCACGAGCGCATCGAACAGGAAGCCCGGTTCGTTCTCCATCGACGCGTCCGCGTCGATGACTTCGCCCGACGCGGTCTTCATCGGCCCGATGCGACCGCCAACGAGGCGCGCCACCGCGCCCTGCTCCACCAGCGCGGCCTGCACGGCCTGCAGCGATTCACCTTCGACACCCGGCGCGACGAGCAGCGCGATCTTGCGGCCCGCAATGGAGCCGTCACCCGGCCGCGACAGCAGCGACAGCGCGGGCGACTTCGCCACTTCAGGCTCGGGCGGGTTCTCCAGCGCGAGCGGCAGCGGGTCGGGCAGCGGGTCGATGCCCAGGCCCATCGCGACGTTCTTCGCGAGTTCCTCCGACGCATTGCGCAGCATCGCGACCGTGCGCTCGCGGATCGCGGGCACCGTCACCTTCGACAGCTCGAAGCGGAAGGCGTTGGCGATGTGGTCCTGCTCCACCGGCGTCTGGCTCTCGAAGAACAACCGCGCCTGCGTGTAGTGGTCGGCGAACTTCTCGGGCTTGGCGCGCACCTTGCCCTGCTCCTCGCGCGCCTCGATGCGTGCGGGCACGCTGACGAACCCCTGCGCCGCACCGGCCTGGAACGGGCAGCCACCCGCCAGCGAGTTCGGCTCGTAAGACACGCGCCCGCGCGGGATCGCCTGCCGGTGGAAGCCGTCGCGCTGGTTGTTGTGGACCTGCACGACCGGCGCGTTGATCGGGATCTCGTGGAAGTTGGGCCCGCCCAGGCGCGTGATCTGCGTGTCGACGTACGAGTGGATGCGGCCGGCCAGCAGCGGATCGTTGCTGAAGTCGATGCCCGGGATGATGTTGGCGGTGCAGAAGGCTACCTGCTCCGTCTCGGCGAAGAAGTTGTCCGGGTTGCGGTTCAGCACGAGCCGGCCCACGGGGCGCAAGGGCACGAGTTCCTCGGGGATGATCTTGGTCGCGTCGAGGATGTCGAAGGTGAACTGCTCCGCCTCTTCTTCCGTGAAGACCTGCAGGCCCAGCTCGTACTCCGGGTACACGCCCGCCTCGATGCGCTCCCACAAGTCACGGCGGTGGTAGTCGGGGTCCGGCCCCGAGATCTTCACCGCCTCGTCCCACACCAGCGAGTGCGTCCCGGCAATAGGCGTCCAGTGGAACTTGACGAACACTGACTCGCCCGCCTCGTTGACCATGCGGAAAGTGTGCACGCCGAAGCCCTGCATCGTGGCGTAGCTGCGCGGGATGGCGCGGTCGCTCATCACCCACATCAGCATGTGCGTGGACTCGGGCATGAGCGACACGAAGTCCCAGAACGTGTCGTGCGCGCTCGCCGCCTGCGGCATCTGGTGATGCGGCTCCGGCTTGACGGCGTGGACGAGGTCCGGGAACTTCATCGCGTCCTGGATGAAGAACACCGGGATGTTGTTGCCCACGAGGTCCCAGTTGCCTTCGTCGGTGTAGAACTTCACCGCGAAGCCGCGCACGTCGCGCGCGGTGTCCTTGGAGCCGCGCTCGCCCTGCACGGTGGAAAAGCGCACGAACACCGGCGTGCGCTTGCCCGCCTGGCGGAAAGGCGCGGCCTTCGTGATGTCCCTGAGCGGCTCGTAGCACTCGAAGAAGCCATGCGCCGCCGAGCCGCGCGCGTGGACGATGCGTTCGGGGATGCGCTCGTGGTCGAAGTGCGTGATCTTCTCGCGCAGGATGAAGTCTTCCAGCAGCACGGGCCCGCGCGTGCCGTACTTCAGCGAGTCCTGGTTGTCGGCGATCGCGACGCCCATGTTGGTGGTGAGCGCGCGGCCGGAGGAATCGACGCGCACGCGGTCCAGCGGCTCAGTGGTGGCGTTCAGGCCGGGGATGGCCTGGCTGCCGACCTTCTCGGACATCGCACCTTCGCTGAGCGTGCTGGCCGTCGGTAGCGTCGACGGCGGCTGCACGCTGGCGCCCTGCTGCGGCTGCACGCCGTTGGCGAAGCCGTGTTCGCCCGGCTTGGTGGGGTTGAAGGGCATCGCGGCGGCAAGGGCCTGCGTATCGGCCATCTTGCGCGAGGGCGGGTCGCCTTCGGCGGCGGCGACGTGGGCCGGCCCGCTGTCCGTATTGCGGGCGGCAGACTTGGCCGCGGCCTTGCGCGGCGACGCAGGTCCCTTCGGGATCATTGGCATGGGTACTTCTTCTTGGTTTGGCGGCGACATTGCCGACCCGCCAAAGTACGGGGCGCGAAGCGCGACGGTTTGTAGGCCGAAACCGACTAAACAGCCTTGCGCACGAGCATCAACAAGCCGATGAGCACCGGCTGGTGGACCATGTACCACGAGAGGCTCCATCGCCCGAGCCAGCTCAACGCGGCGGGCGCGGGCCGCTGCACCCATTGCGGCCGCTCGCGCAGCAGCCACTGGCCCGCGGCCATGCCCCACCACATCACGCCCAGCCATGGGAAGAGCGGCACGTAGTCTTCGGTGAGCGGCTTGTGCGTGACCCAGCCGACCCAGTTGAGGGCCGGGTGATCGAACGCTTCGAGCGCAATGAGCTTCGACGCGATCGCCACGGCCCCTACGAGCCACAGCCACGGCCCCCAGCCCGCGGTGAGCCGCACGATCACCAGCATCACCGCGATGCCGTGCAGCACGCCGAACCAGATGAAGCTGCGCGGGTACATCCAGTACGAGCCGATCGTGACGAGCAGTGCGCAACCGGCGACCTGCGCCCAGCGCTTCCAGAACCTCGGCCACGTCTGGCCCTGCACCACCGCCACGGCTTGCCCGAGCCCGGCGCAGAAGAGGAACAGGCTGAGGATGCAGGTGCGCTGCCAGGTCCACACCGGGTCCTCGTAGAAGTCCTGGTGGATGAAGCGGAAGTGGTTCAGGTCGAAACAGAAGTGGTAGGCCGTCATCCAGAGGATGGCCACGCCCCGCAACGCATCGATCGCGTCATAACGCTTCGGCTTCATTGCGGCGCAGTCTAACGAAACGCACAATCGCGCCATGAACAAGAAACTGCTGTCCCTCGCCTTCGTCGCCACCCTCCTCGCCGGATGCGCAAGCGCTCCGCCGGCGCCAACCGCCCAAGCCGCGCCCACCGCCAAGCTGCGTGCCGTCATCAACTACGGCAACCCCGTGCTCGCCAAGCGCGGGCCGGACGGGCAGCCCACCGGCGTGTCCGTGGACCTCGCGCGAGAAATGGCCAGGCGCCTCGGCGTGCCGGTGGAGTTCACCACGGTGGACAGTGCGCGCGTCACGAGCGAGCTGCTGCGCGACGGCAAGGCCGACGTGGGGTTCGTCGCCCGCGACCCGGCGCGCAGCGCGGACTTCGACCAGACCACGCCCTACGTGATCATCGAAGGTGCTTACATGGTCCGCGCGAACTCGCCCGTGCAGCGCAACGAGGAGGTCGACAAGGCCGGCACACGCATCGCGGTCGGCCGCGGCAGCGCCTACGACCTGTACCTCACCCGCGAGATCAAGGCGGCGACGCTCGTGCGCACGCAGACCTCCGCGGTCGTCGTGGACGAATTCATGAAGCAGAACCTCGAAGTGGCCGCTGGGGTGAAGCAGCAGCTCGAAGCAGACGCGAAGCGCGTCGGCGGCGTGCGCATCCTGCCCGGCCGCTTCATGGTGATCGAGCAGGCGGTCGGCGTACCCAAGGGCCGGCCGCAGGCCTATGCCTGGCTCGGCAATTTTGTGGAAGAGATGAAGGCGAGCGGCTTCGTGGCGGAGGCCCTCAAGCGGCACGGGATCGAAGGGGCGGCGGTGGCGCCGGCGGCGGCCGGCCGGTAAAATCGCGGGCTCCCCGAGGCCCGCCCCATGTCCCTGCTGAGCCACCAGCTCGAACTCCTTTCGCCCGCGCGCGACGCCGACATCGGCATCGAGGCCATCAACCATGGCGCCGACGCCGTGTACATCGGCGGGCCGGAATTCGGCGCGCGCGTGTCGGCGGGCAACACGGTCAAGGACATCGAGCGGCTGTGCAAACACGCGCACCGCTTCGGCGCGAAGATCTTCATCACGCACAACACGATCCTGCGCGACGACGAGCTGGAGCCCGCGCGCAAGATGGCGTGGGACGTGTACAACGCCGGCGCCGACGTGCTGATCGTGCAGGACATGGCGCTCATCGAGATGGACGACATGCCGCCCATCCAGCTGCACGCGAGCACGCAGACGGACATCCGCACGGTCGAGAAGGCGAAGTTCCTGCAGGACGCCGGCTTCTCCCAGATGGTGCTGGCGCGCGAGCTCACGCTCGAGCAGATCCGCGAGATCAACGCCGCCATCGACCCCGAGCGCTGCAAGCTGGAGTTCTTCATCCACGGCGCCTTGTGCGTGGCGTACAGCGGCCAGTGCTACATCAGCCACGCGCACACGGGCCGCAGCGCCAACCGCGGCGACTGCTCGCAGGCCTGCCGGCTGCCCTACCACGTGATCGACGACAAGGGCCGCTACATCGCGCACGACAAGCACGTGCTGTCGATGAAGGACAACAACCAGAGCGCCAACCTCGCGGCGCTGGTGGGTGCGGGTGTGCGCAGCTTCAAGATCGAAGGCCGCTACAAGGACATGGGCTACGTGAAGAACATCACGGCCCACTACCGCAAGCTGTTCGACGAGCTGATCGAGTCGCGCGAGGGCTCCGCGCAGCCGTTCGCGCGCGCGTCGAGCGGGCGCACGACGTTCACCTTCACGCCCGACCCGAACCAGAACTTCAACCGCGAGTTCACCGACTACTTCGTCAACGGCCGCAAGGACGACATCGGCGCGTTCGATTCGCCGAAGAACCCGGGCCAGCCCATCGGCTTCGTGACCAAGGTCGGCGCGGACTGGATCGAACTCGCGCTCGACAAGCCCGGGACCGAGCTGCACAACGGCGACGGGCTGTGCTACTTCGACCTGCAGAAGGAGCTGGTGGGCGTGGCGATCAACCGCGCCGAAGCGCTGCACGCGCAGGGCCAGTGGAGAGTCTTCCCGAAGGACCCGATCGCGGGCATGAAGGACCTGCGCAAGGGCACCGTCATCAACCGCAACCGCGACATGAGCTGGGTGCGCGTGCTGGAGAAGAAATCGAGCGACCGGCGCATCGGCGTCTGGGCGAAGTTCGCGGAGACGGCGGATGGCTTCTCGCTCACGCTGACGGACGAAGACGGGCACGTCGGCAGCGCTTCGGTCGCGCATGCGAAGGAGCTGTCGAAGGACGTTGCGAAAGCGGAGTCGAGCCTGCGCGAGCACCTCGCCCGCTTCGGCGGCACCATCTTCGAGCCGATCGACATCGCGCTCGCGATCACGAAGCCCTGGTTCGTGCCGTCATCGCTCGTCAACCACCTGCGCCGCGAC
This sequence comes from Ramlibacter albus, assembly GCF_014297445.1. Classification (GTDB taxonomy): domain Bacteria; phylum Pseudomonadota; class Gammaproteobacteria; order Burkholderiales; family Burkholderiaceae_C; genus Ramlibacter; species Ramlibacter albus. The sequence goes on from NZ_JACORU010000002.1 coordinate 306,666, forward strand.
GCGACGGCCGCGCTCGAGGAAGTGCGCCTGAAGGCCTACCAGCGCCCGCAGCGCACGAAGCCCGTCGAGCCTCCGGTACCGTTCCCCGAGGACACCCTCACCTACCTCGGCAACGTGTTCAACCAGAAGGCGCACGACTTCTACGCGAAGCACGGCGTCAAGGTGATCGGCGCCGCCTACGAAAGCCACGAGGAAGACGGCGAAGTGAGCCTCATGATCACCAAGCACTGTGTGCGCTGGTCCATGAGCCTGTGCCCCAAGCAGGCCAAGGGCGTGGTGGGCGTCAAGGGCACGATCAAGGCCGAGCCCCTGCAGCTGGTGAACGGCAGCGAGAAACTCACGCTGCGCTTCGACTGCAAGCCGTGCGAGATGCACGTGGTGGGCCGAATGAAGGCCGGCGTCAAGAACCGCTTCGCGCAGGAAGCGGCCGAATCGCCCCTCACCTTCTACCGGACCCGGCCGGCGCCCGCTCGTTGAGCCGCTGACGGGTTTGGCTTACCCTTCGGGCAGGCCGCTCGAGGCTGCCCGTTGGGGGGTGCCATCCGTATCCTGCTCGCCATTGCCGTCTTGTTGCTCGCCTTCCGCGCCGAAGCGGCCGGGGCAGCCGGCGGCAGGCTGGACCTCGGCGCGTGGGCCTTCGACAGCCAGGGCCCGGTGTCGCTGGCCGGCGAATGGCAGTTCGTGCGAGGCAGGTTCGTCGGCCCGGCCGATCCCTGGCCGGCCGATTCCACCCTGATCAAGGTGCCGGGCGCCTGGACCGGCATCCGCAGCTTCGGCTACGGCGCCGGCACGTACCGCCTCACCGTCGACTGCAGCTGGCCACGGACGCTCGCGGTGAACACCCCTTACCAGCACACCGCGATGGCGTTGTCTGTCAACGGCCGCGAGCTCGCGCGGCAGGGCACGCCGGGCACGACGAAATCGACCCATGTGCCGGGTGTCGCCGGCCAGACCGTGCTGCTGCAGGGCCTCCATTGCCCGCTCGACATCCGGGTGCAGGTCTCCAATTTCGAGATCTACCGCGCGGGCATGGTGCGCGCGCTGACGCTCGGCCCGCCCGCCCGGCTGCTCACGCAGCGCGAGTCCGAAGTGACCCTGACCACGATCGGGGCCTCGGCCGCCGCGGCCATCGGTGTGTTCGGCCTGTTTTCCGTGCTGGCCCGGCGGCGCGACTGGAGCAGCATCGTCCTGGGGCTGTACGCGCTGACGCTGGCTTCCTACGTGGCGTTTTCGCCCGACGGCGCGCTGCAGTCGTGGCTGGCCGGTGTCGGCTTCGAAGGCCGCCAGCGCATCTGGTTCGGCAACTCGTACCTGCTCTGGGCCATGCACCCCGTGCTGGCGCAGGCGCTCTTCCCGCGCCACAGCTGGCGGCCCGCGGCCGCGGCGCTCGCGGCGTTCTGCGCCGCCGGCTTCCTGCTGGCGCTGCTGGCGCCGCTGGACGTGTTCCTGCGCTCCGGGCCGCTGTCGTGGCTCGGCTGGATGACGACGTCGGCCTACCTCGCGGTCGTCCTGCTGCGTGCCGTGCGCCATGGGGACCGCAGCGCCCGCATCCTGCTCGTGGGCCTGTGCGCGCTCGTGGGCGCCGTGATCCATGACCTCGCCAGCCCGTCGGCCTCGTACCTCGGGCGCCTCGTCCCCATCGGCAACAGCATCTACCTCGTGACGCTGGCGATGCTGCTCGGCCAGCGCTACGCCCGCGCCCTGGCCACCGAGGAGCTGCGCGCGGCTGAACAGAAGCACCGCGCCGACCTGCTGGTCACGGCGACGAAGGCCGGCGTGCTCGACTGGGAGACGTCCACGGGCGTCGTGCGCGCATCCGCCCGCTACCGGGAGATGCTGGGGCTCGATGCCGGCCGCGATGCGGCCGAGTTGCCCGCGCTGCCCACCCTCGTCCACCCCGACGACCGAGAAGCGGTCCGGCGCGTGCTGGAAACCCACGAAAACGACCGCGCCGGGCCCGGCCTGCGGCGCTGGGAGCCGCTCGAGTTCCGCATGCGCGCGGCGACCGGCGAAACGGTGTGGGTGCACCTGGAAGCAGTCACCGTGGCCGCCGAGGACGGGCGGCCCCTGCGCCACATCTGCACCTTCATCGACATCTCGGAGCTCAAGTCCGCCGAGGAGCGCCTGCAGGAGGCGCAGGTGCGGCTCGCCAGCGAGGCGCAGCGCGCGGGCCTGGCGCAGGTCACGACCAACGTGCTGCACAACGTGGGCAACGTGCTGACCAGCGTCAACGTGTCCGCGCACGTGCTGTCGGGGCGGCTGGAGAGCGGGCGCTCGGGCCGGCTGCGCGACGTGGCCGACCTGCTGGAGGCGGAGATGGCGCGCATCGAGGCCGGCACGCGCGGCGAGAAGATGCAGCTGCTGCCGGGTTACGTGCGCGACCTGGCCAACGCGCTGGAGGCCGAGCGCAGCGAGATGCTCGGCGAGGTGCACCGGCTGTTCTCGAGCGTGGACCACATCAAGAACGTCGTGGCCATGCAGCAAAGCTACGCGGGTGGCGGCGGCGGCGGCAGCCGCGAGCAGGTCTCGATGGCCACGCTGGTGGGAGACACCCTGACCTTGCAGCAGGACGTGCTGGCCCGCAACCGCGTGACGGTGCAGCGTGACTTCGCCCGGGTGTCGCCGGCGCCGCTGGACCGCACGCGCATCATGCAGGTGCTGGTGAACCTGGTGGGCAACGCCTGCGACGCGATGGCGGCCAACGGCGGCGAGAGGATCCTGCGCGTAGCGGTGCGCCAGGGCTCCAGCGATGTGTCGGTCAGCGTCTCCGACAACGGCAGCGGCATCTCGCCGGAACATCGCGCGAAGCTCTTCGCGCACGGCTTCACCACACGCGCCGAGGGCCACGGCTTCGGGCTGCACAGCTGCGCGCAGGCGGCGCGCGAGATGGGCGGCGAGCTGACGGTGGAGAGCGACGGCCCCGGCAAGGGCGCGACGTTCACGCTGCGGCTGCCGCGATGAGACGGCTCACGGAAGGAAGTCCGCCAGCTGCCGGCCGGACCGCAACCCGTCGATCGCCGCGAAGTGCGCGTCGAAGGTGAGTAGCGCGGCGCCGTGTTCGAGCGCGCTGGCAGCGATCCACAGGTCATTGGTCGGCACCGGCTTGCCCTTGCGGCGCAAGGCGGCATACACCAGCGCGTAGTTATCCGCCGTGGCTTCGGTCGCGTGCACGATGCGCACTCGCGGCGACACGGAGAACTCGGCGAGTTCCAGCCGATTTCGCGATTCGCGTGTGCCGGCCGCGAAGCCGGCGAGCAGTTCACCCAGCACTGTGGTCGAAAGCAGGATTTCCCCGGCGCGCCTGAGCACTTCGAGCACGGCCTCCTCGCCGCGCTTGAACGCGACGTAGGCGTTGGTGTCGAGAGCGACCGGCTTCATTTCCAGAGCGACTCGTCGACCTCGCAGAACGGCGCGATGGCCTCCTCGAACGCCTTCGCGTCCGCGGCCTTCCACGTGCCGGCCAGCGAGTCGAGATCGTCGTAGGTGCGCGGCTTGGGCGGCTCGGGGCGGGCGCTGCCCTGCCCCTCCAGCAGCCGCACAGCCAAGGCGTTGAGGCTGATGCGCTCGCGCTGGGCACGGTGCTTCAGGCGGGCCAGCGCCTTCTCGTCGAGGCCACGGATGCTGATGGCTGCCATGAGATCACCTTGCTATCAGTGTGACAGCACAATGCTAGCACATCGAGCGCCGGCGCTCAGCCCACCCACTTGCGCGCATTGCGCCAGATGCGGATCCATGGGCTCAGGTCGCCCTTGTCCCCGCTCGTCCACGACATCTGCACGTTGCGGAAAACCCGTTCCGGGTGCGGCATCAGCGCCGTGAAGCGGCCGTCGGCCGTGGTCACCGCGGTGAGGCCCTGCGGACTGCCGTTCGGGTTGAACGGGTAGCGATCGGTCGGTGCGCCGTGGTTGTCCACGAAGCGCATCGCCGCGATCACCTTGTCCTTGTCGCCGCGGTACGCGAAGTTGGCATAGCCCTCCCCGTGCGCCACGGCGATGGGTAGCTTGCTGCCTGCCATGCCCGCGAAGAAGAGGCTCGGCGACTCCAGCACTTCCACCATCGACAGGCGTGCCTCGAAGCGCTCGCTCCTGTTGGTGGTGAACCGCGGCCACGCCTGCGCGCCGGGGATGATGTCCGCGAGCTCGGCGAACATCTGGCAGCCGTTGCACACGCCGAGGCCGAACGTGTCCTTGCGCGCGAAGAACGACTGGAACTGCTCCGACAGCACCGGGTTGAAGGTGACGCTGCGCGCCCAGCCGATGCCCGCGCCCAGCGTGTCGCCGTAGCTGAAGCCGCCGCAGGCGACGATGCCGGCGAAGTCGGCCAGCGTCGCGCGGCTGGTCTGCAGGTCGGTCATGTGGACGTCGACCGCGTCGAAGCCGGCTTCGGTGAAGCAGTACGCCATCTCGACGTGCGAGTTGACGCCCTGCTCGCGCAGGATCGCGACCTTGGGACGGGCGAGGTTGAGGAAGGGCGCCGCGACGTTGTCCTTCGGGTCGAAGGTGAGCGACACCGACAGGCCCGGGTCGTTCGGCTCGCCGGCCGCCGCGTGCTCGCTGTCGGCGCCGACAGGGTTGTCGCGCTGCTGGCAGATCTTCCAGCTCACGCTGTCCCACACCTGGTGCAGGTCGGAGAGCTTCGCTGAGAACACCGACTTGGTGTCGCGCCACACCTGCACCTCGCCCTTGCCCACGTCGATGGACGAATCGGCGGGACGCGTCTTGCCGACGAAGTGGCTGTACTTGGACAGGTTGTGCCGGCGCAGCACCTGCATCACGTCGTTGCGGTCGTCGGTGCGCACCTGCAGCAGCACGCCCAGCTCCTCGTTGAAGAGGGCCTTGAGCGTGAGCTCCTCGCGCCGTGCGCTGACCTGCGACGCCCAGTTCTTGGCGTCACCGTATTCGGCCCTGCTGTCGGTGATGCCGTCGCCTTCGGTGACGAGCATGTCGACGTTGAGCGATACGCCGACGTGGCCCGCGAACGCCATCTCGCACGCGGCGGCGAACAAGCCGCCGTCGCTGCGGTCGTGGTACGCGAGGATGCGGCCTTCGTCGCGCAGCTCGTTCACCGCGTTGACGAGGTTCACGAGGTCCTGCGGGTCGCCCAGGTCCGGTACCTCGCCGCCCGGCTGCTCCAGCGCCTGCGCGAGGATGCTGCCGCCCATGCGGTGCCTGCCCTTGCCCAGGTCCACGAGCACGAGCGTCGTGTCCTGTGTCGGCTCCAGCTGGGGCGTGAGCGTGGTGCGCACGTCGTCCAGCGAGCAGAACGCGCTGACGATCAGGCTCACCGGCGAGACGACCTTCTTGTCCTCCCACTGGGTTCGCATGGACAGGCTGTCCTTGCCGACGGGCACCGACACGCCCAGCGTGGGGCAAAGCTCCATGCCGACGGCGCGCACGGTGTCGTACAGCGCCGCGTCTTCCCCTGGCTCCCCACAGGCCGCCATCCAGTTGGCCGAGAGCTTCACCTTGGACAGCTGGATCGGCGCAGCCAGCAGGTTCGTGATCGCCTCGGCGACCGCCATGCGGCCGGAGGCAGGACCATCGACTGCCGCAAGCGGCGTGCGCTCGCCCATGCTCATGGCCTCGCCCGCGAAACCGTTGTAATCGGCAAGCGTGACGGCGCAGTCGGCCACCGGCACCTGCCAGGGGCCCACCATCTGGTCGCGCGAAGACAGTCCGCCCACGGTGCGGTCGCCGATGGTGACGAGGAAGCGCTTGGAAGCCACCGTCGGATTCGACAGCACCTGGATCGCGGCATCCTGCAGCGACACGCCCGTCAGGTCGATCGCCGGTACTTCACGCGCGATGCGCTTCACGTCGCGATGCATGCGCGGCGGCTTGCCGAGCAGCACGTCCATGGGCATGTCCACCGGCGTGTCGTGGCCCTCGTCGGCGACGACCAGTTGCCGCTCTTCGGTGGCGACACCGACCACCGCGAACGGGCAGCGCTCACGCTCGCAAAACGCGCGGAACTGCTCCAGCGATTCCGGCGCGATCGCCATCACGTAACGTTCCTGGCTCTCGTTGGACCAGATCTCCTTGGGCGCGAGGCCGCTTTCCTCCAACGGTACCGCGCGCAGGTCGAAGCGCGCGCCGCGGCCCGCGTCGTTGGTCAGCTCGGGGAACGCGTTGGACAAGCCACCCGCGCCCACGTCGTGGATCGCGAGGATGGGGTTGTGCTCGCCGAGCGACCAGCAGTGGTTGATGACCTCCTGCGCGCGCCGCTGGATTTCCGGGTTGCCGCGCTGCACCGAGTCGAAGTCCAGCTCCGCGGTGTTCGCGCCCGTGGCCATCGAGCTGGCCGCGCCGCCCCCCATGCCGATGCGCATGCCGGGGCCGCCCAACTGCACCAGCAGCGTGCCGGCCGGGAACAGGATCTTCTTCGTCAGCCTGGCGTCGATCGTGCCGACGCCGCCCGCGATCATGATCGGCTTGTGGTAGCCGCGCTGGACGCCCGCCACCTCCTGCTCGTACTCGCGGAAGTAGCCCAGCAGGTTCGGCCGTCCGAACTCGTTGTTGAAGGCGGCACCGCCCAGCGGGCCTTCGGTCATGACCTGCAAGGGGCTCGCGATGTGGCCGGGCTTGCCGAACTTCGGGTCCCACAGCTTCGATACCGTGAAGCCCGTGAGGCCCGCCTTCGGCTTCGCGCCGCGGCCGGTGGCGCCTTCGTCGCGGATCTCCCCGCCCGCACCGGTGGACGCACCGGGAAAGGGCGAGATCGCCGTCGGGTGGTTGTGCGTCTCCACCTTCATCAGCACGTGGTGCGTGGCCGCGGCCTTCGCGTAGTGCCGCTGCGAATCCGGCAGGAAGCGCTCGACGTCGTGGCCTTCCATCACCGCCGCGTTGTCGGCGTAGGCGATCATGGTGTGCTGCGGGTTCTTCTGGTGCGTGTTGCGGATCATGCCGAACATGCTCTTTTCCTGCGGCTCGCCGTCGATGGTGAAGCTCGCATTGAAGATCTTGTGCCGGCAGTGCTCGCTGTTCGCCTGCGCGAACATCATCAGCTCCACGTCGGTGGGGTTGCGCTTCAGCGACTTGAAGGCGTCGACCAGGTAGTCGATCTCGTCGTCCGCCAGCGCCAGGCCGAAGCGCGTGTTGGCCTCCTCCAGCGCGCCGCGGCCGCCCTCCAGCACGTCGACGTGCTCCATGGGCGCGGGCTGCAGCTCCGTGAAGAGCTTCCACGCCTGGTCCCGCGACGGCACCACGCTTTCGGTCATGCGGTCGTGCAGCAGCGCCGCCACGGCGCCCAGCTGCTCCTGCGACAGGGACGGCTTGCCCAGCAACCCGCCTTTGAGCTGCACGCGGTATTCGACGACGCGCTCGACGCGCTTGAGGGCGATGCCGCAGTTGTGCGCGATGTCCGTCGCCTTGGACGCCCACGGGGACACGGTGCCGATGCGCGGCGTGACCACCACAAGCGGCCCTTCCAGCGGGCCCTTGTACGGGTCGCCGTAGGTCAGCAGCGCGGCGAGCCTCTGCCTTTCGGCCGCATCGGGGGCGTGGTCGGCCGCCACGAGGTGCACATAGCGGGCGGCGATGCCGGAAATCCTGTCGTGGAGGGCCTGGAGTTGCGGCAGGAGCTGCCGGGCCCGGAACTCGCTAAGGGCATTGCCGCCCTCGAACTCGGTGATGTGGAGGGACACTGGTGGCGTCTACAGGGGTTAGCCCCCTATTCTACCGGCGAGGACTTTATCGCTCTGGGATAATCCCGGCCATGAGCATTACGTACAAGGACGCTGCAGGTATCGAGGGCATGCGCACGGCCGGGCGGCTGGCCGCCGAGGTGCTGGACCACCTCACGCCCTTCATCAAGCCGGGCATCACCACCCGCGAGATCGACCAGCTGGCCGCCGAGTACATGAAGAAGCAGGGCACGCTGTCCGCCACGCTGGGGTACCAGCCGGCCGGCTACCCGCCCTACCCTGCGTCCCTGTGCACCTCCGTCAACAACGTGGTGTGCCACGGCATCCCCAACGAAAAGCCGCTGAAGAAGGGCGACATCGTCAACGTCGACGTCACCGTCATCAAGGACGGCTGGTACGGCGACACCAGCCGCATGTTCCTCGTGGGCGAGGCGTCGATCGCCGCGAAGCGGCTCGTGCAGATCACCTACGAGGCCATGTGGCACGGCATCGTGCAGGTCAAGCCGGGCGTGCGCCTGGGCGACATCGGCTGGCAGATCCAGAAATTCGCCGAGAGCAACGGCTTCTCGGTGGTGCGCGAGTTCTGCGGCCACGGCATCGGCCGCAACTTCCACGAGGAGCCGCAGGTGCTGCATTACGGCAAGCCCGGCACGCTGGAAGAGCTCAAGCCCGGCATGACCTTCACCATCGAGCCCATGATCAACGCGGGCCGCCGCGAGGTGAAGGAGTTCGGCAACGACGGCTGGACCATCGTCACCAAGGACCATTCGCTGTCCGCGCAGTGGGAGCACACGGTGCTGGTCACCGACACCGGCTACGAGGTGCTCACGCTGTCGGCCGGCAGCCCGCCGCCGCCGGCGTTCGTCAACAAGTAAAGGATGAACGCCGTCCTTGAAGGCAACGGCTCGTCGCTGCAGCAATTGCGGGGCGACTACCGTGCCCGCAAGGAGCAGCTGCTCGCCGGCCTGCGCACCACCGGCAGCTCCACGCGCGGCATCGGCAAGCTGCTGAAGGACCTGGCCGGCCTCGCCGACGGCCTTCTGCGCACGCTCTGGGACCAGGCCGGGTTTCCGGCGTCCTTCGCGCTCGTGGCCGTGGGTGGCTACGGCCGCGGCGAGCTGTTCCCGCATTCGGACGTGGACGTGCTCGTGCTCATGCCCGATGGCACCCATGCCGACGGCGACGACGACCTCAAGCAGAAGCTCGAGGCCTTCATCGGCAGCTGCTGGGACGCGGGCCTGGAGATCGGCTCCAGCGTGCGAACCGTGGGCGAGTGCGTCGCGCAGGCGCAGGCCGACGTCACCGTGCAGACCTCGCTGCTCGAGTCGCGCGTCATCGCGGGGGACAGGAAGCTCTATGCGATGTTCTGGCGCGCCTTCAAGGACACGCTGGACCCCAGCGCCTTCTTCATCGCCAAGACGCTGGAGATGCGCCAGCGGCACAACAAGTACGAGAACACGCCTTACGCGCTGGAGCCCAACTGCAAGGAGTCGCCTGGCGGCTTGCGCGACCTGCAGGTGATCCTGTGGGTGGCCAAGGCAGCCGACCTGGGCAGGAGTTGGGACGAGCTCGCGCGCAAGGGCCTTGCGACCGCTTTCGAGGCGCGGCAGATCAAGCGAAATGAAGCGCTGCTGAACCTCATCCGCGCCAAGCTGCACGTGCTGGCCAACCGGCGCGAGGACCGCCTCGTGTTCGACCTGCAGACGGCCGTGGCCGAGTCCTTCGGCTACAGCAACGTCACCAAGCCCAACGGGAAGATCGTCACGCGCGCCAGCGAGCAGCTGATGAAGCGCTTCTACTGGGCGGCCAAGGCCGTCGATCAGCTCAACCAGATCCTGCTGCTCAACATCGAGGAGCGGCTGAACCCGAGCACGCATGCGCCGCGGCCGATCAACGAGCGCTTCTTCGAGAAGGCCGGGATGATCGACGTGGCGAGCGACGACCTGTACGAGAAGAACCCGCACGCCATCCTCGAGACCTTCCTGCTCTACCAGACCACGGTGGGCGTCAAGGGCCTGTCGGCGCGCACGCTGCGCGCGCTCTACAACGCGCGCGACGTGATGGACGCGAAGTTCCGCGACGACCCCGTCAACCACAACACCTTCCGCGCCATCCTGATGCAGCCGCGCGGCATCACGCACGCCATGCGGCTGATGAACCAGACCTCGGTGCTGGGGCGCTACCTGTGGGTGTTTCGCCGCATCGTGGGGCAGATGCAGCACGACCTGTTCCACGTGTACACGGTCGACCAGCACATCCTGATGGTGCTGCGCAACGTGCGGCGCTTCTTCATCCCGGAGCATGCGCACGAGTACCCGTTCTGCTCGCAGCTGGCCGCCGGCTGGGACAAGCCGTACGTGCTGTACATCGCGGCGCTCTTCCACGACATCGCCAAGGGCCGCGGCGGCGACCACTCCGAGCTGGGCGCGAAAGAGGTGCGCCACTTCTGCAAGCAGCACGGCATCGAGAAGGAAGACTGCGCGCTCATCGAGTTCCTCGTGCGCCAGCACCTGGCCATGAGCCACATAGCGCAGAAGGCGGACCTCGGCGACCCGGACGTGATCAAGGCTTTCGCGCAGCGCGTGGGCAACGAGCGCTACCTCACGGCGCTTTACCTGCTGACCGTGGCCGACATCCGCGGCACCAGCCCCAAGGTGTGGAACGCCTGGAAAGGCAAGCTGCTGGAGGACCTGTACCGCTACACGTTGCGCGTGCTGGGCGGCCGCGCGCCCGACCCCGGTGCCGACGTCGAGGCCCGCAAGCGCGAGGCGCTCGTGCAGCTGCAGCTCTACGCGCTGCCGTTCGAGGCGCACAAGAAGCTGTGGGACTCGCTGGACATCGGCTACTTCATGCGCCACGACGCGTCGGACATCGCTTGGCACACGCGGCACGTGTCGCGGCACGTCGGCAGCGGCAAGACCATCGTGCGCGCGCGCATGTCGCCCGTTGGCGAGGGGCTGCAGATCCTGGTGTACACGCCGGACCAGACGGACCTGTTCGCGCGCATCTGCGGCTATTTCGACCAGGCGGGCTTCAGCATCCTCGACGCCAAGATCCACACCGCCACCAACGGGTACGCGCTGGACACGTTCCAGGTGGTGACGAGCATGCTGCCGGACCATTACCGCGAGCTGGTGAGCATGGTGGAGTCGGAGCTCGCGGCCACGTTGCAGGCCGCCGGCCCGCTGCCGCCGCCGGGCCGCGGGCGCGTTTCGCGGCGCGTTCGCAGCTTCCCCATCGCGCCGCGCGTGGACCTGCGCCCGGACGAGAAGGCGCAGCACTGGCTGCTCACCGTGTCCGCGAGCGACCGCGTCGGGCTGCTCTACTCCATCGCGCGCGTACTCGCGAAGCACAAGCTCAACCTGCAGCTCGCGAAGGTCACAACGCTCGGCGAGCGCGTTGAAGACACGTTCCTGATCGATGGGCCGGAGCTGCAGCAGAACCGCCGGCAGATCGAGATCGAGACGGAGTTGCTGGAAACGCTGGGCGCGTAGCGGCGGCGAGGCCTCTGTATGTGGCAAAGGGGAGGAAACGGGAAATAGCATCCGGGCACCGTCACCCGGAGACCTTCATGACCGTTCCCGCCAGTTCTTCACGCCCCGCCGCCACTCATGCCGCGCACGGCGCACCCGCCGCGGCTTCCGCCGCTGCCGCCGCGGCAGCCCCGCAACCGCAGCCCGAGGCCGCACCGGTCGCCGAGGAGGCCGTGCAGGACGCCGGATCCAAGCCGTCGCTGGCCGCAACCGCCAACCTCAGCCGGCATGCGACGCACCTCAATACCGGCTACTTCAGGAACCTGCAGGTCCCGGCGGCACGGCCCGCGCCTGCGGCCCATGAAAGCGCCGAGGCTGACGAGCAACCGCACCTCGTGCGCACGCCGTCCCAGGCGCTCGACGCTGCCGCCGCTGCGCTTCAGCACAACGAAGAAGACTGATCGGCGCCTGATATCGGCCTGATGACGGCGCCGCAGCCGGGTTTTCAATGCCCGACGACGCCGTTCCAGAACTCGCCCACCAGCCGCGCCGTCTCCTCCCGGCGGTACGCATCCGCCGTCTGCCGGCCGCGCGCCACCATCGCCTCGTAGGCCAGCCCGCGCTCCAGCACCATCTCGCACGCGCGCGCGAGCTGGTCGGTGCAGCCCTCGATGTCGTCGTCCCCGGCCCACAGGCCGTTGGCCGCGTGGGCGGAGTCGCTCCCGCCGGGTGAACCATGGAAACCGGCCACGAGGCAGCCGCAGGCCATCGCCTCCAGCAGCGTCATGCCATGCGCCTCCAGCCGTGCCAGCGACAGGAAGATGGCCGATTGCCCAAGCGCCTGCGCCACCTGCTTCTCCGTCGCCTGTTCGATGATGGCCCACTTGACGTGCGCGAACTTCGGGTGGGTCGCGCGCAGCAGGTCGCGCACCGCCATCACCTCCACCGGCCGCTTGCGCGGCACGCAGGCGATCTGGAACTCGCGGCGCGGCGCGGGCTGGAACAGCTCGTGGTCGATGTAGAACGGCGCGTAACCCAGCTTCATGGCCGGCATGCGCTTGCGCATGTAGTGCAGCGTGGTCTGGCTCACGCACACCACCTGCTCCACGCCGAAGTCGGCGTACGAGGCCTTGTTGCCCACGCCGCTCCACACGTAGAACGGGTTCTGGCAGAACACGAGCTTGCGGTTGGGCGTCGCGGCGAATTTCTCCAGCAACTCGAAATTGTTCTCGGGGAAGACGAGCACGTCATCTTCCGCGATGTCGTCCAGCGTGGTCGTGGCGGCCGGGCTGTCGAACCACCACGGCGCCTTGCCGTCGGGTGTTGCGACCACCGCTTCGCGGCCGGCTTCGGTGAGCAGCGTGACGTGCTGGTAGATCGCCTTCACGCCGCCCGCGACTTCGGCGGTGGGCCAGGAGGTGTAGACGATCCTGGGCATCAGTCGTCCTCGTGGGCCGCCATCTCCGGGAAGAGGATGTCGGTGTAGCCGAATTGCGTGAAGTCGCGCATGCGCATCGGGTAGAGCTTGCCCACGAGGTGGTCGCACTCGTGCTGCACGACGCGCGCATGGAACCCGTCCACGGTGCGGTCGATCGGCTGCCCCTTCGGGTCGAAGCCGGTGTAGCGGATCTTCGCGTGGCGCGGCACCAGCCCGCGCAGGCCGGGGACCGAGAGGCAACCCTCCCACCCCAGCTCCTCTTCGCTGCCGACGGGCGTGATGGACGGGTTGAGCAGCACCGTGCGCGGCACGGGCGGCGCGTCGGGATAGCGCGGGTTGACGGTGTCGGTGCCGAAGATCACGAGCTGCAGGTCCACGCCGATCTGCGGCGCGGCCAGGCCGGCGCCGTTGGCGGCCTTCATCGTGTCGAACATGTCGTCGATGAGCGCGCGCAACTCGGGGGTGTCGAACTTCTCGACTGGCTTGGCGACGCGCAGCAGGCGCGCATCGCCCATCTTCAGGATTTCTCGGGCTGCCATGGCCGCCAGCATACCGGGCAAAATCGGCCGATGCTCAAGGCCGGGGTCCGCTGGTTCTATTTCGCGATGGCGCTGCTGTCGCTGGGCCTGGGCATCCTCGGCGCGTTCCTGCCGATCCTGCCCACGGTGCCGTTCATCCTGCTGGCGGCATGGTTCGCGGCGCGCAGCTCGCCGAGGTTGCTCGCCTGGCTGGAGAACCACGCGCACTTCGGCCGCTACATCCGCGACTGGCGCAACGGCGGGGTGGTGAGCCGCAAGGCGAAATGGGCCGCGACGATCATGATGTCGATCAGCGCGGTGATCATCGTGCTGACCGTGGCCAATCCGTGGGCCCGGTTCTTCTCCATCGGCACGATGGTGGTCGTGGGCAGCTGGCTGTGGCGGCGCCCCGAGAGCCCGCCGGCCTCAGCCCCCGGCGAGTAGGCGGCGCAGGCCGTCCTCGTCCAGCACCGGCACGCCCAGCTCCTGGGCCTTGTCGAGCTTGCTGCCGGCCTCGGCACCGGCAACGACGTAATCGGTCTTCTTGCTCACCGAGCCCGCCACCTTGGCGCCGGCGGCTTCGAGCATTTCCTTGGCTTCGTCGCGGCTCAGCGTCGGCAATGTGCCGGTGAGCACAACTGTCTTCCCCGCAAGCGGTTTGGGCGCACCGCGGTCCGGCTCGCCCTCTTCCCACGTGACGCCGCATGCGCGCAACTGCTCCACCACCTCGCGGTTGTGCGGCTGCTGGAAGAAGGTGTGGATGCTCTCGGCAACCACCGGGCCCACGTCGGGCACCTCGAGCAGTTGCTCCGGCGTCGCGTCCATGATCGCATCGAGCTTGCCGAAGTGCTTCGCGAGGTCCTTCGCCGTCGCCTCGCCGACGTGGCGGATGCCGAGCCCGTAGATGAACCGCGGCAAGGTCGTCGACTTGGACTTCTCCAGGTTCGCGAGCAGGTTCTGCGCGGACTTCTCGCCCATGCGCTCCAGCGCCACCAGGTTCGCGAAGCCGAGGCGGTAAAGGTCGGGCAAGGTCTTGACGACGCCCGCATCGACCATCTGGTCCACGAGCTTCTCGCCCAGGCCCTCGACTTCCACGGCGCGCCGCTGCGCGAAATGCAGGATCGCCTGCTTGCGCTGCGCGCCGCAGAAGAGGCCGCCGGTGCAGCGGTAGTCCGCCTCGCCCTCTTCGCGCACGGCTTCGGAGCCGCACACGGGGCAGCGCTTCGGCATGGTGAACTGCGGCGGGTTTCCATGGCGCTTCTCGGGCACCACGGCCACAACCTCAGGGATAACGTCGCCCGCTCGCCGCACGATCACCGTGTCGCCCACGCGCACGTCCTTGCGCCGCGCCTCGTCCTCGTTGTGCAGCGTGGCGTTGGTCACCGTCACGCCGCCAACGAACACGGGGTGCAGCTTCGCCACCGGCGTGAGCTTGCCGGTGCGGCCGACCTGGATGTCGATGGCCTCCACGGTCGTCAGCTGCTCCTGCGCCGGGAACTTGTGCGCCACGGCCCAGCGCGGCTCGCGCGTGACGAAGCCCAGCTGCTGCTGCAGCGCGAGGCTGTTGACCTTGTAGACCACGCCGTCGATGTCGAACGGCAGCTGGTCGCGCGCGCGGCCGACGTCCTGGTGGTAGCGCACGAGGTCGGCCGCGCCCTGCGCCACGGCGATCTTGTCGGAGACCGGCAGGCCCCACGACTTCAGCGCCTGCAGCACGTCGTAGTGCGAGCGGAACTGTGGCCCGCCGACGATCTCGCCCCAGCCGTACGCGAAGAACGACAGCGGCCGCTGCCGCGCGATGTTCGGGTCGAGCTGCCGCACCGCGCCCGCCGCGGCGTTGCGCGGGTTGACGAACGTCTTCTCGTTCTTCGCCCCCATGGCGATCTTCTCGCGCTGCAGCTCGTTGAGCTTCTCGAAGTCGTCGCGGCGCATGTAGACCTCGCCGCGCACCTCCAGCACTTCGGGAAAGGCCTTGCCGTGCAGCTTCAACGGGATCTGCCCGACGGTGCGGATGTTCTGCGTGACGTCCTCGCCCACCTCGCCGTCGCCGCGCGTGGCGGCCTGCACGAGCACGCCGTGCTCGTAGCGCAGGTTGATCGCCAGCCCGTCGAATTTCAGCTCCGCGACGTACTCGATCGGCGGGTCGGACTCTGCGAGCCCCAGCTCCCGCCGCACGCGCGCGTCGAAGTTCTGCGCCCCGGTCGCCTCGATGTCGGTCTCGGTGCGGATCGACAGCATCGGCACCTTGTGCCGCACCTTCTCGAAGCCTTCCAGCGCCTTGCCGCCGACGCGCTGCGTGGGCGAGTCGGGCGTCAGCAGCTCGGGGTATTTCTCCTCCAGCGCCTGCAGCTCGCGGAACAGCTTGTCGTACTCCGCGTCCGGGATCTCCGGCTCGTCGAGCACGTAGTAGCGGTGGGCGTGGTGATGCAGCAGCTCGCGAAGCGCGTCGGCGCGTTCGCGATCGCGAGCAGGCACGGTCATGAGAACAGCCGGCGAGCCTGCGGCGACCCCGCCGAAAGGTCACGCGAATCGAGCGTGTCGTACAGGTGCTCGAGGTCGGCCCCGATCACGTCCAGCGCCTCCGCGCGGATAACCTGCCCGTTGTCGTCGGTGATCATCCCGTCCATCGATGCGGCCAGTGCGATCGCGGCGTCGCGCATCTTCACGAACGGCTGCTCGCTGCGGGCGACGTGCGTCACGTCGAGGCTGAGCGTCACCTCGCGGATCGCCGACTGCGCGGGGTCTTCGGCGAGCGCGGCCTGCGGGTCGAAGGACAGGCCCAGGATGGGCGAGCTCGCGTTCACCGCAGACGGCAGCACCATGCGGCCGGGGATCGCCCCGGCGACGAAACCGTGCTTGCCGGCATGCTGCTGAACGTACCCGGGGCTCCACGCCGCATTGCGGGCGCGCAGCGTGAAGCCGAGCTGCGCATCGTGCGTGCCGGCGAACTGGTCCAGCTCGCGCGCGCGGTTCACCACGTCCAGCATCTCGGGGAATTCCGGCGCCCCGCCGATCGCGTCCGCGAAAGCCTGCGCCTTCATCACGAACTCGGAGAACTCGATCTCGTTGAGCGCGCCGTTGCGGTTGGCCATCTGCACGCCGGCCTGGAACTTCGAGTAGCGCTGGCCCGCGCGCGGTGTTTCCCACGCCTGCGCCGCATCGTTGAACCCTTCGACCGCGAAAGGCTTGCTGCCCACGCGGCGGGTCGGCGGCATCGCGGCGAGTGCCGCGTCACCCGTGACGACATGGTCCACGGCAATGGGTGCGATCGCGTCGATCAGGTTGTCGAGTGCAGGTTTGCGCTCGGGCGCCGGCAGCGGTGCGATGTCGGCTTCGAGCACGGGCTCGGTGCGCTCGCCCGGTGCTGCTTCGGCAGTAGCGACGGGCACCGCCTCGGGCTGACGTGGCGTATTGCGTCGCGTGGTCCATGCATTCCACGCAACGAGGACGGCGAGCACCAACCCGCCGAGGATCGCCAGGCCGACGGTAAAACTGCTCATGCAGCTTCCGCCATCGACACCGCGGACTCCATGTCCACGGCCACGATGCGCGAGACGCCCTGCTCCTGCATGGTCACGCCGATCAGCTGTTCGGCCATTTCCATCGCGATCTTGTTGTGGCTGATGAAGAGGAACTGCGTGCCCTTGCTCATGGCGGTCACCAGTTTCGCATAGCGCTCGGTGTTCGCGTCGTCCAGCGGCGCGTCCACCTCGTCCAGCAGGCAGAAGGGCGCCGGATTGAGCTGGAAGATCGCGAACACAAGTGCGATGGCCGTCAGTGCCTTCTCGCCGCCCGAGAGCAGGTGGATCGTCTGGTTCTTCTTGCCCGGCGGCTGGGCCATCACCTGGACGCCGGAGTCGAGGATCTCCTCGCCCGTCATCACGAGCTTGGCGTTGCCGCCGCCGAACAGCTCCGGGAACATCCTGCTGAAGTGGTCGTTGACGGTCTGGAAGGTACCCGCCAGCAGCTCGCGCGTTTCGCCGTCGATCTTCTTGATCGCGTCTTCCAGCGTGGTGATGGCTTCGTTGAGGTCGGCCGACTGCGCGTCGAGGAACTGCTTGCGCTCGCGCGCGGTGGTCAGTTCTTCCAGCGCGGCGAGGTTCACCGCGCCCAGCGCCGTGATCTCGCGGTGCAGGCGGTCGATCTCGCCCTGCAGGCCGGACAGGCGCACGTTGTTCTCGGTGACGGACTTGCCGACCGCCTCCAGGTCCGCCTGCGCGTCCGCGAGCATCTGCGAGTACTGCTCCAGGCCCAGTCGGGCGGCCTGCTCCTTCAGTTGCAGGTCGGTGATGCGCTGGCGCAGCGGGTCCAGCTCGCGCTCGAGCTGCAGGCGGCGCTCGTCGCTCGCGCGCAGCTTGGCGGTGAGGTCGTCGTACTCGCTGCGGCGGGCGCCCAGCACCTGCTCACGCTCGCTCTTGAGCTGCAGCGCGGTCTGCAGGCCGGCTTGCGCGGCGGCGTCGGTCAGGCGTGCGAGTTCGGCGGTGGCGCGCTCTTCTTCGGCGGCAATCGATTGCGCCTGTTGCGTGGCCGTCTCGATCGCACGCTGCAATTCGCCGCGCCTCGCTTCCAGCGAACGCTGCGAGAAGGTCGCCTCCTGGGCCTGCCGCTCCAGGGAGCGATGCTGTTCGCGCGCCTCGGTCAGCTTGCGCTCGGCCTCGATCACGCGCTCGTCCAGCTGCGCATGGCGCTCCTGGCTGTCGGCCAGCTGCATGTCCAGCTCTTCGAAGCGGGCTTCGGCGGCGACGCGGCGCTCCTGCAGTTCTTCGAGCAGGGCATCGACTTCGGCCAGGTCGCCGGCGATCTGCTCGCTGCGGGCGCGGGTCTGTTCAGCCAGCTGCGTGAGGCGCAGCGTTTCCACCTGCAGCTCGTGGGCGCGCGACTGCGTCTCGGCCGCTTCGCGGCGCACGGTGACGAGGCGCTGCGAGGCGTCCGTGTACGCGGCTTCGGCGCGGACCAAAGCGGAGCGCGTCTCCTCGGTGATCAGCGCCTGCGCGCGCAGTTGCTTCTCGAGGTTCTCGATCTCCTGCTGGCGCGCCAGCAGGCCGGCCTGCTCGCTGTCCTGCGCGTAGAAGCTCACGCTGTGCGCGGTGACGGCGTGGCCGCTCTTGACGTAGATGACTTCGCCCGCCTTGAGCTTGTCGCGTGCGGCCAGCGCGTCTTCGAAGGAAGCGGCGGTGTAGCAGCCGTGCAGCCAGTCGGAAAGCAGCGCCTTCTGGCCGGCGTCGTTCAGGCGCAGCAGGTCGGCCAGGCGCGGCAGGGCGCCTGCGGCTTCAGGCGTCGCAGCCTGTGGCGGTGAATAGAAGGCCAGCTTCGCGGGCGGCGCGTCGTTCGCGAACGAACGCACCATCTCCAGCCGCGACACCTCCAGCGCGCCCATGCGCTCGCGCAGCGCCGCTTCGAGGGCGTTCTCCCAGCCCTGCTCGATGTGGATGCGGCTCCACAGGCCCTGCAGGCCGTCGAGGCCATGCTTCGCGAGCCACGGTTGCAGCTTGCCGTCGGTCTTGACCTTCTCCTGCAGCGCCTTCAGCGCTTCCATGCGCGCCGACAAATCGGCCTGCTTCGCGCCTTCGCTGTTCACGGCCTGCTGCTGCGTGCGGCGCTCTTCGTCGAGCTGCGGCACCTGCTCCTGCAGCTCGTGCAGGCGCGCGTCGGCGGTCTGCGCGGCTTCCTGCGCGGCGGCCAGCTGCTGCTGCAGGTTGACCAGGCGCGCTTCGTCGGGCGCGGCCAGCGCATTGCGATCGGCCACGAGCTTTTCGCGGCGCACGTTGAGCTGGCGCGACTGCTCCTCGATGTTGCGCTGGTCGGCGGCCAGCACCTGGATCTGCTGCTGCACCTCGGCCACCGACGTGCGCTGCGCATTCGACTTCGCCTGCGCGTCGCGCAGCGCGTCTTCCAGGTCGGGCAGCTTCTGGTCGTGCTCTTCCAGCTGCGCGGCCAGCAGCGCTGCCTTTTCTTCGGCTTCCACGCCTTGCGCAGCCAGCGTCTCGATCTCCGCCGCGGCTTCGTCCTTGCGCGAGCCCCACTGCGCGGCCTGCTCCTTCAGCTGGACGAGGCGTTGCTCCACGCGCTGGCGGCCTTCCACCACGAAGCGGATCTCGGCTTCGAGCCGGCCCACTTCCGCGCTCGCCTCGTACAGCAGGCCCTGCGCCTGGTTCACCTGGTCGCCGGCTGCGTAGTGCGCCTGGCGGATCGTCTCCAGCTCGCTCTCGATGCGGCGCAAATCCGCGACACGCGACTCGAGGTCGTTCACCGCCTTGTCGGCATCGGCCTTGAGCTTGACCTGGTCGGCCTCGGCCTCGGCGCGCTTGAGGTACCACAGCTGGTGCTGCTTGAGCGTCACGTCCGCCTGCAGCGTGTTGTACTGCTGCGCGACCTCGGCCTGCTTTTCCAGCTTGTCGAGGTTGGCGTTGAGCTCGCGCAGGATGTCTTCCACCCGCGTGAGGTTCTCGCGCGTGTCCGAGAGGCGGTTTTCCGTCTCCCGGCGGCGCTCCTTGTACTTGGAGACGCCGGCGGCCTCTTCGAGGAAGAGGCGCAGCTCCTCCGGCTTGGACTCGATGATCCGGCTGATCGTGCCTTGGCCGATGATGGCGTACGCGCGCGGGCCGAGGCCCGTGCCGAGGAACACGTCCTGCACGTCGCGGCGGCGCACCGGCTGGTTGTTGATGTAGTAGCTGCTGGTGCCGTCGCGCGTCAGTACGCGCTTGACCGCGATCTCCGCGAACTGGCTCCACTGGCCGCCCGCGCGGTGGTCGGCGTTGTCGAACACCAGCTCCACGGACGAGCGCGACGCGGGCTTGCGCGACGTGGTGCCGTTGAAGATGACGTCCTGCATGGACTCGCCGCGCAGCTCGCTCGCGCGCGACTCGCCCAGCACCCAGCGCACGGCGTCCATGATGTTGGACTTGCCGCAGCCGTTGGGGCCGACCACGCCGACGAGTTGGCCGGGCAGCATGAAATTGGTGGGTTCGGCAAACGACTTGAACCCGGACAGCTTGATCGATGTGAGACGCACGGCCTGCCTGCTGTTTCGCTTGGCTGGAAAATCCGCGCCCGACCTACAGCGGGCGCACCGGCGGCGATGATACCTTGGGCCTCATGCCCGGTCGGATCCACATCGGTGTCTCGGGGTGGCGCTACACGCCATGGCGCGGGCACTTCTACCCGCCGAAGCTGGCGCAGGCGAAGGAACTGCAGTACGCCTCCCGCGTCTTCAGCTCGCTGGAGTTGAACGGTTCGTTCTACTCGCTGCAGCGGCCATCGAGCTATGCGATGTGGGCGCGGGACACGCCGCCGGGCTTCGTCTTCGCCATCAAGGGCAGCCGCTACATCACGCACATGCTCAAGCTGCGCAACATCGAGGCGGCCATGGGCAACTTCTTCGCGTCGGGCCTCTTCGAGCTGGGGCCGAAGCTCGGGCCGTTCCTCTGGCAGTTCCCGCAGATGATGCGGTTCAACGCGGACCTGTTCGAGGAATTCTTCGCCCGCCTGCCGAAGACCACTCGGGCCGCGGCGAAAGTCGCCCTGCAGCGCGACGAGCGGCTGCAGGGCCGCGAGTCCCTGCAGCCGGATGCCAACCGCAAGCTGCGGCACTGCGTGGAGGTTCGGCACGAGTCCTTCGTCGACGCGGACTTCATCCGCCTGTGCCGCAAGTACGGCGTCGCGTGGGTGGTTGCCGACACGCCGAAGCCGTGGCCGCTCTTCGAGGACGTTACCTCCGATTTCATCTACATGCGCCTGCACGGCTCCACCGAGCTTTACAACAGCCGCTACACCACCGAGGAGCTGGAGCGCTGGGCGCGCCTGATCCGCTGCTGGACGCGGGGCCAGCAGGCGCGCGACGTGCGGCTGATCACGAAGGAGCGGCCCGAGAAGCTCGAATCCCGCGACGTGTACTGCTATTTCGACAACACCGACAAGCGCCACGCGCCGGACAACGCGATCGAGCTGATGCGGCTGCTGGGCCTGGTCAAGGGGGATCCGCTCGCAGCGGCGAACCCGCTCGTGCGCCCGTAGCCGGGTGCACCAGCCGGAACCACAACGGCGGTATCGCCGCCAGCACGATGCAGCCCGCATACCCGGTGGGCAGCTGCGGCGTATCGGGCAGCGCCTGCAGCGCTGGGTACGCCTTCCAGGCGTGCATGTGGTGGTCGGAGTGGCGCTGCAGGTTGGCGAGCAGCGAGTTGGAGATCGCATGGTCCGCGTTCCAGGCGTGCTGGGGCCCGAAGGGCTCGCCGGGTGCGCGCACGAGGCCGTAGTGCTCGATGTAGTTCACCGTTTCCAGCAACCACACGGCAAAGGCCGACTGCGCGAACCAGAACACCACCGCTTTCCAGCCACCGACGGCGGCGACGATGGCAAGCAGGACGATCTGCGCCGAGGTCGCCCACACCATCGGGCTCGACGCCCACCCACGCCTGAACTGCGCCAGCCTCACCGCCTCCAGCCGCCAAGCCCCCATGAAATTCCCCGCCACCGTGCGCGGCAGGAAGCGCCACAGGCTCTCGCCGAGACGCGCCGTCGCCGGGTCGGCAGGCGTCGCCGCGCGCACGTGGTGACCACGATAGTGCTCGACCATGAACTGCGGATAGTTCACGGTGGTCATCAGCACCCAGCCGAGCACGCGGTCCCCCTTGCTGCGGCTGTGGCCGAGCTCGTGGGCGTAGGTGATCCCCTGCGCGCCCGTAACGAAGCCCACGGCGAAAGCCAGCCCGAAGACGACGCCCCAATCGGCGCGCGCCGCGGCGGGCACCGCTGCGGCCAGCAGCGCGAGCTGCAATGGCACATACAGCCGCAGCAGCCACACGAGCCCGTGCTGCTCCCCGACGGGTTCCGGCGAGCGCTTGAACCCGGGCCACACCGCCTCGGCGATGGCGATGAAAGCAAAGATCAGGAACGCGCCCATCGCGGCGTGGCCAGGACGCACCAGCACATTGAACAGGCTGAGCGCGGGCAACGCACATCCCAGCGCAAACCGCGCATCCAGCCAATGCCACCCGGCAGCGTGCATGGCCGCCATTGAACGCCCGCGCGCAGGGGGCGTCAACCGGGTCAGGCGGTCGCCGCCCCGAAGTTGTCTTCGCGCCACTGCAACGCCACGCCGACCGCCTCCTCGAAGACGGCCATGAGGCCAGCCGCAGTGGACTCGCGCATCGGGAAGCCGAACATCAGCGTGGCCGCACCCGTGGCCATGTCTCGGCAGAACACCGGCCGATGATCGCCATGCCACGGGAAGAAATTCGAGACGAGGAGCGAGCGCATGATCGAGCGTGCATCGGTGGCTTGGCCCTCCACCTCGCCAAGCTCGACCCGCACCACGGCCTCCTGGTTGTCGCGGCGCGGGTCGTAAGTGACGGCCGCATGCACGCCCTTCCAGTCGACATCGAACGAGAGCACGCCGTCGTCACCAGCCACGGGCGCCACGGGGGCCCCATCGGCCAGCGTGCAGAAGTCGGCGCACAGGGCCGAGAAGGATGCGATCGTCATGGCTGCGACTCCTCGCACTTGAACGCGTGCGGCACGACGGCCTGGCGCCAGCGCAGCCCGGCCAGCACCCCGCGTTCGACCAGGGCCGCGAGCGGCTCGGCGTCGGGGTCGAACAGCGGCCAGGTGTAGCGCAGCACGGCGTGCCCGGTCGCCGGGTGCAGCGCGAAGAGCGGCGAGCCCTTCTCCTGCCAGCTCACGCAATTGGCGGTGAGCATGCTCGCCGTGGCGAGATCCTCGTCCACGCCCTCGCCCGTGATGGCGCCGAGGTCGAAGCGCACGTCCAGGTGCCGGCACGCGCGGCCGCCCCAGCACGACGCCCGGGCCGCCACGCCGGCCCAGACGAGGTCGAGGACGAGCGGGGCCGTGGGCTCGGCGCCGGCCGATGCGCAGGCCTTGCGCGCGCGGTCGCAATAGTCGATGCATTGCTGGCCGAATGTTGGCTTGTCCATTGCCGTGCTCCAATCAATGAGCACCCTCCGGCACGCAGCCGCTGCCCTTTTTCGTGTACACCTCGATGTTCCGCGTCAGTGCGACCCCCTGGGCCGCCTGCTCGGCAACGCACTCCGCCACAGGGCCGGCCATCGCCGGGGATGCGATCACGACGGCGCCCTTGCAGGTGCCCTCGAGGCACAGTTGCCCGACGAGGTCCCCCTTGCTTTCGCGCTCGACGCTCAGGCCGTCGACGACGGGCTGGGTGAGCGACGCCGAGTCTCCGCGGGTCCCGATGAACAGGTACGAGGTGCCGTTGGGTGCATTGCGCAGCAGCCCGATCAGCGGGCGCGCAGCCGAAGCACGCTCGCCGGCAAACTGCGGCCAGAGCTGCACGATGTTCCATGCCCGGCCCGTGCCCGGCAGGCTGACCGCGCCATCCTTTTCTTGCGCCCACGCCAGCAGAGCTTGCATCTGCACGATGGTGATGTTGTCGTCGCCGTGAAGCAGCGTGGAGGCGTTCGGGTCGCGCAAGTCCAGGGCATGCACTCGCACGCCATCGAGCGCCAGGGAGTGGATGAGGGGGTTCATGTCATGCGCGGTCACGGCGGTCAGCGGGCCGCTGGAAGTCGTGGCCACTTCCTTGCGTCCGGTAGCGAAGCAACTGCGCTCGTCCTGCCACTTCACGAAGCCGTCCGCCTCTGTCTCGAGGTGCACGCCCACCTTTTTCCCTGTGGGGCCGCCCTGGGGGTTCAGCGTCACGGCTTCGACCGCACCGGGCAGGGTCGTGAAATCCGTCTGCCCGCAGCCGAAGACGACGGTCAAGTGCTCGTCCGTTTTGGCGCTCGCACACCGGAGCAACTGGTTCAGGGTGTCGTCGAGGTCGGTGTAAGGGTCATACCGGGTGCCATAGTAGATTCCGCCTTCGACGGCGAAGGCTGTGCCACAGGCACAACCAATGGCTGCCAGGCACTTCAAACAGGCCTTCAAGCAGGCCTTGGAAGGGCGCCGCGGCTCACATCGCGGGCGCCGCCGGGCCGATACCGTCGGCCTCGCCGCGTCCCTCGGCTTCGTGGTTCTTCTGGCGGCGTCAAGCTCGATTGCGCGGGGGCCCGCGAGGGGGTCGGTTTCCTTCGTGTCCCGGTCGCCGGCGTCCAGGCCGGGACGTACGTGGAAAGTCGCTGGCTCGAAGGAAACGGGTTTCTTGGATTCGGATCTCATGGCATCTCCAGGTACCGGGACAAGAGGTGTTCGGCCAAGAGGCCGCACCACTCAGTCACCTGCTGAAGAGCCCGGTTCCCGGGCGTTCGCGATAATCCCGGGAATGAATCCCCTGCTGGCCCGCCTGCAGCCCTACCCTTTCGAGCGGCTGCGACAACTCTTCGCGGGTGTCACCCCCAACCCCCAATACAGCCCCATCTCGCTGGGCATCGGCGAGCCGCGGCATCCCACGCCAGGCTTCATCAAGGACGCGCTCGTCGGTTCGCTCGGCGGTTTGTCGGTTTACCCATCGACGGTCGGCGACCCCAAGCTGCGCTCCGCCTGCGCCGGCTGGCTGGAGCGCCGTTACGGCATCGCCGTGGACCCCGCCACCCAGGTGCTGCCGGTCAACGGCACGCGCGAGGCGCTGTTCGCTTTCGCGCAGACGGTGGTGGACCCGTCGAAGCCGGCCGTGGTGGTCTGCCCCAACCCCTTCTACCAAATCTACGAAGGCGCCACGCTGCTCTCGGGTGCCGACCCGTACTACGCGCCCGTCGACCCCACGCGCAACTTCGCGATCGACTGGGACAGCGTGCCCGCCGACGTCTGGGCGAAGACGCAGCTCGTCTTCGTGTGCTCGCCGGGCAACCCCACGGGCGCGGTGATGCCGCTGTCGGAGTGGCGCAAGCTCTTCGAGCTGCAGAACAGGCATGGCTTCGTCATTGCGTCCGACGAGTGCTACAGCGAGATCTACTTCCGCGACGAGCCGCCGCTGGGGGGCCTCGAAGCGGCGCACAAGCTGGGCCGCCGCGACTTCCGCAAGATGCTGATGTTCACGAGCCTGTCCAAGCGCAGCAACGTGCCCGGCATGCGCACCGGCTTCGCCGCGGGCGACGCCGAGCTGGTGAAGAAATTCCTGCTCTATCGCACCTACCACGGCAGCGCGATGTCGCTCCCCGTGCAGGCGGCCAGCATCGCGGCGTGGGAGGACGAGGCCCACGTGGCGGCCAACCGCGACATGTACCGGCAGAAATTCGCGGAAGTCACGCCGCTGCTCGCGCAGGTGCTGGACGTGAAGCTGCCCGACGCGGCGTTCTACCTGTGGGCCGGCGTGGGCGGCCCGGACACCGAATTCGCCCGGGAGCTCTACGCTCAATACAATGTCACCGTGCTGCCGGGCAGCTACCTTGCGCGCGAGGCGCAAGGGGCCAACCCCGGCGCCGGCCGTGTGCGCATGGCGCTCGTCGCCGACACGGCCGAGTGCCTGGAAGCCGCGCATCGCATCTTGCAATTCGTCCAAACCAACCCGCAATTCCAGGTTCGCCCCCAATGACCCAGCAGCTCCAGAGCATCATCGACACCGCGTGGGAAGACCGCGCCAACATCTCCGCCAAGTCCGCCCCGAAGGAAGTGGCCGACGCCGTGGAGCACGTGATCGCCGAGCTGAACAACGGCCACCTGCGCGTCGCCACGCGCGAAGCCGTGGGCCAGTGGACGGTGCACCAGTGGATCAAGAAGGCGGTGCTGCTGTCCTTCCGCCTGAAGGACAACGTGGAGATGCGCGCGGGCGACCTCGCCTTCTACGACAAGGTGCCGACGAAGTTCGCGCACCTCTCGCCGGAGGAACTCGCCGCCACCGGCGTGCGCGTGGTGCCGCCCGCCGTGGCGCGCCGCGGCAGCTTCATCGCCAGGGGCGCCATCCTGATGCCCAGCTACGTGAACATCGGCGCCTACGTCGACGAAGGCACCATGGTGGACACCTGGGCCACCGTGGGCTCCTGCGCGCAGGTGGGCAAGAACGTGCACCTCTCCGGCGGCGTGGGCCTGGGCGGCGTGCTGGAGCCGCTGCAGGCCAACCCGACGATCATCGAGGACAACTGCTTCATCGGTGCCCGCTCGGAGATCGTGGAAGGCGTGATCGTCGAGGAAAACTCCGTGATTTCCATGGGGGTTTACATCGGGCAAAGCACGAAGATCTACGACAGAATGACCGGCGAGGTGCACTACGGCCGCGTGCCGGCGGGCTCCGTGGTGGTCAGCGGCAACCTGCCTGCCGCCGACGGCAGCCACAGCCTGTACTGCGCGGTGATCGTCAAGCGGGTGACGGCCGCGACGCGAGCCAAGGTGAGCCTCAACGAGCTGCTGCGGGACTGAACGATTTGTTGTAAGAGGGGTGCGACATGTCCACGATGGAACGGATCCTGCGCCTGATGGCCGAGAAGAAGGCCTCGGACGTGTATTTGTCGGCCCATTCGCCGGCGCTCATCAAGATCAACGGCCAGTGCCTGCCGATCAACAACCAGCTGCTGCCGCCTGAAGCCACGCGCGCGCTGCTCGCCGAAGTGCTGCCCGAAAAACGCATGGAGGAGCTGGACGAGTCGCGCGAGCTGAACATGGCCTATGCCATCGAGGGCATCGGCAACTTCCGCTTCAGCGCCATGTACCAGCGCGGTACGGTGGCGGCGGTCATCCGCTACATCCAGGGCGAGGTGCCGGCGCTCGGCTCACTGAACGTGCCGATGATCCTGGGCGACATCATCATGGAAAAGCGCGGCCTGGTGCTGATGGTGGGCTCCACCGGCTCGGGCAAGAGCACGACGCTCGCGGCCATGATGGACCACCGCAACGAGCGCGTGTCCGGCCACATCCTCACCATCGAGGACCCCGTCGAATTCATCTTCAAGAACAAGAAGTGCGTGGTGAACCAGCGCGAGGTGGGCAGCGACACGCAGGCGATGCAGATCGCGCTGAAGAACGCGCTGCGCCAGGCGCCGGACGTCATCCTGATCGGCGAGATCCGCGACCGCGAGACCATGTCCGCCGCCATCGCCTACGCGCAGTCCGGCCACCTGTGCCTGGCGACCATGCACGCCAACAACAGCTACCAGGCGCTCAACCGCATCCTGTCCTTCTACCCCGTGGAAGTGCGCCCGGCGATGCTGGGCGACCTGGCCGCGGCGCTGAAGTCCATCATCTCGCAGCGCCTGCTGCGCACCGTCACCGGCGGCCGCGCGCCGGCGGTGGAGGTGATGCTCAACACCAAGCTGATCTCCGAGCTGATCGAGAAGGGTGACTTCTCCGGCGTGAAGGAGGCGATGGAAAAGGCCATGGCCGAAGGCTCGCAGACCTTCGAGATGGCCATCGCCAAGCTGATCATCGACGGCGTGGTCGACAAGAAGGAAGGCCTGGCCTACGCCGACTCGCCGACCAACCTGCAGTGGCGCCTGCAGAACGACGCGGCCGCCGCCGGCAAGGCCACCGAAGAGGCCACGGACGGGGACGAGGCCGACGACACGCCCACGTTCACCGAGATCACGCTGGATGTGAAGCATTGAACCGGGCCCTCCACCTCACCGAACACCTCATCTCGCGCCGCTCGGTCACGCCCGACGACGGCGGCTGCCAGGACATCCTGAAGGCGCGGCTGCAGCCGCTGGGGTTCGCGTGCGAGACGATCGTGAGCGGGCCCGAGAGCTTCCGCGTGACCAACCTGTGGGCCAAGCGGGCCGGATCGTCCGGGCGCACGCTGGTGTTCGCGGGGCACACCGACGTGGTGCCGACCGGTCCGCTGGAGCAATGGTCGAGCGACCCCTTCACGCCTTCGCATCGCGAAGGTTTGCTCTACGGGCGCGGGGCCGCCGACATGAAAACCTCGATCGCCGCGTTCACCGTGGCGGCCGAGGAATTCCTGCAGGCGAACCCGCAACCGAAGATTTCCATCGCGATGCTGGTCACGAGCGACGAGGAAGGCCCCTCCGTGGACGGCACTGTGGTCGTCTGCGAGCAGTTGCAGAAGCGCGGCGAAAAGCTCGACTGGTGCATCGTCGGCGAGCCCACGTCCGTGGAAAAGCTCGGCGACATGATCAAGAACGGCCGGCGCGGCAGCCTCTCGGGCAGGCTCACCGTCAAGGGCATCCAGGGCCACATCGCCTACCCGCAACTCGCGCGCAACCCCATCCACCAGGCGATGCCCGCGCTGGATGAACTCGCGAAGACGGAGTGGGACAAGGGCAACGAGTTCTTCCCGCCCACGAGCTTCCAGGTGTCCAACATCCATGGCGGCACGGGCGCGACGAACATCATCCCGAACTCGGTGGTGGTGGACTTCAACTTCCGGTTCGCCAGCGTGAGCACGGCCGAATCGCTGCAAAAGCGCGTGCACGACATCCTCAACCGGCACCAGCTGGAGTACGACCTCGCGTGGGTGGTGGGCGGGCAGCCCTTCCTCACCACGCCGGGCGAGCTCGTGGGCGCCGTGCAGGCGGCGATTCGCGGCGAGACGGGTGTTGAGACGGAGCTGTCGACAACGGGCGGCACCAGCGACGGCCGCTTCATCTCGCGCATCTGCCCGCAGGTGATCGAGTTCGGGCCGGTCAATGCGAGCATCCACAAGATCGACGAGCACGTGCGCGTCGCGGACATCGAGCCGCTGAAGAACATCTACCGCCGCACGCTCGAGAACCTGAACGCGCTGGGATGAAGGTCCGTGCGCTGGTGGAAGTTTGCGCCGCGCGGCTGGAGCGCGCCGGCGTGGCTTTCGGCCACGGCACCACCAACGCATTCGACGAAGCCGCGTGGCTGGTGCTGTGGCGGCTGGGCCTGCCGGTCGATTCGCTCGACGAGCATGCGCGCCGCGCGGTGTCGCCGCAGGACCAGTCACTGGTCGAAGGACTCATCGCGCACCGCATCGAGACCAAGAAGCCCGCCGCGTACCTGACGAACGAGGCCTGGCTGCAGGGCGTGCCCTTCTACGTGGACGAGCGTGCGATCGTGCCGCGCAGCTTCATCGCGGAGCTGCTGGCCGACGGCAGCATCGACCCGTGGTTGTCGGACCGCACGCGCAAGGTGCTGGACTTGTGCACGGGCAATGGCAGCCTTGCCGTGCTGGCGGCGATGGCGTATCCGGAGGTGGAGGTCGAGGCGGCCGACATCTCCGAGCCGGCGCTGGAGGTGGCGCGCATCAATGTGGACCGGCACGGGCTGGGCGAGCGCATTTCGCTGCGGCTGTCGGACGGGTTGCAGTCGCTCAAGGGCCCCTACGACCTGATCCTGTGCAACCCGCCTTACGTCAATGCGCAGAGCATGGCCAAGCTGCCGGCCGAGTACCGGGCGGAGCCGCAGCTCGCGCTGGCCGGCGGCGAAGACGGAATGGATTTCATCCGCTCGCTGTTCCGCGATGCGCCTTCGCGGATGAGCGACGAGGCCGTGCTCGTGCTGGAAATCGGCAACGAGCGGGAGAATTTCGAGCGGGCCTTCCCGAAGCTGGAGGTGGTCTGGCTGGAGACCAGTGCGGGTGAAGACCAGGTGCTGCTCGTGACTGTGGACAACCTGCGAAAATGCAGGTAATGCCACACGACATCTCCACCCGCATCCTCCACGCCGACCGCCTGGCCGCGCCCGAGCACGGCGCCACGCACAAGCCGCTGCACATCGCCACCGGCTACGGCTACGAGACGGCCGAAGAGCTCACCGCCGTGTTCCAGGGCGAGAAGGCCGGCCATGTGTACGGCCGCCAGGGCAACCCCACCACGCAGGCACTCGAAGCCAAGATCTCCATGATGGAAGACGCCGTGGGCACGGTGTGCTTCGCGACCGGCATGGCGGCGATCACGGGGACGATGTTCGCGCTGCTGCGCGCCGGCGACCACGTGGTGGCCAGCCAGTTCCTCTTCGGCAACACGGCTTCGTATTTCAAGACGCTGCAGCTGCTCGGCTGCGAAGTCACGCTGGTCGATGCGACCGATGCCGCCAACATCGCCGCGGCGCTGCGCCCCACCACGCGCATGGTGTTCGTCGAGACCATCGCCAACCCGCGAACGCAAGTCGCGGACCTCGCCGCCATCGGCCGCCAGTGCAAGGACCTGGGCATCGTCTACGTCGTGGACAGCACCCTCACCTCGCCCGCCACCTTCAAGCCGAAGGACGTGCATGCATCGCTGATCGTGCATTCGCTGTCCAAGGCAATTTGCGGCCACGGCAACGCCCTCGGCGGCTCGATCTCCGACACGGGCCTGTACGACTGGACGAAGTACCCCAACATCCTGCCCGCGTACAAGAAGGACGCGGCGGCGAAGTGGGGCCTGCTGCAGGTCCGCAAGAAGGGCCTGCGCGATCTGGGCGGCACGCTCAGCTCGGAGCATGGCCACCGCATCGCCGCGGGCGCCGAGACGATGACGCTGCGTGTCGAGCGCGCCTGCTCGAACGCGCTGGCACTCGCGCGCTGGCTCGAAGCCGAGCCCAAGGTGGCGCGCGTGCACTACCCGGGCCTCGCCTCGCACCCGCAGCACGAGCGTGCGGGCAAGCTGTTCAAGGGCTTCGGTTCGCTCCTGGCGTTCGAACCCAAGGCGGACCCGTTCGACGTGCTCAACCGCCTCAAGCTGGTCATCAAGTCCAGCCACCTCGGCGACAACCGCACGCTCGCGCTGCCGGTGGCCCGAACCATCTTCTGGGAGATGGGCGAGGAGCAGCGCCAGTCGATGGACATCGCCGAGTCGCTGATCCGCGTGTCGGTGGGTATCGAAGCGGAGGCGGACCTGCTGGACGATTTCAAGCAGGCTTTCGCGCAGCTGTGATCAACCTTAAAGAGGTCAGCCTTCGCCGCGGCGCGAAGGTGCTGCTGGATCGCGTCTCCGTCACCATCAACCCGGGTGAAAGCGTGGGCCTCGTCGGCCGCAACGGTGCGGGCAAGTCGACGCTGTTCGCATTGCTGCTGGGGCAACTGCACGAGGACAGCGGCGAGTTCACGATGCCCGCGCAGTGGCGGATCGCGCAGGTCGAGCAGCACATGCCCGAGACGAGCGAGTCGGCCACCGACTTCGTGCTCGCGGGCGACACACGGCTGATGTCGCTGCGCGAGGAACTCACGCGCGCGGAGACCGACGGCGACGGCATGGCCATCGCCCACGCGCACTCGGACCTTGCCGATGCCGGCGAGCACGACGCCGTACCGCGCGCGCAGTCGCTCATCCTCGGCCTCGGCTTCAAGCCGCACGAGCTGGACAACCCCGTCGACAGCTTCTCCGGCGGCTGGCGCATGCGCCTCCAGCTCGCCCGCGCGCTGATGTCGCCGTCGGACCTGCTGCTGCTGGACGAGCCCACGAACCACCTGGACCTCGACGCACTGGTCTGGCTCGAAGCGTGGCTCAAGCGCTACCAGGGCACGCTGGTCGTCATCAGCCACGACCGCGAGTTCCTCGACGCGGTGACGAAGGTCACGCTGCACATCGAGAACCAGAAGCTCACGCGTTACGGCAGCAACTACAGCGGCTTCGAGACGCTGCGCGCGCAGCAGATCGCGCTGCAGAGCGCCACTTTCGCGAAGCAGCAGGAGAAGATCGCCCACCTGCAGAAGTTCATCGACCGCTTCAAGGCCAAGGCGAGCAAGGCCAAGCAGGCGCAAAGCCGCGTCAAGGCGCTGGAGCGCATGGAGAAGATCGCGCCGGTGCTGGCGGATGCGGAGTTCACCTTCGAGTTCAAGGAGCCCGCGAACCTGCCGAACCCGATGCTGGCGATCAGCGATGCGTCGTTCGGCTACGGCGAGGATGCGGTGATCCTGCGCGACGTGAACGGCACCGTTCTCGCGGGGCAGCGCATCGGCATCCTCGGCGCCAACGGGCAAGGCAAGTCGACGTTCGTCAAGACGATCGCACGCACGATGCCGCCGCTGGCCGGCACCGTCACCGAAGGCAAGGGCCTGGCCATCGGCTATTTCGCGCAGCAGGAGCTGGACGTGCTGCGGCCGCAGGACACGCCGCTGGAGCACCTCACGCGGCTTGCCCGCGAGCTGGGCCCGGCCCTCGGCCAGTCCGCCCGCGAGCAGGACCTGCGCAACTGGCTCGGCCAGTTCCTCTTCACCGGGGACATGGTGCAGCAGGCCGTGGGCTCGATGAGCGGCGGCGAGAAGGCGCGCCTGGTGCTGTGCATGCTGGTGTGGCAGCGCCCCAACCTGCTGCTGCTGGACGAGCCGACCAACCACCTCGACCTCGCCACACGTGAGGCACTGGCCGTGGCGCTCAACGAGTTCGAAGGCACCGTCATGCTCGTGAGCCATGATCGCGCGCTGCTGCGCTCCGTTTGCGACGAGTTCTGGCTGGTGGGCCGCGGTGCTGTCAAGCCGTTCGACGGCGACCTCGACGACTACCAGCAGTACTTGCTGGAAGAGGCGAAGCGGATCCGCGACGAAGCGGCGCCGCCGAAGCCCACGCCTGCACCTACGGTGGCCCCCGTTGTGAAGAAGGGCGGACGCAGCAAGAGCACGGTCAGGCGCGAGCTGGACCAGGCCGAAGCGCTGATGCACAAGCTGGAAGGCGAGAAGTCGTCGCTGGAGACTTCGCTGTCCTCGACGGTCGACGCCGGCAAGATCGCCGAAGCCGGCAAGCGCCTGCAGTCCGTTACCGAAGAGCTGCACAAAGTCGAAGAACGCTGGCTCGAGCTGACGCACGAGTTGGATAACATTGGCTAGCCGCCGCCCGGCCGCCCGAAGGCGGCACATCGCAGGGCGCAGCTCGGAGATTCCATGCCTTCTCGTGAAAGCGCGATCGCCCTCGCCGGCAACGACCCTGCCCTCCTCGAAGCGATCCGCCGCGCGCGCAAGCTGCTGAACCGGCGCGCACTGGCAGGTGCGGCGGCCGGTGCCGTGCCGGTCCCCGGCCTCGACTGGCTGGTGGACGCCGCGCTAATCTCGAAGCTGATGCCCGCCATC
This sequence comes from Ramlibacter albus, assembly GCF_014297445.1. Taxonomy (GTDB): domain Bacteria; phylum Pseudomonadota; class Gammaproteobacteria; order Burkholderiales; family Burkholderiaceae_C; genus Ramlibacter; species Ramlibacter albus. The sequence goes on from NZ_JACORU010000002.1 coordinate 339,550, forward strand.
AACGCCGAATTCGGCCTGACGCCGGAGCAGCTCGACCGGCTGCCCAAGCGCAAGCAGGAAGAAGTGCAGAAGGCGATCGGCGTCGTGGGCTCGATGCTGATCGGCAAGTTCATCACGCGCGAGATGGTGGTGAAGATGGCGCAGACCATCGGCGTGCGCATGACGGCGAAGACCGCCGCCAAATACGTGCCGCTCGCCGGGCAGGCGGTGTCGGCCCTGATCGGCTATACCGCCATCCGCTACCTCGGCGAGTCGCACATCCGGGACTGCGTCGCGGTGTGCAAGGCGGCGCACCTGAAGCTGCCGGCGCCTCGGTAGTCGGTCAGGCGAACTGCAGCTCGATCCTGCCGGCGCGGCGTTGGATCGGGCCGATCACGATCTTCACGTCGTGGCCCAGCTTGGTGACCAGGTCGAGCAGCTTGGCTTCGCTGATCCCGCGGAATTGCCCGCGCGTGATGCGCGAGATCTTCGACTGGTCGATACCCACCAACGCGGCGGCATCCTGCTGCGTCAGGCCGCGCGCCTGGATCGTGCGCGCGATCTCCGCAGCGAGCTGCGCCTTGCGCTGCATTTCGGCAGCGTGTGCGTAACCCAGGTCTTCGTAGACATTGGTGCTGCCTTCTTCGATGGCGGTGGGATTGGATCGGCTCATTGCTTTACTCCTTGCTTTGCCAGCCAAGCCGCATGATCGATTTCGGCGGCCTTCAGGCGCGCCGCGATCAGCTCCATGTCCTGCCGCGGCGTAGCGATGCCGCTCTTGGACTTCTTCTGGAAGCAATGCAGGACATACACCCAGCCCGCGAACCTCACCGTATAGACGGCCCGGTACGTGTCACCGCGGAAATCCTCGATCACTTCGAGGACGGCCGCCGACCCAAACCCGCTCAATACCTTCGCATCCGGATGGCGGCCACCTGCCTGCGCCATGTCGATGGCGAAGCCGAAGACGTCTTGCACGTCGTCCGGCATGTCCACCAAATCCCGCTTTGCCGACCCGACCCACTTGACCGGTTTGCGCGGCGGGGCCCCCATTGATGACGATTATGCCAATACAGGCATAATCGCGTCAAGCTCATCGCACGGTGTCGACTGCAACTTTCAAGCCGGATGCACCCACTTTGACGGTCTGCACGGCCGACACGAGGTCTCCCGCCTCCGCCTTGGCCTGCCCGGTCTTCGACACACGCGCCTCGACCTCCACCTCGGCCACGCCGGAGATGCGAGCCTGCGGGCTCATGGCGAGCGAGTCATCGAGGGTGAACTTCAGCGGGAGTTCGGCGACGCGGGCGCGCATCACGGCGACAGGCATGCGGGTGCCAATGGGGCGCGCGATGATCATCACGATGTCGTCGGGCCTGGCGTTCGCCTTCACCGATGCAGCGAGTTCGACCGTGCCGGAGACACTGGAGCCCGAGGGCGCGGCGGCAGCAGCGGTCTGCACCGGTGCCTCCACCGGCAGCGCCGGCTTGCCCGCACGAGCACGCGCATCGGCCAGTGCACCACGAATCTCACGCGCATCGTCGCCATCGGCGGGCAGCAGCTTCTGCAGCTTCTCCCACGTGGCGACCGCACGGTCGTAGTCCTTGCGCTGCAACGACACGGTGCCGGAGAGCCACAGGGCCATCGGGTGGTTGGGGTCGACCTTCAGCGCCTGCTCGATCAGCTGCGCGGGCTTGCCCTGCAGGTTGCCGCCCGCGACCGAGCCGGCGGAATCCGCATAGTTGGCGAGCTCGCCCGCATCGTCCTTGATCGCAGGCATCGCCTTCTCGTAGGCTTGCGCGGCGTCGGCGGCACGGCCCATCACCTTGTACGAGCGCGCCAGGAGGGCCCAGCCCTTGGCGTCGCCGGGGTTTGCCGCCATCTTGGCGGCGAAGTCGGCGACCATCTTCTCCACTTCGGCCTGCTGCGGGTCCTGCGCGGCATGTTCACCCAGGGCAGACGGGTTACCCAAGCCGAGATACATCAACGAAGCCGCTACAGGGATCGCAAGGGCGCCACCAAGCAGCGTCTTCGTCGGTCGCGCAAAACCGCGCGCGAACACGAGCGGCCGCAGCGTGAGGAACATCGTCGCCAGCGCCAGCGCGGCGGCGGTGAGCAGGAAAGCGGTCATGTCGTGGCCTCTTCGTCGTCAGGCCGGCGCGCGTTGGCGCGCAGGTGTTGGAACAGCACGGCGACGGCACCGGCCAGGATCAGGAACGGCCCCACCCACAGCAGGATCGTGGTGGCCTTCACCGGCGGGCGGTACAGCACGAAATCGCCGTAACGCGACACCATGTACTCGCGGATCTCGTCGTCGGTCTTGCCCAGCTTGATCTGCTGGCGGATCTGCGCGCGCAGGTCGTTGGCCAGTTCCGAGCGAGAGCCCGCGAGGGATTCGTTCTGGCACACGAGGCAGCGCATCTCCTCGGAGATCACCAGCAGGCGCTGCTCGATCACCGGGTCTTCGGCCATCGAAACGGCTTCCTTTGCGTGCGCCGATGCAAACACGGCCAGCGCCATCAGCAAAACGATGAGGGCTCTCATGACGCGTTGAGCTCCTTGATCAGCGGCAGGATCGTGTCCTTCAGCGCCTCGGGCGTGATCGGCCCGATCTGCTTGTGGCGGATCACCCCGTGCTTGTCGATGATGAAGGTCTCCGGCACGCCGTAGACGCCGTAGTCGATGCCGACGCGGCCGTCGATGTCCATCGCCGACAGCGTGTAGGGGTCGCCGTTCTGCGCCAGGAACTTCATCGCGTCCGGCCGCTGGTCCTTGTAGTCCAGGCCGATGACCGGGACGATGTTGGCCTTGGAAAGTTCGACCAGCAGCGGATGCTCGACGCGGCACGCGACGCACCACGAAGCCCACACGTTGAGCATCCACACCTTGCCCTTCATGTCGGCCGGCGAGAAATTCTTGTCGGCGACGAGCTGCGGGATGGCGAACTGCGGCGCGGCCTTGTTGACCAGCGGTGACGGCACCTCGCGCGGGTTCTTGGTCAGGCCCACGCCGAGGAAGCCGGCGAGCACGACGAACAGCGCGAGCGGGATGAGGTACTTGGCTTTCATGGGGCACTGCCTTGCAGCGCGGCGGCTGCGGGGACTTCGGTGGATTCCTTCACGGCGCGGCGGCGGCGGCGGTCGGCCAGCGCGCAGACGCCGCCCAGCGCCATCAGCACGCAGCCGCCCCAGATCCAGTCCACGAAGGGCTTGTAGTAGACACGCACGGCCCAGGCCTGCTTCTCCAGTGGCTCGCCGAGCGACACGTAGACGTCGCGGGTGAAGCCGGTGTCGATGGCGGCTTCGGTCATGGGCATCTCGGAAGAGAAGTAGTTGCGCTTCTCCGGTTGCAGCGTGCGCAGTACCTTGCCACCCTGCAGCAGCTCGAAGTCGCCGCGGGCCGCATCGTAGTTGGGGCCCTTGACGTTTTTCACGCCGAGGAAGCGGAATTCATAGCCGCCCACGTGCACCGTGTCGCCCGGCTCCATGCGCACGTCCTTCTCCTGCTGGTAGCCGCCGACCATGGTGACGCCGACGACGAAGACGGCGATGCCGAAGTGGCCCAGCTGCATGCTCCAGAAGGCAAGCGGCGGGCGGCCGGCGCGCAGGCGCTTGACGGTTTGCACGATCGTGAGGCCACCGACCCAGAAGGCCAGGCCCATACCCAGCGAGGTGAGCACGGTCCACTCGCCCATGAGGACAGGGATGCCTGCCGCCGCAACCACGGCCACCGCACCCGCGAGGCGCAGCTTGCGCGCGATGTCGGAGAGCTTCGCCTGCTTCCAGTTGGCGAAGGGCGCGATGCCCATCAGAACCAGCACCGGCACCATCAGCGGCACGAACACCGCGTTGAAGTACGGCGGGCCGACGGAGATCTTGCCGACGTTCAGCGCGTCGACGATCAGCGGGTACAGCGTGCCGAGCAGCACGGAGGCCGAGGCCACCACCAGCATCACGTTGCCCAGCAGCAGCATGGTCTCGCGCGACACGAGGTCGAAGCGGCCGCCGAGGCCCACCTTCGGCGCGCGCCAGGCGAACAGCGCCAGCGAAGCGCCGACCACCAGCACCAGCAGCACCAGGATGAACACGCCGCGGCGCGGGTCGCTCGCGAACGCATGCACCGAGGTCAACACGCCGGAGCGCACGAGGAAGGTACCGAGCAGCGACAACGAGAAGGCGCCGATGGCCAGCAGCACGGTCCAGTTCTTGAACGAGCCGCGCTGGTCGCTCACGATCAGCGAGTGCAGCAACGCCGTGCCCACCAGCCACGGCATGAACGAGGCGTTCTCCACCGGGTCCCAGAACCACCAGCCGCCCCAGCCCAGCTCGTAATAGGCCCACCAGGAACCGAGCGCGATGCCCAGCGTGAGGAAGATCCACGCGGCCATCGTCCACGGCCGCGACCAGCGCGCCCAGGTGGCGTCGAGCTTGCCACCGAGCAGGGCCGCGATGGCGAAGGCAAAGGCGACGGAGAAGCCGACATAACCCATGTAGAGCATCGGCGGGTGGAACACGAGGCCCGGGTCCTGCAGCAGCGGGTTCAGGTCGCGGCCGTTCGGCGCGGCGGGCAGCAGGCGCTCGAAGGGGTTGGAGGTGAAGAGCACGAAGAGCAGCAGGCTCACGGCGACGAGGCCCAGCACGCCCAGCACGCGCGCGACGGTGGCGTCGTCGAGCGAGCGCGAAAGCTGCGCGACGGCGAAGGTCCAGCCGGCGAGCATCAGCACCCACAGCAGCAGCGAGCCTTCATGGCCGCCCCACACCGCGGAGAGGCGGTACGGCGTGGGCAGTTGCGTGTTGGAGTGCTGCGCGACGTAGCTCACGGAAAAGTCGTTCGCGTAGAAGCACCACGCGAGCAGGCCGAACGCGAGTGCGACCAGCAGGAACATCGTCTGCGCCGCGGGCCGCGCGAGCGCCATCCACGGCTTGCGACCGAGCTGCGCGCCCGCGAGCGGCAGCGTGCCGAGCACGCACGCGACGCACAGCGCGAGGATCAGCGCGAAATGGCCCAGTTCGGCGATCACTTCTTCGCTCCTTGTGCGTCCTGCGCACGCTTGGCCTGGTCCACCGCATGCTGCGCGGCGGGCGGCATGTAGTTCTCGTCGTGCTTGGCGAGCACTTCGTTCGCGGTGAATTTGCCGCTGGGGTCCAGACGGCCCTGCACCACGGCGCCCTTGCCTTCCTTGAACAGGTCCGGGAGGATGCCGGTGTACTGCACCGGGATCTCGCGTGCGGTGTCGGTCACGACGAAGTGCACGGTGAGGTTGTCGCGGCGGATCGAGCCCTCCTTGACCATGCCGCCGATGCGGAACACGCTTTCCTTCGGCGCCTTGCCGGCCGCCACTTCGCTCGGCGTGACATACAAGGCGATGTTGCTGTTGAGGGCGTTGAGCACGAGCGCCGAGGCCACCCCCAGCGTCAACAGCCCCGCGGCGATGATCGCGCCGCGCTTCTTCCAGTTCTTCACGTCGGCTGCTCCTGCAGTTCGAATTGTTCGGCGCGTGCGCGGCGGCGCAGCTGGCGCAGGGCCGCGCGACGGCGTTGCGCCAGCATCAGCGGCTCGGCCACCATCACCAGCAGCGCGGCGCCGAAGCTGCCCCACACGTAGAAGCCATGGCCACCCATGGCGAGGAAATCGGAGAGGGAACCCCAGTTCATGCCACGACCTCCTTCAGGGCCACGCGGCGCACCCAGTCGGTGTGCGACTCGCGTTCCAAGATCACGGCGCGCACGCGCGTCAGCGCGCAGGCGATGGCATACATCCAGAAGCACAGGGCCATCAGGATCATCCCGAGGAACATGGTCTGCGCCATCGACGGCGCCTTGGTCAGCGACACGGACGCGCCTTGGTGCAGCGTGTTCCACCACTTGACCGAGAAATAGATGATCGGCACGTTCACCACGCCCACGAGCGCGAGGATGGCGCCGGCCTTGTCCGCGCGGCGCGGGTCGTCGATGGCGGCCTGCAGCGCCATGAAGCCGAGGTAGAGGAACAGCAGGATCAGCTCGGAAGTCAGCCGCGCGTCCCAGACCCACCACGTGCCCCACATCGGCTTGCCCCAGAGCGCGCCGGTCCACAGAGAAAGGAACGCCATGAGCGCGCCGGTGGGCGCGAGCGCCTGCGCCATCATCGACGACAGGCGCGTGTTGAAGGCCAGGCCCGCGGCGGCCCACGCGGCCATCACGCAGTAGATGAACATCGACATCCACGACGCGGGCACGTGCACGAAGATGATGCGGTAGCCCTCGCCCTGCACCGCGTCGGTGGGCGCGACGAAGAAGCTGACCCACAGGCCCGCCGCGCCGAACAGCAGGGCCAGCGCCCAGAAGAAGGGGATGAGCTTGCCCGCGGCCGGGTAGAAGGTCGACGGGCTGGAGAACCTGAACCAGTGGATGATCTTGTGCGTACTCATTCGAGTGCGATCCTCAATGCGGCGGTGGAGGCCCACGGCGCGAAGAACAGGGAAGTGGCGAACAGCGCGCCCAGCAGCGACAGGTGCCCCTCGGCGCCCGTGCCGCCGATCTGCGCATGCACCGCACCCGCGCCGAAGATCAGCGCGGGGATGTAGAGCGGCAGCACCAGCAGCGACAGCAGCGGCCCGCCGCCGCGCACGCCCAGCGTGAGCGCGGCGCCGATGGAGCCGATGACCGACAGGATGGGCGTGCCGATCAGCAGGCCGATGGTCAGCACGCAAAGCGGCTCGCCGCGCAGGTCGTACTGCACGCCGAGGATGGGCGCGAGGACAACGAGGGGCAGCCCACACACGATCCAGTGCGCGATGTTCTTGCCCAGCACCAGCAGCGGCAAGGCACTGGGCGACAGCAGCATCTGCTCCAGCGTGCCGTCGGCATGGTCGGCGGCGTACATGCGCTGCAGGCCCAGCATCGTGGCGAGCAGCGCGCCGACCCACAGCACGCCGGGCGCGATCTTGCGCAGCAGCGCCGGCTCGGCGCCGATGCCCAGCGGGAACAGGCTGGTGACGATCACGAAGAAGAACAGCGCGGTCAGGATCTCGGCCTTGCGGCGCATGGCCAGCAGCAGGTCGCGGCGGACGATGGTGACGAGGGCTTTCATGCCTGCACCGCCTGCATCTGCGCCACGGGGCGGGCGACCGGTTGCGCGCCATGAAGCGAAAGGTCGACGACCACAGCGGCTTCGAGCGGGATCTCCTGGTGGCTGGTGAGGACGGCCATGCCGCCTGCCGCCAGATGGTCACGGACGATCCCGGCCAGCATCTGCACGGCGTTCACGTCCAGCGCGGTGAAGGGCTCGTCGAGGATCCAGAGCTTCGCCTTGCGGGTGAGCGTGCGGGCCAGCAGCACCCGGCGCTTCTGGCCGGCGGAGAGGAATCGCACCGGCAGGTCTTCACGGCCCGCCAGCCCGAACCGGCGCAGCGCGCGCTCGGCGTCGGCCACTTCCAGCACGTCGCCGTCCAGGCCCGCGGCCAGCTGCAGGTTCTCCAGCGCGGACAGGTCTTCCTTGACGGCGGGCTGGTGACCCAGGTACATGAGTTCGCGGCGGAAGGCTTCGCTGCCGATGGGCTCACCGCCCCAGAGGATCTCCCCCTCGGCGGCGGGGCTCAGGCCCGCCAGGATGCGCAGCAGGCTGGTCTTGCCCACGCCGTTGCCGCCGCGGACGTGCGCCCACTGGCCCGCGGACAGCGAAAAGCCGACCCCTTCGAACAGGGGCCGGTCGCCGCGGATGCAGGTCAGGTGGCGGGCGCTCAACATGAACCCGATTGTTCGGGCCGCCTCCCGCCGGACGGTTGACGTGGGTCAACCCCGGCCCACCCCACCCCTCACTCGTCAGGGTCTTTGTATTCCTTCGGCAGCTTGTGCGCGATGCCCTTGTGGCAGTCGATGCAGGTCTTGCCCTCTTCCCGCGCCTTCATGTGCTTCTTGTAGGGCGTCTGCTTCTGGTACTCGGCGCTCATCGCGTCGAAGCTGTGGCAGTTGCGGCACTCCTGCGAGCCGTTCGCCTTCATCCGCTCCCACTCGTGCGTGGCCATCTCCATGCGGTGCTTCTCGAACTTCTCCTTGGTGTCCACGTAGCCGGTGAGCTTGCCCCACAGCTCCATGCTCGCCTGCATCTTGCGCTTCATCTTCGGGCCCCACTCGTGGGGCACGTGGCAGTCGGAGCACTTGGCGCGCACGCCGCTTCGGTTGCTGAAGTGGATGGTCTCCTTGTACTCCGCGTAGACGTTCTCGCGCATCTCGTGGCACGTGGTGCAGAACTCCATCGTGTTGGTCATCTCCAGGCCGGTGTGGAAACCGCCCCAGAAGAGGATGCCGCCGACGAAGAACACCACCCCGAGCACGAGCACGGAGTATTTCGTGCTCGGGCGGTTCAGCGCAGCCCAGGTGCGGCGGATGAAGCCGCCGCCCCCGCCGTCATCACCGGAAGCTGTGGACATAGGTCACGCTCACTGCGTTGACGCTGTAGTTGGGCGACGTCATGCCCGGCCCGATGTAGGCCTGCACGGCGGTGATGCCGAACAGGTCGAACTGCGGGTCGCTCGAACGCAGGCGCCGGTGCTGCCAGCCGAACTTCACGGCCGACTGCTTGCTGAACGAGTACACGGCGCCGAGGCGGAAGTCCGTCATGGTGCTCGTGATCGCGGGCATGTTCTGCGCGAGCACGTACACGTTCTGCGACACGCCGTTGCTGTAGTACGTGCCGCCCGTGAAGTCGATGTTCGTCTTCGCGCGCGAGTACGACACGTCCGCCGTCAGCGTGAGCTTGCCGCCCAGGAACTGCGTGGACTTGGCACCGAGGCCCACCGTCCACACGTTGTCGCCCTGCTGGTAGCTGTACTGCCGGCAGCTGTCCGTCAGGTAGTCGGTCGGCAGCGCGGCGGCGTTGCTGTACGGCGCGCAGGTGCCGGCCGCATGGGGCGTGGTCGGCGCCGGGTTGGTCGCGACGCGGGCCACCGGGATCTGGTAGTTCTCCACGCGCGTCTTGGCCGTCTCGTAGCTCACGAAGCCGTTGAAGCTGAGCTTCTCGCTCGCGGTGTACGTGCCGTCGAGGTTGAAGGCCTGGCTGCCGGTCTTCTTCACCCCGTAGGCCGCCGGGAAGCGGTCCTCGATGTAGTCCACTCCGGCCTGCAGGAAGACCTGCTCGCTGGCCTGCACGTCCACGGTTGCGCGCAGCTTGTCGCGGTTGCGGTCGTTCAGGAAGAACTGGCGGAAGCCCGGCACCTCGCTGAAGAAGCCGACGTTGGCGGACGAGCCGGGGGCGTTGACCGTCGGCTCCTCGTAATCGTGCGCCTTGCGCCGGCCGTGCTGGTAAGTCACCTGGCCCGTCACCGCGTCGCTGAACGCATGGCGGTAACCGAGCTTGAACACGTCCTCGTCGGCGCGCGCCGAGGCGAACGGGTTGCTCAGCTCGTCGGAGGTCGGGTGGTTGCGCGAGTCCGCCGTGCGTTCGATGCGGATGTGCTCGTAGCCTGCGGTCACCGACTGCGCCGGCGCGATGTTGTAGCGGCCGTCGAGCGACAGCGTCTGCTGCTTGCGGTTGAGCGGCACGTTGCTGAACGTGGTCCCCGCGCTCGGGGTGGCGGTGTTGTCGCCCTGCACGCCGACCACGTAGGTGCGGATCGGCGAGCGGTTGTCGCGGTGGTCCAGCTTGTACGCGGCGTTGATGTCCAGGTCCTTCATCGGGTTGGCCGTCAGGCGCGCCACGAGGTTGGTCTGGGTTTCGCGCGAGTTCGACGCCGCGCCGGGCACCGACCAGCCGGCGACCGACTGGTAGTAGAACGGTTCGTCCTGCTTCATGGTGCTGCGCGAGCCGGCCACCACGAGCTTGAGCGTCGGCATGAAGCGCCAGCTGCCGTCCAGCGTCCACTGGTGCATCGTGTTGTCGGGCGCGCCATTGCCCATGATGCGGTTGTTGATGGTGACGTTGTTGGCGAACGGGTTTTCCGCCGTGAACGTGTCCACGCTGTTGCGGTAGCGCGAGACGTTGTAGCCGACGCCCACCTGTGCGTCCTTGCTGAAGGTGTAGCGCATCTGCGCTTCGGCAATGGTCGTCTCGCTGTCGATCGGCTCGGCCAGCAGTGCGCCGCGGAAGCCGCCGAACGCCATGCCCGTGAGCTTGGTGCCGTCCTTGCGTTCCTGCCGCGCGTTCAGGCTCACTGACAACTTGTCGGTGAGGTTGACCTCGCCGCCCAGGCCCAGCTTCTTGCGGATGGTGCCGATGTCGGCCTGCTGCGACAGCGCGGGGATCAGCACGCCGGGGCCCTGCCCCGTGGTGCCGGTGGCGAACGGGGTCTGGACGTTGTTCCAGTTCGCCAGGCCCGCCGTGCCGGTGCGCGCGGACGCCGCCGGGTAGCCCGCGGGCAGCACCAGCGTGGTCGTGCCAACGCCACGCCACAGCGACCGGTAGGTGTCGCTGAAGTTGCGCTCCAGCTCGTCGTAGTCGAACCGGATGCGGTAGCTGCCCTGGTGCGAATACTCGCCGCCGAGGCTGCGCGCGTTCGTGCCCAGGTTGTTGCCGAAGATGCGCCAGCGCTGCGTGCTGCCGCTGTCGCGCTCGTAGCCGGCGCCGCCGCGGATGTCCACGTTGGCGTTGAGGCGGGCGCCCTTGTCGTCGAGGCCGTTGTACTCGCCGAACTTGGCGGAGCCTTCGTCGACGTAGATGACGCCGATCTCGACGTTGTTGGTCGGCTTGGTGAGCTCGGCCACCGCGGGGTCGTCGGCGGCATGGGCGATGCCGACGCTCGCGAACACGGCGAGGGCGCCATGCACCGCGATCACCGAGGCACGAAGGGCCAGGGGGGGCTTGCGGGATGTCATTTTCTTCCTCCTCGAATCAGCGGATCAGGTAGATGCCGCCCGGGTGGTTGGACCCGTGCACCGCCTGGTGGCAGTTCACGCAGCCGCGGTAGGCGGCCTGGACCGGCGGGTTGTTCTTGGTCACCGCGGCGCCCGTGAGCGGGTTGACCGGGTTGGTGGCGCTGATGGGCGACTGGTTGATGTTGGCGATGACGCCGCCCGGCAGGCTCGCGCCGCTGTAGATGTTGCCGGGGTGCGGCGTGGTGTTGCCGTGGCACTGCTGGCACAGGAACGGCGGGCGCACCTTCAGCAGCGGGGCGACGGTGGAGCCGTGCGGCGTGTGGCAGTTCATGCAGTCGTCGTTGGCCGAGGCGTGGTTCCAGAGGAACGGCCCGCGCTTCTCGGCGTGGCAGTTGAAGCACGTCTCGTTGATCGTGTTCTTCTTCACCAGCTTCGGGCCGGCGGAGCCGTGCGGGTTGTGGCAGTCGGAGCAGGCCACCTTGCCGGCGTCGATGGGGTGCGTGCTGATGCGGTGCGTCTCGGCGCGCTGCTTCTTGTGGCAGGTGTAGCAGACCTCGCCCTGCGTGTTCTTGGCCATCACCTTGTCGGCAGGCTTGTGGACGCTGTGGCAGTCGTTGCAACTCACGCCCTGCTGCTGGTGCTGGCCGCCGTCCCAGTGCAGGCGGTTGCCGCCCGTGTGGCAACTGATGCAGGTCTCGCCGCGCACCTTGTCGTGCGCCTGCGGGTAGCTGCCGCCCTTCTTGAAGGCGATGTCCACCGGCGGGCGCTTGTCGTCGCCCTTGGCGCCGGGCTTGCCCTTGACGTGCTGGTCGCTCTCGCCGTGGCAGGTCTGGCAAACGGGCGTGCGGGCGTCGCCTCGCACGCCGTGCTTCGTCTGGTACATCTGCAGCACGGGGGCGTTGTCGCTCTCGTCGTGGCACTTGGTGCAGACGGCCTCCTTCTTCAGCTTCTCCTGCGCGGTGGCCGCGCGCGCGGCACCGCCGCTGCCCATATCGGGCAGCGCCGCCAGCGCCGGTTGGGCCAGCCCCACGCCTGTGAGGACGGCAAGGAGCGCGAACGCCCTGCGGATCGTTTTCATGGGAACCTCCTGTGCTCTCTCATCTGAACTGGTACGTGTAGCTCACGGCCACGGTGTTGGTGCGGTACTTCGGCGCCGACATGCCGGTACCGATGTACGCCTGCACGGTCGTGATGCCGAACAAATCGAACTGCGGGTCCGACGACTTCAGGCGCCGGTGCTGCCAGCCCACGCGCACCGCCGAATCCGGACGGAACTGGTAGCGGGCCGCCAGGCGCACGTCGGTCATCGTGCTGGTGATCGCGGGCATGTCCTGCGCGGCGATGAACTGCGGCGGCGTGGCCGTGTTGTACGTACCGCCGCGGAAGTTGTAGTTGGTGCGCGCGCGCGAATGCACGAGGTCGGCCGACAACGTGAGCTTGCCCTCCATGAACTGCGAGGACTTCACGCCGATGCCGGCTGTGAGGATGCGGTCGGCCTGCGTCACGCCCCATTCGCGGCAAGGGTCGGCCATGTTGCCGCCGGTGCCCGCCGCGGCCGTTGCCGGGCACGCCGGGTTGGGCGTGTACGTCAGCGCCGCCGTGGTGATGTTGTAGTGGTCCTGCCTGGTGCGGCCGTCTTCCCAGGTGACGAAGCCGTTGAGCGCCAGGTCGGCGTTCACGTGGTAAGTCGAGTCCAGGTTGAACACCGCCATGCCGGCCTTCTTCAGGCCGTAGCGAGAGGGGTAGCGGTCGTCCTGGTATTCGACGGCGGCCTGGACCGACCAGTCCTTCGTGAAGGCATGGTCCACCGAGGCGCGCAGCCGGTCCTGGTCGCGCGCGGCGAGGAAGAACTGGCGGAAGCCCGGCACCTGCAGGTACACGGGCGGGCTGCCCGTCGGCGGGAAGTCGAAGTAGTCGCGGGCGTTGCGCTGCGATCGCGAGTAGGAGATGCGAGCGGCGGTGTCCTCGTTGAACTCGTGCCGGTACGCGGCGCGCAACGTGTTCTCGTTGGCCGCGCCGGACAGGAACGGGTTCTCCTGTGTCGGCAGCACCACGGCCGGCGGGTCGACGCTGCGGCGCACGCGCTGGTGTTCCACGCCGAGCGTGACCACCCGGCCCTGCGCGATGGCGTACTGCGCATCGACCGTGAAGTTGGCCTGCTTGCGGTTCTGCGGCAGGTTGTTGACCGCGCGTGTGCCGGTTACCGGCACGGTCGGCGCATCGGCCGCGACGAAGGAGAACGTGCCGGTCGGCGTGCGCGAGTCGCGGTGTTCCCAGCGGAACGCCGCGGTGATGTCCAGCTGGTCGTTGACCACGTGGAACACGCGCGTCGCGAAGTTCTCCTGCAGCTCCTTGGCGTTGGCGCTCGTTCCCGCCACCACCTGGCCGGGGCCGGGCTGGTAGTCGAAGCGCTCGTCCTGAGACTTGCGCGCGTACGAGCCGCTGACGGTCACGCGCGTGTCCGGCCGCATGCGCCAACCGCCCTCCAGGTTCAGCTGGTGCATCTGGTTGTCCGGCGGGGAGCTCAGGACGGCCAGGTTGTTCTGCACCGCATTCACGAAGAACGGGTTTTCGGCGGACCACGCCTTCACGCGGTTGTGGAAGAACGAGCCGAGGTAGCCGACGTTGAACTGCAGGTCGTCCTTGGCGTACTTCAGGCCCGCCTCGACGACGTCGGTGGTGCTGTCGATCGGCTCGGGCGCCGAAGCGCCGCGGAAGCCGCCGAAGGCCACGCCCGTGAGCTTGGTGCCCTCGCGCTTTTCGGTCCGCGCGTTGGCGCTGAAGGTCCAGAAGGGCGAGAGCTGCAGCTGGCCGGCGAGCGTGAGGCGCCTGCGCTCGGTTGCAAGCGCGGCGGTCTGCAGCGCCGCGGGGATGGTGACGGCAGGGCCGCCGCCCGCGCCGGTGGCGGTCTGGATGTTCGTGTACGTGGCCGCAGTACGCGCCGCGGCCGCCGGGTAAGTGGAAGGCAGCGTGAGCGTCGACGTGCCCGCGCCGTTCCAGACCGTGCGGTAGTCATCGATCGCATTGCGGCGCAGTTCGTCGTATTCGAAGCCAAGGCGCAGCAGGCCTTGCTGCGCGTATTCGGCGCCGATCGTGCGCACGGGCAGGCCGAGGTTGTTGCCGAAGACGCGCCAGCGCTCGACGCTGCCGCTGTCCTGCTTGTACGCGTTGCCACCGCGCACCTCGAAGTCCAGCAGCGGCCGCACGCCTTCGCGGTGCAGGCCGTTGTACTCGCCGTACTTGTACGTCGGTTCGTCGACCCAGTAGCCGCCGATGTCGAGGTAGTTGGTGGGCATCACAATCTCGGCCGCGGCGGGGTCGAGGGCGGCGGCCTTGGGCGCGTCCTGCGCCCAGGCCTGGCAAGAGAGGACGGCCAGTGCGATGGCGGTCAGCGCGATGGGCGGGCGGGAGTTCTTCATGGTCATCTCCGGTGCCTAGCGCAGGAAGTTGCGGCCCGCCGGGTGGTTGGACCCGTGGATCGCCTGGTGGCAGTTGAAGCAGCCGCGGAACGCCACTTGCACGGGCGGGTTGTTGCCCACGGCCGGTGCGCCCGGAAGCTGCGCGCCGCTGTAGATGTTGCCGGGATGGTTGGCGACCTCCGCGTGGCAGCGCTGGCACAGCCACGGGCCGCGCACCTTGAGCAGCGGCGCCACATTGCTGCCGTGCGGCGTGTGGCAGTTCATGCAGTCGTCGTTGGCGGACGTGTGCTGCCACAGGAAGGGCCCGCGCTTCTCGGCGTGGCAGTTGAAGCAGGTGTCGTTGACGTTGGCGCGCTTGACCAGCTTGTTCGAGTTGGTGCCGTGCGGGTTGTGGCAGTCCGAGCAGGTGACCTTGCCGGCCACGATGGGGTGCGTGGAGATCTTGTGCGTCTCGGCGCGCTGCGTCTTGTGGCAGCCGTAGCAGACCTCGGGCTGGGTCGCCTTCGTGAGCACGTTGTCCTTGGGCTGGTGGACCTTGTGGCAGTCGTTGCATGCGAGGCCGGCCCGCTGGTGCTGGCCGCCGTCCCAGTGCATGCGGTTGCCGCCCTGGTGGCAGGTCATGCAGCTCTGGCCACGGGCCTTGGCATGCGCGGTGGGATACGCACCGCCCTTGTTGAAATTGACGTCCGGCGACGGCCGGTTCTTCTCCTGCGTGGCGTGCGCGGTGCTCTCGCCGTGGCAGGACTGGCAGGTGGGCGCACGCGAATCGCCGCGCACGCCGTGCTTCGTCTGGTACAGGAAGAGAGGACGCGACTCCGTCTCGTCGTGGCACTTGGTGCAGATCGCATCCTTGGCGAGCCGCGCCTGTGCCGCGGCGGCGTCGGGTGCGGCGTGTGAAACGCCCGCGCCCGACAGCAGCGCGAGAAGGGTGATGAGCGTC
Source organism: Ramlibacter albus (assembly GCF_014297445.1). GTDB lineage: Bacteria > Pseudomonadota > Gammaproteobacteria > Burkholderiales > Burkholderiaceae_C > Ramlibacter > Ramlibacter albus. The sequence continues at coordinate 354,678 of NZ_JACORU010000002.1, forward strand.
CTCAGGAAGCGCATGGCACTACTGCGCGAGGATCCACTGCACCAGGTTCTTCACCTGGTTCATGTCCTTGGGCGGGGAGGTCTTCACGATCTTGTGCTCCTCCTCGTGGCCGTCGGGGAACTTGGCCTTCTCGCCCGTGGTGAGGTGCGTCACCAGCCTGGCTTCGGAATCGGCCTTGCCCTTGTACTTGGCGGCGATCTTCTTGAAGGCCGGGCCGTCCTTTTCCTTGTCCTTGCTGTGGCACTTGGTGCAATTGTTCTGGCGCATCAGGGCTTCGGCGGCGTCGTTGTCGACGGCGGCCTGCGCGCCCACGGACAGCAGCAGCGCGGCGGCTGCGGTGATTGCAATGCGAATCGCTTTCATTTCGTGTACCTCTTCGAACAGTGATTGCGTTGTTCGAATGGTCGGCCACATGGGCCTTCAGCGATATCGGAACCGGATCAAACCGGTCATCGGATAACTCTGATTACTCGCGCGCCGTGTCGAGAAGACCATGGTCGATCGCGTAGCGAACGAGGTCCACCTGGTTGCCCAGCGACAGCTTGGCCAGGATGTGCGACTTGTGCGTGCTGACGGTCTTGATCGACAGCGACAGCTCCTCGGCGATCTCGGTGAGCGAGGCGCCGCGCACGATGCGGTTGAAGACGCCGTACTCGCGGTCCGACAGGCGCGTATGCGGCAGCTCGGTGCCGCCCGGCGTGGTGTCCGTCGCGAGCAGCTCCGCGACATTGGCGCTGACATAGGCGCCCCCCGAAGCCACCTTTCGCATCGCGGGCAGCAGCAGGTCGCCGTCGCTTTCCTTCGAGAGGTAGCCGCTCGCGCCGGCGCGGATCGCGCGCACCGCGTACTGCTCCTCGGGGTGCATGCTGAAGACGAGGATGCGCAGCCGAGGCTGCTCGGCGCGCATCAGCTTGACCAGCTCGAGGCCGCTGCGCCCCCCCGGCATGGACATGTCGAGCACGACGAGGTCCCACGCGCGCTCGCGCACCCGGGCCAGCGCCTCATGGCCGTTCGAGGCTTCACCGGCGAGTTCGAAGTCCGGCGAGTCCGCCAGGATCTTGCGGAAGGCGTCGCGGATGATCGCGTGGTCGTCGGCGACGAGGACCTGCCAGCGCGTATCGCTCATGCAGGCTCCTCTTCGACGACGTCGTCGTGCAGCGGCAGCCGCACTTCGACAGTGGTGCCGCGGCCCGGGCCGCTGTCGATGACGAGCGAGCCCCCGAGCGACATGGCGCGCTCGCGCATGCTCACCAGGCCGATGCCGGTGGCCTGGCCCTGCTCGTGCGGCAGGCCCGTGCCGTCGTCGCGCACGCGCAGGACAAGGTCGGAGTCTTCCAGCGTCAGGTGCACGTCCACGCGCTTGGCGCGCGCATGGCGCACGACGTTGGTCAGCGACTCCTGCACGATGCGGTACAGCGCTGTCGCCATGGCGTCGCTGGCCACGCGCGATGCGGCGGGCGTGTCGATCTCCACCACGAGCCCGCTGCGCTGCGCGAACTCCGTGGCCTGGAAGGCGAATGCCTCGTCCAGCGTGCGGTCGTCCAGCACACGCGGGCGCAGCTCGGTCGCGATGCGGCGCACGGAGGTGATCGCCGTGTCGAGCTGGCGACGCATCGTGTCCACTTCCTCGGCCGTCGCATGCTTGCCGCCCTTGACGCGCCCGCCCAGCCAGGACAGGCCCAGCTTGAGGCCGGTGAGCTGCTGGCCGAGCTCGTCGTGCAGTTCGGACGCGATGCGCGTGCGCTCCTCCTCGCGCACGTTCTGCAGCGAGGTGGACAGCGCGCGCAGCTGCCGGTTCATCTCGCGCAGCTCGCGCTCGGCGCGGTTGCGCTCGGTCACGTCGCGCAGCACGGCGGTCACCTGCGGCTTGCCGTCGACGATGGTGTGGGAGATGGTCGACTCCACCGGGAACTCGGTGCCGTCCGAACGCAGCGCCGTGGTCTCCACCTGCGGCGCCATGCCGCGCGACGGGCTGCCCGAGCGCACGAAGTCACGGATGTGGCCGGCGTGGCGGCCGCGCGCACGCGCCGGGAGCAGCCGCTCCAGCGGCGTGCCGATGGCTTCCGCGGCCATGAGCCCGAACATGCGCTCGGCCGCGGGATTGAAGAGGATGATGTTCTGCGACTCGTCGACGGCGACGATCGCGTCGAGCACCGAATCCACCGTGCGGTGGTAGCGGTCGCGCGTTTCGCGCAGCGCCTGCGCGAGCCGCGCCTTGCGCTGCATCTCGCGCGACAGCACCATCGCCGAGATCAGGATGAACAGGCACACCAGGACCGCGCCGCCGACGATGGGCATCGACTGCTCGCGCCAGGACGCGAGCACCGGGTCTTCGTCGCTCGTGACGCTGACCACGAGCGGGAAGCGCGGCACGCCCGCGAGTGCGTAGACGTGCTCGCGGCCGTCGCCGCTCACGTGCGTGACGAGGCGCACGCGGCTGTCGCGCGCATCGAGCTTGACGCCGCCCAGCTCCGGCGGGCGGTCGCCCACGAGGTTGTCGCGCTGCGGCACGCTGGCCACGAGCGTGCCGTCGGCCAGGTACAGCGCGAGCGGGCGCACGTGCTCGATCTTCATCCACGCGTAGAAGTGGTCGAAGCGCGGGATGTTCATGGTGACGACCGCGACGCCGCGGAAACGCCCCTTGAGGTCGGTGAAGGCGCGGCCGAGACGCATGGTCCATTCGCCATTGGCGGCCCGCACGGGGCGGTCCACGTACAGCAGGTCGGTGCCGCCCGTGGCCAGCGCCTTGAACAGCTCGCCCCGTGCGATGCTCGTGCGCGAGGCGTCTTCCGGGCTCGACGTGTTCACGACCTGCCCCTCGCTGTCCGCGAGCACGAGCTCGGCGAGGTTGGGTGCGCCCGAAAGGCGGGCCGCAAGCAGCAGGCGCACCGCGGGGCCGTCGAGCGCGAGCGTCGCCCCGTAGGTGGTCTGCATGCGCTCCTGCACGCCGCGCAGCACGGCGTCGGCGCCCTCGAAGGTGCGCTGCGTCTGCTCGCGGAACATGTGCGCCACGCTGGCCGTGTCCAGCCGCGCGCGCTCCAACTCCCGTACGCGCATCTGCCAGAGTAGCAGCGTGGTGGCCAGCACGATGAGCGCGACCGTCAGCCAAGCCAGTGCGGCAATGGCGTGCGAAGGGCGGTCGGTGTCGGGGGTGTCCACGGCGGGATGATGTCGGCCTGCCGCCGGGCGGCCGTTGACGCACGTCAAGCGGCGCTCAAGCCTTGGTAACCTGACGGGATGAGCGACGAGAACACCCCGACCGACCGGCTGCCCCTCCAGTACCTCCTGCCCACCGGCCTGGAAGACCGGGGCGGCCACAGCGTGCTCGCCTGGCCCGCAGGCCTGGGCCCGTTCGGGCAGATGCAGGACATGACACTGAACGAGTCGGTGTCGTCCGTGCTCTGCGTCCCCGGCGTGCTCTCGGCCGCCGAATGCGACGCCGTCAGCGCCGCCGGCAAGGCCCTGCCGCCGATCGACGGGCGCGTGGAGCTGGGCGAGGACACTTATCGCGTCAGCCACATCGCCTGGATCGAGGCGACCGAGGCGCAGCACTGGCTGTACCACAAGCTCGGCGCCCTCTTTCGCCAGGTCAATGCCCGCTACGGCTTCGACCTCGTCGGGATGTTCGACGCGCTGCAGTACACCGAGTACGGGCCGGGCCAGCACTTCGACTGGCACATGGACATCGGACGCGGCCAGACCAGCCTGCGCAAGCTGTCGATGACGATCCAGCTCACCGACAGCGGCGACTACGACGGCGGCGACCTCGAGCTGGTGGGCCTGGGCGCGAACCCGCAGGCGCGCCACCAGGGCACCGCGGTGTTCTTCCCCTCGTACATGGGGCACCGCGTCACGCCGGTCACGCGCGGGCAGCGGCGCTCGCTGGTGGCGTGGGCTTCGGGCGCGCCTTTCCGCTGACCGACTTTTGTCTGATGGCGCGCCGGCGCGCGGCGCGGGACATTTCGGCCATGACCACGCCCATCTCCGGCAGCACCGCCGTCTCGCCAACGGCTACGACGGACACGCTTGCACCGGCCGACCCGCTCGCCGTCGATCAGTTCCAGGCTGCGATGGCGCCTGGCGGCGTCACCGACGCGCAGGTCGAGCAGGCGATCACCGAGGGCATCATGCGGCAGATCATCCTGGACACGCAGAAGCACTTGGAGCGGATCAAGGAAACGTTCCGCTCGTGAACCTCGCGCGAGTGCCCAGACTTCAGTCTGGGTTGCCTTGGCGATTTTCTTGAGTCTTCTGTCGTAAATTCCGCCCCGGCTCTAAAACCAAAGACCGGGACGGAACCCCATGCTCACGTTGCTCGTGGCGCGCGCCCGCGCGTCCATCCGCAGTATTGCGCCTGCACTTCTCGCGGCGGCTTTCTTGATCTTTCCAGCGCAGCCCGCGCAAGCCGGCGGGCAGGTCGAAGTCCTGTCCAAGTGCCCTGCATCGTGGTGGGCCGCGTCGCAGCGCTTCACGGCCAGTTGCACGAAAGAGGCGGCGTGCACCAAGTACACCGGCACGCGCACCTTCCAGGGCATCTACGTGTCGATGTCGGGCAACCAGTACTGTGAGTACACCGACGGGTACAGGGCGACCCTGAGCGGGCTCTACCCCGAGCCCGGCGACTACTCCTGCCCAGCGAACGCGACCCTGAGCTTCACGTCGTGGGGCCAGTACCCGCAGTGCTTCTGCAACGACGGGTACCTCACGCAGGACGGCAAGACCTGCACGTCGCCGACGCCGCGAACGGTTGCATCCGCAGGGGGTACGACGATCCGGGCGGGAGATGGGCCAGTCGTCTTCACAGCCACGGTGATGCAGGGCACGCCCAAGGCCGGCGTGATGGTGCTGCTGTACCCGTATGCGGGCAACTTCGGCGGGTTCGGTTTCGACGGCTCGCCATACACCGACGCGCAAGGCCAGGTGCGCATCAAGTACACGGCGGACTGGGACCTCGTGGGCGCAACACGCGACGCCACGCTTGCCATCGAGTGTGAAGGCTGCAGCAACCGCGCCATCGTCAAGATGACGGTCATGGGGCGCCCCGCGCGGCAGGCGCAGATGTGCCACCGCACGCCTCGGCCGATCGAGCTGACGTCGGGCACCAAGCTGCTCGCCGAGGCCGACCTGCGCGGCAACTCGGCGCATGCGATTGCGCTCACCCGCCACTACGCGAGCCGCTGGGACGAGACGCCGGCCGCGGGGCTGGGCACGAACTGGAGCCACAGCCATGCGCACCGCATGGTGCTGGGGACGCAGTGGCGCACGGTGCTTTATGGGGACGGCACTTCTAGCCGCTTCCGCAATGCCGCAGTGCCCGCCGGTGCCGGCGCCAACTGGAGCTGCCCAGCCGGTGTCGCTTGCGATGCGCCCGCGGTGGCGTCGCAGGGCGCGGCTAACTGGCAGGCGGATGGCAATGCGGACACGCTGGTGGAAGGCGCCGACCGCATCGTCGTCAAGCGCATGCAGGACGAAACCGTGTTCGAGTTCGACAAGGGCACGGGGCGCGTGCTGGCTGTGCGTGGCCGCGATGGGTGGGGCTACACGTACGCGTACTCCGGTGGGCTGCTTGCGCGCGTCACGAACGTGTTCGGGCGGTCGCTGGTCTTCGAGTACGACTCGGCCGCGAGACTTGTGCGCGTCAGCGGCGCCGGCGCAGCGGTAGGTTACAGCTACGACGCAAGCGGGCGGCTCGTGCGGGCGGCGTACTCGGATGGGTCAAGCCGCAGCTACCTGTACGAGGACGCGCGGTGGCCGCAAGCCGTGACGGGCCTCGTGGACCAGAACGGCCAGCGCTGGGGCAACTTTGCCTACGACGACAAGGGCCGCGCCGTGCTCAGCGAGCTTGCGGGTGGCGCGGACCGGCGCAGCGTCTCCTACGGCAATCAATCAACGGCGGTCACCGACGGACTCGGCACCACGCGCAGCTACCAGTACACGCGCTTGTTCGGTGCCACGAGCGGCCTCGCCCTCACGCAGTCGAGTGCGCCCGGCGGCGATGGCAATGGCTTCGCACAACGCACGCTCGACGCGAACGGCCTCGTCGTGGGCGAGGCGGACTTCCTGGGCGTCACTTCGCTCTTCACGTGGGATGCGGCGCGACGCTTGCCGACGTCGGAGACACGCGCGGCAAACCGTCCCGACGCGCAGACCACGAGTACCGAGTGGCACCCCACGATGCGCCTGCCGGTGCGCGTGACGCAAGCGGGGCGCGTCACCGAGCTCACCTACGACAGCTTCGGCAACGTGCTCACGCAGACTGTCACCGACACGGCCACGGGCGAGTCGCGCACGTGGGGATGGGCCTACGGCGCGAACAACCTGCCGGCGACGGCGACGGACCCGAAAGGAGGCGTTTGGACGTTCTCCTATGACAGCTTCGGCAACCGCACGGGCCTGCGCGATCCCCTGGGACAGGTGACAAGCTGGACCTATGACGATGCAGACCGCGTCATCAGCCAGACTGATCCGACGGGCCTGGTGACGCGCTACGCCTACGACTTGCTCGGGCGCGTGGTTACGCAAGAGCGTAGCGGCGAGGTCACTCGCTTCGCGTACACGCTTGCCGGGCAGCTCGCGAGCGCGACGCTGCCCAACGGATACACCGTGACGTACACCTACGACGCGGCCCAGCGCTTGATCGGCGTCGTGGACAGCAATGGCGCCGTCATCGCGTACACGCTCGACCGAGAAGGCAATCGCGTGCGCCAGGAGGTGAAGGATGCGGGGGGCAATATCGCGCAGGCCACCAGCATCGTCATCAATGCGCTGAACCAGGTGGCGCAGCTGCAGGGTGGCAGTGGCCAGGCTACGCAGTTCGGCTACGACGCTAACGGCGAGCTGGTGGCCGAGACCGATCCGTTGAACCAGACGACCACGCAGTCTCTTGATGCCTTGCACCGCCCGACCGTGACAACTCTCGCGGACAACGCCACGGTTCGCCAAGCCTGGAACGCGTTGGACCAGCTCACGCAAGTCGTGGATCCGAAGGGCGTTGCCACGGGCTACGCGGTGAACGCCTTCGGCGAAGTGATGCGTGAGAGCAGCCCGGACATCGGCAGCATCACGTACACCCGCAATGCGAACGGCGAGGTCACGCAGGCCACCGATGCAAAGGGCCAGGCTACGCGCACCGAGCGCGATACGCTTGGCCGCGCCACGGCGGTCCGTTACGCGGCCGGCACGACGACGACGTTCTCCTACGACGCCGGCGGGCGCATCGCAAAGGCCGAGGACAAGTCCGGCAGCACGACTTTCACGCGCGACCTGCTGGGCAAGCCGCTGACGGTCGCCATCACGGCCAACGACAATCCGGCCAACCCCAGCCGCTTCCAGGTCGGTTACTCGTACACGAGCGGCGACCTCACCAGCGTTTCCTACCCGAGTGGCCTCAAGGTGGTCTACCGCCGCACGGGCGGCCGCATCACGGGCATCGACGTATTGGAGCCCGGCAAGAACAAGACGCCGGTCGCGTTCATCACGAACCTTACGCACACGGCCTTGGCGCAGCCTCGCAGCTGGACGTGGAGCAACGGCGACACGGCTGCTCGCACGTTCAACAGCGACGGGCGCATGACCTCGAACGAGTTCGCCCGGTATACGTGGGACGCCGCAGGCCGCATGACCGGCATCGTGCAGGACCTGTGGGCCACGCGCACGGTGGTGAGCGGCACGACGACGGTGGCCGAACTGTACAAGGCGCCGATCACGTGGACCGCTGGCTACGACAAGCGCAACCGGCTAATCAGCCTGGAGAGGCAAGGCGCCCGGAGCGTGTACACCTATGACGCGAACTCGAACCGGCTCACCGCGATCGAGACGCAAGGCAGCGACGTGGACCTCGAAGGCAGCTTCGACCGCGCGGGCCTCGCCCAATCCGCGGACACTTCCCTGAAGATCGCAGACGACAGCAACCGCCTGCTCGGCTTCACACAGACGCTCACACGCACGCTGAACGGCCAGCCGGTGTCCAGCACCAGCAGCACCGTCACATACGGGATCGACGCGAATGGTTCGATGACCAGCGACGGCCTTCGCAAGTTCATCTACGACGATACCGGCCGCATCTCGCGCGTCGAGATCATCAAGGACGGTGAGGCCGCGGCCATCCGCTACCTGCACAACTGGCGCGGCCAGCGCGTGTTCAAGAGCGAGCCCGAAGTCGCACAGACGCTGCCGAGCGAGACCGAGCTCGGCAACTCCTTCGTCAACTGGCTGCGCAAGAACTTCGGCTGGATCTTCGCGAAGGGGAACGGCGCGAACACCAGCATCGGCACCGCGTTCGTGTACGGCGACGGTGAACTCCCGAGCTGGGCGATGCTTGGTGAGTACGGCAACGGTTCCGCTGCCGGGCGCGGATCGTCCGAGTACATCTGGCTGCCTACTGCGGACGGCAGCGCGATCCTCGTCGGGATGTACCGGAACGGCAAGCTCTATGCGATCCATACGGACCACCTCGGCACCCCGCTCCTGATCACTGACAGCAGTAAGCAAGTCGTGTGGCAATGGGCTTACAGCGCGTTCGGAGCAAACCTGCCTAGTGGCGTCTTGGCGACCTCCACCGCCGGATTGCTCTCCGTCACTGAACCTGAAGTCGTCGTCAATCATCGCCATTCAGGCCAGTACTACGATTTCGAGACTACCCTGATCCAGAACGGGCTCCGAACCTACGATCCACGCATACGGATTGGCTATCTTCAGCCTGACCCCACCGGCCTCTTCAGCGGCAGAAACCGGTTCATCTACGCAGATGTCGACCCGCTGCGGCACATCGATCCGGAGGGCAACGTCGCCATCGTGCCATTCATGATGTGGGCCGCAATCGGTGGTGCCGCAACTTGGGCGGTATGGACGTCAACCCCGTCTGGGCAGCAGGCCGCACAGCATATGGCGAGTGCCGCCGGGCAAGCCATCGACAAGATCTGCAAGCCGAGCATTCCGGACGCCGAACCCGGTGATCTTTGTCAGCAACTCGCTCTGGCTGAAGCGAAGGCTGGTGCCGGTGAAGTCATCCCAATCCAACTGGGCGACGAGCCCCGACTCGTAGCACACTACGGTAAGGGCCCTTGGGTCAAGAAGCAGCATCGTCACTTTTGTCATCGTACTGGCAGGATGCTGACGATTCACTACTTCTCCAACGGGAAGCTCAATGTCGAACTGAAATTCGTGTGAACATGTCGAACACCCTTACGCTTTCGCTGCGCAAGCTGGACGAGTCCACGACAAGGATGGAAGTGTCTTTGGCCGCGGGCGGTTTTGCAGGCCGTGCAAGCTGCTTTGTCGATCCTGCGTCGCTTAGCAACGCAGCAAACGAGTTTGCAGCGTTCCCCCTCAGGGTTGACGGCCCTGCAGTCTTCGAGTCCGGATACCTCAGCGACGACATGGCTGCGTTCAAACAAGTTCATGTCGAGATATCAGCTCGGCCGCTCAATACCCTTGGCATTGTGGGCTTGAGAGTCGTGCTCGCGCTTCCTGTCGACGCGGGGATCCAAGGTCTTCAGGCAAAGCTGGATTGCGTCGTCCCCACTACTTATCAGCGCTTGCAGGAGTTGTCGAATGCTCTTGCTACGATGGTCGCCGATCCGGACGGTCAACCTCACATTTTGAATCTTGACTGAACAACGCCCAGCGCGATGGGGTTTGACGGTCTTGGCTGAACTGCGACTGCCGCGCAAGCAGTGCCAGCGAGATGCACCAATTTGACGCGGCCAGATTGGTGTTGACGCTTGGAGGATACGAACCCCGAGCAAGGCTTTACTTCGCTCTGGCTGCTGCCACGCGCCAACTCTTCAACTTCGAGACTTTCACTCGACGCACGGATGGACAGATCGATCGCCGCCTGCGCGTGGTCGCTAATCGCGCGTGGGCTTTCCTTATTCAGGGGCGCGATTCGCCGTGGGGCACACAGTTGGACGAAGCAATGAGTTGCTTGCCAGATGAAGGAGTCGAGTTACCGGTCCTCCGCGCCCTCGCCGAAGACGCCGCGTCCTCCGTCGCGTACGCAGTGAGGACCCTCACAACAGCCGAGCCCCAGGAAGCGGCATGGGCGGCGAGATGCGCTTACGAAGCTGCCGACCAGGCAGCAATCATTGAACTCGGCATAACCGTCGGGAGTAAAGATGCGGAAGCCAGAATACTCGCCCATCGTTGGGTCCAGCGCGAACTCGCGAGGCAGGAACACGATCTTCGCAACCTGACTCACGAACAATCGAGTCCTCAGCTTTATTCGAAAGTCCTGGATCAAGCGCTCACCGAGCCACTGCTGGAAGAGTCGGAGTTGCTCTTACTCAGTTGTTGGACGGGCACATCCCGCATGGATGAACAATGAGTGAGCGGCTTACCTTCCTTTGCCACACCTTCGACACGATTCCGGCTCACGAAAGAATGAACTGGATGACTGCCATGTTGCAGGCCGGATTTCGAATCGACACCGAGCCGATCGAAGTCATCGAGATCGACATGGCAACGGGGGAGGCCGCATCGCGTAATTGGGTTTCGCTTGAAACGTGGACCGCGAGGCCTATGACATCTGTAGTCGCCTACTTTCCCTTGACCGAATTATCCGGCGAGCGGCTCTCGGCGGCGTTGGAATACTTTTCAGGTGCAACGCTAACCTCGATCTCCGTCCCGAGCACTCTGGCAGGCGCAGACCCGGACTGGGCGCGGCAACGTTTGACCGCGATGGCAGCCGTCGCATCGCAGACCTGCGAGGAGGCAGTGCTTGCGTGTGGCGTTGAACTGGATTTCGCCGGCATCGAGAAGGCAAAGAGCGAGCTTGACGTCGAGTCGGCTTGGCGTGCGGACAAACGGACGGAATTCACGATCCGCGTCAACGGGCGCCGGAATGCCGACCCTACCCCCAGCTTTCCCACCCAAGAACGCGTCAGGCAGCTCACATCGATTCAGTTCGACAACTTTGCACTCGACTTCAAAGTAGATGTCGGTCAGTCTCTTGAGTTGAGTGACAGCTTTCCGGCCGCTGGCCCCGACTTCGTGTTCGTCGTCGCTGAGGTTTGGCTTGAAACGCCGCAAATTCGCGCCCTCTTGCGCGACGCGCGGCACCCTGGCAACCTGATCGAGGAACTACGCGTCCTTGGCAAGCACCTGTCTCGACCCAAGGCGCTGAAAACCGATGAACATGGTGTCCGGCCTGGCGCTTGGTGGGCGTGGATGCGGCACTATTGGGGCAAGGTGGACGCAGAAGCCGCCAACGCCGACGATGAAGTGGCGTATCGGTTGCTAGCGGACCACTTGATCCTTGACAGTCGGGAAGGCCAAGCAGCTTGCTACGTGAGCGACGGTGTCTCCTACATCGAAGCAGCGACGCTCACTCAAAACGAAGCCGACGAAGTTACTCGCTTTTCACCCTACGACCGATCCCTGATCGAGGCGCAAGAATCGGCCCTTCGCAATCGCCTCGGTACAGCGATGTTGACGCTCCTGAGGTTGCAGCGAGAGCGGGAGTCCTCCTCGAGCGGGACTGTCGCGCGCGAGCCAGGGATCAATTACGGTGCCGCAGCGATCCTTCGCAATGCATTGATCAGCCTCGGGGTCGAACTCTCACAGGCCGACGACATATTCATTGAGCAGTTCTTCGCAGAAGACATGGACTTCGAAGCGCTTGCTCATCACTTCGGTTGGAAAGTTGGAATGTGAACTGACGCCTCTTCCAGATGAAGCTCTCCTACCGCTTCAACCCCAGCAACGTACTCATCCGGTTGAGGTCCCCCTCCTCCCGCATGATCTCCTCCATCAGCTCCGGCAGGGGCAGCTTGCCCCAGTTCACCGCGCGCCGGATCAGATAGGGCGTGGGGCTGTGCGGCTCCGTCTTCTCCAGGAAGTCCGCCAGCTTCTCCAGCGCCTGGTAGGCCTCGTCGCGCGTGCGCACGCCGTTGAAGCGGATCGGCGCGGCGGCCTGGGGGATGCCGCCGGCGGGCAAGCCGGCGTCGGCGGGCGCTTCGCCCGGGGTGGCTTCGTCTTCCATCATCGCCTCCGCGGGCTCGGGCTCCGGCTGGGCGGCGGCGGGCAGGAACTGCCCCAGCACGCGCTCCAGCGCTTCCAGCGTGTTCTTCAGTTTGTGCAGGTTGGGCGCGTCGACGCCCATGTGGCCGTCCAGCAGCTTGTCCAGCGCGTCGATGTGGCCGATGGATTCGCGCACCGACGCGAGCTGCTGCGCATGCACCCCGCTCTTGTCGCCGCGCGCCTTGGCCAGCACTTCCGGGCGGGTCACCGGCGCATCGTCGTCCTTGCCGGCCGGCTGCGCCGCGGCCTCGCCACTGAGCTCCTGCTGCGTCAGCTTGTCCCATTCGGCAAACGTGATGCGCGGCGGCTTGCGCATGCCCATGTTCACCAGCACCACGTGCACGCGCAGCGTGCCGGGCATGGACTCGTTCAGCCACTGCAGGGGCGCGACACGCGCGTCGCTGTCGCCGTCCTCGTCGATGCGCGGGTGCACGCCCTGCCAGTACTGCGCCACCAGCTCGCGCACGAGGCACAGGCCCTTCTCCAGGCCGCCCAGGCCCTTCTGCCGCGTCCACGCCTCGGTGAGCCACGCGGCCACCTGCAGGTCCTTGGACTGCTTCGAGAGGATGTGGGTGCAGCGGTCGACGATCAGCGCCCAGTCGGCCTTCTTCAGCGGCCGCTCCCACTGGCGCATGGGCAGGCTGGGGTCGTCCTCCTCGCGCGCGAGGCGGATCTCGGTGAAGACCGGCTCGAACCGCATCGAGGGGCCGCAGGGGTCGTCCCCCGGTAAGGCGGCGAGCAGCGGGCCGAGTTCGGCCTGGACGTCAACTGGCATGGCCCGATCCTAACCGCGCGGCGGCAGGGGCTCCATCAATTTGTCCAGTCGGGCGCGCGCGTGGGGAAGGAGCCCGGCCACGCGAGCGGCGCGCGCTTGCCGGCCGGCGAGATCGACACGCGCATGAACACGCGCGCGCGGCCGTCCGGCGTGCCCTTCATCGCCTCCCCGCCGGAATACAGCGGGAACTCGAACTTGAGCAGCTGCGACTTGGCGTCGCTGCGGCCCGGGCCGTCGGGCTCGCGGTGCGAAGCCACGAAGCTGTAGAGGGACCACAGGTCGCTGAAGCGGTACATCACCGTGCGGTCTTCCACCCACAGGCCGGGCTGCGCCGGGTCGGCCAGCGGCGCCACCGGGCCGTCGCGCGCAAGTCGCATCGTCACCACGATCGGCGTGCCGGGCTGCCACTGCATCGGCTTGGCGGCCTCGCGCATCTTCACGCTGTTGCCGCCGATGGAGACGGACCACTCGATGATCTTGTTGCCTTCGACCTCGCCCGGCTGGTTGGCGCGGAACTCGATGCCCACGTCGTAGCCCGGGATGGAGTTGTCGTCGGTGGGGAACAGCGGCGCCATGAACGTGCGCACCTTCTCCATCTGCTCGTCGAAGCGGCGCAGCGGCGGCGCGGCGTTGGCGCGGTCGGGCGCCTTGGCGGCGCGGTCGTAGGCCTTCATCACCATGCCCACTTCCTGCACGTCGGCGGGCGGCGTGTCGGTGGACGTGACCATGCCGTTCTTGAACGGCGCGCGGCCGGCCAGGCTCTGGTTGAAGACTTCGGCGAACTTCATCCAGCCCTCGCGCTGCTCGCTCGCGCGCAGCTCGCGGCAGCGCGCGGCCAGCCGCACCTGCAGGCTCACGAGCCGCTGGCCGAACACGTCGGTGGCGGACCGCTGCGAGACGCGCGAAAGCTTGTCGGCGCAGTTGGCGAGGTCCAGGTCGGCCGACTGCACGAGGATGAACTGCTCCATCATCTGCAGGCTGCTGGCCGGGCTCTTGAGGCGGTATTTCTGCACGTCGCCCACGATGCCGCGCCAGCGCTGCACCAGCGGGTCGTTGGCGTCGAGCCCTTCGATGCCGGCCAGCAGGGCCTCGGCTTCCTTGGCCGACGACTCCACGAAAGCCTGCTGCTGCGCAACGTAAGCCGCCAGCCCCATCGGGTCGCCCGTGCCGAAGGCGGCGACCAGCGGGCCCTTCTCGCCCGTCCACTGCCGCAGCTCGCGCGGCTGGAACACGTCGCCCTGCGTGAACGCCTCGTCCAGCGCCCGCAGCCGCGCGCGCGCGTCGCGCAGCAGCACGGTGTTGAGCTGCTCGCTCGGGTTGCGCGCGCCCAGTTCGTTGAGCAGCACCCGCACGCGGCTCACACGCTGGCGGTCTTCGCTGGCGAGCTGGTTGCCGCCGGTGCGCTCGGTCAGCACGATGCCCTGCGCGAGCGTGTCCACCACCTGCTCGGCGAGCACGGCGTTCACCATGCGCTCGATGCTTTGCTGCATGCTGGGCGGGAACTTCGTCAGCAACTCCGCCTGGAACTTCTTGCGCGAATCGGAATACGCCAGCGCCTGGTCGAGGCGCGCGCGGTCCCAGATGACCGTCGCCATCACCGGCACTTCCGGCAGGCGCCCGCGGCCGGGCCGCATGAAAGGCTGCGCGAGCAGCGTGGCCAGCGCGTCGCGCGTGGCGACGCGCTCGTCGTTGAAGGCCCACTTGGCATCGGCGTCCACGTACTTCAGGCCGCCGCGCATCGGGCCGGCGCGGCGGTCCGCCTGCGACTCGTCCCACTGCGTGAGGAACTTGCCGAAGCCGTCCTCGGCCTGCTTGCGCATCTCGTCCACGTCGCCGCGGCCGATCAGGCCCACGGCCAGCGCGCGCTGCATCAGCGTCTCGTAGGCCTGGCCCAGCTGCAAGGTCCGGCGCTTGATCCACGCGCCCTTGCCGGGCTGCAGCAGCGCCTCTTCGTCGCGCATGGCGTCGAGCACGCCCTGCCAGTTCTGCAGCATCTGCGCGGGCTGGGTGGAGGCGATGTCCGACGTGGCGGTGGACATGCGGTCCATCACCAGCTTCTCGGCGCGCAGCAGGTCGTTGCGCTCGAAGAGCCGGTCGTGGATCGGCCGGATCGCCTGCCGGAAGGCGCAGCGCGCCGCGTCGTCCATCGCGGCGGTGTTCAGCGGCGAGGAGTTCTGCGCGTGCTGCTGGAACAGCTGCGACGTGCGCGCGGCGTTGCCCGGCAGGTCCACGCCGAACAGCGTGCGCACCACGAGCTTCAAGTCCTGCGGGTTGCCGTCGCGCGTGGAGCGCAGGCGCTCGAAGGCGCGCACGGCGCGGTCCAGCTCCTCGACCTGCATCACGTAGCCGGTTGCGGCGGAGAACTCCGGCAGGTCTTCCGGGTTGATCGCGATGCGCGACGCGCCGGAGGCGCCCACGGCACCCTTCCACACGCAGCCCGCGCCGACGATGGGCTGGCCGGACGATGCATCGAGAGGCGCACCCGTCACCTGGTTCAGGCGCGCATAGAAGGCCAGCCGCATCGGCTGCACCGAGTTGCGCGAGAAGCTGCTTTCCAGCCGCTTGGCCAGGCGCACGTGGATGTCGTCGAAGAGGTCCCACGAGCCCGGCATCGCCACCGACCAGAACGCGCCCGCATCGACGCGCTCCATCACGCCGAGCGTGGCGAGCGTGCGCATGCGGCTCGCGTCGAGGTCCACGGGCTCGCCGCGTTCCATCACCGAAGCGCGGGAGTCGCGCTCCAGCTGCTGCAAGGCGGCGACGATGGAAGCCGACGTGTCGTCGAGGCGGTACACGGCCCAGCCCAGCCCGCACACCCACACCACGCCGATCGCGACGGCGCTCCAGCGCAGCACGCGGTTGACGCCGGTGTGGCGCAGCCTCTGCACCGTGGACGCGCGCGCAAGGCCGGCTTCGGGGAACACCTTCTTCTCGAACACGTCGCGCAGGAACGCGGGCTCGAGGTCCTGGATGGTCTGCACCGGCACCGGCAGCGCCGCGGCGGCACCTTCGTCCTCCAGCGCGGGCACCGTCGGGTCGATATCGGCCGGCGCCGCCAGCTGCGCGGGCGCCTGCGTACCGAGCAGCTCCGACATCGGGCTGCAGTCGCCCGTGAGGTAGAAGCCGCGGAAGATGAACGGCTCATGGTACGCGCTCGGGCGCATCAGCTCGTCCATGAACAGCTTCAGCCCGCCTCGCATCTTCTCGACGTCTGTGGCGAGCATGAAGTAGTCGGAGCTGTCCTCCTCGGCCGGCTCCAGCGCGCACAGTTCGGCCGTGGCGTCGGAGACGTCGCGGGTGATCTCGTCCATCGCGAGGTCCACCCACAGCGGCTGGTACGGCGCGCCCACTTCGTAGGGCGAGGACCAGCCCAGCATGCCGCGGCGCATCGCCTCCGGCAGGGCCGCCGCGAAGCGGCTGAAGCCGCCGATCTTCTCGCAGCCGGACACCACGAGGTAGATCGGGAATCGCAGCGCGAAGCGGTTCTGCGCGAGCCACAGGCGCCGGTGGATGGCCTTGGCGCGCGCGGCCAGCTCCAGCTGCGACTGCGGGTCGCCGGCCATGAACATCTGCGCGGGCACCGCCAGCACGATGGAATCGAACGGCCGCTCGGGCCGGTAGCCGCGGCACAGGCCGAGGAACTCGTCCCAGGTCTTCTGGCCGTCGCCGCCCTCGTCCGGGCCGCCGAGGTAGGCGGCCTGCAACTGCACGGCGACGCCCTTGTCGAAGAAGTTCCAGACGATGCCGGCGGCGGACGTCGACAGCGTGGAGTCGGTGCTCAGCGCGCTCGGGATGCCCGACTGCACCAGCGGCAGCTGCGTGTCGCCGTCGCCTTCGTTCAGCACCAGCGACCACGAGAGGTTGTACTTCTCGGATCGCGACGCGAGGTTGGACTCGATCAGCTCCACCGCGCTGCGGAAGGAGTGCTTGAGCGACTCCAGGTTCATCTGCGGCCGCGCGGTGCCCCCCGCCGCCCGCTTCTTCGTCGTCTCTTCGTCGTTCTGCAATGCCGCCCAGAACACGATCCCCAGCAGCAGCAGCGCGACCAGCGTCAACAGCAGCAGCGCCGCGATGACCATGTTGTCGGCTAGAAAGTTCAGCACGTCGGCCCCTCACCTGTCTGTGCGGTGACTTCGGCCGGCGCCGTCACGGCCGCCGTCGTCGTGGACAGCGCGCGGCGCACCGGCCACGACTGCCACAGCCACCCCAGTTCCGAAAGCGCCAGCAGCCCCAGCAGCACCAGCGTGAACACCACCCACCAGCGCGAGAGGCGCGGCAGGCGGCGAGCCGCCAGATACGACAGGGTGCTGGCATAGGCGCGCTCGGAGAGCGTCTTGTCGCGGCCTTGGAGGTCCGGAGCGCGCTGGTAGATGAATTGGTAGAGCTCGCGGCGCAGTTCCACCAGCGGGCCCAGCATGCCGCTGCCGCGGTAGCGGCCCTGGAAGCCGAGCGACAGCGCGTAGAGGTACAGGCGCGCGAGGTTGCGTTGCGACGGCTCGCGCGCCGCGAGGATTTGTTCGATATCCAGGAAAACTTTCTCGCCGGCGTGGCTGCTGCGGAACAGGTTGGCTTCCAGCAGCACGTGGTGCCAGTGCTCGCGGCCGGCCCAGTCGGTGGCCAGCAGCAGTTCGTCGGCCAGTGCGGCCTTGAGGAAGCGCGCGTCGCCTTCGGCCTCCATCGCCGACTTGCCGCCCGTGCGGCGAGCTTCGAGCGTGTGCAGCTCGATCAGCTGCGTGAGCTGGTTGGACAGCGCCTGCGCCACCTCGGACGCCTCCGCCTCGGGCACGTTGCGCACGGCCTCGACGGCGCGGCGCAGCACGCCGTAGAAGTCGCGGAACTGCATCGACGCGAAGTCCACCCCCCCGGCGGCGGAGGACGGGCGCGTGTCGGTCAGCGCGGGCACGGTGGGGGTCATGGGAGGCATAACTTCGTCCTTCCTAGCCCTTGGTGAAGAGGACCACTTCCTGCGGCCGTTGCGACGTGCTCGTCTCGTTGGTGTTGCTGATGACGAGCGGCTGGTCCGCCACGATGAAGCTCTCGGACACGTCGATGCTGAAAAGCGTGTAGCCGGAACTCGCTCGCACGCCCAGGTCGGGGGCTTCCTCCACCTGCTTGCGCGGTGCGCCGAGGATACGCCGGTCACTGAGGGTCGTCCAGACGGTGCGGGACCCGATGACGGCCCCCGCCATCCATGCCACGTGGTCGCGTTCGGTCTGCCCGCGCAGGCCGACGACCAGCCGCTTGCCGAGCCACTGCGGCTGCAGCTCCAGCGAGAACATACGGCCGTCGAAGCCGAAGACGTGGGTGCGCCAGTCCTGGCTGACCTCGCCCACGAGGTCTTCGACGGAGCGGAGCACGGGGTCGAGCGCGGACAGCGGGTCGGCCGTGTCCCACTCCGGCGGCTGCAGCGGCACGGCGCCGGGGCGCAGCAGCGACAGCGGGCCCAGTTGCGCGCACAGCGCCATGAAGAGGCGGTACGGGGTGCACTCGGACGCGCCCAGCGCGCCTTCGAGCACCGGCAGCGCCATCACCAGGCTGGCCAGGCGCGCCTTCTGCTCCAGCATCGCGATGCGGTCTTCCAGCCGCGACGAAGGGCTGGCCGTCTGCTTGGCCAGGAACGCCGCCTTGCTGCGCATCTGCGTCACCAGCCGCACGGCGCGCATGTGCACGTCGGAATCGCGCGGCACGCTCAGCATCGCCGGCAGGTAGCTGCCGCGCTTGTAGACCTCGTTGTCCCGCCGCAGCGTCATCAGGCGGATGTGCAGGTACACGGAGGACGGCACGTCGCCCATCGTCAGCGCGAGGTTGGCGGTGACGCGCGGGATTTCCACCGGCAGCGCCTCGGACACCTCGTCGTGCACCGGCTCGGCCCGCAGCTCGCGGAAGCGCGAAGGCTGGCCCTTCTCGCGCACGGAGCGGGCGCGGCCCAGGGTCAGGAAGACGGGCAGCTCCTTGGTCTCCAGCTGCTCGGCGAAGGGCTTGAGTTCGAGCTCGAGGTCGTAGCCGGGTGCGCGGTCCACCGAGTAGGAAACGGCGGTTCCGTCCGGCATGACGGCTTCGAGCTGCAGCACGCGCAGCAGGCCCATGCGCAGGCGCTGGTCGTCGATCTCGAGGCGGCGCACGCCCCATGCCATGGGGTCGGCCGCGAGGCATTGCCACGCCACCAGCTGGTCGACCCGCGCGCTTTCCTGCTGGAAGTGCTGCGGGCTCAGCAGCATGCCTTCATGCCACTGGATCCGGTCGGGGGGGAAGCTCGGTTTCATCGGGTTCAATCGTTGCGTCTATTGGGCTCGGATGACTTTCACTTCGCTGGCCTTCAGCCCGTCGCGGCCGAGCTGCAGCAGGATGGCCTCGGCATCGAGTTTGAGCCGGGCGCGGTGCTCGCCCGGAGGCGGATAACCCGCAAACGCCAGCACGCCGAAGGCCTTCTGCTTCTCGATCAGGGCCTCGGGGATGCGCACCGACTGGCGCGGCACGAGCTCGTAGCTCATCACGCTCACCGTCTCGGGGAAGGACCGCATGATGTCCGCCCGGGTGGCGAACCACTTGGGCGCCGGCGTGCTGTTGAGGGTGTCGAGCAGCGCCTGCTCCTTGACGAACACGAGGTCGATGGCGACCGCGCTGTTCTGGTTGGCGTCGTCGGCGGCGGTGATGGTGACGGCCTTCCAGTCGGGCGTGACGGGCTTCGGCCCCAGGCCCACGGCCTTGAGGGCGGAGTCCTTGATGTCCGTGATGGTGGCGCAGCCGCCCAGCCCGAGGGTGGCGGCCAGCACGATCGCGAACGCGAAGAGGCGGTGGGTGGACTTCATTTCAGTTGCTCCTCGCGGGCTGCTTGACCCCGGTGGGGTCCGGCACCTTGTGCGACTGCGCCTTGCGGGCGCCCGCGCCGACGCCGGCCAGGTAGACAGTGGCCATGCACAGGCCGACGAGCACGGTGGCGACGGCCGCGCGGCCGCGCGTGAGCACCACGCGCACACGCTCGGAGGGGATGACGGTGGAGAGCATCGGCTTGGGCGCCTGCTCGGACGGCAGCCCGCGGGAGACGACCGCCAGCAGCGCGCCGGCCATCAGCATGGACAGCACGTTGCGCGGGCCCTCGCAGACGACCTCGGCGATCACGAAGGCCGGCAGCAGCGCGTCGATGGGCAGGTCGAGGTAGGCGAGCACGACCGAGCCGACCGCCAGCGACTTCACGCCGGTGACGTTGACCGAGATGAAGGCGGCGGCCGTGGATGCGAGCGCGATCACGACCAGCTCCGAGGGGACGGGGTCGCGGCCGTACAGGTTGGCCACGAACACCGCCATCACGGCGAAGAACACCGCCTCGCCCACGCGCAGGAACGCGGGCGCGAGCGGCGCGGTGAACTCCACCAGGTCGCGCCGGAAGCCGAGCTCGTTGCACATGGCCTGGATGAACCCGGGGATGGCCGCCGCGGGCCCCGAGGCGAACAGCGACACGACGATGGGCTTGCGCAGGGCCTCCAGCACCGCGAACGGGCTTTGCCCCACGTGCAGCGCCATCGCGTAGGCGGCCACCATCACGGCCACCAGCACAGTCGCGAAGTACGGCAGCAGGAAACTTTGCATCAGGGCCATCCCGTCGGAACTCGCCGCGCTCGCGATGGAAGCCGCGAGCGCGAACGCGACCACCGGCAGGAAATCGTTCAGCCGGTCGATCAGCAGTTCGAGGGTACGGTAGATCGGCTCGAACTGTGCCTGCAACCCGCGTGCCTTGGCGTGCGGCTGTGCCGCGAAAGCAACAGCGAAGAACAGCGCGCAGATCAGGATGGCGGGCAGCGAGCCGAAGGCCAGCGCCGCGAAGAAGTTGTCGATGGCGGCGCGCTGCTTCTTCTCCACCGGCGCGGCGTTGTCGTCCGGCTTGAGCGAGACCGAGGCGATGGACTCCGACGTGAGCGACATCGAGCCGAGCTTGCGGATGTCCTGCGGTGGGATGCTGCCGCCGGCGTTGGTCAGGTCGGCCAGGCTCGCGCCCACCAGGGCCGCGAAGAACATGACGAGCGCACCGCCGAACGCCAGCGCCAGCAGGCGCGGGATGGCCTGCGGCAGCGTGAACATGCGCCGCACGCCCAGGAACACGGCCACCACCAGCAGCGGCACCGCACCCATGTTCAGCAGCGACAGGTAGGCGAAGCTCACCGCCGACAGCGGCTTGGCGATGCCCGGCCAGATGGCCCAGGCGCCCACGCCCAGCGCGAGCGAGACGAACAGGAACATCGGGTGCCGCACGAGGGTGAGGAGGAAGCCCATTACGCGCTCCCCTTCAGCTCGGCCAGCGCCTTGTCCACCGTCAGCCGCTCGCCCGGTTGCGACAGGAACTGGTTGGCCAGCGCCAGCAGCGCGGTGTCGCGCCAGCCCAGCGCGATGCCCAGGGTGTCCTCCAGGTCGCGCAGGGTGACCACGCGCAGCGTGAGGGCGAGCGCGGGGTCGGACACGACGATGCGCCGCACCTCGAACTCGTCGCGGTACAGCGCCGTCACGCGGCCGCGCTTGACCCCCTCCACGGCCTCCTCCCAGTTGGGGAAGCTCACGATCTTGGCCTTCGGGAAGTTGCGCGGGGCGTAGCCCGCAAAGGAGGAATTGGCGATCACGCCCAGCGTGCCCGCGTAGGAACGCAGCACGTCCACCAGCGGCACGTCGTTGGCGTACTTGGCGAATTCCAGCCGGTTGAGGATCAGCGCGTGCTGCAGCCGCAGGTACGGGTCGGAGAAGCGCACGGCCTGCGAGCGGGCCAGCGTGCGCGACAGCTTGCTGATGCCCATGTCCGCCTCGCTGCGGGCCACCTGCTGGATCACCTCGTCGAAGGTGCGGGCCGTGCGCACGATGCGCACCGGCACGCTCATTTCGGCGGCCAGGCGCTCGGCCATGCGTACGTCGGTGCCGACGAGGCGGCCTTCGCGGACCTGGAAGAACGGGGGCGAATCCACCGCCAGCATCGCCACGACCAGCTCGCCCCGGCGCAGCACCCGGGCGATGTCCGGTGCGACCCAGGCGCCGCTTGGGGCGCGCACGAGGCCGGTGGCGCTGCCGTCCTGCGCGGCACGCGCGGCGCCGCCGGCCACGAGGGCCAGGGCTGCTGCGCAGAAGTGCCGCCGGTTGGTCATGTTCGCCTCAGTGCTTGGCGGCGGGGGCCGCGCCGGGCGTGGCGGGGGCCGGTGTGGCGGCGGGGGCCTGCGCGCCCACCTGCTGCACCGGGGAGGCGACCTGCTTCACGGCCGATTCGGTATCGGCGGCTTTCTTTTGCGCGGCGGCCAGCGGGTCGTTGGCCGGTGCACCCGCGGCCGCCGGGTCGGCGGGCCGCGCCGTGCGCTGGCCCACCTGCATGCCGAGCAGGAAGAGCAGCACGAACAGCGCGACCAGGCTGAAGAGGCCGACCGCGACGAGCCGGGGCGTGAGGCTGAACCTGTATTCCATCTTCCGTTTCCCTCCTCAGGGAACCATTTCCGTGAATTGCCCCGGGACCGAGGGCTTGATGACGCCTCCCCAGTTGCACATGCACATCGAACTGTCGTTGAGGACGGGCATGTTGCCAAGCAGAACAGTAGGCGCGCCGGGCACCCACGGCGCTGTCGTCACGGGGATGCACGGCATCGGCGTGAGCACGCCCAGTGCCGCGGCCGTCGCCGCGGCCACCATCGGGTTGGACGGCGAGTTGCACATCCCGAACGGCGGGATGTTCACGATCGGCTTGTGGTCCATGATGTTGGCCGCCGGCGTGCTGGAGATGCAGCAGTTGGTCGGCAGCACCACCAGCGTCGACGGCGCGACGCCGAAGGTGCACTGGATCATCGCGCCCATCACGACATGCATGCCCATGGTCAGTCTCCTCGGAAGACCCGTTCGAGCCGTTCCAGGAACGGCGGCGGCTGGCCGTCGGGGTCGGTCCGCTTGCCCTTGGTGTCGAAACGCGCCGGCTCGGCGGTCGGCTTGCCTTCCTTGTACGAGACCTCTTCCATCACCTCGCCGCCCGGCCAGAAGCGCTTGACCTTGCCGTGCAGGACGTTGTCCTTGTACGTGCAGGTCTGCACCACCTTGCCTTCGCGGTCGTAGTCGGTGCACTCGCCGTCCAGCAGGCCGGCCTTGTAGTTCGCCTTGCGCACGCGCCGGCCCTCGAAGAAGAACTCCGAAGGCCCGTTCATCTCTCCATCCTTGAACAGGATCTTCGCGGCGACGAGCCCCGCCAGGTCGTACGAAGTGGTCAGCCCCTGCAGCACGCCCTTCTCGAACTTCTGCTGCGCGACGCAGGTGCCGTACACGTAGACCTTCATGATCCCGTGCGGCACGCCGTCCTCGTACTCGCATTGCTGCACCAGCTCGCCGTCGTCGCCGTACACCTCCATCAGCCCGTGCAGCTTGCCGTCCTTGAAGCCCATCTTCACGCTGTCCTTGCCGCCGGACTCGTGGTGCAGGTCGCCGTCGAGCTTGCCGTCCACGAGCGTGCACTTCAGGCCGTCCTGGTCCACGACGCGCGGCTGCGGCGGCGCGGCCGCTTCGGGCGGCGCGGCGTGCGCAGGCGGTGGGGCGGGGGCGTGCGTGTCCATCAGTTGATCTTGGTAAGCGCGCCCTTGAGCGTGAGCATGCCGCCGGCCTCGAAGTTGCCCAGCCCGTCCGCGGCGATCTTGACCATCGGCGCCTTGCCGTCCATCTGCGCGCCGCCTTCCAGCGCCAGCTTGATCGCGCCCTTGACCGTGGCGTTGGTGCCGCCCTCGGCCTTGAGGTCGGTGCCGGACTTGGCGGTCAGCGCGGTGCCGGCCTGCATCGTCATGTCGGAGCCCGACTTGCCGAGGAAGGACGTGCCCGACTCGATGTTCACCTTGCCGCTGGACTTGATCGTGATGTCGCCCGTGGCCTCGATGGTGAGCTTGCCGTCCACCTTGAGCGAATAGTCCTTGGCCACCGTCTGGGTGAACTTGCCCTTGTCGGTGAGCGTCTCGTCGCCCTCGATGGTGGTCTCGCGCGTCGTCTTGACCTTGTGGATCTCCTTGCCCTTCTTGATCTCGAAGGTGTGGTCGCCCTCTTCCAGCGTGTGCGTCTCGGCGCCCTTCTTGATGGTGGTGGTCAGCGCGTTCTCGATCTCGCGCGTCATGTCCTTCTGGGCGTGCATGTAGAAGAGCTCGGAGTCCTTCTTGTCCTCCAGCTTGATCTCGTTGCCCGCGCTGCCCTGCTTGGACGAGCGCGTGCGGATGATCGACATCGTCTGGTTCGCCGGCAGCGTCTCGGGCACGGTGTTCTCGCCGTTGTAGACGGAGCCCGTCACCAGCGGCCGCTCGGGGTCGCCGTTGATGTAGGTGATGACCACTTCCTGCCCGATGCGCGGGATGAAGATGTTGCCGAAGCTCTTGCCGGCCACCGACTGCTGCACGCGGATCCAGAACGAGGCCTTGTCGTCCTTCTTGCCGTCGCGGTCCCACGGGAACTGCACCTTGATGCGGCCGTGCTTGTCGGTCCAGATCTCCTCGCCGCTCGGGCCCACGACCAGCGCGGTTTCGCAGCCGGCGGCGCGCGGCTTCAACGTGAGCAGCGGCGGGCGGAAAGGCGTGGCCGCGGGGAAGGCTTCGAAGGAATTCGTGTACAGCTCGTCGCGCGCGGTGTGGTGCACGCGGCGCAGCACGAACGACGCGTTGAGCGCCGTCTTGAAGTGGCCCGACAGCGTGAACTTGGTGCCCGCGCAGAACGGGTAGGCGAAACTGTCGCCGCGCAGCACTTCCGACGTGACCTGGCTCGCCTCGACGCGCACCTTGGCGAGGGCCGTACCGCCGCTTGCCGCCTTGTGGCCGGTGCCGAACTCGTACAGCGACCCTTCGCCCGCGCTCGCCGAGTGCGAGCCCTCCAGCGCCGTGCTGGGGTTCTCGAAGTCGTAGTCGTTCGCCTTGGCCGTCTTGAGCACCACCGAGTACTCGTGCGCGAAGCGGCTGACGGTGTCGATCGGGCTCTCCATGCCGGTCTGCGGGAAGAACCGCATGGCCTTGGAGTCGGTGTTGTCCACGAAGGCCGAGGACGAGTCGCCCAGCCACATCGTGTGCGCGCCGTCGGCGAACTTGAAGAAGTAGAAAATGCCCGCGCGCTCCATCAGGCGCGAGACGAAGTCGAAGGCCGTCTCGTCGTACTGCACGCAGTAGTCGAGCGCGGTGTAGGTGCCGGAAACCTTGGTGACGTCGAAGGTCACGCCCACGTCGCCCAGCACGGCCTTGATGATCTCGACGAGGGTCTTGCCCTGGTAGATCTTGCGGTCGCGGTAGAGCGTGCCGAGCCACAGCTTGGGCACGATCTCGGCTTCGTAGTGGGCGAAGTCGCGGTCGAAGCCGCTGTGCACGAAGCGCGAGCAGATGCCGTTGATGTAGCGTGTGGGCCCGCCGGTGATGGCCATCTTCACCGTCACCGGCTTGCCGATGATGCTGCTGGCCGCCAGCGTGGTGCTGGACGAGCGCATGTGCAGGTTGAAGCGGAACAGCTCCGACAGCCCCTCGCTGCCTTCCATGGCGTCCAGCAGCAGGTCGTCCGCTCCGAAAGGCGTGGTGACCTTCAGGAAGCCGGCCTGCTTGAAGCCTTCTTTCATGCGGCCACCTTCAGCGGCTGGTCGGTGAACGTGTACGTGAAGTTGCCGTCCGCCCCCACGCCCATGTGCACCTGCGAGAACGGCTTCATCTCGGAGATGCGCTCGAGCACCTGCACCGACAGAACGGGCAGCACGCTCTGCGTCAGGATGTAGTCGATGTTGCGCGCGCCGCTGTCGGTCTCGGTGCAGCGGGCGGTGATCTGGTCGCTCACCTCGCCGTCCCAGATGAAGCGGCTGTTGTGGTTCTCGGTGAAGCGCTCGGCCAGCTTGGACAGCTTGAGGTCGACGATGTTGCGGATCTGCTCGTCGCGCAGCGGGTAGTAAGGCACCAGCACCATCCGGCCGAGGAAGGCGGGCGTGAACCGCTTGAGCAGCACGGGCCGCATCTTCTCGACCAGCGCTTCGGCGTCGGGCCGCTTGCCGCCTTCGCAGGCGCTCGTGATCACGTCCTGCGACGCGTTGGACGTCATCAGGATCACCGTGTTCTTGAAATCGATGGACACGCCCTCGCCGTCTTCCATGTTGCCCTTGTCGAACACCTGGAAGAAGATCTCCAGCACGTCCGGGTGCGCCTTCTCGATCTCGTCGAGCAGCACCACGCTGTATGGCCGGCGGCGCACGGCCTCCGTCAGCACACCACCCTTGCCGTAGCCCACGTAGCCGGGCGGCGCGCCCTTGAGGCTGGAGACCGAGTGCGCCTCCTGGAACTCGGACATGTTGATGGTGATCATGTTGCGCTCGCCGCCGTACAGCATGTCCGCGAGCGCGATCGCCGTCTCCGTCTTGCCCACGCCGCTGGGGCCGATCAGCATGAACACGCCCACCGGCTTGCCGGGGTCGTCCAGGCCCGCGCGGAAGGTGCGCACGCGCTTGGCGATCGTGTCGAGCGCGCCGTCCTGGCCGACCACGCGCTCGGCCATGCGGTCCTTCAGCTGCAGCACGGTGTGGACCTCGTCGGTCATCATCTTGCCCACCGGGATGCCGGTCCACGCCGAGATGACGTCGGCGACCGTGCGGCCGTCGACGTACAGCGGCACCATGGGCTCGTCTTCCTGGATCGCCTCCAGCCCCTTCTGCAGGCGCTGCAGCGTGGAGCGGCGCGACGCGCGGTCTTCGTCGTCCTGCGCTTCGTGGGCCGCCGCGGCGATCTCGCGCCGCAGGTTGAGGATCTCGTCGACCGCGCCGCGCTCCTCGCGCAGCTTGTCGGCCAGCTTGTCCTGCCGCTCGCGCAGGCCCGAAAGCGCCGACTTGATCCGGTCGATCTCGTTGAGCATGTCCTCGCCGCGCGCGAAAGCCTGCTGCGCGAGCTTGAGCTCCTCCTCGGCGAGCATGATCTCGCGCTCGACCACCTCCAGCTGGTAGGGCTGGCCGGACTGGCCGATGGCAACGCGCGCGCAGGCTGTGTCGAGCACGCTGATCGCCTTGTCGGGGAGCTGGCGGCCGGTGATGTAGCGGTCCGACAGCTTCACCGCGTCGACCACAGCCTCGTCAAGGATCTCCACACCGTGGTGCTTCTCCAGCGTGGCCACCATGCCGCGAAGCATCTCGGCGGCGACGTCGGTGGAAGGCTCGTCCACCTTCACCACCTGGAAGCGGCGCGTGAGCGCGGGGTCGCGCTCGATGTACTTCTTGTACTCGGCCCAGGTCGTGGCCGCGATCGTGCGCAGCTCGCCGCGCGCGAGCGCCGGCTTGAGCAGGTTGGCCGCGTCGCCCTGCCCTTCGGCGCCGCCCGCGCCGATCAGCTGGTGCGCCTCGTCGATGAACAGGATGATGGGCTTGGGCGAGGACTTCACCTCGTTGATCACCGACTTGAGCCGGTTCTCGAACTCGCCCTTGATGCCCGCGCCGGCCTGCAGCAGGCCGAGGTCGAGCGTGCGTACGGTGACGTCGCGCAGCGCCGGAGGCACCTTGCCTTCGACCACGCGCTGCGCGAAGCCTTCGACGACGGCCGTCTTGCCCACGCCAGCTTCGCCGGTGAGGATGGGGTTGTTCTGGCGCCGGCGCAGCAGGATGTCGACGATCTGGCGGATCTCGCTGTCGCGGCCGCGGATCGGGTCCATCTTGCCGCTCTTGGCCTGGGCGGTGATGTCCACGGTGAACTGGTCGAGGTTCGGCGTGGCCGTCGCCTTGCCCGGCATCGCGGGCATCTGCCCCTGCGAAGCCGGTGCGCCGCCGGCCGTGGGGGCCGCCGCTGCGGGCGTGCCCGGCGCGCCGCCGTCCTCGCTGCTGAAGGACAGGATGCCCGCGAGCTCCTTCTTCAACGTCTCGCGCGGGATCTCCAGCAGCGCCGGCGCCGTGTCCATCAGCAGGCCGCGCAGGCTGTCCACTTCCAGCAGCGCGAGCAGGATCGTGCCCGAGCGCACCTGCTGCTGGCCGAGCAGCATCGAGCTGAGCAGCCACGCCTCCTGGAACATCGGCACGAAGCTGGGCGACAGCGCCGGCGTGCGGCCGTTGCCGCGCTTGAAGCGCTCCATGCTTTGCTGCAGCTGTGTGGTGACCTTCGCGGGGTCGATCGCGAAGCGCTCCAGGACCTGCTTGATGTCGGGCGCGGGCGCTTCGAAGAGCGGCGTGAGGAAGTGCTCGAGGTCCACGTTGAAGTGCGTCTGCTTGACGCACAGCTCCGCGGCGAGCGTCATCGCGCGCTTGCATTCGGCGTTGAGCTTCGCCAGCAGCGTCCGGATGTCAATTTCCATTTGCGGTCGCTTCCTTCCGTTCGGGCTGGCGCAGGATGAAGGCGGGCGTCTGCGGCTGCCACTTGGGCCCGGGGTCGCGGTCGGCCCCGCCCGTGAGCCAGGTGCTGATGCCCAGCATCGGCGGGATCCAGACGCCCGTCTGCTTCAAGCCGGGCGACTCGTGCCCGCCTGCAAGATAAGTCGGCGGCGCCTTCTGGATCGCCGGACGCAGCACCACCTGCGTGTCGCGCTGCAGGTGCCGCGCGACCAGCCAGCTCACCACGCCGTGCACCGGCTTGGGATGCAGCCGCTCGCGATAGTGCGGCGCCAGCGGCCAGCGGTCGAAGCGCTCGGGCATGAGCGCCGCAAAGCGCTCGTACGAGAGCGGCGGCGTGGACAGCTCGATGCCGTCCTCCTGGTCCCATGCGCGGTTGCCGAGCGCGGCGCCCTTGCCCAGTCGGCTGCGCAGCGCGCGGCCCGGCCCGGCGAGGCGAGCGCGCTCGTGCTCGGCCAATGGATGCCACGCGCCCGCGAACTGCTTGCATTCGAAGCGGATGCCCATGCGGTCGCGCAGCAACGCAACCAGTGAAGCCATTGAACGTGGCGCCGGCCCCTGCAGCCCGGCGTGGCGCAGCCAGCCGCGCTCGCCGTTCGGGCCCCGCGCACCCTCGGCACGGCCCAGCCCCGACAGGTGATCGAGGCAGCGCAGCAGCGCCGCCTCCGACAACCGCTCGTGCCCCTGCAGCGACAGGTGGTGCTTGCGCCGCCCGCGATAGAGGAAGGCCAGCAACCGCTGGTTGAAGATGTCGAGGAAATCGAGCCCGGAGCGGTCGCCGACGCGGCGGCGCTCGAGCAGCAACTCGGTGAAGGCCGTCGGCAGCGGCCCGCTCGCGCCGGCGAGCGTGAGCGCGCTGGTGCGCAGCGTGAGCGGCGGGCCGCCGCGCTTCTTCATCTCGCCGTTCTCGCGCACGTGTTCTTCTTCCAGCGAGCTGATGTCGCTGGCGGCGAAGCCCCATTCCACCTGCGCGGCGAGCCGCACCGTTTCGTCGAGGCCCACCGAGGAGCCGATCGGCCGGCGGCCCTCGCCCGCGTAGGCGCGCTCCAGCAGGCTCAACGCCTGGAACAGGTCGAAGCCCTGCGGCTCGGCCCTCAGGCGCTCGATGAGGTTCATCACAGCAGCCATTGCCGCCCACTCATGGCCGGGTACTGCATCCAGCGCTCGCCGCCACGGTCCACCGCGACGCGCACGAAGGAATTGATCGTCGTGTAGAGCGCGAAGAACCGCGCGAGCACACCCGCCAGCAGCAGCGGCGAGTTGCCGACGAAGGAGTCGGGGTCGAATTCCAGCACGACGTCGGTGCCGCGCACGTGGCCGCGCCAGTTGTCCGCGCCGATATGCGCCGTGGCGCGATGCGCCGTCAGGCCCGTGATGCCCCGCACGTGCGCCTGGTCGCGCACGCCCTCGCCCGCGAACAGCATCAGCATGTTGCGCAGCGTCTCCGCGCCGTTGGTGCCGTCGACGAGCGAGCGATGGTTCAGGCGCAGCAGTGACACGAGCTTCCACAGAGCCTGCGCGCCCAGCACGGGCTCGCGCTGCGAGCTGGGCGTGTAGAGCGCCCGCACCCGGGTGGAGGTGGAAACGCCCTCGGCAAAGAAGCGCGCGCCGGGCGAGAGCTGCTCCGCGAGCCGCCGGTTGGTGCACAACGTCTGCGCGTAGACCACGAGGTAATCGGGCACCGTGTGCACCTCGTGGCCGTCCACGAAGCTGAGGAAGACGTCGGTGCCGGTGATGTCCTTGCGCAGGCTGGCCTCGCGCCGCGCCGTCCAGTACAGCTGCGCGGGCTCGTGCTCGTCGCCCGCCGTGAACACGCTCGGGATGCGCACCGGGCGGTCGGCGCGCGGGTCGGTTGCCGACACGCCGACAACCGAATGCACTTCGGTGGTCGCCTCGCGCTGGTAGTCCGGCACGAGCAGGTATTCGTATTTGCGCCGGTCCATGCGGATCGGCTCGCCGGTCAGCGGGAACAGGTTGACGGCCGGCGCGCAGCCGAGGCGGAAGTTCTCCGCCGTGAGCTGCGAGAGCACGCGCGAGGCATGGTCGAAGGTGATCGTGACGGTGAAGGACGCGCCTGTGCCGAGCAGCCCCACCGGCGCTTCGCCGCGCGCGCGCTCCTCGGCCTCGCGCAGGTGCACGTCGAAGAACTGGAATTTGCGCGGGAAGGCGAAGTACTCCACCAGCAGCCCGTAGGCCGGGTGCGCGTGGTCCGGCTGCGGCAGCACGGACTCGTTCTCGGCAAAACCCACCTGCTCCACCTGCGCGCCGCGGATGAAGCCCTTGCCGCCCGGCCCGCGGATCTCCACGCGCTCGACGCTGGCCGTGAGCAGCTCCTGCAGCGGCATCGTCACCAGCAGCTCGCCGGCGAGGTGCACGCGCAGCGTGTCGAGCTGCAGCTCGCCGACGTCCACGCCCGGCTCGGCGGCGAATTCGATGTGCAGCATGCGGTCTTCGTGCCGCACGCCGATGCAGCGCAGCGGCCACAGCGTGAGGTCCCACGCGAGCTGGAAGCGGCAGTTCTCGCCCGACATCGCGGTGGTGGACATGCCCACGCCGCGCGGCACCTTCAGGCCCGAGGTGACCTTGCCTTGCGACGGGTCCAGCGTCATCTGCACCACCGTCATCGACGGCACGGGCTGCGTGAGCACCGGGCACAGGTTGTCGAGCAGCGCGCTCGCGACAGTGGGGAACTCGCGGTCCATGTCGCGGTGCACCCGCGCGGAGAGGAACGCGACGGCCTCGATCAGCCGCTCGGTATGCGGGTCCGGCGACTCCGCGCCGGACAACAGCAGGCGCTGCGCCACCTTGGGGTAGCGCGCCGCGAAATCGACACCTTGCGTGCGCAGGTAGGACAGCTCACGCCGGTAGTACTCGAGGATGTCGTCCTGTGCTCTCATTCGTCTCTCCCCCTCCTGAGAGTCACGCCGTCTCCCGCACTTGCACCGCCTGCGAGTCGACGACGACGTCGAAGTCTACGCGGCATAGCTGGTTGCCCACGTTCACCGCCCCGGCGATGCTCACTCGCGCCGCGTAGTGCTTGCCCGGGTCGCGGCTGGCCTTGACCTCGATGTGCGACAGGCGCGGCTCGTAGAGCGCGAGGCCGTGGCGGAAGACTTCGGCCACCTTCGCCAGGTCGAGCGCCGATTGCGGCGACAGCGACAGCAGGTCGGGCAGCCCGTAGTCGAGGACGGAGGGTTCGGACGCGAGGAAGGCCTCCACCGAGAGGCCGTTGCGCGCGTTGAAAAGCCGCGCCATGTCGCGCAGCAGCGACAGGCGCAGCCCCTGGCCGTCCATGAGGCGGCCGTCGAAAGATGCCTCTGAGAAACCGGCGATGCGGTCGAAGAGCGGGATGTGGGTTGCCGCAACGATGGTCGACATGGCGCCTGCCCGTTAACTGCAGCCGGCCCGCACCCCGCGGGCCGTCAGTCGGCCTTCATCGTTTCGAGGTTCCAGTTCCAGGTACCCGTACCGCGGTTGGTGGAGTCGGGCTTCTGGGCCGTGAAGTCGCACTGCAGCTTCGTGAAGCTGATGGTGAAGCTGTCCGATGGCAGGCCGCCGCCGCCGGACGTGCTGATCGACGAGATCATCGCGTTGGTCATGGTGTACGTGAAGAAATTCATGTACACCCCGTTCTCCACGCGCCCCACGTGCAGCAGCGCGGTGCCGATCTTCGTGCCCTGCGTGCACGCCTTGTACATCTCCGTCGTGGACAGATCGGACATCTTGGAGAACGACATCTCCGTGAACGAAGGCCGGCCCGCCGTGCGCTCGGCCTGCGACGCGTCGCCCTGGTGGGGCAGCGTCACGCCGTGCGAGTACGACAGCACGATGACCTTGTCTTTCATCTTGGCGTCGCCGATCGTGCAATTGCCCTTGATCACGGCGCCCAAATCGAGGACCAGAATGTCTGACATGGAAGAACTCCTTGAATCTTGAAGAAACCGGGCGCGCTATGCGGCGCCCGGTAGCTGGGTAACGTTGCGCGAACCGGCGTTCAACCCGCGGGCGGCGGCAGTTCCGCGACGAGGCGGATCGACGTCGTGAGCTCTTCCATCTGGAAGTGCGGCTTGAGGAACACGGTGGCGGAGTACGCGCCCGGCTTGCCCGGCACCTCGGTCACGTCCACGCGGCCTTCGGACAGCGGGAAGCGCGCCTTCTCGCCCTGCGAGGCGTTGGGGCTCAGGAGCACGTACATGCTCAGCCAGGTGTTCAGGTAGTTCTCGACGCTGTCGCGCGTCTGGAAGCTGCCCACCTTGTCGCGCATGATCACCTTGATGTAGTGCGCGAAGCGGGACGCAGCCAGCACGTACGGCAGGCGCGCGGACAGCGCCGCGTTGGCGTTGGCCGAGTCGAGGTTGTACACCTTGGGCTTGTTGACCGTCTGGCCGCCGAAGAACGCGGCGAAGTCGGAGCCCTTGGAGTTGACGACGGCGATGAAGCCCAGGTCGTTGAGCTCCTTCTCGCGCCGGTCGGTGATGAGCACCTCGGTCGGGCACTTCAGCACGGCGTCGCCCTCGTCCGTCTTGTAGACGTGGGCCGTCATGCCTTCGACCTTGCCGCCGCCCTCGACGCCGCGGATCGCGGTGGTCCAGCTGTACTTGGCGAACGCGTCGGTGATGCGCAGGCCCAGCTGGTAGGCCGCGTTGGCCCACAGGTACTTGGAGTGGTCCTTGCCGTCCACGTCCTCTTCATAATTGAAGTTGTCGACGGGGATGGTCTTGGAGCCGTACGGCAGGCGCGCCGCGTAGCGGGGCAGCACCAGCGAGACGTAGCGCGAGTCTTCCGAGTCGCGGAAGCCGCGCCACGTGACGAGCTCGGCGCTCTCGAAGATCTTCGACAGGTCGCGCGGCACGCCCAGCTCGGTGAACGACTTCATGTCGAACAGCGACGGGCCGGCGGCGGCGATGAAGGGCGCGTGCGCGGCGGCGGCCACCTTGGAGATGCGCTGCAGCAGCGCCATGTCCTGCGGGTCGCGGCCGAACGTGTAGTCGCCGATCAGCAGCGAATAGGGGTTGCCGCCGAAGGTGCCGTATTCCTCCTCGTACACCTTCTTGAACAGCACGCTCATGTCGTGGTCGACGGCGCTCTCGAGGTCCTTGAGCAGCTCCTTCTTCGACACGTTCAGCAGGCGCAGCTTCAGGCGCGTGCTGGTCTCGGTGCCGAACACCATGTCGTGCAGGCCGCGCCAGGACGCCTCGAGCGCCTGGAACTGCGGGTTGTGCATGATGGCGTTGAGCTGGTCGGTGAGGATCTTGTCGATCTCGGCGACGCGCTCGTTGATCATCGCGACGACGCCCTTGTCCGGCGCGGTCTTCATGCCCTCGTCGAGGATCTGCGAGGCGAATTGCCCCAGCAGCTTCTTGGCGTAGGCGTTCTGGGAGGGCTCGACGGCCATCTTGCCTTCGAGCACGATCTTGTCGAGCAGTGTCAGTTCGGCTGCTGCCGCGCCGCCGCCTGCCGCTTCGCTTTCGGTTGCCATGTTCAGCTTCCTTTCGTCAGGGGGTTAGGCCGCCGGCGCCGCATCGGCCGGTTCGACGGGAGCTGCTTCCTTGATGGCCTTCAGCTCCTCGGTGTTCTTCAGCACGTTCTCGAGCAGCGCGTCGAGTTCGTCGTTGCCATCGAGCTTGGCGAGCAGGTCGCGCAGCTGCTGGCGGGCCTCGAGCAGGCGGCGCAGGCGCGGCACCTGGTTGACGATGGCCTCGGGGTGGAAGTGGTCGAACTCGCGGAAGTTCAGTTCGACCTTGAGGTTGCCCTCGCCCTTGAGCGTGTCGGGCACCGAGAGGTCCAGCCGCGGGGCGATCTTGCCCATCACCTCGTTGAAGTTGTCGCGGTCGATCTCGACGAAGCGGCGGTCCTTCAGCTTGGCCAGCGGCGTGGCCGGCTGACCCGACAGGTCCGCAAGGAGGCCCACGACGAGGGGCAGCTCCTTCTTCTCGATGGCGTCGCCGATTTCGACGTCATAGGTGATCTGGACGCGAGGCGGCCTGTTGCGGCCCACCCATTTCTGCAAACTGTCGGACATTCGAATCTCCTCAAAAAAAGGAAAGCCGCAACTGCGCACCCGGCCCTCCGCAGCGCTCGGTTCGGGCCGGTGGACCCTACCGGAGTTGCGCAATATCGGGTTGCAGGCCTGAAACGGGGAAGCCCCGCCCACTCCATAACGTCATGCAACAGAGTGAAACGATGCTAGTTCACTTCAATGTGTTGCTGCAAGCGGTG
This sequence comes from Ramlibacter albus, assembly GCF_014297445.1. Lineage (GTDB taxonomy): Bacteria > Pseudomonadota > Gammaproteobacteria > Burkholderiales > Burkholderiaceae_C > Ramlibacter > Ramlibacter albus. The sequence continues at coordinate 388,991 of NZ_JACORU010000002.1, forward strand.
AGTTGTTACGGAATTGCTTGTGCACGTGCACGTCACGCGCGTGTGGCATGCGCGACTCTTTTCGCTCGTAAACGTCACGCACGTGTCACGCGGAACACGCACGCAGCGCACCTCGCGCGCGCGAGTTCGCGTCGTCAACATCGGGAAAGTCCCTAGTGCGGCGCGCTGCCCGGCGGCAACTTCAAATCGTCAATGTTGGGGATGCCGCGTTTGCCCTTCGCGCGCTTCGAGACGTCCGTCTTGTCGGTCGAAGGACCACTAGTTGAAGTGTTCGGGGAGGGTTGCGCGGCGTCGTGCAGCGGTGCGGATGCGGGTTTCGCGGGTGCCGCGTGCTGCGCGTGCTGCGCGGACTGCGGCAACTCGGCCGTCGATGCGGGGGCGTGCGCAGGCGCGCCGGGCATCGCATGCGATGGCTTGCCGCCTGCACCGCTCGATGGCGCGGAGCCCGATGCCGGTGCATGGGCCGGTGCTGCGTGTGCGTCGGGCGCCTTCTTCGGTGCGGCGTCGGGCGCGGCATGGCCATGCGTGCCGGCGGCTTGTGCGGGAGTACCGTGTGTGCCGGGCACGGCACCGGCAGCATCGCCTGCAGCCGCGTCGCCTGCAGCCGCATCGAGCTCGCCTTCCTTGCCATCGAGCTCCCACTTCTTCTTCTGCTTGCCGGCGGCGGACTTGTCGTCGGCGGGCTTCTCGCCGCCATGCGCGTCGCCGGGTTTGTCGGTGGGCTTGCCCTGCGCCGCAGGCTTCTCTGCACTGGCATGCGCCGGGGGCTTGTCGCCTGCGCTCGCAGTTCCTGCCTTGTCGGCCGACTCGCCGGGTGCCTTCGGTGACTGCGGACCTGCGCCTGCGGCAGCTTCGCCCTTCGCGGTGGCGGGCGCCGGTGCCGCGGCGGACGTTGCGCCTGCATCACCACTTGCCCCAGCTTGCGCGGAAGACGCCGCAGGTCCGCCTGCAGACGTCGCACCTGCGCCGCCAGCGGTGGTCCCGCTTGCGCTCTTGTCGCCTTGAGGCGCGGCCGCAGGTGCCGGCGCAGTTGCCGAACCCGCCGCGTCACCCGGGGCACCCGCCTGCGATGCCGCCGGTGCCGGGGCAGCCGCGGAGGTCCCGCCCGCAGCGCCGCCCGCGACGGGTGTGGCGGCGTTGCCTTGTGGCGCAGCGGGTGCTGCGGCCGACGTTCCCGCGGCGTCGCCGCCGGCTGCGCCGCCAGGGCTTGCACCGCCCTGTGCCGCAGCGGGTGCGGGCGCTGCAGCCGATGTTCCGGCAGCATCTGCGCCACTTGCGCCACTTGCGCCGCCTGCGGCCCCGCCGCCCTGTGCGCCTGCAGGTGCAGGTGCCGCAGCTGGGGTTCCGGGTGCATCGCCTGTGCCACCTTGCGCGGTTGCCGATGCAGGCGCTGGCGCTGCCGCGGCGGGTGATGGGGCCGCGTCACCTGTGGCTGCTCCACCGGCACCGGCGTCACCCGGCGCGGCTGCAGGCGCCGGCGCGGATGCCGATGTTCCACCCGAATCGCCGGCTTGCGCCGCGGACGGTGCAGGCGCTGCTCCGGCCGTCGCTGCGGTGCCTCCTGCGGCGCCGCCAGGCGCGGTGCCATCGCCTTGTGCACCGGGGGCGGCCGCTGAAGTTCCACTTGCATCGGCGCCTGCCCCGCCTTGGGCCGACGCGCCATCGCCTTGGCCCGGCGCAGAAGTGGGCGCCGCAGCCGATGCTCCGCCTGTGTCGCCGCCCGCACCGCCTGCACCGCCAGCGGCTGCGTCACCTTGAGCTGCGGCTGGCGCGGGCGCGGACGCGGATGCTCCGGCCCCGTCTGCACCAGCTGCACCACCGCCTGCGGCGTCGCCTGGCGCTGCGGCCGGCGCGGGCGCTGCCGACGATGTTCCGCTTGCGTCTGTACCCGATGCTGCGCCGGTGCCTGCGTCACCCGGCGCTGCTGCCGCGGGCGCGGGCGCGGATGTTCCGGCTGTGTCTGCACCAGCTGCACCACTGCCTGCGGCGTCACCTGGCGCTGCGGCCCCGGCGGGCGCTGCCGACGATGATCCGCCTGCGTCTGCACTCGACGCGCCACCTGTTGCGTCACCCTGCGCTGCTGCCTGCGGGGGTGCGGCGGCCAGTGTCCCCGTTCCGTCCGCACCGGCAGCGCCACTTGCGGCTGCGTCGCCTTGTGCCCCCGCAGTTGCGGGCGCAGCGGCAGCGTCTGGCGACGGGCTCGCACCTGCAGCGCCTCCGTCGGCCTGTGCTGCCGCAGGCGCGGGCGCGGCATCGGAAGTCCCGGGAGCTCCGCTGGCGTCCGCCGTCGCGGTACTTCCGGACATCGCCGAATCTGCACCCGGAGCACCAGCTGTCGCACCAGCACCAGCACCAGCACCAGCACCGGCATCGCCCGCTGGCATCGAGAGTCCACCGTCATCCTGGCCCGCGGGCGCAGGCGCCTTCGCATCCGCATCGGTGCCGTCCGGCTTCTTGCCTTTCTTGCCCGGCTTCTTCAGGCCACCTGCGCGAGCTGCCTTGATGGCGTCCGCAGCAGCGGTGCCCGCCGCGGCAGCCAACGCATCCTCGGGCAAGCCGGCCAGCGAGTCTTCGGCTTCGTCCTCGTCGTCGGACGCCTGGTCCGCATCGGCCTTGGCCTGGTCGGCAGCCTCGGGAGCACCGGCAGCCGCCTGCGCCGCCTGCTTGTCTTCGTCCTGCTTGCCCGCTTCGGGCGCGGCCAGCGAGTCGTCCTGCGCGGCCTTGTCGGCCGTGGCATCGGCGTCCGCGCGCGCTTGCATGTCCTGCGCCGCGGCGTCCGCGGCCACAGGCTGGTCTGGCGCGGCGGCCGCGTCAACCCCTGTGGCCTGGTCCTGGGTAGCCGCATCGGCGCCACCGCCTTGGTCCTGCGCAGCCGCGTCGGTCCCAGTGGCCTGGCCCTGTGCAGCCGCATCGGCGCCACCTGCCTGCGTGTCCTGGCCGCTCGCCTGCGCACCGCCCTGCGCTGCGGCCTGCGCGTCCGCTTGCGCATCGCCGGCGCCCGCCTGCGTGCCCGCCTGCGCATCGGTTGCGCCGCCTTGCGCATCGGCTTGCGAACCGGCTTGCGCATCCGCCTGCGAGCCCGCTTGCCCATCGCCGCCCGCAGCCCCGCCATCCGCTCCGGCACCAGCAGCGTCGGCAGCAGCACCCGCCGCGGCACCCGCCGCAGCCGCGCCCGCCGCAGCGCCGGCCGCACCTGCGGCCATCCCCGTCGTGCCATCGGCCTTCGCTTCCTCGGCCTCGACCTCCGGCTGCATCATCGACTCGCCGCCGCGCTTGACGACCTCGGCATCGAGGATCGCCTCGGCCTTGATGACGTCGGCGCGCGCGGCGTTCACCTGCGCCGCCACGGCTTCGACACTCGCCTTCGCGCTCTCGATGTTCGATTGCGCCTCGTCGGTCAGCGCGCGCGTCTCGGCCGTGGTCTGCTCCACCGGCGAATTGACGTCCGCCTGCGCGGCCACCACGCCCGCCTTGAGGTCCTTCTCGGCGGCCTCGGCCTCCTTCGCGCTCGCGATCGCTTCGTCGGCGCACGCCTCGGCCTCGGACGCAAGCTGCTCGGCCTGAGCCTCGGCCGGCTCGGTGGCCTGCGCGGCCTGCGCCTGCGCGGCTTCGAGCTCCTGCTCCATCTGCGCGCGCGCCGCTTCGACCTCGTCCTGCGCGGCCTGCACGTCCTCGTTCATCGAGTCGAACTCGCGCTCGATCTGCGACGGCATCTCCTCGACGTCGACGACGGCTTCCTCCGCCGACGCCTTCACGTCATCGACCGCTTCGGCGACGGCCATTTCGAAATCTTCGGCCGAAGCCTTGGCTGCCTCGACCTGCGCCTCGGCCTCGGCCACCGCCTGTTCGACCGCCGCCTGCGCCTCGTCCTTCCACTGCTGCAGGCGCTCGGGCATGCCTTCGGCGGCCTGCAGCAATTCGGGCAGCAGCTCCTCGGCTTCGGCGACGAAGGCCATGCCCTCGTCCTTCAGCGCCTCGGCCTCTTGCACCACGGCCATCACGTCCTGCCGCGCGGAATCGACGGCCTCGGACCACTCGGCCAGCTGCGCCTCGATGGCGCTGCGGCCTTCGGCCACCTTCGACTCGATCGCCTGCTCCAGCTCCTCGAACTTCGCGTCGAGGTCCGACAGGCCTTGTTCGGCCTTGTCGATGAGGGCGACGGCCTGGCCGCCCCACTTCTCGATCTCGCTGCCGCCCTTCTCCGCCAGGCTCTCCCAGCCGCCGGAGATCTTGTCGACGATGCCCTGCAGCGAGGAGTTGGCCTGCTCGTGCGCCTTGTCCAGCGTGTCGGCCACCGTCTTCATCTGGCCGCCCAGCAGCGAGACGGTCTGCGTGATGCCGTCCTGCGCGCGGTGCACCGCCATCTCCAGCGGCTGCTTGGCCATGTCCAGCTTGGCCTGCAGCTGGTCGAACACCTGCTTGACCAGCGCCTCGAGCTGCGCCTTCACCTTCGCAACGAGCGCATCGACGCCGATCTTCTCCAGCGCCTGTTCGACCGCCGCGCGCGCCTGCGCGAGTGCCTGCTTGAGCGCCTCCGCGGCCTGCTCGAAAGCGGCCTGGAGCTTTTCGAAGAGCGTGTCGATCGTCGCGATGGCGGTGCGCACGCCGTCCTGCATCTTGCGCAGCAGCACGATCAGCTGGTCGGCCGCGAGCTTGACTTTGGCGATCGCCTGGTCCAGCAGCGGGTAGAGCTTCTCGATGGCGGCCTTGCCTTGCAGCAGCAGGTCGTCCGCCGTCTTGGCCGCGGTCTTCACCGCCGTGCGCGCCGCCGTGATCGACGCGCGGATTCCTGGCAGCGAAGCCTTCACGCCGACGAACAGCACGCGCGCGGCCACCAGCGGCGGCACCTTGAACATGTACTTGGTGCAGACCTCGATCGCGTTGTCGCACAGCACCTCGGCCTGGTCCACCTCGGACGACGCCATGCGCAGCGTGTAGTCGCACTGCTCCACGAAGGGCGGGATGCGGTCGCGGATCATCTGCACGTGCGCGATGGCCATGTCGATCTGCGCGCGCACCGGCTCGAACTGCGCAGGCAGGTTCTCCAGCATCGCCACGGCGACGTCGGCCTGCTCGATGAGGTCCTGCATCACCAGCTGCACGCCGCTGGCGGCGTCGCGCACCTTCTCCAGCGCCGTGCGGATGGCCTGGGTGCAGCGCGTGAGCGACTGGTCGGCGACGTCGAAGCTCGCCATCACCTTGTCGATGAGGCCGCGGATGCGGTCCAGCACCTCGTTGATCTTGTCGACCACGGTGCCGGCCTGCTCGCGCGCCTGCTTGACGACGGCGTCGAGGCCCTCTTCCAGGTCGTCGAGGCACTTCTGCAGGTCGTCCTTGCAGCCCTGCGCCTCCTCGTTCAGGCGCGTGCGCACGTCGTTGATCGCGGCGCTGACGTCGAGGATCGGCGACGTCGCCTCCTGGATCACGTCGACGGCGTCGTTGAGCTTGTCGGTGGCGGACGATGCGGCATCGGTGAGGTCCGTGTGCATGCCCGCCGATTCGTCCTGGATCGACGTGCGCAGCGCCTGCAGCTGGCCGCTGATGTCCGCGCGCAGGGCTTTCGCGCGCCCGAGCACGGCGGGCCGGCCCGAAGCGTCGACGGAGAGCAGCTCCGTGTGCAGGCTCGAGAGGCCGACGACGTGCTTGTCGAACAGGCCCTTGGCCTGCATGCCCGTCTGCAGCAGTGCTTCCGCACGGCCTTGCAGGGCCTTGAGCAACTGCAGCGGCGCGTCCAGCGAAGGCAGCTTGCCGCCGATCTCGGCCGGCAGGCCGGGCAGCGAGGACACGACACGCGTGACTTCCTCGATCGCGTGCTTCACGGCCTCCGATTCGCCCGCGATCTTGTTGGGCGCCGCGGCTGCGCGTTCGCCAAGCGCCTTGAGGTTGGCGGTGGTCTCTTCGGCGAGCTTCGTCACCGCGCCCACCAGCGGCATCGGGTCCAGCAGCGCAGGGAGGCCGGCGATCTCGTTGCCGATGTCGACGACCTCGTCCTTGACCGTGTTGCCCACCTCGACCAGTCCGTCGGCAAAGGTCTTGCCTTCGGCCGCGAGCGTGGTGCCCGCCTCGGTGATGGCGTCCGCGACCTTCTGCGCCGATTCGGGCAGCACGGTCAGGGCACGGTCGATGACTTTCACTGCGGTCCTTCTGTTGGCGGGGGCGCCGGCGGGTGCCGGTCAGGCTTCGTCGATCGCCTTCTGCGCCGCGGCCGCGGCGTCGCTCATGGCGGTGCCGATGCCCGGCACCTTGTCGGGCGCCGGCGCGACGGAGGCGGCGGCCGTATCCACCTGCCCCATCGTGGCATTCACCTGTGCGAGCGACTGGTCCAGCTCGGGCAGCACCTCGGCGCCTTCGATGCGCGCGTCTTCCAAGGCGGGCAGCAGGTCTTCGGCACGCGGCACGGCGGGCACGCTCGCCAGCGCCGGCAGCGCTGCAAGCGGTGAAGCCGCAGCGGCCGCGGCTGCCGCCGCAGCAGCGGGCGACGCGCCTGCCGCGGTTGCAGCAGCTGCCGCAGCCGCAGCCGCGGCGGCACCCGCAGGCGCCGGCACGATGCGCGCCGGGCGGGCCGAGCGCACGCTCTCTTCGACCACGGCAACGGCGCCGCTCACCAGGAGCCCGCCGAGCGCGTGCACCCAGTGCTCGGGCGCCGCCAGCACGCTGCTCGTCGGCGAGCAGCGCTTGAGCAGCCAGCCGAGCTCGTTGCTCGCGGACATGTCACCGGCCCAGTAGCGCAGGTAGCCGACGGCTTCATCGGTATGGCGGAAGGTGCGGCGCGTGCCCAGCGGCGGCAGCATGTCGGACCACTGCTCGGCCGCGAGCGTGCGGCCGTCGACGCCGCGGTCGTAGAACGTGGCCCGGCAGGTGCTGCGCCACAGGCTCAGGAGCGGGTGGAGCATGGGGTCAGGCCGTGGTGGACATGCGGGCCATTGTTTGCGGGCGGCGGGGGGCGGTCAAGCCGGTATACGCGGGATGGGGGCCGTGCGCAACGATGCCGCGCTGTATTCTCGTGAACTTTTCCGGGGGTTTGACGATGGACCAGAAGGTAGCGATCGTGATCGGCGGCGGCAGCGGCATGGGCGCGGCCGCGGCGAGGCGGCTGGCCGCCGACGGCTTTCGGCTCGGCATCCTTTCTTCGTCCGGCAAGGGCGAGGCACTCGGCAAGGAGCTCGGTGGCATCGGCATGACCGGCACCAACCAGTCGAACGAGGACCTCGCACGGCTTGTCGATGCGGTCGCGGCGCGCTGGGGGCGCATCGACGTGTTGGTCAACAGTGCGGGGCACGGCCCGCGCGGCGGCCTGCTCGAAATGAGCGATGAAGAGTGGCACAGGGGCATGGACGTCTACCTGATGAACGTGGTGCGCGCCACGCGCCTCGTCGTGCCGGCCATGCTTGCGCGCAAGTCCGGCGCGATCATCAACATCTCCAGCGCCTGGGCGTTCGAGCCCACCCCGATGTTCCCCACGTCCGGCGTGTTCCGCGCCGGCCTCGCCGCATTCGCCAAGCTGTTCGCCGATACGCACGCGAAGGACAACATCCGGATGAACAACGTGCTGCCGGGCTGGATCGACAGCCTGCCGGAGACCGAGGAGCGCAGGCAGGCGATACCGATGCAGCGCTACGGCACGAGCGACGAAGTTGCCGCGACCATCGCTTTCCTCGCGTCGGACGGGGCTGCCTACATCACGGGGCAGAACATCCGCGTGGATGGGGGATTGATGCGCGCGGTGTAAGTGCCGCGCGGCAAATGGTAGGACGTGCAGGATTCGAACCTGCGACCAACGGATTAAAAGTCCGCTGCTCTACCAACTGAGCTAACGTCCCGACCTCAGCCGCATGCATTGCACATGCAGCAAAGCCCGCGATTATAGCGTCAAGTTTTCACCTTCCCGGCCGCGATGCGGTCCAGCAGCCAGCCGGCCGCGCATTGGCCGAAGGTGGCGGTGACGCTGACGACCGATCCATAGCCGTGGCAGTTGAGGCTGCCGTCGCCCGCGTCGATGTTGCACGAGGGGTCCGGCGGGGCAACCGGCTCGCGGCTGAAGACGCAGGCCACGCCGATCTTCTTGCCCTCCTTCGGCGCACCGTGGAACTTGCGCAGCCGGTAGCGCACCTGAGCGAGCAACGGGTCGTGCGTCGTGGCCGCAAGGTCGTCGATGTCCACCTGGTGCGCCAGGCGCTTGCCGCCCGCGGCACCGCAGGCAATGAACGCCGCCTTCGTGCGCAAGGCCCACGCGGCGATCGCCGCCTTGGCCTTCACTTCGTCGCACGCGTCGACGACGGCATGCACACCCTCCGGCAGCAGCTGCGGCCAGTTGTCCGGCTCGGCAAATTCCTCGATGCCGGTCACCTTGCAGCCGGGGTGGATCTGCGCGATGCGCTGGCGCATCGCTTCGGTCTTGGCCATGCCAACCGTGCTCGCCAGCGCATGCACCTGCCGGTTGATGTTGGATTCGGCGACGTGGTCGAGGTCGATCAACGTGAGCGCGCCCACGCCACTGCGTGCCAGCGCCTCGGCGGCCCATGAGCCCACACCGCCGATGCCGACCACAGCGATGTGCGCCCGCCGGATGCGCGCGGCACCTTCCATGCCATAGAGCCGCTCGAGCCCGCCGAAACGGCGCTGCAGGTCGGCGGCTTCGTCGAGGTGCGTCATGCGCGCCACTCCTGGTACTTGTAGGCCGCGAAGGCACCGAGCACGATGGCGATGACGGCGACCACACTGGTCGCGCTGAGCGTCGACAGGCCGCTCAAGCCCTGCCCGATCGTGCAGCCCATGGCAGTGACGCCGCCGACGCCCATCAGAGCGCCACCCGCGAGATGGTTGGCGACGTCCTCGGTGCTGCCGAAGCCTTCCCACTTGAAGCGCTTCATCGCGAGGGCCGTCGCGAGCGAGCCCGCGACGACGCCGATCACGGAAACGATGCCGATGGTGACCACCTTGGCCTTGTCGCTGAAGAACAGCAGCCAGTCGAGCGTGTACGCCACCGGCGCGACGAAGCTCAAGGCTTCGGCGCGGCCCGAATTGGTGGCGAGAAAGGTCTCCTCGAGCGTTTCGGGGTGCTCCGCGAGGTGGCCGAGGTGGCCGCTGGTCCACCACATCGCCGCGATCACGCCGCCGATGCCGAGGCCGGCGAGGACGTTGTCGAAGTTGCGGAAGCCGCGGCCGGCGAGCGACCACGCGACGAGCCCTCCGCCCACGAGCAGCGCCAGCACCATGCCGGCGGACACGGGTGCCACACCCGCGATTGACGCGGCAGCTTGCGGCAAGGTCGCTGGCACGCTGTATTCGATGGCGGCGCGGTCCACCGTCGCGACGCGCACGACCGCGGTGATGCCCTTCAGCGTGGCGAACGCCGATACCCCGAGGACCACGAAGACGACCGCCGATTTCAGGTTACCGCCGCCGATGCGCACCAGCGTCTTGCTGCCGCAGCCCGAGCCCAGCACCATCCCGAAGCCGAACATCGCGCCGCCCACGAGGGCGGAGAGCCACAGCCAGCGATTGCCCGTGTAGAGCGTCTTGGCCGGGTCGATGAGGCCGGCGAAGGCGAGCGCCCAGAAGCCCAGCATCGCCACGCCCGCGGCCATCGCCCATTGGCGCACGCGCGTGTAGTCGCCCATGGCGAAGACGTCGGTGACCGCGCCCATGGTGCAGAAGTTCGTGCGCTGCGAGATCGCGCCGAATGCGAAAGAAAAAATGAAAGCCAACAAGAGGACCTTGTTGGCCAGGGAAGCAACCATGCAAAGATTTTGTCATGCCGGGCTCGACCCGGCATCCATGGTGGCGTTGTGCCGCGCCGCTAGCGCAGCCGGGCCAGCCGCTCCTTCGCCGCGTTCGCCGCCTCCGACTGCGGGTACGCCTTCACCAGCTCGTCCAGCGTGCGCCGCGCCCCGGCGTTGTCCTTCAGCTCGATCTGGCAGTTGGCGATCGACAGCACGGCCTCCGGCGCGCGCGGGTGGTCCGGCGACTGCTGCAGCAGCGCGCGGAAGTTCGCGATGGCGCCGCGGTAGTCGCGGTTGGCGTATTGCGAGTTGCCCAGCCAGAACAGCGCCGTCGGCCGGTAGCCGCTGGACGGGTAGCGCTTGAGGAACTCGCCGAACAGGCTTTGCGCCGCGACGAAATCGCCCTTGCGGAAAGCCGCGAGCGCGGTGTCGAAGTCGCGCTGCTCCGCGGGGTCCACCATGATCTCGCGCCCGTCGACGTTCACCTTGGCGGGCTCGAACTTGCGCAGCCGCTCCTCGGTGGCCATCGCCAGGTCCTTCTGGCGGCGCTGCGCCTCGGACAAATCGCGCGCCAGCGACTCGTTCTCGCCGCGCAGCCGCGCGACGTCGCTGCGCAGCATCTCGATCTGGCTTTGCAGCTCCAGCAGGCTGCGGCGCAGCGTCGCGGTCTCGTCGGCGTGCCGGCGCAGCTCCTGGTCGTTCGCGAGGCGCTGCTGCTCCACGCGGGCGCGCAGGTCGAGGATGGCCTTGCGGGCCTCGTCGTCCTCGAACAGCGCCGCGCGCGCGGGCACCGTTGCGAGCGCGGCCAGCGCGAAGGTGGCGGCCGCAACCGGCCGCAGCAGGCGGGAGGTGGTGTTCATCATCGATAAGCGATCTCGGCCCGGCGGTTCTGTGCCCAGGCCCGTTCGTCACTGCCGGGCACCGCCGGCTTCTCCTTGCCGAAGCTCACGGCCTCGACCTGCTGGTCGCCCACGCCCAGGATGCCGAGCGCGCGGCGCACGGCCTCGCTGCGGCGCTGGCCCAGAGCCAGGTTGTACTCGCGCCCGCCGCGCTCGTCGGTGTGGCCTTCGATGACGATGCGCCGGCCGTTGTTCTGCTTGAGGAAGCGCGCGTGCGCCTCGATCAGGTTCTGGAACTCGGGCTTGATGACGTAGCTGTCGTAGTCGAAGTACACGATGCGCGCGACGTTCTGCGGGCCTTGCGCGGACGAGGCCGCGTCGTCGGCGCGCACGGGCGCCACCTGGCTTTGCGTGGTGCCGCCGGTGCCGCCCGGGGCGACGGCGCTGCCGGTGCGGTTCTCCACCGGCACGTCGTCGAGCTTGACGCTCGAGCAGCCCGCCAGGGCCGCGGCCAGGGCGATGCCAAGGAAAACACGATGCTTCATTGCAGATGACTCCTGGAGTTTCATTTCTGTGTCACTTTTGGAAGGGGCCCCAGTCCGGCTCGCGGATGTCGCCGCCCTGCCCCGCAAGGCGGGCCTTGATCTTGCCGTCGACGGTGGTGGTCATGAGCGCCTCTCGCCCACCCTGCCGCGTGGCGTACACGATGAGCTTGCTGTTGGGCGCGAAGCTGGGGCTCTCGTCGGCCGTGGTGTCGGTGACCGTGGCCACGTTGCCGCTGGCGAGCTCCATCACCTGGAGTTTGAAGTTGCCGTTGATGCGGGAAATGTAGGCGAGCCATCTTCCGTCGGGGCTGATGGCCGGCGAAATGTTGTAACTCCCTGTGAAGGTCACGCGCTGCGCGTCGCCGCCCTGCGCGGGCACGCGGTAGATCTGCGGCGCACCGCCCCGATCGCTCACGAAGAAGATGGTGCGGCCGTCGGGCGAGTACACGGGCTCGGTGTCGATGCTGCCCGACTGCGTGAGGCGGCGCGGCTCGCCGCCTTCGGCGCTGATCAGGTACAGCTGCGAGCCGCCGTCGCGCGTGAGCGTCACAGCCAGCGTGCGCCCGTCGGTGGACCATGCGGGCGCGCTGTTCGAGCCGCGGAAGTTGGCGATCAGGCGCCTGCGGCCACTGTAGACCTCGTGCACGTACACCACGGGCTTGCGCGACTCGAACGAGACGTAGGCGAGGCGCTGGCCGTCGGGCGACCACGCAGGGGAGATGATCGGCTCGTTGCTCGCGAAAGCGGACTGCGCGTTCTCGCCATCGGAGTCCGCCACCCACAGGTTGTAGCGCGGCCCGCCCTTGGTGACGTATGCGATGCGCGTGGCGAAAGCGCCCTTGTCGCCGGTGAGTTTTTCGTAGATCAGGTCGGAGAGGCGATGCGCGGCCAGGCGCAGGTCGCCGGCGGCGACGACGTAGCCATGCACCAGCAGCTCCTGCCCGCGCACCACGTCCCACAGGCGGCAGCGCACGTCGTAGCGGCCGTCCGCGAGGCGCTGCACGCTGCCCACGGCCAGCGAGTCCGCGCCTTTCTGGCGCCACGGGCTCAGGTCGGGGCGGCTGGTCTCGTCGAGGTTGGTGCCGGCAGCGTCGATGGGGCGGAACTGGCCGCTGCGCTCGAGGTTGGCCTGGATGATGGCGCCGATCTTCTGCGGCGCTTCGGCGTCGCCGCGGAAGGGCGCGATGGCAATGGGCAGCTGCGTGGTGCCCACGCCCGTGACTTCCACGCGGAACTGCGCGAAGGCCGGAACCGCAGCCAGGCCGCCGAGCGCCGCCACAACGCCGCGCCGGCGCCAGAGTTGTTGTTCAGTCATGGTGCTTAGGGTTGGATTCATGGATTGAGTTCAGTCACCACGGGTTTGCCTGCATCGGCCGCTTCGGCCAGGCCCGCCTGGGCACGGATGATGCCGCTTTCCATGCGGTGCAGGACGCGTTGCCGGTTCGGGCCTTCGCTCGCGCGGCTCTGCTCGCGGTGCCACAGGTGCAGCACCTCGGTGGCAAGCCAGCCGTTGCGGCGCACGAGCTGCGCATTGTGCAGGCGCAGGACCAGGTCCGCGTCCTCGTGGCCCCAGCCGGAAAACGTTTCGTCGAATCCGTTGACCTTGCAGAAATCTTCCTTCCACACACCGAAATTGCAGCTGCGAATGCCCTTCCACCGGAAACGTTTCTCGTCGCGTCCCGGTGCACCGGGCCAGCGCACGAGATGCGACAGCTTGTTCACGTGCCCGGCCGCGCGCAGGCGCAGCCAGCCGCCCGCCCCGATGCCCGAAGGGTCCAGCTCGCCGGCCGTCACCTGCCGCGTGAGCGGCTCGTCCAGCAGCACGCGGCTGCCGTTGACGAAGCAGCCCGGCCGGGCGAGCGCTTCATGCATTTGGACAAATCTTACCCCGGGGACGCAGTCGCCATCCATGAAGACCAGGTAATCGGCGCCGGCCGCCTGCGCGCCAAGGTTGCGGGCGCGCGAGGCGGTGAAGCCGACGTCGGGGTGCCAGACGTGGCGCACCGGGCAGTCGAACGCGGGCAGGCCTTCGCGCATGGCATCCACGTGCTCGGGCCGCGAGCCGTCGTCGGCCACGATGACCTCGTGGTTCGCGCCGCATTGCGGTGCCAGCCCCCGCAACACGGCGAGCAACGCATCCGCGCGGTTGTACGTGAGGACGACGAACGCGGTCTTCATCGACCCCGTTGCTGCAGCAGCCACAGCTTCAGGTACCGGTAGTAGGTGCCTTCGGCGTTCGACACGGCGAGCATGAAGCCTCTGCGGCCGTCAAGGAATCCGAGCTGCAGCAGGTACGTGCGGATGAAGGCCCACACCCCGCTCGCCACTGCACGCCCGAGGGAGCCGCGCTTGCCCTGCTGCAGCATGCGCTGCGCACCGGCGGTCGAATAGCGGTCCAGCTTGCCCAGCACCGACTCGAGGTCCGGGAAGCTCTCGTGCAGCAGGTCATTGCGCAGGCGCGCCGGTGCCGATTGCGCAACGAGCCGCTCGTGCACCACGTCGTCCGAGAAACGCGCGGTGCCGCGGCGAAACAGGCGCGTCACGTAGTCCGGGTACCAGCCGGAGTGCGCCATGTACTGGCCGCAATAGCTGGAGCGCCGCGGGATGTCGTAGGCGTCGGCGGTGGGGGCATGAAGCACCGCGAGGATCTCCTCGCGCAAAGCCGGCGTGACGCGTTCGTCGGCATCGATCGACAGCACCCAGGGCTGCGTGGCCAGCTCCAGCGCGCGGTTCTTCTGCGCCCCGAACCCGGGCCAGTCCTGCGTGGTGACGACCTTCGCGCCCGCGGCTTCGGCGATCTCGCGCGTGCGGTCGGTGCTGCCGCTGTCCACGACGATGCGTTCGGCCGCGAAATCCACCGACCCCAGGCAGGCGGCGATGTTGGCCTCTTCGTTGCGCGTGATGAGGATGGCGGCGAGCGGCGCGGAGGATAATCCGTGCATGAATGCCGATGATACCTGCCGTGCCTGAAGCCTCCGTCGGCACGGCAGCGCCCGTGCCCGCAACGCCCGCCCCCACCCCCAGCCTCGTTTCGCGCATCCGCCGCGTGTTCCCGTACATCGCGTCGGTGCGCCGCTACTGGGTCGTGGTGCTGCTCGCCACCGTCATCGGCGCGGCGACGGAGCCGGCCGTGCCCGCGCTGATGAAGCCGCTCCTGGACAAGGGCTTCGGCGCGCAGGCCTTCAGCCCGTGGCTGGTGCCGGCTTTCCTCCTGCTTTTGTTCGGCATCCGCGGCCTCTCGGGCTTCATCGCCGACGTGGCGCTGGCCAAGATCGCCAACGAGGGCATGGTGCAGGTGCGCCGCGCGCTGTTCGGGCGGCTGCTCGATGCGCGCATGGAGATGTTCGCGAAGGAAAGCGCGAGTTCGCTGTCCAACAGCATCGTGCAGGAAGTGCAGACCGGGTTCAGCCTGATCGTGAACGCGCTCACGGCGCTGGTGAAGGACAGCCTCGCGCTGGTCGCCCTCCTCGGCTACCTGCTGTACATCAACTGGCAGCTCACGCTGATCGTGGGCTTCATGGCGCCGGCGGTGGCTTGGCTGATGCGCACCGCATCTCGTCGCCTCTATGGCCTTGCAAAAAGTAGCCAGGCCGCCACCATCGACCTCGCCTACGCGGTCGAAGAAAACGTGCTCGCCAACCGCGTCGTGCGCCTGCACGAGGCGCAGGAGGTGCAGGCCGGCCGCTTCGACAAGCTCAGCCTGCAGCTGCGCCGCCTCGCGATGAAGTCCGCGGTGGCGCAGGCGCTCATCACGCCCACGATGCACATGCTGGCGGCGGCGGCCCTGTCTGTGGTGATCTGCATCGCGCTTTGGCAAAGCGGCGACCACATGACGGTGGGCTCCTTCGCCTCGTTCGTGGCGGCGATGCTGATGCTGATCGCGCCGACCAAGCGCTTGTCCGAAGCGACGAGCCCGATTGCGCGCGGCCTCGCGGCGCTGGAGCGTTCGTTCGACCTCGTCGAGCATTCGCCGCGCGAGCAAGGCGGCACGTTCGCCGTCGACCGCGCGCAGGGCCAAATCGAGCTGCGCAACGTGAGCGTGCAGTACGCGGGCGCCAACCGCGACGCGCTCGCCGACTTCTGGCTGGACATCCAACCCGGCGAGACGCTCGCGCTCGTCGGCCCCTCGGGCTCCGGCAAGACCACGCTGGCCAACCTGCTCCCGCGCTTCGTGCAGCCTACCGGGGGGCAGGTGCTGCTGGACGGGCACGACATCGCCGGCTGGGACCTGCGCGCGCTGCGCCGCCAGTTCGCGATGGTCAGCCAGGACGTGGTGATGTTCAACGACACACTGGCGGCGAACGTGGCGCTCGGCGCGCAGGTGGATCGCGCCCGTGTGCAGCAGTCGCTGGAGGCGGCCAACCTCGGTCCCCTGGTTGCGCAACTGCCGCAAGGCATCGACAGCCCGGTCGGCCATAACGCCACGGCGCTCTCGGGCGGCCAGCGCCAGCGCCTTGCCATCGCCCGCGCGTTGTACAAGGACGCGCCGATCCTGATCCTCGACGAGGCCACGTCGGCGCTCGACACGGAGAGCGAACGCGCCGTGCAAGAGGCGCTGCGCCGCCTGATGGCCGGCCGCACGACGATCATCATCGCGCACCGGCTCTCCACCATCGAGCATGCCGACCGCGTCGCCGTGCTGGACCACGGCCGGCTCGCGGAGCTCGGCACGCACGCGCAGCTGCTTGCCAGTGGCGGGCTGTACGCGCGCCTGCATGCGCTGCACGGCGGCGAAGGGTTGCTGGAGTGAGCGCCGCGGGGCCGCTGCACGAAGCAGGCGTCGCGCTGCCCGCCGCCGCAGGCCCGGCCGGCGCGGCCACGCCCGCATCGCGCGCCTGGCAGCAGGCGCTGGGCGCCGCGCTGTTCGCCCTCGGCGTCTTCCTGCCCTGGTCCACCGCGGGCACCAGCATCAGCATCGGCGTGCTGATGGTGCTGTACCTGCTCACCCCGCGCAGGGCGTACGCGGCCACGCCCTGGCGCGAACCGGCCGTCGCGGTGGGCCTCGTGCTGCTCGCCTACATCGCGCTGCGCACCGTGGCCGCCGAGGGCTGGGCGCTGGAAACGGTCAAGTTCGCCAACCGCTACCACGAGCTGCTGATGATCCCGCTGCTGGGGGCGCTGATGACGCTGTCGCAGCGGCGCAATGCATTCCTTTACGGCCTGCTGCTGGGCGGCCTGGGGTTGGCCATCGCCCACTGGCTGCCATTGCCCGAGCCCATGCACACGAAACTGGAGTTGCGGCGCATCTCGGCGGGCTTCGGGCTGGCCGTCTGCGCGTTCATGCTCTACGAGGAAACGCGGCTCGGCCGGCTGCCGAAGCTCGCGGGGTATTTCAGTGCCGGCTTCCTCGCGGCCACCATCGTGCTGGCGGTGGGCGCGCGCACCGGCTACCTGATGCTGCTGCTGCTGGGCGCCTGCGCGGCCTGGCGCACCGCGCCGAAGCGGATGCGCTGGCCGGTGCTGGCCGGGCTCGTCGTTGTCGCAGTCTCGGCCTTCCTGCTGCTGTCCAGCGTGCGCGAAAAGCGCGGCGACATCGCCATGTCCAACAAGATCCGCACCGAGATGGTCCAGAACACGATGGAGGTGGTGCGGGAGCACTGGCTGCTGGGCACGGGCTGGCGCGGCTACCGCAAGGCGTACAGCGAAGCGGCGGCGGAACGCGGCGCGCCGCCCGACTCGCACTGGGCCGAGAGCGACAACCCCCACAGCGAATACCTCATGCAGGCCGCCGGTGGCGGCCTGCCCGCGCTGGCGCTCTTCATCGCCTGGCTGGCGATCCCGATCCTCGCGCCGTGGCGGCGGCACGAAGGCACCGATTCGCAGACGGGCGTGCTCGCGTGCATCGCCATCGCCTTCGCGGTGGGATGCATCTTCAACTCGATGCTGCTCGATTTCATCGAGGGCCACCTGTATGGCGCCATGTTCGCGTGGCTGATGGCGCAACGGGAATGAAGAGCATCCTCGTCGTGGTCACGCGCCAGATCGGCGACGTGCTGCTCACGACACCGCTGGTGCGGCAGGCTCGCGTGCTGTGGCCCGATGCGGCGATCGACGTGCTGGGTTTCGCGGGCACGCTCGGCATGCTCGCCGGCAACCCGGACGTACGCGAGGCGATCGCCGTGCCCGCGAAGCCCGGGTTCGGCGGCACGCTGGCGCTTGCGCGGCGGCTGTGGCGGCGGTACGACCTCGCGCTGGTCGCGGACCCCGGCGACCGCGCGCACCTCATCGGCCTGGTGGCCGCACGCGAGCGAGCGGGCCTCCTGCCGGCCCGGAACAGCAGCAACTGGTGGAAGCGCAAGCTGCTCGCGCATGCCGTGACGAGCGGCGGGGACCTGTCGAGCGAGCATGTCGTCGCGGAGAAGCTCCGCCTGCTGCAACCGTGGGGCGCGCCGGTTTCGACACCGCAGGTCGTCGGCCCTTCGAGCGCCTCCCTGCCTGCTGCCCTGCAGGCGAAGCTGCAACCCGGCTACGTCGTTGTGCACACACCCTCGATGTGGCCGTACAAGCAATGGCCGCTGTCCCACTTCCGCGACCTGATCGCGCGTCTTGCCGCAGCCGGGCGGCAGGTCGTGTTGACCGGCAGCGGCAGCGACACCGACCGCGCCGCCGTCGCCGCGATGCATGGCGCCGCACCCGACTCCTTGCTCGTCGACGCCGGCGTGCTCACCTTCAACCAGCTCGCCGGCCTGATCCGCGGCGCGGCGCTCTACATCGGGCCGGACACTTCGGTGTCGCATCTCGCCGCGGCCTGCGACGTCCCCGTGCTCGCGATCTTCGGCCCGACGAACCCGCAGCGCTGGGCGCCCTGGCCGGGTGTGCCGCAATCGTTCGAGCGCGTTGCACTCTCGCAGACTCTCGGGAAGGTCACGTTGATCCAAGCCGACCTGCCTTGCGTGCCATGCGGCAAAGCCGGTTGCGAAAACCACCGCGCCAGCCGCAGCGACTGCCTCCCCGCGATCACGCCCGAGCGCGTCGCCGAGCAGGCACTGCGGATGCTTTCCTAGAGCAGCACGATGTCGTACTGCTCCTGCCCCATCGCCGTCTCGCTCTGCAGCGAGATCGGCTTGCCGATGAAGTCGGACAAACCGGCCAGGTGCGAACTCTCCTCGTCGAGGAACAGCTCCACCACCTTCGGCGAAGCGACGACGCGGTACTCACGCGGGTTGAACTGCCGCGCCTCGCGCAATATCTCCCGCAGGATGTCGTAGCAAACGGTGCGCGCCGTGCGCACCGTCCCCTTGCCCTGGCACGCCTCGCACGGCTCGCACAGCAGGTGCGCGAGCGACTCGCGCGTGCGCTTGCGCGTCATCTCCACCAGCCCCAGTTGCGAGAAATTGCCCGCCATCGTCTTGACGCGGTCGCGCGCCAGCTGCTTGCGGAACTCCCCCAGCACGGCCTCGCGGTGGTCCTCGCGCTGCATGTCGATGAAGTCCACGATGATGATGCCGCCCAGGTTGCGCAGGCGCAGCTGACGCGCGATGCCGTGCGCGGCTTCGAGATTCGTCTTGAAGATCGTGTCGTCGAAATTGCGCGAGCCGACGTACCCGCCCGTGTTGACGTCGATGGTGGTCAGCGCCTCGGTCTGGTCCACGATGAGGTAGCCGCCCGACTTCAGGTCCACGCGCCGCCCGAGCGCCTTGGCGATTTCCTCGTCGATGTTGTACAGGTCGAAGATCGGCCGCTCGCCCTTGTACAGCTGCAGCTTCGCCGCCGCGGCCGGCATGTACTCCTGCCCGAAACCGAGCAGCAGCCCGTACTGCTCGCGCGAGTCGATGCGGATCGCCTGCGTGCCTTCGCACACCAGGTCGCGCAGCACGCGCTGCAGCAGGTTCAGGTCCTGGTGGAGGATGGACCCCGGCGGCAGCTTCATCGAAGCCTCGCGGATGCGCGCCCAGGTCTTGCGCAGGTACGCGATGTCCTCGGCCAGTTCCGCGTCCGAAGCATCCTCGCCGTTCGTGCGCAGGATGAAGCCGCCGCCCGGCTCGCCCACCAGCTTGACGAGCCGCGAGCGCAGCGCCTCGCGCTGGTCGGAGGGGATCTTCTGCGAGATACCGATGTGGTCGTCCTGCGGCAGGAAGACGAGCAGGCGCCCCGCGATCGAGACCTGCGTCGACAGCCGCGCGCCCTTCGTCCCGATCGGGTCCTTGATGACCTGCACCATGAGCGACTGGCCTTCGAACACCTGCTTCTCGATCGGCACCGGCTGGCCATGGCGCGGCGGCTCGCCGTCCACCGGCTTCTGCCACACATCGGCGACGTGCAGGAAGGCCGCGCGTTCCAGGCCGATGTCGATGAAGGCGGACTGCATGCCGGGCAGCACGCGCGCCACCTTGCCGAGGTACACGTTGCCGACGATGCCGCGTTCCAGCGTGCGTTCGACGTGCAGCTCCTGCACGGCGCCGCTTTCGACGATGGCCACGCGCGTCTCCTGCGGCGACCAGTTGACGAGGATGTCCTGCTGCATCGGCTGGAGAATAACCCAGCAACACACGAGCGCGGCATGGGCGGCTAAACTGCCTTCCGCTGTATGACCTCCACCGCATCCGCGCCGGCGTTCCTCCAGGGCGGGGGTGCCATGGGCGAACGAATCCGCAACTTCGACTGGGCCTCGCACCCGCTGGGCGAACCCACAGGCTGGCCCGAAGCCCTGAAGATGGCCATGAGCCTGTGCCTCGGCTCGAGCTTCCCCACCGCCATCTACTGGGGCCCCGAACTCTTCACGCTGTACAACGATGCGTGGTCGCCGATCCCGGCGGACCGCCACCCCGCTGCGCTGGGCCGGCCGGCCCGCGAACTCTGGTCCGACATCTGGGACGTGGTCGGCCCGCAGTTCGAGCAGGTGTGGACGACGGGCGAAGGCATCGCGCTGTACGAGCAGATGCTGCCCATGGAGCGCCACGGCGAGCCGCAGGAGACGTGGTGGAACTACAGCTTCACCGCGCTGCGCCATGCGGACAACAACATCGGGGGCATCTTCAACCAGGGCAACGAGGTCACGGCCCTCGTGCTCGCGCGGCGGCGCCGCCAGGCGGAGATCGAGCGCTGGCGAGAACTGTTCCGCCAGGCGCCGGCGCCCGTGGCTTTCGTCACCGGCGAGGACCACGTGTTCGAGGTCGCGAACGACGCCTACCGCGCGCTCGTGGGCGGCCGCGACATCCTCGGCCGCCCGGTACGCGAGGCGCTGCCCGAAGTGGTGGACCAGGGTTTCCTTTCGCTGCTTGACCAGGTCCGCGGCTCGGGGCAACCGTACGTGGGCAATTCGGTCTCCGTGAAGCTGCAGCATTCGCCCGAGGAGCCGGCCGAGGACCGCGTGCTCGACTTCGTCTACCAGCCCGTGCGCAATGCCACGGGTGCGGTCGACGGCATCTTCGTGCTGGCCACGGACGTGACGGAGCGCGCCAAGGCCGAAGCCGCGCTGCGCTTGACCAACTGGCAGCTCAGCGAAGAGCGCGCCCGGCTCGCCTCCACCGTGGAAGCCGAGCGGCGCGCGCGCGAGGCGCTGCGCAAGATGGCCGACTCGATGGAGGCCTACATGCGCTCGCAGCGCGAGGCCTAGAAGCCGAAGGCGCGCAGCAGTTGCGCCGTCTCGTGCATCGGCAGGCCCATGATCCCCGAGTACGAACCGCTGATGTGCGAGATGAACGCCGCCGCGCGTCCCTGTACGGCGTACGCGCCGGCCTTGCCCATCGGCTCGCCGGTGGTGACGTAGGCGCGGATCTGCGCCGGTGTCATCGGCGCGAAGGTCACGCGTGAATCGCTCAGCGCTTCGAGGCGCTTGCGGCCGCCCTGCACGGCGACGGCAGTGAGCACGCGGTGCGTCGCGCCGGAAAGCTCGCGCAGCATGCGGGCTGCGTCCTTCTCGTCGGCGGGCTTGCCGTAGATCTTCCGGCCGCGGGCGACCGTGGTGTCGCTGCAGAGTACGGGTGCGGGTGGCAGGCCGCGGCGCTGAAGGCGCTCGAGGGCGGCATCGAGTTTCAGGCCGGTGACGCGCTTGACGTAGGCCGCGGGTGCTTCGTTGCGAAGCGGTTCTTCAAGGCTCTCGGTGTCCTCGTGCGCGTCCGGCAGCAGCAGCTCATGCTTCACGCCAAGCTGCTCGAGCAATTGCCGCCTGCGCGGTGACTGCGAGGCGAGGTAGATGAACTCACTCACGGTGGTACGGGTGGTTGGCATTGATCGACCACGCACGATACAGCTGCTCGGCGAGCAGGACGCGCACCATCGCGTGCGGAAGCGTCAGGTCCGAGAGCCGGATGCGTTCATGCGCCGCGCGCTTGAACTCCGGGTCGAGCCCATCGGGCCCGCCGATCACGAGCGCCACGGCATCGTTCTCGAGTTGCCACGCCTTGAGCTTCCCGGCAAGGGCCACGGTGGTGAGCGAGGTGCCGCGCTCATCGAGCGCCACGACACGCGCACCCTTCGGGATCGCCGCTTCGATGCGCTCGCGTTCGGCCGCCAGCAACGTGGCCAGCGCCTTCGAGCCGCGCGGCTCGGTCTTCACGGCCTTGAGTTCCAGCTTCGACTCGGGCGGGAAGCGCTTGGCGTAGTCGTCCCAGGCCACCTGCGCCCAGTCGGGGACGCGCTGGCCGACGGCGACGACGACGAGCTTCAAGTCCTCTTCTTCGCGGGGGCCTTCTTGGCGGCAGGCTTCTTGGCCGCGGCCTTCTTCGCCGGTGCGGCCTTCGCCGCCTTGGCCGCCGCATCCATCGCCTTCTGCGCGCTCTTGGCCGCGCTGCTGCGGCGCAAGGTCGGCTCCTTGGCACCCTTCTTCGCCGGCGCGGCAGCCTTCTTCGCCGCAGGCTGCGCGGGCTTGGGCGCGCCCAGCTTCAGGCGGATCGGCTTCTCACCCCAGATCTCCTCGAGGTGGTAGTACTGGCGGATGGCGGGCTGCATGATGTGCGCCACGGCGGGGCCGCAGTCCACGATGATCCACTCGCCGTTTTCCGCGCCCTCGATGCGCGGCTTGGGGAAGCCCGCCTCGCGCACCGCATCGACCACGCTCGAGGCGAGCGCCTTGGTCTGGCGGTTGGACGTGCCGGAAGCGACGATCACGCGCTCGAACAGCGGCGAGAGGTGCTCCGTATTGAAAACCTGGATGTCCTGCCCTTTGACGTCCTCCAGGCCATCGACGATGGCACGCTGCAGGCGTTGGGTGTCTTTCTTGGCGGCGGCTTCCTGGGTCATCAAAGGGGCTGGTAAAGGTGATGGTGGGCAATATAGCGGGCAACGCCGGGGGGGACCAGATCGCCGATGTCCTGCCCCAGCGTCAGCCGATGGCGGACTTCCGTGGCACTTTCGGGATGGTCGGGCAGCCGCAGCTGGACCGAACGGACGCCTGCCGGCAAGGCCAGCGGCGGCTGGGCCGCGGCCGAATATTGCCGGCTCGCTACGCAAATTGTAGCAAGGCGCGCGATGGCCTCCCATTCGCGCCATTTCGTGAAGCCGGCGGCCTGGTCCTCGCCCATCACCAGGTGGAGCACGGCCGAGGGTTGTTCCGCGTGCAATTCGCGCAACGTGTCGACGGTGTAGGTGGCGCCGCCGCGCCGGATTTCGCGGTCGTCGACGACGGCGCGCGGCACCTCGGCAAAGGCTTCGCGTGCCATCGCAAGGCGGTGCTGCGCATCCGTGGGCGCACTCGCGCGGTGGTACGCCCCGCCGGTCGGGCAGATGCGCAGCTCGTCGAGAGACAGCTGCTCGACGGCGGCGCGCGCGAGCGCGACGTGGGCGATGTGCGGGGGATCGAAGGCGCCGCCGAACAGGCCGAGGCGGGTCACAGCCAATCGCGCCGGACGATGAACTTGCTGTACAGGTCGTGCTCGGGCGTGCCCGGCTGCGGCTGGTACTGGTACGCCCAGCTCGCCAGAGGCGGCATCGACAGCAGGATGGATTCGGTGCGGCCGCCCGACTGCAGCCCGAAATGCGTGCCGCGGTCCCACACGAGGTTGAACTCGACGTACCGGCCGCGCCGGTAGAGCTGGAAGTTGCGCTCGCGCTCGCCGTAAGGCGTGTCCTTGCGCTTCTCCAGGATGGGCAGGTAAGCATCGAGGAAGGCATCGCCAACCGAGCGCTGCATCGCGAAGCTCTGCTCGAAACCCAGTTCCGAGAAGTCGTCGAAGAAGATGCCGCCGATGCCGCGCTGCTCGTTGCGGTGCTTCAGGAAGAAGTACTCGTCGCACCACTGCTTGAAGCGCGGGTACTTGTCCTCGCCGAACGGATCGAGCGACTGCTTGCAGGTGCGGTGGAAATGCACCGCGTCTTCCTCGAAGCCGTAGATCGGCGTGAGGTCCATGCCGCCCCCGAACCAGAAGGCGGCCTCGCCTTGCGCCGGTTGCGCGTGCAGCATGCGCACGTTCATGTGCACCGTGGGCGCGTACGGGTTGCGCGGGTGGAACACCAGCGACACACCCATCGCCTCGAACGGCGCGCCCACCAGGTGCGGCCGGTGCTGCGTGGCCGAAGGCGGCAGCTTGCCGCCGCGCACGTGCGAGAAGCCGCAGCCCGCGCGCTCGAACACGTTACCCTGCTCCACGATCATCGTGACGCCGTCGCCCTGCAGTGGCTCGTCCGCGCCCTTGGACCACTTGTCCACCGTGAAGGGCTTGCCGTCGATGGCCGTGCACGCATCGACGATGCGCTGCTGCAGGCCCACGAGGTAGCTGCGGACTTCGGCGACGCGGTCAGTCATGGCTCTTGACGGCTCGATGCCCGATGTCGCGCCTGTACTGCGCGCCCTTGAACTTGATCGCATCCGCCACTTCGTACGCGCGATGCTGCGCCGCCTTCACGCCGTCGGCCAGCGCCGTCACGCACAGCACGCGGCCGCCGGAGGTGATGGTCTTCCCATCCTTCGGCGCCGTGCCCGCATGGAACACCACCACGTCCTCGGCGGCCTTCGGCAGGCCGGTGATGACGTCGCCCTTGCGCGGGTTCATCGGGTAGCCCTCGGCGGCCATCACCACGCCCAGCGCGGTGCGGCGGTCCCAATCGAGCTGCACGGTGTCGAGCGTGCCGGAGGTGGCCGCCATCATCACGTCGTACAGGTCGCTCTTGAGCCGCATCATGATCGGCTGCGTCTCGGGGTCGCCCATGCGGGTGTTGAATTCCAGCGTCTTCGGGTGGCCGTCCTTGTCGATCATCAGGCCCGCGTAGAGGAAGCCGGTGAACGGGATGCCGTCCTGCTCCATGCCCTTGATGGTCGGCAGGATGATCTCGCGCATCGCGCGGCCGTGCACCTCGGGCGTGACCACCGGCGCGGGCGAGTACGCGCCCATGCCGCCGGTGTTGGGGCCTTCGTCGTTGTCCAGCAAGCGCTTGTGGTCCTGGCTCGTCGCGAGCGCCACGACGTTGTGGCCGTCGCAAAGGACGATGAAGCTCGCCTCCTCACCCTGCAGGAACTCCTCGATCACGACGCGCGCGCCGCCCTCGTTGTGCTGCACGCCGAGCTTGTTGTCGACGAGCATGAAGTCGATGGCTTCGTGCGCCTCGTCCTTCGTCACCGCGACGACGACGCCCTTGCCCGCGGCGAGCCCGTCGGCCTTGACGACGATGGGCGCGCCCTTCCTGTCGACGTAGGCGTGCGCCGCGGCCGCATCCGAGAACGTCTCGTATTCGGCCGTGGGAATGTTGTGGCGCTTCATGAACGCCTTGCTGAAAGCCTTGGAGCTTTCCAGCTGCGCCGCCTTCTGCGTCGGACCGAAGATGCGCAGGCCGTGCGCGCGGAATTCGTCCACCACGCCGGCCGCCAGCGGCCCCTCCGGACCGACCACGGTGAGCGCGATCTTCTCGGCCTGCGCCCATTCGCGCAGCTTCACGTTGTCGGTGATCGGCACGTTCTCGAGCGCGGGGTCCAGCGCCGTGCCGCCGTTACCGGGAGCCACATAGACCTTCTGCACTTTTTCGGACTGCGCCAGCTTCCAGGCCAGCGCGTGCTCACGGCCGCCGCCGCCGATGACGAGGACTTTCATTCGTTGATGGCGGCGTTGTGGAAGACGTCTTGCACGTCGTCGAGGTCTTCGAGGGCGTCGAGGAGTTTCTGCATCTTCTGCGCATCTTCACCCGACAGCTCGATGGTGTTCTCGGCGCGCATGGTGACTTCGGCAACTTCCGGTTTCAGCCCGGCTGCTTCCAGCGCGTTCTTCACCGCCTCGAACTCGGCCGGGGGGGTGATCACCTCGATGGCGCCGTCTTCATCGGTGATGACGTCCTCGGCGCCGGCTTCCAGCGCCACTTCCATGACCTTGTCCTCGCTGGTGCCCGGCGCCAGGATGAGCTGGCCGCAGTGCTTGAACTGGAAGGCCACCGAACCGGCCGTGCCCATGTTGCCGCCGAACTTGCTGAACGCGTGCCGCACTTCGGCCACCGTGCGCACCTTGTTGTCGGTCATGGTGTCGACCACGATGGCCGCGCCGCCGATGCCGTACCCCTCGTAGCGGATTTCCTCGTAGGTGACGCCCTCGAGGTTGCCGGTGGCCTTGTCGATGTTGCGCTTGATGGTGTCGGCGGGCATGTTGGCCGCCTTGGCCTTGTCCACCGCCAGCCGCAGGCGCGGGTTGGCGGACATGTCGCCGCCGCCCTGGCGCGCCGCCACCATGATCTCCCGGATCACGCGCGTCCAGATCTTGCCGCGCTTTTCATCCTGCCGGCCCTTGCGGTGCTGGATGTTGGCCCATTTGCTGTGTCCTGCCACTTGCGTGTTTCCCTTTATATTGGCGCTGACCTCCATTCTACTTTTGACCCCATGGCCGAACCCCTGCTGATCGCCAAGAACGCCACCAACGAATGCGTGCTGCTGCCCGCCCTGGCCAACCGGCACGGGCTGATCACCGGCGCCACCGGCACCGGGAAGACCGTGACGCTGCAGAAGATGGCCGAAAGTTTCTCGTCCATCGGGGTGCCGGTGTTCATGGCCGACATCAAGGGCGACCTCACCGGCATCAGCCAGCCGGGCGCCATCTCCGGCAAGCTGGCCGACGTCATCAAGGAGCGCAAGCTGCCCCTGCCGGAGCCGCTGGCCTGCCCCACCACCCTGTGGGACGTGTTCGGCGAGCAGGGCCACCCGGTGCGCGCCACCGTGGCCGACATGGGCCCGCTGCTGCTGGCGCGCATGCTCAACCTCAACGACACGCAGGCCGGCGTGCTGACGATCGTCTTCAAGATCGCGGACGCCAACGGCATGCTGCTGCTGGACCTGAAGGACCTGCGCGCGATGCTGCAGTACGTCGGGGAGAACGCGGGCCAATTCACCACCGAGTACGGGAACATCAGTGCGGCCAGCGTGGGTGCCATCCAGCGCGGGCTGCTGCAGATCGAGTCGCAAGGCGGCGAGAAATTCTTCGGCGAGCCGATGCTCAACATCCAGGACCTCTTGCAGACCGACGGCGGCAAGGGGATCGTCAACATCCTCGCCGCCGACAAGCTGCTGAACTCGCCGCGCCTGTACGCGACGTTCCTGCTGTGGATGCTGTCGGAGCTGTTCGAGACGCTGCCCGAGGTGGGCGACCTGGACAAGCCCAAGCTGGTGTTCTTCTTCGACGAGGCCCACCTGCTGTTCGACGACGCGCCCAAGGTGCTGGTCGAGCGCATCGAGCTCGTCGTGCGGCTCGTGCGGTCCAAGGGCGTCGGCGTGTACTTCGTGACGCAGAACCCGCTGGACATCCCCGACAGCGTGCTCGCCCAGCTGGGCAACCGCGTGCAGCATGCCTTGCGCGCCTTTACGCCGCGTGACCAGAAGGCCGTGAAGGCCACCGCCGAGACGATGCGGCCGCGCAAGGGCCTGGACATCACGGCCGCGATCACGGAGCTGGCGGTCGGCGAAGCGCTGGTGAGCTTCCTCGACGAGAAGGGCCGGCCGAGCGAGACCGACCGCGCGTATGTGGTGCCGCCGGGCAGCCGCATCGGCCCGATCACGACGGAGCAGCGCCAGGCGCTCCTCGCAGGCTCCGTGGTCGCCGGCGTCTACGAAAAAACGGTGGACCGCGAATCGGCTTTCGAGAAACTCAAGTCCCGGGCCACGCAGGCGCCCTCGGCGAACTCCTCGGCCGGTGGCGGCGCGACCGACAAGGCCACGGGCTCCGATTTCGGCGGCCTCAAGGACATCCTGCTCGGCTCTACCGGCCCGCGCGGCGGCAAGCACGAGGGCATCCTCGAAGCCGCGGCGAAATCCGCGGTGCGCACCATCGGCAGCAGCGTCGGCCGCGAGATCGTGCGGGGGGTGCTGGGGAGCTTGCTGGGGGGCAAGCGGTAGGCGGCGATCAAGCCGAGGCCAGCCACGCAAGCGAACGTTCGCGTGCCTCGGCACGCGCTGACCCAGACCGCGCGGCACAAACATATCCGCTTGCTCGCGCACAAGGCGTGCCCTCGCGGTCGGTGATCACGGCTTCGACGGTCACGAACGCCGAGGACGTGTGCACGGCCCAGCCCCAGGCGGTGGGCGCACCCCTCACGGCGTTGAACAGCTTGATCGACACATCCACGGTGCCGGCACGCTCGCCAGGCAACTGGAGCACGCCGGCGACGCCGAGCGCGCAGTCGAACATGGCCGCAAGGATGGCGCCATTGATAGCCGAGCCGCCGCCCTTCGAGGCATCGCCGACGCCACCGCGGTGATACGGCAGCACCTCCGGGACCCAGACACGCACGAGGTCGGGCCGCGACAGGTCGGCGGTCATGCCGAACTGACGCATCACGGGCCAGTCGTTGAATTGCTGTTCCCAGGCTTGCCGCTCGGGCGCCTCCAGGGGGATGGCGAGCCGCAGGGGCGGGGGAAATTCATGCATGGGCGATCTCCTCGGTAGGTGTGCGGGCGGTGCGATAGACGCTCCAGCTGTATTGCGACCAGAAGCACTCGGCCAGCTCGATCCACTCCCGCAGCTTCGCGAGGCTGGCGGTGTAGTGATGCAGGTTCACGAGCATCCAGCTCGATATCGCCTGGCTGTCGCGGCAGCCGTCGCAGCGCCCCGACGTGCAGCAGAAATTGACGGTCTGCAGGTCCGCGGCATAGGCATTGAAGAGGCCGAGCGTGGGATTGCCGTTCGCACGTCGCTGGGCATGCGCCGGGTGGTCGCGGCTGACCGACGGGCAGCTCGCGTAGCCGAACTCCCCCCAGGCCGTGCGGCCGGTGACGAGCGCTTCGATGTAGGCCGGGTGCGAGATCACCGTGCCCGGGTAACGGTCCCGCACGTACAGCATCTCGTCGAGCAGGGCATCGGAAGCGCCCGGTGCGTCCGGCGTACTGTCGCCGCTGTACAGGCCGAACTGGACCGGCAGGCCGTGGCGCTCGGCCTTGCGCACAGTCTCCTCGATGTAGGCCACACCCTGTCGCGACACCGTGAGCAGCACCAGCGCGCGAGGGTCGTTGCGGTAGTTGCGCAACGCTTCGTCAAACAGCCCGCTGAACGTCGCCCCGTTGGGCTTGATGGCGCGCAGCTCGTCATCCAGCGGCCCGCCGCCCCAGACGCTCAGGGCGATCGAGACCTTCTCGAAGCCTTCACGCGGAAGAGGCTTCAGCCCGTTGGTGGCGATGGTCACGTTACGCATGTGCCGCACGAACACCGCGAGCCGTTGCGGGACCAGCGTCGGCTCGCCGCCGATCACGAGCGCCGTGTTGATGTGCCGCTGCGCGACCTGCGTGGCCACGAAGTCGTCCAGCCGGTCGAGGTCGGCGAGCTCCTTCGTCGCCTTGTCCATGCCGGCCTCGAAGAACCAGCAGCCCTTGCAGCGGATGTTGCACGCATGGGTGAGGTGGTATTCGCTGGCGCGCACGCGCAACTGCTGCGAAAGGGCGCGCGCCAGCCGCGCCGCCAGCCGCGGGTGGTCCTGCACGAGCCGGTGCGCCCGGGCCCGCGCGGCGTCGGCGATCTCGCGCGCGGCGGTGCGTGTGGTCTCGGGCGGAACGGCCCGCAGCCAGCGGATCGGCTGCGGGTCGCCATCGAAGTGGGTCGTCATGGCATCTCCCTTGAGGACGCCGCGATCCTAGGGCGGCGCAAGGCCGCGCGCACCCCATACATAAGACTCTTGCAAAGGGGGACGAACCTGAACCCATTCCTCCCGCTACAGTCATGCCCATGACCCGCATCCCCACCTACGACGACGTCGCCGCGGCCGCGCGGCGCCTGCAGGGCCAGGCCCACAAGACCCCCGTTTTCACCTCGCGCACGGCCGACACGCAGCTCGGCGCGCAGCTGTACTTCAAGTGCGAGAACTTCCAGCGCATGGGCGCGTTCAAGTTCCGCGGCGGCTTCAACGCCCTCTCCTGCTTCACGACGGAACAGCGCAAGCGCGGCGTGCTGGCGTTCTCGTCGGGCAACCACGCGCAGGCCGTGGCGCTGTCGGCGCGCATCCTGGGCATCCCCGCCGCCATCCTGATGCCGCAGGACGCACCCGCGCTCAAGGTGGCCGCCACGCGCGGCTACGGCGCGGAGGTGATCCTGTACGACCGCTACAAGGAGGACCGCGAAGCACTCGGGCGCAAGCTCGCCGGGGAACGCGGCATGACGCTCGTGCCGCCGTACGACCACCCCGACGTCATCGCCGGCCAGGGCACGTCGGCCAAGGAACTCTTCGAGGAAGTAGGCGAGCTCGACCACCTGTTCGTTTGCGTCGGCGGCGGCGGCCTCATCAGCGGCTGCGCCCTCGCCGCCCGCGCGCTCTCGCCGAAGTGCAAGGTGTGGGGCGTGGAGCCCGCGGCCGGCAACGACGTGCAACAGTCGTTCGCGGCCGGCAAGCGCGTGAAGATCGAGGTCCCGCGCACCATCGCCGACGGCGCGCAGACGCAGTCGCCGGGCGAGATCACCTTCGAGGTCATCCGCAGCAACGTGGACGGCATCTTCACCGCGACCGACGAGCAGCTCGTCGAATGCATGAAGTTCTACGCGGAGCGCATGAAGATGATCGTGGAGCCGACCGGCTGCCTGTCGCTGGCGGGTGCGAAGGCCAGCGGGCTGGACCTGAAGGGCGCGCGCGTGGGCATCGTCATCAGCGGCGGCAACATCGACCTGCCGCGCTTTGCCGAACTCGTCGGCTGATTCGCGCTAAATTGGGGGATGCCCGACACATCCCCGCGCCACATCCGCCTCACCTCGCACGCGGGCGGCTACGGCGCCCTGCCCATCCGCTGGGGCGCCCCCACGGCTGCCGA
The DNA here is from genome assembly GCF_014297445.1 of Ramlibacter albus. GTDB lineage: Bacteria > Pseudomonadota > Gammaproteobacteria > Burkholderiales > Burkholderiaceae_C > Ramlibacter > Ramlibacter albus. Next base: position 419,229 of record NZ_JACORU010000002.1, read on the forward strand.
GCGCGGGCCGATCGTCGGCACGACCAGCAAGCCCAGCCACCGCAACGTCATCGGCACGCACAGCGGCTCGTACAGCGTGTACCGCGCGCTCGCCGTGGCCGCGGGCGCGCTCAGCCGTGAGCACAAGCCGGACCTGACGAACACGTCGCCGACGGATTTCATCGGCCCGTATCCGCAGTGGACCGATCCGGCCAGGATCGTCAGCCTCGACCCGTGGGGCGCGCGCGTCGCCGAAGTGTTTGCCGGCGAGATCGCGGCGGGCTACGACATCCGCCCCACCATCGCCGTCACGAAGGCACACGTCATCCTGCCCGAGGTGATCGACGCCCTGCAGAAGGGCCGGCTCAAGGCGGACGGCACCGTGCTCACACCGGGCGGCGCCGCGATGGTCACCAAGGCCGCGATCGAACCCGTGTGGTGGCTGCCCGGCGTGGCGCAGCGCTTCGGCTGCAGCGAGGCGGACCTGCGCCGCGTGCTCTTCGAGGAAACCGGCGGCATGTACCCCGAGCTGGTCACGCGCAGCGACCTCGAGGTCTTCCTGCCACCCATCGGCGGGCTCACGGTCTACATCTTCGGAAACCCGCAGGACCTTGCGAATCCGCAAGTCGAACTCACCGCGCGTGTGCATGATGAGTGCAATGGCTCCGACGTCTTCGGCTCCGACATCTGCACCTGCCGCCCCTACCTCACGCACGCCATCGAGGAGTGCATCGCGGGCGCGCAGCGCGGCGGCGTGGGCCTGGTCGCCTACAGCCGCAAGGAGGGCCGCGCCCTGGGCGAAGTGACCAAGTTCCTCGTCTACAACGCGCGCAAGCGCCAGGCGGGCGGCGACACGGCCGACCAGTACTTCGCGCGCACCGAATGTGTCGCCGGGGTGCAGGACATGCGCTTCCAGGAGCTCATGCCGGACGTGCTGCACTGGCTGGGCGTGAAGAAGATCCACCGGCTCGTCTCGATGAGCAACATGAAGTACGACGCCATCACGCAGTCGGGCATCGAGGTGGGCGAGCGGGTCAACATCCCCGACGAGCTGATCCCGGCCGACGCCAAGGTGGAGATGGAGGCCAAGGTGGCGGCCGGCTATTTCACGCCGGGGCACGTGCCGGATACCGACGAACTCAAGCAAGTGAAAGGCAGGGGCCTCGAATGACACTCGACACCGCATGGCACCACCACCAGCAGGAGGCGGAACAGGCGGCCGCGCAATTGCGCACCACCACCACCATCCGCGAGCGCTGCGGCCAGCTGCTCGAACGCGCGCGGCGCGGCGAATCGACCTGGTTCGAGCTGGACGAAGCGAAGCTCGACGACGCGGCGCACCAGGTCGCGGAGGTCACGCGCCGGCGCTTCCCCAAGCTGCACAGCGTGCCCTTCCACAGCCGCTGGCGGCATTTCGAGGCGGGCGGCGTGGACCGGCGCAAGCAGCTCGATGAACTGCTCCATGCGAAGACGCACGTGCAGCGCGCGCATGCCCTGATCGACCTGGCCGTCGTGAGCGTGCTGCTCGACGCCGGCGCGGGCCCGGACTGGGCGTACACCGAGCCCGCGACCGAGGAGACCTTCACGCGCTCCGAGGGGCTGGCCGTCGCGAGCTTCCACGCCTTCACCAGCGGCCTGTTCTCCAGCGACAAGGAGCACCCGCTGCAGGTGGACGCGCACGGGCTGCGCGGCCTGTCTACCGACCACCTCGCCCCCGCCTTCCAGGTGCGCGAGGACAACCCGCTCGTCGCGCTGGAGAACCGCGCGATCCTCCTGCGGCGCCTCGGCGAAGTGATGCTGGAGCAGCCGGAGACTTTCGGGCCCGAGGTGTGCCGGCCCGCGGGCATCTTCGACATGATCCTGGGCATCGGCGGCCCCGACATCCCGCGGACAGCCGACGTGGCAGCGCACGACATCCTGTCGCACCTGCTCATGGGCCTGGCGCCCATCTGGCCGGCGAGCAACAGCATCCGCGGCGTGCCGCTGGGGGATTGCTGGCGGCACTCGGCGGTGCGCGGCCCGGGCCTCACGGACGGGTGGGTGCCCTTCCACAAGCTCACGCAGTGGATGACCTATTCGCTGCTGGAGCCTTTCATGTGGGCCGGCTGCACCGTGCACGGGCTCGACCAGCTCACCGCCCTGCCCGAGTACCGCAACGGCGGGCTGCTGCTCGACACCGGCGTGCTGAAGCTGCGCGATGCGGGCGTCGCGGCCAACGTGTGGCAGCCCGGCGACGAGGTGGTCGTGGAGTGGCGCGCGCTGACGCTCTCGCTCCTCGACGAGCTCGCCCCGCGCGTGCGCAGCCGCCTTCACCTGGATGAGCGGCAGATGCCGCTGGCGAGCGTGCTGGAGGGCGGCACCTGGGCGGCCGGGCGCGAGCTGGCCTACCAGCTTCGCAACGGCCTGCCGCCGCTGCAGGTGGCGAGCGACGGGACGGTGTTCTAATTTCGGGATGAACGCCAACGTCCACGTCATCGACCACCCCCTGGTGCAGCACAAGCTCTCGCTGATGCGCAACAAGGAGGCCTCCACCAACAGCTTCCGGCGCCTGCTGAACGAGCTGGCGATGCTGATGGCCTACGAGGTCACGCGCGACATGCCGATGCAGGAGGTGGAGATCGAGACGCCGCTCGAGAAGACCAGGACCAAGGTCATCGACGGCAAGAAGCTCGTGTTCGTGTCGATCCTGCGCGCGGGCACCGGCATCCTCGACGGCATGCTGTCCGTCGTGCCCGGCGCGCGCGTGGGCCACATCGGCCTTTACCGCGACCCGAAGACGCTGACGGCGGTGGAGTACTACTTCAAGATGCCGGACAAGATGAACGAGCGCGACGTGGTGGTGGTCGACCCGATGCTGGCCACCGGCAACTCCGCCGTCGCCGCGGTGGACCGCCTCAAGGAGCTCGGCCCCAAGTCGATCAAGTTCGTGTGCCTGCTCACCTGCCCCGAGGGCGTGGCGGCGATGAACAAGGCGCACCCGGACGTGCCCGTGTACACGGCGGCCATCGACCGCCAGCTCAACGAGCACGGGTACATCCTGCCGGGGCTGGGCGACGCGGGCGACCGGATCTTCGGCACGAAGTGAAGCGCTTCGCGATCGCGCTGCTCGCGGCCGCTGCTTTCGCCAACGTCCACGCCGCGCCCTTCACGCCGAAGGGCGACGACGAGGTCGTCGAGAAGCTGCCCGCCAACACGGACCCCGCGGTGCGCGGCGTGGAGTCGCTGCGGCGCCAGCTCGCGGCGCGCCCGAACGACAACGTACTGAGGCTGGACATCGCGCGGCGCTACTTCGACCTCGCGATGGCGCAGGGCGACCCGCGCTACGTGGGCTATGCCATGTCGGCTCTTGCGCCCATGGAGAAGTCGCCGCCGGCGGATGCCCGCTACTGGTTCGTGCGCGGCCTGCTGCTGCAGTACAGCCACGACTTCGACGGCGCATTGAAGTCGCTGCAGCGCGCGAGCGAGATCGACCCGAAGGACCCGGACCCCATCGCCTGGCGCGCCGCGGTGCGCATGGTGCAGGCGCGCTATGCCGATGCGCTGCAGGAATGCGAGAAGCTCGCGCCGGTGGGGCAGCGCCTCGTCGCGATGGGCTGCGAGTCCTACGTGCAGGCGAGCACGGGGCAATTGCGGCAGGCGTACGAAGGCTTGCGCGCGGGCTTCATGACCGACCCGGCGGTCGACCCCGGCATCGCACTCTGGCTGCACACGCGGCTGGCCGAGATGGCCGTGCGGCTGCAGCGCTGGAACGATGCCGAGCAGCACTTCCGTGCGGCGTTGCGGCAGGGGCGCATCGACCAGTTCGCGCTGGCGGCCTATGCGGACTTCCTGTTGATGCGTGGCCGGCCACGCGAGGTGCTCACCTTGCTGGAAGGCTGGGAGCGTTCCGACGTGCTGCTGCTGCGGCTCGCGCTCGCGGGCAAGGCCGCGAACGACCCGCGTGCGGCCGACTGGGCGAAGCAGTTGCGCGAGCGCTTCGAAGCGGCTGCGAAGCGCGGCGACCGGCTGCATGAACAGGAAGCAGCGCGGTTCGAGCTCGACATCGAGAACAAGCCTGCGGAAGCCCTCGCCCTGGCGAAGCGCAACTACGAGACGCAGAAGGAGCCGCGCGATGCGGAAATCCTGATGCGCGCCGCCGTCGCCGCGAAGCAGCCTGCCGCCGCGAAGCCCGCGCTCGACTGGCTCAAGGACAGCGGCTACGAGGACGAGCACCTGCAGCAGCTGGCGAAGGCTCTCCAATGAAGGCGTGGCTGGCTGCACTCCTGCTCGCGTGCGCATCGTTCGGCGCATGGGCGCACAAACCGAGCGACTCGTACCTCACCGTCAAGGCGCAGGAGCAGCGCGTCGAAATCCGCTGGGACCTCGCCCTGCGCGACCTCGACTACCTGCTGCAGCTGGACCGCGACGGCAACGGCGAGCTCACCTGGGGCGAGGTGCGCCAGCGCGCTGACGACATCACCCGCTACGCCGTCGAACACCTCGCCGTGACAGGCAACGGCAAGGACTGCGCGCTCAAGGCCTCCGCGCCGCTACAGCTGGACCACCACAGCGACGGCACCTACGCGGTGCTTTCGCTCGCCGCCGACTGCCCGAACCTGCAGCAAGGCCTGAAGCTGCGCTACTCGGCGCTGTTCGACGTGGACCCCACGCACCGCGGCCTCGTGCAATGGATCGCGCCCGGCGCGGCGACTTCGCAGGCGCTCGTCTTCTCGTCCACCTCCGCCGAGCAGCCGCTGCAGCTCGAAGCGCCCAGCGCGTGGCAGACGCTCAAGCAGTACGTGGAGGAAGGCACCTGGCACATATGGATCGGCTTCGACCACATCCTCTTCCTGCTGTCGCTGCTGCTGCCCGCCGTGCTGGTGCGCGCCGCGGGCCAGTGGGAGCCGGCGCCCAGCCTGAAAGCGTCGCTGTGGGAAGTGCTGAAAGTGGTGACGGCCTTCACCCTCGCCCACTCCATCACGCTCAGCCTCGCCGTGCTCGGCGTGGTGAGCCTGCCTTCGCGCTTCGTGGAGTCCACGATCGCGGCCTCAGTGGTGGTCGCGGCGCTCAACAACCTGCGCGGCACGATCGACAGGCGGCGCTGGGTGATGGCCTTCGTGTTCGGGCTGGTCCACGGCTTCGGCTTCGCTTCGGTGCTGGCGGACCTCGGGCTGCCCGCCAACGCGCTCGCACTGGCGCTGGTCGGCTTCAACGTCGGTGTGGAGCTGGGCCAGCTCGCCATCGTCGTGGTGTTCGTGCCCATCGCCTTCAGCCTGCGGCGCACCAAGTTCTACCGCGTCGGCGTGCTGACCTTCGGCTCGCTGCTGGTGGCGGCCATCGCGGCGTGGTGGTTCGCGCAGCGGGCGTTCGACTTCCAGGGGCCGTTCTAGCGCTCCTGCTTGACGAACGATGCCGTGACTTCCACGTGGAGCGGCAGCTCGGCCGCGCCTCCGTGCCTGGTGCGCAGGCGCTGCGCCGCCGCCTCGATGGCGATTTCGATTTGCGCGGGGCGCTCGGGCTGCGCCAGCGATGCGATGTTGTGCTCACCGAACTCGAGCTCTTCCTGGTGCAGCCGCGTCGTGCCATTGCCTGCGGGGACTTCCGCCGCCAGCGTGACGCTCACACCCCAGAGCCTCAGCTTGTTCTTCAAGGCCTCGTCCGCGAGGTCTTCCAGCGTTTCCAGCCGCCACCGCTGCGGGCAGCCCGGCCATGGCTCGGTGTTGCGCTGGCTGGTGTGGAAGATGCTCACGACCGCCCAGCCCCCGGGCGAGACAGCCCGGCCGATGGCCGCGATCTCCGCCTTGGCCTGGCTGCCCGACAGGTAGGGCAGCAGGCGGCGACAGTGCACCCCGCGCACGGACCCGTCCTTCAGGCCCGCCGCCGCCACGCTGGTGCCCTCCCGCGCTTCTATGTCGAGACGGCGGCCGGCGCCGCTCGCGTTGGCCTTGTCCACGGCCACGCGGGTTGCCGCCACCACGTGCGGCGCGGCGTCGACGGCAATCACGGGGTATTCCAGGCGGGCGAGGTGGACGGCGCGCAACCCGTTGCCGGAGCCGAGGTCCACCACAGGCCCCATGTGCGTCCCGGCGCCGAACGCCATCAGGCCCCTCGCGCACTTGGGGACCTTCGGGTCGACGGGCTTGCCGTCCTTCACGTCGGCGGCCCAGGCCACGACCTCGCCCACCTCACCCGCGTCCGGCGCACCGCCAGGGCCGGGGTAGCGGGCCCGGGCCTCCTGCGCGAACTTCGTGGCCGCCACTGCGCTGCCGGCAGTGCCCACCGCGCCGTTCGGGCGCATGAGCGTCGGGTCGAACTTCATGTCGCCTGCACCGGTGGCCGGCGAATCGAACGATCGGCTTTCGGTCAGCGTGCCGGGCGGAACGGGCCGCACCGTGGAAAGCGAGCGAAACGCGGCGTGGGCGACGTTCGCGCCCGTGCGCGCGGCGGCGGCGGCGGCCGCGGTGGAAGTGCGTTGCATGGAGGCTCCTCAGGCGTTGCAGATCTGGTGGTAGGCCCGCACCGCGGCGGGCAGCTGGTCATGCAGCAGGTCGGAAAGTTCCGTGCCGGAGAGCCCCCCGGCCACGCGCATGCGATAGGCAACGTGGCTGCCGCTGGGGTGAAGCCCGAAGAAACCGACGAGCTGCGGCCCCGCGTCCAGGTTGAACCGCAGCAGGCGTTCGTAGAGCGGCGCGTCGTCGCCGGGCCAGGTGTGGCCCATTTCGATGAAGATGTCGAGCCCGGCGCCCTCGCGCGGCACGAGGCCCACGAGGTGGCCGTCGATCTCGAGGTGGCGGCTCTCGATCGCTTCGCCGGCCGCCTGCGGGGCGCCGCGGCACTCGCAGAAGTCACGCACCATTCGTTCGTAGTGGTTGTAGTCCATGGAAGGTCCGAGGCGCCACGCGCCACACAGGAGACTCGGTAACTGCGGGCGATGCGCCGTTCCCCTCGTGCGGGTTAACACCGGTGTTCGACTTCCGGTGCGTCTTCTGGTACCTTGCCCCGCGAAGGAGTTCGCGCATGAAGCTCGTCATCGCCCAGATGAAGCACGAGACCAACACGTTCTCGCCGGTACCCACGCCGCTGGAACGCTTCGGGTTCGAGGGCAACCCGCCGCCTCGCGGCGAGGAAGCGGTGGCGGCGTATCGCGGCACGGGCTCGGCGATCGCGGCCTTCATCGAGCTGGCCGAAGCAGCGGGCGCGCAATACGTGGTCCCGGTGGCCGGCAGCGCCTGGCCGAGCGGCCCGGTCGAGGACGCCGCGTTCGAGGCCATGTCCGCCCTCATCTGCGATGCCGTGGCGCAAGGCTGCGACGGCGTCCTGCTGGACCTGCACGGCGCGATGGTGACGCAGACATACGAGGACGGCGAAGGCGAGCTGCTGCGCCGCATCCGCGCCGTGGCGCCCGACGTGCCGGTCGGCGTCGCGCTGGACATGCACACCAACCTCTACGACGGCATGGGCGACCACAGCACCGTGATTGCCGGCTACCAGACCTATCCGCACATCGACATGCACGGCACGGGCCTGCGGGCCGGGCGCGCGTTGCTGGCGATGCTGCAGGGCCGCGCCAAGCCGGCCATGGCGTGGGGCCGCGCCGACATGCTGCCGCACGTCATGCGGCAAGGCAGCGACGACGAGCCGAACCGCTCGCTGCAGGCGCGGTGCCGCGAGATGGAGGCACAGGGTGCGCTTTGCGCGAGCGTGTTCGTGGGCTTCCCGAATGCGGACATCAAGTACGCGGGCCTGTCCGCGGTTGTCGTGACGGACAACGACCCGGCGCTCGCGCGCAAGTGGACCGACGAGCTGCTCACGCTCGCGTGGCAACGCCGCGAGGAGTTCGTCTACAGGATCGAGCCGCTGGCCGAGTCGATGGCGCGCGCCCTGGCGCTGGCCGCCACCAAGCCACCGGGCACCGGGCCCATCGTGCTGCTCGACCACAGCGACAACTGCGCGTCCGGCGGGACGATGGACACCATGACCGTGCTCGGGGCGATGCTCGATGCCGGCCTGACCGATGCCGTGGCGTTCGCGATCTTCGACCCGGAGGCGGTGAAGAAGATGATGGCTGCGGGCGTGGGTGCGACGATCACGCTGCCTTTGGGCGGCAAGCTCGACATGCCGGGCATCGGGTTGAAGGGCGAGCCGCGCGTCGTCACCGGGCGCGTGCGGCGGCTGTCGGACGGGCAGTACCGCAACCGCGGGCCGATGTCGACCGGCGAGCGTGGCAGCATGGGGCCGTGCGCGGTGCTCGAGGTGCAGGGCGTGCAGGTCGTTGTGATCAGCGACCACGTGGAGCCGAACGACCTCGCGCCGTTCACCGCGGTGGGGATCGCGCCGGAGACGATGAAGTTCGTGATGCTCAAGAGCCGGATCCACTGGCGGGCGGGGTTGCGCTCTCTTGCGCACGCCGTCGTCGAATGCGCGGGCACCGGCGTTTGCACGTCGGACTACTCGCTGCTGAAATTCAAGAACGTGCGCCGGCCGATCTACCCGCTCGACGCGATCTAGGGCGCCCTGCGGATCTCCGGCGGCAAATGCCGCCACGGCAAGTCCGACGGCTCGGCCGCCATCGGCCCCGCCGCCTTCGCCACCAGCACGTGGCTCGCAATCGGTGTGAAATCCGCGCGGAAGTGGTTGCTGCTCTTCGCGACGATGATGCGCTGCTGCTCCGCCTGGATACCCACCATCCGCAGCAACTCGCGGTCCATCAGCTGCTTCTTGCCGCTGACGACCGCGATTTGCACGCCGTCGATCTCCAGGCACGCACTCGGGCCGAGCGCCACGCTCAGGCCGGTCATCATCGGCCCCTTGATCGTCACGCGGCCGTTGCTCACCGCGCGCACCGTGAAGCGCCCTTGCACGGGCGGGTCGCTCGGCTGGCCGGTGAACGTCGGCACGGCACGGCCCAACGCCAGGTCGAGCGTGGCGCCGACACCGGCATCGCACGCGGTGCGCGCCGCGTCGGCATCGAACATGAGGCCGAGCGCCACCTGCCCCGGATAGCGGCGCCCTGCCCCCTGCGCCAGCAGCGCGTGCAGCATGCCGGTGGTGTTGCTGTCGCCGCCCGCGCCCGGGTTGTCCTGCGTGTCGGCGACCACGACGGGGCGGTCGCTGTGCTCCGCAAGCGCCATCGCGCGCGCCACCGCGTCGCGCGCGGGCAGGATGTCCTGCCGCCACTGTGTTGGCTCGGCGGCGCGAGCGTAGAGTGCCTCGACGGCCTCGCGCGTGCGCGGCTCGTCGTGGCCGTGCCCCCACACCATCGGTGCGCACTCCGCGAAGTCCGACGCCGGGAAGCCGGGGCAGAAACTCAGCAAGGTGCCGTAGCGGCGGTCCAGCGCGGCGAGTTCCTCGTAGATGCCCTGAGCCGGCTGCAGCCAAGTGCTCTGCGCATTCAGCGGGATCAGGTAGGGCACGCGCCGCGAATGCATCGGCTCGCGCCGCCCCGCATGCAGCCGCCGCTTCAGCAACTCCGCGGCCCGTGCGCCGGTCTCCGCCATGTCGACGTGCGGGTACGTGCGGTACGACACCATCGCATCCGCTTCGGCCAGCATGCGCCGCGTGACGTTCGCGTGCAGGTCGAGGCTGGCGACGATCGGCAGCTTCGGGCCGACGATGGCCCGCAGGCGCCCCAGCAACTCGCCTTCGCTGTCGGCGGCATGCTCTGCGACAGCCGCGCCGTGCAGGTCGAGGTAGATGGCGTCGAGCCCGCCGGCCTGCGCGCAAGCGGCCTTCACGTCCTCGCAGATCGTCGCCGCGATGCGCTCGAACGCGTCCTTCGTCACGTAGCTCGAAGGGATCGCCCCGGCCCAGCACGAGGGCACGCACTCCCATCCGAAGGACCGCGCCGCGTCGAGGAAGCCCGCGACCGGGATGTTGATGCCGCGCAGCCGCTCCACCATCGCCGCGCCGCGCGTGAACTCCGGAAAGGAGTCGCCGCGCGTGAACGCCGCCCAGTCCGCGAGGCTGGGCGCGAACGTATTGGTCTCGTGCTGGTAACCGGCAACCAGGATGCGCGTCATTCAACTCCTCCCGAAAGCAAACCCACGGCCCGGCGCGGCCGCGAACAAGGCTTGCGTGTACTCATGTTCCGGCCGCGCGAACACGCGGTGCGCGGGCCCGGACTCCACGATACGCCCGTTGCTCATCACGACCAGCTGGTCGCACACCTGCGACGCCACCCGCAGGTCATGCGTGATGAACAGCATCGCCAGGTTCAGCCGCCCGCGGATTTCCGCCAGCAGCTGCAGCACCTGCGCCTGCACCGACACGTCGAGCGCGCTCACCGCCTCGTCGGCGACCAGCAGTTCGGGGTCCATCATCAGCGCCCGCGCGATGCAGATGCGCTGCCGCTGCCCGCCCGAGAACTGGTGCGGGTAGCGGTCCATCGCCGAGGGGTCCATGCGCACCAGCCCAAGCAGCTCACGCGCCCGCGCGAGCGCCGCTTCGCGCGACAGCCCGTAGTTCATCGGCCCTTCCACCATCGCCTGCGCCACCGTGCGGCGCGGGTTGAGGCTGCGGTACGGGTCCTGGAACACGATCTGCACCCGCTTGCGCAGCGGCTGCAGCGCGCGCGGCGGCAGCATCGCGATGTCGTCGTGCGCGGCGCCCTCGCCCGGCCGCCCCAGCAGCACCTGCCCGCCGCTCGGGTCGATGAGGCGCACGATGCAGCGCGCCACCGTGCTCTTGCCCGAGCCCGACTCGCCGACGATGCCCAGCGTCTGCCCGCGCCGGATCTCGAAGCTCACGTCCTGCGCCGCGTCCACCCTGCGGCGGCGGCCGAACCAGTTGCGGCTGTCGTAGGTCTTGGCCAGGCCCTTGACCGACAGCACGATCGGCGCGTCGCCGTCCAGGTCGCGTTGCTGCAGGTTGAGCGTCGGCACGGCCGCCACGAGCATCTGCGTGTAGGAATGAACCGGGTGCTGCAGCACGCGCTGCTTGTCGCCGATCTCCACGAGCTCGCCCAGCCGCAGCACGGCCACGCGGTGCGCCACCTCCGCGACCACGCCGAAATCGTGCGTGATGAAGAGCACGCCGGTGCCGCGCCGCGCCTGCAGGTCGAGAACCAGCTTGAGGATCTGCGCCTGCGTGGTGACGTCCAGCGCCGTCGTCGGCTCGTCGGCGATGAGCAGCACCGGGTCCAGCACCAGCGCCATCGCGATCATGATGCGCTGGCGCTGGCCGCCCGAGAGCTGGTGCGGGTAGCTCGCGATGATGCGTTCCGGCTCGGGCAGCATCACCTCCCGGATGATGTCCAGCACCTTGGCGCGGCGCTGCTCCGGCGAGAGTGACGTGTGCTCGCGCAGCACCTCGTCGACCTGGTCGCCGCAGGTCATCACCGGGTTCAGGGCCGTCATCGGCTCCTGGAAGATCATGCCCATGCGCGTGGCGCGCAGCTCGCGCAGGCGCGACGCCGGCACGTGCGTGATGTCCTCGCCCTCGAGCCGGATGCGGCCGGACTGCACCGGCAGGCCGCGCGGCAGCAGGCCCATCACCGCCTGCGCGAGCACGCTCTTGCCCGAACCCGATTCGCCCACGAGGCACACGATCTCGCCGCGGCCGACGGTGAAGGACACGTTGCGCACGGCCGTGGCGCGGTCGGCGCCGGCCGGCAGGCCGACGCTGACGTCTTCGATGGAGAGGACGGGTGTGTCGCTCATACCCTTTGCGCCATCTTGGGGTCGAGCGTGTCGCGCAAGCCGTCACCGAGGATGTTGACCGCCAGCACCGTCACCGCGAGGAAGATGCCCGGGAAGAAAATGTTGTGCGGGTACTGGTTGAACTGCGCACGGCCCTCGGCCATCACGTTGCCCCAGGTCGGGATCTCCGGCGGCAGGCCCACGCCGAGGAAGGAAAGGATGGCTTCCGTGAGGATGCCCGACGCGCAGATGAAGGTGCCCTGCACGATCAGCGGCGCCACGGTGTTGGGCAGCACGTGCCGCCGCATGATCGCGAGCGTGCCGGTGCCCACCGAGATCGCCGCTTCCACATACGGTTCTTCGCGGATCGTCAGCACGAGCGAGCGCACGAGCCGCGTCACGCGTGGTATCTCCGGGACCGCGATCGCCACCACAACCGTGAGCAGCCCGCCCTTCCACATCGCCACCAGCGCGATCGCGATGAGGATGGCCGGGATCGCCATCAGCCCGTCCATCACGCGCATCAGCACGCTGTCGACGCTGCGCACATAACCGGCCGCGAGACCGAACGCCACCCCCACCGCCAGCGCGAGGATGGCCGTGCAGATGCCCACGATCAGCGACACTCGCGTGCCGTAGATCACCCGGCTGTAGATGTCGCGCCCGAAGCTGTCGCTGCCGAAGATGAAGCGATGCGGCCGCGTCTCGCCTTCCAGCGTGGTGATCTCGCCCGTCGCGCCGGGCACGAGGTCGCGGCTGCCGGGGTCGAACAGGCTCGGGTCCACCGTGCCGAGCAGCGGCGCCGACAAGGCGATCACGGTGAGCAGCAGCAGCACGATGCCGCCGATGCGCACCGACAGGTTGCGCGCCGCGCGCTGCCACGCATTCGGGCGGTCCGCCTCCGGCGCGGCCTCCACCGACAGCGGCGCGTGTTCTTCCTGCGAAAGCTGGGCGCTCATGGGGTCCTAATAGCGGATACGCGGGTCGAAGAACACGTAGCTCAGGTCGATCACGAGGTTGATGAGCACGTACGCGAGCGAGAAGAAAAGGATCACGCCCTGGATCGTCGGGAAATCGCGCGCCAGCACTGCGTCCACCGTCAGGCGCCCGAGGCCGGGAATCGCATACACCGACTCCGTCACGACCACACCGCCGATCAGCAGCGCGATGCCGATGCCGATCACCGTCACGATCGGCACCGCCGCATTCGTGAGCGCATGCCGCAGCAGCACCTTGCGCTCCGGCAGCCCCTTGGCGCGCGCGGTGCGCACGTAGTCCTCGCCGAGCGTTTCCAGCACCGAAGCGCGCGTCACGCGCGCGATGAGCGCGATGTAGATGATGCTCAGCGTGATCGCGGGCAGCACGAGGTGGTACAGCCACGGCCCAACGCCCTCGGCGACGCGCCGGTAGCCCTGCACCGGCAGCCACCCCAGCTTGAGCGACACCAGCCAGATCAGCAGGTACGCCAGCACGAACACCGGCACCGAGAACCCGAGCACCGAGAACCCCATGAGCGCGCGATCGAGCCAGCCGCCGAAGCGCCACGCCGCGAGCACGCCCAGCGGCACGGCCACCAACACCGCAATGACGATCGTGAGCGACGCGAGCGACAGCGTCGGCTCCAGCCGCTGGCCGATGAGGGTGGTGACCGGCGTCTTGTAGTAGTAGCTCTGGCCCAGGTCGCCGGTGAGCAGGTTGCCGAACCAGATGAAGAACTGCTCGGGCACCGACTTGTCCAGGCCCAGGCTCGTGCGGATCCGCGCGATCTGTTCTGTGCTGGCTGCGTCTCCCGCCAGCACCGCCGCCGGGTCGCCCGGCGTGAGCCGCAGCATCAGGAAGACGAACACCGACACGACCAGCAGGACCGGCACCGTGGCGAGCAGGCGCCGGCCGAGGAACTGGATCATGGCGGTGGCGGGCTCAGTTCGGCGCGGACTTCTTGAGGTTCCAGTAGATGTTGCCGTTGGTGACGAACCATCCGCTGATGTTCTTCGTCGCGGCCATCGGCTGGTCGTACTCGCCCAGGGGGGCGTGCGTGCCGATCTCGAAGGCGCGCGCATGCAGCTGGTCGGCCAGCTTCTTCTTGGTGGCCTCGTCGGTGGCGCGCATGAACTCGTTGCGGATCGCCTGCATCTTGTCGTCCAGCGCCCAGCCGAACCAGCCGCTCTTGTCGCCGCGCGTGTCCATCATCGGGTTGGAGATCGGGCTCCACACGTCGAAGGTCTGCCAGGCGGTCATGAACATGTGCCAGCCGCCCTTGTCCGGCGGGTCCTTCTTGGCGCGGCGGCCCACCAGCGTCTGCCAGTCCATGGCCTGCAGGTCCACCTTGAAGCCGGCCTGCCGCAACAGCTGCGCGCCCACGTCGGGCAGCTTCTGGATCGAGGCCAGGTCCGTGGGTTTCATCAGCACGATGGGCGTGCCGTCGTAGCCGCTGGCCTTGAGCAGGTCCTGCGCCTTCTTCATGTTGCTCTTGAACTGGATGTCGCTGCCCGCGGTGCTGCCGTACGGCGTGCCGCAGATGAACATGCTCGCGCACGGGCGGTACAGCGCCTTCACGCCCACCTGCGCCTTCAGGAACGGCTCCTGCGTGAGCGCGGCCAGCGCCGCCTGCCGCACCTTCGCGTTGTCGAAGGGCTTGTGCAGGTGGTTGAAGCGCGCGATGTACTGCAGCCCGCGGGTGGCGTACGAGGGCACCTGCAGCGTCGGGTCCGACTTGACCGCGTCGTAGAAGTCGAAGGGCAGCGCCTCGATGATGTCCACCTCGCCCTTCTTGAGCGCGCTCACCTGCGCCTGCGCGTCGCGCAGCGCGAGGTTCCACTCGACGCGGTCGACGTACACGTGCTTGCCGCCCGTGGTGCCCGACGGCGGCTCGCTGCGCGGCACGTACCTCGGGTTCTTGACGTACACGGCCTTGTCGCCGGGCTTGAACTCGTCCTTCCTGAAGATGAAGGGGCCGGAGCCGATGTGCTCCTCGATCTGCTTGAAGGCATCGGTCTCCGCGATGCGCTTGGGCATGATGAAGGGCACGTTGGAGCTGGGCTTGCCCAGCGCCTCCAGCATGAAGCCGTTGGCCTCGTTGAGGAAGATGCGGAAGGTGTCCGGCGTCGGCGAGTCCATGCGCAGCACGAACTGCATCAGCGCGGAGCCCATCGCGTCGCGCTTGCCCCAGCGCTGCAGGCTGGCAATGACGTCTTCGCCGGTCACCGGCTTGCCGTCGTGGAACTCCAGGCCCTTGCGCAGCTTGAAGGTCCACAGGCGCTTGTCGGGGCTCTCGGTCCAGGTCTCGACCATCTGCGGCTTGACCTTCGCTTCCGCGTCCGTGCCGAACAGCGTGTCGTAGATCATATAGCCGTGGTTGCGGCTCATGTACGCGGTGGTCCAGATGGGGTCGAGGATGGCGAGGTTGGAGTGCGGCACGATCCGCAACACGTTCGCCTGGGCCCAGGCCGCTCCGGCGCCGAGCAGGGAGGCGGCCACGGCCGCCGAGAGGAAGAAGCTGCGACGAGACTTAGTCATCAGGTACTCCTTTCGTCGGCTCATTCTGCGCGGGCAGCCACGCCCGCCACTCCGGGGAAACCCGCTGGCGCGGCGGCGTTGGTGCTACAACAGGGTGCAAATGCTGGACCTTCTCATCACCCATGCGGCGCTCCCGGACGGGCGCCGCGACATCTCGGTTGCCGTGCAGGGCGGCCGCATCGTCGAGGTCGCGCCCGGCCTGGCCGCGCCCGCGCACGAGACGCTGGACGCCGGCGGCCGGCTGCTCGCGCCGCCCTTCTGCGACCCGCACTTCCACATGGACAGCGTGCTCACGTACGGCAACCCGCGGGTGAACGAGAGCGGGACGCTGCTGGAGGGCATCGCGCTATGGGGCGAGCTCAAGCCGTCGCTGAAGCACGAGGACATCTTGCAGCGCGCCCTGCGGTATTGCGAGATGGCCGTCGCCAAGGGCCTGCTCGCGATCCGCAGCCACGTGGACACGAGCGATCCTTCCCTGCTGGCGGTGGACGCCCTGCTCGAGGTGAAGCGCAAGGTGGCGGCCGTCATCGACCTGCAGCTCGTTGCCTTCCCGCAGGACGGTGTGCTGCGCTCCCCGGGCGGCGCGGAGAACCTCGAGCGCGCACTCGACAAGGGCGTGGACATCGTCGGCGGCATCCCGCACTTCGAGCGCACGATGGCCGAAGGCGCCGCGAGCGTGAAGCTGCTGTGCGAAATCGCCGCCGAGCGCGGCAAGCTGGTCGACATGCACTGCGACGAGACCGACGACCCGATGTCGCGGCACATCGAGACGCTGGCTTTCGAGGCGCAGCGGCTCGGGCTGCAGGGGCGCGTGACTGGCAGCCACTGCACCTCCATGCACAGCATGGACAACTACTACGTGAGCAAGCTGCTGCCGCTGATTGCGGAAAGCGGCGTGTCGGTGATCGCCAATCCGCTGATCAACATCACGCTGCAGGGGCGGCACGACACGTACCCGAAGCGGCGCGGGATGACGCGTGTGCCGGAGCTGATGAATGCAGGCGTGACGGTCGCATTCGGCCATGACTGCGTGATGGACCCGTGGTATGCAATGGGGTCGGGCGACATGCTGGACGTGGCGCACATGGGGCTGCATGTGGCGCAGATGACGAGCGTGAAGGGCATCCGCGCCTGCTTCGACGCGGTGACGGTGAATGCCGCGAAGGTGATGCATCTCGACGGCTACGGCATCGCGCCGGGCCGCGAGGCGAGCTTCGTGCTGCTGCAGGCCGATGACGTCGTGGAGGCCATCCGGCTGCGCCCGACTCGGCTCAAGGTGTGGAAGCGCGGCCAGTTGGTCGCCGAAACACCCGAATCGTCCGCGCGCCTCCACGTGTCATTGCGGGCTTGACCCGCAATCCATGCCGGCGTGTCGTCACGCAACCATGGATGCCGGGTCAAGAATGGAATGGACGCCTCCTGCCGGGTGAACTCGGCTGCCGAGGCCCGGAGGGGGAACCTCCGGGCTTACGGCATCAAAGTGCCCAAGGCAGGAAGATCACTCTTCCTGAAACAGGCCGGAGGTTCCGCCATGGATGCTACTGCGTTGACTCCCGTCGGGCTAGATGTCGCCAAGAACGTGTTCCAGCTGCACTGGGTGGAGCCGGCCACGGGTGAGGTTCGCAACGTTCGGATCAAGCGCGCGAAGCTGCTGGAGCACTTTGCCAACCGCGGCTGCTGCCTGGTGGCGATGGAGGCATGCGGCGGCGCGCAGTACTGGGCGCGTGAGCTGATCGGGCTTGGCCACCAAGTCAAGCTGTTGCCAGCGAAGGCCGTCAAGGCGTTCGTGACGGGCAACAAGAGCGATGCGATCGACGCGCGAGCCATCTGGATGGCGCTGCGTCAGGGGCAGATCAAACCAGTCGCCATCAAGAGCGAAGCGCAGCAGGCGGTGCTGGCTCTGCACCGCATGAGGCAGCAGCTGGTGAAGGTGCGCACGATGCAGATCAACGAGCTGCGCGGGCTGCTGACCGAGTACGGTGAGGTGTTCGCTCGTGGCCGTGCACCTCTGGCGCGCGGCATAGCCGCAGCCCTGGAGCGGCTGACCGCGCGGCTTCCCCAGGTGGTACTGGACACGCTGCTGCAGCAATGGCAGCGCGTGGGCCAGCTGGACGAGCAGATCGGGCAGATCGAGCGGCGCCTGCAGTCGCTCTACCGCCAGGATGCGGCGGCGCAGCGAATCGCAAGGATTCCCGGCATCGGGCTACTGACGGCCACGGCTGCCAGCGCTGCGATGGGCCAAGCCAGTGCGTTCCGCTCAGGCCGTGAGTTCGCCGCGTGGCTGGGCTTGGTGCCGGCACACACCGGCACCGGCGGCAAGACCCGCATGCTGGGCATCAGCAAACGTGGCGACACGTACTTGCGCACGCTGTTCATCCACGGTGCTCGCAGTGTCGTCACCCATACCAAACACCCCGACGACTGGCTGCGCGAGCTGTTGGCGCGCCGGCCCCGCAACGTAGCGGTGGTGGCCGTAGCCAACAAGATGGCCCGCACGGCTTGGGCGCTGCTGCGATACGAGCGCGACTGGCAGCCAGGCTGGCCGAGCCAGCGCGCATAGACCCTCACTTCATCGCACCGAGAAAGGAGGTCCTCACGGGTTGCAACGGGAACCATGATCGATGGCAAATGGCAGAAGCCGTGGCTTGCCAAACCTGAATGCCGGGCAGGGCATCAACAGTCCTCGTCAAGAATGAGGTGCAAGCCAGCGAACATCCATCGGGGCCAGCGACCGCTCAGCGCGCTCGCACCACAGGCCGGATATAGATCTGCAACTTCGCCCCCAGGCGCCGTCAGTCAACTACCCCCGCTTGAAAACCCGCAGGCGTCCATATAGCCCGGCATGACGGCGTTCGCACCTCATCGATACGCGATCCAGACCTTCGTGGCGTCGTCCGCGCGCGACATGTTCATCCGCACCTCGAACCGGTCCGCGCGATACCAACCCAGCATGTACTGCAGCGGCGCCCCAGCATCGCCCCTGATCACGCGCGCCAGCTTGAGCACCGGCGCGTCCAGCGCGATCCCCAGCGCCTGCGCCACCTCATAAGGCACGCGCTCGCTCGAGACCACCTGCTCCGCGACGCGGATCGCGAAGCCATGGTCCTCCAGCAGTTGCACGAAGGCCTTGCGCTCCAGCGCGGCGCGGCTGAGCGCATGCGCGATGGCAGGGGCGACGAATGCTTCCGTGTACGTGAGCGTGCCGGCGGCGTCCGAACGAAGCCGCACCACGCGCAGCACCTTGGTACCGGGCGCCACGGCCAGGGCATCGGCAACGACGGGTGTCGCGTCGACATGCCGGTAGAACAGCACCTTGCGCTTGTCGCGCCGCCCGCGGTCGAGAAAGCTGTCCACGTGCTCGCGCAGCAACCGCCTCGGCTTGCCGGCCGCGGTGGCGGCGAGCGTGCCGCGCCGCTCGCTGCGGATGACCAGGCCCTGGTCCTCCAGCCGCTTGAGCGCGCTGCGGATCGTCACGCGCGCCGCGCCGAACTCGGCCGCCAGCACGCGCTCGCCCGGCAGCCCCTCGGCGCCGTAGTGGCCGTCGCGGATGCGCGACGCCAGCGTCATCTCGATCACGTGGTAGCGGGCCACCGGCTTGCCGTGCGGCATCAGGGTTTTCCTTGGTCTCTCTTGGTCTGAGTGATAGGACCAGTGGTTCCATTGTAGGCAGGGGTGGCCGACACCAGAATCTCCGGCATGGACAGACTGCGCAACACCATCAACATCCTCGTGCCCACGGGCGCGGTGGGCATCGGCGTGAGCGAGAAAGAGGTCGCGGCCGGCATCGCCGCCGGCGCGCACGCGATCGCCTGCGACGCGGGCTCCACCGACAGCGGCCCGGCCTACCTCGCCACCGGCGTGGCGAAGTACTCGCGCGACGCGGTGAAGCACGACCTCGCGATCATGATGCGCGCACAGGCGAAGGCGAAGATTCCGCTGCTCATCGGCTCCTGCGGCACGTCGGGCTGCGACGCCGCGCTGGACTGGACGCGGGACATCGCGCTGGAGATCGCGCGCGAGGAAGGCCTGCACCCGAAGATCGCCCTGCTCTACGCCGAGCAGCCGGCGCAGCTGATGGCGCAGCGCGCCCGCGAAGGCAGGATCAAGCCACTGGCGCCCTTCAACACCGCGAACCCGGAAGACTTCACGGCCTGCGACCACATCGTCGCGCTGATGGGTCCGGAGCCCTTCATCGCGGCGCTCGAACAAGGCGCGAACATCGTGCTCGGCGGCCGCGCATCCGACTCCGCCGTGCTCGCCGCCTTCCCGGTCATGAAGGGCGCGGGCGCCGGGCCTTCGTGGCACGCGGCAAAGGTGGCCGAGTGCGGGTCGCTCTGCACGACCACGCCGCGCGCCGGCGGCGTGATGGTGCGCATCGGCCAGAACGCATTCGAGATCGAGCCGCTGACGCCCGGCAACCGCTGCACGCCGCGCACCGTGTCAGCCCACCTGCTGTACGAGAACAACGACCCGTTCGAGCTGGTCGAACCCGGCGGCATCGTCGACGTGACCCACGCGACTTACGAGCCCGTCGACGACGCCATCGTGCGCGTCAACGGTTCGCAGTTCCGCCCCACGCCGTACACGATGAAGCTCGAAGGCGCAGCCGGCAGCGGCTACCAGACCATCATGCTCGTCGGCATCCAGGACCGCGCGGTGCTCGCCGAGATCGACCGCTTCGTGCACAAGATGCAAGAGGTGCTCACGGCCCGCGTGCGCCAGACCATGGGCGAGCGGGCCGGCAACTTCGACATCTCCATCCGCCCCTACGGCTGGAACGCCGTGACCGGCGCGCCGGTGCCCGCCGGCAGCGCGCCGCCGCGCGAGGTGGGCCTGCTCTTCGTCGCCACCGCGGCCACGCAGCAGGTCGCCACGCAGATCGCCAAGACATGCAACCCGTGGTTCTTCCACCTGCCGCTCAACGAGGAGCGCGAGCTGCCGAGCTACGCCTTCCCCTTCTCGCCGGCCGAGATCGAGCGTGGCCAGGTATTCGACTTCAAGCTCAACCACGTCGTGCAGGTGGCCGACGGCCACGAGCTCGTGCGGACCGTGTTCGTGCAGGCGTAAGGAGACGAAGATGCCCAAGCTCACCGACGTCTGCCGACACATCCGCTCCAAGAACGCGGGGCCGTTCTGGATCACCGTGGACCTGGAGTTCCGCGACCGCGCCGCGTACGACGCGTACGCGCATTCGCAAGCCTTGCAACCCGCCGCCATCGCCGCTGTCTTCGGCGTCGACTCGGCGCTGGTGCAGCACCACCCTGTCCCCGACCTGCTGGTGCTGAAAGTGTCCTACCCGCGCCAGCGGCCGCAAGGCGGCCTGCTGGAGCGCGACATGCACGGCGGGCAGCAGTACGTCCGCCTGCTGGACCTGGAAGTCTGAAGTTCCGAAGTACGAAAAAGGAGACAACATGCAGTTCACCCGTCGCACCCTCACCCTCGCCCTCTCGCTCGCCACCTGCGCTGCCGCCCTCGGCATCGCCGCGCCCGCCTTCGCACAATCGAAGTACCCGGCCAAGCCCGTGAAGTTCGTCGTGCCGTTCGCCCCCGGCGGCGGCTCGGACACCTTCTCGCGCCTCGTCGCGCAGAAGCTCACCGAGCAGCACGGCTACACCGTCGTCATCGACAACAAGCCGGGCGCGGGCGGCAACCTCGGGGCCGAAGCCGCGCTGCGCGAGCCGGCGGACGGCTACACCTTCCTCGTCATCTCCGGCAGCTACGCGGGCAACGCCATCGTCAACAAGCCCTCGTTCGACCCCATCGGCGCCATCGTGCCGGTGGTGCAGTTCACGCGCGAGGCGATGGTGCTGGCCGTGGGCCCGAACACGCCGTACAAGACGCTGCAGGAGTTCATCGCCGATGCGAAGAAGGACCCGAGCAAGATCTCCTACGGCTCGTCCGGCACCGCGGGCCTCGCGCACCTGGCCACCGAGTACTTCAACTACCAGGCCGGCATCCAGATCACGCACGTGCCGTACAAGGGCACGGGCGCCGCGCTGGTGGACCTCGCGGGCGGCCAGATCCAGATGATGCTGGGCGGCACGAGCTCCTTCGCCTCGCTCGCCAAGTCCGGCAAGGTGCGCATGCTGGCCGTGGGTGCGCCGCAGCGGCTCGCGTCGTTCCCCAACCTGCCGACGTTTGCCGAGCAGGGCCTGCCGAACTACCGCGCGGACCTTTGGCACGGCCTCGTCGCCGCCAAGGGCACGCCGCCGGAGATCATCGCCAAGGTCAACGCCGACATCAACGCGGTGCTGAAGTCGCCCGAGATGCAGGCGCGCTTCGCGCAGGACGACGTGGGCGTCGCGGGTGGCACGCCGCAGCAGTTCGCCGAGACGATCAAGGAAGACATGGAGCGGTGGCGCAACGTGATCAAGCAGGCCAACATCAAGATCAACTGATGTCTTCTGTCGAGAGACGTCCGCAGCAGGCCTTCCTGCAGCCGGTGGGCACGACCGGGTTGCGCGGCTACAGCCTCGCGGCGGCCGCGGGCGGCGAGGCGGCCGTCGCGCGGCTGCCGTATTGCCTGCGCGTACTCGCCGAGAACGTGCTGCGCCACATCGGCACCAACGGCGTCACGCAGGACGACTTCGCGCGGCTGGTGAACTGGTCGCCCGCGCAGGCGGAAGCGGTCGAGGTGCCCTTCCACCCCGCGCGCGTGCTGATGCAGGACTACACCGGCATCCCGTCGCTCGTGGACCTGGCGATGCTGCGCGACGGCATGCGCGATGCGAGCGGCGACCCCACGCGCGTGAACCCGCGCATCCCCGTGGACCTCGTCATTGACCATTCACTGATCGTCGATGCGGCCGGCTCGGCGGATGCGGAGCGCATCAACATGGCGCGCGAGTTCGAGCGCAATGCCGAGCGCTTCGCGCTGGCGAAGTGGGCGCAGCAGGCCTTCCCCAACCTGCGCGTGGTGCCGCCCGGGCGCGGCATCCTGCACCAGGTGAACGTGGAGCACATCGCGCAGGTGGTGCGGGCCGAAGACGGCATCGCCTTCCCCGACACGATGGTCGGCACCGACAGCCACAGCACGATGGTCAACGGGCTGGGCGTCCTGGGCTGGGGCGTCGGCGGCATCGAGGCCGAGGCGGCGATGATGGGCCTGCCGCTCGTGACAGCCGTGAAGCGCGTGGTGGGCGTGAAGCTCACCGGTGCGCTGCGCGAAGGCGTGACGGCGACGGACCTGGTGCTCACGCTCACGCAGTTGCTGCGCAAGGCGGGGGTTGTGGATGCGCTGGTCGAGTTCTTCGGCCCCGCGCTCGACACGCTCGGCGTTGCGGATCGCGCGACCCTGGCGAACATGGCGCCCGAGTACGGGTCGAACTGCGCGCTGTACCCCGTCGACGCGCTCACCATCGAGTACCTGAGGCTCACCGGCCGCGAGGCGCAGCGGGTCGAGGCGTATGCGCGCTTCCAGGGCTTGTGGCGCGACGCGTCGACGCCGGAGCCGCTTTACACCGACGTCGTGCAGCTGCACCTGGCGGAAGTCGTCCCCAGCGTTGCAGGTCCTCGCAAGCCGCATGAGTTGCGCGCCCTGGACACTGTCGCTGCACTGCATGCCTCCGGTGCCGGTGCTGCAGCCGGAGCGGCTCGCGTGCCCGGCGCTTTCGACGCAACGCGACGCGTCGATGCCGTATCCGACGGCGCCGTCGTCATCGCCGCCATCACGAGCTGCACGAACACGTCGAACCCATCCGTCATGCTCGCCGCGGGCTTGCTGGCCCGCAATGCGGTCGCGCGCGGCCTGCGGACGCGGCCGTGGGTGAAGACCTCGCTCACGCCGGGCTCGCGCGCGGTCGGCGAGTACCTGCGCGCGGCGGGTCTGCAGGACGCGCTCGATGCCCTGGGTTTCAACATCGCCGGCTACGGCTGCGCCACCTGCGGCGGCAACTCAGGCGAACTCGCCCACGATGTCGAGGCCGCGATCCGCGCGCAGGACCTTGCCGTGTGCTCGGTGCTTTCGGGCAACCGCAACTTCGAAGCCCGCGTGCACCAGCTCGTCAAGGGCAACTACCTCATGTCGCCGCCGCTCGTGGTGGCGTACGCGCTGGCGGGCCACATGGGCGTGGACCTCACGCGAGAACCGCTGGGCACGGACCGCGACGGCAAGCCGGTGATGCTGCGCGAACTCTGGCCTTCCGACGACGAGGTGCAGCAGGCCGTGCAGCGCTTCGTCGGCCGCGAAGTGTTCGAGCGCGGGTACCGCAACCTGTTCGAAGGCGCGGAATCGTGGCAGCAGCTGCGCGTGGCCGGCAGTGAACTCTTCCCTTGGGACGCCCGCAGCACCTACATCCGCAAGCCGCCGTACCTCGACGCGGACCTCGCAAAGGGCAGCGGCCCGATCGAGGGCGCCCGCGCCCTGCTCGTGCTGGGCGACGGCATAACGACGGACCACATCTCGCCCGCGGCGGCCATCGCGCCGCAATCGCCGGCCGCGCAGTACCTGCGCTCGCATGGCGTGAAGGATGAGGACTTCAACGCGTACGGCTCGCGCCGCTCCAACCACGAAGTGATGGTGCGCGGCGCCTTCGCCAACATCCGCCTGCGCAACGAGCTGGTGGACCGCGAAGGCGGCTGCACGCGCATCGCGGGCACGAGCGAAGTGACCACGGTCTACGAAGCCGCCGAACGTTATCGCGAGCAAGGCACACCGCTCGTGATCGTCGCCGGCAAGGACTACGGAGCGGGCTCCTCGCGCGACTGGGCGGCGAAGGGCACGCGCCTGCTGGGCGTGAAAGCCGTGATCGCCGAGGGCTTCGAGCGCATCCACCGCTCCAACCTCGCGAACATGGGCGTGCTGCCGCTGCAGTTCATGGGCGGGCAGACGCGCAAGACGCTCGGGCTCGACGGCAGCGAGCAGTACTTCATCGACACGGCTTTGGCCGCACCGGGCGCGACGATGCAAGTGACGATCCGCCGCAGCAGCGGCACGACCATCACCATCGATTGCCGCTGCCGCCTCGACACGGCGAGCGAAGTCGAAGTCTGGCGCG
This sequence comes from Ramlibacter albus, assembly GCF_014297445.1. Classification (GTDB taxonomy): domain Bacteria; phylum Pseudomonadota; class Gammaproteobacteria; order Burkholderiales; family Burkholderiaceae_C; genus Ramlibacter; species Ramlibacter albus. The sequence continues at coordinate 443,335 of NZ_JACORU010000002.1, forward strand.
CCGGCGGAATGATGCCCTTCGTGCACAACCGCCTTTCCGTCATTCCCGCGCAGGCGGGAATCCAAAGCGTTCAACGCCTTGGATCCCCGCCTCCGCGGGGATGACGCGCCGCAAGGAGACCGACCGAACCATGCAAAGACGCACCTTCCTGGCCGCCGCGGCCGCCACTTCGTCGTGGGCGGCACTCGCGCAATCGGCCTTCCCCAACCGCCCCCTCACCTTCGTCGTGCCCTTCGCGGCCGGCGGCGGCGGCGACGTGGTGGCGCGCATGCTCGCCAAGGAGCTGGGCGACCGCATCAAGCAGCCCATCGTGGTGGAGAACCGCGTCGGCGCCGGCGGCAACATCGGCTCGGCCTACGTCCTGAAGTCGAAGCCCGACGGCTACACGCTGCTCAACATGTCGAGCACCTACCCGATCCAGGCCGCGCTCACCAAAGTCCCGTTCGACCCGATCGGCGACATGCAGCCGATCATCATGGTGTCGCGCGACCCGGCGGTCGTGGTTGTCAACACGAATTCGCCGCTGAAGAACGCGAAGGACCTCGCACAGGCCGCCAAGGACAAGCCCGGCAAGCTGTCGTACGGCTCCGCGGGCGTGGGCTCCATCGCGCACGTCGGCATGGAGGAGCTCGCGTTCAACATGGGCGTGCAGATGACGCACGTGCCGTACAAGGGCTCGTCGCAAGCCTTCAACGACGTGATGTCGGGGCAGGTGGACATGATGCTCACCAGCGCCACCTACGCCTCGCCCTTCATCCGTTCCGGCCGCGTGCGCGCGCTGGGCGTCGCGAGCGCGCAGCGCATGGCGTCGATGCCGGACGTGCCCACCTTCGCCGAACAGGGCTGGCCCGACTACCTGCTGGTGGACTGGAAAGCCGTTGCGGCACCGAAAGGCGTGCCGCCGGAGGTCGTCGCCTTCCTCAACCGCGAACTCAACGAAGTGCTCCGCTCGCGCAACGTCAGCGAGAAGTTCACGGCCGAGGGCACCACCGCCGTGGGCGGCACGCCCGAACAGATGATGGACATCGTGCGCTCCGACGTGGAGCGCTGGCGCGCCCTTGCCAAGCGCGCGAACCTCAAGATCGAATGAACATGAGCGAAGACAACCTCAACCAGCGCATGCGCCGCATGCTCAAGCCCGGCGCGGGCCTGATGATGGCCGGTGCCGGCAACGCGCTGGCCGCCCGCTTCATCGAAGCCGCCGGCTTCCCGCTGATGATGGTCAGCGGCGCCGCCGTCGCCAACAACTACCTCGGCATGCCGGACATCGGCCTCGTCTCGGTGACGGAGCTCGCCGACCACGTGCGCGCGATCCGCGAAGTGGTGAACATCCCCATCCTCGCCGACGCCGACACGGGCTTCGGCAACGCGCTCAACACGCGCCGCACGGTGCAACTGCTGGAGCGCGCCGGCACCAACGCGATCATGCTGGAGGACCAGACCTATCCGAAGCGCTGCGGCCACTTCGACGGCAAGGACGTGATCGGCAAGGACGAGATGGTCGCCAAGCTGAAGGCCGCGGTGGATGCGCGCGTGGACCCGGACCTGATGATCCTCGCGCGCACCGATGCGCGCGCCGTCGAAGGCTTCGAAGCCGCTCTGGACCGCGCGCGTGCGTACCAGGAGGCCGGCGCGGACTTCCTCTTCATCGAGGCGCCGCTGAACGAGCAGGAACTGCTGTCGATCCCGAAGGCGGTCCCCGGCATCCACTTGTGCAACATGGTGATCGGCGGCAAGACGCCACTGCTGCCGCGCGAGCAGCTCGCCGAGGCGGGCTATGCCTGCATCTGCTACGCCAACGCGGCGCTGCAGGCGTCGATGCTCGCGATGCAGCAGGTGCTGGGGCGATTGAACGAACAGGGCTCCATCGCCGGCCTCGAGAACCAGCTCATGATGTTCGCCGACCGCCAGAAGGTGCTGGACGCGGCGAAGTACCGCGAGCTGGAGCAGCGGTACAAATCATGAGGACCTTCCTCGACAAGGTCTGGGATGACCACGTCGTCTGCCGCCTCGGCGACGGCATGGACCTGCTGCAGGTCGACCGGCTCGTGCTGCACGAGCTCTCCGGCAGCCAGGTGGTGACGGCGCTGCGCAAGGCGGGCCGCGTGCCGGCCAGCAAGCAGCAGGTGTTCACGATCATCGAGCACCTCATCTCCACCTACCCGGGCCGCGGCCCCACCGACTCGGCCTCGAAGAGCGGGCCCGTGATGATCCAGGCGACGCGCGATGCGTCGCGCGACTGGGGCCTGAACTTCATCGACTACGACGACCCGCGCCAGGGCATCGCACACGTCGTCGCGCCCGAGCGCGCCATCGCCTTCCCGGGCGCGACGCTCGTCTGCTGCGACAGCCACACGAGCACGGTGGGCGGCGTGGGTGCGCTGGCATGGGGCATCGGCGCGAGCGAGGCCGAGCACGTGCTGGCGACGCAGGCGCTGGCGCAATCGAAACCGAAATCGATGCGCGTCAATTTCAATGGCAAGCTGGCGCCGGGTGTGACGGCCAAGGACATGGTCCTGGCCCTGATCGGGCAAGTCGGTGCGCAAGGCGGCATCGGCTACGCCGCCGAGTACGCGGGTCCTGCCGTGGCCAGCCTGCCCATCGAAGGCCGTATGACCCTGTGCAACATGTCGGTCGAGTTCTCGGCCAAGTACGGTTTCGTGCCGCCGGACGAAAGCACGATCGAGTACCTGCACGGCCGCGAGTTCGCGCCCAAGGGCGAAGCGTGGGACCGTGCTGCCGCTTACTGGCGCAACTTGCGCACCGACGAAGGCGCGGCATTCGACCTCGAGGTGGACGTCGATTGCAACGCGCTCGTTCCGCAGGTCACGTGGGGCACGAGCCCGCAGCAGGTCGTGGCGATCGACGCGCGCGTGCCGCTGCCCGAGGACACGGGCGATACCGAGGCGCGCGCACTCGCCATCAAGGCGCTCGACTACATGCAGCTCGCGCCCGGCACGCCGCTCGCGGGCATCCCCATCGACGTGGCGTACATCGGCTCGTGCACCAATGCGCGCCTGTCCGATCTGCGCGCTGCCGCCGCCGTCCTGAAAGGCCGCAAGGTCAAGCCCGGCGTGCAGGCGGTGTGCGTGCCCGGCTCCACCACCGTCAAGCGCGATGCGGAAGCCGAGGGGCTCGACCGCATCTTCAAGGACGCGGGCTTCGAGTGGCACGAATCGGGCTGCGGCTTCTGCAGCGACATCGGCGAAGGCCGCTTCGCGGGGCGGCGCGTGATCAGCACCACCAACCGCAATTTCGAAGGCCGGCAAGGCCCGAAGGCGCGCACGCACCTTGCGAGCCCCGCGACGGTGGCCGCATCGGCGGTCGCGGGCTGCATTGCGGACGCGCGGAGGCTCGCCTGATGGAAGCGCTTCGCACAGTCACCGGTGTGGCGGCCCCGCTGCTGCGCATCAACATCGACACGGACCAGATCATCCCGACGCTGTTCCTCGGCGGCACGGACGCGAAAGGCTACGGCGCGCACCTCTTCCACGGCTGGCGCTTCCTGGCCGACGGCTCGCCCAACCCCGAGTTCGTGCTGAACCAGCCGCCTTACGACCAGGCGCAGGTGCTGCTGGCCGACCGCAACTTCGGCTGCGGCAGCTCGCGCGAGCGCGCGCCCAAGGCGCTGCGCGAGTTCGGCTTCCGCGCGATCATCGCGCCTTCGTTCGGCGGAATCTTCTTCAACAACTGCTTCCGCAACGGCATCGTGCCGGTGGAGCTGCCGATCGAGAACGTTCGGCACCTTGCGTCGTTGGGCGGGGCGCAGGTCACCGTGGACCTCGAGCAGCAGGTTGTGATTGCCGCAGACGGCTCGCGCTTCGCGTTCAAGTCGCCGGAAACACTGCGACAGATGCTGCTGGCTGGTGTCGACGAGATACAGCTGACGCTCGAGCGCGGCGCGGAACTGGGGGCGTTCCGGGACCGGGACAGGGCCAAGCGCCCCTGGGCTTACTGACACATGCCATGATCCCGCCATGCGCTTCATCCTCCCCGCCCTCGCCGCCGTCGTCGTCGGCTGCGCGACGCCCCTGACTCCGCCCGTCACGACCACGAGCGGCCTCACGTACCAATCACTGAAGGAAGGCTCCGGCCCATCGCCCACCGCCGCCGACACCGTGCGCGTGCACTACCGCGGCACCTTCACCGATGGCCGCGAATTCGACAGCTCGTACAAGCGCGGCGAACCCGCGGAGTTCCCGCTCGGCCGCGTCATCAAGTGCTGGACCGAAGGCGTGGCGATGATGAAGCCGGGCGGCAAGGCGCGCCTGACCTGCCCGCCGGCCATCGCATATGGCGAAGCGGGCAAGGGCCCGATCCCGCCGAACAGCACGCTGCTGTTCGAGGTGGAGCTGCTCGGCGTGACGCGCTGATCAGCGCGCCTTGCGCGTGCGGTGGGGCTTGAGCGGGCCGTTGGCCTTGCGGAACAGCGCCAGCAGCAGCACCATACCGCCGCCGCACACCGCCGCCAAGCCCATGGCCAGGCCGTTGAAGCCGTCCGTGACCGCGGGCAGCCTCAGTGCGTTGTAGAGGAGTTCGCCGCCGAGGAAGGCGCCGAAGATGCCGACTGCGATGTCTTCGATGCGGCTGCCGTGGGTGGCGTTGCCGGCCAGCGTTCCCGCCAGCCAGCCCATGGCCGCGCCAAGCACGGCCCAGAGGTAGGGGTTGATAGAAGCTTTCGTGACCCGTGCGGCGCACGGGTATTCCGACTGTGACAGGTTCCTGCCGCCGCGCTGCACTATATTTTTCGGATGACGAGTACCGAAGCGCTACCGGCGGCGGCTGCAACGCAAACACGCGAATACCGCATGCTGCACGGGCCGGTGCTGCCGGTGCTGTCGCGGCTTGCGCTCCCCAACATTCTCGCGATGGTCGCGGCAGCGGCCACGGGCATCGCGGAGACGATGTACGTGGGCCTGCTCGGGCGCGACGAACTCGCCGCGATGGCGCTCGTGTTCCCGCTGACGATGCTGATGCAGACGTTCTCGGCGGGGGCGATGGGTGGCGGGGTGTCCTCGTCCATCGCGCGTGCCTTGGGTGGCGGCCACCTCGATGCGGCGCAAGGCCTCGCGCGGCACGCAGTCGTCATCGCACTCGCGGCCGGGATGATCTTCGCGCTGCTGTTCGTCGGCTTCGGCGACCCGCTGTACCGCTTGCTCGGCGCGCGCGGCGAAGTGCTGGCGCAGGCGCACCGCTACGCGAACGTGCTGTTCCCGTGCATCGTGACGGTGTGGCTCGGCAACACGCTGATCTCCGTGATTCGCGGCACGGGCAACATGCACGTGCCCTCGGCGACCATCCTTGTCGTTTCCGTCCTGCAGATCGCGCTCGGCGCCGTACTCAGCATGGGGCTGCTCGGTGTGCCGAAGCTGGGCATGGCCGGCGTGGCGCTCGGCCAAGTGCTCGCTTACGGGGCGGCCGCCGTGTGGTTGCTCGTGTACCTCACGGACCCACGCCGGCGCGTGAGCCTCTCGCGCTCCGGCTGGCAGCTCACCTGGCTGCGTTTCCGCGAGATCCTGCGAGTCGGCGGCCTCGCGCTGCTCTCTCCCCTGCAGATGGTGGTGACGGTGCTGGTGATGACGGGCTTCATTGCAAGGCTCGGCGTGGACGCGCTCGCGGGCTACGGCATCGGCGCGCGCCTCGAATTTCTTGCCATCCCGATTGCGTTCGGCGTGGGGGTCGCGTCGCTGCCGATGGTGGGCATGGCCATCGGCAAGGGCAATGTCGCCCGTGCCCGCGAGGTGGCGTGGGTGGGTGGTGCGCTGTCGGCGGGCATCGTCGGCGCCATCGGGCTCATCGTCGCGATCTGGCCTGCGCTTTGGTCGGCGATGTTCACCAGCAAGGCGGAAGTGCTGCACTATGCGGCGCTTTACCTGCGCAACGCGGGGCCGATGTACGTGTTCTTCGGGCTGGGCCTCACGCTCTACTTCGCGTCGCAAGGCGCGGGCAAGGTGCTCGGGCCGGTGCTCGCGGGGACCTTGCGTCTCGTCGTCATCTGCATTGGCGGTTGGCTGCTGACGGCGATGAATGCACCCGAGGGCTGGTACTTCGCGCTAGTGGGCGTCGGCATGGCGGCGCACGGCCTCGCGACCGCCGCGTCCGTCAAGGCGACCCGCTGGGGCACGTAGCGGACGCGCACAAGGCTGTCATGCCGGGCTCGACCCGGCATCCATGCTCGCCTACCGAAACGCCGCCGGCGGCACGAACCCCCCGCGCATCTCCTCGATGCGCGCCGCAAGCCACAGCGTCGTGCGGTCCCGCATCTCCGCGCCGATCAGCTGCGCACCGATCGGCAAGCCCTCCTCGCTCACGCCGACAGGCACCGCCGTCGCCGGCAGGAACGAGCACGTCGCCAGGCCGGCCCAGAACAGCTGCGAGAAATACGGCACGTCGCGCCCATCGACATTCATCGTGCGCGCAGCCGGCGGCTCGTTGTGGTCGTGCCGGAACGCAGGCGTGGCCGTCACGGGCGTGATCATCACGTCGTACTTCTGGAAGAACGCATGCCAGGCCCAGCGCAATTGCTCGCGCCGGTTCGCCGCGTCGTACACCGTCTTGAACATCGGCACCATCGCGCGCGCGGAGTTCGCCTTGTCGCTGTCGTCGCTGGGTGACAGCGCCGCGGCCTGCGCGCACAACTGCTCGAAGTCCGCGCGACGCGCACCCATGTTCGCAAACAGCAGTGTGTTGTAAACCTCGTGCGCGGCACGCGCATCGAACTCGGGCCGCGCAGCTTCATCGACGACCGCGCCTTCGGCCCGCAACATCGCCACGACCGAGCGGATCGCCGTATCGACACTGCGCGCCACCGGCGCCAGCGGCTCGTCCAGCCACACGCCGACGCGCAAACCCTTCAGCGATTGCGGCGGCGGCGGGAAGTCGTAGCGCACACCTGCGCGCGTCAGTTCATCCGGCCCCGCGGTGACGTCCAGCGCCACCTGCAAATCACGCGCCGAACGCGCCAGCGGCCCGATGACCGACAGGTCCACCTCCGCGATCGGCACGCGCGGCAGGTGGTGCCCGCGCTTGGGCACGACGGTCCACGTCGGCTTGTGCCCGTATACGCCGCAGTACGCCGCCGGGTTGCGGATGCTGCCGCCGATGTCGCTTCCGAACTCCAGCGACGTCAGCCCCGCGGCAAGCGCGGCCGCGCCGCCACCCGACGACCCGCCGGGCCCGCGCGTGAGGTCCCAAGGGTTGTTGGTGGTGCCGTAGATCTCGTTGTAGCTCTGGAAGTCGCCCAGGAAGAGCGGCACGTTGGTCTTGCCGAACACCACCGCGCCGGCCGCCTTCAGGCGCTGCACGGCCACCGCGTCCTGCGTGGCCATGTTGTCCTTCGCGGGCACGTAGCCCTGTGTCGTGGGGTGGCCCTGCAGGTCGAACGATTCCTTCACCGTCATGGGCACGCCGTGCAAGGGGCCAAGGACCTCGCCGCGCGCGAGTGCCGCGTCCGCCGCCTGCGCATCGCGCAGCGCCCGCTCGCGGTCGTCGACGATGAGCGCGTTCAATCGCGGGTTGAACTTGTCGACCCGCGCGAGGTATTCGCGCAGCAGTTCGACCGCGGAGACTTCGCGGTCACGCAGGGCGGCGGCGAGGGCGGTGGCGGAGCCGAAGGGGAATGCGTCGATGGACTTCATCGGCGCATCGTTGGGCAGCGGGGCGGGCTTGTCAACCGGTGGTGCCGTCGACCCGCTTCAACGATGGCGTCAGCTCGGCGCTGCGCGCTGGAAGCCCTGCTCCTGCGCAGCCGGCCGAGGCAGCCCTTCGGTCTCCTCCAGCCGCAGCACATGGCTGGCCGCAACTTCGCGGAACGCGCTGGAGATGCCCTCGTGCGCCGACACAGCCTGCCAGAACGATTGCGCCGCCTGCCGCGCCGCGGCCCACGCGCGCAGCGTGTCGGTGGACGGCGCCAGCGCCGCGGGGTCGAACTCGCGCGCGACGATTTCGCCATTGACCGGCGCATACAGCATCGGGAGCATGTCGTAGGCCGGTGCAAGCCGCCATTGGTCATCCGGTGCCATCAGCAGCGACACGTTGCCGTAGTGCCGGTCCGTGTTGGCGATGAGCTGGCCGAACGCCTCCATGAACACGAGCCGCTCGGCATCGGTGCGATCGAGCAAGCCCCTGCTTTGCATGCGGCCGGCGGCGGCGGCCCAGTTGTCGATCATGCCGATGTACTCCGAGTCGTACGAGAGCAGCGACACCATGCCGATGCGCCCTTGCCGCGTACGGTCGAATCGCTCCACCTCCAGGAAGGTCCGGCCCCCCGCGCGCGACAGCCGCGACACGGCCGCCGGCACACCCGCCGCGCGCAATGCCTCGAGCGCGAGGTGTTCGCAGGCCAGCAAGTCCGCCCAGCGCAGGTCCGCAGGTGAAGAGCCCGAGGGAGAGAACTTCACGATCACCGCGCAGCCGTCCGGCCGAACGCAGCAGAACTTGGGCTGCTCACCGCCCGCGGAGGAGCCGGGCAGCGCGCCCTGCATCGCGGCCTCCGCCAGCGCGGCATAGCTCTCGGCTGCGCACGGTGCTGCGGGTGTCGCATGCATGTACCGCTCGAAAGACGCACTGCCCACCAGCAGGTTGCCGGGGAGGTCTTCACCGGCATGGCACAACGCGCGCAACACGTCGTCATCGACCCAGTGCGCGGGGTTCGGCGCGAGCCCGAGCGCGGCCTGCGCATGCGCGAACGAGCGCCCGAGGAAGCCTTGCGGCCGCATGTCCGCCACGAACCACGGCAAGCCGCCGTGCAGTTGCGAGGGGCCGCCCTCCTCTTCCATCCAGAAACGCCCGCCGGTGACGGGGATCAGCGTGCCGAAGTTGCGGACGCCGCCATCGCGATCAACCGCCATCACCGGCACGAGCGCGCTCGCGAGCCCCGCGACACCGCGCGGCATCACATAGGCCTGGTTGCGCCCGCGCCCGACTTTCAGCACTTCGCCGGCGCGCAGCAGCGGCGCGAGCGCGCGCGAAACCACCGGTTGGCTGACGCCCAGCGCCTCCTGCAAGTCGCGGCTGCGCATGGCACCTGCCGCCCGCAGCAGTTGACGAATACGGTCGGTGAAGTGATCAGCCACGAATAGAAAGCTTCAGCCAACTCTCATTGGGGAGCCTTCAATATAGCATAGAAAACAGAATAGAAAACTGGATAGATCAGCCAAGCCCTGCCATGAACCGCAAAGCCACCCCCGTGCGGCGCCTGCCCGAGCGGTTCGGCCGCGCCCCGTGGATGGTGAACATGTCGTGCAGCGACAGCTCGCCGGCGAACAGCTCGACGTCCAGGGCAGCCGATTCATCGAAGGAGCTGGAGGCCAGGCGCCGCCGCACGGTGAGGTCGCTGCGCTCTTCGTGCAGGTGCTCGTAGAGGCGCTTGGCGCGGTGCGAGCCGGGGATCACGCGCAGGCAACCGTTGCCGCGGTCGGAGTCCTCCACGGCCACCCACACCGTGCAGCTCGCGCGCGGGCGGCTCGACCAGTACTGACCGTCCTGGTGCCACGGTGTTTCGTAGCCGTCGCCGGGCGGCTTGCAGAACAGTTGGCAGCCGTGCAGCACGGCGTGCTGGCCCAGCACCTCCGACGCGAGCTGCAGGATGTCGTCGTCATGGCCGATGTCCGCCAGCGCCACGGCTGCATCGTCGGTGAGGCCCTCGACGTGCGCCACCGCGAACGATTCGGGCCGCACGCCGGGGTTGCTGCCCAGGAAGCGCTCGACCGCGCTGCGCAGCGCCGCGATGCGGTCATGTGGCAAGCGGAATGCGGGGCGCAGCCAACCTTCGGCGTGGTAATGGTGGACTTCGTGTCGCGTGAGCACGCGATCGCGGACTTGCTGCAAGGCGGACCTCCCTCGGACCGCCATCAGAAACGATCCGTGAGCGCGCGTGAACGGGTGTTTTCCTGCCTGTCAGGTCTGACAGGGAGGGCTAGCGCCCGGCGGGCTTCGTACGGCGGCGCGCGGCGAATTCCCGGCGCTGCGCGCCCAGGTGGTCGCCGTCGATGTACTGCGCGAGCACATCGACCTGCGCGGCTGGTACGCCTGCTTTCCCGAAGTGCTTGCGCCAACGGTCGACCGCGCGCGCCACGTCCTCGACGACGGCGCGCGCGTCGGCCTCCCTCAAGCCGAAGGCACGGCATTGGGAGAGCGCATTGGCGATGGAAGCCTCGGCGCCGGCCGCACCGACCCCGATCGCCTGGTAGCCAAGCCCTTGCGCGGAAGGCACGACGTCGAATGCGGGAGCGAGCGCATAGGAGCCATCCGGCGCGCGCAGCAGCGCATGGTTCTTCTCGTGGTCGTCGGTGTTGTCGATGAGGATGTTGAACACCATCCGCCGGAAGAGTTGCTGCTGCTGCTGCGCGATGGCCGATGCCGGGGCGACGCGGCGCAGCAGCTGCGCGAGTTGCGGGTATCCGTTCTCCTCCCCTACGGCGCGCAACGCGACGAAGGCCGAGACGGCGTGCACACGCACCCCGGGCGCGCGGTCGAACCGGCGGATCGCCACGGCGTGGCGCGTGCCGACCTGGAGCGCGCGCGTGGCCGCGACTTCGATCCCGCAGGATGTCGCAAGCGTCATCGCCGCGTGCTCCATGAGTTCGGTGTCGAGCTCTTCGCCTTCGGTGAACTTCACCAGCCACGCCTCGCCGTCGATCATCACCAGCGACTTGGGCCGCGCACCGCCGAGGGATACGCCTGGCCGCAGCAGGCGCTTCTGGCGTTCCGGGACCGGTTCGTTCGCGAGGATCTTGCGGACCACGTCGGCCATCTCTTCGAGGCTGCCCAAGCCGGGAATCGGTGCCGTCGGCCATGGAACGTAGGCGTCGGGCTCAGTGCTCACGCCCAGCGCCCCGTAGCGGTCGTCGCCGGCAAAGAGGAGGAATTCCAGCAGCGACAGCCGCGGCGACTTCTCGAACTTGCGGATCACGCGTTCGCCCCAACGGTCCGGGCGCGCATCGTCGAGCGCGCCCGCAGCGCTGTCCTTTTCGGGCGGGAGAAACAGTTGCGGTGCGAGCGGCAGGTCTTCGCTCAGCGCGAAGCCGCTGCGCAGCCACTCGGGCGAGTACTGCAAGGCCACTGCGCGCTGCCCCATTGCCAGGCTGATGTCGCCGACGCGCCGTGGCTGCGCCGGGTCGCCGAGCCACCAGAGCGACAGCGTGTCGCGCGGCCGGTACGCGTCAGCCACGGCGGCCACCCCGCGGGCTGTGGCGTTCGGCTGCCGCACGGATTTCGGCTTCGAGCGCGGCAGCGTCCTCCTTGGGGTCCGCCGCGCTGCCGAGTGCCTCGTGCCGGCCGACCAGCCACAGGGCCGTGGCATAGACACCCATCGAGACGGTCGGGTCGCCTTTTTCGAGCCGGATCAGCGTCGGCACGGAAACCTGCAGGCGCAACGCCCAATCACGCAACGACTGGCGCCTGCGCTTGCGGGCCGTGGCCAGGTCACCGCCGAGCTTGCGCAGGGCTGCCGCCGCCACCGGGGGCAGTGCGTGAACAGCGGTGGCGACTTGTGGCATGCCTTATATTTTAACGACTGCGTATGGTTTGTGCAATTATATGTTATCGAAATGACCCAGATGAGGCTGCGCTGCCCTTTGCCGCACGCGGGATTCGGCGCCTGCCCACACCCGTCCCGCCCGGCAGGCGTCAAACTCCCGTCATGCAAGCCCGCTTCGACAACAGCTACGCCCGCGACCTGCCCGGCCTGTACGTGCCTTGGAAACCGGCCGAGGTGCCCGCGCCCCGGCTGCTGTACCTCAACCGCCCGCTCGCCGAGGAGCTCGGCCTCGACCTCGCCACGCTGCCCCCCGGCGAAGTTGCGGCGGTGATCGCCGGCAACCGCGTGCCCGAAGGCGCCGAACCCATTGCGCAGGTTTATGCGGGCCACCAGTTCGGCGGCTTCTCGCCGCAACTGGGCGATGGCCGCGCGGTGCTGCTGGGCGAGGTGGTGGACCGCAACGGGCAGCGGCGCGACATCGCGCTGAAGGGGTCCGGGCGCACACCGTTCTCGCGCGGCGGCGACGGCAAGGCGGCCGTGGGGCCGATGCTGCGCGAGGTGATCATCGGCGAGGCGATGCATGCGCTGGGCATCCCGACCACGCGCGCGCTAGCCGTCGCAGCCACCGGCGAAGACGTGTACCGCGAGCGCGTGTTGCCAGGCGCCGTGCTTGCACGCGTTGCTGCGAGCCACCTGCGCGTGGGCACCTTCGAATTCTTCGCGTCGCGCGACGACCGCGAGAAGCTGCGCCAACTCGCCGACTACGCCATCGCTCGGCACGACCCCGACCTCGCGGGCACGCCCGGGCGCTACCTGCAATTGCTCGCGCGCGTGACGCAGCGGCAGGCCGAGCTCATTGCGCAATGGATGAACGTGGGCTTCATCCACGGCGTGATGAACACCGACAACATGACCATATCCGGCGAGACCATCGACTACGGGCCTTGCGCTTTCATGGAAGCGTACGACCCGCGGGCGGTCTTCAGCTCCATCGACCATGGCGGGCGCTATGCGTACGGCAACCAGCCGGCGATCGCGCAGTGGAACCTGGCGCGGTTTGCCGAGGCCTTATTGCCGCTGGTTGTGGGCGACAACGAAGATTCCGCGCCTGCGGTTGCAGAAGCGACCGCGGTGCTCGAGACTTTCCCGAAGCTGTTCCAGGCTGCGTTGCTGCGCGGGTTGCGCGCAAAGCTCGGTTTCGCCGAGTCGGGTGACGACGCGGCCGATGCAGGCCTTGCGAACGACTGGCTCGGCTTGCTGCACGCGCAGAAGGTCGACTTCACGCTCGGCTGGCGCCGCCTGGCGGATGCGGCGGCCGGCAACGACGCGCCACTGCAATCGCTCTTTGCAGATGCCGAGCCGCTGAACGCATGGCTCACGCGCTGGCGCGCGAGGTGCGCGCAGGACGCCACGCACTCCACCGAAACGCGCGTGCAGCAGATGCGCCGCGCGAGCCCGTGGGTCATCCCGCGCAACCATCGTGTCGAAGAGGCGTTGCAGGCCGCCTCCGAAACGGACGACCTGGGCCCGTTCGAGCGGTTGCTGGCTGCCCTGCGCAACCCCTACGAAGTGACCGCGGAGAACGCCGCGTATGCGCAGCCGGCACCTGAGGCCGTGACGGCCTGCTACCAGACGTTCTGCGGGACTTGAGCACTCACGTATCTTAGAACTTTCAGTTGCAGATGAGGCAGCGTGCTGTTAGATTGCGCGACGACAAATCAGGGAGTGTCCATGAACACCTTGAGTGTGGCGCGCGACTTCGCCGGGGCGTACTGCCCGAACAAAACTTTCTTGTTGCCGCAAGGCCTCGCAGACGAACTGGCTGCCTTGGGCCGCCTGCCCGAACAAATGCCTGCTGGCGCCTACGCCCGCAAGGTGGTCGAACAACTGCTGATCGACCTCTCGTGGTCCTCGTCGCACCTGGAAGGCAACCGCTACACCTTGCTCGACACCGAGGAGCTGTTCAAGAGCGGCGCTGCGCCGACAGACAGCGACGCCATCATGCTGTTGAACCACAAGGCCGCGATCGAGTTCATGGTCGATGCCGTGCCGGTGCAGGGCCTCACGCCCGTCGTCGTGCGCAACCTGCATGCGGTGCTGATGCAGGGCCTGCTGGTCGACGAAACGGCGCTCGGCACCATCCGCAACAAGATCGTAAACATCAGCGGCTCCGTATTCTTGCCTGCGCAAGCGCCGCAGCTGCTGGGCGAGATGTTCGGGCATGTCGTTGCGAAGTCGCGCGAGATCCGCAACGCGGTGGAAGCGGCGTTCTTCCTCTGGGTGAACCTCGCCTACCTGCAGCCCTTCGAAGACGGCAATAAACGCGTGAGCCGGCTCGCGGCCAATATCCCGCTGATGCTCTACAACCAGGCGCCGCTGTCCTTCATCGACGTGGACCGCGACGACCATGCGTTGGCGATGATGGGCGTGTACGAAGCCCGGGACGTGTCGATGGCCGTGGACCTGTTCGCATGGACGTACCGCCGTTCGCAGGCGCGCTACAAGGCGGTGCTCGATGCGGTGGGCAAGCCCGATGCCTTCCGCATCCGCCATCGTGAAGCGCTCACGCAGGCCGTGGTGCAGGTGGTGCGCAACGGCAAGAAGCCTGCCCAGGCTGTCTCGCTGCTGCGCCTGCCCGCCGCGGACAAGGCACGGTTCGCGCAACTGCTCGCGCGCGAGCTGGGCGCGCTCGCGCCGTACAACTGCGCGCGGTTCAGGCTCGGCGTGGACGAGGCGCAGGCGTGGATCGACAAGGGGCGGCCGGGCCTCGCGTGACCTACGGCGACGTCACCGACAACGTGTATTGCCCCTGCGACGTGAAGGTGTTCGAGGTAACGATGATCTCGTGGAACCCCGTGAACGTGGCCGTGTAGCTGAACGTCGCGCGGCCGGCCGTCGTCTTGCGGTCGGTCGCGACGGCGGGGCTCGTCGGCGTGCGGTCGTCGCGCAGGATGAGGAAAGGCGCGAACGCCGTCGTGTCCAGCGTCAGCGTGACGCGCTCGCCCGTGCGCATCATGAGGATGTAGCGGTCTTCCAGGCCGCCCTGGAACGAGCAGGTCGTGCCCTGCGCGATCGACTGCGTCGTCGTGGTGTTGTACGTGATGAAGGTGACGGGCATGCACGTAGCGCCCGTCGCCGCCGTCGAGAAGTTGTTGGACAGCTTGAGCGTGTAGTTGCCCGTGGTGGTGGCCGCCGGCGAGTAAACGCGCACGCTGTAGCTGCCGGCCGGCAGGATGTATTGCAGTTGCAGCGGGTTCACGGCCGCCGGGGCGAAGGCGTCGGACGGCTGCGCACCGACGATGCGCCCGTCCGCCGCGAAGATGCGCAGCTGGCGGCCTTCCGCGCCGGTGACCTCCGCCTTGAAGGCGGCCTGCGACGTGAGCTGCAGCGTGTACTGGTCGTAGCGCACGTTGAGCGCCGTGTCCACGCAGTCGTCTGCCGTCCATGCCCCCGTCGTCGTGAGGCCGATGGTCACCTGCGCGGCCGTGCAGTCCGATGCGACGGCCGTGCCGTTGAGCACGCTCACGGCATTGGCCACCATCGTGTTGAACGCACGGGCAGGCGCGCCCCAGGTCACGTCCGTGGCGAGGTTGGCCAGCAGGCCGGCCAGGTTGTTGACGATGACGCCGCGTGAAGCGCTCCCGTAGGCCGCGAAGAACTGCGCGAGCGCGTCCTGCAGGATCGTGTACGAAGCAGGCGGCACGGTCTGTGCCGTGACGCCGAGGTTGGCGAGCACCGTGGTCGACAGCGAAGTGTCCGGCGTGCCGGCCAGCGTGGCTGCCAACGTGGTGCCCAGCGCAGCGCCCGATTGCGTGCCGAACGTCGCGAATTCGGCCGAGGTGGGTGCCCGGCCGCGAAGCGCGACGAACACGCGGACCTGCTCCGAGGTGGCTGTGGACCCCGCCTGCTGCGCCTGCGGCACGGGCCGGGGAGAGGAAAGGGTAGAAGAAGAAACTACGTCGCTGCCGCCGCCGCACGCCGTGAGCGCGATCGCGGCGGCCAATACTGCCAACTGCCGGTACATCTACTGCCTGCCTGACTGTCGAAACCGCGTTTCTATCAGGCAATGCGCGCGCGCGAGCCGGGGTTATCCCGATGCAGTGCTACCCTGCGCCCATGTTGACCGTCCACCACCTCACCACGTCCCAATCCGAACGCGTGCTCTGGCTGTGCGAGGAGCTGGGCATCGACTACACCATGGTGCGCCACGAGCGCCTGCCGGACACGCGCCTCGCGCCGCCCTCGCTACGCGCGCTGACGCCGATGGGCACCGGCCCGGTGATGCAGGACGGCGACGTGACGATGAGCGAGTCGGGCGCCATCGTCGAATACATCATCCACAAATACGGCGGCGGCCGGCTCGCACTACCGCCCTCGCACCCGGACTACGCGCAGTACCTCTACTGGTTCCACTTCGCGAACGCCTCGCTGCAGCCGGTTATGGGCCGCATCATGATGTTGAAGCGCCTCGAGGTGCCGCAGGACCACGCGTATTCGAAGGCCATGCACGAACGGCTCGACCGCGCGCTGCGCACCGTGGATGCACGCGTGCAGCCGCACACGTGGCTGGCCGGCAGCGATTTCACGGCCGCGGACATCATGACCGTGTTCAGCCTGACGACAATGCGCATCTTCGCGCCGGTGGACCTGGGTGCGTATGCAGGCATCCTTGCGTACCTGCAGCGCGTTGGCGCGCGGCCGGCTTACCGGCGCGCGATGGCCAAGGGCGACCCGGGGATGGAGCCGCTGCTGGCCTGAAGCGGCAACGGCACCTTGACCCTCATGGCGAGGTGACGGTCAAGGTGTAGGTACCCTTCGACGTGAAGTCGTTCGACGTCACGATGATCTCGTGGAACCCGGAGAACGTGGCGGTGTAGCTTACGGTGACGCTGCCCGCCGCGGCCTTGCGGTCGGAGCCCACCACCGGGCTGGTTGGCGTGCGGTCGTCTCGCAGCAGGAGGTAAGGCGCGAAGGCCGCCGAGTCGAGCGTGACGGTCACGCGTTCGCCGATGCGCATCAGCAGCAGGTAGCGGTCTTCCAGGCCGCCCTGGAACACGCACGACACGCCCTGCGCGATGGACTGCGTGGTGGCCACGCCGTACGTGGTGAAGGTGACCGGCAGGCACGTGTCGCCCGCGGCCGCCGTGGAGAAGGCGCTGGACAGCTTCAGGGTGTAGTTGCCGGTGCTCGTGGCAGCCGCCGAGTACACGCGCACGATGTAGTCGCCCGCGGGCAGGATGTACTGCAAAGTCAGGGGGTCCACGGCGGCCGGCGCAAAGGCATCCGACGGCTGCTCGCCCACGGCGCGGCCATCGCTGGCGAAGATGCGCAGTTGCCGCCCCGCGCCGCCCGACACCTCCGCGCGGAAGGCCGCCTGCGAGGTGAGCTGCAGCGCGTATTGGTCGTAGCGGACGTTCAGGTTCGGGTCCACGCAGTCGTCGGCCGTCCACGCGCCCGTGATGGTGAGGCCGATCGCCATCTGCACCGTCGTGCAGCCGGACACAGCCGCTGCGGTGTTGTTCAGCACGCTCAACCCGCTCGCGACCATCGCGTTGAAAGCGCGCGAGGGCGCGCCCCACGTGACGTCGAGCGGCAGGTTGGCCAGCAGGCCCGCCAGGTTGTTCACGATCACGCCGCGGGCGGCGCTGCCGTAGGCGGCGAAGTACTGCGTGAGGGCGTCCTGCAAGGTGGTGTACGACGCGGACGCGACAGTCTGCGGCGACACACCGAGGTTGGCGAGCACCGTTTGCGCCAGCGCAGCGTCCGACGTGGCCGTGGACGACGACGCCAGCGTGGTCGCCAGCTCGGCGCCCGTCTGCGTGCCGAACGCCGCCGCCTCCGCCGCCGTGGGCGCGCGGCCGCGCAGCGCGACGAAGGCCCGAAGCTGTTCGGCCGTCACGCCTGTCGCGGCCTGCTGCGCCTGCGGCTCGGGCCGCGCGGCCTGGGCCTGCGCCGAAGCGGAAACTGCGTCGCCCCCGCCGCCGCACGCTGCGAGCGCCAACGTGGCTGCGATCAAGACACCCTTGCAGATGCGGCTCATGGTGCTGCCCTCCGTGGCGCAGTTCTAGCAGCACGCGTGCCGGGGACGGGGCGGGGTTATCCCTCGGCGGGCTCGCCCCGCATGATCACTCCGCCTTCACCCCGGCCGCCTTGATCACCTTCGCCCACTTCGCGATCTCGTCGTCGAGGTACTTCGCCGCCTGCTCCGGCGTGTTGCCCACCGGCTCGATGCCGAGGGCTTCGAACTTGCCCTTGATGTCGGCCGAGTGCACGGCCTTGGCGACTTCCGTGGACATGCGGTTGACGATGTCGCGCGGCACGCCGGCGGGCGCGAGGAACATCACCCACGTGGACGACTCCAGCTTCGGGCCGCCCGCTTCTGCGATCGTCGGCACTTCAGGATAAGCCGGCAGCCGCTTCGCGGAGAACATGCCCATCGCGCGCAGCTTGCCCGCCTTGACCTGCGGCATCAGCGAGCTGGGCGTGTCCACCAGGATCTGGATGGCGCCGCCGATGGTGTCCTGCATCGCGGGCGCCGTGCCGCGGTACGGGATGTGGACCATGAAGGTGCCCGTCTCCTGCTTGAAGAGCTCGGT
The DNA here is from genome assembly GCF_014297445.1 of Ramlibacter albus. Taxonomy (GTDB): domain Bacteria; phylum Pseudomonadota; class Gammaproteobacteria; order Burkholderiales; family Burkholderiaceae_C; genus Ramlibacter; species Ramlibacter albus. The sequence goes on from NZ_JACORU010000002.1 coordinate 461,410, forward strand.
GGTGAGGTGCGCCGCCGCGCCCACGCCCGACGAACCGAAGGACACCTTGCCCGGGTTGCGCTTGGCGTAGGCGACGAGCTCCTTCACGTCCTTGGGCGGGAAGTTGTTGTTGACCGTCATGATCAGCGGCGCGATGCCCACCAGCGAGACGGGCGCGAAGCTCTTGACCGGGTCGAAGGGCATGCGGCCCTGGTACAGCGTGGCGTTGGCCGCATGGCCGGCGATGACGGTGAGGAAGGTGTAGCCGTCGGGCGTGGCCTTGGCCGCCAGGTCCGCGCCGAGCAGCGAGTTGGCGCCGGGCTTGTTCTCCACGACGATGGTCCAGCCGGTCTGCTTGGAGACTTCCTGCAGGACCATGCGGGTGGAGTTGTCCGTGATGCCGCCGGGCGGGTACGGGACGATCCAGCGGATGGGCTTGCTCGGCCAGGCTTGCGCGTTGGCAGCGATGCTGGTGGCGGCGGCCAGCGTGAACGCGGCAATGCGAACGAAGGTACTGAACTGCACGGGTGTCTCCTTGTTGTGGTGCTGCGAGGAGACAGGATACAGCGCGGTGGAAGTGGGAGGGAGCGTTGCGTGAGCAGGTCGCGGTGGCGCTCGATGCCGCAGATACACTATGTTCGTTCAGGCGCCTCACTGCGCATATTCAGGGAGCGGGTATGTCGGACATGAGTGATCTAAGCAAGATCGAGCAGGCAATCGCCGAGCTGGGCAGTGACGACCTCGCAGAATTGCGGCTATGGCTCGCCGCGTTCCGCGGGCGCAATGTCGTGTCCGAGCCTCGTGCCGAATACCAGATAGGCGGGGGCCTCGTCGCGGAGCTCGCCGGCAAAGCGCGCAAGCTGGCGGCAGAAGACCGCGCCAGGCTTGTGGACCTGCTTCTTGGTTCTCTCGATGACGCAGCCGATCCCGATGTGGAAGAGACGTGGCGAGCCGAGATTCATCGCAGGGTCGCCGCATACGAGCGTGGCGAAAGCGTGCTGTACGACTATGACGAGGTGATGGCCGAGGCCAAGCGGTTGGCGCCGTGAGCCGCGTTCGCCTTGACGCCGCCGCAAGGGCGGAGTTCCTGCACGAGGTGCTCTACTACGAAACCGTCCAGCGCGGACTGGGCAGGAAATTTCGTGAATCGATCGATACGGCTGTCGAGAGGCTCCTGCGCGTGCCGGACTCGGGAAGGCCGGAGGACCTGGACTGCCGCCGGATACGTGTGGAAGGCTTTCCCTTTTCGCTTGTATATCGCGTGGAGGCCCGGGAGACGGTCATCTATGCCGTTCGGAATGACGCGCGCCAGCCGGGTTATTGGTTGGAGCGAGCCAAGTAGCTGCGCCCCGCGCGCGCCTGGTCGCTATCGGATCTGCGCCTTTCCAAACTTCCACGTGAGCGCGGCCGCGGCCATCGCAACCAGCGCGGCCACGATGGTGGCGAGCCATGCCGGCCACTGCCAGAAGTCGAAGACCATTGCGGCAACGAACCCGCAGGCCAGGGCCATCAACGTGGCGCCGATGGACTTGGTGAAGACGATGAGCACGTCGTCGCGCGTGACGCGGCGGCCGGTGGCGCGCAAGGCGAAGGCGATAAGTGCGGCCAGCACAAAGAGGATGGCGAAGAGCAGCCAGCCGAAGAGGCCGAAGAATGCCAGCGACATGGAGTCCCCTTGTTGTTCTTGGTGGGCGAGCAGATGCTGCCGCAGCGGGGCGTTGGGGGTCAACGCCGTGTGTCTGCCAACTCGGCAGCGATACAGCGCGAGGGCAACTCGCGATTGACTAACCTGCCCGTACCCCGCAGCATGACCGTGGCCAGAACCAGGAGTACCGCATGCAGGCATCGATGCTGGAAGAGATCGTCCAGGTCCCCAACCCCTACCCCATCCGCTTCGCCACCGAATACCCGGAGGTGCTGCGCCTGTGCGACCAGGCGCGCGAGCTGGCGTGGAGCCCGGCGGACATCGACTTCACCGACATCCGCGAAGCCGACCTGCCGCCCGAAGTGCGCGCGGCAGGCGGCGAGTGGTGGAGTCTGCGCAGCTGGATGGAGCACGGCGCCATCCCCTACGGCGCGGAGCGGCTGCGCGAGGCGATCTTTTCGCACCAGCCCATCGAGATCAAGCAGCACGTGGTGAACTTCATCAACGAGGAGCTGCGCCACCACGAGGCCAGCGTGCGCATCGCGCAGGCGCTGGGCGACTACCACCCCGAGCCGCGCGCGGACTACTTCAAGCAGGTGATCCCGCGCTTCCACGACGAACGCGACGAAAAACAGATGAGCTTCTTCGCGGGGCTGGCGGTGAACACGCTCTTCGAGCAGCTCAGTGGCGAGCTGCTGCAGGCGCGCTACGAGAACGCGCGCTTCAAGAGCATCAAGACGGCGTGCCAGCTGATCCTGCGCGACGAAGCGCGCCATATCCAGTTCGGCCGCATCATCATGCGGCGCTTCTTCAGCGAGCTGCCCGCCGACGAGAAGCGGCTGCTGGGCGTGAAGGTGGCCAAGAAGCTGCGCGGCAGCTTGCTCAACGGCGTGTATGCGGTGGTGAACCTGCCCGACGACGAGCGCCAGCGTGCCGGCCGCAACCGCGCGCTGGCCGCGGACCATGGCCTGGGCGCGACGCACCCCGACGACGAGGTGGCCATCATCCGCCGCGGCCTCACGCAGATCCGCGAAGACGTGGCGCCGTATGGCGTGGAGATCCCTGAAGTGCCCGAAGTCGATCGCGCCGCCGCGCAAGTGTGACGTTGTCATGCCGGGCTCGACCCGGCATCCATGCCAGGAGTACCCGCCATGTTGTCCCGCCGCCTCTTCCTCACCGCGTTCGCCTTCGCCTCCATCGCGCACGCGCAATCCTTCCCCACCAAACCCGTCACCCTCGTCGTCCCCTACCCACCCGGCGGCAGCGCCGACATCCTGGCCCGCGCCATCGGCATCGAACTGGGCAAGAAGCTCGGCCAACCCGTCGTCGTGGAGAACAAGGCGGGCGCGGGCACCGCCATCGGCGCGAAGGCCGTCGCCGGTGCGGCGCCCGATGGCCACACGCTGCTGCTGGGCACCGTGAGCAGCCATGCCATCAACCCCGCGATGACGAAGGTGGGGTACGACCCGGTGAAGGACTTCGTGCCCGTGTCACCCATTGCCGCCATCCCGTTCGTGCTGGTGGCCCACCCGCAGTTCAGCGCCGCGAACATCGCCGATGTGGTGAAGATGGCCAGGGCCACGCCCGGCAAGATCGGCTATGCGTCCGCGGGCCCGGGCACGTCCAACCATCTCGCCGGTGAACTGCTGGCCAGCACGGCCAAGGTGGACTTGCTGCATGTGCCGTACAAGGGCAGCGCGCCTGCGCTGAACGACGTGCTGGCGGGGCATGTGCCGCTGATGTTCGACTTGATTGCGACAGCGCTGCCGAATGTGCAAGGTGGGAAGCTGAAGGCGCTCGCGGTGACTTCCGTGAAACGGAGTCCGTTGCTGCCAGATGTGCCGACGGTGCAGGAGAGCGGAATGGGCGACTTCGATGTGACCGCGTGGTTTGGCGTGTTTGCGCCGGCGGGGACGCCCGATGCCGTCGTCACGAAGCTGAATGCGGATCTCACTTCGATCATTCAGTCGAGTGAGATGCAGAAGAAATTGAGGGACCTGGGGGCGGAGCCGGAGACGGGTTCTCCCGTTGCATACGCCAGGTATGTGCGCGAGGAGAGCGGGAAGTGGGCTACCGTGCTGCGCAAGGCGGGCTTGGCGCCGCAATAGGGCCCTTGCGGAATCCTGCATTCCCACGCAAAGTGGCGCAGCACGAACACGCCGAAAGGTGACCCGATGCTTCGTCGACGCACTTTGGTCCGCGCAACCGGCGCCGCCCTGCTCCCCGCAGCCGCATTGCTGCACGCGCAGGCGCAGGGCAGGCCCATGCGCGTCTCGTACCACTCGGTGCGCATCACGCCCAACGAGTTCGAGCAGGCCTTCGAGCGCGGCATGCGCGAGCGCGGGTGGGTGCCGGGCTCCAACCTCCTGCTGGATTACCGCTTCGCCGGTTTCGACGCCGACCGGGAAGCCGCGCTCGTCACGGCCGCCCTGCAGTCCAAGCCGGACCTGTTCGTCGTGGCGGATGCGATGTTGTCACGCTCGCCTTGGACACTGACGACGGTGGCCCCGATGGTGTTCCCGGCCTTCGGAGACCCCATTGCCAGCGGCGCCACCACCAGCCTGTCGAGGCCGGACGGCAACGTGACGGGGACGACCGTGTTCCATATCGAGCTCAGCGCCAAGCGGCTGGACTTCCTCAAGCAGGCGCTGCCCGACATGCGCCGTGCCGCGGCACTGTTCAACGTGCGCCGCCGCGTGAAGCCCACGGGCGTTGCGGCCAGCGTGAAGGCCGGCGAGACGCTCGGCATCGCCGTCAGCGAACTCGGTGTCGTGTTGCCCGACGGCCTGGAGGAGGCGGTGGGCCACGCCGCGCGTCAAGGCGTGCAAGGCATCGCCGTGATTTCGGACCTGGGCACCATCAGCCACCGCGCGCGAATCTGCGACGTGACGCAGGCGCACAAGGTGCCGACGATCTTCTCGAACCGCACTTACCTGCGGGCCGGTGGCTTCATGAGTTATGGGCCCGACCTGGAGGGCGTGTTCCACCGCGGCGCGTACTTCGCGGACCGCATCCTCAAGGGTGCCAAGCCGGCGGACCTGCCCATCGAGCAGGCCACCAACTTCCAGCTGGTGTTGAACCAGAAGACGGCGAAGGCGCTGGGGCGGAAGTTTCCGGCGGCGTTGATGGCGCAGGCCACGGAGATCATCGAGTAGCGCACCCGCGCGCGCGAACTACGCCACCTGCTGCACCCGCGTGACAGTCACCGGCACCGGCGCGGGCCAACCCGCTTCCTTGCACGTACGCGCAATCGTCTCGTTGGTGTCGAAGTACACCTGCCAGTAGTGCTCGTTGCTGGTGTAGGGGCGCACGGCAATCAGCGACCCGAGCCCATTCAGGTCGAGCACGTTCACTTCCGGCGCGGGCGACGTCATCACGTTCGGCACGCGAGCCACGGCTTCGCGCAGCCGCGCGCAGGCTTCGACCGGGTCTACCGCGCCGGACAGCTGCGCAGTGCGGTCCACGCGGCGGTACGGCAGCGTCGAGAAATTCTGGATGGTCTCGGCAAACACCTTGCCGTTGCCCACCATGGTGAGGACGTTGTCGGGCGTGATGATGCTGATGCCGAACATGCCGAGCTCGTGCACGGTGCCGGTGATACCCGCGACGCTGACGAAATCGCCCACCTTGAACGGCCGCAGCATCAGCATGAACGCGCCGGCCGCGAAGTTGCCCAGCAACCCGCTCCACGCTGCACCGATGGCGAGCCCGGCGCCGGCAAGGAGCGCGGCGAAGGAGGCCGTCTGCACGCCGAAGTAGCCGAGGATGCCGATCACCAGCACCACCTCCAGCGTGACCTTGATGATGGTGCCGAGATACCGGCCGAGGGTGGGATCGAGCTGCTTGCGGTTCAGCGCGGCCTGCACGATGGCCACCACGCGCACGATGATCCAGCGGCCGACCACCCAGAACGCGATGGCGGCGAGGATCTTGAGGACGAGTTCGAGTGCGGTGACTCGCAGGAAGGTTTCGACAGCGGTGAGGTCCATGGGTACTCCTGGCGGGTGGCGCGGGAGGAGGACTTTATCGGACCGGTGCTCAACAATGGGCCCGATGGACGCGCGCCGTCGCTAGTCGGCCTTGATGTTGTTCTCCTTCACCACCTGGGCCCATGTCGTGAGCTGCTTGTCGATGAACGCCGCAGCCGCCTCCGGCGTGCCACCGACGATCGTCATCCCCTGCCCCTGCAGCCGGCTCGCCACCTCGGGCACCTTCAGCGCCTTGTTGATCTCGTCGTTCATGCGCCGCACGATCTCGGGCGGCGTCTTCGCGGAGGCGAGCACACCCCACCACGCCGGTGCGTCGAAGCCCGCGAAACCGCTTTCGGCGACTGTCGGCACGTCAGGCAGGTCCGCCGAGCGAACGCTGGTCGTGACCGCCAGGGGGCGCAGGCGCTTGCTGTCGATGTGCGGCTTGGTCACCACGATGGATGCGATCGACAGCGGGACGTGGCCCGCCACTGCGTCCTGCATCAATGGACCGCCGCCCTTGTAGGGCACGTGCGTCCATTCGAGGCCGCCGTTGCGTGCCAGCAGGGCCATCGCCAGGTGGCCGAGGCTGCCGTTGGCGACGCTGCCGACACTCACGTTGCGGCGCGCCTTGGCTGCTGCCACGACGTCCGCGAACGTCTTGTATTCGGAGTTTGCGGCGGTGGCCAGCAACATCGGCGCGGTGCCCACCAGGATGACCGGTGCAACGTCTTTTCGGGTGTCGAACGGGATGTTCGAGATGAGGCTCGGGTTCACCGCGTGCGTGTCGAACACCACGGCGAAGGAGTAGCCGTCCGGCGGGCCGTTCACGACGGAAGCAGTGCCTACGACGCCGGAAGCGCCGACGCGGTTTTCGACGATGACGTTCTGGCCGAGTTGGGTGGAGAGCTGCTGCGCGAGGATGCGGGCGACCTGGTCGACCGAGCCACCGGGGGGGAACACGGCGACGAGTTTCACTGGCTGGCGCTTCGGCCAGTCGGCGACTTGGGCGAGTGCAGGTGCCCATACGGCAGACACGATCAGGAGGGTGCAAAATGCGCGGCGCAGCATGGGATCCTCCATCAGGTTTGAGGCATGGTACGGGCGGCGCTGCAAGAAGCACTCCGAAGGAACCCGCATGGTCAGCGAGATGTCGCCTCGTTCAGCCGGCGATGCGTTCCCAAACCCACCACAACGCCGACGAAATGGCTGCAACGTACAGCGCTTGGGCGAGGGCAAACTGAACAAGCGATAGGGGACCGTCAACACCGAACAAGAAGTACGGAGCCAAGTAGAACAACAACACATCGCCCGCGTGAACGAACTCCGCTCGCCAATGAAGTGCGACGAACGACAAAAGGACGCCGACCACCGCCCATGTCGAAAACCAGATGCGGGCCTGCTTGCTCACTTTCGATCGGCTTCGGCGTCGCCGCGCGAGCGTACCCAAACTGCCGCCTCGAACCAGAACCAGTACCAGAGCGCATTGCCGACGGCTGCAACAGCCCACGCGATGTACTCGTTGGTGAACGCGCCGAAGAACACCGGGATCATTCCTGGGAAGCCGAGGAGAAGCAAGGCGAAGCCGCCTTCCGAATGGGCTATGACCATGCCCAGGCGCTCGGCCATGAAGACGCCGAGCGCGCCTGCGACGAGCAGGAGGATTGGCTTCAGTGGCAACCGCACTCCGAAAGATCTCCTTGCAACACAGCTCGCATCCTCCCAAGCGTGCGCTCAGTGTGGAAGGGTTGCTTCGCCACTGCAAGGTTTTCGGCCGAAGTGGGCCACGGGCCGTGCTTGTGCCCGTCCCTTGTCGCCCCGTTCCAACGCTGGAAACCCTCGTGCGACGGGGAGGTGGAATCCATCACCGCGTGAAGCGCCATCCCGAGCCAGAACCATTGGCGCGGGCTGCCCGCCCGGCTGTCTGCTTCGGCGCGGCTCAAGTGCTCCTGCACGTACTTGCACATGAGCACCTGCGCCTGCGTGGGCGTAAGCGATGCCGAGGACATGGCGTGCATGTACGCGAACTCCGCGGCCTGGAACCTCGGGGTATCCGCATACGCGCTGCCCTCTTTAATGATGTCGCGGATGGGGTCGCTCAGGTGCGGGAACATCTTGTCGATGAAGTGGTTGTGCGCCTCGGTCGACCAACGCCCGTCAGGATCGACACGCGTCAACGGCGAATTGTCCGCGTAGACAAATCGGTTGATGCCTCCCACGAGGCCCACCGTGTCCGGCTGGAGAAAGCGCCCGGTCCCCGGCTGCCAGGTCCTCGTGATGTTGTAGAGAAGATTCGACTCCTCATCAAAGTAGGTCGCCAAAGCTGGCACCGAAATCAACAGCGCAAAAGCAGCGGCAAGCGCATGTTTGAACTTCATGAGTTCTCCTTTGTGGTGGGTCGTTGCGGCTGGGGCACAAGTTCGACCGGCACATAGCCAAGATCGGTGGCTCGCTGTGCCAGCAGTTGCGCGCGCTTGCGCAACGCGCCGTAGCGGCGAGGATCATGAGCCGCGAGGCTCGCGAAGACCCTTGCAAACTCGTTGTGGGCAAACGCGTCGCGCGGGCCGAGCTCCAGCGATTGCTCGGCGTACCAGATGTACTGGTCGTAGTCCCCGCGTTTCAGCGGAATGGCTGCTGCCGTGTAGAACAGGCTGCCGAGATGCTCGCGCCTGGACAAGCCACGCATGTAGGCTCCGGTCTCCATGCCGCGGTCGCTCACGAGGAATCGCCGGATGTAGCGCTCGTCCGGCGTGTACTTGCCACCATTGGTGCACTCGATGTTCGGGTACGGGAGCGGCGGAAATGCCTTGTAGCGCGCGAAGACGTGGTCCGGCACGTTCACCGGCTGAACGGGGAACCCGGCACGCTGTGCGACTGCAACGTAGGCCAGAGGAAGACCGACGCACGTGCCAAGCTTTCGAGCCAGCACCCCGTGCAGAAAGTAGTTCAGGATGTTGCCGCGTGCGTCGGCGCTGTGGTCGTAGCCCAGGCGCTCCTCCCTGAACATCACATGATTGAGCGCACGAATGTGCACTTCCGGATCATTGATGCCGCCGCCGGTTCGAAGAAGGTAGTGAACGCGATCTGCGAGCGACTGCAGTTTGCGGCTGCACGCGGCTACATCAACCTCGAAGAATTGCGCGCCGAGCAAGAACGAGGCCTCCCCGATGTCGATGCTGGTTTCGGACGCAGCTGCGAGATGACGGATTGGGGAGGGAGTCGGGGGCGCTGGACCGGCGAAGCAGATTCGATGGATGCTTGCGGTACACGCAATACCAGCCGTGGCCCGCAGCACTGACCTTCGTGTCAACGCTGGCAAGGCGGGTCTCCCTGAGTCCGGCGGGCATCATAAACACTGCGCAGCAACCGTCAAGTACAACCTCGCGGTATCTCCCCTAACCGAAGCTCGAGCGGCCGCGCCGCAGCGAAAGGCAGGATTGGCGCACTACTTCGAATACCATTGCGGAAGCATCGGGGGCACTTAGATGAGCACGTTCGACAGCACGAAGCGCTTGTTGCCTGACATCTTGTCAGACATTGTGAAGGGCAAGATCCAGCTGCCCGACTTTCAGCGCGGCTGGGTCTGGGATGACGATCACATCAGAAGCCTACTTGTGAGCATCGCGCGCTCATTTCCAGTCGGCGCTGTGATGTTGCTCGAAACCGGTGGCGAGGCCAAATTTCAGCTGCGGCCTATCGAAGGCGTTGGACTTACACCCCAAGACAGCGAAGCGGAACTCCTGATCCTCGACGGACAGCAGCGGCTCACAACTCTCACTCAGGTATTGGCGCTGAAGTCGTCGGTCAAGACACGCACGGAAAAAGGCAAGCCTATCGAGCGCCACTACTACTGGGACATTTCGAAAGCGCTGGACGGCACTCCACTTGAAGACGCCATCGTCGCCGTCGAGGCTGATCACCGGCTCCGCACGAATTTCGGGAAGGAAATCAAACTCGATTTGAGCAGCACGGAGCTCGAGTGCGAACAATTGCACTTCCCTTGCGATCAAACTCTGAAGTCGGACGCTTGGGAATCCGCATTAATCAAGATCAGCCCGGAGAAGTTCATGACATACATGAAGTTCCGGGAGTCAGTCCTTGACGCATTCCGCAACTATCAGTTGCCCGTAATCCAGCTGCACAAGTCCACCTCTAAAGAAGCTGTATGTTTGGTCTTTGAGAAGGTCAACACAGGGGGTGTTCCGCTTAACGTCTTCGAGCTTGTCACGGCAACGTATGCGGCAGATGGCTACAACCTTCGCGACGACTGGTACGGCAGCGCTGCACGAAAGGTATCGTCCCGCCAGGAACGACTTCGCAAGGAGCCGGTGCTTGAACAGGTGGAGACCACGGATTTTCTGCAGGCAATCACGATGTTGCAGACACTGGAACTCCGAAAAGCTGATCTTGCGACAGGGAAAACTGGCAAACAGGTCACACCAGCAAGCGCCAAGAGAGCTTCGATCCTGATGCTGGAGCTCGGGGACTACAAGAAGTGGGCGGGGCGAGTGGAACGCGGGTTTCTGCTTGCCGCAAAATTCTTGCGCAAGGAACAAATCCGAGACCCTCGCGAGCTACCGTATCGCACTCAGCTCGCACCCCTCGCGGCGGTCCTGGCTTTGCTTGAAGAGCGGTGGCTTGAACCGGTAATTCAAGGCAAACTTTCGCGCTGGTACTGGTGCGGTGTGCTAGGCGAGCTTTACGGTGGAGCTGTCGAGACTCGCATCGCCAACGACGTTGAGGAGCTTCTGCAGTGGATATTGGACGACGGGCCGGAGCCCCGCACCATCCGCGATGCATCCTTCAGTCCTGATCGACTCGACCGAATCACTTCCCGCTTGAGTGCGGCGTACAAAGGCATCAACATGCTCGTATTGCGTGAAGGTGCAGCGGATTTCTTCTGGAAGGCGCAAATCAAGGAGCTGGAGCAGGAAGAGATCAACCTCGACATCCACCACATCTTTCCGCAGATCTGGTGTGAAAACGCGGGGATCAAGCGAGCCACCTATAACGCAATAGTGAACAAGACTCCGATCTCGTACAAGGCTAACCGAATGATCGGTGGTTCTTCCCCTTCGTCATATTTGCGCCGCCTTCAAGATCACAAGCAGGTGCAGCTCTCTGACATCGCGATGAATGAATTGCTATCAAGCCACTGCATTGACCCGGCAGCTATGCGCTCCGATAACTTCAACTCCTTCTACCAAGCGAGAAAGAAATCGCTCCTCGCGCTAATTGAGCGCGCCATGGGAAAATCCCCAGTGCAAGGTTCGGTCGACGAATCTGAATTCGATGACGCCGAAGCCGCGTAGCAACGATGGCCGTTTAAGGGGTGAGTACGCTGTTCATGCTGCGCGCCTAAGTGCAGCCTGCGAGTCGCGTACGCCTCCCTTGGGGCTTCTCCTGGCGCCGAGTCGCGTGCGCGGCTTGAAGCCGGAATCCACGTCGAATTGAATTGAGAATTGCGTCATCCGAGTCGAATTTAGTGCTAGAACGCGCTTCAGTATTTCGTCGTCGGACATCTCCGGAGAGTACTCCGTCCAGCCGTATGCTGCGGCAACGGCCCTATCGAGATTCGCGTGCGCTTCGGCCAGCCAGGTCGGGAACGCGTTGTACAAGTCGGTTAGCGTTCGACCCTCAAGGTCTGCTTCATGTCCGGGCTTTGGCAACACCCGTTGGGGATACGGGCTGGACTCCAAACCAATTGGGGTTACCTCTTCGGAACGGTCGCACCACTCCGGCGGGTTCAGCCAGCTTTCTCGAAGCGTGTTCAATTTCACCGCAGCCGCCGAAACCTGTCTGTGCGCTTCGTCAGAAGCAGAAGCGCTTGGGAACGGGAAAGTTTCGAAGCAGGACTCCGCGTTGTACGTCGGGTCATTCCCCACACCATGCATTGACGCCTTAGCCAAGCTCCAAACAGTGTGAATTCGAGAAGAGAGAACACCGAAACTGAAATCGTCGTCTAGCGTTATGGCCAAGAGGCGCGAGTCTGGCCAAATGCTCGATGAAAGCCAAACAAAGAACCGGTGCTTCGAAACTCGGCTTGTCGCAATGTACCGGTCGATCCCCGCGACTGCCTGCCTAAATTCGGCGCCCGAGCGTCCGTGCCTCCACCAATAGAACTTCCTTGATGCGTCGTTCTGCTTCATTCTCGCTGGATAGACGTACTTCTTGACGTGCTCGAACGGATCGAAATAAAGACTTGCATCAGCCTCTGTAAGTCCGTGAAAGTCGATGATCCAACGATCGGCCCGCCGCCCCGTCACATCATCACCATTCATCAGCGGCTTCAACACATCTGCGTTCGACTTCCCTGATGGATTTGGAGTCGCGAGCCATTTCCTTGCGAGGTCACCGTCTATATCGAATGCGCCGACTTTCACTGGCCCCTGAAACGCCTTCCCGTGATTCTCACTAAGATCTCCAGCAGTGGTGAGATCAAAGCTGGCGTTTCCCCGCAGGTCGGCAGTGATAACAGGGACCTCGGAGCCATCAAGCCGGCACTCTTGATTGGTGCGTCCAAAACAAACCATTGACACTCGTACTGCGGTGCCCCTGTCCCACCAAGGCTCATCTGACCATGCCTCGAAAACCCGAGTGGCTTTGCTGATTGCGTCGAGTACGGAACGGTTCGCTCCATTACGAATTGCCTGCGTCGCAACCAGCCCGACTGCGCCCACTCCGCGTTCGACGAGCTGTTTTCGACTCTTCTCGAACCAATAGCACACAAGGTCAACTTCCGCCGGCAAGGCCCCTTTGTACGCAGCACGAAGTGCGGTAGCATACTCGGGGCCGAGTTCCCGCCTCACCTTCTTGTTCCCGACGAATGGCGGATTCCCAACTATCACACTGGAATCTGGCCTGAACCGCCCCGGGATTTGAGGAGGCTCCTTCATTTGAGAAGATGGAGCCATCATGAGGAAGTCAAAGTTCTCCCCCGAGGTGCAGGAACGTGCAGTGCGCATGGTCTTCGACGCCAAGGACCAATATCCGTCGCAGTGGGCGGCGATCGAATCCATTGCCATCAAGATCGGCTGCACGCCTGAGACGCTGCGGCGCTGGGTGCGCCAGGGCGAGCGTGACATCGGCGTGCGCGAAGGGCCGACGACGGCTGAACAGCAGCGCGTGAAGGAACTCGAGCGCGAGGTGCGCGAGCTGCGCCGCGCCAACGAGATCCTGAAGCTGGCCGGCGCGTATTTCGCCCAGGCGGAGCTCGACCGCCGCTTGAAGTCGTGATGTCGTTCGTCGACGAGCACCGCGCTCGTTTCGGGGTCGAGCCGATCTGCAAGGTCTTGCAGGTTGCCCCGTCGATGTATTGGCGCGAGGACGAGCGTCGCCGCGATCCAGCACGCTGCCCGCCGAGGCGCCAGCGTGACGCGCGGCTGATGCCCGAGATCGATCGCGTGTGGAACGCCAACATGCGTGTTTACGGCGCCGACAAGGTCTGGAAGCAGCTCAATCGCGAGCGCATCCGGGTGGCGCGCTGCACCGTGGAGCGACTGATGCGCCGGCTCGGCCTGCGCGGTGTTGTGCGCGGCAAGAACGTTCGCACGACTGTTGCGGACGCGAAGGCGCCGTGCCCATTGGATCGCGTCAATCGGGAGTTCCGCGCCGACAGGCCCAACCAGCTGTGGGTCAGCGACTTCACCTACGTGTCGACCTGGCAGGGCTTCGTGTACGTGGCTTTCGTCATCGACGTGTTCGCTCGGCGCATCGTCGGCTGGCGAGTCAGCTCCTCGATGACAACCGACTTCGTGCTCGATGCGCTGGAGCAGGCGCTTTACGCGCGCAGGAACGAACGCGAAGGCGACCTGGTCCATCACTCCGACAGGGGCTCGCAGTACGTCTCCATTCGCTACAGCGAGCGGCTTGCCGAGGCGCGCATCGAGCCCTCGGTGGGCAGCAGGGGCGACAGCTACGACAATGCGCTGGCCGAGACGATCAACGGCCTCTACAAGGTCGAATTGATCCATCGTCGGGCGCCGTGGAAAACGCGCGAGGCCGTCGAACTCGCGACGCTGGAATGGGTCTCGTGGTTCAACCACCATCGCTTGCTTGAACCGATCGGCTACATCCCGCCGGCCGAGGCCGAGGCGAACTACTGGCAGCAGCAGAGGGCCTTGCATCCTGGGGGGCCTCCGGCGGCCCCTGCGGGGGGCTTGAAGAAAGGAGAATCCAAAAGCCGAATTCAGCAGACCGCTTCGGTCTGACTCACACCAACTGGTCTCCACGAAACCCGGGGTGGTTCAGGCCACTGCGCTGGAGCAACATGTCCGCTACTTTCTGACAAGAGCGCATCACGACACTCAATTTGATCAAGGGGCTCAAGCACCGGATTCAGTTTCCACCCGTAACCATTCTGCTTTCGCCACTGCAGCTCACCAATCCAAATTGTCATTCGCGCAAGTTCGGCTGCGTACTCGTTGATCTCAATGCCGCGCACGTTGTGGGGACCCGTCACGGGCAATTGCGGCTGAAGCCCGAGCATCTCAGCTTCGATGTTCACTTGGCGCTCAATGTCCTTTAGTACCTTCAGCGCGAGATAAAGAAAATTCCCGCTACCACATGCTGGATCAAGCACTGTGAAGTTCTTGAGGCGCTCAAGGAACAGTGAAAAAACTGCCTTGGCATCGCGATCGGCCTTGTTTGCCCGAGCCTGGAGCCCCGAATGGCGCTTCCGCAGCGCCTCTGTCTTGCTGGAGATGCCCTTCGCACGTACTCGCAAGTAGTCACGCGTGCTCAGGAGAGTGGAAATCTGAGTCTTCGCAACATTCCACTCATGGATGAGCGGACGTCGAATTACCGGATCTATGATCTTCCAGATGATGCTTGGATCTGTGTAGAAGGCGCCGAGCTGGCCTCGCTTCGCAGGATCAAGTCCACGTTCAAACAGCGTTCCAAAGATGCTTGCGTCTATCGCACTCCAGTTCAGCGATGCGACTTCGGCGAGTGTGTCGACGCACGCTGCAGGTAAGGAAGGAACTTCGATCCGGTTGAACAAACCACCATTGAACCAGGCGATGTCATCCGCACCGAAGGCCCCGCCCAGACGCATCGCGTCGAACAGACCCTGCAGCCCTTTCTGCAGTGCCTTTCCCTCAGACCTCTTGAGAAGCATGCGCTTGTACACGTTCTTCGGAAGAAGTCCAATGTCCTCCGCGAAATAGCAAAACACGCATTGCGACAAAAAGTGCGCGACGACCTGCGGTTTCGCACCGGAGGACCTCAGCGACTCGGCTATCGATGCGAAAGCCGTTGCTGCACTTTCCGTAACTTGCTTCGAGCTCTGCGCTGGTTGAAAGCTGTATGGGTCGGTGAAAACTGCTCTAAGCTTTTGCCGAACTCTCGCATCGCGAAGATCGTCGGCTGAGAATTCGATGGTGGTGCTTGGAAATCCCGTGAAGTGCGTGTGTATTTCAAAGCGCAATCGATCGCAAACGATTAGAAGCGGCGGATTGTCAAGCGGCAACGTGTACTGCATTAGCTGCTCAAGCGCTTCGCGCAGGTCACCACCAGGCCTCTTGTACTCCCATGCAAAGCAGCCTTGCTTCCATACGTCCGCGAACCGCACGCGTCCACTCGCGGAGTTGTGACCGCGCTCGAAACAATAGCTATCAGCATCTTCCGGAGGATCGACGCCAAGAATTCGGCAAAGCCCAATGAAGTGAGGCTGAGCGCCAGCACGTTCGCTAAGTCTGAATGACTTACCGCTAGCGCTCCATTGCCGAATAAAGTCGACAACTTCGGCCGCGATGGGAGCTGGCGCTTCGCCTGCCGGCGTGGCGAGCTCTGACCCACTCGTGTTCATTCTGTCTCTCCCAATCCGGGAGAAGACATGGTCAACAGCCATTGAAGTAGGGTCAACAATGCACGCGCCAGTTCACAATGGCCCAAGGGTAACCCCTAACACCACTGACGCACGAGAGCAACGAATGCTCCAAGTAAAGAATTCAAATTTACTAATCGACCGTCGTCCGCAGTCTCCTGCGAATAGCAAAGGTCGCGGCCGTATACAGAGGGCTCTAGGTTGGGTGCAAATAGATAGTTGTTCCAACTGACACCGTGTATGTACCCAGCATCTTCACCGTTTTGCGCGGCGGCGCCACACCCTTGTTCAGTTGCCGAGCGATTGCGGCTAGCTTTTCGTCATAAACCATATCGCGCCCCCTCATACTGCAACTACTCTGAAGTTATCCCATTCTTCCGGATCAACTCCCCATACTTCACCAACTGCCCCTTAGTCGCCACCCCCAACTCCTCCGGACTCGTCCCCCTGGGCGTCAACCCCTGCGCATCCAGCTTCGCCTTCACTTCCGGATCCTCCAGCGCCTTCTTCACTTCCTCCGCCAGCCGATTCACGATCCCCTTCGGCGTCCCCGCCGGCGCCATCAGGGCGAACCACGAATTGAACTCGAACCCCGGCAACCCGCTCTCCCCCACCGTCGGCACATCCGGGAACTGCGGCATCCGCTTCGGCGTCGTCACCCCCAGCAGCCGCACCTTCCCCGACTGGATCAGCGGCTTCACGGTGCTGATGCCCTGCATCGCCGTCAGCACCTCGCCCGCGCCCACGCCCACCGCCGCCTGCGTCGCGCCCTTGTAGGGCACGTGCTGCATCTGCACGCCCGCCTGGCTCGCGAACAGCGCCATCGCGATGTGCTGCGGGCTGCCGTTGCCGCCGCTGCCGTAGTCGATCTTGCCGGGCGCCTTCTTCGCGCTCGCGATCAGGTCCGCGGCCGTCTTCTCGGGCGCGGTGGCAGTCACCACCAGGCCCCACTCCACGGTGGCCACAAGCGATACGGGCTCGAAGTCCTTCAGGATGTCCCACGGCATCTTGGCCGTCATGTTGGGCACCATGGTCATGATGCTGTCGTTGAAGCCGCCCAGCGTGTAGCCGTCCGGCGCGGCCTTCGCGACGTCGGTGGCGCCGATCAAGCCCGCGGCGCCGGGCTTGTTCTCGATGACGATGCCCTGGCCCATGTTGCGAGACATGCGTTCGGCGACGATGCGGGCGGCGTTGTCGACGGCGGAGCCGGCGGCCAGGGGGACGATGATGCGGATGGGTTTGGTGGGGTAGCCCTGTTGCGCGTGGGTACTCGCGACGAGCAGCAGGGCAAAGGCGATGGCGAAGGATTTCATTGCGGCACTCCTCGATAGATCCCGGGTCAAGCCCGGGATGACTGTGTTGACAGCCGTGGGACGCCAAGATCGTCGGCGAAGGTGTGCAGGTTGGCAAGCAACGCATCGGGCAACGCGATCCCGTCGCGCTCGTTGGCGAGCCGCTTCGCATGGCTCTGCTCGCCCGGCATCCAGATGCGGTCCACGCCCGGCATGCGCTCGCTCGCGCGCAGCTCGCGGATCAACTTGTCGACACGGGCCTTGAACTCGGCCACCTCGCCGAACGCATCGGGGTCGATCACGCAGATCGCCTGCCCGGTGTTGGTCACGCTCACGATGTCCTTGTTGAAATCGATCGTCTCGCTGCCCATCGCCGCACCGTTCAACGTGCCCGCCAGCAGCCCCACCACCATCGCGAGCCCATAGCCCTTGTAGCCGCCGATGGGCATGAGGAAGCCCTCTTCCGACCGCTTCGGGTCCGTCAGCGGCTCGCCCTTGCGGTCGATCATCCAGCCCACCGGCATCTGCTCGCCGCGTTGCGCTTTCGCCTTCACTTTGCCGTACGCAGCAACCGTGGTCGCCATGTCCAGCACCACCGGCGGCTCTTCGCCGGCGGGCACTGCGACGGCGATGGGGTTCGTCGACAACAGCATGTCCAGCCCACCCCAAGGCGGCAAATGGTTCGCGTTGCCCACCGCGTAGTACATGCCGATCATGTCGTGCTCGAGCGCCATGCGCGCATACAGGCTCGCCGGCCCCGCGTGGTTGGACAGGCGCGCGCCCACCCACGCCACACCGCAGTTCCTCGCCTTCTCGATTGCGATCTGCGCGGCCCGCTGCATCACGAGGTGGCCCATGCCGTTGTCGCCGTCGAGGAGCGCCATCGCGGCTTTCTCCTTCACCACCTTGATGTTCGGCGTGAGGTTCATGCCGCCCGCGCGGATGCGCTTCGAATACGGGATGAGCCGGATCACGCCGTGCCCGTCGCTGCCCTGAGCCTCGGCTTCGGCCATGAGGTGGCCCACGGTCGCTGCGTCCTGTGGCGGCAGGCCCAGTTTTTCCAGGCAGGTGGTGATGAAGCGGCGCAGCTGCGCCACGGGGATGCGGTCTGTCATTCGCGTTACTACCTCAACAAATCGTCCATCGACCCACGCTGGAAGAGGCCCGGCGGCAGCGTCACCTTGCGCACGAGCGGCGTGCGCACGATGCCGCGCGCCGTCAGCCCGGGCGGCGAGGCCACGGCCACTTCGCCGGGCGTCACGCTCACCGTCGCATCGCGGCCGGCCAGCTCCACCTCGCCCTCGTTCACCCGCACGTAGGTGCCAACGTCGAAGGTGCCGCTCGGGCTGGCCTCGACATGCGACGCGTCGAAGTCGGTGCCGCGCACGCCGATGGTCGACGTGGGCGTGAACACGCGCACGTTGCGGCTCACCGTGGCCCTGCCGGACACATAGCGGATCGCACCCTTCACCATTCGCGCCTTCACCGCGCCGCGCTCGGGCCACTGCGGGCCGGGCACTTCGTGCAGCTTCAGCAGCGTCTCCGGCCGCATCGCCACGCGCGAGCCGTCGTCGAACTGCAGCAGCACTTCGGACTGCTCCTCGGTCAGCACCTCGTCATCGTCGCGCAGCTCCATGCCCTCGGTGGCGGGCAGCACCACCGCGGCGCGCTGCACCGTGGCCTTGCCGCGCAGGCGCGCCAGGATGCCGGCGTCGGCGTCCACCGAGAAAGCGCCCAGCAGCACGGCGACAGCCAGGGCGGCCGCCGCGCGGCAGCGGCTCGTGCGCCCATCGACAGGGTCGCGGCCCGCCGACGTGCGCCCGTCGACGGCGGTGCGGCGCCCCGTCATGCGTCCATCCGCGGCTTCGGTCATTGCGTCTCCTCGATCTTGAACATGGCAGCGCCGAACGGCTCGCGCGTGAGCAGCGCGCCCAGGTTGGCGCGGCCCTCCTGGTTGTTCAGCGACTTGATGAAGGGCCCGAGCTTCGCCGCGGGCAGCTGCGACAGGTCGCGCGGCGCATCGGTCACCAGCACCAGCAGCTCGTTGGTGCCCGCGGGGCCGGAGGCGCGCACGCGCCAGGTGTCGCGCGGCAGGGCGAGCGGCTTGCCGGGCTCCACGGTGTTGGCCTTGTCCAGCTCGTTGGGGAAGAGCACGTAGAGCGACTGGTTGTCCGAGCCGGCCATGGCCACGTACACGTAGCCCTTGCGGTTGGCGGTGACACTGAACTCCAGGTAGTCCTTGCCGATGGCGAGGCGGTTGCGCGCGGCCTGCACGCGCACGTCGCGCTTGGCATCGCGCTGGTCGTACACCTGCTGCAGCGCCTCGGCGCCCGTCAGCGGCTTCGTGGTGGTGGGCAGCGCGGCGGCGACCAGCTGCACGGCGCTGAACCACGTGGGCACGAAGCCCGCGTTGCCCTGGATGAGGAGCGTGCTCGGCTGGAAACGCACCTCCTTCTCCAGCCGCTTGACCAGCTTGGCCTGCGCGCACTGGCGTATCTCGTCGATGGTGACGGCGCCACTGCCATCGAGGTCCTTCGCGTCGCGCAGCAGGCAGTCGCGCACGAACTGCGTGGCCAGCCCGCCCTTGTCCTCGTCGTCGAAGCTGATCTCGTTGTCGCGCGAGCTGCTCAGGTGCACCACGTCGTTCGGCGGCACGCCCTTGGCCGTCACTTCGGGCAGCAGGTTGCGCGTCTTCACGTTCGCGGGGCGCGAGCACTCGTCCGACGCCGGCGAGAACTTCGGCCGCAGCCGGCCTTCGTCGCCCGGCGAGAGCAACCCGCGCGTGCGGATGCCCGCGTCGGCCGTGAGCACGCCGCCCGAATGGCACGCGTCGTACATCACGAACATCTTGTCCGCCTTGCGCGTGAGCGGCGCCAGCAGGTCGGCCATCTCGCGGTTGGTGAGCGTGCCGCGCGCGCCGCCGTCGTGCGCGAGCAGGGACTCGACGCAGCCGCCCGCCGCCGCATCGTGCGTGCGCGTGCCGTGGCCGCTGAAGTGGATGTAGACGCGGTCGCCCTCGGCCATCTGCTGCTCCAGCTCGCGCAGCGCCTTGCGGATGCCGTCACCCGTGGCCTTCTCGTCGGCGAGGTAGCGGATGTTCTCCTGCGGGATCTCCATCGCGCGTGCGATCTGCGTGGCCGACTCCACGTCCACCCGCGTGCCGGGCAGCGGCGCGATGTTGGGGTCCGCGTAGGTGCCGACGGTGATCACGAGCGCGTGGCGGTTCGCACGGGGGGTGAGGCTGCGCACGCCCAAGGTCTGCATCGTGCCGGCCGTCATGCGCGCTGATGGCACGCTGGCCGCGGCTGCGGTGGCCGTCGCGAGTTGCAGCGTGCCCGCCCTCACCCAGCCACGCTCGCTGCCCGCCTGCACCCATGCCCAGCCGCCTTCGAGGCTGAGCGGCTGCACGCGCGCGCCTTGTGGCAGCTGGCGCAGCACGGCGGCGGTGGGCAGCTTGTCTGCGCGAAGTTCGGTGGCGCGCAGCACCTGCACGGCCGGGTCCTGCGCCTGCGCGATGGCGCAGGCGGCGAGCGCGGCCGCAGCGAGGGTCTTCAGGCGCATTGGGCTTTCCTTTCCTCTTGTTCCTGCATGCGTGCCGCCGTGGCGGGGAAGTCGGCCCACAGCCGCAGGCACAGGCGCGCGAGTGCTTCGCGGTCCGCGCCGGCAGGCGTGGCGACGGGCTCGCCGGTGCGGCCGGCCAGGCGCTTCAGCCGCGGCTGCAGCTTGGTGTGCGCGGCGCGCAGTTCTTCGGCGGGGCCGACGATGGCCGCGTACTGCGCGAGCTCGGGCCAGCGCATGCGGCCGGGCCAGCGCACCCACGTGTCGGCCACGACCACGCGGCAATGCGGCGCATCGCGCTCCACCGCGTCGATCAACCGGTCCACGGCCTGCGGCGCCCACGCCTTGCGGCGCGCGAGCGGCAGCACGGCCATCCCTGCCCCGCGGTCGGCGGGCAGCTCGCACCAGTGGCGGCGGCGCTGGTCGCTCCACAGGCGCAGGCTCACGAGGAAGGCCAGCGCGAGCGCGGCCGGCGCCTGCAGGTCCAGGAAGACCGGGCTGCCGTGCAGCGAGGCATAGGTCAACGCGAGAAGCGCAGCGGGCAACGTGAGCAGCAAGGGTTCGAGCGAAGCGACGGAGCGCCAGTGCGCCCACGCGGCGATCGCAAGGCACATCGCGATGCTCAGCGCCGCGAGCAGCCACCGCGGCAGCTCCGCCATCGTCTCGCGGTGCAAGGCGTTGTCGATGGCGGTGGCGATGATGTCCGGGCCCGGGTGCGCGCGCGCGAGCGGCGACGCATGCACGTCGTGCAGCGCAGGCGCGGTGCTGCCGATGACGACGATGCGGCCTTTCCAGCGCGGCGCGGCGGTGGGGTTGCGCTCCGCTTCCTGGAACACCTGCCAGAACGGCACGCGCTCGTACTGGCCGGCGGAGCGGCGCCAGTTCAGCAGCGTGTCCTGCGGGTGCAGGGGCGAGTCGAGGTGCGCGACGATGGCTTGTGCCGCGGTCGGATCCACGGCCGCCGCGGCACTGAGCGCGGTGGACTTCAGCACGCCGCCATCCGGCAAGCGCTCGACGTAGCGGAAGCGCCGCACCACGCCATCGCTGTCCGCATACGCGTTGTTATAGCCGAGCGCGCCGGCAGCAACCGCGGGCAGCACGGGCGGGATCATGGCGACGGTTGCGGTGCCTTCGCCGGGCGCGAGCCACAGGCCCGGCAGCACTTTCGCGGTGATGCGGCTGGCGGTGTCGTCCGCCTCCGCAAGCCGCACGACGGAAAAGTGGCTGTGGCGCGACTTGCGCACTTCGGCATCGAAGGCCGCGTCGCCGCCCGGGTTCAGCTTGTCCGCATCGCTGAAGAGGATGTCCCAGACGATGGCCGCGGGCTCCTGCTTTTCCAGGTGCGCGAGCACGGTGGCGAGCGTGTCGCGCGGCCACGGCCAGCGGCCGAACTGCGGGGCCATGCGCGCGAGCGAGCCTTCGTCCACGTCGACGATCACGATGCGCGCATCGGGCTTCGGCGCGTAGAGGCGCCAGCGCACCATCGAGTCGAACGTGCTGTGCGCCACGCCGCTCGTGGCGCCGACCGCGAGGAAGTCCACGAGCGCCCACGCGCAGAACACCAACGCCAGCCCCCAGACCACGCGGCTGCTGCGCCAACTGCCGACGCGGGGCAGCTTCATCACTCGAGGTTGACCACCCGCACGCGGCGGTTCTCGGCGGCCAGCGGGTCGGCCGGGTTGGCCGGCTCGCTCGCACCCTTGCCCGAGGCGACGAGCCGCGCGCCGTCCACGCCGCGCTGCATCAGCACCGCGCGCACGGCCTCGGCGCGGCGCTCGGAAAGGCGCTGGTTGTAGTCGGCGCGGCCTTTCGCGTCGGTGTGGCCCTCGAGCGCGAAGCGGTAGTTGCGCAGCTGGTCGGAGGCCAGTGCTTCGGCCAGTTTCTCGAGCTGCGAAGTGCTTTCGGGGCTGACCTTGGCCGAATCGAAATCGAAGTGGATCTGCAGCGAGACCGACGCGCGCTCGGGCACGAGGTTGCGCGAAGGCGCGGCGATGGAGCGCGTCAGCGGCCGCTGCCTGGGCGTGAGGCTCTCGACGAGGTCCCGGGTCTCCACATCGGCCGCCGTGGCAGCCGACGCGCCGCACGCGAGCACCGCGCATGCAAGCAAGTTCAACACCCGGGTCCCACCAGCCATCGCCCGATCTCCTCGTATTGCCGGCGCATGTTAACCCGTGCCGCTTGGGCCCGAGCGGCAAATAGGGTACAACGCCTTGCATGAAGTCCTACGCTGTTGCCCGTGCCTTGCTCGCCTTCACCGGCCTGGCTTTCACGAGCAGCGAAGCACAGTCCCCGCTCGACGTGCGCGTGGCGCTGGTCATCGGCAACACCGCCTACCAGCACGCCAACCCGTTGCCCAATGCCGGCAAGGACGCCGAAGGCGTGGCGACCGCGCTGCGCACGCTCGGCTTCAAGGTCGAGCACGTGCGCGATGCCACGCGCGAGGACATGGACGCCGCACTCGCGCGCACCCGCCAGGCGCTGGACAAGCGCAACGGCCTCGCGATGCTGTACTACGCGGGCCACGGCCTGCAGGTGTCGTGGCGCAACTACATGGTGCCGGTGGATGCGCGCGTCACCAATGCGGCCGACCTGCCGAAGACCACCTTCGATGTAGCCGGCGTGCTGGACACCTTCGCGCGCACCGGCTCGCGCATGAACATCATCGTGCTGGACGCCTGCCGCGAGAACCCCTTCCCGGCCGCCGGCGGCTCGCGCGGCCTTGCGCAGATGGGCGCGCCCATCGGCACCTTCCTGGCCTATGCCACGCAGCCGGGCGCACTCGCCGAGGACGGCGACGACAAGATGCCCTTCGGCCCTTATGCCGACTCGCTCATCCTGGAACTGGGCCGCCCCGGCTCGCGCGTGGAGGACGTCTTCAAGCGCGTGCGCTTCCATGTGCGCCGCAAGACCGAGGGGCGGCAGGTGCCGTGGGACGCGACGACGCTGGAAGAAGACTTCGTTTTCAACGACGGCAAGAACACCGTCAAGCTCGACCCGACGCTCGTCGCGCGCATGATCACCGACGCGCGCCAGCGCGAGCAGCAGCTGCGCGAGGAAGCCGAGCGCGCGCGCCAGCGCGAGCGCGAGCTGGCCGAAGCCGCGGAACGTGCGAAGCGCGAGGCGGAAATTGCCGCGGAGCGAGCACGCCGCGAGAGCGAAGTGGCCGCACAACGCAAGCGCGAGGAAGAAGCGGCGCAGGCTCGCGAGCGCGAAGCGCAGCTGGCCCGCGCCCGCGCCGACGAGGAAGCACGCAAGAAGCGCCTCGAGATGGAAGCCGCCATGGCGATTGCCGCGGCGCGCCAGCAGCAGCAGGTCCAGGAGGAGCAGGTCGCCCTGGCCGCCTTGCAGAACGCCAACGCGCAGCGCCGCCGCGAGGAGTTCTTCCGCATCGAGAAGGCCAAGTGGGACCAGCTGAAGGATTCGCGCGACCCCGCCCTGCTCTACGACTACCTGCTCGCGCACCCGAGCGGCGCGATCAGCGAGCTGGCGCAGGCGCGGCTCGAAGTGATCCAGCCCGCCAAGGTGACGCCGCAGGCGGACCAGACTGGCCTGGTGCAGCCGCTGGCCGCCAAGCGCTTCCGCATGGGCGACCGCTACGAGTTCGTCGTGCGCGACCTCTTCACCCGGCTGCAGGTCGAGCGCCCCGTCTTCACCGTCGTGCGCGCCACCGACGAGGAAGCCGAGTTCGACCAGGGCTACCGCGTCACGCAGGCCGGCGCGATCATCCGCACCATCGGCGGCGCCACGCTGGACCCGTACCAGCAATGGATCCCCGCGGGCGAGTACTCGGTGGGCCGCAAGTGGTACACGCGCTCGATCATGCGCATGCCCGACGGCACGACGCAGTGGGTGGAGCTCAATGGCAAGGTGGTGGCGCGCGAGACCATCGAGGTGCCCGCGGGCCGCTTCGACACCTTCAAGATGGAGATGGAGCAGCTCGCGCAGGACGGCACGCGCCTGAAGATCACCTACTGGGGCCAGCCCGACTGGGGCGTGGCCATCAGGCAGATCCGCGAAGTGCGCGACACGCGCGGCGCGCTCTCGGGGCAGATCTACGAGATGGCCGCGCGCTCGCGCCGCTGAGCGCGCCTACCGGTAGTCGCCGGTCTGGTCGTAGGTGTCCTCGAAGTCGAGCGTCACCTTGCCCGAGGTGAAGAACACCGCGATGCTGTTGTGGAAGGCCGCGAAGTGCCGGATGGGCTCAGGCGGGGTCACCCGCCGCGGAGCCACCGACACCGCGCCCGAGCGGATGTCCTGGCGCAGCCCGCCCATCGTCAGGTACGTGCCGTCGAAGGTGCGCAGGCGCAGGCCCCGGCAGCACGTCACCTCCATCTGCGCGATGTTGGTCAGGTTGGCCAGCACCACGGGCCGCGGCGTGGGGGTCGGCCGGCCGCCGCCGAAGTACCCGTCGTAGTCGGAGCCCCACGCCCGCACCGTGCCGCTCGCCTCCAGTACGTACGCGTTGCCGCTGCCGATGGCGAACTTGCGCACGACCCCCAGCCCCGCAATCTGGGTCGGCGTGGCGATGCTCGTGAAGTTGGACAGGTTGCCCTGTGGATCGACCGTGCCGTCCGAGTTGGCGAGCATGCCGATGCCGCCCGCGCCCCAGCCGTACAGCTTGCCGTCGCTGGTGAGCACGAAGTAGGTGTCGGCGCTGGTGTACACCTCGATCGCATTGGGGAAGGCGTCGTAGCGCCGCATCGCGGTGTCCTGGTATTCGTCCCCGCGCGTGCCACCGGCCCGGGGTGTCGTGCCGCACAGCGCGTTGCCGCCCAGGCGCGTGTCGCGCCCGCCGAAGCCCCACGTGTAGATCGTGCCGGCACGGTCGCGCGCGATGACGCTGCGCCAGTCGGAGCGGATGGAGGTGACGTCGCGCAGGCCGGGGATGGTCACGGGCTGCGGGTACTTGCCGTTCGGCAGCCCCGGGTTCAGCCGGCCGCAGAAATTCTCGCCCCAGCCGACCACGGTGCCGTCGGTCTTGACCGCGTAGTTCACCGAGCCGCCGGTGGAGAGGTACTTCACGTCGGTGATGAAGCGCGTGATCTTCTGCTGGCGCTCGAAATCCGCCGGGGTGAAGCTGTAGTGGCACACGCCGTTCACGTTGTTGGGCGTCATGCGCAGCACCGTGACGGTGGCATCGCTCATCAGCGCCACGGCGTCGCGGAAGCCCTGGCAGTCCACGTTGAAGTTGCTGTCGGCGTCCACGCCGTCGACCTGCGTGAACGACATCTCGTCGATCACCCGGCCCACGGAGGCCGTGAGGCGCGTGCCGAAGCGCCCGGCCACGGCGTTGGCACCGATGCTGGCCGCGGCGGGCAGCCGCACGCTTTCGTAGCTGCTGCGGTCGGCACGGGCGATCTCGCTGCCGTCGAGCGCGAAGCCGTTGATGCGGCCGTCGGTGAGGTCGCGAGCCAGGTCGTTGGCCAGCGTGAGCGCGGGTGCAGCGAGCGCCGCGTTGAAGTCGCTCGCGGCGCGCACGAGCCCGCCGTTGACGGCGGCCGAGCGGCCGTAGCGGCTGTCGTTCAGCGAGGCGGTGTTGCTCGCGGAGTCGATCGGCGTGGAAAGCGAGCGCGCCGAAGCGAGCTGGTAGTTGGCGGTCAGGCGTTCGTTCACCTGTGCGCGCACGAGCTCGTTGGCGGCGACCACCTGCGCGCGCGTGAGGCCGACGAGGCTGCCGCCCGCCGCGAGGCTCGCGCGGCCCGCGGCGATGTCGCCGGCATTGGCCTTGTAGTTGTTCAGCGCGTAGCGGTACGCCGCTTCCGTGAGCGGCGACACGCCCACGTGCTCGTCCCACTGGTCCACCAGCGCGTGCAGCGCGCTGCCCGCCGGGAAGTCGACGAGCGCGTTCCTGCCCTCGTCGAAATACCGTGCGCCCGCCTTGCCTTCCAGCCGCAGGAGGAAGGGGCCCGCAAGGCTGCAGGTGCGGATGGTGACGAGGCCCGTGGCGCTGTCGGTGGTGCCCTGCCCCACCACGTTGCCGGTGGCCAGGTCGGTCACGGTCATGGTGCCGCCCAACACCTTGCCCAGGCCGCCGCCCGCGGCCGCGCCGCCGCCGGAACCGCCCGAGCCGCCGTCGCCCGCGCCCGCATTGGCCGCGGCCGTCTCGATGTCGCCCTGGAAGCCGGTGGCCACGCCGGCCACGCAGGCGCCGCCGCTGCCCGTCGACGCGGTGACGACGGCGCGCGCGCTGTCGACGCTGGTGTTGAAGCCTCGCGCCGCGGCGCCCCAGGTGGCGTCCGCACCGAGCCCCGCGAGCAAGCCCACCAGGTTGTTGACGATGACACCGCGCGCCGACGCACCGTACGCGGCGAAGTACTGCGTGAGCGCGGTGCGCAGGATGTCGAGCGAGGCGGCGTTGACTGTCGCAGCGGTCACGCCCATGTTGCCGAGCACCGTGGAGGTGAGGGCTGCGTCGCTGCTGCCCGCAAAGCCCGCCGCGAAGCCGGTCGCCAGCACCATCGAGTTCGGCGAGCTGAAGGCATTGAACTCCGCTGCCGTGGGCGCGCGGCCGTAGAACGCCTGGAAGACGCGCAAGGCGCCCGTCGTCGGGTCGGCCTGCTGGGCCTGGGGTTGCTGCGAGGCTTGCTGTGCCGTCGGTTGCTGCGCGGCAGGGGCCTGCGCCATGCTCACCCGCTCACCGCCGCCGCAACCGGCAAGTGCCATCACCAGTGCCAGTGCCGGCACGTCCAAACGAAACTTCATCGAGGTCCCTCCGTCGTCCGACCTTACACCACGCGGCGTTTGCTGCTTCAGCGAAACGCCGCGGCACGGTCTTCGGCGGCGCCGGGTGCGACGACGGCGCCTGACACGAGGTGCACCTTCGCCTCCTCCTGCATCGCGCGCGACAGCGAGAGCGCGCGCACCGAAGGCATCGCCTGCAAGGGCGTG
Source organism: Ramlibacter albus (assembly GCF_014297445.1). Classification (GTDB taxonomy): domain Bacteria; phylum Pseudomonadota; class Gammaproteobacteria; order Burkholderiales; family Burkholderiaceae_C; genus Ramlibacter; species Ramlibacter albus. The sequence continues at coordinate 488,566 of NZ_JACORU010000002.1, forward strand.
CCGCCCGCGGTCCATTCGACCAGCGAGCCGTCGTTCTTCAGCAGCAGGAAGCCGTTCGCGCTGGCGCCGATCTGCCGCACGCCGCTTACGTCGGCCACGCGCGTGGGCCGCAGCGACGGCGCCTCGGTGCCGCGGCCGAAGATGCGCGATTCGTCGGTGCCCCACACGGAAACCGTGCCGTCGCGGTGCAGCGCCATCACGGACATGCGGTAGTAGGCGATGTCCACCACGTTGCTCAGCGACGCGATCTGCGCGGGCCGGGCCACGCGCGGCGCCTCGATGCGCTGGATGGTGCCCACCTGCCCCGCCCCGCTGAAGAAGCGCGTGCCGTTGGCCAGCACACCGTCGTAGCCGAGCCCCCAGCCGAAGACGTTGCCGTCATGGTCGATAGCCACGTAGCTGTCTGCGCCCACGGCACGCACACGCGCGATGTTCGAAAGCTCCGGCATTCGCGTGAGCGTGGTGGGGATCGACGTGCGCCAGTCGTCCGTGGGCGTGCGGCGGTTGGCGCGGCCGAAGTCCCACACCGAGCCGTCGGCCGTGCGCGCGAAGGCGTCCTGTGCATTCGCGACGGAAGTGACGTTCGTGAACCCGTCGATGCGCTGCGGGTTGTCCAGCGGCACGCCGGCCGCCACGCCGGGAAACTGGCCGGCGGTGACGAGGTCGCCGAGGACGTGCACCGAGCCGTCGGCCTTCACTGCCAGCGTCCACGCGCCGAGGCCCTGCAGCGCGGTCACGTCGGTCATCACGCCGCGCAGCAGGCCGGGCTGGCGCGCCGTGGAGCACACGGGGTGCTCGGTGACGCCGCTCGTGATGTCGGTCAGCGGCACCTTGCGCCGCACGATGCGCACCTCGCCGTTCGCCATCAGGCCTACACGATCCACGAAGCCGCACGCGGAGATCGCATTGGAGGTTTCATCCACCAGCGTGAGCGGGGTGTCCGCGGTGCCGAAGCGCCCGGCCACCGCACCGAGCCCCGCGAGCACGTGCACGGGCAGGCGCGCGAGCTCGTAGCTGCCCGCGCCGGTCGCTGTGCGCTGGCCCGTGCTGGTGAGGCCGTCGATGCGGCCGTCGGCGATGTCGCGCGCGAGTTCGGCGGCGAACGCCAGCGCAGGCGTGGCCAGCGACGAGTTGAACGCAGCGGCCTGGCGCGCCAGCCCGCCGTTCACGCGCGCGGCAGCGGCGTAGCGGCCCGCGCCGAGAACGGTTGCCGTGCTGGATGCGTCCACTTGCACCGGCAGCGAGTTCACCGACGCCAGCGCGTTGGGTGTCGCGAGGAGCGCGTTGACGAGGCCGAGCACGGTGCGATTGGCGTCCCGCACCTGCGCGGCACTCGTGCCACCCAGGCTCCCGAGCGCGTAGCGGTACGCCGCCTCCGACAGCGCGGAGATGCCGACGTGCTCTTCCCACACGTCCACCATCGCGTTGAGCGCGGTGCCCGCGGGGAAGTCCACCAGCGCGGCGCGGCCCGCGTCGTAGTAACGCGCACCGGCGCGGCCTTCCAGCTTCAGCAGGAAGGGCCCCGTGAGGGTGCACGTCTTCACCGTCGCGAGGCCGGTCGAAGTGTCGGTCGTGCCCTGCGCGACGAGCCTGCCGGTCGACAGGTCGGTGATGCTCAGGCTGCCGCCCAGCACCTTGCCGAAGCCGCCGCCCGCCGCCGCGCCTTCGGCGGACGCGGCGAGCGTTTCGAAATTGCCGCGGAAACCCGTGGTCACCGAGGGCGTGCAGGTCGCGACCGCTACCCGCGCCGCATCCACCTGCGCATTGAACGCGCGCGCCGCGGCGCCCCACGTAGGGTCGTTCACCAGCCCCGGCAGCAGGTTGACGAGGTTGTTGGCGATGACGCCGCGCGCCATGTTGCCGTACGCGGCGAAGTACTGCGTCAGGGCCGTCTGCAGGATCGCGAGGGAGTTCGCGTTGACGGTCTGCGAGGTCACGCCCATGTGCGCGAGCACGACGGACGCGAGTTCGGCGTCGCCCATGTGGCCGATGCCGGTGAAGTAGCTCGTGGCCAGCGCTTCGGCGGTGGGCGCGGTGATCTCTTCCCACTCGGCCGCTGTCGGCGCGCGCCCGAAGAACGCCTGGTAAACGCGCAGCAAGCCCGTGGTTAGGTCGGCGCTGCGCAGCGCCTGCGGCGCGGGGCGCGCAGCCGCAACCGGTGCGATCGGCGCGGCCACTTCGCTGCCGCCGCCACAAGCCGAGAGGGCGAGGACACAAGCCAGTACTGCAAGCCGTTTCATCGCACGAGCCTCGTCAGGTCGTCGGACGGGTTGGCGACGTTCACGAGCCGGCCGTCCGTGGTGTAGACATAGTTGCTGTTGAACAGGTGGATCGACAGCGAACGCGTGGCGCCCAGCCGCGGGAACTCGATGCGCTCGAAGCGCTGCTCGTTGAGCGCCTCGTACTGCGTCACGCCCCAGAAGACGACGCGCCCGTCGTCGCGCAGCAGGAAGAAGCCGACGCGGCTCTCGGCGGGCGAGATCGCCGTCGCCCACGGGTGGCCCCAGTTGAAGACGCCCGCGATCTGCTTGATGCCCGAGATGTCGGTCACGCGCACCGGGTCGAAGTGGAAGGCGGCCGGCCGCTGGCCGAGGCTGAAGATGCGCCACTCGTCGTAGCCCCAGTAGGTGAGCGTGCCGTCGCTGTGCAGCGCCAGCACCGTGCCGTTGGCGGTGGTGGCGATGTCGATCACGCGCGACACGTCGGTCATGCGCTGCGGCACGCTCGAGGCACGCGAGCCCGTCTCGTTGTGCGGGATCGCGGGCCCCTGCCCCCACACGTACACGTTGCCCTGCGAGTCGATCGCGAAGCGCGCGCCGTACGCCGACCTCACCTTGACGATGTTCGAGAGCCCGGCCACCGCGACCGGCGCGCGGTTGTCCGAGGGGATCTCCAGCACCTCGCCGGACGCGGTGCGGGCGTACATCGTGGGCCACACGTCGGAGGCCGCGATGGACGTGACGTTGCGCAGCCCCTGCACCTGCACCGGCCGCTCGTAGTAGCCGGCCGCCAGCGTGCCGATGGTGCGGCCGTTGGTGTAGCCCCAGAACCAGACGTCGCCGTTCTTCTTGATGGCCAGGATGCCCGCATACGCCTCGACGATGCCGACCACGTCCGTGACGAAGCCGGTGATCAGCTGCGCCGGCGCGTCGATGGACGCCCGCGGGCACTGCGTGTGGTTGATGGCCTCCCGGTCGCCGACGCGGTAGACGCGCAACTCGCCGGTGTTCATCAGCGCGGCGAGCTGGCGGTAGCAGTTGAACTGCTCGATGTGGTCCGAGATGGTGGCGCCGGCCGACGAGAGCGACGCGGTGCCGAACTGCTGCAGCATGCCGTCGACGCCGATGGTGGTCTTCACCGACACGGCGGACGTGTCGTACGCGGGCAGCTCGCGCGACGACGGCGTGCCGTCGAGCGCCTTGCCGTCGATGCGGCCATCGGTCATGTCGCGCGCGAGCTGGTCGGTGAGCGTGAGCGCGGGCGCCGCCGCGACCGAGTTGAAGGCGGTGGCTTGCCGGATCAGGCCGCCGTTCACCTTGGCGGAGGCCGCGTAGCGCGACGTGCGCAGCGCCGTGGAGCCGCTCGCGCCATCGATCGGCGTGGGCAGCGATTTCGCGGACGTCAACGCCACGTCGGTGTTGAGGTACGAATTGACCTGCGACGCGACGACGGCGTTGGCGGCGACGACCTGCTCGCGCGTAAGGCCCACGAGGCTGCCCGCGGCGCGCAAGGCTTCGGTGCCGCCGCGGATCGCAGCCGCGTTGCCGCGGTAGTTGTTGAGCGCGTAGCGGTACGCGGCCTCGGTGAGCGGCGACACGCCGACGTGCTCGTCCCACCGGTCCACCAGCGCGTGCAGCGCGGTGCCCGCCGGGAAGTCGAGCAAGGCGTTCTTGCCTTCGTCGAAGTAGCGCGCGCCGGCCGCGCCTTCCAGCGTGAGCAGGAACGGCCCGGCGAGGCTGCAGGTGCGGATGGTCACCAGGCCCGTTGCTGCGTCGGTGGTGCCCTGCCCGACAGTTGCGCCGGTGGAGAGGTCCACCACCGACATCACGCCGCCCAGCACCTTGCCGAGGCCCCCACCTGCCGCGGCACCGCCGCCCGAGCCGCCGCCGCCGTCGCCGCCCGCGGAAGCGGCGACGACTTCGATGTCACCCGCGAAACCCTGGGCTACGGAGGGCGTGCACCCGCTGGAGTTGCTCGTCGACGCGCCCACGAGTTGCCGCACGCCGTCGATGGTGGTGTTGAAGCCGCGCGCGGCCGCGCCCCAGGTTGCGTCGTTCACCAGCCCGGCCAGCAGGCCGACGAGGTTGTCCACGATGACGCCGCGCGCCATGTTGCCGTAGGCCGCGAAGTACTGCGTGAGCGCGGTGCGCAAGACCGCCAGCGATGCGGCGTTGACGACCTGGTCGGTCACGCCCATGTGGCGCAGCACGGCGTCGGTGAGGTCGGCATCGCTCATGCTGCCGATGCCCGTGAAGAGGCTGGTGGCCAGCGTCTGCGAACTGGCCGGGAACGCGAGGAATTCGTCGCGCGTCGGCGCGCGGCCGTAGAACGCCTGGAACACGCGCAGGGCCGCCGTGGTCGGGTCGGCCGCCTGCTGGGCAAGCGGCACCGGCCTTGCCTGTGCGCCCGGCGGTTCGGGTGCGGCCTCCCGGTTGCCGCCGCCGCAGCCCCCCACGACGATCGCGGCTGCGGCAAGAATCACGCGAAACTGCATCGCTGTTCTCCTCCGTCAGGCCGCTTGTACCAGCTTAAGCCGTGGCAGCCAAGGCGGCACAGCCCTAGTTCAATGTGATGAGGTCGAGCGCATTGGCGATGGCGGCGTGCCCAGCTGCGTTGGGATGCAGGTGGTCGCCGCTGTCGAACGCGGGGCGAAGCCACAGCGGGTCCGCCGGGTCGCGCAGCAGCAGGTCCCAGTCCAGCACGCCGTCCGCGCCCGCCGTGTTGGCACGGATGAAGGCGTTGACGGCCTGGCGTTCGGCCTCGCCGTTGTAGGGCGCCGCGTCGGTGTAGTACGCGCAGCCGCGGTAAGGCAAAAGCGTTGCAACGTAGACCTTCAGACCCTGCGCCTTCGCGGCCTGGACCGCCGTGCGGATCGCGGCCGTGATTTGCTGCGCGGTGACGAGCTGGGCGGCGTCACCGAGCACACGGCTGTAACTCCAGCCGTTGCCGATGTCGTTGATGCCAAGGTGGATGACGACGTGCGTCACGCCGCGTACCTGCAGCACGTCGCGTGCGAAGCGTGAGGCGCCGGCGGGGCCGAGCGCGCCGAGCACCCAGCGGTTGCCGGCAATGCCGGCATTGAGCACCGCGGTGTCGCGGCCGGCCTGCGCGAGGCGCAGGCGCAGCTGGTCGGTCCAGCGCTGCTGCGAGTCGAGCGCGGTGCCGAAGCCTTCGGTGATGGAGTCGCCGAACGCCACGACGACGCGCGGCGTCGCGCTGCGCAGCACTTCGATGCGCGGCATGAAGAACGCGGAGGCCAGCGGCTGCGCGCCGGTGAGCGTGCCCGCGCCAGCCTGGTCGCCGGCGGCGAGGTAGTTGGTGCGATCGGAATAGCGGTGGGCCGTGCGGCCGGTCGCGCGGGGCAGGTAGAGGCTGACCGACACGTCGGTGCCGTTCTCGACGCGCAAGGCGACGGCGTCGCTCGTGGCTTCGGCGCCCGGCGCGATCGTCACCGAAGCCTGGCCGTTGAACAGCACGGCCGTGTCGCTCGATGCGTCGACGGCGCCCGCGGCCAAGGCGCGCGCCACGCGCACCTTCGGGACCACGAGCGCCTCGGTGCCGTACTGGTTCGAAAGCGTGATGCGCAGCGCGTCGCCGGAGACTGCCATGCGCGCCACCTGCCGCAGGGTCTGCGCCTGGAACTCCTGCAGCGCGGGCACGAGCGCGGGCACGCCACCGGGCTCGGTCATGTCGGACTGCGGCGCAAGCCACGCCGCCACCTGCACCGATGGCGAAGCCGCGCTAGGAGGCGGTGCGGTGGCTGTATCACCACCTCCGCCACCGCCACCACCACATGCCGAGGCCAACACGGCGAGCGCTGCGATGCACCACGCGCGGACGCGAACCGAAACGGACATCCGGCCAGCATAGCGGCATACTGGCCGCATGATCCAGCAGTTCCGGATGTTCGCCGCGGCGCTCGCGCTCGCATGGCTCTCGGCGTGCGGCGGCGGAGGCGGCAGCGGCGGCGGTGCCCACGCCACCGCTTCAACGCGGCCGCTCGCGCAGGCGCAGCGCAGCGCGGAAACCGCCACCGGCCAGATGCGCGTGTACCAGGCCTTCTTCGGCCGCGCGCCGACCGCCGCGGAATGGGCACAGATCACCGCGCCCACGGCCGAAGCGCTCGCCACGAGCTACTTCACCGGCATCCCCCAGATGGGCGATGCGGAGCTGTCGGCCGCGGTGCTGTCGCACATGAACGTGAATTCACAGACCGTGAACGCAGCGTCGCTGGCGGTCCTGCAGGCGGCGCTCACGCAGTACTTCGCGGCGTACGGCAACATGGCGCGCGGCGTGATCGCGAACAACCTGGCCAACCTGCTCGCCGGTCTGACGAACGACGCCACGTGGGGCACCGCGGCGCGTGCGTTCAACGCGCAGGTCGCCGCCGCCTGCACGTCGCTGTCGGCATGCAGCGGCAGCGGCGCGCAGAAGGTGGGCGAAATCTTCAGCAGCGGCTCGGAGCTGGCGACGTCGGAGCTGCGCATCACCTTCGGCTACGCGGGCAACCTGCCCACCTCGCGCGCGATCCAGGCCGCGGGCAAGCAGAACATCCTCGACATGCTGTTCATGGGCCATGGCCCCGCCGCCGGCGACAAGCTGGCGGGCCGCCTCGCGCCGGACGTGGAGCAGCAGCTGGCCGCCTACGTCAGCGCGAACCAGGCCTTGCTGGTGCCGGGCGTGCGCGTGCTGGTTGCGGACGAAGTGTTCTGGAACCCGGCCGACACGCGCGACACCGACGCGGTGCTGCGCCCGCAGCTCGAGGCGCTGCGCACGGCCGTCGCGCTCGTGCGCCGCTACCTGCCCAACGCGATGATCGGCGCGACGCTGAGCCCCTATGCCACCTTCGGGCGGCCCAACACCGTTGCGTACATGCGCGAGGTGATCCCGCTGCTGGATTGGGTCGGCACCGACCCGTACTGGTTCGGCGACCCGGGCAACGTGCAGGCACTCAACGACTGGACGGCAGGATTCGTCGCGATGGCCAAGGCGGCGAACCCGCGCGTGGAGACGTGGTACATCGCGCAGGCCTTCCGCTTCCCCAACTGGGACCTCGCGACTTACCGCGCCTTCACCGCGCGGCAGCTCGAGCTGTCGCTCGCGTTCGACGGCGTGCTCATCTTCGGTTGGCAGTTCGTCTCGGAGATCGACCCGTCGACCGCGGGCAAGTTCTTCGACGCGGAGACGCGGCGGCTCTACGCGCGTTTCCTGCTGTCGCCCTGACGCGCCGCGGCGCGCATCAGCAGCAGCGCCACCAGCCCCGGCACCGACCACGCGAACAGCACGAGCCCAAGGTCCACCTGGCCCGGCCCCGGGATCAGGCCCACGGTGTAGCCGCCCACCGCACCCCCGAGCTGCTGCAGCACGCCCGCCATCGCGGCGGCGGAGCCGGCAACCGCGGGCACGAGGCCCACCGTACCGGACAGCGTGGGCGGCACGAGCAGCCCGTGGCCGATGCCCAGGATGATGAAGGGCAGCGAGAACGCCAGCGCACTGTCCGGCACCAGCACCCCGAGCGCGAGCACGATGACGAGCCCCGCCATCGTGATGAGCTGGCCCGCCAGCATGATCCAGTACTCGCTGTGCGTGCGGATCAAGCGCGTCGTCACGATGTTGCCCACGATGTACGCGATGGGCGGGCCCATGATGTACCAGCCCAGCCGGTCCGGCGTGACGCCGTAGCCGCGCAGCACGAGCGGCGCGCCGCCGAGGAAGGCATAGAAAGTGCCCGTCGTGCCCGCGAGCAGCATGGCATACCAGATGAAGGAGGGCTCGCGCGCGAGTGCCGCGTAGCCCGCGGCGTAGTCGCGCAAGCGGCCCGCATGCGGCGCCTCGTGCACGCGCGGCGGCAGGCGCCACGCGGCGGCCAGCAGCAGCACGCCGATGAGCGCGAGCACCACGAACACGGCCTGCCAGCCCACGCGCACGTGCAGCTGCCCGCCCAGCAGCGTGGCCGTCGGCGGGACGAACCCCATGGTCATGCCCACCAGCGCCATGACGCGCGTGCGTTCGCGGCCCTCGAAGAAGTCGTGCACCAGCGCGCGGCCCATCACCATGCTCGCGCCGCAGCCGGCGCCCTGCACCAGCCGCCCGGCGATCAACATAGGCAGGTTCTGCGCGAACGCAGCAATCGCCACGCCCACCAGGCCGAGCAGCAGGCCGAAGACCAGCACGGGCTTGCGGCCGATGCGGTCCGACAGCGGCCCGTACAGCAACTGCATGCCGCCGTAGGTGACCGCAAAGCCGCTGAAGGTGAGCTGCACCGCGGCCTGGCTGGCGCCGAACTGCGCGGGCCAGTCCTGCATCGAGGGGAAGCAGATGGTCATCGACAGCAGCCCGAAGGCCAGCTGCGCGACGACGTTCGCGGTGAGCCAGCCGCGCCGTTCAGCCATGCGCGCCCTGCACCGCGGCCTTCAGCGCGAGCACGGCACAGTCGGGGCTGGTGAACACGGGCGGGGCCACCTTGGCCTGCACCTGCTGCACGGCGTCGGCCATGGAGAACTGCGCGAGCATGATCGCATCGCAGCCGTTCAGCTTCGTCGCCGCTTCGGCGACCTTGCGGTGATGGTCCGCCGTGCGGCCCTGCGCGAGGTCGTGCATGGCTTCGGGCACGAACGCGCTTTGCAGGTCCACCTCGATGCCGCGCTGCTTGGCCATCGCATGCAGCTCTTCGGACATGCTGCCGATGGAAGCCTGGAAGGTGGCGACGAGGCCCAGCCTCACCGTGCGGCCGTCGCTGGACCTCGCGAGGGCCTGCTCGAACATCGCTTCGTTCGGCTTGAGCGTCGGCAGCCCGCAGGCCTTGCCCGCGGCTTCGATCGCGGGGCCGAACGCGGAGCACGTGAAGAGGATGCCGTCGCAGCCCGTGCCCGCCACGTACCTTGCGAGGTCGATGAAGCGCTGCGTCATCGCGGGCGTGAGCGCGCCGGCATCGGCGCGGTCGACCGACAAGCTGTCGTCCAGCAAATTCATGCGCCGCGCCTGCGGCCAGTGGCGCTCGAACGCGCTCTGGATGGGGGCCATCGACAGCGGCGTGGCGTGGATGAGGGCGATGCGTGCGGGCATCGAAGTAGTATGCCAACTTCGAAGGAGACGAGACGCATGAAGAAGTACTGCACGCTGCTGCTGGCGGCGGCGCTGGCCGGGTGCGCGAGCACCGGTTCCGTGATGGGCGAGCGGCCCGCCTACCTCACCGCGACCACCGAGGACGTGCCCAACGCAGCGGCGCTCACGAACCGCATCTACGTGCCGGGCCTTGCGGACACGTACGTGCCGCAAGGGCTGGCCAGCAGCGGGCCGCACCTGTTCGTCAGCAGCTACAAGCCGACGCCCGAGCTGAAGTCCAACACCGGGCCGTGCCGCGTGTTCCGCGTCGAGAAAGCCACGGGGCGCCTGCAGGGCCACTTCGACATCCCGCCGGGCACGTGCACGCACGCGGGCGGCCTGGCCTACGCGGGCAACGGCAAGCTGTTCCTCTCCGACACCTTCCAGCTGTTCCTGGTGGACATCGACAAGGCGCTGGCCACCGGCACGTCGGCGGGTGCGCAGAAGGCCGTGAAGATCGCCGGCCTCCTGCGCGGCTCCTACGCCACGTTCGACGGCAAGGACGTGTGGATCGGCACGTGGACGAAGGAGCAGCCCAAGGCGCTGATGTTCCGCTTCGACTCGCGCTTCTTCGACACCTACGACGGCCAGACCGTGCGCGAGGACCGCGCCGCGGAGTCGATCCCGGTGCCGCTCGAGGCGCAGGGCGCCGCGTTCGACAAGGCGGGCAACCTGTGGGTGTCGGCCAGCAATTCGCAGTGGGGCAAGCTGTACCGGCTCAACCGCCAGGGCGTGGTGCAGGCCAGCTGGGACATGCCGGCGGGCCTGGAGGACCTCACGGTCGACGACGAAGGCCAGCTGTGGGGCCTGTCGGAGTCGGGCACGCAGAAGTACATCGGCTGGGCCACCAAATTCCCGTACATCTTTCGGATCGAGACGGGCCGCCTGCGCTGAATCGCCCTACACCGCGCCTGCGAAACCAGCGCCATCATGAAGCACGATTCACAGGAGACAACATGAGCGGATGGCACGTCGTCGGCTGGAAGCTCGACCGCGCGCAACGCGACGAGCTGCTCGGCCGCTTCCGGCCGAAGTATGACAATGCGGTGGCGGACCACGTGACGCTGAAGGCGGGCGTGGACTCGAAGACGCCCAAGCCCGGCGCGAAGCAGGGCGAGATCGTCGGCCGCGCCGACGACGGCAAGGGCGTGGAGGCGATGGTGGTGCGCATCGACGGCAGCACGGACCGCCCGGGCGGCGGCACGTACCACATCACATGGTCGCTCGCGGAAGGCCGCAAGGCCAAGGAAAGCAACGACGTGATCGCGGCGCGCGGGTGGGAGGCGATCGACCCGCCGGTGCCGGTCCAACTGGAAGGGGCGATGTTCTGATGGGTGCGGCAACGAAGCGGCAGCTTTACCTGGACTGCGACGGCGTGCTCGCCGATTTCGACGCGGGGGCCACGCAGATCCTCGGCATGGGCGCGAAGGACTTCCAGGACAAGTACGGCGCGGGGCGCTTCTGGGCGAAGCTCGCCAGGCACCCGGACTTCTACGGCACCCTGCCCCTGATGCCCGGCGCGATGAAGCTCTTCGGCGCGGTGCGCCACCTCGACCCGATCATCCTCACCGGCCTGCCGCGCGGCAACTGGGCGGCGCAGCAGAAGGTGCGCTGGGCGGCGCAGCACTTCCCGGGCACGCGCATCATCACCGTGATGGCGGTGGACAAGCGCAAGCACGCGAAGGAAGGCGACGTGCTGGTGGACGACATGCTCAAGCACGCGCACCTGTGGCAGGAGGTGGGCGGCATCTTCGTGCACCACCGCACGGTGGAGACGACGCTGGAGGAACTGCGGAACTGGTTCGAGCTGGTGGTGGCCTGATCAGGCCGCGAGCCCGTCGGCCTGCAGCATGCCCGAGGGCCGCGCGAGCGAGGTGATGGACTCCCACATCCGGCTGCCGTGGTGCGCCACGTCGGAGAGCTCCTGCCACAGCTCCTGCGCGGTGAGGCCCTGCACGAGCCGCACCTTCATCGTGATGACCGCGTCGTCGGTTTCGGGCATGAGGCTGAACACGCACTCGCCGCCGTAGCCGCTGACGTAATTGGCCTCCAGCAGCGCGCGGGCCACGAGGTCGGTCTCCTGCGGCGGCAACGCGCCCAGCAGCAGGCGCACCTGCAAAAGCTCCGCGTCGTAAGCGGGGTCGTGCTCCAGCACCACCGGGACTTCGCCCACGCGGACGCGGCCATGTTCCAGCAGGCCCGTGGTGTCCGCCATGCCGGCGAGCTGCGCAAGCTCCTGCAGGAGCACCTTGAACTGGTCGGATGTCATGTCTTCTCCTTGCCAACGCGAGTTCGTGGCAAGGCGGCCGGCATGGTTCCAGTCAGCGCCGGGCCACCCCCGCCAGGTGCATGCCGCTGTCCAGCAGCAACAGCTCGCCCGTCACCGTGCGCGCGCCAACGAGGTAGACGATGGCGTCGGCCACGTCCTCGGGCGAGCACGCGTTGTGCAGCGGCACACCGGCTTCGTACGCCTCGCGGCCCTTCTGCGCCGCCTCCGCGCCGACGCCCTGCACGAACCAGCGCGACGTGATGAGGCCGGGGCAGACCGCGTTGACGCGCACGTCGGGTGCGAGCGTCTTCGCCATGTTGAGCGTCATCGAGTTCACCGCGCCCTTGGAGGCGATGTAGGGCATCGACGAGCCGACGCCGAGCGCGCCGGCCACCGATGACACGTTGACGACGCAGCCTTTGGCCGCCTTCAGCTGCGCGAGGCAGGCGCGCACCATCTGGAAGGTGCCGAGCGTATTGACGGCGAGGATCTTCTGGAACGCCTGCGCGTCGAGCGCGTCCCACTCCGCGTCCTTGCCGAACACCGACATGCCGGCGTTGTTCACGAGCGCGTCGATGCGGCCCCAGCGGTCGACGGCCGCCTGCGCGAGCGCGCGGCAGTCGGCGTCCTGCGAGACGTCGCCCTGCTGCACGACCACGTCGGCGCCGGCTTCGCGGCACGCGGCCGCGCTCTCCTGCGCTTCGGCGGCGCTGCGCGAGTAGTTGACGACGATGTTCCAGCCCTTGCGGGCGAGCTGCAGCGCGGTGGCCGCGCCGACGCCGGTGCCGGCGCCCGTGATGAGTGCGACTTGCTTCATGGGCCCGAGTCTGCGTCATTCCCGCGCAGGCGGGAATCCAAGGCTTCCCTTGGTTACGATGCGCCCCATGCTCCCCGACCTGCTTGCGACCCGCAAGGGCCGGCTCACTGCCTTCTTCGCGCTGTACATCACCGAGGGCATCCCCCTCGGCTTCGCCGCGACCGCCATCGCCACGCAGCTGCGGCGGCAAGGCGTGGGGCCGGCGGAGATCGGGGCGTTCGTCGCTTCGTTCTACCTGCCGTGGGCGTTCAAGTGGGCGGTCGGACCCTTCATCGACGTCTACCGCTCCAAGCGCTGGGGGCACCGGCGCGGCTGGATCCTCTTCACGCAGGTGATGATGGTGGTGACGCTGCTCGCGCTCATCCCCATCCCGCTGCCCTCGCAGCTGGGCTTGTTCACGGTCATCCTGTTCATCCACAACAGCTTCGGCGCGATGCAGGACGTGGCGATCGATTCGCTGGCCGTCAACACGCTCGGCGAGGACGAACGTGGGTTGGCGAACGGGTTGATGTTCGCGGGTGCCGGCGTCGGCCAGGCGCTGGGCGGCAGCGGCGTGTTGTTCCTGCTGGACTGGGTGCCGTTCCAGACCACTTTCGTTTTCGTGGCCTTGGCGATTTCGCTGGTGACGGGTGCCATCGTGCTGCCGATGAAGGAGGCCGCGGCGCAGGCGCTGGAGGTCGCGCCGGGCGAGAGCCGGTGGCGAGCGGCCGCGAAGGAGATGCGAAGCTTCGCGGTGGAGTCGTTCCGCTCGTTCATCGGGACGCGCGGTGCGTTCTACGCGCTCTTCTTCGCGCTGCTGCCGGCCGGGGCGATGTCACTCGGGCTCGCGCTGCAGTCGAACCTGGCCGTCGAGATCGGCATGAAGGACGACGAGGTCGGCGCGCTCGCCTTGTGGACGGGGCTGGTGTCGTCCGTGGCGATGGTCATCGGCGGCTGGCTCTCGGACAAGTGGGGGCGGCGCCGCACGCTGGCCGTGTACATGCTCGGCATGAGCTTCCCGGTGCTGTACCTGATGTGGATCTTGCAGCAGGCCGGCTACGTGATGCCGCGCGAGCCCGGGGGTGCGCCTTTGCCGGGCCTGATCTGGCACTTCTGGATCGCGAACTTCTGGTATTCGGTGTTCCAGGGGCTGATGTACGGCACCCGCACGGCCATCATGATGGACGTGACCAACCCGCGCGTGGCGGCGACGCAGTTCACCGCGTACATGGCGATGATGAACCTCGCGATCGCCATCGCGGCGATGTGGCAGGGAGTGGCGGTGGAAGCGTGGGGCTACCCGGTCACGCTGCTGGTCGATGCGATCACGGGGCCGTTGTGCTGCCTGCTGCTGCCGGCGATGAAGCGCGAGGTCTCGTTCTCGGATTCGCTGGCGCAGGGGCGGGCCAAGAAGATGTCGCTGGTGCTGGGCGTGTTGTGTTTGGCATGGCTGCTGTACTGGGCGAACCACGACGTTCTCGGAAAGGCGCAGCCGATCATGGGGACGTTCTTCACGCTGGTGTTCATCGGGTCGGCGCTCTTCCTGCTGGCGGCGCGGGAGGTGCTCGGCGAGGGCGCGGGTCCGTGGCGCTCCGCCGCTTTGTGGGCGGCGCCATTGCTGCTGGCGATGCATGGGCGGTATTACGTGGACAAGCTGGCGCCGGCGTTGCAGCCCGTGGCGCAGGGTCTTGTCTACGTCGTGCCGCTGCTGGGCGGGATCGTGCTGATCGCGCTTTCGCGCAGGAACTGGGCAGCAGTTTCGTAACGTCATGCCGGGCTGCGACGGTTCAACCCAGCCATCCTGCAATTCGTCGCAAGGTCGCGGCCGCGAACGGAAAGCGCCTATAGCATCCCGACCATGCACCCCAAGGACCCCGCCTCCACCACCCGCGTCACATGGGCGTACGTGGGCGGGTGCGTCCTCGCCTGGTTGCTGCACATCCTGGCCAACCTCGACACCCAGCGGGGCACCTGGTCCGCTTGGGAGGCGATCTACCAGGCAACCTGGGCGCTCTGGCCCGCGGCCCTGCTGGGCGCCCTGCTCTTCCCCTGGGTGCGCTGGCTCGACGCCCGCGCGCTGTCGCTGCCCGCGCTGGTCGCGGCGCACACCGGCGCCGCGCTGCTCTTCGGCGCGGCGTGGCAACTGCTGGACTTCGCCGGCCTGTGGCTCGCCTTCGGCCCCGAGCACGCCGGCGCCAACCTGCGCAAGGCGCTGCTGTCGCGCGAGATCGTCGGGCTGGTCGTCTATGCGGGCATCGCCATCGGCTTCACGGCCGTGCTGCAGGCCCGCCGTGCCCGCGCCGGGCTGATCGCTGCCGCGCAGGCCGAAGCGGACCTGGCGCGCGCCGAGCTCGCCGCCATCACGGGCAAGCTCAACCCGCACTTCCTGTTCAACACGCTCAACTCGGTGATCGTGCTCACGCGCAAGGACCCGCAGCGCGCGGAGCAGGCCCTGCACCAGTTCAGCGACATGCTGCGCTACGTGCTCGCGACGCAGCGCGAGGCGAAGGACCGCGTGAGCCTGCAGGACGAGCTGGACTTCGTGCGCAACTACCTCGCGCTCGAGTCGCTGCGCCTCGGCCCGCGCCTGCAGGTGGACTGGTCGCTCGACCCCGACACGCTGCAGGACGAAGTGCCACCGCTCACGCTGCAGCCGCTGGTGGAGAACGCCATCGTGCACGGCGTGGCGCCGCGCAAGCAAGGCGGCCGCGTGGGCATCGTCAGTGAGCGCGATGCCGCCGAAGGCGTGCTGCACCTGTGCGTGCAGGACGACGGCGCCGGGTGCGACCCTTCGAAGCTCGATGCAGCCGAGGGACGCAGCGGCATCGGGCTGTCCGCGCTACGCCGCCGCTTCGCGCTGGACTTCGGCGGCCGCGCGCGCATGTCGATCTCGACGGCGCCCGACGCGGGCTTCCGCGTCGACCTGTGGATTCCGCAACCCGCATGACCACAATCACCACCCTCATCGCCGAAGACGAGCCGCTCGCCGCCGAAGCGCTGGCGGACTGGGTGCACGACACCCCGTCGCTCAAGCTCGTCGCAACCTGCGCCGACGGCGAAAGCGCATTGCAGACCATCAAGGACCTCGAGCCCCAGCTCGTGCTGCTCGACATCGAGATGCCCGCCCTCAACGGCCTGCAGGTGCTGCGCGGCGTTCGCGATGCGGGCCTGAAGCCGGCCGTGATCTTCACCACCGCGTACGACGAGCACGCGCTCGCCGCCTTCGAACTGCACGCCGCCGACTACCTGCTCAAGCCCTTCTCGCGCGAACGCTTCGACGAGGCCGTGGACCACGCGCTCTCGCGCAGCGAGGCACCGCCGCTCGAAGCGCTCGAACAGGTGCGCGAGCCGCAGCGGCTCACGCGCATCCTGGTGCGCGACCGCGGGATGATCATCCCCGTCGCGGTGGACACCATCGAGCTGCTGCAGTCCGACAGCAAGTACACGTCGATCACGAGCCGCGGCCAGAGCTACCTGGTGCGCCTGCCCATCACGAGCTTCGAGCAGCAGCTGGACCCGCAGCGCTTCCTCAAGCTGCACCGAGGCTGCATCGTCAACCTGGAGTTCGTGCAGTCCATGAAACCCAACGAGTCCTCGCAGCTCGTGGTGCAGATGCGTGACGGCACGCGCATCACGGCCAGCCGCGAGGTCAGCAGGAAACTGCGGGAGCAATCGCTATGAAACGTCGCCTTCTTCTCCTCCTCGCGGCACTGTCGGCCGCAGCGGCCCACGCGCAACCGAGCCAGCAGACGCTCACGCCCGGCCCGTTCGACCGCCTGAGCATCTCGGGCAACGCGCGCGTGGACCTGACGCAGGGGCCGCGCGACGAGGTCACCATCGTGGGAGAGGACGGCGTGCGGGCGAAGGTCCAGCTGCACCTGTCGAAGAGCGGCCGCCTCGATATCTCGACGGAGGACGACTGGAAGTTCTGGAACCGCGAGCCGGTGCAGCTGCGCGTGCAGATGCGCGAGATCTCGCGCCTGACGATTTCCGGGGCGAGCGACATCGCGGCGCGCGGGCCCATCCGCGCCGACAACCTGCGCGTGGACATCTCGGGCGCGGGCGAAGTGAAGCTCGCGCAGGTCAATGCCAAGCAGCTGCGCTTCAACATCTCCGGCGCCGGCGAAGGCGTGCTCGGCGGCGGCGCGGTGGACGAGCTGCAGCTGCACATGTCCGGCAAGGGCAAGGTCACGGCCGACAAGATGAAAGCCGTGCAGGGCACCGTGGTCATCAGCGGCGTGGGCAACGCCGACGTGTGGGTGACGGACGACCTGCGTGTGGTCGTGTCCGGCGTGGGCCAGGTGAACTACTGGGGGCAGCCGAAGATCCGGCAGGAGATCTCGGCGATCGGGTCCGTGAATGCGAAGGGGAACAAGTGAAGACGGCTCGACTCGCCGCCATGGACCCCGGGTCAAGCCCGGGGTGACGCGGCGGCTCAGGGCTTCGGCTTGGTCTCGATCAGCTTCACCAGCGCCCACAACACGCGATTCGCGGGGGTCGGGATGCCCAGCGCCTCGCCGCGCTTGACGATCAGGCCATTGAGGTAGTCGATCTCGCTCGGCTTGCCACGCGCAAGGTCCTGCGCGGTGGAGGAGTACTGCCCCGGCATCGTCTCCATGATGGCGCGGATGGCGGCGTCGGGGTCGCCGGCCAGCGTGACGCCCTCCGCCCTGGCAACGGCCTTGCACTCGTCGACCACGTCGCGCATGACGTCGAGGATACCGACGCCCTTGACGTTCTCGCCGTACGGCCGCTGCGCGATGGCGGAGACCGCGTTGTACGCGCAATTGAGGATCAGCTTCACCCACAGCGCGCCGCGCACGTTGTCGGAAACCTGCGTCGGCACCTTGGCGTCGTTGAGCGCCTGGGCGAATTCGGTGCTGCGCGCCGACGGCTCGATCATCAGCTCGCCGCGGCCATGGTGCTTGAGGTGGCCGGGGCCGGCCATCTCGGTGCCGACGTACACGACGGCGGCGGCGACGGCGTGGTCCGGCAGCACGGTGCGCAAGCGGTCGGCGTTGTCCACGCCGTTCTGCAGGCACAGCACCAGCGTGTCCGGCCGCAGGTGCGGCCTGAGCTGGCGGCCGGCTTCCTCGGTGTCCATCGACTTCACGCAGAAGAGCACGACGTCCGCACCTTTCGCGCCTTGCGCATCCGGCACTGCCTTCAGGCGAACGTATTCATCGAAGGTGCGCGTCTCCATCCGCAGCCCGTCGCGGCTGATCGCCTCCACGTGCTGCGGTCGCGCGACCAGCGTCACGTCATGCCCCGCCCGCGCGAGCATGCCGCCGAAGTAGCAGCCGACCGCGCCCGCACCCATCACCGCGACTTGCAATTTGTTCATGGATTTCATTTTGGCATCGCCATAATGCCCCGCATGGCCTACGTGGACTTGTCGCACGATGCCGCCGCCATGCGGCACATCTTCCTGGCGCTGGGGCTGGCCGCCCCGGCCGAGGACGTGCACGCCACGGCGCTGGCCGGCGGCGTCTCCTCCGGCATCTACCGTGTGGACCTGCGCTCGGGCAGCTACTGCGTCAAGCAGGCGCTGCCGAAGCTGAAGGTGGCCAAGGAGTGGCTCGTGCCGGTGGAACGCGTGTTCTCCGAGATCGCTTACCTCAAGGCCGTGGACGCCATCGCGCCCGGCCACGTGCCGCGCGTCCTGGGGCAGGACGAGGCGAGCAAGAGCTTCGTGATGGAGTTCCTCGGCCCCGAGTACCGCAACTGGAAGGCGGACCTGCTTGCGGGCCGCGTCGACCCCAACGTTGCCGCGCAAGTGGGTGCGCTGCTCGGCCGCGTGCACGCCGCGACTGCGGACGACCCGGACGTCGCGCGGCGCTTTGCGACCGATGCGAATTTCCACGCGATCCGCCTCGAGCCCTACCTGCTCGAGACCGCGAAGGCCCACCCTGCGCTCGCTGACAAGCTGGCGCAGCTGGTGCATCGCACCGCCGAGACGCGGCGCGTTCTCGTGCACGGGGACGTCAGCCCCAAGAACATCCTGCTCGGGCCGAACGGCCCGGTGCTGCTGGACGCGGAATGCGCATGGTTCGGCGACCCGGCGTTCGACGTGGCGTTCTGCCTGAACCACTTCGTGCTCAAGGCCGTGCACGTGCCCGAGCTCGCCAGCGTGCTGCTGGAGTCCTTCGACGCCTTCGTGGACGCGTACCTGCTGCACGTGGACTGGGAGCCGCAGAACGCGCTGGAGCGCCGCGTTGGCTCTCTGCTCCCGGCGCTGACGCTCGCTCGCGTGGACGGCAAGTCGCCGGTGGAATACCTCGCCGAGGACCGCCGCGAGCGCGTGCGCAACGGCGCCATCCCCATCATCGTGTTCCCGCTGCACTCGCCGCACGAGGTGGCGTCGCACTGGCGCAAGGAACTGGCCGGATGAAGATCGCGCAGGTTGCGGCCCGCCGGGTCTGGGATTCGCGTGGGCGTCCCACGGTGGAAGTGGAAGTCACCAACGAAGACGGCACGCATGGGATCGGCATCGCGCCGGCGGGCGCGTCGCGCGGCACGCGCGAGGCGGTGGAGTTGCGCGATGGCGGGGCGCGGTTCGGTGGCCTCGACGTGCAGCAGGCGCTGGCCGCCGTGTCGCGCGAGATCGCGCCGCTGCTGGCGGGGCGCGACGTGCGGGACCAGGCCGGCATCGACGCGGCGCTGGTGGCGCTGGATGGCACGCCGAACAAATCGCGGCTGGGTGGCAATACGCTGATCGCCACGTCGATGGCGGTGCTGCATGCGGCCGCGGCTTGCGCACGCATGCCGCTGTGGCGCTACCTTGCCGGTGCGGACGAGGCCGTGCTGCCGGTTCCGCAGATCCAGGTCTTCGGCGGCGGCGCGCACGCCGGGCGGCGCGTCGACGTGCAGGACTTCATGGTCATCGCCAATGGCGCCACGTCGTTCCAGCAGGCGCTGGAGATGACGGCGGAGGTGTACCGCTGCGCGGGCGAACTGATGCGGGAGCGCGGTTCGCTCGCGGGCGTGGCCGACGAAGGCGGCTGGTGGCCCGCGTTCACGCGCAACGAGGAGGCGCTGGATGCGCTCGTCGAGTCCATCGAACGCGCGAAGCTGGTGCCGGGCCGCGACGTGTCGATCGCACTCGACATCGCGTCTTCCGAATTCGGACACGGCGGGCGCTACAAGCTGGCGCTGGAGGACGTGGAGCTGGACTCCGATGCGCTGTGCGAGAAACTCGTGCGGTGGGTGGAGAAGTACCCCATCGTGTCCATCGAAGACCCGCTGGCCGAGGACGACGAAGACGGCCTCGTGAAGTTCACGCGTGCCGTGGGCGGCCGCGTTCAAGTCGTCGGCGACGATTACCTCGTGACGAACGCCTCGCGCGTTTCGCACGCGGCTGCGGTGGGCGCCTGCAACTGCGTGCTGGTCAAGCCGAACCAGGCGGGGACGATCACCGAGACGCGTGCGGCGCTCGATGCCGCTCGCGCCGCAGGTTACCGCGCGATCGTCTCCGCGCGTTCCGGCGAGACCGAGGATGTGACGATCGTGCACCTCGCCACCGGCTGGAATGCGGGGCAGCTCAAGGTGGGCTCGTTCGCGCGTTCCGAGCGCATGGCGAAGTGGAACGAAGGCGTGCGGCTGGAGGCCCGCGACGGGTTGAGGTTCGGAGGCTGGCAATGGTGATCGACGTTGCGCCCCTTTGGGATTTCTCCAAGCCGGAGGTGAGCGAACAGCGCTTCCGCGATGCGCTCGCTACCGCGCAAGGCGACGACGTGCTCGTCCTGCAGACGCAGATCGCGCGCACGTACGGCATCCGCAAGGACTTCGTTCGCGCGCGCGAGGTGCTGCGTGTCATCGAGCCCGCCATCGCTCGCTCCGGGCCCGAGGCGCAGGCCCGCTATTGGCTGGAGCTGGGCCGCACCTGGTCGTCCGCGACGCACCCGAAGGAGTCGCAGACGCCGGAAGCGGTGGCGACGGCGCGCGCGGCTTTCCAGAAGTCGCTGGACATCGCCCGCGCCGGCGCGCTCGACGCGCTCGCGATCGACGCGATCCACATGTTCGCCTTCCTCGACACGGCACCGGCTGACCAGCTGAAGTGGGGCCGCGAGGCGCTCGCCGTCGTGCTCGCCTCGCAGCAGCCCGCGGCGCAGCGGTGGCAGGCTTCGGTGCGCAACAACATCGGCTACGCCTTGCACCAGCTGGGCCGCTACGACGAAGCGCTCGCCGAGTTCCGCCAGGCGCTTGCCCTGCGCGAACAGTCCGGCAATGCGCGTTCGATCCGCGTCGCCAGGTGGATGGTCGCGTGGACCCTGCGCGCGCTGAAGCGCGACGACGAGGCCCTCGCGATGCAGCTCGCCCTGGAGCGCGAGAACGCGGCCGCTGGCGAGCCGGACGAGTATGTGTTCGAGGAGCTGGCGCATCTCTACCGGGCCAAGGGCGACGAGGCGCGCGCCGCTTACTATTCCGGCCTGCACAAGGCACGAGCAAAGCAATGAACTACTGGCTGATGAAGTCCGAACCCGACGAGGTGTCCATCGACGACGCGCTCGCGGCGCCGAAGAAGACGGTGCCGTGGACCGGCGTGCGCAACTACCAGGCGCGCAACTTCATGCGCGACCAGATGCGGGTGGGCGACGGCGTGCTGTTCTACCACTCGAGCTGCCCGGAGCCCGGCATCGCGGGGATCGCGAAGGTCGCGTCCACGCCCTACCCCGACCCCACCCAGTTCGACAGGAAGTCCAAGTACTACGACGCGAAGGCGACGAAGGAAGAGCCGCGCTGGATGCTCGTGGATGTGCAGATCGTGAAGAAGATTCCGCTGGTCTCCCTCGCCCAAATGCGCGAACGACCGGAGCTGGAAGACATGCTCGTGCTCAAGCGTGGCAACCGGCTCTCGATCACGCCTGTCGAGCCCAGGCATTGGAAGGCCATCGAGAAATTGTTGAGCCGAAGCGGCTGACGTCGACGTAGGCCGCGCACTGACGCCGCGGCCGTGCTTGCCTGACGAAGATAAGACGATCTTCGAACAGGAGCACGAATGAACAAGCTGATATTGGGCCCGCTGCTCGGCGCCATCCTCGGCCGCCGCATGGGTGGCGGTGCCCTGGGGCGCGCGGGGCTGGGCGGCCGCGGCGCCATCGTCGCGATGCTGCTGCCCTACGCCATGCAATGGATCCAGCGCAACGGCGGCGTGGGCGCGGTCCTCAAGCGCTTCCAGGAAAAGGGCTACTCGCGCCAGACCGCGTCGTGGGTCGCGACCGGCGACAACGAGGTGATCGACGAGCGCGCCGTCGAGGAAGTGATCGGCCAGAACGAGCTCACGCGGCTGTCGCAGCAACTCGGCGTGCCGGAGCAGGAAGTGAAGCAGGACCTCGCGGCCGCACTGCCCGAGATCGTCAACCAGCTCACCCCCCAGGGCCTGCTCGGCGACGACGCCGACCGCATGCTCGGCGACAGCCTGCCTGCCATCGAACAGGAGGTGCAGCAGGCACGCCTCGAACAGCAACAACACTGAACAACCAAGGAGAACACCGCATGAGCATCCTCGGCCGCATCTTCGACAAGATCCTGCATCGCAACACGCAGGCCGCGCAGCCGTCGGCCCCGCAGGCCGGCGCAACGCAGACGCCCAGCGCGCCCCAGCCGCAGGCGCAGGCCCAGACGAGCCCCGCCATGGGCGCCGGGGCCGCCACAATGCAGCGTGTCGACATCGAGAAGGTGCTCGACGACATGGCGCAGAAGAACCCGCAGAAACTCAACTGGCGCACCTCCATCGTCGACCTGATGAAGCTGGTCGGCATGGAGTCGAGCCTTGCCGAGCGCAAGGAGCTCGCCGACGAGCTGGGCTACACCGGCGACAAGGGCGACAGCGCCGCGATGAACATCTGGCTGCACAAGCAGGTGATGAAGAAGCTCGAGGAAAACGGCGGCAAGGTGCCTGCTTCCTTGATGGACTGACCCACGAACCAAAGGAGAGTGAAATGAGCGACAAGAATCCTTCCAACCGCGACCCCATCACCGGTGAACCCGGTGCCCATCCCGGCGGCGTCGCCGGCGGCGCGGCCGCGGGCGCGGCGGCCGGTGCGGCCATCGGCTCCGTGGCGGGCCCGGTGGGCACGGTGGTTGGCGGTGCGGCCGGCGCGGTCGCCGGCGGCCTGGGCGGCAAGCACGCGGCCGAACGCGTGAACCCCACCGCCGAAGACAGCTACTGGCGCGACAACTACACGAAGGACCCCAGCTACAAGAAGGACTACACCTTCGACGACTACGCCCCCGCCTACCGCACCGGCTACACGGAGTGGGAACGCGCCCGCGCATCGGGCGAGACGTGGGACAAGCGCGAGCCGAGCATGCGCAACGAGTGGGACCGCGTGAAGGGCAAGTCGCGCCTGAGTTGGGAAGAAGCCAAGGGCGCAGCGCGCGCCGGCTGGGACCGCGTGGAGCGGGCGATGCCGGGTGACTTCGACAAGGACGGGAAGTAAGCCGCAGCGCGCCAACGAAAAAGCCGCCTTGAAGGCGGCTTTTTTTACTGCCCGTCGGAAGAAATCTCTTCCGGCTCGGGCCTCGGCTTGCCCTCTTTCTTGGGCAGCGGCTGGATGTCCAGCAGCACCTCGTCCTTGTCGTCGAGGTCCACCGTCAGGCGCCCGCCTTCGGTCAGGCGACCGAACAGCAGCTCGTCGGCCAGCGCACGACGGATCGTGTCCTGGATCAGGCGCTGCATCGGGCGCGCACCCATCATCGGGTCGAAGCCCTTCACGGCAAGGTGCTTGCGCAGCTTGTCGGTGAAGGTGACCTCCACCTTCTTCTCGGCCAGCTGCGTCTCCAGCTGCAGCAGGAACTTGTCGACCACGCGCAGGATGATCTGCTCGTCCAGCGCCTTGAACGACACGATGGCGTCGAGGCGGTTGCGGAACTCGGGCGTGAACAGCCGCTTGATGTCGGCCATCTCGTCGCCCTGCTCGCGCGCCGTGGTGAAGCCGATGACGGCCTTGTTCAGGCTCTCGGCGCCCGCGTTCGTGGTCATGATGATGATCACGTTGCGGAAGTCCGCCTTGCGCCCGTTGTTGTCCGTCAGCGTGCCGTGGTCCATCACCTGCAGCAGCACGTTGAAGATGTCCGGGTGCGCCTTCTCGATCTCGTCGAGCAGCAGCACCGCGTGCGGCTTCTTGGTGATGGCCTCGGTGAGCAGGCCGCCCTGGTCGAAGCCCACGTAGCCCGGGGGCGCGCCGATCAGGCGGCTCACGGCATGGCGCTCCATGTACTCCGACATGTCGAAGCGGATCAGGTCGATGCCCATGATGTAGGCCAGCTGCTTGGCCGCTTCCGTCTTGCCGACGCCCGTGGGGCCGGAGAACAGGAAGCTGCCGATCGGCTTGTCGGCCTTGCCCAGGCCCGAGCGCGCCATCTTCACCGAGGCGGCGAGCACTTCGAGCGCCTTGTCCTGGCCGAACACCACGCTCTTCAAGTCACGCTCGAGGTTGGCGAGCTTGCCGCGGTCGTCGTTGCTCACGCTCGCGGGCGGGATGCGCGCGATCTTCGCGACGATCTCCTCCACCTCGGCCTTGGAGATGGTCTTCTTGCGCTTGCCCGCGGGCAGGATGCGCTGCGCCGCGCCGGCCTCGTCGATGACGTCGATGGCCTTGTCGGGCAGGTGGCGGTCGTTGATGTACTTGGCGCTCAGCTCCGCGGCCGCCTGCAGGGCGGTGGCCGCGTACTTGACGCTGTGGTGCTCCTCGAAGCGGCTCTTCAGGCCCTTGAGGATTTCCACCGTCTGCTCGATCGTCGGCTCCACCACGTCCACCTTCTGGAAGCGACGGGACAGCGCCGCGTCCTTCTCGAAGATGCCGCGGTACTCGGTGAACGTCGTCGCGCCGATGCACTTGAGCGAACCCTGCGACAGGGCCGGCTTGAGCAGGTTGGACGCGTCCAGCGTGCCGCCCGACGCGGCGCCCGCGCCGATCAGCGTGTGGATCTCGTCGATGAACAGGATGGCGTTCGGCTTGTCCTTCAGCGCGCGCAGCACGCCCTTGAGGCGCTGCTCGAAATCGCCGCGGTACTTGGTGCCGGCCAGCAGCGCGCCCATGTCGAGGCTGTACACCTGCGACTCCGCGAGGATCTCCGGCACGTCCTTCTGCACGATGCGCCAGGCCAGGCCTTCCGCAATCGCCGTCTTGCCCACGCCGGCCTCACCCACGAGCAGCGGGTTGTTCTTGCGGCGGCGGCACAGGATCTGGATCACGCGCTCGACCTCGTACTCGCGGCCGATGAGCGGGTCGATCTTGCCGTCCTTGGCGGACTGGTTGAGGTTCTGCGTGAACTGCTCGAGGGGCGAGGCCTTCTCGTTCTTCTCGCCGCCTTCTTCCTGCTCGCCGCCCTGGCTTTCGCCGCCCTTGGCGGGCTCGGGCGGGTCGCTCTTCTTGATGCCGTGCGCGATGTAGTTCACGACGTCAAGCCGCGTCACGCCCTGCTGGTGCAGGTAGTAGACGGCGTGCGAGTCCTTCTCGCCGAAGATGGCCACGAGCACGTTGGCTCCCGTCACTTCCTTCTTGCCGTTGCCCGTGCTCTGCACGTGCATGATGGCGCGCTGGATCACGCGCTGGAAACCCAGCGTGGGCTGGGTGTCCACGTCGTCGGTGCCGGCGACCTGCGGGGTGTTGTCCTTGATGAAATTGGACAGCGACTTGCGCAGGTCGTCGATGTTGGCGCTGCATGCACGCAGCACCTCGGCCGCGCTGGGATTGTCCAGCAGGGCCAGCAACAGATGCTCCACCGTGATGAATTCGTGGCGCTGCTGACGCGCTTCCACGAACGCCATGTGGAGGCTGACTTCCAGTTCCTGGGCAATCATCTGAATTCCTTCTGCCTTTGCTGCTTCAAAACTTTACTGCTTCCTTCGAGCCCCGTTTACTCCACCGGTTCACTCAAACACTGCAAGGGGTGCCCCGCCTGCCGGGCGGCGTCCTGCACCTGGTGCACTTTCGTGGCCGCCACGTCCTTGGAATAGACGCCGCAAACCCCTTTTCCGTCAAGGTGGATCTTGAGCATGATCTGCGTGGCCGTCTCCTTGTCCTTGTTGAAGAACTCCTGGATCACCACCACGACGAACTCCATCGGGGTGTAGTCGTCATTGAGCATGACGACCTGGTACATCTGGGGGGGTTTGGTCTTCTGGAGCTGCTTCTCGGCGACCACGGACCCGCCGTCGTCCTCCATCGGCTTGCCTTTCGGTGCGACCGGTGGGGGTGTGGGTGTCTGACTGGCCATGAAAATCATTCTAGCTAGCTGGATTTGGAGCCACATGCGCCACATTCAAGCAACCCCATTTTTCGCCACACCGCCCGCCGCGCGCGCGAGCAATGAATCCGTTCGTCTATCGGCCGTTTCCCGTAAGTGAAAATGTTGACAGCGCCGTGCCCGATACGGGACACTACCTAATAGGTTTGAGGGAACTATAGGGGCGAGAAAGAAATGGCCACCGGTACAGTGAAATGGTTCAACGATGCCAAGGGGTTCGGCTTCATCGAGCCCGACGGCGGCGGATCGGATGTGTTCGCGCATTTCAGCGCGATCGCGATGGACGGGTTCAAGACGCTCAAGCAGGGCTCGCGCGTCACCTTCGACATCATGCAGGGCCCGAAGGGCCAGCTGGCACAGAACATCGTGGCCGAGCCGGGTGAAATCAAGACCCGCGACGCCGGCGTCGAACGCCCGCCGCGCCAGCCCAAGGTGCGTGCCCCGCAGTTCCACGCGATCGGGCACTCGGACTACAAATAACCAGCCTTTCCTCGAACCAACGAAAAAGCCGCCCTCGGGCGGCTTTTTCACTGGATGTGCGGCTTTCGCCTTACATGTTCTCGATCATCACCTGGCCGAAGCCCGAGCAGCTGACCTGCGTGGCCCCTTCCATCAGGCGCGCGAAGTCGTAGGTCACCTTCTTGCTGAGGATGGCCTTCTCCATGGAGCTGATGATCAGGTCCGCGGCTTCCTTCCAGCCCATGTGGCGCAGCATCATCTCGGCCGAGAGGATCTCGGAGCCGGGGTTGACGTAGTCCTTGCCGGCGTACTTGGGCGCCGTGCCGTGCGTGGCTTCGAACATCGCGACCGTGTCGCTCAGGTTGGCGCCGGGGGCGATGCCGATGCCGCCCACCTGCGCGGCCAGCGCGTCGGAGATGTAGTCGCCGTTGAGGTTGAGCGTGGCGATCACGCTGTACTCGGCCGGGCGCAGCAGGATCTGCTGCAGGAAGGCGTCGGCGATCACGTCCTTGACGATGATGTCCTTGCCGGTCTTCGGGTTCTTGAACTTGCACCACGGGCCGCCGTCGATCTCGACCGCGCCGAACTCCTTCTTGGCGAGCTCGTAGCCCCAGTCACGGAAGCCACCCTCGGTGAACTTCATGATGTTGCCCTTGTGCACGAGCGTGACGCTGGGCTTGTCGTTGTCGATGGCGTACTGGAAGGCCTTGCGCACCAGGCGCGTGGTGCCCTCGACCGACACCGGCTTGATGCCGATGGCCGACGTGGCGGGGAAGCGGATCTTCTTGACGCCCATCTCCTTGACGAGGAAGTCGACGACCTTCTTGGCCTTGTCGGTGTTGGCTTCGTACTCGATGCCGGCGTAGATGTCCTCGGAGTTCTCGCGGAAGATGACCATGTTGGTCTTCTCCGGCTCCTTCACCGGCGAGGGCACGCCCTTGAAGTACTGGATGGGGCGCAGGCACACGTAGAGGTCCAGCTCCTGGCGCAGCGCCACGTTCAGCGAGCGGATGCCGCCGCCCACGGGGGTGGTCAGCGGGCCCTTGATCGAGACGACGTACTCGCGCGCGACCTGCAGGGTCTCGTCGGGCAGCCACACGTCCGGGCCGTACACCTTGGTGGACTTCTCGCCAGCGTAGATCTCCATCCAGTGGATCTTGCGCTTGCCGCCGTACGACTTGGCCACGGCCGCGTCCACGACCTTCAGCATCACCGGGGTGATGTCCATGCCGGTGCCGTCGCCCTCGATGTAGGGGATGATGGGCTCGTCGGGCACGTTCAGGGACGTGTCGGCGTTGACGGTGATCTTCTGGCCCTGGCTGGGCACCTTGATGTGCTGGTACATGGAGTTGGCGTGTCTCTTCGGGGGTAAACCCGGGGATTCTAGCCGCGAAACTGTCTGGCACCTTGCGCAAACACAGGCTTGTCAACCGGATGAGCTGGCCGCGCGTTGGCGTCAGGGCCTGCCGATGTGCGGCAGGCGTTTTTTCGAAAAAACATTGACCTCACACCTGAAGGAAAACGTCATGACCAAGCTCCTCGCCACCCTCGTCGCCGCCCTGTTCGCCGGCTCCGTGTTCGCCGCCTCGCACGCCGGCGGTGCCATGCCCGCCGCTTCCGGCGCCAAGCCTGCCGCGTCCGCCGCCTCCGGCGCCAAGAAGGAAGCCAAGGAAGCCAAGGCCGAAGCCAAGGAAGCGAAGAAGGACGCCAAGGAAGCCAAGAAGGAAGCCAAGGAAGCGAAGAAGGAAGCGAAGGAAGCCAAGGCCGAAGCCAAGGACGCCAAGAAGGACGCCAAGGCCGCCAAGAAGGACGAGAAGAAGGAAGAAGCCAAGAAGTAATCTTCTTCGGCAACCCCGCAAAGCCCGCCCCGCGCGGGCTTTCGTGTTTTTGGCGGGGCTGTCAACCTGCCGGCCGGGCGGCCCGTTACGGATGAGCCCTCGGCCTGCCTGGGGGGAGTACTCAAACGGTTTTCACTTTCGAAAGGACCTTCCGTCATGACCAAGCTGCTCGCCGCCCTCGTGGCCACCCTGTTCGCCGGCGCTACCTTCGCCGCTTCCCACGCCGGCGGCGCCATGCCTGCCGCTTCGGGCGCCAAGGCGGAAGCCAAGGCCGAGAAGAAGGCCGAGAAGAAGATGGAAAAGAAGGAAAAGAAGGCCAAGAAGGCCAAGGCCAAGGCCAGCGCCGAAAAGAAGTGATCGGCTGACGCCGGTTGCCGATGCCCGCCTCGTGCGGGCATTTTTGTTGGCACACACACAATAGCGCGCATGAAAGCAGCATTCGCCCTCGCCGCCGCCCTGTTCGTGGCGGCCGCATCCGCCCAGTCGCCGCAGGTGAACCTGCCCCGCGTCAAGCTCTCCGCGGGCATGCACCAGATCGATGCCCAGGTGGCCAGCGCCCCCGACGAGCGCGCCACCGGCCTCATGTTCCGCAAGGAGATGCCGCAGCACGAGGGCATGCTCTTCGTGTTCGAGCAGCCGTCGCAGCAGTGCTTCTGGATGAAGAACACGTTGCTGCCGCTGTCCATCGCCTTCGTCGCCGACGACGGGCGCATCGTCAACATCGACGAGATGGCACCGCAGACGCTGGAGTCGCACTGCTCCACCGAGCCCGTGCGCTACGTGCTCGAGATGAACAAGGGGTGGTTTGCCAAGAAGGGGATCAAGGCGGGGGCACGCCTTGCCGGCCCGCCCTTTCGAAAGTAGGCACAGCCGATAGGGGGCGGAACGCGCGGGCCGTGGCGGCCACGAACGGGTTGTCGAATGACAGGAGACAGCCTTGGACGTGAAGTCGCCCACTCTCGTGACCATGCACATCCGGCCCGCGCCCTCCGGCGCGAGCGATGGCAAGAGCAGCGCCGCTGCGGGCGGCGGCCCCCTCGCGGACTTTGCATCCATCACCGAGAACGGCAGGACGCCGACCGAGGCCGAAGTCATGCAAGCCGCCGGGGCCTGCCTGGACCGCAGCCGGCACGGCACCGCGTTCAACGTCCTCGCGGACTACGCAGCACTGCTGCCCCCGCACCACTCGATCGACATCGCGCGGGACATGGCCCGGCAAATCGAGTTCCTCACCGGCGGCGCGTCCCAGCCCGGGGACGGCGCTTCGCTCGCTTCCCTGTACTGCGCGCTGGGCCTGGTGCTGCGGCAAGCACCCGTCAGCCCCGAACGGTCCGCCCTTGCCGCACAGGTTTGCCGCAGTTGCCTGGCGTCGTTCCTGAAGATGGGCGTGCCGTTCGGCGCTTTCTCCAGGTCAATCGCAGCGGTCGCGGTCGACAAGCGCGTCGAACTGGAATGCCACCTGGCCTGGGCCTCCAACCACCCCGATTCCGATCTCGCGCGCGACCAGCTGCGCTTTGCCTTCGCATCGGCGGGCCAGATTGCGCCCGAGGTCATGCATGGCGACCTGGACATGCTGGTGCAGGGCATCGGCAAGTTGCCTTGGCCGCACGGGCAGGGCGCCTCACGGAGGACGCGCTTCTCTTCTACTACAACCTGGCCGGCGAGGCGGCGGCGCACGTCGCGGACCCACGCCAGCGCGCCCAACTCGTCGACAGCATCGGCGCCAAGGCCTCGACGTTGTTGCATGCTTGCGCCGAAGCGCGCGACACGCAAGCCGGCTTCGCCTGCATCGAGCAGTACGTGCGATCGTTGCCGCGCAACGAGGCGTACGCACTCGCAACGAAAATGTTCGACCGGATTCGCGCACTCGCCGGGGTGCCGGGCGGCGCCGGCGCGGAGAGTCTCGTCGCGATGTACGGTGCACTTGGCACGGTGCTGCGGCTCGCCGGCGAAGCACGGTTCGACGGGCCCTGGTTCGAGCTGGCCGAGCAGGCTGCGGCGCACTGCGTCGAGGTCCTTCCAGGGCTGCCCGGCGCGAACGACGATCTCCTCGCGCGGGCGATCGCCGGCGTCGCAGCGAACACCGCATTGAGGGTCTTCGCGCAAATCCGCCTGGAAGCGGCCGGCGGCCCGCGGGTCAAGGGCGGGGCCCTCGACAGCCTTCGGTTCGATCGCGCCGCGGTTGCCTGGCTGTCAGGCGTGATCCACCGGCTGCCGCGAGCCAACGCCGACGGCGACACCCTGCGCAAGCGCTGCATGTGGCTCGGGGCCTTGTGGGGAGCATTGCCGCCCGCCGAAGAACCGCTGCGCAGCCGCTTGCGTGCGCAGGCCCTCGAGATGATCGCGAGCACGCGGGCAACGGGCTCTGCGGCAGCAGCGGCAAACGTCGACCCGTTGCTGCGCGACATATGGGTCGATCTCCAGCGCGGTGCCGACGGGTTCCAGCAACTGCGGCGGGCCGTCCTGGAGCTCGCGCGACGACTGCCCGACGACCAGGCAAGCGCGCTCCAGGACATCGCTGCGCAGCTGGTGGCCCAAGGGTCGGACAGCGACCGCCACTTCAGCGCGGCCCTGGACGTGGCCGGGGACTGCGCGGTGCTGCTGTGCGAGCAAGGGCTGCCGGAATCGCCGGCACGCGAGCGGTTGTGGGCACTGCTCAGGCTCACCGGCATCGAGCGCCGCTTGCGGCCCGGTGAACTCGCGCTCGTGGCGTGCACGGGGGTTGCGCTGCCTTGTGTTCGCGCACGGGTCGAACGCGACGGCGCATGCCGGGAGCTGGACTCCTGGGCCACGGCGGTCCTGGCGTCGCCCGGTGAGGTCCGCGCCCGCCTGTCGTCGGGGTTCGAAAAGGCCGGCCACCGCTTCACCGGCTGGTGTGAACGGTTCGAGGAGGAGATGTCGGCTCTGCGCGAAGCGCTGCGCGTGCAGGATGGCCGATGGGTCGAGAGCATCCACAGCGCATTGGGCAAGGGGAACCTGGACACCGGGAGCCATCCGCTCGGCAGGATTCGCGCGGTCGTCGAAACCTATCTGCACGGTCCCGGCCAGCCTGAAGCGGTTACCAATCTGCTCGCACGATTGGGCCTGGCGAAGCCCTACACGGCAGAAGCATTCATGAAGAGCGGGATGAACATCTACCAACCCGGCCCGCAGCAATCGGCCGACGTCCAGCAACTGTTCGACATCCTGCGCGAGCGTATCCGTCAGGCGTCGCCGCAGCTGCTAACCGAACGGGCCGGCGCGATCATCCAAACGGCAGCGGTGCCGCCGCCGCGTGCCCTTTGGAGCGTGGGCCCCAGCCTCGTGACCAAGGTCTCAGCGCGGCAAGCAGAGCAAGGCCCCCACACCCAGGTGGCCAATCCCGATGGCTCCTGGAGCGCCCACCTGCGGCTGCGGCTTCTCCCGGGTACGCCCGAGCATACCTACGACGCGACGGACCCGGCCACGCTTGCGCAAGTCGACCCGGCGATGGCGCGCCTCTATGCCGCGGTACTTCAACTCCCCAGCGAAGAAGGTTTCCGTGGTGGGTGGAGCAATCCAGCACTTCGCGCCCTGTCGGGCAAGGACGTTTGCGCTTGCCTCACGCTCGCCGGTGAAGTGCAGCTCGCAACCCAACTCAGGGAGATCTACGTCTATGCGGCCGCGTTGAGAAAGGGAGAGCGGATCGGCGACACCTCGGTGCGGCGGAAATGGTCGCACTGGGACGACAAGCGAGGGCGCGCGATCTACCCGGACTACGTCGCCCATACGCGCGACGACGCTCCACGCGTGATAGCAGCACTCGAGGTCTTGCGCCTGAGGAGCGTACAGGCAGCCCTCGTCACGCTCTACCTGGCGAAGAGGCCCGATGGCTCGTACCTCTTCCCCCGGTGATGGGCTTCAACCGAAATTCTTCGCCGCGAAGTCCCAGTTCACCAGCTTGTCCCAGAAGGTCTCCACGAACTTCTGGCGGGCGTTGCGGTAGTCGATGTAGTACGCATGCTCCCACACGTCCACCGTCAGCAGCGCCTTGTCGGCGGTGGTCAGCGGCGTGCCGGCGGCGCCGGTGTTGACGATGTCGACGCTGCCGTCGGCCTTCTTCACCAGCCAGGTCCAGCCCGAGCCGAAGTTGCCCACGGCGGACTTGACGAACGCGTCCTTGAACTGGGCGTAGCCGCCCCACTTCTTGTTGATGGCATCGGCCAGCGCGCCGGTGGGCTCGCCGCCGCCTTGCGGCTTCATGCAGTTCCAGAAGAAGGTGTGGTTCCTGATCTGCGCCGAGTTGTTGTAGATGCCACCTTGCGACTTGCGCACGATGTCCTCCAGCGGCATGTTCTCGAACTCCGTGCCCACCTGCAGCTTGTTCAGGTTGTCCACGTACGCCTTGTGGTGCTTGCCGTGGTGATACTCCAGCGTTTCCTTCGAGTAGTGCGGCGCGAGCGAGTCGATGGGGTACGGCAGGGGCGGCAGGGTGTGTTCCATGTCTTCTGTTCCTCGTGAAAAAAAACGATTCTAGGCGCGCGGGCGCGGCGCCGACGCGACGGTGAGATCAACCTCGCCGTCGGCAAGGGCGGCAGTGACGGGCTGGCCGGGCGCCGTGTGCCCCACGCTGGTGATGGGCGTGCCCTGCGCATCGCTGAGCAGCGCATAGCCGCGCTGCAGCACGAGCCTCGGGTCGATGGCGGCGAGCCGCACGCCGAGGCGGTCGATGCGGTTCGTGCTGCGCTCGACGTTCTGCGCCACGCCGGCCATCAGCGACTTCAACGTGCTTTCCACCGCGACGTTCTCGCGGTGCAGCCGCCCCTGCACGGCGTAACGCAGGCGGTGCGCATGCTCCTGCAGCCGCATGTGCTGCTGCGCGGCGCGGGCGGACGGGCGGCCGAGCCGCACGCCGGCCTGGTCGAGCCGCTGCGCGGCGACATCGAGGCGGCGCAGGGTTGCGTCGCGCAGGCGCCGCTCGATCGCATGCACCGCATCGACCCACATGTCGCGCGGCTGCGCCGCGAGCTCCGCGGCGGCGGTGGGCGTGGGCGCGCGCAGGTCCGCGCAGAAGTCCGCGATGGTGAAGTCGGTCTCGTGGCCGACGCCGCTCACGAGCGGGACCGGGCTGCGCACGATCGCGCGCGCCAGGCGCTCGTCGTTGAACGCCCACAGGTCCTCGATGGAGCCGCCGCCGCGCACGAGCAGGATCACGTCGAGCTCGCCCCGCGCAGCACGCGCGTACAACGCTTCGAGCGCGGCGACCAGTTCTTCGGGCGCCTGCGCGCCCTGAACCGATGCGGGCGCGATCGTCACCTCGACATGCGGCGCGCGCCGGCGCAGGCACGTGAGCACGTCGTGCAGGGCCGCGGCCTGCGGCGAGGTCACCAAACCGATGCGTCGCGGGAACACCGGCAGCTCGCGTTTGCGCGCCGCATCGAACAGCCCCTCGGCCTCGAGCTTGGCCTTCAGGCGCAGGAACTGCTCGAAAAGCGCGCCCTGCCCCGCGCGGCGCAGTGATTCGACGATGAGCTGCAGGTCGCCGCGCGGCGCGTAAAGGTCGAGCCGCCCTTCCACTTCGACCAGGTCGCCGTCGCGCGGCAGGAACTGCAGCAGCCCGGCCGTACGCCGGAACATCGCGCAGCGGACCTGCCCGCTCGCGTCCTTCAGCGAGAAATAGCAATGCCCGCTGGATGCGCGCGAGAAGCCCGAAACCTCCCCGCGGACCGCGACAGGATTGAACCTCGCCTCCAAGGCATCAGCAACGGCGCGGCATAGCGCGCCGACTTCCCAGATTTGCCGCGCCAATGCTGGATTGCGGGGGTCGACCATCAGCAACGGCGCGGCTCGCACATCGGATGTGCGTGCGTTTTAGTCCACAGAATGGTGCGGGCGGGGGTATGGCTCAGCCAGCCCCCGCGCAACGCTGATTTTTCCGAGCAAGTGGTTGATTTCACAGGCTTTTTTCCTGCTCAATTTGTCATCGTTCTGTCACGGGGAAGCATTGGCGCGGGCTGGCGGCGAATGCGGGGTAGGTTCTCAACAAAGTTATCCACACAAAATGTGGGCGTCGTCCTACGAGTGTTTCGCTTTGTCCTACGCCGTGCGGAGTACACGATAATCGCCGCCACACAAGCAGTACGACCGCGGAGACCTCCCCTCTTGTTTTCGATCATACAAGCCGCAGGCTGGCCGATCTGGCCCCTCGTTGCCTGCTCCATCCTGGCGCTGGCCCTCGTCATCGAGCGTTTCGTGAGCCTGAAGACGGCCAAGGTGGCGCCGCCCAAGCTGCTGGACGAAGCGCTGGCCGTTTCGCGCAACGCGGTGCCGATGCCCGATGTCGTCACGCAGCTCGAGCAGAACTCCGCGCTCGGCGAGGTGCTGGCCAGCGGCTTTCGCGCGCTCAACAACGACCCGCGCTGCTCCGAGGCGGAACTGCGCGCCGCGATGGAGATCACCGGCCGCGCGGTGGCGCACCGGCTGGAGCGGTACCTCAACGCGCTGGCCACCATCGCATCGGCCGCGCCGCTGCTCGGGCTGCTGGGCACCGTCATCGGCATGATCGAGATCTTCGGTTCGCAATCGCCCGGAGGGGGCGCGACCGGCGGCAACCCGGCGCAGCTCGCGCACGGCATCTCGGTGGCGCTCTACAACACGGCCTTCGGCCTGATCGTCGCGATCCCGGCCCTCATCTTCTGGCGCTACTTCCGCGGCCGCGTCGACGAATACCTGCTCACGCTCGAACTCTCGGCGGAGCGCTTCGCCCGCCACCTCATGAACATCCGGCGATGAACTTCCGCCCGCGCCAGAAGGAAGAACCGGAGATCAACCTGATCCCGTTCATCGACGTGCTGCTCGTGGTGCTCATCTTCCTGATGCTCACCACCACATACAGCAAGTTCACGGAGATGCAGCTGAAGCTGCCGGTGGCCGACACGGAGGCGCAGCGCGACTACCCGAAGGAGATCGTGGTGGCGGTGTCGAGCGAGGGCCGCTACATGGTCAACAAGGTGCCCGTGCAGGGCCGCAGCCCCGATGCGATCGCCGCGGCGCTGGCGGAGGCCGCGAAGGCGGGCAAGGACAGCATCGTCATCATCAGCGCCGATGCGGTGGCGCCGGTGCAGTCGGTCATCACCGTGATGGAAGGCGCGCGCCGCGTCGGGCTCGCGCAGGTCACGTTCGCAACGCAAACTTCGCAGGCGGCCGGAGGAAAGTAGCGATGAGCAAAGCGCTGCAGCAGGCATGGTGGTCCGGTGGCCTCCTCGCGTGGCTGCTGTGGCCCTTCTCGTTGGTTTTCGCGCTGCTGGCCGGTGTGCGGCGCGTGCTCTACGCGCTGCGGCTGCTCCCCAGCTACCGCGCGCCGGTGCCGGTGGTCGTGGTCGGCAACCTCGTGGTGGGCGGCGCCGGCAAGACACCGGTGGTGATCGCCGTCGTCGAGCACCTGCTCGCGCGCGGCCTGCAGCCCGGCGTCGTCGCGCGGGGCTATGGACGCGAGGCGACCGATTGCCGCGAGGTGATGCTCACGAGCGCGCCGAGCGACGTGGGCGACGAGCCGCTGCTGGTGAAGCGCCGCACCGCGGTTCCTGTTTTCGTTTCGAGCAACCGCGGCGAGGCCGCCAGGGCCTTGCTCAAGGCGCACCCCGAGGTGAACATCATCGTCAGCGACGACGGCCTGCAGCACTACGCGCTGCGGCGCGATGTCGAGGTGTGCGTCGTGGACGAGCGCGGCGCCGGCAACGGGTTCCGGTTGCCGGCCGGCCCGCTGCGCGAGAGCGCCTCGCGCCGCGTCGACCTCAAGCTGGGCGGCGACGGCCACCGCGTACGGCGCACCCTCGCGCCGTATGCCGAGCGCGCCGACGAGTACCGCATCCCGCTGGGCGACCTCAAGCTGCAAGGCAAGCCGGTGAAGGCGATCGCGGGGGTCGCCAGTCCGCAGACCTTCTTCGACATGCTGCGCGCACAGGGCGTGCAATGCGCCGCGACCGAGGCGCTGCCCGACCACTTCGACTTCGCCCAGATCCTGCCGCCCGAGGAAGCCTCCTTCACGATCGTCTGCACCGAGAAGGACGCCGTGAAGCTGTGGCGCCAGCGCCCCGACGCGTGGGCCGTGCCGCTGCAGGTGGAGATCGACGGTGCGTTCTTCGCGCTGCTGGATCGCCTGCTCGATGCGAAGCTATCATCGAAGCATGGACCCCAAGCTGCTTGAGCTGCTCGTGTGCCCCGTCACCAAGGGGCCGCTCGACTACGACCGCGACCGCCAGGAGCTGCTGTCGCGCAGCGCACGGCTCGCGTACCCCATCCGCGACGGCATCCCCGTGATGCTCGAGGAAGAAGCGCGCACGCTCAGCGACGAGGAGCTGGAAAAGCTCCCGCCGCGCACACCCCTGGTCTGATGGGTTTCACCGTTCTGGTCCCGGCGCGCATGGCCTCCACGCGCCTGCCGGACAAGCCGCTCGCGGACATCGCGGGCAAGCCGATGGTCGTGCGCGTCGCCGAGCGCGCGAAGCAATCGCAGGCCGACTTCGTGGTGGTGGCCACCGACAGCGAAGCCGTGCGCGCCGCGTGCCTGCAGCATGGCGTCGAGGCGGTGATGACGCGCGCCGACCATCCTTCGGGCAGCGACCGCCTCGCCGAAGCGTGCGAGCTGCTCAAGCTCTCGGGTGACGACGTGGTGGTCAACGTGCAGGGCGACGAGCCGCTGATCGAGCCGGCGCTGATCGACTCGGTGGCGCAATTGCTGGAGGAGCACCCCACCGCGAGCATGAGCACCGCGGCGCACGAGATCCACGCGGTCGAGGAGTTCCGCAACCCGAACGTCGTGAAGGTCGTGACCGACGCCAAGGGCATCGCGCTGTATTTCAGCCGCGCGCCGATCGCGTGGTGGCGCGACGGCTTCGCGCAGGGCATCGCGCAGCTGCCGCTGCCGCGGCCGCTGCGCCACATCGGCATCTACGGCTACCGCGCCGGCTTCCTGCGCGAATTCCCCCGCCTCGAACAGGCGCCGGTGGAACGCGTCGAGGCGCTCGAACAGCTGCGCGCGATGTGGCACGGCCACCGGATCGCGGTGCACGTGACCGACCACGCGCCGGGCCCCGGCGTCGACACGCCCGAGGACCTGGAAAGGGTGCGCCGCGCCTTCGCCGCGTAAGGGTGGTGGAAGGGGTCGCATGCTATCCTTTCGCGCAATACTTCCGAGGGAACCATGAGATTGATCCTGTTGGGCGCGCCGGGCGCCGGCAAAGGCACGCAGGCGGCGTTCATCTGCCAGAAGTACGGCATCCCCCAGATCTCCACCGGCGACATGCTGCGCGCGGCCGTCAAGGCCGGCACCCCTCTGGGCCTGGCCGCCAAGAAGGTGATGGACTCGGGCGCGCTCGTGAGCGACGACATCATCATCGGCCTGGTCAAGGAGCGCATCACCCAGCCCGATTGCGCCAAGGGTTTCCTCTTCGACGGTTTCCCCCGCACCATCCCGCAGGCCGAGGCGATGAAGGCCGCGGGCGTGAAGCTCGATTACGTGCTCGAGATCGACGTGCCCTTCCAGTACATCATCGAGCGCATGACGGGCCGCCGCTCGCACCCCGCGTCGGGCCGCACCTACCACGTCAAGTTCAACCCGCCCAAGGTGGACGGCAAGGACGACCTCACGGGCGAGCCGCTCATCCAGCGCGACGACGACAAGGAAGAGACGGTGAAGAAGCGCCTGGAGGTGTACGAGTCGCAGACGCGCCCGCTCGTGGAGTACTACTCCGCCTGGGCCCGCCAGGACCCCGCCGGCGCGCCGAAGTACCGCAAGATCGACGGCATCGGCGCCGTCGAGGAAATCACGGCGCGCGCGCTGCAGGCGCTCAGCGCATAAGTTCCAGCATCAACGCGACCCTCGCCTTCACGGGCGAGAGTTGGCCTGCGTGCGGCAGCGTGTCGCCCGCGTGGCCGATCACGCCCCCTTGCGCGCAGCGCGACGTTCGCACGACTTTCACGCCCTTCGCTTGCGCGCGCAGCAGCGCCGCCTCGAGCTCGTGATGCAGCGTGCCGTTGCCGGTGCCCGCGGCGACGATGCCGCGCACGCCCTGCTGCACGAGTGCATCGACCAGCGCGCCTGAGGCGCCGGCGTAGTTCATCACGATCTCGACGCGCGGCCATTCGCCTTTCGGCAAAGGCTCGACATCGGTGGCGGGGGATCCGGTCGGGGCCGACCTGAACGCATCGAGGTCATGGCTGTGGGCCTTGTAGACATCCACCGGCGAATGCAGCGTGCCCGCGAACGCAACCCAGACACCGCGAGGCAACTTCGCCGCGGCCGCCAATGCATCCGCGAGGTTGCGCGGGCCGTCCGCTTCGCTCGACGTCGCCGGCCGCATCGCGCCCGTCAGCACCACCGGCTTGCGTGCATCGAGCGTGCGATGCAGGAAGTACGCCGTCTCCTCCATCGTGTCCGTGCCGTGCGTGACGACGATGCCCGCGACATCCGCCTGCGCGATCCAGTGCGCGCACCGCTCGTGCAGCCTGCGCCACACGTCGAACGTCATGTCCTTGCTGTCGATTTGCGCCACCTGCTCGGCGTGCACCTCGAAGCCTTCGGGCGGCCGCACGCCGCCCAGCAGGTCGGCCACGGCGACCTGGCCCGCGACGTAACCGACGTCCTCCCCTTGCCCGGCGATGGTGCCGCCGGTGCCCAGAACCACGATTTTTCGCGTGCCTACTTGCATTCCCGTGAAACCTGTTCAAAAATACAGCTACTGGATATCGAGACAGTAACCGCGCAGGAGCCCTGCCATGATGGATAGCCCCAAGCTCACCGCTCGCCAGCAGCAGATTCTGGACCTGATCCAGAGCGCCATCGCGCGCACCGGCGCGCCGCCCACGCGCGCCGAGATCGCTGCCGAGCTCGGCTTCAAGTCCGCCAACGCGGCGGAGGAGCATTTGCAAGCCCTCGCGCGCAAGGGAGTCATCGAGCTGGTGAGCGGCACGTCCCGCGGCATCCGGTTGCGCAGCGACACCTTGCGCTCCATCAACGAGTCGCGCATCAAGCAGTATTCGCTGCCGCTACCCACGCTCGCCCAGCTGGCCCTGCCCCTCATCGGCCGCGTGGCCGCGGGCTCGCCGATCCTCGCGCAGGAGCACGTGGACCAGACTTATTACGTCGAGAGCGGGCTGTTCCAGCGCCGGCCGGACTACCTGCTCAAGGTGCGCGGCATGTCCATGCGCGACGCCGGCATCATGGACGGCGACCTGCTCGCCGTGCAGGCCACCAAGGAGGCCAAGAACGGCCAGATCATCGTGGCGCGCCTCGGCGAGGACGTCACCGTCAAGCGCTTCCGGCGCAACAAGCACCTGATCGAGTTGCACGCGGAAAACCCGGACTACCCCACCATCGTCGTGGAGCCCGGCGAGCCGTTCGAGGTGGAGGGCATCGCCGTCGGCCTCATCCGCAACACGATGTTGATGTAGCTGTCACACAGTTCCCCCCGTTGCCGCAGGTGGCAGGCGTAGGCCCTGAGGGGCTACCCTGCGGCACGGGTTCGTCTGTCAATCCTGCCTTGTGTGGAGTGAACACATGGCATTCGAGATCTTTTCCAGCATCGTCCGCGCCATCCGCAACGCCTTCGGGCTGCGGGACGGCTTGCCCCAGCACACGACCGTCGCCACGGTGCGAGTCGTGCCGCGCCCGGCCCGCCGGCCGCTGCGCGTGGTGCACTCGGCCCCGGGCCGCATGGTGATCTCCGGCCGGCTCGCCGACGTGTGCGCCGAGCTCGACCGGCTTGCGGCCCTCGAGGGCGGTCAGGCGTTCGCGCCGACCAGGTAGTCGCGCTTGCCCAGGTCCACGCCGTTGTGCCGCAGGATGGCGTACGCCGTGGTGATGTGGAAGAACATGTTGGGCATCACCCACGTCAGCAGGTAGGCCTGGGCCTTCATCGTGCGGGTGTCCTTGCCCACCGGGAAGGTGATGTCCTTGTCCTCGGTGCCGTCCAGGCTCTCGGGCTTGAGGGTCGCCAGGAAGTCCAGCGTCTTCTGGATGCGGGCCTTCAGCTCGGGGAAAGTGGACTCGTTGTCCTCGAACTTCGGCGGCTCCACGCCGGCCACGCGTGCGGCGCCGTTCTTCACCGCGTCGCAGGCGATCAGCACCTGGCGCGTGAAGGGCAGCATGTCCGGCGCGAGTCGGTAGGTGGTCAGCACCGACGGGTCGTACTTGCGGGCCTCCGCGTTGGCGACGGCCTTGTCGAGGATGTGCGACAGGTTGCGCAGCATGTGCTGGAAAACGGGCACGGTGGCCGAGTACATCGAAATCGTCATTTGGGAGGTCTCCTCTTGCAGGTGAGGCCGGATGCTACGACAGGGCACAATCCCCTGCATGAACATCGTGATCCTCGACGATTACCAGGACGCCGTTCGCAAGCTGCAGTGCGCCGCCAAGCTCGAAGCCTACCCCGCCAAGGTCTACACCAACACCGTCAAGGGGATCGGGCAGCTGTCCGTGCGCCTGCGCGACGCCGACGTGATCGTGCTGATCCGCGAGCGCACGCATGTCACGCGGCAGCTGGTCGAGAAGCTGCCGAGGCTGAAGCTCATCTCCCAGACCGGCCGCGTGGGCTCGCACATCGACATCGAGGCGTGCACCGAGCGCGGCATCGCGGTGGCCGAGGGCGTGGGCTCGCCGGTCGCGCCCGCCGAGCTCACCTGGGCGCTGATCATGACGGCCATGCGCCGCCTGCCGCAGTACATCAGCAACCTGAAGCACGGTGCGTGGCAGCAGTCGGGCATGAAGTCGGCGTCGATGCCCCCCAACTTCGGCCTCGGCGTCGTCATGCGGGGCAAGACGCTGGGCATCTGGGGCTACGGCAAGATCGGCCAGCTGGTGGCCGGCTATGGCAAGGCCTTCGGCATGCGCGTGCTCGTGTGGGGCAGCCAGGCCTCGCGCGACAAGGCGGCGCAGCACGGGCATGAGGCGGCCCCCAGCCGGGAAGCACTGTTCTCCGAGAGCGACGTGCTCAGCCTGCACCTGCGCCTGAACGAGGAGACCTTCGGCATCGTCACGCTGGACGACCTGGGCCGCATGAAGCCCACCGCGCTGCTCGTCAACACCTCGCGCGCCGAGTTGGTGGAGCCCGACGCGCTGATCGCCGGCCTGAACCGCGGCCGGCCCGGCATGGCGGCGGTGGACGTGTTCGAGAGCGAGCCGATCCTGCAGGGCCATGCGCTGCTGCGGCTGGAGAACTGCATCTGCACGCCGCACATCGGCTACGTCGAGCAGGAAAGCTACGAGCTCTACTTCGGCGCGGCTTTCGAGAACGTGGTCAACTTCATCAAGGGCGACGCCACCAACATCGTGAACCCGGCGGCGCTGCAAGTGCGCCGCTGACGGCACGGCCCATGACCGCCCTGCCGCGCGTGCTGTGGCCGCTGCTGTTCGGCAATTTCGTCATCGGCACTGGCGTGATGGCGGTGCCCGGCACGCTCAACGAGATCAGCACCTCGATGCAGGTGCCGGTGTCCACCGCCGGGCAGCTGATCTCCGCGGCCGCCACGCTCATGTGCCTCGGCGCGCCGCTGCTCGCCGGCATCGTCGCGGGCTGGGACCGGCGCCGCCTCCTCGCGCTCTCGATGCTCTGGTACGGCCTGCTGCACCTGGCCTGCGCCTTTGCGCCGGGCTTCGGCTGGCTGATGGCGATGCGCGTGCTCGCCGTGATCTCGCCCGCGATCTTCACGCCGCAGGCCGCGGCCTGCGTGGGCCTGCTCGTGCCGCCGGAACAACGCGGCCGCGCGATCACCTTCATCTTCGTGGGCTGGTCGGTGGCTTCGGTGCTGGGCATGCCGCTCGCCGCCTTCATCGGCGGCACCGTCGGCTGGCAGGCGGCCTTCATCCTCGTGGCCGTCCTCAGCTTCGTCACCGCGCTGTGGGTGTGGCGCGCCATGCCCGACGGCGTCAAGCCGCCCGCGCTC
This sequence comes from Ramlibacter albus, assembly GCF_014297445.1. Lineage (GTDB taxonomy): Bacteria > Pseudomonadota > Gammaproteobacteria > Burkholderiales > Burkholderiaceae_C > Ramlibacter > Ramlibacter albus. Next base: position 530,405 of record NZ_JACORU010000002.1, read on the forward strand.
TCGCTCGCCGCGTGGCGGCAGACCTTCGGCTCCAGCGCGCTGATGCTCACCGTGGCCGTCACGCTGCTCTATTCCGCCGGGCAGTTCGTCCTGCTGTCGTACTTCGCGCCCTACTTCCGGCAGACGCTGGGCACCACGCCGGGCGAGCTGAGCCTGCTGTTCCTGGTGTTCGGTGCCTCCGGTTTCATCGGCAACGTGCTGATGTCGCGCCACATCGAGCGCGTGGGCGTGCACCGCGGGGTGATGCTTGCCGTGGCGCCGATGGCCGTGAGCCTGCTCGCCTTCCCGCTGGGCACGAGCTTCGCCCTGGCCATGCTCGTGCTGGTGCCGTGGGGGCTCGGCTGCTTCTCGTCCAACTCGGCGCAGCAGGCGCGGCTCGTCTCGATCGCGCCGTCGCTCGCCGCGGGCTCGATCGCGCTCAATTCGTCGGCGATGTACGCCGGGCAGGCCATCGGCGCGGGCTCGGGCGGCTGGCTGATCGCCAACAGCGGCTTCGGGCTTCTCAACTGGGCCGGGTTCGTGGCCATGCTGCTCGCGATGGCCGTGAGCGCGTGGGCCACGAGCAGGGCGACGAGGCCGGCCTAGCGGCGCTTCGGCGGGATCGAGTCGAAGTCGAAGTCCATCGCCGGCAGTTCCATGTCGTTGTCCATCGGCGCCAGCGCACCGAGGTCGATGTCGACGTCGGCGCCATCGGCGAGCGGCGCGATCGTCGAGCCCGCGGGCGGGCGGTCGAACGGCGACAGGGAATGCCCCTCACCCCGCGTCGAGTCGTGCACCAGTGCCGACAGCGGCTGGATGTCGGTGGACATGAAGCCGCTCACGCGCGCGTCGTCCTCCAGCAGCGAGCTGCGCGAGGGCTCGGGCTCCTCCTGCGCGATCTGCTTGCCGATGTTGTAGAGCAGCAGCAGGTCGCGGTAGGCCTCGAGGTCGAACGTTTCCGCGCCCGGCGTGCCGGGCTTGCGGAAGATCGACTCCTCGATCACCTCCAGCACGCGCGGCGACGGCCACAGGGCCACGATGCGCGAGAGCGCGCGGCGGTAGTCCTCCAGCCCGTTGGACTGCATGCGGTAGTTGTCGAAGTCCGGCACGTGCGCGTTGAACTGCGCGGCGAACTCCGCGCGGATGCGCTCGTAGTCGGCCTGGCGGTCCAGCGAGTGGTACATCTCGAGCAGGTCCAGCCACACGACCGGGCTCGTCTCCACGTGGTCGTGCACGTGCGCCTCCAGCACGCTCGCGGCCTGGTCGGCGTGGCCGATGGAGAGGAAGAACTCGGCCTGCTGCTGGATGTCGATCAGCTCCTCGGCCTTCACCATGCGCAGGCTTGCGGCCTGGCTGGGCATGAAGTCCATGTGCGAGCGCGACTGAGGCCGCGAGTCGGGCGCGTCGCGCCTGTCGCGCGCTTCGCGCATGTCCTGCGCATCGAGCTTCTGCGTGCGCAACGGGGGCGTGGGCTCCAGCGGCGCATGGTCGCTCACGTCCAGGTCGACGGGCTCGTCGCGCCGGAGCGGGCGCGGCTGGGTGGGGCGCGGCGGGGGCGGCGGCGGGTGGTGGGACGCGAGGTCCGGCGGGAACTCGCTTTCGCGGCCGGACGAGTCGCGCACCCACCAGCGGCTGCCGCTGCGCGCCGGCCTGCGCCGGCTCCACAGCCAGGCAGCGGCGGCCAGCACCGACATCACGGCCAGCGCGGCGAACAGCGTCGTCATCCAGTCGCGCTCGCTGCGCGCCTTGTCGAGCTGCTTGCCGACGGCGTTGAGCGCCGCGTTGTTCTGCTGCACCGCCGTGCGCAGCGCCTGCATCTCGCGTTCCATCGCCTCGATGCGCTGGCTCTGCCGGATGAGCTCCTCCGGCGGCGCGTTCAACGCGCGCCACAAGGCGGCAGCTTCGGTGCGGCGCGTGCCGCCCTGCTCGGTGGACAGCAGCAGCGGCGACGAGCGCAGCGAGGGGGAGTAGTCGATGGACAGGTCGAGCGGCTCGAGCTTCAGGCGCGACCTGCCGGCTCCAGCCTCCTCGCGCTGCGCGCGGCGGTTCTTGCGGACGACGGAATCCGGCGGCGAAGTCGCTGCGGCACGGGCGTGAAGGCGCGACTCGCTGCGCAGGCCGCCAGGCCGCGCTGCCGCGGCGTTGGGGGACTGCGCTGCCGTCGCATCCGGCGACGGCGCCGCGGCCCGGGAACGTGCCCGCGCGGCGTTGGAGGGCGCGGGCGCAGCAGCCGACTGTCCGCTCGAAGGCGCTGCAGTGCCTGCCTGCGGCACGACGGCCATGCTGTCCGGCGTGCCGCGCGAGGTCGCCGCCGCCGCGGCGGCCGCCGGCGAAGGCGCGGGCGCGACGAGGCGCGGCGGGGTCACCACGGCCGTGGCGCCCTGCTCGTCATGCAGTTCCGCCAGCATGACGTAGCGCCGTGTGACCTGCTGCCCGCAGCCCACGCGCAGGTAGAAAACGAGGGTCGGTTCCTCCAGCGCGCCGGAGGACAGGATGCGGATGACCGGGCCGGAAGCGGTCGTCTCGGTGCGCAGGGTGATGCCGCCCATGCGCGAGTCGCCCTGGAACACCTCGGCCTGCACGCAGGGCTCGGCCTCGCCGGGCTCCAGGGTGAGGGGGACCGTGACATTGACCGGGCGGCCGATGATCGCCGCGCCGCGCGCGCGGCCCAGCGTCACCGCATTGGCCTCGGCCGGCGGCAGGAGCGACGCCACCACCAGCGCCAACGGTCCGAACTTCCCGATCATTCTCATTCGAAGTTACGCACTGTAACCTGACCGCGACCCGACGACGGGCCCCGGCGGGGGCTCGCTCATAATCCCCGCGATGCAGACACGCTACAAAACCGTCGGCGTCGCGGGTGCCGGCGCCATGGGGCGCGGGATCGCGCAGATCGCAGCGCAGGCCGGCAGCCGGGTCCACCTCTACGATACACAGTCGCAGGCCGTTGCGCGGGCACGGGACGAAATCTTCGCGCAATGGGACCGCCTGCATGAAAAAGGTCGCATGGACGCCACAGCCGTGGAGGGCTGCAAGGCCCGCCTGCTGGCTGCGGGCAGCCTGCAGGAGCTGGCCGGCTGCGAGCTGGTGGTCGAGGCGATCGTGGAGCGCCTCGACGTCAAGAAGGCGTTCTTCAACGAGCTGGAAGCCTTCGTCGGCGAGGACGCCGTCCTTGCGACCAACACCTCGTCGCTGTCCGTGACGGCCATCGCGGCCGGCATGAAGCGCCCGCAGCGCGTGGCGGGCTACCACTTCTTCAATCCCGTGCCGCTGATGAAGGTGGTGGAGGTGATCGCGGGCCTGAAGACGGACCCGTCGGTGTGCGATGGCCTGTCGCAGTACGCCCGCGAGATGGGCCACACGCCGGTGCAGGCGCAGGACACGCCCGGCTTCATCGTCAACCATGCGGGCCGCGGCTACGGCACCGAAGCGCTGCGCATCGCGAGCGAAGGCGTGGCGGACTTCGCTACCATCGACCGCATCCTGAAGGACCAGGTGGGCTTCAAGCTCGGCCCGTTCGAGCTGCTCGACCTCACGGCGCTGGACGTGTCGCACCCGGTGATGGAATCGATCTACCGCCAGTACTACGAGGAGCCGCGCTACCGGCCGAGCAACATCGCGGCCCAGCGGCTCGCGGGCGGGGTGGTGGGGCGCAAGTCCGGCGAGGGCTTCTACCGCTATGTGGACGGGAAGGCGCAGGTGCCGGACGAGCCGCCCACGCCCAAGGCAGGCGAGATCCCGCCCGTGTGGGTCTCGACACGCGCCGCGCGGCGCGCCGAGCTGTACCAGCTGCTCAAGGACCTGGGCGCGAAGGTCGAGACGGGGCAGTCGCCTTCGGTGAACGCGCTCACGCTCGTGGCGCCGCTCGGGTTCGACGTGACCACGGTCGCGGTGGTCGAGCGGCTGGACCCCGCGCGCACCGTCGGCATCGACATGCTCGTGGAAGACGCGGCCACGAAGCGCCGCGTGCTCGCCACCAACCCCGCCACGCGCCGCGACATGCGCGATGCGGCGCATGCCCTCTTCGCGCGCGACGGCAAGGCCGTCAGCGTGATCCGCGACTCGGGCGGCTTCGTCACGCAGCGCGTCGTTGCCGCCATCGTGAACATCGCGTCCGACATCTGCCAGCAAGGCATCTGCAGCCCGAAGGACCTGGAGACCGCCGTCACGCTGGGGCTCGGCTATCCGCTCGGGCCGCTGGCGATGGGCGACCGCTGGGGACCGGCGAACGTCCTCGAAGTGCTGTTCAACATGCAGACGGTGTACGGCGACCCGCGATACCGCCCTAGCCCGTGGCTGCGCCGGCGCGGTGCGATCGGCCTGTCGCTCACGCACGTCGAGGAGTAGCCCATGCCCGGTGAACTGAAGAGTTCCAGCAACGGCCGCACGATGGTGCTGACGATCAGCAACCCCGAGCAGCGCAACGCACTCGGCCCCGAGATCTACGTTGCCGGCATCGAGGCGCTCAATGCCGCCGACAGCAACGACGAAGTACGCAGCGTCGTCATCACGGGCGAAGGCAGCGTGTTCTGCGCGGGGGGCAACCTGCAGCGGCTGATGGACAACCGCAGCAAGCCGCCCGAGTACCAGGCGCAGAGCATCCAGCAGGGGCTGCACGGGTGGATCGACGCCATCCGCACGTTTCCCAAGCCGGTCATTGCGGCGGTCGAAGGGCCGGCCGCCGGCGCGGGTTTCTCGCTCGCGCTCGCCTGCGATCTCATCGTGGCGGCGGAAGACGCGGTGTTCGTGATGGCGTACAGCAACGTCGCGCTCTCGCCCGACGGCGGCGCGACGTGGAGCCTCGCGCGCGCCCTGCCCCGGCAGCTCGCGAGCGAACTGTTGCTCGGCGGCGAAAAGGTGGGTGCGAAGCGGCTGCACGAGCTGGGCGTCGTCAACCGTGTCACCGCGCCCGGCGCGGCGTTGGACGAAGCGCTCGCGCTGTCGCAGAAACTCAACGAGCGCGCCCCCAACGCCTTGAGCAGCATCAAGGAACTGCTGGAAGAGGCCCAGGCCAACAGCTTCACCGCGCACCTGGCCGCCGAGCGCGACCACTTCGTGAAGAACCTGCACCACGCCAACGGCGGCATCGGCATCGGCGCCTTCCTCTCGAAGCAGAAGCCGAAGTACTGAGAAGTACGACACTCAGGTGACAAACCCTGAGTGGATCGGTCGTCCCGCGCGCGACAATGGCCGAGCGCACCAGTCACTTGCCGGACAGACACATGGACGATCCCATTCTTACCATTGAAGAACGTGCAGCGATCAATGCCGGTCGCTGGTTCTCTTCCCTCTCACCTTCGCTGCGGCACGACATCCTCCGATGCGCCTACGTCAAACGCTACAAGGACGGCGAACTCATCGTCGCCCGGGGCGACCCGCCGGAGGAATGGGTGGCGTGCGCGCGCGGCGCGGTGCGCGTGAGCTCGACCTCGATCACGGGCAAGCAGGTGACGCTCACGTACGTGGAGCCGGGCGTGTGGTTCGGCGACGTGGCGATCTTCGACGGGGACCGGCGCACGCACGACGCGTATGCGCATGGCGACACCACGATGGTGTGCGTCTCGCGCGGCGACCTGCGCAAGATCCTCGCGCAGCACACGGAGCTGTACGAAGCGCTGCTGCGCCTGCATGCCCGACGCATCCGGCAGCTCTACGGGCTGGTGGAAGACCTCAACACCCTGCCCCTGCGCGCCCGCCTGGCCAAGCAGCTGATGCACCTCATCCGCAGCTACGGCGTGCCCTCCCTCGCGGATGGGCGCGAGGTGCGCATCGGCCTGCAGCTGGCGCAGGAGGAACTTGCGCAGTTGCTGGGCGCCTCGCGCCAGCGCGTGAACCAGGAACTCAAGGCGATGGAGCGCGACGACGTGATCCGCATCGAGCCGGGCGGGCTGGTTGTTCGCAACCGCGACGCATTGGCGCGTATCGTCGAAGCCGATGACTGAACGCAAAACCATGCCCGACTTCGACCACTTCATCGGCACCCGCCCCGTTTCGGACAAGCACCAGTTCGACACCGCCGCCCTCACAGCGTGGCTCACGAAGAACCTCCCCGGCTTCGAAGGCCCGCTCACGGCCGAGATGTTCAAGGGCGGCCAGTCCAACCCCACGTACAAGCTCACCACGCCCAAGCGCAGCTACGTGATGCGCTCCAAGCCGGGGCCGGTGGCCAAGTTGCTGCCCTCCGCGCACGCGATCGAACGCGAGTTCGCCGTCATGAGCGGCCTCGCCGGCACCGGCGTGCCCGTGCCGCAGATGTACTGCCTGTGCGAGGACGAGTCGGTGATCGGCCGCGCGTTCTACGTCATGGAGTTCATGCAGGGCCGCGTCCTGTGGGACCAGTCGCTGCCCAACATGACGGGCGCGCAGCGCGGCGAGATCTACGACGAGATGAACCGCGTGATCGCGGCGCTGCACACCGTGAAGTTCGCCGAGCGCGGCCTCGCGAACTACGGCAAGCCCGGCAACTACTTCGACCGGCAGATCGGCCGCTGGAGCAAGCAGTACAAGGCCTCCGCCGACGGCGCCGGCCCGATGTCGCAGCCGATCCCCGAGATGGAAAAGCTCGTCGAGTGGCTGCCCGCGCACATTCCGCCGGCCGCGCGCGACGAGAGCAAGGTTTCCATCGTGCACGGCGACTACCGGCTCGACAACACGATGTTCCATGCGAGCGAGCCGCGCATCATCGCCGTGCTCGACTGGGAGTTGTCGACGCTCGGCCACCCGCTCGCGGACTTCAGCTACCACTGCATGTCCTGGCACATCCCCCACGGCCCCGGCGCGCGCGGCATCGCGGGCCTGGACCTGAAGGCGCTGGGCATCCCCAGCGAGGACGAGTACATGCGCATGTACTGCGACCGCACCGGCTTCGCGACGGTTGCGGACCTGAAGGCAGACTGGAACTTCTACATGGCCTACAACCTGTTCCGCATCGCCGCCATCCTGCAAGGCATCGCCAAGCGGGTGGAGGCGGGTACGGCTTCGAGCGCGCAGGCCGCCGCATCCGGCGCCGGCGCGCGCCCCATGGCCGAACTGGCCTGGACATTCGCCCAAAAGGCTTGAGACGAAACACCAAGGAGAAGAAATGGAATTCGACTACTCCCCCAAGGTCAAGGACCTTCAGCAGCGCGTGCAGCGCTTCATGGACGAACACGTCTACCCGAACGAGAAGGCCTACAAGGAGGAGCTCGAAGCCAACACCCAGGCCGGCAAGCGCTGGAGCCCGCTGCAGACCATCGAGAAGCTCAAGCCGAAGGCCAAGGCCGCCGGCCTGTGGAACCTGTTCCTGCCCGTGGACAGCGCGCATGCCTCGGGCTACGACGGCGCCGGCCTGACCAACCTGGAATACGCGCCGTTGGCCGAGATCATGGGCCGCGTCGTGTGGGCCAGCGAGGTGTTCAACTGCTCCGCGCCCGACACCGGCAACATGGAGACGCTGGCGCGCTACGGCTCCGAGGAGATCAAGGCGAAGTGGCTCAAGCCGCTGCTCGAGGGCGAGATCCGCTCCGCGTTCGCGATGACCGAGCCTGAAGTGGCCTCGTCCGACGCCACCAACATCTGCACGCGCATCGAGAAGCAGGGCGACCACTACGTCGTCAACGGCCACAAGTGGTGGATCTCCGGCGCGGCGGACCCGCGCTGCAAGGTCTTCATCACGATGGGCAAGACCGACCCGGAGGCGCCCAAGCATTCGCAGCAGAGCATGATCGTCGTCCCGGCCGATGCACCCGGCATCCGCATCGTGCGCCCGCTGAACGTGATGGGCTACGACGACGCGCCGCACGGCCACGTCGAGATGTACTTCGACAAGGTCAAGGTGCCGGCCGGCAACATCCTGCTCGGCGAAGGCCGTGGCTTCGAGATCGCGCAGGGGCGCCTGGGGCCCGGTCGCATCCACCACTGCATGCGCCTGATCGGCCAGGCCGAGCGCGCGCTGGAGCTGATGTGCCGCCGCTCGCTCTCGCGCACGGCGTTCGGCAAGACCGTGGCGCAGCAGACGGTGACGCAGGAGCGCATCGCCGAGGCGCGCTGCAAGATCGACATGGCGCGCCTGCTGACGCTGAAGGCCGCGTGGATGATGGACGTGGCCGGCAACAAGGTCGCACGCACCGAGATCGCGATGATCAAGGTGGTGGCGCCCACGATGGCGTGCCAGGTGATCGACTGGGCGATGCAGGTGCACGGCGGCGGCGGCATGTGCGACGACTTCCCGCTCGCCAACGCGTACGCGCACGCGCGCACGCTGCGCTTTGCCGACGGCCCGGACGAAGTGCACCGCAATGCGATCGCGAAGTGGGAGCTGGGCAAGTACGGCGCTTACGGCAAGGACGCCGAAGCCGCGGTGACGCGAGGCGCGTGAGGCCCTAGTTGACGGAGAGTCCGCCGATGGCGGACTCGCAGGCGCTGGTGAAGATCTGCGCGGCGTGCTCCAGCACCTGCGCGGTCGGCGGCGTGTACTCCATGCGCATGTACGCCTTGCCGCGCAGCACGAGCAGCATGAAGGGCACGTCCTTCGACGGCCCGGGCTCGGGCCACTCCAGCATCATCTCGGCGAGCTGCGGGTCGATCCACGCGAGCGCGTTCTCGCGGCGGTCGGTGAGGATGGCGTAGCGGTTCCAGAAGTCCATCGGCAGGCTGTCCCAGCCGACTTCGTCGTACATGGCGAGCCAGCGCATCTCCTCCGGCAGGTTCGGGTCCGCCGTGGTCTGCAGGTCGTCGGTGATCATGTTGTAGGCCTTGGCCTCCAGCGCCTCCTTGAGGGGCCGGTTGATGACGAGCACCGCGGCGTCCTCGTTCACGCCGATCTCGGCGCGCGCGCGCAGCTCGTCGCCCATGATGTAGTTGCGCGTCGGCGTGCCCGCTTCCATCAGCCACGGCTTGCCGTGCACCTTGCCCTGCATCTTGACGGTGTTGCCCGAGCCGGTCATCTGCACCGCGAAGCCGTGCGACTGCGCCCATTGGGAGACCGTGAACTGCAGCTGCGACGCCGGCTGCGAGGGGGTGCCTTCGACCGCGTCGCGCTTGCCCGCGTCGCGCGAGAAGGCTTTCCTGAGCTTGTCGAACATGCGGGCCGGCTTTCCCCTAAAGTGATCGATTATCGAAGATAACCTGATGGGACGCCCACGATGATCCGGGTCTACTCATGGGCCACGCCGAACGGGCACAAGGTGCACGTCATGCTGGAGGAATGTGGTCTTCCGTATGAAGCCATCCCCGTCGACATCGGCGCGGGCGACCAGTTCCAGCCCGACTTCCTTCGCATCAGTCCCAACAACAAGATTCCCGCCATCGTGGACCCGGATGGGCCCGATGGCAAGCCCATCTCGCTGTTCGAGTCGGGCGCGATCCTGGTGTACCTCGCCGGCAAGACCGGCCGCTTCCTGCCGAAGGGCGACCGCGAGAAGTACGAGGTGCTCCAGTGGCTGATGTTCCAGATGGGCGGCGTGGGGCCGATGCTCGGGCAGGCGCACCACTTCCGCGGTTATGCGCCCGAGAAGCTGCAGTACGCGATCGACCGCTACAGCAACGAGGCGAAGCGCCTCTACGGCGTGATCGACCGGCGCCTGGCGCAGAGCGAGTGGCTGGGCGGCAAGGAGTACTCGATCGCCGACATCGCCACGTTCCCGTGGCTGCGCAGCTGGGAGCGGCAGGGCATCGTGCTGGAGGACTACCCGCACCTGAAGGCGTGGTTCGACCGCATCGCCGCAAGGCCTGCCGTGCAGCGTGGCGTGCAGGTGCTCGCGGGCCTGCGCAAGCCGATCACCGACGAGAAGGCGCGCGAGGTGCTGTTCGGGAAGACGCAGTACGAGCGGCGCTAGCCTGGATATTGGGGATATTGGGGTCAGATTCCAATTTCTCTTGGCTTTGTTGTTGCGCTCTTCGACCTCGGCCGGCAAATCCGCGCGTGGGCAGGCTGCGGCGCGATGGCTACGGCGTCGCTCGCCGCGCATAGCGCGGCTCTCGATCCCTTGCGCCGGGCGAATCCGCGACCCCGCGCCATAACTCGCTGCGCGATTGCGGCACACCGCAATCGCTCCGCTCAAACAAATGGCGCGAGTCAGTGCACGTACGCACGGCTCGATACGCGCGCTGCCGCGCGCTCTCGTAGCCGCGCTGGGTCGCGGACTCACCCACCGCAAGCGCCTGTGCTCGAGTCGCGCCGCAGCCTGCCCACGCACGGATTTGCAGACGCAATGTTGGAGCACGACCGGTTGCGCGCCACCATGTGTAGCAACGCCGCGCCCGGCCGGTTCGCGGCGCGAATCAAGCCCAGACGCCCACGGTGGCTGGCCTTGCGGCCCAGCGTTGTGACGAGAGCGTGCGCAGCGCGCGTATCGCACAACGCGTACGTGCTCTGACTCGCGCCATTTGTTTGAGCGGAGCGATTGGCGTTCGCGCCAATCGCGCAGATGCTGTCGTTCAAGTCAAGCGCTATGACGTCCAGGATCGAACGGCTTGCCGG
>NZ_JACORU010000020.1 GCF_014297445.1 Ramlibacter albus
CTGCGGCGCTGGTCTTTCAAGATGACCTCTACGGAATCCGTATTCCTAGTCGTACTCACTGTCCTTCTCCTATCTCGAAAGATAAGCGATAGAACGGGTCCGGAGAATCAGGGGGCTAGCTCACGACAAGCACATCCTCACGGAAGACGAAGTTCTAGAAGACTTCTTGCGGTATCTCATCGAGCGCTATTGCACTCCGACTTTCTATCTTTATCAGGTAATTTACATCGGTGGATCGGTGCAGGTCGCGTCTCTGCTCGATCGCAATCGCACGGAGCACTTCTTCGGCCCCGAGAAAGATGTGATCTGTGTGCTGGACGGCGATCAGGCTAAGCAACCGCACGCTGGCGGCAACAACATCCTTTGTATCCCGCTCGATAGCGTCGAGAAGGCACTCTATGCCGCATTCAAGGCAGGCGACATCCCTTGCGCAACTGACTTGAACAGCCGTACGTTCCATCCAAACGGCAAGGAGCTGTTCAACGAGCTGCTTCGGATTGGCGTGTTCACTCGCAGGCAGGTGTTCGAGTTCTTGTGCTCTCGGCACGAGAACGAGTTGTCTGCTTTCGCCGGGAAGTTGTCTGGGTTTCTCGGTGGGAAGGTAACCTGAAGAGACCTATGCGGACCGCATCGTGCAGGGGTGCGCTCCGCTGCGACGACCAGGACCCCGTCTTCAGGGGGCACGCTACCCCCGAAAGTGACAAGCCACCCGATGCCCCGGCCCCGCCTCCTTCAACGGCGGCTGCTCCGTACTGCAAATCGGAAACTGCGCAATCGGACACCTTGTATGAAACCGGCACCCCCCCGGCGGATTCAACGGGCTCGGCACATCCCCCTTCAACACAATCCGCTTCCGCTTCACCTCCGGATCCGGCAGCGGCACCGCCGACAGCAGCGCCTCCGTATACGGATGCAACGGCTTCGCATACAAATCCTTCGCCGGCGCAATCTCCGCAATCCGCCCGAGGTACATCACCGCCACGCGATCACTGAAGTGCTCCACCACCGACAGATCGTGCGCGATGAACAGGTACGTCAGCCCCAGCCGCCCCTGCAAATCCTGCAGCAGGTTGATCACCTGCGCCTGCACCGACACATCCAGCGCCGACACGGGCTCATCGCACACCACCAGCTTCGGGCTCACCGCCAGCGCCCGCGCAATCCCGATCCGCTGCCTTTGCCCACCTGAAAACTCGTGGGGATACCGCCGCAAGTGATCGGCATTCAACCCCACCAGCTCCAGCAACTCCACCACGCGATCCCGCGCCGCCTGCGGGTTCGGCGCCAGCTTGTGGATCACCAGCGCCTCCCCCACGATCGCACCCACGGTCATCCGCGGGTTCAGCGACGCATACGGGTCCTGGAAGATGATCTGCATGTCCCGCGCAAGCGCACGCAACTGCTCCTTGTCCTGCGCCAGGACGTCCTTGCCTTCGAAGAACACCTCACCGCCGGTAGGCTCGATCAACCGCAGCACACACCGCCCCGTGGTGCTCTTGCCGCAGCCGGATTCGCCGACGAGGCCCAGCGTCTCGCCGGGCGCAATGTCGAAGCTCACACCATCGACGGCATGCACCTTTCCGACAACGCGCTTGAGCACGCCGCCATGCACCGGAAAGTGTTTCTGCAGGTTCCGGACTTTCAGCAAAGGCTCTGTCATGCGGGGATCTCTTCGGCGCGGATGCAGGCCACCTTGTGGCCGGGTTCGATCTCCACCAGCGGCGGCGTGATGCCGCGGCAGGTGTCCACGGCCCACTTGCAGCGCGGCGCGAAGCGGCAGCCTTCGCCGGGCGAGATGAGCTTGGGCACGGTGCCCGGGATGGTCTCGAGCTTGCCGCGGTCGTGGCGGTTCTTGTCCACGCGCGGGATCGAGCGGATCAGGCCCTGCGTGTAGGGGTGCCGCGGCCGCGCGAAGAGCGGCTTCACCGGCGCCTCCTCCACGACCTTGCCCGCGTACATCACCACCACGCGCTGCGCCATCTCGGCCACCACGCCCATCGCGTGCGTGATGAGCATGATCGACATGCCCATGCGCTCCTTCAGCTCCTGCATCAGCTCCAGGATCTGCGCCTGGATCGTCACGTCGAGCGCGGTGGTCGGTTCGTCGGCGATCAAGAGGCGCGGGTTGCACGACAGCGCCATCGCGATCATCACGCGCTGGCGCATGCCGCCGCTGAACTGGTGCGGGTAGTCGTGCACGCGCCGCTCCGGCTGCGGGATCTGCACCAGCTTGAGCATCTCGATGGCATGCTCCAGCGCGGCCTTCTTGCCGTAGCCGCTGTGCAGCCGCACCGACTCGGAAATCTGGTCGCCCACGGTGTACACCGGGTTCAGCGACGTCATCGGCTCCTGGAAGACGATGGCGATCTCCTTGCTGCGGATCTTCTGCATCGCCTCCGCCGGCAGCGGCACCAGGTCCTGCCCCTGCCACATCACGCGGCCCGCGACGATGCGCCCCGGCGGCATCGGGATGAGCTTGAGCACGGTCATCGCGGTGACGGACTTGCCGCAGCCGGACTCGCCCACCACGCACACCGTCTCGCCGCTGTCCACCGAGATGTCCACGCCGTCCACGGCGTGCAGCCAGCCGTCGTCGGTCTGGAAGTGGGTCTTCAGGCCTTGTATGTCGAGCAGTGCCACTACATCACCTTCCGCGGGTTCAGCGCGTCGAGCAAACCGTCGCCGACGAAATTGATCGCCAGCACGGTCAAAAAGATCGCGATGCCGGGGAAGAGGGACCAGTGCGCAGCCACGTCCATGTAGTCGCGGCCGTCATAGAGGATTCGGCCCCACGTCGGGATGTCGGGCGGGAAGCCCAGCCCCAGGAACGAGAGCGTCGACTCCGCGATGATGGCCGCGGCCACGTCGATCGTGGCGGCCACGATCACCGGGCCCAGGCTGTTGGGCAGGATGTGCCGCAGCACCTGGCGCGACGTGGTGGCGCCGAGCGCGCGCGCGGCCTCGACGAACTCCTTCTCCCTCAGCGAGAAGAACTGCGCCCGCACCAACCGCGCCACCGGCATCCATCGCAACCCGCCGATCACGAGCACGATCAGGATGAAGATGCCCACCTCCAGCCCGAACATCTGCTTGAGCGGCTCGCGGAACAAAAAGATCAGCAGCAGCAGCAGCGGCAGCGAGGGCAGGCTGAGGAACAGGTCCGTCACCCACATCAGCACCGTGTCGACCCAGCCGCGCGACATGCCGGCCAGCGCGCCGATCAGCACGCCGATGCTGATGGCCGTGAGCATCGCCGCCATACCCACCGCCAGCGAGATGCGCCCGCCGTACAGGACGCGCGCGAGCAGGTCACGCCCGAGGTCGTCGGTGCCCAGCGGGTGCTGCAGGCTCGGGCCCGCGAGGCGCGCCTTGAAGTCGATGTCGTTGATGCCGACCTTGTAGACGAGCGGCCCGATGATCACCGACAGCACCAGGAAGCCCAGCACCCACAGGCCGATGTAAGCGAGCTTGTGGCGCTTGAAGCGCCGCCACGTGTCGCGCCACAGCGAGCTGGGCTTCGCCGAAGTACCTACAGGCTCCGCCGCGGCCGCCGCGGGCGTTTCAACTGTAGGTGATGCGAGGGTCGAGCCAGCCATACAGGATGTCCGCAACGAGATTGAAGAAGACCACCAGCGCGCTCAGCACGAACGTCACAGCCATGATGACGGGCGTGTCGTTGCGCAGGATCGCGTCGATCAGCAGCGAGCCGATGCCGGGGATGCGGAAGATCTGCTCGGTGACGATGGCGCCGCCGAAGATGGCGGGCAGCTGCAGCATCACCAGCGTCACCACCGGGATCAGCGCGTTGCGCACCACGTGGTGCACGATGACCGCTTGCTCGGCCAGCCCCTTGCTGCGGGCCGTGGTCACGTAATCGAGCTTGACGACGTCCAGCACCGCGGAGCGCACGTAGCGCATCCAGCTCGCGCCCTGGAACAGCCCCAGCACCATCACCGGCATGATCGACTGCTTGACGTGCTCCCAGATCCACGGCCAGCCGCTGCCTGGTATGTCCGCGCGGTAGACGAAGGGCAGCCAGCCGAGCTCGATGGAGAAGAGCAGGATGAACAGCACGCCGGTGAAGAACGTCGGCAGCGAGAAGCCCACGAACGCCACCGTGCTGGCGATGCGGTCGAACCACGAATAGGGCTTGACGGCCGCGAGGATGCCCACCGGCAGCGCGATGAGCAGCGCCAGCAGCTGCGACGCGCCGATGACCGCCATGGTCACCGGCAGGCGCTGCAGGATCAGCTTGTCCACGTCGATGCGGCTGACGAAGGAGAAGCCCCAGTTGCCCTGCGCCATGCTGGACGCCCAGTGGAAGTAGCGCTTCCACACCGGGTCGTCCAGGCCGAACTGCGCGCGCAGCGCGGCGCGCACCTCGGCCGGCACGTTGGGGTTCTGCGCCAGGTCCTCGAACGGGTCGCCCGGCGCGAGCGCGAGCACGGTGAAGAGCACGATGCTGATGCCCACCAGGCTGGGCAGCATCAGCACCAGGCGGCGGATGAGGTAGCGGCCCACCCTACGTCAAGCCGACGCCGTATGCCAGTGCGCCAGCGCCCACAGGTCGTTGTCCCACCCGGAGGAGTGCACGACCATCCGGCTGCTGACCGCCTGCACGCGCGGGCGGCCCACCACCGGGATGATGTGGTGGTCGGTGCACACCAGGTCGTTCATCCGGATGAACAGCGCTGCCCGCTTGGCGGGGTCCAGCTCGTTCTCGGCGGCGTCGTACGTCTTGTCGTACTCGGCGCTGCGCCAGCGGCAGATGTTGCGGCTGGCCCACTTGTTGGCCTTCTGCGCGCACTGGTCCGACTTGAACTGGTTCATGAACACCTGCGGGTCGGGGTCCGTCATGGTGGTCGTGTACATCTGCACGTCGGTCCAGAACTTCTGGTACGTGTCGGGGTTGGCCACGTCGGAGCCGAAGAACACGGCGGCCGTCACGGACTTCAGCTCGAGGTCGATGCCGGCCTTGGTGGCGGCGTCCTTGACGATGGCCTGCGTCTTCTGCCGCGGCTGGTTCACCGAGGTCTGGTAGACGAACTTGAGCTTCACGTTGCCCTTGGCGCGGATGCCGTCCGGCCCTTTCTTCCACCCGGCCGCTTCGAGGATCTGGTTGGCCTTGTCGATGTTGAACTCGTACTTGAGGTTCTTGCTCTGCACGCGCGAGGGCGCGTTCAGGAAGTTCGCCGTGGCAAAGCCGGTGCGGCCGTAGATGAAGTCCTGCACGCCCTTGCGGTCCACCAGCAGCGCCATCGCGTCGCGCACCGCCTTGTCCTGGAAGGCGGGGTGCTTGCTCTTGATGCTGCCGCGCTCGCCGTCCACCTCGTTCCAGGGGTCGGTGGTGTTGAGCAGGATGAACTCGATGTTGCCGGTCTGCGTGATGGTGACCTTGCCCTTGCCGCCGGTTTCCAGCCGCTTGAGGATCTCGTCCTCCACCTGCAGGTTCCAGGCGTAGTCGTATTCACCCGTTTGCAGGACGGCACGCGCGGCGCCCACGGCGTCGCCGCCGCCCTTCATCTCGATCGCGTCGAAGTGCGGCCGGTTGGGGATGTGGTAGTTGGGGTTGGCCTCGCCGCGCACCATGTCGCCCGGGGTGAAGCCCGTGATGCGATACGGGCCGGTGCCCACCGGCTTGATGTTGGCCGGTGCCTCGCGCGACTTCGCGCCGACGTAGGGGCCGAACACGTGCTTGGGGATGATCATGCCGCGCGGGCCGGAGAAGGGCTCGGCCCAGTACGGCGTGGGTTTCTGGAAGTGCACGCGGACGGTGTGCGAATCGACCTTTTCCACACGGATGTGGTTGTAGGTGTCGATGGTCACGGTGGCCGTGGCGGGGTCCCTCGCGTATTCCCAGGTGAAGACCACGTCGTCGGCGGTGAAAGGCTGGCCGTCGTGCCAGGTGACGCCACGCTTGAGCTTCCAGGTGATCGTCTTCAGGTCGGCCGACACGCCGCCGTTTTCGCGGGTGGGCGCCTCGGCCGCGAGCACCGGGATCATGTTGCCGTCGGCGTCCCACGAGTTCAGCGGCTCGTAGAAGATGCGCGAGCCTTCCTGCTCCTTGGTGCCGGCCGCGAAGTGCGGCTGCAGGTGCACGGGGCCCTGCCACCAGAGGATCTTGAGCGTGCCGCCGCCGCCGCGCCGGGTGGGCCGGTAGGCGGGCATGGTCTGCGCGCTGGCCACGCCGTAATGCATGAGCATCATGCCGGCCATCGGCGCGGTGAGGCCCAGCGAGATCATCTTCTGGACGAAGCTGCGGCGGGGCAGCTTGCCCTCGCGGACTTCTTCGACCAAAGCACGGATAGCACGTTCGTCCATGGCAACTCCAATGTCTTTATTGATGCGTGCGAAAGAATGCGCGCAACGCCCTGAATGCGGCTCAGTGAAAACGCTTAGTGCAGCTACGCAAGCAACGTGCCCGCGCTTCACGCGGGGCGCGGCCGGTGCTGTAATGGCACCGCACACGAAGGAGTTTTTCGATGGACGCAGCAGTCACCCCCGCCCATTCCCTGGCCGCCCTCGTCGAGGAGGCGGCCCGCGCGCTGGAGCCGCGCGTCATTGCCTGGCGGCGGGACATCCATGAGCACCCGGAGCTCGGCAACCGCGAGGTGCGCACGGCGGGCATCGTGGCCGAGCACCTGCGCAAGCTGGGCCTCGACGAGGTGCGCACCGGTGTGGCGTACACGGGCGTCGTCGGCCTGCTGAAGGGCGGCAAGCCGGGCCCGGTGGTGGCGCTGCGCGCCGACATGGACGGCCTGCCTGTCACCGAGGAGACGGGCCTGCCCTTCGCATCGAAAGTACGCACGCAGTGGCAGGGGGAAGAGGTGGGCGTGATGCATGCCTGCGGCCACGACTGCCACGTCGCCATCCTGATGGGCGTGGCCGAGATCCTGGCCGGCATGCGCGATCAGCTGCCCGGCACGGTCAAGTTCATCTTCCAGCCCGCCGAGGAGATGCCGCCGGCCGGCGAGGAGGGCGGTGCCAGGCTGATGATCCAGGAGGGTGCGCTGGAGAAGCCCGTGCCCAAGGCGATCTTCGGGCTGCACGTCAGCTCGCGGCTGAACGCCGGCACCATCGGCTGGCGCGAGGGGCCGGTGATGGCGAGCTCGGACCCGCTGGAGATCGAGGTGAAGGGCAAGCAGACGCACGGCGCCGCGCCGTGGCTGGGCGTGGACCCGATCCTCACCTCGGCGCAGATCGTGATGGGGCTGCACACGCTGGTGTCGCGCACCGTCGACATCACGCGCGAGCCGGCGGTGGTGACGGTTGGCAGCATCAAGGGCGGCAACCGCGGCAACATCATCCCGGACGGGGTGCGCATGCAGGGCACGATCCGCACCTTCGACGAGGGCATGCGGGATGACTTGCATGAGCGCATCACCACGCTGGCCGAATCCATCGCCAAGGGCAACCGCGCGGAATGCCGGGTGTGCATCAACAAGGGTTACGACGTCACTTACAACGACCCGGCTTTGACGGCGCAGTTCGTGCCCACGCTGGAGCGCGTGGCTGGTGCGTCAAACGTGGTGCGCGTGGACAAGGTGACCGGCTCGGAGGACTTCTCGTTCTTCCAGAAGCTGGTGCCGGGGTTGTTCTTCTTCGTCGGCGCTACGGCGCCGGGGATCGACCCGACGAAGACGTATTCGAATCACTCGCCGAAGTTCATGGTGGATGAGGATGCGCTGTTGCAGGGGTTGCGCGCCCTCACGCACGTGACTTGTGATTTCCTGGAGGCGAATGCCTGATCGAGCGACGCATTACAATACGTACATGGGTAAGGAATTGACGGAATCCACGCTCACCGCCAAGGGCCAGACGACGGTGCCAGCCGACGTCCGGGCGCTCGTGCACGCCGAGCCAGGCACGCGACTCGTCTGGTCCGTAATGCCTGACGGAACCATCATCGTTCGTGCCAAGACGAAGTCCATCCTGGACATGGCCGGGCTGCTCAAGGCGCCGAAAGGCAAGCGCGTTACTGTCGACAAGATGAGCCCTCTGCGCTGATGCCGGCGCTCGACACCAACGTCCTCGTGCGATTCGTCGTTCGCGACGACAACACCCAACTCGCAGCTGCGCGAAGGTTGATCGAAGCTTGCGTGGCACAGGGATCGGAGCTGTTCGTGCCGGCAACGGTCGTGCTCGAACTGGAGTGGGTGCTGCGCACGAGTTACGGCTTCGGCAAGGAAGTCGTGCTGCAGGTGCTCGCGGGCCTGTTCTCGACCGCCGAACTCGTGTTCGAATCGGAGCAGGCGCTCGAGGTGGCGCTGCAACTCTACCGCGACGGCTCGGCGGACTTCGCCGACTGCGTCCACATTGCACTGTCGGCCCAGGCTGGTGAGCTGCCGTTGTGGACATTCGACAGGAAAGCGGCGCGGATCAACGGTGCGCAGATGCTGGGGCGCTGACTAACCCACGTACTTCACCGGGTTGTTCTTCTTCGTCGGCGCGACCGCGCCGGGGATCGATCCGACCAAGACGTACTCGAATCACTCGCCGAAGTTCATGGTGGATGAGGATGCGCTGCTGTTGGGGTTGCGGGCGCTGACGCACGTGACTTGCGATTATCTGGAGGCGAACGGCTGATCCGAAGTCAACGCAACGAATCCACTCGAACCGTGGGATTGAAATGCGCAAGTAACAGGTAGTCGTTCCACCCGAGCCTTCCCTGGAGAACCACGATCCAGCGGTGGCTCAACCAGGATCGCATCGCTGCATTCTGGTTGATAGCTGCCAACAACTCGCGCCAAATGATTCCAGGACGGGTGGCATCGATCGAGAGATTGCAGTAGTCACGAGCGGCATTGACCCGAACTGCGACACTGCCTCTGGCGCTACCCGCTACTGCATGGATCACGTGAAGCAGGGTGTCGATGCGAGACAGCGCCGAAGGCGCACCGATGCCCTGGATTTGGATATCGATCAAACGTGACATGGCGTCAACGGGTCAGATTCCAACTTCAAGGTCCGAGGAGTGGGCATCGAACTACTCTCGGTCACGATCACCACTGGTTGAAGGCGGCTGCGCCGGAGATCAGCACAAGTACGGCGACCACGAGTCCAAGTGCAAGCGCGAACGCAGTCAAGGGGCGGCCTGACATGACCGGGTGATGACGGCGGAAAAGTGCTTGGACACCGGGGACTACAAAAGCGAAACATGCGCCGGCTACGAGCGCCAGCACGAAGAAACCGGGGCCTGAATTCCCAACGACGGAGCTGACAATGAGCCCGACTGCAAGGCAGGGGCCGAGCAGCCAAGACGCTTTCTCGATGACTCGCTCTCTATTCATGCGCGAATGCCTCGATCTGCAAGAAATTGCACGGCGTCATCATCCCCCGCACGCGCGGCGCTTTTCACCAGTTCGAGCCCATCGACAGGCAGCGAAGGCATGCCATTGATGGCAGCCATCAGATTCAGCCCGTGAAGGAACATCGCCTTCGCGTGACCACGATCAGCTGCTTCCTTGAAGAGGGCGGCGGCACGGTACGTGTCGCGTTCGACGAGATCGCCGGCATCGTAGCAGGCTCCCAATGCGTAGAGCGCGGGCGGGTACCCAGCTTGCGCAGAGCGGGTCAAGAGTTCGAGGCTTCGCTTCTCGAACTCGGCATCCGATTCAGAGCCGGCGATACTGAACGTTGAATACAGGAATAGCGCTTCCGGAACACCGTCTCTCACCAGCGGCGCCAAAAGCCTGGACGCCCGCTTGAACTCCCCGCGCTCCATCTCGGCGCGTACCTGACTCAATCGCTTTTCGAATTCACCCATGCGGAACTCATCAGGTACTCGACTCGTTCAAACGGGATCCAGCTTCTGCCCATTGAGCGTGACATAGACATCATGAAGATGCGTCGGCGCCCCCGGAGCGTAGACCGTCAGAAGCGAGCCGGCGTATCCCACGGTGAATTCTGGAACTCCGCCCATTTCCTGGCACTCCGCGTGCACCTTTACCTGCGCGTGCGCAGGCATTTCGAAGGATTCCGCGTAGGGCTCCAGACTAAATCGGACCGGCACGTCCGATTCGTTCCAGAGCGCGATAGTGACCATGAGCACTGTTGAAGCCACCGTTTCAGGATGTCGCGCACACAACTTCGCACCCGGCCGCACCTCGTTGCGAGGCACAGCCGCCCTCCTGGACTGCTACTGCTTACTGCTGCGCGCGAGTGTAATGAGGGCCTCGGCGCGGCTCAAGAATCGGCGCGAGGCGGGTTGTACCCGCGCCACTTCATACTTCCGGCTGGGTTGCGCGGTGTCGCTAACCCACGTACTTCACCAGCCACAAAGAAATTGCCGGAAAGAACAGGAGCAGCAACGTCCGCAGCGTGTCGCTCACCAAAAACGGCATCACGCCACGGTAACTCTCGGCGATCGGCACATCGCGCGCCATGCCGTTCACCACGTACACGTTCAATCCAACAGGCGGCGCCAGCAGCCCGAACTCCACCACCATCAGCACCATGATGCCGAACCAGATGGCCACCGACTCCTTCGGCATCCCGAAATCCAGCCCCATCACCATCGGGAAGAAGATGGGGATCGTGAGCAGGATCATCGACAGCTCGTCCATCACCGCGCCGAGCACCACGTAGAACAGCAGGATCGCGGCCACCACCATCAGCGGCGACAGGCCCCAGCTGCCGACCACGGCCGCGAGCTGGTTGGGCACCTGCGTGAGCGCGAGCGCGGAGTTCATCAGGTCCGCGCCGATGAAGATCAGGAAGATCATCGCGGAGCTCTCGGCCGTGGCGTAGAAGCAGTGCTTGAATTTCTGCCACGTGATCTCGCGCTTGATCAGCGCTGCGACGAAGGTGGAAGCCGCGCCGACACCGGCGCCTTCGGTGGGCGTGAACAGGCCGCCGTAGATGCCGCCGAACACGATGAGGAAGATGATCGCGATGGGTGCGATGCCCCAGAACGCGTGCAGCGTGAGCTTCGTCGGCTCGTCGTCCACATCCGGCGCATGGCCGGGCACGAGGCGCACGTAGACGGCGATGGCGGCCATGTAGCCGAACATCGCGATGATGCCGGGGATCATCGCCGCGGCGAACAGCTTGGCGATGTTCTGCTCGGTAAGGATCGCGTAGATCACGAGCGGCACCGACGGCGGGATCAGGATGCCCAGCGTGCCCGCGGCCGCGAGCGTGCCGGTGGCGAGCCGCCCCGAATACCCGTGGCGCTTCATCTCCGGCAACGCCACCGAGGTGATCGTCGCCGCCGTCGCCACCGACGACCCGCAGATCGCACCGAACGCAGCACAGGCCAGCACGGCCGCCATCGCGAGGCCGCCGCGGAACCGCCCCATCACGCCCGCCGCAAACTCGAAGAGCGCCTTGCTGATGCCGCCCTGCGTTGCGAAGTGCCCCATCAGGATGAACAGCGGGATCACCGACAGGTCGTAGCTCGCGAAGCGCGCGAAGGCCTGGTTGTCGAGGAAACTCAGGAACGGGTGCCAGCCCGTCTGCATCACGTAGCCGATGGCACCCGCGACGAACATGGCGATGGAGATCGGCGTGCGGATCGCCATCAGCACCAGCATGATGGCGAAGATGACGAGGGTCAGCGCCAACGGGCTCATGCGTGCGCCTCCGGCTCTTCCGCGGGGAAGCCGAAGGCTGCTTGCCACAGGCCGATCACGGTCGTGAGCACGAACGCCGGCACCATCGCCGCATAGACGATCCACTGCGGCACGCCGAGCATCTGGCTTTCCGAATGCGTGGTCCACGCGTTCCAGCCGCCCAGCGACGTGCGCCACGCAAGCGCCGCGAAGCAGATGGCGAGCATCAGCGCGCCGAAGCGGTCCAGCGCGTCATTGGTGCGCTGGCTGGCCTTGGCGGTGAAGAAGTCGACGATGATGTTGCCGCGGCGGACCTGGCACCACGGCATGAAGAGGGCGATGGCCGCGCCGGTGGCCACGCCGGTGAGTTCGAAGTCACCGACGAGCGTCCAGCCCGTGGTGTTGCGGCCGATCAGGCTCGCGCAGGTCATGAGCGTGATGCCCGTGAGCAGCACGCCGGCGAGGACCGCGCAGGCCTTCGCCAGGATTTCCAGGACGCGCAATCGAAGCTCCTCTTCTTTTTATGCTGCGCGTCCCGGAGGTGTCGGTCAGCGCGCAGCGGCGATTGTGACCGAAAGCGGGGTCAGCCCCGCCACGCCGCCTTCGAGCTTGTCGCCCGCCACGACGGCGGCCACGCCTTCGGGCGTGCCCGTGAAGATCAGGTCGCCGGGCGCCAGCTCCCACGCGGCGGAGAGGTGCTCGATGATCTCGCCGAGGTTCCAGATCAACTTGCTGACGCTGCTTCGCTGGCGGTCCTGGCCATTGACCTTGAGGTAGATCTCCGCGTTGGCGATGTCACCGGCCTGCGCGGCGGGCGTGATCGGGCCGATGGGCGCGCTCTGCTCGAAGCTCTTGCCGATCTCCCACGGGCGGCCCTGCTTCTTCATCTCGCCCTGCAGGTCGCGGCGGGTCATGTCCAGGCCCACGGCGTAGCCCCAGATGTGCTTCATCGCATCGGCGGCCTTGATGTTGCGGCCACCCGTTCCGATGCACGCCACGAGCTCGATCTCGTGGTGCAGGTCTTTGGTGAGGCTCGGGTAGGCGATGGTGCCCGTCTCGCCCGCGTTGACAGGCACGACGGCATCAGCGGGCTTGAAGAAGAAGAAGGGCGGCTCACGGCCGGTGAAGCCCATCTCCTTGGCGTGCTCCACGTAGTTGCGGCCCACGCAGATGACGCGGCGCACCGGGAAGCGCTCGCTGCGGCCGACGACGGGGACGCTCGCGGCGGGTGCGGGGGGGAAGACGTAACTCATGACAACCTTTCTTCGTGGTGGATGCCCAGCGCCTGCTGCACGGGGCGGTCGGAATAACTGAACAGCACGCAGCCGCGCTCCGACTGGAGGCGGGCAGTGTGCCATGACGGAATGACGAAGTGGTCGCGCGGGCCGAATGCGAACGTTTGTTCGTGGTCGCCGCGGGTGACGGTGACGCGGCCTTCGCCCTCGACCACGCTGTAGATACCGCCGTCGGTCTGGCGCCACGGCTTGCCTGTGAAGCCCGCGGGCAGCTTCTGCATGAAGGTGCCGATGGTGGGCATGGGCCAGCCGCCGGTGAGCGGGTTGGTGTAGCGAAGCTTCACGCCGTCGTACGGGTCGATGGGCGCGGAGGTCTCCAGTTGGTCCAGCGCCTCGCGGCTGCGCTCGTAGGGGTAGCTGAAGATCGGCGACGTGGCGCCGTAAGGCGAGTCGTGCCGCACCGGCGCCATGTTGTGGCCGAAGCGCGCGAAGCTGGTGCCTTCGGGGCGGCTCAAGGTCTGCGACTTGCGCGTGTCGTTCTCGGCGAAGCCCGCGTCGAAGAAACGGATGATGGGGATGTCGAGGCCGTCGAGCCAGACGACCGGCACGTCCGAATCGTTGCCGTGGTCGTGCCACGTCCAACTCGGCGTGATGATGAAGTCGCCGGGCTGCATCGTGGTGCGCTCGCCGTCCACAGCGGTGAATGCGCCGGAGCCTTCGACGATGAAGCGCAAGGCGCTTTGCGTGTGGCGGTGGCTCGGCGCGATCTCGCCGGGCAGGATCAGTTGAAGGCCGGCGTACAGCGATTGCGTGATGGCCGACTGGCCGCGAAGCGCCGGGTTCTCCAGGATCAGCACGCGGCGCACGGCCTCTTCGGCGGTGATCGCTTCGCCCGCGCGCATGAGGAAGGGCCGCACCTCGTCGTATTTCCAGAAGGCGGGCACGCACGGCGTGTTCGGCTTCTGCGGCACGAGGGCGTGCAGCACCTCCCACAGCGGCGTGAGGTTGTGCGGGTTCATGTCCGCGTACAGCTGTTTGCGAACTTCGTTCATTGAACGTCCTTGCCGAGGTAAGCGCCTTCGTGTTCGAGGCGCGATTGCAGGTCCTTCACGTCGACGCTCGCGTTGCGCAGGTGCAGGTGCGCGGCAATGCCGGCCGCCTGGCCCATCACGAAGCAGGCGCCCGTCACGCGCGCGGCCGACTGCGCCTCGTGCGACATCGACGCGCAGCGGCCCGCGACCCACACGTTGTCCAGGCCCTGCGGCACGGTCATGCGATAGGGCAGGTGGTTGAAGCCGCGGCTTTCCGGAATCTTCGGCCAGCGGAATTCCACGTCGCCCTTCAGGTGCAGCTCCAGCGGCCAGCCATTGACGCCGATGGTGTCGTCGAAGCTCGCGCAATCGAGCACGTCGCTTTCGGTGAGCTGGTATTGGCCGCGGATGCGCCGCGTCTCGCGAATGCCCACCTGCGGGGCGATGTCGACGATGTAGCTCTTCTCGAAGCCGGGCACTTCGCGCAAAAAGCCGGCCACCTCCGCGATCTGGCGGCGGCCGAGCATCTCGGCTTCGCTCAGCTCGATGGCATCGGTGCCGTCCATCGCGTCGCCATGTTCGTTGGCCAGCTGCGTGAGATTGACGCGCCATTCGATGCCGCTCTTCTGCGGGCGGATGATCGGCGTCTTGCGCGGGAACTTGTAGCGGCCTTCTTCTTCGGCCTTGAGCATCAGTGCGGGGATGGTCTTCCACGCCTCGCCCGCGCGCACGGGGTCGACGTTGTTGATGCGGAACATCGTCGAGGGGTAGAGCATGTTGCCTTGCCCGTCGCCCTTGTCGAACTTCGCGCCGGCCCAGGCGCACAGGTCGCCGTCGCCGGAGGCATCGATGAAGGCCTGGCCCAGGATGGCACGGCGGCCCGACTTGGTTTCGACGAGCAGCGTGGTCACGCGCCGCTCGCCATCCATCACGATCGCCGAAGCCCACGCATGGAACAGCACGTGCACGCCGGCCGCCAGCATCAGGTCATCGGCGGCGATGTTGTACGCCGCCGTGTCGTAGGCCTGCGCCACCGTCTTGCCGAACAGGTTGTGCGGCGTGTTCAGGCCGCCGAGCCGGTCGATGCGCGACAGCAGGTCGTCGGCGACGCCGTGCACCACCTGCTTGATCTCCCCGTGCACGTTGGCATGCAGCCCGCAGAAGTTGGTGACGCCCGCGGCGGTGCCCATGCCGCCCAGGAAGCCGTAGCGTTCGACCAGGATGGTGGAGCGGCCGTTGCGCGCCGCCGCGACAGCCGCGGCCATACCCGCCGGGCCGCCACCCAGCACGACGACTTCGTATTCGCCGTAGACCTGGGTCTCCCGTCTGGGCTCGATGATCGCGGTCATTGAATGCTAAGCATACATAGTAATCCCTCGCGCCTCAAGCTAAACTCGCCGGCCATGACGCGTGCCTTCGACTTCCGCCATGCCCCGGGCCACCTGATCCGCCGCGCGCACCAGGTGGCGGTGGCGATCTTCATGGAAGAGATGGAGGACCACGACGTCACGCCGGTCCAGTTCGCCATCCTCAATGCGCTGATCGATGACCCGGGCGAGGACCAGGTGACGCTGGCACGCCGCGTTGCGTTCGACGCGGCAACCTCGGGGTCCGTGATCGGCCGGCTGGAAGCGAAAGGCTGGATACGCCGCGAAGCCGATAGCAACGACAAGCGGCGCAAGCTGCTTTGGGTGACCGAAGAGGGCGCGAAGGCGGCGCAGCGCATGAAGCGCGCCGTGACGAAGGCCCAGGCGCGCATCCTCGGCCCGCTGGACGCGGCCGAGCGCGAGCAGTTGGTGACGCTGCTGGACCGGCTCGTGGCCGGCCACGACGCCTTCAGTTCACCGGATTGAAGTGCTCCACCAGCGGCGGCTGCGCGAAGAACGGCCCGATGATCGCGCGCCACTCGGTGAACAGCGGCCCCTGGCGGAAGCCCACGGTGTGGTCCTCCAGCGTGTCCCACTCGATCGTGAGGATGTAGCGCTCCGGCGTCTCGATGCAGCGCTGCACGCGCGCGTTCTTCGCGCCCTTCGCACGCGATGCGACAGTGGCGATGGCGCGCGTGATGGCTTCTTCGAATTCGGCCTGCTTGCCGGGCTGGATGCGGATGTCGGCGATCTCGAGGACCATGTTTCTTTCCTTCTTCAGTACTGCGTGGGCGGCAGGTCGACCTCGAGTCCATCGAGGGCGGCCTTCAATTCGATCTGGCACGAGAGCCGGCTGTGCGGCTGGCGCTCCGCCGCCGTGAACCCGAGCATGCCATTTTCTTCGTCGGAGGGCGGCGGCAGCTGCTGGGCCCAAGGTGCGCGCACGTAGACGTGGCAGGTGGCGCAGGTCATCAGGCCGCCGCAGTCGGCGGCGATGCCTTCGATGTTGGCGGCCACGGCGGCCTCCATCAGGCTCTTGCCTTCCTTGCCCTTCACCTCGGCGTGCTGGCCCGCGTGCGGGCCGTACAGGTGGATCGTGATCGTCATCTGCCGTCGCCGGGCCGCCCCAAGACGGCAGAAGCCCCCTCGGGGGGCAGCGAACCTCGCGCAGCGGGGAGCGTGGGGGCCAACATTTCTAGAAGCGGCCGAAATACTCGCGGCGCTGGAAATCGTCCTTGTCCTCGGCGGCATCGAAGCGGTCCTGCTCGGCCTGCTTGATGCGCGAGAAGTAGTCGATGAAGGCCGGGCCGAACGCCTTGCACAGGACCTCGTCGCGCTGCAGTGCCGCGATGGCGTCGCCCAGGCGCGTGGGCAGCGGCTCGGCGCCCGCGCCATACGGCGACTCCGTGGCGGGTGGCGCCGTGAGGCCGCGCTCGATGCCGTCCAGCCCCGCATGGATCTGCGAGGCGAAGTAGAGGTACGGGTTGGCGGCCGGCTCGCCGATGCGGTTCTCGATGCGCGTTGCCTCGTCGCCGCACTCCCCCACCACGCGCAGCATCGCGCCGCGGTTGTCGCGGCCCCACAGCACCGACTGCGGCGCCAGCGCATTCGGGCGGAAGCGGCCGAAGCCGTTGGCGGTCGGCGTGCAGAACACCGTCATACCCTGCGCATGCGCGAGCAGGCCGGCGAGGTAACTCTCGCCGATGCGTGACAAGGTGCTGGATGCCTGCAGCGGTGTCGAGCCTTCGGCCGGCGAGTCGCGCCGGAACACGTTGCGGCCCGTCTTCGCATCCACCAGCGACTGGTGCAGGTGCCAGCCACTGGACATGATCGTCGGGAAGGGCGGCCGGCACATGAACGTGGCGTGGTAGCCCGCGCGCAACAGCGCCATCTTCACCGCATTGCGGAACAGCACCATGTTGTCGGCGGCTGTGAGCGCATCGGTGGCTTCGAACACCGCCTCCACCTGGCTCGGCCCGAACTCCACTTCCAGCGACAGCAGCGGCAGCCCGAGCGCCTGCGCGGTGCGCTGCACGATGCGAAGCGGCTCCTCGCTCATGTCGAACCAAGCTTCGGCCAGCAGGTTGTAGCCGGGGTGGATCATGCGCACCTTGGGCGGCAGGCCGTTCCACGCGGCGAGCTCGGGGTCGAGCTGCGGCGTGGTGTCCTCGATGCGGTAGATGTGGAACTCGACTTCGAGGCCGCACTTCATCGCGTAACCGGCGGCGTGCAAGCGCTCGAGCGCGCGTTGCAGCACGTAGCGCGTGTCCAGTTCGACCGGCTTGCCGTCGGGGTAGTGCGGCTGGCCGCGCAGCCAGCCGGTGGCGGTGGTCCACGGCAGCTGGCGGAAGCTCTCGGGGTCCGCCATCAGCAGGAAATTGTTGGCGAAGCCGAAGCCCGGCAGGCTCGCCGTGCCGCCGGGCTCGAACACCTTCCAGGCCGTGCGGTCCGACGTGTCCTTGAGCATCAGCGTGCTGACCAGGCCGACGCCTTCGCGCATGGCCTTTTCCGCCGCAGGGGCCACGAGCGTCTTGCCGCGCAGCACGCCGTGCAGGTCGCACCACACGAAGCGCACGAGCTCCAGGTTGGCGGCCTTGATGATGCGCACCGTCCGCGCGAGCGCTTCTTCGCGCGCGGCGTCATGGATGCGGCATTGCTCGGCGAACGACGTCATGCCGCCACTGCCGGCCCCGGTGACTTCGCGATCCACGGCGCGTGGTCGCGCTTGGCCTGCACCTGTTCCTGCCACCACGTGCCCCACGTTCCCGCAGGTGCGATGCCATCCACCGTGTCAGGCCCTTGCATCTGCGACGCGACGGAAGCGTCCGCGCACCCGGGCGCCACGCCGCCGGCCTGCACGATCTCGATCGCCTTCAGCAACACGCGCCGGTTGGCCATGATCACCTTGTCGCTCGTGCCCAGGTGCTCGCGCGTGCGGTCCTGGATCGGACCCATGCTCTCCACGGCCCACTGGTCGTGCACGTTGATGTCTTCCTCGCCCATGCCCAGGTACGTCTGCGACCGCTGCTCGTCGGGGTTGAAGCCCCACTGGTTGTGGCGGCCGCTTTTCGGGACGTAGTCGGGCAGCGAGATGAACTGCAGCCGCTGGTTGCGCATCGCCTCCTTGTCCACCGGCCCCGCGAAGCTCGTGAAGATCGAATACCAGTACGTGTGCGTGTCGTCCACCGGCACGTGCATCTGCGTGATGGTGAGCGTCTCCGACAGCGGGATCACGAACGTGTGCGGGAAGATCGCCTGCGTGATGCGCACGTGCGTGAGCTGCTCCGTCATCTGCCGCAGCGCGGTGAGCTGCAGGCCCCAGGGCTTGTTCTCGAAGGAGATCTCGGGCTGGTGGAACTCGCGCATGATCCGCGTCATCGGCCAGCGCTCGCCTCCAAAATCGCCGGCGCTCGCGCTGCGGAACTGCTTGCCGGCCGCGTTGTCGCCGATGCCTTCCAGCGGTGCGTCGTTCAGGAAGCGGTGCAGGAACGAGGGATGCGCAGGGTCGATCCCCACTTCGAAAGCCTGCAGCCAGTTGCAATGCCACAGGCCCTTGAAGGCGAAGGTGTGGGTCGACGGCGCGGCGAAGCAGTCGAAATTGGGGAAGGGCGGTGCCTTGCCTTCCTCGCCGAACCACGCGAAGAGGATGCCGCTCTTCTCGACGACCGGGTAGCTGCGCTGCGTGACGCGCTCGCACAGCTTGCTGCCCGTGGGCTCCGCAGGCGTTTCAAGGCAACGGCCGGTCGCGTCGAACTTCCAGCCGTGGAAGGGGCAACGCAGGCCGTCGCCTTCGTGCCGGCCGAACGAGAGGTCGGCGCCGCGGTGCGGGCAGTCGCGGTCGAGCAGGCCCCAGCGGCCCTGCGCGTCCTTGAACAGGACGAGGTCCTGGCCCATCACGCGCACGGCCTTCACGGGCCGCTTCTCCATGCGCGGGTCGAGCACGGGGTTGAACTCGTCCACCAGCGCAACGGGCTGCCAGTAGCTGCGCAGCACCGCGCCGCAGGCCGTGCCCGGGCCGATGCGCGTGAGCAGCTCGTTCTGCTCCGCCTTCACGGCTGCAGCGCCTGCTTCAGTTGCGTGGCGCACATCTGCACCGCCACGTTCGCCTCGTCGATCACCTTGCCCATCGTGATGAAGCCGTGGATCTGGCGCTCGAAACTCACGAGCGTTGCCGTATTGCCGGCCTCGGTCAGTTTCTGCGCGTATGCAATGCCTTCGTCGCGCAGCGGGTCGTAGCCGGCGGTGAGCACGAAAGCCGGCGGCAAATTGCGCAGGTCCTCGTGCAGCAGCGGCGATGCGCGCCAGTCGGACACGGGGATCGGGTTGCCGAAGTAGTGGCCGTCGTAATAGGTGATGCTGTCCTTCGTGAGCAGGTAGCCCTGGCCATTCGTGGTGTGCGAAGGCATTTCGCGGCGCGCATCGACCGTCGGGTAGATCAGCAGCTGGAACTTGACCGGCAGGCCCCCTTCGTCGCGCGCGGCGATCGCGACGACCGCCGCGAGGTTGCCGCCCGCGCTGTCGCCGCCCACCGCAAGCCGCGCCGGGTCGAGGTGCAGCTCGCCGGCATTCGCGTGTACCCAGCGCGTGGCCGCGACGCAGTCGTCGCACGCGGCGGGGAACCGGTGTTCGGGCGCGAGGCGGTAGTGCACGGCCACCACGGCGCACCCCGAGGCATTGCTGAGCTCGCGGCACAGCACGTCGTGCGTGTCGAGGTCGCCGATGACGAAGCCGCCACCGTGGTAGTACACGAGCACGGGCAATGCGTCGGTGGCCCGGCTGCCCGCGGGGCGGTACAGGCGCAAGGGGATGTCGCCTGCCGGGCCCTTGGCCTTCAGCTCGCGCACGGCCGCTACGTCGGGCGGCGCGGGTTGCGTGACCGCCCGGCGAACCAGGTAGAACTCTCGCGCCTGTTCGGCCGTGAGCGTGTGCACGGGCGGGATCTTCTTTTCCTCCATCAGGCGCAGCAGGGCGGCGGCTTGGGGGTGCAGCATGGCTCGTCTCCTTCAAATACGGCTCGCCGCAGTTTATGCTTTGGCGCATGAAGCTGTACAACTACTTCCGCTCCTCCGCCTCCTTCCGCGTGCGCATCGCGCTGCAGATCAAGGGCCTGCCCTTCGAGTACCTGCCGGTGCACCTGGTCAAGGGCGAGCACAAGCAGGAAAAGTACGCCGCCATCTCCGCGTCCACGCTGGTGCCCACGCTGGAAACCGACGGCGGCGAACTGCTCGGCCAGTCGATGGCCATCATGGAATACCTCGACGAGACGCACCCCGAGCCGCCGCTGCTGCCGCGCGATGCGCTGGGCCGCGCGCGCGTGCGGGCGCTTTCGCAATTGATCGCGTGCGAGATCCACCCGCTGAACAACCTGCGCGTGCTGAAGTACCTCACGCACCAGCTCAAGGTGTCCGAGGAAGCCAAGGCCGACTGGTACCGCCACTGGGTGCGCAACGGCCTGGAGCTGTACGAGAAGGAACTCGCGCGCCTGCCCAAGGGCACGTACTCGTACGGCGACACGCCGACGATGGCCGATTGCTGCCTCGTGCCGCAGATCTTCAACGGCCGCCGCTTCAACACCGACTACACCGGCCTGGACCGCACGATGGCGGTGTTCGAAGCCTGCATGAAGCACCCGGCCTTCGACAAGGCGCAGCCCGTCAACCAGCCGGACAACGAGGGTTGACGCCGCTGCTGGTGCCCGACTGGCCCGCGCCCGCGTCGGTGCGCGCGGCGTGCAGCACGCGCGAGGGTGGCGTTTCTTCGGCGCCGTACGACTCGCTCAACCTCGGCGATCACGTCGGCGACGACGACGCGCTCGTCGCGGAGAACCGCAAGCGCTTCGAAGCGGCGCTCGCGGCGCGTCCCGTCTACATGAAGCAGGTGCACGGTGCACTTTGCGCGCAGCTGGGACGCGACACGCCCGATGGCATCGAAGCCGACGCGTGCTTCACGCGCGAGAAGGGCGTGGCTTGCACGATCATGGTGGCTGATTGCCTTCCCGTGCTGCTGACGGACAAGCAGGGGAGCGTCGTGGCCGCCACCCACGCCGGTTGGCGCGGCCTGGCCTCCGGCGTCATCGAAGCCGCCGCCTCCCGAGTGCCCGGCGCTATCGCATGGCTCGGCCCCTGCATCGGCCCGCGCAAATTCGAAGTCGGCCCCGAAGTGCGCGAAGCCTTCGTCGACGCAAGCGCGGACGCAGCGAAGTACTTCCGGCCGCACACGCAAGGCAAATTCCTCGCCGACCTGCCGGGCCTCGCAAGGCAACGCCTCCAACGGCTCGGCATCACCTCGGTGCACGGCAACGACGGCACCGACGCGTGGTGCACCGTCAGCAACGCCTCAAGGTTCTTTTCGCACCGGCGCGACCGGGTCAGCGGCCGCTTCGCCGCCGCCATCTGGCGCGGTTGATGCCTCGGCCTCGCGCCGTTCGCGTGCGCGCCGACGAGCGGGGCGGCCCATCAAATAAGCAACGAGCGAAACTGGCCCCACGCCGTACGCAAAGAAGGTAAAAACCGCACCAGCAAGTGTGCCGTTTGCGCTGGTGGCCTCCGCCACTGCCATCATGAGCGCGACATAGAGCCAGGCAAGGATGACGAGGATCAGGTACATGGTTTGGCCGGGGCTTGCGGCAACTACTTATGTTGCACCGCAACAAAGAAGATGGGATACTTCGGGTTAACCCGAAGAACAGTCAGGAGACAAGATGAATTCTGAGCCCGATTGGGTCGCGCAAGCCCAGCGTTTCCAGCAGGACCTTGCCGGCCACTGGACCCAAGCCCTCCAGTCCTTCCAGCTTGCCGCACCCGGTGCGGGCGTCAACCTTCCGCAGCTGAGCTTCTCGCCCGACAAACTCGGCGCGCTGCAGCAGGCGTACGTGAAGGAAGCCACCGAGCTGTGGAACCAGGCGCTGCAGGGCAAGCCCGTCACGCAGGACCGCCGCTTCGCCGGCGATGCGTGGTCGCAGAATCCCGTCTCCGCTTTCTCCGCCGCGGTCTACCTCCTGAACGCCCGCACGCTGCTGGGCCTGGCCGAAGCGGCCGACACCGACGCCAAGACCAAGGCGCGCCTTCGCTTCGCCGTCGAGCAATGGATGGCGGCATCCGCCCCCAGCAACTTCCTCGCGCTCAATGCCGAAGCGCAGAAGAAGGCCGTGGAGACCAAGGGCGAGAGCATCGCCAAGGGCGTGCAGAACCTGCTGGCCGATATCCAGCAGGGCCACGTGTCGATGACCGACGAGAGCGCGTTCGAAGTGGGCCGCAACGTGGCCACCACCGAAGGCGCCGTCGTGTTCGAGAACGAGCTGTTCCAGCTCATCGAATACAAGCCCCTGACGAAGCAGGTGCACGAGAAGCCTTTCCTCGTCGTGCCGCCCTGCATCAACAAGTTCTACATCCTCGACCTGCAGCCCGACAACTCGCTGCTGCGCTACCTGGTCGAGCAGGGCCATCGCACGTTCGTCGTGAGCTGGCGCAACCCCGACGCGAGCCTCGAGGACAAGACCTGGGACGACTACATCGGCGATGCCGCCATCAAGGCCATCGAGACGGTGCAGGAGATCACGGGCCAAAAGAAGATCAACGCGCTGGGCTTCTGCGTGGGCGGCACCATCCTCGGCACCGCGCTGGCGGTGCTCGCCGCGCGCGGCGAGAAGCCGGTGGCCAGCGCCACGTTCCTGACCACGCTGCTGGACTTCACCGACACCGGCGTGCTGGACATCTTCATCGACGAGAACATGGTCAAGTTCCGCGAGATGCAGATGGGCAAGGGCGGCATGCTCAAGGGCCAGGACCTCGCGTCCACCTTCAGCTTCCTGCGCCCGAACGATCTCGTGTGGAACTACGTCGTCGGCAACTACCTCAAGGGCGAGACGCCGCCGCCGTTCGACCTGCTGTACTGGAACAGCGACTCGACCAACCTGCCGGGCCCGTTCTACGCCTGGTACCTGCGCAACACGTACCTCGAGAACAACCTGGTCAAGCCGGGCAAGGTCAAGGTGTGCGGCGAGAAGGTCGACCTCTCGAACGTGGACATTCCGGTCTACATCTACGGCTCGCGCGAAGACCACATCGTGCCCATCGGCGGCGCGTACGCGAGCGTGAAGCACCTGCCGGGCAAGAAGCGCTTCGTGATGGGCGCTTCGGGCCACATCGCCGGCGTGATCAACCCGCCCTCGAAGAACAAGCGGTCCTACTGGACCAACGACAAGCTGGCCAAGGACATCGACGAATGGACCAAGGGTGCCAAGGAGCACCCGGGCAGCTGGTGGACCGACTGGTCCGCGTGGCTCAAGCCCCACGCAGGCAAGATGATTCCCGCGCCGAAGTCCGTCGGCAAGGGCACCAAGTTCAAGGCGATCGAACCAGCACCGGGTCGCTACGTGAAAGTGAAGGCCTGAAAGGCTTTCATCCCCGCGCAGGCGGGGACCCAGTTCAAACCAAGGAGCACAAGCCATGGAAGACATCGTCATCGTTTCCGCCGTCCGCACCGCAGTCGGCAAGTTCGGCGGCTCGCTCGCCAAGATCCCGGCCACCGAGCTGGGGTCCATCGTCATCAAGGAAGCGCTCGCGCGCGCCAAGGTGGACCCGGCGCAGGTCGGTGAGGTCATCATGGGCCAGGTGCTCGCCGCCGGCGCGGGCCAGAACCCCGCGCGCCAGGCGTCGCTGAAGGCGGGCCTGCCCAAGGAAGTGCCGGCGCTCACCATCAACGCCGTGTGCGGCTCCGGCCTGAAGGCCGTGATGCTGGCCGCGCAGGCCATCGCCTGGGGCGACAGCGAGATCGTCGTTGCGGGCGGCCAGGAGAACATGTCCGCCGCGCCGCACGTGCTGATGAACAGCCGCGACGGCCAGCGCATGGGCGACTGGAAGATGCAGGACACGATGATCGTCGACGGCCTGTGGGACGTGTACAACCAGTACCACATGGGCGTGACGGCCGAGAACGTGGCCAAGGCGCACGACATCTCCCGCGACAAGCAGGACGCGCTGGCGCTGGGCAGCCAGCAGAAGGCCGCCGCCGCGCAGGAAGCCGGCAAGTTCAAGGACGAGATCGTCCCCGTGACCATCCCGCAGAAGAAGGGCGACCCGGTCGTCTTCAACAGCGACGAGTTCATCAACAAGAAGACCAGCGCCGAAGCGCTGGCCGGGCTGCGCCCCGCCTTCGACAAGGCCGGCACCGTGACGGCCGGCAACGCCTCCGGCCTGAACGACGGCGCCGCCGCAGTGGTGCTGATGAGCGCCAAGAAGGCCGCCGCGCTGGGCATCCGCCCGCTCGCGAAGATCAAGGCTTTCGGCACGAGCGGCCTCGACCCCGCCACCATGGGCATGGGCCCGGTGCCCGCCACGCGCAAGGTGCTGGAGCGCGCCGGCTGGAAGGCGAGCGACGTCGACCTGTTCGAGCTGAACGAGGCTTTCGCCGCGCAGGCCTGCGCCGTCAACAAGGAGCTGGGCATCGACGCCGCCAAGGTGAACGTCAACGGCGGCGCCATCGCCATCGGGCACCCGATCGGTGCGTCCGGCGCGCGCATCCTGGTGACGCTGCTGCACGAGATGCAGCGCCGCGAGGCGAAGAAGGGCGTGGCCGCCCTGTGCATCGGCGGCGGCATGGGGGTTTCCCTCGCCGTGGAACGCGTCTGACGCGTATAAAAGCAAGGTTCAAAAGGAGACTCACATGAGCAAGAAGATCGCATACGTCACCGGTGGCATGGGCGGCATCGGCACGGCCATCTGCCAGCGCCTGCACAAGGACGGCTTCACCGTCATCGCGGGCTGCGGCCCCACGCGCGACTACAACAAGTGGCTGGGCGAGCAGAAGGAGCTGGGCTACACGTTCCACGCGTCCGTGGGCAACGTCGCCGAGTGGGAGTCCACCGTCGAGGCGTTCGCCAAGGCGAAAAAGGAGCACGGCCCCATCGACGTGCTGGTGAACAACGCCGGCATCACGCGCGACCGCATGTTCCTGAAGATGACGCCCGACGACTGGAAGGCGGTGATCGACACCAACCTGAACTCCATGTTCAACGTGACCAAGCAGGTCGTGCCGGAGATGGTGGAAAAGGGCTGGGGCCGCATCATCCAGATCAGCTCGGTCAACGGCGAGAAGGGCCAGGCGGGCCAGACCAACTACTCCGCCGCCAAGGCCGGCATGCACGGCTTCACGATGGCGCTGGCGCAGGAGCTGGCCAGCAAGGGCGTGACGGTCAACACGGTGAGCCCGGGCTACATCGGCACCGACATGGTCAAGGCGATCCGCCAGGACGTGCAGGACAAGATCGTGGCGACCATCCCCGTCAAGCGCTTCGGCGAGCCCAGCGAGATCGCATCGATCATCTCGTGGCTGGCGGGTGAAGAGAGCGGCTATTCCACCGGCGCGGACTTCTCCGTCAACGGCGGTTTGCACATGGGTTGAGGCTTCGCGCCTCGCAGGG
Organism: Ramlibacter albus; assembly: GCF_014297445.1. Classification (GTDB taxonomy): domain Bacteria; phylum Pseudomonadota; class Gammaproteobacteria; order Burkholderiales; family Burkholderiaceae_C; genus Ramlibacter; species Ramlibacter albus. Next base: position 25,606 of record NZ_JACORU010000020.1, read on the forward strand.
AAAGCCGGCCGTCGTGCCGGCTTTTTTTCTGGCCGAACGGGCTTGCCCGTCGCGGGCCGATGCCTATGCTCATCCGTCATGGAGAGGGGATCGGCCGCGCGCTGCGCACCCCTTGCGGGGTGGCTGGCCCGGCTCATGCTCGCGTTCCTGTTGCTGGTGCCGCAGGCCTCCGCGGCACCGCCCGGCGCGCCCACGATGACGCTCTCCACGCAGGGCACGCGCGTCTCCATCGGCTGGAGCTCGGTCGCGGGCGCCACCGGTTATTGGCTCTACTACGCGCCTTATCCCAGTGCGAGTGCGATCGGGCGAATCGACGTCGCGACGCTCACGAGCGTCGCCGTCGACCTGCCGCCGGGCGCAGCGTTCTTCGTCGCGATCCGCGCGCGCAACGCGGACGGCGAGGGCGCGTTCTCCAACATCGGCAGCTTCGTCATCGCGGGCTCGACACCGGTCGCCACGACCGGCTCGATGGCGCTCAACGCCGGCGACTACTGGGAGTTCGAGTGGTCGAACACCACCACGTCGGGCAGCAGCAGCGGCGGCACGCGCAACAGCAGCAACGGCACGTTCCGCGCGACGCTGGGCACGGCGACGAACATCGGCGGGCGCACGGCGTATCCATTGACGGTGACGGGCGACCCCGGCTCGTACCGGCCGATCTGGACCTACCTGTCCAGCGAGGGCTCGCAACTCCTCGGCACGCGCGACGGCGCGACCTGGAGCACGGTGATGGGCGACGACGGCGGCGGGTGGAAAGGTGCGGGCTTCTTCGTGTTCTTCCGGCCCGACCTCGCGCGCACCGCGGCGACCGGCACGTTCACGGGCAACTACCGCAGCACGAGCGCGTGGACCGTGTCGCGTTCGGCGTCCACGGGCGGCTGCAGGTTCTTCTCGGAGATCGGCGACACCATCTGCGTGAACGACCCGGTGAGCTACTCCGAGACCGAGTACCAGAAGCCCGGCGTCGGCCCCATCGGCTACCGCTACACGGCCTCGGCGAGCTTTTCCGGCGGCGGCTTCCTGAGCGTGTCGAACGTGAGCAACCTCGTGGAGCTGGTGAAGAGCTCGCGGACCGCGACCGACGGAACGGTGTTCGCCGGCTCGCCGTACACGCGGCTGCCGGACCTCACCATCGCCACGCTGGTCGCCGGGGCGGGGAGCGTGGGTGGCCGCGTGCTGGTGGCCGGCGGTTTGGGGACGACCACGCCGTGGGTGCAGTTGTACAACCCCGCCACGAGTTCGTGGAGCGCGACGTCGTCCACTGGCGTGCAGGTGACCGACATCATCGGCGCCAGCGGCGGCAGGCTGTATGCGCTGGGGGCGTCGTCGCTGCTGGTGTACGACACCGCGCGCAACAACTGGTCCACCGTTGCCACCGCGCCGACGCTGCGCAACCCGTGCGGCGCCGCGGCCGTGGCCAGCGGCAAGCTGGTGCTGATCGATTGCCCGGGGACGTCTGTGATGGCGGCTTACGTGTACGACCCTTCCACCGGGCGCCAGACCGTCGGCATCGGCTATACCTCCACCGTGCTGCGGCCGGGCGTCGCCGCTGTGGGCGACGATGTGTACGTGATCGGCGGCTACACGCAGGGCGCCATCAGTTCGACCGTGCGGCGCTTCCGCACCTCCGGCAATTTCTGGGAGAACCTGACGGTGCGGCTGCCCACCGCGCGTGACGAGCCGACCGCCGTGGCGCGCGGGTCGTCGATCTACGTGATGGGCGGCACGTCCAGCTCCAACACGGCCGGCGACGGGCGCCTCGTGGAGATCCTGGACACGGGCAGCATGACCTTCAGCACCGGGCCCACGATGCCCGAGCCACGTTTCGGTTTCGCGGCCACGGAGCTCGGCGGCGCGATCTACATCGTCGGCGGGCGCGACAGCGGCCAGGCGATCCGCGCGTCGGCGTGGGTGCTGCAGCCGTAGTGTCCAAGTTTCCTCCACAGTTGCGCGCTAGCATCCGCCGATGCGCCTGCGCATCGTCCACCAACTCGCGCTGCTGCTCGCCGGCATCGCGCTGCTGTCCACGGCCGCCGTCGGCGCGCTCGTGGCGTGGAACCTGCGCGCGGGGTTTTCGGATTACCTGAAGAGCCGGGACCAGCAGCAGCTGGAGCGGTTTGCGCAGGTGGTGGCCGATCGCGTGGATGCCGGCAGCTTGACCGCCGGCAAACCGCTGCAGATGCGCGAGCTGATGGACGAATTCCTGCATCGGGACGGGCAGGCGCCGCCGCCAGGCTCGCGTGCGCAGGGGCGGCCGCCACGCGGGCCGGAAGCGCCATCCGATGCACCCGGCGAGCAGGGCGGGCCGCCGCAAGGCGGTTCGTACGGCGAAGGACGCCCTCCGCGCGGCGCCGACCCGGAAGGCCGGCCGCCACTGCGAGGCGGACCCGGTGCGCGGCCGCCGCGGCAGGGCCCGCCCGGCGGCCTGCCGCAACGCATCCAGGTGGTGGACCTGCAAGGCACGCGACTGGGCGGCCCGCCGTTTCCGCAAGGCCGCGAAGTGCTCGAGCAAGCCGTGCGCATCAACGGGCAGCCGGTCGCGTACGTGCGCATGCTGCCTAGCGAACAGCTGCAGGCCGTCGATGCAAGATTCCTGCAGCGCCAATACGCGGGGCTCGCAGGCGCACTCGCCGTGACGCTGCTGCTGGCGGTGGCACTGGCAGCGATCGCCGCGCGGTGGCTCGGCGCCCCGCTCGCGAAAGTGCAAGCAGCCACGCACCGCATCGCGCACGGCGAGCTGGACGTGATGGTCCCCGAGAGCGGCTCGCGCGAGATGGCGGCGCTGATCGCCGACGTCAACCGCATGGCGGCGTCGCTGAACCAGCTGGAGGGCGCGCGCAGGCGCTGGATCGCGCAGATGTCGCACGAGCTGCGCACGCCGCTGTCGGTGCTGCTCGGCGAGCTGGAATCGGTGCAGGACGGCGCGCGCGAAGCGAATGCCCAGACGATCGCGAGCCTGCGCGACGAAGTGCTGCAACTCGTGCGGCTGGTGAACGACCTGCACACACTGTCGATGGCCGACCTGCGTGCGCTGCCCTGCGAATTCGTGGACGGCGACGTGGGCAGCGCGCTCCAGCGCGCGGCGGCGCGCATGGAGCCGCGGCTGCGTCAGGCCGGCCTGTCGCTCGCGGTGACGCCCGGTCCGCAAGCCACCGCCTGCTGGGACTTCGGCCGCATCGCGCAGCTGCTGACCAACCTGCTGGAGAACAGCCTGCGGTACACGGATGCACCGGGGCGCGTGGACGTGCATTGGGATACCGTGGGGCGCGACGTCGTGCTGCGCGTGGACGACAGCCCGCCGGGCGTCGAGCCTTCGCAATTCGCGCAGCTCTTCGAGCCGCTGTACCGCGCCGACGAAGCGCGCCAGCGCGTCAAGGGCGCTTCCGGCGGCAGCGGGCTGGGGCTCGCCATCTGCAAGGCGATTGTGGAGGCGCACGGGGGCAGCATCATCGCGATGGCGTCGCCGTTGGGCGGCCTGCGCATCGAGGCGCGGCTGCCATTGAACGCGCATGGGGACGCATGAACGCTCACGCCGACGCCATGAAAGGATCGCCGATGACCGACGCACCACGCCGCATCCTCGTCGTCGAAGACGACGGCAAGATCGCCGACATGCTGGCCAACTACCTGCGCGCGCAAGGCTACGTGCCGGAGGTGGTGTCCAACGGCTTGCAGGTGGCGCCCGAGGTGCGCCGCAACGAACCCTCGCTCGTTCTGCTCGACCTGATGCTCCCCGGCAAGGACGGCATCGAGGTGTGCCGCGAAGTGCGCGCCTTCAGCTCCGTGCCGATCATCATGCTCACCGCGCGCATCGACGAGATCGACCGGCTGCTCGGGCTGGAAACCGGCGCGGACGACTACGTGTGCAAGCCTTTCAGCCCCCGCGAGGTGGTGGCGCGCATCCGCGCCCAGCTGCGGCGCGCGGAAGGCCGGCTCGGCCCCGCCCCGCCGTCGCATGGGTTCCACATCGACGAGGACGCGCAGCGCATCGCGTGGCAGGACCACTGGTTGCCGCTCACGCCGGTGGAGTTCCGGTTGCTTCGCCAACTGGTGCAGCGCCCCGGCCACGTGTACTCGCGCGATGCGCTGCTGCGCACCGTGCACGACGAATTGCGCGACACGACCGACCGCGCGATCGACAGCCACGTGAAGAACCTGCGCCGCAAGATCGCGAAGGTGCGGCCGCAGGGCTCGGCCATCGCTTCGGTCTACGGCCTGGGCTACCGCTTCGATCCGGAAGACGAGTCAAGCGTGAACTAGCGCACACGGCGTCCATCGTTCCTCCATATTGGGCCCGAAAAATGGCCCTCACGTTCCAAGGAGGGACCGATGAAGACCCCGATCCGCCAATCCGCCGCACTCGCCCTCGTCGCCACGCTCGCCGCCTGCGGCGGGGGCGGTGACGCCGCGCCCACCGCGCTTGCCGCCGCGCCCGCGCCGGCTGCGGCCACGACTGCAAACCCCGCAACGGCGCCCACGACGGCGCCCACGACCACGACCACGACCACGACCGCGATCGCTACCGCAACCACGACCGCTGCGGCACCCGCCGCCCCAACCGCCGGAACAACTTCGCCTGCGACGCCCGCGCCGCTTGCCCTCTCCGCCGCGGCCGCCGCATACCTCAACCTCGACATCGCCAACCTCGCCAACTACACGCCCCAACTCCCGGCGTACTACGACGCGCAGGTCGCCGGCACCGACAACACCCCGCCGACCAACCCGTCCTCCAACGCGGTCGCCACGCTCGGCCGCGTGCTGTTCCACGACAAGCGCCTGAGCATCAACAACACCGTGGCCTGCGCCTCGTGCCACCAACAGGCGCTGGGCTTCTCCGATTCGAAGCGCTTCAGCACCGGCTTCTCCGGCAACGCGTTCACGACGGCGCACTCCATGCGCATCGGCAACGTGCGCTATTTCGACCCCGGCACCATGTTCTGGGACCGGCGCGCCGCCACGCTCGAAGCGCAGGCCACGCAGCCGATCCAGAACGCGGTGGAGATGGGCTTCGATGCGGCCAACGGCGGCCTGCCTGCTCTTTTCACGAAGATGCGCTCGCTGCCGTACTACGCGGAGCTCTTCACGCTCGCCTTCGGCGACGCGACCATCAACGAGGACCGCGTGCAGCGCGCGCTCGCGCAGTTCCAGCGTGCGATGGTGTCCACCAACAGCCGCTGGGACACGGGCTTTGCGCAGGTGTTCAACCCCGCGCAACAGAACCGCGGCCTGAACAACGACCTGCCCAACTTCACCGCGCAGGAGAACCGCGGCCGGCAGATCTTCATGGGCAACAACACCAACTGCTCCGCGTGCCACGTGCCGCCGACCTTCGCGCTCGCGGCCAACTCGCGCAGCAACGGCCTGGACGCGGGCGAGACCACGGTGTTCAAGTCACCGTCATTGAAGAACGTCGGGCTGTCGTCCAACTTCATGCACGACGGCCGCTTCTCGTCGCTGGAGCAGGTGGTGGAGCACTACAACAGCGGCGTGCAGGACGGGCCCGCGCTCGACAACCGCCTGCGCGGGCCGGGGGGCCAGCCGCGCAGGCTGAACCTCACCGACGCGGACAAGGCGGCGCTGGTGGCTTTCCTGCGCACGCTCAGCGACCCGGTGCTGACGGCGGACCCGCGGTTCTCGGACCCCTTCCGCCAGTGACGATGATCACTGCTCGGTAACGAGGTCCTCGATCACCAGCCTGCGGTACTTCTGCCCGAAGGAGATCGGCAAGCCCTTGAGCACCTCCATGTAGTGCTCGGTCTCCTTGGGCGAAGGCGACTTGATCATCACGCCGTGGTGCCCTTCGCGCGCGAGGTCGACGAAGTGCCGCACCGTGGCGGCCTCGGTGCCGATGGAGGGCATCGAGTCCTCATCGCCGGCCGTGGCGGCCAGCTCGCCCAGCACGCAGGCGGGGGTGAGGTAGAGGATTTCCTCGCCGTTGTTGCCGTCCGCCATCAGGCGCCGCTCCGCTTCGCGGGCGTCCTGCTCGGTGGGGAACATCAGCACCATGTACCCGGTGGGGTAGAACACGCCGCGCAGGGTGGTCATGCCCGATTCGAGGTGGAAGGGTTTCATGTCGCCTCCTTGGAGGCACGGGGGTGCCCCCGCCGCAAGCTTGGGCCTGCGCGGCCGCGCTGTGCGTCAGACAACGCTGATACTTGTTTCTTTCCCGGCGAGGTGCTCGATGGATACGGGGCGGTACTTCTGCCCGTACGAGATGCGCGCGCCCTGCAGCACCTGCATGATGTGGCTGGTTTCGTGCCCGGTGGGCGCGTAGATCATGAGGGCGTGATGGCCGAGCTGCGCCAGCTGCAGGAAGCGTTGCACGCGGTGCATCTCCTGCGACGTGGGCTGGGCATGCGGGGCGAGGTGCCCGTCGGCGCGGGTCAGCTCATCATGGATCTGCGCCGGCGTGAGCAGCGCGATCTCCTCGCCGTCGTAGCCGTCGCCGACCAGCAGGGCCGCCGCGTCGCGTGCATCCTGTTCGCTGGCGAACATCAGGAAGATGTACCCCACGGGGTAGAAGACGCCGCCGTACGACAGCATGGCTGGCTGCAGGTGGAAGGCTTTCATCGACACCTCAAGGATGGGCTTCGCGCGGCCATTGTCAACGGCGGCCGGACCGAAGGTTAAAGTGTTCGTGTGAGTTTTTGCATGACGAAACAAGACGACTGGCGCCTTTCGGTGGCGCCGATGATGGACTGGACCGACCGGCACTGCCGCTACTTCCACCGGTTGCTCTCTAGAAAGGCCCGCCTTTACACGGAGATGGTGACCACGGGCGCGCTGCTGCACGGGGACGTACCACGCCACCTGGACTTCGATGCGGCGGAACATCCTGTTGCACTGCAGCTCGGCGGCAGCGAGCCCGCCGACCTGGCGAAATGCGCGAAGCTGGGCGAAGACTGGGGCTATGACGAAATCAACCTCAATTGCGGCTGCCCGAGCGAGCGCGTGCAGCGCGGCGCGTTCGGCGCCTGCCTGATGGCGGAGCCGCAGCTGGTGGCCGACTGCGTCAAGGCCATGGTGGACGCGGTGAACGTGCCGGTGACGGTGAAGCACCGCATCGGCATCGACAAGGGCGAGAGCTACGAGTTCGTGCGCGACTTCGTCGGCACGGTAAGCGAGGCGGGCTGCAACGTGTTCATGGTGCACGCGCGCAACGCGTGGCTCAAGGGCCTGTCGCCGAAGGAGAACCGCGAGGTGCCGCCTTTGCGCTACGAGTTCGTGCACCGGCTCAAGCGCGAGTTTCCGCAACTGGTCATCGGCATCAACGGCGGCATCACCACCGACGAGCAGGTGCGCGAGCAGCTGCAGGCGCTGGACGGCGTGATGGTCGGGCGCGAGGCCTACCACCACCCCTGGTGGCTGGCCTCCTGGGACGCGTACTACGGCGAGCCGCGCGAGGTGACCCGCGCGGGCGTCGAGAAGCAGATGGCCGAGTACATGGCGCGCGAGCGGCAGGCGCACGGCACGCCGTGGACGTCCATCGCCCGGCACATGCTGGGGCTGTGGAACGGCCAGCCGGGCGCCCGCAAGTGGCGCCAGGTGTGGAGCGACCACAAGCTGCGCGACTCGGACCCCCGCGACGTGATGGCCCTGGCCGAGGAAGCGCTGGCGCGGGCGGCCGAGATGCTTTAAACTTAAACTATCTAGGCTTCACCAAAGCGGCCCACATGAACATCGTCTGCATCGGCGGCGGCCCCGCGGGCCTTTATTTCGCGCTGCTGATGAAGAAGCAGGACCCCCGGCACGAGGTGACGGTGGTGGAGCGCAACCGCCCCTACGACACCTTCGGCTGGGGCGTGGTGTTCTCGGACCAGACGCTGGGCAACCTGCAGGCCGCCGACTCGCCGACGGCAGGCGAGATCCTCGGCGCGTTCAACCACTGGGACGACATCGAGGTCAACATCCGCGGCCACAGGATGCGCTCGGGCGGGCACGGCTTCTGCGGCATCGGGCGCAAGCGGCTGCTCAACATCCTGCAGCGGCGCTGCGAGGAGCTGGGCGTCAAGCTCGTGTTCGAGACCGACGTCCAGGGCGACGAGCAGTACCCCGACGCGGACCTCATCATCGCGAGCGACGGCCTCAACAGCCGCATCCGCACCAAATACGCGGCCACGTACCAGCCCGACATCGACATCCGCGACTGCCGTTTCGTGTGGCTGGGCACGAAGCAGAAGTTCGAGGCCTTCACCTTCGCGTTCGAGGAGACGGAGCACGGCTGGTTCCAGGCCCACGCCTACCAGTTCGACGGCGACACCTCCACCTTCATCGTCGAGACGCCGCAGGACGTGTGGCAAAGGGCCGGCCTGGACTGGATGGAGAAGGAAGAGTCCATCGCCTTCTGCGAGCGGCTCTTCGCGAAATACCTGGGTGGCCACGAGCTGATGTCGAACGCCACGCACCTGCGTGGTTCGGCGCAGTGGATCCGCTTTCCGCGCGTCGTGTGCAAGACGTGGGTGCACCACAACGGCCGGGCGCCTGTCGTGCTGATGGGTGATGCGGCGCATACCGCGCATTTCTCGGTGGGGTCGGGCACGAAGCTGGCGCTGGAGGATTCGATCGAGCTCGCGCGCTGCATCGGCCGGCATCCGGACGACCTGAAGGCCGCATTGCAGGCGTACGAGGAGATCCGCAGCGTCGAGGTGCTGAAGATCCAGAACGCCGCGCGCAATTCCACCGAGTGGTTCGAGAACGTCAAGCGCTACGTGCACCTGCCGCCCGAGCAGTTCGCGTACTCGCTGCTCACACGCAGCCAGCGCATCAGCCACGAGAACCTGCGCCTGCGCGACAAGGGCTATGTGGAGCAGTACGAGGACTGGATCGCTTCGCTCGCGGGCGTGGTGCGCACGCCGTCGAAACAGCCGATCCCGCCGATGCTCACGCCGTTCACGGTGCGCGAGACGACGCTCAAGAACCGAATCGTCGTTTCGCCGATGGCGCAGTACTCCTGCGTCGATGGCGTGCCGGGCGACTACCACCTCGTGCACCTCGGGGCGCGCGCCATGGGCGGCGCAGGGCTGGTGATGGTGGAGATGACCTGCCCCACCGCCGACGCGCGCATCACGCCCGGCTGCCCGGGGCTGTGGAACACCACGCAGCGCGATGCGTTCAAGCGCATCGTGGATTTCGTGCACGCCAACACCGACGCGAAGATCGGCATGCAGCTGGGACACGCGGGTGCGAAGGGTTCGACCTGCGTGCCGTGGGAAGGCGAGGACCAGCCGCTGGCTCGCGGTAACTGGCCCTTGATCTCCGCGTCGCCCCAGCAATACCTCGACGGCGTGAGCGACTGGTCGCGCGCCATGACTCGCGCGGACATGGACCGCGTGCGTGACGACTTCGTGCGTAGCACGCGCTACGCCGCTGAAGCGGGCTTCGACTGGCTGGAACTGCACTGTGCGCACGGCTACCTGCTCTCGTCGTTCATCTCGCCGTTGACGAACCAACGCACCGAAGAATACGGCGGCTCGCTCGAGAACCGGCTGCGCTATCCGCTCGAGGTGTTCAAGGCAATGCGCGCCGTGTGGCCGCAGCACCTGCCGATGTCCGTGCGCATCTCGGCGCACGACTGGGTGCAGGGTGGCATCACGCCCGACGACGCGGTGGAGATCGCCAAACTGTTCAAGGCCGCGGGCGCCGACATGATCGATTGCTCGTCGGGCCAGGTGAGCCCGAAGCAGAAGCCGGTGTACGGCCGCATGTACCAGACGCCGTTTGCCGACCGTATCCGCAACGAGGCGGGCATCGCGACCATCGCCGTGGGCGCGATCTCGGAAGCCGACCACGTCAACAGCATCATCGCTGCCGGCCGCGCGGACCTTTGCGCGATCGCGCGGCCCCACCTGGCCAACCCGCAGTGGACGCTGCAGGAGGCCGCGAAGATCGGCTACCACGACATCGGCTGGCCGAAGCAGTACCTATCGGGCAAGAACCAGCTGGAGCGCAACCTCGAGCGCGAGAAGCTGCAATCCGCGCAGGAGACGAAGAATGAGCGATTCAACTGAGCGCGTGGACCCCGCGCTGGCCGCGGGCAACCGCAAGCAGCTGGCGGGTTACGCCGCGCAGCACTTCAAGTGGCAGGTGGAAGGCGGCGTCGCCACCATCACGCTGAACCGGCCGGAGCGCAAGAACCCGCTCACGTTCGATTCGTATGCGGAGCTGCGCGACCTGTTCGGCCAGCTGAAGTACGCCACCGACGTGAAGGCCGTGGTGCTGGCAGGAGCAGGGGACAACTTCTGCTCCGGCGGGGATGTGCACGAGATCATCGGGCCGCTGGTGCGGCTGAAGGCGCCGGAGCTGCTGATGTTCACGCGCATGACGGGCGACCTCGTGAAGGCGATGCGCACCTGCCCCCAGCCGATCGTGGCGGCCATCGATGGCGTGTGTGCCGGTGCGGGCGCGATCATGGCGATGGCTTCGGACCTGCGGCTGGGGACGGCGCGCAGCAAAACGGCGTTTCTGTTCAACCGCGTGGGGTTGGCGGGGTGCGACATGGGTGCCTGCGCGATGCTGCCGCGGATCGTCGGGCAGGGGCGGGCGAGCGAGCTGCTCTACACCGGGCGGGCGCTCGGTGGGGAAGAGGGCGAGCGCTGGGGTTTTTTCAATCGGTTGTGCGCTCCGGAAGCAGTGCTGGGTGAAGCGCAGGCTCTCGCGCGGGACCTGGCCGCCGGCCCCACGTTCGCCAATGGCATCACGAAGACCATGCTGCACCAGGAGTGGAGCATGACGATCGAGCAGGCGATCGAGGCCGAGGCACAGGCGCAGGCGATCTGCATGCTGACGGAGGACTTCTCTCGCGCGTACCACGCGTTCGTGGCGAAGCAGAAGCCCGTTTTCCAGGGCGACTGAGATGACTTACCTCGAATGGCCGTTCTTCGAAACCCGCCACCGCGAGCTCGCGACTGCGCTCGATCGCTGGGCGGCGGAGAACCTGGCGGACCACCATGCAACTGATGTGGACGCCGAATGCCGCGCGCTGGTCAGGAAGCTCGGCTCCGCCGGCTGGCTGCAGCACGCCGTCGGGGGCACCATCGACACTCGCGCGATCTGCCTGCTGCGCGAAACGCTCGCGCGCTACAACGGCCTCGCTGACTTTGCTTTCGCGATGCAAGGCCTCGGCTCCGGTGCGATCAGCTTGCAGGGCACGCGCGAGCAGAAGGACAAGTACCTCGGCCGGGTCTCGCGCGGCGAAGCCATCGCGGCTTTCGCGCTCTCGGAGCCCGAAGCCGGCAGCGACGTCGCCGCGATGCAATGCAGCGCGCGCGTCGAAGGCGGCCACGCGATCCTCAACGGCGAGAAGACGTGGATCTCCAACGGCGACATCGCCGACTTCTACGTCGTGTTCTGCCGCACCGGCGAAGCGCCCGGCGCGCGCGGCATCTCGGCCTTCATCGTCGACGCGGGCACGCCCGGCTTCGAGATCGCCGAACGCATCCAAGTGATCGCGCCGCACCCGCTCGCGCGGCTGAAGTTCACCGACTGCAAGGTGCCGCTCGCGCAGCGCATCGGCGAGCCGGGCGAAGGCTTCAAGGTGGCGATGCGCACGCTGGACGTGTTCCGCACCTCGGTCGCCGCTGCCGCGCTCGGCTTCGCACGCCGCGCATTGCAAGAGGCGCTGCAACGCGCCACCACGCGCAAGATGTTCAACCAGACCCTTGCCGACTTCCAGCTCACCCAAGCCAAGCTGGCCCAGATGGCCACCACCATCGACAGCGCGGCGCTGCTCGTCTATCGCGCCGCCTGGCAGCGCGACCAGGGCCGCAACGTCACGAAGGAAGCCGCAATGGCCAAGATGGCGGCCACCGAAGGCGCCCAACAGGTCATCGACGCCGCCGTGCAGATGTTCGGCGGCGCGGGCGTGCGCAGCGGCGAAATGGTCGAGTCGCTCTACCGCGAGATCCGCGCGCTGCGCATCTACGAAGGTGCGACCGAGGTCCAGCAATTGATCATCGCCCGCGAACTCCTGAAGGAAATGAAATGAGCCACCAACCGATCCTGCCCGAAGGCTGGCCCCGCCCCAAGGGCTACGCCAACGGCGTGGCGGCGCGCGGCCGCATGCTCTTCATCGCCGGCATGATCGGCTGGGACAAGGAGCAGAAGTTCCACAGCGACGACTTCGCGCAGCAGTCGCGCCAGGCGCTGCAGAACGTCGCGGACGTGCTGGCGGCCGCGGGCGGCAGGCCGCAGGACATCGTGCGCATGACCTGGTACGTGACGGACAAGCGCGAGTACCTGGCCGCGGCCAAGGACATCGGCCGCGCGTTCCGTGAGGTGATCGGCCATTACGACGTGGCGATGACGGCCGTGGAAGTGAAGGCGCTGATCGAGGACCGCGCGAAGGTCGAGATCGAGGTCACGGCCGTCCTCGAGGACTGAGCAATCTTCAGCGCGCCCGCACCTGCTTGAGGAAGGCGTCCAGCGCGGCGCTGTCGTCCGCCGTGCGCCACGCGCAGAACACCTCCGAACGCGCGGTGACCTTGTCGAGCGGCACGAACACCGCACCGGGGATGGCGGAGTCCTTCAGCGCCTGCGGCACCAGCGCCACACCCAGCCCCTGCGCGACGAGCGACACGACGCTGAGCCAGTGCCGCACCTCGTGCCGCACCTCGGGGTAGAAGCCCGCGTCGGAACAGATCGCCAGCACGCGCTCGTAGTAGTCGGGCGAGGCCTCGCGCGAGAACATGACGAGCGGTTCGCCCTCGAGCTTCGCGACGGCCACCTTCCGCGCGTTCGCCAGCGCGTGCCCTTCCGGCAGGCAGCACAGGAACGGCTCCGACGCGAACAGCACGCGCGAAATCGACGGCGGCAATCGCTGCGTATGCACGAAGCCGATGTCCAGCTGCCCGTGCACCAGCTCCACGACCTGGCCTTGCGAGTTGAGCTCGCGCAGCACGAGGCGCAGCTGCGGGTGCTTCGCCTGGAAGTCGCGCAGCAGCTTGGGCAGCCCGCGGTAGAGCATGGAGCTGACCAGACCGATGCGCAGGCGCCCGGCGAACCCCTTGTCCACCTCACGCGCGTGGCGCGCCGCGTCGCCGGCCTGCTCCAGCAGGGCGCGTGCGCGCGGCACGAACTCGCGGCCGGCGGCGGTGAGGCGCACCTCCTTGCTGTTGCGGTGGAAGAGCTTCACGCCGAGCGACTCCTCCAGCTGGCGGATGTTCTGCGACAGCGGCGGCTGCGAGATCGCCAGCCGCTGCGCCGCGCGGCCGAAGTGCAGCTCTTCGGCGACGGCGAGGAAGTAGCGCAGGTGGCGGAATTCCATGTTTCGATTATCGAATCGTTGGAGTCGTATTCGATATTGGACACCTATCGGCCGCAAGGCAAAAATGGGCGAAACCCGAAAACAGGAGACGAGCCATGACAGCCCACCCGGTGCCCGACCAGCACGGCGCCAACCTGTACACCACCGACCCCGCGCTGCGCGACCTGCTGCAGGTCTACATGCCGCGCGAACTGCTCGCGCACCTGGAGCCGGTGCTCACGCGCCTCGGGGCGCTGGCGGGCGGCGAACTGGATGACCTGGCCGGCATCGCGGACAGGAACCCGCCCACGCTCGAGCTGCGCACCCGCACCGGCATCGACCAGCAGCGCATCGACAAGCACCCGGCGTACGTGGAGATGGAGCGCCTGGCCTTCGGCGAATTCGCACTGGCCGCCATCTCGCACCGGCAGGACGTGCTCGGCTGGGAGGGGCAGCTGCCCGCTGTCGTCAAGTACGCGCTGACCTACCTCTTCGTGCAGGCGGAATTCGGCCTGTGCTGCCCGGTCTCGATGACCGATTCGCTCACGCGCACGCTCAAGAAGTTCGGCTCGCCGGATCTCGTGCAGCGCTGGCTGCCTTCGCTCACCAGCCTGGACCTCGATACGCTGTCGCAAGGCGCGATGTTCATGACGGAGCAAGGTGCGGGCTCCGACATCGCCGCCACCACGACGCTCGCGCGGCCCGACCTGCAGCATCCCGGCGCATGGCTGCTCACCGGCGACAAGTGGTTCTGTTCGAACCCGGATGCGGCGCTGGCGATGGTGCTCGCGCGCGTCGAAGGCGGCCCGGCGGGCATGAAGGGCGTGTCGCTCTTCCTGCTGCCGCGCGACCTGGAGGACGGCACGCACAACCACTACCGGATCATCCGCCTGAAGGACAAGCTCGGCACGCGCTCGATGGCCAGCGGCGAGATCCGCCTCGAGGGCGCGCGCGCATGGCTCGTCGGCGAGCAGGGCCGCGGCTTCGTGCAGATGGCGGACATGGTGAACAACTCGCGCCTGTCAAACGGCGTGCGCGCCGCCGGCTTGATGCGCCGCGCGGTGAGCGAGGCCATGCATGTGGCGCGCAACCGTGAGGCCTTCGGCCGCAAGCTCATCGACCTGCCGCTGATGCGCCGCCAGCTGCTCAAGCTGCAGGTGCCCGCCGAGCAGGCGCGCACGATGGTGTTCCAGACCGCGCAGGCGCTGCGCGCCGCCGACGCGGGCGACGAGGCGGCGAAGCCGCTCGCGCGCATCCTCACCCCGCTCATCAAGTTCCGCGCCTGCCGCGATGCGCGCAAGGTGACGGGCGACGCGATGGAAGTGCGCGGCGGCTGTGGCTACATCGAGGAATGGGCCGACCCGCGCCTCGTGCGCGACGCGCACCTCGGCTCGATCTGGGAAGGCACGAGCAACATCGTGGCGCTGGACGTCGTCCGCGCGATCCGCCGCGAAGGCTCGCTCGCCGCGCTGCAATCGCACTGGCAGTCGCAGCTGGACGAGATGACGCTCGACGCCGCGCTGCGTGCGCGCCTGCAGTCGGCGGCGAAACGCGCGACGGCGCTCGCGCAGGCCGCCGCCGAAGCCGGGCAGGACGCGATCGCGCGGCAGGCGGCCTCGGCGCTGTACCACGTGACCAGCGCCATCGCGATGTGCTGGGAGGCGCACCGCATGGGCAAGCCGCAACGCACGGAATGGGCGGACCTCGTGCTGCGCCACCGCCTCGAACCGAAAGACCCGCTCGCCGCCGACATGGCGCCCCTGAACGACAGCCTGCTCGCCCACTGACATGACCCGACCCATGAACCGCCGCCAGACCCTGCAAAGCCTCGCCGCGCTCGGCGCCATCGCAGCCAGCCCCTTCGCCTTCGCGCAAGGCGGCTACCCGGCCAAGACCGTTTCGCTCGTCGTGCCCTACGCGCCCGGCGGCCCCACCGACGCGATGGCGCGGATCCTCGCCACGGCGATCAAGCCGCACCTCGGCCAGACGATGATCGTCGAGAACAAAGCCGGCGCGGGCTCGAACATCGGCGCCGAGTACGTGGCGCGCGCCGAAGCCGATGGCCACACGCTCCTCTTCGGCACCTCCGCGCCGCTGGGCATCAACCTGTACCTCTACCCGAAGATCAACTACGACCCGTTCCGCAGCTTCGCGCCGGTGGTGCAGGTGGGCTACCTGCCGAACGTGCTGGTGGTCCACCCCTCCGTCCCGGCGAAGAACGTGAAGGAGCTCATCGCCCACGCGAAGGCGCAGCCGGGCAAGCTCGCGTTCGCGTCCTCCGGCAGCGGAGCGTCGTCGCACCTGGCCGGCGTGATGTTCAACATGCGCGCCGGCACCGACATCCAGCACGTGCCGTACAAGGGCACCGGCCCGGCGCTCAACGACCTGCTCGGCGGGCAGGTGGCGATGTCGTTCACAGACGTGCTCACGGCGCTGCCGCACATTCGCGCGGGCAAGCTGCGCGTGCTGGGCGTGACGTCCGCCAAGCGCTCGAAGGCGCTGCCCGATGTGCCGACGCTCGCGGAGCAGGGCTTGAAGGACTTCGACGCCAGCGTGTTCTTCGGCATCGTGGTGCCCTCGGGCACGCCGCAGGACGTGGTGACCAAGCTCAACGCCGCCTTCACCGCCGTGCTGCAGCAGCCCGACGTGAAGGAGCGCCTGTCGCAGCAGGGGCTGGAGCCGCCGCCGAACTACACGCCCGCGCAACTGGCCGGCTACATGCGGTCCGAAGCCGCGAAGTGGCGCGAGGTGATCCAGGCGTCCGGCGCCAAGGCCGATTGAAGGAGCACGGCATGTCGACCAGCACCGGCGCCCTGCAAGGCATCAAGGTCATCGACCTCTCGCGCATCCTCGGCGGCCCGTATTGCGGGCAGATCCTCGGCGACCATGGCGCCGACGTCGTCAAGGTGGAGCCGCCGCAGGGCGACGACACGCGCGAGTGGGGCCCACCGTTCATCAAGGGCGTGGCCTCCTACTACATGGGCCTGAACCGCAACAAGACCGGCATGCGGCTGGACCTGGCGAGCGCCGAAGGGCGTGACGTGCTGATGACGCTGCTCGAAGGCGCGGACGTGCTCATCGAGAATTTCAAGACCGGCACCATGGAGAAGTGGGGCCTGGGCTACGAACAGCTCGCGCAGCGCTTCCCGCGCCTCGTGCACTGCCGTGTGAGCGGCTTCGGCGCCGACGGCCCGCTCGGCGGGCTGGCCGGCTACGACGCTGCCGTGCAGGCTATGGCCGGCCTCATGAGCGTGAACGGCGAGGTGGGTGGCGAGCCCTTGCGCGTGGGCCTGCCGGTGGTGGACCTCGTGACGGGCCTCAATGCCGCGCTCGGCGTGCTGCTGGCGCTCAAGGAGCGCGAACGCAGCGGCAAGGGCCAGTTCGTCGAGGCGAGCCTGTACGACTGCGGCCTGTCGCTGCTGCATCCGCACGCGGCGAATTTCTTCGCCGATGGCCGCGAGGCGAAGCTCACGGGCAACGCGCACCCCAACATCTACCCGTACGACTCGTTCCCCACGGGCGGCGCGCCGGTGTTCCTCGCCGTCGGCAACGACCGGCAGTTCGCGCTGATGTGCAAGCACCTGGGCGTGCCTGCGC
Organism: Ramlibacter albus; assembly: GCF_014297445.1. GTDB lineage: Bacteria > Pseudomonadota > Gammaproteobacteria > Burkholderiales > Burkholderiaceae_C > Ramlibacter > Ramlibacter albus. Next base: position 42,443 of record NZ_JACORU010000020.1, read on the forward strand.
TCGCACAGGACGACCGCTATGCAACGGCCGGCGCGCGGTCCACGAATCGCGCAGCCTTGCGTGCCGAACTCGTGCGGCTGCTCGCCGAACGCGACGGCCCGCAGCTCGCCGAGGAGCTGATGGCCATCGGCGTGCCCGCCGCACCTGTGCTGTCCGTACGCGCAGCGCTCGAGCACCCGCACACCGCGCATCGCGAGATGGTGGTGAAGCTGGGCGACTACACTGGCGTTGCATCGCCGATCAAGCTGAGCCGCACCCCGGCCACCTACCGCCTCGCGCCCCCGGCCTGAGCGGCAAACCGCACGAATCCAAGGAGAACACCATGGCCGCCAAAGCCGCTTTCAACTGGGCCGACCCGCTGCTGCTGGATGCGCAGATCACCGACGACGAGCGCGCCGTGCGCGACGCCGCCCACGCCTATTGCCAGGAGAAGCTCGCACCGCGCGTGCTCGAAGCTTTCCGCCACGAGAAGACCGACGCGTCGATCTTCCGTGAGATGGGTTCGCTGGGCCTGCTGGGCCCGACGATTCCCGAGCAGTACGGCGGCGCCGGCCTTAACTACGTCTGCTACGGCCTCGTCGCGCGCGAGGTGGAGCGCATCGACTCCGGCTACCGCTCGATGATGAGCGTGCAGAGCTCGCTGGTGATGGTGCCGATCAACGAGTTCGGCAATGAGCAGACCAAGCAGAAATACCTGCCCAAGCTGGCCACCGGCGAGTGGATCGGCTGCTTCGGCCTGACCGAGCCCAACCACGGCTCGGACCCCGGCAGCATGATCACGCGCGCCCGCAAGGTCGACGGCGGCTACAAGCTCACGGGCAGCAAGATGTGGATCACGAACTCGCCGATTGCCGACGTGTTCGTGGTCTGGGCCAAGGACGATGAAGGCGCCATCCGCGGCTTCGTGCTGGAAAAGGGCTGGAAGGGCCTGACCGCGCCCAAGATCGAGGGCAAGGTGGGCCTGCGTTCGTCGATCACCGGCGAGATCGTGATGGACGAGGTGTTCTGCCCCGAGGAGAACGCCTTCCCCGAAGTGCGCGGCCTCAAGGGCCCGTTCACCTGCCTCAACTCGGCGCGCTACGGCATCGCGTGGGGCGCGCTGGGTGCCGCCGAGGACTGCTGGCACCGCGCGCGCCAGTACGTGCTGGACCGCAAGCAGTTCGGTAAGCCGCTGGCTGCCAACCAGCTCGTGCAGAAGAAGCTGGCCGACATGCAGACGGAGATCACGCTCGGCCTGCAGGGCTGCCTGCGCCTCGGCCGCATGAAGGACGACGGCACGGCTGCGGTGGAAATCACGTCGATCATGAAGCGCAACTCGTGCGGCAAGGCGCTGGACATCGCGCGAGTGGCGCGCGACATGCTGGGCGGCAACGGCATCAGCGACGAGTTCGGCATCGCGCGGCACCTGGTGAACCTCGAGGTGGTGAACACCTACGAGGGCACGCACGACATCCATGCGCTGATCCTGGGGCGCGCGCAGACGGGGATTGCGGCGTTCTAAAACCCTACCCATTTCCACCCGATTGCGTCGCGGCGTCCGGGCTAACGCAGCTCGTACCAGGCGCCGCGACCCTGGCCGCGAGTCGCAAGATGCCCCTGCGCGACCAATGACCTGAAGTGCAGCTTCAGCGTGTTCCGGCTGCTGCCGGTCAGCCGGACTGCTTCGGCCATGGTGATGCGCCCGTGCTGCCGCACGAAGTCGATCACCTTCAGCGACAGGTCGGGCAGCGCGGCCAGCACCAGCCGTTCCCGCTCGACCTTCTGCGCAAGCCGCTGGACCTGGCGGGACAGCGCGCGGAGGAAGAAAACAAGCCAGGGCTGCCAGTCGGGGGCGGCGCCGCGAATCGTGCCCTGCGTCTGCCGCAATGCGAGGTAGTACGCTTCCTTGCTCTGCTCGATGACGCTCTCCAGGGAGCTGTACGGCACATAGGCGTAGCCCGCCTGCAGCAGCAGCAGCGTGGTGAGCACCCGGCTCAGCCGGCCGTTGCCGTCCTGGAACGGGTGGATTTCCAGGAACACGACGATGAAGATGCCGATCAGCAGCAGCAGGTGCAGGCGTTCGGAAGGCGCGATGTCGCGGTTCGAATGGAACCAGTCCACCAGCTCGGTCATGAGCCGTGGGGTTTCGAAGGGGCTTGCGGTCTCGAACACGACGCCCATCGACCGGCCCTGCTCGTCGAAGGCGACAACGCTGTTGGAGGACTTCTTGTAATTGCCGCGATGCCATTCGTCCTTTTCGCTGTGTCGAAGCAGGTCGCGGTGTAGCTGGCGGATGTGGTTCTCCGTCAGGGGAATCTCGCGGTAATGGGCGAAGACGGTTTCCATCACGTCCGCGTATCCGGCCACTTCCTGCTCGTCGCGGGTGGTAAACGACTGGATGCGCAGGTTCGACAGGAGCCTCTCGACGTCCCGGTCGCTCAGGCGGCTGCCTTCGATGCGTGTGGAAGACCCGATGCTCTCGATGGTGGCGACTCGGCGCAGCGCGGCGAGCCGTTCCGGTGCCAGCGTGCCCAACGATCGCCAGGCGCCACGGAACTCGTCGATCGAGGCGATGAGGCCGAGGACCTCCGGGGTGATGCGGACCGAGTGCGTGCGGAACATGCCACCCGATACTACACCCAATTACACCCATTCCGCGCCGGCTCACTTCCGGTGCGGCGCGCGCACGATCTCGCACAGCGAGTCGTACGCCCAGCCCATGTCGCCGTCCACCGCCGCGATGCGCGGCCCCGGCGTGCTGTCCATCGCGATCGGCAGGCCGCTGCTGTCCGTGGCGCTGAAAGCCAGCGTGCGCCAATGGCGCGCCGCGCAATCGAACTCCACCTGCACCGCCGTCTTGTAGACGCGCGAGCGCAGTGCCGCGAAAACAGGCGTTTCGCTCACGAGCGGGGACCGCCCCCACCAGCGCAGCCAGGCCGTCACCCGCGCTCGCTCGAGCCGGATGGATGCCAGGTCGACGTCCACGTCGGCCGTGCCGGGCAGCGTGCGCCACTGCGCCGCGGTTGCCGATGCAGCGGCGCAAGCCAGCAGGAAGGCAGCGCCGAACTTCGCAGGAGACCGCATGCGGCCATCCTACAGGCCCAGCGCCTCCGCCAACGAGTTCATGCGCCCGGAAACATCCGCATCCATGGCGATGGAGCGCCCCCACTCGCGCTGCGTCTCACCCGCCCACTTGTTCGTCGCATCGATGCCCATCTTGCTGCCCAGCCCGGCAACCGGCGAAGCGAAGTCGAGGTAGTCCATCGGCGTGTTCTCGATGGTGAAGGTGTCGCGCGCCGGGTCCGCGCGCGTGGTCAGCGCCCAGATCACCTCGCGCCAGTCGCGCACGTCCACGTCCTCGTCCACCACGACGATGAACTTGGTGTACATGAACTGCCGCAGGTGGCTCCACACGCCCATCATCACGCGCCGGGCGTGGCCGGGGTAAGCCTTGCGCAACTGCACAACCGCCATGCGGTAGCTGCACGCCTCGGCAGGCAAATGAAAGTCCGTGATTTCGGGGAACTGCCGCTGCAGCAGCGGGATGAACAGCTCGTTCATGGCGAGCCCCAGCACCGCGGGCTCGTCGGGCGGCTTGCCCGTGTAGGTGGAGTGGTAGATCGGCTCGCGCTTGAGCGTGATGCGGTCGATGGTGAAAACCGGGAACGAGGCCTGCTCGTTGTAGTAGCCGGTGTGGTCGCCGTACGGGCCTTCCATCGCATGCTCGAAACCGCTCGCGTGCGTGGCGTCCGGCTGGATGTGGCCTTCGAGCACGATCTCCGCCGTGGCGGGCACCTGCAGCGGCACGCCGACGGCGGAGATGACGTCGGTGCGCTGGCCGCGCAACAGGCCGGCGAACTGGTATTCGGAGAGGGCGTCCGGCACGGGCGTGACCGCGCCGAGGATCGTGGCGGGGTCCGCGCCGAGCGCCACCGCGACGGGGTAAGGCTGCCCGGGGTTGGCGATCGCATGGTCGCGGAAATCCAGCGCGCCGCCGCGGTGCGGCAGCCACCGCATGATGACCTTGTTGCGCGCGAGCACCTGCTGGCGGTAGATGCCCAGGTTCTGCCGCGCCTTGTGCGGGCCGCGCGTGACGACGAGGCCCCACGTGATGAGGGGTGCGACGTCGCCGGGCCAGCAGTGCTGCACGGGCAGCTTCGCGAGGTCAACATCCTTGCCTTCCCACACCACCTGCTGGCAATCGGCGCTGCCCACCTCGCGCGGTGCCATGTGCCACAGGCGCCGCAGCAGGTCGCCCAGGCCGAGCATGTCGCGCCAGCCCTTGGGCGGCGCGGGCTCGCGCAGGCGCGCCAGCACTTCGCCGAGCGGGCGCAGCGCCCGCAGGCTGTCCACGCCCATGGCACGTGCGACACGCTGCGTCGTGCCGAAGAGGTTCGCCAGCACCGGCATCGAGTGGCCGGCGGGCCGCTCGAACAGCAGCGCGGGGCCGCCCTTGCGCAGCACGCGATCGGCCAGCGCCGTCATCTCCAGGTGCGGCGACACCGGTTCGACGATGCGCAGCAGGTCGCCGTCAGCCTCCAGCTGCGACATGAAGTCGCGCAAGTCGCGGTACGGCATGGCGTCAGGCCGCAGCGGCGAGGCCGCCGGTCCAGCGCGGTGCGAGCTCGTGCTGCACGTCGAGCAGGTCCAGCACGCGCGCCACGGCCTGGTCGACGATGTCGTTGAGGCTGCGCGGCTTCAGGTAGAACGCGGGCATGGGCGGGCAGACGATGGCACCCATCTCGGTGACGGTCGCCATGTTGCGGATGTGCCCGAGGTGCAGCGGCGTTTCGCGCACCATCATCACGAGGCGGCGGCGCTCCTTGAGCATCACGTCCGCGGCCCGCGTGATGAGGCTGTCGGAGATCCCGTGCGCCACGGCGGCCAGCGTGCGCATGGAGCAGGGCGCGACCACCATGCCCTGGCAGCGAAAGCTGCCGCTGGCGATCGAGGCGCCGACATCCGATGCGTCGTGCACGATGTCGGCGAGCGAGGAGAGTTCGTCCACCGACATGCCGAGCTCGTGCGTCACCGTGCGCCAGCCCGCCGGCGAGACGACGAGGTGCGCGCGCACGTCCGGCATGTCGTGCATCGCTTCGAGGAGGCGCTTGCCGTAGACGGCGCCGCTCGCGCCGGTGATGGCGACGACGAAGTCGCGCACCGCCGGCGCGGGTTTCAGCTGCGCCATGGGGGGCGGCGCGCAGCCGTCTCGCGCAGGCGCGTGAGGTCGAGCACCGGCAGCTCCAGCGCGTCGAGCGTGTTCTTCACGACGAGGCCCAGCTCGGTGTCGCCTTCGAGCGTGAGGCGGCGGCTGAAGAAGAGGGTGTCGGGGTCTTCCTGCCGCTGCGCGAGCCGCAGGAAGTCCGGCGCAGTCGCGCCGATGGTCAGGTCCGTTTGCGCCTGCCGCGGCAGCGCGCGAAAGCGGTCGCCGGTCCAAGTGAAATCCATCGTGATGCGTGCGTCGCGTACCTCGATGCGCAGGCGTTTGCGCAGCAGGCGCTCGCGCACGTCCTCGGGCAGCTTTGACGCGAGGCCGATGTTGAGGGCGGCAGCGAGCAATGCCGACGGCGGGTAAGAAGGCAGCCGCGCGAAGATCGCCGCGAGCGGCTTCGGGCAGGGTGGCAGTTGCAGGGCGCCTTCGTTCACACGGCCTCCCGCGGCAATGCGGTATCCATGCCGGGCCGGCCATGCCAGAACCCGTTGCACGCGGCCGTCGGCACCAGCTCGCGCAGCTGCGACTCCGCCTCGCCGGCCTGCAGCTTGCCGCGGCGCACTTCGTCGAAGAGCCGCAGCGCGTCGCCCGTGGCGCGCGACTGCGGGCTGATGCGCAGCACGTCGATGCCCATCGACTGCAGCGACGCAAACTCCTGCAGCAGGCTGTGCGTGCGCGCGGACTGCGTCTGGATGCCGTTGAGCACGAGGAAGGGCTCACCCTCGCGCGTCGCGAGCAGCAGCCCGTCGGGGTCGGCGATGCAGCTGAAGCGGCAATCGTCCTTCGGCAAATCGTGGTGCCGCGCCGTGAAGCAGCGCGCGGAGAAGGCGAGCGGCATGCGGCCGAAGGCGAACAGCTCCGTCTGCACACCTTGCGGCCGCTGCGCATGCAGGCGCGCGGCATTGGGCTGCGTGGCTTCGAGCGGCACCACCCAGCGGCGCGCGCCGAGCTCGGCGATCCAGCCGAGCGCGTCCTGGTTGTAGATGTTCAGGTGCGGGCCCGCGACGAAGGGCAGGCGCCCGGCGAGGCAATGCACCGCGCCCATGTCGTTGGCTTCGACGGCGAATTCGCCGTTGTCGGCAATGCGCGCCATCGCCGAGACGTCGCTGCCCGATTCGAGCAGCACCATCGTCGACAGCACCACTTCCTTGCCGGCCGTGCGCAGGTCGCGCGCGAGCGCCAGCCAGTCCGGCAGGCGCATCTCGTGGCGGCGGGAGCAGACCACCTCGCCGAGGTAGACGATGTCCATGGGCCATTGCGCGGCTTCTTCGTAGAACCGGAGCAGGGTGTCGCGCGGCCAGTAGTACTGCACCGGCCCGAGGGATAGCTTCATCGGGTCATCTCCAGGGGCGGTGGTAGGCGCCCAGCGTGTGCTGCTGCCCCTCGGCGAGCGGGTCCAGCTGCGCCATCCAGTTCGTGCGCACCGCGTAGCGGTGGCCTTGCGCGAGCGCCTGGTCGATGGCCTCGCGCCAGACGCGCGTCACCTGCGAAACATAAGCGGGGCTGCGCTGGCGGCCTTCGATCTTGACGGCCTTCACGCCGATCTTCATCAGCTGCGGCAGCAGCTCCAGCGTGTTGAGGCTCGTGGGTTCCTCCACCGCGTAGTAGTTCTTCTGCGTGCCGACATCGAAGCGGCCCTTGCACAGCGTGGGGTAGCCGGCCTTCTCGTCCTTGGCGTAACGGTCGATCAGCACGCCGCCCAGGCGCGCTTCCATGCCTTGCGGCGTGTCCTGCCAGCGCACGGCCTTGGCGGGCGAGCACACGCCGTGCGTGTTGGGCGACTCGCCCGTTACGTACGAAGAGAGCTGGCAGCGGCCTTCGACCATGACGCACAGGCTGCCGAAGCCGAACACCTCGATCTCCACCGGCGTGCGGCCGATGACCTGCTTGACCTGGTCGAGCGACAGCACGCGCGGCAGCACGGCGCGGCGGATGCCGAACTGCTCGTGGTACAGGTTGATCGCTTCGTAATTGGTCGCGGACGCCTGCACGGACAGGTGCAGGCGCAGGTCCGGATGCGTTTTCGCGGCGTAGCGCATGAGGCCGGGGTCGGCCACGATCACCGCGTCGATGTCGAGGTCCACCGCGAGGTCGATCGCCTTGTGCCACGGCGCGGGGTCGGCCGCGGGCGGGTAGGTGTTGATCGCCATCAGCACCTTCTTGCCGCGCGCATGTGCGTAGCGCACGCCGCTGACGATGGCCGGCAGGTCGAAGTTCAGCCCCGCGAAGTTGCGTGCGTTGGTGGCGTCGCGCAGGCCGAAGTAGACGCAGTCCGCGCCTTCGTCCACGGCGTTGCGCAGGGCCGGCAGGCTGCCGGCGGGGCACACCAGTTCGAGCGAAGGGCTGGGGGTGGCCAACTCCTTTGCGGTGGGGTAGGAGAGCATGGGTGCGACGTTACCTGCCGCGCGTTCGCGGCGCCCTGATCGTGGTCAAGGTTGCTCTTTGAGCTTTGGGGTGTGGGGGCGTCCGTAAGCGTAGTCTCGAGCTCGCCGCTCTGAGGTGGTTGATGTCCCGGGGAGTGGTGTAAGTTTTTAATGTCTTCAAGGCGCGAAGGGCGTAGCCCGTAGCGCCTGGAGAGGCATCAGAGGTCGACTCCTGAACGGGGGTGGCCATCGTGAGTCCGG
>NZ_JACORU010000021.1 GCF_014297445.1 Ramlibacter albus
ACCAACAGAAACTCAAAGCGTGACAAGCACTTACGCTCGCCCCTGGAGCAGACCCCGCGCCAATCCTCGCTCTGCGGGGAGGCACGAACCGTCACTTTCTGCACTGAAATCAAATGGACCCCGATTCCCGAGGATACCTCCGTAGCCTGGGTGGCACGGGCGAACGCCAGGGTGTCCATCTTGAACGTGACCGCGGCATAGGCCTTGTTCAACGCAGTTTCCGGCGTATGCGGTCCAGCGAGGCGATCGCGCAGCATGACCAGGGAGTGGCCCGCACGGTCGCTGACCGCGCCGCCCACTTGATAGCCTGTGCGCGCGCAACTTTGCAGGGCAGCCTGGGCGGCCCGCAACGCAGCCTCTGGGGTGAGGGACCGAAGCACGTGTTCCTCATGGCAGCGCGTGCCCTGGCCCCGTAGAACCTCGCATAGTGCTGTCCTCGGCACGCCGACAAACAACGGGGGTAAGGGGGTAGTACGCCTGGGCGGCAGAAAAAGAGGCCTACCAGCCTGCCTCCAACCCGCACGAATTCCGCGGACCCCCGAAACTGCTCAAGATTTAGGCAGCCACCTAGGCTCGCGAAATATCCGGGCTAGGTGTCGCCGTCGTCCTTCCTCGTGATGGCCAGCGGCGCGATCGGCTCTGCCGCGCGGGCACTGGAGCGAGCGCGTAGGCAGCGCGCGCGTCGCCCCCACTGTTCCTGGGCGCGACGGTGGTCGGCGACTCGCCGCAGTTCTCCGCGCTGGCCGCCAGGCACGCATCCGCAGAAGATGTTGGCTCCGTCCTCACGTACCAATTGCGTTCGCACTCACCATCGTGAGCATCGCCACCACCAACTGGATGCTGCAGCATGTGCCGGTGCAATGGTTGTTCATGCCGATGGCGATCCGGCGGTCGATCGTGCTCATCGCCTTCCGGCGAATGCTCAGGCAGGGGGACAGCCGAGCGCAAGTGCCGCGCTGAGCGGGCTCCTTGCGCGCAGGCTCACATCATCGCGCGCTCGAACGGTCGCAGCAGCTTCTCGTCGGTGTCCTGCGACGGCGGCTGTGCCAGCTTCAGCGGGTTCTCCGGCTGAGGCTCGTAATCGCCGACTGGGCCATCCACGGGGCCGCCTTCGACGGTAAGCCGCGCCATATTGCGGCGGTGCGGATAGTAGTCGTGCGGCGCGTAGTGCTGGGTGGATCGGTTGTCCCACATCACGATGGTGTGCGGCCTCCATTTCAAGCGCAGCTGGTAGTCGGGGACCATCGCCTGGCGGTACAGAAAGTTCAGGATGGTCTGGCCCTCGTCTTCCTTTAGCCCCTCAATGCCGACAGTGAACTGCGGATTCACGAATAGCACGCGACGTCCGGTCACCGGGTGGATGCGCACGATCGGGTGCATGGGGTTTGGAAATTCGTCCTCCAGCTCGATGAGCTTCATGCGCGCAGCCTTGGAGCCCGCGAACATGTGGCGCCAGGGCTTGAAGTCGTGCCGCGCCCGCAGCCGGTGGACGTACACCTTCATGGGCTCGCTCAGGCCGTCGTAAGCGGCCGTCATGCTGGCGAACACCGTCTCGCCGCCATAGGGTGGCACGACCTTAGCCCGCAGGATGGTGGCCATTGGCGGGCGGGCGCGGAATGTCTCGTCCGAATGCCACGAGTCGGTCGGCCCGGCGGGGTTGCGGCCGGAGTTGTCGAACTCGATCACCTCCGGCACGTCGGGCAGGTTCGTCGCGAACGGATGCGTGGACAGGTTGCCGAACCGCTTCGCGAACGCGATCTGGGCTTCGAGCGAAATGTCTTGGTCGCGAAAGACGAGCACCTCGTAGCGCGCGAGTGCTGCCTGCAGCGCGTCGAAATCGGCTTGCGCCAGGGGCCGGCCCAAGTCAATGTTAGAGATCTCGGCCCCGATGTGCCCGTTCAGGGGCGTGGCAACGATGGCGCTGTTGTCTGTCTGGGTCATGTCGTGTCCGATGCGGAAGTGGGCGGATGCTACGTTCGGCTCTTCCCATTGACCAAGTCAATCGTCACCTCCGCAGCGGAAAACGATTGTGCTCGTCAAGTGTCCCGCCACCGACGTGGCCGCTTGGAGCATATACTCTGCCAACAGGCTTTCCCACAGGAGACACTCGATGACGAATCGCAGGATGCTCGGTACGCTGCTCATGGCGTCGCTGGCCATGGTTTTCGGAACGCCGGCATTGCCGCAGGCTTACCCCGCACGGGCGGTGACGATCGTCGTCCCGTTCCCCGCAGGCGGTTCGCCCGACGTGCTCACGCGGATCATTGCGGAGAAGGTCAGCGCCAACTGGGGAGTGCCGGTGGTGGTCGAAGCGCGTCCGGGCGCGGGCGGATCGATCGGCGCTGCCCACGTCGCACGCAGTCCGGCCGACGGCTACACGCTGCTGCTGGCTACGCTTAGCCACGTCACCAATCCCGGACTGACGGCCGGCAAGAGCACCTGGCATCCGGCCGACGATTTCAGCGGCATCGTGGAACTCGTGAACGCGCCGGTGGTGGCGCTGGTGCCCGCATCGCTGCCGGTGCGGACGCTAAAGGAGTTCGTGGAGTACGCGAAGCAGCGGCCGGGGCAGCTGAACTACCTGATGCCCGGCGTTGGAACCTCGATGCACCTCAACACCGAGATGCTAAGGCTGAGTTCTGGCATCGAACTGCAGCCCATTGCGTACAAGGGCGTGCCGCCGGGCATGCCCGATCTTCTGACGGGGCGCCTCGCGTTCGCCATGTCCCCCATGTCCGTCGCCCGCGGCCACGTCGCGAGCGGATCGCTGCGCGCCCTAGCGGTTGCTTCGCCGACCCGCGTGAAAGATCTGCCCGACGTGCCCACCTTCGCCGAAGCGGGTTTCCCCGATGCGCAGGTCGTGTCTTGGTACGCTCTCGTCGCGCCGTCGAAGACGCCAGCAGCCGTTCGGCAGCGGCTGAATGAGGAATTCACGAAGGCACTCGCGGATCCAGGCTTGCGCGATCGTCTCGCGCAAGCCGGCGCCATGATCTCCGACCGGAGCACCCCGGAGCAGGTGGACACCATGCTCAAGCAGCAAACGGTTCGTTGGGAACAAGCGCTGAAGAAAATCAAGATCGACAAGGAATGAACGCGGCGTCGCGCCCGAGGGGGAAAACGATGAAAGCGGAAGAGAACGACCTGCTCACGCGGACTGACGCGGGCACGGCCATGGGCGAACTGATGCGGGAGTTCTGGATGCCCGCGCTGCTCTCCAAGGAGCTGCCGGCGCCTGACGCCCCCCCAGCGCGCGTGCGGCTGCTTGGCGAGGATCTCGTCGCGTTTCGCGACAGCAGCGGGCGGGTCGGCCTACTCGACGCCTTTTGCCCGCATCGCAGGGCGGAGCTTTACTTCGGCCGCAACGAGGCGGGGGGCCTGCGCTGCATCTACCACGGCTGGAAGTTCGATGCCGGCGGAAGGTGCGTGGATGTCCCGACCGACAGCTGCACCCCGGCGCAGATGCAACGACTCTCCACCACGGCTTACCCGACGCAGGAGCGGGGCGGCATCGTATGGGCATGGATGGGAAAAGGCGAGCCGCATGCGCTGCCCCCGGCCATGGCGTTCACTGTGGTTCCTGGCGAGCACACGTATGTCTCCAAGTGCCTGATGCGCTGCAACTACCTGCAGGCGCTCGAAGGCAGCATCGACTACTCGCACATCTCCTTCCTGCACAAGGAAGGGGAGACCAGCTCCGACGTATTCGGCATCGGCGACATGATCCGTTATTCGGACGAGGACGGACGTCCAACGCTGTTCGCCGAGCGCACCGACTACGGTTTGCAAATCGGCGCGCGCCGTGACGCCGGTGCGGAGAACGCGTACTGGCGTGTCGCGCGGTGGCTGTTGCCGTGCTTCGTGATCGTGCCCACGGCGCCGGGCAACGTGAGCCGCATCAACCTGTTCATCCCGATCAACGACGAGAACTGCTGGTGGTACCGGATTCGCTGGCACCAGGACCGGCCGCTGACCGCTGCCGAACTGGATAGCTACAGGGATGTCGGCGAGGACTATGCACCGCTGGTGCCCGGTTCCTACCTTCCGCGCGGGTCGCGCGAGAACGATTACCTGCAGGACCGTGCTTTGCAGCGGCGTGCGTCCTTCACCGGTATTCGCAGCGCGCAGCTGCAAGATCTGGCGGTGCAGGAGAGCCAGGGACGCGTGCATGATCGCTCCCGCGAGAAGCTGATGCCTTCCGACATGCCCATCGCGCAATGCCGCCGTATGCTGCTGGAGGCGGTGCGCAGCCATCAAAGCGAGCGGCAGTTGCCGCCGTCCGCCAGCCGCCCTGAGTTGTTCGGCGGCTATGCATTTGCGGTCACCAGACCGCGCCGCATGACGTTCGACGAAGTGCGTTCAAGCCTCTGACGCACTTGGGGGACACGGCCCAAGGCTACCTGTCGCGAGTGAGAAGAGCTGCCTGCCGTTCCAGCTTCGTCAGCAGTTCGAAGAGGAATGACGCCTCGTCGTGGGTCAAGCACTCTGCGAGCTCACGGTTGTAAGCCGCAGCCATCAGCTTGGCTTTGCCGTGGATCTGGACACCGTCGTCGCTCAGGCGCAGGCACACCAGGCGTTTGTTGCCCGGGGAGCGTCGCTTGTCCACCAGCCCACGCGAATGCATGTCGGCGACGGTCCGGCTCGCCACGACCACGTCGATGCCCGCGTCCGCCGCCAGGGCCTTCAGGCTCGCATCCGGCGTGCGGGCGAGGTACGCCAGGATCCTCCATTCGCGGCGGGAGATTCCGAGTTCCCGCTTGTACATGTCGTCCGTCCCACGCAGGCCGACGTGCGTGATACGAAAAAGCCGGTACAGCAGGAAATCCTCGATTTCCTGCGGGTCCTTCAGAGTTGGCTTGCCTTGTGCGCCGACAGGCGCCGGGCGCGAGGGTGGGATGCTCACAGGGGGATTTTCGCGCACGTTTCAGCCAGCGCACGAAGGGCAGCGCCGGCGTCACGACACGGCCTGGTAGTAGATGTTCTGCGGATGGCGCGCCTGGGCGAAGAAGAACCAGCGCTCGGCCAGCAGGCCGGCCGCCTGCGAGGCCAGCGCCAGCAGCCAGGCCAGCGCCGAGCCCGACAGCAGCGCCCAGGCGAGCAGCAGGAGGGGAAGCCCGAAGCCCAGCACCTGGAAGCCCACCCGGGCCATGCGCACTGCGCGGGCCGAGGCGCCGTGGAAGAACTCGCGCGTTTTGAACGAGCCGCCGGTCATGCCCATCGACTTCTGCACCACCCGCGCCGCATTGATGCCGGTGGCGGTCTGCGTGGTGGACTTCAGGCCGGCAGTGGTGACCAGCTCTCAAGTGCACGTTCGAGTGCAAACCTCCTTCACACTCGATCCCGGCCGCAGCGCAGGAAGACTCGGATGGCGTGTGCCTGTAGCCTCTATTGATACGGACCGTTCCCGGCCCGTGCCCTCCAGCAGCTCGCCACGGACGAGCGCCCCCTTTTGAAAGCTCAAAGGGAATCGCGCGGGAACCGCTGCTAGGACGAGTGCAGTTCGCCAGCCGCACTGCAGGAGCTCCGCATGGCTTGCCTCGGCTGCGACGAGCTGCGGCTGAGGCAGCCCGGCACGACTCGTGGTCCAATTACGCTATGGACAAATCCGAACTCAAGCTGGGAGAGGAAACCCTTGACCGCGACCACGAAGAGTTGCACGCGCTCATCACGCGCCTGCTGGGCGCATCCGCGGACGACATGGTGCCTGCCCTCGACGCATTGCGCGCGCACGCGGCGCAGCACTTCGCCATGGAGGACGAGCACCTGCGCGACATGAAGGATGGCAACTCGAAGTGCCACTTGGACGAACATGCCAACGTGCTGAAGTCCTTCGATGAAGTCCGGGAGGTGCTGGTCGGCGCCGCCCATCCGCCCGAAATGAAGCAGCGGGTGGTGCAGAGCCTATCCGTGGAACTGCTCGATTGGCTGCCGCACCACGTCCAGGAGATGGATGCCGGCGTTGCAACCTATCGTTCGAAGCAGCGCTTCGGCGGAGCGCCCGTTCAGATCAGCCGCCGCCCAAAGGCCTGAGCTCGCGCGCCCGCGGCGCGAATTCCTTCGGCGGCCAGCCTGCTTGGGAAGAACGGGTACGGTGGCAAGAGCCGGGTTCCTTTCTTGGCCGCTGACTATCGCAAGCAGCAAGTGGACCGGACACGCGGCACCTCAGATCCACGGGAATCTTATGTTGCTGCAGAACTGCCGCAGCGTGCATGCACAGGCTAAGGGTTGCTGTGATCTGACGGGCGGCCAGCAGGTCGGCCTGCAGCACGTCCTTCCGTTGCCAATGCGGTAGCCAGCGCCCGAAGGGCAGCAGGTCACGACACGCTCTGGTAGTAGATGTTCTGCGGATTGCGCGCCTGGGCGAAGAAGAACCAGCGCTCGGCCAGCAGGCCGGCCGCCTGCGAGGCCAGCGCCAGCAGCCAAGCCAGCGCCGAGCCGGACAGCAGCGCCCAGGCGGGCAGCCCTGGAAGCCCACCCGAGCCATGCGCACTGCGGGGGCCGAGGCGCCGTGGAAGAACTCGCGCGTGTTGAACGAGCCACCAGTCATGCCCATCGACTTCTGCACCACCCGCGCCGCATTGGATGCCTGTGGCGGTCTGCGTGGTGGACTTGGGCTTGAGCCGCGCATCGCGGCGCAGCGACAGCGTGCGGGTGAACCACGCCGGTGCTCTCGTTGGCCGAAGTTGCATCTGACGCGCATCTCGTTGCGCGCGGCAATTTCACGGTTGCTGGTGGTGCTCTCCAGCTACAGACCGCGCCTCGGTTTTAGCCGGTAAATCGCAAAACCGGACGCGTCTAGATGAACAAAGCCCCGGTCGGGCTGTTCAGCGTTTACTGCCGGACGCGGTACTGGATAAGCCGCAGGGCCATGCGATGCGGGACGCCGGGCTGCGGGAATCAAGCAGCTCCTGCCGGCGACCGTGAAGTACGTGGTCCGCGGCCGAGTTGCCTCCCCCCTACAAGCTCCCACTCCCCGTCTCCGGGCCCGCCAGCCGCCGCGACACCCAGGCCGTCGCCAGTCCGAGGAGGATCGCCCACTCCAGCGACAGCGTCACCGTCCCGGCGAAGGTCACGACCATCGGCAGCCGGTCGACCGGCTCATGCTTCCATAGGTGCCGGATCTCGCGCGGGTTCACCAGCCCCCACGCCACGACCACCAGCAGCCCCCCGATTACCGCCAGCGGAAGCCAGCGCGCCCAGGGCGCGACAAAGGACAGGATCACGATCAGCAGCACGGCGGCGCTGACCGCCGCCAGCGGCGTGCGGGCGCCGGCCGCCACGTTCACGCCGGAGCGGTTGAATGAACCGCTGGCTGGATACGATGAGAAGAAGGAGCCGGTCAGGTTGGCCAGCCCCTGGCCGACCAGTTCCTGGTTGCCGTCGAAAGGCTCGTTGGCGCGCCGCGCGAACGCCTTGGCGATCGCCATCGCCTCGGTCACCGCCAGCAGCGTCATCACCAGCGCCGGCAGCACCAGGTTCGGCACCTGGCGCAAGTCGGGCAGCGACAGCGGCGGCAGCGCCCCCGGCAGCGCCTCCACGGTGGCCGGCTGCGCGCCCAGCAGGCCGGCGGCGAGCCAGGTGATGGCGGTGCCGCCGATCACTGCCATCAAAATCGGCGGTATCCAGCGGCTGTGCCGCAGCGCCGCCAAATTGATCAGGATGGTGGCCATGGCGGCGATCACCGGTAGCGCCTGGATGGACTGCCCGGTCGTGAATACCGCCCGCAGCGTCTGCGCCACCGATAGCCCGCGCGGCAGGTCGAGTCCGAGCAGCGTGCCGACCTGGCTGTTGACGATCAGCACGGCGGCGCCGGCGGTGAAGCCGGCGATCACCGCATGCGGCACCAGCTCAACCCACTTGCCGACGCGCGCCATCCCCAGCAGCAACTGCAGCGCCCCCACCACGAACGTGAGCGTGAGCACCAGGCCCACGTACTGCGAACTGCCCACCGCCGCCAGCGGTGCCACCAGCGCCATGGTGGTGAGCGAGATGGCATTGGCCGGCCCCGTCACCATCAGGCGGCTGCTGCCGAACAGCGCGGCGATCACGCACGGCATCATCGCCGCATAGAGGCCGTAGGCGGGCGGCATGCCCGCCAGCGTGGCGAAGGCCACGCCCTGGGGCAGCACCACGATGGCCCCGGTCAGGCCGGCCAGCAGGTCCGCCCGCAGCACGTCCTTCTGCCGCCACTGCGGCAGCCAGCGCAGGAAGGGCAGCGCCGGCGTCACGACACTGCCTGGTAGTAGATGTTCTGCGGGTGCCGTGCCTGTGCAAAGAAGAACCAGCGCTCCGCCAGCAGGCCTGCTGCCTGAGATCCCAGCGCCAGCAGCCACGCCAGCGCCGAGCCGCTCAGCAGCGCCCAGGCAAGCAGCAGGATCGGCAGTGCGAAGGCCAGCACCTGAAAGCCTGTCCGCGCCATGCGCATTGCGTGTGCCGAAGCCCCATGGAAGAACTCTCGCGTATTGAAGGAGCCGCCGGTCATGCCCATGGACTTCTGCACCACCCGCGCCGCCTGGATGCCGGTCGCCGTCTGGGTGGTGGACTTCGGCTTCAGCCGCGCATTGCGGCGCAGCGACAGCGTGCGGGTGAACCACGCCAGCGCCGTGGCCGCCAGCGCCCAGGGGGCGATGTCGGAGGCGAACCCGGGTTCCCCCGCCATTACCGCCAGCGCGCCGGCCGTGACAAAGCCGGAGGCCAGGCCGAGCGTCGTGTAGTTCACCACCGTGAGCGGATGCGCCCATTCCTGGATGAAGCGGATGCAGGCATAGATCATCGCGGTGCAGTACCACAGGAGCACGGCGCCGACGATCGCCATTCCGGCGAGCCAGTGCGGCGCCACCGCGTCGCGCTGCGCCAGTGTGGCCAGCAGCGCCCAGCCGCCTACCAGCGCGATGAACGCCGGCAGCACGATCACCTCGCGCGACATCCAGGAGGTGCGCCACATCAGCACCGTACGCCAGGCGCGCAGCGGATGCCCCAGATGGAAGAAGGAGGCGACCAGGGCCACCAGCAACATGCCGGTGGCCGCCCAAAGCAGGGGGGCGAGCGCCGTGGCGGGCGCCATTCCGGCCAGAGTGGCCAACGCCAGTGCCACCACCATCCCCTGGGCGGCGCCGGCGATCGTGGTGAAAAGGATGATCGAGAGGGCTGGCTTCATCGGGCGTCTTTTTCCAACGCACCGCTGCCTGGCTTGTGCTTGCCGGACGCCGGTTCGCCCTTCAGGAAATCGCCCAGCCGGAACTTCGGCTGCGCCTGCGGCGCCGTGCTCCGGGTGACCTGGCGCGGAAGGTAGTGGTTGGCCGGCTGGGTCTCCCACTCAGGCATCAGCTGGTAGCCGCCACGCTCGCGGATCGCCTGCGATACCTCGGAGTCCGGATCCTTGACGTCGCCGAACAGGCGGGCGCCAGTCGGACAGGCCTTCACGCAGGCCGGCTTGCGGTCCTGCGGCGGCAGCAGCTCGTCGTAGATGCGGTCCACGCACAGGGTGCACTTGGTCATCACCTTGCGTTCCTCGTCGAACTCACGGGCGCCGTAGGGGCAGGCCCAGCTGCAATATTTGCAGCCGATGCACTTGTCGTAGTCCACCAGCACGATGCCGTCGCTCTTGCGCTTGTAGCTGGCACCGGTAGGGCAGACAGGCACGCAGGGTGGGTCCTCGCAGTGCAGGCAGCTCTTGGGGAAGTGGATGGTCTGCGTGTCCGGGTAGCTATCGGCCTCGAAGGTCTGGACCCGGTTGAAGAAGGTGCCGGTGGGCCGCTCGCCGTAAGCATTCAGGTCTGTCAGCGGGCCGGCCGCGCCCGAGGTGTTCCACTCCTTGCACGAGGTGACGCAGGCATGGCAGCCGACGCAGACATTCAGGTCGATGACCAGAGCGAGCTGCTTGGCCAGTGTTTCGGGGGCTGGCTGGACTGGGTTCATGGCTTCCTGGGAACGAGGTAGGCAAGCACCTTGCGGGCGCCGCCGAGCACGCCTGGGGCGCTCGGCACGGTTGCAATCTGGGGGAAGGTTTCCGCTGGTTCTTCGGGGGCCGCCGGGCGCAGGTTCACCCGCACGTCGTACCAGCCGGCTTGGCCGGTAACCGGGTCGGAGTTGCTGATGTGTCCGCCGGCAAAGGGCAGCTCCTCCGTGATCAGGTGATTGAGCAGGAAGCCCTTGCGTGACTCGTCGGCGGCAGGCGCCAACTGCCAGGCGCCGGAACCCTTGCCGATCGCGTTCCAAGTCCAGACCGTGCCCGGCTCCACCGCATCGCTGTAGCGCAGCATGCAGCGCAGCTCGCCCCAGGCGCTGGTCACCCAGGCCCAGCCGCCGTCCTCGATGCCAGCTTCCTGCGCGGTGCGCGGGTTCACGTACAGGTAGTTGTGGCTGTGGATCTGGCGCAGCCAGGCGTTCTGCGAATCCCAGGAGTGGTACATCGCCATCGGCCGCTGGGTGATCGCCGCCAGGGGGTAGCGGTCGGCGTCGATGCAGGCGGTCTCCAGCGGCGCATACCAGAACGGCAGCGGATCGAAGTAGGTGGCGATGCGCTCGCGCAGGTGCTCCGGCGGCTGGCGGCCCTTGCTCTTGCCCTGCGCGGCCAGCCGGAAGGCCTGCAGCGTGTCCGAGTAGATGGCCAGCTGCACCGGGTCGTTGCGCTGCCGCCAGCCCTTGTCCTTGGCGAAGTCCAGGTAAGGCTGGTTCCAGTTGCGCATGTACTGCTGGTCTTCCGGCATGTGGTACTGGAAAACGCAGTTGTTCCTGGCGTACATCTCCCACTGCCGGGGGTTGGGATCGCCGCGCAGGTGCTCAGTGCCCTCTTTGCCGCGCCAGCCCATGAGAAAGCCCACGCCCGGCTGGGCCTGGAAGTTGACGACGAAATCGGGATAGTCCTTGAACTTGCGCGTGCCGTCCTCTTGGGTGAAGGCGGGGAACTTCAGGCGCGAGGCCAGCTCGATCAGCACCTCCTGGAACGGCTTGCAGTTCCCGGTGGGCTCCACCACGGGGACTCGCACGGAATCCACCGGACCGTCGTACTCTGAGATCGGCCGGTCCAGCATGCTCATGACGTCGTGCCGCTCGAGATATGTAGTGTCCGGCAGCACCAGGTCGGCGAAGGCGACCATCTCGCTCTGGAAGGCATCGCACACCACCAGGAACGGAATCTTGTAGTTGCCGTCCTCGCCGCGCGCGTTGAGCTTCTTGCGCACCTCCATGGTGTTCATGGTGGAGTTCCACGCCATGTTCGCCATGAAGATCAACAGGGTGTCGATCTCGTAGGGGTCACCGCGCACCGCGTTGGTGATGACGTTGTGCATCATCCCGTGGGCCGACAGCGGGTGCTCCCAGGAGAACGCGTGATCGATGCGCAGCGGCGTTCCGTCCTCGTGCACCGCCAATTCGTCGGGACCGGCGGGAAAACCCAACGGCGCCGCGTTCAGCGGCGTGTTGGGCTTGATCATGGACGGGTCGTTGAAGGCCCGGTAGTTCGGCACGATGTGGCGCGGGTACGGCGCCTTGTGGCGGAAGCCGCCGGGGGCGTCGATGGTGCCCAGCACGCTCATGAGCACCGCCAGCGCGCGCACCGTCTGGAAACCGTTGGAATGCGCCGCCAGCCCGCGCATGGCGTGGAAGGCCACCGGCCGCCCTTGGGTGGTGGGGTGCCGCTTCCCCCACGCATCGGTCCATGGAATGGGAAGTTCGAAGGCCTGGTGCAGCGCCGTCTCCCCCACTTCCCGCGCCAGCTGGCGGATGCGCTCGGCCGGAATGCCAGTGATGTCCTCTGCCCACTCGGGCGTGGTGTCGGCAACGCGGTCTCGCAACAGCTGGAAGGCTGGCGCCACACGCGTCCCGTCCGCCAGCTTGTAGTGTCCCTCCAGCGCCAATTGGCGCCCTTCCTGCACGCCTTCCGGATAGGCCTGCACCACCCGGCCGCTGGCCAGGTCCCATGCCAGCTTGTTGTGCGGGTGGCGGCCGTCGCCGGGCGGGCCGGCGGCGGGATCGAAGGCGAACAGGCCTTCGCGCTCGCCCTCGTCCAGCACCACCAGTTGCGGCGCATTGGTGAACCGCTGCAGGAAGGACCGGTCGACCAGGCCTTGCGCGAGCAGTTCGTGCAGCAGCGCCATGAACAGTGCGCCGTCGGTGCCGGGGCGGATCGGAATCCACTCGTCGGCGATCGCCGAATAGCCGGTGCGCACGGGGTTGATCGAGATGAAGCGGCCGCCCTTGCGCTTGAAGTCGCCCAAGGCGATCTTCATCGGGTTGCTGTGGTGGTCTTCCGCGGTGCCTATCATCACGAACAGCTTGGCGCGATCCAGGTCCGGGCCGCCGAACTCCCAGAAGCTGCCGCCGACCGAATAGATCATGCCGGCAGCCATGTTCACCGAACAGAAGCCGCCGTGCGCCGCATAGTTCGGTGTGCCGAACTGGCGCGCGAACAGGCCGGTGAGGGCCTGCATCTGGTCGCGCCCGGTGAACAGGGCGAACTTCTTCGGATCGGTGGCGCGGATACGGCCCAGGCGCTCGGTGAGCAGCTCGTAGGCGCGCTCCCAGGAGATCGGCTCGAACTCACCCTCGCCCCGCTCGCTGCCTGGCCTGCGCAGAAGCGGCTGCGTCAGGCGCGCAGGCGATACCTGCTTCATGATTCCCGCGCTGCCCTTGGCGCAGATCACGCCCTTGTTGATCGGGTGGTCGGGATTGCCGTCGATGTACCGGACCTGCCCGTCGCGCAGGTGCACGCGTATGCCGCAGCGGCAGGCACACATGTAGCACGTAGTCGTCTTGACCTCGGTGTCCGCGGTGCTGCTCGCGGTTGCATCGTGCACCGGCTCGCTGGAGAGGAACTTGAACATAAGCTTATGCTAGACAGCGCACAGATTCGCGTGCCGCATAATTCCGGTCGCAGTGAATCAGAAAATCGATCAGAGACTGAAGCTCACGCTGCGCCAGCTGGAGGTGTTCGCGGCGGTGGCGCGCGGCGGCACGACGCGGGCCGCGGCCGACGAGATCTCGCGCTCGCAGTCGGCCGCGAGTAACGCGCTCGGCGAGCTGGAGGCCGTGCTTGGTGCGCAGCTCTTCGACCGGGTGGGCAAGAAGCTGGTCATCAACGAGAATGGGCGGGCCCTGCTGCCGCGCGCGGCCGGAATCCTGGAGCAGGCGGTGGAGACGGAAGCCCTGTTCACCGCGGCCCATGCGGCGTCGCTGCGGCTGGCCGCCAGCTACACGATCGGCGAGTACCTGCTCCCGGTGCTGATCGCCAGGTGGAAGCAGGCGAACCCGCGCAGCCACGTGCTGCTGGATATCGCCAACACGCATGACGTGTTCGAGCGGGTCGCCTCGTTCCGCTCCGACATCGGTTTCATCGAGGGGACCCACAGCCACCCGGAGCTCTCGGTCAGCAAGTGGCGCAGCGATGAGATCGTCGTGGTCGCCGCCGCCGGCCACCCGTTGGCGGAACGCCGCGCCGGCGCACGCCAGCTGAACCATGCCACCTGGGTCCTGCGCGAACCCGGCTCTGGCACTCGGGAAGCCTCGGACCGCTGGCTGATCCCGCATCTGACACAGATGGAGGTGGAGCTCGAGCTGGGGAGCAACGAGGCGGTCAAGCGCGTCGTGGCCGCAGGACTGGGCCTGGGGTGCCTGTCGCGGCTGGCGGTGAAGGAGGCGATCGCCGAGGGGTGGCTGGTGGAGCTTGCCACAACCCTGCCGCCGATGCAGCGCACGCTCTCCATCGTGCTGCACCGGGCGAAGAAGCTGGGCGCCGCAGCCGAAGGGTTCCTGCGCCACTGCACGACGGACTGACACGGCCCGAGGACGATCGATTATTCAGGTCAATGCGACCTGAATATTGCGTTCTCGAACTCCAGGCGGGCGCTATGCTGGCCGTATGCGACCCGACGTGGGGCCCACCGCCTGCCTCTCCTTCGAACCCGACGAAGCTCGCTGCCTGCTGTGGCTGCCGCTCGCTGTGCGCCACAAACTGGACGGCTGCCGGCTGCGGCTGTCGCTGCTCGAGTGGCAAGCGCTGCCGCTGGAGACGCGTGCGGAACTGCTGCACTTGCCTGCCGGCGCGGACTTCGCGCTGTGCGCGCTCCAGGCCGGCGCCAGTCGCGACACGCGCCTGCGGCAACCGGCGCGCCTGGAGGCTTACGAGGTCGCCCAGGCGCTGGACTGCGATGCCGCCGCGGCCGGTGCTTGGCTCGCCGCTGCGACGCCTTTTGCGCACTATGTTCTCAGCAGGCGGAATCGGGCTAAAACTTGGGTGGCCGCCGGCGGAGTGGGGCTCGCTGCGCGGTGAAGGGGACGCGTACAAGCGCGAATCAGTGCGGCGGCCGATCCCAAGCAACGCGAACGCGAGCTGGAGGCGGAACTGAGCGAGCTCACCTCCTCGTTCCTCACTGCAGAAGCCTTCAGCGTGGAGGACAATCATCGACCCGCGTGACACGCGGCGGTAGTGTGCCGCCTCATCGATGCCGCGCAGTCGCGCCTGCACAGGTTCCTCATGCGTGCGGACTCAACGTCCCAGCAGGGCTGAGGCGGCGATGCTGACGCCGGTGGCGAGAAGCAACACGCACACGATCCTGAGCACCGTCTCGCGTCGCCAGCGGGGGGGATAGCGTCGCAGCAGCCAGGACGTCCCCAGCACCGCAGGGGCGGCGAGCAGGATCATCTTCAGCGCAAGCAGGCTGAACTGTCCCGTTGCCAGGACGACGACAATCCGCATCACGCTCATCGTGGTCAGCGCGGCGACCAAGGTGGCCCGCAGTGCTTCCATTGCCATGGGCTGTCGGTAGAAGTGGTACACAAGCGGGGGGCCGCCGGCCGAAAACAGGCCGCCCAGCACTCCCGAGAGCAGGCCGAAGCCGCCGAACCAGATGCCGCTGGACCGTACTGGCAGCACGTTTCCCGGCCGCAACATGGTGATCGCGCATGCGAAGATGGTCACGCCGAGCAGCACGCCCAACACGGTCATGACGTTTGCGCTCAGCCACTGTAGCAACAGCACACCGGCGAGAACCCCCGGCGCGGATCCAGCCACCGCCTCGCGATAGGCAGTACGGTCGACGTGTCTCAGCGAGGTGCGCAGCATTGCCGCCGCGCCCAGCACGGCCAGCGTGGTTGCCACGTTCGCCAGGTCGGTCACGGGCGCAAGCTGGAACAGGCCGGCGAGCCCAAGCAGTACCAGCACGAACGCGAAGCCTGTCAGCCCCTGCGCCAGGGTCGCGACCACCACGAAAGCGATGAACAGTGCGACCTGGGCGCCGCTCATGCGCCCCTCTCGCCAGGAAAGTGCAACCCTGGGCGACCGGAAATGATCTGGAGTGTCCTCAGCACCTGAATGGCTTGCCGAACCAGCGGGGTGTGCATTCGTTGCATGTCCAGCGTTCAAAGGTGTTCACCATTGGAAAGCATTCGATCTCGAGGCTTATCGCGTGCCGAACGCTCGCGGAAGGCATCTAGCCCTCGCTCAATGTTCAGTCGGCAGCCTGGCTCAAGCTTCGCTCTGCGACGATACCTGGGCATTCGTCACGTACGAACTCGCCGTTTGGCCAACACTCCGCGACATTGCAAGCCGCCCATCAGGAGCATTCGCGTTGTGAGCAACCGCTTGGCTGCGACATCTACAGCGGCAGATGCGTAAATGCATCGAGGACGCGTGTCTCCAGTTGCACCCGATGGACGCTGAAGCGCCAGCCGCTCCCGACCCGCACCAGCTCGTCAAGGTAGCGGCCCACCACGAAGAGGCTGGTCTCCCCTGTTGGCAGGGTGCGAAATACCGAGAAGGCCGTTTGCCCTCGCGCCGCGTCACCCGTCACGCTCACCAGCGGCGGTCCCAGCACGTGCAGACGCTTGGCCGGATCACGCACGTGTCTCGGCACCTCCGAGATGGTTTTTTGCAGCAGCGGCAATTCCTGCTTCCACCATGCCAGCTCCTTGCCAAGCTCAGTGCTGTACGCGGTGATCTCGTACAAGCCATCCGAATGGAACTGCTCCAGCCATTCGGAAAGCTTCTCGGCGTTCAACAGCGCGGCCGTGCGCTGGATGAACTGCTGCACCTCGAACGCGTCCAGAAGATTCTCGTAGCTCACAGCGTCACCTCTTGTGCGTGCGCCTCGAACGGTGCTGACGCGCTTCGCCCCATCAGCCGGTTCCACTCTTGATAATAGGCTCGCAGGTTCGCGTCGTCCGTCGGATTGAGGTCTTCCTCTCGCGCGAGAATGCTGTAGCGGACTGCGTCGGCACGCATGGCACGGTACTGCGATTCCACCGCAATCAGGTCCTCCGGCAGGTTGCGCCCCGCCGGGCCCCAGAACATGTTGTGATGGCGCAGCCTTAGCTCCCGCGTCTCGGCATCGTCGCCGGCGACACCAAGCCCCCGCCATTCGACCATCGTGTGCTGCTCGTCGATCGGAATCATGCGGTCGATCCGCACCACGTTCGAGCGAATATTCACCATCAGATCAGGAAACAAGTTGACCACCCGCATTTCATTGTCGCGCATGCCCGGCAACGTGCCCCCGGTCACATTGGTGTAGCCGCCGCGCTCGTACGCGACGGCGGCCTCGCCCTCGGACCAGTAGCCACTATGGCCATTGGGAAACAGGCGCAGCTTCATCGGGCTGGTCTTGCCCAACACCCAGGGTTGCGTCGCCCGGTTGATCGCGTGCAGCATGCTGTGATAGCGTTCGCTGTTGTTGTCCTGCCAGAGCTTCCAGTTCGTCTTGACCACTGCCTTGTGGAAGTGGATGACTTGCATCGGCACCGACCCGAGTGGGTCCTGCAATGGGCGGAGGATTTCTCCGAGGTACTCCCTCAACGCAGGCGCTTGCGGATCCAGACAGGTGAAGACCAGCCCGAGCACGGACTCGGTCCTCACCGGAACGAGGCCGAGCGCAGCCTTGTCTAGACATGCGCGCTCGTATCCTTCCGGCTTGGAGACCGCTCGCAGGCTTCCGTCCAACCCGTAGTTCCAGTGGTGGTAGAAGCAAGTGAACGAGCGCGCGTTGCCGGACTCGGAACGCACCACTTCCGCGGCACGATGCCGGCAGACGTTGAAGAAGGCTCGGATGCTGCCGCTTTCGTCGCGGACCACGATGAGTGGCTTTCCCGCGACCTGCGTGGTGCGGAAGTCACCGCTGTTCGGCAGCTCGCTCTCATGGCAGACAAACTGCCACACCTTGGAGAACAGACGTTCCTGTTCCTCCCGGAAGATGGATGGATCGGTGAAGATCCGGTTGTCCAGATAGTGGGTGGGCGGCAATGCCGGAGGCAAGTGGCCAGGGTTCTGCATGGGATGTACCTGCTTGGTTCGGCGCGGAGCGCGCGCCTTGGAAAAAATCGGTGGCCGGTAACGCTACTCGGCGACGAGGCCCGCCTGCTTGGCGACCCTGCCCCAGGTTTCAGCTTCCCGCTTCAGGAACTTTGCAAATTCCTCCGGTGAGTTCGCAACAACGTCGAACTCGTTGGCTTCCATGTTTTTCTGCACTCCGGGACTCATGAGCGCCCGCGCGAACTGCTGCTGCATGTCGCGCACCACCGGGTCCGGCGTGCTGGCCGGAGCAAGGAAACCGATCCAGATGGTGGCACTGAAATTCGGGAAGCCTGCCTCCGCCATGGAGGGGACATTGGGAAGCGCCTTCAGCCGCTTGCTGCCGGTGACCGCGAGCGCTTTGAGCCGGCCGTCCTTGACGTAGGGAATGACGTTTGCCGCCGCAAATACCCCTGCGTGGGTCACCTTGCCGAGGAGATCGGTCATGGCGGGGGCAGCCCCCTTGTAGGGGATGTGCTTGATCTCGACGCCCGCACGGGACTTGAACAGCTCCATCGTGAGGTGCGACGCACTGCCGGTGCCGATGGATCCGAAGTTCATGTTCCCATCGGACTTCTTCGCGAGCGCCACGAACTCAGCCAAGGTGGACACTGGGACTTCAGAGTTGACCACCAGGACCTGCTCGGAGGTAACACCCAGCGTGATCGGCTTCAGATCCTTCTGCAGATCGTATTGCAGGTTCTTTGAGAGGAACGTACTGATGACGAGCGGATTGAAACCGGTGAGGATGGTGTGACCGTCACCCGGCGACTTCGCAACCAGGGTAGCGGCAATGTTGCCCGACGCGCCTGGTTTCGCATCGGCGATCACCGGCTGACCGAGAGCCTGCTGCAACGCCGGGATCACGGCACGCGCGACGAGATCAACCGTTCCGCCCGATGCCGGCACGACGATGCGCACGGGCTTGCTCGGTGTCCAGGATTGCCCGAACGCAAGGGGTGAGGCCAGAGCGGCCGAAGCAACGCAAATCAGCGTGAATATTTGGCGCATGGGAAGCCTAGAGGAGGATGATGGCGCGTCTGTCGACGCGGCTGCGATCGTTGATTGCCGGCCTACTCTAGTCGTTCCCGCGGGCCGGGGTCTTGCGGGTTACCCTCAAAATGTCCGGAGCGTGGACAGATCAGAGTCGCGTCGAGATGTCGCGCGCCGCCTTGGCGGTCTGGCTGCGACAGGAGCGCAGTGCGGCGCCGCGCAGCCGCATCTCCGTCCCGAACACGCAGACTGCCGCCACCGGCTGGCCGCTTTTTGTCAGCACCGGCGAGGCGACGGCCACCGTCCCCGCCATCACTTCAGCGTGCGTCACGAGCACACCGTCCTGGAGCGCGGTCTGGATGTCACGGGCGATCTGGTCGCGTGCACGGCGGCTGAGATTGCTGAGCGACTGCCGCCGCTGGTCCGGCGTCAAGTGCGCCAGTATGACCTTGCCGCTGGCACCGTTGTGCAGCGGCTCGGTGTAACCCACTCCGCGGCTGAACGAGAGGGCCTGAGGGCTCTTCCGCTCGAAGACGCACATGCGATGGGAAGCGGAGACGGGCATCATGAGCGCGACGGTTTCCTGGGTGCTGCGCCAAAGCTGCTCCAGTGGGCCGGCAGCCAGCGTGACCAGCGGAGGCGCAGGCGTCCACGTGCTCGCGAGCAAGCCGATGCGGGCGCCCAGTTGGAAACGTAGCGGGTTGCCGAACGAGTAGATCAGCCCCCTGCTTTCCAGTGTTCGCAACAGTCGGTAGAGAGTGGGTCGGGACAGCCCGGTGCGCTGCTGCAGCGCAGGAATGTCGAGAACCGGCTCCTGTTGTGTGAAACTGAAGAGCACATCGATGGCGCGTTCCACGGAACGCACCGAGCTGTCACTCGACATCGGGCTTGTGGGGGGGTGCGACTTCGGATGCAGCTCTGCCATAGGATGCTTGCTGAGACTTACCGATCAATGACACGCACCCAGTGAAAAGGGCGAGCGCCTGCCTGTCAAAGTGATCATCTTCGTCGAGGTGCTTCTCGGTGTGGAGTAAGGTGCAGAACCGGCCCTGCCCTGCTTGTGTGAGCCAGAGCAGCAGCAGCGACGGAGTTGCAAATCGCCGGCTGCCGCTCGCCGTACGCCCACAAGCTGGAGGAATGCGGTCTGCGGCTGTCGCGGGAACAGTGGCAAGCGCTTCCGATGGCGATGCGACTCGAACTCCTGCAAGTGCCTGCTGGCCCGGAGTTCGCGCGCCGTGCGCAGGCGTCAGGAGCCCGCCGCGATGGCCGGGCGGGTGAACCGGCATCCCTGCAGGTCAGCGATGTAGCCAGTGCGCTGGACTGCGATGATGCGGCTGCCCCTGCTTGGTTGGCGGCCGCTGGTCTTTTTGCGCTGTACGCGATGGCCAAGATCCGCAATAGCCCACCGGCCCAAGCAAGCGCTCCCAGGAGCGCGTGCGGTCCGCTTGCGGGGGGCGGCATCGAGCGGACGTCCTGAAAAAGCCAGGCTTGCAGCAGGGGCGGGCTGGCGTGCGCGCTTGGCGCAAGGATCTCGCTAGCGGCCTTGGGCATCCGGTCGACTCCTCGCGCTCGGGCTTCCGGCCCACGCGGCGCAGCCGCGTCGTCGGCCTCAAAGGTCCAGAACAAGGCAAGCTGACTTGGAGCGGGAACAGCAAGGCAGGAACTGGTCGTTCGCGGACTGCTCCTGCGGCGTCAGGTACATGTCCCGATGGTCGGGCTCGCCTTCGAGCACGCGTGTGAGGCAGGTCCCACACACGCCTTGCTCGCATGAGGTCGGCACCAGGATACCTTCGGCCGCAAGCGCCGAGGTCACGGTGGCGTCGGCCGCAACGCGGATGGTTCGACCGGAGCTGGCTAGCTTGACCTCGAAGCTTCCGTCGGTGGCCAGCTTCTGCGGCGCGGCGCTGAAGAACTCGTAGTGAAGCTGGTCCTGCGGCCAGCCGCTGCTGCGCGCATTGGACAGCACAGCGTCCATAAAACCCTGGGGGCCGCAGGTGTAGATGTGGACTCCGCGCCGTGGCGTGCGCAGCAGCGCGGGCAAATCGAGCTTCTGCTGCTGCGGGCCGTCGTCAAGGTGCAACTGCACGTGCGCTGCATAGCCGGCCTGCTGGATGCGCTCCCGGAACGCTGTGCGTTCCACCGAACGCGTGCAGTAATGAAGGGTGAAAGGCAGCTTGAGCACGTACAGCCGCTCGGCCATGCACAGTAAGGGCGTGATGCCGATGCCGCCAGCGATCAGCAAGGTCTCCTCGGCACCCGGAGTGAGTGGGAAATGGTTGCGGGGTGCGCTGATGGTGATCACATCACCTTCGCGCACGAGCTCGTGCATCGCGCGCGACCCTCCCCTACCCCGCGGGTCCTTGAGCACGGCAATCTGGTAGCGGTGCGACTCCGCCGGATCGTTGCACAGCGAGTACTGGCGCGTGACACCAGAGGGCAACAGAACGTCCACGTGCGAGCCCGCAGAGAACGGAGGCAGTGCCCTGCCGTCGGTGCTCACCAGTTCGAACAAGGCAATGTCCAGCGCAAGGGCAATCTTGCGCGCCACGCGCACTTGCAGCATTTGCGCATTCATGGTCTCGACTTCTCCCGACTGGCAGACGAAGAAATGCTCGCGCCGCGCTGCGGACCGGCAGCCGACGCGGCTGTCCCGATCCGTAGAATCTGCGCATGCGCAACGCTCCCCGTGTGCCTCTTGAAAACAGAATCTCTTACCGCTGCCTGTCGGTGGCATCGCGCATCACACGCCATCTCGCCCCGTGGTGGAAGAGCGAGTTCGGCCTGACGGTGACCAGCTGGCGTGTCATGGCCGTCATCGGACGCTACGAGCCCCTCTCGGCGATGCAGGTCGCCGAGCGCACCAGCACCGATGCCTTCTTCGTCGGCCGGGCGATCGACAAGCTGGTCGAACAGGGCTACCTCAAGAAGGGCGTGGACCCCGAGGACCGCCGGCGATTGCGACTGAGCCTGACGGCCACCGGCAGGAAAGTCCACCGGCAGGTGGAGGACATGATCAACCTGGTGGAAGCCGACCTTCTCGCCGGGATTCCCGCCGATGATCTGAGTACCTTCTTCACCACCATGTCCCTGCTGGAAAGCCGAGCCGGCAGGCTTGGCGCCTGCGATCCGTAGCCGGGTCACTTGTCCAGCGTGATCCCCGCCTTGCGAATCACGCCGCCCCAGCGCTTGTACTCGGCCTTCAGGTAGGCATCGAACTCCTCCGGAGTCATCCCTCGGCTTTCCACGCCGAGTTCCTTCAACTTCTCCTGGACCTCACCCTGATTCAGGATCTGGCGCATCTCATCGGAGAGCTTGCGACGGATCTCGATGCCGGTGCCTGCGGGTGCCAGCACCGCGAACCATGGGCCCGAGACGATTTCAGGGTGACCCGCCTCGGCGAAGGTCGGCACCTGCGGCAGCACGGTGCTGCGTCGGGCAGACGCGATCGCGATGGGACGCAGCTGGCCGGATCGGATGCGCGGCACGAGATTGATCGTGTCCCCGATCATCATGCCGACCCGCCCGGCCAGAACGTCCGTCAGGGCGGGAGGAAACCCCTGATAGGCAACGTGAGTGAGACCAAGCCCAGTCAGCTGATTGATCAGTTCGCCGGTGACGTGCCCGGTGGTGCCCACTCCTTGCGTGCCAAACGTCATCTTGTCCGGGTTTGACTTGGCAAAAGCAAGCAAGTCGGAAAAACTCGACACCGGGAACGCTTGGTTGGTCACCAAAACATTCGGTGCCTCGGCCACGATGGTGACCGGCGCGAACGCAGTTTCGGCGTTGTAAGGCAGGCGCTTCATCAGGAAGGGATTGAGCACCAGCGGCCCCTGCGCCGTGAACAGGAAGGTGTGCCCGTCGGCCGCGGCCCGCGCCACCAAGTCCGCACCGACGGTTCCACCTGCGCCGGGGCGGTTCTCCACCACGACGTTTTGACCGAGCCGTCCTTCCAAGTGCCGGCCCATCAGACGGGCCACTACGTCGATTGAGCCGCCTGCGGCAAACGGGACCACGAAGCGGATCGGCTTGGACGGCCAGGAATCCCTGGGCTGGGCCTGCGCCGCAAACGCACAGGCGGTCGCCACTACAGCGGCAGCCAGGGCGAGGGCTTGGCGGAACTTCACGAGAACATTCACCGGAGTCTCCTTTGGATTGGTGGCGATGCACGGGCGCGCCCTTCGGCGGCGCGCGCCCGACCACTGCAGCGGCGCGCTCAGGCGCTCGGCAAGGTCGCAGGATGGGTTCCCGCCTGGTCTGCGGTCATCTCCTTGGGCAAGAGTATGGCGACGGCGCGCCGCTTGTACAGATCGGCGCGCGCGACGGCCGCCGGGATCGTGCCTTCCGTGGCGAACCTCTTCGCGGATTCGATCAGGCGCCGGCGGCACTTGACGATCGCGGTATCCGAGGAGCCCAGGTGTTCCTTGGTCCGGTCGGCGATCGCGCCCTGGCTCTCCTGCACTGCGAGGTCCTGCAGCTGGGCGCTCAGGATGCCGGTGAACGAGCCGCTCTTCTGGAGGGTGCGGTCCATCAGGTAATCGTTGGCGCGGTTGCCTTCGGGGATGTACGTTCCCGGAACCAGCTTCGCGTAGTCGAGGCCGCCGCCCTTGTACTCGGCGAGTTCATCGTCGCTCAGAGGACGTCCGGCGTGGTAGCGGATGCGGTACCACCAGCAGTTCTCATCGTCGATGGGGATGAACAGGTTGGCCCTGCAGACCAGGCCTTCGGCTGTCGGCACCAGCACGGCCGCGGGCATCAGCCACTGCGTGATGCGCCAGTAGTAGGTGTCCTCGCCTCCGTCCCGGCGCGCAGAGATGCGCATGCCGTACTCGGTGTCCTCGCAGAAAAAGCGTGGCGCCCCGTCGGCGTCGCCGTACTCCTGCAGGTGGCCGACGTTGAACACGTCCTTCTGCATGGGTGCCATGGACCGGTGCAGAAAGGTGAGGTGCGCTGTATCGATGCTGCCTTCCAGCGCCTGCTGGTAATTGCATTTCATCAGGCACTTCGAGGTGTAGAAGTTCTGTGCCGGCAGGCCCATGAATTCCATCTGCGGCAAAGGCGGGATGGACTCCTGCGGGCCCAGGTAGGCCCAGACGATGCCGCCGGCTTCGTGGACCGGGTATGCCTTGGCGCGAATGTTCGGATTGCACCGCATCGGGCTGCCGGCAGGTTCACTCGGCATGTCCAGCAGCTCGCCGGTGACGCTGAACTTCCAGCCGTGGTACACGCAGCGCAGGCCGCCCTCCTCGTTGCGCCCGAAGAAGAGCTCGGCCAGGCGGTGCGGGCAATGCGCGTCCAGCAGCCCGACCTTCCCGCTGGAGTCCCGGAAGGCAACGAAGTTCTCGCCCATCAGCCGAACCCGCACCGGAGCGCAATCGGGCGCCGGCAGCTCCTCGCACAGAAGCGCGGGCTGCCAGAACTGCCGGAACAGGCCACCCATGGCAGTGCCGGGGCCGACGCGGGTGAGGATCTCATTGTTCTCGGAATTCAGCATGTGTGACCTCGGACGAAAATTACTTGCGGTTCGCTATTATTCGATGGCGCCCGCGGGCTGTCAATGCGGCGCCCCTCGCCCCCGCCGCCGGTGGGGGCGTTCGCGGGTCACACGCACGCGCTGCCGAGGTGAGCGGCCCGAACTCAGCAATCCAAGGTGCGCAGCACGTCCGGCAGGATCCGCCGGACCTGAGCGGAGATGAACGGCACCCCAAGCGGGTCGCCGAACACTCCGGCGGTAGGCGGACCGACGGCCCTCAGCGTGGGTTGCGGGTTCCCGGCCGCATCCAGCGCTTCGCAGTGGGACCCCACATGCACGCCGATGCCGGTCGGGTCCAGCCGCAGCCAACCGCGGTCTGCGAGGGCATTCAGAAAGGGGTTGGACCGCCAGGCAGTGCCGGGGTCGAGCCCGGTGCAGTTCACCACCCAGTCGAAGTGCCTGACGGCCGGCTCCCCCGAACGGGGTCCATTTGATTTCAGTGTCAAAAGTGACGGTTCGCTTCCCCAGCAACGGCGCGGGCATGGGCAGGTAACTTGTTGATTTCAAAGGGATTGCTGTTCGGTATTTCGCCGCGTATCGTTGG
>NZ_JACORU010000022.1 GCF_014297445.1 Ramlibacter albus
AAAGGGGCCGTGAGGCCCCTCAAATCGACAGGAAAACCGATGAAACCCGCTCGCGCGAACCTCAGATCCAGCCTCGCGAAACGCGTGCGTCGAAAATCGGCCGCTAAATCAGCGTAGCCCTAGTGCGTTCAGCTGCCAAACGCGTTGATGCGGTTGTGCACGAATACGAATTGGAGGCTCAGTTCAGGTGCAGCGGCTCGGACGGGTTCATCAACTGGGTCGAAAACACGCTCGATGTACGGAGAACTGCGAATGTTCTCTGGAACCGCGATGACCCGTATGAGTTCAAGATCGAGGATTCTATTGAATCTCTTGAAGCGTGGGTTCGCGACAAGTCGAAAGCGAGTGAGAGCGTGCGGCTCGTGGCTGGCTTCTGTTGGCCTTGGTCTGAGCCGAGGCCTGATGGGACTCTTGTTCCCGATGTGAAACTCGGAAACTGGTCGATGCCTTGGAACGCGAAACCGGATGCCGGTCGGCTCGCGCGAGACATTCCCAAGTCCACCTTTTGGCCTTCTGATCCGAACGGGCTTGGTCAGGTTGGATGTGTGTACACAGCCCAGGGCTTCGAGTTCGACTACGTCGGCATCATCTTCGGGCCGGACCTTCGATACGACTGGGAGCAGAATGCATGGATTGGTGATCCGAGCAAGTCCTTCGATCGTGTCTTGAGACAGGGTCGGGACGCTTTCGTCGATCTTGTGAAGAACACCTACCGAGTCCTGTTCACACGCGGCATCAAAGGGTGCCATGTGTACTTCATGGACGAAGGCACACGCCGCTTCGTCCAGAGCAGGCTTGAGTAACGAGCATTGACGAGGATGCTGGAGCAAGTTGTCCAGGCGCTGGCGTTCGCCGACTACTCGAACAGCTTGTCCGCGCGGAGCAGCACAGTCTGAGGTATCACGATGCCGAGGTCCTTCGCAGTCTTCAGGTTGAGCGCCATCTCAAAGACAGTGGGTTGCTCGACCGGCAGGTCTGCTGGCTTGGTTCCCTTCAAGATCCTGTCAACGTAGTACGCGGTCCGCCGCCACAGCGCGTGCTGATTGGGGCCGTAACCGACCAAGTACCCCGCCTCCGCTTCCAGGATACCGAATCCCATGCTTGGCAGCCTATGCTTCCGCGCCAGCTCGGCGATTTCCGACCGACGCTCAACGTACGTTGAGTCCGTCACAACTAGCAGTCCATTCGCATTCTGGGCCTTCACCGCGGCGAACCCATTCTCGATATCCGGGAGGGACTGCGCGTCGATCGGCAAGATTTGAATACGCCTGCCGATGGCCACTGCCTGAAGCCTTTTCAGCACCGCTCGATGTGAGGGGTAGGCGGAATTCATCAATAAGGCAAGCCGCGATAGTTTCGGCAGGAGCTCAAGCAGCAGGTCGAGGTGCTTGGGCGCGACTTCAGTCAGCATGTTTGCCGTCCCGGTGATGTTCCCGCCCGGCCTCGCCAGACTCTTCACGAGACCTGAAACGACCGGGTCTCCCGAACTGATGACGACCGTGGGTATCGTCGAAGTCGCCTTCTGCACGGCAAGCGCCGGACCCGTCGGGCTCACCAGGATCAAGTCCGGACCGGATCTGACCAGTTCCGCGGCCAATGCGGGAAAAGTGTCGTTGCGGTTATCGGCGAAACGCATCTCGAGCACATAGTCCCGTCCCTCGAGATAGCCAAGATCGCGGAATGCTTGCTTGAAAGCCTCGAATCGAGACTCGACAGACGATCGCGCCGACTGGAAGAGGAACCCGATGCGCCAGACCTTGCTGGACTGCTGCGCAACTGCGGCCAGAGGCCACGTGCCAAAAGCAGAAAGTGCAAGCATGGCGTCGCGCTTGTTCATTCCGTCGTCCGCTCCATCCAAGTGCGCAGTTTCGCAGATTGCATCGGACAAGAACAAACCTGCTCACTTGCCGCCAGTAGGGAAGACCCATGCGAAGCAAAGACGCCCCGGAGCCGTAAAGCTTCCGAGGCGTTCTAGATCTGGTGGCCTGGGGCGGAATCGAACCACCGACACGCGGATTTTCAATACCAGTTAGAACCATAGAACTACACCTAAGCCCAAGATTTCTAACGGCTTTTTCTGCCCCGGGGCGCCGAAACCGAACCAGCCGACCCGCGCCGACCCCTGTGCCGAACCGCGTTATGTCGCCTTTTCGGTTCCTGTTGCCGGCTGGTCACCTTTCGAGGACGCCATCGCCGCTTGCGAACACTCGTCCAGGATGCGTTGCACTTGGCTCTCAAACTGCTCCCTCGAAATGATCTTTTGTTCCCTGAGTGCTTCCAACTCCAAGAGGCGTTTGTACATGTCACTGCCCTCAGCTGGCATTGGCAAGCGCGCAGATTCGGAACCACCAAGCTGACCAAGGTAGATGCCTGCGATCGCACCCACGGCAGCACCAAAGATCGGGCCTATTAGTGGAACCGGAACCGCGATGACACCACCGACAAGCGCGCCTTTCGCCGCATCCTTCCCGATCTTGGAGTCGGCCAACTCAGAACCGAGTTCTCGCAGTCGCTCGCCCGCGTTCTTTGCGAGCTCCAGAGTCCTGCTTTTGACGGCCTGAAGTTCCTCCGGCGACGGTGCGTGCTGCAGCACCAAGTCTTTCGTCCAAGAGGCAACATCGGTCGCGGAGTCTGAGGCCGCTGCAGCGACCTTCTTCATCTTGTTCAGCGCGCTACGAGCACTCCTACGCCACACAGGCTCCTCGGGGGAGGCCTCGATAGAAGACGGAGTTCCAGCAGACACTGTCGCTCCACATTTCGGACAACGCCAGTCTTCACCGCCAATGACGTCGCCAGCTGCAATTGTCCCGCTCCACCCACATGGGGCACATTGCGCCGCTCTCGGTCCAAGGAATGCCATGTCCGTCTCCATTCGTCGACTCACTAACTTTACCGCTGTCCGCGAAGGTCACATGTGGCAGGCAGGCTGGGTACCCGCACAATCCCAGTGACTTAGAGATCAACGAACGTTCTCATCGGTTCTAGAATCTTTTCGTCAGTAGACAACCATTCGAAGGCCGGCGCATACGCCGCTCGCTCCAGCTGACGGTAGGCCTCCTCCGCAGTGAGGGTGTCTGGATCGCCGAGCCGGATGTCGTGCCACAGTTGCGCGTCTGGCCCTTCCTTTGCCGGCGTGAACGGATCGCGTCTCAATTTCACCAAGTTCTCGGCCTCATCGATCGCGCTCCACAGATAGGACACCATCCTGAGCCTCTCTTCCGGACCACTTAACCAAGGGGGGGCGACTGCAACTAGGTCCAAGATCAACGCTGGAATCTGGTCGGCCTTCGCAACCTCAGGGACATCAAACGACGGGTACCTCACTATTCCTTGGTCGGAAACAGCGACAAGTGTGTGGATCGGTATTTCGGCCCAAGAGGGGGCCGCATACATGCGGAAATTCTCCTTAAGAACCAGCGCTTGTCTCTCACACTGGAGGAGTGGGGATGGCATGCCCTGCTCTCCGCCTTTATATGCGCGTGTCCATTGCATTTGCTCAGAAATTCGGACTTCACCTGAGACGCTCTTACTTTCGACGACGATAAGCCCACCCGAGTGAACAATGAGATGGTCAATCTGAGCTAGTTCTCCCCGGGCAAGGATCTTCGCGTCGTTGAAAACAAGAACCTTCTTATCGCGTGCAAAGTAGCGACTGAAATAGAAGGCCATCTGCTGCTCGGCCCTGTATCCGGCTTCGTCGAAAATCGTTTTGAATTCGGTCCTGGGCTCCAACTCCTTAAGGATCGTCATCGTGGTCTCCAAGCAGCAGTGGGCCGAGCAGCGTTAGCCGCCAAGGATTGCCTGAATTGCGACCTTGATCTCCTCAGGCGTTGTTAGGAACCACTCGGCACCGGGTGCATCAGCCTTTCGCTTGCCGCGAACCTTTAGAAGGTACTGGATGGCCTTTTCCAGATTGTCAGCGTCAGGGTGCGCGAACGTCCCAAGCACTTCAGGCTTCTCGGGCATCGGAGTCACCTGCTGCATGATTCGCGCTTCAGGGTTCGCGCCTTTTCCGATCTTTATTGGGAATGGACCGCTGGCAGCCTTGTAGGCAGGGAAGGTGTACCAGTAGATGGCCGGTGTAATCCCCGCCTCTGCCTCCTCCTCTTCCTCCAGCTCGATCGCAGCATCATTCTCCGTGGCAGCGAGGCCGACAACGACGACATCATCGGCCATGGTCGCCGCAAACACTTCGGGATGCGACTTGACTTCCATGCCCATGCGGATGCGCAGCTTCTTTCGCGCTTCCGTCTCGATGCCTTCGTTGAGGTCAAGCATGTGCGCGTGGAACTCGGGGAAGTCCTGCCACAGTCCGTCAGTGAGCTTGCGATAGGTGAGCTGCTCACCGCGGCTCTTGAGAACTGCGACCATCTTCTGCCGCAGGCTTGTTGTTTCCGCTTCCACTACAACTGCCTCCCGTGTCGGTACGGCCCAACTTTACGCCAGGCCGCCCCGGTTACTCAACCCACAGCGAACGCCGCTAGGTTCGACGCCTCCTGCGCCGCCTTCATGGACAAGTGCGCATAACGTTGGCTCGTCCGAGTATCGGCATGGCCAAGCAGCGTCTGCACTTGGTACAGCGTCCCACCACTTGACACCACCCGGCTGGCGAAGGTGTGCCGCAGATCATGGATGCGGATGTTTTCCGGCAGCTTTGCCTTCTTCCTGATCCGATACCACTGACGGGTGATCGTGGTGAACGGCTTGCCCGATGCGGGTGACGGGAACAGCAGTTCAGACTCGTCTTTCGTGTCGAGCTGCTGTAGCACCCAGAGCGCACTGGCGTTCAGGGGCTTGTGCATGATCTTCCTGGACTTCGAGTTCGTCGCTGGGATCTTCCAGGTGCCACCATCAAGGTCGAAGTGCTTCCACTGTGCCCGGAGCCCTTCATTGAGCCGAGCCCCGGTCGCCAGCAAGAACATCAGGATCAGGCACACCATCCGGTTCTTGTCGGTCTCCAGCACCTTCACGAGCCGTGCCACCTGCTCGTCATCGAGGTAATGCTCCACTTGATTGTCCAGGCGCAGCAAGGGGATGCGAGCCAAGACGTTCCGATCGACCATCTCCCACGACATCGCAAGGTTCAGCACTCGGCGCAGCAGGACGGGATGATGGTTGACGGTGGCTGGAGCAAGCCCCTGCGCAGCGAGTTCAGCTTGGAACTGCTGCACGGATCGTCGTGTGATGCCTGCGAGAGGTAGATTTCCGAACTTCGGCTTGATCCGTTTGTACGTCTGCTCGTCGCGAAGCCACGAACGCTTGTGAAGCTTCACATGCGGAAAGTAGTGCTCGGTCATGAATGTGTCCAGCGACATTCCGCCAGCGACGGTTGTCGGCGTGCCCATCAGCCCGTTAGTGGCCATCAGGGGAGCGGGCGGGTTGCCGGGTAGGGCCACCCCAGGCCGGGCGGCCGTCGGCGCCTTCGTGGCCGCCTTATGGGCCAGCGCTGCGGCCCGTGCCGCCTCCAGCGTGAGGTCGGCAGTGCGACCGAGTTTGTGGTGGCAAGTTTTGCCGCTGGCATCCTTCCAGCGCACGTAGAAGGTGCCTTGCCCCGGACTCGCGGCGCGGACTTCGATGTAGAGGCCGGTCTTATGAGGATCGACAACCTCGGTGCGCGACTTGCCGGGTGGGCAGGCGAGCTGCGTGTTGACGTAGTGTTGGTCTAAGCAGGCTATAACAGCCACGATATCTCCTTGGAAAAATTGATTGACGATGCGCGGCCGGACACGGGGGCTGTTCACCCTCGCGCCGAGCGCAACCTGGAAAGCTGAAAAGCTGGTGCGGCGTCAGGCTGCTGGAGCCGTCGCCTTGGTCACTAGCTCGTACTGATGGACGCCACGGGCGCCCCGCTTGAAAGTCCAGCGCTGGTTTGCAGAGCCAGACTCGGCATACTTCTCGATGACGCGGATGGCAGCTTGGCGGCTGGCACCCGTGCGACGCGACACTTCGGCTGCGAGGAGCATCTTCGATCTGATCCCTGCGTTGATCGCCTCCGTAACGACTTCGACGAGCTCGCCATCTGAGCGCTGCTCTTCGCTCTTCACATAGGGCTGCCACTCCTCGGGGTCGACCTCCTGCACGGATGCGAACAGCTCCGGGTATGACACCTTCCCCGATGCGTAGCTGAACGCAGCGGCCGAAGCGACGGTGCCTCGGGACTTCTTGTTCTCGAACACGACAACCGTCTTTCCCTTGTCGTTCTCTCGGTCCACCTTGGACACGATGAAGACGCAGTCGAAGTCATCGATGATGTCGGTGGTCCCCGAGTAGACCGGCTTTCCGTTTGCATCCAATGCCTTGTTGGTGTGGGACAGGGCGATGACAGTGCCTCCGAGCGTCACGAACTTTCTGACCACATTTGTGAACTGGCGGGCCTCCTGCTTGCTCATGGTGTCCACGAACTTCTTGAGCGTGTCGAGCACGAGAATCGTCCCATCGACAGTTTGCGTCTCGATCATCGAGCGCAGCGTGACTTGGAACTGCTTGAGATTGAAGCCTCGATAGCCGTCCGCAAGCATGTGGAAGCCGTACTCCTCGGCGAGCTGCCCCTTTTCGACGAGCCCGCTGGGGTTGTCGTCCATGTTCACGTAGAGCAACTTCGAGGGGTTGATCACTCCGGCGACGATGGCCTCCGCGATCAGGTGCAGTGTGATCAGCGTCTTGCCGGTACTCGGCGCTGCATACAGACAAGTCGCCTGGTTGCGCGCCACGATTCGTCCGAGGATCGGTCGCTGATCGGTGAGCACACGCTCGACCTCATCCAAGTGGCCGCGGAGCGAGTATTTGGTGAACGCGCTGGGCCGTGAATCATCAGGCGTGGCGGGCTCTGGCGCGGTCGGCGTCGCAGCCTCACGCACAGATCCTCTCAGTGCATCTTGAAGTGTGAAGCGGGAGGTCGTCGTCTCCGGTTGCCAGACAAGCAGCTCCGGCCCGGTGGAAGCGAGCGTGGTTGTGCCGTGGGGCAGCCTGTGGAAGTCATACAGATCGACGACGCGGTCAGGGTAGTAGCCCTTTGCCCGCTCTACGAGGTCTCGCGCGTCAGTCACCTCACGCAGCGGCGATGTGAGGACGAATCCGATTTGGTGATCGTCACACGCCAATCGCATGACCCACGTAGGCGAACACAATGCTGCGAGTCGATCGACTTCAGCTGATGTGAGGCGAACGAGGACGAGGGTGTGCAGGGCGGCGAAGTAGTTGGCTTCGATGGACGGACGCTGACCGGGCTCCACGACAAAGCTCGACACCGACAGGTAGTTGTCGCCGTTGTCGGGCAGGTTTGCGACGTGGGGAAGTTCAGGTGTGACGAGGGGCGCTTTTGATAGACGTTCGCCTTCAAGCGTGAAACGGAGGTAGCGCGTGGCCGGTCGTGGAATGGGCAGCCACGTTTTTTCGATGAAGGTCTGGTTGTCGCATAGGTTGATTGAGTTCAATATGAGTTCTCGGCTAGGGTGAATGACGGGCCGGTCCTCAGAGGGCCAGCCAGATGTCCATTCCCGATCAGCACTTTTGCGCCGACCGGTCTAGCGAGCTGGCATTGCACCAGCGCACTCCTTTCCCGCTTGGGTTGTGTGGCTCGGTAGGCGCCTACCAGCCAGCTCGGCTCCTGACACCGTGCGTATGTGCACCCGACGCGGAGGGTTCCAGCGCGCCAGAATTCCAGCGCGCCAGCATCGGCAGGGTCAGTGGAATCCGGTCAGGTGTTTGTCGCGCACCTGCCTGATTTCGGAGACGGCTGCCGCGACTTCATCGAGAGCCCGCTGAATTTCGACCTGGCCGAGACCCTTCGTCATCGCAGCGTGTACTCCGCCCGTACTCGCGAAGAAGAATGCGCCCCCTTCGGAATTCCGCGCCCTCGCGTGCCGCTGTTCGGTGAATGCGGCGAGTTCGTCCGGCGTAGGATCGAAGAGGCAGCCCGAGAACGTCAGTTCCCAGGGATTTTGTTGGATTTCGACCTCGACGAGAGTCGCCAGATAGCCTCCAGCGCAGCTGACTCCGCCCGTGCTGTCGTTCGCCGGGCGAGCCAGTGCTTTGCGTTTGTTCATGGTTCGTACCTCTGATGTTGGAGTGGATGGCAGGCGGGTGCATTTACCTGCCGGCGGATGGGAGCGCTTTATGCGCCCTTCATCCGTAAGCGGCCCCTCGTGGTTCAGCCTACTTTTGGCTATATGGCTCGGCGGCGGCGTCGGCCACAGAGAGGTACTCCCAAGCACGCACAGCGTCGGGGACGCCTTTCTTGCCCCGCCTTGGCTTCATCTTGAGGATCTTCAAGTGCAACATGAGCTCACGGTAGGTGTAGCTCAGGTCAGGGTTCCATTCGAGAACGCCGCCCCCGTCCGACGATCCAGCACTCCCCGGCACCCAGGTCATGTGGTCGTGCTCTCCGTGAGGTCTCTTCGCCGCACAGGCGAGCCGATACATGTCCATGTGGTCCTGCAGCGGGTCACGCAACACATACACGAAGAGATGCTCGTCGCTCTTGGCGCGGTGCACGTGCCATGTCGGGCGAAGGTCGTGAGCGTCTTCATATGCGAATCGCTTGCCGACCTTGAGCTCGATGAAGTGCATGGCCGCGACTTGAGGTTGCGACGTCGGGCCTTCAGTTGGCAGGGATACGGCGCTGATAAATGCCGATTCGTATCCCACTGGAGGCCTCATTTCGACTGTCGAGAGAGGTAGTGGCACCGCTTCGGGGGGTAAGTTGCGATAGGCGACTTGGAGGAACGGAGTAATGGCGATGGGGTCGGTCTTAGGATGCATCTGAGCTTTCAGTAGAGGGACGTTCCCCGGTTAGGGGCGCTTCTGCGTCATCCGGTTAATACCTTTGGTTATGGGCGGTACCGGCTTCAGCATTAGCGGCCCCTGGACCGTTTAGTACTAATCGATCGCTCGCTGAATGCTTGCCGCCTCCTCGTGGTCCAGCATGAACTCACGAAGCTTGTGGAAGTGCTCCGTGCAGGCTTGAGCGAACTCGTGGTCCGGCGAGAAGCTCAGCAGTGAATACGCATACAGGCTGCACGTGATGCCGAAAGCGTCCGCCGACAGCACACCATCGAAGCCATTGGCGCACTCGACGCGGAACCTATCGGGAATCGTCGGGGCCATGTAGAAGCCGCCGTTGCAGAGGCCGTGGAATGTCCAGTGACCGCCGTTGTAGTCGGGCGAGAGGCTGGAGGCGGTGTCGAACACATAGCTCTCGACATGGATCGTGCGCACGCCGAACAGCTTGGCGAAGTGGCTGGCGCGCAGGTGGTCTGGGATCACGCCACAGTGAATTGTCATGCTGATTGCTCCTATGTCCCCCGGTGCAGGCGTACGTGTGCCTCCGCTCAAGGCGGTCCGACTGCAGCCGGGAGGTGAAAGTGGGGAAAGTGGGTAAGAGGAAAGGGGGCGGGGCGGCTAGTGCAGGTGACTAGTCGCGCTCGTAGGCTTGCTCGGACAGCATCTCGGCTTCGTCAGCGAGGGCTTGTCCAAGCACTTCGTCCGGCAGATCGAGTCCGAGCACCGAATCCAGTACGTGCGTGAGGCAGTCTTCGTAGGCCATGTGGTTCTCCGTGAGGTTTGTGAGTTGGGTCATTCGGCGGGATCGCTGGGGCTGGGCGCCGGGCCGTTGTCCCAGGGAGCAGCAGCAGCCTTGCCACGTCCCTTCTTGCGCGTTGACTGCGGCTCGGGTGCATCGGCGTTCGGGTCCAGCGTGGTACCGGACTTGATGAGTGCTGCGAGTTCCTTGACGAAGGTCTCCGACTGAGTGCGCTCGTACTTGTGCGGCTGATCTGCCGTAAGTGCAACGAGCCCCTCGTTTCTGAGCACTGCGAGCAAGTAGCCCGCGGTATTGACGGAACGGCCGACTTTGAACACCGGCAGCAGCGTCGGGGCAGCAAGCACGGAGTTCTGGCCGAGCACCTTCTGAATTTCAGAGGCGCAGACCCACTCGCGACTGAAAACGCCTTTGCCGCTGGTTGCCCAGATGCGAAAGCAGATGTCGTCCTTGCCGCGCACGCCGACGTGGTACGTGATGCTGGTTCGGCCCGAGAGTGACGGGCAGTCGGCGATCTTGAGAATGCGTGGTTCATCGCTCATGGAAGCTCCTTGTGGTTGGTTGATGAAGAAGAGACCCTGTGGTCCTTCAATATAGATACTTTAGTTTTCACTCTTTTGGCAAGACTTCTCGACCGCCCATAAGGCGTGCCGTGCCACCCAGCGATGCCACCACCCTGGACAGGTCCGTGCGCGCTGTACCGGCGACGCCTAAGGCCGCCAGAGCTGCCCCTGCACTGGCCTCGTCTGCGGCAATGACGTGCACCGGAGCCCCCGCGACGGTTCCGGACATGCAGACCACGCCCGCGACGGCCAAGGGGTGCATGCGCACGACATCGAGCAATGCAAGGGGCTCAGCGAGTTCGCGCGAACGACCCGCTTCGAACTGCAGGATTCCGGCACGCTCCTCGAAAGCCTCGCGCAGGTTGTCATCGAGCCGGCAGACGAGCGCTTCAACGATTGGCTCCAGCGGGGTCATTGCTCCTCCAGAAATGAAAAAGCCACCCGGAGGTGGCGTTGGGGTGGGGAAGATCGACTTGTCATGGCAGCAGCTCCTGTGACCGGATCGCGTACTTCCGGCACATTGCAAGTAAGTCGGCCGGGAAGTCGATGGACTTGGGAATGAACACGAGCGCACCGAACCCGTCGTCACTCAGCACG
This sequence comes from Ramlibacter albus, assembly GCF_014297445.1. Lineage (GTDB taxonomy): Bacteria > Pseudomonadota > Gammaproteobacteria > Burkholderiales > Burkholderiaceae_C > Ramlibacter > Ramlibacter albus. Next base: position 10,699 of record NZ_JACORU010000022.1, read on the forward strand.
AAAACGAGTTCGTAGCAGCAAGCGTGCTCCTCGATCAGCTCGAACGAGGGGCGAAAACCGGGCTCACCGAATCGCCTTCCGTCGATGCGGTTCTCAAGGACTGAGAAGCCGAGGTGGTTGCTGACGGCGTTCAGGTCGGCCGGACCTTCCACCACAACGAGTGCCCCGAGCGCATCTGCGTCGTAGACACCGTCCTCCGACAGGGCCGCGAATCGATGCTGAACAAGTGAGCGCAGGCTCAAGTCAATGACACCTGAACTCTCTTCAGGAGTTCGCAGGATCAACATGCAGGTCTCCAAAAGAAAAAGCGCCCGAGGCGGGATGCCAGGGGCGCAGGGTTGAGAAGGAAGCTTAGGGGCTAGTAGCGGCGGATGCTCAGTGGTGATGCCACCACGCCAAAAGTCGGCTGAGGCCATAGGCAACTGCGCCAGCAATGGGCAACACCCATGTCCACCCCCATCCGCTGAATAAGTACAAGACAGCACCCACGTGCAGGGTCACCAGTCCGACTGCGGCGAGAAGCTTGATCTTCTTGCTGGTTCTTTCGATGAGGATCGGCATCAACCTCTCCTATGGGGTGTAGCGGATCGTGACCTTGACAGGCAGCCTTTCGTCCTTGCCTTGCTCGCGCATCCACTTGGTCGCGAACTCCTGGACGGTCTGCGTAGCATGCGGCATCACAGCTTTCAGGTAGATGTCCTGCCCCGCGCGTCGGTCAAGCTCCGGGCCGAGTTGACGGAGCAGCCCTTGTTCATTTCCTCGCTTGCCCGGACTGATCCATCCCCGGGTCGATTCAATCTCTAGTTTCGCTGTGTCGAACGGTACCGGGCTCGTCGGCTGCAGCGGCGGGACAGTCAGCGTGTACTGGTCGCCCTCCCGTTGGAGCTGCCACGTTTCCGACAGCGGAATCCGATAGACATAGTGGACCGGCACTCTGACCCGCGAAATCGTTGGCTTCATGATCGCGCTGCAGTCGATGAAAGGGCACTCGTACTTCGCTTGCCAGCCGAACTCCTCCACTTTCTGCAGGGTCGCCACTTCCAGCATTCCGCCCGGCGTACGAATCACGATGATCTTGGCTGGGTCGAGCGTGGCGACCTGCTGCTCCTTTCGCCCCGCCGACCGGTACGCGACGATGCCGATCACAATCAACGTGACAACGGCCGCAGCCACCGTTCCAAGCCGTGCTGGTGTTTTCACGCCATCCCTTTCGAGTTGCTGATTGAGTCCGATGCGCATAGTCGCCTTTTGTCTGGTGGCGGATTGCGCTTTTCACCCAAACGGTGCGGCGTCATTGATCTGCCTTACTGGCCTTCAGGTCGCCGAGGTGTCGGCTCATCGCCATGTTGGCAGCGAGGAACCCGAGGAACACAATTCCTCCGATTACATATCCCGCTTCTGGGCTTCCGAGCTCCTTGCAAACGTAATAGACAAGAACGCCGAACGCCACAGCCATAGCGAACCCCACGAGCTTCCCAAGGTAGGGGATGTTCGCCAGAACTGCGAGCCCGACGAACACTCCACCGAAGACCCACCAAGAGCTGGCCAGGTAACCAGCAATGCAGGCAGCGATGAAGACTTGGAATCCCCAAAGGCTGCTGCCCGCGCGGTTCTCGACGGCTTGGGCCACTCCTTGCCGAACCGGGACGGCGGACGCAGGGGGAGCAGGGAGAGCTGGCGAATCTTCGGAAGTCTTGAGCGGATTGCCGCAATGCACACATGCGGTCGCCTTGTCACTGACAGTCTTGTTGCATTCAGGGCATGAAATCAATGCCACATCTACCTCCTCAATGTTGATGATCTGGTCAACAGGAAACGCGAACCTCCTTTCATGGATATATGAATTAGTGTTTATGTGATTTAGAGCATACAAGAGACAGTCTCCGGCGTGAAGAAGGAGACGCTCTCGCAACGATTTGGAAGATGCGTGCGCCAGCTACGGCTGGAGGCGGGCCTAAGCCAAGTGGAGTTCGGGGAGCGGTGCGGCTTCTATCAGACCTATCTAAGCCGCTTGGAGCGCGGCCAAGCAAATCCCACGTTGAATGCGATGGAAGTGGTCGCGAACGCTTTGGGCCTAACGATCTACGAGCTGTGGGAGCAGGTCCGAAGACTTTCCGCGTCACCTAAACCGTGACGCGTGTCCCCGTTTGTTCACGAATGGCTCGACTAGGAAGCGAGCTCAGCGCGCGCCTCCGCTACCCCACTCGTTTGTGACGATGTGAAGTAAGCGTCCGGCCAACCCACCCTTGAGCGCAGCCCCGTAAGCGGCAAGGATGGTGTCCATCTATGGAGTTAGGTGGACACCATGAAGGATTGGAGGAAGGAGCCTCGGCGCCGGCACAGCGA
>NZ_JACORU010000023.1 GCF_014297445.1 Ramlibacter albus
GTCTCATGCGGGCAATCGAGTTGCCAGCGCCGTTGGCAATCACCACAGGGGCACGGAAGTCCGATTGCTACCTCAGCACTCGGCCAAAGCAGCGTCAAGTGGGAGGATGCCCAATGAGCGCCATCCTCCCCCCGGCCGAACGGCTCTGGTGGAAGCACCCGCTGGACCGCGTCGAAGGCACGTGGATCGTCATCGCCTTCGCGTGGTGCATGGTCATGTTCTTCATGATGATCTACTGGCACGTCTACGGTAAGCAGAACCTCAGCACCGAGACGTACAAGACCACCCCCGACAGGTTCGCGGCCAAGGCGCAGGCCATGGTGGACAAGTACACCGTGCGCACGGAGACCGACCAGAAGATCCCCGTCGTCGCGCCGCCCGCCACCGAGGACGTGTACATGATCGCGCGCCTGTGGGCGTGGTGGCCCATCCTGGAGCTGGAGAAGGGCAGGACCTACCGCCTGCACCTCACCGCCATGGACTACAACCACGGCTTCTCGCTGCAGCCGGCCAACATCAACATCCAGGTGGTCCCCGGCTACGAGCACGTGGTGAAGGTGACGCCCAACGCGTCGGGCACCTACAGCGTCGTCTGCAACGAATACTGCGGCATCAACCACCACCAGATGGTGGGCCGCATCTACGTGAAGTGAGCGAGGGCCCGACATGACCACCGTTGCCTACCCCGCACCCCCGGCGTCGCCCTCGGCCGCCACCAGCTACCGCACCTGCCCGCGCACCGGCCTGCAGTTCGAGGCGAAAGCCGAGCGGCTGATGATCGTCAACGCCGTGACGGCCGTGGTCGCGCTGCTCGTGGGCGGCATCCTCGCCATCGGCGTGGTGCTCACGCGCTGGCCCTCCATCCACTGGCTGCCGGCCGACACCTTCTACATGGTGCTCACCGCGCACGGCATCGACATGCTGATCTTCTGGATCATCTTCTTCGAGATGGCGGTGCTGTACTTCGCGTCGTCGACCCTGCTGCGATGCCGGCTTGCGACGCCGAACATGGCCTGGCTGGCCTTCGCGCTGATGCTGATCGGCGCGGTGACCAACAACGTCGCCGTGTTCCAGGGCGGCAGCAGCGTGATGATGACCTCGTACGTGCCGATGATGGCGTCTCCCGCGTTCTACCTCGGGCTGATCCTCTTCGCCGTGGGCGCGCTCATCGGGTGCTTCGTGTTCTTCGGCACGCTCGTGGTCGCCAGGCGCGAGAAAACCTACGAGGGCTCGGTGCCGCTGGTGACTTTCGGCGCCATCACGGCGGCGATCATCGCGGTCTTCACCATCGCCTCGGGCGCGATCATCCTCATCCCCACCTTCCTCATGTCCATCGGCGTGGTGAAGGAAGTGGACGCATTGATCTACCGCACCATCTGGTGGGCCTTCGGCCATTCGTCGCAGCAGATCAACGTGTCCGCGCACATCGCGCTGTGGTACGCGGCGGCGGCCATCGCCTTCGGCGCCAGGCCGATGAGCGAGCGCGTGAGCCGCGGCGCCTTCCTGCTCTACATCCTCTTCCTGCAGCTCGCCAGCGCGCACCACCTGCTGGCCGACCCGGGCCTGTCCACCGGCTGGAAGGTGATGAACACCAGCTACTTCATGTACTTCGCGGTGCTGGCGTCGATGATCCACGGCCTCACCATCCCCGGCGCCATCGAAGTGGCGCAGCGGCAGAAGGGCTACACGCGCGGCCTGTTCGAGTGGCTGCGCAAGGCGCCGTGGAGCGACCCCACCTTCAGCGGCGTGTTCATCGCCATCATCGGCTTCGGCTTCCTGGGGGGCATCTCGGGGGTGATGATGGGCACGGAGCAGCTCAACATGCTGATCCACAACACCATCTACGTGCCGGGGCACTTCCATGCCACCGTGGTCGTGGGCACCACGCTCACGTTCATGGCCATCACGTACTTCCTGATCCCGGCGCTCTTCAAGCGCGAGTTGATCCTCAAGCCGCTGGCTCGGATCCAGCCGTGGCTGTTCGGCGGCTCGATGTACTTCTTCTGCCTGGTGATGATGGGCGCGGGCACGCTCGGCGTCTCGCGCCGGCATTGGGACATGGCCTTCCAGGGCGCGGCGCTCGGCTACGAATGGCCCGGCGCGGCCTACCTGATGATGGGGCTGCTCGGCATCGCGGGCGTGGTCGCCATCGCGGGCGGCGGCATCTACATCCTGGTGACGGTGGGCTCGCTGCTGTTCGGGCGCAAGCTCGAAGGCGGCGAGGCCAGCCCGAAGTTCACGCCGGTGCCGCGCGCGGCGCCCACGGCGGTGGCGCAGTCGTACGGGTCCGCGGGCTTCGCGGCGCCGGGCACCTTCGTGCTGGCGATGATCTTCCTGCTGGCGTTCGTGCTGTACTACTTCATCAACTGGAAGTACCTCGGCCAGGTCTGGGGCCTCAGCTGAAGGGGCGGGCCGTGCTGCGGGACGTCCTGTCGCTCTTCAAGCTGCGCATCGGCGTGCTGATCATGGCCACGGCCCTGGTCGGCATCGCGGTGCAGCCGGGCGCTGCGCTCACCGGCGTGCAGGTGGCGGTGCTCGCGCTGGCGGTGCTGGTTGCCAGCGCCAGCGCGGGCGCGTTCAACCAGTATGCGGAGTACGAGGCCGACCGGTTGATGGCGCGCACGCGCAAGCGTGCATTTGCCACCGGTGCGCTGCCGCACCATCCCGCGTGGCTGCTGCTGATGGCGGCGATGCTGGTGGCGGCGGTGGCTGCGGCGTGGGCGGTGCTCAACCCGGCGGCTGCGGTGTACACGTTCCTTGGCGCGTTCTTCTACGGCGTGGTGTACACGCTGTGGCTGAAGCGGCGTACGCACTGGAACATCGTCGTTGGAGGTCTCGCGGGCAGCTTTGCCGTGATGGCGGGCGCAGCGGCCGTGCAGCCGATGCCGGGGCCCTATGCGTGGCTGCTGGCGCTGGTGCTGTTCCTGTGGACGCCGCCGCACTTCTGGAGCCTGGCGATTGCCAACCGGGCGGACTACGAGCAGGCCGGCGTGCCGATGCTGCCGGTGGTGGTGGGTGATGCGCGTGCGGCGCGCATCGTGTTCGCGAGCACGGTGGCGCTCGTCGCCGCCTCCATCGCGCCCGTGTTCTTCGGGGCCGGGGCGGTCTACGGCGTGGCTGCCGTCGCGGCCGGCACCTGGTTCCTGCGCAAAGCGTGGCTGCTTGCGCTTTGCCCATCGCGCAGGAGCGCGATGGGTTCTTTCTTCGCATCGCTCATCCAGCTGAGCGCGCTGCTCGTGGCGGCGCCGCTGGATGCGTTGTTGGGGTAGTTGCATGAGGTGGCTGTGGGTTGTCCTCTCCTGCGCGGTGGCAGGCGTGCACGCGCAGCAGGTGGACGCCTTGGACGCGCGCGACGCCATGCGCGCCAGCCAGGCGGCCGTCGGGCGCACGGTTGGGGCGCACACGTTGCTGGACCGCGAAGGCCGACCCGTGCCGCTCGCGAAATACCGCGGCAAGCCGCTGCTCGTGAGCTTCATCTACACCGGCTGCTTCCAGGTGTGCCCCACGGCCACGCGCTCGCTCGACGAATCGGTGGCCGCGCTGCAGGCACGCTTCGGCCCGGACGCATTCGCCGTCGCCAGCATCGGCTTCAACCAGCCCGCCGATTCGCCGCAGGCGATGAAGGCCTTCGCCGCGCAGCAACGCATCGCACGGCCGGGATGGGACTTCCTCAGCGCACCCGCCGCAGGGGTGGCGCGACTCGCGGAGGACTTCGGCTTCCGCTACGCCGCCACACCGGCGGGCTTCGACCACGTGCTGCAAGTGACGGTGGTCGACGCCGACGGACGCATCGTGCGGCAGGTTTACGGCGACAAGGGCAGCACCACGGAGCTCGCCGAAGCCCTGGGCCAGCTCGCAACCGGCGCGCCCCTCGCATCACCCGGTGCCATCGACGCACTGATCGAGCAGGTGCGCATCCTCTGCACCGTCTACGACCCGAAGACGGGCACCTACCGCGTCGACTACGGCCTCGCGCTCGAGGTGGCGGGCGGCGTGACCTTCATCCTCTTCTTCTTGCTGTACATGCTGAACGAATGGCGGGTGCGGCGCAGGGAGCGCCGGCATGGCCGCGGCACGGCGACGGTTTGAGTGGCCGCTGCAGGCGGCGCTGTACACGGCGTTCATGGCGCTGGTCGCGCTGCTCTCCACCGCGCCCGCATGGCAGGCGCTGCCGCCAGGCACGGCAGTGGTGACGGTCACGCTGCTGCATCACGGCCAGCGCGTCGAGCCCTGCCGCCCCTACACCGCCGAGGAGCTGGCCCGGCTGCCGCCCAACATGCGCGCGCCGCAGAAGTGCGGCCGCGAGCGCGTGCCGGTGCTGGTGGAGCTGGACATCGACGGCGTCAACGTGATGCGCGAAAGCGCACCGCCCGCGGGCCTGTCGCGCGACGGCGCGTCGTCGCTGTACCGACGCGTGCAGCTCACCGCGGGCGAACACCGCCTCACCGTGCGCATGAAAGACGCGCCGGGCGACCCGTTCAACCACACCCGCGAAGCCACGGTGAAGCTCGCGCCCGCGCAGGTGCTCGTCATCGATTTCGACAACGCGAAGGGGATCACGCTGTCATGAAACCCACCCCCTACGACCTGGACACGCCCACCGACGCGCGCCTGGACCTCGCGCGCGGCTGGCTCTGGCTGGCCCTTGCGGCCCTCGGCGCCTCGGGGCTGTTCTCGGTACTGCTGGTCATCTCGCGCACGCCCGGCATCAACGCGCTGCTGCCCGCGGCGGACTTCTTCCACGTGGCGCTGGTTGCGCACGTGGACCTGTCGGTGCTGGTGTGGTTTTTCGCACTGGCTGGCATGTTGTGGAGCCTGAACGGCGCGGCCGCGCGGCTGCGCATGGCGTGGGCGGCGCTCGGGCTGTGCGCCGTTGGCACGAGCGCGATGGCGCTGGCGCCATTCCTGGGCGCGGGCAGGGCGGTGATGGCCAACTACATCCCCGTGCTCACGGGGCCGTTCTTCATCGGTGGGTTGGCCGTGTTCGGCATCGGTGTGGCCGTGCTCGTGCTGCACACGCTGTGGCATGCGCCGCGCCTGGGCTTGCGGTTCGATGGGCGCGGGGCGCTGCGGTTCGGGCTCAATGCGGCGGCGGTGGCGACGGCGGTGGCGTTGGTAGCTTTCGTGTGGTCGTACGCGGTGGTGCCGGCGGAGCTGGAGGGCAAGGCCTATTACGAGATCCTGTTCTGGGGCGGCGGCCATGCGCTGCAGTTCACGTGGACGCTGCTGATGCTGGTGGCGTGGTTGTGGCTGGCGGCTGCGTGCGGCGCGAAGGTGCCGCTTTCGCCGCGGCTGGTGGTGCTGATGTTCGCGCTGGCACTCGCTGCGGTGTTCGCCACGCCCGTCGCGTACCTGGCACACGACGTCGCCTCGGTGGAGCACCGCGCCATCCTGACGTGGGCGATGCGCCTCGGTGGCGGCGCGGCGATCCTGCCCGTCGCCCTCGCCGTGCTCCCCGCGGCCGTCATCCCCGCGAAGTCGCAAATGGCAGCGGCCGTCATCCCCGCGCAGGCGGGGATCCAAAGCGTCTTGAATCCCCTGCGCGCCGCACTGCTGTCGTCGATCCTGCTCTTTGCGGCAGGCGGCATCATCGGCATCTTCATCGCCGGCAGCAACGTGCGCATCCCCGCGCACTACCACGGCTGCATCGTCGGCGTGACGCTCGCACTCATGGGCGTGGTCTACCGCCTGCTCCCCTCCCTCGGCTACTCGACCCCGCAAGGCAGGCTGGCAAACGCGCAGCCGTGGGTTTACGGCATCGGCCAGCTGATGCACATCGTGGGCCTCGTGTGGTCGGGCGGTTACGGCGTGCAGCGCAAGGTTGCCGGCACCGAGCAAGTCCTGCGCACAACGGGCGAAGTGGCCGGCATGGGCCTGATGGGCCTGGGCGGCGCGATCGCCATCTTGGGCGGCCTGCTCTTCCTCGTGGTCGTCGTGCGCGCGATGAAGCGCGAACACCTGCCGCAAGGCGCAGCCGCGGCGGTGTAGATGCGCTGGCTGCAGTACGCCCTGCTCACCATCTACCGCAAGGTGGAGCGCTGGCTGTCGCACGGCGTGGGCGTCAAGTTGAACCCGGTGCACCACCTGGGCTCGATGAGCTTCTACCTCTTCTGGGTGGTGGGCGCGAGCGGCCTGTACCTGTACGCGTTCTTCGAGACGGGCGTGGAGGAGGCGTACAGCTCCGTCGAGGCGCTCACGCATGCGCAGTGGTGGGCGGGCGGCATCATGCGCAGCGTGCACCGTTACGCGTCGGACGCGATGGTGGTGACGATGGTCCTGCACCTGCTGCGTCACTTTGCCTTCGGCCGCTTCCATGGCGAGCGCTGGTTCTCGTGGGTGACGGGCGTGGTGCTCGCGTGGCTGGTGTTCGTGTGCGGCATCAACGGCTACATGCTGCCCTGGGACAAGCTGGCGCAGTTCACGCTGACCGTCACGTTCGAGTGGCTGGACTGGCTGCCGATGTTCGGCGGCACGCTGATGCGCAACTTCGTGCATGCGGGCAGCGTGAGCGACCGGTTCTTCTCGCTGCTGTCGTTCCTGCACGTGGGCCTGCCGCTGCTGGTGCTGCTGCTGATGTGGGTGCACGTGCACCGGCTGCCGCTGGCGCGCACGTCGCCGCCGTGGCCGGTGGCGGCGATGCTGACCGGCGCGCTGGTGCTGCTGTCGTTGATCAAGCCCGCGCTCAGCCAGGGCAGCCCCGCGGACTTCGCGACGGCCGTGACGACCGTGGGCATCGACTGGTTCTACCTGGCCTTCCTGCCGCTGGCCGCGGTGCTGCCGCCCGCGCAGACGTGGGCGCTCTCGGGCGCGGCCACGGCGTGGCTGGTGGCGCTGCCCTGGTGGCCGACCGGCGGGCGGCCGGCGCCGCACCGCGTTTGAGCTAACGCAAAATCCGCCCACGTCGATTGCGCACACTTTCGACGTATGGACAACCAGGGACGCCCGGGCCTCGACCTGCCCCGTTATCTGTCTGCGCTGCCGCTCTTCCACGATGTGGCGCCCGCGGAGCTCGCGCGCGTCGCGGAGGGCAGCACCATCAGGAGGCTGGCGCGCGGACAGCACGTCTTCCGCGTGGGCGAGCCCTGCAACGAGTTCCACGTGACCGTGATCGGCCAGGTGAAGCTGTATGCGCTGTCACCCAACGGGCAGGAGAAGGTGATCGAGATCATCGGCCCGGGCAGCACGTTTGCCGAGGCGCTGATGTTCACGGGGCGGCCCTATATCGTGAGCGCGCAGGCGCTGACCGATGCGCTCGTGGTGAGCGTCGGCAAGCAGGCCGTGCTCGCCGAGATCGAGCGCGACCCGAAGTTCAGCCTGCACATGCTGGCCGGCATCTCGCGGCGGCTGCATGGGCTGGTGCGGGACGTGGAGGCGTATTCGCTGCGCACGGGGGCTCAGCGCGTGATCGGCTACTTGCTGCGCGATGCGGACGAGGGCGCTGACGCCGACGGGCCTCTGCAGGTTTCGCTGCCCGTGAGCAAGGCCACGATCGCGTCGCGCCTGTCGCTGACGCCGGAGTACTTCTCGCGCGTGCTGCACGAGCTGGAGGCGGCGGGGTTGATCGAGATGGACAAGAGGGATATTCGCGTGCTGGACCCGGGGAGGTTGGCGGGGTTCCAGATGTAGCACCGGGCGCAGCACGGATAGCTGCGAAGCACATCATCCGGAAGTCTGAAGTGGCCCCGGGACATTCCCGGCCTTGTCCCGCGCGCGACTCATCACTAGAGTCGCGGCGGTTCAAGGGAGAAGCGAATGCCACTTCGCAGTTCGATCGCCGCAGCCTGCGTGCTGCTTGCCACGGGCCTCATGCTGCCCGCACACGCGCAGTTCAGCTCGACGATCTCGTTCCAGTACGAGCACGACGACGTCAAGAGCATCACGTACGTCAGTGGCCTGAAGGTCACGTACCGCCGCACATTCGGGCGCATCGTCGGCATCGACGTGCAGCTGCCGGGGCGCAAGGCGCCGACGCCCTTCGTCACGAACCTGAAGCACACACCGCTTGCGCAACCCTCGAAGTGGTCGTGGTTCAACGGCGACACCGCCACGCGCACCTTCGACCTGGACGGCAGGCTCACGTCGACGGAGTTCTCGGCTTACGAGTACGACGCGGCGTCGAGGATCGTCGGGCTGCGGCAGGACCTGTGGGCCACGCGCTCCGTGACGACAGGCACAACGACGGTGCCGGAGCTGTACAAGCTGCCGGTTCGTTGGACCGCGGGCTATGACCAGCGCAATCGCCTGACGGTTTTCTCGCGCGCGGGAGCCGAGAGCAAGTTCACGTACGACCCGAACGGCAACCGGCTTTCGGCCGTCGAGACCCAGGGCAGCGACGTCGACCTCGAAGGTGCATTCGACCAGCCGGGGTTCACGCAGGGCACCGCGCAGTCAACCAACATCGAAAGCGGCAGCAACCGCCTGCTCGGCTTCACGCAGACCACGGTGACGACGCGCAACGGGCAGCCCGTTGCCGCATCGACGGCGACTGTCCGCTACACGCTGGACAAGAGCGGCGCTCTCGTCAGCGACGGGCTGCGCACCTTCGAGTATGACGACGCCAACAATCTCGCACAGGTGGTGATCGCACGCGGCGGCGAGGCGGCGCGTATCCGCTATCGGTACAACGGCGAGGGGCAGCGGGTGTTCCGCTCCGAGCCCGAGGCCGAGCAGACGCTGCCGAACGAGGACACGCTGGGCTCGGGCTTCGTCAACTGGCTGCGCAAGAACTTCGGCTGGCTGTTCACGAAAGGGCCCACTCGCGGTATCGGGCAGGTGTTCGTCTACGCGGACCCGGTGCTTCCTGCGTGGGCGCTGCTCGGCGAGTACGACACCGGCTCGGCGCAAGGGCGTGGCACGACGGAGTACATCTGGCTGCCCACGGAGCGTGGCGACCCGATCCCGATCGGGCTGTACAGGAACGGCAAGCTGTACGCCGTGCACACCGATCACCTCGGCACGCCGCGGTTGATCACGAACGCGGACAACCAACCCGTGTGGCAGTGGCCGTACTCGGCGTTCGGGAACAACAAGCCGACGGGGGTTCTGGCGACGAGCACGATGGACGGGCGAACGGTGGTGAGGGCGACGAAGCCGCCGGTTGAGTACAACCTGAGGTTTCCGGGGCAGTATTGGGATGAGGAGTCGAATCTGGCGTACAACGCCCGGCGGTGGTTTCGCCCGGGCGACGGCAGGTACACGCAGTTCGATCCTATCGGGCTTGCTGGCGGCTTCAACGGATACGCCTACGCAGAGAATTCACCTCTGACGAAGAATGACCCCAACGGCTTGCAAGCGGTTCTGCCCGGCTCGGGCGGGTTGCCTTTACCGCTCCCATCGCCCTCCAGTGGCCGCAATGGCGGCGGCTATGATCCAAGAACAGACACGTACTCACCGGCAAGCGGTACTGGGTCTTCGCTCCCACGGTGGCTCCAGGACTTCATCGAGTGGTGCACGGAGAGTCGCGGCCGAGGGGAGCGAGGTGCTACCGGCGGTTCGTCGGGAAAGGGGACAAACAACCCGTACAAGCACTGCAGGAATCATCCAACCGATCCCGACAAGATCCTGTGCAAGGATCACCAGACCGGAAAGACAGTGGAAAAGAAGAAGCCTGCGGATTGGCCAGGCGACGAAACGAAGCAGAAATGACGAGTGCCCGGCCTTCCTCTCTGTTCGATCTGGCAAATGCTGCATGGGATGCCGGTGAAAGGAAGCGTGCGTTCAAGCTATTTCTGGCTGCCGCGCAGAGTGGTGAGGAAGACGCATTCAACAGCGTCGGCTACTTCTTCGACCACGGCATTGGTGTCAAGAAGGACCCCAACAGTGCCTTCGCCTGGTATCGACGTGCGGCGCTGCGCGGCAATCTTGCAGGGTGCCTGAATCTCGCGGTTTGCTACCGCAACGCTGGCAACCTCCCGCGTGCCAAGTTCTGGTTCAAGAAGGCTTACGCACAAGGAGATGGTTCGGCCGCCTATGAACTAGGAAGGATCTACTTCAAACAGCGTTCGAGCAGCAGTGCCGAGCGAGCCCGAAAATACCTTGCCGACGCTCTGTCGTCCCGATATATAGCCGAGGACGAGCGTGATGACGCGAGAAGCCTTCTATCCCAGTTGAAGACGAAGGTGAGGCGGCGTGTTCGATCGGGCTGAGGAGAAGACCTTGAATGTGGAAGGGGTCCGGCCGCGTGCAACCGCGAAGGCAGCCTACTACCTTGCTGCATTTGGCTTTCACTTGGCACTATTCCTTTCCAACACCGGCAACTACTTCCATGGCGGGACGGCGTTGGAATGGATCGCGTTGCAGGCTTGGGCCATCCTCATCGTGATGGCCGCGGTCAACCTGGTGCCGCACGCCCGGGCCTTTGAACAGCCCATCCTGATGCTGTGTGCCATCGTCCCGCTGTTCTTGGTGGTGTGGGCGCTGCTTGAAGCGTCAAGAAGATAGAAGGAAGGCTTGCCCACGTCTCCTTCGCTCGACGGTCCAGACACAACTCATGACGACCCCGAGGCTCGGCGTTGATCGTAGTGGCCAGGTTATCGAACCTGGCGACCGCGTTCGCCTGCTTGCGATCCGCCCCTCGATCCTGAAGCGGCTAGCCGGGTCCGAACTGGCCGACGTTTCGTCCATGCTGGGGCAAGAACTCGAGGTATTCGATGTCTACGACGACGGGCTGGTTTGGGTGAGTCTCAGCTGGTCCCGGTCAGACGGGACGACCGAGATTCATTCCATTGCGGTTGACCCGCAGGCGATCGAATTGATCGCGAAGAGGCAGGATTGAACGCGGATATAAGCGGCACCGGTACATAGGTCTTTTTGCTTCCGCCGACATGGCGATGACTCCATTCACATTCGGGGCTAAAGTTCCACTCAAGCGAAGGAGGGCGACATGGCGCAGAACGTTCAGATTACGTGCATCAACAAGACACCCCGTATGGATCCTCATGACCGAATTCACAGCGTTGGGGGAGTGAACCCCGATGGAACGCGATGGAAGCTCGGTCAGCAGGAGGCGATAGCGGGAGTCGAGGCGGGAAAATGGCAGTTCTACGTTTCCGTTGGTGGAAAGAGTGTTTGGGTGATTGTGGCAACAAGTCGATGGGGGAACAAATACCTCAAGACTGAAGACGACGGTGAGCAGCCCAACAATCTACTAAGTCTTCCGGAGTGTCCATAGCCGCGTATCGCCATCAAGAGGCATGCATTGCTGACATACTGCTAGGTGGCGCATTGTTGTAATGGCCGCTAGTCTGAGTGATGCCGCGAGAGCAGTGCGAGGTGACACTGTTTACCTTGAAGAAGTGGAATTCGAGCATAGCCCGGCGCCCTCAGCAGATGCGCGTCGCATGTGCAGCGACGAGTTGTACGTTTCGCATCAAGAATCAGCGTGCGCCGCGCCCGAGTTCTTTCGTCGAGGCTACCCAGCCCAAGTCCTGGGCGTTAACCTCCTCGAAGACACCCACATTCGAGAATAGGCGGTGAGACGAGTCGACTGCAGCCTCTGCCGAATGTCTGCTGGGCCCGATCGTTCTTGTGGCACTGTGAAGTGATGTTGCGTCGTGCATCCAGCGACGCATGTGGCGATGCATAAACCGTGCGAGCTGTCGCGATATCATGGCCCATGAGTTACGACATCTTTGTCTGGCTGTCGTGTGCAGTGGCGCTGCCTTCAGCGTTGCCGGAACCTCACACCTGGGAGTACCACCGGTTCACGGAGGAGCAGGTTGCCGGTTATCCGAAGGAAATCGCCGAGGAACTGGTCGGCTCTGAATCCTGGGGGCTCAAGCGCACTGCGTTTTACCTGAACGTCTCCCGCATGGATAGAAAGGTCATGAGCCGCCACCGGTTGCAAGAGTTGGTTCCCGGGCTCCAGGTCATGACGATCCAGGCACCATTGCCGCCCGGCGATCCTGGCCCGACCGCAAGGGACCGCGAACTCGCTGCTCGCGCGAAAGTTGGAAGAGCCGGCATCTCGGTGGTTCAGGAGGGTTTCAGCGACCCGGGTTGGGCCATGCAGAAGACCGTCGCCCGACACCTCGCGAGAGCATGCGGCGGTGCGATTGTTGAGACGCCCGATGGCTACATCGAACTGGACGCGAATGGGCGAATGGTCGAGTAGCGCTGTGTCCGACCCCCTCGACCCTCAAGACCGAATGCCCTACGGCAAGGCTAGGGCAACGCTGAAAAAGGTCCACCACGAGCACGGCTGATGCGTTGATCGGAGCATGAAGCAACAGACCCTCGCCATGGCCGCCGACAAGGGCTTCGAGCAGTTCCGCCGCCCGACCAAGC
>NZ_JACORU010000024.1 GCF_014297445.1 Ramlibacter albus
CGCCCCCTCCGACGCCCGCTCCGACGCCCGCTCCAACGCCTGCTCCGACGCCCGCTCCAACGCCTGCTCCGACGCCTGCTCCGACGCCCGCGCCGACGCCCGCACCGACACCCGCACCGACTCCTGCGCCAACGCCCGCACCAACGCCTGCGCCGACTCCCGCGCCGACGCCTGCACCGACGCCTGCACCGACGCCTGCGCCGACTCCCGCGCCGACGCCTGCACCGACGCCTGCGCCGACGCCTGCACCGACGCCTGCGCCAACGCCTGCGCCAACGCCTGCGCCAACGCCTGCTCCGACGCCTGCACCGACGCCTGCACCGACGCCTGCACCGACGCCTGCGCCTACGCCCGCCCCGACGCCGGCACCGACACCCGCACCGACGCCCGCACCGACGCCCGCACCCACACCCGCACCCACACCCGCACCGACACCCGCACCCACCGCTGCGCCCGTCACATCAGCACCCGTCCCGTCGATCCCGGTCATCGACACCGCGACGGATGCGGCACCGCAGGCAACACCGCAGTTCGTGTCCCTGCTCGTGCGCGACCTGGAGAACACCGTCCTCAACGCACCCACCCTCAAGACCGAAGTGGCCGCCATCGACAAGCCCGCAGCACCGAGCGAAATGCGCTGCACCCCCGAAGCCGCCGTGCCGGTCACCGTCCGCGCGGCCCCGGTCACCACCATCACGGGCGGTGGCCTGGTGAACGTACCGACCACGCGCCGCATGGGCGGCCCGGCCGGCGTCGTGTTGCCGCCGCCCCAGGACACCGACTCGCTGTTCGACGACGCCGAGAAGTGTCGTGCGGGCGACGACAACGGTTGCGCCAAGCCGCGCTGAACCGGCAGCGAAGTACCCGACATGCGGCCCCAACACAAACTCCTCCGCTTCGGCCAGCGCACGCTGTGCGTCGCCATGGCCGGCTGCTTCGGCGGCAGCGTGGTCGCGCAACCCATCGGCGCCACGGCCATCCACGGCACGGCGAACGTCACGCAGCAAGGCCCGCGCACGGTCGTCACGACCACCAACGGCCCCGGCACGCAACACTCGGCCATCGACTGGCGCAGCTTCAGCGTGCCGGGCGGCACGAGCGTGTGGTTCGCGCAGCCGAATGCGGTGAGCACGTCGATCAACCGCGTGCTTGGCGGCACGCGCAGCGAGGTGTTCGGCAACCTGGGTTCCAACGGCCGCCTCGTGCTCGTCAACCCCGCGGGCATCGCGTTCGGTGCGAACGCGAGCGTGGACACCGCAGGATTCACCGCGTCGACGCTCTCGATGTCGCGCTCGGATGCCATCGCCGGCCGCATGCGGTTCGGCGACCTGTCGGCATCGGCCGGCGCACTGCAGGTCGACGGCAAGATCGTCGCGCGCAAAGGCGACGTCGTCCTCATCGCCCCCGACATCTCGACCGGCCCGCAAGCGATCGTCGAAGCCGTCAACGGCGACACCGTGCTCGCCGCCGGCCAGAAGGTCGAGATCACCGGCCGCGGCATCGAGGGCATCCGCCTCGAGGTACGAGCGCCGCAAGATCGCGCGGTGAACCTCGGCACCCTGCGCGGCGACTCGGTCGCGATCTTCGCGAGCCAACTGCGCCACAGCGGCGTGATCCAGGCCACCAGCGCGAAGGTGGAAGGCGGCAAGGTGGTGCTGGAGGCCGCGAAGTCGGCGGAGGTGTCGGGCAGCATCGTCGCATCGCGCCCCGATCAAGGCGGCGCGATCCACGTCACGGGCGAGCAGCTCGTGCTGAAGGCCAGCGCCACACTCGACGTGAGCCACCTGCATGGGCGAGGCGAGATCCTCGTCGGCGGCGGCTTCCAGGGCAACGACGCGCGCATCCGCAACGCGCAGTGGGTGGACGTCGAGCCGGGCGTGCAGCTCAAGGCCGACGCGAAGCTCTCCGGCATCGGCGGCGACGTGGTGGTGTGGAGCGACGACATCACGCGCTTCCGTGGCGCGATCTCCTCGCGCGGCGCGGGCGGCGCGATGGGCGGGTCGGCCGAGGTGTCCGGCCGCCGGCAACTCATCTTCCGCGGCAAGGCGGACCTCGGCAGCGACACCGGCGCCTCCGGCAAGCTGCTGCTCGACCCCGCAACCGTCACGATCCGCGGTGGCACCGGCGACGGCAGCGACGGCAACCTGTCGTCCAGCAGCTTCGGCGACCTGCTCGGCAACCTCGGCCAGGTGCTTTCCGCGCTCGGCCCGAGCAGCTACACGATCTACCAGAGCGAGCTGGAAGGCCTGAACGCCAACATCGACATCCAGGCGACGCAGCAGATCGGCGTGTCGGGCACCTTCAGCAACGGCATGCTGCGGCTGAACCCGAACGTGGACCTGCGGCTGCAGACCGTGACCGGGCCTGCGGGCGGCATCGACACGCGCGGCATGCCGATCCGCACGCAGGGCAGCGGCAAGGTGGAGATGCTCACGGCATCGGCCGGCCAGAACATCGCCACCGACGACATCCAGACGCAGGGCGGCGGCATCCGGCTCGAAGCCGCGGCGGCGCAGGTGTCGCTGGGCAGCGCATCGCTCTCGTCGAGCAATGGCGCGATCACGCTGCGGGGCAACCCGGCTTCCGGCTACGGCGTGGCGCTCGACGGCACGACGCTGAACTCCGGCGGCGGCGACGTGACGATTTCGTCGGCGGCGTCGCTGCGGGTCAAGGACACATCGATCGTCACGACCTCGGGAGCGCTCACGTTCTCGTCGACGGGCGGCAGCGTCGATTTCAGCGGCAACCAGGGCATCCGCTCGGCGGCGACGGTCTCGGCTTCCGCGATCAACATCGCAGGCACCCTGACGCTCGCTGCGAACGTGACCGCCTCGTCAGGCGCCAACATACAGAACACGGGCACGCTGCGGCTCGCGGCGCCGGCGACGTTCTCTTCTTCGGGTGGCAGCCTGACGACCGCATCGGGCGGGAAGGTCGAAGGGGTCGGGACGATCGTCCTCAACGGGGGCACGTTCACGTCGAACGGCGAGCTCAAGCCCGGGACCAGCACCGGGCCCGGCGGCGACATCCGCGTCGTGGGCAACCTGGTGCTGGGCTCGACATCCAAGGTGCATCCGGATGTGTGGGGCGCGACGAGCTACGACCGCGTGCTGGTCACCGGCACGGCGCAGATCGCGGGCGACTTCGATGCGCATGCGCATGGTGGCTACACGCCGTCGCCGACGGACCAGTATGCGTTCGTGCAGGCGGGCGGCGGGATGAGCGGCACGTTCACGCGGACGTCGTTGGGCGACTTCCCCGGGTTCACGTTCCAGTATTCGCCGACGCAGATGGTTCTCGCGAAGCCTGCGCCGACGCCTGCGCCGACGCCTGCACCGACGCCTGCACCGACGCCTGCACCGACGCCTGCACCGACGCCTGCGCCGACTCCTGCGCCGACGCCTGCTCCGACGCCTGCTCCGACGCCTGCTCCGACGCCTGCACCGACACCTGCACCGACACCTGCACCGACACCTGCTCCGACGCCCGCACCAACGCCTGCTCCGACGCCCGCGCCGACGCCTGCACCGACACCCGCACCGACGCCTGCACCGACGCCCGCTCCAACGCCCGCTCCAACGCCCGCTCCGACGCCTGCTCCGACGCCTGCACCGACGCCTGCACCGACGCCTGCACCGACGCCCGCTCCAACGCCCGCTCCAACGCCCGCTCCGACGCCTGCTCCGACGCCTGCACCGACGCCTGCACCGACGCCTGCACCGACGCCTGCACCGACGCCTGCACCGACACCCGCACCGACGCCTGCGCCGACCCCTGCACCGACGCCTGCGCCGACGCCCGCACCGACGCCTGCGCCGACGCCTGCGCCGACGCC
>NZ_JACORU010000025.1 GCF_014297445.1 Ramlibacter albus
CTTGGTCGGGCGGCGGAACTGCTCGAAGCCCTTGTCGGCGGCCATGGCGAGGGTCTGTTGCTTCATGCTCCGATCAACGCATCAGCCGTGCTCGTGGTGGACCTTTTTCAGCGTTGCCCTAGCTCTGCTCGCTAACCAGCATTCACTTCTAGTTGGGCCTAGAGGTAGCGGGAAAACTCACATGCTGAAAATGCTTCAGCCAAAAGCCCTAAATGCCTGGGACCACGAACTCGCTGACGAGATCCGAGCCGGCGTTCAGTTTAGGGGTATTTTCGTGCCCGCCGATGAAGCGTGGAGGCAGCAGGTAGACACCATCGGCCATGACCTTCCAGCCGAAATGTCTTCCCATTTCCGTCGGGCGATGTTCACGACTCACGTTCAGCGTGCTGTAGCCAGCTGTTTTCTACAGCTCACGCACGATCGTCCGCTGAAGGATCGCGGCTACGCTCGCGTGCAGCTTGAGAAGCCCATTGAGGTTGAACTCTGCAAAAGCATCGCACACAGTTGGAAGTTGACGCCTCGAATTCACTCGTTGCTCGGCATCAGACAGGCCCTTGTCGACCGAACTGCTGCTTTGTATGACAGCGTGGATCGTCCTCACTCTCTTCGTTCGCTTCTTGAAGAGTGCCAACTCCAAACAACTCCAGCAGTTCTTCAAGCCACATCTGCCTTCGACATGTGCACTGCGCGTTTCGAAGGCACTTGGTGTCTGCTATTTGATGAGCTTGAAATCGCTCCGATAGAAATCCAGGAAATGCTGTTTCGCAGCCTCCGATCTTCGGATCAGAGCTTGGTTTTTAAGTTGGCGATGAGCCCATCAACGAAGGCGGCTGAGCTTTTCAAAGAAGTGACAGGACCATCTCCTGGCAACGATTTTGAGGAGATTACGCTTTATGCAGATCCTAAAGAGGGTTCGGTTTTTTGTGAGAGTCTCTGGTCCCATCTAACTAAGGGAACGCCTGCGGAACACATTGCTCCTTGGGCCGTGTTCAGGCGATCTGCCTTTCACGACCCAGACGCGCCCAGTCCATACTCACGTCGAGGGCGATGGCAAATAGCGTCTTCTAGTCTGGCACTTAAAGATCCGAGTTATGTGAGCTTCATGAATCACTACAGGATCGATCCAGACAACCTAGAGAAGGTGTCTGCGCAGCAGCGAGATGCCGTATTGCGCAAGATCGGTCCCATCGTCGGCTTCAGGGACTTCATGCTGAAACCGTCTCGAATTGCTGCTCAAGCTCCGAAACTGCGAAAAGACAAAGCTCGGCCCGCTGCTTTGTACAGTGGATGGGAGGCGCTGTGCTTGATATCTGAGGCCAATCCGAGATGGTTCATGGGCATCGCGAAAAGTCTACTGATAAACCGACAAAGCACTGTCTCGAGGGCGAGAGCTGTCGCGGGAGACTCAGTACGCAGCCCTCACATCGGCGGCCGGAAAGTTTCTTGCCTACATCTCGACGATACCGAGTACATCAAAAGATTCATCGTCTGAAGAGGGTGGACTGAAAGGGCTGGTCGACAAGTTGAGCGCAGCTTTTCGAAACTCGGTCTTACTAGAGGAGTTCACTCTTGATCCAGTGTTGTCCTTCGAGGTTGATGCGGGTTTAAGAAGTGAGGTCATTCAGGCTATCTACGATGGCCTTTACTCCGGCGCGTTTATCCCACAGGGTGATCAGAACAGGGAGTTCAAACTTTCACATGAGCTAGTCGGCCAGAAGTTTCGGATCACATACCTGCTCGCACCGCTCGAAATGCTTCCCTTGAGATCGGGTAAATCCAGGATGTTGTCCTCGCTCGTTCGAGACAGATCACAGGTTCGCCGACGTCCGCGATGGCTTGTTGAACAAGTGCCAGTTCAAATGCAGCCGACTTTGTTTATTGACTAGAAATGCTTACGAATCTCACCGCTGCAGATCTAGGCGAATGCGACTACCATCTCTTCCTTTGCGCGGTCGGGTACGAATCTCGAGCGCGAGCTGTGGCCGAGCGAATCGCCGATCGCAGTTCGATTCGGATTGGGCTAGGGTTCAATCACAATCAGGTGCTAGCGTACGACGCGAACTCGGTATGGTTTAAGCAAGCAGGGTTTGAAGTACTGCACGGGGTATCTAGACTTGAGTTTGAAGCCACCTTGCGTGAGAAGGTCTTTGCAGTGCTTGCTGGCACCCCGTTAGAGTGCCCGTTGCGGGTGGCGGTCGACATCTCGTGCTTTGATCGTTTTCGGATCGCGAGTTTGGTTGATCTGTTTGAGCGCCTTTCGGGTGAGCGCGAACTGTCCATTGACTACTGGTACAACATCGCTGCTTTCGAGCGCCCAAGGCCGACTTTGGGTAGGAATGAGGTGGCGGGACCCGTTCACCGCCGGTACGCTGGACGCTTTCTGGATCCAGGCTTACCTCTGGCATTGATCGCAGGTCTTGGCTATGAGCTTGGCAAAGTCGTGGGAGTCACAGAGTATTTGCAGGCGTCCCGTGTTGTTGCGATGTTCCCGGTGTCCCCAATTTCGGAGTACGAACCCGAAGTTGTTGCTGCGAACCAGACGCTCCTCGAGGACCTCCAGGACCGCGAAATCATTAGATATCTCGTGGACGACCCCCGAAAGGCCGTAGCAACGTTGGATTCACTGATAAGGGGGCTTAGCAATTCACATAACGTTGTCTTGTTTCCTGGGGGCCCAAAATTGTTTGTTCTTTGCTCAGTCATCGCGGCGTCTGCTCATCCTGAAGTGGCTGTCTGGCGAGTGAGCTCAGACACGAACATCCGGCCGAAAGATGTGCGTCCGAGTCAGACATTCATCGGGCTACGGCAGTCTTTTGCTAGAACCGGCACGACTGCAACCGGTTAGCTCGCGTCCGGTGCCAGTTTCGAGATGGACTAGTTTGGTGCGAGCCAGGTTAGCCCCTACGCTGGAAGGCGGTTCGTTCGTGCGAGAAGCTGAGCCAGATCATCAAGAGCCGCGGGCACTTCCCTAGCGACGACGCGGCAACGAAGCTGATCTCGCTGGCGCTGAGGAGCATCACCGCCGACTGGGGCCGCGCCTCGAAGGACTGGAAGGAAACTATGAATCAATGTAAGCGTCCGGCCAACCCACCCTTGAGCGCAGCCCCGTAAGCGGCAAGGATGGTGTCCATCTATGGAGTTAGGGCTACGCTGATTTAGCGGCCGATTTTCGACGCACGCGTTTCGCGAGGCTGGATCTGAGGTTCGCGCGAGCGGGTTTCATCGGTTTTCCTGTCGATTTGAGGGGCCTCACGGCCCCTTTT
>NZ_JACORU010000026.1 GCF_014297445.1 Ramlibacter albus
CGGGGTCCATTTGATTTCAGTGCAGAAAGTGACGGTTCGTGCCTCCCCGCAGAGCGAGGATTGGCGCGGGGTCTGCTCCAGGGGCGAGCGTAAGTGCTTGTCACGCTTTGAGTTTCTGTTGGTCTCCTAATCGGTCGCTGAGAGCCTGTTTGCGTGGTCGATTTCAGCTGCCAGCACTCGTTTTCGCTGCAGCAATTGACGGCAGGATCTGACCGGCGTAACGTTCCAGCGGGAAGCGGAAGACGCCGCGCAGGTTGATCCCCTCCAAGCGCGTCGGTGCAATGCGCCCAGTCAACTCAGGCGGCACGATCTGTCGCCTGTTGGCCCATCGGTCCAGTACGGCCTGCATCTGAGCCGTGTTCCACGCCATCACGATGTTGGCCAACAGGCTCAAGGCGTCGGCCACTGCCTGCATCTCGTCGGTACGCCGAGCCTGGGCCGATCCAACACGACCGGTGTAGATGGCGCGCTTGAGCGCGTTCACCGCCTCGCCCCGGTTCAGAACCCGGCGCAGTTCCCTGCGGAAGCCGGCATTGACGAAGTAGTCCGCCAGGAAGGCGGTCCTGAGCAGCTTGCCCAACTGCACACCGGCGTCGTAGATCGGGTCCCCGCGCGCCGCAGAACCGAACCTGGCCAGCGCCGTCACCGCACTGGCGTGACCTGTCTGCACCGAGGCCGCCAGATGCACCAGCTGGTCCCAATGAGCTTCGATCAGTGTCGTGTCCACGCTGGCCTCACACACGGCGGCGATCTCCACAGGGATTGTCATTCCTCGCGGCACGAACAGGTGGCGTTGCCGCAGTTCGCGCAGCCGCGGGCATAGATCGAAGCCCAGCAGACGCGATAGCGCCATCGCGAAGTCGGTGTAGCCGTGCGTGTCGACAGCCAACTGCGACACCTCCACCCGCTCCTGTCTCACCACCCCTTCGATGGCGGCACCGGCCTGGCGCTCATTGAGCACAATCGGCTGGGCGTGGAAGATTCCCCAACGATCGCGCACGTGGCTGTAAACGCCGATGGAGGCTGTCTGGCGTCGTGGATCCTGGCGTGCCTGCCATACCCGGCGGCTGGTCTCCAGACTCATCATGTCCGAGGAGGCCAGATCGGCTCGGCCCCACGTTGCCGCTACCGCATGGCGCTGCATGAACTCCAGCACCGCCTGGCAGGCCAGGGCCAGCCGCCGCTCATCGCCCGCCCAGCGCATTGCCTGGCGGATGCTGGGAGCCGATAGCTGCGGGATCATGCGGGCGCACTCTGCGGCCGTCAGGCTGGTGCCGTGCGCCAATATGCCGGCGTAGGTCATCAGCAGTTCCTGGCTCGATCTGGGCTCACGCCCGAGCATGATCCAGCTGAAGCGCACCTGAGCGTCCACGGCCAGGATGACCTCTGGCAGTTGCACCTCGCCGATGCGCTGGTCAAGCCGGCTACGCAGTTTGGTGACTTCGGGATCTTCGTCTTCGGCGGCCAGGGGCGCCAAGTGCAACTCGTCGTCCACGCGCAGCAATCCGACGCGAGTGGCAGCCGCCACCGCGTCGATACCTGTGCGAACGCGTGCAAGCAACGGTGTGAGGAAGTCACTGGCCTTGGCCGGCAGCTGCAGCCGGGCGTAGTGGCGCCGGGCTTCGGTCTTCCAGCGCTCATCCGGGATGAACAGCCGCTCGCGGCCGCGGAAGCTCAAGGAGTGCTCAATCCAGACCGAGCCGTTGCGCAGCGCTCGGCGCAAGGCAAACAGAGTGGCCACCTCCAATGCCCGGAACGCCCGCTCACGGTCGACGTCAGCGATGGCTTGACGCCATGCCGGGCCCAGGCGCGCTGCCGTGACCTCGCCCGGCAGGCTCTTGGTGCCGCCAGCGTACAGGGTGCGCAGCCTGTCCAACGCGTCGATGGCCGGATGCTCGCCCGTGGCTTGCCAGGCCAGCCCGCTCACTGCCACCAGCAGCGAGCGCACCGGGGCAATGGCGTCGATGAGGTGCTGGCGGATGATCGACGCTCGACTGGGCGGGCGCCGGGCACGCTTGACCGCGACCAGACTGACCAAGCGCGAACGCAGTTCGGCATCTGGCACCTTCTCCTGGGCCGCAAGATCGGTCAGTTCCTGGAGCAATTGCTGGTACTGCTGCGCCCAGTCAACCGTTGCCGTCACACCGTCGGCGCACTGCCGCCAGAGGTCGGCCACACGACGCTGGAACATGAGGATGAGCTGATCTGTGGCCGTCAGCAGGCAATAGCGCAGGAAGCAGGCCATCTCGACAGTGCGTGCCGGCTCCTTGATCCGGGCGCTGATCGAGGGCGCACGGGAGGCCATGCGCCGCGCATACCGGCGCACCAATACGTCGTTGAGATGGCCCAAGTGTTGATCGATCCCCAAATCCGTCAGGAAGGCAATACGTTCGAGCACCTCGGTGATCTGGCGCGTCGAGTGCTTGGCCGGTGCGCTCCACAGCCAGCTCTGGCTGTGCTGGCCATCCAGGCGCGCACTGTCCAGCGCCGACGCCCAGCGTTTGAGAAGGCCGGGTGGCACTGCGGCTCGGATCGCCTGGGCAGTGGCGGCCTCGAGTTCGGTCAGTGCAACCGCCACCAGGCTGCGGATGACACGGTCGTGCACGATGAGGAGCCGGTGTTCGTACAACCAATGCCGGGCATGCAGCAGCAGCCGCTCACGATCGGCGCTGTGGGTCACTTCATCGCGCAGAACTCGCACCAACGCTCGACGCTGGTGCTCGGTCATCCAGGCAAAGCCCAGCGCCTCGCAGGCCTGCTGCTGGTGATCGAACAGGGTTCGGCCACGGGCGTACAGCGCACGCAGCGACGCCAGGTCGGGGGTGGTGATGCCCAGCATCTGGCCCAGGTGACGCAGCAAGACGGGCGGGACCGCACGCACACTGTTTAGCGGCCGGCCGCTCATGCGCACGAAACCGATGTGCAGTGCCAGGCCCAGCTTGTGGTTGTCGCCTCGCCGCCTTGAGATCAGCTCCAGCTCGGCTTGACTGAAGCTGAAGAAGGCCTGGAGTTCAAAGTCAGTGAGCTCGCGCGGCAGATCGCGCAGGCCAAGGTATGGGGTCTGCCAGCCTTGCATTTCGGTTGCTCCTCGTCTCTCGAAAGGCAGCCAACGATACGCGGCGAAATACCGAACAGCAATCCCTTTGAAATCAACAAGTTACCTGCCCATGCCCGCGCCGTTGCTGGGGAAGCGAACCGTCACTTTTGACACTGAAATCAAATGGACCCC
>NZ_JACORU010000027.1 GCF_014297445.1 Ramlibacter albus
GTAAGCGTCCGGTGATGGCACCTTGACGCTGGCGGTCAGCGCTCGGCTATGCCGGCCCATTGACCTCGTCGGTAAACACGTCGTCGGACCATGCGAGTCCGATTGCCTTGTCCAGGCGCTTCATCAAGACGTTGAGCTTTTCGCCATCGCGCCTCACGCGCATCGCAAGGCAGTTGTAGCCGTCGGTGGCTGCCGCGACGCACGTCAACCCTGCGACGGGACCGATCGAGATGTCGCCGCCCTCGTCGATGAGCGTTTCGATGTTCTTCACATCATCTCGTCCTACCGCAGGCGCCGGATCGCGCGGTTCGCGTCGTTGATGCTGAACGCGCTCGGATCGAACGGGCCTGCGTTCCACTGCCACAGGTTCTGGTGCTCTTCGTGCGCTGGGTCGCGAATCGCCTGCACGAAGTCCATGTAGCCGGGCGGGCCGCCCACGTCTTCCGGCGGGCACGAGTTGGCGCCAGCGATGCACATCGGCCATGTGTTGTAGTGCGGTTGCGGCGCAAGGCGCTTCTCCACGCGAATGCGATGCTCCCAGCCATCGCCGAAGTCGTATTGGTAGAGGAACTCCGCGACGTGCTCGCCAAGCACCGCGCCGACGGTGACCTTACGGTCATCGAGCATGTCGCCTTCGTTGTCCCACTCGGGGTTCGGCGCGCCGTAGCGCTTGCCCTCGATGTGCCAGTCATGAAGGTGGCTGTTGGTCCAGCCCATGGCGGCCTGCACGACGCGATCGAGCTTGGCCAGCGTGATGGTGTCAGGGACCAGGATCGTGCGCCAGATGCGCGGCTCGATGTGCTGCAGCTCGATGCGCAACTGGTAGATGCATTTCGGCCCGGGACGCCCGGGCGGTTTACGGGCACTCATCGCCTGAGCGTATCAGGCGGTGGCGGGCCTCCAGCGATGCGGCAGCAACTCGGTGATGCGGCTGGCCGGCTGCGTGGGCAAGCGTTCCATCACGTCCTTCAGGTACGCATGCGGCTCGTGTCCGTTCAGCCGCGCCGAGTGCACTAGGCTCATGACGGCCGCAGCGCGCTTGCCCGCACGAAGCGACCCGGCGAACAGCCAGTTGTTGCGCCCCAGCGCGATCGGCCGGATCTGGTTCTCCACCCAGTTGTTGTCGGCGGGGAGGTTTCCGTCGCCGATGTAGCGCACCAGCGCCGGCCAGCGGCCCAGGCTGTAGTCGATCGCCTTCGCGGTCGCTGAACCCGGCGGCACCTTCTGCCGCTGCGCGGTAAGCCAGGCATGCAGTGCATCGGCCACCGGCTTGGCTTTCGCCTGTCGAATCCGCAGGCGCTCGTCGGCGGTGAGTTCGCCCACCTCGCGCTCGATCTCATAGAGCCGGGCGAACAGCTCCAGCGCCTGCTGCGCGAGGGTGCTCTTGTGATTGGCCCACAGCTCGTGGAACTTGCGCCGCGCATGCGCCAGGCACCCACCCTCGGTCACGCCCTGCGCGAACAGCGCCTTGTAGCCCGAGTAGTCGTCGCACACGAGCGTGCCGCGCCACGCACCGCCCGCGCCCTGCAGGAACTGCGCGGCATGCCGTCCCGCGCGGCTTTCGGCGAAGTCGAACACGACCAGGCGTTCGGGCTCGTAGCCGCTGGTGCAGTAGCTCCACAGGTACGCGCGGTGCGTCTTGCCCGCGCCGGGGTCGAGCATCTGCACCGGAGTTTCGTCGGCGTGCAGCACCGATCGTGTGAGCAGCTCCTGGCGCATCGCCTCGACCAGCGGCTGCAGCTGCACGCCGGCGCTGCCAACCCACTGCGCCAGCGTCGAGCGAGGAATCGCGAGTCCCGCACGACCAAAGATGCCTTCCTGGCGGTACAGCGGCAAGTGGTCGGCGTACTTGGCCACCAGCACCTGCGCGATCAGGCCTGCCGTCGGGATGCCCTTGTCGATGATGTGCGGCGCAACCGGCGCCTGCACGATGCGCTCGCACTTCGCGCACGCCCACTTGCCGCGGATGTGGCGCTCCACGCTGAACACGCCCGGAACGTAGTCGAGTTTCTCGGCAACGTCTTCGCCGATGCGCTTCATCTGGCAGCCGCACGCGCACGTGGTGCTCTCAGGCTCGTGGCGGATCTCGCGGCGCGGCAGGCTCGCCGGCAGCGCCTGGCGCTTGGGCTGCTGGCGCTGAGGGGAATCCTTCGGCGGCTGCAGCGCCTCGATCTCTTCGGACACGGCCTGCAGGTCGGCTTCGAGGGTTTCCTCCAGCAGGCTGCGCTGCTCGGCATCGAAGCGCTCCGACTGCGCCGCGAACTTCAGTCGCTTGAGCACGGCGTTCTCGTGCGTGAGCTTCTCGATGGTGGCCTGCTTGAACTGCACCTCGGCAACGAGGCGCTTGGCAAGCTCCCGCACTTGGGCTTCGTTCAGGCTGTCGATGTGGGTTGCGTCGCTCACGAGTTGCCACTGTGCCGCGTCGTCACCCCATGCGCCATGCGCGCATTCGGCAATTGCGCCTTCGCGCTACAGCACGGTAATGGCTTCGGCCAGGCGCTGCCACGGCAGGCCGAGTGCGAGCGCATCGAGCTGTGCGCGCGTGAGCTGCGCCGTCCTGCAGCCGGGCGTGGGCCAAACGAACCCGCCCTGATGCAGCCGCCGTGCCGCCAGCCAGATGCCGATGCCGTCGTGCACCACCACCTTCAGCCGCGTGGCGCGTCGGTTGGCGAAGCAGTAGGCATGGTGCGGCTGCGCAGCGCCGAACACCGCCACGACCTGCGCAAGCAGCGTGTCACTGCCCGCGCGCATGTCCACCGGCGGCACGGCCAGCCAGATCGCATCGATCCGGATCACTTCAGCAGTTCACGCAGCCACGCCGCGCACTCGGCGCCAGCCGTCACCGGCCAGGCGACGTTCACCGTCGTTGCGCCCCGGCGCAGCTCGATCCGGATGATCGCGGGCGGCTCCGGCGCGGCCGGCATGGTTGCCGGAACAAATGTCGTCACTGGCAAGACGGGCTTCGCGACTGCTTGTCGGCGCCACTTGTGCACCACGTTCGCGTTCAGGCTATGTGCCATCGCCACTGCCGCCACCGAGGCCCCCGGCTGCGCGCACTCGGCAAGAACCTGCGCCTTCAGCTCCTCGCTGTGCCGGCGCCGAGGCTCCTTCCTCCAATCCTTCATGGTGTCCACCTAA
>NZ_JACORU010000028.1 GCF_014297445.1 Ramlibacter albus
GGCCATGGACTTCCCCTCTCACAGGTGGTTGATGAGACTTCGACAATCCCATCGTGGCACTTCGTTGCCGTACTCCGCAACTGCGCGGGCACCCAGGGACGGGGAAGTCCCTTTCATTCGTTAGACGACAGCGTGGCTAACATTCTGATCTACGCAACGCGCGCTGACTTCGACTCAATTCGAAGGTGGATTAACGACTCAGAAGAAGTGGCTTGGATCGTGAAGGTGCGCCAATTGGACCTTCGATACGAGTGGAGAGCGGTCCCAAAACTCGAGCGTGTGGAACAACAGTCATATGCGGTGTGGCACCCTGCCGCAGGTCCGCTCAACATTCCATCGGGTCGACCCGAGGTACCCGATGCCCTAGTTCCAGACCCCTTTGCTGGATGGACACAGACTCTCTCCTACGCTGGAGCAACATCGCCTTGGTTCGGGGCAAACTTGCCCGGGCCATTCAAATTCAAATTTGCGGAAGACGGGTGCGAAGCGCCGGGAAATCTCGCACGATCTGAGTTCACTTGGGATGGCGACCGCTATCGATCGATAGGAAAGCCTGCTCATCCAGCTGCGCTCGGGTGGTGGAGAAAGCTAGATCGCTTTGTCAAGAAATCCGCCGTAGCGGTTCCATGGGTCGAGGCTCTGAGCAATCGGAAGATTATCCCAAAGGCGTATGTGTTTCCTGATGCTCAGCGTCAGCTTCAGAAGGGTCGTGGTCGAGACATCAATCCTTGGCTTCCGCATCTCATTGCGGGGCAAGTGGCGTGAAGACGTCTAACATGTCAGTCAACTCGGACGCCTTGCGGCGTCCGCGCGCTTCGCACGCTCCTGGCGCAAGGCGCCGGTTACCTTCACGTTAGGCCGTGCCGGCAACATCGTGCGATGACTAAGACCGAGAAGATCCTGGCCGCTTACGAGCGCTTCGGAGCTGCAATCGCTGCCATTCCGGATGAGCGGGCGCAAGCGCTCCATCGAACATCAGTTGGTGCCCGTGAGTTCATCGCGAACGCGCGCGCGCAAAATCCGAGGGTTACTGCCTCGCAGGTCGGCGCCGGGCTTGAACAGGGTCTGCGAGAAACGCCCGGACTGATTCAAGGCGTTGCGCCAGCGTGGCGCGCACAAGCTGCGGCCGCGTTCCATAACGCCGTGTTGTCCGTCTATCCGGAGTTCATGGTGCTCGAATCCGAGAGATTGAAGAAGGTTCTGGCCCGCGGCAAGATTCGGTCTGAAGCGGAATTTCATCGCGTTCGTTACGAGATTGACCTTCTCGAAGGCGACTCTGGCCGGAAAGACGAACTGAGCACTCTCTATGCACTTGTCGACTCCTTTGAGGCCCGCGCCTAACAAGGCGGTCAACACGGACGCACAAGGGCGGCCGCTCCCTTCGGTCGCACCTGTTCTTGTGCGCCGTTTACCTCGACGTTATGTCTCATCAGTGACGCTCTAGACAGCTATGCGCCTTAGGCGTATAGTCAGGGATGCTCACGGTCGTCGAAACTCTCCTGTTCCAGAAGCAATGGCCGTTGTACTGGACCGAGGACGAGCGAGCAGAGTTCGCGGTGTTCATTGCCGAGTATCCAGACGCCGGAGTTGTGGTTCCCGAATCTGGAGGCATCTTCAAGGTGCGCTGGAAGCGGGCTGGTAGTGGCAAGTCTGGCGGGGTTCGTGTCATCTACTTCGTGCGGACAGTCGAAGAAGAGGTCGTGCTTCTGACGCTGTACGCGAAAGCGAAGACAGACAACCTCTCGGGCGCCAAGCTGAAGGAGATTCGCCGTGCCCTCGAAAGCTAAGCCCATGAGCGATGCGCAACTACGAGCCTACGAGGCCAAGCGCGACCTGGCTGCCGAATTGCTGGAGTCTGTGCAGCAAATGAAGGCGGGAAAGACCAAAGTGGTCCACTCGCCCGCAGCAGAAGCTCGCGAGCGTACGGGCCTTTCGCAGTCGCAGTTCGCAGAACTTCTCGGTGTGTCGGTGCGCACGCTGCAAGGCTGGGAGCAGGGGCGCAAGCAGCCTAGTGGTGCAGCGCGGACCTTGCTGACGATTGCGCGGGACAATCCCAAGGCACTGATAGCAGCCGCTGGCAAGCACTGAGCATGAGACATAACAAGCGAGTCAACGCGGACAAGGAGCTTGCACCGCTTTAGTGGACACTCTTACCTAACGGAGAGAGTGGTCAATGGCAAAGAGAAACGGGCCAGCCAAGATCAAGCAATACAGCTTGGAGTTCAAACTCAAGGCAGTCCAATTGAGTGACCAGCCTGGGGTGCTGATCAAGGATGTGGCGGAGTCGCTGTGCATTCATCCTTTCATGCTGTCCAAGTGGCGAAAGCAGGTGCGAGACGGTGTCTTGGTCGGCGATGCGTCACCACTTCAGCCGCAGGAGACCGCGGAGCTGCAACGGCTGCGTGAGGTCGAGAAGCAGTTCAAGCGCTTGCAGATGGAGCACGACATCCTAAAAAAAGCTATCCGGTTTGCCTCCGAACGAAAGATGAGGTCTTCGGCTTCATCGAGGCAAACCGGCAAGCCTTCCCGGTCCAAGGTAAGCGTCCGGTGATGGCACCTTGACGCTGGCGGTCAGCGCTCGGCTATGCCGGCCCATTGACCTCGTCGGTAAACACGTCGTCGGACCATGCGAGTCCGATTGCCTTGTCCAGGCGCTTCA
>NZ_JACORU010000029.1 GCF_014297445.1 Ramlibacter albus
AAGCGCCTGGACAAGGCAATCGGACTCGCATGGTCCGACGACGTGTTTACCGACGAGGTCAATGGGCCGGCATAGCCGAGCGCTGACCGCCAGCGTCAAGGTGCCATCACCGGACGCTTACGAATCAATTCGCGACCCTCTACGAAGATCGCTTCTTGAAGGCTGCCGCTTAAGATGCGGTACCGACTTGACCACCGCGTCGCGTGTTCGTCGCAAGTCGCAAGCGAGGCCCGATCGGACGATCTCGGGTCGCCTCTCTATCATCTCGATCAACAATGCCGCCTGAGCATTGGCTTTTCTGCTTCTCTTCATGGTGATTCTTCAAGGACTCTAACGCCTCCATGATCTCGCCATAGATGTCGCGTTTTTTGCGGGTGGTCATGACTTCTCCCCTTTCGGCAACTGCCGCTGCTCCGGGGACATTACACCGAGTCATGGTGCAGGACGAAACACATACCGATTCAATTGCCTCCGCAGCCGCGCCGTCTCGTGCTCAAGCATTTCGACTGTTCTATATGCACGGCCGAGACTGGCATCGTCTTCCGCTGCAGGCAATGCTGAACGAGCGAGCAGCCAAGCCTTCAGCGCGTCGTACTCGCCGGCCATCAAACCCAGCAACCGGGTCCTCAGGAACAAGTCCCAGTTGGAAATCGCCGGCGATCGGTCGAGGACACCGACGAGCGCCTCGGCTGCGAGCAACCCATTGGGCGCGTCGAGCGCCCCGATCAGGACGCTCGGCAGATAGAAGGCGAACGCCTTTGGCACGAACGTGTAGAAAGCATCGGGGTGCCTCTCCCAGTCTTGCCAAACCACTGCGCGCCAATCTCGCCCAATGAACCACAACGCGTCGCGCTGCTCCGGCGTCACAGCTGTGCGTGGCTCGACGACATTCGCGGGCATTGCACGGTGCGCGAAGGCTTTCTCGATCTGGGCGCGGAGTGTCATGGCGAGTGTTTCTGGCGGCTAACCGGATTTAATCGCGCCTCATGGTGCGGCGGCCCAGCCGCATGCCCAGACTCGCGTCTTTTTTCGCGTTGCGCGCAACACTCCCCATCGCGAGCACGCACACCTTCACGCTCCTCCCCGAGTGCAGGCCTGTCAACCCTGACAGGGCCGCAACGCGCCAATACGTGGTCGGCATCCACACTGGCCTTCGTGGAATCCATCCACCAAAA
Source organism: Ramlibacter albus (assembly GCF_014297445.1). GTDB lineage: Bacteria > Pseudomonadota > Gammaproteobacteria > Burkholderiales > Burkholderiaceae_C > Ramlibacter > Ramlibacter albus. The sequence goes on from NZ_JACORU010000029.1 coordinate 1,176, forward strand.
GGCAAACAATGAAACACGAAACCGCGCTGCAGATCGCAGTGAAGACCGAGAACAAGCCGGGCCCGAAGTCGCCCGCTACATGGCTGGGCAAGTGGGAGAACCAGATCGGCTCCGAGATGACGCTTGCCGTCACCGGCACCGACGTGACCGGCAGCTACACCAGCGCCAGCAGCTCCGGCGGCGGGCCGGTGACGGGTGCGCTTAAGGGCAACGTGTCCGGCGACCTCATCTCGTTCCTCGTGCTATGGCCCGGCGGCTCGATGACGGCGTGGACGGGGCAGCTCGTGGACGACCAGACCGCGCCGCGCATCAAGACGCTGTGGAACCTGGTGACGGATGTTCCGGATCCTGAGGAGCCGAAGCGGCTGTGGACGTCGACGTTCACTGGGGCGGACGAGTTCACTCGATGAGGCGTGGGACAGGGCGCGCGTGATGCGTTGAGCTCATTGAGCGCCGGCTCTGTCCTCCCAACACGAGAATCAGAGGCCAATCCCCCACGGGCTAGCGGCAGCTTCCTACAAGAACTTGCACGAAGCGCTTCGCGCCGATGTTAGCGCCGATGTAAAACTGACCCACTGCGCCGAAGTAAAAGTGACCCACCTGGGCGACGATGGCGGCTTTTTGGCCGTCGATGTTGACCCAGGAGCAAGCAGTGGAGATACGTGTGAT
>NZ_JACORU010000003.1 GCF_014297445.1 Ramlibacter albus
GTGCGGCGGGTGCGCCGCGCCGATTTCTTTGCCATCGAAAACTCCTGTCGCCAGCCTTCCACGGCCGGCATCATGCACGGAGTTTCCACTGAAGACGCTGTTCAGATTTCCGGAGCCACTTCTAACCGAGGTTGAATTCGACACTTGGGCTTGTGCGCCACTGGAGGAGTCGCCCGCTGGGCGCTGTACTCGATGCGAGTACGCCACTCGGCTTGTTATCGCCAAAGCCGCTGTAGGGCCACTGCCACACGACCTGTCGCGCACTGTCGGTGATTTGTCTCGGGGTACCGAGGTGATCGCCTTGAATCGCGTACAGCTTTCCGTTGCGATACATGGCGACAGGAACGGCCGAACCGTCGTCGGCCGGCAACCAGACGTATTCAGCGCTTCCCTTTCCGTTCGCACTGCCATTGTTGAATTCACCCATGAGCGCCCAAGGTGGAATGGCACCGTCACCGTAAAGGTACACCGTCCCGAGACTCACCTTGGACTTTGCCTGCGTAAAGAGCCATCCGAAGTTTTTCCGCAGCCAATTGACGAAGCTATTGCCGAGATCATCCTCGTTCGGCAACGTCTGCAGCACCTCAGGCTCGCTCTTGAACACGCGTTGTCCAAGCCCGTTGTGCAGGTATCGGACAGCCGCGGCTTCTCCATCCTTCTGGATTTGAATTTGCGAGAGGCGGCCCATGTCGTCGTAGGCGTAGTTGCCCCAGCGCTGGCCGCGCTCGTCGACGAGGCCTGTGACTGCGTTCGGCCAGCGGGTGTCCTCATAGAGGTAGGAGCGGCTCGTGCCCATGCTGTGCGTCGCCTGCGCAAGGCGTGCGGCGCCGTCGAAGCCAAAAGACACGCTGTTGCCGTCCGCGCCCACGACACGAGCAAGCCGGCCAGCCGCGTCCCACTGGAATGTCATCGACCGCCCGAACGCATTGCTCACGCGCGCAAGCTGGCCGCCGGAGTATGCGTACGTGTAGGCCCAACCGTTGCTGGCACGCATTGCAAGCAGGCGGCCCGAGGATTTCTCGAACTCGTAAACGGTTTCGTCGTGCAGGCGCCTGAGGACGATACGGTCGCCCTCGTCGGTCATCGTGTCCGCATTGCCGTCGGCCTGCCAAGTGGCAGGCGCTGAGGTCGCTACAGCTGGCGGCGGGCAGTCCACGCCGGAGGGGCAAGACCAGTTCGCGCCGGTTCCCGGGGGTACGGCTGCACTGCGGAAGCGGCTGGATGTGCCGTCACCGAAGAGGACCGTGCGCCACTCCGTCCCCAGCGCCACGCGGTGCGCATGGTTATGGCTCCAGTGCGTGCCCACTCCTGCGCTGGGCAACTCGTCCCACCGGCTGGCGTAATGGCGCGTGAACTCCAGCGGATGCAGCGCCGCATCCTGCAGGTCCGACTCTTCCAGCAGCTTGGTCCCGCTCGTGAGCTCGATCGGGAATTCGGTGCGATGGCACATCTGCGCCTGCAGCGCAGGCCTGCCGAGCACCGTCATCTTGACCAAAGCGCGGTTCGTGCAGCCTTCGCAGGCGATGGACAGCACCGCCTCGCGTGTTGCGCCCACCAAGTCCCACGTCGACGAATATTTGATGCGCACCTCCCCGTTCGCATCCGTATACGGGGTGCCCTCGAAAGTGAAACCGCCGAAGTTGCCCGCATGCGGGTACAGCAGCACCATCACCCCAGCCTTGGGCGTGCCCTGCATCACCTTGGCCGTGAAGACCACCGGCCCATCCCCAACCTTGATGGTCCTGCCGCCTTGCGACGCCACCGTGCGCGGCGTAGGCGTCGTGCAACTGACCCCATCCGTCGTGAAGTACGGGTCGTCGCAGGTGCACACGGGGTACTGCCCCCAGGTCGTGTAGCTGAGCGTCGCGTTCGCCGGGCACGAGATGTCGCCGCGCTCCGGGTACAGCCCGCTCAGGGTCGCCTTGTACCCGTCGGTGTACTCGCAGTACTGGTTGCCCGACATCGACACGTAGATGCCCTGGAAGGTGCGCGTGCCGCTGTACTTGATGCACGCGGCTTCCTTGGTGCAACTCGCTGTAAAACGTTGCGACGCCGCCCACCAGGACGCGGGGCATTTCGAAAGAATCTCCACTTGCCCGGACGCATGCGCCGGCAGCGAAGGCAAGAAGAAAAACGCAGCTGCAAGAAGCGCAGCCACGGTACTGCTCATGAACGCGCGGATGCGCGCCAGAAGCATCGTCGGCATCGGTAGGTCCCCCCTCGGTTTCGATCCGGGTGGGACCTTAGCGGCGCTCGGGCCGGTTGTGAACAGCTACGACGCCACTTCAGACGTTCGTATGCGGCTCTATTTCTCCCCGCCCAATGCCTCCAGCAGGTCCGGCAGCAGCCCCGCCAGTTCGCCCGTGAGGATGGACGCATCGGCGTCGAAGCCGTCTTCGTCCTTGCCCGGCTTGTCCACGCCTTCCATCACCACGTCGAGCAGCTTCATACGGCGCACCTGCCCCGTCTCGTTCAGCACGAAGGACACACGGTCGTTCCATGTCATCGCAAGCTGCGTGGGCACCTTGCCGGCCGCGATGTGCTGCGCGACCTCGTCGATGTCCAGCGTATGGCGCGAGTAGCGCACGCTCGACTTCTGTTCGTCGGGTGTCTTCAGCTCGCAGTCGCGGTCGATGCTGAAGTTGTACGGCGCCTCGCGCGTGCTGAGCCAGTGCGCCATCGCCGACGTGGGCGACAGCTCGGTCTGCGTGAGCTGCAGGTCGAGCGAGGGTCCCGCGCCCGGCACTTCCAGCAGCGACGCGAGCAGCGCGGACACGATGCGGTCCGCGCCCGCGAGGCTGCCGCTGTCGACAACCAGCAGCTTCTGCTTCGGCGCGAGCCAGAGCAAGGTTTTCGACCGCTTGGTGAACGCGCGCGGCAGCAGGTCCAGCAGGACCTCCTCCTTGAATTCCTTCTTGAGTTTCGCGCCGACGCGCTCGAAGCCGGTCTCGGCCTTGTAGCGTTCGATCTTCTCTTCGACGGCGGACTTCACGGCCGACGCGGGCACGGCACGCTTCTCCGTGCAGAGCTTCAGGATCAGCTGGCCGGAGACGAGCTCGGCAAGTTGCGTGTGCTTCGCGCCGCGTGGCGGCACCCATCCGCTGGACTCGGCCTGCGTGGGGCCGCAGGGGACGAAGCGGGTTTTCTGCAGGGCCTTTTCGAGGGCGGGCAGCGGCGGCATTTCGAAGCCGTCCGCGATGCGGAAGTAGCAGGCGTTCTTGAACATGAGGGGCGCATTCTAGGGGGCGCCGATTCAGAGATCCCTTGCCAAGCTCCCGAACCGCTCCAGCACGAACCGCCAATACGGCAGCACGCATTGCGAATGCCCCGCGGGCTGCGCCACGCACTCGGTCAACGTGACGCGATTGCCGGCGCCGCGCGCCTGCATCGCCCGCAGCGTGTTGACCGCGCTCACGAAGGGCACGGTGCGGTCGTCGCGGCCGTGGAACAGGTCCAGCGGAACCTGCGGCGCCCAGTCGTACACGCTGCTCGAAGCGGCGATGGCGGCCGTGTCGTCGTTGAGGTAGTTGTCGAGGAAGGTCGGCGAGAAGTTGACGTTGACGGCGTCGCCGACGAGCAGGAAGAGCAGCAGGTCGCGCGCATGCTTGCGGTCGGCAGCGCCCAGCAGGCGCAGGAAGCCCGGGTTGAGCAACTGGCCGAGCGGTGCATAGTCCTGCCGCATGATGGCCAGCAGCTGGTCCAGCGCCGCTTGCACGTCATAGGGCCCGGCACCAGCGATCACGCGCACCAGCTCGTCGCGATGCGTAGACGTGCCGGCCTGCAGCGCGCGATGCGTGGCCACGGTAACGTAGCCGCCCTCGGAGTAGCCGGTCAGGAACAACTGCTTGTTGTCCTGCACCTTCTGCGTCTCGCGCCAGTACTTCGCCGCGGTGAGGAAGTCGACGACCGCGGCCGCGGACGGCGCCGACATCAGGTACGGGTGGGGCGCGGTTGCGGACACGCCGTATCCCACGTAATCCGCCGCCTCGACGATGTAACCGAGCGATGCGAGCACGACGTGCGGCTCCCCCAGGTCGGTGATGCTGCTGGGCGCGTCGGCCTGGGTCTTGATGGTGGCGTGCTGGTAGCCGAGCACGGGGCTCGGGGCATTGGCCGGCTTCTGCGGGATCCCGACGAAACCGGACGCCTGGATCGGGCGGCCCGCGCCGTCGACGGTGAGGTACGTGACCCGCCAGGCGTCGACGGCATATCTGGGCGTGGCGAGGAAGGCGGCGTCGCCGGCCTGCGCGAGCGCCGCACGGATTTCCGCCGGGGTGATCGTTTTCAACCGGTCGGCCCCGATGAACTGCCCCCTGCCCTCGGCATTGAGCGGTGCCGGCGGCGTGACCGCGGCGACCGGCGCGGGGTCCTTGGCGCTGTCGCCGCCGCCGCCGCACGCGGCCAGAAGGAGTGCCAGGGCGGCGGCCGGGAAAATGGTGTACTTCACGGAAAGGTCCTGCGGTGCGCCGCGGCAGCGAACTGCTCAGCCACCGCGCGCGTGCAAAGTCTAGTGAAGCTGCGTTTCCCGAATGTGAAGCAGGGTGAGAATGCGAAGCCATGGACCGCATCCCCACCCTCATTGCGCTGCACCCCCGGCGCTCCATCGTCATCGGCAAGGCTGTCCTGCTGGTGGGTGCCGTGATGGTCCTTTGCGCCGTGTTCGCGCGGTCCAGCCTGGCCGGCCTCAACGAGGAGCGGGCGCGTGCCGGGTTGTCCGCGCTGCGGACCCTGGCCGAGGCCTTCCCCGCCTACCCGACATGGTTCGTGCCCGAAACCGTACTTGGCTTCGGCATCGCGGCGGCACTGGTCGTCGCCGGGACGACCTTGGTGACGCTCGGCGAGAAGGCGGCGAAGCGGTGATCGGCAATCGACGAGACGGATCCTCTCCGCCGTCGACATTCACCCGCCGATGCGCGCCCAATCGAGGCCGTTGAGCCAGTCGACCAGCGTTTCCGAAGGGATCGCGATCCCGCGCACGCCGGCGAACCCGCCGGTCGCCATGCACGACACCATGCCGACCACCTGCCCCTGCGCGTTGAAAAGCGGGCCGCCCGAGTTGCCGTTGGCGACGTCGGCCGCGACGACGACGGCGTCACGCGTGTTGGCAGGCGCGCCGCACGGGATGCCCACGGGCGCGTGCTCCACGTAGTTGCCGCCGACATAGACGAAGCCCTGCTGCAGGCGGTTGCCGATGGCGAACACGGCGTTGCCGGGGCGCAGCTCGTGCGAGCGGCCCATGGGCAGTCCTTGCGGCGAGCTCGCGGCCGCCACGCGAACGAGCGCGGCGTCCACGGACGCGTCCCACGCGACGACGGTGCCGTTGAACGAGCGGCCGTCGGTGAGCACGACCGGCATCGGGTAGGCCTGCGTATTGCCATTGAGGTACGGGCTGGCAACGTGCCAGTTGGTGAGGATGAGGTTGGGCCGCACGAAGAAGCCGGAGGCACCGCCGATGAGGACCGCCTGCGCGACGACCGCCGTGGCGACCGGTGAATTGGGCGCCGGCGGCACCTGGTTCGCGGGCGGGAACTGGTACTGGAAGGGGGATTGCGGCGTCGACTGCTGCGGCGCCGGGATGTTGATCGTGAGCGAGCCCTCTTCCGAACCACCCCCGCAGCCTCCGGCGAGTGCGAGCACCACGATGCACGCCGCCGCGGCGCGCCAGGACCTTCGAGCCATTCTTCCCTCCGTCGTTGATCGGTCCGGCGGAGGTTATCCGGGGGTCGGCCGTTCGCGCCCCCTACTTTCGGCTTGCCAGGCGGCGGCGAATCTACTAGATTTCGATACAATATCAACTATTGGATAGTAATAGTGTCTGCCGTCCTTCTCGAACGCCGCGAGCGCGTGGGCCTCATCACGCTCAACAAGCCGGCCAAACTGAACGCCTGGGACAAGCCCATGCGCGACCTGATCGTCGACGCGCTGCGCGGCTACGACAAGGACCCCGCGATCGGCGCCGTGGTCATGACCGGCACCGGCGAGCGCGCCTTCTCGGCCGGGCAGGACTTCGCGGAGGCGCACGACTTCGACGCGGACGCCGCCGAAGCGTGGATCCGCGAATGGGAAGCCTTCTACGGCACCTTGCGCCGGCTCACGAAACCCATCGTGATGGCGCTCAATGGCACCGCGGCGGGCTCCGCCTTCCAGGTGGCGCTGCTGGGCGACATCCGCGTGGCGCACGCCGACGTGAAGATGGGCCAGCCGGAGATCAACTCCGGCATCGCCAGCATCACGGGCCCGTGGATCATGAAGGAGATCCTCGGCATGTCGCGCACGGTGGAGCTCACGTTGACGGGCCGCATGATGAACGCGGACGAGTGCGAGCGCATCGGCATCGTGCACCACATCGTCCCGCGCGAGCAGGTGCTGCCGAAGGCGCTCGAGATCGCGAACGAGCTGGCCGCGAAGGCGCCGCTTGCGATGCGCCTGGACCGCGCGTGGTTCGCCGACATGACCGAAGCCGGCTTCCGCCAGACGATCGACGCGGCGATCCAGTCGCACCGCGAGTCCTACGGGTCGGGTGAACCGGCGCGCAAGATGGAAGACTTCATGGCCGCGCGAGGGCACGCGCTGTGAGCCGCCGGGCCGCTCCCAAGGCGAATACCGGAGCGCGCAGCGCGCAGGTTTCCGAATGCGCGATCGAGATGCCACCCGTGACGGACGAGACGCTGCGCGAGACGATGGACCGGCGCGCTCGCGAGGAGCCGGGCCGCGTGTTCCTCAGGTTCCAGGACCGCAGTTGGACCTTCGGCGAGATCGACGCACTGGTCAACCGCGTGGCGAATGGCCTGCTGGCGCGCGGGCTTCGGCCGGGTGACCGCGTCGCGCTGATGCTGCCGAGCCATCCGGACCACCTCATTGCCATCCTCGCGCTCGCGAAGGTGGGCCTGGTGCGCGTGCCGATCAACACGGCGTTCAAGGGCGCTTCGCTGCAGCACCCGTTCGACGCGTTCTCGCCGCGGGCCTTGATCGCGGACGCACCGTACCGCGAAGTCCTGGACGAAGTGCGGACGCGCGTGGAGCAGACGATCTGGCGCGGACCCGGCGAAGACGGCTTCGCATCGCTGCTCGCGCATGCAGACGCGTCGCCGCCGAAAGTGGCACCGAAAGCCGACGACATCGTCGCCCTCACGCCCAGCTCCGGCACCACCGGCGCCCCCAAGGGCGTCATCAAGTCGGACCGCACGATGCGAGCAGGCCCGATGGGCACGTTGATGCTGACCGGCGCGCAACCGGGCGACGTGTTCCTGCTGTGGGAGTCGCTGCACCATGGCGCGGGGGTGGCCGTAGTGATCGCCGCCGTGCTCGGCAAGCTCACGCTCGCGATGGTGGAGAAATTCAGCGCGTCGCTGTTCTGGGACCACTGCCGCCAGTACGGCGTCACGCACATCCACTATCTCGGCGGCGTGCTGCCGATGCTGCTCAAGCAGCCACCCCGGCCCGACGACCGCGACCACAAGGTGCGCATTGCCTGGGGCGGCGGTTGCCCGCCCGAGGTGTGGGACCCGTTCGTGCAGCGCTTCGGCGTGGAGATGCGCGAGGGCTACGGCCTGTCGGAGATGATCACCTTCGTCACCGTCAATCCGAAGGGCCCGAAGTTCTCGGTGGGCTTGCCGCTGTCGTACTTCGACGTGATGCTCGCCGACGACGAGGGCAAGGAGGTGCCCGTGGGCCAGCCCGGCGAGATCCGCGTGCGGGCCAGGGTGCCCGGCCTGCATTTCCTCGGCTACTTCCGCAACGAGGAAGCCACGCGCAACGCGATGGCGGGCGAGTGGTTCTGCAGCGGCGACCTCGCGAAGCGCGACGAACAGGGCTTCCTCTACTTCGCCGGCCGCAAGAAGGACACCGTGCGCCGCCGCGGCATCAACATCAGCGCGTGGGAAGTGGAACGCGTGATCGGCGAGCACGAGGCCGTGGCCGAGTGCGCGCTGGTGGGCGTGCCCAGCGAGCTGGGCGACGAGGAGCTCAAGCTTTTCGTGCGCGTGGCCGAGGGCAAGGCACTCGCGCCGGCCGAGCTCGTGGCGTGGTGCAAGCCGCGCATGCCGCACTTCCAGGTGCCGCGTTACGTGGCGTTGATCGACGAGTTCCCGAAGACGCCGACGCAACGCATCCGCAAGAACGAACTTTCCCGCAGCGTGCAAGGCGTCTGGGACGCCGAACGGAGCCAATGATGATGAAGAAGTACCTCGTCGCCGCCACCGCGGCCCTCGTTTGCGTCGCCGCCGGTGCGCAGGAATACCCCAGCAAGCAGGTGACCATGATCGTCGGCTACCCTGCCGGCGGCGCCGTCGACGCGGTCGGCCGCTTGATCGCACAGCGCCTGACGGATGCACTCGGCAAGCCCGTCGTCGTGGACAACAAGGCCGGCGCCTCCGGCAGCATCGGCGCGCAGTTCGTTGCGAAGGCACCGGCCGATGGCCACACGCTGCTCGTGGCGCCTCTCACCAGCTACGCGATGAACGCGACGCTGTTCCCCGCCACCACCGGCTACCACCTCGACAAGGACTTCGCGCCGGTGTCGCTGGTGGGCTACCTGCCCTTGGTGCTGGTCGTGAACGAAGGCGTGTCCGCTTCCTCCGCGAAGGACCTCGTGTCGATGGCGAAGGCCAAGCCCGCCTCGCTGAACTACGCGTCTTCGGGCAACGGCTCCATCGAGCACGTCGCCGGCGAGATGTTCAAGCGGCAGGCGGGCGTGAGCCTGCTGCACATCCCGTATCGCGGCGCGGCGCCGGCGATGACGGACCTGATGAGCGGGCAGGTTCAGGTGATGTTCGCCACCACGGCGACCGCTGTCGCGAACCTGAAGACGGGCAAGATCAAGCCGCTGATGGTGGCGACGCCGCAGCGCATTTCCGCTTTGCCCGACGTGCCGACCGCGCGTGAAGCCGGGCTCCCCGGCTTCGAGGTCGCGTCCACGTACGCTGTGCTCGCACCTGCGGGCACACCACCCGCGGTGGTCAGGCGATTGAACCAGGAGGTCGCGAAGATCATCCAGAATCCCGAGGTGCGCACGCGCTTCCAGACCCTGGGCATCGAAGCGATGACTTCCACGCCGGAGGAGGCCACCACGCGCGTGGCGGGCGAGCTGAGCAAGTGGGGCAAGGCGATCAAGGACGCCAACATCAAGGCGGAGTGATGGCTGCAAGCGAGATCCTCGTCACGCGGCCGCAGCCCGGCTGCGCCGTGGTGACGATCGACCGGCCGCACCGGCGCAATGCTTGCGACTTCGCGGCGTGGACCGACTTGAAGTCGGCGTTCGAGACGCTGGGCGCGGATACGGAGACGAAACTGATCGTGCTGACCGGCGCGGGCGGGCACTTCTGCGCGGGCGACGACATCGTCGCGTTCTCCGAGGCGCGCAGCGACGTCGCGTTCGCGCAGGTGTGGCGTGACCGCATCCAGGCGTGCTATGCCGCCGTGCAGGCGACGCCCAAGCCGGTGATCGCCGCCATCAGCGGCGTGAGCGTGGGCGGCGGCTGCAGCCTTGCGATGTGCTGCGACTTCCGCGTTGGCGATGCGAGTGCGCGTATCGGCGTGCCCGTTGCGAAGCTCGGGCTGGTGTATCCGACGATCCAGCTGCAAAGGCTCGCGTGGCTGATCGGGGCTTCGAACGCCCGCAAATGGATTTACGAAGCGGGTATCTACGACGCCGCGGAGTCGCACCGCGTTGGCTTCCTCGATGCGTTGTGCGAAGGCGATGCCGTCGAAGCCGCTCTCCGATTCGGCGCCGCCATGGCCGAGACCGCGCCGCTGTCCATCGCGGGCTCGAAGGCGCAACTCAATGCCATCCTTGCCGGCCAGGTGGAGCCGCGCCGTGCCGAGCTCGACGCGATGGTCAGGCGGGCCGACGAGAGCGAGGACTTCCGCGAGGCGGCGCGTGCCTTCGCGGAAAAGAGGAAGCCGCGCTTCACGGGCCGATAATCCGCGGCCATGTCCACAGCCCGCCGTCCCCGCGCCGCCGCGCCCAAGCCCCCCGAAGAATCGCCGCTGTACGTCCAGTCGGTGGAAAAGGCGATGAAGGTGCTGACGGCGTTCGACGGCAGCAAGCGGCACCTGTCGCTTTCCGAGATCGCCGCCATCACCGAGCTGGACAACAGCGCCGCGCAGCGTTTCACGCACACGCTGTCGGCTCTGGGCTACCTCGTGAAGGACCCGGAGACACGCAAGTACGAGCTCTCGGTGCGCCTGCTGGACTTCACGTACCACTACCTCGCCTCCAGCGAACTCGTGCAGCGCACCGGCCCCGTGCTGCAGAAGCTGGCGCGCGACACCGAGGAGGTCTGCAACCTCACCGTTCCGGACGGCGCGGACATCGTGTTCGTGCTGCGCTACGTCAGCCGCAACGTGATGAACCCGAACGTGATCGTCGGCACGCGCCTGCCCTCCTATTGCACGGCACCGGGGCTCGCGATCCTCTCGACGTGGAGCGACGAGGAAGTCGACGCCGTGCTGGCCGCCAGCCGGCTCGTGAAGCACACGCCGAACACGATCACCGACCCGCGCCGGATCAAGTCGCGGCTGGCGAAGATCCGCGCCGCCGGTTATGCGCATACGCAGGACGAGCTGTATGCGGACGACATCTCCACGGCTGCGCCCATCCTCGATGCGCATGGCCGCGCGATAGGCGCGCTCAACATCGCGGTGTCGCGCGCGCGCTGGGATGAGGCGAAAGACGAGCAGCGCTATGCCACGGTGCTGCGCGAGGCGGCAGCTACCGTGTCGGCGCCGCGCCTGCCGCACCGCGCCCCTGCAGGAGCCCGAGCGTGAGGCCGTCCGGCTCGCCGTCGAAGTAGCGCTCGAGGCAATCGCGGAACACCGGTTGCGCCGGCGCCACGGCATCGAAGAGCGTCAGGGACGAGCGCAGCTTCATCGCGTCGATGCCGCCGAAGATGTCGAGGGCCGAGCGGTCCTTCACGGCGAGCAGGAGTTCGCAGCAGTGGACCAGCCGGGTGCCGAGGACGGGATGCGCGAGATAAGCCTTCGCTTCCTCGGCGTCCGAAAGACCATAGAACTTCGCCGTCCCGCTGCGGCCGAGCGCCGCCAGCTGCGGGAAGATGAACCACATCCAGTGGCTGGTCTTGTGGCCGGCGCGCAGTTCGGCTTGCACGTCATCCCACACCGGCGCCTGCGCCTCGACGAAACGATTCATTCGCCCACTCCACGTTCCATGGCCGCCGCTCGCGCCCGCTCCACGAGCTTCGGCGCGCCGATGCCCTCGGCCCACGCGGCAAAAGCGGCCGTGGGCCCGCGCCATCGCAACTCTTCGACCTTGCGAAACAGCTTCGCATCCGTGCGCAGCGTTGCGAGCCTCTTGAACAATAGCGCGCTCTCCTGCCTGTCGCCAAGCACATTGTCCGGGAAGGACTCGATCGGGCCGTACTGGTTGAGCAGGCGCGCCGCCGTGACTGCGCCGATGCCGGCGATGCCGGGGTAGCCGTCCGCCGCGTCACCGACCAGTGCGAGGTAGTCCGGGATGAGCTCGGGATCCACACCGAACTTCGCGCGGACGTCCGCAGCGGTGCGAACCTTGTTCGCCTTGCGGTCCACCTGCAGCACGCGCTCGCCGCGTACGCATTGGGCGAGGTCCTTGTCGGGCGTCCACAGCAGCACCTTCTCCACGCTCTTGTCGCGCTCGGCAAGGTGCGCAGCGCTCGCGAGCGCGTCGTCCGCTTCGAGCTCCACCATCGGCCACACCGCGACCCCCATCGCCGCCAGCCCCTGCTCCAGCGGAACGAACTGCGCACGCAGCGCCCGCTCGATGCCGGCGCCCGTCTTGTAGCCCGGCCAGAGCCCGTTGCGGAACGATTCGATGACATGGTCCGTCGCCACGCCGACATGCGTCGAGTGGTTCTCGATCAACTGCAGCACGCCGTTGAGCACGCCGACCACGGCACCGAACGGCGGGTCCTCGCCCTTGGTGAATCGCCGCAGGCCGTAGAAATGGCGGAACAGCTCGTACGTGCCGTCGATGAGGTCGATGTTCACGGACGGGATTGTCTACCCGGGCGCGGCCACCACCCGGAAGCCGATGTTGCTGGCCGAACTCTCCGGCGTGTTGGAGCCGCGCGCTGCGACGCGATAGCGGTTGCAGTACGACTCATGGCAAAGGAAGGAGCCGCCCCGCGTCGCGCGGCGGCCGGTCGGTTGCGACTGCACCGGGTTGCTAGCGGCGGTGTTGCGGTGATAGTGCGGGTGGAACCAGTCCTCGCACCACTCCCACACGTTGCCGGCCATGCCGTACAGGCCGAAGCCGTTGGGTTCGTGGCTGGCCGCGGCCATGGTCCCCGGCCGCCAACCCTGCGCCGGCTCGTCCGGGAAGCTGCCCTGCCACACGTTGCAGTGCGCCTCGGGCGGGTCCTCGTCGCCCCACACGTAGCGTGCACCCGGGAGGCTGCCGCGCGCGGCGAACTCCCACTGCGCCTCGGTCGGCAGCCGCACGCCCGCCCACTCGCAGTAGGCCTGCGCGTCGTGCCACGACGCATGCACCACAGGATGGTCCATGCGCTCCCGCACGTGCGAGCCCGGGCCCTCGGGCCGCTGCCAGCACGCGTCGCGCACCTCCAGCCACCACGGCAGGCCGGTGGGCACATGCCGGATCTGCGAGCGCAGCGCGGGCGGCACCTGCAGGTAGAACACGAACGACGACCCCAGCGCTTCCGCCTGCGTGATGTAGCCCGTGTCACGCACGAACGCGGTGAACTGCGCGTTCGTGACGGTCGTGGACGTGATGCTGAAGGGGTCGACGTGCACGGTTCGCGCGGGCCCTTCGCCGTCGTCGGGGAAGCCATCCAGCGAGTCCGTGCCCATGACGAACTCGCCACCTCCCAACGCGACCAGTTCGCCGGCAGTGCCGCGCGTGCGTGGGGTGAAAGCGGCCGCCACGGACGAGCCGTGACGCGCGGGGTTGCAGCAGGGTTTTCCGTTCACGGCAGCGTCACGGCAGCGTCACGGCAGGTAGGGCGCCTTGAAGTCCTCGCGCTCCCAGAACGCCGTGCCGACGTTCTGCTCGCGCAGCAGCTGGTCGATGCGCTCGCGCGGGATCACGCCGCAGCGCGCCGCCCAGGCCTGGTACTGCGCGAGCATGTCCTTCACTCGGTCGGGGTGCTGCGCGGCCACGTCGTTCAGCTCCGTGCGGTCCTGCTCCAGGTCGTACAGCTCCCATGGGTCGGGGTACTTGCGCACCAGCTTCCAGTTGCCGATGCGCACGGCCGCATTGCCCTCGTGCTCCCAGAACATCGGCGGGCGCTGCGGGAGTTCCTTCTGCAGCACGGGCAGCAGGCTGTGGCCCTCCAGCGGTTCGACCTTGTTGCCTTGCCACTGCTCCGGGTACTTCGTGCCGGTCACGTCGAGGATGGTCGCCATGATGTCCGGCAGGTAGCCCGGCGTGTGGCGCACCGCATTGCGCTCGCGGATGCCGTTGGGCCAGTGCGCGATGAGCGGCGTGGAGATGCCGCCCTCGTGGATCCAGTGCTTGTACAGCCGGAACGGCGAGTTGGAGAGGTTGGCCCACGCGCGGCCGTAGCTCTGGTAGGTGTTCTCCGGGCCGGGCATTACCGACGGGTCGTTGCCGAACTGCACCGGCTCGCCCGCGCGCGTGTGCTCCTTCGCGATCATCAGGCGGTTGACGAGCTCGTCCACGGTCAGGTCGTCGGGGATGTCCTCCGCGCACGCACCGTTGTCGGCGAGGAAGATGACGAGCGTGTTGTCCAGCTGGCCTTCGTCCTCCAGCGTCTTCAGGATGCGGCCGATGCCCTGGTCCATGCGGTCGATCTGCGCCGCATACACCTCCATGCAACGCAGCAGCCACTCCTTGTGCTTCGCGTCCAGCCAGGCGGGCTGTGTGGGGTCGCGGTCGGACAGCGGCCAGTCCTTCTTCAGGATGCCGGCCTGCACCAGCCGTGCGAGCCGCTCCTCGCGCAGCCTGTCCCAACCCTTGTCGAAGCGGCCCTTGTACCTGGCGATGTCCTCGTCGTGCGCATGCAGCGGCCAGTGCGGCGCGGTGTAGGCGACGTACTGGAAGAAGGGCTTGTCCGCATGCTGCTTGCGGTGGCGGCGGATCATGTCGACCGCGTTGTCGCTGATCGCGTCGGTGTAGAAGAAGCCCGGCGCGCGCGCTTCGTGCTCGATGTTCTCGTTGCCGCGCGTGAGTGTGTTGGGGTCGTAGAAGCTGCCCGCGCCGATGATGGTGCCGTAGAACTCGTCGAAGCCGCGCTGCATCGGCCAGCTGTCGGTGGGCTGCGTCAGGTTGCCCGCCACGTGCCACTTGCCGCTCAGGTAGCTGCGGTAGCCGCTGGACTTCAACGCCTCCGCAATCGTCACGCAGCGGCGGTTGAGGTTGCCCGCGTAACCCTCCGGTCCCATGTTGTACGTGAGCACGCCGATGCCCGTCTGGTGCGGATGCAGTCCGGTGAGGAGCGACGCGCGGGACGGGCTGCACCGCGCGGTGTTGTAGAACTGCGAGAACCGGATGCCGCCTTGCGCGAGCCGGTCGAGGTTGGGCGTCTGCACCTCGCCGCCGTAGCAGCCCAGGTCGGAGTAGCCCATGTCGTCGTTCAGGATCAGGACGATGTTGGGTTGGGTGGCCATGGCTTGTTGCCTTCCTTCATCAGAGTCGGTTGCCGGTGGCGGCGTCGAACACGTGCGCCGCCGCGGGGTCGAAAGAGAGATGCACCGTTTCGCCTTCGCGCACCGAAGGCAGCTCGCCGGCGCGCAGCTTCACGCGCTGGCCGGCGACGTCCAGGTTGACGATGCTGCTGTCGCCGAAGTCCTCGACGAACTCCACGCGCGCGGGGATGCCGGCGCCGCCCATGCGCAGGTCGCCGGGGCGCACGCCGAGGATGACGTCCTCGAAGCCCTGCACGCCGACGGGCAGCGCCGCATCGCCCACGCGCACCAGCCCGCCATCGAGTCGCGCCGGCAGCAGGTTCATCGGCGGCGTGCCGATGAAAGCCGCGACAGTCGCGGTTGCCGGCTTGCGGAAGATCTCGTGCGGCGTGCCCACCTGCACGATGCGGCCTTCCATGAACACGGCCATGCGGTCGGCGATGGTCATCGCCTCTTCCTGGTCGTGCGTCACGTAGACCGCGGTCACGCCGAGCGAACGCTGAAGGTTGCGCAGCTCGGCACGCGTTTCGAGGCGCAGCTTGGCGTCGAGGTTGGAGAGCGGCTCGTCGAGCAGGAACAAGCGCGGCTGACGCACGATCGCGCGTGCGAGCGCACAACGTTGCTGCTGGCCGCCGGACAGCTGCCCCGGCTTGCGATCGAGCAGGTGCGCGATGGCCACGCGCGAGGCGGCATCGTGCACCGCCTGCTGGACCTGCGCCGGCGGCGTGCCGATCATCTTGAGCGGGAAGCCGATGTTCTGCGCCACCGACATGTGCGGATAAAGCGCGTAGCTCTGGAACACCATGGCCACGTCGCGCGCGCCCGGTTCGGTGGCCGTCACGTCGGCGTTGTCGATCATCACGCGGCCTTCGTCCACGCTTTCGAGCCCCGCCAGGATGCGCAGCGTCGTCGTCTTGCCCGAGCCCGAAGGCCCGAGCAGCGCGAAGAACTCGCCCGGCCGGATGTCGAGGTCGATGCCATGCAGCGCCGTGAACGCGCCGTGGCGCTTCACGATGCCTTCGAGCCGCACGCTTGCGGAACCGGTCATCGCCGCCCCCCGCCCTTCACTGCACCCACCGTCAGTCCTTTCACGATATGCCTTTGCGCCGCGAGCCCGATCAGGATGACCGGCGCCATCGCGAGCATCGCGCCGGCCGCGAGCCGCGCCCATTGCGTCTGCTCCACCGAGATGAAGTTGAACATCGCCACCGTCACCGGCCGCACGCGGTTGCCGCCCAAGACCACGGCGAACAGGAATTCGTTCCACGCGTTGAGGAAGACGAACACCGTCGTCACCGCCATCCCGCCGCGCACCTGCGGCAGGATGACGTACCAGAGCGTGCGCAAGCGGCCCGCGCGGTCCAGCAAGGCGGCCTCTTCCATCTCGTAGGGGATGTCCTCGAAGTACGACACCATCAGCCAGACGGCGAACGGCAGCGAGAACGTGAGGTAGATGGTGGTGAGGCCGCTGTAGCTGTCCAGCAAACCCACTTTCTGCAGCACGAGGTAATAGGGGATGATCAGGCCCACCGGCGGGAGCATCTGCGTGGCGAGCACGTAGAAGCCGCTGGTCTTCTTGCCGGGGTAACGAAGCCTTGCGATGGCATACGCGGCAGGCACCGCGATCAACATCGTGAGCAGCGTCGAGGCCGACGACACGACGATGCTGGAGATCAGGTTGGGCAGGATGGAGGACGTGCCGAACAGCACCTCGCGGTAGTTCGCGAGCGTGGGCTCGAAGAGGATCACCGGCGGGTACGCGAGCACGTCGCGCTCCGTCTTGAACGACGTGAGCAGCCCCCACAGCACCGGGAACACCCACACCGACACCAGCATGCCAGCCAGCGCCCACAGCGCGATCTTCCTCATGCCTTCCTCCGCAGGCGGAACATGAAGAAGGACACGGCGAGCGTGATCGCCAGCAGCACGACAGCGAGAGCCGCGCCGTAGCCGAGGTTGAGCTCGGTGAATGAAGTGCGGTATGCGTACAGGTTGAGGATCTCGGTCGCGGAGCCCGGCCCGCCGCCCGTTGCCGCGAAGATCGCGGCGAAGGCCGACAGCGCGGTCATCATGCGCATGATGACCACCATCATGATCGCGGGGCGGATCAGCGGCAGCGTGATGTGCGTGAATCGTTGCCACGCGCTCGCGCGGTCGAGCCTGGCAGCCTCATAGACATCCGGCGGCAGCGTGGCCAAGGTCGCGAGCAGGACGAGGAAGGCGAACGGCGTCCACTGCCACGTGTGGATCGCGATGACGGAGATGAGCGCGAGCTGCGGGTCGCCCAGCCAGTTGTGGCTGCCGAGGCCCAGTGCGCGTGTGGCCAGATCCACCAGCCCCACGTCCGGCGACAGCACCAGCGTGCGCCAGAACAGCCCCACCACCACCGGCGCCAGAACGATCGGCAGGATCGCGCCGACGCGCAGGATCGCCTGGCCGCGCGGGATCTGCAGCACCAGCAACGCCAACGACAACCCGATCACCACCTGCAGGACCACGGTGCAACCGGTGTAGATCACCGTCAACCACAACGAATTCCAGAACCGCGGGTCGGCGCCCATCGCGAGGAAGTTCGCCACGCCCACGAACCCCTTGAGCCACGGCATGCCCAGGTTGATCTGGTTGAGGCTGGTCCACGCCAGGTAAACCAGCGGCACCGTCGTCGTGAGCAGCAGCACGAGCAACGCCGGCGCCAGCAACGCGAGCGCGAAACGGCGCTCCTGGCGCGCCAGCGTGTCGCGCTGCAGTGCGCGTGGGACCGAAGGCACCGTCTCAGGTCTTCAGGATCTGCGCGATGCGCGCCTGCGCCTCGTCGAGCGCATCCTTCGGCTTCTTCTGGCCCACCAGCGCGGACTGGATGGCGGTCGCCATCGTCTCGCCGATGGCGGGCCACTGCGGCACGCGCGGGCGCCATTCGACGTCGGTGTCCTGCTGCAGCGACTCCAGCGCGGCCGCGATGAAGTTCGTGCCCGCGCCGCCGACGGCCTGCGAGAACTCGGGCGAGTTCCATGCCGAGAGCCGGTTCACGCCCGAGCGCTTGGCCGCACCCGCGAACTTCCACGACGTGCGGGCCTGCGTCTCGGCGGACGTCGCCCACTGGATGAAGAGCCACGTCGCACGCTTCTGCTTCTCGGTGAGCGAGGCGTTGATGGGGAAGCCCCAGTTCCAGATCGACGTCACGCGCTTGCCGTTGGGGCCGCGCGGCCAGCGCGCGAAGCCCACCTTGCCGATCACCTTGCTCTTGGCCGGGTCCATCAGCACCGCGGCGGAGGAGTGCGCGTCGAGGTAGGTGGCCACCGTGCCTTGCGAGAACGCGTCGGCGATGTCGGGCCAGTTCCAGTTGCGCACCGCGGGCGGGGCGTACGCCGTGAGCGCGTCCACGTACCACTGCAGCGCGGCCACCGCCTCCGGCGAATTCACCACGATGTCCTTGCCCTTGAACCACGAGCCGCCGAAGCCGCGGAAGAGCGAGGGGTAGATGTACATGTTCTGCCCCGCGCCCGCGAAACCACGCATCGCCAGGCCGTAGATGCGGTTCTGCGGGTCGTGCAGCTTCTTCGCGTTCGACAGCAGGTCGTCATAGGTGTTGGCCGGGTGCAGGCCCTTCGCGTCATAAAGGTCCTTGCGGTAGACCTGCACCGTCACTTCGCCGTCGTACGGGATGCCGTAGGGCTTGCCGTCCACCGAGTCGGCGTCGCGCCAGGCCTTGAGGATGTCGTCGTAGCGGTACCAGGATGCGTCGGTGAGCGACGGGTCGTTGAGGTACTTGTCCAGCGGCTCGACCCACTTGTTGGCCACGTACAGCGGGTAGTACATCGGGTCCGCCGCGTGCGTGGCGTACGTCGTGGTCTTCGACGACAGGTCCAGCATCGCCTTCTGGCGGATCTGGCCGGGCGGCACCTGTTCCGCGCGCACCTTCACGCCGGTGAGCGCCTCGAACTGCGGCAGCAGGCCGAGCAGGTTGTTGAAGTAGCTGGCGGGGATGACGGCAAGCGAGATCGATTCCCCATCGGCCTGCTTCCAGTTCAACTTCGCCGAGCGGTACGGCGCCAGGTCGTCCTGCGCCCACGCGTTGGTGATGAACTGCGGCACGGTCGCCGCGAGCAGGCCGGCGGAGGCAGCCTGCTTCAGGACGCGGCGGCGCCCGGGGAACTGCGGTGCTTGCATCGTCGTCTCCTTCGTGTATTCGATTACATGCATTCTGCTGGGTCAAAGACTCTTCATCTACCGGGGCAATCCTAGGGAAATCCCTCTCTCGCCCCAAATAAAATGAAATCGTTTACATCCACGGATAAGCTCATGCCATGACAGGCGACCGACCGGACCGAGCGCGCGCCGGCGCCAAGCACGTGGCGCTGCTGGCGGGCGTTTCCACCGCCACCGTGTCGCGTGCGCTGAACAACCCGGAGACGGTGGACCCCGCCACGCTGCAGCGCGTGCGCGATGCCGTGGCCAAGCTCCGATACGTGCCGCACGGCGTCGCGCGCTCGTTGCGCAGCCGGCGCAGCAAGATGGTGGGCGCCATCGTGCCCTCGTTCGACTACGCGCTGTACGCGCGCACCACGAGCGCGTTGCAGCAGCGGCTGGCGGAGCGCGGCTATGCGCTCGTGCTGGCCGAGCACCACTACGACCTGGAGCAGGAGCTGCAGCTCACGCGCCAGCTGATCGAGCATGGCGTGGACGCGTTCGTGTTCGTGGGCACGGAGCATGACTCGCGCCTCTTCGCGTTGCTCGACGAGTTCGGGCGGCCCTTCGTATTGACGTGGGGCGTCGATGCACCCGAGGGCCGGCCCTGCGTCGGCTTCGACAACCGTGCGGCCGGTTACGAGATGGCGCGGCACCTCGTGAAGCTCGGGCACAAGCGGTTCGGCATCGTCAGCGCGCCCATTGACGGGAACGACCGCGGGCGCGAGCGTGGCGCCGGGTTTCGTGCGGCGCTTGCCGAAGCAGGCCTGTCGGTGCCGGACTCGCATGTGCAATACGCGCGCATCACGCTCGCTGCAGCCGAGGAGGCGATGCAGCGCCTGCTCGCTGCAAAGCCGCGTCCCACCGCGGTGCTCGCCACCAACGACGTGCTTGCGGTGGGCGCGATGCTCGCGTGCCGCAAGGCGGGTGTTCGCATCCCCGACGACATCTCCATCACCGGCGTCGACAACACCGACCTCGGGGCGACGCAGACGCCGGGCCTCACGAGCGTGCGCACACCCATCGTGGAGATCGGCGATGCCGCCGCGGAGCAGATCGTCGCGCGGCTGGAAGGCCGCGACGCGCCGGCGCACCTGGCGCTGCCCTTCGAGATCGTGTTGCGCGGGAGTACGGCGCCGCCGCCTTAGTTCCACCGTACTTCCCCCCTGTCTCTGTTACACCTGCCCCGCTAAACTTCCCGGGTTCTCAGAGGAAGTCCCCCGCGATGAAGCCCCGCCTTCACCCCCTGGCCGCCGCACTTGCCGCGGCCCTGATCCCCCTTGCCGCCGCCCACGCCGAGACGCCGGAATCCGAGTCGCCGCTCGCGGGCATCCCCGTGCCGCCCAAGCCGGGCCAGGCCACGGCCGCGTCGACGCTCAAGGCGCCGGTCGACCCCGCAGCGCTCAAGCCGTTCGACGAGATCGTCGCCGGCGCGAAGCGCCAGCCGGGTCTCATCGCCGTGTGGCGCAAGGACGAGAAGGTCTGGCTGGAGATCCCGAAGGAGATGGTGGGCCAGCCCTTCCTCTTCACGGCCAACGTCGCCAACTCCGTGGGCGAGCGCGGCCTGTACGCGAGCCAGATGGCGATGTCGCAGATGGCGCAGTTCCGCCTCGTCGGGCGGCAGGTGCAGCTGCTCGCGATCAACACCAAGTTCCGCGCCGAGGCGGACCAGGGCAGCAAGCGCGCGATCGAGCAGGCGTTTTCGCCGAGCCTGGTCGCGAGCAGCACGCTCGCCTCGGCCGAGCACCCGGTGCGCAAGTCGATACTGGTGGACGCGTCGTTCCTGCTGTCGGACATCGTGGGCTACAGCACCAACATCGAGAACGCGTACCGCATGACTTTCGGCGCGGACCGCACCAACTCGTCGTTCGAGCGCGTGCGTGCCGAGGCCGGGCTCACCACACTCACCGCGCGCGTGCACTTCTTCAGTGGCCGCATCCCGGCTGCCAGCGCGACGGCATCGGCCTCGCCCCCACAGGCCACGCCGGACCCTCGCAGCCTGTTCGTGGACTTCGTCTACAGCTTCCTTGCGCTGCCGAAGGAGCCGATGGCCACGCGCCGCACGGACCCGCGCCTCGGCCACTTCAGCGCGTCCTTCACCGACCTCGGCGGCGACCTCAAGGCCAACCCGCGCACGCACTACATCACGCGCTGGCGCCTCGAGAAGAAGGCCCCGCAGGCCGCGATGTCGGAGCCGGTGAAGCCCATCACCTTCTGGATGGACAAGAACATCCCCGCGAAGTACCGCGCGGCGGTGGAAGGCGGCATCCTCGAATGGAACAAGGCCTTCGAGCGCATCGGCTTCAAGGGCGCCATCGTCGCGAAGCAGCAGCCCGACGACGCCGACTGGGACTCGATGGACGCCGGCCACGCGTCGATCCGCTGGTTCGTCGGCGCCGACGTGGGCTTCGCGCGCGGCCCGCACCACCACGACCCGCGCACCGGCGAGATCCTCGACGCCGACATCGCCATGAGCGACGTGTTCGCGCGCAGCGCGCGGCGCTCGTTCGTCGAGGACTTCGGCAGGAAAGGCAGCACGGCGCTCGTGCATGACCACGCCGGCGCGCACTCGCCGTACGACTGCGACGACGCGTACTTCTCCGCGATGGACGCCGACTTCGCGCAGCAGCTGCTGGAAGCGCGCGACGAACTCACGCCCGACAGCCCCGAGGCCGAGGCCTTCGTGCAGGGCGCGATCAAGGCGACGATCATGCACGAGGTGGGCCACGTGCTCGGCCTCAAGCACAACTTCAAGGGCTCGTCGGCGTACACCGCCGAGCAGCTGCAGGACCGCGCCTTCACCGAGGTCAACGGCGTGAGCAACTCGGTGATGGACTACGTGCCCGTGAACATCGCCCTCAAGGGTGAGAAGCAGGGCAGCTTCTTCCGCGGCGCGATCGGCCCGTACGACTACTGGGCGATCGAGTACGCCTACTCGCAGCATGAGCCCGCGCGCGAAGCGCAGGAGCTCGCGAAGATCGCAGCTCGCAGCACGGACCCGAAGCTCGCGTACGGCGACGATGCCGACGCAGGCTTCGGCGACATGGCGATGGACCCGCTCGCGAGCCGTTTCGACCTCACGGACGACCCGCTGTCGTATTTCCGCAAGCGCCTGAAGCTGTCGCAGGAGCTGTGGGACCGCGTGCAGGCCCGCGGCGCGCAGCCCGGCGACGACCCGCTGCGCCAGCGCCGCGCCATCATGTCCGGCTTCGGCCCGCTGCCTTCGATGGCGGACCTCGTCGCGAAGTACGTCGGCGGCATGCACGCCGTGCGTGACCTGCCCGGCAGCGGCCGGCCGGCCTTCACGCCCGTCGACCCGAAGAAGCAGCGCGAGGCGCTGGACTTCCTGGCCAACGGCATCTTCAGCGCGGGCAACTTCAAGTTCCCGCCGCAGCTGCTGTCCTCGCTAACCGTCGACTACAACGAGTGGGACCGCGGCGGCCCGCCCGACATCGCGTCCGCGGTGGCGCGCGTGCAGTTCACCGCGCTCAACCGGTTGATGAGCGCCGGTACGGCCAGCCGCCTGCTGGACCTTCCTGCCTTCGTGCCCGCGAGCCAGCAGAAAGGCCTGATCAGCCTGAACGAGGTGTACGAGACGTTGCAGCGCTCGATCTGGAGCGAGCTGAACACCGGCGGCGACATCGACCGCCTGCGCCGCAATTTGCAGCGCGAGCATGTGCGCCGCCTGCAGTACCAGCTGACACGTGGCGCGCCGGGCATGCCGGCCGATGCGGCAAGCCTGCTGCGCTTCAATGCGGGCAAGCTCGAAGCGCAGCTGCGCCGCGCCGTCGCGCGGGGGCAGGGCTCGGTAGAAACCCGCGCCCACCTCGAAGAGAGCCTGGGGATGCTGTCGGAGGCGCTGCGCGCGAAGATGCAGCGCGGTTAGCGCGCGCTTTCGCTTGCGCGAACGGCTGGGGTACTGCTACAAACATGCCTTTGCAGTAAAGGGATGTTTGCATGCGCACAGTCGTCGCAGTTGTCATGACCGCAGCGCTCGCCACCGCATGCGGTGGCGGCTCTCCCGATGAATCCCCCGGTTCCACCACCGCCGGCACACGGCCGCAGCCCCAGGCCCTCGTCGCCGGCACCGGCAGCACCACCACGGCGCTGCGGCTGTACCAGGCGTACTACGGGATGGCGCCGTCGTATTCGGTGCAGCAAACCAATGCATCGATGGTGGCGATCGACGGCGGCGCCACGCTTTCGCGCCAACTCGCGAACGAGCTTTCGGCGCTGAGCGACACGGCGCTCGCCGCGCGCGTGCTGACCAACCTGCGGACCAGCCCCGTCAGCGTCAACAGCACCTCGTACGAGATCCTCGCCACGGCCGTCGCGCAGATCTTCGCGGCGTACGGCTCGCAGTTCCGCGGGCAGATCGTGCTGAACCTGATCAACATCCTCGCGACGCTGGAGACGGATGCCGTCTACGGCAACGCCGCCCGCGCGTTCAACAACCAGGTCACGGCCAACGGCAGCTACAGCGGCAACTCGCTGAACACGTCGTCTTCCTCCACGGTGCGCACATCGAGCTGGACCAGCTACTACAACGACTGCTTCGTCGGCACGCCGGCCATGTACACCACGACGTACTGCCAGGCCTATGCGTCGGCGCGTGAAGTGGGTGCGTCCGCGACGACCGCCAACCTGCAGGGTGCGCTGGCTGCCGGCGGCAACGTCGGCAACATCGGTACGGGGCAGGTGGTGACGTCGACCGGGACGTCGGTGTCGGGAAGCACGAGCGGGTCGACCTCGGGGTCAACGTCGGGGTCCACGTCGGGGTCCACGTCGGGGTCGACCTCGGGTTCCACTTCCGGGTCCACTTCGGGGTCCACATCCGGGTCCACTTCAGGTTCGACCTCGGGCTCCACGTCGGGCTCGACCTCCGGCTCCACGAGCACCGGCGGCCGCAGCGGCAGCGTCAACTGGACGTCGTCGTTCTCCGCGGACGAACTCATCGAAGACAGCTCCACCCTCGCCGCCAACGCGCGCAAGGGCTGGACCTTCACGATCAGCAACGCGAGCGCGCCGATGGAGGTGATCTTCGCTGCGCAGTACACGGCCGACCTCTACATCGTGGACTCGGGCAGCCTGAATGCGTGCGTCAACGGCGGCAGCTTCAACTACTACAGCAGCTGGTCGTTCCAGGGCCAGTACGGCTACCAGTCGATGACGATCCCGCCGGGCAGCTACGGCCTGTGCATGGCCAACCGCGTGAACCGCAGCAACGCGACGCGCCTGGAGTTCCAGCGGCAGCCCACCGTCAGCGGCTTCCACTATTCGGGCCAGCGCTTCGCCACCGTCGTGCGCAACGTCAACGCGGGCGGCCGTGTCACGCAGCCGGCCACGTCGGGCAGCAATTACCGCGTCATCGTGGACGGCGGCAACACGGGCGGCACGTTCTACGTGATCCCCGCGAGCGAACAGTCCAACTTCCTCGCGGGCCGCACGTTCCAGTACTACACGACCATCGACTGCAGCAGCGGCCGCGCCGCGCCGGGCCTGTGCGAGCTGACGGGTGTGGGCGAGTACGCCATCGCGTACTACAACGACACGTCGGACCCGCAGTCGATCGTGATCGTGGGGCGCGACTACGTGCCCGACTAGGCGGTTCCGCCGGGCGTGAGGGGCTTCGCGTTGATCGCGGCGCAGGCCCCCTGCCCGTCCGTGAAATTGGCGACCAGCCAGAACGACGCGTCGCTGTCCTTCAGGCGTACCGCGGCCTCGCGCGAGGGGCGCTGCAGCTTGGCCTTGTACTTGTCGGGCAGGTCCTTGGAGTCGCACACGCTGATGCGCGGCGAAACGGTGAGCGACTCGGACGGATGGCCTTCGTTGAAGAACACCACGAGGTCATCCGTCTTGAAGTGGGCCGCCGCCTCCCAGAAGGTCTTGAACATGTGGTCGTCCACCACGGCCTGGATGCGGGACTCGACGCTGAGCATGGCTGCCTCCGTCCGCGGCGCTAGGGCGCCGCATGCGGTGTACTCTACTCCCGGGCGGGCGCGACGACCATCCGTGGGATGAGCGGCGCCGTGAAAAACGTCCTGCGGAGCAGGAAAGGCCAGTCGTCATCACACTGTGTATACACAGTGGTAGAATTGCCGCATGCAGTCCACCGCCACCACGATCAACGTCCGCGCGTCCCGCCAGGTCCGTGACCTGATCGACCGCGCCGCGGAGGTGCAGGGGAAGACGCGGACTGACTTCATCCTGCAGGCATCCGCGGAAGCCGCCCGCCGGGTCCTGCTCGACCAGGTCTTCTTCGAGATCGACGCGAAACAGATGAAAGCCTTCAACGAAGTACTGGAACAGCCGATCATGAAAAATCGCGCCGTACGCCAGCTCCTCGCGAAGAAGGCTCCATGGGAGCGGTAAAGGCGCCACCGCTCCACGCTCCGTGCCTCATCACGCCGCAGCATGATGCGGCGGCATTCACCTGCAAGCACGAGGAGCTTTCCGAGTGGCTGCGACGCCGCGCGCTCGCCAACCAGGCGAGCGGCAGTTCCAGGACCTACGTGGTGTGCGACGCCGCCGGGGCTGTCATCGGCTACTACGCGCTCGCCCCAGGCGCGGTTGCAAACCGTACTGCACCAGGCTCCATTCGGCGCAACTCGCCCGACCCCGTACCCGTGTTTGTGCTGGGCCGCCTCGCCGTGCACTCGGAATGGGCTGGGCGTGGCATTGGTTCCGGATTGTTGAAGGACGCCCTGCTGCGCGCGGCGCAGGCGGCCAGCATCGTCGGCGGCCACGCGCTGCTTTGCCACGCGATCGACGAAGACGCGAAAGCGTTCTATCTGAAGCACGGCTTCAAGGCATCACCGATCGAGCCCCTCACCGTCATGCTGGGCTTGAAGGATTTTCCGAAGCTCCTTTAGCCTTGCCGCTCGCGTTCCGGCACGCGGAACCGCAAGGTCCGCGTCGCCAGGACCGTCTCGGTCAGGAAGCAAAGCAGCGCCAGCAGGAAGCTCACGACTCCGAGCAGGAAGCTGCCCACTGCGAGCGTGCTCGTGCGCACTTCCGCCGTCTCGCCCAGGAACAGCAGGATGATCGTCACGCCGATCAGGAAGGCGCAGGTGGTCAGCAGCGCGATGCAGCCATTGGCGAGGCGCCCGCGCTTCTTCAGTTGCGCCAGTTCCACCGAGATGTGCCGCAGGTACTCGGCGTCCTGCGTGGTGAGCGCGCGGTCTTCGAGCTGGCGGCCACGGTCGATGATGCGGCCCAGGCGGCCGGCGACGGCGCCGATCATGCCGGCGACCGCGGTGAGCAGGAACACGGGTGCGACGGCCAGCTGGATGCCGTGCGTGATGGAGGCGCTGTCGAGGGGAAGTGCCATGGGTCGAGCTTATCCTGTTGCCGAGCAGGCCCGGGTTGCTCACACTCGGCCCCATGGAACGCATTCTCAGGCACTCGTGCGCGTGGGTCGTGGCGTTGCTGCTTGGCGCCTGCGGCGGCGGAGGGGGCGGCACCGTGGCGAGCACTGGCGATGCACCGGCGCCTGTCACCGCCACTGCGACGACGCCCACGGCATTGCCCGCCGCAGGCATCTCGCTGCTTTTCATGGGCAACAGCCACAGCTCAGTGAACCAGCTGCCCGCGATGGTCGAAGCGATGGTGCGCGCGGCGCGGCCCGGCACCACCGTGGTGGCCGCGGAGGCGCCCGGCTGGATGTACCTCGAGGAGCGCTCCGCCGACGCCGCTTCTCTGGCACTGCTGCGCTCGCGCGCCTGGAGCGCGGTCATCCTGCAGGCGCAGAAGTACAGCACGAGCGGGTTGTTCACGTACTCCACGGACGGCGCGGAAGCATTGATCCGCGAAACGCGCGCCGTCGGCGCGCTGCCGGTCCTCTTCCCCGAGTGGCCGCGCCTCGGCGTCGATGAAACGCGGCGCATCTACGACCTGCACGTCTCCATCGCGCAGCGGCGGCCGGCGTGCGTCGCGCCGGTCGGGCAGGCATGGGACCTCGCGCTGGCGCGCCACCCAGGCCTCGTGCTGCATGCGGCGGACGGCAATCACTCCTCGGCCGCAGGCGCGTTCCTCGCCGCGCTCGTGCTCGCGTCCACGTACACGCGCATGGCGCCGGATGCGGTGCCATTCCTGCCGGGGCTCGGCGTGGACGCAACGACGCAGGAGCTGCTGCGCCACGCAGCTGCTGATACCGTCACCTCCATCTCGCCGAGGCAGTGGTGCCCGTCGGATCCCTGAGCGTCACGCGACGACGTAGCGCAGCACCGCCAGGAAGTGGCAGCCGCTCGCGGCCAGCACCAGCAGGTGCCACGCGAAGTGCGCGTACGGCACGCGGTCGTCGAAGTGGAAGACGATGGCTCCGAGCGTGTAGAGCACGCCGCCCGACACGATGAGCGCGATGCCGTGGGCCGGCATCGCCGTCATGAGCGGTTGCAGCAGGAACACGGCGGCCCAGCCCAGGCCCATGTACATGGCCGTCGACAGCACCGGGTGCGTGAGGCGGTTGGCGCATTTGGCGACGGTGCCCACCGTCGCCACGAGCCAAACGATCCCCAGCAACCAGTACCCCCCCTCTTCGGCCAGCCGTCCCAGCATGAAAGGTGTGTACGTCCCCGCGATGAACAGGAAGATCGCGGCATGGTCCAGCCGGCGCAGCACGTCCTTGGCGCGGCCGGCCGGCAGCCAGTGGTAGGCCGCGGAGACGGAGAACAGCAGGATCATCGACGCGCAATACACGATCGCCGCCAGCCCCTGCGGCGCCCCGGCGCGCATCGCGTTCTGGATGAGCTCCGGGCTGTATGCGGCGGCAACCAGTGCGCCGACGCCATGGCTGAGCGTGTTCGCAAGCTCTTCACCGGCGGTCTGCGGGCGGGAAATCGTTTGCGTCGTCATGCAGCCATGGTGGCCGCAACCCTGCGCGCCACGTGTCGGCAGCGTCAGGCGGAAATCGTGTCTGCGCGCCTTGCGAGCACGAGCGCAATGCCCTACGGCTCGCCCGCAGCGGCCTACAGCCGTGCAGGCCGATGGCCTCTAGCGTACGGTCGCGCAGGGGCGTGAAATGACTGCATGCAACCCCGGAGGTATCCCATGAAGAAGTTCATCCTCACCGCCCTTGCCGCAGGCGCCCTCGCCGCCGGCACCGCCGCGCAGGCCCAGGACATCGGCTCGATCATCGGCAGCATCTTCGGCGTGCCGAGCTACTCGTACGGCGCGACGCCGGCCACGGTGGCGCAGGTCTACACCGACCAGTACGGCCGCCGCTTCTACTACGACCAGTACGGCCGCCAGGTCTACATGCAGGACCAGCAGCAGCAGCGCATCGTCGGCTACGACAGCTGGGGGCGCCCGGTCTACGGCAGCACCTACGGCTACGGCACGAACACGCAGCAGATCGTCGGCTACGACAGCTGGGGCCGCCCGATCTACGGCAACTCGGGCACGTACGCCTACGGCGGCGCGTACTCGGACCGCGACCGCGACGGCGTGCCGGACGCGTACGACCGTTACCCGGACAATCCGCGCTACCGGTAATCTGGTAGGCTGCCTCGCGCCATGCGACGCAGCCTGCTCACCCTGATTGCCCTGATTGCCGCGACCCTTCTTGCGCCCGCGTTCGTGCGGGCGCAGGAAGAGGTGCCCTTCATCACCACGCCCGACAACGTCACGCTCGAGATGCTGCGCATCGCCAAGGTCGGGGCGGGCGACCACGTCATCGACCTCGGCTCGGGCGACGGGCGCATCGTCATCACGGCCGCGAAGCGCTTCGGCGCGACGGGCCTCGGCGTGGAGATCGTGCCCGACCTCGTCAAGCAGAGCCTCGACAACGCGCGCAAGGCCGGTGTCGAGGGCAAGGTGGACTTTCGCGTGCAGGACCTCTTCGCGACCGACCTGTCCCAGGCGACCGTGATCACGATGTACCTGCTGCCCGAGGTCAACATGCAGCTGCGCCCGCGCCTGCAGAAGCTCAAGCCCGGCACGCGCATCGTGTCGCACGATTGGGACATGGGGGACTGGAAGCCGGATGCGACGGTGGAGGTGGATGTGCCGGACAAGAAGGTCGGGCTGGAGAAGAAGAGCAGGATCCACCTGTGGGTGGTGCGCTAGACCTCCGACATCCCGTCGAGCTGTTCAATATCCGCCTTGGCGCGGTCCAGCGACTGCCGCGCGCCGCCGCCGGCCCACTTAGGCAGCTTGGGGTCGCGCTCGAGCGTGCCCATCTTGAGGAAGCGCTCCTTGTAGAAGATCTTGTAGCCCGCCGCGTCGTACTCGATGCGGTAGGTGAGCTGCCTGCCGGTGCTGCGCGTGTGGAACGCCGTTTCCATTCCCAAAAGATAACCGAACTACAGCCGCTTCAGCGTGGCGATCGACGGCGCCGAGAACGGCTCGTGCCCGTCGACGGACCAGAACTCCAGCTGCGCCAGCTGGCCGCGCGATTGCCACAGCGTGACGCCGGTGATGCCTTCCTCGTCGTCGGTGCCGGTGAACGATGCGATGCGCCTGCCCTGCGCGTCGGCAGCGGGGCGGCGGAAGAACACGGTCGGGCATTCGCCGCAGCCGCAGCGGCCGACCACACGAAGCGCCGAGATGTGCGAGGCGATCCCGGGCGGCGCGCCGCGCAGCAGCTCCTCGACGAGCGCGCGCTCTTCCCACGTGAGGGGCCGCTCGGGCTCTTCCACGAACTTCGGGATGCCTTCGGCCGGGTGGTCCATCGCGTCAGCGCGTCACCCAGCCGCCGGAGACGGGAAACACCTGGCCGACGAAGCAGTTGGCCACATCGCTGCACAGGTACGCGGCGAAAGCGGCGTCCTCCTGCGCGCTCACGAGGCGGCCCAGCGGCATCTCGCGCTTGATGCGCTCCTGGAACTTCGGGTTGGCCTGCACTTCCGGAGGAAAGTACGTCGGGTTGTCGACGAGGTTCTGCGCGATGGCGTTCACCTGGATGTTGTGTGGGGCGAGCTCGACACCGGCGGATTGCACCCACGCGAGTTGCGCGCCGCGCGCGGCGCTGTAGCTGGTGGTGCGCTTCTGGCCGCGCAGGGCCGCGGCACTGCCCATCATCAGGATCTTGCCCGAGCGGCGTTCGATCATCTGCGGCAGCACGGCACGTGCGAGGCGCGGGATCGGGTCGACGAGGTGCGCGAAAACGGCACGCCACTCCTCGTCCGGCGACTCCTCCGCGCGCGTGGATGGCGCCGGATAGGCGAGGTGCATCACCAGCACGTCCACCACACCGGCTTCACGCACGACGCGTCCGGCGGCCTCGGGTTCCGCCAACGGCTGCTCGTCGCGGATCACTATGGCGCCGAGCTTGCCGAACTGCTCGCACAACGCAGGGCCCATGAACTCGCCGGCCTGCGTGACGAGGATGCGCCTGCCGGTGAGCGTGAACGGAGTGGAGGTGTCCATGGAGCGGCATTTTGCAACGCGCTCCATGGGCCTGCTCGTCAGCGTGGCTTGTCGCTGCCCGGCTTCTCCGAGCGCTCGACGCGGTCGTCGTTGGTGGTGCTGCGCACGCCCTTGAGGTGCATCTCGACGTCGCTGGCGCTGTCGCCCACCGCCTCGACGGCTTCTCGCAGCAGCTGGTGCGTCACGTTGAGCTTCTTCACCCAGCTTTCGCAGGCTGCCTTGTCGTTGAGGTTGATGCGGTCGGAAGCGTCGTTGCGTTTCTGCTGGTCCATGGCTTCGCTCCTGGGAACGCATCAAGCGTAGCGCGCAGCGGCGGCGCTGCGTGTAGGCGCGAGCCTCAGCCCCGCCGCGCCTTCTCGATCTTCGCGATGTCGATCTTGCCCATCTCCATCATCGCCTCGAACGCGCGCTTGGCCGCTGCACGGTCCGGGTCGGAGATCGCCTCCATCAGCGCGCGCGGCGTGATCTGCCACGACAGGCCCCACTTGTCCTTGCACCAGCCGCACGCGCTGGCCTGGCCGCCGTTGGAGATGATCGCGTTCCAGAGGCGGTCCGTCTCCTCCTGGTCCTCCGTGGAAATCTGGAACGAGAACGCCTCGCTGTGCTTGAACTGCGGCCCGCCGTTGAGGCCCAGGCACGGGATGCCGGCGACGGTGAACTCCACGGTCAGCACGTTGCCCTCCTTGCCGGAAGGGTAGTCGCCGGGCGCGCGGTGCACCGCGCCGACCTTGCTGTCTGGGAAAATTTTCGCGTAGAACTGCGCGGCTTCCAGCGCGTCGCGTTCGTACCAGAGACAGACGGTGTTCTTGCTTGGCATATCGCTCTCCTTGTTCATCGAGTCGTCATTTCACTTGCCCTGCGCGAAAGGAATTCCTTTTCGCGCTCGTTGTTCGCCATTGCGGCCGCCCGCATGAATTCCGCACGGGCCTCGGCGTGCCTGCCGAGTTTGGCCAGCAGGTCGCCGCGCACGCTCGGCAGCCAGTGGTAGGCCGTGAGCGATTTTTCCTGCATCAGCGTGTCGACGATCGCGAGGCCCGCCGCGGGTCCGTCGGCCATCGACACGGCCACTGCACGATTGAGATGCACCACGGGTGAGGGCTGCAGCAACGCCAGCTGCGCATACAGCGCCGCGATGCGCCGCCAGTCCGTGGCGTCCACCGAGCCCGCGCGTGCGTGGCACGCGGCAATCGCCGCCTGCAACTGGTACGGGCCGGGCGTGTGTGTCAACGCTTCGGCGCGCTCCAGCGCATGAAGCCCGCGACGGATCAGCAGGTGGTCCCAGCGGCCGCGGTCCTGGTCCGCGAGCAGCACCGGCCGGCCCTTCGCATCGGTGCGCGCGTTCATGCGCGACGCCTGCAGCTCCATCAGCGCGACGAGGCCATGCACTTCCGGCTCGTTGCTCGCGAGTTCCGCGAGGATGCGGCCCAGGCGAATCGCCTCCTGCGCGAGCGACGGCCGCATCCAGTCCTCGCCGCTCGTGGCGGTGTAGCCCTCGTTGAACACGAGGTAGATCACCTCCAGCACCGACGCCAGCCGCTCGCCCAGCTGCTCGCCGCGCGGCACCTCGAACGGCACCTTCGCTTCGCTCAACGTCTTCTTCGCCCGCACGATGCGCTGCGCGATGGTCGGCTCCGGCACGAGGAAGGCCCGCGCGATCTCACCCGTCGTGAGGCCGCCCAGCAGCTTGAGCGTGAGTGCCACGCGCGCTTCGGTGGACAGGACGGGGTGGCACGCGGTGAAGATCAGCCGCAGCAGGTCGTCGCCGATGTCGTCCTGCCGCGCGGCGTCGAGCGCGTCCACGAAGTCCGGCACGATCAGCGCCTCCTGCGCTTCGAGGTCATGGCCGATCTCCTCGTGCTTTTCCGCCTGCATCTTCTGGTGCCGCAAGTGGTCGAGCGCGCGGCGCTTGGCGGCGGTCATCAGCCACGCGCCGGCATTGCGCGGCACGCCCTCGGTCGGCCAATGCTCCAGCGCGGACACCAGCGCATCCTGCGCCAGTTCCTCGGCCACGCCCACGTCCCGCACCATGCGCGCAACGACGGCAACGACCTTGGCCGACTCGATCCGCCACACGGCGGCGATCGCCTGATGCGTGGCGGAATGCATGTGGCCCTACGCTTGCGGAGGGGCCGCGTTCGGGTCCATCCACATCACTTCCCAGACGTGGCCGTCAAGGTCCTCGAAGCCGTGGCCGTACATGAACCCGTGGTCCTGCACCGGGTTGGGCGCGCTGCCGCCGGCGGCGATGGCCTTGCGCACGAGTTCGTCTACCTCCTCGCGGCTCTCGCACGAGAGGCAGATCAACACCTCCGTGTTCTTCTTCGCATCCGAGATCGGCTTCTTCGTGAAGCCCTGGAAAAAGGGCTCGACCAGCAGCATCGCGTAGCTGGCGCCGTCATTGATCACCATGCAGGCGCCCTGCTCGTTGGTGAACTGCGGGTTGAAGCCGAAGCCGAGGCTCTCGAAGAAGGCCTTGCTCCTGGGCAGGTCCTTCACGGGCAGGTTGATGAAGATCTGGCGCGGCATGTCTTTCGTCCTTTCAGGCGTGGTACCGCAGCTCGGCTTCGAGGCGGTCGAAGTTCTGTTCGTTGGCGGGCACGCAGACGGGTGCGAACTGGTCGCGCACCTGCGCGTTTTCGAACCGCTGCTGCCAGGTGATGCGCGTGCCGGCGCCCTCTTCGGCAAGGTCCATCGTGAGCACGAAGTGCGGCGCGTTCACCTCCACGACGACGCGCGACGGCTTCACGATCTCGAGGAAGCGCGACTGGTTCCTGTACGTCTTGCCGTCCGGCCCGGTCATCACGTGCCTCCACGCGCCGCCTTCGCGGAACTCGTGCACCTGGAAGTCGTTGGTGAAGCCCGCCGGGCCCCACCACCGCTCGCAGCGTTTGCCGTCCGCAATGGCGGCGAAGACCTGCTCGCGCGTGAACGGCACCACCCGCGTGCTCACGATGTCTCTCGGGTCGCCCATCACTGCATCCCCATGTCCTTGAACTTCTGGATCTCCGAATCGGGCGCAATGCCCTCGAAGTCTTCCATGTCGTAGAGCTGCCGCACCTCGATCTCGGCCGGCTTGTTGAAGCCCACCGGGTTGGGGAAGCGGCGCGTCCACTCCAGCGCCTCTTCGCGGCTGCGCACCTGGATGAGCGTGTAGCCGGCGATCAGCTCCTTGCTTTCCGCGAAGGGCCCGTCGATGACGGTGCGGCTGTCGTCGGTGCCGTAGCGGATGCGCCAGCCCTTGCTGCTGGGGTGCAGGCCCGAGCCGTCGAGCAGCGCGCCGGCCTTGGCCAGCTCCTCGTGCCAGACGCGCATGGCCTCGAACATCTTCGGGCTGTCCTCGGGCCAGCGGCCGGCTTCGGAATCGGGCGTGGCCTTCACGATGATCATGAATCGCATGGTGATGCTCCTTTCACTCTCCACGACGATCCAGCCTTGCCGTTTTCGACAAGGCCCGGCTACTTACGTCGTTACGTATAGCAGGGTCCGGTCTCCCGGACCTCGACCGTCGCCCACTGCGCGGCCGGGCACGCTCGTGCAATGGCCAGTGCCTCGTCCTTCGTGCGGACGTCGAGCAGGAAAAAGCCGCCGATCATTTCCTTGGCCTCGGCGAACGGCCCGTCCATGACCTTCGCACCGCCGCCGCGCACCTGCACGCGCGTTGCCTTGGCATGGCCCTGGAGCGACTCCACCGCCAGCAGAACGCCGCGCTGCTTCAGCTCGTCGCTGAAGGCAACCATGCGGCCGTAGACGTCTTCGCCCTCGGCCTGCGTGCGCGTGCCGCGCTGGGCGGGGTCCTCGTAGATGAGCAGCATGAACGGCATGGGGGCATCATATTTGGTAATCTCGACGCGGGTGGCGCCGCATCCCGCGCGCGCCAGGTTCATGCGCAGGTCGGGCCGCCGCGCGGAGCCGCCCTGCATGCCCGTACCCACCTTCCTCGAAGCCCTCGCGGCCGCCTTCTTCGTCCTCGCGCTGGTCCACACCTTCGCCGCGTCCGCGGTGCGGCAGCTCGCGCGGCGGTTTCCCGCGCATGGCCGCTTGCTGCATCTGCTCGGCGAAGTGGAAGTGGTCTTCGGGCTCTGGGCCGTGGCGCTCGTCGTCGCGATCGCGGCGTTCGGCAGTGGCCACGCGGCACTGCAATATGCCGAGTCTCGCCGTTACACCGAGCCGGTGTTTGTGCTGGTGGTGATGGTGGTCGCGGCTTCGCGGCCCGTGGTCGAATGCGCGGTGAGGGCGACCCGCGGACTGGCTGGTGCAGTGCCGCTTCGGCGCGAGCTGGTCGCTGCGTGGCTCGGTCTCGCCGCGATCCCGCTGCTGGGCTCGCTCGTGACCGAGCCTGCGGCGATGACCGTGGCCGCGCTGGTGCTGCGGCCGATCGTGTTCCGCAAGGACGTGCCGGCACGGCCGAAATACCTTGCGCTGGGCGCACTGTTCGTCAACATCTCGATCGGCGGCACGCTCACCTCGTACGCGGCGCCGCCCGTTCTGATGGTTGCCGCCGCGTGGGGCTGGGACTCGGCCTTCATGGCACTCAACTTCGGCTGGAAGGCCGCGCTGGCGGTGGGCGTGAACGCGACGCTCGCGGTGCTCCTGTTGCGGCCGCACCTGCAACCGCTGGCCATGCAAGAGGAAGCGAAGCCCGTTCCCATCGGCGTCGCTCTCGTGCATCTCGTCTTCCTCGTCGCCGTCGTGCTGCTGGCGCATCACCCCGTCGCATTCACCGCGGTGTTCCTGCTCTTCCTCGGCTTCGTGCATGCCTACGAGCAGCACCAGCATCCGCTCGTGCTGCGCGAAGCGCTGCTGGTCGCCGTGTTCCTGGCGGGCCTTGTCGTGCTGGGTGGCATGCAGCAGTGGTGGTTGCAGCCCGTGGTGACCGCGCTGGGCAGCGAGACGCTGTTCTGGGGTGCCGCAGCGTTGACGGCGGTCACCGACAACGCGGCGCTCACCTACCTCGGCTCGCTCGTGCAGGGGCTGCCGGAAGCGTCCCGGTATGCGCTGGTTGCAGGTGCTGTCGCGGGCGGCGGGCTGACGGTGGTGGCGAACGCGCCGAACCCTGCGGGTGTGGCCTTGCTCAGGCGGGGGTTCGATGCGGAGCGAGTTGGCGTGGGCCCGCTCGCGCTCGGGGCGCTCGTGCCGACCGCGGTGGCGTTGGCGGCTTTCAGGTTGCTCTAGAGGGCCGCCACGAAAGCCTCGGCCTGAGCCAACATGCCATCACGGATCGCAAAGAACACGGGCGACGGGAATCCATCCGGCAATTGCGCCTGCATGTCCTCGAGCACCGCCGGGACCTGCAAGACGATCGCAACCATGTGATCGAAGGCGTCAGGTACCCCGCTGCGGGCGGCAAGATCTGCCCAGTGACGGGTGCGTATCTCGCGCAGGTGATAGTGCGTGTTCGTTGCACGCAGTGCCATGGCCAGCTTGGCACGCCGGGGGCTGATCTGGCTGGGGCCATCGCCGATGATCGGCCAAGTCGAGAGTACGTCATAGAGCGGCGTGAGCCGGTACCGGCCTCCACGCTCCAGGAAGATCGAGAAGTTCTTGGCATGCCCATCGGTCGCCGCCATGAGCCAGAACGCCAGCAGTGTCTTCACGAAAGTGAGCTTGTCCCCTTGGGCGTTCGAGCTGTTGTCCAGGATGCGTAGCACGTCGCGCACGCCCGGGCCGCCATCCGACTCGTACTTCTGCGTCCCTGGCACGCCCAGGGCCTGGCAGAAGTCTTCCTGCGGCAGGCGCGCGATCCATGGAGCGCGACCCGCCGGCATCTGAAGTGCGCGGTCGAAACGCTCCACCATCAGCGCCTTGCGCCCGCCGAACCGGCGGATGCTGCAAGGGGCCACGGCGAAACCAAGCCGCGCGAGGAGCTGGGTGCACAGCCACTCGTTTTCGACGGAATCGTGCATGTTCGCGCGCATGTTGCCAACGAGGCCCAGCGGAAGCTTGACGATGTGGGTCGTAGGGGTCGACCCGAGCGGAAGGCACCATTTGCCCTGCCAGTTCAACAGGGCCGTCTTCTCCTGCGCACCCGCCAACGAGATGCGAAAACCGTCGGCAGCGTCCTGGCCCAGCACGCGCCCGGGGCTCAGGGCTGTCTCGATGGCACGCTCGACCCCTGCGCTGTCCAGCGGCACCGCATCGATGCGATCGACTCCCCGAGGCACGTCGCCGGGCGCAAGCAACTGGACCGCTCCGACGCAGTCACGCCCCGCGGCGCCGAGCAGGGTGAACGTGTCGGTGTCTTGAAGGGCAAATCGTTGCGCCATGCGCCTGCGGATGGGATCGCTGTCCGGCAACAGGTTGTCGAAGTAATTCCGGACGGCGCTGCCGCGGTGCTGCGTGTTTGCGGGCGTGAACGGCAGGGACAATGACAATGGACGACCGGACGGGGACGTCGTCCAGCCCTCGTCGTACTGCAGGCGGTGCTCGCCCTGGGCGACCGACCATGTCCCGACGCGTTCGCCATTGGCCCACACGGCGAGCTCCGCGCTGCGCGAGGAAGGACGCCCCCCTGTCACCACGCGTGCGTCCCCGGTGGCTGCCGGGCATCCGCCTGCTGGATGACGATGCTGCAACCCATGGCTGCCACCATCCGGGCGATCTGGTCGAAGGACGTGACCTCCGGCGCCGCCTCGATTCGGGCGATGCGCTTCTGGCTGACGCCGATCAGCACACCCAGCTGTGCCTGCGTGAGCCCGCGTGACTGCCGCAGCGTCCTGAGGATGACGCGCAACTGCTGCGGGGTGTCGATGCGAAAGGAGGGAAGGGGTTGCGGATGTGTCGGCAAGGATACGCCTCAGGAAGAGTATCCCGAATTTACCACTTTAAAGGAGTTTGGCCAAGATACTCCGGATCAGGAGTGCACTCTCCCGCGTCTAGCTGCCGCTCTCCTCCCGCTTCTTCGTCGCTACCTTGCGCTCGGCCGACGCCGAAAAGCTCTTGCGCACGCGCGGCTCCTCCTTTTCCTTTTCCTTCGCCCTGGATTTGGCGGCCACCTTCGTTTCCTTGTCCTTCGAGGCCGCTTCCTTCTTTTTCGCGACCTTCGTTTCCTTCGCGTCCTTCGCATCCTCCTTCGCCGCAGCCTTCGCCACCTTCTTCTCCTCCTTCTGCGCAGGCTTGGCCTTCGCCAGCTTGCGCTCGTCGGGGATGCCCGCCTGCTGGTACGCCCACGAGCGGATGCGCTCGGCGTCGGAATTGCGGCGGCCGTTGCTGTCGGCGTCCAGCAGCACAACGACCTTCTCGCTGCCCGCGAGCTTGGCCTGCATCACGACGCAGTGCCCCGCCTCGATGATGTAGCCCGTCTTCTGCAGGTCGATGTCCCAACCCGCGCTGCGCACGAGCCGGTTCGAGTTGAGGTAGCGCAGGTTGCGGTTGCCCACCTGCGTGAGGTACTGCTCGTCGGTCGAGAACTGGCGGATCTGCGGGTACTTCGACGCCGCGAGCACGAGCGTGGCGAGGTCCTGTGCCGTGGACTGGTTGCTGGCGGACAGCCCCGTCGGGTCGAAGTAATGGGTGTGGTTCATGCCCAGCTGCCGGGCCTTGCGGTTCATCGCCTCGACGAACTTCTCCAGGCCGTCCGGGTACGTGCGGCCGAGCGCATGCGCGGCGCGGTTCTCGCTGGACATCAGCGCCAGGTGCAGCGCTTCGCTGCGCGACATGACCGTGCCGACCTTCACCCGCGAGCGGCTGTGGCGCTCGCGGTCCATGTCGTCCTCGGTGATGGTGATCGGCGCCTCCATCGGCAGGTTGGCGTCGAGGGTGACCATGGCCGTCATCAGCTTCGTGATGGACGCCATCGGCAGCACGGCCGACTCGTTCTTCGCGTACTCGACCTTGCGGGTGCCCGCGTCCATCACGAGCGCGGCGCTGGAGTGCAGGCCCAGCGGGTCCTTCGTCTTGTGCAGGCCCTGCTGGTGCGCGATGGACTGCCGCGGCAGGATCTCCTGCAGCGGCGTGGCGCTGTCGGCGCTTTCGCCGACCTGCTCGACCGGTTCGGCCGGCGCCTGCGCGACAGGGCCGCTCGCGGCCGGCGTGCGCGGCTGCGCCACCTCGGTGCCCGGCCGCATGTCGCCCGGGATGAGCTCACGGTTCTGCCACAGCGCGAATGCGGCCACCACTGCAAGCACGGCGCCGAGGACGACAGGTCTCTTTTTCATGAAGTTCCAACGATAGGCAGGCCAGCGCGGCACCCCGGCGGGACGCGGCTGGATTGCCCGGAAAGACGGTTCCTA
This sequence comes from Ramlibacter albus, assembly GCF_014297445.1. Taxonomy (GTDB): domain Bacteria; phylum Pseudomonadota; class Gammaproteobacteria; order Burkholderiales; family Burkholderiaceae_C; genus Ramlibacter; species Ramlibacter albus. The sequence continues at coordinate 38,385 of NZ_JACORU010000003.1, forward strand.
CGGCCGCGCAGGATCAGGTGCCATGCGCACGAGCGCCGGTGCGGGCGAGCAGGCGCGCGACCACGGCCAGCGCAGCGAAGAGGTACGCCAGCGCGCCCGGCACCCACATCACCACGCCGCCGAGCTGCTGGTCCTCGAGCGGGTCGAAGCCCAACGCGGCGGTCAGCGGGAGGTACTCCGAATACCAGGGCGACGAAGCCAGCGACAACAGCGCGCCCAATGCCGACGTGTGCAGCATCGTCGTGAAGAGGCTCGCGAACGCCGCACCGGTGCCCATGCGGCTGCGCGGGTCGTGGCCGAGCACCGCCCACCAGAACAGCAGCGCCGTGACGAGGAACGATGCGTGCTGCGCGATATGCCACCCCTCGCTGCGCAGCGCGGCATCGAAGGCGGAGGGAATGTGCCACGCCCACAGCGCGATCGCGTGCAGGGCCCAGGCCGCGACCGGGTCGGTAATCACGCGCCACACGGCGCTCCATGGCCGCGCGTTGAAGGCGCCGCCGACGCTGCGCCGCATGCCGGGCGGCATCGCCCAGCTCCACGCCGCGAGCGGCCGGCCGATCACGAGCAAGGGCGCGGCGACGACCATCAGCAGTTCGTGCTGCACCATGTGCGCGGAGAACAACCGGCCGCCCAGCCAGTCGAGCGGCGAGACGAGCGCGGCGAAGAGTGCGAGCCAGCCCAGCGCGAACGCCAGTGCCGAGCGTGGCGCGATCCCGCGGCCCGTGCCTGCGTTGCGCCATAGCGCGCGCACGCCGATTGCGTAGAACACCGCGGACGCGGCCATCAGCACCATCAGCCACGGCGCGAGGTTCCATTCCCATGCCGGCGCAACGGCGTCCGGCACGTGCGCGTGCGCCGAGGCCGTGACAAGCAGCGCGATTACTGCTCGGAGCACGGCGACAGCACCCAGGTCCCCGACCACATCATCAGGATGACCAGGCAGGACAACACCGCCACCCCCGTGGCCGCGGCCGCGAGGAAGCGCCTTGTGCTGCGCGGGTCGCCCGCCACGCTGTCGGGCGTGCCGCGCAGCGTGGCCGCGTACGAGAACCATTCGCTCCACGCCAGCGCCGCCAGGACGACCGAGACCAGCAGCGCCGCCGCCGCCGACAGGTGCAGCCACACGCGCGACTGCGCGGCGCACGACGGCGTGACCAGTGCGTACAGCACGCTCTGGATGCCGAGCGCAATGCTCGGCGTGATGATGAGAGCCAGCAACGTCCTCATACCGCCCTCGCGCCGAAGTAGATGGTGAAATAGATGGGCAGCCACGCGGCCAGCACGAAGTACCAGTACACCGCGTTCTCGCTCACGTCCACGAAGCGCTTGCCATCCAGCTTGTCGGTGAAAAACAGCCCGTAGAGCACCGCCGAGTCGTAGACGTCCGTGACCAGGTGCGTGGTGTGCAGCCCCAGCAGCACCCACACGATAGAGCCGTAGGCGTTGCTGTCCCAGCGGCAGTTGAGCGCCGCGAACTCGAAACAGCGCACGACGATGAAAGCCAGGCCGAACAGCAGGCTCACGCCGAGCCAGAGCCGCACACCATGGATGTCGTGCGCCTCGGCGGCCTTCTTCGCCAGGTGGTTCGGCACACCACTGGCGACCAGGACCACCGTGTTGAGCGTGCCCCACAGCAGCTCGGGCGGCTTCATCGACATCGGCCAGGTGTTCGAGTGCGAGCGCAGGTAGTAGTACGCCATGACCGCGAGCGCGAACACGGTGCCTTCGATGGCGATCACACCCATCGTGCCCCACCAAGTGAGCGCATGGTGCGAGAAGCGGTAGCTCGGCAGCTCGCGCACGTCCTTCGAGTTCATGGCCTCTTCTCCAGCGCGAGGTCCGTGTAGACCTCTTTCTTCTTCGGCCAGAACCACAGCGTGACACCGATGGCCACGGGCACCATCCCCCACACCACCGCCAAGGGCGTGAAGATCGATGCGATGAAGAGCACCGTCGTGGCCACCGCGGAGAGGAAAGGCCACGGCGTCGGGTTCGGGAACAGCAGGCGATGGTCCGGCTTCGCGTCGACCAGGGAGGTGACGAGCTGCTCGCGCTCGTGGATCGCCAGGCCGCTCACGTGCGTGGCCGTGCCTGCCGGCGCGGGTTCCCACAGCGGGTCGCGGCCATGCACGACGGGGATGCGCGTGAAGTTGTGCGGCTGGGGCGGCGAATCCGTCGCCCACTCCAGCGTGCCGCCGCCCCACGGGTTCGGGCCCGCCAATGCACCCGTGCGGCGGCTGCGGAACGCGTTGACCAAGGTGACGAGGATGCCCAGCGCCGCCATGTACGCGCCGATGGAGGCCCACAGGTTCATCGTGTCCCAGCCCATGCCGGCCTGGTAGGTGTAGACGCGGCGCGGCATGCCTTCCATGCCGAGGATGTGCATCGGGAAGAAGGCCAGGTTCATGCCGAAGAACATCAGCCAGAAGCTCCACTGCCCCCAGCGCTCGTCCATCATCCGCCCGGTGAATTTGGGGTACCAGTAGTAGAACGCCCCGAAGAGCGGGAACACCGCGCCGCCGATCAGCACGTAGTGCAGGTGCGCAACCACGAAGTAGGTGTCGTGCACCTGCACGTCCAGCGGCACCGACGCGAGCATCAGGCCGGTCATCCCGCCGAGGATGAGGATGAAGAAGAACGCGAGCACGAAGTACAGCGGCGTCTTGAAGTTGAGACGGCCCGTGGCCAGCGTCGCGATCCAGCAGAAGATCTGGATCGCCGTCGGTATCGCGATCAGCATGCTCGCCGCGGTGAAGAAGCTCTTGCCCAGCTCCGGGATGTTGGTGAGGAACATGTGGTGCACCCACAGCCCGAACGAGAGGAAGCCCGTGGTGATCAGCGACAACACCATCGCCGTGTAGCCGAAGATCGGCCGCCGCGCGAAGGTGGGGATGATGGCCGAGAGGAACGACAGGCCCGGGATGAAGATGAAGTACACCTCCGGGTGGCCGAAGAACCAGAACCAGTGCTGCCACAGCAGCACGTCGCCGCCTTCGGCCGGGTTGAAGAAGTGCGTGGCGACGAGCCGGTCGAGGATCAGCGCGGTGCTGCCCAGCATCACGGCGGGCATCGCGAACAGGATCATGAACGACGTCACCACCATGCCCCACGCGAAGAGCGGCACGCGGTTGAGCGTCATGCCCGGGGCGCGCAGCTTGAAGACGGTGGTGATGATGACCACCGCCTCGAACAGGCCGGAGACTTCGGTGAACGTGATCATCTGCGCCCAGAAGTCGCTGCGCTTGCCGGCGCCGTAGTCCGGGCCCGCAAGCGGCACGTACGAGAACCAGCCGGCGTCGGGGCCGCTGTTGCACAGGAAGGCCACGTACAGCATCGTCCCGCCGAACGTGAACATCCAGTACGCGTACGCGTTCATGCGCGGGAAGGCCACGGTGCGCGAGCCGATCATCTGCGGGATGAGGTAGATCGCGAAGGCCTGCATCACCGGCACGGCGAACAGGAACATCATCGTGCTGCCGTGCATCGTGAAGATCTGGTTGTACAGGTCCGGGCCGATGAGGTGGTTCTCGGGGCGGATCAGCTGCGTGCGCATCGCCGCGGCGAGCAGGCCGCCCAGGGCGAAGAACACCAGCGTGGTCACGATGAACCGCTTCGCGATGTTCTTGTGGTTGACTGAGCACAGCCAGTACATCAGCCCCGGCGGGTCGGCCCAGGTTTGCGCCAGCGCCGCCCGCGTTGCCGCGTCGTCCGCGCCGTCCTTGGCTTTCGCGCGCTCCTCGGCTTCGCGCTTTTTCTTTTCGTCGTCCTGATTCATTTGAGTGTCCCGAGGTACGCGACGATGGCGTCGAGATCCGCCTTGGAAAGCGGTGTCGCGGGCATGTTGGTGCCGGGCTTGTGCTTCTGCGGGTCGGCGATCCACGAGGCCAGGTTCTCCGGCGTGTTCTTCAGGGTTCCCGCGGCGAGCGTCATGCGGCTGGCGACCTTGGAAAGGTCCGGCGCCTGCCTGCCCTGCGCGAGCGTGCCGGACACGGTGTGGCACATCGCGCAGCTCACGGACTGGAAGAGTTGCTTGCCGCGCTGCGCCGTGGCGTCGGTGGGCTCCGGTGCGGGCTCGAGGCCGCCCTGCTTCCATTGCTCGAACTGCTCGGGCGGCTCGGCGACGACGACGAGGCCCATCAACGCATGCTGGTAGCCGCAGAACTCGGTGCATTGCCCGCGGTACACGCCGGGCGCGTCGGCACGGAACTGCAGGATGGCCGTGCGGCCGGGCAGCAGGTCCTTCTTCGCGCCGAGGTTGGGGATCCAGAGGCTGTGGATCACATCGGCGGATTTGAGCCGCAGGATCACGGGGCGGCCCACGGGGACGTGAATCTCGTTCGCGGTCTCGAGCTGCTGGTACGGCTCGCCGTCCTTGTACGTGGCGCTCCACCACCACTGGTGCGACACCACCTCGATGTGGACGGCGTCCTTCAGCGGCAGCCGCGCGAGCGCGCGGTCGGTGAAGAAGCTCGCGACGATCAGCACGATGAGCAGGGCCGCGGAAACCACGGTCGCCGTGGCCACGTTGCGACGCAGCTTCGGCTCGGGCTCGTTGACCGACGAAACGTCGGCGGCGTCGCCGGCGGCCGCGCGCGGGCGGCGCCACAACACGAACAGCAGCGCGGCGAGGATGAGGCCGAACACCACCGTGCACATCACCACGAACACGTTCCACAGCTCGAGGATGTGCGCGGCCTGCGGGCCGAGCGGGGCGGTGATGCTGTGCGGCGCGTTCGGCGTGGGCGTGGCGGCAAGCGCCGCACCGCAGGTGACGACCGCGACGAGCGCAAGGAGGACGAGTCGCTTCATGGCCTCGGCCCCGCGGGTTGCGGCACGGGCACGGCTTCGGCGCGCGGCTTTTCCGTGCGGCGCGCATTCTCGGGCTCGCCGGCGTACATAGTGTCGGAGCGCGAAGGCGCGACATCCTTGCGCAACTGGCCGCTCATGGAGCGGACGTACGCCACGATCTGCCACGCCTGGTCTTCGGGGATGTGGCCGCCGAACGAAGGCATGCCGTTCGGCCGCCCCTGCATGATGGTGGCGAAGATGTCGGCCGGCGAGCTGCCGTAGCGCCACTTGTCGTCCATCAGCGGCGGGCCCATGCCGCCGCCGCCGTTGGAGTGGCAGCCGTTGCAGTTGTACCAGCGGTAGAGCCGCTTGCCCTGGTTCACGGCGTAGGCGTTCTCCTCGTACGGGCTCGCGGTGGTCGCTGCAGTCTTCACCGGCCCGGTCTGTGCGGCCGCGGGCTGGTTGATGCTCAGGCGCGCGGCGTCGGGTGCCGGCGTTTCGTTGTTCGCCGCGGTGGTGAAGCGGCGCGCCTCGCGTTCGCACGCGACCAGGGCGAGAACCATGCAGCAAAGGGCGATGGCGGCTCTCATGGCGCACCCACCCGCGGCACCGCGTACTCGGCGAGGATGCGGTCGATGTCCGGCTGCCGGCGCGCGATGAAGTCGTCGAGCGCGGCCCGCAAGGCCTTGTCGGCGCGGCGCGTCCCCATCGCGATGTCGTACTGGAACGCCAGCTCGCGCGGCAGGTCCGGCGGCGCGGCGAGTTGCGCGACGCGCAGCGGCAACTTCGCATTCTTCACGTACCAGCCGGCTTGCGGGCCCCAGACGAGCAGCGCGTCGAGTTCGCCTCTTTCCAACGCGTGCACCATGCGCGCTGCCGCGGGTTCTTCGCCGGGCACGGGGAAGCCGCGCACGTTGGCCGTTGCGCCATGCCGCGCGAGCGCATATCCGGGCGGCGACGCGGCGAGGTCGTTGCCGATCAGCTGCACGCCGAAGCGCCATTGCTTCAGGCGCGCGTCGTCGAAGGACGCCGGCGACTGCAAACCGGCGCGGTGCACCAGCACGTAGCTCGAGCGGTAATACGGCCGCGTCGTCGCGGCGCGTTCGAAACCAACCGGCACGCCGATGATCACGTCGCACAGGTCCGCACCCATCGTCCTGCGCACAAAACCGCGGCGGTCGGGCATCCAGGCGTATTGCAGCGGCACGCCCCAGTCGCTGGCGATGAGCTGTGCGATGCGGTTCTCGAAGCCGGAGCCGTCCTCGTGCGAGAGCGGCAGGTTGTCCGGGTCCGCGCACACGCGCAGCTGTTGCGGCTTGTCCTGCGCGAACGCGAGCGCGCATGCGAGCAGGCTCGCGGCGACGACGAAGCGCTTCACGGCGTCGCCCCCTTGCCCGGCAGCGCGAACACGTACAGCGCGCCGCCCGCCTGCGTCGCCTCCTTCAGGTCGCGCATCGCATTCGTGAAGCCCAGCGCGGCCGTGCCGTCACGCGCGTCGATGTTGGCGGAGACGACAGCACCGGCCCAGCCGCCCACGCCGGCGAGCACCGCGATGTACTGGTTGCCGTCCGGCCCGCGGTACGAGATGGGCTGGCCGATGATGCCGCTCGTGGTCTTGAATTCCCACAGGAGCTTGCCGCTGCGAGCGTCGACGGCCTTGAACTTGCCCTCCATGGTCCCGTAGAACACGACGTCCCCGGCCGTGACGACCGTGCCGCTCCACACCGGGAAGTTCTCCTTGACCTCCCACACCTTGCGCTGCGCGAACGGGTCCCATGCGGTGACGACGCCGCGGTGGCCGCCCGGGCCCGCGTACATCTTCACCTCGGCGCCGACATAGGGCGTGCCGGCGATGTAGCTCACGCTGGTGGTGAGCTCGTCCTGGCAGAGGTTCTGGTGCGGGATGTACAGCAGGCGCGTGCGCGGCGACCACGAGCTCGGCTGCCAGTCCTTCGCGCCCGGCGACGCGGGGCACGAGTCGCGCACGGTCTCGCCCAAGCGAGGCTCCTTCGCCGGGTTGTAGCGCAGCCGCCCGGTCTGCAGGTCCACACCGTGGGACGTGGTGATGTGCGAGTAAGGCGTGGCGGACAGCACCTCGCCGTTCGTGCGGTCCATCACATAGAGATAGCCGTTGCGCTCCGGCCGCAGCAGCAGCTTGCGCGGGCGGCCCTTCCAGTCCGCATCGATCAGCACCTGCTCGTTGATGCCGTCGTAGTCGTGCAGGTCGTGCGGGCTGAACTGGTAGTACCAGATCGCCTCGCCGGTGTCGGGCCGGCGCGCGAAGATGCCCGCGGTCCACTTGTTGTCGCCGGGGCGCTGCTCCGGGTTCCACGGGCCCGGGTTGCCGGTGCCGTGGTAGATGAGGTCGGCTTCCGGGTCGTAGGAGATCCAGCCCCACACGTTGCCGCCGCCGATCTTCCAGGCTTCGGGTGGCCAGGTCTTCACGCCCAGGTCGGCGCCGCGGTCCATCGCGTAGAACGGCTTGAAGTTCGCGCCGATCAGCACGTCCTTGTCGGGGCCGGTGTTGTACGCCCGCCATGCGATGCGGCCCGTCGCCGCGTCGAGCGCCGTGATCCAGCCGCGCACGCCCATCTCGCCGCCGCTGTTGCCCACGAGAACCTTGTCCTTCACCACGAGCGGCGCCATGGTGATGCTCTCGCCCATCTTGATCTCGCCGAGCTTCGTGCGCCACAGTTCGCGGCCCGTCTTCGCGTCCAGCGCGATGGTGTGGTTGTCGAGCGTGTTGAAGAAGAATCGGCCCTTGTCGTAGGCGCCGCCCCGGTTGACGAGGTCGCAGCACGCCACACCTTGCGAGCTGGGGTGCGGCTTGGGGTCGAAGCGCCACTTCAGCGGCAGGCCCGGCTGCGTCAAGTCGAAGGCCCAGACCGGGTTCGGGTACGGGCCCACGACGTACATCGTGTTCTCGGCCACGATGGGGGCCGCTTCATGGCCGGCGGTGAGCCCCGTCGGGTAGTTGAGCACCTGCTTGAGCTGCGCGACGTTGGACGTGTCGATCTGCGCGAGCGCGGAATAGCGCGTGCTGGCGAAGTCCTTCGCGGGGCGGACCCACTGGCCGTCGTCGGGTGACGGGGCCTGTGCAACCGCGGCTGCAAACACACAGCCCGCCAATGCGGGCAGCAAGCGCTTCATCGCCTCTCCATGAGTGAAGCCCCTGCTCCCGCAGCACCGCACGATCGCGATGCACTGCCGTGTTGTGTTTGTTGTCTGCGGTGAGTTTACACACGAGCCGCACCGTTTTGGGCAAGATGAAGCAATGCATGACGCGACCTTTCGCTACACGCGCATCGCGATGCTGCTGCATTGGGTGCTCGCGGCAGCGCTGCTGTACCAGCTCGTGCTCGGCTGGTGGATGGTCGACCTGCCGAAGAGCCCGCCCGGCCTGCGCGCGGGCTGGTTCAACTGGCACAAGTCCATCGGCATCTGCATCGGCATTGCCGTGCTGCTGCGCATGTCGTGGCGCGTGTCGCATGCGGCCCCGTCGATGGACGGCCTGGCTGCATGGGAGCGCCGCGCGGCGGAGGTCAGCCACGCGATGCTCTACGTGTGCATGGCCGTCTTGCCGCTTTCGGGTTACCTGGGCTCGGTGTTCAGCGGGTACCCCGTGAAGTTCTTCGGCATCGTGCTGCCGCAGTGGGCGGCCGCGTGGCCTGCGGGCAAGGCGTTCATGGGTGGGCTGCACTATGTGACGGTGTGGGTGTTCATGGCGCTCGTCGCGATGCACGTCGGGGCGGCCGTGTTGCACGCCGTGCGGCGCGATGGGGTGCTCAAGCGCATGGGATTGCCGGCATGAAGCTGCTCGCGCTCCTGGTTGCCGCATGTGCATGCGTTGCGCACGCGGAGCCGTTCGCGTATGTCCCGAACGAAAAGAGCGGGAGCGTTTCGGTGATCGATATCGCGACCGACAAGGTCGTGCGCGACATCAGGGTCGGCGGGCGGCCCCGGGGAATCGCGCTGCACGACGCCACGCTCTACATCAGCGACGAGTCGTCGAACGCCGTGCTCATCGTGAAGGACGGCGCGGTGCGCGGCCGCATCGCGCTCGGCAAGTCACCGGAGGGCATCGCGCTGTCGGCGGACGGCCGCTGGCTCGCGGCAGCGGTGGAGGAAGCGAATGCGGTCGCGCTCATCGACACCTCGAACGCGGCCGTCGTCGCCACCATCCCCACGCGCGGCAAGAACCCGGAGCACGCCGTTTTCTCGCCGGATGCGCGGTGGCTCTACGTCAGCGCCGAGGATGCTTCGCAGGTCGACGCGATCGACGTGGCTACGCGAAAGGTCGCGCACAGCATCGACGTCGGCCGCAGGCCCCGCGGCATCGGCTTCAGCCCGGATGGGCGCACGGCGTATGTGGCGTGCGAGCTGGACAGCACCGTGTATGCCATCGACGTGGCGACGCATTCGGTGCGCGCGAAGGTGACGGCCGGCGAATTTTCGAACGGGATTGCCGTGGCACCGGACGGCAAGCGCGTCTATGTGTCGAACGGCCGCGGGGCGAGCGTGTCCGTGATCGACACCTCAAGCCACACCGTGGCTGCAACCATCGGCGTGGGCCAGCGCCCCTGGAACATGGCTCTGTCGCCGGACGGGGCGAAACTTTACGTGGCCAACGGCCGCTCGAACTCCGTATCGGTGATCGACACGCGCGAGCTCAAGCGCGTCGCGGATATCCCGGTCGGCGAATTGCCGTGGGGCGTGGCGATCAACCCGCGAAGAAGCCCGGGCTGACGCGTCACACCTTGCTGAAGTCGGGCTTGCGCTTCTCCATGAACGCCGTGAACGCTTCGCGCGCCGCGGGTTCGCGCAGCATGCGGCCGAAGGCCTTGCCCTCTTCCGCCATCTGCGCGAGCACGGTGTCCTGCTGGCCCTGCTTCATCAGGCGCTTGGTTTCGACGAGCGCGGAGATCGGCTTGGCGGCCAGCTTCTTCGCCTGCGCCTGCGCGTAGCCGTTGACCTCGGTCGGCGGCAGCACTCGGTTGACAAGCCCGACTTCGAGCGCGGCTTCGGCCATGAAGGGCTCGCCCAGGAGCAACGCTTCGGCGGCGCGGTGGTAGCCGAACATGCGCGGCAGCAGCAGGCTCGACGCCGCTTCCGGGCACAGGCCGAGGTTGACGAAGGGAACCGAGAAGGCCGCGTTGTCACCCGCATAGACGAGGTCGCAATGCAGCAGCATCGTCGTGCCCACGCCGACAGCCGGGCCGCACACGGCCGCCAGCAGGGGCTTGGGGAACGTGGCGATGCCGCGCAGGAACAGCGTCACCGGCGAGTCCGCATCGGAAGGCGGCTTGTTCAGGAAGTCGCCGATGTCGTTGCCCGCGCTGAACACGGTCTCGTGCCCTTGCAGCACCACGACACGGACCGCGTTGTCCGCCTTCGCTTCGGCCAGCGCATCCGCCAGCGCGGCATACATGTCCGAGGTGATGGAGTTCTTGCGCCCCGGGCGGTTGAACGAGAGCGTCATCACGCCGCCCTCGACGTGCTTGAGGATGTCGGTGGTCATTGTTGAAGTGCTTCCTTGACGAAATCGAGCCGGTCCTGGCCCCAGTACATCCGGCCGCCGACGAAGAAGGTCGGCGCGCCGAAGGCGCCGCGCGCGACGGCCTCCTGCGTCACCGACTTGAGCCTGTCCTTCACCTCCGGGTCGGCGGTGAGGGCCAGCAAGGCCTGCGGGTCGAACCCGGCGCCTTGCAGCACCGCGCCGACCACGGCGGGGTCGTTCATGTTCCTGCCTTCCACCCAGATCGCGCGGTAGACGGCATCGACGTATGGGATCATGCGTGACGGCTCGCGCATCTGAAGGCCCACCGCGCCGCGCATCAGCGTGAGCGTGTTGATCGGGAAATGCGGGTTGTGCTCGAACGGCACGCCGTACCTTGCGGCGTAGCGCTTCAGGTCGTCGAGCATGTACTTGCCCTTGGCGGGCACCTCCATCGGCGACTTGTTGTTGGTGGCCTGGAACACGCCGCCCAGCAGGAAGGGCCTGTAGTCGACCGGCACGCCGAACTTCGGCACCTGCGTCCACGCGAGATACGCGGCGGGGCTGCCGACATCGAAATAGAACTCCAGGGTCTGCGCCATCAGAATTTCTCCATCCACGGCCTGAGGTCCAGCTCGTGCGTCCACGCGTCGCGCGGCTGCATGTGCAGCATCCAGTAGTTCTCCGCGATGTGGTCGGGGTTGAGGATGCCGTCCTTGTCCTTCAGCGCGTAACGCTCGGGGAAGTTTTCGCGGATGAACTCGGTGTCGATCGCGCCGTCCACCACGACGTGCGCGACGTGGATGCCGCGCGGGCCGAGTTCACGCGCCATGCTTTGCGCAAGCGCGCGCAGCGCATGTTTGGCCCCCGCGAATGCCGCGAAATTGGCCGAGCCGCGCAACGACGCCGTCGCGCCCGTGAACAGCATCGTGCCCTTGCCGCGCGGCGCCATGCACTTGGCGGCCTTGCTCGCGGTGAGGAAGCCGGCGAAGCACGCCATCTCCCAGATCTTGTAGTACTTGCGCGAGGTCTCTTCCAGGATGCTCGCGGGCACGTTCGCGCCCACGTTGAAGACGAACACCTCGATGGGCCCGTGCTTCGCCTCGATGTCGTCGAAGAGCGCGTTGACCGCTTCCTCGTTGCGCGCATCGGTACCGAAGCCATGCGCCTGGCCGCCCGCGGCGCGGATCTCCTGCAGGAGGGGCTCCAGCTTGTCCGCGTTGCGGCGCACGGCGCACACCGTGTAGCCGCCACGCGCAAACCGCTTCGCGATGGCGCCGCCCGTGGAGTCGCCTGCGCCGATGATGACTGCTGCCGGCATTTGCCTACTCCTTGAAGTACATCAGCTGGTGGGTCGTCACCAGCAGTTCGCCCGCCTCGTTCCAGAGGAAACCGCTGTGGTCGAAGTATCCGTTGCGAAACCCGTTGCCCTGTGCCTGCCCGAGCAGGAAATCCGTGCCCGTCTTCCCCAGCACTGCGCTGTCGGCGTGGTAGTAGACCGTCATCGTCACCGTGCCGAGCGGCGTCTGCTTCGCGCGGCGCAGCCAGATGCGCGGGAAGAACGTGTCCGACATCGCCGTGAGCGACGCGAAGTCCAGCGGACGCGGAGGGTCGTCGCGCGTCCATAGCCGAGTGAGGCTCACGTCGTCGCCCTGGCCTTCCCACTGGCGCGGGATGAAGCCCTCGAAGAAGTGCATCGCGTAGCGGTTGATCCACTCGACACCACGCCGCGGCGTGCGCGGCACGTCCTGCGGTCGCGGCACCTGCGGCATCACCGCCTCGTGGCCGCTCCAGGTGTCGCGGCGCACGGCGGTGAGCGCGGTCGCGGTGGCCATGGTTTCGCCGTTCTGCAGGATCTCGACGATCCAGTGCTGGGTCGAGCGGTTCGTTCGTGCGGGCCTCGCGCGCACAATGAACTCGCCGTCGGCAACGGCAGCCGCGAAGTTGACCGTGAAGGAGACCGGCTCGCCGAGGCGCTGCGGGTGCTGCATCACGCCGTTGATCATCTGCGCGGCGGTGATGCCGCCATAGGGCCCGATGAAATTGGCGTAGGCGGGGCTCGTGTGGCCGCGCCACTCGTGCTCGCGCGCCGGCTCCAGCGCCACCGCGGTGTCGAAAGGATGCGGCTGCGCGTCAGGCATGCGCCGGCCCGGCCATGCTGTGCAGCCACTTGGCCATGCGCGGCCACATCTTGTCGACGTGCTCGCTGCGGAACGGGCCGAAGTGGCCGATGCGGCGCACCTGCAGCTCGCCCGGCGCGATGCGCTCGACGTGGCGCGGCGCGTTCTCGTAAAGGTCGACCAGGCTGTGCGTGCCGCGCAGCGTCATCAGCTCGTCATCGGTGATCGACAGCGCCATCACCGGGAATTTCGCGCGCGCATAAGCCTGCCGCGCGGACTCGCCTTCAGCGCCGACGCTGTAACGCGGGTTGAGGCACCACTTGCGCCACTGCATCACGACGCCCGCCGGCAGGTCGCCGACCTTGCGCAGCTTGCGCCCCGGGAAGTAGCCGCACAACTTGACGGCGAGCGGCACGAGCACGAACCAGAAGTACGGGACGATGCGCTTGAGCTGCGGCGCGTTCTCGCGCCAGTAGCCGCTGCCGGCCGCGACGCTGAGCAGGCCGCTCACCTTGTGCTGGTTGGCGAGGAAGCCGGGCAGCTGCGCGCCGAGGCTGTGGCCGAGCAGGTAGACCTTGCCGCCTTGGGCGGACGCGTGGTCGATGGCGGCCTCGTAGTCGCGCGTCCAGTCGAACAGGTCGGCCTTGTAGTGGCGCAGGCCCTGCTGCGGCATCGATTCGCCCGAGCCGCGGTAGTCGAAGGTGGTGACGCGCCAGCCCTGCGTGGCCAGCCACTGCGCGAACGGTGCGTAGTAGTCCTGCCGCACGCCCATGGCGCCGCCGATGACGACGTTGCCTTGCACATCGGCCGCCGGCTCGTAGACCCGGGCCGCGAGCTGCACGCCGTCTGCGGACGTGAGCGTCACCTTCTGCATTTCCATCTCCTCGTTGCGGCTCTCGCCTCTTCGAGCGATTTCACACGCGTTCGAAAATCCCTGCAGCGCCCTGTCCCATTCCGACGCACATCGTGACCATGCCGTACTTCAGATTCTTGCGCTGCAGCGCATGCACGACTGTCGCGGAGCGGATAGCGCCGGTGGCGCCGAGCGGGTGGCCGAGCGCGATCGCGCCGCCCATGGGGTTCACCTTCTCGGCATCGAGGCCCAGCGTGTTGATCACCGCGAGCGACTGCGCGGCGAAGGCTTCGTTCAGCTCGAACCAGTCGATGTCGTCCTGCTTCAGGCCCGCGTTCTTCAGCGCGACCGGGATCGCCTCGATCGGCCCGATGCCCATGATGTGCGGCGGCACGCCGCGGCTCGCGTAGCCCACGAAACGCGCGAGCGGTTTCAGGTTGAAGCGCTTGAGCGCCGCTTCGCTCACGATGATGAGCGCGCCGGCGCCGTCCGACGTCTGCGAGCTGTTGCCGGCCGTCACGCTGCCGCGCGCGGCAAACACCGGCTTGAGCTTGCCGAGCGTTTCCACCGTGGTGTCGGGCCGCGCGCCTTCGTCGATGTTGACGGTGCGCTTCTTCACCGAGACTTCAGCCGACTCGAGGTCGACCGAACGCTCTTCCACTTCGACGGCGATCATCTCGTTCGCGAACTCACCGGCCTTCATCGCCGCAATCGCCTTCATGTGCGAGCGGTACGCGAACTCGTCCTGCGCGCTGCGCGACACCTTCCACTGCTGCGCCACCTTCTCGGCCGTGAGGCCCATGCCGTAGGCGATGCCGTAGCTCTCGATGTCGTCGGGATTGCGGAATATGGTGGGCGACAGCGAGGGCGAGTTGCCCATCATCGGGACCATGCTCATGCTCTCGGTACCGCCCGCGATCATCACGTCGGCTTCGCCCACGCGGATGCGGTCGGCGGCCATCTGCACGGCGGAAAGGCCCGACGCGCAGAAGCGGTTGACGGTGATACCGCCCACCGTCTTGGGCAGGCCCGCGAGTACCGCGCCGATGCGCGCGACGTTCAGGCCCTGCGACGCTTCGGGGATCGCGCAGCCCGCGATCACGTCCTCCACCGCGTGGGGGTCGAGGCCGGGCACCTGCGCCATCGCCGAGCGCAGCGCGGTCGCCAGCAGGTCGTCCGGCCGGGTGTTGCGGAAGTAGCCCTTGTGCGAGCGCCCGATGGGCGTTCGAGTGGCGGCGACGATGTAGGCGTCCTGGACTTGCTTGGCCATCTTCAGTTCCTCAGCGGCTTGCCGGTGTTCAGCAGGCCGAGAATGCGTTCCTGGGTCTTGGGGGTCTGCACGAGCTCGCAGAAGGCCTGCCGCTCGAGCGCCATCAGGTACTCCTCGGTGACGAGGGTGTTGGCGTCGACGTCGCCGCCGGTCACCACGTTGGCGATCAGCGAGGCGATCCTGAAGTCGTGCTGGCTGATGAAGCCGCCGTCGCGCATGTTCACCAGCTGCCCCTGGATCGTCGCCTTGCCGCTGCGGCCGGCCACGGGGAACTGGCGCCTGTGCGGCGGGCGGTAGCCGGCGTCGGTCATCGCCTTCGCGGTCTGCAGCGCGACGTAGAGCAGTTCGTCCTTGTTGGGCACGATGATGTCGCTGTCCAGCAGGAAGCCGAGCTTGCGCGACTCGATCGCGCTCGTACCCACCTTCGCCATCGCGGCCGCGGTGAACCCCTCCGTCACGAACTTCAGCAAGTCCTTGTCGGTGGACGTCTGCGCGTTCTCCGCGGCGCGGCGCGCGATGTAGGTCAGGCCGCCGGCACCGGGCACGAGGCCCACACCCACTTCGACCAGGCCGATGTAGCTTTCCATCGCCACCACGCGCTTGCTCGAATACACGGCGAGCTCGCAGCCACCACCGAGCGCGAGGCCACGCACGGCAGACACCACCGGCACCGACGCGTAGCGAAGCCGCAGCATGGTCTGCTGCATGAAGCCTTCGGCATCGTCGATGGCGCTCACGCCCACCGCGATGAACGCGGGCAGCATCGCCTGCAGGTCGGCGCCCGCGCTGAAGGGTTCGTCGCCGGACCACACGACGAGGCCGTCGTAGTCCTTCTCCGCGAGCTCGATGGCCTGCATCAGGCCTTCGCACACCTCGGGGCTGATCGCGTGCATCTTGGTCTTGATGCTGGCGATGAGCACCTGGTCGTCCAGCGTCCACAGGCGGATGCTGTCGTCCTCGTGCAGCGTCTTGCCGGCTGTCTCGTACTTCTCGCCTTTCTCGCCCAGCAGCAGCTCGGGAAAAATCTGGCGCTTGTAGACGGGCAGCACGCGGCGCGGCTCGAACTTCTTCGTCGTGGGGTTCCACGAGCCTTCGGCCGTGTGGACGCCACCCGCTTCGGCAACAGGGCCCTTGAACACCCACTCGGGCAGTGGCGCCTTCGACAGCGCCTTGCCGGCCTCGATGTCCTGCAGGATCCAGTCGGCCACCTGCAGCCACCCGGCCTCCTGCCACAGCTCGAACGGGCCCTGCTTCATGCCGAAGCCCCAGCGCATCGCCTGGTCCACGTCACGCGCGGTCTCGGCAATCGACGCGAGATGCACGGCGGCGTAGTGGAAGCTGTTGCGCAGGATCGACCAGAGGAACTGGCCCTGCGGCCCGGTGCTGTTGCGAAGCAGCTTCAGGCGCTCGCCCGCGGGCTTCTTGAGCATGCGGCCGTACACCTCGTCGGCCTTCTCGCCGCCGGGGACGTAGTCGCCCTTTTCGAGATCGAAGCGCAGCACGTCGCGCCCGACCTTCTTGTAGAAGCCGGCCTTCGTCTTCTGGCCGAGGTTGCCTTTTTCCAGCAGCGTCTTGAGCACTTCCGGCGTGCCGAAGCTGGGATAGAACGGGTCGGTGTCCGCGTTCAGCGTGTCCTGCAGCGTCTTGATGACGTGCGCCATCGTGTCCAGGCCCACAACGTCCGCCGTGCGGAACGTGCCGCTCGACGCGCGCCCCAGCTTCTTGCCGGTGAGGTCGTCCACCACGTCGAACGTCAGGCCGAACTTCTCCACCTCGCGCATCGTGCCCAGCATGCCGGCGATGCCGACGCGGTTGGCGATGAAGTTGGGCGTGTCCTTCGCGCGCACCACCCCCTTGCCGAGGCCGCTGGTGACGAAGGTTTCGAGGTCGTCGAGGATCTGCGGGTTGGTCGTCGGCGTGGCGATCAGCTCCACCAGGTACATGTACCGCGGCGGGTTGAAGAAGTGGATGCCGCAGAAGCGCGGCTTGATCGCTTCGGGCAGCGCTTCGCTCAATTTGGTGATCGACAGGCCCGAGGTGTTGGACGCCACGATCGCATGCGGCGCGACGAAGGGCGCGATCTTCTTGTACAGATCGAGCTTCCAGTCCATGCGCTCGGCGATCGCCTCGATGACGAGGTCGCAGTCCTTGAGCTGCTCGAGGTGCTCCTCGTAGTTGGCCTGCCCGATCAGCGCGGCGTCTTCGGCGACGCCGAGCGGCGAGGGCTTGAGCTTCTTGAGGTTGTCGACGGCCTTCGTGACGATGCCGTTCTTCGGGCCTTCCTTCGCGGGCAGGTCGAACAGCACCACGGGCACCTTGACGTTGACAAGGTGGGCCGCGATCTGCGCGCCCATCACGCCCGCGCCGAGCACGGCGACCTTCTTCACCTGGAATCGGCTCATGGCTTTCCCCGCCCTTTCCATGTTGGCGCCGGCGGCGCGTTCTTCCTGGTCTTTGTACATGTTTCTCTCGAGTCTGTGTCTACTGGACGCGCACCCACGTCTGCGTGCGGCCGAACGGGCCGAACGAGCCGCGCATCTCCAGCTTCCTGCCGCCGTCGATGGGCGTCAGGCGGGCGCCGTATTCCCGGCCGTTCTCCGGGTCCAGCACCTTGCCGCCGTCCCACACGCCGTCCTTGCCTTCGGCCTTGCGCACGCCGCGGATGATCTCCAGCCCGTCCATCGGCTTGCCCTTGCGGTCGTCCGAGCATTCGTCGCACACCGCGTCGGGCTTGGCGTTCTTGACGAGGCGCCGCTCGATGCGGCCGCTGAAGACGCCGTCCTTTTCGACGATGCGGATCTCCGCCTTGGCTTCGCCGGTCTTGTCGTCGATGCTTCGCCAGAGGCCTGCAGGCGTGACCTGCGCGAACGCCGTAACCGCCGTCATCAGGACGGCCGCAACCCAGACCTGCCTCATGCCAGCGCCGCGTCCGTGTCCAGCAGGTTCTTCACGCCCGCACGCGCGGTGCGCAGCAGCGTCGCCGTCTCGGGGAACAGGCGCGCGAAGTAGAAGCGCGCGGTCTGCAGCTTGGCCTGGTAGAACGGGTCCTTGTTGCCGGCCTCGATCTCGCGCAGCGCCACCTGCGCCATGCGCGCCCAGAAGTAGCCGAACACGAGGTGCCCCAGCACGCGCAGGTAGTCCACCGCGGCGGCGCCCACTTCGTCGGGGTTCTGGAAGCCCTTGAAACCCAGCTCGGTGGTGAACTTGGTCATCTGGTCGCCCAGGTAGGCCACCGGGTTGATGAACTCGCTCATCTTCTCGTTGACGCCTTCTTCCTCCACCAGCTGCGCCACCAGCTTGCCGAACTTCTTCAGCGTGGCGCCGTTGTTGCCCAGCACCTTGCGGCCCAGCAGGTCCAGCGACTGCACGGTGTTCGTGCCTTCGTAGATCATGTTGATGCGGGCATCGCGCACGAACTGCTCCATGCCCCATTCCTTGATGTAGCCGTGCCCTCCGTACACCTGCATGCAGGCGGAGGTGGCGGTCCAGCCGTTATCGGTGATGAAGGCCTTGACGATGGGCGTGAGCAGCGCGACGAGTTCGGCGCTGTCCTTGCGCACCTTCTCGTCGGGGTGGTGCAGCTCCTTGTCGAGCAGCAGCGCGCAGAAGTTCGCGAGCGCGCGGCCGCCTTCGGCGTACGCCTTGGCGGTGAGAAGCATCTTGCGCACGTCGGGGTGCACGATGATCGGGTCCGCCGGCTTGTCCTTGGCCTTCACGCCGGAGAGCGAGCGCATCTGGATGCGGTCCTTGGCGTAGGCCAGCGCGTTCTGGAACGCCACTTCCGTGAGGCCCAGCGACTGGTTGCCCACGCCCAGGCGCGCGGCGTTCATCATCACGAACATCGCCTGCAGGCCCTTGTTGGGCTCGCCCACCATCGTGCCCACGGCGCCGTCCAGCACCAGCTGTGCGGTCGCGTTGCCGTGGATGCCCATCTTGTGCTCGAGGCCCCCGCAATAGATGCCGTTGCGCGAACCGATGGAGCCATCGGCGTTCACGTTGAACTTGGGCACGAGGAACAGGCTGATGCCCTTGCTGCCCTGCGGCGCATCCGGCAGGCGGGCCAGCACCAGGTGCAGGATGTTGGGCGCCATGTCGTGCTCGCCGGCGGAAATGAAGATCTTGTTGCCGGTGATGCGGTACGTGCCGTCGGCCTGCGGTTCGGCCTTGGTGCGCAGCATGCCGAGGTCGGTGCCGCAATGCGGCTCGGTCAGGCACATCGTGCCGGTCCACTCGCCGCTCGCGAGCTTGGGCAGGTATTTCTTCTTCTGTTCTTCGGTGCCGTGCGCATGCAGCGCCTCGTAGGCGCCGTGCGACAGGCCGGGATACATCGTCCACGCCTGGTTGGCGGCGTTGAGCATCTCGTAGAAGTTCTGGTTGAGCGTGAATGGCAGGCCCTGGCCGCCGTATTCGGGGTCGCACGACAGCGCGGGCCAGCCGCCTTCGACGTATTTTTGATACGCCTCCTTGAAGCCTTTCGGCGTGGCGACCTCGTGGGTCTCCTTGTTCAACTTGCAGCCCTCTTCGTCCCCGCTGATGTTGAGGGGGAAGGTCACCTCGGCGGCGAACTTGCCGCCTTCCTCGAGCACCGCGTTGATCGTGTCCACGTCCACGTCGGCGTGCTTCGGGATCTGCTTGTATTCGTCGGTGACCTTGAGCAGTTCGTGCAGCACGAATTGCATGTCGCGCAGGGGCGGGGTGTACGTGGGCATGGGTTCAGCCTTTCTTGGTGGACTTCTTCGCGGCCGCGGGGGCGGGAGCCTGCGCGCCGTACTGCCGAAGGATGTTCTCGAAGCCCGCGTTGGCGCGGGCGATGGAGCGAGGGTTCTTGAGGAAGCGCGCTTCGTAGTGCAGCGCGAGGATGAGGCCGTGGATCTCGAAGAGCATCTGCTCCTCGTCGGTGTCGGGCTTGAGATGGCCTTCTTCCTTGGCGATCTCGATCGCGCGCTTCATCGCGGCGTGCCACGTCTGCACGGAGCTGGCGAGTGCGTCGCGGACGGGGCCGGTGCGGTCGTCGAACTCGACGGCGCCGCTGATGTAGATGCAGCCGGAGTCGATCTCGATCGACGTGCGCTTCATCCAGTTGGCGAACATCGCGCGCAGGCGCGGCAGGCCGCGCGGCTCGCTCATCGCGGGGTAGAAGACTTCTTCCTCGAAGCGCGCGTGGTACTCGCGGATGACGGAGATCTGCAGCTCCTCGCGCGAGCCGAAGTGCGCGAACACGCCGCTCTTGCTCATTTGCGTGACCTCGGCCAGCGCGCCGATCGACAGGCCTTCCAGGCCGATCTGCGTCGCCAGGCCCAGTGCCGCATCGACGATGGCGGCCTTGGTCTGCTGGCCCTTCTGCAAGGCGCGGCCTTCGCGCGCGCGCCGGGTGGGCAGGTCGGTGACGGACATGGGCTTCCTGGCAAGAAAATAAAACGAACGGTCGTTCTATTCTGCAGGAATTCGGAGGCGAAGGCGGCCAATGACCTCGTTTAGAGGGTTGGTACTAACCCGTACCCGGAGTTACCCTCGGCATGCCGCGAGGGTTTGCGCGCCTGGTGCCCTCAGATCACCTTCGCCAGCTCCATCGCCATGATCGGCACGAGCTGGTGCGACAGCGTGTCGCGCGAGAGGCGGCTCAGGGCGTCGCCGACCCAGCTGGACACCTCGAACACGTTGTTCTCGTCGGCGATCTCGATGAAGGGGAAGTTCACGTCGTGGCGCTGGATGTCCAGCCGCAGCTCGTCGAACTTCTCGTCGCGCAGGCGCTCGTCCACCAGGATGATGTTCGGCAGCTCGAGCTCGCACGAGCGCACCGCCTGCTTCATGGTGGGCGAGCAGTCCACCTGCATGCCGGCGCCCTTGCACACGCGCAGCACCACTTCCTTCACGGCGGGGTCGTCGCAGATCAGCAGCGCGCGGTGGCCGGCGAGCGGGCGGCTGCCGGTCTCCCAGTCGGAGTTGGGCGCGGCACCCGGGCCCACGTCGACTTCGATCGCGGTCAGGCCTTCGAGCTTGCGCACGGTGCGCGGAAACTCCAGTTGCATCACGAACTGGCCGGGCACGTGGAAGCGATCGACCGGCACGCCCATCGCGCGGGCGAGCTGCAGCAGCAGGCACCAGGCCACGTTGTTTTCGAACGGATCGTCCGCGCTGTTCGGTGCCGTGGCTTCCTCTTCGGCCAGCAGGATCGGCGCCGCGATCTTGAAGGTGAGCACCGCGTGCTCGGGCCAGTTGCGCATCTCCAGCCAGAGCTGGATCTTCGAGCCCTGGCTCGCGGCCCAGTCGAGCGCCGTTTCGACGAGGCTCACGAGCAGGCCGGGGTCGACGATGACTTCGATGTCGGAGAGGTGCAGGTCCACCAGCACGTGCTGCGCCTTGAGCCAGCGCTCGCGCTCCTGCGCGATGTTGCGCACCACCTGTTCCAGTGAGAGGCGTTCGTGCGACTGGCGCACGCGGCCGTTGCCCAGGCGGGCGATCTGCTGCGCGCGGATGGCGACGATGTGCGCGTCGGCGATCGCGTGGCGCAGCGCGCGCACCTGGTCGCGCGAGAGGAGCTTGCGGGCATGCAGCTCCTGCAGCTCGCGGTTCATCACGCGCGTGTGCCGCGCCAGCTCACCGCCGATCAACCCCGCCAAGGCCAGCCCGTCCAGGGTGGACGCGCCTGCCGCTTCTTCACCAGCGTCCGCATCGCTCATGTCCCGTCCTCCAACTGCTGGACGGCAGGTTACGAACTGACACAACTTGTGTCAATTTGTGTCCGATGGGCGGTTTTCGCTGTGAAATCGTTGGCAGCTGGCGACCGGAACTTCAGCTTCGAAACGGGCCACACACGACCGATGGAATGCATGAGGTGAGCATGAGTAGTGAGAGCAAGGTGTCGAGACAGCGGCCGCCCCCGATACCTGCTGCGCCGGCGCGGGGTCAAAGCCCTTTCAGTAGCGATCCAGCCGCCTCCAGGCGCTCGCCGCACGACGAACCGGTGCGGATACACGTCGAGCGAACCCGATCCCTGCCCCGGCAGCCCGCGACACAGCCGGCAGCTGCCCCCGCACGCCTCACGAGCACCGAGGACTGCCAGGCTTTCGCCGCCTTGCTGAAGCGCAAACCTCCTCCCGAGCCCGAGCAGGTGGCCGAGCAACTGGAACTGCTCGCCTTTCGCCCTGTGCTTGCCGTGCACGAGGCGCTGGACGCTCTTGTCGACTTCCTTCATGCAGGAGAAGAGGAAGGCGTCGACTTCGATGTGCGCCGGGCGAGGCTCGGCCTCGTCCAGACTTTTGCCAACCAATACCAGGGCGCCATCCAGGAACAGGCCGTCGAGAAGCTGCGCAAGGAGGCCAAGAGAGCCCAGATCGAAAGAACCAGGCTTCCGTCGGCCAAGGCGATAGCGAGACCGAAACAGGAAGAGGCAGTGAAAATGGAAGCGGACGCGTGCCGCAACTACGCGAACGGGCTTCTGAGCGCGATCGAATGGACTGCAGGCAAACGCGACGCCGGTGCGGTCGAGGACGTGAACATGCGCAGGTTCGAGACGCCCCAGGAGTCGGACCGGCGAAAACTCGACGCGAAGCGCGTCTTCGACGCCACGTGCGCCCGCCACCGGCACATCGAGCGTCTTCTCCACCTCGATGCGAAAACTCTCGCCGCAGAAGGCGCGGGCTCGCGTCCGGACTGGATCTCGCCCGAACTGTGGAACGCAGTCATTCCGGATGCGGTGCGCGACTGCCGCCCGCACGAGCGGAGCGATCTGGTCCAGAACGTACTCGCCCTGCTCGAACTCCTGCCGCCCCACGCACCGGAGCGGGAGGACCTCGAGGCGATCCTGATCGAGGCGCAAGCCGGGCTGGACGCGACGGCATCCGTCGCTGCGCCGCACGACGCACCTTCCGCAGCCTCGGGCGGTGCAGACGACAAGCAGGCCTCGTTGGCCGAACCCGCGCCGGCTTCGCAGGAGGATGACACCCGCGCCAGGTGCGCCGAATATGTCAACGCGCTTCTGGCGCCCGCCACCAACGGGGGAGCACCGCTGGCGCTCGAGCAGCTGGTGCGCCCGAACGTCGACCACCGGCAATTGCGAAGCGACATCCGGGCAGCGGTGAGCCGTCTCGACGAGGAGGCGCTGAAGGACCTGAGCCGTGCGCTGGCGCAGGCCATCGAGGAGCTGCCTTGCGACGATGCGGTCCGAAGCGACCTCATTGCGATCAAGGCCCAGGTCGACGCGGACCTGGAGGACATGCTGAAATGAGCTTCAGGCCTTGAACGCGACCACTTCCTGACGCTGCTCGCCGAGCCCGGCGATGCCCAGCGTCATCACGTCGCCTTTCTTCAGGTACTTCGGCGGCTTCATGCCGAGCCCTACGCCGGGCGGCGTGCCGGTGGTGATGATGTCGCCGGGCATGAGCGTCATGAAGTGGCTGACGTAGCTCACGCACTTGGCCACGTTGAAGATCATCGTGCGCGTGTTGCCCGTCTGCGTGCGCTGGCCGTTGATGTCCAGCCACATGTCGAGCTTCTGCACGTTGGCGATCTCGTCGGCGGTCACGAGCCACGGGCCCACGGGGCCGAACGTGTCGCAGCCCTTGCCCTTGTCCCACTGGCCGCCGGGTTTTTCCAGCTGGTACTCGCGTTCGCTCACGTCGTTGACCACGCAGTAGCCCGCCACGTGCGCGAGCGCCTTGCTCGAAGGCACGTAGCGCGCGCGAGTGCCGATCACCACGCCGAGCTCCACCTCCCAGTCGGTCTTGGTGGAGCCGCGCGGCAGCATCACCGGATCGTTCGGGCCCTGGATGCAGCTCGGCGCCTTCATGAAGACGACGGGCTCGGCGGGAATCGGCGCGCCGGATTCGGCCGCATGGTCCGCATAGTTCAGGCCGATGGCGATGAACTTGCTCACGGTGCTGACCGGGCAGCCGAAGCGCGGGTTGCCGCGCACGAGCGGCAGCTTTGCCGGGTTGGCCTTGCGGATGCGCGCGAGGCCGACGGCGCCGAGTTGCTCGGGCCCGATGTCGGGCACGACGGACGACAGGTCGCGCAGCTTGCCGTCTGCGTCGATCAGGCCCGGCTTCTCGCGGCCCGGGTTGCCATAGCGAACCAGTTTCATTTCTTCTTTCCTTCTCAGTAGGTGGAGCGGCCGCCGGAGAGGTCGAACACGGCGCCGGTGGAGAACGAGCAGTCCTCGGTGCACAGCCACCCGACCATCGCCGCGATCTCTTCGGGCGTGCCGAAGCGGCCCATGGGGATCTTCGACAGCATGAAGGCGATGTGCTCGGGCGTCATCTGGTCGAAGATCGCCGTCTTCACGGCGGCGGGCGTCACGCAGTTCACGCGGATGTTCGTGTCGGCGAGCTCCTTGCCGAGCGACTTGGTGATCGCGATGACGGCCGCCTTGCTCGCGCTGTAGGCGCTCGCGTTCGGGTTGCCGTCCTTGCCCGCGACCGAGGCGATGTTGACGATGCGGCCGTAGCCCGCGGCGCGCATCACGGGCACGACTTCGCGGCAGCAGAGGAACAGGCCCGTGAGGTTGACGTCCATCACCTGCCGCCACGCATCGACGGGGTAGTCCCACAGCTTCGTGTTGGGTCCGGTGATGCCGGCGCTGTTGACGAGCGCGTCGATGCGCGGTGCCTGCTTCACGGCGTTCTGCACCGATGCGGCGTCGGCAACGTCCACTTGCGTGAACTTCGCGCCGAGCTCCGCCGCGGCGCGCGCGCCTCCGGCTGCATCGCGGTCCCACAGCGTCACGCTGCCTCCCGAATCGATTAATCGCTTCGCAATGGCGAAGCCGAGCCCCGTCGCCCCGCCAGTCACCACCGCGTGGCGGCCCTTGAAATCGAGCTGGTTCAAATCGTGATCCCTCCATCCGCAGCATAAGCCTGCCCCGTGACGAACACCGATTCGTCGCTCGCGAGGAACACCACCAGCGGCGCGATCTCCTCCGGCTGCGCGAGGCGGCCCATCGGCTGGCGCTTGATGAAGTCCTTGCGCGCCTGCTCCGGGTTGGCGTTGGCATTGATGCGGTCCTTCAGCGACGGCGTGTCCACCGTGCCGGGGCAGATCGCATTGCAGCGGATGCCGTCGGCCACGTAGTCCGCGGCGACGCTCTTGGTCAGGCCGAGCACGGCCGCCTTCGTCGTGCCGTAGATGAAGCGGTTCGGCAGCCCCTTGATGCTGGAGCACACGCTGGCCATGTTGATGATGCTGCCGCTGCCGGCCTGCACCATGCGCGGCAGCGCGGCCTGGATGGCCCAGTACTGCGAACGCACGTTCAGGTTGAGCGCGAAGTTCCACTCTTCGTCCGTGGCCTGCAGGATGGTGCCGCTGTGCACGAAGCCCGCGCAGTTGAAGAGCACGTCCAGCGCGGGCATCGTGGCCACGATGCGGTGGATCGCGTCCTTGTCGAGCACGTCGAGCTGCACGGCCTTCACGCGCTCCACGCCTTCGTAGGTGCGCAGCAGGTCCTTGTTGACGTCGGTCGCCCAGACTTCGGCGCCTTCCTTCGCGAGCGCGAGCGCGCTCGCGCGCCCGATCCCCTGCCCGGCCGCCGTCACCAGCGCGGTCTTTCCTTTGAGTCGCATCGTTTCTTCTCCTAGGGATAGTCCCGTGGGATGCCAAGTTGCCGGACGACTATAAATTGGCCTGACCACTTGGCCAGTCAGGGTCAACGCCTAAATCCTTTTCATGCCCATCCAGGCCCTCGAACCGCAGCGCCTCTATCGCCAGATCGCGGAGCAGTTGCGCTCGCTCATCACCGGGGGCGAGTTCGGCCCCGGCGAGCGCCTGCCGGCCGAACGCGACCTCGCGAAGCAGCTCGCCGTGAGCCGGCCGTCGGTGCGCGAGGCGCTGATCGCGCTGGAAGTCGAAGGCTGGGTCGAGGTGCGAGTGGGTTCCGGCGTCTACGTGCTCGACCGCACGAAGACGAACGGCCACGCCAAGGTGCCCGCCAGCGAATGGGGCCCCCTCGAATTGATCCGCGCGCGCCGCGTCATCGAAGGCGAGATTGCGTCGCTGGCTGCGCAGCACGCGAAGCGCAAGCACATCAGCGCGATGAAGGCAGCCATCGCGTCGATGAAGGAAGACGCAGCCCGCAACGTCGCGCCGCTCGAAGGCGACCGCGCCTTCCACACCGCCATCGCCTCGGCCTGCGACAACGTCGTCCTGCTCGAAACGGTGGAGCGCTTCTGGGACGCGCGCCACGGCCCGCTCTTCGAGCGCCTGGGCGACTGGTTCGAGAGCGTGCCTTCCTGGCGCATCGCGATCGCCGAACACGAACAGGTGCTGGCCGCCATCTCCGCGCACGACGCGGAAGGCGCGCGCAGCGCCATGCAGAACCACATGGACAAGTCCCATGCCCGTTTCAGCGCGAGCTGGCGCCGCGCCAATTCCTCTTGACCGTCAACCGCCCAGCAGTACCCAAGGAGACTCACCGATGAAAAAGCGCTTCACCCTCCAACTCGCCGCCGCCGCCGTGCTGCTGGCGGCCGCCCTGCCGATGTCCGCGTTCGCGCAGACCAAGCTGAAATGGGCCCACGTGTACGAGACCTCGGAGCCCTTCCACAAGTGGTCGGTGTGGGCCGGCGAGGAGATCAAGAAGCGCACCAACGGCCGCTACGAGATCCAGGTGTTCCCCGCCTCCACGCTCGGCAAGGAGTCGGACATCAACCAGGGCCTGCAGCTGGGCACGGTGGACATCATCCTCACCGGCGCGAGCTTCGCGGCGCGCAGCTACCAGCCGCTGGCCATCTCGTATTTCCCGTTCATCTTCCGCGACGCCGAGCACCAGCTGAAGTACGCCAACAGCGACGTGTTCCGCGACCTCGCTTCCGGTTACGACAAGGCCAGCGGCAACCACATCGTCGCGCTCAACTACTACGGTGCGCGCCACGTCACGTCCAACAAGCCGGTGGCCAAGCCCGACGACATGAAGGGCCTGAAGATCCGCGTGCCGGACGCGCCCGCGTACCTCGCCTTCCCCAAGGCGCTCGGTGCGAACCCCACGCCGATCGCGTTCGCCGAGGTGTACCTCGCGCTGCAGAACGGCACGGTGGAAGCGCAGGAGAACCCGCTGCCCACGATCGAGGCCAAGAAGTTCTATGAAGTGCAGAAGAACATCTCGCTGACCGGCCACATCGTCGACTCGCTGCTCACCGTCGTCTCCGGCCCGCTGTGGAGCAAGCTGTCCGACGCCGACAAGAAGATCTTCACCGACGTGATGAAGGAAGCCGCGGACAAGACCGGCCGCGAGATCATCGCGTCCGAAGCACGCCTGGTGGACGAGTTCAAGAAGAAGGGCAACAACGTGATCGCGGTGGACAAGAACGCCTTCCGCGAGGCGGTGCTGAAGAACACCAAGCCCGCCGACCACGGCTACCGCCAGGCCGACTACGACAAGATCCTCGCGATCAAGTAAATGTCGGCAGTACCCGAGGAGCGTTCGCTCATCGACGACCTCCCCCACGTGATGGGGGAGGACGGGCAATTCCACGCGCAGGACGAAGCCGTGGACCTGTCCGGCACGACGTACGAAGCCTGGGTGGCCCTGGGCTTCTTCTGGCTGCTGGGCCTGACGGTCTTCTACCAGTTCTTCACGCGCTACGTGATGAACGACTCGGCGTCGTGGACCGAGGAGATCGCGCGCTACCTGCTGATCGCCACCGTCTTCATCGGCGCCGCCATCGGCGTGGCGAAGAACAACCACATCCAGGTGGACTTCTTCTACCGCCACATGCCGGCGGCGATGTCGAAGTGGATGTCGCGGCTGGTGGACGTGATCCGCGTCGCCTTCTTCGCCGCGGCCGTCGTGCTCACCATCCAGATGATGCTCAAGCTGGGCAACGCCCGCATGACCATCGTCGACCTGCCCATGAACATCGTGTACGGCATCTGCCTCCTGGGCTTCGCAGCCATGTTCGCGCGCTCCGTCTGGGTTGCGCGCCTGCATTGGCGCCAGGGCTGGAGCGTGCTCGAAAGACCCTGATGCTCAAGATCGTCTTCCTGTTCCTCATGAGCGGCGGCGTGCCCGTGGCCATCGCCATGGCCGGCGCCTCGCTCATCTACCTGCTGTGGCAGCAGACCACGCCGCCGTTCGTGGTGATCCACCGCATGGTCAGCGGCATCGACAGCTTCCCGCTGCTGGCGGTGCCCTTCTTCATCCTGGCCGGCAACCTGATGAACAACGCCGGCATCACCAACCGCATCTACAACTTCGCGCTGGCGCTCGTGGGCTGGTTGAAGGGCGGCCTCGGGCACGTCAACGTGCTCGGCTCCGTGATCTTCGCTGGCATGAGCGGCACGGCCATCGCCGATGCGGCGGGCCTGGGCACGATCGAGATCAAGGCGATGAAGGACCACGGCTACGAGACCGAGTTCGCCGTGGGCGTGACCGCCGCATCGGCAACGCTCGGCCCGATCATCCCGCCGTCGCTGCCCTTCGTGATCTACGGGATGATGGCCAACGTGAGCGTCGGCGCGCTGTTCCTGGCGGGCATCCTGCCGGGCGCGCTGATGGCCGTCCTGATGATGCTCACCGTGGCGTACTTCGCGCACCGCAACGGCTGGGGCGGCGACATCAAGTTCGAGTGGCCGCGCGTGATCAAGGCGCTGATCGAAACCGCCGTCGTGATCGGCTGGCCCGTCGCGCTGTGGGTGCTGATCGTCAAGCTGGGGATGCCGCCGCAAGCCACCGTCGTCGCAGGCCTCGTCGTGCTCTTCGGCCTCGACAAGGCCTTCCAGTTCCAGGCCGTGCTGCCCATCATGACGCCCGTGCTGCTGATCGGCGGCATGACGACGGGCCTGTTCACGCCCACCGAAGGCGCGATCGCCGCCTGCGTTTGGGCGATGGTGCTGGGCTTCGCGTGGTACCGCACGCTGAACTGGAAGATGTTCGTGAAGGTCTGCCTCGACACGGTGGAGACCACGTCGACGGTGCTTTTCATCGTGGCAGCGGCCAGCATCTTCGGCTGGATGCTCACGGCGACCGGCGTCACAGCGGCGATCTCCGAATGGGTGCTCGGCTTCACCAAGAACCCGTGGGTGTTCCTGCTGCTGGCCAACCTGCTGATGCTGTTCGTGGGCTGCTTCCTCGAGCCCACCGCCGCGATCACGATCCTCGTGCCCATCCTCGTGCCGATCTGCCAGCAGCTGGGCATCGACCTCGTGCACTTCGGTCTGGTGATGGTGCTCAACCTGATGATCGGCCTGCTGCACCCGCCCATGGGCATGGTGCTGTTCGTGCTGGCGCGCGTGGCGAAGCTCTCGGTGGAGCGCACGACCATCGCGATCCTGCCGTGGCTGATCCCGCTGCTGGGCAGCCTCGCGATCATCACGTATTTCCCCAAACTGGTTCTCTGGCTGCCGAAGCTGATGTCATGACACCCTTCATCCGACTGCACCCCAACGACGACGTGCTGATCGCCCGCAAGCAACTGGTGGGCGGCGCCAGCGTCGAGAACGTCCAGGTCAAGGGCCTCATCCCGCCGGGCCACAAGGTCGCGACGCGCGACATCGCGGCGGGCCAGCCCGTGCGGCGCTACAACCAGATCATCGGCTTCGCGAGCAAGCCCATTGCCGCGGGCGAGCACGTGCACACGCACAACCTGGCCATGGGTGACTTCGAGCGCGACTACGCCTTCGGCGCGGACGTGAAGCCGGAGCCGGCGCGCATGGAAGCGACGTTCATGGGCATCAAGCGCCCGGACGGCCGCGTGGCCACGCGCAACTACATCGGCATCCTCTCCAGCGTGAACTGCTCGGCGACGGCGGCACGCGCGATCGCGGACCACTTCACGCGCGAGCGGCTGGCCGACTATCCCAACGTCGATGGCGTGGTCGCGCTCACGCACGGCACCGGCTGCGGCATGGACACCGAAGGCCTGGGCATGCAGATCCTCGAGCGCACGCTCGCGGGTTATGCCACGCACGCCAATTTCGCGGCGGTGCTGGTGGTGGGCCTGGGCTGCGAAGCCAACCAGATCAACGCATGGCTCGCGCACTCGTCGCTGCGCGAAGGCGAGACGCTGCAGGTGTTCAACATCCAGGACACGGGCGGCACGCGCAAGACGGTCGAGAAAGGCATCTCGCTCGTCAAGCAGATGCTGCCGGCGGCCAACCGCGTCAAGCGCGAGCCGTGCAGCGCGTCGCACATCACCATCGGCCTGCAGTGCGGCGGCAGCGACGGCTACTCCGGCATCAGCGCCAACCCGGCGCTCGGCGCGGCCGTGGACCTGCTGGTGGCGCACGGCGGCACCGCGATCCTGTCCGAGACGCCGGAGATCTACGGCGCCGAACACCTGCTCACGCGCCGCGCGGTGCGCCGCGAAGTGGGCGAGAAACTCATCTCGCGCATCAAGTGGTGGGAGCACTACACCAAGGTGAACGACGGCGAGATGAACAACAACCCGTCGCCGGGCAACAAGGCGGGCGGGCTCACGACCATCCTCGAGAAGTCGCTCGGCGCGGTCGCCAAGGGCGGCACGACGAACCTCGTGGCCGTCTACGAATATGCGCAGAAGGTCACCGAGAACGGGTTTGTCTACATGGACACCCCCGGCTACGATCCGGTGAGTGCCACGGGCCAGGTGGCGGGCGGCGCCAACATGATCTGCTTCACCACCGGCCGCGGCTCGGCCTACGGCTGCGCGCCGTCGCCGTCGCTGAAGCTCGCGACGAACACCGCGCTGTGGCAGCGGCAGGAGGAGGACATGGACATCAACTGCGGCGAGATCGTCGACGGCGATGCGTCCATCCAGCAGATGGGCGAGCGCATCTTCCGCCTCGTGCTGGCGACGGCATCCGGCGAAGCGACCAAGAGCGAGCGTCACGGCTACGGGCAGAACGAGTTCGTGCCCTGGCAGGTCGGCGCGGTAATGTGAGGGAGAAGGCAAAGAGATGACGAAGGTACTGCAAGCGAACGAACTGAGGGCGCACGGCGCCGCGATCCTGCGCGCGGCCGGCAGCAATGCCGACGAGGCGCGCACCGTCGCCGACAACCTGGTGCTCGCCAACCTGAGCGGCCACGACTCGCACGGCGTGGGCATGATCCCGCGCTACGTGGACGCGGTACTCGAAGGCGGGCTGAAGCCCAACACGCGCGGCAAGGTGGTGCTGGACATCGGCTCGCTGCTGTCCATCGACGGCCAGCGCGGTTACGGCCAGGTGGTCGGCGAGCAGGCGATGACGCTCGCCATGTCGCGCGCGAAGGAGCTGGGCAGCTGCATCTTCGCGCTCGCGCATTCGCACCACCTCGGGCGCATCGGGCACTTCGCCGAGATGGCCGCGGCGCAGGGGCTGGTCTCGATTCATTTCGTGAACGTGCTGTCGCGGCCCGTGGTCGCGCCGTGGGAAGGCGGCGATGGGCGCTTCGGCACCAATCCCTTCTGCGTGGGCGTGCCGCTGCCCGGGCGCGAACCTTTTGTGCTGGACTTCGCGACGAGCCGCGTGGCGCAAGGCAAGATGCGCGTGGCGCACAACGAAGGACGCAAGGTCGAGGAGGGGCTCCTGATCGACGAGAAGGGCCAGCCGACGACCGACCCCGGCGTGGTGGTGGTGCCGCAAGCCGGCGGGCTGTTCGGTGCGCTGCGCACTTTTGGCGAGCACAAGGGTTACGGCATGGCCGTGGCCTGCGAGCTGCTTGGCGGCGCGATCACCGGCGGCGGCACGTGGCACCGCACGGCCGACACGAAGCGCTCCGTCTACAACGGCATGTTCGCGATCCTCGTGGACCCGCAGCGGCTGGGCACCCGCAAGGAGTTCGAGCAGGAGGCGCTCGCCTTCATCGAGTGGCTGAAGGAAAGCCCTTCATCCACCGGTGGCGTGAAGATCGCGGGCGACCCCGAGCGCAC
The DNA here is from genome assembly GCF_014297445.1 of Ramlibacter albus. Classification (GTDB taxonomy): domain Bacteria; phylum Pseudomonadota; class Gammaproteobacteria; order Burkholderiales; family Burkholderiaceae_C; genus Ramlibacter; species Ramlibacter albus. The sequence goes on from NZ_JACORU010000003.1 coordinate 69,730, forward strand.
GGCGCGCAAGGAGCGCGAGCGCGAAGGCATCGCGGTGGATGACACCACGTGGGCCGAGATCGTCGCGGCCGGCGCGAAAGTCGGCGCAAAGATCGATTAGGCCGCCCGCGCGGGCGGCCTGTCGACGATCAAGAGCGCTTACTTGCCCAGCGCCAGGTAGCGCTGGTAGTCGCCGGCGAGGTAGCCGTTGGCCGGCGGCACGGGGCCCGCATAGCGGTACACCGTGACGGTGCTACCCGCGGGCGCGCCCATGATGGCGGTGTTGGTGTCGGTGACGGCAACGGTTTCGACGCTGGTCAGCTGGCCATTGCGGATCGTCGCGCCGGGGATCAGTTCCATGCGCGTGCCGGGCGTGACGACCATGCCCGTACCGGACGTCACGGCGATGCCCGTGCCGCTGGTGACGACGGCGGCCTGCTGCGCCATGGCGGGGACGACGACGGCGGCGGCAACCAGTGCCGCGCCGAGGGCCTTCAGTGATTTCATCGATCTCTCCTTGGTTTCGAGGGGTGGCTCGATTGGAAGAGACTGGGCGGCTGCCGTTGGCAAGACAGCGTTGATGGGGCAGGTAGGTGCGTCCCTACGTCAGGCGATCGGTAACGCGGGCAGCGCACGCACCACGTTCTCGGCAATGGGGAAGATGCGGTCCCCCGCGCGCGGCTCGATGCGGTGCATGCCCGTGAACGCGCCGAAGGCCGGCAGGATGCCGACGGCCTGCTGAGGCAGCTCGCCGGAATCGTCGCCGAACCAGAAGCACGGCAGCCTCAGCCGTTCGAACGCGCGGCCGCCGACGCTGATGCAGGGGTGCCAGTGCCCGGCAAGCACGTAACGGCCATCGACGGGATTCGGGTGGTGGCACAAGGCGAAAGGCCCGAGCGCCAGCGGCTCGTCGACGACGTCGATGCGAAGCGACGCGGGCGGGTCGCCGGCGCGGTCGTCGTGGTTGCCGCGCACGAGCGTGAGTTCGACGCCCGCGTGCTGCTCGCGCCAGGCGTGGATCGCGGCGAGCGTCGGCGCCGCATGCGAGCGCGCCGAATGCAGGAAGTCGCCCAGGAACACGACGCGCTGCGCACCGGTGTCGGTGATGGCGCCGGACAGCTTGCCCAGCGTCTCGCTCGTCGTGCCCTGCGGCACGGGGATGCCGAGCTTGCGGAAGCTCACCGCCTTGCCGAAGTGCGCATCGGCAACGAGCAGCGTGCGCTCGGAAGGTAGGAAGGCCGCGCCGCTCTCGTGGAGAACGGCGTCGCGCCCTGCGAGGGCAATGCGAAGCACGGGAAGAAGAAAACCGGTTAGATCATCCGCGCCAGGCTGGCGTCGAGGTGTTCGGACGGCGGGCGCTTGAAACCCGAGCGGGCGAAACGCTGCAGCCGCCCGACGATGAAGGAGGTGAGCATCGACGCGCGCACCTGCGCGTCGACGGTCGGGGTGGCACCCTCTGCGTCCGCCGCGCGCAGGCACTGCTTGAGCGAGGCTTCGACCTTGTCGAAGAACTGGTTCATGCGGTGCTGCAGCCGCTCGTTCTCGAACACCAGCGCGTCGCCGACCATCACGCGGGTCATGCCCGGGTTCTTCTCGGCGAACTGGATCAGCATGGCGACGATGCGCGCCGCCTGCGCCTGGCCCTGCGCCTCGCGCTCGCCGATCTGGTTGATGAGGGTGAAGACGCTCTGCTCGATGAACTCGATCAGCCCCTCGAACATCTGCGCCTTGCTGGCGAAGTGGCGGTACAGCGCGGCTTCGCTCACGTCCAGCCGCGCGGCCAGCGCGGCCGTGGTGATGCGCTCCGCCCCGGGCTGCTCCAGCATGGTCGCGAGCGCCTGCAGGATCTGCACGCGGCGCTCGCCCGGCTTGGGGCGCTTGCGCGCGGGCGCCGCCGGCTCCTCGGCGCCGGATGAGGGTTCAGGGCTGCTGATCTCGGCGTGCGACATAGGTTGTGAGCAATTGTGCCGGGCATTCTCGCATACTGAAGAGCCGGGTTTCCCCGGGTGCGCGTGGCGCGGCGGTTGGCGTAGCGGCCAAGTGCGCACTTACCCCGAAGGGAAAGTCAATGTGATCCGCAGGCCGCGCCCGTCGCGTCCTTCGCGCAGTTGCAGGTGGCTGTGGTGCACCCGCGCGATCTCCTCCGCGATGGCAAGGCCCAACCCGGTGCCCTCGCCTTGCGTGCCCTGCACGCGATAGAAGCGTTCGAGCACATGCGCGCGTTCCCCAGGCGGCACGCCCGGGCCGTCGTCTTCCACTTCGAGGAACGCCGCGTCGCCGCGCCGGCCGCAGCGGATGGTGACCGTGCCGCCCTCCGGCGTGTACTTGATGGCGTTGTCCACGAGGTTGCCGAGCAGCTCGCGCAGCAGCCAGTCGTGGCCAGTCACCTGCACGGGTTCGAGCTCCACGCCGAGGTCGATGCTCTTGGCGGCCGCCGCGTCCAGCTGGTGCTCCAGCTGCGTCTCACACAGCTCCTTGAGGTCCACCCGCTGCATCGGCTGCGCTTCCATGGCGCGGGCATCGGCGCGCGACAGCGCGAGCAGCTGGTTGGCCAGCTGCGACGTGCGGCGGGTCGCACCGCGCAGCCGCTGTACCTGCTCGACGGGCAGCGGGAGCTCGCCGCCCGGCGGCTTGCCCTGCGCGGCCTGGGCCCACGCCTCCACCTGCGCCTGCAGCGCGGCCAGGGGCGTGCGCAGCTGGTGGGCGGCGTCGGCGATGAAGCGCCGCTGGCCCTCGGCCTGCGCGTTCACCAGCCCGAAAAGGCGGTTGAGCGACTGCACGAGCGGCCGCACCTCCTCGGGCGACGCACTCTCGTCCAGCGCGCTCAGGTCGCGCGGCGAGCGGCGCTCCACCGCGTCCTTCAGCGCCAGCAGCGGCCGCAGCGCCTGCTCGACCGCGAAGCGCACCGCAAAAGCCGCCGCGGCGATCAGCACCAGGTTGGGCAGGAGCACCTTGATGAGGATGGCGCGCGCCCATTGCTGGCGCGGGTCCGACGCGTCGGCGACCACGACCACGATCTCGCCCAGCACGCTTTGCTGGCGCTGGCGCGCGATGCGCCAGGTGATGCCGGAACTCTCCTCGCTGTGCAGCTCCGGCTCCTGCGCGGACGGTACCTGCCCCGCGAGCCGGGGTTCGCCGTGCAGGACCTTGCCGTCCGGGTCGAGGATGGCGTACGCGGAATAGCCCGGACGGTCCTTCAGGAACTCCTCCACCGCGGGGGCGAGCAGCAGGACGGGCGGGTCGGCCTTGCTGGTCCCGGCGGCGATCACCGAGTCCGCCACGAGGGGCACCAGTGCCAGCAACTGCTGGTCCTGCTTGCTGCCGACGTTTTCCGCGGACTGGTAGTCGAACCATGCGTTGGCCAGCGCGAGGAGCACCAGCGGCACGATCAGCATGACCAGCAGCCGCCGCCGCAGGCCGGATGTCACCCCCTGCGAGGGCGCAAACCCGAGGTTCACTGCTGCTCTTGGCCGCGCAGCTCGAGGCGGTAGCCGAAGCCGCGGATCGAACGCAGCGCCACGCCATAGGGCTCGAGCTTGCCGCGCAGGCGCGAGATGTACACCTCCACCGCGTTGGGCGTGATCTCCTTGTCCCAGCCGGTCAGCGCCTGCAGCAGCTTCTCCTTGCTGGCGGGCTTGGGGGCGTTGATCAACAGGTACTCCATCACCGTCCATTCGCGCGGGCCGAGCTCGATGGGCACGGCCTCGCCGGTGTCCTTGCGCGCGGTGGCGCGCCGGTTGGCGGTGTCCAGCTCGATGGGGCCGAAGGCAAGGACGGCGGAAGTGGCAGCCTGCGAGCGGCGCAGCAGCGCGCGCAGGCGCGCCAGCAGCTCGGGCAACTCGTAGGGCTTGACCATGTAGTCGTCGGCGCCGAGGTCCAGGCCCTGCACGCGGTCCTGCAGCGCGTCGCGCGCGGTGAGGATCAGCACCGGCATCGCGCTGTTGGCCATGTCGGGCCGGCGCAGCCGCTTGGTGAGCTCCAGGCCGTCCATGTTGGGCAGGCCGATGTCGATGATCGCGGCGTCGAACACCTCGGTGCGCAGCACCTCCTCCGCGCGCTCGCCGCTGCCCACCCAGTCCACCGCATAGCCGGCATTGGTGAGCCCCAGCTTGATGCCGCTGGCCACCATCACGTCGTCTTCCACCAGCAGCAGGCGCATGGGGGTCCTTGGGGTTCTTGTCTCCAGGCTCTATTGTCGCTCGTGCCGGACAATGAGGCTCCCGTCGCAGCGGACCCCGAGCCACGCGGCGCCTTGCGCGTCGAGCCAGTCGGCGGCGGCCTCGCCCATGAGCATGGCCGTGGTGGATAGCGCACCGGCAGTGGTGGTGTTGGCGGCGGTCACCGTGATCGACTGCCACGCGGTGACGGGCCAACCGGTGCGCGGGTCGAGGATGTGGCAATAGCGGCGGCCATCGAGTTCGAACGCGCGCTCGTAGTCGCCGCTGGTGGCAATGCCGCCGCGTGCGAGCGGCAGCGTGGCCAGCGGCCCCTCGCCGCCGGGGCGCGGGCGTTCGACGGCGACCTGCCATGGCGAACCGTCGGCATGCGGGCCCAGCACGTGGATGTCGCCACCGAGGTTGACGAGCGCGTGCTGCAGGCCTGATTCGAGCAGTACGGCCGCCGCGCGGTCCGCGGCGTATTCCTTGCCGAAGCCGCCGAAGTCGATCTCCATGCCGGCGCGCGGCAGGCGCACTTCGCGCCCGCGCAGTTCCACCTGCTGCCAGCCGACGAAGGGCAGCAGCGCATCGAGTTGCGGCTGCGTGGGCACGCGTGCGTTGCGGAAGTCCCAGGCCTTGCGCAGCACGCCCGACGTGATGTCGAACAAGCCGTCGCTCGCCTCCCACAGCTGCGCAGCGAAGGCGAGAAGCGATGCGGTCTCCTCGTCGACCGCCTCGGGCTCGCCCCCCGCCCGTTCGTTGATTCGCGACACGACACTCGATGCGAGGTACCGCGAGAACTTCGCCTCGATGCGCCGCACTTCGTCGATGGCCGCCTGTGCGCCGCACCGCATCTGCTTCTCGCCCCGGCCCTCGATCGCGATCTCGCATGGCGAGGCCATGCATTCGAAGTCGAACTTGAGCGACCGCAGCGCGGCCATCAGAAGCGGTGCGTGTAACCCAGCTGCAGGAAGCGTGCGCGCAGCGGGTCGAGCCCCGCACCCGGCGAGGTGCGGTAGTGGTCCACCTTGAAGTCGACCGTGTTGTCCGCGTTGAAGTCGTAGGCTAGCTTGAGCGACACCGTCCACGCGTGGAAGGCAGCAAGGCGCGCATCGGCGGAATGCAGGCCGGTGAGGCGGATGGCGAAGCGGCGCGTTTCGAGGTCGCTCAAGCGGCCGGTGGCATCCGCCACCGGCGCGAACCAGAAGTCGGCGGCCGTCTGCCGGTACCAGCGCAGGCCCGGCGTGATCGTCCACGACGCGAGCGGCTGCGCCCATTCGGCGCCGAGCGTGTGGGCGCGCACGCCGAAGCCGTCGCGGTAGTAGCGCCAGTGCACGCGCAAGGCGGCGTCGAAGCGCTCCACATGACGGTTCCAGCGGGCAAGCAGGATGTCGGCGTCGCGCCTGTCGGGGCGGCGGTCGAAGTCCTTGTACGGGTCGTCGTAGTAGCCGCGGCCGTGAACGCGCGTGTAGAGGAACTGCGCGGTGTCGTCCGGCGTGAGCACCTGCGTGAGCCCGAGCTGCAGTTCCGTCGTGCGCCGATGCCGGTCGCGTACGCTGCCGCCGGTGCCGGTGGTGTCGATGCGGTCCTCGGCATGGCCGAGGCCGACGATGAAGGTGCGGTTGTTGTCGTCGGTGGAGAAGCGCGCCTCGAGGCCGGCGGCCTTCGACTCGTAATCGCGCTCGTCCGAATACGCGAGGGTGCCGGAGACGGACGCGCGCGGGAAGTAGCGCGTGACCTTCACGTCGGTCGCCTTGCGCCGCTCCGTCATGCGCGTGGCGCCGGTGGTGAACGTGTGCAAGCGAGGTGTCGCGCCCGACACGCTGTCGACCACGTGCGAGCCTTCGAGCGACCACTTCCCGGCGATGGGCGCCATCACGTACACATGCGGCGAGCGCACGCGGATGCGGTCCAGGCCCGGCTGCGAATCTTCGTAGTGCCCGTACTTGAGCGCGACGACGCCCTGCGCGGGCGCTTCCTCGGCGCGCGCCGCGCCCGACACGGCGGCAAGCCCCGGCAACACCATCGTCGCCGCGAGGATCCGCGAAGGCCCCTCAGTTGCAGCCACAACCGCCCCCGCCCACGCCGGTGCCGCCACTGGCTGCCTCGCGGCTCGTGTAGGTGTGCTGCGTGAACTTCGCGTCCAGCGGGTCGGCGTCGAAGCGCATGGCCGGCTTCGCGAGGTTGCCCTTCTCCCACGCCTCCACGGGGCGGATGGCGCATCCGGGCAGCAGCACGACGGCGAAGACGACGAGCCAGGACTTCTTCATCACTTCACCCCCAGCGCCTCGCGGATGCGGGCTTCGAGAGGCGCCTTGTCCTCCTCCGAGAAGCCCCGGTGCACGGCCAGCACCCGCCCGTCCGGGCCGACGAGCACGGACGACGGCATGGCCTTGACGTCGTAAGCGCGCGGCGCGTTCCCGGCGGGGTCGAACGCGACCTGGAATTTCGCAGGGGTCCTGTCCAGGAACTTCCCTGCATCCGAAGCGCGCTTGTCCACGTTGATGCCGATGACGCGCAGGTTCCGGTCGCCGTAGCGCGCCTGCATGTCGTTCATCCAGGGGAACGACTGCCGGCACGGCACGCACCACGAAGCCCAGAAATCGAGGTAAACCGTCTTGCCTTTGAAGTCCGCCAGCCGCACCATCGCGCCGTCGGGGCCCGGCAGTTCGAACGCGGGCGCGGGCTCGCCCGGCGCCAGGGCGAGGGCCGCGAGCGGGAGCGAAAGCAGGGCAGCGAACAGCCGTTTCATCTCAGGAAGGGAAGTTAGCATGCAGTTCACCACGCGCACATTCGGGATGTTCGTCATGGCCGCCGCGCTGTTGCTGGCAGGCTGCGGCGGGGGCAGCGACGAACCCGCACCGCCACCCGCCACCCCCGTGACCGCGCTGCGGGCCGCTGCGCAGGCGCAACAGGCCTTGCGCACGCCCACGGCCACCGAGCTGATGGACTGGGCGGAACGCCAGTTCCCGGCCTTCTTCGCGCCTTCGGCGCAGCCCAATCGCACGGCGGACCCCTTCGTCTACCGCGTCTACCCGGCCACCGGCAACGCCATCGGCGTCGCGTTCGGCGACGTCTACGTCCTGGGGCCGGTCACGGGCGGGCAGATCATCAAGGTGGGCTCGCTCGCGGCGTTCTCGTGCGCGGTGTTCACCTGCGGGCCGTCAGCGGCGAACGGCCGCACGCTGTACACGACGTTCCGGGGCAGCGCGGGCTACACCTGCGACCTGTGCCACGGGCCCACGCCGGGAACCGGCAGCGGCTTCGCCCTGATCCGGCAGGCGGCCGGCACCGCATCGAGCAACGGGGACCCGTCCTTGATCCGCTTCGCGATCAACAACAACTTCGGCACGCCGCCCATGGGGCAGTTCTCGGACCTGACGGATGCGCAGCTCGCGGACCTGGCCGCTTACATCAACGCAACCGTTTACGGCAAGCCGGTCCAGTAGCGGCTCAATGACTGCGGATCATCGTGCCGTAGGCCTGGTCCGTGAGGATCTCCAGCAGCATGGCATGCGGCACGCGGCCGTCGATGATGTGCACGGCGTTCACGCCGGCCTTGGCGGCGTCCAGCGCGCCGCTGATCTTGGGCAGCATGCCGCCCGAGATGGTGCCGTCGGCGAAGAGCTCGTCGATCTCGCGGGCCGACAGGTCGGTGAGGAGCTTGCCCTGCTTGTCCAGTACGCCCGGCGTGTTGGTCAGCAGCATCAGCTTCTCGGCGCGCAGCACCTCGGCCAGCTTGCTGGCCACGACGTCGGCGTTGATGTTGTAGCTCTCGTTCGACTCGCCGAAGCCGATGGGGCTGATGACGGGGATGAACTGGTCGTCCTGCAGCGCCTTCACCACCGACGGATCGATCGAGACGATGTCGCCCACCTGGCCGACGTCGTGCTCCTTCGTCGGGTCCTTGGCGTCGACCATCTTGAGCTTGCGCGCGCGGATCAGCCCGCCGTCGCGGCCGGTGAGGCCCACGGCCTTGCCGCCGGCCTGGTTGATCAGGCCGACGATGTCCTGCTGCACCTCGCCCGCGAGCACCCACTCGACGACTTCCATCGTCTCGGCGTCGGTGACACGCATGCCCTGGATGAAGGTGCCCTTCTTGCCCAGCTTGTTGAGCGCCTGCTCGATCTGCGGCCCGCCGCCGTGGACCACCACGGGGTTCATGCCCACCAGCTTGAGCAGCACCACGTCCTCGGCGAAGTCGGCCTGCAGCTCGGGGTCCGTCATCGCGTTGCCGCCGTACTTGATCACCATGGTCTTGCCATGGAAGCGGCGGATGTAGGGCAGTGCCTGCGCGAGGATCTCGGCCTTCTCGCGCGGCTCGATCCTGCTCACATCGGTCATGTACGCTGCCCTTGCAGCGCCCCCGTCCAGCGCAGATATTCGTTGAGCACGGGCTGGCGCCATAGGCGCAGCAGGCTGTTGACATGCCAGACGAAGCGCTGGGGCTGGCGACGGCTGGAGCGGGCGGCCTCGTGGACCACCGGCGGGCCTGCCTTCTGCAGCTCGCCGCCGGCAAGTTGCAGGCGCAGGCAGAAGTCGGCGTCCTCGCAGTACATGAAGTAGCCCTCGTCGAAGCCGCCCATGCGCGAGAACAGGTCGGACGGCAGCAGCCAGAAGGCGGCGCTGACCCAGTCGACCCGGTTTTCCTGGCGCCGCAGCGCGTGGCGGCGCCACAGCGACGACAGCGTGGGCACCTCGCGCTCGCTGTCCTGCTTGGAGCCGTCCACGTTCATCAGGGGCGGGTAGACGCAGGCCTGCGGGTTGTCGCCCGAGGCGTCGAGCAGCGCGCGCCAGACGCCCGGGCCGAGCAGCTCGATGTCGGGGTTGAGCACGCAGAAGTGGCTGCTGCGGCAGTGGCGGAAGGCCTGGTTGTGGTTGGCCCCGAAACCCATGCGCCGGGGGTTGTGCAGCTCGGTCACCAGGAAGTCGCACTTGAGCCGGCCCATGTTCACGCCGTTCTCGGGCACGTTGTGCGTGATGATGACTTCGCTGATGACGCCGTCATGCCAGCGGGCGAGCTGGCCCAGCAGCTGCTCGACCATGTCGCCTTGTGCGTGACTGACTATCGAAATGGTTATGCCGCGCGCGGTGTCCACTGTTTCTTCTTCAGGCCCCGGGCTCCGCCGCCGTCCCCACGAGGGCGATCGGGCCGAGGTTGTTGTAATCCATCGTCAGGCGGTTCGTGACCGTCGCGGCCGCCTGCCCGTACACCGTGTCCGTTTCAAGGCCTGCGAGCAGGTTGATCAGGTTCAGGACCACTTGGCCACGGGCGTCACTGTACACGCTAAAGATGGTCGCGAGCGCGTCCCGGATGGCCGCGTAGCTCGCGGCGGGGTCCGGGCCGCCCAATGTGTTGGTTTCCACCGCCAGCCGGGTGAGCACATCCTGTGCCAGCGTGGCGGCGGCCACCCCCATGAAGGCCTGCCCCACCCCGATGGCGAAAGCCGAGGCTCCCTGGCTCGTGACGGTGGCGAGGGAGGAGCTGTACTGGGAGGTGCCGGGGCCGAAGCCGTAAAAGGCCTCGCTGACGCCCAGCACGGTGCGGGCGTTGCCGGTCACCGCCGTGCCCAGCGTCAGGCTCCCGACCGCCCGGGCGCCGTCGCTGAACTGGAACTGCTCGACGCCGGAGACCACGTCGACGGCGTCGCGCGGCAGGCCGAGGCGGTCGCCCACGCTGTAGCGGCCGGTCGCGGCGTTGAAGAGGACCAGGTAGTCGGAAGCGGCGCCGCTGAAGACCGCCGTGTCGGTGCCCGTGCCCCCCTCGATGCGGTCGTAGCCGCCCGCCCCGGTGAGCGTGTCGTTGCCGGCGCCGGCGTCGAGCTTGTTGGCCACGGCGTTGCCCGTCAACCGGTCGTTGCCGCCGCCGCCCGTGCCGTTCTCGATGGTGACGTTGTCGGCAATCCACACATTGGAAACCTGCTGCAGCCGGGTGCCGAAGGAGTTGATCACGTACACCGCGTTGCCGAGCATCGAGCCGCTGCCGGCGCGCAGGTCGATCACGGCGTTGTCCAGGCCGCTGTAACTGATGCCGTCGATGCCGCCGCCGTCCCAGATCGTCTGGTGGTAGTCGGCGTTCTGGGCGTAGATGTAAGCGGTGTTGCCGGCGTTGTAGTCGGTGTTGGCGCCGTACAGGTACTGCATGGCCTGGATGTCCAGGCGCATCGGCGTGGTGGGCCGGTACGTGAAGTCCGTGTCCTGGTCGCCCGCCAGCGCGGCGTACGACATGATCGTGTAGCTCTGGTTGTCGAGCGCCCCGGTGAGCACCGTGCCGTTTCCGCTCACGCCGCTGAAGTTGTGCTTGAGCCCCAGCGCATGGCCGGTCTCGTGCACCAGCGTCATGTAGTCGTACGAGCCTTCGGCGAACGAGCGGTTGCGCTCGGAGTAGCTGAACCACACGTCGCCGCCGATGGCGACGCCCGGCGAATAGGCATGCGCCTGCGCATTGCCGACATCCGTGAACGCGAAGCGGATGTCGCCGACGTTGTTGCCGCTGTCGGCGGTCTCGGCCAGCGTGAGGCGCGCGACGTTCGCCCACTTCTGCAGGGCCGAGCGCGCGGCCACCTGGGCCGCGGCCCCGAAGGCCGTGAAGAAGGGGCTGTACGGCTCGCTGGAGAAGGAGACGGGATAGCCGGTGACGCTGTTCGTCGACCACTGGCTGGACGTGTTCGGGAAGCTGTACGTGAGGACCGGCGAAGCCCACTTGTTGCCGTACAGCAGCGAATCGACCGCGGTGTTGCCTGTGAGCGGCACCGAAACGGCGTCGGTGCCGGTGGTCGGGGTGGCCATGGGGTACTGCGTCTGCTCAGGAGAAGCGCAGAGTATCACCGCCGTTCATGAAGGAAAGGTCAAGTTCGCCGTTGGCGGTGACAGGCATCACGTTTTGTTGCTTGAGGGCGGCCGCGCGGGCCCGCGCGAGCTGGCCGAGCAGGGGCATGTTCTGGCTGGATAGCAGGTGTGCGTAAAGCAGCGGTAAAGCATGGGCCCGGCGCAGCGCAAGGAAGGCTTCGTCGGGCAGCCCGGCGATCTTCGCCTCCTCCACCTTGAGGAGGCCCTCGACCTCGCGCGGCCCCGCGTCGGTCTGCAGCGTGATCTTCCACGGCACGAGCAGGCCGTGCTCCTTGAGGGCGGCCGCGGCCGCCGCCGTCGGCGCCTTGTTGTCCTCGACGCGCGAGACGAACTCCATCACCTGCTTCACGGCCGGCGCGAGTTCGCCTTCAGGCGTGAAGAAAGGCTCGGTGCCGGGTGCGCCCGGCAGTTCGCGCACCTCGCCCGCGGCCTCGTCCACGCACAGCACGAGCTTGCCGTCCGGCGCGGGCAGCAGCGCGAAGGGGCGCATGCGCAGCATGGCGGGCACGTAGCCGCCGAGCCAGCGGCCGTCGGCCGCGACGAACAGGTTGACGCCCGGCTCGAAGCCGAGCACGGCCACGGTCAGCGGCGGTTCGCCCTCCTTGTGCACGAAGCCGATCGGCAGGTGCATGGCGGCCGTGGCGAGCTCCGGTGCGACGATCGGCACGAGGTTCGCGCCGGCCGCCCATTGGTAGGAGGAAAACTTGCGCCAGCTGCGCTGCGCGTGGCGCTCGCGCGTGACCGCATGGAAATCTGCGTTCATGGGGTACTTCGGTTCAGGGCTTGAGCCAGGCATTGATCTCGTCGAGCACGGTCGTGCGGGGGCCGCCCGCGAGCGCCTGCAAGCGCACGCGGGAGATGAGGTAGACGTAGCGCGCCTGCGAGAGGTCGCGCACGGCGGTTGCGTACTGCTGCTGCGCGTTGAGGATGTCCAGCAGCGTGCGGCTGCCGGCCTCGAAGCTGCGGCGGCTGGAGGTGACGGCCTGCTCCGCGGAGCGCACGGCGACCTCGAGTGCCTGCACCTTCAGCACGCCCTCGGTGACGCCGCGGAACTCGCGGTGCACGCGCACCGCGAGGTCGCGCCGCGTGGCCTCCAGCGTGTTCTCCAGCCGCTCCAGGTCGGCCAGCGCCTGGCGCACCTGCGAGCTGACGTAGCCGCCGGTGTACAGCGGCACGTTCAGCTGCACGCCGATCGCCTTGACGTTGTTGCGCTGGTTGATGTTGGTGATGGTGTCGCTCTCGCTGCGCGACACCTGCGCGACGGCATCGAGCGTCGGCAGGTGGCCGGCGCGGGCCTTCTGCACTTCGTAGCGGGCCGCTTCGACCTGGGCGCGCAGCGAACGGATCTCGGGGCTGTTCTCCACCGCCGTTTCGGTCCACGGGTCCACGCTGTCCGGCTCGGGCCGCGCCAGGCGCAGCGCGGCGGCGTCGAGCGTGGCGAGCTTGCCCAGCGGCATCTCGACCAGGGCCTCGAGCTGGCGGCGCGCCAGGTCGACGGCCTGCTTCAGTTCGAGCTCCTGCGCGATGGTCATGTCCAGGCGCGCCTGCGCCTCGTCGATGTCGGTGCGCGTGCCGGCGCCGGCCGCCATGCGCTTGCGCGCGGCGTCGAGCTGGCCGGTGTAGGCCGCCTTCTGCGCCTGCACGAGCTGCAGCTGGTCCTCGGCGAGCAGCGCCTCGAAATACGCGCCGCCGACGCGCACCACGAGCTCCTGCTCCTGCTTGTCCAGTTGCGCGTTGGCGTCGTCGACGATGGCCTGCGCCTGCTTGTAGTCGGCGAACAGCGCGGCGCGGAAGATCGGCTGGCGCACCTGCAGCGTCTCGTTCGAGCTCGTGTAGACCTGGTGGTTCTCGGTCTCCTGGCCCAGGAAGTTCGGCGCGCGCTGGTCGAGGATGTTGCGAAAGCGCGAGGCGCTCACCGCCACCTGCGGCAGCAACTGCGCGCGCGACTGCGGCAGGCGCTCGCGCCGCGCGGCGGCGTTGGCGCGCGCGGCACGGATCGTCGAGTCGTTGTCCAGCGCGGCGCGGTAGGCCTGCGACAGGTCGATGGCGCCGGCAGGCGCGAGCACGGCGGCGAGCGCGAGGGCGAGCGCGCCGCGCGCGAAGGTGCGGATGGGCATGGCGGGCACGCTCACTCCTCCTTCATCGCCGCGGCGACGCGCTTGGTCAGCGGATTGAGCAGGTACGTCAGCAGCGAGCGCTCGCCCGTCGTGAACACCACTTCCACCGGCATGCCCGGCTGCATGCGGCGCTTGCCCAGCTTCTTCATGCCCTCCGGCGTGACGGTGGCACGCGCGAGGTAGAAGCTCTGGCCGGTCTGCTGCTCGGTGATCAGGTCCTTCGAGATGGAGATGAGCTTGCCCTGCACGACCAGTTGCGGCGAGTGGGCGAACGCCGAGAAGCGCACGTCGACGGGCATGCCCTCGTGCACGCGGTCGATCATGTGCGGCGCCACGCGCGTCTCCAGCACCAGGGGCTCGTCGGTGGGCACGATGTCCATCAGCTTCTGGCCGGGCTGGACGACGCCGCCCACCGTCTGCGCACCCAGCCCCACGACCTGGCCGGCGGCGGGCGACTTGATGTCGATGCGCTCCAGGTCCTGCTGCAGCGCGACGTACTTGCCCTCCTCCGAGGTCACGTCGCGCGCCACGTCGGTCAGCTGCGTCTCGACCTCCTTGCGGTATTCCTGCTGCCGCTGGATCGAGCGCTGGCGCAGCTCCGCGATCGCGCGCTGCGCGCGCGTGATGTTGCCCAGCAGCTCCGCCTGCGCCGAATTCATCTCCGCCTGGCTGCGCTCCAGCTCCAGTTGGCGGTTGCGCGGCGCGTAGCCTTCCTTCACGAGGCCGCGCGTGTTGTTCAGCTCCTCGTTCAGCAGCCCCATCTGGCTCTTGCGGCTGGCCAGCATGCTCTGGTAGGCCTGCACCAGCGCCTCCTGGCCCTGGATGCTCTCCTGGATGCCCTGCAGGTCGGCGCGCAGCGCGGCGCGGCGCGACTGGAACAGCTGCTCCTGCGTCATGACCTGCCCCTTGATCAGCGGGTCGGTGGACGCCGCCACGAGGTCGGGGTGGAACGTGATCTTGTCGGCGCCCGACTGCTCCGCGAGCAGCCGCGCCTGGATCGCGCGCAGGCCGAGGTAGCGCTGGCGCGTCGCTTCGAAGTTGGCCTTGGCGACCGCCGAATCGAGGCGCATCAGCAGCTGGCCTTCCTTGACCACGTCGCCCTCGCGCACGTGCACTTCCTTCACGATGCCGCCAGTCTGGTGCTGCACGGCCTTGCGCTTGGTGTCGATCGCCACGTTACCCATGCTCGGCACGCCTTCGTCGAGCGGCGCGAACGCGGCCCAGAGCAGGAAGCCGCCGAAGAAGATGCCCAGCGCGTACAGCGCGATGCGGTTCGCGCGGCTGCGGTCGCCCGCGAGCAGCCGCGCGGCGTCGTCGCCGGCGTCCGGGCCCATGCCCTGCACGAGGGCTTCCTTGAGGTCGGTGGTGTTTTCGTTCGTTGCCATGTCTTTCACCCGTTCTGTCTTGTCATGCCGCGTTGGGCAGTGCACCCGCGGCCGGCGCGGCCGGCGCGGGCGGGCGCAGCGCGGCGAGCACTTCCTCGCGCGGGCCCTGCATCGCCACTTCGCCATTGCGCAGCATCACGATGCGGTCGCAGGCGGCGAGCGCCGACGGCCGGTGCGTCACGAGCACCACCGTGCGGCCTTTCGCCTTGAGCTCCTGCACCGCGCGCGCCAGCGCCGCTTCACCCGCCTCGTCGAGGTTGGCGTTGGGCTCGTCGAGCACCACGAGGGCCGGCGTGCCGTAGATCGCCCGCGCCAGGCCGATGCGCTGGCGCTGCCCGCCGGAGAGCAGGCCGCCCGCCTCGCCGATGGGCATGTCGTAGCCCTTGGGGAAGCGCAGGATCATCTCGTGCAGGCCGGCGGCGCGCGCCGCCTCGATCACCTTGTCCGAATCGAGCTGGCCGAAGCGCGCGATGTTCTCGGCGATCGTGCCGTCGAAGAGCTCCACGTCCTGCGGCAGGTAGCCGATGTGCGGGCCGAGCTGCACGCGGTCCCAGCCGGCCACGGGCAGGCCATCCAGCAGCACCTCGCCGGACACGTTGGGCCAGATGCCCACCATCGTGCGCGCGAGCGTGGACTTGCCCGAGCCGGACGGGCCGACGATGCCGACGACGGTGCCCGCGGGCAGGTCGAGCGACACGTTCTTGAGGATCGGCTCGGCGCGGTGCGGCGCGGTGGCGAACACGTCCCGCAGCGCCACGGCGCCGCTGGGCGCGACCCGTTTGAGGCCGGGGTCCTGCTCGGGATATTCGTTCAGCAGGCTTTCGAGGCGCAGGTAGGCGCCACGCGCGCTCACGAAGCCGCGCCAGGTGCTCACCAGCATGTCGATGGGCGCGAGGGCACGCGTCATCAGCACGTTGGCCGCGATCATGCCGCCGGGCGAGAGCTGCCCGTCGATCACGAGCAGCGCGCCGGCGCCGAGCGCGAGCGACTGCTGCGAGTAGCGCAGGAACTTGCTGATCGCGTTGATACGGTGGGCCCGGTCCTGCGAGTGCGCCGTCGTCTCGAGCGCGCCTGCGTGCAGCTTGCGCCAGCGCGCGGCCAGGTTGGGGATCATGCCCATCGACTCCAGCACTTCGGCGTTGCGCAGCTTGCTCTGCAGGTAGGCCTGCGACTGCTGGTTGGCCTTCACGGCCGCCTCGGTGGGCTCCTGGCTGTTGCGGTGGCCGTACCACGCGAGCAGCCCCTGGAAGACCGCGAACACCAGGCAGGTGATGCCCAGCAGCGGGTGCATGACGAAAGTGACGGCGATGTAGACCGGCGCCCACGGCGCGTCGAACAGCGCGAAGATGCCGATGCCGGTGAGGAACTGGCGGATCTCGATCAGGTCGTTGAACGCGCGCGAGGGGCTTGCGGTGGCCTGGCCCAGGTACGACTCGAAGCTCGCGTTGAACACGCGAGTGCCCAGGCGCTCGTCCAGCCGCATGCCGGCGCCCACCAGCACCTGCGAGCGGATGCGCTCGGAGAATGCGAGCACGCCGAAGAGGAAGAGCGTGATCAGCGACACGGCCATCAGCGTGACCTCGCTGTAGCTGACCAGCACGCGGTCGTAGACCTGCATCATGTACAGCGTGGGCGCGAGCATCAGCACGTTCACGATGGCGCTGAGGACGCCGACGATGATGAATTCGCGGCGGAAGACCCAGAGGGTCTGGCCGAGCTCGCTGCGCTGGAAGAACTGGGGCGTTTTCATGGTCAGGCCACGGCTGCGGTGAAGGGGTTCGCGGGACGTGCGGGCGCCTGCTGTGCATGCGCCTGCGCGGCGCGGGCGATGGCCTGCAGCACTTCGTCGCGCGGGCCGAAGGCCTGCGCCTGGCCGTCGCGCAGGACGAGCATCTTGTCCACGACGGCGAGGATGCTCGTGCGGTGCGTCATGACGACGAACGTGGTGCCGCGCTTCTTCATCTCCGTGACGGCAGACGCGAGGGCTGCGTCGCCCGCGTCGTCGAGGCTGGAATTCGGTTCGTCCAGCACGACGAAGACCGGGTCCCCGTACAGGGCGCGCGCGAGCGCGATGCGCTGGCGCTGGCCGCCGGAGAGCACGGCGCCTTCATGGCCGACCGGCGTGTCGTAGCCCTGCGGCAGGGCCAGGATGAATTCATGCACGCCCACGAGCTTCGCGGCGGCCTCAACCTTGTGCGGCTCCACCTGCCCGAAGCGCGCGATGTTCTCGGCGATGGTGCCGTCGAACAGCTCGATGCCTTGCGGCAGATAGCCGATGTGCGGCCCGAGCTGCGACTTGTCCCACGTGAACACGTCCACGCCGTCGAGGCGCACCTTGCCGGAAGCGGCGGGCCACAGGCCCACGAGCAGCCGCGCGAGCGTGGTCTTGCCGGAGGCGGACGGGCCGACCACCGCGACCGCCTCGCCCGGCGAGACGGCGAACTGCACGCCGCGCAGGATCATGGCCTGGCTGTTGGGCGCGCCGGCCATCAGGCCCTCGACCACCAGCGCGCCACGCGGAGCGGGCAGCTTCATCGTTTCCGCCGGCGGCGGAAGGAAGGAGAGCATCTGGTCCAGCCGGCGCCAGGCATCGCGGAAGTTCACGACGCTGCGCCACTGGCCCACGACCACCAGCGCCGGCTGCAGCACGCGGCCGCCGAGGATGGAGCCCACGATCATCATGCCGCCGCCGCCGCGCAGGTCGTTGCGCAGGAGCAGCCACGCGCCCAGGCCGAGCAGCGCCGAGGACAGCGTGATCGAGGTGAACTTGCCGAGCGCCTGCCACACGCCGGCCTTGTCCGAAGCCACGGCCTGCAGGTTGAGGAACATGCGCTGCTTGACCATCCAGCGGCGGTGGATGTCCTTGATCATGCCCATGGACTCGATCACCTGCGCGTTGCGCAGGGAACCGTCGGCATATTGCTGCGCCTCGATCGCGATGCGGTTGGCCATCACCAGCGGCGGCTTGGTGCCGCGCTCGTTGAGCCAGCCAATGAGCGCCTGCACGAGTGCGCCGACCAGCGCGGACCACCCGAGCACCGGGTGGATGGCGAACAGGATGGCGAGGAACACGATCGACACCGGCGCCTCGAGCGCGGCCAGCAGCGCGGGCGACGGCAGGAACTCGCGGATCGTGCGCAGGTCGTTCATGGGCTGCGCGGTGGCGCCGGGCAGCTTGCGCAGGTTGGCCTCGAACATGGCGGTGAAGACGCGATCGCGCAGGCGCGTGTCGAAGGCGATGCCGGCCGCCGTCATCATCTCGGCGCGCGCCCACTCCAGCACCTCCATCAGCACGAAGGCCGCGAGCAGGATGAGCGTCAGCATCGTGAGCGTGAGGTGGTTGCGGCTGTTCACGACGCGGTCGTAGACCTCCAGCATGTACCAGCTGGGCATGAGCACGAGCAGGCTCGCCAGCACGCTGAACCAGAACACGCGCAGGAAGGTGGGCTTGAGCGATTCGAGCGCTTCGCGCAGCTCCGAAGGGCCCGAGGGCCCGGGGCGTACCGGTGTCATTGCGTGGCCTCCACCATCACGTAATCGGGCAGCGCGGCGGGCATTGCCGCCGCCGGCTCCGCGTCTTCTTCGGGCGCGGAGAACGAGAATGTCAAATGAAAGCGCTGTTGCGCATCCCGCGAAAGCACGATTTCACGTAACTTGCGCTCGTGGAAGGCGGCCTCCGCCTCCGGGTGCAGCGCCAGGCTGAAATGCATGCGGCCGTCGAGCGTGTACATGGAAAGCTTCTTGTTGCGCACGCTGATCGTGTGGCGGTCGAAATACACCGGCGCCGTCCCGGTGAAGTTCAGCAGCGGCAGCTTGCGATCGCCCAGGCGCGCGATGTTGAACGGGCTGCCCGGGTGCTGGAAAACCTGGCGGCTGGTGCGCGACACGGAATAGATGGCGTTGCAGGCCATTTGCGAGCCGATGTGCGGAAACCGCTCGCGCAGCATGCGGTAGGCCAGGTGGTGCAGCGTGACGCGGTTCCAGGTGCGGGTCTGCTGCACCAGCGGCGCCAGCGCATTGCACGCCTGCGCAAAGGCGGCCTGCAGCGCGATCAGGCGCTCGGTCTGCTCCGGCGTCGTGTCCAGGGCGATGGTCAGCTGGGCATTCATATAGGAAGGCGGGATTGTAGTGCTTCCTATATGAATATCCCGGGGTCCATCCGCATTTTTCGATAATCGTGTGATGCCGGACACCACCAAGCAACCCGACCCCGCCCTGCTCGCCTCGATTGCCGCCGATATCGAGGCCGGGCGGATGGCCGACGCGCAGACGCTGATCGCGCAGGTGGAGGCCGAGGGCTACGGCGGCGAAGCCCTGGCTGCCCTGAAGGAGCGGCTGCTGCGAGGCCAGTTCGCGGATGCGCTGGCCGGCCAGTTGCGTGCGCTCGTCAGCGACGGCCTGCCCCAGCCGCAGCTGCCGAAGAACCGCGCCCAGCGGCGCGCGGAAGCACGCAAGCGCACCAAGTCCGGCAAACGCTAGCGGGCGAGTCCTTCCACCCAGGCCACCTGCGCGGGCAGGCAGCGGGTGAGCAGGTCGTAGCGTTCGATGACATCGGAGCGGGCTTTCGCCCCGAGGCGGCCGCGTGCAGCCGGATCCGCCAGCAGGCGTGCGATTTCGCCGGCCAATCGTTCGGGCTCGAAGAACGGCACCAGCACGCCGTTGTCGCCGTCGCGGATGGCTTCGCGCACGGGCGCCGTGTCGCTGGCCACCACTGCGCAGCCGATGCTCATCGCCTCGAGCAGGCTCCAGCTCAGCACGAACGGGTACGTGAGGTACACGTGCACCGTGGACAGCTGCAGCAGCGCGACGAACTTGTCGTACGGCAGGCTGCCGAGGAAATGGATGCGCTTGAGGTCCTCCTCGCGAAGCCGCGGCCGCACTTCGGCCAGGAACACGTCGCGCCACGTCGTACCCTGCGGCGGCGCGCGGCCGTAGCCGGTCGCGGTGCCGCCAACGATCAGGACGCGCGCGTTCGGGCGCTCGCGCAGCAACGTGGGCAGGCTGCGCATGAACACGTGATAGCCGCGGTAGGGCTCGAGGTTGCGGTTCACGAACGTGACCACTTCGTCGGCGCGCGTGAGCTCGTGGCCGTCGAGCGCGAGCTTGACGCCGGGGTTCGGCGCGAGCGCGGCGGTATCGATGCCGTCGTGGACGACGGTGATGCGGTCGCGGAAAGGCCCCGGGAAGGCATCGGCCTGCCACCGCGTCGGCGACAGCCCCGCGTCGGCGACCTCGAAGTGCAGCAGGTTGTTGATGTTCTTCACCCGCATGCGGGGCGCCGACGCGTCGTCGGTGCCGGGAAACTCGGGGTCGAAGCCGAGGTCCGCGCCTTCGGGGTGGTAGTGGAACTCGGCGTAGATGCCCAGGCGCGCCTGCGGCCACACGTCCTTGATGAACAGGCTCTCGCCCCAGCCGGGGTGCGCGACGATCGCGTCGGGGGTGTAGCCCTGCTCGCGCATCTGCAGCGCGGCGCGATATGCCGCTTCGCCGCGGATCACCTTCGTCTCCACGTCGATGAGCCACGGGTGGATGCCCGGCGTGCTCGCACGGCCGACGGCATACGGCACGAGGCGCACGCCGTTCCATTGCGCCGGCTGGTTGGCCTTCATCGTCATCGCCACCACCTCGTGCCCGCGCGCCGCGAGCGCCGGTGCCAGGTGCTTGAACTGGCCGGGGAAGTTCTGGTGGACGAAGAGAAGGCGCATGCGCGGCTCAGACCGGCATGTGCTGCACGGCGATCGCGCGGACTTCGTCGTGCGGGCGCTCGCGCTTCGTGGCGACGGCCCACAGGTCGAAGCGCTCGGGCCTCGCGAGCGTGGCAACGGTGCCGAAGCCCGCCTGGCGCAGCGTCGCATCCAGCACCTTCTGCGTGAACCCGCAGCGGTGCGCCATGTAAAGGTTGCCTGCCGCCATCGGCTCGCGATGGCCGTAAAGGATGTCGATGGGCGCGATCGGGCCCAGCGGCGAGTTGTACGCGGGCTCGGTCAGCTTGTCCTGCGCGACCAGCGCGCACACCGACTGCAGGTCGGGGCACGTGATCACCGCGAAGCCGTCGTCGTCCAGCACGCGCAGGAATTCGGCCAGGGCCACCGGCACTTCGTGCGCGTAGAGGTGCTCGATGTTGTGGCTGGAGAAGACCGCCTGCACGCTGCCGCTGGCAACGGCGGACATGTCGGTCATCGTGCCGACGAGGTCCGGCGTGACGGTCGGGTCGATGTCGAGGCGCAGCTCCTGCCAGTGCGGCTGGTTGAAGCCGCGTGTCGTGTGCTCCTTGTGCTTCGGCCCGCAGCCGACATGGAGGAAAGTGGGCATGCGAGGATTATCCGGCAGGGCGTTGGCACCACTCGCGCCAGAGCTTCCGGTACGCGGCCTCGATGCTTCGGGCGTGAAGGGGTTCGTCGAGCAGCGGGGATCGTCTCATGCGCTCGCGCAGCTCATGCCTCAGCCGCTCCATGCGCTGCGGGTCGCGAGCGAGCGCGACCGAGATCGCAACGTACTCTTCGGGAGTGGCAGCCACGAGTTCGGGCAACCCGACGGCCTGGAGCAACGCCTTGCCCATGCGGCTGGAAAAACGCGGCGCGAAGCCGCCGCCCTCTCCGGTGCACGTGACGAGCGGCACGCCCAGCCACAGCGTCTCGTAGCTCGTCGTGCCACCGTTGAAGGGGAACGGGTCCAGCGCGATGTCGATCTCGGCGTGCATCGCCCAGAAGCGGTCGTGCGCCATCGCGCCGTACGCGTCGATGCGATTGGCCGCCACGCCGCGGTTTTCGAAGAAGCGCGCGACTTCGGTGCGGACAGCGCCTTGGGGCAGGCCGATCGCCAGCCGCGAGCCCGGCACCTCGTGCAGGATGCGAGCCCAGCATTCCAGTGCGGGCTGTGACACCTTGGAGTAGCGGTTGAGGTGCCCGAAAGTGATGCAGCCCTTGCGCAGGTATGGCGGCGGCGCGGGCTCAGGCATGCCGGGCAGCGGGCGATAGCCCCACATGCTGCCCTCCAGCCGCACAAGGCGCTCGGTGTAGTCGTCGTCGGTGCCTTCGGGATCGGTGACGGCGTAGGTCAGCCGCGCGTCCATCGCCGAGAGCCCCGTCGTGAGCACATAGCCGAGCCAGCTCAGCTGCACCGGCGTGGGCTTGCGCGCGAACACGAGCAGGCGGTTGCCCTCGGTGTGGCCGGCGAGGTCGACGAGCACGTCGATGCGGTCGCTGCGGATGCGCTCGGCCAGCTGCGCGTCGTCCAAGTCGGCGCATTCGACCCATTGCGACGAGGCCTGCCTCAGCCGCGAGGTCCACTCGTCCACGACTTTCGAGCTGCTGTAGCAGACGGCCTCGACCTCGTTCGAATGGTTTTCGAGCAACGGCAGCAGGAAGTACGCGACGGCATGCCGGCGCAAGTCCGGCGAGACGTAGCCCACGCGCAGGCGCCGGCCGGGGTCCCGATCGTTCTCGTGGACCCGTGTGGCGCGCAGGTGCCGGGCACAGTGCGTGTCGAACTCGATCGCGGCCCACTTGACGTCGGCAGGCCCATGCAAGTGCGAGTAGTTCAGTGCGACGATGAGGTTGGAGCGGAAAATCGGCACCTCTGGTGCAGCGGCAATCGCGCCTGTGTAGCTCTCGATGGCCTCCGTGTACCGCGCGAGACCTTGCCATGCGCTGCCGAGGTTGTTCATCCCTGCCGCGTTGCCCGGCACCAGTTGCGCGGCGCGCGCATGCGCTGCGTGCGCTTCGTGCGCGAAGCCCGCAGTTGCGAGGGCCCGGCCGGCGGCCGTGAACGCCTCGGCGGTGACGAGTGCGGCGTTCGGGAGGCTGCTGTTCAACGCGTATCCGCGTTCATAGGCCTGCGCGGCGTCCAGCCATTTCTGCTGGCCGGCCAGCGCGTTGCCAAGGCCGAACCATGATTCGGCGCGACCCGGCTCGATAGCCAAGGCACGACGCGCAGCAGCTTCGGCCTGCGGCCATTGCCTCGTCTCGATGAATGCTGCAGCGAGGTTCGCGATGTACAGGACTTCGTCGGGCTGCGCCTCGACGGCGAGTCCGAGTTCGCCGATGGCCTCTTCATGCCGGCCTGCCTGCCAAAGTGCCAAAGCGGCTTCGTAGTGCGCGTTCATCTCATAAAAAAACCCCGCCCTTGCGGGCGGGGTTTTCGAACTGACCGAGGCCGTGAAGCCCCGGAACTGTCGTGGTCGATCAGACGAACACGAAGTCGCTGGCGGTAACCGTGCCAGTGACGCCCGTGATGTTGATCAGCATGTCGCCGCCGGCAGCGGTGATCGTGCCGTCGTTGTTCATGTCGATCGCCAGGTAGGTACCCGCGGCCAGGCCGGCGGAGACCACGACCAGCTTCGCAGCCGGCGTCGCAGCGGCGCCACCAGCAGCCGCACCGGCGCTGGCGTAAACCTGCGTCAGCGTGTCGGCCGTCGTGATGGTCGTCGTAGCGGCCATCGTCACGCCCGTCAGAGCGGTGCCGGTGAAGTCGGCCGCAGCCGCGCCCACCAGGCCGATCTTGTCGGTGCCGGCCACGAAGTCCGTGATCTTCACGATCTGCGCGGTACCGGAGGACTGGACCTTGCTCGTGAAGCGGAACTGGTCGGCCCCGTCACCGCCGGTGACGATGTCGCCCTGGCTCACGTTCGTGCCGAACAGGATGCGGTCGGCGCCGGCGCCGCCCACGATCTGGTCCGCACCGTCACTACCGAACAGCGTGTCGGCAGCGGCGCCGCCAGTGATCTGCACACCGTTGTTCGTCACGGCGACGCCAGCGGCGAGGCCGGCGCTGAACGAAGCGGCGGTCATGTTCAGGCTGCCGGTCAGCGCGGAGGCGTTGATCTGGTCGGCCGTCACGGCGCCAACGGTCACGTTGTTCGCACCGGTGAAGTTCACGACTTCCGGAGCGGCCGTAGCCGTCAGGGTGATCGTGCCCAGCGTGTTGGTCGCACCCAGGGCGCCGTTCGACGCGACGTTGATGGTCTCGAACCCGGTGCTGGCGATCGTGTTGTAAGCCAGGCTGCCGGTGGTGTCGGCAACGCCCAGGTTCAGGTTCAGCACGTCGTTCGTTGCGGAACCGCTGGAGTTCACCGTTGCCGTACCGGCTTGGCCGGCGCGCAGGTTCAGGCCAGCAGTGCCCGCACCGTAGTTGACCGTGTAGCCGGCGGTGCCGGTAGCGGCCAGCGTCAGCTGCGTCGCGCCGCCGAAGGCAACCGGCAGGTACACGTTGGTAGCCGCCGCACCCGTGGCGTTGACGTCGGTCGCCAGCGAGAGGATCTCGAGGTTCGACAGGTTCGTCTGGTTGCTCGTCACGTTGACCGCGGAAACGGCGTTCATCGAGATCGTGTCGTTGCCCGCGGCACCGTTGTACGTGTCGGCGGTCGTGTAGTTCGCGCCGAGCGTGAGGGTGTCACCGTTGGCCGAGCCGGTCATGCGGACGTTGTTCGCCGCGCCGCTGGCGTTGACGGTCAGCGTGCCCGTGCCGGTCATGCCGGTCGCGTCAACGGTGAGCTGGTTCGTGCTCACGCCGCTGGACAGCGACAGCGAACGCGTGCCGGAAACGTTGAACGTGGCGCCGGCGGAGTAGCCGTCGACGTTGATGCGGTTCGTGGACGGGCCCGTCGTCGTGACGTTCACGATCTCGTAGCCGGCCAGGCTCAGGGGGATGAAGCCCGGGACCAGCGTGGCAGCCTGCGACAGGTTCACGGCAACCGTGTCGGCGGTGCCGGCGATGGAAGCAGCGGTGTTCGTCACGATCAGGCCGGACTGGGTGGCGTTCAGCGAGATCGACGACAGGACGGTGCCGAGGTTCGTCAGCGTGATGTCACCACCGGCGGCGCCGTTGGCAACGCTCACCGACGTCAGGCCGGTACCGTTGGTCATGTCCAGCGTCGTGGCGCCGGCAGCCGTGGCGTTGACGGCCAGGTTCTCGATGCTGGTCAGCGTCGCGGAAATCGTCTGCGCTGCGCCATTGTTGAAGCCCGCGTTCAGGGTGTCCGTGCCCGCGCCGCCGTTGACGGTGTCACCGGTGTTGATGGTCTGGAAGAACGTGCCCGACGGCGTGTTGAAGAACAGGTTACCGTTGATGTTGTCGTTGCCGGACGTGCCGGTGACGATGTCGCCGGCGTTCACGGTCAGGGGCGACGTGGTCGTGATCGAACCCAGGGTCTGGGTCTGCACGTTGTTGGGGTTCGAAGCGTAGACGTACGCGTTCGTGACGGACTGGTTGAACGTCTGGGCGACCGTGCCGAACGTGGCGTCGGTTTCCAGGGTCGTCAGGATGTTCATCGCGTTCAGCACGACGATGCCGCGCTGCGTGGGGTACGCGGCGAAGGCTTGGGTCAGGGCCGTCTGCAGGGCGGTGTACGAAGCGGCCGGGATGGTCGTCGCGGTGATGCCCAGGTTGGTCAGGACGCTGGTCGCGAGGAGCGAGTCGCTCACGGTCGCGAACTGGTTGCCGATCGTCAGCGCCAGGTTCAGCGTGCTGGACGCGCCAGCCACGCCGATCAGGTTGTTGTAGATCGGGTTGCTGGGAGCCTGGCCGTAGAAGGCGATGTAAAGCTGAACCGCAGCTGCCGGTGCGCCAAAGATTTGTGCGGGCATTTATCTTCCTCTAGAAGGTTAATGAAGAACTAAACCAGTTAGACCGAGGGCCAAGAGCTTACCTTCGTGAGAAGACAAGCCATTGAGTCCCCGACCCTGACAAGTTCGCGGGGCATTATCACACAGAGGTCTTGCGACCCAAGCGGACTGTTGCCCTTTGCCAACTTGGTGCCGAAGTGTAGGTTCGGCCACTGACCCGGGACAAGTGACCCGGGTCACACGCTCCTGCAGATTCCGCGGCATGCGAACCGACGGCTTACCAGGTACTGCGCAGCGCAACGTACGGCCCCCAGCTGCGGCTGCTGAATAGGACGATCGCGGATCGCTGCACCGCCCACTCCGTGCCCACGAGCAGTTGCAGCGACCGCGACACCGGATACTGGTACTCGGCACGCAAGGTACTCCGTTTCACTTCACGTAAGCGCCCACTCTCCAACAGGGGGCTGTAGCTGGTGCGGTCACGCGACACACTCAGCTCCGCATCGACAAGCACCTGCCCCTGCGGCCGCTCGCCGAGCCCGACCCCGGTCCACACGGCTGCGCCGCGTGCGCTGTACTGGTGCTGGTCCCCGCCCGGGCGTTGCGGGTCGCGGGCGCGGTCGACGCCGGCACGCACGCTCGCCAGCCACTGGACACGGCGGCTGCCGTCGCAGGTCCAGTTCAAGGAAAACCCTGAGTAGCGCCCCGACAACACGGGGTTGTTCAGGTAGTCGCGCTCCTGCAGGTCGAGCCCGAGCCGGCCGTCGCAGCCGCTGGCTGCCCGCGTGGCGCCGAGCCCCGCGACGAGAGAGCGAGCGCGATAGTTCAGGCCCGTGCGCGCGTGCAGCACCGATGTGGACGCACCGGCGAAGAAGCCACGCCTGCCGGGAGCGCGCTGGTAATTGTTGTACTGCAGGGCAAGATCGAGCTGGTCCGAGCCGACGTCCGCGACCGCGCCGCTGCGGCGGCTGCGCAGCCCCACGAAAGCGTCCCACTGGCCGTACTGGCCGCTGTCCCGGCGCGCCTCGAGCTGCAGGTCCACGCGTCCGTAGATTCCGCCCTTGCGCTTGTAGCTCTCGTCCAGCGGCAGCACCACCGTCTGGCCCGGGAACGTGAGGGCCAGCGACGTGAGGTTGGGCGTGCCCAGCAAATTGCTGTCGTAGCCCACGCGGGTGTTGAGCACGAGCCGCATCTGCGTGCCGCTGCCGCGGGTCCACCCGGCACGTTGCCGTTCCAGCACGGGCCGCAGCGCGGGCGGCAGGTCGCTCTCGGCGAGCAGGTTCTCCACGAGCGATAGAGCGGATGCAAGGTCGCCCACGCCCGCGAGCGCGATGGCGTAATCGACCTGCGCGCCCTTGAAGCCCGGCTCCAGCAGCAGCGCGCGTTCGAGGTGGTCCGCGGCCTCGACGTACCGGCCGCGCTCGTTCAGGAAATGGCCCAGCGCGGCGAGGAAAGCCGCGTCGCGCTGGCAGTCCGGCACGCGCTGGACCAGCAGGTTCAGCGTGGTCTCGTCGCCGGCGGTGTCGGGCGCGCGGCAATCCGCCGCCTGGGCGCAGGCGGCGAACAGCAGCAACGCGGCCCCTGCGGCCGGCCTAAGACTTCCCGAGCGCCGAAACCAGCGGGTAAGCATATATATGGTGGGGAACTCGCAGCCCTTCGAGCAGGAAGGTGCCGAGCGACTCGAGCCCCGCGGCGCCCACTTGCGCCGCGAGGCCCTCGCCGACCAGGATGGGATGGGCCAGCTCGGCGGTCATGTCGACCAACCGGCTGGCGATGGTGACGGTGCGGCCCAGGACCATGTGCGTGCGGCGGCTCGCCTGGCCGAACGATCCCGCCATGGCAGGGCCGGTCTCGACGCCGATGCCCAGGGCCAGCGGCTCGAGGCCGCCCGGGGCGGGATCCGGCAGCGACCCGCGCATCGCCTCGTGCAGTTTCACCGCGGCCTGCAGCGCGCGCTTCGCGTGGTCGGCGCCGGCCGTTCCGGGCTCGCCGGGGTCGCCGTTCCACACGGCGACCACCGCATCGCCCTGGAACGATTCGATCACCCCGCCTTCGCCTTCGACGATGCGCGCGGCCGTCGAGAAGAACGCGTGGAGCACCGCGGCGCATTCCTCCGGCGGCCGGGCTTCGCAGTAAGCCGAGAAGTTGCGGATGTCCGCGAACATCACCGAGACGAGGTTCGTGCTGGCCGTGATCGCGCTCGAAGGCGACTGCGACGCCAATGCCGCCGCCACCGGCGCGGGCAGGTAGCTCGAGAGGTGCGTGAAGAGCCGGTTGCGGTCGAAGCGGCTCCTCGCGTGCTGCAGGATGCCCATCGCCACGCCTGCGACGACGAGGAAGAAGGCCGGCTGGATCCAGCCGAGCCACACCGAGCCGCGGTACAGCACCAGCGAATGCAGCGCCCACAGCGCCGCCGCCCACAGCAGCGCGGCAACCGGCACCAGGTACACGGGGAAGCGCTTCACGTCGCGCCCCAGCAGCACGAGCAGCGCAAACCCGAGCAGCGCCATCGCCAGCTGGTACAGGACCGCGGCCTGCGGCTCGTAAGGCGTGCGGCCGTCGATGAGCCCGGCCATCAGCTGCACGTGCACCTGCAGGCCGGCGCCCGCGGCGGCAAAGGGCGTCGCGATCGAGTCGTTCAGCCCGAAAGCCGTGCTTCCCACGAGCACCCATGCATTCGACATCAGCCCCGCCGGCACGCGCCCCGCGAGCACGTCGGCCGCGGAGATGCTGACGATGCTCTCCGGATGGATGCGCCACGCCACGCGCAGGTCGCCGCGCCCATCGAGCGGCACGGCGCCCGAGGGCAGGTTCTTGCCAGTCAGCAGCCACGGCGCGTCGAAGGGGGACTCGCCGCGCTGCAGCGCGAGCCCTTGCTCGCCCGTGCCACGCATGAACGCTGCGACGGCCAGCGACGGGTAGGAGCGCCCCTGGAAGCAGATCACCGCCGGCACGTGCCGAACGAGGCCGTCGCCATCCAGGCGCGGCGTGATGTGGCCCACGAAGTCGCTGCGGATCTTCGGTGCGTTGGCGAGGTAGCCGCTCGCATCCTGGAACGGCGCCGGGCACGCCTTCCAGTCCAGCGCGCCGCCCAGCTGCCCCACGGCCTGACTGCCGCCCTGCTGCAGCGCGAAAACCTGGGCGAGCACGGCGGAGTTGCGCGAGACGGCCTTGGCCAGCTCTTCGTCGTCCGCCTTCGGGTCGGTGAACACCACGTCGAACACCTGCTGGCTCGCACCCTGCGCGGCCACCTGGTTCGACAGCTTCGCGAGTGTCGCCCGCGACCAGGGCCAAGCTCCCACTTCGCGCAAGCTGCGCTCATCCACGTCGACGACGATGATGCGGCGCTCGTCGCGGCGCTCGGCGGTCAGGCGCCAGACGAGGTCGCCCGAGCGCTCCTCAGCTTCGGAAAGAAGGGCGGGGAACAGCAGCGCCTGCACCGCCCACAGGAGGGCGGCGACGGCCAGTCCGGCGCCGGCCACCCAGTGCGTGGCCCAGCCGCGGCGCCGTGTCAATCAGCGACCCCAGAGCGTGATGCCGCTGAGCGCACCCGCCGGGAGGGACCTCTGGAAGAAATAGCCGGCTTCCTTGCCGTCGACGCTGAGCGCGCCGGCCACGTACGCGTTGCCGCTCTGGCCCAGCAGGTAGCCGTTGGGCCGCACGATGCCTGCGGCCGTGACCGACTCGTTGCCGATCCTCGTGCCGGACACGTTCAGCTGCGTGGCGAACGTCTGCTTCGTGAAGTCCACGTTGAGCGTGCCGGAGTCGACCTTCACCGGGTCGAGCAGCGTGTCACGGCCCTGCTGGTAGGCGAGCTGGCCCACGCCCGAATGCAGCCGGAAATTGGCCGACGTGTCGGTCGTCTGCAGCAGCGCGTTCTCCGATGCAGCCTGGCGGAACAGGCCGTACGCGCCGTCGCCGACGGTGGAGACGCGCCCGTTCTGCGTGGCCTCTTCGAACACGCGGGAGATCGTGTCGCCGTCGACCGGCTTGACCCATTCCCAGCGGCCCCACACGAGCTGGTTGACCTGGGGAGCGGGCAGCGGCACCGCGGGTGCCACGGCATTGCCTGACGCCACCACCACGGCCGAGCGCGACTCGTTGACCACGGCCTTGTCGGCGCTGGGCTCCTCGCGGCCCGCGGCGGCCACGGTGATGGGCTTTTCCATCTTGCCCGCCTGCGCTTCGCCCGCGTTCATGCGGCGCTGCTGCGCCATCAGGTCCACCAGCGGCACGAGCTGCGGCGTGGTCTGCTGGCGGCTGAGCTCCAGCATCTGGCCTTTCATGTCCTCGGACAGCAGCTTTTCCTGGCCGCTCTGGCAGGGGCCCAGCGTGCCCATACAGCCCGCCACCAGCGGCGAGACGCTGATCGTGCCGGTGTAGACGGACGCGGAGGTCTTGTCGCCCTCGTTGCGCACGACGAAGTCGGTGCCCTTGACGCCGATGGCGGCCACCGGGGTGTTCAGGCGGAAGCGGTCGCGCGCGTTCTCGCCCCACTGGCCCGTGATCGAGCGCACGACGCCTTCTTCGAGCCGGAACTTGATGGCCGTCTGCTGCGCCGGCTGGCCGCCGTTGTTGTAGCTCTCCACCTGCAGGCGGCTGGACGGGCGGATGCTCAGCCGGCCGCCGTCGATGAAACGAAAGTGGACATGGCCGCCGACCTCGGTCTCGACCTTGTCGCCCACGCGGATGGGCGTGCCGCGCTCGACGCCGCGCGAGCTGCCGTCGGCGCCGGTGAGGCGCGCGACGCCGATCACCATCGTGGCCTCGCCGACGATGGTGGCCGCGGCCTGCTGGGCCAGCGCCGGCACGCCGGCGGCTGCCACAGCCACGGCGAGGGCGGCGCGCCCGAAGAAAGTAGGAAAGTTCATGGTTTCACCTTTGGGATCGCAAGCGCACGCGGCGGCCGCGGACGCTCGAGTCCGGATGGCATTTTGCACCGCCCGCCCCCGCGCGGTTGTGCGCGGCATCACAAGTCCGGCGAGGCCGCAGGCCCTTAAACTCGCGCTCGCATGCCGGTTTCGCTCCAACTGCTTGGCCAGTTCCCCCTGCTGCGTCCCCTGCCCCGCGAAGTCCTGGAGCCGTTGTCGGCAACGATGTCGCTCCGGTCCTTCGCGCGCCGCGCCATGGTGATGGCCAAGGACAGCCCGATCATGGAGCTCGGCTTCCTCGTCGAAGGCCGGTTGCAGGGCATCGACTTCACGGTGGACGGCCGCAGCGTGGGCCTGTACTTCGTGGACCCGGGCGACTACTTCGGCGAGCTCTCGGTGGTGGACGGCGAGCCCTCGTCCGAATTCGTGGTGGCGGCCGCGAAGTCCACGGTGGCCTTTCTCGACGCGCCGCGTGCGCGCGACCTCATCTCGGTGCACCCGGAACTCGCGCGCGCCGTGATGGCGCGCCTGGCGCAGCGCGTGCGGCTGGTCACCGCGCAACGCACGCTGCTGGGCCTGGTCAACCCGTTCCAGCGACTGTGCGTGTTGCTCCTACAATTGCCGCAGCAGCAAGGCAGCGTGGTGAATGCGCCCACCCACCAGGAGATGGCGATCATGATCAACGCGAGCCGCGAAACGGTCACGCGTGCGTTCCAGCTGCTGTTCCTCAACAAGCTGCTGGTGCGCGAAGGCAACACGCTCAGGCTCGTGCAGCCGCAGGTGCTGAAGGACATCGCCGAAGGCCGGGTGGACCCGCCCAAGGCATGACACACGCCCGACATCACCGGTGAGCTCGCTGATCTCCTACCTCGCCCCCTGGCAGCACGCCGGCATCATCCGCCAGTTCGCAAGCCGCGACGTCCATTCCCGCTACCGCCAGTCGTGGCTGGGCGCGGCGTGGGCGGTCATCACGCCGCTGTTGATGCTCGCGGTCTACACCTTCGTGTTCCGCCACATCTTCGGCTTGCGCTGGGGCGACTCGGGCGGCAGCGACCTCGGCTTCGCCGTGCGGCTCTACGCGGGCCTGGCGGTCTTCAACTTCTTCGCCGAATGCGTGAGCCGGGCGCCGCGGCTCGTGCTGGACCAGCCGCACCTGGTGAAGAAGGTCCGCTTCCCGCTGGAGGTGCTGCCGTGGGCGAGCGCCCTGTCCGCCGGCGTGCATCTCGTCATCGCGCTCGTGCTGCTGCTCGCGCTCGGGGCGTGGGATTCGGGTCGCGTCCCGCCGACGGTGCTCGCGTTGCCCTTCGTGTGGCTGCCCATGCTGCCGCTCGTGGTGGGGCTCGGCTGGTGGCTCGCGGCGCTCGGCACCTACGTGCGCGACATCGGGCAGCTCATCGCGCTGGCGCTGAGCTTCCTGATGTTCCTCAGCCCCATCTTCTATCCCATCGAGGCCGTGCCGGCGGCACTGCGGCCGTGGCTCGTGGTCAACCCGCTCGCGCCCGTGATCACGCAGACGCGGCAGGTGCTGCTGGAAGGTGTGTGGCCGGCGTGGGGCTCGCTCGCGCTGAACTTCATCGTCTGCGTCGCGATCGCGGTTGCCGGCGCCGCGTTCTTCCGCAAGGTGCGTTCGGGGTTCCCGGATGTCGTCTGAGTTCGCGATCCGCGCCCGCGGGCTGGGCAAGACGTACTCGCTGTACGAGCGGCCCGCCGACCGGCTGAAGCAACTGCTGTGGGGCCGCTGGCGCAACTACGCGCGCGAGTTCCGCGCGCTGCAGAGCATCGATCTCGAAATCCGGCCCGGCGAAGTGATCGGCGTCGTCGGCCGCAACGGCGCGGGCAAGTCGACGCTGCTGCAGATGGTGTGCGGCACGCTGCAGCCGAGCGCGGGCGAGCTGGAGGTGAACGGCCGCGTGGCCGCGCTGCTGGAGCTGGGGGCCGGCTTCAGCCCCGACTTCACCGGCCTCGAGAACATCTACATGAACGCGGCGATCCTCGGCCTCACGCGCGCCGAGGTCGACGCGCGGCTCGCCGACATCGTCGCGTTCGCCGACATCGGCGACTTCATCCGCCAGCCGGTCAAGACCTATTCCAGCGGCATGTTCATGCGCCTCGCGTTCGCCGTGGCCACGGCCGTGGAGCCCGACATCCTCGTGATCGACGAGGCGCTGTCGGTGGGCGACGGCGCGTTCGCGCGCAAGTCGTTCGACCGCATCATGAAGCTCAAGGAGGCGGGCAAGACCATCCTGTTCTGCTCGCACTCGATGTACCAGGTCGAGGCGCTGTGCTCGCGCGCGATGTGGATCGAAGCCGGGCAGTTGCGGCAGTTCGGGCCGGCGGCCCAGGTCACGAGCGCCTACCAGGCCAGCCTGAATGCGGCGATGTCGCCGACGCTGATCGCCGAAGCCCCCGCCGCTGCCTCCGCACCACCCGGCACCGCGCGCATCACCAGGGTGGACGCATCGGCCGACGGCCACCACGGCAACGAGCTCACGCTGCACAGCACGCGCTCGGACCTCACGCTGGCCATCGACTTCGCCTGCGACCCGGCGCTGCCGGTGCCTGCGGTGGCCCTTGGCATCTCGGACGCCAACGGGCTGACGGTCGCCAGCGCGTCGAGCCACAACGACGGCGTGCAGCTGCGCTTCGATGCGGCCGGGCGCGGGCGCGCGAGCATCGTGTTCACGCAGGTGCCGCTGCTCAAGGGCGACTACTGGGTCACGGCCTTCCTGATCACCGAAGACGGCGTGCACGTGTACGAGCAGGTCGAGCGCTGCGTGCTGCTGCACGTGACGCAGTCGGGGCTGGAGCAGGGGCTGGTGACGCTGCCGCACGAGTGGCAGGCATGAGTGCGGCGATCGAGATCGGCGGCGCGCAGTTCGAACTGCGCGACCTGGGCCGCAACGATCGCGCAGCGCTGATCGGGCTGCATCGCGAGGTGTTCGGCGAAGGTGCCTCGGACGGGTGGTACGTGTGGAAGTACGTCCAGGGCCACGGCCTCGGCAGCGGCCTGTGGCACGACGGGCGATTGGTCGCCCACTGCGGCGGCGTCCCGCGCGCCTTGTGGCAGGAAGGCGAGCGCCGCACCGGCATCCAGATCGGCGACGTGATGGTGGCGCCGCAATGGCGCGGCGTGCTCACGCGGCGCGGGCCGTTCTTCCATGTCTCGCAGAAGTTCTACGACGGTCACGTCGGCAGCGAGCATGCGGTGGCATTCGGTTTCCCGAGCGAGCGGCACCTGCGGCTGGCGGTGAAGACGCAGCTGCTCTGGGACGGCGGCCCGGTGCACTCGCTGTCGTGGATGACGGCCCATGCCCCCGCACCCGGCTGGGCGTGGCGGTGGGAGCCGCTCGACGCAGGCTCACCAGCATTCGACAGCGCCATCGCCTCGGCGTGGTCGAACATGCAGGCCGAGTGCGGCCGCTTCGTCGTGGGCGAGCGCAACGCCGACTACGTGCGGTGGCGTTTCTTCCGGCGGCCCGGCCGGCACCATGCAGCGTTCGCACTGCGCCGCGCTTGGTCGCGGGCCGTGCGCGGCGTGGCAATCCTCGACCTCGCGCAACCCACCGCGCATTGGCTCGACTGGATCGGCCGGCCCTCGGACATGCCGCTCGCCTGCACGTGTTGCCGCGCGCAGGCCCACGCGGCCGGCGCGCAATACCTCACCGCCTGGGCGACACCCGCGGTGGCACAATCGCTCGCCCCCAGCGGCATCCTGCACAGCGAGGTGACGGCGTGGCTCGGCATCCCGCGCCGGTCGCAACTGGCCGAAGCCGACGTCGGTCGGCTCGCATGGTGGCTGATGGGCGGCGACACCGATTTCCTATGACGCCTGCGCAGCAACTCGTTTTCGTGACGGCCGTGAGCCGCGTGGATGTGCTGCGCGAGCGTTTGCTCGCATCTCCGTGCATCCGTGAGCGCAAGCGCAAGCTCGTCGCTTACTTCAATGTCGCGTCTGCTGCCGAAGCGTTCAACGCAGCGATGGCTTCGGTCACCAGCGCCGGCACATGGCTCGTCTGGGTCCACCAGGATGTCGTGCTGCCCGAGGGCTGGGACGAGCGATTTCTTGCCGCGCTCGATGAGGCACAGCGTACCTTCCCCGACCTCGCCGTCGCGGGCATCTACGGCATGTCGGGCAGCACGCGCGCGGGGCACGTGCTGGATCGGGGCAACCTGTTGCGCGAGAGCGCCGCGCTGCCCTGCGCGGTGGACAGCCTGGACGAGCTGTTGTTCGCAGTGCGAGCGGATTCGGGCCTGCGGCTCGACCCGGATCTCGCTTTCGATTTCTACGGCACCGACATCGTCCTGCAGGCGCAGGCAAGCGGCATGCGCGCCGCGGTCGTGGACGCGTACTGCGAGCACTGGTCCGACACGCCCGCGGGCACGCCGATCCCGCCTTCGATGGCGGACCGCATCGTGCGCAGCGGACGCGCCTTCGAGGCGAAGTGGGCTTCGCGGCTGCCGGTGCACACCTCGTGGCTGGCCGTGGAACGGCCTGGCGATGTCGAACGCTTCATCGACTCCCTCCGCTGAAATGCCCGTACGCGACGTCCTGAAGCAATGGGCGTGGGCGGCCGCGCGCCGCGCGCACCACCTCGACTTCGCGTACCTGTTGCCTGCGATCGCAAAGCTGCCGATCCCTTTGGGACATCGCCTCGCCGCGTTGCGAGGTGAACTGAATGCACGCCTCGGCCGCGACTGGCGCTCGATGGCCCTGGGCTTTCGCCACATCCGCTCGCATTGCATCGGCGCGTACCGCGAGCTGCAGCCCTCCGCGAGCCAGGACCAGCTCGCGGCGTGGACGCGCGGCCGCTTCGTCGCCGAGGCCCGAGACGAATACGAATCGCGCCTCACCATGGCAGGCCGCGTCGAGGAACTCGAGTGCGAGATCGTCGCGCCGTTCGACCTGAAGCAGCAGCTTTCGAACCGCGAGCGCGGCCTCGTCCTGCTCACGCCGCACTACCAGAGCTTCTTCCTCGGCATCGCCTTCCTCGCGCGCGCGAGCGGTGCGTTGGTCAACTCCATGTCGTCGTCGGTCACGCACGACCCGCGCGTCGACCCTGCGGTGCAGCGCCACTTCGACGCGAAGTACCGCGCGCTGGAACGCTACATCGGCGGCAAGGTGCCGGACCACGAGACCGGCAGCCGGCAGTTCTACCGCATGCTCCAGCGCAAGGAGGTGCTGGTCATCCTCGGCGATGCGCCGGTGCTGCCCGATGGCGCCGCGATGGCGGTGGATTTCCTCGGCGCGAAACGAGAGCTCGCGGGGGGCGCGCTGCGCATGGCGCGCGCAACCGGCAGCGACGTCGGGGCTTTCGTGTGCCGGCACCTGGGCGGCAAGCGGTACCGCATCGAGATGAGCGAGATCGGCTCCGCCAATGACGAGTCCGCGATCGCAAAGGCGTATCGCTTCCTCGGAACCGCCATCGAAGCCGACCCAGGTGGCTGGTGGGCGTCGGACCTGATCACCGCGATGCCGCGCGTCGCGAGCTCCGCGGGGGATATCGAAGCGCTCGTCATCACGGACAGCCTGCTGAGCGGTTCCGGCGAGCTCGCGCAGGGCCTGCCGCAGCTGCGACGCAGCGTCGGGCTTTCGCAGTGGCACGAGCGGCACGCGGCCGATGCCACGCCACTCGGCTTCCTTGCGGAGTGCACGGCCTCGCGCGTGCTCGTGCTGCTCGAACCCTCGCTGCTCGCCACCTCATCGCTCGCACCCGAGCTGGCCCGATGCATGGACGAGGCGCAAGCCGCCTGCGTTACGGCCACCGATCCGCGAGACGCCTCCGGCGAATGGGGCATCAGCTACACCACGCTCGGCGACTTCGAAACCTACGTCGCGCGACGTACCGCGCTGCCCGTGAGCGCGCCCGTGCCCGCGCATCCGCCCGTTGCGATGCTGCTCGACGTGGCGCGCACTCGCGACCTGCTGCGCGAGCGGCCGCAACTGTCCTGGGCGGACTTGCCTTCGGCGTTCGGCGCCGCGGCCGTGCAGGCACCGCGCGCCTTCGTCCACTCGTACGCGGCCTACCAGCAGGGGAATCGCATGGAGATGCTCGAACTCTTGCCCGAGGGCGTGAAGACCCTGCTCGACATTGGCGGCGGCGAAGGCGGCTTCGCGCGCGCGTTTGCCGTTACGCGGGGCGGCGAAGCCTGGCTCGTCGAACCGAGCGAAGCCGCCACGCGCGCCGCGCCGCACGACCGCGTCCACGTCGTGCGTGGCAAGCTACAGGAGCTCGATGCGTCCCTGCATGGCCGCTTCGATGCCGTGAGCTTCCTCGACGTCCTCGAACACGTCACCGACCCCGGCGAGCTGCTGCGCGCTGCCCGCCCCTTCCTGCGCGAGGGCGGCCACGTACTCGTTTCCGTGCCCAACGTCGGCCACTGGTCCGTCGTGCGCGACCTCGCGCAGGGCCGCTTCGACTACCTGCCCGTCGGCATCCTCTGCGCGACGCACATCCGCTTCTTCACCGAGCGCAGCGTGCGCGAGCTGCTGGAGGCGGCCGGCTTCGAGCCGATGCGGTGGCGCCGCGCCGGGCCTTCGCTGCCGCCGGAGTTCGAGCAGTTCGCAGCTGCCGCGCGGCAAGCCGGTATCGCGATCGACCGCGACAGCCTCGCCACCGAAAGCCTGCATGTCCTCGCCCGGCTCGGTTGACGTCTGCATCGTCAACTACCGCGGCGCCGACGACGTGCGCGAGGCGGTGCGCACGCTCGGCGAATGGCCGCACGGCACGCTCTGGATCGTGGACAACAGCGAGGACGCGGCGCAGGCCGACGCGCTTGCAAGCATCGCGGGCGCGCAGCTCCTCGTGCCGCAGAAGAACCTCGGGTTCGGGCGCGGCTGCAACCTCGCGTTCGAACGCTCGCAGGCGGATTTCTTCCTGCTGCTCAACCCGGATGCGCGCATCGAGGCGGCCGACCTGCTGCGGCTGGCCGATGCCATGCGGGCCGATGCGCGGCTCGCGGCCCTCTCGCCGCGCATCTGGTGGAACCCCGAACGCAGTTTCCTGCTGCCTGCGGCGTTCCCGCAGACACCGTGGGTCACGATCGCGCAGACGCTCGCTCCCGGGGCGCGCGGCCTCACGATGAAGAGTTCGGCGCGCTACCTCGCAAGGCAACGCGCGATGGCCGCATCGCACGCGACTACACCGGTTGATTTCATCGCCGGCGCCGTGCTGCTCCTGCGTCGCGGCGCGGTGCAGGAGGCAGGCGGTCTCTTCGATCCCGCCTACTTCATGTTCTACGAAGACAGCGACTTGTCGCTGCGGCTGCGCCGCCGCGGCTGGCGGCTGGGCGTCACCGGAGCGGCGGACGCGGTGCACGAGTACCGCCACAAGGCATTCAAGGGTGCGTTGATGATGCAGGCCCGCGAGGTCTACTTCCGCAAGCAGTACCCCGGGTTCTGGCGCGCGACCGGTGGCCTGCGCCGCCTCGATGCGTTCGTGCGGCAGGTGCCGCTGGCCGAGTGGTTCGACGTGCTGCCGCGCCCTTGCCGCACCCTCGACGACTTCAATGAGCAGAGCGGGAGCGCGCGCATCGAAGCCTTCAGCCCGTCCCCGCTGACGATGCCCGCGATCTTCCGCCCGGGCGCGCCCGCGGCGTTCACGCGGGAAGAATGGGCACTGCTGGAGCCCGCCGGCTATGCCGCGCGGATCGCAGGCCGCACGCGGTGGGCCTGGTTCGAGCGGAGCGCCACCGAATGACGCCTCGCGAGACCTGCTGCTGCTGCGACGCCCCGCCGCAAACAGGTCTCGCGCCCTGGCACCTCGTGTGCCCCACCTGCGGCTACGAGCGCGCGCACCTCGAACCCGCGATCAACGTGGGCAGCGCGCACGACGAACTCGACGAGGCGCAGCGGGACACCGGCCTGCGCGCGCTGCGCGACCAGAATTTCCGGCAGCTGCTGGATCGCCTCGTGCCGCAACTGCCCGGCAAGCGCTTGCTCGACGTCGGTGCCGCGCACGGCTGGTTCGTGCAGCGTGCCGCCGAACGCGGGCTGCAGGCCGAAGGCATCGAACCCGACGAAGCCGTCTGCGCCCAGGCGCAGCGCAATGGCGCGCCGCTGCGGCCCGGTTTCTTCCCGCAGGCATTGCGCGAAGGCGAGCGCTTCGACGCGATCGCCTTCAACGACGTCTTCGAGCACATCCCCGATGCCGCCGGCATCCTGCGCGCGTGCCACGAGCGGCTGGAGCAGGGCGGCCTGCTGGTTGTCAATCTGCCCTCCAGCCGCGGCGTGTTCTATCGCACGTCGAAGCTGCTGCAGCGGCTCGGCCTGCCCGGCTCCTTCGAGCGCATGTGGCAGAAGGGCCTGCCGTCGCCGCACGTGCATTACTTCGACGCGGCCAACCTGTCGCGGCTGGGCGCGCGCCACGGCTTCGAAGCCATCGACACCTTCCACCTGCCGAGCGTGCGCGTGCGGGGGCTCTATTCCCGCATTGCATCCGTGCGCAGCGGCCGGTGGAAGGCGCCCATCGTCTGGCTTGGCGTGGTGCTCGCCTATCCGCTGCTGGCGGTGCTGCCCGCCGACATCGACGTGGTGGTCTTCAGGCGGGTTGCCGCGCCGCGATCCGGCGGCTGAGGTCGCGCCCGAAGTTGCGCGCCGGCGCTTCCAGTGCATGGTGCAGCACCCAAGCCAGGAGCAGAGTCGCAGCGAGGCACAACCCGACAGCCGTCCAGCCCTCGATCGGCCAGCCGAACTTCGCACGCATCTGCGGCAATGCGTTGTGGAACAGGTACACGCCGTAGCTCAGCTCGCCGGCCAGCAGGCACAGGCGCAAGCGCCAGCCCTGCGGGTTGGGCCGGGCTGCGACGCCGCTCACCACGAGCGCGTAGCCGAGCGCCGCGCCCAGGCCGATGTTGCCGCTGATCCAGGGCCACGCATCGGCCGCGGCCTTCGGGTCCGGTGCGACGAACTTCGTGTACACCGCGCACATCGCCACGAGCGCCACGCATCCCAGCAACACACGCAGCATGCGTCCGCCGCCTTCGCGCGCGATGCGCCACGCACAGGCACCGAGCGCGAATTCCACCAGTACACCGGGCAGGTGCACGCTCGCAATCGCCGATGAAGTGACGCCCTGCCCCGGCTGGGCCACGGCGATGAGCGCCATGTGCATCAGCAGCGCGAACACGAACAGCGCGGCAAATGCC
This sequence comes from Ramlibacter albus, assembly GCF_014297445.1. GTDB lineage: Bacteria > Pseudomonadota > Gammaproteobacteria > Burkholderiales > Burkholderiaceae_C > Ramlibacter > Ramlibacter albus. Next base: position 108,794 of record NZ_JACORU010000003.1, read on the forward strand.
CGCCCTCGCAGCGTCGCCGCGATCACCGGCAGCAGCAGGTAGAACTCCACCTCCGGCGGCAGGCTCCAGAACGCCGCGTTGTAGAAGAATGCGATCTCGAGTGAGCGCAGCGTGTGCGCCATGAACACGTGGTCCACCACGTACTTCGTCGCGGCGGGGTCCGGCAACTTCAGCAGCACGTACAGCGCCAGCGCCACGAGGTACAGCGGGTACAGCCGGAAGAAACGCCGCACGAGGTGCGGCCCCCACGCCAGCGGCCGGCCGAAGAAGTACGGCGCGAACACATAGCCGCTGAGCACGAAGAAGAGGTCGACGCCGGTGGCGGCAAAGCCCCACGCGCCGGGCGCGCCCGTGACGAGGTGCGCGTAGTGCGAGCCGACGACAATGAGCGCCGCCAGGCCACGCAGGCCTTCGATGGCGGCGTCTTCGCCGGAACGATCGGAAACGGAGAAACCCAAGGCGTTCTTTACAATCCGGCGCGAGCGCCAAGCCCGATGCAAGAAAAGATCGCCGCCATTATTCCCTGTTACCGCGTCAAGGCGCACATCCTCGACGTCATCGGGCGCATCGGGGGCGAGGTCGGCCGCATCTACGTGGTCGACGACGCCTGCCCGGAACACACCGGCGACCACGTCGAGGCGCACTGCAACGACATCCGCGTCGTCGTCGTCCGCAACACCGAGAACCTCGGCGTGGGCGGTGCGGTGATGGCCGGCTACAGGGCCGCCATCGCCGACGGCGCCGACATCCTGGTCAAGATCGACGGCGACGGCCAGATGGACCCGGCCCTCGTATGGCGCTTCGTGCGGCCCATCGCGGCCGGCCAGGCCGACTACACCAAGGGCAATCGCTTCTACGACCTCACCGAGATCGGCCAGATGCCCACGATGCGCCTCGTGGGCAACGCGGTGCTGTCGTTCATGGCCAAGCTCTCCACGGGTTACTGGAACGTGTTCGACATCACCAACGGCTACACGGCCATCCACGCCAAGGTGGCGAAGCACCTGCCGATGGACAAGATCAGCCGCCGCTACTTCTTCGAGACGGACATGCTGTTCCGCCTGAACATCGTGCGCGCGGTGGTGGTGGACGTGCCGATGGATGCCGCCTACGGCAGCGAGGTGAGCAACCTGCGCATCCGCCGCATCGTCGGCGAGTTCCTCGCCAAGCACGCGCGCAATTTCTTCAAGCGCATCGCTTACAACTATTTCCTGCGCGACATGACCGTGGCATCGCTCGAGCTTGTCTTCGGCGCGGCGCTGCTCGGGTTCGGCGTCGTGTTCGGCAGCGTGCACTGGTGGCGCTCGGCTCAACTGGGCCTGGCAACGCCGCTGGGCACGATCATGCTCGCGGCCCTGCCCACGCTCGTGGGGCTGCAGATGCTGCTGGCATTCGTCGGCTTCGACGTCGCGAACGTGCCGCGGCGGCCCATCCATATCGACCTGCCCTGAACGCCGATGGCCCGCCCGCACCACTATCTCCTGCTCGTGTTGACCGTCGCCGCGCTCGCGGTCGGGCAGGTGCTGTTCAAGCTCGCCGCCGGCGCGATGCAGCCGGGCCGGGCGTGGCACGAATGGATCTTCAACCGCCACCTCGTCGCCGCCCTCTTCGTCTATGCCGCGGCCACGGGCATGTGGATCGCGCTGCTGCGCGAGGTGCCGCTGTCCGCCGCCTACCCGTTCGCCGCGCTGGCGTTCTTCTTCGTGCCGGTGCTCGCGCATTTCACCGTGGGTGAGCCGCTGCGCTGGCAGACGCTCGCGGGCGCCGCGATCATCTTCGTCGGCGTCTGGGTGTCGGGCCTCGAATGACCCGGGGCCGCCTGCTGGCGCTGTGGGCAGCGCTCGTCGTCCTGGCTGCGTGCGTGAGCGCGCTCATCCCGCCCATGCAGTCGCCGGACGAACACAGCCACGTCTTCCGCGCGCAGGCGCTCGCGCATGGCCAGTTGCGCATGGAGACACCGCCCGGCCAGAGCACCGGCGTGTACGTGGACGAGGGCCTCATCTACTTCGTCCAGCCGCACCTGTGGAAGATCGTTTCCGAGCGGGCCGCCCGGCTGACGCCGCATGAAAAAGAGCTCACCCACGCGAAGCGGTGGGAGGGCAAGGCGCATTTCGTCCAGATCCCGGGCACCGGCTATTACTTTCCGCTCGTGTATGCGCCGCACGCGGTGGGTATCGGCCTCGGCGAACTCCTGGGCCTGAGCGTGGTCCACAGCTACCGGCTGATGCGCGTCGTCTGCATCGCCGCGAGCCTGGCGCTGCTCGTGGCCGCGTTTCGCATCGCCCGGCCCCCGCTGCTCGCGATTGCCTTGCTGCTGCTGCCGATGACGGTGTACCAGCTGGTGCAGCCGACGCTCGACGGCTTCACGACGAGCCTGGCCGTGCTGGCGCTCAGCCTCTTCACGCGGCGCATCATGGAACCCGAAGGCGGCTCGCGGCGCGAGGACTGGGTGCTGGCAGGCTGCCTGTTCCTGCTCGCCACCAGCCGCGTGCACTTGGCGCCGCTGCTGCTGCTGCCGCTCTACCTGGCGTGGCGCCGCAAGTCACCCGCGGCCGCGGTGCCTGGCGTGGTGGCCCTTGCCGCGACACTTGCGTGGACAGGCTATGCGCTCGCGACGACGGTCGATGCTCGGGTCAAGCGCGACCACACGACAGCCCAGCTCGTGCTGCAGTACGTGCAGCATCCGCTCGACTTCGTCCGAATCGTCTGGGCCTCGGTGACCGACGAGAAGCTCGGCACGGAATACTCCCGGTCCTTCATCGGGGTGCTCGGCTGGCTGGACACCCACCTGGCGCTGCACTGGTACACCGCGCTGTGGATCGGCCTGGCCCTGTGCCTGCTGGTGTCGGCGCTGCGCGCGCCGCTGCGCCAGGCCGCCGAGGGCCGCGCCGTCCTCGTGCTGGGCGCCGTGGCCAGCGTCGCGCTGGCTTTCTTCGCGCTGCTGGTCACGTGGACGCCGCATCCGGCGAAGACGATCGAAGGCATCCAGGGCCGCTATTTCATCGTGCCGGCGCTCGCGGTGGCGTATGCGCTCGCCTCCCCGGCCGGCGCAGCGCCGCCGGACCGGTTGCGTTGGGTGGCCTGGGGGCTGGGTGGCGCCTTTGCCGCGGCGGCCCTCTACGCGCTCGTCGAGGCGATCCTCGGCCGGTATCATTGACGGCTTTTCGTCGCCGCGTGGAATCCGACCTTGTCCCCTACCAAGCCCTCGCCAGCCTGCCTGCCCGGTCGGTGCTGGTGCTGGCGCCGCATGCGGACGACGAAACCTTCGGCTGCGCCGGGGCGATCGCAGCGCATGTGGCGCACGGCGCCCGCGTCCGTGTCGTCGTCCTGACCGACGGCGCCATCTACGGCGACCGCGAGGTGCGCGAGCGCGAGTGCCGCACCGCCTGCGACGTACTCGGGTGCGAGCCGGAGTTCTGGCGCCAAGCCGACCGCGCACTCTTGCCCACCGATGCGCTCGTGCAGCGGCTGGCCACGATCGATGCGGACCTCGTCTACGCGCCCTCGCCCTGGGAGGTGCATCCGGACCATCGCGCCGCTGCACAGCTCGCGCTTCGCCTCGGGCATACACGCGGCGTGCGCATTGCGTTCTACGAGGTCGGCGCGCCGTTGCCGCCGAACGTGCTGGTCGACATCACACCGCACCTGGAGGCCAAGCGCAGGGCGGCGAGCTGCTACGAATCGCAGCTCGCGCAGCAGGACTACGCCGGCCAGCTGCTGGCGCTCAACCGCTTCCGCACGTACACGCTGCCCGCGCAGGTGCAGGCCGCCGAGGCCTTCCTGCTCCTGCAGCCGCACGAGCTCGCCACGCGCCTGCCCGCGCTGTTGGGCGCGCACCCGGTCACCGGCATGCCGGCCGCGGACACGCCGGACGACGCGCAGCTGGTCTCCGTCCTCGTGCGCAGCATCGACCGGGAAACGCTGGCCGCGGCGCTGGATTCGATCGCCGTGCAGGCGTGGCCGCGCGTCGAAGTCGTCGTCGTGGCCGCGAACCCGGGCCACTCGCCGCTGCCCGCGCATTGCGGGCCGCACGCCGTCCGGCTGGTGCAGCCGTCCCAAGCACTCCAGCGCAGCCAGACGGCCAACCACGCGCTGGACGCCGCGCGCGGCGAGCTGCTGCTGTTCCTCGACGACGACGACTGGCTGCTGCCGGGCCACATCGAACGCCTCGCTTCGGCGCTGCAGCGCCAGCCCCGCATGGTGGCCGCGTACACGGGTGTGATGCACGTGGACGGCGACGGCAAGCCGACGGGACAGGTCACCGACCTGCCGTTCGACGGCGTGCGCCAGCTCGCGGGCAACCTGATGCCGATCCACGCCGTGATGTTCCGCCGGCGCGCCGTCGAACAAGGCTGCCGCTTCGACGAGTCGCTGGACCGCTACGAGGACTGGGACTTCTGGCTGCAGCTTGCCCGCCTCGGCCCCGTCGCGCATCTGCCGGGCGTGAGCGCGGTGTACCGCATCCACCAGAGTTCCGGCGTGCACGACGAAGTGGGCGCGACGACCGCGGCCAGCCGCCGCATCTACGACAAGTGGCAATCGAAATGGCGCGAGGGCGACATCGCCGCCGTCATGCAGCGCGCCTGGGCCACCGACGATTTCGAGCAGCGCCACGCCGAACTCGCCGAGGACGTGGCGAAGCTGCACGACACCGTGCGCGCCCAGGGCGACGACATCGGCCGGCAGCTCGCGCACATCGAGGACCTCACGAAGCACGCCGCGGGGCTGCAGGAAGTCCTCGCGCGGCGCGAAGCCGAAATCGCTGCGCTGCACGCCAGCAGCAGCTGGCGCATCACGGCGCCGCTGCGCTGGCTCGCGGCGCGCTTGCGCGGCGGCACGAATACCTGACCACTCCATGCAGAAAAAGAGCTTCATCCAGCGCGTGCTTCGCTACCGGGACCGCCACGGCACGAAACAGCTGTTCAAGCAGGCGTGGCTGCACATCTGGCTGCCCGTGCGCGCCCGGTGGAACCGCTTCGCCTTCCGCTTCCAGCGCATCCGGCCGCAGAAGGAGCCGATGCAGTACGTGCGCGACGCCACGGTCGAACTGCTCCTGAAGGTGCTCGGCCCCGGCTACAAGGTGGTCGAGCCCATCCAGCTCACGCGCAACGCGAAGGGCGTGCGCGCCAACGAGGTGGTCGAGCACCGCTTCCGCAACCTCACGCCGATCCGCTTCTTCCCGGTGCCGCCCACGCCGGGCGGTCGCATCAACATCGTCACCGACAGCATCAACCCGGGAAGCCTGTTCGGCGGGGTTGCCACGTCCGTGATCATGGGCCTGCTCGCGGCGCAGGACACCGGCCGGCGCCTGCGCATCATCACGCGCACCGAGGCGCCGCACCCCGACGGCCTTGACGCGGTGCTCGGTGCTTACGGCATCGCAGTGAGCGGCGACCTCGAGTTGAGCTACGCGCCGATCGACGGCGAAGAACCCGGCCACATCGAAGCGGCACCCGACGAACTGTTCATCACCACGTCGTGGTGGACCACGACGGCGGTGCTGGCCACGGTCGACGCGCGGCAGGTCGTTTACCTGCTGCAGGAAGACGAGCGCATGTTCTACGCGCACGGCGACGAGCTGCTGCGCTGCGAGCGCCTGCTGCGCACGCCGGACGTCCGGTTCGTCGTGAACTCGAAGCTGCTGTTCGACCACCTGGTCGCCTCCGGGCTGGACAACGTCGCTGCGCGCGGGACCTGGTTCGAACCCGCCTTCCCGCCGCAGGTGTTCCACCCGCGCCCACGCTCGGGCGAGAAGCAGGTGCTGATGTTCTATGCGCGCCCTTTCAACGCGCGCAACCTCTTCACGCTCGGCCTCGAAGTGCTGGAAGCCGCCGTGGTGCGCGGCGTCATCGACCCCGCGAAGTGGGACGTCGTGCTCGTCGGCAAGGACCTGCTGCCCGTCCTGCTCGGCGACGGCACCTGCGTGCCCACGCGGCTGGAAAACCTCGACTGGCGTGCGTATGCCGAGCTCGTCGGCAAGGTGGACCTCGCGTTGTCGCTGATGTACACGCCGCACCCCAGCTACCCGCCGTTCGACCTTGCCGCCAGCGGCGCCGTGGTGGTGACCAACACCTACGGCAACAAGCAGGACCTTTCGGGCTACAGCCGCAACATCCTGTGCGCGGCGCCCGAGGTGGACGCACTGCTGGCCGCGCTTGCGGAAGGTGTCAAGCTCGCCGGGGACCTGGAACGCCGTCGCGCGAACCACGCCGCGAACCACCTGCCCGCCGACTGGCGCGATGCGTACGCGCAGGTGCAGGACGCTTTCCGGGCCGGCTGATGTACGACCTGGAGATCGGCGCCCAGCCCTACCTGGACCCGTGGCACCTGCCGCTGCGGGACCGGCTCGCCGCGCTGGCGCGCGGCCGCAAGCGGCGCATCGCATACTTCTACGAGAAGGCGGACAACAGCACCTTCCGCTACCGCGTCTACAACATGGCGCAGGTGCTCAACGCCGGTGACGACGAGGTCTCGGCGGGCTACTTCTTCCTCGACGACCTGCGGCGCATCGACGAGATCCTCGACCTCGCCGACATGCTGGTGGTCTGCCGCACGCGTTACGACCACCGCGTGAGCCACCTCATCCAGCGCTTCCAGGGCCGCGGCAAGCCGGTGCTCTTCGACACCGACGACCTGGTGTTCGACATCGAGCAGGCGCACCTGCTGATGGCCACGCTGGACGTGGAGTTCGACATCCCGAGCGTGTGGGAGTACTGGTTCGCCTACATCGGCCGGCTGGGCGCCACGCTGAAGATGTGCGACGGCGCCGTCACCACCAACGACTTCCTCGCGCAGCGCATCCGCGACTTCGCCGACGTTCCCGTGAACGTCGTGCCGAACTTCATGAACCGCGAGCAGCTCGAGCTCTCCGACCGCGTGTTCCAGGCGAAGCAGGGCCGCCGGCCCGACGCCAACGAGGTGATCCACTTCGGCTACTTCAGCGGCTCGCCTTCGCACAACCATGACTTCGGGCTGATCGCGCCGGCGCTCGAGGCGGCGCTGGAGGAGGATGAGCGGCTGGGCGTCGTCGTGGTCGGCTACATCGAGGCAGGCCCGAAGCTGCTGAAGTTCGGGCCGAAGCGCGTCACGCGCTTTCCTTTCGTGGACTACGTGAACCTGCAGCGGCTGATCGGGTCGGTCGAGTTCAATGTGATGCCGCTGCAGTCGAACACGTTCACGCACTGCAAGTCGGAACTGAAGTACTTCGAGGCGGCCGCGGTGGGCACGCAGAGCATCGCGTCGCCGACATACACGTACGGCCGCGCGATCCGCCACGGCGACAACGGCTGGCTCGCGCAGGCCCACCAGTGGCTGCGCGTGATCCGCGAAGCGCTCGCCGGGATCGACGGCTACGCGGCGATGGCGGAGCGCAGCCGCGCCGATGCGCTGGCGAAATACGCCTGGTACAACCAGCGCGAGACCATCCTGCGCGCGCTTTCGCTCCCATGAACGTCTGGGCCTGCATCGTCTGCTGGCGAGCGGATCCGGCGGCCGTCCGCCAACTCGCGGACGTGCTGCGCAGGCAGGTGAGCGGGCTGCTCGTCATGGACAACGCGGCGGATGCCGTGCTGCAGCGCGAGGTTCCCGGCCATGCGCGTTACGTCGCGCTGGAAGCCAACCTCGGAACGGCCGGCGCGATCAATCGCGCCTGGGAGATCGCGTCACGCGAGGGCGCGGACGCGCTCGTGATGCTGGACCAGGACAGCGTGCCGGAGCCGCACATGGTTGCCAAGCTGGCCGCCGCGCTGCAAGGGCTGCAGGCAGGCGGCGTCAAGGTCGCCGCGGTCGGTCCGGCCAAGGTGGACCCGCGCAACGGCCGCCCGGGCCGCCTGCTCAAGCCCGTGCGTTTCCTGCGCCGGTTCGCGCAGCCCGATTCCGGCAGCGTGATCGAAGTCGACCACCTGATCACGTCCGGCAGCCTCGTCACGTCCGCCGCGTGGCGCGAGGCCGGGCCGCTCGACGAAGCGCTCTTCCTGGACTACGTGGACATCGAGTGGTGCGTGCGCGCCCGCTCGAAGGGGCTGCGCAGTTTCTGCGTGCCGGGCGCGACGCTCTCGCACACCATCGGCGAGAACGTCGTCGACGTCGGCGTCCGCACGCTCTCGCTGCACGCACCCGCGCGCACGTACCTTCTCGTGCGGAACCACCTGCTGCTGTGGCGGAAGCGGACGATGCCGGGGCTGTGGCTGCTCAGCGATGCCCTGCAGGTGATGAAGAAAGTCGCGGGGCTGCTCGCCCTCGCGCCGCAAAAGCGTGAGCGGCTGCGCGCGGTGGGACGAGGTTTCGCCGACGGCCTGCACGGCCGCGGCGGCCCGCTCTAGGCAAACACCTCGGCCTGCGCCAGCGGCTTGCCCTGCTGGTCCTTCGCCGACAGCGAGGGCTCGCCCGTGAAGCCATGCGCGAACCAGTCGATGGCCAGTTGCGGGTCGTTCCAGACGATGCAGCGCTCGTGCGCCGGTGCGTAGTAGTCGGTCGTCTTGTAAAGGAACTGCGCCGTCTCGCTGAGCACCAGGAAGCCATGCGCGAAGCCCTCGGGCACCCACAGCTGGCGCTGGTTTTCGGCGCTCAACACCTCGCCCACCCACTTGCCGAAGTTGGGCGAGCTGCGGCGGATGTCCACGGCCACGTCGTACACAGCCCCTTCGACCACGCGCACCAGCTTGCCTTGCGCCTGCTGGAGCTGGTAGTGCAACCCGCGCAGCACGCCGCGCGCCGATCGCGAGTGGTTGTCCTGCACGAAGTCCGCCTTCACGCCCGTCGCTTCCTCGAACACGCGCTGGTTGAAGCTCTCGAAGAAGAATCCGCGCGCGTCGCCGAACACCTTCGGCTCCAGCAGCATGACTTCCGGCAGCGCGGTGCGCGTCGCCTTCATGCAAAGCCCTTCTGGTGCAGCAGGCGCAGCAGGTACTGGCCGTAGCCGCTCTTGGCCAGCGGCTGCGCGATGCGCTCGAGGTCCTCACTGGTGATGAAGCCATTGCGCCAGGCGACCTCTTCGGGGCAGGCAACCTTCAGGCCCTGCCGGTGCTCCAGCGTCGCGATGAACTGGCTCGCCTCCAGCAGGCTCTCGTGCGTGCCGGTGTCCAGCCATGCGTAGCCGCGCGCCATGATCTGCACATTGAGCCTGCCCTGCGCCAGGTACGCCTGGTTCACGGCGGTGATCTCCAGTTCGCCGCGCGCGCTCGGCTTGACGGACTTGGCGATCTCGACCACGTGCGGGTCGTAGAAGTACAGGCCCGTGACGGCGAAGCTGCTCTTGGGCTCCCTCGGCTTTTCCTCGATGCTGCTGGCGCGGCCGGTGTCGTCGAAGGCCACAACGCCGTAGCGCTCCGGGTCCTGCACGTGGTACGCGAACACGGTGGCGCCTTCCTCGCGCTTGTCGGCCTGCAGCAGCAGCGGCGCGAAGTCGTGGCCGTAGAACAGGTTGTCGCCCAGCACGAGCGCACTCGGCGCGCCGCCGACGAACTTGTCGCCGATGATGAAGGCCTGCGCCAGCCCGTCGGGGCTGGGCTGCACCGCGTACTGCAGGTTCAGGCCCCACTGCGAGCCGTCGCCCAGCAGCTGCTGGAAGCGCGGCGTGTCCTGCGGCGTGCTGATCACCAGGATGTCGCGGATGCCCGCGAGCATCAGCGTGGTGAGCGGGTAGTACACCATCGGCTTGTCGTACACCGGCAGCAGCTGCTTGCTGATGGCCAGCGTGGCGGGGTGCAGGCGCGTGCCCGATCCGCCCGCGAGGATGATGCCCCTGCGTTTCGTCATGTCAGTACCTCGGTCAACATGCGTTCGACACCTTGCTGCCACGGGGGCGGCGCAAGCCCGAACGCTTCCTCGAATCTCGTGGTGTCCAGCCGCGAGTTGTTCGGCCGCCGGGCGGCCGTCTTGAATTGGGAGCTGGGCACCGGCTGCACGGCATCGGGGCCCGCCCTCAGTTCGACGCCCTTGGCCTGCGCGGAGGCGAGCACCATGCGCGCATAACCGTACCAGCTGGTCTCGCCGGCGGCGGCCAGGTGGTAGAGGCCGCACAACTTCGGGTCGGCAAGCGCCGCGCGAATCGCGTGCGCGGTCGCATCCGCCAGCAATTCGGCGCCCGTGGGGGCGCCGAACTGGTCATCGACCACAGTGAGCGCCTCGCGTTCCTTCGCGAGGCGCAGCATGGTCTTCGCGAAGTTGCCCCCGCGCGCGGCGTAGACCCAGCTCGTGCGGAAGATGAGGTGGCGCCCCTGCGCGGCCTCGATGCGCCGCTCGCCTTCGAGCTTGGTCGCACCGTACACGCCCAGCGGCGCGGTCGGGTCGGTTTCCTTCCAGCGATGCGTGCCGGTGCCGTCGAAGACGTAATCCGTGGAGTAGTGGACGAGCAATGCGCCGACAGCTTTCGCCGCCTGCGCCATCACGCCCGGCGCCGTGCCGTTGACGGCCAGCGCGCGGTCCGGCTCGGCCTCCGCCCTGTCGACCGCGGTGTAGGCGGCGGCATTCACGATGACTTGCGGCTTGACGGCAGCGATGGTCGCGCGCAGGCCCTCGGCATCGGCCAGGTCACCGCTGTAGTCGGTGCTCGTGCTCGCCAGCGCCACCAGCTCGCCCAAGGGGGCCAGGCTGCGCTGCAATTCCCAGCCGACTTGTCCATTGCGGCCGAAAAGCAGGATCTTCATCGGGGCGTGGGGATCAGGCTGCGGCGTATTGCGTCTGGATCCACTCGCGGTAGGCGCCCGACTGCACGCGCGCCACCCACTCGGGGTGGTCCAGGTACCACTGCACCGTCTTGCGGATGCCCGTCTCGAAGGTCTCCGCCGGCCGCCAGCCGAGCTCGGACTCGATCTTCGATGCGTCGATCGCGTACCGCCGGTCGTGGCCGGGGCGGTCCGTCACGAAAGTCACCTGCCCCGAATAGGACTTGCCGTCCTTGCGCGGGCGCAGCTCGTCCAGCAGCGCGCAGATGGTGCGCACGATCTCGAGGTTCGGCTTCTCGTTGTGGCCGCCGACGTTGTAGACCTCGCCGGGGCGGCCCGCCTCGAGCACGCGGCGGATCGCGCTGCAGTGGTCCTTGACGTACAGCCAGTCGCGCACCTGCTGGCCGTCGCCGTAGACCGGCAGGTTCTTGCCCGCCAGCGCGTTGACGATCATCAGCGGGATGAGCTTCTCGGGAAAGTGATACGGGCCGTAATTGTTCGAGCAATTCGTCGTGAGCACCGGCAGGCCGTACGTGTGGTGGTACGCGCGCACGAGGTGGTCGCTCGCGGCCTTGCTCGCGGAATAAGGGCTGTTCGGCTCGTAGCGGTGCTGCTCCGTGAAGGCGGGCGCCTGGGACGCGAGCGAGCCGTACACCTCATCGGTCGAGACGTGCAGGAAACGGAAGGCCGGCTTCGCCAGCTCCGGCAGATCCTTCCAGTAGTGCCGCACCGCCTCCAGCAGCCGGAAGGTGCCGACCATGTTGGTCTGCACGAACGCCTCCGGGCCGAGGATGGACCGGTCGACGTGCGATTCGGCGGCGAAATTCACCACTGCGCGCGGCTTGTGCTGCCCGAGCAATTGCACCACCAGGTCCGTGTCGCCGATGTCGCCCTGCACGAACACGTGCCGGGCGTCGCCCTCGAGGGATGCCAGGTTTTCCCGGTTGCCGGCATAGGTCAGCTTGTCGAGGTTGACAAGGGGTTCACCGCCGGCTTCGAGCCAATCCAGGACGAAGTTGGAGCCGATGAAGCCGGCGCCCCCTGTCACGAGAATCATTCGATAGCCTCCTGCCGCCCCGCCAGCCAGGGCGCATCCGGGGGAGATTATCTCATCCGGCTCGCCGGCCTCAGAAGTGGATGCCACGCATCATCTGCTGCAGGGCGATCGCCTCCGGCGACAGAGTGGGCTTGGCCGACTTGTCACCCTTGGCAGCCGAGGAGTCCGGGAACATCCGGAAGCTCGTGTTCATCACGATCTGCGCCACGCGCGGCACCAGCGCGTGCAGCAGCTGGCCGGTGATGCCCAGGCGGGTGGCGATGCGCACGGGCTTGGTGATGCAGGCGTCGGCGATCATGTCCGCGGCCTCCTCGGGGGCCAGCGTCGGCACGTTGTTGTAGATCTTGGTGGGCGCGATCATCGGCGTGCGCACCAGCGGCATGTTGATGGTGGTGAAGGTGATGCCCTGGTCCTGGAACTCGCTGGAGGCGCAGCGCGTCCACGCATCCAGCGCCGCCTTCGACGCCACGTACGCCGAGAAGCGCGGCGCGTTGGTCAGCACGCCGATGGAGCTGATGTTCACCACATGGCCCTTGCGCTTGGCGACCATGCCGGGCAGCAGGCCCATCGTGACGCGCAGGCAGCCGAAGTAGTTGAGCTGCATGGTCCGCTCGTAGTCGTGGAAACGGTCGTAGCTGGACTCGATGGCGCGGCGGATCGAGCGGCCGGCGTTGTTGATCAGGAAGTCCACGCCGCCGTGGTTCTCCACCAGCAGCTGCACGAAGCGGTCGCAATCGGCCATGTCGGCGATGTCCGCCGGGTACGCGATGAACTCGTAGCCCTTGGCCTTGGCTTCCTTGCAGGCCTCGTCCAGCTTGTCCTGGTCGCGGCCGCAGATGATGGTGATGGCACCAGCCTCGGCGAACTTGTGCGCCGCGGCCAGCCCGATGCCCGAGGAGCCGCCCGTGACCAGCACCACCTTGCCACCCACCGTGCCCTTGAGCGAACGGTCGATGTGCAGGTCCGGGTCGAGGTGGCGTTCCCAGTAGTCCCACAGGCGCCAAGCGTAGTCGTTGAGGTTGGGGCACTCGATCCCCGTGCCCTTGAGCATCGCCTGCGCCTCGCGGCTGTCGAAGCGCGTGGGGTAGTTGACGAAGGCGAGAATGTCCTCGGGCAAGCCGAGGTCCTTCATCACGGCGTTGCGGATGCGGCGCACCGGCGCGATCGCCATCAGGCTCTTCTTCACGCCGCGCGGGATGAACCCGAGCAGCGCCGCATTGATGAACAGGTTCATGCGGGGCGCATGCGCGGCCCGCGTGAAGATGTCCAGCACGTCGCCCACGCGGTAACCCACCGGGTCCACGAGGTGGTAGCACTTCTTCTCGATGCCCGTCTTGTGGCTGATGTGGTCCAGCGCGTTGACGACATAGTCCACCGGCACGATGTTCACGCGCCCGCCTTCGAGCCCCACCGCCGGCATCCATGGCGGCAGGATCTGCCGCATGCGCTGGATGACCTTGAAGAAGTAGTAGGGCCCGTCGATCTTGTCCATCTCGCCGGTGCGGCTGTCGCCCACCACCATCGCGGGGCGGTAGATCGTCCAGGCGCCCTTGAACTCCTTGCGCACGATGCCTTCGCTCTCGTGCTTGGTGGCGAAGTACGGGTGATCGTAGTTCTCGGCCTCGTCGAACATGTCCTCGCGGAAAACGCCTTCGTACAGGCCCGCGGCGGCAATGGAGGAGACGTGATGGAAATGCTCCGCGTCGATGGCACGCGCGAATTCCACGGTGCTGCGCGTGCCCTCGATGTTCACGGCCACCTGGCTCTCCTCGTCGGCACCGAGGTCGTAGACGGCGGCCAGGTGGTAGAAGTGGGTGACCGTGCCCTTGAGTTTCTTGATGTCGTCGGAGGACACGCCCAGCTTCTTCGCCGTGAGGTCGCCGTACACCGGGATCGCCTTGTTCGCCGCGGCGCCCCAGTATTCGCGCAGTTCCGCCACCTTGCCTTCGCTCTCCTTGCGCAGGAGGAAGTGGACCACGGCGCCCTTGCGCTCCAGGAGCTTCTTGACGAGCCGCTTGCCGATGAAGCCGGTCGCGCCGGTGACGAAATAGTGCATGGGGAGCCTCCGGGATTGGTTGTTGGTTCGAGGTTTTCGGGCCATTTTGGCCAAAGCGAAGCCGCGATGATTCCGCACAAACCCGCGCGAGGCTGGAGCGCGGCGCCTACCGTATTAGGATCGGCCACCTAAACGACGGGCGCGCTTGCGCGTAGATTCCGCCGCATCAACCTTTGCGAGGAGTAGCGACCATGGTCAAGAAGATCCAGAAGTCCGGCGGCGGCGCCGAAGAGAAGAAGTCCGGCGCCCAGCTTTCGGGCACCGTGAAGGACAGCGCCCAGCAGATCTGGCTGGCGGGCCTGGGCGCCTTCGCCAAGGCGCAGGAGGAAGGCAGCAAGGTGTTCGACGCGCTGGTCAAGGAAGGCATGTCCATCCAGCGCAAGACGCAGGCGGCCGCCGAGGAGAAGATTTCCGAGGCCACCAACCGCATGGCCTCCATGGCCACCGACCTGTCGTCCAAGGCGTCGGGCCAGTGGAACAAGATGGAAGGCATCTTCGAGGAGCGCGTCTCGCGCGCCCTCAACAAGCTGGGCGTGCCCTCGGCGAAGGACATCGACGCGCTGATCGCGCGCATCGATGAACTCAATCGCAACGTGGCGCGCCTGTCGGCCAAGCAGGCGGCGGCGTCCCACGAGGCGCCGGCGAAGCCTTCGCGCAAGCGCGCGGCGCGCAAGGCGTCGTGACCGTTCGACGCATCGGCACAAGGGCGCTGAGGCGCCCTTTTTGCTGCCCGCCTTGCTGCAACGCAACAAGATCGGCACCACCCCGCACCTACACTGCGCCCTGATGAGGACGAGCCCCACCCCTCCCCCCAAGATCGCCCTCGCGCTGGCCGGCGGCGGCCCGCTGGGCGCCATCTACGAGATCGGCGCGCTGTGCGCGCTCGACGAGGCGCTGCAAGGCATCGACTTCACGCGGCTGCACCACTACGTCGGCGTCTCGGCGGGAGGTTTCATCGCCGCTGGCCTGGCCAACGGCATGAGCCCGCGCCAGCTGTGCGCGGCTTTCATCGAGAACGATGCGAGCGCGTCCGAAGTGTTCGACCCTGCCTGGCTGATGGTGCCCGCTTACGGCGAATTCGCCCGGCGCGCGATCATGCTGCCCGGGCTGGCGCTTTCCGCCGCCTGGCGCGCGACGTTCGGCCGCCGTTCCCTCACCCACTCGCTGGAGCAGCTCGGCCCGATCCTGCCCACCGGCATCTTCTCGAACGACGAGGTCGACCGGCGCCTCGCCCGCGTTTTCTCGCGCGAGGGCCGCACGAACGACTTCCGCGAGCTGAAGGCCAAGCTGACACTGGTCGCCACGAACCTCGACACCGGCGAGGCCGCGCCCTTCGGCCGCCCCGGGTTCGACCACGTGCCGATCTCGAAGGCGGTGCAGGCCAGCTCCGCCCTGCCGGGCCTCTTTCCGCCCGTGGAGATCGAGGAGCACTACTACGTGGACGGCGCGCTGAAGAAGACCATGCACGCCTCGGTGGCCCTCGAGGACGGCGTGGACCTGATGCTGTGCCTGAATCCGCTCGTGCCCTTCCGCGCCGCGCGGATCGTGGACGGCGGCCTGCCCGCGGTGCTCAGCCAGACCTTCCGCTCCATGATCCATTCCCGCATGGCGCTGGGGATGAAGCACTACGAGCGCGCGTACCCCGGCACGGACATCGTGCTGGTGGAACCGGACCCGCTCGACACGCAACTGCACCGCGCGAACACCTTCAGCTACGGCCAGCGCCGGCAGATGGCCGAGCACGCTTACCAGCAGACACGCGCGATGCTGCGCGCCCGCCACGCCGAGCTCTCGGCCAAGCTGCGCCGGCACGGCGTGAGCCTGCGCGCCGACGTGCTGCACGACCCGGCGCGGCACCTCGTGGAGCCGCGCACGCCGCCCACGCGGTTCGGCCGCGCCGTCGCCTCGCTGCACGCGGGCCTGGACGAACTTTCCGTCGCCATTGCCTGAAGAAATGTTGACCCCCACGTTTGCCGCTTCGCGGACTGCACTGCCCCCCGAGGGGGCTTCAATCGCCTTCGGGCGGCCGGGCGGCGATTGATGGCCAAGAAAGCCCCACGCCGCACGGCCGAACGCATCCTCGAGGTGACACTCGATTTGTTCAACCGCTTCGGCGAACCCAACGTCTCCACCACGCTGATCTCGGCCGAGCTGAACATCAGCCCCGGCAACCTTTACTACCACTACCCGGCGAAGGACGAGCTGATCAACTCGCTCTTCGACCGCTACGAGCGCTCCCTGTCGGAGCTGCTGAACGCGAGCGATGGCGTGCGCGACGTGGAGGACGCGTGGTTCTTCATGCACACGCTGTTCGAGCTGATCTGGCAATACCGCTTCCTGTACCGGGACCTGAACGACCTCCTGTCGAAGAACCGCCGCCTGGAGACCCACTTCCAGTGGGTGCTGAAGAACAAGACCCGCGCCATCCGCGCGCTGCTCGACGGCATGAGCCGCTCGGGCGCGATGTCGATCGACTCGCGCGAGGTGGAGGCGACGGCCACGAGCATGGTGGTGGTGCTCACCTACTGGTTGAGTTACGAGTACGTGCGGGATCCCCGCCGCGCGCTGGAGCCGGAGAGCGCGCAGCTCGCCCTCATGCGCGGCGCCCACCACGTGCTCAATCTGCTGGTACCCTATCTCCAGCACGACCAGCGCGCGCATTTGCTCAAGCTGGTTTCGGCATACGGCAACGCAGGTTGAGGAGACGACGAACGAGATGGCCAAGTGGTCGGCAGTTCCCCATTCGGGCGCTTTCGCCTATGACCCCGCCTCGCTGCGCAAGGTGTGGGACCGGCTGCACGCGGGCGATGCCGAACCGTGGCCGGCCGACGCAGCCGTGGTGGACGCGTGGGTGCTGTTCCACAACGGTGAGTTCCAGAAGGCCGTGGACGCGGGGTTGCAGGCCGGCGGTCACGGCATCACGGTCGCGAACAAGGCCACGTGCATTTACGCGAACTACCTCGAGAAAAAAGAGAAGGCCAAGCTCGAGCTGCTGATGGAGGCTGCGCAGCGCGCCGAGGCGCAGTCGCGCGAGCAGCCGGAGGCGCCCAACGCCTGGTACTGGCAGGCGTATGCGCTCGGCCGGTATAGCCAGGGCATCAGCGTCGCGAAGGCGCTGGCGCAGGGGCTCGGCACCAAGGTGAAGGAAGCGCTGGAGACCACCATCCGCCTTCAACCGCGCCATGCGGACGCGCACGTGGCGCTCGCCGCCTTCCATGCCGAAGTGATCGACAAGGTCGGTTCACTAATCGGCGGCATGACGTATGGCGCAAAGAAGGACACGGGCCTGAAGCTGTACGAGGAAGCGCTGAAGATCAACCCGCACTCGGTGATCACGCTGATCGAATACGCCAACGGCCTTGTGATGCTCGAAGGCGAGAAGAAGATGAAGGAAGCCACGCGCCTGTACGAGCAGGCCGTGGCCATGAAGCCGCTCGATGCCACCGAGTGGCTGGATTGCGAGCTGGCGAAAGTCGAGCTGGCGAGCTGACGCCGCCTTTCGCCTGCGGACTACAGGGCCGCGGGGCCTGCGCGACCAGAATCGCGCCTCATGGACATCTTCGAAGCCTTGCGCCTTTCGCACGACACGCAGCGTGCAATGGCGATGCAGATCCTCGACACCGCCACGCAGGACCCCAAGCGCGGCGAGCTCTTCACCGAATTCAAGCGCGAGCTCGGCGCGCATGCCGCCGCCGAGGAGCGCTGGTTCTACCTGCCGCTGATCGAGCACGACTCCACCATGGGGCTCGCGCGCCACGGCATGGGCGAGCACCACGAAATGGACGAACTGGTCGCCGAACTGGAGAAGCTCGAGACGGCGTCGACCGAGTGGCTGGAGCACTTCCGCAAGCTGCAGGAGAAGGTGTTCCACCACCTCGACGACGAGGAAGAGGACTTCTTCCCCGTCGCGAAGCAGAAGCTCGAGCAGGGCCAGCAATCGGAGCTGGCGGTGGGCTACGAAGAGGACTTCGCCAAGTTCCGCATCGACAAGGAACCCGTGTCCTCCGCCGAGGACGACTAGGTCTCGCCCCAGGGCAGCATCAGCGTCACGAGCGAGAGCTTCGCGAACTCCGGCTCGAACTCGTCGATGATCTTCTGCGGATCCGGGCACAGCTGCGTGTCGGTGATCACGCCGAACTGCACGCCGCCGCCATAACTGAGGATCGACACGCCCAGCCCGATGTCGCCGGACTGCGGCACCCAGAACATGCTCTGCTCCAGGGTCGAGCCCAGGAACTTGAGCTTCTCGCGCGGGCCGGGCACGTTGGTCATCACTGCCGTGGTCTTGCGGCCGAACAGGTTGAGCATCGCGTCCTGCGCGGGCTTGATCAGCAGGCCGGCGATCGCCAGCATGCCGAAAGCCAGCAACGGCTGCGTGCTGCCCTTGAGCGCGCTCATGCGGCGCCGCACCTCGTACACGCGCTCGATCGGGTTCTCGATGCCGATCGGCAACACCAGCGGCACCAGCCCGAAGCGGTTGCCCAGCTTGTAAGCCTGGTCCAGCGGGCGCAGGTTCACCGGGATCATCGCGCGGATCTCCTGCCCCTTCACGTCGTCGCCCTGCGACTTGAGGTATTCGCCGATGGCGCCGGCCACGCACGAGAGCAGGACGTCGTTGACCGAGCAGTTGAGCGCCTTGCCGACCGCCTTGACTTCATCCAGTGGCAGCGGCGGGCACCAGGCCACGCGCTTGGCGTTTCCGGGCTTGCCCTTCAGTCGCGTCTTGGAATCGTCCGGCATCAACGCGAGCGAGGCCGCGTCGCTCACCACCTGGTAGGCCAGGCGAGCCATGTCGACGGAGCCGCCGAGCGCCTTCTGCGGGTCGTGCAGCAATCCGAGCGACTTCGCGGCGCCTTCGCCGGCCGCATCGAGCGCCTTGACGGTGATCTCCGTCAGCGGCTTGATCAGCGTGTCCGCGATCCAGTCCTCCGCACCCTCCGGCCGCTCGCGCTTGCGGCGCTCCGGCGGCGGCGCGCCGCCGTCCACGAGAGACATCGTCACCGAGATGAGCGCGATGCCGTCCGCGATGCAGTGGTGGATGCGCACGATCATCGCGCTGCCGCCCTCGTAGTCCTCCACGAGGTGGATCTGCCACAGCGGCCTCTTGCGGTCCAGCGGCACCATCGCAAGCTCGCCCACGCGGTCCTGCAGCAGCTCCTGCGCGGAGGCGCCTCGGCGCTTGCCGAGCTTTTCGCGCACGACGTGCTGGGTGACGTCGACGTCGTGTTCGACCCACGTCGCGCCCGCCGCATCTTCCGACACGCGCTGGCGGAAGCGGTGGTACTTGAGGAGGCGCTCCTCCACGCGCTTGCACAGATCCGCGTAGGAGACGCCCGGCTGCAGCGTCCACACGCCCACGATCATCATCAGGTTGGCCGCCGAGTCCATCCGCAGCCACGCCGTGTCCACCTTGGACATGCGCTCGCCCGCGAGCCCCAGCATGCCGGTGGCTGCGCGCGTGGCCTGCCGGCGCACGGTGCGCGCGGCTTTCGTGGCTTGGGCGGCGGCGTTGCCGGCGGCCTGGCGGGCGATGCGGGTGACCATGGGGTGCGCTCCTGATTGTTTTGACGCTGCGCGTCTAATTCGAAGGCGGCCTCTATTCTGGGCAGCCCCGGAACCTTAAGATACCGCGAAGTTACCCGCAGCCTTGCCGCAAAGGTAGACGCGGGCCTCCACCCACAAGAAACCCAGGAGTCCTCACATGGCCGACCTCAACGCCGAATTCGAAGCCGCCGTGGCCAATTCCAAGAAGCTGTCGGAGCGCCCCGACAACACCACGCTGCTGAAGATCTACGGCCTGTACAAGCAGGCCACCGCCGGCGACAACACCGAAAAGAAGCCCGGCTTCGGCGACATGGTCGGCCGCGCCAAGTGGGACGCGTGGAACGGCTTCAAGGGCACTGCTGCCGACGACGCCAAGCAGCAGTACATCGACCTGATCAAGTCGCTGAGCTGACGCTCACTCCGCCGTGATCTTCGCCTTGCGGATCACGGTGCCCCAGTAGTCGAGTTCCTTCTTCGTGAACGCCGCGAACTGCGCGGGCGTCATGGTCTCTACGGCCGTGCCGGAATCATCGGCCTTCTTCTTCACTTCGGGCATCGCGAGGATCTTCGCGATCTCGGCGTTCAGCTGGTTCACGATCTCCGGCGGCGTGCCCGCCGGCGCGTACAGCGCGAACCACGAATCGAGTTCGTAGCCGTTCAGGCCCGACTCCGCGGCCGTCGGTACATTCGGCATCGACGCGAGGCGCTGCTTGCTCGTCACGGCCAGCGCCTTCAGCTTGCCCGCCTGCACCTGGCTGACCACACCCGCGGGCGTCGTGATGAACAGGTCCACCTGCCCGCCCATCAGGTCCTGCACCGCCGGGCCGGACCCCTTGTACGGGATATGCGTGATGAACACGCCGGTGAGCTGCTTGAGCAGTTCGCCCGCGATGTGCTGGATGGAGCCGTTGCCCGACGACGCGTAATTGAGCTTGCCCGGGTTGGCCTTCGCGTAGGCGATCAGCTCCTTGAGGTTGTTCACGGGCAGCGTCGGCCGCGCCGCGATCACCTGCGGCGCGCGCGTGAGCATCGCCACCGGCGCGAAGTCCTTGATCGGGTCCCAGCCGGCCTGCTTGAACAGGTGCGGGTTGCCCACGTGGTAGCCGCTGTACGAGAGCAGCAGCGTGTAGCCGTCCGGCTTGGCACGCGCGACGAACTGGTTGCCGATGTTGCCGGAGGCCCCGGGCTTGTTGTCGACGATCACCGGCTGGCCGAGCGCGCGCGACAGCGGGTCGGCGATCAGGCGCGCGGTGAAGTCGGTGCTCCCGCCGGGGGCCGTCGGCACCACGATCGTGATGGGGCGCGAGGGGTACTTGCCCTGCGCGAAGGCTTGCGGCGTGACGGCAGCCGCTGCGGCCAGCGCGAGGAGGTGTCGGCGTTGCATGGTGGTTTGTCTCCTGGGACTTTTGAAATTCATTGCACGGGGGCGGGATGCAGCTCGGTGATCAGGCCGGCCTTGGCGACCTGGCCCGGCACCCCGTGGCCCACGATGGAAGGCAGCCGCCGCGCGGCGGCAAGCAGCCGGGCGAGGTCGACGCCGGTGTCGTAGCCCATCACCGCGAGCATGTGGACGGCGTCTTCGCTGCAGATGTTGCCGCTCGCGCCAGGCGCGTACGGGCAGCCGCCGAGGCCGCCGAGTGAGCCGTCGAAGCGGTCGATGCCGCCCTGCACGGCGGCCAGCACGTTGGCCAGCCCCATGCCGCGCGTGTTGTGGAAGTGCAGCGTAAGCTGCAGGTGTGCGAAGCGCTGGTTCAGCGCTTCGACCATGCGCGCCACCTGCGCCGGGTGCGCCATGCCGGTGGTGTCGCAGATCGTGAGGCCGCGCACGCCGAGGTCGGCGAAGCGCGCGCACCAGCGCAGCACTTCTTCCTGCGGCACGTCGCCCTCCATCGGGCAGCCGAAGGACGTGGAAAGAGACACGTTGATGGCGACCTGCCCCTCGACGCGGCGGATCACCTCGGCCAGCGACTCGAAGCTCTTTTCGCGCGTCATGCGCAGGTTGGCCAGGTTGTGGGTCTCCGAAGTGGACATCACGAGGTTGAACTCGTCCGGCTTCGATTCGAGCGCCCGCTCGGCGCCGCGCATGTTGGGCACGAGCACGGTGTACTCGACGCCCGGCACGCGGCGGATGCGTCCCATCACCTCTTCCGCGTCGCGCAGCGCGGGGATCGCCTTGGCGGAGGTGAACGACGTCACCTCGATCTTGGCGTAGCCGCATGGCGACAGCTCGTCGATGAGCGCCACCTTGGCATCGGTGGGGATGAACTCCGGCTCGATCTGGAAGCCGTCGCGCGTGACGACCTCGTTGAAGAAGATGCGTTTCATGGTTGCGAGGCGTCCTTGACGATGCCGCGCTGCTTGAGCTCGGCGACTTGGGCGTCGGTCAGGCCGATCTCGCGCAGGACGCTGTCGGTGTCCTGCCCGAGCTTCGGTGCGTTGCGCCGATGGCCGCCCGGCGTGAGCGAGAGCTTGGGCACGATGCCGGGCACGGTGAGCTGGCTGCCGTCGTCCATGGTCACCTGCTGCAGCATGCCGCGCGCGGCGTAGTGCGGGTCGGCGGCGATGTCGGCCACGGTGTAGATCCGGCCGGCCGGCACGGAAGCGGCATCCAGCGCGGCGAGCACCTCGTCGACGCTGCGCGTCTTCGTCCACTCGCCGATCGCGGCATCGATCTCCTCGACGCGCTTGACGCGGCCGGCGTTGTCCGCGAGCGCGGGGTCGGCGGCGAGGTCGTTGCGGCCGATCACGCCCATCAGGCGCTTGAAGATGCTGTCGCCGTTGCCG
Organism: Ramlibacter albus; assembly: GCF_014297445.1. Taxonomy (GTDB): domain Bacteria; phylum Pseudomonadota; class Gammaproteobacteria; order Burkholderiales; family Burkholderiaceae_C; genus Ramlibacter; species Ramlibacter albus. Next base: position 130,899 of record NZ_JACORU010000003.1, read on the forward strand.
GCGACCAGCGCATACCCGCCGTCGTTGCACAGGTACGCATTGCTGGGTGCGATGCCCGGCAGCGCGCTGCCCGCCGGGCCGCGCACCGCGCCGAACGCGCTGTACTCCGGCAACAGGCTTTCCATGCAGTTGAACACCGACTCGTAGAGGGCCACGTCGATCACCTGCCCCTGCCCCGTGCGGTGGCGGTGCTGCAGCGCGAGCAGGATGCCGATCACGCCATGCAGCGCGGCCAGCGTGTCGCCGATGCTCACGCCCACGCGCACCGGCACGCGGCCGGGCTCGGCGGTGAGGTGGCGCAGGCCCCCCATCGCTTCACCGACGACGCCGAAACCGGGCCGGTCGCGATACGGCCCCGTCTGCCCATAGCCGCTGATGCGCAGCACGATGAGGCGCGGGTTCAGCGCCTGCAACGCTTCCGGCCCGAGCCCCCAGCCTTCCATCGCGCCGGGGCGGAAGTTCTCGATCAGCACGTCCGCTTCTGCCGCGAGCTTGCGCACGATGTCCTGCGCCTGCTTGTCCTTCAGGTCCAGCGCGAGGGAGCGCTTGTTGCGCGCCTGCACCTGCCACCACACGGACGTGCCGTCCTTGATCAGCCGCCAGTTGCGCAGCGGGTCGCCGGCACCCGGCGGCTCGATCTTGACAACGTCGGCGCCGAAGTCGGCGAGCGTCTTGGCCGCGAACGGCCCGGCGATGAGCTGCCCGAGCTCGACAACCTTGAGGCCGGCCAGCGCGGACGGGGGGAGGGTCGTTTCCATCCCGCGGAGTCTGCGCAAGGCGGCGCGCTGCGTCTATTGCTTCTTGCGGCGGCGAGCGTTCGCAGCTTGCGAAGGCTGCACGAGGAAGTCCACCAGCGCCTGCGCGGCCGGCTCGGGCGAGGCGGCGGTCGCTACGAGGATGCGGCGCCGGGCCCAGGCATCGGCAAGGGGGCGCCAGTCGAGGTTCATCGCGCGCACGATGGGCAGCGCCGCTGCCTTCGGCAGCACCGCAAGGCCGAAGCCGGAAGCGACGAGGTGGCAGACCGCGTCGAAGCTGCGTACCTGCATGCGCAGCCGGAAGGGCCGGTTGGCGGCGAGCGCCGCCTCCTGCTGGCGCTGCAGCATCGCGGCGCCGGTGTTCAGGCTGATCCAGTCCTCGTCCAGCGCATCGGCGAACGCGAGCCGCGACTTGCCGGCGAGGCGATGGCGGCGCGGCAGCACGACCACGAGCTCGTCGTTGCGGAACACCTGCACTTGCAGGCCGCTCACGTCCGGCCCCTCCACGAACACGCCCACGTCCGCGCGTCCGTCGCGCAACGCGGCAGCGGCGGCATCCGACACCTGCTCCTCCAGGTCGATTCGAACTTGCGGTTCTCGTTTGGCGTACTCGGCCAGCAGCGGCGGCAGGAACTGGTTGATCGCCGCCGTGCTGGCGCACAGGCGCACATGACGGGCCACACCCTGGTGCAGGTCCGCCATCTCGGCGCCCATCTGCTCCAGCGTCTGCAGCAGCGCGAGGCCGTGCTTCACGAAGACGCGTCCCGCGGCCGTCACCGTGAGGCCGCGAGCATGCCGCTCGAACAGCGGCCCGCCGAGTGCGTCTTCCAGCTCGTGGATGCGGCGGCTCGCGGCCGCCAGCGCGAGGTGCGATTCGCGCGCCGCCGCCGTGAGACTGCCACTTTGCGCGCAGCTCACGGCCAGCCGCACCGAGAGCAGGTCGAACCGGGCCAGGTTGTAGCCCGTGCGGGCCATCAGGCTTTCTTTCGCGCGGGCGCCTTCTTCGCGGCCTTTTTCGGGGAACCCGGCTCGCGACCGGCTTCGTGGTCCGCCAGCCCCTGCTTGAAAGCGGAGTGCGGATCCTTCTGCGCCAGCAGCAGGTCGAGGTTCTTGACGATCTCCGACTCGATGCGCTCCCTGAACAGCCCGAGCAGCATCCCGAGCTGGGCGTCCAGCACGAACGAGTTCTTCGTCACCTGCAGCTCGCCCTTGCAGCCCGGCCGCGTGAACGTGACGACGTCCGCCGCCTTGCCTTCCTCGTACGTGCACTCCATGTCCAGCTTCTGCTCCGCGGCTTCGGCCCACTGGAACGCGAGCTTGCGCGCGGCGGGCAGGCCCAGCGAATGTTGCCGCTCGATGTGGATGTCAGGCACCGCGGCCTCCCGCCGAGCCGCCTCTAGGGAGGCCAGCCCCCTCGGGGGGCAGCGACGACACGAAGTGCGGAGCGTGGGGGCTCATTGTTTCTCCTTCAGTTTTTTATGACGCTCTTCCTTCGGCACTTGGGAGAGCGCTTTGGCCGCATCATAGAACCGCTTCCAGTCCCCGCCCACGCTCGCGAACAGCGCCTCGAAGCCGGGCACCAGTTCGTCATAGGCGGCCTGCGCGCCGAAGGCCGCGTTGTTCGCCTTGTCGACCCAGTCGTTGTAGCCGCGCCAGCGCGCCGGGTCGCCGCCCCAGCTCGTTCGCAGGGCGACGAACTGCGCGCGGAATTCGTCGAGGATGCGCTTCTTCTCCACGGCCTTCTGCGCCACGGGAAGCTGCTGCTGCTCGTACAGCACCTTGAGCTTCTCGCGCGTGGCCAGGCGCAGCGCATTGAACTGCTTGCGGCGGCCGTCGTAGTCGGCGTACTCGGCGCGCGCCTGGGGCGATGCCTGCGTCGCGAGCCAGCGCGAGCCCCCGAGCCGCTCCACCGCCGTCGCGAACGACTCGTTGAACATCGTGTCGCCGCTCGCGTACACCACCTGGTGCGCCAGCTCGTGGAAGATCAGGCGCGCGAGTTCGCCCTCGGGATAGTTGATGAAGGTGGAGAGCAGCGGGTCGCCACCGGCCCAGTTGGACCAGCCGAGCGTGGAGTACGCCGGCACCGGGTACACGCTCACCTCCCAGCCCTGCGACGCGAGGAAGTCGCCTTCGGCCCGCGCCTTCTTCTCGTCGAAGTAGCCGCGGTAGCCGACGCAGCCCGTCACCGGGAAGCACCATGTCTTGAGCGTCACCGAATATTCCGGCGCGGCCACCACGTTCCACACCACCGCGCTTCGATGCAGGTCCGCGTAACGCCGGTAGCTCGGGTTGTCCGGCAGGTGCAGCTCGCGCGCGGCGTATTCGCGGATGCGGCGCGCGAGTTCGAGCTTGCGCTTGACCGGCTCCGGCGTGGCGCTGTCGTCCAGCCACTCCTGCACCGGCTTGGCGGCATTGAGCACCTTCAGGTGGCCCGTCACCGACTGCCAGTAGTAGCCCATGTTGGCGCAGCCCGTGAGGCACACGGCCGCCACGACCGCCAGCCCTGCCGAAGCGAATGCCGTCAAGACCCAGGCCTTCCGCTTCACGCCGCCTGGACTTGGACGCGGCAGTCGTAGAACACCGGCGCGCGGCCGATGTCCGTCAGCCGCTGGCTCGTCAGCTCGTTGACGTTGGTGCCGCGCGGCCCGAACTTGCGCCACCACACGCCGAGCCCGTTGACCACGCCGGGGCGCGCGCGGTCGGTGACCTGCGCCTTGCAGAAATATTCGCCGCGGTCGTTGAACACGCGCACCACGCTGCCGTCGGCGATGCCCCGCGCCGCCGCGTCCTGCACGTTGATCTCCAGCACCGGCTCGCGCTCGATGTCGCGCAGGCTGGTCACGTTGACGAAGGTGGAGTTGAGGAAGTTGCGCGCCGGCGGCGAGATCATGGCCAGCGGGTACACCTCCGACGTGCCGCCCGGCTCGTAGTTGGGCAGGTGGTCCGGCAGCCCGTCCAGGCCTTCGCGCGCGAGGCGCTCGCTGAAGAACTCGCACTTGCCCGACGCGGTGGGGAAGCCGCCGTTGGCAAATGGCGCATCCGGGATCGCCAGCGGCGAGAAGCCTTCCTGCACGAGCTCGTCGAAATCGACCTTGTCGCCGTAGGCCGTGCGGCACAGCTGCAGGTCGCTGTCCTCGAAGCACGGGTCCTCGAAACCCATGCGCCGCGCCAGTTCGCGGAACACCTGGGTGTTCGGTTTCGCTTCGCCCACGGGCGCGATGGCGGGGCGATTGAGCGTCACGTCGGTGTGGCCGTACGCGAGGTGGATGTCCCAGTGCTCCAGTTGCGTCGTGGCCGGCAGGATGTAGTCCGCGTAATCGGCCGTGTCGGTCTGGAAGTGCTCCAGCACCACGGTGAACAGGTCCTCGCGCGCGAAGCCCGCGACCACCTTGCCCGATTGCGGGGCCACCGCCACCGGGTTGCTGTTGTAGACCACCACCGCTTCCACCTTCGGGCCGAACGCCGTGGAAGACGGCCGCAGCAGGTCGTCGCCGATGGTGCTCATGTTGATCGTGCGCGGCGTGCGCCCCGCCAGCAGGTCGGGACGCTGCAGCGCGGCGCGGTCCACCGGGAACATCCCCGAGCTCGAAAGCAGCACCCCGCCCGCGCGATGGCGCCACGCACCGGTGAGGGCCGGCAGCGAAACGATGGCACGCGCCGCATTGCCGCCGCCGCGCACGCGTTGCATGCCGTAGTTGACGCGGATCGCGGCCGGCTTGATCGTGCCGTAGTCGCGCGCGAGCGAGCGGACCTGCTCCACCGGCACGCCGCACACCTGCGCCGCGCGCTCGGGCGTCCAGCGCAGCGCGCGCTCGCGCATCGCTTCCCAGCCGAGGGTGTGGTCCCGCAGGTACTCGTGGTCCAGCCAGTCGTTCACGATGAGTTCGTGCATCACGGCCAGGGCCAGCGCCGCGTCGGTGCCGGGCAGCAACTGGATGTGCTCGTGGCACTTCTCCGCCGTCTCGGTGCGGCGCGGGTCGATGCAGATGAGCTTCGCGCCGGCGCGCTTGGCCTCCTGCGCCACGCGCCAGAAGTGCAGGTTGCTCGCGATCGAGTTGCTGCCCCAGATGACGACCAGCTTCGACTCGGCGAAGAACTGCACCTTCATGCCGACCTTGCCGCCCAGTGTCTGCACCAGCGCCTCGCCGCCGGCGGCGGAGCAGATCGTGCGGTCCAGCAGCGACGCGCCCAGCTTGTGGAAGAAGCGCGCGGAGATGCTCTCGCCTTGCACGAGCCCCATCGTGCCCGCGTAGCTATACGGAAGGATGGCTTGCGGATCGCGCGCAGCGATTATCTTCAGCCGTGCAGCGATGTCGTCCAGTGCCTCGTCCCAGCTGACCGGCTCGAAACGCCCCGCGCCCTTCGGGCCCGCGCGGCGCAGCGGCCGCAGGATGCGGTCGCGGTGATAGGTGCGCTCGGTGTAGCGGGAAACCTTCGTGCACAGCACGCCACCCGTGGCGCGGTGTTCGGGATTGCCCTGAACCTTGATGGCAACCCCGTCACTTACCGTGGTGAGCAGGGCGCAGGTGTCGGGGCAGTCGTGCGGGCAGGCGCCGCGCACCACGCCCGAGCCTGTCGGCGCGCTGACGTCGGTGGAGATGCCGATGGTGTCTTGCATTTCGTAGGCCTATAGTTCGCGCGCAGGAGACCCGGCCCCCGGGCCGAAGGAGCAACACATGAAGTTCGCCGCAGCAGTCGTTCGAATCGTGATGGTAGCGGCGCTGGCCGCCGCGGGTGTAACCACCCACGCGCAGGACGGCGTGGGCAAGTCGTCCATCACCATCGGGCAGTCGCTCGCGCTCACGGGCCCCGGCTCGGCGCTCGCGACGCAGTTCCACCAGGGCGCGAAGATGTACTTCGACCGCCTCAACGCGGCCGGCGGTGTCAACGGGCGCAAGATCGAGCTGGTGACGATGGACGACCGCGGCAACGCCGAGACCACCGCCGCCAACACGAAGAAGCTCATCGAGCAGGGCGTGTTCGCCCTCTTCGGCTACTACGGCTCCCCGCAGGTCACCGCGGCCTACCCCTCGTTCAAGGACACCGACCTGCTGCTCTTCGCCCCGATGGCGGCGGCCGACGAGTTCCGCGGCGCGGCCTACGGCAACGTGTTCTCGCTGCGGCCCGGCTACGCCGAGGAAGCCGCCGCGATCACGCGCCACGCCGAAACGCTCGGCGCGCGCAAGCTCGGCATCCTGCACGCGCAGGACGGCGAGTCGCTGGCCGCGCTCGACTCCGCCCAGCGCACCATGACCAGCATGGGCGCGAACCTGCTGGTGACCTCCGCGATGGGCGCGGGCTCCGTGGCCAACGCCGTCACGAAGGCAATTGCTGCCAAGCCGGAGTCGCTGCTCGTCGTGGGCGACGCCGCCATCGCCGCCAGCGCCGTGCGCGACTTGCGCGCCAAGGGCTTCCGCGGCCCGATCTACGGCTTCTCCAACGCGGGCGAGAGCCTGCTGGCCGAGGCGCTCGGCCCGGCGGGCGCCGGCGTCGTGGTCGTGCGCGTGGTGCCGAGGAGCGACACGGCCAAGGTCCCGGTGGTGCGCGAGCTGATGGAGGACGCGAAAGCTGCCGGGGCCAAGCCCAACGTGTACATGCTCGAAGGCTACATCGCCGCGCGGGTGTTCGCCGAGGCGCTGCGTCGCCTGCCGCAGGCTCCGACCCGCGCGAAGTTCCGCAAGGCGCTCGAAGGCATGGAGGAGCTCAGCGTGGGCGGCTTCCGCATCAACTTCGCGGACGACCGCGTGGGCTCCAAGCTCGTGCAGCTGAGCCTGATCGACTCACAAGGCAAGGTGAGGGAATGACCTAGGCCAGCTCCCGCGTCGCCGCGAGCTGCTGCATGAAGCGCTCGCAGCGGCCGAGCTGCTCCAGCGTCACGTACTCGTCGGGCTGGTGCGCCTGCACGATGCTGCCGGGCCCGCACACCACCGTGGGGATGCCGGCGTTCTTGAAGAGGCCCGCCTCCGTGCCGAACGCCACGAGCGTCGTGCGAGCCTCGCCCGACAGGCGCTGCGCCAGCCGCGTGACCGCGTCGGCTTCGGAGCCGAGGAAACTCGGGATCTCGCAGATGGTGTCGAACGCGATGCCCGCCTCGGGCGCCACGCGCTTCATCGCGGGTTCCAGCGAGCGCGCATAGGCGACCACCTCCGCCTGCATCGCACGCGCGTCGGCCGTCGGCAGGTCGCGGAATTCGTAGCGGAACTCGGCGTCGCGCGGCACCACGTTGTCCGCGATGCCGCCGTGGAACTGCCCCACGCTCGCGGTGGAGAACGGCACGTCGAAGCCTTCGTAGCGCGGCTCCTCGCGCTCGAAGCGCTCGGCCATGTCCCGCACCCGCCCGACCACGCGCGCCGCCATCTCGATGGCATTCACCGAGGCCGGCGTGAGGGATGAATGCGCCTCCTTGCCGCGCACGCAGCAGCGGTACCGGTACACGCCCTTGTGCGCGATGGCGGGCACCATGTTCGTCGGCTCGCCCACGATGCAGGCCAGGGGCTTGATGCCCGCTTCTCGCATGTCGGCGATCAGCTCCTTCACGCCGAAGCAGCCCACCTCCTCGTCGTAGCTGAACGCGAAGTGCAGCGCGAAAGGCGCGTCGGCATCGAGGAACCGCTGCGCGTTCGCCACCGCGATCGCGATGAAGCTCTTCATGTCCGCCGAGCCGCGCCCGTAGAGCCGCCCGTCGCGTACCGTGGCGGCCAGCGGGTCGTCGGTCCACGCCTGCCCGTCCCAGGGCACCGTGTCCGTGTGGCCGGAGAGGATCAACCCGGCCGGCTTGCCTGCGCCGAGCGTGGCGAACAGGTTGGCCTTGGTCTTTTCCGCGTTGAAGGTCAGGCGGCTTTTCACGCCCAGCCGCGCCAGCTCGTCGCGGATCGTTTCGATGAGGGCGAGGTTGCTGTTGGCGCTGACGGTATTCAGGCGCACGAAGCTGCGCGCCAGCTCGAGCGCGCGGTCGGAAAGCGGGAACTGCATGGCCGGATTCTGGCGGAATCTTCCCGATGGCGCCCGGCGCCCCTGCTCGATAGACTGTGGGGCTCCCGCAGTACCCAGGACCCACCCATGAACCTGCTCGATTCGATCGTGACGCAAGCCGCGTCCATCGCCGCGGTCCGCCGCGACCTCCATGCCCACCCCGAGTTGTGCTTCCAGGAAGTGCGCACCGCCGACGTCGTCGCCGCCAAGCTCACGGAATGGGGCATCCCCATCCACCGGGGCCTGGGCAAGACGGGCGTGGTGGGCATCGTGAAGAACGGCACCAGCTCGCGCGCCGTGGGCCTGCGCGCCGACATGGACGCGCTGCCGATGCAGGAGTTCAACACCTTCGCGCACGCCAGCCAGCACGCCGGCAAGATGCACGCCTGCGGGCACGACGGGCACACGGCCATGCTGCTCGCCGCGGCGCAGCATTTCGCGAAGAACCGCAATTTCGACGGCACGGTGTACCTGATCTTCCAGCCCGCCGAGGAAGGCGGCGGCGGCGCGCACGAGATGATCAAGGACGGCCTGTTCGAGAAGTTCCCGATGGAGGCCGCTTTCGGCATGCACAACTGGCCCGGCATGGCCGTGGGCCAGTTCGCCGTCGCGCCGGGGCCGGTGATGGCGTCCACCGCGGAATTCAAGGTGACCATCCGCGGCCGCGGCTCCCACGCCGCGCTGCCGCACAACGGCATCGACCCGGTGCCGATCGCCTGCCAGATGGTGCAGGCCTTCCAGACCATCATCAGCCGCAACAAGAAGCCGATCGACGCGGCCGTCATCTCCGTGACGATGATCCACGCCGGCGAAGCCACCAACGTGGTGCCGGACAGCTGCGAGCTGCAGGGCACGGTACGCACGTTCACGACCGAAGTGCAGGACATGATCGAGCGCCGCATGAAGCAGGTGGCCGAGCACACCTGCGCGGCCCACGACGCGCAGTGCACGTTCGAGTTCAAGCGCAACTACCCGCCCACGGTCAACTCGGCGGCCGAAGCCGAGTTCGCGCGCTCGGTGATGGCGTCGATCGTCGGCTCGGACAACGTCAAGGTGCAGGAGCCCACGATGGGCGCGGAGGACTTCGCGTTCATGCTGCAGGCCAAGCCCGGCGCGTACTGCTTCATCGGCAACGGCGACGGCACGCATCGCGAGATGGGCCATGGCGGCGGGCCGTGCATGCTGCACAACCCGAGCTACGACTTCAACGACGAGCTGATCCCGCTGGGCGCCACTTACTGGGTGCGCCTGGCCGAAGCCTGGCTCGCGAAGGCCCGCTGATGGCCGAGGCGATCGACAGCCACTTTTCCGCCAGTTACGCCGAAGCCCGCAGCAAGTTCCTCGCCGCCGTGCGCGAGCGCTCCATTCCCGTGGAGTCGCTGGTGCATCCCGAAAAGGGGCGGGACGGCGAGGAGCTCGCAATGGACGTCGCGCGCGAGGGCGACCCCAATGCGCAGCGCGTGCTCATCCTCTCCAGCGGCTGCCACGGCGTGGAAGGCTACTGCGGCAGCGGGGTACAACTTGCGACGCTGCACGACGAGGAACCGCGCCGCCGCGCCCGCGAAGCCGGCGTGGCGCTGCTCTACATCCACGCGCTGAATCCCTACGGCTTCTCGCACGTGCGGCGTGTGACGCACGAGAACGTGGACATCAACCGCAACTTCCACGATTTCTCCAGGCCCTTGCCCCGCAACCCGGCGTACGCGGAGATCCACCCGTGGCTCGTGCCTGCGCAGTGGCCGCCCACGCAGGAGAACGAAGCGGCCTTGATGAAGTTCGTGGCCGAACGCGGCCAGGCCGCCTACCAGGCCGCGGTGAGCGGCGGGCAGCACGAGTTCCCCGACGGTCTTTTCTTCGGCGGGACCGCGCCCACGTGGAGCAACCGCCAGCTGCGCGAAGTGCTGCGCGCGCACGGCCGCCGCGCCGCGCGCATCGCGTGGATCGACATCCACACGGGCCTGGGGCCCAGCGGCGTCGGCGAGCGGATCTACGCCGGCGTGGACGACGCAGCAACTGTCGCTCGTGCGCGCAAGTGGTGGGACGGCGGCGGCCGCACGCCGGTTACTTCGATCTTCGACGGCTCGTCCACGTCCGCCTTCCTCACCGGCCTCATGTGGAACTCGGTCTACGACGAGTGCCCGCAGTCCGAGTACACCGGCATCGCGATGGAATACGGCACGGTGCCCGTGATGCAGACGGTGAACGCGCTGCGCGCCGAGCAATGGCTGCACACGCACCCAGGCGCACCGCCGGAGATAGCGCGGCAGATCAAGCAGCAGATGATGGACGCGTTCTACACCGACACGCACGAGTGGAAAGAAGCGGTGCTCGTGCAGGCGCGCGAGGCGTTGCTGCAGGCGATCGAAGGGCTGGCCGCCTGATCAGGTGGGCCAGCGGTGCTGCGCTATCTCCAGCAGCCCGTCGAGGATCAGGCTCTCCACCAGCTCGAAGCGCTCCGCCAGGTGCGGCGCCATCTTCCAGCCCGCGCCGCCGGTGAGGAAGCACACCGGGTCCTGCCCGCTCCTGCTTCGCATGTGCTGCACCATGCGCTCGATCGCGCCCGCGATGGCGAAGGTGCCGCCGCTCGTGAGCGCATCGCTCGTGTTGGTGGGGAACTCGCGCACGTCACCCGTGGGCACGTGCAGGCCGGCGGTGCCGGACTCCAGCGCGCGCAGCATGATGCCGTGGCCGGGCAGGATGAAGCCGCCCAGGAAGCGGCCCTGCGGATCGACGGCCTCGACGGTGACCGCCGTGCCGATCATCGCCAGCACCATCGGCCGCGGCGGCTCCTTGCGCGCCTGCAGGCGGTGCCATGCGCCGATCATCGCGACCCAGCGGTCCGCGCCGAGCCGCGTGGGGTGGTCGTAGCCGTTGGTGAGGCCCGCCTCCGCGGCGCTGGAGACGACCCAGTGCGCGGGCACGTCCCACAGCTCCTCCATCTGCTCCTCGACGCGGCGCTTCACTGCGTCGGCGGCGACCGAGCAGCCCAGCATGCGCTGCGGCGCGCTGAACGCCTGCCAAGGACCATCGGAGAGCTTGTCGATGTTCTCGAGGAATTCGGCGCCGTGCGCCAGCATGGGCGCATGCGGCCGGCCGGCTTCGTACAGCGCCCACTTAAGGCGCGTGTTGCCGACGTCGATGGCCAGGAAGGTCATGGTGGCGCGACCGCCGCTACATCGCGGCGCGCAGGTGCTCGGCGAGGGCCGCAACGCCCTCGGCCTGCGACTTCTCGGCTTCGCGCAACTGGCCGCAGTCCGCGATGGCCTCGCCCAGGTGCTGCTTGAGCACGCGCTGCGCTTCCTGCGGGCCCTCGAGGGCAGGCGCTGGCGAGCTGCCTTCGCCGGCCGCGGCGGCGACGGGCGACATGCGTGCCTGCCACTCCTTCACGTCACCGGCGATGCGCTGCTGCAGAGACTGCACGAGCGCGAGCCGCCGCGCCGCGGTGGCCTGCACCGCCTGGCGTGCCTGCTGCGCGGCGCTGCTCGCGGCGCGCAGGAGCTTCAGGCGGGCGACCAGCAGTTCGCAGCGCGCGGCGTCTTCCTTGACCTGCTGCAGCTTCTCCTCGTCGCCGCCGGCCTCGGCCTGGCGCGTCTTGAGCTGGCCGCGCATGTCCTGCAGCCAGCGCGCGCCCTGGTCGATGATCTTCTCCAGGCCGTTGGTCTCGACCTCGAACTCCACCAGCGCGCGGTCGGCCGCCGCGGCCTGTGCCTGCTGGTGCGTGGCGAGCTTCTTCGCCTGCACGCTCACGCGCTCGGCCGCCTCGAGGACCTGCTCGTACTGCCGCGCGAATTCCGCGCCGGCGGTCTTGCCCTTGCCGGTCATGCGCGCGAAGAGGCCCTTGTTCTGGCCGAGCAGGGAAAAGTCGAGGCGGTCGAGCGCCGTGCCCGCTTCGGCGAGGCTGTCGGTGCAGCCCTGCAGGTCGCCGCCGCCGGGCTGCGCCTCGAACTGCGCGCGCAGCTCCATCAGGCGGGCCACGTGCACGGCACCGGCGTCGCTCGCCATCTTGTCGAGCCATGCCGCCGGGGTGGCCGCGGGCTTGGGCTTGGACTGCGCCAGCTGCGCCAGCTTCGCCGGCGTCATGAGGGAGGCAGTGCGGTCGGCATCGTCGCTCATGGCGGAGCAATATACCCCTTCCGGGGTGGCGATCAAATCGCCCCGAGCCAGCAGGCGCGCTGGATGGCGGCCATCTTGTTGTCCACGCGCAGCTTGTTCATCGCGTTGGAGATGTGGTAGTTGATCGTGCGTTCGGAGCAGCGCAGCCTCTGCGCGCTCTCCTTGGCGGTCCTGCCTTCGAAGGCGAGCATGAGGCACTCGCGCTCGCGCGGGCTGAGCATCGAACGCGCCGTGGCGATCGAGCGCCTCACCAGCGGCCAGATGTTCATCGCGGACCACACGATCGACGCGGCCTCGGCGCGGTCGGTGAGCTCGCGCGGGCTGAACATGAAGCACTCGAACGCGCGGCCCACCGGCAGCGGGAACTCCACGCGCACGACGGTCTGGAAGCCGTGCGCGAGCCACAACTGGCGCCAGCGGCTCGTGTCGAGGCTGTCCGACTTGGCGATGTGCTGCCACGCGACCAGGGGCGCGTCGGACGCGCGCCACGGCGCGCCGAAGTCGTGGCTGTCGGCCAGTGCCTTCGCGGCGTCGGCGAGCAGCGGCGGATGCACCGCCACCACCTGCCTGTCCTCCACGCCGCCGAAGGGATCGGGCCCGAGGACCACGACCGCTTCCACGGAAAACTCGCGCAATGCACTCAACCAGTCGCTGAGCAGCCCGTCCAGGCTCACACTGTCAAAGTTAACAGGTAGATGCATCGACGGTTATCGAAAGAACCGGGACAATAGCATGGACCCATGCATCGACAGCCGCGTGCGCACGCAGCGACCGGTTGGTCTGAGGCACCTCCCCATTCCATGAGCTTCCCCCTCTTTCATCGCCCCGGCACCCTCGTCTTCCTCGACGACGACCCGGACTACCTCGAGATGCTCGCGATGGTGCTGCCGCGCCAGTGGCACGTGAAGCTGTTCCAGCGCCCGTCCGCATGCATCTCCTACCTGCAGCAGGAGCCCCCGTTCTGGGAGGCCGATGCGTGGAACCAGCACGAGCTGATCGAGCGCTGGCGCGAGGGCAAGCCGCTCGTGCCGCAGGTGCTCGCGTACTGGTCCAAGTACACCGAGCGCTACGCGCTCACGCGCGTGTGCGTGGTGGACTATTCGATGCCGGGCATGGACGGCCTGCAGGTGCTCGGCGAGCTGGTGGACTGGCCCGGCTCGCGCGTGCTGCTCACGGGGCAGGCGGACGAACAGGTCGCGGTGCGCGCGTTCAACCGCGGGCTCATCGACCAGTTCATCCCCAAGCAGACGCCCGACATCTCGCGCCGCCTGATCGAGGCGGTGGAGCACCTGCTCACGACCCCGCACGCGCGGCATGCGCAGATCTGGCGCGCGACGCTGAAACCGGAGCACAACGCGCTGCTTCGCACGACGGCCGTCGCCGACGAGCTCGCGGCCTTCGTGGGCAAGCGCTGGGTGGAGCACGTCGTGCTCGGCGAGCCGTTCGGCGTGCTCGGGATGGACAGCGCCGGCAACGTCGGCTGGCTGCAGCTGGAGACGGGCGACGGGCTGGTTGCGCAGGCGGAGCTCGCGCAGCTGGAGGGGCTGGACGCGGAGGCGATCGAGGACATCCGCGCCGGCCGCCGCCTGACAAGCATCGAGCTGCGGCAGGCGCTCGGCGGCGCGGGCGAGATCGAACTCGCCACCGCGTTCCGGGTGACCAAGGACGCGAACCTGTACGGCGCCGTCTTCGCGCTCGACCCGCAGCACTGCCCCGACCCGAGCAGCAGCTACGCGAACTGGCTCGCGCGGCAGGAGAAGCGGCAGGTCCAGCCCTGACCGCCGGCGTTCACGCATCCGTCCCCTCCCGGTGTGGTTCCAGACCGCATTGGAGGCGCAAACGTGCGCCGGCGCTGCACGCACCCTGTCAGGTCTGACAGGTCATCGAAAGTCCTCAGGTGAGGCGGCCGTGGCAGTGCTTGTACTTCTTGCCGCTGCCGCAGGGGCAGGGGTCGTTGCGTCCGACATGCGCCATCGCGAAGGCGGCCGCGGCAGCGGCGCCGCCGCCCTGTGACGCCGCGCGCGCGGTGCTCTCGTCCAGCTGCGACTCGACCTCGCCGGTTTCGGTGGGCGCCGTGTAGGTGACGTTGGCGATGCGCTCCGCGCGGTCTTCCATGTCCTCGGCCGCCTGCTCCAGCTGTTCGCCGGACTGCACCTGCACCGTCATCAGCACGCGCGTCACTTCGTTCTTCACCGAGTCGAGCATCTGCCCGAACAGCTCGAACGCCTCGCGCTTGTATTCCTGCTTCGGCTGCTTCTGCGCGTAGCCGCGCAGGTGGATGCCCTGGCGCAGGTAGTCCAGCGCGGCGAGGTGCTCGCGCCAGTGCGAGTCCAGCGTCTGCAGCAGCACGATGCGCTCGAACTGCGTGAAGTTCTCGGCGCCGATCTGCGCGACCTTGGCGTCGAAGGCTTCGTTCGCGGCGGCGACCACTTTCTCCGCGATGTCCTCGTCGGTCAGGCTCTCGGAAGACTCCACGAGCTTCTTCAGCTCCAGCGAGATGCCCCAGTCGTTCAGGAGCGACTGCTCCAGCCCCGGGATGTCCCACTGCTCTTCCACGGTCTCCGCCGGCACGTAGCCGTGCACGAGGTCGGTGAAGCAGCCTTCGCGCAGCGCGGCGATCTGGGGGCCCAGCTCGCTCGCGTCGAGGATGTCGTTGCGCTGCTGGTAGATCACCTTGCGCTGGTCGTTGGCGACGTCGTCGTACTCGAGCAGCTGCTTGCGGATGTCGAAGTTGCGGCCTTCCACCTTGCGCTGCGCGCTCTCGATGCTGCGCGTGACGATGCCCGCCTCGATGGCTTCGCCGTCGGGCATCTTCAGGCGCTCCATGATCGCCTTGACGCGGTCGCCCGCGAAGATGCGCATCAGCGGGTCGTCCAGCGACAGGTAGAAGCGCGAGGAACCGGGGTCGCCCTGGCGGCCCGAACGGCCGCGCAGCTGGTTGTCGATGCGGCGGGACTCGTGGCGCTCGGTCGCGATGATGCGCAGGCCGCCCTGCGCCACCACGAACTCGTGGTCCTTCTGCCACTGCGCGCGCAGCTCGGCAATGCGGTCGCGCTTGGCCGACGGGTCCATGCCCTCGTCGGCCTCGACCGCTTCCACCGCCTTCTCGACGTTGCCGCCCAGCACGATGTCGGTGCCGCGGCCCGCCATGTTGGTGGCGATGGTGATCATCTTCGGCCGGCCGGCCTGCGCGACGATGTCCGCCTCGCGTGCGTGCTGCTTGGCGTTGAGCACCTGGTGCGGCAGGTTCGCCTTCTTCAGCAGCTCGGAGATGATCTCGGAGTTCTCGATGGAGGTCGTGCCCACCAGCACCGGCTGGCCGCGTTCGTAGCACTCGCGGATGTCCTGGATGGCCGCCTCGTACTTCTCGCGCGCCGTCTTGTACACGCGGTCGAGCTGGTCGTCGCGCTTGCTCGGCTTGTTGGGCGGCACCACCACCGTCTCCAGGCCGTAGATCTCCTGGAACTCGTAGGCCTCGGTGTCGGCCGTGCCCGTCATGCCGGCCAGCTTGCCGTAGAGGCGGAAGTAGTTCTGGAACGTGATCGACGCGAGCGTCTGGTTCTCCGGCTGGATCGAGACGCCTTCCTTGGCTTCCACGGCCTGGTGCAGGCCGTCGCTCCAGCGGCGGCCCTGCATCAGGCGGCCGGTGAACTCGTCGACGATGATGATCTCGCCGTCCTGCACCACGTAATGCTGGTCGCGGTGGTACAGGTGGTTGGCCCGCAGCGCCGCGTTCAGGTGGTGCATCAGCGAGATGTTGGCGGGGTCGTAGAGCGACGCGCCCTCGGGGATGAGGCCCAGGTTGAACAGGATGCGCTCGGCGTTCTCGTGGCCCTGCTCGGTGAGGAAGACCTGGTGGGTCTTCTCGTCGACCGTGAAGTCGCCCGGCTTGGTGACGCCCTCGCCGGTGCGCGGGTCGGCCTCGCCCTCCTGCTTCGACAGCAGCGGCACCACGCGGTTGATCGCGATGTACAGGTCGGTGTGGTCCTCGGCCTGGCCGCTGATGATCAGCGGCGTGCGCGCCTCGTCGATCAGGATCGAGTCCACCTCGTCGACGATCGCGTAATTGAGCTTGCGCTGCACGCGGTCGGCCACCTCGTAGACCATGTTGTCGCGCAGGTAGTCGAAGCCGTACTCGTTGTTGGTGCCGTAGGTGATGTCGGCGCGGTAGGCGGCCTGCTTCTCCTCGCGCGGCATGTGCGGCAGGTTCACGCCGACCGACATGCCCAGGAAGTTGTACAGGCGCCCCATCCACTGCGCGTCGCGATTGGCGAGGTAGTCGTTGACCGTGACCACGTGCACGCCCTTGCCGGACAGCGCGTTCAGGTACACCGGCAGCGTGGCGGTGAGCGTCTTGCCCTCGCCCGTGCGCATTTCGGCGATCTTGCCCTGGTGCAGCGCGATGCCGCCCATGAGCTGCACGTCGAAGTGGCGCATCTTCATGACGCGCTTGGACGCTTCGCGAACGACGGCGAAGGCTTCGGGCAGGATGGCGTCGAGCTCTTCGCCCTGTTCGAGGCGCTGGCGGAATTCGCCGGTCTTGGCCTTCAGCGCGTCGTCCGCCAGGCCCTCGAGCTCGCGCTCCAGCGAGTTGATGCGCTCGACCGTGCGGCGGTACTGCTTGAGCAGGCGGTCGTTGCGGGAGCCGAAGATCTTGGTGAGGATGTTGGTCGCCATGCGCGGTGCGGCCCTGCGGGGCAGCGCAATCCTTTTGTTCGTCGTGAGGACATGGGGGCCCCGGAGCCGTTTGCAACGGCCGGCGCACCCAAAGCGAGGGATTTTACCTGTGCAGGCCGGCCGGCGTGGCCTGCGCCACCGGGGGCATGTTCTGCCCGGCCGCCAGGAATTTCTGCGGGTCCTGCGGCACGCCCTGCACCAGCACCTCGAAGTGCAGGTGCGGCCCGGTCGAGCGGCCCGTGGTGCCCACCTCGGCGATCTTCTGGCCGCGCTTGATGAGGTCGCCCTTCCTGACGAGCAGCTTCGATGCGTGGGCGTAGCGCGTGACGAGGTCGTTGCCGTGGTCCACCTCGACCATGTTGCCGTAGGCGGGGTGCACTTCGGAGGTGACCACCACGCCGCCGGCCGCCGAATGGATCGCCGTGCCGACGTCGGCCTGGAAGTCCAGGCCGGTGTGCAAGGCCGAGCGGCCGGTGAACGGGTCGATGCGCCAGCCGAAGGACGAGCCGAGGTTGCCCGATTGGACCGGCTGCTGCGTGGGCACCATCATCTTGCGGATCTTCGCGTCGAAGAGGCGGGACTCCATCACCGTGAGCAGGTCGGCGCGGCTGGCAGTGAGTTCGTCGAGGTCGGCCAGCGTCTTCTGCAGTTCTTCCAGGGTGAGCGGGCGGCCTTCCACGAGGGCGCCGCCGCGGCCGGCGACCGCGCGGATTTCGGCGGGGTTGACGCCCGCGAGGCCAGACACGCGCTCGCCGAGCGCTTCGAGCTGGACCATCTTGGCCTGCATCTCGCCGAGCTTGCGCGCCATGGCGTCGAGGTTCTCGCGCATGAACCGGTCGCGCTGCTCGAACTCGTCCTTGACGACCAGGCGCAGCATGCTGCCCACCACCGGCCAGCCTTCGCGCGCGCCCTTGAGGAACACCCAGTGGTAGAGGCCCGCCGCGCAGAGCATCAGCGCGAACGACAGCCCGACGAGGGCGAGCACGAGCTTGGTGCCGCTCAGGTGGATCGCGCGGCTCTTGGCGAGCCACGCGTCCGTGATAATGAAGTGCACTTGCCTATCCCCTCACTGCATGCAGACGCCCGTGAACCGCCGCCACCCCGTCAGCCTGCAACAGGCTGCGGACGAGTCGCCGACCCTCGCACGGCTGGCGCAACGCGCGCGCGAGTCCGGCGAGCGGCTCAAGGCCATCGAATTCCTGATTCCCCTCCAGCTCCGCGCCGCCGTCAGGCCGGGCCCGATCGAAGGGGCCGACTGGTGCCTGCTGGTCGACAACAGTGCCGCCGCGGCCAAGCTGAGGCAGGTGGTGCCTGCTTTGGTGTCCGAGCTCAGCCGGCGGGGATGCGAGGTTAACTCAATCCGCCTGAAGGTGGGAAGGGGTTGACGGGTCCGGATTGAGGCCTAAAGGCTTCAATTCGCCCGCGTAAAGTGCTACCAGTCGTCAGGTGAGGCCCAGGCGCCGCCAGACGGGCGCCCGGTGGGTGATGAAGGGCTCCGCACGGCGCTCCAGCGCCTCCGCCGTCTCGCCGCACCAGGGCGCCACGGCCCGCGCGATTTCGGGCGCGGTGCGTGCGCCCTCGTGCCACGCCAGCCAGAACAGCCGGTCATGGCGGCCCGCATCGACGCCGGCGCCGGCAACCGGCGAGGCGAGGTAGCGCAGCGAGTCGCCGTGCAATGCGCGCGTTGCGATCGCCATGTTCATTTCGTTGGCCGCCGACGCCGTGGCGCAGGCCGCGTCGTCCGCGAACACCGGCGCGATATCGCGGCGCGCAACGAGGCGGGAGAGGTGGAGCACGAGGTCTTCCGGTGACCAGCCCTCGAGTTCGGGTATGCCACGCAACTCGGCGAGGGTGATGGCCCCATCGGCCTCGCCCAGCCGCTGCAGCAGCGGGCGCAGGCGCGATTCGTCCATCGCCATCTGGCCGTAAGGCGTGGTGAGGAACATGCCCACTTCGGCCGCGGGGCGCAGCGGCACGAAAGCGACTTCGTCGAGCATCGCCCAGCGCTGCGACGGCGTGAGCATCACCGAGCCGCGCATGAAGATGTCGCGCCGGAAGCGCCGGCCCAGCACGAAGTCGGCCGCGGTTTCCCGCATGCGCATGCCGGAGGCGAGCTGCTCCAGGCCGGAACCGGCGAGCCGCTCGCGCACTTCCCCGGACACGTCGGACATGTGGACGGAGCACGCGAAGCGCAGGCTCGCGGCCTGCAGCGTGCGCTCGACGTCCGCGAAGTACGTGAGCCACCACGAGCTGTTGAAGTATTCGTGCGCGAGGCTGCCGGGCTCCTGGCGCAGCATGTCGTCGAGCGCCTTGCTCGCGCGCGCGTTGTCGGTGAAGAAGGCGCAGCCGTGGCGGCGCAGCGCGCGCGCGAACTGCAATGCGTTGGCGATGCGTTCCGGCGTCGGGGCGTCGGGCGCGCCCTCGTGTTCCGCGTGCATGAAGAGCAGGTCGCGCAGCGGCTTCTCGGCGTTCCACCCGGGCAGCACGTTGTAGCTGATGTAGACGAGCCCGCCCGGCTTGAGCTTGCGCCGCATGATCTCCACCAGCGCATGCTGCGCGGCGGGGCTCACCCATGACCAGACGCCGTGCAGCACGATGAAGTCGAAGTGCGGGGTTGACGCGTCAAGGAAATCTTCGAAGCTGTCGCCGTGCCAATGCGCCTGCAGGCCGCCCTCGTGCGCGAGCGAGCGCGCGTTCAGCACATGGTCCGGGTTGAAGTCGGTGCCCCAGAACTCGCCGCGCGGGTTGGCGGCCGCATGGATGTTCGCCGAGACGCCCTGTCCGAAGCCCAGCTCGCAATACGTGTAGCGCCCGCCATCCGAGGGACACGCGCGGCCGTTCACGAGCAGGTGGTAGCGCAGGTACGCGGGCGCCAGCTCATGGAAGTAGCCGTGCGAGTAAGTGATGTCGGATACGTAGCCGTCGGCCCAGTCGCGTTTCATGGCATCTCCACGTTGACGCGGAGCATCTTGCTCGCGCGTCTCGCGACGCGGAACCAGCCATTGGTATCGGGGAGTGGTGCCGATTGTCCGAATCGAACGGACGACCTACCGCTTACAAGGCGGTTGCTCTACCAACTGAGCTAAATCGGCTCGACAGCGATTCTTACTTGATTCGCTTCAATGCGGGGCGTGGCCCGCCGGAAGGCTTGGGCGGCTCGTCGTCCGGCGCGCCCGGCTCCGGATTGACCAGCTGCACGACCTTGCCCTCCTCGGCGCCGCCGGCCGCCGGCACGCTCGAAAGCGGCGAAGGCTTGGGCGCATCTTCGGCCGCCGCGGTCACCGGCACCGGGAACGCCATGCCCTGCCCGTTCTCGCGCGCATAGATCGCGATCACGCGGTTGACGGGCACCATGATCTCGCGCGCCGTGCCCGCGAAGCGCGCCTTGAACTCGATGAACTCGTTGCCCAGCTTGAGCGACGAGGTCGCGTCGAAGCTGATGTTCAGCACGATCTCGCCGTTCTTCACGTACTCGCGCGGCACCTGCACGGTGTCGTCCACCAGCACCGCGACGTACGGCGTGAAGCCGTTGTCGGTGCACCAGTCGTACAGGGCCCGAATGAGGTACGGGCGGGTGGACGTGGACTCGAGTGCGTTCATTCCGGCGAGATTACTTGCGCATCACCTTTTCCGAAGGCGTGAGCGCTTCGATATAGGCGGGGCGCGAGAAGATGCGCTCGGCGTACTTCAGCAACGGCGCCGCGTTCTTCGACAGCTCGATGCCATAGTAATCCAGGCGCCACAGCAGGGGCGCGATGGCCACGTCGAGCATCGAGAAATTCTCGCCCAGCATGTACTTGTTCTTCAGGAACACGGGCGCGAGCTGCGTGAGGCGGTCGCGGATGTGGTTGCGCGCCTTCTCCAGCAGCTTCTCGTTCGACTTGGCGGCGCGCGACTCCAGCGTGCTCACGTGCACGAACAGCTCCTTCTCGAAATTGAGCAGGAACAGGCGCACGCGCGCGCGGTCCACCGGGTCGCCGGGCATCAGCTGCGGGTGCGGGAAGCGCTCGTCGATGTACTCGTTGATGATGTTCGACTCGTACAGGATCAGGTCGCGCTCCACGAGGATCGGGACCTGGCCGTACGGGTTCATCACGTTGATGTCCTCCGGCTTGTTGTACAGGTCCACGTCGCGGATCTCGAAGTCCATGCCCTTTTCGAACAGGACGAAGCGGCAGCGGTGGGAAAAGGGGCAGGTGGTTCCCGAGTAAAGCACCATCATGATGGGGGCTCCTTGAAAGCTGAAAACACGGTCGGCCTTGCGGCGTCGACCGTGTTGGAAAGGGGGGCGCGAAGGGTTACTTCACGTTTCTCCAGAAAGCGGCATTGAGGCGCCACGCGATGACGGTGAAGAGCGCCAGGAAAACCAGCACCCACACGCCGACGCGCACGCGGCTGTTGGCGGCGGGCTCGCCCATCCACTCGAGGTACGCCACGAGGTCGCCGACCGCCTGGTCGTACTGCTGCGGCGTCATCGTGCCGGGGCTCACCTGCTTCCAGCCCTTGAACACCTGCGTCTCGTGGCCGTGGCTCATCATCTTCTCGAACACCGGCTCGCGCACGCCCTGCAATTCCCACAGCGCGTGGGGCATGCCGACGTTGGGGAACACGAGGTTGTTCCAGCCCGTGGCCTTGGCGGGGTCGCGGTAGTAGGTGCGCAGGTACGTGTACACGTAGTCGGCGCCCGTGCCGCCGTGGCCGGAGCGCGAACGCGTGATCAGCGTGAGGTCGGGCGGGTTGCCGCCGAACCACTCCTTGGCTTCCTTCGGGTCGATGGCGGCCTTCATGGTCTCGCCGACCTTGGCGTCGCCGAAGAGGAGGTTGTCCTTGATCTGCTGCTCCGACAGGCCGATGTCCTTCAGGCGGTTGTAGCGCTGGAAGGCGGCCGAGTGGCAGTTCAGGCAGTAGTTGACGAACAGCTTCGCGCCGTTCTGCAGCGAGGGCAGGTCGTTCGTGCGGCCCGGCGCCTTGTCCCAGTGGACGGTGTCGCCGCCGGAGGCGTGCGCGCCGGCCACGAGGCCCAGCGCGGCGATGAGGGTCAGGAGGATCTTTTTCATGCTGTCGTCCTCCTGCTCAGTGGCCCGCGAACACGATGCGCTCGGGCGGCGTGTCGAACTTGCCGACACGGCTCCACCACGGCATCAGCAGGAAGAAGCCGAAGTAATAGATGGTGCCGACCTGCGCGATGATCGTGCCGATCTCCGAAGGCGGCTGGATGCCCAGGTAGCCGAGCACGAAGAAGTTGGCCACGAAGATGCCGTACATCCACCAGTGCCAGCGCGGGCGGTAGCGGATCGACTTGACCGGGCTGTGGTCCAGCCAGGGCAGCGCGAACAGGATGATGACCGCCAGGCCCATCACGACCACGCCCCAGAACTTCGGGTCGAAGGCCTTGAGCAGCAGGATGCCGACGACGGCAGCGACGATCACCGCGATCTTGGCGAACCCGGGCAGTTTGCCCTTGATGAACGTGAAGATCGCGGCAATGGCGGCCAGCAGGCACAGCACGTTGACCATGGTTTCGGTCGTCGCGCGCAGCATCGAGTAGTACGGCGTGAAGTACCACACCGGCGCGATGTGCGGCGGCGTCTTCAGCGGGTCGGCCGGGATGAAGTTGTTGTACTCGAGGAAGTACCCGCCCAGCTCCGGCGCGAAGAAGATGATCGCGGTGAAGACGATCAGGAACACCGACACGCCCAGGATGTCGTGCACGGTGTAGTACGGGTGGAAGGGGATGCCGTCGACCGGGTGGCCGTGCTCGTCCATCTTCGCGTTCGGGCCCTTGATCTCGACGCCGTCCGGGTTGTTAGAGCCGACGTCGTGCAGCGCCAGGATGTGCGCGGCCACGAGGCCGATGATCACCAGCGGGATCGCGATCACGTGGAAGCTGAAGAAGCGGTTGAGCGTCGCATCGCTCACCACGTAGTCGCCGCGGATCCACAGGGACAGCTCGGGGCCGATGAAGGGGATGGCGGAGAACAGGTTCACGATCACCTGCGCGCCCCAGTAGGACATCTGGCCCCACGGGAGCAGGTAGCCGAAGAAGGCCTCGCCCATCAGCGACAGGAAGATCGCGCAGCCGAAGATCCACACCAGCTCGCGCGGCTTGCGGTAGCTGCCGTAGATGAGGCCGCGGTACATGTGCAGGTACACGACGATGAAGAACGCCGAGGCGCCCGTCGAGTGCATGTAGCGGATCAGCCAGCCCCAGGGCACGTCGCGCATGATGTACTCGACCGAGCCGAACGCCAGGCTGGCGTCGGGCTTGTAGTGCATCACGAGGAAGATGCCGGTGACGATCTGGATGACCAGCACCAGCAGCGACAGCGAGCCGAAGAAGTACCAGAAGTTGAAGTTCTTCGGAGCGTAGTACTCCGACATGTGCTTCTTGTATTCGACCGTCGCCGTCGGGAAGCGGCTGTCGAACCAGTTGTACAGCTTGGCCGTGAGCGGGGCGTTCGGGGAGATTTCGCGTTCCTGGAATGCCATGGTGTCAGGCCTTCTTGTCTTCGCCGATCAGGAGGCGAGTGTCGGAGAGGAACATGTACGGCGGCACCTCGAGGTTGTCCGGCGCCGGCTTGTTCTTGAACACGCGGCCGGCCAGGTCGAAGGTGGAGCCGTGGCAGGGGCACAGGAAACCGCCCTGCCAGTCATCGGGCAGCGAGGGCTGCGGGCCGGACTGGAACTTGTCCGTGGGCGAGCAGCCCAGGTGCGAGCAGATGCCCACAGCGACGAAGTACTCGGGCTTGATCGAGCGGTACTCATTCTTCGCGTAGTCGGGCGTGGGGAAGGCGGTGCGCTCGGACTTGGGGTCGGCCACCTGCGGATCGGTCTTCTTGAGCGAGGCCAGCTGCTCGGGCGTGCGGCGCACGATCCACACGGGCTTGCCGCGCCACTCCACCGTCATCTTCTCGCCGGGCTTGAGCTGCGAGATGTCCGCTTCCACCGCGGCACCGGCGGCCTTGGCTCGTTCGGAGGGCTGGAAGCTGCTGACGAAGGGCACGGCGGTCAAAGCGCCGCCCACGACGCCGGCGCAGCCGGAGGCGATGAGCCAAGTCCGTTTGCTGGCGTCCTCGGGGGAGTTGCTCATGGAGTCCTCGGGAGGGAATTGCTGGGAAGCTGAATCAGGGTCAACCCGCGATTGTAGCGGAGCGGTTGTGACGGATTCAACGCTGCAGCTGCCGGGCCACCCTCACCGCTTCGACGAGGCTGGACGCATCGGCGCGGCCGGTGCCCGCGATGTCGAAAGCGGTTCCGTGGTCGGGGCTGGTGCGCACGAGCGGCAGCCCCAGCGTGACGTTCACGCCCTTCTCGACACCCAGATATTTGACCGGGATCAGACCCTGGTCGTGGTACATGGCCACCACGACGTCGAATTCGCCCTTGCGCGCGCGCATGAACACGGTGTCCGGCGCGAAGGGGCCGTGCGCATCGACGCCCTTCGCACGCGCGGCCGCGATGGCGGGCACGATCACGTCGATCTCCTCGCGCCCGAACAGCCCGCCCTCGCCCGCGTGGGGGTTCAGGCCCGCCACCGCGATGCGCGGCGCGCGGCCCAGCGAGCGCGAGAGCGATTCGTGCGTGATTCGCAGCGTGGTGCCCACGTTGTCCGGCGTCACCGCGTTGAGCGCGTCGCGCAGCGAGACGTGGATGCTGACCAGCACCGTTCGCAGTTCGTCGTTGGCCAGCATCATGCGCACCGGCATGTCGGCCAGCGGCACGCCCCGGTGCGCCGCGGCTTCGGCCTGCAGCAGCTCGGTGTGGCCGGGATAAGGCAGCCCTGCGGCCGCAAGCGCTTCCTTGTTCAGCGGCGCGGTCACGAGGCCGGCGACGCGCCCGCCGAGTGCCGCGCGCGCGGCCCACAGCACCGCCTGCGCCGCCATGCGGCCGGCGCGCGCGTCGACGCGGCCCACGGGCGGCGGCTCGCCGGTATCGACCACCTGCAGCACGGGGATGCAGCCGGGGGGCGCGTCCAGCGCTTCCTGCGGTTCGTCCAGCACCACCACCGGCAGGGGCGGCGCCGCGCCCGCGACCCACGCGGCCGCGCGGCGGATGCAGGCCACGTCGCCCGCGACGAAGCAGCCCGCGAGTTGGGAAGGCGCGTCGCGAAACGATTTCGCGAGGATCTCGGGGCCGATCCCGGCGGGGTCGCCCAGCGTCAAGGCAAGAGGGGGTTGGGGCACGCGCCCGATTGTCGTACGGGTCGGCCCCATGTCGCGCGCGGGAGCGCTCCGGATAATGGACCAGGTTCGACATGCCGTAAGGGGAGGCGATGAGCCCGGTCGAAGTCGTGATCTGGAGCATGGCAACCGGCGCCATCGGCACCGTCGTGCTGCTCGGCCTGGCGGAAGTCGCCTTCGGCCGCACGGTGGCGGGCCTGCAAGGCACCGCCTACCACGCGCTGGCGCTCCTCTTCGTCTTCCTCCTGAGCGGCCTGCCGCGCGAAATCTGGCCCGGGCTCGACGAGCGCTGGCTGCGCGTGATGCAGGTCATGATCGGGCCCATCTGCAACACGCTGGGCAACTACTGGGTGCGCGGCTGGCTCGGCGCGCACTATCGCGACAGCCTGATGGAAGCGGGGCTGCGCTGGGCGGGGTGGGTCTCGCCGTTCGCGGGCCTGGCCTGCCTGCTGCTGCCGTGGCCGCAGCAACTGCCGGCCGCCGGCGCGATCTGCCTGCTCAACGCCGCCCTGCTCTTCTGGCTCACGACGCGCGGTTTCCTGCTGGGCGACCGCATGGCCGCGGGCATGGTGGTGGGCAGCGGCTTCGCGCTCCCGGCCATCCTGGGGCTGTACGGCGTCGCGCTGCGGCTGTGGGAGCTGCCCATCGGCGTGCAGGTGCTCATCGCGCTGTGCGCCGTGCTGTGCACCTGCTGCGTGAGCGTGATGGTGTGGCTGCGCGCGCACCCGCACGTGCTGTCGCGCCCCGACCCCGAGTCGTCGCTGCGGCACGACCCGGTCACCAAGCTGTACAGCGGCATCGCGCTCGTGCAGAAGATGATCAAGGCGCAGCGCCGGCGCCGGCGCACGCGGCGCGACGGCGCCATCGTCGCGGTGATCGTGTTCGACCTCGACCGCATCGCCGAGCAGTTGGGCCCCAACGGCCTCAACGAGCTGTTCATCGCCGTCGGCAACCGCATCCAGCGCCAGGTGGGCGTCGTGAACCCGGTGGGCCGCTACTGGGACCGGTGCTTCGTCTCGCTGGTCGAGACGATCCCCTCGCCCTCCTGGCTGCGCACGCTGGGCCTGCGCGTGTCGTCCAACCTGCGCCGGCCCATCGAGGTCAGCGGGCCGAACGGCACGCGCGTGTCCGTGCGCCCGGACATCGGCGTGGGCGTGGTGCACCTGCTGCCCGGGCACACCGCGGTCGAGGACATCCTGCACGACGCGCAGCGGCTGGCCGAGGCCGCGCGCGGGATGCGTTCGCGCGCGGCCACGCTCGACCTGGCCACCGGCGAAGTGGTGGCTGTCGAGGAGGCCAACCTCGGGCCGCGGCGGCGCGGCCAGGCGAACCATGTTCCCCACTCCACCCCTGCGAGAGGCGCGGCAGTCTAAACTGCACGGATGCGACGTTACTGGCTCGTCTTCTCCCAGGCGGTCACGGTCCTCCTGGCCGCCTGGTTCGTGGTCGCGACGCTCAAGCCCGAGTGGCTGAACAAGCGTTCGGCGGTGTCCTCCAGCACCGGCGTGGCGCTCGTCGAGTCGACCGCGCCCGCGTCCGGCCCCGCGCCGCTGGGCAGCCTGCGCAACGCGGCGCTGCGCGCGTCGGCGGCCGTGGTGAGCATCAACACGACCAAGGCCGTGGCGAAGCACCCGTACGCCAACGACCCGTGGTTCCGTTTCTTCTTCGGCGACCAGGGCGCGGGCGCCGAGCCGCAGGCCGGGCTTGGCAGCGGCGTGATCCTCAGCACCGACGGCTACATCCTCACGAACAACCACGTGGTCGAGGGCGCCGACGAGATCGAGGTCGTGCTGCAGGACAGCCGCCGCACGCGCGCCAAGGTGATCGGCACCGACCCGGAGAGCGACCTCGCGGTGCTGAAGGTCACGCTCGACCGCCTGCCCGTCATCACGCTCGGCAACTCCGACTCGCTGCAGGTGGGCGACTACGTGCTGGCCATCGGCAACCCGTTCGGCGTGGGCCAGACGGTGACGCACGGCATCGTGAGCGCCGTGGGCCGCAACCAGCTGGGCATCAACACCTTCGAGAACTTCATCCAGACCGATGCGGCGATCAATCCCGGCAACTCGGGCGGCGCGCTGGTGGACGTCAACGGCAACCTGATGGGCATCAACACGGCCATCTACTCGCGCTCGGGCGGCAGCATGGGCATCGGCTTCGCCATCCCCGTCTCCACGGCCAAGCAGGTGCTCGAAGGCATCGTGAAGGAAGGCGTGGTCACGCGCGGCTGGATCGGCGTGGAGCCCGCGGAGCTCTCGCCCGAGCTGATGGAAACGTTCGGCGTGAAGGCGAAGAAGGGCGTGCTGATCACGGGCGTGCTGCAGAACGGCCCGGCCGCGCAAGCCGGCGTGAAGCCCGGCGACGTGATCGTCGACGTGGGCGGCAAGTCGGTGAGCACCGTCGGCGAGCTGCTGTCCAGCGTCGCCGGCCTCAAACCGGGCGCGCCGACGAAATTCCACGTGCAGCGGCGCGACGACACGGTGGAAGTGACGGTGACACCCGGCAAGCGCCCGAAACCGCGAGCAATGCCGCGCGGGCAGCAACAGCCGGTGCCGGAAGGCCGCTAGGAGCTGGCCTTTTCGCCGGCTTCTTCCGGCGCCTTGGTGTGCTTGATGAACACCTGCGCGGCCCAGATGCCCGCCTCGTACAGCAGGCACATCGGGATGGCCAGGGCCAGTTGCGACACCACGTCCGGCGGCGTGATCACCGCGGCGATGATGAACGCCAGCACGACGAAGTAGCCGCGGAACTCCTTGAGTTTCTCGACGGACACCAGCCCCATGCGCGCCAGCACGACCACCACGACCGGCACTTCGAATGCGGCGCCGAACGCCAGGAACATCGTGAGCACGAAGCTGAGGTACGCCTCGATGTCCGGCGCGGCGGTGATGCTCTTGGGCGCGAAGCTCTGGATGAACGAGAACACCTGCCCGAACACGAAGAAGTAGCAGAAGGCCACGCCGACGAAGAACAGGATGGTGCTGGAGATGACCAGCGGCATCACCAGCTTCTTCTCGTGCGAGTACAGCCCCGGCGCGACGAACGCCCACGCCTGGTACAGCACGACGGGCAGCGCGAGCAGGAACGCGGCCATCAGCAGGATCTTCAGCGGCACGATGAAGGGCGAGATCACCGAGGTGGCGATCAGCGTCGCGCCCTTGGGCAGGTGCGCGATCAGCGGCTGGGCAAGCAGGTCGTACAGGTGCGCGGGGCCGGGCCAGATGGCCAGCACCCCGGCCATCACGCCGATGGCGATGATGGCCTTGATGAGGCGGTCGCGCAGCTCCACGAGGTGGGCCACGAACGGCTGCTCGGTACCCGCGAGCTCGTCTTCCTTGTCTTGGGGATCGGCCATGCGGCCCGGACTTTCAGTTGAATTTGTGCGGACGGTACTTTGCCACACGGGCGGCGCCCGACAGCGCCTTCGTGCGAACGCCCGCGCGGGCCTTGTACCAGTGCGGCACGGCGCCCTGCTTCAGGCGCCACTTTTTCTTCGGGTGCTTGTACTCGGGAAAGGACGGCGGCTCCTCGAGCGCGGTGGACGTGACGTTCTGCCACTCCTTCTCGAACTCGGCGGCCGTGGTGGACACGGACGTCTCCACTTCGCGCGCGGCTTGCTCCACCGTCTCCTTCATCTTCTTGAGCTCGTCGAGCTCCATCGAGCGGTTGACCTCCGCCTTCACGTCGTTGACGTAGCGCTGGGCCTTGCCCAGGAGCGTGCCCACCGTGCGCGCGACGCGCGGCAGTTTCTCCGGGCCGATGACGATCAGCGCCACGGCGCCGATCAATGCCATCTTGGAAAGGCCGAGGTCGATCACGTGCTAGGGCTTCAGGACTTGTTGCGCGCTTCGACGTCGATGGTGGTCTTGTCGGCGGCCGGCGGCTGCTGGCTGGCCGTGACCTGCCCCGCGGGCGGCACGGGCTGCTCCGGCGTGGAACCGTCCTTCATGCCGTCCTTGAAGCCCTTGACGGCGCCGCCGAGGTCCTGCCCGATGTTCTTGAGCTTCTTCGTGCCGAAGACCAGCACGACGATCAGCAGCACGATCAGCCAGTGCCAGATGGAAAACGAACCCATGGATCTCTCCTGTACAGACTTGGGTGGATTCTAGTTGCCGGGCTAAGTTCAGCCCTTGAGCCACGGACGCGGGCCGCCGATGACGTGGAAGTGCAGGTGCGGCACTTCCTGGCCGCCGTCGCCGCCGGTGTTACAGACGAGCCGGAACCCGCCCTCGGGGTACGGGCGGCAGCCCTCCTGCTTCGCGAGTTTCGGCACGAGGGCCATCATCTTGCCGAGCAGGGCCGCATGCGAATCCTCCACGTGCGCCATCGACGTGATGTGCGCCTTGGGGATGATGAGGAAGTGCACCGGCGCCCACGGGTGGATGTCGTGGAACGCGAGGATCTCGTCGTCCTCGTGGACCTTCTTCGAGGGGATTTTTCCTTCGGCGATCTTGCAGAAGATGCAGTTCGGGTCGTGCGACATGTCTCAGGTGGGCGGGACGTGGTTGCTGAAACGCAGCCATCCGCGCACGAACCGGTACACGTACCAGACGCCGATGATGGACCACGCGACGAAGCCGGGGATGAGGAAGGCCAGGAACAGCGGCGACGTCAGCACCAGCCAGAGGATCGTCCACCAGAAGGTGGAGATCATGTAGTTGTGGTGCATGACGTAGAGGGCATCGTGCTCGTCGCCACGCTTGATGTAGTTGACGACGAGCGCCACGACGGACAGTGACCACATCGTGAACGGCGCGACGGCGTGCAGGCCGTACAGCACGTTCATGACCGAACGGTCCTGCGGCGACTTCATCTCGAACTGGGCGTAGTCGGTTTCCGGCATCTTCAGTCCCCTTCGCGTTCGCGCACCTTGCGCAAGGCCTTCTCCTCCAGGCCGCTCATGCCCTCGCGGCGCTCGAGCTCGCGGATGACGTCGGCCGGCGTGAGGCCGTAATGCGCCAGCGCGATCATCGAGTGGAACCACAGGTCGGCCACTTCGTTGACGATCTTCGTGGGCTCGCCGTCCTTGGCGGCCATCACCACCTCGGTCGCCTCCTCGCCGATCTTCTTGAGGAACGCGTCCGGGCCCTTCGCCAGCAGGCGGGCCACGTAGCTCTTGTCCGGGTCGCCGCCCTTGCGGCTTTCGATGACCGCGGCCAGGCGCGCGAGCGAGTCGTTGGAGGTGGTCACTTGTAGATGCTCTCCGGGTCCTTCAGCACGGGCTCCACGGCTTCCCATTTTCCGTCGCGATAGCGCTGGAAGAAGCAGCTGTGGCGGCCCGTGTGGCAGGCGATGGAGGGATCATGCCCCAGCTGCGTCACCTTCAGCAGCACCACGTCGTTGTCGCAATCGAGCCGGATCTCGTGCACCTGCTGCACGTGGCCCGACTCCTCGCCCTTGAACCACAGCTTGCCGCGCGAGCGGCTGAAGTAGACGGCCCGGCCCAGCTCCGCGGTCTTCGCGAGCGCCTCGCGGTTCATCCACGCGAACATGAGCACGTCGCCCGTCGCCCGTTCCTGGGCGATGACGGGAACGAGCCCCTGCGCGTCCCAGCGGATGTCATTGAGCCAATCCATGTGGCCCTATTGTCGGCGATTGGTTAAAGCCGTACGGGAATCCCGCGTTCGGCCATGCGCTGCTTGGCTTGCGCCACGGTGTACTCGCCGTAGTGGAAGATGCTGGCGGCCAGCACGGCATCGGCGCCGCCCTTCTGGATGCCGTCGGCGAGGTGGTCGAGGTTGCCGACGCCGCCGGACGCGATCACGGGAACCGGCACCGCGTCGCTGACGGCGCGGGTGAGTTCGAGGTCGAAACCGGCCTTGGTGCCGTCGCGGTCCATGCTGGTGAGAAGGATTTCGCCGGCGCCGCGCTTTGCCATCTCGGTGGCCCAGGCCACGGCGTCCAGGCCGGTATTCTTGCGCCCGCCGTGGCTGTAGACGTCCCAGCCGCCGCCTTCGCGGCGCTTGGCGTCGATGGCCACCACGATGCACTGCGCGCCGTACTTGTCGGATGCTGCGTCGATCACGTCCGGGTTGGCGATGGCCGCGGAGTTGAAGCTCGTCTTGTCGGCGCCCGCGTTCAGCAGCCGGCGCACGTCTTCCACGGTCCGCACGCCGCCGCCCACGGTCAGCGGGATGAACACCTGCGAAGCGACCGCCTCGATGATGTGCAGGATCAGGTCGCGCTCGTCGCTCGTCGCGGTGATGTCGAGGAAGGTGAGTTCGTCCGCGCCCTGCTCGTTGTAGCGCGCGGCGATCTCCACCGGGTCGCCGGCGTCACGCAGTTCGAGGAAGTTGACGCCCTTGACGACCCGGCCGCCGGTGACGTCCAGGCAGGGGATGATGCGTTTTGCGAGCACGTTATGAGCCGAGCTCGTCGGCGAGTTCCTGCGCCTTCACGAAGTCCAGGTCGCCGGAATAGATGGCGCGGCCGCAGATCACGCCCTCGATGCCCTCGTCCTCCACCGCGCACAGCTTGCGGATGTCTTCGAGGTTCGACAGGCCGCCGGAGGCGATCACGGGGATGGTGAGC
Source organism: Ramlibacter albus (assembly GCF_014297445.1). Classification (GTDB taxonomy): domain Bacteria; phylum Pseudomonadota; class Gammaproteobacteria; order Burkholderiales; family Burkholderiaceae_C; genus Ramlibacter; species Ramlibacter albus. Next base: position 162,127 of record NZ_JACORU010000003.1, read on the forward strand.
GACTGCGCGAGCTTGACCGTGGCGTCGATGTTGATGCCCGAGAGCATGCCGTCGCGGCCGATGTCGGTGTACACGATCGCGTCCACGCCGTAGTCCTCGAACTTCTTCGCGAGGTCGACCACCTCGTGGCCGGTCAGCTTGCTCCAGCCGTCCGTGGCCACCTTGCCGTCCTTGGCGTCCAGGCCCACGATCACGTGGCCGCCGAAGGCGCTGCATGCGTCCTTGAGGAAGCCCGGGTTCTTGACGGCGGCCGTGCCGATGATCACGTAGCGCAGGCCGCTGTCGATGTATTTCTCGATGGTGTCCAGGTCGCGGATGCCGCCGCCCAGCTGCACCGGGATCTCCTCGCCCACCTCGGCGAGGATCGCCTTGATGGCGGCGAGGTTCTGCGGCTTGCCGGCGAAGGCGCCGTTCAGGTCCACCAGGTGCAGGCGGCGCGCGCCCTTGCCCAGCCACGCCCGCGCCATGGCGGCGGGGTCCTCGCTGAAGGTGGTGGCCTGGTCCATGTCACCCTGTTTCAGGCGGACGCAGTGGCCGTCCTTCAGGTCAATCGCGGGGATCAAAAGCATCGGGGGGAGCGGCTCGCGCGGCGTCAGGGGTTCCAGTGGAGGAAGTTTCGGTAGAGGGCGAGCCCCTGGTCGGCGCTTTTTTCGGGGTGGAACTGGGTCGCAAAAATATTATCGCGGGCGATGGCGGCGGTAAAGCGGGCGCCGTAGTCGGCTTCCCCCACGCTGTGGCGCGCATCCGACGGCCGCGCGTAGTAGCTGTGGACGAAGTAGAAGTACGCGCCGTCCTCCACGCCCTGCCAGATGGGGTGGGCGCCCGTCTGCCAGACCCGGTTCCAGCCCATTTGCGGCACCTTGTAGCGGCTGCCATCGGGCTGCATCCTGCCCGCCAGGTCGAACTTGAGAACCTCGCCGTGGATCAGCCCGAGGCCGTCTGTGGGGCCTTCGGCGCTGCGATCCAGCAGCATCTGCATGCCCACGCACACCCCGAAGAGCGGCTTGGCGGCGGCGGCCTCCAGCACGGGGGCCAGCAGGCCGGAATCGCGCAGCTCGCGCATGCAGTCCGGCATGGCGCCCTGCCCCGGCAGCACGACGCGCTCGGCCGCGCGCACTTCGTCGGGCCTGGAAGTGACCAGCGTGCGGAAGCCCTCGGCCGCGGCGACGTGCGCCACCGCCTGCGACACCGAGCGCAGGTTGCCCATGCCGTAGTCGACCACCGCCACGGTCTTCACGTTCAAAGGCTGCCCTTCGTGGAGGGGATGGAGCCGGCGGCGCGCGGGTCGAACTCGGCGGCCGCGCGCAGCGCGCGCGCGAAGGCCTTGAAGACGGTTTCGCACTGGTGGTGCGCGTTCTCGCCCTTGAGGTTGTCGATGTGCAGCGTCACGAACGCGTGGTTGGCGAAGCCCTGGAAGAACTCGTGGGCCAGCTGGGTGTCGAAGGCACCGATCATGCCGCTCTTGAAAGGCACGTTCATGACGAGCCCCGGGCGCCCGGAGAAGTCGATGACCACGCGCGAGAGCGCCTCGTCGAGCGGCACGTAGGCATGCCCGTAGCGGCGGATGCCCTTCTTGTCGCCGATGGCCTTGTGCACCGCCTGGCCGAGCGTGATGCCGACGTCCTCCACCGTGTGGTGGCCGTCGATGTGCAAATCGCCCTTGGCTTCGACTGTGAGGTCGACCAGGCCGTGGCGGGCGATCTGGTCCAGCATGTGGTCGAAGAAGCCGATGCCGGTGGAAAGCTTGGCCACGCCGGTGCCGTCGAGGTTGACGGCCACGGTGATCTGCGTCTCCGCGGTGTTGCGGGTGACTTCGGCGGTGCGTTGGGGTGCGGTCATAGGGAGGCCTGCAGGGCCGCGAGCATCTGCGTGTTCTCGTCGGCGGTGCCGACGGTCAGGCGCAGGCAGTTGGCCAGCAATGGATGCATTCTAGAAACGTTCTTCACCAGGACGCCGCGGGCCTTCATGCCGTCGAAGGCGCGGGCCGCGTCGGGCACGCGAACGAGGATCATGTTGGCGTCGCTCGGCCACGCCTTCACGCCGGGCATGCGCGACAACTCGCGCTGGATGCGTGAACGCTCCTCGCGGATTTCCTGCGCCTGCGCGGCGAACACGCTTTCGTGCTCGAGCGCGAAGAGCGCCGCCTCGCAGTTGAGGACGCTGATGTTGTACGGCGGGCGCACCTTGTCGATCTCGGCGACGAGCGCGGCCGGGCCCATCATGTAGCCGATGCGCACGCCGGCCAGCCCGAACTTGCTCATCGTGCGCATGAGAAGCACGTGCTCGTGCTTCGCGACCCGGTCGATGTAGCTGCGGCTGGCGAAGGGCTGGTAAGCCTCGTCGATGACCACGAGGCCGGGCGCGGCCTGCACGATCTTCTCGATGACCGCGTCGTCCCACAGGTTGGCGGTGGGGTTGTTCGGGTAGGCGAGGTAGACGACGGAGGGCTGGTGCTGCTCGATCGCGGCGAGCATCGCGCGTTCGTCCAGCTCGAAGTCGGGCGTGAGGTCCACGCCGATGAACTTCAGCCCCTGCAGCTGCGCGCTCATCGCGTACATCACGAAGCCGGGCAGCGGCGCGAGGATGGAGGCACCGGGCACGTCGCAGGCCATCGCCACCAGCGAGATCAGCTCGTCGGAGCCGTTGCCCAGCATCAGGCTGAAGCCTTCGGGCATCTTCGCGTGGCGGGCCAGCGCGGCGCGCAGTTCGTCGATGCGGGCGCCGGGGTAGCGGTTGAGCGCGACTTCGGCGAGGCGCTCGCCCAGCTGCCTGCGCAAATCGGGCGACAAGCGATGGGGGTTCTCCATCGCATCCAGCTTCACGAGGCCGCGCGACTCCTGGATGGCGTAGGCGTGCATGGACTGCACGTCCTGGCGGATGCGGGTGGCGATGAGGTTTGACCGGTTCACTTGAGCGTATCGAGGACTGAGGGGGGGTGCCGGAACGGATCGAGGACCTTGACCATGCCGTACATCTGGCCGTCCGCAAGGTCCTCGGAGAGCAGGACCGAGCAGTCGAGATGCTGGGCAGCAGCCACGATCAGGCTGTCCCAAAAATGAAGCCCATACCTCGCCTCGACTGCCCACGCAGTCTCGATGACGCTGTGGTCGATCACGAGCGGCGTCCAGGCCTGGAATCGACGTATCTTCGCCCGCGCCTCACCGCGGTCCAGCGGTGGCCGCAATTTGCGCGTGGCGTTGACATAGAACTCGTTGAGCGTTTGTGTCGAGAGATGCCCGACATGGTGCGACCAGAGAGCCTCCAGCCAAGCCAGAGCGCGTTCCTTCTTTTCGGGTTCGCGGCCGTCCTCGCTATACACAAGAACGTTGGAGTCGACGAAAACGGAGGGCATCAGCTCTTGCTGCCTCGTTCGTACAACTCCTCGCGCTTCGGGTACGGCTGGCCATCGGAGCTCCACGTGCGCGTGTCGTTCTTCCACTCGTGGTACGCACGCATGTACGCGTCGTCACGCCTGCGCATTTCCGAAATGAAGGAGCCGACGAGCTTCGACACACTGGTGTTGCGCTTTGCCGCCTCGACGCGCGCCCATTCCAGCGCGTCGTCTTCAACCGTGATGGTGACGTTTCTCATTCGGCAGAGTTTACACGAATTTCGTGTTCCACGAAATTCGTGTCACTTCTTCAGCCGCATCTCCGCTGCGCGGGCATGCGCCTGCAGCCCTTCGCCATAGGCCAGCTCTGCCGCGATCACGCCTAGCTGGTTAGCACCCGCTTCGCTCACTTCGATGATGCTGCTTCGCTTCTGGAAATCGTAGACCCCCAGCGGGCTGGAAAAACGCGCGGTCGTGCTGGTGGGCAGCACGTGATTGGGTCCGGCGCAGTAGTCGCCCAGCGACTCGCTCGTGAAGCCGCCCAGGAAGATCGCGCCGGCATGCCTGAGCAGCGGCTCCCAGCGATGCGGCTCGGTGCTGGCGATCTCCAGGTGCTCCGGCGCGATGCGGTTGCTGATCTCGCACGCTTCTTCCATCGAGCGCGTGTGGATCAGCGCGCCGCGGCCATTGAGGGACTTCGCGATGATCTCGGCGCGCGGCATCTCGTTCAGCAGCCGGTAGATCGCGCCTTGCACCGCGTCGATGTAGTAGGGGTCGGGGCACAGCAGGATGCTTTGCGCGAGTTCGTCGTGCTCGGCCTGCGAAAACAGGTCCATCGCCACCCACTCGGCAGGCGTGCTGCCGTCGGCCAGCACGAGGATCTCGCTGGGGCCCGCGATCATGTCGATGCCGACCTGCCCGAACACCCGGCGCTTGGCCGAGGCGACGTAGGCGTTGCCCGGGCCGGTGATCTTGTCGACGCGCGGCACGGTCTCGGTGCCGTATGCGAGGGCTGCCACCGCCTGCGCGCCACCGACCGTGAACGCACGCGACACGCCGGCGACGTGCGCGGCCGCGAGCACCAGCGGGTTCTTCTCGCCGCGCGGCGTCGGCACCACCATGATGATCTCGCCCACACCCGCCACGTGCGCAGGGATGGCATTCATCAGCACCGATGACGGATAAGCCGCCTTGCCACCGGGCACGTAGATGCCCACGCGGTCCAGCGGCGTGACCTTCTGGCCGAGCAGGGAGCCGTCCGAATCGCGATACGACCAGCTCTCGCCGGACGCCTTCTTCTGCGCCTCGTGGTAGCTGCGCACGCGCTGGGCGGCGAACTGCAACGCGACCCGCTGCTTGTCGGGCAAGCCCTCGAAAGCCGCCTTCAACTCCGCCGGCTTGAGTTCGAGCTGGTCCATGCCGACCACGCTCAGCCCGTCGAAGCGATGCGTGTAGTCCAGCACCGCCGCGTCGCCGCGCTTGCGCACGTCGGCCAGGATCTTCGTGACCGCGTCCTCGACCTGCGAGTCCGTCTCGGCGGACCAATGCAGCCGTGCCTTGAGCGCCGCATCGAAGCCGGCATCGGACGTGGCAAGGCGCAGCGGTTTCGCTTGGAAGGTCATGTCATTGCTTCGCGATCGCGGAAGCGAAATTGTCGATCAGGTGCCGGATGGGGGCCTGCTTCAGCTTGAGCGCGGCCTGGTTGACCACGAGCCGCGAGCTGATGTCCATGATGCGCTCGACCTCGACCAGGTTGTTGGCCTTGAGCGTGCCGCCGGTGGACACCAGGTCCACGATGGCGTCGGCCAGTCCCGTCAAGGGAGCCAGCTCCATGCTGCCGTAAAGCTTGATCAGGTCGACGTGCACGCCCTTGGCCGCGAAGAACTCGCGCGCGATGCCCACGTACTTGGTCGCCACCTTCAGGCGCGAGCCCTGGCGCACGGCGCTCGCGTAGTCGAAGTCGCTGCGCACGGCCACGCTGACGCGGCACTTGGCGATCTGCAGGTCCAGCGGCTGGTACAGGCCCGCGCCACCGTGCTCGATCAGCGTATCGAACCCCGTGACCCCCAGGTCCGCACCGCCGTACTGCACGTACGTGGGCACGTCGGTCGCCCGCACGATCACGACCCGCACCTCGGGGTTGGTCGTGCCGATGATCAGCTTGCGCGACTTGTCCGGGTCTTCCAGCACCTCGATCCCGGCGGCCTTGAGCAGCGGCAGGGTCTCGTCGAAGATGCGGCCCTTCGAGAGGGCGAGGGTGATCAATTACTGGACTCGTTCGATGTCGGCGCCGATGGAGCGCAATTTCGTCTCCATCTGTTCGTACCCACGGTCGAGATGATAGATGCGATCGACCAGGGTCTCGCCGTCCGCCACCAGCCCGGCGATCACCAGGCTGGCGGATGCGCGCAGGTCGGTGGCCATCACCACCGCGCCCGACAGCCGCTTCACGCCGTGGACCACCGCGAACTTGCCCTCCACGTGGATGTCCGCGCCGAGGCGCACGAGCTCGTTCACGTGCATGTAGCGGTTCTCGAAGATGTTCTCCGTGATCTTCGACGAGCCTTCCGAAATGCAGTTGAGCGCCATGAACTGCGCCTGCATGTCGGTGGGGAAACCGGGGTACTCCGTGGTGCGGAAGCTCTGGGCCGTCAGGCGCCCTTCGGACTGGATGCGGATGCCGCCATCGACGGCCGTCACTTTCGCACCGGCCTCGCGCAGCAGGTCGATGACCGCGCCAAGATGGTCGGCGCGCCCGTGCTTGAGCAGCACATCGCCGCCCGTGGCAGCCACGGCGCAAAGGAAGGTGCCGCACTCGATGCGGTCGCTCACCACGCGGTGCGTGCAGCCATGCAGCTTGTCCACGCCCTGGATGCGGATCTTCGGCGTGCCGTGGCCCTCGATCTTCGCGCCCATCCTGATGAGCATCTCGGCCAGGTCGACGATCTCCGGCTCCTGCGCCGCGTTCTCCAGCACCGTCTCGCCCTCGGCCAGCGACGCGGCCATCATGAAGTTCTCGGTGCCCGTGACCGTGATCATGTCGGTGGTGATGCTGGCGCCCTTCAGGCGCTCGCGCCCCTTCGGCAGCTTGGCGATCATGTAGCCGTGCTCCAGCACGATCTCGGCGCCCATCTGCTGCAGGCCCTTGATGTGCTGGTCCACCGGGCGCGAGCCGATCGCGCAGCCGCCCGGCAGCGAGACCGTGGCTTCACCGAAGCGGGCGAGCAGCGGGCCCAGCGCGAGCACCGACGCGCGCATGGTCTTCACCATCTCGTACGGCGCTTCGGGGAAGCTCAGGGGCCCGGCGTCGATCGTCACCGTATGGCCGTCGGTCGTCACGTCCACGCGCATGTTGCGGATGAGCTTGATCATCGTGGCCACGTCCTGCAGGCGCGGCACGTTCTGCAGCGTCACCGGTTCGGCCGTGAGCAACGCGGCGCACAGCTCCGGCAGGGCGGCGTTCTTGGCGCCGGAAACCTCGACCTCGCCGCGGAGCTGTTTGCCCCCGCGAATCAGCAGCTTGTCCATTGGAAATTCTTCAGTTGGGGTCGGTGCGCGCGGCCCACTCGGCCGGCGTGAATGTCTTCATCGACAAGGCATGCACCTCGTCGGTCTGCATTCTCGCACCCAGCGTCGCGTAAACGCGCTGGTGCCGCTGGATCGGACGCTTTCCGTCGAACTCGGCTGACACGATGAGCGCCTCCCAGTGGCGGCCGTCGCCCTGCACTTCGATGTGGTCGCACTTCAGGCCCGACGAAATGAGGGTCTTCAACTCATCAGCAGTCATGTTTCAGTTCCGGATCTTGTAGCCGATGCGAAGCAGGTGCACCGCGATGCCGCTCACGACGAGGAAGGCCGTGCCGACGATGCCCAGGCTCACCCACGGCGAGACGTCGCTCACGCCGAAGAAGCCGTAGCGGAAGCCGTCGATCATGTAGAAGAACGGGTTGAGGTGGCTCACACCCTGCCAGAAATCGGGCAGCGAGTGGATGGAATAGAACACGCCCGAGAGGAACGTCATCGGCATGATGATGAAGTTCTGGAAGGCGGCCATCTGGTCGAACTTCTCGGCCCACAGGCCGGCGATGACGCCGAGCGCGCCCAGCATGCCCGCGCCCAGCAGCCCGAAGGTGAGGATCCACAGCGGCGCCGCGAAACCCACCTTCGTGAACAAGGCCGTCACGATGAACACCCCGGTGCCCACGCACAGCCCGCGCGCGATCGACGAGCCCACGTAGGCCACGAACCAGCTCCAGTGCGACAGCGGCGTGAGCAGCAGGAAGACCAGGCTGCCCATGATCTTGCTCTGGATCAGCGACGACGAGCTGTTGGCGAACGAGTTCTGCAGCACGCTCATCATCACGAGCCCGGGCACGAGGAAGGCCGTGTAGTCGATGCGGTCGTAGACCTTCACGCGGCCTTCGAGCACGTGGCCGAAGATAAGCAGGTAAAGCAGCGCGGTGAGCACCGGTGCGGCGACGGTCTGGAACGCAACCTTCCAGAAGCGCAGCACCTCTTTGTAGAGAAGGGTCTGCCAACCGTTCATACGGCGGCCTTCTCGGCCATCACGTCGAGGAACACGTCCTCGAGGTCGGCCTTGCGCACTTCGACATCCTCGACGCTCAGGCCTGCTTCGCGGATCACGGCGAGGTATTGCTCGATCTCGTGTGCGTCGTGCGCGGGCAGCTGCACGATGCGGCCGGTGACGCGCGCCTTGTTCTCGAATTCGGCCGGCAGCGCGCCATCGAGCTTGAAGCGCAGCACGTTGCTGGAGGCGGCCTTGAGCAGGTCGCTCGTGCGCTCCAGCGCCACCACGCGCCCTTGCTTGAGCATGGCGATGCGGCCGCACAGCGCCTCGGCTTCTTCGAGATAGTGCGTGGTGAGCAGCACGGTGTGGCCCTGCTTGTTCAGGCGCGCGATGAACTGCCACAGCGTCTGGCGCAGCTCGACGTCCACACCGGCGGTGGGTTCGTCGAGCACGATCACGGGCGGGCGATGCACGAGTGCTTGCGCGACGAGCACCCGGCGCTTCATGCCGCCGGAGAGCTGGCGCATGTTCGCCTTCGCCTTGTCGGCGAGGCCCAGGCTTTCCAGCAGCTCGTCGATCCACGCATCGTTGTTGCGCACGCCGAAGTAGCCGGACTGGATGCGCAATGCCTCGCGCACGGTGAAGAAGGGGTCGAAGACGAGCTCCTGCGGCACGACGCCGAGCTTGCGGCGCGCATCGGCGTAGTCGGCCTGCACGTCGTGGCCGTGCACGCGCACGCTACCCGACGTCGCCCGCACGAGGCCCGCGAGGATGCTGATGAGGGTGGTCTTGCCTGCGCCGTTCGGCCCGAGCAGGCCGAAGAACTCGCCCTCCTCGATGTCGAAGCTCACGCCGTCGAGGGCCTTGAAGGCACCGCGCCCGGCGGCATAGGTCTTGGAGACGGACTGGAAGGAGACTGCCGGCATGGGAAGCCGGTGATTTTATCGGGCGGCCGAAAGGCTTACGGCGCGGCGGGTAGGAGCTCGCCCACGCCATAGAGCGTGGCGAGGTCCCGCAACCGCGAAGGCATGCCGTGCACGGCGAAGGTCTTGCCCAGCGCCAATGCCTCGCGCCGGCAGTCCAGAAGCACGGCCAGGGCGGAGGAATCGAACGCCCGCAAGGCCGATGCATCGGCAATCGCCTGCGCACCGGGAATCGCGCGCAGCCCCTGCGCGAGCATGCGGCAGCAGGCGGCCGCGTGCTCGTGCGTCAACTGCGCGGGAAGGACCAGCATCAGCCCTTCTTCGCGTTGGACTTGTTGCGTTCGGCGAGCGCGGCGATCAGGCCGTCCACGCCCTTGCTGTTGATCTCCTGCGCGAACTGGCTGCGGTACGTTTCCACCAGCCAGACGCCCAGCACGTTCAGGTTGTAGATCTTCCAGCCCGCGCCCTGCCCCGGAGTCTTCTCCAGGCGGTAGTCGAGCTGGATCGGGTCGCCGCGGCCGCGGATCTCGGTGCGCACGACGACCTCGGGGTCGGTGGGCGACGCACGCAGCGGTTTCACCGACACCGTCTGGTCGTCCACCTGCGCCAGCGCGCCGGAGTACGTGCGCACGAGCAGCGTCTTGAACTCGTCCTGCAGGCGCTTCTGCTGCTCGGGCGTCGCCTGGCGCCACGCGGGGCCAACCGCGGCAGCGGTCATGCGCTGGAAGTTCACGTTCGGCATGATCTTGCTGTCGACCAGCAGCATGATCTTCGACACGTCGCCACTTTGCAGGCTCTTGTCGGCCTTGATGCTGGCGAGCACGTCGTCCGACAGGCGCTTGATCAGCGCGTCGGGCGCTTCGTCGGCCGCCATGGCAACCGGCGCAACACCGGCCATGAACGCCACGGTGGCGAAGGCGGCGGCCCAGCGGCCGAGTACACGTCGTTTCATTCGAATCCTTTCAACGCAAAGGCTGTGCAGTGCAATTGGAGCCCGCCCGGACGGCGGGGTTCCCCCTTAACGCGTGGGCGCGCTGGCGGGTTGTCCGGGCGTTTGCGCCGGCGGCTCATCCTTCGGGGTCTGGCCGTCGGTGCGGTCGTCCTGCTTTTCGCGGCCGATCTCGGCGCGCCGGCGCTGCAGGTACGCGTCCCGGGTGAAGGTGTACCTGTCGAGCGAGGCTTCGTTCAGCACCTCGCCGACACGCAGCAGGTTGGCGCGCTGGTCCACGGCGCGGATGCCGTACAGCGTGTGGCGCACCCCCTCGTTGCTGGTGTAGTGCACGAGGTCGCCGCGGCGGTCGACCGGCAGCGCCAGCGTGTCGCGCAGCGTGGAGGGGCCGAGGAAGGGCAGCACGATGTAGGGGCCGGCCGGCACGCCGTAGCGCCCCAGCGTCTGGCCGAAATCCTCCTTGTGGCGCTCGATGTTGAATTCGCTCGCGAGGTCGAGGATGCCGCCGAGGCCGAAGACGGTGTTCACGTGGAACCGCATCAGGTTCTCGAACGCGTTGGGGATCTTCAGTTGCAGCGCACTGTTCGCGGCCGACCACAGGTCGCCGAGGTTGCCGAAGAAGTTGGACACGCCCGTGCGCACCAGCGGCGGCACCGCCCTCCGGTAGGCCGTGGCCACCGGCTTGAGCAGCATCTGGTCGAGGCCGTCGTTGAACTTCGTGATCTCGCGGTTCATGGGTTCGAACGGGTCCGCGGGGTTGCGTTCGGCGAGCGAGGCGCAGCCGCCCAGGCCGGCGAGGGCCACGGCGGCCAGTGCGAGCACGAAGAGTTTCTTGATCTTCATTTCTTCCCTTCGGCCGCCTTGTTGTACAGGAATTGCCCGATCAGGTTCTCGAGCACGACGGCCGACTGTGTAGTAGTAATGGTATCCCCAGCCGCCAAAACCTTGTCGTCCGCTCCGGCTTCCACGCCGATATATTGCTCGCCGAGCAGGCCGCTCGTCAGGATCTTCAGGGAGCTGTCCTTGGGGAAGCGGTAGCTGTTGTCGAGCGCCAGCGTCACGCGGGCCTGGTAGCTCTTGTCGTCGAAGCCGATGGATTCCACCCGGCCGACCACGACGCCCGCGCTCTTGACCGCCGCTCGCGGCTTGAGGCCGCCGATGTTGTCGAACTTCGCGGTGACCTTGTACGTCGGCTGGAAGCTGAGGGACAGCAGGTTGGCCGACTGCAGCGCGAGGAAGAGCACGGCGGCCGCGCCGATGAGCACGAACAGGCCGACCCACAAATCGTTCTTCGAGCGTTCCATAGCCGATCCCCTAGATACTGAACATCAATGCGGTGAGGACGAAGTCGAGCCCCAGCACCGCGAGCGAGGCCATCACGACCGTGCGCGTGGTCGCCCGCGACACGCCTTCTGGCGTGGGCTGCGCCACGTAGCCTTGCAGCAGCGCGACGAAGGTGACCGTCACGCCGAACACGAAGCTCTTGACGATGCCGTTGCCGACGTCCTTGAACACGTCGACGCCGCCTTGCATCTGGCTCCAGAAGGCGCCGGCATCGACACCGATCATCACGACGCCCACGACATAGCCGCCGAGGATGCCGACCGCGCTGAACACCGCGGCGAGCAGCGGCATCGCGATGACGCCGGCCCAGAAGCGCGGCGCGAGGATGCGGCGCACCGGGTCCACGGCCATCATCTCCATCGCCGAGAGCTGCTCGCCGGCCTTCATGAGGCCGATCTCCGCTGTCAGCGAGGTGCCCGCGCGGCCCGCGAACAGCAAGGCGGTGACGACCGGCCCCAGCTCGCGCACCAGGCTCAGGGCGACCAGCAGGCCGAGTGCTTCGGAGGAACCGTAGCGTTGCAGCGTGTAGTAACCCTGCAGGCCGAGCACGAAGCCGACGAACAGCCCCGACACCGTGATGATCGCCAGCGAGTAGTTGCCGAGGAAATGCACCTGGTCGCGCACGAGGCCGAAGCGGCGCATGGTGGCGCCGAACAGCGCGACGAGCCGCTGGAACAAGCGCGTGGCGTAGCCGATGTCGGCCAGCTTGGAGCGCGCGGCGAAGCCGACGTCGGCGGGGTTGTACCAGCTCATCCGAGGCCTCCGCCGAAGTCCTGCGCGACCGTGGGGCCGGGGTAGTGGAAGTGCACGGGGCCCTCGGGCTCGGCGTTCACGAACTGGTGCACGAGCGGGTTGGTGGAGGCCTTGACTTCCGCCGGTGTGCCCTGCGCAGCGATCTTGCCGTTGGCCAGGATGATCACCTGGTCGGCGATGTGGAAGGTTTCCTCGAGGTCGTGCGAGACGACGATGCTCGTGATGCCCAGCGTGTCGTTCAGCCGCCGGATCAGTTGCGCCGCCGTGCCAAGCGAGATCGGGTCAAGCCCCGCGAAGGGTTCGTCGTACATGACGAGGTCGGGGTCGAGCGCGATCGCACGCGCCAGCGCCACGCGCCGCGCCATGCCGCCCGACACCTCGGAGGGCATCAGGTCGCGCGCGCCGCGCAGGCCCACGGCGTTGAGCTTCATGAGCACGATGTCGCGGATGAGGGCCTCGGGCAGCTCCGTGTGTTCACGCAATGGGAACGCGACGTTGTCGAACACCGAGAGGTCGGTGAAGAGCGCACCGAACTGGAACAGCATGCCCATGCGGCGCCGCGCCGCATAGAGGCCTGCCGGGTCCAGCTTGCCGACATCCTGCCCGTCGAAGAGCAGCTCGCCCTTGTTCGGCCGCACCTGCCCGCCCACGAGGCGCAGCACCGTCGTCTTGCCGCCGCCGGACGCACCCATGAGCGCCGTCACCTTGCCGCGCGGCACGGTGAAACTCACGTTGTCGAGGATCAGGCGCTGGCCGTAGCCGAACGAGAGGTTGCGGCATTCGACCAGCACCGACGGGTCGGTTGCGGTCATCCGGGGATGGGTCAGGGAAACCCCGGATGATACGGGTTCGGATCTTTTCTGATTGTTAGCGTGGCAGGTCGCTGAAACCCATCAGGAATTCATCGACCGCTCGCGCCGCCTGCCGGCCTTCGCGGATCGCCCAGACCACGAGCGATTGGCCGCGGCGCATGTCGCCCGCGGCGAACACCTTGGGTACGTTGGTGGCGTAGCCGCCGGTGAAATCCGTCGTCGCCTTGGCGTTGCCGCGCGCGTCCTTGTCGACGCCGAAGCCTTCCAGGATGGTCTGGACGGGGCTCACGAAGCCCATGGCCAGCAGCACGAGGTCGGCCTTGTATTCCTTCTCGGTGCCGGGCACTTCCTCGAACTTGCCGTTCTTGAACTCCACCTGCACCGTCTTGAGGCCCGTGACCTTGCCCTTCTCGCCCATGAACTCCTTGGTGGCGATGGCGAATTCGCGCTCGCAACCTTCCTCGTGCGAGGAGCTGGTGCGCAGCTTGTACGGCCAGTAGGGCCAGGTCAGCGCCTTGTTCTCCTGCTCGGGCGGCATAGGCATCAGCTCGAACTGCACCACGCTCTTGGCGCCATGGCGGTTGCTCGTGCCCACGCAGTCGCTGCCGGTGTCGCCGCCGCCGATCACGATGACGTGCTTGCCGTCGGCGCGGATCTGGCCCTTGACCTTGTCGCCGGCGTTGATCTTGTTCTGCTGCGGCAGGAACTCCATCGCGAAATGGATGCCGTCGAGGTCGCGGCCGGGCACCGGCAGGTCGCGCGACTGCTCGGCGCCGCCGGTGAGCACCACGGCATCGAAATCCTTCTGCAGTTGCTGCGGGTCGATGGTTTCCTTGGCCCAGTTCGTGACCTTGGAGCCCTCGGGCAGCTTGCCGATCATCACGCCGGTGCGGATCGTCACGCCTTCGGCCTTCATCTGGTCAACCCGGCGGTCGATGTGGTGCTTCTCCATCTTGAAGTCGGGGATGCCGTAGCGCAGCAGGCCGCCGATGCGGTCGTTCTTCTCGAACAGCGTCACGTCGTGGCCCGCGCGCGCGAGTTGCTGCGCAGCCGCCATACCCGCCGGGCCGGAGCCGACCACCGCCACCTTCTTGCCCGTCTTGACGCGCGCAACGCGCGGCTTCACCCAGCCGTTTTCCCATGCGCGGTCGGCGATGGCGTGCTCGATCGACTTGATGCCGACGGGGTCGTCGTTGTAGTTGAGCGTGCAGGCCGCCTCGCACGGCGCCGGGCAGATACGGCCGGTGAACTCCGGGAAGTTGTTGGTGGAGTCCAGCACCGTGAAGGCGTTGGCCCAGTCCTGCCGGTACACCAGGTCGTTGAAGTCCGGGATGATGTTGTTGACGGGGCAGCCCGAGTTGCAGAACGGGATGCCGCAGTCCATGCAGCGCGCGCCCTGCACCTTGGCCTGCTCGTTCGTGAGGCCGACCACGAACTCCTTGTAGTGCTTCACGCGCTCCTTGACGGGCTTGTAGCCCTCCTCGATGCGCTCGTATTCCAGGAAGCCGGTGACTTTACCCATGACTCTTGATTCCTCGTCCTCTTACTTCGCCGGCGCCGGCTCGTGCTTCATCGCGACGTGGGCATTGTTGCCCGTGCTCGCGAGCTCCACTTCGCGTTCGTACATTTCCGCGAGCGCGCGCTTGTACTCGTTGGGGAACACCTTGACGAACTTCGTGCGCGCGACCTGCCAGTTGTCCAGCAGCTCGCGGGCGCGGCGGCTGCCGGTCCAGCGGTTGTGGTCCTCCAGCAGCTTGCGCAGCAGCGCCTCGTCGGTCTGGTCGCGGTGCAGCTTGGTCTTGCCGGCGTTGGCCTGCTGTTCCGCCGTGGTGCCCACGCGGTCGAGCGACACCATCGTGGTGTTGCAGCGGCTCGCGAACTGGCCGTCCTCGTCGTACACGTAGGCGATGCCGCCCGACATGCCCGCCGCGAAGTTGCGGCCGGTCTTGCCGAGCACCAGCACCGTGCCGCCGGTCATGTACTCGCAGCCGTGGTCGCCGGTGCCTTCGACGACCGCCGTCGCGCCCGACAGGCGCACCGCGAAGCGCTCGCCGGCCACGCCGCTGAAGAACGCCTCGCCGCTGGTCGCGCCGTACAGCGCCGTGTTGCCGATGATGATGTTGTCGGTGGCGATGCCGCGGAAGTCGATCGACGGGCGCACCACCACGCGGCCGCCGGACAGGCCCTTGCCGGTGTAGTCGTTCGCATCGCCGATCAGGTACAGCGTGACGCCCTTGGTGAGGAACGCACCGAACGACTGGCCGCCCGTGCCTTCCATCTGGATGAACACGGTGTGGTCCGGCAGGCCCTCGGGGTGCACCTTGGTGATCGCGCCGGAGAGCATCGCGCCGACCGAGCGGTTCACGTTGCGCGCGACCTCGATGAACTGCACCTTCTCGCCGCGCTCGATGGCGGCGCGCGACTTCTCGATCAGGCGAACGTCGAGGCTCTTGTCGAGCTTGTGGTCCTGCTCCTCGCAGTGGAAGCGCGGCACGTCGGCCGGCACTTTCGGCTGCGCGAAGAGGCGGGAGAAGTCCAGCCCGCGCGCCTTCCAGTGCGCGATGCCCTTGCGCATGTCGAGCAGGTCCGCTCGGCCGATCAGGTCGTCGAACTTGCGGATGCCCAGCTGCGCCATGATCTGGCGCACTTCCTCGGCGACGAAGAAGAAGTAGTTGACCACGTGCTCGGGCTTGCCCGAGAACTTGGCGCGCAGCACGGGGTCCTGCGTGGCCACGCCCACCGGGCAGGTGTTGAGGTGGCACTTGCGCATCATGATGCAGCCCTCGACCACCAGCGGCGCGGTGGCGAAGCCGAATTCGTCCGCGCCCAGCAGCGCGCCGATGGCGACGTCGCGGCCGGTCTTCATCTGGCCGTCGGCCTGCACGCGGATGCGGCCGCGCAGGCGGTTGAGCACCAGCGTCTGCTGCGTCTCGGCCAGGCCGATTTCCCACGGCGAGCCCGCGTGCTTGATCGACGACCAGGGCGACGCGCCCGTGCCGCCGTCATGGCCCGCGATCACCACGTGGTCGGCCTTGCACTTGGCAACGCCGGCGGCGATCGTGCCCACGCCGACTTCCGAGACCAGCTTCACGCTGATGGAGGCATGCGTCGCCACGTTCTTCAGGTCGTGGATCAGCTGCGCGAGGTCCTCGATCGAATAGATGTCGTGGTGCGGCGGCGGGGAGATGAGGCCCACGCCCGGCACCGAGTAGCGCAGCTTTCCGATGTACTTGGACACCTTGCCGCCGGGCAGCTGGCCGCCCTCGCCCGGCTTGGCGCCCTGCGCCATCTTGATCTGGATCTGGTCGGACGACGACAGGTATTCCGCCGTCACGCCGAAACGGCCGGACGCCACCTGCTTGATGCGCGAGCGCAGCGAGTCGCCGTCCTTCAGCGGGATGTCGACCTCGACCACGTCCTTGCCGATGATCTCGGCCATCGTCTGGCCGGTCTTGATCGGGATGCCCTTGAGTTCCTGGCGGTAGCGCGCGGGGTCCTCGCCGCCTTCGCCGGTGTTGCTCTTGCCGCCGATGCGGTTCATGGCGAGTGCGAGCGTCGCGTGCGCTTCGGTGGAGATGGAGCCGAGCGACATCGCGCCGGTGGCGAAGCGCTTGACGATCTCCTTGGCGGGCTCGACTTCATCGAGCGGAATCGCCTTGGCGGGATCGACCTTGAACTCGAACAGGCCGCGCAGCGTCATGTGGCGGCGGCTCTGGTCGTTGATGATCTGCGCGTATTCCTTGTACGTGTTGAAGTTGTTCGCGCGGGTGGAGTGCTGCAGCTTGGCGATGGCGTCGGGCGTCCACATGTGCTCCTCGCCGCGCGTGCGCCAGGCGTACTCGCCGCCGGCGTCGAGCATGGAGGCGAGCACGGGGTCGTCACCGAAGGCGGCCTTGTGCGAGCGGATCGCTTCTTCCGCGATCTCGAACACGCCGATGCCTTCCACGCGGCTGGAGGTGCCGGTGAAGTACTTCTCGATCGTGTCGCTGTTCAGGCCGATCGCCTCGAACAGCTGCGCGCCGCAGTACGACATGTACGTGGACACGCCCATCTTGGACATGATCTTCGACAGGCCCTTGCCGATGGCCTTGACGTAGTTGTAGATCGCCTTGTCGGGCGACAGGTCGCCGGGCAGGTCCTTGTGGATGGAGACCAGCGTTTCCATCGCGAGGTAGGGGTGCACGGCTTCCGCGCCGTAGCCCGCGAGCACGCCGAAGTGGTGCACTTCGCGCGCGCTGCCCGTCTCGACCACGAGGCCGGCGGTCGTGCGCAGGCCCTCGCGGATCAGGTGCTGGTGGATCGACGACAGCGCCAGCAGCGCGGGGATGGCCACCTTGCCGGGGGCGACGCCGCGGTCGCTGATGATCAGGATGTTCATGCCCGAACGCAGCGCGTCCACGGCTTCGGCGTTCAGCGAAGCCAGCTTCGCTTCGACACCCTCATGGCCCCACGACAGCGGGTAGGTGATGTCGAGCGTGTAGCTGCGGAACTTGCCGTGCGTGTGCTTCTCGATCTCGCGCAGCTTCTGCATGTCCGCGAAGTCGAGGATCGGCTGCGTCACTTCGAGACGCATCGGCGGGTTGACCTGGTTGATGTCCAGCAGGTTCGGCTTGGGGCCGATGAAGGACACCAGCGACATCACGATCGCCTCGCGGATCGGGTCGATCGGCGGGTTCGTCACCTGGGCGAACAGCTGCTTGAAGTAGTTGTAGAGCGGCTTGTTCTTGTCAGAGAGCACGGCCAGCGGGCTGTCGTTGCCCATCGAGCCCACGCCCTCTTCGCCGGCCTGCGCCATGGGCGACATCAGGAACTTGATGTCCTCCTGCGTGTAGCCGAAGGCCTGCTGGCGGTCGAGCAACTCCACGTCGCTGTGCGGCGCGGTGCCGGACGTGTCCGTGAGGTCATCGAGCTTGATTCGCAGGTTCTCGATCCACTGCTTGTAGGGCTTGCTGTTCGCGAGCGAGGCCTTCAGCTCCTCGTCGTCGATCATGCGGCCCTGCTCCAGGTCGATCAGGAACATCTTGCCGGGCTGCAGGCGCCACTTGCGCACGATCTTGTTCTCGGGCACCGGCAGCACGCCGGACTCGGACGCCATGATCACGAGGTCGTCGTCGGTGATGCAGTAGCGCGAGGGGCGCAGGCCGTTGCGGTCCAGCGTGGCGCCGATCTGGCGGCCGTCGGTGAACACGATGGAGGCCGGGCCGTCCCACGGCTCGAGCATCGAGGCGTGGTATTCGTAGAAGGCCTTGCGGCGCTCGTCCATCAGCGTGTGCTGCTCCCACGGCTCGGGGATCATCATCATGACCGCGTGGGCCAGCGAGTAGCCGCCCATGGTGAGCAGCTCCAGGCAGTTGTCGAACGTGGCGGTGTCGGACTGGTCGGGGAAGCTGATGGGGTACAGCTTCTTCAGGTCGTTCCCCAGCACGGGCGAGGACATCACGCCTTCGCGCGCGCGCATCCAGTTGTAGTTGCCCTTGACCGTGTTGATCTCGCCGTTGTGGGCGACGTAGCGGTACGGGTGCGCGAGCGGCCACTCGGGGAAGGTGTTGGTGGAGAAGCGCTGGTGCACGAGGCCGAGCGCGGACACGCAGCGCGCGTCCTGCAGGTCCTTGAAGTACACGCCCACCTGGTCGGCCAGCAGCAGGCCCTTGTAGATGACGGTGCGGCTGGAGAAGCTGGGCACGTAGTACTCCTTGGAGTACTTGAGCTTGAGCTTCTGGATCGCGGCGCTGGCCGTCTTGCGGATCACGTACAGCTTGCGCTCCAGCGCTTCCTGCACGATGACGTCGGTGCCGCGGCCCACGAACACCTGGCGGATGATCGGCTCCTTCTTGCGCACGGCGGGCGACATCGGCATCTCCGAGTCCACGGGCACGTCGCGCCAGCCGAGCAGCACCTGGCCTTCGGCCTTGATCGCGCGCTCCATTTCCTGCTCGCAGGCCAGGCGCGAAGCGTGTTCCTTCGGCAGGAAGATCATGCCGACGCCGTACTCGCCAACCGGCGGCAGCTCGACGCCCTGCTTGGCCATCTCGTCGCGGTACAGCGCGTCGGGCAGCTGGATCAGGATGCCCGCACCGTCGCCCATCAGCTTGTCGGCGCCCACGGCGCCGCGATGGTCGAGGTTCTCGAGGATCTTCAGTGCCTGCTGGACGATGCCGTGGCTCTTCTCGCCCTTGATGTGCGCCACGAAGCCCACACCGCACGCGTCGTGCTCGTTGGACGCCGAATACAGGCCCTGTTCTTGCAAATACTCTTTCTCGGCAGCCGTATCCATGGCGCACTCCTTCTAATCCGGGGAAACCCGAGGATAGTGCACCGCAACACCCTTTGCCAAGCAAATTAATTGGGGTCAGATTCCAATTTTCTTGGTGGCTCGACGCTGCAAACTAAATTGGGGACAGATTAAATCTCTTTCCGGGGCCTCCCCGAACGTGCCTTGGTGATACGGCGCTCGGTGCGCCGCTGGAGGTCGGCGACATAGTCCGGCTCACCCAGCGCCCAGCCGCGGAGGGCCGAATCCGTGAGCACCCTCTGCTGCTCCGCGGAAACGCCGTGCTGGACAAGTTGCTGGTAAGCGGCCTCGCGCGCGAACGGCGTGTTTCCCATCTCCCAATAGATCGGGTGCGGCGTGACGAGACGGTCCGGCCGGCGCCCGGCATACATGCCATAGCTGGACCATGGATAAAGCCCTGGCTCGGAAACGAGCCCCGCCCGGACCGGGTTCAGGTCGATGTACGCCATGCACGCGAGCAGGTAGCGCTCGGCCTGGATCAGCGTCGACTTGTAGCGCCCCTCCCAGAGCGTCCCGGTGCGCGACTGCCGCTGGTTGAAGTAGCGCACGTAGCGCCGCCCCACCGACTGCATCACCTGCGGGATGCCCTCCACCGTGTCCGGCGTTGCCAGCAGGTGGAAGTGATTGCTCATCAACACGTAGGCATGGATCGCCACGTGTTCCTTCTTCGAGTGCTCCAGCAGCATGTCCAGCAGGACTTCGTAGTCCGCCGTGGCCGCGAAGATGGCCTGCCGGTTGTTGCCGCGCTGGATGATGTGGTGGGGGTAGCCTGCGACGGTCAGGCGCGGGAGGCGGGCCATCGGGCGATCATAAATTGGAATCTGACCCCAATTTTTGGCGGCGGCGGCTGACAGGGCTGCGGCCCCCGGACGAGCAACATGGCGACTGCGAAAAGGGAGAAAGCCATGTCGTTTGCCCTCTACATGCTGGGCTTCCTGGTCTTCATCGCGGGCGTCATCTGGGCGTGCGTGGTGGCCGGGGTGCCGCAGCTCTACATCATGATCGGCGCGGTGATCCTGCTCGGGATCGGCATCCTGTCGGCGGTGAGCCGCACGCGGGCCAAGGACCCGCCGGTGCCGCGCGACTAAGCGATCAGTCCGGCAGGCCCGGGTAGCGCAACGCTTCCAGGCCGCCGAGCCCGAACTCCGCGAGAATCGCCCGCAGGCGAGCGGCCGCGCTGCGCTTGCGCTGGCCCGTGCGCCTGGCCACGATCAGCTCGTTCTTCAGGCTGTGCTCCCAGCCCACGAGCTCGGTCACGGTCACCTGGTAGCCCATTGCCTCCAGGTAAAGGCAGCGCAGCACGTTGGTGAGCTGGCTGCCCAGCTCGCGCGTGTGCAGCGGGTGCCGCCACAGCTCCGCGAGCGGCGTTCGTGCCAGCGCCAGTGCCTTGTCCTGCCGCAGGCACGCAGCCACTTCCGCCTGGCAGCAAGGCACCAGCACCATGAATTTCGCCTGCTTGCGCAGGCCGAACGCAATCGCATCGTCGGTCGCGGTATCGCACGCATGCAGCGCGGTGACCACGTCGATCTGCGCCGGCAGCGCTTCGGCCTGCGACGCATCCGCCGCGCTGATCGCGAGGAACGACATGCGATCGAACCCGAGCTTGCGCGCGAGCGCAGTGGATTTCTCCACCAGCTCGGCACGCGTCTCGATCCCGTAGATGTGGCCCTTGCCCAGCGCCTTGAAGTACAGGTCGTACAGGATGAACCCCAGGTACGACTTGCCCGCGCCGTGGTCCGCTAGCGTCGGCCCGCTCGCGGACTCGGGCACTTCGTGCAGCACCTTCTCGATGAACTGCACGAGGTGGTTCACCTGCTTGAGCTTGCGCCGCGAGTCCTGGTTGATGCGCCCGTCGCGCGTGAGGATGTGCAGTTCCTTCAGCAGCTCGAGCGATTGCCCCGGCTTGAGGTCCAGCTGTTCGGCGACGCTCATGGGTGCGCCCCGACGTCCAGCGCATCCCAGCCTTCGCGGCCCAGCCGCCGCAGCGCTTCGATGTTCGCGCCATAGATCGCTTCGGCCTCGGGGAACGCGGCCACCGCGCGGTCGATGCTCTCCTCGCGCAGCAAGTGCAGCGTCGGGTACGGCGAGCGGTTGGTGAAGTTGGTGATGTCGTCCACGTCGGTGTCCGCGAACTGGAAGCGCGGATGGAAGCTCGCGAGCTGCAGCACACCTTCGAGCCGCTTCTTGCGCAGCAGCCGCTCACCGCGCGCGACAACGTCGTCGAACTCGATGAAGTCCTGCAGGCAGTGCGGCACCACAAGCAGCGTTGTATCGCGTTCGCTCGCGGGCGTCGCCACCAGCTCGTCCGCCTCGCGCGCCAGGTCCTCCAGCACGCCGGCCGCATCGGTCGCTTCGCTCACCGCGACGCGCACCTGCTTCTTCACATGCACGGCCTTCGCAAAGGGGCAGAGGTTCAATCCGATCACCGCCCGTTCGAGCCAGTGGATCGTGTCCTGCGCGGGGTTCACACGAAGCGGCTCGGCTGCGAGCAGATGCGCTTGGCCAGCTCGTCCAGCACTTCGGTGGTCACCTTGGCCGCCGGCCAGGGCGCGCTCACCACCTCGAAACCCGCCGTGTTGGCGAGCCGGAACACCAGCATCGCCTTGTCGTGCTCCGCCGTCACGGTGACGCTGCCGCGCGTGGCGGGCTCGTACGTGAAGCGCACCTCCTGCAGCACGTTCTTCTCGGGATGGCGGATCTCCTTGCGGTCGTAACGGATGCCGCTCATCACCAGGCGCGACTCCACCCGCTGCAGGTCCGGCAGGAAATTCACGCTCACCGTCCCGGGCACCACCTTGCCGGCCTGCGGCACCACCTGCCAGCCCATGCCGATGTAGTCGAAGACTTCCTTGTCGCGCAGCTTCTTGCGCCGCGCATCGACGCGGAAGTCGCGCAGCTTCATCGGCGGGAACGGCACCTTGCCGTCCAGGCTCAACGTCGGCGCGGGCGGCTCGATCACGCTCAGCTGGCGCGCCGCCTCCTGCAGGTAGGCGAGCACGCGGCGGCAGGCGTCTTCCGTCTGCGCCATCTTCTCCCCGAGCTCGGCGTCGTTCTGCACACGCTCGCTTTGCAGCGCCGTGGCTTGCGACTTCAGCTGGTTCAGGAAGCTCATGGTTCGTGCGTCTTTGTAGCAATTCTAGGGAAGCATGCGGTTTTATGTGACCGGCCGTATCAGACAAGACGCCGTTCGCCGGTCAGCCGCTCGTGCTCCCGCGCGGCAAAGCGGTCGGTCATGCCGGCGATGTAGTCGGCCACGGCCCGGGGTGTATCTTCCCGCGCGGCGAAAGCGGCCTGCATCTCGCGCGGGTTGGCCAGGTAGGCGGCGAAGAGTGCGCGCACGACCTCCTTGGCCTGGCCCGTCATGTCCATGACCTGCGGATGGCGGTAGAGGTTGTGCAGCAGGAAGCCCTTGAGTTGCGTCGAAGCCTCCCGCATCGCGGCGCTGAAGCTCACCAGCGGCCCCGCACGGCGCGTCTCGTCCGCGCTGCCCGGCGCCTTGGACGCGATCGCCGCGCGCGTCGCATCGATCATGTCGTAAACCTGCGCGCTGAGCATCCGGCGGATCGACTCGTAGAGCAGCCGCCGGCCCTGCAGCCGCGGATGTTCCGCCAGCGCTTCGCCGCAATGCCCGTCGAACAGCGGCACGGTCCGAACCTGCTCCACGGTGATCAGCCCCGAACGCACACCGTCGTCGATGTCGTGCGCGTTGTACGCCACTTCGTCGGCCAGGTTGCACAGCTGCGCCTCCAGGCTCGGTTGCGTGCCTTCGAGGAAGCGGCGCCCCACGCCGCCCGGCTCGCGCGCCTCGAGCCGCTGCGCGTTCGCACGCGAACAGTGCTTGAGGATGCCCTCGCGCGATTCGAAACTGAGGTTCAGGCCATCGAACGCCGGGTAGCGCTCCTCCAGTTCGTCGACCACGCGCAGGCTCTGGAAGTTGTGCTCGAACCCGCCGTGCTCCCGCATGCATTCGTTCAGCGCGTCCTGCCCCGCGTGGCCGAACGGCGTGTGGCCCAGGTCGTGCGCGAGCGCGATCGCTTCGACGAGGTCCTCGTTCAGCCCGAGCGGCCGCGCGACCGAGCGCGCGAGTTGCGCGACCTCGATCGAGTGCGTCAGGCGCGTGCGGAACAGGTCGCCCTCGTGGTTCAGGAACACCTGCGTCTTGTAGACGAGGCGGCGGAACGCGGTGGAGTGGACGATGCGGTCGCGGTCGCGCTGGAAAGCGGTGCGCGTCGGCGCCGGCGGCTCCTGGAACCTGCGGCCGCGCGAGTTCGCGGGGTCGCAGGCATAGGGCGCGAGGTCCATCAGGTGCAGGCGGCGAGCACGTCGCGCACCATCGCATCGGGTGCGCCCTGCACCACCGCACGGCCCGGCGGCGAGATGACGACGAACTTGATCTCGCCGCCCTCGGCTTTCTTGTCGACGCGCATCAGCTCCAGGTAGCGGTCGGCGCCCAGCGCGGGGCCGCGCACGGGCAGCTGCGCGCGCTCGATGAGGCGAGTGACACGCGCCACGAAGGCGTCATCCACACCGCCCAGCCTGCGCGAAAGCTGCAGCGCCATCACCATCCCGCAACCCACCGCTTCACCGTGCAGCCATTCGCCATAGCCGAGGCCGGCTTCGATCGCATGCCCGAACGTGTGGCCGAAATTGAGGATCGCGCGCAGCCCGGATTCGCGCTCGTCCTGGCCGACGACCCACGCCTTGATCTCGCAGCTGCGCCGCACCGCGTGCGCCAGCGCATCCACGTCGCGCGCCAAGAGCGCGTCGATGTTGGCCTCGATCCAGTCGAGGAACGCGAGGTCCGCGATCGGGCCGTACTTGATCACCTCCGCCAGCCCCGCGCTGAATTCGCGCGGCGGCAACGTGCGCAAGGTATCGAGGTCGCACACCACGCGCTGCGGCTGGTAGAACGCGCCGATCATGTTCTTGCCCAGCGGGTGGTTGATGGCCGTCTTGCCGCCCACGGACGAGTCGACCTGCGCGAGCAGCGTGGTGGGCACCTGCACGAAGGGCACGCCGCGCATGTAGCTCGCTGCCGCGAAGCCGGCCATGTCGCCGACCACGCCGCCGCCCAGCGCGTAGATGACCGTCTTGCGGTCGCAGCCATTGGCGAGCAGCGCGTCGAAGACGAGGTTGAGCGTCTGCCACTCCTTGAACTTCTCGCCGTCGGGCAGCACGGCCTCGTGCACCGTGCGGTAGTGCGGCGCGATGGCTTCGCGCAGCTGCCGCGCATACAGCGGCTGCACGGTTTCGTTGGTGACGATGAGGGCGGCCGCCGCGCGCGGCAGGCCCGCGTAGCTGGCCGCCTGCCCGAGCAGGCCGCTGCCGACGAGGATGTCGTAGCTGCGCTCGCCGAGCTCGATGCGAACTGGATCCATCCCCCCGAGTTTAAGGGGCGAGGTCCAGCTGCATCAGGATCATGTTGACCAGCGTGGCAACGCTGGGCCTCCCGGTTTCCAGCACGTAGTGCGCTGTCTCGCGATAGAGCGGGTCACGCTCCGCATACATCTGCCGCAGCCGCGCCAGCGGGTCGGCCACCTGCAGCAGCGGCCGCTGCGTGTCGTGCCGCAGGCGCCGGAAGAGGTCTTCGGGGGACGAACGCAGGTAGATCACGTGGCCGCCCGCGCGCAGGTGCTCGCGGTTCGCGGGCCGCAGCACGGCGCCGCCACCGGTCGCGAGCACGGCATCGGGCAGCGCCGCGAGCTCGCCGATCACCTGCTCTTCGATGTCGCGGAAAGCCGCTTCGCCTTCGCGCGCGAAGAAGTCGCGGATCGAGCAGCCGATGCGCTGCTCGATCGCGTGGTCCGAATCGTGGAAAGGGCGCCCGAGGCGCCTTGCGAGGTTACGCCCGACAGTGGACTTGCCACTGCCGGGCATCCCGACGAGGGAGATGGACAAAGGTCAGGGCGGGCAGACGGAGTTGTCGGAGTTGACCACCGTGATGGTGCTCCTGCCCACCGCGCCGTTCTGGTCCACCGCGGAGATCGTGACCGCGAGGTCGCCGCCGCAAACGGTGGCCGCCGACTTGGTGAGCGTGACCGCCGTGCCCGACGACGAGCCCGTCACCGGCGTGGTCGCCGCGATCAGGCCGGGGTGCGTCGAGAAGATGTTCGTGGTGCCGTTGGCGCCGTACAGCATGAGCTGGATGGTGCCCGCGTACGCCTCGGAAATCGACAGCGTGCTCGGCGACAGCGCGATCGCGTTGGTCGCGGCGGACGCGGTCAGCGAGATGTTCGCGGTGCTGCCCGTCGAGTCGCTCACGATGATGCTGCCGCTGCCCACCGCCTGCTTCACGCGGATGCGCACGATGTTGCCCAGCGGGTTGGCCGTGAAGACGCCGGTGGACGACAGCGTGCCGATGGTCGCCTCGGCCACGTCGGGGAAGCCGCTGATCGCGCTGTACGGGCCCACGCCGCCCTGGATCACGGAATAGAGCACGTCACCGACGAAGGCGGTGTACGCGGTCGGGTTGAGCGTGATCGGCGCGGAAGCGACCGTCGCGGCGATCGTGGTCGTGCCGCCGGCGGCGTCGCGAACGACGATCGACGCGCTGCCGTTGCCCACCGGCGTGAGGGTCAGCGTGGTGCCGCTCACGGCGACGTTCAGCACGCCCGTGTTGCTGCTCGTTGCCGTGTAAGGCGCGGTGCCGCCGCCGATGGTGTAGGTCGGCGCGGTGCCGCGCGAGACGGTCAGCGTCGAAGGTGCCGTGGTGAACAGCGCGGTGCCCGTGGAGGCGCTGACCGTGATGCCGGCCGTGACGGATGCGTTCGCGGAATCCGTGATCTGGATCGTGGCCGAACCGGCGGCCAGGCCCGTGAGCGTCACCTTGTTGCCGCTGACGGACGCGGACAGCACGCTCGGGTTGCTGCTGACCACGTTGTACGGGGACACGCCGCCCGTGACGGTGTAGGTCTGGGAGCCGGTCGTGCCGATCGGCAGGATCGTGCCACTCGGGATGGCGACGGCCAGCGGCGTCGCCGCGGCGACGGTGACCGCCGTTGCCACGTTCGTGCCGGCCGCATCGCGGATCGTCACGGTTGCCGACCCTCCCGACGCGCCTGCAAGGGTCAGCGTGCCGCCCGACAGCGTGGGCACCACGACCGCCGTGTTGCTGCTGGTGGCCGTGTACGGAGCCTGCCCGCCGCCGACGGTATACGCCTGCGTGCTGCCGATGCCGATGTTGAGCGCACTCGGCGCCGTGGTGAACAACGCCTGCCCACCGACGGTGGCGCCTGACGACCCGCCGCCGCCGCCGCAGGCGGCGAGGAAGGTCGTCACGAAGAACAGCACGAGGGATGACAGGTGGCGCATAGAAGACTCTTGCATTGAAAAACTGGGTTCAGCGCGCGGCGGAGCGGTCGGCGATCATCTTGGGGGTGATGAACACCAGCATCTCCTGCTTGTTGCTGCTGCGGTTGCGGCTCTTGAAAAGGTTGCCTGCGATCGGGATGTCGCCGAGCAGGGGCACGCGGGCCTCGTTCTCGGTCTCGGTCAGCTCGAAGATGCCGCCGATCACGACCGTGCCGCCATTTTCCACCAGCACCTGGGTGCGGATGTGCTTGGTGTTGATGGCGATGCCGGCCGCCGTAGTCTCGCCGCGGCTGTCCTTGTTGATGTCCAGGTCGAGGATGATGTTGCCCTCGGGCGTGATCTGCGGCGTCACTTCCAGCTTGAGCGTGGCGCGCCGGAACGACACCGACGTGGCGCCGCTCGAGGTGGCCTGCTGGTAGGGGAACTCGGTGCCCTGCTCGATCAGCGCCTTGGTCTGGTCCGCCGTCACCACGCGCGGGCTCGACACGAGCTTGCCCTTGCCGTCGGCTTCGAGCGCGGAGAGCTCGAGGTTCAGGAAGCGGTTGGCCGCGGCACTGAACAGCGACACGGCGAAGGTCGCGGCCGGGAAACCGCCCTGGCCGGGGGCCGGCATGTTGAAGAACGTCGTGTTCGATGTGGTCAGCGTGGTGCTCGACTCGCCGACCGTGCCGCTCACGGCGTCGTAGGTGCCGCCGAAAGCCACGCGGTTCGCATTGCCGCCGACGGCGTAGCCGGGGTCGCCGCCGCGCAGGCCGCGCAGGTCGCTGCCGCCCAAGCGCACGCCGAGCGACTTGCCGAAGGTGTCCGATGCCTCGACGATGCGCGCCTCGATCAGCACCTGCCGCACCGCGATGTCCAGCTTGCCGATGAGCGACTGCACCTGCTCCAGCTTGTCGGTGACGTCGGTGACGAACAGCTGGTTGGTGCGCGGCTCCGCGATCACGCTGCCGCGGGCGCTCAGGATGCGCGCGGCGCCGGTGCCGCGCGTGAGCTGCGCGGCGATGTCGGCGGCCTTCGTGTAATTGAGCTGGAACGACTGCGTGCGCAGCGGCTCCAGGTTCTCGATGGCCGCGCGCGACTCGAGCTCCAGCTTTTCCTTCGCGGCGATCTCGTCCTTGGGCGCGATCCACAGGACGTTGCCGGCCTTGCGCATGCCCAGGCCCTTGGCCTGTAGGATGATGTCCAGCGCCTGGTCCCAGGGCACGTCCTTCAGGCGCAGCGTGACGGCGCCCGTCACGGAGTCGGACGTCACGATGTTGAAGTTGGTGAAGTCGGCGATCACCTGCAGCAGCGAACGCACCTCGATGTTCTGGAAGTTCAGCGACAGCTTCTCGCCGGAGTAGCCGGGGCCCTGCACCAGCTTGTTGGGGTCCTGGCGCTGCGGCCGCACTTCCACCACGAACTGGTTGTCGCTCTGGTAGGCGCTGTGCTCCCACGCGCCCTTGGGCTCGATCACCATGCGCACGCGGTCGCCCGCCTGCGTGGTGGTGACGCTCTGCACCGGCGTGCCGAAGTCGGTCACGTCGAGGCGGCGGCGCAGCCCTTCAGGCAGCGTGGCCTTGAGGAATTCCACGACGAGCTGCTGGCCCTGCTGGCGGATGTCCACGCCCATCTGGCTGCTGGACATGTCGACCACGACGCGGCCGGCGCCGTCGGAGCCGCGGCGGAAGTCCACGTCGCGCAGCGGCTGCGTGTCGCGGGTGCGGCTTTCGGCGAACACCTGCGGTGCCTGCGCCTGCGGGGCGGCGCCGCCCACGGGGTCCAGCGTGACCAGCAGCGACTTGCCCTGCACCTGCGCGCGGTAGCTGGTCGGCGTCTTCAGGTTCAGCACGATGCGGGTGCGGTCACCCGCCTGCACCACGTTCACCGAACGCAGGTTGCCCAGGTTCACTTCGACCGCGTTGCGCCCGAGGCCGTTGCTCGCGCCGGGCACGTCCAGCGCCACGCGCGCCGGCGTCTGGATGACGAAGCCCGCCGGCACCGCCGCCAGCGGCTGCGAGAAGTCGATGCGGACGACCTCGCTGCCGCCTTGCAGCGAGCCCGTGACGGACTCCACCACCGCCTGCTGCGCGCGTGCGAGCTGCGCCGCGGCCAGCAGGCCGAGCACGAGCAGGGACGCGAATAGCCTGCGCCAAGGAGTTGCGTTGTACTTGTTCATTTGGACCTCTCTTGGAGTTGGAGCGTCGACTTGCGCTCGATCCACTCGCCGGTGGCGTCCTGCACCAGCTCGCGCAATTCGATCTCCGTCTCGCCGACCTTCGTGATGCGGCCGTAGTTCTGCCCCAGGTAGTTGCCGGGGCGCACCTGGTAGAGCAGCTTGTCGACCTGGACCAGCGCCACCGGCTGGCCCTGCTTGACCAGGCTGCCCACCATGGCCATCGCGTCGAGCGGGTAGCTTTCCAGCGGCTCCTTGCGGCGGTTCTTCTCCGTGGAGATGAGGGCCGCGCTCTCCTTGCTGATCGTCGTGTCCTTCTGCAGCGCCTGCGTGAGCTTCTGGTTGCTGAAGGGGTCGAAGGCCTTTTCCTGCGCGTAGGGCTGGGGCGTGTATTTCTTGGGCTCGGGGATGGGCGTGACCTGCGGGCGCGTGCGCGCCTTCTGCTCGGCCATCCACCCCTGCAGTTCCTCGTGGCTTTCGGCGCCGCAGCCGGCCAGCACGCCGGCCGCCGCGAGGGCGATGAGCAGGCGGGCCGTCATTTCTTCTTCCCTGCCTGCGCCTTGCGCTGCGCGTTGACCTCGTCGTTGTCGAGGTAGCGGAAGGTCTTGGCCTGCGCGTCCATCACCAGGTTGTCGCGCGCGGTCGTGATCACCAGGTTGTTCAGCGTGACGATGCGCGAGAGGTGAGCGATGTCCGATGCGAAGGCGCCGATGTCGTGGTACTTGCCGGTCACGCGCAGCGCGATGGGCAGCTCCGCGTAGTACTCCTTGACGCTGACCACGCCGGGGCGGAACAGCTCGAAGTGCAGGCTGCGCCCGAGGCCGGCCTGGTTGATGTCCGACAGCAGCGCGTCCATCTCGGCCTTGCTGGGAAGCTGCTTCTCCAGCTGCGTCACGTACTGCTGCACCTGCTCGCGCTGCTTCTTCAGCGCGTCCAGGTTGACGGCCTGCGCGAGCTTCTTCTGGTAGTCCTTCTTGAGGGCTTCTTCCTTGGCCTGCTCCTGCTCCAGCTCGGTGGCCGAGCCGTTGAGCCAGAGGAACCACAGGGCGACCACGATCGCGACGATCAGCGCCAGGTTCAGCGCCATGCGCGGCACGATCGGCCACGAGGGCGGGTCCTGCGGGTTCAGGCCGCGGAACTGGCCCTGGATCTTCGCGCCGAGGGCGGCGAAGTCGACTTTGGGCATCTTTGCGGAGGCCATGTCAGGGGTTCCTCTTCTCGCCGGACGCCGCCGGGGCCGCTGCGACCGGCGTGGCCGACCCGGCCGCCGACGCGGCACTGGCCGCCTTCAGGGCTTCGCTGGAGCGCAGCAGGCGCACGCGCAGCGTGAAATTGGAAACGCGCCGCTGCTCGCGCGGCGACAGCGCCACGGTGCCGGCGACGATCTCCACCAGGTCGGGCTTGGTGAGCCACTGGCTGCCGGTGCCCAGGTTGCGCAGCAGCTCGGACACGCGCTCGTTGGACTGCGCGGAGCCTTGCAGCGTCACCGTCTGGCCCTCCTGCCGCAGGGACTGGATGTAGACGCCATCGGGCAGCAGCCGCACGAGGTCGTTGAGCAGGTGCACGGGCAGGTTGCGGTCGGACTGCAGGTCTTCAACCGCCTGCTGGCGCGCACGCAGCGCGGCGATCTCTTCCTGCAGCGTCGCGATGTCCTTGATCTGCCCCTCCAGCCGCTTGATCTCGGTGGCCAGCACCTGGTTGCGGTTCTGCTGGGTGGAGATCTGCGCTGCGTACCAGAGGAAGATGCCGCCGGCGATCAGGCCGCCGATCAGGCCCGAGATGCCCAGCGTGATGAAGAACAGCTCTCGCCGGCGCTTGCGGGCCGCTTCCCGGTGGGGCAGCAGGTTGATGAGGATCACTGCTCGAACCTCCGCATGGCGAGCCCGCACGACGTGAGGTAGGACGGGGCTTCCCGCTTGACCTTCTTCTCGCGCACGTTCTCGCCGATGTGCATGCCCTGGAACGGGTCCGCCAGGTTGCACGGGAACGAAGTCTGGGCGGTGATGGCCTCCGACAGGCCCGGAAGCGCGGCGGAGCCGCCGGCCACCATGATGTAGTCCACGCGGTTGTGCGGCGTGCTGGTGAAGAAGAACTGCAGCGCCCGCGCGATCTCCTGCGCCATGCTCTCCACGAAGGGCTTGAGCACGCCGGACTCGTAGTCCTCCGGCAGGTCGCCGTTGCGCTTCTTGTTCTCCGCCTCCTCCTGCGAGAAGCCGTACTGGCGCACGATCAGCTGCGTGAGCTGCGCCCCGCCGAAGGCCTGGTCGCGGTCGTACAGCACTTCCTCGTTGCGCATCACCTGCATGGCGGTGTTGAAGGCGCCCACCTCGAACAGGGCCACCATCATGTCCTTGCCGCCCTCGGGCAGGGCCTGGATCAGCCGGCCCGCGGCCAGGCGCGATGCATAGGATTCGACGTCGATGATGACGGGCTTGAGGCCCGCCGCCTCGGCCAGGCCCTGGCGGTCCTGCACCTTCTCTTTACGGGAGGCGGCGATCAGCACCTCCACGTCACCCGCCGACGACGGGCTGGGGCCGACCACGCAGAAATCGAGGCTCACCTCGTCCAGCGAGAAGGGGATGTACTGGTTGGCCTCGGTCTCGACCTGGACCTCCAGCTCCGACTCGCTCATGCCGCCGGGCAGGATGATCTTCTTGGTGATGACGGCCGAGGGCGGCAGCGCCATCGCGACGTTCTTGGTGCGGGTGCCGCTTTTCTTGACGACCCGGCGCATCGCCTCGGCGACCTCGTCGAACTTCTCGACGTTGCCGTCCGTGATCCAGCCGCGTTCCAGGGGCTCGATCGCGCAGCGCTCGAGCACCAGCTCGCCGTCCTTGTTGCGGCCGAGTTCCACGAGCTTGACGCTGGACGAACTGATGTCCAGGCCCAGCAGCGGCGCGGCTTGGCGGCTAAACAAAGAGCCCAAAGAGATCAATCGTGTCTCCTGAAACGCCGCCCTGCAGGCGTAACAAACTTAAGATTCCACTTCAATGCTAGCAGTAACGTCCTTGTCCCACAAAGGATTTTTCCCCCACAGCCCATCCCGTTCGTTGCCAAAAACACACGTGCGTACCGTGTGAGCTTTTCTTCACGCCCGGAACCGCGCCGCCCCGCCGCGGTCCGACTGAGGCCATTTTTTATAATCGTCCATGCCCCCCGACAATTCATCCGACGCTCCCGGCTCCCCCACGGTGCGCCCGGCCTGGCAGCGGTTCATGCTGCGGTTCGCGGCGTGGACCGTCGGCCTCACCCTTGCCTTCTTCGCCTGCGCGGCCACCGTTGCCGGCGTGGCCCTGGCGGTCGCATACCCCAATCTGCCCGACATTTCCGACCTTGTCGACTACCGGCCGAAACTGCCGCTGCGCGTCTACTCCGCGGACGGCGTGATGATCGGCGAGTTCGGCGAGGAGCGGCGCAACCTCACGCCCATCGCGCAGATCCCCAAGGTGATGAAGGACGCCGTGCTCGCCATCGAGGACGCGCGCTTCTATTCGCACAGCGGCGTGGACTACCGCGGCCTGCTGCGCGCCGCCATCGCCAACCTGGGCAAGGTCAAGAGCCAGGGCGCCTCCACCATCACGATGCAGGTGGCGCGCAACGTCTACCTCTCGTCGGAGAAGACGTTCACCCGCAAGCTCTACGAGATCCTGCTCACCTTCAAGCTGGAACACCTGCTGTCGAAGGACCAGATCCTCGAGATCTACATGAACCAGATCTTCCTGGGCAACCGCGCGTACGGCTTCGCGGCGGCCTCGGAGGCTTACTTCGGCAAGCCGATGAAGGACCTGACCATCGCCGAGGCGGCGATGCTGGCCGGCCTGCCGAAGGCACCGTCGGCCTATAACCCCATCACGAACCCTTCGCGCGCGCGCTCGCGCCAGCTCTACATCATCGAGCGCATGGAGGAGAACGGCTTCATCACGGCCGCCGAGGCCGAGGCCGCCAAGAAGCAGGAGCTGAAAGTGCGCAACGCTTCGCAGAACCTGCCGGTGCACGCCGAGTACGTGGCCGAGACGGTGCGCCAGCTGGTCTACGCGCAGTACGGCGACGAAACCTACACGCGCGGGCTGAACGTGATGACCACGATCAACTCGAAGCGGCAGGAGGCGGCGTACAAGGCCCTGCGCAAGGGCATCATGGACTACGAGAAGCGGCAGATCTACCGCGGCCCGGAGGAGTTCGTGGACCTGCCGAACGGCGACGGGCGCGAGCTCGAGGAGGCCGTGGACGACGCGCTGGAAGACCACCCCGACAACGGCGACGTGATGGCCGCCGTGGTGCTGGACGCCAACCCCAGGAAGATCGTCGCCATGCGCGGCAACCGCGAGCGCTTCGAGATCGTCGGCGAGGGCCTGCGCCCCGCCACCTCGGGGCTTTCCGACAAGGCCCAGCCCAAGGTGAAGATCCGCCGCGGCGCCGTCATCCGCGTGATGAAGTCACCCAAGGACACCTGGGAAATCACGCAGCTGCCGGAAGTGGAAGGCGCCTTCGTGGCGCTGGACCCGCGCGACGGCGGCGTGCAGGCGCTGGTGGGCGGCTTCGACTTCAACAAGAACAAGTTCAACCACGTCACGCAGGCATGGCGGCAGCCGGGCTCGGGCTTCAAGCCCTTCATCTATTCGGCGGCGCTGGAGAAGGGCTTCACGCCGACGACAGTCGTCAACGACGCGCCGCTCTTCTTCGACGCGGGCGTCACCGGCGGGCAGCCCTGGGAGCCGAAGAACTACGACGGCAAGTTCGAAGGCCCGATGCCGCTGCACACCGCGCTGGCGAAGTCCAAGAACATGGTGTCCATCCGCATCCTGCAGGCCGTGGGCACGCAGAACGCGCAGGACTGGATCACGCGCTTCGGCTTCGAGGCCGAGAAGCACCCGCCTTACCTGACGATGGCGCTGGGCGCGGGCTCGGTCACGCCGATGCAGATGGCCACGGGCTACGCGGTGTTCGCCAACGGCGGCTACCGCATCAACCCCTGGCTGGTGACCAAGATCATCGACCAGAAGGGCAAGGTGCTCGTCGAGAGCCAGCCGCCGCTGCCGAACGAGTCGGTGCGCGCCATCGACGCGCGCAACGCGTTCGTGATGAACCGCCTGCTGCAGGAGATCACCCGCGCCGGCACGGCCGCGCGCGCGCAGGCCACGCTCAAGCGCCCGGACGTGTACGGCAAGACCGGCACGACCAACGACTCCATCGACACGTGGTTCAACGGCTTCCACCCGACGCTGGTGGCGATCGTCTGGATCGGCTACGACCAGCCCAAGTCGCTCGGCGACCGCGAGACGGGTGGCGGCCTGTCGCTGCCGGTGTGGATCAACTTCATGGAACAGGCCTTGAAGGGCGTGCCGGTGATGGAGCCCTCGCCGCCCGAAGGCGTGCTCAATGTCGGCGGCGAGTGGTACTACGAGGAATACGCGCGCGGGTCCGGTGTGGGCAGCCTCGGGATGAATGCGGCCGAGCCGGGCAGCGTCAACGGCAATGGCGCCGTGCCGCCGGCGGTGCGCGGCCCCTCCGGCGAGCAGTCGCCCGGCGCGCCGACGGACCGCAGCCTGCAGAATTCGGACGGCTTGCCGCCCAACCAGCCGCGCTCCTCCGGCGAGGAGCGCAAGAGCATCCTGGACCTCTTCAGAAACTGAGCGGCCGGCCGGCCTGCTCGCTCGCGTACTTGCCCAGGTTCGCGAAGAACTCGCCGCCTCCCTTGGTGTCCATCCACTGCCGCCCGTCGAACTTGTAGTGGAAGCCGCCCGCGCGCGCGGCCATCCAGATCTCGTGCAGGGGCTTCTGCGTGTTGACGATGATCTGGGTGCCGTTGGCGAAGACGAGCGTGACCATACCGCCGACGCGCTGGTTGTCGATGTCGGCGTCGGTTTCTTCGTTGATGCGGTCGCAGCCGGACTCGATGCGCGCGAGCAGTTGCTCGGCCTGGTCCATGTACTCGAGGTCGGTCATTAAAATCCCTGGATGTCGCGAGCTTCGAGTTTCATTCTAGTCAGCGTGCTGCTGCTGGGCGCTTGCGGGCAGAAAGGCCCTCTGCACCTGCCCACCGGCGACGCTGCCGCGCAGCGCGCGACCCTGCCCCAGACCCTGCGGCCCGGCACGGCCGTGGAGCCCGCCAACCCCGCGTCCACGCCCACCGGCGCCGCCAACCCGACCCCACGATGAGCCGCTTCCCGGGCCAACCCTATTTCGATTACCGCGGCGACCAGCTCTACGTGGAGGAGCTGCCGCTGGCGGACCTCGCGCGCGAGTACGGCACGCCCCTGTTCGTGTATTCCAAGGCTTCGATGCTGGCGGCGCTGGGCGCCTACCAGCGCGGCTTCGGCGACCGCAACGCGAAGATCCACTATGCGATGAAGGCCAATTCGTCGCTGGCCATCCTGCAGGTGTTCGCGCAGGCGGGCTGCGGCTTCGACATCGTGTCGGGCGGCGAGCTCGAGCGTGCGCTCGCGGCGGGAGCGAAGGGCTCCGACATCGTCTTCTCCGGCGTCGGCAAGACGCGCGCCGAGATGAAGCGCGCGCTGGAAGTGGGCATCGCCTGCTTCAACGTCGAAAGCGAGCCCGAGCTCGAGGTTCTCAGCGAAGTGGCCACGTCCGCGGGCAAGGAAGCTGCGGTCAGCCTGCGTGTGAACCCCAACGTCGACCCGAAGACGCACCCCTACATCTCCACGGGCCTGAAGGGCAACAAGTTCGGCGTCGCGCACGACCGCGTGCTGCACGCGTACCAGCGGGCCGCGCAGCTGCCCGGCCTGCGCGTCGTGGGCATCGACTGCCACATCGGCTCGCAGATCACGGACGTGGGCCCGTACCTCGACACCGTCGACCGCATGCTGGACCTCGTGCAGGCGGTCGAGACGGCCGGCATCCCGATCCATCACATCGACTTCGGCGGTGGCCTGGGCATTTCCTACCACGGTGAACAACCGCCGCAGGCCGACGCCCTGTGGGCGCAGCTGCTCGCGAAGATCGACGCGCGCGGCTTCGGCAGCCGCACGCTGATGATCGAGCCGGGGCGCTCGCTCGTCGGCAACGCGGGCGTGTGCGTGAGCGAGGTGCTTTATCTCAAGCCGGGCGAGACGAAGAACTTCTGCATCGTGGACGCCGCGATGAACGACCTGCCGCGCCCCGCGATGTACCAGGCCTACCACGCGATCCTGCCGGTGCGCACCCGCGACGACATGCCGCACACATACGACGTGGTCGGCCCCGTGTGTGAAAGCGGCGACTGGATTGGCCACACACGCGAGCTGGCGGTGAACCCCGGCGATTACGTCGCGGTGATGTCCGCGGGCGCGTACTGCATGTCGATGGCGAGCAACTACAACACGCGCGGCCGCGCGGCCGAGGTGCTGGTGGACGGCACGAAGGCGCACCTGATCCGCGAGCGGGAGACGCCCGCGCAGCAGATGCTCAGGGAAAAGCTGGTCCCTTGACCGGTGTGCGCAAGCGGCGCACGAGGCGCCAGCCGAGCAGCACGCCGAGGATGGCCGCGTAGACGAACACTTCCGCGAAGTTGTTCTTGCCCGCGCGCATCCAGAAGAAGTGCAGGATGCCGAGGCCCGCGATCACGTAGACCAGCTTGTGCAGCGCTTGCCAGCGCTTCGCGCCGAGCGCCTTCACCGCGCGGTTGAAGGAGGTGGCCGCCAGCGGTGTGAGCAGCAGGAAAGCCGCGAAGCCGACGAGGATGAAGGGCCGCTTGGCGATGTCTTTCGCGGTCTCCGCCCAGTCGAAGCCCATGTCGAACCAGGCGTAGCAGAGGAAGTGCAGCACGACGTAGAAATACGTGAAGAGGCCCAGCATGCGCCGGAACCTCGCCAGCGGCGGCAGGTTGGCCATCACGCGCAGCGGTGTCACGGCCAAGGTGATGCAGAGGAACCGCAGCGTCCAGTCGCCGGTGGATCGTTCGAGGTACTCGGCCGGGTTCGCGCCCAGCTTGTCCGCGAAGATGCCGAACACGAGCCACGCGAAGGGCAGCAGGCACAGCGCGAAGAGCACCGGCTTGGCGGCCGGGTGCAGCAAGGCCTTCGCGGGCTTCATCTCAATAGTTCTTCTTGAGGTCCATACCGGCATAAAGCTGGCCAACCTGCTGCTCGTAGCCGTTGAACATCAGCGTCTTGCGCTTCTTCGCGAACAGGCCGTCCTCGCCGATGCGACGCTCGGTGGCCTGCGACCAGCGCGGGTGGTCGACGTTGGGGTTCACGTTGGAATAGAAGCCGTACTCGTGCGACGCCGCCTTGTTCCACGCGGTGCGCGGCTCCTTGTCGGTGAAGCGGATCTTCACGAGGCTCTTGGCGCTCTTGAAGCCGTACTTCCACGGCACGACGAGCCGCACGGGCGCGCCGTTCTGGTTGGGCAGCACCTCGCCGTACATGCCGAACGAGAGCAGCGTGAGCGGGTGCATGGCCTCGTCCATGCGCAAACCCTCGACGTACGGCCAGTCCAGCACGCGCGAGCCCACGTACGGCATCGTCGCCTTGTCCGCGAGCGTGACGAACTCGACGAACTTCGCGTTGCCCTGCGGCTCCACCTTCTCGATCAACTTCGACATCGAGTAGCCGACCCAGGGGATCACCATCGACCAGCCTTCGACGCAGCGCAGGCGGTAGATGCGCTCTTCCTGCGGCGAGAGCTTGAGCAGGTCTTCGAGCGTGTACTTCGCGGGCTTCTTCACCAGCCCCTCGACCTCCACGGTCCACGGCTTCGTCTTGAGCGTGTGGGCGTTCTGCGCGGGGTCTTCCTTGCCCGTGCCGAACTCGTAGAAGTTGTTGTACGAGGTGGCGTCCTTGTACTCGGTGATCTTCTCCATCGTCGTGGCGCCGGCCACGGTGGATTTCGCGCCGGGCAGCGGTGCGCCCTTGGCGAATGCTTCACGGCTTGCCCACGAAGCCAGCACGCCGCCGGCCATCAGCTTGAGCAGCTGGCGCCGGCCTTCGTAGACCTCGCGCGGTGTGATTTCGCTGGCGACCGGGTGATTGAAACCGTCGCGGCTCGTCCTGATCAGCATGGCGTCTCCTTGCGTTGCCTGTTCGTCTTCTTACGCAGGCGATTCTTACAAGGATTCAGCGTCAGAGCGTTCCGTAGCTATGCAACCCCGAGAGGAACATATTGACGCCGAGGAATGCGAAAGTCGTCACGACCAGCCCACCCAGCGCCCACCAGGCCGACACCGACCCCCGCAGCCCCTTCATGAGCCGCATGTGCAGCCAGGCCGCGTAGTTCAGCCACACGATCAGCGCCCAGGTTTCCTTGGGGTCCCAGCTCCAGTAGCCGCCCCAGGCCTCGGCAGCCCAGAGCGCGCCAAGCACCGTGGCGATCGTGAAGAACGCAAAGCCGACCGCGATGGACTTGTACATCACGTCGTCCAGCACCTCGAGCGCGGGCAGCCGCTCCGCGATGCGGTTACGGGCAAACAGGATGCCGCCCACGATCAGCGCCGACACGCCGAAGTACACCGCCCAATAGCTGCCGCTGCCCTCCACCGACTTGCGGAACGCGAGCGGCTCGAAGCACAGCACCACGCCCAGCAGCCACAGCGGCGCCAGCTTGTACCAGCGCGTCTCGCCGGCCTGCTGCTTGATCAGGAACGCGAACGCCACCATCGCCGCAAGCGCGAAGGTGCCGTAACCGATGAAATTCGCCGGCACGTGCAGCTTCATCCACCAGCTCTTGAGGGCCGGCACCAGCGGCTGGATCTCGTGCGCCTCGCGCACCACCGTGTACCAGAGCAGGAAACCGACCGCGGCGCTCACCACGAGCATCACGAACGCGCCGAGCGACTTGGTGCCGTACTGGGCTTCGAAGTAGAGGTAGAACGCCGCCGTCAGCCAGCAGAAGAGCACGAACACCTCGTAGAGGTTGCTCACGGGGATGTGGCCGATGTCGGCACCGAGCAGGTAGCTCTCGTACCAGCGCACCATCGTGCCGATCAGCGCCATCGACACCGCTGCCCATGCGAGCTTCGAGCCGAGCCCCTCCATCGCCGCCGACTGCCCGCGCGAAAACATGCCGATCCAGTAGAAGGCGGTGCTCATGAAGAACAGCATGCTCATCCAGAGGATGGCGGACTGGCTCGACAGGAAGTACTTGAGCCAGAACACGGATTCGGCTTTCGCGAGCTGGCCCTGGTAGGACGCAATGCCCATCAGCGAGAACGCCGCCACCACGAGCATCAACACACGCAGCGGCCGCCAGAACCAGCCGAGCCAGATAGCCGAAGGCACCGCACCGATGAGGATGCCCTTCTCGTACACGTCCATGTACTCGCCGTAGCGCGCAAAGGCGAACGTGCCGCCGGCGAACACGAGCAGTGCGAACAGCCAGTCGAGCCAGTTGCGCTTCGAGAAGAAGCCCTCGTCGAGGGTGATGGTGGTCGTGGTCGTGGTGGCCGTGTTCATGTCTTGACTCCCAGCAGGCCCTCCTGCAGGTGGGCGAACTCGCGGTCCGCGTCGAGCGTGCGGCGGTTGGTGGACAGCGCCATGCGTGCCTTGGCGCCACCTGCCCCGCCTTCGCCGTCCGCGAGCCACACCCAGAGGCGCCGCTCGCGAACATACAGCATGCCGAATACACCTGCGATCAGCAAGGCGCAACCGAGGTACACGATGTAATGGCCGGGCGAGCGCGTCACCTGGAACACGCTGGCCTGCACCTGCTTGAAGTCCTCGAGCTGGAAGGCCATCGGCGCCGGGTAGGCGGTGGCGTCGCTCAGCGCCAGCACGGCCTGCGTCATGAAGGCCTGCGTCTTCTCGTCGCGCGGCAGGGGCTTGAGGCCCGCTTTCTCGCGCGACATCTGCACCAGCTCGAACAGCGCGCCGTTGAGGATGCGCAGCAGCATCTCGCCGGCGCGGGGACGCTCGGCCTCGGGGACGTTCGCGTCGATGAATTCGGACACCGCGCCGAGCCCGCCGGGCGACTTGCTGCCCGCCGCGCCCGCGAAGAGGTCCATGGCCCGGCCCGTGGAAGCGCCGAGCTGCTTCGCAAGCTCCGGCCGCGCCGGGTCCGTCACCATCACGGAATAGCGGCGCACGGCCTCGGCGCGCTGCTCGGGATCGGCCAGCGCCGCGCGCATGCGCAGGAACCCGTCCATGCGGCCGTTCTCGTCGGCCGGAAGCCGCAGGAAGCGGAATTGCTCGTCCGGCTTGTCGCGCATGCCGAGCAGGAACACCGCCTGGCCGTCGCCGAAGTCCACCGGCAGCATGTAGTTGTGGAACTCGCGCGCCTGGCCGGCCGCGTCGCGCAGCTTGTACATGATGCTGGGGCCGACGTTGCGCAGTTCCTTCTTCGTCACCGTCTTGTTGGCGGCGCCGAGGCGCGAGTCGATCGAGCTGCGCAGGTCCACCGCGCGCGCATCGGCGCCCGAGGCGGAACCGCCGCCGAAGTTCTCGACGTTGATTACGCGCAGGCCCGTGTACTCCAGCGTCATCTTGTCGGCATCGGCGGACTGGCCGCGCGTGAGCTGGGTGTTGCCGCCGATCGCGCCTTCCACCACGAAGGGCTTGCCGCGCCCGTCCAGCGGCACGGCCTTGAGCTTCACGGCGGAGCCGCCGTCGTCGAAGCTCGATTGGTAGATGTCGATGCCGCGCCAGCGCGCCGGGTGGTTCACCTCCACGCGCGCGGGCACCTGCTGGCCCGTCTCGCGGTCGTGGATGACGATCTCGCTCGCAAAGAGCTTGGGCATGCCCGTGGAGTAGTGCTCCACGATGAACTTCTTCAGCTCGATCGAGAACGGCAGCTCCTGCAGCAGCACGCCGTCCGACTGGTTCAGGATGGCCGTGGACGACTGCGTGCCCTCGGCCACCAGCAGGTTGCCGCGGAAGGTTGGGTTGTTCGACGGCAATCGGTGCTGGTTGGGGACGTCGGCGATCATCCCGCCGCCCTTGTACGGCGACTTGTCGCCCAGCAGCATCTGCGCGCGCACGATCAAGTCGCCATCGAGCAGGCCGCCCAGGCACACGAGCACGATCGCGCTGTGCGCGGCGAGGTAGCCCATCTTGTTGATGCCGCCTGCCTTGGCCGCGACCATCCAGCCCGCGTCGCGCTTTTGCAGCCGAACCTTCCAGCCCCGCTTGGCCAGCGTCTGGCCGATGCGCTGCGAAGCCGCCTCGGCCGTCTCACCCAGCTGCGCCTCCGCGCGGTGGTGGAACGCCAGCAATGCCTGCTCGCGCACGTTCTCCTTGTACGCCTTGAGGTCCGTGAGGATCTTGGGCGCATTGCGCGCGATGCACAGCGACGTGCTGGTCACGAGAAACGCCAGGATCAGCAGGAACCACCACGCGCTGTAGACCGCGTTCAGGCGCGCCGAGAGGAACACGTCCGCCCAGAACGGCCCGAACTGGTTGACGTAGTTGTTCACCGGCTCGTGCTGCTTGAGCACGGTGCCGATGATCGAGGCGATGCAGATGACCGTGAGCAGCGAGATCGCGAAGCGCATGGACGACACCAGCTCCATCGCCGTGCGCAGGGGCTGCGGGCCGGTGGAGAGGCGGAGTCCTTCGGTGGTCATCGTTCAATGAAAAAGGCGGGACCCCGGAGAGCCCCGCCCTTTTTTGGTTGTGTTCTCGGCGGTTAGTTCAACGCAGGCCGGCGATGTAGTCCGCCACCGCGCGGATTTCACGGTCATTGAGCTTGCCGGAGATCGCGGTCATCTGCGGGCTGTTCTTGCGCGCGTTGTCGCGGAAGGCGACCAGCTGCGCGGCGGTGTAGTCGGCGTGCTGGCCGGCCAGGCGCGGGTACTGCGCGGGGATGCCGGCGCCGTTGGGGCTGTGGCAGCCGGCGCAGGCGGGCACCTGCCGGTTGGCGATGCCGCCGC
The DNA here is from genome assembly GCF_014297445.1 of Ramlibacter albus. Lineage (GTDB taxonomy): Bacteria > Pseudomonadota > Gammaproteobacteria > Burkholderiales > Burkholderiaceae_C > Ramlibacter > Ramlibacter albus. The sequence continues at coordinate 203,324 of NZ_JACORU010000003.1, forward strand.
GGTAGATCTTCTCGCCCAGCGTCACGAGCTCCTTGTCCTTGGCGAAGCCGGCCTTGGCCTTGCTGCTGCCGACATAGGCCGCGATGTTCTGCATGTCCGCGTCGGTCAGCTGGGCGGCGAAGCCCTGCATGATGGGGCTGGGGCGCTTGCCGCTCTTGAACTCCTGCAGCTGCTTGACGATGTACTCGGGGTGCTGCTGCGCGAGCTTGGGGTTCGCCGGCGTGCCGGAGTTGCCGTCGGCCCCGTGGCAGGCGGCGCAGACCGCGCCGAATTTCTGGCTGCCCAGGTTCGCGTCGGGCTTCGCGGGCACGGCAGCCGCGGCGGGGGCGGCCGCTGCAGCAGGAGCGGCCGGGGCCGGTGCCGGGGCGGCGTGCTGGGCCAGGGCGGGGAGCACGAGCGCGGCCAATGCGGCGGCGAACAGGGAACGGACCTTCATGGCGGGGTTTCTTGGGATTGTGGGACGCAAAACCCCGGGATTCTACAATGCCCCACCTCCCGCCCCTCTTCTCGATGACTTCCCCCTCCTCGCCCGCAGCCGTGGCCCTCGGCTGGCTGCACACGGCCCGCTTCCTCACCACCGCCCCGCGGCTCGAATTCCTGCCGCCCGTCGGCGTGCCCGAGGTCGCGTTCGTCGGCCGCTCGAACGCGGGCAAGTCCACCTGCATCAACACGCTCACGCAGCAAAAGCGCCTGGCCTTCGCGTCCAAGACGCCGGGCCGCACCCAGGCGATCAACCTGTTCGCGCTGGGCAAGCAGGGCGAGACCGACGCCGTGCTGGCGGACCTGCCCGGCTACGGCTACGCGGCGGTGCCCAAGGCCGACAAGATCCGGTGGCAACAGGTGATGGCGAACTACCTCGTCACGCGCGAGAGCCTGCGCGGCGTGGTGATGCTGTGCGACCCTCGCCATGGCCTGACCGAGCTGGACGACATCCTGCTCGAGGTGATCCGTCCGCGCGTGGAACAGGGACTGAAGCTGCTGGTGCTGCTCACCAAGGCCGACAAGCTCAACCGGGCCGAGGCGAACAAGGCGCTGTCGATTGCGCGACTGCAGACCGCGGGCGGGGAGGTGAAACTCTTCTCGGCCCTGAAGCGGCAGGGCGTGGAGGAAACTGCCCTCCTGCTCTGGCAGTGGACGCACGGCGCCGATGACCATCCAGCTTTACCAGCAGACCCTGCCCCATGACGTCACCCTGAGCTGCCGCGCGAGCGGCGAACGCGGGCGGCCGGTCTTGATGTTTCTCCACGGCTTTCCGGAAGCCGCGTTCGTGTGGGACGAACTGCTCGAACACTTCGCGGCACAAGGGTATCGCTGCATCGCGCCCAACCTGCGCGGGTTCGAGCGGTCGACGCAGCCGAAGGATGTGAAGCTGTATCGCCCGAAGTACCTCGTACAGGACATCGCGGCACTTGCGGCAATCGAAGGCGCGCCGCTCGAGTGCCTCGTGGCGCACGACTGGGGCGGCGCGGTGGCGTGGAATCTCGCGAACCAGCACCCGGAGCTGGCGAAGCGGCTGGCCATCATCAACTCGCCGCACCCGGGCACCTTCCTGCGCGAGCTGAAGACCAACCCGCGCCAGCAGGCCGCCAGCGCGTACATGGACTTCCTGATCCGGCCCGACTCCGAAACGCTGCTGCGCGCGAACGACTACGAGCGCATGTGGGGCTTCTTCTCGCGCGATGGCGCCGATGCCTGGATGACAGACGAACTCAAGGCCAAGTACCGCGAGGTGTGGGACCTGAGCCTCGAAGGCGGCTGCAACTATTACCGCGCCTCGCCGCTGCGCCCGAGCACCGCGGCGGGCATCGAGATCCCGCTGGAGATGCTCACGATCGACATCCCCACGTTCGTGCTGTGGGGAATGGAAGACCGCGCGCTGCCGCCGGAGCTGGTTGAGGGACTGGGCGACTACATCCCCGATCTGGAACTCGAACGCGTGCCGGGCGCGTCGCACTGGATCGTGCACGAGCAGCCCGCGCTCGTGATGCAACGCCTGGGCGCGTTCCTCAATAAAGCGCCGGCTCGCCCGGCGGCCGCGTCTTGAAGCGCTTGTGCACCCACCAGTACTGGTCGGGCATTCCATCGATGTAGCCCTGCAGGCGCTCGTTCATCATCGTGGTGTCGGCCGCGAGGTCTTTCGTAGGGAACCCGGGCCACGCTTCGTGCACATGCACTTCGTAGCCGGTCGGCGTGAGCCGCGTGACCACCGGCACCACCTTCGCGCCACCGAGCCGCGCGAACCGAGACAGTGAGGGAACAGTCGCCGCCTGCACGCCGTAGAACGGCACGAAGATCGACTCCTCCGGCCCGAAATTCATGTCGGGCAGCAGGTACATCACTTCGCCGCGCTTGAGCGCCGCGACGAGGCCGCGGACACCGTCGGCGCGCCCGAATGGCGTGGCGGAATCGAAGCGGTTGCGCCCTTCGAGCATCCACTGGTCGACCACGGCGTTCGCCTGCTTCGTGTAGATGCCGACGAACTTGCGGTCCACCTGCTGCGTGATCGCCGTCCAGCCCGCGTCCATGCCCACGAAGTGGGGCGCGAAGACCAGCGTCGCGTCCTTGCCTGCCAGCTCGTCGACCGCGCCCGTGAGCGCGATGCGCTTGCGCGTCACGTCCGGGTGCGCGTGCCAAAGCCAGCTGCGATCGAGCCAGGCCTGCGCGAAGTACGTGAAGTGGCGGCGCACGACGTCCCGCCGCTGCCGCGAGGTCCAGTCGGGAAAGCAAAGCTCGAGGTTGCGCATCGCGACGCGCCGGCGCGGCACGACCACCGCGTAAAGCAGCGCCCCGAGCACGCTGCCGAGACCGCGGACGAAGGGCAGCGGCAGCCGCGCGAGCACCTTCATGAAGACCACGCCCATGCGGCTCGCGGTGGCGCCGGCCCAGTTGCCGACCATCTTCGTCATGGCGCGAGCTCCTTGCGCGGCTGCTTGTAGCGCGCGTAGCCCCACAGGTACTGCTGCGGGCATTCGCGCACGAGGCTTTCCATGCCGGCGTTCGACGCGCGAGCCGCGGCTTGCGGCTCGGCGGGCAGCTCGCCGCTCCACTCGCGCAACCGGATGCGATAGCCCCGGCCCCACGACAACCGCTCGCCCCAGGCGAGCAGAAGCTGCGCACCGGACTGCTGCGCGAGCCGCGCCGGCAGCGTCATCGTGTACGCATCGCGCCCGAAGAACGGCGCCCAGACGCCCAGCCCCTCGGGCGGCACCTGATCCGGCAGCAACCCCACGGCCTCACCGGCTTTGAGCGCGCGCAACATTTGTCGAACGCCCGCCAGCGTCGTGGGTGCCGTGGCGAGGTTCGGGCGCCCGCGCGCCGTATCGACCAGGTCGCGGAGCCACGCCTTGCGCGCCGGCCGGTACAGCACCGTGATCGGCCCGAAGCGCTGCGCATAGCCCTGCGCCGTGACCTCGAAGCACCCCAGGTGCGGCGTCAGGAAGATGATCCCCCGCCCGGCCCCGCGCGCCGCCTCGATCAGCTCCGCGCCGTCCCACAGCAGCCGCACCGGGGCGCCGAACCAAAGGCGCGGCACCTCGCCCACCAGCTTGCCCGCCTCTGCGACCGCCCCCCGCACCCGGCCGAACCCGTACCCCGCCTGGCGGGCGTTCTCGAGGAAGCGCCGCCTGTAGGTTGGCGACAACAGGAATGCCAACCAGCCCATGGCCGCGCCCAGCGCGTGCAGCGCGGGCAGCGGCAGGTGAGCCAGCAGGCGGAACAGGGGTTTCACTGTGCGGTAATATTCGGCCGTCGCCGAGTTATGGAACTACTTGCAGGGCGACGTTAAAGAATTCTGCTAAAGCGTTCGCCAGGGGCTCCGCCGAAGGCAACGCGCCTTCAGACATGCAAACGCACGGAGTGTATTCAATGGCGAACGACTTTCTCTTCACGTCCGAATCGGTTTCCGAGGGCCACCCCGACAAGGTGGCCGACCAGATCTCGGACGCCATCCTCGACGCGATCTTCACGCAGGACCCGCGCAGCCGCGTGGCGGCCGAGACGCTGTGCAACACCGGCCTGGTGGTGCTGGCCGGCGAGATCACGACCAACGCGCACGTCGACTACATCCAGGTCGCGCGCGACACCATCAAGCGCATCGGATACGACAACACCGAATACGGCATCGACTACAAGGGCTGCGCGGTCATGGTCTGCTACGACAAGCAGTCCAACGACATCGCGCAGGGCGTGGACCATGCGTCCGACGACCACCTGAACACCGGCGCCGGCGACCAGGGCCTGATGTTCGGCTATGCGTGCGACGAGACGCCGGAGCTGATGCCCGCGCCCATCTACTACGCGCACCGCCTCGTCGAGCGCCAGGCGCAGCTGCGCAAGGACGGCCGCCTGCCCTTCCTGCGCCCCGACGCCAAGAGCCAGGTGACGATGCGCTACGTGGACGGCAAGCCGCACAGCATCGACACGGTGGTGCTGTCGTCGCAGCACGCGCCGGAGATGAGCCTGGGCGACAAGATGAAGCCCGAGTTCTACGAGGCGGTCATCGAGGAGATCATCAAGCCGGTGCTGCCCAAGCAGTGGCTGAAGGAAACCAAGTACCTGATCAACCCCACCGGCCGCTTCGTCATCGGCGGCCCGCAGGGCGACTGTGGCCTGACCGGCCGCAAGATCATCGTGGACACCTACGGCGGTGCCTGCCCGCATGGCGGCGGTGCCTTCTCCGGCAAGGACCCGTCCAAGGTGGACCGCTCGGCCGCCTACGCCGCGCGCTACGTCGCCAAGAACATCGTGGCAGCCGGTCTTGCGCGCCAGTGCCAGATCCAGGTGGCGTATGCCATCGGCGTGGCCCGCCCGATGAACGTGACCGTGTACACCGAAGGCACGGGCGTGATCCCGGACGACCAGATCGCGTCGCTGGTGCACGACCACTTCGACCTGCGCCCGAAGGGCATCATCCAGATGCTCGACCTGCTGCGCCCGATCTACGGCAAGACGGCGGCTTACGGCCACTTCGGTCGCGAAGAGCCGGAGTTCAGCTGGGAGCGCACGGACAAAGCAGCTGCGCTGCGCGCCGCAGCCGGCCTGAAGTAACCGGCGACTACTGCAGCAGCGCCGTCTGCTGCCGCTCGACCTCTTGCCGCTTCATGGCGACGTAGGTCGAGCGATCCATCTCGTGCAGCTGCCGCGGGTAGCGCTCCGTGGCGCTGAACCACTGCTGGATGCGTTTTTCGGCCTGCTGCTCGCGGGGCGCATCGAGCGAGTCGAGGTACGCGTCGATGGCGAGGTAGTAGCGCATCGCATTGCGCTCGATCGCGCCCCGCACCCCGCCGATCGGCCCCATCTTGCCGGTGGCCTCGTCCTTCGCCTGCGAGAAGCCGATCTTGCTCGCGCCCGCTGTGGACAAGTAGGCCTGCATCGCCATCTTGCCCATGCCGCCGTAGCCGTACGAGTACGTCATGTGCATGAAGGTCTTGCCCGAATCCAGCGGCACGGCCTCCACGTTGATGCGGTAGTTCTTCGTGCCCACCGGGCCCTGCGCCGCGTTGAGGCGGCTTTCGAAGTAGTCGTTCGACGCCGCCACGTTCTGGTAGTTGAAGTCGAGGCGATAGGCCTGCTCCACCGGCTGGTCGAACTTGCGGCCGATGCGCACCTGCATGCTGTTCGGGCCCATGGCATGGCAGTACTTGGTGTTGAACGGCAGGATCATCACGTCGCACCACTGCGACGGCTGCTTCAGCGCCTGGCTCACCTTGCTGAACGGGTGATCGAGCACGGCGTAAACGTCGCCCTGCAGCGTGTTGCTGCCCTCGGTGGAATCGATGTAGAGCGCGCGGCCGTAGTTGTTGTTCCGCAGCTGCTCCGTCAGCTCCGTGTACTTGGCCCGCAGGCTGCCGGCATCGGCGAAAGCGGGCGCGGCGTTCAAGGCGGCGCAAAGTGCGATGGCCGCGAGGGATGCGATCTTCTTCATGCGTGTTTCCCGTTGTGGGCCGCCTCGGACGTCGGCACCCAGTGCCCGCCGGCGACGGTTTCGTCTTCTTCCAGGTAGGCCTGCACGTCCAGCTGCACGCCGCCCGTGAACAGCGAGTGCGGCGCGACGTCGTAGATGTAGACGTGCTCGGGCGCGAGCACGAGCTTCAGGCGCAGCTTCGGGTGGCGCACCGACTCCCACGCGCGGATCAGGCGGGCACGCACCAGGTTGTCCGGGCATTGCAACGACTTGAGCTTGTGGTGGTTGCGCACGAGGTTGTTGGCCGCCACGTGCCAAGGCGACGACTTGTTGCGCGCCTTCAGGTTGCCCGAGATGTCCACCTCGAGCGTGAAGGTGTCGCCGTCGACCTCCAGCGCCAGGTTGCGGCCGAGCAAGCCGCCGCTGGGCTCGCCGTACTTGTACGCGAGGTGCAGGTGCGAAGGCGTCTTGCGGAGGGACTGTTTCATGGCGACGAGTTGCCAGCGTGCCGCAGCCCCCGCGCCGGATGTGTAGGACTTCGCAGAGTTTGCGTGCCCGGTCCCCGCCGCCATAAGCCCTTTCCTACAGCCTCTGTCCCCGTTTGCCTGACCTCCCGGCCGAGGTTGCGCTCCAACATGGCAGGAGAACTGTCTTACCCAAGGAGATCTCGATGGCAGAAGAACGTGAAGACCGCGACCTGAACCAGGACCCCATCACCGGTGAACCCGGCGCGCACCCCGTCGGCACGGGCCTCGGCTCCGCAGGCGGCGCCGTAGCCGGCGCGACGGTGGGCGCCATCGGCGGGCCGATCGGTGCCGCTGTCGGCGGCGTGGCCGGCGCGGTGCTCGGCGGTCTGGCCGGCAAGCGCGCGGCCGAAGCCATCGACCCCACGGCCGAGGAGGCGCACTGGCGCCAGCACCACACGAAGGAGCCGTACTACGAGCAGGGCCGCAGCTTCGACGACTACCTGCCCGCCTACCGCATGGGCCTGACCGGCCGCACCGAATACGGCGACGACTGGCTCTCCGTCGAGGACCGCCTCGAGGAGCAGTGGGGCAAGGAGCGCGGCACGTCCACGCTCGAGTGGGACAAGGCCCGCCATCCCGCGCGCGCCGCGTGGGACCGCGCGGACTCGCTCATCAAGGGTAGCGGCGCCGCCGCGGCCGTGGGCTCCATGCAGTCGGCCGGCGACAAGAGCGGCGACCGCAAGGACGTGATCGACACGCTGCAGGACCTGATGGAGTGCTCGCTCGACGGCGAGTATGGTTTCCGCGAGTGCGCCGACCAGGCCAAGCGGCCCGACCTGCGCGCCGTGTTCCTGGCCCGCGCCGACGATTGCCGCCGCGCCGTGCAGGACCTCAGCGACATGATCGACCGCCTCGGCGGCCACGTGATGCGCAGCGGCAGCATGCTGGGTGCCGCGCACCGCGGCTGGGTCGCCGTGAAATCCGCCCTCACGTCCTACGACGACAAGGCGGTGCTCAAGGAGTGCGAACGCGGCGAGGACAACGCCAAGGCGCGCTACATGAAGGCGATGGAGAAGCCGCTGCCCATCGAGGTGAAGGCGCTGGTGGAGAAGCAGTACCAGGGCGTGCTGCGCAACCACGACGAGATCAAGCGCCTCAGGGACTCCTTCTAAGCGATGGCCAAGGGCGAACGCGACGCGCTGAAGCTCTACCGGGAAAAGCGCCACTTCGACCAGACCCCCGAGCCGGCCGAAGGCGGCGTGCCCAACGAGCAGGCGCGCGCGTTCGTCATCCAGAAGCACTGGGCCTCGCGCCTGCACTACGACTTCCGCCTCGAGCTGCAGGGCACGATGAAGAGCTGGGCGGTGCCCAAGGGCCCCAGCTACGACCCTGCCGACCGGCGCATGGCGATGCCCACCGAGGACCATCCCATCGCGTACAACCGTTTCGAGGGCACGATCCCCGCCGGCAACTACGGCGCGGGCAAGGTGATCATCTGGGACAAGGGCACCTGGCACCCCCTCGGCGACCCGGCCAAGGGCTATCGCGAAGGGCGCCTGAAGTTCGAGCTGCGCGGCCACAAGATGCACGGGCGCTGGACGCTCGTTCGCATGTCCGGCAAGGGCGACGACGACAAGCGCCAGCCATGGCTGTTGATCAAGGAGCGTGACGAGTGGGTGCGGCCCGCCACCGAATACAGTGTGGTGGACGAGATGGCCGACAGCGTGAAGCACCTTGAAGACCGCCCGGGCGCGGTCGCCCCGCCTTCATCGAAGGCGGCAACGCTCGCACCCACCGACGGGCCGCCAAAAGGCTCGCGCAAGGCCGCCCTGCCGAAGGAGCTGACACCGCAACTCGCCACGCTCGTCGACGAGCCCCCGGCGCAAAGCGACGAGTGGCTCTACGAAGTGAAGTTCGACGGCTACCGCATGCTCGCGCGCGCCGAGGGCGGCCGGGTGAAGCTGGTCACGCGCAACGGCAACGACTGGACGTCGAAGCTGCGCCAGCTGCAGGAAGCCCTGGAAGGCATGGACCTGCCCGACGGCTGGTACGACGGCGAGATCATCATGCCGGGCACCGACGTGCCCGCTGACTTCCAGGCGCTGCAGAACGCTTTCGACAGCGCTCGCACCGCCAGCATCGTCTACTACCTCTTCGACCTGCCGTACTGCGCCGGCTACGACCTGCGCGAGGTGCCGGTGGAGCAGCGCCGCGAAGTGCTCAAGCGCATCGTCGAGCGCAAGCCGCACGGCAACGTGCGCTTCTCGGAAGTGTTCGACGCGCCCGCGCACGCCGTGCTCGACTCCGCGTGCCGGCTCGGCCTCGAAGGCGTGATCGCCAAGCGCAAGGGCTCGGCCTACGTCACGCGACGCTCGTCGGACTGGATCAAGCTGAAGTGCCACAAGCGGCAGGAGTTCGTGATCGGCGGCTACACCGATCCGAAGGGGTCGCGCGTGGGCATCGGTTCGCTGCTGCTGGGCGTCCACGAGGACGGCAAGCTGCGCTACAGCGGCAATGTCGGCACCGGCTTCAACGACAAGGTGCTCGCGGACCTGCGCGGCAAGCTCGAAGCCCTGAAAGCCGACCGCAGCCCCTTCCAGGCCGGCAGCGAAATCCCGCGCAACGCGCACTGGGTGAAGCCGCAGCTCGTGTGCGAAGTGCAGTTCGGTGAATGGACCCGCGACGGCCGTGTGCGCCACTCCGTGTTCCACGGCCTGCGCGAAGACAAACCTGCATCGAGGATCGTGAGGGAGCAAGCCGTGCATGATGCCCCCGTGGACAAGCCCGCCGCCAGCGCCTCCAGTGTCGCGCTGCCCGCGACGCTGCGCGTGAGCCATCCCGACCGGGTCGTGGACGCGCAAAGCGGCATCACGAAGATCCAGCTCGTGCGCTACTACGCGCTGGTCACGCCGCTGATGATGCCGCACCTCAAGCACCGCCCGATCGCGATGGTGCGCGCACCCGAAGGCATCGGCCACGAGCTGTTCTTCCAGAAGCACCTGGACCGCTACAAGATGAAGGGCATGGTGGAGCTGGACCCTGCCATCTGGCCCGGCACGCCGCCCATGATCGAAGTGGGCAAGCCCGAAGGCCTGCTCTCGGCCGCGCAGATGAACGTGGTGGAGTTCCACACCTGGAACGGCACGGTGCCGGCCATCGACAAGCCCGACCGCATGACCTTCGACATCGACCCCGGCGAAGGCGTGACCTGGCCGCAGATCCAGGAGGCCGCGCAGCTCGTGCGGGCGCTGCTCGATGAACTCGAGCTGCCCGTCTTCCTCAAGACCAGCGGCGGCAAGGGCCTGCACCTCGTCGTGCCGCTGCGCAAGAAATTCGACTGGGACACGGTGAAGGACTTCTCGCAGGCCATCGTGCAGCACCTGGCGCGCACGCTGCCGGACCGCTTCGTCGCCAAGAGCGGCGCGAAGAACCGCGTGGGGCGCATCTTCATCGACTACCTGCGCAATGGTTATGGCGCGACGACGGCTTGCGCGTGGTCGGCTCGTGCGCGGCCGGGGCTCGGCATCTCGGTGCCGGTGCGCTGGGACGAGCTCAAGTCGCTCAAGGGCGGCGCGCATTGGACGGTGTCGACCGTGCACGAGCGGCTCGACGCCGGCAACGAGCCCTGGTCGGACTACGAGAAGAGCCGCGCCGCGCTCACCGCGGCGATGAAGAAGCTGGGTTTCGAGCGCTGAGTGTTCAGTCGGCCCAGGGCAGCACGAGGCGGATCGTGCCGTCCGCATCGCGCGTTGCTTCGGCGCCTTCGGCCTGCGCGAGTGCACGCACATCGTCCCAACGCAGCGGGCGGTATGCGGGCTCCTGCACGAAACCCTCCTCACCCTGCATGCGCCGGACGCCCAGCGTGAGCTGCGCGCCCGTGCCGCCGGGCTCGGCCGACAGCAGCAACTCGGCCGGCGGCGCGATCTCGTCCGTGGCGTGGATGAGCGTCGCGCACAGCAGGAAGCGGGCGCAGGAGCGGCGAATCTCGCCCTCCATCGCGCCGACTTCGTTGCGCAGCGTATAGCCGCGGAAGCTCAGGCTGCTCGCGATCAAGCCGGCGCATTCGCGCACGGCATCGTGGACTGCGATGGCGGCCTTGTCGTCCGGCGACAACCAGCCGACTACGTCGGTGCACGACTCGAGCGCGGCGCGCGCGAAACTGTTGATCTTCTTCGCGCTGTCGTGCACGGCCGCGATGTCGGGCTCCGGGGCGCGCAGGCGCCGGTCCAGCACTTCGTAGACCATGCCGATCGGCTGCAGGTTCACCACGAGGTGATGGCGGATGGACGGCGCAAGCCTGCGCAGCAGCGCGTAGCGCGCGGCTTCCGCGGCGGCGCTCGGCCAGCTCGCCGGGGTGGTGGGGTTGGTGTCTTCTGTCACCAGCATGGCGTCGAGAGTATCAGCGCAGCACCTGCTGTCAATTTGCCTTGTTGCCCAAAGGGCGGTGTTACAGATGGTGAGGTCATCGCGCTTGCGCCAAAATGGCCGTCTTCGTGCAGGAACCCCAACCATGACCTACCCCAATACCCAGCTCTTCATCGAAGGCCAGTGGCAGGACGCCGCCGACGGCCGCTCCCTCGCCGTGCACAACCCGGCCACGGGCCAGGAGATCGGCCGCGTCGCGCATGCGAGCAAGCCCGACCTCGACAAGGCGCTTGCGGCCGCGCAGAAAGGCTTCGAGACCTGGCGCGACCTGGTGCCCGCCGAGCGCGCGAAGATCATGCGCAAGGCCGCCGGCTTCATGCGCGAGCGTGCCGGTGCCATCGGGCAGGTGCTGACGCAGGAGCAGGGCAAGCCGCTGGTGGAAGCCAAGGGCGAGGCGATGGCCGCCGCCGACATCATCGAATGGTTCGCCGATGAAGGCATGCGCGTGTACGGCCGGATCGTGCCGTCGCGCACCAACCTCGCCATCCGCCAGATGGTGCTGAAGGACCCGGTGGGCGTCGTCGCGGCCTTCACGCCCTGGAACTTCCCGATCAACCAAGTGGTGCGCAAGGTCGGCGCCGCGCTGGCCGCCGGCTGCTCGATGATCGTCAAGGCGCCCGAGGAGACGCCGGCCGCCCCGGCCGCGCTCGTCCAGGCGTTTGCCGATGCGGGCCTGCCGCCCGGCGTGCTGAACCTCGTGTACGGCAACCCGGCCGAGATCTCCAGCTACCTGATCCCGCACCCGATCGTGCGCAAGATCACCTTCACCGGTTCCACGCCGGTGGGCAAGCAGCTGGCCGCGATGGCGGGCCAGCACATGAAGCGCGTGACGATGGAACTCGGTGGCCACGCCCCGGTGATCGTCTGCGAGGACGCGGACGTGGCGCTCGCCGTGAAAGCCGCCGGGGCGGCGAAGTTCCGCAATGCGGGCCAGGTGTGCATCTCCCCCACGCGCTTTCTCGTGCACGAGAGCGTGCGCGACCAGTTCGCCGAGGCGCTGGCGTCGCACGCGAAGGCGCTGAAGGTCGGTGACGGCCTGGCCGAAGGCACGCAGATGGGCCCGCTGGCCAACCCGCGCCGCCTCACTGCCATGAGCGAATTCACCAAGGATGCCGTCGAGCGCGGCGCCAAGGTGCTCGTCGGCGGCGAGCGCATCGGCAGCACCGGCAACTTCTTCACGCCGACCGTGCTGGCCGACGTGCCGCTCGAATCGAAGATCTTCAACGAAGAACCCTTCGGGCCCGTGGCCGCGATCCGCACGTTCACGCAGCTGGACGAGGCGATCAAGGAAGCGAACCGCCTGGCCTACGGCCTGGCCGGCTACGCGTTCACCAAGTCGCTGAAGAACGCCGACATCATCGCCCGCAGGGTCGAGGTGGGCATGCTGTGGATGAACATGCCGGCGCTGCCCAGCGCCGAGATGCCTTTCGGTGGCATCAAGGATTCGGGCTACGGCTCCGAGGGCGGGCCGGAGGCGCTGGAGGCTTACCTCAATGCGCGTGCGGTCAACGTGATGAACGCGTAAGAACAAAGGGGCCTCGCGGCCCCTTTTTCATTCCACCGTCACGCTCTTCGCAAGGTTGCGCGGCTTGTCGACGTCGGTGCCCCGCGCGCAAGCCGTGTGATACGCGAGCAGCTGCAGCGGCACGACGTGCAGCAGCGGGCTCAGCTCGCCGTAGTGCTCGGGCATGCGGATGACGTGGATGCCTTCGCCGCTCTCGATCTTGGAGTCGCCGTCCGCCAGCACATAGAGCACGCCGCCGCGCGCACGCACTTCCTGCATGTTGCTCTTGAGTTTTTCGAGCAGCGCATCGTTGGGTGCGACGGTCACGACAGGCATCTCGCTCGTGACGAGCGCCAGAGGACCATGCTTCAACTCGCCGGCCGGGTAGGCCTCGGCGTGGATGTAGCTGATCTCCTTCAGTTTCAAGGCGCCTTCCAGCGCGATCGGGTAGTGCAGCCCGCGGCCGAGGAACAGCGCGTTCTGCATGCGCGCGAAATCCTCGGACCAGCTGATCACCTGCGGCTCCAGCGCCAGCACGGCTGAAAGCGCCGCAGGCAGGTGGCGCATCGCCTTCAGGTGCTGCGCTTCCTGCGATTCGGTCAGGCGCCCCTTCACCTGCGCGAGCGACAACGTGAGCAGGAACAGGCCCGCCAGCTGCGTCGTGAACGCCTTGGTCGAAGCGACACCGATCTCCACACCCGCCCGCGTGATGTAAGAGAGCTTGCACTCGCGCACCATCGCCGACGTGGCCACGTTGCAGATGGTCAGCGTGTGCTCCATGCCCAGCTGCTGCGCATGACGCAGCGCAGCCAGAGTGTCGGCCGTTTCGCCCGACTGGCTGATCGTGACCACGAGCGAGCGCGGGTTGGGCACCGTCTCCCGGTAGCGGTATTCGCTCGCGATCTCCACCTGCGTGGGGATCTTGGCGATCGACTCCAGCCAGTACTTGGCGGTGCAGCCGCTGTAGTAGCTGGTGCCGCACGCGAGGATCAGCACGGAGTCGATCTCCTTGAACACACGATAGGCACCATCGCCGAACAGCTCCGGAACGATGCCCTGGATGCCTTCGAGCGTGTCGGCCACGGCGCGCGGCTGCTCGAAAATCTCTTTCTGCATGTAATGGCGGTACGGCCCGAGCTCCGCGGCGCCGCTGTGCGCGCGCACGGTCTTCACTTCGCGCTTCACTTCGCGGCCGTTGCGGTCGCAGATCCAGTAGCGGCCCAGTTGCAGGTCCACCACGTCACCCTCTTCGATGTAGACGATCTGGTCCGTCACACCGGCCAGCGCCATCGCGTCGCTCGCCAGGAAGTTCTCGCCATCGGCACCCACGCCCAGCACCAGCGGTGAGCCCGCGCGGGCACCGACGACGCGATGCGGCTCGTCCTTGCAGAACACCGCGATCGCATACGCACCATGCAGTTGCTGCACGGCCTCCTTCACGGCGTTGAACAGGTCGCCGTCGTAGAGGCTGTCGACGAGGTGGCAGATCACCTCGGTGTCGGTCTGGCTGGCGAAGTGGTAGCCCTTGGCCTTGAGCGCGGCCCGCAGCTCGTCGTGGTTCTCGATGATGCCGTTGTGAACGAGCGCGACGCGGCCGGGGCCCTTGGCGGCATCGGCGCCGGGCCCATGGCTGAAGTGCGGGTGCGCGTTGTGCACCGCCGGCGCGCCGTGCGTCGCCCAGCGCGTGTGGGCGATGCCGGTGGTGCCTTCGAGGTGTTCGCTTTCCACCTGCGAGATGAGCTCCGCGACGCGAGCGGTGCTGCGGGCGCGCTTCAGGCCACCATCATGGACGGCCACGCCGCAGGAGTCGTAGCCGCGGTATTCGAGCCGCTGCAGGCCCTGGACGAGGATGGGGACGATGTTGCGGGTAGAGACCGCGCCGACGATGCCGCACATGGGTTTTGCTCCTTGATGGTGAGACTTTATGGGCCATCATTTGAAATCGGCTTGCGGAATCGACGGAATTATGGAGTTTCATTTCACTCACGCTGCCACTTGAAATAAAATTCCAAAATGGAGCTCGACAATACGGATCTGCGCATCCTCGACCTGCTGCAAACCGATGCCAGCCTCTCCAACCAGGACCTCTCCGCCCGCGTGCACGTCTCGCCGCCCACGTGCCTGCGCCGCGTCAAGCGCCTGCAGGATGCGGGTGTCATCGAGCGCCAGATCGCGGTGCTGTCACCGCAGCAACTCGCGGCCGCAGTCGGCCACGGCCTGCAAGCGATCGTGGAAGTGACATTGGACCGCCAAGGCGCCGAAGCGCAGGAGGCTTTCGAAGCACGCGTCATCGAAGACGTGGCGGTGCAGCAGTGCTACCGCGTCTCGCCCGGCCCGGACTTCGTGCTGGTGGTCCACACGCGCGACATGCCCGGGTACCTGGACCTCGCCAAGCGCCTGTTCACGAGCGACGCGAACGTGCGCAACGTGAAGGCGTATTTCTCGGTGAAGCGGGCCAAGTTCGACCCGCGCATCCCGCTGGCGCCCGCCTAGTTCTTGCTCGGGCGCTGCCAGTTCTCGACGGCGACCTGCTTGCCGCGCGCCACCGACAGCACGCCCGGCGCCGTGTCCTTGGTGATCACCGACCCCGCGCCGACGGTGCCGCCCGCGCCCAGCCGCACCGGTGCGACCAGCACGCTGTTGCTGCCGACGTGCACGTCCGCCTCGATCACGGTGCGGTGCTTGTTGGCGCCGTCGTAGTTGGCGGTGATGCTGCCCGCGCCGTAGTTGACGCGCTCGCCGACGATGGCGTCACCCAGGTACGCGAGGTGGTTGGCCTTGGAGCCGCCCGCCATCGTGGTGTTCTTGATCTCCACGAAGTTACCCACGTGCACGTCCGGCCCGAGGTTCGCACCCGGCCGCAGCCGCGCGAACGGGCCCACGCGCGCGTTCTGGCCCACCTGGGCGCCCGAGCGCTCGCCCGCGATGTGCGTGTAGGGCTCGATCACCGCGCCCGCCTCGATCCGCGCGTTGGAGATGATGCAGTTCGCGCCGATGGTCACGCCGTCGCCGAGCCAGACGGTGCCTTCGAAGATGCAGTTGATGTCGATCTCGACGTCGGTGCCGCAGACGATCTTGCCGCGCAGGTCGAAGCGCTCCGGGTCCGCGAGGCGCACACCCTGCTCCATCAGCTGCTGCGCCTGCCGGGTCTGGTAGGTGCGCTCCAGCACCGCGAGTTGCCGCGCGCTGTTCACGCCGTCCACCTGCAGCGGGTCCACGGCCTTCACGGCCACGACGTCGGCACCGTCCTTGACGGCGAGCGCGATGATGTCGGTGAGGTAGTACTCACCTTGCGCGTTCTTGTTGGTCAGCTTGGCGAGCCAACGCTTGAGCACCGAGGTGGGCACGGCCATGAAGCCGGTGTAGACCTCGTTGATCTGCTTCTGCTCTTCCGTCGCGTCCTTGTGCTCGACGATGCCCCACACCGCGTTGCCGCTGCGGATGATGCGGCCGTAGCCGGTGGGGTCGGGCATGTCCACGCTGAGCAGCACGACGCGCTCGCCGGCGCAGCGGTCGATCAGCGCCTGCAAGGTGCCGGACTGGATCAGCGGCACGTCGCCGTTGAGGATGAGCGTGATGCCGCTGTCGCCGAGCGCGGGCACGGCCTGCTGCACGGCGTGGCCGGTGCCCAGCTGCGGCTCCTGCCGCACGAAGATGGGCGCCGGGCGGCGCGCCTGCACGCTGGCCAGCGTGCAGGCCAGCTCGACGTCGTCGCCGCCGTGCCCGGTCACGATGATCACCCGCCGCGCATCCATGCCATTGGCGGTCTCCAGGACGTGCTCGATGAGCGGGCGGCCGGCCAAACGGTGCAACACTTTGGGCTTGCGGCTCTTCATGCGGGTGCCCTTGCCCGCTGCCATGATGACGATGTCCACTTCCGACGAGCGGATGCCTTTTTGATGAATGACCAGATCGACCGTCATAGCCTGTCCTCTCGAGTGATGCGCGGATCGCGAAGCCTGCCCGGCATTATGTTCTTGCTGCTGTGCGTTGCGATGCTCCCCGGCTGCAGCACGTTGAAGCTGGCCTACAACACCCTGCCCGAAGTCGCATATTGGTGGTTCGATGGCTACGGCGACTTCAGCGACGAGCAGGCGCCGCGGGTGCGCGAGGAGCTGGCGCGGCTGCAGGCCTGGCACCGCGCCAACGAGCTGCCCAAGCTGGCCGAGATGCTGGGGCGGATGGAGCAGGCGGCCCCCGGCTCGGTGACACCGCAGCAGGCTTGCGCGTTCACCGCCGAAGCGCAGGCGCGCCTCGTCGCGGTCGCGGAGTATGCAGAGCCGGCGGCGGCCGGCCTGGCCGCGACGCTGGCGCCGGCGCAGGTGCAGCACGTCGAGCGCCGCTTTGCCAAGCGCAACGCCGAGTGGCGCAAGGAGTGGATCGACCCGGCCCCCGCGGAACGGCAGGAAAAGCGGTTCAAGCAGTTCAGTGACCGCCTGGAGTCGCTCTACGGCCCGCTGGAGGAACCGCAGCGCGCCGTGCTGCGCCGCGGGGTCGCGCAGTCCGTTTTCGACCCGCAGCGGGCACTGGTGGAGTGGCAGCGCCGCCAGACGGACCTGCTGCAGGTATTGCGGCAGATGCACGAGCGCCCGGCCAATCCGCAGTTCGCGCGCACCGCGCTGCAAGGCTGGCGCGAGCGCGTGCTGCGCTCACCGGACGCGGCTTATCGCAAGTACCAGCAGGAGCTGCTGGACGAGAACTGCCGCATGTTCGCGGCGATTCATGAAAGCACGAACGCCGACCAGCGCGGGCGTGCCGCGCGGCGGCTGCGGGCGTGGCAGCGCGACCTGAAGGAGCTGGCCGCGCCGCAATAGGCGTTTTTCTAGCGCTCGCCCTTGGAGTGCGATTTGCCCTCGCGCTCGGCTTCTTCCAGTTCGCGCGCTTCGTCGTCAGAACGCGGCTTCGCGTTCTCGGCGTCCTTCTGCACGTCGGCGTTCTTCAGGTAGTCGCCGATGTCCTTCTGGTAGTTCTTCGTGGCGCTATAGCTGCCCTCGCCTTCGACCTGCGAGCCGCCCTGCTGCGCCTGCGGCTTGTTCTGGAAGTCGGTGGAGCCGGACTGCTGCTGCTGGCGGTCTCCGTGCGCCGCGGGTTGCTGCTGCTGCAGCGGGCGGGGCGTGTTCTTGTCGTGTTGCATGACGGGTACTCCTGGATATGCCCCAGCTTAGGGAGCACGTCACTATCCCGGTGCCGTCCGCCAACCGACCGCCGTGTCGGTTTTCGCCTACAAGCTCATCCGGCCTGCAAGGAGGCCCACATCTCTTTGTCTCGCTCCGCCGTCCAGATGCGTGGGTTCTTGATTCCACGCGCCTCGTCGTAGGCCCGGCTCACGTCGAACGGCAGGCAGTGCTCGTAGATGAAAACGTGGCCGAAAACAGGGTCCATGGACTTGCGGGTGTGTTCCATCGCCGCCTTGAGGTCCATGTTCGCGGCGGCCGCTTCCTTCGCGCAGCGGTAGAGCGTCTCCACCCAGCGCTTGGTGTAGTCGAGCGCCTTGTTCACGTTGGCGCTGCCCTTCATGGCTTCGCCGCGGCCCGGCACGATGGCTTCGGCGCCGAGGGCGCGCAGCGCTTCGAGCGTGGCCGGCCACTCTTCCAGTTGCGCGTCGCCGGTGTAGACACCGGCCTCGTACTCCACGAGGTCGCCGGAGAACAGCACCTTCTCCTCTTCGACCCAGGCGATCGTGTCCCCGCGCGTGTGGCCGGCGCCGGGCGACCAGATCTGCACCTTCACGCCGCCCAGGTCCACCGTGAGCTTGCCGTCCGTGACGAGCGTGGGCCAGGTGAGGCCCGGCACGGTCTCCGCGTTGCGGAACAGGCGCGGGAAGCGCTCCATCTCGGACTGCATGTCCTCCTTGCCGCGCTCGACGATCAGTTCGTACGTGCCGCGGCTGGCGATCACCTCGCTCGCGCCTTCGTCGAAGTACGCGCTCGCGCCCAGCACGCGCACGGCGTGGTAATGCGTGAGCAGCACGTACTTGATCGGCTTGTCGCTCACGGTGCGGATGCGCGCGATCAGGTCGCGCGCCATCGCGGGCGTAGCGGTGGCGTCGCTCACCATGATGAACTTGTCGCCGATGATCACGCCGGAGTTGGGGTCGCCCTCCGCCGTGTACGCCCAGCAGTGCGCCGACAACTGCTCGAAGGTGATCTTCTTGTCGGCCAGGTCGGCCTGGCTCGCGAAGGCTTTGCTCATGAAAGGAATTCTACGGACGCAGGCCCGCGAGTGCGCGCTCGACGACATCGGTCAGCGGCGCGGATGCGTCAACCACGACAACACCCGGCTCGCCGGAGGGGTCTTCGAGCGCCGCAAACTGGCTGGTGACCAGGCTGGGCGGGTAGAAGTGGTCAGTCCGCGCTGCGACACGCGCTGCCGCCTGTTCGGGCGTCAGCGCGAGGTGCACGAAGCGCAGCCCCGCCGCGCCCGTGCGCAACGTGTCGCGGTAGGCGCGCTTCAAGGCCGAGCAGGTCAGCACCGCGCCTTGCGGGCGCGCCGCCAGTTCGGCTGCCAGCGTCCGCAGCCACCCGGCGCGGTCGGCATCGTCCAGCGGCACGCCGCGGCGCATCTTGTCGACGTTGGACGCCGGGTGGAAATCGTCGCCCTCCACGAGCGGCAGCTGCAGCGCCCGCGCAAGCCGCGCGCCCACTTCGCTCTTGCCGCAGCCGGCCACGCCCATCACGACGACGTGCATCGTCACGCAGCCGCCCCGTCGAGCCCGCGTTCGAGCATGCCGATCACTTCCTCGGCGAACTGCGCATAACTCATGGGGCCGCCGGGGCGCAGCCAGGTGAAGGTCCAGTTGATCATGCCGAACAGCATCATGGTCACCGCGGTCTGGTTGCGGCTGTCCATCCGCTTCGGGTAGGCGCGGCGCAGGAAGCGCGTGACGGCGGCGACGATGTCGCGCTGGCGGTCGAGGATCAGGTCGCGCTGCGTGTCGGAGAGGAACTTCGTGTCATGCAGCAGCGCGATGTGGCGCGTGGCGGAGTGCTCGTATTCCTCGAGGAAGACGCGCACCAGCTCATGGACCGCGGCGCGGTCGTCGAGGCTGCGCCGCTGCGCGGTCGCCTCCACCTGGCCGATGATGGCCAGCAGGCGCTGGGTGTAGCGATCCAGCAGGTCGTAGAGGATCGCTTCCTTGCTCTCGTAATAGTGATACAGGCGCGCCTTCGACGTGCCGCAGGCCGCCGCGATGTCGTTCATGCTGGCAGCCGCGTAGCTGCGGTCGGCAAAGCACTGCGCCGCGACGTCGAGGATCTCGTCGCGGCGCAGTTCGTGCTGTGAGCTCTTGGGCCGCGCCATGCGGCCCGATCATACGGTCAGGCTTTGCAGTGGGCGCTCAGGTGGCGCGGCATCGGCGCGCGTTGCGGCGGCAACACGGTCGCCACCACGGCGCGCACCAGCACCACCACGACGCTCGCCGCGGCGTGGACGCCCAGGGCCACGGCGATGCGCAGGTCCGCGAGCGGCTTCATCACGTCCGCGAAACGGATCCGCGGCAGGCGCGCCGGCGCCACGATCGGGTCCCACGTGAAGTAGGCGGAGTGGTTGCGGCCCCAGGGCTCCACCACCACGCGCTCGCCGGCCGCGATGCGGACGGTGTCGCCGACCTCGACGAAGTGGTCGCCCATGGCGCGCGGCGTGCCCTCGTGCGGGCCGTCGAAGGTGGCCCACAGCGTGCCGTGGGCGACGCGCAGGATGCCGTCCTGCAGCGGCTGCAGCGTGATCGCGCGGCCGGCACCCAGCTTCCACGTGCCGGGCAGGGCGGGGGCGGCGGATTGATGCAGGGTCGTGGCTTGCGCGGTCATCGCAGTTCTCCAGTGAAGCGTTTTCGGCATTGAATGATCGTTCACGCCCGCTTGGCAGTCCAATGAAATACGGCTAACCTTTTGATTCCGGATTCGCATCAATCCGCCAGCGCCTCCTGTCAAAAGCCGACACGCCCATGCAGCACTCTCAGACCCATTTGCGCACCCGCCCGATCTCCGCCGGCCACCTGCGCGCGTTCGAGGCGGTGGCCCGCCACCTCAATTTCCGCGCGGCGGCGGAGGAGATGGCACTCACCCAGTCCGCCGTCAGCCGGCAGATCCAGTCGCTCGAAGACGAAGTGGGCGTGAGCCTGTTCCTGCGGCACACGCGCGCGGTCGAACTCACGAGCGCGGGCGCGCAGCTGCTGATGGCGGTGTCGCAATCGCTGCCGCGCATCGACAACGCGGTGCGCACCATCCGCCAGAGCGCGGGGCGGCGCGCGGTGTCCCTCACCACCTTTGCGTCGTTCGCGTCGATGTGGCTCATCCCGCGCATGGAGCAGTTCCAGCGCGACAACCCGGAGATCGACATCCGCATCGACGCCAGCGATTCGACGGTGGACCTCGAGATCGCGGACGTGGACCTGGCGCTTCGCTACGGGCCCATGGCGTCGATGCCGACGAATGCCGTGAGGTTGTTCGGCGAACAGCTCACCCCGGTGGCGAGCCCGTGGCTCGTGAAGAGCGGGCCGCCGCTGAAGAAGCCGGCCGACGTGGCGCAGTTCACGCTGATCGAAGCCGGTGACGCGCACCAGACCCACCTCGAGTGGCTGACGTGGCGGCGCTGGTTCGACGAGCATGGCCTGAACAAGCTGCAGCCCAAGCGCTGGCTCTATTTCAATTACGCCTACCAGATGGTGCAGGCGGCGCTCACCGGGCAGGGCGTCGTGCTTGCGCGCCTGCCGCTGGTGGCCGAGGCGCTCGCCAACGGAGACCTCGTGGAGGTGATGCCCAAACTGCGCATGGATTCGCCGATGGCCTACTGGCTGGTCGTGGGGCCGAGGAGCGGCCACCGGCCGGAGATCAAGTCCTTCTGCGAATGGCTGATGGCGCAGAGCAAGATCACGCGGCAGACGATCGGCGAGGTGCCGGACCCGGACACGATCGACGACCTGGATTGAGGATGTTGTCATGCCGGGCTCGACCCGGCATCCATCGTGGCGCGCCGCCATGGACCCCGGGTCAAGCCCGGGGTGACAGCTCTTCTTCCTCGAGCTGCTGCAGCAGGTAGAGACGCTGGTAGAGGCCGCCGTCGATGGCCATCAGCTCGGAGTGCGTCCCCAGCTCCGCGATCCGCCCGTGGTTCAGCACCACGATCCTGTCCGCATCGCGGATGGTCGAGAGCCGATGCGCGATCGCGACCACCGTCACCTTGCCGCGCAGCGCCGTCAGCGCACGCTGCACCACCTGCTCGGTCTCCGAATCGATGTGCGACGTCGCTTCGTCCAGCAACAGGATGCGCGGCTCCCCCGCCAGCGCCCGCGCGATCGCGATCAACTGCTTCTGCCCCACGGAAAGCCGCGCCCCGCCTTCACCCAGCGGCGTGTCGTAGCCCCGCTCCAGCCCCACGATGAAGTCGTGCGCATGCGCGGCGCGCGCGGCGGCCTCCACCTGCGCATCCGTGAGCTTGCGCCCCATCGCGATGTTCTCGCGCGCGCTGGCCGCGAGCAGGAACGGGTCCTGCGGCACCAGCCCCACGCGGTCGCGGAAATGGTCTTCGCCGATCGTGTCCAGCGGCGCGCCGTCGATGCGGATGCTCCCCGGCGGCGCGACATAGAAGCGCAGCAGCAGCGACAGCAGGGTGCTCTTGCCGCTGCCCGTGTGCCCCACGATCCCGTGGAAGCTGCCCGGCTCGATGCGCAAATCGAGGCCATGCAGCACGCGCCGCCCCGGCAGGTACTCGAAATCGAGGTGCTCGATCGCGATGCCGCCTTCGGTGATGCGCCCCTCCTTCGTGGCAACCGGCGTCTCCGCCTCCTTGAGCAGCGTGTGCACGCGCGCCGCCCCCACCATCGCCTGCTGCAGCTGCGAGAACTGCATCGTGATCTGGATCAGCGGCTCGGTGACGCGCGACACGTAGTTGATGAACGCATACAGCACGCCCACCTCCAGCGCGCTGAGCGTGCCGAACACCCAGATCACCACCGCCAGCAGCAGCACGTTGAGGAAGTCCAGGACCGGCCGCAGCAGCCACGCGTTGGCGCGCAGCTCGCGCTGGCGCGACTGGTAGTGCGCACCGTTGGTGCCTGCGAACTTCTGCGCGAACCGCAGCGTGGCGTTGCTGGCCTGCAGCACGGCCATGCCGGCGATCGACTCCGCGACCTGCGCGTTCAGCTCGCTGCGCAGCTCGCGCGTGCGCGCGACCGCGGGCGCCGACAGGCGCTGGTAGAGCGACACGATCAGCGCCATCGCAGGCGCGAGCGTCAGCACGATCAGCATCAGCCGCCAGTCCAGCCAGAACATCGCGGCCATCGCGCCCAGCAGCACGATCACGCTGTCCAGCATGACGAAGAGCACCTGCACGTAGAGCGTCTTCACCGCCTCGGTGTCGTTCGTCACGCGGCTCACCAGCTGGCCGGTGATCGCGCGGTCGAAGAACGACATCGGCAGGCGCAGCACGTGGCCGAACACCCGCTCGCGGATGCGCTGCACCGAGCGCATCGCAAGCCCGGCGAGGCGCACGAGCTGCAGGTAGCGCACGCAGGTGGCCACAATGCCCGCGACGAGCGCGCCACCGAGCAGCGCCGCGATGCCGAATGCTTCGGCGTGATGCGGCAGCAGGTAGTTGTCGATGAAGGCCTTGCCGAGCAGCGGGCCCAGCGCTTCGAGCCCGGCCGCCAGCAGCAGCCAGGCCACCGCGCGGTGCAAGTGGCGGCGCTCGGGCTGCACGGCCTCGTACAGCAGGCGCGCGGCATCACCGACCGTGCGGCGGCCGCCCCTTTCGGCGCCGGGCGCCAACCCTTCGGCGACGGCGGAATCAGCTTGCATCGAGGCTCGCCTGCAATTGTTGGTAGCGCCACTGGCGGGCATACCACCCGCCTTGCGCTAGAAGTTCGGCGTGCGAGCCCTGCTCGGCCACGTGGCCGTCCCGCAGCACCAGCGTGCGGTCGGCGTCGGCGACGGTGCTCAGGCGGTGGCTCACGATGATCACGGTGCGGCCCATGCGAGCATCGCGCAGGTGCGCGAGGATGCGCGCCTCCGTGTCTGTGTCCACGGCCGACAGCGCGTCGTCGAGCAGCAGCAGGGGCGCATCGGCCAGCAGCGCACGCGCGATCGCGACGCGCTGGCGCTGCCCGCCCGACAAAGTCACGCCGCGCTCGCCGACCGGCGTGTCGTAGCCATTCGGCAGCCTCAGGATCTCTTCATGGATGGCCGCAAGCTTCGCGGCTTCCTCCACCTGCTCGCGCGTCGCGCCCGGCGTGGCCAGCGCGATGTTGTCCGCCACGGATGCCGAGAAGAGGAAGGCTTCCTGCGGCACCCACGCAATCGCGCCGCGCAACGCGGCCAGCGTGTAGCGCTCCAGGTCCACGCGGTTCCAGCGCAGCTGGCCCGCGTCCGGGTGGTAGTGGCGCAGCATCAGCCGCAGCAGCGTGGACTTGCCCGCCCCGGTCGGCCCCACCAGGCCCAGCGTGCGCCCGGCCGGCAGCACGAGCGACACGTTGTCGAGCGCCGCGCGACCCTGCCCCGGGTAACGGAAGCTCACGCCGTCCGCTTCCACCGTGCCCGGCTCCACGTGCGGCACGGTGCCATGGTCGTCGATCACCAGCGGCGCATCCAGCACCGGCTGCAGCCGCGCCCACGCCGCCTTGCCGCGCTCGAACAGCGACAGCACCCAGCCGGCCGCGAACATCGGCCAGATCATCTGCCCGAGGTACAGGCTGAAGCTGGTGAGCTGGCCCACGCTCAACTCGTTGTGCCAGACCAGCCAGCCGCCGACGCCGAGCACGATCACCGTGGCGGCGGTCAGCGTGATGCCGACCGCCGGCTCGTACGTCGCTTCCCACTTCTGCGCGTCGAAGCTCGCATCCGAAGCGGCCGTCGCGAGCTTCGAGAAATGCGCCTCGTTGCGTTGCGCGAGCCCGAGAGCCCGCACCGTGCGCACGCCCGACAGCGACTCCTGCACATGGTCGTTCAACGCCGCGAAGCGCTCCAGCGACTGCGCCCACGAGGCGTGCACGTGCCCCGAAATCCACCAGAAAGCCAGCGCCATCAGCGGGAAAGGCAGCAGCGCGCACGCTGCGAGCCTTGCATCGACGCCCAGCGCCATCATCGCCACGACCAGCACGAGCGTGAGCGTCCCGTCGAAGCCGGCCAGCATCGCCTCGCCCGCGGCCATCTCGATCGCGTCGATGTCGTTGGTGGCCATTGCCATCAGGTCGCCGGTACGCCGGTCCTGGTAGAAGCGCGGGCCCTGCAACGTGAGCCGGTCATAGAGCCGCTGGCGCAGTTCCATGCCGAGCCGGTACGCCGCCGCATACAGCTGGAGCCGCCAGCCGACGCGCAGGAAGTAGACGATCACGCCCGCCAGGCACAGCCAGCCCAGCTCGCGCAGCAGCGCGCCGCCGGAGAGCTGCTTCGCCACCAGCCCATCGACCAGGTGCCCGATCTGCCGCGGGATCCACACGATCAGGCACGCGATGCCCGCCAGCATCAGCGCCGAGGAGGAATAGGCCAGCCAGTGCCGCTTGAGGAAGCGGCCGATCAGGGAATACAGCGTCACGGGGCCGTCACGAAATGGGCCAGACCACGCCCAGTTCGTTCAGCAGCGCATCGAGCGGTACGTCATGGGGCTCGGGTTCGAGGTCGTCGACGAAGCCGCAGGCATAGCCCAGGCCGACGGTGTAGGGTTTGGGCTGCAGCTCGGCGAGGGTGCGGTCGTAGAAGCCGCCGCCGTAGCCCAGCCGGTAGCCGCCCACGCCGTAGCCCACGCAGGGCACGAACAGCAGGGTGGGCACCACCACTTCGGTGTCCTTCGGCTTGGGGATGCCATAGGCGTCCTCTTCCATCGGGCAGCCGGGGAACCATGCGTGGAACTTCAGTGTCTGATGTTCCTTGTCGACAACAGGCAGCGCGATGCGGCGCATCTGCGGTTCGTCCAGCAGCTCGCCGTCTTCCTTCCAGCGGTGCAGCGCGGGCAGCGGGTCGAACTCGCCCTTGATCGGCCAGTAGGCGCCGATGATGGCGTCGGGGCGGCCCACCAGCCAGATGCGCATCACCTGCTGCAGCATGTCGGCGCGTTTCAATCGGTCGGGCAGCTGCGTGCGGCGCTCGATCAGCTCCTTGCGCAAGGCCCTTTTTTCTTCCGACTTGTCCATAATCATCCGATGCAGTTGAGAACCATTGTGGCATCGTTGGTGCTGTTGCTCGCGGGCGGCTCGCAAGCCCAGACGGTACCGAGGGACGATGTCATCCTCCAGATGAACCAGGCGTTCCGCGCGGGCGACCGCGCGCGCCTCACGCTCCTGCTGCCGCAGGCCCGCGGCCACGCCCTCGAACCCTACGCGGCCTACTGGGAGCTGCGCGCGCGGCTGGACACGGCCGGCGCGGCCGAAGTGCAGGACTTCTTCACGCGTTACCCCGGCACCTACCAGGAGGACCGGCTGCGCAACGACTGGCTGCTGGTGCTGGCCCAGCGCCGCCAATGGGACGCGTTCGCCGACGAGTACACGCGCTTTCGGATGCGCGACGACCGGCAGGTGCGCTGCTACGCCCTGCTGGTGCAGCACCTGCGCGAAGGGCCGAGGGCGCCCGAGACGCTGGCGGAGGACGTGCGCCGCAACTGGTATGCGCAGCGCGAGGCGGACGACGGCTGCACGCTGGCCGCTGCCGAGCTGCTGGCGGACGGCCACGACAGGCGGCGCCTGAACGCTGGCGACATCTGGCGCAAGGCGCGCATCGCCATCGAGGCCAACCGCCCACGCGCGGCTGCCGATGCGGTGCAGATCGTCGCGCCGGACGCGGTCAACTTCGTCGCCGAGCTCAACGCCAACCCCGGGCGCTTCCTCAGCCAGCGTGCGGCCGCGATCTCTCGCACACGGCGCGAGCTGGTGGGGCTGGCCCTCATCAAATACGCCGCGACCGACTTCGAAGCGGCCGCCGGCCAGTTCGACGCGAAGTGGAGCGTGCAGGTCAGCGCCGAGGAGCGCGACTGGATCTGGGGCGTGCTCGGCAAGTACGCGGCGCAGCGGCTGCGGCCGGACGCCATCGACTACTTCACCAAGGTTTCGAAGGACTCCTTCCTCAGCGACGACCTGCTCGCATGGAAAGTACGCGCGGCGCTGCGCGCGAGCCCGCGGCCGAACTGGCATGCGGTGCTGCAAGCCGTCAACGCGATGAGCGACGAGGGCAAAGCCGACCCGACGTGGGCGTACTGGAAGGCGCGCGCGCTGCTCGCGGGCACGCCGAGCGAGAACGCGCGCGCCGAAGCGCAGCGCCTGCTGGAGTCGATCGCCTCGCCGCGCGGCTTCTACGAGCAGCTCGCGCTCGAGGCCCTGGGCCAGAAAATCAACGTCCCGCCCAAGCCCGCGCCGCTCACCGAAACCGAGAAGGAAACCGCCCGCCGCAACCCGGGCCTGAACCGCGCGCTCTATGCGATAGCCATCGGCCTGAGGCCCGAAGGCGTGCGCGAGTGGAACTACACGACCAACCTGCACGCCACGGGCGGCATGAGCGACCGCGAGCTGCTCGCCGCCGCGCAGTACGCGTGCGACCGCGAGGTTTGGGACCGCTGCGTCAACACGAGCGACCGCACGAAGGCCGAGTTCGATTTCGACCAGCGCTACCCGATGCCCTTCCGCGAATCCGTCGTGCGCCGCAGCCGCGAGATCGGCCTCGACCCGGCGTATGTGTACGGGCTGATTCGGCAGGAAAGCCGCTTCATCATGGACGCGCGCTCCAATGTCGGTGCTTCGGGCCTGATGCAGGTGATGCCGGCGACCGCCACGTGGACCGCGAAGAAGATCGGCCTCTCACCCTTCACGCCGTCGATGCTGGTCGACCGCGAGACCAACATCGCCATTGGCACCGGTTACCTCAAGCTCGTGCTCGACGACTTCGCCGGCTCCATGCCCATGGCCGCCGCCGCATACAACGCGGGCCCCGGCCGCCCGCGCGCGTGGCGCAACGGGCCGGTGATGGACGCCGCGGCGTGGGCCGAGAACATCCCGTTCAACGAGACGCGCGACTACGTGAAGAAGGTGCTGGCCAACACCACGGTGTATGCGGCCATGATCACCGGACAGCCGCAGTCGCTGCGCGCGCGCCTGGGCAACACCATCGGCCCGCCGAGTGCCGGCGAGCCGCAGCCCAACCGCGAGATTCCCTAGCGTTCGGGCCCCAGCCGCAGCAGCATGCGGTTGCGGTCGTCGGCGATCCACAACTGGCCCTGGTCATCCTCGGCCCACGCGACAGGCGCGCCGAAACGATTGGGGCCCAAGGTCCACGGCCCGAGCAGAACGACCGGGTTGCCACGCGGCAGCCCGCGCGCATCGACCGCGTAGCGCACGATGCGCCGGCCCGCGGTGCGATACCCGTGCCAGCCGACCACCAGCCCGTCGCTGCCGTACGCCATGTGCAGGGGCGCGGAATGCGCGGGCATCGTCAATACGGGGGCTTTCGTTGCCCGGCAGGCCGCGGCGTCGAACCCCGGCAACGTTTTGCGGTTCTCCACGCAGCCGGGCCAGCCGTAGTGGCCG
Organism: Ramlibacter albus; assembly: GCF_014297445.1. GTDB lineage: Bacteria > Pseudomonadota > Gammaproteobacteria > Burkholderiales > Burkholderiaceae_C > Ramlibacter > Ramlibacter albus. The sequence goes on from NZ_JACORU010000003.1 coordinate 231,121, forward strand.
CCCTCTTCCAGCCGGTTGATCTCCTCGGCCGGGAAGCGCTCGGTGGAGCCGCTGTCGATGTTGTTCTCGCCTTGCAGCACCGTGCCCGTGGCGTGCACGGCCAGTGCGGTGGAGTTGCGCAGGCCGAGCGCGAACACCTTGAGCTCGGTGATGCGCCCCGCATCGAAATCGATGCGCGCCTTGTACACCGCCGCCTGTGGGCGATCGCCCGTCATCTCGGGGCAGGCGGGCAGCCCGCCCTGCACGCTGCGCTGGTCCGCGCAGTCGTCGCTCGCCGCGCCCACGCCGATGTACAGCGTGCCGTCGGTCGCGAATGCGATCTGCTTGAGCGGGTGGCGCCCCTCGGCGGGCAGGTCCTGCACCACCGGCTGCAGCGGCCCGCGCGTGCCGTCGTGGTGCCACTCCAGCCGCGAGATGCGCGTCGCCTCGGCGATGTAGAAGCGGCGGTCCGGGCCGCGGCGCAGCCCGTGAGGGCGATCCAGCTGGCGCAACACTTCGGCGATGCGCACCTGCCCCGTCTTGCCGTCAATCCGAACGTGCAGCAGCCGGCCGCGGCGCGGCTCCCAGCTGCCCATGTCGGCGACGAGCAGGTGGTCGGTGCCAGCTTCGCGCCCCACCCAGAGCACGGTGCGCGGCATGCGCAGCCCCTGCTTCGCGTCGGCCACGACGCCGGCGCACCAGCCGCTACGCGCCGGCGCTTCGAGCCGCTGGAACGGGCCGCACGGCGCCGCCCATGCGGCGGGGGCAATGAGAAGGAGGCAGGCAGCCGCGAAACGCATCCCCGCATTCTGGGCCCACGGCCGAGCATCAATTCGCGAGCGTTTTTTCATCAATGGCGCCCCACGGCACGGCTAGCATCCGCCACACTTGAACCACGGAGCCGCGCCATGCTCAGCCTCTACGTCGCCAACAAGAACTACTCGTCCTGGTCCATGCGGCCATGGGTGCTGCTCAAACAGGCGGGCATCCCGTTCCAGGAAGTGAAGGTGCGCTTCGACCCGTTCGACCTGCCGGATGCCGACTCGCAGTTCAAGCAACGCCTCGCCGAGGTGACGCCCGCAGGCCGCGTGCCCGTCCTCGTCGACGACGGCTTTGCCGTGTGGGACTCGCTCGCGATCGTCGAGTACGTGCACGAGAAATTCCCCGACCGAAACATCTGGCCGAGCGACCCGCAGGCACGTGCGCGCGCCCGCACCGTCTGTGCCGAGATGCACGCGGGTTTCTCCGCGCTGCGCAGCCACTGCCCGATGAACATCGAAGCCTCGCTGCCGCAGATCGGCGCGCTGACGTGGCGCGACCAGCCGGCCGTGCGCAAGGACGTGCAGCGCATCATCGCGATGTGGTCCGGGCTGCTGGAGCAGTACAAGGGGCCGATGCTGTTCGGCGAATTCAGCGCGGCCGACGCGTACTTCGCGCCGGTGTGCTTGCGCATCAAGAACTACGGCCTGCCCGTGCCCGGCCACGTCACCGACTACATCCGCCGCGTGTGCGCGCTCTCGGGCGTGAAGGCCTGGGTGGAGGATGCGCTGGCCGAAAAGGATTTTCTTGACTTCGAAGAACCTTACCGAACTTCACGATGAACGAACAGCTGCGCCGCCCCCGCCATTTCGGTCGCGTCATGAGCGCGATGGTCACGCCCTTCGACAGGCAAGGGAAACTGGACCTCGACGCGGCCCGGAAACTGGCGAAATGGCTGGAGCAGCATGGCAATGACGGGCTCGTGATCGCCGGAACCACCGGCGAGTCGGCGACGCTCGGCGACGACGAGAAGTGCGACCTCGTTCGCGCGGTTGCGGAGGCGGTGACCGTGCCCGTGATCGCGGGCATGGGCACCAACGACACGGCGCACAGCATCGATCTCACGCGGCGTGCCAAGGAGCTCGGCGCGGCCGGCGTGTTGCTGGTGGGGCCTTACTACAACCGCCCGCCGCAGGCCGGCATCGAAGCGCATTTCCGCGCAATCGCGCAGGCGACGCCGCTGCCGTGCATCCTCTACGACGTGCCGGGGCGCACCGGCCGCCGCATCGACGAGGGCGTGCTGCTGCGGCTTTTCCGCGATGTGCCGAATATCGTCGGCTTCAAGGATGCCACCGGCGACCCGCCTTCGGCAGCGGCGCTGGTCGCGCAGGCCGGCGACCGCTTCGACCTCTATTCCGGCGACGACGCGCAGACGCTGCCGCTCATGGCCGTGGGCGGCGTCGGCGTCATCAGCACCACCGCGCACTGGACGGGGCCGTGGTTCCAGCGCATGTTCGATGCGTTCTCGGAGGGCAAAGTCGCCGAGGCGCGGCGCATCAACGCGCAGCTGATCCCCTCGTACCAGTTCGTCAACTGCGACACCTGCGTGTTCTCGATGTCGGTGAAGGCGATGATGCGCACGCTCGGGCTCGAGGTCGGCGAATGCCGCCTGCCGTTGCCGCCCACGCCCGAAGGCGTGGAAGCGCAGGCGCGCGACGTCTGGAAGGCCCTCTCCGCGCCCTGATTACACTGTCGCGCCATGCAGACCTACATGGTTGGTGGCGCAGTCAGGGATGCCCTGCTCGGGTTGCCGGTGAACGACCACGACTGGGTCGTCGTGGGCGCGACGCCGCAGGAGATGATCCTCGCGGGCTACCTGCCGGTGGGCAAGGACTTTCCCGTCTTCCTGCATCCGCAGACCCGCGAGGAATATGCGCTGGCCCGCACCGAACGCAAGACGGCGCGCGGCTACCACGGCTTCCAGTTCCACGCCGAGCCCGACGTCACGCTGGAGCAGGACCTCGCGCGGCGCGACCTCACGATCAACGCCATCGCCCAGGGCGAGGACGGCGTGCTGGTCGACCCCTTCCACGGCCGTGCCGACTTGAAGAAGAAGGTGCTGCGGCACGTCACGGATGCCTTCCGCGAAGACCCGGTCCGCATCCTGCGCGTTGCCCGCTTCGCGGCGCGCTTCCACGACTTCACCATCGCACCGGAGACGCTGGCGCTGATGCGCGAGATGGTGGACAACGGCGAAGTCGATGCGCTGGTGGCCGAGCGGGTCTGGCAGGAGCTCGCGCGCGGATTGATGGAGCGCCACCCGTCGCGCATGTTCGCGGCACTGCGCGATTGCGGCGCACTGGAGCGATTGCTCGCCGAGGTCGCCGCTCGCTGGCGCCCGCGGCTCGCCCAGCAGGTGGACCGGTCGGCCGAACGCGGCACGGCCCTGCCCGTGCGCTTCGCCTGCCTCGTGCACGGCGTGCCGCAGCACGACCTGCGCGCTCTCTGCGAGCGCTTGCGCGTTCCCAACGAGTGCCGCGAGCTCGGCGAGGTGGTCGCGCGCGAACACGCGCACGTGCTGGCAGGCGGCAAGTCGGCGGCGCCCGAGGTGCTCAAACTCCTGGAGCGGTGCGATGCGATCCGCAAGCCGCAACGCTTCGGCGAAGTGCTGGCGGCCTGTGAATGCATCGAGCCGGGCTTCGATCGCTCGCGCCTCGAGCGCGCCCTTGCCGCCGCGCTCGCGGTGCCGACGCACGAAATCGCCGCCGAGGCGCAGCGGCAGGGCGTCAAAGGCCCGGGCATCGGCGAGCGGGTGCACCACGCGCGTGAAGCGGCGGTGGCACGTGCGCTAGACGAGTAGCGCGAGCGCGGCGTAGTCGCCCACGCGGTCCTGCAAGCCCGCGGGCACCAGCTCCGAGCCTTCGGTGAGCGCCGGAAAGCGGCTGTGCACCTCGTGCGACAGCATCGGCAGCACGTAGTCGCGGTTGTGCCAGAACACGCTGCCGCCGAGGCTGATGCGCTGCAGGTCGAGCGTGGCGACGAGGTTGTACATCGCGCGCCCCATCACGCGGCACAGCTCGCGCACCGTCGCTTCGGCGGCGGCATCGCCCGCCTTGGCACGCTGCATCAGCGTGGCCGCGTCCGCACCGAAGCGCCGCGCGACCGCGTTGCCCGCGACAAGCGCTTCGACATCGCCGACATTGCCGCAGCCGCACAACGCATCGCTGTTGTCGCTGACGAACATGTGGCCGGCATGGCCCGCATTGCCGTTCTTGCCGCGCAGCACGCGCCCGTCGACGCACAGACCCACGCCCACGCCCGTGCTCCACGTGACGTACGCGCAGTGCTCGTAACCCTGCAGCGCGCCCCAGCGGCGCTCGGCCTCGAGGGCGGCGACGCAATCGTTCTCGACACGAACCTCGTCGAAGCGCTGCCGCAGCGGCGCTTCGAGCAATGCCGTCATCCAGCTGTTCGGCAAGCCACGCTCCGGCCCCGCCAAGCCGCCGCAGATGTTCGGCGCGGCCAGCTCGACCAGGCCCCCGCGAAGCACGAACGGCCCTGCCGATGACACGCCGGCGCGCCGCACGGTCGAGGGCTCGATGCCCGCCTCGCGGCACGCCTCGTCCACCATGCGGATCACCTGCCGCGCGAGCGCGTCGTTGCTGCCTTCCTTGGCGGTGGGTTCGGCGCGCCGCGCAACGAGGTCCAGCCCCGCGCCGGTGTTGAGGCTGACGGCCACCTTGGTGCCGCCGATGTCGATGCAGGCCTTCATTCAGAGGTATTTGGCGATGATGCTGGCGACGATGGATAGCAGGATCGTCGTCGTCAACGGCACGAAGATCTCGCGCCCGAAGAGCTTGAACCGCAGGTCGCCCGGCAGCTTGCCGAAACCCAGCTTCTGCAGCAGCGGGCTGAACCAGCTGATGAGCACCAGCGCAAGGAAGATGACGATGATCCAGCGAATCATTGTGGCGGCTTTCGGCGTCAGAGTGTGTGGGTGCGGTCGCCTTCGCGGAAACCGGTTGCGTCCCAGTACGCGCCCTTGTGCAGCGCGAGCACCTTGAAGAGCTCGCCCATCTCGTGCTCGGCGATGAGGCGCTGCGCGGCCACCTGCTCCTTCGTGGGCGACGCAGCCATCGCTTGGACGATGCCGCAATTGACGAGGAAGCGCCCCTGGCTCGTGTAGCCGAGTGTCGCAAGCCCCGCCTCCTGCGCGGCCACCGCGATGCCGGTGAAGTCGACATGCGCCGTGATGTCCTTCTGCCCGATGTCGGCAAGCGGGTCCGTGTCCGCCATGTGGGCGCGGTGGCACATCAGCGTGCCCATGTGGCGTTGCGGGTGGTAGTACTCGGCTTCCGGGAACCCGTAGTCGATGAAGAACGCGGCGCCGCGCGCGAGCCGGTCGGCGAGCGTGCGGATGAAAGCGAGCGCATGCGGATGGGTCTCGGTGAGGTAGTCGTGCTCACCGGCGATCTCCACGGGCGGGCGCAGCTCGGTGGGGCGGTCGGACCAGGCGAGGCCCAGGTCCACGCCGCGCTCGTGCCACGTGCCGCCCTTGCGGACGAGCAGCTTCACCGGCATCGCGTCGAGCACCTCGTTGCCGACGACGACGCCTTCGAAACTGTCAGGCAGCTCCGCCACCCACTCCACGCGGTCCGCGTAGGGCGCCAGCAGCTGCTGCTGCCGCTCGCGCAGGCTCGCGGACAGCTCGACGATGACGTAGCGGCTCACGCGATCGCCCAGCGCGCCGAGCAGCTGGTGCGCCAGCGCGCCGGTGCCGGCGCCGAACTCCCAGACCTCGCTCTTTCCCGTGCGCTCCAGCGCCTCGCCGACCTGCACGGCCAACGTGGCACCGAACAGCGGCGACATCTCCGGGGCCGTCACGAAGTCGCTGCCCTGCTGCGGCATCGCCCCGAACTTGCGCGAGGCATTCGCGTAGTAGCCGAGCCCCGGCGCGTAGAGCACCAAGGCCATGAAGCGGTCGAACGGCAGCCAGCCGCCCGCGCGCTCCACCTGCTGCCTCACGAGCGAGCGCAGCGCGCTCGTTACACTGGATGTCCCTGCTTCGTTCACCGCCCGATTGTCCGCCAATGACGAACCGCACCGTGCTGGTCACCGGAAGCGCACGCCGCCTCGGGCGCGAGATCGCGCTGTCGCTGGCGCAGGCGGGATGGCAGGTGGCCGTGCACTACCGCGGCTCGGTAGAGGAAGCTCATGCGGCCGTCGCGGAGTGCGCGCGCCTTGCGCCGAAGCTGAAGTTCGAGGCGTTCCAGGCCGACCTCGGCGACGAAGCCGCGACACGCGTGCTCGTGCCGCGCGTGGTAGCCGCGTTCGGGTCGCTCGACGCCGTGGTCAACAACGCATCGCTCTTCGAGCACGACACCGCCTCTTCATTCCGCTACGACACGTTGCAGTCGCACCTGCTCACCAACACCGGCGCGCCGATCGTGCTCTCGCAGGCGCTGCACGAGCACGTGCGCTCGCGTGGCGGCACCGGCGCCGTGGTGAACCTGCTCGACCAGAAGCTGTGGAACCCCAACCCGGATTTCCTGAGCTACACGCTCTCGAAAGCCGCACTCGAGGCCGCGAACACCTCGCTCGCATTGGCGCTGGCGCCCGAGCTGCGAGTCGTCGGCGTGGCACCGGGCCTCACGCTCACCAGCCACATGCTGTCGCAGGAAAAGTTCGAGCAGCTGCACAAGCTCAGCCCGCTCGGCCGCTCGTCCACGCCGCAGGACGTGGTGCATGCCGTGCGCTTCGCGCTGGAGAACGGCTCGATCACGGGTACGACGCTGCTCGTGGATGGCGGGCAGCACCTCCAGCGGTTCGACCGCGATTTCTCGCTCATGTGAACACGATGGCAAAAGCCGGCACCCAGACCCTATCGCTCACCGGCCTGCGCTTCGAGGCCAACCTCGGCATCCTCGACGAGGAGAAGGACAAGCCGCAGCCCATCCTGGTGGACGCCGAGCTCAACCTCGGCACGCAGCCGCTGCTGCCGCACGACGACGACATCATGCACGTACTGGACTACCGCAAGGTGCGCCGCATCATCATCGAGGAATGCACGGCCGAGCATGTGAACCTGCTGGAGACGCTGATCGGCAAGGTGTGCAACCGCCTCATGCAGCTGCCCGGCGTGCTCGGCGTGCGCGTGCGCATCGTCAAGCTGGAGATCTTCAAGGACTGCGAGGTCGCGATCCGGATGGAAAGCGGCCTCTGGTGAGGCGTCAGCCCGACCAGGCGAACGCCGAGTAGTGCGCGTTGCGCGTGCCGCTGGTGTCGTCCCAGTCGATGCCGAACACGTGCATGTGGCTGTCCACCGCCTTGGCCAGCGCGATGCGCGAGCTGACCGGGTGCGAAACGCTGTCCAGTGCGATCGGCTTGCCCTCCATGTTGAGCACGCCGGTGCACTTCTGGTCAACGGACTTGCCGGCCTTGACTGTCCAGGTCTCGCCGTCGCGCTCGAAGGCGACCTTGGCTCGCTCGACACCCGCGAACTTGCCGATCAGCGGCGCCAGCGCCGCCATCGGCCCGCCGGCCTGGCCGCTGGCGATGGCGGTCACCGCCTGCGCCTGTTCGTCGGACGCACCTGAGTCGACGATGAGGCCCACGGTCATGTTGCCCGCACCCATGGGGCCGTTCGACTGCATCACGGCGATGAAGTTGACGCCGTCGAGCGCCACGCCGTCCTTGCTGCCCTTGTCGATGTGCATGCCGATCGCCACCTTGCAGTCGCCTTCGGTGGGTTTGCCCTGGAGGTTGGTGACGATGCACGGGCACAGGAACTCGCAGTTGCAGGTTTCCATGTAGCTGCCGGAGATCTGCCAGGCCATGGGGGTCCTCCTCGCGGGGTAAGAACCCTTCAGAATAGGCGACGGCCGCCGGAGTTCAAGCCCGTTGACATGCCAAGGCAATGCGCGGATCGTTGCCATGCCATGCAACGAAGCGCGCCGACACTCGCCAGTGCCGCCTGGCTGCTCGCCGCCAGCATCGCATTCTGGGCGCTGCTCGCGTGGATGGCGTTCGACATGGGCCACCCGCTGGTGCAGCTCACCATGCCCGGGGGCCCGGACTGGCATGCCGACAACATCGCCGCCATCTTCGCGATGTGGGCGGTGATGATGGCCGCGATGATGCTGCCCTCGGCGCTGCCGATGATCCTGACGTTCGTGCGGCTGAACGTGCAGCAGGGCGAGCCGGGGCGGGCGCGCCTCTTCGTGGTGGCGTACCTGCTGGTGTGGTCGGCGTTCAGCGGTGCCGCCACCGCGCTCCAGTGGGCCCTGCAGCGGGCCGACTGGGTCGACCCGATGATCGTGAGCACTTCGCCCGCCCTCAGCGCTTCGCTGCTGCTGATCGCCGGCGCCTACCAGTTCTCGCCGCTCAAGCGCGTGTGCCTTTCGCATTGCCGCACGCCGGTGGGCTTCCTGCTCGGTGAGTGGCGGCCCGGCCGCGCCGGCGCATTCGCCATGGGCCTGCGCCACGGCGGGCTGTGCACCGGCTGCTGCTGGGCGCTGATGGCGCTGCTCTTCGTCGGCGGCGTGATGAACATCGCCTGGATCGCGGCGCTCTCCGTCGCTGTCGCCATCGAGAAGATGGCACCGCGCGGCGAGCGCGTGGCGGCGGTGCTCGGGATGCTGCTGCTCGCCGGAGGCGCATGGAAGCTCGTTGCGATGCTGGGAGGGGCTGCCGCCTAGAATCGCGCGCATGCCGAATGACCCGCAGACCGAAGCGCGCCTGAGAGCCGCGAAGTTCGTCGCCCACAACATCCCGCTGGCCCCCGGGTTCAGCACGCGCCCCGGCGAGCCGCTGATCGGCGAGTCGCCGCGCACGCAGGCGATCCACGATGCGCTGCGCCTGTTCATGCCCGGTGGCGTGCAAGGCAAGACCGCGGTGGACCTGGGCTGCCTCGAAGGCGGCCTCACCTACGAGCTCTGGCAAGCGGGGCTGGACGTGCTCGGCGTGGAAGTGCGCGAGGACAACCTCGAGCGCTGCCGGCTCGTGCGCGAGTGGTTCGGCGCGCATGAGCGGATGGATTTCGTGCAGGCCGACGTGCGGCAGTTCCAGCCGGCCCGCGCATTCGACGTGGTGCTCTGCTCCGGCCTGCTGTACCACCTGGACGACCCTGCGGCGTACATCGGCCAGCTGGGCGGCCTCACCGCGCCGGGCGGGCTCCTCTATCTCGACACCCACGTCGCGCCGGAAGACGTGGAGATGGCCGAGTGCGAGTACCGCGACTACCTCTCGCCGCTGAAGACCGGGGAGCGCAACGGGCTGCCGGTGCGCTGGCGCGAGTACGCCGAGGACGTGACGCAGGCCGAGTCCTCGATCGGCAACACCGTTTCCCTGTGGCTGGACGTCGCGTCCCATGTCGACCTGCTGCTGCACGCCGGCTTCGACCGGGTGTTCGAGATGCACGGCTACTTCGGGCCGCGCGAGATGGCGCTGAAGCGGCGGTATGCGCGCCGCTACTGGGTAGCCCTCAAGCACGCCTAGAAACCGGCGGAATGGGAGAATCGAGCCCATGAGTGCCGTCTGGATCGAAAACGACCCCACCCCGCTGTCCGCCGACCGCAGGATCGAGCGCGAGACGCACAAGCTCGAGAAGCGCCTGTGCCGGCTGGTCGGCCAGGCCATCGGCGACTACAACATGGTCGAAGCCGGCGACAAGGTGATGGTGTGCCTGTCGGGCGGCAAGGACAGCTACTCGATGCTGGACATCCTGCTGAAGCTGCAGCGCCGCGCGCCGGTGGCGTTCGACATCGTGGCGGTCAACCTGGACCAGAAGCAGCCCGGCTTCCCGGAACACGTGCTGCCCGAGTACCTGGAGTCCATCGGCGTGAAGTTCCACATCGAGGAACAGGACACCTACTCCATCGTCAAGGACAAGATCCCCGAGGGCAAGACGATGTGCAGCCTGTGCTCGCGGCTGCGCCGCGGCATCCTGTACCGCGTGGCCTCGGAGCTCGGCGCGACGAAGATCGCCCTCGGCCACCACCGCGACGACATGCTGGCCACCGTGATGCTCAACATGTTCTTCGGCGGCAAGCTCAAGGGCATGCCGCCCAAGCTGCAAAGCGATGACGGCAAGCACATCGTGATCCGCCCCCTCGCCTACGTGGCCGAGAAGGACCTCGTGCGCTGGGCCGAGCACCGGCAATTCCCGATCATCCCCTGCACCCTGTGCGGCAGCCAGGAGAACCTGCAGCGCAAGCAGGTCTCGGCGATGCTCAAGGAATGGGAGAAGAAGCACCCCGGCCGCCTGGACAACATGCTCCACGCGTTACAGAACGTCGTGCCTTCGCACCTGGCCGACGGAACGCTGCACGATTTCCGGAATCTGACACCCACGGGGGTGGCCGATCCCTCGGGAGACAAGGCGTTCGACGCCGAGGAGTTGCCCGCGGGGTCCGCGCTGCCGCCTTTGCAAGTGATCAAGACCTGAGGCAGCAAATGACGAGAATCGCCCGCTACCTGGGCGCAGCCGCAATGGCGCTGGCGGTGGCCGCGCTCGCCGGCTGCAGCACCACCTACGTGCTGGACAACCAGGTCCAGACCTTCTCGCACCTGGCCGGCCCACCGGCCAAGCCCACGTACCGCTTCGAGCGCCTGCTGTCGCAGCAGGTGGACCCGGTGCAGGCCCAGCTCGAGACGCTGGCCGACCCGGCGCTCCACAACGCCGGCTTCCGCCGCGACGACGCCGCGCCCTCGTACAGCGTGCAGGTTTCCGCGCGCGTGCAGCGCGTGCTGTCGCCGTACGCGGACCCGTGGCACTTCGGCTTCGGGTTCTGGGGCCGGCGCGGCGGTTTCGGCGCCGGTTTCCCGCACATGGAGTCGCCGTGGTACCAGCGCGAAGTGGGCGTCGTGGTGCGCGACATCGCGTCCAACAAGGTGGTGTACGAAACACGAGCCGTGAACGACGGGCCGTATTTCGATAATGCCGTCGTATTACCCGCGATGTTCACGGCGGCTCTGCAGGGCTTCCCGAACCCGCCGCAGGGCGCGCGCCGGGTCGACATCCCGCTGCCCGCGCGGTAACCGTTCGCAACCCGGCCGCTGGGAAAACACGGCCGCGTACATAGAATGGGTGGTTATGGACGCCACCCGCATCATTGCCGTCCGTCATGGCGAGACGGACTGGAACGTGGATGCGCGCATCCAGGGCCAGCTCGACATCCAGCTCAACGACACGGGCCGCTGGCAGGCGCGCCGCGTCGGCTGGGCACTGGCGTCGGAGCCCATCGCGGCCGTCTATTCCAGCGACCTCAACCGTGCGCACGAAACGGCACGCGCGATCACCGACTCCACCGGCATCACCGTCACGCCGCACCCCGGCCTGCGCGAGCGCCGCTTCGGCATGTTCGAGGGCAAGACCTTCGACGAAATCCACACGACGTGGCCCGAGCACGCGCAGAACTGGCGCAAGAGGATCCCCGAGTGGGAGCCACCGGAAGGCGGCGAGTCGCTGCTGCAGCTGCGCGAGCGCGTGCACCGCACGGTGCATGACCTGGCCGCGCAGCACCGCGGCGAGCAGATCGTGGTGGTGGCGCACGGCGGCGTGCTGGACACGCTCTACCGTATCGCCACCGGGCAGGAGGTGAACTCCCCGCGCACCTGGCAGCTGCCCAATGGCGCCATCAATCGGCTGCTGTGGACACCGGAAGGCTTTACGCTGGTAGGCTGGTCGGACACGCAGCACCTCGAACATGCAGCCTACGACGAAAACACCTCGTTCTGAAGTCCTCCGCGCCCTGGTCGGCGGCCCCGTCGACGCGATCGACACGCCGGCCCTCGTGGTCGACATGGACGCCATGATGCGCAACATCAGCCGCATGGCGGAGTTCGCCAAGAAGCACAACATCCGCTGGCGCCCGCACGCCAAGATGCACAAGAGCTCGCAGATCGCCAAGCTGCTGCTGCAGGCCGGCGCCGTCGGCGTGTGCGTGCAGAAGACCTCCGAGGCCGAGGTGATGGCTGCGGGCGGTGTGACGGACATCTACATCAGCAACGAAGTGATCGCGCCGGCCAAGCTCGCGCGGGTTGCGGCGCTGGCGCACCAGCTCGCCGCCGAGAGCGGCAAGCTCGCGATCGCGGTGGACAGCCCCGAGGGCGTGCGCCGCCTCGCGCAGGCCATGAACGACGCACGCGAACACGCCGCGGCCGCCGCCGTGGTCGACGTGTTCGTGGAGATCGACGTGGGCCAGCACCGCTGCGGCGTCGCGCCCGGCCGGCAGGCCGTGGACCTGGTGCACGAGATCCGCAAGCACCCGGCCCTGCGCTTCGCGGGCCTGCAGGCCTACCACGGCAAGGCGCAGCACATGCGCACCGCGCAGGAGCGGCGCGACGCGATCGGCGTGGCGGTGCAGGACGCGCTGTTCACGCGCAAGCTGATCGAGAAGGAAGGCGTGCCGGTGGACCTGATCACCGGCGGCGGCACGGGCAGCATGCTGTACGAGACGGCCAGCGGCGCCTACGGCGAGCTGCAGTGCGGCTCCTTCCTGTTCATGGACGCGGACTACGCGGCCAACGAGCGCGACCCGGCGCAGCCGCAGTTCGAGCACGCGCTGTTCGTCAAGACCAGCGTGATCAGCTCGCAGCTGCGCCACGCGGTGTGCGACGCGGGGCACAAGAGCCACGCCATCGATTCCGGCCTGCCCAAGGTGCTGGCGATGGAGCCGGTGGGCGAGCTGGAGTACGCCAACGGCGGCGACGAGCACGGCATCCTGCGGCCCGCCGGCGAGAACCAGCGCGTGCCGCAACTGGACGACACCGTGTGGCTGATCCCCGGCCACTGCGACCCCACGGTGAACCTGCACAAGTACATCGTGGGTGTCACGGGAGGCCTGCGCAAGGGCAAGGTGGAACGCATCATCAGGGTTGATGCGAGAGGCGCGCTGACTTAAGTCCGCCCAGAATCGGGTTCATGCAGCTGAGCCCGAGCCAGGTGATCGTCCTGGCGACACCCGTTTTCTTCGGCCTGATCGCGATCGAGTTCGCGTGGGGCTGGGCGCGCAAGCGCAACACCTACCGCCTGAACGACGCCATCAACAGCATCAGCCTGGGCATGCTCAGCGAGATCAGCAAGGTGCTGACGCGCTTCTTCCGCATTGCCATCTACGGCGCCGTCTACAACTTCGTCGCCGTCGTGCACAACGACGCGTTCTGGATGTCGTGGTACGGCTGGCTGCTGGCGCTGGTGTTCTACGACTTCTGCTACTACTGGCACCACCGTGCAGGGCACGAGGTGGCGGTGTTCTGGGCCGCCCACGTGGTGCACCACCAGAGCCAGGACTACAACCTGTCGACGGCGCTGCGGCAGACCAGCAGCGGGGCCTTGCTCGGGTGGGTCTTCTATTTGCCGATGGCGGTGGCGGGCGTGCCGCCGCTGGTGTTCGGCGTGGTGCTGCTCATCGACCTGCTCTACCAGTTCTGGGTGCACACGGAGCACGTGCCGAAACTCGGCTGGTTCGACCGCTGGTTCGTGTCGCCCTCCAACCACCGCGTGCACCACGCGGTGAACGACGTCTACCTCGATCGCAACTACGGGGGCATCCTGATCGTGTGGGACCGCATGTTCGGCAGCTTCGCGGAGGAAGGCGAGAAGTGCGTGTACGGCACGCGCAGCCCCCTGGAGAGCTGGGACCCGCTGTGGTCGAACGCGGAGGTGTACTGGGGCCTCGCGAAGGATTCGTGGCGCGCGAAGGACTGGGGCGACAAGCTGCGCGTGTGGTTCAAGCCGCCGGGGTGGCGGCCGGCGGACGTGGCGCAGCGTTTTCCGAAGCCGGCGTTCGATATGCAGCAGGTGCGGCAATTCCATCCGCCGATGACGAAGGCGCTGATGTGGTTCGCGGGGCTGCAGTTCGCCGCGATCCTCGGCGGCGTGGCGCTTTTCCTGTGGACGGCGGACCAGGCGGAGATGGCGCGTTCGGTTGTGTGGCTGGCCGCGCTCGCGGCTTGCCTGTGGGCCGTGGGTGCGGCGATGCAAGGCCGCATCTCGATGCTCGAAGTGCTGGCCATCGAGGCTGCGGCACTTGCTACCGCCACGGGCGCGGCCGGCCTGGTCGAACTGCATCGAGTCTTCAAACCGCTCACGATGGTGCTGGTGATGGTGTTTGCCGCGCGGCGTGGCGCGCACTGGTTGCTGCTGGCCGCGTTCGCGTTTTCGCTGGTGGGCGATGTGTTCCTGATGCTGCCCGGGCAGTTCATCCCGGGGCTGGTGAGTTTCCTCGTTGCGCACCTGTTCTTCATCGCGCTGTTCAAGCGGGGCACGGCCTGGTTTCCGAGCCGGGGCGCCTTGCTGGCGACGCTTGCCGCGGCTGCGGTGATGTACGCCATCCTCTTCCCGAACCTCGCGCCCGTGCTGAAGATCGCGGTGGCGTGCTATGCCGTCGTCATCGCCACGATGGCCGCGCAGGCGATCGGCCGCGCCAAGGTGCAACGGGATGGCGCCTCCGCTTTCGTGGCGGCGGGCGCGGTGCTGTTCATGCTGAGCGACTCGCTGCTGGCGATCAACCGCTTCGCGACGCCGCTGCCGCTGGCGCAGCTGTGGGTGCTCGCCACGTACTACAACGCGCAATTGCTCTTTGCGCACAACGCCACGGAAGTCGTCATGCCGGACTCGATCCGGCATCCATCGTGGCGCGGCGAAATGGACCCCGGGTCGAGCCCGGGGTGACAGCGCGCTACTCGAACAGCTCGCCCGCGCTCTTGGGCGGCACCACGCCGAGATGGCGGTAGGCCGCCAGCGTAGCGATCCGCCCACGCGGCGTGCGCTGGAGGTAGCCCTGCTGGATCAGGTACGGCTCGATCACGTCCTCGATCGTGTCCCGCTCCTCGCCGATCGACGCGGCCACGTTGTCCAGCCCGACCGGTCCGCCATCGAAGCGATGGATCACCGCCTCCAGCAACTTGCGGTCCATGACGTCGAAGCCCTGCGGGTCCACGTCCAGCATCGCCAATGCCTTGTGCGCGATCTCCTGCGAGATGTGGCCAGTGCCCTTGACGTCCGCGTAGTCGCGCACCCGGCGCAGCAGCCGGTTGGCGATGCGGGGTGTGCCGCGTGAACGTTGCGCGATCTCGGTCGCGCCCGCATCGTCGATGGGCGCGGTGAGCAACCCCGCACTGCGCCGCACGATGCGCGCGAGCTCGTCGGGCGTGTAGAACTCCAGGCGCGCGACGATGCCGAAGCGGTCCCGCAGCGGGTTCGTGAGCATGCCCGCGCGCGTGGTCGCGCCCACGAGCGTGAAGGGCTGCAGGTCGAGCTTGATCGAGCGTGCCGCCGGGCCTTCGCCGATCATGATGTCGATCTGGTAGTCCTCCAGCGCGGGATACAGGATCTCCTCGACCACCGGCGACAGGCGATGGATCTCGTCAATGAAGAGTACGTCGTTCTTCTCGAGGTTGGTCAGCAGCGCGGCCAGGTCCTTCGGCTTTTCCAGCACCGGACCCGAGGTCTGGCGCAAATTCACGCCCAGCTCGTGCGCGATGATGTGCGACAGCGTCGTCTTGCCCAGCCCCGGCGGGCCGAACAGCAACACGTGGTCCAGCGCCTCGCCGCGCTTGCGGGCCGCCCCGATGAAGATCTCCAGCTGCTCGCGCGTCTTCGCCTGCCCGACGTACTCATCGAGCATCTTCGGCCGCAACGCCCGCTCGATCGCCTCTTCGTTCGGCGACGCCGGCGCGGCCGACACCACGCGCTGCGAAGGCGCAGGAGCGAAGTCGTCGGTCTGGATGGTCATTTGGCCAGGGCCCTCAACGCCAGCTTGATGCCCTCACTGACGCCCACGTCCTTCGGCAATGCCTTCAGCGACGCACTGGCTTCCTTGTCGCTGTAGCCGAGCGCGACCAGCGCCTGCAGGATGTCGGCCTGCGCATCGCTCGCGGGCGCGGCGCCGGCCAAGCCGAGGTCCGCGCCGATCTTGCCCTTGAGCTCCAGCAGCAGGCGCTCGGCCGTCTTCTTGCCGATGCCGGGCACCTTCACGAGCCGGCTCGCGTCCTGCGCGGTCACGGCCTGCGCGATGTCGCCCACGCTCATGCCGGACAGCACGGCCAGCGCGGTGCGCGGCCCCACGCCCGAAATCTTGATCAGCTGCCGGAACGCCTCGCGCTCGGGTGCGGAACCGAAGCCGTAGAGCACCTGCGCGTCCTCGCGCACGACAAAATGCGTGAGGAGCGAAACCTTCTCGCCCACACCGGGCAGGTTGTAGAACGTGCTCATCGGCACATCGACCTCGTAGCCGACGCCGTGGCAGTCCACCAGCACCTGCGGTGGGTTCTTGTCGCTCAGGGTTCCGGTCAATCTGCCTATCATTGGAGCTCCTGTACGGATTATCAGCTTGATTCTCAGACACGACTTCACCCCGGCGAACAACACGCGCCTCGCGCACCTGTGCGGCCCCATGGACGAACACCTGCGCACCATCGAGCAGGCGCTGCAGGTCAAGATCTCCCACCGCTCCGAGCACTTCCGCATCGAGGGGCCCAAGGCCAAGGCGAGCCGCGCGCTGGACGTGCTGCTGGCGATGTACGAGATGGCCGGCCGCACCATCCCGCGCGACCGTGTGCAGCTGATGGTGGCGGGCGACGAGCCGCCGCTGCACGAGGACGACGACGGTTCGCTCGTGCTGCACACGCGCCGCACGGACCTGAAGGCGCGCACGCCGAACCAGAGCGTGTACCTGGAGAACATCGCCACGCACGACATCACGTTCGGCATCGGGCCGGCGGGCACGGGCAAGACCTACCTCGCCGTGGCGTGCGCGGTGGACGCGCTGGAGCGAAGCGCGGTGCAGCGCATCATCCTCACGCGGCCCGCGGTGGAAGCGGGCGAGAAGCTCGGCTTCCTGCCCGGCGACCTCACGCAGAAAGTGGACCCGTACTTGCGGCCGCTGTACGACGCGCTGTACGACCTGATGGGGTACGAGCGGGTGCAGAAGGCTTTCGAGCGCAACGCGCTGGAGATCGCACCGCTCGCGTTCATGCGCGGGCGCACGCTGAACAACGCCTTCGTCATCCTCGACGAGGCGCAGAACACCACGCCGGAACAGATGAAGATGTTCCTCACGCGCATCGGCTTCGGCAGCAAGGCGGTGGTGACGGGCGACATCAGCCAGGTGGACCTGCCGAAAGGGCAGCTGTCGGGGCTCGTGGAGGCCGAGCACATCCTGCGGCGCGTGAAGGGCATCGCGCACACGCGGTTCACGAGCGCGGACGTGGTGCGGCACCCGCTGGTGGCGCGCATCGTCGATGCGTACGACGCGGCACGGGCGAAGGATCGATGAGCGGGTTGGACCTGTCGCTGCAGTTCGGTGAGTTCGCCGGTGCGGCGAAGCACCGAGCATTGATCAAGCGAGCCAAGGTCGCGCGCTGGATGGAAGCCGCACTCGCACGCCCCGGCGAGATCGCCGTGCGCATCGTCGGCGAGGAAGAAGGCCGTTCGCTCAACCGCCAGTACCGCGGCAAGGACTACGCGACGAACGTGCTCACGTTCGACTACACGCGCGAGCCGGTGGTCAGCGCCGACCTCGTGCTCTGCGGCCCTGTCGTCGAGCGCGAGGCGAAGGAGCAAGGCAAGGACCTCGAGGCGCACTACGCGCACCTGCTGGTGCATGGCACGCTGCACGCGCAGGGCTACGACCACGAGACGAACGAACGCGACGCACTGGAGATGGAGGCGCTGGAAGTGCTGCTGCTCGGCGCGCTCGGCTTCGCCAACCCCTACTGAATGCGCAGCGGGATCGTCACCGGCCCGTCGTTGACGAGGTGCACCTTCATGTCGGCAGCGAACTCGCCGGTTTGCACGACGGGGTGCGTGGCCCGCGCCTTGCCGACGAAGTAGTCGTAGAGCCGCTTGCCTTCATCCGGCGCAGCCGCATTCGTGAAACTCGGCCGGTTGCCACCGCTCGTGTCCGCCGCGAGCGTGAACTGGCTCACCAGCAGCAGCCCGCCGCCGACGTCCTGCACGCTGCGGTTCATCTTGCCTGCCTCGTCGCTGAAGATGCGCAGCTTCAGGAGCTTGGCAAGCAACTTGTCGGCCTGCGTCTCCGAGTCACCCCGCTCCGCACACACCAGCACCAGCAGGCCCGCGCCGATCTCGCCGATCGTTGCGCCCGCCACCACCACTTTCGCTTCGCTCACGCGCTGCACGACCGCCAGCATCAGATCAAATCCTCCTCGTCCGCGAAGTGTGCCTCGACGTCGCTGGGCAGCAGTTCGATGGTCGCGCGCAGGCCCGGCACGGCGCTCATGAGCGCCTGCTCCACGCTGCCTCGCACGGCGGCCGCGCGCCCGAGCGTCCAGCTCGCGGGCATGTGCATGTGCAGGTGCACAAAGCGCCGGCTGCCGGAGCGGCGCGAGGAGATGTGGTCGAAGCGGATCGTCGGGTGCTCGAATTGCTTGAGCGTGCTTTCGATCTGCGCGAGCACGTCGCGCTCGACGCGCTTGTCCATCAGGCCCTGCGACGAACGCCACACGAGGTTGCCGCCTTCGCGCAGGATGTTGAGCGCGACGCCGATGGCGACCACCGGGTCGAGCCAGGCCCAGCCGGTGAGCGCGACGCCCGCGACACCCACGACCACGCCGGCCGACGTCCACACATCGGTGACGAGGTGGCGCGCATCGCCTTCGAGCGCCATCGAGCGGTGCTCGCGGGCCGACTGCAGCATCAGCCACGCCAAGGCCCCGTTGATCGCCGAGCTGAGCACCGACAATGCGAGGCCGAGCCCGAGCTGCTCGATGCCGCGCGGCTCCATCAGCCGCAGCACCGCGGCCCAGAGGATGCCCGCGGCGGCGACGACGATGGCGAGCCCTTCGAAACCGGAAGAGAAGTACTCGGCCTTGTGGTGGCCGTAGGGATGGTCCTCGTCGGCCGGGCGCGCCGCGATCGTCACCATCAGCAGCGCAAACGCGGCGCTGGCCAGGTTCACCAGTGACTCCATCGCGTCGGACAGCAGGCCCACCGAGCCCGTCACCCACCATGCCAGAGTCTTGAGCCCGATCGTGACCACCGCGACCACGATGGAGACGCGCAGCAGCAGCTGGGGCGGCAGGCGGCGCAGGTCGTCGAGGGTCATGATTCCGATTCTCGCGCACGGGCCGAGGGCCGATGCTTGAGCCCGTGCAAGAATCCGCCGCATGCACAAGCTGCTCGTCCGGTCGGCGTGGTGGCTCGCGGGTGCGGCCTTGGCCGCGGCGGGCTGCGTCGCGATCGCGCGCATGGAACTCGCGCACCAGCGCGAGCTGTTCGAGACCGATGCGCGCATCGTGCACCGGCTGCTCAGCCAGCGCGCGGTGCAGCACGACGCGGTGCTTGCGACGCTGGCGCTGCTGCAGCCGGGTGCGTCGCGCGCAGCGGCGGCGGCCACCCCGGCGGACGCCGCGGGCGCGGAGCAGCGGTTGCCGGCCGTGTACCCGCAGGTGCTGGCGGTTCGCCGCCGCGACGCGGGCGGCGCCTGGCCCGCCGAGCCTCTTGCAGGTGGCCATGCGGGCGCGGCCGATGCGCGCCTCGCGCAGGCCGAAGCCGAATCGCGCAAGGCGAACCGCCCCGCGCTGGCCTGGGCGGACCTCGCAGGCGGCCGTTATGCGTTGGTGCTGGCCGGCGATCCCGCGAGCTATGCGCTCACGCTCGACCTGAGGCGCACCGTGCCCTGGAACGAGTGGCCGATGGCGGTGGACACGAGCCCCGTGCGCGTGACGCTGGAGCATGCCGGGCAATCGTTCGTCGTGCAGCGCGGCGAACCCGCCCGTGACGGCTGGCCGCTCGACTTCCGCAAGCACCTCGCGGCTGACAGCCAGCCATTCGACGTCGTCGCGACGCGCACCATCGGCTGGGGCGAGCTGCCGTGGCTTCGCATGCTGGCGTGGACGGCTGCCGTCGCCGCACTGCTCGCGTCCAGCGCCGCGTGGTTGCGCCAGCGCGAGGCACGCCGCCGCGCCGAGGAGCTGCTGCGCCTGGGCCAGGTCGCTCGGCTGAACGCGCTCGGCGAACTCGCGGCCGGCATGGCGCATGAACTCAACCAGCCGCTCACCGCCGTGCTGGCGGGCACGCAAGCCGCACGGCGCGTGCTCGTCGAGGATCCGCCGGACTTGCCCGCCGCGCGAGAGGCGCTCGAGCACGCCGCCGGGCAGGCGCGCCGCGCGAGCGACGTGCTCACGCGGTTGCGGCGCAGCGTGGAGCGCCCCGATGCCGGCCGCGACCTCCAGCCCGTGGACCTGCACGAAGCCGCGCGCGGCGCGCTGGACTTGCTGCAGCCCGAATGCGCGCGGCGCGGCGTGGCCCCGCGGCTCGAGGGCGCGGCGCCGACCACCGTGCGTGCGGAGCCGGTCGCGTTGGAGCAGGTCGTGCACAACCTGCTGCTCAACGCCCTGCAGGCGCTCGAACAAGTACCGCAGCACGAGCGCGAGCTGAAGGTCACCGTTGCCGCGCAAGGCGCGACTGGCGTGCTGGAGGTGGCGGACAGCGGCCCGGGCATCCCGGCCGACGTACTGCCGAGGATCTTCGAGCCCTTCTTCACGACACGCCGCGAAGGCCTGGGGCTCGGCCTCAGCCTGAGCGAGAGCCTTGCGAGCGGCATGGGCGGCGAGCTCGCGGCGAGGCCGCGCGAGCCGCGCGGTGCGGTGCTGCGGCTGGCGCTGCCGCTTGCCGGAGCGTCGCCGGCATGAATGCGCCGCTCTCACCCCTGATCCACCTCGTCGACGACGACGAAGGCGTGCGCACCAGCCTCGCGATGCTGATCGGCACCGTGGGCCTGCGCGTGCAATCGTGGGCTGATCCGCAGGGCTTTCTCGACGGCTTCGACCGCGAAAGCATCGGCGCGGTGGTGCTCGACGTGCGCATGCCGGGCCTGGGTGGCCTTGCCGTGCTGGAGCAGCTCGTCGCGCAAGGCGTGGACCAGCCGGTGATCATGCTCACCGGCCACGGCACGGTGGACCTGTGCCGCCGAGCGTTCAAGTCCGGCGCCGCGGAGTTCCTCGAGAAGCCGGTGGACGACGACGTGCTGCTCGAAGCGCTGCAGAAAGCCGTGCGCCAGCACGTGCGCTCGCGCGAACGCGTGCGCAGCGACCGCGACGCACGCGAGCGCTACGCGCAGCTCACGGAGCGCGAGCGCGAGGTGCTGGGCCTCATCGTCGAGGGCCTCACCAACAAGGAGATCGGGCGCGCCCTCGCCGTCTCGCCGCGCACGGTGGAGACGCACCGCGCCAACCTGTTCGGCAAGCTGGACGCGGCGTCGCTGGCCCAGTTGATCCGCCGCTACGCCGCGCTGGTGGAAGGCGGCGCTCCGTAGTTCTACGGAAGCGCGCGCGTAGCCGCACGAATGCCGCAAACGGGCGCCAGTTCCTACAGTTCTCCCACACCAACCCAAGGAGAACCCATGATCCGCCGCCTGCCCTTCGCTCTCGTCCTGCTCGCCGCCGCGAGCGCCGCCTCGGCGCAAGCCGTGCGCACCGAGCGCGCCCTCTCGCTGGACCTCGCCAACCAGATCGCCGGCGCCACCGTGGCCGCGTGCACGACGGCCGGCTATGCCGTGACCGCGACCGTGGTGGACCGCGCCGGCGGCATCCGCGCCGTGCAGCGCGCCGACAACGCCGGCCCGCACACCCTGGGCGCGAGCTACCAGAAGGCCTACACCTCCGCGTCCGCAAAGAACACGACGCTCGCGATGATGGAAGGCGCGCAGAAGAACCCCGCCGCCGCCAACCTGGTGAACATCCCCGGCTTCCTGCTGCTCGGCGGCGGCGTGCCGATCAAGGTGGGCAACGACACGATCGGCGCCGTCGGCGTCGGCGGTGCGCCCGGGGGCCACCTCGACGAGCAGTGCGCGGTCGCGGCGCTCGACAAGGTCAAGGACCAGCTGAAGTGAGCCCCGCGCCGCGCATCGCGAGGTCGGCTCGGGTGGCTGCTCTCGCACGCATCGTGCTTGCGGCAACGGCAGCCATCGCGGTCGTGCCCGCGACCGCGCAGGTGGCGCCTTCGGCCGCCGAGGCCGCGCGCTACCAGGGCCTGCACGCCGCCGCGCACCTTGGCGACGTCGCGGCCATGGAAAAGCTCGTTGCAGCCAAGGCCGACGTGAACGCGCGCGACCCGTACGGCCGCACGCCGGTGCACGTGGCCGCTTTCGCGAAGCAGCGCGCCGCCTTGCGCGCCCTCGCGAAGGCCGGCGCCAGCCTCGAGCTGCTCGAGAACGACAAGTACGACGCCGTGACCATCGCCTCCGTGGCCGATGACGAGGAAACACTGCGTGTGCTGCTGGCGCTCGGCGCGAGCGCGAAGCTCACGACGAGCCGTTACGACGGCACGGCACTCATCGCCGCGGCGCACCTGGGCCACGATGGCGTGGTACGCCAGCTGATCGCCGCCGGCGCGCCGCTGGACCACGTGAACAACCTGCACTGGACAGCCGTCATCGAGTCGATCGTGCTGGGCAACGGCGGGCCGCGCCACCAGGCCACACTGAAGGCCTTGGTCGATGCGAAGGCCAACCTGCAGCTCGCCGACCGCGAAGGCCGCACGCCGCTGCAACTGGCGAAGGCGCGCGGTTATGGCGAGATGGTGAAGATGCTGGAGGCCGCGGGCGCGAAGTGACTAGCTGAGCACGACCCGCGCGAACTTGCGCTTGCCCACCTGCACGACGTACGTGCCGGCACCCAGCTTCAGGCCCTTGTCGGAGACCTGGGAAGAATCCACGCGCACCCCGTTCCCCTCGATCAGCCGGTTGGCTTCCGTCGTCGAAGGCGCGAGCCCCGATTGCTTCAGCACCTGCGCGATCCCCAGCGGCGCGCCCGACAGCTGCACCTGCGGGATGTCGTCCGGGATGCCGCCCTTGCTGCGGTTGACGAAGTCCTGCTCCGCCGCATCGGCCGCGGCCGGGCTGTGGAACCGCGCGGTGATCTCCTTCGCGAGCATCACCTTCACGTCGCGCGGGTTGCGCCCGCCCTCCACTTCCTTCTTCAGCGCCGCGATCTCCGCCTCGCTGCGGAAGGACAGCAGCGTGAACCAGCGCCACATCAGGTCGTCGGAGATCGACAGCACCTTGGCGAACATGGTGTTGGCGTCCTCCGCGATGCCGATGTAGTTGTTCTTGCTCTTCGACATCTTCTCGACGCCGTCCAGGCCTTCGAGCAGCGGCATGGTCAGGATGCACTGCGGTTCCTGCCCGTACTCCTGCTGCAGGTGGCGGCCCATCAGCAGGTTGAACTTCTGGTCGGTGCCGCCCAGCTCCAGGTCGCTCTTCAGCGCCACGGAGTCGTAGCCCTGCATCAGCGGGTACAGGAACTCGTGGATGGAGATCGAGCGGTTCTCGGCGAAGCGCTTCTTGAAATCGTCGCGCTCCATCATGCGGGCCACGGTGTACTTGGCCGCGAGCTGGATCATGCCGCGGGCGCCCAGCGGGTCGCTCCATTCGCTGTTGTAGCGGATCTCGGTTTTGGCGGGGTCCAGCACCAGGCTGGCCTGCTTGTAGTAGGTCTCGGCGTTGGCCTTGATCTGTTCGGCCGTGAGCGGCGGGCGGGTCGTGTTGCGGCCGGACGGGTCGCCGATCATGGTCGTGAAGTCGCCGATCAGGAAGATGACGGTGTGCCCCAGGTCCTGCAGCTGGCGCATCTTGTTCAGCACCACCGTGTGTCCTACGTGGATGTCAGGCGCTGTAGGATCGAGACCGAGCTTCACGCGCAGCGGCTGGCCCGTCGCGTCGGAGCGCGCGAGCTTTTTCAGCCAGTCTTCCTGCGGAATCAACTCCTCCACGCCGCGCAGGCTCACGGCCATCGCGTGGCGCACCCGGTCCGTCACCGGGAATTGACTTGTAACAGAGGCTTGATTCATAAGGGAAATTTCGCAACGGATGAGCTGGAAGGCTGGCTATACTGCGGCTGGCCTTTCGAGCCGCCGATTCTAAGTGGCGGCTCACCCCAAGAATTCTGGCCTGAGGAGGCTCCTGTTCCACACTTGGCCCGCATGTGCGTGGCGGCTGTAGGACGGGTCTTTCAAGCTGTAGGAAGGACGAAGAAACTTGACCCCCGCCATGAAGGCCGCCGCCGGCCGATTCGTCTCGCGTGCGGCCCACATGCTGGAGCACCATCCGAAACAGGTGACGCTCGCCGTGGCCGCCCTGCTGCTGGGCGCCGGGAGCATCGCGGTTGCAAGCATCGAAGACCCCGCCGACTCGCTGCCGCCCGCGCGCCAGGTCGTCGAGGACGTGGTGCCTGCGTCGCTCACCGCGCAGTCCGAAGCGCTGGGTGCCTTCAGCTACAACCTCTACCGCAGCGACACCATGCGCGGCAGCGACACCGTGGAGTCGCTGTTCTCCCGCCTGGGCGTCACCGACGCGGCCGCGGCCGCCTACTTGCGCACCGACCCGACGTTCCGCACCCGCGTGCTGGGCCGCGGCGGCCAGATGGTCACCGCCGAAGCCAGCGACAAGCATGCGCTGGTGAAACTCACCGCGCGCTGGGCCAGCGACGACGCGAATTTCCAGCGCCTCGTGGTCGAGCGCAATGCGCAGGGCCAGTTCACGACGCGCGTCGAGACCGCGCCGCTGGTGCCGAACGTGCGGCTTGGCAGCGGCACGATCTATTCCAACCTGTTCGCCGCGGTCGACGAGTCGCGCATCCCGGACGGGGTGGCGATCCAGATGGCCGAGATCTTCTCGGGCGCCATCGACTTCCACCGCGGCCTGCGCAAGGGCGACCGCTTCAGCGTGGTCTACGAAACGCTCGACGCCGACGGCGAGCCGCTGCGCACGGGCAAGGTGCTCTCCACCGAGTTCACCAACGCGGGCAAGCAGGTCAACGCCGTGTGGTTCCAGGAGCCGGGCAAGAAGGGCGCTTACTTCGACTTCGCGGGCAAGAGCCTCGAGCGTATGTTCCTCGCCTCGCCGATGGAGTTCTCGCGCGTGACCAGCGGGTTCGCGATGCGATTCCATCCCATCCTCAACCAGTGGCGTGCGCACAAGGGCGTCGACTACGGCGCGCCCACCGGCACGGCCGTGCGCGCGGTGGGTGACGGCGTGGTGGAGTTCGCCGGCTGGCAGAACGGCTACGGCAACGTCGTGATCGTCGACCATGGCAAGGGCGCGGTCACGCTGTACGGCCACCTCAGCCGCGTGAACGTCAAGCGCGGCGAGAAGGTCGCGCGCTCGCAGAACATCGGCAACGTCGGCGCCACCGGCTGGGCCACCGGCCCGCACCTGCACTTCGAGTTCCGCGAGAACGGCATCCACAAGGACCCGCTTACCGTCGTGCGCAACAGCCCGACCGTCGAGCTGACGGCGCAGGCGCGGCCGAAGTTCGAGGAGTCGGTGCGCAACGTGCGACTGGTGCTGGACGCGGCTTCCACTTCGCACCTCGCCTCCCGATAAGCTTGCGGCCCGGTACGATGGGCCCATGCGAGACCTCTACATCGGCCTGATGTCGGGCACGTCCATGGACGGCGTCGACGGCGTCCTGGCGGATCTCTCCTCCTCCCCCACGGTGCTCGCGCACGCGAGCGCGCCCTTTCCAGAAGCGCTGCGCGACGAGCTGATGGCGCTGAACAGCGGCGGCGACAATGAGCTGCATCGCGCAGCGCTCGCAGCGAACGGCTTGGTGCGGGTCTATGCCCACGTGGTGCAGGACCTGCTGCGTGCGGCCAAAGTGGCGCCACAGGACGTGAAGGCGATCGCCGCGCATGGCCAGACGGTACGCCACCGGCCGCGCATGTTCGACGGCACCGGCTACACGATCCAGCTGAACCAGCCGGCGCTGCTCGCGGAGCTGACGGGCATCGACGTCGCGGCCGATTTCCGCAGCCGCGATGTCGCTGCCGGCGGACAGGGCGCACCGCTCGCGCCGTTCTTTCACCAGGCAGTGTTCGCGCGCAGCGGCGAGACGGTGGGCGTGCTGAATATCGGCGGCATCTCCAACCTCACGGTGCTGAAGGCCGACGGCTCCATGCTCGGCTTCGATTGCGGGCCCGGCAATGCGCTGATGGACTTCTGGTGCAAGCTGCACACGCAGGCCGACTACGACGACGGCGGGCGCTGGGCCGCCAAGGGCCACGTGGTCGAACCGATGGCCAAGGCCATGCTGCGCGACCCCTACTTCGCGCAGCAGCCGCCCAAGAGCACCGGCCGCGATCACTTCAACCAGTCGTGGCTCGAGCATCACCTGCGCGGCACCCTCGCCGCGCGCGCCGAGGACGTGCAGGCGACGCTGGCCGAGCTCACCGCTCGCGCCTGCGCGCAGGATGCGCACCGCTATTCATTGCGCAGGCTGGTGGTCTGCGGCGGCGGCGCGCTGAACGCGCACCTGATGTCACGCCTGGCCGCCCTGCTGCCCGGCGTGCAGGTCCAGCCCAGCAGCGAAGCCGGCGTGCCGCCCCGGCAGGTGGAAGCCCTCGCCTTCGCGTGGCTCGCGCGCAAGACGGTGCAGCGGGAAAAACTGGACCTCCAAAGCACAACGGGCGCCAGTGGCGCCCGTGTGCTGGGTTGCATCTACCCGGCTTAGGTCGAGAAGCTCGAGCCGCAGCCGCAGGTGGTGGTGGCGTTCGGGTTCTTGATGACGAACTGCGCGCCCTGCAGGTCTTCCTTGTAGTCGATCTCGGCGCCCACGAGGTACTGGTAGCTCATCGCGTCGATCAGCAGGGACACGCCGTTCTTGGTCATCACGGTGTCGTCCTCGTTGGCGATCTCGTCGAACGTGAAGCCGTACTGGAAGCCGGAGCAGCCGCCGCCCTGCACGAACACGCGCAGCTTGAGGTCGGGGTTGCCTTCCTCGGCGATCAGGTCGGCCACCTTCGCGGCCGCGCTGTCGGTGAAGATCAGCGGGTCGGGCATCTGGCTTTCGGCTTGCACGGTCTCGGCAACTGCGGTCATTCTCTACTCCGTCGGTCGGGGATTTCACGTGATGGTACGACACCCCGCCCGCGGCCGCACGCTAGTTGTTGTTTGCCGCCAGCTTCAGTAAGGGCTTTTCCTCGCCCACCAGCAGGGGTTTCAACTGGCCGGAGATGACGGCGCCCTGGTGCATTTCAAGCGCACGGTAGGAGACGTCGCCCTCGATCTGCGCCTTGGGCTGCAGCTCGAGCAGCTCGCGCGCGATGACGGGGCCGCGGACCGTGCCGTTGATGATGACGTGGTCCGCCTGGACCTCGCCCTGCACGGTGGCGGCCTCGGAAATGACCAGCAGGCTCGACGATTCGGGGTTGGCGCGGATGTCGCCGAACACCTCGCCGTCGACGCGCAGGCCTTCGGTGAACTTGATGTCGCCTTCGATCCGGCTGCCGGTTGCGATCAGGCTCTTGATGGGGGGCTGGGCTTTCTTGCCGAACATGTCTTTGGCTCCACAACGCGAAAGGTCACAGGGTAATCGTTTGCACAGCCTTTGTGGCCGTACCGTCGAGCACTTTGGCTGAGACGTTCTTGACAATTGCTGTAGGAGGAATGTCCACCATGCCTTCGACACGGCGGTACTGGCGCACCTGCAGCGGGCTGCCGGCGACCGGCATGGTCCACGGTTTGCCACCCATCGTGCCGCTCAGGCTGAGCTCGATCTTGCCGCGGAACTCGGGCGCGTTCTTCACGGGCTGGATCACCAGCACCTGCCACTTCAGCTGGCCGCCGGCCATCACCTCGGCCTGCAGGCCGCGGATGGCCACGCCTTCGGCGCCGGAGGACGGGATGAGCTTCTCGAAGAAGCCGAGGTCGTCGCGCAGCGCGCGGTTCTCGGCTTCCAGCTGCTTGATCTGTGCTGTCAGGCGCTCCTGCGCGGCCTTCTCCGTCGTGATGAGGCTCGCCGAGGTGTTGAGGATGGATTGCGCCTTGTCGCGCTCCTCGCGCATCTTGGCCATGTCGGCGCGCAGGCGGACGAGCTCCTCCTTGGCGCCGGTGTCGAGACCGGCGATGTCCTTGCCCAGCTCGAAGGCCCACAGCGCGATCGCGGCACAGAAGCCCAGCACGATGGCCGCCATGGCCCAGCGGATGGGCCACGGCATGGCGCTGCGCACCGCCATGCGCGGGGCGCTGATCGTGAGGCGTCTTCGCCAGAGCTTGAAACGCATCGTCTCCTCGGGTCCCCAGACAACAAAGCCGCAGCAAGCTTGGGGCTTGTGCGGCTTTGCCTGCCAGTTGCGAAGCTTTGTTTAGCGCTTCGAGAACTGCTTGCGACGGCGGGCGGAGTGCAGGCCGACCTTCTTGCGCTCGACCTCGCGAGCGTCACGCGTCACGAAGCCGGCTTGCGACAGCTGGGGCTTCAGGGCCGCGTCGTAGTCGATCAGGGCGCGCGTGATGCCGTGGCGCACCGCGCCGGCCTGGCCGGATTCACCGCCGCCGTGCACGTTGACCTGGATGTCGAACGCCTGCTCGTTGCCGGTGAGCACGAGGGGCTGGCGCGCGATCATGATCGACGTCTGGCGGCCGAAGAACTCGGCGATGTCCTTGCCGTTGACCGTGATCTTGCCGGAGCCCTTCTTGAGGAAGACACGGGCCACGCTGCTCTTGCGGCGGCCGGTGCCGTTGTTCCATTCACCGATCATGCTTTGATCTCCAGGGGCTTGGGCTGCTGCGCGGTGTGCGGGTGCTCGGCGCCGCCGTACACCTTCAGCTTCTTGATCATGGCGTAGCCGAGCGGGCCCTTGGGCAGCATGCCCTTGACGGCCTTCTCCAGCGCGCGGCCGGGGTGCTTGGCTTGCATTTCCTTGAACGTGGCCTGGCGGATGCCGCCCGGGTAACCTGTGTGGCGGTAGTAGACCTTGTCCGTTTCCTTCGAGCCCGTGACACGGAGCTTGGAGGCGTTGATGACGATGATGAAATCGCCGGTATCGACGTGAGGCGTGTAGATGGCCTTGTGCTTGCCGCGCAGTCGGAGGGCAGCTTCGCTGGCTACCCGGCCGAGCACCTTGTCGGTGGCGTCAATCACAAACCACTCGTGCTTCACGTCAGCGGGCTTGGCGCTGAGTGTGGTCATAAGACTCTCGAGTTTGGTTTGGCGTGCCCTTTTCCGCGGTCGGCTTCCCTCTGGCGGGGATCTCTTAGGCGGTGTGAAAAGTCTTCGCCGCGGGGCATCAAAGCGCTGCGAAGCCCGCCATTCTACGACAATCGGGGGATGTTCAGCTACCGCCACGGCTTCCACGCCGGTAACCACGCCGACGTCCTGAAGCACACGGTGCTCATCGCCGTCCTGAAGCACCTCACGGCCAAGCCCACGGCGATCACCGTGGTCGACACCCATGCGGGCGCCGGCCTGTACCGGCTGGATGACGACTTTGCGGCCACATCCGGCGAGGCTGCGGAGGGGATCGTGCGGCTGAGGCAGCAGCCGCCCGAGCCTCTGGCCCCGCTGCTGGCCGACTACCTGGAACTGGTTGCCAGCTTCAACAAGGCCGGTTCGCTCAAGGTGTACCCCGGCTCGCCCTTCGTCGCCCAGGCGCTGCTGCGGCCGGAAGCGAAGGACAAGCTGCGGCTGTTCGAGTTGCACCCCACCGACAGCAAGGCGCTCGCGGCGCACGTGGAGCAGATCGAGGCGCAGCGCATGGTCACGCAGGTAAAGGCCGACGGCTTCGAGGGCTTGAAAGCGCACCTGCCGCCGCCCTCCCGGCGCGGCCTGGTGCTGATCGACCCGAGCTACGAGATCAAGACCGACTACGGCAAGGTCACGGCCTGCGTGCAGGACTCGTTGAAGCGCTTCGCCACCGGCACCTACATGGTCTGGTACCCCGTGATCCCGCGGCCGGAGGCGCACGACCTGCCGCGCCGACTGAAGACAGTCACCAACAACGCCGGCAAACCGTGGCTGCACGCGGTGCTGAACATCGGCCATGCCGAAGCGAAGGCGGAGCGGCCGGGGCTCACGGCCAGCGGCGTCTTCGTGATCAACCCGCCGCACACGTTGAAGGCGGGCCTGAAGCCCGCGCTGGAGCAGATGGTCGAGGCCCTCGGCCAGGGCCGCGGGCAGTCGCACCTGCTTGAAAGCGCGGGTTAGGTGCGCCGGCCGAGGACCATCGTCCAGTAGCTGCCGTACGTCGTGCCGGGGCGCGCGATGCACGCCACGCCGATCTCGGTGAAGTCGGCATCCATGATGTTGCGGCAATGCGCGGTGCTGCCGAGCCAGCCGCTCACCACGTTGTCGGCGGTGTACTGCTGGCCGGCGGCGATGTTCTCGCCAACGCTGGTCCACTTGTAGCCGACCTTGTCGACGCGCGTCTCGGCCTGGGCGCCGCTGCGGTCGTTGTGGGAGAAGTAGTTGTTCTCC
The DNA here is from genome assembly GCF_014297445.1 of Ramlibacter albus. Classification (GTDB taxonomy): domain Bacteria; phylum Pseudomonadota; class Gammaproteobacteria; order Burkholderiales; family Burkholderiaceae_C; genus Ramlibacter; species Ramlibacter albus. Next base: position 261,076 of record NZ_JACORU010000003.1, read on the forward strand.
GCCATGTCGCGCGAGTGGCCCGAAGCCGCGCTGTAAAGCTGGCCGTTCCACGCCACCGGCTGCGCGCTGCCGAAGCGCTGGCCGCCGCAGTTGTAGCCGCGCGAGCGCGCGGCATTCACCTGCTGCAGGATGAGCTCGCGCATTCCGGGCACCTCGCAGGGCGCGCTCTTGAAAGGGCTGGCCGCAAAGGCGACGCCGTGGACGAGGGCGACGGCGGCAACCGCGGCAGCGAATCGGGAACGGTTCTTCAGGCACATGAAGGTCATGGAGAGCGTCCTACATGCGTCGGTTCCTTCCTACATGCGTGTCAGGTGTATCCGACAGTACCCGCCGTGAACTTTCCACGTATCCAAATTAACCGACCGATCGGTCGGTTAATTGCTATACTGCGGCCCATGTACACCCAAGCCATGGATTTGCCGGACGCGCAGCGGCTGCAGGCGGTCCCGGCGGGCGCCTCTGCCGAGCAGGTGGCGTTCGACGAGAAGATCGATGCGGACCGCAAGGTCGAGCCGCAGGACTGGATGCCCGAGGCGTACCGCAAGACGCTCGTGCGGCAGATCAGCCAACACGCGCACAGCGAGATCATCGGCATGCAGCCCGAGGGTAACTGGATCAGCCGCGCGCCCTCGCTCAAGCGCAAGGCCATCCTGCTGGCCAAGGTGCAGGACGAAGGCGGCCACGGCCTGTACCTCTACAGCGCAGCCGAAACACTGGGCGTGAGCCGAGACCAGCTGCTCGACGGGTTGCACACCGGCAAGGCCAAGTACAGCTCCATCTTCAACTACCCCACGCTCACGTGGGCGGACGTCGGCGTGATCGGCTGGCTGGTCGACGGCGCGGCGATCATGAACCAGATCCCCATCTGCCGCTGCAGCTACGGCCCGTACGCGCGCGCGATGATCCGCATCTGCAAGGAAGAAAGCTTCCACCAGCGCCAGGGCTTCGAGTCGCTCATGACGCAGATGCGCGGCACGCAGGCGCAGCGCGACATGGTGCAGGACGCGGTGAACCGCTGGTGGTGGCCCGTGCTCGCGATGTTCGGCCCGCCGGACAAGGACAGCCCCAACAGCGCCACCAGCATGCGCTGGGGCATCAAGCGCATCAGCAACGACGACCTGCGGCAGAAGTTCGTGGACGCGACGATCCCGCAGGCGGAGATCCTCGGTGTCACCGTGCCCGACCCCGACCTGAAGTTCAACGAAGCGACCGGCCACTGGGAATACGGCGCGATCGACTGGGACGACTTCTGGGCCGTGGTCAACGGCAACGGCCCGTGCAACAAGGAGCGCCTCGCCACCCGCGTGAAGGCGCACGAACAGGGCCAGTGGGTGCGCGACGCCGCGCTGGCCCATGCGCGCAAGCAGAAGGCGCGGCAGATGAAGGAAGCAGCATGAGCGCAGACGCCCGCAACGAGTGGCCCCTCTGGGAAGTGTTCGTCCGCAGCAAGCAGGGCCTGGAACACAAGCACTGCGGCAGCCTGCACGCCGCCGACGCGCAGCAGGCGCTGCAGATGGCGCGCGACGTGTACACGCGCCGCCAGGAAGGCGTGAGCATCTGGGTGGTGCCGTCTTCGGCGATCACCGCGTCGCTGCCCGACGAGAAGGCGGAGCTGTTCGAGCCGATGGCCGACAAGATCTACCGCCACCCGACGTTCTACGAGATCCCCGACGAAGTGGGGCACATGTGAAGGCGCCCGTCGAGTACCTGCTGCACCTCGCGGACAACGCCCTGATCCTCGGCCAGCGCAACGCCGAGTGGACCGGGCACGGCCCCGTGCTGGAAGAGGACATCGCGCTCGCGAACATCAGCCTCGACCTGATCGGGCAGGCGCGCCTGCTTTACCAGCACGCGGCATCGATCCTCGGCAACGGCGCGACGGAAGACACGCTCGCGTACTTCCGCGACTCGCACGAGTTCCGCAACCACACGCTCGTCGAACTGCCGCACCATGGCCCGCTGGCCGGCACCGCCATCGCGGACCGCGACTACGCCACCACGATCGCACGCAACTTCCTCTACAGCGCGTTCATGCTGCTGCTGTGGGAGGCGCTGCAGTCGTCGAAAGACGAGCAGCTCGCCGCCATCGCCGCGAAGTCGCTGAAGGAAACGCGCTACCACCTGCGCCATGCGCGCGACTGGGTGATCCGGCTCGGTGACGGCACCGCCGAATCGCAGCGCCGCATGCAGGCCGCGTTCGAGCACCTGCTGCCGTACACGCAGGAGTTCTGGACCGCCTCGCCGCACGAAGAGCAGGCCGTGCGCGACGGCACCGGCGTGGACACGGCCTCGATCCGCGAGGCGTGGGAAGCCGAAGTCGACGAGACGCTGCGCGAAGCGACGCTCGTGCGCCCTGACGCCAAGGGCTACGTGCCGCGCGGCAAGGTCGGCCTGCATTCGGAGCACCTCAGCTACGTGCTGGCGGAGATGCAATCGCTCGCCCGCCAGCACCCCGGGGCAACGTGGTGACCACAGCCACCGAGCAGGCCTGGCAACTGCTCGAACAGGTGCCCGACCCGGAGATCCCGGTCGTGAGCATCCGCGAGCTGGGCATCCTGCGCGAAGTGAACGAGTCCGCGGGTGGCGAGCTGGAGGTGGTGATCACGCCCACCTACAACGGCTGCCCGGCGATGGACCAGATCGAGCACGACGTGCGTGCGCTGCTGCAATCGCACAACCTGCGCGCCCGCGTCGTCACTCGGCTCGCGCCCGCGTGGACCACCGACTGGATCACGCCGGAAGCGCGCACCAAGCTGCGCGAGTTCGGCATTGCCCCGCCGGGTCAGAGCGCCGCCAGCGTCGTGCAGTTCGCACGCCGCCGTGCTCCTGCGATGGGCGAGAGCGTGCCTTGCCCGCACTGCGGCTCGCACAACACCACCGAAACCTCGCACTTCGGCTCCACCGCGTGCAAGGCTCTCTACAAGTGCCTCGACTGCCTCGAGCCCTTCGACCACTTCAAGCCTTACTGATGGCGCTCCATTTCCATCCCCTGAAGATCAAGCGCGTGACGCCCGATGCCGCGGGTGCCGCTGCCATCACGTTCGATGTGCCGGAAAGCCTCAAGAAGGACTTCGACTTCCGGCCCGGCCAGTTCCTCACGTTGCGGGCGATGATCGACGGCCACGACGTGCGCCGCAATTACTCCATCTGCAGCGCGCACCAGCGCTACGACACGGACGGCGAGATCGAAGTCGGCATCAAGCCGGTGGAAGGCGGCGTGTTCTCGCGCTGGGCCGTGAGCCACCTGCGCGAAGGCACGACGCTCGACGTGATGCCACCCGACGGCCGCTTCACCTTGCGCGCTGCCGACGCGCGGCACCGCGTCGGGTTCGCCGCGGGCTCGGGCATCACCCCCATCCTGTCGATCATCTCGAGCACGCTCGCGGCCGAACCCGATTCGCGCTTCACGCTGGTCTACTGCAACCAGCGCGTGAACACGATCATGTTCAACGAGGCGCTGCAGGACCTGAAGGACCGCTACACCTCGCGCCTCACGCTCATCCACCTGCTGTCGCGCCAGCCCACCGAAGTGGAGCTGCTGCACGGCCGCCTCGACGAAGCCAAGGTGCGCGAGCTGCTGCAGGCGCTGCTGCCCGCCTCCGACATCGACGAGGCTTTCATCTGCGGCCCCGAAGGGATGATCGACGGCTGCGAGCGCGCCTTGCACCAGGCCGGCGTGCCGCGCGAGCGCGTGCACACCGAGCGCTTCTTCACGCCGGGTGCGCCCGCGCCGACCAGCGCGCCGCGCTCGATCGCCAGGGAGCATCCCGAGCAGGCGTCGCACGAGCTGGAAGTGATCCTCGACGGCAAGACCCACCATCTCGCCATGGCCGACGGCGACCGCGTGCTCGACGTCGCGCTGGAAGCGGGCCTGGACCTGCCCTACTCGTGCAAAGGCGGCGTGTGCTGCACCTGCCGCGCGCGCGTGATCGAAGGCAAGGTGGAGATGGAGAAGAACTACACGCTCGAAGCCGCCGAGATGGAGCGCGGGTTCGTGCTCACGTGCCAGTCGCGGCCGCTCACGAAGAAAGTGGTCGTCAGCTACGACGAGCGCTGACTAGGAACAGCGCGACTTGAAGTTCTCTTCGAAGCGCTTCAGGTCCGCCTTCTCGCCGTCGCTCAAGTCCGTGCGCCGCTGCTTGATCGCGAGGATGCGCTTCGACTCGTCGCACTGCGCCTGCTGCTGCTTCGTGCGCTCCACGGCCTGCGCCTGCGACTGGCGCTCGGCCACTTTCTGCTGGCGCTGGTCGCGCTGGTCGCGGTTGAACTGGGTGCGCGCCTCCGCCTCCTCCTCGCCGCACTCGCGCTGGTAGTCGCGCTGCATGGTGTAGAGCGTGTCGGACTTCAGGCCACGCGCGGGGGCGGTGCGGATGGCGTCGTGCAGCCCGCTGCAACGCGCGCTCATGTAGCGCAGGTGCCCGGGTGCCTCGCCCAGGCGCGGCATCGCCGGGGTGTACGTCGGCGAACTCGGCGCGGGGCCGTAATAGACCATGCCGCTCTCGCCGCTGCACGGCCGGTCCGAGAGGTAGGTGGCGCCGCTGGAGGTGCGGCACTGGTAGCGGTTCTGGGCAGCGGCGCTGCCGGCGGCCAGCAACAGCACGCCCAGGCAGAGGATCGTTCTCATCGTCATCCCTTCCACCCGTAATAGTACCAAGGCATTCGCCGCAGAATCCAGCCCTATGGACGCGGCAACGCTGGGTGCAACGCTAGGAAGTCACGGACTCGGCCCCTGGCGCGCGCGGCCGCTGGGGGCCAGCTACCTCGCGCAGTCGCTGCGCACGGCGCCCGAGGTCATTGCGTCGGCCGCTTGATGATGCGCAGCACCACTTCCCTGAGCCCGCCGCCCGCGTCGAGCATGCCAAGCGCGCGCGCCGCCGCGCGGCTCAAATCGATGATGCGCTGCTTGATGTGCGGCCCGCGATCGTTGATGCGCACCTCCACGCTGCGGCCGTCGTCGGGGTTCTCGACGCGCACCACCGTGCCGAAAGGCAGCGTCGGGTGAGCCGCCGTCAGCGCGTGCATGTCGAAGCGCTCGCCGCTCGCCGTGCGGCGGCCGTGGAAGCGCGGGCCGTACCAGGAGGCGACGCCGCGGTCATGCGGCTGGGCGGCCTCCGGGTCGGCGGGCTGCGCGGACGGGTCGCCGCCCTGCCCGATCGCGGCCGGCGCGTCGCCCTCCTCCGGCGTGGCCGGTGAGGGCGGGCCGCTTTCGGGCGGGGCTCCCGGCACCTCCACGCCGGCCGGCGCCCCGGGCGACTCGCCCGGCAGCTCCTGCGCAGGCACGGCCCACGCGGCAACGAGCAGCATCACGGCCACGACGGGCGCCGCGAGCCGCTTCACGCCGCCAGCCTCCGGCAGATTTCCGCTGTCGCGGTGGCCTGGTTCATCGTGTAGAAGTGGAAGCCCGGCGCGCCGCCGTCGCGCAGCCGCTCGCACAGCGCCGCGACGACGTCCGCGCCGAACGACTTGATCGACGCGCTGTCGTCGCCGAAGTTTTGCAAACGGGTGCGGATCCAGCGCGGGATCTCGGCGCCGCAGTTGTCGGAAAAACGCATGAGCTGGGTGGAGTTGGTGATCGGCATGATGCCTGCAACCACCGGAACCAGCACGCCGCGCTTGCCGAGCTCATCCATGAACCGGAAATACGCATCCGCGTTGAAGAAGTATTGCGTGATGCCCGAGTCGGCGCCCGCCTCCACCTTCGCGATGAAGGCTTCGAGGTCCGACACCGGCGACTTCGCCTGCGGATGCATCTCCGGATACGCCGCCACCTCGATGTGGAAGTGCCGGCCGGTCTCCGCGCGGATGAACGCCACCAGATCGCTTGAATAGCGGAACTCGCCGCCGATGCCATAACCGCTGGGCAGGTCGCCCCGAAGCGCGACGATTCGCTTGATGCCGGCGGCCATGTATGCGGCCAGGCGGTCGCGGATGGTCTCGCGTGTCTGGCCGATGCACGACAGGTGCGGCGCCGCGGCCACGCCCTCGGCCATGATCTCCTTGACCGATTGCAGCGTGCCCTCCTGCGTGGAGCCGCCCGCACCGAAGGTCACGGAGCAGAACTCGGGCTTGAGTGCGTAGAGCTGCTTGCGCACGCCCCGCAGCTTTTCGACGCCTTCGGGCGTCTTGGGGGGGAAGAATTCGAGACTGATGGGCAGCATCACGCCTGCCTCCTTGCATGGATGAAGAATTCGCGGTTGCCGTCGCCACCCGCGATCGCACTTCCGTACCAACCTTCGACGCGCAGGCCCGCGGCCTCGCACGCGTCGCGCAGCTTCCGCTCGACCCGCGAGTAGAGCGACGCATCGCGCACGATGCCGCCTTTGCCGACGTCGCCCGGCTGCAGCTCGAACTGCGGCTTGGCGAGCATCAGCAGAGTGCCACCCCGCTTCAGCAGCGGCGCCGCGGCCGGCAGCACGAGCGTGAGCGAGATGAACGACAGGTCGCCGGTCACGAGGTCGAAGCCTTCGCCGACCTTCGCTGCGTCCAGCTCGCGCGCGTTGAGCTTTTCGTGGGCCACGACCCGCGCATCGCCCCGCAGCTTCTCGTGCAACTGGCCGTGGCCGACGTCGACACCCACCACCTGCGCCGCACCGTGCTGCAGCAGGCAGTCGGTGAAGCCGCCGGTGGACTGGCCGAGGTCGAGGCATTTCCAGCCTTGCACGTCCAGCGCCGCCGAACGAAGCGCACCTTCGAGCTTGAGCCCGCCGCGCGAGACGTAGCGGGACTCGGCGGTGTCGAGCAGCTCGACCTGCGCCGCTTGTGGAACCTCGTCGCCGTTCTTGGCAACTGCTTTCCACTCGCGCCCGTCGAACCAGCGCACGCCACCCGCGATGAGGCGCTGCGCCTGCGACCGCGAGGTCGCAAGGCCACGTTCGACAAGAAGCTGGTCGGCGCGCATGCGCCCGCCAATCAATAGCGGTACGTGTCGGGCTTGAACGGCCCGGCCTTGTCCACGCCGATGTACGCAGCTTGCGCGTCGGTCAGCACGGTGAGCTCGGCACGCAGCTTCGACAGCTGCAGGCGGGCGACCTTCTCGTCCAAGTGCTTCGGCAGCACGTAGACCTTGCCCGACTCGTACGCATCCGGCTTGGTGAACAGCTCGATCTGCGCCAGCGTCTGGTTGGCGAACGACGACGACATCACGTAGCTGGGGTGGCCGGTGGCGCAGCCCAGGTTCACGAGGCGGCCCTTGGCCAGCAGGATGATGCGCTTGCCGTCCGGGAAGATGACGTGGTCCACCTGCGGCTTGATCTCTTCCCACTTGCACTGCTTCTCGAGCGACGCGACGTCGATCTCGTTGTCGAAGTGGCCGATATTGCAGACGATCGCCTGGTCCTTCATCTTCGCCATGTGCGCGAAGGTGATGACGTCGCGGTTGCCCGTGGCCGTCACGAAGATGTCGGCCTTGTCGGCGGCGTAGTCCATCGTGACCACGCGGTAGCCTTCCATGGCGGCCTGCAGCGCGTTGATGGGGTCGATCTCCGTGACCCACACCTGCGCGGAGAGCGCACGCAGTGCCTGCGCGCTGCCCTTGCCCACGTCGCCATAGCCGCAGACGAGGGCCACCTTGCCCGCCACCATGACGTCGGTCGCGCGCTTGATGCCGTCGACCAGCGACTCGCGGCAGCCGTACAGGTTGTCGAACTTGCTCTTCGTGACCGAGTCGTTGACGTTGATCGCGCGGAACTTCAGCAGGCCCTTGTTGGCCATGTCCTGCAGGCGGTGCACGCCGGTCGTCGTTTCTTCGGTGACGCCGATGATTTCCTTCGCCTTGCGCGAGTACCAGGTCGAGTCTTCCTTCAGCTTCTTGCGGATGGCGGCGTGGAGGATGCGCTCTTCTTCGCTGCTGTGCGTGTCGATCAGCGACAGGTCCTTCTCGCAGCGCTGGCCCAGGTGCATCAGCAGCGTGGCGTCCCCGCCGTCGTCCAGGATCATGTTGGGGCCCTGGTCGCCGAAATCGAAGATGCGGTGGGTGTACTCCCAGTAGTCCTCCAGCGACTCGCCCTTGACGGCGAAGACCGGCGTGCCGCTGGCGGCGATGGCTGCGGCCGCGTGGTCCTGCGTGGAAAAGATGTTGCACGACGCCCAGCGCACCTGCGCGCCCAGCGCCTGCAGCGTCTCGATGAGGACTGCGGTCTGGATGGTCATGTGCAGCGAGCCGGTGATGCGCGCGCCCTTCAAAGGCTGGCTTTTCGCGAATTCTTCACGGATCGCCATCAGGCCGGGCATCTCGGTTTCGGCGATGCGGATTTCCTTGCGGCCCCAGTCGGCGAGGCCGATGTCGGCGATGGCGCAGTCGCTGGTGGCTGCGGGCTTGAGAACGGCATTCATGCGTGGCTCCAATACGATTGGGTTGGATCACGTTCTGGGGGAAGTCTCACCTCACAGAACAGTGGGTGAGCGTCGTTGCGGATTTCCGAGCCTCGCACCGCGTGGGGTGCTGCAACGCTCCTCGGATGACGGGCATTTTAGCAACTTCCTGTCGCCATTCCGCGCGTGAGGGAACCCGTGGCCCGACCGCGTTACGGATTGGTTCGGGCTGCGTGCCATTGCAAACCCGTCTTCCTCCCTTTCTTCAACGAGAAATCCCATGAGTTCAGTCAACCAAGTCCCGCGGACGGCTCCCGGTTCGGTGAGCGTAACCCCTCAACCCACCACCACGGGCTCGAGCACAGCCCGAGAACCTCTGCCAACGCATCTGCAGGACGCCGTGGACGCGGCCGAAAGGAACGCGTACGCCGCAAGACAAAATCTCGCCGACGCCAAGAGCAGGGGGAGCGTCGCCGCAAGGAAGGCTGCCGACGAGTACACGAGCCAATTGGCCAATTACATGAAGACGGACGCATATCGCCAGTCGCAAAGCGCGCGTGCATCGGGATCCGCGCCGGTTCCGGATCGGCCGAAAGCTCTGGTCAAGGCGGAGGCGGCGCTGGATAAGTACCCCGCAGCGAAGGCAATGGTGGCTCGTCAATTGGACGTCGACAGAGCAGAGCAAGAGCTCGTGGATGCTGTCGACGCAATCCGGCAGAACCAGGGCCTGCCTACGAGCAGGGACTTGAGGAACACGTTGGCGGATGCGGGCTTCCTGAGAGACGACGTGACAACGAACCCGACCGCGAGTGTGCGCGGCCGGGACAGCAAGGAAGGGCACGGGCCGGCTGAACGGTCGGCTCGACCCGATCGGGAAGCAATCCTTGGCGAGTTGAAGACCCGGGTGCAACTCGCAGAGAGGGGAGTTTCTGACACTCGCCAGGCTCTCACCCAGGCTCGGGCTCAAGCCGACCCGAACACCAAGACGATGGCCGACGCGTACCACACCGCTTATGCCAGTTGGGAGAGCAATCAGGAAATCCAGATCCTGACGGTGCGGGACGGCATCCTCCCTCCACTGTCTGCAAAGTTGCAAACGGCTGAAGCGGCACTTACGCCCGCAGCAAGGAAGCTGGTCGATCTGACGATCAAACACGAGAGGGCCAAAGAGGCGCTCGCAGCCGCCAAGGCAGAATTTCAAAGGGCGAACGTTGAGCTCATCGCCCCGGACACCCTGGACCGCTTGCGAGAACAAGGATTGGCGTAAAGATTTCGCGCGCGTGGGCTTAGACTTTCAGGGTGGTGAACATGCTGCCCCGTCCGATCGAACCCATGCTCGCCAAGATCGCCGACGCGATCCCCACCGAGCCCGGCTATCTCTTCGAACCCAAGTGGGACGGCTTCCGCGCCCTCGTGTTTCGCAACCACGAGGGCGTTGTCATTCAAAGCCGCGACCTCAAGCCGCTCAACCGCTACTTCCCCGAGCTTGAAAAAGCGCTCGTCGAGCTGCTCCCCAAGGGCTGCATCCTCGACGGCGAAATCGTCATCGCCACGCCGCACGGCCTGGACTTCGACGCGCTGCAGCAGCGCATCCACCCCGCCGCCTCGCGCATCGCACGGCTCGCCAAGGAAACACCCGCTTCGTACGTCGCTTTCGACCTGCTCGCAGCCGGCGGCAAGTCGACCATGGCATTGCCGCAATCGCAACGCCGCGAGCGGCTCGAAAGGCTGCTCGGCAAGCCCAAGCCGCCGCTTCACCTGACACCCGTCACGCGCGACCGCGAGCAGGCGCTGAAGTGGTTGAACGAGTTCGAGGGTGCGGGCCTGGACGGCGTCATCGCGAAGCTGGAATCCGCGCCCTACCAGCCCGCCAAACGCGCGATGCTCAAGATCAAGCACTCCCGCACGGCCGACTGCGTGGTGGCCGGCTTCCGCTGGTACAAGGACCGCGAAGACGCCGTCGGCTCGCTGCTGCTCGGGCTCTACGACGACAGTGGGGTGCTGCACCACGTGGGCGTCACGTCCTCGTTCAAGATGGAGATGCGCGAGGAACTCGCCCGCGAGCTGCAACCGCTGCGCAAGAACGCGCTGAAGGACCACCCGTGGCGCAAATGGGCGCAGGCGGTGGTGGGAGACGAACAGCGCATGCCCGGCGCGCAAAGCCGCTGGAGCGGCGGCAAGGACCTGAGCTGGGAGCCGCTGCGCCCCGAGCGCGTAGCCGAAGTGAAGTACGACCACCTCCAGGGCATGCGCTTCCGCCATGCGGCGGTGTTCCTGCGCTGGCGGCCGGACAAGCCGCCCGAGGATTGCCGCTATGACCAGCTCGAAGTGACAACACCGTTCGAGCTGGCGAAGGTGTTCCGCGCCTGACCATTGACCATTGAGCTACCCCTTTGGAAACCACACCTCGACCCGCCCTGGAGCCGCGGGATTCGCATGCAACTCGGCGGGTGACGCACGGTAGACTTTCAGGATCACGGGCGCGGTATGTCCGGTGAGCAACGCCTCGACACGCTCGACGCTGTTGACGAAGTTGCGCGCCAGCTCCGCCGTCGTGGCCTTGCCGACGACCACCACCAGATGCACCTTGAAGCGCACGACAGCGGCCAGCTCGTTCGGCACGTAGCGAATGCGGCTGTTATGTGTGATTGCCGCCAAGCCATTGCGTCCGCAATGCTCCAGCCACTGCTCATCGCTGCCGTCCGGGGGAAAGAGATCGCCGTGCCTGTGCACGGCAAGACCGGCTTCAGTCAGGATGCGTGGAAACTGCTTCCCGAGGTCCCGGTCCGTGAACCAGGCCCTGCTCACGCGGCGCGGGCGTACAGCACGGCTTGTTGGACTTCGTCGGGCGAAAGATCATAGTCATCGGCAACACCGTCGACCGACTCGCCCGCGTCGATGCGATCTGCAATCGCGGCAGTCGAGACACCGACGCGCATCAGGATGGGCCGGCCGAAGGCGATCTTCGGGTCGATTGCGATGGGCATGGTGGCCTGCTCACCCGTCGCGAGGAATGGGTACAACCGCACCGGGAAGCTCCAGCGGTCCCACTCGACGCGCTGCAGGTAGCGCTTCAGCATCTCACGCATGGCGAGTTGGCCGGAGCGGGTGAGATTGATCAGCTTGCCGTAGCGGTCCAGGAAGACTTCTCCGGCCGTCGTGCGCAGTTCCGGCCGCAGCAGAAGGCGCTGGATTCCGAGTTCCTTCTCCGAATATGCCAACGCCTTTCGCAGGTCCGGCATCGACACCTCGTGCGCGGTACGCAGTGAACGCAGCACGTGAGCCTCGACAAGGTTGTAGAACGAGAGCTGCAAGGGTTCGCGTGAAGCGGGCCGGATCAGCGGCTGGAAACGGTCCCGGTCCGTACGCCCGGCCACCCAGGTGCGCAGAGTTGGCGCAGGCAGCCCGACATAGCGCGCGGCCTCGCTCAACCCGTACGCGGGCTGGTGTCGGATGTCGTGGGCGTCGTTCTTCACGATGGGTGCGAGGGAATGCGAGCGAACGTTCACATTATCGCGCGCCACGCCGCGTCTAGCCCGGCTTGCAGTCACGGATCGCCGCCAGCGCCGGCTCGATCGTGCGCAGGTCGAACCGCAGCGGCTTCTTGCCGTCGCCGTGCTCCATCAGCACGAACAGCATCCTGCTTTTGACCATCTGCTCGAAGTCGGCGCCCTCGAGCACGACTGCGCCAAGGCTTTGCTCCGCCGACGTCAGCGGCCGCGGCGGCCGCAGTTCGCCGCGCCCGAACCCCAGCGCCACGCTGCGCACGTGGGCTTCCTTGGGCAGCTTGACGATGAAGGTGTCCCGGCTGAGCTGCACGCGCGGGTTGTGCCTGTAGAAGCCGGTGCACGCGACCACGTTGCCGGCGTCGCGCACCGAACGCACCACGTTCCAGTCCTCGGACTTGTAGATCACCTCGTTGGGACGCTGCTGCGCGGCGGCAGCAATTGCGGCGAACGCGGCGGCGATGGCGATGGCACGCATGCGGGAAGCCTCCTTCGCCTGCGCACTCTACGCGAAGCGGTCGCGCCCGGCGAGCCCCTTGAACAGCTTCGCCCATGCGGCCGCAACGAGGACGGTGCCGACGCCGCCGACAACCACGGACGCCACCGGCCCCATGAGTGCCGCGGTCGCGCCGGATTCGAATTCGCCCAGCTGGTTGCTGGCCCCGATGAACAGGCTGCTCACGGCCGCGACGCGCCCGCGCATCGCATCTGGCGTCTCCAGCTGCACCAGCGTCTGCCGCACGACCACGCTCACCATGTCGGCGGCGCCCGACGCGGCCAGCGCCGCCATCGACAGCCAGAAATTCCGCGACACGCCGAACACCACGATGAACACACCGAATGCGGCCACGGACACCATCAGCTTGCGCCCCACGTGCCGCGCCAGCGGCTTACGCGCCAGCGCCACCGCCACCACGAGCGCGCCCATGGCGGGCGCCGCGCGCAGCATGCCCAGGCCCTCGGGGCCGACATGCAGGATGTCCTGCGCGTAGATCGGCAGCAGCGCGGTGGCGCCACCCAGCAGCACCGCGAACAGGTCCAGCGTCACGGCGCCCAGCAGCACCTTGTTCGCGCCGATGAAGGACAAGCCAGCCAGCAGCGACTGCATCGTCACCGGCTCGCGCGGCGGCGGCACGTGCTCGTAGCGGACCCCGAAGAGAAGAAGCGTCGCCACGGTGAACACGCCCGCGCAGGTCGCATAGACGACGTCGAGCCCGGCGACGAACAGCAGCCCGCCGATCGCCGGCCCCGCGATCGTCGACGCCTGAAACCCCGCGGCGGCAAATGCGGTGGCGCGCGGGAGCAGCTCCGTGGGCACCAGCGCGGGGATGATCGCGGTGGAAGCCGCCATCTGGAACGGCCGTACCGTGCCCAGCAGGATCGACACGCCGTAGAGCAGCGCCGGGCTGATCCACCCGCGCAGCGTGGCAACCGCCATGATCAGCGCGGCTGCGGCGTGCGCCGCCTGGCAGACCTGCACGATGCGCAGGCGATTCACGCGGTCGGCAAGGTGGCCGGAAGGCAGCGCCACTGCAATGGACGGAGCGAACTGCAGCAGCCCCACCATCCCGAGGTCCCATGCGCTGCCCGTGAGCTGGTACATGTGCCAGCCGATCGCCAGCAGCAGCACCTGGTTGGCCGCGCCGCCCGTCACGCGCGCCGCCCAGTAGCGGATGAAGGCGGGGTGGCGGAACAGCTCCATGGAGCCGCGAGCCTACCTCAACAGCACCGTTTCAGTAGCAGATCTTGCGCACCTGGTCGGCCGTCACGCCGTTGGCGCGCATGCGCTCCAGCAACTGCGGCGGGCACATCACCGCGACAGGCTGGCCAGGCACCGGGCAACCCTGCTTGATGTTGGCCAGCGCCTCCGGGAAACCTTGCAGCCGCAGGTTCACGCCCTTGCGGCCGGTCTCGGTCTCCACTTCGACGGCAAAACGGCGATGGTTCACGAGCTTCTCGAAGGCGGGGCCGGTGACGACGACGGAACGCGCATCGATCTCCGCGGCCGTCGGCGGCCGCGGCGCCTGCGAGAGGTCGTCGCCGTAGCGCGTGACCACCTGCTTGAGACCATTGCCGAAGAAGACGGCCAGCGCGTCCTCGCTCAGCTGGATGTCGCGCTTGTCCTGGTAGAAGCCGGTGCACGCGACCGCGCCGCTGCGGCGCACGGTGCGGATCACCGACCAGTTCGAGCTCTTGAACACCACCTCGTTGGAGCCCAGCTGCGGCTGGGCACCCGCCGGCAGCGCCGCGCCGAGGGCGGCGGCGAGGGCGAAGGCAGCTCGGCAGCTCATTTCGCGATAATCCTAGCTTTTCCCCGCCATGTCGTATACGGCCGAAACCCGGCGGCGCCGCACCTTCGCCATCATCTCGCACCCCGACGCGGGCAAGACCACGCTCACGGAAAAGCTGCTGCTGTTCTCCGGCGCCATCCAGATCGCGGGCGCGGTGAAGGGCCGCAAGGCGAGCCGCCACGCCACCAGCGACTGGATGGAGATCGAGAAGCAGCGCGGCATCTCGGTGGCCTCGTCCGTCATGCAAATGCTGTATCGCGACCACGTGGTCAACCTTCTCGACACGCCCGGCCACAAGGACTTCTCCGAGGACACGTACCGCGTGCTCACGGCCGTCGACTCCGCGCTGATGGTGATCGACGCCGCAAACGGCGTGGAAGCGCAGACCAAGCGCCTGATCGAGGTGTGCCGGCAGCGCGACACGCCCATCATCACCTTCGTCAACAAGATGGACCGCGAGGTGCGCGAGCCGCTGGACATCCTCGACGAGGTGGAGCGCGAACTCGGCATGCCTTGCGTGCCCATGACCTGGCCGGTCGGCAAGGGCAAGAGCTTCGGGGGCATCATGAACCTGCGCACGCAGGCGATGACGGTGTTCGAGTCCGGCAGCGAGCGCAGGCCGCAGGACTTCGACACGATCCCCCTCGCCGACGCGGAAGAACTGAAGAAGCGTTTCGGCGCCGAGTACGAGCACGCGGCCGAGAGCATGGAGCTCGCCGCGGGCGCGTCGCCGGAGTGGAACCACGAAGCCTTCCTCGCGGCGAAACAGACACCCGTGTTCTTCGGCTCCGCCGTCAACAACTTCGGCGTGATGGAAGTGCTGGATGCGCTGGTGGACCTGGCGCCTCCGCCGCAGCCGCGCAAGAGCAGCGTCGTGGTCGGCAAGCAGGTGCAGGAAAAGGTGATGAAGCCGGACGACGACGCGTTCTCCGGCGTCGTCTTCAAGGTGCAGGCCAACATGGACCCGTCGCACCGCGACCGCATCGCCTTCGTGCGCATGGCCTCGGGCAAGTTCACGCCGGGCATGAAGCTGAAGGTGCAGCGCACGTCCAAGGAGCTGCGGCCGACGTCGGTCGTGACCTTCATGTCGCAGCGGCGCGAAGCGGTCGACGAAGCCTATGCGGGCGACATCATCGGCTTCACCACGCACGGCGGCGTGCAGCTGGGCGACACGATCACGGATGGCACGGTGAACCTGCAGTACACCGGCCTGCCTTTCTTCGCGCCGGAGCTGTTCCAGGTCGTGATCCTGAAGAACCCGCTGCGTACGAAGCAGCTGCAGCAAGGCCTCGCGCAACTCGGTGAAGAGGGCGCGATCCAGGTCTTCCGCCCGCAGATCGGCGGCCCGATGCTGCTCGGCGCGGTCGGCCAGCTGCAGTTCGAAGTGGTGCAGCACCGCCTGAAGACCGAGTACGACTGCGACGTGCGGCTCGAGTCCTGCCCCTACACCGGGGCGCGCTGGATCACCGCGGACACGCCCGCCGAACTGAAGACGTTCACCGACGCGTACCCGCAGCGCATGGCGCTGGACGCGGCCGATGCGCTGGCGTTTCTCTGCACCTCGCCCTACGACGTGCGCCTCGCGCAGGAGCGCTTCCCGAAGATCCACTTCCACCTGCTGCGCGAGCACGCGGGCCTGGCGCTCCATGGCTCGTGACGCGATGCGGCCGTTGGCCGACATGCCGCGCGAAGTCGCCGCCGGCATCCACACCGTCTTCAGCGACATCGACGACACGCTCACCACCGAGGGCAAGCTCACGGTGGAAGCGTACGGTGCGCTGCAGTCGCTGCAATCCGCCGGCGTGCGCGTCGTGCTCGTCACCGGCCGCCCCGCCGGCTGGTGCGACCACATCGCCCGCATGTGGCCGGTGGACGCCGTGATCGGCGAGAACGGCGCGTTCTACTTCTGGTACGACCACGAAGCGCGCAAGCTGAGGTCGCGCCACGTCACCGACGAAGCCACGCGCGCGGTCAACGCCGCGAAGATGGCCGAGGTGCAGGCCCGCATCCTGCGCGAGGTGCCCGGCTGCGCCATCGCCTCCGACCAGTTCTGCCGCCTCTACGACATCGCCATCGATTTCTGCGAGGACGTGCCCGCCTTGCCCGAAAGCTCGGTGCAGCGGATCGTGCAGCTCATGGAAGATGCGGGCATGACCGCCAAGGTCAGCTCGATCCACGTGAACGGCTGGTTCGGCAGCTACGACAAGCTGTCGATGGCGCACCTCTACATGCGCGAGCGCTGCGGCATGGAACTGGAAGCGGAGAAGGAGCGCGTCACTTTCGCGGGCGATTCGCCGAACGACGCGCCGATGTTCTCGTACCTGCCGCACGCCGTCGGGGTGGCCAACGTGAAGAAATTCAAGCTGCCGCCGGGCCAGAGCCCCGCGTGGGTCACGCCATCTGAGGCGGGTGCGGGGTTTGCGGAACTGGCACGGGCGCTCCTGTCCGCGCGCTGAAGTGCTGCCAGCAGGCGGCCACGTAGGCGTCCATGATGCGGTGGTAGGCCGGGTGCCAGCGCCAGCCCCACTCGGGGTGGAACTGGAAGCCCCATGCGAAGAGCGACGGGTCGTGCCAGCGGAAGGCTTCCACCAACCCGTCGTCCGCATGGGCTTCGGCCACCAGCCCCTGGCCGAGTTCTTTCACGCCCTGCGCATGCAAAGAGCTCGCCGGGAAACGGTGCATGCCGGTGATGCGCTCCAGCTCGCCGCCCAGCACCGTGGTGACGAAGTGCCGCTCGGCGTACTGGTCGTCGATTTCCTCGTCGGGGTCTTCCCAGTGCTTCACGCGGCCCGGCTGGTCCTGCAGGCACTGGTGCAGGCTGCCGCCCATGGCGACGTTGAAGTCCTGGCAGCCGCGGCAGAACGAGATGATCGGCACGCGCTTGGCGATCGCAAGCCGGATGAGCGCCTGCGCCAGCTCGTCGCGCTCGTGGTCGAACAGCATGCCTTCGTGGTGCGGCTCTTCGCCGTACAGGTGCGGGTGCACATTGGTGTCGGAGCCGCCGAGCAGGATGCCGTCCACGGTGTCCAGCAGCGCTTCGACGCGGTCCAGCGGCGCGCGGGGGTAGGTCATCGGCTGCAGGCCTTCGTTCAGCACGGTCAGCTGGCCGGCCTCGTCCACGAGCGTGTAGCGCTGGTCGTGGTCGTTCGGGTTCTTGAGCATGCGGTGGCTCGCGACCACCCACACGGCCGGAACCGGTCCACTCATGCAGCGTCCTTCTTCGCGCGGTATTCGGAGCAGGCCCGCGCAAAGGCCTTGAGCGTGCGGTCGTAGAAGCGGTTGGTTTCGTGCCGCCACTCCGGGTGCCACTGGACGCCGTATGCGAAGGCGCGCGCGTCCTTGATGCGCACCGCCTCGACCAGCCCGTCGGGCGCGCGGCCCTCGGCCACCATGCTGCGCCCCAGCTCCTTGATCCCCTGTCCGTGCAGCGAGTTCACCATCGCGCGCGTGCCGCCGGCCCACTCGGCGAACATGCTGTCGGGCTCGAGGATCACCTCGTGCCGCTCGGCGAACTGCACTTCGAGCGGCTCGTCGTCCGGTTCGCGGTGGTCCAGCATGCCGGGGTCGGTGTGCACGCGCTGGTAGAGGCTGCCGCCGAGCGCGACGTTCATTTCCTGCAGGCCTCGGCACACGCCGAAGAGCGGCACGCCTTCCACGATCGCCGTGCGCACGAGCGCCATCGTCAGCGCGTCGCGGCGCGGGTCCAGCAGGTCGGTTTCGAGCGGGGTCGCGCCGAAACGCGACGCTTCGACGTTCGAAGGCGAGCCCGTCAGCAGCACGCCGTCCACGAGCGGCAGCATGTTGGGCACGTCCTCCGCGTCGGCCATCGGGAACAGCACAGGCTGCAGGCCGAGCGACGTGACGGCGGCCGCGTAGCGGTCGGCGAGCACCGTGTAGCCGCCGGGGTCCGCAAGGTCGAGGTTGCGGTGGCAGGCGGGCAGCCAGACGAGGGGCTTGTGCTTGGCCATTCCGCTATGGTGCCCCAGCCGGGCGGCGCGCGTCACCCCCTGCGGCGACAGATGGCGTCGGATGGGGCCGACGACCTGCCGGGCTTCCCCCTTGTCTCTGCCGCGGATGAGCCGGACACTGCGGGGCCATGAAGTACCTTGCAGTCCTCCCCGTCTTCCTTGCCCTCGCCGCCCATGCCCAGCGCGTACCCTTCCCCACCGGCGACGCCCATTTCACCGCCGAACAGGCGAGCCGGGGTGTGCAGGCGACCGAGCAGGAATGCGCGAAGGTCTCGCCCGCCGTGTGGGCGCGCGCCGCCGGCGGCGCGGCCGAATGCATCCGTTACTGGTTCGCGGGCTTCGACGGCGACCGCGCGAAATCGGTGGTGGTCTACATGCCCGGCGACCAGCTGGTCGGCAGCGGGGTCGATCCTTCGTACACGCGGCGCCGGCCTTCCGACATGCAGAAGATCGCGCATCAGATGCAAACGAAGCTCGGCACGCCCTTTCTCCTGCTCACGCGGCCTGGCATCTTCGGCTCGTCGGGCACCCATCGCGAACGGCGCCGCGAGCCGGAGGCAAGGCTGATGCAGGCCGCGGTGGATGCGATCAAGCAGAAGCACGGCATCGAGGAGTTCGCGCTCGTTGGGCAGTCGGGCGGCGGGCACACCGTGGCGTCGCTGCTCGGCTGGCGGCAGGACATCGCGTGTGCCGTGCCGACGTCGGCCGTGTCGTCGCCGCGTGCGCGGTGGGAGGTCAAGGGCTTCAAGCGCGACCTGACCGGCTTCAGCGATTCGTACGAGCCGGTGGAGCACCTGCAGCCCGGTGCGTTCCACCCGAAGCTGCGCGTCTTCGTGCTCGGCGACCCGCGCGACTCGAACACACCCTGGGAAACGCAGCAGCCCCTTGCGCGCAAGCTGAAATCGCTCGGTGTTGCCACCGAGCTGGTCGAGGGCGAAGGCGCGGACGGCGAGCGGCACCATCTGGGCGCGTCCGGGCAGCTGCTGGGCGCGCTGTGCCTGAAGGGCGCGACGACGAAGGAGATCCTCGACGTCGCGGCGAAGGGGCTCAAGGGTTGACCCTTCCGCGGCATTTCTTGCCGTAACTCAAAGCCGCTGCGCCACCGCCGCGCAAAATCCTGCGACCAACTCCAACGCGTCGTGGGATGAACGCACCGGGCGAGCGCAAGCTGCGGGTGGGTCACGGGTTGTTCGACCCCCTGACGGGCGAGCTTTGCCTCGACGGCCGCACGACGCACCTGCGCCCGCGCACGGCAGCCCTGCTTGCGTACCTCGTGCAGCAGCAGGGCCGCGTGGTGGGCAAGGACGAACTGCTGGAGAAGCTGTGGCCCGACGTGGTGGTCACGGAGGACTCCATCGTCCAGTGCGTCAAGGAGATCCGGCACGCGCTGGGCGAAGCCGGCCGCGAGTGGATCCGGACGCTGCCGCGGCAGGGCTACCTCTTCCTCGGCAACCATCTCGACGATGCCAGGGTGAAGCCCGGCGCGCAGCACCGGCGAGTGATCGCGGCATGCCTGGCGATCGCCGTTCTGGCGATCCTGCTCGCGTGGCGCTACTGGCCCGAAGTGCCGCCGGTCACCACGTACGTCGTGCTGCCGTTCGCCAACACGACCGGCGACCCGCGCCACGATCGCACCGCGGACGACATCACGGAGGCGATCACCGACGTGCTCGGCCGCCACCGTTCCACCGTCATCGCGCTCAGCACCGCCCGCACGTTCAAGGACAAGCCCGTGGACGTGCAGGCGATCGGCCGGAAGCTGAACGTGCGCTACGTGCTGCAAGGCGCGCTGCGCATGGACGAAACGCAGCTCGTGCTGCGTTTGCGGCTCGCCGAAGTGGCGTCATCCGTGCAGCTGTGGCAGCAGGACTTCCGCATGAGCCCCGGCGACCCCGAACTGCGCCCCAATGTCATCGGCGGCGTGGTGCAGGTGCTGGGGCAGCAGGTGATCCAGGCCGACGCCCGCCGTTCGGGCCGCCCCGAATTCATCCAGGCCGCGGAGAACGTGCGGCGCGCGATGGACGTGTGGCGCGGCACCGGCTCCGACATCGAGAAGAACGCCCAGATGATCGCGCTGCTGGAGGACGCGGTGCGCCTGAACGACGACCTCGCCGTCGCATGGATCTGGCTGTCCGTCACCTACCTGCAGGACCTGGCGTTCAGCGCCGAGCCGGCGCAGCGCCTGCGGCGCGCCGCGGTCGCGGTCGAGGAGGCGCGCAAGCGGCTGCCGCTGAGCGACAGCATCCTGTCGCACAAGGTCCGCGTGATGATGGAGCAGGGCCGCTTCGCGGAGGCGCTCGCCACGAGCGAACGCGCGATCGAACTGAACCCGGACAACGCGGTGTCGCACATGATCCGCGGCTGGGTGCTCAACGCGTCGGGCCGCCACCGCCAGGCGCTCGTACAGCTCGAGAAGGCGATCCGCATGAGCCCGCGCGACCCGTCGCTGCCGGGCATGCTCGCCGCTGCCGGGGTTGCGCACATGCGGCTGCGGGACGAGGCTGCGGCACTCGACAGGCTTGCGGATGCCGCGCGGCTGGCGCCGAGGGACGGGATGATCCGCCTGGTCTTCGCCGGCGCGCTGGGCGCCGCCGGCCGCCTCGAAGAAGCCCGCGCGCAACTGGCGCAGTTCGAGCGGCTGCGGCCCGGCTTCACGCTCGGACGGTTGCGCGCCTTCGACGAGGCGAAGGGAGCGGGCTATGCCGAGCGGCGCCAGTGGCTCTACGAGGGCCTCAGGCGGGCCGGCATGCCCGAGTGACGCAGCTAGCGCGCGGCGGCCAGCGTGTCGCTCACCGCGCGGTCGATGGCGACCGGGCGCCGCGCCGAGGAGCCGCTGTCCTCCGCTGTCGCCGCGGCGACTTCGGCACGCGCGGCGATGTATTCGGCGGTCACGTCGTCGCGCGAACGCGTGCTCTTGAAATACTTCAGCGGCTCGTACGTGCCCGACCACGGGTTGACGCCGGCCTTCTTGAAGGCGATGAGGTCGCCCTGCACCTGCTGGCGCGTGAGGGTGGAGACGAAGTCGTCCTTGAAGGCTTCGGGCGCCTGGGCCGCGGCACTGCCCGCGAAGGCAGCCGCGATGACGGCGAAGATGGCTTTGCGGTTCATGGTGGTTTCCTTTCGCTGCGAAGGAAGCAGCGCCTTGAAGCTAGGCGCCGCCCGCCACGAAGTCCCGAAACCGGGACGAAGCTGCCGGTAAACCTGTGGGAAAGCGCGACGAAAGCGCGGCAACCCCGCCGCGTCCGCTATCGCGCCAGCACCGGTGCGAGCGCGAGGCCCGTGTGCGTGCCTTTCGCCATCACGTCCTCCGGCGTCGCCGCCGCGACAACCTTGCCGCCTTCGGCGCCGCCCTCGGGACCGAGGTCCACGATCCAGTCCGCCTCGGCGATCACGTCGAGGTCGTGCTCGATCACCACCACGCTGTGGCCGCCATCCACCAGCCGATGCAGCACGCGCACGAGCTTCTCGACGTCGGCCATGTGCAGGCCCACGGTCGGCTCGTCGAGCACGTACAGCGTGTGCGGCGCCTTCTGGCCGCGGCGCGTGATGTCGTCGCGCACCTTGGACAGCTCGGTGACGAGCTTGATGCGCTGCGCTTCGCCGCCCGAGAGCGTCGGTGACGGCTGCCCCAGCGTGAGGTAGCCGAGCCCCACGTCGCGCAGCAACTGCAGCGGGTGGCTGATGTTCGGCATCGCGGCGAAGAACTCCACCGCCTCGTCCACTTCCATGCGCAGCACGTCGCCGATGTTCTTGCCGCGCCACGTGACGGCCAGCGTCTCGGGGTTGAAGCGCGCGCCGCGGCACGCCTCGCACGGCACCTTCACGTCGGGCAGGAAGCTCATGCCGATGGTGCGCACGCCCTGGCCTTCGCACTGCGGGCAGCGGCCTTCGCCGGTGTTGAACGAGAACCGGCTGGGGCCGTAGCCGCGCGCCCGCGCTTCGAGCGTGTCGGCGAACAGCTTGCGGATCGTGTCCCAGAAACCGATGTAGGTGGCGGGGCAGGAGCGCGGCGTCTTGCCGATGGGCGTCTGGTCGACCTCGAGCACGCGGTCCACCGTCTGGTAGCCGTCCACCGACTTGCAGCCGGACCACTTCGGGCGCTTGCCCTTGTCGTCGGCGTCGCGGCCGGCCTTGGTGCTGCGCTGCTGCACCGCGGCCTGCACGTTGTGCAGCAGCACGTCGCGCGCGAGCGTGGACTTGCCGGACCCGGACACGCCCGTGACGACGACGAGCCGGCGCAGGGGAATGTCCACATCCACATCGCGCAGGTTGTGCAGGTGCGCGCCGCGCAGCTCCAGGAAGTGCGTCGCCGACGGCAGCGCCTCGGCCTGCTGCTCGAGGCCGCTCGCGATCTGCGCGAGCAGCGAGCGCGGCTTCTTGCCCTTCGCGGCCGGCACCGGGGTTTCGACCACCGGGATGCCCAGCGCCTGCGCCGGGTCGACCGGCCGCCGCGGCTGAACCGGGTGCCGCATCGCGTGCAGCAGGTAGCGGCCGGTGAGCGAGTCTGCGTTGTGCGTGACCTCGGCCACCGTGCCTTGCGCGACGACCGTGCCACCGCGCTTGCCCGCACTCGGGCCGATGTCGATGATGTGGTCGGCGCGGCGGATCGTGTCCTCGTCGTGCTCCACCACCACCAGCGTGTTGCCCTTGCCGCCCAGCTTGTGCAGCGCGTCCAGCAGGATCTGGTTGTCGCGCGCGTGCAGGCCGATGGTGGGCTCGTCCAGCACGTAGCAAACGCCCTGCAGGTTGGAGCCGAGCTGCGCCGCCAGGCGGATGCGCTGGGCCTCGCCGCCGGAGAGCGTGGGCGCGCCGCGGTCGAGCGTGAGGTAGTTCAGGCCCACTTCCTCGAGGAATTCGAGCCGCGAGCGGATTTCGGGGATGAGGTCGCGCGCGATCTCCTGCTCGCGCGTGCTCAGCACGCCTTCGAGCTGCAGCGACTCGACCCACTTGCGCACGTCGCGCACGGAGAGCGAAGCGATGTCGCTGATGCCGGTCTTGTCGAACTTCACGGCGCGCGCCTGAAGGTTCAAACGAGTGCCATTGCAGGTGGGGCACACCTCGTCGGTGAGGTCTTCCACCTCGGGCTCGGCGAAGGTCTGCTCGCGCCCCTTCTCGCCGTCGGCGGCGACGAGCGTGTCGTCGAACGCCTTGCGCTGGTCGCGCGTGAGCTTGACGCCGGTGCCGACGCAGTCGGGGCACCAGCCGTGCTTGCTGTTGTACGAGAACAGGCGCGGGTCGAGCTCGGGGTAGCTCGTCGCGCACACGGGGCACGCGCGCAGCGTGGAGAAAACCTCGATCTTGCCGACGCCGTCGTGCTTGCCGGTGTGGAACACCTCGCGCAGGCCGGTGAGCGGCGCGAGCACGTGCAGCACGCCCTTGCCGTGTTCGAGTGCGACAGCGAGCTTCTCGCGCAGCAGCCCCTCGTTGGCGGGCGTGATGTCGAGGTCGCACACCGGCAGCTCGATCGTGTGCTCCTTGAAGCGGTCGATGCGCGGGAAGCCGGTGGTGGGCAGGAAGTTGCCGTCCACGCGCAGGTGCGTGTAGCCGCGCGGGCGCGCCCAGTCCGCGAGCTCGGTGTAGACGCCCTTGCGGTTGACCACGAGCGGCGCGAGCAGGCCGATGTGCTGGCCGCGGTAGCGCTTCATCAGCTGCGCGACGATGCTGTCGGGCGTCTGCGGGCGCACCTCGGCGCCGTCGTTCACGCAGTGCTGCACGCCCAGCTTCACGTACAGCAGGCGCAGGAAGTGCCACACCTCGGTGGTCGTGCCCACGGTGGACTTGCGGCCGCCGCGCGACAATCGCTGCTCGATGGCGACGGTGGGCGGGATGCCGTACACCGCGTCCACCTCGGGCCGGCCGGCAGGCTGCACGATGCTGCGCGCATACGCGTTCAGCGATTCGAGATAGCGGCGCTGGCCTTCGTTGAAGAGGATGTCGAATGCTAGTGTCGACTTGCCCGAACCCGACACGCCCGTGATCACGCTGAACTTGTTGTGCGGGATGTCGACCGACATCGACTTCAGGTTGTGCTCGCGCGCGTTGACGATCTCGATCGCTTGCGGCCGGGAAATTGGAATCTGACCCCAATTCCTGTGTTCCTCGGCGACGTGCGTGCCGAGGGCGAGGTCGTATTCGCGCAGGGCCTTGGCGGTGTGCGAGGTGGGATGCAGCTTCACTTCTTCCGGCGGGCCCTCGGCGACGAGCAGGCCGCCGCCGTCGCCGCCTTCGGGGCCGAGGTCGATCAGCCAGTCGGAAGCGCGGATCACGTCGAGGTTGTGCTCGATGATGACGAGCGAGTTGCCGTTTTCGAGCAGCTTGCGCAGGGCGCGCATCAGCTTGGCGATGTCGTCGAAGTGCAGGCCGGTGGTCGGTTCGTCGAAGAGGAACAGCGTGCCCTTGGTGGCCGTGGCCTGGCGCAAGCTGCTCGCCGAGCGCGCCGCTTCCGCGAGGAAGCCCGCGAGCTTCAGGCGCTGCGACTCGCCGCCGGAGAGCGTAGGCACGGGCTGGCCGAGCTTCACGTATTCGAGGCCGACGTCCACGATGGGTTGCAGCGCGCGGATCACGTCGCGGTCGTTGGCGAACAGCGCCGCGGCTTCGCTGACGGTGAGGTCCAGCACGTCGGCCACGTTCAGCACGCGCTGGTGCTCGTGCGAGCCGCGTTCGATGACGACTTCGAGGATCTCGGGGCGATAGCGCTTGCCGTCGCAGTCCGGGCAGCGCAGGTACACGTCGGAGAGGAACTGCATCTCGACGTGTTCGAAGCCGGAGCCACCGCAGGTGGGGCAGCGGCCGTCGCCGGAGTTGAAGGAAAACTTCGCGGCCGTGTAGCCGCGCTGCTTCGCCAGCGGTGTGGTCGCGAAGATCTCGCGGATCGAGTCCCACGCGCCCACGTAGCTCACGGGATTGGACCGCGCCGTCTTGCCGATGGGCGACTGGTCGACGAACACCACGTCGGAGAGATGGTCCGCGCCGAGCAGACGGTCGTGCGCACCCGGGGATTCGGTCGCGCGGCCGAAGTGGCGAAACAGCGCGGGCGCCAGCACGTCCTGCACCAGCGACGACTTGCCCGAACCCGACACCCCCGTCACGCACACCATGCGCTGCAGCGGGAACTCGATACTGAGCCCGCGCAGGTTGTGCTCGCGCGCGCCTTCCAGCACGAGGCGCGGCGTGGCCTCCGTCACCGCGCGCTTGAAGCCCATGCCCACGTGCTTGCGCGCGCCGAGGTAAGCGCCGGTCAGCGTGTCCGCATGGCGCAGCTGGTCGATCGTGCCGTCGAACACGATCTCGCCGCCCTTCTCGCCCGGGCCCGGGCCCATGTCGAGGATGCGATCGGCGGCCATCATCACGGCGGGGTCGTGCTCCACCACCACCAGCGTGTTGCCCGCATCGCGCAGGCGCTGCATGGCCTGCGTGATGCGGTTCATGTCGCGCGGGTGCAGGCCGATGCTCGGCTCGTCGAGGACGAACAGCGTGTTGACGAGCGATGTGCCCAGCGCGGTGGTGAGGTTGATGCGCTGCACTTCGCCGCCGGAGAGCGTGCGGCTCTGCCGGTCCAGCGTGAGGTAGCCGATGCCCACGTCCACCAGGTACTTCAGGCGCGTGTTGATTTCCTCGAACAGCAGCTTCAGCGCCTGCAGCTCACCCTCGCCCGCATGCGACTCCGTCTCCGGCTCCACGCGGTCGAAGAAGCGCCGCAGCCGGTCGATGGGCATGAGCATCAGGTCGTGCAGCGACAGCCCGGGCAACGCCTCGAGCTGCTCGCGCGACCACTTCACGCCCACCGGCATGAAGCGCTGCGAAGGCTCCAGCACCGCGTCCGCGTCTTCCTTGCTCCCGAGCCGCCACAGCAGGCTCTCGGTCTTCAGGCGCGCGCCGCCGCAGGTTTCGCACGGCGTGTAGCTGCGGTACTTGGACAGCAGCACGCGGATGTGCATCTTGTACGCCTTGGTCTCGAGGTAGCCGAAGAAGCGCTTGATGCCGTACCACTGGCGGTTCCAGTTGCCCTCCTTGTAGTCGGGCGTGCCGTGGATCACCCACTGCTTCTGTTCGGCCGTGAGCTTGTACCAGGGCGTGTCGCGCGGGATGCCGGCCTGCTCCGCGCGCTTCATCAGGTCGTCCTGCTGCTCGGCCCACGCGGGTGTCTGGAACACCTTCACAGCCCCCGCGCGCAGCGTGAGCTTGTCGTTGGGGATGACGAGGTTGTAGTCGACGCCGATCACGCGGCCGAAGCCGCGGCACGCTTCGCACGCACCCACGGGCGAGTTGAACGAGAACATCGACGGCACCGGGTCGCCGTAGCGGATGTCGCTCTCGGGGCAGTGCAGGCCGGTGGAGAATTTCCACACGTCCTTCTGCTCGTCGTCGCCCGCGTACACGGACATGCGCCCGCTGCCGCGCTTGAGCGCCACCTCGATCGCTTCGATCGCGCGCGCCTTCTCGGTGTTGTGCAAACGGAAGCGGTCGGCCACGACATCCAGCACCTTGCGCGGGCCGGTGGGCGTGGCCACTTCGCGCTCCGCCTGCACGCGCGTGAAGCCGCTCGCAGCGAGCCACTGCTCCACCTCTTCAGCGCTCGTGCCCCCGGGCAGTTCCACCGGGAAGGTCACGACAAGGCGCGGGTCGCCCGCCTGCGTGCGCGCCATCAGCTCCGCGTAGATCGTCTCCGGCGTGTCGTGCCGCACCTGCAGCGCCGTCTCGCGGTCGAACAGCTGCGCCGCGCGCGCGAACAGCAGCTTCAGGTGGTCGTTGAGTTCCGTCATCGTGCCCACCGTCGAACGCGACGAGCGCACGGGGTTCGTCTGGTCGATGGCGATGGCGGGCGGTACGCCCTCGACGTGGTCGACCGCGGGCTTGTCCATGCGGTCGAGGAACTGGCGCGCGTACGCGGAGAACGTCTCCACATAGCGCCGCTGCCCTTCGGCGAACAGCGTGTCGAAGACCAGGCTCGACTTGCCCGAACCGCTGGGACCCGTCACCACGGTGAGTTCACCGGTGCGCAGGTCGAGGTCGAGGTTCTTGAGGTTGTGCTGGCGGGCGCCGCGGATGCGGATCAGTCCCTGGGTCATGCAGTGGGTCCTTCCCGAACAAGGCCAAACATTCTAGGGACCGCGCAGTGCCAGCTTCTGTCATGTGGGTTTCCACAACGTAGAAGCCACATGGACGCGGAATTTTTCGCTCCTAGAGTTAGCTGGCTGACAGTTTGCTGAAGGAGACAAGGATGAAGACGCGTTGGGAAAGAGGCAGCTGGAAGAAAACGGCACTGGCTTTCGCGCTGGTATGCGCGGGCGCGCAGGCCCAGGTCATGGTCGGCCAGACGGCGGGGTTCACCGGCCCCGTCGCGGCCGGCGTCAAGGAGACGACGGAGGGGGCGCGGCTGTGGTTCGACGCCGTCAACGCGAAGGGCGGCATCGCGGGGCAGCCCGTCGAGCTGGTCTCGCTCGACGACAAATTCGACCCGAAGCTCGCGGCCGAGAACGCGAAGCAGCTGGTGGAGCAGCGCAACGTGGTCGCGCTGTTCCTCACCCGAGGCACGCCGCACACGCAGGCCGTGCTTCCGCTGCTCGAAGCGCACAAGGTGCCGCTGGTGGCGCCGTCCACCGGCGCGATGGTGCTGCACGAACCCGTGCCGAAGTACGTGTTCAACGTGCGCGCCACCTACCAGCGCGAAGCCGAGAAGGCCGTGGAGCACCTGCACACGCTGGGCATGCGGCGCATCGCCGTCGTGCACGCGGACGATTCGTTCGGTGCCGACGCGCTCGCCGGGGCGAACAAGGGCTTTGCCAAGACACGCATGGGCGCCGCCGCGGTGGTGAAGGCGGACCGCGAGAAGCCCGACTACGCGAAGATCGTCCCGGTGCTCACCGCGGCGCAGGCGCAAGCGGTGTTGTGGATCGGCTCGGCGAAAGTGGTCGCGCAAGGCGTGAAGGCGCTGCGCGGCGCGAAGTCGGCGGCGCACGTGGTCACGCTGTCGAACAACGCCTCCTCCGGCTTCATCAAGGAGCTGGGCGAGCACTCGCGCGGCGTGATCGTGACGCAGGTGTTCCCCAACGAGCGCTCGATCGCCTACCCGATGGTCAAGGAGGCGATGGAGCTCGCGAAGGCCAAGGGCGTGGAACTCTCGCCCGCGATGCTGGAAGGCTACGCAGCCGCCAAGGTGCTCGTGGAAGGCCTCAAGCGCGCCGGCAAGAACCCCACGCGCGAGAAGCTGCAGGCGGCGCTGGAAGGCATGAAGCGGTTCGACCTGGGCGGCCTCGAAGTGACGTACGGCCCGGCGGACCACACGGGCCTGGACTTCGCGGACCTGTCCATCGTGGACCTCGAAGGACGCTTCGTGCGGTGAGGCCCGCCATGGACATCATCGAGCTGCGCCAGTTATGCCTGGGCGTGCTGCACGACTGCAGCGGCCCGGCCACCGAACAGCTGCGGCGGCGCCTGCAATGCGCAAGCACCCCGCAGGAGATCTGGATGGCCCGCTGCGACATGTTCCAGCTGGTCGCCAGCCAGCACTGCCAGTCGCAGGCCGCCACGCGCATCAACTCGCTGCTGCCCGCGTTCTCCGGGTGGCTGCCCGAGCGGCTGCTCGCGGTGGTGTGAAGAAAAGAAAGGGCCCGCGATGCGGGCCCTTTCCACGAAAAGAAGCGGTTTACTTCTTCGCCGGCTCGGTGTGCGTCGTTTCCGTGCCGTGCTTCTCGCCACCCATGTCCACGCTGTCACCGCCCTTCATGATGACGAAGAGGGCGAGCGCGGCGAAGGCGACGAATCCGACTGCGATTTTCCACATGGCGCTTGTCTCCTTGGTTTTCAGTCACGGGCGTAGATGTCCACGTCCTTCGTCTCCTTGACGAAGAGCGTGCCGATCACGAACGTCGCCGCGGCGATGATGATCGGGTACCAGAGGCCGTTGTACATGTTACCGGTCTGCGCCACGATCGCGAAGGCCGTGGTGGGCAGCAGGCCGCCGAACCAGCCGTTGCCGATGTGGTAGGGCAGGCTCATGGACGTGTAGCGGATGCGGGTGGGGAACAGCTCGACCAGCATGGCGGCGATCGGGCCGTACACCATCGTGACCAGGATCACGAGGTAGGTGAGGATCAGCGTGACCATGAAGGTGTCGACCTTCTTCGGGTCGGCCTTGGTCGGGTAGCCGGCGGCCTTGAGCGCGTCGGCGACGGACTTCTTGAACTCGCCGTCCTTCTTCTTGGCTTCGTCGCCCGACAGGCCCTTGGAGCTGTAGCCGGTGATGACCGTCTCGCCGATCTTGATCGTGGCGGGCGTGCCGGCCGCGGCTTCGGCGTTCTCGTAGCTCACGGAGGCGCCGGCCAGCACCTGCTTGGCGATGTCGCACGAGGACGTGAACTTCACCGTGCCCGTGGGGTTGAACTGGAACGAGCACTCGCCCGGGTCGGCCGTCACGACCACCTTGTTCTTGGCCTGCGCGGCGGCGAGGTCGGGGTTGGCGGCCTTGGTCAGCGCGCCGAACACGGGGAAGTAGGTGATGGCGGCGAGCAGGCAGCCGGCCATGATGATGGGCTTGCGGCCGATCTTGTCCGACAGCGAACCGAACACGATGAAGAACGGCGTGCCGATCACGAGCGACAGCGCGACCAGGATGTTGGCGGTGGCTCCGTCGACCTTGAGCGCTTGCGTCAGGAAGAACAGCGCGTAGAACTGGCCCGAGTACCAGACCACGGCCTGGCCGGCGGTCAGGCCGACGAGCGCCAGGATCACGATCTTCAGGTTCTTCCACTGGCCGAAGGACTCGGTCAGCGGCGCCTTGGACGTCTTGCCCTCGGCCTTCATCTTCTGGAAGGCGGGCGATTCGTTCATCGACAGGCGGATCCACACCGAGATGGCGAGCAGCGCGATGGAGACGATGAACGGGATGCGCCAGCCCCAGTCGGCGAAGGCGGCTTCACCGATCGCGGTCCGCGTGCCCAGGATGACCATGAGCGAGAGGAACAGGCCCAGCGTCGCGGTGGTCTGGATCCACGCCGTGTACGCGCCGCGCTTGCCGTGCGGGGCATGCTCGGCAACATAGGTCGCCGCGCCGCCGTACTCGCCGCCGAGGGCCAGGCCCTGCAGCAGGCGCAGGCCGATCAGGATGATCGGGGCCGCGACGCCGATGCTGGCGTACGTGGGCAACACACCGACGATGAACGTCGACAGGCCCATGATGAGGATGGTGACCAGGAAGGTGTACTTGCGGCCGATCATGTCGCCCAGGCGGCCGAACACGATGGCGCCGAACGGGCGCACGATGAAGCCGGCGGCAAAGGCCAGCAGCGCGAAGATGAACGCGGAGCCCGCGTCCAGCCCGCTGAAGAACTGCTTGGCGATGATCGCGGCGAGCGAGCCGTACAGGTAGAAGTCGTACCACTCGAACACGGTGCCCAGCGACGAGGCGAAGATGACCTTCTTCTCCTCTGCCGTCATCGGGCGGTTGGCCACTGCGGCCGTTGCGGATGCCATGGTCTTGTCTCCAGGTTGGTGTGCCCCGGGCTGGGGAACGTGGAGCGGATTCTTGGAGATGGCTCTGACCCTGCTCTGACGCGAAACCAACGTTGTCTTGCGTCAAACTTTCGCTGCTCTTACCGATTAGGGTGAAACCCTCGGGCGCGTTTTCAGCATGTGAAGCCAGCGCTGGGCCGGCGGGTCGTTGAGGTTCAGGCACGTCAGCGACGGGAGCTTCTGCGCGGCCTTGACGTGCTCGCAAAAGGCCTGCGTGCCATAGTCGGCCGGCGCTTCGACGCGCGTGAGGTTGAACGCGGCCATGTCCTTGACGGGCAGCGCCCAGAAGCCCAGCACCACCGGCGACATCTCGTGGCCCATGCGCGCGATGCCGTCGCGCACGCCGATGTGCGCATAGAAAGCGTCCTGCGCCGCGATGCGCTCGCGCATGTCGGCCATCCACTGGCGGTCGTGCGGGGAGACGGCGTTGCGGCCGAGCGACTGCTCCCACTCCTTGAGCAGCTCGATGCGCAACAGCGTGGTCGGCTGGCGCGCGTCGCCGTGCCATGCAACGACGCTGTTCGGCTCGATCGTCTTGCGGGCCGCCGCCGCGAAGACGTAGTTGGCGCACGCGGAAAGGCACAGGTTGCGCACCACCACATCCATGCGCCGGTCGTGCAGCGCGCGGCCGATGCGCATGGACGACATGATCTCGCCGCCGCTGCTGTCGATGCGCAGCACCTTGAAGTGGCCGGTGGCGATGTAGTCGACCGCGCGGTCCGCGCCTTCGGGGTTGAGGTAGCCGGTGTAGGCGAGCGTGTCGCCCTGCGCCTCGATGGCGGGCGGCGTGCGCCAAACGGGCTGCGGCTCCTGCGCGAGGGCCGGCACCGCCAGTGCCGCGAGCAGCAGCACGGCGGCAGGGTTCATTTCTTCTCGGCGTTGCGTTGCTGGCCGGGGCGGTCGGCCGCGGCTTCCCACGCGCCAGACGTGAACCACGGATCGCCGTCGAGGTAGGCACGCAGCATCGGCAACGCGTCGGCACCCCAGAACAACTTGTCGTCGACCGCGATGGTGGGCACGCCGAACAGGCCCCGGGCGATGGCTTCATCCGTGTTGGCCTTGACTTCCGCCTTGACGGCTTCGTCGGCGGGGTCACGTCGCGGTTGCAACTGCTCCTTGAGTTTCGCCAGGCGCGCCGCGTCCGCCGCGTCTTCGCCGCCCTGCCACACGTGGCGGAAGATCGTTTCGCAGACGTAGCGGTTGGCACCGCAGGCCACGGCGAGGCGCAGCAAGGCGAGCGGATTGAAAGGATGCACCGCCGGCATCTGCATCGGGATCTTGGCCGCGTGTGCCGTCCACAGCACCTGGCGGTAGGTCCAGTCGCGCTTCGGCGCGATCTCGGCCGGGCCGAGCTGGCCGTGGTGCTTGAGGAAACCGGCGAAGAGCACCGGCTTGTAGTCGACCGCGTAGCTCAGGCCCTGCAGCGCCGCGGGCAGCTTCTCGAAAGCGAGGTACGCGTAAGGCGAAATGAAGTCCAGGTAGAACGTGAGTTGCTTCATGCTCTCGCTCCTGCGATGCGCTGCGCGATCAACTGCCAGGTCGCGCGCTTGTCCGCATCGTCCAGCCGGCTCCACGCGGCGATCTCGTCCAATGTCCGAAAGCAACCTTCGCAGAAACCGCTGACCGCGTCCATGCGGCACACCGACATGCAGGGCGACGGCACCGGCTCGCCTTCGCGCACGGTGCGGCTGCGCGCGAGCACGAGCTTGGCGGCGGAATTCACGAAGCCTGCACCACGTCCGCCACCGGCGCGCCGGTGAGGCGCTCCAGGTCCTGCGGTTTGAGCTTGAACACGCCGTGCGGGTGCCCCGCCGCGGCCCAGATCTCCTCGAACCGGAACAGCTCGCGGTCGATCAGCGTGACCGGCGCCTGCGCATGCGCGATGGGCGACACGCCGCCGATGGAGAAACCCGTCTTGCTCTTCACGAACTCCGCGTCCGCGCGGCCGGTCTTGCCGACGATGGCGTCGACCTTCTTCTCGTCGACGCGGCGGTCGCCCGAGGTGATGACCAGCACCGCCGCGTCATCGGCCTTGCGCCGGAAGATGATGCTCTTGGCGATCTGGCCGACGTGGATGCCCAGCGCGTCGGCCGCCTGCTGCGCGGTACGCGCGGCGTCGTCCAGCATCAAGGGCGAGTGGGGATGGCCTTTGTCCTGCAGCGCCTTCGCGACGCGCTGCACGCCTTCCGGTAGTGCACTCAGCTCGGCTCCGCACATCACCCGGCCCTCTTGTTCAGCAGCGCAGTGGCCGCGCGCGAGTTCGGCTTGCGCTGCAGGAAGTCGCTGATGTACTTGCCGGCGTCGATCAGCTTGTCGAGGTCGATGCCGGTGTCGACGCCCAGGCCTTGGAGCATGTAGACGACGTCTTCCGTCGCCACGTTACCGGTTGCGCCCTTGGCATAAGGGCACCCGCCGAGGCCGGCCACGGAGGAGTCGAATTGCCAGATGCCCATCTCGAGGCAGGCCATGGTGTTCACCAGCGCCTGGCCGTAGGTGTCGTGGAAATGGCCGGACACGTCGTCGATGGCGTAGTGCTTCAGGGCGGCTTCCATCGCGGCCTGCACCTTCTTCGGCGTGCCGACGCCGATGGTGTCCGCCACGCCGATGTGCTGCACGCCGATCTCCTTCATCAGCTTCGCGACCAGCTCCACGCGCGACGGAGCGATGTCGCCTTCGTACGGGCAGCCCACGGTCGTGGAGATCGCGCCGCGCACGTAGATGCCTTTCGCGCGTGCGCCTTCCACGACCGGCGCGAAGCGCTCGATGCTCTCGGCGATGGAGCAGTTGATGTTCTTCTGGCTGAAGGCCTCGCTCGCGGCGCCGAACACCACGATCTCGTCCGGCTTGCTCGCCAGCGCGGCTTCGAGGCCCTTCATGTTGGGCACCAGCACGGAGTAGCGCACGCCCGGCTTGCGGTGGATGCCCGCCATGACCTCGGCGTTGTCACCCATCTGCGGCACCCACTTGGGCGAGACGAAGCTGGTGACCTCGATCTCCTTCAGGCCCGCGTCCTGCAGCATGTGCACGAGGCGTATCTTCACCTCGGCGGGCACGGGCTCTTTTTCGTTCTGCAGGCCGTCGCGGGGGCCCACGTCGACGAGCTTGACTTTGGTCGGGAGCTTCATTGCGATTCTCCTTGAGCCAGATCTGGAACGGCACCGCGCCAGTCAGAACATAGTTTCCGAAATGATCTGCTTCGTCGATGTACAGTTTCCAGGTCCACCATGGCCGCGAGCGCGGGTTGATCTGTGGTCTCGTGATACGCCCGAGCGGCCAGCCTCTCACCCACCCACTTCTTCGCGTTTCGCGGCCCTTCTGGGTCGATAAGCAAATCAGCATCGGAACAGTTGAAGCCGCGACTTCCCTTCAATGATTCAGCTCCAGCGATGAACCACGCTTCAAACTCGCGGTTTGCCAAGACGACTGAGTATCTCCGGTGCGGGATCACTTGTTGCACTCGCTCACGAATGAGTTCTCCTTGTTCAGCAGGACAGTCGTCATCTGCGTCAAGCAACACGAGGACAAATCCACCATCGCCCGCTTTTGAAGCTGCAAGCAATAGATGCCTTCGAAACTCTTCGTCCCGATTTAGAAACCTGTCTTTGTACACGCGAATAGGCGGTTGAATCGCGACTTGGATTTCCGGTGAAATCCAGCTTGCGAGTCTCCGTAACAGAACCGGGACGGCCGGGACCTCGCCGTCTCCCTCCACTATGCAGGCAACGCGCATCAATTTGGCGCCTCTTCGAAGAGCCCGAGCTGCCGCAATGATTGCGCTTGAATGTCCGCTTCGTCGGGCGTCAATTGATTCAGCCGCAGGAGTTCGCCTGCGGAGAAGAGGTGCTCACGCATCATCTCGCGTGACGAGTTGTCTAGCCGCCCGATCTTTGTGTCGCCACCGTCCGCCACGACCGCAAGGAACTGGTCTGGGCCGATTCGCCGGTCATCGAGCAAGTCAGGGCTGTGGCTCGTAACCACAACTTGTGTGCGCTCGGAAGCCCGCGTCAGCGCTTCCCGAAGGGCTGCGCTCGCTGACGGATGTAATGCCGTTTCCGGCTCCTCGATACCGATCAACAGCGGCGAAAAGTCACGATTTCCCTGAAAGAGCGCCGTCAGGATGCCTAGGGCGCGAAGCGTGCCATCAGACATGTTCTGCGCAGGGAAGCGCCAAGGATCTTTCGCGCCCGCGACACGTTGACGGAACTCCAAAGTTTCAAGAGGGCCGATCGGTTGTCTTCGCACTGATTCCAAGCCTGGGACAACAGTCTGCAGGTACTGTTCGATGAGGGACAAACTTTCGGGGGCGACTCTCTCGAGGTGGCCGATAACGCTCACCACGTTCTCGCCAACCGTCTTCAGTAGCCTGCCGTCTTGAGGCTTCTGCGGTTCGCGCATCAGTTTCGGGTTGAGGTTGTAGAAGCCCATTGCCATGAATGCGTCGAAAACGGGCCTGAAGACCGCCATGCCGGAAACGCTCACCAGCGCCAACCGGTCAGCGGTGACCGCCGGAAAGGACTGCTCGCTCGTCGCTTTGAGTTCGCCTCTTTCGACATGGAAGAAAGGGCCCCGCCCCTTTCCTTCGATGAAGCACTTTTCAGTTCCGACCTGGTAACCTCGATCTTGAAGCGCACCGACTTCGAAGGCATAGAAACCTTCCCTGCCGTCGGGCAGTACGAATTCGAGACGAACAGCAAAGTGCGTCGGATGACCGTACGAGCGACGGCGAACTTGATTCAGACCACCTCGCTCATTCAGAGCGTTGTCCAGCGAGGACGAAAGCGCATCGCGGACCAGGTGCAATGCATCCAGAAAATTGCTCTTACCCGACCCATTAGCTCCGACAAGGTATGTCAAAGCGCCGAGTCGAACGTCGCAAATGCCGATGCTACGGTAGTTACGCAGTACGACTCGCTTCAGGAACATCGGGTGAGACATGGCGGATCCAGAGTCATGTGAATCTCAATTGTCGTTCATCGTGTCCGCAATTAAGGTCGAGCGTAAGACCCGGCGCGGCAGGCTTCAGTATCCTCTTTGCCGGTCAACCACGCCGGCAATGGGTTCTCCGCGCTCGAAGGCGCGGATCTTGTCCGCGATCTGCGCCACGGTCTCTTCGCGCAGGGTGCGGGCGGAGGTGTGCGGCGTCAGCGTGATGTTCGGGTGGTTCCAGAAAGGGTGACCGGCGGGCAGCGGCTCGGTGCGGAACACGTCCAGCGTCGCGCCCGCCAGCTGGCCGGATTCGAGCGCGGGCAGCAGGTCCTCTTCGACGAGGTGCGCGCCGCGCGCGACGTTGATGAGGTAGCCGCCGGGGATCATCTTCGCGAAGGTGTCGCGGTTGAGGATCCCCGTCGTTTCGGGTGTGAGGGGCAGCAGGCACACCAGGATGCGCGTCTGCGCCAGGAACTGCTCGAACCCTTGCTCGCCGTGGAAGCAGCGCACACCTTCGACATGCTTCTGGCTGCGGCTCCAGCCCAGCACATCGAATTCGAACGTCGTGAGCGACTTCGCCACGCGCTCGCCGAGCACGCCCAGCCCCATCACGCCCACCGGGTACTCCGAACGCACGCGCGGCTTGCGGAACGACCACTTGCCTTCGCGCATCTCGCGCTCGTTGACGTCGAACTCGCGGAAGTGGCGGATGGCGGCCTGGCAGACGAACTCCGACATCTGCACCGACATGCCCGCGTCGTTCAGGCGCACGAGCATGG
The DNA here is from genome assembly GCF_014297445.1 of Ramlibacter albus. Classification (GTDB taxonomy): domain Bacteria; phylum Pseudomonadota; class Gammaproteobacteria; order Burkholderiales; family Burkholderiaceae_C; genus Ramlibacter; species Ramlibacter albus. Next base: position 297,366 of record NZ_JACORU010000003.1, read on the forward strand.
CTTTGGGCGGGAGCTTCAGCTTGAGCAGGGCATCGACGCCGGCGCCCATGTTGAAGATGCCCTTGAGGCCGGGCTGGTCGTCGAAGAAGGCCTGGGGTGGGGACCAGACGATGGCGTAGTCGGCTGGTGGGCCGCCCGGGCTCCACTCGACGACTTCAGCGCCCGGGAGTTGCTGCCGCACGGCTTCGAGCCAAGGCTCGGCCTTCGTGTGAGATGCGGAAAAAACGATTCGCATGGCCCAAGTTTGTCACGACAACTTGAGCAGCTCCGCACCTTCTGCAACCTGGTCGCCGGGCGCATACAAAAGCTCCGCCACGGTACCGTCCGCCGGCGCCGCGATCGTGTGCTCCATCTTCATCGCTTCCATCACCGCCAGCGCCTGCCCCTTGCTGACCTTGTCACCGGCTTTCACCGAGAACGAGATCACCTTGCCCGGCATCGGCGCGGTAAGCCGCCCGCCCTCGGCTTGCGAATCGCCGGCATGCATCAGCAGGTCCACGGACACGACCTGCGCCGCACCGCGCGCCGTGAACACGTGGTCCGTTTCGCCTTCGGTGTAGACGTGAACGCGCTCGCGCACGCCCTCGTACTGCAGCTCGATCGCATCGCCCTCGGCCTCGAAACCCAGCGCCGCCCCGACGTTGCCCACCGTGAGCTGCAACGACCCGTCGCGCTGGTACGCGAGCTGCGCCTTCGCATGCTCGCCGCCGAAATCGAACTCGAACGGCCGCGTGCCCACGCCATGCGAGCGCCAGCCGTCGCGGCGCGAGAACGGGTCGTTCCCTTCGAGACTGCGCTCGTCCAGCAGCGTCTTCGCAACCGCAGCAGCAGCGGCCAGCGGCAGGTTCACCGGGTGCTGGTTGAACAGCACTTCCTTCTCGCGCTGGATCAAAGCGGTGTCCAGGTCGGCCTGCGAGAACGAGCGGCTCTTCACCACGTGCCGCAGGAACTGCACGTTGGTCGCCAGCCCCACGATGTGCGTCTGCGCCAGCGCCTCGTCCAGCCGGGCCAGCGCCTCCTCGCGCGTGGCGCCGTGCACGATCAGCTTCGCGATCATCGAGTCGTAGAAAGGCGAGATCTCGTCGCCTTCGCGCACACCGTCGTCCACGCGCACGCCCGCGCGCTGGAACGCCGCGCACGGCGGCTTGCGGTACACCTTGAGCCTGCCGGTGGCGGGCAGGAAGTTGTTGTCAGGGTTCTCGGCGCAGATGCGCGCCTCGATCGCGTGGCCCATGATCCTCAGCTCGCCCTGCTTCAGCGGCAGCGGCTCGCCGGCGGCCACGCGCAGTTGCCATTCCACGAGGTCGAGACCGGTGATGGCCTCGGTCACCGGGTGCTCCACCTGCAGCCGCGTGTTCATCTCCATGAAGAAGAAGTTCATCTCGCCGTTGCCGCGCTGTTCCACGATGAACTCCACCGTGCCGGCACCGACGTAGTTCACGGCGCGCGCCGCCGCAACCGCCGCTTCGCCCATCTGGCGACGCATCGTCTCCGTCATGCCGGGCGCGGGCGCTTCCTCCAGCACTTTCTGGTGGCGCCGCTGCACCGAGCAGTCGCGCTCGAACAGGTAGACGTAGTTGCCCTGCGTGTCGCCGAACACCTGGATCTCGATGTGGCGCGGCCTTTGCACGTACTTCTCGACCAGCACCGCGTCGTCGCCGAAGCTGTTGGTCGCCTCGCGCTTGCACGACGCGAGCGCAGCCGCGAAGTCCTCCGCCTTCTCCACCGCCCGCATGCCCTTGCCGCCGCCGCCCGCGCTCGCCTTGATCAGAACCGGGTAGCCGATGCGGTCCGCCTCGCGCTTGAGCAGGGCGGGGTCCTGGTCCGTGCCGTGGTAGCCCGGCACGAGCGGCACGCCCGCCTTCTCCATCAACTGCTTGGACTCCGCCTTCAGGCCCATCGCCTGGATCGCGGATGCGGGTGGCCCGATGAAGACGAGCCCCGCCTCGGTGCAGGCCTGCGCGAACTGCTCGTTCTCGGAGAGAAAACCATAGCCCGGGTGGATGGCCTGTGCGCCGGTCGCCTTGGCCGCTTCGATGATCCGCTCCCAGCGCAAGTAGCTTTCCTTCGGCGCGCTGCGGCCGATGTGCACGGCCTCGTCGCAGGCGGCAACGTGCTTGGCCTTCGCATCCGCGTCGGAATACACCGCCACCGTGCGGATGGCCATGCGCCGCGCCGTCGCGGCCACGCGGCAGGCGATCTCGCCGCGGTTGGCGATCAATATCTTCGAGAACATCATCGGATCCCCTGCGGCGCGTGGCCGCCTCCAAAGAACTTGCGCAGCTGGTCGATGACCATGCGCAGGAATTTCACGAGCACCACCATCAGAACGATCGACAGGACGATGGTCACCACCAGCACGATCGCGAAGATCACCGGGTGCGTGGCCGCCAGCCACAACATGAACACCACGAACCCGTCCTCGAAGAGCGACACGATGAGGTTCGAGAACGGCTCGGGCGAAGTGTTGACGGCCGCGCGCGTGGTCATCTTCGCGGCATGGCTCGTGGCCGCGAGCGAGCCGCCCAGCAGCGCGGCGATCCACGCCATCGCATGGCTGTCGCCGCTCGCGCCGAACACGCCGGCCGCTAGTGCGGCGCCGGCCGGGATGCGGATGACCGTATGCACCGCGTCCCAGATCGAGTCGATCCACGGCACCTTGTCCGCGAAGAACTCCACCGCGAACATGAAGCCGCTGGACGCCAGCACGCCCGGGTGCTGCAGGATCTTCAGGCCTTGCGGCAGGTCGATGAGGCCGAGGTAGCCTGTCGCACCGACCAGGAACACGGCTGCGTACAAGCGGATGCCGCTCGCCCAACCGAGCGCTGCCGCGAGCGCGAGGAGTTGCGGTGCGTCGAGCAGGTGGGCGAACGAATCCATGGGTACTGCGGCGGGAAGGGTTTCAGGCGAGCCACCCCGGCTTGCGCTTGCCGAGGAAGGCCTGCACGCCCTCCCGGCCCTCGGCGCTCGCGCGGATGTCGGCGATGCCCTCCACGGTACGCGAAACCAGCTCGTCCGTGATGGCCTGCTCGGCAACATCCTGCACGAGGCGTTTGCACGCCTTCATCGCCTCGGGCCCGGCCGAACACAAGGCGGCCGTCAGCTCAGCCACCTTGGCATCGAGCGCCTCGGCGGCGGCGACCTCGTGCACATAGCCGATGCGCAGCGCCTCGGCCGCGTCGAAGCGTTCGGCGGTGAGGAAGTAGCGGTGCGCCGCCCGCGCGCCCATCGCGCGAATCACGTACGGGCTGATCGTGGCGGGGATCAGCCCCAGCTTCACTTCGCTGAGGCAGAAATTCGCGGTGTCCACGGCAACCGCGATGTCGCACGCGGCAACCAGCCCCATGCCGCCCGCATACGCATCGCCCTGCACGCGCGCGATCGTCGGCTTGGGGCATTCGTAGATGGTGCGCAGCATCTCGGCAAGCCGGCCCGCGTCGGCGAGGTTCTCCTCGCGCGTGTAGTCGGCCATGCGCTTCATCCAGTTCAGGTCGGCGCCCGCGCAGAACGCGGTGCCACTGGCCGCGAGCACGATGCAGCGCACCGCGGGGTCGTCGCCCAGCTCGCGGAAGGCGGCCGTGAGCTGCGCGATCAGGTCGTCGTTGAAGGCGTTGCGGACCTCGGGGCGGTCCAGGGTGACGGTGGCGGCGGCGCCGCTCTTCGAGGTTCGCAACAGGTCGGTCATGGTGAGGAGGAGGCTGTGGGTGTTTCCTTGCGCCACACCACGGCGCCGTTCACGGCATAGAGCCGGCAAGGCGCCTTGGCCGCGCGCGAGCAGCCTTCGACGGCGCGCTCGCTCGGGTCGCTGGGCAAGGTGGGGTCGGACGACTTGAGCGTCCACGCGGAATACCAGTGGCCGGTGGGCGAGATCGCGAAGGCCTTCGGCGTGGGCTTGGTCATGTACTCGCGGTAGCCTTGGCGGCCGCGGTCGCTGATGTAGGGGACGGCGTCCACGTCTTCGAGCAGCGCGTAGCCGCTGGCGAACGAGCCCGGTTGCAGCACGCGCGCCGGTTCCGCCGCGGGCAGCGCGGCCGGCCTGGGTTGCGCTTGCGCTTGCGCTTGCGCTTGCGCCTGCACGGGCGCCTGCGCTTGCTGGACCGCCTGCGGCTGCAACTGCTGCTGCTCCGCCTTGACGCGCGCCTGCTTTTCCTTTTCCGCCACCTGCGCCGGCGTCGCGCCCTTCGGGTCGTTCACCCATTTCAGGCTGGTCATCTGCCCCATCACCACGCGCACCTGCTCCGGGTATTCGTACGCCGCGCCCGAGCTGTGGTCGATGACCGCACCGACGACGCCGCCGATGATGATGTTGCCGAACATCGCCGCGCGCGTACCCGACTCCACCGACACCACGCCGTTGGGCAGCGGCGCCTTCTCGCACTTCACTTCCATCGGCTTGTTGGAGCGCACCACCGAGCTGTCGCCCGGCGACTTGAAGCGCCACGTGCCCTTGTCGTTCGTGAGCGTGCAATCGGCGCCGGCGACGGCCGTGCCGTCCCGCTCCTGCGCCTGCACGTACATCTTTTGCACGTTGCCGCCGCTGACCGACGCGCAACCGGTCAACGCCGCGGCGCCTGCCAGCACCAGAACCCTGATCCAAAGCCCCATGACCCCTCCAGTAAGAATTAGGTTCTGCATTCTAGGGGTCAGTAACGCTTTGCGGCTTCTTCCAGCATCACTTCGGTGGCGCCACCGCCAATGGCCAGCACGCGGGCGTCGCGCCACAGCCGTTCGATGGCCGTCTCGCGGATGTAGCCCATGCCGCCGTGGAACTGCTGGCAGGCCTGCACGACTTCGTTCACGAGTTCGCCGGTCAGCGCCTTGAGCAGCGACACGTCCTGCACGATGTCGTGCCCCTGCGTGACGCGCCAGGCGCAGTGGTACATGAACTGCCGCGCCGCGCGGGTCTTCGCGTCGAGCATCGCGATGCGCTGGCGGATGGTCTGCTTGTCCCAGAGCGGCGCGCCGAACGCTTCGCGCTGTCGGACGTAGTCGAGCGTGAGTTCCAGCGCGCGGGTGCAGTGGCCCACGGCCATCGCGGCCAGGGCGATGCGCTCGGTCTGGAAATTCTTCATCACCGAGTAGAAGCCCTTGCCCTCCTCGCCGAGCAGGTTGGCGGCGGGGATGCGCACGTTGTCGAACACGAGTTCGGCGGTGTCGGACGACAGCCAGCCCGTCTTCTTCAGCGCGCGGCCGACGGTGAAGCCGGGCGTGCCCTTCTCGACGATGAACATCGACACCTCGCGCTTGCCGGGGCCCGATTTCGCCGCGACGAAGTACAGGTCCGCATGCACGCCGTTCGTGATGAACATCTTGGTGCCGTTGAGCACCCACTCGTTGCCTTCGCGGCGTGCGGACGTGCGGATGCCCGCGACATCGGAGCCGGCGCCGGGCTCAGTGATCGCCACCGCGGTGACCGTCTCGCCTGCGATGACCTTGCGCAGGTACTTGTCCTTCTGCGCCGCGCTGCCCGCGTGGTGCAGGTGCGGGCTCGCCATGTCGGTGTGCACGAGCACGGTGATGATGAAGCCCGCATAGGTCGATTGCGAAAGCGCTTCCGCAAACACCAGGTTCGTCAGCGCGTCCGCGCCCGCGCCGCCGTACTCCGGCTCGTACATCAGGCCGAAGAACCCCGCCGAGCCCATGCGCCGCAGCACGTCGCGCGGCACGAAACCCTGCTCTTCCCACTTGTCCGCATGCGGCTCGACCTCGCGCCCGACGAAGCGCGCCACCTGCTCGCGCAGCAGCTCGTGTTCGGGCGTGAGGTAGATCGAATCGGCAGCCACGGCAGCCATCACATCCGGAACACGCCGAACTTCGGCTCGCCGATCGGCGCGTTGAGCGACGCCGACAGCCCCAGCGCCAGCACGCGGCGCGTGTCGGCCGGGTCGATCACGCCGTCGTCCCACAGGCGCGCGCTGGCGTAGTAGGGGTGCGACTGGTGGGCGAACTGCTCGAGCAGCGGCTGCCGGAAGGCCGCCTCCTCCTGCGCGCTCCACTTGCCGCCCCTGGCTTCGATGCCGTCGCGCTTGACGGTCGCCAGCACGCTCGCCGCCTGCTCGCCGCCCATCACGCTGATGCGCGCGTTGGGCCACATCCACAGGAAGCGCGGGCTGTACGCGCGACCGCACATGCCGTAGTTGCCAGCGCCGTAGCTGCCGCCGATGATGATCGTGAACTTGGGCACGTTGGCCGTCGCCACCGCCGTCACCATCTTCGCGCCGTGGCGCGCGATGCCCTCGTTCTCGTACTTGCGGCCCACCATGAAGCCGGTGATGTTCTGCAGGAACAGCAGCGGGATCTTCCGGTGGCAGCACAGCTCGATGAAGTGCGCCGCCTTCTGCGCGCTCTCCGAGAACAGGATGCCGTTGTTGGCGATGATGCCGATCGGCATGCCCTCGACGTGCGCGAAGCCGCACACCAGCGTGGTGCCGAAACGCGCCTTGAATTCGTCGAACTCGCTGCCGTCGACGATGCGCATGATGATCTCGCGCACGTCGTAGGGCTTGCGCACGTCGGTGGGCACCACTCCGTACAGCTCGGCGGCGTCGTACTTCGGCGGAACCGGCTCGCGCAGTACCACGGGCGGCTCCTTGCGGCGGTTGAGCGTGGCCACCGCCTGCCGCGCCAGCGCCAGCGCGTGCATGTCGTTCTGCGCGAGATGGTCGGCCACGCCCGACAGGCGCGTGTGCACGTCGCCGCCGCCCAGGTCTTCGGCGCTCACCACCTCGCCGGTGGCGGCCTTCACCAGCGGCGGGCCGCCCAGGAAGATCGTGCCCTGGTTCTTCACGATGATGGTCTCGTCGCTCATCGCCGGCATGTACGCGCCGCCCGCGGTGCAGGAGCCCATCACCACCGCGATCTGCGCGATGCCTTGGGCGGACAGGTTCGCCTGGTTGTAGAAGATTCGGCCGAAGTGGTCGCGGTCCGGGAACACGTCGTCCTGGTTGGGCAGGTTGGCGCCACCCGAGTCGACGAGGTAGATGCACGGCAGCCGGTTCTGCAGCGCAACCTCCTGCGCCCGCAGGTGTTTCTTCACCGTCATCGGGTAGTAGGTGCCGCCCTTCACCGTGGCGTCGTTGCACACGATCATGCAGTCGACGCCGCTCACGCGCCCGATGCCGGCCACCAGGCCGGCGCAGGGCGCGTCGCCGTTGTACATGCCATGCGCGGCCAGCGGTGCCAGCTCGAGGAAGGGCGTGCCGGGGTCCAGCAGCATCTGCACGCGGTCGCGCGGCAGCAGCTTGCCGCGGGCGGTGTGCTTGTCGCGCGCGGCGGCGCCGCCACCTGCGGACGCCTGCGCCACTTGCGCCTGGAGGTCATCGACCAGCGCGCGCATGGCGGCGGCGTTGGCCTGGAATTCGGCGGAGCGGGCGTTGAGCTGGGTCTGGAGGGTGGCCATGGGTCGCGATCTTGGCTGTGACCGCGAGGTTAGGCCATATGGCAAACCCCGCAGGTGCCCAGCGGGTTGCAAATCGCGCCAGAGTGCGAGCTCAGCGCTTCGCCTTCCGCCGCAGCGCACGCAGGTTCCGCGGCTCCCACGGCCGCACCGCCAGCACCAGCGTCATGCTGCTCTTTTCCTGCAGCGGCAGCGGCCCGTCCTGCTGGTTCATTTCGGTGAACTCGTGCGCCACGTTCTTGAGGCGCGCGAGCAGCGCCGCGCGCGACGGCGCCGCGAGGCTGCCGAAGACCTGCACCATCAGCTCGTTCTCGCCGTTGAAGTGCGACTGGAAGTAGTCCATCTGGGCGTACTTGCGGAACTGCTGCTGGAACGGGCCGTCCGGGATCCAGCGGAACGCCGCGCTGGTGCGCAGGCGATAGCGGTTGTTGGGCTGCAGCTCGATCAGTTTGAGCCGGTCCAGCCGCGCCAGCAGCTCGATGCACTCGGCGCGCGTGAGGTCGTAGTGGGCGAGGATGTGGTCCATCGTCCAGTAGCTGAGGACCGCGCAGGCCACCAGCATCAGCTTGGGGTCCTCCACCAGTTCCTGCTCCTGCTCCAGCGTCATCTGCGAGATGACGTTGGTGCGCGCCACGGCCGCGGCTGCAAGGTCGGTGAACTCGATGCCCAGCAGGGCGCAGGTGGCGTCGATTCGCGGCAGGCTCAGGTCGTTCTGCGCGAAGAGGCGCTTGACGCTCGCCTCGCTCAGCTGCAGGTGCTCGGCCACGCGCGCATACGTGACCTTGCGCGCGCGCAACTCGCGCTTGAGGGCGTCCAGCAGGGCAGTGGAATTGGCCATGGGCAAAAGTATTGCCCATTGATACCGAGCGGCATATAGGTAGCAACCATCCAAACAGTCGGCGCCTGCGGGATTTTTGCCCCGACATTCACGGCTCCACCAGGAGACAAAGACCATGAGCGCCACCGCAACCGCCCTGCCCACGCCGTTCGACGGCGCCGCGGCCCCCGCCGCCGACACCATCGACGCCACCTACCGCAAGCTCACATGGCGGCTGGTGCCCTTCCTCTTCCTCTGCTACGTGGTCGCCTTCCTCGACCGTATCAACATCGGCTACGCGCAGCTGCAGATGAAGCAGACGCTGCCGTTCAGCGACGCGGTGTACGGGCTCGGCGCCGGCATCTTCTTCCTCGGCTACTTCCTCTTCGAGGTGCCCAGCAACCTGATGCTCGCGAAGGTCGGCGCGCGCCGCACGCTGCTGCGCATCATGTTCTGCTGGGGCGTCGCCGCCTCCGCGATGATGTTCGTGAGCACGCCCACGATGTTCTACGTGCTGCGCTTCCTGCTCGGCGTGTTCGAGGCGGGCTTCTTCCCCGGCGTGCTGCTGTACCTCACGTACTGGTACCCCAACGCGCGCCGCGGCCGCATCATCGCGCTGTTCATGACGGCCACCACCATCGCCGGTGTCGTCGCCGGCCCGCTGTCGGGCGGCATCATGAAGTACATGGACGGCATCAACGGCTGGGCCGGCTGGCAGTGGCTGTTCCTGGTGCAGGGCCTGCCGGCCAGCGTGCTGGGCGTGGCGGCGTACTTCTTCCTGCAGGACAAGCCGGAAGACGCGCGCTGGCTCACCGCCGAGGAAAAGGCCATCGTGCGCGGCCAGCTCGCGCAGGACCAGCAGGCCACCGCCTCGCACGGCTCGTTCTGGCAGCTGCTGCGCGACCCCAAGGTCTACGTGCTCTCGCTCATCTACTTCCTGCTGCTGGGCGCCGCCTACGCGATCATCTTCTGGGTGCCCACGGTCATTCGCAGCTGGGGCGTCACCGACATGCTGCAGATCGGCCTGTATGCGGCCATCCCGAACCTGATCGGCGCGGTCGCCATGGTGTTCGTCGGCCGCCATTCCGACGCGAAGATGGAGCGCCGCTGGCACCTCATTGCGTGCGTGCTGCTTGCCTCCGTCGGCATGCTGCTCACCGTGATGGCGAAGGGCGACCTCGTGCTGTCGCTCGCTTTCCTGTCGCTTGCCGTCGTCGGCGTCGCGTCCGCCACGCCCATCTTCTTCACGATCCCCACCGCCTACCTTTCGCCCGCATCGGCCGCGGCGGGCCTCGCCGTGATCAGCAGCCTGGGCAACCTGGGCGCGGCGGTGAGCCCGTCTCTCACGGGCCTGATCAGCGCGCGCACCGGCAACCCGCTGGACAGCATGTTCCTCGTCATCGCGCTGTACGCAGCGGTGGCTGCGATCGTGTGGCTGGCCGTGCCGGCGAAGATGCTGCGCAAGGCGGACTGAGGAGCACGCGGCCATGCACCACCTCAGCGGCCTCGACGCCACCTTCCTGTACATCGAAACGCCGGAGATGCCCATGCACGTGGGCAGCTGCCACCTGTTCGACCTGCCCAAGGGCTACCGCGGCGACTTCCACGTCAACCTGCGCGAGCACATCGCCAGGCGCATGCACCTGGCGCCGCTGTTCACGCGCAAGCTGGCGCTCATGCCCTTCGAGCTGGCCAACCCCGTGTGGGTGGACGACGAGGACGTGGACCTGGACTACCACATCCGCCGCGTCTCGCTCGCGCGGCCGGGCACGATGCTGCAGCTGGAACAGATGATCGGGCGGCTGCACTCCAGCCTGCTCGACCGCAGCCGCCCGCTGTGGGAGTTCTACGTGATCGAGGGCTTCCACACCGGGCAGGTGGCCTTCTACACCAAGATCCACCATGCCGCGATGGACGGCGCCGCGGGCGTGGCGCTCGGTCAGGCGGTGTTCGACCTCACGCCCGTGCCGCGCACGGTGAAGGCGCCGCGCGTCCGTGTGCGCACGAACCGCTACCAGCTTGGCATCGCGGAACTGGCGGGCGCGGCGCTGTCGAACAGCGCGCGCCAGTACGTCAAGCTGGCGAAGCTGCTGCCCGAGATGGGCCGCGCCGCGAAGGGCCTGCTCAAGCGCGAAGCGGGCACCGACGGCAAGAGCCGCTTCGTCGCGGCGAAGCAGTTCAAGCTCGGGCCGCGCACGCCGATCAACGGCGCGATCACCAACCAGCGCTCGTTCGCCTCGGCGAGCCTGCCGCTCGGTGAGGTGAAAGAGATCACGGCCGCCACCGGCACCACCGTCAACGACGTGGTGCTGGCGCTGTGCGCGAGCGCGCTGCGCCGTTACCTCGCCGACGAGAACTTCCACCCGGCCAAGCCGCTCATCGCGGGTGTGCCCGTGAGCTTGCGCGAGGCGGGCAACACCGACATGAACAACCAGGTGTCGATGATGCTCGTGGGCCTGGCCACGGACATCCGCGACCCGCTGGAGCGGCTGCAGGCCATCCGCGCCAATGCGCTGGCGGCCAAGGAGGTCAACGGCCGGATCAAGGCGGCGGTGCCCACCGACTTCCCGTCGTTCGGCGCGCCGTGGTTCATGAGCGGGCTGGCGTCCCTCTACGGTCGCTCTCGCCTCGCCAACGTGATCCCGCCCATTGCGAACGTGGCCATCTCCAACGTGCCCGGCTCGCCCGTGCCGCTGTACCTCACGGGCGCGCGCGTCGCGACCTACATCCCGGTGTCGATCCCCGGCCACGGCGTGGGGCTGAACATCACGGTGCAAAGCTACGCGGGGCAGCTGGGCTTCGGCATCACGGCGTGCCGGCGTGCGGTGCCGGACCCGCAGTCGCTCGCCACCTACCTGCAGGGCGCGTTGGCCGAGCTGCTGGCGGCGGTGCGGGCGCCTGCGCGGGGTCGGCCGGCCGGCTACGAGACGAGTCGCCCCGTCGAAGCGGCGGGTGCGATGGTCGCTTCGAGGCCCGCTGTGAAGCGCAGGAAGTCGGCCTCCATGCCGTCCGAAAAGATCACGCCCGATTCGGGCATGCGCGAGCGCACGACGAGCGGGTGACGGGCAGCGACGGTGCCATAGACCAAGGTTGCGGACGAGGTGCGGGTCGGGAAGGGCTCGCGCACCGCGAAGACGAGTTCCGGCGTGTCCCAGGGCAGCGCCTGCCAGGTGCCCAGCGTGGTGCCGGCGACCGAATGCGCAATCGCCATCGAGCCGGTGACGATGCTCTTCATCCATGCGGTGGAACCCAGCCCCGTCGACACGATCAGGCCCGAGGACGACTGGAACTCCGTGTGCCCTTCGTGCGTGAGGTCGTAGAGCGCGGACGTGTGGCCGCGCGGGCCGATGAAGAGGTCGTTCACGGCGCGCAGCACCTGCCCGTCGGACATTCGGGCTTCGGCCATCGTCACGCTGCGCAACGGCCGCCGGCCGGCTGCGACATCGGCGATCACCGCTTTCAGGTCCTGCGGACGGAAGGGCAGCAGCACGCCGTCCCAGCGCGAAGCTTCCGGGTTCACGCCAACGAGCGGCTGGCCGTCGAGGTACTTCATGGTGTTCGCGACCACGCCGTCCTGCCCGAGCGCCACGACGATGTCGTCCGGCGCGAAGACGAAGTTGGCGAGCAGCGTGCGGTCGATGGACTGCCAGCGGCCCCATTCCTGCAGCGTCGCGGTGGTTTGGCGCAGCGCGGCGGCATACGCTTCGCTTTCGCGCAGGTAGTCGCCGAAGTCGGCGCCGAGGGTTTCGACGTAGAACTTCGCCTGCCCTACGGTGTTGTGCCGCGCGACGAGTTCGTCGAGCCGCGTGCGGCGCGTGACCAGAACGACGCGCCGGTCACCGCTTGCGCTGCGCGCAGCATCCGCCTGCCGTGCGGTGTTCATGGCGGCCCTCTCAGTTCCGCGCCGCGGACGGCGGCGCTGCCATGAGCGTGCGCAGCAGGTCGGGCGACACATTGAGCTGCCCGATGCGCTCGGCCTTCTCGGCGATGCCGCCGAACGCCTGCGCGATCAGCTGGCCGGGCTGCATGCCCGCCGAAGCGAGCGCCTGCACGACGCGCGTGTCGGCCTTCTCGAAGGCTTCCATCACGGCGCGCACACGGTCGGCTTCGGCATCGGCGAGCGCGCGTGCATTCTCGATCTGCGAAGCGACGAGCTGCTTGCGGTTTTCCTCGAGGCCGATCTCGGTGGCGAGCTCGTGCTCGCGGATCGCGCGCTCATTGCGCACGGCCGCCATGCGGCGCTGGTAGATCGCGTCGTCCGCCGCCTTCAGGTGCGACTCGCGCGCCTCGGCTTCGAGGGCGCGGGCGATGTCGGGCGTGGGCTTGATGGCGACGATGGAGACGCCGAGCACTTCGAGGCCCAGCGCCTGGATCTCCGGCTGCGCGGCGAGCTGCTGCTGGGCGGCCCGCGCGATCATCGACGACGAAACCAGCGCCTGCTTCAGCTCCAGCGCCTGCACGGCTTGCCGGATGATCACGTTCACCTGCATCACCACGCGCTCGCGCAGCCGCTGCGGGTCGTCGGAAACATAGGTCTTGCCGTCGGGCTTGACCGAGAAGTCCATCATCGCAGCGATGCGCTGCGGCTGGCCGACGCGGTACGTCACCTCGCCCTGCACCGTCACGCCCTGGAAGTCCGCGGTCGGCAGTTCCAGCATGAAGCCGGCGTCCTGGCTGGCAACGGGCACCGCCACCATCGTGCTGGTCGGCGAGAAGTAGTGGAAGGCCACGCCCGCGCCTTCGCGGACGATGCGCCCGCGGCGGAACTGCATCAGGTGCACGGTGGGCTGGCTCTTGATGAAACGGATGCCGAACATGGCGCTCTCCTTGCGTTTGGAGAGTTGTACTGAGCAACTCTCTTGAGTTGTATAGTACAACCCGAATCGAGGAAGTCAAGCGATGGCCGTGCGCAAAAGTGCCGCAAACCCCGGGAATTCCGCCGGAGTGACCGAGCGTCCGCTGGTCACCGTGGACGTGGCCATCTTCACCGTGCGCGATGACAGCCTGCAGGTGCTGCTGGTGCACCGCCCCTCCGTCGCCGGCGAGCCTTACCCCGGCCGCCCCGCGCTGCCCGGCGGCTTCGTCGACATCCGCCGCGACACCACGCTGCACGACTGCGCGCTGCGCAAGTTGAAGGAAAAGACCGGGCTCGCCGCGCCCTACCTCGAGCAGCTGGGGAGCTGGGGCGGCGCCAAGCGTGACCCGCGCGGCTGGTCGGCCACGCACGCCTGGTTCGCGCTCGTGCCGCCGCCGGCCGACGACGAAGTGGACCCCGCGCCCGCCGAAGCCGAGTGGGTCGATGCCGAAGCCGCGCTCTCGCGCCGGCTGGCGTTCGACCACAACGAGATCCTCGCGGCCGCGCTCGCGCGCCTGCGCGCGAAGGTCGAGTACACGTCGCTGCCTGCGTTCCTGCTGGCGGAGCCTTTCACGTTGCCGCAGTTGCAGCGCATCTACGAAGTGGTGCTCGGCCGCGAGCTGGACAAGAGCGCATTCCGCAAGCGCATGCTCGATGCGGACTTCCTGCGCGAGACGGGTGCGGTCAGCGGTGCATCGGGGCGGGCGGCGCAGGGCTACCGCATCGCCGATCGCAGTGCGCCGGTGTACTTCCCCCGGCCCTTCAAGTCGGGCGAGCAGCTGGCCTAAGGACGCGATGCCGCGCACGCCCCCGCATCGCCCCGCCAGCGTCACGCCGATGGCGTTCGCGCGCGCGATCGCGGACGCGTATCGCCGCCATGGGCGTGACCCGGCAGGCGCGCTCAAGCTCGCGCAGGTGACGCCCTCGCAGCTCGCCAAGCCGGATGCGCGCATCACCGCGCACCAGCTCGAAGTGCTCACGGCCGCCGCGATGCAGGAGCTGGACGACGAAGGCCTCGCCGCTTTCGAACGCAGGCTTCCGTGGGGCAGCTACGGCATGCTCGCGCGCGCCTCGCTCACCGCGCCGACGCTGGGCGTGGCGCTCAAGCGCTGGTGCCGCCACCACGGCCTGCTCACGGACAACCTGCGCATCGCCCTCGTGCAGTCCGGCGCCACCGCGTCCATGGCCATCGAAGAACACTGGGCCATCGAAGGCGATCTGCGCGAGCTGAACCTCGCCTTCCTGCTGCGCAACCTGCACGGGCTCGCGTGCTGGTACGTCGACTCGCGCATCCCGCTGCTGGAAACGCAACTGCCCTTCAGCGCGCCCTCGCACGCGGACGCCTACCGCTTCATGTTTCCCGGCCCGATCCGCTTCGATGCGCCGCGCGCGGAAATCCGCTTCGACGCGCGCTACCTCGCGCTGCCGCTGCGGCGCGACGAAAAGGCTCTGGCCGCAATGCTGCAGCGCGCGCTGCCCGTCACGGTGCTGCAGTACCGCCGCGACCGCCTGCTCGTGCGCCAGGTGCGGCAGGCGCTGGCCTCGCATCCCGAGGCCGCGCACAACGCCACGGCCCTGGCGGAGCTGCTCAACATCTCCGCGCGCACACTTCACCGCCAGCTCAAGGACGAAGGCGCCACGCTGCAGCAACTGAAGGACGAGGTCCGCTGCGAACGCGCGAAGGACCTCCTGTGGCGCACCCAGAAGCCGCTCAAGCAGGTCGCCGCCGCCGTCGGCTTCCGCAACGAAAAGAGTTTCAGCCGCGCGTTCCGGTTGTGGACCGGCACGTCCCCTGCACAATTCCGCGAAACCAAGGAGAGCACACCATGAGCTTCATGAGCGAATTCAAGGAGTTTGCCGTCAAGGGCAACGTCGTCGACCTCGCGGTCGGCGTGATCATCGGCGCCGCGTTCGGCAAGATCGTGGACTCGGTCGTCAACGACCTGGTCATGCCGGTGGTGGGCCGCATCTTCGGCGGGCTCGATTTTTCCAACCACTACATCGCGCTCGCCGGCCAGCCCGCCGGGTTGCCGCTTGCGGAAGCGAAGAAGCTGGGCGCGGTGCTGGCCTATGGCAATTTCCTCACGGTCGCGCTGAACTTCGTGATCCTCGCGTTCATCATCTTCCTCATGGTCCGTGCCATCAACCGGCTGCGCCGTGAAGACGACGCGAAACCCGCCCCCGCACCTGCCGCGCCGCCGGAGGACATCGTGCTGCTGCGCGAGATCCGCGATTCGCTGAAAAAGGGATGAGCGCCGCACAATCGAGGTAGAACCCGAAGCATGGAAGTCACCGACAACCCCCAGCGCCAGCAGTTCGAATTGCGCCTCGACGGCCAGGTCGCCGCCATCGCGCAATACAGGCTGCAGGGCGACACGATCTACTTCACCCACACCGAAGTGCAGCCCGGCCACGAGGGCCAGGGCCTCGGCTCGAAGATCGCGAAGGGCGCGCTCGACAACGTGAAAGGCCGCAACCTGCAGGTCGTCGCCCAGTGCGAGTTCATCGCCGGGTATATCGCCAAGCACCCGGAGTACGGCGCGTTGCTGGTCAAGTAGCCACTACGGCAGCCGCGCATTCTGCTTCGCGCTCGAGCGTGAAGTTGCGTGCTTCTTCAGCCTGCAACAGGAGCACGCGCGCATGCATCCCGCCCTGGTCGACCTCGCACCGTTCGTGACCTATTCACGAAAGAGGCATTCCTGGCGGCACGCGATCCGGCGCGTCTTGTGGGATCGGCCCCCTAGCCCCACATTCCCGCCATGCTCAAACGCCTCTCGCTTCTCTGGTCCCTCGTGCGCGGCGACGCGCGCAAGCTCTGGGTGGCGTTGCGCCACCCGGCGGCGCCCGCGTGGCTGAAACTCGGCACGGCCCTGCTCGTGCTGTACGCGATCTCGCCCGTGGACTTCATCCCGGACGTGATCCCGTTCTTCGGCTTCGCCGACGACGCGGTACTGCTGCCGCTGGCCATCCGCTGGATGCTCAAGCGGCTGCCGGCGGAAGTGACCGCCACGATCCAGGACTGAGCCGCCGCGCGTGCATCATGCGGGGATGCAGTCCCCCGCCCTGACGCCCGCGGCCGAGATCGAGCCGGCCGCGCTCCACCGCGCATTCGCGCAAGCCTTTTCCGATTACCTCGCCGGCCCGTTCAACCTGCCTTTCGAAGGCTGGCCCGTTTTCCTCGGGCGCCAGTGCGTCGACCTGGCGCGCAGCCGCGTCGTGCTGCGCGAAGGCGAAGTCGCCGCATTCGCTTTCGTGGCCGTGCGCCACGACACCAGCGCCTGGCGCCTCGCCACGATGGGCGCCTTGCCCGCCGCGCGTGGCACCGGCGCCGCGCAAGTGCTGCTCGACGACTTCATCGCGCGTGCGCGGGATGACGGTGCACGGTTCGTGGAACTCGAATGCTTCGCGCAGAACGGGCGCGCCCTGAAGCTCTATCGCAGCCGCGGGTTCGCAGCGATCCACGAGCTGCCCGGCTTCACGATGACGAGCCCCGCGATGATGGAGCGCCACGCGGCGGCGCCGGTGACCCTGGCCGAGGCCTTCGAGTGGCTCGATGAAGTCGCCCGCCGCCGCGGCGACCTGCCGCTGCAGGTCACGCCCGCGTCCCTGCGCGCCCAGCCCTTCGAGCTGCAGGCGTTGCGTCACGGCGCAGCGCAGTCGATCCAGGCCGTCGTCGCCCCGGGCAAGGTCACCGTCTTCAGCCTCGTCGATGACGGATCGCCCGGCCAGCGCGACGCGCAGGACGTGATCGCGACCGTGCTCGCCGAGCACCCGGGCTCCACGATCACCGTGCCGCAACTGCAGCGCGCGGACCTGGGCGGCGACGCCTTGCAAGCCCTCGGCTTCCAGCGCCTGCCGCTGCACCAGCTGATGATGCGCCGCGCCACGGCCGCGTAGCGCGCCCGGCCGGTGTGGCACCGGCCCAACGACAAATTTCCGCAGTTCACGGGGCTTTCGCGCCGTTGGGCGGCAGCCGTTGCCTCGCCCCGGGCCGCGCGCTATGGTGCACGGCAGAGCAAGAGGAGAGAGGCGCAATGAAATCCGTCTTCCAGGAATGGCTCGCCGCGGAATTCGCCGTGGCGGAGGCCGAGCGCCGTTTCCGGCTGGAACTGCTGCAGTACGACTACGGCGAGCGGCGCATGCCGCCCGAGGTGGCGTCGCTGCTGCGCGCCCGAGTCGTGCGGCACGAGGCCCGCGCCTTCCTGGAGCGCGTGATCCCCGCCGTCAGCCTGGACTGACCGCCGCATGGGCAGCCCGCTGCTCAAGATCCTCATTCGCGTGCCGCTGTGCGTCCTGGCCACGTGGCTGGCATGGCGCGCGCTCGGCACCATCGCCTTCGCTTTCTGCGCGCCGATCTTCGGCGTGGCGCTCGCGCGGCCTCTGATCGACCTGTTCTCCGAAGGCCACGGCCGCACGCGCGAATGGGCGCTGCGCGACGTGCAGGGCCGCTTCTACGAACACCACGGCAACCGCATCGACATCGCGGAGGACGACGAAGACGACCGCTGGCTGCTCGCCGCCGACGTGCGCAAGATCATCGCCGGGCTGCCACGCGACGAGGTGCTGCAAAAGCAGTACCCCGAGCGCGCCGCGGCGATCGGCGAGAAGCCGGTGTTCCGCATCCGCGCCGATGCGCTGCTCGAGTACCTGCGCAAGGCCACGGACCCGGCGTCGGTCCGCTTCAAGGTGTGGCTCGAACGCGAGGTTGTTTTCCCCTCGCGCAAGCGCTGACCGCGCCTACCGCGCGTTGAAGACGTACTCGTGCTGCGAATCGCGCAGCACGAGGGGCGGCTTCGCGTCCCCCGCGCCCACCACGAACTCCAGCCCGAAGAGGCCGGGCGAGACGGTGATGAGCGACGTGGTGCCGTCGTCGTTGCGGCGCGTGGCGAGCGCGGCTTTCCACGCGTCCGTCTCCACCGTCACCTCGCCGCCTGAGCGCACGATGCGCAGCGGCCCGAGCCCGGGGTTCTCGTAGCGGTCCGCGAGCCGCGCCACGACGGCCGGCGAAGGCGGCAGCTCCAGCCGCTCGCGCAGCTTGCGCCGGCCCTCGTAGTAGCCGCGTGCGAAAGCCTCGAGCTGTGCGTCGGCTTGCGGCTCCCCACCGAACACCAGCTCCACCAGCTTTCGGATGAAGGGGCCGCGCAGCATGTGACCCGGGTCGCCGTTGGTGAGGATGGTGCCGCCGAGCCCGTACTGCGGGAGCCAGAACATCTGGCTGTGGAAGCCCGGCAGGTCGCCGCCATGGCTGATGACGTCGATGCCCCATTGCCTGCTGGTGAAGAGCGCCAGGCCGTAATGCGTGTCCTCGCCCACCAGCGCCTGCGGCTGCTCGCGCGCGAGCAGGTTGCGCTCCGACACGATGCGCGGGCCGCCGGGCGGCTGGCCCCGGCCCAGCTCCATCAGCACGTAGCGGCTCATGTCGTGCGCGCTGGTCCACACGCCGCCGGCTGGGCGCGCGGGAACGATGGTGTAGCTGATGGCGAGCGTCGCCGGCATCACCTTGCCGTCCGCGTCGGGCGAGTGCGGCTTCGCGTGGTTGCCCCGCAGCGCACGGCTGAAATCGAACGTCGTGTCGTCCATGCCGAGCGGCGCGAAGATGCGCTCGCGCATCGCCTCGTCGTAGGCCGCGCCCACTTCCTTGCCGGGCTTGAGCCTGGCCGCGGCCACGTAACCCGCCGCGCCGACCATGAGGTTGCTGTACTGGAAGGCCTCGCCGAACTTCGTGGTGGGCACCATGCCGGAGAGCATGTCGAACACGCCGGCGGGCTGCATCTTCGTGCGGCCGAACAGCCATTCGAGGTCCTGCCGCGGCACGCCGGTGCAGGCGCACACGAGGTGCTTCACCTTCAGCTGCTGCGTGGTCGCCGCGTTGCCCAGCTTGAACGCGGGGTAGACCTCGGTCACGGGCTGGTCCCACGACATCAGCCCTGCGTCGACGGCCTGCGCGACGAGCAGCGACGTCATGGACTTGGTGTTGGAGGCGGCGATGAAGAGGGTGTGCGCATCGACGGGATCCGGCAGCCCCAGCGCACGCACACCGACGCCGCCCTCGAACACGACTCGGTTGTTCTCGATGATGCTGAAACCCACGCCCGGGATGCCGATGCGCTTCGCGCCGTCGGCCACGAATTTCTTCAGCGTCTCGATCGCCGCAGCATCGAGCGGCTTGGGCGTACGGCCGGCGAGGTTCTCGCGCGTGTAGTCCTTCGCGCGCAGGCTGGCGAACACCAGGTTGATGCCGCCGCGGCGCTTCTCGAGCGTGGCGTCCGAGCCTTCGACGATGGCGGCCTGCCAGCCGCCCGACCAGCGCCGCACGACCGCGCGGACGTCGGCCTTCTCGTTGGGCGAGGTTTCGTAGAAGTGCACGCGGCGCTCCCGCCAGCCGTCGGCGTCGGCCTCCGGCCGCACCTGGTTCACCGGCCGCTTCGCGCCCTCCGGCCGGTAGGCGGCCCAGGCGGCAGCGAGTGCTTCCTCCGCGTTCGCGGCGCGTGTGTCCACGATGGCGATGAAGGCATCGCCCTCCGGCGCCGTCAGCAGCGTGAGCGGGCCGCGTTTCTCGAGCTTGAAGCCGTCGGGCACGGTGAACTTGTGGCCGTCGGCCGTGCTGTCCGCGCGAGACTGCGCGACGGCGGCGCAAGCTGCGACCGAGAGGCAGGCAGCCAGCAGCAGCCGGCGCGCCAAGGCGGTTAGCGACATGGGAACCCTCCTCGTCAGGCCGCAGGCTAGCAAAGAAGCAAAGAAAAAGGGCCCCCGTTTTCGCGGGGGCCCTGAATAAGCGGCTTTTTCAAGAGCCGGCTTCCTCGTCGCCTAGGAGGGACGATTCATTCTCGAAGCGCCGACCTGACCACCACCTGACTTTCAAAAAAATCCCCAGCGCGACGTACGCGCAAAGTTCACCCCTGTATTTCTTTTCACGCAGGATCGCCGGCGGCCATCGACAGCGAGAGCTGGTAGAGCCCGGCGACCGCATCGGCGCCCGCGACCTGCGCATCGGCAATCGCCGCGAGCGACGCGCTCTCCCAGCCGAGAACAATGAAGATCCAGTCGGCTGCGCTGTCCGCGTTGTTGCGGATGCGCTGCTCCTCGGTGGGCGCGATCGCGGGCGGCTGGTGCTTGAGCAAGTGCGCGCCGCCAATGGACGGATGCGCGACGAGTTCATCGATGAGCGCGCGCAGCTTCTCCCGCGTGGCCTGCTCTTCGCCCGCAGGCGGCGTGAACCGCAGCGTGAGCGCATGGCGCGCCACCGCGCCGCCACGGCTTTCCAGCACGACACACTGGCTGCGAACCATGTTCGCGTGATGCGGCATGAGCTGGCGCGACCAGGGCGTCGGGTCGTTCAATCGGGCCAAGTACTCAGGTGAACTCAACGCACCCGCATCCACCAATTCGTAGAGGATGAAGAAGCCGGGCCCCTGCGTGGCCGCCCAGCGCGATGCGCGGCGGAAACCCGGCAGCGCAAGGCGCTCGGGGAAATGCTCGTGCGAATGCCAGTGCTCGAACTCACGGCGCATCTCGGGCGCCATGTCCCACCACATGGCGAGCGCGGCTTGTCCCTGCAACGCCACGTCAGCCGTCCAGCCGCGCGAGCGAGCGAAGGTTCTCGGGGGTGGTCGCCGGCAGGCCGAAGAACTCGAGGTACGGCGGGATCATCTCGAACAGCATATCGGTGCCCACCTGCACACCGCAACCCCGCGCGGCCGCCGCCTGCAGGAAAGGCGTCATCTCGCTGCGCATCACCACTTCACCGGCGAAGGTGCGAGGGTCCAGCCGCGATACGTCGACAGGCAACGGGTCGCCAGGTTCCATGCCGAGGGGCGTCGCGTTGACGACGAGGTCGTGGCCGGAAGGATCGTTGCTGCCCGTGGTCACCTGCACTTGCGGGTAGTGCGTGCGCAGGCGCTCGGCGAGGCCCGTTGCCGATGCCGCATTGACGTCGAACAATGCGAGCATGCCGATCCCCGCGCCGGCCAGCGCCGCCGAGATCGCCGAACCGACACCGCCGCTGCCGACGACGAGCGCGCTCGCGCCGTGCACCTCGAACCCCTTGCGCTGCACGCCGCGCACGAAGCCGGCGCCGTCGAACTGGTCGCCCACGAGGCGGCCATCGGGCAGGCGCTTGACCGCGTTGCACGCCCCGGCAACCTTGACCGCCGCACTCGCTTCATCGAGCAGCGAGACGACGCTGACCTTGTGCGGCATCGTGATGAGCGCGCCGCGCGCGTTTTCCAGCCGGAAGAAACTGCGGAGCACTGCGGCAAAGTCTTCGGCCCGGCACGCCATCGGCACCACCAGCGCGTTGATCCCCGCATCCGCGAAATACGGGTTGTAGATCAGCGGCGCCTTGAACGAATGCGTGGGGTAGCCGAGGTGCGCGATGAGCTCGGTGCGGCCGTCGATGCGCAGGGACCGGGGCTGCATCAGTAGAACCAGCGCGCGGGCACCGTCACGAGCTGCGGGAACAGGACCATCAGGAACATCACGGCGAATTGCGCCACCATGAAGGGCCACACGCCGCGGGTTACCTCGTCCATGCTGATCTTGCCCACGCCGGCCACCGTGCTCAGGATGGTCCCCACCGGCGGCGTGATGAGCCCGATCGAGTTGTTGATCATGAAGATCACCCCGAAGTACACGGGGTCTATGCCGGCGGCCTTCACCAACGGCATGAGGACCGGGGTCAGGATCAGGATCGTCGGCGTCATGTCCATGGCCGTGCCGACGACCATCGTCAGGACCATGATCGCGAACATCAGCAGCCGGGGGCTGTCCAGCAGCGGCTGCAGCAGCTTGACCACCTCCGCGGGCAGGTTGGCCACGGTGATCATCCACGCGGACACCATGGCCGCGGCCACGAGGAACATCACCACGGCCGTCGTCTGCGCCGCCGAGAGGAACAGCGGGTAGAGGTGCGAGACCTTGAGCTCGCGATAGATGAACATCGACACCGCAAGTGCATAGACGGCCGCCACCACCGCGGCTTCGGTCGGCGTGAATACGCCGAACTTCAGCCCCACGACCACGATCAGCGGCAGGCCCAGCGCGAAGGTCGCATCCTTCAGCGCCGCCAGCACCTCGGCCATGCCGGCTCGTGGCGGTGTGATGTCCGAGGGCCCCTGCCTGCGCACCATCCACCACCAGGTGACCCACAGCGACGCCCCGAGCAGGATGCCCGGGAAGATGCCCGCGATGAAAAGCTTCGAGATCGACACGTTGGCAGCCACGCCGAACACCACGAAGCCGATCGAGGGCGGGATGATCGGCCCCATCACGGCTGCCGAGGCCAGCAGGCCCGCCGAACGCTCGCGGTCGTAGCCCGCCTTCACCATCATCGGCAACAGCAGCGCCGCGAGAGCGGCCGCATCCGCGACGGCGGAGCCGGACAGCGCCGACATCAGCGCCGCCGCGATGATCGCCACGTAGCCGAGCCCGCCGCGCACGTGGCCCACGAGCGCCATGGCGAGCTTGACGATGCGGCGCGACAGCCCGCCCGTGTTCATGATCTCGCCCGCCAGCATGAAGAACGGCACGGCCAGCAGCGGGAAGCTGTTGGCGCCCTCGAGCGTGTTCTGCGCGAGGATCTGCGGGTCGAACATGTTCATGTGCCACATCAGCGCCGCGCCGCAGGCGAGCAGCGCGAAGGCGATGGGCACGCCGAGCGCCATGGCGCCCAGCAACGACCCGAGGAAGATGGCGATGGTCATGTCTTATCGCTTCAGCGCGGCCGTCTCGGCCGCCGCCACTTCTTCTTCGGACTCGACCACGGCCACGAGCTCGTTCTCGGCCAGCTGCCCCGTGACCAGCTTGAAGAACTCGTGCGCGATGACCAGCGCGCCGAAGCCCGAGAAGACGAGCCCGCTCGCGTAGAACCATGCCACGGACGCTTCCATCGCGGCGCTCGTGGTGCCGTAGTTGATGACGGTCTGCTGCCAGGCGCCCCTGGCCATCAGCCAGCACATCGACAGCATCAGCAGGTGGCTCGCGCCCAGGCAGATGCGCTTGCCGAGGACCGGCAGGCGAGAAACCAGTGTGTCGGTACCCAGGTGCCCGTGCGACTTCAAGGCCACCACCGCGCCCAGGAACGTCATCCAAACGAAGAGCCAGCGCGAGAGCTCCTCCGAGATCGTGATGCCGGAGTTGAAGCCGTAGCGCAGCACCACGTTGCCGAAGACCATCACGACCATCAACGCGAGGCACGCGACCATCAGCCACGAGAACACGCGGCAGATGCCGTCGACCAGTTTCTGCACCATGGACGCGATTATTCGCGAATCATCTCGGCCAGTGCACGCAAGCCCATGGTGTAGGAGCGCCAGCCCAGGCCCTGGATGGTGCCCTTGACGGCCGGCGAGATGATCGAGTGCCTGCGCCACTCCTCCCGCGCCGCGATGTTGGACATGTGGACCTCGAACACGGGGAAGGGCATGGCCTTGATCGCGTCGTGCAGCGGCACGCCGTGCTGCGTGAGCCCCGCGGGGTTCACCAGCGCGCCGGCCGCGCTGTCGATGTTCTCGTGCAGCTTGTCCACCAGCGCGCCCTCATGGTTGCTCTGGAAGATGTCGAGCGCCACGCCGAGCTCGGAGGCCAGCGCCTGCAGCCGCTCGTCGATCTGCGCGAGCGTGGTGGTGCCGTAGATGTGCGGCTCGCGCCGGCCGAACAGGTTGAGGTTCGGCCCGTGCAGGACCAGGATCTTCAGGGGTTCGCCGCTTAGCATCAGAGCTTGGAAACGCGTTCCAGTTCGGTCTTGAAGAGGTTCACGAGCGCCGGGTCATAGGCGGCCGAGAACTTGTCGTAGACCGGCCGCACGGCGGCGCGCATCTGGGCCAGCTCGGCGGGCGCCAGGTCGTTGTAGATCATCCCCTTGGCCTTGAGCTCGCCCAGCGCCTTGCTGGACACGTCGCGGCTCACCACGCGCTGCCAGTTCTGGGCTTCGATGGCTGCTTCCTGCAGGATCTTCTGCTCCGCCGCGGACAGGCCGTCCCAGAATTTCTTGCTGATCTGCACCGGGTTGGTCGCGTAGACGTGGTTCGTGCCGCTCACGTACTTCTGCACCTCGTAGAACTTGCTGGAGGCGATGACGGCGAAGGGGTTCTCCTGGCCGTCCACGGCCTTGCTCTCCAGCGCGCCGTACAGCTCCGCGAAGGGCATCGGCAGCGGGTTGGCCTTGAAGGTCTTGAACGTTTCCAGGAACACCGGGTTGGGGATCACGCGCAGCTTCAGGCCTTCCAGGTCCGACCCCTTCGTGATGGGGCGCTTGCTGTTGGTGACGTTGCGGAAGCCCAGGTCGAAGAAGCCAAGGATGATCACGCCTTTCTCCGGCAGCTTGGCGGCCAGCGCCTTGCCGAGCGGGCCGTCGACCATCGCGTCCGCCTGCTTCGCGTTGGCGAACAGGAAGGGGAAGTCCAGCATGCCGAACTCCTTGACGATGCCGTTGAGCGACGTTGTCGACGCCACCAGCATCTCCTGCACGCCGCCCTGCAGGGCCGACTGCTGCTGCAGCTCGTTGCCCAGTTGCGACGACGCGAACTCCTGCACCTTGATCTTGCCGCCGCTCTTGGCCGCGACGATCTCGGCGAACTTGCGCACGCCGAGGCTCGTCGGGTGGTCGGGGTTGTTCAGGTGCCCGAACTTGATCGTGCGTTCCTTGATGTCCTGCGCGTGTGCCGCGAACGCGAGCACGGTGGCGGCCAGGGCGATGGCGAGTTTTCTCATTGACGGTCTCCTGCTATGTCCGGAAAGTTGCGGCATGATGGAATGGCTGCCGGAACATCGTTCCGGTCCGGAATCCTGTTTCACGATGTCAAATTCAGCACCTGCCGGCACGGTGGACCGCGTCGTCCGCATCCTCGAAACGCTGGCCGAGCAGCCCGAGGGCATGCCGCTCGCGGAGCTGTCAACCGAGCTGTCGTTGCCGCGCAGTGCGTGCCACCGCCTGCTCGCGGACCTCGTGCGCTGCGGCTACGTGCGGCAGGTGCGCGAGCAAGGCGAATATGCGCTGACGACCAAGCTGCCCGCGCTGGGCCTGAGTTTTCTCGGCGGCGCGGGCGTGATCGACATTGCGCAGCCGATCCTCGACCGGCTGGCCGAAACGTCGGGTGAACTGGTGCGGCTTGCGCTGGTGGACGGGGACCGCCTCACCTTCATCGGCAAGGCGCAGGGCGCGCGCGGCGGGTTGCGCTACGACCCCGACATGGGCATCGACGTGCGGCTCTCGTGCAGCGCAGGTGGCCATGCGTGGCTGATGACGCTGAGCGAAGAGCGCGCGACCGAGCTCGTGGCGAAGCAGGGTTTCGGCAGCCCGAAGGAGTTCGGGCCGAAGGCGCCGACGACGTTTCGCGCGTTGATGAAGGTGCTGGAGGAAGACCGCAAGCGCGGCTTCTCGATGATCGTGGAGATGTATGCGCCCGGCATGACCGCGATGGCCGCGCCCGTGATGCGGCGCCGGCAGTCCGCGGTCGCCGTCATCACGATCGCCGGGCCGATGCAGCGGCTTTCGCCGCAGCGCATGCTGGAACTCGGGCCTGCGCTGTTGCAGGCTGCCGCCGAACTCGGCATGGCGAGTGCGACCTCGCCTTTGTTCGCGCGCCGTTAGCCTTCAGGACGCCGAGCCGACGAGAGTGACCAGCACGGTATTCGTGACCGTATGCCCGGCGCCATCGCTCAGCGATACGTCGAATGATTCCACACGCTGCACGCCGGCGCCCAGCAGCGGATCCACCACGCTGTTGTTCACCTTGTAGACCCAGTTCACCTGGCCCATGTTGCCGTCGGAACGCACGGCGGCGGTGAGCGTGCCAAGGGCACCGGCAGCCGCTTTCACGGTCACCGTGTGTTGCGCGACTGCGGGGTCCACGAAACTGAACGCACCCGCGGTCGCCAAAGTCGCCGACGCATTGGTGCCACCGAGGTCCGCCACCTTGCCGGGCGCATTCCACTTCAGCGTCGCATCGAAACCCGCAGTGGCCGACGCCACTTTCTGCAGCGCCACGGCCGTGGCCGCATCGATGCCCAGGTCCTTCGCGACCGCGTCGGCCGCGCCGAGCACCTGCGAGTCCATGCCTGTCAGCGTCTGGAACAGCGTGAGCCCCGCCAGGTACGAGCCGTACTTGCTCGCATGCAGGTTGTCGTCGAACCAGAGGTTGATCTTGCCGCCCGACGCCGTCTCGGTGTACGGGTCGCGGATCGACACGCCCTGCTGCACCGCATTCATGAAAGCGGTGCTCACGGCGGCCACGCCCTTGAAGTCGGCATTCGCGTTCGCGAGCGCCGTGTAGGCGTTCGTCAGGTCGGTGCTCATGTCCTCCAGGCGCAGGTAATAGCCCGAGCCCTGCGTGGTGGTCTTCGTCACCGCGCCGGTGCCGCCCCACGCGCCGTTGGGCTGCGCCACCTTGTCGGTGACCATGTCGTAGTTGCCCACGATCATGTCCGGCCGCGCCCAGGTGGCGTAGAGGTAGATGTCCGTGGACGCATCCGCGTTCGTGTTCGCGGGGATCGTCGTGCCCGCGATCGTGGTCGTGTCCGCGGCACCGACGTGGATGTAGCTCGCGATCAGCTTCGCGAACTTCTCGAAGTTGGCGATGTCCGCATTCGCACCGCCCGTCGTGACGAGCGACGAAGCCGTGGCACCGCTCGTGGACAGGCTGAAGTCCGACTGCGTGGGGCTGCTCGCGAAGTACGTCGCCGTGCCCTGCTCCGTGAAGTTGACGGTCAGCGGCGCGGTGGTGCTGCCGCTGCGCGTGAAGGTGTACACGAGCGACTGGCCCGAGTTCTCGTACACGCTGGGCGCCGTGCTGAGCGCGAGCGTCACGTTGGGCAGCGACGTGTCGGTGCCGGCCGGGAAGTCGTCGTTGATGATCGTGGCGGTGACCGTGCCGGGCGTGCCGATGTTGTAGCTGGTGCCGGTGAGCGTGAGCTTGATGGACTCGTCGTTCTCCACCGTGGTGTCCACGTGCGGGTCGACGGTGATGCTCGCCGAGGCCTGCCCCGCCTTGATCACGATGCTGCCGGTGTTGGACGTGAACGAGATCGCGCCGGTGGTGGTGTTGACGCCGGTGTTCGAGCTGCTCGCAAACCCGCCGCCGCTCGTGAACCGGTAGGGCGAGGTGCTCGAGCCGCCCGTGGTCGACAGCGCGCCCGTGGTGGTGTTGTACAGCTCGATGTCCTGCGTGCTCGCGATCGTCGTGGACACCGAAGGCGAGGTCGCGCCGTCGCGGAACGCGGTGAAGGTCACCGTGAGGTCGCTCGCTGTGGAGCCCGTGCGCGTGAACGTGTAGACCAGGTTCGCCGTGCCGTCCTCGGCCACCGAGCCCGGGTTGGCGACCAGCGTCACAGTCGGCAGCGCCGGGTTGGTGGTGGGCGGGTTGGGGTCGTCGTTGAGGATCGTGCCGGTGATGGCGCTGCTCGTGCCCACGCGGTAGCCACTCGACGCCGAGAGCGTGAGGCCGAGCGTCTCGTCGTACTCGTTGTCGCTGTCGCCGCGCGGGGTCACGATCAGGCTCGCCGTGGAGCTGCCGGCGGCGAAGGTGATGGATCCCTTGCCCTGCGGCAGCGGCTCGTCGGTCTGGTCCTGCAGCACCACGATGTCCCACTTGCCGCCGGCGATGTTGCCGCGCAGGTCCCAGTTGCCCTGCCCCGAGTTCTGGTAGTGGCCGCCGAGCGTCGCGGCGTTGCGCGCCGAGATCGACACGTCGTAACTCAGGCCCACCTGGTCGGCGAAGCGGTCCACGAGGCCGGGCACGCCGCCCCACGGGTGCGGCTCGTACAGGTTGGTGCCGGTGAGGTTGGCGAAGGTGCCGCCACGCTCCGGCGAGGTGAGGTCCTTCACGCCGCCGGGATTGGTGGTGGCGTTGTACGCGTCGTAGCCCATCACCGGGTCGATACGGCCGAAGGTGGCGCTGTTGCCGACGAAGAGCACCGGGTTGAACGCGGTGGCGATCTTCAAGACGGCGGGCGCGCCGTTGGCCGTCACGCCCGTGTTGCCCTCGGCGTCGTTGAAGCCCGCCGTGTTCACCTTGATCTGGGCGCCGGCGTTGAGTTGCGTCACCGCGCCCGCGGTGAAGGTGGCCGTGTACTGCAGGCCCGAGCGCGTGAGCGCCCCGAGCGTGCCGCCTGTGACGGTGATGTCGCTCGCGTCGAAGGTGTTGCCCACGTTCTCCGACATCGTGAACGTGATGGTGGCCGCCTCGCCGGCCTGCAGCATCGCCTTCGAACTCGCAACGGTGATGACCGGCGGCGTGGTGTCCAGCTCCGGCGTGGGTGCCGGTGCGGGCGGCGGCGGCGCGGGTGTGGGGGCAGGCGCGGGCGCGGGCGACGGTGCGGGCGCCGGTGCCGGCGCTCCGACCGTACCCGTGGCGACCAGCTGCGTGACCAGCGACGCCAACCCGCTCGTCGCCGCGTTCGCGGTCGACGCGGACGTGATCGCCTTCAGCTGCGTGGCCATCGCGGTGGCGACGTCCGCGTTGAACAGCGCGCCCTTGCCGGCCGCGTCCAGCGCGGCGTTGAAACCCAGTGCGGCATCGGCGCGCAGGTCCAGCACGTCGAACACGCCGCCCTGCTTCTGGACCAGCAGCTGCGCGATGCCGCCCCAGCTGGTCACGCCCGCGTCGGCCAGCGTCTTGAGCAGCGACGCGGCTTGCGCATCGGTCAGCGCGACGCCGAAACCATTGCTCGCGAACTGCTGGAAGGTGCGGTTGGCACCCTGCGATGCGGCCTGGCCGGCCAGCAGGCGGTCCGCCGCGGCGAAGATGGCCGTGTCCTGGAAAGGCGCGAGCGCGGCGAGCGTCGCGGCGGATGCACCGCTGCCCGTCGCGAGGATGACGAGCTGCTCGATTTGGTGGGACGTGAGTTGCGGCATGGAAAGGTCCGGTGGGTTCAGCGGCGCGGCGCGACGCGTTGGGAAAGGGGCTGGGGCGTGTAGCCGGGCTGCAGCAGGCAGCGCTCCCTCGCGGTTTGCAGCGCCTCGCAGCGCTGCGCGAGTTCCTGCGGCGTGGGCTTCGCACCGCCTTGCGTCCAGCGCTCCAGCGCTTCGAACGCGGCGAGGTACACCGGGTCGGCGAGATAGCTGTGCGTGTTGTGTCCCGTGAAGGCCTGCACGAGGTGGCCGGCGGTGCCTGCGCGTTCCATCGTTTCGCGGAACACCGACTCGAGCTCGACGAAAGCGGTGGGGTCGCCGATGCCGTGCAGCGTGAGCACGGGCACCGGGATGCGGCCGTCGGGGTCGGTGTCGTTCGCGAACGTGGCCGCGGCGGAAGGGTCGGCCACGTAGCGGGCGACAGCGCGGTTCAGCCATGCGTCGTCCGCCGAGCCGGTGTACTGCACGCCGGCGTTGCCGAAGGGGCTGCGCCCTCCCGTGCGCGCGTGCGCGATCTCCTGGAAGTGGAACGTGGCCCACGCGAGATGGCCATGCACCGACGACTCCGGGATCTTCAGCACCTGCGTGATCGTCTCGAGCTTGCGGCGCTGCTCGGGCGTGCGCTTCGCGGCGGGCTTCGACAGGCCCAGGCACTCGTCGGCGCGCTCGCGCAACTGCGTGCTCGTGAGCCGGGCGTCCTGCGGCAGGCCGATGGCGAGCGGGTATTGCGGCTCGTCCGGGCGCGGATGGTTGCCGCACAGCGCCTGGTACACCACGCGCAGGTCCAGGCGGAAGTCGTACGAATGCGAGCCGCCGCCGAGCACGCCGCTCGTGAGGAGCACGCCGTCGTAGGGGCGCGCGCCGGGCGCGCCCGTGAACATCGATGCACCGACGGCCGCGACCCCCGCGCCCCACGACTGCCCGTGCAGCAGCGTGAGCTTCGGCTTCGCCACGTGCTGCAGGAAGATGTTGCGCAGTCGCTCGGTGTCCTCGGCCGCGGCGCGCACGGCGACACCGCCCTGCCGAAAGCTCGAGCCGGCCCATGCGTGGCCCGCGCGCAGCACGACGGTCCAGCGCTGCAGGTCTTCCACCGTGCGCTCGTACTTCGGCTCGCCCAGCGCCGGGCCGCCGTGCGCGTGCAGCACCAGCGTGCCGCGCCAGCCGTCGGGCACGGCGATCAGGTAGTGCGCACCCGCGGAATCGGTGCCGCGCAGGCAACGCGTGAGCGCGGGCACGCCCACCGGGCAGGCGGTGGCCCGCGGGGCGGCTTCGGCGGTTTGCGGGGAGTGGGTCGCGCAGCCGGCCAGCACCGCCAGCAGCAGACCTCCCATGACGTACTTGGGGTTCAAGAACGGACTCCAGGGGACGAAACCGCGACGATACGGACGCATCGTCATAAAATCAAATACGATCAACTCGCGATCTGCATATGATTTGCATATGGACCTGAGGCAGCTGCGCTACTTCGTCGCGGTCGCTGAGGAAGGGCACATCACGCGGGCCGCCGCGCGGCTGGGCATCCAGCAGCCGCCGCTGAGCCAGCAGGTCCGCGCGCTGGAGACGGACCTCGGCGCGCAGCTCTTCCGTCGCCACCCGAAGGGCGTGGCGCTCACCACCGCGGGCGAGGCCTTGCTCGCCGATGCGAAGCGGCTGCTGCAGGACACGGACGCCGTCGTCGCGCGCATCCGCGCCATCGGCGCCGGCCGTGCGGGCGTGCTGAAGATCGGCTTCACGAGTTCCGCCGCGGCGCATGCCTTCACGCCGCGCGTGCTCAGCGAGTGCCGCCGCACGTACCCGGACATCGACCTGCAGATCGCGGAGGACCATGCCGCCGGGCTGACCACCGCCGTGCTCGACGGCAAGGTGCAGTGCGCCTTCCTGCGCGTGCCGGTGTCGCGCCCGCCGGGCCTGAGTTTCGTGACCTTGCTGCGCGAGCCGGTGCTGGTGGCCGTGCCCAAGGGCCACGCGATGGCGAAGCGCAAGTCGCTTTCGCTCACCGATCTGCGCGAGCAGCCGCTGATCCTGGTGCGCCAGACCGGCGCGCCGGGCCTTTATGCCAACCTCATCGCGCTGTGCCAGGAGAAGGGGTTCGAGCCCGAAGTGGCGCACGAGGTGGCGCGCATGGGCACGGCGCTGAATTTCGTGGCGGCGGGCGCGGGGCTGGCGATCATCCCGGCCTCGATGCAGGGCATGCACCCGGCCGCCATCGAATACCGCGAGCTGCGCGGCACGAAAAGCCTCGATGCGCCGTTGACGCTGGTGTACCGCGAGAGCGAATGCACGGGCGCGCTCAAGTCGTTCGTGCAGCTCGCGCGTGCAGCCGCGGCGCGGGAGTAGCTACCGGCGCAGCACCGGCGCGAGGCGGCGGTTGTCCTCGCGCTGCCGCGCGATCTCGCGCGCGAAGTCGTCGGCCGTGCCGCGGCCCGGGATGTTGTCGGCGCTGCGCAGCCGTGCCTGCAACTCGGGCGCGGCGAGGGCTTCCTGCACGGCCGCATTGATCGTGGCGACGACTTCCGGCGGCGTGCCCCCGGTGGCGAACAGGCCGAACAGCGACGCCACGTTGGCCCGCGGCACACCCACTTCGCTGAAGGTGGGCGTGTTCGGCAGCACCTTCAGGCGAGTGGGCGCGCCCACGGCAAGGGCGCGCAGCTTGCCGGCGCGCACGTGCTCGACCTGGTCCGCCGCGAGGTTGGTGGACAGCAATTCGAACTGCCCCGACAGCGCATCGACGATCTGTTGC
This sequence comes from Ramlibacter albus, assembly GCF_014297445.1. Classification (GTDB taxonomy): domain Bacteria; phylum Pseudomonadota; class Gammaproteobacteria; order Burkholderiales; family Burkholderiaceae_C; genus Ramlibacter; species Ramlibacter albus. Next base: position 329,021 of record NZ_JACORU010000003.1, read on the forward strand.
CCGCCGCCCTTGTAGGGCACGTGCGTGATGTTCACGCGCAGCGCCTGCCGCACTTCCTCCAGCACGAGGTGCCCGCTGGTGGCGACGCCGGAGGTCGCCCACCGCAGTTGCCCGGGCTTTGCCCGCGCCAGGGCCACGAGGTCCGCGAACGAACGGCCGGTGAACGCGGGCGTGCCGACCAGCAGGACCGGCGTGTACATCACGGCGGCCAAGGGCGCGAAGCCATTGACGGCGTCGTACCCCACGTCCTGGATGTGCGGCTTGAGTGTGAGCGGTGTCACGGCCGAGAACGCGAGCGTGTACCCGTCGGGCTGCGCACGCGCGAGCAGCTGCATGCCCAGCGCGCCGCCGTCGCCGGGGCGGTTGTCCACGAAGACGGGCACGCCGAGCTTGTCGGAGAGGCTCGTCGCCAGGGTGCGGGAGACGACGTCGCTCAAGCCCCCGGTGGGGTACACCACGATGATCCGGATGGGCTTGAGCGGCCAACGGGCCGCGGGGGCCTGCGCGCGGGCGAGCAGCGGTGCGAGCGCCGCCGCGAGCACGTGGCGCCGAGGGTGCCGCAACTGCATGACAGGAGTTTAAGCCCCGCAATCGCCCTCTTGACCGCGCCAGCTCGGCTGTCAAGATAGCCGCCGATGTCATCTATACAACTCGCCGGCATTGCCAAGGCGTGGGGCACGAGCCGCGCGCTCGAGGCCATCGACCTGCAGGTGGACGCCGGCACCTTCTGCGTGCTCCTGGGCCCGTCGGGCTGCGGCAAGTCCACCACGCTGCGCATCATTGCCGGGCTGGAGACCGCCAGTGCGGGGCAGGTGCTCATCGATGGGCGCGACGTGACGAACCTCCCGCCTGCGCAGCGCGGCGTGGCCATGGTGTTCCAGAACTACGCGCTCTTCCCGCACCTGAACGTGCGGGACAACATCGGCTTCGGCCTGTCCGTGCGCAAGGTGGAGAAGGGCGAGGCCGACAAGCGCATCGCGCATGCGGCCGAGCTGCTCGGGCTTGCCGCCCTGCTCGACCGCAAGCCCTCGCAGCTGTCCGGCGGGCAGCAGCAACGCGTCGCGCTCGCACGCGCCCTCGTCGCGCAGGCGCGCGTGTGCCTGATGGACGAGCCGCTCTCGAACCTGGACGCGCAGCTGCGCCAGCAGATGCGCACCGAGCTGCGCGAGTTGCAGCAGCGCCTGGGCCTCACGGTGGTCTACGTCACGCACGACCAGGCCGAGGCGATGAGCATGGCCGACCAGGTGGTGCTGCTCAACAAGGGGCGCATCGAGCAGGCCGCGCAGCCGCGGGCGCTTTACGCCGCGCCGGGCACCACGTTCGCCGCGTCCTTCATCGGGACGCCCGCCATGAACCTGCTGCAGCTCGACGGCGGCCGCATCGCGGGCAGCGACGTGGTCGCATCGCCGAGGGCCGCGTGGCTGGGCCTCCGCCCCGAGGCCGTGGGCCTGGGCGGCGACGTGCCGGCCACCGTGCGCAGCACCGAATACCTCGGCGCCGACCTCATCCTGCATTGCGACGTCGGCACGCAGTCGATCACGGTGCGCTCGAGCGGCGAAGCACAGGTTGCAGCCGGCGAGCGGGTGCGCCTGGGCTGGGCCGACGACGCCATGCACTGGTTCGACGCCGAAGGGCGCCGGCTTCCCGCCTGAACAAACAACCCAAGGAGACAAAGATGCAACGCAAGACTTTCCACCGCATCCTGCTGGCCGGCGCCACCGCGCTCGCACTCGGCGCCGGGGGTGCGCAGGCGCAGGCGCCCACCGAGATCTCGTTCTTCTACCCCGTGGCCGTCGGCGGGCCGATCACGAAGTACATCGACGGCCTGGCCGCCGACTTCATGAAGGCCAACCCCGGCATCAAGGTGAACCCGATCTATGCGGGCACCTACCAGGAAACGATCGTGAAGGCGCTCACCGCGCACAAGTCCGGCACGCCGCCGGTGACGTCCGTGCTGCTGTCGACCGACATGTTCACGCTGATCGACGAGGACGCCATCGTGCCGATCGACAACTTCGTGAAGACCGCGGACGACAAGGCCTGGCTCGGCTCGTTCTACAAGGCCTTCATGATGAACAGCCAGACCGGCGGCAAGACCTGGGGCGTGCCGTTCCAGCGCTCCACCGTCGTCATGTACTGGAACAAGGAAGCGTTCAAGGAAGCCGGCCTCGACCCGAATCGCCCGCCGCAGACCTGGGCCGAGCTGAAGGACTACGCGACCAAGCTCACGAAGAAGGACGCGAGCGGCAAGGTCACGCAATGGGGCGTGCAGATCCCGTCCAGCGGCTTCCCGTACTGGCTGTTCCAGATCCTGACCACCACCAACGACGCGATCCTCGCGAACGACGCGGGCAATGCCGTGAAGTTCGACGACCCCAAGGTGGTGGAGGCGCTGCAGTACTGGGTGGACCTCGGCAAGGCCGGCATCCACCCGCCCGGTGTAGTGGAGTGGGGCACCACGCCCAAGGACTTCTTCGAGAAGAAGTCGGCGATCATCTTCACGACCACGGGCAACCTCACCAACGTCAAGAACAACGCGAAGTTCGACTTCGGCGTGGCGATGATCCCGGGCAACAAGCGCAAGGGCTCGCCCACGGGCGGCGGCAACTTCTACGTCTTCAAGAAGGCCACGCCCGCGCAGCAGGAAGCCGCCTTCAGGTTCATCAAGTGGATCACGCACCCGGAGCGCGCGGCGCTGTGGAGCATGGAGACGGGTTACGTGGCGGTGTCCGAAGCGGCGTACGGCACCGACGCGCTGCGCAAGTACGGGCGTGACTTCCCGCAGGCGCTCGTGGCGCGCGACCAGCTGCCCTTCTCCGTGGCCGAGTTCTCCACGCACGACAACCAGCGCGTCACCAAAGCGCTGAACGACGGGTTGCAGGCGGCGCTGACGGGTACGAAGAGCCCGGCGCAAGCGATGAAGGATGCACAGGCGGAGGCGGACCGCCTGTTGCGCTCCTACAAGTGACGCGCATCTACGCGTGGTTGTTGCTGCTGCCGGCACTCGTGTTGCTGGCAGCCTTCACGCACTGGCCCGCGGTTTCCACGGTCATCGACAGCTTCTTCTCCGCGCCCAAGGGCGCGCGCAAGGCGGTGTGGGTGGGCCTGGACAACTACCGCGGCATGGTCGAAGACCCGGTGTTCTGGAAGGCCGTGGTCAACAACCTCTGGTTCGCTGGCGCGACCATCCCGCTGTCCATCGGGCTTGCGCTCGCGATGGCGCTGTGGGTGAACGAGCGCATCGCGGGCCGCACCTTCCTGCGCATGGCGTACTTCACGCCGACCGTGCTGCCGATGATCGCGGTGGCGAACATCTGGCTCTTCTTCTACACGCCGCAGTACGGGCTGCTGGAGCAGTTCACGTCGCTGCTGGGCCTGCCGCCGCACAACTGGCTGGGTGACCAGCGCACCGCGCTCGCGTGCATCACGGTGGTGGCGATCTGGAAGGAAGCCGGCTTCTTCATGATCTTCTACCTCGCCGCGCTGCAGACGCTGAACCCGAGCCTGCGCGAGGCCGCGGCGATCGAGGGCGCCTCGCGCTGGTACTTCTTCCGGCGCGTGCAATGGCCGCTCTTGATGCCCACCACGCTGTTCGTGCTGGTGAACGCCGTGATCAACGGCTTTCGCATGGTCGACCACGTGTTCATCCTCACGCGCGGCGGGCCGGACAACGCGTCGGTGCTGCTGCTCTACCACCTGTACGAAGTGGGGTTCAAGTTCTGGGACACGGCGTATGCGTCGGCGATCACGGTGGTGCTCGTCGGGGTGCTGGCGAGCGTTTCGCTGTTCCAGGTGTTCGTGCTCGACAAGCGGGTGCATTACAAGTGAACGCCACGCAACGCCTCGCGTACAACGAGCCCACGTGGCTCGACACCCTCGCGGCCTGGGTGCTCGCGATCGCCTGGATCCTGCCGCTGCTCTACGCGACGTGGACGGCCTTCCACCCGGGCGAGTACTCGACGAAGTTCTCGCTCTTCGCGCCCCTCACCCTCGACAACTTCCGCCGTGCGTGGGAGGCGGCGCCCTTCGCGCGCTACTTCCTCAACACCACGCTGCTGGTGCTGATGATCCTCGCCGTGCAACTGGTGCTGGGCACGCTCGCCGCGTACGCGTTCGCGCGCTTCGAGTTCCGCGGCAAGCAGGTTGCATTCGCCCTCGTGCTGGTGCAGCTGATGATCATGCCGGACATCCTGCTGGTGGAGAACTACAAGACGATGTCGCGGCTGGGGCTGGTGGACACGCTGTTCGCCATCGGGCTGCCGTACTTCGCCTCGGCGTTCTGCATCTTCCTGCTACGGCAAACGTTTCTCTCGATCCCGAAAGAGCTGGACGAGGCGGCCCGCGTGGAAGGTGCGTCTGCGATGCAGGTGCTCTGGCGCATCTACGTGCCGCTTGCCAAGCCCGTCTACATCGCCTTCGCGCTGGTGTCGGTGAGCTACCACTGGAACAACTTCCTGTGGCCGCTGATCGTGACGAACAGCGTCAACGCGCGGCCGCTCACCGTGGGGCTGCAGGTCTTTTCGTCGGTGGACCAGGGGGTGGACTGGTCGGTGATCACCGCGGCGACGCTGATGACGTCGGCGCCGCTGCTCATCGCCTTCCTGCTGTTCCAGCGGCAGTTCGTGCAGAGCTTCATGCGGGCGGGCATCAAATGAAGATCGTCACCTGGAACACGCAGTGGTGCTGCGGGCTCGACGGCATCGTGAGCCCCGAGCGGATTGTCGATGGCGCGCGCGCGATGGGCGACTTCGACGTGCTGTGCCTGCAGGAGATCGCGGCGAACTACCCGCGCCTCGAAGGCGATGCGTCAGCCGACCAGCCGGCGCGCATCGGCGAGCTGTTGCCGGGGTTCCGCGTGTTCTTCGGAGCGGCCGTGCACGAGTTCTCGGAGCATGGCGAGAGCCGGTTCGGCAACCTCATCGCCACGCGCCTGCCCGTGCGGCAGGTGCAGCACCATCCGCTGCCCTACCCGGCGGACGGCGGTGTGCGCAGCATGCCGCGCATGTGCACCGTGGTTACCGTGGATGCGCCGGGGCTGGGGCCGGTGCGCGTGATGACCACGCACCTGGAGTACTACTCACGCATCCAGCGCATGGCGCAGGCGCGTGCGCTGCGCGAGCTGCACGTCGCTTATTGCGAGCAGGCTGCCGCGCCGCCACAGCCGAGCGACGATGGGTCGGCGTTTCGCACCAAGGCCCACACGGCGCAGGCGGTCCTGTGCGGCGATTTCAATTTCGAGGAGCACGAGGCGGAGTACGCGGCCGTCACGGAGGGCGGGGCGCTGCTCGACGCATGGCGCCTGCTGCACGGCGACGCCGAGCGGCCGCCGACTTTCCGGCTGTTCGACCGCACCTACGGGCCCGAACCCATCGCATGCGACTTCGTGATGGTCAGCCCCGGGCTGGCGCCGCGCGTGCGCTCGCTGGGCGTGGACCTGCACACGCGCGTTTCGGACCACCAGCCAGTGACCGTCGAACTGGATTAGTTCTTCGGCGCGCCGGCCATCTCCTTCAGGATGGCTTCCTTGTCCTCGGGGCGATAGCCGATGCCGGTGCAGTTCTGGTTGTAGGCAACCGCTTCCTTGTTGATCGCCTCGGCTTCGGCGTTGATCGCCTTGCCCGCGTTCAGGGCCGCATCGATGCGCTGGTTGTGCGTGCGCACCTTGCGGTTGTAGCGGTCCATGTTCTGGTTGTTCTCCGCGAGCTTCTCGCCTTCGTCCTTCAGCGCCGCGGAATCGGCCGTGATCGCCGCCTGTTCTTCCTTGAGCTTGGCGTTCTTCTCCGTCAGGGCTTTCTTGCGCGCGGCGATGGCCGACTCGGAGTTCATGCAGGCGCGCAGTTCGTCGCGGGAGACGACGCGCGGCTCGGTCTTGGCGGCTTGCTGCGCCAGCGCGGCGACGCTTGTGGCGGCCAGGCAGGCGAGGAGGGTGAGGTGGGTGGTCTTCATGGCCCGCGATTTTATGGGGTCAGAAGAACCCGTCGCCCGCGCGCGGCTCCATCGGCTGCAGGCCGAACATTCAGTACGGCGCCGCGGGCGGCAGCGGCCGGTTGGCGGCGCGCATGCGGTATTCCAGCGGCGCGATCATCCGGTTCAGGCGGTCGATGTCGCTCGCGTAACGCGCGCGCTGCGCCGAGTCGGCGGTGCCGCGCCACAGCTGGCCGAGCGTCGCGCGCTGGTTGTAGAGGTCGGTCAGCTGCATCGTGAGCTGCTCGAACTCGTGCTCCGAGATGATGGTGGGCGCCGATTCGCCCGGCTTGTAGCCGTACTCCGCGGGGCCTTGCGGCGGCGGCGGCGCGCCGCCGGACTGGACGCGCGGCCCCGTGGACACGCAGGCGGACAACGTGGCGATGGAGGCGAGCACGGCGAGGTTCTTCATGAACGCGACAGTACACCGGAAATTGGAATCTGACCCCAATTATTGGATTTGCCGGACTGCGCTGTCCTGCAGGTCGGGCATCGCGGCGCTCGCGAAGCCGGGGCACGCCAGCGAGCCGATGGCGAGCTGGCCTTTCTCGATGCGCAACCGGACGGCGCCGTGGCTGCGCTCGTACAGGTCCGGGTGCGCGTCGAGGAAGGCATGCTGCTCGTGCGCGGGCTGCGCCGCCATGCCGTTGACATAGTGGTGGCCGTTGCGCTCGACATGCGTGATGCCCAGCAGGTTCACGAGCGCCAGGTCCTGCTGCACGGAAAGGCCGGCCTGCGTGGTCAGGTCCTCGGCGGACATGAAGTAGCGCGTGGCGCCCTCTTCGCGGTTCCATTGCGCGCAGCGCGCCGCATTGGTGAGCGATTTGTAGAAACCCTTGCAGGTCTTGGACGAGATGCCGGCATAACCGTGCGCACGGGCCACGACGAAGCTGTCCATCTCGCCGTCCGATTCGTCGACGATGACCTGCTTGCCGAGGTCGGCCTGCGCAATGTCGGTCTCGAGCGCGAGCTTGCGCGTGATCGGCTGCTCGATGAAGAGCGTGGACTCCCACATGCGGCGCAGCTGCGGGCAGGCGACGATGCCTTCGACGAGCTCGGCGACGTGAGCCGCGTTCTCGTACTGCTCGTTGCCGTCGAGGGACACGTGATACGGCTCCGGGATGCGATCGAGGACGGTGGCGATCTTCTGCAAGCGCTCGATGTCGGCCTCCAGCTTGCCGCTCACCTTCAGCTTGAAGTAGCGGTGGCCGTAGGTGCGCACCACGTCCTGCAGCGTCTCGGGCAAGCCGTCGTTCACGGGCGTCTGCAGCTCGTCACGCGTGATCGCATCGACCAGGCCGACGGTGTGCCGCGCCGCGATCGTGCGCGCCGGCCGCAGCGTCGCGAGGAAATCGCCGATCGGCATGCCGGGGATGTTGGCGCGCACCGAGTCGTAGAACGAGATGCCGAGCAAACGGCACAGCGCGTCGAACACCGCCCGGTCCACCTGCGCCGGGCCGTAGCCGGCCAGCAGCGGGTTGTAGCCGCGCCGCGCGCCTTCGCGCAGGCAAGCATCGTAGTGGCGCATGAAGTGGCCGTACGAAGTGGCGGGCTCGCCGTCCGAGAGATAGGCGCCACGCGCGATGCGCAGCACGTCGCGCAACTGCTCGAAGTTGTCCTCGTTGGAAAGCGCGAGGTTCTTGTCGAACCATTTGGGCGCCATCATCTCGGCCGCCATGCCCCAGTCGGTGCGGCCGTCGGGCAGCTCGATGCGCGCCCGCACGAAAGCCTGCGGGCATTCGGTGAGCGTCACCACGCCGAAGCGGAAGGGCAGCCGCAGCTTCACCGGCCGCTCGTAAAGCTCGATCTCGCGGATGCGGACGCGCGGCGCTTCAGTGCCCATGCCGCAGCCCCTCCAGCACGCCGCGCAGGTAGCCGATGGCATGCGCGGCCGCGCCCGGGCCGTCGGGCACGTAGTCGAACGGCTCCACCGCCACCCAGCCGCTCCACATGCGCAGCACGGAGAGGATGGGGCCGAAGGCGAGGTCGCCCTGCCCCGGCCCGCGGCGGTTGGGGTCGTTCACCTGGATGTGGCCGATGAAGTCCGTGGTGAGCCAGTTGGAGAGCAACTGGTGCACGGCCAGCGCCTCGGTCTGGCCGGCGGCGCTGCAGTCGATCATCGTCTTGAACGCCGGCGAGCCGATCTCCTTCACCAGCTTCACGGCTTCGTCGACCGTGTTGAGAAGGTCGGTCTCCCTGCGCGACAACGGCTCGATGCAATACGTGACGCCGCATTCACGCGCACGCGCCGCCGCCTGCGCCAGGCACTCGCGCGCACGTTCCCACGCCTGCTCGCGTGTCGCGCCCGCGGGCACCTTGCGCTGCTTCGGCGAGCCGTGCACGAGGTAGTTGCCGCCCATCGCGGCGCACAGCTCCACGAGGCGGCCCATGAAAGCGGACGTGCGTTGCCGCACCTGCGCGTCGTCGCTCACGATCGAAAGACCCGGCGGCGCAACGAGAAGCCAGTGCAGCCCGCTGATCGCGATGCCATGGTCCTGCGCGATCTTGCGGAACTCCGCGGCCTGCGCATCGGTGATCTTCGTTGGATCCTCGGCCAGCGTGAACGGCGCGACCTCCAGCCCGTCGTAGCCCAGCGCTTTCGCGAAGCGGCACTGCTCCGCAAACGCCATGGGCTGCAGCACCTCGTTGCAAAGGGCGAACTTCATGCGCGCCTCGTGAAGAGCGAGCGGATGCCGCCCGTGACCGCATCGCGGGCCCGCACCACCTGCCGCTTGAACGGCGGCACGTACAGCAGGATGGTGAAGATGGTGACGATGGCGAACACCAGCGCGATCGGCCGCGTGAAGAAGGCGCCGAAGTCGCCGTCCGACAGCACGAGGCCGCGGCGCAGGCTCTTGTCCAGCAGCGGGCCGAGCACGAGCCCCAGCACCAGCGGCGCCATCTCGTAGCCGCGGCGGCGCAGGAAGAAAGCGCCGATGCCGATGGCCATCATGATGTACACGTCGAACAGGCGCGACGCGGTCGCGAAAGCGCCGACCAGGCACAGCAGGTACACGATCGGCATGAGGATGTTGCGCGGCACGCGCAGCACGTGCAGCAGCGGGCGTACGCCGAACAGGCCGAACAGCAGGATGGTGATGGACGCCAGCGTGGTCATCGCGACCACCTGGTAGATGAAGTGCGGGTTGGTGATCGGCAGCATCGGCCCCGGCTGCACGCCGTGGATGATCATCGCGGCCATCAGCACCGCCGAGGGCGCGGAACCGGGGATGCCGAGCGCGAGGCACGGGATGATGTGCCCGGGGATCGAAGACATGTCACCCGTCTCCGCCGCCATCAGCCCGTCGATGGAGCCCTTGCCGAATTTCTCCGGCTCCTTGCTCACCGCCTTCGCGGCCGCGTACGACATCCATGCGCCGGCGTCTTCGCCCACGCCGGGCAGTAGGCCCGTGACGACGCCGATGATTCCCGAGCGCAGCACGGTCCAGCGGTAAACCATGATCTCGCGCCAGCGCGGCAGCACCGAGTCCTTCAGGTCGATCATCTTGCGCTCGATGGGGTCCGCGAGCGTGGTCAGCACTTCGGCAAGGCCGAACGCGCCGACCAGCGCGGGGATGAGCGCGATGCCGCCGGCGAGCTCGTCCCAGCCGAAGGTGAAGCGGTTGTACGCATAGAGGCTCTCCTGCCCGATCTGCGCGAGGAACAGGCCGAGCAGGCCCATCAGCCAGCCCTTGAGCGGATCACCCCCGACGATGGAACCGGACAGCGTGACGCCGAACAATGCCAGCCAGAAGAATTCGAACGCGCCGAACGACAGGGCGACTTCAGCGAGCATCGGCGTGAACAGCGCCAGGCACAGCACACCGATCAGCGTGGATACGAAAGCCCCCGACGTCGCGATGCCGATTGCGCGCCCCGCCTGCCCCTGCTTGGCCAGCGCATAACCGTCGGCGCACGACGCGGCGTTGGCCGCGGTGCCCGGGATGTTCAGCAGGATCGCCGTGCGCGAGCCGCCGTACAGCGCGCCGACATACGAGCAGATCAGCACCAGGATCGCCTGGTTCGGCTGCAGCTTGATGGTGAGCGTCGTGAGCAGCGCAATGGCGAGCGTCGCCGAGAGCCCCGGCAGGATGCCCATCACGATGCCGACGAAAGCGCCACCCAGCCCGTAGAGCAGCGTCATCGGGTGCATGAAGCCGAGCCACGCGTTGCCGAGGTCCTGGAGTCCTTGCAGCATCTGTTGAAAGCTTCAGGGCAAGCGCACGAGGAAGAGGTCCTGGAAGGCGACCTGGGTGATGACCGCGGCGAGCACGCCGATGAGCACCGCCTTGCCGATCACGCGCGGCGTGAGGCGGCGCGCTTCAGGGTCGCGGTCCATGCGCTGCAGGATGAGGATGGAGCCGGTGATGAAGATCGCCGATGCCAGCCAGAACGGCAGGCCGCGGCCGACCAGCACCACCGAGTACACCACGCACAGCGCGATGACCGTCCACACGCGCTTGCGGACTTCGCGCTGGTGCTCCGTGAACGGCTCGCGCGGGTGCGCGAGCGCACCGCGCCGCCAGCTGCGCACCGCGAGCACGCCGCCCAGCAGGATCATCGCGATGCCGAGCATGCCCGGCAGCAGCCCCGGCACGGTGTACGGGTTGATGTTCTGCGACTGCAGCCGGTCCATCGAGACCGAGGCCACGAGCACGGCCACGCCGAACACCACCCAGCCGAGGCCTTGCCACAGGTCCGAGCGCGGGGTGATGTCCTCGGCCTCGTCGCCTTCGTGCTGCTGCATCAGGGCATCAAGGCATCAGGGCTTCGGGATGCCGACGGTATCCGGCGCCACCTTGGTCTTGCCCGCGGCGTGCAGGTTCCACGCATTGGCCTGGATCGCCGGGAACACGGCCTTCTGCGCGGCCTCGCCCGCGACGGGCGCGAACAGCGCGCCGCGGGACGTGGCGTACTTCTTCAGCGCGTCGCTCTTCGCGATGGTGTCGGCCCAGATCTTCTCGACCGTCTTCACCACGTCGTCGGGCACGCCCTTGGGAATGAAGATGCCGAAGTAGTTGGGCGGCGCGCTGAAGCCCGGCAGGGTTTCGGACAGCGGCGGGATCTTGCCGTAACCCTCGAGCTCGATGGGCTTGTCGCTGACGGTGGCGAGCGGGCGCAGGCGCTTGCCCCGGATCATGTCGGCCTGCTCCACGGCAAGCTGCGTGGTCGCGTCGGCCTCGCCGGCCACGGTGGCCACCACCGCCGGGTTGCCGCCGTCATAAGACACTTCCTTGTATTGCACGCCGGTGGCGCGCTGGATGAAGTCCATGGCGTTGTGCCCGGCGGACGTCACGCCCGCGGTCGCGACCTTCACCTGGCCAGGGTGCGCCTTCATGTCGTCGATGAACTGCTTGGCGTTCTGCCACGGCTTGGCGGGGTTGACGCCGATCACCTGGATGTTGGCCACCGACAGGAACAGGTGCCAGTCCTTGATGCTGGTGTTGAGCGAACCCAGCGCCTGGTAGGCGCCGAGGTCCTGCGCCGCGCCGGCCGTCCACGTGTAGCCGTCCTTCGCCGCGTCGAGCGCGCTCTTGGTGCCGATGGCACCGGAAGCGCCGGGCTGGTTGACGATCACGATCGTCTGGCCGAGCTGCTTTTCCATTTCGGCCGCGGCCACGCGGGTCACCTGGTCGGTGGAGCCGCCGGCGGCCCACGGCACGATCAGGTTGATGGGCCGCGCGGGCTTCCAGTTCTGCGCCGCGGCGGGCAGGCACGCGGTCAGGGCCAGCGCCGACAGGAATACTCGCTTGTGCATGTTTTGTCTCCTTGGAGTAATTCCCCAAATGGTTAATTAACCGCCGTCCCTTGTCAATGTGGTTTCCCTGTCATTGCGGGCTTGACCCGCAATCCATGTCAGGCGAGCCACCGCTCCTTGTTCGCAGCCACGAAGGCCGTGTCCACGAGGTGCGGGTAGTCGCGCATCACGCGCTCCAGTTCCTCGGCCTGCCCCTTGCTCAAGACCTCCGCCGGGTCGAGGCACCACGTGCCCTGCAGCAGCCCCTGCCGCCGCAGCACCTCGTGGCAGCCGGCGATGCAGCCGTGGAAATCGTGCGCGACGTCGAAGAGAGCCGCGTTGCAGTCGGTGACCTGCGCGTCGAGCGCCAGCAGGTCCATCGGTGCGCTGCCGGCCTGCACGGCAGCGTGGATGCGCTGGAGCAACTGCACCGCGCTTTGCGTCCACACGCTCCAGTGGCCGAGCAGGCCACCTTTGATTCGCACCGTGACGGGCTGGCCGTCGCGCATGAAGGTGAACGGCGACAGCAGGTCCAGCACGATGTGGTCGTCGTTGCCAGTGTAGAGCGTGATGCGCTCCTCCGCGCGCGCCGCGACCACGCCGCGGATCACGTCCAGCGTGCGGTAGCGGTGGAACGGCGCCATCTTGATCGCGACCACGTTGTCGATCTCGGCGAACCGCTTCCAGAAAGTCATCGGCAGGTGAATGCCGCCCACTGCCGGCTGCAGGTAGAAGCCCACCAGCGGCATGACGTTCGCGACCTCGCGGCAGTGCGCCACGAGCTCGTCCTCGCTCGCGCCCTTCATCGCGGCCAGCGACATCAGCGCGCCGTGGTAGCCGAGGCCGCGTGCGACGCCGGCTTCCTTCATGGCCTGCTGCGTCTTGCCGGCAAGCCCCGCGATCATGAAGAGCGGGCGCTTGCCGCCGATGGGCGTCCAGTCGCGCGCCGTGTCCATCGCGAGCCTGAGCACGGGCTCGTAAAGGCCGACGTCGCGGATGGCGAACTGCGTGGAGTGCACGCCCACCGCCACGCCGCCGGAGCCGGCGTCGAGGTAGTAGCGGGTCATCGCGCGCTGGCGGCGCTCGTCGAGCTTGCGGTTCGCGTCGAGCGCGAGCAGGTGCGCGGGGATCGCCGCGCCACGGCGCAGCACCGCGAGCGAGTCGGCAGGGATGTCGGAGATGCGCATGGCTTCAATACTTCCCGTCGCGTGCTTCGTAATGCGTGGGCTTGTTCAGGCTCGCCCCACCGCGTTGCACCCAATCCGCCGTCCAGTCGATCATCGTCGTGAGTGTGACCTGCGGCTCGCCGAACAGGCGGAACGCCTCGCTGCAGTCCACCAGCCACGCCGTCGGCGCTTCGCTGCCCGTCAGCACCGGCTCGATGCCGAACCGCTCGCCGAACTCCCGCGCCAGCTCGCGGATGCTCACGCGCGGGCCGCTTATGTTGAGCCCCGACGCGGGCGCAGTGCAATGCGCGAGCGAGCGCAGCGCCCAGTCGTTCGCCTCGCCCTGCCAGATCACGTTCGCGTGCCCCATCGAAAGGTCGATCGGCTCGCGCGCCAGCACCTTGCGTGCCACGTCGTGCAGCACACCGTAGCGCATGTCGATCGCGTACGACAGGCGCAGCAGCCGCCCCGGCGTGCCGAGCTCGTGCGAGAAGTGCTCGAACATGCGCTCGCGCGCCACGCACGAGTTGGCGTACTCGCCCGACGGCGCCGTCGGCGGCATGCTCTCCGGGGAACCCGGCCCCGACGTCGGCACGAAGGGATAAACGCACGCCGTCGAGAAGGCAACGATGCGCGACTTCGCGAAGCGCTCGGCCACGAGCGCCGGCACGTGCGCGTTCATCGCCCACGTCAGCCACTCGCTGCCGGTGGAGCCGAACTTGCGCCCGGCCATGAACACCACGTTGGGTGCGTCGGGCAGGCGCGCCAGCGCGTCGCGCGACAGCAGGTCGGCCTCGATGCACTCGACGCCCCAGCCCTGCAGCTGCTCGCGCAGGCCGGGCTGCGAAAAGCGCGCGACGCCGATCACGCGCCGCGAAGCGTCCGCCCGTTTCGCCATGCGCGCGAGCGTGGGGCCCATCTTGCCGCCGACGCCCAGCACCAGGATGTCGCCCGGTGCACGGGCGAGCGCTCCCTGCAGCGCGGCGGAGGGCCGGCTCATCTCGTCCTCGAGCGCGGCCACGTCTTCGAATCGTTTCGGTAATTCCATGGCACCCGAGGATTCACCAGCCGATGGACGGCCTCATCGCGGCGAACCCTTAGAACGAAACAACACCGGTCGTGCGACGGCACGCTGGCTCAGGTAGGCGCATTCCTATCCCCCCTAGGGCTGCGCCTCATGGCATTTACGAAAAGTGCCGAGCCTCTTTTGGGAACCGGCTGATGCCGCTTCCAGGGGCCATCGACCATAGTTGGAACAACCGAAACCTGGAGGCCATCATGACAACCGATTGCTCGCACACCCAGTTCCAGCTGCGTTTCCGCTCGCTGTTCGACGCGGGCCGCGGTTTTGCCTTCCCGTGCGACGCACGCGGCCTGGTGGACATGGAGACCCTGAGCGAACGCGCGCGCAACAACTACCTGTACGCCCGCGCCATGGTGGGCCGCGAACTCGCCGTCCCGGCCGTGGAATTCGCCGGCTGAGCTACCACTCGCATGAGCCGGGGCTGGCATTACCGCCCCGTTTCGTGTTGAATCCGGAGGTCCGACACCTAAGGATTACATGCAATCGCCCGGTGACCCCGCACTGGCCGCAGCCTTCGACTGCAGCCCGGCGGGGCTCGCGCTGCTCGACCTGCAGTTCCGCCCGTTGCGCGTCAACGCGGCGCTGGCGAGCCTGCTCGGCTGCACAAGGGACGAGCTGCTGGCCATCAACCCGTTCTACCTCGGCAGCAACGAAGAGGTGCTGGCCGAAGCCCAGCAGCGCCTGGCGATGCTCACCGGCGGGCTCGACACCTACCGCTGCGAACGGCGCCTGGCCCGCACGGGCCAGCCCGTGTGCTGGCTGGAGCAGTCCTGCACCGTCGTTCGCGCCCCGGACGGCACGCCCATCCACTTCCTGATCGAAGTGCGCGACTGCACCGAGCGGCGCACGCTGGAGATGGCGCTGCGCGAGTCCGAGGAGCGCTTCCGCTACACGTTCGAGGAAGCGGCGCTGGGCATCGTCCACATCGACACGCGCGGCAACATCATGCGGGTGAACCGCCGCATCTGCGAGATGCACGGCTACTCACGCGAAGAGATGGTCGGGCGCTCGGCCTTCGACCTGATGGAGGACCGCGGCCACAGCGCGCGCGACGACATCTCCGGCCTGCTGCGCGGCCAGTGGCGGCACTACACGGCGGAGCGGCGCTTCATCCGCAAGAACGGCGAGAGCTACCCGGCGCGCGTGTCGGTGTCGATCGCTCGCACCATCGCCGGCCAGCCGTACCTGATCTCGATGGTGGAGGACCTGTCCAAGCAGAAGGCCGACGAGCGCCGCATGCGCCGCCAGGCGCAGATGCTGCACAGCGCCAACGACGCCATCATCATCCACGACGAGGCGCGGCGCGTGCGCTACTGGAACAAGGGCGCCGAGCGCCTGTTCGGCTGGCGCGCCGAGCAGGCGCTGGGCCGCACCTTCGCCGACCTGCTGGGCCCCAACGCGGCGCTCACGGTGGGTGAGATGGAGCTGCTGTACCGCCAGGGCGAACTCGTGGTGCAGGTGACGTGCCACACGCCCGACGGCCGCACGCGCGAGATCGAGCGGCGCTTCACGGTGGTGGAGGGCGAGGACGGCGACGCCACCGCGGTGCTCTCCGTCAACACCGACATCACCGAGCGGCTGCGCACGCAGCGCGAGCTCGAAGAGCGCAACCGCGAGCTGCAGGCGCAGGTGTCGCGCGTGGCCACTGAATAGGCCTCCGCGCGTCGGCGAACCGTTCGCGTTCGTCGCCCTCCCCCCCAATTTTTACTTCTGCTTAACAGCGATTGCTGGACGAAAGCCTTCGTTCCAGCGTTGAATCCACAGCGAGGGAAGAAGGAGGGGCCTGCATGGACCACACGGAATCGCGCTGGGTGGCCGCTGCCGCGGCCGGGGCGCTGCTGGCCGCCTGCGGTGGCGGCGAGGAGGAAGGCAGCGCGTTGCCGGCCGCGATGCGCGACACGGCCGGTGCCACGGCGAACCCCGCGCTCGTCGCGATGCCGCAGGCGCAGGCGGCGCGCACGCTGACGGCGGCGGACTTCATGGACTGGGCGGAGCGGGCCTATCCGCAGTACTTCCCCGGCCACCCGGCGGACCGCAGCGCGCCGCCCTTCACCTACCGCTACTACCCCGACGCGCAGAACTACCTGGGCGTGGCGGACGGCAGCGTGTACGTGCTGGGTGCGCTCACCGGCATGCAGCTGGTTCGCGTGGGCTCGCTCACGGACTTCACATGCGCCGTGTATAGCTGCACGACCGCGGCCCCGACGGCCACGGAAGCCGCGCGCTTCCTCGCGCAGGCCACGCTCGGCGCCAACCGCGCGCAGGTGCAGGCGGTGCAGTCGAGCGACTACGCCACCTGGATCGAGGCGCAGTTCGCCGCGCCGCGCAGCCAGGGCCACTACGACTGGCTGATGGCCAACGGCTACAGCGCCGAGACCTTCCGCGACAACGCGCAGGGCCTGGACAACACCGTGTGGCGCAAGCTCGTGTCGCACACCGACCCGCTGCGACAGCGCATGGTGCTGGCGCTGTCGGAAATCCTTGTGGTCTCCGCAACGGGTTTGCAAGGGCCGTGGGCGCAGTTCGCGGCGGCCAACTACCTCGACATTCTCGAGACGAACGCGTTCGGCAACTACCGCACGCTGCTCGGGCAGGTGACGCTGTCCACGGCGATGGGCAACTACCTCACCTTCCGCGGCAACCGGCGCTCCACCAACGGCAGCCAGCCGGACGAGAACTACGCGCGCGAGGTGATGCAGCTGTTCACCATCGGCCTGCTGCAGCTGGATGCGAACGGTGTCCCTTCCGCCGCCGAGACCTACACGGCGAACGACGTGAGCCAGCTCGCGCGCGTGTTCACGGGCTGGGAGTACGACATCAGCGGCCTGACCGCGCCGCTGCCGCCCGAGGTGCAGCGGCGGCCGATGGTGCAGAACGCGAATGCGTACGAGACGGGGAGCAAGAGCTTTCTCGGCATGACGATCCCCGCGGGAACGAGTGCGATGGTGGGGCTGAACACCGCGCTCGACACCCTCTTCAACCATCCCAATACGCCGCCCTTCATCAGCCGGCAGCTGATCCAGCGCCTCGTCACGAGCAACCCGAGCCCGGCGTACGTGGGCCGCGTGGCGGCCGCGTTCACCAACAACGGCA
This sequence comes from Ramlibacter albus, assembly GCF_014297445.1. Classification (GTDB taxonomy): domain Bacteria; phylum Pseudomonadota; class Gammaproteobacteria; order Burkholderiales; family Burkholderiaceae_C; genus Ramlibacter; species Ramlibacter albus. The sequence goes on from NZ_JACORU010000003.1 coordinate 346,065, forward strand.
GCGGCGTGCGCGGCGACCTGCAGGCCGTGCTGCGTGCGATCCTGCTCGACACCGAAGCGCGCGATGCACGCACGGCAGCCGCGCCCACGTTCGGCAAGCTGCGCGAGCCGGTGGTGCGCTTCCTCAACTGGGCACGCGGCTTCAATGCGAGTTCGCCGGGCGGGCGCTGGGACATCGGCGACCTTTCCAATGCGGGCACGCGGCTCGGGCAAAGCCCGATGCGTTCGCCCACGGTGTTCAATTTCTTCCGGCCCGGGTATGTGCCGCCGGGCACGGACGCGGCGCGGCTGGGCCTGGCGGTGCCGGAGCTGCAGATCACCAACGAAACGTCGGTCGCGGGTTACGTCAACTACATGCAGCGCGCCGTGGCGGGCAACGGCATCGGCGACGTGCGCGCGGACTACTCGTCGCTGCTGGCGCTGGCGTCTAACCCCGCGGCGCTGCTGGACGAGGTCAACCTCGTGATCGCGGCGGGGCAGGTGCCCGCCGCCACCCTGTCGACGCTGGCAACGGCCTTGGGCACGATCGCCGCGACCACCGACGCCGGCCGCCTGAACCGCGTGCATGCCGCGCTGGTGCTGGTGCTCGCGGCCCCCGAATACATCGTCCAGAAGTGAGGTGAACGCGATGGACCCGCACTTCCCCACCCTCGAACCCACCAATGCCTCGCGCCGCGAGTTCCTGCGCAAGAGTGCGCTGCTCTCCGTCGCGGGCTCCGCCACGCCCTGGGCACTGAGCCTCGCGGCCATCGGCGATGCAGCCGCGGCGACTGCAACCGACTACAAGGCACTGGTGTGTGTCTTCCTCAATGGCGGCAACGACTACGCCAACACGGTCGTGCCGTACGACACGGCCAGCTACAACCTCTACCAGGGGTTCCGGCCGAACATCGCGCTCGCCCGCGACACGCTGCTGCCGCTCACGCCCGCGACACCGCTCGCGAACGGGCGCCAGTACGCGCTGGCGCCGCGCCTCTCCGCGCTGGCGCCTTTGTTCGGCGCGGGGCAGCTCGCCGTGCTCATGAACATCGGCACGCTCGTGCAGCCGACGACGAAGGCGCAGTACACCGCGCGTTCGGTGCCGCTGCCGCCCAAGCTCTTCTCGCACAACGACCAGGCCTCGTACTGGCAGTCGTCGATGGCGGAGGGGGCAGTCACGGGCTGGGGCGGGCGGCTGGGCGACCTGTTCGCGTCGAGCAACAGCACGTCGACCTTCACGTGCATCGGGCTTGCGGGCAACGCCGTCTTCCTGTCGGGCAATGCGGCGCTGCAGTACCAGGTCACATCCAACGGCTCGATCCCCGTCAACGGGGTGAGCAGCGCGCTCTTCGGCTCCACCGCGTGCTCGACGGCCCTGCGCAACCTGATGACGGGTGCGCGCAACCACGTGCTGGAGAACGAGCTCGCGCGCGTGGCGGACCGGTCGATCGATGCGAACGAGATGGTCACGTCCGCGCTGACCTCCTCGAACGTCGCGACCGCTTTCCCCGCGAACAACACCCTTGCCGACCAGTTGCGCCTCGTGGCCCGCTTGATCGGGGCGCGCAATGCGCTCGGCGCGAAGCGGCAGGTGTTCTTCGTTTCGCTCGGCGGTTTCGACAACCACAACGCGCTGGCCACCACGCACCCCAACCTGCTGGGGAATGTCGGCGGTGCGATGGCCGCTTTCCAGCAGGCGATGGCGGAGCTGGGCGTGGCGCGCCAGGTGACCACGTTCACCGCTTCCGACTTCGGCCGCACGCTCGTGAGCAACAGCGATGGCTCGGACCATGGCTGGGGCGGGTTCCACTTCGTGATGGGCGGCAGCGTTGCCGGCGGCACGTTCATCGGCACGCCTCCCGCTGTTGCGAACAACGGTGCCGACGACGTCGGCCAGGGCCGCCTGCTGCCTTCGCTCTCGGTCGACCAGCTCGCCGGCACGCTTGCCTCGTGGTTCGGTGCGTCCGACACGGAGGTCAACGACGTGGTGCCGAACCTGTCGAAGTTCGGCACGCGGACCTTGCCGGTCTTTGCCTGACCCTCGCCTAGATCCGCCCCTCTTCGACCGCGTGGCAAGCCACGCGGATGCCGCCGATCGCCAGCAAGGCCGGCCGCTCGACGCGGCAGCGCTCGTTGGCATGGGGGCAGCGAGGGTTGAACGCGCAGCCGCCCGGCGGGTTCAGCGGGTTCGGAACCTCCCCCTGCACCGGCGTGCGGGCACGCCCCGTGTCGTGCATCTTCGGGATCGCGTCCAGCAGCATGCGCGTGTACGGATGCCGCGGGTTGCCGAAGAGCGAGTCCTTGCCCGCCAGCTCGACGAGGCGGCCCAGGTACATCACGCCGACCTCGTCGCTGACGTGCCGCACCACGGCAAGGTTGTGCGAGATGAACAGGTACGTGAGGCCCTGCTGCCGCTGCAGGTCCTTCATGATGTTGAGCACCTGCGCCTGCACGCTCACGTCCAGCGCCGAGGTCGGCTCGTCGCAGACGAGGAACTCCGGATGCGTCGCCAGCGCACGCGCGATCGAGATGCGCTGGCGCTGGCCGCCGGAGAACTGGTGCGGGTACTTCACCATGTCCAGCGGGCTCAGGCCCACCGACTGCAGCAGCTCGCCCACGCGCGCCTTCAGCTCGCCGGCGCCATGCACGATGCCGTGCTCGCGCAGCGGCTCGGCGACGATGTCCTCCACCTTCCAGCGCGGGTTCAGGCTGGCATAGGGGTCCTGGAAGATCATCTGGATGCGGCGGCGCAGCCTGGCGCCGTCGGCCGACGCATACGCGGCGTGCGCGTCCTGCCCGTCGAAGGACATGGACCCGCGCGACGGCTTGTAGAGGCCCACCAGCAGGCGCGCCACCGTGCTCTTGCCGCACCCCGATTCACCGACGAGCGCGAGCGTGCGGCCCTTCTGGATGTCGAAGCTCACGCCGTCCACGGCGTGCAGCAGCTGGCGCGGCTTGCGCTCCAGCACGCGGTTGAGGAATGGCGCGGAGACGTCGAAGGTCTTCGCGAGGTCCTTCGCCTGCACCAGGGGCGGCATGCTCATCCCGGCATCTCCGCGTTCGCGTCGTGGAGCCAGCAAGCAGCGCGAGTCGCGCCCGCGTTCAGCAGGTCCGGCCGCTCGCGCGTGCAACGCCCGAACGCGCGCGGGCAGCGCGGGTTGTAGGCGCAGCCGGGCGGGATGGCGTTCAGGCGCGGCATGGCGCCGTCGATCTGGTAGAGGCGCTCGCGGTCCACGGCCATGTCCGGGATCGCGGCCATCAGCCCCATCGTGTACGGGTGCGCGGGCTGGTTGATCACTTCGTGCACCGGCCCGATCTCGGCGATGCGGCCCGCATACATCACCGCCACGCGGTCGCAGGTCTCGGCAATGACGCCCATGTCGTGCGTGATCAGCATGACGGCCGCGCCGCGGTCGCGGCAGATGCGCTTGAGCAAGGTGATGATCTGCGCCTGGATCGACACGTCGAGCGCGGTGGTGGGCTCGTCGGCGACGATCAGCTTCGGCTCCGCGGCGAGCGCGAGCGCGATCACCACGCGCTGGCGCATGCCGCCGGAGAACTGGTGCGGGTAATGGTCGATCCGCTCCGCGGCGGCGGGGATGCCGGTGTCTTCGAGCAGGCTGATCGCCCGGCGCCTCGCCTCGGCACCGTCCACCGGCAGGTGCGCCTGGATCGTCTCGGTCAGCTGGCGGCCGATCGTGTACAGCGGGTTCAGCGACGTGAGCGGGTCCTGGAAGATCGCGCCGATGCGGCGGCCGCGGATGTGGCGCATCCTCGCCGGCGGCAGGTTGTCGATGCGCTCGCCCTCGAGCATCACCTGCCCGGACGCGATGCGCCCCGGCGGCTCCAGCAGGCCGATGATCGCGGCGCCCGTGAGGCTCTTGCCCGCGCCGGACTCGCCGACCACGCCCAGCACTTCGCCCGGCGCGATCTCGAAGGAGATGTCGTCCAGCGCGCGCAGCGTGCCGCGGCGCGTGGGGAATTCGACGATGAGGTTCTGGACCTGGAGCAGGGACATCAGCGAAGGCGCGGGTTCAATGCGTCGCGCAACCAGTCACCCAGCAGGTTCACGGACAGGGCAATGGCGATGAGCATGATTCCGGGGAAGATGGATATCCACCACTCGCCCGAGAACAGGTAGTTGTTGCCCTGCCCGATCAGCGTGCCGAGCGAGGGCGAGGTCGGCGGCACGCCGACGCCCAGGAACGACAGCGTGGCCTCGGTGATGATGGCCGTCGCGATCTGGATCGTCCCCAGCACCAGCACCGGGCCCAGCACGTTGGGCAGCACGTGCCGCACCATGATGCGCAGCGGCGCGACACCGGTCACGCGCGCGGCCTGCACGTATTCCTTGTTGCGTTCGACCATCGTGGAGCCGCGCACCGTGCGCGCGTACTGCACCCAGCCGGTGAGCGTGATGGCGAGGATCAGCACGCCGAAGGCCACGCTGGTGTGCGCGTTCGGGAACAGCGCGCGGCCGACGCCGGCGATCAGCAGGGCCACGAGGATGGCCGGGAACGACAGCATCACGTCGCACAGGCGCATGAGGAAGCCGTCGACCCAGCCGCCGCGAAAGCCCGCCAGCAGCCCGAGGCTCACGCCGATGAGCACCGACAGCGCGACCGACACGAGGCTCACCACGAGCGAGATGCGCGTGCCGAACATGAGCGCCGACAGGATGTCGCGGCCCTGCTCGTCGGTGCCCAGCAGGTACTTCGCCTTGCCGCCGCCGACCCACGAGGGCGGCAGGTGCGCGTCGCCCAGCTCGAGCTGCGTGAGGTCGAACGGGTCGTGCGGCGCCACCCAGTTGGCGAACACCGCGCAGAACACGCACACGGCCAGCACCACGGCGGCCGCGACGGCGACGGGCGACGTGCGGAAGCTGTAGCCGACGTCGCTGTCGAGCCAGCCGGCGAGGACGGCCTTCAACTACTTCTTCACCGTGATCAGGCGGAACGACATGTTGTTGTCCGCGCGCTGCACCACGTCCACCTTCTTGCTCACGCCCCACGCCAGCGCCTGCTGGTGCAGCGGGATGTGGCCGACGTCGTCCATGTGGATCTTGAACGCTTCGCGGATCATCTCGTTGCGCTTCTTCTGGTCCGTCTCCACCTGGATCTTGTGCGTCAGCTCGTCCAGCTTCGGGTTGCAGTACGAACCCAGGTTGAACTGGCCCGCGCCCTTGTCGTCCACGCACGCCATCAGCGAGTTGAGCGGGTCGTGCGAGTCGTACGTGGTGGGCGTCCAGCCGAGCAGGTAGAAGCTCGTGTCGCGGCGCAGGATCTTGGGGAAGTAGGTGAGCTTGGACTCGAACGCGGCATTGATCTTGATCCCGATACGCGACAGGTTCGCGGCCACGGCCTGGCAGATGCGGCCGTCGTTGACGTAGCGGTCCGTCGGGCAGTTCATCGTCACTTCGAAGCCGTTCGGGTAGCCGGCGTCGGCCAGCAGCTTCTTCGCCGCTTCCGCGTCGTAGGGCAGCCGCTTGTCCATGTCGGCCATGTAGCCGTTGATGCCGGGGCCGACCATCAGCGCGCTCGGCCGCGCCGCGTTGCGCATGACGTTGCGCTTGATCCCCTCGATGTCGATGGCCTGGTAGAAGGCCTGGCGCACGCGCTTGTCCTGGAACGGGTTCTTGCCCTTCACGCTGGAGAACAGCAGCTCGGGACGCTTCTGGTCGAAGCCCAGGAAGATGGTGCGCAGCTCGGGGCCCTGCATCACGCGCGCGTTGGGCGAGGCGTTGATGCGGTCCACGTCCTGCAGCGGCACGGGCTCCATCAGGTCCACCTCGCCGGACAGCAGCGCCGCCACGCGCGTGGCGTCGTTGCCGATCGGCGTGAAGATCACCTCCTGCACGTTGCCCTCGACCTTGCCCCAGTAGTTGCCGTTGCGCACGAGCACGGTGCGCACGTTCGGCTGGCGCTCGCGCAGGCGGAACGGGCCGGTGCCGTTGGCGCGGAACGAGGCGGCGTTCTCGATGCCCTTGCGGCGGTCCACCGGCTGCACGGCCTGGTTGGCCTCGCACCACTTCTTGCTCATGATCGCCACGCGGTACAGCTGCGCGGGCAGGATGGGGAACGGCTTGACCGTCTCGATCTCGACGGCGAAGTCGTTGACCTTGCGCACCGCCTTGACGTCGTTCAGGTTGCCGCGCAGGTCGGAGCCCGCGGACTGCGCGCGCTGGAACGAGAACACCACGTCGTCCGCGGTGAACGGGGTGCCGTCGTGGAACTGCACGCCCTTGCGCAGGTCGAAGCGCCAGACGGTGGGCGAGGTCTGCTTCCACGCGGTGGCAAGCGCCGGCACGAGGTTCAGGTCCTTGTCGCGCATCACGAGCGGCTCGTAGAAGTTCGCGTCGAAGTCCAGCTGCAGCGACTCGTTCAGCGAGTGCGGGTCCATCGAGCCGGCGTCGCCCTGGTTGGCCACGCGCACGGTCTGCGCCTGCGCGCCGAGCGCCAGGAACGCCGCGGCAGCCACCGCAAGGAATTTCGTGTTCAGTTTCATTGTCATGCTCCGTGGGAAAGTGGGAGGGCCTGCTCGACCAGGCTCGCGTGCAGCGCGGCCCCCAGCGGCAGGATCTCGTCGTTGAAGTCGTAGCGGGTGTTGTGCAGCATGCAGCTGCCCTCGCCGCCCTGGCCGATGCGCAGGTACGCACCGGGCTTGACCTGCAGCATGAAGGAGAAGTCCTCGGCGCCCATGCTCGGTTCCATGTTGCGCACGACATTCTCCTTGCCCACCAGCATCTCGGCCACGTCGGCGGCGAACATCGCCTCGCGCGGGGTGTTGATGGTGGCGGGGTAGACGCGCTCGTAGCTCACGGTGGCCGTGGCGCCGAAGCCCAGCGCGATCGTGCTGCAAAGCTCCGTGAGGCGCTTCTCGATCAGCGCCTGCACTTCCGGGTTGAAGGTGCGCACCGTGCCGACCAGCGTGGCCTTGCCGGGGATCACGCTCATCGCGTGCAGGTCGCCGGCCTGCATCGCGCACAGGCTGATCACGGCGCCCTCGACCGGGCGAACGTTGCGCGAGACGATGCTCTGCGCGGCGGTGATGATGTGCGCGGCGACGAGCACCGGGTCCACCGCGAGGTACGGGTGCGCGCCGTGGCCGCCCTTGCCCGTGATCTCGATGCACACGCGGTCGGCCGAAGCCATCATCGCCGTCGGCGTGGTGCCGATGCAGCCGGGCTTCATGCTGGGCCAGTTGTGCATCGCGTAGACCGACTCCACCGGCCAGCGCTGGAACAGGCCGTCCTCGATCATCGCCTTGGCGCCGGCGAAGCCTTCCTCGCCCGGCTGGAAGACCAGCACCGCGGTGCCGTCGAAGTTGCGCGTCTCGGCGAGGTAGCGCGCCGCGCCCACGAGCATGGCCACGTGGCCGTCGTGCCCGCAGCCGTGCATCATCCCGCTCTTCTGCGACTTCCACGCGAAGTCGTTCTGCTCGGTCATGGTCAGGGCGTCCATGTCGGCGCGCAGGCCGATCATGCGGTTGCCCTGGCCCTTGCCGCGGATGATGCCCACCACGCCGGTCTTGCCGATGCCGGTGTGGACTTCGTCGACGCCGCACAGCTTCAGCGCCTCCTGCACCCGGGCGCCGGTGTAGACCTCTTCGTACCCCAGTTCGGGGTGCGCGTGCAGGTCGCGGCGGAACTCGGTGAGCTCCGGGTGGAACTGCGCGATGTGCGCGAAGGCGCGGCCGTGCGCGCCATAGCGGTGGGAAGCAACAGGTGCGAGCATCAATGGGCTCCCGCGGTGGTGATGCGCAAGCGCGGGTCCACGGCGAAGTACAACAGGTCGACGACGAGGTTGATGACGACGAAGATCAGCGCCACCAGGCACAGGTAAGCCGCCATCACCGGGATGTCCGCGAAGGTCACGGCCTGGATGAACAGCAGGCCCATGCCCGGCCACTGGAACACGGTCTCGGTGATGATCGCGAAAGCGATCAGCCCGCCCAGCTGCAGCCCCGCGATGGTCATCACGGGCACCAGCGTGTTCTTCAGCGCGTGGCCGAAATGGATCGCGCGGTCCGACAGGCCGCGCGCCCGCGCGAACTTGATGTAGTCGGTGCGCAGCACCTCCAGCATCTCGGCGCGCACGAGCCGCATGATGAGCGTGAGCTGGAAGATCGCGAGCGTCACCGACGGCAGGATGACGTGCAGCCAGCCGTCCTTCGTGAGCAGGCCGCTGGCCCACCACCCGAGCTGCACCGTCTCGCCGCGCCCGAAACTCGGCAGCCAGTGCAGGGTGACCGCGAACACCAGGATCAGCAGGATGCCGATCAGGAACACGGGCAGCGACACGCCCAGCAGCGACAGCGTCATGAACACGTGGGCCATGAACTTGCCGCGATGCAGCGCCGAGTACACGCCCATCGGCACGCCGATGAAGAGCGCGAGGAAGGCCGCGACGAGCGCCAGCTCCAGTGTCGCGGGGAAGCGCTCGCCGATCAGCCGCGACACCTTCGCGCCCTGGCGCAGCGACAGGCCGAACTCGCCCTGCACGGCATTGCCGATGAAGTGCCAGAACTGGACGAAGAAGGGCTGGTCGAGGCCGAGGTCCGCGCGCAGCTGGCGGATCTGGTCCGGCTTGGCGTCCTGCCCGAGCAGGAACACGACCGGGTCACCGACGTACTGGAACAGCAGGAACGCGATGAACGCCACCGTGAGCATGACGACCACGGCCTGGATCAGGCGTCGGATGATGAAGGCGAACATCGAATGGCGAACACGGGCTTGCCCCGCAACCGGCGGATGCTAGCAGAGCAACCCTCGTGCCCGACACGGGGGTTTCCTTCAGGTCCGCAGGAACGTCAGCGCGAGGCCACCGGCACGAGCCGCACCGGCCCGTACCAGGCGCGCGCGGTCGAGCGCGTGTTGTCGCTGTCGGTCATCACGCCGATGCTCACCAGCGCGCCCGGCGCTTCGCCGAAGGCGCGCTCGAAGTCGGCGCGGATGTCGCGTTCGTAGTCCAGCCAGCGGTTCAGGTGGCCCGTGCCGGACTCGAGCACGATCTTGCGGATGCGGTCGGTGCGCGGGCTCTTCACCACGCTGCCCGGCTCGCGCTTCGTGCACCACACGTACATCAGCGTGGCATAGGGCATCTCCTCGCCGGTGATCGTGCGCGCGAGCTCGTTGAGCAGCGCGTCCTTCGGCGAGAAGCGCGAGCGGTCGCCTTCGAACGCGAGGATGATGCGCACGGGCGAGTCGTCGGCCTCGCGCCTGCCGATGTCGGCCTGCGCGATCAGCTCGGGGACCATCCACGAGAAGCGCACGCGGCCCAGCTCGGCCGGCTCGACGTGCACGTTGCGCCGGAGCATGCTGGCCGAGGCGTTGGCGAGCACGGCCATGGCGTCGCGGCCGTCCTTGCGCGCGTAGTGGAACTCGGTGGCTTGCTTGCCGGGGAAGCGCTGGTGCACCCAGCCGGTGGGGCTTTGCACGGCGCGGGAGTGCTGCGCCCACGGCGTGGAGGCAACGTCCTCTTCACCTGGCGAGAGCGATGCGCAACCCGCGAGCAGCGCGGCCGCGGCAGCAACAGCAATGGACTTCAATGGATTTCCCAACGGCACAAAAAAAGCCGCCCGAAGGCGGCTTTCAAGTTTCTTCTCATTCTTGTGGCGGCGCAAGGCCGCCCATCGATGATTAGAAGCTGTGACGGATACCGAGATCGATACCAGACGAGGACTGGTTGGCGGTGGGCGACACGCCACCGTTCAGGACCTGGCTGGAACCGTTGTTGTTGCGCACGCGAGCCCAGGTGGCGTACAGGGCGGTACGCTTGGACAGGTTGTGCACGTAGCCCAGCGCGAACTTGCGGGCACGGGGATCCACGCTCGTGGCCGGCAGGTCGGTGCGGTACTGGCTGTACGCGGCACGGATTTCGCCGGGGCCCACGGGCACCAGGCCACCGATCAGGAAGCCGCGGCCGCGCGTGGCGCCGTTCTTGTCCCAGCTGTAATGAGCCTGCAGCTTGGCAACGCCGAAGTCCCACTGGCCACCGATGTTGTTCTGCTGAACGCGGCCGGAAGCGTACTTGGTGCGGCTCAGGGCCAGCGCCACGTTGAAGGGACCGGAGGCGTAGCCGACGCGAGCGCCCCAGCCCTTGCCGTCGTCTTCGGTCGCGGCGCCGGTCTGGGCGTTTTCGCCCATGTAGACCTGTGCCTGGCCGTAGAAGCCGCCCAGGTTGCCCGGCAGGAAGTAGCCGATGCTGTTGGACGCGCGGACGGCGGTCACGCCGGTGATGATGCTGTTCAGGGTCTGGGTCGTGCCCACGCCGTTCGTGCCGAACGGATCGAACACGGTCAGGTTCCAGAACTGCGGGGTGTAGTCACGGCCCAGGCGCAGTTCGCCCCAGCCGCCGGCCAGGCTCACCGTCGAGCGACGGGAGAACGTCAGGCCCTGGGCGCCGTTGATGGCGGCCGTGCAGGAAGACGTGCTGGTGGACGTGGAGGTGATGGCCGTGCCGGCCACGGGCGGCACAGCCGTCGTGGTGGTGGTCGTGGTCGTCGCGACCGTGCAGGTCGGGCCCGCGCCGGTGGACTGGTTGTTCGTGTTGGTCGTCGCGCCCGTGCCGTTGTCGTTGCTCAGCTGGGCTTCCAGCCAGAACGAAGCGGACATGCCGCCACCCAGGTCTTCCGTGCCACGGAAGCCCAGGCGCGAGCTGTTGTAGCCCGAGTGCGAGAGCTGCCAGCGGCTCGCCGCGCCGGCACCGCCGCCACGGCCGTACGCGATCGTCGCGTCGACGATACCGAACAGGGTGACCGACGACTGGGCGGACGCCGCGCCGGCAGCAGCCAGGGCTGCCAGTGCAATGAGGGACTTTTTCATGCAAGTTTCTCCAAGGTTAAACATAGGGCTCCGGTACGGATGGGGGCGCGTATTGGCAGGCAAGTCGACCTTCCACCGGATCCCCGGGCCAACCTCCTTTTGGGAAGTTGACCCGTATTCCACCAGAGGGACTTTTCTTACGCAAAGGATTTGGCAGGCGTATCCGGGGTTTCGTTGTGGCACGACAACAATGTCAAACCGCCCAGTGGACGGCGCGCAACAGCCCATTCCGGATGGCAAAAATAAAACCTGCGTCGTACAGCACGGAGTCGCCTGCGCGACGCCCCCCGCGCGGGTCTAAACTGCCCCCATGGACCTCCTGATCGGCGCCGTCGACGGCGCCCTGCGGACGCTTTTCGCCCCGCCGCGCGCGACGCGGCCCTGCCCCGTGCTGCCCGCGGAAGAGACTCACCTCGGCGCCGACGAGCGCCGGCACGCCGCGGCGCTGATGCGCGTGAACCACGTCGGCGAAGTGTGCGCGCAGGCGCTCTACACGGCCCAGGCCCTCGTCACGCAGGACGCGCAACTGAAGAAGCACCTCGAGCGCGCCGCGCGCGAGGAGACGGACCACCTCGCGTGGACCGAGCAGCGCCTGCGCGAGCTCGGCTCCCACACCTCGCTGCTCAACCCGCTCTGGTACGCGGGCGCTTTCGCGATCGGCCTGGCCGCCGGAAGGCTGGGCGACCCCGTGAGCCTGGGCTTCGTGGTGGAGACCGAGCGCCAGGTCGAGCAGCACTTGCAGGGCCACCTCGAGCGCCTGCCTGCCGGCGACCACGCGTCGCGCGCGATCGTCGCCCAGATGAAGGACGACGAAGCGGCCCACGGCGAGGCCGCGCTGCAGGCCGGCGCGGCGGAACTGCCCGCCATCGCGCGCCTGGCCATGAAGGCCGCGGCGCGCGTGATGACGACGACGGCGCACTACATCTGAGCCGCCAACCCTCGCCGGCGAACGCCCCGGCGCGCTAAGCCTGCGCCATGCGCTCGCGCAGGCCGGCGGCCACGCGCGCGAGCACGCTGTCCCAGTCGCCGGGCGCGGCCTGCCGCAGCAGCCGCGCGCCGGCATACCAGGGCGAGTCTTCGCGCGCGACGAGCCAGCGCCAGTCGGCGCTGTGCGCGAGCAGCAGCCACGTGGGGCGGCCGAGCGCCGCCGTGAGGTGCGGGATCGAGGTGTCCGACGCCACCACGACGTCCATCAGCATCGCCTGCGCGGCCGTGTCCGCGAAACCGCATTCGGAGAAGCGGGCCACGCGACCGTCCGCGGCAAGCAGCTGCTCGTCCTGCGGCGACACGTCCTTCTGCAGGCACCAGTAGCGCGGGCCGTCGGGCAGCGCGGGAAGCAGGCGCGCCAGGCCGATCGAACGGCGCCGGTCGGCGGCGAACGCCGGGTTGCCGGACCAGGCGAGGCCGACGTTCAGCCGGCCTTGCGGCACCTCGGCGCGCCAGCGTACGACGCGCGCAGGGTCTGCCTGCAGGTAGGGCTCGCCTTGGACGGCACCGAGCGCCGTGCCAAAGGCGAGCGGCGCGCTCATCAACGGGCACCAGAAGTCGGCCTGCGGCAGTTCGCCGCCAACGGCAACCACGTGCGCCACGCCGTCGAACGAGTGCCGAAGCAACTCCACCAAGGGCTTCTGCACCGCGAGCACCACTCGCGCACCGCGCTGCACCGCAAGCTGCGCATAGCGGCACAGCATGATCGTGTCGCCCAGCCCCTGCTCCGCGTGCAGCAGCAGCGTGCGTCCCGCGAGCGGTTCGCCGCGCCAGCGCGGCGCCGCAAGTTCCACATTCGGGTGGGCCAGGCGCGAAGCCCTGAAACGCCACTCGAATTCCCGCCAGCCCCGCTCGTAGTCGCCGTCGGCCAGCAGGGCGAGCGCCGCGTTGAAATGCACGTCGGCATCGTCCGGCGCAAGCGCCAGCGCGCGCTCGTAATGCGCCATGGCCTGCTGCGGCTGCTGCATCTCGCGCCATGCGTTACCCAGGTTCATCTCGAGCTTCGCATCCGGCGCGCCGCCGGCGCCTGCCGCCGCGCGGAAGTCATCCAGCGCTTCCTCGGGCCGGCCGATGTCCAGCAAGGTCCCGCCGCGGTTGATGGCGATCGAAGGCTCGCCCGGCGCCAGCGCCTCGGCGCGCGCGAAAGCCGCCAGCGCGTCGTCGCCGCGGCGCAGCTCGTTGAGCGCGGCGCCGAGGTTCATCCACGTCTGCCACGCACGCGGGTCCGCGGCGAGTGCCTTCTCGTAAGCGGCGACGGCTTCCTCGTTGCGGCGCAGCCCCGCGAGCGTCGCGCCGACGTTGCTCAGGACCTGCGGGTCGCCGGGGCGCAGCTCCAGCGCGCGGCGGCAGGCGGCGAGCGCTTCCTCGCCGCGGCCGAGCAGGTGCAGGGTCCAGCCCAGGTTGTTGTGGATCTCCGAGGCGCCCGGCCGCGCACGCACGGCCGCTTCGAAGGCGGCCAGCGCTTCCTCGTGGCGGCCGAGCGCGCGCAACAGCACGCCGCGGTTGTTCAGCGCCTCGGCAAACGCGGGCGCCCGCGCCACGGCCTCGTCGAACGCGGCCAGGGCTTCGTCGTTGCGCCCCAACGCCTTGAGCGAGAGGCCGCGCGCGTTGAGGGCCGCCGGGTTGCCCGGCGCGACCTGCAGCAACTCGTCGAAGCAGCCCAGTGCCGCCGCCTCGTCGCCGCGCGATCGCAAGGCCAGCCCAAGGCGGAACAGCACCTCCGGATGGCGCGGGTCGGCACTGCGCGCCTGCTGCAGCAACTGCACCGCCGCGGCCATGTCGCCGCGCTCGGCCGACATCATCGCCAGCGCCAGCAGGCCCGGCGCGTCAGCGGCGCGCGCCACCGCTGTGGTCCTTCTCCTCGACCAGGGGCGAGCCCAGCAGGCGGTTGATCTCGCGCTTGACCGCCGCGCGGCGGTCGTTGTTCGAGTAGATCGAGCGGGCGGCCGCGACGAAGCCGTCGCCGTGGTCGGCGGCCCGCGCGAACGCACGCACCTGGTTCTCGAGGTCCCACAGCGTGCCGTTGATGGCCTGCAGCTCGGCGACCTGCGCGTCCAGCGCCTGCGCGATGGCCTGCGTGTCCAGCTTGCCCGCGATGCCCTCCAGCAGCGTCAGCTCGCGCGCGACGTTGGCGAGCTGGCCCGGGTCGGTCATGCGTTCGCGCTTGATGCGCAGGATGGTGAGCTTGTCGAACAGCTCGCCCGCCGCGGCGGGGATCCACACCGGCTCCTGCATGCCTCAGCCCTCCAGCAGCTCGAAGCTGGTCGTCATCTCGGCGGTCTTCGCGAGCATCGCGCTCGCCGAGCAGTACTTGTGGTGGCTCATGTCGATGGCGCGCTCCACCGCTTCCTTCGGCAAGTTGCCGCGCACGGTGAAGTGCATGTGGATCTTCGTGAAGACCTTCGGGTCGGTGGCGGCGCGCTCGGACGTGAGCTTCACGCTGCAGCCGCGTACGTCGTGGCGCCCGCGCTTGAGGATCAGCACCACGTCATAGGCGGTGCAGGCGCCCGTGCCGGCCAGCACCGTCTCCATCGGCCGCGGCGCCACGTTGCGCCCGCCGTTCTCCGGCCGCGCCTCGTCCGGCGCGCCGTCCATGGCGATGACGTGCCCGCTGCCGGTCTCGGCCACGAACCCCATCCCCGACCGCGTGCCCGAGGCGCGGGTCCAGCTCACTGTGCATTCCATTTGCTTCTTTCGTCGGTGTTGTGCAGCGCAGCAAATGCTCGCTATACTGGCCGCAAGCGATATTTTCGCAACGGTTGTCTCCTCCACCTCCCTTGGTGGATTTAGCCCCCGCGCCTGCAAAGGCCGGGGGCTTTTTTAAGCCGTCTTTATGATTGTCGGTTCTCATGCCCAAGCACCTGCAACCTTCCGACTACCTGAAGAAGATCCTCACGGCACGCGTCTATGACGTTGCCGTGGAGTCGGCGCTCGAACCCGCGAAGAACCTCAGCCGCCGGCTGCACAACAAGGTGCTGCTCAAGCGCGAGGACCAGCAGCCCGTCTTCAGCTTCAAGTTGCGCGGGGCCTACAACAAGATGGCCCATCTTTCGCAGGAGCAGCTGCAGCGGGGCGTGATCTGCGCTTCGGCCGGCAACCACGCGCAGGGCGTCGCGATGGCGGCGCACCGGCTCGGCAGCCGCTCGGTGATCGTGATGCCCGTGACCACGCCGCAGGTGAAGGTGGACGCCGTCAAGGCACTCGGCGGCGAGGTCGTGCTGCACGGCGACAGCTATTCCGACGCGTACGGCCACGCGGTGGAGCTGCAAAAGAAGGAAGACCTCACCTTCGTGCACCCCTTCGACGACCCCGACGTCATCGCCGGCCAGGGCACGATCGCGATGGAGATCCTGCGCCAGCACCAGGGGCCGATCGACGCGGTCTTCGTGGCCATCGGCGGCGGTGGGCTCGTGTCCGGCGTGGCGGCCTACATCAAGGCCGTGCGACCCGAGATCAAGGTGATCGGCGTGCAGACCAGCGACTCCGACGCGATGGTGCGCTCCGCCTCGGCGAAGAAGCGCGTGACGCTGGACGACGTCGGCCTGTTCGCGGACGGCACCGCGGTGAAGCTCGTGGGCGAGGAGACCTTCCGCCTCGCGCGCGAGCTGGTGGACGAGTTCATCACCGTGGACACGGACGCCGTGTGCGCGGGCATCAAGGACGTCTTCATCGACACGCGCAGCATCGTCGAGCCCTCGGGCGCGCTCGCGGTGGCGGCCATCAAGCAATACGTGGCCACGAACAAGACGCGCGGGGAAACCTACGTCGCCGTGCTTTCGGGCGCGAACATGAATTTCGACCGGCTGCGCTTCGTGGCCGAGCGCGCCGAGGTTGGCGAGGAGCGCGAAGCCTTGTTCGCGGTGACGATCCCCGAGGAGCGCGGCAGCTTCCGCCGCTTCTGCGAGCTGATCGGCACGCTGCCCGGCGGGCCGCGCAACGTCACCGAATTCAACTACCGCATCAGCGACTCGAAACAGGCGCACGTGTTCGTGGGCCTCACGACGCACGGCAAGGGCGAGTCGGCCAAGATCGCGGCCAACTTCACGCGGCACGGTTTCGAGGCGCTGGACCTCACGCACGACGAGCTCGCCAAGGAGCACGTGCGGCACATGGTGGGCGGCCACTCGCCGCTGGCGCACGACGAGCGCCTGCTGCGCTTCGTGTTCCCCGAGCGGCCGGGCGCGCTGATGAAGTTCCTCTCGCACATGCGGCCCACGTGGAACATCTCGCTGTTCCACTACCGCAACCAGGGCGCCGACTACGGCCGCATCCTCGTGGGCATGCAGGTGCCGCCGGGCGACGCAAAGGCTTTCAAGGACTTCCTGGGCACGCTCGGCTACCCCCATGTCGAAGAGACGGACAACCCGGTCTACCGCCTGTTCCTGAGGTCGTGAAAAAGCTTGCGCGCGAATACCTGCTGGCCCTGCAGTACTTCACCCGCATCCCGGTGACGGGGCCGCTCGCCGAGTGGGCGGGCTACGGGCCGATCTCCGCGCGGGCATCCGCCGCCCACCTGCCCGGCGTGGGCATCCTGATCGGCATGGCCGCCTGCATCGCCTTCGCGGTGACATCGCTGCTGCTGCCCGACGTGGCGATGACGCCGCTGGCGGCGGCCATCGCGTGCACCGTGGCGACCGTGCTGCTCACCGGCGCATTGCACGAGGACGGGCTCGCCGACCTGGCCGACGGGCTGGGCGGCAGCGCCGAACGCGAACGCGCGCTGGAGATCATGAAGGACTCGCGCATCGGCTCCTTCGGCACGATCGCGCTGGTCCTAGCGTTCGGGCTGAAGGTGGCACTGCTGGCGGTCATCGCGGCCCAGTCGCCTGCGGGCGTGCTGGCGGCACTGATCGCGGCGCATGCGGTCTCGCGCTTCTGGCCGCTGGTGGTTGCCGCTTCGATGCCCTACGTTGGCGACGCCGCCACGTCGAAGTCGAAGCCGCTGGTGGAGAGCCTGGAGCAGCGCGCCGTGCACATCGGCGCCGCGTGGTGCCTGCTGCCTCTCGTGCTGATGGTGGCTGCCGGCCGGTTCGGCTTCATGCTGGTCGCGGTGGCCGCGAGCGCGGCTGCTTTCTGGTGGATGCGGCGGCTGCTGCAGCGGCGGCTGCAGGGCTACACCGGCGACGCGCTGGGCGCGGTGCAGCAGGTGGCGGAAATTGCTTTTTACCTGGGTGCCGGTGTGGGGATCGGCATCGGCGGCGGCCGCTGAACCGCGGGCGCCAGCTGGCCGGGCAGCGCAGGCTGCGACGTCGCCGCGGTGGGCGGCGGCAGTTCGAGCGTGAGCACAGGCTGGCCTGTCGCCGTGGACGCCAGCACGGCCTTGCGGCCCTGCACCGACTGCAGCACGATGCCTTCGTCGAGCTGCGCGCCGACGCGATACGGCTTGGGCGGCTTGCCGTCGACGGCAACAAGGGCCGCACCCTTGCCCGCTCCTTGTGCTGCCACGCCCACGAGCGCAAAGCGCGATGCCAGCGTCGCGACCGGCGCGGCACTTGCGCTGGCCGCCATCGGGTTCGCGCCCAGCAGGCGAGCGACCGCCTGCGGATCCACCGGGGGTGCGCTGCGCGCCGGCACGGCGGGGGCCGCGGCAGGCGCGGGCCGCGCGCTGAACTTCATGCCCCAATAGACCGCACTGGCGGCTGCGAGCGCCCACAGCGCGAAGCTTGCGCCGCGCACCGTCCAGTTGCTCGCGAAGGCCGTTGACATGCGGGCATTATCATTGAAGCGACTTGTCTCTCCCTCGAACATGAACCGCTTCGCTTCCCGGATCCGCCACGCCGGCTTCACCCTCATCGAACTGATGGTGGTGCTGGTCATCATCGGCGTGCTCGCCGCGCTGATCGTGCCCAACGTGCTGGACCGCGCCGACGACGCGCGCGTCACGGCCGCCCGCACCGACGTCAACAACATCATGCAGGCGCTCAAGCTGTACAAGCTGGACAACCAGCGCTTCCCCAGCACCGAGCAGGGGCTGCAGGCCCTGGTGCAGAAGCCGCAGGCCGCGCCCGTGCCGGTGAACTGGAAGCAGTACCTGGAGAAGCTGCCGAGCGATCCATGGGGCCGGCCCTACCAGTACCTCAACCCGGGCGTGAAGGGCGAAGTGGACGTGATGTCGTTCGGCGCCGACGGGCAATCCGGCGGCGAGGGAAAGAATGCCGACATCGGCTCATGGCAATAACCCCCAGCTCGGTTTCACCCTCATCGAGCTGCTGGTCGTCGTCGCGATCATCGCGTTCGCGACGGCGGGCGTGAGCTTCGCGCTGCGCGACACCGCCGACACGCAGCTGGAACGCGAGGCGCAGCGCCTCTCCGCCCTCTTCGAAACCGCCCGCGTGCAATCGCGCACCAGCGGCCTGGCCGTGCGCTGGCACCCCGTCGAAGGCGGATTCCGATTCGACGGGCTGCCGCCGGATACCTTGCCGACGAACTGGCTGTCCGCAGAAACCACCGTGCGCGGGACGGTGACGGTGGTACTGGGCCCCGAGCCGATCATCCCGCCGCAGGCGGTGGTGTTGTCGTCCTCCGCCGCGCCGGACCGCAGCCTGCGCATCGCGACCGATGGCCTGCGGCCGTTCGCCGTCAGTGCCGAAGGGCCATGAATGAGGTCGCGCGGCTTCACGCTCATTGAAGTGCTGGTCGCGCTCGGGATCGTGGCCATCGCGCTTGCCGCGGGCCTGCAGGCCACCACCGCGCTCACCAACAATGCGCTGCGCCAGTCCGATGTGCTGCTGGCGCACATCTGCGCCGAGAACGAGCTGGTGAAGGTGCGCCTGGCCAAGCAGATGCCCGGCGTGGGTGAAACCGACGTCGCGTGCGAGCAGGCGGGCCGTACGTACAAGGTGCACACGACGGTGGCGCCCACGCCGAACCCCAGCTTCCGCCGCGTGGATGCGCAGGTGTTCGACGGCAACTCGCCGATCCTTCGGCTCTCGACGGTCGTAGGCCGGTTTTGAGAATGAAAACCGCGCGCGGCTTCACCCTCGTCGAACTGCTGGTCGCGATCTTCGCGCTGTCGCTCATGGCCATGCTCAGCTGGCGCGGGCTCGACGGCATGTCGCGCGCGCAGGCGCAGACCTCGGCCCGCGCCGACGAAGTGCTGGCCCTGCAGACCGGGCTGGCGCAATGGAGCGCCGACCTCGACACGCTGGTGCAGTTCCCGCAGCTCGCTGCGCTCGAATGGAACGGCCGCGTGCTGCGCCTGACGCGCCGCGACACGACCTCGGCCACCGAGGGCGTGCACGTCGTCGCGTGGGCAAGGCGTGAAGGCCAATGGCGGCGCTGGCAGTCGCCGCCGCTCTTGACGCGCGGCGACGTCACCAAGGCCTGGGAAGAGGCGGACCTGTGGTCGCAGAACCAGGGCGGCGACGAGCAGTTGCGGCGCGAAGTCGTCGTGGCGCCGCTGGAAGAGTGGCAGGTCTTCTATTACCGCGGCGACGCCTGGACGAACCCGATGTCGAGCGACGCTTCGGGCCCGGGCATGGCGCCCAACCCGTTCGCCGCCGCGGCGGCCGCCGCCGTCGGCGCGGCGGGCCGCACCGGCCGCGTGGCGCTCGTGCCGGACGGCGTGCGCATCGTCATCACGTTGCCGCCGGGCCAGGCGCTCACGGGCCGCATCACGCGCGACTGGGTCAACCCGCAGGTCGGCGGGGGCAAGTCATGACGCGCGAATACCGTGTCCGCAGCCGGCCGGCCGCACGCATGCGCGGCCGCCAACGCGGCGCTGCGCTGCTGGCAGCCATGCTCGTCGTCACGCTCGTCGCCACCTTCGCCGCCGCCGCGCTCTGGCAGCAGTGGCGCAGCGTCGAAGTGGAGTCGGCCGAACGCTCGCGCGTGCAATCGGCATGGATCCTCACCGGCGCGCTCGACTGGGCGCGCCTGATCCTGCGCGAGGACGCGCGCGCGGGCGGCGCCGACCACCTGGCCGAGCCCTGGGCGGTGCCGCTGCAGGAGGCGCGGCTTTCGTCGTTCCTCGCCGCCGACCGCAACAACACGGCCGACATGGACAACGAAGCCCTCAACGTCTTCATCTCCGGCCAGATCACCGACCTGCAGTCGCTGCTGAACGTGACGAACCTCGTCGAATCGGGCACGGTGTCGCAGCCGCACCTGCGGCAGTTCGCGCGGCTCTTCGACCTGCTCGGCCTGCCGCAGGCACACCTGACCCGCCTGGTGGAAAACCTGCGCTTCGCGTCCGATATCCACGTCGACAACCGCTCTTCCGGCGAGGCGGCGCTGCTGCCGCAACGCGTGGAGCAGCTCGTGTGGCTCGGCGTGCCGGTGCAGACCGTGGCGGTGCTGGAGCCGTACATCACGATCCTGCCGGCTCGCCGTCCCGTCAACCTGAACACCGCCCCGGCCGAAGTGCTCTATGCCGTGCTGGAGGGCATCAGCATGGCCGATGCGCAGCGGCTCGTGTCCGAGCGCGAACGCTCGCACTTCCGCACGATCTCGGATGCAGCCAAGCTGGTCAGTGCCGGGCCCGGCGCCGAGGCGTTCGCGGACAACCGGGTCTCGGTCGCCTCCGGCTTCTTCGAGGTGCGCGGGCGCATCCGCCTGGGCAAGGTGGTGATCGAGGAGCGCTCGATCGTGCAGCGCGACGGGCTCGACGTGCGCGTGGTGCAGCGCGAGAAAGGCGTGGTCGACCCGACCGCGCTGTCACGCGCCGCGGCCGCCGCGACCGCGCAGCGCTGAAGCGCACCCCTACAATGCCGCGAGCATGAGTTCCCTCGTCGTCCTGCTGCCTGCCGATTCGTCCACCGAGTACGCGTGGGCGCTCACGCCCGACGGCCGCAGCGTGCAGGACCACGCCACCGCGCCGGCGGCGCTGCTGCCGCAGACGCGCGGGGCCGGTGCCGAGGTGGTCGCCGTGGTCCCGGTGCAATGCGTGTCGTGGCACCGCGTCGAGCTGCCCAGGGGCACGGCCGCCGGTTCGCCGCGCCTGCGCGCCGCCCTCGAAGGCCTGCTGGAAGAACGCCTGCTGGACGAGCCGGATGCCGTGCACTTCGCGCTGGAGCCCGGCGCGCGCGGCGGCGACTCCGCATGGGTGGCCGCATGCGACCGCGCCTGGCTGCGCAATGCCGTGCAGGCGCTGGACCAGGCCGGCCGGCCGGTGTCGCGCATCGTCCCGGAATTCGCCCCGCAGCCTTTCGAAACCCTGCACGTGGTCGGCGAGCCCGAGCGCGCGCTGCTGGTGGCGTGCGGGCCCAACGGCGTGATGTCCTTGCCGCTCTCGGCGAGCGCGCTCGCGCTCGTGCCCACGCCCGGCGATGACACGCCCCGAGTCGCCGACCCGGCCGTCGCGGCACTTGCGGAACAGGTGCTGCAGCACAAGGTGGAGTTGCAGCAGCCCGCGTCGCGCTGGGTGCAGGCGGCGCAGGGCGGCTGGGACCTCGCGCAGTTCGAATTCGCGAGTTCGGGCCGCGCCCGGGCGATGAAGAAGCTCTCCACCGGCTGGGGCGAGCTGCTGCGCGCGCCGCAGTGGCGGCCCGCCCGCTGGGGCGCGGCGCTGCTGGTCGCCGTGAACCTGCTCGGCTTGAACGCCTGGGCGTGGAAGGAACGCAGTGCGCTCGAAACCAAGCGCGCCGCCGTGCGAAATACACTGACCACGACGTTCCCTGCGGTGAAGGTCGTGGTCGACCCCCGCGTGCAGATGGAGCGCGAAGTGGCGGCCTTGCGCCAGGCCACGGGCGTGCCCTCCGGGCGCGACTTCGAATCGCTCATGGCGGCACTAGCCATGGCCATCCCGCCCGGCAAGTCGCCTTCGGGAATGGAATACGCCAATGGCGAGCTGCGCGTGCGCGGACTGGCGCTGAACCCCGGTGAAGCGAACGCGGTCACGACCGCACTCAAGGCGAACGGCTTCAATGCCGTGCCGCAAGGCGACGCCCTCGTCGTCACCCAGGAGGACGTCCGGTGAAGCTCGACGCCCTGCGCGCCCGCTGGGACATGCTCGCCGCACGCGAGAAACTGCTCGTCGCGGCCGCAGCCGGCCTCGTCGGCATCGCGCTCGTGTGGTGGATCGGCATCGCACCCGCCCTCGCCACCCTGCGCGCCGCCGACGAACAGCACCGCACGCTCGACGCCCAGCTGCAGCACATGCTGCGCCTCCAATCGCAGGCCCAGGCCATGCAAGGCCAGCCGAAGCAGACGCAGGACGAATCCATGCGGCTGCTCGAAGCGGCGATCCGCCAGCACCTGGGCATCACGGCGCGCTACACCATCCAGGGCGAGCGCGTGACGCTCACGCTGGCCGGCACGCAGCCGCAGGCGCTCGCGCAGTGGCTCACGCAGGTGCGCGTGAACGCGCGCGCCACGCCCAGCGAAGTGCGCCTCGCGCGCAACCCCGCCGGCGGCTGGGACGGCACGCTCGTCGTCACCCTGCCTTCCCGCTGAAACCCCAGACCGTGGCACGCGCGACCTCGATCGACAGGCCGGCACGCTGGCGCTGGGCTGGAGCCGGCGCGCGGCCTCCCACACGCAGCGGGCCTGTCGCCGCGCCATGGGGTTGGGCCGCGGCCGGCGGCGTGCTCGGCCTGCTGCTCGCGATCGTGGTCTTCGCGCCCGCCACATGGCTCGCCTCCGCACTGGAGAGCAGCACCAACGGCCACCTGCGCCTCGACGATCCCCGGGGAACTGTGTGGGACGGTTCCGCGCGGCTTGTCCTCACGGGCGGCATCGGCAGCCAGGACGCGACGGCGCTGCCCGGCCGCGTGCAATGGCGCTTGCGCCCCCGCTTCAACGGCGTGGCCGCGCAACTGCGATCGGAATGCTGCGCCCCCGAGCCCATCGGCATGCGCCTGCGGGTGCGCCTCGGCGGCGCGCACGTGGACATCGCGGACGCCGCTTCGCAGTGGCCCGCGGCGCTGCTCGCCGGCCTGGGCACACCGTGGAACACCTTGCAGATCGACGGCGACCTCAGGCTGGCGACGCAGGGCCTTTCATTAGAATGGGCCGAAGGGCGCCTGGCCGTGGCCGGGCGCGCCGAGCTCGTCGCGCAACGCGTGGCGTCGCGCCTGTCTACCCTGAGGCCCATGGGCAGCTATCGCATCACCCTCGAAGGCGGGGCCGCGCCGACCTTGCGGCTGGAAACACTGGAAGGCAGCCTGCGCCTGCAGGGCCAGGGCCAGTGGGTGGGCTCGCGCCTGCGCTTCGCGGGCGAGGCCACGGCCGAGCCCGAGCGCGAAGGGGCCCTGTCGAACCTTCTGAACATCATCGGGCGGCGCAACGGCCCCCGCTCCATCATCACCATAGGCTGAAGCCGATGCACCTGAGATTCGCCCGTGCCGTTGCCTGCGCTCTCGCGCTGGCCGCGCTCGCGCCCACACTGCACGCGCAGCGCGCCGGCGAGCAGCCCGTGACGCTGAATTTCGTCAACGCCGAGATCGAGGCGGTGGCGCGCACGATGGCCGCCATTACCGGCCGCAACATCGTCGTGGACCCTCGCGTCAAGGGCGCGATCACGCTCTCCACCGACCGGCCCGTGACGCCGCAGCAGGCGTTCAACCAGTTCACCGCCACGCTGCGCCTCTCCGGCTTCACGGTGGTCGAGTCGGGCGGCCTGCTGAAGGTGGTGCCGGAGGCCGACGCCAAGCTGCAGGGCGGCGCGGTGAACACCGGCACGCCCGGCGGCGGCGGGCAGATCGTCACGCAGATCTTCCGGCTCAACTACGAGAACGCGAACAACCTGGTGCCGATCCTGCGGCCGCTGATCAGCCCCAACAACACCATCAACGTGAACCCCGGCAACAACTCGCTGGTGATCACGGACTACGCGGACAACCTGCAGCGCATGGCGCGCATCATCGCGGCGCTCGACGTGTCCAACACCACGGACGTCGAGATCGTGAACCTGCGCCACGCGCTCGCGTCCGACCTCGCGCCCATCGTGCAGCGGCTCGTCGATGCCAGCTCCACCTCGGGCGGCGCAGCCGCCGTGCCGGGCCAGCCCGTGGTGGCCGTCGGCGGCGGCGACGTCGCACGCACCACCGTCATCGCGGAGCCACGCAGCAACTCGCTGATCATCCGCGCGGCCAACCCGGCAAGGCACGCGCTGGTGCGCACGCTGATCGAGCGGCTGGACCAGCCCGGCGCCGGTGGCGACCGCGGCAACATCCACGTCGTCTACCTGAAGAACGCCGACGCGACGCGCTTGGCCGCCGTGCTGCGCGCGGCGCTCGCGAGCCTGCCGAGCACGAGTTCCACTACCGGCGGCGTGGTGGCGGGGGGCGGTGCCGTGGCCGCCGCCGTGCCGGCCGCCGGCATCTCCGCGGGCGGCAACGCGGCGACCGCGCCCGTGCAAGGCGCGGCAGCGCCTTCGACCGGCGGCCAGATCCAGGCCGACCCGGCGACCAACTCGCTGATCATCACCGCGCCCGAGCCGCAGTACCGCCAGATCCGCGCGGTGATCGACCGCCTCGACGCACGCCGCGCGCAGGTGTTCATCGAGAGCCTGATCGCCGAGGTCAATGCCAACAAGCTCTCCGAGTTCGGCATCCAGTGGCAGGGGCCAATCAACAGCGGCGGCACCAACGTGGGCCTGCTGGGCACCAACTTCAGCGTGGGCGGCGCCAACATCGTGAGCCTCGCACTGGCCGCGGCCGGCGTCGGCACGAGCACGACGCTGCCTTCCACGGGCGTGAACCTCGGTATCGCGCATCGCGTGGGCGGCGTGTACGTGCTGGGCTTCCTCGCGCGCTTCCTGCAGTCCAACGGCGACGGCAACATCCTGTCCACGCCCAACCTGCTGACGCTGGACAATGAAGAGGCCAAGATCGTCATCGGCCAGAACGTGCCTTTCGTGACCGGCCAGTACACGAACGCGAACACCGGCACGGGCGGCTCGGTCAACCCTTTCCAGACCATCGAGCGCAAGGACGTGGGCCTGACGCTGCGCGTGCGGCCGCAGATCAGCGAGAACGGCACGGTGAAGCTGCAGATCTTCCAGGAAGTGTCGAGCGTCGACCCGGCCTCCGTGAACTCCGCGCAGGGCCTCATCACCAACAAGCGGTCCATCGAATCGGCCGTGCTGGTGGAGGACGGCGGCGTGGTGGTGCTGGGCGGCCTGCTGCAGGACGAGTACTCCAACACGCAGGAGAAGGTGCCCGGTGCGGGCGACGTGCCGCTGCTGGGCAACCTGTTCCGCTCCGAGTCCAAGACCCGCAAGAAGACGAACCTGATGGTGTTCCTGCGGCCGGTGGTGCTGCGCGACGCCGCGCAGACCGACGAGCTCTCGCTCGACCGCTACGAGTTGATGCGCGGCAAGCAGGACGCGGCGCAGCCCGCGGCCACCGGCAACCTCCGGCTCGACGAAGGCCCGCTGCTGCCGCCGGTGACGCGTCCGCGTACCGCGCCCGGCACGACGACCGCGCCGTCTCCAACCGCCCCGGTCGCGCCCGTCACGGCACCCTCTTCCCGCTGAACACCATGCGTTACCCGCTGCCGTACGCATTCGCGCGCAGCCACCAGCTGCTGCTGGAGGAAGACGGCGACCAGCTCGTGCTGTGGCACGGCACCGCGCCCGCGCCGTCGGCGTGGAGCGAGGTGATGCGCAAGTTCGGCGTGCGCAGCCTGCAGCAGCTGGACGCCAACGCGCTCGCGCAGCGCATCAGCGCCGCCTATGCGCAAGGCGAGTCGAGCGCGGCCAGCGTCGTGAGCGAAGTGCAGAACGACGCCGACCTCTCGCGCATCATGCAGGAGCTGCCCGCCGTGGAAGACCTGCTGGAGGCGAGCGACGACGCGCCCATCATCCGCATGCTCAACGCGCTGCTCACGCAGGCGGCGCGCGACGGCGCGAGCGACATCCACATCGAGCCTTACGAGCGCCACTCGTCCGTGCGGTTCCGCGTCGACGGCACGCTGCGCGAAGTGGTGCAGCCCAACCGAGCACTGCACGCCGCGCTCATCTCCCGCCTGAAGATCATGGCGGAGCTCGACATCGCCGAGAAGCGCCTGCCGCAGGACGGCCGAATCTCGCTGCGCATCGGCACGCGCGCGGTGGACGTGCGCGTGTCCACGCTGCCCAGCGCGCATGGCGAGCGTGCGGTGCTGCGCCTGCTGGACAAGAGCGAGACCAAGCTGAGCCTCGAATCGGTCGGCATGACGGGCGAGACGCTGCGGCGCTTCCTCGGCCTGATCGGCCAGCCGCACGGCATCCTGCTCGTGACCGGCCCCACCGGTTCGGGCAAGACGACCACGCTCTACGCGGCCTTGTCGCGGCTCGATTCGAACGCCGCCAACATCATGACGGTGGAGGACCCGATCGAGTACGAGCTGCCCGGCATCGGCCAGACGCAGGTGAACGCCAAGATCGACCTCGACTTCGCCAAGGCGCTGCGCGCGATCCTGCGGCAGGACCCGGACGTGATCATGATCGGCGAGATCCGCGACTACGAAACCGCGCAGATCGCGATCCAGGCCTCGCTGACCGGCCACCTCGTGCTGGCCACGCTGCACACCAACGACGCCGCCAGCGCGGTGACGCGCCTCATCGACATGGGCGTGGAGCCGTTCCTGCTGTCGTCATCGCTGCTCGGCGTGCTTGCCCAGCGCCTCGTGCGCAAGCTGTGCCCGCACTGCGCCGGCAAGGGCTGTGCCGAATGCGGCCAGACGGGCTACCAGGGCCGCACCGGGGTGTTCGAGCTGATGACGGTGGACGACCGCATCCGCGAGCTGGTGCACAACCGCGCCGCCGAAGCGGAGATCCGCGATACGGCGCTGGCCGCCGGCATGACGCTGATGCGCGACGACGGCGACCGGCTGGTGCGCGAAGGAATCACCTCGCGCGAGGAAGTGCTGCGCGTGACCCGGGACTAGCAGCCGCTAATAGCAGCTAGCAGCAGCTGGCAGCAGCTAGTAGCGGCTGAGCGCCGCAACTCCGCTCGCGGTGCCGCCGGCCATGGCCTGCTCGCAGCGCAGCACCATCACGCGCGAGAGCGCATCGGTCGGGTAGTCCTCGACGATCGCGCGGAAACGCGCGTGCGCGAGCCCCCACTCGCCCTGCTCGAACGAGTCGTACGCATCGTTGGTCAGCATGCACAGCCGCTCGACTTCCGGCGGGGCTTCGAGCTCGGGCCCGGCGTCGCGGATGCCCATGACCTCGTACACCTGCATGTCCTGCCGGCGCCCCTTGACGGTGACCACGCCCATCTTGCGCAGCACCAGCCGCTCGCCCGCCTCGCGGAACACGCTGTGGCTGATGCAGATGCGGGTGCCGAACTCCTTGTTGGTGCCTTCGAGCCGCGAGGCGAGGTTCACGCCGTCGCCCATCACCGTGTAGCTCATGCGCTCGAACGAACCGATGTTGCCCACGATCACGGCGTCGCTGTGGACGCCCACGCGCACCTTCAGCGGCAGCAGGCCCTGCGACATCCACTGCTCGTTGAGCGCCGCCATCTCGTGCTGGATGCGCACCGCCGCCACGCAGGCGCGGTACGCGTGGTCCTGCAGCAGCGCGGGCGCGCCCCAGAAGGCCATCACGCCATCGCCGATGAACTTGTCGAGCGTGCCCATCTCCCGGTTCACGCAGCGCGTGACCACCTCGAAGTAGGCGGAGACGCGCTTGAGCAGCTCCTGCGCCGGCGTGCCCTCGGCCCAGGTGGAGAAATTCTCCAGGTCGGTGAACATCACCGTGAGGAACTGGCTGCGCCCGCCCAGCTCCAGCTTGTGGCCCGGGCCGATCAGCTGGCGCACCAGCTCGCGCGGCACGAACGACGAGAACGCGGTGATCGCGCCCTGCAGCGTGTTGACCGAGCTTGCCAGCGATGCGATCTCGCGGATGCGCGACTGCACCACCTCGCCCTCGGCCGGCTTGAAGTTCTGCACGTCGTACACCTGCTTTTCCAGCAGCTCGAGCGGCCGCGCGATGCGCTTGGAGAAGAAGTAGATCAGCACCACCTGGAAGCCGATGGCCAGCAGCCCGAATATCAGCAGCTTCTGGTTGTTGGACTTCCACTCGCCCAGGAAGTCCTCCAGCGGGGCGACGATGATCACCTCCCACTGCTTGCCGAACTCCTCCGGGAAAGGCGCGAACAGCGCGACGTACTCCTCGCCCTTGTGCATGAAGGCGAAGTTGGTCATGTTGCGGCTGGTGCGCTGGCCGAAGGCGATGGCCGTGAGCGGGTCCTGCAGCTCGTTCAGGCGCACGCGCGCCAGGCCGCCGCCGGACTCGCGCTTGAGCGCCTGCTTGGTGTCCGGGTGCGCGACGATCAGGCCTTCGCGGTCGATGATGAGCGACAGCGAATGCGCGCTGACCGGGCGGTTCTTCAGGTAGTCCGACAGGCTGTCCAGCAGGATGTCGATGGCCATCACGCCCACGAGGTGCTTGTTCGGCCCGGAGAAGATCGGCATGGCGACCGTGACGCCCGGCAGGCCCGTCGTGGCATAGATGTACGGGTTGGAGATGACGAGGTTCTTCTTCTCCACGGCGTCGCGGTACCAGGGGCGCACGCGCGGGTCGTACAGCGCGGGCGCGTCGAGGTGGCCCACCTGCTTCTGCTTGGCGTCGAGGAAGGTGTACTTGTCCAGCGCGGCGCCGCTCTTGCTGCGGTCGATCCAGCGCGTGGCGTATTCCGTCCCCTCCGGCGGCACGGTGTTCTGGATGCGCAGGCCCTTGGGTGTGCGCAGCGCCATGCGGTAGGAGCCGTCGGCGAAGCCGACGAAGACGCTGCTGATGGCGGGGCTGTGGCCCAGCACTTCCATCATCGACGGCGTGGCCTTCTCGGTGCGGTAGAAGTCCGGCTGTTCGGCCGCGACACCCACGCCCACGCGCACGAGGGACGCGATGGGGTCGAGCAGCGCTTCGGTCTGGCTGATGGTCTCGATGCGCGCGCGCTCCATCGACTTGTCGGCGGTGTCGCGGGCCATGCGGTCGTTGGAGATGTAGCCCACCCAGATGGCGGCCGCGAACACGGGCAGCACCATGGAGATGAAGAGGACAACGATGCTGGGGCGCAAACGCCAGGCGCCCATCCCGGGGAAATTCATTCGGCCAGCCCTTCAGAGTGCGGGCGCGCGCGGGCCCGCAGGGCCATGATAGGTGGCCGTGGCGGCGGTGGCTAGACGGCGGAAACCCGGCCCACCCGCTCCGGCGGGCCCTTGGGGCCGGGCTCGCGCACGGGCACCTGCGGGCCGCGTTCGTCCTCGATCGGCGGCGGGGTGGGCTGCGGCGGGGGCGTTGGCGTGCTACCCATTCCGGCTGTCGGACGAAGGTGTAACAGGGGCATCGCTGTCGCCCTGCGGCGACGCGGGCGTGGTGGATGGCATGTTTTCGTTGGCGCGGCCACGGTCATCGTCGCCGGCCTCGGGCTTGGGCTGGGGGATGCGCGCGCGATCGGGCGGCAGGTGCATGACCTCGCGGCCGTGGGGGGTGGGATCGTCGGGCATGGCAGGTCCTTCGCGGAAACGGATGTGCCAAGTTTTGTCACGGCCCGCACGCCCGCGGCCCCGGCGCATGCCGCGAACGCCTGTCGGACGGCGGCGGCAGCTCGTTGATTCGCGTCAATACGGGCGGCGCGCAAGCGTGCATTCTGGATTCATGAGCCACCACCCCGCCGTCGCCGCCTGGCGCCTCGAGCACGAGTACTTCAACCGGCTGCTGCACCTGCTGCAGGAGCAGGTGGACGTGCTGTACACCGGGGAGACACCGAACTACGAGTTGATGCTGGACATCATCGACTACCTGCGCGACTACGCCGACCAGGTGCACCACCCGCGCGAGGACGAAGCCTTCCGCAGGCTTGCCCAACGCAGCGCGCAGCACCGCAAGGTGCTGCAGCGGCTGCACCAGGAGCACCGCGTGATCGCCAAGGCCGGCGAAAACCTGCGCGAGCTGCTGCAGCAGGCCGAGAACGACTCGGTCGTGTCGCGCGCGGAAATCGAAGTGGCCGCCGCCACCTACCTGGTGTACTGGGGCAACCACATCGCGCGCGAGGAAGAGGAGGTGCTGCCCGCCGCCGAGAAGCTGCTCACGGAGTCGGATTGGGCGGCGGCGCGCGACGCGGCGCCGGCCATGACGGACCCGCTGTTCGGCAGCGACCCGCAGGCGCGCTTTCGCAACCTGCGGCGGCGCATCTCGTCCGAGGCGGCCTGACAAATGCGCCCCCACGCTTCGCTGCCCCCCGAGGGGGCGTAGCCGCCTTGGGGGCGGCCCGGCGGCGGCTCAGTCCAGCCGCGCGCCGGAGCGCTTGACCGCGTCGGCCCAGCGCGGCATCTGCTCCTGCAGGTAGCGCGCGAACTCCTCGTGGCCCAGGAACGCCGGGTCGGCGCCCTGCGTGATCATGCGGTTGCGGATGTCCGGGTTGGTGAGGACCTGGCGGAACGCATCGCTCAGCTTCGCGGCCACGTCTTTGGGCAAGCCCGCGGGCGCGAGGAAGCCGTAGAAGCCCACGACTTCGAAGTCCTTGATGCCGCTTTCGATGACGGTGGGCGTGTCCGGCAGTGCGGGATTGCGCTCGCGGCTCGTCACGGCCAGCGCCTTCACCTTGCCCTGCTTGTGGTACGCGGCGGCTTGCGGGATCGATTCGGCCATGAACTGCACCTGGCCGGCCATCAGGTCCGTGAACGCGGGCGCGCTGCCCCGGTACGGAATGTGGACCATGAACAGGCCCGTGGCCGTCTTGAACATCTCCGGCACGAGGTGGCTGATGCCGCCGTTGCCGGCCGAGCCGTAGTTCACCTGGCCGGGGCGCGTCCTTGCGTACGAGACGAATTCGGGCAGCGTGTTGACGGGCACCTTCGGGTTCACCAGCAACGCGAGCGGCTGCATCGCGGTGCGCGCGATGGGCGTGAAGTCGCGCGTCGTGTGGTACGGCAGCTTGGTGTAGAGGGCGGGGTTGATCACCATCACGCCGGTGTTGGCCAGCATGAGCGTGTAGCCGTCGGGCGGGGCCTTCATCACTTCCTGCGCGCCGACCGTGCCGCCGGCGCCGGCCTTGTAGTCGATGACGATGGGCTGGCCGAGGGCGGCTTGCAGTTTCTCGGACAGCAGGCGAGCGTGCTGGTCCAGCGGGCCGCCGGCGGGGAAGCCGATGACGATCCTGATCGGCTTTTCGGGGAAGGCGGCGGTGGCGAGGGTGGAGGTGACGGCGAAAAGGATGGGGGCCAGGAACTTCAACTGCTTCATGGGGGGTCCTCTGTTTCAGACCGGGAGAATATCGCGTGTGCGGCCTGCCCTCCTACGGACGTATAGGTCTCAAGCCCGGCCGTTCTGAATAGATTCCGCTCCGGCCCAGTTAACCAGGGAGCGGACTCTTGCCGACATTGCTCGTCGCGCGCGCCTGCGCGCTCATTCGCCGTCTTGCGCCTGCACTTCTTGCAGCCGCGTTTTTCGGATTGCCTTCACTGCCCGCACACGCCGGGGGGCAGGTCGAAGTCTTGTCCAAGTGTCCTGCCTCGTGGTGGGCCGCCTCGCAGCGCTTCACGGCCAGCTGCACCAAGGAAGCGGCCTGCACCAAATACACCGGCACACGCACGTTCCAGGGCATCTACGTTTCGATGTCGGGCAACCAGTACTGCGAGTACACGGATGGGTACAGGGCGACCCTGACCGGGCTGTACCCGGAGCCGGGCGACTACTCCTGCCCTGCCAACGCGACGCTCAGCTTCACCTCGTGGGGGCAGTACCCGCAGTGCTTCTGCGATGACGGGTACCTGACGCAGGACGGCAAGACCTGCACGTCGCCGACACCGCGCACGGTGGCGTCGAACGGTGGAAGAACCATCAAGGTCGGTGACGGGCCCGTCGTGTTCACGGCCAAGGTGATGCAGGGCACGCCCAAAGCCGGGGTGATGGTGCTGCTGTACCTGCACACCGGCAACTTCGGGGGATTCACGTTCGAGAGCACCCCGTACACCGACGCAAATGGGGAGGTGCGCATCAAGTACTCGTCGACGTGGGACCTGGTGGGCGCGACTCGAGAGGCCGTGCTGTCCATTGCCTGCGAAGGCTGCACGAACCGGGCATTGGTCAAGATGACGGTGCTGGGGCGGCCGGCACAGCAGGCGCAGATGTGCCATCGCACCCCGCTGCCCATCGAGCTCACGTCGGGCACCAAGCTGCTGGCCGAAACCGACATCCGCGACACGCGGCCGCATCCGTTGACGCTCACGCGGCACTTCGCGAGCCGCTGGGATGAAGCACCTGCGGCGGGGTTGGGCGCGTCGTGGAGCCATAACCATGCGCACCGTGTCGTGCTCGGCACGGAGTGGCGCACGGTGCTCTTCGGTGACGGCGCCTCCATCCGCTTCCGCAATGCGGCCGTGCCGGCAGGCGCTGGTGCCAACTGGAGTTGCCCGGCGGGCGCGGATTGCGCGGCGCCCGCGATCGTGCCCACCGGGCCGGCCTCGTGGCAGGCCGACGGCAACGCGGACACGATGACGGAAACAGCTGACCGCATCGTGGTCAGGCGCACCGATGACGAGACCGTCTTCGAGTTCGACAAGGCGACAGGCCGTGTGCTCCTCGTGCGCAGCCGCAACGGCTGGGCCTATGGCTACGCCTACTCGGGCGGCCAGCTCTCTCGTGTCACCAACGCCTTCGGCCGCTCGCTTTCGTTCCAAACCGATTCTGCAGGTCGCCTGGTGCGGGTCAGCGGATCGGGCAGCGCGGTGGCGTTCGGCTTCGACGCCACCGGACGCCTTGCAGGCAGCAGCTACCCGAACGGCACGAGCCGAGGCTATCTCTATGAAGACGCGCGCTGGCCGAACGCCGTGACAGGGCTGATCGACCAGAACGGCCAACGCTGGGGCAACTACGCGTACGACGAGACAGGTCGTGCGATCCTGAGTGAACTGGCCGGCGGTGTGGCTCGGCGCAGCGTTGCCTACGGCAACCAATCCACGGCGGTCACCGACCCTCTGGGCACCACGCGCAGCTTCCAGTACTCGCGCCTGGGCGGCGCAGCCAGCGGCATTGCGCTCACGCAAGCGAGCGCACCCGGTGGCGACGGCAGCGACGTCGCGCAGCGCACACTCGACGCAAACGGGCTCGTGACCAGCGAGACCGACTACCTCGGCGTCACCACGCTTTTCTCGTGGGACGCGCAACGCCGGCTGCCGACTTCGCAGACCAACGCGGCGAACCGGCCGGAGGCACAGACTTCACAGCTCGAGTGGCATCCCACGATGCGCCTGCCAGTGCGCATCACCGAAGCCGGCCGCGTCACCGAACTGAGTTACGACAGCCTGGGCAACTTGCTCACGGAGACGGTGACAGACACCCCCAGAGGCGAATCGCGCACTTGGCGATGGACCTATGGCGCCAACAATCTCCCCGCCACGGCCACGGAACCGACGGGCGTCGTCTGGACCATGGGTTACGACAGCGAGGGGAGCCGGACGAGCCTTCGTGATCCGCTGGGGCAAGTGACGACGTGGACGTTCGATGAAGCTGGCCGAGTCCTCACGCAAACCGCGCCGAGCGGGCTCGTCACCCGCTACGCCTACGACCTCGCTGGCCAAGTGGTTGCGCAGGAGAGCGGCGGCGAGACCACCCGCTTTGCATACATGCCCAGCGGCCAGCTTGCCAGCGCGACGCTCCACAGTGGTTACCAGGTCACCTACTCCTATGACGCGGCCCACCGCTTGATCGGCGCGTCCGACAGCAACGGCGCAGTCGTCACGTACACCCTCGACCGCGCTGGCAACGCCGTGCGCCACGAGGTGAAGGACGCGAGCGGCAACATCGCGCAGGCGACGAGCCGCGTCATCAACGCGCTCAACCAGGTCGCGCAGGTGCAGGGCGCCGCCGGCCAGGCAACGCAGCTTGGGTACGACGCGAATGGGTCGCAGGTCTCGGAGACCGACCCGCTGACCCAGACCACCACGCAGGCGCTCGATGCGCTGCGGCGTGCCACGGTCACCACCTTCGACGACAACGCCACGGCGACCCAGTCATGGAACGCACTGGACCAGCTCACGAAGGTTGTGGACCCGAAGAACGTAGCCACCGGCTACGAGGTGAACGCCTTCGGCGAGGTGATGCGCGAGACGAGCCCCGATATCGGCAGCATCACGTACACCCGCAACGCCAATGGCGAAGTGACTCAGAGCACGGACGCAAAGAACCAGACGACACGCATCGACCGCGACGCGCTCGGCCGCGCAACCGCCGTCCGCTTCTCCGCCGGCAGCACGACGACGCTCGCCTACGACGCCGCCGGCGCGATTGCCAAGGCCGAAACCAAGGGCGGCACGAGCTCGTACACCCGCGACCCGCTCAGCCGTCCGGCGCTGGTCGACAACACGGTCAACGACAACCCGTCCAATCCCAGCCGCTTCCGCGTTGGCTACACGTATTCCGCTGGCAACCTCTCGAAGATCGTCTACCCGAGCGGATTGCAGGTGGTCTACAGAAGAACCGCTGGCCGCATCACCGGGATCGACGTGCTGGAGCCGGGCAAGAACAAAGTGACGTTCGCCTTCATGAGCAACATCACCCACACGGCGCTGGGCCAGCCGCGCAGTTGGGCGTGGAGCAACGGGGATACCGCCGCGCGCACCTTCGACAGCGACGGCAGGATGACCTCTACGGAGTTCTCCCGGTACACGTGGGATTCGGCGGGGCGTATCACGGGCATCGTTCAGGACCTGTGGGCCACGCGCACCGTGATCAGCGGCACAACGACCGTCGCCGAGCTGTACAAGGCGCCGATCACGTGGACCGCGGGCTACGACCGCCGGAATCGCTTGACGAGCCTCGAGCGCCAAGGCGCCAGGAGCGTCTACTCCTACGATGCCAACTCAAACCGCCTCACCGCCTTGGAGACACAAGGCAGCGATGTGGACCTCGAAGGCACTTTCGACCAACCGAACTTCGCGCAGTCGGCAAACACCGCACTGAAGATTGACGACGGTAGCAACCGTCTACTCGGATTCACGCAGACCCTGACGCGCACGCAGAACGGCCAGCCGGTGTCCAGCACCAGCAGCACGGTCAGCTACGGCATCGACGCCAACGGCTCGATGACTTCCGACGGCCTTCGCAAGTTCGTTTACGACGACACCGGCCGAATCTCCCGCGTCGAGCTCATGAAGGACGGTGAGGCCGCCGCCATCCGTTACCTGTACAACTGGCGCGGGCAGCGAATCTTCAAGAGCGAACCCGAGGTTGCGCAGACACTGCCGAACGAGACTGTCCTGGGCAACAGCTTCGTCAACTGGCTGCGCAAGAACTTCGGCTGGATCTTTGCGAAGGGCAATGGCGCGAACACCAGCGTCGGCCAAGCGTTCGTCTATGCGGACGGCGAGCTCCCGAGCTGGGCGATGCTCGGAGAGTACGACAACGGCTCCGCGAGCGGTCGTGGCACGTCGGAGTACATCTGGCTGCCGACGAAAGATGGCAGCGCGCTGCTCGCGGGCATCTACCGCAACGGGAAGTTCTACGCGATGCACACCGACCACATCGGTTCGCCGCGACTGATCACGGACAGCAGCAATCAGGTGGTGTGGCAGTGGGCGTATTCAGCGTCCGGGTCCAATCGACCGACAGGTGTGCTTTGGACCTCGGGCAGTGTGCTGCTGAAGGCTACGACTCCTGCAGTCGTGGTGAACCACCGATTCGAAGGCCAGTACTACGACTCTGAGACCGAACTGAATCAGAACGGCTTCCGAAGCTACTGCCCAGTTTGTGGCGGCCGGTATGCGCAGACCGACCCCGTGGGCTTGGTTGGAGGATGGAGTCGCGTCGCCTACGCGAACATGAGTCCCCTCGTGTTCTCCGACGCGAAGGGTCTGCAGGCTGGCGGAAACGGTCTTCCAAACATCGAAGGAGAGTTCAAGCAGTACCAAGACGCTCTTGTCGACGTTTACACGAGCATAGGCCTGCTCGCCGCGACGGACGGGGTGGGCGCCTTGGCTGGGCGGTTGCTCGCGACGCTGCGGATCACAAAGCCAATTGCAAATTGCGCCATCGCGGAGAACCGTGTCCGGCACATCTTCCGTGACGCTCCGGGGCACTTGCGCGACACCCCTGCAAATCGTGCGTTGCTCGAAGAGCTCACGGGGGATGCAAAGGCAGTTCTCGGCAAGGACAAGTGGGGCAACACGTGGCATGCAAGAACTCAGGCGGATGGAACCCAGCTCTGGGCGCAAAGTCGAAACGGTGAGATCATTAATGGAGGGCTGAACGCGGAGGCCAGACCGTTCAACCCGAGTTCAGGCCTCTCCTTGCCTGTCAAACCATGAGCATTTGTATGGAACAGGAAATGTTGTCCACAGTCGATGGATATCGAGCAATGGTCTTTTTCATCGAGCATCTCTTCGAGATGACGCGATCCGACGACCTTGCAGGCATCCTGGGCGGCTTGCAGGTAGCTGCCGACGGACGGCCGATGGACCCGGCCGCCTGGACGGATTGGCTCGACGCAGTCTCGCGAGCGCGTCTGAACTCACATTCGGATGAATTGTGACGCTGGTGTGAGTACATCACCAGCTGTAGTGCCTTCCATTGCTTCGGGAGAGGCGTCGATCGACCTCGACTTGCAGCGTCGCCACGAGACCGCGTTCGTCAAATGAGAGCGAGTCGGGACATCAGTACTTGCTCGTCAATACTCAGCACGGTGGCAAGTAGTTCGACGGCCCCTCACATCTTCCTGCGCACTTCCCCGAACTTCTTCCAGAACCCCGCCTCCTGCGTCGTCGCGAAGTTGATGCGCATGAGCGTGCTCGGCTTGCGCTCCGCATGGAACAACGCGCCGGGCGCGAGCAGGTAGCCCTCGTCGAGCATCCGCTGCGCCAGCGCATCGGT
Organism: Ramlibacter albus; assembly: GCF_014297445.1. Lineage (GTDB taxonomy): Bacteria > Pseudomonadota > Gammaproteobacteria > Burkholderiales > Burkholderiaceae_C > Ramlibacter > Ramlibacter albus. The sequence goes on from NZ_JACORU010000003.1 coordinate 382,591, forward strand.
GTCCACGCCGGTGTCGACCCAACCGAACAAACCGGCGGGCTCCGCAACGAACTCGCACCCCGCATTCATCGCCAGCTTCACGCTGCGCGAGCGCGCCGCATCGAGCTTGGTGCGGATGCGCTCCGCATGCCGGCGGAACTGGCCCTGCTCGATGCACAGCGCCAGCGCCCGCTCCAGCAACGCGGGCGTGGTGAGCGTGGCCAGCAGCTTCGTGTCCAGCAGCTGTTCCACAAGTGACGTGGGCGCGGCGAGGTAGCCGATGCGCCAGTTGGGCGCGAGGATCTTCGCGAAGCCGCTCACGTAGATCGTGCGCTGCAGGCCGTCGAGCGCGCACAGGCGCGGCGCATGCGCGGGCGCGATGTGGCTGTAGGTGTCGTCCTCGACGATGTGGAAGTCGTGCTTGTTCGCGAGTTGCAGGATACGGTGCGCGCTGCCGGGCGTGAGGCAGTAGCTCGTGGGGTTGTGCAGCACGCTCACGCTCACGTACAGCTTGGGCTTGTGCAGCTCGCAGTACTTCGCCATCACGTCCAGGTCCGGCCCGTCGGCGCGGCGCGGCACGGGCAGCATGCGCATGCCCAGTGCGTCGAGGCGCGCGAACTCCACCGCCCAGCCCGGCTCCTCCACCATCACCGGGTCGCCGGGGCGCAGCATCGTGCGGCTGACGATGTCGAGCGCGTGCGTCGCGCCCACCGTGGTGATGATCTGCTCCGGCGCGGCGGGCACGTTGATGCCCGCGAGCTTCTGCGCGAGCGCGCGGCGCAACGCCGGGTCGCCCATCGGCTCGCCGTACTTCAACGAGAAGTCGTGCAGCGCCCGCGTGCTCGTCACCTTGCGCACCGCGGCCGACATGAAGGTGGACTCCATCCACTCCGGCGGCAGCACGCCCATGCCCGGCTGCGGCTTGTTGCTGATCTTGTGGAACATGCCGCGGATGAGCGCCGTGGCATTGACCGGCGCCTGCGCGCGGCGCGCGGCCAGGAAGTGCATCGTGCTGAAGCCGTTGGCAAACGTCTCGCCCGGCACGCTGGGCGGCGCCTCCTCCACCCGCACGGGCGCGGCTTCGCGCACAAAGAAGCCGCGGTTCTTGCGCGCCTCCACCAAGCCCTGCGCGAGCAGCTGGTCGTACGCGGCCACCACCGTCGACGGGCTCACGCCGTGCTGCTGCGCGCACTGCCGCACGCTGGGCAGCCGCGCACCCGGCACCATCAGCCGGTTGCGGATGCGCTCGCCGAAGCGCGCCGCGAGCTGCTCGGTGAGCGATTGCGAACTGGCCTTCATCAGCATGGGCGTGGGTCCTTTCGGTGTACTGCCGAAGCGGGCAATACAGTTTCCCCGGTGATCTGGCAAACTGTACTGGCTGTGTACTGGTGACGAACATTACAGTGAACTTCATGTCCCCGCAAGAGCTGACCGCACTGCTCCTGTTCTGCACGGCGATGAGCTTCTCGCCGGGGCCGAACACGACGCTGTCCACCGCGCTCGCGGCCAACCACGGCCTCAGGCGCGCGCTGCGCTTCTGCGTGGCCGTGCCCATGGGCTGGACGCTGATGATGGTGCTCAGCGGCCTGGGCCTCGGCGCCATCGTGCTGGGCGTGCCGGCGCTGCGCTGGGGCGTGAAGCTGGTGGGCGTCGGCTACATGGTGTGGCTGGCGTGGAAGGTGGCCACGGCGTCGAAGCTGTCCGAAGTGGATGCGTCCCGGCTGAACGTCGGCTTCTGGCAGGGCGTGGGCCTGCAGTTCGTCAACATCAAGGCATGGATGCTCGCGCTCACGCTCACCGCGGGCTGGGTGGTCAATGCCGGTGGCCAACCCGCGGCCAACCCGAACGAGCGGCTCGCGATCATCTGCGCGGTGATGCTCGCCTTCGCGTTCTCGAGCAACTTCACTTATGCGCTGGTGGGCTCGATGCTTCGCCGCTGGCTCGCGCACGGGCAGCGGCTGCTCTGGTTCAACCGCGGGCTTGCGCTCATCCTGCTTGCCACCGCCGCGTGGATGGTGGTGGTGTGAGGAAGGAAGAAATCCAGGGCCTGTGGCTCGGCCTCGCCGGTGTCGTGATCTTCGCGCTCACGCTGCCGATGACGCGCCTGGCCGTGGGCACGCCGGCCGACCCGCAGATGTCGGGTGTGTTCATCGCGCTGGGCCGCGCGGCGGTCGCTGCGATCTTCTCGGCGGCTTATTTGCTGGCGACGCGCGCGCCGTGGCCGACGCGCGAGCAATGGCTGCCACTGGCGATCACGTCCGCGGGCGTGGTGTTCGGTTTCCCGCTCTTCACGTCGATCGCGATGCGCTACGTCGAAGCCGTGCACGCGAGCGTGATCGTCGGTGTGCTGCCGCTGGCCACCGCGGCGGTCGGCGCGATGCTGCACCGGCAGAAACCCTCCCCCGGCTTCTGGGCCTGCGCGGCCGCCGGCAGCGCGCTCGTCGTGGCATTTGCAGTGCTCAAGGCAGGAAGCGGCGTCGCCTTGCACCCCGCCGACGCGCTGCTGCTCGCGGCCATGGGTTGCGCAGCCGTCGGCTACGGCTACGGCGCGCGCCTGTCGCAGACGATGCGCGCCGAGCACGTCATCTGCTGGGCGCTCGTGATCTCCCTGCCCGTCACCCTGCCCTTCGCGCTCGCCACAAGGCCGCAACACGAGCTGAACGACTCGGCGTGGTGGGGCTTCGCGTACGTCGCCGTGTTCTCGATGTGGATCGGCTTCTTCGCGTGGTACCGCGGCCTCGCGCTGGGCGGCACGGTGCGCGTGAGCCAGGTGCAGCTGGTGCAGCCCTTCCTCAGCATGCTGTTCGCCGTGCCGCTGCTCGGCGAGCGGCTCGATACCCTGACCCTCGCTTTCGCCGTGGCGGTGATCGCGACCGTTTTCGTCGGCAAGAAGATGCCCGTGCAACTGGCGCGGGCCTGACCTGGAGCCCCTGGAATGAAGATGAACGACCTGAAGCCCACCTGGACCCTCGCGCGCCGCGCCGAGCGCATGAACCCCTCGGTGATCCGCGAGATCCTCAAGGTCACGGAGCGGCCGGGCATCATCAGCTTCGCGGGCGGCCTGCCCTCGCCCAAGACCTTCCCCGTCACGGAGTTCGAGCAGGCCTGCGCCGAAGTGCTGCGCACCGACGGGCAGGCCGCGCTGCAGTACGCGGCGAGCGAAGGCTATGCGCCGCTGCGTGAAGCGGTGGCGGCGATGCTGCCGTGGAACGTCGACGCGTCGCAGGTGCTCATCACCACCGGCTCGCAGCAGGGCCTGGACCTCGTGGCCAAGGTGCTGATCGACGCCGACAGCCGCATCCTCGTGGAAACGCCCACCTACCTCGGCGCGCTGCAGGCCTTCACGCCCATGGAGCCGCAGGTCGTGGGCGTCGCCAGCGATGCGGAAGGCGTGGACGTGGACGACCTCGCGCGCAAGGCCGACGGCGCGCGCTTCTTCTATGTGCTGCCCAACTTCCAGAACCCCACCGGCCGCACGATGAGCGAAGCGCGCCGCGCGGCGCTCGTCCAAAGCGCAGCCGAGCACGGCCTGCCGATCGTGGAAGACAACCCCTACGGCGACCTGTGGTTCGACGCGCCGCCGCCGGCGCCGCTCACCGCACGCAACCCGGAGGGCATGATCTACCTCGGCTCCTTCTCCAAGGTGCTCGCGCCGGGCCTGCGCCTGGGCTACATCGTCGCGCCCGCGGCCATCGCGCCCAAGCTGCTGCAGGCCAAGCAGGCGGCCGACCTGCACAGCCCCACGTTCAACCAGCGCATGGTGGCCGAGGTGCTGAAGAACGGCTTCCTCGGCCGCCACGTGCCGAAGATCCGCGCGCTGTACAAGTCGCAGCGCGACGCGATGCTGGCTGCGCTGACGCGCGAGCTGGGCGACCTCGACGTGAGCTGGAACGCGCCCGACGGCGGCATGTTCCTGTGGGCGCGCCTGCCCGAAGGGCTGTCCGCGATCGACCTGCTGCCGAAGGCCGTGGAGCGCGGCGTCGCGTTCGTGCCGGGCGCGGCGTTCTACGCCGAGCATGCGGATCCGCGCACGCTGCGGTTGTCGTTCGTGACGGCGACGGTGGAGCAGATCGACACGGGAGTCGCTGCGCTGGGGCAGGCGATCCGGGAAGCCATCCGGCAATGACGACGCGCATCTGGGGCCGCATTTCCTCCATCAACGTCCGCAAGGTCGTGCTGGCGGCGCAGTGGCTGCAGGTGCCGTTCGAGCGCATCGACGCGGGCGCTGCGTTCGGTGTCACGAAGACACCCGAGTACATCGCGAAGAACCCCAACTCGCTGGTCCCGGTGCTCGAGGAGCCCGACGGCTTCACGCTCTACGAATCGAACGTGATCGTGCGCTACCTCGCGGCGAAGCATTCACCCGGCGCGTTGTACCCCACCGACCTGCGCGAACGCTTCGACGCGGAGCGCTGGATGGACTGGCAGCAGACCACATTGAACCCCGCCGGCCGCGAAGCGTTCATCCAGTACGTCCGCACGCCGGCCGAAAAGCGCAGCGACGAGAAAATTGCAGGCTCGGTGCAGCTCGCCGAACCGTTGCTCGACGTGCTCGAAGCCCACCTGGCCTCCCGACAATTCATGGCAGGCGACGGGTTGACCATGGCGGACATCCCCATCGCCTGCGAGATGCATCGCTGGTGGGGCCTGCCGATGCAACACAAGCCACGCCCGCACCTGCGGGCCTGGTACGACGGCATCCGCGCGCTGCCTGCCGCGCGCGGCGTGCTGGACATTGCCCTATCGTGAGGACTCCATGAAGCAGCGCCCGTTCAAGCAAGTCGACGTCTTCACCGCCGAGGCCTACCGCGGCAACCCGCTGGCCGTGGTGCTGGACGGCAGCGGCCTGTCGGACGCGCAGATGCAGCACTTCACGAACTGGACCAACCTGTCCGAAGCCACCTTCCTGCTGCCGCCCACGCAAGCCGGTGCTGACTATCGCGTGCGCATCTTCTGCCCCGGCCGCGAGCTGCCGTTCGCCGGCCACCCCACGCTGGGCTCGTGCCACGCGTGGCTGCAAGCCGGCGGCAAGCCGAAGGGCGACTACATCGTGCAGGAGTGCGGCGTGGGCCTCGTGAAGCTCAAGCGAAGCGGGGAACGCCTCGCCTTCGCCGCGCCGCCGTTGCGCAAGAGCGGGCCGCTGGCGGAAGAAGACGTGTCCCTGATCGCACGCGGCCTCGGCATCGCGCGCGACGACATCGTGGCGCACTCGTGGTGCGACAACGGGCCCAACTGGCGCGGTGTGATGCTCAAGTCGGCCGAGCAGGTGCTCGCGCTCAAGCCCGATGCGCAAATCCTGGCCGGCCTGGACGTCGGCGTGGTCGGCCCGCGCGGCAAGGTCGGCGTGGTCGCGCCGCGCAACGACGACATCGCTTTCGAAGTGCGCGCCTTCTTCCCCGGCAACAACGGCATGGCCGAAGACCCGGTGACGGGCAGCCTGAACGCCGCGCTTGCGCAATGGCTGATCGGCGCGGGTTTGGCGCCCGAGCGCTACATCGCCAGCCAGGGCACCGCCCTCGGCCGCGCGGGGCGGGTGCACGTCGAGCGCGAGGGCGCGGACATCTGGATCGGCGGCGCGTCGGTGACGTGCGTGGACGGGACAGTACTGATATGACCGCACGCATCGACCACCTCGTCGTCGTCGCCGCGAGCCTGGAGCAAGGCGCGGCCTGGTGCCGTGAGACGCTGGGCGTCGAGCCCGGCCCGGGCGGCGAACACCCGCTGATGGGCACGCACAACCGGCTGCTGCGCATCGCCACGGTGGACTACCCGCGCGCCTACTTCGAGATCATCGCGATCCAGCCGGGCCGCGAGCCGCAGGACGGGCGCCGCCGCTGGTTCGACATGGACGACGCGCGTTTGCAGCGCGCCGTGAAGGAAGAGCCGCGCCTGGCGCACTTCGTCACGGTGGTGCCGGAGATCGCACCGGCGTTGCGGGCATGGGCCGAGCTCGGCATCGACCGCGGCCGCGCACTCAAGGCTTCGCGCATGACGCCGCGCGGCCTGCTCGAATGGCAGATCGCCGTGCGCGACGACGGCCAGCGCCTGTTCGACGGTGCGCTGCCCACGCTGATCGAGTGGGGCGCGACGCACCCGGTGCCGGGCATGCCCGAGTCGGGCGTGACGCTGCAGTCGTTCGGCGTCGCGCACCCCGAGCACAGGAAGCTCGCGACGGCCTTCGACGCGATCGGCCTGGCCGGCGTGCACGTGAAGGAAGGCGCGCCGAAGCTGTGCGCCGTGTTCGACACGCCGAAGGGCCGCGTCAAGCTCGAATCGAACCTGCTGCCGGAGGGCGCATGAACCCGATCACGCGAGAAGAAGTCGAAGCGGCGCAGCGCGTCGTCTACGCCATGATGAAGCCGACGCCGCAGTACGCGTGGCCGCTGCTGCGCGAGCGGCTGGGCATCAAGGTGTGGGTGAAGCACGAGAACCACACGCCGGCCGGGGCGTTCAAGGTGCGCGGCGGGCAGGTGTACTTCGAGGCGCTGGCGCGCACCGAGCCCGCGACGCGAGGCGTGGTCTCCGCCACGCGCGGCAACCACGGCCAGTCGGTGGGCTGGGGCGCGCGCAAGTACGGGCTGGCGGCGACCATCGTCGTGCCGCACGGCAACTCGGTGGAGAAGAACGCGGCCATGCGCGCGCTCGGTGTCGAGCTGCTGGAGCATGGCGAGGACTTCCAGGCCGCGCGGGAGTATGCGATCGCGCTTGGACAGGAGCGCGGGCTGCACATGGTGCCGTCGTTCCATCGCGACCTCGTGCGCGGCGTGATGACCTACTGGGTCGAGTTCTTCGAGAGTTTTCCGCGCGGCGAGGAGCCGGCGGTCGTGTACGTGCCGGTCGGCCAGGGCTCCGGCTTCTGCGCGGCCGCGGCGGCGCGCGCGTTCACGGGTGCGAAGAGCAAGCTCGTCGGCGTGGTCTCGGCGCATGCGACGACCTACCTCGATTCGTTCCGGGCGAAGCGCGTGGTCGAGTCGCCGGTGACGGCGGTGCTTGCCGACGGCATGGCTTGCCGCATTGCCGATGAGGAGGCGCTGGAGATCGTCCTGCGCGAGGCGGAGGACATCGTCACCGTCACCGACGACGAAGTGGCCGAGGCGATGCGCATCCTCTTTGCCGATACGCACAACGTGGCCGAAGGCGCCGGCGCCGCGGGGTTGGCCGCTGCGATCAAGGGGCGCGGGCGGTGGCCGGGCGCCACCGTCGGTTTCGCGCTGACGGGCGGCAACGTCGACACCGACGTGTTCGCCCGCGTGCTGCAGGGCTGACAGCCGCTAGGAAGACTTCTTCGCCGCGGACTTGCGGCCCGTCGATTTGCGGGCGCTGGTCTTGCGGCCGGTCGAAGACTTCTTCGCCGAGGCCGACTTGCGAGAGGTGGTGGATTTCTTCGCAGCAGTCTTGCGCGACGTGGTCGACTTCTTGGCGGCCGTCTTCCGTGAAGTCGTGGACTTCTTGGCGGCCGTCTTGCGTGAAGTCGTCGACTTCTTCGCAGCCGTCTTGCGTGACGTCGTCGACTTTTTCGCCGCACTCTTGCGCGCCGTCGTGGACTTCTTCGCCGCCGTCTTGCGCGCGCCCGACGTCTTCTTCGCAGCCGTCTTCGTGCCGCCCGAAGACTTCTTCGCAGGCACCTTGCCGCCTTCCCTGCGCGCCTCGGACAGCCCGATCGCGATGGCCTGCTTGCGGCTGGTCACCTTCTTGCCGCTGCCGCTCTTGAGGGTGCCCCGCTTGAACTCGTGCATCTCCTCTTCGACCTTGTCCGAAGCCTTCTTGCCATAGCGCGCCATCGTTTTCTCCTTGTGGTTGTCGCCGATCCGCCGATGACAACGCCATTCGCGGCCCTTGGTATGACAGACAAGGCGCCGCGTGCGTGTGAGCCTTCGGCGACAGTCGCGAGCGGGACGGACACGCCTGCTTGCGCTCGCCACAATCCGCCGCATGGGAACGCTATACATGGTGCGCCATGGCCAGGCCTCGTTCGGCGAGGCCGACTACGACAACCTGAGCGAGCTCGGCCACAAGCAGAGCGTGCGCCTGGGTGAATGGTTCGCCCGCAAGGGCATCCACTTCGACGCCTTCATCGCCGGCACGCTGCGCCGCCACAAGCAGACGCTGGAGGGCATCCTCAAGGGCATGGACCGGGCGGGCGAGCACCTCTCGTGGGAAGGCCTGAACGAATACGACAGCGAGGCCGTGATCGCCACCGTGCACCCGCACAAGCTGGAAAAGCCGACGTCGCCCGAGATGTACCGCCACCACTTCCGCCTGCTGCGCGACGGGCTCGCGCAATGGATGGCGGGCGTGGTCAGCCCCAGGGGCATGCCGTCGTACAACGACTTCGTGACCGGGGTGTCCAGCGCGCTCGACCACGTGCGCGCCAACCACTATGGCCAGAACGTGCTGGTCGTCACCAGCGGCGGGCCGATCTCGACAGCGGTGGGCTACGTGCTCGGCACCGGCGCGGAAACGACGATCGACCTGAACCTGCGCATCCGCAACACCTCGGTCACCGAGTTCGCGTTCACGCCCAAGCGCCACATGCTCGTGATGTACAACGCCATCCCGCACCTGGACGCACCCGAGTACAAGGACTGGGTCACCTACTCCTGAGGGGGGAAGGTGATGGCGTAGCGGCGCCCCGCGCCTGCGGGGTTGGTGCCCGCTTCGAAGCGCGCGCCGTGCACGGCCGCCACCTTCTCGATCACCCGCAGGCCGAGCCCCAGTCGCAGCGCCGGCGTCGCGCTGTCGGACGCGGCGTCGCTCGCGTCGTCGCACACCGCCAGTGTGCGCCGCGGCGCGTCGACCTCCACCCGCACGTGCGTGCCACGCGGCGTGTGGCTCACGGCGTTTTCCAGCAGGTTGCGCAGCGCCAGCTCCAGCAACACGGCGTGGCCCGGCACCGCCAGCGGGGCATCGGCGACGAGTTCCAGCTCATGCCCGGTGCGGTCGGCCTGCGGCGCCATCTCGGCGACGACGCGTTGCGCCAGCTCGCCGAGTGCCACCGGCTGGGCGGCCTCGGCCAGCTCGGTGCGGCTGGCACGCGCGAGCGCCAGCAGGTGCGACAGCACTTCAGCGGCACGCAGGGCATCCACTTCGAGGCGGCGCGCCAGCGCCGGCACTTCCGCGCCGTCCGCATCCTGCAGCGCACGCGCCTGCAGCGAGATGGAGGCGAGCGGCGTGCGCAGCTCGTGCGCGAACTCGCTCGCCAGCGACCGCTCGCGCTCCAGCGCCGCCTGGTAGCGCACCACGAGCTTGTCGATGGCGTCCACCGTGCCCTGCAGCTCGCGCGGCCGCGCGGCGGCGTCGAGCTGCTGGCCGCGCTCGACGTCGAGCGCATGCACCTGCTGCGAGAGCTCGTGAAGCGAGCGCAGCCCGCGGTGGATGGCAAACCCCAGCACCAGCGCCACGACCGGCAGCAGCCACAGGCTGGGCGCGATCACCTGCCCCGCAATGTCGTCGGCCAGGTCGTCGCGCTCCCGTTCCGAGAGCAGCACCATCACGCGGCGGTCGTGCGAGTCGTTCCAGCGCGAGAACGCGCGCCACGGCTGCGGCGGCTCGCCGAGCGACAGCGTCGTGAACCCTTCCGGGCTGCCGAACCCGGGTTCCGGCGCGTCGCCGCTGCGCGCCAGCACGTTGCCGCGCGGGTCCCAGATGATGACGCTCAGCGACTGCTGGTAGTCGTGGGCGCGCAGGTCGCTCGCGGTGTCCGGCAGGCGAGCGCCGCTTTCGCGCATGAAGCTGCCGTTGGCATAGGCCATGAGCAGCGCGGACGTGCTGGCGAGGTGGCCGTCCGTCAGTTCGTCGGCCTCGTGCTGCCCCGCCTGCCAGCCGGCGACCAGCAGGCTGGCCCACACGACACCGAGGCCGCCCAGCACCCAGGCGAACAGGTCGCGCGCGAGCGAGTTGCCGGGCTTCAAGGTGCAGGCTCCGCGGGGATGAAGTAGCCCACGCCGCGCACCGTGCGCACGAGCCCCTCGCCCAGCTTGCGCCGCAAGCGGTGCACGTGCACCTCGATCGCGTTGCTGTCGAGGGCACTGTCGAAGTTGTACAGGCGCGCTTCGAGCTGCGCGCGCGACAGGACGTGCGGCCGCTCCTCCAGCAAGGCGAGCAGCACGGAAAACTCGCGCGGCGAAAGCTCCACCGGGGCGCCGCCGCGCGTCACCGTGCGCGCGGCCGGGTCAATGACCAGCTCGCCGTACGCGATCGTCGGCAGCGCGCGCCCCGCCGCACGGCGGCGCAACGCGCGCATGCGCGCGGCCAGCTCGTCGGGATCGAAAGGCTTGGCGACATAGTCGTCGGCGCCGAGGTCGAGCCCGGCGATGCGCGACGCAACCTCGTCGCGCGCCGTCATGATCAGCACGGGGGTGTGCGGGTCGGGCAGCCGCCCCGCCGGCGCCGCGCGCAACTGCCGCAACAGCGTCGTGCCGTCGCCGTCCCGCAGGCCCAGGTCCAGCAGCACCATGTCGAAGGGCTCCGCCGCCAACGCGGTCCACCCGTCGCGGACGGAAGCGACGACGTCCACCGCGAGCCCCTGCTTGCGCAGGTGCGCCGCCAGCCCGCCCGCGATGCCTTCGTCGTCCTCGACCACCAGTACCCGCATGCCCCATTCTGCCGTTAAGGATGACTTAAGCCGGCCGGTGCACCATGCCGACCCATGTCTGTACCCGCGCTGAGCGCCGGCCCGACGCCCGCGGTGCGGCGCGTGGGCGCCGGCACGGTCCTCGTTGCCTGCCTCGCACTCGTCATCGGGTGGGACGTGCTCGGCCTCGACTTCGCGGTGGCGCAATGGTCCGGCGACGAATCCGGCTTCCCCCTGCGCCACCACTGGCTCCTGACCACCGTCCTGCACGACGGCGCCCGCTGGCTTTCGTGGGCGCTCGCCCTGCTGCTGTGCGTGGGCGCCTGGCGCCCCGCCGGCCCGCTCGCACGCCTGCCGGTGGCGCAGCGCCTGCAGCTGGCCGTGAGCACTCTCGTGGCGGCCGCGGCCGTGTCGCTGCTCAAGGGGTTCAGCGTGACGAGCTGCCCGTGGGACCTGCAGCAGTTCGGCGGCGTCGCGCAATATGTCTCGCACTGGTCGCAGCTGGCCGACGGCGGCGCGGGGCACTGTTTCCCGGCGGGCCATGCCTCGTCCGGGTTCGTTTTCGTCGCCGGCTGGTTCGCTTTCCGCGACAATGACCGCAGCCATGCGGCGACATGGCTGGCGGGCTCGCTGGCCGCGGGCACCCTGCTCGGCATCGCCCAGCAGCTCAGGGGCGCGCACTTCATGAGCCACACGCTCTGGACCGCCTGGATCTGCTGCGCCACCTGCTGGGCCCTGGACGGCCTGCACCGCAAATTCGCCGTCTCGGAGTTCTGATGGATCGCAAGCGCTGGGCGGTGGCGCCCGCCACCCTGGTGGTGGCCGCCTGCACGTGGCTGGCCACCGTGGGCAACCTCGCATTGTGGAGCGAGCTGCACGCGCTCGGCGCGTTGAACGGCCCTGCCGACTGGCTGCTCGCCGCCGCGCTGGCCGCCATCAGCGGCGCGCTGCTGGTCGCCCTCTCCAGCCTGTTCGCGTGGCGCGGCGTGCTCAAGCCGTGGCTCGTGTTCCTCCTCGTGGCGGCCGGCATCGGCCTGCACTACATGCTGGCCTACCACGTGGTGATCGACAGCACGATGATGGTCAACGTCGCGCAGACGGACCCGCGCGAGGTGGGCGGCCTCGTCGGGTGGGACCTCCTGTTCACGCTGGCCTGGTCAGCCCTGCTGCCGGCCTGGCTGGTGGCGCGCGCACCGCTCGGGCCGTGGCCTGGGTGGCGGCGCCAAGCCGTGCGCAACGCCTTGCTCGCCGGCGCCGCGCTCGCCGCCTGCGCGGCCTTCCTGCTCGCGCAGTTCCAGCCGCTGGCGGGCACGATGCGCAACCACAAGCAGCTGCGCTACCTGCTCAACCCGCTCAATTCGCTCTACGCCCTGGCCGAGCTGGGCACGCGCCCGCTGCGCAACCCGATCGGCCCGATGGAGCCGCTGGGTCGCGACGCGCAGGTCGCCGGTACGCGGGAGAAGCCGCCGATGCTGGTGCTGGTGCTCGGCGAGACGGCGCGCAGCGGCAACTTCTCGGTCAACGGCTACGCACGCGAGACCACGCCCCAGGTCGCGCGCGAGGACATCGCGAGCTGGCGCAACGCGTGGTCCTGCGGCACGAGCACGGCGGCGTCGCTGCCGTGCATGTTCTCGCACCTCGGGCGCACGGCGTTCGACGCGCGCCGCGCCGACAGCGAGAACCTGCTCGATGTGCTGCAGCACGCGGGGCTGGCCGTGCTGTGGGTCGACAACCAGGCCGGCTGCAAGGGCCTGTGCAAGCGCATCCCCAACGTGGCGACCACCTTCGAGAAGGACCCGGTGCTCTGCGCCGGGGGCGAGTGCCTCGACGCCATCATGCTGCAGGGGCTCGAGGCGCGCGTGAAGGCGCTGCCCGCCGAGCGCCGCGCGCGCGGCGTCGTGCTCGTGCTGCACCAGATGGGCAGCCACGGCCCGGCGTACAGCAAGCGGTCGCCACCGGAGTACAAGCGCTGGCTGCCCGAGTGCACCAGCATCAACCTGCAGGACTGCGGCCGGCAGGACGTGGTGAACGCCTACGACAACACCATCGCGTACACCGACCACGTGCTCGCCTCCACCATCCGCTGGCTCAAGGCGCAGCCCGCCTACGAGACGGCGATGGTGTACGTGTCCGACCACGGCGAGTCGCTCGGCGAGAACAACCTCTACCTGCATGGCATGCCGTACAGCATCGCGCCCGACGTGCAGAAGCGCGTGCCGTGGATCACGTGGCTGTCGCCCGCCTTCCAGGCGCGCACCGGCATCACCACCGAGTGCCTGCGCAAGCGCGCCGGTGAGCCGGTGTCGCACGACCACTACTTCCATTCGGTGCTGGGGCTGATGCAGGTGCAGACGAGCGCCTACGACGGGGCGCGCGACGCCTACGCGCCCTGCCGCGCCGCGCCTTAAACTGCGCCGATGACCGATTGGTGGGTGATCTGCCTGTGCGCCGGCTGGTGCGGCGTGTGCCGCGACTGGCGGCCCGCCTTCGAGCAGGCCGCGCGCGACAACCCCGGCCTGCGCTTCGCCTGGGTGGACGTCGAGGACGAGGCGGACCACATGGGCGACATCGACATCGAGACCTTCCCCACGCTGCTGGTCGCCCGCGCTGACGAGGCCCTGTTCCTCGGGCCCGTGCAGCCCACGGCGGCGCAGGTGACGCGCCTCGTGGCCAGCCTGCAAGCTCAGCCGCAGCCCGCGCCGGGGCTTCCCGACGACGCCCAAGGCCTCGTCAAGCGCCTCGCCGCACACGTCTTGCAGGGCGCCGCCCTGTAGGCGCGCAAGGCCGCGTCCTACAGCGGACTGCAGGCGCGCCTGACGAGCGCGAAACGCTCACCCAAGCTCAATCGATGCATGGCCCACGCAGATGCGGCCATGCAGTTCCAACCCGTTACCCAAGGAGATCCAGACCATGGCTTCCAACAACCAAGACATGCAGGGCATGCAAGGCGGCGCAAGCGGCGGCATGAAGTCCGGCAAGAGCAACCGCGGCTTCGCGTCCATGGACCCGGAGCGCCAGCGCCAGATCGCCAGCGAAGGCGGCCGCGCGGCGCACGAGAAGGGCACCGCCCACGAGTTCACGTCCGAGGAAGCCCGTGAAGCCGGCCGCAAGGGCGGCATGGCGCGCAGCGCCAACCGCAGCAAGGCGAACCAGTCCAACCAGGGCAACCAGCCCGCGGGCGGCAATTCGCTGGGCAGCAACCAGCAGGATGGCCAGGGCGAGAGCTCCAACCGCTGATAGCGCCGCGTCTGCGCGACTGAAGTTCAAAGGGCGCCGAGGCGCCCTTTTTTGTTGCTCACCACTCGCCGACCTGCCATTCGCCCGCGAGCCGAACGCGCTCGTCGAGGTCGTCGGGCGGGCTGTCCGCCGGCCACGGCGGCGACGTGCTGGCCATGCTGCGCGGCGCGCCCTCGGCAGCGTCCGCCAGCGCCCGGTCGACGGGAGGCGGCGTCTGCTTGGAGAAGTCGGGGGCTGCGAATCGCATGGTGGGCACCTGTTGCTTGCAGTCTATGCAAGCTCAGGCTTTTGTGCTGTGACCAAACTCACATCGTTCGTCTTGTGTCGCCCTGTCGCGACACAGGTATGAGGACAAACGTGAGTTATTTCGCGGGGCGATCCACCAGCGTGGACAACGGCAGCGCACTCAGCTCCTGCAGCAGCAGGGCGAGTTGCTGGGCTGCGGCGTCGAGCACCCGCCGGCCCTTGTCGGCCGTGGCGGCTGCGGCGTTGCCGGCTGCGCCTTGCGGGTTGTAGTCCTGCATGTGCCAGCCGAGCTTGGCGCTCTTGCCGTTGCCGAGGATGGGGTACTGCGCCGAGCGGTCGCGGGAGGTTGAACCGAAGTTCATCGCGGCCTTCATGTCCACGAGCCCGGCTTCGATGGCCAGGAGCAGCGACGTCTCGATCTCACCCGCGTGCACACCGAAGCGGTGCTCGTCGGCCGTGAAGAGGCCCTCGACCTCGGCGCCCAGCGGCAGGTTCCACCAGCTGCAGCCGTAGACGACCATGTTGGCCCGGGTGCGCAGCTCGCGCGCCGCGATGTCCAGCAGGCTCACCTGCCCGCCGTGGGCGTTGAAGAGCAGCAGCTTCTTCACGCCGGCCGCCGCCACGCACTCGCCGATGTGGACCCAGGTGTCGATCACGGCCGATGCGGGCAGCGTCAGCGTGCCGGCGAAGCGGGAATGCTCGGGGCTGTAGCCCACCGCCTGCGTGGGGAGCACCAGCACGGGTGCGTCGGCGGGAAGTTGCGGCAGGGCGGCGGCGAGGATCGTGTCCACGAGCAGCTGGTCGACCCGCAGCGGCAGGTGCGGGCCGTGCTGCTCGGTGGCGCCCACCGGCAGGACGGCGACCGTCTTTGCGGCGTCGATGTGCTCGAAGTCCGTCGTCTTCAGGTCACCCCAGAAGCGTGAGGGGAGTGCTCTTGCCATGGCCTGATCTTAGGCTTTAATCCTGTTTCCCTTCAGGAGACGAGATGACCTACCTCGAGACGCGCCGCCACGAGCTGCGCACGCGCCGCCTGCTGATGGTGGACGGCAACCTGATGGCCAACTCGCAGGCCGCCGAAGGCGCCACCAGCGCCCGGGTGAACGCGGGCGGCTACTGGGGCTTCGCTTCCAGCAGCGACGGCGGCGGCGAAACGCTCGCCCGCGTGACGGACCAGGCCCAGCGCAACGCCGCGGCCATGGCGCGCTTCGGCGCACGCGACACCACGCCGCTGCCCGGCGGTGCGTATACCGGCCGGCACGAGGTGACCGGCCGGCCCGGCATCAGCCAGGCCGAAGCCATCGAGCGGCTGGAGGCCGTCACGGCCTGGTGCCGCCAGCGCTACCCGCAGCTCAAGTCGGTGCGGATCATGGCGCACGAGGAGCACCACTCGAAACAGGTCGCCAACAGCCTGGGCGCCGACGCGCTGAACACCATCGGCCGCGCGGTCTGGCTGGTGGACATGGTCGCGACCGGCAAGGACGGCGCGCCGGTCGAAGTGCGCGAGATCCTGAGCACGCGCGGCACGTTCGCGGACCTCGACGTCACGCCTGAAGCGCTCGCGCCGCGGCTGGACGAACTGCACGGCCACCTGCGCGCCAAGTGCGAGGCCGTGCCGGCGCGCGGCGGCGTGCACACGGTGGTGATCGGCCCCAACATCGCCGGGGTGCTGGCGCACGAGGCGATGGGCCACCCCTGCGAAGCCGACATCGTGCGCGGCGGCGCCGTCACCCGCGAGCTCGTGGGGCAGCGCGTGGCCAGCGAGCTGGTGACGATGGTGGACGCGGCGCACACCTTCCAGGGGCGCCAGTGCCTGGTGCCGGTGTACTGCGACGACGAGGGCACGCCCGCGCGCGATGCGGTGATCATCAAGGACGGCGTGCTGATGGAATTCATGAGCAACCGCGAAGCGGCGGCGCAGATGGGCATCCCGGCCACCGGCAACGCACGTGCCTACGCACCCTCGGACGAGCCGCTGATCCGCATGCGCAACACCTTCTTCGTGCCCGGCACGAGCAAGCTCGAGGACATGATCGCCGGCGTGGACGACGGCTACCTGATGCTGCACCGGGGCAATGGGCAGGCGGACACCACCACCGAGTTCATGTTCGGGATCACGCTCGGGTATGAAATCAAGAACGGGAAGGTCGGCCGCGCGATCCGCGACACCACCGTGTCGGGCTCCGCGATCAAGGTGCTGCAAAGCACGGACGCCGTCTCCGACGACATGTACTGGGCCACGGCCGGTTATTGCGGCAAGAAACAGCCGATGGTGGTGTCGATGGGCGGGCCCGCCATGCGCGTGAAGATGCACGTCGGGGGCCAGGCGTGAGCGCGGGCGGGCAGTTGCAGTCGATCGCGGCGCATGCACTGGAAGCCATGCGTAGCGCAGGGTTCGAGCACGCGCAGGCGCACGCGAGCCTCACGTCGCTGACCGAGCTGAATTTCAACGACAACGAGCCGTCGCTGCTGCGCAGCACCGAGGCGGGCAAGCTGGCGCTGCTGGGCATCGTGGACGGGCGGATGGCGAGCACCGAGCTGGCCGACCTGTCGCCCGAGGCGGTCGCCGCGCGCGTGAAGTCGCTGTTCGCCGATGCGAAGTCCGCGCCGCAGGACGAGGGCAACGCGGTCTCGTCCGGCCAGCGCGCCGCCTTCGAGCGCGGGCCGAAGGAAGCGAACAACGAGGCGCTGGTCGCCGCGGTGTCCGGCCTGCTCGACTACCGCCAGCAAGCCACGCCGAAGTTCACATTGGCCGAGGGCGCCGCGGCGCACCGCTACCGCCGCTTCCACCTGCTCACCACCGGCGGCAGCGAGATCCGCGGCGGCTGCGGCTGGTACGAGCTGGGCATGCTGGGCTCGGCGCGCGAGGGCGCGAAGGCCAGTTCCATCAGCTATGGCGGCGGCTTCACGCAGGACCTGGGCGCCGCGCCCGCGCACGAGCACTTCGGCCTGGGCGCGTTGATGCACGAGACCGAGCGGCAGGTGCACACGCAGCTGCTCGGCGACAAGTTCGTGGGGGACGTCGTGTTCCAGCCCGGCGCCGTGGCCGACCTGGTGAACTGGCTCGTGGGGCAGCTGTCGGACACCGCGCTGATCGCGGGAACGTCGCTCTTCAAGGCCAAGATCGGCGAAGCGATTGCCGCCCCGCTCTTCACGCTGCGCGGCCGCTTCGATGCGCCGGGTGTGTTGCCGCTGTCCGCCGATGGCTTCGTCGCGCGGCCGGTCACTGTCGTGGAAGGCGGCACCTTGCGCACGGCGCTGCCGACGCTCTACGGCAGCCGCAAGACGGGCCTCGCGCACGTGCCCACGCCCGGCGGCGGTTGGGAAATCGAGCCCGGCGATGCCCCGGTGGCCGACATGGTGGCCGGCGTGGAGCGCGGCGCGATCGTCGGGCGCCTGTCGATGGGCATGCCCGCTTCGAACGGCGACTTCTCGGCGGTGATCAAGAACAGCTTTCTCGTGCGCGGCGGCGAAGCCGGGCCGGCGCTCGCGGAAACGATGATCACCGGCAACATGGCGCAGGTGCTGCGCAGCATCGTTGCCGTCAGCCGCGAGACACGCGACGGCGAGGGCTGGCGCCTGCCGTGGCTGCGCGTCGCGGGGCTGCACTTCTCCTAGGCGAGCGATTCGCGGGCGGCGCGAGCAATGTTCGCGGCGTCGACGCCGAAGTACTCGCGCAATGCCGCGCGCGTGTCGCTGCGGCCGAAGCCGTCGGTGCCGAGCGTGGCGTAGCGGCGCGATGCGGGCACGTGCTGCCGGATGCTCTCGGGCACGAGTCGCACATAGTCCGTCGCGGCAACGATCGGGCCGTGCGTCGCACCGAGCAGCTGCGCCGTGTACTCACCGTCGCGCGCGAGCTCGCTCCAGCTCGTCACGCTCACCACCTCGCTCGCGATGCCCTCACCGGCCAGCACTTCGGCCGCCTTGATCACCTCGGTGAGGATCGCACCCGAACCCATCAGCGTGATGCGCGGCTCGCCCTTGCCGTAGCGGCCAAAGCTGTAGCCGCCGCGGATCACCCCCTCGCGCGCCGACTCGGGCAAGTCCGGGTTGGCGTAGTTCTCGTTCATCAGCGTGATGTAGTAGAAGACGTCGCGCTGCTCCACCAGCATCTCGCGCATGCCATGGTCCACGATGGCCGCCATCTCGCCCGCGAACGCCGGGTCGTAGGCCTTGCAGTTCGGGATGGTCGCTGCGACAAGGTGCGAAGTGCCGTCCTGGTGCTGCAGGCCTTCGCCGCCCAGCGTCGTGCGCCCGGACGTCGCGCCGAGCAGGAACCCGCGCGCCCGCTGGTCCGCCGCGGCCCAGATCGCGTCGCCCACGCGCTGGAAGCCGAACATCGAGTAATAGATATAGAAGGGCAGCATCGGCAGGCCGTGCACGCTGTAGCTGGTGGCCGCGGCGGTCCAGCTGGCGATGGCGCCCGCTTCGCTGATGCCTTCTTCCAGGATCTGGCCGTCGAGCGCCTCGCGGTACGACAGCACCGAGCCGATGTCCTCCGGCTCGTAGCGCTGCCCCACGCTGGAATAGATGCCGACCTGCTTGAACAGGTTGGCCATGCCGAAGGTGCGCGCCTCATCCGCGACGATCGGCACGATGCGCGGGCCGAGCTCCTTGTCTTTCAGAAGGTTGCCCAGCAGGCGCACGAACGCCATCGTGGTCGACATCTCCTTGCCCGCTGCACGCGTGGCGAACTCGGCGTAGGTGGAGATCGCCGGCACCGGCACCACGGGCGCCTCGGTGCGGCGCTGCGGCATGTAGCCACCGAGCTTGGCGCGCCGCTCGTGCAGGTAGCGCATCTCGGGGCTGTCGTCCGCCGGCTTGAAGAACGAGAGGCTCTTGGCCTGCTCGTCGGAGATCGGCAGGTTGAAGCGGTTGCGGAACTCCACGAGCGCCGAGTCGTCCAGCTTCTTCTGGCTGTGCGTGGTCATGCGGCCCTGGCCTGCCGCACCCATGCCGTAACCCTTCTTCGTGTGCGCGAGGATCACGGTGGGTTCGCCGCGATGCATCGCAGCTGCCTGGTAGGCCGCGTGAATTTTCACGAGGTCGTGGCCGCCGCGCTTCAGGCGGTCGATCTGCTCGTCCGTCATGCCCTGCGCAAGCGCGGCGAGCTCCTCGTTCTGGCCGAAGAAGTTGTCGCGGTTGAAGCGGCCGTCCTTGGCGGCGAACGTCTGCATCTGGCCGTCGACCGTGTGCGCGAATGCGTTCACGAGCGCGCCGTTCGTGTCGCGGGCGAACAGGCCGTCCCAGTCGCTGCCCCACAGCAGCTTGATCACGTTCCACCCCGCGCCGCGGAACAGCTTCTCCAGCTCGTCGACGATCTTGCCGTTGCCGCGCACCGGCCCGTCGAGCCGCTGGAGGTTGCAGTTGACCACCCACACGAGGTTGTCCAGCTTCTCGCGCGAGGCGAGCGTGAGCGCGCTCATGCTCTCGGGCTCGTCCATCTCGCCGTCGCCGAACACGCCCCACACCTTGCGGTTGCCGCAGTCGAGCAGCTGGCGGTGTGTGAGGTAACGCATGAATCGCGCGTGGTAGATCGAGCTGATCGGGCCGATGCCCATCGAGCCGGTGGGGAACTGCCAGAAGTCCGGCATCAGCCACGGGTGCGGATACGACGAGAGCCCGCGAGCGCCTTGCTTGGGGCCGGCGATCTCCTGGCGGTAGTGCGCGAGATCCGCTTCACCGAGCCGGCCTTCGAGGAACGCGCGTGCGTAGACACCCGGCGCGCTGTGCGGCTGGAAGAACACGAGGTCGCGCGTGTGGAAGAAGTGGTTGAAGCCGACTTCGAACAGGTCGGCCGCGCTCGCATAGCTCGCGATGTGGCCACCCAGCTCGCCGTACGCCGTGTTCGCGCGCACGACCATCGCCAGTGCGTTCCAGCGCATCAGCGATGCGAGCTTCTCCTCGATCGCAAGGTCACCCGGGAAGCGCGGCTGGCGTTCCACCGACACCGAGTTGACGTAAGGCGTGACGAGCTCCGGCGACCAGCCGACCATGGGGCTGCGCGCCAGGATTGCGAGCTGGTCGAGGATGAAGCGCGCGCGTGCCGGGCCTTCGTTGGCGACCAGCGCGAGGAAGGCTTCGCGCCATTCGGCTGTTTCCATCGGATCGGCGTCGCCGTTTTCGTCGCGCAGGTAGCGGGTGAGGCTGTGGTCGGTCATTCCGACACTCTAGGCTTCGCGCGGTGGAATTGGCTATCGAATTCGCCGACCGCTCTCCCTTGACAAGCATAAACTGCCGCTAAATTCGAGCACAACAGCCTTTCCTGCCAAGAAGGCTAACGCGTCGGTTTCTTTTCGTTTATTGCGTTTATTGCGTTTATTGCTAATATTGCGACTGAAATGCGAAGGAGTACGCAATGAGCCAACAGATCCTTGAGCCCGCAAGCGAAGCCGAAGCCGAAATGGCTGCCGCCGCGCGCGCATGCCTCGTCGCGGCGTTGGACCATTCGAAAGCTGAAACGATCACGGTCACGATCGAAACCGGCGCGGCGACTGCGCCCGTCCTCCACTTGCCGCCACGCGCGCTGAGGTTCTTCGCCGACGTCCTGCGGCAGATGGCCAAGCGTGAGCCCATGTTGCTGGTTCCGCAGAAGTGCGAGCTCACAACCCAGGAGGCCGCTGCCTTCCTGAACGTGTCGCGGCCCTTCGTGATCAAGGAGATCGAAGCGGGCCGCCTGCATTGCCGAATGGTCAACAGCCATCGCCGCATCGAGTTCGAGGAGCTGGTTCGCTACCGGGACGAGCAGAAGAAGCGGTCGGAAGAGGCGTTGAAGAAGCTGCGTGTCGCCTCGGATGCCATGGGCGAGGAGATTTGAATGGCGGTCAGCGGGCGCTACACGGAAGTCCTGGACGCATGTGTGTTGTACCCGCGCCTTTTGCGCGACGTGCTGGATCTCATCTGAGCAGGAATCGATTCATGGAACTCGACGCCGTCGACCTGCGCATCCTCGCTGAGCTGCAGCAGGACGGCGGGCTCACGAACGTGGAACTCGCGCGGCGCGTTCACCTGTCGCCCTCACCTTGCCTGGTCCGCGTGAAGGCGCTCGAGGCCGCGGGCGTGATCGAACGCTACGTCGCGCTCGCGAACGCGAAGTCCCTGGGACTGGGCCTGAACGTCTTCATCAACATCTCGCTCAAGGAGCAGTCGAAGAGCGCGCTCGCCGAGTTCGAGCAGCGCATCGCGGAGCACGACGAGGTGATGGAGTGCTACCTGATGACCGGCGAGAGCGACTACCTGATCCGCGTGGTGGTGAGCGACATGGCGGCCCTGGAGCGCTTCATCCTCGAGCAGCTCACACCCATCCCGGGGATCGAGAAGATCCGCAGCTCGTTCGCACTGAAGCAGGTGCGCTACAAGACGGCGCTGCCGCTGCCGGGCCGCTGACCGAACGCGTCACCCCGCCGAATATGGCACCTCGGGCACCGGCATGTGGAAGCTCGCATTCAGCATGTTCCACGCGCGGATCGCGCCCACGGCAAACGTGAGGCTCGCGATCTGCGCGTCGCTGAAGTGCCGCTTCACCGCCGCGAACTCCTCGTCGCCCGGCGAGCGGTGCGGCACCGCGTTCACCGACTCGGCCCATGCCAGTGCGGCGCGGTCGGCGCCGCTGAAGAAGCGATGCGCCTCCCGCCAGCCCGCGACAGCGTTGACGTGCCGAGGGTCCACGCCTTGCCTGAGCAACTCGGCCCAGTGCATGTCGATGCAGAAGGCGCAGCCATTGATCTGGCTGATGCGCAGGTTGACGAGCTCGTGCAAGCGCCTGTCCAGGCCGCTGCCGGCCGCGTGCGAAAGCTGGGCGAGGTGCTTCGCGCTCTTGGGATCCAGCGCGTGGTAGTTGAGGCGGGCTTCGTGCGACATGGCGCGGTTTCCTTTCAGGGTGGATTGAACACCTGCTAGACGGGCGAGTCCTCTCGCTTGTGACACGCGCCCCGTTCGTCGGCGCCGTGTCACAAACAGCGCGCCTCGCACGTCTGGCTGAAAATCACCAGGACACCCATGGACCCCGCGCATCTCTTCGAAGCCTCGCGCCGCAAGCTGCACGGCGTCGCCTACCGCATGCTCGGCTCGGTGCACGACGCCGAGGAAGTGGTGCAGGACGCATGGCTGCGCTGGAGCGAGACGGACCGCACGCAGGTCGACAGCCCCGAGGCCTGGCTCGTGACGACTACAAGCCGCCTTGCACTCGACCGGCTGCGCGCGGCGAAGGTCCGCCGCGAAAACTACCCGGGTCTCTGGCTGCCCGAGCCGCTGGTGGACGACTCGCCCCCCACGCCGCAGGAGCTGGTCGAACGCGCGGACGACATCTCCGTCGCCTTCCTCATGCTGCTTGAGCAGCTCGCCCCCGAAGCGCGCGCGGCCTTCCTGATGCGCGAAGTATTCGACGCGAGCTACGCCGAAGTGGCACAGGTGGTCGGCAAAAGCGAGGCCGCGTGCCGGCAGCTCGTGCACCGCGCCAAGGAGCAATTGCGCGAGGGCCGGCCGCGCCAGCGCGTGTCCCGCGATGTGCACCACCAGCTGCTCGCCCGCTTTGCCGAGGCGGCCATGCAAGGCGACATGGATTCGCTGAAGACGCTGCTGGATGAAGACGCCGAGCTCATCGGCGACGGCGGCGGCGTCGTGCCCAGCTTCGGGGTGCCGCTGCACGGGGGCCAGCGGATCGCGCAGCTCTACTTTGCCGGCCATCGCCGTTTCGGCGCGGGGTTGCGGATGGAGGTCGCGGTCATCAACGGCGAGTGGGGGCTGCTGCGCTACATCGACGGCCAGCTCGAGTCGGCCCAGTCGCTGGAAGTGGGCGAGGACGGCCGCATCGTGCGCATCTATGTGCAGCGCAACCCGCGTAAGCTTCCGACGAACGGCGCCTGAGCATGTCGATTCCGCGGCCGGCCGATCGTCGTCCCGGTATCAGCAACAGGAGAACGCAATGCCCCGATTCATGGTCCTCGTCAAAGCCACCGCCGACAGCGAAGCCGGCGTCATGCCCACGGAAGAACTGCTGGCCGCCATGGGCGCCTACAACGAAGAACTCGTCAAGGCCGGCATCATGCAGGCGGGCGAAGGCCTGCACCCCAGCAGCAAGGGCGCGCGCGTGCGCTTCTCCGGCAAGGAGCGCACCGTTACCGACGGGCCGTTCGCCGAAACCAAGGAGCTTGTCGCCGGCTTCTGGATGTGGAAGTGCAAGTCGCTGGCCGAAGCGATCGAGTGGGTGAAGAAGTGCCCGAACCCGATGCCCGGCCCGTCGGAGATCGAGATCCGGCAGGTGTTCGAGGCCGAGGACTTCGGCGCGGAGTTCACGCCCGAGCTGCGCGAGCAGGAGGAGCGGCTGCGCAAGGAAATCGAAAAGCGCTAGAGCGCGTCGGGCGGCGGCTTGCGCCGCCCCGCCTTGATGCCGGAGCGGATGGTCTTGCCCTGCAGGCGCTTCTGCTTCGATGCGTAAGTCGGCTTGGTCGGCTTGCGGATCTCCGGCACGTGCGAGGCTTCTTCCACCATCGCTTCGAGGCGCTCCAGCGCAAGCGCCCGGTTCTGGTCCTGGCTGCGTGACGTCTGCGCCTTGATCACGAGCACGCCGTCCTTGCTCACGCGCCGCCCCGGCAGCGCGAGCAGGTTCTCCTTCACGTAGTCCGGCAGCGACGACGCGCGGATGTCGAAGCGCAGTTGCACCGCGCTCGACACCTTGTTCACGTTCTGCCCGCCCGGCCCCTGCGAGCGGATCGCGGTGAACTCGACTTCTTCCTCGCGCACGCGTCCCATCAGTCCCTCAGCAGCCGCGCCTTCACGCTGCGGCCCTTGATGCGCCCCTCGTTCAGGCGCGCCACCGCGTCCTTCGCGATGCCGCGCTCGACGGCCACGTAGGTCGCGAACTCGTTGATGTCGATCTTGCCGATTTGCTCGCGGGTGTAGCCGAGGTCCGCGGTCAGCGCGCCGAGGACGTCGCCGGGGCGGATCTTCTCCTTGCGGCCGCCGAGGATGTGGATGGTGGCCATCGGCGGCAGCAGGCGCTCGCCGCTGTGCGGCTTCAACTCCGAGAGCTCGTGCCACTCGGACTCGCGGCCCTGGAGTTGTTCGATGCGGCCGACGGCGCCCATCTCGTCGAGCGACGCAAGGCTGAAAGCGTGACCGGTTTCGCCGGCGCGCCCCGTGCGGCCGATGCGATGCACGTGCACTTCGGCATCGGGCGGCACGTCGACGTTGATCACGGCCGCGAGCCCCGCGACGTCCAACCCGCGTGCAGCGACGTCGGTGGCCACGAGCACCGAGCAACTGCGGTTCGCGAATCGCACCAGCACCTGGTCGCGGTCGCGCTGCTCGAGGTCGCCATGCAGGGCGAGCGCGCTGTAGCCCTGCGCCTGCAGCAGCTCCACCAGCTCGCGGCAGCGCGCCTTGGTGTTGCAGAAGGCGAGCGTGCTCGCCGGCCGGAAGTGGTCGAGCAGCCGCGCCACGGCCTGCAGGCGCTCGTTCTCGCGCACCTCGTACCAGCGCTGCTCGATCTGCACGGCGTCGTGCTGCGCCTCGACCTTCACCATCACCGGCTCGCGCATGAACTGCGCGGCGAGCTTCGCGATGCCCTCGGGGTAGGTCGCGGAGAACAGCAGCGTCTGCCGCTGCGGCGGGCATTGCCGTGCGACCTTCGCGATGTCGTCGACGAAGCCCATGTCCAGCATCCGGTCCGCCTCGTCGAGCACCAGCGTGTTCAGCGCGTCGAGTTGCAGGTTGCCGCGGTCGAGGTGGTCCAGCACGCGCCCGGGCGTGCCCACCACCACGTGCGCGCCATGCGCAAGGCTCGTCGTCTGGCCGCGCAGCGGCACGCCGCCGGAGAGCGTCACCGCCTTGATGTTGTCCTCGGCGCGCGCGAGCCGCCGCACCTCGGCCGTCACCTGGTCCGCGAGTTCGCGCGTGGGGCAGAGCACCAGCGATTGCACCGCGAAGCGCCGCGGGTTGAGGTTCGCCAGCAGCGCTAATGCGAATGCGGCGGTCTTGCCGCTGCCGGTCTTGGCCTGGCCGATGATGTCCTTGCCGAGCAGCGCGGGCGGCAGGCTCGCGGCCTGGATGGGCGTCATCTCGCGGTAGCCGAGCCGCGCGAGGTTTTCGAGCGTGGCGGGCGAGAGCGCGAGGGTCGAGAAGCTTTGGGTCACACGGCGAGCATAGCGGCCGGCGCACCGACCCTGCGAGAATGCATCGCAATGGACACTGCCGACCTGTGGATGGACCGCTGGATCAAGCTGCTGCGCGCGGGCGCGGGCAACGGCTTTGCGCTCGAGCTCGGCTGCGACAACGGCCGCGACACGGCCTGGCTGGTGCAGCAGGGGCTGTCGGTGGTGGCCACCGACATCTCCGCCGACGCGCTGCGCGTTTGCAAGCGGGCCGTGCCCGAAACGCTGGTGGTGCAGCACGACATCACCAAGCCGCTGCCGTTCGCAGACGCGAGCTTCGGCGCGGTGATCGCCAGCCTGTCGCTGCACTACTTTCCGTGGAAGGACACGCAGGCGGCCGTGGCCGAGATCCGCCGCGTGCTCAAGCCGCCCTTCGGCATCCTGCTCGTGCGGCTGAACTCCACGCGCGACGTGTACCACGGCGCCGGCGACGGCGGGCGCGAGATCGAGCGGCACTACTACGAAGTGGAAGCGAAGTACGCCGACCGCAAGCGCTTCTTCGACAAGGGGGAGGTGATGGACCTCTTCAAGGGGTGGAAGGTGCTCTCTTGCAACGAGCAAACCATCCACCGCTACGAGAAGCCCAAGGTGGTGTGGGAAGTGGTGGCCCGTTAAGGGTCGACACCGCGCGGCGGCGGCCTGGGTGCGTCGGCCGGGCCGCCCATCACGGCGGTGTCCGCAGCATCCCCGGGCTCGCGTTGGGCGCTGACCACGACGGTGGGAAGCACGAGCGGCTCGAGCTTCGCCTGCGGCGGCTTCGGCGGCTTGCCGCCCTCGGCACTGAGCACCAGGACCGCCACCAGCGGAAGGCCGACGAGCAGTGCCGCGGCACACGCGACGATTTCGGCCGTGGTCCAGAGCCTGTTCACTTCGAGGTATTGCGGCCAGGCGTGCGGTTCTTGCATCTGCGGTCTCCCTTCAAGGGGAGCGACTATAGGTGCGGCCCCGGCCGCTGCACACCCTACCGAAGTCTCGGTGGCTCGACTCGCCAGATGACGTTGCCCACATCGTCCGCGACGAGCAATGCGCCCGTGCGATCCAGCGCCACGCCGACGGGGCGGCCGTAGGCCTTGCCGTCCGGGCTGAGGAAGCCGGTGAGGAAGTCCACCGGCGGGCCCGAGGGACGGCCGTTGGCGAAGGGGACGAACACCACCTTGTAGCCCGCGAGCGGCTCGCGGTTCCACGAGCCGTGCTCGCCGACGAAGGCGCCGCTTGCGAATGACGCGGGCATGCGCGTGTCGGCGAAGGCAAGGCCGAGCGGCGCCACGTGGTTGCCGAGTGCGTAGTCGGGCGCGACGGCCTTTGCCACCATGTCGGGCCGCGCGGGCTTCACGCGCTCGTCCACGTGCGTGCCCCAGTAGCTCCACGGCCAGCCGTAGAAAGCGCCGTCCTTCACCGAGGTGAGGTAGTCCGGCACGAGGTCGCTGCCGAGCTCGTCGCGTTCGTTCACCACGGCCCACAGCACGCCGCTCGCGGGCTCGAAGGCCATGCCCACCGGGTTGCGCAATCCGCTCGCGTAGAGGCGCTTGCCGCCACTGGCGCGGTCCACCTCCCAGATGGCGGCGCGGCCTTCCTCGATGCCCATGCCGCCTTCGGCCACGTTGCTGTTCGAGCCGACGGATGCATAGAGCCTGCTGCCGTCGCGGGAAGCCACGAGCCCCTTGGTCCAGTGGTGGTTGATGCCGGCCGGCAGGTCGGTCACCTTCGTGCCCGCGGCCGACAGCTGCGTTTGGCCCGCTGTGTACGGGTAGCGCACCACCGCATCGGCATTGGCCACGTAGAAGTCGTTGCCCACCAGCGCCATGCCGAAAGGCGAATGAAGGCCTTGCAGGAAGATGCTGCGCGTTTCCGCGATGCCGTCGCCGTCCGCGTCGCGCAGGAGCGTAATGCGGTCCGCGCTGGGCGCGCCGGCGCCGGCGCGCTTCATGATGATTCCGGCGATCCAGCCTTTGAGGCCGCCGCCTTGCTGGCCCGCGGGCGGTGCCGGCTTGTTGCTCTCGGCAACCAGCACGTCGCCGTTGGGCAGCACGTGCAGCCAGCGCGGATGGTCCAGCCCTCGCGCAAGTGCTGTCACGCGAAAGCCGGCTGGTGCCTGCGGCATCGCGCCTTCAGGCCAGCCCTGCGCGGGCGCGATCTTTACCGTTGGGATCAATGCCTTGACGGGCGGCGGCAACTGCGGGTTGGCGCCGATGCTGGCGCTTTCGGGCAGCTTGGCCGTGTCGCTGCAGGCGGCGAGTGCGGCTACCAGTGCGATGCAAAGGGCGATGCGGCGCATGCCCGATTCTGTCACCGCGCCAGCGCCGCCGGCCGCACGAGCATCGACAACCGTTGCAGGATCTGCCGCCCGATCGACGTCGCCGCCGTCTCCTCCTTCACCGCCACCGCCTGCCGCTTCTCCAGCACCGGCGCCGATTTGAGGTTGCCGTGCACCGCCAGCGCGCTGCGAAGCGCACGGTCGAGCAGGCCGATGCGCAGCGGCCGATTCAGGAAGCGCAGGATCTGCGCCTCGTTGATCAGCGAGATCAGCGCCTCGGAGTCCGACTGCTCGGCCAGCGCCACGCTCTGCACGCGCGGATGCGACTGCTTGAGCAGCTTCAGCATCACGTCGGCCCCCGGCATCTGGTCGAGGTCGCACAGAAGCACGGCGACGTCCTCGTCTTCCACGGCCTGCATCACAGCAGCGACGTCGGCTGCGTGGCACACCGGCCGCGTGCTGCCGAACGCCTGGCTGATGAGGTCGAACAGCTCGCGGCCCGGCTGCGCGACGACGATCGCCTCGCCCGCACGCTGCTGCGGCGTCGCCGGCAGCGTCGCTTGCGCGGGCGGTCGCGTCGCCGCGGCCGAGCGCGTGGCATGCGCGATCTCCATCGCCTGCGCCACCGTGTCCTTCATCTCCTGGTTGCTCCAGGGCTTGTTGACGAAGCGGAAGACTTCGCCGTCGTTGATCGACCCCACGATGGCCGCGAGGTCCGAGTAGCCGGTGAGCAGGATGCGCACGGACGCGGGGTCGACCTCACGTGCCTGCCGCAGGAAGTCCACGCCCAGCATGCGCGGCATGCGCTGGTCGCTGATGATCACGTCCGGCCGCTGCTCGCGCACGAGTTCGAGCGCGCGGTGGCCGTCGGTGGCGGTGATCACGTCGTACTTCAGGCGGAAGAGCGCCGAGAGGGCGGCCAGGATGCGCTCCTCGTCGTCGAGCAGCAGCAGCTTCTGGCGCGGGCCGCGGACGGCGACGCGCAGCGGCAAGGTCGCGGCCACGCCTTCGCGCGGCGCGGGTGCGGCCGCGGCGGGCGCCGCGATATTCGCGGCAGCAGCATTCGCGACGTTTGCGGCACCGGCACCCGCGACTGCCGCGGCGCGAGCCACCGCAACCGCGCCATCTGCGGTTGGCGGTGCGACGACAGGCACCGCCCGGATGAACGCCTCGCGAAACTCGCGCATGTTCGCGAACCGTCCCGCGGGGTCCCGCGTGAGCGCCCGCGCGATCACTTCCTCCAACGCCTCCGGCACGTCGGGGCGAAGGGTGCGCGCGCGAGGCGCATCGCGGTTGAGCACCTGGTCCACCACCTGCGCGAAGTCGCCCTGGAAGGTGCGCGAGCCCGTCACCATCTCGAACAGCATCACGCCCAGCGCGTAGATGTCCGTGCGCGGGTCGGTCGGGTCGCCGCGGTATTGCTCCGGCGCCATGTAGCCGGGGGTGCCGAACACGGTCCCCGCATGCGTGAGCGCCGCCTTCGACGCGATGCGCGCGATGCCGAAGTCGAGGATCTTGGGCCGCAGCAGCGCGGTGTCTTCGATGGGGCCGGTGAGCACGATGTTCGCCGGCTTCAAATCGCGGTGCAGCACCCCCTGCTCGTGCGCATAGATCAGCGCGGCAAACAGGTGCCGCACGATCGCCTGCACCATCGGCAAGGCGAGCGGCCCCTGCTTCGTCAACAGCTCGCGCAGCGTCGGCCCTTCGGCATGCTCCATCGCGATGAAGCACGTATCGCCCGCCTCACCGTATTCGTAGATGGTGACGATGCCCGGGTGCGTCAGCCGCCCGCCCGCGATCGCCTCGCGGCGAAAGCGTGCCACCATGTCGGCGGCGTCGGTGCCGGGCAGCAGCGCGCGGTCCAGCGTCTTGATGACGACGACGCGTTCGATCACGGGGTCGAACGCGGTGCAGATCTCGCCGACACCGTTGAACGCGATCTCCTTGCGCACTTCGTAGCGGTCGATCCTGCGCGTCATGCCAGCGCC
Organism: Ramlibacter albus; assembly: GCF_014297445.1. GTDB lineage: Bacteria > Pseudomonadota > Gammaproteobacteria > Burkholderiales > Burkholderiaceae_C > Ramlibacter > Ramlibacter albus. Next base: position 412,015 of record NZ_JACORU010000003.1, read on the forward strand.
TCCTCGGCTTCCACGTGCGCGGCCACATCCTCCGCGCAGGCCGGCAATCGCACCGTGAACGTCGTGCCCTGCCCCACAAGCGACTCGACGCCGATCGTGCCGCCGTGCTCCTTGACGATCTTGTAGACGATCGACAGGCCCAGCCCCGTGCCCTTGCCGATCTCCTTCGTCGTGAAGAACGGGTCGAAGATGCGCCGCAGGTTCTCCTCGGGGATGCCCGCGCCGTTGTCCTGAACGTCCACGCGCACCATCGTGCCCTCCAGCGCCGTCGACACGGTGATCACGCCCATGTCGTGGCCGATCGCCTGCGCCGCATTGGTCACGAGGTTCAGGAACACCTGGTTCATCTGCGACGGCGCGCACTCGATGCGCGGGATGCTGCCGTAGCGCTTGACGATGCGGCAGCCCTTGATGGCGCCGCGAGCGATGGTGAGGGTGCTCTCCAGCCCCTCGCGCAAGTCGAATTTCATGGTCTTGCCGCGGTCGAGGCGGCTGAAGTTCTTGAGGTTGACGACGATGTCGCCGATCTGGTCCAGCCCGTGCAGGCCTTCCCGGGTGAGGTTGCGCAGCTCCTGCACGATGCCGTGCTGCTCGAACGCGCCGGCGATGTCCGCGAGCTCTCGGTAGTGCGCCTGCAGCGCGTCCGGGTCGGGCGTCTCGGCGTCGAGCGCGGCGAGCAGCGCGTTGCTTTGCCTCACGAGCGATTGCACGTCGCCGAGCTGCTCGCTCACCGTCTCCATGCTGGAGCGCACGTACGCGAGCGGCGTGTTGATCTCGTGCGCCACGCCGGCCACCATCTGGCCGAGCGAGGACATCTTCTCGCTCTGGATCAGCTGCGCTTCCGATTCGTGCAGCGATTCGAGCGCGTCGCCGAGTTCCTGCGTGCGTTCCTTCACGCGCTGCTCCAGCAGGCGGTAGGACTGCCGCAAGTGCCACGCGGTCCATGCCACCAGCGCCAGCAGGATCGCCGAGTACACGACCAGCGCCTTGCGCCACATCTCGGCGTCGGCCGAGCGCTGGCCGTAGAACGCTTCGTACGCCGTGTTCACCTGCTGCAGCGCGCCGACCGTGCGCACTTTCAGGATGCCGGCCAGCAGGTCACCCTCGTCGTTCACCTGCCGCAGCACCGTGCGCGCGTGGTTAAGGTAGATCGCAGCGGGTTCGCGTGCGCCGCCCGCCTCGGGCCAGGTGCGCAGCAGGTCTTCCACGCGGGCGATGGCCTGCTCCAGCGCCTGCTGCTGCGACGCCTCGGGGATCACCGCGTAGCGGGCCGCGTCGTCCACGCTTTCCGCGATGGCGGCCGCCAGCGCCTGCGCGCGCGCCGCTTCGGGGCCGCGCATCGCGAGCAACGCATCGCGTGCTTCCTGCGCCGCGGCGGGGAGGTAGCGCAGCGAATTGCGCAGGATCGAGTTGTGCGACTTGAAGTTGTCGACGAGGTCGCCTTTCTGGGTGAACGCCTGCCGCAGCGCAGACAGCTGCGCATCGATGCCCGCGCCTTGCTCGGCCTGGTGCCGGCTCACGCGAGCGATCGCCGCGGCGATGTTCTGCGCCGGTACCACGAGCGGGTCGTAGCTTTCGTTCAAGCCGACCTTCGCGCTCATCACGCCGACGTTCCAGTCGGAGTCCAGCTGGTTGATCAGGCGCAGGTCGTCCTGCACCACCGCACGCATGCCGGGTGGGGCGCCCTGCGACTTGTCGTAAAGCAGGCCGAGGAGCCCCAGCGCAGCCGCGGCCGCGAGCGCGATGCCGGTGCGCCGGAAGATGCCGGCCGCTTTCATTGCGCCCCCTTCGGCTGCTCGCCGGTCAGCGTGCCCAGGAACTTGACGATCAGCTCCACGTCCTGCGGCGACGCGCTGCGCCCGAGCTGGTAGGTGAACATCACCTGCACGGCCTGCGGCAGCGTGTCGGCACTGCCGTCGTGGAAGTAAGGCGCCGTGAGCGCCACGTTGCGCAGGCTGGGCACCTTGAACACATAGCGGTCGCTCTCGCGCCCCGTCACGTTGAAGCGGCCGTAGTCCGCCGTCTTCACGTTGCCGCGCGCGGCGAAGTAGTCGCCCATCACGCCGAACTTCTGGAACATGTTGCCGCCCACGTTCACGCCCTGGTGGCAGGCCACGCAGCCGTACTTCTTGAACAGTTCGTAGCCGGCGCGCTCGTCGGGCGTGATCGCGTCCGCCTTGCCGCGCAGGTACTGGTCGAAGCGCGCGTTGGGCGTGGTGAGCGTGCGCGTGTATTCGCCGAGGGCGTTGGCGGCGTTCGCGGCGGTCATGCCGTCGGGGTACGCCTTGCGGAATTTCGCGGCGAGCGCGCCGTCCGCGGCCAGCTTCGTGAGCACCTCGGGCCAGGACGAGCCGAACACCACCGGGCTCTTGACCACGGCGTCCACCACTCCCTCGATGCCGGGTTGGCCGCCCGACCACAGCTGGCGGAAGTTGTAGGCCGAGTTGAAGATGGTCGGCGAATTGAGCCCGTGCTCCTTGCCGCCGACGCCGGTGGGCCTGGCCGCCGCGTAGGCGCCGCCCTTGTCGAAGGCGTGGCAGCTCGCGCAGGACACGCTGTTGTCCTTCGAGAAACGGCGGTCGAAGAAAAGCGCCTTGCCGAGGTCGGCCTTGGCCGCGTCGACCACGGGCGGCGGGGGCAGCGGCTTGATCGGCTCGGCGGGCGGGGTGCCGTTGGCCAGCGCCAGGCCGGCGGCGGTGGCTGCCAGGGCAGCCGGGAGCTTCCAGTTCACGGGCAGGTCCTCCAGGATGAGGGGCCCAGTGTGGAAAAGGGGGCGTTCCACGGGCGTTCCACCCCGTTTTTGCGCCCCGGCGACAATCACGGGCATGACGCAAGAGCTGTTCCGGCAGGACTCGTACCTGCGCGAGTGCGAAGCCACGGTCACCGCCGTGGGCGACCAGGGGGTGGTGCTGGACCGCACCGTGTTCTATCCCGTCGGCGGCGGGCAGGCCGGCGACAGCGGCGTGCTGGTGCTGGCCGGCGGCCGCGAGCTGCGCATCGCCGACACCCGCAAGCTGAAGGACGCCGAAGGCAAGCCCACCACCGGCATCGCCCACGTTCCCGCGCCCGGGCAGGAAGACCTGCTGACGAATGTCAAGCCGGGCGAGGCGGTCACGGCCAGAATCGACTGGGAGCGGCGCCACAAGCTGATGCGGTTCCACACCACCACGCACCTGCTTTGCCACCTGGTGCCGCAGCTCGTGAACGGCTGCTCCATCACGCCGGAGTACGCCCGCCTGGACTTCAACATGACCGACCCGCTCGACAAGGAAGCACTCACCGCCGGCATCGCCCGGCTGGTGGAGGCCGCGCATCCGGTGACGATCGGCGCGATCACGGATGAGGAACTCGACGCCAACCCGGCACTCGTAAAGAGCATGTCCGTGCAACCGCCCCGAGGTACCGGAAGCATCCGCACCATTCGGGTCGGCGATGCCGTCGACTTCCAGCCTTGCGGCGGCACGCACGTGGCCAACACGCGCGAGATCGGCGCGGTGGTGGTGACCAAGATCGAGAAGAAGAGCGCAACCACGCGGCGCGTGGTGCTGGGGTTCGCATGAAGTCGTTGAAAGTCCTGTTCGCCGCGCTGGCGTTGTGCACGGGTGCCGCCCACGCGGCCGGTGCGTCCGTCACCACCGAACACGTGCGCGCCGAGCTGCTCGCGCATGCACCCGACGGCGTGGCCGCGGGCAAGACCGTGTGGGTGGGTCTGCAGATCAAGCACCAGCCCGAGTGGCACACGTACTGGAAGAACGCGGGCGACTCCGGCCTGCCCACGCAACTGCAATGGACGCTGCCCGCGGGCGTGACGGCCGGGGACATCGCATGGCCGATCCCGGTGAAGATCCCCATCGGCAACCTCGCCAACTACGGCTACGAGGGCACGGTGCTGCTGCCGGTGCCGCTCACGGTGTCGCCCGACTTCAAGCCGTCGGTGCTCAAGAGCGACTTGGAGGTCAAGCTCAAGGCCAACTGGCTGGTCTGCCGCAAGGAGTGCATCCCGGAGGAAGGCGAGTTCGTGCTGAACGTGCCGACGAAGAGCAGCACGGCCGTCAACGGCGCCGCGTTCGATGCCGCGCTCGCGAAGCAGCCCAAGCCCCTGTCCACCCCCAATGAAGTTGTCGTGGATGGCCAGCAGCTGAAGGTCAAGGTCACCGGCCTGCCCGACGCGGTGCGCGGCAAGCAGCTGGAGTTCTTCCCCGAAGTCGCGGAGGTCATCGAGACCGGCGCGCCGTGGACACAGGAGTGGAAGGCCAACGTGTGGACGGCGGTCGTGCCGCTTTCCGCGCAGCGCAGCCAGAGCCCCGCCGCGCTGCCCTTCGTGGTGGCCGTCGGCGACAACGGCTGGCGCACGGAGCCCAAGGTCACGGGCACCTGGCCCGCACTGACCGCCGCCGCTCCCGCGCAGATTTCTCCCGCGCTCGCCGAGGCGCTGCGCAGCGCCGCGCAACCGGCACCGGCCGCGCCCTCGCTCACGCTCGGGCTCGCGATGCTGTTCGCGCTGCTGGGCGGCCTCATCCTCAACCTGATGCCCTGCGTGTTCCCGGTGCTCGCGATCAAGGTGGTGGGCTTCACGAAGCACGCCGACGACACGCGCGGCCACCGCGTCGCCGGCCTGTCGTACACGGCGGGCGTGGTCGTGTCCTTCCTCGCGCTGGGTGGGCTGATGCTCGCGTTGCGCGCCGGCGGCGAGCAACTGGGCTGGGGCTTCCAATTGCAGTCGCCGGTGGTGATCGCGCTGCTGGCGGCGCTGTTCACCGTCATCGGCCTGAACCTCGCCGGCCTGTTCGAGTTCGGCACCTTCCTGCCGAGCGCCGTGGCCGGTTACGAAGCTCGCCACCCCGTGATGAACGCGTTCCTCTCGGGGGTGCTGGCGGTGGCGATCGCCTCGCCCTGCACCGCGCCGTTCATGGGCGCATCGCTCGGCTTTGCGATCGGGCTGCCCGCGGTTGAAGCGCTGCTGGTCTTCGGCTCCATCGGCATCGGCATGGCCCTGCCCTACCTCGCCGCGAGCTGGGTACCGGCAGTTGCGCGCCTGCTTCCGCGGCCCGGCGCATGGATGGACGTGTTCCGCAAGCTCATGGCCTTCCCGATGTTCGCCACGGTCGCGTGGCTCGTGTGGGTGCTGGGCCAGCAGGCCGGCATCGACGGCGCCGGCGCCCTGCTCGTGCTGCTCGTGGCGATGGCTATGGTCATCTGGGCATTCACCCTGCAAGGGCGCGGGCGCACGGTCGTCGGCGCGCTGTCGGTCGCCACGCTCGCCGCGCTCGCCTGGGGCATGGGCCCGTCGATCACGCAGCAGCCGCCCGCCAAGGCCACCACGGCCGCGGCGCAGGGGCCGTGGCAACCGTGGGAGCCCGGCCGCGTGGACCAGCTGTTGGCGTCCGGCCAGCCCGTCTTCGTGGACTTCACGGCCGCGTGGTGCGTGACCTGCCAGTACAACAAGAAAACCACGCTGGCCGACGGGGCGGTGCTTGCGGACCTCACGGGCAAGAACGTAGCCTTGCTGCGCGCCGACTGGACCCGGCGCGACCCCGCGATCACCGCGGCGCTGGCCCAGCTGGGCCGCAGCGGCGTGCCCGTCTACGTGTTCTATCGCAAGGGCGCACCGCCGATCGTGCTGTCGGAGGTCCTGGGTGTCGAAGAGGTCCGTTCGGCCATAGCCAAACTGTAGGAGTCGTCACATGCTGCGCCGTACCGTGCTCGCTTCGTCCCTGTTGCTCGCGTTCACGGCGCATGCGGCGCCCACCGTCGGCCAGCCGGCGCCGGACTTCACGCTGAAGGACACGGGCGGCAAGCCGGTGAAGCTGTCGGACTTCCGCGGCAGGTACGTGGTGCTGGAGTGGACCAACCCCGGCTGCCCCTACGTCAGGAAGCACTACAACAGCGGCAACATGGCCGACACGCAGCAGCACGCCACGGGCAAGGGCGTGGTGTGGCTCGCCATCAATTCCACCGAACGCGATGCGTACGACTACCTCGAGCCCGCGAAGCTCGCCGGCTGGCTGCAGGAGCGCAAGTCGCGCCCGAGCGCGATCCTGATGGACGAGGAAGGCACCACGGGCCGCGCTTACGGTGCCCGCACCACGCCGCACATGTACATCGTCGACCCGCAGGGCCGGCTGGTCTATGCCGGCGGCATCGACAGTATCGCGTCGAGCAATCCCGACGACATCAAGCGCGCGACCAACTACGTGCGCGTGTCGCTCGACGAGGCACTTTCCGGCAAGGCCATCTCGAACCCGGTGACGCGCCCCTACGGGTGCTCCATCAAGTACAAGGCCTCGGCCTGAGACGCCGTGCTGCCCAAGGTCCTCGCGCTCGCCTGCACGGTCATCCTGCTCGTCTTCATGGGCTACTTCGCCCTGGGCTCGCTGCCGCTGCTGATCCTGAAGCACGACACGCCGATGGATGCGCGCTTCATCCGCGGCTTCTTCCACCTCTACTACCGCGCGGTCCTGTTCGCGGCCGTCACGACTTCGGTCGCCTATGCCTTCGCGGGGCAGCCCGGGTTCTGCGCGGGCATGGCGGTGCTGGCGCTGGTGGTGTTCACGGCCAGCCGCATCGTGCTGCCCGGCATGGATGCCCTGCGCAACACAATGACCCCCGAGGACGCGGGCGCGATCGCGCGTTTTCGGCGGCTGCATGGCTATGGGATGGCCCTCAATGCCTTGCAGGTGGTCACGGTGGGATGGAGCATGACGCTGCTGCGCCTTTGAAGGCCTTTGCCCATAATGGGGCGATGAGCAGCACGATTCACGACCTGCGCCGCATCCTCGGCAGCTGCAAGACGCTCGCCGTCGTCGGCCTGTCGCCGCAGTGGCACCGGCCCAGCTTCTTCGCGGCCAAGTACATGCAGGAGCACGGCTACCGCATCGTGCCGGTCAACCCGACGGCGAAGGAAATCCTCGGCGAGAAGTGCTACCCCTCGGTGACCGAAGCCGCGAAGGAAAACAGCATCGACCTCGTCGACTGCTTCCGCCGCAGCGAGGACATCCCGCCGATCGCCGACGAAGCCATCGCCATCGGCGCGAAGTGCCTGTGGATGCAGATCGGCGTGATCAACGAGGCGGCCGCCGCCAAGGCACGTGCCGCGGGGCTGGACGTGGTGATGGACCGCTGCGTGAAGATCGAGCACGCGCGCCTGTTCGGCGGCCTCAATTGGGCCGGTGTGAACACCAAGGTGATCTCGTCGCGCCGCCCGCAACAACTGTTCTACTGAAGCCATGGCCGAGAAAGACCACGACTACGGCTTCGGCACACGCGCCATCCACGCCGGCGCCATGCCCGACCCGGTGACCGGCGCGCGCGCGACGCCGATCCACCAGACCACCAGCTTCGTCTTCGACTCCGCCGAGCACGCGGTGTCGCTGTTCAACCTGCAGACCTTCGGCAACGTCTATTCGCGCATCAGCAACCCCACGGTGGCGGTGCTGGAAGAGCGCGTGGCCTCGCTGGAAGGCGGCCGCGCCGCATTAGCGTGTGCGACGGGCATGGCGGCGCAGATGACGGCGCTGCTCGCGATCCTGAAGGCCGGCGACCACATCGTGGCCGCGTCGACGCTGTACGGCGGCACGGTGGGGCAACTGGGCGTGGGCTTCTCGCGGCTCGGTATCGAGACGACTTTCGTGGATCCCGAAGACCCGGAGAATTTCCGCCGCGCCATCCGCCCGAACACGCGCGCCGTGTACGGCGAGACGCTCGGCAACCCGCTCGTCAACGTGTTCGACATCGAGCCGGTCGCGAAGATCGCGCACGAGCACGGCCTGCCGCTGGTGGTGGACAACACGGTCGCCTCGCCCTACCTCTGCAACCCGTTCGCCTTCGGCGCCGACATCGTGGTGCACAGCGCGACGAAGTACCTCGGCGGCCACGGCACCACGATGGCGGGCGTGGTGGTGGAGTCCGGCAAGTTCGACTGGGGCGGGCCGATCGCGAAGGACAAGTTCCCGGAGATGCTGGAGCCCAGCCGGGCGTACCACGGCGTGAAGTTCTACGAGACCTTCGGCGACTTCGGCTACACGATGAAGGCGCGCATGGAAGTCAACCGCACCTTCGGCGGCTCGCTCTCGCCGCTGAACGCGTGGCTGATCCTGCAGGGCATCGAGACGCTGCACCTGCGCATGCAGGCGCATTGCCGCAACACGCTGCGCGTCGCGCAGTTCCTCGCCGACCATCCGCTCGTGAGCTGGGTGAACTACCCCGGCATGGAAACGTCGAAGCACTACGCGCTGGCGAAGAAGCAGTTCCGCGCGATCGACGGCAAGCCCGGCGCCTCGGGCATCCTCACCTTCGGCATCAAGGGCGACGACCCGGCGCGCGCGGGCGAGAAGTTCATCGATGCCTGCGAGTTCCTGAGCCACCTCGCCAACATCGGCGATGCGAAGACGCTGGTGATCCACCCGGCTTCCACCACGCACCGCCAGCTCAATGACGAAGAGCTCGCGAGGGCCGGTGTGCGCCCCGACATGATCCGCCTCTCCGTGGGCATCGAGGACGTCGACGACATCCTCTGGGACATCGATCAGGCGCTGCGAACCAGCCAGAAGTAGATACCGGGCATGGGCGCTTCGCTCTCCGTGCGCAAAGCGCCTTTCTGCATCGCCTGCACCTGCAGGCCATTGCGCGACGCGAGGTCGAGCACGTAGCCCTCCGCGTGCGCGAAACGCCGGCTGGGGCGCAGCACCATCTTCTCGACGCCCGGGCCCGCATCCTCGATGGTCAGCGCGAACACGCCGCCGGGTTCGAGGCATCGCGCGACGTGGCTGAACACCTCTTCGAGCGCACCGACGTAGACCAGCACGTCCGCGCACACCACGAGGTCGTACGGCCCCTGCGCGCCGCGCAGGTACTCCACGATGTCGCCGTGCACCAGCTTCTCGTACGTACCGGACTCGGCGGCTTTCTGCAGCATGCCCATCGACAGGTCCACGCCCTCGATGTGCAGCATGATCGCCTTGGCGATGCGGCCCACCAGCCCGGTGCCGCAGCCGAGGTCCAGCACGCGCTCGAAGCGGCGGTCCAGCGTGGCGAGGTGCTGCGCGAGCACCGCCGGCGCCTGGTAGTTGAGCGCCTGCACCAGGTGCTCGTCGAAGCGCACCGCGTACTTGTCGAAGAGGTTCTCGACGAAGGCGCGCGGCATGTCGTCGACGCTTTCCCCGCGCAGCGCGCGCAGGAAGTACTGCGCCAGTTCCTTGTCGCCGCCATGCGCGATCGCCTTCTCAAACGACTCGGCGGCTTCGGCCTCCTGTTTGAGCTCCACGAGCAGGTTGCCGCGGTACAGCCAGAGCGTGCCGGCTTTCGGGTCCGCGGCGAGCGCGCGGTCGAAGGCTTCGAGCGCCCCGGGCCTGCGGCCCAGCTCCGCGAGTGCGAGCGCGCGCAGGCCCAGCGACGAGATGTTGCCCGGCTCGCGTGCCAGCACCTTGTCCGAGACGGCAAGCGCATCGGCGGCACGCCCGAGTTTCATCAGCGTCGCGGCCAGGCTGCCCAGCGCGATGGTGTCGGCCGGGGCCAGCGCCACCGCCTGCGCGAAGCTGCGCTCGGCTTCGGCGAAGCGGCCGGCATTGAAGTCGGCGCTGCCCTGCGCGATCAGCTTGCGCACCTTCAGGCGGCCGCCCGTGTTCATGGTGCCGCCCGCTCCAGCCAGAAGTAGAGCCCCGCGATCGGCTTGTGCTTGTCCTCGCGGATCGGGGCGCGCTGCATGCCCTGCAAGGAGAACCCGTTGCGATCCGCGAGCTCGCGGATGTAGGCCTGCGAATGCGCGTAGCGGCGGCTCGCGCGCAGCGCCAGCGCGGGTTCGCCTTCGGCGGGCTCCTCCACCGAGAAGCAGAACACCCCGCCCGGCGCCATGCAGGCCGCGACGCGTTCGAACACCTCTTCGAGCGCGCCGACGTAGATGAAGACGTCGGCGGAGATCACCAGGTCGTACGGGCCCTGCGCGGTGCGCAGGAACTCCACGATGTCGGCGTGCACGAGGCTGTCGTAGGCGCGCGTTTCAGCTGCCTTCTCCAGCATGCGTGCCGAAATGTCCACGCCCTCCAGCCGCGCCATCATGGGCTTGGCCATGCGCCCGCACAAACCGGTGCCGCAGCCCAGGTCCAGCGCGTTGGCAAAGCGGCGCTGCATCGCGGCGAGGCGGTTCGCGAGCACCGTCGGCGCCTGGTAGCGCAGGTCCTTCACCAGGTTGACCTCGAAATCGTCGGCGTACTTGTCGAAGAGCCCCTCGACGTAGTCGCGCGGCGGTGCGGGCGGCGTTTCGCCGCCCGTGAGTGCGGCGAGGTAGTAGCCGGCGAGCTCCGGGTCCGCGCCATGCGCCAGCGCCTTGCGGTACGACTCGGCCGCCTCGAGCGGCCGCCCCATCTCCACCAGCAAGGTGCCGCGCTGCATCCACAGCGTACCCGCTTCGGGCCGCGCGGCCAGCACGCGGTCGAAGGCGGCGAGCGCCTCGGGGTGGCGGCCGATCTCGGCCAGCACCAGTGCGCGCAGGCCGAGCGTGTCGAGGTTGCCGGGCTCCAGTTCGAGTGCGTCGTCGAGCAGCGGCAGCGCCTCGCCGGCACGGCCCAGCCGCATGCGCACGACGGCGAGGTTGGACTGCGTCGACGCGCGCCGCGGCACGAGCGCCAGCGCCGCGGCGAAGCTGCGCTCCGCCTCTTCCAGCCGGCCCGCCTCGGTGTGCTGCACGCCCTGCGCGAAGAGCTCGCGGGCCTGCTCGAACGCCGCGTCAGCCATCGCGCTCCAGCCACACGCAGAAGCCCTGCACGGGCACGCCGCGCTGCTCGCGGATCGCCGCGCGCTCCAGTTGCAGCATGCGCAAGCCGTGGCCCGCAGCCAAGCCTTCGACATACGGCTGCGAATGGGCGTAGCGCCGCGTGTGCTGCAGCACCAGCGGCTCGGGGCCGTCGTGCGCCTCGACGGAGAAGCAGAGCACGCCGCCCGCAGGCATCAGCCGTTGCAGCTGCGCGAAGACGGGCTCGAGCCGACCGACGTAAAGGAACACGTCGCCCGCGACCGCGAGATCCCAGGGTGTCGAAGCGGCCGCGAGGAATTCGACGATGTCGCCCGCGTGAAGCGACTCGTACAGGCCGCGTGCCTTCGCGTGCTCCAGCATCTGCGGGGAGAGGTCGACGCCGTCGAGGCGATCCACGAAGGGTTTGACCAGCGGCGCGCACAAGCCCGTGCCGCAACCGAGGTCGATGCCTTGCGAGTAGCGGCGCCCGAGGCGCTGCAGCCCCTGCGCAAGCAGTTCCGGCACGCGGTAGTTGAGCGTGTCGACCAGCTCGGTGTCGTAGTTCGACGCATAGTTGTCGAAGAGCGACTGAACGTAGTCGCGCGGCGCGCTGTCCGGCGGCGCGTCGCGGCCGCTTGCCGCGGCGAAATACGCCATCACCTCGGGGGCGGGGCTGTCCTGCACGGCCTTGCCGAACGACGCCTCCGCCTCCTCGTAGCGCCCCATCTCCCGCAGCACGTTGCCGCGCAGCGTCCACGCCTGCGCGTTGCGCGGCTGCAGTTCGACCAGCTGGTCGAACGCCTGCAGCGCATTGGGAAAGAAACCGAGCATCGCGAAGGCGGTGCCGCGCAGGCCGAGCGCGTCGGCGTGGCCGGGGTCGGCGTCGAGCACGCCGTGCACGAGCCCCAGCGCTTCTTCCGGCGCGCCCTGCTTCAGCCGCACGCCGGCCAGGCGCACCGCGGTCGCCGCCCGCCCCGGCTCCAGGCGCAGCGACTCCTCGAAGCTGCGGCGCGCCGCGTCCAGCTCGCCGGCCTCGTACTGCTGCACCCCTTGGCGGAACAGGCTGCGCGCGGCCTCGGGATCGTGTTCAGTTGCCATATCGCAAGTGGCCCCATCATAGGCGGGCGGCAAGGGGCGGCGGGCACTGCGAGAATCCGGGGGATGAGCTTCGCCCCCCTCAGAAACGACACCTTCCTGCGCGCCTGCCTGCGCCAGGCCACGCCGTACACCCCCCTCTGGTTGATGCGCCAGGCCGGCCGCTACCTGCCCGAGTACCGCGCCACGCGCGCGAAGGCCGGCAGCTTCATGGGCCTGGCCACCAACAAGGATTACGCCACCGAGGTGACGCTGCAGCCGCTGGACCGCTACGCGCTCGACGCCGCGATCCTGTTCTCCGACATCCTCACCGTGCCCGACGCAATGGGCCTGGGCCTTTCATTCGCCGAAGGCGAGGGCCCGCGTTTCGCACGCCCGGTGCGCGACGAAGCCGCGGTTGCCGCGCTGCAGGTGCCGGACCTCGAGAAGCTGCGCTACGTGTTCGATGCCGTCACGTCGATCCGCCGCGCGCTCGATGGCCGCGTACCCCTCATCGGCTTTTCGGGCAGCCCGTGGACGCTGGCCTGCTACATGGTCGAAGGCGGCGGCTCGGGCGACGACTGGCGCGGGGTGAAGAGCCTCATGTACAGCCGCCCGGACCTGATGCACCGCATCCTCGAGATCAATGCGCAAGCGGTGAGCAGCTACCTCAATGCGCAGATCGACGCGGGCGCGCAAGCCGTGATGGTGTTCGACAGCTGGGGCGGCGCGCTCTCCGATGCGGCCTTCCGCGAGTTCAGCCTCGCGTACACACGGCGCGTGCTCGCCGGCCTCAAGCGCGAGCACGAGGGCGCGGTCATCCCGCGCATCGTGTTCACCAAGGGCGGCGGGCTGTGGCTCGATGCGATGGAGCCGCTCGACTGCGACGTGCTCGGGGTCGACTGGACCGTGAACCTCGGCCGTGCGCGTGCACTCGTGGGCCACTCGAAAGCGCTGCAGGGCAACCTCGACCCCGCCGTGCTGTTCGCGCCGCCCGCGCAGGTGCAAGCGGAGGCGCGCCGCGTGCTCGACGATTTCGGCACGCCGCACACGGGGCCGGGTACGGGGCCCACGCAGGTGTTCAACCTCGGCCACGGTATCAGCCAGCACACACCGCCTGATAACGTTCAGGCACTGGTGGAGGCGGTGCATTCCCACTCCGCCCGGCTGCGCGAGCCAAGCGCGGCGCGCGGCTAGGCGCATCCGGGAGTTCCCTAGGAGGCGGAAGCGCAAAATCTTCCGTGGCGGCTTGACTTATGCACAAAAACTGTGTTGCGGGAATTGTCAACCCGGCCCGGCGAGCGGCGCCCGCTACAAAAGCCGTAGCTAACGCAAGTTGTTGATTCTTATAGGATCTGTGGATTGCCCGTTTTGACGGCAAAGCAGCCAACTGCTTGATTTTCCGGGCTTCGCCGGCCTGCGCCGCATGCCTATCAACAAAGTTATCCACATAAAACCTAGACAAAGGTCTAATCGCTTTTCAATCAAGGACTTACCGCGGATTTCACCAAGCCACGTGAAGAGCACAGCGTAAACCCTCATTCGATGTCGCACCGCACCGCCGTCGTCGTCCCCACACCCGCCCACAGCTCGATCGGCGGCGTCCTGACCTACCTGAGTGAGGCACCACTCGCGCCGGGAACATTGGTGCGCGTGCCCTTGGGGCGGCGTGAGCTATTGGGGGTGGTGTGGGAGCCGGACAGCGCGGACGACTTCGAGGCTCGGACAAAATCTGTCAGCGCGGCCCTGGGCGACCTCCCTCCGCTCGACGCTTCCTGGCGACAACTCGTAACCTTTTCATCACAGTACTACCGGCGCGGGATCGGGGAGGTGGCGCTTGCGGCGTTGCCGCCACAGCTGCGCGACCTGGACGCTGCGCAGCTCGCGCGGCGGCTGAAGCGGCAGGGCTCGCGCGACGTCATTCATGCAGAGGAGGCCGCGCACGAACTCACGGCCGAACAGCGCGATGCGCTGGCCGCGATCGAAGGTGAGGCCGGCCCCTTCCTGTTGTTCGGAAGCACCGGCAGCGGCAAGACCGAGATTTACCTGCAGGCGGTGCAGCGCCTGCTTGCGCACACACCCGACGCGCAGGCGCTGGTGATGGTGCCGGAGATCAACCTCACGCCGCAATTGCACGCTCGCTTCGTGGAGCGCTTCGGCGAGGCCGCGGTCGTCGCGATGCACAGCGGCATGACGCCACCACAGCGCCTGAAGGCCTGGCTCGCCGCGCATCTCGGCCACGCACGCATCGTGCTCGGCACGCGCATGGCGGTGTTCGCGTCGATGCCGAAGCTCGCGCTTCTCGTCGTCGACGAGGAGCACGACCCCAGCTACAAGCAGCAGGAAGGCGCGCGCTATTCCGCGCGCGACCTCGCGATCTACCGCGGCAAGGCGGCGGGCGCGAAGGTGCTGCTCGGCTCCGCGACGCCTTCGCTCGAGAGCTGGCAGGCCAGCGAGAAAGGGCGTTACCGGCGGCTGGAGATGCCCTCGCGCATCGGTGCGGGTGCCTTGCCCGGCGTGCGGCTCGTGGACATGAACCTGCAGCCGAAGAAAACGGTGTTCGCGGGCACGCTCATCGACGCCATCGCGCAGCGCATCGCGCGCGGCGAGCAATCACTGGTCTTTCTCAACCGCCGCGGCTATGCGCCGGTGCTGGCGTGCGGCGCATGCGACTGGAAAAGCGAGTGCCCCAACTGCAGCGCCTTCCGCGTGTTCCACAAGATCGACCGCACGCTGCGCTGCCACCACTGCGGCTTCACCGAGCGCGTGCCACGTGCGTGCCCGAGTTGCGGCAACGTGGACATCGCGCCGCTCGGCCGCGGCACCGAGAAGCTGGAGGAGCAACTGGAGGCGCTGCTGCCCGGCGCGCGCGTGCTGCGCATGGACGCGGACACGACGCGGTTGAAGGGCGAGCTGGAACGGCAGCTGGCGGAGGTGCACTCGGGCGATGTCGATGTGCTCGTGGGCACGCAGATGGTGACGAAGGGCCATGACTTCCGGCGCATCACTCTCGTTGCCGCGGTCAACCCCGATGCCGCGTTGTTCTCGGCCGACTTCCGTGCGCCGGAGCGCTTGTTCTCCTTGCTGATGCAGGCCGCGGGCCGCGCGGGGCGCGATGCGGCGCAGTCGGCCGGCAGCGAGATGTGGATCCAGACCTGGCACCCGCAGCATGCGCTGTTCACCGCGTTGCGGCGGCATGACTTCCCGGCGTTTGCCGCGCAGCAG
This sequence comes from Ramlibacter albus, assembly GCF_014297445.1. Taxonomy (GTDB): domain Bacteria; phylum Pseudomonadota; class Gammaproteobacteria; order Burkholderiales; family Burkholderiaceae_C; genus Ramlibacter; species Ramlibacter albus. The sequence goes on from NZ_JACORU010000003.1 coordinate 427,040, forward strand.
TTGAAGGAGCGCGAGCTGGCGGGGATGCCGCCGTTTGCGTCGCAGGCGCTGGTGCGTGCGGAGGCACGGACGCAGGAGGTGGCGCAAGGTTTCTTGCACGCCGCGGCTGAAGCAGCGGCCGATTCGGACGCCGTGGAGCACGTCAGCGTCTACTCGCCGGTGCCGATGACCTTGCAGCGCGTGGCGAATGTCGAGCGAGCGCAGATGCTCCTGGAGAGCACGTCGCGGGTTGCGTTGCAGCGCTTCCTTGCGGACTGGCAGCCGCGCCTTCACGAGCTGCGCCCGCGCGGATTGATCCGCTGGGCGATCGACGTCGATCCGCTGGCCGTCTAGGCCTTCTTGATCTTCAACGCCGTTTCGTAGAGCTCGTTGCGCGGCGCGCCTGTGATCTCCGCGGCAAGCTTCACCGCGGTCTTCACAGGCAACTCCGCCAGCAGCAGCTCCAGCACGCGCACACCTTGGGCGCCTTCATCGACCACCGCCTGCGGATGCAGGACAAGTGCGAATTCGCCATGGGTCCGCTTGGAGTCCTCCGCGAGCCACGAGGCGAACGACGCGCACGTCACCACCGCCACCTGCTCGAACTGCTTCGTCAGCTCGCGGCCCACGGTCAGCTTGCGCTCGCCCAACACGGCAAGCGCCTTGGCCAAGGCCTCGATCCGGTGCGGCGCCTCCAGCAGCACGACCGCCCGCGGTTCCTGCGCCAGCAACTGCACTGCGGCATCGCGTTCGCCGGCCTTCGCCGGAAGAAAACCCTGGAAGACGAACGAAGGGTCGTCGCTCGCAGTCCCCGCCACGCTCAGCAGCGCCGTGATGCTGCTCGCGCCCGGCAACGGCACGACGACATGCCCGGCCTCTCGCACGGCCGCAACGAGCCGCGCGCCCGGATCACTCACCGCCGGTGTGCCCGCATCGCTCGCGTAGACGACACGCTCGCCCGCCGCGAGCCGCTGCAGCACGGCCCCCGCCGCCGAAGCCTCGTTGTGCTGGTGCACCGCGACCCATGCGGACTTGTCTATGCCATACGCCCGCAGCAACGACTGCGTGTGGCGCGTGTCCTCGCACGCGATGGCATCCGCGATCTGCAGCACGTGCAGCGCGCGAAGCGTGATGTCGGCGAGGTTGCCGATAGGGGTGGCCACGACGTACAGCGCGCCCTGCGGATAATGCTGCGCACCGGCCGCGTCGCGTGCCGCGGCGAGGGAGGATGAGAACGATGCAGCCACGTCCCGAGGCTACCACCAAGGCCCGCGGCGACGCCGCGGAAGACCTCGCGCTGGCGCACCTGCAGGCGCAGGGCCTGCAGCTGGTGACCCGCAACTTCCGCACGCCGGGGCGCGGCGGCGGCGAGATCGACCTGGTGATGCGCGAGGGCTCGACCCTCGTGTTCGTCGAAGTCCGCAAGCGTGCCAGCCGCGCTTATGGCGGCGCGGCCGCGAGCGTGACCCCGGTGAAGCAGCGGCGCATCGTCTTCGCTGCGCGCCACTACCTGCTGCGCCTGCGCAACGCGCCGGCGTGCCGTTTCGACGTGGTCAGCTTCGAAGGCGGCGCGGTCCAGTGGATCCGCGCGGCCTTCGACGCAGGATGACCGTTACGTCGTCAGAGCGGCGCGGATCAGCCGCGGTCGCGCTTGGCCGGCTTCACTTCCGCAACGGTTTCCTGTTGCGGGGCGGGCGCGGCACCCAGGGACTGGGTTTCCTGCACTTGCGCCACCGGCGCCGGCTGCTCGACGATCGCGACGGCAGCAGGCTGCTGGATCTGGGCGGTCGCGATGTTCGCGCCCGGCCACGGCGTGCCGGTCTCGCCCATCGGGGCCAGGTGGGCGTTCTGCTGGCCAGCGCCGACGGCGTGGTTCGTTACGAACGGGTTGGGCGGGACGCCCTGGGCGACGGCAACGCCGACAACCGCCACGGCGGCGATACCAGCGGCGAACCCAGCGATCTTTTTCATGGCAGACATTGAAACTTCTCCTTAGCTTGTCGTAAGACGGTTGAACCTGCGGGCAATGAAGCCAGCCATTGAAGGGTAGTGAGCCGCCACTGCTGCGGAGTCAGCCCCGTGCGGCACCTCGTGTCCGGTTCTGCTCCCGGCGGCGTCGGTGCATGGCCTACACCCTGTTTGCGGTTGTGAAAGCCTTGACGGTCGCGTTACGTGTGCCGGGTATCATCCGCGCATGCTCGAGCAACGCATCCTCCAGCACTTCGCGGACAGCGCGGACCTCAAGTACCAGGCCGCCCAAGTGCTCGCCAGGCCCATCTCCCAAGCCGTGCAGGCGGTGCTGGCCTGCGTCACCAGCGGCGGCAAGGTGCTGGCCTGCGGCAACGGCGGTTCGGCCGCCGACGCGCAGCACTTCTCGGCCGAGTTCGTGGGCCGCTTCGAGCGCGAAAGGCCCGAGCTGGCGGCCATCGCGCTCACCACCGACAGCTCCATCCTCAGCGCCGTCGCCAACGACTACGCGTGGGACCGCGTGTTCTCCAAGCAGGTGCGCGCGCTCGGCCAGTCGGGCGACGTGCTGCTGGCACTGTCGACCTCCGGCAACTCGGCCAACGTCATCGCCGCCATCGAGGCCGCGCACGAGCGCGAGATGACCGTGGTCGCGCTCACCGGGCGCGGCGGCGGGCGCATCGGCAGCCTGCTGCGCGAAACGGACGTTCACATCTGCGTACCCCACGAACGCACCGCCCGCATCCAGGAAGTGCACATCCTGGCCATCCATTGCATCTGCGACGGCGTCGATGCACAACTCCTCGGCGAACAGGACCCGAATCCATGAGCTTTGCGCGTTTGATCACCACCACCCTGCTCGGCGCTGCGCTGGCCGGCGCCCTTGCCGGCTGCGCGCCGCTCGTCGTCGGCGCGGCCGCCGGCGCCGCACTGATGGTCACCGACCGCCGCACCTCCGGCATCCAGATCGAGGACGAAGGCATCGAGCTGCGCGCCGCGGCACGCCTGCGCGAGGCTTTCGGCGACAGCGCGCACGTCAACGTGACGAGCTACAACCGCCTCGTGCTGCTCACCGGCGAAGTGCCGAACGAGCAGGCGAAGCAGCGCGCGGAGGAAATCGTCTCGCGCGTCGAGAACGTGCGCTCCATCGTCAACGAGCTGGGCGTGATGGGCGTGACCACGCTGACGCAGCGCTCGGCCGACACGCTGGTGACGGGCAAGGTCAAGGCGTCGATCATCGACGCCTCCGACCTGCAGATCAACGCGTTCAAGGTGCTCACCGAGCGTGGCACCGTGTACCTGATGGGCCGCGTGACGCAGCGCGAGGCCGACAAGGCCACGCAGATCGCGCGCGGCGTGAGCGGCGTGCAGCGCGTCGTGCGCGTGTTCGAGACGATCAGCGACGAAGAGCTGAAGCGCCTCACGGCGCGCTGATTACTTCAGCCTCTTGATGAGGCTGGACGTGTCCCAACGCGCGCCGCCCATCTCCTTGATGTCGGCATAGAACTGGTCGACCAGTGCCGTCACCGGCAACCGTGCGCCGTTGCGCTTGGCTTCTTCCAGCGCGATGCCGAGGTCCTTGCGCATCCACGCCGTGGCAAAGCCGAAATCGAACTTGCCTTCGATCATCGTCTTGCCGCGGTTGTCCATCTGCCAGCTCTGCGCGGCGCCCTTGCCGATCACTTCCAGCACGAGGTTCATGTCGAGCCCCGCCTTCTGGCCGAAGGCAATCGCTTCCGACAGGCCTTGCACCAGGCCGGCGATCGCGATCTGGTTGACCATCTTCGTGAGCTGCCCCGCACCGGCCGGGCCGAGCAGCGTGAACGCGCGCGAGAAGCACATCGCGACCGGCTTCACCGCGTCGAACGCCGCCTCGTCGCCGCCGCACATCACCGTGAGCAGGCCATTCTGCGCGCCCGCCTGGCCGCCCGACACCGGGCCGTCGACGAACTGCAGCCCGCGCTTTTTCGCCTCGGCGTACATCTCGCGCGCCACGTTGGCCGACGCGGTGGTGTGGTCCACGAGGATCGCGCCCGGCTTCATGCCGGCGAACGCACCGTCGGCGCCCAGCATGATCGCGCGCACGTCGTCGTCGTTGCCCACGCAGCTGAACACGAAGTCGCAGTCCGCCACCGCTTCGCGCGGCGTGGGCGCGTACGCCCCGGTGAACTCCTTGCACCAGGCCAGCGCCTTCTCGCTGCTGCGGTTGTAGACCGTCACCTTGTGCCCGGCCAGCGCCAGGTGGCCCGCCATGGGAAAGCCCATGACACCGAGGCCGAGGAAAGCGACCTTGCGCGAGGGGGTGGGTTCGTACTGTTTGGGGTTCGTCGAGGCCATCGCTACTACTCCTCTGGTGGAATGACCTACAGAGTGTAGTGGGCCACGCCTTCCCCGAAGGACCAGTTCTCCCGGTGCGTCTCCACGAGGTGGACGATGACGTCCGCGGGGCTCACGTCGGCCGCTTCGGACACGTCCGTGGCGATGCGGGCAAAGAGCTGGCGCTTCTGCTGCACGGTGCGGCCGGGCGACAGGTTGATCTGGATGAACAGCACCTTGTTCGTGTGGCGCACGCCGAGGTACTCGGGCGTGCTGACCATCACGCCTTCGCCATGGCGCGCGAGCACCTGGAAGCGGTCGTCGGCGGGTACGGCGATCACGTCCCCCATGGCGCGGTGGACGGCGTCACCGGCGCGCAGCGCGCGCTCGGGGCTGATGGAAGCAGGCAGGTCGATGCGGACGAACGGCATGGGTGTGGCTCCTTGGAAGGGAGCCACTTTGCCTTTCCAGGGTTGCGCGCGAAACCGCGCGGGGCGCAAGACGGCTTTGCAGCCGCCGCAACGGGCCTCAGACGATGGCGAGGTGTTCGGTGCCCGCGGACAGGTCCTGCGACTTCGCGCGCTGCGAATTGAGCTTGATCTGCAGCCGCAGGTCGTTCACCGAGTCCGCGTTGCGCAGCGCATCCTCGTACGTGATGATGTTGTTCTCGTACGCGTCGAAGAGCGCCTGGTCGAAGGTCTGCATGCCCAGGTTGCGGCTCTTCTTCATGATCTCCTTGATCTCGGAGACCTCGCCCTTGAAGATCAGGTCGCTGATCAGCGGCGAATTCAGCATCACCTCCACCACCGCCTGGCGGCCCTTGCCGTCCTGCTTGGGCACCAGGCGCTGCGACACGAAGGCCTTCAGGTTGAGCGACAGGTCCATCAGCAGCTGCGGGCGGCGCTCTTCCGGGAAGAAGTTGATCACGCGGTCCAGGGCCTGGTTGGCGCTGTTGGCGTGCAGCGTGGCCATGCACAGGTGGCCGGTTTCGGCAAAGGCGATGGCGTGCTCCATCGTCTCGCGGTCGCGGATCTCGCCCATCAGGATGACGTCGGGCGCCTGGCGCAGCGTGTTCTTCAGCGCCGCCTCCCAGTTGTCGGTGTCCAGCCCCACCTCGCGCTGCGTCACCACGCAGTTCTTGTGCGGATGCACGAATTCGACGGGGTCCTCGATCGTGATGATGTGGCCGTAGCTGTTCTCGTTGCGCCAGTCGATCATGGCCGCCAGCGTGGTCGACTTGCCGGAGCCCGTGGCGCCCACCAGCACGACGAGGCCGCGCTTGCTCATCACCACGTCCTTGAGCACCGTCGGCACCCCCAGCTTGTCGATGGTGGGCAGCGTCATCGGGATCACCCGCAGCACCATGCCCACCTTGCCCTGCTGCACGAAGGCGTTGACGCGGAAGCGGCCGATGCCCGGCGGCGAGATGGCGAAGTTGCACTCCTTGGTGCGCTCGAACTCGGCCGCCTGCTTGTCGTTCATGATCGAGCGGGCCAGCGCCAGCGTGTGGCCGCCGTTGAGCGGCTGCGGCGACACCTTGGTGATCTTGCCGTCCACCTTCATCGCGGGCGGGAAGTCGGCCGTGATGAACAGGTCGCTGCCGTTGCGGCTGATCATCAGCTTGAGCAGGTCGTTGATGAATTTGCTTGCCTGGTCGCGTTCCATGGTGGAGCTCCTTTCTTGCTGCCTGGCTCAACCAGGGAAGTTCTCGGGCATCTTGGCCTTGCTGCGCGCTTCGGCCGGGGAGATGACGTTGCGCTTGACCAGGTCGCTGAGGTTCTGGTCGAGCGTCTGCATGCCGAAGCTGTTGCCGGTCTGGATGGCGGAGTACATCTGCGCCACCTTGGCTTCGCGGATCAGGTTGCGGATGGCGGAGGTGCCCAGCATGATCTCGTGCGCCGCCACGCGGCCGGAGCCGTCCTTGGTCTTGCACAGCGTCTGCGAGACCACGGCCTGGAGCGACTCGGAGAGCATCGCGCGGATCATTTCCTTCTCTTCGGCCGGGAACACGTCGATGATCCGGTCGATGGTCTTGGCGGCACTCGACGTATGCAGCGTGCCGAACACCAGGTGGCCCGTTTCCGCGGCCGACATCGCCAGGCGGATCGTCTCCAGGTCGCGCATTTCGCCCACCAGGATGCAGTCCGGGTCCTCGCGCAGCGCGGACCGCAGGGCGGCCTGGAAGGACAGCGTCATCGGGCCCACCTCGCGCTGGTTCACCAGGCACTTCTTGGACTCGTGCACGAATTCGATCGGGTCCTCCACCGTCAGGATGTGGCCGTACTCGGTTTCGTTCAGGTGGTTGATCATCGCGGCCAGCGTGGTGGACTTGCCCGAGCCCGTGGGGCCCGTCACCAGCACCATGCCGCGCGGCTTGAGCGCGAGGTCGCCGAAGATCTTGGGGGCGTTGAGCTGCTCCAGCGACAGGATCTTCGAGGGAATGGTCCGGAACACGGCGCCGGCGCCGCGGTTCTGGTTGAACGCGTTGACGCGGAAGCGCGCGAGGCCCTCGATCTCGAACGAGAAGTCGCACTCGAGGAATTCCTCGTACTGCTTGCGCTGCGTGTCGTTCATGATGTCGTAGACCATCGCGTGGACCTGCTTGTGGTCCATGGGGTCGACGTTGATGCGGCGCACATCGCCATGCACGCGGATCATGGGCGGCAGGCCGGCCGACAGGTGCAGGTCGGAGGCCTTGTTCTTGACGCTGAACGCCAGCAGCTGGGTAATATCCACGTGTCCCTCTCCAGTGACGGCGCCTGACGGCGGCGCCTTGTCGCTGGTCAATTATGACCACGATTCGAAACAACCTCCATAGCGTCAGGGAGCGCATCGCCAGCGCGTGCAAGGCCGCCGGGCGGCCTGTGGAAGAAGTCACGCTGCTTGCGGTGAGCAAAACCTTCGGCCCCGACGCGGTGCGCGAGGCCGCCGATGCCGGGCAGGCGGCCTTCGGCGAGAACTACATCCAGGAAGCCGTCGAGAAGATGGCGCTGCTGGGCGGCCTGCCGCTCGAATGGCACTGCATCGGCCCCATCCAGAGCAACAAGACGCGGCTGGTGGCGGGGCATTTCGACTGGGCGCACACGGTCGACCGGCTCAAGATCGCCCAGCGGCTGGCGGAACAGCGCCCCGAAGGGCTGCCCCTGCTCAACGTTTGCGTGCAGGTCAACATCGATGGCGGAGCGTCGAAGTCCGGCGTCGCGCCCGAGGAAGCGTTGGCGCTGGCACGAGAGGTCGCCCACTTGCCGCGCCTGAGGCTGCGCGGCCTGATGACGATCCCCGAGCCCCAGCCCGACTTCGCCGCGCAGAAAGCCGTGCACCAGAAGGCGCGCCGGCTCTTCGATCAGCTGCGCGACGCGGGGCTTGCCCTCGACACGTTGTCGATGGGCATGACGGCGGACCTCGAAGCGGCGATCCACGCGGGAAGCACCATGGTGCGCGTGGGCACCGCGATATTCGGCGGGCGGGCGCCTAAAGTCTGATCTGCTCGAACTTGCCGGAAGTTCGCCAGGGAACCCTGTAAGCAGATCGCTGTACAGCCGCTGCCTGCGAAATGATCCTTGGCCACCAATGGACCAGCTGCGCGGCCTGTGCCCAGTATGACTGTGATGCCCAGCTCTTTTGGAGCACGAAAACGTTCAGCCCTGACGTGCGCATCAATTCGCGCTCCGCGTCGGACTTTCTGAAGTTGTCTGCCGACAGGACGCTCGAGCTCTCACCGGTTGCCTTCAAAGCTCCAAGCCAGTCATGGTCCTTCGCGTCCTGTTCGAACCGCTCCCGTAACGCGAATACCTCGACGGACGGATTCGCTTCACGCTTGCTCAACTCGTGAAGCGCTCTTGCGAGATGCGGCGAAAGGTTGTTATCAATGAGAAACTTCACGTGCCAGAGAAGTTTCGAAACGGACAGCCGCGTCTACTTCACTGGGGCTCACGTCGAATGTCTTCGCAGCCGCAGACCGGCTTTTCCGTTCTGCAAGGTAGCATGCGTACAAGGCGCCCGTCGGTACCTGCGACAGCGTCGTCACCGGCTTTCCGAACTGCACGTCGGGATCGATCACTACTGAGCGACTGCGCTGGAGAGGGAACCACCTCGAAGCGTGCCCGTCCCTGTACTCTATTCCTGCGTACAACGAGGGTTTGATGACATCCCTGAAGGCGAATTGACTGCTCCTCAGGTCGAGTAGTTCATGCTCGCGGATATCAGCGAGAGCCTCCGCATAGATGGTTCTTCCGTCCGTGCAGAAGCGAGTCGATGTCAACGGGTAGTCGGTCTTGAAGATCTCCCGGGCTTTTTCCAGACATCGCCTCACCACGAGGGGGTGGACGCCATGCTTCACAAATTCGTTGACGATGCGCGCTTCGAGCAGGTCTGCAAACCCGATCGTCCGCTCCTTCGTCGGCTCGTCAACGTATGCCGGATGCCATAACGGTTCGGAATGGTACGTTTTCTTTCGACCCGCGTAAGTGTGGGCAAAGTCATACCCGTAAAGCCAACGCTTGAGCTGGGCGCGTCTTACCCCGATGAGGCTGGCAGCCTCTCCAAGGCTGTAAAGACCACGACCAATATCGAACACGTGCACCCCCGTCGCAATGGCTAAATATACCTAATCACAGGGAGTTCACAGGACACCAACACGTTGCCAACAGGTTTCGCCTAGTGCTTAGTTTGTGCGAGGCGGCTTCACGCTGCCGCAATCCGCTCCCAGGAAGCGGGCGCTGCTGTCGATGTTCATCGTCTCGGGCTTGCCGTCGATCACCGTCTTCACGGTGACCTTGGAGTTGTAGGCGTCCGTGCCCGTGAAGGTCACCAGCGCCTCGCCGGTGGACGGCGGGTTGGTGCAGGAAAAAGCGGCCTTCAGCGTGTTGCCCGTGCGCTGCTGGCTCGTCATCTTGCAGTCGCCCTTGTTCATGGGCACTTCGTCGCGCCTGGCCATCTCGGGCGTGATGCACATCTGGATGGTCGTGCCGCCGCCGGCGCCGGGGGCCATGCGCATGCCCTGCTTGGCCATCATCTCTTCGACCATCTTGCGCTGGTCGGGCGGCATGTTCTTCATCTGCTCGGCCATCTGCGCCTGGGCCGCGGCCATCTGGCCGCCCGCCGCGCCGCCCATCTTCGTGGTGATCTCCCACAGGCCCGGCTTGGCCTGCTGCGCCGCGGCGCCCGACGAACACAGCGCCGCAGCCGCGGCAACAACGAGAACGCGCATGGTGACTCCCGATGTGGTTGCGAGAGCCCGATCCTAAGCGCGCGCGGGAATTCCGGGGAAACCCGAACGAGACCCTTGGCTCCCTGTCAATCCCGACAGTGGGCGAGCGCGTACGAAGGTTATAGATTCCGGCCCTGTCAAGAACAAGCCTCGCAGGGAGCCTGATGACCGCACCGTACATCCGCCGGCTGGACCGGCACAACAACGCCACGCACGGCTGGGAGGTGCACGTCGCCCGGCGCGACCTGCGCGCCAGCCGCATGTTCAGCGACACGCGCTACGGCGGCAGCGAGGGCGCCCTGGCCGCCGCCATCGCCTGGCGCGACGCGCAGGAGTGGTACCGCAACGGCGACGTGCTCAACCGCCGCTCGCGGCTCACCCGCGCGGACGCATTCGTCACAGCCGTGCTGCTGGAGCACGAAATGCGCGGCGCCCCGGAGGGCGACCCGCCGCCGGCCGCCGAGCCCGGCGTCTCGCGCATCGAAGGCGACGAAGGCACCCGCCCGGGGTGGATGGCCTCGGCGCCGCGCGACCGCCGCGAGACCCACAAGTTCTTCGCCGATCGCGACTGGGGCGACATGCACCTGGCCCATGCGGCCGCCACCGTGTGGCGCCAGATCCACATCGGCGGCCGCGACGCGGTCGCCGAGCTGAAGGCTCCCCGCAAATTCATGCCGGCACCGGCCGCCGTGAAAAGCGTCGGGCGTGGCATCGCCGAGCCGCCCGTGCGCTACGAGAAGACGCAGCTGGGCGACGGCCGCCGCGGCCAGTTCGCGTTCTGGATGGTGGCGGTCACAGATGGCAACGGCCACCGCCTCGAGCGCAAGTTCTCGGTCAACTATTGGGGCGAGGACATCGCCCGCCGCAAGGCCGAGGCGGTGCACCGGCAGAACCTGCAGTGGGCGGACCTGTCCGACAGCGGGACCGCCCCCCGGACGACTCCTGCGGGGCAGGGCGGCTCCCAAACTGGGCTGGACCACTACACGGAGCAACCCATGGCGTACAGCAGCATCCTGGGCGCAGACCCGGCGCCCCAGCAACCCGGCGGCCGCGATTCCGGCGCGCTCGGCCCCAGCGACAACTCCGATTCCGGCAGCGACACCATCGGCACGCATGAGGCGCACGCCGACAGCGACGCGCGCGGCACCGGCGAACGCGCCGCGGTGGCCGGCCCCGACCTGAAGGAAGGCGGCGACATCATGCCGGACCGCGTCGTGCAACTGGCCGACGGCGAGGGCTTCCCCGAAGCCGACCCGGACACGCAGGAGTTCACCGACCTCGACGCGGACAGCGAAGGCAACTTCATCGACGCGGACGCGGACGCCGACGCCGACGCCGAGGCCACCGAGGAGCGCGGGCGCTGACCGCCCCGCGCCGCAGTCCACGGGCGCGCCCACTCACTGCACGGCAGGTCGATGCCGTGCTGCGGGGGACGTTCGGCCTGCGCCGCCTGCGCCCGGGCCAGCGCGCCGTCATCGAGCGCGTGCTGCGCGGCGAGCCGACGCTCGCCGTCATGCCCACGGGCTCGGGCAAGTCGCTCTGCTACCAGTTGCCCGCCCTGCTGATGCCGGGGCTCACGCTGGTGGTGTCCCCGCTCATCGCGTTGATGAAGGACCAGTGCGAATCGCTGCGCGAGCTCGGCGTCGAGGCCGTGCAATTGAACAGCGCGCTCGGCAGCGCCGAGCTGCAGGAGGCCGAGGCCGCGATCGCCGACGGCCGCGCGAAGATCGCGATGACCACGCCGGAGCGGCTGCAGGACGCCGGGTTCCGCGAGCTGCTGCACGGCCGCGAGGTCAGCCTCGTGGCCGTGGACGAGGCGCACTGCATCTCGCAATGGGGCCATGACTTCCGGCCGGCCTTCCTGGAAATCGCGCCACAGCTGGCGCAGCTGGGTCGCCCGGTCGTGCTGGCGTTGACGGCAACGGCGCAGGAGGATGTGGCGCGGGACATCTGTTCGCAGCTGGGCATCCCACCGGAAGGCGTGGTGAACACCAGTGCGCATCGCGCCAACCTCGACCTGCGCGTGGAGTCGATGGCCGGCGACGCCGACAAGCTGCGGCGCGCCGTGCAGCTCGTGCGCAAGCTCGAAGGCAGCGGGATTGTTTATTGCGCCACGATCAAGGCCGCGACGGCAGTGCACGAGGCGTTGCATGCTGCGGACGAGCCCGCCGGCATCTACCACGGCAAGCTGCCCGTGGCGGAACGCAGCGCGCAGCAGGAAGCCTTCATGGAGGGGCGCTGCCGCGTGATGGTGGCGACCAATGCGTTCGGCCTCGGCATCGACAAGGCCGATATCCGCTTCGTGCTGCACTACCAGCTGCCGCCGACGCTGGAGTCCTATTACCAGGAGGCGGGACGTGCCGGCCGCGACGGCGAGCCGGCGCGCTGCACCCTGCTTTTCCTGCGCGGGGACAAGGCGGTGCAGCAGTTCTTCATGGCGGGGCGGTACCCGACAGGCGAGGACGCCGATGCGATCGTCGCCGCGCTGCGCGAGCCCGCTCCCGACGGCGATTCGTGGACGCTTGCGCTGCTGCAAGGGCGGCTCGCGCGGCCCCGCAACAAGCTGCAGGTGGCGCTCGGCCTGCTGCGAAAGCACGGTGTCGTGGAAGCGGATGCGGACGGTGCGATCCGGCTCCTCAAGCACAAGCTCAAGGCCGAGGAAGTCGACGCGCTGATGGATTCTTACGGCAAGCGCCGCGACCTCGACCGCGAGGGGCTGGAGCGCATGGTGTTCTACGCGCAGACGGGCCAGTGCCGCTGGCGCGTGCTGCTGGAGCATCTCGATGGCGAGGCGCCTTTCGAGCGCTGCGAGCATTGCGACAACTGTCGGCGCATCGCGGCGCACGAGAAGGTGGTGGAGCACCTGGCGCAGGAGTCGGATGACGAAGAAGTCGCCGGGGAAAGTACGGTGCAGTTGTCGCGCGGTGACATCGTCATGGTCAAGCGCTACGGGCGCGGCATCGTGGAGCAGTCCACTGCGCTCGAAGTGACTGTGGCGTTCGCGGACGGCACTCGGCGGGCATTCCTGCCGCAGTACGTGGCCAAATACCGCGCGCGCCGCGGCAAGGCAGCCTCAACGCAGGCTGACGGTCGTGCGCTTCCAGGCCGGGTCTTGCCAGCGCTGGAACGGTCCGAGGGTTGACGCGTCGCCGGTCTGGCGCTGAACCGTGAGAGTGTCGAGGTTCATCACCTCGTAATTGCGCTTGTACTTCCCTTCCCCCCGCGCCTCGCGCGCCACCAGCACCTGCTGCCCACCCGGCACCCAGCCCGCGAACTCCGCATAGCCCAGTTCGGGCGCAACACTCGCCGGCGGCAGCACATCGATGGCCCAGCCGCGCTCGGTCTTGCGGAACAGCCACAGCTCGCGCCAGCTCTCCATCGGCTGCACGGCGAGCGCCAACGCATTTCCCTCACGGTTGAGCGACGCGGATTGCGGCCAGACCTGCGCGAACGTGCAGCGCTTGGCGAGCGGGCGCGAGATGTCGGCCTTGGCATCGACCAGCAGCACGCAAGTCACGCCCGGCTGCGCGCGCACGGTGAGGATCGCCGGTCGATTGCCGGCCGGCTGTGCGGGCGTGTCCACGACGGCCGCCCAGCGCGACGCGTTCACGCGCATCGCGGCTTCGTTGTACAGCGGCGCGTCTTCCTCCGGCAGCTCGGACTTGTGCACGGACGCGAGCTCGTCCAGCGCACGCTGCGCCGCGGTGCGGGAAGCCGCATCGCCCAGGCGCGCATGCTCGTACGCGAGCGTGCTCCACACCGATGCGCGGCGCATCGCGATGCGGTTCTTCGTGTACGCGGGCAGCGTCGAAACATCCACGCGGTCCAGCACCTGCGCGCGCCACGCATTCACCTTGTGGCGCGCGAGCGGCTGCAGGTTCGGGTCGATGCACTCGGTGCGCGTCAGCGCGAGCGCGGCACGGGCCCGCTGCGCCGGCTGCGACTCGAGCGCGAGCACGCGGCGGAATGCGTCGCCGTCGTAGCACACCTGCATGCGGCCTTCGCGCTCGTAGCTCGTGAACTTCACGCCGTACTGCGCGGCCACGTCCAGGTGCGCGGCAATCGCCGCCTGCGCGCCCTTGCCGGGCGTGGCGACAGGCGATGCGACGCCGCTGCCTTGGCCGGCGCCGGCGGACGACGCGCGCTGCGCCAGCCGGTCCGCCAGCGTGCCGATGGCGTCGAGCGCTTCCACGCCGGCCTCGCCACGCACCGCTTCCGCGGGCGCCGCCTGCAGCCAGGCGCCGGCCAATGCGATACCGAGCGCTTCGTTGCCGGCCGACTCGCGCACGAAACGCAGAACCGCCAGCAGTTCCGGCGCCTCGGCGGCGTTGAGGGCGGTGCGCCGCACCTGGCTGGCGCGCACGAACCCGCCGCGTTCGCGGCGGTGGTCCCACACCTGCAGCCAGTCGAGGCGCTCGCCACGCACTTCCAGCAGCTCGCCCTGCCAGAGCTGGGCCTGCTGTTGCGCCGACTCGCGCGGCGCGGCGCGCAGCACGGCGGCGTCGGTGGTGACGAGCGCGGTAGAAAGCGCAAGGGCAGTCGCGAGCATGATCACTTCTCCTCTTCGGCGGGCGCAGCGGCGTGCTGCATGCCTTCCTTGCCCGCGCCTTGCCCGCCACCCAGCAGGTTCGCCGCGATGAAACCACCCGCCGCACCCGGCGGGGCGATGATCACCTGCACCTTGTCCGAGAGCTTGTCGGCCAGCGTCTTCTGGATCAACAGCGGGTGACGCGACAGCAGCGTGCCCTCGCGCGCCATCTGCTCCGCGTTCGCCAGGCCGATGCGCTCCATGCGGAAGGCTTCGGCCTCGGCCAGCTTCTTGCGCGCATCGGCTTCGCCGTTCGCCTCGATGCGGCGCGCCTGCGCATTGCCCTCGGCCTGCTTCATGCGCGCCTGCTTCTCGGCCTCGGCTTCCAGCTGGCGCTGCTCGATCTGGCGCTGCTTGAAGGGCAGCACGTGCTTCATCGCCTCTTCCTGCGCCTTGGCGGCGATCACCTGTTCGCGCGCCGCGGCTTCGGCGCGCACTTCGCGCTTGACCTTCTCGGCGTTGGCTTCGAGCTCCGTCTCCTTGACGCGCTTGTCCTTCAGCTCGAGCGTGTAGCGCATCTTCTGCGTCTCCAGCTCCTCGGCGAGCAGGCCTTCCATGCCGCGCTTGTAGTCCGCCGGCAGGTCCACCTTGCCCACGAGCACGCCGCGCAGCACGATGCCGTCGTCGGCAAGCCGCGCCTTCAGTTCGTTCTCGACCATCTGCTGGATCTCCGCGCGCCGCGTCGAGAAGATCTCGCGCACCGTGTAGCGGGAGAACACCTTGTAGACCACGTTCTGCACGCCCGGCTCGACGATCTCCCTGTCGATGTTCTCCGGCAGGTTGCGCGCGGTGGCGGCGACGCGCCTGGCGTCGAGCGCGTAGCGCACCACCAGGTCGATGCCGACCGACAGGCCTTCCACCGATTGCACCGGCGCGGGCCCGCTCGCCGATTGCATCTGCGCCGGGTGGTACGTGCGGTCGCGCAGCGAGAGGATCCGCATCTCGTGGATCCCGGGCAGCACGAGCACCGTGCCGTCGCGCCAGATCGTGACGTCGCCGGTGAGCTGGTTGGTGCGCACGCCGATGTCGCCATGCTCGATGGTGTCCATCGGCGGGTGGCGCACGACGAGCCAGCCGGCCAGGCCCACGCCCGCCGCAACGATGAGCACGCGCTTGCCGGCCGCGAGCCGCGCGAGCGTGCCCTCGGCGTGGAGCATCGGTTCCCCCGCCACGCTCTCGCGGCGGAGCTTGCTGGAAACTGCGCGGCGCACGGCACGCGCGATGATGGACATCCTGTGCAGCATGGTGGTTCTCCTCGTGAAGGTTCGGTTGCTTACTCCGCGGCGGCCCAGAGCTGCGCGCTGGGCAGGTTCAGGCCCGCCTTGGCGTCGCTGGACAGCAGCAGGAAGATCTCGCCGCCCACGTCGACGACGAAGTCGGGCTTGCGGTCGCCGTCGAGGTCGGCCACCGCAAGCACCTTGGTGGCGGCGGCGGGCAGGCCGAGCAGGTACTCGTGGTCGCTGCCGTCGTAGCTGATCACGTACGCGGTGCCGACGGCGTTGCTCCACACCTTGAAGCTGTACTCGGTGCGGCCGAGCGTGCGTTGGTACCGGTGGCCGACGACCGGGCGGAATTCCTCGGTGGGGAAGCCGTGGTTGATGCGCACGCCTTCGACCAGCGCCGCGCCGGGGCGGTGCAGGAACATCGCGTCCTGGCGCACCGGCTCGTTCGCACGCGGCTTGGCAACGGCGCGCACGCGCACCGCATCGGCCGTGACGGCGATCTCGTACCAACCTTCCTCGATGCCTTCTTCGTTGGCGGCGACGATCTCTTCGCGCCAGAGGCGAGCGTCCAGCATGAGGCCCTCCGGCGCGGCGCCCGCGGCCCAGGCCGAGGCGGCCAGCACCGCGCCGCTGGCGGCGAGGCTGAAGTTGCGGAAGGCGGTGGTGTTCGAGGCGGTCATCGCTTTCTCCTTGTGTGTTCGCGATGAACCCATTCTTCGAAACGGGGGCGGAAGTAACAACGCGAGGCAAGGGCCTCTTGCTTCACACCCCGGAAGATTTCTTCCGGACCCCGCGGCCCATAATCCCGCCCATGACCCGAGTCGCCGTCATCGAGGACGACCCCACCTTCAGCCGGCAAGTGGCCGGCTGGATCCGCGCGGCCAAGCCGGACATCGACGTCGACCAATGGGCCACGCGCGACGAAGCCGAGGCCGCGCTCGCACGCGAGGCCTACGACGTGGTGGTGCTGGACATCGAGCTGGGCCGCGAACGGCATGCGGGCGTGGCGCTGATCAACGCGATCAACAAGCAGCGGCAGGGCACGCCGGTGCTGGTGGTGTCGGCCATGCCGGCCGCGATCTACCGCAGCATCATGAAGGCGCTGGACGCGTGGGACTACCTGCAGAAGACCACGTTCGAGGAAGCCGACTTCATCGAGACCTTCCTCGAGATCCTTCGCGTCGCGCGCGAACGCAAGGCGACCACGGCGAAGGCCGCCGCGCCGGCCGCCGAGCTCTCGCTCGACCCGCTGTGGCAGCGCACGCCCACGTGGCGCGGCCAGCGCGTGAACCTGCCGCTCACCGCGCAGCGCATCCTGGCCACGCTGTACCAGCGGCAGGGCGAGGTGGTGAGCTATGACGAGCTCTTCGACGTGGTCAAGAGCGGCCGCAACCGCGACAACGTGCGCAAGCACGTCAGCACGATTCGCGATGCGTTCCGCGAGGTCGACCCGAATTTCGAAGGCATCGAGAACATCCCCATGCGCGGCTTCCGATGGGTGAACAAGGCCTGAGGACGGCGCTCGCCAGTTTTCGCCGCCGCATCCTCTTTCGCGGCGTGTTCCTGCTGCTGGCGCTCGCGACCATCGCGCTCGCCATCGTGCTGCTGCAGGAGGAGAAGGAGCGCAGCTACGCAAGCTACCAGCAGGCGTTCCGCCGCAGCCAGCAGGACGTGATTGCGCGGCTGCGCCAGCCCGCGGGCATGCTGGTGCTGCTGAACCCGCGCATGCCGCGCGAGCCCGTGCCGGTGCGGCCGCTCGTGCTGCCCTACCCGGCGCTCGACTTCGAAGACCCCGCGCGCGTGCAGCAGGCGATCGAGGCGGCGGACTGTTCGGTGCGCTACACCGACGGCTCGACCCTCTGCGCGGGCGTGGGCAACAGCGCGTATGCAGGCACGTATCTCTACCTCGCAGGCAGCTTCCGCGCAGGCGACCTGCAGCTGAGGGAAAGCGGCGAGCTCGACATCGAAGCCGTGCACCGCGCCGTGGTCCGGCTGGAGCTGCGCGGCGAGATCCATTCCTGGGTCGCGCCGTTCGAGCGCACGTCGATGCGCGGCGAACCGCTCGTGCGCGGCCGCCTGCTCGGCTTCGAAACCACCGGCGACCCGACGCTGGCCAACGCGCGCCCCGTGCGCGACTTTCGCGGCTGGCTTTCGCAGGCGGCGACGTGCGCGTCCGGTGGCGACGTGCCCGACTGTCCGCGGCAAGTGTTCTACGCGATGCGCGTGCCCGTCGAAGCGTTTCGCTCGGGCGCGAGCTGGCCGCCCGCGGACCTCGACCTGATGCGCGTGCACGTGCAGATGCTCGCGCCCGGCAGCGGCGGCCCCGCCCTCTTCTCCAGCGACGCACCCGGCGCCGAAGGCCCGGCCACAGCGGGCGACCTCGCGCAGGCGCTGCTGCCCGGCGAGGTGCTCACGCTCACGCGGCAGGACGGCCCGCGCTCGCCCATCGTCGTCAAAGGCGGCGAGTCCGAGCGCGAACGCACCTCGCCGCTGATCCTGCGCCTGATCGACCAGCTGCCCGTCGCCGCGCGCGTGCCGACGATGCAGGCGCGCGAGACGCTGGTGACGCCGGTGGGCAGCTACGACGTGCAGCTGACCGCCGACGCGCGCGGCATCGACCGCAACCTCGGCGTGATCGCCACGCGCCTGTCGTGGTACGTCGGCGCGATGCTGGTCGCTATCCTGATCGCCTGGGGCCTGATCGAGATCGGCCTGATCCGCCGCATCACCGTGCTCAGCCGCCGCGCGGCGGACGTCTCGCGCAACGTGCAGCAGGACGCACGCGGCGGCGAGCGCATCGGCGCGCTCGACGTCTCGGACCTGCGCGGCCCCGACGAGCTCGGCGTGCTGGCCGGCGGCCTCTCGGACCTGCTGCAGCGCGTGAAGGACGACGTGCAGCGCGAGCAGCTGCGCGCGCAGCAGGAGCGCGACATGCTGCAGGCCGTGGGCCACGAGATCCTCTCGCCGCTGCAGTCGCTGATGGTGCTGCACCCCGGCAACGACGACCCCGCGCATCGCTACGTGCAGCGCATGCAGCAGGCGGTGAAGGTTCTCTACGGGCAGTCGTCGCCGAGCGAGGCGCTCGCGGCGGCGGAGATCGCGCTGTCGGCCATCGACCTCGACGCGTTCCTGCAGCAGGTGGCGCAGAACTCGCGCTTCGCGGGCGTGGCCGATGTGCGCTACGAACCGAAGGGCGAACCAGTCACGGTGCGTGCCGACGAGTTCTCGCTGGAAGACGTGGTGACGCACATCCTGCGCAACGCGGACCGGCATCGCACGCCCGGCACGCCCATCACGATCACGCTGCGCACCGACGATGCACAGGCCTTCGTCGCGATCCACAACGAAGGCGCCACGATCCCCGGGGACCTGCTCGCCAAGGTGTTCGACTATGGCGTCACCGAGGCACCCGAAGGCGGCGCCCGCCGCGGCCAGGGCCTGTTCGTGGCCCGCACCTACATGGCGAAGATGGGTGGAAAGGTGACCGCCCGCAACGAGGCGGGCGGCGTGACGTTCGAGCTGGTGCTGCCGCTCAGTGCGGGTTGATCTCCCGCACGGAGATCCTGCGGCCGCGGGCCAGCACGCCACCGGCGGGCGGCAACGGCTCGGTGAGCGCGGGGCGATGGTCGTGCAGGAAGGTCAGCTGCTGCGTGAAGGAGGGGCGGTGCACCGAAGCCAGCACGACGGTGCGCGGCGGCAGGTCGGCCGTGATGGTGTCGAGGAGCGAATCCTCGAAGTCGCCGAAGGCGCTGTTGTTCCGGGACATGACGTGGCTCCTCCTGCTTGAAGCGTGGCTGCGATGCTTCGCAGCGTACGGCCGGGCCAACGTCGTCCTTTAGGGAAATTGATTATGCGGTGTCAGCATCTGGCTGATCCGTAAGCGATTGTGTCCGACACGGTGTCGGGACATGCGGCCTCCCCAGGTTGTGGGATGGCCGACAGGCCCGCGCGCGCGCAGGGGCGATGCTGGAAGCGTCTCACGGAGAACACGAATGACGTACATCAGCAAAGCCCAACGCCAGCTCGATGGCGACCTGCTGCTTCGCACCGACACGCAAGCGCTGCTCTATCGCACGGTGCAGGAACTCGCGGCGCGGCTGCAGGCCGAGAAGGACGGCCGGCCGGTGGGCGACCCGACGGATTGCCTGCGCGCGCTCACCGCGCTGCAGGACAAGCTGGGCCTGTTCCACGGCGACCTGCCGAGCGTGAACGACCTGCTCGGCGACCCGCACAGGGAAATGGTCGCGCGCAACCTGCTCAAGGGTTGCTAGCGCTCGCGCACCAGCGTTGACGCGCCAAACAGGCTCTGCACGAACTCCACAGCAAGTTCGGCAGTGCGATTGCGAACATCGAGGGCCGGGTTGATCTCGACGACGTCGAGCGAGCCCATGAGCCCCGTGTCCGCGATCATCTCCATGCAAAGCTGCATCTCGCGGTAGGTCGGCCCGCCGCGCACGCGCGTGCCCACGCCCGGCGCCTCGAGCGGGTCGAGGCAATCGAGGTCGAAGCTCACGTGCAGGTGCGTGTCCGCGTCGAGGTCCTGCAGGATCTCGGTCATCGTGTGCCGCATGCCGTACTCGTCGATGTGGCGCATGTCGTAGACCGACAGGCCGAGCAGGCGGATGGCCTGCTTCTCCTCCGCGTCCACGCTGCGGATGCCGATGAAGTCGATGTCCTCCGGGCTGAGCGCGGCGCGCTGCCCGCTCCATCCCACCAGCGAAGCCGGGCCATGGCCCAGCAGGCACGACACGGGCATGCCGTGCAGGTTGCCGCTCGGGCTGATCGCCTCGGTGTTCACGTCCGAATGCGCGTCGAGCCACAGCACGCGCAACGACTTGCCCATCGCGCGGCAGTGCTTCGCGATCGCGCTGATGGAGCCGATGGCCAGCGAATGGTCCCCGCCCATGAGGAGCGGGATGTGGCCTTCACCGAGCGCACCCGACACCGCATCGAACACCGCACGGTTCCACGTCACCACTTCGTCGAGATGCCTCACGCCGTTGGCCGGCTCGTGCCACGGGTTGGGCGGTCCCGCGAGGTTGCCGCGATCGATGACGTCGAGCTTGTGCGCGCGCAGTGTTTCTACGATGCCGGCAACGCGCAGCGCATCCGGGCCCATGCCCGCGCCGCGCACGCTGGCACCAACGTCGGTGGGCGCGCCGATGAGGCTGACGGTGGAGGCAGTCACGAGCGCGATTGTGCAGCAGCACGGCGGCAAGCGGGGGCACGCGGGGCGATGTTGATACAGGTTGCGTCGGATCGCCCTAAGGCCGCGCACGCGTGCCCTAAAAAGAAGGCATCACCAGAAAAGAAGGACCTGTCCCATGCTTGCCATGAACTACCGCGGCCCGTACCGCGTGCGCGCCGCGCACAAGGCCGAGCCGCGCATCGAACACCCCGGCGACGCCATCCTGCGCGTCACGCGCAGCTGCATCTGCGGCTCGGACCTGCACCTCTACCACGGCCTCGTGCCCGACACCCGCGTCGGCATGACCTTCGGCCACGAGTTCACGGGCATCGTCGAAGAGGTCGGCTCTTCCGTGCAGAACCTCAAGAAGGGCGACCACGTGCTCGTGCCCTTCAACATCTTCTGCGGCAGCTGCTACTTCTGCCGCAAGGAGCTCTACTCCAACTGCCACAACACCAACCCCGAGGCCACGGCCGTCGGCGGCATCTACGGCTACTCGCACACCACGGGCGGCTACGACGGCGGCCAGGCCGAATACGTGCGCGTGCCGATGGCCGACGTCGGGCCGCACCTCATCCCCGCCGACATCCCGCCCGACGACGCCGTGCTCCTGACCGACGCCCTGCCCACCGGCTACCAGGCCGCGGAGATGGGCGACATCCGCCGCGGCGACACGGTCGTCGTGTTCGGCGCCGGCCCGGTCGGGATCTTCGCCGCGAAGAGCGCGTGGCTGATGGGCGCGGGCCGCGTCATTGTGGTGGACCACCTCGAATACCGCCTCGATTTCGTGCAGCGCTACACCGGCTGCGAGATCCTGAACTTCAAGGAAGTGCAGGACATGGCCGAGAAGATCAAGTCGATGACCGACTGGCTCGGCGCCGACGTGTGCATCGACTGCGTCGGCGCGGAAGCCGTCGGCAACGCCTTGCAGCACCTGACCGGCGTGAAGCTCAAGCTGCAGGCGGGTGCGGCCACGGTGCTGCACTGGTGCATCAACTCCGTGCGCAAGGGCGGCACGGTGTCCATCGTGGGCGTGTACGGGCCGACCTTCAACATGGTGCCCATCGGCAACGTGGTGAACAAGGGCCTGACGATCCGCGCGAACCAGGCGAGCGTGAAGCGCCACCTGCCGCGCCTGATCGAGCACATCCAGGCCGGCCGCATCAAGCCGAGCGAGATCATCACGCACCGCATTCCGCTGGAAGAGGTCTCGGACGCGTACCACATCTTCAGCAGCAAGCTCGATGGCTGCATCAAGCCCATCCTCGTGCCGCCCTCGGCGGCGCTGCACTGAAAGGAACCGCCATGTCCGACACGATCTACGTCGAACGCACCGACCCCGAAGAGCGGCAGACCAAGCGGCAACCGCCGCCGGAGGTGTCCGGCTGGGGCGCCGACCTCGTCCCCGACGACCGCCCGGCCTTTCCGAAGGAGCGCACGCCGCCGCGCATCGGCGACGTGCCACCCCCGGAGCTCCAGCCGGTGACGGTGGAAGTGCTGCACTCCACCGAGCGGCCGGGCCTCACGCCGGTGTTCGGCACCACCTGCCCGCCGAGCGGCGTCTCCGGCTCGATCCGCCGCGCGGCCTTCCACTACAGCGAGAACGACGTCCGCCACTGGCTGATGCTGCTCTTCGCCGACCGGGTGAACGTGGTCGAGGGCATCCTCGACGACCTCGCGCATGGGCACGTGCCCGACATCCTCGGCGAGATGGGCATCCGCGCCGAGTGGCGCTACAACCGCGCCGGCTTCGTGCGCAAGGCGTTGATCGCCTCCGCCGCCATCGGCCTGCTGGTCTACATGGCGCGCAGGCGGGGCTCTACGCCACTCGACGACAGGTGAAGGTGTAGCTGAAGCCGGGGATCGCGGAGGCGTTGAGCGCCTGCGCGATCGCGGTGGCCGACTGCGTGCAGGTGGCCTGCGCGTTGTACGACGTACCGCCGACCGTGTCGCCGGCGCTCACGCACGTGCCGGCCACGCACACGCGAGCGGAGAACGTGGCCTGCCATGTCTCGCTGCCGCCGGTGGATGGCGTCGTCGTGACGGTTCCGGTGAAGGTGAACGTGGACACGCGCAGCGGCGTCTGCGTGGGCGTGGCCGCGTAGTTGTCGGCCTGGCCCCAGAACACGCAGCCGGAGCAGCCGAAGTTGTAGGCCGTGCTGGGGGTGATCGAGATCGGCGTCGGCGTGGCCGTTGTCGGCTGCGTCGGGTCGCAGCGGATCGGCGCGCCGCTGGCGATGTCGTAGCCGCACACGTTGGGCGTCGTGGTCGTGGCCGCCGGCGGGTAGGTGTAGCGCGGGCAGCTTCCAAGCTGGGCTTGGGCGCACGCGCGGCCCATGAAGACCGCGTTGTTGGGCGTCATGCCGGTGTCGGTCTGCTGGTCGACGTTGCCGAGGCCGCTGGCCAACGGCGAGCCGTCGGTGATCGGGTTGGTGCTGGTGGAGGACAGGCCGTTGTCCGTGAGCGTGGGCGCGATCAGGATGCGCGTGTAGATGACGACCTGCGTGACCGTGGTGACCGTGATGCGCGAGGCGTGCTCCACGGCGCTCAGGTCCGCGGCCCGGCCCGTTGGCGAGAGCATCGCGGCCAGTGCGCTGGTCCACGCGCTCAGGTTCACGCGCTGCGCGCCGGTGAGCGCGCTGGACGTGCTGACCGAGTACAGCGTGTACGGCGTCCCGTTCGACGTGCCGCTGGCCGTGACGACGTAAGGCGGTGACATGCCCGCAACGGAGATCGTGTAGTTGCCGGAGCCGTCGGTGGTGGCCGTGCGCGAGCCGCCGGTGCTGTCGCGCAGCGTCACGCCCGCGCCAGTGAGCGCGATCCCGCGCGCCATGGCCTGGCCCGTGACGGTGGAGCCGGTCGCCGCGCAACTGCTCGCGAGCGCCGCGCAGGTGAAGCTCGCGACACTGCCCACGCGCACGATCGCGCCACCGGTGACGGGGCCGAGCACGTAGACGCCGCCAAGCGCGACGCCGAGGTAGTTGCCGTTCGGGTACGCGCGGAAGACGAACGGGTCCGCCGTGCGATTGGGCTGCGTGCCGGGAAAGAAGGTCGGAAAGGTGCGCTCGGCCCAGTTGAGCAACGTGTCGGTGTCGAGGCGGGCGGCCTGGGCCTGCCGGGCGGGTGCCGCGGGCGAGGCCTGCGCATCGGCCATCGCGGCCGGCGCCGCGCTCGCGCTGGACTCGGGCACATCGGCGCCGCCGCCGCATCCGGTGGCCAGCAGCACGGCCGCGCAGAGCGCGGCACGGGTCAGTCGTTCCATGGGACCTCCTCCATTGCTGCCTTCATTCAAGGCGAGCCGGAGGCGGAAATCAAGCTGTTTGCAGCTTGAACACCGGCTTGCGCTCGCCCACCGGCGTGCCGCGCCAGTTGGTGACGGTGGCGGCGCGCCATTTGGCCAGCGCCTCGCGCTGCGTGTCGTCCAGCCAGCCGAGCTGGTCCATCGCTTCCACGGTGGCGGCCTGCAGCGCGATCACGTTCGTGTCGACGACCTTCACCGCGATGGCCTGCCCGCGGCTCGCGCTCGCCACGACGTGGATGCCGTCCGCGCCCGCCTTGGTGACCCAGTCGCCGCGGCCGGCGCGCATGTAGTCGTTGTCGGCACGGCCGGTGCCGGAGACGAGTTCCGGATGCGCGCGCATCGCGCCGGCGAGCGGCTGGAAGGCTTCGCCGAATTCGCTGTCGCGCGCGCCGGTGGCCAGGCGCGCATAGCCGCGCGCGAGGGCGGAGAGCGGCATCGCGTAGTTGGGTGCGGAGCAACCGTCGATGCCGAGTTTCAAGTCGTCTTCCTGCAAGCCCACGGCGCGCGCGAGGTGGCTGCGCACCGCGCGCTGCAGCGGGTGGTCGGGCGAGAGGTAGGTTTCCAGCGGCAGGCCGTGCACCGCGCAGTGGGCGAGGAAGCCCGAGTGCTTGCCGCTGCAGTTGTGGTGGCGCTCGTCCCAGTGCGTGTCGGTGGGCGGGGGTTGGTTGACGGCGAGCTGGATGTGGTACGGCACATGGCAGCCGCATTGCAATCGCTTGTAGCCAACGTGTGCCTTGCCGAGGATGTCGTCGATCTGCTCGACATGCATCGGCTCGCCGCCGTGGCTGGCGCACAGCATCGCCAGGTTGCGCTGCGTCAGGCCCAACTGCTTCGGGCCGCCGGACATCACGAAAGGCAGCGCCTGCAGCGCCTTGATGGTGGAGCGGGTGAAGGCCACCCAGTGCGGGTCGCCCGCGTGCGCGACGAGCTTGCCGCTCGCGTCGCACACGGCGACGGCGCCGAAGTGGATGTTGTCGAGCGTGCCGCCGCGCGTGGTCTGCACCAGCGGCACGAAGCCGGAGGGGATGCTGCTCATGGCCTGAAAGGGTAGCAGCTTGTCGCCGGGTTGACGCGCGGGTGATCGCCGCCCGCCGCACAATCCGCGGCATGGTCAATGTGCATTCCCCGCTGCAGGCGCAGCTGGTCCAGTGGCTCGTGGTGCCGGGCGACGCGGTGCGCGAGGGCGACGTGCTGGTCATCCTGGAGTCGATGAAGATGGAGCACGAGGTGCGCAGCCCGGCGACGGGTGTTGTGCTCGAGTGCCTGTTTGCGCAGGGCGAGACGGTGCCGCAGGACGAGGTGCTGGCGTCGCTGTCGGTCACGCAGGCGGGCACCCAGGCGGTCCCCCAGGCGGTCCCCCACGCTGTCACCCCGGACTCGATCCGGGGTCCATCGACGAGTGTCGACACGCCGGCATGGACCCCGGGTCAAGCCCGGGGTGACAGCGTGGCGCGTGACGAGCGTGCCGGTAACGACGTTGCAGGCGACAAGACGCGTGCCGACCTGAAGCGTGTCCTGGAGCGGCACGCTCTCACGGAAGACTCGGCGCGCCCGCAAGCTGTCGAGAAACGCCACGCCCTCGGCCTGCGCACCGCCCGCGAAAACATCGCCGACCTCTGCGACGAAGGCAGCTTCGTCGAATACGGCGCGCTCGCGGTCGCCGCGCAACGCACGCGCCGCAGCGAGGAAGACCTTCAGCGCAACACACCGGCCGACGGCATGGTCACCGGCATCGGCGCGGTGAACGGCGAACGCACCGTCGTCATGGCCTACGACGCCACGGTGCTCGCCGGCACGCAGGGCATGCGCAACCACCAGAAGACGGACCGGCTGCTGGGCATCGCGCTGAAGAACAAGCTGCCGGTCGTGCTGTTCGCGGAAGGCGGCGGTGGGCGGCCCGGCGACACCGACATGCCGGTGGTGGCGGGTCTGCACGTGACCACCTTCGCGAGCTTCGCGCAGTTGAACGGGCAGGTGCCTGTGGTCGGCGTCGTCGCGGGGCGATGCTTTGCCGGCAACGCGGCGCTGCTCGGGTGCTGCGACGTGATCATCGCGACGAAGGACAGCAACATCGGCATGGGCGGGCCCGCGATGGTCGAAGGCGGCGGGCTCGGGGTGTACCGGCCCGAGGAGATCGGCCCGAGCGGGGTGCAGCACGCGAATGGGGTGATCGATGTGCTGGTGGGGGATGAGCGCGAGGCGGTGGCGGTTGCGCGCCAGTACCTCGGATACTTCGGCAAGCAGGCATGGACCCCGGGTCGAGCCCGGGGTGACAGCCTGAGGGACGTGGTACCGGAGAACAGGTTGCGGGTGTATGACAGCCGCAAGGCAGTCGAAGGCATCGCGGATGAAGGAAGTGTGCTGTGGTTGCGCACGGGGTTCGGGGTCGGCATTCACACCGTCCTCGCGCGCATCGAAGGCCGGCCGGTCGGCATCATGGCCAACAATCCGCTGCACCTGGGCGGCGCGATCGACGCGGACGCGGCGGACAAGGCCGCGCGCTTCATGCAGCTGTGCAACGCGCACGGCCTGCCGATCGTGAGCCTGGTCGACACGCCCGGCTTCATGGTCGGGCCGGGCATCGAAGAAAAGGCGCAGGTGCGGCACGTCAGCCGCATGTTCGTCGCCGCGGCACACCTGCGCGTGCCGCTGTTCGGCGTGGTGCTGCGCAAGGGCTACGGCCTCGGCGCGATGGCGATGGTGGCGGGTGGTTTCCACTCGCCGGAATTCATGGTCGCGTGGCCGAGCGGCGAGTTCGGCGGGATGGGGTTGGAAGGTGCCGTGCGGCTCGGCTATCGCAAGGAGCTGGAAGCGGTGCCGGAGGGTGCGCAGCGCGATGCGCTCTTCGAGAAGCTCGTGGCGCAGAAGTACGAGGAAGGCCAGGCGATGAACATGGCCGCGACGCTGGAAATCGATGCGGTGATCGACCCGGCGAAGACGCGCGAGTGGCTGGTGCGCGGTCTGCAATCGGCAAAGGTGCGCGAACACACGGGTCCATCGATCGACACGTGGTGACCCTGCGCAGTCACTTCAGCAACGCCACAGCCGCCGAAAACGTCACGAAGGCCACCGCGGTCGTCAGCAGGATGATGCGCGCGATGCGCCCCGAGTCCGCCTCGAAGCGCTCGGCCAGCATCGCGACGTTGCTGGCACTCGGCAAGGCCGCGACGAGCGTCATCACGGTGAGCGCGAACGGATCCAGCGGCAGGCCGGCTTTGCGGGCCAGGCTGCCGAGCCCCAGCACCAGCAGCGGGTGCATGACGAGCTTGGCGACCGCCACCGGCACATAGTCGCCCGGCGCGGGCGCGCCGTGTTCATGTTCCGCGGCGAACATCTGCGAGCGGGCCAGGACCGCGCCGATGGTGAACAAAGCCACGGGCGACGCCGCGTCCGCCAGCAAGCCGATCGTGTCCATCACCGGCTGCACCGGCCTGACGCCCGCCGCCGAGGAAAGCCCGCCCAGCACGATGGCCCACGGCAGCGGGTTCAGCGCGGCACCCTTGAGCGCGCGCTTCGCCGCTTCGGACGCGCCATGCTCGTCGGCGCCATCGAGCCGCGACAGCGCGACGCACAGCGATGTCGTGATCACCATGTCGATCGCGATCGTGAGAATGGCCGGGCCCGCGGCTTTCGCGCCGAGCAGCGCGACCAGCAGCGGCACGCCCATGAACCCGGTGTTGGGAAAAGCCGCCACCAGCGCGCCGAACGATGCGTCGTTCCAGCGAATGCGTGAATTCATGCTCGATTTCACGGTGCCGGCGACCATCAGCAACGCACACGCGAGCCACAGGAGCATGGCGGCGGGGTCCAGCAATTGGGCAATGGGTGTGTTCGCGCCGAAGCGGTACAGCATGCAAGGCAGCGCGAAGAACAGCACGAACGTGTTCAACCCGCCGATCGCTTCCAACGGAAGCATGCGGCGGCGCGCAGCCACGTAGCCCGCGAGCACCAGCGCGAAAAAAGGGAACGTGATCCTCAGGATGTCAAGCACGGGGCTATTGTGTCAGCTCGGTATCATTCGCCGCGATGTCCGGCCTGAACCTCGCACAACAAGAAGCAGTCAACTACATGCACGGGCCGTGCCTCGTGCTCGCGGGCGCCGGCTCGGGCAAGACGCGCGTCATCACGCACAAGATCGCGCGGCTGATGCAGGCGGGCCTCGAGGCCAGGCGCATCCTCGCCATCACCTTCACCAACAAGGCCGCGACCGAAATGCGCGAGCGCGCGAAGGCACTCGTCGGGCGCGAGGCGAAGGAAGTGGTGATCTGCACCTTCCACGCGCTGGGCGTGCGCCTGCTGCGGCAGGACGGCGAGGTGCTGGGCCTGAAGCAGCAGTTCTCCATCCTCGACTCCGACGACGTCACCTCGATCCTGAAGGACGCGGGCGGCACGACCGACGCCGCCACCGCACGCCAGTGGCAATGGGCGATCTCGCTGTGGAAGAACATGGGCCTGAACGCCGCGCAGGCCGAGGCGCAGGCCAAGGACGACAACGAGCGCATCACGGCGCGCATCATGCAGCGCTACGAGGAGCGCCTGACGGCCTACCAGAGCGTCGACTTCGACGACCTGATCGGCCTGCCGCTCAAGCTGCTGCGTGATCACGCGCCAGTGCGCGAGAAGTGGCAGCAGCTGCTCGGCCACGTGCTCGTCGACGAATACCAGGACACCAACGCCACGCAGTACGAGCTGCTCAAGCTGCTCGTGGGCGACAAGGGCCGCTTCACCGCGGTGGGTGACGACGACCAGTCCATCTACGGCTGGCGCGGCGCCACGCTCGACAACCTGCGCCGCCTGCCGCAGGACTGGCCCAACCTCAAGGTGGTGAAGCTGGAGCAGAACTACCGCTCCACCACGTCCATCCTGAAGGCCGCGAACAACGTCATCCAGCCCAACCCCAAGCTCTTCCCGAAGACGCTGTTCTCCGAGCTCGGCGAAGGCGAGCCGGTGCGCATCGTCGACTGCGACAACGAGGAGCACGAAGCCGAGCGCACCGTCGCGCGGATCCAGTCGATCCGCGCCAACGGCCTCGGCAAGGACTGGAAGGACTTCGCGGTGCTGTACCGCGCCAACCACCAGGCGCGCGTGCTGGAGCAGGCGCTGCGCAAGGCGCAGATCCCGTACAAGGTGTCGGGCGGCCAGAGCTTCTTCGACCGCGCCGAGATCCGCGACCTGTGCGCGTGGCTGCGCCTGTGGGTGAACAACGACGACGACCCCGCCTTCCTGCGCGCGGTGACCACGCCCAAGCGCGGCATCGGGCACCAGACGCTGCAGTCGCTGGGCACGTTCGCATCGAAGTACAAGCTGTCGCTGTTCGAGGCGCTCTTCTCCAACTCGCTGTCGTCGGCGTTGTCGTCGCGCGCCGTGGGCTCGCTGCACGAGTTCGGCCGCTACATCAACGACCTCGAGTTCCGCGCGCGCCACACCCACGGTGCCGAGGACGCGCGTACTTTCCTGAACGAGTGGCTCAAGGACATCGGCTACGAGAAGCACCTCTACGACAGCGAGGAGAACGAGAAGCTCGCGGCCTCGCGCTGGACCAACGTGATGGACTTCTGCGACTGGATGGCGCAGCGCTGCGGCGGCCAGATCGACGACGCCGCGGGCGTGACGATGGCCAGCGAGAAGAAGTCGCTGATCGAGGTGGCGCAGACCATCTCGCTGCTGTCCACCATCAGCGAGCGCGAGAAGGACCAGAACGTGGTGACGCTCTCCACGCTGCACGCCGCGAAGGGGCTGGAGTGGCCGCACGTGGTGCTGGCCGGCTGCGTGGAAGGGTTGCTGCCATTCAAGCCCGAAGACGGGGAAGACCGCGGCGCGGTGAGCGAGGCCACGCTGCAGCGCATCCAGGAAGAGCGGCGCCTGATGTACGTGGGCATCACGCGCGCGCAGCGCTCGCTCGCGGTGAGCTGGACCAAGAAGCGCAAGAAGGGCCGCGAATTCGTCGCGGCGCAGCCCAGCCGTTTCATTGCCGAGATGGCGCTGGAGAAGGCGACGACGAAGGAAGACCCGCGCGAGAAGCTCAAGGCGCTGCGCGCCGAGTTCGCGAAGAAGGCGGCGGCCACCGAGGCGGCTGCGTCCGTTCAGGGCATCGGGTAAGGCTGGTCGTCCGGCGTTTCGAGCGCGATGGCGCGGTAGCGTTCGCGCCACTCGTGCGGCGGGAAGCTCGCGGGGTCGCGCTCGGCGAGGTAAGCAACGAGGTCGAGGTGGTTGACGTTGTGGTCCACCGCCTCCATCGTCAGGGCCGCCTTGCCCTGGATGTGCGCCATCACCGTGCGCGCCAGCAGCGAGAAGACGAATGCCGTGGCACCGATGCCGTCGAGCCCCACGCCGGGGAAGTACAGGTTCGGCGCATCCACGCTGCGGAACATGCCGCCGCAGCGCGCGCCCAGTTCGTCGAGCGTGCGGATGCGCGCGATCCGCGGCTCGTCGAACCACGACAGGTCCAGCGCATAGCCCGTGCCCCACAGCAGCAGGTCGGGCTGCAGGCGCGTGCCGTCGGAGAGCAACACGGTGCGGCCTTCGATGCATTCCACCGTGGCCGCGTGCCGCTCGATCGACGCGAAGTTCTCCAGCATGCGGTAGCGGCCGGGGAAGAGCTGGTGGTGCAGCACGTCGAAGTCTTGCGACGGCGCGATCGCGTCGAGCCCGAACTTCGCGTAGCGCGAGCGCATGTCGGCGGTGATCTGCGCGCTCTGCTCCTTGTGCGAGAGGCCGCTCGCCTGCAAGCGGGCGAAGCCGCGCACGCTGCCCGCGACGACCTTCGGCTTCTTCGTCGGCATGAACCAGCGCACGCCGCGATGCGCCCAGACTGCGCGCGCGGCACCTTGGGAGAAGCACAGGTCCAGCAAGTCGAGGGCGGAAGCGCCGCCGCCGACCACCAGCACGCTCTTGCCCGCAATGGACGACGCGTCGCGCAACGCGCTCGAATGCAGCTCTTGCACCTGCGCGTTCTCGCGACGCACCGCGGGGATGACGGGCACGTTGTGCGCACCCGTGGCGCACACGAGATGGTGCGCGCGCACCACTTCGCTCGGTGTCTCGAGCACCCACGCCTGGCCGTCATGGCGCGCCTTCAGCACCGGCGTGCCCAGCCGAATGTGATCCCGCAACGCGAACCGCCCCACCCACGCCTCGATGTTCGCCAGGATCTGCGGCTGCATCGCCCCTTCGAGCGGCAGGTCGCCCAGCGTCCAGTCCTGCGGGCTGATCTGGATGTCCTGCCACGCGGGCAACTGGCGCCAGAGGCCGCCCACCGCCGGCTGCTTCTCCAGCGCCACAGCGCTCAAGCCGGCGCGGCGCGCGTACGCGAGGTGGATGATGCCGCCGATGCCGGCGCCGACGATTGCGAGGTCCAGCACTGGGGAGCTCCTGAGGCCGTTGTGCGGCCGACTATAGTCCTGTGCGTGAAGAAAGTCGCCTGCCTGCTCCTGCTGCTGTCACCCTTGTTCGCCGCCGCGCAGGAGTGCCCGCGCCCGGTCGATGTGAAGGTCCCGCACCTGCTTGGCATGTGGCACGCCGTGATCGAAGGCGTGCCGCAAGGCGCCACGCTCCTCTTCGAGAAGCACCCGCTCTATACCGCGAGCGTGAGCGGCGCGATCAACCGCAACGGGGACAAGGGCGTGGTCTCCGGCGAGCTGGAAGACGGCGAGTTCAGCATGGAGGAATCGGCCGACGGCCGGCGCATCTTTGCGACGTGGGTTGGTGCCGTCGTCGAGGGCTCGTGCGGGCGCGAGATTCGCGGCACGTGGCAGCGCGACGGCGCGGCGCTTGCGCACCCGTTCGTGCTGCGCAAGCTGCCGTCGTGAGCGTGGCGCTCAGCTCCAGTCGGCGTACGCCTCGCACATCTTGTTGATGCGCGCGCCGCGGGAGGACTCGGAGAAGCTCACGAGGTTGCCGCGGAAGTCGTCCGGCGTTTCGTTCCACACGCAGGTGCACCACGCCTGCACCTTGGTCTGCCCGCGCACGGGGCTGGGCTCGTCGCCGCCGGTGTAGCGGTTGGATGCGTAGCGCAGGCACTGCCTGTATTGCGGGTCGTCGGAGGGGACGCGGTTGTATTCGGATTGCGCGTGGGCTGCGCCGAAGAAGGCGCAGGCGGCCAGCGCTGCGGCTGCAAATGCGGGTTTCATGGGGCCAGGTCCTTTCGGGTTGAAAGGGGCGTCGGCCCTGACTGCAGCCGCCGTACCAGCGTCCCTCCTCATGGCCCCTCGGGGCACGATGCTAACCGCGCGGGCGCCGCCACGGAAGAGCCAGGCCGTGGAAAGCTTCCGGCGCCAAGCCACGGCGAAAGGGAGGCGCCGGAAAGTCGCTGTCCTACGCAGCCGGCAGGGCCGCTGCGCAACGATGGGCCATGGTCCAGCGAAAGGCTTCCTCCCATTTGCACACCACGCGTGCGTCGACGGGCACACGTACCGACTTGCGTGCCTGGCCGCCGGAACTGCTGGCGTATCGCGAGGAGTTGCGCCGGGCGGTGCACGCCATCGAGGACCGCCGCAGGATCGCGGCGCGGCGCTGAGGCTCGCCCGTCAATCCGGCTGCACGCCGGCCGCGGCCAGCACGCGCCGGTAATTCTCCAGCTGCTCCTTCACGAGCGAGCCGAGCTCCGCGGGCTTCGACGGGTTGAGCAGGAAGCCGTGCTTCTCCATCGTGGCGAGCACCTCGGGCAGGCCCATCACCGCGGCGAACTCGCGGTTCAGGCGTTCCACCACATCGCGCGGCATCTTCGCCGGGCCGAACAGCCCTGCCCACGACGTGAGCGCGAATTGCGGGTAGCCGGCCTCGGGGATGGTCGGCGCATCCGGCAGCACGGGGCTGCGGCGCGGCAGCGTGGTGGCCAGCACGCGCAGCTTGCCCTCGCGCACCATCGGCGCGGTAGTGGTGGCCGATGCGGCCATGGCGAGCACTCGGCCGGCCACGAGGTCCGGCATCGCTTGCGGCTCGCCCTTGTACGGCACGTGGACCATCTGCGCACCTGCCGCCGTGGCGAGCCATGCCATCGTCACGATGCCGGTCGTGTTGCCGCTGGCATAGGTCACCTTGCCCGGGTTCGCCTTTGCGTAATCCAGCAGCTCCTTCAGCGTGTTGGCCGGCACGGAAGGGTGCACGACCACGAAGAAGGTGAAGCGGCCGATGTCGGTGATGGGCGTGAAGTCCGCCACCGGGTCGTAGGGTGGCGACTTGCGCAGGGACGGCACCGCGGACATCGGGCTGTTGGTGGCGAGCAGGATCGTGTAGCCGTCGGGCGCCGCCTTGCTCACGTCCACGCTTCCGATGGCTCCGTCCGCCCCGGCCTTGTTCTCCACGACGACCGGCTGCCCGAGCGCCTGCCCCACGTGGATGGCGAGCGTGCGGGCGACCGTGTCGGTGGCGGTGC
Organism: Ramlibacter albus; assembly: GCF_014297445.1. GTDB lineage: Bacteria > Pseudomonadota > Gammaproteobacteria > Burkholderiales > Burkholderiaceae_C > Ramlibacter > Ramlibacter albus. The sequence continues at coordinate 460,182 of NZ_JACORU010000003.1, forward strand.
CGGCTTGCAGCGGCACGACAAGGCGGATGGGTTTGGCTGGGTACGGCTGCGCCGCGGCAAACGCGGACAGCAGGCACAGGGCGAGTGCAACGAGCCTTGGAGCCATGGTCGTTCTCCTTCCGCGGGCACGGGTTGCCACTATGGCTTGAGCTTCACACCGTGGCAACCCCGAACATCCGGGGCATGTCACGCACCACCCACAACCAACTCAGGCGCCTCGTCCTCGCCCTGCTCTCGGCGGCAGCCGCGTCCGTCTTCTTCGGCGTGGTGGCGCACCACGTCTGGAACGGCGACTTCCAGCCGCTGGCGGCTTTCTGCCTGCCGATCGTCGTGCCGTTCTTCGGCTTCACGTCGCTGCTGTTCATGCGCGGCCGCTCGCTGGGCAAGAGCCGCGAGTCGTTGCGCACGCTCTTCGCCGCCGAGCGGTCGATGCAGGGGACGGTGTTCTACCTGTTCGGCATCGTGGTCGGGGCGAGCCTGTACGGCCTGATGCAATACATGGACCTCGCCTCGCGCGGCTGGCTGCTGATGTTCCTGGTGCCTTACGCGCTGATGCAGCGCGGGCTGCTGCTGTTCATCAGCGCGGTGTGGATCATCGCGCCGCAGCTGGTCCACCCCGTGAGCCCCTTCACCGTGTGGCGGCGGGTGGCGCGGGAGGTGTGATGAGACCCAGGGGCGGCGCGGCGCCGCCCCGGTCAGCCGTCGTACTTGAACGACAGCGACACGCGGGCGCGGTACGCGACCACCTTGCCGCCATCCACCTTCATGTCCAGCTTGGTGATCTCGGCGATGCGCAGGTCGCGCAGCGTCTTGGCCGCCGTCTTGACCGCGTTGCTGGCGGCGTCTTCCCAGCTGGTCTTGCTGGTGCCGACCACTTCCACGATCTTGTAGACGCCTTCGTCAGCGTCCTTGACTGGTTTTTTCGCCATCTGATCCTCTCCGTCGGTGGTTGAAGGGATGAAGCGCATGCTACAACGCTGCTTCAACGTTGTCAGCCGCCATGGACTACCAACTCCTGCTCGAAGACATCGTCGACACGCTGCGCCCCGAGCTGGGAAAGGCCGGTCAAGTAGCCTCCTACATCCCGGCGCTGGCGCGTGTGCCGGCCGCTCAGTTCGGCATCGCGCTGCGCACGTGCGACGGGCAGGAGGCGCACGCGGGCGACAGCACCACGCCGTTTTCCATCCAGAGCATCAGCAAGCTCTTCGCGCTCACGCTGGGCATGCAGGCAATGGGCGAGAAGCTGTGGGAGCGCATCGGGCGCGAGCCTTCGGGCAACCCATTCAACTCGCTCGTGCAGCTGGAATCGGAGCAAGGGATCCCGCGCAACCCCTTCATCAACGCGGGGGCCATTGCCGTCACCGACAGGCTGGTGAGCCTGTTCGATGCGAAGGCGCACATGCTGGGCCTGCTCACCAGCCTGTGCGGCGAGCCGATCGCTTTCGACGACGAAGTGGCGGCGTCGGAGGCGGCAACGGGCTTTCGCAACATCGCGCTGGCCAACTTCATGAAAAGCTTCGGCCGCATCGACAACGACGTGGGCCCGGTGCTGGACGCGTACTTCCACCACTGCTCGATCCGCATGAGCTGCCTGCAACTGGCGCGCGCCGCGGGCTACCTGTGCCGCGACGGCCAGCACCCGTACTCGGGCGAGCAAGTGCTGACCGAGAAGCAGGCGCGGCGCGTCAACGCGTTGATGCTCACGTGCGGCACGTACGACGCGGCGGGCGAGTTCGCCTTCCGCATCGGCCTGCCGTGCAAGAGCGGCGTGGGTGGCGGCATCGTGGCCGTGGTGCCGGACAAGCTGACGCTGTGCGTGTGGTCGCCGGCGCTGGAACACAGCGGCAATTCGCTGCTGGGGATGAAGGCGCTGGAGATGTTCGCGGGGCGCACGGGGGTGTCGGTCTTCTGACGCCGATGGTGACCGGCTGGCGGCCGGCTACTCGATCAGCCTCGTCGCCCGCATCAGCACCGTTTGCGGCACCTTCAGCTTGAGCGCCTGCGCCACGCGCATGTTGACGACGAGGTCGAAGCTGGTGGGCTGCTGCACGGGAAGGTCCGCGGGCTTGGCGCCCGCGAGTATCTTCTGCACGTAGACGACCGCCATGCGCGCCAGCGCGGCCTGCGCGGTGTACGTGACCACCGCGCCCGACTCCGAGAAATTGCCGTCGACGCTCACGATCGGGATCGCATGCGTGGACGCGAACTGGGCGAAGCGCGCGCGATACGCGACGTGGCTGCTGTCCAGGCCGGTGATGAGGGCGTCCGGCCGATTCTTCAACAGCGCCGCGAGTGCCGCGTCGATCTGCTCGGGCGCACTGATCTCCACCATGTCCGCGGCGATGCCCGCGCTGCGAGCCAGTTGCGCGAAGGTGCGGAAGATGGGCCCGTTCGAGGTATTGAGCGGGTTGACCAGCACCGCGATGCGCTTCGTGCCGGGGATGATCTCGCGCGCCAGTTCGAGCAGCTTGCCGATGTAGTCGTCGGACATGCTCGCCGTGCCCGTGATGTTGCCGCCCGGCTGCGCATAGCTCGCAACGAGCCGGTTGCCGACCGGGTCGTTCAGGCCCGTCATCACGATGGGGATGGTGCTGGTTGCCTGCTGCGCGGCCCGCGCCGACGCGATCGTGGTCACCAGGATCAACGCCGGCTTGCGGGCAGCTGCCGATTGCGCCAGTGCCGGGAAACGCTCGTAGTGGCCGTCGGCCCAGGTGTAGTCGAGGACGTAGTCCTTGCCGTCGGCGAGGCCGACGCCCTGGAGCAGCGACCGGAAGGCGGCGGCGACCCGGGCGCCCTCCTTTTCGGAGCCGGTGTAGAGGAGCTCGATGCGCGCGGGGCCGGCCTGCGCGATGCAGGCAAGCGGATGCAGCGCAAGCAAGAGTGCGCCACAAGCTGCACCACGCCTCGTGCACAGCGACCTGTCCATGTTGCCCCCGAGCTTACCCGGGCCGGCGAAACGGGCAATGTGCGGTTTCGCACCCGGCTACGCAGCCGCGGCGGCGAAGGCAGCCACCACGTCTTCGGTCACCACCATCTCGTGCGCATACGGCCCCGCATTGAGGAACGTGGCGTCCATCTCCTCCTTCAGGAAAGCCGCCGTCGCGTCCTTCACCATCGTGAGGTGGTAGCCCAGCTCCACCGCATACCGCGCCGTCGCTTCATAGCAGGCGTTGGTGCGCATGCCGCACAGCACGATGTGGCTCACGCCATGCAGCTTGAGCAGCGTGTCGAGGTCGGTGTTGGCGAAGCCGCTGTGCGTCCAGTGCTCCTTGCACACCATGTCGCCGGGCTTCGGCACGAAGTCCGGGTGCCACTCGCCGCCCCACGTGCCCGCCGCGAAGAAGCGGTGCTCCGCCGTCTTGCGGTGCGTGAAGTTGGTGAAGCGCCAGCCCTCGTAGTCGCCCTCGCGCCAGCGGCGGTGCGGCACGAACCCCACGCGCACGCCCGCCGCCCGCGCGGCCGACTGCAGGCGGCGCAGGTTGGGCAGCAGGTTGACCCGCGCCGCGTTGTCCTTGAGGTACGGCCACATCTTGCCGCCTTCGGAGATGAAATCGTTCAGGGGGTCGACGAAGAGCACGGCCGTCGACGCGAGCGGGTAGGAAAGGGCTTTGGCTTGCATGCGGACCAGTCTAGGAAGCGAAGCGCGTTTGCGCCGCGCCGGCGGCGGACAGGACAGCATCGATTTCGGACATATTGCGGCGCCCAGTGCAAGGCGGGCCGGCCGCTGGCAAAGTACGGGGCATGGACACACCGCACCGAGTTGTGGTCGTCGCGACGCCGGGCGTCGTGGCTTTCGACTTGATGGTGCCCGTGCAGGTGTTCCGGCGCGTCACGCGCAGTCGCTACCAGGTCACCATTGCGGGCCTGGAGGCCGGGCAGGTGTACGAAGGCCACGGCATGGAGGTGCGCGCCGCGCGCGGGCTGGACGCGCTGGACGAGGCCGACACCGTGATGCTGCCCGGCCTGGACGACGTGGGCGCACCAGCGCCGCCGCAGTTGATCGACGCGGTGCTGCGCGCCCACGCGCGTGGCGCTAGGCTCGCATCCATCTGCACCGGCGCGTTCTACCTCGCGCAGACGGGCTTGCTGAACCACCGCACTGCCACCACGCACTGGGCGCTGGCGGCGGAATTCTCCGCGCGCTTCCCGAAAGTGAAGGTGGACCCGAACGCGCTGTACGTAGACCACGGCGACGTGGTGACGTCCGCCGGTGCGACGGCCGGTATCGACATGTGCCTGCACATCGTGCGGCACGACTTCGGCGAGCGCGTGGCCAACTCGGTCGCGAAGTTGCTCGTGGCCAGCCCGCATCGCAACGGCGCACAAGCGCAGGTGATCGCGCGGCCGATGCCGCCTACGCGCACGCGGCACCTGGGGCCGGTGTGCACATGGGCCATCGAGCACCTGGACGAGCCGCTGACCGTGACTGCGCTGGCCGAACGTGCCGGCCTGACAACCCGCTCCCTCTCGCGCCGCTTCCAGGACGAGATGGGCATGAGCCCGCTGCAGTGGTTGAACGAGCAGCGCGTGCGCAAGGCGCAGGCGCTGCTGGAGGCCAGTGCGTTGTCGGTCGAGCAGGTGGCGCAGCAGTGCGGTTTCGGCGGCGTGTTGCCGTGCCGGCGGCACTTCAGGAAGCTGGTGGGCGTGAGCCCGCAGCAGTATCGCAGGGACTTCGTGGCGCGAGAGGCGAGAAGCTGAAATCTCAAGGCGAATACCGGAACTGCACCCTCACCGGCAGCTTCTCCGCCCGCCCCTGCTCCTTCATCCACTTGCGCGCGAACTCCTGCACGGTTTGCGCGGCATGGGGCTGCACGGCGCGCAGGTAAGCGTCCTGCCCCGCTCGGCGATCGAGTTCGGGGCCGAGTTGGCGCATGAGCGAGCGCTCGTTGCTGGCCTGCGTGGGGCTGAGCCAGCCGCGCTGCGACTCGACCTCGAGCTTGCCCGTGTCGAATGCGACCGGGCTGGCCGGCTGCAAGGCGGGCACCGTCAACTCGTAGTGATCGCCATTGAGCTGCAGCTCCCACGTCTCGGCGAGCGGGACGCGGTAGACGTAGTGCACGGGAACGCGCACGCGCGAGATGGTGGGCTGCAGAATGGACGAGCAGTCGATCAGCGGGCATTCGTACCGCGCCTGCCAACCGAACTCCTCCACCTTCTTGAGCGTTGCCACTTCGAGCATGCCGCCGGGCGTGCGCAGGATGATGACCTTCGCGGGGTCGAGCAGCTCGACGCGCTGCTGGCCGGGTTTCGCCGCCTTGTACGCAACCAGCGTGATGGCGCCGAGCAAGGCGACGGCCACGAGGGTGACGACGAAGCGGGCAATGGCGTTCACTCGATCACCCGCGTAGCCCGCACCAGCAACGTCTGCGGCACCTTCACGCCCAGCGCCTGCGCCACCTTCATGTTCACGGCCAGCGTGAAGCTGGTGGGCTGCTGCACGGGCAGGTCCTGCGGCCGCGCGCCGGCGAGGATCTTGCGGACATACACCGATGCCATCTTGGCCAACGCATATTCCGCGGTGTACGTGACCAGCGCACCCGAGGTGCTGAAGTTGCCGTCGACGCTGACGATGGGCACGCCCTGCGCCGCCGAGAACGCGGCGAAGTGCGCGCGAGCGGCGGTGAGGCTGCTGTCCAGCCCCGTGATCATCGCGTCGGGGCGGCGACGGGCGAGCTGCGCCAATGCAGGCTCGATCTGCTCGGGCGCGCTGATCTCGACGGCCTGCGCGGCAATGCCGTCCCTGCGGGCCAGGCGCTCGAACGTGCGGAAGATCGGGCGATTGGAAGGGTTCAGCGGGTTCAGCAGGACGGCGATGCGCTTCGTGCCGGGCAGCGCTTCACGCGTGAGCTCGAGCAGCTTGCCGACGTAGTCTTCCGTCATGCTGGCCGTGCCCGTGATGTTGCCGCCCGGTTGCGCAAAGCTCGCCACGAGGCCGCTGCCCACGGGGTCGTTGATGCCGAACATCACGATGGGGATGGTGCTGGTGGCGTGCTTCGCGGCGAGTGCGGCGGCCGCCGTGGTGACCAGGATGGCCGCAGGCTTTGCGGCAACGGCAGCGCGCGCGAGCCCGGGAAAGCGTTTGTAGTCGCCACCGGCCCAGAAGAACTCCAGCACGAAGTCCTTGCCCTGGACCATGCCGGAGGTTTCCAGCACGCGCTTGAAACTGCGGGCAGTGCCCGCGTCGTCGTGCTCGGAGGCGGTCGCCAGCACGGCGAGCACGGCGGGTGCGGCCTGCGCGGCGGCATCGCCGGCGCGTGCCAGGACAAGTGCAACGCCCGATGCGAGAACGGCGCGGCGCGCGCCTGCGGCAGGGGGGTTCTGCATCTTTCAAGCGTAGCCGCAACGCTGCCGACGCGTAGCGATTGGTTGCAAATGGTTTCGGCTAGTCATTGCTTGAAAGAAGATCACACATCAGGATCGAATTCGATGTGCGTTGTTGCGGCGCGAGCGGGAGGCGGGGACGAATGAAAATCAAGACAAGCTTCGTGATCTTCAAGGGCAAGACGGGCCTTGACGGCGACCCGGAAGCGCGCGGCTCCAAGATCCAGGAGATCGACCAGGCATTCGTGACGTACGAAGCGCAGTGGAACGGCGCCAGCGACGCCGGCAAGATCCAGCTGACGGCGAACCTGTTCGTCGCGTGCAAGAACTGGCTGAAGAAGAAGGAGCGCAAGAGCCTCTACAAGGAGCGCTTCCTTCAGCCCACCATCCTGAACACGAACCTGCACGACCGCAAGAAGGCGATCCTGGCGGTGGCCGAGGAGTGCCTCGACGCGCTCGCGGTGATGGACCCACAGCTGTGGACGAGGACGGAGTTCGACCGGCACAAGGTGCGCAGCCTCGAGGGCGGCGAGCGCCTGAGGCATGCCAAGACCCTGTCACCCGGCTACAACCTCGAGCGCGACAGCTGGCTGAAGTCGGGCAAGACCCGGGCGATTGCCGGCAGCGGGCTCAGCAGCGACGTCAAGGAGCTCAAGAAGAAGAACAAGACCAAGCTGCACGACCTCGACCTGAAGGACTACATCAAGCTCGACAAGCTGGTGAACGGCGGCGCGGTGCAGTACCTGAAGAAGGCGCAGCGCCTGGACAAGATGATGGTGCTCAACGACGACTGCCTTCTGTGCCACGCCACCTCCCCCGACGTGCCGGCCTCGACCACGCAAAAGCCCTTTCCCGCGCGCGAGCGCATGCCCAACGACTGGCTGGGGGTTTCAGGGTTCGACCGCGAGCACTGGATGTACGCGATGGACTCGTACGGCAACCTCTTCATCTCGAAGGGCGAGGTCGAGGACGGCTTCGCGTTCTTCAACCATTCCTCGTTCAATTCGGGACGCGAGGTGACGTCGGCCGGGATGATGACCATCATCGCCGGCAAGCTGCGCTGGATCGAGAACAACAGCGGCCACTACAAGCCCACGCCGGACAAGGTGCACCAGGCGATCAAGTTGCTGGCGCTGGACGGGCACGACCTCAGCGAGGCGCTCGTGGGCATCGGCGTGTACAACAACCTCGGGCACCTGAGCGGCATCGAGTGCTACGAGGCGCGCTCCTACCTGGACCTCACCCACGCCGGGGCCAAGCCCTTCCTGGTCTTGTAGAAGGAGCAGGCGCCGTCAGTCCAGGTTCACGACGTGCGGCATTCCGTCGGGCTTGGTGATCATCGCCGTCAGCGCGGTGGCCAGCTCCTGCAGGCGTTGATGGGTGGTGGGGACGACGCAATCGAGCTTCGCCTGGACGACCTCGACTTCGGTGTCGACAGGGTGCGCGAGCAACACACTCAGGCCCACCATGTCGGGCGCGCTGAAGACGCGTTCCGATATCTGGATGTGCACTTGCGTGAACGCACCGGCGTTGCCCGCGCGATAGCCGGACGCGAAGACGGCGGGCTCGTGCACCGAGAACGGAAACACCGCGAAGCGCTTAGCTGCTGCCCTGATCGAATCCGGATCGACAAAACAGCTCGCGCGGCCCGTGAACCCGCCTGCCGCCAGGGACACTTCCAACTTTGTCCTGGACTCGTCCAGCGCGAGCATTGAAAGCGTGAGGGTGTTTGGCGTGCTGGGCATGGGTCCGTCCCGGTTGTTGTTGGAGCCGGAGCGGAATCTACGATGAAAGAAGTGCCTGGAGGTCGGTCGCGGCACCAGACTGAAGTCTAGGGGGCGTCCCTCCCCGCGCGCGCATCAACTACGAATTCATTAGCCGCTTCCAATCAGCTCCCGCCGAAAACGTTCACAGCTTGCCCAGGTACAAGTCGGTCTTGAGCTGCGACATTTCTCGGTGTTACCGCACTGGCTCTGAACTGGCTCGCATAGACCAGCAAGTCAAGCTCGCCGGCGTCCAGCAGAATGCCGCCTCCCTTCGCAACGAACGCGGCGCGCTCCACTTCCGACACTTCATAGATCGTCCCGAAGTGCGAGCGCAGTTCGGGTTCCGAAATGTTGTCGCTTTCCTCGCGGTTTTGAGCGCCTGTCTGGGTCTCGGTGATCACCGTCTCCACGGTATGCAAGGTGAAGTACTCGGCCAATGGCCTCAGTACGCCCGTGCGCCGTGCTTCGATGATGACATTGGTGTCGATGAGGACGATGGACTGGTGCTGAAACACGGGGCGCAATCAAAGCTCATACGGACACGCAACTTCGTTGGCCTTGAATATCGATGCGAGACGATCAACCGAAACGCCTGTCAGCGCAGCAGCGCGTCGAACGGAAATTTCGCCCTTGTCGATGGCCCACGACAGCACGCCCAGGAAGCGTCGGCCAAAGAGGGGGGGCTTGGAGTCCCCCGGCCCGGACCGCTCCCTCTCGAGACTCACTCGCTCGCCGGCGGCTTTTGACACGTGGCCCAGGTTGACGAGGCGCCAAAGCATTGCCTGCGGGCTGACAGACATGTACCGTGCCGCGGCTGCGATCCATGCAGCGAGCTCGGCCTCCTTTGGAAGCGGATGGTGCTCGACGATCTGTTGGATCGTTGCCGCAGGCATCAACAAGCCAGCGGCGAAGTTGTCAGCCAATTGCTCGATCCGCTTGTACTTGTAGTCCCCTCTGCCCGCTTCATCGATGTGGTGCGGAGGCATTGAATGCCAGGTCAGAAGGTGGAAGAACTCGTGCGCGAGGTCGAACGCACGGCGCCCGGGGGGCTCATTGCGATTGACAAGAATGGTGTTGAGCGCACCGACACGACAGGCAGCCCCCGATACGCCGGGAATGGCATCGACGTAAAGAACCACGGTGTCGAGAAGGTTCTCGAGCGCCTGCGAAAGAGTCTGAGCGGGAATCTCGCCGAGATTCATCAACTTCGCGATGCTTTCACCCTGACTCTGCGCATCTTCGAATGTGCTGCGATGGTCAAGGTCGATCTGGCGCACTCCTGAGTTGACGGGGTCGCCCTTCTTTTGGCTTAGATAGCGAAACGCAGCAATCCAGCGGCCGGCCTGTTCTTCATAGGCATCGAGCTCGTGGCGCGGCACGTTTTTCTGGCGCCAACTGAACACCCCTTCGCCTACCAATTGCAGCGGGTCCGCAATCGCAAAAACCGTCGTGCCGAGTGCCTTCGCGGCCCTGGCAAGTTCCTCAGGACTCACCTCGCGGGCGCCGTTCTCAATGTCTGAAAGCGCTTGCCGATCGGGCAACTCCATGGCCGCAGCCAGCGCGTCCTGCGAAAGGCCGCGCTTCTCTCGGAGCAACCTCAGCCGTTGCCGTTGCAAGTTGTGCATGGGCACCTATTAATCCCGCAAATGTGAGATTTGCGGGATTATTATAGCTCCAGGCTACCCGGGTGTGAGGCATGCCGTAGAGGACGCCAGCTTCTTGCACGTGGCGCGGGGCGCAGGCTCACCGGCCATGAGTGCACGAACGGTGGCGGCGATGTCGGATGCGTCGCTCCTGGATGTGGAGATCCCGATCCAGTAGTCGACCAGCTTGCCGTCGGCCAGGATCGCGAGCTGGGGTGAGCCGGTGACGCCGTTCGCTGCTTGTGCGAGCACCGGCTGCAGGTGGCGAATCTGCGGGGGAAAGGCGTCGGCGGCGGGGACGGTGGCGCGTATCGGCTTGATGACGTGCGTGAACCGCATCTGGGCGAACTCGGGGAGCTTCTTGAGCTTGGGGAGTTCGGTGGCGCGCCAGTACATGCACGGCGGGCAGTCGTTGTCGCCGAAGTAGACGAAGTCGATCTGGGGTGGGTCGGCGCGAGCGAGGGTGGTGAGGAAAGGGAGCAGGAGGGCTGCTGTACGCAGCCAGCTGGTGAGGCCTCGGAAGACGGCTGTGTAAGTCGACCTGACTCCTCCCCAATTGCGCGCATGAACCGCCTGTTCATTAGTGACTGCCAATCCGCGATCTCCGAAACTGCATTGTTCAGTGAAGCTGCTGATGACCAAGGCACCTCGCGCGTAGTGCCTGCCTTTCACCGCAGGCTCGCTGCGATCGACGCGCCCAAACTAAGCTCTCACCTGGGACAAACTGTCTTCACTGGCAAACCATCCTTGTAAGCGTAGTACTCCACGCAGTCCTTGCCTGCCTTCGCCACGTCGCGTTTTCCAATGTCGCTCGCCTTGAAGAAATCCGCGATCGATGTGGTGCCGCGCTGCTGCCAATCCATCTCTTGCCACGAATAGCCTTGCATAGCGCTGGCACCGATGCGGACGACGAGATACATCACCGCCAGTACGGCCAGTGCCGCGGGGATCGTGAGTACGCGCTTTATCTTGCCCATGGTGCACTCGTTCCTGTGCTGGGTTTTGACTGAGGGTATTCCTTTATACCCTTGACCAGCCCCATTTCAATCAGCTTGTTACCCAAAGATGCCGGCAACGTCTGATTACCGGTATTAACTCCCAAAGCGCTCAGGCAGCGTTGCACTGGGCTCCCGCAATTGTTGGACGCCACGTTGTAGTCTCCTTGCGGCCTCGAGAGGCACTGCTGCAACGCAGCTTCTTGCTGTGGCGTCAGGGGCAGTTCTAGCTCCGTGCCCGATCGAAAGTCATTTTTTGAGGTGTATTCCGACGTCGGCATCTTCGTCATTCCTCCGGGGCCAAACGAGAACGTTGTCCCATTGATGTCGACGGATACGTGACCGAAGGAGGACTCACCCCAACCAACCGGCTGCCAAATTGTCACGCCAGTTCTCAACCCGAAGGGATCAATGAAGCTGAGGGGATTCCCACCTACGTAGGTGATCCTGTTCCAGCCTGCATGGAGACCCAGGGGATCCGGCTGCATAAAGCGACCGCAGCCCGGGCAGTAGGTGCGCTGGTCGTTGTAGAAGAGCCCCGTCTCGGCGTCGTAGTACTGCCCGTCGAAACGCTTGTTGAGCTCGACAGCCGGCGGAGTCGCCTTCAGCGCGGCGGAGGACGCGCTGAGGATCCCCGTCGGCTTGTTGTTGCCGAACGCGCTATACGTCCATTGCCACACAGGGTTCTTGGAGGGGTCGGTCACCACACGAGGTGTGCCGATTTGGTCAGTGTGGATCGCGTACAGCACACCGCCGCGGTACATGCCAACGAGGACAGGGCGCCCGCCCTCAACCGGCAAGTAGATGTACTCCACAGCCCCCCTCGCAGTCGAAGTGCCGTTGTCGTACTCACCGATCAAGTTTCGCGCATCGTTATAGACATAGGCCGTCCCCAACAGCGAACGCGAACCACCCTTGCCGAACAACCAACTGAAATTCGTCTTCAACCACGACACGAAGTCCCGGCTCAGCGTCTTCTCGCTCGGCGCGAGCTGCTCCACCTGCGGCTCGCTCTTGAAGACGCGTTGCCCCAACGCATTGGTCAGGTAGATGACGCTGGCAGCCTCACCGCCGCGAATGATCTCCGCCTTCGACATGCGCCCGGTGGCGTCGTACACGAAGGTGCGCAGGCCATCCGTCGTCTGCGCGCCGTTCTCGTCGGGCGCGAAGCTCGCCGACGCCGTGACGGTGCTGGTCGATGTACCACTGACGGTGGTGGTCTGCTGCGTGACGCCCAGCAGCCGGTTGCTCGAAGCTTCGACACGAAGACTCTGCGCCACAGTCTGCGAGGCGGCATCCGTGGTGAACTGGCCTTCAAGATCCACAGCCCCCGAAGCCGTCTCGCGGGACGCAAGCCTGTTCCCGTTCGCGTCGTACTCGAACGTGCTGCCCGCACCTGCGCGAGTGAAACTGGTCAGGCGCCCCCTGCTGTCGTAGGCAGCCGACCACGTGACCGCAGTTCGCATCGGCGCAGCCCTGCCCGCCTGCGACCACAAGTGCTGCGTCACGCCGGTGATCTGGCCCAAGGCGTTGTACGAGTACGAGGCAAACTCGTTGCCGATGATGCGCCCGTCCGCATCAAAGCTGCGGCTGGCGTTGTCCCCATTGCTCCACAGCCACTGCTTCGGCTGCCCCAGTGCGGTGTAGCCGATGTTGGAGACGAACGGCACCGGGCCGGAACGGCCCGCTGCCACGTTGATCTGCGTGACGCGGCCAAGCGTGCGGACATACTGCACCTTCATGCCGCTTGGGAAAGTGATCGTTGCGAGCTCGCCGTTGGCGTACTCGTAAGCAACGCGGTACTTGCTGGGGCTGGCGGTGTTGTCCGCAACAGCCTGCTCCATCACGAGCGTGCGGCCCTGCAGGTCGCGCGTGTACGTGGTGGAGCCGGACGGGTCCTGGTGCGCCGCCAACTTGCCGAGCGAGTCGTAGCTCAAGCTCGTGGTCGTCCCGTCGTGCCAACGCACCAGCACAGGCCGCCCCAACGCATCCCGTTCGTAGCGCGTGACCTGGTGCTTCGCGTCTTCACTGGTGACCACGTCACCGGCTGCATCGCGCGTGTACTTCAGGGCGCCGATGTCCGGGCTGCTTTCCGAAAGCACTTCGAGGAAGGCGTTGTACGTGAACCCCGTACCAACGCCCTTCGGGTCGACGACGCCGGCCAGTTGCCCCAATTTGCCCCACGTCTGCGAAGTGGTGCTGCCGTCGGCGAGCGTTGTGCCCGCCGGCCGCCGCAGCGCGTCGAGCGCATGTTGCGTGCGTTGGTTGAGCGGGTCGACGACCGCGGCCAGTTCGCCATTGGCGTCGTGCTCGAAGCGCGTGGCGTGGCCGGCCGCGCCCTGCACTGCGGTTAGTTGGCCGAGGCTGTTGAACGCGCGGTACGTGGCTGCGGCGATGTTGCCACCCGCGTCGCGCACCTCGTGCCGTACCGGGTTGCCGGCCGCATCCACGCCGATGACGACAGAGGCGCCCCGGTTGTCCGCGGCGCCCACCAACTGCTGCGCGGCGTTGTACGCGTAGTTGACCGAGTAGCCGGTGGGCAGCGTGACACTGGCGAGCAGGCCTGCAGGTGTGTACGAATAGGAAGTCGCCTCGCCTTGCCGGGTTTCACGCAGCAGGCGGCCGCGCAGGTCATACGCGTAGTCCGTGCGCAAACCGTTGGGGCGCGTTTCGCTCAGCACGCGCCCTGCGGCATCGTGCGTGTATGTGGTGGTTTCCCCTTTCGGGTTGGTGATGCTGGCCCTGTTGCCCAAGCTGTCGTACCCGATGCGCCAGGTGCGCCCCTTCGGGTCCACCGCCGTTTCAACCAGCCCTGCATTGCCGTACGTCCACCGCCACGTGCGCGACTCGCCCGTCGCGGTGTCGACGACCGTGCGCTCCAGAAGGCTGCCCGCGCTGTCGTAGATGAAGGACGAGGTGCGCCCCTCCTCTGTGATGCCGACGGGCACGCTCAGCGTGGGGTGCCACTGGATGGCCGTGGTGCGCTCGCCCGGCTGCCCCGCCGCGCGGACGATGGCCACCGGCAGGCCGCGTGCGTCGTACTGGTAGCGCGTGGATACGCCCGCGAAGTCCTTGTGCTCGATGGTGCTGCCACGCGCGTCGAAGGCCTTGGCCGCGGCGTCGCCGCTGCAGCCTGCGCACGGCGCCGAGCCGCCCGCGAACAGCAACTTGCCGCCGATGCTTTGCCGCTGCAGCAAGCGCTGCGCGCCGAGTGGGTTGGTCACCTGCACGAGCAAGCCCGAAGGGTCGTACGAGATGGCGTGGGCCATTGCGCCGCCGGCATGCTCGCTCTTCACTGCTCGCGAGCGATCGTCGTATGCCCAAGTGGCAAGCCGCGTGCCAGTTTCGTCGACGAGGCCAGTCAGCGCGTACTTGTACCGGCTGTCCTCGTAGACGTACTGCCGGCTCGTGCTATCGGCATAGCTGGCCTTGGCCAGGAAGCCGTTGCCGTTGTACTCGTAGCGCACGGGCTGCGCGTCCGGCGGCGTGATGGCGGCTATGCGCGACTGCGCGTCGTACGCGAACTGCAGCTGCCGCCCGAAATCGTCCACCACGGCTTTCAACTGGCCGGCCGCGTATTGCATGCGCAGGCGCCGGTTGCCGCGGCTGGCCAGCTCCAGCGGCAGGCCGTCGCTGGTGTACAGCTCCACTGTGTCGTCGCCCGTGACGAGCTTCCACGCTGCGCCCGCAGGTGAGGCAACGCTGAACAAGCGTTCGGTGACGGTGGCGTTGGACTGCCATTCGCCGCTGCCGGTGCCCGTGAACACCAGCGTCTTGCCGTCCGGGCGCACCACGACGGCTGTGCCGCTGGCGGGGTACGACCACACGCGCATGGAGTAGCTGTGCGTCCAAGCCTTGAGCCCCGAGTTGTAGTGGCGCGCGAACACGAAGCTGCGGTCCGCGTAGTCCAGCTCCTGCTGGTACTTGTTGCCGGTGGCGATGTTGATGGGGTTGCCAACTGCATTGGCGGGGCACATCGAGGACTGCTCGATGCCGAAGTCGCCGGGTGTGGAGCCCTCGCCCGAGTCAGCGATGCCACGCGGGTCCGCCGCCACCGGTGGCGGCTTGGGGTCGCCCAGGTTTTGCAGCGGTGTGTTGACCGGAGGCGGTGTGGTGATAGGTGTGGAGCCCGGGCACGCGAAAAACCCGTTGGCGCCGGCCGCGCAGCCTTCGGGGGGAAAGGGCGCGGGCGGCGGTGGTGGGGGCGGCGGTGGAGCCGGCGGGTTCACGCCCCAGAACCAGCACACCGGCGTCGACTTGCCGTTGACCATGCCGCCCTGGCCGCCGGTGGGGCAGGCGTAGTACTGGTACACGTAGCCCTGGGTCCACGAGCCGAGGCGGGTGTGGACCATGATGTTGTTGCTGGCGTCCAGCCCGACGAAGTAGCAGGTGGTGGACGGCTCGCCGCTGTAGACGCACCAGTCCTTGACGCCGGCTTGCGCCGCGGCCACGGCGGAGTCGTAGCCAATGTGGTGTTCGTCGCTGCCGTGGAAGGTGCTCTCCCAGTACTGCACGGCGTCGATCCAGTAGTCGGCCCAGGCGGCTGCAGGCAGCAGGCACGCGGCGGCGAAGAGGTGTTGCAGGCGCGCGCGAGTCACCAAGCGCCCCTTGAGATGAAACGCGATGGGGTGCCCGCCGGCACCGGGGCGCCGGTCGACGCAATGAGGAGGACCCAATTGAATGGTTTCACTTGAAGCTTCTTCGTGTTGTTAATGGTGTTGGGGGAAGTACCGCGAACGTTTGGCGCTCAAGCGCCGGAACCGAGCGCGTTCTGGTCCACGCTGAGCACGCGCGGGTCCTTGCGCAGGCGCTCGGCGTCCGCTGCATCGATGCTCAGCACCGCGCCATTGATCGCCTCGAGGATGTAGACGACATCGCCGCGAATACCGAGTTCGACGGCGAGAGCTGCCTTGCTCTGCCCCGTGCTGGGCTCGCCGAACGGGACGCCGTTGTCGAAGCCGCGTGGCCTGCCTTCAACAGGAGGCCAGATGGGAGACTTGTACGACCCGCTCGAAGGCTTGAACGTGACGATGTAGGAGTTTTCGATGTACGTCGGACTTGCGGCGGCCGTTGGTGGCGGGGGTGGTTGGTCGACTTTCAGGAACCAAACAGGAAGTGGTGAGCGCGGAATGGCTGCTACAACCGCGGGCCTCGCAGAAGATGCCCCGCACGCAAATCGGCGCGATGCCACGCCAGGCGAAACGCCCTCCGTGTATTCCACCCGGACTGCGGCTTCCTCTTGGACGACCCGCTTGACCTCGGCGATGGTGCAACCAACGGATTTTTCGCCACCGAAGATACCGACAACCATAAGCGACTGGAAGTCGATGGTTGGAACGGGTTTGCCGTCGCTGCCCTTGTATTCGGCCCACAATGCGCGCCACTCGGCATCGGTCCTCGATGTGGTGAAGTCCGGTTTGCGGATATTCCCAATTGAGCCGTAGGCCGAGCTGTCCACGATCGAGAAGTCCAAAGGCCTCGGTGCGGCCAAGCCATCCCCGCCTCCGCCACAGGAGCTGAGATTCAGGAGCAGCAGCGCTGCTGCCGCACAGCGATGTGCTCGCATGTTCTTCCTCGGGGGCGGCTCAACTACCAAACGCCTCTCGAAATGAACCTCGAAGGCGACCCACCCGGCAGCGGCCCGCCATTCGGCTCCACGACCGTGTTCATCGTCCCCGTCCCCTTGAGCAGGTTGAAGATGGACCCGGAGTTCGGCATGGTGTTGCAGTAGGTCCCCAACACCTGGCAGCCTGCAGCGAAGATGCCCGCCATGTACGGTGCGGCGAACGATGTTCCAGACCGCAAGACCGGCGTGCCATCGAAATTCATGACGGCGACATTGGTGCCGGGGCTGAACGTCGAAATGGTGGTGCCGTAGCGCGAGAACCAAGCCCTCGCGTCCTTGCCGCTCGGCAACAGCGAGCTGTCTGTGGCGCCGACCACGAAGGCCTCTGCCATCCGTGTAGGCGTGTAGTAGGCGGCGTTGCAACCGTCGTTCATCGCTGAGACGACGACGATGATGCCGGCGTTGTATGCCTTGCGAATCGAGTTCTCCACGGCATCGTCCGTGTAGGCGCCGCAGACGATGTTCTTGTTCGCGTCGCGTGCGTAGAGCCCAGAGCTGAGGTTGACCACGGTCCCTCGGGGTGCGTAGGCAGTTAGCCAGTCGATGGCCTTGACCCACTGCGGTGTGTCCGATGCGGTGCCGCAGCCCGTCATGATCTTGACTGCGCGCACGATCGCGCCCTTCGCGATGCCGTAAGTGCTGCCCGCCGCCGCGCTGGCCACCTGCGTGCCATGGCCGTTGCAGTCCCTGCCGTCGCCGCCGGTCAAGTCCGCGAACATCATGGCGCGACCGCCGAACTCGGCCGCGACTCGCGCGTTGGACAGGTCCAGCCCACTATCCAGCACGAAGATGAGGCGCCCCGCCCCGTCGGCGTTGTATGCGTACTGCCCGTTCAAGGGAGCGGTCGGCTGGTCCAGCCGGTCGAGCGCCCAACCGGGGTTTGCCTGCAATGCCTGACCGTGGGTCACCTTGGCCTGGTCCACTTGCTGCACGCGCGGGTCCCTGCGGAGCCGCTCTGCTTCCTTCGCATCGACCAGGACGTGCGCCGCGTTGATCGTCGGGAAGATGGATGCGACGTGCCCGCGAATGCCCAGGGCTGCCGCGAGTGCCACCTTGCTCTGCCCGGTGCCGTGCTCGCCAAACGGCACGTTGTCGAAGCCGCGTGCGGCGTCGCTTGCCTGTCGCGGCAGTATCACGGTGTGCCCGATTTCGGAAGGAGGCTTGAACGTGACGATGTAGGAGCCCTCGACGAGCTCCGCTCCGGCCGGCGCCGCGGCGTGCGTGGTACCGATGCCAAGTGCCAGCGCGCCGGCGAGAAGGCAATGCATCCAGTTGAACAGCTTCATGAGATCCTCCAGTTGTTGGTGGTTTTCGAGGGGGACTACCGAGGCGTAAAGGCGCGGCGCAGCCCTTTGCCGGGTGCGCAGCGTCGGGGCAGGCCGCGAGCGGCCTGTGGGTTACTGCGGGACCTTCGTGAAAGAGACGGGAAGGTCCGAGTGAGGGACTTCGGCGACGACGGCCGGGGCGGTGAATGCACCTCCACACGCAGTTTGAGCGGGAGGCGCAACGAGTGCGTATTCGACCCGGATGCTGCTTTCTTCGCGGATGACCCGCCGGATGGCAGCGGCGTCGCAACCCACAGGCCGCTCGCCCGTGAACACGCCAACGACCATGCGCGAATGGAAGTCCACCGCCGGTGCGGGTTTGGCGTACGCGCCCTTGTACTCGGACCAGAGCGACTTCCACTCCACGTCGCTCTTCGCCATGGCGAACCGCGCGGCGCGGATGTTGCCGTTGTCGGAGCTATCCAGAACGGAAAACTCGAGGGGCCTGGGCGTGGCCGGTTCTTCGGCACCACCGCCACATGCGGCCAGGGTGCCAAGCAGCAGGGTTGCCGCTGCGTAACGTGTCGTCAGCATTTCGCTCCTCCGTGGCGGCGGAGACTAACGGCTGCTCGTCCATGGCGGCAATTGGACCGGCGGATAGTTGCGCCGGAACGCGAGCTCTGGTATCTGGCGCCGGCATCGAGGCGCCGTACCATTGCGGCATGTCCTCCTCATCCCTGCAAGAACTCACCGCGAAGGTCGTGGCCTTCCGCGACGCGCGCGACTGGAAGCAGTTCCACAACCCGAAGGACTGCGCGTTGTCGCTGGTGCTGGAGGCGACGGAGTTGCTGGAGATCTTCCAGTGGAAGAATGGGGTGGAGGTGGAGGCGGTTGCCAGTGAGCGCAAGAAGGAGATTGCGGATGAACTGGCGGATGTGGTCTATTGGGCGCTGCTGATCGCGCATGACCAAGGCATCGACCTCGCTAAAGCGATGCGCGACAAGATGGCCGAGAACGAACAGCGCTATCCGGCCGACAAGGCAAGAGGCACAAGCAAGAAGTACACGGAGCTCTAGCGCCTCATCTACCTGGAGGAGAAGGGTGCTACCCCTCCCCTTCGCGATTGGCTCCTCGACTCGTGCGAGATATCATCACCGCACGAGGGGCAGTATGCAGCTGTACGCGGGTAGTTCCACCGACTTCGTTTCCCAGACAACGCGCAACGCGATCGCCGGAAGGCTGCAGCAGGCGTTCGTCGACGCCTTTCACTTCAAGCCTTCGCCCCACGAAGTCCAGTCTTGGCAGAACTCGCTGTTCCGGATGGCTTCGGTTCTCGAGAAGGGTGCGTTCGAAGACCACGGGATCCTCCTTGAGTACCAACTCCCGCTTTCGAGCAAGCGGCTCGATTGCATGATCACGGGCCATGACACGGCGGGCAAGGCGAACTCGGTTGTCGTCGAACTGAAGCAGTGGAGCGAAGTCGAGGAGTCGAATGCGGACGGTTGCGTGACGACATGGGTGGCCGGCAGGAAGCGTGACGTCCTCCATCCGTCTCAACAGGTGGGCCAGTACGAGCAATACCTGCGCGACATGCATTCCGTGTTTTCGAGCGGAGACGTCGACATCAGCTCGTGCGCCTACTTGCACAACATCTCGTTCAGTGACAGCAACGAGATTTACTCGCCTCGCCACGCCGGATTGCTGAAGAAGTATCCCGCTTATGCCGGCGACCAATCCAGTGACCTGATTGACTACTTGGCCAGCCGCCTGCGTGGCGGCGAGGGCGAGCGAGTACTCGACCAGGTTCTCGTGAGCAGGTTCGCGCCCAGCAAGAAGTTACTTGAGCACACTGCCGCGGTCATCCAGGACCAGAAGTCCTATGTGCTGTTGGACGAGCAGCAAGTGGTTCTTGCCAAGGTATTGGCCGAAGCGCGCGAGGGCGCCAAAGCCTCCAAGTTGAAGAAGACGGTCGTTCTCGTGCACGGGGGGCCCGGCACCGGGAAGTCGGTGATTGCTTTGCATCTCCTCGGCCGCCTTTCTGCAATGGGCCTAAACACCATGCATCTCACCGGCTCAAAGACGTTCACGGAGAACATGCGGCGGGTGGTGGGGACACGTGCTGGCACGCAGTTCGGGTACTTCAACGTCAACAAGAAGGGCTCGCTGCCCCCCAATCACTTCGATGTGCTCGTGCTCGACGAGGCACACCGGCTGCGAGAGACGAGTAAGGATCGATTCATGAAGGCCGCTGATTGGTCAGGTCTGCCGCAGATTGACGAGCTTGTGTACTCGGCACGGGTCTCGGTGTTTTTCATCGACGATCGCCAGGTCGTGCGGCCCGGGGAAGTTGGGAGCTCGGACCTAGGGCAACGCTGAAAAAGGTCCACCACGAGCACGGCTGATGCGTTGATCGGAGCATGAAGCAACAGACCCTCGCCATGGCCGCCGACAAGGGCTTCGAGCAGTTCCGCCGCCCGACCAAGCGCGA
>NZ_JACORU010000030.1 GCF_014297445.1 Ramlibacter albus
TGGCGCTCATTGGGCATCCTCCCACTTGACGCTGCTTTGGCCGAGTGCTGAGGTAGCAATCGGACTTCCGTGCCCCTGTGGTGATTGCCAACGGCGCTGGCAACTCGATTGCCCGCATGAGACCTGCAACACCCGGGGTGCCGGAAGGCCGCAACGGGCTACCGGATGTAGCGCCACGCCTCGCAAGCCAGAGCGCCAATCAATGAGCTTCCCGCAGCGCCTTCCGACACGGACAGTCTTAACCGAAACGACTGGAGGTTGTCCATGTCTCGATGCGTTTTTGTCGGAATCGACTGGGCCTACCGCTCGCACGCTGTCTGCGTCATCGATCGCAGCGGCAGCGAGCTCAAGAGCCTGCAGGTCAGCCACGATCAGGCCGGCTTGAGCGAGCTGCTGCGGTTCCTGCGCAGCTTCGGCAAGGCCCTGCCCGTGGCGATCGAACGGCCTTCGGGCTTGCTGATCGACCTCCTGGTGGAGGCTGGCCACCAGGTGTTCGCCATCCACCCCAACGCCGTGAAGGCCAGCCGACCGCGCTACCGCAGTTCCAATGCCAAGAGCGATGCGAGCGACGCCTTCATGCTGGCCGACCTGCTGCGCACCGACGGCCATCGCTGGCAGCCCTTGCAGCCGCAGTCGGCTCACATCCGCGGCTTGCGCGCGCTGGTTCGCACTCGCGATGACCTCGTGGGCAGTCGCATCCGTCTGGCCAACCAGCTGACTGCGCTTCTGGACAGCTACTGGCCGGGCGCCACCGTCATCTTCGCGGCCGTCGACTCGCCCATCGGCTTGGCCTTCATCGAGCGCTGGCCCGCACCACGCAAGCTGAGTGCGCGCCAGATCGACGCGTTCTGCAAGCGTCAGGGCTACAGCGGCAAGCGCCCGGCCGCCGTGCTGCTGCAACGTCTTGAAGCCGCCGCTGTCAGCCCCTGCGAGCCGGCGCTTGCCCAGGCCCACGCTGTCGCCGCGCTGGCGCTCGTGGCCGTTCTCAAGCCCTTGCTGGTCCAGATCAAGGCTCTTGAACGCCAGATCGAGGCTGCCATGCAGCAGTTGCCCCAGGCCGCCAGCATCATGTCCTTGCCGCGCGCCGGCTGCATCTGCGCCGCTCAGATCCTTGCCGAACTGGGTGACGTGCCGCAGCGCTTCCCCACACCCGAACGACTGGCCGCGGAAGCTGGGGTCGTGCCCGTCACCTACGAGTCGGGTAAGAGCCGCAGTGTCGCCTTCCGATGGGCTTGCAACCACCGCTTGCGCCGCGCCATCACCTGCCTGGCCGACAACTCGCGACTGACCAGTCCCTGGGCCGCCAGCGTCTACCACGCCGCGCGCAAGCGCGGCTGCGATCACCCGCACGCAGTGCGCATACTGGCTCGCGCCTGGAGCCGCGTCATCTGGAGAATCTGGACCGATGGCTCCACCTACAACCCGGCCTTGCACACCTCGGCCATGATCCAAAACATTGAAGAGGGTTGACACCGGATGTCTCATGCGG
>NZ_JACORU010000031.1 GCF_014297445.1 Ramlibacter albus
GTTGATGTCCCGGGGAGTGGTGTAAGTTTTTAATGTCTTCAAGGCGCGAAGGGCGTAGCCCGTAGCGCCTGGAGAGGCATCAGAGGTCGACTCCTGAACGGGGGTGGCCATCGTGAGTCCGGATAAGGTTGAGGTGCGACCCAACAACCGAAATCCATAGAGGAAACACGATGACCACCGCGACTATCGCATTGACTGAGCTCGCCGAGAAGGGAGCCGACATCGACGTGCTGCGCCAGATGGTGCAGTTCATGGCCCAGAGGCTGATGGAGCTCGATGTGGACGGGCGCTGCGGCGCCGGCTACGACGAGAAATCGGCCGAGCGCGTGAACAGCCGAAACGGCTACCGCGAGCGTGCCTGGGACACCCGGGCCGGCACCGTCGCCCTGAAGATCCCCAAGCTGCGCAGCGGCAGCTACTTCCCCGAGTTCCTGGAGCCACGCCGCACCGCGGAGAAGGCGCTCACCGCAGTGATCCAAGAGGCCTATGTGCAGGGCATCTCCACCCGCTCGGTGGACGACCTGGTCAAGGCGCTGGGCATGAGCGGCGTCTCCAAGAGCCAGGTCAGTCGCCTCTGCGGCGAACTCGACGAGCGCGTTGGAGCGTTCCTCAATCGGCAGATCGAAGGTGACTGGCCCTACCTGTGGATCGACGCCACGTACGTGAAGACGCGCGAGGCGGGTCGCATCGTTAGCGTGGCCGTGATAGTGGCTGTGGGGGTCAACACCGAGGGCCAGCGCGAGGTCCTCGGACTGAAAGTCGGAGCCAGCGAGGCCGAGCCGTTCTGGACGGAGTTCCTGCGCAGCCTGAACCGCCGTGGGCTGCGCGGGGTCAAGCTGGTGATCAGCGACAGCCACGAGGGCATCAAGGCGGCCGCATCGAAGGTGCTGAAAGCCACCTGGCAGCGTTGCCGGGTGCACTTCATGCGCAACGCCCTGGCGCACGCGGGCAAGACCCAGCGGCGCATGGTCTCCGCGGCCATCGGCACGGTGTTCGTGCAGGAGACACCGGAGGCGGCGAAGGCGCAGTGGCGCTCGGTGGCCGACCAGCTGCGCGGCAAGTTCCCCAAGCTCGGAGCGTTGATGGACGAGGCGGAGAACGACGTGCTCGCGTTCATGACGTTCCCGCGAGCGCATTGGCCGCAGATCTACTCGACCAATCCGCTGGAGCGACTGAACGCCGAGATCAAGCGACGCACCAACGTCGTGGGAATCTTCCCCAACGACGCATCGATCACGCGGCTGGTCGGCGCGATGATGCTCGAACAGAACGACGAGTGGAGCCTGAACCGGCGCTACATGCAGCTCGAAGGCCTGCAGACCCTCTGCGATACTGTGCCGACTCGGCTGCCCGCAGTGGCTCGCTGAGTGACGTGCATCTCAGCCTCTCCGGGCTGCGGACTTACACCACGTCAAGGGACACGACC
>NZ_JACORU010000032.1 GCF_014297445.1 Ramlibacter albus
ACTACAAGGGCTTCCCCGTCTGTCAAGCGATTGAATTCCTCGAGCGAAGCTCGATCTCCATTCTTCAAATTGCGTGCGCAGGCAGATTGCAGCGAAGGATGCGGACAGCGAAACTACAAACGGTCATTGATGCAGCTGGCGTGCTGCGGACCCTGATGAAAGACGCACGCGGGGGCCTCAATCGTTAGCCGAGGACGTACTGCTCCTCCTAGAGATGAACAGGCACACCCCGCGCAGGTCCAACCTTCACTCATCGACGCTTCTGCACACGCGTTGAATGCTCTGTCGGCTCAGGCCGGCAGCTGGAAACTTTCTCCCTTGGCCAGCACCGCCCAGCACATGCGTGCGTTCTTCGCGGCGATGGCGACGATCGCTTTCCAGTAACCCACCCGGGCGGCAAGCTGCAGGGCCCATCGGCTGATCGCGTCGCTCCTGTTCTTCGCACCTTGCAGCACGGAGCGCGCGCCCAGGATCAACAGCATGCGCAGGTACGGGTCTCCCGCCTTGGTGATTCGACCCAGCCGCTGCTTGCCGCCGGAGCTGTACTGGCCGGGCACCAGGCCCAGCCAGGCGGCCAGCTGCCGGCCGTTGCGGAACTCGTTGCCACGCCCGATCGTGGCCACCAGCGCCGTGGCTGTCGTTTCCGCAACTCCGGGCAGCTGCATCAACTGCTGCACCGAGTCGTCTGCCTTTGCGATGGTGCGCAGGTGTCGGTCATACATGGCGATGCGCTCGTCGAGGCGCGAGACTTCAGAGAGTAAATCGCCAACGACCGTATTGGCCCAGCCGGGCAGATCCTCCAATTGCGCGAGCGCTTCGCGTCGCACCGTGGCCGCTTTGAGCGGCAGTACGATGCCCAGTTCGGACAGCAGGCCGCGGATGCGATTGAGCGTGGCGGTGCGCTGCGCAACGAAGCCCTGGCGCGCCCTGTGCACCATCAGCTCGCCTTGCTGCTGCACGCTCTTGACCGGCACGAAGCGCATGTTCGGTCGCGTCACCGCCTCGCAGATCGCCGCTGCGTCTGCCGCGTCGTTCTTGCCCTGCTTGCCGGAGAGGCGATAGGGCACAACGAACTTCGGGGCCATCAGCTTCACGGTGTGGCCGTGGGAGGCGAACAGGCGTGCCCAGTGATGCGCGCCGGAGCATGCTTCCATGCCGATCAGGCAGCGCGGCAGCGCGGCCACCACTTCGAGCAGCTTCGCGCGCGGCACGCTCGGGCGCACCAGCACTGCACGACCCGTGGCGTCCACACCATGCAGCGCGAACACGTTCTTGGCGAGATCGATTCCCAAGGTGACAATGGCCATGGACTTCCCCTCTCACAGGTGGTTGATGAGACTTCGACAATCCCATCGTGGCACTTCGTTGCCGTACTCCGCAACTGCGCGGGCACCCAGGGACGGGGAAGTCCCTTTCATTCGTTA
>NZ_JACORU010000033.1 GCF_014297445.1 Ramlibacter albus
AGAAGTGGCTCCGCTTGTCTGAACAGCTTTCCCCGATTTTTAAGTGGATTCCGTGCGGGTTGCCAACGGTGCAGAGATGTCCACGGCGGCGGGCGTCGCTTGCGACGAACGCACGACGCGGTGGGCATCTCGGGGCGCACCAGGGATATTCATCTTACGCGGCCAGTTTCAGCTGCGGCAGGCCCGCGAAGTACGCTTCATCGGGTGTCAGTCGATCCAGCTTCGAATGAGCACGCTGCGCGTTGTACCAAGCCAGGTAGTCGCCGATGTCGGCGCGCGCGGCGCTGACGCTGTCGTAGGCCTTGAGGTACACGCGCTCGTACTTCACGCTACGCCACAGGCGCTCGACGAACACGTTGTCGCGCCAGGCGCCGCGGCCGTCCATCGACAGCTTGCAGCCACGCGGCAGAACCGCGTGCGTGAACTCGATCGCGGTGAATTGACTGCCCTGATCGGTGTTGACGATCTCAGGCACGCCGTATTTCGCGAACGCCTGCTCGATGATCTCCTTCGCGTGGCACGCCTCCAGCGTGATCGCCACCTTGTGCGCCAGCACCTTGCGGCTGAACACGTCCACGACGGCGGTGAGGTAGACGAAGCCGCGTGCCATTGGGATGTACGTCGTGTCGAGCGCCCACACCTGGTTGCTGCGCGTGATCGCCAGCTTGCGCAGCAGGTACGGGTAGACCTTGTGGCCCGGCGCCGGCTTGCTGCTGCCAGGTTGCGGGCAAAGCGCCTCGATGCCCATTCGATGCATCAGCGTGGTGATGTGTCGGCGGCCGACCTGAACACCTTCACGATGCAGCTGATCGCGCAGCATCCGCGCGCCCATGAACGGGTGGTCAAGGTGCAACTCGTCGAGTCGTCGCATCAGCTTCAGATCGGCCTCGCTGGCCGGCCGCGCCAGGTAGTACACCGAGCCGCGGCTGATGCCCACCAGCTCGGCCTGGCGCGTGACGCTCAGTTCATGGTCTCGGTCGATCATCGCTTTGCGCTCAGCAATCCCGCCTTGGTGAGCGCGCGTTCTAAAAAATCGTTCTCCAGCGTCAGTTGCCCGATCTTCGCGTGCAGCGGTGCGAGGTCCACCGGCTCGCTCGCCTGGGCGCTGCCGCCGAAGGCGCCAGCGGCGTTCTCAAGCAGTTGCCGACGCCACTCGGTGATCTGGTTCGGATGCACCTCGAACTGCTTGGCCAATTCCGCCAAGGTCTTGTCTTCCCGAAGCGCGGCAAGGGCCACCTGCGCCTTGAAAGCCGGCGTGTGCGTGCGGCGGGTGCGCCGCGCCGATTTCTTTGCCATCGAAAACTCCTGTCGCCAGCCTTCCACGGCCGGCATCATGCACGGAGTTTCCACTGAAGACGCTGTTCAGATTTCCGGAGCCACTTCT
>NZ_JACORU010000034.1 GCF_014297445.1 Ramlibacter albus
TGACCTTGCCCCTGTTTGACGAATCCCTTAACCGAGCTTGTTAAGCGGACTTTTTGTCCTGGGCCGCCATCCAGTTTCTCTCATGCTGCATCGGACTCACGTACCCCAGCGTCGAATGCAGTCTCGTCGCGTTGTAGAAGCCCAGCCAGTCCATCACCTCGCCGTGTGCTGCCTCGCGTGTCTCGAATCGCTTGCCGTGCAGCCTGGCGCGTTTCAACGAGCCCCACAGGCTTTCCGTGGGCGCATTGTCCCAGCAGTCTCCTTTGCGGCTCATCGAGCTGCGCATGCCGTAGGCCTTCAGGGCGCGCTGGAAGTTGCCGCTGCAGTACTGGCTGCCTCTGTCCGAGTGCACGATCAAGCCGGCCTGCGGCCTTCTCCTGAACCACGCCATGCGCAGTGCATCGAGCACCAGGCTTGTCGTCATCCTCGGCGCGATCGACCAGCCCACCACATGCCGGCTGAACAGGTCCAGCATCACCGCCAGGTACAGCCAACCTTCGCCGGTGTCGATATAGGTGATGTCAGTGGTCCACACCTCGTTGGGTCTTGCCGGCGTGAAGTCGCGAGCTATCAAGTTCGGCGCCACCGGCAGGTTGTGCCGCGAGTCCGTCGTCGCCTTGAACCGGCGCTTCGTTCTGGCCTTGATGCCGTGCTGTGCCATCAGCTTGCGCACGCGCTCCTTGCCAACGCGAATGCCGCGCGCCACCAGTTCTTTCCACATCCGCGGCCAGCCATACTCGCCTTTGACCTCGGCGTGGATCGCCTTGATGTGCGCCAGCAACGCGTCGCTGCTCATCGTGCGCCTGCCAGCCTTGCTCGGCTCCTGGTTGGCCTTGCGCTGCCTCCACTGGTGAAAGCCGCTGGCGCTGACGCCCAGCAACTCGCACAACAGCGAGATCGGCCACTCGCCACGCTTGCCCTCGATGAAGGCGTACCTCACTTCGACTCCCTTGCGAAGTACGCCGTCGCTTTTTTTAGGATGTCGCGCTCCATCCTCAGGCGCGCATTCTCGGCTCGCAGCTGCGCCAGCTCCATCTGCTCGGGACTCACCGGCTTGCTGCCCGGCCCGCCAAGCTTTCCCTCGCGCTGTGCCTTGATCCAGTTGTGCAGCGTCGTCGGCCCCACTCCCAGCGTGGCCGACACCACCGCCACGCTCTGCCCCGCGCCGATCTGCCTCAGCGCCTCCAGCTTGAATTCGAGCGTGTATCTCGCCCTCGGCTTCTTTGCCATTCCAGTTCTCTCCTTGCCAAATTACACCTCAGCAAGGAATCCGTTTTTCGGGGGCAAGGTCA
>NZ_JACORU010000035.1 GCF_014297445.1 Ramlibacter albus
CGCCATAACTCGCTTGTATTGTTCGTTTGTCCGGAGACCCCGGGCAGGAGGGGCGTATGCAGGTAACTCGCTTTTGGCTCCGAGCCTGTCGCGTAGATGTAGCAGCGCCCATCCTTTTTCTCCTGTCCCTGGTGAGGTCGGACAGCATCTTTTAGCCCGGCATCGGCCGGAGCCCGCATGTGCAAGGTTGGCCAGGCGGGAGAGAGGAGAACATGCGCGAAGCAAGCAGCGGCCAGGCCGTGGCGATCGGGTTGGACATAGCAAAGCTGAAGGTGGACGTGTGCGTGCGGCTGCCGGACGGCAAGTCTCGTTCCAAGGTGATCTCCAACAGCAAGGCCGGGTTCGAGGAGTTGATGATTTGGCTGGGCAAACATGGCGCTGCGGGAGCGCATGCGTGCATGGAGGCGACAGGACCCTATTGGCAAGAGCTGGCGGAGTTCCTCGCCGATGCGGGCCACCCTGTCAGTGTGGTGAACCCCGCACGCATCAAAGCGTACGGCATCGCCTCGGGTGCCCGAAGCAAGACCGATGCAGCCGACGCGAAGGTCATTGCCGACTTCTGCGCGACGCAGTGTCCCGAGCTGTGGCAAGCGCCACCACCTGCGGTGCGGGTGCTCAGAGCTCTGGTCGCGCGACGCCAGGCCCTCGTCGATTTGCGAACCGAGGAGGGGAACCGCCTTCAAGTCGCTCACGTAAGTGTCAAAGCCAGCATCGAGACAGTCTTGCTCACTCTCAATGAGCAGATCGATGCGATCGAGCAGCAGATTCGCCAACACATTGACGACGATCCGACCCTGAAGTCGCAGCGAGAGCTGCTCGATTCGGTGCCCGGCCTGGGGGACGCGACGATCCCGACACTGCTGGGCCATCTGGGTGGCCCGATGCGCTTTGCCAGCAGCAAACAAGCAGTGGCGTACGCGGGCGTCGACGTGAGGCATTACGAGTCTGGCTCGAGCGTTCGAGGTCGCCCGCGGCTGTCCAAGCGTGGCAACGCGAGCTTGCGCAGGGCTTTGTACATGCCGGCAGTAGTGAGCATGCGACTGACCGGCTGGGGCAAAGCATTCACTGCGCGCCTCACAAGGGCCGGAAAACCAAAGATGGTCATCATTGGCGCGCTCATGCGCAAGCTGGTCGAGATGTCGTATGCCATCTTGAAATCCGGCAAGCCGTTCGATCCTGGACGTCATAGCGCTTGACTTGAACGACAGCATCTGCGCGATTGGCGCGAACGCCAATCGCTCCGCTCAAACAAATGGCGCGAGTCAGAGCACGTACGCGTTG
>NZ_JACORU010000036.1 GCF_014297445.1 Ramlibacter albus
GGCAACGCTGAAAAAGGTCCACCACGAGCACGGCTGATGCGTTGATCGGAGCATGAAGCAACAGACCCTCGCCATGGCCGCCGACAAGGGCTTCGAGCAGTTCCGCCGCCCGACCAAGCGCGACGTGTTTCTCAGTACGATGGACAAGATCATGCCGTGGCAGGAATTGTGCGCGGTGATCGAGCCGCACTACCCCAAGGGAGAAGGCGGCCGCCCGCCGGTGGGGCTGGAGCGGATGCTTCGCATGCTGTTCGTGCAGCACTGGTTCAACCTGGCTGACGAGGCCTGCGAAGAAGCGCTGTACGACAGCGCCAGCCTGCGCAGCTTCGTGGGCATCGACCTGGGGCGCGAGCGCGTGCCCGACGCCACCACGCTGTTGAAGTTCCGCCGTCTGCTGGAGACCCACCATCTGGGGCAAGCGCTGTTCGCCAAGGTGGGCGAAGTGCTGCAGGCCCAAGGGATGAAAGTGGGAGCTGGCACGATCGTGGACGCCACGATCATCAGCGCGCCCAGCTCGACGAAGAACAAGGACAAGAAGCGCGACCCGGAGATGCACCAGACGGCCAAGGGAAAGAAGAACTGGTTCTTCGGCATGAAGCTGCACATCGGCGTGGACGCCCACACGGGGTTGGCGCACAGCGCGGTGGTCACCTCGGCCAACGTGCACGACAAACACCCGCTGCCCGAACTGCTGCACGGCGACGAGCTGCGCGTGTACGGGGACTGTGCCTATACGGGACAACAGGAAGTGATCGCCGAGAAGGCGCCTGCCGCGAAGGACTGCACCAACCAGCGCGTGCGCAAGACGGGCGACAAGGCCGAAGAGTTGCAACGTCGCAGGAACCGGGAGAAGTCCAAGGTGCGCGCTCGCGTTGAGCACGTGTTCGCCGTGGTCAAGCGGCTGTGGGGCTTCAGCAAGGTGCGCTACCGCGGGCTGCACAAGAACGCCACGCGCGCGTTCACGGCGCTCGCGCTGGCCAACATCTACATGACCCGAGGGCTGCTGCTGGTGAAGGTGCGCCCGTAAGGGTGAAAAGGGGCCGTGAGGCCCCTCAAATCGACAGGAAAACCGATGAAACCCGCTCGCGCGAACCTCAGATCCAGCCTCGCGAAACGCGTGCGTCGAAAATCGGCCGCTAAATCAGCGTAGCCCTA
>NZ_JACORU010000037.1 GCF_014297445.1 Ramlibacter albus
GGCCATGGACTTCCCCTCTCACAGGTGGTTGATGAGACTTCGACAATCCCATCGTGGCACTTCGTTGCCGTACTCCGCAACTGCGCGGGCACCCAGGGACGGGGAAGTCCCTTTCATTCGTTATGCGGCAAGAATGCAACGCGCTTGCATCTCGTCCTAGGCGCTCGGTCGTGGGCCACCTAAAATCCACCTGCCCCGGCCTTCGGGGCCTACTTTTTGGAGGTGTGCCATGCGTACATTCAAGAACCTCCTCGACCAGCACTGGTTTTGAGGTAACGAGCAAGCGTCGGAAGGGCTTCCCTTCTGAAACTCAGGTCAAGCGGGGAGACCGCATGGTCGGTGGCTACAAGGAACTTCGAGAGAAGCTTGGCCGCAATGACCCTTGCCCGTGCGGCTCCGGCCTTCGGTTTCAAGCGGTGCTGCATGCTCAGTGGAGAGCTCGACGGCTCGGATCGCGATCACTTCTTTTAGGGAGTGACCTTGCCGCATGACATGCCCGTGAACACGAACAGTCAGAAGAGTGTCGCGATCCTGTCCTGCTGGATCGAGCTGACGCGCGGGTCGGCACAGAGCCGCGCGGCTTCGTTCGCGTCGATCTGGAGATTGGCAGCGTTGATGGTGTCGTAGATGTAGCGGACCGTGCCGCGAATGCCGAGCTCGGCAGCCAGTTGTTCATTGCTTTGCCCGCTGCTCGGAATGCCCAGTGGCGGCTTGACGGGCGGCCAGACTGGAGAAGGTTGTGATGGCGTCGAGGGCTTGAAGATGACGTTATAGCTGTTCGCGACCATGTTCGGCTGCGAGCGCTGCGCTTCGAGGTTCGCTCTGCACTGAAGGACCTCAGGCGAGACAACTTCGTCGCCGCCATCGCCTCCGCCGCACGCGCTGAGCAGCAGTACGAGCACACCGGCGCCGAGCAGTTGGTTGACCATAGTTTTCCTCCCCAACACCGAAGGTGCCAGTGAAGCGCCAATCTACCGCTGTGAGCGTGCCGGCAGCGGCGCGGTCCGGGGGCGGACGTGACCCCCTGACCTTGCCCCTGTTTGACGAATCCCTTAACCGAGCTTGTTAAGCGGACTTTTTGTCCTGGGCCGCCATCCAGTTTCTCTCATGCTGCATCGGACTCACGTACCCCAGCGTCGAATGCAGTC
>NZ_JACORU010000038.1 GCF_014297445.1 Ramlibacter albus
GGCCCTCGATGCGTTGCTGCTGCAGGTTCATGTCGTCACCTCCAGTAGCTCGTCGTAGACCGCCAGCGGGTGCTGCAGGCTCTCCACCGGAATCGCCACACGTGTGCGCGGCGCAGCCGCCGCCTTCAGCGCCGGCGCGGGCAGCATCACGGCTTGCTCCTCGACCAGGCGCTCGGCCGGAACCGCCTTCGTCGTGGCGTGCACCCGCGCGTTCGCAACGTTATCGAGCCAGCGACGCGCGTGCGCGTTGCTCACTTCGACCGTGAGCTTCAGGCCTGCGGCCTGCAAGCTGGCCGCCAGCGGCACGAGGAAGCTGCCCTTCAGGTAGCCGTTGAAGCGCTCCACCTTGCCCTTGGTCTTGGCCCGGTACGGCCGGCACAGCCGCGGCGTGAAGCCGCATTCCTCGGCCAGCTCGCGCAGCCCCTCGTTCCACCGGTGCAGTCCTTCTCCGTAAGCGTCCCGATCGATCACCACGGTCTTGGGGTTGTCGAACAGGACGTGCTCGGGAACGCCGCCGAAGAAGTCGAACGCCTCGCGCAGCCCCGTGCGCAGCGCCTGCAGGTCCTCGCTGCGACCGAACTTCACGTACGCCGCGCGGCTGTAGCCCAAGGTCGCCACGAACGCCACCAGCGGATCGCGCCCTTTGCGCACCCACGTGAAGTCCGCCTGCATCTGCTTGCCCGGCTCGGTCTCGAAGCGCACCACCGGCTCGGCTTCCCGCTGCTTCAGCGGCGCCAGCCACGCCTTCAGCTGGCTGATGCCGCCGTCATAGCCGCGCTCGCCGATCTCGCGCACCAACACCGTCGCCGGGATCCACTTCGGCCTGGCTTGCTCGATCCGCTCCAGCAGGTACGGCTTGAACGCATCGAGCTTCGTCGCCCGAGCCGCCCTCGGCCCATAGCGGCGCGCCGTCTCCTCACGCAAGTACCGCCGCACGGTATTGCGCGAGCAGCCCAGCTGCCGGGCTATCTCCCTGATCCCCTCGCCCCTGCGGGCCATCACACGTATCTCCACTGCTTGCTCCTGGGTCAACATCGACGGCCAAAAAGCCGCCATCGTCGCCCAGGTGGGTCACTTTTACTTCGGCGCAGTGGGTCAGTTTTACATCGGCGCTAACATC
>NZ_JACORU010000039.1 GCF_014297445.1 Ramlibacter albus
TGAGCTAGCCCCCTGATTCTCCGGACCCGTTCTATCGCTTATCTTTCGAGATAGGAGAAGGACAGTGAGTACGACTAGGAATACGGATTCCGTAGAGGTCATCTTGAAAGACCAGCGCCGCAGGCGCTGGTCCCCCGCAGAGAAGCAAACGCTGGTGCGTCGCACGTACGAGCCGGGCATGAGCGTGTCTTTGGTGGCCCGGCAGGAAGGCGTGGCGGCCAGCCTTCTGTTTCAGTGGAGAAAGCTCGAACGCCAAGGTGCGCTGACGGCGGTTTCCGCGGGCGAGGCCGTGGTTCCTGCTTCGGAGCTGGCCGCTGCACGCGCCGAGATCGCGAAGCTGCAGCGCGTGCTGGGAAAGAAGACCCTGGAGAACGAGATCCTCAAGGAAGCCGTGGAGTACGCAGCCGAAAAAAAGTGGATTGCGCGCTCGCCCTTGTTGCCCGGGGAAGACCAATGAAGACGGTCTGCCGGGTTCTGGGGCTGGCGCGCTCGCACATCCACGAACTGCACCGGCGTGAAGACACCTGGCGCGACGGCCGAACCGGCCGAACGCCAGCGACGGACGCCCAGCTGCTCGCCGAAATTCGTGAGCAGATCGCCGAGTTGCCCAGCTACGGCTACCGACGCGCATGCGCGCTGGTGAACCGCCGGCGTACGCAGGACGGTGCGGCGCGGGTCAATCCAAAGCGAGCCTACCGGGTCATGGCCAAGGCGGGCCTGCTGCTGCCGAAGGCACCGCGCAGGCGCCAGTCGAGCCGCCCGCACGACGGCGTGGTCGCTGTGGACCGCAGCGACCTGCGCTGGTGCTCCGACGGCTTTGAGATCAAGTGCGACTCCGGCGAAACGGTCACCACCACGTTCGCCAAGGACTGTTGCGACCGTGAAGTGATGGCGTGGCGGGCGTGGGAAGGCAAGGGCCTGCCTGGCGAGCCGGTACGCGAGATGCTGATCGAAGCGGTGGAGCGGCGCTTCGGAGCGATCGAGGCGATCCCCGAGGATCATGTCCTGGAATTCCTCAGCGACAACGGCGGCGCCTACATCGCGGCCGA
>NZ_JACORU010000004.1 GCF_014297445.1 Ramlibacter albus
TCCGGACTCACGATGGCCACCCCCGTTCAGGAGTCGACCTCTGATGCCTCTCCAGGCGCTACGGGCTACGCCCTTCGCGCCTTGAAGACATTAAAAACTTACACCACTCCCCGGGACATCAACCGGCACGCCGTTCGCCGAGAACGCGCAGTGGACGCGTGACTTCGCCGCGCTGGACAGCGACCTACCGTCGCTCACCTTCCTCCTTGGAGCAGTGGGCACTCGGGCTGCAGCCCCCGAGTTTCCAGATGCGGGATACGACCCGTGCGATCGACTGCTTCAACAAGAGATCGGCTTCCGGACCTTGGGCAGAGGCGACATCGAGCTCGACGATCACATTGGCCCTGTGGCGCCATTTGCGGATGCCGTCCAAGCCGGCCTGTTGCTGTGGATCGACGCCCTCGCGCGGGCCCACGTGGTCCAAGGATGGAGTATCGAGCCGATCGAGATGGACGTGTTGCTGCTCCAGCTTTCGGGCGTTGAAGGTCAGTCGTGGCAGCTGCCGCTTCGGTCTCACCAGATCGGGCTGCACGGGATCGATCTGCTCGTCGAGAGACTCGCGAGGCACTTCGGGCCGCCCGTCAAGGATGCAGCCCGGCCACAGTAGACACCAGGGAGGATACAATCTGTCATGCCTGAGCGAAAGGTCGTTGACGCGACGAATCACATCCCCCGCAAGCGAGGCAACGGCGTCCTCCGGCGGGAAGTGTGGGTAGACGGTGCAGGTCAGGTGACGCGCTACAACCTGGCCTACATCAATCACGGCATCTGTGGCATCGACAATGGGCGCGTGGTGGGGTATGACAATGCCCACGGGTTCCATCACCGGCATGTCATGGGGCAGGTCGAACCCATCGAGTTCACGAGCTACGAGGATGTCGAAGAACGCTTTGAGCTGGATTACCTGGCGATGAAGGAATGGAAATGAAGAAGGTCACGATCGGTCTGGGCGACGAGAACGATTTCTTCGAGCGCGGCCGTCGCATTGCGAAGGCGGCCGACAGCAGCGAGGTCATCCCGGAAGAAGCGGTCGTGACCTTCGGTGATCCCGTGGAATTGGTTCGGGCGCTGACGCCGAGCCGACTGGAACTCGTTGCCGCGGTGAAGGCCAAGCCCGATTCGATCCAGGGGATCGCGGACCGCGTTCATCGCGATCGCAGTGCAGTTCGCCGCGACCTTCAGGCCCTGATCGATGCAGGGATCGTGCTTGTGGAACGCCGTGTTCTGCCTGGTCATGGCACGATGAAGTTCCTTCAAGTGCCAGCGAAGAAGGTCGTGCTGCAAGCTGTGTTGTAGTCGGCCTGAGGCTCCTGACATTTGCCCCTTCAGGGCCGAAAAGCTTGGGGGACTTTTGGGGGACTCGGATCTGGAAAACATCCGAAAACACCCGTCTTTGGGGGACTTTCGAGGTCCCCTCGTCTAGAAGAATCAACAACTTGCGCATGCAACAGGAGCTACGAACCAAGGGGTCGTGGGTTCGAATCCTGCCAGCCGCGCCATCTTCAAGGACCTGGGTCGCAAGACCCGGGTCTTTTTTTTGTTGCGATGTACGTTGCAGGCGCCGTCCGACAGGGCCGCCGCGTGCCGGCATCCACAATGCCTTCGCGCTCCCGCTTTTCGGGACGCCGCACATGCCGCCATACGCCCCACCTTCGCGTCACGCGATCCGCCTGCGCATCAACGGCACAACGTGCGAGATGGAGGTCGAAAGCTGGACCACGCTGCTGGACCTGCTGCGCGGCCCGCTCGACCTTACCGGCACCAAGAAAGGCTGCGACCACGGCCAGTGCGGCGCCTGCACGGTGCTCGTCGATGGCGTGCGCGTGCTCTCGTGCCTGACGCTGGCGGTGATGACCGACGGCCGCGAGGTGACCACCGTCGAGGGCCTCGCGCAGGGTGACCAGCTGCACCCGCTGCAGCAGGCCTTCATCGAGCACGATGCCTTCCAGTGCGGCTACTGCACGCCGGGGCAGCTGTGCTCGGCCGCCGGCCTTGCGAACGAAGGGCACGCGAAGACGCTGGACGACGTGCGCGAGCTGATGTCGGGCAACCTGTGCCGCTGCGGCGGCTATGTGCAGATCGCGCAGGCAGTGGCGCAGGTGGTGCTGGGCCCCGGGCCGCACGCGAGCGAGGTGGCGCACGAGGCGTGGATCGCGGGCACGACCGTGAATGCGGGGAAGGCGAAGGCAAAGGCATGAACCCGTTCACCTTCGTCGCGTGCAGAGACGTTCCCGCAGCGCTGCAGCTCGCCGGCGAGGGCACCCGCTTCATCGCGGGCGGCACCAACCTCATCGACCTCATGAAGGTGCGCGTGATGCGGCCCACGCGGCTGGTCGACATCAACGGGCTGCGTCTCGATGCGATCGAGCGCACCGCCGACGGCGGCCTGCGGCTGGGGGCGCTCGCCCGCAACGCGGCCACGGCCTGGCACCCGCTCGTGCGCGAGCACTACCCGCTGCTCGCGAGCGCGATCCTGTCGGGCGCCACCGCGCAGATCCGCAACATGGCCAGCAACGGCGGCAACCTGCTGCAGCACACCCGCTGCTGCTACTTCTACGACACCGCCGCGCCGTGCAACAAGCGCGAGCCGGGGTCCGGCTGCTCGGCGATCGGCGGCCTTGCGCGGCAGCATGCGATCCTGGGCGCGAGCGAGCACTGCATTGCCACCCATCCCTCCGACATGTGCGTGGCACTGGCCGCGCTGGGCGCGACCGTGCACGTGCAATCCCCTCGCGGCGAGCGCAGCATCGCCTTCGCCGATTTCCACCGCCTGCCCGGCGACCGGCCGGACGTGGACACGACGCTGGCGGACGACGAGCTGATCGTCGCGCTCACGCTGCCCGCCGCCGACGAATTCCGCGCGCACAGCGTGTACCTCAAGCTGCGCGAGCGCCTGTCGTATGCATTCGCGCTGGTGTCCGTGGCGGCCGCGCTGGACCTCGACGGCAACACCATCCGCGCTGCACGCCTGGCCCTCGGCAGCGTGGCGCACAAGCCCTGGCGCGACCCTGCGGCCGAAGCGCTGCTGGTCGGCCAGCCCGCAACCGACGCGTCGTTCGCGCGCGCCGCCGATGCCCTGCTGCAGGGGGCAGTGCCGCAGGGCGCGGGCGAGGGCAGCAATGCCTTCAAGATCCCGCTGGCGCGCCGCGCCATCGTGCGCGCGCTGGCGCTCGCCACGGCCGGGACCGTCACCAACCACCCGGAGGATGCGCCATGAGCCGCGGTCTCGTCGCGATCGGCGAGCCGGTCCCGCGCGTCGACGGCCGCGCGAAGGTGACGGGCAGCGCGCGTTATGCCGCCGAGATCGCCGCCGAGGCGCTCGTGCATGGCGTCGCGGTCAATGCCACGATCGCGCGCGGGCGCATCCTGGCCCTGCACGACGAAGAAGCGCGCGCGGTGCACGGCGTGCTCGACGTGCTATGGCACGGCCACCGCAGCGACGCGCCGCACCTCGCGCATTACTTCGACGCCGGCGAAGACTTCTCCACGGTGCCCGCCAAGCCGCTCGTGAGCGACCAGGTGCACTATGCCGGCCAGCCCGTGGCGCTTGTGCTGGCCGACACCTGGGAAGCCGCGCGGCACGCTGCCGGCCTGGTGCGCATCGACTACGACGTGCAAGCGCACGCCACCGACCTGCCGCACCACCACGACGAAGGCCGGGCGCCGAAGGAGCTCGACGAAGACACCGCGCCGCCCAAGCCGCGCGGCGACGCCGACGCGGCATTCGCGGTCGCGCCCGTGAAGATCGACGCCGAGTTCCACCAGGCCGTGGAGCACCACAACCCGATGGAGCTGCACGCGAGCACGGTGCTGTTCGAGGCGGGCGGCGCGCTGACCGTGCACGACAAGAACCAGGGCGCGCACAGCACCCGCAAGCGGCTGGCCAAGGTGTTCGGCTTTCCGGAGAGCCGGATCACGCTGCTGAACACCTTCGTGGGCGGCGCCTTCGGCTCCGGGCTGCGTCCTCAGTACAACGTGCTGCTCGCGATCGTCGGTGCGCTGCACCTGCGGCGCAACGTGCGCGTGGTGCTGAGCCGCCAGCAGATGTTCACCTTCGGCCACCGGCCGGAGATCTGGCAGCGCATGCGGCTGGGTGCCGACCGCGACGGGAAGCTCACCGCGCTGATCCATGAGGCAGTGGGCGAAACCTCGCGCGTCGAGGACTTCACCGAGATGGTCACGCGATGGTCGGGCACGCTGTACCGCTGCGACAACCTGCGCGGCGACTACCGCCTGCTGCCGCTGGACCTGCCGACGCCGCTGGACATGCGCGCCCCCGGCGCCGCGAGCGGCCTGTTCCCGCTCGAGGTGGCAATGGACGAACTGGCACACGCACTGGGCATGGACCCGCTGGCGCTGCGCCTGGCGAACTACGCCGAGCGCGCGCCGTCCGGCGACAAGCCTTATTCCAGCAAGAAGCTGCGCGAGTGCTACGCGTTGGGCGCCGAGCGTTTCGGCTGGTCACGGCGCAACCCGCAGCCGCGCAGCACGCGCGTGGGCGACGAATGGGTCGGCTGGGGCATGGCCAGCGGGCAGTGGATCGCCGAGCAGCACGAAGCGCAGGCGCGCGTGGTGTGGCATGCCGATGGCCAGGTGGACGTCGAGACGGCGGCCAGCGACATCGGGACCGGCACCAGCACCGTGCTGGCGCAGATCGCCGCGTCCGCGCTGGGGGTGCCGATCGAAGACGTGCACGTGCACATCGCCGATACGCGCCTGCCGCAGGCGCCGACGGAGGGCGGTTCGTCGCACGTGGCCAGCGTGGGCTCGGCGGTGGACGGCGCGTGCGACAAGCTGCGCAAGAAAGCCGCGAAGCTCGGCTCCCGGGTCGAAAAACTCGAAGCGCACTTCCACGTGCAGCCCGACGAGGACGAGCAGGGCCGCTACGAACGCGCCGTGCATTCGGCGGTGTTCTGCGAAGTGCGCGTGGACGAAGCGATGGGCACCGTGCGCGTCACGCGCGTCGTGAGCGCGGCGGCGTGCGGGCGCATCATCAACGAGCTCACCGCGCGCAGCCAGGTGCTGGGCGGCATCGTCTGGGGCATCGGGCAGGCGCTGCACGAAGAAACCTTGATCGACCACGCGCTCGGCCGCTTCATGACGGTGGACCTGGCGAACTACCACGTGCCGGTGAACGCCGACATCCACGAGCTCGAGGTCCTCTTCGTGCCCGAGGACGACCGCGTCGTCAGCCGCCTGGGCGCCAAGGGCGTGGGCGAGATCGGCGGCCTGGGTGTCGCCGCCGCGATCTCCAATGCGATCTGGCACGCAACCGGCCGCCGGGTCCGCTCGCTGCCGATGACGCCCGACAAGGTGATGGCACCTCACGCGTAAGTCCTTGATTTCTCTGCTATCGCGGCAGCGCTATGGATGTTCCTCCGCCGCAGGCCTATCATCGTTTGCTTCAGCTCCGTCGAGCACCCTGGAGGCCGAGCCCATGAATGCAGCAGTCGGTCGCATCGCCCTGCGGCTCGCGCTTGTCGCCGCCCTGGGCTTCCACTTTGGCGCGTGGGCGGAGACCCTGAAGATCGTCATCGAGATCGACGGCAAGCCGATCGCCGCGACGCTGGACGACACCACCATGGGCCGCGAATTCGCGGCGATGCTGCCCCTGACGCTCACGCTCACCGACTACGGCAACATGGAGAAGGTGGCGGAGCTGCCGCGCAAGCTGGCGCCCCGCGATGCACCGCGCGGCGCGGACCCCGACATCGGCGACATCGCGTACTACCCGGCCTGGGGCAAGGTCCGCATCTTCTACAAGGACCTCGGCTACCTCGACGGGCTCGTCAAGCTCGGTTCCATCGATGCCAGCATCGCACCGCTGCAGGTGCCCGGCCCGCTGCGCGTCGTCATCAAGCGGCTCGAACCCGCGCGATAATCCGCAGGCCATGAACCTGTCCCCGCCTCTCGCACCACCCGCCCTGGCCTGAAGCGCCAGACAAGCCGCATCGCACTCGCGCACCTGCTGCGCCGGGCGCGTGCGTTCACGGGTATCCATTGCGACAGGTGATTCCATGTCTTCTCTTTCCGGGGCCGCTTTCGGCCCGACGGCGCTGTTCGTGCTGCTGTGGAGCAGCGGCGCGCTCTTCGCCAAGTGGGGGCTGGCGCATGCCAGCGCCTTTGCCTTTCTCTCCTTGCGTTTTGCGCTTGCGCTCGCCGTGCTCGCCGCGCTGGCTGCCTGGCAGCGGCGGCCGCTCTTGCCGCGCCGCGGCACGCGCGTGCACGTGGCGGCGACCGGGCTCGTGCTCACGGGCTTGTATTCGGTGGCCTACCTGCTGGCGCTGGACCGCGGCGTCACGCCGGGCGTGCTGGCGACGGTGCTCGGCGTGCAGCCGATCCTCACGCTCGTGCTGACCGAGCGGCCGCTGTCGATGCGCCGCTTCGCGGGCCTCGTCGTCGCGCTCGGAGGGCTCGCGTTGGTCGTGTTCGACAGCATCGCGGCTGCGCGATTCGGCATCGCCGGCATTGCGTTCGCGTTGGGCGCGCTGGCCTGCATGACGGCCGGCACGCTGCTGCAGAAGCGGCTGGACCAGGCGCCCGCCGACGTGTTGCCGCTGCAGTATGCGGTGACGCTGGTGCTGTGCGTGGCCCTGCTGCCGCTGCAGCCGCTGCGCATCGAGTGGTCGATGGGCTTGGTCGCGTCGCTGGTGAGCATGGGCGTGGTGATCTCGGTCGTCGCCACGTTGCTGCTGTACCGGCTGATCCGCGAGCGCAACCTCGTGGACGTCACGAGCCTGTTCTACCTCGTGCCCGCGGGCACGGCGCTGTTGGACTGGCTGGTGCTGGGCAACCGGCTGGCGCCGGCCGCGATCGCGGGGATGGCGGCGATCGTCGCGGGGTTGCTGCTGGTGTTCCGGCGTTGACGCACCGGGCGAGCCGTCACAGCGGCAAGCCCGCGCGCTGCATGCCTTGGGCAAGGCGTTGTGTCTGCCCCGGCAGTTGCGTGCCGCGCCAGGCGCGTGTCTGCTCCATCCACGACGTGATGCTCAGTTGCGGCCGCAGGCGCAAGGCGTGGTCCAGGTGCGCCTTCGCCTGTGGCTCGCGGCCGCGCAGTGCGTCGATCGCCGCCATCCCGAGCCGCGGCCCGGGGTAGTCGGGCGCCGCGGCCGCGGCTTCGCGGAAGCGCTGGTACGCGGCGTCGTCGCGGCCGGCGTAGAACTCTGCCACCGCGGCGCGATACAGCGCGATGCGCACGAGATTCGGCTCCAGCGGGCTAAGCTTCATTGCAGCTGCCATGTGGGCGGCGACTTCGTGTGCGCGCCCCAGCAGCAGCTTCATCTCGCCGATCCGCACGTGGGCCCAGGCCTCGCTAGGGTACCTGGCAAGGTAGCTCTCGTAGATGGCAAGCGCCCCTTCGTAGTCGCCGCGCTCGCGCAGCGCGTGGCCGCGCAGGCAATGCGCATAACCGTAGCCGGGGTCGATCGCCTGCGCCTTCGCAAGCGCCTGCTCGGCGGCCTCGAGTTGGGCCGCCTGCGACTTCGCGTCGCCGGTTCGGAAAAACTCGAGCTCCGCCAGGTGCGAGTGGGCCCAACCCGTGAGCGCCGCCGCGGATGCGGGTTCCGCCGCGAGCGCGGCCTCGAACAGCTCGCGCGCGCGCAGCGCGTCCTCGCGGCTGGCGAGGTGGCGGATCAGGTGCTGGCCCTCCACCACGGCGTCGATCGCATCGAGCTGCCTGCCGCTTCGCAGCGGCTGGCGCGCCGCGGCCGTGAGCCGCACGTCGAGCACGCGCGCGACGCGCAGCGCGATGTCGCGCCGCCAGTCCCACTCGCTCACGTCGCGGTAGCTGAATTGCTCGCCCCACAGGACGACGCCGTCCTCGGCCGAAACGAAACGGGCATTGATCTGCACCGCCGCGCCTTCACGGCGCACGGTGCCGAGCAGGACATGCCGCACGCCCAGCTCGCGGCCGATGGTGCGCACGTCCGCGCCGCGCTCGCCGAGCACCGCCGCGGACGCGCGCGTGATGACGAGTGTGTCCGGAAGCCGGGACAACTCGGTCACGAGGTCTTCGGCCACGCTCTCCCCGAAGTAGCCCGCGTAGGCACCCTGCTGCTCGGTGAACGGCATCACGGCTATCGACCGGCGGGCCTTGATGCCTTCGTCGAGGGGTCGTTGTGGCGCCTGGCGGGCTCCCATGATCGTGATGCCGCCGGCAACGAGTGCGGCTGCGATGCCAGCCGCCGCCCACGCGCCGTGGCGGCGCACCGTCGAGGTCGGTTGGGACGAGACGGTGGCGGCTTCCGCTTCGCAAGGCGCGTCGGGCTCGAAGACATAACCGCGCCGCGGCACGGTCCGGATCATCCCCTCCGCCCTGTCGCCGAGCGCGGCACGCAGCTCACGCACGCATTGCGACAGCGAGTCGTCCGTCACGACCACGCCCGGCCATACGGCCGCCAGCAGCTCCTGCTTGCGCAGCACCCGGCCGGGATGGGCCGCGAAGTAGGTCAGCAGCGCCAGCGTCTTCGGCCGCAGCGGCACCGGCTGGCCGGCGCGCGTCAGCAACGCGCGCCGCAGGTCGAGCGTGAACGGCCCGAACGTTGTCGCCGGGACCGCGTCATCGTGCAGGTCGTGAGCGCCCATGGTGCTCCTCCTCGTCGATGGCCGGATTTTGCGCCCGGCTTTCGGCGAAATTTCAGCCAACTGTCGGCGCGGGCCCGCCGCCATTGCCTACATTCCGCCGGTCCAACGACCCAGGAGCTTGCGATGGCGGCGAAAACGGCACTTTTGCGCGGGTGGATGGGTGTGGTGCTGGCGAGCGCGGCAGCGGCGGCCGACGTGTCTGCAATGCGCGGCACGGACTCGTTGCGCGCCGGCATCGAGCGCCTGCCCGACAAGGACCTCGAAGGCTTGTTCCTGCGCTGCGCCCGCGAATCGGCCGAGCGCATGCTGGACTTCGGCGACGCGGCCGTGTGCTCGTTCGGCTTCGAGGCCCTCAAGAAGCGGAAGTTCGGCGGGGATTTCGAGGCACTGTTGGCTTGGTGGCGGTTAGGGCGCGATGCGTCGGATGCTCGTCCAGGGTCTTCTGCAATGCACTCGCCAGCAGCTTCTCATCCGGCAGCACGGTGTGGTACTCCGCAGCCATGACCTTGTTCGGCAGCCCGTCGAGGGCGTATCGCGCCACAGCGGCGTTGTGGCGTGCGCACAAGACGAGGCCGACCGGCGGATTCTCGCCGGGGAACGTCCAGTGCTCGCGTGCGTAGTTGCAGTACATGTGCATCTGCCCGACATCGGCGTGGTTGAACTCGCCGAGTTTGAGGTCGACGATCACGAGGCAACGCAGGCGGCGATGGAAGAAGAGCAAGTCGACCCGAAACCAGGTGTCACCGATCCGCAACCGCCGCTGCCGTCCAACGAACGTGAAATCGCCGCCGAGTTCAAGCATGAAGTCTTCGAGGCGGAGGATGAGGGCCTCCTCGAGCTGCGACTCCGAGTACTCGTCCTTCAGGTTCAGGAATTCGAGCACGAATGGGTCCTTGATAGCTTCGTCGGCGGTGACCAGGTCGCCAGGCAGAGGGACCGCACCGCGCTCCAGCATCGACCGCTTGTTCCGGGACAGCAGGGCGCGCGTGTAGAACTGGGAGTCGATCTGTCTTCCCAGTTGCCGGACGCTCCATCCGCCGCGCAAGGCTTCGTCTTCGTAAAAGCCCCGCTCCTGGGGCGAGCGTGTGCTGCGTACAAGCAGCACGTAGTGGGACCATGACAGCGGAAAAGGTCTCGCAAGTTTCCACGA
Source organism: Ramlibacter albus (assembly GCF_014297445.1). Taxonomy (GTDB): domain Bacteria; phylum Pseudomonadota; class Gammaproteobacteria; order Burkholderiales; family Burkholderiaceae_C; genus Ramlibacter; species Ramlibacter albus. The sequence goes on from NZ_JACORU010000004.1 coordinate 9,734, forward strand.
TTCGTGCCGTTGCGAAGATTTCCGAGACAGCGTCTCGGATTTTCCGGACGGTGGGTATGCGACGTAGAACTGGCGCATGAGTTCAAGGTTGTCGACGCTGAATCCGCGCCCGAACCGGGCCGCGAGGTCGGACGACAAGCGCTTGAGCAGTGACTGTCGGTATTCCGCGCGTTCCTGCCCTCCCTGCTCGAACTCGACGATACGGCGCCCGATTTGCCAGTACGTCGCTGTCATGACCGCGTTGACGCTCCGCGTGGCAGTACTTCGCGCCGATTCGAGCAGTGCAATGATGTCGCCGTGGAACCCGGCGTAGTCGCGCGGCGTCGGGACTTTGGTGTCTTCTTTCATGTCAGCCTCCCCGCCGTCAGGCTAACCGACCTCCACTCCAGACCAACGGATAGGCGCTACCTCACCCGCACCGCAAACTGCAGGAACACCCGGTCCCCCTTCGCCCGGTTGCGCACCCACTCCTCCCTTTGCCACTTCAGCGTCACGCCCCAGTTGTCCTCGTGGTAGCGCAGGTAGGGCCCGATGCCGAAGACGCGCCCGCGGTTTCCACCGGGTACGCCAACATCGTTGACCTTGTCGTCCGCGAGTTGCCGGTACGCGTACCCGCTCACGCCCACCTGCCAGTGCGGCGCCGGCGTGTAGCCGGCTGCGTAGTCCATGCTGAACTCGCGGCCCGACAGGTAGTTCGTGCGGTGGTTCTTCCGGTTGAACAGCACGACGAAGCTGCCGTCCACCTCGATCTCGGGCCGCGGGAACCACGTGATCCAGTAGTGCGGCGCGAGCGACACGAAGCCGCTGCTGATGTTCGTGGGCTGCCCCACTTCGTACTTCGCGATCGGGAAGTACAGCTCGACGCCGGCCATCTGGTGCACCTTCTCGCCGTGCCAGCCGAGCAGCACCGGCCCCACGAGGCCGGCCGGGAACCAGCCGCTGGACGTGCCTTCGCGGTGCAGCCTGCCCGCCGGCGTGCCCACGTCGAACTGCACGCGCGCATCGGCGTACCAGGTGAGGCCGACGCGCGTTTCGACGTCCGCGCCGAACAGCTTCACGTCAGGCCACACGTACTGCAGGCGCGTGGTCGCACCCGAAAACCGCAGGTCGAAATCCGACAGCCCCGCGCGCGGGTTGCCCGCAGCGTCGAGTGTTCGACCGGCGCGATAGCCCGCCAGGAAGTTGGTGATGCGCACGCTCCCCGGCGGCCCGATGACGCCCGCAAGCACGGTGTCCACGCCGAGCGCCTTGTTGGTGGCGCCGCCTTCGGTGGCGCGCAGGCCTTGAACATCAGCAGCGCGATCAGGCCGAGCGCGCACGCGAAACCGATCGGCCGCGTATGCCGTGCGCGACGTGCGCCTCATCTGGTTCAAGGACGACCCCGAGTGGGCCACGCTGCGCGGCGACGCGCGATTTGCCGCGCTGCTGCGGCGCATGAACATGCACGCGTACCCCGCCGGTATGGCGGGCGTCTGAGAATAATCCCGCCGAAGAATTCTCCCATCGTGGCCCAACGGTAGGTTTCGTCCTACTGCTGAATGCGGGCCGCACCGCCAAGCCTGCTGCGCTTACAAAAACAACATTGGGACCGCGTTTGATACACGGCCATTCACGCATGTCACATGTCAACCGTGCATTGCTGCACGGCAGCAGGCGAAATAGCCGGGAACTCGAGCGTTGGGTGTGGAATTCGCACGCAATGCGCGTCCACAGGAAGTAACGAATTGCCAGCGAATGCTGGCAGGGCAGGGAGGCCCGGCGCAGTGGATCAACCCGTGATCGGCATCGTGTGCGGCACGCGACCCGAGATCATCAAGCTCGCTCCCGTGTACCACGCACTGCGCGCCCAAGGCTGGGCTCGCGTCGTGTGGGTGCACACCGGGCAGCATGCCGACATGGCCGAGCACATGCTCGGCTGCTTCGACATCGTGCCGGACCTGCGCCTCACGCGCAGCGGCGCGGGCATCGAGCAGTTCAGCATCGAATGCCGCGCGCAGCTGGGCCAGCTCATGGCCGCGCAGCCGTGGGACATGTGCGTGGTGCAGGGCGACACCGAGAGTGCGTTCCTCGGCGCGCTGTGCGCGTTCTACCGCCGCATCCCGGTCGCGCACGTCGAAGCCGGGCTGCGCACATACAACCTGGAGCGGCCTTTCCCCGAGGAAGGCCTGCGCCAGATGATCAGCCGCATCACCGCGCTGCACTTCGCGCCCACCGAGCGCGCGCGCGACGCGTTGCTGCGCGAAGGCCTGCGCGATGCCGACATCCTCGTCACCGGCAACACGGTCGTCGACGCGCAGCTGTGGACCAGCGACAAGTACGGCATCAAGCGCGAGCCCGGCGCATCGAAAGGCCCGATCGTCGTCACCGTGCACCGCCGCGAACACTGGGGCGGCGAGATGCAGGAGATCTTCGAAGCCGTGGCCGAGGTGGCGCGCGAGCATCCGGACCGCCAGGTGCGCTTCCCCGTGCACCTGAACCCGGTGGTGCAGCGCGCCGCGCGCGACATCCTCGGCGACGTGCCCAACGTCGAGCTCACCGCGCCCTTCGATTACCTCGAGATGCAGCGTGCGCTGGCCGGTGCCTCGCTCGTGCTCACCGACTCCGGCGGCCTGCAGGAAGAAGCGCCGACCTTCGGCGTGCCCGTGCTCGTGCTGCGCCACGAGACCGAGCGGCCCGAATGCGTCGAAGCCGGCTGCGCCGCCCTCGTGGGCCCGCACCGCGAAGGCATCGTGCGCGAAGTGCGGCGCCTGCTTAACGACGAGCTGGCCTGGCGCCGCATGCAGGCGTCCACCAACCCCTTCGGCGACGGACGCGCGTCGCAACGCATCGCGGACGTGCTGGCCGCGCACCTCGTCCCCGTTCCCAGCACAGAGGCCGTCGCGGCCTGACCCGAACAACAGGAGCAGTCAAAGATGTACCCCGCCCGAATCCTCGTCATCGCCGCGCTGCTGCCTACCGCAGCCGCGCTGGCCCAGCCCGTCAAGGCACCACCCCTGCCGCCCGGCTCGAACCTCGTTCGCATCGAGCCCGGCCTGAACCCCGAAGAGAAGAAGCGCCACGTGCGCGCCCACCACCACAAGGGGCACGTCAAGAAGGACATGACCAGGGACGACAGCGACAAGGGAGCGAAGAAGTGAAGAAGTACCTCCGCCTCCTCGCCGCGATCTTCGCGCTGGCCTGCGCTTTCGCATCGCCGCTCGCCCAGGCCCAGACCGGGCCGAAGGTGCTCGTGCTCTACGACGCCCCGTCCGGCACTGAGTTCGAGAAGCTCGGCTTCGCTTACGCCATCATGCTGCGCAACCTGCTCGGCCACTTCGACGCGGCCGCGGACCTCGTGCCCGTGCAGCAGTACACCGCCGGCCGCATCAACAACTACGACGCGACCTTCTACCTCGGTGCCTACTACGACAACCAGGTGCCGGCCGCTTTCCTTTCCGACGCGGCCACGACGGCCAAGAAGCTCGTCTGGTTCAAGTACAACATCTGGCAGCTCGCCTGGAACAGCGCGTACAACTTCCAGGCCACGCGCGGCTTCGGCTTCTGGGGCCTGCGCGGCCTGAACGGGGCGCCCAGCTCGACGAACCCGGCCCCGGGCTTCTTCGACAGCGTCTCGTACAAGGGCAAGACATTCGTCAAGTACTACGACTACACGAACGGCGCCGTCAACGCCGACCCGGACATCGGCGTCACCGGCGTCACCGACGCGGCCAAGGCGCAGGCGGTCGTGATGGTCAACAACCCGAAGAGCGGCGAGAGCGCGCCTTACATCATGCGCTCGGGCAACTTCTGGTACGTGGCCGACATGCCCTTCAGCTTCATCGGCCCGCGCGACCGCTACCTCGTGTTCTCCGACATCCTGCACGACATGCTGGGCATCCCGCATGCCGAGAGCCACAAGGCGCTGATTCGGCTGGAGGACGTGGGCGCGCTGGTGAGCGTGGAAGCGATGAAGAAGCTCACCGACTACCTGCACAACAAGCGCGTGCCGTTCTCCATCGCCACGATTCCCTACTACGTCGACGCGCTGGGCGTCTACAACGGCGGCGTGCCGCAGCAGGTGCCGCTGTCGCAGGCCACCAACCTGAAGAAGGCGCTGAACTATGCCGTGGCGCGCGGCGCCGAGATCGTGATGCACGGCTACACGCACCAGTACGGCAACATGCGCAACCCGCACACGGGCGTGAGCGGCGACGACTACGAGTTCTGGAACATCGTCGCCAACCAGCCTGTCGCCGAAGACTCCGTCAGCTGGGTGTCGCAGCGCCTGTCCGCCGGCCTGAACGACCTGCGCAGCAACGGCTACAACCCGATGGCCTGGGAGGCACCGCACTACCACCAGTCCGCCACCGCTTCGCGCACGGCCGCCACGATGTTCACGACGACGTACCAGCGCTGCGTGTACTTCACGGCGGACAAGCCGAACTTCAGCGGCATCGGCAAGGACTTCGGCGTGGGCCAGATCTATGCCTACCCGATCGCGAAGGACTACTACGGCCAGCGCATCATCCCCGAGGCGCTGGGCAACATCGAGTACGACATCCGCACGATCGACCCGACCTCCTACTACAACTACACGTGGCAGGACATCGTGACCAACGCGAACTACATGCTCGCGGTGCGTGACGGCTACGCCTCGTTCTTCTTCCACCCGTTCTGGCTCGAGCCGGAACTGGGCGTCCCCGGCTTCGAGGACTTCAAGAAAGCCATCGAAGGCATCACCCAGCTCGGCTACAGCTGGGTGGCGCCCAGCACGGTCCGGTAGCCAACCCCTGCAGCAAAAGGTGCATCCATGAAACTGACAACGAGCCTCTCCAAGAGCGCACCGCAGCTCGGGCGCTTGATTGCCACGCTGGCCCTCGCATGGCCGCTGCTGGGCACGGCCCAGGCGCCCGCGCCCGCGGCCGCGCAGCCAACCGCGCAAGCACAGGCGCAGGCGCAGGGCAGCGTCACGGCGCCCGTGCAGCCCGGCGCCGCGCCGGCCGGTGGCACGCTGGCCGCGGCTGCACCTGCCGCTGCGCAAACGCCGGGACAGTGGATCCCGCGCGCCATGAGCTTCCAGGACCTCGGCTTCACGGGGCCCGTGGTGCTCGGCTACCCGGACACGATCCGCGAGATCTATTTGCCGGTGCCGCCCGGCATCAACCTGTCGAACGCGACGCTCAACCTCGACGCGAGCTACGTGCGCGCCGACGGCGGCCGCACGACGATGATCGTCGCGGTCGACGGCGTGCCGGTTTCCGCGCGCGCCTTCGTCGCCGACAAGGGTGATGCCAGCCTCGTCATCCCGCTCGACAACAAGCCGCGGCCCAGCGGCTTCGTGCGGCTGAACATCGACTGGCGCACCGCCGTCGCCCGCGAGAACACCTGCGCCGACGCGCGCACGCCGGGCAACCTGCTGCGCATCGAGCCCACATCGAAGTTCACCTTCAACTACGCGGGCAATGAACTGCTCGACCTCACGACCGCCTGGTCCGCGCTGCCGCCCAACCCGGTGATCGGCATCTCCAGCAACAAGCTCGCCGCCGCGGCGTACGACTCCGCCTGGCGCGTCGGCGTGGCGCTCGAGCGTGCCGGCAAGCGCCCGCAGGTCAAGGCGATGGGTGCCGGCGTCGTGCCCGACATCGTCATCTCCGACCAGGGCGCGGGCTCCAACGAAGTGAAGCTCGCCAACATGAACGGCCGCCCGACCATCGTGGTCGCGCAGGACGCCGGCGCGAAGGCCGCGGGCCTCTTCAGCCAGATCTGGCAGCAGGCCGCCGCGGGGCAGTCGCTCGTGGTGACGGCAATCGAGGAGCCGAAGAGCGAGAACAAGGCCGTGACGCTGAAGTACCTCGGCGCCAAGCCCGGCAGCTTCGACGTGCTGTCGCACGCCGACTGGAACGCCACGTTCGACATCGGCCAGGTGGCCGCCGACGGGCAGGGCCCCGGCACGCTCGTGATGGACGTCGCCGCATCGCCGTCCGCCGCGCGCACGCCGCCGATCGTGTCCGTCTTCATGAACGAAGTGCTGCTGGGCGCCAAGGAGATGGAAGCCACCGGCCGCCGCGAACGCATCGTCGCACCGATCCCGCGTTATGCGCTGGCTTCGCGCAACGTCATCCGCGTGTCCTTCGTGCGCCAGCTCGCCAGCGACCGCTGCCGCGAAACGCCCGAGCCGTTCCCGGTCTCCGTGCTGGCTTCGAGCCACATGCTGCTCGACAAGATCGAGCCGACCGGCGACTTCACGGGCCTCATGGCCGCGTTCGGCAGCGGCGGCACGCTCGTCGTGCCGGCCGCGCACCTCAGTGACGCGCAAGGCACGCTGCCGCGCGTGATCCGCCTCGCGTCGAGCACCGGCCTGTCGCCGATGAAGGCGAAATTCGTCACCGCCGAAGGCAATTCCGCGCCCAAGGTGGACGGCCCCTTCCTGGCCGTGGACGTGCCCATGAACGGCGACAAGAGCGAGGTGAAGGCCGAGAACGGGCGCCTGTACCTCTCGGGCTCCAAGGACAAGCCGCTGCTCGACGTGCGCGGCCTCAACCGCGTCGGCGTGCTCGAAGTGGTGAATGCCGGCGGCAACACCGGCGCCGTGTACCGCACGCTGGGCACCGAGCCGCCGCCCTTCGACAAGCCGATGCAGCTGTCCGAAGGCAACGTGGCCATCATGGGCAACAACGGCCTGCGCACGGAAGTCAACACGCACGACCCGGGCGGCCAGCTCGCGATGCGCGAGACCAAGCCGGGCCTCTTCGACCGCAGCTACTGGTGGCTGCTGCCGATCCTGGCCGTCACCTTCTTCATCGCCCTGCTGGTCTACGCGAGCCGCGCCCGCCGCCGCAAGAACGCCAGCACGGATGTCTGAGCCACGGTACCGATGCCGGGAGCTGTCATGAGCTGGGACCTGCTTGTCGCCGACTACTACCAGGTGCTCGAATGGCTGGCGGTGATCGTCGCGCTCGTCATCTTCGTCTCCTCGGTGGACGACCTGTTCATCGACATCTGGTACTGGGTGCGGCGGCTCTACCGGCACATGACGCTGCAGCGCACCGGCAAGCTCTCGAAGCTCACGCCGGAGCAGCTGCGCGACCGCGAGGAGCAGCCGATGGCGATCATGGTGCCGGCCTGGCACGAGAGCGACGTCATCGCCGCCATGATCGGCAACATGGTGGAGGTGCTGGAGTACCGCAACTACAAGGTGTTCGTCGGCACCTACGTCAACGACCCCGCGACCATCGAGGAAGTGGAGAAGATGACGCGGCGCTACAAGCAGGTCCAGCGCGTGGAGGTGCCGCACCCCGGCCCCACCTCGAAGGCGGACTGCCTGAACTTCGTGGTGGAGGCGATCTTCACGCACGAGCGCGACCACAACATGGAGTTCGCGGGCGTCGTGCTGCACGACAGCGAGGACGTGCTGCACCCGCTGGAGCTGAAGTTCTTCAACTACCTGCTGCCGCGCAAGGACATGATCCAGCTGCCGGTGGCGTCGCTGGAGCGCGAGTGGTACGAGCTGATCGCCGGCACCTACATGGACGAGTTCGCCGAGTCGCACGCCAAGGACATGGTGGTGCGCGAGAGCGTCTCGGGCATGGTGCCTTCGGCCGGCGTCGGCACCTGCTTCTCGCGCAAGGCGCTGCAGGCGCTCGTGGGTCACACGCGCAACAAGCCGTTCAACACGGAGAGCCTCACCGAGGACTACGACGTGGGCATGCGCCTGGCGCAGATCAACCAGCAGTCCATCTTCGGCGTGTTCCCCGTCACCTACCGCGTGCGCCGCACGAGCTGGTGGCGCAAGGACCACAAGAAGGAGGTGCTGCTGGACATGCCGCTGTGCGTGCGCGAGTACTTCCCGGACGACTTCCATGCGGCGTACCGCCAGAAGGCGCGCTGGGTGCTGGGCATCGGGCTGCAAAGCTGGGAGCAGATCCGCTGGCGCGGCCAGTCGCTGGCCGCGCGCTACCTGCTGCTGCACGACCGCAAGGGCGTGGTCACGTCCTTCATCAGCATCGCGGCGTACCTGCTGGTCGTGCAGTTCATCGTCTTCCACGTCGGCCTGGCCACGGGCTGGTGGGACGCGTACTACCCGTCGCTGTTCCATGAGGGCTCGCCCTGGCGTGCGCTCATCTACATCAACGCGTTCTTCCTGGCCATCCGCGCGGCGCACCGCGTGTACTTCACCACCGTGCTCTACGGTTGGGAACACGGGCTGATGTCGCTGCCTCGAATGGTCGTGGGCAACTTCGTCAATGCGGTGGCGGTGGCGCGTGCCTGGCGCATGTACCTCGCGTACCTGTTCCGCGGCAAGCAACTCGCCTGGGACAAGACGATGCACGAGTTCCCCACCGGTGCGCAGCTCGCGCGCAAGCGCCAGCGCCTGGGCGAGCTGCTCCAGTCGTGGAACGCGGTGGAGCCCGGCACGCTGGAGCGCGCGATCGAGCAGCAGCAGGCCACGCAGGCGCCGCTCGGCCGTGTGCTGGTGTCCAACGGCTGGCTGGACGAGGAGACGCTGGCCGAAGCCATCGCCTACCAGGCCGACCTGCCGCGAGCCCACCTCACGGCCGACATGGTGCGCAGCAATGCGAAGAACCTGCCGCTCGAGCTGGCGGTGCGGCACCGCACGGTGAGCATCGGGCGCAACAAGGCCGGCCGCGCGGTGCTGGCTGTTTCCAGCCCGCTGTCGGAGGCGGCGGTGAAGGAAATCGAGGCTGCGATCGGCGAGCCGCCGGTCCAGCGTGTGGCACGCGACGGCGAGCTCGCCATCGCGCTGCGGCTGCTGCGCGACCTTGCCAGCGGCGCACCCGGCGCGAGCGCGCCGGTCCCCATCGGCCCGCTACTCGGTGATATGCTCATCGAGCGCGGTCTGCTCAAGAAGGACCAGTTCGAAGACGCCATGCGCGACTATCGGCCTGAGCAGCACGGACGCATCGGTGAGTACCTTGTGGAGCGCAGGGTCATCGAGCGGGACGTGCTGGAGAAGGTGGTCCAGGAGCAGCGCCGTGTATTTGCGGAGGCGGGGCAAGCCACATGACAACGAGCCGCAAAGAGAAGAACAACGTATTTTTGTCATCCACCGCGCTGTGTGCCTTGCTGGCACTGGCGCTCGCCGGGGGCGAAGCAAACGCCCAGGCGAAACCGAAGCCCAAGCCCGCGCCGAAGGCGCGGGCTGCCGCCGTGCCTGCCAACCCGGGCTTCAAGGCGGCCGATGCGGGCTACAAGGCCTACGAGCGCAAGGAATACGCCGAGGCGGTGCAGCACGCCGAGGAAGCGGTGCGGCTTGCGCCGTCGCAGCGGCCTTACTGGGTGCTGCTCGTCAATTCGCTCGTCGCGTCGGGCCGGCTCACCGATGCCGAGCAGGCGCTGCAGCGCGGCGTGCAGGCGGCCGGCGAGGACGCGGTCTTTGCCGAGGCGCGCGCGACGCTGCGGCGCTCGCAGGCGCAGGCGGCCGGCAGCGAGATGTACCGCGCGCTGCAGAACAACGACATCCCCAAGGCAATCGCGCAGGCGCGTGCGGCGACCGAGTACGCGCCGGAGCACCCGGCCTACCGGCTCGCGCTCGTGCACGCGCTGCTGCGCGGCCAGCAATACCCCGAGGCGGAGCGCGTGGCGAGCGAAACCATCGCGCTGCTGCCCGACAGTGCGGTGCCGCTCGCGCTGCGCGCGTATGCGCGGCAGCGCCAGAACCGCTGGCCGGATGCCCGCGCCGACTACGACCGCGCGCTTGCGCAGCGCGGGCTCACGCCCGCGGCGCAGCGCGAGCTGCGGCTGATCGCGGCCGACGCATCGATCTTCGCGGGTGAGCCCGCGCGCGCGCTCGAGCTGCTGCAGCCGCTGCCCGCGAACGACGCCGCCGCCGCGCAGCGCGTGGCGCTTGCGCGCTCGCTCGCGCGCTCGCCGGCGAGTGGGCAGGCCATCGCGTTTGCGCCGCCGACGATCGACTGCACGAGCGCGGACGCCGCGCAGACCTGCGCCGTGGTCGCCGCTGCCGTCCCGGCGACGCCCGGGTACCAAGCCGCTGCGGCGGGTTATCGCGCGATGGAAGCGCACGACTACGCGACGGCGCTCGCGCAGGCGCGCGCGGCCGCCACCGCCGCACCGGGCAACCGCGACTACCAGCTGCTGCTGATGAACGCGGCCATCGCCAACCAGCGCTATGAAGAGGCCGACGTGGCCGCGAGCACCGCGCTCGCCATGAACGCGAACGATGCGCCCTTGCTGGCGCAACGTGCGTCCATACGCCGCAGCGCCGGCAACCTCGCCGGCGCGCAGCAGGATGCACAACAGGCTCTCGCGATCGGCGGCTTGCCGGCGGGCGCCGAAGCCGGCCTGCTGGCCGACCTCGGCCGCACGGCGGAAGCGCGCGCGAAGCTCGCGGCCGCGCAAGGCTCGATGACACCGGTGGACCTGGGCTACCTCGCCAGCCGCGTCGGCGACGACAAGCTCGCCAGCGCGGCTTTCGCGCAGGCGGACCAGGCGAAGGCGCTTCCGGTCACCGCATTGCAGGACGCCGGCTATGCCGCCGTGCGCGCCCGCCAGGATGCGCAGGCCGTGGAGTACTTCAAGCGCGCGATCGATGCGAACGAAGCGATGCAGCTGAAGATGGACCCGCAGATGCAGTTCGCCACGCGCCGCACCATCTCCGAGCTGGAGCGCAAATGGGGCGTGCTCGCCTCCGTCACGTACAGCCGCAGCGGCACGGCGGGCCCGGGCTTCGGCGTCACCAGCCCCGGCAGCATCCGCACGACACAGGCCGGCGCGGAAGCGTACTGGCGGCCGTGGGGCTTCATGAACGGCCGCTTCGTCGAGCTTTTCATTCGCGGGTTCGAGACGCTCGACAGCCAGCGCGGCGGCGTCACCGGCGGCGATTCGTTCGAAGGCGCAGCGGGTATCCGCTGGAAGCCGCTTTCCACGCAGAACGTCGTGCTCTCGTTCAGCCGGTTGTTCGGCAACGCGACGAGCGACTGGCTGGCCCAGGCCGCGTTCTCGCACGACGTCGGCGGCGACTTGCGCGTGGACGTGCCGAGCTGGTGGACCACTCGAATCGCCGCGGAAGTCGGCCGCTACATCTCGCCGACCCACACGTATGCGCTCGGCAGCGTGCTGGTGGGCCGCAGCTACCGCATGGGCGACGGCCGCTGGGTCGTGCTGCCGCACGGCGTGCTCGCGGCCGAGTACGACTCCACGCTCAACGAGAAGAGCGCCTTCGGCGCCGGCATCGGCGTGAGCCTGCGCCGCTGGTTCCGCGAGGACAAGTACCACGCCCCGCAGTCGTACGTGGATCTAACGATGCAGTACCGCGCCCATATCGGCGGCGACGACCGCATCAAGGGTCCGTACGTGAACGCGCTCATCTCCTATTGATGATGAAGCGACTCGCCGCATGGCTCGCGTGCGCGGCCCTGGTGGCGGGCTGCGCCACCACCACGGTCCCGCCGATCGAGGGCGTGATCTGGCAGCCGCACAACGACATGCTCACGCCGAGCGGCAACTGGGAGCAGCTCGGCGTCAAGCGCCTGCTCGTGCAGTGGACCGCGGTGGACGGCACGTCGTTCGTCGAGAACGGCGGCCTGCCCGCCGCGCCGAAGCTGCCCGACTGGCCGCGCATCGGGCGCGAGCCGTGGGCGCGCGAAGTCATCCTCGGCCTGGCCGGGCGCTTCAACGAGAAGAATGCGCGCGGTGCGATCGCGGAGCTCGCCGAGCAGTCGCAGCGCGTCGCGCAGTCGAAGCCGCCGGTGAACGTCGTCGGGTGGTACTTCCCGGTGGAGATCGACCCCACGTGGTCCGAAGCGAAGAACCTCGCGCCCTTGCTCAAGGCACTGCCGCGGCCGCTGTGGATCAGCGTCTACGACAGCGCGAACATCGGCCCTTACGAATTGGCGGAGAGCCTCGCGTCGTGGCTGCCGCCCGACGTGGGCGTGTTCTTCCAGGACGGCGTGGGCGTGCATGCGCGTGAAGCTTATGTCGCCAAACATTACGCGAACGTGCTGTCCGCCAAGCTCGGCCGCAACCGCGTGAAGCTCATCGCCGAGGCTTTCCGGCCGAAGCCCGGTGGCGGCTTCAGGCCCGCGACGCTCGAAGAGCTCAAACCGCAGCTCGCCCAATACGAGGGCTATGCGATCTACCTGTTCGAAGGCCCGCATTACGTGACGCCGGAGCTGACGAAACAGCTCGCGTCCCAGCAGCAACTACCCCGTTCGCAGTAGTCGGCGTCCTACAGCACGAGGACGGGAACTCCGACAGGCGCGCAATGGCCGCGCTTTACAGTGGGATTCGCGATGAAAAGATTGCTTACTCCACGTAAAGCGCTTGCCGTGCTCGTGATGGGGCTCGGCACCAGCAGTTACGGCCTCTCCACCGGCCCGCTGCAGGGCGCCACCGTGGTGGGCCGGCCGCTCGACGTGAGCGCGCAGGTGCGGTTCGACTCGCGCGAGGCCGACGAGAAGTGCCTCAAGGCGCAGGTGTTCTACGGCGACACCGCGGTGCCTGCGGACCGCGTGAGCGTGAGCGTCCATCACAACGAAGCATCGCCTGCGGCACTGGTGCGCATCGTGTCGCGGCTGCCCGTGGACGAGCCGGTGGTCACCGTGGTGATGCGTGCCGGTTGCGCCGACACGATGATGCGGCGCTACGTGCTGCTTGCGGACGCGCCCGTGCCCGGCGAAGTGCCGCAGGTCGTTGCGTCGATGCCTGCAACGACGGCGGCTGCCGGCGCCGGCCCTGCCGTCATCGCACGCACCGCAGAGGCCGTGCAGGCCCCGCGCGCCGTGCGCAGTGCCGAGCGTGCGCCGCAGGCGACGAAGATTGCCAAGGCCACGCCTCACGACGTTGGCTCGCTTCCGAAGGCCGCACCGCGCGAGGCCGGCTCACGCCTGCGCCTCGATGGCGGCATCTCGCCCGCGGCCGAACGCGCCGCGCTGCTGCGCGTGACGCACCACATGAACACGCAGCCGGCGACCGACGCAACGCATCGCGCCGCCGCCGCGCTGCTCTGGCAGGCCCTGAACGCGAAGCCGCAGGACCTGCTGCGCATGGGCGACCGCATGCAGGTGCTCGAACGCGAGATCGCTTCGTTGCGCGAGCTGTCGCAGAAGCACCGCGGTGAACTCGATCGCCTGAATGAGAACGTGGCGACCGAAGCCGGCCTGCCCGGTGGCTGGCCCGTGTGGCTGGGCGTCATGCTCGCGCTCGCGGGCGCGACCGCTGCATGGCTCGCCGCGCGAACCGCGCAGGCGCGCCGCAATGACGAGATCATCACGCACTGGGACGAACTGGAGGCAGTCGGCGGGGGCTCGCGGGCCGATCCCCCGGTGGTGCAGGACGTCGTCAAGCCCGACCCGCTCGCGGCCGTTCGCGACGACGCCCCGGAGCCCGTGCTCCCGCCGCGCGCCGAAGCGCAGCTCTACCCGAAGGTCGTGCCGTCGAACCCGGAGCCGGAGCTGGAGCCGGCGAAGCCTGCGTCGCGCAAGGAAGCCGCGCCCGTCTGCGCGCGCACGATCGCCCTGTCCGACACGCTGCAGGAATGCGAATTCCTCGTCTCGCTCGGCAGCGTCGAAAAAGCCATCGACGTGCTGCGCGACCACGTGGAGCGCACGCGCAACGCTTCGGCGCTCGCGCTGGTGGAACTGCGCGAGCTGTGCCGCCAGGCCGGCGACGAGGACGGCATGGCGGAGGTCGAGGACGACTTCCGCGTGCGCTTCGGCGAGGAGCCGCCGCGTTTCGACGCGACCTCCGGCCTCGAGGCTTGCGAAAGCGCGATCGCGCGCGTGATGGCCGCCTGGCCCGAGCCTCGCGTCCTGGGCGTGATCGACGAGCTGCTCTTCAGCCAGCCCGCCGCGCTCGGTGGGTTCCCAAGCCTGCATGCGTGGCGCGACCTGCTGTGGCTCTTCGGGCTGGCCAACGACACGCTGCGCGGTGCCAGCGCGGCGCCCACGGCGGCGGTGGATTCGCCCGAGATGACGCTCGAATGCCTGAACGCCTGGGACCTGAACCCGGCGCCCGGTTCGTTCGCGATGGACCTGTCGCTGGCCGACGTCGAGCCTTCGCGGCACCGCATCGTCGACCAGCAGCACAAGCCGTCGCCCTTCCTGATGCCCGAGCTCAAGCTCGAGCTGGTGGAGCAGGCGCAGGAGCCGAAGCAGGAACCGAAGCAGGAGCCGAAGGAAGAGCCGCACCTGTACGAAGACTTCTTCGAGGCCGTCGGCGCCGCCGAAGGGCGCGCGCTGCACATCCGCTAGGCACGGCGCACGATGCAGGCAGCGGCGGTGCAAGGCTTTCCCCCAGCAGACCCCGTGGCGCTGCTCTTCGGGCCGGCGCCGGGCTCGCGCGAGGGGCGCTTGCTGCCCGCCGAACCCGCGGCCCTGTTCCGCGGCGCGCTGCCGCCGGCCGACGAGCGCGCGAGGCTTGCCGAGCTGCGCGAGTTCGGCATCCTCGACACGGAGCCCGACGAAGACTACGACCGCCTCGTGCAGCTGGCGGCGGTCGTGTGCGGGGTGCCCATCGGCACGCTCACTTTCATCGACGGCGCGCGCCAGTGGTACAAGTCGCGCATCGGCGTGCCGGTGGCCGAGGCGCCGCGCGATGCCACGCTGTGCGCGCACGCGATCCTCGACTCCGACCGGCTGCTGGAGATCCCCGACCTCGCGCGCCTGCCGTGGTGCGAGCGCAGGCCCTGGGGCGCATCGAGCCCCGAGATCCGCTTCTACGCCGCCGCGCCGCTGAAGACGCGCGACGGCAGCGCCATCGGCACGCTGTGCGTCATGGACACCGTGCCGCGGCGCCTCACCGACGCGCAACGCGACAGCCTCGGCAAGCTCGCCAAGGCTGTTGCGAGCCAGCTCAACCTGCGCCGGCAACTGCGCATCGCGACATCGACCGACCGGCTCACGGGCCTGCCCAACTGGTTCCACTTCGAAGCGCAGTTCGACGCGACCAAGCCCGCCAAGGGCATCGTATGCTTCGTGCGCCTGAAGACGATCAACCAGATCAACTCGGCGCACGGCTTCCGCGTCGCGGACGCGCTGATCAAGCAGACGGCCGACCGGTTGCGCGGCCTCGGCGACGAGGGCGTGTTCATCGGCCGCATCAAGCGCGGCCTCTTCATCATGTTCTTCCCGGACGTGGACGGCGACACGTTCGGCAGCCGCACCGCGCCGGAGCTCGCCGCGCAACTGCAGGTGCCGTATGCGATCAACAACCTGTCGCTGGTGTGCCCCGTCAACCTGGGCTTCGCCGCTTTCCCGCGCGACGGCGAGACGCTGGACGCGGTGGTGAACGCCGCCGACGCCGCGCTGCAGGTCGCGATCGAGCGCGAGCAGCCGATGGCCTTCTTCGACAAGAGCGTCGACAACGTGCAGAGCCAGCACTACCGGCTGGAGCCGCAGCTGCGGCGCGCGCTGCGCCAGGAGGAGTTCGTCAACTATTACCAGCCCAAGATCGAGCTCGTGTCGGGCCGCATCGCGGGCGTGGAGGCGCTCATCCGCTGGATCCATCCGGAGCGCGGCCTCGTGCCGCCCGGTGAGTTCGTGCCGGCGCTGGAGGCCACGGGGCTCATCGGGGACGTGGGCAGCCGCATCATCCAGCGCGCGGTGGAAGACTGGCTGCAATGGCGCGCGGCCGGGCTGCAGGCGCCGCGCATCGCGGTCAACGTGGCCGCGGCGCAGCTGCGCGACGACAGCTTCATCGACGCGTTGCAGTCGGCGCTCGCACGCGCCGGCGGCGCGAAGGACGCGCTGTCGATCGAGGTGACCGAAAGCATCCTGATCGGCAACATGGAGCGGGCCATCGAGGTGCTCAAGCGCGTGCGCGCCCTCGGCATCCCGGTCGCCATCGACGACTTCGGCACCGGCTACTCATCGCTCGCGTACATCGTCACGCTGCCCATCGACGAGCTGAAGATCGACCGCGCCTTCGTCAAGAAGATCACGGCCGACACGGCGTACGAGGGCATCGTGCGCACCTGCGTCTCGCTCGCGCACGGCCTGAACCTGAAGGTGGTGGCCGAAGGCGTGGAGACCGAGGACCAGGCGCGCATGCTGCGCAAGCTGCGCTGCGACCAGGCCCAGGGGTTCCTCTACAGCCCGCCGGTCCCGAAGGACCAGCTGCAGCAGATGCTCAAGCGTGTTTGACGAGTTCGAATAGGACCGCAGGCGCCAGCTCCTTCGACACGTCCTCGCGGCCGACCTTGGCGGTCTCGAAGCCCTCGAACCCGTTGACGTGGAACGAGGGCGACTCCTGCGTGATCTCCACCACCGGGCACTTCCAGTCGTGGCCCAGCGCGTCGGCGCGGAACTCGTGCAGTTGCGTGCCCACGGAGTCGAAGCCCACCACCAGCGCCTGCGGCTTGCCGGAGAGGATGCAGCCGCGCGCCTCGTTGAAGTCGGCCGCACCTTGCGCTTCCACGCTCACCGAACGCAGCGCTTCCAGCGCCGCGCGGCGCAGTACCGGGTCACGCACAACGACGAGCACCCAGCCGTCTTCCAGCTGCGCCATCGAGCTCTCGGCGTCGAGCAGCTCCATGGTGGCGATGCCCTCCGCATTCAGGAAGGTCTTGGGGAATTCGATGGCGACGAGAGCCACGCCGGGTTCGCTCAGCCGCGTCACCTTGATGTGCGCCGATGCGGCCATCTGCCGCAGCAGCATCCAGTGCAGCCCGTCGTTCAGGCGGCGGCCGCGCGGGCGTGCCTGCCAGCTGGTGCTGCCTGGCTGGCCGTGCGCACCGGGCGGCGTGGCAACGCGCACCACGAGGCGAGCGGGCCCGGGCATCTCCGGCGCCTCGAGCGTGAGGTGCACTTCACGGCTGAACGACAGGCCCCAGTCGATGATCGTGTTGACCAGGCTCACGGCCGCGGGCGGATCGAGCAGCACGTCGGTGGGCGCGAGCACGGCATGCACTTCGGCGCCATGCTCGGCGAATTCGTTCGCGCGCTCGTCGATCAGCTGGCGGATCACGTCGGCCAGGTCGACGCGGTCCTTCGCCTGCCGGATGCGGCCGCTGGCCAGGCGCGTGATCTGCTGCGCGCGCAGGCTGGTATCGCGCAGCTGGTACAGCGCGTCGGACAGTGCTTTCGCTTCGGTGCGCCGCAGCCGCCCGGCCCCCACCAGGAATTCCAGCGCGCGCAGCACGAGGTTGCTGCTTTCCACCGCCTGCTCCGACAGCGTGGCCACGAGCGCGGGCCAATGCTGCGTCATCGACCAGGGAGCGTTCGGGTCGCTGGACGCGGAGATGTTGCCGATGCCGTCGGACCAGCGCCGGCCGACGGTGGGCGCCGTGGCCGCGGGTTTCGCTGCCTGGCGGGGCTCGAGTGTCAGGTGGTCCATGGTGCGTCCTTCAATGCTGTTCTGTGGGGGTGGTGACGGTCATCTGGAAGCACTGGTGCGCGCAGTAGTCCACCAGCGCGTCGATCTCGGTGGACTTGTCGAAGACGGCGTCCACGCCCAGCTGGGCGCAGCGCTTGCGCACGGTGGCATTCACGTAATTGCTGAACACGATGATCTTCTGGTTGGGCCGCTGCCGCTGCAGCCGCTGCACGAGGTGCATGCCGCTGCCCTGCTTGAGGAACAGGTCGACGATGGCGATGTCCCAGCCGTTGGCCTGCAGCCAGGCGAACCCTTCGTCTTCCGTCGCGCTGGTGCCGCACACCTTCATGCAGGTCAGCTCCTCGAGGGCGCCGATGAGGTTCTCCCGGATGTTCGGGTTGTCCTCCACCACGTAGGCTTTCAGTTGCACTTCGCGCCCAGTCGTAAACGTCTATGTCAATGTGTGAATCACTCTACCGGTGCGGCCGCGCGGCGCTTTCAGCCAAGGTCCGCAATACGGTGTAGGACGCTGCCTACCGCTTGGCTCAACAGAGCTCCGTAAGATCGGTGCACGATGGATGGCGCTTCGCTCGAACACGCACAAGCCCTGCTGAAACTGGTCGAGCGCACCGCGTTCGTCGGCACGTGGACCCTCGACCTGCACAGCGGCATGCTGCAGTGGTCCGAGCAGCTCGCGCAGCTGCACGGCGCACCGCCGGAATACACGCCCTCGCGCGATCACGCGTTCGACCACTTCGCGCCGGAGTGGCGCGCCGAGATCGAGCAGCGCGTGCGCGCATGCGCGGAAGAGGGCACGCCCTTCGACGTGGAGGCGCAGGTGGTCACGCTGCAGGGCCGCAGGCTGTGGGTGCGTGCGATCGGCGTTGCGGTGCGCGACGAAAACGGGAAGGTCGTGCGCATCGAAGGGGCGGTGCAGGACATCGCGCCGCACGGCTACCCGCAGGGCTCGCTGCTGCGGCACACCGTGAGCATGGGCGGCGCACTGGGCAGCGGCGAGGCCTTCGCCACGGTGGACCCGGAAGGGCGCATCACCTTCGCCAACGAGCAGGCGGAAAAGCTGCTGGCGCCGGGCGGCGGCGAGCTGGCGGGCAAGTCGATCTTCGCGGCCTTCAAGAAGACCGCGCGGCTGCGCATCGAGGAGCGCTTTCGCGAATCGTTCGCGCGGCAGCAGCGCTTCGAGCTGGAGGAGCTGGACGCGCGCGTGAGCCACTGGCTCGAGGTGCGCGGCTATCCCTTCGGTGCGGGCCTCGCCGTGCACCTGCGCGACGTGACCGAGCGGCACCGCGCGGACGAACAGCTGCGGCTGCTCGAAGGCAGCATCGCGCGCCTGAACGACATCGTGATCATCACCGAGGCCGGCCCGTTCGGGAACCCCGGCCCGCGCATCGTGTTCGTCAACGAAGCGTTCGAGCGCCGCACCGGCTACACGCGCGACGAGGTGCTGGGGCGCACGCCGCGCATCCTGCAGGGGCCCAACACGCAGCGCGACCGGCTGGACCACATCCGCGCCTCGCTGGAGCAGTGGTCGCCGGTTCGCGTGGACCTGATCAACTACACCAAGTCGGGCGAGCCGTACTGGGTGGACCTGGACGTCTCGCCCGTGTGGGACAAATCGCGCCGCCTCACGCACTGGGTCGCGGTGGGCCGCGACATCACCGAGCGCAAGATGGCCGAGGAGAAGATCCAGTACCTCGCCTTCTACGACCCACTCACGCAGTTGCCCAACCGCCAGCTGCTGCTGGACCGGCTGAACCAGGCGCTCGCGCAGCAGGAGGGCGGGCGTGCGGGTGCGCTGATGTTCATCGACCTGGACAACTTCAAGGTGCTGAACGACACGCTCGGCCACCAGAAGGGCGACCTGCTGCTGCAGCAGGTGGCCAAGCGCTTGCGTTCTTGCGTCGCGAAAGGCGATACGGTGGCGCGGCTCGGCGGCGACGAATTCGTGATCCTGCTCGAGAACAGCGGCGAGAAACCGATCGATCCCGCCAAGGCAGCACGCATCGTGGCGCAGCGCGTGCTCACGACCCTCGGCGAACCTTATGTGCTGCCCGGCTACCTGCACCACAGCTCGTGCAGTATCGGCGTGACGGTGTTCGGCCGCACGCCGTGGACCGTGGGCGAGGTGCTCAAGCAGGCGGACCTCGCCATGTACCAGGCCAAGGCCGCGGGCCGCAACACGGTGCGCTTCTTCGACCCCGAGATGCAGGCCATCGCCACCGCGAACGCGGCGCTCGCGTCGGACCTGCGCCAGGCGTGGCTCGACAACCAGCTGCAGATCGAATACCAGCCGCAGGTGGGCGCCGACGGCCACATGACCGGCGTGGAAGCGCTGCTGCGTTGGGAACACCCCGAGCGCGGCACCGTGTCGCCGGCGCAGTTCATCCCGACGGCGGAAGAGACATCGCTCATCATCCCGATCGGCCACTGGGTGCTGGAGAGCGCGTGCGCGCAGCTGGCCGCGTGGGCGCACCGCCCCGAGCGGGCGCATCTTGGCATCTCGGTGAACGTGAGCGTGCGGCAGTTCCGCCACCCGGACTTCGTCGACGAAGTCACGTCGGCCATCGTCAAGTCGGGCATCGAGCCGCGCAAGCTGCGCCTGGAGCTCACCGAAAGCCTGCTGGCCGACGGCATCGAGGTGACGATCGCCAAGATGGGCAGCTTGAAGGCGATGGGCGTGACGCTCTCGCTGGACGACTTCGGGATCGGTTATTCGTCGCTGTCGTACCTCAAGCGCCTGCCGCTGGACCAGCTGAAGATCGACCGTTCCTTCGTGCGCGACATCCTCACCGACCCGAACGACGCGGCGATCGCGCGCACGATCATCGGGCTGGCGCACAGCCTCGGCCTGGGCGTGATGGCTGAAGGCGTGGAGACGGAGGCGCAGCGCGACTTCCTGGCGCGCCAGGGCTGCGAGGAGTACCAGGGGTTCCTGTTCTCGCGGCCGTTGCCGATCCGCGAGCTGGAGGCCCTCATCGACCGCCTTGCGGCGGAAGAGGTCACATAGGGGCCATTCGCAGCGGCGAGCTGGGGACAGCGCGCGGCAGCCGGATCGTCACCTGGGTGGCGGTGCGGAACAGCTCGACCTCCTCCGCCGCGGCGAGCGCCTGCATCTCGTTCCAATCGATGCGGGGTGCTGAAGGGTCGAGCGGCGGCTTCTGCTCGTCGTCGGAGGACGGCACGAAGCTCAGCGTCAGCACCGCTTGCTGCGCGGACGTCTGCGAGCGGATCTGCAGCTCGCCGCCCGAAGGCACCGCATCGGCGAGCGCAATGAGCGAGCCGGCCAGCAGCGTGCGCACGGCACCGCGGCACACCTCGAACTCCGTGGGCGGCACTTCGTTGACGAGCAGGAAGCCGCGGAAATTCAGGCCGCCGGCCATCAGCTGCACGCATTCCTGCACACCCGTATGCAGTGTGACGGTGTCGTCCTCGCCGGGGTCGATCCAGGACGACACGCGCAGGCACGTGGCCACCGCGTCGCGCGCGAGGCGGTTGAGCTTGGCGATGTTGGCCTGCAGGTTGGCGTTGTTGCCCGCACCCTTTTCAAGCCGCGCGTTGAGCATCTCGGCCATCATGGAGACGGCCTGCAGGTTCACCACCATGTCGTGCTTGAGCGCGGGCGCGAGGCGGCGCAGCACGACGTGGCGCGCGGCTTCGATGCACGCGCGGGAGCGGCGCGGCTGCGGCGCGGCGCCGGCCTCCGGGCTCGCGGCCGTGGCGGCTGTGCCGTGGGTGTCGCTGGTGGCGTACAAGGGATCGGGCAATTCGGCTGAGTAATTCAGCGAAGTGTGTTCGTCGGCCTCAGGCCAGCTTGTCAGGCCCGCCCGGAGCGGCCTGTAGGACTTGGACGGCGTATCGCCGCGGCTTCGTTGTACTGCGGACATCACTGCTCCCTCGGACAAGTGCATCTTGGTTGGCGTGCAACCGCGGCGGCATCAGGCTGGCGCCCGGCGCGGTGTAGGACGCGAATGATTGAACGTAAATCGGCTGCGCATCGCCTATCCTTGAGGCATGAGCAAGGCCTTCACGCGCGAGCAGGACGCGAGCCTCGACGAAGAGGACGACGGCGCATTGCCGCCGTTGCCTGCAGGCGGCAAGAACTACATCACCCCGCAGGGCTACGCGCGCCTGCGCGCCGAACTGCTGCACCTGATCGACGACGAGCGCCCGAAGGTCGTGGAGGTCGTGCACTGGGCCGCGAGCAACGGCGACCGCAGCGAGAACGGTGACTACCTCTACGGCAAGAAGCGCCTGCGCGAGATCGACCGGCGCATCCGCTTCCTCACCAAGCGGCTGGAGATCGCGGAAGTGGCCGACCCGTCGGTGCACCACGGCAACGACCAGGTGTTCTTCGGGGCAACCGTGACCTACGAAGACCAGACCACCGGCGAGGAGCGCACCGTCACCATCGTGGGTATCGATGAGGCGGACAGCCTGGCGGGGCAGGTGAGCTGGATCTCGCCGATCGCGCGGGCGCTGTTGAAGTGCCGCGAAGGCGACGTGGTGAAGCTCGTCACGCCGTCCGGCGCGCACGAGGTCGAAATCCTGAAGGTGAGCTACCCGGCGCCAGCGGCCTGACGGTCAGTGCCCGGGCCTCGTGCGCGAGGCGCGCATCACCGACGGCACCCGCTTGAGGTTGCGCAGCACCGAGTCGAGGTGCTGGCGGTCGCGCACCGAGATCACGAACCGAAGGTCGGTGGCGTCCTGCGTGCGCTGGTCGTCCATGTCGACGTGCGTGATGTCCGCTTCCGCGCTTGCGAGAGCCGCCGCGACACGCGCGAGCACGCCCTTGCCGTTGGTGACGGTGACCTGGATTGCGGTTTCGAAGGGCCGCACGGGGTCGTCCGCCCACTCGACGCCGATGAAGCGCTCGGCGTCCTTGTGCTGCAGCCGCTTGGCCACGCTGCAGTCCTCGCAGTGGACGACGAGGCCTTCGCCGCGACCGAGGTAGCCGAGGATGCTGTCACCCGGCACCGGGCGGCAGCACGAGGCGAATTGCACCGAAGCGTTCTCGCTGCCGTCCAGCACCACCGCGCCTTGCGACACGTTCTCGTGCGCCGTGAAGCGCTCGCGGCTGATCAGCAGTGCGTCCGGCCGGTGCCCACGCTCGGCCAGCAGGTTCATCAAGCGCTTGGCGACGATGCTCGCGATGCGCTTGCCAAGGCCGAGGTCGGTGAGCAGCTCCGCGCGCGTGCGGTTGCCGGTGAAGCGCAGCAGCTTTTCCCAGGTGCCGTGGTTCTCCTCGTCGTCGGGGGGCAGCTTCTCCACACCCTCCGCGCGCAGCGCCTGCGTGAGCAGCTTCTCGCCGAGTTGTTGCGACTCGGCCTGCGCCAATGACTTGAGGTGGTGGCGAATCTTGGACCGCGCACGGCCCGTGCGCACGAAGCCCAGCCATGCGGGATTCGGCGTGGAGACCGGCGCGGTCACCACTTCGACGACGTCGCCGTTCTTCAGCTCCGTGCGCAGCGGCACCTGCGCGCCGTTGATCTTGGCCGCCACCGTGCGGTCGCCCACGTCGCTGTGGATCGCGTACGCGAAATCGACCACCGTTGCGCCGCGCGGCAGCGCGAGGATCTGGCTCTTCGGCGTGAACACGTACACCGCGTCCGGGAAGAGGTCGATCTTGACGTGGTCCCAGAACTCGGCGGCATCGCGCGTCTCGTTCTGGATGTCCAGCAGCGATTGCAGCCACTTCGTGCCGAGGCGCTCGCCGGCTTCGCCTTCGGGCATGCTCGACTTGTAGAGCCAGTGAGCGGCCACGCCGGATTCCGCCACGAGGTGCATCGCTTCCGTGCGCAGCTGGAACTCGACGTTCACGCCCGAGGGCCCCACCAATGTCGTGTGCAGCGACTGGTAGCCGTTGACCTTGGGAATTGCGATGTGGTCCTTGAACCGCCCCGGCACCGGCTTGTACAGCTGGTGCAGCACGCCGACCGAGGTGTAGCAGTCGATCACCTCCGGCACGACGATGCGGAAGCCGTAGATGTCCGTCACCTGCGCGAACGACAGGTGCTTCTCGTGCATCTTGCGGTAGATGGAGTACAACGTCTTCTCGCGCCCCGCGATGCGCAGCTGCATGCCCGCCGTCTCGAAGGCCTGCTCGACGTCGCGCTGCACCTTCTGGATCAGGTCGCGCCGGCGGCTGCGCGCGCGCGACACGGCCTTGGACAACACGGCGTAGCGCCACGGCTTGAGGTACTTGAACGCGAGCTCCTGCAGCTCGCGGTAGGTGGCGTTCAGGCCCAGGCGGTGCGCGATGGGCGCGTAGATCTCCAGCGTCTCGGACGAGATGCGCGACCACTTCTCGCGCGGCACGTCGTCCATCGTGCGCATGTTGTGCGTGCGGTCGGCCAGCTTGATCAGGATGACGCGCACGTCACGCGCCATGGCCAGCAGCATCTTGCGGAAGCTCTCGGCCTGGCTTTCCTCGCGCGTGTTGAACTGCAGGCGGTCCAGCTTGGTGAGGCCGTCGACCAGCTCCGCGACGGAGGGGCCGAAGCGCTCGACCAGCTCATGCTT
Source organism: Ramlibacter albus (assembly GCF_014297445.1). Classification (GTDB taxonomy): domain Bacteria; phylum Pseudomonadota; class Gammaproteobacteria; order Burkholderiales; family Burkholderiaceae_C; genus Ramlibacter; species Ramlibacter albus. The sequence continues at coordinate 33,539 of NZ_JACORU010000004.1, forward strand.
GGTGACGCCGCAGTCTTCGATGGCGTCGTGCAGCAAGGCCGCCATCAGCGCCTGTGCATCGAGCTTCCATTCGGCGCATTGCGCGGCGACGGCGATCGGGTGGGTGATGTAGGGCTCGCCGTTGGCGCGCATCTGGCCCAGGTGCACTTCGTCGGCGAAGCGGTAGGCCTTGCGGACGGCGTCGATGTCCCCCGCGTCGAGATAGTCGAGCCTGGCCGTCAGCGCCGCGAAGCTCGCCGCCGCCGCGTTCGCTGCGGCGGGGGTGGGTTTCGCCGGCGAGGCGGGGGGGAGCACGGCGCTCATGCTCCTAATGTAGCCACAAAAGAAAATGGCACCGCAACGCGGTGCCATTCCAGAGGGAAAACGCTAGCTCAGCCGGGCACTTTTTTCAGCATTTCGAGGCCGATCTTGCCTTCGGCGATCTCGCGCAGGGCGGTGACGCCCGGCTTGTTCTTGCTCTCGATCTTGGGAGCATGGCCTTGGCTCAGCATGCGGGCGCGGTAGGTCGCGGCCAGCACGAGCTGGAAGCGGTTGGGGATCTGCTGCAGGCAGTCTTCGACGGTGATGCGGGCCATGAACGACTCCAGTTAGAGGCCCAGCGCCTGGAAAGTGCTGGCGCGGGCGCGGCGTTGGGAGGAGAACTTGAGGCGCTGGGCGTGGACGATCGCCTTCAGGTCGAACAGCGCGCGCTCAAATAACTCGTTGATTATAACGAAATCGAACTCTTTCGCCTGCGCCATCTCCTCGGCGGCGTTCTGCAGGCGCAGTTCGATCACCTCGGGGCTGTCCTCGCCGCGGCGCTGCAGGCGCGAGCGCAGCTCCTCCCAGCTGGGGGGCAGGATGAAGATCAGGACGGCGTTGGCGAAGGTGCGGCGGATCTGCAGGGCGCCCTGCCAGTCGATCTCGAGGATGACGTCGTTGCCACCCGCGATGCGCTCCTCGATCGCTTTCTTGGACGTGCCATAGCGCTGGCCGTGCACGTGCGCCCATTCGACGAAGGCGTCGTGGGCGATCATCTGGTCGAATTCCTGCGGCGAGACGAAGAAGTATTCGCGGCCGTGCTTCTCCTGCCCGCGGGGTGCGCGCGTGGTGTGCGACACGGAGGGGTGCACGCCGGAGTCGAGCTCCTGCAGGGCCTTCACGAGGCTCGACTTGCCTGCGCCGCTGGGGGCGGCGACGACGAAGAGGTTGCCGGGGTAATCCATGGCCCGAGGCTACTCCAGGTTCTGCACCTGCTCGCGCATCTGCTCGATCAGCACCTTCATGTCCACCGAGATGCGCGTGAGCTCCAGCGTGGCCGACTTCGAGCCGAGCGTGTTGGCCTCGCGGTGCAGCTCCTGGATCAGGAAGTCCAGCCGCTTGCCGATCTCGCCGCCCTTCTTGATCAGCCGCTCGATCTCGTCCAGGTGGGCGGCCAGCCGCGTCAACTCCTCGGCGACGTCGATGCGAATGGCGTAGGAGGTGGCCTCCGTCAGCGCGCGGTCCTGCGCGGCCTCCGGCGTGGCGCTGCCTTCGGCCAGCCCCATCGCCTCCTTCCACCGCTCCAGGAAGCGCTGGCGCTGTTGCTCGACGAGTTGCGGCACGAGCGGCTGCGCCTGTTGCGCGAGGGCGCGTAGTTGCGAGAGATGGCCTAGCAGCATGTCCGCGAGGCGCTTGCCTTCGCGCTCGCGCGCGGCGAGCAGGTCCTTGAGCACTTGCGATGCGAGCGACTGGATCGCTTCGCCCCAGTCCACGTCAGCCGTGGTCTCGGAGCTTGCGAGGCGAAGGATCTCCGCGACCGTGAGGGCCGGCGCATCCGGCATCCAGTCCCGCACCTGGTCCTGCACGGCCCCCAGCCGCTGCAGCATGCGGGGCGAGGGCTCGCTGACGCCTCCAGTGCCCGCGCCTTCGATGCCGGCGCGCACTTCCACCTTGCCGCGCTTCAACTTCGCGCCCAGGAGCTCGCGCAGAGCAGGCTCGTGCCCCCGCAGTTCGTCCGCCAGCTTGAAGGTGAGGTCGAGGAAGCGGCTGTTGACCGAGCGGATCTCGACGCCGAGCCGCGCCACGGGCGTTTTCCCCTCGGTGGCGGCGGCCGCACCGGCGGTAGCCTGCGCCGAGGCGTAACCGGTCATGCTGTAAACTGGCATCGGGAGTTTGCGGTCGTTGCGGGATTACGAGGGTACGGGCCGTCTGCCGGCCCAAGCTATATTCCTCAAATTATGTCAAAGGTGAAACCTGCCCCTTTGCCGCCCGATACCGTGATCGGGGGCTACCGGGTGGTGCGCAAGCTCTCCGCGGGTGGTTTCGGCGTCGTCTACCTTGCCGTGGACAACGAAGGCCAGCAGGTCGCGATCAAGGAATACCTGCCGTCGTCCCTGGCCACGCGCGCGCCCGGCGAGCTGCTGCCGCAGGTGGCCGCCGAGAAACTTTCCCTCTACCGCCTGGGCCTCAAGAGCTTCTTCGAGGAGGGCCGCTCGCTCGCGCAGATCTCGCACAGCTCCGTGGTGAGCGTGCTCAACTTCTTCCGCGAGAACGAGACCGTCTACATGGTGATGAACTACCTGGAGGGCGCCACCCTGCAGGACTTCATCATCACCGCGCGCGAGCTGAAGAAGCAGAAGGTCTTCCGCGAGTCCACCATCCGCTCGCTCTTCGACGAGATCCTGCGCGGCTTGCGCATCGTGCACCAGCACAAGATGCTCCACCTGGACATCAAGCCGGCCAACATCTTCATCACCGACGACAACCGCGCCGTGATGATCGACTTCGGCGCTGCGCGCGAAGTGCTGTCGAAGGAAGGCAACTTCATCCGGCCGATGTACACGCCCGGCTTCGCGGCCCCCGAGATGTACCGGCGCGACTCGTCGATGGGCCCGTGGACCGACATCTACGCCATCGGCGCGTGCATCTACGCGTGCATGCAGGGCTACCCGCCCAACGACGCGCCGCAGCGGCTGGAAAAGGACAGGCTCGCGCTCGCGCTGTCCCGCCTTCGAGGCATCTACTCCGACAACCTCATCGAGGTGGTGGAGTGGTGCATGTCGCTCGACCCGCTTTCGCGCCCGCAGTCGGTGTTCGCGCTGCAGAAGGAGCTCAGCCGTGAGGGCGAGCGCCGCTACACGAAGCTGTCCGTCGGTGAGAAGATGCGACTTCAGTTCGACAACATGGTGTCGGATACGAAGAAAAGCATGAAGAAAACCGGCTTCGGTGCCGCGAAGGCCAAATGAAGTTCTCCGTCTTCCAGGTCAGCCGCAAGGGCGGCCGCGAAAAGAACGAAGACCGCATGGGCTACTGCTACACGCGCGAGTCCGGCATCTTCCTGCTCGCGGACGGCATGGGCGGCCACCCGGAAGGCGAGGTCGCGGCCCAGCTGGCGCTGCAGACCATCAGCGCGCTCTACCAGAAGGAGGCGCGGCCGGTCGTGAAGGACGTGACCGAGTTCCTGTCGATCTCGCTCATGGCCGCGCACCACCAGATCATCCGCTACGCGTCCGAAAAAGGCATGCTCGACACGCCGCGCACCACGCTCGTGGCGGCCATCGTGCAAGGCAACCAGGCCACGTGGGTGCACTGCGGCGATTCGCGCCTTTACGTGGTGCGCAACGGTGAGCTGCTCACTCGCACGCGCGACCACTCGTACCTGGAGCAGCAAAGCGCCGGCGTGATCCGCATGGACCGCGTCAACCGCAACATCCTGTTCACGTGCCTCGGCTCGCCCACCAAGCCCGTGTTCGACGTGACCGGCCCGGTGCCGCTGATGCAGGGCGACAAGATCCTGCTGTGCAGCGACGGGCTGTGGAGCAGCCTGACCGACGGCGACATCGTCAAGAACCTGACCGACAAGCCGGTGGCCGAGGCCGTGCCCGACCTCGTCGAGAACGCGCTGCGCAACGGCGGCGAGCATTCCGACAACGTGACGGTGATCGCGATGGAGTGGGAGACGCCCGACTCCTTCGAGTCCACCCGCGGCGTCATCACCGACAGCATCTCCGACGGCGTGTTCGCCTCCACCATCCAGGCCGGCGTGCTGGACACGCTGGTGGAAGACCTGGACGACGCCGCCATCGAGCGCTCCATCGCCGAGATCAACGAAGCGATCAAGCGCTCGGCTGCCCGAAAAAACTGAGGAACCCCATGAGCGAATTCAAGCGAAGCGGCGAACGCGCCGCGGACGCGCTGCGCCCGGTGCGCATCACCCGCAACTTCACGATTCACGCCGAGGGCTCGGTGCTCATCGAGTTCGGCAACACGCGCGTGTTGTGCACCGCGTCGGTGGAAGAGAAGGTGCCGCCGCACAAGCGCGGCAGCGGCGAAGGCTGGGTAACGGCCGAGTACGGCATGCTGCCGCGCGCAACCCACACGCGCGGCGACCGCGAAGCGGCGCGCGGCAAGCAAAGCGGCCGCACGCAGGAGATCCAGCGGCTGATCGGCCGCTCGCTGCGCGCGGTGTTCGATCTGAAGAAGCTCGGCGAGCGCACCATCACGCTCGACTGCGACGTGCTGCAGGCCGACGGCGGCACGCGCACCGCGGCGATCACGGGTGCTTTCGTCGCGGCGCATGACGCGGTGAGCAAGCTCATGATTTCCGGCAAGCTGGCGGCAACACCCGTGGTCGGGCACGTGGCCGCGGTGTCGGTGGGCATCGTCGAAGGCACGCCGCTGCTCGACCTGGAGTACATCGAGGACGTCAACTGCGACACGGACATGAACGTGGTGATGACGGGCCTGGGCCATTACGTGGAAGTGCAGGGCACGGCCGAGGGCGCGGCCTTCACGCGGCAGGAGATGGACCAGCTGCTGCGCCTTGCCGAAAAGGGCATCTCCGAACTCGTCGCCCTGCAGATGAAGGCGCTGAACGAGTGAAGATCGAGCGCATCGTCCTGGCCAGCAACAACAAGGGCAAGCTCGCCGAGCTGCAGGCCATGTTCGCGCCGCTGGGCGTCACGCTCGTGCCGCAGGGCGAGCTGGGCGTGCCGGAGGCGGAGGAGCCGCACCGCACGTTCGTCGAGAACGCGCTCGCGAAGGCGCGCAATGCCGCGCAGCACAGCGGGCTGCCTGCGATTGCCGACGATGCGGGGTTGTGCGTGGATGCCTTCAACGGCTTGCCCGGCGTCGACACGGCCTTCTACGCCACCCAGTTCGGCTACCCCAAGGGCGACGACAACAACGTGAAGGCGCTGCTGGAGCAGATGCGCGATGTGCGGGACCGCCGCGCGGCTCTCGTCAGCACGCTCGTGGCCGTACGCGTGCCGCTGGACCCGGAGCCTTTGATTGCGGTCGGCCGCGCCCCCGGGCTGATCGCCTGGGAGCCGATGGGCGAGCACGGGTTCGGCTTCGACCCCGTGATGTACATCCCGGACTTCGGCAAGACCTTCGCGCAGCTGGAGCCGGCGGTGAAGAACGCCAACAGCCACCGGGGCAAGGCTGCCCGTCAAATGGTTGAACTGATCCGCGCGAACTGGCTCGGACCCTAAGTGGACATCTCCCATTACATGCGGCCGGGCACGCTGCAGCTGGCGGCCCTGCCGCCGCTGTCGCTGTACGTGCACCTTCCGTGGTGCCTGCGCAAGTGCCCGTACTGCGACTTCAATTCGCACGAAATGAACCCGGGCGAGCTGCCCGAGCAGCGCTACCTCGACGCGCTCGTCGCCGACCTCGAAGCCTCGCTGCCGCTCGTTTGGGGCCGCCCGGTCGCGAGCATCTTCATCGGCGGCGGCACGCCCAGCCTGTTCTCGCCGCAGGGCATCGACCGGCTGCTCAGCGACATCCGCGCGCGGCTGAAGCTCACGGCGGACTGTGAGATCACGCTCGAAGCCAACCCGGGCACCTTCGAGAAGGAGCGCTTCAAGTCCTTCCGCTCGGCGGGTGTGACGCGGTTGTCGGTGGGTGTGCAGAGCTTCAACGACGCACAACTGAAGGCGCTCGGCCGCGTGCACGACCGCGCGCAGGCCGTGGCCGCGCTCGAGGAAGCCGCGGTTGCGTTCGAGACCTTCAACCTCGACCTGATGTACGCGCTGCCGGGGCAGACGCTCGCGCAGCTGGAAGAAGACGTCGCGCAGGCGCTGTCGCTCGCGCCGCCGCACCTGTCGATCTACCACCTGACGATCGAGCCCAACACCTACTTCGCGAAGTTCCCGCCGAAGGTGCCGGACGACGACTCGGCTTACGCGATGCTCGACCGCATCACCGAGATGACCGAGGGCGCGGGCCTGCAGCGCTACGAAGTCTCCGCGTATGCCAAGCCCGGCCATCGCTGCTGGCACAACCTGAACTACTGGCAGTTCGGCGATTACCTCGGCATCGGCGCGGGCGCGCACGGCAAGCTGTCGTTCCCGCATCGCGTGGTGCGGCAGGTGCGTTATCGCGACCCGAAGCTTTACATGGACAACGCGCTTGCGGGCAAAGCCGTCGCGCAAGAGGACGAAGTGAAGCGCGCGGAATTGCCGTTCGAGTTCATGCTCAATGCGCTGCGGCTGAAGGACGGATTCGCGCTGCAGGACTTCGCGGATCGCACGGGGTTGCCCTTGTCGGCGATCGCGAAGGCATTGGATGAAGCAGAGGCGCGCGGGTGGATCGAGCGTGACTTCGCGCAGGTGAAGCCGACGACGCGCGGGTTCGATTTTCTCTCGGACTTGCAGTCGCTGTTCTTGCCGGACTAGTCCGCACGTGTGCGCGAAACCCAACCCGGTGCGTGCGCCCCTACACCGAGCAGCTCGGCAGATCGGTGCCGCGGAGCCAGCCTGACGTCCGGTAATCCGTGCCCGCCAGGTAGGCGGCATGCTTCTTGAAAAGCGCCGGGTCGCGATAGAAGCAAGCGAGGCTGGCTGCCAGGTTCCGGTGCCGCTGGTCCGGATAGAGATCGTTCAGTGCGTCGATACCCCGCAGCAGCCGCTTCGAGTCGAGGCGAGTCGAACGGGGATCTTCACGCGTGGCCAGCAGCATGTTGCCGTAGAGGCGCGCGTACATCGCATCGCTTTCCCGCGCATCCTTGCGCTGCACGGCATAGTGCGTGATGAAGCTCTCGACCATTTCCCAGCTGCCGCCCCAGCGCGGTACCAGGCGCGTGAGCATCACGTCGTGGAAGTCGTAGTTTGTCGGCCAGAGCTTCACACCGGTATCGAACGCGGAAGCCAGGTCGGCCCGTTGCGTGCGCGCATCCCCCGCCAGCGCCAGGAGGAGCTGATGCCACATGGGCGTGCCGCGCAGTTCCGCGCTCGCGCGGTACATGGCGGCCTCCAGCTCGGACATCTGCTGCTGGAAGGCGCGCATCTGCTCGTCCGCCGTCTTCGATGCGACTCTCCCCCCGCGTGTATTCCAAGCCATTGCGTAGCGAAGGCGCAGCGCGGCAAACTCGGCGAAGAGTGACGTGGGGCGCTTCGCCGCCCAGTTCTGCACCCGCTGAACCTCGGCCGGCGTCGAGCCGGGCGCATGCATGGCACGGCGGTAGAACTGGTAGATCACCGCGTTGGCTGGCTTGCCGGACTTGAGCGTCTTCTTGTCCTGCAGGGCGCAGGCAAGGAGGGCGTCGAGGTTTTCGTACCGCTCTTCCTGGTACAGGTTCAACAGGACCTGCACGCTGGAGCCCTCGTCGTCGTAGAACACGCCCGGGCATCCTTCGTCGGCAGCCGCGCGCGCTTCGTTCCCGCACAACATCAGGGCCACGGCAAAGATGGCTGCCGCATATTGTTTGATACTGCCCACTGCCCCTCCTTGATGACTTCGACGGGAAGTGTAATGAAGCGGGAGTTGGCGACGCTGTGATTTGTCCGCACCTGTGTGTGCCAAATCAAACACCTGTCAACTCTGACAGGGTGCAAACCTCGCGTTCGCAGCTAGAGTCCCCCGCTGGATAACAATATCGTCAAGGCAGTACGGACCCATGCCCACGCAGTTTGTGGGGCGCGCCTGCGCGCATGCAACGCAGGCCAGGCGGCTGGACGCCGACGGGCTTCGCGGCATTGCGATCCTCTCCGTCCTCATCTTCCACGCGGTGCCTTCGTGGTTGCCCGGCGGCTTTGCCGGCGTCGACGTCTTCTTCGTGCTGTCCGGCTTCCTCGTGGGGCGCCTGGTCCTGCTCGAGTGCAGGGACGGCAGTTTCTCCTTCGCCAACTTCTACGCGCGCCGGGCCCGCCGGCTCTTCCCGCCGCTGCTCGTCGTGCTGCTTGCCACGATGGCGGCAGCACCGCTCCTCGTCGGCGCCGGAGACTATGTGCAGGTCGGCAGCCAGGCCGCGGCAGCCGCACTCTTCGTCGCCAACTTCCTGGCGTGGATCCAATCCGGGTATTTCGACGTCGAGGCTGCCTACAAGCCGCTCATCCACCTCTGGTCGCTCGGGGTCGAGGAGCAGTTCTACCTCGTGTTCCCCTTGTGCGTGGTTGCGATGCATCGCCGCGCGCCGTGCCGCACCGGCGTCGTGCTTGCATGCGCAGCAGCGGTCTCGTTCACTGCGTGTGTAGCCCTCACGCCTGCCGACAGCGCACTGGCCTTCTACCTGCCCGCGACGCGCTTCTGGGAATTTCTCGCCGGCTCGCTGCTCGCGTGGTGCGACGTCAGCTCGCGGGCAAGTGCCCGGCGCGGAGCCGACCTGCTCGCCGCAGCGGGCGCGATTGTCCTCGCCTTCTCGTTCTTCTACCTCTCCAGCACGGACGACTTCCCCGGCTGGCGCGCCGCCTTGCCGGTGGCCGGCACCTGCCTGCTGCTCGCCGCGGGTCCCGCTGCCTGGGTCAACCGCAAGGTGCTGGGCCTCGCGTTCCTGCGCTGGATGGGCAAGGTGAGCTACGCGGCGTACCTCTTCCACTGGCCTTTGCTTGTTTTCGGGCGCATCCAGGCCGGCGGGGAATTGCATCCCGCCGATGCACTCTGGATCACGGCCCTTTCCGTGGTGCTCGCGTGGGCCAGCACGCAGACGATCGAGCGCAAGTTCACGTTCGGTGCGTGGTCCACGGGGCGCGCGCCCACGGCCGCCCTCTGGGGTTCCTGCGCGCTCGTCGCGCTCATCGCCGTCCCGCTCACGCGCCATCTCGACTCGCTCACGCCGTCCGACATCGCACGGCTCGAGCACTACCCTGCGCCGGAGGTGTCGCGCGACATCTGGCGCGAGCGCTCGAACTGTTTCATCAACTACAAGAAGGACCTCGAGTTCGGTGATGCATGCCTGGGTGGCCCGCCGACCGACCGGCCGCTCATGCTGCTCTGGGGCGATTCGCATGCGGCGCACCTCTGGCCGGGGATGAAGCGCGTCGGTGAGGAAAACGATTGGCCCCTCGCGCAGCTCACCGTCAGCCAGTGCCCGGCCCTGACCGTACCCGCCGGGGAACGCAACCGGATGTGCGCCCGCTTGCGAGAGAGCGCGCTGCGGCACATCGCGGCGCTCAAGCCCGACACCGTCGTCATGGCCAGCCGATGGACGTTCTACGACAAGACCGCGGTGCTGGCCGGCATCGAGCCCACCGTTGCGGAATTGAAGGCGCTCGGCGTGCGTCGCGTGGTCGTGGTCGGCCCAGTCCCCAATTGGCAGCCCACGCTGGGCACCGCGCTCGCAGCTGACATGCGGGCCAGGCACATGCGGTCGTCGCCGCCGGACTTCACGCGCACCGGGCTGCAGGTCGGCGAATTCGTGTTCGATGCGCCGCTGCGGCAGGCGGCAGTTCGCAGCGGTGCGGCCTACATCTCCGCACTGGAGCTCTTGTGTTCGCCGGACCGCATTTGCAAGGCGTGGGTCGACAAGGAGAAGACGACGCTGATGACATTCGACAACGCGCATCTCACCGAGGAGGGCTCCGTGTGGCTCGTGAAGCTGGTGGTTGCGCAGATGCTGCGGCTGGATTAGTCCACGCGAGTGTGTGCGAAATCAAACACCTGTCAACTCTGACAGGGTGCAAACCTCGCGTTCGCAGCTAGAGTCGCCCGCTGGATCACAAGAAGGTAAAGGCAGTACGGACCCATGCCCACGAAGTTTGTGGGGCGCGCCTGCGCGCATTCAACGCAGGCCAGGCGGCTGGACGCCGACGGGCTTCGCGGCATCGCGATCCTCTCCGTCCTCATCTTCCACGCGGTGCCCTCGTGGTTGCCCGGCGGCTTCGCCGGCGTCGACGTCTTCTTCGTGCTCTCGGGCTTCCTGGTCGGGCGGGTCATCCTGCTCGAATGCGCGGGCGGCACGTTCTCGTTCGCCAATTTCTACGCACGCCGCGCACGCCGGCTCTTTCCCGCACTCGTGCTGGTGCTCGTGGCCACGCTCGCGGCATCGCCCCTGTTCGTGGGCTCCGGCGATTACGTGCAGATCGGCAACCAGGCCGCGGCATCGGCAGCATTCATCGCCAACTTCCTGGCGTGGGGCCAATCCGGCTACTTCGACGTCGAGGCCACGTACAAGCCGCTGATCCACCTCTGGTCGCTCGGCATCGAGGAACAGTTCTACCTCGTCTTCCCGTTCTGCGTGGTCGCCCTGCAGCGCCGGGCGCCGGGCCGCACGGGCATCGCGCTCGCGGCCGCGACGGTGGCCTCATTTGTTGCGTGCGTGGTGGTCTCCGCCTCGGACAAGACATCGGCCTTCTACCTGCCCACGACGCGCTTCTGGGAGTTCCTTGCCGGCTCGATGCTCGCGTGGCGGCAGGTCAGTGCGCCGCAGCGTGAAGAAGGCCACGGCGACCTTCTCGCGACCGTGGGCGCGCTGCTGCTTGGCTTCTCGTTCATCTTCCTTGCCAGCACCGACGACTTCCCCGGCTGGCGCGCCGCATTGCCCGTGGGCGGCACCTGCCTGCTGCTGGCCGCAGGGCCGTCGGCTTGGGTGAACCGCAAGCTGCTTGGCACCGCCTTCCTTCGCTGGATGGGCAAGGTGAGCTACGCCGCCTACCTGTGGCACTGGCCCATGCTCGTGATGTGGCGCATCCAGGCGGGCCGCGATCTGCACGCGCATGAAGCGCTCGCAATCACGGTGGTCTCGGTGGGGCTCGCATGGGCCAGCACAGAAAGCATCGAGAAGGCGTTCCGTTTCGGTGTCTGGTCCCGCGGCCGCGCTTCGTCGCTTGCACTGTGGGGCTCGTGCATCGTCGTGGCGGCGGTGGCCATCCCGCTCACGCGTTATGTCGACTCGCTCACGCCGTCCGAAATGGCGCGCCTGGAGCACTATCCCGTGCCGCCGGAGGCGCGCGACATCTGGCGCGAACGGTCCAACTGCTTCATCAACTACAACAAGGACCTGCACTTCGGCGAGGTGTGCCTCGGCGGTGAGCCGAGCGACCGGCCGCTCATGCTGGTCTGGGGCGACTCGCACGCGGCTCACCTGTGGCCGGGCATGAAAGCGGCTGCGCAGGAGAACGACTGGCGGCTCGCGCAGCTGAGCGTCAGCCAATGCCCTTCGCTGACGGTGCCGGCGCGCGAAGGCAACCAGATGTGCCCGGCATTGCGCGAGCGTGCGCTGGCGCACATCGCAGCGCTCAAGCCCGACACCGTGGTCATGGCCAGCCGCTGGACGTTCTACGACCGCGCCGCGGTGCTCGCCGGCATCGAACCCACTGTGGCGGCGTTGAAGGCGCTGGGCGTGCGCCGCGTGGTCGTGATCGGCCCCGTCCCGCATTGGCAGCCCTCACTGGCGAAGGCGCTGGCGACGGACATGCGCGCGCGGCACCTGAAGGCGCCGCCGGACGTCACCACCACGGGCCTGCAAGGCGGCGAATTCATCATCGACGCACCACTGCGCGCTGCCGCGCTGCGCAGCGGCGCCGCCTATATCTCGGCGCTGAACCTGCTGTGCACGCCGGCGCGCGTGTGCAAGGTGTGGGCCGACAAGGAGAAGACCACGCTGATGACTTTCGACAATGCGCACCTCACGGAGGAAGGCTCCGCGTGGCTGGCGGGGCTGCTGGCCGTGGAGTTGCTGCGGCTCGACTGAGTCAGGCGTCGACCTCGTCGAGGTCGCTGTGATGCGACAGCGGCGCGCTCGGAACGGTCGGTGCGGAGCTCACGGTGTCCGGCCCCTGCGGCACCGTCGGTGTCATCACCATGGCTCGCGGCGACGCACCGGCTGCTGCCGGCGGCGCGATGATGATGTTGCGCACTGCGTCCTGCCTCGCTTCGTTCAGCAGCCGATCCAGTGTGGCCAGAACCTCCTGCACGTCCCGGCCATGCTCGGGCACCAGCGCCACCGCCACCTTCGGCTTGGGCAGCATGCCCTGCGGCAGGCCCGCGAGCGGCCCGATGCAATTGGCGATGACCTTGGCCGCAAAGGCCCGCGCGCGCGAACTCGCAAGCGGCCCTTCCACCAGCACACCGTACCGCGAATCGCCCATGCGCGCGAGCGTGTCCACGTTGCGCAGCATCGATGTCAGCCGGTCCGACAACCGCAGCAGCAGCTCCACGCAGCGCTTGCGCCCGAACTCCCGTCGCATGTCGCCGAAGTTGGAAATGTCGACCAATGCGATCACGCTCTGGTGGCCGAAGCGCTCGGCCTGCGCAATGAGCGAGCGCGCACGCGCGGCGAACACGGCTTCGTTGACGAGGCCGGTGGTCGGGTCGATCTCCGCGAGCTGCGCGATGCGGCGGCGGTGGTCGCGCCTTTCCTGGCTGCGCAAGGAAAGCAGCAGGTACGTCGCCGACGCTGACAGGCCGAGTGCGGCCACCGCAATGATGGAATCGTCCACGCCCGGCAACGGCCACTGCAGCAGCCCCAGCGCGTGCACCGGGAAAGCGACGAGCAGCGGCGCCAGCGCCAGCACGATGCGCGTGCCGAAGCGGTTGCCATGGCGGCGGCTCCACCACCCGGCGCCAACGATGGCGGTTGCTGCGGCAAGCCCGATGGCGAGGCACATGTAGAGCCGTGCGGTGCCTGTGAGCGCGTAGGTACCCAGGGTCGCGGCCGCCGCGCAACCCGCCGTCACCAGCATCGCTGCGAACACCGAAGGCGAGCGCTCGCGCAGCAGCAGTGCCTGCGCGACGAACACCAGCAAGGGCGCGAGGCTGCCGACGGACAGCACGTACGGCGCGCTGTCGTTCCACCGTGCATTCAGCGGCCACAGGTGCAGGCCCGCGATGCCCACGGCCGACATCAACGCGAGCGATGCCATCGCTGCCCAGATGCCGAACCACAGGTACGCGGTGTCGCGCAATGCAAGGCTGGTGGCGAGCGCGAACAGCGCGCCCATCGCGAGCAGCCCGAAGCACATGCCGTAGAACAGCGACCGCCGCTGCACCTCCAGGCTCAGGCGCGCCTCGCTGATGAACTCGATGGGCGCGAAGAAGCCCTCGCTCGCCTGGATGCGCAGCATGTACCAGGTGGGGTCGGCGGCCGACACGGTGAGCGGCAGCACCGGGTAGAGGTGCGGGATGGGCCAGCGCGCCACGGGCAGCGTGTCGCCGCTGCCCTGCGCGTTCCAGCCGCGGTCGGCGCCCTGCGTGTAGAGGATGGCGCTGTCCAGGCCGGGGCTGGGCAGCTTGACGTACCACTTCTGGTCGTCCGGCGTGGCGGGCACGGCGAACTTGATCCACAGCACCTGGTTCGGCTGCAGCGGGTAAGCCGAGTTGAGCGGTGTCGGCTGGAAGTCATGCGGCTGGCCGAGCACCTGCTGGGCGGCCAGCTTGCCGTCCGCGTCGATGAAGTAGTCGCCCCAGTCGAGCAGGCGGGCGGGCTGGCGCTCGGTGTCCAGGTCGAGGATGTTCCGCGCGAGCGCGCCCGGCGCAACGGCGCACGCCAGCAGAGCGAACAGCGTGGCAGCGATGGGCCGCCACATCGTCTGAGTACCCATGACCGACTCGCCCCCAGGTGGCCATCTTCTCACCGGCCGGCGGGCGCGGCAATGGGTTTCAGAGGATCACGTAATCCATCCCCGTCGACTGCAGGCCGGTCAACCCGACCTGGACCTGGTTGTTGGCCGACACCGCGAGGTTCGCGAGGAAGGTGCCTTGCTGCGTGAACGCGGTCTGCGAGTCCAGCTGGCTCACGGCATCCGCGAGCTGCGCCGCCGTCGGGGCGGTGCCGTTCACCGTCCTGAGCAGGTAGGTCGCGATCTGCGTGTTGCTCGAGCCCCCCGCAAGTGCGTCCCAGATCGGCAACCGCATCAGGGCGCCCGCAAGCGTCGCGAACGTGAAGCCCTGGTCGCGCAGGTCGATCACCAGCCCCAGCACCTCGGGCTTCAGGGCCATGAGGCTGCGGCCGAGCACGGCGCCGATCAGCAGCGCCGCGTCGCCGCCCGCCTGGCCCACGTCCATGTCGAGTGCCACCCTCTTGTCGCTGAACTGGATGCGTTCGACCGACGCGTAGGTGTCGGTGCCGTTCGGGCCCGTGCTCATGAAGGTGGTCCCGGTGCGGGTGATCGTCGTCGCGCTGCGCAACCCGCTTTGCACCACCGTGTCGATGCCTCCCATCAAGCTGAAGAAGTCGTTTCCGCTCGTGCCGAGTTGCGTGTTGTTGAACTCGGTGCCGATGAGGAGGTTGGGGCTTGTTGTGCCGGTGGTCCCGGTGGTGCCGGTCGTTCCGGTGGTGCCCGTGGTGCCGGTCGTTCCAGTCGTGCCAGTAGTGCCCGTGGTGCCCGTTGTGCCCGTTGTGCCCGTTGTGCCTGTGGTGGTGGTCGTCGTCTGGTTCGGGTCGAAATCCGTCGTGACGAGGTAGGTGCCGGACGAGGTGGACCGTGAGAACGGCGTCGCCCCGATCCAGAACGTCTGGCCCGGCGTCACGGACACCGTGAGGCGCTCGTCCACGCCCGAAACGCCGCGGTCCACCTGCTGGATGAATGTGCCGGCCCCGCTGAAGAGGGCCAGCACGATGTCGAGCCCCGAAGAAGGCGAGAGCGTGACGGACATCGACGACGTGCCGGCCGGCGCGGTGACCGAGTAGAAGTCGATGTCCGCCTGGTGGTCGATCGTGCCGGTGATCTGGTTCACCCACGTGGGGGCGGTCGGGGTGATCGTGCCGTTGTTGACCGCCGGGCTGGTCAGCGAGAGCGTGAACGAGCCGGACGAGCCCGTGAACGCGGTCACGGTGGCATACACCCACTCCCCGGCCGTTGCCGTGGCGCTGAATGTCTCCACGCCGCCGCGCCCCGCGGAGTCGATCGTGCTGGTGAGCGGGCGGCCCGCGCTGTCGAAGATCCGCAGCTCGGCGTCCAGGCCGGACGACGGGGTGATCTGCACCGAGACCGTCCCGCTCACCTCGGGCATGAGCGCGAACGTGGCGACGCTCGTCGTGGTGACGGACGACGATTCCGTGGCGGAGCCGAACGGGTTCACCTGCACGAGCGTCCCGGTCAGGGGGGTGACGGAGCTGGGCGCTGCCAGCAGCACGCCAGCTGCGTCGTACACCTGCTCGCCGAAGAGCGCTTGCCCTTGCGCCGCGCCGGCCCGCACGGGCAGCGCGGGCCTGCCCCCCAGGCGCCTGGCTCCGGTGGCGGTGCGCGATGCCGAGACGCCGACGCCGGTGCGATGGTGGAGGTCCCGCACGAAGTTCGCGCCGCGGCCGCCTCGCGCCACCCGGCAGCCATACACCAGGATTTCCCCCCGTGCCCCCAGCGAGCGGCCGATCGAGCCGAGCGCGCTCGCGTGCTCGGCGAGCGCGTTGCAGTCCACGACGGCGCCGCCGAGCATCAGGGCCCCCGGCCGGCCATGGCTGACGATGTGCGCAGTGGCCACGCCGGGGCGGGCCGCAAGCGCGCGGGCGATCTGCTGAAGCGCATCGCCACCGGGTTCGAGCACGACGGTTTCGCAGCCAGGGGGCACGGCGTCGGCGAGCTGTGACAGCGCTTTGACGCCCCGATCGATGAAGACGATGTTGGTGTTCATGGCGGGGCAGTCTGTCAGCCGCGCGCGTCATGTTCCTCTCGCATCGCGCCGTCCGTCTCTCAAACCGTGACACGCACGAACGCCCGCATTAGGCTGGCCGCAAACAAAGCAGCAAACAAGAAGGCAGAAGTAGATGGACGGGACGGGGCGGCCGTTGGTGAGTCGTATCAGCACGCAGGGGCTTGCGCCAGCCGCGCGCCATGCATTGGTGCGCGACACGGCGGCGCAGCTGTTCAACCTCGAGGCGGACCTGCGTGGCGCACCCGCGGCGATGGCCGACATCCAGGCGGCGCGCGGGCCCGAGGCGTCATGCATTTGCGTGAAGACGTCGCACAGTGTCGTGTCGCGAACGGCGGCGCGGTCCCGTACCGCGCCGCGCGGCAACCTGCTCCTGTACATCATCACCGAAGGCGCGACCACCTTCGAGAACGCACACGGCGAACAGTTTCGCTCCAGCGCGGGCGACGTGGTCCTCGGCAGCCAGGACGCCATCTACCGCGCCACCACCGAGGGCGGCGCGGACTGGTCGTTCCGCGCACTGAGCATGCCCGACGCGCTGCTGCCGCTTTCCTCGGCGGGCATTCGCGACGCGGGCTTCCAGCTGCTGCCCGCCGCGGCGACGTCGCCGCTGGCCACCAGCGTGCTCGCCGAAGTCTGCAAGGACTTCCTGCAGCTCGATGCGCAGGCGGTCGCGGCCTCGCTGCGCGCGGTGGACCACCTCATCGCGCCTGCGCTCGCCGGCGCGCGCGAACCCGCCGCCGACGTTGCCGACACCCTTGCGAGGCACCGGGTGAAGCTGGCGATCGCTTGCATGCGCGACGCACTCGCGTCCCCGTCGCTGGGGCCCGACGCACTCGCGCTGCGGCTGGGGATCTCCCCGCGCCAGCTGCACCGCGATTTCGAGCAGTGCGGGCTGACGGTCGGCGCCGAGATCCGGCGCCTGCGCGCCGAGGCGGCCGCGGCCATGCTGCGCGGCCAGCCGCTGTTGCCGATCACCGAGGTGGCGTTCAGCTGCGGCTTCGATTCGCTGCCGACGTTCTTTCGCGTGTTCAAGGCCGTGCAGGGCATGACGGCCTCCGAATGGCGCCACGGCCTGCAAGGGCCCGGCGGCGGCGCGGCTCAGCCGACGTAGGGGCGGCGCAGCAGCCGCACCATGCGCACCGCGTCGATGCGCCCTTCGTAGTAACCCGAGACGACCAGCGTGTCCTCGAACCCCATGCGCCGGTAGAACGCGCGGGCCGTTTCGTTGTCGGCGCGCAGTTCGAGGTGCAGCGAGGCGATGCCGGCGACGCGCGCGGATTCGACCAGCCAGTCCATCATCCGCCGCGCCAGGCCCTGCCGGCGCTGGGCGGGTTGCACGCACAGCAACTGCAGGTGCGCGCGCGTCTCGCCGAACGCCATGATCGCGAAGCCCTGCACGCCGGTGGTGTCGTCGGCGACGAGCGCGATCGTGTCGCGGTCCGCGATCAGCCGCGCGACGCGCGCGGGCGAGTAGCGCGGCGCGAGGCCTGCTTCGATGTGGCGGCGGGTGAGCTCGGCGATCGCCGGGGCGTCGGCGCGGCGGGCGAGGCGGAGCGTGACGGCATGCTGCGGCACGGCCCATTCTGGCACGCGGCTAAACTCGCCGCCAGCATGCCCGCGCCCGCCCATCGCAACGACCCGCCGCCCGAAGACATCGACCGCCTCGTCGGGCTTTTCCACGGCGGCGACCTGGCCCAGGTGGAGGCCGTTGGCGGCGAGCTGGCGCAGCGCTTCGCTTCGTCGGCCGTGGTGTGGAAGGTCCTCGGCACCTCGCGCCTGGTCGCGGGTCGAAGCACCGACGCGGTGGCCGCCCTGCAGCGTGCGGTTTCGCTGGCGCCGAAGGACCCTGACCTGCACGCCAACCTCGGCAACGCCTTGCGCGGCGTGGGGCGGCTGGCCGAGGCGGAGCAGCACCTGCAGCGCTCGCTGAAGCTGAACCCGCAGTCGCCGATGGCGCTGGCCAGCCTGGGGAACGTGCTGCGCCAGCAGCGCCGGCCCGACGTCGCGATCAACGCCTACCGCGAAGCCCTCAAGCTGCAGCCCCTGCTCGCCGGCGCGCGGCAGAACCTCGCGGTGCTGGAGGCCGCGCGCGGCGAATTCGCACAAGCCGAAGCGGACTACCGGCACGCCCTCGCCGCGCAGCCGGACCTGCTGGATGGCTGGGTGAACCTGGCGACGCTGCTGCAGGACACGGGGCGCGTGCGCGAGGCGCAGGACGTGCTCTCGCAAGGCTTGCGTTCGGTGAAGGCGGGCCAGTGGATGCTGGCCGCGCTGGCGATCACCGGCTGCTGGATCCTGCGCGACGCGCAGGGCGCGGCGCAGCTGTTCAATGCTTTCCAGGCGCAGGTGTCCGAGGCTGACCGCGCACTGCGCGAATTTTTCTGGGTGAGCGCGCGGCTCTTCGACAACATGCAGCGCGAGCCGGCGCTGTACCCGGCCGGCGACTTCGCGCCCCTTTACGTGATCGGCGAGTCGCATTCGCTCGTCCCGGCGCACGCGGTGTTCCCGTGGGTGGACGGCCCTGTGCGCGCGCAGCCGCGGCTGGTCCAGGGCGTCAAGATGCACCACCTCGGCAGCAAGGCGCTGAACCAGTGGCAGGCGGCGATTCGCGCGCAGCTAGAAAGCGTGCCTGCCGATGCGCAGGTGCTGTTCACGATCGGCGAGATCGATTGCCGGCCGGACGAAGGGATCTGGAAGGCGCACAAGGCGGGCAAGGGAGCGCTGGCTTACCTTGTGAAGAACACCGTGGCGGGGTATGTGGAGTGGGTGGCGGCGAATGTGGGTGCGCGGAAGGTCACGTTGCAGGGCGTGCCCGAGCCAAGGCGGTCACCGGATGACGCGTTCCTGGCGATGGTGGCGGATGTGAATGCGAGGCTGCGCGAGGCTTGTGCTGCGCGTGGGTGGAATTTCCTGGATGTGCATGCGGCGACCGCCGGTGCGCAGGGCAAGTGGCACCTCGACGATTTCCACTTGAAGCCGGCGTTCTATGCGAATGCGATGGCGTTCTGGCGGAAGCGGTGAGATTCGAACTCACGGACGTCTTTCAACGTCGCCGGTTTTCAAGACCGGTGCCTTCAACCGCTCGGCCACGCTTCCTTGCCGCCCATTCTAGCTACGCACCGAATAGAGCCTCGCGTTGCTGATGGCATAGACCGCCCCGTCCGCACCGACTAGTGTGGGGGTGTACGCCTGGCCCAGGCCGCCGGTGAGGCGGATCGACTGCGCGAGCGTGTTCGTCGCGAGGTCCCAGCGGTAGAGGATGCCGTCCTCGTTGTTGACGAGCATCGCGCGCCGCGCCACGTCCGCGGCCATGGTGTTGATGCACCACTCCCAGACCGGCGGTGAGGAAGGCGAGACGCGCGTCGGCGCGACGATCGTGAGCACCTCGCGCATCACGGTCACCGTCGAGAACGCATCGGCCTGCGTGGCACGAGGGTCGAGCACGGCGAGACGGTTCAGGCCGTCGCCGGTGCCAACGCCCGAATAGTTGTTGTACTTCACCGCCAGGAGGTAGGTGGAGGTGCCGGTGTACGAGGGCACCATCGACGCCGGGATCACGCTCGGGGTCACATCCCAGCCGAAACTGCCCGGCACGCCCGCAGGCTGCAGGTTCGCATCGAACTGCAGCAGCCAGCCGCGCGCGTTGTGCGTGCCGAAGGTGCGCTCCAGCACGCCGAAGTAGACGCGGCCGTCGGGGCCCACACAGGGCGAGGACGTGCCGTTGTCGCTGATGCGTGCACCGGCGCTCGCGAGCGGGTCGTTCAATGTGGCGCGCGCACGCGTCGCGAGCGTGGTGCTGTCCAGCGCGAGCAGGTAGCCGGTCTGCGTGGTGCCGCTCACCGCGTTCTGGTTCACGGCGACGTAGAGCGTGCCGCCGTCCGGCGAAAGCGCGGGCGCCGAGTTCATCGCGGGTTTGACGATCGCCGGGTCGTTCGCGGCTGCCGCGGCGCCAACCCAGCGCCCCTGCCCGTCGGCGCCGATGCGCGCGATGCCGCTCGCCAGCCCCGCCGGGTTGCTGCCCGTGACGACGAAGCCGAAGAAGACGTTGCCCTGCGCGTCCGAAACCAGCGGCGTGTTGATGAACACCGTGGCGTCGTAAGCGGCCGAGGCAGAGGCATACGCACTCGCGCCGTAGAACACCATCGCGTTGAACGACGAGCCCGCGGTATCCGGGTTGTCGCGCGCGAGGAGGCGCCCGCCCGCGCCCGGTGCCAGCAGGCGCCCGCCCGGCGTGAGCAGCAGGTTGCAGCTGGGGAACCAGTCGTGCGGCGGCACGGCGTAGTCGATGTCCTGCGACCACAGCAGCGTGCCGCTCAGGCCCGAGCGTGCCTCGACGCGGAAGCCGCTGTTCGCGCCGGTCTTCACCGCCATCGCGATCGTGTTGCGCGTCGTGACGACGGGCGAGCCGTAGTGCACGGCGAGCGAGCCGTTGGCGCGGTACTGCGGCTGCAGGTCAACCGCAGCCGACCATGCGATGCGGTTGAGGTCCTGGCTGGCGATGCCGCTCACGGCGGTGTGCTGCGCGTCCCGGCCGAAGCCCGGCCACGCAGGGCCGTTGACCGGCGGGTCGGGCGTGACACTGCCCGTGGGCGTGTCGGGTGTTGTGGTTGTGGGTGTGTCGCTGCCGCCGCCTCCGCCGCCACCACCGCAGGCGGTGAGGCCGAGCGCAAGGCCGAGTTGCAGGACGGTGCGGCGGGAAGGTACTTCGGTACGGCTCATGTCGCCGCCGGGCCGCCCCAAGGCGACATAGCCCCCTCGGGGGGCAGCGAACCTCGCGAAGCGGGGAGCGTGGGGGTCCAGTTCACGCCGCGAGCATACCCCTGCGTTCGATGAAGGTCACCACCTCCGCCAGCCCGGCGTTGGTTTTCAGGTTGGTCATCACGTACGGCTTGTCGCGGCGCATGCGCTTCGTGTCGGCTTCCATCACACCGAGGTCCGCGCCCACGTGCGGCGCGAGGTCGGTCTTGTTGATGACGAAGAGGTCGCTCTTGGTGATGCCGGGCCCGCCTTTGCGCGGGATCTTCTCGCCGGCCGCGACGTCGATCACATAGATGGTCAGGTCCGACAGCTCGGGGCTGAAGGTGGCCGCGAGGTTGTCGCCGCCGGACTCGACGAAGACGATGTCCGCATCGGGGAAGTCGCCGAGCATGCGGTCGATGGCTTCGAGGTTGATCGACGCATCTTCGCGGATCGCGGTGTGCGGGCAGCCGCCGGTCTCCACGCCCATGATGCGCTCGGCGGGCAGCGCGCCGCTCACCGTGAGCAGGCGCTGGTCTTCCTTGGTGTAGATGTCGTTGGTGATCGCGACGAGGTCGTACTTGTCGCGCATCGCCTTGCACAGCATCTCCAGCAGCGTCGTCTTGCCCGAGCCGACGGGGCCGCCGATGCCCACGCGCAGCGGCGGCAGTTTCTTGGTGCGGTTGGCGATGTGGTGCAGGGCGGTGGTCATGAGCGGAAGAGGCGGGAGTACTGGGTTTCGTGCTGGGCCGAGAGGATGGCGAGCATCGGGGCGAAGGACTGGCGCTCGGCGTTGTCAAGCGCGAGCGCATGGTCCACCGCAATGGGGATCTCGCCGGCGAGCTTCATCAGGATGCGCTGGCCCGCGGACTGGCCGAGAGGCACCGCCTTGATCGCGGCCTGCATCATGTTCTCGGACCAGCCGAAGGCGAAGGCCAGTGCGATCTCGCGCAGCGTGGCCGTGGTCTTGTACGCCGCGGCCGCGAACGCGACCGGGTAGGTCCACCGGACCTCGCTCGTGTCGCCGAGCGACTTCATCCACTCGCCGAGCGAACGGCCCATCTGTTCGGTCTGCAGGCGCAGTTCGCTCGTCTCGCGCGTGGCGCGCACCCACGCGTCGAGCGCTTCGCATTGCGCCGTGTCGGCGTCGCGGAAAGCCTGCGTGGCTCGTGCGACGACGGCGATGTCGGCGCGCGCGAGCGTCATGTGCAATTGATCGGCGAGCCAATTCGCCGCCGTGGCTTCGTCGGTGACGAGCCCGCGGTCCACCGCAGCCTCCAGCCCTTCGGAATACGAGAAGCCGCCCACCGGCAGCGCGGGCGATGCGAGCCAGATCAGCCGCAGCAGCGCGGCGTCAGTGGTCGTGGTGGTGGCCGTGGTCATGGCCGTGGTGCTCGTGACCGTGTTCGTGGCCATGGTCGTGGCCGGGGCCGTGTCCATGGTGATCGTGCCCGTGCGAATGCGCCTGCCCGCCGGCACTGTACGCCCCGCCTTCCGGCTCGAACGGTGCGTTCGCCTCCTCCACGTCGAGGTGCATCGCGCGCAGCATCTGCGCCAGCACGTGGTCAGGCTCGATCTTCAGGTGGTCGGGCTTGAGCTCGATCTGCACGTGGCGGTTGCCGAGGTGGTACGCGGCGCGGGTCAAGTCGAACGGCGAGCCGTGCTCCTTGCAGGGCGTGACAACAAGAACCGGCTGCGGCGCGGCGAGCACGCGCACCAGCGAGCCGTCCTCGGCAACGAGCACGTCGCCACCGCGCACGACAGTCCCACGCGGCAGGAAGACGCCCAGCTGCCGCCCCTGCGAGTCGGTGGCTTCGAAGCGGCTTTTCTGCCGCACGTCCCAGTCGAGCTCGACCGTCGCGGCGCGCTTGAGCAGCACGGGCGCGAGGCCGTGGCCTTGGGAGAGAACCTTGGAAACGGTGATCAAAACAGGAAGTACCTTTGAGCCATGGGCAGTATTTTCGCCGGCTCGCAGGTCAGCAGCACGCCGTCCGCCCGCACGGCATAGGTCTGCGCGTCGATCTCCATCTTCGGCGCGTAGCCGTTGTGCACGAGGTCCTTCTTGCGCACCTGGCGGATGTTCTTCACCACGCCGAGCGTCTTGGCAAGGCCGTAGCGATCGCCCACGCCGGCCTTCATCGCGGCCTGCGAGACGAAGGTGAGCGAGCCTTTCGCGATGGCGCCGCCGAAGGAGCCGAACATGGGCCGGTAGTGCACCGGCTGCGGCGTCGGAATCGAGGCATTGGCATCGCCCATCGCCGCGAGCGCAATGAAGCCGCCCTTGATCACCAGCGACGGCTTCACGCCGAAGAACGCCGGCTTCCAGATCACGAGGTCGGCCCACTTGCCCGGCTCGACGCTGCCCACCTCGTGCGAGATGCCGTGCGAGATGGCGGGGTTGATGGTGAGCTTGGCGACATAGCGCTTCGCGCGGAAGTTGTCGTGGCGCTCGCTGTCGCCCGGCAACTTGCCGCGCTGCAGCTTCATCTTGTGCGCGGTCTGCCAGCACCGCAGAATGACCTCGCCCACGCGCCCCATCGCCTGCGAGTCCGACGAGAACATGCTGATCGCGCCCAGGTCGTGCAGGATGTCCTCGGCAGCGATCGTCTCCTTGCGGATGCGGCTCTCGGCGAAAGCCAGGTCCTCGGGGATCGACGGGTCGAGGTGGTGGCACACCATGAGCATGTCGACGTGCTCGTCGAGCGTGTTCACGGTGTAGGGCATCGTGGGGTTGGTCGACGAAGGCAGGAAGTTTGCCTCGCCCACCACGCGCAGGATGTCCGGCGCATGGCCGCCGCCCGCGCCTTCTGTGTGGAACGCGCACAGCGCGCGGCCCTTGGTCGCGGCGATGGTGTCTTCCACGAAGCCCGACTCGTTGAGCGTGTCGCTGTGGATCGCCACCTGCGTGTCGGTTTCGTCCGCGACGTCGAGGCAGTTGCTGATCGCCGAAGGCGTGGTGCCCCAGTCCTCGTGCAGCTTCAGGCCGATGCCGCCCGCCTCGACCTGCTCGCGCAGCGCCTCGGGCCGGCTCGCGTTGCCCTTGCCGAGGAAGCCCAGGTTCATCGGGAAGGCATCGGCGGCCTGCAGCATGCGCTCCATGTACCAGGGGCCGGGTGTGCATGTCGTGGCGAACGTGCCCGTCGCGGGACCCGTGCCGCCGCCGAACATGGTGGTCACGCCGGACGACAGCGCCTCCTCGATCTGCTGCGGGCAGATGAAGTGGATGTGCGAATCGATCGCGCCGGCGGTGACGATGTTGCCTTCGCAGCTGATGATCTCGGTGCCCGGGCCGATGACGATGTCCACGCCGGGTTGCGTGTCGGGGTTGCCGGCCTTGCCCAGGGCCACGATGCGCCCGTCCTTCAGGCCGATGTCGCACTTGACGATGCCCCAGTGGTCCAGCACGAGTGCGTTCGTCAGCACCGTGTCGACCGCCCCTTGCGCCCGCGTGCGCTGCGACTGCGCCATGCCGTCGCGGATGGTCTTGCCGCCGCCGAACTTCACCTCTTCGCCGTAGCCGCCGGCGCGCAGCGTGTAGTCGTCCTCGACCTCGATCACCAGCTCGGTGTCGGCCAGGCGCACGCGGTCGCCCTTGGTGGGCCCGAACATTTCCGCATAGGCGCGGCGGGGGATGGTTGCCATCTACAGTTTCCCTTGCACCAAGCCGCGAAAGCCGTGGATCACGCGGTCGCCCGCGAAGTCCACGAGTTCCACGGTGCGTTGCTGCCCCGGCTCGAAGCGCACCGCGGTGCCCGACGCGATGTTCAGGCGCATCCCGCGCGCCGCGTCGCGATCGAACTTGAGCGCGCCGTTCGTTTCGGCGAAGTGGTAGTGCGAGCCCACCTGGATCGGCCGGTCCGCCGTGTTCTGCACGGCGACGGTGAGCGTGCGGCGGCCGGGGTTGAGGGTGTGGTCCCCGGGCTCGGTCAGCAGTTCGCCCGGGTTCATCACTCGCCGCGCGAAAGCAGGATGGCGAGCGTGGCGAGGACCACGACCAGCATGAAGCCCGCGGTGTCGGTCGCGTGCCAGTGCACCTCGCCCACGGCGCCATGGCCACCGTGGGCGAGTGCGGGCAGTGCGACAGCGGAAACCAGCCAGGCGGCGATGCGCTTCATGTTCGTCGGTCCTTCAAACGATGGGTTGGTGCACGGTGACGAGCTTGGTGCCGTCGGGGAAGGTGGCTTCGACCTGGATCTCCGGGATCATCTCGGCCACGCCTTCCATGACGTCGGCGCGCGTGAGCACGGCGCGGCCTTCGCTCATGAGTGCCGCGACGGTCTTGCCGTCGCGCGCGCCTTCCATGACGGCGGCGGAGATCAGGGCTACGGCCTCCGGGTAATTCAGCTTCAGCCCCCGCGCCTTGCGGCGCTCCGCCAGCAGCGCGGCGGTGAACAAGAGCAGCTTGTCTTTCTCGCGGGGGGTGAGTTCCATATGTAACGAACCATCTTAGTGCAAACCCCCAAGCGGCCCATACGCCAAAAGACGAATACCGGCACGGAAGATGCGTTGGGTTCGCGTGAGCACCGTGATCCCTATCGTCCCTGTGTCAGACGCCCCCCAGCGCGTGGTGAAGGTGCGGCGCGACTACAACAGCTGGGTGGCCAGCGAGACGATGGAGGACTACGCGCTGCGCTTCACGCCGCAGCGGTTCCGCAAGTGGTCGGTGTTCCGGGTCGCGAACACGGCCTTCGGCGCGGCGTCCTTCCTCGTCCTCGAGGCCGTGGGCGCCACGCTGCTCGTGCAGTACGGCTTCCTCAACGCGTTCTGGGCGATCGTCGCCACGGGGCTGATCATCTTCCTCGCGGGTTTGCCCATTTCGTACTACGCGGCGCGCTATGGCGTGGACATGGACCTGCTCACGCGCGGCGCGGGCTTCGGCTACATCGGCTCGACGATCACCTCGCTGATCTACGCGTCGTTCACCTTCATCTTCTTCGCGCTCGAGGCGGCGGTGATGGCGTACGCGCTCGACCTCGCGCTCGGCATCCCGCTCACCTGGGGCTACCTGATATGTGCTTTGGCGGTGATCCCGCTGGTGACGCATGGCGTCTCCGTCATCAGCCGGCTGCAGGTCTGGACGCAGCCGCTGTGGCTGGTGATGCTGGTGGTGCCTTTCGTTTACGTGCTCATGCGCGATCCCGGTGCGTTCGCCGGCATCACGCACTACGCCGGTGAAAAGGCCGTCGTCTCCGGCTTCAACCTGCACATGTTCGGTGCGGCGCTCACCGTCGGCATCGCGCTCATCACCCAGATGGGCGAGCAGGCGGACTACCTGCGCTTCATGCCGGCGATGCAGCGCGGCCGGCGCGCGGCGTGGTGGGCCGGGGTGCTCGCTGGCGGGCCGGGCTGGGTCGTGCTGGGCGTCGTCAAGATGCTGGGCGGTGCTTTCCTCGCGTACCTCGCGATCACGCACATGGTGCCGGCGGACCGCGCGGTGGACCCGAACCAGATGTACCTCGCGGCGTACGAGTACGTCTTCCCGCATTACGGGTGGGCGGTGGCCGCGACGGCGCTCTTCGTCGTCATCTCGCAGTTGAAGATCAACGTGACCAACGCCTATGCGGGTTCGCTTGCCTGGTCCAACTTCTTCTCGCGCGTCACGCACAGCCACCCGGGCCGTGTCGTGTGGGTGGTGTTCAACACGCTCATCGCGTTCATGTTGATGGCGATGAACGTGTTCGAGGCGCTCGAGCGCATCCTCGGCCTGTATTCCAACATCGCCATCGCGTGGATGATGGCCGTGGTGGCGGACCTCGTCGTCAACAAGCCGCTGGGCTTGTCGCCGAAGGGCGTGGAGTTCAAGCGGGCGTATCTCTACGACATCAATCCCGTGGGTGTGGGCGCGATGGCGCTCGCGTCGCTGCTGTCGATCAGTGCGCACCTCGGCGCCTTCGGGCCGTCGGCGCAGGCGTTCTCTTCGCTGATCGCGATGGGCGTGGCTTTCGTCGCCGCGCCTGCGATCGCATGGGCCACGAAGGGCCGCTACTACATCGCGCGGCGCGAAGCCGTCATTCCCGCGGAGGCGGGAATCCAAAGCGCCCCGAACGCCTTGGGTTCCCGCCTGCGCGGGAACGACGGGCTGCGACGCTGCGTGATCTGCGAGCGCGAGTACGAAGCCCCCGACATGGCGCACTGCCCCGCGTACCAGGGCAGCATCTGCTCCCTGTGCTGCACGCTCGACGCGCGCTGCGGCGACCTGTGCAAGCCGCACGCGAGCCTGTCGTCGCAATGGGGCGCCGCGCTGCGCTGGCTGCTGCCGAAGCGTGCCTGGCCCTACCTCGACAGCGGCGTCGGCCACTTCCTGCTGCTGATGCTCGTGGTGGTGCCGCTGCTCGGCGTGTTCGTCGAGTTCACGGTGCGCAGCGGCTTCTCGCATGCCTACATGGCGATGCTGCTCGTTGCCGGCATCGTGTGCTGGTGGCTGGTGCTCGCGCACAAGAGCCGGCAGGTGGCGCAGGAGGAGTCCAACCGCCAGACGCATCTGCTGATGCGTGAGATCGACTCGCACCGGCAGACCGACGAAGCGCTGCAGCAGGCCACGCGCGCGGCGGAGCAGGCCAACCAGGCCAAGAGCCGCTACATCAGCGCCATCAGCCACGAGCTGCGCACGCCGCTCAATTCCATCCTCGGCTATGCGCAGCTGATGGGCGAGGACGCGGCGATCCCGGAACACCGCAAGCACGCCGTCAACGTCATCCGCCGCGGCGGCGAGCACCTGCTGTCGCTGATCGAGGGCACGCTGGACATCGCCCGCATCGAGTCGGGCAAGCTCACGCTCAGCGTCAAGCCGATGCGCTTCGCGGACACGGTGCACGAGATGGCGGGGCTCTTCGAGCTGCAGGCGGCGGCCAAGGGGCTGTCGTTCCGCTTCGACGTGCAGGGCACGATCCCCGAGGTGGTCCGTGCCGACGAGAAGCGCGTGCGGCAGATCTTCATCAACCTGCTGGCCAACGCGATCAAGTTCACGTCGGCAGGGCACGTCGTGTTCCGCGTGCGGCATGCGCGCGAGATGGCGCTCGTCGAAGTCGAGGACACCGGGCCGGGCATGACGAAGGAGGAGCTGGCGAAGATCTTCGAGCCCTTCGCACGCGCCAGTTCCGCCGCGCACTCGGTGCCCGGCGCCGGCCTGGGGCTCACCATTGCGAAGATGCTGGCCGACCTGATGGGCGGCGAGCTCTCGGCCACCAGCACGCCGGGCGAAGGCTCGGTGTTCCGCGTGCGGCTCTTCCTGCCGGAGGTGCGCACGGCGTCGCTGCCCAAGGTCGAGGGCACGCGTGTGCGACGCGGCTACAGCGGCGAGCGCCGCCGCATCCTCGTCGTGGACAACGAAGAAAACGACCGCGATGTGCTCGTGCAACTGCTCGAGCCGCTCGGCTTCGAGCTGCGCACCGCCGCGAGCGGCCACGACGCGCTGGACCTCCTTGCCGCCGGCCTGCAGCCGCACGCCATCCTGATGGACCTCGCCATGCCCGGCATCGACGGCTGGGAGACGATCCGCCGCATCCGGCGCATGGAGGGCGTGACACCGAAGATCGCCGTCGTCTCCGCCAACGCATTCGACAAGGGGCTGGACAACGACGCCGGCATCCGCACCGAAGACTTCATCGTCAAGCCCGTGCGCCACAGCGAGCTGCTCGACTGGCTGGAGCGCCAGCTGGGGCTGCAGTGGCTCGATGCCGCCGCGCCCCCGCCCACTTCGGCCCCGGCCGCCGCGCCGTGGCAGCTTCCGCGCGAGGAGCTGCTCACGCCGCTGCTGGAAGCCGTGCAGCTCGGTTACTACCGCGGCATCCTCAACCAGCTCGACGCGATCGAAGCCGCGCAGCCCGAATGCGCGTCGTTCGCGGCGGCGTTGCGCGAGCTTGCGCGCCAGTTCCAGTTCGAAACCATCGCGCGCGAGCTCGCGCGCTACGCACCCCAACCCGAAGGCGCCCCCAGATGAACCACGTACTCGACCGCGCCAACACCGACGTCGTCCTCATCGTCGACGACGTCCCCGACAACCTTTCCGTGCTGCACGATGCGCTGGACGAATCGGGCTACACCGTACTCGTCGCCACGAGTGGCGAGGCCGCGCTGCAGCGCGCCGCGCAGGCCGTGCCGGACATCGTGCTGCTCGACGCCATGATGCCGGGCATCGACGGCTTCGAAGTGGCCAAGCGCCTGAAGGCGTCACCCGCAACGGCCCACGTGCCGATCATCTTCATGACAGGCTTGACCGAGACCGAGCATCTCGTCGCGGCGCTCGACGCGGGCGGCGTGGATTACGTCACCAAGCCGATCAAGCCGAAGGAAGTGCTTGCGCGCATGGGCGTGCACATGCAGGGCGCGCGGCAGGCGCGGCAGACGCGCAATGCGCTCGATGCGTTCGGCTATGCAAGCATCACGGTGCGTCCGTCCGACGGCCGCTTGATGTGGCAGACCACGCTGGCGCGCGACCTGCTGCTCGCTTACTTCGGCACGAGCTCACCCGAAACCCCGGCGCCCATCCTCGAGTGGCTGCGCCGGCACCTGCCCGATGCGCAGCGCAACATCGAGCCGCCCAAGCTCACCGCCGACCTCGGCTCGCGCCGGCTCACCATCCGGCTGCACCAGCAGACGGGTGACGACGACTGGCTGATCGTGATGCGCGAGTGTTCCGACGATGCGGTCATCGAGTCCATGAGCCTCGCTTTCAAGCTGACGGCGAAGGAGGCCGAGGTTCTCTACTGGGTGGTGAAGGGCAAGATCAACCGGGACATCGGCGACATCCTCGGCTCGAGCCCGGCGACCGTGAAGAAGCACATGGAGCGGATCTTCGTGAAGATGGGCGTCGAGACGCGCACGGCCGCTGCTTCCATGGCGATGAACCGCATCCGGCAGTTGCATCCGCAGTTCGAGGGTTGACCTGTCAGCCCCACGAGCGGCTGAACACCTCGTCGAGTGCATCGGTAATCGCTTGGCCATGTTCGGCGAGCGATGACACCTTGGGCCCGAGTTCTTCGAAGGCGACCGACACGACTTGCAGCGGGTGAAGCGTGACGTCGGTGTTCCGGATACGAAAGATCGGATTCAGCCGCGCACCGGTCGCCGACCGTTTGCCTGAAGTGACGGTGGTGCGAGCGAGCGGCACGACCACTCTGCGGTGATACGCGTCGAAGAACGATGACTGGACGACGACAACGAAGGGGATGGCGTCGCGCTGCTTGCCCTTGTTGGCATGGACATCGAACTGGGCCACTACAGGTTCACGTGCTCGTCCGCAAACGAACCGTATTGCGCGTCGAATTCGTTCCACTCCTCGCAGAGCCTGCGCGCCTGCTCCTGCTGGCTCTCGCGCGCCTGGCGTTGCCCGGCCACGTACTCGACCAAGAGGTCTTCGACGGTGGCGGACAGGTTGGCCGTGTAGTTACGTGCCTCGTTCACGACGTCCTCGCTCAAGGTGAGATTGACCGGCCGCTTGCCGGCAGGGGTACTGCGGGACTGCATGCGCATATTATGCGCATCCATGCGCACGCGGGTCAAACCCGTGCGCGAACCGCCATCCGCACCGCGAGGTCGAAAGCTGCCTGCAGCCCTTCGACACGCGCGACGCCCTTGCCGGCGATGTCGAACGCGCTGCCGCTGGCCGACGTCGCGACCGGCACCGGCAGGCCGCCATGCAGCGTGACGCCGCGCTCGAAGCCCATCAGCTTCATCGCGATCTGGCCCTGGTCGTGGTACATCGAGACGACCGCGTCGAAGTCGCCGCGGCGCGCGGCGATGAACACCGTGTCGGGCGACCACGGCCCGCTCGCGCCGATGCCGTCGCGCTTGAGCTTCTCGACGGCGGGGGCGATCACCTCGATTTCCTCCGTGCCGATGGAGCCGTTGTCGCCGGCATGCGGGTTGAGGCCGGAGACCGCGATGCGCGGCTGCGCGACACCGGCGCGGCGCAGGGCGCGGTCGATGATCAGCACCGCATCGCGCACCGCCTCGGGCGTGATGAGCGCTGCGACGTCCTTCACCGGCACGTGCGAAGTGACACGCGACGTCCACAGCCCTCCGGTGATGTTGAACTCGCAGACGAACTCGCGCACGCCGAAACGCTTCTGCATGAACCGCAGTTCGTCCTCTTCGCCCATGCCCGCCATGCGCAGGGAGTGCTTGTTGAGCGGGGCGAAGACGATGCCGTCCGCCTGGCCGCTGCGCACGAGGTCGACCGCGGTCGTGAGCGACGAGAACGCCGAGGCTCCCGCCGCGACGCTGCATTCGCCGAGCGGTGCGTCGCCGTGCGGCTCGGGAATTTCAAGGTGTTCGATGCCCAGGCCCTTCAGGTCGAGGGCAATACCGGCGGCCTGCTCGCCGGCTGCGAGCGTGGAGGCGGGCGCGACGAGCAGCACCTCGGCGGCTTGCGTGGTTGCCGGC
This sequence comes from Ramlibacter albus, assembly GCF_014297445.1. Lineage (GTDB taxonomy): Bacteria > Pseudomonadota > Gammaproteobacteria > Burkholderiales > Burkholderiaceae_C > Ramlibacter > Ramlibacter albus. The sequence goes on from NZ_JACORU010000004.1 coordinate 64,427, forward strand.
TGCGCGAGCAGCTTCACGCCCATCTCGGGCCCGACGCCGGCGGGGTCACCGAGCACGAAGGCGATGCGCGGCTTCATTGGCCCTCCGGCTTGATGTTGGCGTCCTTCACCAGCTTGCCGAAGCGCTCGTACTCCTGCCGGTTCATCTCAGCGAACTGCTCGACGGAGAGGGCGCCCACATCGCCGCCGAGGCCGCGGATGCGCGCCTGCACGTCGGGCAGCTTCAGCACCTTGTTCAGCTCGGCGACGAGCCGGTCCACCACCGGTTTCGGCGTGCCCGCGGTCACGTACATGCCGTACCACGTCGTCACGTCGGCACCCCTCACGCCCTGCTCGGCGAGCGTGGGCACGTCGGGCAATTCCTGCGACCGCTTCTCGGCGGTAACCGCCAGCGGCCGGAACTTGCCGGCGCGAATCTGCGACATCGCGGACGAGGTGCTGTCGAACATCATGCTCACCTCGCCCGAGATCACGTCGACGTGCGCCTGCGAGCTGCCCTTGTAGGGGATGTGGATCGCCTTCGTGTTGGTGATCAGCGTGAAGGCTTCGCCGGCGATGTGCTGCGTGCTGCCGATGCCGGAGGACGCGTACTTGAACGAGCCCGGCTTCTCCACCATCGCAGCCAGCAGTTCCTTCACGTTGCGATAGGGCGCCGTCGCGGGCACGACCAGCACGTTGGGCATCACGGCGACCAGCCCCACGGGCACCAGGTCCTTCAGCGGATCGAACTTCAGTTTCAGCAGGTGCGGCGCGATCGCCTGGCCGGTGTTGGTGGCGAGCAGCAACGTCGTGCCGTCCGGCGCGGCGCGGGCCGTGAGTTCGGCGGCGATGGTGTTGGACGCACCGGGCCGGTTCTCCACGACCACCGACTGCTTGAAGTCCGGCGCGAATTTCTCGGCGAGCATGCGCGCGAGGATGTCGGTGCCGCCTCCGGGCGACGCGCCCACCATGATGCGCACGGGCTTGTCGGGCCAGCCCTGTGCGTGGGCGAGAGGGGCAAATGCGAGTGCGGCTGCGAGGGGCAGCCAGTGGCGGCGGGAAATCACGCGGTTGTCTCCTGTTCTTGCCGCCACAGGGTAACCGAGAACCCAGGTCAGGGCCGCACCGGCGCCATGTGGTCGTCCTTCGCCTCGTGGATCACCTCGGGCTCGTCGGCCTCGACGTCCGACGGGTTCGCCAGGCGCGCCTGCATCTGCTCGACGTCGAGGTCGCCGGTCCACTTCGCGACCACCAGCGTGGCGACCGCATTGCCCACCAGGTTGGTCAGCGCACGCGCCTCGGACATGAACCGGTCGATGCCCAGGATCAGCGCGAGGCCGGCCACCGGCACGTCACCCACAGCGGAAAGCGTCGCTGCGAGCACGATGAACCCGCTGCCCGTGACACCCGCCGCACCCTTCGACGTGAGCAGCAGCACCGCCAGCAGCGTCAGCTCCTGCATCAGCGTCATGTGCGTGTTGGTCGCCTGCGCGATGAACACGGCGGCCATCGTGAGGTAGATCGACGTGCCATCGAGGTTGAACGAATAGCCCGTGGGGATGACAAGGCCCACGGTGCTCTTCTTCGCGCCCAGGTTCTCCAGCTTCTCCATCATGCGCGGCAGCACGGACTCGGAGGACGACGTGCCCAGCACGATCAGCAGTTCCTCCTTGATGTACTTGATCAAGCGCCACACCGAGAACCCATGGGCACGTGCGATGCCGCCCAGCACGACGAAGACGAACACCAGGCACGTGAGGTAGAACGACCCCATCAGCTTGCCCAGCGAGAACAGCGAGCCCAGGCCGTACTTGCCGATGGTGAACGCCATCGCGCCGAAAGCACCGATCGGCGCCAGCTTCATGATGTAGCCGACGATGGTGAAGAGCACGTGCGAGCTCTTCTCGATCACGTCGAACACCAGCGTGCCGCGGCCGCCGAACTTGTGCAGCGCGAAGCCGAAGAGCAGCGCCAGCAGCAGCACCTGCAGGATCTCGCCCTTGGCGAAGGCGTCGAAGAACTGCGTCGGGATGACGTTGAGCAGGAAGTCCGTCGTGCTGGCCATCTTGCCGGGGCCGGTGTACGCGGCGATGCCTTTGGTGTCGAGCGTCGCGGCGTTGACGTTCATGCCCGAGCCGGGCTGCAGCACGTTGACGACGACCAGGCCGATGATCAGCGCGACGGTGCTGACGATCTCGAAGTACAGCAGCGCGAGGCCGCCGGTCTTGCCGACCTTCTTCATGTCCTCCATGCCGGCGATGCCCACCACCACTGTGCAGAAGATGATCGGCGCGATCATCATCTTGATCAGCTTGATGAAGCCGTCGCCCAGCGGCTTGAGCGACGCACCGAACTCGGGCGCGAAGTGGCCGACGAGCACGCCGGCCACGACGGCGACGATGACCTGGAAGTAGAGGGAGCGGTACAGCGGCTTGCGCGGCTGCGCAGCATCGGCGGCGGACGACATGGGCAGTTCCTTTTCCTTTGGGGATGCGGAACTTTAGGGATTCAGGGTTTCCCCCGAATCCGGGATTGCCACATCGTTGAGTCAGGTCAAAGTCAGCGTCACGGCAGGCGTGCCAGGACGCGCGACGCGACCGTCTTGTGCCCCGGCAGCAGGTTCTGCACCTGCGCCATCAGCTTGCGCCGCTTCATCATGCGGTGGGCGTGCGTGACCGCCTGCTCCATGGCGTTGCGCTTGGCGACCAGCAGGCCGCCGAGCAGCACCGCGCCCGCGGCGATCAGCAGCCCGCTGCCGCTCATGGAGCGCGCCATGCCGCTGGCCATCTCCGGCGCGCGCGGCGCCATGAGGTGCATCTTGCGGCGCGACCAGCGCGAGCCGAGGTCGTCCAGCTCCTTCACCAGCACGCGTTCGGCCAGAGGCAGCAGCACCGTCTCTTCGTCCGCCACGTGGTGGATGATGTTCTGCATCAGCGTGTAGAACGTGGAGTCGAGCTCGGGGCCCGTGCCTTCCATCGCGCGCAGGCGCGCGATGAGCTGCTTCATCTCGTAGTGCTCGGGCTCGCTCTTGCGCAGCACCTCGTTGTCGCTCACCTCGCGCAGCGCGGGGTAGAAGATTTCTTCCTCCAGCGTGGCGTGCACTTCCACGGCGAGGCAGACCTGGTCCACCAGGCCCTTCTTCACGCGCGCGGAGAGCGAGGGTTCGTACTTGTGGAACACCGCCATCACGTGCGTGTGGTCCATGCGGATCATCCTGGTGACCGACGTCATTTCAGTTTCCTTTCAGAAGGCGGAGCGGCGTGTCCAGGGGCGCGCCATGGGGCCGTGGCGCACCATCAGGAAGCCGCCGTTGAGCAAGGTGGTGGCGGTGGACATCAGCATGCGCGGCGACAGCGACCGCGCGAAGCTGCCTGCGTACTCGCCGCCGCGGGAAGCCATCATCTCGAACCGGCGCTTCGCGAAGCGCGCACCCATGTCCTGCAGCTGCTCCGGGATCAGCCGCTCGGCGGCCGGCAGCAGCTGCGACTCCTCGTCGGCGACGTGGTGCATCACCAGGCGCATCAGCTCGAAGAAGCTCTCGTCGAACATCGGGTCGGTCGTCACCATCTGCCGCAGCCGCGCAATGAGCGTGCGCATCTCGTCGTGCTCCACCGGGCTCTTGCGCATCAGGTCGTTGTCGAAGACCAGGCGCAGTACCGGGTAGAAGATCTCTTCCTCCAGCTGCGCGTGGGTTTCGAGCGACAGGCAGACGCTGTCCACGATGCCGCGCTTGAGGCGGTCCGAGAGCGTCGTCTCGTACTGGTGGAACGTCGCCGCCACGTGCGTGTGGTCCAGGCGGATCAGGTTGGTGATGCTCGGGGCGAGCTGGGTGAGGACGGTGGCCATGGCTCCATTGCACCCAGCCGCAGCGCGCGGCCTTGTCGGACGGCGGCGCATACGCCATGTGTCGTATTCCTGCCTGGCTGGGCCGTTCCCAGAATGGGACCTGTCGATATTTCCAACCCCGCTCAAGGAGCTCGCACACATGCAACGTCGTTTCACCCTCAAGGCGCTCACCGCCGCGGTCGCCCTGGCGAGCCTCGGTACCGCCGCCGTCGCCCAGTCCGGCGGCACCATCAAGGTCGGCATCCTCCACAGCCTGTCCGGCACGATGGCGATTTCGGAGACGGTCCTGAAGGACACCGCCCTGATGGCCATCGAGGAGATCAACGCCAAGGGCGGCGTGCTCGGCAAGAAGCTCGAGCCCGTCGTCGTGGACCCGGCCTCCAACTGGCCCCTCTTCGCCGAGAAGACCAAGCAGCTGCTGGGCCAGGACAAGGTGGCCGTGATGTTCGGCTGCTGGACCTCGGTGTCGCGCAAGTCCGTGCTGCCGGTGGTCGAGGAGATGAACGGCCTGCTGTTCTACCCCGTGCAGTACGAGGGCGAGGAGCTGTCCAAGAACGTGTTCTACACGGGTGCCGCGCCCAACCAGCAGGCCATCCCCGCCGTGGAATACCTGATGAGCAAGGAAGGCGGCGGCGCCAAGCGCTTCGTGCTGCTGGGCACGGACTACGTCTACCCCCGCACCACCAACAAGATCCTGCGCGCCTTCCTGAAGAGCAAGGGCGTGAAGGACAGCGACATCGACGAGAAGTACACGCCGTTCGGCCACGCCGACTACCAGACCATCGTTGCGGACATCAAGAAGTTCTCCGCCGGTGGCAAGACGGCCGTGATCTCCACGATCAATGGCGACTCCAACGTGCCGTTCTACAAGGAGCTGGGCAACGCCGGCCTGAAGGCCAAGGACGTGCCGGTGGTGGCGTTCTCCGTGGGTGAAGAGGAGCTGCGCGGCGTCGATACCAAGCCGCTGGTGGGCCACCTGGCCGCCTGGAACTACTTCATGTCGGTGAAGAACCCGACGAACGACGAGTTCACCAAGAAGTGGGCCGCGTACGCCAAGGCCAAGAACATTGCCGGCCACAAGGACAAGCCGCTGACCAACGACCCGATGGAAGCCACCTACATCGGCGTGTACATGTGGAAGCAGGCCGTCGAGAAGGCCAAGTCGACCGACGTCGACAAGGTCATCGCCGCAATGGGCGGCCAGACGTTCAAGGCCCCGTCCGGCTTCACGGCCAAGATGGACGAGAAGAACCACCACCTCCACAAGCCGGTGTTCATCGGCGAAGTGAAGGCCGACGGCCAGTTCAACGTGGTGTGGAAGACGCCCGGCCCGGTCAAGGCCAAGCCCTGGTCGCCCTTCATCGAAGGCAACGACAAGAAGAAGGACGAGCCGGACGGCAAGTCGAAGACCTGAACGGGTGTTTGCGTGAAGGGCGGCGTGCCGCCCTTTGCACAGGTTCCTGCATGAAAAAACTATTCACACTGCTGGCAACGGCGCTGGCACTTCACGCTTACGCGTTGACTCCGCAGGAAGCGGCGGCCATCGCCATCGGCGAGTCGGACGCCCGCATCGAGGCGATGAACAAGGCGATGGCCAACGCCGACGACAAGACGGCCGCTTTCCTGCAAGCGCTTGCCGACGACGCGGTGAAAATCGCCGGCGGCAAGGCCTTAATCGTCAAGGACGGCAAGGGCTACGACCCCTCTACGGGCGCCGAGACCGCACTGCCCGCCGACGCCGAGGACGTGGTCAACAACAACCGCATGCGCGGCGAGATCGACAGCGCGCTCGCCGCCCTCAAGCTGTTCTCGAAGGACGAGAAACTGCGTTCTGCGGCCATCACCGAGCTGCAGAAGGAGCCGGACGAGTCCAAGCTGGCACTGATCGAGAAGGCGTACGCCGCCGAAACCAACGCCTCCATCAAGCAGCAGCTGGGTTTGGTCCGTGCCGCGGCGTTGCTTTCCAGCAGCGACCGGGCCAAGCGGCTCGCGGCCGCGCAACTGCTCGCCGACAGCCGCAGCCCGGCGACCAAGACGCTGCTGCTCGGGCGCATCAAGGAAGAAACCGACCCCGAAGTGAAGTCGGTGCTCGAAGGCTCGCTCAAGCAGGTGGAAGCCTCGCTGGCCTGGGCCGACCGCGCCGGCGCGATCTTCTCCGGCATCAGCCTCGGCTCGATCCTGCTGCTGGTGGCGCTCGGCCTGGCCATCACCTACGGCCTGATGGGCGTGATCAACATGGCGCACGGCGAGCTGATGATGATCGGCGCGTACGCGACCTATGTGGTGCAGGGCCTGTTCCGCAAGTACGCGCCGGGTGCGTTCGACTGGTACCTCATCGCCGCCGTGCCCGTTGCGTTCGCAGCGTCCGCATTCGTCGGCGCCATCCTCGAACGCGGCGTCATCCGCTTCCTCTACGGCCGCCCGCTCGAAACGCTGCTGGCCACCTGGGGCATCTCGCTCGCGCTGATGCAGCTGGTGCGCAGCATCTTCGGCGCGCAGAACGTCGGCGTGGAAAACCCCAGCTGGATGAGCGGCGGCGTCGTTGTGACGGGTGACCTGCAGCTGCCCTGGAACCGGATCTTCATCATCGCCTTCGCGGCCCTCGTGCTCGCCGGCATGGCCTTCCTGATCGCCCGCACGCGCCTGGGCCTGTTCGTGCGCGGTGTCACGCAGAACAGGCCGATCGCCTCGTGCATGGGCGTGAACACGGCGCGCGTCGACACCTATGCCTTCGCGCTCGGCTCCGGCATCGCGGGCCTGGCAGGCTGCGCGCTCAGCCAGATCGGCAACGTGGGCCCCGACCTCGGGCAGGCCTACATCGTCGACTCGTTCATGGTGGTGGTGCTGGGCGGCGTCGGCCAGCTCGCGGGCACCGTCTACGCCGCGCTGGGCCTGGGCATCCTGAACAAGTTCATCGAAGGCTGGGCCGGCGCGGTGCTCGCCAAGATCGGCGTGCTGGTGCTGATCATCGTCTTCATCCAGAAGCGCCCGCAGGGCCTGTTCGCGGTCAAGGGCCGCAGCGCCGAGGCGTGATGCAGCGCGACCTCCCACCCACCGTCGGCGTCGTGCTGCCGGCGCCGAGGCCGCTGCTGTCGAAGTCCGGCTGGACCGGTTTCCTCGTCGCGCTGGTCCTCGTGTGCGCCGTCGCGCCCGTGCTGAACCTCGTCGTGCCCGAAGGCAGCGTGTTCCACATGAGCGACTACGCCGTGGCGCTGGTCGGCAAGATCATGTGCTACGCCATCTGCGCGCTGGCGATGGACCTGATCTGGGGCTACACCGGCATCCTGTCGCTCGGCCACGGCCTGTTCTTCGCGCTGGGCGGCTACGCGATGGGCATGTACCTGATGCGGCAGATCGGCCGCGAGGGCCACTACAAGAGCGACCTTCCCGACTTCATGGTTTTCCTGGACTGGAAGGCCTTGCCGTGGCACTGGACCTTCTCCGACAGCTTCCTCGCCACCGCGCTCTTCATCGTCGCCGTGCCCGGCGTGGTGGCCTTCGTCTTCGGCTACTTCGCCTTCCGCTCGCGCATCAAGGGCGTGTACTTCTCGATCATCACGCAGGCCATGACGTATGCCGCGATGCTGCTGTTCTTCCGCAACGAAACCGGCTTCGGGGGCAACAACGGCTTCACCGATTTCAAGCGCATCGTGGGCTTCACCATCGCCACGCCGTCCACCCGCATGGCGCTGTTCGTGATCACCGGGCTCACGCTGCTCGGGTTCTTCCTGATGGCCCGTTGGCTGGTGGGCAGCAAGTTCGGCCGCGTGCTGCAGGCCATTCGCGACGCGGAATCGCGCGTGATGTTCTCCGGCTACAACCCCATCGGCTACAAGCTCGCGATCTGGACGCTTTCCGCCGTCATGTGCGGCGTGGCCGGCGCGCTGTACGTGCCGCAGGTGGGCATCATCAACCCCAGCGAGATGAGCCCCGCCAACTCCATCGAGATCGCCATCTGGGCGGCTGTCGGTGGAAGGGCCACGCTCGTCGGTCCCATCCTCGGAGCGTTCATAGTTAACGGTGCGAAGAGCTGGCTGACTGTCACCGCGCCGGAATTCTGGTTATATTTCCTGGGCGCACTGTTCATTGCGGTCACGCTGTTCCTGCCGAACGGCGTGGTCGGGCTGGCCAGGCAGGTCTGGAGGAAGAAATGACTCCAGATTTGATGGAGGAGGGGGCGCGACGTGCCGCGGCGCATGAAGGTGCTGCAGCGGCCCCCGGCAAAACCGAATCTGGTGGTCGCGCCGCCGGATTCGCCCACGTGCTCGCCAACGAGCACGAGGTGGACATCTCCCATGGCCGCATCCTCTACCTGCAGGATGTCCACGTCAGCTTCGACGGCTTCAAGGCCATCAACAACCTCTCCCTCGACATCGCCCCGGGCGAGCTGCGCTGCATCATCGGCCCCAACGGCGCGGGCAAGACGACGATGATGGACATCATCACCGGCAAGACACGGCCCGACAGCGGCAGCGTCTTCTTCGGCTCCACCATCGACCTGCTTCGCTACAAGGAGGCCGAGATCGCCCAGATGGGCATCGGCCGCAAGTTCCAGAAGCCCACGGTGTTCGAGCAGCTCTCGGTGTTCGAGAACCTGGAGCTCGCCCTGAAGACCGACAAGGGCGTGAAGGCCTCCATGTTCTTCCGCCTCGACTCGGGCGAGGGCGACCGGCTCGCCGAAGTGCTGCAGACCATCCACCTCGGCGACCACGTCGACCGCATGGCCGGCAACCTCAGCCATGGGCAGAAGCAGTGGCTGGAGATCGGCATGCTGCTGATGCAGGACCCCAAGCTGCTGCTGCTCGACGAGCCGGTGGCGGGGATGACGGACGAGGAGACGGCGCGCACGGCCGAGCTGTTCCTCTCGCTCAAGGGCAAGCACTCGCTGATGGTGGTGGAGCACGACATGAGCTTCATCAAGACGATCTCCGAGAAGGTCACCGTGCTGCACGAAGGCTCGGTGCTGGCCGAGGGCACGCTGGAGCAGGTGCAGTCGGACGAGCGAGTGATCGAGGTTTACCTGGGGCGCTGACGGGCATGCTGAACATCAAGGGCGTCAACCAGTACTACGGCGGCTCGCACATCCTGCGCGATGTCAACCTCACGGCCGAGCCGGGCAAGGTCACGGTCATCCTCGGGCGCAACGGTGTGGGCAAGACCACGCTGCTGAAGTCGCTGATGGGGCTGGTGCCGATCAAGACCGGCAGCATCGAGTTCGACGGCAAGCCCATCCACAACGCCACGCCGTACCAGCGGGCCCGCGCCGGCATCGGCTTCGTGCCGCAGGGCCGCGAGATCTTTGCGCGCCTCACGGTGGAAGAGAACCTGCGCATGGGGCTGGCGTACAAGAGCGCCGGCACGGCGATCCCGCCGCATCTCTACGAGCTGTTCCCCGTGCTCAAGCAGATGCTCGGCCGCCGCGGCGGCGACCTCTCGGGCGGGCAGCAGCAGCAGCTCGCGATCGCGCGTGCGCTCGCAGCCTCGCCGAAACTGCTGGTGCTGGACGAGCCGACCGAGGGCATCCAGCCGTCGATCATCAAGGACATCGGCCGGGTCATCCGCATGCTCGCGGACAAGGGCGACATGGGCATCCTGCTGGTCGAGCAGTACTACGACTTCGCGCAGGAGCTGGCCGATCAGTACCTGGTGATGGAGCGCGGGGAAGTCATCGCACGCGGGGCGGGCAAGGACATGGAAGCCAACGGCGTGCGACAGCTCGTCGCGATCTGAGCGCGGCTGTCCTACCGGCTTTGCATCCCGTGCCCGGCACTTGGCGCGGGGTGCCGCGGCCAAGATGAACCTTGAGAACCAACTCAAGGAGATTCAAATGCCTCTCATCCTCTGGCTGCTGGGTGTCCCGCTCACGATCGTGCTGCTGCTGATGCTGTTCCACGTCATTTGAGCGGATCCCCATCCGGCACACCCTTGGCCCGCTCCTGCTGGTCGAGGTTGCGCCCCGACAGGTCCCCCCGGTCGCCGGCCTCGAACTCGTCGCCGCCGTTGGGGGGACCTTCTTCCTTCTTGCCCTGGTTCTGGTAAGGCTGGCGGCCCTTGCCGTCGTCCCAGCTGACTTCGTTGCGGTAGCCGTGGTCTGCCCTGGTCATGGTCTCTCCCTGGAAAAGCAACACGCCACGAGCCTCACCGGCCGTGGCGTGCGGTTGTGTAGGACGCGGTCGCGTTACTGCGGCAGCAGCACCACCGGGTCCTGCGTGCGCGGCTCGACGGTCACTTCGTGCGCGCCCGCGGGCAGCGTCACCGTCTCGACTTCACGAACGAGGCCACCGCCGGCGACGGAGCCGTCGATGCTGCCGTAGCCCATCATGCGTGCCTGGCAGGAAGCGCGGTCTTCGCCCTGCAGCGCGTCGCAGCGGGCCATCGTGTTCTTCGCGTAGTCCTCCAGCTGGCCGCGGCGCTTGTCGCCCTGGGCGTTGCGCGCTTCCTTCAGGCAGTCGGCCTGGGATTGCTGCGTCTTGCCGGAGAGGCAGGCCTGCACTTCGTGCGAGTAGCTGCCCGAGTTGTCGATGATCGAGGTGCCGGGGTGCGTCGTGTCCGCGCCGATCGCCACCTGGGCGGTCGCGGCGCCGAGCGCGAGCAGCGCGATCGCACTGAAGGAGATCAGGCTCTTGCGCGAGCGAGCGTCCGTGGTCTTCATGTTCGTGGCTCCTGGGATTCGATTGGAATGCCTGAAGTCTGGACGGCTGCGCGGCCGTTGGCTGCCGGAGCGCTGGCCGGCTTCGGGGCGGTTCCTTCCCGGTGCGGCCGTAGGAGCGAACTGTCAGGGAAACCGCCTACGCGCGGCGGCGTGAACTAAATCACCCAACCGCGGGGTTCGTTGGGTGGCAGGTTCCACAGCAACGGACGCCACGCACGCCGCACTTGCTTGAGAAGGCCCAGCGCGGGCTCGACGAGTGGCGCGAGCACCCGAACCACAATCACGTTGGCGTTCGGCGCCGTCGCGCCTGCGGTCGTTGCAAGCTCGTGCGAGTCGATGACACTGCGGGCGGCTTCGAGGGCCTCGTCGCGCCGCGCGCGGGCCATCGGCGCGCCACATGCGAAGAACAACGTGGCCATGCAGCGCCGGCCTGCAAGCCCCAGCGGGCCATCCATCAAGCGCGCGTCGTCGGCCGCGATGCGCCCGCGCTCGAGCCAGGTGCCGCGCAGCTCCAGGTGCTGCCGCACTTCGCCGCGCAGGAATGGCTGGTCCGCCTGCGGCAAGCCGAAGGCCGCGATGTCCCAGCCCATCACCTCCGCGCCGGTTTCGAGGTCCAGCTCCACGCGGTTCTCCGCGCGGCAACCGCTGTAATAGAGCGCTTCGAGCGGCAGCCACTCGAACCGCGAGCCTTCGGCGGCCGAGATGCGCGTGGACTGCACGGCGGCCTCGCCTTCGCTGCGGTAGAAGCGCGAAGCGCCGGGCGTGGTCACGAGGCCACGCGCACCTTGCGCAACACGGATACCGATGTCGAGCGAATCGCCCCCGACGAGCCCGCCCGGCGGGTGCACGAGCACGTTGTGGCACACCGCATCGCCTTCCGGCCACAGGCTTTGCAGGATGCGCAGCGGCCCATCGTGCGAGAACCGCGCGACGCTGCGGCCGCCTTCGTGCGAGTAGTCGAGCGCGAGGCGCGCGTGCCAGGCCATCAGACCCCTTGCGAGCCTCGGTGGGCCCAGGCTGTGGTGTGCTTCTCCACGTAGCTGAAAAGCTCGTACATCGCCATCGCCATCACGCTGATCAGCACCAGCCCCGCGAACGCGAGCGGCATGCGCTGCTGGCTGCCGGCGGTCTGGATCAGGTTGCCGATGCCGGAGTCCCCAGCGGTCATCTCGGCCAGCACGGTGCCGACGAACGCCAGCGTGATCGCAACCTTGAGCGAGCCGTAGAAGTACGGCATGGAACGCGGCAGGCCCACCTTCACCAGCACGTCCCAGCGCTTGGCGCCGAGCACGCGCAGCACGTCCTCCAGTTCCGGCTCCAGCGTCGCGAGGCCGGTGGCCACGTTCACCATGATCGGGAAGAAGGAAATCAGGAAGGCGGTGAGGATGCCCGGCCCGATGCCGATGCCGAACCACACGACGAGGATCGGCACGATGGCCGCCTTGGGCACGGCGTTGAAGCCGACCATCAGAGGATAGACCGCCGAGTACGCGACTCGCGACGAGCCGATCAGGAACCCGAGCAGCACGCCCACCGCGATGGCAAGCCCGAAGCCCACCATCGTGACCCAGAAGGTGCTCCAGGCCGCGCGCATCAGCGGCCCGGTGTAGGCGGTGAACTCCTGCGCGATCTGCCACGGGCTGGGGAAGACGAAGTCCGGTACCTTGAACACCGTCACGCCCACCTGCCACAGAACCAGCACGGCCGCGAGCAACAGCCACGGCGCAAAGCGCTGCAAGGCCTTCGCGTTCATGCCGAGGCCTCCGCCGGCTTGCGCCCCGCACCGATGTGCGCCCGCAGTTCATGCACGATGTCCGTGAAGTGCGGGGTGTACGTCTGCTCCAGGTCGCGCGGATGCGGCAGGTCGATCTCGCGCCGCACCACGAAGCGCCCCGGGCCCTTGCTCATCACATAGACGGTATCCGCGAGGAACACCGACTCGCGCAGGTCGTGCGTGACCAGGATGACGTTGAACCGCTGCTCGGTCCAAAGGTCGCGCAGGATGCACCACAGCTCCTCGCGCGTGAAAGCGTCCAGCGCGCCGAAGGGCTCGTCCAGCAGCAGCATCTTGGGCTCGTGCACCAGCGCGCGGCAGATGCTGGCGCGCTGCTGCATGCCGCCCGAGAGCTGCCACGGGAACTTGTCCTCGTAGCCGCCGAGGCCCACTTTCTCGAGGAGGCGGCGTGCGCGTTCCGCGTACTCCGCCCGCTTCGCCTTGAAGTTGCTGCGGTAGGGCTCGACGATCTCCAGCGGCAGCAGCACGTTGTCCAGTGTCGTGCGCCACGGCAGCAGCGACGGTGCCTGGAAAGCCATGCCGGAGATCTTCAGCGGCCCGGTCACCGGCTGCCCGTCGATGAGGATGCGGCCTTTCGACGGCATCTTCAGCCCCGTGGCCAGCTTCATGAACGTCGACTTGCCGCAGCCCGAAGGCCCGACGATGGCGATGAACTCGCCCTCGTCGACCTTCAGGTCGATGGCCTCCACGGCGTACTGGCCGAAGGCCTCCAGCTCCTCGTTGTACGCGAGCCAGACATCCGAGAAGTCGATGAACGCCACTACTTCTTGGGGGCGGGAGGGAGGATGTTCAGGTCGGCCTTGGCGGGCAGCATCGAGCCGTTCCACACCGTTTCGGGGTTCACGCGCGTCTTGGTGTTGAACGCGTCCGAGACCTGCGACGCCATCAGCGAGAGGCGCCCCGGGTTGAGCGTGCCGAAGCCTTCGGCGCGCGCATCGGCGCTCGCAATGACGTCGTTGATCGCCATCCGGAAGCGGCGGCGCTCGAGGTCCACGTTGATGATGCCGTCGCGCTGCTTCACGAACTCGATGGCGGCATCGGGGTTCGCCATCGCTTCCTTCGCGCCCTTGGAGAAGGCCGTGAGGAAGGCCTTCACCGCCGCCGGGTTCTCCTTCACCAGCTTGGGCGAGGCGATGATCACGTTGCCATACAGCTTCACGCCGTGCGAGGCATAGGGCAGCGTGACCACGTCGTCCAGCTTCACGCCGCGTGCTTCGAGGTTCAGCAGCGAGGTGAAGGTGAATCCGGTGATCGCATCGACGTCGCCGCGGGCGAGCATCGTTTCGCGCAGCGGCGGGTCCATCGACACCCAGGTCGCGCCTCCGATGGCGTTGGCCTTCTGGAAGATCGGGAACGCGCGGCGCCCCGCGTCGAACACCGGTGCGCCCAGCTTCTTTCCATTGAGGTCGCCCGGCGCCTTGATGCCGGACTTCTTCAGTGCCATCACGGCAGCCGGCGTGTTGTTGTAGACCACCATCACGGCCACCGGCTTGTTCGCCGCGTCGGGGTTGTTGGCGTGGAATTCCATCAGCGCAGCCAGGTCTGCGAAGCCCATGTCGTAGGAGCCCGAGGCCACGCGCTGCACCGCGGCACCGGAGCCCGTGCCCGCGTCCACCGTGACGTCGAGCTTGGCGTCCTTGAAATACCCCTTGGCGGCCGGCAGCAGGAAGAGCGCCGCGGGCCCTTCGAAACGCCAGTCGAGCTGGAACCGGATGGGTGTGTTCTGTGCCTGTGCAGTGCCTGCAACCAGGGCGGCGGCGAGGAGAGTTGCCTGGAGGAATGCGCGTTTCTTCATGAGCTTCCTTATGCAAGAAGGGTGCCGCGTACGGCCGAGCTTGCATTGTGCCGTGGCTGGGCTTGGTAGGCGTTTGTCTGACTTGCCCAAGGGGCCGGCCCGCACGGTAGCCCTTTACACGCGACTACGCCCCGGCCACCGGGGCCCAACCATAGTCAGGAGCATCAACAACAGCCGCGAGTCGGCATAAGGAGAGTGTTATGGGTTTCCTCATTTGGTTGATCGTTGGCGGTATCGTCGGCTGGCTGGCCAGCCTCGTGATGCGCACCGATGGCCAGCAGGGCATCCTGCTGAACATCGTGGTGGGTATCGTGGGTGCTTTCCTCGGCGGCCTGATCATCTCGCCGCTGGTGGGCGTCGGCACCATCAACTCGGGCATCTCGATCGGTTCCGTGGTCGTGTCCCTGTTGGGCGCCATCATCCTGCTGGCGATCGTGAACCTGTTCCGCCGCGGTCGCGTCCGCTAATACGCAAAGAACACTTCAAAGGCGGGCAGTTGCATGCCCGCCCCTCGAGGCGCCTGTCCGGCGCCTTTTCTTTTTGCGGGTCAGCCCGCCTGCGCTTCCGCCGCCGCAAGCGCGGTCATGTTGACCACGCGCCGCACGGTGGCCGACGGCGTGAGCACGTGCACCGGCGCGCCCGCGCCGAGCAGCATCGGCCCCACCGTGATGCCATGGCCGCCGGTCATCTTCAGCACGTTGAAGAGGATGTTGGCCGAATCGAGGTTGGGGCAGATCAGCAGGTTGGCCTCGCCCGTGAGCGAGCTGTCCATCAGGCTCTGGCCGCGCACCTTCTCCGAGAGCGCGGCGTCGCCCTGCAGCTCGCCGTCGCATTCGATGTCCGGCGCCATCTTCGCGAACAGGTCGCGCGCGAGGCGCATCTTCTTCGCGGAGGCACGCGTGGACGAGCCGTAATTGCTGTGCGACAGGAAGGCCACCTTCGGCGGCAGGCCGAAGCGGCGCACCTGTTCGGCCGCCATCTGCGCGATGTTGGCGAGCAGCTCCGCGCCAGGGTCTTCGTTGACGTAGGTGTCGGCGATGAAGAGCGTGCGGTCCGGCAGCATCAGCGCGTTGAGCGTCGCGAAGCCCGGCGCGCCGCGTGCGGTGCCGATCACGGTGCGCACGTGCTCCAGGTGCGCGTCGAAGCGGCCCACGAGCCCGCACAGCATCGCGTCGGCATGGCCCAGGTGCACCGACAGCGAGCCGATGAGCGTGTTGGAGCGCCGCACCGCGGCCTTGGCCGTCTCGGGCGTGATGCCGTTGCGGCCCATCATGCGGTGGTAGGCCTCCCAATACTGGCGGAAGCGCACGTCGCTCTCGGGGTTCACGCACTCGACGTCGGTGCCGAGCTTGAAGCGCAAGCCGGCCTTGGCGATGCGTGCCTCGATCACGGCCGGACGGCCGATCAGGATCGGGTGCGCGAGGTCCTCGTCCAGCGCCAGCTGTGCGGCGCGCAGCACGCGCTCGTCCTCGCCTTCGGCGAAGGCCACGCGCTTGCGGCCCGCGGCTTTGGCGGCCGTGAACACGGGCCGCATGATCATGCCGGTCTGGTAGACGAAGCGCGTCAGGCTCTGCCGGTACGCGTCGAAGTCGGTGATGGGGCGCTCGGCGACGCCCGATTCCGCCGCGGCTTTCGCGACGGCAGGCGCGATGCGCAGGATCAGCCGCGAATCGAACGGCGTGGGGATGATGTAGTCGGGCCCGAACGCAAGCTCCTTGCCCGCGTACGCGTTGGCCACTTCCTCGCTGATGTCGGCCTTGGCCAGCTGCGCGATCTCGCGCACGCACGCGAGCTTCATCGCTTCGGTGATCTTGGTCGCGCCGCAGTCCAGCGCGCCGCGGAAGATGTACGGGAAGCACAGGACGTTGTTGACCTGGTTCGGGTAGTCCGAGCGGCCGGTGGCGATGATGCAGTCGGGCCGCACGGCCTTCGCGATCTCGGGGCGGATCTCCGGCTCGGGGTTGGCCAGCGCCAGGATGATCGGCCGGTGCGCCATCGTCTTGGCCATTTCGGCCGTCAGCACGCCGGCGGCGGAGCAGCCGAGGAACACGTCGGCGTCCTTCACCACGTCGGCCAGAGTGCGCGCGGACGTGTCCTGCGCGTACTTCGCCTTCGACTCGTCGTAGCCGCCGGGGCGGCCCTGGTAGACCACGCCCTTGGAGTCGCACACGTAGACGTTGCGCGGCGAGATGCCCAGGCCCACGAACACGTCGAGGCAGGCGATCGCCGCCGCGCCCGCACCGGAAACCGCGACCTTCACCTTGCCCAGTTCCTTGCCCACGAGCTCGAGCCCATTGAGCAGCGCCGCGGCGGAGATGATCGCGGTGCCGTGCTGGTCGTCGTGGAAGACCGGGATGTTCAGCCGCTCGCGCAGCTTGCGCTCGATGTAGAAGCACTCCGGCGCCTTGATGTCCTCGAGGTTGATGCCGCCCAGCGTCGGCTCCAGCGCCGCGACGATGTCGACGAGCTTGTCGGGGTCCTTCTCGGCGAGTTCGAGGTCGAACACGTCGATGCCGGCGAACTTCTTGAAGAGGCACCCCTTGCCCTCCATCACGGGCTTGCCGGCGAGCGGGCCGATGTCGCCCAGGCCCAGCACCGCCGTGCCGTTGGTCACCACGCCCACGAGGTTGGCGCGCGAGGTGTATTCGGCGGCGAGCTTCGGGTTCGCCTGGATGTCGAGGCAAGGGTAGGCCACGCCGGGCGAGTACGCGAGCGACAGGTCGCGCTGGTTCGACAGCGGCTTGGTCGGCGCGATGGAGATCTTGCCGCGCGTCGGTGTGCGGTGGTACTCGCGGGCGGCGTCGCGCAGTGCGTTCTCGGCGGCGCTGTTCTGGGTGGACTCGGTGGTCATGGGCTGCCTCCTGGATTCTTGTTGCCAAGGCAGACCGTAAACCAAATTCCGGCCTGCCGGGGCCGTAAAACTACGTGGCGCGTTTGCGCTGGCTCAGGTGCGCGCGTTTTTGGCTGCCGTCCACGCGTCCAGCTTGGCCCGCGCGCTGTTGCGCGCCGGGTCCATCATCTCGTCGTGCCCCTCGCGCCTGGCGCACAGCTCCAGCACGTAGCCGTTGGGGTCGCGGAAGTAGATGGAGTCGATGAACCCGTGGTCCGACACGCCGCGCGTTTCGATGCCTTCGGCCTTGCCCTTGGCGAACATGCGTTCCAGGAAGCCGCGCTCGACTTCGAGCGCGATGTGCAGGTCGAAGTCGTGCTGCTTCTTGAATTCGAACGGCATGTCGCCCGCTTCGAAGAAGGCGATGTGCGAGCCGTCGTCCAGACGGAAGAACGTGTGCAGCGTGTTCGTCGCCCGGCCGCTTTTCGTCTCCGTGATCTCGAGCACGCCCGCCAGCGGCAGCCCGAGGAAGTCCTCGTAGAAGCGGCGGGTCTGCTCGGAGTCGCGGCAGCGGTAGGCGGCGTGGTGCAGCTTGAGGATGGCCATCTCAGACCGTGACCATGGGCTGCCCCTTGAGGGTCGCGCCATAGCCTTCGATGGTCTCGAACACCTTGCCCCACGACGGCAGCGCCTTCATGCGGCCCAGCCACGCCTGCACGTTGGGGTAGGCGGCGAAGTCCGTGCCGGTGAGCTGCGCCACGTGCACGAACGGGGCGGCAAAGTAGTCGGCCAGCGAGATCTTGTCCCCGCACACATAGTTGTTGCCGGCCTTGAGGTGGTGCTGGTCCAGCACCTTCAGCCAGCCCTGCGCGCGCTCCTTGCCCCATTCGAGCTGGGCCTGCTGCGCCTCCTCGCTGCGGCGCTTGTGGAAGCCGAAGATCTGCGGGTAGACGAACCCGTAGCAGAGGTCACGGTTGAGCTGGGTGTTCACCCAATCCATCACCTCGTTGATGCGCGCGCGCTCCTGCAGGCCGCTGGGGTAGAGCGGGCTGCCGGACTTCTCGGCGAGGTACTTGCAGATCGCGGAGCTCTCCGTCAGCCGGAAATCGCCGTCCTGCAGCACGGGGACCAGGTGGTTGGGGTTGACCGCCTCGTAATGCGGCTTGTACTGCTCGCCCGTGAACAGGTCGACGAGCTGCATCTCCAGCGGGATGCCGGCTTCGGCGGCAAGCAGCATGATCGGGCGGCAGGTGGTGGACGCGGGGTGGTAGTACAGCTTCATAAGGGGCTCCTCGGGTAGAGCCATACAGCGTGCCGCAGAGCCGCGCCCCGCGTCAAGGTCTTTCGGCGGAACCCGCCATCTACCGGAGCAGGTCGAACAGGGTGCGGGCGATGACCTTCGTGGCGCGGCGCAGGTCTTCCAGTTGCACGTGCTCGTCGGCACGCTTCGCGTTCGACTCGAGCACGGTGCGCGGGCCGGCACCGTAGATCACGCCCGGGATGCCGGCTTCGCCGTACAGGCGCACGTCGGTGTAGAGCGGCGTGCCCATCGCGGGGATGTCGCAGCCGAACACCTCGCGCCCGTGGTTCTGGATTGCGTCGACGAGCGGCTTGTTACCGGGGAGCGGCTTGAGCGAGTTGGCCAGCAGCATGCGGCGGATTTCCACGCGGATGCCGGGGACCGCTGCGGACGCTTCCTCGATCGCGCGGCGGATCGTGTCTTCCACTTCAACGGGGTTCTCCTCCGGGATCATGCGGCGGTCGAGTTTGAAGACCACCTTGCCAGGGACCACGTTGGTGTTGGTGCCGCCCTCGATGCGCCCCACATTGAGGTACGGGTGCTTGATCCCCGGCACCTTGGACGTGACCTGCTTGTACAGCGTGTTCTGCGCGTACAGCGCATCGAGGATGTGCACCGCGCCTTGCAGCGCATCGACGCCCGTGTCGGGGATGGCCGCGTGCGCCATCTTGCCGTGGACGGTCACTTCCATCTGCAGGCAGCCGTTGTGCGCGGTGACGACTTCGTAGCTGAAGCCCGCGGCGACGAGCAGGTCGGGTTTCGTGATGCCGTGCTTCAGGAGCCAGCCGGGGCCGAGCTCGCCGCCGAACTCCTCGTCGTAGGTGAAGTGCAGTTCCACACCGCCCTTGAGCGATGCGCCGAGCGATTCGAGCGCGCGCACCGCGAACGTGAACGTCGAGAAGTCGCTCTTGCTCACCGCCGATGCACGGCCATAGAGCTTGCCGTCCTGCACTTCGCCGCCGTATGGGTCGTGCGTCCAGCCCTCGCCCGGCGGCACCACGTCGCCGTGCGCGTTCAATGCAACGACGCGACCTTCGCCGTAGCGCCGCCGCACGACGAGGTTGGTGATGGACTCGAGGCCTGCCGCCTGGACTTCGGCCTGCGGCACCGGGTGCTTCTCGGCCGCGAAACCGAAAGCCTGCAGCAGTTCCGCCGTGCGCTCCGCGTGCGGCGCGTTGTTGCCGGGCGGCGTGTCGGTGGGCACGCGCACCAGCTCCTGCAGGAAGCGCACCTGCTCGTCGAAGTGGGCGTCGATCCAGGCGTCGAGTCGTTCGTAAGGTGTCATCGCATCTCGCCCGCGAGCTGCGCGAGCAGGTTCTGGAAGGCGCGCACGCCGAGGTCGATGTCGTCGGCGGTACTGCTCTCCAGCGGGTTGTGGCTGATGCCGGCGTTCTCGCCGCGCACGAAGAGCATCGCCTGCGGCATGACCTGGTGCAGCTTCATCGCGTCGTGGCCCGCGCCGCTGGGCATGCGGTAGACGGGGACGCCGAGGCTTTCCACGGCGCGTTCCCAGCGCTGCTGCCATTCGGGCGCGCTCGGCGCGGCGGCGGCGCGCATGGTTTCCTCGGTGGTGAAGTGCAGGCCGCGCCGTTCGCAAATTTCAGTGAGCTTCGCTAGCACGTCGGCCACCAGCTTGTCGCGCTGGGGGTCGGTGGGCGCGCGCAGGTCGAGGCTGAAGAGGCAGCGGCCCGGCACCACGTTGATCGAGCCGCCGGGCACCTGCAGCATGCCGATGGTGCCGACGCTGTCGCCGTCGGCCTTTGCACGCTGTTCGATATAGAGCGCGAGTTCCGCGAGGCCCACCGCTGCATCGCGGCGGCGGTCCATGGGCGTGGTGCCCGCGTGGCTGGCCATGCCGGTGATCTCGCATTGGTAGCGTACGCCGCCGTTGATCGAGGTGACGACGCCGAGCGGGAGGTCGAGTTCGTTCAGCACGGGCCCCTGCTCGATGTGCACTTCGACGAAACCGAGGTAGCGGGAGGGGTCGCGCTCCAACATCGCGATGGCTTGCATGTCGGCCGGCAAACCGGCAGCGAGCATCGCATCGCGCATCGTGACCCCGTCGGCATCCTTCTGGTCCAGCCACTTCGCATCGAAGTGGCCGGTGAGCGCGCCCGAGCCGAGGAAGGTGGCCTTGTAGCGCTGGCCCTCCTCCTCCGAAAAACCCACGACCTCGATGCCGAACGGCAGGCGCTTGCCCGCACGAGCCAGCTCGCGCACGCAGGCCATCGGCGTGGTGATGCCCAGGCGCCCGTCGTACTTGCCGCCGTTGCGCACCGTGTCGTAGTGGCTGCCGGTGAGCAGCCAGCGCTCGCCCTCGCCGCGGTAACGGCCCACGACGTTGCCGACGGCGTCGATCTCCACCTCGTCGAAACCGCATTCCTTCATGCGCGCCACGACATCGCGCGCGCAGGCGCGGTGCGCGTCGGTGAGGTACGTGACGGTGAGTTGGCCCTTCTCCTTGAAGCCGGGGTCGCTGTGCTTCGCGAGGTCTTCGTGCCAGTCCCACACCATCTCGCCGAGTGAAGGCACGATGCCGAACTTGTCGTTCAGCCGCAGCTCCACGATGCGGCCGATGTTGCGCAGGCACTCGTCGATCTCGTAGTCGCGTGGGTTGTCCAGGCGCCGCTCGAAGGCCGAAAGAATCTGCTGGCGAGTGAGCCCGATGCCGCGTGGCCCGCGCACCGCGAGGATGAAGGGGAAGCCGAACTTCGCGTTGTACGCGGCATTGAGCTGCTGGAGTTTCGCGAACTCCTCGGGCGTGCAGTTCGTGAGGCCCGCCTTCGACTGCTCGTTGGTGCTTTCGGCCGTGAGCTCCTTCGACACCATGGCCTTGCCGGCAAGCTCCGGGTGCGCGCGGATCAGCGCGAGCTGCTTGTCGCGCCCGGCTTCTCGCACGACCCTGGCCATCGCGGCCTTCAGGTGCGCGACGGACGCGAACGGCCGCTGCGACAGCGCCGTCTCCGCGATCCACGGCGAATGCTCGTAGAGGCCGTCGAGCAGCTTCGCAGCTTGCTCGCGCGGCGCCGCGTTCAGTTGTTCAATCGTGATCGGCATAGGGATGGACCTTCTTCCAGTGGCGCGCGATGTCGATGCGGCGGCAGACCCACACCCGGTCGTACTGCGCGATGTGGTCGAGGAACCGCTGCAGCGCCACGATGCGCCCGGGCCGCCCGAGCAGGCGGCAGTGCATGCCGATGCTCATCATCTTCGGCGCTTCGTCGCCTTCCGCGTAGAGCGCATCGAAGGTGTCGCGCATGTATTCGAAAAACGGCTGCGCATGCGAGAAGCCCTGCGGCAGCGAGAACCGCATGTCGTTGCAGTCGAGCGTGTAGGGCACCACCAGGTGCGGCACCACGCTGCCGTCGGTCTTGCGCACCTTCATCCAGAAGGGCAGGTCGTCGCCGTAGTAGTCGCTGTCGTATTCGAAGCCGCCGTGGTCCACGACGAGCCGGCGCGTGTTGGGGCTGTCGCGGCCGGTGTACCAGCCCAGCGGCCGCTCGCCGGTCATCTTCTCGATGATCTCCATGCCGATGCGCATGTGCTCGCGCTCGGTGGCTTCGTCCATGCCCTGGTAGTGGATCCAGCGCCAGCCGTGGCAGGCGATCTCGTGGCCCAGTTCCTTGAAGGCCGCCGTCACATCGGGGTGACGCAGCAGCGCCATCGAGACGCCGAACACCGTCAGCGGCAGCTGCCGCCGTTCGAACTCGCGCAGCAGCCGCCACACGCCCGCGCGCGAGCCGTACTCGTAGATGCCTTCCATCGAGAGGTGGCGGTCCGGGTAGGACGCGGGGTTGAACATCTCGGAGAGGAACTGCTCCGAGCCCGCATCGCCGTGCAGCACGGAGTTCTCGCCGCCTTCCTCGTAATTCAGCACAAACTGCACCGCGATGCGCGCATTGCCCGGCCACTGCGCGTGCGGCGGCTTGCGGCCGTAGCCGACGAGGTCGCGCGGGTAACCCGCAGTCGTGTCGTAGATGCTCATGCGAGGGCCAATGCAATGTCGTGCGAGGGCACGGTGCGGTCGAACGCGAGGCTTTCCTCGACGTGCAGCAGGTGGTCTTCCATCAGCTTGACCGCGCGCTTCTCGTCCTTCGCGGCGATGGCCTTCACCAGTTCCACGTGCTCCTCCTGCGAATGCTGCGCTGCGCCCGCGCGCTGGTACATCAGCGTGATGAGCGAGCTGCGCGCCACGAGGTCGCGCAGCACGTGCGCCAGCACCTCGTTGCCGGTGAGCTCCGCCATGCGCACGTGGAAGTCGCCGAGCACGTCGACGCCGCTGGAGGTGTCGTACGTGTCCACGGCGTTCTTCTCCTGCGCGATGTGCTCGCGCAGCGCTTTCACCTTCGCCGGCGTCACCGTGCGCACGAACTCGCGCACCATCTGCGTTTCCAGCATGCGGCGCACCTGGAACACCTGGCGCGCTTCTTCCACTGTCGGGGCCGCCACGAAAGCGCCGCGCGCCGGCTCCAGCGTGATCAGGTGCCGCTGCGCCAGCTGGAACAGCGCCTGCCGCACCAGCGTGCGCGAGACGCCGAAGTGGTCCGCCAGCTTCTGCTCCGCGAGCTTGGTGCCGGGCTGCAGCCGGTGTTCCACCACCGCGCGCGTGAGCGCCTCGACGATCTGGCGGGTCGGCGTGGAATCCATGCGTCGCATGATAGCCGCAAACGCCTAAAAGTGTATACACTCCTGTGCACGATTCCTACGGACGGAGGCCTCCATGGGCTTGAGCACGCATGTGCTGGACACGATGCACGGCACCCCCGCCGCGGGCATGGGGGCGGAGCTGTACGAGGTGCAGGGGAGCGAGGCGAAGCTGGTGAAGCGCTTCGCGCTGAATGCCGATGGGCGCAGCCCCGACGGGCCGCTGTATGCGGACGGCGCGTTGAAGGCTGGGCGCTATCGGCTGGTGTTCGACGTCGCGGCGTACTTTCGGGGCAAGGGCGCCGAATTGCCCGACCCGCCGTTCCTGGACCGGGTGACGCTCGATTTCGGGATTGCGCACCCGCAGCAGCACTACCATGTGCCGCTGCTGGTCAGCCCGTGGAGTTACTCCACGTACCGCGGCTCCTGACTCAGAGCTGCCCTTCGGTCAGGGTATCGAGTTGGAACTTGCCGCTCTTGTCCCACAGCCACACGTCGGTGTAGGTCACCTTGCCCATGCGGGCAGGGACCGGGTACGGCGCGGCGGCGCGGACGGTGCGCTCGATCTCGGCCACCACTTCCGGCGCGTGGCTCGGGGCGCGGCGCCAGTCGAGGCGGCGGACGTTGCCCTTGCCATCCAGCTCCACGTCCAGCACGCCGATGGCGTACAGCAGCGGGGGCAGCTTGCCCTTGAAGATGCGCGCCTCGTTCTGCTCGTAGATGTGCGACGCGGCGTCCTGGCGGTAGGCGCGGGGCGTGACGGCGGAGGAGGTCTTGAGCACGGCTTGCGGCGACAGTTGCCCGGGCTGGCTGGTGACCGGCGCGGTCGCGACGGTGGCTGGCGGCATGGGCGGCAGCGGCGTGCTGCTGCAGGAAGCGAGAACCGCGGCCACAGTGGCCAGCGCATAAGGCAAGGGGCGGGGGTACTTCATGGTGTCTCCTCTGGGGCAAGCTCTACAACGCCTGCAGCCGGCTGCATGATGACGAGCTTTACGTATCCGGATTTTTTGTTTCCTGCGCATGCACTGTAAAGCGAACGCGGCATGAAGGAAATCACGAACAGGCTCGCCGGTGAACGCGCCGTGCTCGTCACGGTGGACCGCACCGAAGGCTCCGCGCCGCGCGAACCGGGGGCGTGGATGGCCGTTTTCCCCGACGACGTGTTCGGCACCATCGGCGGCGGCCACGTGGAATTCGAAGCGATTGGAGAGGCGCGGCGCCGGCTTGCCGGCGGCGAAGGGCCGGCGCAGCAGCGTTTCGCGTTGGGGCCGTCACTGGGGCAGTGCTGCGGCGGGGTGATGTTCCTGGCCTATGAATTGCTTGATGCCTCGAATGTGAACGCCTTGCAAAGCAGGCTCGCCACCAATCAAGCGCCCGTCGCCCTGTTCGGCGGCGGCCACGTCGGCCGGGCGATCGTGCAGGCGCTCGGGCCGCTACCGTTCGCGGTGACGTGGATCGACAGCCGCGACGAGATCTTCCCCGCCGAAGTGCCGGCGAATGTGCAATGCGAGCACTCGGACCCGGTCGAGGCGGCGGTCAAGGACCTCGCCCCCGCCTCGCGCGTCCTCGTCATGAGCTTCAGCCATGCCGAAGACCTGGACATCGCTGCTGCCTGCCTGAAGCGCGCGGACCTGCCCTTCATCGGCCTGATCGGCAGCAAGACCAAGTGGGCGACTTTCCGCCACCGGCTGGAGGCGCGCGGCTTTACGCCAGAGGAACTGGCGCGCGTCACCTGCCCCATCGGCGTGCCGGGCGTTGTGGGCAAGGAGCCGGAGGTCATCGCGGCCGCCGTCGCCGCGCAGCTGCTGCAGATCCCGAGATAAGGCAACCATGGAAAGCTACTTCCTCGACTGGGCCAACCTGCTGCTGCGGTGGCTGCACGTGATCACCGCGATCGCGTGGGTGGGCTCGTCGTTCTACTTCGTCTTCCTCGACTCCAGCCTCGTGCCCCCGGCCGACGAAAAGCTGCGCGGCGAAGGCGCTACCGGCGAGCTCTGGGCGGTGCACGGCGGCGGCTTCTACCACCCGGTGAAGTACGCGGTGCAGCCGCCGCAGCTGCCGCCGCACCTGCACTGGTTCTACTGGGAAAGCTATTCGACGTGGCTCTCGGGCTTCGCGCTGTTCACGGTGTCCTATCTGTGGAGCGCCGGCACGTACCTCGTCGACAAGTCGCTGATGGACTGGTCGCCCGGTGCGGCCGTTGCGGTGGCCGTGAGCTTCCTCGTGGTGTTCTGGATGCTGTACGACGCCATCTGCCAGCTGTTCGGGCATCGCCGCAACGGAGATGCCATCGTCGGCGCGCTCGTGCTCGTGCTGGTGGTGGTTGCCTCCTGGCTCGCCTGCCATTGGTTCGCCGGCCGCGCGGCCTTCCTGCTGGTGGGTGCGATGCTGGCTACGGCGATGAGCGCCAACGTGTTCTTCTGGATCATCCCCGGCCAGAAGAAGGTCGTCGCGTCGATCCAGGCCGGCCAACCCGTGGACCCGATCCACGGCGTTCGCGGCAAGCAGCGCAGCGTGCACAACACCTACTTCACGCTGCCCGTGCTGTTCGCGATGCTGTCCAACCACTACAGCTTCCTCTACGCGCGCGAGAACAACTGGGTGGTGCTGGTGCTGATGATGTTCGCGGGCGCGGCCATCCGCCAGTTCTTCGTGATGCGGCACGGCTGGAAATTGGGGCGCAACCGGCACCCGGCGGGCTATGCGCTCGCGGGTGTCGCCGTCATCGCCTGCGTCATCGCGTGGATCGCGCCGGCTCCCACGCCTGCAACCGCCGCGACGCAACCGGCCACCTATGCAAGCATCCGCCCCGTGCTGGAGCAGCGTTGCTACCAGTGCCACGGCGCGCAACTGCAGATGAAGAACGTGCGGCTGGACTCACCCGATGCGCTGAAGCAGCACGCGCAGGCGGTCTACCAGCAGGCGGTCGTGCAGAAGACCATGCCGATGAACAACGCCACGGCAATGACGGAGGCGGAACGTGCTGCGCTTGCCGAGTGGTTCCGCGCGGGCGCGCCGGTGCAGTGAGCGCGGCGTGCGGTTAGCATCGCCGCCAAATGCCGATCCCAAGCTTCACCCGCCGCCAGGCCGCCGCCACCGTGGCCGGCCTGCCGCTGCTGCTGGCGACCCGCCACGCCGCGCACGCGCAAGCCTCTGACCCGCAGCTCGCACAGCTTGCGGACACCTACCAGCAGCGCCTGCACGACCTCTTCCCGCTCGATGCGACCGAGAACACGGGCGACCCCGCATACGAAGCGAAGCTGGAAATCGAGATCGCGCCGGAGCACCGCGCGCGCCAGCGTGTGCTGTACGAATCCACGCGCGCTGCACTGCGCCGGATCGATCCGGCGAAGCTAAACGCCGACGACCGCACGACCTGGCAGCTGCTGGACCACGACCTCGGCCAGCGCCTCTCGTTGCTCGCGTACCCGATGCACCTGCTGCCGCTGTCGCAGATCGACCTGCTGCCCGCGCGCCTGGCGCAATGGGCGAGCGGCCAGGGCTCGCAGCCGCTGAAGACCACCGCCAACTTCGACAACTTCCTCGCGCGCCTGCGCCGGATCACGCCGTGGGTGGAGCAGGCCATCGCCAACATGGAGCAGGGGCTCGCACAGCGCGTCACGCTGCCCAGGCCGCTGGTCGAGCGCACGCTGCCGCAACTCGAGGCGCTGCTGCCGCAGGACCCGTACCAGAGCCCCTTCCTTGCCGGCGTGCGCGAGATGCCTCCAAGCATCCCGGAGGCTGACCGGCAACGCATCGCTGCGCAGTACCGCGTCGTGGTGTTCGACGAGGTCAACCACGCGCTTCGGCGGCTGCGCAGTTTTCTGGCCGGCCAGTACCTGCCACAGGCGCGCACGACGAGCGGGCTCGGCGCTTTGCCCGGTGGACGCCCGTGGTATCGCACGCTGGTGCGTTCGTACACCACCACCGACATGTCGCCCGCGCAGGTGCACGCGCTCGGCGTGCGGGAAGTGGCGCGCATCCGCGGCGAAATGGAACTCGTGAAACGCGCGTTGGGTGCCGGCGGCACGCTCAACGCCTTCCTGAAGTCGCTGCCCACGCGCGCGGAGCTGCACCCGTTCAAGAGCGAAGAGGAAGTGCTCGCGGCCTACAAGGCGATCGACGCGAAGGTGCGCGCGGGCCTGCCCAGGCTCTTCGAACGCGCCCCGCGTGCCGCACTCGACATCCGCGCGGTGGAACCTGTGCGTCGCGACACCGCGTCGGACCACTACGTGCCGCCCTCGACCGACGGCTCGCGGCCCGGCGTCTTTTTCGTCGTGGTGACGGACTCGGCGAAGTACTACAGCGCGCGCATGGCCGCCCTGTTCCTGCACGAGGGCCAGCCGGGGCACCACTACCAGATCGCCATGCAGCAGGAGCTGCGCGTGCCCAAGTTCCGGCAGGCGCTCTGGCATGAAGCCTTCGGCGAAGGCTGGGCGCTTTATGCCGAGGGGCTTGGCGACGAGCTCGGCGTCTTCGACAGCCCGGTTGCGCGCCTGGGGCGCTTGCAGATGGAGTTGCATCGCGCGCTGCGCCTCGTCGTGGACACGGGCCTGCACGATCTCGGCTGGACGCGCGAGCGGGCGATGGCGTACATGCTCGAGCAGGAAGGCGCCGACGAAGACGACGCGCGCCGCGCGATCGAGCGCTACATGGCCTGGCCCGGGCAGGCGCTCGCGTACAAGGTGGGCGAGCTCAAGCTGCTGCAGCTGCGCGACGTGGCTCGCAAGCGGTTGGGCGCGCGTTTCGACATCCGCCAGTTCCACGCGCAGGTACTCGGGGCCGGCAGCATGCCCCTGTCCATGCTCGAGCAGCGCATCGAGCGCTGGCTCCGGGCCTCTTAGGGCGCGACCGGCACCTTAGCCAGCATCAGCACGCTCACCAGCTCGCTGATCGTGGCGAACACCACGCCCTGCGGCAGCAGCGTGAGCGACCTCGGCGCGGCGATGGAGCCCGGCAGCGGGCCCCAGGTCACGGTGGTGAATTGCCCTTCGGGGATGCCCGCGACGGTGCTCACGGTGCCGTCGGCGGAGACGCGCCGGATGGTGCGTGCATCGCTGGCGAAGATGTTGCCGGCGCGGTCGATCGCGATACCCGTGATGGCCTTGAAGCGCGCCGATGCGGCGGGGCCGTCCGCATGCGCGGACTCCGCGGGCGAGCCGGCCACGAGCACGAAGCCCGTGCCCGCCACGTAACGCTCGATGGCTGTGCCCGAGGCGGCAAACAGCCGCCCGCTCGCATCGACCGCGAGCTGCCGCGCGAAGGCTGACCCGAGCTGCGCGGGCAGCGCCGTCACGGAGCCGTCCGCCGCGCGCCGCTTCAGCGTTCCGGCCGCATCGAGGTAGTACAGGTTGCCGGCGGCATCCACCGCGAAATTGGAAGCGTGCTTCTCGAACGGCGCGCTGGAGAGGATGGTGCCGGCGGCGTCGATCACGTAGAGCTGGCCGGTGCCGGTGCTGTTGATCCAGGCGCGACCGTCCGGCGAAACGGCCAGCGACGAGATGTCCACGTCGATGCAGCCCAGCAAGCCCGGGCAGGTGCGCTCCTGGTCCCACGGGCCCGGCAACGACTTCACGGTGCCGTCCAGTTGCACGCGAAAGAGGGTCACGCTCGAGCCGTTGATGAAGCGCCCCCGCGCGAGGAGCGAGCCGTCGGGCAGCGCGGCGGGTGAAGCGAGTTCGAGGCCCAGCACCCCGTCCTGGTAGCGGATGCCGCCGTCGAGGACACCGCGGCCCTGCTCCGCGCCGCGCAGCCGCCCGGCCACCAGCGACAGCCCCTCGCTTTCGGGGCCCGGCGGCGTGATGCCGCTGCCGCCGTACGGCGATGCCGCCTGCGCCGCCGGCGGGGCTGCGGGCGCCGGGGTGGGATCGCCACCGCCGCCGCACGAGGCGAGGACGGCGCAAAAGAGGAGGAGAACGAGTGGGGTGCTGATGGTTTTCATGGGCGGCGAGCATATCGGCGCGCCGTAACCGCGTGGTAATACGGAAGCCTCGATTGGCAGCACAATCGTGGCGACATGACACCTGCCGACCCCCGAGCCTTCCTGCGCCACCTCTACGACGCCGCGGTGCGGCGCGCCCTGCCGCTGCACAACACCGCGCCGTACCTGCCGCCGCCGCCCAGGGGCCGCACCGTCGTGCTGGGCGCCGGCAAGGCCGGTGGCGCGATGGCGCAAGCCGTCGAGGCCCTGTGGCCGGCCGACGCGCCGCTGTCGGGGCTTGTGGTCACGAGGTATCACCACACGCCGCCGCGCCCCACGGGCTTGCGTGAACGCATCGAAGTGGTCGAGGCTGCGCACCCCGTGCCGGACGCGGCGGGCCTGCAGGCCGCGCAGCGCATCCTGCGGATGGCGCAGGGGCTCACGAAGGACGACCTCGTGCTGTGCCTCATTTCCGGCGGCGGCTCGGCCCTCCTCACGCTGCCGGCCGAGGGCCTCTCGCTCGAGGAAAAGCAG
This sequence comes from Ramlibacter albus, assembly GCF_014297445.1. GTDB lineage: Bacteria > Pseudomonadota > Gammaproteobacteria > Burkholderiales > Burkholderiaceae_C > Ramlibacter > Ramlibacter albus. The sequence continues at coordinate 93,721 of NZ_JACORU010000004.1, forward strand.
CGCATCAACCGCGCGCTGCTGGAGTCCGGCGCGAACATCGGCGAGATGAACTGCGTGCGCAAGCACCTGTCGCGCATCAAGGGCGGGCGCCTCGCCGCAGCCTGCGCGCCGGCGCACGTGGTGACGCTCACCATCAGCGACGTGCCCGGCGACGACCCGTCGGTGATCGCCAGCGGGCCGACCGTGCCGGATGCGACGACCTGCGAGGACGCGTTGGCGATCCTCAAGCGCTACGGCATCGAAGTGCCCGCGGGCGTGATGAGCGAAACACCTAAGCCGGGCGATGCGATCTTCAACGGCCACCAGGTGCACATGATCGCGACGCCGCAGCAGTCGCTGGAAGCCGCCGCGGAAGCGGCGCGCGCCGCCGGCGTCGAGGCGCACATCCTCTCCGACGAGATCGAAGGCGAGTCGCGCGAGGTCGGCAAGGTGCACGCCGCGCTCGCGCGCGCAGTCGCACAGCGCGGCCAGCCGTTCCGCAAGCCCTGCGTGATCCTCTCCGGCGGCGAGACCACGGTGACCGTGAAGAAGCAACCCGAGGGCACGCCGCGAGGCCGCGGCGGGCGCGCCGGCGAGTTCTGCCTCGGCCTCGCGCAGGCGCTGCAGGGGCAATCGAACGTCTGGGCGATCGCGGCGGACACCGACGGCATCGATGGCGTCGAAGACAACGCGGGTGCCTTCGTCACGCCCGACACGCTGCAGCGCGCGCTCGCCAAGGGCATGAAGGTCGACAACTATCTCGCGCGCAACGACGCCTACGGCTATTTCGACGCGCTCGGCGACCTGGTCGTCACGGGCCCGACGCACACCAACGTCAACGACTTCCGCGCGATCCTGGTGACGTAAAAAAGGCCAGCTCGGCTGGCCAAGGTGGAAAGCCCTGTCTACGGGAGCGAGACGCGGACCCTGAACCCACCAAGGCAGACTGTGCCAACGGCAGCTCTGCGGTAGAGAAGGCTCGCGCCTACGGTGCGCGTAGTTGGCGTCCTACAAACCCGTGCACACGGCCGGGCTGCCGCCTATGATCGGGCGCCATGCAATTGCCCCAACCCTTCACCCTGCGCCGCGCGCGAGCGCAGGACGCCGACGTCATTGCACGCTTCAACGCGGCCATGGCGCTGGAGACCGAACACAAGCACCTGCTGCCCGACGTCATCGGGGCCGGCGTGCGCCGCATGCTCGAGCAGCCGCAGGCCGGCTTCTACCTTGTGGCCGAAGCGCAGGGCGATGTGGTGGGTTGCCTGATGGTCACGTACGAGTGGAGCGACTGGCGAAACGGCCGCTTCTGGTGGATCCAGAGCCTGTACGTGCGGCCCGACTGGCGCCGCCGCGGCGTGTTCCGTGGCCTCTACGCGCACCTCAAGGAGATGGCGAAGGACGACCCCGATGCGTGCGGCTTCCGGCTCTACGTCGAGAAGGACAACGCCAACGCGCAGCGCACGTACGTCGACCTCGGCATGGAGCTGACGGAGTACCGCATCATGGAGGAGCTCAAGCCCGGCGTGGTGTTCTGCCGCGAGGCTTAGCGCACCCTCGTGCCGCGTGCCGAGCTGCGTACGCCGAACTGGTTGATGGAGGTGAATTCCAGGTCGTCGCCGCGGAACTTCACGATGTAGCGCATCTGCCCGGCTTCCTCGGGCCAGCGCTGGTCCACTTCCAGCGTATCCGGCGCCGACCACCGCGCTGTCGTGGCGATCAGCGTACCCGCGGTGTCCGTGGCCGACGCGAAGCGGCCGTCGAGGCCCAGCTCTCCGCCCAGCTCCCGCGTGCGCAGCTTCACATGGAAGGAAGGCACGCCCGAGAAGTCGAGCGTGAGCTCGCCGATGCCCGTGCGGTTCTCGTCGATCTTCCACGTGCCGCGGCTGACCGGCAGCTGCGCGGGTGCCGACGGCGGCGTGACCTTGCCCGTGGAGGCCGCGGCAATGCGCGCGGCCAGCGCTTCCTGCGCCTGCGCGTTCGGCGGCAGCGGCGCGGTAGCCTTCGCAGCGCGCTCGATGTGCGCGATGACGTCCTCGAAGCGCCAGTGCTCGCGGCCCGTGAAGGCGGCGACCACGCCGAGCTTCGGCATCACCAGGATCACCTGCCGGTTGAAGCCCACCGCCATGTAGGCGCCGCGCGCCGGCAAGGACCACCAGTAGTCGGCGTACTTGTAGCCGGGCCAGGGCATGTCCACCTGCGGCGAGAACGCGCGCGCCACCCAGTCGCGCGGCACCACCTGCCGCCCGTTCCATTCCCCGCCCTGCAGGTACAGCTGGCCGAAGCGCGCCATGTCGCGCGTGCGCATGTACAACCCGGCGCCGCCCGTGGCGAACTTCTGCGGGTCCTGCCGCCAGCGCCAGGTGCCGATGCCGATCGGGCGGAACAGGTGCTCCTCGGCATAGCGCTCGAGCGGCATGCCCGCCTTGCGCGCGAGCGCCACTGCGACGAGGTGCGAGCCGCCGCTGTTGTAGTCGAACCCGGCACCCGGCGCCTGCCGGATGCCACGGCCGAGGATGTACCGTTGCCAGTCGCTGCTGTTTTCCAGTTCGAGCAGCGACTTCGGTACCGCGTCCGACAGCGGCTCGGTCCAGTCGATGCCGGACGTCATGTCCAGCAGGTGCTGCAGCGTGATGGCTTTCCAGCGCGGGTCGCCCGCATCGTCATGGGGCAGCAGCTCGAGCGCGGGCGTGCCGGTGGCGGGCATGTCGCCTCGTGCGATGGCGATCCCGGTGAGCGCGCCGACCACCGCCTTCGTCGACGAATTGATCCGGTGGAGCATGTCCGCGCGGTAGGGCGCGTAGTAGGCCTCGGCGACGATGCGCCCGTTGCGCACCACCACCAGGCTGTCCATGCGCACGTTGCCGCCGTACTCGACGAGTTGCGCGAGCGCAGCCGAGTCCATCCCCTGCGATTCGGGCGTGGCCGCCTGCCACTCCTGCGCGTGCAGCGCGGCAGCCCAGAACAGCAGCAGTGCCGCGCGCAGCAGCTTCGTCATGCGGGCTCCAGCAGGCCCTTCTTCTCCAGCAGCGGCTCGATCTTCGGCGGGCGGCCGCGGAAGGTCTCGAACGCCTGCGCGGGCTCGATGCTGTTGCCGGCGGAATAGATGTAGCGCTTCAGCCGCGCCGCGACCTCCGGTGCGAAGGGGCTGCCCGCTTCCTTGAACGCGTCGAACGCGTCCGCATCCAGCACTTCGGCCCACAGGTACACGTAGTAGCCCGCGGCATAGCTGTCGCCGGAGAACAGGTGCTGGAAGTGCGGCAGCCGGTGCATGATGTGCACCGCCTCGGGCAGGCCGCGCTCGCGCAGCACCTGTGCTTCGAAAGCCACCCAGTCGGCGACGCTCGAAGGGTTCGGGTGCGAATGCGCCGCCATGTCGACGATGGCGCTCGCCGTGTAGCGCACGGTGTCGTAGCCCTGGCCGAAACGGCGCGCCTTCTGCAGCCGCTCGATCAGCGCATCGGGGATCGGCTGGCCCGTCTCCACATGGCGCGCGTGCTGGCGCAGCACCTCCGGCTCGGACATCCAGTGCTCGAACAGCTGCGAGGGAAGCTCCACGTAGTCCTGCAGCACCGAAGTGCCCGAGAGCTTGTAGTAGGTGACGTTGGACAGCAGCCCGTGCAGCCCGTGGCCGAACTCGTGGAACAGCGTGCGCACGTCGTCGAACGAGAGCAGCGTATTGGCCGACTTCGCGAAGTTGTTGTTGTTCAGGATGATCGGCCGCACCGTCTCGCCGTTGCGCGCCTGCCAGCGCAGCCCACTCATCCACGCGCCGCTGCGCTTGGTGGGGCGCATGTAGTTGTCCTGCACGAACAGGCCCACGGGCTGGCCGTCGGCGTCGTGCACTTCGTACGTCTTCACATCCGGGTGGTAGGACGCGAGGTCGGGGCGGGGCGTGAAGCGGATGCCGAAGAGGCGGCCCGCGCAGTCGAAGGCGGCCTGCACCATCGCGTCGAGCGGGAAATAGGGCTTCACCTCGGCGTCGTCCACCGCGTATTCGCGCTGGCGCACCTTCTCGGCCCAGTAGCGCCAGTCCCACGCCTCGAGCTTCGACGTGTCGCCGTCGGTGCGCATCGCGGCGACAAGCTGGGCACGCTCGCGCTCCACGGCCTTCTTCGCGCGCTCCCACACGTTATCCAGAAGCTCGTCGACGGCAGAAGGTTTCGCCGCCATGCGGTCGACCAAGGCGTAGTCGGCGAAGGTGGCGTAGCCGTGCAAGCGGGCCTGCTCTTCGCGCAGCTTCATGATCTCGGCGATGATCGGCCGGTTGTCGTGCTCGCCTGCGTGTTCGCCGCGCGAAACCCAGGCCTTGAAAGCCGTCTCGCGCAGGTCGCGACGCTCGCTGAAGGTCAGGAAGGGCAGGATCGACGAGCGCGAGAGGGCAATGACATAGCCGTCCTCCACGCCGCGTTCTTTCGCCGCCGCGCGAGCCGCTTCACGCACGAAGTCGGGCAGCCCCGCAAGCTCCGCCTCGTCCCTCAGCACGAGCTTCCAGTCCGTCTCGTCGTGCAGCACGTTCTGGCCGAAGGCGGTGGTGAGTTCGGCCAGGCGCTGCATCACTTGCGCGTAGCGCCCCTGCTTGTCGGCAGGCAGGCGCGCACCCGCGCGGACGAAGTCGAGGTGCACACGTTCCAGCAGGCGCTGCTGCTCGGTGGTGAGGCCGAGCGTGGCGCGCTTCTCGTACAGGCCGTCGATGCGCGCGAACAGCGCCTTGTGCATGTAGACGCTGCTTTCGTGCGCCGACAACGGCACAGCCACCTTGCGCTGCACGGCCTGCAGCTCGGGCGAGGTGTGCGACGAGCAGAGGTTCTCGAACAGCATGCGCACGCGCCCGAGCCGGTCGCCCGCGCGGTCGAACGCGGCGAGCGTGTTGTCGAAGGTGGCCGGCTGCGGGTTCGACGCGATCGCATCGAGCTCCCCGCGGTGTTCGGCCATCGCGGCCTCGAGCGCGGGCTCGAAAAGTTCAGGCTTCACCTCGCCGAACGGCGGCAGGCCGTAGGGCGCGGTCCAGGGCTGCAGGAGGGGGTTGGTCGCGGGCATGGCGAATGTTCGCACAAGCGGCGGCCAGGAGTTTCACGCCGGCGGCAGCAGCCTGCGCAGCGCCTCGAAGAAGAGGTCGGACTGCATGCGCTCGCCCTGGATCTGCCGGGCGGTGCGGCGCGCGAGGTCCAGGTCCCGGATCGGCGTGAGGGGCAGCCCGCTCGCGCGCGCCAGCATCTCGTGCTGCGCCGCGCGTTCGAGGTAATAGAGGTCGTCGTAGGCGTGGGCGATGGTGGCGCCCGCCACGACGACGCCATGGTTGCCGAGGAACGCGATGTCCTTGCGCCCCATCGCGCGGGCGATGCGCTCGCCTTCGGCCATGTCCAGCGCGAGCCCGTTGTACTCCCGGTCGACGACGATGCGGTCCAGGTAGCGCAGGCCGTTCTGGCTCAGGAGCGGGTCGATCGCGCCGGCTTGCGTGAGCGTGAACGCGGTCGCATGGGGCATGTGCGTGTGCATGACCACCGCATGCCCCGTGACGCGGTGCACCGCGGCGTGGATGAACAGGGCCGTCGGTTCGACCGGGTGCGGGCCGTCGAGTACCTTGCCGGCCTCGTCGACCAGCAGGATGTCGCGTGCCTGCAGCTCGCTCCAGTGCAGGCCGCGGGGATTCAGCAGGAAGCGGTTCGGGCCGCAAGCCACGCTGAAGTGGTTGCACACGCCTTCGGCCAGGCCGTGCATCGAGGCGGCGCGCAGGGCGAGCGCGAGGTCCTCGCGCAAGGTGGACAGTGGAACTTCTTGGGTCATCCCGCGATTAGGGCGGAATCCTGCGCGCTCGGCAAGGCCGGGCAGGACTGGTCCCACCTGCCGGGCAGCCGGGGTCCGATACCCCTGCCGAACCGTGCGCGCAGACTGGTGGCAACCAACCAGAACGGAGATTTCTTCATGACCCGAACCACAACCGCCATCCTCGTCGCCGCCACGTTCGCCTTCGCCGGCGCAGCCGCCCAGGCACAGACCTGGGACTCGCCCCAGGCCGCGGGCGAAATGAGCACGATGACCAACGGCGCCCCGAACGTGAGCACCGACAACCCCAACGTCCCCATGCCGCAGAACTACGTCTAGTGACGCCGGCGATACCGCTGACGTCCGTGATGGGCGCCGGCCCGGCGGTCGTCTACAGCTACGACTACCTCATCGTCCCGTCGTACGTGCACACGCCTGAAAAGAGCGGCGCCAGCGAGACCAGCAACGTGCCGCTTCGCGCCGGCGAGATGAGCACGATGACCAACGGCGCGCCGAACGTCGAGACGCTGAACTAGCTGGCCGCAGCGGCCGCCGGCCGAAAATAGGGACATGAAGCCACGTGTCTCTTCCGGCGGTCTCGTCTATTCCACCGAAGGCGGGCGGATGTGTCCTGCCTGCCGCAAGCCTGTCGCGCAATGCGTGTGCCGGACGGCGGCGAAGGCTGCGCCTGCTTCCGACGGCATCGTTCGCGTGGCCTGCGAAAAGAAGGGCCGGGGCGGCAAGGCCGTGACCGTGGTTCGCGGCCTTTCATTGGACGAAGACGCACTGGAGAAGCTGGGCAAGGCACTGAAAGCCGCATGCGGCTCCGGCGGGACGGTGAAGGACGGCGCGATCGAGGTCCAGGGCGACCACCGCGCCAGGGTGATCGCACTGCTCGCGGCCCAAGGCCACAAGGTCAAGAGCGTCGGCGGCTGACCGCGCTCAGGCTTTGTGCGCCAGCACGTCGAGGCACTTCGCTTCGAGCTGCAGGATGGCGGCCATGTGCGCCTCGAGCCAGTCGAGCCGCTGGGAATCGGCGCGCTCGGCGTGCATCAGCTTCTCGAGCAACTCCACGTGCGAGACGTGGAAGCGCGCCCATGCCGGCGCCAGGTGCGGAAGGATCCCGCCGAGCACTTGCATCTCGCCCAGGATCGGGTCGATCTCGCGCAGGCGGGCGGCCAGCGGCCATTCCTCGACCCGCGCGCAGACGTGGTTTTCGTAATCGCCGACGAATCCCAGCAACTGGAATGCGACGGCGTCTTGCTCGCGTTCGGCGTTGACGGACATGGCGGTCCCTCAGGTGGAAGGTTGGGCACGCATGAACGTAGCCATGTCGCCGAGGGCGAGGTCGAACAGCGCGGTGGCTGCTGCGCGCAGCCGCGCGGCTTCGACGACGGCTTGCGCCGTGGCGGCCGGGCACAGGCCGGACTGGAAACCGACGTGCGAGGTGAAGACGGCGCGTTCGGCGTCGGCGGCGGCGGCAAGAGCCGCGCGCCATTGCTGCATGGTTGCAGCGATCCTGGGGGTTGGGGCCATGGGCACTCCTGGGCGAAGTGCGATGGCAGAAAACTCGGGACGCTCTTGCGAGTAAGGCCCAGGGCACGAGGAGGGCCGGTGTCGAACCAGCCCATCATACGCCGATCCGCCGTTCAGTAGCCCGCTGTCTGGGCAACGCCCAGCCAGGTGTCGATCGAGCCGACGTTGACCAGGTTGGGCGTGATCGAAAGCAGCAGCACCCAGACCTGCCCGTCCTTCGTGGCGACATACGCGTTGGTGCCGGCGTAGTAACGGAAGACGTAGCCCAGCGCCTGGCCCGTCGTTGCCTTCTGCGGCGCGAGGAACTGCGGGAAAGCCGCTTCCAGGTAGTTGAAGATGCGGTCGCTGGAGGTTGCGCTGGACAGCTCGGTCACCTCGGTGACGCGCACCGCGTTGGAGCGCAGCACGGGCGTGCCCGGCTGCCAGTTGGCGACGGGCAGCTCGGTGAACACGTTCTGCAGGTTGACGCGCGGCAGCGCCGCGATGCTGTCCGCCACGGCGAGGCCGGGCGTGGTGACGCGCGCGAAGACGGTGAAGCCGCCGTTCTGGTTGTCCAGGTTCGCGGCGTTGTTGCCCATGTTGATGAACCACTGGCTGGTGGCGCTGTTCGGGTCCCCGCTGTTCTTGGCCATCGCGACCGTGCCGCGGACGTTCGAGCGCGTGGCGCTGAACTCGTTGACGATCGCGCCGCGCGACGGCACGGTCGTGCAGCAGCCCGCCTCGGTCCAGCGGAAGCCGCCGCCCTGGATGACGAAGGGTGTCGTGCCGTTGTAGGCGCTGCGGTGCACGAGCGAGTCCGTGTAGTCGCCGCCGCGCACGTAGGCGAGGAAGTTGGCGACCGTGACGGGCGCGCCGGAGAGCATCTGCATGTCGATGGGGCCTTGCGTGGTGTGCAGGCGGACCAGCGATGTCTGGGCGTGCAGGGCGCCGGCAAAGAGCAACAGGGCCGTGCAGGCCACGCGGGCGAGGAGGCGGGTGAAGGTCTTCATGGGGCGGCATTCTGCCTTGCCGGCTCGCGGCCGGGCACGGACGGGCGCAGAATCAGCGCTCCCACCGCGGAGGTCCCATGGCATCCAGCTCCGACAGCGCCTTCACCGGCTCCGTGCCCCAGTCGTACGAGCGCTACATGGTGCCGCTCATCTTCGAGCCCTACGCGGTGGACCTTGCGAAGCGCGTCGCGCAGGCCGCACCGAAGCGTGTGCTGGAGCTGGCCGCCGGCACGGGCGTGGTCACGCGCAACCTCGCGGTGATGCTCGATGCGTCGGCCGGCATCGTGGCGACGGACCTCAACCCTGCGATGATCGACGAGGCGCAACGCACGGGCACCGCGCGGCCGGTGGAATGGCGCGCGGCCGACGCCATGCAGCTGCCCTTCGAGAACGGCTCGTTCGATGCCGTCGTTTGCCAGTTCGGCGTGATGTTCTTCCCGGACAAGGCGAAGGCTTATGCCGAAGCCCGGCGCGTGCTGCGGCCGGGTGGCCTGTTCGCGTTCAATGCATGGTGTGCCATCGACCGCAACGAGTTCGCCGATGCCGTGACCGATGCGCTCGCCACCGTGTTCCCCGACGACCCGCCGCGATTCATGGCGCGCACGCCGCATGGGTATCACGATGCGGCCGTGATCGCGCAGGACCTTGAGGCAGGCGGCTTCACGAGCCCGCCGCGGATCGAGAAGCTGGCGTTCACCAGCCGTGCGGTGGGGCCGCACATCCCTGCGATTGCGTATTGCCATGGCACGCTGCTGCGCACGGAGATCCTGGCGCGCGACCCGGATGGGTTGGAGCATGCGACGCAGGCTTGCACGGAGGAAGTGGCGCGGCGGTTTGGGGAGGGGGCGGTGGAAAGCCGGATCGAAGCGCTGGTGGTGACTGTGCGAGCGTAGAGCTTGCCAATCCGAGGTGTTTCGGCGATATTCGCAATTCGCGAATAGCGAATACGATGCCCAGGATGGACCTCAAACCGCAGGACTTGCTCGTGCTGCTCAAGGTGGCAGCACATCCGCCGCAACGCTGGACCTACGCGGCGCTGGGTGAAGCCTTGGCGATGAGCGCGTCGGAGACCCACGCGAGCGTGAAGCGGGCCGTAGCCTCGGGGCTGGCGGTCGCGCCGGGACGCGGGGAGTGGTCTCCGGTACGGCCCAACCTGCTCGAATTCATCATTCACGGTGTGCGCTACATCTGGCCCGCAGCACAAGGTCCGGTCAAGCGCGGTGTCCCGACGTCGTTCGGTGTCGAGCCCCTGGCAGCCAAGCTCGCGGCAGCCCCGGGCGAGGCGCCGGTGTGGGCACATCCGGCAGGGCGAGCAAAGGGACCGACGTTGTCGCCTCTCTACCGCACGGCACCGGACGCCGCCCTGGCAGACCCGGCTCTCCATCGCCTGCTTGCGTTGATCGATGCATTGCGCACCGGGCGCGCGCGCGAGCGCACTCTGGCCTCCAAACTGCTGGAAGCGGAGTTGACGCAGTTCGGTGCGCCAATTGCGACTTGACCTATCGGAATGTCGAACATGATCGGCAACGACTCGCCACTCGTCCGTCTGCCGAGCCGCACCGGCGCCCGCCAAAAACTGTTTGTCGATGGAATCCGCCACGCAGCGGAGATCGCGGACGTCGCGTACCACCGTCTTGCTGGCTTGTTAACCACGCTTGCAACGCAACCAGAAGCAGAAAGCACAGAGGGGAATCATAGCTACACCGAGGAGGTCTACCCGCAGATTGATGTCGATGCGTACTCCCAGAAAGTGGACGTGATGGTCGGCGAAGCGCGCGTGCTCGTGTCGCGGTACGCCCGTCAAGGCGATCCGGAGTCGATCATCCGTGTGCTCAACACGTACTTGTACAAGGTCTACAAAATCAAGTACGACCAGTCGCCTGAGGCGCGCAGCCTGGCGGCGATGTGGATCAGGAAGGCCTGGCAGCAGTCCGACCCGGAAACGGTCGAGAGGTACAGGCGGATTGCATACAGCTATCGCGCGAAGGCGGAGGAGATGGGGTGGACCAGAGATCCGGATGCAAACACAATGAGAAAATCATGAACAGAAGCAAAGCCTGGGTGCTCATCATGGCGCTCGTCTTCACGTCGGCGGCCATCGCCCGTGAGTATTCGGCGGCGGTCGGCAGGTATATTGAACCTGACCCGATGGTGCGGTCGATCCGCTAGGCCTCGACTTCATCGTCGTGACCGGCGGTTCGAAAGAAAGGGCGAATCCATTCGGGCACACGGCTATTGGTGTCACCGGCAGTGGCATCTTCAGCTACGGCAACGACACTCCATTGGGGAGTGCGCCGTCGACGTACATCACAGATCAGGCGCTGCACCGCGACCAGACTGTCACGATCATTCCGAGAACACCAGAACAGGACCAGGCGGCTCTCCTCAATCTTGCAGGGAACAGCTGCAGGAACTGCGTGGGGCCCTTCGACAACTGCGCAGTGCGTACTGACACTGCGCTGCGCGCAGGTGGCGTCAGCACAGGCATGTGGCCGCTGCCCGGCGGCGTGGCGCGCGACGCAATGCAGGCGCCGGGCGCGACAACGTACTACATTCCGAAAGGTACAAGCCTTCCTGCGGCCCTCGTCGAAGCCCTGAGAAACTTCAATCCCCCTAACGTGCCATGAGTTCGCAACGATGAAGCAGCCGCAACGCGTCTATCGCTGGACCCTGGCTGCGTGGGTTCTGGTTGTCGTGCTGCACCTGGCTCTGTACCTTGTAGAAGCCAGTCAGTGGCCATCGAGCGACGAGGTCTACACGCAACTGGTTTCTTTCCAGGTTGTGGTTTTCGCGCTCACGGTGTTGCCCTATTGGCTTGGCGGTCTCCTGCTTGTCTTGATAGTCGAGTTCGCTGCCTTCGGACGCGTCCTAAGGAATCGTCCTCGCGGGGATTTGTCTCAGTGAGCCCGGCGCGGACGCTGCTGTTGTGGCGGGTGGCTGGGTGTCCAGCGTATTTCGGCGCATCGCACGTAAAGCTTGAGCAGATTGCGACACGGCCTCCCATTCAGCAAAATTGACTCACCGTTGCTCTTCGGGAGCCCGCATGCCCCGCCAGATCATCCGCACCTCCATGGCACCCACATCGCCTCTCTTCAGCCAGGGCGTGAGGGCGGGCCCCTTCGTGTACGTCTCCGGCATGACCGGAACGGACCCGCAGACGAAGCAGCTTGCAGGTGCCGGCATCCAGGAGCAGACGCGCCAGGCACTCGCCAATTGCGAGCAGGTTCTGCACGCGGCGGGCGTCACACGCGATGACGTCGTCGAGGTCCAGGTGCTGCTCACTCGCCCTGAAGACTTCGCCGGCATGAACGAAGCCTATGCGCAGTTCTTCGGCAGCGACCCGCCGGCGCGCTCCGTCGCCAAGCTGGGTGTCGACCTGCCGGGGCTGCTCGTGTCGATCCGAATGACTGCATACTCACCCTCATGAAGACGTACCAGATCGCATGCATCCCCGGCGACGGCATCGGCAAGGAAGTGATCCCCGCCGGGCAGGAAGTGCTGGAAGCCCTCGCCAAAGCCCAGGACAAGTTCAACTTCAAGTTCAAGAGTTTCGGCTGGGGCGGCGACTGGTACCGCGAACACGGCGTGATGATGCCGGCCGACGGCCTCGGTGAGATCCGCAATGCCGACGCCATCCTCTTCGGCTCCGCCGGCGACCCGCAGATCCCCGACCACATCACGCTCTGGGGCCTGCGCCTGAAGATCTGCCAGGGCTTCGACCAGTACGCCAACGTGCGGCCCACGCGCATCCTGCCGGGCATCGACGCACCGCTGAAGCGCTGCGCACCCAAGGACCTCGACTGGGTGATCGTGCGCGAGAACTCCGAGGGCGAATACGCCGGCGTCGGCGGCCGCGCGCACCAGGGCCACCCGATCGAGGTTGCGACCGACGTGAGCATGATGACCCGCGCCGGCGTCGAGCGGATCATGCGCTTCGCGTTCAAGCTGGCCCAATCGCGCCCGCGCAGGCAGCTCACGGTGGTCACCAAGAGCAACGCGCAGCGCCACGCGATGGTGATGTGGGACGAGATTGCCGTGCAGGTCGCGAAGGAGTTTCCCGACGTGAAGTGGGACAAGGAACTGGTCGACGCCTGTACCGCCCGCATGGTCAACCGGCCCGCGTCGCTGGACACGCTCGTGGCGACCAACCTGCACGCGGACATCCTGAGCGACCTCGCCGCGGCACTGGCGGGCAGCCTGGGCATCGCGCCCACCGGCAACATCGACCCCGAGCGCCGCTACCCCAGCATGTTCGAGCCGATCCACGGCAGCGCCTTCGACATCATGGGCAAGGGCCTGGCCAACCCCGTGGGCACCTTCTGGAGCTGCGTGATGCTGCTGGAGCACCTGGGCGAGCCGGCCGCGGCGCAACGCCTCATGAAAGCCATCGAAAGCGTTACAGCCAACCCCGAGCTGCACACGGGGGACCTCGGTGGCAAGGCCACCACCAAGCAGGTGACGGCTGCGGTCATTCACCAATTGAACGCCGCCCGGATTTAGGCGACAAGGCAGGGATGACGGACAAACCGCTTCGCCTGCCGATCAAGCTGGACAGCACCAGCAACGGCGAGTTCGCGCCCGTGCCGCTGGCCGCCGTGGAACGGCAGGCCAATGAAGCGGCCTGGGCGCTGACTGCCGATGCCGCGAAGCGCAGCGGGATGAAGCGTCGCGGCTATCTCGCGTCCGTTTGCGGTGCCGCTGCCACGCTGTTCGCGTTCGACGAGGTGTTCGCGAAGGCAGGCCGCACCGGCGGCCGCTACGACATCCATCCCGAAGCACGCTACGACGAGCAACTCGCGCAAGCGCAGGTCGGCGGCGACGAGTTCATCTTCGACGTGCAGTTGCACCACGTGAACCCCGTCGGCGCATGGCGACAGCGCCCCGGCAACAACGCGCGCGGCTTCGAGCTGATGCCGTACGCGCGTTGCGGCGAGAGCGACCCGCTGGCCTGCCTCTCGGGCCAGCGCCTGCTCAAGGATGTGTTCCTCGACAGCGACACGAGCATGGCTGTCTTGTCGCACGTGCCGGCGACCGAGCCCCTGAGCCCGTTGACGCACGAAGAGGCGCTGGCCACCAAGCGCATCATCGACGCCATGGACGGCACCGAACGCCTGCTGCTGCACGCGCCGGTCAACCCGCGCGAGCCGGGCTCGCTGGAGCGCATGCAGAAGTACGCGGAAAGCGTCAAGCTCGCGGCCTTCAAGACCTACACGCAATTCGACCCGGACCCGGCGGGCCCCGGCGGCTACTGGCTGGACGACGAGCAGTTCGGCCTGCCGATGATCGAGCAGGCGCGCAAGCTGGGCGTGCGCAACATCTGCATCCACAAGGGTATCCCGCTGTCGGCGCGCGGCGTGCAGTTCTCGGGTTGCCGCGATGTCGGCGTGGTGGCCAAGCGCTACCCGGACATGAACTTCATCATCTACCACTCGGGCCTGCAACCCGGGCGCGGCGAGCGCGCGTTCGATGCGCAGCGGCCGAGCGGCATCGACGACCTCGTGATGTCGCTGCAGGCGAACGGCATTGCGCCCAACGCCAACGTGTACGCGGAGCTGGGCACGAGCTGGCGCCTGATGATGCGCAACCCGGAGCAAGGCGCGCACTTCCTCGGCAAGCTGCTCAAGCACGTTGGCGAGAACAACGTGCTGTGGGGCACCGACTCCATCTGGTACGGCAGCCCGCAGGACCAGATCCAGGCCTTCCGCGCGTTCCAGATCGCCCCGCAGCTGCAGGAGCAGCAAGGCTACCCGGCGCTCACGCCGCAGCTCAAGCGCAAGGTGTTCGGCAGCAACGGCGCGCGCGTGTACGGCCTCGACGAAAAAGCGTTGCGACCGAAACTGGACAAGGACCGCGTGCGCAAGGCGCGCATGGACTACCTGCCCAACGCCACGCCCGACTTCGCGACGCACGGCCCGCGCACGCGGCGCGAGTTCCTCGTGTTCAAGCAGACGGAGCAAGCCCTCTCATGACCCGCTGGCACCCCCTTGACCGCGCCATCGGCGCCGAGCGGCCCGACCTCTCCACGCCCGAGCGGCTGCGCGAGTTCGAGCAGGTGCCGTACGACGAGCGCATCGCGGCGCAAAGCACGTACGAGGCGCTGCGCATCGGCGCGTCGGTCGACCCGGACCGCACGGCGCTGCACTTCCTGCCGAATGCCGACCCGGCGGAAGCCGGCACCGCGATGAGCTTCCGCGACTTCTTCGCGAACGTCACGCGCGCGGCGAACGTGTTCCACGCGCTGGGTGTGGGCAAGGACGACGTGGTCAGCTTCCTGCTGCCTTTGCTGCCTGAGAGCTTCGTCACGCTGTTCGGCGCGGAGGCCGCGGGCGTCGCCAACCCCGTGAACCCTTTGCTCGAGCCCGCGCAGATCGCCGACATCCTGCGCGCGGCCGGCACGAAGGTGCTGGTGTGCGCGTCGCCGCAGCTGAGTGCGGAGATATGGGACAAGGTGCAGCGCGTGCGCGCGGAGGTGACTCGTCTCACCGCGGTCGTCACCGTCGGGCCGGGCACGCCCGACGTTCCCGGCGTCTTCTCGTACGCGGAGCTGGCGGCTGCGCAACAAGGGGATTCGCTCGCCAGCGGGCGCACGATCCGTGCGGAAGACACGGCCGCGTACTTCCACACCGGTGGTACCACGGGCATGCCCAAGCTCGTGCGGCATACGCATCGCAACCAGGTCTACCAGGCGTGGGTGATCGGGCTGATGATCCCGACGCCTACGGTTCTCTTCGGCCTGCCGCTGTTCCACGTGGGTGGCGCGCTGACGCAGGGGCTGGGCCACCTCGCCACGGGCGGCACGCTGGTCATCCTGTCGCCCGCGGGGTGGCGCAACCCGAACGCGGTGCGCAACGCGTGGCGGCTCGTCGAGCGCTTCAAGCCGCGCCTGTTCGGCGGCGTGCCGACGGTGCTCGCCGCCGCATTGAACGTCCCCACGGAGGGCGCCGACACGTCGAGCATCCGCGTGTGTTCCGGCGGCGGCTCCGCGATCCCGGTGGCGGTGGCCGACCGCTACCAGTCGCAGTTCAACGCGCCGGTGCTCGAGGTCTATGGCATGACGGAGACCGCGAGCATCCACACCATGAGCTGGCCGGACCGGCCCGTGCGCATCGGCTCCGTCGGCTTCGCGTGCCCCTACAGCCGCGTGCGCGTGGTGCAGATGGATGGCGCGGGCAACTTCGTGCGCGATTGCAAGCCGGGCGAGATCGGCGTCGTTGCCATGGCGGGCCCCGGGGTGCTCTCGGGCTACATGAGCGAGAAGCACAACAAGGGTGCCTTCGTCGAGCCGGGCTGGGTGAACTCGGGCGACCTCGGCCGCTTCGACGAGGACGGCTACCTGTGGATCACCGGCCGCGCGAAGGACCTCATCATTCGCGGCGGCCACAACATCGACCCGGCGCCGATCGAGGAGATCCTGTTCCAGCATCCGTCGGTGGCATTTGCCGCGGTCGTGAGCGAGCCCGATGCGTATGCGGGTGAGTTGCCCGTCGCGTACGTGCAACCGAAGGCGGGGATGTCACCCGAGCCCGAGGAGCTGGCCGCCTTCGTTGCGGCTCGCACGCCGGAGCGTGCGGCGAATCCGGTGCACGTGTACGTGATCGATGCGATCCCGCTTACCGGCGTGGGCAAGGTGTTCAAGCCGGCGCTGCGTTGGGACGCGGCGCGACGCAAGGTCGTGGTGCTGCTGGACGGCTTGCCCATTGCCACCGAAGTGTCGGTGGGCTCGCACGAGGTGCATGGCACGCTGGTCACCGTGCGCGCCGCGAAGCCGCGCAACGAAGCGGTCGAGCGCGAAGTGCATGCACGGCTCGACCCGCTCGTCATGCGGCACGAGATGCGCTGGGAGTGAGGCCGCAGCCCGTGTCGCACCACAAGTCCAAGACCACTTTCGCGAGCATCGACCGCGCCACGCTCCAGGCGGCCGCCGACAAGCTCGAACGCACGATCAAGGAGATGCGCGCGTTCGACCTCTCGACGGTGCGCAGCCGCGACGACGAGCGCCTGGAGATCTTCACGCGCCGCGTGAACAACCTGCTGTCGGACCTGGTGGGCATGAGCAGCCCCGACTACAAGCAGCACGCCATGGGCAAGCTCGATGGCACGCTGGATACGACTTTCGGCGACCACTATTCGATCGAGGAGTACCGCGGGGCGCTGAAGAAGGGGTTCGCGAAGGCCACGACTGCGCTGGAGGCGACGGTCGTGGCGATGCGGGCCGCGATACCCGAGAAGGGCGACAAGAAGGGGGCGCACGCGCCGACGGCGGCGCCGACGCCGGAGCCCACCCCGGAGCCGACGCCCGAGCCGACAGCAGCTCCGACGCCTGCGCCGACGCCGGTGCCAACGGCCGAGCCCACACCTGCTCCAACGCCGAAGCCGACGCCGGCACCGACGCCGGCACCGACATCAGCACCGACACCGGCACCGACGCCAGCACCGACGCCCGCACCGACGCCGGCCCCGACACCTGCGCCAACTGCCGCACCCACACCCGCGCCGACGCCTGCGCCCACGCCGGCGCCAACACCCGCTCCGACTCCGGCAGCGACGCCCGCATCGACACGCGCGCCCGCGCCGACCCCGGCCCCCGCAGAACCAACGACAACAGAAGCACCCGCCATGACCGCACCCGCCCCTTCCTCCAACCGCGTCCTGCTGCTGGGCAGCGGCGACGACGCAAGCGCCGGCGCCATCGAACTGCTCGAGCAGCTCGGTGTGCAGTCGGCCGTCATCGACAACCCCACCATCGCGCAGCTGGACGGCGCGCGCGACGCAGGCTACGCGATCGTGCTGCCCACGAAGGACGGTGGCGAGGCGATGATGCTGGCCATCGGCTTCATGCTCGCCCTGCTCGGCCGCCAGCGCATCGTGCTGCTCGGGGGGGAGTCGCCCGCGGCCCTGGCCGGCGCCAAACACATCGAACTCGACGACGGCGACATGTGGAAGCTGCTGCTCGCGCGCGAGATGAAGCGCGCCGGCCTCGACATCGACCTGAACAAAGCGTTGTAAACCGCAGTACCCAAGAAGGAGACAGCAGTGATGATCTTCCGCACCGCCATCGTCGCCGCCACCCTGGCGCTTGCCGGCGCAGCCGCGCTCGCGCAACCGTGCCCGGACAAGAACGTCCTCTACTGGCAGGCCTTCCCGCCCGGCGGCGAGAGCGACCTCTCCGCGCGCCACCAGCAGGTGGTGATGAAGAAGAAGTGCCCCGCCATCGACACCATCATCCAGTACAAGGCCGGTGCCGGCGGCGCGCTGATGTGGACGCAGATGAACCAGCTGCCCGGCGACGGGCTCAACGTCGTCGGCGTGAACCTGCCCCACATCGTGTTCCAGCCGATCGAAGGCGAGGTGCAGTACAAGACCGCGGACGTCACGCCCGTGTTCTGGTTCCACTTCACGCCTGACGCGCTGGTGGTGCCCGAAGCCAGCCCGCACAAGACCTTCCAGGACCTGCTGGCGTACGCGAAAGCCAACCCGGGCAAGCTCAACTTCGGTGGCTCGGGCCGCAACTCGGCCAACCATGCCTCGCACGAGCGCTTCAACGCGGCCTTCGGCGTGAAGAGCACGTATGTGCCGTACAAGGGCACGGGCGACATGTCCATCGCGGTGGTCGGCAACCAGATCGACGGCGCGATGACTTACTCGGCCTTCGCCATCAACAACAAGGGCAAGGTGCGCGCGCTCGCCGTCGCGATGGAGAAGCGCCACCCGTTGCTGCCGGACGTGCCCACGTTCCGCGAGCTCGGTGTCGACTGGGTCGACGGCGCGTACCGCGGCATCGGTGTGCCCAAGAGCACGCCCGCTGCGGAACGCAAGCGCCTTTCCGACCTCTGGCGCAACCTGAACAACGACGCGGAGATGAAGGAACTCGCGGCGAAGAGCGGCTTCGAACTGGTGAACGTCGGTGTCGAGGAGATGGACGCGTTCATGAAAGACAAGATCAAGCTGTACACGGAGGGCGCCGCGCGCCTGAACCTCGGCAAGAAGTGACCCCCCACGCCAAAGTACCCCGCAGCCCGCGCGTCCTGCTGCTCGTCGACTTCATCAACCCGCTCGATTTCCCCGGTGCCGAGAAGCTCGCGCCGGGGGCCGTGCGCGCCGCCCGCGCCACGCTCAAACTCCGCGAGAAGCTCGACCGAGAGAAGGTGGCCGTGGTGTATGCCAACGACAACTACGGCGTCTGGCAGTCCGACTTCCACAGCCTCGTCTCGCGCTGCATCGACATGGACGGCCCGCCCGGCGAGATCGCCCGGCTGCTCGCGCCGCGCGCGACCGACATCACGCTGCTCAAGCCGCGGCACTCCGCCTTCTTCGCGACCCCGCTGGAGCTGCTGCTGGACCAGATGGGGGCGCGGGAGATCGTCCTCGCCGGGGTCGCGGCGGACATGTGCGTGCAGATGTCGGCGGCCGACGCCTTCCTGCGCGACTACAAGGTATGGGTGCCCGCCGACTGCATAGCAGCCGAGACGGCCCCCGCCAAGGCAGCGGCGGTCAAGTACATGAAGGACGTGCTCAGGTGCGACGTACGCCCCTCCACCGCGGCTACACGTTCGCGAAGCGCTCGCGGAACCACGCCCTGAGCATGCGCTTCTCGTAGTGCAGCGGGTCGTTGCGCACGCCGGTGAGGCCGCGCGTGTAGTTCATGTCCTGCACCAGCTCCTCGCCGCTGCGCACCGGCTGCCCCGGCGTCTCGAGCGTGTAGCGCAGGCGGATCTTCGGCCAGTCGGCGCCGCCGGTGATCACGCGCGGCCGGCCGCCGCCGATGTCGGTGCCCGCGAGGTCCACGTCGAGGATCTCGATCTTCAGCACCTGGTCCGGGCGCAGGAACTCCGTGCCGAGGCGCTTGAGGTAACGGCCGAGCACGTCGAGGTTGGACTGCGCGTCCCAGGTGGTGCGGCCGGCGTCGTTGTGCGCCGGCACGGGCCGTGCGGTGACGTCCACAGGCCCCGCGAAAACAGGGGCTGACAGGGTGAGCAGGGCCGCGAGCGGCAGCAGGCGCAGGGCTTTCATGGGAGCCTCCTTCGGTGCAGGCTCCATTGGATACCCGCGGCGCGGAAGAGTTCGGCAATCCCCCTTGCGCCGTCTACACCTTGCGCGGCGGCACCTTGCCGCGCAGCTCCCGCACGCGCCGGTTCACCAGCCCCGCCCCCACCAGCCACTTGAAGCGGCTGCCGAGGCTCAGGCGCTCGCGCACGTAAGGCACCTTGGAGTAGAACTGGTACGGGTCGTCGAACGCGCCCCAGTCGTGCAGCGGCATGCTCGCGGTGTCCGCCAGCGTGAACTGCGCGAACGAATTGCCGCGCCCGTCCCACGTGATGGCGCCGTCGCGATGCATGCCGAAGCCGAGCGTGCGCTGCTCGATCTTCAGCCGCGTCTTGGCGGCCATCGCCAGCCGCACGTCCACCACGTAGCTGTCGGTGGCGAGCCACTCGCCGTCCAGCAGCACCTCGGTGTAGCCGTGTTCGATCGGCTGGCCGCCCGTGTCGATGATGCCGTGCAGGAAGTCGGGCTTGAGCGTGACAAAGCGCAGGCGCGACTGGATGCCCAGGCTGCGCAGCAGCGCGATCAGCAGCGTGCTCTTGGTGTGGCAGTCGCCCATGCCGGCGCGCAGCACGGCCAGCGCGCTGGTGCCCGTGCTGTCGGCGATGCAGCCGAAGGGCAGGCGCCGGATGTACTCGTAGCAGGCCACCGCCTGTTCGCGTGGCGTGCGCTTGAGCTGCGTGAGCTTCGCGGCCAGCAGGCGGATCTTGGGGTGGCCCGTTTCCAGCAGCGGCGTGTTGCACAGCCAGTTCTGGCGGTCCTCCGGTTCGTTCAGCGCGCGCAGGAACGAG
This sequence comes from Ramlibacter albus, assembly GCF_014297445.1. Taxonomy (GTDB): domain Bacteria; phylum Pseudomonadota; class Gammaproteobacteria; order Burkholderiales; family Burkholderiaceae_C; genus Ramlibacter; species Ramlibacter albus. The sequence goes on from NZ_JACORU010000004.1 coordinate 113,819, forward strand.
TGCGCCGGCGGCTGCGAGCTCGGGGCAAAGTTGCTGTCGCCTTTCATGTTGCCTGCAACCTCCTCTTGAGCCACCGCATGAACGCGCCGAGCAGCGGCAGTTTCTCGTACAGCTCCTCGGCGGGGTCCCAGTAGTCGCGGTGCGACTCGATGCGGCCGTCCGCCGCGAGCAGCAGGTGCGACGCGCCGCGGATCACCATCGTTTCGCCGCGCCGCCGGAAGCGAAACTCCCACATCAGCGCGCATTCGTCCGCCTGCACCACCTGCGAGACGACCGTGAACCGCGGCGACTCCAGCGCCTCGAACATGTGCGCGTAGATGCGCTGGATGGCCGCAAGCCCGCGCACGTCGTTGAACGGGTCCTTGAACCACGCGTCGTCGGTGTACCAGCGCGCCAGGCGCGGCACGTCATGCGGCGCCATCGACTCGAACATCGCCACGAGGTGCGTCACGCTGTCGGCCTTCATCGGGCCGTCCCCCGGCGCACGAGCGACTGGTAGAGGTCGAACGGCAGCATCGACAGCAGCTTCACGCCGAGCGTGAACCGCTTGGGAAAGTGGATCTCGAACTGCCCGCGCTCCCAGCCGCGCAGGATGGCGGCAGCCGCGTCGGCCGGCTGGGTCATCGCCGGCATGTGGAAGTCGTTCACCGCGGTCATCGGTGTCTCCACGAAACCCGGGTTGACGATGCTCACGCCGATGCCTTCCGCGCGCAGGTCCAGGTAGAGCGATTCGGCCAGGTTGATGAGCGCGGCCTTGGTGGGCCCGTACGCCAGCGACAGCGGCAGGCCGCGGTAGCCGGCGACGCTGCCGACCAGGCTGACGTGGCCGTGGCCCTGACGGTGCAAGGCGGGCAGCACGGCACCCAGCAGCCGCAGCGCGCCGCTGTAGTTCACCTCCTGGTGCTTCAGCGCCTGCGCGAGGTCGAAGCTGTCGGCGCGCATCGGCTGCCAGTAGCCGGCGCAGTAGACCGCGAGGTCGAGTGGGCCCTGCGCGAGCAGGCTCGCCGCGGCGTCCTGCAGCGCGCCGGGCGACGTGGCGTCCAGCGCCAGCACGCAGCCGGGCGCCGCGAACGAGCGCAGCTCGCGCTCGTTGCGGGCCGACACCGTGACGTGCGCACCGCGCGCCATCAGCGCCTCGGCCACGGCGCGGCCGATGCCGGTGGATGCGCCCACGATCCACACGCGCTTGCCGCGCCACGGCGCGAGCGAAGGGTTGAGTTTCATGGCCGCTTGCGGAAGGAGATCGTGACTTCGCCGAGGCGCACGCCGAACTTGCTCATCGCGGTCCTGTTCAGCAGCACGTGGTCGTCCATCAGGTACATCCAGTCGTCCATCTCCACGTTCCAGGTGCGCCCGTCCACGGGCAGGGCGAGCGTGTAGGTCCAGTGCAGCGCGTTGCCGCGGGCCTCGCCCTGCGCGTCGCCGACCACGTCGTCCGCGCGGCCGACGTAGCGGCCGTCGCCCAGCTTGCGGATGCGCCACGTGCGCTGCTGCTTCGTGCCGTCGGCATAGGTGAAGTCCTCGGCCAGCACGCCTTCGTCGCCGCTCCAGCGGCCGTCGATGGTGACGACGAAGCGCTTGACGACCTTGCCGGAGCGGTCGGTGAACATGCCCCACGCGTCGACGCGGCCGTTGAAGTACTGCTCGGGCAGCAGCGTGGGTTTTTCGGTGGCGTAGGTGGCGACGTCGGGGCTGGCGCAGCCGGCGAGCGCCAGCAGCGCGGCGAGCGCCGCCACGCGAAGGGACCTTGTCATGGGACTTCCTTGGTTCGAACGAGCTGGACGTAGAGCAGCAGCGCGGCGGCGGCCTTGAGGACGCAGGGCACGGCGCAATAGGCGAAGGTGAGGGCGGCCATCGAGCGCGGCGAGGCATCGCCCGGCGAATAGCCCGCGAGCTGCAGCAGCGGCAACGCGAGCCCCGCGGCCAGCGCGAGGTTCAGCTTGCTCGCGAAATTCCACCAGCCGAAGTAGACGGCGCCGGGCTCGCGTGCACGCGAGATCACGCCGGCGAGCAGTGCGGCCGGCACGGCCAGGTCGCTGCCGAGAGCGATTCCGCACATCGCGCAGACCATGCCGAAGGCCACGCTGTCGCCGGGGCCCAGCGCCATCGCGGCGGCGAACGACGCGATCGCGAGCAGCATGCCGGCGAGCCAGGCACGCGCGAGGCCTGCGAGAGCGACGACACGCAGCCACAACGGCAGGGACGCCGCACCGCAGGCGAAGTAGATGCCGAGGAAGGTGCCTTCGGCCTGCGGCGCCTGCAGGCGGTCGCGCACGAAGAAGAGGAGCAGCGTGGCGGGCACCGCGCTCGCGATGCCATTCGCGAGGAACACGGCCAGCAGCTTGCGGAACGCCGGCTGCATCAGGGGCCGGTGCCACGCGGCCGCGGACGTGTGCGGCAGTGGAAGGGGCCAGCGCGACGCCGCGAGCGCGACGCAGCCGCACGCGAGGGCGAGCGCGAGGACCGCCGTCGTCGCGGGCCAGCCGGCCGCGGCGGGCAGCACCGCTGCGAGCAGCACGCCCGCGAGCCCGAGGCCTTCGCGCCATGCGACGATGCGCGCGCGCAGGTCGTCGCTGTCGGCCAGCATCGCGCCCCACGACTGGTGCGCCACGCTGAGCACGCTGAAGGCGAAGTACGTGACCGCGAGCGACATCGCGGCCCACGCGAGCAGCGCGCCCGTGCCGCGCACCGGCGGGAAGAGCAGCAGTGCGAAACCGGCCGCGAGCGCGATGGCGGCGCCTGCCGCCACGGCGAGCACGTGTCGCACCGAGCGCTGGTAGAGGCCGTCGATCCAGCGGCCGATCCACGGGTCCAGCACGGCGTCGGCCAGCCGCGCGGCGAGCAGCAGAGCGCCGAGTTCGGTCAGCGGCACGCCGAAGTCGGCCGCGTAGCGGGCCGGCACGTGCACGTACAAGGGCAGGGCCGCGAACGCGAGCGGCAGCCCGAGCAGCCCGTAGCGCCAGCCGTCGCGGCGGGGAATCATCGCTGCGCGCTCCCGAGGAGGGCGGCGCGCAGCCCGGGCTCGGACGTGTGCGGCGCAAGCCAGATGCCGAAGAAGAGCCGGGCGAACTGCGCGTCCGCGATCTCGCCTGCGCGGCGCCCGTTCACGATGAATGCCGCGCCGCCGCCGGGCGTGTGCACCCCCGCGATGCGGTCGCCGGGCTGGACGTCGGGCAGCACGGCGGCGAGTTCGCTTTCCCAGCGCCCGGCACGATCCTCGGGGAACGAAGGCGCGCGGCGCATCTCCTCGATCGAGCGCCGCGCGATGTCGCGGCCGCGCAGCGCGCGGCGGTAGGTGAGCTCCAGCACGAAGGCATGCCGCGCGAGTTCGAGCGCGTCGAACCCGGCGGGCGCGAACAGCCTCGCGTCGTAGATCGGCAGCCCGAACCAGCGCATCGGCGCTTCGCCGACGAGCCGCGCCTGCGGAACCGCTGCGCGAACGGCCTCGTCCTGCTGGGCGCCGGCAGCGGTCGCCGCGAACGCGATCGCGCAGCTCAGGGCCTGCGCAGCGTGTATTGCACGACGTCGGTGCTGCATTCGCGGAAGGACGCTTCGCAGTAGCACAGGTAGAACTCCCAGGTCCTGAGGAATCGCTCGTCGAAGCCGAGCGCACGCACCGCGGCCTGCTGCGCGGTGAAACGCTGGCGCCACTCCACGAGCGTGCGGGCGTAGTCGCGGCCGAATTTCAGCTCGTTCACCACCTCCAGCCCCGCGGCGTTCGCATGCCGCACGAACTCGCGCGGGCAGGGCAGGCAACCGCCCGGGAAGACGTGCTGCTGGATGAAATCGGTGCCGCGCACGTAGCGGTCCCACAGCGCGTCGTCGATCACGATCGCCTGGATGCAGGCGCGCCCGCCCGGGCGCAGCAGGCGCGCGACGGTGCCGAAGTACTGCGGCCAGTACTCGCGGCCCACCGCCTCCACCATCTCGATCGAGCAGATCGCGTCGAAAGGCTCGTCGGCGATGTCGCGGTAGTCCTGCAGGCGCAGGTCGGCGGCGGCGCCGTGGCCGGTGGCGTCGAGCCGGGCGCGCGCATGGGCCAGCTGCTCGTGCGATAGCGTCACGCCGACGATGCTCGCGCCGAACTCGGCGACCGCCATCTCGGCCAGCGCGCCCCAGCCGCAGCCGATCTCCAGCACGCGCGCGCCGGGCTGCGCGCCGGCCTCGGTGAGCGCGCGCGACACCTTCAGCCGCTGCGCATCGGCCATCGACTCCGTGCCCTCGCGGAACCAGGCCGCCGAGTAGTTCATCGTCTCGTCGAGCCACAGCCGGTAGAACGCGTTGCCCAGGTCGTAGTGCGCCTCGATGTTGCGGCGGCTGCCTTGCCGCGTGTTGCGGTTCAGCAGGTGCCGCAAGCGGTAGGCAAGGCGGCCCCAGGCGGTGCCGTAGATCGCGTCGTCGAGCTCGCGGCGGTTGCGCAGCAGCAGGGCGAGCAGGTCGGCCAGCGCCGGCGTGCTCCACTGGCCGTCGATGTACGCCTCGGCGAAACCGATGTCGCCGCCGGCGAGCGCGCGGTCGAAGACGGACCACTCGTGGATGGCGAGCGTGGCGTGCGGCTCGCCGCTGCCGAACTGCAGGCTTGCGCCGCCGGGCAGTCGCAAGTGGAGCGTGCCGTGCCGCAACCTTTGCAGCAGGCCGAGGGCGATGCGCGCGGCGCGGGGCATGCGCGCACCGGGCGCGAACGTGGGGGCGAAGAGAGTGGTCATGCGGTCTTTTGCCGGCTGGTGCCGTGCACGGGAGGGGCGGGGCGGCGGAAGAACGGCACGCCGGCCAGCCACAGGCGCAGCGCGTGCCAGTGGATGCGCGCGACGACGCCGAGGCCGTGGAGGGGGAAGCGCAGCCACGCGCGCAGTGCGCGGCCGGCGGTGAGCGGCTGCAGTTCGCCGCTGACGCTGGTCTCGAGAAGCGGGCCCGTGGCGTCGTCGTGGGCGATGCGCACCACGATGCGCTGCCGCTCGCGCGCCCACAGGAAGCGGAAGCGGTAGCCGCCTTCGACGGCGCAGAAGGGCGAGACGTGGAAGACCTTGCGCGCCTGCAGCTCGCGGCCCCATTGCGCCGCATCGAGCAGGTAGCAGTGGCGGTCGCCGAAGGTGTTGTTCACCTCGGCGACGATGGCGCGCAGCCGTCCGTCCGCGCGCTCGCAATACCAGAAGCTCACGGGCTTGAAAGCGTAGCCGAACACGCGCGGGAAGCACTGCAGCCACACCTCGCCCGTCGCGTCGTCGATGCCTTCGCTGCGCAGCAAGCCGTCGATCCACGAAAGCGCATCGCCTCGGCCGTCACCGTGGTCGGCATCGTGGAACGAGAGGGGCGCGAAGCGGTTGCGCGCCAGCGCGCCGCCGCCGCGCCAGCTGCGCAGGGGCAGCAGCACGAACAACGACGGGTAGCGGAACGCATGGCGCACCGGCCGCAATCGCGCATGCCGCACGTCGCCGGTGGCGATCAGCGGCCCATTCACGCCGCACGCTCCAGCCGCCGCGCCTCGAAGGCGGCCAGCACCGAGTCCGCGGCGGCTTCGCCCGAGACGAGCCCGTCCTCATGGAAGCCGTAGCCCGCCCACGCGCCGCAGTACCACGTGTGGTGCAGGCCCTGGATCGATGCCAGCTCGCGCTGCGCGGCGATGGCGCCGGCGTCGAACACCGGATGCTCGTAGTCGAATTCACCGAGCACGTGTTCCCGCGGGATCGCCCGCAAGGGGTTCAACGTGACGATCACCGGCCGCGACCACGGCAGCGGCTGCAGGCGGTTGAGCAGGTAGTGCAGGCACACCTGCGTGCCGTCCGGGCCCGCTTCGTGGTTCCAGGCGGACCACGCCTTCGTCTCGCGCGGCAGCACGCTCGCATCCGTGTGCAGCACCGCGCGGTTGGGCTGGTAGCGGATGGCGTCCAGCAGCATCGACTCCTCCGCGGTGGGGTTCGCCAGCAGTTGCAGCGCCTGGCCGGGATGCGTGGCCATCACGACCGCCTCGAAGCGCTCCGCGCCGGTATCGGTGACGACGACCGCACCCGCTGCGTCGCGCGCCACGTGCCGCACGGGCGTGGCGAGCCTCGCATCCGGCAGCTGCGCCACGATGCGCCGCACGTACTCGCGCGAGCCGCCCGTCACCGTGTACCACTGCGGCCGCTGCGTCACGCGCAGCAGCCCGTGGTTGTGGCAGAAGCGGATGAGCGTGCCGGCCGGGAAGTTCAGCATCGTGCCGGTGGGGCAGCTCCAGATGCTGGCCGTCATCGGCAGCAGGTAGTGGTCGCGCAGCTCGGGGCCGAAGCCCTGCGCGTCGAGGAAGTCGCCCAGCGGCTGCACGAGCGCGCGGTCCTCGCCACGCTCGGCGATGCGCGTGGCCAGCGCGTTGAAGCGCAGCAGGTCGCGCAGCATCCGCCAGAACGCGGGGCGCAGCAGGTTGCGGCGCTGGCAGAAGACGGTGTCGAGGTTCGTGCCGCTCCACTCGAGCGCGCCGGCGCGCACCGAGAACGACATGTCGGACGGCGACACGTGCACCCGCAGCTGGGCGAACAGGCGCCGCAGGCCGGGGTAGGTACGGTCGTTGAAGACGAGGAAGCCGGTGTCCACGCCATGGGTGACGCCGTCCAGCGTGACCTCGACCGTGTTCGCATGCCCGCCGAAATGCGCGCCCGCCTCGTAGAGCGTGACGTGCGCGTGGCCGCGCAGCGCGTGCGCCGCCGCCAGCCCGGCGATGCCGCTGCCGACCACCGCGACCCGGGGCGCGGCCGCGCCCGCCCCGGCATTCCTGTAAGCACCGTACATCCGACGCTCCTTCCGTTTCAATCAGTTTATCTGTTTGTCGTATGACAAAGTGAAAAAGTGGGACAATCGATGCCGGGAGAAAATCCGCGTCCATGGACCCATACGCAGGCAAGCCGATTTCGGATGTGGAGCGCGACACCGGGCTGCCGCGCGCCACCCTCCGCATCTGGGAGCGGCGCTACGGCTTTCCCGCGCCGCTGCGCGACGGCCGCGGCGAGCGCATGTATCCGCCCGAGCAGGTGGAGCAGCTGCGCCTGATGGCGCGGCTCATCGAGCAGGGGCACCGCCCCGCGCGCCTGCTCGAGGGCGGGCCCGAGGAGATCCGGCGCCTGCATGGCGAGGCCGGCGCGCCGCCCGCGCCGCGCTCGAAGGGCGTGAGCCACCTGCTGCGCGTGCTGAAGAAGCACGACGTGGGCGCCGTGCGCCAGGAGCTGGCGGCGATGCTGGCGCGCGAGGGCCTCGCGAAGTTCGCGTCACGCGACCTGCCGGCGCTGTGCCAGGCGGTGGGCGAGGCCTGGGGCGCGGGCGAGCTCGATGTGCACGAGGAGCACATGTTCACCGAGTGCGTGCAGGACCTCGTCCGCGCGCCGGTCGCCAAGCTGGACGCCGCCACGCGGCCCGAGGCGCCCGCCGTGCTGCTCACCACCTTCGAGGGCGAGTCCCACGCGCTGGGGCTGCTCATGGCGCAGGCCATGTTCGCGCTGCAGGGCTGCCGCACGGTCAACCTCGGCGTGCGGCTGCCGGTGGAGCAGGTGGTGGCCGCCTGCAAGGCGCATGGGGCGGACCTCGTCGGCTTGAGCTTCACCGCGACGATCAACGCCGCGCAGGTCGTGCGCGGCCTTCAGGAACTGCGTGGTGCGCTGCCCGCGCCGGTGCGCATCTGGGCCGGCGGGCCGGCGCCCGTGCTGGCGCGCCGCAGCGTGCCCGGCGTGCGCGTCGTGCAGGACGTGGGCGACGTGCCGGCGTTGCTGGCCGAGGACTTCGCGCTGCCGCTGCGCCGGCAGTAGCTACGAGCAGAGGCGCCGGATGTCCTCGGGGATGGGCAAGGCCTTGATGCCCGTTTCCGTGCGGCCCGCGAAGATTCGCACCTCGTCGCATTCCATGATGCGCTCGCCATCGCGGCGGATGATGTGCCGCTGCACGAAGCTCTTCGTGCGCCACTCCGGCACGAAGGTGTGGATGTGCAGCGTGTCGCCGTAGCTCGCGGTCTTCACGAAGCTGGCGTGCGTGTCCACGAGCGGTGTGCCGATCACGCCGAGCAGCTTCTCGGTCTCGTGCCACGGCGGCACGCCGCACTCGATGAAGAAGTGCCGCGACGCCGCGTCGATCCAGCGGAAGAAGTTGGGAAACCAGACGATGCGCGCGGGGTCGCAGTCGCCGAACTCCACCTTCACGGGGTAGATGACTTCGCGAGTCAACTCAGTCGCCCTTGATGTTGCGGGCCTTGATGAGCGCACCGAAGCGGTCGCTGTCCACTTTCGCGCGGTTCGCGAAATCCTGCGGCGTGCCGCCCGCGGGGATGGCACCGATCGCCGCCATGCGGTCCTGGAACGGCTTGCTCGCGATGATCCTGTTCATCTCCGTGTTCAGCTTCGTGATCACGTCGGCCGGCGTGCCCGCGGGCGCGTAGAAGCCGAACCACGTGTCGGCGTCGAAACCCTTGAGGCCCGCCTCGTCCATCGTCGGCACGTCCGGGTATTGCGGGGAACGCTTCGGGCTGCCGATCGCCAGCAGCTTCAGCTTGCCCGCTTTCACCTGCTGCAGGCCGATGCCGGGGTCGAACATGAAATCGATCTGGCCGCCCAGCAGGTCCTGCATCGCGGGCGCCGCACCCCGATACGGAATGTGCGTGGCAAACACGTTTGCCTGCGACTTCATCATCTCCGCCGCGAGGTGCGGCGAGCTGCCGTTGCCGGGCGAGCCGAACGTGAGCTTGCCGGGGTTCTTCTTCAGGTATGCCAGAAACTCCTGCGCGGTGTTCACCGGCACCTTCTGCGGGTTCACCTCCAGGTACACCAGCACCTTCGCGCCTGCGGCAACCGGCACGAGGTCCCTGGCCGGGTCGAACGGCATCTTCGAATAGAGGTGCGGGTTGATCGACACCGTGCCGCCCGAGCTCATCAGCAGCGTGTAGCCGTCCGGCGGCGACTTGGCGACGTACTCGCCCGCGATGTTGCCGTTGGCGCCGGCGCGGTTTTCCACGACGACGGGCTGGCCCAGAGCCTCCTGCAGCGGCTGCGAGATCGCGCGGGCGATCTGGTCGGCGGCACCACCCGGCGGGAAGCTCACGATGAAGCGCACGGGCTTGCTCGGGAAAGCCTGCGCGAATGCCGCGGGCGCGGCGGCGAGGGCGAGCAGCAGGATGAATGGGCGCAGCAGGGCCATGGTGTCTCCTTCTTTCCGGCGCAGTGTCGCAGGCGCATCGATCATCCATCAATAAAATAACCCGACTAACAGCTATCAGCATCGTGCATATCAAGGACATCGACCTCAACCTGCTGCGGCTGTTCGACGCGGTGTACCGAACGCGCAACGTCAGCCGCGCGGCCGAGCTGCTGGACCTGACGCAGCCCGCCGCGAGCCAGGGCCTGACGCGCTTGCGCGGCGTGCTGAACGACCCGCTCTTCATGCGCGCTGCCGGCGGGGTGGAGCCCACGCCCAAGGCGCATCGCCTCGCCACGCCCGTGCGCGAAGCGCTCTCCACGCTCGAGCAGGCGCTGGGCGATTCCACCGAATTCGACCCCGCCCAGTCGCGCCGCACCTTCCGCATCCACATGAGCGACATCGGCGAAGCGCGCTTCCTGCCGGAGCTGATGGTGCTGCTGCGCGAGCAGGCGCCGGGCGTGCGCGTGGAAACGCAGCCGCTGCCGCGCGAGGAGATCACCGAGGCGCTGGACGCCGGGCGCATCGACTTCGCGTTCGGTTTCCTGCCGATGGTCAAGGAGACCCAGAAGCTGCAGCTGCTGAAGGACCGCTACGTCGTGCTGCTGCGCCGCGCGCACCCGTTCACGCGGCGCAAGCTCGCGGGCCGTGAGCTGCTCGCCGCCCTGCGCGAGCTGGAGTTCGTGGCGGTGCGCTCGCATGCCGACACGCTGCGCATCCTGCAGCGCCTCGAGCTGGAGGAGCGCGTGCGGCTCGTCACCGAGCACTTCATGGTGCTGACGTCCATCGTGCGCGAGACGGACCTCGCGGCCGTGATGCCGCGCAACATCGCGCGCGGTTTCGAAGGGGGCTACGCGATCGTCGAGCCGGAGTTCGCGCAGCGCGAATTCGTGGTGTCGCTGCACTGGAGCCGCCGGTTCGAGTCGGACCCCGGCAACCGCTGGCTGCGGGCTCGCATCGAGGCGTTGTTCAAGGAAGGGTGACGACCGCGTCGCGCAGGCGCCTCGCCTCGTCGAGCATCCACGTCAGCTCGTTCCCGTAGCGCGCGATCAGGTCGTCCAGCGCGCGCCGCTTCTCGCGCGCCGGCACTTGCGGCAGGCGAGCCCATGCCACGGTGGCTTCCAGCTCGTGCTGCAGGGTGCGGCGCTCGCGGCTGTAGGCCATCGCGGCCTCGAGGTCGGCGCGTGCCGCGTCGGCTTCTCCCTTCTCCCGCCGCAGCTCGCCGCGCACTCGCAGCAGTGGCCCGTCGACCCAGTGCTCGCCCGTCGCGCCGGCGGCCGCGAGCCCGGCCTCGACCGATTCCAGCGCATCGCCGAGACGGCCGACGGTTCGCAGCGCGTCCGCATACATCTGGTAGTAGCCCGGCAGGCCGATGCGCAGCCCGCTGGCGCGGCATCTCTCGGCCGCCGCTCGCATGGCCTCGAGGCCTTCCTCGGTGCGGCCGAGCGCCACCAGGGCTCGCCCGTAGATCCAGCCGTGGGCGCTGGGGCCGCCCGCGAGCCAGTGGCCTTCCACCAGCCGGTAGATCTGCTCGGTCTTGCGCAGCACCGTCTCGTACTCCCGCGCGACGCTGTACACGACCGCGGAGATGTGCAGCGCGATCGCCTGCGTCGGCGGGTGGCGGCTGCGCTCGGCGGCGACTTCCGCCTCGCGCATGAACCCGCGCGCCTCGGACGGCGAGCCCATCCACCACGCGAGCAGCGCGAGGTAACTGAGCGCCTCCACGCCGGGGTCCTGCACGAAGAGCTCGGTGCTCAGGGCCGAACCCGCTTCGCGGTATGCGGCCAGCGCGTGTTCGAGGTGGGTGCGGGCGAGCGGTACTTCGCCCATGTGCGTCAGCGTCATGCCGAGCGAGCCGTGGCCCGCCACTTTCAGGCTGATGTCGTTCGCGTCTTCCCCCAGGCGCAGGATGCGTTCGGCCAGCGTGCGTGCGCGCGCCAGCTCGCCGCGCCCGAACTGCACCCACCACAACCCGTGCAGCGCGCGGGCGCGCGCGGGGCTTGCGGGCAGGCGGTCCACCAGCACCTGCGCGCGGTCGAAGGCGACGGCCACCGTCGGCTCGGAGAACACCGTCTGCTGCGCGAGGGCCACGCCCTCCAGCACGCGCAGCTCCAGCTCCATCCCGAGGTTGGCTTCGCTTTCGGGCAGTTGCGCGAGCAGCTCCAGCGCGTGGTGGGCGGCACCCGCCGCTTCGGCCGGCGCGAAGCGGCTGAGCGCGCGCGCCGCACCCATTTGCAGGTACCCGATGGCGCGCGGCAGGTCGTGCGCGCGCTCGGCGTGCATCGCGAGCTCCGCGGACAGCAGCTCCACGGCGCTGGCGCCGTGCACGCGCTCGATCGCGGCCATCCAGTGCCCATGCCAGTGCACGCGCTGCGCCTGCCCGAGCGACTGGTAGAACGCGTGCCGGTACAGCGCGTGCCGGAAGCCGTAGCGCGTGGCCGTGCGTCCACCCGCCACCGTCATCACGCCGTCCAGGCGCAGCCACTGGCCGATGCGCGCGAGCCCGTCGAGCGTCACGCGCATCGTGTCGAGCGGCACGCCGACGGCTTCGGCCAGCACGTGGTCGGTGAACACGCTGCTGGCCACGCTCGCGGCGGTGAGCCATTCGCGCGTGGCGGAGGGCAGCATTGCGATCTGCCGCTCCACCACGCTCACCACGTTGCGCGGGATCGCCAGCGCCTCCTGCGTGCCGCCGGCCAGCATCGCGTCCACGACGCTCGCCACGAACAGCGGCAGGCCGTCGGTGTGCGAGTGCAGGTCCCGCACCAGCGCATCGGACGCCACGCCGGCGCCCATCCGGCGCTGGATGTAGTCGGCGACCTCGGCTTCGGAGAAGGTCTCGAGGTCGATCTCGTCGTAGAGCCGGTGCGCATGCAGCTCCTGGCGCAGCCCGTGCAGCGGGTGGCCCGATGCGATCACCTCCGCGGGCCGCAGCGTGCCCACCACGAGCAGCCGCGCGCTGCCGCGGCGGCGCGCGAGGTAGCCGAGCAGCTGCACCGTGGCTTCGTCGCTCCAGTGCAGGTCCTCCAGCGCCAGCAGCAGCGGCCGCTGCGCGGTGTAGCGGTCCAGCAGCTCGCCCAGCTCGCGCAGCATGCGCTGCTGCGTGGCACCGCCCACCTCGCGCTGCAGGCTGGCGCGGTCGGCATCGGTCATCAGCCACGGCAGCTGCACCAGCCACGTGGGCGCCACGCGGCGCATCAGGTCCACCAGTTCGCCGGCGCCCGCGCCGCGCGCGATGCCGTTGAGCGCGTCGAGCACGGGCAGGTAGGGCTCGCCGGTGCCGTACGCCTCGATGCACTGGCCCACTGCCTGCCTCACCTCGGGGTGCACCTGCAGGAAGCGGGCGACCAGCGTGCTCTTGCCGATGCCCGGCTCGCCGGCGACCAGCACGAGCCGGCAGGCGCCGGCGGACACCGAATCCAGGCCCGCATCCAGCACCGCCAGCGCCGCTTCACGGCCGACGATGGGCGTGCCGGGCGCCGTGGTGATGTGGGCGGCCGGGCCGGGCGGCGGCGGGGCGGGCGCAGCGCCCAGCGTGCTCGCGATGAAGCGGTAGCCGCGACGCGGCGCGGTCTCGATGTAGCGCGGCGTCTTGGGGTCGTCGGCCAGCGCGGCACGCAGCTGGCTGATGGTGGTCTTGAGCACCGACTCGCTCACGTGCTGGTGGCCCCACACCTCGTCCAGCAGGGCGTTCTTGACGACCAGCCGCCCCTCCTGCCGCACCAGCGCGCACAGCACGCCAAAGGCGCGCGGGGGCAGGTCCACCGCGACGCCGTCGCGCTCCACGCGCGCGTTGGCTTCGTCCAGCACGAAGTTGTCGAAGCGCGCCAGCAGCGGCTGCGTGTCCATCCGGTCCCCCAGGCTTCGGGCCATTCTGAGGCAATCGCCGCACGGAATCCAGACCGAAGCCAGACGGTTCCGTGACGACTTTCCGGCGGGCGGATTCGACACTGCCGGCCATGGTCCTCAACCCCGTCACCACCTACCCGCAGTCCCGCGCCTTCGTGCTGCAGCTGCACCGCGACGCCGACGCCGGCCGCATGTTCGGCCGCCTCGTGCACATGACCAGCGGCGACAGCATGGATTTCGCCGACGGCGACGCGCTGCTGGCCTGGCTGGCCGCCGCGCTGCCGCTGCCCACCGCCGACAACCCCGGAGCCCCGACATGAAACGATGGACGATCGCCCTGGCCGCCGCCCTGGTGGCCGGCACCGCCGGCGCGCAGGCGCAGCCCGCAGCCCCGCTGCCGGTCCAGTGGTACGAAGCGCTGCCCCACGGCGGTGCCAAGGCCAGCCTGCAGCAATGGTGGGCGCAGTTCGAGGACCCGCTGCTGCTGCGGCTGGTCGATGCGGCGCAGGCCGCCAGCCCGGACGTCGCGGCGGCCGCGTCGCGCATCGCACAGTCGCGCGCCAGCCGCACGTCCGCCGGCGCTGCGCTGCTGCCTTCGGTGGACGCCAACCTGGGCGCCGCCCGCGGCCGCTCCGAGCTGCAGCAGCCCATTGCGAACAGCGGCAGCGCGGGGCTGCAGTGGTCGTGGGAGCTGGACCTGTTCGGCGGCAACCGGGCCGGGGCCCGCGCCGCCGATGCCCGCGCCGTCGCGGCGGATGCGGGCTGGCACGAAGCGCGCGTTGCGGTGGCCGCCGAAGTGGCTGCCAGCTACACGCAGCTGCGCGCGTGCGAGGCGCGGCTGGTGCAGACGCAGATCGACGTGACCTCGCGCGAGGAGACCGCGCGGCTCACGTCCGCGAGCCGCCAGTTCGGCATGCAGTCGCCGGGTAACGAAGCCCTCGCACGGGCCAGCGCCGCGCAAGCGCGGGCCGGCGCGACGCAGCTGATGGCCCAGTGCAGCGCCCTCGTGAAGTCGCTCGTCGCCATGACCGGTTTCGACGAAGTGCAGTTGCGAACCGAACTCGCCGCCGCCACGGCGCGCCTGCCGCGGCCGGCGCAAATCGAAGTGAACGACGTGCCGGCTCGCGCGCTCGCGCAACGCCCGGACCTGCTCGCGGCCGAACGCAACGTCGTCGCCGCTTCGGCCGACTGGGACCAGTCGCGCGCCCGCCAGTGGCCGCGCCTGGTGCTGCAGGGCAACGTGGGCCGCGCGCACGCCGAAACCTCGTGGTCCAACGCGAGCGGCTCGGTGTGGAGCTTCGGCCCCGTCTCGCTGGTGCTGCCCGTCTTCGACGGCGGCCAGCGCAAGGCGCAGGCGGAAGCGGCGCGCGCGAAGTTCGACGAAGCCGGCGTGGTGTACCGCGCCAAGCTGCGGCAAGCGGTGCGCGAAGTGGAGACCGCGCTGCTGTCCCTGCACAGCACGGCCGGCCGCGCGCAGGACGCGCGTATCGCGGCCGAAGGCTTTCGCGTGTCGCTGCAGGCCACCGACACGCGCTACCGCGGCGGGCTCGCCAGCCTCTTCGAGCTGGAGGAGGCGCGCCGCAGCGACGTGCAGTCGCAGATTTCCCTGATCGACCTGGAGCAGGAGCGCGTCCAGGCATGGATCAACCTCTATCGCGCGCTCGGCGGCGGCTGGGAAGCCTCATGAACGGAGAACCTCGCATGAACACACCTTTCAACATGACCCTGGTCTGGGTGGCCACGTCGGTGCTCGGCATCAGCGCCACAGCACTGATGGTGCTGCACGAGGCGCGCGCCACACCGGCGGCGGCTGCGGTGGTCGCGCCCGCGCTGACCGTGCGGCTGGACCTGCCGCAGCGCATGGACCTGCCGCGCCAGCTGGAAGCCAACGGCGCCATCGCCGCGTGGCAGGAAGCCAGCGTGGGCAGCGAAGCCAACGGCCTGCGCCTGGCCAGCGTGCTGGTGAACGTGGGTGACGTCGTCAAGCGCGGCCAGGTGCTCGCTACGTTCGCGCCCGAGACGGTGCAGGCGGACCTCGCGCAGATCGAAGCGGGCGTTGCCGAAGCGAAGGCGCATGCCGCCGAAGCCACCGCCAACGCGGAGCGTGCGCGCGGCCTCGCGGACAGCGGCGCGTTGTCGGCGCGCGAGGTCAACCAGTACCTCACGGCCGAACAGACGGCGCTGGCGCGCCTCGAGGCGCAGCGTGCCGCCGCGCGTTCGCAGCAATTGCGCCTCGCGAGGACGCACGTGCTCGCGCCGGACGACGGGATCATCTCCGCGCGCACGGCCACGGCCGGTGCAGTGGTGCCCGCGGGCCAGGAGCTGTTTCGCCTGATCCGCGGCGGCCGCCTCGAGTGGCGCGCCGAGGTCACGCCGGAAGAGGCCACGCGCGTCGCGGCCGGTGGCGAGGTGACGGTGCAGGCGCCGGACGGCACGCAGGTTGCCGCGAAGGTGCGCCAGCTCGCGCCCACGGTGGACTCGCGCACCCGCACGACGCTGGTGTACGTGGACCTGCCCGCGGCCAAGGGCCTGCGCGCCGGCATGTTCGCCCGCGGCCAGTTCAGCCTGGGCCGCACGCCCGCGGTGACGGTGCCGCAGCAGGCGCTGGTGCTGCGCGACGGCTTCAACTACGTCTTCACCGTCAAGCCGGACAACCACGTCACGCAGGTGAAGGTGCGCACGGGCCGGCAGCTGAGCGACCGCGTGGAGATCGTCGACGGCCTCGCGCCCACGACGCAGATCGTGGCCAGCGGCGCGGGCTTCCTCAACGAAGGCGACCTCGTGAAGGTGGTGGGCCAATGAACTTCTCCGCCTACGCCATCCGCAACCCGGTGGTCATCATCCTGCTGTTCGGCCTGCTCACGCTGGCCGGGCTGTGGGGCTTCAAGACCAACCAGGTGCAGGAATTCCCGGACATCGAACTGCCGGTGGTGAGCGTGGTCGCCACGCTCGAAGGCGCGGCGCCCGCGCAGCTGGAAACCGAGGTCGCCCGCAAGATCGAGGACTCGGTCGCCAGCGTGCAGGGCGTGAAGCACATCCATACCAGCGTGCACGACGGCGAAGTCTCGATCAAGGTCGAGTTCATCATCGAGAAGGACCCGTCCGATGCGCTGACCGAAGTGCGCGACGCGGTCACCCGCATCCGCTCCGACCTGCCCGGCGACCTGAAGGAGCCCGTCATCAGCAAGGCCGCGACCGCGGGCCGCGTGGTACAGGTGCTGTCGGCGAGCTCCACGGTGCTCGACGAGCAGGAGGTCTCCTGGTTCGTCGACGACAAGCTGACCAAGGCGCTGCTGTCGGTGCCCGGCGTCGGCTCCGTCAAGCGCGTCGGCGGCGTCACCCGCGAAGTGCTGGTGGAATTGGACACGATGAAGATGGCGGCGCTGCACGTGTCCGCCGCCGAAGTGTCGCGGCGCCTGAAGCAGGTGCAGCAGGAGGCGCCCGGCGGGCGCGGCGACGTCGGCGGCGCGGAGCAGAGCGTGCGCACGATCGCCACGGTCCGCACCGCGGCCGAACTCGCGGCCCTCGAGCTGCCGCTGGCCGACGGCCGCCGCGTGCGGCTGGACCAGCTGGCGACGCTCACCGACACCGTCGCCGAGCAGCGCAGCCTCGCGCTGCAGGACGGCCGGCGCGTGGTCGGCGTGGAGGTCTACCGCTCCAAGGGTGCGAGCGAACTCGACGTCGCAGCGGGCGTGCGCGCGGTGGTCGCCAGGCTGGGCGCCGAGAACCCGCAGCTGAAGCTGGCGCAGGAAGTGGACAACTCCGTGCCGGTGAAGGAGAACTTCGACGGCTCGATGCACATGCTGTACGAGGGCGCGATCCTCGCCGTGCTGGTGGTGTGGTGGTTCCTGCGCGACTGGCGCGCCACGATCGTGGCCGCCGCGGCGCTGCCGCTGTCGGCCATCCCCGCTTTCCTGGGCATGGCGTGGTTCGGCTTCACGCTCAACATCGTGACGCTGCTCGCGCTGGCGCTCGTGGTCGGCATCCTCGTCGACGACGCGATCGTCGAGGTGGAGAACATCTCGCGCCACCTGCGCATGGGCAAGACGCCGATGCAGGCGGCGCTGGAAGCGGCGGACGAGATCGGGCTCGCCGTCGTCGCCACCACTTTCGCGCTGGTCGCGGTGTTCCTGCCGACGGCCTTCATGGGCGGCATCCCCGGCAAGTTCTTCAAGCAGTTCGGCTGGACGGCGGTGGTCGCGATCCTCGCTTCGCTTCTCGTTGCGCGCCTCGTCACGCCGGTGATGGCCGCGTACATGCTCAAGGGCGGCCTGCACGAGGAGCAGGACGGCAAGTTGATGAACTGGTACATGCGCACCATGCGCTGGTGCCTGCACCACCGCGCCGTGACGGCCGCGGGCGCGGCGCTGTTCTTCGTCGGCTCGATCGCGCTGGTCGGCCTGCTGCCCACCGGCTTCGTCCCGTCGGCCGACCGCGCGCAGACGCAGCTGACCATCGAGCTGCCGCCCGGCAGCACGCTGAAGGAGACGACGGCGGTGGCGGAGCGCGCCCGCGAGATCGCCAGGGGCGTCAAGGGCGTGCAGCGCGTGTTCAGCTCCGTCGGCGGCGGCGCCGCGGGCGATGCATTCAACGCCGGCACGGCGGCCGAAGCGCGCCGCGCGATCCTCACGCTCACGCTGGTGCATCGCACCGAGCGCGACGAGTCGGTGCGCGAGGTGGAGGCGCAGCTCCGCAGCCGGCTCGCCGCGATCCCCGGCGCGCGCTTCGGCGTGGGCCTGATGGGCGACAACGGCGTGAAGATGCAGATCGTGCTGCAAGGCGACGACCCGGCGGCGCTGGCCTCCGCCGCGCAGCGCGCCGAGCGCGAGCTGCGCACGCTCAAGGGCATCGGCACGGTGTCCTCCAGCGCCAGCCTGGCGCGGCCGGAGATCATCGTGCGGCCCGACTTCGCGCGTGCCGCCGACCTCGGCGTCACATCGGCCAGCATCGCGGAGACGGTGCGCATCGCCACCGCCGGCGACTACAGCACGGGCCTGCCCAAGCTGAACCTCACGGAGCGCCAGGTGCCCGTGCGCGTGAAGCTGCCGGACGCGGCGCGCGCCGACCTCGCGTCGCTCGAGCGGCTGACGCTGCCCGGCCGCGACGGCCCGGTGCTGCTGGCGGCAGTCGCCAGGCTCACGATGGACAGCGGCCCGGCCGAGATCAAGCGACTGGACCGCCGCCGCAACGTGACGCTCGACGTGGAGCTGGGTTCGCGCGACCTCGGCGCGGCCTACCAGGAGGCGATGGCGCTGCCCGCGCTGAAGCACCTGCCGCCCGGCGTGCGGGTGGTGGAGCTGGGCGACGCGCAGGAGATGCAGGCGCTGTTCGTGAGCTTCGGCATCGCGATGGCGGTGGGCGTGCTGTGCATCTGGGGTGTGCTGGTGCTGCTGTTCAAGGACTTCATGCAGCCGGTCACCATCCTCGCCGCGCTGCCGCTGTCGATCGGCGGTGCGTTCGTGGCGCTGCTCGTGACGCACAGCGCGATGTCGATGCCGTCGATGATCGGCCTGATCATGCTGATGGGCGTGGTGACGAAGAACTCGATCCTGCTGGTCGAATACGCGATCGTCGCGCGCCGCGAGGGCATGAGCCGCTTCGACGCGCTGGTGGACGCGTGCCACAAGCGCAGCCGCCCGATCGTGATGACCACCATCGCCATGGGCGCGGGCATGCTGCCGCTGGCCCTGGGCATGGGCGACGCCGACCCGAGTTTCCGCGCGCCGATGGCGATCGCGGTGATCGGCGGGCTGGTGACGTCAACGCTGCTCAGCCTGCTGGTGGTGCCGGCCGTGTTCACGTACATCGACGACCTGCAGCTGTGGATCGTGCGCAGGTTCAGGCAGCTCACCATCACGCGCTCGCGCGGCCTGGTGGCGCAGGAGGTGCATCCATGAACGCGCCGAAGCTGATGGACCCGTCCACGTCCGTGTTCATCCACATCGCCGCGGAAGTGGACGCGCGGCCGGCGTTCCTGCCGTCCAGCACGCACAAGAAGCACCTGGCGCGGCGCTGCAAGCTGCGCTGCCGCGAACTCGCCGAGCTGCCCGGTGTGCTGGACACGGCCGTCTTCGATGCGCTCTTCGTCGCGCCCTCGCGCAGCGCCTTCCTCGAGGACAGCGAGGGCTGCGTGCGGGTGGCGCGCTATGACCTCGCGATCCTCATCGAATGCGCCGACGACGAGACCGCGGAGCAGGTGATGCGCGACCCCGCGTTCGCGATGCTGCGGCACATGCTGGACGCGAACGCGCGTTTCTCGCACGTGGTCACCGCCACGAATGCGCGGCGTATCGGGCCGGTGGACCACACGCGGCCCGGCTTCTTCCTGTTCAGCTACTTGTTCGCCGACTCGGTCGACAGCACGGTGGCCGCCTGGAAGGTCGCCGCCGGCACCTTGCAGGCCGCCGCGGGCCTCGACAACGCCGTCGCGCTGCGGCCCCGCTCCCGCTCGCAGTACACCTTGATCAGCCACTCGCGCTGGGAGCGGCTCGGCGACCTCCTGCGCTGGCTGCTGTGGCCCGCGGGCCTGCGGCGGCGGCTGCTGGACACCTTCGCGGCCCACCGCGTGGCGGCGATGCCGATCGTGTACCGGCTCGCGTGAATGGATGAGCTTGTGTAGGACAACTCCGCGACTTGGGCCGGGAAGCTTCCCGGCAAGGGGGTGCGTGCGGAAAATCCGGCGCATGAACGCTTCCACCTTCCGCCACGACGGCTCGACGCGGGGTTTCTGCACGACCGACCCCGAGCGGCAGGGCGTGTTCCCGAGCGCCTCGCGCTTCGCGGTGATGCAGGCTTTCCAGGCGCCGGCGACGAGCCGGCTCACGCCTTCGCAGTCCCCGCTCAGCGCAGCGCGCCCAGCACGCGTTCCGCCGTCGCAGGCGCGTCCAGCCGGACAGTAGCCGCACCGCGCGCCGAAGCCACGGCGTCGCGCAAAGCCTCCCACACGCTGATCGCCAGCATGAAAGGCGGCTCGCCCACCGCCTTGCTGCCGCCCACGTTGTCCTCGCGGTTGGCTTCGGGCCAGAACTCGACCTTGAAGTGCGGCGGCCAGTCGCCCGTGGCCGGGATCTTGTACGTGCTGGGCGCGTGCGTCGCCAGGTAGCCCTTGTCGGTCCAGACCAGCTCTTCCGTGGTGAGCCAGCCCATGCCCTGGACGAAGCCGCCCTCGATCTGCCCGAGGTCGAGCGCCGGGTTGATCGAGTGGCCGACGTCGTGGAGGATGTCGACCTTGAGCACGCGGTTCTCGCCGGTCAACGTGTCGATCGCGACTTCGGTGCACGCGGCGCCGTAGGCGAAGTAGTAGAACGGGCGGCCGGTGAGCGTGACCTTGTCGTAGTGGATCTTGGGCGTCTTGTAGAAGCCGTCGCTCCACAACTGCACGCGCGACTTGTAGGCGTCGTCGACCAGCTGCTCGAACGTCATGTGCGTGGAGGGCGTGCTCACCTGGCCGGCGGCGAAGATCACCTGGCCGGGCTCGCACTCCTGCTTTTCGGCGACGAACCGGGCGAGTCGCTCGCGCACCTGGCGCGCGGCGAACTGCGCGGCGCGGCCGTTGAGGTCGGTGCCGCTCGACGCGGCGGTGGCGCTGGCGTTGGGCACCTTGCTCGTGTCGGCCGAGGTGACGCGCACGCGCTCCAGCGGCACGCCGAGCTCGTCCGCGACGATCTGCGCCACCTTGGTGTTCAGGCCCTGGCCCATCTCGGTGCCGCCGTGGTTCACCATCACGCTGCCGTCGGTGTACACGTGCACCAGCGCGCCGGCCTGGTTGAAGAAGGTGGCGGTGAAGGAGATGCCGAATTTCACCGGCGTGAGCGCGATGCCGCGTTTGACGACGGGCGATTGCTCGTTGAAGCGCGCCACCTCTTCGCGCCGCGCGCGGTACTGGCAAGAAGCCTCGAGCCGAGAGATGAGCGGCTCGAGGATGTTGTCCTCCACCTTCATCTGGTAGTGCGTCGTGTCGCGCGTGCCGATGCCGTACAGGTTGCGTTTGCGCACGTCGAGCGGGTCGAGCTTCAAAGTGCGCGCGATGTCGCCGAGGATGGCCTCGGTGACGATCATCCCCTGCGGCCCACCGAAGCCGCGGAAGGCGGTGTGGCTCTGGATGTTCGTCTTGCAGCGGTAGGAGACGATCTCCACGTCCGACAGGTAATAGGCGTTGTCGACGTGGAAGACCGCGCGGTCGGCGACCGGGCCGCTCAGGTCGGCGGACCAGCCGCAGTTGGCGGCCAGCACGAGCTTCATGCCGGTGACGAGGCCGCTGTCGTCGAAGCCGACGTCGTATTCGTACGTGAACGGGTGGCGCTTGCCCGTCACCATGAAGTCGTCGTCGCGGTCGAGGCGCAGCTTCACGGGGCGGCGCAGCTTCTTCGCCGCGATGGCCGCCCACACGACGATGTGGCCGGACTGCGTTTCCTTGCCGCCGAAGCCGCCGCCCATGCGTCGGCACTCGACCTTCACGGCACTCGTCGGCAGGCCGAGCGCGTGCGCGACCCAGTGCTGCGCTTCGCCCGGGTGCTGCGTGCTGGAGTAGACGTGCCACTGGTCCTGCTCCAGCGGCACCACGTAGCCGACCTGGCCTTCAAGGTAGAAGTGCTCCTGGCCGCCCACTTCGAGCGTGCCCTGCAGCCGGTGCGGCGCGCGCGCGAGCGCGGCATCGGGCTCGCCGCGCTTCACGGTGACGGGCGGCAGCACGAAGCTCTGCGCGCGGATGGCGTCGTGCGTGGTGAGGATGGCTTCGAGCGGCTCGATGTCCAGCTTGACCTTGCGTGCGGCGCGGCGGGCTTCCATCACGGTGTCGGCCACGACGAGGCCGATGACCTGCCCGATGAACTCCACCTTGTCCCGCGCGAAGATCGGTTCGTCGTGCACGAACGTGGCGAGCACCGGGTCGGCCGGGATGTCGCGGGCGAGCACGATGCCGCGCACGCCGGGCATCGCTTCGGCTTCGCGCGTGTCGACCCCACGCAATTTGCCGTGTGCAACGTTCGACAGGATCGGCGCGGCATGCAGCGTGCCCTTGATCTCCGGGATGTCGTCGATGTAGGTTGCCGTGCCGGTGACGTGCGCGCGGGCGCTTTCGTGCGGCTGCGAAGCGCCGATCGCGGGGGCGAGGATCTTCTCCGGCGCGTTCACGTTGCGAGCGCCTCGAGGTTGATGTCGCGCGCGCCCTGGCTTTCCAGCCAGAAGCGGTGCATGAGGTTGCCGAGCACCTCGCTGCGGTACGCGGCCGACGCGCGCATGTCGGAGATCGGCTTGAATTCGGCGCGCAGGGCGTCGGCCGCGCGTCGTGCCCCGGCTTCGTTCCAGGGTTGGCCCACGAGTGCGGCTTCGGCTTGCACGGCTCGCGCGGGTGTCGCGGCGACACCCCCTGCGCCGATGCGCACGCCGGCAACCACGCCGTCCTCGAGATGCATCGAGATCGCGAGGCACACCGCCGAGATGTCGTCGTCGAAACGCTTGCTGATCTTGTAGACGCGCATCAGCTCGCCCACGCGGGGCCGCGGTACCTTGATCCACGCGAGGATCTCGTCGGGCGCGAGGATGTTCTCGCGGTAGCCGGTGTAGAACTGCTCCAGCGGCAGGTCGCGGTGGCCGTGAACGCTCATGAGCACCACGTGCGCGCCGAGGGCAATGAGCAGCGGCATCGAATCGCCGATCGGCGAGCCGTTGGCGACGTTGCCGCCCAGCGTGCCGGCGTTTCGCACGGGCAGGCCGGCGAAGCGGTTGGCGAAGGTCTTGAGCTGCGGGCGGTCTTCGACCAGTGCTGAAAACGCAGCGGTCAGCGTGACGGCCGCGCCGATGGCGAGGTGGTTCTCGTAGCGCTCGACGCGCCTGAGCTCCTCGCAACGCGTGACGTCGAGCACCTGCGGGAACTGCATGTGCTGCTTGGTGATCCACAGGCCGACGTCGGTGGTACCGGCGACGACCTGCGCGGCAGGTTCGGCTGCACGTCGCGCCAGCAGTTGCGCCAGCGTCATTCCCGCGGAGGCGGGAATCCAAGGCTTCCCTGAACGCTTTGGATCCCCGCCTCCGCGGGGATGACGGCCGAGGAGGGCGAGCACTTCGGCTTCGTCGATGCGCGCGGCCGGCAGCGAGGCCATCGCCTGCGCCGCATCGAGGATCGGCCGGTACCCGGTGCAGCGGCACAAGTTGCCGGAGAGCTCTTCCTGCGCCAGTTCACGCGTGATCGGCCGGCCATGCGCGACGTGGTTCTGGTACATGCCGAACAGGCTCATCACGAACCCCGGCGTGCAGAAGCCGCATTGCGACCCGTGGCACTGCACCATCGCTTCCTGCGCCGGATGTAGCGTCCCATCGTCGGCCGCGAGGTCTTCGACCGTCCACAGCGCCTTGCCGTCCACCGAGGACGCCAGCGCGATGCAGCTGTTGATGGCGCGATAGCGCAGCTTGCCCCCCTCGGGCTCGCCGACCACGACGGTGCAGGCGCCGCAGTCGCCCTCGCCGCAGCCCTCCTTGGTGCCGCAGGCGGCGAGGTCCTCGCGCAGGACTTCCAGCAGCGTGCGGCTGGGTGTTACATTGCCCACGCTGACGAGCTGCCCACGGCGTACGAAGCGGATCGTCTGCAATTGCATTCCCTGAAAGATAAGGAGAAGCGCTGGCCTGAAGCATACGCCGCGGCGTATGGGCCGGATCGCACCCCAGGTATGAGAGACCCGGCGCTTTTCGACAAGATCGACCTCCATCTCATCCGGGTGCTCCATACCGTGCTTGCCGAACGCAGCGTTTCGAAAGCCGCCCTGCGGCTGGGGATGTACCAGCCGGCCGTGTCCGCCGCGCTCAAGCGCCTGCGCGAGCTGTCGGGGGACCCGCTGCTGGTGCGCTCGGGCTCCGGCATGGTGCCCACCGACGCGGCGCTGCGCATGATCGAGCCGAGCGCAAGCATCCTTCGTGCCGCCGAGATGATGTTCACGGATGCGCGTGCTTTCGACCCGCAGACCGCCACCGGCGCCTTCCGCATCGCGGCCAGCGACTACCTGGACCCGCTGTTCCTGCCGCAGCTGCTCGCGCAGGTGAAGGCCGAGGCGCCACGCTGCCGCTTCGAGATCCACCCGCTGGCCGCCAGTGCCGACTACCACGCGCACCTCGCGCAGGGCGACATCGACGTCGTCATCGGGAACTGGCTGCAGCCGCCGGACGACCTGCATCGCGGCGAGCTGTTCACGGACGACGTCGTCTGCCTCGTCGCGAAGGGCCACCCGGCGGTGCGTCGCGGCTGGACGAAGGAGAGCTGGCTGGAAGCCGAGCACATCGCGCCGACCCCCACACACCCCGGCGCGCGCGGCGTGATCGACGAATACCTCGAAGGGCAGGGCCTGCAGCGCAACATCACGGCCCGCTGTCCGCACTTCGGCCTCATCCCGCGCATGGTGGAGTCCACGCTGCTCGTGCTGACCACCGGCCGGCAGTTCTGCGAAAGGTTTAACGGCGCCCTTGCGGTGACAATCCTCGATTGCCCCGTGAAGTTCCCGCCCCTCGTGTACTACCAGCTCTGGCATGAACGCTCGCACGCCTCCGCTTCGGCGAAGTGGCTGCGCGAGCGCGTGAAGTCGGTCGCCGCCGGCCTGAAGCAAAGGCGGCCGCACCGATGACGCCGCGCCTGCAGCTCTCGCACATCACCAAGCGCTACCCCGCCGTCGTGGCCAACGACGACGTGTCGCTCGTGGTGCAGCCGGGCGAAACGCACGCGGTGCTCGGCGAGAACGGCGCGGGCAAGTCCACGCTGATGAAGATCATCTACGGCGCGGTCAAGCCCGACGAGGGCAGCGTGTCGTTCGACGGCCAGCCCGTGCACATCCACAACCCGCAGGAGGCGCGGACGCGCGGCATCAGCATGGTGTTCCAGCACTTCAGCCTGTTCGACACGCTGACGGTGGCGGAAAACGTCTGGCTGGGGCTGGAGCGCGGCATCTCGCTCGTGGACGTGACCGGGCGCATCCGCGCCAAGGCGGCGGAGTACGGGCTCGACGTTGACCCGTCGCGGCCGGTGCACACGCTGTCGGTCGGCGAGATGCAGCGCGTGGAGATCATCCGTGCGCTGCTCACCAATCCCAAGCTGCTGATCCTCGACGAGCCCACGTCGGTGCTGACGCCGCAGGCCGTGGAGAAGCTCTTCGTCGTGCTGAAGAAGCTGGCGTCCGAGGGCTGCAGCATTCTCTACATCAGCCACAAGCTGCACGAGATCCGCGAGCTGTGCACGGCCTGCACGGTGATGCGCGGCGGCAAGGTCACGGGCGTGTGCGACCCGCGGCAGGAAACGAATGCCTCGTTGTCGAAGATGATGATCGGCGCCGAGCCGCCCGAGCTGGAGCACCACGACCGCCAGCCGGGCGAGACGGTGCTGCGCGTGGCGGGCCTGAGCCTGCCGCGCGAAGACCAGTTCGGCGTGGACCTGGACAACGTGTCGCTCGAAGTGCGTGCGGGGGAGGTCGTGGGCATCGCCGGTGTGTCCGGCAATGGCCAGCGCGAGCTGCTGTATGCGCTTTCGGGCGAGGACAGGCGCGCCGCGCCGGATGCGATCCGGGTGGGCGGCAAAGGCGTCGGCCGCTGGGGGCCGGCGCATCGCCGCCACCTCGGGCTGCATTTCGTGCCCGAGGAGCGGCTGGGCCGCGGCGCCGTGCCGACGCTCTCGCTCGCGCAGAACCTGCTGCTCACGCGCACCGAGTCGGTGGGCAAAAGCGGCTGGGTGAATGTGAAGGGCTTGCGCGCGCAGGCGCAGGACCTGATCCAGCGCTTCAACGTCAAGGCAGGCGGACCCGATGCGGCGGCGAAATCGCTCTCCGGCGGCAACCTGCAGAAATTCATCGTCGGCCGCGAGATCGACGCGAAACCCAAGCTGCTGATCGTCTCGCAGCCCACCTGGGGCGTCGACGTCGGCGCGGCGGCGCAGATCCGTGCCGAGCTGCTCCAGCTGCGCGACGAAGGTTGCGCCGTGCTGGTCGTGAGCGAGGAGCTCGAAGAGTTGTTCGAGGTGAGCGACCGCCTCTACGTGATCGCGAAGGGGCGCTTGTCGCCGCCGGTACCGCGCGCGCAGGCCACGGTCGCGCAGATCGGCGAGTGGATGAGCGGGTTGTGGGAGGGCGCGCATGCTGCGGCTTGAAGTCCGCCCGGAGCCTTCGCGCGTGTGGAGCATCGCCTCGCCGCTGCTCGCGCTGGTGATCACCGTGGTGCTCGGCGTGATCCTGTTCACCGCGCTCGGCAAGAACCCGGTGCGCGGGCTGCAGGTGTTCTTCTGGGAGCCGGTCAGCAGCGGCTACCGCATCGGCGAGCTGATGGTGAAGGCCACGCCGCTGCTGCTGGTCGCGCTGGGGCTGGCGGTGTGCTTCCGCTCCAACGTGTGGAACATCGGCGCGGAAGGGCAGTTCGTGGTCGGCGCGATCGTTGCCGGCGGCGTCGCGCTGCTCGCGCAGAAGGACACCGGGCGCTGGATCGTGGTCGCGGTGCTGCTCGCGGGCGTGCTGGGCGGCATGGCCTGGGCGGCGGTCACGGCGTTCCTGCGGGACCGCTTCAACGCCAACGAAATCCTCGTGAGCCTGATGCTCGTGTACGTGGCCGAGCAGATGCTGGGCTACCTCGTGTTCGGGCCGTGGAAGGACCCGCGCGGCTACAACTTCCCGCAGAGCAAGACCTTCGAGCTGGTGACGCAGGTGCCCCGGCTGGTGGAGGGCTCGCGCGTGAACATCGGCCTGTTCCTCGCGTTGGCCGGCGTTGCGGCGCTGTGGGTGTTCCTGTTCCGCACGCGCGCCGGGTTCGCGCAGCAGGTGGGCGGGCTGGCACCGCACGCCGCGCGTTATGCGGGTTTCTCGTCGCGCAAGGCTTTGTGGCTGGCGCTGCTGGTGTCCGGGGGCGCGGCGGGCCTGGCGGGCGCGCTGGAAGTGGCGGGGCCGATCGGCCAGCTCACCCCCTATGTGCCGGCGGGCTACGGCTTCGCGGCGATCATCGTCGCCTTCGTCGGCCGGCTGCACCCGGTGGGGATGGTGTTCTCCGCCGTTCTCATGAGCATGTTCTACATCGGCGGCGAACTCGCGCAGTCGCGCCTGGGCCTGCCGAAGTCGCTCACGGGCGTGTTCCAGGGCCTGCTGCTGTTCACGCTGCTGGCCTGCGACACGCTGATCGCGTATCGCGTGCGGTTCGGCCGCGCTCACCTGAAGGGGGCGTGATGGAGTCGTATGCACTGCTCATCGCCGCCACGCTGAACGCCGGCACCGTGCTGGCCATCGCGGCGCTGGGCCTCTTGATCAACGAGAAGGCCGGCATCGTGAACCTCGGCGCCGAGGGGATGATGCTGTGCGCCGCCATCGCCGGCTTTGCCGCGGTGGTGCACTCGGGCAACGACTGGGTCGGCTTTGCGGCCGGGATGGGCACGGGGGCGCTGCTGGCGGCGATCTTCGGCGTGCTCGTCATCTGGCTCAATACCAACCAGTACGCGACGGGGCTGGCGCTCAGCCTGTTCGGTGCGGGCTTCTCGGCGTTCGCCGGCATCCAGTACGTGCAGGAGAAACTGCCCACGCGGCCGAGCTTCGCCTTCCCGGGGCTGGGCGACATCCCGCTCCTCGGGCCCGCCGTGTTCCGCCAGCACCCGATGGTGTACGTCGCGATCGCGCTGACGGTCGGCCTGATCTGGTTCCTGGACCGCTCGCGCTCCGGGCTGGTACTGCGCTCGGTGGGCGAGTCGCCCGAGTCGGCGCACGCGCTGGGCTACAAGGTGCGGTTGATCCGCCTCGGCGCGGTCGTCGCGGGCGGCGCACTCTGCGGCCTGGCCGGTGCCTACCTCTCGATCATCTACACGCCGCTGTGGGTGGAAGGCATGGTGGCCGGCAAGGGCTGGATCGCGCTGGCCCTGACCACCTTCGCCACCTGGCGGCCGGCACGCGTGTTGCTTGGCGCCTACCTGTTCGGCGGCGTGACCATGCTGCAGTTCCACCTGCAGGGCACGGGCGTGGAGGTGGCCAGCCAGTTCCTGAACATGCTGCCCTACGTGGCGACGGTCGCCGTGCTGGCGCTGATCTCGCGCAACCCGGCGTGGATCCGCATCAACATGCCGGCCTCGCTTGGAAAGCCTTTCTATCCCGGCTCATAATCCCGGGTTCACAGTCGATAGCCTCTCGGAGAAGGAAATGACCGACGCCAGGAAACGTACCCTGCTGCAACTCGCCGCGCTCGCCGCCGCGACCGCCGCCCTCACGGGCTGCGGCAAGACGGAAGCGCCCGCGCCCGCCCCGGCGCCTACGGCCGCTGCGCCTGCGCCGGCCCCGGCGCCAAAGCCCGAACCCCTGAAGATCGCCTTCGCCTACGTCGGCCCGGTGGGCGACGGCGGCTGGACCTTCGCGCACGACAACGGGCGCAAGGCCATCGAGAAGGAGTTCGGCGACAAGGTCGTCACCAGCTACGTGGAGAAGGTGCCCGAAAGCGCCGACGCCGAGCGCGTGATGCGCGACATGGTGGCGCAGGGCAACAAGCTGATCTTCGGCACCACGTTCGGCTACATGGAGCCGATGGCCAAGGTGGCCGCCGAGAACAAGGGCGTGAAGTTCGAGCACGCCACCGGCTACAAGACGTCGGAGAACATGCGCACGTACGACAGCCGCACCTACGAGGGCGCGTACATGGCCGGCGTGATCGCGGGCAAGATGACCAAGAGCAACACGCTCGGCGTGGTCGGCTCGATCCCGATCCCCGAGGTGGTGCGCAACATCAACAGCTTCACGATGGGTGCGCAGTCGGTCAACCCGAAGGTCAAGACCAAGGTGGTCTGGGTGGGCGACTGGTTCAACCCGCCGAAGGAAACCGAAGCGGCCACGGCCCTCATCAACGGCGGCGCCGACGTGCTGATGCAGAACACCGACTCGCCCGCCGTGCTGAAGACGGCCGAGAGCATGGGCAAGCGCGCGTTCGGCTGGGACAGCGACATGACGAGCTACGGCCCGAAGGCGCACCTCGGTTCCGCCGTGATCAACTGGGGCCCGTACTACATCAAGGCCGTGCGCGACGCGCTGGAGAACAAGTGGACGACCGGCCAGGCGTGGTGGGGCGTGAAGGAAGGCGCGATCGACTTCGTCTCCGTGGCCGCCGACGTGCCGGACGACGCCAAGCAGGCACTCGAGAAGGTGAAGGCGGGCCTGAAGGACGGCAGCTTCGTCATCTGGAGGGGCCCGATCGTGGACAACACCGGCAAGGAAGTGCTGGCGAAGGACGCGGTGGCGGACGACAAGTTCCTCACGGGGATCAACTTCTACGTGAAGGGTGTCGAGGGCAAGGTCCCCGGCGAGAAGAAGTAAGCTAGGCGCCAACGCCTGCGCGAGGGCCGCCTGCGGGCGGCCTTCTGCTTTCCGGGGAGCACGACGATGACCCAGAACCTGACCGAGCTGCTGCGGGCCATGCCCAAGGCCGAACTGCACATCCACATCGAGGGCTCGCTGGAGCCTGAGCTGATCTTCGAGATGGCAAGGCGCAACGGCGTCGCCATCCCGTATGCGAGCGTCGAGGACCTGCGCAAGGCGTACGCTTTCACCAACCTGCAGAGCTTCCTCGACATCTACTACGCCGGCGCGAGCGTGCTGCTCAAGGAGCAGGATTTCCACGACATGGCCTGGGCCTACCTGCTGCGTGCCAAGGCGGACAACGTGATCCGTGCCGAGATCTTCTTCGACCCGCAGACCCACACCGCGCGCGGCGTGTCGATGGAGACCGTGATCAACGGGTTGCACCGCGCGTGCACGAATGCGAAGTCGCAGCTGGGCATCGATGCGGAGCTGATCCTGTGCTTCCTGCGGCACCTGTCCGAGGAAGAGGCGTTCGACACGCTGGAGCAGGCGCTGCCCTACCGCGACAAGTTCATCGGCGTGGGGCTCGACTCGAGCGAAGTCGGGCACCCGCCGGAAAAGTTCGCGCGCGTGTTCGCGAAGTGCCGGCAGCAGGGGCTGCACCTCGTCGCGCATGCGGGTGAGGAAGGCCCGCCCGCGTACGTGTGGTCGGCGCTCGACGTGCTGAAGGTCGAGCGCATCGACCACGGCGTGCAATCGGTGAAGGACCCCGCGCTCGTGCAGCGGCTGGCCAAGGACCGCATCCCGCTGACCGTGTGCCCGCTGTCCAACCTGAAGCTGTGCGTGTTCCCGACGCTCAAGGAGCACAACATTCGCCAGCTGCTGGATGCGGGCCTGTGCGCCACGCTCAACTCCGACGACCCGGCCTACTTCGGCGGCTACATGAACGACAACTTCGTGCAGACGTTCGAGGCGACGGGGCTCACGAAGGCGCACGCGTACCGGCTCGCGAAGAACAGCTTCGAAGGCAGCTTCGCCGACGACGCGAAGAAGCGGGAGTACGTGCAGCGGCTCGATGCCGCCTTCGCGGCCCGCGGCGGGTAAAATCACGGGCAAAGGTCGCGCCCCGGCGGCCTTTTGCTTTTCCTGCCAACCCGGGGCCATGTAGAGGACCACCATGTACAAAAACCTCGCTGCCGCGCTCGCGGCCGCCTGTTTTGCCATTCCCCTGTTCGCCCAGAAACCCGAGCCGCTCAAGGTCGGCTTCGTCTACGTCGCGCCGCTGGGCGACGCGGGCTGGGTGCGCCAGCACGACGAAGGCCGCAAGGCGGTCGACAAGGCGCTCGGCGACAAGGTCAAGACCACCTACGTCGAGAACGTGCCCGAGGGGCCGGATGCCGAACGCGTGATCCGTGACCTCGCGCAGCAAGGCCACAAGCTCATCTTCACGCCCAGCTTCGGCTACATGGAGCCGACGCTGAAGGTGGCCAAGGAATTCCCGGGCGTGAAGTTCGAGTCGATCACCGGCTACAAGACCGCGGACAACGTGTCGGTCGCGAACGCCCGCTATTACGAAGGCCGCTACCTCGCGGGCATCGCGGCCGGCCGCATGACGAAGACGCATGTCGCGGGCTACGTCGCCGGCTTCCCGATCCCCGAAGTGCTGCAAGGCATCAACGCGTTCACGCTCGGCATGCGCTCGGTGGACCCGAAGGCGACCGTCAAGGTCGTGTGGCTCGGCACGTGGTTCGACCCTGCCAAGGAACGCGACGCGGCGATCACGCTCATGAACCAGGACGCCGACGTGCTGGCCTTCCACACCGGCAGCACGGCCGTCATGGCCGCCGCGCAGGAGCGCGGCAAGCTCGCCATCGGCTACCACTCCGACATGCGCAAGGTCGCGCCCGACGCGCAGCTGCTCGCGGTGACGCACCACTGGGGCGACTACTACACGCAGCGCGCCAAGGCGGTGCTCGACGGCACCTGGAAGCCGGGCAACGTGTGGGGCGGCGTGAAGGAAGGCATGGTGCGCGTGGAAGGCTTCGGCCCCAAGGTGCCCAAGGCGGTGCAGGACGAGGTGCTGGCGCGCCAGCGCGACATCGCGAGCGGCAAGCTCAAGCCCTTCGGCACCATGACCGACGAGCAGATACTGAATATGAAGGAACTGGTATCGGGCGTGGCCGGCAAGCTCCCACAATAGGGGGCCATGAGAGCGTATCGCGCCGCCATCCTCCGCTTCCGGGACCGCGAGGCCGTCTACGAGAGTGACGGCCTGCTCGTGGTCGGGCCCGATGCTTCCGGGCGCAAGGTCGTGCGGGCGGTGGGTGCTTATGACCAGCTCGCGCCCAACTACCCCGGCATCACGGTCGAACACTTCCCGGGGCGCATCCTCGCGCCCGGCTTCATCGACCTGCACATCCACTTCCCGCAGACCGACGTGATCGGCTCTCCCGCCGAAGGCCTGCTGCCCTGGCTGGAGAACTACACCTTCCCGCACGAGTCGCGCTTCGCCGACCACGCGTATGCGGTGGGCGTGGCCCAGGTCTTCCTCGACGAGCTGCAGCGCAACGGCGTGACGAGCGCGCTGGCGTTCGCCACTTCGCACCCGCACTCGGTCGATGCGCTGATGGAAGCCGCGCAGGAGCGCCGCATGCGCCTCATCGCGGGCAAGGTGCTGCAGGACCGGCACTCGCCCGACGGTGTGCGCGACGAGACGGAACAATCGCTCGTCGACACGGAAGCACTGATCCGTCGCTGGCACGGCGTGGACCGGTTGGGCTACGCCATCACGCCGCGCTTCGCGCCGAGCTGCAGCGAGGCGCAGCTGCGCGGTGCCGGTGAACTCGCGGCGCAGCACAAGGACGTCTGGATCCAGTCGCACGTGGCGGAGAACCGCGACGAGATCCGCTGGGCGCGCGAGCTGTTTCCCTCGGCACGCAGCTACCTCTCGATCTACGACGACTTCGGCCTGATGCGCGAGCGTGCCATCTACGCGCACTGCATCCACTTCGACGATGCCGACCGGGCGCTGATGCGGGACACGGGTTCGGCCGCCGCGGTGAGCCCCACCAGCAACCTGTTCCTCGGCAGCGGCTTCTTCGACTACGAAGGCGCCCGGCGCATCGGCTTCAAACACGGCCTCGCCAGCGACGTCGGCGGCGGCACCAGCTTCAGCCCTTTCCACACCATGCTGGCCGCGTACTACGTGGGCCGCGAGGGGCAGACCAAGCCCGGCGTGAGCCTGCCGCCGCAGGAGCTGTGGTGGCAGCACACGGCGGGCGCCGCCGAGGCGCTCGGCCTGGGTGGCGTGATCGGCAACCTGCAGCCCGGCTGCGAGGCGGACTTCGTGGTGCTCGACCCGAAGGCCACGCCCCTGCTCGCGCGCAAGACGGCGAACGCGGGTTCGCTGGACGAACTGCTCTTCGCGATGATCGTGCTCGGCGACGACCGCGTGGTCGACCGCGTGGTCATCGACGGGCAGGGGAAACACGGTTAGCACGCCAACTGCTTCCTGACAGAATCCGCCGCATCAGGAGGTCCCGATGGCAGCAGTTACGTGGTCCGGCGGCACCGAGCACTGGACGAACAAGGGCGACGACGTGCGCCTGTTCCTGTGGCACAAGAAGGCGAAGGACGGCGTCCCGCACAAGGGGACGGTTTTCTTCGTGCACGGTTCGTCGATGGCTTCGCAGCCCACGTTCGACCTCCACGTTCCCGGGCGGCCCTACTCGTCGGCGATGGACTGGTTCACCGACCAGGGCTACGACACGTGGACCATGGACAACGAGGGCTACGGCCGCTCCTCCAAGCACCGCGACCACAACAGCGACATCAGTTGCGGCGCCGACGACCTGGCGGCGGGCACGGAGTACGTGACGCGCGTGACCGGGGTGAAGCAGTTCCTCATGTACGGCATCTCTTCCGGCGCGCTGAAGGCGGCCTTGTTCGCGCAGCGCCACCCGGACCGCGTGGCGAAGCTCGCACTCGACGCATTCGTCTGGACAGGCGAGGGCGCGCACACGCTTGAGCAGCGGCGCAAGAAGCTGCCCGAGTTCCTGGCGAAGAACCGCCGGCCCGCCGACCGCGCCTTCGTGCACAGCATCTTCAACCGCGACCACCCCGGCACCGCGGACGACGCGACGGTCGAAGCTTTCGCCGACGCGATCCTCACGCTCGACGACTCGCTGCCGACCGGCACGTACGTCGACATGTGCTCGAAGCTGCCGCTCGTCGACCCGGAAAAGATCGACGTGCCCACGATCATCCTGCGCGGCGAGTACGACGGCATCGCGGCGTTCGATGACCTGATAGAGTTCTTCAAGCGCCTGCCCAACACCAACAAGCAGTTCAGCGTGATGAAGGGCATCTCGCACGCGAGCTTCCAGCAGAAGAACTACATGATGGTCTACCACATCCTGCATTCGTTCTTCACGCTGCCCGACCCGGTGTACACAGGGGGATGAAGCGATGCGAAACACGGTCCGCGCAGTTCTCCTCAGTGCCGTGCTCGCAATCGCTCCCCTGGCCGGCACGGCGCAGGCCTCGTACCCGAACAAGCCGATCCGGCTCGTCGTGCCTTTCGCGCCCGGTGGCTTCACCGACGTCGTCGCGCGCATCCTCGGGCAGAAGCTCTCCGTTGCGATGGGGCAGCAGGTCGTCGTCGACAACAAGCCCGGCGCCGGTTCCACCATCGGCACGGATTTCGTCGCGAAGTCGGCGCCCGACGGCTACACGCTGCTCATGGTGTCCAGCACGCATGTGATCAGCCCCTGGATCTACAAGTCGCTGCCGTACGACCCGCTCAAGAGCTTCAGTGTCGTCGGCAAGCTCGCGGACTCGGCGTATGTGCTGCTCGTGAACCCGAAAGTGCCCGCGAAGAACGTGCAGGAGTTCATCGCGCTGGCGAAGGCGCAGCCGAACCAGGTGCACTACGCGTCGTCTGGCAACGGCAGCGCGCAGCACCTGATGGGCGGCCTGTTCGTCGCACTCACCGGCGCGCCGCTGAAGCACGTGCCCTATCGCGGCAGCGGCGGCGCCGCGCAGGACCTCGTCGCGGGTGTGGTCGAGAGCAGCTTCGCGGGCGTGCCCAATGCGCTGGCGCAGGTGCCCGCGGGACGGTTGCGCGCGCTGGCCGTGACCACCGGCAAGCGCTGGCCCACCTTGCCCGACGTCCCCACGATGAAGGAAGCCGGCGTGCCCGATTACGACGCTTCGGTATGGCTTGCGCTGCTCGCGCCCGCGGGCACGCCGCGCGAGGTCGTCATGAAGCTCAATGCCGAAGTCGCGAAGGCCATGGGCAGCGCCGACACGCGCAAGGCGCTGGAGGATGCGGGCGTGGAGCCGGCGTCTTCCACGCCCGAGGAGATGGCGGCGTACATGGCCGAGGAGCTGGCGCGCTGGGGCAAGGTGGTGAAGGAAGCGAACATCAAGCTCGACTGATCGAGACGTCCGTATCGTGGCAGTGGAGGGCGTCGCTCGATAGATTCAGTCCCGTCCTGGAGGGCTGAATGATGGATCGCAACCCGGCAACCCGCGGCGGCTTTTTCGCGTCGCCGCGCACCCTGGCCTTCGTGGCTGCCGCGAGCCTGGGGCTCGCAACCGCGGCTGCGGCGCAGCCGGTCCGCGTGGGCCTGATCGGCCCGTTCACCGGCGGCTCGGCCGACTTCGGCAACAGCGTCCGCTACGGCGCCGAGCTCGCGGTCAAGGAGATCAACGAGGTCGGCGGCTACCTCGGCCGCAAGCTCGAGCTCGTCGTGCGCGACGACAAGGCCGACCCCGAGACCGGCCTGAAGGCGGCGCAGGACCTCGTGCTGCGCGAGAAGGTGGACTTCACGATCGGCTTTTGCAACACCGGCGTCGCGATGAAGTCGCTGGACGTGTTCCAGGCGAACCGCAACCTGCTCATGGTGCCGTGTTCGCAGGGCACGGCCGTGACGACGAAGTTCCCCGCGGCGCAGAGCTACGTGTTCCGCGTGGCGCCGCCGGACGCCACCAACGCGAAGTTCCTCGTGTCCGAGATCGTGGACCGGCGCAAGCTCAGGAGCGTCGCCATCTTCGCGGACGAAACGGGCTACGGGTCCGGCGGGCTGAACGACCTGCAGTCGGAGCTGGCCAAGCGGGGCCTCGCGGCGAAGTACGTGGCCCGCTTTCCCCTGGGCGTCGCGAGCCTCGCCGCCCAGATGCGCGCCGCGAAGGAGGCGCGCGTGGACGCGATCGTTGCCTACACGGTAGGCCCCGAACAGGCCGTCGCGGTCAAGTCGCGGCAGGAAGCCGGCCTGGCCGCCCCGTTCTTCGCGCCTTGGCCGCTGTCGTTCCGCAGCGTGCTCGAGGCCGCCGGCCCGGCGGCGCTGGAGGGGACGATGATGGTGCAGACCATCGTCCACGACACGCTCAACGAGCGCCGCGCCTCCTTCCTCGCGCGCTACTCGCGCCATGCCGGCGAACCGCGCATCGGCTCGCTCATGTCGGCGGCACAAAGCTACGACGCGGTGCACCTGATGCTTCGCGCCGTCTTCATCGCGCGAAGCACCCAGGGCGACGCGCTCAAGAAGGCGCTCGAGTCCATGGAGAACCCCTACCAGGGCGTCGTCACCACCTACGTGCGGCCGTTCACCCCCGACGACCACGAGGCGTTCAGCGAGAACATGCTGTTCCTCGGCGTGTGGAAGAAGGGCCAGATCGAGTATTTCTACCCGGAAGACGCCAAGCGCGCGGGCTACGTGCGCCGCAAGGAACGCTAGACGTCGTTCTCGCCCCTGGACATGGGGGCGAGCTGGAGCGCACCCGCGAGGTCGCGCGACCAGCCGTATGCACCCGGGTCGAACGCTTCCATCGACTCGCACTTCACGCCGCTGGCCGCGAACATCTTCAGCGCGGCCTGGTTCTCGGCGGCGTGGTGCTTCTTCTCGCGCAGGTACACCACGTTGCGGATGCCCGCCTGGATGATCGCCTGCGCGCAGCGCGGGCAGGGGAACTGGGTCGTGTAGATCGTCGCCTCGCGCAGCGGGTGCACCACGCAATTGAGGATGGCGTTGATCTCCGCGTGCACCACGTAGCTGTGGCGCGAGTGGAAAGGGTCTTCGTCGTTGTCGGACCAGTACACCGGGTCGCCGTCGTCGCAGCCGCGCGGCAGGCCGTTGTAGCCCACCCCCAGGATGCGCTGGTCCGGCGAGACGATGGACGCGCCGTTGCGCGCCCGGTGGTCCTTGGAGCGCGCCGATGCAAGCAACGCCACGCCCATGAACATCTCGTGCCAGCCGATGAGGGCCTTGGGGCGGTTGGCGTCGGTGCTCATGGGTGAAATGCTACATGAGACGGGCGCGCGGG
Source organism: Ramlibacter albus (assembly GCF_014297445.1). GTDB lineage: Bacteria > Pseudomonadota > Gammaproteobacteria > Burkholderiales > Burkholderiaceae_C > Ramlibacter > Ramlibacter albus. The sequence goes on from NZ_JACORU010000004.1 coordinate 150,418, forward strand.
CCGGCAAGCTCATCTGTTCCGTTCCCGTCCTACACCGGATTGCGCCGAGCGCGGGAAGCGTGCGCCCGGGGTGGCATCTACGATGGATTCCATCGGAGACAACGCCATGCTGAACGCCCTGCTGGACCCCCAGACGCAAGAACCGCGCAGCCCCGGTTTCTGGTGGGCCTTCGGCGCGCTGGCCGCACTGCTGCTCGCCACCTTCTGGCTCGTCTGCAACGCGCAGGTCGAGCGGGCCGAGGCCCGCAGGACGGAAAGCAGCCTGGCGCAGGTGGCCCTGGCCGACTGCCTGCAGTACATCCCCGGCGCCACGATCGGCAGCTGCACGCAGCGCATCGCGCCGGCGCCCGGCGACGGTGCGACGCAACAAGTGTCATTCAACGCACGCTGACAACGAGGGAGGCGCCATGAACCCGAGGACCCTGGCAAGCGTCGACTCGCGAGCCTTCACGCGCGACGAATCGCTCGAGACCTGCGAGGAGCTGGAGCAGGGCGGGCAAGCCCGCTACTGCCCCACGGACCTGCTCGCCGACTTCGCGCTGTTGATGGCCGGCCACGGCCGCTGCATCTGCACGTCGATGATGCTCGGCGACCGCGAGTACGCGATGTGGCAGATCGCCTGCGCGAGCGCGATGGACGACGCGCAGCTCTGCGCCGTCGCCAAGCGGCTGTTCGCGTACTTCGACGATCCGCAGCACACGGGCATGCCGGTGCTCGGCACGGCTTAGTTCGCGGCGCCGGGCCGCCCCAACCCGCGAAAGCCCCCTCGGGGGGCAGCGATCCTCGCGAAGCGGGGAGCGTGGGGGCTCATATCTCGACGCCTTCGATCAGGAAGCGCACGCGGCGCACGCCTTGCCATTCGTCGGCATCGAGGCGGAACGCGACCTTCACCCTGGCCGGCAAGGGCTCGGTGTGGCCGAACCACATGGCTTCGACCGGCTGCCCCTGGTGGCGGATCTTCAGCGACAGGTGCTTCTCGCCGACCAGCTTCTGCGACACCACTTCCACTTCCTCGCTGAACACCGGCGGCGCGAAGCCCTGCCCCCACACGGCGCCATGCAGCGTGTCCACGAGGTCGGGCCGGCGGTATTGCGGATCGAGCGGGCCGTCGGTGTGCAGCCGGCGCATCAGCGTCGCGGCATCCAGCCATTCCTGCGCCACCTGCGCGAGCGCCTGCTCGAAAGTGTCGAGGTGCTCCTCGGCCACCGTGCAGCCCGCGGCCATCGCATGCCCGCCGAAGCGCAGCAGCACGCCGGGGTGTCGCTTGGCGACGAGGTCCAGCGCGTCGCGCAGATGGAACCCCGGGATCGAGCGGCCCGAGCCCTTGAGCTCGTGCTCCTTGCCCGGCGCGGCGCTCTGCGCGAACACGAAACACGGGCGGTGCAGCTTGTCCTTGATGCGCGAAGCGACGATGCCGACCACGCCTTCGTGGAAGTCGGGGTCGAACACGCAGATGGCGGGCGGCGGCTCCTCGCCTTCCTCGAACAGCGACTCGGCGATCTCGAACGCCTGTTCGCGCATGTCGCCCTCGATGTCGCGGCGCTCGCGGTTGATCGTGTCGAGCGCGCGGGCGAGCTCTTCGCCGCGCGCGGCGTCGTCGGTGAGCAGGCACTCGATGCCGAGCGTCATGTCGGCAAGGCGGCCGGCCGCGTTGATGCGCGGGCCCAGCGCGAAACCGAAATCGAACGTGGTTGCGGCCTGCGGCTTGCGCGCTGCTACGTTGAACAGGCTCGCGAGGCCGCAAGGCAGCGCGCCCGCCCGGATGCGCTTCAAGCCCTGTGCGACGAGGCGCCGGTTGTTCGCATCGAGCTTGACGACGTCGGCGACAGTGCCGAGCGCCACGAGCGGCAGCAGCGCATCGAGCTTCGGTTGGCTGGAGGCATCGAACACACCGCGCGCCCGCAGTTCGGCACGCAGCGCCAGCAGCACGTAGAACATCACGCCGACACCCGCGATCGACTTGCTCTCGAACCCGCAGCCCGGCTGGTTGGGATTGACCAGCACGTCGGCGTCCGGCAGCGTCGCGGCGGGCAGGTGGTGGTCGGTAACCAGCACCTTCAGGCCGAGCGCACGCGCCGTGGCCACGCCTTCGACGCTCGCGATGCCGTTGTCCACGGTGACGAGCACGTCGGCACCCTGCTGCTTCACGCGTTGCGCGATCGGCGGCGTGAGGCCGTAGCCGTCCACAACGCGGTCCGGCACGAGGTAGCCGACCTGCGAGGCGCCGAGCAATCGCAGGCCGCGCACCGCCACCGCACATGCAGTCGCGCCGTCGCAGTCGTAGTCGGCGACGATGCAGATGCGTTGCCGGGAGGCAATCGCATCGGCCAGCAGCACGGCCGCTTCGGCCGCGCCCTTCATCGTGGTGGGCGGCAGCAGCAGGCCGAGGCCGTCGTCGAGCTCGTCCTTGGCGAGAACGCCGCGCGCGGCGTACAGGCGGGCAAGGAGCGGGTGGATGCCGGCCTGCTCCAGCGCCCAGGCGGCGCGCGGCGGGACATCGCGGGTGAGGATCTTCATAGGGACTGCAAAACGGGTAGCGCGGCGGGCCGCGAGAACAGGTTGGAGACGCGCCGCCACAAGCCCTGGCTCGCACTCGACCAGGTGCGTGCGTTGCGCTCGCCGGCAAGCGTCAGGCGCACGGCGTCGCCGCGGTCGGCGGCCTGCAGCAATCGCGTGCACTCCTGGTTGTCGAGCTGGTGCCATGCGGCGGCCCAGGCGGCGGCGTCGTCCAGAAGCGCCGCGTCGCGCAGGTAATGCGTGACGGCGAGGCCGGCCGGCGGCGCGGGCCGGTGCGAGGCCGGGAGCGCGCCGGTGCCGCTCACCCAGAACGAGTTCACCGGCGGCAGGCCGCCGAGCGTGCGGGCTTCGTTGATGGGGTGCGTGTAGAGCAGCATCTGCATTTCCTGCTGCAGCCGCCGCACCGGGCGCGCGGCTTCGGTGCGCGGCAGCCAGGCGTCGACGTGCCGGCCGATGGCGCGGTCGAGCGAGGCGGCGGGCAGGTTGCGGAACATCTCGCCGCGCGCCAGCCACAGCGTCGGCGCGTCGTACTCGACGGCGAGCCCGTCCTCGGTGAAGTAGGGCTGCATGGCGTCGAGCAGCGCGCGCGACTCGCCGGCGGACAGCTGCAGCTCCTGCGGGTGCGTCATCGCGATGTGGTCGGCGCCCACGCGCCAGTGGCAGGGCGTGAGCCACGCCCATGCCTCGTCGCCGGTCTCCCGGCCGCCCTGCTGGACCTGCCATGCGGCCCAGGGTAGCTGCCCATCGGGTGCCGAAAGGCCGCACTCGCGCGCCAGCACCCGCTCGTGGGGCAGCGTGAGCGTGGTGGCTTCACCCTCGTCGGCGGCTTCGGGGGCGAGCCGGGCCAGCAGCTTCTCCAGGTGCGGGAGGTCCAGGCGCTGCATCGCCTCGGCACAGGAGCCGCCGGCCACGCCGGCAAAAGGGATGAGCAAGTGGACTGCGTCTGACACGGGCCGTATTGTCGGGGATGCCATACTCCACCCCGCATGAAATTCCCCTATGAGCTCGTCCTCGGCTGGCGCTATACGCGCGCCGGGCGCGCCACGCGGCGCAACGGCTTCATCTCGTTCATCTCCGGCGTCTCGATGCTGGGCATCTCGTTGGGCGTGGCGGCGCTCATCATCGTGCTGTCCGTGATGAACGGCTTCCAGAAGGCCGTGCGGGACCGCATGCTCAGCGTGGTGTCGCACATCGAGGTGTACGGCCCGGGCGGCGGGCCGCTGCCGGACGTGGCGCGTACGCTGGCCGAGGTGCGGCGCAACCCGCAGGTGATCGGCGCCGCGCCTTTCGTGGCCACGCAGTCGCTGCTGGCGCACGGCGAGGACATGCGCGGCGCCGTGGTGCGCGGCATCGACCCCGCGCTCGAGCCGCAGGTCACCGACCTCGCCGCGACGTCGAACGACACGCTCAAGCGCCTGAAGCCCGGTGAATTCGGCATCGTGCTCGGCGCGGAGCTCGCGCGCAACCTCGGCGTGCGCATCGGCGACCCCGTCACGCTCATCGCACCGGGCGGGCAGGTGACGCCCGCGGGCGTGGTGCCGCGCCTGAAGCAGATGCAGGTGGTGGGCACCTTCGATTCCGGCCACTTCGAATACGACAGCGGCCTCGTGCTGCTGCACATCGAGGATGCGCAGCGCATGTTCCGGCTGGAGGGCCCGACCGGCGTGCGCCTCAAGCTCAAGGACCTGCACCTCGCGCGCGAAGTGGCCTTCGAGCTGGAACGCAGCATGACCGGGCCGTTCCTCATCCGCGACTGGACCCGCCAGAACCGCACCTGGTTCGCCGCTGTGCAGCTGGAGAAGCGGATGATGTTCATCATCCTCACGCTGATCGTCGCGGTGGCGGCGTTCAACCTGGTGAGCACGCTCGTGATGACGGTGACCGACAAGCGCGCCGACATCGCGATCCTGCGCACGCTGGGCGCGAGCCCGGGCAGCATCATGGGCATCTTCGTCGTGCAGGGCGCGGCCGTGGGCGTGATCGGCACGCTGGCCGGGCTCGCGCTGGGCCTCGCGGTGGCCTACAACATCGACGTCATCGTGCCGGCCATCGAGCACGCGCTCAATGCGAGCTTCCTGCCCAAGGACATCTACCTGATCAGCCGCATGCCCAGCGAGCCGCAGTCTGCGGACATCGTGCCCATCGCACTGATCTCGCTGGTGCTGGCGTTCCTCGCCACGATCTACCCGAGCTGGCGTGCCAGCCGCGTGAACCCTGCGGAGGCACTGCGCTATGAGTGAGCCTGTGCTCGTCGCGCAGGGCCTGACCAAGCGTTTCCACGAAGGCGACATCGACGTCGAGGTGCTGCGGGGCGTGGACCTCACGGTGCACCCCGGCGAGACGCTCGCCATCGTCGGCGCCTCGGGTTCGGGCAAGAGCACGCTGCTGCACCTGCTGGGCGGCCTGGACGCGCCCACGAGCGGCAGCGTGCGGTTGATGGGCCAGGAGCTGTCGAAGCTCGATGCCGCGCAGCAGGGGCGCCTGCGCAACAAGCACCTGGGCTTCGTCTACCAGTTCCACCACTTGCTGCCGGAGTTCAGCGCGCTGGACAACGTCGGCATGCCGCTGCGCATCCGGCGCGAGCCGCTGGACAAGGTGGCCGAAGCGGCCACGGAGATGCTCACCGCAGTGGGACTCGGTGCACGCCTGAAGCATCGCCCCGCGGAGCTGTCGGGCGGTGAGCGCCAGCGCGTCGCCATCGCGCGCGCGCTGGTGGCGCATCCCGCGTGCGTGCTCGCGGACGAGCCGACGGGCAACCTCGATCGCGGCACGGCCGATGCGGTGTTCGAGCTGATGCTCGGGTTGGCACGCGACCGCGGCACGGCGTTCGTCATGGTGACGCACGACGAGCAGCTGGCCGCCCGCTGCGCTCGCGCGGTGCGCATCACGAGCGGCAAGCTGGGTTAGCTAGGGGGGCAACCCGGCCGCTTCCAGGGCCGCCCACCTAGCGAGCAGGTCAGGCCGCTCGCGCTGCGTCGCGATGGTCTCGCTGCGCAGCCGGGTGACGGTCAATTGCGGAAAGAGTGCGAGCGCCCTGGCCGCCGCCTCCCGGGCAATGGCCTGCTCGCCAACCTGCCACGCCGCAGCGGCAAGAATGACGTGGCCATTGGTGAAATCCGGCCGCAGCGCGACGACGCGGCGCGCCCATTCCATGGCCTGGGCCGGCTGCTGCGCCCCGAGCAAGGCATTGGCGCGCACCGCGTAGAAGAGGTGCAGGCGCGCGTCGCGCGGGCTCAGCGCGATGGCCTCGTCGATGCGGCCGAGCGATGCGGTGAAGTCGCCCTTCGAGGCGTTGGTGATGCCGAGCCAGTAGTACGCGGGTGCGTAGTTGCGGTTCATCGCGATCTGGCGCTCGAAGGCTTTTTCGGCGGCGGCGATGTCGCTGCGGTAGTAAAGCACGGTGCCGAGGGAGCCGTTCACGTTCGGGTGCTTGGGGTCGATGGCGAGAGCGCGCCGTATCGCCGCTTCCGCAGCGTCCAGCGAGCGGCCGCGGTCTTTCGAGTAACGCAGCCCGACGTCGGAGAGGTGGGTGTTGGCCAGGCCGATCCATGCAAAGGCGTAGTCCGGATCGAGCGCGACGGCCTTTTCGAGCGCCGCGCGTGCCTCCATGTTCGCCTCGCGCGTGTGCCGGTCCCACAGCGACCAGCCGCGCATCGCCAGGTCGTGCGCATCGGGCCGTGCGTTGCGCGCGCCCCGCGCGGCTTCGACGTCCACAAGCTTCAGGTGGAGCGCGCGCGCGATGCGGCCTGCCGCGATGAGAGAAAACGCCTGCAACTCCTGGCCTGCGACCTCGATGCGGTCGCTCCACTGCTGCGCGCCGGTGCGCGCCTCGACCAGTTGCAGGTTGACGCGCACCCTGTCGGCTTCGCGGTGGATCGAGCCCTCGACGACGTAGCGCACGCCGAGCTCGGCGTGAACCGTGCGCGGGTCGGCCGAGCGCCCCTTGTAAGTGAAGGCGGTGCCGCGCGCGATCACCACGCTTTCGGGCAGGCGCGACAGGTCCGTGGTGAGGTCGTCGGTCAGCGCGTCGGCGAGGTATTCGTCGGATGCCGCGCCGCCGATCAGCTTGAAAGGCAGGACGACCACGGACAGCGGGCTCGCGCCCTTCTCGCGTGGCATCGCCCACCAGGCCGCCGCGCCGGCGAGCACGGCGAACGTGGCGCACGCGGCGAGCAAAGCCGCGAGCGTAGACCAACGGGAGGGGCGGGCGGCCGACCGCGCCGGACCGGACCCGGTGCCACGTTCGACCGTGGCCGTTAGCCGATACCCTTGCCGCGGCACCGTGGTCACGAGGCTGCCGTCCGCATCGTGGAGCGCGCGCCGGATGTCGCCGATGCACTGCACGAGCGAATCGTCGGTCACGACGGTGCCCGGCCAGACGCGGGAGAAGATTTCGCGCTTACTGACCACCCGCGGCGCGGAGGCGGCCAGCAACCCCAGCACGGCCACCGACTGCGGGCGCAGCGGCACCGGCTCCCCGTCGCGCGTCAGCCTCGCGCGCAGCGGGTCGATCTCGAACGGGCCGAAGCGCAGCGGCGCTTCGGGTGCGAGGGCGGTTTCGCTCATTTTCGGCGTTTTTCGGGCGCGGGTTCGGCCCGCGCCGCGAAGCTGCGCCCATGCTAGGCCATGTCCAACCCCGTGCCAAGGTGAAGCGCATGAGATGCCTGTCAATGCCCGTCGTCGCCCTCGCGCTGGCCGCGCTCCTGCCGCTGCAGGGTGCCGCGCAACCCGCCACCACAGCCACGCCCCAGGTGCGCGCCGAACTCGCGCCCACCGGAAAGCTGCGCATGGCGATCACGCAGGTGGGTTATTTCGTCAACCGCGATGCGGCTTCCGGCGAATTGAGCGGGGTCGCGATCGACATGGGCCGCGCGGTCGCGGCGGCGGCCGGCGTGCCTTTCGAGCCGATGCTGTACCAGGACTTCAACAAGCTCGTCGAGGGCGCCCAGACGGGTGCCTGGGACCTGACGATCATGGGTTACGACCGTGCCCGCGAGAACGTCGTCGCCTACTCGGCGCCCGTCATGGAGATCGACCTGACGCTGCTGGTCGGCCCGAAATCGAAGGTGACTTCGATCGAGGACATGGACCGGCAAGGCGTCGTCATCTCGGTGCCGAGAAACACCATCAGCGACCTCGCGCTCGGCCGCGTCCTGAAGCATGCCGAGCTGCTGCGAGCCGACAACTTCGCCGCCGCCGCTGACGCCGTGGCCGCCGGCCGGGCCGATGCGTACGCCTACCTGCGGCCCGGGCTGGTTCCGCTGGTGGCGAAGATACCCGGTTCACGGGTGCTCGAAAGCCGCTTCGACGCGGCGCGGCCCGCGCTGGCGGTACCGCAGGCCCGCACCACGGCGGCGGCTTTCGTACGGCAAGTGGTGGAGCAGCAGCGCGCCCAGGGCGCGATCGCTGCGTCGATCGAACGCGCGGGCGTGGCAGCGCGGGTGGCGCCGCCGCCGCAGTGACTCAGAGAATCCGGTTGAACCAGAGCAGCGAGAGCCCCGCAGACAGCAAAGCCAACGCCGCGGCCGCCATCGCGAGCAGCGCGGAAACCTCGGTCTCCTTCTTCTCCACGGTCAGCCGGGAGCTGAGCGACTCGTAGACCTTCTTCAGGTCCTGCGCGGTGCCGGCATAGAAGTACTCGGCGGCGGTCTTCTGCGCCACGGCCTTGAGCGCCTCTTCGTCCAGCCGCACGCGCATCGACCAGCCTTCGAAGCCGATCGTTTCGCCGTCGACCGTGCCGATGCCCACCGTGTACACACGCACGCCGCGCTCGGCAGCGAGCTTGGACGCCTCGATCGGGTCCACGCCCGTCGTGCGCTGGCCGTCGGTGAGCATGATGATCGCGGCCGAAGCATAGGAGCCGGGTGCGACGGGCTGCCGCTCCTTCTTCTCCTTCTTCTCGGTGTCGATCGCGAAGCCGCGCTGCCGGTCGCGGCCGCCCTGCAGCGCCTGCAGGTCGATGCCGTCGTCGGGGAACAGCGTGGCCAGCGAGATGACGATCGCGTTGCCGGTGGCGGTGGCGCGCTGCAACTGGAAGCGGTCGATGGCGGTGAAGAGGTCTTCGCGGTTGGTGGTCGGCAGTTGCGCGACCTGCGCGGAGCCGGCGAAGGCCACGATGCCCACCTTCACGTGCCGCGGCAGCTCGGTGATGAAGGCCTTGGCGGCGTTCTGCGCGGCAACCAGCCGGTTCGGCTGCACGTCCGTGGCGCGCATGCTGCCCGACACGTCCATCGCGAGGATGATCGTCTGCTGGTTCGACGGCAGCGTGACGACGGCGACAGGGCGCGCGGTCGCGAGCAGCATCGCGGCCATCGCGAGCAGGAAGAGCGCGGGCGGGATGTGCCGCCGCATCTGCTGCCCCTTGCCCATCGCCTCCTTGACGATCGACAGCGACGCGTAGCGCACCGCCATCTTCTTCTTGCGGCGCAGCAGCCAGAGGTAGGCGAGCACCAGCAGCGGCAGCGCCAGCAGGAACCAGAGGTTTTGGGGCCAGAGAAAGTTCATGGTCGTTCTCCCACGCCTACGCTGCGTGCCGCAGGTGGGTTGGCATGCCGCCGCCGGCGGCCATCCGGATGCGCATCCTGCGCATGTCCACGAAACGCACGATCGCGTCCACGAGGTCGCTGTCCGTGGCCAGCTCCAGCGCGTCCACGCCCGCGTTCACCATCGCCTGCCGCAGGTCGGCCTCGCGCTGGGCCGCGATGCGCGCGAAGCGCTTGCGGAAACCCTTGTCGTGCGTGTCCACCAGCATCTGCTCGCCGGTTTCGGCGTCGCGCAGCGTGAGCAGGCCCAGGTCCGGCAGCTCCAGCTCCAGCGGGTCGAGCACGCGCACGGCGACGACTTCGTGGCGCTGCGCCAGCTGCGCGAGCGGCTTTTCCCAGCCGGGCTCGCTGATGAAGTCGGAGACCACGAACACCGTCGAGCGGCGCTTGATGAAGCTGGCGCCGGACGAGAGCAGGTCCGCCAGGCGCGTGGCGCCGGCTTCGCGCTCGGGCGGGCGCTGCATGCTCGCCATGAGGTGCAGCACGTGGCGGCGGCCGCTGCGCGTGGGGATCACCGTGTCGACGCCGTTGCCGTACAGCATCGCGCCGACGCGGTTGCCGTGGCGCGTGAGCAGGCGCGCGAGCACGGCCACGAACTCCGCCGAGATGTTGCGCTTGCGCAGCTCGCCCGAGCCGAAATCCACCGACGGGCTCAGGTCCAGCAGGAACCACGCGGACATCTCGCGGTCTTCGGTGAACACCCGCACGTGCGGAATGTTCATGCGCGCGGTGACGTTCCAGTCGATGTGGCGCACGTCGTCATGGTGCTGGTACTCGCGCAGGTCGGCCAGGTCCAGGCCCGTGCCGCGCAGCAGCGTGCGGTAGTCGCCCTGCAGCAGGCCGTCGAGGCGCTTGACCACCTTCCATTCGAGGCGGCGCAGCACCTGTTCGGCGGTTTCGCTATGCAACGAGCTTGTCATGTTCCAGGGGTTTGGCCGGGGCAGGGATCTTCGCCATGATCTTGCCGATCAGCGCGTCGCTCGTCAGGCCTTCGGACAGCGCTTCGTACGACAGCACCACGCGGTGGCGCAGCACGTCGGGCACGAGGTCCACCATGTCTTCGGGCAGCGCGTAGGTGCGGCCGCGCAGCATCGCGAGCGCGCGCGCGCCTTCTGTCAGGTTGATCGTGGCGCGCGGCGACGCACCGAAGGTGATGTACTTCGCGAGATCCTTCAGGCCGTGCTTGTCGGGGTAGCGCGTGGCCGACACGAGCTTCACCGCGTACTGCACGAGCGAGGGGTCGACGTAGACCTCGCGGCACTCGGCCTGCAGCACCGCGAGCTGGTCGGTCGTGGCGACGGGCGTCACGTCGACGCGCGGGCCGGTGACGCGCTGCACGATGACGAATTCCTCGTCGTCGGTGGGGTAGTCCACCAGCACCTTCATCATGAAGCGGTCCACCTGCGCCTCGGGCAGCGGGTAGGTGCCCTCGGTCTCGATCGGGTTCTGCGTCGCCATCACGAGGAAGGGGCTGGGCACCTTGTGCGTCTCGCCGGCGATGGTGACCTGCCGCTCCTGCATCACTTCCAGCAGCGCGGACTGCACCTTGGCCGGCGCGCGGTTGATTTCGTCGGCAAGCAGCAGGTTGGCGAACACGGGGCCCAGCGACGTGGAGAACTCGCCCGTCTTCTGGTTGTAGATGCGCGTGCCCACGAGGTCCGCCGGCACGAGGTCGGGCGTGAACTGGATGCGCTTGAACTGACCGCGCATCGTGTTGGCGAGCGTCTTCACGGTGAGCGTCTTCGCCAGGCCCGGCACGCCTTCGACCAGCAGGTGGCCCTGCGCCAGCATGGCGACCATCACGCGTTCGAGGAAGCGGTCCTGGCCGACCACGACCCGCTTGACCTCGTAGAGGATCTGTTCCATGAGCTGCGCGGTCGTGCTGGGGGTGGGTTCCATGGGTGTGCGGGTCCTTCGGGGGGATTTCGGGCGTGGAAAGCGAAGACCGGGCGGCCGCGTCAGAACGGCGGCAGGCCGGCGGCGGAAGCGGCGTTCTCGATCGGCACGGCGAAGCCGATGCCGAGGAAGGTGCGCGCAGGCGTCGGGTTGAGGATGGCGGTGACGATGCCCACCACCTCGCCGTCCATCGTCACGAGCGGGCCGCCGGAGTTGCCGGGGTTGGCCGCCGCGTCGAACTGGATGAGGTTCTTCATCTCCTGCTTGCCTTCGGGCGACTTGAAGACGCGGCCAAGGCCGGAGACGATGCCGCCGGACGCCGACGGGCCGATGCCGAACGGGAAGCCCACGGCCAGCACCTTGTCGCCGGGGGCGAGGTCGGACGTCGAACGCATCGTCGCGGCGATCAGGTCGTCGGGGATCTTGCTCGCCTGCAGCACGGCGAGGTCATTCTCGGGCTGCGCGCCAGTGACGGTGGCGGGCGACTCGAGCCCGTCGCTGAAGATCACCTTGATGCGGTCGGCGCCGGAGACGACGTGCAGGTTGGTGAGGATGATGCCCTTGTCGATGATGACCACGCCGGTGCCGACGCCGGCTTCGACCTCATCGTCCTCCGGCTTCGATTCCGACGCGGCGACCGGCTTGGATTTCGATTTCGAGGAAGCCGCCTTCGCGTCCTTCTCGTCTCTCAGCCGGCTCTTCTTCACGTAGCTCACCACGCGCACGACCGAGGGCCGGATGTTGTCGTAGGCCCGCGCGTACTCGGACGGAAGCACCTGCGTCTCCATCGTCTTGAGGACCGCGGCGTTGATGTCCTCCTGCGTGAGCCTGCGCTGGCGCGGGTTCAGGCCGACGGAGGCCATGAGCGCGATCGCGAGCAGCACGATGGCGCTCCACATCATCGCTGTCTGGCTCGGACGAAGCCGCCGCCAGCGGGAGGGCTTGGCGGCGGGGGTGGGAAGGGACTCCGCGGGGCTGGCGGGCGCGGCCTCGCTGCCTGCGGGCACGGCCGTGGCGGGCCGCGCCGGGCGACTGGAGCTGTAGAGGGCGGGCCTGCGCATCCGTGCACCTTGAAAACTGAACTGCTTGCGCATCACGGTAGCACGCTTTTCGCTGGCGTGCACGGCTTCCGGCATCATCGGAAGGTATGCCCGTATGGATCGACACGCACGCCCACCTCGACGCCGCGGAATTCGCCGCCGACGTGGATGCCATGCGCCTGCGCGCGTCCGCGGCCGGCGTGGCCTGCTGCGTGCTGCCGGCCGTGGAAGCCGGCAACTTCGAGGCCGTGCGTGCACTGGCTCATCGGCACGGCGACGTGTACGGGCTGGGTATCCATCCAATGGCAACGCCGCGAGCGGCTGACGACGACCTGACCACGCTGGATGCCGCGCTGGCGATGCACCGGGGCGATGCGCGGCTGGTGGCCGTCGGCGAGATCGGCCTCGACTTCTTCGTGCCCGGCCTCGACGCCGCGCGGCAGGAACTTTTCTATCGCGAGCAGCTGGCGCTCGCACGCAGCCACGGCCTGCCGGTGCTGCTGCACGTGCGCCGCTCGGCCGACCGCCTGCTCAAGCACCTGCGCGAGCTGCCCGTGCGTGGCATCGCCCATGCCTTCAACGGCAGCCTGCAGCAGGCGCATGCCTTCCTGGACCTCGGGTTCAAGCTCGGCTTCGGCGGGGCCGTCACCTACGACCGCGCGCTGCAGCTGCGGCGGCTCGCGCGCGAACTCCCGCTCCATGCCATCGTGCTGGAGACCGATGCGCCCGACATCCCGCCGCACTGGCTGTATCGCACCGCCGCGCAGCGCGAGGCCGGGTTGCCGCAGGGCCGCAACGAGCCGGCCGAGTTGCCGCGCATCGCGCAGGTCGTCGCGCAATTGCGGGGCATCGAACCCGAAGCGCTCGCCGACGCGACCACGCGCAACGCCATCGACGCATTGCCCAACTTGAGGAAAATCACCGCCCCGCGTGGCGCATTTGCTGCATGACACCCTCCAACAAGAAGGCACCGCTTCCCGAAGTCAATTTCTCCGACCACGGCGACATCCGCTACCTGCACCTCGGTAGCGTCTGGGTGCAGGGCTCGATGCGGATGACGGACCCGTTCGGCCTGGAGCTGGAATACATCCAGCGCATGATGGCCTGGCTGCTGTTCGTCGAGCCGGACACCGTGCCCCAGCGCCATGCGATGCAGTTCGGGCTGGGTGCGGCGGCGCTCACCAAGTTCTGCCGGCGCCGGCTGCGCATGAAGACTACGGCCATCGAGCTGAACCCGCAGGTCGTCGCCGCGTGCCGCTTGTGGTTCCGCTTGCCTGCCGACGATGCAAAGCTCTCGGTAGTCCTCGGCGATGCGGCCGAAGTCGCGGCGCACGACCATTGGCGCGGCCAGGTCGACGCGCTCCAGGTCGACCTCTACGACCACGAGGCCGCCGCGCCCGTGTTGGACAGCGTGGAGTTCTACCGCGACTGCAGGCGCCTGCTCACCGGCGACGGCTGCATGACGGTGAACCTGTTCGGCCGCGACTCGAGCTACGAGCGCAGCCTCAAGCACATCGCAGCCGCCTTCGGTGAGGTGGCGGTGTGGGCGTTCCGGCCCACGCGCGAAGGCAACACGGTGGTGCTGGCGCTGCGCGAGCCGAAATTCCCGGTGCGCGGCGAGCTGGCGTCGCGCGCCGACATCATCGAGGAACGTTGGGGCCTGCCCGCGCGCAAGTGGCTGCGGGCGTTCAAGCCCGTCGCCGGATAATGCAAGCATGACCGCAGCGCACAAGGCCAAGCCCCATTCGCTCGCGCGCACGAACCCCCGGGGGCCGCTGCGCTGGGACCAGATCGTCGAGTGGCTCAGCGAGGACGGCGTCATCACCGCCGACGAGGCGCGCCGCACCGTCGCGCGTTGCGCGCAGGCCGAGAGCGCGCAGCATCCGCTGGTGCGGCTGGCCGCCGTCGCCATGCAGCGCGCCGCCGACGGCAAGCCGCTGGACATCGAATCGCTCACGCAATACGTCGCCGGGCGCACGGGCCTCGAATACCTGCGCATCGACCCGCTGAAGGTGGACGTGGCGAAGGTCGCCGACGCGATGAGCGCCGCGTACGCCGAGCGCCACCGCGTGCTGCCGGTGCAGGTCACGACCAGTGAAGTCGTGGTGGCGACTTCGGAGCCCTTCATCACCGACTGGGTGGAGGAGGTCGAGCGGCAGGCCAAGCGCAGCGTGCGCCGGGTGCTCTCCAGCCCGCAGGACGTGCACCGCTACACGGCCGAATTCTTCGCGCTCGCGAAGTCGGTGCGCGCCGCGCAGAAGGCCGGCGGCAACGCGGGCGCCGCGAGCTTCGAGCAGCTGGTGGAGCTGGGCAAGACCACCAAGCAGCTGGACGCGAACGACCAGGGCGTTGTGCAGGTCGTGGACTGGCTCTGGACCTACGCCTTCGACCAGCGCGCGAGCGACATCCACCTGGAGCCGCGGCGCGAGCAGGGGGTTATCCGCTTCCGCATCGACGGGATGCTGCACCCCGTCTACCAGATGCCGATGGGCGTGCTCAACGCGATGATCGCGCGCATCAAGCTGCTGGGCCGCATGGACGTGGTGGAAAAGCGCCGCCCGCTGGACGGCCGCATCAAGACGCGCAACCCGCGCGGCGAAGAGATCGAGATGCGTTTGTCGACGCTGCCCACCGCGTTCGGCGAGAAGATGGTGATGCGCATCTTCGACCCCGACACCGCGGTGAAGGACCTCGACGCGCTGGGCTTCTCGCCGCACGACGCGCAGCGCTGGGAGCAGCTGGTGGACCGGCCGCACGGCATCATCCTGGTGACCGGGCCGACGGGCTCGGGCAAGACGACGACGCTGTATTCCACGCTCAAGCGCATCGCCACCGAGGAGGTCAACGTCAGCACGGTGGAGGACCCGATCGAGATGATCGAGCCGGCCTTCAACCAGACGCAGGTGCAGCCGCAGCTGGACTTCGGTTTCGCCGAAGGCCTGCGCGCGCTGATGCGGCAGGACCCCGACATCATCATGGTCGGCGAGGTGCGCGACCTCGAGACCGCCGAGATGGCGGTGCAGGCCGCACTGACCGGGCACCTCGTCTTCACCACGCTGCACACGAACGATGCGCCCTCGGCCGTGACGCGGCTGATGGAGCTCGGTGTTCCCTCGTACCTCATCAACGCCACGCTGCTCGGCGTGCTCGCGCAACGCCTCGTGCGCACGCTGTGCAAGCAGTGCCGCGTGCGCGACGAGTCCACGCCGCGCGAAGCCATGGACGAGCTGGTCAAGCCGTGGAAGATCTCCGGCTGGCGCCCCTACAAGCCGGTGGGCTGCGTCGACTGCCGCATGACGGGGTTCCTCGGCCGCATGGGCCTGTACGAGCTGCTGACCGTCACCGAAGGCTTCAAGGAGCGGCTGGGCGAGGAGCCGTCGATCACGTCGCTGCGGCGCCAGGCCATTGCCGACGGCATGCGCCCGCTGCGCCTCGCGGGGGCCCTGCGCGTCGCCGAAGGGCACACCACGCTCGAGGAAGTGCTCGGCGCCACGCCTCCGCTCGAGTAGCACGATTAAGCCATTCGATTGAGTCCCCACCGTCTCCCGTAGGTGGAACCCACAAGGGGTTGGGCGGCCTTTGGGCCCAAAATCGGCCGCGTCGCGTTACCTTCGGAGACAACTCAAGTGCGAATCAAGAGCCAGAAGGATTTCTGGGCGGGATTGATGTTCCTTGTCATGGGCATCGCTTTCGCCTGGGGAGCCACAACCTACAACATCGGCGAAGGGGCTCGCATGGGCCCCGGTTACTTCCCCCTCGTGCTGGGCGTCCTGCTCGCCGCCATCGGCGCTTTCGTGATCTTCGAAGCGCTCGTGGTGGAGACGGAAGACGGCGAGCCGATCGGCTCCTGGGCGTGGAAGCCCCTGGTGTTCATCATCGGCGCCAACGTGATGTTCGGTGTCTGCCTGGGCGGCCTGCCCAAGATCGGCATTCCGTCGCTCGGCCTCATCGTCGGGATCTACTTCCTGACGTTCATCTCGGCCTATGCGGGCGAGGAGTTCAACTGGAAAGAGGTGGTGGTCCTCGCCACCGTCCTGGCCATCATCAGCTACCTGGCGTTCATCGTGCTGCTCAAGCTGCAGTTCCCGGTGTGGCCCAGCTTCATCGGCGGTTAAGGGGCTGACATGGACCTGATCAACAACCTCATGCTCGGCTTCGGCGTCGCCTTCACGCCGATCAACCTGCTCTACGCGTTCATCGGCTGCCTGCTCGGCACGCTGATCGGCGTGCTCCCCGGCATCGGCCCGGTGGCCACCATCGCCATGCTGCTGCCCGCGACGTACGCGCTGCCGCCCGTGTCGGCGCTGATCATGCTGGCCGGCATCTATTACGGCGCGCAGTACGGCGGCTCCACCACGGCCATCCTGGTGAACCTGCCGGGTGAATCGTCGTCGGTGGTGACCGTGATCGACGGCTACCAGATGGCGCGACAGGGCCGCGCGGGCCCCGCGCTCGCCGCTGCCGGCCTCGGCTCGTTCTTCGCGGGCTGCGTGGGCACGCTGATCCTGGCGGCGTTCGCCGCGCCGCTGACCGAAGTGGCGTTCAAGTTCGGTCCCGCCGAATACTTCTCGCTGATGATCCTGGGCCTGATCGGCGCCGTGGTGCTGGCGTCCGGCTCGCTCATCAAGGCGATCGGCATGATCGTGCTGGGCCTGCTCATGGGCCTGGTGGGGACGGACGTGAACTCGGGCGTCGCGCGCTTCTCGTTCGACATCCCGGAACTCACCGACGGCATCGGCTTCATCACCATCGCCATGGGCGTGTTCGGCTACGGCGAGATCATCATGAACCTCGGCAAGCACGAGGACGACCGCGAGGTGTTCACGGCCAAGGTCACGGGCCTGTTCCCGAACAAGGAAGACTTCAGGAACATGATCCCGGCGGTGCTGCGCGGCACGGCGCTCGGCTCGGCCCTGGGCATCCTGCCCGGCGGCGGTGCGCTGCTGGCGGCGTTCGCGGCCTACACGGTCGAGAAGAAGACGAAGCTGCGCCCCGGTGAAGTGCCGTTCGGCAAGGGCAACATCCGCGGCGTGGCCGCGCCCGAGTCGGCCAACAACGCCGGCGCGCAGACCTCCTTCATCCCGCTGCTCACGCTGGGCATCCCGCCCAACGCCGTGATGGCGCTGATGGTGGGTGCGATGACGATCCACAACATCCAGCCGGGCCCGCAGGTGATGACCAGCAACCCGTCGCTGTTCTGGGGCCTGATCGCCTCGATGTGGATCGGCAACCTGATGCTGATCATCCTGAACCTGCCGCTGATCGGCATGTGGATCAAGCTGCTGACGGTGCCTTACCGCTGGTTGTTCCCGGCCATCGTGCTGTTCTGCGCCATCGGCGTTTACTCCACGAACAACAACGTGTTCGACATCTGGCTGGTGGCGATCATGGGCGTGATCGGCTACATCTTCATCAAGCTCGGGGCCGAGCCCGCGCCGCTGCTGCTCGGCTTCATCCTGGGGCCGATGATGGAGGAGAACCTGCGCCGGGCGCTGCTGCTCTCGCGCGGCGACTGGAGCGTGCTGGTGACGCGCCCGCTGTCCGCCTGCCTGCTGGCTGCCGCGGTGCTGCTGGTGATCATCGTGGCGCTGCCGTCGATCAAGGCGAAGCGCGAAGAGGCGTTCGTCGAGGACTGATCCTCACCGCCTCGCCAAAAAACGGCACCTCCGGGTGCCGTTTTTGTTTTAGGCACAATGTTTGCCTTCCCTGCCCCTGCCATGACACAGACACCTGCGCATCCCCAGCGGATCGCGCTGCACAACGAAATCCACGCCCGCCCGCCGGAAGCCATGACGGCGCCGCTGGCGATCTCGCACGCCGTGATGCTGTGCGACGCCGCCGAGCGGGAGGCGAGCCGCCGCCACGTGGCCGCGCTGCTGCGCGACCACCACCTGCCGCAGCCCGACGCGGAGTCGTCCCATATCCGCATGGACCTGGGCGCGTTCCGCCTGCGGTGGGAGCTGCACACCGAGTTCGTCACGTGGAGCTTCTCGCGCGCCTTCGACCCCCAGGGCTTCGGCGAACGCGAGCCCGCCACGGCGATGGATTCCGTGCCCAAGGAGTGGCTCTCGGGCCTGCCGGGTCAGACGCTCGCGGCGCTGCACCTGTGGGTGCTGCCCACCAACGGTTTCGAGAGCAACTCGCTCGTCAAGCACGTGCTCAACGAGGACACGCTGGTGGGCTCCACCGTGGCCGACGGGTTCGGCGAGGTCTACACCGACTTTGCACTGCACGCCGACGGGTTCTCGCGCATGGTGCTGCTCACGGGCAGCGTCACGCCGCGCCGGCTGGGGCGCCTCGTGCAGCAGCTCATCGAGATCGACACGTATCGCATGGCGGCCTTGCTGGGGCTGCCCGCGGCGCGCGAATCGGGTGCGGTGCTGGGTTATGCCGAACGCGAGCTGGCGGAATTGGCCGAGGCGATCCGCGTTGCCGGGCGCGACCAGGAGCCTGTGCTGCTGGACCGCCTTACGCGGCTGGCGGGGCAGGTGGAGAGCCACTATGCGGCGACACATTCGCGCTTCTCGGCCAGCGCCGCGTACTTCGAGCTCGTGGACCGGCGCATCGCCGACATCGGCGAGTCGCGGCTCGCCGGGCTGCAGACGATCGGCGAGTTCATCAACCGGCGCCTGTCACCCGCGCGTTCCACCTGCGAGTGGTCGGTGCGGCGGCAGGACGCACTCTCGCAGCGCGTCTCGCGCATCAGCACGCTGCTGCGCACGCGCGTGGAGATCGAGCAGCAGCAAAGCAGCAAGGACCTGCTGGCCACGATGAACCGGCGCCAGGGGTTGCAGCTCAAATTGCAGGCCACGGTGGAAGGGCTGTCGGTGGCCGCGATCACCTACTACATCGTCGGACTCGTGAGCTACCTCGCCAAAGGCGCGCACGCGATCGGCTGGCCCTTCAGCCCGGAGGGCACGGCCGCTTGCGCGATCCCGGTGGTGGCATTGGCCGTGTGGGCATCGCTTCGCCGGCTGCACCACCGGGTGTTCAACGCGTGACCGACCGCCCCGGGCGGCCGCTGGTCAGCGGGCTGCTGATCGCGGCCGCCGGCTCCATCACCTTCAGCGGCAAGGCCATCATCGTCAAGCTGTCGTACCGCTATGGCGTCGACGCGGTGACGGTCATCATGCTGCGCATGCTGTTCGCGCTGCCGATCTTCCTTGCCATGGCTTGGTGGGCCGGCCGGGGCAAGGAGGCGCTGAGCGGGCGCGATTGGGTGGGCGTCGTGGGCCTCGGCTTCAGCGGCTACTACTTCTCGAGCATGCTCGACTTCCTCGGGCTGCAGTACGTCACTGCATCGCTCGAGCGCCTGATTCTGTACCTCAACCCCACGCTGGTGATGCTGCTCGGCTGGCTGCTGTACGGCCGCCGCTGGCGGGCCACGCAGGTGCTGGGCATGGCGGTGAGCTATTGCGGCGTGCTGCTGGTGCTGGGGCGCGAGCTGCGGCTCGAAGGCGCGAACGTGGGGCTGGGCGCGGCACTCATCTTCGCCAGCACCGTGAGCTACGCGTGCTACATGGTCTATAGCGGCGAGCTCGTGAAGCGGCTCGGCTCCCTGCGGCTGGTGGGGCTCGCGACCTCCGTGGCCTGCGTGCTGTGCGTCGTGCAGTACGCGGTGCTGCGGCCGCCCGCGACGGCCTTGGACATCGCGCCGGCGGTCGTCTGGCTCGCGCTGCTGAACGCCACGCTGTGCACCGCGGTCCCCGTGCTGCTGGTGATGATGGCCATCGAGCGCATCGGCCCGGCGGCGACCGCGCAGACCGGCATGATCGGCCCGCTGACGACGATCGCGATGGGCGTGTGGCTGCTCGGCGAGCCGTTCACCGCGTGGCTGGTCGCGGGAACGGTGCTCGTGATCGCCGGGATCTTCGTCTTCAGCGCGCCTGCACGCGCTGCATGATGCTCACCGACGGCTTGCCCGCGAACGCGTCGAGCCGCTTGCCCATCGCCTGCTCCAGGTTGTCCAGCCGCTGGTCCGCGGGCGGGTGCGTTGCGAGCGTGAGCGTGAAGAGCGGGTTGTCCTGCGGCACGGTGCGCAGCTGCTGCAGCACGCCGGGCAGGCCGTAGGGGTCGAAGCCGGCGCGCGCGGCCAGTGCCACACCGTGGCGGTCGGCGTCGAACTCGTCGCCCTTGTCGAGGCCGCTCGTGTAGATGTTGCGGATGAGCGAGAGCACCTGCGACTGCACGAGCCCGCGCGCATCGCCGCGCAATTGCGAGCCGACCAGCGTCGCGCCAAAGCCCGCGGCCGCCTTCGACTTCAGGGCCTGCAGGTGGTGCTTGTCGACGACGTGCGTGATCTCGTGCGCGAGGATGCCCGCCAGTTCGGCCTCGTCGACGCGGTCCACCAGCCCCTTGGTGACGAAGATGTACCCGCCCGGCGCGGCGAACGCGTTGAAGCCCGGGTCATCGATGACCGCGAAGCTCCAGGGCAGGGTGGGCCGTGTCGAGTGCAGGCTGATCCACCGGCCGAGCTCATTGACGTAGCGCTGCAGCCCCATGTCGGCATGCAGCGGCTTGCTGCCCAGCAGCACGGCGGCGAGCTGGCGGCCGATCTCGATTTCCTTCGGCTCGTCGATCGACTCCAGCGACTGCTGCAGCATCTGGATCAGGTCACCGCCGCCGGCGGGCGCGGCCGCGGGCGCTGACACGCCCGGGATGGGGACGGGCAGGTTGCGCAAGAGGCCGCCGAACTGGGCGGAGGCGGGCAGCGCCGCGGCGGCAAGCAACGCGGCGCAGGCCGCGGCGCGAAGGGTGATGGTGGTGCGGCTCATTGCGGGTTCCCCGGCGGGTTGGCGGTGCCCGGCGCGCGGCGCGGCGCAGGCAGCGGTTCGACGTTCTCGCTCCTGAGTTGCGCACGCGAGGCGAACTCGCGCGCCTGGCCTTCGTTGGCTCGCTGCGCTTCCATCTGCGCCACGGCCGCCGTGTTGGGCTGCGCCTTGGCGATGTCTTCGGCGCCGAGGCCGCGGATGCCGATGGTGGACGTGCTCGTGGTCATCTGCTGCTGCTGCGGCCGCGCGAACATGCCGGTCACGCCGCGCATCAACCCGCCGGCCGAAGGCCCCTGCGTGCCCTGCGGCGCCTGCGCACCGGTGGTGGGCGCGATGTCGAAAAGGTGGACCCAGCCCGTGGCACCGGCGGCATTGCGCACCTGGACCCAGGGGCCCTGCCGCTGCTCCAGGCGCGTGACGGTGGACTGCGCGGGCAGCGCGCCGAGGCTGCGGCCCGACTCACCGGGTGCGTCGCGCAACTCGGTCGCGCGCTTGATGAGGGCCGGCTCGCCGGGCGATTGGGCCGCCGCGAGCCCGCATGCGAGCAGCAGGGTGGCCGCGAGCGCCCCGAGGCGGCGCGGCATTCGTTTGCCTGTCATCGTTCGTGTTGTCCGAAGGAGAAGGCAAGCATTCTAGGCACCGGCCGGTGCCGCGGCCAGCGCGCGTCAGCCCGGGCGGTCGCTGCCGCT
Source organism: Ramlibacter albus (assembly GCF_014297445.1). Taxonomy (GTDB): domain Bacteria; phylum Pseudomonadota; class Gammaproteobacteria; order Burkholderiales; family Burkholderiaceae_C; genus Ramlibacter; species Ramlibacter albus. The sequence continues at coordinate 171,873 of NZ_JACORU010000004.1, forward strand.
GCGCGAGCGGAGGTATTCGCGCACTTTCTCCGCGCGGTCGCCGACAGCGGCAACGGCCTTCTTCAGCTCTTCCGGGCTCACGCCCAGGCTCTTGCTCCAGTCGCGCAGCTCGTAATCCTGGTTGACGTTGATGCGCTCGCGGTCCTGGCCGCCGGATTTGGACTTGTCGTCGGACATGATGAGAAGCTCCTTTCTCATCGATGGTGGCCCGGCCGTGCAAGCAGCCGTGTAGGAATCAGCGCCGCGAAGAGACGAGGATGCCGCCGACGATGAGCACGAAGGCCACAGCGTGGTAGATGCGCGGCGGCTCGCCAAGGAAGGCCGCCGAGAGCACAGCGGCGAAGAGCGGTGTGAGGTTGGAGAAGAACCCCGCCACGTTGGGCCCGGCGCGATGCACGCCCGCGCCCCAGCAGCGGTACGCGATGATCGCGGGCCCGATGGCGACGTACGCAAGTGCCAGCGCGAGTGGCCAGCCCCAGTCGATGTGCTGCGGCGCCGCGGCCCACTCGCCGCCCGCGAATAGCGCCGACCACGCGAGGCCCGGCACCACCTGCGCCATCACGAAAGCGGACCAGCTCGCGCGCAGCTCGGGCGGGTCCTGCTCCACGCGCGTCAGCAGCCAGCTGTACCACGCCCATGCGGCGGTGGCGAGCAGGATGTAGAAGTCGCCGGGCACGAAGCGCACTTCGGCCAGGTGCGACGGCTCGCCGCGCGCGAGCACGAGCAGCACGCCCGCGATCGACAGCACGGCGCCCATCCACTGCCGGCCATGGATGCGCTGGCCGAAGAAGATGGCACCGAGGCCGAGCATGAACACCGGCGTGCTCGCGGCCACGAGCGTGACGTTGATCGGCGTGGAAGTCTTCAGGGCTAGGTACTGCAGCGCGTTGTAGCAGCCCACGCCGAGCAGCCCGAGCAGCGCGTAGCGCTTCCAGTGCGGCCAGAGCGGGCTGCCGCGGCGCAGCACCCAGCCGGCCAGCGGCAGCAGGATGAGGAAGGCGAGCAGCCAGCGCAGCAAGTTGAGCGTGATCGGCGGCACGAGCCCGCTCACCAGCCGGCCCGTGACCGCGTTGCCCGCCCACAGCAGCGGCGGCACCGTCAGCAGCGCGGCAGTCGAAAGGCTCAATCGCTGGTTCATGGGACCGGTCACTTTAACGGCGCGCGCATTTCCGGACTGAGACACGGCTGACACCGTTGTGGCACCATGCGCGCGAACACGAGGAGAACACCATGAGCAAGGCAGTGCGTATCCACCAGACCGGCGGCCCCGAGCAGCTGAAGATCGACGACGTGCAGGTGGGCGAGCCCGGCCCGGGCGAGATCCGCATCCGCCACAAGGCAGTGGGCCTGAACTTCATCGACGTGTACCACCGCACGGGCCTGTATCCGCTGCCGCTGCCCGCGGGCATCGGCGGTGAAGGCGCCGGCATCGTCGAGGCCGTGGGCGAGGGCGTGACGCACCTGAAGGCCGGCGACCGCGCGGCCTACGCGAGCAACCAGCCCGGCTCCTACTGCGAGGTGCGCGTGATGAAGGCGTTGCACGTTTGCAAGCTGCCCGACGCCATCGATTTCGAGACCGGCGCGGCGATGATGCTCAAGGGCCTGACCGCGCAGTACCTGCTCAAGCGCTCGCCGCTCGGCAAGCTGCAGCCGGGCGACATGATCGTTTTCCACGCAGCGGCCGGCGGCGTCGGCCTGATCGCCACGCAGTGGGCGAAGGCGCTCGGCTACCAGGTGATCGGCACGGCCGGCAGCGACGAGAAGTGCGCGCTCGCCAAGGAGCACGGCGCCGCGCACATGATCAACTACAACAAGGAAGACTTCCTGCCGCGCGTGAAGGAGCTCACCGGCGGCAAGGGCGTGAAGGTGGTCTACGACTCGGTCGGCAAGGACACGTGGGACAAGTCGCTGGACTGCCTGCAGCCGCTGGGCATCATGGTGAGCTTCGGCAACTCGTCCGGCCCGGTGCCGCCGTTCGCGCCCGGGATCCTGGGGCCGAAGGGGTCCCTCTACGTGACGCGCCAGACGCTGTTCACCCACATTGCCACGCGCGAGTCCTGCCAGCAGATGGCCGACGACCTGTTCGAGGCGGTGACCTCCGGCAAGGTGAAGATCCGCATCGACCAGCGCTACCCGCTGGAGCAGGTGCAGCAGGCGCACCGCGACCTCGAGGCGCGCAAGACGACCGGCAGTACGGTGCTGACTCTCTGACATCCTACAAAGCCATTGCTCCGCTGCTTGCAGCCGGGCTGGGCGCCGGACTGTAGATTGGGCGCATGAAGTGCAAGGCCTACCTCGTCGAAGACAGTTCCACGATCCGCAGCAACCTGATGGAGACGCTGCATGAACTCGCCGGCGTCGAGGTCGTCGGCACCGCCGAAACCGAGCACGAGGCGAAGCGCTGGCTCGCCGGCAACGGCGAAGGATGGGACCTCGCCATCGTCGACCTGTTCCTGCGCGAAGGCAGCGGCCTGAACATCCTGCAGGCGCTGCAGGCCAGGCGCCGCCCGGGCCAGCGCATCGTGGTGCTGTCGAACCATTCCAGCAAGGACGTGCGCTGGCGTTGCCAGCAACTGGGTGCCGACGGCGTCTTCGACAAGTCGACCGAAATCGACGAGCTCGTGGACTTCTGCGCCGGCCTTCAGAGCGCCTGAGACGTCTCGCCTTCGGCCTCGGGCACTACCTGCTTGAGGCGGTTGGGCGCGAGCGCGCCGGCCGAGTCGAGGATCGGGTAGGCGATCGAGCAGATGTGCGAGTTGATGCGCTTCAAGTCGCTGATCAGGTCCAGGTGCAGCGAGCTCGTCTCGATGCTCTGCACCGTGTTGTCGGTCAGGCGCGTGAGGTGCGTGCCCGCGTAGGCGCGCTCGAGGTCGCGAAAGCGCGCCTTCTCCTCCAGCAGCTTCTGCGCGTCGCGCACCGAGCCGTTGAGGAACACGCTCATCCCCAGGCGCAGGTTGTCGATCAGGCGGGCGTGCAGCTCGCAGATCTCGGCCATGCCCGCCTCGGAGAAATTGCGGCCCTTGCGGATCTTCTTGTCCTCGATGTCGATCAGGATGCGCTCGACGATGTCGCCGATCTGCTCCATGTTGATCGTGAAGCTGATGATGTCGGTCCAGCGGCGGCTCTCGTCCTCCGACAGGGCGTCGCGCGAGATCTTGGTGAGGTAGTACTTGATCGCCGAGTACAGCTGGTCGACCGTGTCGTCGAGCTTGCGCAGCTCCTCGGCCAGGCGCAGGTCGTTCTCGCGCATGACGCGCAGCATGCCGATGAGCATGGTTTCCACCACGTCGGCCTGGTGCAGCGCCTCGCGGGCGGCGCAGGAGATGGCCAGCGAGGGCGTGGACAGCGCCGAGGGGTCCAGATGGTGCGGCCGGCCGGCCACCATCGACTTGTCTTCCTTCGGCAGCCAGCGCTCGACCACGCCCGCCACCGACACGGTGAAGCCCATGAGCACCAGCGCCATCACGATGTTGAAGGTGAGGTGGAACAGCACCACGACCTGTGCCGGCTCGCCCAGGTACGGCCGCACATAGCGCAGCCACGCCCCCACGAGGAACATGAAGCCGGCCACGCCGACGATCTTGAACACGAGGTTGCCCAAGGGCACCTGCCGGGCCTCGATGGTGGACTTGGCGGTGACCAGCACGCCGAGGATGCCGCTGCCCAGGTTGGCGCCGAGCACCAGGCCGAGCGCCACGTCCATGGGCACGGCGCCCGAGGCCGCCAGCGTGGCCGTGAGCAGCACGATGGCGAGGCTCGAATACGAGACCACCGCCAGCACGGCCCCGACGAACACCTCCAGCATGATGTCCGAGGACAGCGACAACAGCAGCGCCTGCACCGCCGGCGCACGCACGATGATCGCCGTGGACTCCGCCACCAGCCGCAGCGCCAGCAGCATCAGGCCGAGCCCGATCAGCACCCGCCCGAACCGGCCGGCCGGCATGGCCTGCCGCGAGATGAACATCACCACGCCCACGAAGATGAAGAGCGGCGACAGCCACGACAGGTCGAACGAGAACACGACCGCCATCAGGCTGGTGCCCACGTCCGCGCCCAGCATCACGGCCAGCGCCGTGGGCAGGGCGACAAGGCCCTGGGCGACGAAGGACGAGACGATCAGCGCCGTGGCGGTGCTGGACTGGATGAGGGCGGTGACGCCCACGCCGGCGAGCGCCGCGGCGGGCCGCGTGTCGATGCTGCGGGCAAGGACGTGCCGCAGGTTGGCGCCGAAGACCCGAAGGATGCCGGTTCTGACGAGGTACGTGCCCCAGACCAGCAGCGCGACGGCTGCCAGCAGGTTCAGCAGATGCTTCATGTTTGAAGCATCATAAACCCACCTTATTTGCTGCGGCGCACCCTAAGGATTTCGTCGAGGATCAGGCACGCCGCACCCACGGTGATCGCGCTGTCGGCGATGTTGAACGCCGGGAAGAAATGCGTGTTGTTCCAGTGGAACTGCAGGAAGTCGACCACGTACCCGTGCAGCAGACGGTCCACGAGGTTGCCGACGGCGCCGCCGAGGATCAGCGCAAGGGAGAAGCAGAACAGCTTCTGCCCCGCATGCGAGCGCAGCAGCCAGAGGATGAACACGACGGCCGCCACCGCGATGCCCGTGAACAGCCAGCGCTGCCAGCCGCCCGCCCCCGCGAGGAAGGAGAAGGCCGCGCCGGTGTTGTGGGCCCGCACGACGTTGAAGAACGACGTGACGTAGGTGACGTCCCCGTACTTGTAGTACCCGAGGATCAGCACCTTGGTGAACTGGTCGGCGATAACGACGATGAGCGCCAGCGCCAGCCAGACCAGCATCCCGCCCGAGGCGGAAGACGACGAACCCCCGCGAGCCATCAGGCGTGCACCCGGGGCTCGCCCGCGCCGAAGAGGTTGCTCACGCAGCGGCCGCAGATCGTGGGATGGGCGGGGTCGCGGCCGACGTCCGGGCGCCAGTGCCAGCAGCGCTCGCACTTGGTGTCCTGCGAAGGCAGCGCCTGCACCGACAGCGCATCCCCCTTCACCAATGCGACGGCCGAGGTGATGAAGACGAACTTCAGGTCCTCGCCCAGGCCTTGCAGCAGGGCGTGGTCGTTCGAGTCGGCCGTCACCACGAGGTTGGCCTGCAGCGAGGAGCCGACCAGGCCCTTCTCGCGCACCGCCTCGATCTCCTTGTTGGCGATGTCGCGGATCTCGCGGATGCGGTTCCACTTGGCGATCAGGCCCGTGTCGGGGCTGCCGATCTCGGCGTACTCCTCGAAGAAGATGGAGTCGGAGCTGCCGAACACCTTCCACGCCTCCTCGGCCGTGAAGCTGAGGAAAGGCGCCATCCAGCGCAGCATGGCGTGCGTGATGTTCCACAGCGCCGTTTGCGCGCTGCGGCGGGCGTGCGACTTCGGCGCCGTGGTGTAGAGGCGGTCCTTGAGGATGTCGAGGTAGAACGCGCCCAGGTCTTCCGAGCAGTACACCTGCAGCTTGGCCACCACCGGGTGGAACTCGTACACCTCGTAGTGCGCCAGCACCTCGGCCTGGAACTCGGCCGCGCGCGCGAGGGCGTAGCGGTCGATCTCCACCATCTCGCCCAGCGGGACTGCGTCCTTCGCGGGGTCGAAGTCGCTCACGTTGGCCAGCAGGAAGCGCAGCGTGTTGCGGATGCGGCGGTACGCATCCACCACGCGCGCGAGGATCTTGTCGTCGCCGGCGATGTCGCCGGAGTAGTCGGAGGCCGCCACCCACAGGCGGATGATCTCGGCGCCCAGCTTGCTGCTGACGGCCTGCGGCTCGATGCCGTTGCCCAGCGACTTGCTCATCTTGCGGCCCTGGCTGTCCACCGTGAAGCCGTGGGTGAGCAGGCCGCGGTAGGGCGCGCGGCCGTACATCGCGGCGGCGGTGAGCAGCGAGGAGTGGAACCAGCCGCGGTGCTGGTCGTGGCCTTCGAGGTACAGGTCGGCCTCGGGGCCGCCTTCGTCGTGGCCGGCGCCGGGGTGCGACTTCTTCAGCACCGTCGTGTGCGTGGTGCCGGAGTCGAACCACACCTCGAGGATGTCCTGGCTCTTGACGTAGTCGGCGGCGTCGGCGCCCGCACCGACCCTCGCGAGGATCTCCCCGGTCGTGGCCTTGCTCCACGACTCGATGCCGCCGGCATCGACCATGTCGGCCGCCACGTCGAGGATCTCCATCGTCTTCGGGTGCAGGTCGTGCGTGTCCTTGTGCAGGAAGAAAGGCAGCGGCACGCCCCAGCTGCGCTGGCGGCTGATGCACCAGTCGGGGCGGCCCGCGATCATGTCGCGCAGGCGCACCTTGCCGTTCTCGGGGTAGAAGCTGGTGTCCTCGATGGCCTTGAGCGCCATGTTGCGCAGGGTGTCGGGCGCCTTGTCCTTCGTGAACACGCCTTCGCCCTCGTCCATGCGGATGAACCACTGGGCCGCGGCGCGGTAGATCACCGGCGTCTTGTGGCGCCAGCAATGCGGGTAGCTGTGGACGATGTTCTCGGTGGCGAAGAGCCGGCCGGCCTGCTCGATGGTCTGGATGATGTGCGGCACCGACTTCCAGATGTTCTCGCCACCGAACAGGGGGAAGTCCGGCGCGTAGCTGCCGTTGGCCTGCACCGGGTTGAGGATGTCGTCGTATTTCAGGCCGTGCGCGACGCAGCTGTTGAAGTCGTCCAGGCCGTACGCGGGCGAGGAGTGGACGATGCCGGTGCCGTCCTCGGCCGTGGCGTAGTCGGCCAGGTACACGGGCGACAGGCGCCTGTAGCCGGGGTCCACGTCGTACAGCGGGTGGCGGAAGTTCAGGTTGGCGAGGTTCTCGCCCTTGGTCGTCGCGACCACCGTCCCTGCGAGCTTGTAGCGCGCGAGCACCTTCTCGACCAGCACCTGCGCCACGATGATCTGGCCGCGCGGCGTGTCGACGAGCGCGTACTCCAGCTCGGGGTTCAGGTTGAGCGCCTGGTTGGCGGGGATCGTCCAGGCGGTCGTCGTCCAGATCACCGCGAAGATCGGCTTCGAAGCGTCACCACCGCCGAACGCGGCCACGACCTTCCGCGGCTCGTCGGCCAGGAAGCCCACGTCCAGGGTCTGCGACTTCTTGTCCGCGTACTCGATCTCGAACTCGGCGAGCGACGAGCCGCAGTCGAAGCACCAGTACACGGGCTTGAGGCCCCGGTAGACGAAGCCGCGCTCGATGACGCGCTTGAACGCGCGGATCTCCTCCGCCTCGTTCACGAAGTCCATCGTGCGGTAGGGGTGGCCCCAGTCGCCCAGCACGCCCAGGCGCTTGAAGTCGGCCATCTGCAGGGCGATCTGCTCGGTGGCGTAGGCGCGGCTCTTCGCCTGCATCTCGTCGCGCGAGAGGTTGCGGCCGAACTGCTTCTCGATGGCGTTCTCGATGGGCAGGCCATGGCAGTCCCAGCCCGGCACGTACGACGCGTCCAGCCCCTTGAGCTGGCGCGACTTGACGATCATGTCCTTGAGGATCTTGTTGACCGCGTGACCCATGTGGATCTGGCCATTGGCGTACGGCGGGCCGTCGTGCAGCACGAACTTCTGGCGGCCGCAGCGCGCCTCGCGCAGGCGCTTGTAGAGGCCGGTGTCCTCCCACTCCTTCACCCAGCCCGGCTCGCGCTTGGGCAGGTCGCCGCGCATGGGGAAGGGCGTGTCGGGCAGGTTGAGGGTGGCGCGGTAATCGGTCTTGTCGGTCATGGGGTAGCCTTGGCGAAACGTACTGTCATGCCGGGCTCGACCCGGCATCCATGGTGGCGTGGCACCACGGGGGATGGATTGCGGATCAAGTCCGCAATGACACCCGTTTCAAATTCGGTCGCGCGTGGTCTGCCGCCGGGTTTCGGCGTGCGTGGAGGCGAAGAACGCGCGGGCGGCCTCGCAGTCGCGCGCTATCCCGGCCTTGAGCGCGTCAAGCCCGTCATAGCGCAGTTCGTCGTGCAGTTTGTGCAGCAGCTCCACGCGGATGATTTTACCGTAGGCCCCCTCCGGGCCGAGCTCGGAGGGCCAATCGAAGCAGTGCGTCTCAAGCAGCACCCGGCCACCATTGACGTCGTCGGCGTCGATGGAGGGCCGGATGCCGAGGTTGGCCACGCCCTCCAGCTCGCGCCCGGCGAGGCCGTGCACCTTGACCGCGAAGATCCCGCTGGCCGCCGGCTTCCAGTGGGAGAACCGCAGGTTGACGGTGTGGAAGCCCAGCTGCCGGCCGAGCTTGCGCCCGTGCACCACGTGGCCGCTGATGCTGTAGGGCCGGCCCAGGAGCGCGGCCACGCCACCCATGTCGCCGCGGCCCAGCGCCTCGCGCACGGCAGAGCTTGAAACCCGCAGGCCGTGCACCTCGTAGCTGTTCATGCGCGCGACGTCGAAACCGCGCCGCCCGCCGGCCTCGTCCAGCATGCGGTAGTCGCCCGCGCGCTTGGCGCCGAAGCGGAAGTCGTCGCCCACCAGCACGTACTTCACGCCCAGGCCCTGGACCAGCACGTCCTCGATGAACGCCTCCGGCTGCTGGCCGGAAAAGCGCGCGTCGAACTTCATCACCACGCACTGGTCGACGCCGCAGCGCGCCAGCTCGGTGAGCTTGTCGCGCAGCGTGGCCACGCGCGCGGGGGCGAGCTCCGGCTTGCGCGTGAGCGCGGCGAAGTAGTCGCGCGGGTGCGGCTCGAAGGTCATCACGCAGCTGGGCACGCCGCGGTGCTTTGCCTCGTTGATCAGCAGCGCCAGCATGGCTTGGTGGCCGCGGTGCACGCCGTCGAAGTTGCCGATGGTGAGCGCGCAGGCCGGTGCGATGCCGGGATGGTTCAGGCCGCGGAAGATGTGCATTGGCTTGGCGCAATCATTTTTGTAGCAGCGCGAGCCCGTGTATCAAGGCGCATCAGCGGGTGAGCACCAAGCAGGGCAGCGCCAAAACAAGGTATATTGTGCCGTGGCTTTCAGTGTGTGTTCGGTTCCGAGGAACGGAGGCGCGTTTTGAAGGTGTTGAAGCTGTCGGCGCAGGGGCTGCCCCAGTCGTGGATCTCGCTGGAACAGGCGGTGCTGCACTATGCCTGCGACCAGGTGCGCTGGGAGGCGGGCGCCGAAGTGGCCGTCTTCCGTGGCGGGCACAACGCGGTGACGGGCGAGCAGTCCATCATCACCGTCAACAGCATCATCGGCACGAAGGGCGTGCCCAACATCAACCCCTTCGACCTGAAGCCCGGGCTCACCAATGGCAAGTTGTTCGCGCGCGACCGCAACGTTTGCGCGTATTGCGGCGGGGAGTTCCATGAGGAGCACCTCACCCGTGAGCACATCATCCCGTTCGCGCAGAACGGGAAGGACCACTGGATGAATGTGGTGACGGCGTGCCGGGCGTGCAACCACCGCAAAGGGAGCAGGACGCCGGAACAGGCGGGGATGAGCCTGGTTTATGCGCCGTATGTGCCTAGCTTGTGGGAGGACTTCATTTTGAGGAACCGCAGGATACTGGCGGACCAGATGGAGTTCCTGATGGCGCATTTGCCCAAGAGTTCGCGGTTGCACTCCTGAAATGCAAAGAGCCCCTCGCGGGGCTCTTTCACTTTGGGTTGCACAACACTGTCAGGTGATCTGCGCAGCCGTGAGGGCGTGGTAGCCGACCAGGACGATCTCGATGTTCTCGGTGGTCTTCCCATCCTTGTATTCGTAGAACACGTGGAAGCCGTCACCCTGGTCGTTCGAGCTCAGGTACTTCACATTGTTGGCGGACTTCAGGACATCGTTGCCGTCGAAGCCGATGAACTGCGTACGCTGGTTGATCGTGTCGAGGCCGTGGTTGACCATCCAGGACTTCACCGCGCCGTTCGGGTCCGCGTCCGTGTGGCCCTGGATCGCGATCTCGATGTTCGCCGTTGCGGTACCGTCTGCGGACGTGATGGACAGCGAATCGGAACGGTTGTCGCCGGTGTTCAGCGCATTCACGACCGCCGAGTTGTCGAGCGTATAGCTCCACTGGCCCGTCGTGTCGTCGAACGTGAACTTGCCGTACGTGCCGTCCGTGGCGCCATGGCTGCCGAAATGGTTCTGGCCGTCGTCGACATCGCTGACGGTCGCCGTGCCGGTCGCGGTGATCACGCCGTCTTCCACGACCACGCCGGTCAAACCGCCGCCGATGCTCGCCGGGTCGTTGACGCCCGTCACCGTGATCTTGACCGACGAACTCGATTGCGCGCCGTTCTCGTCGGACATCGTGTAGTCGATCACGACGTCCTGCGTCGCACCTGCGACCAGGTGGTCGAACGATGCGCCCGCCGTGAAGACCACGTTGTTCCCGTCCATCGACGCGCCACTGCCGCTCACGCTGACCAGCGACAGCGCAGCGTCGTCGTCCGGGTCGGTGTCGTTGGCGAGCACGGCGACGCTGACCGAGGCGTTCTCGTTGACCACGCCTGTGTCCGCATTGGCCGTCGGGCCATCGTTCTCGCCATTGACGGTGACGGTGATGCTGCTGGAGCTCTGCGCACCGTGCTCGTCAGACATCGTGTAGTCGATCGTCACGGTCGCGCTCGCGCCCACCTTCAGGTGGTCGAACGTGCTGCCCGGGTCGAACTGGACCTTGCCGTCAGCGATGCTGGCCGCGCCCGCCGAGGCTGCCACCGAGACCAGCTGCTTGCCGGCGCCGTCGTCCGGGTCGGTGTCGTTGGCCAGCGCATCGATCGTCTGCACGGAGTTCTCGCCGCCGGACGAGGTGTCCGAGTTGGCCGTCGGCGTGTCGTTCTCGCCATTGACCGTCACCGTGATCGAGCTGGAGCTCTGCGCGCCGAATTCGTCGGTGATCGTGTAGTTCACGGTCACGTCTTCGCTGGTGCCCTGGGCGAGGTGGTCGAAGGCCGCGCCCGGATTGAACTGCACCTTGCCGTCGACGACGCTGGCGGAACCCTTGTCGGCCGACGCGGAGACCAGGCTCAGTTGCGCGCCGTCGTCCGGGTCGGTGTCGTTGCCAAGCGCGTTGACCGTCTGCACGGAGTTCTCGCCGCCGGATGACGTGTCGGGGTTGGCGGTCGGGCCGTCGTTCTGGCCGGTGACGGTGATCGTGACCGTGCTCGAACTGGTCGCGCCGAATTCGTCGGAAACGACATAGTTGACCGTCACCGTTTCGCTGGCGCCCTGCGCCAGGTGGTTGAACTCGCTGCCCGGGTCCCACACGATCTGGCCGTTGGAGACCGTCGCCGTGCCCTTCGAGGCCGTGGCCGACGTGACGTTCAGCGCGGCGTTATGGTCCGGATCCTCGTCGTTCGACGCGGCGGCGATGGTGATGGACGCGTTCTCGGTCGTCGAAGCTGTATCGGCCTTCGCCGTCGGCGCATCGTTCGTGCCCGTGATCGAGATCGTGACGGTGGTGCTCTTCGTGCCGTCGAACGACTTGACGTTGAAGGTCTCGGACGCGGTCTCGCCCTGCGCCAGCGAATTGGCGCGGCCGTCGAGCGTGTAGTCCCACCCGCCGCCGAACTTGACGTTGAGAGAGCCGAGCGCGCCGCTGGTGGCGGTCTGCGCCTGGAAGCCGCTCTCGCCCGTGTCCGGGTCGGTGATGCTCAGCGTGCCCGAGGTGAACGGGCTCGTGTCCTCCACCACGGAGCCGGCGCCCGTCGAGATGAACGTCGGGACGTCATTGATGCCGGTGAGCAGCACCGAAGCCTTGGCGGTGCTGTACGCGCCGTTGTTGCCGACCCAGACGATGTAGTAGAAGTTGTCCGCGATCGACGCGCCGGCGGGCAGGGCGACCAACTGCGCTGCCAGCGCCGGTGTCATCGGCGGGGGCGTATAGGTCACGACACCGCCCGAGACGGAGATCGAGCCGCCCATGGACGTGGCCGTCGTGTTCTTCGCGGTGGGCAAAGCGCTCTTCGTGCTCGCGTTGTTCTGCGCCGCCTGCACCTCTGCGAGCGTGTACACGCCGACATAGGTCGAAGACGCCGCATCGTTGGCCAGCAGCGCGGCGACGGTCGTCGTCGTCGGGCTGAGTGAGCCCTGGGCGTTGGTCACAACGTCCGCGAAGCTGTCGTCCTTGGCCGGACCGTTGATCCAGGCAACTTCCTTGGTTGTCTTGGCTGCCATTTGCGTTTCCTTCGCGGTGGTCAAGGGGAAGAACGTCGTTTCCGGGCGTTCCGCTTGCAACGAAATGTAGGCAGCCTCCGCACCTTTTCCATCGTACGTTTGCATGACGACCGTGACTTTCTCCTGCGAATGCAGGAGCGTCATGCAAACGCGCTATGGCGGCCCCGCCACGAACGTGCCAACAATGCGTTACAAAACCCGCCCGGTGGAGGTGACATGAGCGCAAAGCAAGCCAGCAAGGTCGCGGACCTGTCCGCCCTCGTCACGGCCACCCGCAAGAACCGCGGCCGCGATTCCCTGGAGCCGTTCTTCAGCGAGACGACGTGGCGTTCGCTGGCCGGCTATGTCGTGCAGCGCAAGGTCAAGGGCCACACGCTGCTGATCGAGCAGGGCGCCACCGAGCGCAGCATGTACTTCATCGAGTCCGGGCTGCTGCGCGTGTTCCGCTCCGACAAGACGTCGCGCGTGCAATTGGCCGTGCTGGGTGCCGGCAGCGTCGTGGGCGAGGGCACGTTCTTCGCGCCGATCGTTCGCAATGCGTCCGTGGAAGCCGCGGAGCCCACGGTGCTGTGGGAGCTGACGCCGGAGACGTTCGCGGGGCTGGCCGAGGAGAACGCGAAGGCGGCGCTGGAGATCTCGATGGGGCTGGGGTGCGTGCTGTCGGTGAGGATGTTGAGTGTGGCGGGGAGGATGGCGATTACGTAGGGCGCGTGTCCACTCACTTTGCGGGAACCGTCTCGCGGAAGTGGCGTTGCAGGTGAACTTCCAGCGCAGCCTTGTCCAACAGGAGTTGCACATGGCGAGCACGCCCTTCGGAGGTCGCGGCCGCATCGCGCAACTGTTTTTCCCGGCTTTCGCCGGATCCGGGGAACGCCGCTTGCAATCCCTCGTTCACCGCCGCCGTCAAGCGATGAGCCTGCGCAACCGTGGCCAGGGCTTCTGCTTCCGCAACCGAACCCGCGTCGACGGCCTTGAGCAGGGCGCAGCGGAACTTCACGCATACCTCCGGCCTGACGTCATAAACCGTGCAACCACTCCTTGCCCACGCGGCACACGGCAGGGGAGCGCGAAACCATTCGCCCACGGGCTTGAACACGATGCCCGAGTGCTCGAGCTTCTTGCGTTCGGCGTCGGACACCTCGAAGGCGCCGAGCAAGGCCCCGGAGCAACAGAGGCCGCACTCGATGCAGAGTCTCGACATGCCGGCCTGGCCTATCTTGTTGTCAGGAGTGGGCCACGGCCACGAGGCCGGCAGACAGCAAAGCCTGCGCCAATTCCTCGAGGTCGCGACGCACGCGCTCGACGTCGACGCCGAATTCAGTTGCGATGGCGCGAGCCGCCGCCTGCACAGTGAGCCCCTGCACGGTCAGGAGGTCCCACGCTTGCGTGCCGATCGTGTCCAGGCCGTAGTAGTTGCCGCTCTCGGCTTGCAACAGGACCAGTTCGCCACTGAGGTTGGTGGTCAGCACACCCTCCGTCGCCTTCAGGCAGGTCGTCTCGCTCAACATCTTGGTTTCTCCTGCAGGCCCCTTGCGTGCGCTGCGAGTTGGGTCCGCACCTGCGCCAGCATCTCGTACCGGCGCGGAAAGCCGAACCGGTAGATTGCCACGGTGCGGGCGACGCGGGCAAAGAATTCGAAGCGGGCCTGCAGCAGCCCGGGCGCGCTCGTGTCCAGCAGGAACGAATTGCTCATCAATTGGTAAATCGCCTCTCCGGGAGGTACCCGCTCGAATACCGGGGCCGTCGCCGGTTCGGACAGGAAGTAGATCGCGCCCACGGGCAGTTCACGGCCTGCGTGGCGGAATTTCGAGTCTGCGACGAAGCAGGCCTTCGACGTGTAGGCGGCGCCTTCGGCGCGCTGCGCGCCATCCATCAATGCCCGGCCGGAGTCACCCCAGACCCGGATGCTCGGTTGACCTGGGACTGCGGCCAGGCCGCCGGCACGGAAGGCGACAAGCACGCCGTCGTCGGCGAGGAAGGGGTGCCCCGCAGCCGCGAACGATGCGGTGAGCGTGGACTTGCCGCGGCCGCTCGGGCCCAGCAGCAACACGGCGAAGCCGTCGATTTCGACAGCACCGCCATGCAGCACGATATCCCCCCGCATGCTCAATGCCAGCGGAATGACTTGTGAGTGCAGGAGGTAGTCCACCGTGCCGGCCGGGGTGGCAGGGCTCCTTCGCGCCGTGAGCTCACGGCCCGCCGCATCGAGCGTGAATTCGGCGTAAGGCGGAAACTGGAGGAGGTAGCCGCCCGCCGGGCGGTAGATCGCAGGCCACGCCGATCCGTCGGAATCCTTGCGCACGCGCAAGGGTTCGGAGCCGGGCGTGCTGATGTCGCCGGGCTCCTTCTCCTCGAACCAGATGTCCGCGCAGCCGTCTCCCAGCCCCCCCCAGGAGACCAGGTGCCTAGTGGACAGCCGCACCGCCGAAGTCGCGAATGCCGAGCACCGCATAGTCGACCCGCTTGAAGCCATCCGGGTCGGTCGAGACGGCATGCGGAACGATCGGCTCCACCTCGTCGGCCATCACGCCGAAGTGCGTGCCGGCCGATCCCGCGTGGGGCATGTACTCGAACAGGTAGACCCCGAACCCGAGCCGGTGGTCGCCCACGCGCACGATGTTCTGCTTCACGCGCCGGTCGGATCGCAACTTGCCCCCGACGTCGGTGTTCGGCCCGTTGGAGCCCGCAGTCAGCTCTGTGACGGCTCCATACAGCTTGAGCTTGGGCGCGCTGTATTCGCCCTTCGGGGCGGACACGGCTTCGCGCGCTTCTTCAGGCTGCAAAGGTTCCGCTTTCGGTTGCAATTTGATGACGTCCTTCATTTTCACCTCCTGCGATGGTTTAAGGTAACGGATGGTCTCCGGAGCGTCAAGCACGGGCCGCTGCCGCGGCAAGGATGCTGATGACACTGAAATCGACACAGATACTCGGGGATTGCTTCATCAGGTCGAGCGCGCGAGCGACGCCTCGCGCGTCGATCCACTGTGCGTGCCCGCCATCGGCGCGTCGCTCGAGCTTCGCGGCCAGGGCCGGACGAAGGGTGTGAAGGACGCACGGAAAGGTGGCTTTGTCGGCACGCTCCAGGATGGCGTCCGGCAGCAGCCCCCGCATCGCGAGGCGGTGCACCGACTTCGGCAGGCCGTCCTTGACGCGCAGCCATTCCGGCATCGAAAAGGCCGTCTCGACGACCCTGCGGCTCCAGAAGGGCGAGCGGCGCTCCACGCCTGTCTGAGCCATCTGCAACTCCGTGATCTCGCGCCACCACAACCCGGCCGCGCAATCCAGCTTCTCGAGCAGGCGCGTGCGCACGACGTCGGCCCCTTCGCCGCTGCGGTCGGCACGCCGGGCCTTCGCTGCCAACTCGCGCAGGCGCGGTGCGACCCACTCGGCCTGCGGCAGGCCGCGGGTGAGCAGTTGTTTCAGCGGCCGCTTCAGGCGTTCGGGCCCCAAAGGCAGGAATCCGTGCCGCCCCAGCCGCGCCAGCGTGCACGCCCAGCCGTCACGGCGACTCTCGCTCGCCAGCAAAGCCGCGAGCTCGCGCCAGCGCCGCTCGCGCAGCGCTGTTGCCCTGTAGTCGGACACACCGGAAAGCCACTCGTCACCGCCGATGCCGGAGACCACGACGCGGCGCCCTCCGGCGCTGGATGCCGCATGCAGGGGAATCAGCATGGCACCGTTCGGCATGGGCGGGAAGCTCCTGAAGGCCCTGGCGAAATCAAGGTACCAGTCGAGCGTGTATTCGCCCGGCCGGAATTGCTCGATGGGCGCCTGCAAGTGATCGCACAGCGCCTGCTGGTAAACGGATTCATCCGACTCGGCAGCGTCGAATTGCAGGGCCACGCCGTGGACGCCCGGTGCCTGAAGCTGCCCGGTACGGGAGAAGTGCACCAGGATCGAGAACAGGGCCGAAGAGTCGAGGCCGCCGCTCGCCTCGCACGCGATCGCGCTGTCGCTGCGGGACATCGCGTGAACGGCCTTGAACAGGACGTCGCGGTAGTGAGCGACATAGTCGGCGTCGTCCTTGTAGGCCAAGACGGGCGCGGACTCCGGCTCCCAGTACCGTCGCGGCGCCCACGAAGCGCCGTCGGTGGACACGGCGTGCGCCGGCGGAAGGCGCGACACGCCCGACCACAGCGTGCGCACTGCGGAACGCGGATCGAACACCGCCATCTCGGCAAGTGCCTCTTCGTCGAGTTCCGAAGGCACCCCATGCAGCCGCAGCAAAGCGTGCACGTCGGACGCAAAGGCAAGCGTGCTACCGTTGCGCCAGTACACGAGTGGACGGTTGCCACAGCGGTCCCGCACGAGGAATGCCGTGCGGGCGCGGCCGTCCCAGAGGCAGAAGGAGAAGTCACCGGTCAGGTGATCGAGGCACTTTTCGCCCCAGGCTTCGTAGCTGGCGAGGACGAGCTCGGCGTCGCCTCCGGTGCGTGGCGTCACGTCGCGCGACCGCAGGCCCGCCCGAAGCTCTTCACGCTCGTCGAGACGACCGTCGAAGACGAGCACGCGCTGCCCATCCGCACTCGCCAGCGGCTGGCGTTCCCCGCGCGCCTCTCGCGTCGTATGGAAGGCACAGTGGGCAAGCCCCACCGGGCCGGCGACGAACTGGCTGGTGCCGTCGGGGCCCCTGTACGCCATGGCAGCGGTCATTGCCTGCAGCTGCGCCCCGTCCACGGGGCGGCCGTCGACGTGGATGATGCCCGCGATGCCGCTCATGGCTGCACCCCCGCAGCATCCCGCGGGGCGAACGCGGAGAACTCATGGCGGACGCCGGGGGCGTCGTTGACGGGCTCGCCATCGAGCTCGATCCACGCATGCGCCCGGATGCCGCCGCGATCCGCCCGCACGCCGATGCGAAGCTGCGATTGCACCCCACTGCGCCGCAGGAGCCAGTGCAGCAGGATCGAACGGGAGAGGCACCGGACCCGTACCAGCCCGTGCAGGCCGGCTATGTTGACCGCACGGCCGATCTCCCGCACCACATCGCGGCTGGGAACCGCGCGCGCAACGCCGCCCCGCTCGATATGGGCCATGAGCCTGGCGTAACCGACCACCTTCACCAGCAGGGCTACGACAGGCAGCAGCAACGATGCGGCGGCGACCATGCACTGGCACCGCAGCCCGAGCGCCCGGAACTTCGCAAGCCTCGCGATGACGGTTTGCGCGTTCATGCAGCAGCCGGCTCGCGGACCCGCTGCGCGCACGGCACCTCGGTGAGGGTTCCGGATTCGAGTCGGAAAACCCGGTCGGCCAATTGCAGCGTCGCAGGCCTGTGGGTGATGATCACGACGGTACGGCGGCGCCACGCGCGGCATGCGCGCACGAACGCTTCCTCCGCGGCCGGGTCGAACATGGAGGTGGCCTCGTCGAGGATGAGGATGGCCGGATCCTTCAGGAGCGCACGTGCCAATGCGATGCGCTGGCACTGCCCGCCGGAAAGCCGGATCCCGTCATCGCCGACGCGGGTGTCATAGCCTTGCGGCAGTTCCTGGATAAAGGCATGGGCCTGTGCCCTGGCCGCTGCGCGTTCGACATCGGCGTCGCTGGCGTCGGGGCTGCCCCAGCAGATGTTCTCCCGCACCGTCGCGTTCGCCAGTTGCGTGCGCTGCGCGACGATGCCGACCTGCCGGCGGATGCTCGACAGCTCCATTGCGTGGATATTGTTGCCATCGAACAGGATGGTCCCCGCGCTCGGCTCCACCAGCCTCATCAGCAGGTGGGCGAGCGTGCTCTTCCCGGCGCCGTTTTCGCCGATGATCGCCACGGTCTCGCCGGCGTTCACGCGCAGGTCCACGTCCACGAGCACAGGCTGCCTGCCACCGTAAGCGAACGAGAGCCCGTGGATGTCGATGGCGCCCCTCGCGCGCGGCATCTCGGCGCCCGCACCATATGGCTCGAGCGGCTGCTGCAGCAACGCATCGATCCGCCCGACCGTCGTGCCGATGTGACGTATCCGGTTGGCGATGTCCGTCAGGCTCGCGGCCGGCCGAGCGATCATCGCGGCGTACATCGCGAACGCCACGAGTTCCGCAGCCGGCGTGCGCACGCCATGCGCGGCCACCGCCCACACGACAAGGACCAGGCCGACCGCCGCCAGCAGTTCGACGGCAACGGGCAACGTAGCATGCACCGACCGCTCGATCCGTGTCAGCCTGCTGATCTCCTCCAGCTTGGTTGCGTACCGGTTCGACTCGAGCTCTTCACGGCTGAAGCTCTTGACGACCGTAAGGAGCGACAGGCCGCTGTCCACCATGGAAACCGCGTCTTCCTCGGCCTGGCGCAGCCGGTCCGAGACGGGCCGCAGCTTGCGCCGCGTCAAGCGGAGGGCCAGCACGACCAGAGGAAAGCCTGCGGCGATGAGGAGCGTCGCCACCGGCTGGATGCGGGTCATCACCACGAGGCCGCCTGCCAACGTGAGGACGACCGGGACCACTTGCGGCAGCGTGTGGGACAGGAACGTCGAGAGCCGCGACACCTCGTCCATGAGCACGGAGAGGATCTCGCCTCGCCGGCGCTCGTGCACGTAGCTGACGGGGACACGCTGGAGGTGGCGGTAAAGCCGCAGCCGCACCTGCGCAACGATGGACTCGCTAACCTGCGCGAGCAGGAGCGAGGCCGCGAGCTTGCATGCAATGTGCATCGCGACGAATCCGAGGATCACCCAGAGCAATGCGCGGTCGATGCCGCCGGCTCCATCCAGGAGGCCGCCGGTGAGGTGGCCGAACAGCCACGGCAGCGAGAGCGCGAAGCCCGCCTGGGCCACCAGGAGCGCGGAGCTTCCGGCGATCTTCGTGCGCGACCGCCATGCAAGCGAGACCGTGGGCCCGAACCGGGGCAGCCGTGCCCAGGTGCCGATGCGCAGGGCCAGGCTTGTCACGTGGAAAGCCCCATCGTGCGACGCATCAGCGCCATGGCCATGCGGGCTGCGATTGCGCAGACTCGCCGCAGGCGGACGATGCGGTACATGAACGGTGGGAGGCGGCCCGAGCGGTATTCACGTTCGGCCGGCCGCGTGGCCATCGCGGCGACAAGAGCCAGCCTCGAGCGCCAGGGCTTCGGAAGGGACAGCATGAACCCGACGTCCCGGACCGGCGAGTCCTCCGTGAGCCTGGCCGGCGGATGCTCGAGCCTCGCGAGCCTGCGCTTCACGATCGCCTGTATGGCAACCGGAACCGGCTCAGCGGCTCCATAGATCGCGCCGACGACAGCCATGGCTGTCGATACTTCGGCCGTCGCGTCGTGTTCCTGCGCGAGTTGCCAGACCTTCTCCCACGCAAGCGGCCGATCGCTGAGCACCTTGATGTCCACGAGCCACTTGAGCCGGTCCCATCCGTGCTTGGAGCCATGCGCGCAGAGCAGGACGAATTCCAGCTCCGGCGACAGCCGCATGACGCGGCGGCCCATGAAGCGGTGCGGCCGGGCGTCGGCCCACAGTTCCTCGACGTCGATTGCGATCTCGGTGGTGTCCACATCCCAATGAAGGTCGACGCAGATCCCGGTGCCGGCGGACCTGTAAAGGCACTCGTGCTGTGTTTCGAGCAGCGCGTCGCGCAGGTGCGCTTCCAGCGGCAGCATTTCCGTGAAGCCAAGGGAGTGGAGCAGCGACCGCGTACGCTCGACGCTCTCGCGCCGCACGAGGATGTCGAGGTCGTTCGACTGGCGCGCGAGTGCGCTGCCATAGACATCGGCGGAAAGCGCCGGACCCTTCACGAGGACGGCGTCGATCGAGGCCGCTTCGAACGCGACGAGCACGCGGCACAGCTGCCGCACGTGCATCATCGCGACTGCGGCGAGGAACCGGCTCTCGGATGCGAGCTCCGCCTGGAGGGCCGGGGGCATCCCGGATCCGCAAGCCACGGCAAGCGGGAGCACGACCTGGTGCTGGATCGCGAGCCGGCCGATGCGCCGCCAACACAGCTCGCCCCGAGCCGGGCCGTCAGCGACGGCTTGCACACCAGTGGGCAGGCACGCCGCAGCAAGCCAGCGAAATTCGCGAGAGAGCGAGTACTGCGATTGCATGAAAGTGTTTTTCGGACTTGGCGTAATGAGGGCCGTCATGTCCCGAACACATGCTTTCGGAACGGAAGATTTACGGCATCATGCATTTGCATGACGTGTTACGTAATCGCCAGCCTGCCCGCCACACTCAGCATCCGTATCGAGATCACCGCCCCCAGCGCCAGCGAAATCTCGCACGCCGCCGTCGGCGCCTCGCGCAGCATCTCGTCGAACGAATCGCGGCTTAACTCCCACAGGAAAGTAGGCTCCACCGCTTCCGCGGAAGCATTTCGCACGATGGTTGCGAAAAAGGTTCCCTCGCCGACGACCGCACCCGGCCCCAGCACCGCAAGCTGCAGCCGCTTGTTGTTGTCGGAGCGATAGATGCGCAGCATGCCCGACTCGACGAAGTACAGGCTGCGGTCGGAGGCGCCCTGGTTGATCAGCGCTTCCTGCGGTTGTACCGAGCGCGGCTCGAGATGGTGCGCAAGCGCGTCCCAGCACGACCTGTTCAACAGCGGCCCCACCGAGTCCTTGGAGCGGTTGCGCGTCACCGCGCTGATCAGGCCGTCCAGACGCACAGGCGCCGCATTCGCATACGACATCTTCTTATTTCCCCTCCGGCGTTCTGCCGCCGCAGGGGATCGTCTGCAAATAAAGCGTTTAACGCATCATGCGTTTGAATGACAGGGTTGCAATTACCGGTGGCGCGAGGACGGTTGCGAAACCGAGAACCCGTCCGCGTCGCCGAACGTGCTGGCGCCGAAACTGCTCGCACCGAACGATGCGATCAACTCCTTCTGCGTGTGGTGGCCCGTCTTCTCCAGGATGGCCATGATCTGGCTGCGCACAGTGTTCACCGATGCGTTGCGCGCACGCGCGATCAGCTTCGCGGTGTGTCCGCGCAGCAGGCCGGCGAGGACTTCGTTCTCCGCGCGGGTCAGCGTGCTCGTGGCCGCCGCGAGCAAGCCGTTGGCCGCGGTATTCATCGACGATCCGCGCTCCTCCATCACCATCAGGATCAGCGGCGTGCCGGCCAGGCTCGGCTGGATGGTGCTGACGGGTGTGAGGTGCACTTTCCATTGCCGCCCCGCCTCGGACGTGGCGAGCAGCGCGGTCGGCACGGAGGTGTGGTGGACTTCGGCCAAAGCGGCCTGCCAGGAGTCCTGCAGGTAGGTGTCCGCGAAGCGCGCGCGGCCGGCCGAGACCTTCATGTCCAGCGCGTGCATCGCTTCCTCCAGGGCGCCGTTGCGCTCGAGGCAGCGGCCCGCGTTGTCGGTGAGCATGCAGGGCAGCGGCAGCATGTTCAGCAGGCGCGCCGGCGACGCGGCCCACGCATAGGTACCGAGCTTCGTGCGGACGCGCGATGCGCGCGCGACGTGCGGCAGCACGTGGGCGAGGGTGTCACCCGCGGACGCGCCGAAAGGCAGGCGCTCGCGTGAGCGCAGCTGCACCAGGACGGCGGTGGTCGAGGCGTCGCAGGAGACAACGCCCGCGACGGCGCCGCCGAAGCCGTCGCCGCCTAGGAACGCTTTGGCGAACGCCTGGCCGCCCAGGAAGCCGGCATCCAGACCGCCCTCGGTGCCGAAGATGCGCCCCGCGGGGCTCGGCTGCAGGGACGAGAGCGACAGGTCGACGTCGTCCCATCGATGCAGCCACTTCTCGTCGGCCACGGCCTCGCCGGGGCGCGAATCGTACGCCGCGATGTCGGCGACCCAGCCGGTGTCGGTGGCGATCAGCAGCAGCTGCGTGCAGTCCGCGCCCGACATGTCGCCGAGCAGGCGCAGCGACTCCCGCAGCCGTTCCGGTTCCTCGATCGAGCCGTACAGCGAAGCCACGAGCACCAGGATCCAGTCCGGATCCGGCTCACGGCAATGCAGCGGCGCGCCTGCGGCGATGCCCATCTCTGACCCTTCTCCTGTTCGCTCTTGTGTGAAAGAGCAACAAATTGTTTTCGGACATCCTACGAATGCCCTATGCGGAACGCAACAACTCCCCGATAGGTGGCGTCTCCCCCGCGCAACTTGCAACAGGTTACAAATAAGAGGTCAGGTGGTGGTCAGTCAGGACCACCTCTTTCGTGTCGTCAGTAAGTCAATTCCAGTACAGCGATGTGGTTGTCGGCCAAAGGCCAGGTCCGCCCGACCACGCGTTCGCCGTTGAACTCCGCCGTGATCGGGCGGGGCAAGCCGGTGGGCTTCAGCCGCGACGAAGACACGCCCGCGCCAAGCACGGCGCCCGGTGGCGGCGACTGGCCGTCGAAAGCCATCCGGTCGCGCGCCGGGTCCAGGTAGCCGCGCGGGCGCGTCATGATCGCCAGCGAAGGTGCGTGCCTGTCCGCCTCCGGCACGCGCTCGGGGCGCATGTTGATGATGCCGCTCGAGCGGGGAAACGGGCTTCGGTAGAAGTGCGTCGTCGCGTAGCCCGGCGCACCGACGACGAATTCGTAGCGGGACTCCTTCTGCGCGTCGAACGGCCCCCACGCGCCGTCCTGCGCGATGGCTTTCGTGTAGACGGCACCGCCCCGTCGCTCCGCCGTGACCGGGTCGATCGCGTACACCTGCAGTTGTGCGCCGGCAAGCCCGATGTTCGTGCCCGCGCCGCTCACCTTGCCGGAAAGCACCACCTTGTCCTCAGTGGCCACGTCCGTGCGCGCGGGCGCCTTTCCGGTGATGAAGCGGTAGGTGGCTTCGAACGCGGCGGCCGAGTACGACGTCTCGCGGTGGTCGATCTTCGGGATGACGACATTCGTCGCGCCTTTCAGTTCGGGGCCGGCAGGCGTCACGCCGGTGGCCACGCCGCGCTTGCCGATCCACAAGCCGTCCGGCTGCGCGAACTTGTCGTTGTTGTCGGAGCGGATCGTCATCCACTTCACCGGGCCCGCGACTTCATCGCCGTTGGCGTTCTTCGGCCTGTTCAGCGCGGTGAGGTTCGGCCCGTGGCCTGCGAATTCGCTGTTGTTGGAAAGCCCTTCGATCGGCACCGCCCACACGCCGTGGTTCGGCGTGCCGCCGAGGACCGCGTGGCTCACGAAAGGCTCGCCGCCGTGGTGGTAGACGTAATTGCGGATCGCGTTGCCGCCGCGCGAATTGCCCACCAGCACTACCTGCTTCGCGCCCGTGGCCTTGAGCACCTTGTCGACTTCGGACTTGAGGAAGACCGCGTGTTCCGCGGCGGAGCTGCGCCCCGCCTGCTCCTTCGTGTCGTCCTCGCGCGCGCTCGGCAGCGGCATGTCGATCGCGTGCAGCCGCTCGCGCGGCCAGCCGTTCGACTCGAAGCGCCAGATCGTCGTCTGCCACAGCCCGGCCGTATCGCCGTTGCCGTGCACGAACACGATGGGCGGGGCCTCGGTGAGCGACGGGCCTTGTGCACATGAAACCAGCAGGGCCGCGGCCGCTGCAAGCAGGAACCTTCTCGTGAGTGTCATCGTCTCCTCCAATGAAAAACGCCCGCGGCTGCGGGCGTTCGGTTTGCGTCGCGACGTCAGGCGAACACGCCGGCGGTGTCCTGCATTCTTTCCGACACCTCGCCGAGGTGGTGCAGGGTATCCCCGAAGGCCATCTCCAGCTGCGTGAGCGCCTTGAAGTAGTGGCTGCCCGCGTACTCGTCGGTCACGCCGATGCCGCCGTGCAGCTGCACCGAGTTCTGGCCGATGAAGCGCATCGACACGCCCAGCTGGTACTTGGCGCGCGACAGCGCGCGGCGCCGCTCGGACGGCGTGGCATTGAGCTTGAGCGACGCGTAGTAGCTCATCGAGCGAGCCAGCTCCAGCTGCATCTTCATGTCGGCCATGCGGTGGCGCAGCGCCTGGAAGGTGGACAGCGCCACGCCGAACTGCTTGCGCGTGTTCATGTAGTCGGCCGTCAGGCCCATCGTCTTGTCCAGCGCGCCCACGCCTTCGGCGCACGTAGCGGCGATGCCGACGTCCACCGCGTGTTCCAGCGCCGTGATGCCGTCCAGCGTGAGGAGCTGCGCGGGCGCCTTGTTCAGCGTGACTTCCGCGGCGCGCGAGCCGTCCTGCGTGCCGTAACCGCGCGTGGCGACGCCTTGCGCCTGCCGCTCGACGACGAACAGCGCGAGCTTGCCGTTCGCGACCGCCGGCACAATGAAAGCGTCGGCGTGGTCGCCGGCGGGCACGATGCTCTTGCTGCCGGTGACGGTCCACGCGTCGCCCGCTTGCGACGCCTGCGTCTCGCACTTGTGCAGGTTGTAGCGCGCTGCGCGTTCCTGGTGCGCGAGCACCACGAGCGCTTCGCCGGACGCGATCTTCGGCAGCCACTGGGCCTTCACGTCTTCGGGCGCATACGCGCCGATCGTGCCGCTGGCAACGAGCGTGTGCTTCAGCGGCTCCATGACGATGCCGCGGCCGAGTTCTTCCATCACCACCATGGCTTCGACCGGGCCCATGCCCATGCCGCCATGCTCCTCGGCCACATAGAGGCCCGCAAGACCCAGCTCCGCGAGTTCGCCGTACACGGCGCGGTCGAAGCCGCCGGCCTTGACGATCGCGTTGCGGCGCTCGAACGTGTAGCTGCGGTCCACCCACTTGCGCACCGCGTCGCGCAGCGCTTCCTGGTCGTCGGTGAAGTTGAAATCCATCTCTTGTCTCCTTAGCCGAGCACCGTCTGGGCGACGATGTTGCGCTGCACTTCGTTGGACCCGCCGTAGATCGTGGTCTTGCGGTAGTTGAAGTAGGTGGCGGCGAGCGGCGCGCAATGCGCGGCGCCGACGTAGTCGCCTTGCCAGCCGGCTTCCATCGCTTCCTTGATGTAAGGCAGCGAGTAGGGGCCGGCGGCCAACATCATCAGCTCCGTGTAGCGCTGCTGGATCTCGCTGCCCTTGATCTTCAGCAGGCCCGCGATGTCCAGCGGGTTCTTGCCGGACTTCTCGGCGGACAGCACGCGCAGCACCAGCATCTCCAGCGCCACGATGTCCACCTCCAGCTTCGCGATCTCGTCGCGGAACCGCGTGTCCTCGTACACGCCCTCGGCCTTGGCGATGCGCTTGAGGCGTTCCAGCTCGCGCTTGGCGCGGTTGACGTCGGCGATGTTCGTGCGCTCGTGCGAGAGCAGGTGCTTGGCGTAGGTCCAGCCCTTGTTCTCCTCGCCGATCAGGTTCGCGGCCGGCACTTCGACGTTGTCGAAGAAGACCTCGTTCACCTCGTGGCCGCCGTCGAGCATGATGATCGGGCGCACGGTGACGCCGGGCGACTTCATGTCGATCAGCAGGAAGGAGATGCCGGTCTGCGGCTTGCCTTCGTTGCTGGTGCGCACCAGGCAGAAGATCCACTCGCCGTGCTGCGCGAGCGTGGTCCAGGTCTTCTGGCCGTTGACGATGTACTTGTCGCCCTTGCGCTCGGCGCGGGTCTTGAGCGACGCGAGGTCGGAGCCGGAACCCGGTTCGCTGTAGCCCTGGCTCCACCACACTTCGCCGCTGGCGATGCCGGGCAGGAAGCGCTTCTGCTGCTCGGGCGAGCCGAAAGCCATGATCACCGGCGCCACCATCACGGGGCCGAAGGGGATGACGCGCGGCGCACCGGCCAGCGCGCATTCCTCTTCGAAGAGGTGCTTCTGCACGGCTGTCCAGCCGGGGCCGCCGAATTCCTTCGGCCAGCCGGAGGCCAGCCAGCCCTTGCGGCCGAGGATCTTGGCCCACCGCTGGTGGTCCTCACGGGTCAGGTGCAGGGCGTTGTGCACCTTGTGGGCGATGTCCTGCGGCAGGTTCTCGCGCACCCAGGCGCGCATGTCCTCGCGGAATTTCTGTTCTTCGGGCGTGAAAGCCAAATCCATGTCACTGTCTCCTTGGAGAGAAGGTCATTTAAGCACGGTCGTTCTATTTTGGGTGTCCGGGTTGCGACATGCCGAGCTGGTCGCACAGGGCGGCGAGGGTGGTGCGAAGTTGGGCCACCTCGGCTTCCAGCGCGGCCACGCGGGTTTCCAGGCCGCCGGGCCTAGCCGGTGCCGGCGCTTCCGACGCGACGTCGACCGGACCGCACAGCAGGTGGGCCCAGCGCTGCTCGCGGGCGCCCGGCGCGCGAGGGAGTTTCACCACGAGCGGGCCACCCTTTTCCTCGGAGCGCTCCTGCAGCTCGTCCAGGAACGCTTCGACCGAGGAGATATCGGCAAACCGGTACCAGCGCTCACTATTGATGCGCAGCTCGCCTGCGGTCTGGGGCCCGCGCAGCATCAGCAGGCCGAGCAGCACCGCCGATTGCTCCGGCACGCCCACGCCGCGCTGGAAGTTGTGTTCCCAGCGCGCGACCCGGCTGCCGCTCGACTCGAAGACGAGGCTCAGCTGCCTGAGCGAGTCCAGCGCCTCCTGCGCCTGCGCCTCGGTGACGTTCATGACCGGCTCGCGGCTGGACTTCTGGTTGCAGCCGGAGACGACCGCGTTGAGCGACAGCGGGTAGCTGTCGGGCACCGTGCGTGCCTTTTCCATCAGCGTGCCGAGCACGCGGGCTTCGATGTCGGTGAGGGGGCGCATTCTCTGGAAGGGATAATCCGCGGCGTGAAGAACATCGTCATTCTGATCTCCGGCGGCGGCTCCAACATGGCCGCCATCGTGAGGGCGGCGCAACAGGGGGGCTGGCGCGAGCGGCTGGACGCGCGCATCGCCGCCGTGGTCAGCAACCGCGCGGACGCGAAAGGGCTTGTATTCGCGCGGGAGCAGGGCATCCCGACGGCCGTGGTGGACCACAAGCAGTTCGCAACGCGCGAGGCGTTCGACGAGCAGCTGGCGTGCACGATCGACTCGTTCCAGCCGTCGCTGGTGGTGCTGGCCGGGTTCATGCGGATCCTCACGCCCGGATTCGTGGAGCGCTACCAGGGGCGGATGGTGAACATCCACCCGTCGCTGCTGCCCGCCTTTCCCGGCCTGCACACGCACCAGCGCGCGCTCGACGCCGGCTGCCGCTTCGCCGGCGCCACGGTGCACCAGGTGACTGCAGAGCTCGACTTCGGGCCGATCCTCGCGCAAGCTGCCGTGCCCGTGCTGCCGGGCGACACTGCCGACGCGCTGGCCGCGCGCGTGCTGACGCAGGAGCACCTCATCTACCCGCGCGCCATCGCCGATTTGCTGCCGGCGCTCTAGAAGGAACCATGCATCCCAAAGCGCTGCTCGATGCCTGCGCCGAGCTCGTCAAGCTCGTGCTGAAGTTCGACCACCCGGCCGACGCGGTGGTGTCCCGCTATTTCCGTGAGCACCGGTCGCTCGGCCCGCGCGAGCGCGCGACGCTGGCGGAGACCGCCTATGCGGTGTTGCGGCGCAAGCTGCTGTACGAACACCTTGCGCCCTCGGGCACCGGGCCCAAGGAGCGTCGGCTGGCGATCCTCGGCTTCGCCGGCCCGCGCGACTTCCTCAAGAGCGCCTTGAACGAGCAGGAGAAGGCCTGGCTCGACCAGTGCGATGCCATCGACCGCAAGGACCTGATGGAGCGGCACCGGCACAACCTGCCCGAGTGGCTCGTGGCGCCGCTGAAGGAGCAGCTCGGCGACGAGTTCTGGGCCTTCGTCGAAGCGCTCGATGTGCCGGCGCCGCTGGACCTGCGGGTGAACACGCTCACCGACAAGCGGGACGACGTGCGGGACGAGCTGCGCCTCGCCGGCATCCAGGCCCTGCCGACGAAGTATTCGCCGTGGGGCCTGCGCATCGACGGCAAGCCCGCCTTGACAAAGCTCGACGCTTTCGCACGCGGCGCCATCGAAGTGCAGGACGAGGGCTCGCAACTGCTCGCGTTGCTCCTCGACCCCAAGCGCGGCGAGATGGTGGTGGACTTCTGCGCCGGAGCCGGTGGCAAGACGCTGGCGCTGGGCGCCCAGATGCGCAACACCGGGCGGCTGTATGCCTTCGACGTGTCCGCCCACCGCTTGGACGCATTGAAGCCGCGCCTGGCGCGCAGCAAGCTCAGCAACGTCCACCCGGCAGCCATCGCCCATGAGCGCGACGACCGCATCAAGCGGCTCGCAGGCAAGATCGACCGGGTGATCGTCGATGCACCGTGTTCGGGCCTCGGCACGCTGCGCCGCAACCCGGACCTCAAGTGGCGCCAATCGCCCAAGGGCGTGGAAGAGCTTGTCCAGAAGCAGCAGGCGATCCTCGCAAGCGCATCGCGCCTCCTCAAGCCCGGCGGCAGGCTCGTCTACGCGACGTGCAGCGTGCTGCCGCAGGAAAACGAAGGCATAGCGGACGCGTTCGGCGAAGCGCATCGCGACTTCACGCCCCTGCCGGTCGCGGACCTCCTGGCCCAGCTGAAAGTGGCGGACGCGCCGCACCTTTGCACGGCCGATGCAAAGTACCTGCGACTGTGGCCGCACCGTCACTCGACAGACGGTTTCTTCGCCGCTAGCTGGCAGAAGACTTAGTACCGTTGATCCAAAGCAGGCTCAGCTGTGGTTATCCACAGTAACGAAATGAACCCCTGGCCCTAAAATTGATCCATAACAAAGCCGGCAGATGATTGCCGGTTTTTTTCGAGAAGGACCTCCCCTGAACATGAACGCCGCGATCGACTGGCTGGCCAATGGCCTCCTTGGCCTTACCTGGTGGCAGCTCGTGATCTACACCTTGGTGACCACTCACATCACCATTGCCAGTGTCACGATCTTCCTGCACCGCAGCCAGGCGCACCGCGCGATGGACCTGCATCGCATCCCCTCCCACTTCTTCCGTTTCTGGCTGTGGCTGGGCACGGGCATGGTGACCAAGGAGTGGGTCGCCATCCACCGCAAGCACCACGCCAAGTGCGAGACCGTGGACGACCCGCACAGCCCGCAGACGCGCGGCATCGACACCGTGCTGTGGCGTGGCTCGGAGCTCTACCGTGAAGAGGCGAAGAACCCGGAGACCGTCGCCAAGTTCGGCCACGGCACGCCGGACGACTGGATCGAGCGCAACCTGTACACGAAGCACTCCGTGCTGGGCGTGTCGCTCATGCTCATCCTGGACGTCCTGCTGTTCGGCGCCGCCGGCCTGGCCGTGTGGGCGGTGCAGATGGCGTGGATCCCGGTCACCGCGGCCGGCGTCATCAACGGCATCGGCCACTACTGGGGCTACCGCAATTTCGAGGCACCGGATTCGAGCACCAACATTTCGCCGTGGGGCGTGCTCATCGGTGGCGAAGAGCTGCACAACAACCACCACACCTACCCGACGTCCGCCAAGTTCTCGGTCAAGAAGTACGAATTCGACATCGGCTGGGTCTACATCAGCCTGATGCAGAAGGTCGGCTGGGCCACGGTGAAGAAGGTGCCGCCGAAGCTGGTGCTGGGCGCGATCAAGCCGGTGGCCGACGAGAAGACGCTCGAGGCGCTCATCGCCAACCGCTACGAGGTGATGGCCCGCTACGGCCGCGAGCTCAAGCTGGCCTGCAAGGCCGAGATCGAGTCGCTCAAGGCCAAGGGGCAGGACCGCTCGCTGCTGAAGTCGGCACGCCGCTGGATGCACCGCGACGAAGAGCGTGTGCCGGCCCACGTGCGCACGCAGGTGGCCGCCGTCCGTGCCGCCCACCCCGCGCTCGACAAGATGATGACCATGCGCGAAGAGCTGCGCCAGATGTGGCTCAACACCAACCAGTCGCGCGAGCAGCTTGCCGCCGACCTGCAGGCCTGGTGCCGCCGCGCCGAGGAAAGCGGGATCGAGGCCCTGCGCCAGTTCTCGTACAAGCTGCGCGCCGCGCACGCCTGACAGTACCTGCCGTAACGGTCCGACAGGCAAACTTGACGGGGGCTTCGTGCCCCCGTTGCTTTTGGGGCGCTCAATGGTGGGCAAGGAGTTTCCACCATGAACAAGCTCATCTATTCCGTGGCCGCCGTGGCGGCCTTGTTCGCCGGCGGGGCGTGGGCGCAGGCGGACTGCCAGGCCGGCAGCGCCTGGGGCACGAACCCCGGTTGCGGCCCGACAAACGCGGTGCCACCGATCGTGGGTAACAGCGGCTGGACGCCGCCGTATTACTACCCCGAGCAGGCCGTGATCCCGGGCATCGCGTACCCGCAGCTTTCGCAGGTGCTGCCGCAACAGGTGTACCCGTACGCCAACGCGACGCACATCTGGGTCGACCCTTCGACCGGCCAGCAGTACAGCATCAGGCCGCGCCGCAACGACCGCGACGGCGACGGCGTGCGCGACAACCGCGACCGCTATCCCGACGACCCGCGGTTCCGGTAAATAAAAAGCCCCGCGGTGCGGGGCTTTTTCGTGGGGAGCGAAGCGCTTACTTGAGCTTCGTTTCCTTGTACTCGACGTGCTTGCGAGCCTTCGGGTCGAACTTCATGATCGACATCTTCTCGGGCATCGTCTTCTTGTTCTTGCTCGTGGTGTAGAAGTGGCCGGTGCCCGCGGTGGACTCCAGCTTGATCTTTTCGCGACCGCCTTTTGCTGCCATGTCAGTGCTCCTTCGGGGGGTTAGGCTTGCCCGCGGGCACGCATGTCCGCCAGCACGGCGTCGATGCCGTTCTTGTCGATCAGGCGCAGGCCGGCGTTGGAAATGCGCAGGCGCACGAAGCGGTTCTCGCTTTCCACCCAGAAACGCTTGTAGAACAGGTTCACTTCGAACCGGCGCTTGGTCTTGTTGTTGGCGTGGGAAACGTTGTTCCCCACCATCGGGCCCTTGCCCGTCACTTCGCAGACGCGTGCCATTGCAGCACTCCTTCGAAAACCGCCCGTCGCTCACGCGAGGGGCTCACCTCGTCCTGTCGGGGACGGTAACCGGCTGGGCGCAGGGACCCAGCAAAGCCCGCCATTATAGCCAATCAGCTTTCGGCCTGCTCCAGAAAGCGCTGCGCGTCCAGCGCGGCCATGCAGCCCGTGCCCGCGCTTGTAATGGCCTGGCGGTACACGTGGTCCTGCACATCCCCGGCCGCAAAGACGCCCGGCACGCTCGTCATCGTGGCAAAGCCGCCCAGGCCCGCCTTGGTGATGATGTAGCCGTCCTTCATCTCCAGCTGGCCCTGGAAGATCTCGGTGTTGGGCGAGTGGCCGATGGCGATGAAGCAGCCCTGCAGCTTCACGTCCTCGGCCTCCCCGGTCTTGGTGTCCTTCAGGCGCACGCCGGTCACGCCGGTGCCGTCGCCCAGCACTTCATCCAGCGTCTTGAACAGCTTCAGCTCGATCTTGCCCTCCGCGACCTTCTGCATGACCTTGTCCACGAGGATCGGCTCGGCGCGGAACTTGTCGCGGCGGTGCACCAGGTACACCTTGCTGGCGATGTTCGACAGGTACAGCGCCTCTTCGACCGCCGTGTTGCCGCCGCCGATCACGCAGGTGACCTGGCCGCGGTAGAAGAAGCCGTCGCAGGTGGCGCACGCGCTCACGCCCTTGCCCATGAACGCGGTCTCGGACGGAAGCCCCAGGTACTTGGCCGAGGCACCGGTCGCGATCACGAGCGAATCGCAGGTGTACTCGCCGCTGTCGCCGGTGAGCTTGAACGGCCGCTTGCTGAAGTCGACCTTGTTGATGTGGTCGAACACCATCTCGGTCTTGAAGCGCTCGGCGTGCTCCAGGAAGCGCTGCATCAGCTCGGGGCCCTGCACGCCCATCACGTCGGCGGGCCAGTTGTCGACGTCGGTGGTCGTCATGAGCTGCCCGCCCTGCGCGATGCCGGTGACCAGCACCGGGTTGAGGTTGGCGCGGGCGGCGTAGATGGCTGCGGTGTAGCCGGCAGGGCCGGAGCCGAGGATCAGGACTTTGGCGTGGCGGGTGGTCATGGTTCGGGTGAGACCTGTGTGGTAAATGCCACAGGTCGGTGTACATTTCGGGCCGGTTCGGCGATTGTAAGAACCTACCGCACACCCGCCTCGCGAGAAGGGATTGAACTCATGTCGATGCTCTCCAACCTGGAACTGATCCGCAGGGTGCCGCTGTTCGCCCTGCTGACAGCCAACCAGGCCGAGAACGTCGCCGACGCGGTGGTCAAGCGGCGCTTCAAGCGCGGCGAGGTCATCGTGGAGCAGGGCGAGAAGTCCAACACCCTTTTCATCATCCTCACCGGCCGCATCCGCGTCGTCACCTCCGACAAGCGCGGCCGCGAGGTCATCCTTGCAACGCTCAACCCCGGCGACTACATCGGGGAGATGAGCCTCATCGACAACGAGCCGCATTCCGCCACGTGCCGCGCGGAGGTGCAGACCGACATGCTCACGCTCGGCCGCGCCGAATTCGCGCGCTGCCTGCCCGAGAACAGCTCGATGGCATACGCCATCATGCGCGGGCTGGTGCAGCGGCTGCGCCAGGCGGACCGCAAGATCGAATCGCTGGCCCTGATGGACGTCTACGGCCGCGTCGCGCGCTCGCTGCTCGAATTCGCGCAGCCGGACCGGGACGGCAACATGCTCATTCGCGAGCGCATCTCGCGGCAGGACATCGCCAAGATGGTCGGTGCCTCGCGCGAGATGGTCAGCCGCGTCATGAAGGACCTCGAGGACCGGGGCTTCATCGAGACGCGCGAGGACGGGTCGATGATCGTCAAGGACCGTTTGACGACCCTCGGATAAGTGACCTACTCCCTCAACACCCTCACCGACACCGCCGCCGTCCCTTCCTTGCCCCGCACGGGCGCGGCGCGCTTCGCGCAGGAGTTCGCCCTCGTGCTGGGCGGCATGGCGCTGGTGTACTGGCTGCTCGCGCTGGCGAGCTATTCGACGATGGACCCGGCGTTCTCCACGTCCGGGGCGGGCGCGCCGGTGCGCAACTGGGGTGGGCGGCTCGGGGCGTGGCTCGCCGACGCGAGCTACTTCCTGCTCGGGTTCTCGGCGTGGTGGTGCTTTGCCGCGGGCGTGCGCTCGTGGATGGCGCTGCTGGCGAGGTGGATGCGTGGTGGTTCGCCGGCGGAGACCGGATTTGCGCGGTGGCTGCATGGGCGGTGGGCGTTCTGGCTCGGGCTGGCGTTGCTGCTGGCTGCGAGCACCGCACTCGAATGGTCGCGGCTCTACCGGTTCGAAGAGCGCCTGCCGGACCATGCGGGCGGCGCACTCGGTTCGCTGGTCGGCCCCGCGGCCGTGAAGTGGCTCGGGTTCACCGGCTCGGGTCTCGTGTCCGTCGCGCTCGTCGTGGTGGCCTCGGCGATCGTGTTCCGCTTCTCGTGGAGCCACGTCGCCGAGCGCATCGGCGGCCTCATCGACGGCTTCGTCGAGCAGCGCCGCGAGAAGCGCGAAATCGCCGAGGACGTCGAGCTGGGCCGGCAGGCCGCGCGCGAGCGCGAGGAGATCGTGCACGAGGAGCGCGTGGAGATCGAGGAACACCATCCCACGCCGGTGCTGATCGAGCCGACGCTGATCGAAGTGCCCAGGAGCGAGCGCGTGGCGAAGGAGCGCCAGAAGCCGCTGTTCGTCGAGCTGCCGGATTCGAAGCTGCCGCAGGTGGACCTGCTGGACACGGCGAGCGCGAAGCAGGAAACGGTCTCTTCCGAAACGCTGGAGATGACCTCGCGCCTGATCGAGAAAAAGCTCAAGGACTTCGGCGTCGAGGTGCGCGTGGTGCTGGCACAGCCGGGCCCGGTGATCACGCGCTACGAGATCGAGCCGGCCACGGGCGTGAAGGGCTCGCAGATCGTCAACCTCGCCAAGGACCTCGCGCGTTCGCTGTCGCTCGTGTCGATCCGCGTGATCGAGACGATCCCGGGCAAGAACTACATGGCGCTGGAGCTGCCCAACGCCAAGCGGCAGTCGATCAAGCTGTCGGAAATCCTCGGCTCGCAGGCGTACAACGAAGCCAAGTCGATGCTCACCATCGGCCTCGGCAAGGACATTGTCGGCAACCCCGTGGTCGCCGACCTCGCGAAGATGCCGCACGTGCTGGTGGCGGGCACCACGGGCTCCGGCAAGTCGGTGGGCATCAACGCGATGATCCTGTCGCTGCTGTACAAGGCCGAGGCGCGCGACGTGCGCCTGCTGATGATCGACCCCAAGATGCTGGAGATGTCGGTCTACGAGGGCATCCCGCACCTGCTGGCGCCCGTGGTCACCGACATGCGCCAGGCCGCCAATGGCCTGAACTGGTGCGTGATGGAGATGGAGCGCCGCTACAAGCTGATGAGCAAGCTGGGCGTGCGCAACCTGCATGGCTACAACGGCAAGATCGAGGACGCCAAGGCGAAGGGCGAGTTCATCTACAACCCGTTCTCGCTGACGCCCGACAGCCCCGAGCCGCTGGAGAAGCTGCCGTACATCGTGGTGGTGATCGACGAACTTGCCGACCTGATGATGGTGGTGGGCAAGAAGATCGAGGAGCTGATCGCGCGCCTCGCGCAGAAAGCGCGCGCCGCCGGCATCCACCTCGTGCTCGCGACGCAACGGCCCAGCGTGGACGTGATCACGGGCCTGATCAAGGCGAACATCCCGACGCGCATCGCGTTCCAGGTGTCGTCGAAGATCGACAGCCGCACCATCCTCGACCAGATGGGCGCGGAGGCGCTGCTCGGCATGGGCGACATGCTGTACATGGCCAGCGGCACCGGCCTGCCCGTGCGCGTGCACGGCGCTTTCGTGAGCGACGACGAAGTGCACCGCGTCGTGGCGTACCTCAAGCAGCAGGGCGGCGAGCCGAACTACATCGAGGGCGTGCTCGAAGGCGGCACCGTCGATGGTGAGGACGGGCCGGGGCTCGGCGGCGGTGAGGGCGGCGGCGAGGGCGACCCGATGTACGACCGCGCGGTCGAAGTCGTGCTCAAGAACAACAAGGCCAGCATCTCGCTGGTGCAGCGCCACCTTTCGATCGGCTACAACAAGGCGGCCAACCTGCTCGAAGCGATGGAAAAGGCCGGGCTGGTGAGCGCGATGAATGCGCGCGGCCAGCGGGAAATCCTGGTCAAGCACGCTGCCGAATAACGCTCGGTAACGAACTTCCCCATCCGCCGGGACTCAACCGACAATGCCGAGTCCCATGAAGAAAACCATCGTCTCCATCGCGCTGTCGGCGCTCGCCTACATGGCGCACGCCGGGGGCATCGAGTCCCTCGAGAATTTCGTCAGGTCCGCGAAAAGCGGCAAGGCGGAATTCACGCAGGTCGTCACCTCGCCCGGCAAGGACGGGCAGGTGCGCACCAAGACGTCCACCGGCACCTTCGAGTTCAGCCGCCCCAACCGCTTCCGCTTCGCCTACAACAAGCCCTTCCAGCAGACCATCGTGGCCGACGGCAAGACGCTGTGGATGCACGACGTGGAGCTGAACCAGGTGACGTCGCGCAGCCAGGAGAAGGTACTGGGCTCCACGCCCGCCGCGCTCATCGCCGCATCGCCGGACCTGGGCGCGTTGCGCAAGGACTTCGACCTGCAGGCGCTGCCCGACAGCAACGGCATGCAGTGGGTGCAGGCCACGCCCAAGGTGAAGGAAGGGCAGTTGAACAACGTGAAGATCGGCTTCAAGGGCAACGACCTGGCGGCGCTGGACATCACCGACGGTTTCGGCCAGCGCTCGCAGATCACGTTCAGCAAGATGGAGCTGAACACCGACATCCCGGCCGCAACGTTCGCCTTCAAGCCGCCCGTGAATGCGGATCTCGTGAAGCAATAGACTCGGGGTGTGACCGCACCCCACGCCCCGCTGGCCGAACGGCTGCGGCCCAAGACGCTCGCCGAAGTCATCGGCCAGCAGCACCTGCTGGGCGAAGGCATGCCGCTGCGCATCGCCTTCGAATCCGGCCAGCCGCACAGCTGCATCCTCTGGGGGCCGCCCGGCACCGGCAAGACGACCGTTGCGCGTTTGATGGCGGAGGCTTTCGACGCACAGTTCATCACCATCAGCGCGGTGCTTGGGGGCGTGAAGGACATCCGCGAGGCGGTGGAGCAGGCCAACATCGCGCGTGCGCATGGCCGCCGCACGATCGTGTTCGTCGACGAGGTGCACCGCTTCAACAAGAGCCAGCAGGACGCCTTCCTGCCGCACGTGGAGTCGGGCCTCTTCACTTTCATCGGCGCGACCACGGAGAACCCGTCGTTCGAAGTGAACTCCGCGCTGCTGTCGCGTGCGGCGGTGTACGTGCTGCAGCCGCTGTCGGAAACCGACCTCGAGCAGATCGTCGCTCGCGCGCAGGCGATCGACGCGGTGCCGCCGATCGAGGACAAGGCGCGCGATCGGCTCATTGCGTACGCAGACGGCGACGCACGCCGCCTCCTCAACACGCTGGAGACGTTGGCCGTCGCGGCCACGAAGGAAAAGCGCCCCGAAGTCACGGACGAATGGCTGCTCAAGATACTGGGCGAGCGCATGCGCCGCTACGACAAGGGCGGCGAGCAGTTCTACGACACGATCAGCGCGCTGCACAAATCGGTGCGGGGCTCCGACCCCGACGCCTCGCTCTACTGGCTGGTGCGCATGCTCGATGGCGGCGCCGACCCGCGCTACATCGCGCGCCGCATGATCCGCATGGCCGCGGAGGACATCGGCCTGGCCGACCCTCGCGCACTGCGCATGGCGCTCGATGCGTCCGAGGTCTACGAGCGGCTTGGTTCACCCGAAGGCGAGCTCGCGCTGGCCGAGTGCATCCTGTACCTCGCGGTCGCGCCCAAGTCGAATGCAGCGTACACGGCGTACAACGAAGCCCGCGCTTTCGTGCGCAAGGACGGCACGCGGCCCGTCCCGTTGCACCTGCGCAATGCGCCGACGAAGTTGATGAAGGACCTGGATTACGGGCGCAACTACCGCTACGCGCATGACGAGGAGGGCGGCTTCGCGGCGGGCGAAAACTACCTGCCCGATGGCATGAAGCCGCCGGGCTTCTATCGCCCGGTCGAACGGGGCCTGGAGATCAGGATCGCGCAGAAGCTGGCGGAACTGGCCGAGCGCAACGCGAATGCGCGGCGCGACAAAAGCTGACCTTCAGCCTTCGGTGATTTCGCGCACGCACGCGCCATGCAAGGTGCGGGTGGCTTCGCGCAGCCTCGCGTAGAGCGCCTGCAACTCGGCGGCCGTGGCCTCGCCGCGCTGGCCGCGCCAGAGGCCATGCGTGTACTCGAAGTGACGGATCATCAGCTCCACCCAGAGTACCGAGAGCTTCGGCAGGCTCGCCGCGAACATGCGCATGTCGTCCATGCACTGCGCGACGAGCTGGTACAGCTCGGGGTCGATGTGCACGCCGGTCATCCGATCGAGTTCGGCCTCGTACGCCTCGAGCGCAGCCGCGAGCTGGAACGCGATGGCGGTGAGTGCGGATGCTTGCGATGCGGACATGGCCAGCCAGTTTACGAGGCGACCGTAGCGCTGTGGGGGCGCGCGAAAAAAAACCTCATGGCAGAGCAACGTGCCCGCGGCGGCAAGGCCAGAATCGAAAAAGTGCAAGTGAGCAGCGGCTTCCTCGTCGTCATCGGCGCCTCCACGGGTGGCATCACCGCGCTGATGGAAATCGCGGCGGCGTTGCCTGCGCGCTTCCCGGCGCCGGTGTGCATCGTGCAGCATGTTGGCAATCACCCGAGCCTGCTGCCGGAGCTGCTTTCGCGCAGCGGGCCCAACCCCGCGAAGCACGCGAGGGACGGCGAACCCCTTGCGCCCGGCATGCTCTACGTGGCGCCGCCGGACCATCACCTCCTGGTGGAAGAGGGCGGCATGCGCATCGCGCGCGGGCCCAAGGAGAACCACACGCGCCCGGCGATCGACCCGCTGTTCCGCTCCGCAGCCGCATCCTGGGGGCCGGGCGCCATCGGTGTCGTGCTGACTGGCCAGCTGGATGACGGCACCGCGGGCCTGCGCGCCATCAAGGAATGCGGCGGCGTCGCCGTGGTGCAGGACCCGAACGAAGCCGTCGAGCCCGACATGCCGCTGAGCGCCCTGCGCAGCGTCGCCGTGGACCACTGCATGCCGGTGCGGGCGATCGCGCAGCTGCTCGTCGAACTCGTGGCGCACGCGACGCCGGCGCGCGCGCCGCCCGTGCCGGCTCGCATCGCACGCGAAACCGCAATCCACCGCGGAGACATGGCCATGGACAACCTGCAGGCGCTTGCCGACCCTTCGCCGCTGACCTGCCCGGACTGCGGCGGCAGCCTCTGGGAAATGCGCGGCGAGTACCCACCGCGCTACCGCTGCCACATCGGCCACGGCTACACGGCCGCGACGCTGGAATCGGCGCAACTGGAATCCGCGGACTACGCGGTCCAGACCACCGTGCGTGCGCTGCGCGAGCGCGAGCTGCTGCTGCGCCGCCTGGCCGGCATCGCGGATGCGACCGGCGACACCGCCCAGGCGGGTGCCGGCCGTGCCGAGGCCGACCGGCTGCGGCGCCGCATCGACGAACTTCGCTCGATCGGCGAGGCCGGCGGGAACGGCGCGAACGGTGCGAACGGCGCGAACGGCGCGCTGCGGCGCTTCGGCCGCGCCGCGCCCCATCACCCCAAGGGGAAGAGATGACGGAGCACCTGCGTCCCGACGGCGCCGAGGAGGGCGTCGCCCAGGAGACGGACAACATCATCCCGAGCAACGGCTACGACAAGGTGCCGCTGGTGGGATTGGGCGGTTCCACGGGCAGCGTCGAGTCGCTGCATGCGTTCTTCGCCACCATGCCGGCGGGCAGCGGCGTGTCGTTCATCTGCCTGGCCAACACGCCGCAAGCGGCGGGCGACCAGCTGGTCGACACGCTCAAGCGCACAACGCGCATGCCGGTCATCGACACGCTCGGGCGGGTCGACGTGCAGCCCAACCGCGTGCTCGTGATCCGCGCCGGCCGCATGCTGCAGTTCTCGGACGGCGAGCTGTGGGTGGAGGAGGTGCCCGCCGCACACGCTTCGAACGTCGCCGTCGACCTCTTCTTCCGCACACTGGCGGACAGCCATGGCCCGCACGCGGCCGCCGTGGTGCTGTCCGGCGTCGACGGCGACGGCGTCATCGGCATCAAGCGCATCAAGGAGCGCGGGGGCCTGACCGTCGCGGAAGACCCCGACCAGGCCCTGCATGGGAGCATGCCGCGCTCGGCGATCGACACCGGGATGGTGGACTGGGTGCTGCCCGTCCCCGAGATGCCGGCGCGATTGCTCTCGTACTTCCGGCTCGAGAAGAACATCCTGCTGCCGCCGGAGGACGGCCCTGCGCTCAAGGGGACGGCGGGCGTGCGACCCGACGACGAGGCACAACTGCGCGATGTGCTGAGCTTCCTGCGCACACGCACCGGCCGCGACTTCACGCACTACAAGCGCGCCACGGTGCTGCGCCGCATCGCCAGGCGCATGCAGGTCAACGGCGTGGACAACCTTGGCGCCTACCTGAACTGCCTGCGCACGCGCCCGGGCGAATCGGCCGCGCTGCTGCAGGACCTGCTGATCAGCGTGACCAACTTCTTCCGCGACGCGGAGTGCTTCTCGGCGCTGGAGAAGCACATCCCCAGCCTGTTCGCCGGCAAGGGCGCGGGCGATGCGGTGCGTGTCTGGACCGTGGCGTGCGCCACGGGCGAGGAGGCGTACAGCGTCGCCATGATGCTGGCCGAGCACGCGCGGACCCTGGAGTCGCCGCCGGTGATCCAGGTGTTCGCCACCGACCTCGACGAGGAGGCGGTGCAGGCGGCACGCGACGGCGTGTACCCGCCCGCGATCGCCGCCGACGTGAGCGAGGAGCGGCTGCGCCGATTCTTCCTGAAGGAGCACCGCGGCTGGCGGGTGCGGCGCGAGCTGCGCGAGCTGGTGCTGTTCGCGATGCACGATGTGCTGAAGGACTCGCCGTTCTCGCGGCTGGACATGGTGACCTGCCGCAACCTGCTGATCTACCTCACGCGCGAGTCGCAGCAGCGCGTGCTGCAGACGCTGCACTTCGGCCTGCTGCCGCACGCCAAGCTGCTGCTCGGCTCGTCGGAGTCCGTCGACGAGGGCAACCCGCTCTTCACGGTGCTGGACAAGAAGCACCGCATCTTCGCGCAGCGGCCTGCGCCCCGCGCGGCGCTCGCGCTGCCCACTGCGCCGGCCACGCTCAAGCTCGCGCTCGAAGCGCAACACGCGGCGCGCGAAGGCCCGATCATCGCGCGGCCCAACTTCGATGTGACGCCGGCCATGCAGCCGCCGCGCCTGCGCGAGCTGGCCCGCGGCGCTTCCTTGGGCGAGGTCCACCTGCAGCTGCTGGAGCAGCTCGCGCCGCCCTCCGTCCTGGTCGACGCCGACTACGACATCCTGCACCTGTCGCCGTCGGCCGGCCGCTTCCTGCAGCTCGGCGGCGGCGAGCCCACGCGCAACCTGCTGCGCGCCCTGCCGGCGCACGTGCGGCTGGAGTTGCGCGCGGCGCTTTACCAGGCCGGGCAGAAGTCGCAGCCTGCCGAGCTGCCGGAGATGCCGGTGGAGGCGGGCGGCACCGTCACGGCGACCACGATCCGGGTCGTGCCCATGCAGGAGGGGGGCCGGCCGCTCTTCCTCGTCACCTTCACCGCGCAGGGGGAGCAGCTTCCGCTCGCCGAGGTCCAGGACGCGCGCCTGGACCCCGACCCGCTGGCGCGCCACCTCGACCGCGAGATGGAGCGGCTGAAGGTGCACCTGCGCGACACGGTGGAGCAGTACGAAGCGTCGACCGAGGAACTCAAGGCCAGCAACGAAGAGTTGCAGGCGATGAACGAGGAGCTGCGCGCCGCGACCGAGGAGCTGGAGACCAGCCGCGAGGAGCTGCAGTCGATCAACGAGGAACTGACCACCGTCAACCAGGAGTTGAAAAGCAAGGTCGAACAGCTGTCGCACGCGAACAGCGACATGCACAACCTGATGGACGCCACGGCGATAGCCACCGTGTTCCTCGACCGCGACCTGAAGATCACGCGCTACACGCCGGCGGCCGTGAGGCTGTTCAACCTGATCCCCACAGACGTCGGCCGGCCGCTCACCGACATGGCGACGCAGCTCGATTACGCGCAGCTCGGCGAGGACGCGCGCAAGATGCTCGAGCGGCTTGTGCCGGTGGAGCGCGAAGTGGACCAGGCCGACGGCAGCTGGTACCTCGCGCGGCTGATGCCGTACCGAACGCTCGACGACCGCATCGCGGGCGTCGTGTTCACCTTCATCGACATCACCGAACGCAAGCAGGCGGAAGAGATGCGCCTGTGGCTGTCGGCCGTGGTCACGGCGACCTCGGACGGCATCATCAGCTTCGCGCTGGACCAGACCATCCTGAGCTGGAATAGCGGCGCCGAGCGGCTTTACGGCTACACCGCCGAAGAGGCGATCGGCCAGCCGCTCACCCTGCTGGCGCCCGTCGACAACGACGGGCAGCAGCAGGTGCTGGCCGAGATCGCGGCCGGCCGCGGGGTCGAGAACCTGGAAGGCGTCCGCACGCGCAAGGACGGCCGCCGCATCCACGTGGCGATCACGGCGTCCCCGATCCGCGACGCCACTGGCCGGGTGCTCGCGGGCACCGCGATCGTGCGCGACATCACGCAGGCGCGCCAGCAGGCCGAAGCCCTGCGCCAGAGCGAGGAACGTTTGCGCCTCGTCATAGAAAACGTTCGCGAGTACGCGATCTTCTCGACCGACCTGCAGCGGCGCATCACGAGCTGGAACACCGGCGCGCAGCACATCCTCGGCTTCGCGGGCGACGAGGCCGTGGGCCGCAGCGCCGACATGGTCTTCACGCCGGAAGACCGCGCGGCCGGCGCGCCCGAGAAGGAAGCGAGCACGGCGCTCGCCGAGGGGCGCGCCTCGGACGAACGCCACCACATGCGCAAGGACGGCACGCGCTTTCGCGGCAGCGGCGTGCTGATGCTGATGCGCGATGCGGCGGGCGAGGCGGTGGGCTTCGTCAAGGTGCTGCGCGACCTGTCGGACCGGCCCCCTTCGCCTTCTGCTTAAGCCGCGCTGCACGGACATTCCGTTCGTGCATGGAGCGATGCCTCCAAGGGTAAACCCCTGCCGCCGCCCGTCTGGCTGTCAGGTGCCGTCGCTACAATCCCCCCCGCAAACCCGTCCTGCACGCATGGCGGGTTTTTTGCTAGATGGCAGAACGCCTCACAAAGGCGGCGCACAAGAAACGGAGAACACCCGAATGGAAATCCTGCTTCAGCAGATCATCAACGGTCTGGTCCTGGGCAGCATGTACGCCCTGGTGGCCCTCGGCTACACCATGGTGTACGGCATCATCAACCTGATCAACTTCGCGCACGGCGAGGTGCTGATGGTGGGGGCGCTCACCAGCTGGCAGGTGATCGTCTGGATGCAGGAGTCGATGCCGGGCATGCCCGGATGGCTGATGCTGCTGCTGTCGGTCATCATCGCGTGCATCGTCGCGGCCGCCCTGAACTTCGCGATCGAGAAGGTGGCGTACCGGCCGCTTCGCAACAGCCCCAAGCTTGCACCGCTGATCACGGCCATCGGCATGTCGATCCTGCTGCAGACGGTGGCGATGATCATCTTCAAGCCGAACTACAAGCCGTACCCCACGCTGCTGCCGCCGCACCCGTTCAACGTGGGCGGCGCGGTGATCACCAGCACGCAGATCATGATCCTGGCGGTGACGGCGATCTCGCTGGCCGTGCTGATGTACCTGGTGAACCACACGCGCCTGGGCCGCGCGATGCGCGCGACGGCGGAGAACCCGCGCGTGGCCGCGCTCATGGGCGTGAAGCCCGACATGGTCATCTCGGCGACATTCATCATCGGCGCGATCCTCGCCACCATCGCGGGCGTGATGTGGGCGTCGAACTACGGCACGGTGCAGCACACCATGGGCTTCCTGCCGGGGCTGAAGGCCTTCACGGCCGCCGTGTTCGGCGGCATCGGCAACCTGGCCGGCGCGGTGGTGGGCGGCATCCTGCTGGGGATCGTGGAGGCGATCGGCTCGGGCTACATCGGCACGCTCACGGGCGGCGTGCTGGGCAGCCACTACGCCGACATCTTCGCTTTCATCGTGCTCATCATCATGCTGACGCTGCGGCCTTCCGGCCTGCTCGGCGAACGTGTCGCGGACCGCGCCTGAGGAGGACCTGCAAATGATGGACTGGATCAACAGGCAGAACCACTGGGTCGTCAAGGCGGTGGGCCTCGCGCTGCTGCTCGTGCTGCCGATCGTGCTGCAGTACTTCGGCAACTTCTGGGTGCGCATCGCCGACACGGCATTGCTCTACGTGCTGCTGGCGCTCGGGCTGAACATCGTCGTGGGCTACGCGGGCTTGCTGGACCTGGGCTACGTGGCCTTCTTCGCGATCGGCGCGTACATGTACGGCCTGCTCGCGTCGCCGCACCTGACCGAACACTTCCAGTGGTTCATGCAGGCCTTCCCCGAAGGGCTGCACATGCCGCTGTGGGTCTGCATCCCGGCGGGGGCGGCGCTGGCGGGCATCTTCGGCGTGCTGCTCGGCGCGCCGACGCTCAAGCTGCGCGGCGACTACCTCGCGATCGTGACGCTCGGCTTCGGCGAGATCATCCGCGTGTTCATGAACAACCTCGACCAGCCGGTGAACATCACCAACGGCCCGAAGGGGCTGGGGCAGATCGACAGCATCAAGTTCTTCGGCCTGAACCTGGGCAAGACGCACGACCTGCTCGGCTTCGACATGTCGGCGGTGACCAACTACTACTACCTGTTCCTGCTGCTGGTGATCGGCAGCGTGGTCGTGTGCCACCGGCTGGAGCTCTCGCGCATCGGCCGCGCGTGGATGGCGATCCGCGAGGACGAGATCGCGGCCAAGGCCATGGGCATCAACACCCGCAACATGAAGCTGCTGGCGTTCGGCATGGGTGCCACGTTCGGCGGCGTGTCGGGTTCGATGTTCGCGGCGTTCCAGGGCTTCATCTCGCCGGAGTCGTTCGGCTTGATGGAGTCGGTGATGATCGTCGCGATGGTGGTGCTGGGCGGCATCGGCCACTTGCCCGGCGTGATCCTCGGGGCGGTGCTGCTCTCGGCGCTGCCCGAGGTGCTGCGATGGGTGTCGGGCGAGCTGGACCTGCAGCGCCTCACTGACGGGCGCCTGGACGCATCGATCCTGCGCCAGCTGCTGATCGCACTGGCGATGATCGTGGTGATGCTGCTGCGCCCGCGGGGCCTCTGGCCGACGCCGGAGCACGGCAAGACGCTCGCGCAGCCGAAGTAAGGGGGGGAGGACATGGTAGACACCGTTCTCCGCGTCGCGGGCATTTCCAAGCGCTTCGGCGGCCTGCAGGCCCTCTCCGACGTGGGGCTCACCATCGAGCGCGGCCAGGTCTACGGCCTGATCGGCCCCAACGGCGCCGGCAAGACGACCTT
This sequence comes from Ramlibacter albus, assembly GCF_014297445.1. Taxonomy (GTDB): domain Bacteria; phylum Pseudomonadota; class Gammaproteobacteria; order Burkholderiales; family Burkholderiaceae_C; genus Ramlibacter; species Ramlibacter albus. Next base: position 216,047 of record NZ_JACORU010000004.1, read on the forward strand.
CTTCAACGTGATCACGGGCCTGTACACACCCGACAGCGGCACGTTCGAACTCGCGGGCAAGCCCTACCAGCCGACGGCCGTGCACGAAGTGGCCAAGGCCGGCATCGCGCGCACCTTCCAGAACATCCGGCTCTTCGCGGAAATGACCGCGCTGGAGAACGTGATGGTGGGCCGGCACATCCGCACCGGTTCGGGGCTGATGGGCGCGATCTTCCGCACCAAGGGCTTCCTCGAGGAGGAAGCGGCCATCACGACGCGCGCCCGCGAACTGCTCGAGTACGTCGGCATCGGCAAGTTCGCCGACTACAAGGCGCGCACGCTGTCGTACGGCGACCAGCGCCGGCTGGAGATCGCGCGTGCGCTGGCCACCGACCCGCAGCTCATCGCGCTGGACGAGCCGGCCGCAGGCATGAACTCCACCGAGAAGGTGGTGTTGCGCGAGCTGATCGACCGCATCCGCAAGGACGACCGCACCATCCTGCTGATCGAGCACGACGTGAAGCTGGTGATGGGTCTGTGCGACCGTGTGACCGTGCTCGACTACGGCAAGCAGATCGCCGAGGGCTCGCCCTACGACGTGCAGCGCAACGAGAAGGTGATCGAGGCCTACCTGGGCCAAAGCCATGCGAAGCCGGGCGAGCCGAACCCGGTCGTGAACGGAGAAGAAGAATGAGCGCGGGAGAAGTGCTGCTGAAAGTGAGCAACCTGAAGGTTGCGTATGGCGGCATCCAGGCCGTCAAGGGCGTGGACTTCGAGGTGCGCGAGGGCGAGCTGGTCACGCTGATCGGCTCCAACGGCGCCGGCAAGACGACGACGATGAAGGCCATCACCGGCCTTCTTGGCATCAACGACGGCGACATCCAGTACCTGGGCAAGAGCATCCGCGGCAAGGGCGCATGGGACCTCGTCAAGCAGGGCCTCGCGATGGTGCCCGAGGGCCGAGGCGTGTTCACGCGCATGACCATCGTCGAGAACCTGCAGATGGGTGCGCACATCCGCACCGACAAGGACGGAATTGCTTCGGACATGGAGAAGGTGTTCGCCACCTTCCCGCGCCTGAAGGAGCGCGCCATGCAGCTGGCCGGCACGATGTCCGGCGGCGAGCAGCAGATGCTCGCGATGGGCCGGGCGCTCATGAGCCGCCCCAAGGTGCTGCTGATGGACGAGCCCTCGATGGGCCTGTCGCCGATCATGGTCGACAAGATCTTCGAGGTGGTGCGCGACGTGCATGCGCAGGGCGTGACCATCCTGCTCGTCGAGCAGAACGCGAGCCGCGCGCTGGAGATCGCCGACCGCGGCTACGTGATGGAGTCCGGGCTGATCACGATGTCCGGCGAAGCCAAGCAGATGCTCAGCGACCCGAAGGTGCGCGCGGCGTACCTGGGTGAGTAGCTCTCAGTAGCGCAGTTGCAGGCCGAGGCTGGTGGACCGCACCGCCCCGCTGCCCGGCCGCAGGTCATAGCTGTCCCAAGCGATCGTCGCGGAGGCGCGCGGCGAGAAGTCCCAGCTCACGCCGGCGCCGTATGCGAGGCCGAAGCCGGCGTCCGCACCGAGCGCGTACGTCCTCACGTGGCTCGTCGAGCCGACCTTGCCGAACAGGTTGAAGCTGGTGTCGCCGACGCTGGCGCGGCCGACGAAGCTGAGTTCCTCGCACGAACCGCCGGGTGAGAAGCAGGGCACGCGGAAGTCGGTGCGGTTGAGCGACAGGCCGAGCGCAGTGCGCCCCCACCAATGGTCCCTGACCGGCCCCGAGTACAGCTGTGTGCTCGACGTCTGCGCCGTGCCGAGTGCCGGCAGCACGGCCGCGGCAGCGATCACGAGGTGTCGAAGCACGGGTCGCAGCGCGGGCATGGTGCACTCCTGCTGTTGCTTGGAGTAACCAATCTACGCTGCGGCTGAGGCTGGCCGTGTCGGACAAGTCCCACGCTGCGGTAGGACAGCCCGCTCAGTCGACCTTGGCGCCGGAGGCCTTGACGACCTTCTCGTACTTGGCCAGCTCCGCCTTCATGAATGCGGCGAACTCGTCGGGCGTGTTCGTCACGGGCTCGGCCATGAGCGTCGCGAAGCGCGTCTTCGCCTCGGGGCTCTGCAGCGCGGTTACGAACGCGTGGTTCATCTTCTGGATCACGTCGCGCGGCGTGCCGGCCGGTGCGACGAGGCCCCACCACGTGTCGATCGCGAAGCCCTTGAGCGTGTCGGCGACCGGGGGAACCTCCGGCAGGTTCGGCGAGCGCGCCAGCGTGGTCACCGCCAGCGGCTTGAGCTTGCCGGACTTGATGTTCGGCGCGGCCGTGGCGAGGTTGTCGAAGTTGAAGTCGACTTGGCCCGACAGCAGGGCAAGCTGCGCGGGGTTGCCGCCGTTGTATGGGATGTGCACGACGAAGATGCCCGCGTCGCGCTTGAACATCTCGCCGGCCAGGTGGCCTGCGCTGCCGTTGCCGCCGCTGCCGTAATTCAGCTTGGCCGGGTTGGCCTTCGCGTACCTGATCAAGTCGGCGACGGTGTTGATCTTCAGCCGCGCCGCCGTTTCCGCGTTCATGACGAGCACGTTCGGCACGCGCACCATCTGCGTGATCGCGGCGAAGTCCTTCACCGCGTCGTAGGGCATCTTGCTGAACAGCCACGGGTTGATCGCATGCGTGGCGACGGCCGAGATGCCGATGGTGGTGCCGTCCGGCGCGGCCTTGGCGACGAGGTCGGCACCGATGTTGCCGCCGCCGCCCGGCTTGTTGTCGATGATTACCGGGCCGAGGGTGTCCTTCACGCGCTCGGCCAGCAGGCGCGCGGTGACGTCGATGGGGCCGCCGGGCGCATAGGGGACGATGAGGCGGATCGGCTTCGCCTGCGCGAAGACGGGCGCTGCAACGGAAGCGGCGAGCGTGGAGAGGAGGAGGTGTCTGCGTTTCATGGGTACTGCTTACTTGCCGTGTTTGTCGGCCTCGGTCGTGAACGAGTCGGCATAGAAATCTTCCGGGGGCAGCTTGCACACCGCGCTGTACTCGGCCCGCGCCGAATCCACCACGATCGGCGCGCCGCAGGCATAGACCTGGTGGCCCGAGAGGTCGGGGAAGTCTTCCATCACCGCCTTGTGAACGAAGCCCGTGCGGCCGGTCCAGTTGTCCTCCGGCAGGGCGTTGGAGATGACGGGTACGTATTTCAGCTGCGGCATCTCGGCCAGGCGTGCCTTCACCCACTCGTCCATGTAGAGGTCCGACGGCCTGCGGCCGCCCCAGTACAGCGTGGCGGGGCGCGTGATGCCCTTGAACTGCATGTGTTCGATGAGTGCCTTGATCGGCGCGAAGCCGGTGCCCGAGGCCAGCAGCACCATCGGCTTGCCGGAATCCTCGCGCAGGTAGAAGCTGCCGAACGGACCCTCCACGCGCAGGATCTCCTTTTCCTTCATCGCGGTGAACACGTGGTCCGTGAACTTGCCGCCGGGCATGTGGCGGATGTGCAGCTCGACGCCGGGGCCGTTGTGCGGCGCGTTCGCCATCGAGTAGCTGCGCCGCGCGCCGTCGCGCAGGATGAACTCGATGTACTGGCCCGCGTGGTAGCGCATGGTGTCGTTGGCCGGCAGTTGCAGCTTGACGACCATCACGTCGTGCGAAACCTTCTCGAGCGAGAGCACGCGCGAGGGCATCTTGCGCACGGGGAACGCGCTCTCGTCGGTGACCTGGCGCGACTCGAGCACCACGTCCGTCTGCGGCACGCCGCAGCAGGTGAGGATGAAGCCCGCGGCTTCCTCCTCGGCCGACAGGGCCTTGCTCTGGTGCTCGCCGTGCACGACGGTGCCTTCGAGCTTCTTGCACTTGCAGGAGCCGCAGGCGCCGTCCTTGCAGCCGTAGGGCATGCCGATGCCCTGGCGGATCGCGGCCTGCAGGATGGGTTCGCCTTCATTGGCGGCGAACGCGCGCCCGCTGGGCTGCACCGTGATCTGGAAAGGGCCGGCGCTCATGTTTGTGGGTATCCTTCGCTCTCTTTGCTTTGGTCGACGCCCCCGGATTTTGCCCTCAAACCAGAACCCCCTCGGCGCCTTGCCCGGCCGCTTCCGCCGCGAGCGGCTCCTCATCGTGGGATGCGGCGACGTCGGCTTGCGGGTCGCGCGCGCAGTGGCGGGACGCATGCGGGTGTTCGCGCTGACATCGTCGCCGGAGCGCGTGACCGCCTTGCGCGAGCGCGGGATCACGCCGCTGCGCGGAAACCTGGACGAAGCGGCGACGCTCGGGCGCCTGGCTGCGCTGGGCACGCGTGTGGTCCACCTCGCGCCGCCGCGCTCCGAGGGCGACGCGCAGTGGTGGCGCGACGCGCGCACCGCGGCGCTGCTGCGCGCGTTGCGGTTGCGTTCGCCGCCCGTGTCGCTGGTATATGCGTCCACGAGCGGCGTGTACGGGGACCGCGGCGGCGCGCTCGTCGCCGAAGATGCGCTGATCGCGCCGGCGACGCCGCGTGCGCAGCGCCGCGCGGATGCGGAACGGCTGGTGCGCCATTTCGGCCGTACAACCGGTGTTCGCTCGGCGATCCTGCGCATACCGGGCATCTACGCGCCGGACCGCAGTGGCGGCACGCCCCGCGACCGGCTGCTCAAGGGCACGCCGGTGCTGCAGGCGCGCGACGACGTGTACACGAACCATATCCATGCCGACGACCTTGCGCGTGCACTCGTGGCGTCGATGTGGCGGGCCCGTCCCCTGCGCGTCTACAACGCCAACGACGACACCGAGATGAAGATGGGCGAGTACTTCGACCTCGCCGCCGACATCTATGGGCTGCCACGGCCGCCCCGCGTGCCACGCAGCACCGCGCAGGAGCAGCTGCCGCTGGTGCTCCTGAGTTTCATGGGCGAATCGCGCCGCATGGACAACACGCGCATGAAGCGCGAGCTGCGCGTCGCGCTGCGCTACCCCACCGTGCGCGAGGGGCTGGCCGGCGGTTGATCAGATGCCGCCCGGCTTGCGGATGACCGTCATGCGGTCCACCGCCTTGATCGTGAACTGGCGGATCGTGCTGCCCTGGAGCACCGTGAGCTGCACCTCGTCGTCGGGGTTGGCGTGCTGCCAGAGGCGCTTGTAGAAGGTTTCCAGCGAGTCGATGCGCGTGCCGTCGATGGCGAGCAGCACGTCGCCCGGCTCCAGCCCGGCCGCCTGGGCGGGGCTGTCGGGTGCGATGCGCACGACTTGCACGCGGCCGCCCTGCTCGGTGGAACTCACGCCCAGCCACGGGCGCCGGCTGGCGCGCGTCGTGCCGTTTTGCTGCAGCTCCGCGAGGATCGGCTTGAGCAGGTCCACCGGCACGAACATGTTGCCGGGCAGCCGGCGCCCGTCGCCGAGGGCGTCGCCCACGAACAGGCTGCCGATGCCGAGCAGCTCGCCGCGCTGGTTGAAGAGGGGCGCGCCGCTGTGGTTGCCGATGGGAGGGCTGGTGAACACGGCGGACTCGATGTGGTATTCCCAGTAGCCGGAGAACGGGCGCGTGTTCACGAGGTGCGTCATCGCGACGTCGCCTTCGGTGCCGCCGATGGCTGCCATCAGGGCATCCCCTTGCTTGAGCCCATCGACCGACCCGAGGGGCACCGGCCGGACCCCGCGTAGCGGCAATACCGGCCGCAGCAGGCCGAAGCCGGTCGCCAGGTCGTATGCGACCGGGCGGGCGGGTACGGTGCGGCCGTCCTGCGTGACCAGCTGGATGTTGTCGGCTTCGAGCATCAGGTAGCCGATGGTGAGCACGAGGCCGTCGGGGCCGATGACCACGCCCGAGCCGGCGCGCTCTCGCCCCAGCGTGTCCGCGGAGCGCGCGCCCTCGGCCGCGCGGACCTGCACGCCGACCACGGCTGCATGCGCCTGCGTGAGGGCTTCGATCATGGCCTGCGGTGTGACAGGCGTCACTGCGGCTTCACAGGCAATTGACAAGAATGTCAGCGAAAGGGCAAGCGCGCGCAGCAGCATGGCCGGCCTCCTTGGGGCGGGGCGTTGCAGCCAGCATGCGCGAAAGGCGCCCGGATCGCAAGTTGCGCTTGGGAGCGCGGTGGGGTCTGGCATAAGATGGCGGCTTTTCCGCTGGCCGGCTGGGTTGAATAAGAGATGTTTGTGAAGAAAACTTGTTGCAGGTGGGTCGTGGCCGCGGCGGTTGCATGGGGAGCGGCAACCGTTGCAGTGGCGCAGGTGGGGGGCGCGGCTGCGCCTGCGACGCCGGTCTCGCCGCTTGCGCCGGCTCCTGTAGTGCCGGGGGCGGCGGTGCCCGCGCCCGCGATGCCGTCAACGCCGACCTTGCAGGGTCCGCAGCGTCCCTCCCAGCCGGGGGAGAAGCCCGCGGCGGAGGGCGCCGACTCCAAGGCGAAGGATTTCCCGCGCGGGGGCGTCGAGCTGCCCGCGCTGCAGTCGACCGAGTTCGAGCGGTTCGTGCGCGAGGCAACCGGTCGCTCCCTGCCTCTTTTTGGCTACAACCTCTTTTCGGCGGGCGGTTTCCCCGCGCTCCAGAACGTACCGGTCTCGGCCGATTACGTGATCGGCCCGGGCGACGAGGTCAATCTCAAGGTGTGGGGCGCCGTCGATGCGGACTTGCGCCTTCCCGTGGACCGCAACGGCCAGATCTCCATTCCTCGCGTCGGTTCGATGAATGTCGCCGGCCTCAGGGCTTCGCAGCTCGAAGGTGCGCTGCGTGCGCAAATCGGCCGTGTGTACAACAACTTCCAGTTGAGCGCCGCACTGGGGCAGCTGCGCTCGATCCAGATCTTCGTGGTCGGCCAGGCGCGGCAGCCGGGGACGTACACGGTGTCGAGCCTCTCGACGCTGGTCAGCGCGCTGTTCGACGTGGGAGGGCCGTCAGCCACGGGTTCGATGCGCAACATCCAGCTGCGCCGCGACGGCCGGATCGTCAGCACGCTGGACATGTACCGGTTCATCTCCGAGGGCGACAAGTCGGCGGATGCCAAGCTGCTGCCTGGCGATGTCATCGTGATCCCGCCGGCCGGGCCGCGCGTGGCGCTGACCGGTGCGACGGACAGCCCCGCGATCTACGAGCTGGCCGGCGCGGAGGAGCCGCTGGGCAAGCTGCTGTCGTATGCGGGCCGCACCAACGTGCTGACCACGCCGCAGAAGGTTCACATCGAGCGGGTCGATGCGACTCGCGCGAAAGCGCCTCGAATCGTCGAGGATCGCGCCCTGGATGCGAAGGGCCTGCAGAGCACCGTTCGCGACGGGGATGTGATCACCTTGTTCAGGATCAGCCCTGAGTTCGGCAATGCCGTGACGTTGCGCGGCAACGTCGCCGCACCCCTTCGCTATTCCTGGCGTCCGGGGATGAAGGTGTCCGACCTCATCCCCGAACGCGACGCACTGATCGTCCCCGACTACTACGTGCGGCGGAACATGCTCGTGCAATTCGAGTCCGGCCGCCGGGTGAGCGACACGCGCATCCAGGCCGAGGTCAAGAACCTCGTCGAGGAGATCAACTGGGACTACGCCGTCGTCGAGCGACTGGACCCGCGCGAGATCCGCTCGCAGCTCATTCCGTTCAACCTGGCCAAGGCCGTCATCAACAAGGATCCCGCCAACGATCTGCCATTGCAGCCCGGGGACGTGGTGACCGTATTCGGGGTCAACGATCTGCCGATACCCGTTCACAAGCGGTCCCAGTACGTGCGGATCTCCGGGGAGATCAACGTCCCCGGCGTGTACCAGATCCTTCCTGGGGAGACGCTCGACCGCCTGGTTGTTCGCGCGGGCGGCTTCAGTACAAATGCCTATCCGTATGGAATGGTTTTCACGCGCGAGTCGACGCGCCAGCAACAACAGAGGAACCTGGACCAGGCAATCCGTCGGATGCAGGCCGAAATTGCCTCGCAGGCGAGCCGTGCGATTCAGTCGGTTTCGACCCCCGAGGACAACCGGCTCTATGTGGAGAACTACACACGGCGCGACATCGTGGCGAAGCTGCAGAGCCTGAGGGCCAGTGGTCGGATCGCACTCGAGCTTTCACCCGAAAGCCCCGCGGTGCCGCCGGTTGCCCTCGAAGATGGCGACGAGATCAGCGTACCACCCATGCCGAGTTTTGTCGGGGTCTTCGGCGCCGTCACGGCTGAGACCTCATTCCTGCACCGCTACAACTTCTCGGTTCGCGATTACCTCGATCGCGCAGGCCCGACGCGAGATGCCGACTTCGATTCGGTCTCCATCGTCCGGGCGGATGGCACCGTCGAGAGCGAGAGTTCGGGCGGGCGCGGCCCGTTCACGTGGTTCGGCAGCAGCGTGCTGGACCGGCGCGTGAATCCGGGCGATACCGTTTTCGTGCCCGAAAAGTTCGACAAGCGCAGTCCCTACACGCGTTTCATCGAAGGGGTGAAGGACTGGACCACGATCTTCTACCAGTTCGGCCTTGGCATTGCCGCCATCAAGGTGTTGCGGGATTGATCGCATGAGCGCTGTGGACATCACTGCCCCGCACCATCACGGGCCCGGCAACGACGATGGCGAGATTCGCCTGATGGACATCCTGGCGATCCTGGGCGAACAGAAGAAGTTGATCGCGTCCGTGGCGGCGACCTGCACCGCAATCGGCCTGGCGGTTGCACTGCTTCTGCAACCCATCTTCACCGGCCGTACCGTGCTCTTGCCGCCGCAGGGACAAGGGGCGTCTTCGGCAGCATTGGCTTCGCTTGGCGCCTTGGCAGCCACCATAGGTGTAGGCGGCGCCGTGAAGGCGCCCGAGGAACTGTACGTCGGGCTCCTGAAGAGCGATTCGGTCTTGAACGAACTCGTCGAGCAGTTCAAGCTGCGCGAGCGCTACGAAGTCAAGCTTGCCCAGGACGCGCGCCGGGCCCTTGCCGGGAATTCACGGTTCACCGTGGATCGGAAGTCGACGCTCGTCACCGTCGAAGTGGATGATCCCGACCCCGCGTTCGCCGCCCAACTGGCCAATGCCTACGCCGACCAGCTTCGCAAGCTGATGACCCGCATTGGCGTTACTGAGGCCCAGCAGCGCCGCATCTATTTCGAGCAGCAGATCGAGCAGTCCAAGAACGATCTCGCAAAGGCCGAGCTCGCACTGAAACAGGCGCAGGACAGGACCGGCCTGGCAAGCATCGATGCACAGACGCAGACGACGATTTCTGCCGCTGCGCAGATTCGAGCGCAGATGGTGACGCGCGAAGTGCAGTTGCGTGCCTTGCAGCCCTACGCTGGACCGGAGAACGTGGAGATCAAGCGCCTGCAGTCCGAGCTGGCAAGCCTGCGCACGCAACTCGGCCGGATCGAAGGAGGCGTTGGCGATGCGGCTGCGGGCTCCGGCCGTGAGAGCGGCCAGGCACTTGCCAATGCCCGCCTTTTTCGAGAGATGAAATACCAGGAAGCCGTCTACTCCGCCATGATGCAGCAGCTCCAGTTGGCCCGCGCCGACGAAGCGCGCGATGCGCCTCTCATCCAACAAGTGGACGTCGCAAAGCCGCCCGAGCGTAAAAGCAAGCCGAGGCGGGCTATCATCGTCCTCCTTTCCGCGGCGTTCGGGCTGCTGGCCGGCCTGGCGTTCGCTTTTGCGAGGAACGCGGTGCGCGCGGCGAAGCAGGATCCGGAGCGCGCGCGCGAATGGCAGGCAGTCGCCCGCGCATGGTCGTTGCGCCGGGGTTCGTGATCGGATGCTGTGGGAGGCGAGGGTCATATGGAATCTGGGTTCTGGATGCTCATGACAGGTGCGATGGCGAGTTTCGCCATCTGCGTGCTGCTGGTCGCCACGAAGGACCGGCACGGGCACTTGAGCCTGGACAGCACGATGGGTGTCCAGAAGATCCACGACTCGCCCACACCCCGGGTCGGCGGTGTCGCGATCGCCGGCGGCCTGATCATCGGCCTGCTCTACATGGACACTGCGGCCCGCGACGTGCTCTTGCCGCTCACCGCGGCGGCGGCGCCTGCGTTTGCCGTCGGGCTCTGGGAAGACCTCACGAAGCGCGTGAGTGTTCGCGCACGCCTGTGCATCACCTTCGGAGCGGGGCTGCTGGGTTGCGCCCTGTCAGGCATCGCCCTGAGCCGGGTCAATGTCGTCGGCATGGATCTCGTCCTGGCCAGCGTGCCGCTCGTTTCCGTCGTCTTCACCGCTTTCGCCGTCGGTGGGGCGGCCAACGCCTTCAACATCATCGACGGGTTCAATGGGCTGGCGGCGGGCGTGGCCATCGTGTGCCTCGTGGCGCTCGCCGCGGTCGCTGCGTCGGTCGGTGACGGTGCCGTCGTCCAGGCATGCCTGCTCCTGGCGGCCGTCACGCTGGGTTTCCTGGCCGTCAATTTCCCGCTCGGCAAGATATTCCTGGGTGATGGCGGCGCCTACACGCTGGGCTTCCTCGTCGCGTGGATGGCGATCGTGCTGCCGATGCGCAACCCGTCCGTCTCGGTATGGGCAACGCTGCTTGCGTGTGCCTATCCCATCCTCGAGACCTGCTTCAGCATCCTGCGCCGCAGCCGCCGAGATCGCAGCCCCGGGGATGCGGATCGGCTGCATATGCACAGCCTGGTGCGCAGGCGCGTGGTCAACCGCGTCATGCCGGGCGCATCCATGCTCGCGCGCAATTCGGCGACAGGCGCCCTGATGTGGATCGCGGCGATCGTGCCGGCGCTGCTCGCCGTCACGTACTTCGACAATACGGCGGCGCTTGTCACCTCGTTCGTGCTCTGTGCGTTCGGCTACTCGGCCGTCTATGCGCGCCTGACGCAATTCCGCTGGTGCTTCCGCGCGGCCACGCTGGCACCCGAGGCCTCGGCAGCATGAGGCGGGTGGCAGCCGTCGTCCTGGCGGCATTGCTGCCCGTTCCTTGCGCTTTGGCGGCCGGCGACGGGATCGCAACTCGCGGTGCCACCGGCGGGCTCACGATCCCTTCTGGCAGCGTGCTCCAGCATGGCGACGCCGCCTTCACCGCAAGTGACTTCCAGGAGCCCGCGCTCGGGTCGAACACGCGCCGGCGCGACCTCACGTTCGGCATCGGCCTCGCTCCAAACTTCGAATTGTTCGGCCGCTACGCCAACTACGAAAACCCGATCCCGGGCTCCACGGCCGCCAACGGGCTGAGGGACATTTCGGCCAACGTCAAGCTGAAACTGCCAAGGCTCTGGCGTCACCAGCCCGACCTGGCCATCGGTGTCACCGACCTCGGCGGCGGTGCGACCAATTTCGGCTCGACCTATTTCGTTGCGAGCGACCGCCTCGGCTGGCTTGACTGGACGCTGGGTTACGCGCGAGCCGGCGCGCTGCTGCGCGAGGCGCGCAACCCAAAGACTTTCGACGGCGTTTTCGGCGGCCTGCAGTTGCGCGCAGGAGAGAGCGGGCTGTCCGCCATCGCGGAATACGATGGCCAGCAGAAGTTTGCGGGTGTGCGCTACCGCTCGCCGTCGATCCAGTACCTTGCCGGGACAAGGCTCGAACTGTCGGTGCTGCGCTCGTTCGGCGCGCGCGACCCGGCTGGGCGCGACGTCGACCGAACATCCGCAGCCGTGTCGGTGATCGTGCCGCTCGAACAGATAGCCGAGCGGCCGCGCACCTTCCGCCCAGAGCGCGCGTTGCGCGCAGCGGACTCGCAGTCGAGCGCGATGGGTGCCACTCCGGAAGACCGCCTGGAGGCGCTTCAGCGCGCGCTCGTGGCCAGCGGCATGGAGCGCGTGCGCGTCGGCACGCTGGATCGCGACCTCGTCGTCGAATACGAGAACCACGTCTTCGGGCAGACCGAAGCCGACGCTCTCGGCGTGGTCCTTGGCCTTGCGGCGGAGCTCGCTCCCGCCGGCACATCGCGGCTGCGGGCCGTGACGCTGAAGGCCGGCTTGCCCATGTACGTCACGTCGGCGGGGGTTGCGGAATATCGCTCCTTCCTGCGCAGCGCCGACTCGGGCAGCGTCAGCGGCAGCCTGGCTGTCGACGGGTTCAAGGCGCACCAGGCCGAACGCGTGAGCTGGCAGGCCGCATTGCCGGGCCGCCGCAATTTCGCCCATTTCCAGCTCGAGCCCGAACTCGTGAATACCGTCGCGACGGAGCTTGCCGTCTTCGACTATTCACTGGCCGCCAACCTCAAGTCCTTCTTCCCGCTCTGGCGCGGCGCCGAGTTCCACACGAGCTACGTGCAGCGGTTGTCCAGCACGGAGAACTTCGAGCCCGGCAATTTCTTCGGTGCCTTCCGCCATCGCAACGGCCTGAAGGTCGCCGCGCTCCAGCAATCGTTCTGGCTCGGGTCGCACGTGCTGGTAAGTGCCGGCGTCGGCCGCTACCGATATGACAATTTTGGCGTCGAGGTGGAGTCGACGATGTTCATGCCGGGTGGGCGCGACGTGATACGTCTCAAGGGCGCAACCTACGAGCGCAACCCGGGCGAGAGCCGCGCGCAGGCGATGCCGCTGTCCGCGAGCTACCGGTGGGCGCCGGCGCCGCACACGTGGGTCGAAGCCGGCCTGCAGCAGTACACCGACGGTACGCGCGGGCCTTCCATCGTCCTGACGCGCTGGTTCGGCGAAGTAGGCGCCAACCTGTTCGTGCGCCGCGGGGGCACGCGCACCTTCGGCGGATTTGAACTAACGATTCCATTGACGCCGCGCCGCGGGGCGGACTTGGCAGGGTTCACCCTGAATGGCACCCCGCAATTCACGAAGGGCGTGCGCACTCGCATCGTCTCGGGCTCGGGCGTCAATTTTGTCGAACTCGGTGGCGTGCTGGATTTCCCGCTGCAGTACAACGCCGAACAGCGCCTGCTCAACGGCGGGCACGTCTCCGAAAAATACTTCATCTCGCGCCTGCATCGCATGCGCGAGGCGTTCTACCTGTATGCTCGCGACCGCTTGCCGGAGTAGTTTTAGGGCCGCGTTGCACGAAGGCAAAAAAGATTTTGGCCGGCATTTACGACACAAATAAATTGCGGTACCCTGTGCAGTTCGTAGGAGAGAAAAGGCGCTCGGCCTCAGTCCATTTTCAAGTGAAAGGGTTGGTCAAATGAAGAAACTTCTTGGTCTTATCGTCGCTGTCGGTGCATCCGCACTTCTTTACGCATGCGGCGGCAGCGGGGGCGACCAGCCCCTGGGTGTTGCGAGCAACACCACGCTCGCGACGAACAGCACGGTCGCTGCGGCGGTTGTCGCCACACCGTTCTCGTTCCCGAGCGGCGTTCCCGCGCTGGGCACGACGGCCGCGACGACCGTTACGTTCACCAGCACGTCGACGGCACCCGCGTTCAACATCTCGGAAGCCGGTGGCCGCACGGCGACCGGTACCACGAGCTTCGGTTCGTGCATCTTCGCGGTGACGGCGTCCACGTTCCCTGCCGGGCACCCGCTCGCTCTGGGCCAGACCGTCACGGTCAACCCCTGCAACTTGAGCGTGGGCACCACCGGCGCCGTGGCGAACGGCGTTGCGACATCGCGCAGTATTGCGCTGCTACTGGGTGCGGCTGCGTCCTCCGGCCAATCTGCCACGGTCAACGTGAACCCCGGCGGCCAGCTCACGCTGAACGGCCAGAGCGTCGGCCAGGTCACGCTCACGCCGGTCTCGGGCTGATCGAAGCCTTACACCGCACAACGACGACAAAAAGCCCGCGCAAGCGGGCTTTTTCTTTTGCATCAAATGTGCGTGGTGCCGGAGGCCGGAATCGAACCGGCACGGTGTTGCCACCGGCAGATTTTGAGTCTGCTGCGTCTACCGATTTCGCCACTCCGGCAAGGGGAAAGAGCGGAGCGGGAAATTATGGCACAGTGCCCTCCATGCGATATCCCACCATCGAGGACGCCATCGGCAACACGCCGCTCGTGGCCCTGCAGCGCATCGGCGCACAAGAAGGCGCGAAGCGCGGCAACGTCATCCTCGGCAAGCTCGAAGGCAACAACCCCGCCGGCTCCGTGAAGGACCGCCCCGCGCTGTCGATGATCAAGCGCGCCGAGGAGCGCGGCGACATCAAGCCGGGCGACACGCTCATCGAAGCCACGTCCGGCAACACCGGCATCGCGCTCGCGATGGCCGCGGCCATCCGTGGCTACCGCATGGTGCTCATCATGCCGGAGGACCTCTCCGTCGAGCGCGCGCAGACGATGAAGGCGTTCGGCGCCGAACTCGTGCTCACGCCCAAGAGCGGCGGCATGGAATACGCGCGCGACCTCGCCGAGAACATGCAGAAGGAAGGCAAGGGCCGCGTGCTGGACCAGTTCGCCAACGCGGACAACCCTCGCATTCACTACGAGACCACGGGCCCCGAGCTGTGGGAGCAGACCGGCGGCAAGATCACGCACTTCGTGAGCGCCATGGGCACGACGGGCACCATCACGGGCGTGTCGCGTTACCTGAAGGAGAAGAACCCGGCCGTGAAGATCGTCGGCGCGCAGCCCAGCGAAGGCTCGCGCATCCCCGGCATCCGCAAGTGGCCGCAGGAATACCTGCCGAAGATCTACGAGCCGTCGCGTGTCGACGACCTCGTGTACGTGAGCCAGGAGGACGCCGAGGAGATGTGCCGCCGCCTCGCGCGCGAGGAGGGCATCTTCGCGGGCATCTCGGCGGCCGGCGCGCTGTGGGTCGCGCTGGAGATCTCCAGGCAGGTCGAGAACGCCACGATCGTGTTCGTCGTGTGCGACCGCGGGGACCGCTACCTCTCCACCGGCGTGTTCCCGGCGTAGAGCGAAAGTGGATTACCGCTACACCTTCTGCCCCAACTGCGCGACCCCGCTCGAGCTCATCGCGCAGGCGGAGGACGGCGGGAGCAAGGAGCGGCTGCGCTGCCCGCAATGCAAGTGGACGCACTGGAACAACCCGACACCCGTGCTCGCGGCCGTGATCCAGTACCAGGACAAGATCCTGCTCGCGCGCAATGCGGCGTGGCCCGGCAAGTTCTATGCGCTGATCACCGGCTTCATGGAAGCCGGGGAGACGCCACAGGCGGGCATCGCGCGCGAGATCAAGGAAGAGACCAACCTCGACACGAGCGAGCTCGACCTGATCGGCGTCTACGACTTCCAGCGCATGAACCAGGTGATCATTGCCTACCATGCCGTGGCGCATGGCACGGTGCAGCTGTCGCCGGAGCTCGCGGACTGGCGCCTCTTCGCCTACGACCAAGTGCGCTGCTGGCCCGCGGGCACTGGCTATGCGCTTGCGGATTGGCTGCGCAGCCGCGGCTTCGAGCCGGTGTTCACCGAGATCCCGCGGCGCGACCCTAAAATGGAATAGAGATGGACACCGACAAGGAAATCGACACCCGAGGGCTCAATTGCCCGCTGCCCATCCTCAAGGCCAAGAAGGCGCTGACCGACATGCAAAGCGGCCAGCTGCTCAAGGTCGTGTCCACGGACGCGGGCTCCGTGCGCGACTTCCAGGCGTTCGCCAAGCAGACGGGCAACGAGCTCGTCCACCAGGAGACGGCGGGCGAGGACTTCATCCACGTCCTCAGGCGGCGCTGAGCGCCCGCCACCTAGCGCGTGCCCAGGCGCTCCTTCGCGAGCTGCAGCAGGTAATCCTGGAAGCCGGGCCCCACCTCCGGGTGGTCGATGCCGAGCTCCACGGTCGCTTCGAGGAAACCCAGCTTGCTGCCGCAGTCGTAGCGCTTGCCTTCGTACTCGTACGCGTGCACGCCTTCGGTGGGGATCAGCTGCGCGATGCCGTCGGTGAGCTGGATCTCGCCCCCCGCGCCGCGCGGCTGGTTGCGGATGGCTTCGAACACCGCCGGCGTGAGCACATAGCGCCCCGCGACCGCGATGCGTGAGGGCGCGACCTCCGGCTTCGGCTTCTCGACGAACTTCTCCACGCGGTGCAGGCGCTCGCCCGCGCGCGGGCCGGCCACGATGCCGTAACGCTGCACGTGGTCGAGTGGCACTTCCTGCACGGCCAGCACCGACGTGCCCGTTTCCTCGTACGTCTTCACCAGCTGCGCGGTGATGCCGCGGCCGGGGGCCGGGCCCGTCATCAGGTCGTCGGCCAGCAGCACCGCGAAGGGCTCTTCGCCCACGAGCGGTTGTGCGCACAGGACCGCGTGCCCGAGGCCGAGCGCCCGAGGCTGGCGGATGTACGCGCAGTCCATGTCCGCCGGCGCGAGCGAACGCACCAGCTCCAGCAGCTCGTTCTTGCCCGAAGCCGAGAGCTCGCTCTCCAGCTCGTAGGCGGTGTCGAAGTGGTCCTCGATCGCGCGCTTGTTCCGCCCCGTCACGAAGATCATGTGCCGGATGCCCGCCTCGTAAGCCTCCTCTACCGCGTACTGGATCAGCGGTTTGTCCACAACGGGCAGCATCTCCTTGGGCTGCGCCTTCGTCGCCGGCAGGAAGCGCGTGCCGAGCCCCGCCACGGGGAACACCGCTTTGTGAATCTTTGTGACTTTTTTCATCGACGTGCCAACACCTTCTGGATAAAGTCCGTCCAATTTTTCACACCCCTGTGGCCGCAACCGACATCCTGCTGCTCGAACGCCTGGTGCCCGAAGCCCTCGCATGGCTCGAGGCGCGGCATTCGGTCGAGGTGCGTCCCGAGCTTGCCACAGATGCGAGCCTGCTGCGCAAGTCGGTCTACAAGGCGCACGCCGTCGTGCTGCCGCGCAAGGTGGTGGTCACTCGCGAGTTCCTCGACTTCGCGCCGATGCTCAAGGCGGTGGCCCGCATGCACGCGGGCACGGACAACACCGACCTGGAAGCATGCCGCGACCGCAAGGTGCGCGTGATCCAGGCGACGACCGCAAACGTTCGTTCGAATGCCGAATACCTTCTGGCCAGCCTGCTGCTGCTGTACCGGCGCGGCATCGGCTCCTCGCTGATCGGCGACCGCCACGCCGACATCCGCCTCGGGCGCGAGCTGAACGGCAGCACGGTGGGCATCTTCGGTCTCGCGCCCACTGCGCACACGCTCGCCCTGATGCTGCATTCACTCGGGGCCAAGTTGATCGGCTACGACCCCGCCGTCCACCACACGGCGCCCTTGTGGGGCCGCCTGCAGGTGCAGCCCGTGAGCCTGCGCGACATGATGTCGCAGGCCGATGCCATCTCCGTGCAGATGATGTACGCCTCGCGCTACAACGGTTTCGTGAACGACAAGGTGCTCGCGCACTGCAAGCCGGGGCAGGTGTGGGTGGGCACGAGCCGCTCGCTGCTGTTCGAGCCCGACGCGCTGGCGCGCGCGCTGACCGACGGCCGCATCGAGGCCGCGATGTTCGACGGCGCCGAGGCCGGCTTCGCCTCGCGCGGCTCGCCCCTGCACGAGCTGGGCAACCTGTTCCTCACGCCGCGCCTGGGCTCGCACACGCGCGAGTCGCGGCTGCGCGCCAGCTGGTACGTGGCGCACCGTATCCACGAGACGCTGTCCGCGCCGCAGCACGGCGTGCTGGACTCGCTGGGCACCGATGCGGCCCCGCTGGACCGCATGGACCCCGTCATCCGCTGATCAGCCCAGCCGCTTCAACTGCTCCTGCAGCTTCGCCAGCGTCGCGCTGAAGTCGGCGATGCGCTTGCGCTCCTGTTCGATCACTGCCGGCGGCGCCTTGGCCACGAAGGCTTCGTTCGCGAGCTTCGCGTTCGCCTTCGCCAGCTCGCCTTGCAGCCGCGCGGCTTCCTTGCCCAGGCGCGCCTTCTCCGCCGCGACATCGATCTCCATGTAGAGGCACACGCGCGCATCGCCGGCGACGGCCACCGGCGCGGCTTTCGCCGCGGCCGCCCACGAGGCCTCGTCGTCGAAGACCTTCACCTCGGACAACTTGGCCAGCGCCTGCAGCACGGCCGCATTGCCGCGGATGAAGGCGGCGTCGCCCACCACGTACGCGGGCAACTTCGTACCCGGCGAAACGTTCATTTCGCCGCGCAGGTTGCGGCATGCATCCACCACGGCCTTGAGCTTCGCGACTTCGGCTTCGGCGGCCGCGTCCACGTTGGCCGGGTTCGACTCCGGGTAAGGCGCGACGCTGACCGACTCGCCCGACTTGCCCGCGACCGGCGCCACCTTCTGCCACAGCTCCTCGGTGATGAAGGGGATGACGGGGTGCGCCAGGCGCAGGATCGCTTCCAGAACGCGGATCAGCGTGCGGCGCGTGCCGCGCTGCTGCGCGGCGTCGCCGCTCTGGATCTGCACCTTCGCGATCTCGAGGTACCAGTCGCAGTACTCGTCCCAGACGAACTGGTAGATCGTGCCGGCGACGTTGTCGAGGCGGTACTCGCCGAAGCCCTTCGCCACATCCGCTTCGGCCTTCTGCAGCAGCGAGACGATCCAGCGGTCGGCGGCGGTGAGCGTCGCGCCGGCCTCGGCGAGGTCCTTGCCCTCGCAATTCATCAGCACGAACCGCGTCGCGTTCCAGAGCTTGTTGCAGAAATTGCGGTAGCCCTCACAGCGCTTCGCGTCGAAGTTGATGTTGCGGCCCAGCGTGGCGAGCGACGCGAAGGTGAAACGCAGCGCATCCGCGCCGAACGCGGGGATGCCTTCGGGGAATTCCTTCTCCGTGTTCTTGCGGATCTGCGGCGCCGTCTCGGGCTTGCGCAGGCCGGTCGTGCGCTTGACCAGCAGCGTGGGCAGGTCGATGCCGTCGATGAGGTCCACCGGGTCCAGCACGTTGCCCTCGGACTTGCTCATCTTCTTGCCGTGCGAGTCGCGCACCAGCCCGTGGATGTACACGTGGCGGAACGGCACCTGCCCGGTGAAGTGCGTCGTCATCATGATCATCCGGGCGACCCAGAAGAAGATGATGTCGTAGCCCGTCACGAGCACGGTCGACGGCAGGTAGAGGTCCAGGTCCTTCGTCTTCTCCGGCCAGCCCAGCGTGGAGAAGGGCACCAGCGCCGACGAGTACCACGTGTCGAGCACGTCGGGGTCGCGCGTGAGCTTGCGGCCCGGGGCCTGCGCCTGCGCCTCGGCTTCGTTGCGCGCGACGTACACCTTGCCGTCTTCGTCGTACCACGCCGGGATCTGGTGGCCCCACCAGAGCTGGCGCGAGATGCACCAGTCCTGGATGTTGTTCATCCACTGGTTGTAGGTGTTGACCCAGTTCTCGGGCACGAAGCGCACGGCGCCGGTCTGCACCGCGTCGATGGCCTTCTGCGCTATCGACTTGCCGCTCGGCTCCTTGGTGCTCATCTTCGTCATCGCCACGAACCACTGGTCCGTGAGCATCGGCTCCACCACCTGGCCCGTGCGCTCGCAGCGCGGCACCATCAGCTTGTGCTTCTTCGTCTCCTCGAGCAGGCCCAGCGCCTCGAGGTCGGTGACCACCGCCTTGCGAGCGGCGAAGCGATCCATGCCGCGGTACTTCGCCGGTGCGTTCTCGTTGATCTTCGCGTCGAGCGTCAGCACGCCGATCATGGGCAGGCCGTGGCGCTGGCCGACGGCGTAGTCGTTGTAGTCGTGCGCGGGCGTCACCTTCACCACGCCCGTGCCGAACTCGCGGTCCACGTACTCGTCGGCAATGATGGGGATCTCGCGGTCGCACAGGGGCAGCTTGACCTTGCGGCCGACCAGCGCCTTGTAGCGCTCGTCCTCGGGGTGAACCATCACCGCCGTGTCGCCGAGCATCGTCTCGGGCCGCGTCGTCGCCACCGTGAGGTGGCCGCTGCCATCGGCCAAGGGGTAGCGGATCATCCAGAGGAAGCCTTCTTCCTCCTCGCTCACCACTTCGAGGTCGCTCACGGCGGTCTTGAGCTCCGGGTCCCAGTTCACCAGCCGCTTGCCGCGGTAGATGAGCCCCTCTTCATAGAGCTGCACGAAGGTGGACGTGACGATCTTCGACAGCCGCTCGTCCATCGTGAAGTACTCGTGCGCCCAGTCCACGCTGTCGCCCATGCGGCGCATCTGCGTGGTGATGGTGTTGCCGGACTTCTCCTTCCATTCCCACACCTTCTCCACGAACTTCGCCCGGCCGAGGTCGTGGCGCGACAGGCCCTGCTCCTGCAGCTGGCGCTCCACGACGATCTGCGTCGCGATGCCGGCGTGGTCGGTGCCCGGAACCCACAGCGTGTTGAAGCCCCGCATGCGGTGGTAGCGCGTGAGGCTGTCCATGATCGTCTGGTTGAACGCGTGCCCCATGTGCAGCGTGCCCGTGACGTTGGGCGGCGGCAGCTGGATCGCGAAGGAGGGTTCGCCGTCCTTCGGCGCGCCCGTGCCGCGGTAGCCGGCGCGCGCATAGCCGCGCTGCTCCCATTGCGGGCCCCACTGGGCCTCGATCGAGGCGGGTTCGAAGGACTTGGAAAGGCTGTTCAGGCCGGGCTGGTCGGTGTCGGTGCTCACCTGCCCGATTTTACGTTGGCAGGTTCCTCGCAGCCTCGATGCAGCGGGAGAGTGCCCGCGCGTCGCCGACCTCGTTGGCCAGCAGCAGGATGAGCCGCGCATTGAGCAGCTCCGACTCCTCGGGCGTGAGCCCTTCGTGCGCGTCCAGCAACTGCTCGTAGAACGCGTCGGCCGCCGGCTGGTCCAGCTTCGCTTTCATGCGGCTTCCTCCTCGAGTGCGGCGCCGAGCGCACGAGCGACCGCGTCGACGAGCCCGGCATCGACCTCGTCGCCCGTTGCGGCGACGTAGGCGTCCGGCCTGACCAGCGCCCAGGCGTGGCCGAAGACATGGCAGGCTGCCCGCAACTGCGCCTCCGGGTCGCGCACGAACTCCACAGCAGCAGGCAGCTCGCCTGCGCCCACCACCTGCACGCATCGGACGGGCGCAGCCTGCGCGAGCGCCGGCAGCTCGCCGAGACCTTCCGCGCCGAACGCCAGCAGCAGCAGGTCGCCGCCGCACCAGCCGAGCAGGTCATTGAGCACGCCCGGGCTGCCGTCGGCCCATTCGAAGGCCACGTTCTGCACCGACAGCCCGCCAGTGCGTTCGCAGCACGCGGCCGAGCGCGTGTACGGGTTCGCGACCGCCATGCGGCCCGTATTGACGAACTGCCGCGCGAACTCGTGCTGCCGCGCCAGCCCCAGCGCGGCCGTGCGGAAAAGCTTCTCCACGGGGGACGCAGGCCGCAGGAAGCGCGCGGTGCGGTTGGTCACCAGCACGTTCTGCTTCGCGGCTTCGTGGCGCTCTTCGTGGTAAGTGTCGAGCAGGGCCTCGGGCGCGCGCCCCTCGACCACGGCAGCGAGCTTCCACGCGAGGTTGTCAGCATCGGCGATGCCGGTGTTGCCGCCACGCGCCCCGAACGGGCTCACCACCTTCGCCGCGTCGCCCATGAAGAAGAGGCGGCCGTGGCGCATCCGGTCCACGCACTCGCTGCGGTAGGCGTAGGGCCCGACCCAGACGATCTCGATCTGCGCGTCTTCGCCGAACTGCCGCGTGAGCCGATCGCGCACGACCTCCTCGCGGCTCACCTCGGCCGGGTCGCTGTCGGGCGCCATCTGGTAGTCGATGCGCCAGACGTCGTCGCCCATCAGGTGCTGCCACACGGCGCGGTTCTCGTTGAAGGGTGCCTCGATCCACGTGTGCCGCTCCACCGGCGGGTGCTTCGTGAAGCGCACGTCGGCGATGCACCAGCGGTCGTCGCCTTTCTTCGCGGTCACCGCCGCGCCCACCCATTGCCGGAACGGGCTGTGCGAACCGGTCGCGTCGATGACGTAGTCGGCGCGCATCCGGTACTCGCCGGCCGGCGTCTCCACCGTGAGCACGGCACCGTCGCTGTCCTGCGCAAAGGCGGTCACGCGGTTGCTCCAGCGCAGTTCCACGTGGCCGAGCGCCTGGATGCGCTCCACGAGGTAGCCCTCGATGTAGAACTGCTGGATGTTGATGAAGGGCGGCTGCGTGGAAAGGTTGTAGGCGCCCTGCTTGCGCAAGTCGAACGAGTACACCTCGTCGCCGCCCGCGAAGGTGCGTCCGACGCTCCACTGGATGCCCTTGCGCGCGATGCGCTCATACACGCCGAGGCGGTGGAAGATCTCCAGCGACTTCTGCGTGTAGCAGATGCCGCGCGACGACGCGCCCTTGACGCCGACCGTGTTGTCCTCGTCCAGCAGCACGGCCCGCACGCCGAAGTTCGCGAGCGCGCAGGCCAGGGTGAGCCCTGAGAGCCCTCCGCCCACGATGACGATGGGCGAATGGCCGACGCCGCCCGCGTCCAGCTCGGGCGGGCGCCGGAACGGGTACTCGGGCAGCTGGTAGCCGCTGCCCTGGGCGAACTCGTAGCTGTTGGAGAAAGCGGTCTCGGCGTAACCCGCCATGCGCAGCCCTTCAGTCGGTGGTTTCGCGATTCTTCACGAATTCCGGCCGGTCGTTCTGCTGGGGTTTCAACGGGGCTGTCGCCTTGCCTGCGGCGCGGTCCGCGCGCCACTGCGCCTTGCGCTTCGTCCACTCGGCCAGCCGCGCGTGGGCCGTCTTGCTCTCCTGCAGCATCTGGAACTCGTCGACCGTGTTCGCGCTCAGCTCGAGGCGCACGCCGTTGGGGTCGAAGAAGTAGATGCTGTTGAAGATGTGGTGGTCCGTCACGCCCAGCACCTCCACGCCGTTCGCTTCCAGCCGGGCCTTCATGTCCTTCAGCTCCTGCACGGAGTTCACGCGGAAGGCGATATGGTTCACCCACTTCGGCGTGTTGGGCGAAGGCTCGGCGGCCTGGTCGTCGCCCAGGTCGAAGAAGGCGATGAACGAGCCGTCCTGCAGGCGGAAGAAGAAGTGCGTGTACGGGCAGTACTCGCCCGTGCTCGGCACGTAGTCGCTCTGGATGATGTGGTAGAGCGGCAGGCCGAGGATGTCCTCGTAGAAGCGGCGCGTCTCCTCCGCGTCGCGCGCGCGGTAGGCGTAGTGGTGCAGCTGCTGGATCGCGGGCGGGGCGGGCAGGGACATGGCAGGTTGATTCAACAATGGATAACGCGTTAACTTTAGCGGAATTCCTCTTGGCGTCCAGCGGCCGGTTGAGCATGAATATCAACTCGACCATGTCCATAGCTCTGCTATATTGGGTGGATTGCCGCTGGCTATTAGACGCAGCAGGCCAAGCCCAGTACGCTGGGTGCCGCTTTCCCCACCAACCAAGGAGATTTCCATGGCAGCTCTCAAGGGTTCCAAGACGGAAGAAAACCTCAAGGCCGCGTTCGCGGGCGAGTCGCAGGCGAACCGCCGCTACCTGTATTTCGCAAACAAGGCGGACGTGGAAGGCCAGAACGACGTGGCGGCGCTGTTCCGCTCCACGGCCGAAGGCGAGACGGGCCATGCGCATGGCCACCTGGAGTGGCTCGAGCAGTGCGGCGACCCGGCAACGGGCCTTCCCATCGGCGGCACGCGCGACAACCTCAAGGCGGCCGTGGCCGGCGAGACGCACGAGTACACCGACATGTACCCGGGCATGGCCAAGACGGCGCGCGACGAAGGCTTCGACGAGATCGCCGACTGGTTCGAGACGCTGGCCAAGGCCGAGCGCTCGCATGCGAACCGCTACACGAAGGCGCTGAACGAACTGCAGGACTGAAAGCGAACACGATGGCGCGTGAAGGCAACCTGGAGGCGCCCACGCGCCATCCCATCGACTGGAAGAACCCCGAGTACTACGACGAAGGCGCCTGCTTCAAGGAGCTGGAGCGCATCTTCGACATCTGCCACGGCTGCCGCCGCTGCGTCAGCCTGTGCAACTCCTTTCCTACGCTCTTCGACCTGGTGGACGAAGGCAAGACGGGCGAGGTCGACGGGGTCGAGAAGCAGGACTACTGGAAGGTGGTCGACCACTGCTACCTGTGCGACCTGTGCTACATGACCAAGTGCCCCTACGTGCCTCCGCACGAGTGGAACCTGGACTTCCCGCACACGATGCTGCGGGCCAAGGCGATCAAGTTCCAGAAGGGCGGCGTCGACTTCGGCGCGAAGTTCCTGTCGTCCACCGACGTGCATGGGCAGTTCGCGGGCATCCCCATCGTGACGCAGGTGGCCAATGCGGTGAACCAGACGAAGCCGGCGCGCGCCGCGATGGAAAGCGCACTGCACGTGGACCGCAACGCGTGGCTGCCGTCGCTCGCGACACGCAGGTTCCGCAGCGCGGCGCCGAAGTCGGCCGAGCTGCCGGTGAAGAACGGCGAGCGCACGCCGGGCAAGGTGGCCGTGTATTCCACCTGCTACGTCAACTACAACGAGCCGGGCATCGGCCTGGACCTGCTGAAGATCCTCGCGCACAACGACATTCCCTATGTCGTCGTCAACAAGGAGAAGTGCTGCGGCATGCCCAAGCTGGAGCTGGGCGACCTCGAGACCGTGGCGAAGGACAAGGAAGCGAACATCCTGGTGCTGGCGAAGTACGCGAAGGAGGGGTACGCGATCCTCTCCGCGGTGCCGAGCTGCACGCTGATGTTCAAGCAGGAGATCCCGCTGATGTTCCCGGACGACGCCGACGTGCAGGCCGTCAAGGAGGCGATGTGGGACCCATTCGAGTACCTCGCCGCACGCCGCAGGGACGGCCTGCTCAAGACCGAGTTCCCGCAGCCACTGGGCAAGGTCAGTTACCACGTGCCCTGCCACCAGCGCGTGCAGAACATCGGCAAGAAGACAGAAGAGGTGCTGAAGATGGTGCCGGGCACCACGGTCAACACCACGGAGCGGTGCTCCGGCCACGCCGGTACCTATGGCGTGAAGGTGGGGACGCATCCGGTCGCGATGAAGATCGGCAAGCCGCTCTTCAAGCGCATGGCGGAAACGCAGCCCGATTACATCAGCTCCGATTGCGCGCTGGCGGGGCACCACATCGACCAGGGGTTCGATGTGAATGCGCTAGGGGATGCGAAGCTCGAACACCCGCTGTCGCTGGTGCGGATCGCCTACGGCTTGAAATGACCATGCAGATCACCGGCAAGATCACCCCCGACTCGCTGATGACGCTGGAGGCGTACAGCAAGTGGCGCAAGGCGCACAAGGGCGAAATCATCGCCCACCGCAAGCTGCGCACCGTGCTGCTGGGCGAGCACGTCAGCGTGCAGTTCGAAAGCGAGCTGTCGATGCGCTACCAGGTGCAGGAGATGCTGCGCATCGAGAAGATCTTCGAGGAAGAAGGCATCCAGCAGGAGATCGACGCGTACGCCCCGCTCGTGCCTTCAGGCACGAACTGGAAGGCGACGATGATGATCGAGTACCCGGATGTCAACGAGCGCAAGCGCGAGCTCGCGCGGCTGATCGGCATCGAGGACCGCATGTTCGTCGAGGTCGAAGGCCACGGCCGTGTGTATGCGATCGCCGACGAGGACCTCGACCGCGAGAACGACGAGAAGACTTCCGCGGTGCACTTCCTGCGCTTCGAGCTCACGCCCGCGATGCGCGCGGCGGTGAAGGCCGGTGCGGGGGTGAAGCTGGGTTGCGACCACACGAACTACCCGGCGCACGTTCAGGTCGCGCCGGAAGCGCTGGCTTCGCTGGCTTCGGATCTCAGCTAGGCGAGAAGAGGTCCACGCGGTCGGTGATGACCGCATCCGTACCCAGCGCAATGAGCCGCTCGACAGCCCACGCGTCGTTGGGCGTGTAGCTCAGGCAGCGCATGCCGGCGCCCTTCGCCTGCGCGACCGTCGCTGCATCCCACAAGGCGTGGTTGCAGACGATCGCCACGCACTGCAGCTGCCGCGCGATGTCGAACCACCCGTTCCACAGCGTGTCGAGCAGCAGCCCGCGCGGCAGTTGCGGCTGCGCCTGCATGGCGGCCTGCAGCGACTCCGGCCGGAACGACGTGAGCAGCGGCGGCACCGCCTGGCCTTGCCACAGCCGCGCCGCATGGTCCGCCACCACGCGGCCCGTTTCCGCCTCGACGCCGGGCGTCGGCTTGATCTCGATGTTCAGGAAGTACCCGTTGGCGATGCAGAAGCGCGCCAGGTTCTCCAGCGTCGGCAGCGGCTCGCCCGCGTACGCACGCGAGTGCCAGCCGCCCGCGTCCAGCTGCGACAGCTCGGCCCACGGCGTCTCGCCGCCAACACCGGTGCCGTTGGTGGTGCGGTCCAGCGTCGCGTCGTGCATCAGGAAGGGCACGCCATCGGCCGACAGCTTGGCGTCGCACTCGAACATGCGGTACCCGTAGCCGGCGCCGACGCGGAAGGCCGCCATCGTGTTCTCCGGCGCCAGCTTGCCGGCGCCGCGATGCGCCACCCAGCGCGGGTAGGGCCAGTCCTTCATGGGGTCAGATGCGGCGCCCGGTCTGCGCGTCGAAGTAGTGCAGGCGGCCTTCGCGCGGCCGCACGTGGATGGTCTCGTCGGGCTTCGGCGAAGGCTGGCCTTCCTCGATGCGCACGATGATCTGCTCGTCGCCCAGGCGCCCGTACACCAGCCGCTCCGCGCCCAGCAGTTCGATGGTCTCCACACGCACTTGCCAGCCATCGGTGCCGATGTCCAGGTGCTCGGGCCGGATGCCCGTGATCGCGCCCGCGCGACCGCCCTGCGCGTTCTTCAGCAGGTTCATCGGCGGCGAGCCGATGAAGCTGGCGACGAACGTCGTCGCAGGCGTGTGGTAGACCTCCTCGGGCGTGCCGAACTGTTCCATGTTGCCGGCGTTCATCACCAGCATGCGCTGCGCGAGCGTCATCGCCTCCACCTGGTCGTGCGTGACGAAGAGCGACGTGATGCCCAGCTCGCGGTGCAGCTTCTGGATCTCCAGGCGCGTTTGCGCGCGCAGCTTGGCGTCGAGGTTGGAGAGCGGCTCGTCGAACAGGAACACCTGCGGCTGCCGCACGATCGCGCGGCCCATGGCCACGCGCTGGCGCTGGCCGCCCGAGAGCTGGCGCGGCTTGCGGTCCAGCAGGTGCGACAGCTCGAGGATCTTCGCCGCCTTGTCGACGCGTGTCTTGATCTCGTCCACCGGCACCTTGCGGATCTTCAGGCCGTAGGCCATGTTCTCGAACACGCTCATGTGCGGGTAGAGCGCGTAGTTCTGGAACACCATCGCGATGTCGCGGTCGGCCGGCTCGACGTTGTTGACCACGCGGTCGCCGATCGAAATCTCGCCGCCGCTGATCTCCTCCAGGCCAGCGACCATGCGCAGCAGCGTGGACTTGCCGCAGCCGGACGGCCCGACGATGACGATGAACTCGCCCTTGGCGATCTCGGCGTTCACGCCGTGGATCACCTGCAGTTCCTGCTTGCCCTTGCCGTACTTCTTGACGACGTTTCTCAGTGCGATAGCTGCCATTGTTTACTTCTCGGTATCGACCAGGCCCTTGACGAACCATTTCTGCATGAGGATCACCACCACCGCCGGCGGCAGCATGGCGAGGATGGCCGTGGCCATCACCACGTTCCATTCGATGTAGACCTCGCCGAAGATCAGGCGCTTGATGCCCATGACGATGGGGTACATCTTCTCGTCGGTGGTCACCAGCAGCGGCCAGAGGTACTGGTTCCAGCCGTAGATGAACTGGATGACGAACAGGGCCGCGATCGAGGTCTTCGACAGCGGCAGCAGCACGTCCTTGAAGAAGCGCATCGGCCCGGCGCCGTCGATGCGCGCCGCCTCCACCAGCTCGTCCGGCACCGTCAGGAAGAACTGGCGGAACAGGAAGGTGGCGGTGGCCGAAGCAATGAGCGGAATCGTCAGGCCCGACATCGTGTTGAGCATCTTCAGGTCCGACACCACCTGGTATGTCGGCCCGATGCGCACCTCCACCGGCAGCATCAGCGTGACGAACACCATCCAGAAGACGATGTTCTTGGCCGGGAAACGGAAGTAGACGATGGCGAACGCCGACAGCAGCGAGATCGCGATCTTGCCGATGGAGATGATCAGCGCGCTGGCCAGGCTGATCATCATCATCGGGAACGCCGGTGCCACCGTTGCGCCGGCTTCCGTCTTGCCGCCGAAGAGGGCGAAGCGGTAGCTCTCGATCATGTTGGTGCCCGGCAGCAGCGAGATCGGGTTGGCCGACGAGATCTGCTGCGCCGTCTGCGTGGACCCGATGAAGGTGACGTAGATCGGGAAGAAGACGATCACCACCCCGATGATCAGGATCAGGTGCGAGAAGAAAGTGAGGACCGGTTTTCTTTCGACCATCTCAGTAGTGCACTTTCTTTTCCACGAAACGGAACTGGATGACCGTGAGCGCCGTCACGATGGCCATCAGCACCACGGACTGCGCCGCCGACCCGTTGATGTCCAGCGCCTTGAAGCCGTCGTAATACACCTTGTAGACCAGGATCGCGGTCTCCTTGCCCGGCCCGCCGTGCGTCGCGGCGTCCACGATGGCGAAGGTCTCGAAGAACGCATAGATGATGTTGATCACCAGCAGGAAGAAGGTGGTGGGCGACAGCAGCGGGAACACGATGGTCCAGAAGCGCTTCCAGGGGCTGGCGCCGTCGATGGTGGCCGCCTCGATGAGCGACTGCGGGATCGACTGCAGGCCCGCCAGGAAGAAAAGGAAGTTGTAGGAGAGGTGCTTCCAGATCGCCGCGACGACGATCAGCGCCATGGCGTGGTTGGCGTTGAGCAGGTGGTTCCACTCGAACCCCATCTCGATCAGCGCGTAGCGCACCACGCCGTAGGGAGAGGCGAACATCATCAGCCACAGCACGCCGGCCACCACCGGCGCCACGGCGTAGGGCCAGATCAGCAGCGTCTTGTAGATGCCCGAGCCGCGGATCACGCGGTTGGCCATCACGGCCAGCAGCAGCGAGATGGCCAGGCCGCCCACGGCGACGAGCACGGAGAAGATGGCGGTGGTCTTGAACGAGTCGAGGTAACTCGGGTCGTTGAAGAGCCGCTTGAAGTTCTCCATGCCGACGAATTCGCTCGTCGCGCCGAAGGCGTCCTGCTGCAGCACGCTCTGGTAGAGCGCCTGGCCCGCGGGCCAGAAGAAGAACACGAGGATGACGGCCATCTGCGGCGCGATGAGCACCCAGGGCAGCCAGGCGGACTTGAACAGGACTCTTTTTTCAGTCACGGACGATAACAAGGCCCCTGACGGGGCCTTGTCCTTCAGTGGATTTGCTTCGCCATACTACGACTTGTTCGCCTTTTCGAAGCGCTCGAGCTGCTCGTTGCCGCGCTTGACGGCGGCGTCGAGCGCTTCCTTCGGCTGCTTCGCGCCGCGCCACACGCCTTCGAGCTCCTCGTCGATGATCGTGCGGATCTGCGTGAAGTTGCCCAGGCGCACGCCGCGCGACTTGTCGGTCGTCTTGCGGATCATCTGGTTCACCGACACGTCGTAACCGGGGTTCTGCTTGTAGAAGCCGGACTTCTCGGTCAGGTCGAACGAAGCCTTGGTGACCGGCAGGTAGCCGGTGCGCTGGTGGCTCTTGGCCGCCACTTCGGGCTGCGACAGGAACTGGAAGAACTGCGCGACGCCCTTGTACTCCTCGGGCTTCTTGCCCGACATCACCCACAGGCTCGCGCCGCCGATCACGGTGTTCTGCGGTGCGCCCGGCACGTCCGGGTAGTAGGGCAGGGTGCCGATGCCGTAGGCGAACTTGGAATTGCGCTTCACGCTGCCGGCCAGCGCCGACGAGCCGGTGATCATGGCGCACTCGCCCGACACGAACGTGGCGTCCGCGCCGTTGTCGCGGCCCTTGTAGACGAACAGGCCGTTCTTGGCCATGTTGGCCAGGTTCTCGATGTGGCGCACGTGCAGCGGGCTGTTGAACGCCAGGCGCGTGTCCAGGCCGCCGAAGCCGTTGTTCTTGGTCGCGTAAAGCACGTTGTGCCAGGCCGAGAAGCTCTCCAGCTGCGTCCAGCTGATCCAGCTGGTGGTGAACGGGCACTTGTGGCCGCTGGTCTTCAGCTTGGCGGCTGCCAGCGCGACTTCAGGCCACGTCTTGGGCGGGTTCTCGGGGTCGAGGCCGGCGGCCTTGAACGCGTCCTTGTTGTAGTGGAAGACGGGCGTGGAGCTGTTGAACGGGAAGCTCAGCATCTGCCCGTTGGGGGCCGTGTAGTAGCCGGCGACGGCCGGCACGTACACGCTGGGGTCGAACTTCAGGCCGGCGTCGTTCATGACCTTGGCCACCGGCACGATCGCGCCCTTGGACGCCATCATGGTGGCCGTGCCCACTTCGAACACCTGCACGATGTGCGGGGCGTTGCCGGCGCGGAAGGCGGCGATCGAGGCCGTCATGTTCTCGGTGTAGCTGCCCTTGAACGTGGGCACCACCTTGTAGTCCTTCTGGCTGGCATTGAACTCCTTGGCGAGGTCGTTGACCCACTCGCCGAGGGCACCGCCCATGGAATGCCACCATTGGATCTCGGTCTGCGCGTGGGCGGACACGCTGAACGCGGCCGCCGCAACGAGCGCGGAAAGCTTCAATTTCATCGGAAACTCCTGGATGACGGGTCGCAAAGGGCGCGACTCTACCGTTGTTTTGTGACGGACGATTAGACCGGCGCGTACCGCGTGCGACAAGCCGGGGTTCCCCTGAGGGATTGCTGCGCTGCGGTAACATGCCTTTTCCCCCGATGAACGCTCCCACCGAACTCCAACAACTCGTCGCCGCCGCGGGCGGCGAAGCGCCGCGCCTGCGCGAGATCCCGTACAACTACACGTCGTTCTCCGACCGCGAGATCGTCATCCGCCTGCTGGGGTCCCGGGCCTGGGAGCTCCTGAACAAGCTGCGCGAGGAAAGGCGCACGGGCCGCTCGGCCCGCATGCTGTACGAAGTGCTGGGCGATATCTGGGTCGTGCAGCGCAACCCCTACCTGCAGGACGACCTGCTGGACAACCCGCGCCGCCGTGGCCAGCTCGTCGATGCGATGCGCCACCGTTTGGCCGAGATCGAGAAACGCCGCACGGACTCCGACCCGCAGCGCGACGCTTTCGTGGGCGAGCTGCTCACGGCCGCGCAGGCGGCGGTGAAAGCCTTCGATGCGAGCTTCACCGAGGCCGCCGAGCTGCGCCGCCGCACGGCGCGCCAGCTGCGCCGCTATACGGCAAAGGACAACATCAAGTTCGACGGCCTCTCGCGCGTGTCGCACGTGACCGACGCCACCGACTGGCGCGTCGAATACCCGTTCGTGGTGCTAACGCCTGACACCGAGGCCGAGATGGCCGGGCTGGTCAAGGGCTGCATCGAGCTGGGGCTCACGATCATCCCGCGCGGGGGCGGTACCGGCTACACAGGCGGCGCCGTGCCGCTGTCGTGGAAGAGCGCGGTCATCAATACCGAGAAGCTCGAGGCCATGACCGAGGTCGAGCTGGTGCAGATCCCCGGCCATGAGCAACCCGTGCCGACGGTGTGGACCGAGGCGGGCGTCGTGACGCAGCGCGTGTCCGACGCGGCCGAGCGCGCGGGCTATGTGTTTGCCGTGGACCCTACGTCGGCCGAGGCCTCGTGCATCGGCGGCAACATCGCCATGAACGCGGGCGGCAAGAAGGCCGTGCTGTGGGGCACGGCGCTGGACAACCTCGTGTCGTGGCGCATGGTGACGCCCGAGGCGACGTGGCTGGAGGTCGTGCGCCTCGACCACAACATGGGCAAGATCCACGACGCCGAAGTGGCGACGTTCGAGTGCCGCTATTTCCAGGCGGACGGCAAGACGCCGATCCGCACCGAGCGCCTCGAAGTGCCCGGCGCGAGTTTCCGCAAGGTGGGCCTCGGCAAGGACGTCACGGACAAGTTCCTCTCGGGCGTGCCCGGCATCCAGAAGGAAGGCTGCGACGGGCTGATCACCAGCGCGCGCTGGGTCGTGCACCGCATGCCGAAGCACACGCGAACCGTGTGCCTCGAATTCTTCGGCAATGCCAAGGACGCGGTGCCCAGCATCGTGGAGATCAAGGACTTCATGTTCGCCGAGCAGGGCCGCACCGGCACCGTGCTGGCAGGCCTCGAACACCTGGACGACCGCTACCTGCGCGCCGTGGGTTATGCAACGAAGTCCAAGCGCGGCGTGCTGCCGAAGATGGTGCTGATCGGCGACATCGCCGGTGACGACGCCGACGCGGTGGCGCGGGCGACCTCCGAGGTCGTGCGCATGGCCAACTCGCGCAGCGGCGAGGGATTCATCGCCACCAGCCCCGAGGCGCGCAAGAAGTTCTGGCTCGACCGCAAGCGCACCGCGGCCATCTCGCGCCACACCAACGCTTTCAAGATCAACGAGGACGTGGTGATCCCGCTGCCGCGCATGGCGGAGTACACCGACGGCATCGAGCGCATCAACATCGAGCTCAGCTTGCGCAACAAGCTCAAGCTGGCCGACGAGCTGCTGGCCTTCTTCGAGCGCGGCAACCTGCCGCTGGGCAAGCTGGACGACGCGGGCGAGATCCCGTCCGCGGAGCTGCTCGAAGACCGTGTCGCGCAGGCGCAGGACGTCATCCGCGAAGTGCGGGCCCTCTGGCAGTCTTGGCTGGACAACGTCGACGGCCTGTTCCCGCAGCTGCAGGATCACACCCTGCGTGCAAGCTGGAAGACGCAGATCCGCGCGCCGCTCGCGCAGATCTTCTCGGGCAACGCCTTCGTGCCGCTGTTGGCGGCCGTCAACGACATCCACAAGCGCGTGCTCAAGGGCCGCGTCTGGGTGGCGCTGCACATGCACGCCGGCGACGGCAACGTGCACACCAACATCCCCGTCAACAGCGACGACTACGAGATGCTGCAGACCGCGCACGAAGCCGTGAAGCGCATCATGGTGCTGGCGCGCGCGCTCAACGGCGTGATCTCCGGCGAGCACGGCATCGGCATCACCAAGCTGGAGTTCCTCACCGACGAGGAACTGCAGCCCTTTGCCGACTACAAGAAGCAGGTCGACCCCGAGGGCCGCTTCAACAAGGGCAAGCTGCTGCGCCACGCGGAGGCCGACGCGGCGATGCCGGTCTACGCCGACCTCACCAACGCCTACACGCCCTCGTTCGGCCTCATGGGCCACGAGTCGCTCATCATGCAGCAGAGCGACATCGGCGCCATCGCCGACAGCGTGAAGGACTGCCTGCGCTGCGGCAAGTGCAAGCCGGTGTGCGCCACGCACGTGCCGCGCGCCAACCTGCTGTACAGCCCCCGCAACAAGATCCTCGCCACCTCGCTGCTGGTGGAAGCCTTCCTGTACGAGGAGCAGACGCGCCGCGGCGTGTCGATCAAGCACTGGGAGGAGTTCGAGGACGTCGCCGACCACTGCACGGTGTGCCACAAGTGCGCCAACCCGTGCCCGGTGAAGATCGACTTCGGC
Organism: Ramlibacter albus; assembly: GCF_014297445.1. Lineage (GTDB taxonomy): Bacteria > Pseudomonadota > Gammaproteobacteria > Burkholderiales > Burkholderiaceae_C > Ramlibacter > Ramlibacter albus. The sequence continues at coordinate 249,004 of NZ_JACORU010000004.1, forward strand.
GACGTGTCGATGAACATGCGCAACCTGCTGCGCAAGATGGGGCAGAAGAGTTTCCGGCCGGGCAACGCCGCGGCGATGTTCATGCTCAACGCCACCAACCCGGAGACGATCAAGCTCGCGCGCACGCTGATGGTCGATGTCGGCTTCAAGGCCCAGCGCCTGGCCAACGACGTGCTGCGCGGCCTCGCGCGCAAGCAGGTGACGCAGCCGCCCTCCACGCACGAGCGCGCGCCGGTGAAGGAGCAGGTGGTCCACTTCGTCAACAAGAAGCTGCCCGGCGGCCTGCCCAAGAAGACGGCGCGGGCGCTGCTGGACATCGAGGACAAGGACTACGTCCCGATCATCCGCAACCCGAAGGCCACCACGTCGGAGACCGAGGCGGTGTTCTACTTCCCAGGCTGCGGCTCGGAGCGCCTGTTCTCGCAGGTGGGGCTGGCGACGCAGGCGATGCTGTGGCACGCGGGTGTGCAGACGGTGCTGCCGCCGGGCTACCTGTGCTGCGGCTACCCGCAGCGCGGCTCGGGCCAGTTCGACAAGGCGGAGAAGATGATCACGGACAACCGGGTCCTTTTCCACCGCGTCGCCAACACGCTCAACTACCTCGACATCAAGACGGTGGTGGTGTCGTGCGGCACGTGCTACGACCAGCTCTCGGGCTACGAATTCGACAAGATCTTCCCGGGCTGCCGTATCGTGGACATCCACGAATACCTGCTTGAAAAAGGCATCAAACTGGACGGCGGCGGCGCCTACCTGTTCCACGACCCCTGCCACAGCCCCATGAAGCTGCAGGAGCCGATGAAAACCGTCAAGGCGCTGGTGGGCGACAACGTCCGCAAGTCCGAGCGCTGCTGCGGCGAGTCGGGCACGCTGGGCGTCACCCGGCCGGACATCTCCACGCAGGTGCGCTTCCGCAAGGAAGAAGAGCTGCGCAAGGACGAAGCGGCGCTGCGCGCCTCGGGCACGGTCGGCGCGAAGGACAACCTGAAGATCCTCACCAGCTGCCCCAGTTGCCTGCAAGGCCTGTCGCGTTACAGCCACGACCTGCAGAACGGGCTGCTCGAGGCCGACTACATCGTCATCGAGATGGCCAACCGCATCCTGGGCGAGAACTGGATGCCCGAATACGTCCACGCGGCCAACAACGGGGGCATCGAGCGCGTCCTCGTCTGAACACCGGGGCGCAATATTGCACGGATGGGGCAAATTCGGTGCCGGCGGGCGGCCGCCAGCGATGGGCGTCTTAGGCGCCCGGCGGGCGAGCGTGTATAAACCGGTGAAACATCCCTGGATCGCCAGGAAATAACGGTTTCCGGAGGTTGCCCATGCGTGCCCCACTGACCCGAACCCCCCGGTTCGCCGCCCTGCTGGTGGGCCTCGGCCTGTTCACGGCCGCGGCGCACGCCCAGGTGGTCGGCGAAGTGGAATTCTCCCGCGGCGTCGGCTTTGCCCAGACGGGCGGCCAGACGCCCCGCACCCTCGGCAAGGGCCTGGCCCTGTCCGAAGGCGACCGCCTGACCACCTCCGAAGGCGCCTCGGCCATCATCAAGCTGCAGGACGGCACCCGCATGACGGTGCGGCCCAACTCCGAGATGGTCATCTCGCAGTACCAGTTCAAGGAGAACGCACCCGACAACAGCATGCTGATGCAGCTGGTTCGCGGGGGCTTCCGCGCCGTGACGGGCGCCATTTCCAAGAACGCGCCGAATGCGGCCCGCGTGCAGACCAACACCGCCACCATCGGCATCCGCGGCACCGACTTCGATGCGCGCCTGTGCACGCGCGACTGCGGCCGCGAGTCCGCCGCCGTGAGCGAGGCCGCCCGGCCCAACGCGGTGCTGGCAAGCGCGAAGGTGATCCAGTCCGGCGGCGACGTCAACGCGGTCGACGCGCAGAACCAGCGCCGCCGCCTCGTGGACGGCGGCAGCGTCTACCCCGGCGACGTGATCGAAACCGGCCCCGGCGCGCGTGCCGTGCTCGCTTTCCGCGACGACAGCCGCATGACGCTGGGCGCCAACACCCGCTTTCGCATCGACAACTTCGTCTACGACGAGCAGAACGCCGGCGAAGGCCGCATGCTCGCCTCCATCCTGCGCGGCTCGGTGCGCGCCCTCACGGGCCTGATCGCCAAGGCCAACCAGCGCAACGTGGGCTTCTCCACCGCCACGGCCACCATCGGCGTGCGCGGCACCGGCTTCGACGTTTCGTGCACGGGCGTGTGTGCGGGCGAGCCGCCGACGGCGGGGCAGACGGGCTCGGGGCTCACGCTGTTCACGTGGCTGGGCTCCATCGCCGTCACGCCGCAGGGCCAGACCGCGCTGCAGGTCTTGCAGGCCGGCCAGGGCATCTTCATCAGCCCCCAGGGCATCCGCCCCGTGACGACGCAGCCGCCCGCCGAAGGCACGCGCCCGGACCAGGTCAACGTGCCGCCGAAGCTGTTCGCCAAGGCCAGCACGGGCGCCGACACGCAGGAGGGCCTCTTCGTGTTCGTGCGCGACGGCCACATCGAAGTGCAGACGCAGAACACGGGCGAAGTGCTGCACCTGGGCAAGGGTGAGGCGGGCTTCGCCAACCCGCAGGGCGAAACCCAGCGGCCGGCCACGATCCCGAAGTTCATCACGAACGACCAGACGCCGCAGCCGACCACGAAGAACCCGCTGCTGCAGTCCGTCCTGGCCGATGCCGGCATCAAGCCGAGCAACCAGTGCAAGTGATTCGCGCTTGAATTCAGCCCGCCGCCCGTGACAAAACGTTCCGGCGGGTGAGAGAATTTACGCTCCTTCCGGTAGAAGAGGGGCGGATAACAAGATGACCCAAGAAACTGCAGTCGCGCGGCGCGCGCGGGCGCCGGGTGGGGCGCGCATGCTGGCGGCATGGGCCGCGCTGGCCACGGTCGGCGCCGCCCACGCACAGGCCACCGCACCAGCGCCGCAGCCTGCTGCGCAGGCCCCGGCACCGGCCATGGCGGCACCCGCCCCACAGCCGAAGTTCTCCATTCGCGGCTTCACGGTTACCGGCGACAACCCGCTGGGCGACGGCGAGACCGCGCGCATCCTGGCGCCCTTCCTGCGTACCGACGCGACCATGGAAACCCTGCAGGAAGCCACGGCCGCGCTGGAAAAGGCACTGCGCGAGCGCGGTTTCGGCCTGCACCGCGTGGCTTTGCCGCCACAGGAAGTCGGCGAGACCGTCACCCTGAACATCGTCACCTTCACGATCAGCCGGGTGGCCATCGACCGCGGCGAAGGCGCCACGCCGATCTACGACGACGAGAACATCCGACGCACGCTCCCCGAGCTGCAGGTCGGCAAGACGCCCAATTTCAAGAAGCTGGCGGTGCAGACGGCGATCGCCAACGAGAACCCCAACAAGCAGGTGCAGCTGGGCATCCGCGAGGCGGACGAGCCGGACAAGATCGACTCCACCATCAGCGTGAAGGAGCTCAAGCCGTGGTCCTTCGGTGCGAGCCTGTCCAATGCGGGCTCCAAGTCGTCCGGGCGGGACCGCCTGACGCTCACCGGCGGCCACAGCAACCTGTGGAACCGCGACCACCAGTTCGTGGCCGCGTACACGACGTCGCTGCAGCGCACGTCCGACGTCAAGCAGCTCGGCCTGTCGTACAAGGCGCCGCTCTACGAGCTGGGCGGCGTGGTGGGCGCGAGCTACACGCGCTCGGACGTGGTGGGTAACTTCGGCACCTTCACCAGCACGGGCGCCGGCCAGACCAGCGGGATCAACTACACCCACTACCTGCACCCCGAGGGCGGCCGCCGCAGCTACGTGACGGTCGGGCTGGACGACAAGCTGTTCAACGCCTCCAAGGTGAACGACCAGGTGGTGCCCGGCACGCTCGACCGCCGCAGCCGCCCCGTGAGCGTCGGCTACACGGCGCGCACCGAGGGCGACACGTCAAGCTGGGGCTACAACGTCGACCTGGCGTTCAACACCGGCAGCGGCGAGCACAACGACCTCGCGTCGTACCGCACCGAGGACACGCGCGTGACTACCACGCACTGGAAGGCGCTGCGCGGCGGCGTCAACTACAGCGCGCCGGTGTTCGGCGAGTGGCTGTGGAGCGCGCGCGGCCAGTTCCAGTACAGCCCGGACGCGCTGATCGCGGGCGAGCAGTTCGGCCTGGGCGGCCTGGGCTCCGTGCGCGGCACCACGACCGACCGGCCGGTCTCGGGCGATTCGGGCGTGTCCGTCACGTTCGAGCTGACGACGCCGGAGGTCGCCACCGGCCTGCGCTTCCTCGGCTTCATCGACGCGGGCTGGATCAGCAACAACGACGTGGTGGTGTCCACCGACCCCACTGTCGCGACGAGCCTGAGCAAGCCGTCCTCGGACCACCTCGTCAGCGTGGGCCTGGGGCTGCGCTACTTCTACGGCACGGCGTTCTCGGTATCGGCGGACTACGGGCGCCTGCTCAATAGCAGCCGCATCCCGCTGTCGGCCAACTCGTCCTCGCCGCAGCGCGGGGACCACCGCTTCTACATCTCGGTCTCGTACCGCTTCTAGTGCGAACCCTGCCATGCCCTAGACTCGGTGCATGGCAGGCCTCACGCAAGAAACCCCGTCTCCGCAGTCGCTCACCGTGCACGGCGCGTCGCGCGTGCTGGAGATCGGCTTTTCCGACGGCCAGGTGTTCCGCATCCCCTTCGAGCTGATGCGCGTGTACTCGCCCTCGGCCGAGGTGCAGGGCCATGGCCCGGGGCAGGAGGTGCTGCAGACGGGCAAGCGCGACGTCGATGTCGTGCAGCTCGAGCCCATCGGCAACTACGCGGTCAAGCCCGTGTTCTCCGACGGCCACGACAGCGGCATCTTCTCCTGGGACTACCTCTACTTCCTCGGCTCGCGCCAGGACGAGCTGTGGGCCGACTACGAGAAGCGGCTCGCCGCGGCGGGCGTCGACCGTGACGCACCGATGGTCGCCAAGGCGGGCCACGCCTGCGGCCACTGAAAGAAAATCGATCCATGAGCAACACGCATTTCGGCTACGAAACCATCGACGAAGGCGAGAAGGCCAGGCGCGTCCGGGGCGTGTTCGACTCCGTCGCACCGCGCTACGACCTGATGAACGACCTCATGTCCATGGGCATGCACCGGGCGTGGAAGGCGTACACCGTGCTCGTGGCCAACCTCAAGCCGGGCCAGCGCGTGCTGGACATTGCCGGCGGCACCGGCGACCTGGCGCGCGCGTTCGCGAAGAAGGTCGGCCCCACCGGTTCGGTCGTGCATACCGACATCAACGAGGCCATGCTGCGCACCGGCCGCGACAAGCTGCTCGACGCTGGCGTCGCGCTGCCCACGCTCGTCTGCGACGCCGAGAAGTTGCCCTTCGCGGACGCGAGCTTCGACCTGACAAGCGTGGGCTTCGGCCTGCGCAACATGACCCACAAGGACGCCGCGCTCGCCGAGATGAACCGCGTGCTCAAGCCGGGGGGCCGCCTGCTCGTGCTGGAGTTCTCCAAGGTCGCGCGGCCGCTGGAGAAGGCGTACGACTGGTATTCCTTCAACGTGCTGCCGCGCCTGGGCCGCTTCGTCGCCGGCGACGAGGCGAGCTACCGCTACCTGGCCGAATCCATCCGCATGCACCCCGGCCAGGAGGAGCTGAAAGCCCTGATGAAGAAAAGTGGTTTCGGCCACGTGGACTATCACAATTTGACTGGCGGTGTGGTGGCCTTGCATGTTGGAATCAAGTGCTAGGAGATAGCAATATGAAAATCGGGTCCGTCTTCCTCGCCCTCGCCCTCGTCCTGTCCGCCGTCACCGATGCCGAAGCGGCGCGCCGCCTGGGCGGCGGCGGCTCCGTCGGCAAGCAGTCGTCCAACGTCACCAAGCGCGAGCAGTCGCAGTCGCCCGCCGCCACGCCGCAGCAGCAGGCCGCGCCTTCGCAGCAGGCACGGCCCAACCAGCCGCCGCCGCAGCAGCAACCGACACCCTCGCGCTGGGGCGGCATCCTTGGCGGCGTGGCCGCCGGCCTGGGCCTCGCCTGGCTGGCCCACTCGCTGGGCTTCGGCGCCGGCTTCGCCAACTTCCTGATGTTCGCGCTGATCGCCGTCGTGCTGTTCGCGGTCGTCGCGGCCGTCATGCGCCGTCGCACGCAGCAGCCTGCGTACGCGGGCGCTGCACCGGCCGACGTGGCCGCGGCGCCCAAGCAGTACAACCCGGACAAGATCGGCAACGACGCCTCGGCGCGCCCGTGGGAGCGCAGCAGCATGGCTTTCGAGCCGGCCAAGGTCGCGCCGCCCACCGGCGGCGGCACGGGCATCCGCATTGGTTCGGCGCTGGAGAACGCGGCGGGCTCGTGGGACATCCCGGCCGGCTTCGACACCGAAAGCTTCATCGCGGCCGCCAAGCGCAACTTCATCACCCTGCAGGAGGCGTGGGACCGGGGCGACCTGGGCACGCTGCGCTCGATGATGACGGACGAGATGCTCGCCGAAATCCGCAAGCAGCTCGCCGAGCGCGGCAGCCAGCCGAACCACACCGAGGTGGTGATGCTCGAGGCCAAGCTGCTGGGCATCGAGGACCTGGGCGACGACTACATGGCCAGCGTGGAGTTCTCCGGGATGATCCGCGAGGACGCGTCCGCGGGCCCCAGCCCCTTCCGCGAGGTCTGGAACATGACCAAGCCGAAGGACGGCAGCATGGGCTGGCTGGTGGCGGGGCTGCAGGCGCTGCAATAAGCGCAGTTTCAGCGCGACCGAGCGCCGCCGGGCCGCCCCAAGGCGCGAGAGCCCCCTCGGGGGGCAGCGGACCTCGCGCAGCGGGGGAGCGTGGGGGCTCCATTACTATCGGGGGATGGCGACCACACCATCCCCCGATTCCTTTTTCAGCGGCCTGGTTGACAAGCTCCAGCCGCCGCCCTGGGTCGTGCAGGAGGTGCAGCGCCGCCTGGTGCTCACGCTCAACCACGTGCTGCAGCAGGAGCCCGAAGCCATGGCGCGCCTGAAGCGCCAGGCGGGCCGCACGGTGGAAGCGCAGTGGCGCGTGTTCACGGTGCGGCTGCAGGCCACGCCCGCGGGGCTGCTCGACCTGGCGCCGCCGGAAGCCGTGCCCGACCTCACGCTCACCGTCACGGAAGATTCGCCCTTCGCGCTCGCCCAGGCCGCGCTGCGCGGCGACAAGCCGCCGGTGCGCATCTCCGGCGACGTGCAGCTGGCGGCCGAGGTGCAGTGGCTGGTCGACCACGTGCGCTGGGACATGGAGGAAGACCTCTCCCGCATCGTCGGCGACGCGCCCGCGCATGCGGTCGGCAATGCGCTGCGGTCCATGGCGGACGCGCTGCGCAAGTTCGCCGGCGAACGAAAACAATGACCCATTTCTTCCGCGCGGCGGTCATCCTCTGGATCGTCCTGCGCTACGGGCTCGACGAGCTGGTGCTGTCGGGCTTCAAGCGCGGGTGGGTGCGCTCGCTGCGCCGCGTGGTCACCATCGGCCGCTCGCTCGACGAGCCGCGCGGCCGCCGGCTGCGGCAGGCGCTGGAGCACCTCGGGCCGATCTTCGTCAAGTTCGGCCAGGTGCTCTCGACGCGGCGCGACCTGCTGCCAGCGGACATCGCCGAAGAGCTGGCGCTGCTGCAGGACCGCGTGCCGCCGTTTCCGAGCGAGGTGGCGGTGGCCACCATCGAGCGCGCCTTCCGCAGGCCGCTCGCGGAGATCTTCGCGAACTTCGAGCACGTGCCCGTGGCCAGCGCCTCGATCGCGCAGGTGCACTTCGCCACGCTGCGCCTGAAGACCGGCGAGCTCAAGGACGTCGCCGTCAAGGTGCTGCGCCCCGGCATGCTCGACGTGATCGAGAAGGACCTGAGCCTCATGTCGATGATGGCCGGCTGGGTGGAGAACCTCTCCGAGGACGGCCGCCGCCTGAAGACGCGCGAGGTGGTGGGCGAGTTCGACAAGTACCTGCACGACGAGCTGGACCTCGTGCGCGAGGCCGCCAACGCCGCGCAGCTGCGCCGCAACATGGCGGGCCTGAACCTGGTGCTGATCCCGGAGATGTACTGGGACTTCTGCCACCCCGAGGTGATCGTGATGGAGCGCATGATCGGCGTGCCCATCAGCCAGACGGAGCGGCTGCGCTCGGCGGGCGTCGACGTCCGCCAGCTCGCGCGCGACGGCGTCACGATCTTCTTCACGCAGGTGTTCCGCGATGGTTTCTTCCACGCGGACATGCACCCGGGCAACATCCAGATCAGCCTGGAGCCGGGCACGTTCGGGCGCTACATCTCGCTGGACTTCGGGATCATCGGCACGCTCACCGAGAACGACAAGGAATACCTCGCGCAGAACTTCGCGGCCTTCTTCCGGCGCGACTACAAGCGCGTGGCGGAACTGCACATCGAGTCCGGCTGGGTGCCGCCGGAGACGCGCGTGGACGAGCTGGAGGGCGCGATCCGCACCGTGTGCGAGCCGTACTTCGACCGCCCGCTCAAGGAGATCTCGCTGGGCATGGTGCTCATGCGCCTGTTCCAGACCTCGCGCCGCTTCCACGTGGAAATCCAGCCGCAACTCGTGCTGCTGCAGAAAACGCTGCTGAACATCGAGGGCCTGGGCCGCGACCTCGACCCGGACCTGGACCTGTGGTCCACCGCCAAGCCCTTCCTCGAGCGCTGGATGGTGGACCAGGTCGGCCCGCGCAAGCTGGTCGACGAGCTGAAGGCGCAGGCGCCGCGCTACGCCAAGGTGCTGCCGGAACTGCCGCACCTGCTGCACCGCTACCTGCACGAGCGCACGCAGGAGAAGCACCGGGACGACCTGCGCGACGTGGTGCAGGAACTGCAGCGCACCAACCGGCTGCTGCAGGCCATCATCTACGGCGGGGTGGGCTTCGTCGTCGGCCTGGTGGTGCTGCAACTGCTGGTGCGCTACCGCCTCTTCTGAGCGGCATAATCCCGCGCAGCCGAGGAGGGCAGCCGAGCGATGAACACCACCCTGATCACCTTCGTGGTCCTGTACCTGCTGGGGACCCTGGCGCTGGGCGTCTGGGCCGGCACCCGCATCAAAAACACCGCCGACTTCGCCATCGCGGGCCGCAACCTGCCGCTGATCATGGTGGTGACCACCACCTTCGCCACGTGGTTCGGCGCCGAGACTGTGATGGGCATCCCGGCCAAGTTCATCCAGGGCGGCCTGAACGCCATCGTCGAAGACCCGTTCGGTGCCGGCACCTGCCTGATCCTCGTGGGCGCGTTCTTCGCGGCGAAGCTGTACAAGCAGAACCTGCTGACCATCGGCGACTTCTACCGCCAGCGCTACGGCAAGGGCGTGGAGGTGTTCTGCTCCGTCGCCATCATCCTGAGCTACCTGGGCTGGGTCGCGGCGCAGATCACGGCGCTGGGCGTGGTGTTCTCGGTGCTCACCGACGGCGCGATGTCCGAGACCACCGGCATGGTCGTGGGCACGCTCGCGGTGCTGGTCTACGTCGTCATCGGTGGCTTCCTCGCGGTCGCGTGGACCGACTTCATCCAGATGATCGTGCTGGTGATCGGCCTGTCGGTCATCGCGATCTTCTCGGCGGACCTCGCGGGCGGCGCCGGCAACGTGATCGGCAAGGTCCAGTCGAAGGAGCTGTTCAATTTCCTGCCGCCGCCCACCTTCACCGACATCGCGATGTTCATCGGCGCGGGCCTGACGATGATGCTGGGCAGCATCCCGCAGCAGGACGTGTTCCAGCGCGTGATGTCGGCCCGCTCGGCCGAGACGGCGCGCAACGGCGCGATGATCGGCGGCGCCAGCTACATCCTCTTCGCGTTCGTGCCGATGTTCGTGGTGGCCTGCGCCGTCGTCGTCATGGGCGACAGCGCGCTCGAGATGGCCAAGAACGACTACCAGCGCCTGCTGCCCACCTTCGTGCTCACGAAGATGCCGCTCATCATGCAGATCCTGTTCTTCGGCGCGCTGCTCTCGGCCATCAAGAGCACGTCTTCGGCCACGCTGCTGGCGCCTTCGACGAGCTTCGTCGAGAACATCCTGAAGAACCTGCGGCCGCGCATGACGGACAAGGAGCAGCTCAAGGCGATGCGCATCACCATCGTGGTGTTCACCGCCCTCGTGCTGGCGTACGCCATCGCGATGAAGGGCACGCCGATCTACGATCTCGTCTCGGCCGCGTACCAAGTGACGCTGGTCGGCGCCTTCGTGCCGCTGGTGATGGGCCTGTACTGGAAGCGCGCGACGACGCAGGGCGCGATCGTCTCGCTGGCGCTGGGCATCGTCACCTGGCTGCTGTTCTTCCCGCAGGTCAACGAGGCGTGGAGCAAGGCCTTCCCGGGCCAGCTGGCCGGGCTGATCGCGGCCATGATCGGCATGGTCGCGGGCTCGCTCGCCCCGCAGGTGCTGCGCAACCGCCACGAGGCCACGCACCACATCCAGCCGGCGGCCTGAGCGCGCCGCCGGGTTTGCCGGGGTTGAGATCGGGACCCCCGCCTATAATTGAGGGCTTTGCCCACTACTACTCCTCGCGAGCCATGCCCATCTACGCCTACAAATGCGGGTCCTGTGGCCATGCCAAGGATGTACTGCAAAAGCTTTCGGATGCCCCGTTGACGGACTGCCCGGCCTGCGGCGCCTCCTCGTTCTCCAAGCAGATCACGGCCGCCGGCTTCCAGCTCAAGGGCTCCGGCTGGTATGCGACCGACTTCCGTGGCGGCGCCTCCACCACTGCCGCGGACAAGGCCGGGGATACCAAGCCCGCCGATTCCAAGCCGGCCGAGTCGTCCACGGCGACGACGACGACCAAGTCCGACGCGCCCAGCGCGTCGGCCGGCGGCTGCGGCTCCAGCTGCGCCTGCCACTAGGCCCGCCATGGCAGCACTGCGCAAATGGCTGGTCGCCGGCCTCCTGGTCGTCGTCCCGGTCGCCATCACGGTCGCGGTGCTGAACTGGATCGTCTCCACGCTCGACCAGACGCTGCTGATCCTGCCGCACTCGTGGCACCCGGACCAGCTGCTGGGCTACCACATCCCCGGCTTCGGCGTGCTGCTCACGCTGGCCATCCTCCTGGTGATGGGCGCCGCGGCGAGCAACTTCATCGGCAAGAAGCTGGTGGGCATCGGCGACGCCATCGTCCACCGCATCCCGGTCGTGCGCTCGATCTATTCGAGCGTCAAGCAGGTCTCCGACACGCTGTTCTCGGAGAGCGGCAATGCTTTCCGCACGGCGGTGCTGATCGAGTGGCCGCGCCCCGGTGTGTGGACCATCGCGTTCGTCACCGGCGCGCCCGGCGGCGACGTCATCAACCACCTGTCCGGTGAGGGCGAGTGGCTGAGCGTCTATGTCCCCACCACGCCCAACCCCACGGGCGGGTATTTCGTGATGCTGCGCCGAAGCGACTGCATCGAGTTGAAGATGAGCGTGGACGAAGCGCTCAAGTACGTTGTTTCGATGGGCGTCGTCGCCCCCAAGGTATCCCCGTGACCCAGTTGATGCGTTCCACATATTGCGGCCTCGTGACCGAGGCCCTGCTTGGCCAGACCGTGACCCTGTGCGGCTGGGTCAACCGCCGCCGCGACCACGGCGGCGTGATCTTCGTGGACCTGCGCGACCGCGAAGGCTACGTGCAGGTGGTGTGCGACCCCGACCGCCCCGAGATGTTCAAGGCGGCCGAAGGCCTGCGCAACGAGTTCTGCATCCAGGTCAAGGGCCTGGTGCGCGCGCGCCCCGAGGGCACGGCCAACGAGAACCTCAAGAGCGGCAAGGTCGAGGTGCTGTGCCATGAGCTCACGGTGCTCAACCCCTCGGTCACGCCGCCGTTCCAGCTGGACGACGAGAACCTCTCGGAGACCACGCGCCTGATGCACCGCGTGCTGGACCTGCGCCGGCCGTACATGCAGAACAACCTGATGCTGCGCTACCGCGTGAGCATGGAGGTGCGCAAGTTCCTCGACGCCAACGGCTTCATCGACATCGAGACGCCGATGCTCACCAAGAGCACGCCGGAGGGCGCGCGCGACTACCTCGTGCCCTCGCGCGTGCACGACGGCATGTTCTTCGCGCTGCCGCAGTCGCCGCAGCTGTTCAAGCAGCTGCTGATGGTGTCCGGCTTCGACCGCTACTACCAGATCACCAAGTGCTTCCGCGACGAGGACCTGCGCGCCGACCGCCAGCCCGAGTTCACGCAGATCGACGTGGAGACCTCCTTCATGACGGAGGAGGAGATCCGCACGATGTTCGAAGGCATGATCCGCAGCACCTTCCAGAACGTGCTGGGCGTCGACATCGGCGCCTTCCCGGTGATGAAGCACGCGGACGCCATGCGCCTGTACGGCAGCGACAAGCCCGACCTGCGCGTGAAGCTGGAGTTCACCGAGCTCACCGACGTGATGAAGGACGTGGACTTCAAGGTGTTCTCCGGCCCGGCCAACCAGGCCGACGGCCGCGTCGTCGCGCTGCGCGTGCCCGGCGGCAGCGAGATCAGCCGCAGCGAGATCGACCAGTACACCGAGTTCGTCAAGATCTACGGCGCCAAGGGCCTCGCGTGGATCAAGGTCAATGAAGTGGCGAAGGGCCGCGACGGCCTGCAGTCGCCCATCGTGAAGAACCTGCACGACCGGGCGATCTCCGAAATCCTCTCGCGCACCGGTGCGAAGGACGGCGACATCCTCTTCTTCGGCGCGGACCGCGAGAAGGTGGTCAACGACGCCATCGGCGCGTTGCGCGTGAAGGTGGGCCACAGCGAGTTCGGCAAGAAGAACGGCCTCATCGACGGCGAGTGGCGGCCGCTGTGGGTGATCGACTTCCCGATGTTCGAGTACGACGACGACGCACAGCGCTGGAACGCCGTGCACCACCCATTCACCTCGCCCAAGGACGGCCACGAGGACCTGCTCGAGACCGACCCCGGCAAGGCGGTGGCGAAGGCCTACGACGCGGTCCTGAACGGCATCGAGCTCGGTGGCGGGTCCGTCCGTATCCACCGCGAAGAGGTGCAGAGCAAGGTGTTCCGCGCGCTCAAGATCGGCCCCGAGGAGGCGCAGGCCAAGTTCGGCTTCCTGCTCGACGCGCTGCAGTACGGCGCGCCCCCGCACGGCGGCATCGCCATCGGCCTGGACCGCTTCGTCATGCTGATGACGGGCGCCGAGAGCCTGCGCGACGTGATTGCGTTCCCCAAGACGCAACGCGCGCAGGACCTGCTCACGCAGGCGCCGGGGCCGGTGGACGAGAAGCAGCTGCGGGAGCTGCATATCAAGCTGCGGAACGTCCAGGCGGCTTGACCGCTGAGTACGAAACGTCGGGGGTTGCAAATAAGCCCCGACGTTTCGTATCATCCGCCGGGTGGCACCCACAGCGGCCCAGGCACTTCGAGCCATTCAGCGCATAGGACTGGCACGCCCCAAGGAACTGGAGGCGCGCGGAATCACGCGCGCTCAGCTTGGCAGGCTTGTGGATCAGGGCTTTGTCGTTCGTCGGGCGAGAGGGGTCTATTCGGCCGCGGACCACGAGCCCACGCCGGTCCACACGCTTGCGCAGGTTGCCAAGCGCCTGCCGGATGCAACCTTCTGCCTGATCACGGCACTGCGATTTCACGAACTCACCACGCAGACTGCGCCTGATGTGTGGATCGCCCTGTCGGAAAAGGCGCGCCTGCCGCAATTCGATTACCCACGGCTGCGGGTTGCCCGGTTCTCCGGGCCGGCCCTGACTGAGGGGGTCGAGGTGCACAAAGTGGAGGGTGTGCCGATCCGCGTGTACTCGGCTGCGAAAACCGTGGCTGACTGCTTCAAGTACCGCAACAAGATCGGGATCGATGTCGCGGTCGAAGCACTGCGTGACTTCAGCAGGAAGTACCGCGGCGAAGCGAACGAGTTGGCCAGGTACGCGCGCATCTGCCGGGTTTCACGTGTGATGCAGCCTTACCTGGACTCGATCGCATGAGCGCCAAACTCAACCTGGCTGCCTCGGTCGCGGCACGCCTGCTGAATCGGGCCAGGCAGGAAGGCTCCGACTACCAGGCGTTGTTGACAGCCTATTGCCTCGAGCGATTCCTCTTCCGGGTCGGCGCTTCGGAAAAGCGCAACCACTTTGTCCTGAAGGGAGCGATGCTCCTGCGCCTGTGGTCCGACCAGCCGTATCGTGCAACGCGGGACCTCGACTTGCTTCGCCGCGGTCCGGGCGAGCAGGAGGCCGTCCGCCAGGACATCCTCGCGATCCTGGAAACTCCCGTTGGGGAAGATGCGGTCGTGTTCCACGGCTCGGCGATCCAATGCGAGTCGATCCGGGCTGAGGATGAATATGCCGGCATCCGTGTGACTCTTCCCGCGGCTGTCGGCAATGCGCGCATCCCGCTTCAGATCGACATTGGTGTTGGCGACGCGGTGTGGCCCGATCCGGAAGACTGCAGCTATCCCACGCTTCTGGACTTTCCATCGCCCGACGTTCTCGTGTACCCGCGCGAAGCGGTGATCGCGGAAAAGCTGGAAGCGATCGTCGTCCTGGGTGAACGCAACAGCCGCATCAAGGATTTCTTCGACTTGCACTACCTTGCCACGCATTTCGAATTCGACCGTGCGGTTCTGGGAGAAGCAGTGCGTCGGACCTTCTCAAGGCGGAACACAGCCATCCCCGCCGAAACTCCCATAGGGCTGACTGCCGCGTATTGGCAAAATCCATCGCGACAACCACAGGTCCGTGCGTTCGCGCGTCGCGCGGGAGTGGACGCCCCCGAGAGGCCGCAGGAACACTTCGTCCAATTACTCCATGACTTCCTGGAGCCGGTCCTCCGCGATGCCCAGCGCCAGAAAACAAGTAAAGGAACTTGGGCGACGCAAGGGCGGTGGAAGTGATCGACATACGTCCACGAGGAAGACCCATGCAAGTCACTGCCGCGGAAGCCGAGAGCCGATTCGACCACTTCTGCTTCCAAGCCAAAAGTGAGCCCATCATCGTCGAGAAGGACGGTCGGCCTGACGTTGTCATGTTGAGCTACGAGGAATACCTGGCGCTCATTTCAAGTGCGGAGCCAGATGCCCCAGACAGCTACCCATCGCAGGGTTGAGTGGCCGCCGACACCCGCCCCTTCAAAATCCCGCACTCCGTTTTGGTGGTGATCCACACGCCTGCGCTGGAGGTCCTGCTGATCAACCGGGCAGACAGCCCCGGCTACTGGCAATCGGTGACCGGCTCGAAGGACCATGAAGACGAACCGCTCGAGGCAACTGCAGTTCGCGAAGTGCGCGAGGAAACCGGCATCGACTGCGCCATCGGCACGCTCACCGACTGGCAGCTCGAGAACGTCTACGACATCTACCCGAAGTACCTGCACCGCTACGCCCCCGGCGTGACGCGCAACCGCGAGCACGTGTTCGGGCTGTGCGTGCCGGCGGGTACGCCCGTGGCGCTGAACCCGCGCGAGCACACCGCGTACCGCTGGCTGCCGTACCTCGAAGCGGCCGATGCCTGCTTCTCGCCGTCCAACGCCGAGGCGATACTGTTGCTGCCGCAATTCACCAAGCCATGACAACGCTGCGCGTCGCCACGTACAACATCCACAAGGGTGTGCAAGGCATCGGCCCGGTGCGCAGGCTGGAGATCCACAACCTCGGCCATGCCGTCGAACAGCTGGACGCCGACGTGGTGCTGCTGCAGGAAGTGCGAATGGTGCACACGCGCGAGCAGGAGTACTTCACGCGCTGGCCCGAGCTGCCGCAGGCGGACTTCCTGTGCCCCGAAGGGTACGAGGCGATCTACAAGACCAACGCGCGCACCAAGTACGGCGAGCACGGCAATGCGCTGCTGTCGCGCTGGCCCGTGGTGTCGCACGCGCACGAGGACATGTCCGACCACCGCTTCGAGCAGCGCGGGCTGCTGCACGTCGAAGTGCTCGTCGGCCGGCGCAACGTGCATGTGATCGTGCTGCACCTGGGCCTCATTCCCGGCAGCCGGGTGCGGCAGGTGGAGCAGCTGGGCCGCTACATCCAGCGCGAGGTGCCGCGCACCGCGCCCCTGCTCGTGGGCGGCGACCTCAACGACTGGGGCGGCAAGCTTCGGCCGGCGATGAAGGAGCTGGGGCTGAAGGACTTCGTCGGCGACAAGCTCGGCACCTATCCCTCGCGGCTGCCGCTGGCGCAGCTGGACTACATCTATGCGCGCGGGTTGAAGCCCGTCGGCGCCGAGGTGCCGCGCGGGCGCATCTGGTGGCGCATGTCGGACCACCTGCCGCTGATCGCGGAGTTCAAGCTCTAGAGAAATATGGCCCCCACGCTTGCCACTTCGTGTGCGGCGCTGCCCCCCGAGGGGGCTTCATCCGCCTTGGGGCGGCCCGGCGGCGGGTGATGCGCATCCCACCGTTGCGCGGCGGCCATCGCATCCAGCTGCTCGAAGGCAGCCGCGAGTTCTTTCCGGCGTTGATCGCTGCCATCGACGAAGCGCGGGCGCAGGTGCTGCTGGAGACCTACATCTTCGACTGCACCGGGTCGGGCGCCGACGTTGCCTATGCGCTCGAACGCGCCGCCAGGCGCGGGGTGAGCGTGCAGGTCACGGTCGACGGGGCCGGCACCGAACTCGAAGACTCGTGGCGCTGGCGGCTCGAGCAGGCCGGCGTGCAGTTCCGCGTGTTCTCGCCGCTGGGCGCGCTCGGCCTGCTCGTGCCGGGGCAGTGGCGGCGCCTGCACCGCAAGCTGTGCGTGGTCGATGGCAAGGTGGGGTTCTGCGGCGGCATCAACATCCTGGACGACTACCACGACCCCAACCACGGTGCGCTGCAGTCGCCGCGCTTCGACTTCGCGTTGCGTGTCGTGGGTCCGCTCGTGACGCAGATGCACCAGACCATGGCCCGGCAGTGGCTGCGCATGCAGGCGATGAGCCGCGCGCGGCGGGCACAGCTCGTCGGTGCGCTCGAATCTTTGCGGGCCTCGCGTGCGCGCGTCCCGTCGGCGCCCGCCGCGCCGCTGGCCACGGGCATGCCCCGCGCCAAGGCCGCGCTGATCCTGCGCGACAACGTCCGCAACCGTGCCGGCATCGAGCGCGCCTACCGCCGCGCCATCGGCCGCGCGCGCAACGAGATCATCATCGCCAATGCCTACTTCGTGCCCGGCCGCAAGATGCGCCGCGCGCTCATCCGTGCCGCACGGCGCGGCGTGAAGGTGAAACTCCTGCTGCAGGGAAGGTACGAATACTTCATGCAGTACTACGCGGCCCGGCCCGTGTTCGGCGCGCTCCTGAAGGCCGGCGTGGAGATCCACGAGTATTCGCCGAGCTTCCTGCATGCGAAAGTCGCCGTGGTCGATGGCATGTGGGCGACCGTGGGCTCGTCCAACCTCGACCCGCTCAGCCTGCTGCTCGCGCGCGAGGCCAACGTGGTGGTGGAGGACATCTTCTTCGCCGCGCGCCTGCGCGAGAGGCTCGTGTATGCGATGGAGCACGAAGGCACCCGCATGAACGCCGTGGAGTACGAGAACCGTTCGGGTTTGCAGCGGGCGAAGGAATGGGTGGCGCTGGGCGTGATGCGTGCAGCGCTGGCGATCCAGGGGAAAAACTACCTGTGACCGACCTGGTCGTCCAGCGGCCCGAGGGCCTGTACTGCCCGCCCGGCGACTTCTACATCGACCCTTGGCGTCCCGTCGCACGCGCCGTCATCACGCATGCCCATTCGGACCACGCCCGCTACGGCAATGGCCACTACCTCGCGGCCGCGCCCTCCGAAGGCGTGCTGCGGGCGCGCCTGGGCGAGATCTCGCTGCAGACGCTCGCGTACGGCGAGCGCATCGTGCATCACGGCGTCACGGTCTCGCTGCACCCGGCGGGCCACGTGCTCGGCTCGGCGCAGGTGCGCGTCGAACACGGCGGCCAGGTGTGGGTGGCCAGCGGCGACTACAAGGTGGCGCCGGACCGCACCTGTGCACCTTTCGAACCGGTGCGTTGCGACGTGTTCATCACGGAGTCGACGTTCGGCCTGCCGATCTACCGCTGGTGCCCGGACGAGGACCTGTTCGCGCAGATCAACACCTGGTGGGCACGCAACGTCGACCACAACCGCGCGAGCGTGGTGGCCTGCTACAGCTTCGGCAAGGCGCAGCGGCTGCTCTCCGGCATCGACCCGTCGATCGGGCCGGTGATCGTGCATGGCGCCGTCGTGCCGCTGAACGATGCTTATCGCGCCGCGGGCGTCGAACTGCCCGAAACACGGATGGTGACCGAGGTCCGCGACAAGGCGGACCTCAGGCGCGCGCTGGTCGTCTGCCCGCCGAGCGCCGTCGGCAGCCCCTGGCTGCGGCGCTTCGGCGCCGATGCGCAGGCGGCTTTCGCCAGCGGCTGGATGCAGGTGCGCGGCAACCGGCGGCGTGGCGGCTATGACCGCGGGTTCGTGCTGTCGGACCATGCCGACTGGCCCGGCCTGCTGCAGGCGATCGGCGCGACCGGCGCGCAACGCGTGATCGTGACGCATGGCAGTTCGGCGGCGATGGTGCGCTACCTCACCGAGCAGGGCCTGCAGGCCGAGGCCTTCGAGACCGAGTACGGCGACGACGTCGTGGAAGCCGACGCGGCCGCGGCGACGGAAGCGGAGCCGGGCGCATGAGGCGGTTCGCGCAGCTGTTTGCCGAACTCGATGCCACCACTTCCACCAACGCCAAGGTGGAGGCGCTCACGCGGTATTTCGACAGCGCACCCGCGCACGACGCGGCTTGGGCCGTCTACTTCCTCGCCGGCGGCAAGCCGAGGCAGGTGGTGCCGATGGGTTCGCTGTGGGTGCTGGCGTGCGAGGTGGCGCGCATCGAGCCCTGGCTGTTCGACGAGTGCTACCAGCAGGTCGGCGACCTCGCGGAGACGATCTCGCTCGTGCTGCCGCTGGGCGGGGAGACCTCGGACATCGGCCTCGCGCAGTGGATCGAGCAGCGGCTGCTTCCCTTGCGCGGCCTGCCCTATGAAGAGGTCGCGCCGCGCATCAAGTCGTACTGGCAGGAGCTGGATTCGCAAGGCCGCTTCCTGCTGACCAAGCTGATCGGCGGCGCCTTCCGCGTCGGCGTGAGCAAGCTGCTGGTGCAGCGCGCGCTCGCCGCGCACGCGGGGGTGGATGCGAAGCGCGTCGCGCAGCGCATGATGGGCTACACGGACGGCAAGGTCATGCCTTCGCCGGAACGCTACATGGCGCTCGTCGCGAAGACGGAAGAAGAGGCCGGTGAGTTGCGCGACGCGGGGCAGCCTTTCCCGTTCTTCCTTGCGCACCAGCTCGACGCGCCGCCCGAAGTGTTCAGCTCGCGCCTCGGGCCGGTGAGCGACTGGATGGTGGAGTGGAAGTACGACGGCATCCGCGGCCAGGTCGTCAAGCGCAATGGCGAAGTGTGGATCTGGTCGCGCGGCGAGGAACTGGTCACCGAACGCTTCCCCGAGATCGTCGCCGCCGCGCAAGGGCTGCCCGACGGCACCGTCGTCGATGGCGAAGTGCTCGTGTGGAACGAAGCGGACGACCGCCCCGCGCCGTTCGCTCTGCTGCAGCAGCGCATCGGCCGCAAGAACCTCACGAAGAAGATCCTCGCGGATGCGCCGGTGAGCTTCATGGCCTACGACCTGCTGGAGCAGGACGGCGAGGACATCCGCGGCCTGCCGCAGCGCGAGCGCCGCGCGCGGCTCGAAGCGCTGCTGAAGGACGCACCGATGCGCATCTCGCCGGTCGAGAAGGCCTCTTCGTGGCTGGAATACGCCGCGCGCCGCAAGCAGTCGCGCGAGCTCGGCGTCGAAGGCTTCATGCTCAAGAGGCTTGACGCCGCCTACGGCACCGGCCGCACCAAGGCCGAGGGCCTGTGGTGGAAGTGGAAGATCGACCCGATGACCATCGACTGCGTGCTGGTCTATGCGCAGCCGGGGTCGGGGCGGCGCTCGTCGGTGCACACGGACTACACGTTTGCGGTGTGGAACCGCGCACCCGAAGGGCCGGAGGAAGTCGAAGCCGTGATCGAAGCGATCGTGCGCAAGGAGCCGCCGCAACCCGGCGCCCTGCAGCTCGTGCCCTTCGCCAAGGCCTACTCGGGCCTGACCGATGAGGAGTTCCGCCAGGTCGACGCCCTGATCCGCCGCAACACGGTCGAAAAATTCGGCCCGGTGCGCAGCGTCAAGCCCATGCTGGTCTTCGAACTCGGGTTCGAAGGCATCCAGCGCAGCGGCCGGCACAGGAGCGGCATCGCGGTGCGCTTCCCGCGCATGCTGCGCATCCGCCACGACAAGCCTGTCGCCGAGGCGAATACCCTGCAAGACCTCGAATTACTGCTGAATCTGTAGAGTGATAGCATTCAACGAATGCTCATGAAAGCCGACCCGTCCCAGCAGCTGCAGCCCACCGACGAGGGTACGCCCATGTCGGTGAAGATCCGCGAGCGCATCCAGGCGGCGCGCAAGCGTTTCCACTCCAACGACAACATCGCCGAGTTCATCCAGCCGGGTGAGCTCGACGAGCTGCTCAAGGAAGTGGAAGTGAAGATGCAGGGCGTGCTGGACAGCATGGTTATCGACACGGCCAGCGACCACAACACCAACGACACCGCGCGCCGCATCGCGAAGATGTACCTGCAGGAGGTGTTCCGCGGCCGTTATGTCAAGGCGCCGGGCATCACCGAGTTCCCCAACGCCGAGCACCTGAACGAGCTGATGATCGTCGGCCCGATCACCGTGCGCTCGGCCTGCAGCCACCACTTCTGCCCCGTCATCGGCAAGCTGTGGGTCGGCATCATGCCCAACGAGCACACCAACGTCATCGGCCTGTCGAAATACGCGCGCCTGGCCGAGTGGGTGATGGGCCGTCCGCAGATCCAGGAGGAGGCCGTGGTGCAGCTCGCCGACCTGATCATGGAGCGCACGCAGCCCGACGGCCTGGCCGTCGTGATGGAAGCCAGCCACTACTGCATGGCCTGGCGCGGCGTGAAGGACCTGAACAGCAAGATGATCAACTCGGTCATGCGCGGCGTGTTCCTCAAGAACGCCGCGCTGCGCCGCGAATTCCTCGCCCTCATCCCCGACAAGGGCTGAACACCATGCTCGTCCGACTCCTCTATTGCAGCCGCGCGGTGGACACGAGCCCCGAAGCCATCGAGTCCATCCTGCAGCAGTCGCGCAACCACAACCCCGTCACCGGCATCACGGGCATCCTGTGCTACGGCGGCGACATCTTCCTGCAGGCCATCGAAGGCGGCCGCATGCAGGTGAGCGAGCTCTTCGCCACGATCTCCAAGGACCCGCGCCACAAGGACGTCGCGCTGCTGCTGTACGAGGAGATCTTCGAGCGGCGCTTCGGCGGCTGGAGCATGGGTACGGTGAACCTCACCAAGCTGAATCATTCGATCCTGCTGAAGTACTCCGAGAAGCCGGAGCTGGACCCGTATGCCGTTTCCGGCAAGGTGTCGTTCGCGTTGCTCGAAGACCTGATGGCCACAGCCAATATCTGCGGCCGTGCCTGAGGAATGGAGCCCCCACGCTTCCCCGCTTCGCGAGGTCCGCTGCCCCCCGAGGGGGCTTCAGCCGCCTTGAGGCGGCTCGGCGGCGGCTGATGCGGTCCCGTCGCACGCTCGCCTGGGGCGAATGCGACCCGGCCGGGATCATCTTCTACCCCACTTACTACCGCTGGATGGACGCAGCCACGTGGGCCATGGTGGCGCAGGCCGGCTACCCGGCCGCGCGCATGCGCGAGGAGCACTTCACGATGCCGCTCGTGGATTCGCAGTGTGCTTTCAAGAGCTCACCGCAGTTCGGGGACGAGGTGGAAGTGCGTTCGCAAATCAGCAAGTGGGGCCGCAGTTCGTTCACCGTGACGCACGACTTCGTGATGGCAGCGGATGGCCGTGCGCTGGCTCGCGGTACCGAGTCACGCGTCTGGTGCCGCTATGAGGCGGGCCCGGGCAGCCCGCTCAAGAGCGAGGCCTTGCCCGCCGACCTGCGCGCGGCGCTCGGCGGCTGATGCTCGCCGGCTGCGATTTCTCCAGCAGCCCGACGCGCCGCAAACCGATCGTGATGGCGGTGGGGCGCGAGGCGGGTGGGCGTGTCGTCCTCGATCGCCTCGAGAAGCTCGAATCGCTTGCCGCCTTTTCGGAATGGCTTTCGCAGCCGCGCGCATGGATCGGTGGGTTCGATTTCCCTTTCGGCTTGCCGCGCGAACTGGTCGAGCATCTCGGCTGGCCCACGACGTGGCGCGAGTGCATGGCGCATTACGCGACGCTCGATCGCGCGACGATCCGCGAGACGTTTGCCGCCTACTGCGATGCGCGTCCCGTCGGCTCCAAGTTCGCGCATCGGCGGTTCGACCGTCGCGCCGGTTCGAGCCCGTCGATGAAGTGGGTGAACCCGCCGGTGGCGTACATGCTTCACGCCGCGGTGCCGTTGCTGCTCGAAGCCGGCGTGCACATCCCCGGTCTTCACGACGGCGATGCCTCTCGTGTCGCGCTCGAAGCGTATCCCGGCCTGCTCGCGCGGGAGTTGGTTGGCAACCGCAGCTACAAGAGTGACGAGAAGGCGAAGCAGACCTCCGATCGCCTCATCGCACGCAAGGACATCCTTGCTGCGCTCGAACAAGGCCGAACGCGGCTTGGCCTGCGCCTGAAGCTCACTCACGCCCAGCACGACCTGCTCGCCGACGACGCGAGTGGTGATTCGCTCGACGCCGTGCTGTGCCTCGTGCAGGCCGCGTGGGCCGCGGCTCATGGTGCGCCGCGTTATGGATTGCCCGAGGACCTGGACCCGCTCGAAGGCTGGATCGTCTCCGCGTAATTGGGTAATTGGGGTCAGATTCCAATTTCTCGCCGCTTTGCGCGGTCTCTGGGTGAGACCTCGCGGACGCGTCGGACGGTATGCCGCCTGGCCCTTAAGGTGCCGCCGTCCGTCCTTCGGACGGAGACCCTGGCGGCCGGCGAACACCCAGCGCTCCGGTTGAACATCGGCGGCCGCAACAGCGGCTCTACATGCGGTCCAGGCGGCATACCATCCGCCACGTCTACACAAGGTAGCGCATCACCGGACGCGGACCCGGACATCACGACGCGTCACGATGGTCGCATGCACTTGTTGCGCCCTCCGGTTGTCTGCGGTGGGTGGGGCCTCGATCCGGCGCGCATGTGGAGACGCCGTTGCGGCCGCCGATGTCCAACCGGCGCGTGACTTGCTCGTCGGCCGCCAGGGGCTCCGTCCGAAGGACGGACGGCGGAAGATTAAGCGCAGGGCGGGGCCCCACCCGCCGCAGACCAGCGCGCCACGATCACCGCCGCGGAACACCTCCGGCGCGCCACGATCGCCGCTGCGGAACATCTCCGGCGCGCCACGATCACCGCCGCTGAATGTTCAGCTGTGCGACACCATGACCTACGCAAGCCGCTCCCCGCGCGCGCATGCCTCGATCAACCGCCCAAGCCGCCCCTCACGCGTCTCCACGCGTTTGGCACTCACCACGCGATAAATCTGCAACTGCCGCCATCCGGGCGGCTGCTTCTCGAAGAACGCCCACGCCTCGCGCGAACGTCGGAATCTCGCTTCCTCATCAGCCGACAGCTTCGCCTCGGAGCGCTGCTCGTACGAATAATTGCGGCTCCGGTCTGGGTCGTAGTCGGCGAACGCACGCAACCCCGCCTCCGTCATGCGACCCGCTTGCGTCAACACGCGCACCTTCTCCACATTGATCGCGCTCCAGTTCGACCCCGGCCGGCGGGGCGTGAAGCGGATCTGGTAGGACTCGGCGTCGATGCCCTTGCGCACGCCGTCGATCCAGCCGAAGCACAGCGCCTCGTCGACCGACTCCGACCACGTCATGCTCGGCCTGCCCGTCCCCACCTTGTAGAAGCCAACGACGATCTCGCCGGCACTCGCCGCATTTCGCTTCAGCCAAGCACGGAACTTCGCGGCCGACTCGAAGAACACCGGCTCCGCGCTCATTCCCGCAGTTGCCCCAGCGCCGCCAGCGCCTCCGCATCCGTGCGATACATCCGCAGCAACGGCGACTCATGCAGCGCCCCCGCCCGCTTGAGCACGTTCTCCACTGGCAGCTTGATGCCGCTGATGTGCAGCACGATGCCGCGTTCGCCGAGCATCTTGCGCAGCTGGATGAACGTCTCCACGCCGGTCGCATCGATGCGGTTGATCGGCTGCGCGAACAGGCACACGTGGCGCACATCGGCGGGCTCGGCCACGTGTTCGACGACGTCGCGCTCGAAAGCGCTCGCCGACGCGAAGTCCAGGCCGCTGTCCATGCGCAGCGCATAGAGGTGCGGGGCGAGCGGCGGCAGGTTCCACAGGTGCCGGTCGCGCAGGCTGCCGTCCGGGTGCAGCCCCACCTCGATGATGCGCGGGTGCAGGCGGTGGTAGAGGAAGTGCGCGAGCCCCATCAGGACGCCCGTCAGCACGCCCCAGTAGATTCGCGGCGCGGAGACGATCGTCACTGCGAACGTGACCAAGGCGGTCACCGCTTCCACCTTGTCGATGCGGCGCAGGTCCAGCAGCGTCCGCGGCTTGAAGAGGCTCGACACCGCCGCGACGACCACGGCGGCGAGCACGGCCTGCGGAACGGGCGCGAGAGCCGGTGTCAGGAACAGCAGCACGATGAGCACGACGAAGGTGGCGCACACCGTGGCCCAGCCCGTCTTCGCGCCCGAATAGAGCGTGATCGCCGAGCGCGAGAAGGAGGTGCTGGTGGCGAAGCTGCCGCACAGCGCCGACGTGAGCTTGCCCATGCCCTGCCCGACGAGGTCCTGGCTCGCGTCCCAGCGCTTGCCGTCCTTCTGGCTCTCGATCTTGGCGCTGGAGGCCATCTCGAGCGAACTCACGAGCGCGAGCACCAGCGCGGGCAACACGAGGTTCGCGAGGCCGTCCCAACCCGGCCACGAAGGCACGTACAGCGACGGCATGCCGGCCGGCAACGTGCCGATCACGTTGCCACGCGCGACAAAGCCCGTGGCCGCCGACAGCGTGCCGGCCACGCAGATCACGAGCAGCACGGTGGGCCAGCGCGGCACGTAGCGCTTGCCCAGCACCATGAGCGCGAGGCTCGCCACGCCGTACGCCGCCGCCTCGGCGTTGAAACGCGCGGTGCCTGCGAGAACCTCGCGCCAGTTGCCGGTGACGCCCAGCAAGGCGGGCAGTTGCGACGCGATGATCAGCAGCGCCGCCGCCTGGCTGAAGCCCGCGAGCACGGGCGAGCTCACGAGGTTCAGCAACCACGCCGACCGCGTGGCGCCCACGAGCAGTTGGATGCCCCCGGAGAGCAGGGCCAGCCACACAGCGAGTGCGACCCACTCGGGGCTCGACGCCTGCGCCATCCCGAGCAGCGAGGTGCCGACCAGCACCGCGGACAACGCCGAAGGGCCGACCGACAGCCGCGTGGAACTGCTGAAGAGGACGGCCATCAGCATCGGCAGGAAGGTGGCGTACAGGCCCGTCACGAGCGGCATGCCCGCCAGGCCGGCATAGGCGACGGACTGCGGGATCATGACGACGGCGACCGTGAGGGCGGCCGCCATTTCGCCGCGGAGCAAGCCCATGCTCGGGCGCGGCCACCGCAGGAACGGCAGCCAGCTTTTCAAATCAGGCATCGGCAGAGCTTACCTCTGCGGCATGTGGGCCGCCGTGATCACGGGGCTCACGGTCGCGTCCTCGGGGATCGCGGGCATGGTGAGGTTCCACGTCTCCCACGCATCGCGCAGCGAAACCAGTCGCGCGGGGTCGCGCCCCGCGAGGTTCGCGCGTTCGCGCTCGTCCGACGAGACGTCGAAGAGGTAGTCGTGCCCGTCCACCCGCAGGTACTTCCACGGCCCGTCGCGCAGCGCGCGCTGGCCGCGGTGGTTCATGCGCCAGTGCATCGGGCGCTCGAACGAATGCGACGCACCGCGAAGCACCGGCAGCAGCGAGATGCCGTCGAGCGGATAGGCAGGGTCGGCAGCGACGCCGGCCGCGTCGAGCACGGTCGCCGACCAGTCCATCGTCATGCAATGCTGCGCGCTCGTAGCGCCCGGTGCGATCGCATCCGGCCAGTGCGCGATCCACGGCACGCGGATGCCGCCTTCGGTGAGGTCCATCTTGCCGCCCACCAGCGGCCAGTTGTCGCTGAAGCGCTCGCCGCCGTTGTCGCTGGTGAAGATCACGAGGGTGTTCGCGTCGTGGCCGTTGCGCCGCAGGGCCTCCATCACCCACCCGATGCCCTCGTCCATGTGGTGGATCATGCGGCGATAGGTGTCGATGTTGCCGCCGTCGAGGTGGTACAGGCTGTCCTTCACGCGCGGCGCCACGTCGGCCGACTCCCGCGTTTCCCACGGCCAGTGCGGCGCGGTGTAGTGGAGGCTCAGGAAGAAGGGCGCGTCCTGCTTCGCCATGCGTTCCACGTAGTCGACCGCACGGCGCGAGATCAGGTCGGTGAGGTAGCCTTCTTCGCGCTGCTTCGCATCGCCCACCCACAGGTCGTGCTGCCCGCTCGTGCCGCAGTGGGTGAAGTAGTCCACGCCGCCCGACATCGGCCCGAAGAACTCCTCGTAGCCGGATTTCAGCGGGCCGAAATGCGGCGCGAAGCCGAGGTGCCACTTGCCCACCAGCGCCGTGCGCCAGCCGGCATCGCGCAGCAGCGATGCGATCGTCGGGTGCTCCGGCGGCAGGCCATGCGTCGAGTTCATGCGCATCGGCTCGTCCATTGCCCCGCGCAAGCGGTACTGGTAGCGTCCCGTCGCGAGCGCGAACCGCGTGGGCGAGCACACGGGCGAATTCGCATACCCCTGCGTGAAGCGCATGCCGCCGGCCGCGAGCGAATCGAGCACCGGCGACACGGCACCGAACGACGCCTCGCGGCCGCCGTAGCAGCCGAGGTCCGCATAGCCCAGGTCGTCGGCGACGATGAAGATGAAGTTGGGCCTTGCCATCACTCCGCCTTCAGCTCGAGGCGCTTGACGAGCGGTTCCCAGCGCACGATCTCGTCCTTCATCAGCTGCTCCGCCTGCGCGCGGCTCGTGCCTTGCGCGACGAGGTCGGTGTTCTGCAGCCGTGTGCGCACGTCGGGCTGCTTCATGATCTCCATCGCGGCCTTCTCGATCTCCGCCACCACGGGCGCCGGCGTGCCCTTGGCCACCTGCAGCACGAGGCGGAAGGTCGCGTCGAGCGCAGGCTGGTTCAGCGCTTTCGCGAGTGTCGGCACGTCCGGCGCCATCGGCGAAGCAGTAGCCGAAGACACCGCAAGTGCCTTGAGCTTGTCGGCCTTCACGTGCGGGATCACTGTCGGGGTCGCCAGGAAGCCGCAGTTCACTTCGCCGGCCAGCACGGCCTGCGTCGCAGGCGCGGGGCCGCGATACGGGATGTGTTCCATCCGCGCGCCGGTGCCCTGCAGGAACATCTCGGCGGCCAGGTGGCCGGGCACGCCGGGGCCGCCGGAGCCATACGTCATGCGCGTCGACCTGGCCTTTGCCGCCAGTTCGCCAACGCTTGCCACGCCCACGGAAGGGTGGCAAACCAGCATCTGCGAAAAGCTCGCGAGTACCGAGACCGAGACGAGGTCGTTGCGCGCATCGAAGCCCGTGTTGCGGTACACGAGCGGGTTGACGGTGAGCACCGTGTCCGGGCTCAGCACCAGCGTGTGGCCGTCGGGCTCCGCTTTCGCGGCCAGGCCCGCGGCGAGGTTGTTGCCGGCGCCCGGCCGGTTCTCCACGACGACGGGCTGGTTCGTGCGCTTGCCCAGCTGGTCCGCGAACAGGCGCGACGTGATGTCGGAGGGCCCCCCCGGCGGCGAGCCGACGAGGATCTTCACGGCCTTGGTCGGCCAGACGGGCGCCTGTGCGGCTGCGGCCATGCAAGCCAACGCGCAGACGGTGAAAAGCAGCTTGTCCTTCATATGCGCGTCCTTCTTCAGTCCAGTGTCACGCCCGTGGCCTTGATCGGCTTTTCCCAGCGCGCGAGGTCGGCGCGCTGCGCGGCCGCGAGCTCGGCCGATGTCGAGCCCACGGGTTCGTAGCCGAGTTTGACCAGCTTGTCCTGCATCGCCGGGTGGCGGATCGCCCTGGCCATCGCGCGCTCCAATCGCCCGAGCGCGTCCGCGGGTACGCCGGCCGGCGCATACATCGCGAACCACGCGGTGGCCACCATGTTCACGCCGGACTCCTTGAGCGTCGGCACCTCGGGCACCTGCGGGTCGCGCGTCTCGCCGGTCACGGCGATGATCCGCACCTTGCCGCCGCGATGCAGTTCCGCGGTCTCCGACACCACGTCGAACTTGTAGCCGATGTGCCCGCCCAGAAGCGCCGTGTTCGCCGGCCCGCCGCCCTGGAAGGGCACGTGCTGCATCGCGACGCCGGTGCTCTGTTCGAGCAGCACGCCCATGAAGTGCGGTAGCGTCCCGAGGCCCGGCGAACCGTAGGTCGCGGACTTGGGGTCGGCCTTGGCCCTGGCCAGCATCTCGGCCACGCTTTTGACGTTGGTCGCGGGCCCCGAGACCACGCCGAACTGGAAGTGCGCGATCAGCGAGACCGGCGTGAAGTCCTTCACCGGGTCGTACTCGAGCTTCTTGTAGACGTGCGGGAACAGCACCATCGGGCCGCTGGGCAGCACGACGACGGTCTGGCCGTCGGGCCTGGCTGCCTTCACCGCCGCGAGTGCGATGCGCCCGCCCGCGCCGGGGCGGTTCTCGACGACGACGGGGTTGAAGTCGTCGCGCAAGGCATCGGCCACGAGCCGCGCGATCACGTCCGCCGAGCCGCCGGGCGGGAAGCCCACCAGGATCTTCAGCGGGGGCTTGTCCTGCGCGAATGCTGCGCTGGCGCAGGCGGCCAGCAGGCCGGCGAGAAAGGCTCGTCGCATGGGGTACTCCAGTTCCGCACGGGGGGACCGGGCAAATCTATCATCGTCCGGATGCAGGAACCACCGTTTCCGGGGGTGACGGGCTGGCTCGCGTCGCGCGGCTGGCAGGCCTTCGATTTCCAGCGCGAGGTGTGGCAGGCCGTGGCCGAGGGCCGCAGCGGCATGCTGCACGCCACCACGGGCGCGGGCAAGACGTACGCGGTGTGGCTGGGCATGCTGGAGGAACTGGTGCGGCGGCATCCACCGGGCCGGTCCGCCGAGCCCTTGCGGGTGATCTGGCTCACGCCCATGCGCGCGCTCGCCGCCGATACGGCAAAAGCCCTCACGCTGCCGATGATGGACCTGGCGCCCGCGTGGACGCTGGGCATGCGCACCGGCGACACGCCGAGCGCCGAGCGCGCCCGGCAGGACAGGCGCATGCCCACCGTGCTGGTCACCACGCCCGAGTCGCTCACGCTCATGCTCACGCGCGAGAACAGCCGCGCGGAGCTCACGGGCGTGGAGTACGTGGTGGTGGACGAGTGGCACGAGCTCATCGGCAGCAAGCGGGGTGTGCAAGCGCAGCTGGCGCTTGCGCGCCTGCGGCGCTTCAACCCGCGGCTCGTGACCTGGGGCCTGAGCGCGACGATGGGCAACCTCGAGGAAGCCATGCAGGTGCTGTGCGGGCCCGATGAAGACCCGCCGCCGAAACTCGTGCGTGGCCGCATCGACAAGACCCTCACCATCGACACGCTCATCCCGCCCGACCCCGGCAAGTACTCGTGGGCGGGCCACCTCGGCGCGCGCATGCAGTTGCCCGTGGTGCAGGAGATCGAGAAGTCGAGCGGCACCACGCTCGTCTTCACCAACGTGCGTTCGCAGGCGGAGATCTGGTACCAGCTGCTGCTGGAAGCGAAGCCCGAATGGGCCGGCGAGGTGGCGCTGCACCACGGCTCGCTGGACAAGGCCACGCGCGAGTGGGTGGAGAACGGCCTCAAGCAGGGCACGTTGCGCGCAGTCGTCGCCACCTCCTCGCTCGACCTCGGCGTGGACTTCCTGCCCGTCGAACGCGTGCTGCAGGTCGGCAGCGCGAAGGGCATCGCGCGCATGATGCAGCGCGCCGGCCGCAGCGGCCACGCGCCCGGACGGCCGAGCCGCCTGACGCTCGTGCCGACCAACACGCTGGAAATCCTCGACGGTGCCGCGGCGCGCCGCGCCATCCGCAAGGGGCTGGTCGAGAAGCGCCAGTCGCCGCACAAGCCGCTGGACGTGCTGGTGCAGCACATCGTGACCGTGGCGCTCGGCGGCGGGTTCGTGGCCGACGAACTTTACGAGGAAGTCACCACCGCATGGGCCTACCGCGACCTCACGCGCGAGGAGTTCGACTGGGCGCTCGCCTTCTGCGAACGCGGCGGCGAAAGCCTCACCGCCTACCCCGAATACCACCGCATCAAGCAGGACGAGGAGGGCGTCTGGCGCGTGCCCGACCGCGGCACGGCCAAGCGGCACCGGCTCGGCGTGGGCACCATCGTCAGCGACGCCGCGATCAGCATCAAGTACATGAGCGGCGTGACGCTGGGCACGATGGAAGAGGGCTTCGTCGCGCGCCTGAAGCCCGGCGACTGCTTCTTCTTCGCGGGCAAGCTGCTGGAATTCATCCGCGTGCGCGAGATGGCGGCGTACGTGAAGAAGGCCACGCGCAACAAGGGCACGGTGCCCACGTGGCAGGGCGCGAAGATGGCCTTCACGAGCGAGATGAGCGAAGCGATCCTCGAGACGATGCAGGTCGCCGCGCAAGGCGACTTCTTCGAGCCGGAGCTCGAAGCCGCGCGCCCGATGCTGCAGACGCAGGCGCGGCTGTCGAAGATCCCCACGCCTTCCACGCTGCTGGTCGAGGGCTTCCAGTCGCGCGAAGGCCAGCACATCTACATCTACCCCTTCGCCGGCCGCAACGTGCACCTGGGCCTGGCGAGCCTCATCGCGTGGCGCCTCGCGCGAGACAAGCCCAACACCTTCAGCATCTCCATCAACGACTACGGCTTCGAGCTGGTGAGCGCCGAGCCGTTCGACGTGGAGCCGGTCACGTCGCTCGAGGTGTTCACCACTCGCGAGCTGATGGCCGACGTGCTGGCCTCGCTCAACTCGTCGGAGCTGTCGCAGCGGCGCTTTCGCGAGATCGCGCGCGTGGCGGGCCTCGTCACCACCGGCTACCCCGGCCAGCCGAAGAGCGCGCGGCAGATCCAGGCATCGAGTTCGCTCTTCTACGAGGTATTCCGCAAGTACGACAAGGGCAACCTGCTGCTCTCGCAGGCCGACAACGAGGTGCTCAGCCAGGAGCTGGAGATCTCGCGCCTGGCCGAGACGCTGAGGAAGATGCAGCGCAAGAAGCTCGTCTTTGCGCCGCTGCGCCACCC
The DNA here is from genome assembly GCF_014297445.1 of Ramlibacter albus. GTDB lineage: Bacteria > Pseudomonadota > Gammaproteobacteria > Burkholderiales > Burkholderiaceae_C > Ramlibacter > Ramlibacter albus. The sequence goes on from NZ_JACORU010000004.1 coordinate 280,130, forward strand.
CAGCCCCATGAGCGTGCCGCTCATGGTCGAGCGCTTCCGGGAGAAGCTCACCACGGAACAGCTGTCGCAGCGGCTCGACCGCATCCTGCGCGACATGGAAGCCGACACGGGCGGTTGAGGGGGAGTCCTACAGCGCGGCCGTGACGATGCGCCTAGATTGAAGGCATGAGGCCCGTTCTCGTGCTTGCCGTCGTCGCCGCGCTCGCGGGCTGCGGCGAGCGCGCGCCGCAGCCCAAGGTGGAGCCCACGCAGGTGATGGGCGCCGCGCCGCAGTTGCGTGACGCCATCGACGACACCGGCATCGTCACCACGATCAAGCGCGCGCTGCTCGCGGACGGCGAGCTCGGGCAGTTCGTCATCGACGTCGACAGCAAGGACGGCTACGTCGTGCTCAGCGGCGTCGCGCCCAGCGAGCAGGCGCGCGAGCGCGCCACCGAGATCGCGCGCCACATTCCGCAGGTGGGCGAGATCGCGAACCAGTTGACGGTCAAGCAGGGTTAGCCGGCAAGCGCGGCGTGCCCTGCCAGCACTGCTCGAGCGCCTGGTCAACCGCCTGGACCAGCGGGTCGGCGAGCCGGTCGCCGGGATAGACGAGGGCCAGCGAGGTCGTCACCGACTCGTTTCCGAAGCGGACCAGCCCGCCTCGTGCTTCGCCCTCGACAGCGATTTCTTCGCGAACGAGGCCCATGCCGATGCCGGCGCGGACCATCGCGCTCACCAGGTCTTCATGGTCCGCCTGCGCGGTTTCTTCGGGGTGGATGGCGACGCGCGCCAGCAACTCGTCCTGCAATTCGCGATGGGCGCTGTGCGGGGTCATCCGCACCCACGGGCGGCGAGCCGCCTCGCTCCAGCCGTGTTCATCGAGTGCGGCGCGCCAGGCGGCGGGTGCGACGACGCAATAGCGCAATTGCCGCAGGACACGGCCCTTCACGCCCGCCGGCAGCGAGCGGCAGACGAAGAGCGACGCGTCGATGTCCGCGTTGCGAAGCGACTCCAGCAGCCAGCTGATGCGGCCGGCCTGCAGGTCCACGCGCACTGCGGGATGCGATTGCGCCATGGCGCGCAGGAACTCCTCCACTCGCATGATCCCGGCATCGATCATCGGGATGCCCATGCGGACCTGCCCCGAGAGCCGGCCGCGCAGCGAGCGCGACGAGTGGATGAAGTCGCCGAAGGCTTCGAGTGCGCGCTCGGCCTTGCCAAGCAGTGCCTGCCCGGCAGGCGTGAGCGAAATGGCCGTCGTACTGCGCGTGAACAGCCGCACGTCGAGGTGCGCCTCGAGCGTCCTGAGTTGCCCGCTCACGGCGGGCTGCGTGACGTGCAGGGCTTCGGCGGCTCGCGTCACGCTACCGAGGCGAGCAACCGTGGCGAAAGTGCGCAAGTGCCGGATGTCCATGGTCACCGCTCCGGGTTTTCCCGGCCGCAGCCGGTGTTATGGGGTGCATCAGAAGAAGTGAATTGTGGACGTGAACGCACCTGCCTATCGTTCAGCCCGTTCCAACCCTCCGGAGAAAAGACCATGGATTCTTCTACCTGCGCCGAGCCCCGGGCGCGTGCGACGAGCGCCGACGAGCTGTGCGCATTGACGGCCGTCGAAGCCGTTCGCCTGCTTCGCAGCCACGAGCTCTCGCCCCTCGATCTCGTCGACGCGTCGATCGCCCGCATCGAGGCCGCCGACCCCGTCATCAACGCGCTGCCGCTGCGCCGCTTCGAAGCTGCACGCGAGGAAGCGCGCAACTTTCGCGCACCGGCCGGCGACGAGTCCGCGGCGCCGGGCTGGCTCGCCGGGCTTCCCATCGCAGTGAAGGACTACAACGACGTGGCAGGCATGCCGACCACGTGCGGCTCGCCCATCCTCGCCGACGCCGTCGCCGAACGGTCGGACCTCACCGTGGCGCGCCTGCAGCGGCGCGGTGCCATCGCCCTCGCCAAGTCCAACGTGCCCGAATTCGCGGGGGCCAACACGTTCAACACGGTCTTCGGCGCTACTCGCAACCCCTGGAACCCCGAGCTCACGGTCGGTGGTTCCTCGGGCGGGTCGGCCGCGGCGCTGGCCGCGGGCATGGTGTGGCTGGCCACCGGCAACGACCTGGGCGGCAGCCTGCGCATCCCGGCCAGCTACTGCGGCGTGGTGGGCCTGCGGCCGAGCGTCGGCCGCGTGCCGCGCCCCGAATCCTGCGTCCCGTTCGATCCCCTGTGGGTGGAAGGCCCGATGGGGCGCTGCGTGGCGGATGTGGCACTCATGCTCGACGCGCAGGCGCATTTCGATCGTCGCGACCCGCTGTCGGTGCCGGCCCCGGCGACGTCGTTCCTCGACGCGGTCCTGCAGCCGGCGGCGCCGCGCCGGGTCGGGTTCTCTGCCGACCTCGGTGTCGGCCGCGTCGACGCCGAAGTTGCGCGGATCTGCGAAGCCGCGGTCCGCCGTTTCGCCGGGGCCGGCGCGGACGTGACGGGCGAGCACCCGGACTTCAGCGGGGCCTTCGAGGCGTTCCATACCTTGCGCGCGAATCTGGTTGCCGCCGTGCGCGGGCCGTTGCTGGAACGGCACCGCGAGTCGATCTGTCCCGAGATCGTCTGGAACATCGAGAAGGGCCTGCAGCAAGGCGGCGCGGACGTCGCGCGTGCGGAGCGGCTGCGAGGCGAGCTGTTCATGCGGCTGGACCGGTTCTTCGCGCACCACGACCTGCTGGCCTGCCCCACCGTGGCCATGCCGCCTTACCCGGTGGCGCAGCGGTTCCCGACGCACATCGACGGCGAGGCGCTGCATTCGTACATCGACTGGATGTACCTCACGTTCGTGCTCACGCTGACCGGGTGCCCCGCCATCTCCGTGCCCGTCGGCCTCACCTCCGACGGCCGGCCGGTGGGCCTGCAGCTGCTGGGCCGGCCCCGCGGCGACGGCCCGTTGCTCGCCGCAGCGCGGGTGCTGGAGCAACTTGCCGGCATGGACACGCTCGTGCCCCGCCGCCCGTCCTGAAACCACGGAACGACCTGGAGACCCACCATGCGTATCAACGATTCCACGCCGTCGCCGCGGCTTCACGCCACGCACGACTCTTCGCCGCCGGCCATCGAGCGGGTCGCCTTGCGCATCACCGCGTGGTGCGAGAAGTGGTACCCCGACGCCTACGTCTTCGTGGCGCTGACCGTCTGCGCGGTTGCGCTGGCGGCGCTTGCGATGGGGGCCACGCCGAAAGCCGTCGCCGTGTCGTTCGGCACCGGGTTCTGGAGCCTGATCCCGTTCACCATGCAGATGGTCATGGTCGCCATCACCGGCTATGTCGTCGCCAGTTCCCCGCCGGTTACGCGACTGGTCAGGCGCGCCGCCCAGGTGCCGCGCGATGGCCGCGGCGCCGTCGCCTACGTCGCGCTGGTCAGCGTCATCGCATCCCTGCTTCATTGGGCGATCAGCCTGGTCTTCGCGGGCCTGCTGGCGAAGGATCTCGCGCGCCGCCGCGAGCTTCGCATGGACTACCGCGCGGCCGGCGCCGCGGCCTACCTGGGCATGGGCGCCACCTGGGCCATGGGCCTGAGTTCCTCCGCCGCGCAGTTGCAGGCCAACCCCGGCAGCATTCCGGCGAGCCTCCTGCCCATCACCGGCGTCATCCCGTTCAGCGAGACCATCTTCCTCTGGCAAAGCGGCGTCGTGACGCTGGCGCTCGTCGTGCTCTCGGTCCTGGTTGCCTGGTGGACGGCGCCCGGGCCCGGCCGGGCGCGTACCGCCGAAGACCTGGGGGTGCACCTGCTGCGCGACGAAGACGAAGTGCCGGCGCAGCGGCGGCCCGGTGAATGGCTCGAGTACAGCCCCTTGCTGACGCTGCCGATCGTCGCCCTGGGCTTCGGCTGGCTGTGGAACGAATTCGCGAGCAAGGAGGCGATGGTCGCCATCTCCGGGCTCAACACCTACAACCTCCTGTTCCTGCTGGCCGGGATGCTGCTGCACTGGACGCCGCGCAGCTTCCTGGCCGCGGTCGGCAGGGCCGTGCCCGTCACGTCGGGGGTGTTGGTCCAGTTCCCTTTCTATGGCGCGATCGCCGCGATCCTCACCGGCGTGAAGGGCGCGGACGGCGCCACGCTCACGCACCACCTTTCCACGCTGATGGTGAACGTGGCGACCGCGGACACGTTCGCGTTGCTGGTCGGCGCGTATTCCGCCGTGCTCGGCTTCTTCGTGCCTTCAGGCGGGGGCAAGTGGCTGATCGAGGCGCCTTACGTGATGGCGGCCGCGAACGCCCTGCACGTCCACCTGGGCTGGTCGGTCCAGATCTACAACGCGGCCGAGGCCTTGCCGAACCTGATCAACCCATTCTGGATGCTGCCCTTGCTCGGCATCCTCGGCCTCAAGGCGCGGGACCTCGTCGGTTTCACGTTCACGCAGTTCGTCACGCATTCGGTGGTCGTGCTCGTGCTGCTCTGGGCGCTCGCTTCGACGCTGGTGTACCACGCGCCGGTGCTGCCCCGGCTGGCCGGCTAGGCGTGCGTGCAAGCCGTCGCGGCTTCGGCGGCGGCGGGCATGCCGTGCGCCTTCACCTCGCGGATCAGGTCATGGACGAACCGCAGCTTTTCCAGCGCCGCCGGGGAGAGCGCGAACGGGTAGGCGTCCTCCTGGCCCAGGCTGCGGTTGAGGCTGTTGACCAGCAGCGTGACGGGCACCCATTGCTCCACCAGCGCCTGGAAGTCGGGCATGCCGGTCTCGAACGGGTTGGTCACTTCCTCGAGCTCGTCGTCGGCGCCGCCTACTTTCAGGTGCGTGTTGTACGAAGCCGCGGTCTCCAGCAGGTCGACCATGTGCAGGTAGTGGGCCCATGTCTCCGCCCAGTCCTCCCACGGATGCGACGTGGCATACGCGCTCACGCAGCACTCGCGCCAGTCCGCCTTGGGGCCGTTCGCGTAATAGGCCTCCAATGATTGCGGGTAGTCCTGGCGTTCGTCGCCGAACAGCTCACGGAAGCTGTCCTCGCGCCCGGCGTCGGCCACGAGGCGGTCCCAGTAGTAGTGGCCCGACTCGTGCCGCATGTGGCCGAGCAGCGTGCGATACGGCTCGTGCAGCGCGACGCGGCGCGCAACGCGCTCGGCGTCGTCGGCCTCCACCACGTTGAGCGTGATCACGCCGTTGCAGTGGCCCGTCATCACCGGCTGGCCGGGCAGGTCGGCGAGGAACTCGAACACCGGGCCGTCGCTGGCGCCGTCCTTCGGCGCGGGCGAAAGCAGCCCGAGCTTCGCGAGCGTGTAGAACATGCGGCGCTTGGCCACCTCGATGCGGTACCAGCGCTGCTGGTTCTCCGGCTGCGAGAGGTCCGGCAGCACGCGCGTGAGGCGGCAGGCGGCGCAATACGGGTTGGGGTCCGCCTGCGGCACCATGAAGTTGCAGGCCTGGTACTGCACGTTGTTGCGGCACATGCGGTACTGCGCGGCCGCCGCCGCCGCGCGCCGGCCGCGCACGCGAGGGCGCCACAGGCCCGAGCCGGGCTTGGCCTCCTCGACCGCCGCCATGTTCATGCGGTCGGGCAGGAAGGCCAGCGTGCTGCCGCACTGCAGGCACTGCACGTTCTCGAAGAAGACCGGGTGGCCGCAGTACTGGCAGTGGAAGGTCTTCAAGGCGTCGTTCGTTACGGGCGCACCACGAGGTTGTTGCGAACCTCGCGCACGCCCTTGGTGGTGCGCGCGATCTGCTCGGCGCGCGTGCGTTCGGCGCCGGACTTGGCGAAGCCGTTGAGGGCCACGCTGCCGTTGAGCGTCTGCACGTTGATCGCGCCGGCGTCCACGGTCTTGTCCTCGACGAACTTGGCCTTGATGGCGGCCGTGGTGGCGGCGTCGTCGACGTATTCGCCAACGCTCTCCTGGCCGCGGATCACGGCGCAGCCGGTGGCGGCGAAGGTGAAGCCGGCGACGAGGGCCAGGGCGAGGGTGCGGGTGGCTTTGTTCATGTCCTATCTCCTGGGGTCGGCCCACTCGGGGCGTTGCTGGTCATGTTCGAAGTCGGCGGCGGACAGCGCGGAGAGCACCACGTTCGACAGCTGCGACGACTTGACGATCGCGATCGCGATGGTGGTCAGCGACACGAGCTTCCACGGCCGCAGGAACATGATCGCGGCGCCGACGCCGGCCGAGATGGCGAGCAGTTGCACCGGTTTCCTGCGCGCGTAGCCATGCAGGATGGGCGCGGCCACGTCCACGGCCATGTGCGCGGGATGGTAGCGCCACCACATGCGCAGGGCGTGCTGCACGCGGCCCAACCAGCCCGCACCGGGGGCAGGCGGAGGCTCGTCGATCCACGCCGGCTCCTCGTTCGGGTGCGCCTCGTCGTGGCGCGGGTCGTGCCGCCGCTGGCGGCGGTGGACCTGGTCCACGATCGCCATGCGGCTTGCGGCAAGCCTGTTCGCTGCATCCGACATGCACTCTCCCCCGTTGTTCGTTGTCGTTCAGGACCGCGCGCCGATGGCACGCAGGGCCTGGGCGTCGGCGTCGAGCTGCGCCTTCAGTTCGGTGAAGGCCTTCTCGGGCAGCCTTTGCCGGGCGACGGTCCACGCGATCACGGCCAGCACCAGCGGGATCGCCGGCACGAGCACCAGCGCCCAGCTGAAGCGGTCCAGCATCGCGCCGAGCATCACGGCCAAACCGAGCAGCACGAGGAAGACCAGCAGGCCGACGCCGACGACGGCCCACGCGATCGCGCGCTTGGCGACCTGCAGGCCGACGCTCGATGTCTCCTCGCGCAGCAGCGCCGCGTAGCCCGAGACGTGGTCGATCACCAGCTCGGGCTTGTGGACCAGCACCGAGAAGATCGGGTGGATCATCGCGGCTCGCTTCAGAACGAGTCGTCGCGGTTGCGGCGCAGCGCCAGCACGATCCCGGCCACGAGCGCGCCCACACCGGCGGCGATGAGCGCCGTCTTCATCGGGTGCTCGCCCACGTAGCGCGTGGTGGCCTGCGCGTACTGGCCGAGCTGGCGCTGCGCGGCGGCGGCGGACTCGCTCATCGCGCCGAGGCTGCGCTGCGCGGCGTCGCTCACGCCGCTGCGCATCTCGCGCACGCGTTCGCCGGCGCGCTCCATGGCATCGCTGGCCATGCGGCGCGTGTTGTCGAGGTGGGAAGTGGTACCGGGGGTGCTGTTCATGTTCGTTCCTCTCGTCTTGGCTGTCCTGCGCGAATCGTCGCGCCACGACTTGCATGGTCGAAGGAAAGCGGCCGCGCTTTGATCAGTTCGCGGCGTGAGCGCTTGTCGGTGTGCGCTGCCCCCCGGTGTAGGAGCGCACCGACACGTCCGCAACGCGTGGTCCGTCAGGCCTTGTCAGGCGGCGCGGCCGGCTTGGGCAACACGGCCGCGATGCGCGTGCCCTGGCCGGGCCGCGACTCGACAGTCAACTTGCCGCCCGCGGCTTCCACGCGATGCCGCATGCCCGCGATGCCGTGCGTGGACGCACGCACGCTGCGGGTGTCGAAGCCCTTGCCGTCGTCGCGGATCTCCACTTCCACGTGGTTGCTGTAGTTGCGCAGGCTCACGTCGACCGTCTTCGCCTCCGCGTACTTGCCCACGTTGGTGAGCGACTCCTGCACCAGCCGGTAGATCGTGAGCTGGCGCGACTCGTCCAGCTCGGTGGGCTCGAGGCTGGTCGCCACCTCGATGCCGGAGCGCTCCGAGAACTCGCGGGCGAGGATCTCCAGCGACGCGGTGAGCCCCAGGTTGGCCAGCGACGACGGCCGCAGGTCCTCGATGATGCGGCGCTTCAGCGCGATGCCGCTGTTCAGCGTCTCCGTCAGGTGCTGCAGCCGCTCGGTGATTTCGGGTGCCGCGGGCGCACCCAGCTTGGACTTCAGCCGCGCCACGTCGAGCTTGGCCGCCGTGAGCAGCGCGCCGAGCTCGTCGTGCAGCTCGCGTGCGAGGTGCCCGCGCTCTTCCTCGCGCACCTGCTGCAGGTGGGTGGCGAGCTCGGCGAGCGACGCCGTGCGGTCGCGCACCTGCCCTTCGAGCAGGTCGCGCTCCTGCTGCAGCGCGGCCTGCTGCAACTCGCCGAAGCGCTTGAGCCGGTTGCTCTGGTTCAGGTAGAGGGCGAACGCCAGCAGCGCCGCGACGGTGACGCCGGCGATGCCGATGCGCGAGAACAGCAATGAGCGCCGCACCTGCTCCTGCGCAACGTCCATGCGCCGCGTGGCGCTGTCGATCAGCTTGCCGGCCTGCTCGCGGATGGCGTCCATGTGCTCCTTGCCCAGGTCGGACAGCAGCACGAACTTCCACGCGTCCTCGTTGCCCTGCTTGCGCATGCGCACCGACATCTCCATCTCGGTGAGCTTGCGCTGCACGTTGTAGGTCAGTTGCGTGAGCGTGTTGTATTCGGCGGGGTTGCCCGCATACGAGGTCCGCAAACCGTCGAGGTGCTGCCCGATCTCGGCCACGGCCGCGTTGTACGGCTCGAGGTAGCGCGGGTCGCCCGTGAGCAGGTAGCCGCGCGAGCCGGTCTCGGCGTCCACCACGTGCTGCAGCAGCCGGCTGAGCGCGCTGCGCGTCTGGGTGTACTGGGCGATGTCGTCGAGCGCCTGGGCGGACTGGTTGTAACCAATCTCGTTGATACCGATGAGCACACACGCTGCCAATGTCGCAAGGATGAGGCTCAGGCCTACACGCCCCATCGGAAAAAGACGAGGCTGGCTCAACACGATGACCAATTGATGTGCATAGAATTCCAGCGCGAGTTCGAGAACGGGCGGTCCATTTCTACGTAGGAATGGGGCACAATGAAAATTAGCGCTTGACGCGGAAGGTGGAATAGCATGATCAAAGTCGGCATTGTGGATGACCACGCCATCGTGCGGTCAGGGCTGAAGCAATTCTTTTCCGAACAGGTGGACCTTCGGGTCGTCGGCGAGGCGGCCAGCGGCCGCGAAGCCATCGACCTGGTTCGCACCACCGAGATGGACGTGCTGGTCATGGACCTGTCCATGCCGGGCCAGAGCGGCATCGACGCGCTGGGCATGATCCGCGCGAAAGCCCCGGACGTCGGCATCCTGATCCTCTCGGGCTACCCCGAAGAGCACTACGCGATGAACCTCATCCGCCAGGGCGCGAGCGGCTACCTCAATAAGGAGTGCGAGCCGATGGAGATCGTCAACGCGATCCGCACCATCGCGCTGGGCCGCCGCTACATCAGCCCGGCCGTGGCCGAGCTGCTGGCGCAGCAGCTCAACCGCAAGGAAGGCGGCGCGCCGCACGAGCAGCTGTCCGAACGCGAGTTCCAGGTGTTCCTGAAGCTTGCGAAGGGCGAGACTGCCGGCGACATCGCCAAGGCGCTGTCGCTTTCCGTGAAGACGGTGAGCACGTACCGCACGCGCCTGATGGAGAAGATGAACCTCTCCTCCAACAGCGACCTTACTTACTACGCGCTTAAAAACAAACTGATCGATTGATTCAAACCGACGGCTGCTCGCCGTACTGCAGACAGTAGTCGACGAGCGCGTCGATCTCGTTGGACTTGTCGAACACGACGTCGGCCCCGAGGTCCGCGCACCGCTTGCGCATGTCAGCCGTCGCGTAATTGCTGAGCACGATCACGCGCTGGTGCGGCTCGCGGTCCTGGATGGCCTGCAGCACGCCCAGGCCGCTGCCCTGCTTGAGGAAAAGGTCGATGATGGCCAGGTCCCAGTCGCGCGCGTGCCCCGCAAGCCACGCGCGCGCGTCGGCTTCCGTCTCGGCCCACCCGAGGGCCTGCACTGCCGCCAGCTCCTCCAGCGTGCCGATCAGGTTGTCACGGATCGTGGCGTTGTCTTCGACGATATAGGTGCGCAATTGCACGGATGCCCATGCTCCGAGTCCGCATCGATTTTGCCAGTGCCCCCTCGAGGGGTACGTAGGAACTTTCCTACCCGAGCCGGCGGCACGGGCCCGACCTTGCGCAGCCCGGCAGTGCGTCACTGTCTGGAGCATGCAGTCCCTTCCCTTGAGAAACGCGCTGCACTCACTGTGGCTTCGCATCCTGCTTGCCATCCTCGCGGTCGCGGCGCTCCTTGTGCTGGGCGTGATGTTCTTCCCGTGGGACGTCCTGCGTGAACCGCTGAACCGGTATGTGAGCGAGCACACCGGCCGCCACTTCGCGATCACGCGCCGTCTCGACGTGAAGCTTGGGGCGACCACGCGCATCCTGGCCGACGGCCTGGAGTTCGCGAACCCAGCGTGGGCGAAGGACCCGTACCTCGTGCGGGCGCAAGGCGCCGAGGTGCAGCTGAGACTCTGGCCGCTGCTGCACCGCCGCATCGAGATGCCGCTGGTTGCCTTCCACAAACCCGAGCTCGGTCTGCAGATGGAGGCGGACGGGCGCAAGAGCTGGGCACTGGGGCGCGACAGCGGTGACCCGGCGAACGTCCCCGAGATCGGCGAACTGGCGATCGACGACGGCTCGCTGCACTTCGTCGCGCCGCACTATGGCGCGGACATCCATGCGACTTTCGGTCTGCAAGGTGCGGCACCCGCGGCCGTGCGCGAGGATCCTTCCAAACCCTTGCCGCTCACGTTCAAGGCGCACGGCGCCTGGAAGCGGCTGGACTTCAACGCAGAGGGCCGCGCGGGCAACGTGCTGCGCCTGGCGCATCACTTGCAGCGGCCTTTCCCGGCCGAGCTGCGCGCCACCGCGGGCCGCACCACGCTCGTCGCGCGCGGTGAAGTGGTGAGCATCGCGACCATGGACGGCGCGAATGCGCAGGTGCGGTTGCAGGGCGCCAACCTCGCCGACCTGTACCACGCGATGGGCGTGGTGATGCCGGAGACGCCACCGTACACCGCGAACTTCCACCTCACGCGGCAGGGCGACACGTGGGACGTCCGCGGCATCTCCGCGAAGATCGGCAACTCGGACCTCTCAGGCAACCTGAAATACGACTCGGGCACGAAGGTGGGCCTGCTCACGGGCGACGTGCACTCGAAGGTGCTCGACTTCAACGACCTCGCGCCGATGGTGGGCCTGCCGCCCTTGCCGCCCGAAGCGGCGAAGACGCACGTGGCGGGCAGCGCGCCGGTGGCGAAGGCGCCGAAGGCGGCCAAGCCGCCGCGCGACCCGAACCGCAAGGTACTGCCGACGACGAAGCTCGACACGCAGCGGTTGCGCGCGATGGACGCCGACGTGCGCTACGACGCCGCTGTCATCACCCACCCGCGGCACCTGCCCTTCGAGCGCGCGAAGCTGCATGTCGCGATGAAGGGCGGCGTGCTCAAGCTCGACCCGCTGGACCTCGGCATCGCGGGCGGCCGTGTCGCGGGTCGCTTGAGCATCGACGCGCGCACCGACGTCGCCGCGGTCGACACGCGGCTCGACGTGCGCGGCATCCAGGTGCAGCGCCTGTTCCCGACGCTCAAGCTCGCGCAGGCGAGCCTCGGCCAGTTCCACGGCGACATCGCGTTGCGCGGCCGCGGCAACTCTGTCGCGCAGATGCTGGCGACTTCGTCGGGCGACGTCGGCCTCGCGATGGGCAGCGGCCAGGTGAGCAACCTGCTGCTCGAATTCGCGGGGCTCGATTTCGGCGAGGTGATCAAGTTCCTGCTCAAGGGCGACCAGACGGTGCAGGTGCGCTGCGTCGGCGCGGCATTCGATGTGAACCAGGGCCGAGCGACGTCGCGCGTGATGGTGGTGGACACGACGGACACCGTGATCTACGGCGAGGGGGGCTTCAGCTTCGCGAACGAGACCATCGACCTGATGCTGCGGCCGTACCCGAAGGACGCGAGCATCCTGGCGTTCCGCACGCCGCTGAAGCTGACCGGCACGTTCGCCGCGCCCAAGCCCGGCGTGGAGATGGGCCCGATCGTCGGGCGCGCGGGTGCGGCGCTGGCGTTGGGTGCGATCAACCCGCTGCTTGCGTTGGCCGCCACGATTGAAACGGGGCCCGGCAAGGATGCGAACTGCGGTGCCGTGCTGCGCGAAGCCACGGGACCTGCGGCCGAAGCCCGGCTCGCGAAGGCGTCGCAACTGCCCGCGAGCGCCGCCTCGTCCACCGCGATGGGCGGCCCGCCGCGCAAGCGCTGGTTCAGCGGCTGGGGCGACCCGCGCGGGCGGCCGGGTGCGCACTACCCACTGGACCCGCCGCCGCAGCGCTGATCCAACGTGTCACCCCGGGCTCGACCCGGGGTCCATGCGTCCGATCACACGTACTTCGACAACGTGCTCACGTAGTCGTGCGCCGAGGTGTTGATGCGCGACACGCGGTACTCGATCGGACGGTCGCCGAAGGTCAGCGCGACGCGATGCACTTCCAGGATCGGCACGCCCGCCGCCACGCCGAGCACACGCGCGGTCTCGCTCCCGGCGGGCACGGCCCTCACGCGTTCGCGCGCGCGCAGCACGCTGATCCCGAAATCGCTCTGGTACAGCCGGTACACCGTGCTGGGCCGCTCGCGATAGCGCTTCTCCGTGAGCCCGCGGAACATGCCCGCCGCCACGACGAGCAGGTCGTGCACGACCGGACGCCCACGCAGCGAAAGCCGGTTCGTCGCGCGCAGCACCGCGTCGCCCGGCTTGATGCGCAGCGCGGCCGCTTCGGTCTCGTCCGCGCGGCCTTTCACGAAGCCGATGAAGTCGACGTCCGGCAACTCGCGCCGGTGCGGCGTGGCCTCCTGCGACGCGTCGCCGCGTGGCTCGACGTGGAAGAACTGGAAGAGGAAGCTGTCCGTGCTGTGCAGCGCCACGAACGTGCCGCGGCCATGCCGGCGCACCAGCACGTTCTCGTGAACCAGCTCGTCCACCGCGCGGCGCAAGGTGCCAATGCTCACGCCCAGCGTGCCCGCGATCACCGATTCCGAAGGCAGAGTGTCGCCGGGGGTGTAGCGGCCCGTCTCGATCTGCCGCTGCAGCTCGCGCTTGACCTGCCGGTACAGCGGCCCCGAGCCGCTGGCGGGCAGCGGGGTGACGTCGGCAAGCGGCAGGGCGCGGCTCATCTGCATAGTTTAGTCTTCGCCGGGGCCGAGTCATCTAAATGACCCAGTTGACGTCATGCCCGCGTGCCCGGACACTGCCGCGCATGATTCACTTCATCCTGCATGACGCGCGCGACACCGTCGCCGTCGTGGTGGTCGAGGGTGTGAAGGCCGGCGACGCGCTCACCGGCTGGATCATGGACGACGACCGCACGATCGAACTGCGCGCGAAACAACCCATCCCCATCGGCCACAAGATCGCGCTCGCGGACATGCGCGAGGGCGACAAGGCCATCAAGTACGGCATCGAGATCGGCAAGGTGATCCACCCGATCTCCGCCGGCGAGCACGCGCACGTGCACAACATCAAGACGCAGCGGTGGTAAGCGGCATGGCATTCAGCATCGACAAGAACACCACCTTCCTCGGCTACCGCCGCGAGAACGGCCGCGTGGGCGTGCGCAACCACGTCATCATCCTGCCGCTGGACGATTTGTCCAACGCGGCGGCCGAAGCGGTCGCGCACAACATCAAGGGCACGCTGGCCATCCCGCACCCGTACGGGCGGCTGCAGTTCGGCGCGGACCTGGAGCTGCACTTCCGCACACTGATCGGCACGGGCTGCAACCCGAACGTTGCGGCCGTGGTCGTGATCGGCATCGAGGACGGCTGGACCAAGAAGGTCGTGGACGGCATCGCGACCACCGGCAAGCCCGTGTGCGGCTTCGGTATCGAGGGCCACGGCGACCACGAAACCATCATGCGCGCCAGCCGCGCCGCGCGCGAGTACGTGCAGTGGGCCAGCGAGAAGCAGCGCGAGGCAGCGCCGATCAGCGAGCTGTGGGTGTCCACCAAGTGCGGCGAGTCGGACACCACGTCGGGCTGCGGCGCCAACCCGGCGGTGGGCAATGCCTTCGACAAGCTGCATGGCCTGGGCAACTACCTGTGCTTCGGCGAGACCACGGAGCTCACCGGCGGCGAGCAGATCGTGGCGGCGCGCTGCGCGAACGACGCCGTGCGCGAGAAGTTCATGCACATGTTCAACCGCTACCAGGCGGTGGTGGAGCGGCACAAGACGTCCGACCTCTCCGAGTCGCAGCCGACCAAGGGCAACATCGCCGGCGGCCTGACGACGATCGAGGAGAAGGCGCTGGGCAACATCCAGAAGATCGGCAAGAAGTGCACGGTGGACGGCGTGATCGACAAGGCCGAGATGCCCACGCACCCCGGCCTGTGGTTCATGGATTCGTCGAGCGCGGCGGCCGAGATGGTGACGCTGTGCGCGGCTTCGGGCTACGCGGTGCACTTCTTCCCGACGGGGCAGGGCAACGTGATCGGCAACCCGATCCTGCCGGTGATCAAGATCTGCGCGAACCCGCGCACGGTGCGCCTGATGAGCGAGCACATCGACGTGGACGTGACGGGGCTGCTGCAGCGCGAGATCAACCTCGACCAGTCGGGGGACAAGCTGCTGGAGTGCATGCTTCGCACGGCGAACGGCCGCTTGACGGCCGCTGAAGCTCTCGGTCACCGCGAATTCGTACTGACGCGGTTGTACGAGTCGGCTTGATGGCGAAGGTCCCGTTCGAAGAGGCCGTCCGCCTCGCGGCGGCGGCCCTTCGCGCGGCGGGGGCGAACGAGGCGATGGCGCAGAGCACGGCGCGTGCGCTCGTGCTCGCGGAGGCGCAGGGGATCGGGTCGCATGGCCTGAGCCGGGTGGCGCAGTACTCGACGCATTTGCGCAATGGGCGGGCCGATGGCAACGCGGTTGCCCTCGTTGCTCGCGAGCATGGGGCTGCGCTGCTGGTCGATGCGAAGGAAGGGCTTGCGTTTCCTGCGTGCGATCTTGCCGTCGAGCGCGGCACCGACATCGCACGCAAGCTGGGAGTTTGCTTCGCGGGCGTGACGAACAGCCACCATGCGGGCGTGATCGTCGATCACTTGCGTCCCGCTGCTGCGGCGGGGCTCGTCGGGCTCGGTTTTGCCAATTCGCCTGCGGCCATGCCGGCTGCCGGCGGCAAGCACGCAGTCTTCGGCACGAACCCTGTGGCAGCGGTCTTCCCCCGCCGCGATGCCGACCCGCTGATGATCGACCTGTCGCTGTCCGAAGTCGCGCGCGGCAAGATCGCCGTCGCCGCGAAAGAGGGCAGGGCGATCCCGCTCGGCTGGGCCCTCGACAAGGACGGCAACCCGACGACGGATGCAAAAGCCGCGATGGATGGCTCGATGCTGCCGCTCGGCTCCGCGTCGTCCACCAAGGGTGCGATGCTTGCGCTGGTCGTGGAGCTGCTCGTGACCGCGCTAACCGGAGCGCAGTTCGGCTCCGAAGCTTCCAGCTTCTTCGTCGACGAAGGCAACCGCCCGCGTATCGGGCAGGCGTTCATCCTCATCGATCCGGGCGCGCTGGCGGGCCGCGAGGTCTACTTCGAACGCATGGAAGCGATCATCGGCGAGATGCTCGTGGACGAAGGCGTGCGCCTCGCCGGCGCGCGGCGGCTCAAGCTGGAGCGCCAGGCGCGGCAGGACGGTGTCGACATACCGGACAGCCTGCGTCACGGCTGACCTTCATCTCGGTCCACTCCATCGTTCTCGCATCGAGCATCTGCAGCCGCCCCACGAGCGATGTGCCCACGCCCGCGAGAACCTTCAGCGCCTCCGCAGCCTGCATCGTCCCGATGATCCCCACCAGCGGCGCGAAAACGCCCATCGTGGCGCAGCGCGTCTCCTCGAAGTCGTCCGTCGGCGGGAATACGCACGCGTAACACGGCGAAGCGGCATCGCGCATGTCGTAGACGCTCAGTTGCCCGTCGAAGCGGATCGCCGCGCCCGCCACCAGCGGCCTGCGATGCTTCACGCACGCCGCGTTCACCGCCTGCCGCGTCGCGAAGTTGTCGCAGCAATCGATCACCACGTCGGCTTGCGGCACGAGCTCGCCCAGCAGCGCTTCGTCCGCACGCGCGATCACGGGCTGCACCTGCACCTCGGGGTTGATCGCCAGCACGCCCTCGCGCGCCGACTCGGCCTTCGGCGCACCCACGCGCGCCATGTTGTGCGCCACCTGCCGCTGCAGGTTCGTCAGGTCCACCGTGTCGTTGTCCACCAGCGTGATGCACCCGACACCCGCGGTACCGAGATAGAGCGCCACCGGCGACCCGAGCCCGCCCGCGCCGATGACGAGCGCGTGGGAAGCGGCGATGCGCTCCTGCCCCTCCACGCCGATCTCCTCCAGCAGGATGTGGCGCGAATAGCGAAGCAGCTGCTCGTCGGTCATGCCGCGATTCTCACGCACAAAGGAAAAAGCCGGCTTGCGCCGGCCTTTGGATCCCTGCCTGCGCGGGGATGACGCACACGTTACTTTGCGTCAGTTGTCCTTCTTCGCGCTCTTGTCCTCGACCACCTGCGTCTTGGACACGAGCACCGGGCGGCCCTTGAGCTGGTTGAGCGCCTGCACGAGCTGGAAGTCCTTGTCGGAGCCGAACTCCGGGAACTTGCGGTCGTTCGGGCCCTTCTTGGCTTCCTCTTCGGCCTTCTTGCGCGCCTCTTCGCGAGCCTTCTCGCGGTTGGGGTCCTTCACCTCGGGGCCCTGGCCGCTCTGAAGGTGCTTCTCGAGGTCGGCCTCGCGGGTGCGCAGCACGGCGAACACGTTGCCCTCTTCGGTCTCGTCCACCAGCACGTCCGGCACGATGCCCTTGGCCTGGATCGACTTGCCCGTCGGCGTGTAGTAGCGCGCCGTGGTCAGCTTCAGGCCGGTGTCGGGGCCCAGCGGGCGAACGGTCTGCACCGAGCCCTTGCCGAAGGTCTGGCTGCCCAGGATCTTGGCGCGGCCATGGTCCTGCAGGGCGCCGGCCACGATCTCGCTGGCGGAGGCGGAGCCTTCGTTCACCAGCACCACCAGCGGCACGTTCTTGATGCCGGCCGGCAGCCTGCGCAGCGGGTCGCTACCGGCACGGCGCTGGTAGAACTCCGGCGCGGCCTTGTAGATGAACTTGCTCTCCGGCAGCTGGCCGTTGGTGGACACCACGGTGACGTTCTCGGGCAGGAACGCGGCGGACACGGCCACGGCCGCGTCGAGCAGGCCACCCGGGTCGTTGCGCAGGTCGAGCACCAGGCCCTTCAGGTTGGGCTCCTGCTTGTAGATCTCCTGGATCTTCGCGGCGAAATCGTCGACTGTGCGCTCCTGGAACTGCGACAGGCGCAGCCACGCATAGCCCGGCTCCACCACCTTGCCCTTGACGGACTGGGTGCGGATCTCCTCGCGGGTGATCGTCACCGGGAACGAGCGGTTCTCGTCCTTGCGGTAGATGGTGAGCATGACCTTGGTGTTCGGCTCGCCGCGCATCTTCTTGACGGCTTCCGACAGCGACAGGCCCTTGACGGCGCTGTCGTCGATCTTGGTGATCAGGTCACCGGGCTTCAGGCCCGCGCGGTAGGCGGGCGAGCCCTCGATGGGCGACACCACCTTGACCAGGCCGTCTTCCTGCGAGATCTCGATGCCTACGCCGACGAAGCGGCCCGTGGTGCCCTCGCGGAATTCCTTGAAGGACTTCTTGTCGAAGTACTGCGAATGCGGGTCGAGGCTGGCCACCATGCCGGCGATGGCGTCCTGGATGAGCTTCTTCTCGTCCACCGGCTCCACGTAGTCCGTCTTGACCATGCTGAAGACGGCTGCCAGCTGCTGCAGCTCCTCCAGCGGCAGGGGCGCCAGCTGGCCACGCGCGACGGTCTGCAGCGACACGGTGGTCAGTGCGCCGGCCAACGCACCTACGGATATCCAGCCGGCAATCTTGAGTTTGTGGCTCATGAAATCTGTCCAGTCCTCTCGCTTCTTCAATATACACCTGTAAGACGTATATGACGCCGCGCTGGCCGCTCGGTTCCCGCCGGGTGGCCGATACCGATGTGAAATATGCTGCGTTTTACCCGCCGTTTACGCCTTGCCCTGGGCAGCCACCGCGGCAGCGGCCCTGGCGGCGGCTTCGGCGTCGCCGAGGTAATAGTGGCGGATGGGCTTCAGGTTGTCATCCAGCTCATACACGAGGGGGATGCCGTTGGGGATGTTCAGGCCGACGATCGCCTCGTCGGACACGTCGTCCAGGTACTTCACCAGCGCGCGGATCGAGTTGCCGTGCGCCGAGACCAGCACCCGCTTGCCGGCGCGGATGGCGGGGGCGATGGAGTCGTTCCAGAAGGGCAGCACGCGCGCCACCGTGTCCTTCAGGCACTCGGTCAGCGGGATCTGCTCCGGCTTGAGGTTGGAATAGCGGCGGTCGCCGCGCTCGCAGCGCGGGTCGTTCGGCTCCAGCGCCGGCGGGGGCGTGTCGTAGCTGCGGCGCCAGATGAGCACCTGCTCGTCACCGAACTTCTTGGCCGTCTCGGCCTTGTTCAAACCCTGCAATGCACCATAGTGGCGCTCGTTGAGCCGCCAGGAGTGGGCGACCGGCAGCCAGGTGCGGTCCATTTCGTCCAGCACGTGCCACAGCGTGCGGGTGGCGCGCTTGAGCACGCTGGTGTGGCAGATGTCGAAGTCCCAGCCCTCCGCCTTGAGCAGCTTGCCGGCGGCGACGGCCTGGGCGATGCCGGTGGGCGTGAGGTCCACGTCCGTCCAGCCGGTGAAGCGGTTTTCGAGGTTCCAGGTCGATTCGCCGTGGCGGATGAGGACGAGCTTGTGCATGACGGGCTTGCGGGAAGGAGGGGAAAACCCGGCATTTTAGAATCGCAGGCTTTGGCCGCCGAACGAAACGGGTACGAATGAAGTTCATCATCGACAACTGGGCGCTCATCCTGATCGCCATCTCCTCCGGCGGCATGCTGCTGTGGCCGGTGCTGCGCGGCGCCGGGCCGGGCAGCCTCACGGCGCCGGCCGCCGTCCAGCTCATGAACCGCAGCAAGGCGGTGGTGGTGGACGTGAGCGAGCCGGAAGAGTTCGCCAAGGGCCACGTCGTGGGCTCGCGCAACATCCCCTTCGGCCAGCTCGAGCAGAAGCTGGAGGGTTCGGTCAAGAACAAGGCGCTGCCGCTCATCCTGGTGTGCTCGACCGGCGCGCGCGCCAACCGGGCCGTACCGGTCGTGAAGAAACTGGGCTACGGCGAAGTGCAGGCTTTGTCCGGCGGGCTCAATGCCTGGAAAGAGGCTAACCTGCCCCTCGAGAAGGCTTGAAGAAGAAGTCACCATGCAGTCCGTCAAGATGTACACCACAGCGGTTTGCCCCTACTGCATCCGCGCCAAGCAGATCCTCAAGGCCAAAGGCGTCGAAGCCATCGAGGAGATCCGCGTCGACATGCACCCCGAGGAGCGCCTGAAGATGATGGAGATCACCCAGCGCCGTACGGTGCCGCAGATCTTCATCGGCGACACGCACGTGGGCGGCTGCGACGACCTCATCGCGCTCGACAGCCGCGGCGGCCTGGTGCCGCTGCTCAAGGGGGAAGCCGCCTGAGATAATCGGCGGTTTCATCCCGAGGCACCCATGGCCGAAGCCAACAACGACCCCGTTTTCCAGATCCAGCGCGTCTACCTGAAGGAAGCCTCGCTCGAGCAGCCTAACTCCCCGGCCATCCTGCTGGAGCAGGAGCAGCCCGCCGTCGACATCCAGCTGGGCGTGGAAGCGCAGCAGCCCGCCGACGGCATGTACGAGATCTGCGTGACGGCCACCGTCACCACGAAGATCAAGGACAAGACCGTGTTCCTGGTGGAGGCCAAGCAGGCCGGCATTTTCGAGATCCGCAACATCCCGGGCGACCAGATGCAGCCCATCCTGGGCATCGCCTGCCCGCAGATCGTGTACCCGTACCTGCGGGCCAACGTGTCCGACATCGTCACGCGCGCGGGCTTCCCGCCGGTGCACCTGGCCGAGATCAACTTCCAGGCGATGTACGAGCAGCAGCAGTCGGCGCTGGCGGCGGAGCAGGGCAGCCCCTCGCCGATCATCACGCAGGCATAAACGCGGTCTCATGAAGATCGTCGTGTTCGGCGCCGGTGCCTGGGGCACGGCGCTGGCCGCGAACGCCGCGGCACGGCACGACGTGACCTTGTGGGCGCGCGACGCGGCGCAGGCCGCCGCCATCGCGCAGCAGCGCGAGAACACGCGCTACCTGCCGGGCCTGCCCGTTCCCGCATCGATCGACGTGCGCGCGGACGCGCAGGACGCGCTGTGCGCCCTCGCGCAGGCGCACGACATCGCGATCGTCGCGACGCCGATGGCGGGGCTGCGCGGCATGCTGCAGGCACTCTCGGGCTGCGGCGTGCCGGTCGCCTGGCTGTGCAAGGGCTTCGAATCGGGCACGGGGCTGCTGGGGCACGAGATCCGCAACGAGGTGGCGCCCACGCTGGCCTCGGGCGCGCTCAGCGGCCCGAGCTTCGCGCAGGAGGTGGCGCAAGGCCGGCCCACCGCGCTCGTGGCGGCCAGCACCGACGCCGAAGTTCGCGATGCCCTCGTTGCCGCTTTCCACGGGCCGTCGATGCGCGTCTATGCCAACGACGATCTCGCGGGCGTTGAAGTGGGCGGCGCGGTGAAGAACGTGCTCGCGATCGCCACGGGCCTGTGCGACGGCCTCTCGCTGGGCCTCAATGCGCGGGCGGCGCTCATCACCCGGGGTCTTGCGGAAATGACGCGCCTGGGCGTGGCGCTCGGTGCCCGCGCCGATACCTTCATGGGCCTCTCCGGTCTCGGCGACCTCGTGCTCACCGCCACCGGCGACCTGAGCCGCAACCGGCGCGTCGGCCTGCTCCTAGCCCAAGGGCTCAGCCTGCGGCAGGCGGTGGATTCGCTCGGCCACGTTGCCGAAGGCGTGTACACCGCGCGAACCGTGGTGGCGCGGGCGCAGCAACTGGGCGTCGACATGCCGATCTCCCGCGGCGTGGTGGCCCTGCTCGATGGGCGCCTGAAGCCCGCCGAGGCCGTGGCGCAGCTGATGGGCCGCGACCCCGCCGCCGAAGCCGGCTAGACGGGCGGCATTGAAGCGCCGCAGTGCGCTTCCTACCCTAGCGTTTCAACAACAACGAGGGGTTCGACATGGCCATCCCGGGTTCCGTGCGGGTGCTTGCGCTCGCCTGCTGCTGCCAGCTGGCCGCGGCCGCCGACATGACCTTCTTCATCACCAGCAGGGGCCCCGGCAACGGCGGCGACCTGGGCGGGCTGGCCGGTGCGGACGCCCACTGCCAGGCACTCGCCACGGCCGCGGGCGCGGGGCAGCGCCAGTGGCGCGCCTACCTGAGCACGCAGGCGACCGAGGGGCAGCCGGCGGTCAACGCGCGCGACCGCATCGGCAAGGGGCCCTGGGCCAATTACAAAGGGGTGGTGATCGCCGCCGACGTCGACGAACTGCACGGCACCAACAAGATCAGCGGCGAGACCGCCATGACGGAAAAGGGCGGCTGGGTGCCCGGCCGCGGCGACCGCGGGCAGAACAACCACGACATCATGACCGGCTCGAACGAGCAGGGGCGGGCGTATGGGGGCGAGCGCGACCGCACCTGCAAGAACTGGACGAGCAGCGGCGAGGGCTCCGCGCAGGTGGGCCACCATGACCGCCAGGGTACCGGCAGCGACCCGCGCTCGGCGTCGTGGAACTCGGCGCACTCGTCGAGGAGCTGCAGCGCCGGCGGGCTGCGCGAAACCGGCGGCGCGGGCTTGTTCTACTGCTTCGCCGCCGATTGACGTTCGCGGTGCGCGATCAGGCCTCGAGCTTGTCGAGCGCCTCGCGCACCTCGTCCATCGACCGGGGCCGCACCACGCGCGCGACCTCCTGCCCGTCCTTCAGGAAGACGAGCGTGGGCCACAGCTTCACGCGGAACGAGCGGCCGAGCGGGCGGCCGGGGCCGTCCTCCACCTTCACGTGCCGCACTTCGGCGTGGTTGGTCATGGCACCCGCGATCAGCGGCTGCGCGGCGCGGCAGAACCCGCACCAGGGCGTGCCGAATTCGAGCACGCTGGCGCCGGCCCAGGCGTCCACCTCGGAACGCGGGGGCTCGACCGTGGCATAGCTGGTGTTCATGCAGCCATTGTCCCGTGGGCGCGGAAAACCCGTCGTAGGCCCGGGGCAAGCACGCCGGTCAGTCCAGCACCAATTGGGTCTGCGTCACCACCGCGCAGAGCTTGCCCTCGGCCGAGCGGATGCTCGTCTGCCAGACCTGGGTGGTGCGGCCGCGGTGCAGTGCGACGCTTTCGCCGGTGACGATGCTGCCCACCTTGGCGCCACCGATGAACTTGGTGCTGGAGTCGGTGGTGGTGGTGCGCTTGCCCGGCTCGAGATTCATGATCGTGCCGAGGGCGCCCAGCGTGTCGGCGAAGGCCATGTAGGCGCCGCCGTGCATGATGCCGCCGGCCGTGCACAGGTCCGGCCGCACCTCGAGCGTGGCCGTCACCTTTTCGGGCGTGGCGTCGCGCACGCGCACCCCCATCAGGC
Organism: Ramlibacter albus; assembly: GCF_014297445.1. Classification (GTDB taxonomy): domain Bacteria; phylum Pseudomonadota; class Gammaproteobacteria; order Burkholderiales; family Burkholderiaceae_C; genus Ramlibacter; species Ramlibacter albus. The sequence continues at coordinate 302,429 of NZ_JACORU010000004.1, forward strand.
CGGGAAACAGCGGGTTGACCATCTTCTGCAGGGTTGCGACGTCGTAAACGGGCATTGCGGCTCCTCAGGGCAGGGGCTGGATGTTGCCGCTATGCTAAGCCTCATGACAAGAGCTTTCGACTTCTCGCCCCAGGCGGTGGGCGAGCTCGCCACGCGCGACGTGGCGCGGGCGCTCGCCGAGGACGTGGGTGACGGCGACCTCACCGCGGCCCTCGTGCCCGCGCAGCGCCGCGCGCGCGCGCGGGTGCTGGCGCGCGAGAGCGCGGTGATCTGCGGCGCCCCCTGGGTGGAAGAGGCGTTCCGCCAGGTGGACGCGAGCGTGCAGGTGCGCTGGCAAGTGGCCGAGGGCGCCCGCTGCGCGAAAGACCAGGTCGTGCTGGAAGCCGAAGGCCCCGCGCGCAGCCTGCTCACCGCGGAGCGCACGGCGCTCAACTTCCTGCAACTGCTCAGCGCCGTCGCCACGAAGACCGCGACGTACGTCGACGCCGTGAAGGGCACGCGGGCCCACATCGTCGACACGCGCAAGACCATCCCCGGCCTGCGCCTCGCACAGAAATACGCGGTGCGCACCGGCGGCGGCACCAACCACCGCATCGGCCTGTACGACGCCGTGCTGGTGAAGGAGAACCACATCGCGGCGGCCGGCGGCGTGACGGCGGTGCTGCAAGCGGCGCAACAGGTTGCGGCGCAGGCGGATTTCATCGAGATCGAGGTCGAGCGGCTGGACCAGCTCGAAGAGGCCCTGTCGGCCGGCGCGAAGATGGTCCTGCTGGACAACATGGACCTGCCGACGCTGCGCGAGGCGGTGCGCATCAACGCGGGCCGCGCCATCCTCGAGATCTCCGGCGGCGTGACCATGGACACGTTGCGCGCCCTTGCGGAGACGGGCGTGGACCGCATCTCCATCGGCACCCTCACCAAGGACGTGAAAGCCGTCGATTTCTCGATGCGGCTGCAAGAGCTATGAGCGCAGTGATCCCCATCGTCAACGTCGAATACGAGCAGCCGCACGGCGCCACCTGCGACACGAAGTTCGCGTGGGCTCGCGTACCCGTGGAGCCGTCGCCCGCCGAACGCGCGGCGCTCAAGGACAGGATCAAGCGCCTGCTGAAGGAGCGCAACGCGGTGATGGTGTCGCACTACTACGTGCACCCCGACCTGCAGGACCTGGCCGAGGAAACCGGCGGCATCGTGAGCGACTCGCTGGAGATGGCGCGCTTCGGCCGCGACCACCCTGCGCAGACGCTCGTCGTCTCCGGCGTGCGCTTCATGGGCGAGACGGCCAAGATCCTCTCCCCCGAAAAGCGCGTGCTGATGCCCGACCTGGACGCGACCTGCTCGCTCGACCTCGGCTGCCCGATCGAGGAGTTCAGCGCCTTCTGCGACGCGCACCCGGACCGCACCGTGGTGGTCTACGCCAACACGAGCGCCGCGGTGAAGGCGCGCTCCGACTGGCTCGTCACCTCCAGCTGCGCGCTGGACATCGTGCGGGCGCTGAAGGACAAGGGCCACAAGATCCTCTGGGCACCGGACCGTCACCTGGGCGGCTACATCCAGCGCGAGACCGGTGCCGACATGGTCTTCTGGAACGGCTCGTGCATCGTGCACGACGAGTTCAAGGCCTTCGAGCTCGCGGACCTGAAGAAGCAGTACCCCAACGCGAAGGTGCTGGTGCACCCCGAGTCGCCGGCCGACGTGGTGGCGCTGGCCGATGCCGTCGGCTCGACGTCGGCCATCCTGAACGCCGCGCGCAACATGAAGGCGAAGGAGTTCATCGTCGCCACCGACAACGGCATGATGCACAAGCTGCGCACGCTCAACCCCGGCAAGGTGTTCATCGAGGCACCGACGGCCGGCAACAGCGCCACCTGCAAGAGCTGCGCGCATTGCCCGTGGATGGCCATGAACGGGCTGGCAGGCCTCGCGAACGTGCTGGAGAACGGCGCCAACGAGATCTTCGTGGACCCGAAGGTCGGCGAGCGCGCGCGGCTGCCGATCGACCGCATGCTCGCGTTCACCGCCGCGCTCAAGAGCGGCCAGCCCGCCGGCGCGCTGGTGCCGAACATCGGCGCCGCATGAACGAGCGCGCCGCGCCGGCCGTGCCCTTCCGGCTGCAGGCGGAGGCGCTCGAACGCGCGCAGCGCCTGTTCAATGAACGCGGGGAGGTGCGCTGGTTCGGCTTCGAGGGCCGCTTCGAGGAAGGTGCCATCGTTGCCATCCGTTTCGGCGAGTTGCACGAAGGGCTGCAGGGCGGCGGCGGGACGCAGGCCATCAACGGCGGCGTGATCGCGGCCGGCTTCGATGCGGCCGTCGTGATGACGGGCCTCGGCCACTACGAGACCGACACGATCGTGACGGTGGATCTCTCGGTGCAGTTCCTTGCGCTGGCGAAGCCCGGGCCCGAGCTGGCTTGGCGTGCATGGGCCACGCGCACGACGCGCGGGCTTTGCTTCGTGCAGGCCGTCCTTGGCGATGCAACGGCGGCGTACGCATCCGCCACGGGTGTCGTGAAGCCCCTCGGCTAGCCCTTCACTTCGTGGTAAACAGCGGTCTGCCGCTACGCCAAGGAGTTGTCATGACCGTGCGCGCCGGCCGGGAGTTCCTGGCCCTTCCCGGCCCCACCACCATCCCCGACGAGGTGCTCGGCGCCATGCACCGGGCGCCGCTGGACATCTATTCCGAGGAGATGGTCGAATTGACGGCGGGCCTGCTGCGCGACCTGTCGACGCTGTTCGCGACACAGGGCCGCACGTACATGTACATCGCCAACGGCCACGGCACGTGGGAGGCGGTGCTGTCGAACCTGCTGTCGCGCGGCGACAAGGTGCTGGTGCTGGAAAGCGGCGTCTTCGCGATGGCGTGGGGGCAAGCCGCACGCGCGATGGGCGCCGAAGTCGAGGTACTGCCCGGCGACTGGTCGCGTGCCGTGCGCGCCGAGGAGGTCGAGGCGCGGTTGCGTGCGGACCGCGGCCACACGATCAAGGCGGTGCTGCTCGCGCATGTGGACACCGCATCGGGCGCCATGAACGACGTGCCCGCCATCGGCAAGGCGATACGCGCGTCAGGGCACCCTGCGTTGTACGTCGTCGATGCCGTTGCATCGCTCGCATGCATGCCCTTCGAGATGGACAAGTGGGGCATCGACGTTGCGATGTCGGCGTCGCAAAAGGGCCTGATGACGCCGCCGGGACTCGGTTTCGTCGCCGTCAACGAGCGTGCGCGCGAGGTCCATCGCACCGCCGGCATGCGCACACCGTACTGGGACTGGACGGATCGCGAGGGCGCCGAGCACTACCGCAAGCACGCCGGCACGGCACCCGTGCACCTGATGTTCGGGCTGCGGCGCGCGGTGGACATGCTGTTCGAGGAGGGGCTGGAGAACATCTTCCTGCGCCACAGGCTGCTGGCCGAGGCGGTGCGCCGTGCGGCCGCGCAGTGGTGCGAGGGCGGTGCGCTGAAGTTCAACATCCGCGAGCCGTCGCAGCGTTCCGACACGGTCACAACCTTGCTGATGGATGATCCCGTCCCGCTGCGCCAGTACTGCAAGGAGAAATGCGGCGTGGTGCTCGGCAACGGCATCGGCGCGTTGCAGGGCAAGGCTTTCCGCATTGCCCACATGGGGCATGTGAACGCGCCGATGATCCTGGGCACCCTCGGCGTCGTCGAGATGGGCCTGAAGGCCCTGCGCATTCCGCACGGCACCGGCGGCGTCGAAGCCGCGATCGGGTTCCTGGGCGACTCGGTCGCGCCTTGATCAGCGCGCTGGCACCAGCGTGGTCGGCCGCGTGTGGGGCACCGACTGCGGATAGTCCCGGCTGAAATGCAGCCCGCGGCTTTCATGCCGCGCCTGCGCGCTCCTGACGATCAGCTCGGCGACCGTCACCAGGTTGCGCAGCTCCAGCAGGTCGCGGCTCACGTGGAACGCGCTGTAGAACTCCTGGATCTCCTGCTGCAGCAGCTTGATGCGGTGCGAGGCGCGCTCCAGGCGCTTGTTGGTGCGCACGATGCCCACGTAGTCCCACATGAAGCGGCGCAGCTCGTCCCAGTTGTGCGAGATGACGACGGATTCGTCGGCGTCGGTCACGCGGCTGTCGTCCCATGCGGGCACGGCAGGCGGCGGCGGCAGCGGTGTCGCGCGAACGTCGGAGGACGCGGAGTTCGCGAACACCATGCACTCCACGAGCGAGTTGCTCGCCAGCCGGTTCGCGCCGTGCAGCCCCGTGTACGCTGTCTCGCCGATGGCGTGCAGGCCCTGCAGGTCGGTTGCGCCGTTCAGGTCCGTGTGCACACCACCGCACGTGTAGTGCGCCGCGGGCACCACCGGAATCGGCTGCTTGGTGATGTCGATCCCGAGGTCCAGGCAGCGTGCGTAGATGTTCGGGAAGTGCTCCCGGACGAATTCGGGCGGCTGGTGCGAGATGTCGAGGTACACGCAGTCGAGGCCGTGCTTCTTCATCTCGAAGTCGATCGCGCGCGCCACCACGTCGCGCGGCGCGAGCTCGGCGCGCTTGTCGTGGCTGGGCATGAAGCGCGTACCGTCGGGCAGCAGCAAGCGGCCGCCCTCGCCACGAACGGCTTCGGTGATCAGGAAGTTCTTGACGTTCGGGTGGTACAGGCACGTCGGGTGGAACTGGATGAACTCCATGTTCGTCACCCGGCAGCCCGCGCGCCACGCGGCGGCGATGCCGTCGCCGGTGGCCGTGTCCGGGTTCGTCGTGTACAGGTAGACCTTGCCCGCGCCGCCGGTGGCCAGCAGCGTGTGCGGCGCGCGGTAGGTGACGACCTCGTCCTGCTTCTCGTCGAGCGCGTAGAGGCCCAGGCACCGGTTCGGGCCGTCGATGCCGAGCTTGTGCGAGGTGATCAGGTCCACCAGCATGTGGTGCTCGAACACCGTGATGTTCGGCGTGCGGCGCACGTGCTCGATCAGCGTCTGCTGCACGGCGGCGCCGGTGGCGTCGGTCACGTGCACGATGCGGCGCGCGCTGTGGCCGCCTTCGCGGGTGAGGTGCAGCTCGCCGTTCTCCAGCGAGAAGGGCACGCCCAGCTTGCGCAGCCATTCCACGCTCTCGGGCGCGTGCTCCACGACGAAGCGCGTGGCCTCGGGGTCCGACAGGCCCGCGCCCGCGACGAGCGTGTCGTCCACGTGGCTGTCGAAAGTGTCGCCCTCGGCCATCACGGCGGCGATGCCGCCCTGCGCCCAGCCGCTGGAGCCGTCGCTCATGGCGCGCTTGGTGAGCACGGCCACGCGGTGCGTCGGGGCGAGGTGCATCGCGGCGGAGAGGCCGGCGAGGCCGCTGCCGACGATCAGCACATCGAAATCGCGGGGGACCGGGTTGCTCATGCGGGTTGGTACGCCAGGCGCACGTAAATCGGTGCGTAGGCTTCAGCCTGCGTCACTTCGATCAAGGTCTCCTTCGCCAGCTCCAGCATCGCGATGAAGGTGACGATGAGCACGGGCACGCCCTTGGTGAGCTCGAAAAGTTGCTCGAACTCCACGAACTTGCGGCCCTGCAGCTTCTTCAACACCATGCTCATGTGCTCGCGCACCGACAGCTCCTCGCGCGTGATCTTGTGGTGCTGCACGAGCCTGGCACGGCGCACGATGTCGCGCCACGCCTCCTGCAGGTCGACCACGTTGACGTCGGGGAAACGCGGCTGCAGCGACTGCTCGATGTACACCTGCGCGCGCAGCACGTCGCGGCCGATTTGCGGCACCTCGTTCAGGCGCGCGGCGGCCAGCTTCATCTGCTCGTATTCGAGCAGGCGGCGCACCAGCTCGGCGCGCGGGTCCTCGGCCTCCTCGCCCTCCGCCGTCTTTTTCGGCGGCAGCAGCATGCGGCTCTTGATCTCGATCAACATCGCCGCCATCAGCAGGTACTCGGCGGCGAGCTCGAGGTTGCGTGTGCGGATCTCGTCGACGTACACGAGGTACTGGCGGGTGACCGCCGCCATCGGGATGTCGAGGATGTTGAAGTTCTGCTTGCGGATCAGGTACAGCAGCAGGTCCAGCGGGCCTTCGAAGGCCTCGAGGAACACCTCCAGCGCGTCGGGCGGGATGTACAGGTCCTGCGGCATGGCGAACAGCGGTTCGCCGTACAGGCGCGCGAGCGCCACCTGGTCGACCACCTCGGGGATGCCGGGGATCTCGGGCTGCGGCGGCTGGGGCAGCTCGGTGTCGACCGTGGAGTCGCTCACGTCTCGACTCAGTCTTGCGACGGGTCGGTGCCGTACACGTACGGCTTCTGCGGGACCTTGGCTTCCTGCCACTCGCGGATCGCTTCGCGGTCGAGGTTCTTGTCCCACCAGATGGCGCGGCCGGCGCGCTGGCGCGATTCGAGGCTGGGGTCCTGCGACTTCAGCTCGGAGATGAACTGGGTGACGTCGGACTCGTAGTCCTCGCGGCGGAAAATTCGGAGCAACGACATGATTCCCGGATTTTACCCGGCCACCTCGGGAGAGGCCTGGTTGTGCGCCAGCTCCGCGGCGAACCCCGCCCGCTCGATCACTTCCTGCGGCTGCTCGTGCAGGTTCTCGATGAAGAGCGTGCCCTTGCGCCCCAGCACCGCCTTGTGCAGCTGCCGCAGCGAATCCAGGCCCGAGGTGTCGAGGTGGACGAGGCGCGAGGCGTCCAGCACCACCACCGGCTGCTCCGGCCCGGCCTCCACGGCCTGCACCACCTCGTCGATCTTCGCCACAGCGCCGAAGAACAGCGAGCCGTAGAGGCTGAACATGATGAGCGCGCCTTCGCGCTTGACCAGCTCCACCGAGAACAGCGAGCTCATCTTGCGCACGAAGAGGCCGCACGCCGTGACCAGCCCCACCTGCACGGCGACCGTGAGGTCGAACACCACGGTGAGCAGGAATGTGCCCAGCATCAGCACGCGGTAGTGCGTGCTGTACTTCTTCATGTGCGCGAACTCGCACCACTCGCCCATGTTCCACGCGACGAACAGCAGGATGCCGGCCAGCACCGACAGGGGCACGAGCAGCGCGAGCGGGGCCGCGGCGAGGACGATGATCGCCAGCGTGATCGCATGCACGATGCCCGCGACGGGTGTCGTCGCACCGGCGCGGATGTTCGTCACGGTGCGCGCGATCGTGCCGGTGGCCGGCATGCCGCCGAAGAAGGGCACGACGAAGTTGGCGACGCCCTGCGCCATCAGCTCCTGGTTGGGGTCGTGCCGGGGCAGGGTCGACAGCTGGTCGGCCACGCGCGCGCACAGCAGCGACTCGATCGCGCCGAGCAGGGCGATGGTGATCGTCGGCGTCACCAGCAGCTTCACCGTCGCCCACGAGAACTCCGGCAGCACGAACGCGGGCAGCCCTTGCGGGATGCTCCCGAATTTCGTGCCGATCGTTTCCACCGGCAGCTGCAGGAACCACGCGAGAGCCGTCAGCGTGACCAGCGCCACGACCGGCGCCGGCACGCGCCGGTTCAGGCGCACCGTGGCGTGCATGCCGGGCAGCGGCACCGCGGTCTTCAGCGGCGACTGCTCGTGCCACAGCCGGGGCCACGCGAACAGCCCGAGGAAGCACAGGGTCCCGAGCGCGAAGGCGTACGGGTTGAACGTGTCCAGGTGCTGCGCCATCACCTTCAGCTGCGTGAAGAAGTCGGCGGGCATCTTCTCCACCTCCAGCCCCAGCCAGTCCTTCAGCTGCGATACCGCGATGAGCACCGCGATGCCGTTGGTGAAGCCGATGACGATGCTCACCGGCACGTAGCGCACCAGCCGCCCGAGCTTGAGGAAGCCGAGCACGAACAGCAGCACGCCCGCGCAGCTGGTGGCGATCATCAGGTTCGCCAGGCCGTAGCGCTCCAGGATGCCGTAGACGATGACGATGAACGCGCCGGCCGGCCCGCCGATCTGCACGTTGGAGCCGCCGAGGCCCGCGATCAGCAGGCCGGCGATGATGGCGGTCCACAGGCCGGCCTGCGGGGTGAGGCCCGACGCGATGGCGAACGCCATCGCCAGCGGCAGGGCGACGATTCCGACCGTGATGCCCGCGCCGGCGTCGTGCACGAAGCGGTCGCGGTCGTACCCGCGCAATGCTTCGACGAGCCGCGGGCGGAAGACGAGGGAAAAAGGCATGGACTCTCCGGGATGAACTGCAACGTGGGAACGTTCAGCCCGGCTCCGGAGGCCCGCAGTGGTGCAGGCGCGTGATGAAGCGCTTGCGGCGCGAAAGGGGCATAGGCGGTGTCGCCATCGCCCCAGTGTAAACCCGGCTTACTTCTTCTCGTCCTTCGACGGGGTGACCACGTCGACGACGGCGCCGACGGCGGCCCCGGTGAGCTTGACCGCGCCCACCGCCGCGCCGACGGCCATGTCGGCCACCGTGACGACGGCGCAGCCGCAAAGGAGGAGAGCAAGGGTGGCTGCGGCCAGGATCTTCATGCGCGGCATCCTAACCAGCCCATGTAAAGCTTCAACGAACGCGCGACGGCGCATCTCGTCTCGCGGAAAGGGCAGGCGGCACTATCCGAAAGGCTGGTTACCGGCACGTCCTGAATGCCTAGCATGGGCCTGCCCCGGGATGGCCTGGGCGAGGAGAACCCATGAACCGACACCTGACCCATCTCGCGGCGCTCGGCCTGGCCGCGGCCCTGCTTGGCGGCTGCGCCTCGCAGCCCGTTCCCGCGGCGCCCGCCGCGCTCACGCGCGAAGCCCAGGCTGCGCTCACCCCCGACGCCGTGCTGCAGCGGCTGCAGGAGGGCAACCAGCGCTTCACCACCGGCCGCCAGGCGCCGCGTGACCTGAAGATGCAGATCAAGGCGACGGGCTACGGCCAGTACCCGATGGCGTCCATCGTTAGCTGCATCGACTCCCGTTCGGCGCCGGAACTCGTCTTCGACCAGGGCATCGGCGACGTGTTCGGCGTACGCATCGCCGGCAACTTCGTCAACGAGGACATGCTGGGCAGCCTGGAATTCGCGTCCAAGGTCGCGGGCGCGAAGCTCATCGTGGTGCTCGGCCACACGAGCTGCGGCGCCATCAAGGGCGCATGCGACGACGTGGCCCTGGGCAACCTCACCGGCATGCTGGGCAAGATCAAGCCCGCCGTGCAGAGCGTTGCCTACGCCGGCGAGCGCAGCAGCAAGAACGAGCAGTTCGTCGAGATGGTCGCCGAGGCCAATGTCCGCCGCACGGTGCTGGATATCCTCAACCGCAGCGCCGTGCTGCGCGAGATGGCCGACAAGGGCCAGCTGCGCGTGGTGGGCGCGATGCTGGACGTGAAGACCGGCGAAGTGCGCTTCTACTGAGCGCGCCCTTCAGCGCACGCGCATGCCCGGTTTCGCGCCGGGCCACGCGCCCAGCACGAAGATGCCGGGCTCGGCCTTCTCGTCGCCGTGGCTGGCCGACAGCACCATGCCCTCGCTCACGCCGAACTTCATCTTGCGCGGCGCCAGGTTGGCCACGACGACGACCAACTTGTCCTTCAGGTCCTCGGGCTTGTAGGCCGAGGCGATACCGGAGAACACGTTGCGCGTCTTGCCTTCGCCGACGTCGAGCGTGAGCTGCAACAGCTTGGTGGAGCCTTCCACGGTCTTGCAGTCGACGACCTTGGCGATGCGCATGTCGACTTTGGCGAACTCGTCGATGTTGATCGACGGGGCGATCTCTTCGCCACCGGGCGCCGCGGCGGGCGCGGCTTCTTCGGCCGGCGCCTCGAGCAGCGCTTCCAGCTGCTTCGCGTCCACGCGCTGCATGAGGTGCTTGTAGTCGCCCACCTGGTGGCCGGCGCCCAGCGGCGCGGCGGCGTTGTCCCAGGCCAGCGGCTGGCACTTCAGGAACGCCTCGGCCTGGGCGGCGAGTTCGGGCAGAACGGGCTTGAGGCAAGCCGTGAGCACCTTGAACGCTTCGATGCACTCCGAGCACACCGCGGCAGCTTCATCGCGCTTGTCTTCCTTCACCAGCTTCCACGGTGCGGCGGAGTCGAAGCGCAGGTTCACCTCGTCGGCAAACGCCATCACCTCGCGCAGCGCCTTGCCGTACTCCCGCGTCTCGTACAGCAGCTTCACGCTTTCGAGCAGCTTCTGCGGCGCGAAGCGCGAGACGTCGCTTGCCACCAGCTTGCCGCCGGGGATGAACTTCACCGCGCGGCTGGCGATGTTGACGTACTTGCCGATGAGGTCGGAGTTGACGCGGGCGACGAAGTCTTCCGGGTTGAAGTCGACGTCCTCCACCTTGGCATTGAGCTTGGCCGCGATGTAGTAGCGCAGCCACTCGGGGTTCATGCCGAGCGAGAGGTATTTCAGCGGGTCGATGCCCGTGCCGCGGCTCTTGGACATCTTGGCGCCGCTGACGGTGATGAAGCCGTGCACGTTGACCTGGCTGGGCACCTTGCGGCCGCTGAACTGCAGCATCGCGGGCCAGAACAGCGTGTGGAAGTACACGATGTCCTTGCCGATGAAGTGCACCTGCTCCACGCCGGGGTCGGCCACGAACTGCTCGAAGCTCGCGTCGGTGCGCGACGCGGGGTCCCAGTGGTTCTTCGCCTGGCCCTTGTCGAAGTGGTTCTTCAGGCTGGCGAGGTAGCCGATGGGCGCGTCGAGCCAGACGTAGAAGTACTTGCCGGGTGCGTCCGGGATCTCGATGCCGAAGTAGGGCGCGTCGCGCGAGATGTCCCAGTCGGCCATGCCGGCCTCGAACCATTCGCTGGCCTTGTTGGCCACCTCCGGCTGCAGCTTGCCGTCCTGCGTCCACGACTTGAGGAAGTCGACGACCTTGGGCTCCGAGAGCTTGAAGAAGAAGTGCTCGGACGAGCGCAGCTCGGGCGTCGCGCCCGTGAGCACGGAGTAGGGCTTGATCAGCTGCGTGGGCGAGTAGACCGCGCTGCAGTTCTCGCAGCTGTCGCCGTACTGGTCCGGCGAGTGGCAGTTGGGGCATTCGCCCTTGATGTAGCGGTCGGGCAGGAACATGCCCTTGACCGGGTCGTAGAACTGCTCGATGGTGCGCGAGGTGACGAGGCCGCCTTCCTTCAGGCGCTTGTAGATGCCCTGGGCAAGCTCGGTGTTCTCCGGGCTGTCGGTGGAGTGCCAGTTGTCGAAGCGGATGTGGAAGCCGTCGAGGTATTCCTTGCGGCCCGCGGCGATCTCGGCCACGAACTGCTGCGGCGTCTTGCCGGCCTTCTCGGCCGCGATCATGATCGGCGCGCCGTGCGCGTCGTCGGCGCCCACGAAGTGCACCATGTGCCCGCCCATGCGCTGGTGCCGCACCCAGATGTCGGCCTGGATGTATTCCATGATGTGGCCGATGTGGAACTTGCCGTTGGCGTACGGCAGGGCGGTGGTGACGAAGAGCTTGCGCTGGGTCATGGTTTTCTCAAGGGGGAACCGTTCATTTTACGGGGACGGGGGTGCCTAGAATGTTGCGCCTTGGACCAGCCGAAGATCATCATCATCGCGGGCCCCAACGGGGCGGGGAAGACCACGTTCGCGCGGGAGTTCCTGCTGCGAGAGGGCGATTGCCGCCAATTCGTGAATGCCGACCTGATCGCGGCAGGCTTGTCGCCGTTCGCGCCGGAGAAGGCGGCGGTGAGGGCGGGGCGGCTGATGCTGCAGGCGATCGATGAGCATGTCGCGCGGCGCGAGAGCTTCGCGTTAGAGACGACGCTCTCGGGCTTGGGGTACGCAAGGCAAATGGCAGGCTGGCGCGGCGCTGGCTATCGCGTTGACCTGCACTTCCTGTCGATCCCGGCGGTCGAGGAATGCATCAGGCGGGTTGCGCGGCGCGTTCAGCAAGGGGGCCACGACATTCCCGAGGATGTGATCCGCCGTCGATTCACTTCGGGGCTGCGCCTCTTCGAAACGGTTTATCGCGACCTGGCGGACGCATGGTTCTTCTACGACAATTCCGGAGACACCCCCCAGGTCCTCGACTGGAAAGACCCGATGGAGCCACGTAACCTGCTCCGCGAGCACCAGCCCGCATACGCGGGCCTGCCGCCTGACGCGCCCGAATCGGTCCGGGGTGCCTATGCTGCCTTGCTTCGTGCGGCGCAGCGTGCTCGCGAAGTCGCCAGGCAGACCGGAACAAAGCTCGTCATCTACGACAACGGCGAGGTTCTCGAACTGGACCCCGACGACGAACGCCTGCGTTCCTGAAGGGCAAGGGCCGGTCGCTACACTCTCCCATCAAGAGAGTAGTCCCATGCCCACCACCGACCAGCTTCTAGCCGCCCTTTCCGCCGTCACCGACCCCAACACCGGCAAGGACCTCGTCAGCACCAAGGCGGTCCGCAACGTGCAGGTCACCGGCAACGACGTCGCCTTCGACGTCGAGCTCGGTTACCCGGCGAAAAGCCAGGTGCCGCAACTGCGCCAGGCGCTGATCGCCGCGGCGAAGAACGCCGGGGCGGGCAACGTGTCGGTGAACATCACCAGCAAGGTCATCGCCCACGCCGTGCAGCGCGGCGTGCAGCTGATGCCCAACGTCAAGAACATCATCGCCGTCGCTTCGGGCAAGGGTGGCGTCGGCAAGAGCACCACCGCCGTCAACCTCGCGCTGGCGCTGGCCGCCGAAGGCGCGAAGGTCGGCCTGCTCGACGCCGACATCTACGGCCCCAGCCAGCCCATGATGATGGGCATCTCGCGCCGCCCCGAAAGCGAGGACGGCCAGACCATGGAGCCGCTGGAGAACCACGGCGTGCAGGTCATGTCGATCGGTTTCCTCGTCAATCCCGACGAGGCGATGATCTGGCGCGGCCCGATGGCCACGCAGGCGCTGGAGCAGTTGCTGCGGCAAACGAACTGGCAGGACCTCGACTACCTCATCGTCGACCTGCCGCCCGGCACCGGCGACATCCAGCTCACGCTGTCGCAGCGCGTGCCGATGACGGGCGCGGTGATCGTGACCACGCCGCAGGACATCGCGCTGCTCGACGCGCGCAAGGCCGTGGCGATGTTCGAGAAGGTGGGCGTGCCCATCCTCGGCATCGTCGAGAACATGGCCGTGCACGTGTGCAGCAACTGCGGCCACGCCGAGCACATCTTCGGCGAGGGCGGCGGCAAGCGCTACGCGGCCGAGAAGGGCATCGACTACCTCGGCGCGCTGCCGCTGGACATCAGGATCCGCGAGCAGGCCGACAGCGGCCGCCCCACGGTGGTGTCCGATCCCGAAGGCGAGGCAGCCGGCATCTACATGGCCGTTGCGCGCCAGGTGGCGGTGAAGATCGCGTCGAGGGCGAAGGACTTCTCGGCCAAGTTCCCGACGATCACGATCTCCAAGAACACCTGAGCCGGTTGCGGCCGGAACGCTGATACTCTATAAGTATCCGCGATGCCACGCCCCACCGAACCCCTGAAACAGGAAGAGCTGCGCCGCCACGCGGGGTACCTGCTCGCGCTCACGCGCTTCCAGGCGTTCCGCAACTTCGCGCGGCACATCGGCGGGCCCTACGAGCTGCGGCCGGTGGAGTACTCCATCCTCATCCTGCTGGACACGAACGAGAACGTCGCGCAGAACCAGCTCGCGCAGACGCTGGGGGTGGCGGCGCCCAACATGACGGGCATCCTGCATCGCCTCGAAGGCCGCGGCCTGGTCGAGCGCGTGCGCGCCGAGACCGACCGGCGCGTGCAGTTCATCGAGCTCACCGCCAAGGGCCGCAAGGTCGTGCGCGAAGCCGCGGCGGTGAGCAAGACGATGGACAAGGAGTGGCTCGCGCGCCTGTCGCGCGCCGAGCAGGCGATGCTGATGGAGCTGCTCGCCAAGCTCGCGGGCGTGCCGGCCTGAGGCCTCAGGCGCGGATCACGCGCGCATCGCCGCGCGAATGGAGCGCTTCGACATCGGCGCTGCGCCGCACGAGCACAGCGCGCTGGTTGATGTAGCCCTTGTCCGTGATCTCGCCGGCATCGGCGCTCGGCGGCTCGTCCTGCACGATCGCGCAGGCCGGTGTCTGCGACGAGCCGAGGCCTTCAGCAGCCAGCTTTTGCAATCCACCGCGGATGTGCGCACGCAGTTCGTCCGCCGGCAGCGCCTTCGCCTGCGGCGTGGGGAACACGAGCAGGCCGACTTCCTCGCGGTCATGCCCGGTGATCACGACGTCGGCCGCATGCGGCGCCAGGGCGGTGACCACCTTGATGCGCAGAGTGCCCACGCTCACCCAGGTGCCGGACATCAGCTTGAAGTCCTCGGCCACGCGGCCGTCGAAGGCAACGCCTTGCGACGGATCGGCCGCATCCACCAGCTTGCCGGCATCGCCGATCAGGTAGTAGCCGTCTTCGTCGAATGCCTTCGCGGTCAGCTCCGGCGCGTTGCGGTAGCCCGGGAACACGTTGGGCCCGCGCACGCGCATCTCCAGCTTGCCGGCGTTGGGCACGAACTTGAGATGGACGCCCGGCAACGGCAGCCCGATGCAGCCCGCGCGTTCGAGGCCCCAGTGAACTTCGGTTGCCGCGGGCGACGTCTCGGTGGAGCCCCACGCGGATGTGAACCACACCGGCCGCTCGCGCACCTTCGCCGCGACGGCATCGAGCCGCTGCCACAGGCTTTGCGGCAACGCGGCACCCGCATAGAACACGCCTTCGAGCCGCGCGAACACGTCGCGCGCCGCCGCTTCGTCCGCTTCGAGGAAGGGCAGCAGCATGTCGAAGCCGCGCGGGACGTTGAACCAGAACGTGGGCTGCACGTCGCGCAGGTTGCGCAGCGTCTTCTCCACCAGCCCCGGCGCAGGCCGCCCTTCGTCGACATAGAGCGAGCCGCCGTGCGCCAGCACCATGTTGAAGTTGTGGTTGGCGCCGAAGGTGTGGCTCCAGGGCAACCAGTCCACCAGCGTCAGCGGGTGCCGCGTGAGGAAGGGCCACACCTGCGCCACCTGCTGCTGGTTGGCGGTGAGCATGCGGTGCGTGTTGATCACCACCTTGGGCAGGCCCGTCGAGCCGCTCGTGAGCAGGTACTTGGCGTGGTCGTCGGGCGTGATCCGGCTGAAGGCCTGCGCGACCGCGGGCGTTTCGGCGGGCTCCAGCAGCAGCGAGAACGCATGCGAACCCGCGGTCGAACCGCTGCCGAAGACGACCGGCGCCTTGCCGTTCCACGCCTGCACCGCGGGGCCGTACACGGCCGCATCGCTTGCGTACACGAGCGCCGGCCCGAGCGCGTCGAGGATGCCCTTGATCTTGGTGTAGTCCTTCGTCAGCCGGCAGTACGCGCTCGATACGGTGCAGCTCGCGCGGCCCACGTGCATCGCGGCCAGGCCGAGCAGCGCCGAATCCACCGAGTTGTCGGAGAGCGTGACCACCGGCTGCGCGGCCGGCAATTGCAGGTCCAGCAGCGACTGCGCGATTCGCCCGACAGCGTCGCGCGTTTGCCGGTAAGTGAGCTTGCGCCATGCGCCCGCGGCATCGCGCTCGGCCAGGAACACGGCGTCGGGCGTGGTGCGCGCCCAGTGCTCCAGCCAGTCGCCGATGCAGCGCGCGTGCGGCTGCAGCGGGCGGGGGTGGCGCAGCACGAAACCGCCGCCGGGAAGGTCTTCGCGCAGCACCTCGCGCGGCGCGAGGGCGCCGGGTTCGCCGAACGGCAGAATGTTATGACTCATATCGAATATCCTGAATCTCCCTGTGGCGCGTGTGATCAGGGAAAACGAGGATTCGGGCCCTCGGTGCGATGATCGGCGGATGGTCCAGCGCCCCAGCATCGAAGTCGCCGTGGTGATGCGCCGCGTCAGGCAGGCCAGCCCGTGGCAGCCGTGGCGCTGGGAGTTGGCCGACGTCGTTGCGCAGGAGCCCGGCTTCGGCAGCGAGCCGCGCCTCCTGCTCCGGGAAGGTGACGACGAGCGCTGGCTCTACCCCGGCTTCACGGTGGAGCTGTTCCGTGACGAGGCGGAAGGCTACTACCTCAACGCGACGACGCCGGCCCCCGCGTGGTTCGTGCTCTGGCGGCTCGAGGACGAAAAGCCTAAGCCCGAGATCGTGACGCTGAGCTACAACGAAGCGGCGCGCTGGCTCGACGCGCAGGAGACGGTGGAGCAGGTGCCCGCGCCGGCCGAGGTCATCGAGTGGATGCGAACCTTTGCCGAGGAACATTACGTCCCCGAGCCGCGGCGCCGCAAGCGCCCGGACAGCTTCAAGGGCTTGCAGGACCGCTTCGGCAACCCGGTGACCATCACAACCGAGAAGAAATGAGCGACGACGGTTTCTTCAGCCGGTGGTCGAAGCGCAAGCAGGAGGTGAAGGCCGGGCGCGAGGTCGAGCCTGAGCCGACAGCGCCACCTGCCGCGCCCGTCGTGGCCAATGCGCCCATCGCCGAAGAACTGCCCGCACCCGCCGAACCCCTACCCACGCTCGACGACGCGCAAGCCCTCACCCCCGAGTCCGACTTCCGCCGCTTCGTCGCCGGCGACGTGCCGCACGACGTCAGGAACACCGCCCTGAAAAAGCTTTTCGCCGACCCGCGCTTCAACGTGCAGGACGGCCTGGACGTCTACATCGACGATTACTCGAAACCCGACCCCATCCCGCCTGCGATGCTGAGGCAGTTGGCGAGCGCGCAGTTCCTCGACCTCTTCGACGAAAAGAAGAAAAAGGAACAGGAAGACGAAGAGGGCAGGGAAGCTGCCGATGACCCCACGGACCAATCCGTGGCACAGTCCCCGCAGGCCGAGACAGCAGTACCCCCCGATGCCGACCCTGATCTGCGATTGCAACAAGACGATGCCCCTGGACCCGCAGGCCCTGGGGAGCGCCCTGAATGAGGAGCTGAAGCTCCACTCCACCCTGTGCCGCCGCGAGGCCGGCAGCTTCCAGCAGGCCATCAAGGGCAGCGGCGACGTCGTGGTCGCGTGCACGCAGGAAAAGCGGCTGTTCGCCGAAGTCGCGGAGCAGACCGAGGGCGCCGTCGCGCCCATCCGCTTCGTCAACATCCGCGAAACCGGCGGCTGGAGCCGCGATGCGAAGGGCGCGATGCCCAAACTGGCCGCGCTGCTCGCGATGGCGAAGCTGCCCGAGCCGGAGCCGGTGCCCACCGTCACCTACAAGAGCGCGGGCCGTCTGTTGATCGTCGGCGCGCTCGAAGACGCCGAGCGCATGGCCGCCGTGGTGGGCGACGTGCTCGACGTCACCATCTTCTCGCGCGGCGGCTCCGGCGCGCAGGAGCGCCGCTGGCCGGTCGTCGGCGGGCGCATCGACGGCATCACCGGCTGGTTCGGCGCCTTCAAGCTGACGTGGCTGAAGGACAACCCGATCGACCTGGACCTGTGCACGCGCTGCAATGCCTGCCTGGCCGCCTGCCCCGAGGATGCGATCGGTTTCGATTACCAGGTGGACGCGGCCGCGTGCAAGTCGCATCGCGCGTGCGTGAAGGTGTGCGACGTCGGCGCCATCGACTTCACGCGCGAGCCGGTGGCGCACACCGACGATTTCGACCTCGTGCTGGACCTGCGCCAGCAACCCGCGTTCGTGCAGCACGCGCCGCCACAGGGTTACTTCCACCTGCCCGGCGGGCGCGATGCACTCGACACGCTGCTCAAGCTGCGCGAGATGGTCGGTGAGTTCGAGAAGCCGAAGTTCTTCACGTACACGCAGAAGCTGTGCGCGCACAGCCGCAACGAGAAGGCCGGTTGCACGGCTTGCATCGACATCTGCTCGGCGGAGGCCATCTCCAGCGACAAGCATCGCCAGCAGGTCAAGGTGAACCCGCACCTGTGCGTGGGCTGCGGCGCGTGCACGACGGTGTGCCCCACGGGCGCCCTCGGCTACGGCTACCCGCAAACGCCGGAGCAGGGCCGCAAGATCCGCACGCTCCTTTCCACCTACGCGCGCGCCGGGGGCGCGAAGCCCGTGCTGCTGCTGCACTCGCAGGAGCGTGGGCAGGTGCTGGTGGAGGAGCTCGGCCGCGCGGCGCGTGTCGGTGCGGCGCAAGGCGTGCCCGCGAACGTCCTCCCGATGGCGCTGTGGCACACGGCGAGCACCGGCATCGACCTGTGGCTCACGGCCGTTGCGAGCGGCGCAGGCCACGTCGCAGTGCTGTCGGCCGGCGACGAGGCGCCGCAGTACATGGACGCGTTGCGCGCGCAGATGGCGATCGCGCAGGCGCTGCTGAACGGCCTCGGCTACGAAGGCTCGCATTTCAGCCTGTTCACTGCCAAGCACCCGACGGACCTCGACCAGGAGCTGAAACTGCTGGCCGCGCGCGGCGGCGCAACGCCCGTGGCGCCAGCGAAGTTCGCCGTGGCCCGCGACAAGCGCGCGACGCTCGACCTCGCGATCGACCACCTCGTCGAGCAGGCGAAGGCAAAACCCGCGTCGATCGCGCTGCCCGCGGGCTCGCCCTTCGGCGCTGTCGCGGTCGACAAGGACAAGTGCACGCTGTGCCTGAGCTGCGTGAGCGCCTGCCCGGCCAGCGCGCTGCAGGACAACCCGCAGCTGCCGCAGCTGCGCTTCATCGAAAGCAACTGCGTGCAGTGTGGCCTTTGCGTCGGCACCTGCCCCGAGAAGGCGATGTCGCTCGAACCGCGCTTCCTGGTTGCGCCCGAGCGCAGGCAGCCGCGCGTGCTGAACGAAACGAAGCCTTATGGCTGCGTGCGCTGCGGCAAGCCGTTCGGCACGCTCAAGGCGGTGGAGGCGATGATCGGCAAGCTCGCCGGCCACGCGATGTTCCAGGGCGCCGCGCTCGAGCGGCTGAAGATGTGCGGCGACTGCCGCGTCGTCGACATCTACACGGCGAGCGACGAACGGAAGATCACCGACGCATGACCTCCGCGCTCGACGAGGAAACCGCGCGGGCCGAGATCTACGGCCTGCTGGCGCAGCTCTACTACGCGCCGCCGCCGGAGGAATTGATGGTGGCGTTGCGCGTCGCGGTCACCGACGCCCCGGCGCAGGGAGCGTTCCTCGAGGAGCCCTGGCGTGCGTTCATCGGCGTTGCGCGCGAGATGTCCGACGGCGAGATCCGGGACGAGTACGACGCGCTCTTCGGCGGCGTAGGTAAGCCGGAGGTGTACCTTTTCGCATCGCATTACCTCTCGGGCTTCCTGAACGAAAAGCCGCTCGCGCGGCTGCGCGACGAACTCGCGGCGCTGGGCCTCGCCCGCGACGAAGCCATGCCCGAAACGGAAGACCACATCGCGTACCTGTGCGAGGTGATGCGCTATCTGATCGCCGGCGACGACGTCGCGGTCGCGAACCTCACGAAGCAGCGCGAGTTCTTCGCCGCCCACCTGCAGCCGTGGGTGAATGCCCTGTGCGACGCGCTCGGCGCGCACCCTTCGGCGAAGTTCTACGCCGCGCTCGCCGCATTCACGCGCGCCTTCTTCTCGGTCGAAGCGCAAGGCTTCGACATGCTGGACTGAGTACTTCCGCCGTCTCAATTTGAGACGAACAAAGCCTTGTCCAACCTCTCTTCGCGTTTTCCCTGAGGGGTGGCGGGCATCGTTTGCATGCAAATGGTGCGTCGCTGGTCTACAGTATGAAGAGAAGTACATACCGAGGAGACAAGCATGTCAGAGCGCTCCAAGTCCTCCCGTCGCGGCTTCCTCTGGGGCGCCGCCGCCACCGGTGCCGCAGCCACTGCGGTCGCCACGCTGCCGAAGGTGCAGCCCGATCTCCAGGCCCCCGTTGCCGAGCCGCTGCCCAAGCCCGAGCGCGGCGGCGGCTACCGCCTGAGCGAACACGTCCAGAACTACTACAAGACCACGCGCATCTGAAGCGCGCGCGCAGGAGACATCCATGTTGCTGACCAAGAAGTCCGCAGGCGGCCAGACGGCCGCCCGTTCGCCTTTCGTGCACAGCCTGCAGCGCGGGCTGGCCGGTGCCATCCCCACCATGGACCGCCGCGCGTTCCTGCGCCGCAGCGGCCTCGGCGTGGGTGTCGGCATTGCCGCGTCGCAGCTGTCGCTCGTCAAGAAGGCGCAGGCCGCCGACCAGCGCGTCCCCGCCATCGGCGACGGCAAGATCGAAGTCAGGCGCACCGTCTGCACGCATTGCTCGGTGGGCTGCGCGATCGACGCGGTCGTCGAGAACGGCGTGTGGGTGCGCCAGGAGCCGGTGTTCGACTCGCCGATCAACCTCGGCGCGCACTGCGCCAAGGGCGCGTCGGTGCGCGAGCACGGCCACGGCGAGTACCGCCTGCGTTACCCGATGAAGCTGGTGGGCGGCAAGTACGAGCGCATCAGCTGGGACACGGCCTACAACGAGATCGCCGCGCGCCTGCAGGAGCTGCGCAAGGCGAGCGGCCCCGAGTCGGTGTTCTGGATCGGCTCGTCCAAGCACTCGAACGAGCAGTCGTACCTGATGCGCAAGTTCGTCAGCCTCTGGGGCAGCAACAACTGCGACCACCAGGCACGCATCTGCCACAGCACCACCGTCGCCGGCGTGGCGAACACGTGGGGCTACGGCGCCATGACCAACTCGTACAACGACATGCAGAACAGCAAGTGCGCGTTGTACATCGGCTCCAACGCCGCCGAGGCGCACCCGGTCTCCATGCTGCACATGCTGCACAGCAAGGAGGGCGGCTGCAAGATGATCGTGGCCGACCCGCGCTTCACGCGCACGGCCGCCAAGGCCGACGAGTACTGCCGCATCCGCTCGGGCAGCGACATCCCGTTCCTCTTCGGCATCCTCTACCACGTGTTCAAGAACGGCTGGGAGGACAAGAAGTACATCAACGACCGCGTCTACGGCATGGACAAGGTCAAGGCCGACGTGATGGCCAAGTGGACGCCGGACAAGGTGCAGGAAGCCTGCGGCGTGCCCGAGGCGCAGGTGGCCAAGGTCGCCGAGATGATGGCGAAGAACCGCCCCTCCACCATCGTGTGGTGCATGGGCCAGACGCAGCACACGATCGGCAACGCGATGGTGCGCGCCTCGTGCATCCTGCAGCTGGCGCTGGGCAACATCGGCGTGTCCGGCGGCGGCGCCAACATCTTCCGCGGCCACGACAACGTGCAGGGCGCCACCGACGTCGGCCCCAACCCCGACTCGCTGCCCGGCTACTACGGCATCGTCGAAGGCTCGTGGCGCCACTTCGCCAAGGTGTGGGGCGTCGATTACGACTGGATCAAGGGCCGCTTCTCCGCGCCGGGCATGATGACCAAGCCCGGCATGACCGTGTCGCGCTGGATCGACGGCGTGCTGGAGAAGAACGAGCTGATCGACCAGGACCCCAACCTGCGCGGCGTCTTCTACTGGGGCCACGCGCCCAACTCGCAGACCCGTGGCCTCGAGATGAAGAAGGCCATGGACAAGCTGGACCTGCTGGTGGTCGTGGACCCGTATCCGTCGGCCACGGCGGCGATGGCCGCGATGCCCGGTGACCCGAAGGACGCGAACCCGAACCGTGCGGTCTACCTGCTGCCGGCCGCGACCCAGTTCGAGACGAGCGGCTCCTGCACGGCGTCGAACCGTTCGATCCAGTGGCGCGAGAAGGTGATCGACCCGCTGTGGGAAAGCCGCAGCGACCACATGATCATGTACGAGCTGGCGGACAAGCTCGGCTTCGGCAAGGAGCTGGTCAAGAACTTCAAGATGCAGAAGATCAAGGGGCGGGACGAACCCATCCCCGAGGACATCCTGCGCGAGATCAACAAGTCGGTCTGGACCATCGGCTACACGGGCCAGAGCCCCGAGCGGCTGAAGGCGCACATGAAGAACATGGCCGCCTTCGACGTCAAGACGCTCAAGGCCAAGGACGGCGTGAAGGACAAGGCCACCGGCTACGACCTCACCGGCGACTACTTCGGCCTGCCGTGGCCCTGCTTCGGCAACCCGGAGCTCAAGCACCCCGGCTCGCCCAACCTGTACGACACGAGCAAGCACGTGATGGACGGCGGCGGCAACTTCCGCGCGAACTTCGGCGTGGAGAAGGACGGCGTGAACCTGCTGGCCGAGGACGGCAGCGCGTCCAAGGGCGCCGACATCCAGACGGGCTACCCCGAGTTCGACCACGTGCTGCTCAAGAAGCTCGGCTGGTGGGACGAGCTCACCGACACCGAGAAGGCCGCGGCCGAAGGCAAGAACTGGAAGACCGACCCGTCGGGCGGCATCATCCGCGTGACGATGAAGAACCACGGCTGCCACGTCTTCGGCAACGCGAAGGCGCGCGCGGTGGTGTGGAACTTCCCCGACCCGATCCCGCAGCACCGCGAGGCGCTCTACAGCACGCGGCCGGACCTGGTGGCCAAGTACCCGACGCACGACGACAAGAAGGCGTTCTGGCGGCTGCCCACGCTGTACAAGACGATCCAGCAGAAGAACGTGGCCGACAAGGTGCACGAGAAGTTCCCGCTGATCCTCACGTCCGGGCGCCTGACCGAGTACGAAGGCGGCGGCGACGAGACGCGGTCCAACCCGTGGCTGGCCGAGCTGCAGCAGGAGGCCTTCGTCGAGATCAACCCGCAGGCCGCCGCGCAGCGCAACATCCGCAACGGCGACCGCGTGTGGCTGAGGACGCCCACGGGCGCGCAGCTGAACGTGCAGGCGCTCGTCACCGAGCGCGTGGGGCCGGACACCTGCTGGATGCCGTTCCACTTCGCGGGGCGCTGGCAGGGCAACGACATGCTGCCTTACTACCCCAACGGCGCGGCGCCGGTGGTGCGCGGCGAGGCGGTGAACACCGCCACGACCTACGGCTACGACAGCGTGACGATGATGCAAGAGACCAAGACCACGATTTGCCAAGTCGAGCGGGCCTGAGGAGAACACGATGGCAAGAATGAAGTTCATCTGCGACACGGAGCGTTGCATCGAGTGCAACAGCTGCGTGACGGCCTGCAAGAACGAGCACGAGATCCCGTGGGGCGTGAACCGCCGCCGCGTGGTCACGCTCAACGACGGCATCCCGGGCGAGCGCTCGGTGTCGGTGGCATGCATGCACTGCTCCGACGCGCCCTGCATGGCGGTGTGCCCGGTCAACTGCTTCTACCGCACCGAAGAGGGTGTGGTGCTGCACGACAAGGACGTGTGCATCGGCTGCGGTTACTGCAGCTATGCCTGCCCATTCGGCGCGCCGCAGTTCCCGTCCGCCGGCACGTTCGGTGTACGCGGCAAGATGGACAAGTGCACCTTCTGCGCCGGCGGCCCGGAAGCGAATGGCTCGCAGGCCGAGTTCGAGAAGTACGGCCGCAACCGCCTCGCCGAAGGCAAGCTGCCGGCGTGCGCCGAGATGTGCTCGACCAAGGCCCTGCTGGGCGGCGACGGCGACGTGGTGGCGGACATCTTCCGCACCCGCGTGCTCAAGCGCGGCAAGGGCGCCGAAGTGTGGGGCTGGGGCACGGCTTACGGCTCCAAGCAGGCCGGCCAACCGAACCAGGCGAAGTCATGATGAACAAGCCGCACCGCATCGTCATCATCCTCGCTTGCATGGGCGGTCTCGCCGCATGCGGCGACACGCCGCAGACCGCGAGCGGCATCAAGAGCGACTCGCAGCACTTCACCGGCACCGGCAAGCCGTACCAGGCCGCGGGCTGGAAGCAGGGCGACCGCAACAGCTGGGAGCAGCAGCTGAAGGTGCGCGCGCAGCAGGGGCAGAACGACTATGTCAAGGTCAACTAAGGCCCTCGCGGCGCTGGTCCTCGCAGGCGCGGCGGGCTTCGCCGCGGCGCAGGCCGTGCAGGGCAGCAGCCCGGGCAGCCCGAGCACGCAAGCGGGCTCGATGCGCCAGGTGCCGGACGATCCGGCGCCTGCCGGGCAGCAGCAAGGCGGCATCCAGGGCCAGAACATCTTCGACGTGAAGCCCGAGGTCAAGCGCGATGCGCCCGCGGACCCGGGGTACATGGAGCAGAACAACGGCCAGCGCAACCGCGTGCAGCCGGGCAACAACGCGCCGATGTGGCGCGGCGTGCAGAAGGGCGTGGAAGGCTACACCAGCCTGCCGAAGAGCGAGGCGCCCGAAGCGGGCGTGCTGATCCAGGGGCCGGTGCAGTACCCCGGCTCGCGCATGACCACCGCCGGTGAAGCGTGGCGCCAGGTGCGCAACAACTGGATCGTGCCTTACGGCGGCTCGCTGCTGCTCATCTCCATCCTCGCGTTCGCGATCTTCTACTTCACGCGCGGCACCATCGGCCACAACCCGGCGGTGGGCGGCGGCGGGCGGCGCATCGAGCGCTTCACGCCGTTCGAGCGCGCGGCGCACTGGAGCAACGCGGTGGCGTTCTGCGTGCTGGGTATCTCGGGCATCGTGATGGCGTTCGGCCGCCACTTCCTGCTGCCCGTGCTCGGGCTGCAACTGAACGGCTGGCTCACGTACGTGCTGAAGAACCTGCACAACTTCTTCGGGCCGCTGTTCGCCGTGTCGCTGGTGGTCATCATCGTGACCTTCATCAAGGACGAGTTCCCGCGCAAGGGCGACCTGGGCTGGCTGCTCAAGCTGGGCGGCGTGTTCAGCAAGTCCGGCGATGAGCCCCCGACGCACCGCTTCAACGCGGGCGAGAAGGTGGTGTTCTGGATCGGCGCGTTCGTCCTGGGCCTGGTGCTGGTCGCCTCCGGCCTCGTGCTGGACAAGCTGGTGCCAAGCCTCGTGTACGTGCGCGAGACCATGCAGGTGTCGCACATGGTCCATGCGACCGCGGGCGTGCTGATGCTCTGCATCACCGGCCTGCACATCTACCTCGGCACCATCGGCGTGAAGGGCGCGTATCGCGCCATGCGCGACGGCTACGTCGACGAGGCGTGGGCGAAAGAGCACCACGCCTACTGGCTCGAGGACATCCAGGCCGGCCGCATCCCCGCGCAGCGCAGCAGCGACGGGATGGCGCCGCCCGCCGAAACCGTGAAGCCCGCCTGAGGAGGACATGCAGATGACGAAGACCTTGCTCGCACTGGCGGCACTTGCAATCGGCGGCGCCGCCAGCGCGAAGCTGCCGCCTCTGGACGATGCCGCCAAGGCCAAGGCCGCGGAGACGACCGCCAGGGCCGCGTGGCAGGCCAAGGTGGACGCGTTCCAGCTGTGCAAGGCGCAGGACAAGGTGGCGGCCGCGTACCGCAAGGGTGGCGGCAAGGCCGCGCCTGCGGCATCCGCGGCCAAGCCCGTGGCGGCCGCTTCCGCGGCCACTCCGACGGCGATGTCCGCGACGGCAGCCGCGAGCGCGGCACCCACCACGCCCGTGGCTTACGCGCCCCCGGCGTCCTGCATGGACCCCGGCCCGTTCGCCTACAGCCCGCCCGAGCAGAAGCCGCTGGAGACCTCCGGCGCGCACTCGCCCGCCGGCACGGCCGCGAGCCCGCCGAGCGTGCGCCCGGAAGCCGCGCAGATGACGCCCGGCTCCTCCGGCAAGCCGCCGGCGTCCGCCGCGAAGAAGTAGTTTTGCTGTAGGGTGGCGGTGTCCGCGCGACACCCCCACCGAAGATGCCGCTTCCGCAACTCTCCCACGCCAGCGCCCCGCTCACGCGCGAAGTCACCGCCCTCAACGAGAAGGGCGAGGCGCAGCCGCTGGCTATCCCCGCGGAGCGGGACCTCACGATCTACGTCGACAAGCGCGAGCTCGTCACGCTGATGACGCTGGGCGCGCACCCGGAGTGGCTGGCGCTCGGCTACCTGCGCAACCAGCGCCTCGTGCAAACCCTCGATGACGTCGAGTCGATCACGGTCGACTGGGAGGTCGGCGCGGCCGCCGTGAAGACGCGCGGCGGCATCGACCGCATCGAGGAGCGCACCGCGAAGCGCGTGGTCACGACCGGGTGCGGGCAGGGCAGCGTGTTCGGCAACCTGATGGACGAGATCGATGCTGTCGCACTGCCCGAAGCGTGCATCACGCAGGCGGACCTTTACGGCATCGTCAACACCATCCGCGTGCAGGAGACCACGTACAAATCCGCCGGCTCGGTGCACGGCTGCGCGCTGTTCCGCGGGCAGGAGATGCTGCTGTTCGTGGAGGACGTCGGCCGCCACAACGCCATCGACACCATCGCGGGCTGGATGTGGCTGCAGGGCGAGGCGGGCGCCGACAAGGTGTTCTACACGACGGGCCGGCTCACGAGCGAGATGGTGATCAAGTCGGCGCAGATGGGCGTGCCCATCGTGGTCTCTCGCAGCGGCATCACGCAGATGGGTTTCGACGTCGCGCAGCGCGTGGGCGTCTGCGCGATCGGCCGCGCGACGGGCAAGCATTTCTATTGCTACACCGCGCCGCACCGGCTGCTGCTGCAGCCGGAACTGGCGCAGCGCTAGGCGGCGTCGGCCACGCCCACGAGCGCGACCAGGCCGCCGTCATCGGCGGAAGCGGAGCCGGAGAGCAGGTCCAGGTCCGACGTGACGCGCGCATTCCACGTGCGCGCCATGCCGCCGAACACAGCGTCGCTTTCGAGCCCGCGCAGCAGCGTCGTCATGTTCAGCACCACCTGCCCGCGCGCGGGCGCGAAGAGCGTGAAGATCAGCGTGAGCGCCTCCTTCAGCGCGTCGTAGCTGGCCGCCGGGCTGGGGCCTGCGAGCGCCGAAGCGGTGATGCCGAAGTTGGCCATCACCGCGGTGGTGAAGGCTTCGCCGCCCATCGACGCAAAGCCTCCCGCCGCACCGGCCGCATAGGACGCGGGCGTATTGCCCGCGAGGCTGGAGGCCACTTGCGTGTACGCGGACGACGAAGGCGCGGCGCCGTTGAGGCCGCGGTAAACGCCCATCGCCAGCAGCAGGTCGCTGCGCTGCCCCGCTTCGACGGCAAGGGTCGTCGCGGACACCGTGCGGTCGGAGAAGCGAAGCGACTCGATGTCGCGCAGCTGGTCGACGCCGTCGCGGCCCGCGGTCCTGTCGGTGACGGTGAACGAGGAAGTCGCGGTGTCGTACGCGATCGTGTAGTCGCCGCGCGCCCCGCGATAGGCCGCCGTGTCCGAACCGGCGCCGCCGACGAGCGTGTCGTTGCCGCCGCGGCCTTCGAGGACGTTGGCCACTTCGTTGCCGGTGATCGTGTCGGCCTGCGCGGTGCCGATCGCGTTCTCGATCGTCGTGCCGAAGTTCACCGTCACCTGGCCGGCAGCGGTGATCAACGACGACTTCGCGGCGCCGGTGTAGCCCCAGTAGCCGGGCGCGAGATAAAGCGTCAGCGACTTGGTGAGCGACGACGCGTCGATGGTGTCGGTGCCGGCGCCGTCCCAGATGAAGTTGGGGCGGGACTCGCTCAGCGTGTAGGTGTCGTTGCCGGCGCGCGCGGTGCGGCTCGGCCCGTACAGGTACTGCAGCGCGGCGATGTCGAGGTCGCGGAACTGCGCCTTCCAGAGCGTGCGGTCCGCGAGGCCGTTGTACGACATGATCGTCCACGTGCGCAGGTCCTCGGTCGCACCCAGGAAAGGCGGCTCGGCGGCCCCGGTGCCGGTGCCGTGCGGATGCTTCAGGCCCAGCGCGTGCCCCAGCTCGTGGATCAGCGTTGCGGCCGCGGCCGTGCCCTCGGTGAGGCCCGTCGCCGCGGCTTCGAGGCTGATGAATACGTCGCTGCCGAGGTAGTGGGTGTTCGGCGGCGATGCCCACCCGCTGGAGTCGGGCTGCGAGTTGTTCGCGAAAGCGATCGTGTTGTACGTCGCGGGGTCCGCCGTCCTCAAGAACCGCAGGTCGACCACGCTGCTGATGTATGCGAGCGCCGCGGTGGCCGATGCGATCTCCGTCGGCCCGAACGACTGCCAGCCCACCGCGTTCTCCGGGTGCGTGTCGTACGAAGGCTGCGACGCGGGGAAGGCGTACGAGTAGGTCCCGGACCCTTCGAGCAGCGTGCCGAACAGGCCGCCGTTGCCCAGGTCGTCGACCAGTGCGTCGATCCAGTACGGCAATGCCAGGGCCCCGTCCACATACGTGACGCTCTCGATCATCGACGGCACTTTCACGAAACTGGCCGAGACGATCGCGCGGTCGGTGCCCCCGGTGTCCCACACGAAGTCGGTGAGGTCCGTGATGTAGTAGGTGTCGTTGCCGAGGCCGCCGCTGACCAGGTCGACGCCGGCGCCGCCGGACAGCGTGTCGTCGCCGGCGTCGCCCGCCAGCATGTCGTCGCCCGCGCCGCCGGAGATCGAGTCGTTGGCGTCGCGCCCGACGATGTAGTCGTCGCCGGCGCCGCCCAGGAGCGTGTCGGCCGACGTCCCGCCGACGACCAGGTCGTCCCCGTTGCCGCCGTCGATGACCTTGGAGCCGGTGACCGGGTACATGTAGGGCCCGTCCGCGCCCCAGTACCCGTTGATGTCGTCGTCGCCGTCGCCGCCCTGCACGGTGTCGATGCCGTCCCCGGTGCGGATGCTGTCCGGGCCGGCGCCCGCATCGATGGTGTCGTTCCCGTCCCCGGCGTCGATGACGTCCTCGCCGGGCCCGCCGGTGAGCGTGTCCGCCCCGGCAGTGCCGTTGATCAAAGGCATACTGCTACTGCATTGTTGTCGTGTTGCGCGGCCGAGTGTAGCCGCCCCGCGCACGCGTGCACGCTCAGGGTTTGCGCGCCCTCAAACTGGTGGAGGATCTTCGTGCACGCCGACAAGGGCAAGCGGCGCAAGCGTGTCCAGGTCGGCGCCCACGCGCGCATTCCATGTGCGTGCGACGCCGCCGAAGACGGCGTCCGCCTCCAGCCCGCGCAGCAGCGTCGCCATGTTCAGCACGACCTGCCCGCGGGCGAGCGCGAAGAGCTCGAAGATCTGCGACAGCGCCCCGCGCAGTGCGTCGAAACTCGCCGACGGCGTCGCACCGCCGAGCGCGTTCGCGGTGATGCCGAAGTTCGACATCACGCTGCCGGTGAACGCGTCGGTGGCCTGCGCGACGAAGCTCGAAGCGACGGCCGACGCATAGCCCGGCACGCTCGAGATGGCGACACTGCGCACCGCGTCGTCGAAGGCCGCACGCGGCGGCGCGGCGCCGTACAAGCCGCGGTACACGCCGACGGCAAGCAGGAGGTCGCCGCGCGCCGCGCCGTCGCCGGCCGAGGTGTTGATGGTGCGATCGAAAAACTGCAGCTGTTCGATGTCCCGCACGAGGTCGCGCCCGTCGCGGCCGGCCACGTTGTCCTGCACGACGTAGCCCGACGCGGCGTTGCTGTACGTGATGGTGTAGTCGCTGCGCGCGCCGCGGTACACCGCCGTGTCCGTGCCGGCGCCGCCCGAGAGCGTGTCGTCCCCGCCGCGGCCTTGCAGAACGTTGGCGGCGTCGTTGCCGGTGATCGTGTCCGCGAACGCGCTGCCGGTCGCGTTCTCGATGGTCGTGCCGAAATTCACCGTGACCTGCCCCGCCGAGGTGATGAGCGAGGATTTCGACGCGCCCACGAAACCCCAGTACCCGGGCGCGAGGTAGAGCGTCAGGCCGCGCGACAGGCCGGAGCCGTCGATCGTGTCCGTGCCCGCGCCGTCCCAGATGAAGTTGGGTGCCGTCTCGCTGAGCGTGTACGTGTCGTTGCCGGTGCGCGACGTGCGGCTGGGGCCGTACATGTATTGCAGCGCCGCGATGTCGAGGTCGCGGTAGGCGTAGTGCCACGAGACCCGGTTGTCGGTGTACGACATCACCGTCCACAGCCGCGTGTCCTCGGCGTCGGGCAGGTACGGCGGCTCGGAGGGCGTGGAGCCCTCGTCGTGCGGATGCTTCAGGCCCAGCGCGTGGCCGAGTTCGTGGATCAGCACCACTGCACCGAAGGTGTTGTCCGCCAGCGCCGCCGCGATGAGCCCCGTGTTCATGAACACGTCGTTGCCGCGCGGCACCGTCGCGGGCGTGTAGCCATGGCCGTTGGTGCCGAAGGTGCCGTCGTGGAGGTTGTTGCTGAACGAGATGACGTTGGTGGTGTCGGTGTCGGTCACCGGCACGAACCGCACGTCGATCACGGTGCTGATGTAGTCCAGGGCCAGCCGTGCCGCCGCCTGTTCCGCCGCGGTGAACGGCGTCCAGCCCCGCGTGTCCTGCGCCTCCGTCAGGTACGTGGGCATCGCGGTCGGAAAGGCGTAGCCCAGCGTGCGCGCGGCGCCGAGGATGTCGAGGTAGCGCCCGCCGTTGGAGTTGTCGTGCAGCAGCGCATCGAGCCAGTACGGGATCGGCAGGGCGCCGTCGACATAGGTGACGGACTCGACGCTCGTGGGCAGCTTCGCGAAATTCACGGACACGATCGCGCGGTCGGTGCCGGACGTATCGGAGATGAAGTCGGTGAGGTCGCGGACGTAGAAGGTGTCATTGCCCGCGCCGCCGCTCATCGCGTCCACGCCCGCGCCGCCATCGAGCGTGTCGTCGCCCGAGTCGCCCACGAGCACGTCGTTGCCCGCGTCGCCGTACAGCGTGTCGTTGCCGCGGCCGCCGAAGACGAAGTCGTTGCCGTTGCCGCCGCGGGCGATCTTGTTGCCCGAGGAGTTGAAGAAGTTGTAGCTGGCGATGGTGCCGAAGCCGTTGATCTCGTCGTCGCCGTCGCCGCCTTCGACCGAGTCGTTGCCGTCGCGCGTGATGAGGCGGTCGTTGCCGCCAGCGCCCAGCAGTGTGTCGTCGCCCGTGCTGCCGGTGAGCGTCTCGGCGAGCGCCGTGCCGTTGAAGACTGGCATGTCGACCCCTTCCAACCTCGTGTACGCGAAAGTCTACATCCCGGTGGGGTGCCATGCTCATTCCGCCCTCACATTTCTGCGGTACCGTCGCCACCATGGAAACCTCCGTGTCGCGCCTGGCCTGGCGCAGCCTGTGGCGCGACCTGCGCGCCGGCGAACTGCGGCTCGTGATCGTCGCGGTGACGCTGGCGGTGGCCGCGCTGACGGCCGTGGGCTTCTTCGCGGACCGGCTGAAGGGCGGCCTCGCTCGGGATGCGCGCCAGCTGCTCGGGGGCGACGCGGTGGTGGTGAGCGACAACCCGACGCCTAAGGCTTTCGCGCAGCAAGCCCGTTCGCTCGGGCTGGCCACCGTGTCGACGATGGTTTTCCCGACGATGGCGCGCGCGCCCGATGCGCAAGGCGGCGCGTCGCGGCTCGTTGCATTGAAGGCCGTGCCGCCCGGCTATCCCTTGCGCGGCAGCCTGCAGGTGGCCGCGTCACCCGAAGCGACGGGCGCCGTCACGCGCGACGTGCCGGCGCGCGGCGAAGCGTGGGTCGAGGCGCCCCTGCTGGAGGCGCTGGGCCTGGGCATGGGCGACGCGCTGCTGCTGGGCGACGCGCAAATGCGCATCGCGCGCGTGATCACGCTGGAGCCGGACCGCGGCGCCGGCTTCATGAACTTCGCGCCGCGCGTGATGCTCAACGAGGCCGACATCCCGGCCACGCGCCTCGTGCAGCCCGCCAGCCGCATCAGCTGGCGCCTCGCGGTCGCCGGCGCGGACCGCGACGTCGCGCGCTTCGCCGACTGGGCCGTGCAGGAAGCGAAGAAGCCGGACGTGCGGGGCGTGCGCATCGAATCGCTCGAAGGCGGCCGGCCCGAGATGCGGCAGACGCTGGACCGCGCGGAGAAATTCCTCAACCTCGTCGCGCTGCTCGCGGCGCTGCTCAGCGCCGTTGCGGTGGCGCTCGCGGCGCGCGGCTTCGCGGCCAACCACCTCGACGACTGCGCGATGCTGCGCGTGCTGGGGCAGAGCCAGCGCACGATCGCGTGGTCGTACGCGTTCGAGTTCACGATGGTGGGCCTGTTCGCCAGCCTGCTCGGCGTGGCGATCGGGTTCGGCGTGCACTTCGTGTTTGTCATGCTGCTGGGCAGCCTGGTCGAGACGTCGCTGCCGGCCGCGAGCGCGTGGCCGGTGCTGTTCGGGCTCGGCATGGGGCTCACGCTGCTGCTGGCGTTCGGCCTGCCGCCCGTGCTGCAGCTGGCGCAGGTTCCGCCGCTGCGCGTCATCCGGCGCGACGTGGGCAACCTCAAGCCGGCGTCCATCGCGGTGCTGGCGATCGGCGTGGCCGGGTTTGCCGCGCTGCTGCTCGCGGCGAGCAGCGACTTGAAGCTGGGGCTCATCGCCGTCGGCGGCTTCGCGGGGGCCGTGCTGGTGTTCGCGGGACTGAGCTGGCTCGCGGTGAAAGTGCTGCGTGCGTCGGTGAACGAGTCGACCGCGCCGCGCTGGCTGGTGCTGGCCACGCGCCAGGTCTCGGCCAAGCCTTCCTACACCGTCGTGCAATCGAGCGCGCTGGCCGTGGGCCTGCTCGCTCTGGTGCTGCTCGTGCTGCTGCGCACCGACCTCATCGCGAGCTGGCGGCAGGCCACGCCGCCGGATGCGCCCAACCGCTTCGTGATCAACGTGATGCCCGAGCAGAGCGAGGCGTTCGTGAAGGCACTGCGCGAGGCCGGCGTGCAGCGCCTCGACTGGTACCCGATGTTCCGGGGCCGCCTCGTCGCGGTGAACGGGCGCACCGTCACGCCCGACGACTTCGCCGAGGACCGGGCGCGGCGCCTCGTGGACCGCGAGTTCAACCTCTCGTTCGCCGCCGACAAGCCGCCGCACAACGAGGTGGTGGCGGGGCGCTGGACGCCGGAAGAAAGCGGCGCGGTCAGCGTGGAAGAAGGCATTGCGACCACGCTGGGCCTGAAGCTCGGCGACACGCTGCGCTTCGACATCGCGGGCACGCCGGCGGAGGCGAAGATCACCTCGTTGCGCAAGGTCGACTGGACGTCGATGCGCGCGAACTTCTTCGTGATGTACCCCGTGGCGAAGCTGCCCGATGTGCCGGCGACCTACATGGGCGCTTTCCGCGCGCCGGCGAAGAAGGGTTTCGACAACGAGCTGGTGCGTGCATTTCCGAACATCACCGCCGTCGACATGACGGCGACGATCTCCCAGGTGCAAAGCGTGCTGGACAAGGTGATCCGCGCGGTGGAGTTCCTGTTCGGCTTCACGCTCGCGGCCGGCGTGGTCGTGCTGTTCGCGGCCGTGACCGCCACGCGCGAGGAGCGCGCACGCGAGTTCGCGATCATGCGCGCGGTCGGCGCGCGCGGCTCGCTGCTGAGGCAGGTGCAGCGTGCGGAGCTGGCGGGCGTGGGCCTGCTGGCGGGCTTTCTCGCGAGTGTGGTTGCAGCCATCGTCGGCTGGGGCCTCGCAAAGTACGCGTTCGATTTCAACTGGACCGCGTCGCCGCTCGTGCCGCTGGCCGGCTCTGCCGCAGGCGCCGTACTAGCGCTCGCCGCGGGGTGGTGGGGCTTGCGCGAGGTCCTCAACCGACCTGTCGTCGAGACGCTGCGCAAGGCGCCCGAGTGACAATCGCGGGATGACGACCCCGTTCGAAGTGATCGGCGGCGAGGAGAAGGTGCACCAGCTCGTCGAGCGGTTCTACGACCTCATGGACCTCGAGCCGCAGTACAAGGATTTGCGCGCCGCGCACGGCACCGACCTGGTGAACGCGCGCCAGAAGCTGTATTGGTTCCTGTGCGGCTGGCTGGGCGGCCCCAGCCACTACGAAGACCGTTTCGGCCACCCGCGCCTGCGCATGCGGCATATGCCTTTTCGCATCGGCATCCGGGAGCGCGACCAGTGGCTCGCGTGCATGGACCAGGCGATGGGCGAGGTGGGTGTGGACGAAGCGTTGCGTGCGCGCCTGAAGGAATCGTTCGCGAATACGGCGGACTGGATGCGCAACACGCACGGGTAGCGGGCGCGAACTATCGCTTCCGGACCTTCCACCAGGCCTCGAACTCCGAGGGGCGGATGCGGTAGCGTGAGAAGTTGCCCTCGTGCAGGTTGAGCAGTTCCTCCTGTGCAAGCTCCTCGAAACGCACCTTGTCCTTTGCCGCGACACCGACTTTCGCCCAGGTCGAGACCTTGCGCACGACCTGGGAGCGCGTGATCTGCGAGCGCACCATCTCGCCGATCAGGTCTCGCAGTTGCGCACGGTACTTCAGGCGAATCGGGTCGGGCTCGACCATCGACTGCCGAACCGCAGCGTATTGACCCGCCGATCGCTCGTAAGCCCACACGAAGACATCCTTGAGCACGTCGGTACTGTTCTGCTCGTAGACCGCGAGGATGGCCTCCGTGTAGCTCTCGCGCGGCACATCCGCGAAGGAAAGGGGCGCGAGGTTCGCACGAATCAGCGGGATGTTCGCCGCCAGCCGTGAGACGCGCTTGTTGACGTCCTCGAAGGGCTGCAGGTAAGGCAGGATGTGCTATGAGATTCTATGCGCTTCTATCCGCTTCTATCCGCATCCAGCATGCGCATAGGAGCCGGCTCCTGCCTCAGGAAGGCTTCAGCAGCACCACCACCGCCCCCGCGCCCCCCTCGTCCCCCCGCGCCTGCACGAACGCGAGCACCTCGTTCTTCTGCACCAGCCAGCTGTGCACGCGCCCCTTGAGCACGGGCGTCTTGCCGGGTGAGCCGAGGCCCTTGCCGTGCACGACGCGCACGCAGCGCAGGCCCTGCTTGTGCGACTCGCGGATGAAGGCGCCGAGCGCGTCGCGGGCCTCTTCGCGGCGCAGGCCGTGCAGGTCGATCTCCGCCTGGATGGTCCACTCGCCACGCCTGAGCTTGCGCGTGACGTCCATGCCGATGCCGGGGCGGCGGAAGCTCAGCGCGTCGTCCACGTCGAGCAGCGTGGCCGCGTCGAACTCGTCGCTGATCGACTCCTGCAGTACGCGCTGCTCGTCGAGCTGGCGCTGCACCGGGATCGGCGCCGGCGGGTCGAGCGACAGGTTCGCGCGGCCATGCGCGCGCAGCGGCTGCACCTGGCCCGCGGCACGCTGGAAGAGGTTCTTCTCCGCATGCGCCTTGCGCTCGGCCTCCTTGCGCCGCGCCTCGGCCTCCTGCCGGTGCTTCTGCTGCTCTTCCAGCTGCGCGCGGACCGACTTCAGGTCCTGCAGCGACTTGAATTTCACAGGTACCCCCGCTCCGCCATCGACGTCGCCTTGCCCTGCGCGACGATCACGTGGTCCGCGACCCGGACATCCACCAGTGCCAGCGCGGACTTGAGCGCCTGCGTGAGCGCCTCGTCCGCGCGCGAGGGCTGCACCGTACCGCTCGGGTGGTTGTGCGCGAGCACCACCGACGCGGCGTGGTGGTGCAGGGCGCGCAGGACGACTTCTCGCGGGTACACGCTGGTGTGGGTCAGCGTGCCGCTGAAGAGTTCCTCCATCGCGATCATCCGGTGCTGCGTGTCGAGGAACACCACCGCGAACACCTCGTGCTGGCGATGGGCCAGGTGCGCCTGCAGGAAATTGCGGATGTCGCCGGGCGAGGCGAACACTTCGCGCTGCTTCAACTGCTGGGCCAGCGCGCGCCGCGCGAGCTCCATCACGGCGACGAGCTCGGCGCGCTTGGCGGTACCGCCCAGGCCATGCACCTGCTTCAGGTCGTCCGCGCGCGCATGCAGCAGGCCGCTCAGGCCGTCGAAGCGCCGGAGCACGTCCTCGGCCATCTGCAGCACGCCGCGCCGGGCCGTGCCGGTGCGCAGCAGCAGTGCGAGCAACTCGGTGTCCGAGAGCGCGGCCGCGCCCCGCGCGAGCAGTTTCTCGCGCGGCTGGGCATCGGCCGGCAGGTCCTTCAGGGGCATGGGGAGGGGCTTTGCGCGGGCTCAACCCGTTGGCGGGCCGGGCTTTTTACAATGGGGCCATCTTATCGGGACTCCCATGCCTTCCACCTTGCCCCGCGTCCAGGCGGGCTCCTTCCTCACGCTGCATTACCGCCTGGCCGGCCCCGGTGGCGACATCATCAACACCTTCCACGAGAAACCCGCCACGCTCACGCTCGGCAGCGGCGAGCTGTCGCCCGCCGTCGAGCAGCGCCTCGTCGGGCTGGAGGAGGGCGAACACGTCACGTTCAACCTGCCCGCGGGCGAGGCGTTCGGCGCACGCAACCCGGAGATGGTGCAGTGGGTCGGGCGCAAGCTGCTGCGCCAGATGGGCGACCCCGACGAGCAGTACGCGGTGGGCGAGGTGGTGCAGTTCACCGCGCCCGACGGCAAGGGCCAGTATGCTGGCGCCGTGCAGAAACTCGCCGAGGACGCCGTGCTGTTCGACTTCAACCATCCACTCGCAGGGCAGCCCGTGACGTTCGAAGTGCACGTCATCGGGGTGTTGTGACGGTGGAAGAAGTCATTCTGGCCGAGCCCCGGGGCTTTTGCGCCGGGGTCGACAGGGCCATCGACATCGTCGAGCGGGCGCTGGCGAAGTTCGGCGCGCCGATCTACGTGCGCCACGAGATCGTGCACAACACCTTCGTGGTCAACGACCTCAAGGCCAAGGGCGCGATCTTCATCGAGGAGCTCTCCGACGTGCCGCCGGGCGCCACGCTCGTGTTCTCCGCGCACGGCGTGAGCAAGGCGGTGCAGGAAGAAGCCGAGCAGCGGGGCTTCCGGATCTTCGACGCCACCTGCCCGCTCGTGAGCAAGGTGCACGTCGAGGTGGCCAAGCTCGCGAAGGAGGGCTACGAGTTCATCATGATCGGCCACAAGGGCCACCCCGAAGTGGAAGGCACGATGGGCCAGCTGGACCATGGCATCCACCTCGTGGAGGACGTGGCAGACGTCGCTCGCGTCTCGCCGCTGCAGACGGAAAAGCTTGCCGTCGTGACGCAGACGACGCTGTCCGTGGACGACGCGGCCGAGATCACCGCGGCCGTGCGCGCGCGCTTCCCGAGCATCCGCGAGCCGAAGCAGCAGGACATCTGTTACGCGACGCAGAACCGGCAGGACGCGGTCAAGCTGATGTCGCGCGAGGTGGACGTGATGATCGTGGTGGGCAGCCCCACCAGCTCCAACAGCAACCGCCTCGCGGAGCTCGCGCGCAAGCTGGGCGTTCCGGCGTACATGGTCGACAGCCCGGCCGAGCTCAAGCCCGAATGGATCGAGGGCAAGTCGCGCGTGGGCCTCACGGCCGGCGCGTCGGCGCCCGAGGTGCTGGTCAAGGAAGTCATCGACCGCATCAAGGCGCAGGGCGCGGTCGCCGTGCGCAAGATGGACGGCATCGTGGAGACGGTGAAGTTTCCGCTGCCGAAAGGGCTTAAGCTGGAGGGGTGAACCCTTCGCTGATTGCCGAAGCTGCTGCGCTGGCTGAACAGCGCGCACCCGATTTCATCCGGCGCACGCCCTTGTGGAAGATGCCTGGCGCGTCGGTCGGTATCGACTGCGCCGAGGTGTGGCTCAAGCTCGAGCACCTGCAGACATCCGGCAGCTTCAAGGCGCGAGGCATGCTCAACCGGCTGCTGGCCAACCCCATTCCTTCCGCGGGCGTGATCGTCGCATCGGGCGGCAACGCCGGCATCGCCACGGCCGCGGCAGCCAAGGCGCTCGGCGTGAAGTGCGAGGTGTTCGTGCCCACGCTGTCCAGCCCGTCCAAGCAGGCCAAGCTGCGCCAGCTGGGCGCGCAGCTCGTCGTCACCGGCGCGGTGTACGCCGAAGCGCTCGAGGCGTGCCTCGCGCGCCAGAAGGAAACCGGCGCGTTGCTCACGCACGCGTACGACCAGCCGGAAGTGGTGGCCGGCGCCGGCACGCTCGCGAAGGAAGTCGAGGAGCAGGGCGGCGGTGCGCCTGACAGCGTGCTCGTGAGCGTCGGCGGCGGCGGGCTCATCGCCGGCGTGGCATCGTGGTTCGAGCAGCGCGCACGCGTGGTCGCCCTCGAGCCCGAACTGGCCCCGACGCTGCATTGCGCGCGCGAAAAGGGCGAGCCCGTCGACGTGCCCGTGAGCGGCATCGCGGCGGATTCGCTGGGTGCGAAGCGCATCGGTTCGATCGCGTGGGAGATCGCATCGCGGCACGTCGCCGAGGCGCTGTTGCTGCCCGACGCCGCCATCCGTGAAGCGCAGCTGTGGCTGTGGAAGCAGATGAAGCTGGCCGTGGAGCCCGCGGCTGCGCTGCCGCTGGCCGCGCTTCACACCGGCGCGTACAAGCCTGCGCGCGACGAGACGGTGTGCCTCATCGTCTGCGGCGCCAACCTCGACCCGGCCACGCTGGCCTGAACGAACGAAGCGGTGGCCGAACCGGCGGGAACCCTCACGCTCGACGAAGCCGCGGCGCGGCGGCTGCTGCTGGTGCAGGCCATCGAAACCGCGGACGTGCACGGGCGCATCCTGCACGGCGCGGAACGCGAGCGCATCGAGGAAGAGGCGTGGCGCGCCGCACCCGAATCGGCGCGCTACCTGCAGGAGCGCGCGCGGCGCGTGCTTGACCTGGTGACACCGCGCGAGTCGCGCATCGCGGCGCTGGAGCAGGCGCATGCCGCCCAGCCGATGCTCACGTGGCTGCTGCCGCTGGCCGGCTTCTGCTTCGGCGCGGCGCTGGACCGCATCGGCAACCCGCAGCACGTGAACATGCTGTCGCCGCCGCTGCTGCTGTTCCTGGCGTGGAACATCGCCGTGTACGTCGCGCTCGCGGCGGCGCCGCTGCTGCATCGCAGCCGCAGCGACCCGCCGCCGACGGCGGGCTTCCTCGGGCGCTGGATCGCGCGCTGGCCGCACGAGGGGCAACGCGTGCGCGGCAGCTTGCGCTCGTCCATCGCCGCGACATTCCGAATGCTCTGGTGGCGCGTGGCGGGCCAGGTGGAGACCTGGCGCTTGCAGCAGGTGCTGCATGCGTCCGCAGCGGCGTGGGCTCTCGGCGTCGCGGTTTCGATCGTCGTCGGCGGCCTCGTGCGCGAGTACCGCGTGGGCTGGGAAAGCACGCTGCTCGACCTGCCGCAGGTTCACGCCTTCCTGCGCGCGCTGTTCGCGCCCGTCGTCGCGTTGCTGCCGCTCGACGGCTTCACGGTCGCGGACCTCGAGCGCATGCACTTCCGCTCGGGCGTGCAGGTGGCGCGCGCGGAGGCGCGGCACTGGGTGGCGCTGTATGTGGGCTTGCTCTTCATCGTGGTGATGCTGCCGCGCGCGGCGCTCGCGTTCTACGCGCGCTGGCGTGCGCGCCGGGCGGCCCATCGGATCGTGGTGGATCTTCGCGACCCGTATTTCGTGACGGTGCTCTCGCGCGTGGGCGTGCGGTGCCTCGCGCAGTTCCTGCTGCAGGCCGCGCGCGATGCCGAGGAAGTGAAGACCGCGCCTTTCTCCGTGCGACGGTTGATCAGCAGCAGCGAACGCGACGCGAACCTGCAGGCGCGCGAGGAGGCCATGGCTGCGTTGCTGCAGCGAGTCGAGCAAGGCCTGGGCGCGACGATGGGCGAAATCGCGCAGCTGCATGGGCGCGAGCCGCCGGCCGCCGCGTCGACGGCGGTCTCGCGCGACTTCATCGTGCACGACCCCGTCGATGCGCCGCAAGCCGGCGTCGCGGGCGCGGCCGCGGGCGTCGCCGCGGGTGCACTTGCGGGTGCGAAGGTCGACCTGCTGAGCGGCGGCCTCACGATGGGCGCCGCGACCTTGCTGGGTGCGTTGATCGGCGGCACCGGCGCGTTGACAGCGGCACGCTGGATGAACCGCACTTCGCCGCAAGGCAAGTCCATGGTCCAGCTCGGCGACGAGATGCTGGCCGCGCTCACGGCCGATGCGTTGCTCGCGTACGCGGGCCTCACGCATGTGCTTCCCGCCACCGCGCGCGAACTCGCGACAACGCTTGTGGCATCCGATCCCGAGCGCTACGCGCCGCTGTGGGCACGCGCACGGCAAGGCGATGGCGACGACGTCGCGGCGGACCTCACGGACCGCTTGCAAGCGGACCTCGCCGAGCTGAAAAGCCGCCTCGAAGCCGCTTCAGCGCCTATACTGTATGGGTGACCAGTAGTTCCGCTCACGCCTTGTGGCCCTTCGTTGCCGGGCCGCCGCTGCCCCTGCCGATGGTGCAGGGCACGGTCCGCGCAGGCTTCCCGTCGCCGGCCGACGACTTCAGCGTCAAGCGCCACGACCTCAACGAGCTGCTCATCACGCACCCCAGCGCCACGTTCTTCTGGCGCGTGCGCGGCACCTCGATGCTCGCCGCCGGCATCGCCGACGGCGACATCCTCGTCGTCAACCGCGCGCTGGTGCCGCACCACGGCGACATCGTGGTGGCGGAGGTGGACAACGACTTCACCGTGAAGTACCTGCACAAGCGCGCCGGGCGCGTGAAGCTGCGTGCGGCGGACCCTACATTCCCCGATATCGTGTTCGAGGACGCGGAGGCGCAGCGGCTCGTGGTCGTGGGTGTCGTGACGTCCACCATCAAGCGCTTCCGTTGAAGCCATGTACGCGCTGCTGGACGGCAACAACTTCTACGTGAGCTGCGAGCGCGTGTTCCGCCCCAGCCTGCGCGGGCGGCCGGTGATCGTGCTCTCCAACAACGACGGCTGCGCGATCGCGCGCAGCAACGAGGCCAAGGCACTGGGCATCGCGATGGCGGAGCCGTGGCCGTACATCAAGCGCAGGCTGCCGGACGCCGGCATCGTCGCGCTCTCGGCCAACTTCACGCTCTACGGCGACATGAGCAACCGCATGATGGCGATCGCGGCGGGGCTCGGGCCTTCGCAGGAGATCTACTCCATCGACGAATGCTTCATCGATGTGACGGGCGTGCCGGGC
The DNA here is from genome assembly GCF_014297445.1 of Ramlibacter albus. Lineage (GTDB taxonomy): Bacteria > Pseudomonadota > Gammaproteobacteria > Burkholderiales > Burkholderiaceae_C > Ramlibacter > Ramlibacter albus. The sequence goes on from NZ_JACORU010000004.1 coordinate 342,651, forward strand.
GATCTCGTCGCGCGCGCCCACAAGGTCCGCGAGCGCATCGCGCACTGGATCGGCGTGCCGTGCGGCATCGGCATTGCGCCGACCAAGACGCTGGCGAAGTTCGCGAACCATGTGGCCAAGGAAGCCGATCGGAAGCCGGGCGCGCCCTACCCGGCGCACCTTGCGCAAGTGTGCAACCTCGCCGCCGTGCCGCAGGACGAACTCGAATCCTTCTTCGAAGCCACCGAAGCTCGCGAGGTGTGGGGCATCGGCCGCCAGATTTCGAAGCAGCTCGAAGCCGAAGGGGTGCGCACGATGCTGGACCTCGTGCGCATGGACCCGGTGGTCGCGCGGCGGCGCTTCAGCGTCGTGGTGGAACGCACCGTGCGCGAGCTGCAGGGCACGCCCTGCATGGCCTTCGAAGACCAGCCCGCGCCGCGCAAGCAGGTGGCGTGCACGCGCGCTTTCGGCGACCCGGTCACCACGCTCGCGCCGCTGGAAGAAGCCGTGAGCGAGTACGCCACGCGCGCGGCCTTCAAGCTGCGCCAGGACGGCAGCGTCGCGGCCGAGGTGCTGGTGTTCGTGCACACCAATCCCTTCCGCACGCACGAGAAGCAGTACGCGCGTTCGGCGACCGTGCCGCTGCGCCGGCCGACGGCGGACACGGCGGCGATCGTGCAATCCGCGTTGCGCGGGTTGCGCGAAATCTTCCGGCCCGGCTTCCGCATCCACAAGGCCGGCGTGATGCTGCTGGACCTGCGCGATGCGCACGTGGAGCAGGGCGAGCTCGACCTGGAGGACGACGCGCCCGACGAGCCGCGCGTGCGCAAGCTCGGCGCCGCCATGGACCGCATCAACGACCGCTTCGGCCGCGGCACGCTGCAGCTCGCGGCGGCCGGCGTCGGCGGCGACGCGCGGTCGTGGACGATGAAGCAGCAATGGCGCACGCCGCAATACACCACCAACTGGGCGCACCTGCCCGTGGCGCACGCGTGAGGCGCAGCGTGTATTCTTCGGCTCCTCATGGCCACCTCGCGCATCTACCTGCGTCACCCCGCGGCGGCGGACCAGCGCGAGTTCCTCGCGCGCGTGCAGGCCAGCCGCAAGCTGCACGGCGCCTGGGTGGCGGCGCCGGACACGCCGGCGAAGTACCGCATGTTCCTGCGGCGCTGCGCGGACCCGGCGAGCTGCACGTGGTTCGTCTGCCGCAAGGACACGAACGAGATCGCCGGGCTCGTCAACGTCTCCAACATCGTGCGCGGCCTGTTCCAGAGCGCCTACCTCGGCTACTACGCGTTCGCGGGCTTCGAGGGGCAGGGGCTGATGAAGGAAGGGCTGCGCGCCGTGGTGCGCGATGCGTTCACGCGCATGAAGCTGCACCGCCTCGAAGCCAACATCCAGCCCGGCAATGCCGCGTCGATCGCGCTCGCGCGCGGCTGCGGCTTCGCGCTGGAAGGCTACTCGCCGCGCTACCTCAAGATAGCCGGGCGCTGGCGCGACCACGAGCGCTGGGCCATCCTCGCGTCCTGACCTGAAGGGAGAACGCCATGCCTGAAACGCCACCCGAGATCTTCACGCTGTACGGCACGCAGGGCTCCGGCTCCGCCGCCGCCGAAGTCGCGCTGCGAGTCTGCGGCGCGCAGTACCTCAAGGTGCATGCGTCGAGCTGGGAGAAGGATTCCGCGGTCGAGGAGCTGTCACGCGTGAACCCGCTCAAGCAGATCCCCACGGTCGTGTTCCCCGACGGCAGCGTGATGTCCGAAAGCGCCGCGATCCTCATCCAGCTGGGGCTGCTGTATCCCGACACGGGCCTGCTGCCGAACGACGCTGCGGCGCGTGCGCGCGTGCTGCGAGGGCTGGTGTTCATCGCCGCCAACTGCTACAGCGCGATCAGCATCGGCGACTACCCCGAGCGCTGGACCACGGATACAGCGCAAACCGCGCTGGATGCCATCCGCGCCGGCACGCGCCAGCAGCTGTATCGCCACTGGGAAATCTTCGCGGACCTCTTCGACGGCAACGGCGAATACCTCGGCGGCGAGTTCGCCGGTGCGCTGGACTACCTCGCGGCGGTGGTCACGCGCTGGTCCGGCACGCGGCAGCACCTGCAGCAGCACCGGCCGGCGTTCTTCGCCACGCTGCAACGCATCGAGGCGCTGCCCACCGTCGCTGCGGTGTTCGCGGAACACTGGCCGAAGAAGGCCTGAGGAGATGACGATGAAGCTGCTGGCCCCGCTCCTGGTCGCGGCGCTGCTTGCGGGCTGCGCAAGTGCACCGCCGCCCACGCCGGTGCCGCTGCCGGCGGCGCAGCGCCTCGCGCAGGCGACGGAAGAAGTGCGCGCCACCGAGATCGCCTTCGCGCGCACGATGGCCGTGCGCGACCACGCCGCGTTCACGAGCTACCTTGCGGAAGAGACCATCTTCTTCAGCCCGCAGGCGACGCGCGGCAAGAAGGCCGTGGCCGATGCATGGGCGCGCTTCTACCAGCGCCCGGAAGCACCTTTCTCGTGGGAGCCCGACGACGTGCAGGTGCTGGACTCCGGCAACCTCGCGCTGTCCACGGGCCCGGTGTACGACCCGAAGGGCACGCTCATCGGCCGCTTCATGTCGATCTGGCGGCAGGAAGCGCCGGGCGTGTGGAAGATCATCTTCGACAAGGGGTGCCAATGTCCGCTGAAGTGAGCGCGTTTCCGGCCGAAGGCGGCTGCGATTGCCGCCATGTGCGCTACCGGATGATGACGCGGCCGCTCTACGTGCACTGCTGCCACTGCCGCTGGTGCCAGCGCGAGACGGGCGCGTCGTTCGCGCTCAACGCGATGATCGAGGCCGACCGCGTGCAGCTGCTCTCGGGCGAGGTGGAACTGGTCGACACGCCCTCCGACAGCGGCAAGGGCCAGAAGATCGCGCGCTGCCCGCGCTGCCGCATCGCGGTGTGGAGCCACTACTCGGGCGCGGGGCCGTCGGTGAACTTCATGCGCGTGGGCACGCTCGACAACCCCGACCTGCTGCCGCCGGACATCCACATCTACACGTCCACGAAGCAGCCGTGGGTGGTGCTGCCGGAAGGCGCGAACGCGGTGCCCGAGTTCTACGAATTGAACGAACATTGGCCGAAAGAGAGCCTCGAGCGCCGCGAAATCTTGAAGGCGAAGCAGCGAAAGCAATAATCGCGGCATGGAGACCAAGTGGCTCGAGGACTTCGTGAGCCTCGCCGAAACGCGCAGCTTCAGCCGGTCCGCGCAGCTGCGGCACGTGACGCAGCCGGCCTTCTCGCGCCGCATCCAGGCGCTGGAGGCGTGGGCCGGCACGGACCTCGTGGACCGCAGCTCTTACCCCACGCGCCTCACGCCCGCGGGCGAGACGCTCTACGCGCAGTCGCTGGAGATGCTGCAGGCGCTGCAGAGCACGCGCGCGATGCTGCGCGGGCATGCAGCCGCGGGCAAGGACGTGATCGAGTTCGCCGTGCCGCACACGCTGGCCTTCACGTTCTTCCCGGCGTGGGTGTCGAGCCTGCGCGAGAAGTTCGGGCCGATCAAGAGCCGGCTCATCGCGCTGAACGTGCATGACGCCGCGATGCGCCTGGTCGAAGGCGGCTGCGACGTGCTCATCGCCTACCACCACCCCTCGCAGCCGCTGCAGCTGGACAGCGACCGCTACGAGATGGTCGCCCTCGGCGAGGAATCGCTCGCGCCCTACTGCAAGGGCGATTCGCATGGCGAGCCCATCTTCCGGCTGCCGGGCCGCGCGGGGCATCCGTTGCCGTACCTGGGCTACGCGCCGGGGGCCTACCTCGGGCGCGTCACGGAGTTGATCCTCAAGGAAGCCGGTACCGCCATCCACCTCGACCGCGTCTACGAAACCGACATGGCCGAAGGCCTGAAGGTGATGGCGCTCGAAGGGCACGGCATCGCCTTCCTGCCGTACTCCGCGGTGAAGAAGGAGCTGCGCACGAAGCGCCTCGTGCCTGCGGGCGGCGAGAACCTGTCGATGACGATGGAGGTTCGCGCTTATAGGGAGAAACCCTTGGGCAAGGAGTCGCCCAAAGGGACGGTGCAGGCACTCTGGTCCTACCTGGCCAGCCACAGTAGCGCCAGCCGATACTCATAAATTTTTTGCATAATCGGCCGCGCAAACGGCATTGGCGTGCGGGGCGCGCCAAATCTACAGTTCGCGCCCATTGCAAGCACATGGCCCAACCCGTGACCTACCGCGTCGAACACGACTTCCTCGGCGACAAGCAGATCCCCGCCGCTGCCTACTGGGGCGTGCACACGGCCAGGGCCGTGGAGAACTTCCCGATCTCCGGCACGCCGGTCTCGGCAATGCCCGAGCTGATCCGCGCGTTCGGTTTCGTGAAGAAGGCGGCCGCCACGGCGAACCTGCAGCTCGGCGTGCTGGAACAGCGCAAGGCGGATGCGATCTCGCGCGCCTGCGAGCAGCTGGTGGAGGGCCGCTGCCACGACCAGTTCGTGGTGGACGTGATCCAGGGCGGCGCCGGCACCTCGACCAACATGAACGCCAACGAGGTGATCGCGAACCTCGCGCTCGAAGTGCTCGGCCACGAGAAAGGCCGCTACGACGTCCTGCACCCGAACGACGACGTCAATGCCTCGCAGAGCACGAACGACGTCTACCCGACCGCGGTGCGGCTGGCGCTGTGGATGGGCATCGACCGCCTGCTCGCCGCGATGGCGCAATTGCGCGGCGGCTTCGCGGCGAAGGCCGAGGAGTTCCGCAACGTGCTGAAGATCGGCCGCACGCAGTTGCAGGACGCGGTGCCGATGACGCTCGGCCAGGAGTTCAGCACCTACGCGGTGATGATCGAGGAGGACGAGGCGCGGCTGCGCGAAGCGCGCGCGCTGATCCAGGAAGTGAACCTCGGCGCCACCGCCATCGGCACCGGCATCAACGCGCCCCATGGTTACGCGGAGCTCGCGTGCAAGCTGCTGGCCGGGCAGAGCGGCATCCCCGTGGTGAAGGCGCACAACCTTGTCGAGGCGACGCAGGACACGGGTGCCTTCGTGCAGCTGTCCGGCGTGCTCAAGCGCGTGGCGACCAAGCTGTCCAAGACCTGCAACGACCTGCGCCTGCTCTCCAGTGGCCCGCAGGCGGGCTTCGGCGACATCAGGCTGCCGCCGCGGCAGGCCGGCTCGTCGATCATGCCCGGCAAGGTGAACCCGGTGATCCCCGAGGTGATGAACCAGGTGGCTTTCGAAGTGATCGGCAACGACGTCACGGTGACGATGGCGTCGGAGGCGGGCCAGCTGCAGCTCAATGCCTTCGAGCCGATCATGGGCTGGAGCCTCTTCAAGAGCATCAACCACCTCACCAATGCCTGCATCACGCTCAACGAGAACTGCGTCAAGGGCATCGAGGCCAACCACGAGCTGCTGGCGCGCCGCGTGCGCGAGTCCATCACCCTCGTGACGGCGCTCAACCCGATCATCGGTTACGAAAAGGCCGCGCTCATCGCGAAAACCGCCATCGCCACCGGCCGCCCCGTCGACGAGGTGGCGCAGGGCCTGGGCATCATGACGCGCGAGCAGGTGGAGGCGCTGCTCGTGCCCGAGAAACTGACGCAGCCCGTGCGTTTGCAGGAGTAGGGAAGGCACCGGGCACAAACCCTGCTTTCCCCGGACTGCCGAGTCCCTAGAATCCCGCTGTCAACACCCCCGCTTCAAAACAGGAGATACGCATGAAGAAGCATCTGCTCGCCGCCGCCCTCGTGGCCTGCGCCGCCGGCGCGTTCGCGCAAGCCAACGACACCATCGCCAAGGTCAAGGCCTCGGGCCAGGTCACCATGGGCGTGCGCGAGTCCTCGGGCGCGCTGTCCTACACGCTGGGCGACGGCAAGTACGCCGGCTTCCACTACGAAGTGTGCTCGCGCATCATCGCCGACCTGCAGAAGGCCGCCGGCAAGACGCTGAAGGTGAACTACCAGCCCGTCACGTCGCAGAACCGCATCCCGCTGGTGCAGAACGGCACCGTGGACATCGAGTGCGGCTCCACCACCAACAACACGGCCCGCCAGAAGGACGTCGCCTTCCTGAACACCACGTTCGTCGAGGAAGTGCGCGTCGCGGTGAAGGCCAACTCGGGCATCAACTCCGTCAACGGCCTCAACGGCAAGACGGTCGCCACCACCACCGGGACCACGTCCGTGCAGCACCTGCGCAAGCACGAGCGCGCCAATGGCGTCGACTTCAAGGAGGTGTTCGGCAAGGACCACGCCGACAGCTTCCTGCTGCTGGAGACGGGCCGCGCCGACGCGTTCGTGATGGACGGCCAGATCGTTGCCGGCGCCATCGCCAACGCCAAGAACCCCGCCGACTTCAAGATCTGCTGCGAAGTGCTGTCGGTCGAGCCGATCGCCATCATGATCCGCAAGGACGACCCCGCGTTCAAGAAGCTGGGCAACGACACCATCGCCGCGATGGTCAAGAGCGGCGACATGCAGAAGATCTACGACAAGTGGTTCATGCAGCCGATCCCGCCGAAGAACGTGAAGGTGGGCCTGGCCGCGTCGGACAGCACCAAGGCTGCCTGGCAGAACCTGAACGACAAGCCGATGGAAGACTACGCGAAGAAGTAAGCGAGAAAGCGCAAGAGTCTTCGGGGCCGCGAGAATACGTAGAAAGAGGAGAGAAAAATGGCTTGGGACTGGCAGGTCTTCTGCAAGGAGACCACGACGGGTGAAGTCGTCTCAGGCTGCCTCGCGGGCTTTTCCAAGGGCGGCGACCAGACCTACCTGAACTGGATCATTTCAGCGTGGGGCTGGACGCTGCTCGTCGCGCTGTCGTCGCTGGTCGTTGCGCTGGTCGCAGGGCTTGTCATCGGCACGCTGCGCACACTACCCAACAGCCCCTGGCTGGTGCGCTTTGCCAACGGGTGGGTGGAGCTGTTCCGCAACATCCCCCTGCTGGTGCAGATCTTCCTCTGGTATTTCGTCATCCCCGGCATCTTCCCCGCGATGAAGGAAGTGCCTTCCACGGTGCTCGTGGTGCTGGCGCTGGGCCTGTTCACCTCGGCGCGCGTGGCCGAGCAGGTGCGCGCCGGCATCCAGGCGCTGCCGCGCGGCCAGCGCTACGCGGGCATGGCCCTGGGCTTCTCGACACCGCAGGTCTACAAGTACGTGCTGCTGCCGATGGCGCTGCGCATCGTCATCCCGCCGCTGACCAGCGAGTCGATGAACATCATCAAGAATTCCTCGGTGGCTTTCGCGGTGTCGATCGCGGAGCTCACCTTCTTCGCGCGGCAGTCGGGCGAGGAGACGTCCGCCCCGGTGGAGATGTACCTGGCCGTGACGCTGCTTTACGCGCTGTCGGCCTTCGTCATCAACCGCATCATGCGCGTGATCGAGCGCAAGACGCAGGTGCCCGGCTTCGTCGCGGCAGGCGGCATGGGCGGGGGGCACTGACATGCTGGGCAACCTCGACCTTTCCTTCTTCAGCTGGGACGTCCTCGGGCCGTTCGTCACGAAGGGCTTCATCTTCTCGATCTGGCTGACCATCGTCGCCACCATCGGCGGCATCGTCTTCGGCACGGTGCTCGCGCTGATGCGCCTGTCGGGCAAGCCGTTCCTCGAGATCCCGTCGGCGGCCTACGTCAACACGATGCGCTCCATCCCGCTGGTGATGGTGCTGCTGTGGTTCTTCCTGCTGATCCCGTTCGCCATCGGCCGGCCGATCGGCGCGGAAATGTCGGCGATCATCACCTTCATCGCCTTCGAGGCGGCGTACTTCTCCGAGATCGTGCGCGCCGGCATCCAGTCCATCCCCAAGGGGCAGGTGAACGCGGGCTTCGCGCTGGGCATGAGCTACGGGCAGAACATGAAACTCGTGATCCTGCCGCAGGCGTTCCGCAACATGCTGCCGGTGTTCCTGACGCAGACCATCATCCTGTTCCAGGACACGTCGCTCGTGTACGCCATCGGCGCGTACGACATGCTCAAGGGCTTCGAGACGGCGGGCAAGAACCTCGGCCGCCCGGTCGAGGCCTACCTGCTCGCCGCCATCCTGTATTTCGTGATGTGCCTCGGCCTGTCGTGGATCGTGCGGCGCATCCAGCTCAAGGTCCAGATCATCCGATAAAGAGAACCAGCCATGGCCATGATCGAAATCAAGAACGTCTCCAAGTGGTACGGCCCCGTGCAGGTGCTGCACGACTGCTCGGTGCAGATCAACAAGGGTGACGTGGTGGTGGTCTGCGGGCCGTCCGGCTCGGGCAAGTCCACGCTGATCAAGACCGTCAACGGGCTGGAGCCCTTCCAGAAGGGCGACATCTCGGTGGACGGCATCAGCCTCACCGACCCCAAGACCGACCTGCCCAAGCTGCGCAGCCGCGTGGGCATGGTGTTCCAGCACTTCGAGCTGTTCCCGCACCTGTCCGTCACCGAGAACCTCACCATCGCGCAGGTGAAGGTGCTCGGCCGCTCGCTCGACGAGGCGAAGACCCGCGGCCTCAAGATGCTCGACCGCGTGGGCCTGATGGCGCACAAGGACAAGTTCCCCGGCCAGCTCTCCGGCGGCCAGCAGCAGCGCGTGGCCATCGCCCGTGCGCTGTCGATGGACCCCATCGTCATGCTGTTCGACGAGCCCACGTCCGCGCTCGACCCCGAGATGGTCGGCGAGGTGCTGGACGTGATGGTCAACCTGGCCAAGGAAGGCATGACCATGATGGTGGTCACGCACGAGATGGGCTTCGCCCGCAAGGTCGCCAACCGCGTGATCTTCATCGACGTGGGCGGGCACATCCTGGAGGACTGCAGCAAGGAGGAGTTCTTCGGCGACCCGGATGCGCGGCAGCCGCGCACCAAGGACTTCCTCAGCAAGATACTGGCGCACTGAGTACGCCCTGCGGTCTGGGACAATCCGTCCCATGCCGCAAGAAATCACGATCACCCGCCCCGACGACTGGCACCTGCATGTGCGGGACGGGGCACCCATGCGCGACGTCGTGCCGCATTCGGCCGCGCAGTTCGGCCGTGCGCTGATCATGCCGAACCTGAAGCCACCGGTGACGACGGCGCAGCAGGCCACGGCGTACCGCGACCGCATCCTCGCGGCGGTGCCCTCGAGCCGCCGCTTCGAGCCGCTGATGTCGCTGTACCTCACGGACAACCTCGCGCCCGAGGAGATCGTGCGTGCGAAGGCGGCCGGGGTCGTGGCGTGCAAGCTCTATCCGGCTGGCGCGACCACGAACAGCGACGCGGGCGTGACCGACATCCGCAAGACGTACAAGACGCTTGAGGCGATGCAGAAGGCCGGCATGCTGCTGCTGCTGCATGGCGAGGTGACGGACCCGGCGGTGGACCTGTTCGACCGCGAGGCGGTGTTCATCGACCAGAAGCTCATCCCGTTGCGCCGCGACTTCCCCGAGCTGAAGATCGTGATGGAGCACCTCACCACGAAAGAGGGGGCGCATTACGTGCGCGACGCGGACCGCTTCCTTGGCGCCACGATCACCGCGCACCACCTGCTCTACAACCGCAACGCCATCTTCACCGGCGGCATCCGCCCCCACTACTACTGCCTGCCGGTGCTCAAGCGCGAAGTGCATCGGCTCGCGCTCGTCGAAGCCGCCACGAGCGGCAGCCCGCGCTTCTTCCTCGGCACCGACAGCGCCCCGCACCCGGCGCACCTGAAGGAGCATGCGCTGGGCTGCGCCGGCTGCTACACGGCGCACGCCGCGATCGAGATGTATGCCGAGGCGTTCGACAACGCGAGTGCCCTCGACAAGCTCGAAGCCTTCGCCAGCTTCAACGGCCCGGACTTCTACGGCTTGCCGCGCAACACGGACACGATCACGTTGCGCAAGGAGGCGTGGACCGCTCCCGAGACGGTGCCGTTCGGCGAAGCCGAGCTCAAGCCGCTGCGCGGGGGCGAGCAGCTGCCGTGGCGCCTGGTGCCCTGACCGTCGATTGGTCGCAGCCCTGGTATGCGCCCTGGCGCAACGCCGGGCCGCGCATCGAGCGTGCCGCGTCGCTGCTGGACGCCCTGAACGCCGAAGGCGCGCCGGTCGACTTCGTCCCACCGGCCGAATTGCCCGACGGCACGCCCTACGAAACCTTCATCTTCGAAACCGGCCGCTGCCCCACGCGCGACAACCTGCACGACCTCTTCAACGCGCTCGTGTGGTCGAAGTTCCCGCATGCCAAGCGTGCGCTCAACCGCTTGCAAGCCAGCGAGATCGAACGCAGCGGCATCGGCGCGCGCCGCGGCCCGGTGCGCGATGCGATCACGGTGTTCGACGAGAACGGCGCGCTTCTGGCCGCCCCGCAGGCCCTCTGGGACGCGCTCCTCGCGCGCGACTGGCGTCGCCTCTTCGTCGACCTGCGGCCGCTGTGGCAGCAGGCCCAGCTCACGATCTTCGGCCACGCCCTGCTGGAGAAGCTCACCACCCCGCGCAAGGACATGACGGCGCATGTCTGGTGCGCGCCCGCGCCGCTGGCTTTCGTCGACGAGTGGCTGGCCGGCGAAATCAGCGCCGAACGCCTGGCCGCCAAGCCGTTCACCCCGCTGCCGGTGCTGGGCGTCCCCGGGTGGTCGGAGCAGAACGCGAACTTTTCCTTCTATGATGACTCTCTCGTATTTCGCCCGGCACGCCAGAACGAGGGACACAACAGAGGCGACCGGCGGGCCCCGCGGGGGTCTTGATTTGGCTGCACGGCAGCCTCATCTTCCGCGCGGGGTGAACAACGACCATCCTTCGGAGCCTGAATGAAACGCATCGTCCTCTTTGTCCTGACCAACCTCGCCGTCGTGGTGGTGCTGGGCATCGTGTCCAGCCTGCTCGGCGTCAACCGCTACCTCACGGCCAACGGCCTGAACCTCGGCATGCTGCTCGGGTTCGCCGCGGTCATGGGCTTCGGCGGCGCCATCATCTCGCTGCTCATTTCCAAGCCGGTCGCGAAGTGGAGCGCCGGCGTGCAGGTCATCGACGGCACCGGCAGCGCCGACGAAGCCTGGATCGTCGAGACCGTCCGCCGCTTCGCCGACAAGGCCGGCATCGGCATGCCCGAAGTCGGCATCTTCGAGGGCGAGCCCAATGCCTTCGCCACCGGCGCGTTCAAGAACAGCGCGCTGGTCGCGGTGTCCACGGGCCTGCTGCAGGGCATGACGCGCGACGAGGTCGAGGCCGTCATCGGCCACGAGGTCGCGCACATCGCCAACGGCGACATGGTCACCATGACGCTGATCCAGGGCGTGATGAACACGTTCGTGGTGTTCCTCTCGCGCGTCATCGGATACCTGGTGGACAGCTGGCTGTCCAAGGGCGAGGAGCGCCGCGGCCCCGGCATCGGCTACATGGTCACCACCATCGTGCTGGACATCCTGCTGGGCTTCCTGGCCGCGATCATCGTGGCGTGGTTCTCCCGCCAGCGCGAGTTCCGCGCGGACAAGGGCTCCAGCCAGCTGATGGGCCGCAAGCAGCCGATGATCAACGCGCTCGCCCGCCTGGGCGGCATGGTGCCCGGCGAGCTGCCCAAGAACATGGCCGCTTTCGGCATCACGTCCGGTGTCGGCAAGCTGTTCTCGACGCACCCGCCGATCGAGGAGCGCATCGCGGCGCTGCAAACGGCGCAGCAGTAACGAGAAAGCCGCCTTCGGGCGGCTTTTTTCTGTCCGGCAGCTAGAGCCAAGGGTTCACGAATGGCACCTTCATCGCGCCGAAGGGTGCCGTGTCGCGTGTCACGACGGTCATACCGGCAACAAGCGCCGTGGCGGCAATCAGCGAGTCGCGATACGACTGCGGGTCTGCCGCGTGCAGCCGCGCACACTCCAGTGCGACTTCGCTGTTGATGTCGAGGGTGCGGTGGTGGAAGGCCGGCATCACCTGGCCGGAGAGCCAGTTGCGCAGGACCTGGCCTTGCTTCGGGTCCTTCTTTTCCTTCAGCAGCACACCGTGCTCGAGTTCCAGAAGCGTGACGACCGAAATGTAGAAGCTGGTCGTCGCATGTGCAGCCGCCCAGGAGGATACGTTGGCGTTCGCCTTCGCGCCCTTGCGCAGTTCGGAGACGACGTTCGTATCGAGGACGAACATCAGCGCAGCTTCGCAGGCCGAAAGTCGAGATCGGCCTTGGGCGCCTCGAATTCGATTCCGCCCGCTGCGGGATCGGCCAGCAGCTCCACAAGGCTCCTTTGGGATCCGGCGAGTTGTTCGTAGTCTTCGATCGACAGGAGGACGTGCGCCGGCCGGCCCCGGTCCGTGATGAAGACGGGGCCCTTCGCAGCCGCCCGCTTGGCGCTGCTGGTGTCCTGGTTGAATTCGCGGCTGGAAATCATGCGCATGACGCCATTGTAGCTACGTTTCTACAACGGCGGAATCAAAGGCGATGGACAATAGCCTCGTGAAGCCCGCCAGGCCGTCGCTGGTGCGAAAGCACTGGAGGAACGTCCGGACTGCACAGGGCAGCGTAGGAGGTAACGCCTCTCCACCGCGAGGTGAGGATCAGAGCAACAGAGACGAGTCTCGCGGCGCAAGCCGCGGGGGTGAAACGGGCAATCTCTACGCGCAGCAATACCAAATAGGCCAGCGTCGATGTGGCTCCGCGGAGCTGGCGGGTAGGTAGCACCGAGCCGGGTGGGCGACCCCCGGCCCAGATGAATGGCGGTCACGTCCGGGAAACCGGGCGCACAGAATCCGGCGTATCGGCGGGCTTCACATTTTTTCCGCGTCGGCGACCCACAGGCTCACCGACGCAGCCTTCACGCGATATTTGTCGAAACGGCCGCGCTCGCGGACGAAAGCGCGCTCGTCGAGCGTGCATGAGAAGCGAGCCGCTTCACCCACGCGAACGTTGTTCCACAGCAATGAGAACATCCGCGCCTCGTGCCATGAGCGCGCAGGCGCCGAAAGCACGACGGCGAGCAGCGCGCCTGCCAATGGGACGGCGATGGCCTGCCAGCCGGTCGCGCCTTCGGGCATGGCGGCCGTGCCGAAGATCGCGTAGCGCAGGCCAAGCACCACCGGAAACACGCTCACCGCGAACGCCAGTGCACTCGTCGCCCAGATCGCGAGGTAGCGCCCGAAGAGCGCATCCCATTCGATCGAGTGAGGACCCGCCACCGTGCGCGTGACGAGCAGGCGGCGATAGTTGAACGACAGGCGCACCAGCAGGGGCAGGGCGGCGGCGACCAGCACCACGAGGGCGGCCACGAGACCCGGTGGGAAGTGCAACTCCCCGCCCTGCGAGCTTTCCGCGACCCGAGGTGCGATGACAGCCCACGGCATGCCGATGGCGAAGAGCGGCCAGCTCGCGCGATACACCTCCGCCCAGCCCGCTACGAACCGCAATTGCACGCCCCGCCAGCGCAACCCGTCCACGCGCCGCGCCGCCGTCGTGCGCCAGAGATAGGGCAGCAGGACGAGCCCGGTGACGATCACCACCGGCAAGGGCGGCCCGAACCCAATGTCGGTGGCGATGCGAAGCGCAATGAACAGCACCACGATCACGACCACCGGCCAGCGCGACTTCGCCACCGGAAGCACTTCGATCGGCGTGCCATGGAGTTGCGTGTGCCGCAGGAACCAGTCCCCAGCCCGCCGCTTTGCGATCGGCGTGTAGAAGCCGGTGAACAGCAGGTTCAGCAGCAGGTCGCGCCTCGCGAGGCGGCGCCACTCGTCGCGGTCCCCGGTGAACGTGACCGGCAGCTGCCGCATCGGGCGGGAAGCTCAGCGTGCGAGCTGCAGCGACTCGATGCGCTGCACGTGCGCGAGCAGCGAGCGCTTGGCCATCGGCCACATGCGCGGCGGCACGTCGTCGTAGGCGATCTCCACCCACTCCTCCAGCGTGCCCTTGGGCTTGGCGCGCATCGCGGCAACCACTTTCGATTCCCGATTCAGCCGGTGGCCCTTGAGATGCGCGATCGCCTGCTTCGCGAAGCCGAGCACGTGCCCGTGCGCGGGCAGGATGTACTCGATGCCGTGCTCGTCGCAGGCCGCGGTGAGCGCATCGAGCGAGTCGAGGTAGTCGGTCATGTCGCCGTCCGGCGGGTCGACCACGGTCGTGCTGCCGTTGAGCACGTGGTCGCCGGAAAACAGCAGCCCGTCTTCCACCAGCACCAGGCACAGGTGGTTGGCCGCATGCCCGGGTGTGTGGATGACCTTGAGCGTGTGCGTCACGTCGCCCGCCTGCAGCTGAAGCTTCTCGTGGTGCGCGAGCGGGCGGTCCGGCGTGAACTCGCTGGCGGGCCGCGCGGTGGGCAGCGACGCCAGCCCGAGGATCGGCGGCTTCTTCTCGCACATGGCCTGCAGCGGCCGCGCGCCGGGCGAATGGTCCGGGTGCGAATGCGTGCACACGATCATGCGGATGTCGCCATGGGTGGCGTACCAGATGCGTTCGAGGTGCTCCGCATCGTCCGGGCCGGGGTCGATCGCGATGTAGCCCGTGGCCGGGTCACCCACGATGTAGCTGTTGGTGCCGGGGCCGGTCATCACGCCGGGGTTGCCCGCGGTCAGCCGCATCACGTTCTTGAGCAAACGCACCGGCTGGTCGTGGCGCCAGTCGAGGTGGTGCACCAGCTGGCCGTCGGGCGAGGTGAGCGCGAGTTCGCCGTACGCCATCTCGTGTTCCATGTAGCGTTGCTCGGCGCCGTTGACGAAGCCCGCGCGCGGGCAGCTCGTCCACAGCGGCTGCTCCGTGGCGCACGCGGCCAGCACCTGGTCCACCGTCTCGAATTTGCGCAGGCGCTCGAGCGTGCGGATGGTCGGGAAGATCATGAAGAACTGCCCGGCCTCGTGGCGCTGCAGTGCATCCGCCGGGCGCACCCACACCGGCTCGAACTGCTCGGCTTCGTCGGCCACGGGCTGCTGCCCGGGCGGCATGCGCGCGACGAGGAAGGGCACGTCGAAGCGGCGCGGCAGGTCGCGGTCGGTGATCCAGTGCGCGAGCACGAACACCTGGTCGGCGGCGAGCTTGAGCCCGTGCTCGATGCATTGCGCGACGAAGGGTTTCCTGCGGTCGAAAGCGGCAAGGTCGGCGGGCGACAGCGGCGTGCCGTCGGCATGGCGCGCAAGCAGCACGCCGAGCTCCTCGAAGCTCTCGCGGATGGCGGCGACGGCCTGCGTCAGGCGCAGGTCGTCCTGCGTGGGCCGCCGCATCGCGTGCCCGTGCACCTGCGCATCGGCGGCGTCGATCGCGCCGCCGGGGAAGACATAGGCACCCGGTGCGAAGCTCGCGGTGGGCGAGCGGCGCGTCATCAGCACCTCGACCCCCTGCGCGCCGTCGCGCAGCAGCAGCACGGTGGCCGCGGGCCGGGGGACAGCGGGCTCGCGCTGGGGGTGCAGGAGTTGGGTGGCTCGGACCATGCGCCGATTACATCACGGGGAATTCGGCGCGCCGCATAATCGCCGCACACACCGAGGAGCCGCAGTGTCCAAGCTTCTGAAAGCCCTTGCCGCCGTCACCGTTTCGTTCGCAGCCGCGGCCGCCTTCGCGCAGGCCGACTGGCCGAAGCAACCCATCACCTTCATCATGACCTTCCCGGCCGGCTCGGGCGTCGACGTCGTCGCGCGCACGATCCAGGAGCCGCTGGGCAAGGTGCTCGGCCAGCCGGTGGTCATCGACTACAAGGTCGGCGCCGCCGGCAACGTGGCCAGCGAGTACGTCTCCCGGGCCAAGCCGGACGGCTACACCGTCGTGTTCGGCACGGCCGCCACGCACGGCAGCAATGCCGCCCTGTACAAGAAGCTGCCGTTCGATGTGGAGGCCGACTTCGTGCCGGTGACGCCGATCCTCGACGTCTCCAACGTGCTCACCATCAACCCGGACGTGATGAACGTGAAGACGCTCAAGGAGTTCGTCGACGAGGTGCGCGCGCACCCGGGCAAGTACAACTACGCGTCCACCGGCAACGGCACGGGCACGCACATGGCCTTTGCCGAGCTGAATTCCAAGCTCGGGCTGAACATGGTGCACGTGCCCTACAAGGGGGGGCCCGAGGCGATGCAGGCCATCCTCAAGGGCGAGACCTGCTGCATCATGAACCAGGTGCAGACGGTGCTGACGCAGTACAAGGCCGGCAAGGTGCGCCTGCTGGGTGTCACCACGGCGAAGCGCGTCGCGGCGGTGCAGGAGGTGCCGACGATCGCCGAGAGCGGCATCCCCGGGACGCAGGGCTTCGACAGCTCGACCTGGTTCGCGCTGTTCGCCCCGAAGGGCACCGATCCCGCCGTGGTCGCCAAGCTCAACGGCGCGGTGCGGCAGGTGCTGCAGATGCCCGAGGTGCGCAGCAAGCTGGAGAGCGCCGGCAACACGATCCGCCTGGAGACGCCCGAGCAGTTCAAGGCGACGGTGCATGCCAACCGCCAGAAGTGGGCCGAGGTCGTGCGGCAGGCCAACATCACCATCGAGTGAACCTCACCGCTGCGCCGGCGGCACGTACCACTTCGTCGGCAGCAACTCCGGCTCTTCGAGCGCCTGCAGGCGCGCCCAGTGCGCGTCCGCGTCCTGCACGAACAGGTCGCGTGCAATGGCCTCGGCCAGCCGCCGCGCGCCGATCTGCAGGCCGGGGATGTCGCCCGCCAGCGCGCCGTGGCTCATGGTGCTGCCCCAGTTGAACAGGTGCATGCGCGAGAGTGGGGCTGCGTGTGCCGCATCGGTGGAACGCAGTTCGAAGCCGGACCCGAGGTAAGGGAAGCGCGCGGCTTCCGCATTCTTCCGCGCATGCTCCGGCGGGACGTGATTGGCCCACACGTCGATGTGCGGCAGGTAGCGCGCGATCTCGGGACGGTCCAGCAGGTCCACGTCGAAACCCGTGCCGAAGATGATGGTGTCGAAGCGCTCCGTTGCCTTCGACGTCGTGACGGTGACGCCTTGCGCGTCGGCGTTCACGTCGACCCAAGGCTCGGCGAGACGCAACTCGAAGGTCGAATGCGCATCGCAGCGCCGCACCGTCTCCCACGGCGGCGGCACCTGCTCGTCGAAGATATAGGTGTAGAAGCGCCACTTGCGCATGTCGTCGAGTGCTTCGTAGCCGCGGAAGAAGCCGGCGAACGAGGTCCACTTGCTCTTGTTCACCTGCGGCAGGATCGGCCTGCGGGCGAAGAGCGACACGCGGGCGCCGGCTTCCAGCGCGCATGCGGCATTGTCGAACGCGGATGCGCCCGCGCCGAGCACGCCGACTCGCTTGCCTTTCAACGCATCGAAGTCGATCGCGTCCGCGGAGTGGAACACGCGGCCGCGCGACGCCGTGCGGTCGAGCGAAGGAAACCCGGGCCAGCGCGGCGCGCCGCTGCCGTCGCGCCCCAGTGCCAGCACGAGCTTGCGCGTCCACACGACCTCTTCACCGCGCGGCGTGCGCAGCGCGACGCGCAGCAAGTCGCCGGAATCGTCCACGGAAACCAGTGACGTATCGTTCTCCACGCGCAGCCCCACCGTGTCCCGCACCCACAGCAGGTAGTCGCGCCAGTCGATGCGGCCGACCTTGTGCAGCGCCTCCCAACCCGCTGCCCCGTGCTGCGCCTCGTACCACGCGCGGAAGGTGAGGGAAGGCACGCCGAGGTCCGGCCCGGTGAGGTGCTTGGGGCTGCGCAGCGTCACCATGCGCGCATAGGTACCCCACGGGCCTTCCTCGCCGCGTGCGGCACGGTCGATCACGCGGATGTTGGTGATGCCTTCACGCAGCAGGCCGTAGCCGGCAGTCTGGCCGCACATGCCGGCGCCGGCGACCAGTGCATCGAGCACGGGCGCGCCGTGGGGCGCCTCGGTGGGCGGCACCCAGTTCCCAACGGGATAGTTCAGGCGAGCGAGGTCGGCCCGCGCGGTTTCGGCCAGGCGGGCCAGCGCCGCCTCGTCACGAGGGCTGGCCAGCGACTGCGGCGGTACGGGGGGAAGTGACAACATAATCCGTGGATGACGATACAACTCGACTGCTTCTACAGCCTGTCGTCGCCTTGGGCGTATTTTGCCGGGCCGCGGCTGCAGGACATCGTGCGCCGCCACCACGCGAAGCTGGTCCTCAAGCCGTACGACTTCCAGGCGGTGGTCGTGCAGACCGGTGGCGTGCCCATCCGCACGCGGCCCGAACCGCGCCGCACCTATCACGACGAGGAACTCGCGCGCTTTTCCGAATACCTCGGCATGCCGATCGTGCTGCAGCCGAAACATTACCCGCGCTACACCGTCAGCGACCCCAACTGGAACAAGTACGCGGGCTGGATGGTGATCGCGGCGCAGGCCCAGGGGCTCGACGCGCTGCCGCTCTCGCACGCGCTGCTGCGCGCGCTGTGGGCGGAGGAGCGCGACACCTCGCAGGCCGAAGTGCGCATCGCGATCGCCAACGAGAACGGCTACGACGGCAAGGCACTGCACGCGCTGGAGCAGGCGCCGCAGACGCTGGCGCAGTACCAGGCCTTCAGCGAGGAGGCCGTGAAGAAGGGCGTGTTCGGCGCCCCGACCTTCGTGCTGGAAGGTGTGCGCTATTGGGGACAGGACCGCCTCGAATTCGTCGACCGCGCACTCGACAAGCTGCGCGCGCGCGGATAATCGCTGCCCATGAAAGTGCGGTTCACCAAGATGCAGGGCGCCGGCAACGACTTCGTCGTGCTGGACGAAACCCGCGGCCGCCTGCAGCTCACGCCCGAGCAGTACCGCCGCCTGGCCGACCGGCACTTCGGCATCGGCGCCGACCAGATCCTCTCCGTGCGCCCTTCGCCCGCGCCGGGTGTCGATTTCGAATACGTGATCCACAACGCCGACGGCGGCGAGGTGGAGCAGTGCGGCAACGGCGCGCGCTGCTTCGCGCGCTACGTGCGCGACAAGGGCCTGACGGGCAGCGACACCATCCGCGTGCAGACGCTCTCGGGCGTGATCGAGCCGCGCATCGGCGCGGACGGCCGCGTCACCGTGGACATGGGCGCGCCCATCTTCGCGCTGCCGCAGGTGCCGTTCGACGCAGCCGGCCTGTCGCCGCACACCGACGGCGGCTGGGAGAAGTGGACGCTGGCGCTCGGCACGAATGCCGATTCGCCCAAGGTGCAGGTCGCGGTGCTCTCGATGGGCAACCCGCATGCCGTGCAGGAGGTGGCGGACGTCGACACCGCACCCGTGCGCGAGATGGGCCCGAAGATCGAGCACCACCCGCGCTTTCCGAACCGCGTGAACGCCGGTTTCATGCAGGTGCTGGACCGCTCGCGCGTGAAGCTGCGCGTGTGGGAGCGTGGCGCGGGCGAGACGCTCGCATGCGGCACGGGGGCCTGCGCCGCCGTTGTCGCGGGCATTCGCCTTGGCAGGCTCGACAATCGCGTTGACGTGCAGACGCACGGCGGCGTGCTCACCATCGAATGGCGCCCCGGCGCGAACGTGCTGATGACGGGGCCCGCGGTCACCGTCTTCGAAGGCGAAATGGAACTCTGAATGACGACACCCAGCGACGGCATGAACCCGATCACCGAGGACGACATCGCCAACTACCTGGCGAACACGCCCGACTTCTTCGAGCGCCATGCGCAATTGCTGGCCGCCGTGCAGCTGACCAGCCCGCACGGCAACCGCGCCGTGAGCCTGCAGGAGCGGCAGGCCGAGATGCTGCGCGAGAAGATCAAGGCGCTGGAGCACCGCATCATGGACATGGTGCGCAACGGCAACGAGAACATGGTGATCTCCGACCGCATCCACCGCTGGGCGCGCTCGATGTTCGTCGTGCAGTCCGGCCGCGCGCTGCCGCCCACGCTGGTGGCGGAGCTGCAGAAGCAGTTCATGGTGCCGCAGGTGGCGCTGAAGGTCTGGGACGTGGACACGCGCTATGCCGGCGAGCCGTTCGCGCAGGGCGTGAGCGAGGATGCGAAGAGCTTTGCTTCGTCGCTCACCTCCGCCTACTGCGGCGTCAACTCCGGTTTCGAGGCCGTGGACTGGCTCGAAGACCCCGCCACCGCGATGTCGATCGCGCTCGTGCCGCTGCGCGCGGGTGCGATCAACAGCCCCGGCGCGGCGTTCGGCATGCTGGTGCTCGCGTCGCCCGACCCGCAGCGCTTCCAGAGCGGCATGGGCACGGACTTCCTGGAGCGCATCGCGGAGCTGGCGAGCGCGGCGCTGGCGCGCATCCGGCCGAAGTGACATGGACACCGGACTGATCGAGAAGTATCTCGAACACGTCCGCGTCGAGAAGCGGCTGGCCGACCGCACGCTGGAGCTTTACTCGCTCGACCTGCGCAAGCTGGCCGACAACGCCGAAAAGGCGGGCATCGAACTCACGCGCGTGCAGAACGCGCACATCCGCCGCTGGGTGGCGCAGATGCACGGCGGCGGGCGCAGCCCGCGGGGGATCGCGCTCATCCTTTCCGGCTGGCGCGGCTTCTATGCGTGGCTCGGGCGCGAAGGGCTGGTTCCAACCAATCCCGTGGTCGATGTGCGCGCACCGAAGGCGCCGAAGCCCTTGCCCAAGGCGCTGGGCGTCGACGAAGCGATGCAGCTGGCCGACCACAACGAAGAAGCCGATGACCCGTGGCTCGAAACGCGCGATGCGGCGATCGTCGAGCTGCTCTACGGCTGCGGCCTGCGCGTCGGCGAAGTCGTGGGGCTCGATGCCCATGCGGGGCCGAAGTCACGCGGCTGGCTCGACCTCGAAGGCGGCGAAGCCCACGTGCTCGGCAAGGGCAGCAAGCGGCGCATCGTGCCGGTCGGCGCGAAGGCGCTCGAAGCCCTGCGCGCGTGGCTGGCCGTGCGCGACCAGGCGGCCCTCGCGGAGCAGCCCGCGCTCTTCATCGGCCGCCACGGCACGCGGCTGACCGCGCAGTCGATCTGGGCGCGGCTGAAGCGGCGCAGCCTGCTCGCCGGCCTCGCGACACCCGTGCATCCGCACATGCTGCGGCACTCGTTCGCCAGCCACGTGCTGCAATCGAGCCAGGATTTGCGGGCCGTGCAGGAGCTGCTCGGTCACGCAAGCATCGGCACGACGCAGGTCTACACGCGCCTCGACTTCCAGCACCTCGCGAAGGCGTACGACGCGGCGCACCCGCGCGCGAAACGCAAGTGAAAGAAGGTCTGTCATCACGGACTTGATCCGGGATCCATGGTGGCGCGCCGACATGGATTGCGGGTCAAGCCCGCAATGACGGCCCCACCGGACTAGGCGCCCTGCACCCCCGCCTGGCCCGGGCTCACAGCTGTCGGCGTCGGGTCCCTCGGCAGCGTGAACACCGCGCGCTTGCTGTCCGCAGGTACGTTTGCCAGCAGCGCCTCCAGCCGCGTGAGCACGTCCTCCGGGTCGGTGCCGTCCATGGGGATCAGCGCCTGCGCCACGCGAGCCTGCGCCACCCAGTCGATCGGACGGTTCTTGAAGGGCATGAGGCAGCGCGCCACGACGCGCGGCGCCGCCTCCGCCACTTCGCCCGCCGTCAGCGGCCCTTCGAGCAGGATGCCGAAGCGGTTCTCCGACAGCCGCGCCACGCTGTCGATCTCTCGCGCCGACGAGAGCAGCCGCCCGGCAACGCGCAAAGGCAGTTCGTCGGCGGCCGCGCGCCCGTACTGCCGCCGCACGTCCTCGATGTTGGCGATGTCCACCAGCAGCACCGCGCTGCGGTACTTCAGCCGCACCGAGCGCGCCATCATCTGTACGAGCCGCTCATTGAAGACGAAGCCGTTGATCAGGCCCGTTGCGGGGTCGACCCGGTCGATCTTCAGGATGCGCCGCCGGTTCTCGCGCCGGTGCTGGCTGCGCAGCATCAGGATGACCAGCAGGATCGGCAGTTCCAGCGCGATGCCCAATTGCATGCCGTGCATGGTCGCGAAGCTAACCGGGATGAGGCCTGCGAGCCGCGCCAGCGGGAAGGCGGCGCCGATCAGCACCGGGATGGTCCCTACCAGCAGGCCCACGGCGAAGCGGTCGCCGCGCCACGCCGCCCAGATGTTGGCGGCCGTGCCCACCGAGGTGCCCAGCACGATGTACGGGACCATGATCCGGAACCGGTAGGAGGGCTCGGACAGCACGATGACGGCGATGACGACGATGCCCAGCGCCGACACCGCGCGCAGCAGCCAGTGCAGCCGCCGCGAGCGCTCGGGCAGCGACACGAGCGACGACACGAAACCCTGCATCGCCGCGACCGCCGCGACGGGCAGCACCATCGAGGACAGGTCGTGCCAGTACGGCCAGTTGGGCCACAGGTGCAGGCCGGCCACGCCGGTCATCGCGCCCTGGCCGAGGCCCATCAGCCCCACCACGGCGGCGTACCAGCCATAGGCCGTGTCCTGCAGCGAAACCGCGCTGAGCAGGGCGACGATCACGGACAGCGCCACCAGGCCGAAGTACATGCCCAGGACGAGCGACGTGCGCTGCTCGCTGCGCGCGAGGTAGCTGTCGGACACGAAGGTGAGCGGCGCGCTGAAGCTGTGCGGGTTCTCGATCTTCACCAGGTACTTGCGCGGTACCTCGGCCGACACCTGGATCGGCATGAGCGGGTGGCGGTAGGGCACCGGCCAGTCCGCGACGGGAAGGGTGTCGCCCGCCGACTGGGACTGCCACTCGCCCGCGCTGTCCTGCGTGTAGAGCGTCACCCGGTTGACGGAGGGGTACGGCACCTCGAGGTACCAGCGTTCGTGGTCCGGCGCGGGCGGCACGGTGAAGCGGACCCACAGCGCCTTGTGCGTGTCCAGCCGGTAGATGGCGCCCTCGTGCGTGGGCTGCCAGGGAATGGAGGGATCCGACGCGACGCGTTCCACCTTCGCCTGCGGGCCCTCGTCGACCCACGCGTCGCCCCAGTCGAGCAGCTGCACCGGGCCCCTGGCCACGTCCAGCTCCAGCACGTGGCGTGCTGACGCGGGCGTGGCCCCCAACATGGCCATGCAGGTCACCAGCAGCGCGCCGCCCAGCCAGGCGCGTGCCCTTTCCAACAACCCCATCCGCACTCCTTTTCGCCGGATTGTCCCCGCGCCGGGGCGGCCTGTCTGCCGCCGGAATGACAATAGGCGCATGAAAGTCATCCGGTTGAAGGAGGGCAAGGAGCGTTCGCTGCTGCGCCGCCACCCCTGGGTTTTCGATTCCGCGGTCCACAAGGGCGGCGCGGACAGCGGCGAGACGGTGCGCGTGGAAGCGCAGGACGGCCGCTTCCTGGCCTGGGGCGCGTTCAGCCCCGCGTCGCACATGCGCGTGCGCGCGTGGAGCTTCCAGGAGGGGCAGCGCATCGATGCGGACTTCCTGCGGCAGACCGTCGCGCGCGCGGTCGCGGCGCGCGAGCGCATGGGGATCCAGAGCGACGGGATGCGGCTGGTGCACGGCGAGTCGGACGGGCTGCCGGGGCTGGTGGTGGACCGCTATGGGGACACGCTCGTGGCGCAGTTCCTCGCGGCCGGCACGGAGCGGTGGAAGAAGGTGCTCGCCGATGCGCTGCTCGAGGCCACCGGCCTGGCGAAGCTGTACGAGCGCTCCGATGCGAATGCGCGCTCGCTCGAGGGCCTGCCCGTTGCCACCGGCTGGCTGCGGGGCGAAGGGCCGACACAGCTGGAGATCCGCGAACACGGCTGGCGCTTCGCGGTCGACATCGCGGCCGGCCACAAGACGGGCTTCTACCTCGACCAGCGGGACAGCCGGCATCTCTTCGCCTCGTACGCCGAACGCCTGCAATTCCAGCGCGTGCTCAATTGCTATTGCTACACCGGCGGCTTCACGATCGCGGCGCTCGCGGGCGGTGCCGCCCACGTGACCTCGGTCGACTCGTCGGGCCCGTCGCTCGCGCGCGCCCGCGAGAACGTCGCCCTCAACGGCTTCGACGCGGCGCGCGCGGAGTTCCTCGATGCGGACGTCAACGCCACGCTGCGCGGCTTCATCGAGGCCGGCCGCACGTTCGACGCCATCGTCCTCGACCCGCCCAAGCTCGCGCCCACCGCCGCGCACGCGGAACGCGCCGCGCGGGCGTACAAGGACATCAACCGGCTCGCCCTCAAGCTGCTGGAGCCGGGCGGCGTGCTCTTCACGTACTCGTGTTCGGGCGGCATCTCCGCCGACCTCTTCCACAAGATCGTCGCCTCCGCCGGCACCGATGCGGCCGTGGACGGCTACATCGCGCAGCGCATGGGCGCCGCGCCCGACCACCCGATGACGCTCGCATTTCCCGAAGGGGAATACTTGAAGGGCCTCGTGGTCGTTCGCAAGTAACTACACTTTCCGGTTCCCCCAGGAGTTCCAAGATGTCCCTCATCCCCGCCACCATCCTCACCGGCTTCCTCGGCTCGGGCAAGACGACGCTGCTCAAGCGCGTGCTCGGCGAGGCCCACGGCCAGAAGATCGCCGTGATCGAGAACGAGTTCGGCGAGGAGAACATCGACAACGACATCCTCGTCAATGAAACCAAGGAGCAGATCGTCCAGATGAGCAACGGCTGCATCTGCTGCACGATCCGCGAGGACCTGCGCCAGGCGCTGCAGCTGCTGGCCGCCAAGAAGCGCAAGGGCCTGCTCGACTTCGACCGCGTGGTGATCGAGACGACGGGCCTGGCGGACCCCGGCCCGGTGGCGCAGACCTTCTTCATGGACGACGAGATCGCCGAGAGCTACCTGCTCGACTCCATCATCACCTTGGTGGACGCCAAACACGCGCAGGGCCAGCTGGACGAGCGGCAGGAGGCGCGCCGGCAGGTGGGCTTCGCCGACCAGATCTTCATCAGCAAGACCGACCTCGTGGCGAAGGACGAAGTGGATGCGCTGGTGCACCGCCTCAAGCACATGAACCCGCGCGCGCCGCACAAGCCGGTGCACTTCGGCGAGGTGCCGATCAAGGAGGTGTTCGACCTGCGCGGCTTCAACCTGAACGCCAAGCTGGACATCGACCCGGACTTCCTGAAGGAAGACGACCACGACCACGAGCACCACCACCACGACCATGACCACGAGCATGGCGAGCACTGCGACCACCCGCACCACCATGCGCACGACGACGACGTCAAGAGCTTCGTGTTCCGCTCGCCGCGCGCCTTCGACCCGGCCAGGCTCGAGGACTTCCTGGGCGCCATCGTCAACATCTACGGCCCGCGCATGCTGCGCTACAAGGGCGTGCTGAACATGAAGGGCACCGAGCGCAAGGTGATCTTCCAGGGCGTGCACCAGCTCATGGGCAGCGACCTCGGGCCGAACTGGGCACCCGGCGAGGAGCGCCTGAGCAAGATGGTGTTCATCGGCATCGACCTGCCCCGGGACATCTTCCTGCAGGGCCTGGAGCAGTGCCTGGTTTAGTCAATGTGTCTTAAGGGCGCAACTGCCCACGGCCCGGCTGGGACAGACGTCCTGCCTACAGGCAAAAAGGCTGCCAGCGCGCATGCGCCGCCCGACAATCAGGGTATAAATCGCCCTCATGAAGGCGTTACCCCCCGAGAAAAAGGCAGTCCGGCGGCTCGGCCGCATGGCGCTGCCGGCGCCTGACCAGCGAGGAGACAACCAGTGAAGGCACAGCCCAAGGCCGCGGCCAAGGCAAAGAAGCCCGCGGCAAAGGCCAGGCCGGCCCCGAAGCCCGTTGCGAAGAAGGCGGCGGCCAAGGCGCCGGCGAAGAAGGCGGCCCCCGCCAAGGCGGCCAAGCCGGCGGCGAAGAAGGCCGCGCCGGCCAAGGCCGCCAAGGCGCCGCCGGCGAAGAAAGCGCCGGCCAAGACCGCCGCCAAGACGGTGGCCAAGGTCGCCGCCAAGGCCGTCGAAGCTGTGAAGAACCTCGTGAAGTCCGCCAAGGCGGCCGCGTCCGCCGCCCCGGCGCCCAAGCCGGCGCCGGCGGCCAAGGCCGCCACCTCCGCTGTTGCCGCGCACGCCCCCGTGGCCGCGGCACCGGCCCCCGTGCCCCGGCCCGCCGCCGTGGCACCCGCCCCGTCGCCGGCCGCGCCCGCCGCGGCCAAAGCAAGCTATACCCCCATGGCCCAATCCACACTCCCCCCTCCGCCCGTCGTGGCAGTCAAGAAAGACCCCAAGTTGGCCAACAACTGGAAAACGAAGGACGCCTCCGAGCTGAGCGACGCCGAAGTGCTCGCCATGCCGGACTCCGAGTACATGAACGACAAGCAGATGGCGTTCTTCCGCCTGAAGCTGCTGCAGCTGAAGCAGGACATCCTCAATAGCGCGGGAGAGACCACCGAGCACCTGCGCGAGGAGACCGTGATCGTGCCGGACCCGGCCGACCGGGCCACGATCGAGGAAGAACACGCGCTGGAACTGCGCACGCGCGACCGCGAGCGCAAGCTGCTCAAGAAGATCGAGCAGTCCATCGCCCGCATCGACGCCGGCGACTACGGCTATTGCGACGAGACGGGCGAGCCGATCGGCGTCGGCCGCCTGCTGGCCCGCCCGACCGCCACGCTGTCGCTGGAGGCGCAGCAGCGGCGCGAGTTGAAGCAGAAGATGTTCGGGGACTGACCCCCTTCATCCATCCGCGCTACTGGCTTTTCCCGCAGCCCGCCGCCACACTAGCGACATGCCGCCGCCGAAGGACGAACGCGAAGCCGGCCTGCTTTCCAAGGTAGTTCGCTTCGTCAAGAACCCGACCACGAACTGGGCCGACCTGGGCGAACAGGAGGCCGAGCGGGAGAGCTCGTACTCCAAGCAGATGCTCAAGGAGATGATCGAGCGCAAGCGGCGCAACGACTTCGTGCGCAAGCGCGAGTTCGACATGCTTCGCAAGATGCGCCGCAGCGAGGTGATGGCGGGGCAGGACCCCGCCGCCCGCCCCTCCTTCTTCCAGAGCTCCATGCCGTCCAAGCCGGACGACCGCGCCACCACGCTCAAGAAGATCGACGAGATCGAGGCGCAGATGTCCATGCAGTGGTGGAAGACCAAGCATGGCGGCCCCGACCAGCTGCGCGGCGCCGGCGGCAGCAGCACCAACTTTCCCATGTCGTCGCACATGCCGCCGGACGCGGTGAGCCGCCCGGTGGACGCGCCCGGCATGAAGTCGACGGCGTACACGCGCACGGCGCCGCAGGAGCTGGCCGCCGCTCCCACGCCGGCGCCGCAGGTGGACGCGCCGATGCTGGAGTCCATCACGCCCATGGCGCGCCAGCCGGCGCCGCCGGATGCGGGCCCGGTCGGTCGCAGTGCGCCGCCCGGCTCTTCGGGCATCCCGCGTACGCCGCCGATGTCGCAGCAGGCCCCCCTCGCCGCGGAGCCGGCCGCTCCCGCACCGGCGCCGGCGCGCGCGCCGGTGCAGATTTCACCCATGTCCATGGGCCCGCCCTCCGAGCCGGGCGGCACGCCGTCCAGCGCGTTCTCGGCCTCCAAGCTGTTCGCGATCGACGTCGACGAATTCGCGCACGACCCGGAGCTGGAGGAGGCGTCCATCCGTTTCGCGAATGGCGACGACGCCGGCGCGGAGGCCGGCCTGCTGGAGGTGCTGGGGCCGAACGGCGCCCGCCTCAACCACGACGAGACCTGGCTGACGCTGTTCGACCTGTACCGGGCCACCGGCCGGCAGGACCGCTTCGAGACGGCGGCGATCGATTTCGCGGGCCGCTTCGGGCGCTCGGCGCCGCAGTGGTTCTCGATGCCCGAGATCGTGGGCCGCATGAGCCAGCCAGCAGCGGCGGCCGCAGCCGCTGCACCGCCGGCCGGCCAGCCCGTGGCGGACTGGACCTGCCCCGCCACCTTCGGCACGCAGACGCTCGCGGCCATGAACGCGGGCCTGGCCAAGGCGCAGCAGCCGTGGCGCCTGTCCTGGTCCAAGCTCACGACGATCCAGGAGGCGGCCGTGGAGCCGCTCACGCGCCTGTTCACGCAGTGGGCCGCCCAGCCCGTGCAGCTGCGCTTCATCGGCGCCGACGCGTTCGAGAAGGTGTTGAAGGATGCGACGCCATCGGGTGACCGTGGCGTGAACCCCGCGTGGTGGAAGCTGCGCATGGAAGTGCTGCGCGTGATGCACCGGCCCGACGAGTTCGAGCTGGTCGCGCTCGATTACTGCGTGACGTACGAAGTGTCGCCGCCGTCGTGGGACAGCGCGCGCTGCGAGTACAAGCCTTTGCAGGCGGACGGCAGCTATGCGGGCGGGCACACCATCGTCGGTGAAGCCTTCCGCGATTCGCTCACGTCCGGCATGAGCCAGGGCTACGGCGACACGCAGATCAACTCGCAGCACTCGCAGATGTCGAACGTCTCCACCGTGGAGCTGGCAGGCCAGATCCTCGGCGACGCCACCGACGCGCTGGACCTGCTGGAAAGCAAGCTGCTCGGTGCCGACGTGATGGTCATCTCGTGCGCGCGACTCATCCGCATCGACTTCTCGGCGGCGGGCACGCTGCTGAACTGGGTGACGGCGCGGCAGGCCGAGGGCCGGCAGGTGCAGTTCATCGAGGTGCATCGCCTCGTCGCCGCGTTCTTCAACGTGATCGGCATCAGCGAGCACGCGCGCGTCATCCCCCGCCACGACTGACGGCAGCTTGATTTGGGCCTTCGCGGCCCCATCATGCTTCGATGGAACAATTTCATGGAACGACCATCCTGAGCGTGCGCCGCAACGGGCAGGTCGCGATCGGCGGCGATGGGCAAGTCACCCTCGGCAACGTCGTCGTCAAGGGCTCGGCCCGCAAGGTCCGCAAGCTCTACCACGACAAGGTGCTCGCGGGCTTCGCGGGCGCAACCGCAGACGCCTTCACGCTGTTCGAACGCTTCGAGGGCAAGCTCGAGAAGCACCAGGGCCACCTCGTGCGCGCGGCGATCGAACTCACCAAGGACTGGCGCACCGACCGCGTGCTGCGCCGGCTCGAGGCGATGCTCGCAGTCGCGGACAAGGACGCCTCGCTCATCATCACCGGCAACGGCGACGTGCTCGAGCCCGAGCACGGCATCATCGCCATCGGCTCGGGCGGCGCGTATGCGCAGGCCGCGGCCAAGGCACTCCTCGACAACTCGGAGCTCGGCGCGCGCGACATCGTGAAGAAGTCGCTGGAGATCGCGGGCGAGCTTTGCATCTACACGAACATGAACCACACCATCGAGGTTCTAGGGGACAAGGCATGAGCTCGATGACGCCCCAGGAGATCGTCTCCGAACTCGATCGCCACATCGTCGGCCAGGGCGACGCCAAGCGCGCGGTGGCCATCGCGCTGCGCAACCGCTGGCGCCGCCAGCAGGTCGACGAGAAGCTGCGACCCGAAATCACGCCGAAGAACATCCTCATGATCGGCCCCACCGGCGTGGGCAAGACAGAGATCGCGCGTCGCCTCGCGCGCCTCGCGGATGCGCCCTTCATCAAGGTGGAGGCCACCAAGTTCACCGAAGTGGGCTACGTCGGCAAGGACGTGGACTCGATCGTGCGCGACCTCGCCGAGATGGCCGTGAAGCAGACGCGCGTGGCCGAGATGCGCAAGGTGCGCACGCGCGCGGAGGACGCGGCCGAGGAGCGCATCCTCGACGTGCTGCTGCCCGGCATGAACAGCGAGGACGGCAATGCGACGCGACAGGCCTTCCGCAAGAAGCTGCGCGAGAAGCAGCTCGACGACAAGGAAGTCGAGATCGAGGTGGCCGAGCCCAAGCCCGACCTGCAGATCATGGGCCCGCCGGGCATGGAGGACATGACGGAGCAACTGCGAGGCCTGTTCTCGCAGATGGGCGGCAGCAAGCGCAAGAGCCGCAAGCTGAAGATCGCCGAGGCGATGAAGCTGCTGGTGGACGAGGAAGCCGCGCGCATGGTCAACGAGGACGACATCCGCACGCAGGCCATCGCGAACGCGGAGCAGAACGGCATCGTGTTCATCGACGAGATCGACAAGGTGGCTTCGCGGGCGGAGCATGGCGGTGCCGATGTCTCGCGGCAGGGTGTGCAGCGCGACCTGCTGCCGCTGGTGGAAGGCACGACCGTGTCGACGAAGTACGGGCCGATCAAGACGGACCACATCCTCTTCATCGCGAGCGGTGCTTTCCACCTGTCCAAGCCCAGCGACCTGATCCCCGAGCTGCAGGGCCGCTTCCCGATCCGCGTGGAGCTGTCTTCACTCTCCGTGCAGGACTTCGAAGCCATCCTCACGAGCACGCATGCGTCGCTGGTGAAGCAGTACCAGGCGCTGCTGGAGACCGAAGGCGTGAAGCTCGAATTCACGCCCGAGGGCATCACGCGTCTTGCCGCCATCGCGTACGAAGTGAACGAGCGCACCGAGAACATCGGCGCGCGGCGGCTGTCCACCGTGATGGAGCGGCTGCTGGACGAGGTGAGCTACGACGCGGTGAAGCTCTACGGCCAAACCGTGCGCATCGACGGGCCCTACGTGGACGCCCGGCTGAAGGAGCTCAGCCGGGACGAGGACCTCTCGCGCTACATCCTGTGACCTTGCCGTTGAGGCTAAGACTTCACTTTCAGAGCCCCACGTAAGTGCTTGCTTTAGAACGGTTTTTGGCGCCAATCGACTGTCAGAATCGGTTCTAAGTCGTTGATTCCAAAGGGAAAATCCGCACGCCGACCGCTTGCGCCGCCAGCGTTTCCTGCTACAGTGCAAAAAAGTGCAATTAAGTGGGGGAAGGTGCCTTTACCTTTCCCCATGCGCATTTCAACAGTAGCAAGGGCTGACACAGGTGTTCCAGGGCGCGTCGTCGCTGAGTCTAGATGCCAAGGGGCGGCTTTCCATGCCGACCCGGCACCGTGACGTGCTCGCCGCGACCGCCGCCAACCAGCTCACCATCACCAAGCACCCCCACGGCTGCCTCATGATTTTTCCCCGCCCGGAGTGGGAAAAGTTCAGGGAACGCATCGCCGCGCTCCCCATGGCCGCGCAGTGGTGGAAGAGAATCTTCCTGGGCAACGCGATGGACGTCGAGCTGGACTCGACCGGCCGCGTGCTGATCTCGCCCGAGCTGCGCGCCGCCGCCGGCATCGAGAAGGACACCATGCTGCTGGGCATGGGCGGCTTCTTCGAGCTGTGGGACAAGGCGACCTACGAGGCGAAGGAGGCGGAGGCGATGGCCGCAGAGATGCCCGATGTATTCAAGGAATTCTCTTTCTGAAGGCAGACGGTGGACACATGGCAACACACCACCGTCTTGTTGAACGAAGCAGTCACAGCTCTCCTCACCAAGCCGGATGCAACCTATGTCGACGCGACGTTCGGCCGCGGCGGGCATTCGCGCCTGCTGCTCTCGAAGCTCGGGCCGCAGGGCCGGCTCATCGCCTTCGACAAGGACCCCGATGCCGTCGCCGAGGCAGCGCGCATCGCGGATGCGCGCTTTTCCATCCGGCACGAGGGTTTCCGCTCGCTGGGCGAGTTGCCGCACGGCTCGGTGGCGGGTGTGCTGATGGACCTCGGCGTGAGCTCGCCGCAGATCGACAACCCCTCGCGCGGATTCTCCTTCCGCAACGAGGGCCCTTTGGACATGCGCATGGACCCCACGCGGGGCCAGAGCGCCGCGCAATTCCTTGCCACCGCCCCGGTGGAGCAGATGGCGGAGGTGATCCGTGACTATGGCGAAGAACGGTTTGCTTTTCAGGTTGCAAAGGCGATTGATGCTCGCCGACAGGAACGGGGCCCTCTTGCAACCACCACCGAGCTGGCCGAACTCGTGGCTCGTGCGGTCAAAACCCGCGAGCCGGGCCAGGACCCTGCAACGCGCACATTTCAGGCTCTTCGGATTTTCGTCAACGCCGAGCTTGAAGAGCTGCAAGAGGCGCTAGATGCGAGCCTCACCATCCTGCAACCCGGCGGCCGCCTCGTGGCGATCGCCTTCCATTCGCTGGAAGACCGCATCGTGAAGCAGTTCATCGCGAAGCACTCGCGCGAGGTGGTGGACCGCCGCGCGCCCTTCGCGCCGCCCAAGGCGATGAAGCTGCGCGCACTGGAGCGCGTGAAGCCTTCCGCGCAGGAAGTCGCCGCGAACCCGCGCGCACGCAGCGCGATCATGCGCGTGGCCGAGAGGACCGACGCATGACGAGGCTCAACCTCGTGCTGCTCCTCGCCGTGCTGGCCAGCGCGCTCTACCTCGTGCGCGTGCAGTACGAGTCGCGCCGCCTCTACGTGGAAGTGGAGCGCGCGGAGGCCGAGATGCGCCGCCTGCTCGTGGAGAACGAGCGGCTGCAGGTCGAGCGGCGTGCACAGGCCACGCCCGCGCGCGTGGAGCGCGTCGCGCGCGAGCAGCTGCAGATGCGCGCGGCCACGCCCGCGATCACGCAATACGTGACCTTGAAGGGGGCTTCGAAGTGAAATCGAAGGCCGTCCTCTACACCTCCAGCCCGCTGCTCGCGAGCAAGACACCGGTCTGGCGCAGCAAGCTCATCGTGGCGGGCATCGCCGTCGGCTTCCTCGTGCTCGCGGGCCGCGCGGCGTGGATCCAGGTGTGGGGCAACGACTTCTTCCGCAAGCAGGGTGAGGTGCGCTTCGCGCGCACCCTCGAGCTGCCCGCCAACCGCGGCCGCATCTTCGACCGCAATGGGCTTCTGCTCGCCACCAGCGTGCCCGCCCAAAGCATCTGGGCGTTCGCGGAGGACGTGGAGCGCGACAAGGAAAAGCTCGCGAAGCTCGCGAAGCTGCTGGAGATGCCGCTGCCGGAGCTGATGAAGAAGCTGCCGGCGCCGCCGCCGGGCGACCGCTCGGACACGGAGGACAAAACCTTCGTCTGGCTCAAGCGGCTCGTCGACGACCAGGTGGCGCGCGACATCGCGGCCCTGAACCTCAAGGGCATCTACCAGCGCAAGGAATACCGGCGCCAGTACCCCGAGGGCGAGGCCGCCGCGCACGTCGTGGGCTTCACGAGCGTGGAGGACAAGGGCCAGGAAGGCATCGAGCTCGCGTTCGACAAGGACCTCGCGGGCCGTGCCGGCCAGCGCCGCGTGATCAAGGACCGGCTCGGCCGCATCGTCGAGGACGTCGGCGAACAAGTGCCACCGGTGGACGGCAAGGACCTGCAGCTGTCGATCGACTCCAAGGTGCAGTTCTTCGCGTACCAGAAGCTGCGCGAGGCGGTGATCGACCACAAGGCCAAGGCGGGCAGCGTGGTGGTGCTCGACGTGCGCACGGGCGAGGTCCTCGCGCTCGCCAACTTCCCGAGCTATGTGCCGGGCAAGCGGCAGAACCTCACCGGTGCGCAGCTGCGCAACCGGGCGCTCACCGACACCTTCGAGCCGGGCTCGACGATGAAGCCCTTCATCGCCGCGCTCGCGCTGGAGAAGGGCATGGTCAAGCCGGAGACGCCGATCCAGACGGCGCCCGGGCGCCTCACGATCGGCGGCTCCACGATCAGCGACGCGCACCCGCACGGCGTGCTCACGGTCACGGAAGTGATCCAGAAGTCGAGCAACGTCGGCACCGTGAAGATGGCGATGCAGATGCAGCCGCGCGAGATGTGGGAGATGTATTCCAGCGTGGGCCTCGGCCAGCGCCCGCAGCTGCCGTTCCCCGGCGTGGTGAGCGGCAAGCTGCGCAACCCCAAGGGCTGGCGACCGATCGAGCAGGCGACCATGAGCTACGGCTACGGCCTCTCGGCCAGCCTGTTCCAGCTGGCGCGCGCGTACACCGTGTTCGCGCGCGACGGCGAGCTCGTGCCGGTCACGCTGATGAAGCAGGACGGCGACATGCCCGGCGTGCGAGTGTTGCAGCCGCAGACGGCACAGGCCGTTCGCAACATGCTGCACCTGGTCACGCTCAATGGCGGCACGGCGCCGCGCGCGCAGACCATGGGTTACTCGGTCGGCGGCAAGACGGGCACCGCGCACAAGCAGGAAGGCAAGGGCTATGCGGACAAGAAGTACCGTGGCTTCTTCGTGGGCGTGGCGCCCGTCGAGAAGCCGCGCGTGGTCGTGGCCGTGATGATCGACGAGCCGAGCGGCGGCAAGTACTTCGGCGGCGACGTGGCCGCGCCCGTCTTCAGCGCGACCGTGCAGCAGACGCTGCGCATGCTGGGCGTGCAGCCGGACATGAACGTCCGCCCGCAGATCGTGGTCGAAGCGGTGGAGGAGTCGTTCTGATGCTGGAACTGGCCACCCCGCTCGACGCCGCACGCTGGCTCAAGGGCCGCGTGACGGGGCGGCTCACGTGCGACAGCCGCAAGGTCGGCATGGGCGATGGCTTCATCGCATGGCCCGGTGCGGCCGTCGACGGGCGCAAGTTCGTGCCCGATGCGCTGAGGCAGGGTGCACGCGCGGTGCTCGTGGAGCGCGAAGGCGCGGAGCCGTTCGGCTTCACCAGCGAAGCCGTGGCTGCGTACCGCGGGCTCAAGGCAGCGACGGGGCTGATCGCAGACGCTTACTACGACGCGCCGAGCGACAAGCTGGATGTGCTCGCGGTCACCGGCACCAACGGGAAGACATCGACCGCCTGGTGGCTCGCGCAGGCGCTCACGCATGCCGGGCAGCCAGCAGGCGTGATCGGCACGCTGGGCACGGGCCGGCCGCCGAACGTGGAATTCACAGGCCTCACGACGCCGGACCCGGTGCTGCTGCAGGCGCAGTTCCGCAAGTTCATCGATGAAGGCGCGAAGGCCTGCGCGATCGAGGCGTCGTCCATCGGCATCGTCGAAGGCCGCCTCGACGGCACGCGCATCCGCGTGGCGATCTTCACCAACTTCACGCAGGACCATCTCGACTACCACGGCACGATGGAGGCGTACTGGGAGGCCAAGGCGCGCCTCTTCCAGTGGCCGGGCCTGCGCGCCGCGGTGATCAACCTCGACGACGAGAAGGGCGACGTGCTGGTCGCCATGCTCGCCGGTTCGGGCGTCGACGTGTGGACGGTCGGCTGCGTGCGTGACGCGCGCCTGAAGGCACAAGACATCGGCTATGGACCTGAAGGGCTGCGCTTCACGGTCACCGAAGGCAGCGAGCGCGAGGAGCTGCACACGCAGGTGGTCGGCCAGTACAACGTGTCCAACCTGCTCGGCGTGATCGGCGCCCTGCGCGCGCAATCCATCCCGCTGCCCGAAGCAGTGGCCGCATGCCGCAACCTGCTCGCCGTGCCCGGCCGCATGGAGCGCATCGCGCTGCCCGGCAAGCCGGTGGTGGCCGTCGACTATGCGCACACGCCCGATGCATTGGACAAGGCCCTGCAGGCATTGCGCCCGATGGCGCAGCAGCGCGGCGGCAAGCTGTGGTGCATCTTCGGCTGCGGCGGCGACCGCGACCCCACCAAGCGCCCGGTGATGGCTGCCGTGGCCGAGAAGAACGCCGACAAGGTGGTGGTGACCAGCGACAACCCCCGCAGCGAGAAGCCCGAGGCCATCATCAGCCAGGTGTTGCTGGGCCTGTCGCACCACGAGTGCGTGGAAGTGCAGTCGGATCGCGCACGCGCGATTGCCGAGACGGTTGCCGCAGCCGCGCCCGAGGACGTGGTGCTCATCGCCGGCAAGGGGCACGAGGATTACCAGGAGATCGCGGGCGTGAAGCACCCGTTCTCCGACCAGCAGCATGCGCGTGCCGCTCTGGAGGCGCGCGCATGAAGCCGATGTTCACGCTCACGAAGGCCCTTGTCTGGCTGCCGGGCGCCACGCTGCACGGCAGCGGCGACACGCCGGTGATGCGCGTGCATTCCGACACGCGCACGCTGCAGCCCGGCGACCTGTTCGTCGCCATCAAGGGCGACACCTTCGACGCCAACGACTTCATCGCCGACGCGCACGCCAAGGGCGCGGCGGCGGTCATCGCCCACCGCGGCCGCATCCCGGCCGGCGTGAACGGCCTCGAAGTCGACGACACCAAGCTCGCACTCGGCGAGCTCGCAGCGGCCTGGCGCAAGCAGTTCCGCATCCCGCTCATCGCTGTCACAGGAAGCAACGGAAAGACGACGGTCACGCAGATGATCGCGTCGATCCTGCGCGCCTGGCAGCCGGATCACCACCTCGCCACGCAGGGCAACCTGAACAACGACATCGGCCTGCCGCTGACGCTGCTGCGCATGCGTGCGGAAGCCCGCATCGGCGTGATCGAGCTCGGCATGAACCATCCGGGCGAGATCGGCTACCTCGCGAAGATCGCGCGGCCCACGGTGGCCCTGGTGAACAACGCGCAGCGCGAGCACCAGGAGTTCATGGCGAGCGTCGAAGCGGTGGCGCGCGAGAACGGCTCGGTGATAGAGGCACTGGGCGAGGACGGCACCGCGGTCTTCCCCGCGGGCGACGAATTCACGGCGCTGTGGGCGCGGATGGCGGGCTCGCGCAGGCAGCTCACCTTCGGCGACGAGAGTGCCGACATCGGTTTGGCCGGGTCTGAATGGCTTGAGGGGCATTGGCTGGCAGATGCGAAAACGCGCGCCGGCCGGTTGGTCTTCCGACTCCATATCGCCGGCCGCCACAACGTGCGCAATGCACTGGCCGCCGCGGCCTGCGCGATCGCGGCTGGCGTGCCCGCGTACGCGATCGTGCAGGGGCTGCAGCAGTTCCAGCCCGTCAAGGGACGCTCGCGCGCCCTCGGGGTGAAGCTGGGCGGCCGCACGCTCACGCTGGTGGACGACAGCTACAACGCCAACCCGGACTCGGTGCGCGCCGCGATCGACGTGCTCGCCGAATTGCCCGGCCCGCGCCTGCTGGTGCTGGGCGACATGGGCGAGGTGGGCACGCAGGGCCCCGAGTTCCACGAGGAAGTGGGCGACTACGCGCGCGAGCGCGGCATCGACAAGGTGTTCACGCTGGGCGAGCTGGCCTCGGGCGTGAAGGGCCGGCACTTCGACTCGATCGAGGAGCTGAACGACGCCGTCGTCAGCGAACTGGACAACACGCGCAGCCTGCTGGTGAAGGGCTCGCGCTTCATGAAGATGGAACGAGTGGTGGACGCTGTCACAAAACGGGGAGCGCAAGCATGATGCTCTGGCTGGCCGCCTGGCTGCAGACGCTGAGCCCCGCGTTCGGGTTCACGCGCGTGTTCCAGTACATCACCTTCCGGGCGGTGATGGCGGCGATGACCGCGCTCCTGATCGGCCTGTGGGCCGGCCCGTGGGTGATCCGCCGCCTGACCGAGCTGAAGATCGGCCAGCCGGTGCGCGACTACGCGATGGACACGCACCTGGTGAAGAGCGGCACGCCCACGATGGGTGGCGTGCTGATCCTCATCTCGATCGCGCTGGCCACGCTGCTGTGGTTCGACTGGAGCAACCGCTTCGTGTGGATCGTGCTCATCGTGACGCTGGGCTTCGGCACGATCGGGTGGGTGGACGACTGGCGCAAGGTGGTCAACAAGGACCCCGAGGGCATGCGCTCGCGCGAGAAGTATTTCTGGCAGTCGGTGATTGGCCTGCTCGCGGCCCTTTACCTCGTGTTCAGCATCTCCGAGGTTTCCAACCTGCGCGTGATCGACCTCTTCTTCAAGTGGGTGCTGTCCGGCTTCGACGTGAACCTGCCGCCGAAGGCGGGCCTGCTGGTGCCGTTCTTCAAGGAGATCAGCTACCCGCTGGGCGTGTTCGGCTTCGTGCTGCTGACGTACGTGGTGATCGTGGGATCGAGCAACGCGGTGAACCTCACCGACGGCCTCGACGGGCTCGCGATCATGCCCGTCGTGATGGTCGGCTCCGCGCTCGGCGTGTTCGCATACGTCACCGGCAGCGCGGTGTTCTCCAAGTACCTGCTGCTGCCCTACATCCCGGGCTCCGGGGAGCTGCTGATCTTCTGCGCGGCGATGGCAGGCGCGGGGCTGGCCTTCCTGTGGTTCAACGCGTACCCGGCCCAGGTGTTCATGGGCGACGTCGGCGCGCTCGCGCTTGGCGGCGCGCTGGGCACCATCGCCGTGATCGTGCGGCAGGAGATCGTGCTCGCGATCATGGGCGGCATCTTCGTGGTGGAAGCCGTCTCCGTGATGATCCAGGTGGCGTACTTCAAGTACACCAAGCGCCGCTACGGCACGGGCAAGCGCGTGCTGCTGATGGCGCCGCTGCACCACCACTTCGAGAAGACCGGCTGGAAGGAAACGCAGGTGGTGGTCCGCTTCTGGATCATCACGATGCTGCTGTGCCTCGTCGGTCTCTCTACGCTCAAGCTGCGGTGATGGACGAACAGGACAACAACACCCCACAACAGCACGTCCTCGTGCTGGGCTGCGGGCTGTCGGGCCTGGCGATGGCACGCTGGTTCGCCGGGCAGGGTGCGCGCGTGACGGTGGCTGACACGCGCGCCGAGCCGCCGCAGCTGGCGGACCTGCGCGCGCAGGTGCCGGATGCCGAATTCGTGGGCGGCGAGTTCACGCCCGCGCTGCTGGAAGGCAAGACGCTCGTGCTGCGCAGCCCGGGCCTCACGCCCGCTCAAGTGGCACCGGTCGTGGACGCCGCGAAGGAACGCGGCATTCGCGTGATGGGCGAGCTGGGCGTGTTCGCCGATGCGCTGGCGCGGATGAAAGCGGAGCAGGGCTATGTGCCCGCCGTGCTGGCAGTCACCGGCACCAACGGGAAGACAACGGTCACCGCACTGACCGGCCAGCTCGTCGAGCGAACCGGCCGCACGGTGGCGGTGGCCGGCAACATCGGCCCGACGCTGCTGGAAACGCTGGCGCAGAAGGCGGAGGCCAACGCGCTGCCGCAGGTGTGGGTGATCGAGCTTTCCAGCTTCCAGCTCGAAGGCGTGGACAACTTCGAGCCGACGGCGGCGACGGTGCTCAACGTCACGCAGGACCACCTGGACTGGCATGGCGACATGACTGCCTATGCGGCGGCGAAATCGCGCATTTTCGGCTCGCACGCATTGATGGTGCTCAACCGCGAGGACCCGGTCGTGATGTCGATGCTGCCTCCTGCCGTCCGGCTGAAGGGCGGGAAGATGGAGCAACGCGAGTACGTCACCTTCGGTGGCGACATGCCGCAGCGGCCGGGCGACTACGGCATCGAGGTCGTGCACGGCATGGCCTGGCTCGTGCGCGCGCACGAAGCGGACGAGACGCTGAAGCGCCGGAAGGACGAAGAAGAAGAGGAGCTGCACCTGCAGCGCCTCATGCCGGCCGATGCGCTGCGCATCCGCGGCCGGCACAACGCGATCAACGCGCTGTCGGCGGTTGCCCTCGCAACGGCGGCGGGCCTGCCGCTCGCGCCGATGCTCTACGGGCTGCGCGAGTATCGCGGCGAGCCGCACCGTGTCGAACCCGTCGGCATCGTCAACGAAGTGGAGTACTTCGACGACAGCAAGGGCACGAACGTCGGCGCGACCGTCGCCGCGCTGCAGGGCCTGGGTGCCGAACGCAAGCTGGTCGTCATCCTCGGCGGCGACGGCAAGGGGCAGGACTTCGCCCCGCTGGCGGCGCCGGTGTCGCGCTTCGCGCGGGCGGCGGTGCTGATCGGGCGCGACGCGCCGCAGATCCGTGCGGTGCTGGAGCCGACCGGTGTGCCGCTGATCGATGCGGGGTCGATGGAAGAGGCCGTGAAGCTCGCGACGACGCGCGCGCACGCGGGCGACGCGGTGCTGATGTCGCCGGCGTGTGCCAGCTTCGACATGTTTCGCAACTATCCGCATCGGGCGGAAGTGTTTCGCGCGGCCGTGCAATCGCTGGCGGACGAGGCCGGGTCCATGCTCGGAGGTGACACCGCATGAGTGTCGCCAACGTCATCGCGGGCTTGACCCGCAATCCATTCCGGCGCGGCGACACGCCACCATGGATGCCCGGTCGAGCACGGCATGACAAGGCTGTGGTGTCCGGCGTCGATCAACCGCTGGTGTGGGTCACGGTCGCCCTGCTCGCCTTCGGCCTGGTAATGGTCTATTCCGCGTCCATCGCCATGCCGGACAACCCGAAGTTCGCGCGCTACGCGCACGACTACTTCCTCACGCGCCACTCGCTCTTCGTCGGCCTCGCCTTCGTCGCCGGCCTGCTCGCGTTCCAGGTCCCGGTGGTGAGCTGGGAGCGCCTCGCCCCGTGGCTCTTCGTCGCGTCCCTCGTGCTTCTGATGGTGGTGCTGATCCCGCACGTGGGCAAGGGCGTCAACGGCGCGCGCCGCTGGATCGGCCTGGGCTTCATGAGCTTCCAGCCGTCGGAGCTGGCCAAGCTGGCCGTCGTGCTCTACGCGGCG
Organism: Ramlibacter albus; assembly: GCF_014297445.1. Lineage (GTDB taxonomy): Bacteria > Pseudomonadota > Gammaproteobacteria > Burkholderiales > Burkholderiaceae_C > Ramlibacter > Ramlibacter albus. The sequence continues at coordinate 382,476 of NZ_JACORU010000004.1, forward strand.
GACTACATGGTCCGCAAGATGGAGGTGAAGGAGCGCTTCTTCCGCGCCGTGCTGCCGATGGCGGTCGCCGTCGCCGTCGTCGGCCTGCTGCTGCTGGCCGAGCCCGATATGGGCGCCTTCATGGTGATCGCGGTGATCGCGATGGGCATCCTGTTCCTCGGCGGCGTCAACGCGCGGATGTTCTTCCTGATCGCGGCCGTGATGACCATCGCGTTCGTGCTGATGATCGCGCTGTCCGAGTGGCGCCGCGAGCGCATCTTTGCCTACCTCGACCCGTGGAGCGAGAAGCACGCGCTGGGCAAGGGCTACCAGCTGTCGCACTCGCTCATCGCCATCGGCCGGGGCGAGATATTCGGCGTCGGCCTCGGCGGCAGCGTGGAGAAGCTGCACTGGCTGCCCGAGGCGCACACCGACTTCCTGCTGGCCGTGATCGGCGAGGAGTTCGGCCTCGTGGGCGTGCTCACCGTCATCGGCCTGTTCCTGTGGATGACGCGCCGCATCATGCACATCGGGCGTCAAGCCATTGCGCTCGACCGCGTGTTCGCAGGCCTCGTGGCGCAGGGTGTCGGCATCTGGATCGGTTTCCAGGCGTTCATCAACATGGGCGTGAACCTCGGCGCGCTGCCCACCAAGGGGCTCACGCTGCCTCTCATGAGTTACGGCGGGTCGGCGGTGCTGATGAACGTCATCGCGATCGCGATCGTGCTGCGTATCGACTACGAGAACAGGGTGCTGATGCGAGGGGGCCGCGCATGAAGCGGGCCCTGGTCATGGCAGGCGGCACCGGCGGCCACATCTTCCCCGGCCTCGCGGTCGCGGAGGCGCTGCGCGGCCGCGGCTGGACCATCCACTGGCTGGGCGGCCCCAACAGCATGGAAAGCCAGATCGTCCCCGCGCGCGGCATCGCGTTCGAATCGATCGACTTCGGCGGCGTGCGCGGCAAGGGTCCGCTCACGCTGTTCCTGCTGCCGCTGCGGCTGCTGCGCGCCTTCTGGCAAAGCCTGCAGGTGGTGCGGCGCGTGCAGCCGAACGTGGTGGTGGGTCTCGGCGGCTACATCACCTTCCCGGCCGGGATGATGAGCGTGCTGCTCGGCAAGCCGCTCGTGCTGCACGAGCAGAACTCGGTGGCGGGCATGGCGAACAAGGTGCTCGCCGGTGTGGCGGACCGCGTGTTCACCGCGTTCCCGGGCGTGTTCAAAAAGGGCCGTTGGGTGGGCAACCCGCTGCGCGAGGAGTTCCTCAAGCAGCCGCCGCCGGAGCAGCGGCTCAAGTCGCGCGCCGGCAAGTTCAAGGTGCTGGTGGTGGGCGGCAGCCTGGGCGCCAAGGCGCTCAACGAGATCGTGCCGCAGGCGCTCGCGCTGATGCCGCCCGAGCTGCGGCCCTACGTGCTGCACCAGAGCGGCCAGAAGCAGATCGACGAATTGAAGGCGAACTACGCCAACGCGGGCGTGTTCGCCGAGCTCACGCCCTTCATCCAGAACACGGCGGAAGCGTTCGCCGAAGCGGACCTCGTGATCTGCCGCGCTGGCGCGAGCACGGTGACCGAGATCGCGGCGGTCGGAGCCGCGGCGCTGTTCGTGCCGTTCCCCTTCGCCGTGGACGACCACCAGACAACCAACGCCCGCTTCCTTGCCGACAACGGCGGCGGCTGGCTGATCCAGCAAAAAGACCTGACGCCGCAGAAGCTGGCGGATTTCATCAGCAACCTCAAGCGGGACGAGCTGCTCCAGAGGGCGGTTGCTGCCAAGAAGATGCAGAAGACGGAGGCCACTGCGGACATCGTGTCCGCATGCGAGGAACTGGCCACATGAAACACGCAATCAAACATATCCACTTCGTCGGCATCGGCGGCGCCGGCATGTCCGGCATCGCCGAGGTGCTGCGCAACCTCGGCTACCTGATCTCCGGCTCGGACCTCGCCGAGAGCGCGACCACCAAGCGCCTGCAATCCATCGGTATCCAGACCTTCATCGGCCACCAGGCCGCGAACGTGATCGGCGCCGATGCGGTGGTGACCTCCACCGCCGTACAGGCCGACAACCCGGAGGTCGTGGCTGCGCGCAAGCGCAAGATCCCGATCGTGCCGCGTGCCGTGATGCTCGCGGAGCTGATGCGCCTGAAGCAGGGCATCGCCATCGCGGGCACGCACGGCAAGACGACGACGACGAGCCTCGTCGCGAGCGTGCTGGCCGAGGGCGGGCTCGACCCCACCTTCGTGATCGGCGGCCGCTTGAACAGTGCCGGCGCCAACGCCAAGCTGGGCAGCGGCGACTACATCGTCGTGGAAGCCGACGAGTCCGACGCGTCGTTCCTGAACCTGATGCCGGTGATGGCGGTCGTGACGAACATCGACGCCGACCACATGGACACCTACGGGCACGACTTCAACAACCTGAAGCGCGCCTTCGTCGAGTTCCTGCACCGCATGCCGTTCTACGGCACGGCCATCCTGTGCGTGGACGATGCGGCCGTGCGCTCGATCATCGGCGACGTGCAGTGCCCGGTCACCACGTACGGCACGAGCGAGGACGCGCAGGTGCGCGCGCTGGACATCCGCGCCGAGGGCACGCAGATGAAGTTCCGCGTGCAACGCCGCAACGGCGTGACGCTGCCGGACCTGCATGTCACGCTCAACCTCGTGGGCATGCACAACGTGCTGAACGCGCTGTCCGCGATCGCGGTGGCCGTGGAACTGAACATCCCCGACGAAGCGGTGCTCAAGGCGCTGGCCGAGTTCAAGGGCGTGGGGCGGCGCTTCCAGAGCTACGGCGAACTCCCGGCCAAGGATGGCGGCAAGTTCACGGTGATCGAGGACTACGGCCACCACCCGGTGGAACTCGCCGCGACGCTGTCTGCTGCACGAGGCGCGTTCCCGGACAAGCGCCTCGTGGTCGCTTTCCAGCCGCACCGCTACACGCGCACGCGCGACTGCTTCGAAGACTTTGTTCGCGTGCTCGGGCAGGCCGACGTGGTGCTGCTGTCCGAGGTGTACGCGGCCGGCGAGGAACCCATCGTCGCAGCGGACGGCCGCTCGCTGGCGCGCGCGCTGCGCGTCGCCGGCAGGGTCGAGCCGCACTTCGTCCCCGAGATCGCCGCGATGCCGCAGGCGATCCAGGACATCGCCAAGGGCGGCGACGTCGTGATGTGCATGGGCGCCGGCTCGATCGGCGGCGTCCCGGCCAAGCTGGTGGAGATGGCGAAATGAGCGGCCCGGTCGACGTCAAGTCCTTCGGCAAGGTCGCCGTGCTGATGGGCGGCCAGTCCGCCGAGCGCGAAGTCTCGCTCATGTCCGGCGCGGGCGTGCTCAAGGCACTGCAATCGAAAGGCGTGGACGCGCATGCGTTCGACCCGGCCGAGCGCGACCTCGTGGAACTCAAGCGCAAGGGCTTCAAGCGCTGCTTCATCGCGCTGCACGGCCGCTTCGGCGAGGACGGCACGGTGCAGGGCGCGCTGGAACTGCTCGGCATCCCCTACACCGGCTCCGGCGTGATGGCCAGCGCCATCGCCATCGACAAGACGATGACCAAGCGCGTGTGGGTCGCCGAGGGCATCCCCACGCCGAAGTACCAGCTGCTCAGGCGCGGCCTGTTCACGCGCGAGCAGGTGATCCAGGTCCCCGACGAGCTGGGCCTGCCGGTGATCGTGAAGCCGGCCCGCGAAGGCTCGTCCATCGGCGTGACGAAGGCGCAGGGTTACTCCGAGATGCAGGACGCGGTGACGAAGGCCGCGGAACTCGACGCGGACATCCTGTGCGAACAGTTCGTCTCCGGCGACGAGGTGACCTGCCCGGTGCTCGGCACCGGCGACACGGCGCGCGCGCTGCCGGTGATCCGCATCGTCGCGCCCGAGGGCAACTACGACTACCAGAACAAGTACTTCACCGACGACACCAAGTACCTCGTGCCCTGCGGCCTGCCCGAAGGCGAGGAGGCCGCGATCCAGGAGATCGTGCTCAAGGCGTACAAGGTGCTGGGCTGCCGCGGCTGGGGCCGCATCGACGTGATGATCGACGGCAAGACGCGCAAGCCCTACCTGCTGGAGATCAACACCTCGCCCGGCATGACGGGCCACTCGCTCGTGCCCATGTCGGCGCGCGCCGCAGGCATCTCGTACGAGGACCTGTGCCTGATGCTGCTCGCCGACGCGGCGCTGGACCAGGAGGCGAAGACCAAATGACCGCCAGCCTGCCCGCACCGGTCGACGTCAAGCTGATGAACATCACCGCCACGGTGCTGTTCCTCGGCTTCGGCGTGCTGCTGGTCGTGGCAGGCGTGCGCTGGGCGCTGAACCACCAGCTCTTCGCCATCGCGGGCATCACGGTGACGGGCGACACGGCGCACAACAGCGTGGCGACGCTGCGCGCCAACGTCGCGCCGCGCCTCGCGGGCAACTTCTTCACGCTGGACCTCAAGCAGGCGCAGGGCGTCTTCGAGACGGCGCCGTGGGTGCGCAAGGCGGTGGTGCGCAAGCAGTTCCCCAACCGGCTGAAGGTGCAGCTGCAGGAGCACCAGGCGGTGGCGTTCTGGGGCGCGGAAGGCGAGACGCGCATGGTCAACAGCTTCGGCGAGGTGTTCGAAGCCAACGCGGGCGAGGTGGAAACCGAGAACCTGCCCCGCCTGGCGGGCCCCGACGGCGAGTCGGCGCAGGTGCTGGGCCTGTACCGCTCCGTGGCGCCGCTCTTCGAGCCGCTGGACCTGTCGGTGGAGGAGCTCACGCTCACGGGCCGCGGCAGCTGGTCGCTGCAGCTGGACACCGGCGCCGTCGTGGAGCTGGGGCGCGGCACGCCGCAGGAAGTGGCCGCACGCGCGCAGCGCTTCGTGCAGACGCTGACGCAGGTGACGGGCAAGTACGCGCGGCGGCCGGAGGCGCTGGTGTCGGCGGACCTGCGGCACGAGAACGGGTACGCGATCAGGTTGCGCGGGGTCACGACGACCGAAGCGCAGCCCAAGAGGTAGGAGAAGAGGACGGAGATGGCAAAAGACTACAAGGACCTGGTCGTCGGCCTGGACATCGGCACCGCCAAGGTGATGGCGGTGGTGGCCGAGGTCATGCCCAACGGCGAACTCAAGCTCGCCGGGCTCGGGGTCGCGCCATCGCACGGCCTCAAGCGCGGTGTGGTGGTGAACATCGACGCCACGGTGCAGAGCATCCAGCAGGCCCTGAAAGAGGCCGAGCTGATGGCGGACTGCAAGATCACGCGCGTCTACACCGGCATCACCGGCAGCCACATCCGCGGCATCAACTCCAGCGGCATGGTGGCCGTGAAGGACCGCGAAGTGACGCCGACCGACGTGGCGCGGGTTGTCGAGACCGCGCGCGCGATCAACATCTCCACGGACCAGCGCCTGCTGCTGGTGGAGCCGCAGGAATTCGTGATCGACGGCCAGGACGTGAAGGAGCCGATCGGCATGAGCGGCATCCGGCTGGAGGCCAAGGTGCACATCGTCACCGGCGCGCAGAGCGCGGCGGAGAACATCATCAAGTGCGTGCGGCGCTGCGGCCTCGAGGTGGAGCAGCTGCTGCTGAACCCGCTCGCCTCCAGCGCCGCGGTGCTCACGGACGACGAGAAGGACCTCGGCGTCGCGCTCGTCGATGTCGGCGCGGGCACGACCGACGTCGCGATCTTCACCGGCGGCGCGATCCGCCACACGGCCGTGATCCCGATCGCCGGCGACCTGATCACCAGCGATATCGCGATGGCCCTGCGCACGCCGACCAAGGACGCCGAGGACATCAAGGTGGAGTCGGGTTATGCCAAGCAGCTGCTGGCCGACCCCGAGCAGCAGGTGGAAGTGCCCGGCCTGGGCGACCGCGGCCCGCGCATGCTGAGCAAGCAGGCGCTGGCCGGCGTGATCGAGCCGCGGGTGGAGGAGATCTTTTCGCTCGTGCAGCAGGTCATCCGCGATTCGGGCTACGAGGAAGTGCTCTCGTCGGGCGTGGTCATCACGGGCGGCAGCGCGGTGATGCCGGGCATGGTGGAACTGGGCGAGGACATCTTCCTCAAGCCGGTTCGCCGCGGTATGCCGAACTACAAGGGCGCGCTGGCCGACATGGTGGCGCAGCCGCGCGCGGCAACGGTCATGGGCCTGCTCGAGGAAGCGCGGATCGCGCGCGTGCGCGGGCAGAAGGTGGCGCAGAAGCACGGGTCCGTCAAAACCGCCTTCGGCCGATTCAAGGATTTCATCGTGGGGAACTTCTAGAGATGCTCAGAACCCGAACACCCCCACGACGACGACGACGATGTCGGTCCACCGATCCACCCGTGCAACGTTGAAGTATCCAAACCAACAAGCTTCGCAACTGGCAACTGCAACAGGAGATTCGCAAATGAGTATCGAGATGATCGAAGAAGCGGCGTTCAACCAGGGCACGCAGATCAAGGTGATCGGCGTGGGCGGCGGCGGCGGCAACGCCGTGCAGCACATGATCGAACGCAAGGTGCAGGGCGTGGAGTTCATCTGCGCCAACACCGACGCGCAGGCGCTCGCGCGCAACGGCGCGGCCAAGCACATCCAGCTGGGCATCAGCGGCCTGGGCGCGGGCAGCAAGCCCGAGCGCGGCCGCGAGGCGGCGGTGGCGGCCGAGGAGGGCATCCGCGAGGCCATCGACGGCGCGCACATGCTGTTCATCACGGCCGGCATGGGCGGCGGCACGGGCACCGGTGCCGCGCCGGTGATCGCGCGCATCGCCAAGGAGATGGGCATCCTGACCGTCGGCGTGGTCACCAAGCCGTTCGACTGGGAAGGCGGGCGCCGCATGACCAATGCGGACCAGGGCCTGGCCGAGCTCGAAGCCAACGTCGATTCGCTGATCGTGGTGCTCAACGAGAAGCTGCTCGAAGTGCTGGGTGACGACGTCACGCAGGACGAGGCGTTCGCGCACGCCAACGACGTGCTGAAGAACGCCGTGGGCGGCATCGCGGAAGTCATCAACGACTACGGCAACATCAACGTCGACTTCGAGGACGTGCGCACCGTGATGGGCGAGCCGGGCAAGGCGATGATGGGCACGGCGCTCGCCGCCGGCCCGGACCGCGCGCGCATCGCCGCCGAACAGGCCGTTGCCTGCCCGCTGCTGGAGGGCATCGACCTGTCCGGCGCCAAGGGCGTGCTGGTGCTGGTCACGGCGTCGAAGGGCAGCCTGAAGCTGGCCGAGAGCAAGCTGGCGATGAACACGATCCGCGCGTATGCGTCGCCGGACGCGCACGTGATCTACGGCGCCGCGTACGACGAGCAGCTGGGCGACCAGATGCGCGTGACCGTCATCGCCACGGGCCTGTCGCGCCAGGGCCAGCGCCGCACCGCGCCGCCGCTGCAGGTGCTGCGCACCGGCACCGACAACGCGCCGGTGCATGTGCCCACGGTGAACAACGCGGTCGGCGGCCCGGGTGCCATCGTCACGCGCGAGATGCAGGCTGCCGCGCAGGCCCAGCCCGACTACCACGGCATGGCCGTGCCCAGCGTGTGGCGCACCAACCGCACGCAGGCGGCAGCCAAGGTGGACGCGCTGTCCTCCGGTGGCATGGACGATTTCGAGATCCCCGCCTTCCTGCGAAAGCAGGCGGACTGAAGCCGGCCAGAAGGCGTTCTCCAAGGGGATTGGGGCGGGTACGGTGGCACCCGCCCCCCTTTTTTTCAATAATCCCGAAATGGCCACCCTCGACGAAGAAATCGCAAGGCACCTGGCTGCGCGCCCACGGAAAGTGGTGACGACTTTCTAGGCCTCCGCCAGCGCCACCGTCTGCTGCGGAAACGCCCGCAGCACTTTCTTGTCAACCGTGACCAGCCTCGTACCCAGCTTCATCGCCAGCGCGACGAACTCGCAGTCGTACGCCGTGCAATTGCTGTCCCGGACCAGTTCAAGTACGGAGCGGGAGTCCACGTCGTACTCCGAACCATCGAACATGCTTTCGGCGTCCCGCTGCAAGCGGCATGCCTGCTGGAAATCGAGATCCTCGCGCCGCAGGTAACCGGCCAGGATGTTGCGGAACTCGCTGCGCCATAGCACCGGCGCGACCCATTCCGGGTCCTGCTCCAGCAGGCCTTCGGCCAGCGCCGTGTGTTCTGTCTGGAGGTGGAAGTAGGCGATGACGTTCGTGTCGACGACGATCACGAACGCCCCTCGCGCTTGAAGGCGTCGATGTCCTTGGCCTTGAACTTGCCCTTCGGCAGCTCGCTGCGCAACGCGCGCGCCCGAGCGATGCGCTCGGCGACGGTCAACCGGGCGGGCATCAGCGCGGCTTCGAGGCAGACGATCACTTCGCTGTTCATGCTGCGTCGGTTCATTTCGGCAGACTCCCTCAGGCGTTCGTAGACCACGTCTGGAATGTTCTTGATGGTGAGATTGACCGGCATCGACTGCAAACCTCCAACCGGAATGCAACCATTTTGGTTCCGCTGGGCAGGTTCTGTCAAGCGCGGCTGTTTTACCGGATATTCACCGACCCGATGCGCTTGCGACACCTCGAGCCATCACTCTCCCCCGATGGGCTTGCACTATCGAGGTCATGCAGACAAGCAAGGGCGCGGCATCCTCCCCACGCCTAGAATCACGGGCATGGTCCGCCAACGCACGCTCAAGACGATCACCAAGGCGGTGGGCGTGGGCCTGCACAGCGGCCAGCGCGTCGAGCTGACGCTGCGCCCCGCCCAGCCGGACACGGGCATCATCTTCCGCCGCGTGGACCTGCCGATCCCCGTCGACATCCCCGTCTCGGCGCTCGCCGCGACCGACACGCGCATGGCCTCGACCATCTCCAACGGCGGCGCGAAGGTGCGCACGGTGGAGCACCTGATGTCGGCCTGCGTGGGGCTGGGCATCGACAACCTCTACATCGACATCACCGCCGAAGAGGTGCCCATCCTCGACGGCTCGTCGGCCTCGTTTGTCTTCCTGCTGCAAAGCGCAGGCATCGAGCTGCAGAACGCGGCGCGCAAGTTCATCAAGATCACGAAACCCGTCGAGGTGCGCGAAGGCGAGGGCGACAACCTGAAGTGGGCGCGGCTCGACCCCTACCACGGCTACAAGCTCAGTTTCGAGATCGACTTCGCGCACCGCGTGGTGGACTCCACCGGCCAGCGCGTGGAGTTCGACCTCGGCAGCGGCAACTACTCGCGCGACATCGCACGCGCCCGCACCTTCGGCTTCACCAAGGACGTCGAGATGCTGCGCGCCAACGGCCTCAGCCTCGGCGGCGGCCTCGACAACGCGGTGGTGATGGACGACTACCGCATCCTCAATGCCGACGGCCTGCGCTACGACGACGAGCTCGTCAAGCACAAGATCCTCGACGCCATGGGCGACCTGTACCTGCTGGGCAAGCCGCTGCTCGCAGCCTACAGCGCCTTCCGCTCCGGCCACGCGTTGAACAACAAGCTGCTGCGTGAGCTGCTGGCGCGCCCCGATTGTTTCGAGACGGTGACGTTCGAGGACGAGAAGCTGGCGCCGACGGGCTTCGCGTTGCCCGCGCGGGCCTGGTAGGCCAGGAACTAGTACGCGCGGCCGGCGCGGTACATGCCGGTCGCCTTGCGCGTGCTGCGCCCTGAAGCTTCCGCGATCCTCGCCATCGACTGCCCCGCATGCGCATGCGTGATGGCCAGCCCCAGTGCATCGGCCGCGTCCTTGCCGGGTAGCCCCGGCAGCTTCAGCAGCCGCTTGACCATCTCCTGCACCTCCGCCTTGCCCGCCTTGCCGTAACCCGCAACCGCCTGCTTCATCTGCAGCGCTGTGTACTCGGCGACCGACAGGTTGCACGACACCAGCGCCGTCACGAGCGCCCCGCGGGCCTGCCCGAGAAGCAGCGTGGACTGCGGGTTGACGTTGACGAAGACGATCTCCACGGCGGCCACGTCCGGCTGGTACCGCTGCCGCACTTCGGCCACCCCGTCGAACAGCACCTTCAGCCGTGCCGGCAAGTCGCCGCGCGCCACGTGGCCGGTGGTGATGGTGCCGCTGGCGACGTAATTGAGCGCGTGCCCCGCCACGTCGACCACGCCGAAACCGGTGGTCTGCAGGCCGGGGTCGATGCCGAGAATGCGCACGAGTTCAAGTCTATCTGTTAAAAAGCGCACCGCGCCCCACAAGGGCGCCACACGAAGAAATACAGGCCCACCAATGACCTTCATCCAACGCCTCGCCCGCGGCGCGCTGCTGCTCCTCGCTTTTGCCGCCGTTTTCCCCGCTCAGGCCCAGGCGCCTCGCACGCCGCCCGTCATGCGCCTGGGTGACGCGGTCAAGCCACTGGCCTACGACCTCGCCCTCACCGTCGACCCCGCGCATGCTGGCTTCAGCGGCCGCGTCGAGATCGACGTCGATGTCCGCCAGGCCACCGACTTCTTCTGGATGAACGCCAACCGTGTGGACGTGCGCAGCGCCGTGCTCACCGCCGGTGGGCAGCGCTACGACGCGAAAGCGACGCTCGCGCCCGGCGACCAGTTCGCGGGGATGCAGTTCGCCCGCGCGGTGCCTGCCGGCCGCGCGAAGCTCGCGATCGAATTCGCCGGCCGCTTCTCCACCAACGAAACCCGCGGCGTCTTCAAGCAGCAGGACCAGGGCGAGTGGTACGCCTTCACGCAGTTCGAATCGACCAACGCACGCCGCGTGTTCCCCTGCTTCGACGAGCCGCACTGGAAGACGCCGTGGGCCGTCACGCTCACCGTGCGCCGCGAGCACGTGGCGGTGGCCAACGCGCCGATGCTTTCCGAGCGCGAAGTCGAAGGCGGCATGAAGCAGGTGCGCTTTGCCACCACCCAGCCGCTGCCGACCTACCTGGTGGCTTTCGGCGTCGGCCCGTTCGACGTCGTCGATGGCGGCGTGGCCGGCACGAAGAAGACGCCGCTGCGCTACATCGTGCCCAAGGGCCGGGGCGCGGACGTGAAGTACCCGGTGCAGTCCACGCCGCGCTTGCTCGAGTTGCTGGAGGCCTACTTCGGGGGCCCGTATCCCTATGACAAGCTGGACAGCCTCGCGATCCCGGTCACCGTGTCCTTCGGCGCGATGGAGAACCCCGGCCTCATCACCTACCGCATGGGCCTGCTCGTCTCGAAGGAAGGCCTGCGCGACGAGCGTTACCAGCAGGCCTATGCGGGTGTCGCGGCGCACGAGATCGCGCACCAGTGGTTCGGCGACCTCGTCACGCCCGCGTGGTGGGACGACATCTGGCTCAACGAGTCCTTCGCCACCTGGATGGCGAGCAAGATCGCGCAGCAGTTCAACCCCGCGTGGGAGCCGTTCCAGTGGCGCGAGCGCCAGCGCATGTCGGCCTTCAACACCGACAGGCTTTCCAGCTCGCGGCAGATCCGCCAACCGGTGCACACGCGCGACGACCTTGCCAATGCCTTCGACCGCATCACCTACGAGAAGGGCGGGGCGGTGCTCAACATGTTCGAGGCGCGCCTGGGCGAAACCGCTTTCCGCGACGGCGTGCGGCGCTACCTGAAGCGCCACGAATGGGGCAATGCCACGGCGGAGGACTTCTTCAAGGCATTGGGCGAGGCGGACCCGGCGCTGGTGCCGGCGTTCACGAGCTTCATCGTGCAGCCGGGGCTGCCGATGGTGGACTTCCACCTCGATTGCACCGGCCCGCAGCCGGCCGTGGTGCTGCGGCAAGCGCGCTTCCTGCCGGCTTCGCAGGCGCCTTCGGAACAATCGTGGACCATCCCCGCCTGCGTGCGCGTGGAAGGTGTCGACAAGCCGGTTTGCACGACGCTGCGCGAACGCCAGCAGCGCGTCGCCCTGCCGGAGGCGAAGCATTGCCCGGCCTGGCTGCTGCCCAATCCCGCAGGCACCGGCTATTTCCTCTCGCGCCTCGATGCGCCGCTGGCGAAGGCGCTCGGCTCCGTGCCGCTCTCGGAGCAGGAGGCCATCGCGCTGCTGGCCGAGCAATCCATCCTGGTCACGTCGGCCGCGCAGCCGGTGCAGCGCCTGCTGGAGGTGGCCGCGCCGCTCGCGCGCGACGCGCGCCCCGAAGTGGCGACAGCTGCTGCGAATGCGATCTGGGAGCTCAACCCGGCCGCATTCAACGAAGGAACGCGGCGCGATATCGCCGCCTGGGTGCGTGCCAATTTCGGCGCCCGCGCCGCGCAACTCGGGTGGGTGCCGAACGACAACGACACGGATGCCGTGCGCAAGATGCGCGGTGCCATCGTGCCGCTGGTGGCGCGCATCGGCGGCGACCCGGCTTTGCGCGCGCAGGCCCGCAAGCTGGCGATCGATTGGCTCGCCGGCGACCGCCGCACGCTGGCCGGCGGCTTCCGCGCGGTGCTGCGCACGGCGGCGCAGGACGCGGACGCGGCGTTGTTCGACACGTTCGTCGCCACGGCGCAGCGGTCGACGGAGAGCACGGTTCGCTTCGAGATCTACAAGGTGATGGGCGGTATCAAGGACGCAGCGCTGCTGCGCCGCGCCTTCGACTACGCGCTGTCCGACAAGGCCGATGTGCGCGAGGCGATGGAGATCTACGAGACCGCCGGCGACGATGCCGACAACGCACCCGCGGTGCTGGCCTACTTCCGCGAGCGCTGGGACCTGCTGGCCGCGCGCATGCCGGAGGAGGCACGCGGCCGCCTGCCGCGCCGTCACATGCACCTGTGCAGCGCGCCCGAACGCGACTCCGTCGCGCAGTTCTACACGGGGCCACGCGCGGCCGTGCCCGGCCTGCAGCGCAACCTCGCGCAGGCGCTGGAGACGATCGACATCTGCGTGAAGGCGCGGGCGCTGAACGCGCCGGGCTGAGCCCCGACTTGCGTCTCATTGCGGCAGCGAGGCCTCGCCGCGTATGGTCCGGCTTCGGGCGGCCGGACGGCTGCCGCGTGGAGCCTCGATGCCCAATGCCTTGCAACACCTGGCCCTCCTGCTGGAGGATCTCGGCCCTGCCACACCCGGTGTGGCATGCGTCACCCGCAACGGTGACGGCGTGTGGCTCGTGCGGTTCGACGACGGCGGTGCGGTCCACCTCGCGGTCCGCGACGACGCGCCGAGGCTGGAGCTGGCGGCCGAAGTCGGGCTGCTCGCCCAGCATGACGCCGAGTTCGCCCTGCGCGCCGCCATGATGTTCAACTTCCTCTCCGCGGACACGGGCGGCGCCCGCATGGCCCTCGCCGCTGATGACACGGTGTACCTGATGCGCGACGTGCCGCTGGAGGCGATCACCCTTGCCGACCTCCAGGCCCACATCGCGGAGCTGGACAACATCGCCCACGAATGGGACCTGGTCTTCACCCAGGTGGCCTCGACAACCGCTGGAGAAACCGCATGAACGTCACCCCGCTCATTCACACTGTCCGGCTCGAGGCGGCGTCGGCGGAGCCGAACGGGCCCGCTTCCGCGCCGCTTGCGAACGCACGCCTGGTGTGGGGCACGGCATCGCAGGATCCGCTGCCTGCCGGCGTCGACGAACACCGGCCGGCCACGCTGGACGAGCTCGCCGTGCATCTCGGCGACCTTGCCCCCGTGCTGGCGCAAGTGCTCGACAGGAAGAAGATGCGTGAAGCGCGGCCGAAGGAGCGCAGCGCGAAGCGGCAGGTGCCGCCTCGGCCCACGCGCATGCGCCAGAGGCGGCGCGGGTTCAACGCCCTTGCCGCACCGGCGATGGATCCGCTGGTTTACCCGCCGGTTGGTGTCGCGCCCGCCGCCGCGGCACGTCCCCACAAGACCCCCGAGGCAAGGCGCCGGGAAGAGGAGCTCAAGTCCAGGCAGCAGGACGATCCGCTCGACGTGAAGCTTTCCGGCGCCAAACGCGAAGCGGCCCGGCGTGCCGGTAACGATGACGATGCCAAGGTCGGGGATGCAAGCGCCGCGACTGGCAAGGGCCCGGCACGCGACGACGAGCTCAAGGCGAACCCGCGGCAGGGCTAAGGCGCCTTGCAAAGCGGCGCATTGCCGCCGTTGACACGCAGCATGTCGACGTACTCGCCCGCCATTTCCAGCGTGCGCGGGTCGTCGGCCGCCTCGGGCGCACGCAGCGCCGCCGTGGCACGTGCCCAGTCGGCGGCGCAGGCGTTCTTGTCGCGGGCCGATGCCGCGCAATCCGTGAAACTCTCGAAGGCGCCCCAGTACGTGGCGAACTGGGCGCGCGTCATGGGCGCGCCATGCCCCGGCACCACGGTCTCGAAGGGTGACGCGGCCACTTGCTGCAGCGCGGTGCGCCAGCCCTTGACGCACGCGGTGTCGAGGAAGGGAACGGGCAGCGTGACGAGGTCGCCTACCGCGGCGATGCGCGACGCGGGGTGGTAGACCCATACGTCACCGTCGGTCGTCGCGTCGGGTGCGTGGCGCAGTTGCAGCTTCACGCCGTCTACGTCGTGCTCGCCCGAAACCGAGATCGCGACGTCGGGCCGCAGCGCCTGCGGGTCGCGCCGCGTGTCGATGTCGCCGCGCACGTCCTGCGCCAGCCCCGGCGGCGGGTTGTTGTTGGCGAGAAAGGCTTCCGATCGCGCGATGCCACGCGGCCATACGTCCGCGATCATCCGCTCGACCGCGCGGCTCGTGTAGACCTTCGCAGCCGGGTGCGCGCGCTTGATCGGGATGTTGCCGCTGGTGTGGTCCAGGTGCCAGTGCGTGTTCACGATACCCGTGACGGGCCGGTTGCGGCCTTGCGCGAATGCGAGGATCGCGTCGCTGTGCCACGCGTGCCGGCCGGTGTCCATGACGACGAAACCCTTCGTGCCCTCGAAGAGCAGCGTGTTGCCGTCCGGCAGCCGGCCCTCCGGAAAAGTGCCGCGCAGCAGCCACACGCCCGGTGCGAGCTGCGTCGCGGGCGGCGCGGTCTGGGCATGCGCCACCGTGCAGGCGGCCAGCAGCAACGAGTACACCAGCTTCATCTCAGACCCCGAAGTACCACCGTACCGAATGGAAGAAGATCGGCGCCGCGAAGCACAGCGCGTCCACGCGATCGAGCAGCCCGTTCGCGCCCGTGACCGCCACGCCGCGCCGGCCCCAGGAAACGACGCCGCGATCCCGCTTGAGCGCCTTCATGACAAGATGCCCGAGCGAGCCGGCCACGCAGGCGATGAACGCCAGCGCGATCGCCTGCGCCGGCTTGAACGGCGTGATGAAGGACAGCAGCCCGCCCAGCACGCTGCCGGCCAGCATGCCCAGCGCCCAGCTTTGCCAGTTGAAGCTGGCGCTGACCTCGGGGATGCTCGCGGGCCGCTTGAGGCGCTGCGTGAGGATGTGCTGCAGCAGCATGCAGGCCTGCACCACGAAGACGAGGAAGAACACCAGGAACGCCGACTTGTCCTGCGGCCAGTTGCGCGTCTCGAAGTCCAGCAGCATCAGGGCCGGCACGTGGCTCATGCCGTACACGCAGACCATGATGCCCCACTGCAGCTTGGCGTTGCGCTCCAGGAAGCGCTGCGTGTCGCCCCCCAGCGCACTGGCCACCGGGATCGCGAGGAACACGTACACCGGGATGAACACGGTGAACAGGTCGAAGCGCCGCGATGCGACCAGGATGAACTGCACCGGCAGCACGACGAAGAAGGCCAGCACGAGGCTGCGGTGGTCGCCGCGCCGCGTGGGCGAGAGCGTGATGAACTCGCGCAGCGCGAAGAACGCGATCAGCGCGAAGAGGAAGGTGGCGAACATCTCGCCGAGTGCCCACGCGACCCAGAACACGGTCACCATGAACCACGACACGCCCAGCAGCCTGCGGAAGTCCTTCAGTTCGGCCTGGTAGCTCTCGTCCTGCGCGCGGCCGCGGCTGCGGAACGTGAGCAGGAAGGCGATGACGCTCACGACGGTGAGGATGCCGAAGATCACGAGGAACAGCAGCGCCACCTGCTGCGACGGCTCGAGGCTGCGCAGGAACGAGTTGATGCTCATACGTCCCTCAGCGCGATGACCGCTTCACGCGCGCGGTCGAGGAAGGGGCGGCGCTCCTCGCCGGGCTCCACCTGGATCGGCGCACCGAAAGTGACGGAACACAGGATGGGCACCGGCACGACTTCGCCCTTGGGCATCACGCGCTGGATGTTGTCGATCCACGCGGGCACCAGCACCACGTTCGGGAACATGGTGGCCAGCTGGTACAGCCCCGACTTGAACTTCTGCGGCTCCTCGCCGCTGCCGCGCGTGCCCTCGGGGAAGATGATGATCGAGTCGCCCGAGCGCAATGCATCGATCAGGGGTTGCAGCGGGTCCTGGTCGTCCTTGCGTTCGCGGTCCACGTACACCGCGTTGAAGACGGCGGTGGTGATCCACTGGCGAAACGGCGTCTTCGTCCAGTAGTCCTTGGCCGCGATGGGCCGCGTGATACTGCGCAGCTCCTCGGGCAGTGCCGCCCAGATCATCACGAGGTCCGCGTGGCTCTGGTGGTTGGCGAAGTAGATGCGCTGTTCGGCCTTGGGCGGGCAGCCGTACCAGCGCGCCTGCGCGCCGGTGAGCACGCGCACGATGGCGAGGAGCAGCCAGCCCATGAGCTTCGCGAGCATGGACCGGATGCTAAGGCAGTTCGGCGTGCGGCATCCGCGCCGCGATGGTCCCGGCGCGGCTCGCGAGGTAGCCGGAGTTGGGCAGCTTCTCGAAGTACTTCGGCCGCGGCAGCATCACGGCCAGGCGCGCGGCCTCGTAAGCGGTGAGCTGGTTGGCGCCCTTGCGGTAGTAGTGCCGCGCGGCGGCCTCGGCGCCGAAGATGCCTTCGCCCCACTCGACGCTGTTGAGATAGATCTCGAGGATGCGCTGCTTGGACAGCATGCGCTCCAGCGCGAAGGTGAGGATGATCTCCTGGCCCTTGCGCAGCAAGGTGCGTTCGCCGGAGAGCAGGAGGTTCTTGGCCAGCTGCTGCGTGATGGTGGAGCCGCCCACGATCTTCGGCGCGCGCTGCGGCGCGTTGGGGCGCGACTGCGTGCGCCGCGACGCCTGCGCCTCGGCCTTTGCGTTGCGCTCCCACGCCTTCTCCATCGCCTCCCAATCCACGCCGTCGTGGTTGACGAAGCTGTCGTCCTCGGACGCGATCACGGCGCGCTTGAGGCTGTCGGAGATGCGCGCATAAGGCACCCACTCCTGCCGCCACGGCAAACGGCCTTTCTCGGCGAGGACGCGATACGCCTCGGAGCGCTGGAAACTGGTGGACTGCGGGTCGATGTACGCGGCGGCCGCGATGCGCAGCAGGAAGGTGACCTGCAGGGCGAGGCCCGCGATCACCACCAGCAGCAGCCAACGCAGCACCGCGCGCATCGCGTTCGTCAGGCGAGCGAGGCCCGCAGTTCGGCGAGCACTTGCGCCGAAGGCGGCCGCACGCCTCGCCAGAGCTGGAACGACTCGGCGGCCTGTTCCACCAGCATGCCGAGGCCGTCGCGCGCTTGCGCGCCGTGGGCACGTGCCCAATCCAGGAAGCCCTGCGCGGCGGGGCCGTACATCATGTCGTACGCGAGCGCACCTTCGGCCAGCACGCCGGGCGCGATCGGAACGCCCGCGCCGGTCATGCTCGTGGCGGTCGCATTGACGACGACGAAGAAGCGTCCTTCGATCGCATCCAGCGACGAAGCGCGCAAGTCCACGCCCACGCGCGCGGCGAGTTCGCGATGGCGCTCCACGACCGCGACAGCCTTGTCCACGGTGCGGTTCGCGATCACCAGCCGCGCGGGCCGCGCTTCGAGCACGGGGCCAAGAACGCCTGCCGCGGCACCGCCTGCGCCGACCAGCAACACGTCACGGCCCCTCAACGCAATGCCCGCATTGCCTTCGATGTCGCTGACCAGCCCGAAGCCGTCGGTGTTGTCGCCGTAGATGCGCTCGCCGTCGAACTTCAGTGTGTTGCAGGCTCCCGCGAGTTCGGCGCGCGCGCTGCGCTCATGCGCGAGATCGAAGGCCTCGAACTTGAACGGCACCGTCACGTTGCAGCCGCGCCCGCCGTCGGCGCGCAATTGCCGCACCGCGTCCGCAAAACCATCGAGCGGCACCAGCCGCCGCCCGTATTCGAGCTGCTGGTTCGTGAGCTGCGCAAAGCGCGCGTGGATCCACGGCGACTTGCTGTGTTCGACCGGGTTGCCCAGGACGCAGTAGGTATCCATTGAATGAAGGCCCTAGCGGGCCGTGAGCTGCGTTTCGAGGGTCTCGTCGCGAGTGAACTTGAAGCGCGACACCACGACGATCTGGTCGGCGCGGCGCCGCATCGCGTCGCTGAAGCGGCCGAAGGGCCCGGAGGCTTTGGCGATGGCCTGCGCGCGTCGGTCCAGCGTGCGGTTGCCGGAGCTCTCCACCACCTCGGTGTCCAGCACCTTGCCGTCGTGATTGACCGTGACGATCATCGTGAGCTCGCCGTACAGCTTGCGCCCGGCCAGCTCGGGGAAATTCGTGGTGCCGCGGTCCTCGATGCGGCGGCGCAGCGTGTCGTAATAGACGGCGTACACCTCCTCGCGCGTGGCGGGGCTGATGTAGCGCTTCTTGGGCCGCGCGTTCTCCTCGTTGATGCGCTTCTCGATCTCCGCCAGCAGCTTGATCAACTGCCTGCGCTTCTCCTCGCGGGCCTGCGCCTCGGGCGTCGGGTTCGGCTGCTTCGGGTCCGGCGGCGGCATCGCGGCCAGCGCGTTCTTGAGCTGCGCCAGCATCAGCATCTGCTGGTCCTGCATCGCCTCGATCTTGCGCTGCGCCTCTTCGGCGGCGTCGCCCAGCTCCATGAGCGCGGAGGGTGGCAGCGGCGAGGTGGCGCGGCCCTTGGCGGCGTCGCCGCCGCCGGCCAGCGTGGCCTGCGCGATGGCCTGGGCCTTCTCCGGCTTTTCCTCGCTGCGCGCGTTGACCAGCACCACCTCGAGCGGCGTGTCGTGGAAGACGCGGTTGAAACCCTCTGGGTCGACGAAGCGCACCGTCAGCAGGGCTGCGTGGACGGCGAGGGAGATGCCCAACGCGATCTGCAGGGTGCTGAGGGACTTCAGGTTCACGAAGCGGGATTATCGCCGGGGGTTGCGGGAGCCTCCTCAGTTTCGTCCACATCCACCGCGATCGCAATCGGGCCCGCCACGGATTCCTCTTCGCTGTCGTCTTCTTCCGACGGCGCGGCGGCCGGCGCCGTGTCGAGCCGCTCGACGACCGTGCCGCGCACGTCCAGGCTGATCTCGTCCACCTCGCCCAGCTTCACCCGCACCCGGCTGCCGCGCGGCAGGTCGCCGCCACCCAGCACCGGCAGCACCAGCGGCAGGCTCTCGGCCCGCGCCAGGTTCTCCTTGAAGACGGCCGCCACCAGCTCGCCCACGCCCTGCTGCTCCAGGTACTTGAGCGTCCAGAAGCGCTCCATCGTCGCCTGGTGGCCGTTGTAGGCGCTGTAGGCGGCGTCGAAGGCGCTGATGATCGAGAACAGCTCCGCGTCCTTCGGCTTGAAGGGCGCGGCCAGCGCCGCGGTGCGCCCGTGGCGCGCGCCGGCGATGATCTGCCACTGGTTCACGAGGTCGGTGTAGCGGCGCAGCGGCGAGGTGCTCCACGCATAGCTCTTCACGCCGATGCCCGCGTGCGGCAGCGCCTTGGTGCCCATGCGCACCTTCACGCCGGGCGCCAGGCTGGCCTGGCTGCGGTAGATGGCGGGCACGCCCAGCTCCCCGAGCCACTGGCCCCAGCTGCTGTTGGCGAGGATCATCGCCTCGGCCACGATCAGGTCCAGCGGGGCGCCGCGGCGGCGCACCGTGATCTCCACTTGTTCCTCGCCCTTCGGCTCGCTGCCGTCGTGGCCCAGCAGGCGGAAGTTGTAATCCGGGCGGTTGAAGTTCTCGGGCTTGCCGCGCACCACCTCGCGCAGCGACTTCAGGTGCTTCGCGAGCCGGTACAGGAACGACAGTTGCGGGCGCAGGCCCGCGGCCGGGCCGGGTACGTTGCCGGGGGCCGCCGCGTCTTCCAGCCACGCCTCGGTGAGGTGTTCGTCCAGCTGGTCGTGGCGCAGGTTGGCAGTGATCGGCACGCGCTCCAGCTTCGTCTCGGTGGACTTGAGCAGCAGGCTGGCCTCGTCGAACGTGGCGTACAACGAGACCGCGGGGCAGTCGCGGCCTTCGAGCAGCGTGTACGCCTGCACCACGTCGTCCGGCAGCATCGTGATCTTGTAGCCCGGCATGTACACGGTGGACAGGCGCTGGCGGGCTATCTGGTCCAGCGGCGTGCCCGGCGCGATGGCCAGCCCCGGCGCGGCGATGTGCACGCCGACGGTCACTTCGCCGCTCCCGAGGCCGCTCACGGACAGCGCATCGTCGATCTCGGTGGTGCTGGAGTCGTCGATCGAGAACGCGGGCGTCGAGGCTACGGGCAGTTCTTCCTTGATCGCCGGCGCGGCGAGCGGGCCGAAGCCGGTGCCCTTGGGGAAGTACTCCAGCAGGAAGCGCCGCCAGTGGAACTGGTAGGGCGAGTCGATCGCGCCGGCCTTCTGCAGCAGCGCGAGCGGCGCCAGGTGCGTGCTGCGCGACGCTTCGACGACGGCCTTGTATTCGGGCGCGTTCTTGTCCGGCTTGAACAGGATCTTGTACAGCTGCTCGCGGATCGAGGGCGGGCACTGGCCCGCGGCGAGCTCCGCGGCCCAGGCCTGGATCTGCGCCTGCACCTGCGCCTTCTTCTCGATGGCGGCGAGCGCCTGCTGCAGGATCTCCGCCGGCGCCTTGCGGAAGCGCCCCTTGCCCGCGCGGCGGAAGTAATGCGGCGCCTCGAACAAACGCAGCAGCGCACCCGCCTGCTGCGCCAGCGTGGCCTTGTCGCTGAAGTAGTCGCGCGCGAGGTCGGCGAAGCCGAACTCTTCCTCCGGTGCGAATTCCCAGGCGAGGTCCAGCTCGATGCTCTGCGCGACCTGCTGCGCTTCCTTCAGCAATTCGGCGGGGCTGGGCTTCTCGAATTTCAGCAGGGCATTGGCGCCCTTGACCTTCACGCGCTTGCCGCTGTCCAGCTCCACCTGCATCGAGGTTTCGGCTTCGGACAGCACGCGGCCGGCGAGGAACTTCCCCGCTTCTTCAAACAGAACGAACATCGAGGGATTTTCCCACGCGGGCCTTACGCGAGATCGAGGAAGGCGAACACCTCGTCGATGTGGTCGTCGAAATCGGTGAGCGCGTGGTCGCTGCCTTCGAGCAGCTTGATGGCCGCACCGGGGTAGCGGCCCGTCATCTCGCGCCAGTCCAGCACCTCGTCGCCTTTCGCGATTACCGCGAAGTAATGCGCGGGTTGCTTGACCGGCCCGCACTCCAGCGCGCGCAGCTCGTCGACGTAGCGCGGCTCGAAGTAGAAGCGCTCGGCCGGGTCGTGCCACGAGACCTGCTCGCCGATGTATTTGGACAGGTCGCGCGCGGCGTTCGCAGCCGGGTTCAGCAGCACGGCCTTGCAGCCGGTCTGCTCGGCCACGTACGTGGCATAGAAACCACCGAGCGACGAGCCGACCACGGCCATCTGCCCCACCGGCCAGCGCGCGATGCCTTCCATGACCATCGCCATCGCTTCGCGCGGCGATGGCGGCAGCTGGGGGCACCACCACGTCACATCGGGGTGCCGCTCAGCCACCCGCGCCTGCACCTGCCGGGCCTTGGTGGATTGCGGCGAGGAGCGGAAGCCGTGCAGGTAGAGCAGGTGGGTGGTGCGCATCCGCAGGATCATAGGGACCGATAATCCGGGGATGTCGGCCGTATTCGAAAAACCGTCCCTGCGCCAGCGCGTGGTGCCGTTCCTGCAGGGCTTCGACGGCCCGCTTGCCTTTGCCATCTTCCTGCTGGCCATGGGGGGCCTGCTCACCATGTATTCGGTGGGCTTCGACTTCGGCAACCGCTTCGCAGACCACGCGCGCAACATGTTCCTGGCCGGGATGATCATGTTCATCGTGGCGCAGGTGCCGCCGCAGCGGCTGATGAGCTTCGCGATCCCGCTCTACACCGTGGGGGTCGCGCTGTTGATCGCCGTGGCCGTGTTCGGCATCACCAAGAAGGGCGCCAGGCGCTGGATCAACGTGGGCATCGTCATCCAGCCCAGCGAGATCATGAAGATCGGCATGCCGCTGATGCTGGCCTGGTGGTTCCAGAAGCGCGAGGGCCAGCTGCGCTGGCTGGACTTCGCGGTGGCGGCCGTGCTGCTGGCGCTGCCGGTGGGGCTCATCATGAAGCAGCCCGACCTGGGCACGTCGCTGCTCGTGCTGTCCGCAGGGGTGTCGGTGATCTTCTTCGCCGGCCTGCCGTGGAAGCTGGTGGTGCCACCGGTGGTGCTGGGGCTCGTGGCGCTGGTGCTCATCGTCATGTTCGAGTCGCAGATCTGCGCGGAGGGCGTGCGCTGGCCCATCCTGCACGACTACCAGCAGCAGCGCATCTGCACGCTGCTCGACCCCAGCAAGGACCCGCTGGGCAAGGGCTTCCACATCATCCAGGGCATGATCGCCATCGGCTCCGGTGGGCTGCTGGGCAAGGGCTTCATGCAGGGCACGCAGACGCACCTGGAGTTCATCCCCGAGCGCACCACGGACTTCATCTTCGCGGCCTATGCGGAGGAGTTCGGGCTCATGGGCACGGCGTTCCTGATCGTGGCCTTCCTGTTCCTCATCCTGCGCGGGCTGGCGATCGCGCTGGAGGCGCCGACGCTGTTCTCGCGCCTGCTCGCGGGCGCGGTGACCATGATCTTCTTCACCTACGCGTTCGTGAACATGGGCATGGTCAGCGGCATCCTGCCCGTGGTGGGCGTGCCGTTGCCCTTCATCAGCTACGGCGGCACGGCCATGGCAACGCTGGGGCTGGGGCTGGGCATATTGATGTCGATCGCGAAGTCCAAGCGGCTGGTGCAGACGTGAGCGGCACGGTCGCGGTCGTCGGCGTCGGCAACATGGGCGGCGCGATGGCGGCGCACCTGCTGGAGCAGGGCTGGGCGGTGCGGGTGCGCGACATCGATGCGGCGAAGATGGCGGCGCTCGCGAGGCAGGGTGCCGTGGCCTGCGCGTCGGCGAGCGAAGCGGTGCAAGGCTGCAGCGCGGTGATCGTGTGCGTGGTCGATGCGCAGCAGTCGCGCGAGGTGCTCTTCGGCGAGCGCGGCGCGGCCGGCGAGTTGAAGCTGGGCCAGGACGTGCTGCTGTGCCCGACCATCTCACCCGGTGACGTGGAATCCATCGCCGACGAGCTGCTGCGCTCGGGGGTTTCCACGCTCGACGCGCCCATGTCGGGCGGCCCGGCCCGCGCGCGCGACGGGTCGATGAGCCTCATGGTTGCGTGTGACGATACGGCGTACGAGCGCCAGCGCGCGCTGCTGGAGGCGCTAAGCCGCAACACCTTCCGCGTCGGCACGCGGCCGGGCGACGGGGCGCGGACCAAGCTGGTGAACAACCTGCTGGCCGGCATCAACCTCGCGGGTGCCGCGGAGGTGATGGCGCTGGCGCAGCGCATGGGGCTGAACCTGGGCCGCACGCTGGACGTGATCGAGCGCTCCAGCGGCCAGAGCTGGATCGGCAGCGATCGCATGCGGCGTGCGATCGCGGGCGACTATGCGCCGCGGGCGCACGTCACCCTGCTGGCGAAGGACACGCGGCTGGCGATGGAAGCGGCGCGCGACGCAGGCTTCGAAGGGTCGCTTGGAACCGTGGCAAGAGACACCTTCGCAAAGGCCCTCCAGGAAGGGCTGGCCGACCTCGACGACGCCGCCCTGTTCAAGCTCTTCAGTCGCGACGTAGACTAGCGGTCGATGACGACCATCCTGATCGTCGAGGACGACGACGCCATCCGCAACAACATCGGCCGGCTGCTGCGGCTCGAGGGCTACGACATCGTCGCGGCCGTCAACGGGCGCGAGGGGCTGGAGCTGGCGCGCGAGCTCAAGCCGGATGTGGTGATCACCGACGTCAGCATGCCGGAGATGGACGGCTTCGAGCTGCTGGAAGCGATCCGCGCCGAGCGCGCGCTTTCGGCGACGTCCGTGATGATGCTCACCGCACTCGACGACCGCGCGAGCATGCGCCGCGGCATGACTTCCGGCGCGGACGACTACCTCGCCAAGCCATTCACGCGCGTCGAGCTGCTCGAAGCGCTGGAGGGCCTGTTCAAGAAGCGCACGCGCGTCGAGGAGACGATCCAGACGGCGGTGCAGGCGCGCGAGGAGCACCTGCGGCGCGCCTTCACCGCGAGCCTGGGCGGCAACCACGTGCCCGACAAGTTCGGCCTCGAGCCGCCGGCCGGCGCCGTGACCGACCAGGTGATCAACGCGACGGTGCTGTTCTCGGACATCCGCAACTTCACCTCGCTGGCCGAGAAGCTGAACTCGGCCGAAGTCGCGGAGCTGCTCACCTACTACTTCGAGCGCACGTGCGAGCCGGTGCTGACCAACGGCGGCCGCCACCTCAAGTTCATCGGCGACGGCCTGATGGCCGTGTTCTCGGACACGATGTCGGGCACGTCCCCGCTGCCGGCAGCGCGCCGCGCGGTGTCGGCGGCGCTGGCGATGGCGCTCGCGGCCCACGAATTCCGCAGCTGGCTCGACAAGCGCTTCGCGCAGCGGGGCCTGCCGCCCTTCGCGATCGGCGTGGGCCTGCATGCGGGCGAAGTGACGATCTGCCGCCTGGGCACGATCCAGAACAAGGAGACAACCGCCATCGGCGACACGGTGAACACCGCGGCGCGGCTGGAGGCGTCCAGCAAGGAGCTGGGCTGGACGGTGGTGGCGAGCGACGCGGTGCTGCGGCAGGCGGGCGAGGGCGTGCAGACCGGCGGCATGACGTCGCTGGACGTGCGCGGGCGCATCGGCTTCGTGGACGTGGCCGAGATCACGGGGCTCGTCACGAATCTCCAGGACAAGCGCCACGGCATGGCCACGCTCACCGAGCGCGCCAACGAGATCCGCGCCGCGGTGCAGGTCAACTCCGAGATCACCGCACGCGCGGTGAAGGGCGCGCTCAAGTCCAAGCTGTCCGCGCTGAAGGAGCACCAGTTCCAGCCCGGGCAGGAGCCGCTGCGCCTGAAGGGCTACCGCCTCACCCGCAAGATCGGCGCGGGCGGGATGACCGAGGTCTACCTCGCGGTGCGCGAGACCGACGGCCTGCCCGTGGTGTTGAAGGTGCTGGATGCCGCCGGCAAGGGCATGAGCGAACACCTGTCGCGCTTCATCCAGGAATACACGCTGCTGTCGAGGATCGAGGACCCCCACGTGATCAGGATCTACGACCAGGGCTTCACCGACGACCACGCGTACATCGCCATGGAGTACTTCGAACGCGGCGACCTGCGCTCCGAGCTCAACCAGGGCATGACGCAGCCGCGCGTGCTGGAGGTGATGGTGCAGGTGACGCGCGCGCTCGACGCCATCCATGCCCGCGGCATCATCCACCGCGACCTCAAGCCGGAGAACATCATGCTGCGCCCCGATGGCTCGGTGGCGCTGGCGGACTTCGGCGTGGCCAAGTCGATGCTGCAGCCGGAGAACTTCGCGCTGACCGAAACGCGCCACGGCGACGTGGTGGGCACGCCTTACTACCTGAGCCCGGAACAGGCTTCGGGGCAGCGCATCACGCCGGCCACCGACCTCTACAGCCTGGGCATCATGATGTTCGAGATGCTCACGGGCGAGCGGCCCTACCGCGCCGAGTCGCTGGACCTGCTGCTGGCGCGTCACCTGTCCGCGCCCACGCCGCAGCTGCCGGACTCGCATGCGGCGCTGCAGCCCGTGCTGGAGCTGCTGATGGCCAAGAAGCCCGAGGACCGCTACAAGTCCGCACGCGCCCTGCTGCAGGACCTGGAGGACCGCGCACTGCTGAGGACGGTGGCGGGCGGCAAACATTGACACAGGCGGGCTTTTTGGCCGCGCCTAGAATGGACTGATGATTTCCCGCGAACCCACCGTCGAACGGCTTGCCGTTGCCCGCCGCCTGCTGCTGGAGCCCTTCGGCCTCGACGAAACCCACCTGTCCCGCGCGCTGGGCGAGATCCAGGCGCATGCCGTCGACGACGCCGACCTGTATTTCCAGTACACGCGCAGCGAAGGCTGGAGCCTCGAGGAAGGCATCGTCAAGACCGGCAGCTTCAGCATCGACCAGGGCGTGGGCGTGCGCGCGGTCAGCGGCGAGAAGACGGCGTTTGCGTACTCGGACGACATCTCCGAGGCGTCGCTGCTCGATGCGGCGCGCACGGTGCGTTCCATCTCCGCCGCGGCGAAGAGCGCGCGCCGCAAGGTGGCCGCGCAGAAGGTGGCGCACAGCCGCACGCTGTACCAGGGGCTCGATCCGATCGGTTCCCTCGACAGCACGGCCAAGGTCCAGCTGCTCGAGAGGGTGGAGCGCCTCGCCCGCTCGAAGGACCCGCGCATCGTGCAGGTGATGGCGGGGCTTGCCAGCGAATACGACGTGGTGATGGTTGCTCGGGCGGATGGCACGCTGGCCGCCGACGTGCGCCCGCTCGTGCGCCTGTCGGTGACGGTGATCGCCGAACAGAACGGCCGCCGGGAGATGGGCTCCGGTGGCGGCGGCGGCCGCTTCGGCCTTGCGTACTTCGACGAAGGGCGCATCCAGGCTTACGTGCAGGACGCGGTGAAGGCGGCGCTGACCAACCTCGAGTCGCGTCCCGCGCCCGCGGGCGAGATGACCGTGGTGCTCGGCCCCGGCTGGCCCGGCATCCTGCTGCACGAGGCGGTGGGCCACGGCCTCGAAGGCGACTTCAACCGCAAGGGCTCCAGCGCGTTCTCGGGCCGCGTGGGCCAGCGCGTCGCCGCCAAGGGCGTGACGGTGCTGGACGACGGCACCATTGCCGACCGCCGCGGCTCGCTCAACGTGGATGACGAGGGCCACGCGAGCCAGCGCAACGTGCTGATCGAAGACGGCATCCTGCGCGGTTACATCCAGGATTCGCTCAACGCGCGCCTGATGGGCGTCGCGCCCACCGGAAACGGCCGGCGCGAGAGCTATGCGCACATCCCCATGCCGCGCATGACCAACACCTACATGCTGGGCGGCGAGCACACGCCCGACGAGATCGTCGCCAGCATCAAGAAGGGGCTCTACGCCACCAACTTCGGCGGCGGGCAGGTGGACATCACCTCCGGCAAGTTCGTGTTCTCGGCGAGCGAGGCGTACTGGGTGGAGAACGGCAAGGTGCTCTACCCCGTGAAGGGCGCCACCATCGTCGGCAACGGCCCGGACGCGCTCACGCGCGTGTCGATGATCGGCAACGACATGAAGCTGGACACCGGCGTGGGCACCTGCGGCAAGGAGGGGCAGAGCGTGCCGGTGGGCGTGGGGCAGCCCACGCTGCGCATCGACGCCTTGACCGTGGGCGGCACCGCGTAAGGCACCATGCCGCGCAACTCGCGCCTGTCCGTCGACCCGTCGACGAACCTGCCGGACATCAACACGTTCGGCCAGCTCAGCAACTTCCTGCGCGGCGCGGTTGCCGACGAGGACAGCCGCAATTTCTCCGAGAGCATGGGCCAGCTGGCGACCCGCATCGAGTCGATCGTGGCGAGCTTGCGCCTGTCGCAGCAGCGCGTGGTCGTCGCGCCGATGCTGGTGGACATGCTCACTGTGCTGCGGGCCCATCGCCACCTCGTCGTCAACCTCGGCCTGCCATGGCGGGGCCTCTACGAATACGCGTCCTACCTGCAGGCCCTGAACAACTTCCGAGTGCTGATCGGGCAGTGGCTGCTCGATGGCGGCCCGCGCAGCACGCAGCTGGCGCTGACCGCGGAGGACTTCGAGCTGATCGCCTGGCGCACGCTGGGCGAGGGCATGCTGCTGGTGGACATGTACGAGGACTGGATCTCGCGCGAACCGGACGACTTCGAGTCCACCCAGCCGCAGCAAAGCGCCCTGGGGCAGCTGTCGGAGCCGCAGGTGCAGCGGGCGATCCAGTGGTGGAAGAAACTGCGGCTGTGATACATTCGGCTCCAATGCGTCCCGCGTCCCATTTCTTTTTTGGCTACTTTTGGTTCTCCACGCCCCCGGCGGTCGAGAGTCCCAGTCGTACGCGCAAGAAGTAGACGCAAGGACCCACGAAACGAACCGCCGGAACCCCCGGCGGTTTTTTTTTGACCTCCACGGAAGAAACCGCCCATGAGCACCAAGTCCACCGCCACCGATGCCTGGTATTCGCACCCCGTCGACAAGACGAGCCAGACCGACGACCAACGCATCAAGGACATCACCGTGTTGCCACCGCCCGAAC
The DNA here is from genome assembly GCF_014297445.1 of Ramlibacter albus. Taxonomy (GTDB): domain Bacteria; phylum Pseudomonadota; class Gammaproteobacteria; order Burkholderiales; family Burkholderiaceae_C; genus Ramlibacter; species Ramlibacter albus. The sequence continues at coordinate 410,543 of NZ_JACORU010000004.1, forward strand.
ACCTGATCCGCTTCTTCCCGATCCGCGGCACCGCGGTGGAGGTGCTCATCACGGACACGCGCCGCGCCATCCACAACATCATGGCGGGCAAGGACGACCGGCTGGTGGTGGTGATGGGCCCGTGCTCGATCCACGACCCGGCGGCGGCGCTGGACTACGCGCGGCGGCTGAAGGAGGCGCGCGAGAAGTACAAGGACACGCTGGAAGTGGTGATGCGCGTGTACTTCGAGAAGCCGCGCACGACCGTGGGCTGGAAGGGGCTGATCAACGACCCGTACCTCGACGAGAGCTTCCGCATCGACGAGGGCCTGCGCATCGCGCGGCAGCTGCTCATCGAGATCAACCGCCTCGGGCTGCCGGCTGGCAGCGAGTTCCTCGACGTGATCTCGCCCCAGTACATCGGCGACCTGATCTCCTGGGGCGCGATCGGCGCGCGCACCACCGAGAGCCAGGTGCACCGCGAGCTGGCCAGCGGCCTGTCGGCGCCCATCGGCTTCAAGAACGGCACCGACGGCAACATCAAGATCGCCACGGATGCAATCCAGGCCGCGGCGCGCGGCCACCACTTCCTCTCGGTCCACAAGAACGGCCAGGTCGCCATCGTGCAGACCAACGGCAACAAGGACTGCCACGTCATCCTGCGCGGCGGCAAGGCGCCCAACTACGACGCGCCGAGCGTCGCCGCGGCCTGCAAGGAGCTGGAAGCGTCCAAGCTGCCGCCGGTGCTGATGGTGGACTGCAGCCATGCCAACAGCAGCAAGCAGCACGAGAAGCAGGTGGACGTGGCGCGCGAAATCGCGTCGCAGGTCGCGGGCGGCTCGCGCCGGGTGTTCGGCGTGATGGTCGAAAGCCACCTGCTGCCGGGCGCCCAGAAGTTCACGCCCGGCAAGGACAAGGCGGACTCGCTCGAATACGGCCGCAGCATCACGGACGCCTGCATCGGCTGGGGTGACTCGCTCCAGGTGCTGGACGTGCTGTCGGAGGCGGTCGAGGCCCGCCGGAGTCGCTGAAAGGACACGTCGGCTGTCAGCTTGTATTTACAGGTCGTAACTGTTGGACTATATTTGTTGCCATCTGAGCTAGCAGTACCGGCCAACCGACATGTCCATCGACCTGCCCACCCTTCGACTGGGTCTTGCGGGGTTCACCCTCGAGCAGCAGGAGCGCGCCGTTCGTGCCCTGCAGCAGGTGAGCCCGCCCCAGGTGGGCTGGACGGTTGCCTCGTTCGGCGACGCCGACGCGTGGTGGGCGCACGGTTCGCGCTGCTCGCTGGTCACGCCCAGCGTGATGCGGGTGGCGCCGGGTGAGCCGACCGCTCGCTCGCTGCAGGTCAACCTGGCCGAAGTGGACCGGCCGCTGGCTTTCGCCAAGCCCGTCCCGTCGCCCCAGTTCGACCGCGCCTACCAGTTCGACCTGGACGACCTCGAGGAAGTCCGCGGCGTCGTCGAGAAATTCACCGCCTGGCACCAGCCCCTGGTGGCGCAGTACGGGCTCGCCGCATGCCTGGTGGACCACTACAGTGCGCTTGGCCCGGGCGTTTTCGACGTGGTGCTCGAAGGCTCGCTCATCGCCGTGGTGGACATGCGTGGCAGCGTGGGCGTGCTGCCCACCGTGGGCGCCGCCGACTTCGCCGACGCCATGTGGCGCCGCCGCGAGGACCGCTCGGCGATGCCCGAGGCGTTCGTGAAGGCGACCGTGTCGCACGTGATGTGGCAGTACGCGCTGCGCACGCGCCGCGACCTGCTGCCGCTGCACTACCGCTCGGAACCGCTTTATTTCCGCCGGCCGCCGCGGCTGCCGCAGCAGGCCCTGAAGGACGCCCACCTGCTGCTGCTGCGCGAGCTCGCCATGGGGCCCGGCACCTTCCAGGAACTCGAACAGCGCACGGGACTCGTTGGGGTGCAGCTGGCGCGGCCCCTGGCCGCGCTCTACTACGTGGGGTCGATCACGTCGAACCCGAAGCGGGCGTCACCCGCCTCGTTGCAAAGGCAGGGCATGGGGGACTCCTCGCAGCACTCCGGGCCGAACTCGCACCTGGAGCCGCAACGGCCCTTTCCGGTCCGCAACGACCTTACCGCGCCGGCGCCGCTGATGCGCTGATCGCGCTTGCCCGCAGCGCGGCAAGCAGCTTCGCGTGCACGCCGCCGAAGCCGCCGTTGCTCATGCACACGATGTGGTCGCCCGCACGCGCGGCACTGACCACCTGTTCCACGAGTTGGTCGATCGTGTCCGCGACTTGCGCGCGGTCGCCCATCGGCGCGAGCGCTTCACGCGGGTCCCAACCCAGCCCGCCGGCGTGGCAGAAGGAGAGGTCCGCGAGCGCGAGGCTGTCGGGCAGCTGCGCCTTCATCGTGCCCAGCTTCATCGTGTTGCTGCGCGGCTCGAACACCGCGAGGATGCGCGCGGCGCCGACCTTGCGGCGCAAGCCGTCGAGCGTGAGGCGGATCGCGGTGGGGTGGTGCGCGAAGTCGTCGTAGACGGTCACGCCCGCTTCGGTGCCGCGCACTTCCATGCGGCGCTTGACGTTGCGGAAGCTGCCCAGCGCGGCGGCCGCTTTCGCCGGTTCCACGCCGACGTGCTGCGCGGCGGCGATCGCGGCCAGCGCGTTCAGCTGGTTGTGCACGCCGGTGACATCCCACTCGACACGGCCGCACTCGCGGCCACGCTCGAGCACAGTGAATGCGTGCGGCTCCCCTTCGGCGGTGAAGTCGCTCACCGCCGCACCGAAGCTGCGCTGCTCGCTCCAGCAGCCCATGTTCAACACGCGCTGCAGGCTTTCTTCCAGCCCGTTGACCACGACACGCCCCGTTGAGGGCACGGTGCGCACGAGGTGGTGGAACTGGCGTTCGATGGCCTTGAGGTCGTCGAAGATGTCCGCGTGGTCGAACTCGAGGTTGTTCAGGATGGCCGTGCGCGGGCGGTAGTGCACGAACTTGCTGCGCTTGTCGAAGAAGGCGCTGTCGTATTCGTCGGCCTCGATCACGAAGGTGTTGCCCTTGCCGAGGCGGGCGGAGATGTCGAAATTCATCGGCACGCCGCCGACGAGGAAACCCGGCTCGAGACCTGCTGCCTCGAGGATCCACGCGAGCATCGACGTCGTCGTCGTCTTGCCGTGCGTGCCCGCGACAGCGAGCACGTGGCGGCCCTGCAGGACGTGCTCGGCCAGCCACTGGGGGCCGCTGGTGTACGGCAGGCCCTGGTCGAGGATCGCCTCCATCAGCGGATAGCGCGGCGTGCCATCGGGCTGGCGCGCGCGTGAGACCACATTGCCGACCACCCACATATCGGGTTGCAACGCGAGCTGTTCCGCGCCGTAGCCTTCGACCAGGTCGATGCCCAGCGCGCGCAGCTGGTCGCTCATGGGCGGGTAGACGCCCGCGTCGCAGCCCGTGACCTTGTGGCCGGCCTCGCGCGCGAGGGCCGCCAGGCCGCCCATGAAGGTGCCGCAGATGCCGAGGATGTGGATGTGCATGGGCCGGGATTATCCCGGCCCTGCCGACCGGATTATTTCGGGAAGCGTTCGCGAAGTTTCAGTTTCCAGAACTTGCCGGTCGAGGTGCGCGGCACCGCCTCGATGAATTCGTACCGCTCGGGCAGCTGCCACTTGGCGAAGCTGCGATTGAGCAGGTGCGTGTCGAATTCACGGGTTTCGACGACTGCGCCCGGCTTGAGCACGACGCACGCGAGAGGCCGTTCGCTCCACTTCTCGTCGGGGATGGCGATGACGGCCGCCTCGGCAACGGCCGGGTGCGCCATGAGCGCGTTCTCCAGGTCCACCGAGCTGATCCATTCGCCGCCGCTCTTGATGAGGTCCTTGGTGCGGTCCGTGATTCGCACGAAGCCGAGGTCGTCCACCGACGCGACGTCGCCCGTGCGCAGCCAGCCGTCGCGGGTGAACTTCTCTTCCGTGACCGGTACCTCGTGGTAACTGCCGGTGATGAAGGGCCCGCGAACCTGGATCTCGCCCACGCTCTTGCCGTCCCACGGCTGCTCGCCGCCGTCGCCCCACACGCGCAGGTCCACCAGCGGGACGGGCACGCCCGCCATCGCCGCGCGGCGGTACTTCTCGTCCGCGCTCGCGTCGCCGAGCTCGCGGCGGGGGTAGGAGATGGTGCAGACGGGCGAGGTCTCCGTCATGCCCCAGCCCTGCAGGATCCAGATGCCGTGCCTGTCGAACGCGCGGATCAGCGCCTCCGGCACCGCTGCGCCGCCGACCAGCGAGCGCATGCCCTTGGGCAGCTTCCAGCGGCCGCGGTTGGGCGAGTCTTCCTTCTGCGCCGCGTCGTAGGTCTGGATCAGCGACATCCAGATCGTCGGCACGCCGAGCGACAGCGTGGGCGGCTCCACCTGCATCAGGTCGAGCAGGTCGTCGGGGTGCAGGTGCGGGCCGGGGAAGACGAGCTTCACGCCCATCATCACGGCGCCGTACGGCATCCCCCAGGAGTTGGCGTGGAACATCGGCGTGACGGGCATGACGACGTCCGTGCCGCGCAGCCCCCAGAAGTCGCCGAGGCTGGCCACCAGCGTGTGCAGCACGGTGCTGCGATGCGAGTAGGCGACGCCCTTGGGCCGGCCGGTCGTGCCGGACGTGTAGCACATGGCCACGGGGTCGTTCTCGTCGTGCCCGGCGTACTCGAAGCCGTCGGGGTCTGCTTCGGCAAGCAGGGACTCGTAGTTGGCGAACTCACCCGGTACGGCCGCGCCGGAGAAGGGGAACACGATGACCTTCTCGAAGCGATGCGCGCCCGCGAACTGGCGGTACAGCGGCAGCAGCACGTCGTCCACCACGAGGAATCGGTCGTCGGCGTCGCCCGCGATCCAGCCGATCTCGTCGGCGGAGAGGCGCAGGTTGAGCGTGTGCATCACGCCACCCGCGGCCGGGATGCCGAAGTAGCACTCCAGGTGCGCATGGTGGTTCCAGCACAGCGTGGCGACGCGATCGCCCTTCTTCAGCCCCAGCTTCTGCAATGCCGACGCGAGCGAGCGCGTGCGCCGGTAGAACTCGCCGTACGTGTGGCGCTTCAGGCTCTTGTCGGGCAGGCGCGAGACGATCTCGTTGCCGTGGAAGACCTGGCCCGCGCGCTCCAGCAAATGGTTGAGCGACAGCGGGACCTCCATCATCGTGCTCTTCATGGCAAGGGCTCCTTTGCCTGAAGACTCTACCGGCGCGAGGGACAATGGGGCCACATGGATAACACCCAATCGGAGATCGCCGCCACGGCGGCGCGGCTCGTCGTGGAAGAAGGGCTCGAATACGGGCCCGCAAAGAAGCGCGCGGTCAGGCAACTGGGGCTGAACGCCCGCGCCGCGCTGCCGGACAACGACGCGGTCGAAGACGCGGTCAAGGAATACATCTCCGTGTTCTGCGCCGACACGCAGCCGCGCGAGCTGCAGGCCCTGCGGCGCCTGGCCATCACCTGGATGGAGCGGCTCGCGGAATTCCGCCCCTACCTCGGTGGCGCGGTGTGGCACGGCACGGCGACGCGCCTGTCGGACATCTACCTGCAACTCTTTTGCGACGACCCCAAGTCGGCCGAGATCGCGTTGATCGAAAATAAGGTCGATTACGAAGCCCGCACCGTGACCGGCTTCAACGGCCAGCCGGTCGAGGCCCTGAGCTTTTCCAGCATGAGCCGCGAGCTGGGCGAAACCATCGGAGTCCACCTCTTGATCTACGACCACGACGACGTGCGCGGCGCGCTCAAGCCCGACTCGCGCGGCCGCACGCCGCGCGGCGATGTGGCGGCCGTGCGCGCTTTGCTGGCCGAGGGCGACGAATGAGCGAAGCCGCTGCCGCCCCATCGGCCGGAATCTCACGCCGCAAGCTCGCCATCGGAGCGGGCGTGGTCGGCGCGCTCGGCGGGCTGGCCCTTGGCCTGTGGCGCGCGCGTGGCGACGCCGAAAGCCCGGAGGTCGCCGCATTCTGGGCGATGAATTTCCAGTCGCCGCAAGGGCAGGCGCTGCCGATGTCGGCCTTCAAGGGCAAGCCGCTGCTGCTCAATTTCTGGGCAACCTGGTGCCCGCCCTGCATCGAGGAGTTCCCGCTTCTCGACGCCTTCTACAAACAAAACCAGCCCAACGGCTGGCAAGTGCTCGGTTTGGCGATCGACCAGCCGAGCGCGGTCCGGTCGTTCCTGGGCAAGCAGCCGGTCACCTTCCCGATCGGCCTCGCGGGGCTGGAAGGTACCGACCTCTCGCGCGGCTTGGGTAACATGGCGGGGGGCCTTCCCTTCACCGTGGTCTTCGGCGCCGATGGGAGCGCCCGCCATCGTAGAATGGGCCGCGTCTCGCCCGACGACCTGAAGGCGTGGGCGCAAATAAAATAATAATCGTGCGAAAAGCCGGAACTTACAGTTTTTTGCTGTAAATTCGCCATCCTTTCCAGAACAACATCGGAGATGGCATGGACCTGCGCAAGCTCAAGACCCTGATCGACCTGGTCTCGGAGTCCAATGTCTCGGAGCTCGAGATCACGGAGGCCGAAGGCAAGGTACGCATCGTCAAGGGCGGCGGCGCGATGGTACAGCCGATGGCCGCCCCGGCGGCGATGCACGCCCCGCCGGCGATGCCCGTTGGCGCACCGCAGCCCGCGGCGGCCGCCCCCCAGGCCGCACCCGCTCCCGAGGTGCCGGCCGGCCACACGGTGAAGTCGCCGATGGTGGGCACCTTTTACCGCTCTTCCGCACCCGGCGCGAAACCGTTCGTCGAAGTGGGCCAGGCCATCAAGGAAGGCGAGACGATCTGCATCATCGAGGCCATGAAGATCCTCAACGAGATCGAGGCGGACAAGTCGGGCACGATCACCAAGATCCTGTGCGAGAACGGCCAGGCAGTGGAATACGGGCAGCCGCTCTTCATCATCGAATAAGCGGCCCATGTTCAAGAAGATCCTCGTAGCCAATCGCGGCGAAATCGCCCTGCGCATCCAGCGGGCGTGCAGCGAGCTGGGCGTCAAGGCGGTCATGGTCTATTCCGAAGCCGACCGCGAAGCCAAGTACGTCAAGCTTGCCGAAGAGGCCGTGTGCATCGGGCCCGCGCCCTCGCCGCTGTCGTACCTCAACATGCCGGCCATCATCTCGGCGGCCGAAGTGACCGACGCCGAGGCCATCCACCCGGGCTACGGCTTCCTGTCCGAGAACGCCGGCTTCGCCGAGCGGGTGGAGAAAAGCGGCTTCCAGTTCATCGGCCCCACGCCCGAGTCGATCCGCATCATGGGCGACAAAGTCTCGGCCAAGCAGGCCATGATCAAGGCGGGCGTGCCCTGCGTGCCCGGCTCCGAGGGCGAGTTGCCGGACAACCCCACCGAAATCCGCCGCATCGCCAAGAGCGTCGGCTACCCGGTGATCATCAAGGCCGCGGGCGGCGGCGGCGGGCGCGGCATGCGTGTCGTGCACACCGAGGCGGCGCTGGTCAATGCGGTGCAGATGACCAAGGCGGAGGCGCAGGCGGCGTTCAGCAACCCGGCCGTGTACATGGAGAAGTTCCTGCAGAACCCGCGGCACGTGGAGATCCAGGTGCTGGCGGACAAGCACAAGAACGCCGTGTACCTGGGCGAGCGCGACTGCTCCATGCAGCGGCGCCACCAGAAGGTGATCGAGGAAGCGCCGGCGCCGGGCATCCCGCGCAAGCTGATCGAGCGGATCGGCACCCGCTGCGCCGACGCGTGCAAGAAGATCGGCTACCGCGGTGCAGGCACGTTCGAGTTCCTGTACGAGAACGGCGAGTTCTATTTCATCGAGATGAACACGCGCGTGCAGGTGGAGCACCCGGTGACCGAGCTGATCACGGGCGTGGACATCGTCAAGACGCAGATCATGGTGGCCGCCGGCGAGAAGCTACCCTTCAAGCAGGGCGACATCCAGATCCGTGGCCACGCCATCGAATGCCGCGTGAACGCCGAGGACCCGTACAACTTCGTGCCGTCCCCCGGCCGCATCACGATGTGGCACCCGCCGGGCGGGCCGGGCGTGCGCGTGGACTCGCACGTGTACACCAACTACTTCGTGCCGCCGAACTACGACTCGATGATCGGCAAGATCATCGTGCACGGCGACACGCGCGAGCAGGCGCTGGCGCGCATGCGCACCGCGCTGGCCGAGACGGTGGTGGAAGGCATCAAGACCAACATCCCGCTGCACCGCGAACTGATGGTGGACGCCAAGTTCATGGCCGGGGGCACCAACATCCACTACCTGGAAGAGTGGCTGTCGCACCATAAACGCTAGAAATGTTGGCCCCCACGCTCCCCGCTTCGCGAGGTTCGCTGCCCCCCGAGGGGGCTTCAGCCGCCTTGGGGCGGCCCGGCGGCGGCTGATGTACGAGCTGCGCCTGCTGTGCCCCGAAGACCGCGTCGAGCCGGTCAGCGAGGCGCTGGACGCGCTGGATGCGTTGAGCGTGTCGGTCGAGGATGCCGACGCGCAGACGCCGGCGGAACAGGCGCTGTTCGGCGAGCCGGGCATGCCGCCGCCCAAGGAGGGCTGGCAGCGCTCGCTGGTGCTGGCCCTCTTCCCCGACAAGGAACAGGCCGAGGAAGCTGCGCGCTTGCTCGCGCCGCAGGATTTCTTCGCGGGTTGCAAGCTGCTCGCGATCGCCGAGGTGCCCGAGCAGGACTGGGTGCGCCTGACGCAGTCGCAGTTCGCGCCCGTGGAGATCACGCCCGAATTCTGGATCGTGCCGACGTGGCATGAGCCGCCGGAGGGGGCGAAGCAGGTGATCCGCCTCGATCCCGGCCTCGCGTTCGGCACCGGCACCCACCCGACCACGCGCATGTGCCTGCGCTGGATCGCGCGCCATGCGCTCGCCGGGCAGCGCGTGCTGGACTACGGTTGCGGCTCGGGCATCCTGGCCATCGGCGCGGCGAAGTTCGGCGCAACGGAAATCGACGCGGTGGACATCGACGAAGCCGCGGTGCGCTCGACGAACGACAATGCGGCGGCGAACGGTGTCACGCTGAACGCGGGCCTGCCCGACAAGGCGAGCGGCGAGTACGGCGTGGTGCTCGCGAACATCCTCGCGACGCCTTTGAAGGTTCTCGCGCCGCTGCTCGTGTCGCACGTCGCACCCGGCGGCCACCTCGTGCTGGCGGGCATCCTCGAGCGGCAGGCCGACGAATTGAAGGCGGCCTACGCGCCGCATTGCAAGCTCGAAGTGAGCGACACCGAGGACGGCTGGATCCTCATGACCGCGCGCAAGCCATGAGTCTGATCACCTGCTGCCCCGCCTGCGGGACGATGTTCAAGGTGGTCGCGGACCAGCTGAAGATCTCCGACGGCTGGGTGCGCTGCGGGCATTGCGCGCAGGTGTTCGATGCCCCGGCGCACATGGTGGGCGGTGAGCCGGTGGCAGCGCCGGCCGCAACGTCCTCGCCGCCGCCGGCAGCTGCGCGGGTTGCGGCACCGACTGTTTCGCCAGTTCCTGCGCGGCCTGCACCGCTGCCGCCGACTTCGCGCGTTGCCGAACCGGCTGCACCGGTTGCCGCGGACACCGACCTCGAACCGCCGCCGTCGCGACCCTTCGTCACGGAAGCCGCGCCTGACGAGGTGCCAGTGGCCGCCGGCATCGAAGTCGAGGAGATCCCCGTCTTCGGCCCGGAAGAATTGCGGCGCGCGCAGGTCGAGACTGCGCAGGCCGACGAGCCGGTGCAGGAAGTCTCGTTCATCCGCGACGCGCGCCGACGCGCCTTCTGGACGCGGCCGCTGGTGCGCTTCGTCCTCGTGCTGGTGCTGCTCGCCCTGGCGGGTGTGCTTGCCGTGCAGGTGGCCGTGCAGGAGCGCGATCGCCTCGCCGCTTCCGAGCCGGCGCTCAAGCCGCTGCTCACGCAACTGTGTGCGTACCTGCAGTGCAGCGTCGGCCCCGCGCGCCAGATCGAATCGGTCGCGATCGACAGCTCGTCGTTCAGCAAGCTTCGCCCCGACACCTACCGACTCAGCTTCACGCTCAAGAACGCGGCAGCCATGCCGATTGCCGTTCCGGCGATGGAGCTCACGCTCACCGACACGCAGGAGCAGGCCGTGGTGCGGCGCGTGCTCACGCCCGCCGACCTCGGCGCGGCGCCCGTGTTGCCGGCGAGTGGAGAATGGGCGGCGTCGGTGACGCTGTCCGTCGCGCCCACGGCGGGCAACGGCCGCATCTCCGGCTATCGTTTGCTTGCCTTCTACCCCTGAAAGAAAGACCCGACTTCCATGGCAGCCCTGATCTGCGGTTCCTTCGCGTTCGACACCATCATGAATTTCGAGGGCCGCTTCGCGGACCAGATCCTGCCGGACCAGCTGCACATCCTGAACGTGTCGTTCCTCGTGCCGGGGCTGCGGCGCGACTTCGGCGGCTGCGCGGGCAACATCGCCTACTCGCTCAAGGCGCTGGGCGGCGCGCCGCTGCCGATGGCCACCGTCGGTACGGACGGCGCGGACTACCTGCAACGCCTGCGCACGCTCGGCATCTCGACCGAATTCGTCAAGCAGGTCGAAGGCACCTACACGGCGCAGGCGATGATCATGACGGACCGGGACAACAACCAGATCACCGCGTTCCACCCCGGCGCAATGATGCAGGCGCACGTCACTCGCATCGAGGCGCGGTCCGACATCAAGCTGGGCATCATTTCGCCGGATGGCCGCGACGCGATGCTGCAGCACGCGGAGCAGTTCAAGGCCGCGGGCATCCCGTTCGTGTTCGACCCGGGGCAAGGGCTGCCGATGTTCGACGGCAATGAGCTCACCGCCTTCATCGACAAGGCGACCTGGGTGACGGTGAACGACTACGAAGGCAAGATGCTCAACGAGCGCACGGGCCTCACGAGCGCGGAGATTTCGCGCCGCACCAAGGGCCTCGTCGTCACCTTGGGCCACGAGGGCTGCGAGGTGTGGGTCGATGGGGAGAAAACCCACGTGCCGCCCGTGCAGGCAAAGGAAGTCGTCGACCCCACCGGCTGCGGCGACGCCTGGCGCGGCGCGCTGCTGCACGGCCTGGAGCAGGGCTGGTCGCTCGCGAAATGCGCCGAGCTCGGCAACAAGGTCGGCGCGATCAAGATCGCGAGCCGCGGGCCGCAGAACTGGTCGCTCTAACCGCGCGCGATCGTCACGCCGCCGTCGACGGCGATCGTCTCGCCCAGCACGTAATCACCCGCGCGCGAGGCGAGATAGATCGCCACACCCGCCATGTCGTCGTCGCGCCCGATGCGGCCGGCCGGTACGTGCCCCGCGACTTCGTCGCCGTGGTCCCGCGCTTCCTTGTTCATCTCGGACGGGAACGGCCCGGGCGCGATGCCGCTGACGATGATGTTGTCCTGCGCAAGCCGCAGCGCCATCCGCTTCGTCAGGTGGATCAGCCCCGCCTTGCTCGCCGTATAGGAATACGTCTCCCACGGGTTGACCGAGATGCCGTCGATCGACGCCACGTTGATCACCTTCGCCGGCCGATCCTTCGCCGCGGCCTTGAGCAGGCCATGCAAAGCCTGCGTCAGGAAGAACGGCGTCTTCATGTTCAGGTCCACCACCTTGTCCCAGCCCTTCTCGGGAAAGGTGTCGAAGGGCTCGCCCCACGCCGCGCCCGCGTTGTTCACGAGGATGTCGAGCGACTTCTCGCGCTTGCCGATCTCGGCCGCGAGCGCTTTCGTGCCCTCCATCGTCGAGATGTCGCAAGGCAGCGGGATGCATTCGCCCCCCGGCTTCGACAGCTCCTGCGCCGTCGCCGCGCATTGCTCCGCCTTGCGCGCGGTGATGTAGACGCGGGCCGCGCCCTGCCGCAGGTAGCCGGCGGCGATCATGCGGCCGATGCCGCGGGAGCCGCCCGTGACGAGGGCCACGCGGCCCTGCAGCGAAAAGAGGTCGTTCATTGGGGTTTACCTGAGTTGGAAAACCGAGGTTAGCGGGGCGGGGCCGGGCGGCCAATCACCTGCATGACAGCGCGGCCATGGAGGGCTACCATCCGCCGGACAACAACCCCAAGGAGACCACGGATGAAGGCGTTCACAGGTGCATCCAGACAGTTGTCCACGGCGCTCGCGGCCCTCGTGCTGGCGTCTTGCGCGAGCTACGGGCCGGACCCGCAGGCCGAGCTCAAGCGCGCCGACGCCGCCATGGGCGGCACCAACCTCAAGAGCCTGCGCTATGCGGCCACCGGCACCGGCGGCACGTTCGGCCAGGCCTTCGTGCCGGGGCAGGGCTGGCCGAAACTGAACATCACCCAGTTCTCGCGGGTGCTCGACTACGAGACCGGCGCGATGAAGGAAGACTCGGCGCGTTCGCGCTCCGAGCCCACGGGCGGCGGCGCAGTGCCGCTGATGGGGCAGGGCGAGCAGCGCATCTCCGCCCACGTGCGGGGTGAGTACGCATGGAACATGGTCGGCCCCGCACCGCAGGCGGCCCCTGTGCAGCTCGACCAGCGCATCCACGACCTGTGGACCACGCCGCACGGCGTGATCAAGGCGGCGATGAAGAACAACCCCACGGCGCGCAGCGAAGGCGGCAAGACGGCGGTGAGCTTCACGCAGCCGGGCCGCTTCAAGGCCACTGCGTGGATCGGCGCCGACGGGATGGTGGAGCGCGTCGATTCGATCCACCCGCACCCGGTGAGCGGCGACACGGAGGTGGTCACCACCTACTCGGGTTATCGCGACTACGCAGGCGTGAAGTTCCCGACGCGCATCGTGCAGACGTGGGGCGGCTCGATGATCTACGACCTCAACGTGAGCGAGGTGCAGCCGAACGCGCCCACGGGCATCGAGGTACCGGCGCTCGTGAGCTCGTTCGCCGAGCGCGCCACGTCCGAGAAAGTGGCGGACGGCGTCTGGTTCCTCGCCGGCGGCTCGCACAACAGCGTGCTCATCGAGATGGCGGACCACTCGATCCTGGTGGAAAGCCCGCTTTACGACGGCCGCGCACAGGCCGTGCTGGCCGAGGCGAAGCGCATCGCGCCCAACAAGCCGATCCGCTACGTCGTCAACTCCCACCACCACTACGACCATGCAGGCGGCCTGCGCGCCGCGGCGGCCGAGGGCATCACCATCGTCAGCAGCGAAATGGCCAAGCCTTTCTACGACCGCACGTTTGCCGTCCCGAACAGCATCAACCCCGATGCGCTGCAGAAGTCCGGCCGCAGGGCCAACGTGATGGGCGTGGCGTCGATGCGCGACATCGGCAATGCCGCGCGCCCGGTGCAGGTCTACTACATCGAGAACAGCGTGCACGCGCAGGGCTTCAACATGGTGTGGCTGCCCAAGGAGCGGCTGCTCATCGAAGCGGACGCCTACACGCCGCTCGCGCCCGGCGCGGCGCCGCCCGCCACGCCCAACGCGAACAACGTCAACCTGTACGAGAACATCCAGCGCCTGAAGCTGGACGTGGACCGCATCCTGCCGCTGCACGGCCGCGTGGTGCCGCTCGCCGAGCTGCGCACGACCATCGGGATGCGCTGAAGGGCGCCGCATGGACCTCGCCGAGCCACTCGCTGCCAACCGCGCCGATGCAGCGGGTGGGCCCGGCATGGTGCGCCAGCTGCGGCAGGTGCTGCTCTGGCCGCTGCGGCTGATGCCGACGGCCGGGCAGGGCCCGCCGTGGCAGGTGCTGCGCGACCTCGGCGACGCGTCCCCGTGGCGCGAAGTGGTGGACGAGTACACGGGGGACGCCGGCAACTTCCACGAACGGCACTACCGCGAGTTCGTCGCCTTCCTGCCGTACGTGCAGCGCTTCCTCTACGGCGAGGGCCGCGCCGGGCGCAGCCAGCCGGGCGGCGGCGCGCCCATGCGGGTGTTCCGCCGCTTCGACATCGCCAGGGTGCGCACGGTCGCGCGGCCCGGCGATGCGCCGCTGGAGCTCGACGTCGTGCACGTCGACCTCTACTTCTTCTTCGACGTCGACCTCGTGCTGCTCAATGTGGAGGTCAGTGCCACCACGGAGCTGTCGCTCACCCAGGCCGAGGAGCAGCTCTACCGCTTCGGCCGCGGCTACCCGCCGGGCTGGGACGAGCAGGGCCACGCGATGCACTGCATGGCCAGTGTCGAGTGGCTCGACGCGGCCGGCAACGTGCTCTCGCATTCCGATGCGCAGGACGGCGACCGCTTCCTCGCGCATGTCGCCGAGCACCGCGCACCGCGCGTCTCGGGCCACTGGGCCTTCGTGCTGCAGCCGCTGGTGAGCGACCACTCGAGCGAGCCGGGGCAGCTTCGCTTCCGGCAGATCGAGTACTACCGCATGCCGCTCATGGCATGGCTGGCGCTGGACGACCCGCGCTCGCTCACGCGCGCGGACTTCGCGCGGCTCGGGCTGGTCGCCCCCGCGGGCGGTGGCGAAGTGATGCCGTACTCGGAGCAGTCGCTCGGCGACTTCGAGCAGCGCTTCTGCTACGACCGCTTCTGGGCCGAAGGCGGCGAGGCGCCGAACACGCGCTACCTGTGCAGCGGGCATTCGCTCATCGTGATCGGGCAGGCGCAGGCCAGCTTCTACATGTGCCGCGACCGCGGGGTGCTCGCGCAGTTCCGCCACCAGCACTTCATGCTGTTCCTCATCGCGCACTTCCAGAAGGCGTCGCTGCTGATGTTCTCGGACAAGCTCGCGCACGCGCTGCAGAACCTGGACGTGGGCAGCCCTTCGAGCGTGCGCCGCTTCAAGCGCGCCATCCGCAACACGTTCGAGTCCTTCCTGCGCTTCACGCACCGCTACTGGTTCCACGAGATCTCGGAGCAGGCGCACGTGCGGGCGCTGTGGCACATGTGTTCGCAGCACCTCGGGCTGGACCCGCTCTACGCGGAGGTGAAGGAGCGCGTCACGGACATGAACAGCTACCTCGACGCCGATGCGCTGCGCCGGCAGGCGAACACCGTCGTGCGGCTGACGGTGGTGACGATCTTCGGGCTGATCGGCACGGTGAGCACCGGCTTCCTCGGCATGAACCTCATTGCCGAAGCCGAGGCCTCGCGCACGATGAAGCTGGTCTACTTCATGCTGGTCTTCGTACCGACCATCGCGCTCACGTTCTACACGATCGCCAAGTCCAAGCGGCTCTCGGACTTCCTCGATGCGATCTCCGACGAGCGCCTGACGATGAAGCAGAAGTTCGGGGCGCTCGTCGCCGTGTGGCGGACTGCGCCCGACGAGCGCTGAGGCCTACTTCGCCTTGCGGCGATCGCGCCAGGCAATCAGCTCGCCGACGATGCCCTTGCGGAACGCCAGCACGCAGACGACGAAGATGGCGCCCTGCACGACGGTCACCCAGGCACCGAGCTGCGCCAGGTAGTTCTGCATGGTGACGATCACGGCCGCGCCCACCACGGGCCCGAACAACGTGCCGAGGCCACCCAGCAGCGTCATGAGCACGACCTCGCCCGACATCGACCAGTGCACGTCGGTCAGCGAAGCGAGCTGGAACACCAGAGCCTTCGTCGCGCCGGCCAAGCCCGCCAGCGTGGCCGACAGCACGAATGCAAGTAGCTTGTACCGATCGGTGTCGTAACCCAGCGAAATGGCGCGCGGCTCGTTCTCGCGGATCGCCTTGAGGACCTGGCCGAACGGCGATTCGACGGTGCGCCAGATCAGCAGGAAGCCCGCGATGAACACGACATACACCACCGCGTACATCGCCCAGGGGCTCGACAGGTCCACCAGCCCGAACAGGCGCCCGCGCGGCACGGACTGGATGCCGTCCTCGCCACCGGTGAACTTCGCCTGCAGGCAGAAGAAGAACACCATCTGCGCCAGCGCCAGCGTGATCATCGCGAAGTAGATGCCCTGGCGGCGGATGGCCAGCAGCCCGGCGAACACGCCCAGCACGCCGGCCGTGGCCGTACCGGCCAGGATCGCCAGCTCGGGCGTGAGGCCCCAGACCTTGGCCGAGTGGGCCGAAATGTAGCCCGCGCTGCCGAGGAACATCGCGTGCCCGAACGACAGCAGGCCGCCCTGGCCGATGAGCAGGTTGAAGGCGCACGCGAACAGCGCGAAGCACATCACCTTCATCATGAAGACGGGGTAGACCACCAGCGGCGCGAGCGCGAAGACGACCGCCATCACCGCGAAGGCGGTGCGCTGCGCGTTCATGGTGCCGCCGGCAGCGGGCGTGGCGGTCGTGGCGGCCGTGGAAGCAGCGGCGTGGTTCATTTCTGCGTCCCGAACAGGCCGGCCGGCTTGATCAGCAGGACGATGGCCATGATGATGAAGATGACCGTGCTGGACGCCTCGGGGTAGAACACCTTGGTCAGCCCCTCGATGATGCCCAGGCCGAAGCCCGTGACGATCGCGCCGAGGATGGAGCCCATCCCGCCGATCACCACGACCGCGAAGACGACGATGATCAGGTCTGCGCCCATCTGCGGGCTGACCTGGTAGACCGGCGCGGCCATCACGCCGGCCAGGGCGGCCAGGGCCGCGCCGAAGCCGTAGGTGAGCGTGATCATGCGCGGCACGTTGATGCCGAACGCCTGCACGAGCTGCGGGTTCTCGGTGGCCGCGCGCAGGTACGCGCCCAGCCGCGTGCGTTCGATCACGAACCAGGTGCCCAGGCACACCAGGGCCGAGGCCACGATGATCCAGGCGCGGTAGTTCGGCAGGAACATGAAGCCCAGGTTCTGCCCGCCCACCAGCTGCGGCGGGATGGCATAGGGCTGCCCCGAGGAGCCGTACTCGTTGCGGAACAGGCCCTGGATGATCAGTGCCAGCCCGAAGGTGAGCAGCAGGCCGTACAGGTGGTCCAGCTTGTACAGCTTGGAGAGCATCAGCCGCTCGATGACGACACCGGTGGCGCCCACCACGACGGGCGCGATGAGCAGCGCCCACCAGTAGCCGATGCCCGCCTTGTTCAGCAGCAGGTAAGCCGT
The DNA here is from genome assembly GCF_014297445.1 of Ramlibacter albus. Classification (GTDB taxonomy): domain Bacteria; phylum Pseudomonadota; class Gammaproteobacteria; order Burkholderiales; family Burkholderiaceae_C; genus Ramlibacter; species Ramlibacter albus. The sequence continues at coordinate 427,347 of NZ_JACORU010000004.1, forward strand.
GAAGGCGCCCAGCATGTACTGGGCGCCGTGGGTGAAGTTGATGATGTTCAGCAGGCCGAAGATGACCGCCAGGCCCAGCGAGAGCAGCGCGTAGAACGAGCCGTTGATCAGCCCGATCAGCAACTGCCCGAAGAGGGCCTGGGTGGGGACGCCAAATATCTCGGTCATCTTGTCGGCCTGCCGGCTTCAGGTTACTTCACGAGCGGGCACTCGCCCTGGTTGAGCGGACGGAAGGCCTGGTCGGCCGGGATCGTCGCGCGGATCTTGTAGTAGTCGTACGGGCCCTTGGACTCGGCCGGCTTCTTCACTTCCACCAGGTAGGCGGGGTGGATCTTGCGGCCGTCGGCGCGGATCGAGCCCTTGCCGAACAGCGGGTCGTCCGTGGGCATGGCCTTCATCTGCGCGATCACCTTGGGGCCGTCGTCGGTCTTGGCGGCTTCCACGGCCTTCAGGTAGTGGAGGACCGAGGAGTAGACGCCGGCCTGCACCATCGTGGGGTACTTGCCGTTGTTGGCCGCGGCGAAGCGGCGGCTCCACGCGCGGGTCTGCTCGTTGAGGTCCCAGTAGAAGGTCTCGGTGAAGATCAGGCCCTGCGCCGTGTTCAGGCCTAACGAGTGCACGTCGGTGATGAACACCAGCAGGCCCGCCAGGTTCTGGCCGCCCTTGGTGATGCCGAACTCGGCCGCCTGCTTGATCGAGTTGATGGTGTCGCCGCCGGCGTTGGCCAGGCCGATGATCTTGGCCTTGGACGACTGCGCCTGCAGCAGGAACGAGCTGAAGTCCTGGCCGGGGAACGGATGCCGCACCTTGCCCAGCACCTTGCCGCCGGACTTGGTGACCACCGCCTCGGTGTCGCGCTCAAGCGCATGGCCGAAGGCGTAGTCGGCGGTCAGGAAGAACCAGGAGTCGCCGCCGGTCTTCACGATCGCGCTGCCGGTGCCGTTGGCCAGCATCCAAGTGTCGTAGGTCCAGTGGACCGTGTTCGGGCTGCAGGCCTTGCCCGTGAGGTCGGAGGTGGCGGCGCCGCTGTTGATGAACGCCTTGCCCTTCTCCTTCGTGATCTGGTTGACCGCCAGCGCCACGGAGCTGGTCGGCACGTCGAAGATGGCATCGACCTTGTCCACGTCGTACCAGGTGCGGGCGATGGTGGAGCCGACGTCGGGCTTGTTCTGGTGGTCGGCGCTGACGATCTCCACCTTCATGTTCTTGCGCGCGGCGCCGAAGTCCTCCACGGCCATGCGGGCGGCGGTCACCGAGCCCGGCCCGGCGATGTCGGCGTACAGGCCGGACATGTCGTTCATGATGCCGATCTTGATCACCCCGTCGGAGATCTGGGCCTGGGCCAGGCCGGCCGCGCCCGCGAGCGTGGCAGCGACCAGCGTTGAAATGAGCTTGCGTTTCATGTCGTCTCCTTTGGTTGAAGCAAGAGGGAAGTCACACCCCGAGGAATTCGTTGAGCATCGCCGTCTTGGAGGGCAGCTCGGAAGCGTCGAACTTCTCGACGATGCGCCCGTGTTCCATCACGTAGAACCGGTCCGCCAGCGGCGCCGCGAAGCGGAAGTTCTGCTCGACGAGCACGATCGTGTAGCCCTTGGCCTTGAGCGTGCGGATGGTCTCGGCGAGTTTCTGCACGATGACCGGCGCGAGGCCTTCCGAAATCTCGTCCAGCAGCAGCAGGCGCGCGCCGGTGCGAAGGATGCGGGCGACGGCCAGCATCTGCTGCTCGCCGCCGGAGAGGCGCCCGCCGGGGCTGCCGGCGCGCTCCTTCAGGTTGGGGAACATCTCGTAGATCTCGGCCAGGCCGAGGCCGCCGCTGCCGATGACCGGCGGCAGCAGCAGGTTCTCCTCCGCCGAGAGGCTGGCGAAGATGCCGCGCTCCTCCGGGCAGTAGCCGATGCCCAGCTGGGCGATGCGGTGCGGCGGCAGCGCCACGGCGTCCACGCCGTTGATGCGGATGGTGCCGGTGCGCTTGCCGGTCAGGCCGAGGATGGCGCGCAGGGTGGTCGTGCGGCCGGCGCCGTTGCGGCCGAGGAGCGAGACGACCTCGCCCTCGTTGACGGTCATGTCCACGCCATGCAGCACGTGCGACTCGCCGTACCAGGCGTGCAGGTTCTCGATGCGCAGGAGTTCGGTGGCACTCATTCAGTGCGCGCCTTGCAGTTCGCCGGCCTCGGTGCCCATGTAGGCCTCGATCACCAGCGGGTTGCGCGAGACCTCGGCGTACGGGCCGTCGGCGATCACGCCGCCGCGCTGCAGCACCGTGATGCGGTCGGCGATGGATGAAACGACGTTCATGTTGTGTTCCACCATCAGCACCGTGCGGCCCTCGGACACCTTCTTGATGAGCTGCGTCACGCGGCTCACGTCCTCGTGGCCCATGCCCTGGGTGGGCTCGTCCAGCAGCAGCAGCTCGGGCTCGAGCGCCAGCGTGGTGGCCAGCTCCAGCGCCCGCTTGCGGCCGTACGGCAGGTTGACGGTGAGCTCGTCCTCGAACTCCCGCAGGCCGACTTCGGCCAGCAGCTGGCGGGCGCGCTCGTGCAGGGAGTGCAGCGAACTCTGGGGCTTCCAGAAGTGGAAGGACGTGCCCAGGTTGCGCTGCAGCGCGGTGCGCACGTTCTCCAGCACCGTCATGTGGGGGAACACCGCGGAGATCTGGAACGAGCGCACGATGCCGCGGCGCGCCGTCTGCGCCGGCTTTTCCTTCGTGATGTCGACGCCGCGGTAGGAGATCGTGCCGCGGGTGGGCGGCAGGAACTTGGTCAGGAGGTTGAAGAAGGTCGTCTTGCCGGCGCCGTTGGGGCCGATCAGGGCATGGATGTCGCCGCGGCGGACCTTCAGGTCTACGTTGTTCACGGCGACGAAACCCTTGAATTCCTTCGTCAGTCCCCGGGTTTCGAGGATGTACTCATCCGACAAGTTGCCTCCTGCTCGAAGAGGCCGACTGTAGCGAATTCGTGCTGCGCCGCACTAAGGGGCTACCCCCTAAGTAGTTTTGCTTGCACGGGGGCGGCGGCCGGCGGGCCGCCGGCCATCACATGTTGCGCCGGTACTGCCCGCCCACCTCGAACAGGGCGCTGGTGATCTGGCCGAGCGAGCACACCCGCACGGCGTCCATCAGCACCTCGAACACGTTGCGGTTCTCGATCACGGCCTGCTGCAGGCGCTTGAGCATGGCGGGCGACTCGCCAGCGTTGCGTGCATGGAAGTCCTGCAGGCGCCTGAGCTGGCTTTGCTTTTCCTCCTCGGTGGAGCGGGCCAGCTCCAGCTTGTCCAGCACGGCATCGCCGTGCGGGTTGCGGAAGGTGTTGACGCCGATGATCGGCAGCTCGCCGGTGTGCTTGAGCATCTCGTAGTGCATGCTCTCGTCCTGGATGCGGCCGCGCTGGTAGCCGGTCTCCATCGCGCCGAGCACGCCGCCGCGCTCGCTGATGCGCTCGAATTCGGCCAGCACCGCTTCTTCCACCAGGTCCGTCAGCTCGTCGATGATGAAGGCGCCCTGGTTCGGGTTCTCGTTCTTCGCCAGCCCCCACTCGCGGTTGATGATCAGCTGGATGGCCATCGCGCGGCGCACCGATTCCTCGGTGGGCGTGGTGATGGCCTCGTCGTACGCGTTGGTGTGCAGCGAGTTGCAGTTGTCGTAGATCGCGATCAGCGCCTGCAGCGTGGTACGGATGTCGTTGAACGCGATCTCCTGCGCGTGCAGCGAGCGGCCGGATGTCTGGATGTGGTACTTGAGCTTCTGGCTGCGCTCGTTGGCCCCGTACTTCTCCTTCATCGCCACCGCCCAGATGCGGCGAGCGACGCGGCCCATGACGGTGTACTCCGGGTCCATGCCGTTGCTGAAGAAGAACGACAGGTTGGGCGCGAAGTCGTCGATGTGCATGCCCCGCGCGAGGTAGGCCTCGACGAACGTGAAGCCGTTCGACAGCGTGAAGGCCAGCTGCGAGATCGGGTTGGCGCCGGCCTCGGCGATGTGGTAGCCCGAGATGGAGACCGAATAGAAATTCCGGACGTTGTGGTGGACGAAGTACTCCTGGATGTCGCCCATCACCTTCAGCGAGAACTCGGTGGAGAAGATGCAGGTGTTCTGGCCCTGGTCTTCCTTCAGGATGTCCGCCTGCACGGTGCCGCGCACGTTGGCGAGCACCCATTCCTTGATCTTCGCGGCCTCGGTCGGCGTCGGCTCGCGGCCGTTGTCGGTCTTGAACTTCTCGATGTTCTGGTCGATGGCGGTGTTCATGAACATCGCAAGGATCGAGGGCGCCGGGCCGTTGATCGTCATCGACACGGAGGTGGCCGGGTCGCACAGGTCGAAGCCCGAGTACAGCACCTTCATGTCGTCGAGCGTGGCGATCGACACGCCGGAGTTGCCCACCTTGCCGTAGATGTCCGGGCGCAGGTCGGGCTCGTTGCCGTACAGCGTGACGGAGTCGAACGCCGTGGACAAACGCTTCGCGGGCATGCCCTGCGACAGCAGCTTGAACCGCTTGTTGGTGCGGAAGGGGTCGCCTTCGCCCGCGAACATGCGGGTGGGGTCCTCGCCCTCGCGCTTGAACGCGAACACGCCGGCCGTGTACGGGAACGAACCGGGCACGTTCTCCAGCATCAGCCACTTGAGGATCTCGCCGTGGTCCTCGTATTGCGGCAGCGCGACCTTGCGGATGGTGGTGCCGGAGAGCGACTTCGAGGTGAGGCGCGTGCGGATCTCCTTGTCGCGGATCTTGACCACGTACTCGTCGCCCGAATACGCCTTCTGCATGTCCGGCCACTGCTTGAGCAGGTGCAGCGCGTCGCGGTCCATGCGCGCAAGGCGCTTGCCGGCGAGGTCGAGCGTGGCCTCGGCGGCCGGTGCGCGGTCGGGCTTGTCGACCTGCAGCATGCGCGCGGCTTCCTTCAGCTGCTGGATCTCGCGGGCGATGCGCGACTGCTCCACCGCGCGCTTCTTGTAGCCGCGCACCGTCTCGGAAATCTCGGCGAGGTAGCGCGAGCGCTGCGGCGGCACCACGGGCGTCTGGTTGGTGCTGTGGCGCACGTCGACCGCGGGCAGCCGGCCATCCTTGAGCCCAAGGCCCAGTTCCTCGAGGCGCGGCTTCATCGCCTGGTAGAGCGCCGTCACGCCGTCGTCGTTGAAGCGCGCCGCCATCGTGCCGAACACCGGCATCTCGTCGGGCCGCTGCCTGAACGCTTCCTTGTTGCGCTGGACCTGCTTGGCCACGTCGCGCAGCGCGTCGGCAGCGCCCTTGCGGTCGAACTTGTTGATGGCCACGAACTCGGCGAAGTCGAGCATGTCGATCTTCTCGAGCTGGCTGGCGGCGCCGAACTCCGGCGTCATCACGTACACCGGGACGTCCACGTGCGGCACGATGGCCGCGTCGCCCTGGCCGATGCCGGAGGTTTCGACGACCACCAGGTCGAAGCCGGCGGCCTTGCACGCGGCAACCACGTCGGGCAGGGCGGCGGAAATCTCGCTGCCGAAGTCACGCGTCGCGAGCGAGCGCATGTACACGCGCGGGCCTTCGCGCCAAGGCGAGATGGCGTTCATGCGGATGCGGTCGCCGAGCAGCGCGCCGCCGCTCTTGCGGCGCGAGGGGTCGATGGAGATGATGGCGACGCGCAGCGAATCGTCCTGGTCCAGGCGCAGCCGGCGCACCAGCTCGTCCGTGAGCGAGGACTTGCCCGCGCCGCCGGTGCCGGTGATGCCCACCACCGGCACGTGGCGCTTGTCGGATTCCATGCGGATGGCGTTCACCAGCTGGGCGTCGGCCGTGCCGGCTTCCAGCGCGGTGATCAGTTGCGCCAACGCGCGCCAGTTCTTCTCGTCATGCCCCTGGATCGCGGCGAGTTGCGTCGGCGCATACGAGGCGATGTCGCGGTCGCAGCGCATCACCATCTCGCCGATCATCCCCTGCAGGCCCATCTTCTGCCCGTCCTCCGGGCTGTAGATGCGGGTGACGCCGTAGTCCTGCAGCTCCTTGATCTCCGAGGGCACGATCACGCCGCCGCCGCCGCCGAACACCTGCACGTGCTCGCCGCCGCGCTGGCGCAGCAGGTCGACCATGTACTTGAAGTACTCGACGTGGCCGCCCTGGTAGGAGCTGATGGCGATGCCCTGCACGTCCTCCTGCAGCGCGGCCGTCACCACCTCGTCGACGCTGCGGTTGTGGCCGAGGTGGATGACCTCCGCGCCCATGCCCTGCAGGATGCGCCGCATGATGTTGATGGCCGCGTCGTGCCCGTCGAACAGGCTCGCGGCCGTGACGAAGCGCACCTTGTGCGTGGGGCGGTAGTTGGCGAGCGCCTTGAATTCGGCGGACAGGTCGGTCATGGGGGCTCCAGCGAACCCCCGTACCATACTTGACGTTTACGTAAACGTCAACGACTCAGCCGCCGTACAGGAACTTCGGCAGCCACAGCGTCAGGCCCGGCCAGATGTACATGAGGACCATGCACAGGATGACGATGAGCATGTACGGCATCATCCCCGCGAAGATCTGGTTGATCGTCACGTGGGGGGGCGAGACGCCCTTCAGGTAGAAGGCCGACATCGCCACCGGCGGCGACAGGAAGGCGGCCTGCAGGTTGACGAACACCAGCACGCCCCAGAGGATGGGGTCGATCTGGAAGTGCTGCAGCAGCGGCAGGAAGATGGGCACGAAGATCACGATGATCTCGGTCCACTCCAGCGGCCAGCCCAGGACGAAGATGATCGCCTGCGACACCAGCAGGAACTGCACGGGCGACAGGTTCATGCTCAGCACCCAGCGTTCGACCAGCGCCTGCCCGCCGAGGATGGCGAACACGGCGGAGAAGATGGCCGAGCCGATGAACAGCCAGCACACCATCGACGTCGTCTTGGCTGTGAGGAACACGGCCTGCTTGATCTTCTCCCAGGTGAGCGTCTTCGCCTGCCAGGCCATCAGGAACGCGCCCAGCGCGCCGACGCCCGCCGACTCGGTCGCCGTGGTGATGCCGAACAGGATCACCGCCAGCACGACGAAGGTGAGGATCCCCAGCGGCATCACCGAGATCGTGAGCAGGCGCAGGATCTCGAACTGTTCGGCGTCGAAGCGCAGGTAGTACCAGATGAGGAAGACGAGCGACAGCGCGGCCGTGATGGCGAAGCCGATGTAGAACTCATCGGGCACGCCGACCGGCCCGTCCGGCGCGGCGGGTTCCCCCAGCTCCCTGGGCCCGGCGCTTTCGGACTTCTCGGCACCGGGTGGCTCCTGCACCCCACCTGCGGACGGCGGCTCCTGCAAGCCGCCGGCTGCCGGCGGCTCCTGCACACCGCCCGACGCGGGCGGCTCGCTCAGGCCGCCGGACGCGGCCGGCGGCTCCTGCAGGCCGCCGCCGGCGGACGCGCCGGGGCTGGCGGTTTTCTGCACCGACTCCACCTGCAGGGGCGCGGGCGCGTCGACCTTCTGCGAATAGATGACGACGTACCACCATGCGGTGGCGAGCGTCACCGCCACGAGGATGACCGGCACGAGCGCGGTGACGAGGTTGCGCAGGAGCATCCCGCGCGTCACGCGTTCGCCGCCTTCGGCCGGCGGCGCCGCCATGGCGCGCGCGGGCGACAGGCTGGCCGCGACGAGCGCGGGCAGCATGCGGCGCGAATAGGCCTGCGACAGGTGCTGCACCCAGGCCGGGATCGGCACCTGCATCTGCTCCGGGGGCAGCCTGGGCGCGATCTTCGGGTTGATGAGAACCCACCCGATGATGTACACGAGGTAGAGCAGCGCCAGGAAGAAACCCGGGAACATCGCGGCCGCATAGAGTTTCACGACCGACTGCCCGGCCACCGCCGCGTACACGATGATCATCACCGAGGGCGGGATCAGGATGCCCAGCGTGCCCCCGGCCGTGATCACCCCGGATGCGAGCTTCACGTCGTAGCCGGCGTTGAGCATGGGCCGCATGGCGATCACGCCCATCAGGACCACAACCGCACCGACCAGCCCCGACGCGATGCCCCAGAAGGTGCAGATGATCAGGGTCGTGACCGCGAGCGAACCGGGAAGCCGCCGGAAGGCGAGCTGCACGCTGTGGAACATCTTGTCCACCAGCGCGCCGCGCTCCATCACGTAGCCCATCAGCACGAACAGCGGGATCGACAGCAGCGTCTCGTTGTTCATCGCGCCGAAGGCGCGCTGCACCATCAGGTCGAAGATCCGGTTGTTCCAGAAGTGGACGTTCGGGTCGTAGAACGCGACCCAGCCGAACATGATGCCCAGCCCCATCAGCGTGAAAGCCGTGGGGAAGCCGAGCATGATGACGACGACGATGAGGATCAGCATCGTCAGCCCGAGGGCGGCGTTGCTCATGAATGGGATGAAGGCGTTCATTCCTGCCCCAGGCGCTGGCGCGCCGCCTCGTCGATGCTCTTGGTCTTGGCGATGGCCTCGCGCCGCGACGCGTCGTCGACGTAGGTGCTGCTGGACAGCTGCTGTTCGACGACGTCGATTTCCTCGGCGTCGTCCAGCCGCTCGGTCCACCGGCCCGTCTTGAGGCACACGATGCAGCGCACGATCTCGGAGATGCCCTGCAGCAGCACGGTGGCGCCCGCGAAGGGAATGAAGAACTTGAAGGGGTAGATCGGCAGCGGCGTGGCGTTGAACGTGGTTTCGTGGATCGCCAGCGAATCGCCGAAGTACACCCAGCCGGCCCACGTGAGGGCCAGGATGCCCGGCATGAAGAAGACGATGTAGAGCACCAGGTCCAGCGCGGCCTGCCGCCGCGGGGGCATGCTGCCGTACAGGAAGTCGCCACGCACGTGCGCATCGTGCGCGAGCGCGTAGGCCCCGCACATCATGAACAGCGTGCCGTACATCATGTTGTTGACGTCGTAGATCCATGCCGTGGGCATGTTGAAGATGTAGCGCTTGGCGACTTCGGCGCACACGACGAGCATGAGCGCGACGATCAGCCAGGCGAACGCCTTGCCGATCCACGTGCTCAGGGACTCGACTGCGTGCAGCATCTTTTCGATGGTCATTCTTCCGGATCCTCATCCATGCAAAAAAAGGCCAGCCGGGCGGCAAAGCCGCGCGACTGGCCGGCCCATGTGCCGACGCGTCAGGTCTTCTTCGCCGCGGCCTTGCGGAAGTAGCGGTTGGAAGCCATCTTGTAGTCGACGAGGTAGTCGTTCTGCCACGCGGTGGTGCGCTCCGCGTAGGCGCGCTGCGAGTCCAGCACCTTCTTGAACAGCGGGTTCTCCGCCGTCTTCTTGGCGACGATCTTGTCCCACGCTTCCAGCTGCGCCTGCAGGATCGAGTCGGGCGTCTTGTAGAAGCTCACCTTGTGCTTCGTCTTGAGCTCGATGTAGTCCTGCGAATTGCGGTCGATCGCCTTCCAGCTCATGTCGGCGCTGGACGCCTGCACCGCGTAGTCGATGATCGACTTGAGCTCCTGGGCCAGCGTGTTGTACTTGGTCTTGTTGAACAGGATCTCGAACTGCTCGCCGCTCTGGTGGAAGCTTTGCAGCATGCACACCTTGGAGACGTCGGGGAAGCCCAGGATCTTGTCGGAGGTCGCATTGTTGAATTCGGCCGCGTCGATCAGCCCGCGGTCCAGCGCGGCGACGATCTCGCCACCGGGCAGCGGGTTCACCGCGGCGCCCAGCTCCGTGAAGATGTCGACCGAGAGGCCCACGGTGCGGTACTTCAGGCCCTTGAACTGCGCGACGTTGGAGATCGGCTTCTTGAACCAGCCGAGCGGCTGGCAGAACTGCGGGCCGTACAGGTACGAGACGACGTCCATGTTGATGGACTTGTAGATCTCCTCCAGCAGCGCCTTGCCGCCGCCGTAGTAGTGCCACGACAGGACCATGTTCGGGTCCATGCCGAAGGCGGGGCCCGAACCCCACAGCGCGAGAGCCGCCTGCTTGCCGTAGTGGTACGCCACCACGCCGTGGCCGCCGTCGAGCGTGCCCTTGTTGACGGCTTCGAGCAGCTGGAACGCGGGAACGACGGCGCCCGCCGGCAGCACCTCGATCTTCAGGCGGCCGCCCGCCATGTCGTTCACCTTCTTCGCGAAATCGTTCGCGTACTCGTGGAAGATGTCCTTCGCGGGCCAGGTGCTCTGGAAACGGAACGAAGCGGTCGCGGGGGCCTGCGCGTAGACCACCGGCCCGGTGGCGGCTGCGGCGGCTGCGGCGGCGCCTTTGAGCAGGCCGCGGCGACGGGGATTCTTGCTTTCTGCCATAGGTGTCTCCTTGATTGCGTACATCGTGTTAGCAAGCTATCTTTGAAAAACATTTCATGTTGCCGTCAGAGGGTTTACACCCAATACTTAGTGCCACCAGCAACCACAGGAGTCAATAAAGTGGACCGGAGACATTTCTTCCAGGGAACCGCGGCAGCCGCCGCCACCGGCCTCGCCGGCTGCGCGACGAGCGGTATGGGCGCGGGTGCGGCGCGCACGCCTTTCGCCGTGCCGCAGGCCATGATCCCCGTCGTGGGCAGCGACGAGATGTACCCGGTGCGGCGCATCTACTGCATCGGCCGCAACTACCGCGCGCACGCCATCGAGATGGGCAGCAACCCGGACCGCGAGCCGCCGTTCTTTTTCCAGAAGCCCACCGACGCCATCCAGAATGTCCGGCCGGGCACCGTGGCGGACCACCCGTACCCCACGCTCACCAAGAACTACCACTACGAGGTGGAACTCGTCGCCGCGCTGGGCAAGGGCGGCAAGAACATCCCGGTGGCGCAGGCGCTGGACCACGTGTGGGGCTACACGCTCGGCCTGGACATGACGCGCCGCGACCTGCAGCGCGCGATGGGCGAGGAGAAGAAGCCCTGGGAGATCGGCAAGAGCTTCGACCACTCCGCCGTGATCGGCCCGATGCACAAGGTGGCGCAGGTGGGGCACTTCAACTCGGGCGCCATCTGGCTGAAGGTCAACGGGCAGACGAAGCAGAACGCCGACCTGAAGCAGATGATCTGGTCCGTGGCCGAGCAGATCGCCAAGCTGTCCGAGGCCAACGAGCTCTTCCCCGGCGACATCATCTATTCCGGCACGCCCGAGAACGTGGGGCCGATGGTGCGGGGCGACGTGATCGAGATCCACATCGACAAGCTGCCCAACCTGAGCGTCAGGATCGTCTGAGCGCCGCCGGGCCGCCCCAAGGCGCGAAAGCCCCCTCGGGGGGCAGCGAACCTCGCGAAGCGGGGAGCGTGGGGGCTCATTTCGTTCCGGCAAAATCGGGGGCATGAGCGCGCCCCCGACACTTTCCCCCGACCGCCTGCAGCCGCGCCCCGCCGAGGGCTATGCGGGCGACGTCACGCCCGAACTCGCCTGGCAATGGGTGCAGTCGGGCGAGGCCGTGCTGGTCGACATCCGCAGCACCGCCGAGCTGGAATGGGTCGGCCGCGTACCCGGGGCCGTCCACGTCGTCTGGAAACAGTGGCCCGGCATGGTGCCCAACCCGGACTACGACGCGCAGCTGAAGGCCGCCGTCCCCGAGGGCAAGAAGGTGGTGATGCTCTGCCGTAGCGGCGCGCGCTCCATCGCGTCCTCGCGCCGCGCGACCGAGCTCGGCATGGAGGCGTACAACATCCTCGAGGGCTTCGAGGGCGACAAGGACGCCGACGGCCACCGCGGCGTCAATGGCGGGTGGCGCTTCCGCGGCCTGCCGTGGAAACAAAACTAGGACAAGGAAATGCCGGTAAATCTGAGCGCGCCCGACGCGGCGCAACTGCACCCCGTCGCCGGCGTGCGCATCGGCGTCACCGAAGCCGGCGTGCGCAAGGCCAACCGCAAGGACCTCACCGTGATGCTGCTCGACGAGGGCACGGCCGTCGGCGGCGTCTTCACGAAGAACCGTTTCTGCGCGGCGCCGGTTCAGGTATGCCGCGAACACCTCGTCACGGGCGGCATCCGCGCCATCGTCATCAACACCGGCAACGCGAACGCGGGCACGGGTGAAGACGGGCTCGCCCGCGCGCGTTCGACCTGTGCGGCCGTCGCACGCGAGCTGAAGATCGCGCCCGAACAGGTGCTGCCGTTCTCCACCGGCGTGATCATGGAACAGCTGCCGGTGGACCGCATCGAGAAGGGCCTGCCCGCCGCCATCGCCGACGCGCAGCCCGGGCACTGGCTCAAGGCCGCCGAGGGCATCATGACCACCGACACGGTGCCGAAGGCCTTCAGCCGGCAGGTGCAGCTGGACGGCGCGACGGTCACGATCACCGGCATCAGCAAGGGCGCGGGCATGATCCGGCCGAACATGGCGACGATGCTCGGGTTCATGGCGACGGACGCGAACATCGCGCCGGCGCTGTTGTCCCAGCTCGCGTTCGACCTCGCCGAGGGCTCGTTCAACCGCGTCACGGTCGACGGCGACACATCCACCAACGACTCGTTCGTGGTCATCGCCACGAACAAGGCGCAGCACGCGCAGGTGACGTCGTGGAACAGCGCGGCGGGGCAGGCGTTGAAAGACGCCATGCTCGCCGTGGCGCGCGACCTCGCACATGCGATCGTGCGCGACGGCGAGGGCGCCACCAAGTTCATCGCGGTGCGCGTCGAAGGCGGCCGCACGCAGGACGAATGCCTGAAGGTCGCGTATGCGATCGCGCATTCGCCGCTGGTGAAGACCGCGTTCTTCGCGAGCGACCCCAACCTCGGGCGCATCCTCGCCGCAGTCGGCTACGCCGGCATCGACGACCTCGACCAGACTCGCATCGACCTGTACCTCGACGACGTGCACGTCGCAACCGGCGGCGGGCGCAACCCGACCTACCGCGAGGAAGACGGCCAGCGCGTGATGAAGCAAAGCGAGATCACGGTGCGCGTCTGCCTCGGCCGCGGCAAAGCCGCCGACCAGGTGTGGACCTGCGACTTCAGCCACGACTACGTGAGCATCAACGCGGACTACCGCTCCTGAATCGATGAACGAGAAGTTCGAACACCTGATCGCGCGCGCGGCACAACTCGTCGACCGCATCGAGGCGATCCTGCCGCAGCCGCTCGGCGCGCCCGACTGGAACGCGTCCATCGCCTGGCGCTACCGCAAGCGGTCCAGCGGCCACGGCTCGCTGGAGCCGGTGAAGCACGTCGCCGTCATTCGCCTGGACGACCTCAAGGAAATCGAGCCGCAGAAGGAGAAGATCCAGCGCAACACGCGGCAGTTCGTCGAGGGCCACCCGGCCAACAACGTGCTGCTGACCGGCGCGCGCGGCACGGGCAAGTCGTCGCTGATCAAGGCGTGCCTGAACGAGTACGCGCCGCAGGGCCTGCGCTTGATCGAGGTCGACAAGGCCGATCTCGTGGACCTGCCCGACATCGTGGACGTGTGCGCGCCGCGCGCCGAGAAGTTCATCGTGTTCTGCGACGACCTGAGCTTCGAGGAGGGCGAGGCCGGCTACAAGGCGCTGAAGTCCATCCTGGACGGCTCCGTGGCCGCGGCCACGCCCAACGTGCTGATCTACGCCACGAGCAACCGCCGGCACCTCCTGCCCGAGTACATGAAGGAGAACCTCACTTACACGCACACGGAGGACGGCGAGGTGCACCCGGGCGAAGTGGTGGAGGAGAAGATCTCGCTGTCCGAGCGCTTCGGGCTGTGGGTGAGCTTCTATCCCTTCAGCCAGGACGAGTACCTCGCGATCTGCGCGCAATGGCTGTCGCACTTCAAGGTGCCCACGGATGCGATCACGGCGGCGCGGCCCGAGGCGCTGGTGTGGGCGCTGGAGCGCGGCTCGCGCAGCGGGCGTGTGGCTTACCAGTTCGCGCGCGACTACGCGGGGCGGCACGAGTGAGCGAGGTGCTGGTCGCTCATGGCGAGCGGCCGCGCGAGGGCGGGCCGGACCGCAAGCAGGTCGAGGTTGCGGTCGGTGTATTGATTCGCGGCGACGGCGCTTTCCTGTTGACGTCGCGTCCACCGGGCAAGGTCTACGAAGGCTATTGGGAATTCCCGGGCGGCAAGGTCGAGGCCGGGGAAACGGTGGAGCAGGCACTGCGCCGTGAACTGCAGGAGGAGATCGGCGTCACCATCGGCGCCACGCACCCCTGGCGCATCCAGCTCGTGGACTACCCGCATGCGCTCGTGCGCCTGAACTTCTGCAAGGTCTACGAGTGGACCGGCAAGCTGCACATGCACGAAGGCCAGGCGTTCGCGTGGCAGCAGTTGCCGGTGGAAGTGAAGCCCTTGCTGCCCGGCACGATCCCTGTGATCGGCTGGTTCGAGGAAGAACGCGCCTAGTTCTCTTTCGGGTCGCCGAAAGGCAGCTCGTCCGGCGGCGTTTCGTCCGGAACCTTGAAGTCCTCGTTGCCCCACGCGCCCAGGTCGATCTGCTTGCAGCGCTCGCTGCAGAACGGCCGCCACGGGTTCGAAGGTGCGTAGACGCTGTCCCCACCGCACGTAGGGCAGCGCACGATGCGCTGCGCCGTGCTCATGAACAGAGGGTGAGCTCGAAAGCCGTGTTCTCGGTGCTCGCGACCTGGCGCTCGCCCTCCTGCCGCATCAACCGCACCGAGACCATCAGCCGGTTGCCGCTGATCTCCGGCACGATGCCCAGCGTGGGGTCGATGCGCATGCGCAGCAGCTGGAACGAGCGGCCCTGCGGCAGGTTCTGCTGGTACTGGCCGCTGTTGGCGATGACCTTCTGCGGCGAGCCGGAGTCGCGCAGCAGCTTGAGCAGCAGGTGGATGGCCTCGGCCGACGCGCCGAGCGTCGAGGCCCAGCGCTGCAGGTCCTGCTGGCGCGAGTGCGCGTCGCGGTGCTGCCAGGCGTAATAGGAAGGCAGGTCGAACTCGCAGGTGCCGCCGGGGATGCCCACGCGGCTGCGGATGCTCATCAGCCACTCGTTGTCGGTGAGCGCATTGCCGGCCTTGCCCGGCTGCTTGTTCAGCGCGTTGAAGCAGCCCTCCACCTGGCCCACGACGTCGTCGAGCACCGCCTCCGAGATGGCGGGGTTGCCGCGATAGCCGTTGAGCACCTGCTTCTGCCGGTCCAGGTCCTTCATGAGGTCGGACTTCAGGTCGGCGCGGGCGGCGACGTCCATCACCTCGAAGATCGTCGCGAGCGCGTAGTGGTGGTCGATGGGGTGCGTGCGCGGGACCAGCTCGCCGAGGCGCTGGAACAGATGCTCCAGTCGCAGGTAGGTGCGGATGCGTTCGTTGAACGGGTATTCGTAGAGGATCATGCGCTGGGGGAGGATGATAGCCCGAAGGTGCGCGCGGCCTGCGCGGTTTCCCCCGCCAAATCCCCCAGCGTTAATGCTTCGTTGCAAATGACAAGGTCGGCGGCGGCCAGGCGCAGCGCGCGAGGCGCCTGCGCCGCGATGATGCCGCGCACTTCCTCGGGCTTCAGGCCGCTGCGAGCGACGACGCGTGCGACCTGCGTCTCCTCGGAGCAATCCACCACGAGCACACGGTCCACGCGCTGGCGCCAGCGGCCCGACTCCACGAGCAGCGGGATGTCGAACACCACGCAGCGCACGCCTTTCGCGGCAGCCTCGGCCACCTGCCGCTCGCTTTCCTGCCCCACGAGCGGGTGGATGATCTCCTCCAGCTGGCGCCGCGCGCCGGGATCCGTGTACACGCGCTCGCGCATGCGCGCGCGGTCCAGCGCGCCGTCCGGGCCGATGAACTCGGGCCCGAAGCGCTGCGCGATGAGGGGGATGGCCGCGCCGCCCGGCGCCGTCGTGGCGCGCGAGATGGCGTCGGCGTCGATGCCGGTCGCGCCCAGCACCACCAGCTCGTGCAGCACGGTGCTCTTGCCGCTGCCGATGCCGCCGGTGAGCCCGATGCGCAGCATCGGCCTTACAAACCCACGACTCGCAGGATCGAGTCCGAGCCGAAGAACAAGGCGCAGAAGCCGCCCGCCGCGAGGAAGGGCCCGAAGGGCACGTACTTGCCCTCGCGCAGGCCCGCGGCCATCTTCATCGCGATGCCGACGACGGCACCCGTGATCGAGGCCATGAGGATGATCGGCACCAGCGCCTGCCAGCCGAACCACGCACCGAGCGCCGCGAACAGCTTGAAGTCGCCGAAGCCCATGCCCTCCTTGCCGGTGAGCAGCTTGAAGCCCTGGTAGACGAGCCACAGCGACATGTAGCCCGCGATCGCGCCCCACAGCGCCTGCGGCAGCTTCAGGCCCGACCAGCCGAGCGCCGCGGCGATGAGCCCCGCCCACACGAGCGGCAGCGTGATGTCGTCGGGCAGCAGCGTCGTGTCCCAGTCGATCAGCGCGAGCGCGAGCAAGGCGGCGCAGAACAGCGCCCACGCGCCGGCGGCCGGCGTCACGCCGAACTTCCACACGCACCACGCGAACATCAGGCCGGTGACGAGCTCCACGACGGGGTAGCGCAGCCCGATCGGCGTGGCGCACGACGAGCACTTACCCCGCAGCGCCAGGTAGCTGAAGATCGGGATGTTCTCGTACCAGCGGATCGCATGCCCGCACTGGCGGCAGCGCGAACGCGGCTTCACGAGGTTGAAGGTCTCGGTTTCCTTCACCGGCTGGCCCTGCAGGTCGGCGCACTCGGCCGCCCACTGCGCCTCCAGCATCTTCGGCATGCGGTAGATGACGACGTTGAGAAAGCTGCCGACGAGCAGGCCGAAAACGCCGGCCAGGCCGGCGTCGATCACGGGGGACACCAGCATCAGACGACGGCGCCCAGCTTGAAGATCGGCAGGTACATCGACACCACGATGCCGCCGATGAGGCCGCCCAGGAACACGATGATGATCGGCTCCATCAGGCTCGAGAGGCCCGCCACCATGTCGTCCACTTCGGCTTCGTAGAAGTCCGCCGCCTTGCCCAGCATGTGGTCGATGGAGCCGGACTCCTCGCCGATCGCGCACATCTGCAGCACCATCGACGGGAACACGTTGGCGTTCGTCATGGCCGCCGTCAGGCTGGTGCCGGTGGACACTTCCTGCTGGATCTTCTCGGTGGCCTTGACGTACACCGAGTTGCCCGAGGCGCCGCCCACCGAGTCGAGCGCTTCCACCAGCGGCACGCCGGCCGCGAACATCGTCGCGAGCGTGCGCGTCCAGCGCGCGATGACGGACTTGTAGACCAGGTCGCCGAAGACGGGCATCTTCAGCATGACGCGGTCCATGAACTGCTGCACCTTCTCGTTGCGCTTCCAGGCCTGCATGAAGAAGTAGAGGCCGCCGCCGACGCCGCCGAAGATGATGTACCAGTACTTCACGAAATAGGCGCTCACGCCCATCACGAACAGCGTGGGCGCGGGCAGGTCGGCGCCGAACGAGGTGAACACCTCCTTGAACGCCGGGATCACGAAGATCATGATCACCGAGGTGACGATGAAGGCCACGATCACCACCGAGATGGGGTACATCAGCGCCGACTTGATCTTGGACTTGATAGCCTCGGTCTTCTCCATGTAGGTGGCCAGGCGGTCCAGCAGGTTTTCCAGGATACCGGCGGCTTCACCGGCTTCCACCAGGTTGCAGTACAGGTTGTCGAAGTACAACGGGTACTTGCGGAACGCGGCGGACAGCGACGTGCCGGTCTCCACGTCGGTGCGGATGTCGTTGAGCAGCTTGGTGACGCTGGCGTTGGCGTTGCCGCGGCCCACGATGTCGAAAGCCTGCAGCAGCGGCACGCCGGCCTTCATCATCGTCGCCAGCTGGCGCGTGAAGATGGCGATGTCCTTGGGCGCGATCTTCTTGCCCGAGCGCATGCGGCGCTTCTTGATCTTGCTCGGCGTGACGCCCTGGCGGCGCAGGGCGGCCATCACCTGGTTCTCGCCCGCCGCGCGCGTCTCGCCGCGCACCGTCTTGCCGTTGCGGTCCCGGCCTTCCCACTCGAAGACCACTTCCTTGGTTGCTGCTGCTGCCGTTGCCATAGCTTGTCCTTATAGGTTGGTGCAGGCCAGCACTTCCTCGAGCGAAGTGACGCCGATCTTCACCTTGTGCAGGCCCGAGGTGCGCAGCGACCGCACCCCCTCCACCTCCGCCTGCTTGGCGATGTCCATCGCGCTGCCGTCCGCCAGGATGAGGCGCTGCATGTCCTCCGAGATCGGCATCACCTGGTAGATGCCGACGCGGCCCTTGTAGCCGTTGTTGCACGCCGAGCAGCCGACGGGCTTGTACGGCGTCCAGGTGCCGTCCAGCTCCTCTTCCTTGTAGCCGGCCTCCAGCAGCGTCTCGTACGGGATGTCCATCGGCTGCTTGCACTGGGCGCACAGGCGCCGCGCGAGGCGCTGCGCGGTGATGAGGATCACCGACGAGGCGATGTTGAAGGGCGCGATGCCCATGTTGCGCATCCGCGTGAGCGTGGTGGGCGCGTCGTTGGTGTGCAGCGTGGACAGCACCAGGTGGCCGGTCTGCGCGGCCTTGATCGCGATGTCGGCGGTCTCGAGGTCGCGGATCTCGCCGACCATGATCACGTCCGGGTCCTGCCGCAGGAAGGACTTGAGCGCCGCCGCGAACGTGAGGCCCGCCTTCTCGTTCACGTTGACCTGGTTCACGCCGGGCAGGTTGATTTCCGACGGGTCTTCGGCGGTGGAGATGTTCACGCCGGGCTTGTTCAGCAGGTTCAGGCAGGTGTAGAGCGACACCGTCTTGCCCGAGCCCGTGGGGCCGGTCACCAGGATCATGCCGTAGGGCCGCTCGATGGCGGCGAGCAGGCGCTTCTTCTCCTCCGGCTCGTAGCCCAGCGCCTCGATGCCCAGCTTGGCGGAGGACGGGTCCAGGATACGGATCACGATCTTCTCGCCGAAGAGCGTGGGCAGCGTGCTGACGCGGAAGTCGATCACGCGGTCCGGGCCCACCTTCAGCTTCATGCGGCCGTCCTGCGGCACGCGTTTTTCGGAGATGTCCAGCTTGGAGATCACCTTGATGCGCGAGGCGAGCTTGTCCTTGATGGCGATCGGGGGCGAGGCGATCTCGCGCAGCTCGCCGTCGATGCGGAAGCGCACGCGGTAGGTGTGCTCGTACGGCTCGAAGTGCAGGTCCGACGCGCGCATGCTGAACGCGTCCAGCAGCATCTTGTGCAGGAACTTGACGACCGGCGCGTCGTCGACGTCGGAGCCGGCGCCGGACTTGTCCTCTTCCTCGACCACCGAGGAGTCGAGCGTGGACTCGTCGAAGTCGAAGTCGTCGCCGACGATGCTTTCCATCGCCTGCGTGGCGGTGGTGGCCTGCGCCTCCACCATCTTGGTGAGCTTGTCGTACTCCGCGATGATCCAGTCCACGCCCATCTGCGTGGCGAACTTGATCTTCTCGGCGGCCTGCTGGTCCGACGGGTCCGCCGTGGCGACGATCAGGCGGTTGTTGCGCTTGGACAGAACCACCACGCGGAAGTCCTGGCAGATCTTGGTGTCCAGCAGGTTCTTGGGCAGGCGGTTGGTGTCGATGGCCTCCAGGTCGAGCAGCGGCGCGCCGAAAGCGGCGGACATCGTGTGCGCGAGGTCGGCGGCGGAGACGGCGCCGGAGCCGGTCAGCTCGGCAATGAAGCTGTTGCGGCTGGACTGGGCCTTGCGGTAGATCTCCTCGGCCGACTTCTGGCCGAGCTTGCCGGCGGAAACAAGGGCACGGGCGAGGCCGGGCAGGGCAACGGCTTCGGCGGTGGCGGGATCAACAGCGGCCATGGACCAGGTTCAGCAACTTGTTACAGCTCATGCGGCCCACGTCGGGCCAGCATGGATCATCAGGGAAAGCCGCGGCGCTGTAAACGTGAAATGCCCTGCCCGCGGGTGGCGGCGTGGGACCAAAGTCACGTTGCCAGGGAAACTGGTCGGGGTGAGAGGATTCGAACCTCCGGCCTCTACGTCCCGAACGTAGCGCTCTACCAGGCTAAGCTACACCCCGATTCGCCGCGAGGCGCCGTCGAACCGTGTCAGTTGCGGCGCTGCAGCAGTGAAGCCGCCAATTGTAGCAAACCCTCCGTGTGCGGATTCGCGCTCAGGCGTTTCGCCGCGTCGATCGCACGTTGCGCCTCGGCCGCGGCGGCTTCGCGCGCCACGTCCAGCGCCCCCGTGCCGCGCACGATGGCCACGATCGCGTCGAGCTGGTCGAGCGCGCCGGTCTCGATGGCGTGCTGCACCACGGCGCGCTGCTCGGGTGTCCCGCGCCGCATCGCGGCGATCAGGGGCAGCGTGGCCTTGCCTTCGCGCAGGTCGTCGCCGAGGTTCTTGCCCATTTCCTGCGCGTCGCCGTCGTAGTCCAGCACGTCGTCGATCACCTGGAACGCGGTGCCAAGGGCCTGCCCGTACTCCGCGCACGCGGCCTCGATGTCGGGCGGTGCGCCGGCGATCACGGCACCCAGGCGCGCGCTGGCTTCGAACAGCTTGGCCGTCTTGGAGCGGATGACGTGCAGGTACGCGGCCTCGTCGAGCGAGGGGTCGTGCATGTTCATCAGCTGCTGCACCTCGCCCTCGGCGATGACGTTGGTGGCGTCGGCCAGGATGGCCATCACTCGCATGTCGTTGGCGTCCAGCATCATCTGGAAGGCGCGCGAATAAAGGAAGTCGCCCACCAGCACGCTGGCCGGGTTGCCGAAGCGCTGGTTGGCCGTCTCGCGGCCGCGCCGCATCGTCGACTCGTCCACCACGTCGTCGTGCAGCAAGGTCGCGGTATGGATGAACTCCACGACGGCCGCCAGCGTGAGCCTCAGCTCGCCGCGGTAGCCCAGCGCGCCGCAGACGAGCAGCAGCAGGGCGGGCCGCAGGCGCTTGCCGCCCGCCGAGATGATGTAACGGCAGACCTCGCCCACGAGGGGCACGCCGGAGGCGAGGCGGCGGTCGATGACGGCGTCGACGCCGCGCATGTCGTCGGCGACCAGGGCGAGAGGGGAGGAAATGTCGGTCAAGGCAGGGCGATTATAGGAAGCAGGGCCCCGGCCTTGTGAGTGGCTACCAACTATGTTATAGTCGCGGGCTCTCCGGAAATCCGTCCGGGGAGTTTTCCATGAGGATTCCAACCATGTACGCGGTCATAAAAACCGGTGGCAAGCAGTATCGCGTTGCTTCCGGCGACAAGATCAAAGTAGAACAGATTGCTGCGGACATCGGCCAGGAACTCACGATCGACCAGGTGCTCGCCGTCGGCAACGGCAAGGACCTGAAGATCGGGGTCCCCCTGGTTTCCGGTGCCACGGTCAAGGCGACGGTCGTCGCGCACGGCAAGCACGAGAAGGTGCGCATCTTCAAGCTGCGCCGCCGCAAGCACTACCAGAAGCACCAGGGCCATCGCCAGCAGTACACCGAGCTGCAGATCGGCGCCATCGCAGGGGCATAAGAAATGGCACAGAAAAAAGGCGGCGGCTCTACGCGGAACGGGCGGGACTCCCAGCCCAAGATGCTCGGCGTGAAGGCCTTCGGCGGTGAGCTCATCACCGCGGGCTCGATCATCGTGCGCCAGCGCGGCACCAAGTTCCACCCCGGCACCAACGTCGGCGTGGGCAAGGACCACACCCTCTTCGCCCTGGTCGACGGCCACGTCAAGTTCCAGGTCAAGGGTGCGCTCAACAAGCACACCGTGAATGTGATCCCGGCGTAAGCCACCAGGTCTTCATTCACCCGAAGGCCCTGCATCCCCATGCAGGGCCTTTTTGTTTTAATCGGCGGAACACCATGAAATTCGTAGACGAAGCATTCATCGACATCTCCGCGGGAGACGGCGGGAACGGCTGCGTCTCGTTCCGCCACGAGAAGTACAAGGAATTCGGCGGCCCCAACGGCGGCGACGGCGGCCGCGGCGGCCACGTGTGGGCCGTGGCGGACCCCAACCTCAACACGCTGGTGGACTACCGCTTCTCCCGCCGCCACGACGCGGGCCGAGGCGAGCACGGCATGGGCTCCGACATGTTCGGCGCCGCGGGCCACGACATCACGCTGAAGATGCCGGTGGGCACGATCATCACGGACGCCGAGACCGGCGAGGTGCTGTACGAGCTGCTCAAGCCGGGCGAGAAGATCATGATCGCCAAGGGCGGCGACGGCGGCTTCGGCAACATGCGCTTCAAGAGCTCGATCAACCGCGCGCCGCGGCAGAAGACGCCCGGCTGGCCCGGCGAAAAGAAGGCGCTGAAGCTGGAGCTGAAGGTGCTGGCCGACGTGGGCCTGCTGGGCATGCCCAACGCGGGCAAGTCGACGCTGATCGCCGCCATCTCCAACGCGCGGCCGAAGATCGCCGACTACCCCTTCACCACGCTGCACCCCAACCTCGGTGTGGTGCGAGTCGGCCCCGAACAAAGCTTCGTCGTCGCCGACGTACCGGGCCTGATCGAAGGCGCGTCGGAAGGCGCGGGCCTGGGCCTCCAGTTCCTGCGCCACCTGCAGCGCACGCGCATCCTGCTGCACCTGGTGGACATCGCGCCGTTCGACGAGGGTGTGGACCCCGTCGCACAGGCCAAAGCCATCGTCGGCGAGCTGAAGAAGTACGACCAGAAGCTCTACGAAAAGCCGCGCTGGCTGGTGCTGAACAAGCTGGACATGGTGCCGGCCGACGAGCGCGAGAAGCGCGTGAAGGACTTCGTCAAGCGCTTCAGGTACAAGGGCCCGGTGTTCCAGATCTCGGCGCTCACGCGCGAGGGTTGCGAGCAGCTCGTGCAGGCCGTGTACCAGCACATCAAGGCGCAGCAGGTCGCCGAGCAGCCCGCCGAGGTGGACGTGCGGTTCGGCGGCGGCGAGGACGTCAATCCATGAACGCCGTCCTCGCCGAAGCGCGCCGCATCGTCGTCAAGGTCGGCTCCAGCCTCGTCACCAACGAGGGCCGGGGCCTCGACGAGCAGGCCATCGGCGAGTGGTCGCGGCAACTGGCCGCACTGGCGCGTGACGGCCGCGAAGTCATCATGGTGTCCAGCGGCGCGATCGCCGAGGGCATGAAGCGCCTGGGCTGGACGACGCGCCCGCACGAAATCGACAAGCTGCAAGCGGCGGCCGCCGTCGGGCAGATGGGGCTCGCCCAGATGTACGAGACCAAGCTGCGCGAGCAGGGCATGGGCTCGGCGCAGGTGCTGCTCACGCACGCGGACCTGTCGAACCGCGAGCGCTACCTCAACGCCCGCACCACGCTGCTCACGCTGCTCGGCCTGCAGGTGGTACCGGTGATCAACGAGAACGACACGGTCGTCAACGACGAGATCAAGTTCGGCGACAACGACACGCTCGGCGCGCTCGTGGCCAACCTCGTCGAGGCCGACCTGCTGGTGATCCTCACCGACCAGAAGGGCCTGTACAGCGCCGACCCGCGCAAGGATGCGAACGCGCAGTTCATCCGCGAAGCCAAGGCCGGGGACGCCGCGCTCGAACAGATGGCGGGCGGTGCGGGCTCCAGCATCGGCAAGGGCGGCATGATCACCAAGGTGCTGGCCGCGAAGCGGGCCGCCGGCTCCGGTGCTTCCACCGTCATCGCCTGGGGCCGCGAGACCGACTGCCTGCTGCGGCTTGCCAAGGGCGAGATCATCGGCACGCTGCTCGTCGCCCCCACGCAAAAGAGCCAGGCGCGCAAGCGCTGGATCGCCGACCACCTGCAGCTGCGCGGCGCGGTGATGGTCGACGACGGCGCGGTGCCGAAGCTGCGCGACGAAGGCAAGAGCCTGCTGCCGATCGGCATGACGGGTGTGGACGGCGACTTCTCGCGCGGCGACGTGATCGCCGTGCGCGACCCTTCGGGCGCGGAGATCGCGCGCGGCCTCGCCAACTACGCGGCCGCCGAGGCGCGGCTGCTATGCCGCAAGCCGTCGAGCGAGATCGAGAAGCTGCTGGGCTACGTCGCCGAGCCAGAGATGATCCACCGCACGAACCTGGTGGTCACCCGCCAAGGTTAACGGTGCGAGTCGGTGCGGCCGCGCCTGTCGACGCCGGCCGAGAGTTCGCGCACGACCTGCGTCGCTGACGCGCCCGGCGTGTGCCCCGAGCAAGCGCCGTTGCGCGCGATGTAGAGGCTGTGGCGGAAAGCGCCATCGTGGATCGGCCGCCAGTCGCCGCCGACCACGGGCTTCCAGCCGCTGCCGGCGTTGTGGCGCGCATAGACCTTCACTTCCGCCGTGCCGCAGCGGATGCCTTCGTAGATGCCGCTGACCGGCCCGCCGGGTGCGCTCGCGACCACGACGTAGCGCACGATGCCGTCCTTGCCGACCGACACCGAGGCCGGGTCCACGCCGTAGTTCAACGTCGCGCGCGGCACTTCGACCTCGATCAACTTCTCGGTGCGCAGCGCGGGCGGCGGCGGCGCATCGACCTCTTTCCAGTCGGGGTCCTGGGTGCCCAGCTGGGCGAACGCCAGCGGCGCCGCGAGCGCGCACGCCGCGGCCAGGCTAATGCGCATGCTTTCCCTCGGGCGGGTCTTCCAACGCGGATTGCGGGTTGGGGTCGAAAGTGGCGCCGGGCGGCAGCTCGATCGCGGGGCCGGGCTGCGGCTCCGGATGCCCGTGGTGGCCATGCGGCACGTCGTGCTCGCGCGTGCGCATGCCGCTGCGCAGGTAGCGGTTGCGATGGTCGTTACGGGGCAAAAAGCGCGCGAGCTCGCGCAGCGCCATCTCGTACACGCCGCGCTTGAATTCCACGACGACGTCCAGCGGCACCCAGTAGTCGTTCCAGCGCCAGGCGTCGAACTCGGGGTGGTTGGTGGCGCGCAGGTTCAGGTCCCAGTCCTGCCCGAGGAGTTGCAGCAGGTACCAGATCTGCTTCTGGCCCTTGTAGTGGCCGCGCGCGTCGCGCCGGATGTAGCGCTCCGGCACCTCGTAGCGCAGCCAGTCGCGCGTGCGCGCGACGATGCGCACATGTTCCGGCTTCAACCCGATTTCCTCGTGCAGCTCGCGGAACATCGCCTGTTCGGGCGTCTCTCCGCGGTCGATGCCGCCTTGCGGAAACTGCCAGCTGTGCGTCCGGATGCGCTTGCCCCAGAACACCTGATTTTTCTGGTTGAGCAGGATGATGCCGACGTTGGGCCTGAAGCCGTCCCGGTCAAGCATAATCGAACCCCAATCTTTAACTGAGTTCATTATGCACGGCGCCTGCGCGCGCTGGGAAGGGCTCAGCAACCCCCTGTCCCCCGCAAACGAATGAGAGCCTCGCAGTTCCTGATTTCGACCCTGAAGGAAGCCCCCGCCGACGCGGAGGTGGCCAGCCACCGCCTCATGACGCGCGCCGGCATGATCAAGAAGCTGGGCGCCGGCATCTACACCTTCATGCCCATGGGCCTGCGCGTGATCCGCAAGGTGGAAGCGATCGTGCGCGAGGAGATGAACCGCGCCGGCGCCGTCGAACTCACCATGCCCGTCGTGCAGCCGGCGGAGCTGTGGCAGGAGACGGGCCGCTTCGACAAGATGGGCCCCGAGCTGCTGCGCATCAAGGACCGCCACGAGCGCGACTTCGTCGTGCAGCCCACGAGCGAAGAAGTGGTCACGGATATCGGCCGGCAGGAGCTGCGCAGCTACAAGCAGCTGCCGAAGAACCTGTACCAGATCCAGACGAAGTTCCGCGACGAGCGCCGCCCGCGCTTCGGCCTGATGCGCGGGCGCGAATTCATCATGAAGGACGCGTACAGCTTCGACCGCGATCACGCAGGCGCGCAGCGCAGCTACCAGGCGATGGCCAAGGCTTATCGCGCGATCTTCGACCGCTTCGGTTTGCGTTATCGCGCGGTTGCAGCGGACAGCGGCGCCATCGGCGGCGACCTCTCCGAGGAATTCCAGGTGATCGCCGCGACGGGCGAGGACGCGATCGTGTATTGCCCCGAGAGCGATTACGCGGCCAACATGGAGAAGGCCGAAGCGCTCGCGCCGAAGGGCCCGCGCGAGGCTGCGTCGAAACCCATGACGAAGACGCCGACACCGGGCAAGTCCACTTGCGAAGACGTGGCTGCGTTGCTGAACGTGCCGCTGCAGACCACGGTGAAGTCGCTCGTGCTCGCCACCGACGAGACCAACGACAAGGGTGAAGTCGTGAAGTCGCAGGTGTGGCTGCTGCTGGTGCGCGGCGACCACGACATGAACGAGATCAAGGTCGGCAAGGTGCCGGGGCTGGACAACGGCTTCCGCTTCGCGACCGTGCCGGAGATCGTCGAGCACTTCGGCACGAAGCCGGGTTACCTCGGCCCCATCAACACGAAGAAGCCGGTGAAGGTGGTGGCCGACCGCGAAGTGGCCGTGATGGCCGACTGGATCTGCGGCGCCAACGAGGAAGATTTCCACATCACCGGCGTCAACTGGGGCCGCGACCTGCCCGAGCCCGACGCGGTGGCGGACATCCGCAATGTCGTCGAGGGCGATGCATCGCCGGACGGCAAGGGCAAGCTCGCCATCGAGCGCGGCATCGAGGTCGGCCACATCTTCTACCTCGGCACCAAGTACAGCGTGCCGATGAACGCCACGTTCCTCGACGAGGACGGCAAGCCCAAGCCCTTCGAGATGGGCTGCTACGGCATCGGCATCACGCGCCTGCCCGCGGCGGCCATCGAGCAGAACCACGACGAGCGCGGGATCATCTGGCCCGACGCCATCGCGCCGTTCAGCGTGGTCGTGTGCCCGATCGGCATGGACCGCAGCGCGGACGTGAAGGCGGCGGCCGAGAAGCTGCACGACGATTTGCTCGCGGCCGGTGTCGACGTGATCCTCGACGACCGCGGCGAGCGCCCCGGCGCGATGTTCGCGGACTGGGAGCTGATCGGCGTGCCGCACCGCGTCGTGATCTCCGATCGCGGCCTGAAGGAAGGCCAGCTCGAATACCAGCACCGCCGCGACGCCGCGGCGACGAAGGTGCCGGCGGGCGAAGTGTTCACGTTCGTCAAGGGCAAGCTCACGGCGTGATCAGCCGGCGCATCTGTCTCGCAGGTTCGGCCGCATGGCTGCTCGCCGGCCGCGCCCATGCCGGCGGCCAGATCGAGGAGCCGCTGGCCGACTCGGTGCGCAACGCGTTGCGCGCGTCCGTGTCCGACCGCCTGAACCGCCCGCCCGAGCCCGAATTCCGTAGCAGCGACGACTACTTCGCCTACCTCAAGTGGCTGCGCGAGATGAGCGCGCGCCTTCGCAAGCGCCATGCGGACCTGCAGCACCGCACCGACTTCCTCAAGACCGTCTGGTACGAAACCAAGCGTGCCGGCGTCGACACGACGCTGGTGCTCGGCCTGATCCAGGTGGAGAGCAACTTCCGCAAGTTCGCGGTGAGCGTGGTGGGCGCGCGCGGCTACATGCAGGTGATGCCGTTCTGGGCGCGGCTGATCGGCGACGGCGACCCCGGCACGCTGTTCGACACGCGCGTGAACCTGCGCTTCGGCTGCGTGATCCTGCGCCACTACCTCGACCGCGAACGCGAGGACAACTTCATGGCGCTGGGCCGCTACAACGGCAGCCGCGGCAAGGCGGAGTACCCGAACGCGGTGTTCGCGGCGGCGAAGCAGTGGGCCTACAGCCCGAAGTCGACCTGAAGCCTCGGGGCTACTGCAGGAAGCCGATCTTCGTCTTGCCGTTGCCGGACTTCGGCACGTCCTCGGCGAGGATCTCCTGCCGATGCGCGAGGCGCGCGTTACCGAAGCCCGTCATCAGCGCCCGGCGCATCTCGCGCGGCGCGAGTTCGGCCAGCAGGTCGAGCAGGTCGTCCGACGGTTCCGGGTCGAAGCGCCGCCCCCAGTTGTGCTCGCCGCGGATGGCCGTGTAGAGATTGCGCGCGATGCGCCGCGCCTGCTCCGGCGAGGGCGCGTCGATCTCGAACACGTTCATGCGGTTGAGGATCGGCTCGGGGATGCAGCGCTCGTCGTTCGCTGTCACCACCCAGATCACCTGGCTCGCATCGATCGCGATCTCCGCGAATTCGTCGATGAAGGAGCCGGCGGTGTCGTGCTCCAGCAGCCCGTAAAGCGCGCCGAGCGGGTCGTACTGCGCATCGGCGCTTGCCTTGTCGATCTCGTCCACCACGATCACCGGGTTGGCGTACTGGCCGTCCACCAGCGCCTCGAACACCTTGCCCGGCTTGGCGCCCTTCCACTGTGACGACGCACCCGAGAGCAGCCAGCCCGCCGTCATCGAGCTCATCGGCACCAGGTTCATGCCGGTGCCCAGCATCTCGGCGAGCTTGCGCGCGAAATGCGTCTTGCCGATGCCGGGCGGCCCGAGCAGCAGCATGGGCGTGACTTCGAGGCCGTCGCCCGCGTCCTGCGCGAGCGCCACGTGCCGCTTCACGTCGTCGAGCGCGTCGGTGAAATTGGGCAGCTCGTCGTAGAGCGTGCACATGTCCGGCACGCCGCTGGGCTTGACCTGGAAGCGCTCCGGCCCGCGCTCGAGCATGCGCTCCAGCGTGGCGCGCAAGGCTTCGTGTTCGCGTGGGGGGAGCTTGGCGAGCTTGCGCTCGACGTCGTGCGTGCGGTAGACGCTGCGCACGTTGGCGATGGGCAGCTTCAGCCCGGGTTCATGGGGAACGAGACTGCGAGATTCCATGGGCCCACCTCTCTTGATCGACTGCTGGTTTTGATTCCAGCATAAGCCGTGCCAGTGAGCAATTGGTGAGGCTTCGGGCCCGTTGGGCTGTCGGCTGCAACCGACAACTTTGGCAGCCGCGGGGTGCGGCTGCTGATGACGATCAGGCCTGCGTGCCCAGCACCTGCTGCAGCTCGCCGGACTGGTACATCTCCATCATGATGTCCGAGCCGCCGATGAATTCGCCCTTCACGTACAGCTGCGGGATGGTGGGCCAGTTGCTGTATTCCTTGATACCCTGGCGGATCTCGTCGTCCTCCAGCACGTTCACGGTGGCCAGCTGCTTGGGGTCCACGCCGCAGGCCTTGAGGATCTGGACCGCGCGGCCCGAGAAGCCGCACATGGGGAACGAGGCCGTGCCCTTCATGAACAGCAGGACTTCGCTGCCTTTGACGAGTTGGTCGATGCGTTGCTGGACGTCGCTCATGGAAATGCTCTCCTGGATGGCTGGATTATCCCCGTTCGGGCCATTGGCCGCCGGTGCAGCGGTTGATCCCGGCCAGGTCCTTGCGGGATTGGATGCGGGTGAAACCGGCGTTTTCAAGCAGGGCTTGCACCGTCTCCGCCTGATCCCAGCCGTGTTCCAGCAATAGCCAGCCGCCGGGGTTCAGGTGGCCGGGGGCCTGGGCGACGATGGTGCGGATGTCGGCCAGGCCGTCCGGGCCGGCGGCGAGCGCGGTGAGGGGCTCGTGGTGGAGGGCGGCGAGGTGTTCGTCGTCTTCGCGCACGTAGGGCGGGTTGGTGACGACGAGGTCGTAGCGGCCGCGGCCGTCGAGCCAGGAGCCGTGGTGGAAGGTGATGTCGAGGCCGAGCGCCTGCGCGTTGGCGTGGGCGACCTCGAGCGCGCGGGCGCTAGCGTCAACGGCTTCCACGCTGGCCTGGGGGCACTGCTTCTTGACCGCAAGCGCGATGGCGCCCGAACCGGTGCCGAGGTCGATGACGGCAGGGCTGTCATTGCGGGCTTGACCCGCAATCCATCGACGAGTGTCGCGCTCGCCGATGGATGCCGGGTCGAGCCCGGCATGACAGCCCAGGAGCTCCAGCGCCCATTCGACAAGGGTTTCGGTCTCCGGCCGCGGGATGAGGACGCGGGCGTCGACGCGCAGCGCGAGCCCGTAGAACTCCTTCTCGCCAACGATGTACGCGACGGGTTCGCCGGCGACACGCCGCGACACGAAAGCAAGAAACGCCTGCGCATCGCCAACCTCTTCCGTGTCATGCGCCAGCAACCACGCCCGGTCGCCGGACGCGCGCCCCAGCGCATGCAGCAACAGCAACTGCGCATCCAGCCGTCCGACGCCCATCGTCGCCGCGGCCGCAAGCGCCTGCTGCACAGTCACAGGAAGACCTCCGTGCTGCGCACTGCGGTCCGAACGCCTTCGGGCGGCCGGGCGGCGTTCACGCCCGCACCGCCCCCATGCCGATCTCCAGCTCCTCCAGCTGCTCCGCCCGCCGCGCGAGCAGCAGCGCGGCCACGACTTCGTCGAGGTCGCCTTCCATGATGAACCCCAGCTTGTAGAGCGTGAGGTTGATGCGGTGGTCGGTCAGGCGCCCCTGCGGGAAGTTGTAGGTGCGGATGCGGTCGCTGCGGTCGCCGCTGCCGATCAGGCCCTTGCGCGTCGCCGCCTCCTTGGCCGCGCGTTCGCTGCGCTCCTTCTCCTGGATGCGCGCGGACAGCACCTGCAGCGCCTTGGCCTTGTTGCGGTGCTGCGAACGGTCGTCCTGGCATTCGGCGACGATGCCGGTCGGGATGTGCGTGATGCGCACGGCCGAATCGGTCTTGTTGATGTGCTGCCCGCCCGCGCCCGACGCGCGGAAGGTGTCGATGCGCAGATCGGCCGGGTTGATCTGCACGGCCTGCGCTTCGTCGGGCTCGGGCAGCGCGGCCACGGTGCACGCGCTCGTGTGGATGCGGCCCTGCGTCTCGGTCGCCGGCACGCGCTGCACGCGATGGCCGCCCGACTCGAACTTGAGCTTGCCGTAGCAGCCTTCGCCGACGATGCGGACCACGACTTCCTTGTAGCCGCCGACTTCGCCTGCGCTCTCGCTGATGATCTCGGTACGCCAGCCTTGGCGCTCCGCGTAGCGCGTGTACATGCGCAGCAGGTCGCCCGCGAACAGCGCCGCCTCGTCGCCGCCGGTGCCCGCGCGGATTTCGAGGAAGGTGTTGCGAACGTCGTCGGGGTCCTTGGGCAGCAGCATCGCCTGCAGCTCGGCTTCGAGGGTTGGCAGTTGCTCTTCGAGCCCGGAAATCTCTTCCTTGGCCATGTCCGCCATCTCGGGGTCGTCGAGCATCTCGCGCGCGGCGGCGAGGTCTTTCTCGATCTGGAGGAAGCGCTGGTACGCACCCGCGACTTCGCTCACCTCCGCGTGTTCGCGGGTGAGGGCGCGGTACTTCTCCATGTCGTTCACCACCTCGGGTTGCGACAAGTGGAAGTCCAGCTCCTGGAGGCGGACGGGGAAGCGTTCGAGCTGCTGTTGGAGAAAGGGTTTCATGGCGGCAAAGAGAGTGACTGGATTCGACGGGGCGTCGAACGCAGCTAACGCTCTTTGCGCAGGAAGAAATGCTCGATGGCTTGCGACGCGCGCTGCCGCGCATCGGCATCACCCGCATGCAGCTCGGCCATCGCGCCGTGCAGCATCTTCTGGGTGAGGCCCTTCGAAAGCGCCTCCAGCACGGCGTCGACATCCGCACCCTTGGACAGCGCCTTGCGCGCCCGCGCGATCTCGACCGCGCGCCATTCGTCCGCTTGCGCATTGAGCTGCTGGATCAGCGGCACGGCGCGGCGCTGGTCCATCCAGTGCATGAAGCTCTGCACCCCCGCGTCGATGATCGCCTCGGCCTGCGCCACGGCGGCTTGCCGGTTCGCCTGGCCTGTCTGCACGACGGAGGCGAGGTCGTCGACGGTGTACAGGTACACGTCTTCCAGCGCCTTCACTTCGGGCTCGATGTCGCGCGGCACGGCAAGGTCCACCATGAACATCGGCCGGTGCTTGCGAACCTTGAGCGCGCGCTC
Organism: Ramlibacter albus; assembly: GCF_014297445.1. Classification (GTDB taxonomy): domain Bacteria; phylum Pseudomonadota; class Gammaproteobacteria; order Burkholderiales; family Burkholderiaceae_C; genus Ramlibacter; species Ramlibacter albus. The sequence continues at coordinate 458,760 of NZ_JACORU010000004.1, forward strand.
GACGGCGCCCAGGCCGATGATCGGCAGCTGGCTCGCGGTGGAGCTGACCACCACGTCGAATTCATGCAGCCGCGAGGGCAGGTCCACCAGGCGCATCACCTCGCCGCCGAAGCGCGAAGCGAGCTTCTCGCCACGCTCCAGCGTGCGGTTGGCGACCATGATCGACTTGGGGTTCTTCGCCGCGAAGTGCGTGGCCGCCAGCTCGATCATCTCGCCCGCGCCGACGAACAGCACCCGCACCTTGGTCAGATCCTCGAACAGCTGCCCGGCCAGCCGCACCGCGGCCGCCGACATGCTGATGGAATGCGCGCCGATCTCCGTGGACGTGCGCACTTCCTTGGCAACCGCAAAGGAGCGCTGGAACAGCTGGTTGAGCGTGGTGCCCAGCGCGCCGGCCTCGTCGGCGGCGCGCACGGCGTCCTTCATCTGGCCGAGGATCTGGGCCTCGCCCAGCACCATGGAGTCGAGGCCGCTGGCCACCCGGAAAGCGTGGCGGGCGGCATGGCCGTCCTGCAGCAGGTAGGAGTGCGCGCGCAGCTGGGCCGGGGCGACGCCGCCCGAATGGGCCAGCCACTCGATGGTCGGCTCGATCTCGAGCTGCGACGCCGCGCAATAGATCTCGGTGCGGTTGCAGGTGGACAGGATCGCCGCCTCGGGCGAACGCGGCATCGCCCCCCGCAGCGACTGCAGCGTCGGCGCGATCTGGTCGATGGCGAACGCGAACCGCCCGCGCAGGTCGAGCGGCGCGGTGGTGTGGTTGATGCCCAATGCCCAGACAGCCATGGGCCGGATTATAAAATTCGCCGTTTTTTCAAGCAGTTAACCTAGATCAAGTCCCCGGGATGGGCCCGCTCGATTTCATTTTCCACCTGCTGGGCTTCGTTCTGCCGGCCTTCGGCGTGGCCGTGCTCGTGGCGCTGCTCGCCCGCTGGCTGCTGCGCGGCGAGATGCGCCGCAGCCCCTGGTGGGCCCCCGTCCTCGTGAATTTTTTCGCGGGTGTCGCCACTTTGGCCGGCGGGCTGGTGGTTTTCGGCCGTGACGGCAAGATGGCCACCTATGCGGCCCTTGCAGTCGTTGTCGCGACGGTGCAATGGCTTTACGGGCGCGGCTGGCGCCGATAAACGCGGGACAATGCAGGCATGAGCACGAGTACCCAAGGCACCCGGCAGCAGGTCACCCCGGAGCTGCGCAAGTGGATCGTCGAGCAGGCCCAGGCCGGCCACAGCGCCGAGTCGGTCCTCAAGGCCATGATCGCCTCCGGCTGGACGGAGGACGTCGCCGTCGACGCCATGGAGTCCACCCTGCGCGGGCACCTGAACGAGCAGGCCGTCGCCCAAGGGCTGCCGGCGGCGGTGCCGGTGCCCGAGCCGGACGTGGCCGAGTCGCCGCTTTACCTCGACGTCGGCGACCGCAAGGTGTCGGTGCTGCAGTCGATGCACGACCCGCGGGTGATCGTGTTCGGCGGGCTGCTGTCCGACCAGGAGTGCGACGAGCTGATCGAGCTGGCCAAGCCGCGCATGGCGCGCTCGCTCACGGTCGCCACCAAGACGGGCGGCGAGGAAGTCAATGCCGACCGCACCAGCAACGGCATGTTCTTCCAGCGCGGCGAGAACGAGCTGTGCCGCCGCATCGAGGAGCGCATCGGCCGCCTCGTGAACTGGCCGGTGGAAAACGGCGAGGGCCTGCAGATCCTGCAGTACATGCCGGGCACCGAGTACAAGCCGCACTACGACTACTTCGACCCCAAGGAGCCGGGCACGCCCACCATCCTCAAGCGCGGCGGCCAGCGCGTGGGCACGATCATCATGTACCTGGCCGAGCCCGAGAAGGGCGGCGGCACGGTGTTCCCCGACGTGCACCTGGAAGTCGCGCCCAAGCGCGGCAACGCGGTCTTCTTCAGCTACGAGCGCGCGCACCCCACCACGAAGAGCCTGCACGGCGGCGCGCCGGTGCTGGCCGGCGAGAAGTGGATCGCCACCAAGTGGCTGCGCGAGCGCAAGTTCGAGTGAAAGTCCGCGCCAACGGGATCGACATCGAAGTCGAGGACAGCGGCGCCGGCCGGCCGGTCGTGCTGCTGGTCATGGGCCTGGGCATGCAGCTCGTGGCCTGGCCCGAGGCCTTCGTGCAGGCCCTCGTGGATGCGGGCTATCGCGTCGTGCGGTTCGACAACCGGGACATCGGCCTGTCGCAGCACTTCGACGCCGCCGGTGTGCCGAACGTGCTCCTGGAGAGCATGAAGCACCGCATCGGGCTGCCCGTGCGAGCGCCCTACGGCCTGCACGACATGGCCGGCGATGCGTTCGGCGTGCTCGACGCGCTGGGCATCGAAAGCGCGCACGTCGTCGGCGTGAGCATGGGCGGCATGATTGCGCAGCGCATGGCCCTGGCCGCGCCGCAGCGCGTGCTCAGCCTGACCAGCATCATGAGCAGCAGCGGCGCGCGCTTCCTGCCCGGCCCCAAGCCGCAGGTGTGGCGCGCGTTGATGGCCAAGCCGGAAGGCACGGGCGAAGACGCTATCGTCAACCACTACGTGAAGGTCTTCAAGGTGATCGGCAGCCCGGGCTTCCCGCTCGACGAGCCGCAGCTGCGCGACCGCATCCGGCTTGGCGTACGGCGCAGCTACCACCCGGTGGGCACGCTGCGGCAGATGGTGGCGATCGCTTCGGACACGCGCCGTGCGGCCGAGCTGCACCGCGTCACGGCCCCCACGCTGGTGGTGCACGGCAAGGACGATCCGCTCGTGCCCTTCCTCTGCGGCCAGGACACGGCGCGCCGAATCCCCAATGCGCAGCTCGTCGGTGTGCACGGCATGGGCCATGACCTGCCGCCGGGTGTGGTGCAAAGCATCCTCACACCCCTCGTGCCCCACTTGCGGCGAAACTCGGGGCCATGAACACGCCTGAAGGCTCCAGCCTGGGCAAGACGGTCGCTTACCCGGACCGCTACGACCCCGGCCTGCTGTTTCCCATCTCTCGCACGCCGAAGCGCGAGGAGATTGAACTCTTCGGCCCGCTGCCTTTCTCCGGCGCGGACCTGTGGACCTCCTACGAGCTGAGCTGGCTCAACAACCGCGGCAAGCCGCAGGTTGCGCTGGCCCACTTCACCATCCCGTGCGAGTCGCCGAACATCGTGGAAAGCAAGTCGCTCAAGCTGTACCTCGGCAGCTTCAGCAACACCAGATTCGCCACGCCCGAGGAAGTGCGCGAGCGCATCCGCAAGGACGTGGGCGAGGCCGTTTGGCGCGGTGCACCCGCACCGGGCGTGACGGGCGTGCGCATCGTGCCGCCCGACCTCTTCGACCGCGAGATGGTGGAGGAGCTCGACGGGCTCAGCCTCGACCGGCTCGACGTCGAGTGCACGCGCTACACGCCGGCGCCGGAACTGCTGACCGCGTCTGTGGGTGAGCAGCCCGTCACGGAGACGCTGACCAGCAACCTGCTCAAGAGCAACTGCCTCGTCACGGGGCAGCCGGACTGGGGCAGCATCCAGATCAGCTACAGCGGTCCGCAGATCGAGCAGGGCGGGCTGCTGCAGTACATCGTGAGCTTTCGCAACCACAACGAATTCCACGAGCAGTGCGTGGAGCGGATCTACATGGACATCTGGCGGCGCTGTAAGCCGGTGAAGCTGAGTGTGTATGCGCGCTATACGCGGCGCGGTGGGTTGGACATCAACCCGTATCGCACGAGCCACCCGGGAGCGATGCCACCGAACGTGCGCAACGCACGTCAGTAGTCACAACTCCCGGAACGACTTCAGAGGTGCGAGCGGCGGAAACTCCGCCTCGCGCTTCGTCTTCATCGCGGTGATCGCCTCGCGCACGTGCGCGTTGCTCCAGATCGCGCCCTGCAACCAGCCCATCTGCTTGAGCGCGTCGTCCACCGAGTGGTCGCGCGCGTAGTGGATCGCCTGCTTGGTGCCCCAGATCGCCACCGGCGGCTTGGCGGCGATCTCGCGCGCGCACTGCAGCGCGGCATCGACCATCGCGCCTTGCGTGTCGAACACCTCGTTCACCAGCCCCCACCCCAGCGCCTTCTGCGCGGGCAGCCGCCGCCCCGTGTACGCGAGCTCCTTCACGATCGGCAGCGGCAGCAGCTTGGGCAGGCGCTGCAGCGTGCCCACGTCCGCCACCATGCCGATGTTGATCTCCTGGATGACGAAGAAGGCATCGGCCGTCGCATAGCGGATGCAGCATGCGGTGACGAGGTCGACCGCGCCGCCGACGCAGCCACCGTGGATCGCCGCGATCACCGGGATGCGCAGCGTCTCCAGCTTGGTGAAGGTCGCTTGCATGTCGGTGAGCTGCTCGAACACCGCGGCGCGGCCCTCGGCCGTGCGGTCGTCCAGCGTCACCGAGTCGCCGAAGCTCTCCAGCGCCATGCCGGCCGAGAAGTGCTTGCCGGTGGACGAGAGCACCAGCGCGCGGGCCGTGCCGTCGCGCTGCAGCTGCGTGAGCACCTCATCGAGCTCGCGCCAGAAGGTGGGGTTCATCGTGTTCATCGCCTCGGGGCGGTTGAACACGAGATGCGCGACGTGGTCCTGCGTGGAAAGGGAAAAGCATTGCATGGCGGTGCCCCCGGAGGTTCACCGCACTGTAGCGGCGGCGCAGCTCAGATCGCCACGGCCCAGTCGCAACGGAGACGCCGCGCCTTGTGCGCCTTCAGGCGCCAGGTGACGTAGAGCGTGGGCGCGGCCATGGCGACCATGCAAAGGGGAGCGGCCCAGACCGCGTCGAACATGAAAGTGGGCAGCCAGCCGACCCAGCCCATCAGCCACATCGTGAGCAGCGCGTCCCACAGGTGGTATTCCACGGGGTGGTCGTGGCGATGGCACACGAGCCAGTGCTTGATGCGCTGCAGTACGGCGAGTTCCATTCTCTTCTGCTCCGGCGGTTCCGTAAGTTTGGCGTAAGCCCGCAAGCCAAATGTAAGCTTCGGGTAAGGTTTGGTCAAATGCAATTGAAGCGCGGAAGCCGTGAACGGCGGGAAAGCGACGAGCGGTTCCTCGCGTAGGCGGGGAGCCACGGGAGGCCGTGTCAGATTGGGTTCAGTTTCGGTCAGCGTTTGTCCCGAGGGGGCGAGTCAGCACATCGTCAGCGCGGGAAACCAGATTTCCTTCACAGAAGTAACGAAGGAGACAGGCCATGGATCAAGCAACCTTGGACACCGGCACGCGCTGCTTCCGCCTGACCGACAAGGGCCGTGCCTGCGTCGACATCGTCGAGTGCGAGCAGCAGACGCTGGGCTCGCTGTCGCGCTACCTGCACGACGTGCTGATGATGTGCGGCACGGGTATCTGGTTCGAGCAGCTGCGCCAGTTCATGCCGCCGCGCTCGCTGGAGGAATCATTGCAGTCGCTGCAGAACCTCGGCCTGATCGAGCGCGTGCACTAGCTACCAGAGCTTCGCGCAGTTGCCGCGAAGCAGCACGGGCCCCGGTGTCGCCGGCGAGGCCGTGGATTCGAGGCTCACCATCAACTTGCCCACTTTCGAGAGCAGCTTCTCCGACGTATCCGGCAACTGCGAAACCGAGGACCCCTTCGCCGGCACCGTCCCCAGCACGAAGGGCGCACCTTCGGCCGGCACGGCCCACAGCACCATGTGCTGGCCCGCGGCGGGCGGCTGCAGCGGGCCGATCACTTTCACGGTCATCACGCGCCCGTGGCGCAGCGAGCTCACCAGCACCTTGCCGTTGCCCTCGGCGTCGGTGAGCAGGCCGACGTAGCTCGCCGGCAGCTTCTCGCCCGCGCGCATCGCCACCTGGTCGGGCGACATGAAGAACGTGGGCGCGACCATCAACGCGGCCAGTGCCACGCCCGCGCCTGCGATCAGTCCCCCGACGCCCCAGCCCGCCACGCGCACCCAGCCGGAGCGCTCCCCACGCGGCGCATAGGCCGGCCGCGTGCGTGCCTCGATCGCGGCCCACACACGCGGCGCGGGCTCCACAGGCCTCACGCTCCCGGCGAGGCGGCCCAGACGCGATTCCCATTGCGCGACGACGAGTGCCACATCGACACGGTCGGCCTTCAACCGCTCGAAGCGCCGGCGCGCACCGCCCGCGAGCGTGCCGAGCACGTAGGCGGATGCGAGCGCATCCACGAGGCGCGGGTCGCTGTACCTCATGGCGCGCCTCCATCGGCCGCGAGGCACGCCTTGAGCTTATCGAGGCCGCGCCGGATCCACGCCTTCACCGAACCGAGCGGCGCGCCCATCTGCGCGGCCACCTCGGTGTGCGAGAGGCCCTGGTAGTAGGCGAGCGCAAGGCTTTGCCGGTGCGTGCCGTCCAATGCCTGCATGCAGCCTTCGATGCGCAGCGACCGCGCGGCTTCGGTGAAGAGCTCCAGCGCACTCGGCGACGCGGGGCCGATGTCGGCCGGCGTGCCGTCTTCGTTCTCGGGCAGCGCCGTCTCCCGCCGGCGCGCCTGCGCGCGCAGCGAGTCGAGCGCCTTGTTGCGCACGATGGCGATCAGCCAGGTCATGGGCTGGATGTCCTCGCCGCCGACGTTCGAGCGGTAGCTGCCCGCGTTCTTCCACACGCTGACAAAGGCTTCCTGCAAGGCGTCTTCGGCGGCCTGCTCACGCCCCAACATACGAAGCGCGAGGCCGAACAGATGCGCGCGCGTGCGGCGGTAGACCTCCTCGAACGCGGCGTGGTCGCCGGCGCCGGTGTCGGCCAGCAATGCCTGCAGGCTGCGGGGGTCGTCGCGCATGCGGCGCAGTATACGAACCGGGGTCTGCGTGCGTTGCGCCATGTCAAGGGCCTGCGTCAGTGGCACGTCAGTCTCCTGGGCGACAGTCGCTCCAACGACAAACCGGAGACAGCGTCATGACCGAGCCGACCCGGCTGTACGCCATCACACCCAAAGGCAGGCAGGTGCTGCGCGGGCCCACCGTGTGGTGCCTCACCGCGCACCTGCGCGACGTGCTTGTCCTTTGCGACCCCGCGATCTCGATGGCGCACCTGCGCCAGACGATGCCGCGCGAATCGCTGAATGCGGCGCTGTTCGCGCTGTGGGACCTCGGCCTCGTCGACGGGCCACCCGTCGAGGCGCCCGATCATTCGCAGTGGGAATTCGATGCGCGCTCGCGGCCGATCGGCCCGCTGCCGCGCGCAAGAAAGGCGCGCCCCGTGGAGGGCGCGCCTGCAAGGGCAGCCTGACTTCAGCCCTGGCGCTGGTACACCGTCAGCCGCTGCTCCGCGGTCTGCGCGTTGTGCGTCGCGGTGAGCGACACCTCGAAACGCGTGCCGGGGATCGGCAGCGCGCTGGGGCGGGTGCTCAGCGTGAAGAAGCCTTCGCGGTCCGCCTGCACGGTCTCGGTCATCACCGGCTGCGCCACGCTCAGGCGGTTGCCGAACACCGGCGCGACCGCTTCCACCCGCGCCGTCACCCGCGCGAACGGCGCGGTGCGGCCCTGGATCACGAGGTTGCCGTTGGCATCGACCTGCGCGTTGTGGGCGGGTGAGGTCACGGCGAGCGTCAGCGGGCCACCGGGCACTGCACCCACGCGGTCGCGGCCCGCGACCTCGAAGTTCCAGCTCTTGCTCACGGCATTGCCGGCGAAGTCGCGCGCGGTCACTTCGGCGGTGTGGCGGCCCGGCGGCAGGTCGCCGCGGAACGTCACTTCATTGGGCGTGATGCGCGACTCGGACGTGACGTCGCGGCCGGAGATGGTCAGGCGCACGGTGGCGGGGTCGACACCGCGGCCGCCGTTGTCGTCGAACTGCGCGGACACGCGCTCGGGACCGGACAGCGAGATCACGTCGCCGGGGCGCGGCGTCATGCCCACCACTTGCGGCGGCTGGTTGTCGCGCGGGGCGGTGTTGGCGGACAGGCGGGCGGTGACGGTTTGCGTGCCGGAGCGCACCGTCGCGACGGCCGTGTCGAACGCGGCGATGTTGTCGCGCTGGCGAATCGTGTACGTGCCTTCATAGCGGCCGGGCGCCACTTCGCGCATCGGGATCGCCGTGGCGACGCCCGGGATCTCGAAGGTCGCGCTCAGGCCCGGGGGCGCCGTGAAGATGTAGTGCAGCTCGCGGCCGGGCTCGAGGCGTTCGCGCGGCCACATGCGGAAGTTCTCGACGCGCGGCAGCGCGGCGACCGGGGTCGGTGCGTTGCCCATCGACAGCGCCTGGAACGACGACGGCCAGGTGAAGTTGCTGGTCGCCGTGCTGCGGCCCGAGGTGAGCCTGGCCACGATCGGCTGCGTCGGGTCGATCCTGTCCTTCGCGCGCACGGTGTACGTGCCGCGGTACATGCCGGCAGATGTTTCCTTCAGCGTGAGCGTGATGCGGCTGAAGGTGACGCTCACCTTGCTGCGGGGCGTGCCTTCCAGCGCGAACGACAGGTCGGCGCCGCGGCTCAAGCCCTCGTCGCTGTTCACCTGCATGGTGATGATTTCAGGCGCGGCGTAGCGCGGTGCGGCGACGGCCACGTTGGGGGTTGCCACGAAAGTCGCGGCGGCGGGCAGCAGCACCATTGCTGCGGCAACGGTCGAGCGGAGTCTGGCTTTCATGAAGCACCTCATGAGTCATTGGCAATACCCAGAACGTAAGGTCGGGCTGGCGCCGTGCACGTAGGTGCAAAGACTGCGTGCGAGTAGGACTTGTCGGCTCAGCAGTAGCCGCTTCAGAAGCCCAGCTTGAGCCCGACGCGAAAGGTCCTCGGCAGCGACGGGTGAACGTGCAGCGTGGCGGGCGTGGCGCCTTCGGCGAAGCGCGGTTCGCCCGGCAGACGGGACGCGTAGGCGTACTCGATGTCGCTCGCCTTGCGGTCGAACAGGTTGAAAACGTCGAGGGAGAGTTCGGCGCGCGGGTTGAACCTGTAGGCCGTCTTCAGGTTCACGAGCGTGCTGGCCTGCGCGCGGACGGTGTTGTCCTCGACGAGCGGCCGCGCGCCGAAGTGGCGCACGCGCGCGCCCACCGTCCAGGGCCCGCGCTGCCACGTGATGCCGAGCGTGCCCACCGTCTCCATCGCGCCGGGGATGCGGTCGCCGGCCGGGTCCGCGTCGCGGAAGCGCGCGCGAGTGGCGGACACATCGGCATCGACTTCCCAACCCGGCGCGGGCCGCCAGTTGGCCGTGAGCTCGAGGCCCGATCGGCGTGAGGGCCGCGACGCTTCGGTCGTGCCCGCATCGCCCGCGAAGACGAGTTCGGAGTCGAGCTTGAGCGTCCACAGCGCGGCGGTGGTCACGAGCGTGCCGCCCGCCCACTTCTGCCGCGTGCCCAGCTCGTAGCCTTCCGCGCGCACCAGCGGCGTTGCCCCTGCACGCGCATCGTTGCTGTGGAAGCCGCGGCCCCAGTTGGCGTACACGTCGAGCCGCTCGTTCGGCAGCCACGCGAGCGACGCCTTCGGGCTCGTGAGCGAGGCCGACTGGTGCCGGTCCCAGCGCACACCGGCGGTGGCGCGCCACTGCGGCGTGAACTGCAGCTCCGCCTGCGACCACAGCCCGAGCGCATCGACATCCAGCGCGTCGCTTCGCACGGTGGCCAGGCGCCGGCGCTGCTGCGTGTCGAAGAGCGCCACCTGCGCGATCTCGTCGCGGCGGAAGTCGACGCCGTAGCTCACCACCGACTCGATGCCGCCGATGCGCAGCCCGCGCTGCTGCGATGCATTGAAGCCGTAGGCCGTGCGCCGGTCCACCTGTTCGAACTGGTCGAGCGCGGGGCCCGCGTCGCACGCGGGCGGCAGCGGCGCCGCATCGCAGCCGCGCGTGTAATAGGTGAAGTCGGAGAACAGGTCGAACGAGTAGCGGATCGCGTACGCGGACAGGTGCGTGTCCACGCCGTCGCCGCTGCGCGCCCAGCCCGCCTGCGCGGACGTGCGCCGCGTGCGGCCGCCGGCTGTGGGGTCGAGCGAGTCGAAGCGGCCGAGCGAGCCGTTGTCGATGGCGCGCTGCGGCACCTGGTCGGTGGAGACCCAGCGTGCGTCGTAGTGGTTCACGCCGAAGGTCCAGCCGTTGGATGCGGTGCCCTGCGAGTACTTCGCAGCGAGGTTTGTCTTGCGCAGGTCCTGCGCGACAGTCCACGGCCCATCGTCGCGGCCGTGCTCGGCCGCAAGCAGCAAGTCCCCACCGCCCGCCGCGAACGAACCGGCGGTGAGCACGCGCCGGTAGCCGAAGCGCCCGGCCTCGACCTGCGCGAACGGCTTGTCGAGTTTTCGCACCGTGCGGATGCGCGCGCTGCCCGCCGCGGAGAAGTCGCCTTCCTCGGCGTAGTACGGCCCCTTGCGGTACTGGATGGTGTCCACCAGCTCCGGGATCAGGAAATAGAGGTCGGTGTAGCCCTGCCCGTGCCCGTGCGTGGGGAAGTTGATCGGCACGCCGTCAACCCACGTCGCGAAGTCGGTTCCATGGTCCAGGTTGAAGCCGCGCAGGAAGTACTGGTTGGCCTTGCCTTCGCCCGCATGCTGGGTCGCCACGAGGCCGGGCACCGACTCCATCACGTCGCCCGCGCGCAGCACCGGGCGAGTGCGCAGCTGCTTGGAGGTGACGATGCCTTCGCTGGCGCTGGTGGCGGTGCCCTGCAGGTCTTCCCGCGTGCTCTGGATCGTCACTTCCTGCAACTGGACGCTGGCGGGCTGCGCGCCGGCCGCCGCGGGCAAGGCGAAGGCAACAGCAAGGCGGGCCGCAAGGCGGCGGCGCGGAAAACGGGGCACGGGGACTCCTCCAGGACGCTTTTCGCGGATCGTAGCGTGTACGAAAGAACGCCGTCGGCGGATGCAGCCCCTAGAATGCGCCGCATGCAGCGCCGCCAGTTCCTCATCGCAGCGGTGCTCCTTCCGGCAGGAGGCGCCATGGCCGACCAACCCAGAGTGCAATCGCTTGATGACGCGTTGCGCTGGCTCGACAAGCTGGAGCGCACGCCTGCCGCCAAGGCCACGGGTGCCTGGCCGCTGACGGCCGTGCTGGACCACCTCGCGCAGAGCATCGAGATGAGCATGGACGGCTTCCCGCAGCCCAAGCCCGAGCTGTTCCAGAAGACCGCGGGCAGCGCGGCGTTCAAGTACTTCAAGTGGCGAGGAAAAATGAGCCACGGCCTCGACGAACCGATCCCGGGCGCGCCGGGCCTCGCCGCGGGCGCGGACTGGAAGCCCGCCGCCGTTCGGCTGCGCCGCGCCATCACGCGCTTCAACGGCTACTCGGGGCCCTTCAAGCCGCACTTCGCGTACGGCCCGCTGGAAAAGGGCGACTACGCGCTGGCGCACACCTTCCACATCGCCAACCACCAGGAAGAGATCCTGGTCACGCCGGGAAGCTGACCGCTACTTCGAGGCCGGGGTTCGCGTTGCGCACGGTGAAGGTCGCGCCGTGCGCCTGCGCAATCAGCTTGCACAGGTACAGGCCGAGGCCGACGCCGCCGGTGGCGCGTTCGCGCGCGGCGTCGGGGCGGTAGAAGGGTTCGGCGAGTTGCGGCAGCACGGCTTCGTCCACACCCGGGCCGAAGTCACGAATGGAGAGCACGACGCCTCGCTCCCCGCGCGCGACGCGGAGCACCGGCCGCTCCCCCTCGCCGCCGTGGCGCAACGCGTTGTCGATGAGGTTGCGCAGCAGCAGGCGCATGCGCACGCGATCGAGCTGCAACTGAGGCAGCGGGTCGTCCACTTCGACGAGCACGCCGCGGCCGCTAGCCACTTCGAGTGCGAGCGTCCCGAGGTCCGTGGGCTCGCGCTGCAGCGCGGCGTGGCCCTGGCCGAGGCGTTCGCTCTCCAGAAGCTCGGTCACCAGGTCCGCCATCTCCTGCAGGTCGCGCAGCAGGGCTTCGCGCCTTGCGGCGGCCTCGCCGGTTTCCGGCAGCAATTCGGCATTGAGCCGCGCGCGCGTGAGCGGGCTGCGCAACTCGTGGCTGATCGCCAGCAGCAGCGCGCGCTTGGCGTCGAGCATCTGGTGGATGCTGCGCGCCATCGTGTTGACGTCGTTGGCCAGGTCGCCGAGTTCGTCGTTGCGGCGAACGGGGATCGCCTGCGCGAACTCGCCACGGCCGAAGCGCTGCGCGCCGGCGCTGATGTCGTCCAGCGGCCGCAGCAGGCGGCGCACGTACTTGTACGCGAGCAGCGTCAGCACCAGCAGCATGGCGAGCGTGATCCAGCCCCACATGCGCGGGCGGTCGCGCCACGGCTGCACGTTCAGGCCGAACTCGATGCGGTGGCCGTCGGCCGTGGCGCGTGCGAGCAGGCCGCTCTCGGTGGCCCAGCGGTCGTGGCGGTGCGGGGCTTCCAAGTCGCGGCCGGGGTGGCTTTCCCAGTTGACCTGCGGGCCGGCGATGCGCACGGTGATCGGCAGTTTCTGCACGAGGCCGCGCGCGCGGTCGATGCTGGGCGGCGTGCCGATGTCGGCGGCGAGGTGGTCGACGTAGTCGCTCACGAGCGGCCGCGCGGCGTCGCGCCAGCCGATGCTCACGGCCTTCTGCATGCCGAACATGAAGGCGCCGGTGAGCGCGAGCGCGAGCAACAGGAACACCGCAACGAGGCGCGCCTTGAGCGAGTGGCGCATGTGCTGGTGCGCGCGGTGGTGCCAGGGACCATTGCCCTGCTGCGCATCGCCGCGGTTGCCGAAAAACTTAGGCACGGTCGCCTTGTTGCGCGCGCAGCGCCAGCGTGTAGCCCGCGTTGCGCAGCGTCTTGATCGCTGGCAGCGGCTCGAGCTTCTTGCGCAGCCGGCTCACGACGATGTCCACCGCGCGCGTGTACAGCTCCGCCTCGTGGCCGCGCAGGTGGTTGAGGATGTCGTCGCGGCTGAACACCTTGCCGGGTTCGCGGGCCAGCATCAGCAGCAGGTCGAACTCGGTGCCGGTGAGTTCCACTTCGCTGCCTTCGCGCTGTACGCTGCGCGTGGCCGGGTCGATGGTGAGGCCGTCGAAGCGCAATCGACCGTCGGCGGCGGCGGGCGCGCGGCGGCGGCGCAGCACGGTGGTGATGCGCGCCACCAGTTCACGCGGCTCGAAGGGTTTGGGCAGGTAGTCGTCGGCGCCGATCTCCAGGCCCACGACGCGGTCCATCACTTCACCGCGAGCGGTGAGCATCACGACGGGGATGTCGCTCGATGCGCGGATGGCCTTGCAGACCGCAAAGCCGTCCTGTTCCGGCAGCATCACGTCGAGGATCACCGCGTCGAAGCCGCCTTCGCGCAGCCGCGCGAGCCCGTCGCTCGGGCGCGTGGCCTGTTCGAGCTGCAGGTCGAACCGCGCGAAGTACGCCGCCAGCGGCTCGCCCAGCTGCGCGTCGTCGTCGATCAGCAGGAGGCGGGGCATGCCGCATTGTGCTTGCGCGCAATGCGCCATGCCGCATTGTCGGGCAGCCGCAGCAGGCTTTGCCGGACCGCTTCCTGCGCGTGCGGCGGCATCGCGTCGAACCGGTCGGCGAAGGCCATCGCGTGTTCGCGGTCGAAGCGCGGGCCCCACACCATCGCCAGCATTTCGGCCGGCGGGTCTTCGACGAGCGTGAGCACGCGCTCAGCCACGGTGCCAGCCACGGCGGCGCTCCAGGAATTCGCGGACCTTCGCCTGTTGCGTGGCGTTGAGGCTGTCGTAGAAGTCGCCGAAGGCGGCGATGACTTCCGGGCTCCTGGTGTTGATGGCGGCGGTCTTCTCGCCGACCATGGCCTGGGCCTTGGTGCGGTCGAACTTGTCGCCGGCGATGAGCGACTTCACGTCGGCGCGCGGGTCGCTCGTGCCGCGCAGGGCCATGCGCTGTTCGTGCAGCTTGGCGGCGAGCGCATTGAGCTTGGCTTTCTGCTCGGCGGAGAGATCCAGCTTGTCGGAGACGCGGTTGACGACCTTCTCGCGGAATTTCGCCTGGTCTTCGGCGGACATGCTGGAGAAGCGTTCGTGGCCGTAGCGGTGGCCGCAGCCGGCGAGGCTGCCGAGGACGACGGTGGTGCCGAGCAGGGCGAGGGCGGTTCGCTTGATCCAGGGGCGCATGGGGGGCTCCGTTGTTGGGGTGAGCGAATGGTGGAGCCTGCCGGCGCTTGTTTCATCTCGCGGCGGTCGCGCTTCTTTTCGTTTTGTATCGGGTCAGCTGAAAAGATCGGGCGTGGGCTCTTCGGCTCGCAACACGGCACCCACGTTCGCCGCGAGATGCTCCTCGGACCCCGACTTCGCCAGCTTGCCGACACGCACGCCGAGCAACCGCAGACGACGCGACAGGTCCACGCGCTTCAGGCACTGCCCCGCCGCGCGACGAATCGTCTTCGCATCGTCGGTGAACTGCTCGATCGTCAAATCGCGCGTCGCCGTCTTGAAATCGTCATACCGCAGCTTGATGCCGATCGTTTTCCCGACATAGCCCTTGCGCTGCAAGTCCTCCGCAACGCGCACGCACAAGTCGGTGAAGATCGCACCCAGCTCCGCACGATCGCGAACCGCGTGCAAGTCACGTTCGAACGTCGTTTCCCGGCTCATCGACACAGGCTCGCTCTCGGTGACAACAGGCCGGTCATCCCGCCCCCAGGCCGCGTCGTGCATCCACGCGCCGTACGACTGCCCGAAGTTGTCGACCAGCCACTCCCGGTCCGACTTGGCGATGTCGCCGATGGTGTGCAGGTGCAGCTTGTGCAGCTTCACCTCCGACTTCGGCCCGATGCCGTTGATCTTGCGCACCGGCAGCGGCCAGATCTGCTTCTGCACGTCGTCTTCATAGACGATGGAGATGCCATTGGGCTTGTTGAACTCGCTCGCCATCTTGGCGATCAGCTTGTTCGGCGCCACGCCGATGGAGCACGTGAGCTGCGTCGCCTCGAAGATCGACTTCTGGATCAGCCGCGCCAGCACGCGCCCACCCTCGCGCTGCCCGCCCGGCACGTCGGTGAAATCGATGTACACCTCGTCGATGCCACGGTCCTCCACCACCGGGGCGATCTCGCGGATCACCGACTTGAAGGTCCGAGACAACCGCCGCACCTCGTCGAAATCCACCGGCAGCACGATGGCATGCGGCGCCAGCTTGGCCGCCTTCATCATGCCCATGGCCGAGCCCACGCCGAACTGGCGGGCCGGGTAGGTGGCCGTGGTGATCACGCCACGGCCGACATAGTCCTTGAGCAGGGGAAAGGCATCGGGCGGGATCTTGGACAGCGGCACCCCCTCGAACCGCTCGCGCAGCATCTCGTCCACCTTGCGCCGGCCGCCGCCGATGACGACGGGCAGGCCTTTCAGCTGGGGGTACCTCAGAAGCTCCACCGATGCGAAAAAAGCATCCATGTCGAGGTGGGCTATACGGCGCGGGGAGCTCACCTGTACATTGTGCAGCGTTGAAGAGCAGGAGGTTTCAGGATGAAGAGATGGATCAAATGGACCGTCGGCGCAGTCGTGGGCATCCTCGTCGTGGCCTGTGCCGCGGCGGCCGTGGGCTGGAACATGGCGTCGAGCCGCATGACCCGCCAGGTGAAGGTGGACGTGAAGCCGGTGGCGTACGTGGAAGACGCGCAGTCGCTCGAACGCGGCAAGTACCTCTTCGAGTCGCGCGGCTGCGTGGACTGCCATGGCGCCAACGGCGGCGGCCGCACCTTCGTGGATGACGGCGCGCTCAAGATCGCCGGGCCCGACATCACCAAGGGCGGCGCCACCGCGCAATACCAGCCGGTGGACTGGGTGCGCGCCATCCGCCACGGCGTGAAGAAGAACGGCACGCCCGCGATGATCATGCCCAGCGAGGACTACAACCGCTTCACGGACGCCGACCTCGCGTCGCTGGTGGCCTACGTGCGCAGCCTGCCGCCGCAGAAGGGCGCAGCGGCGGTGGTGCAACTGCCGCCGCCGGTGCGCATCCTCTACGGCTTCGGCGCGATCAAGGACGCCGCCGAGAAGATCGACCACACGCTGCCGCCGCAGCAGCCCATCCCCGCGGCGGTGGACGCCAAGCATGGCGCCTACGTCGCCAACATGTGCATCGGCTGCCATGGCGAGCACCTCTCGGGCGGCAAGATCCCCGGCGGCCCGCCGCACTGGCCCGCCGCGGCCAACCTGACGCCGGGCGATGGCACGGTGATGACGCGCTACAAGGACGCCGCCGCCTTCCAGGCGATGCTCAAGAGCGGCAAGCGCCCCGACGGCACGAAGATCGAGGTGATGCCCTTCGAGTCGCTCTCGAAAATGAATGACCTGGATGCCCAGGCACTCTACGCCTACCTCAAGACCGTGCCGCCCCGCCCCGCCGGCGGACGCTGACGGGCCGCTGAGGAGAGGGGTGCGTTCTAAGGCCGAGTTGACCCAACGCAACTGGCCTTGAACGCGGGGGCGGCAGGATGCTGCGATGGAACGCCTGTCCACCCTCGTCACCCCCGACAGCGCGGACGAGGGCGCGCATAGCGTGGCGCGCCTGGTCTACGCCAGCGTCGCCTCCATCCGCGACTCGGTGTACGCCGAGATGGAGCGCATCCGCGCCAGTGCCCTGAAGCACAACGAGCCCGTGGGCGTGCATACCGCGCTGCTGTACCAGTCCGGCTGGTTCCTGCAGTGGAAGGAGGGCCCCGGCCACGCCCTGCTCAAGATCATGGACCGCGTGGCCAACGACCGCCGCCACCACGCCCTGCGCATCGTGCACGCGAGCCGCGGCGCGCGCCTGCTGGACGGGCCGTGGTCGATGGCCATCGTGCAGTGCGACGACCCGCCGCTGGAGATGGCCCAACGCGTCGAGGACGTGCGCCGCCGGATGGACCAGGGCGAGCAGTACTCCCCCACCGCCGTGTGGCGGCAGCTATCCACGCCCGTGCGCCACCCCGGCGCGCAGCGGCAGGCCGACCCCGACGCCTTCCAGCGCGTGCTGGTCTGCGCGTCGGCGGGCATGGGTTCGTTCGACGTGGTGCGTGCGCTCGCGGCGGAGCACGGCGAGGAGGTGGTGCACCGCCGATTTGCCGGCGCGCAGGACCTGGACGTGGGCACCGACTACGTGGATTTCGAGGAAGGCGACCGCGTGCTGCGCGTGATCGCGATGGCGCGCAAGGGCCTGATGGTGCCGCTGACGCGCGCATTCCTGTGCGACTACTCGCACATCATCCTGCTGCTGGACGGCGACGCCGAACGCTCGCAATGGATGGTGCAGCGCGTGGTGCAGGCCTGCGCGCACCTGCCGGCGCCGCCGCCGCTGCTGGGCGTGGCGCTCGAGCCCGGCACGCACCGGGCGGCCTTCGAGATTGCCCACCGCAGCGGGCAGGTCTACCTGGAGGCGGTGGCCAACCCCGACGATCCACTCGCCACCTGGGCGGCCGTGTCGCCCCAGTTGGCGCTCTGGCGCGACGCCGCGAACAGCGGCTCGTCGTTGGCGCCGGTGCGGCGCGCGTCGGCGTAGATCGGGCCGGGCAGCAGCACCTCGCGGCCGACGTTGTTGATGTCGGTGTGGCCGCAGAAGGCCATGGTGAGGTCCAGCTCCTTGTGGATGATCTCCAGCGCCTTGGTGACGCCCGCCTCGCCCATCGCCCCAAGCCCGTACACGAACGAGCGGCCGATGTAGGTGCCCTTGGCGCCCAGCGCCATCGCCTTGAACACGTGCTGGCCCGAGCGGATGCCGCCGTCCATGTGCACCTCGATCTTGTGGCCCACGGCGTCCACCACCGCCGGCAGCGCCGCGATGGACGACTGCGCGCCATCGAGCTGGCGGCCGCCGTGGTTGGAGACGATCAGCGCGTCGGCGCCGGTTTCCACGGCCAGGCGCGCGTCCTCCACGTCCTGGATGCCCTTGAGGATCAGCTTGCCGCCCCAGCGGTTCTTGATCCACTCCACGTCCTTCCACGTGAGCTGCGGGTCGAACTGCTTGGACGTCCATTCCGAGAGCGACCCCATGTCCTCCACGCCCTTGACGTGGCCGACGATGTTGCCGAACTGGCGGCGCTTGGTGCCCAGCATGCCCAGGCACCAGCGGGGCTTGGTGGCGAGGTTGATCATGTTGCGCAGGGTGGGCTTGGGCGGCGCCGACATGCCGTTCTTCAGGTCTTTGTGGCGCTGGCCGATGATCTGCAGGTCCAGCGTGAGCACGAGGGCCGAGCAGTTGGCGGCCTTGGCGCGGTCGATCAGGCTGTTGATGAAGTCGCGGTCGCGCATCACGTACAGCTGGAACCAGAAGGGGTGCCCGCCGGTCTCCTGCGCCACGTCCTCGATCGAGCAGATGCTCATGGTGGAGAGGGTGAAGGGCACGCCGAACTTCTTGCACGCGCGCGCGGCGAGGATCTCGCCGTCGGCGTGCTGCATGCCCGTGAGGCCCACGGGGGCGAGGGCTACCGGCATGGAGACCGGCTGGCCGATCATGGTGGTGCGCAGGCTGCGGTTGTCGATGTTCACGGCCACGCGCTGGCGCAGGAGCATCTTGTCGAAATCGGCTTCGTTGGCGCGGTAGGTGCTTTCGGTCCACGAGCCGACGTCGGCGTAGTCGTAGAACATGCGCGGGACGCGGCGCTTGGCTAGGACGCGCAGGTCTTCGATGCTGGTGATGACGGTCACGGGGGGTCTCCTGAGGCTTGCAGTGAATGCTAGTCGGTGGGGAGGCGTGGGGGGTGAATTTATTTGGGCGGCGGGTTAAATTTGCTCAAAGTACCCAGGTTCATACATCCACTACGACCCGCGAAGGTAAGCCATGAAGGGTAATTCACGAACTGTCATGCTGGGAAGAGTCATCATGACAATCGCGACGCTCATGTACGGGGTCATCCCGCCCTTCGTCGACCTCACCGAGACGCACGTCTTTCATCCAGATTGGACTCCGCACGCGCGTATGCACATGGTGTGGCTGCTTGGCACAAACACCAGCATAGCGCTGGTGGCGCTCTACTTTCTCTGGCTACAAAAGTCCAGCTTAGCCCTTGGGGTTCGTCTTGCCGGCGTGCTCGGGCTGTGCGTGTATGGCGGCTTCATGCTCAGCGCATCCACGACCTCCCTTTACGGGGGATCGCTGAGTGACAAGGGGGGAGTGCCTCCAGTCATGGGCATGGACGCAAACATTCTTGTCTTCTCACTTGCTCTCTTACTGCTGCTGGTGGGGTGGTACTTGGCTCGTAAGAGTGACGTCTGACATATCGTTCAACGCGGACACCGTACGTCGTACGCCGGCTTCGCCAGATCCTTCCGCACGGTGCCGGTTCACTTTGCGTTAGACATCATTCAGATGATCTTGTGGCTACTCGTCGCCCTTCCTATCGTTGCTGCGGGCGTGGCCTATTCGACGTCTGCAGGGCGCGTGCCTATGCAGGTGTTGCCCATCTCCGTAGCCTGTATCGCGGCAGCGGAGTGCTGGCTCTTGGCTGCTCGGTCGGGGTCGTGGAGCGGAGCCCAAGTGGCGGCTTCTTGCGCCTTGGTGGTCGTCGTCCCGTGGCTTGGATTTCTTGGAAGTGCTTGGCTGTTGGCCCTGCGTCGAGGTGCACCTGCGCTGGCTGCAACTTCGCCGGTCGTGTACTACGCAGTCCTCGCGATCTCCGTCGTAGTGGGCGACATGGCGGGCTGGGTGCCCCAATGATGTTTGACTGGTCGATCGACGCGGACGACCAAGGGCGTCCGCTCGGTCGCTTTGCTCCCCGGGCACCTATCCATGGTCGCCGGTCATCTTCACTACAAGGGCTTCCCCGTCTGTCAAGCGATTGAATTCCTCGAGCGAAGCTCGATCTCCATTCTTCAAATTGCGTGCGCAGGCAGATTGCAGCGAAGGATGCGGACAGCGAAACTACAAACGG
>NZ_JACORU010000005.1 GCF_014297445.1 Ramlibacter albus
AAAAGGGGCCGTGAGGCCCCTCAAATCGACAGGAAAACCGATGAAACCCGCTCGCGCGAACCTCAGATCCAGCCTCGCGAAACGCGTGCGTCGAAAATCGGCCGCTAAATCAGCGTAGCCCTAGCTAGTTGGCCTGCTCGCGCTGATGCACGAGATCGACCACAACGGGCTCAAGCATCTGCTCGATCCTTTGCGCGGCCGCCCTTCCTAGCGGCCCCCGAAGAAGAGCCCCGGCCACCGGCCTTCGCGACCTCCCTCAGCGGGTTCGCCGCTTGTGTAGGACACGTCTATTGCTGGCCCGCCCCCGTTTACATCGCCCGCGGTCCTCCCCCGACGAAGCCCCCCATTGGCTGCGCGCAACCATGTAGTCACACCAACCAAGGAGCAGTACACATGAAAAAACTTTCCCTGATCGCCGCCGTCGTCGCCTTGGGCACGGCCTGTGCCATGCCCGTGATGGCTCAAGACACGATGACGATGGGCTCGGGCCGCAGCACTGCCAATACGCAATCCACGGCCGCCGCTCCGGACACGGCGAGCACGTCCACGCAGACGATGGGCGCCGGCCCGTCCGACATGGGCTCTTCGTCGACGACGCAGCGTGACGACCATCGCGACATGGGCTGGATCGGCCTGCTCGGCCTGGCCGGCCTGCTGGGCCTGCGCCGCAAGCGCCACGACCACCACGAAAACTACAACCGCACTTCCACCGCGCGCTGATGTTCTTCTTCTTCTCGAACAAGCTCGGCTGGGTCGGTTCGATCCTGGTCTCTCTCGTGCTCTCGCTGCTGGTCTGGGCCTTGTTGAAGCTCTTCTAGCGCAGGGCGGTTGACGGTGCGGGGTGGGCCCAGGCTCACCCCGCTTTGCTTCAGCGCGCGACAATGCCAGCATGTCGGACCCGCTCGACCTCCTCGTCAAAACCGAAATGCCCTACGGCAAGCACAATGGCACGCTCATCGCGGACCTCCCCGGCAACTACCTGAACTGGTTCGCCCGCGAAGGCTTCCCCCCGGGCCAGCTGGGCCGCCTGCTCGCCCTGATGCACGAGATCGACCACAACGGGCTCAAGCACCTTCTCGATCCCTTGCGCAACCGACGTCCCTAACGCCCGCCAAGAGGCATCGGCGGCAGCGAGCGCAGGTAAGCCATCATCGCCGCAATGTCGGCATCGGTCATCAGGCGGTACGCCGCCGTCGGCATCACGGGCTTGTACTTGATCCCCTGCGGGCTCACGTTCTCGCGCAGCGCCGCCGCGAACTGCGCTTCGCTCCAGTCGCGCAGCCCGCTCTCGTGCGGCGTGAGGTTGCGGCTCAGGCTGTCGCCGTACGGCCGCTTCAGCAGCTGGCCGCCGGCGCCCGTGAACTGCTTCAGCGGCTTGCCGCTGTCGTCTCGCGGCGTATGGCAACCCATGCGGCGCGGTAGCTTTCGAAGGGCATGGGCGGCCCGATGACGCTGCCGTCCGGCCGGATGCCCTCGCGGATCGCGCGCGCCAGTTCGGCATCGGTCCACTTGCCGATGCCCGTCTCGGGGTCCGGCGTGATGTTGGACGCGAATGCGCGATACGCCGGCTCCGGCAGCGCGATCCCGCCGGCCAGGCCGAGGGCGGGCTTGCGCTCGCCATTCAAAGCCTCCATCCGTGACGATCACAACGGTAGCGCGATAAACTGCGCCATGCCCGACACAGCTCGCGCAACGTCTCGCCGCCACGCGGTGGTGGCATTCTGTGCGGGCGTCCTGGCGGCACGCTTTGCGCGTGCCCAGGCCAAGGTCCATCGTATCGGTTACCTCACCCCGGGTGCAAACGGCAGCGCCCTCCAGAACGCTTTCTTCCAGGGCATGCGCGCGCTGGGCTATGTCGAAGGCGCCAATCTCGCCGTCGAAAAACGTTTCACCGGCAACCAGTACGAGCTGTTCCCCGGCCTTGCGGCCGAACTCGTGAAGCTGAAGATGGACGTGATCGTCGCCGTCACGACCCCCGCCGCGCTCGCGGTGCAGAAGGCAAGCAGCACGATCCCCACGGTTGCCATCTCCGTGAGCGACCCGGTGGCCTCCGGCCTTGCATCGAGCCTGGGGCGGCCGGGCGGCAACGTCACGGGCATGTCGGACACGACCACGGACCTCGCCCCGAAGCTGCTCGAGCTGTTGAAGAGCCTCAAGCCGGCACTTGCGCGCGTGGCACTCCTGGTCAACCCTGGCAATCCCAATCACCTGGTCTACGCCAACGCGTTCCCGCCGGCGGCTACCCAGTTCGGTGTGGCGGTTGCTCGTTACGACGCAAGCTCGGTGCAGGAGCTGGAGCGCGCCTTCACCCTCATGGCCGATGCGCGGCCGGACGGGCTGGTCGTTGCCACCGACGCATTTCTCTATAACCACAGTGCGCTGATCGCGAAGCTTGCATTGGCCAACAAGCTGCCTGCGGTGTTCGCATACCGGCAGGAAGCGCTCAATGGCGGGCTGATGAGCTATGGGCCCAGCAGCCTGGACCTCTTCCGCCGCGCCGCGGGCACGGTGGACAAGATCCTGCGGGGCGCCAAGCCGGGCGAACTGCCCTTCGAGCAGCCGACGCTGTTCGACCTTGTCGTCAATCTCAAGACGGCGAACGCGCTCGGCATCAAGGTGCCGCAGTCGCTGCTGGTGCGCGCCACCGAAGTTGTCGAGTAACGCGCAACCCCAGCTCATCCACATCTCCGGGGTAAGCTGAGCGGCTACGTTCCAGGGGAGACCTCCATGCCGCAACAAGACTTGCCCGGCGCACCCGAACCCGCCGACATCGACTTCACCCGCCGGCGCCTCATGCTCGGCGCGGGCTCCGCCATCGCGCTCGGCAGCACACTGGGCCTGGCCGCATGCGGCGGCGGCGGCGACGCGGAGAAGGAGCCCTTCGGCTTCGGCGTCGCGAGTGGCGACCCGCTGGCGGACCGCGTCATCATCTGGACGCGTGCGAACCGGCTCTCGGAGTCGGTCACGCTGCAGTGGGAGATGGCGCTCGACACGTCTTTCACCAACATCGTGAAATCGGGCACCGCGCTGGCCGAACTCGCGCACGACAGCACCGTGAAGGTGGACGTGACCGGCCTGCAGCCCGCCACCACGTACTTCTACCGGTTCAAGAACGGCTCGGTCATTTCCGAAACGGGCCGCACGCGCACGCTGCCGGTCGGCGGCGTGCAGCAGGTCAAGCTCGGCGTTTTCTCGTGCGCCGCCTATTCGATCGGGCAGTTCCACGTCTACAACCACGCCGCCGCCCGCGGTGACCTCGACGCAGCGCTCATGCTGGGCGACTACATCTACGAGACGGGCCTCACCGACACCGAGCAGCTGGCCGCGCGCGTCATCGGGCGCGAGGCCGACCCGAAGGGCGAACTGCACACGCTCAACGAGTACCGCCTGCGTTACCAGCGCTACCACTCCGACGCCGACCTGCGCGGCATCCGCCGCAACATGCCGCTGATCGGCGTGTGGGACGACCACGAGATCGTCAACGACCTGTGGCGCGATGGCGCAGGCGGGCACGACCCGGCCACCGAAGGCAGCTTTGCCGCGCGCAGGGCCGCGGCCGTGCAGGCGTACCACGAGTGGATGCCCACGCGCACCGGCACGGACCCGCTCAGGATCTACCGCTCCTTCGACTTCGGCAACCTGGTGTCGCTGCACATGCTCGACACGCGCCTCATCGGCCGCGATGCGCCGATCGGCCGCGACGCTTACCTCGCAGGTGCGGCGGACGCGCCGGGCCGCCAGATGCTCGGCCCCGAACAGGAGGCGTGGCTGGCCGCGGGGCTGCAGGCATCCTCTGCCACGTGGCAGGTGCTGGGGCAGCAGGTGGTGTTCGGCGGCATGCGCATCCCGCTGTCCGTCTACGACAACTTCAGCGAGGACGCGATCAACGCCTTCCTCGCCGCGCTGGACACGCCGGAGGCCTCGCGCAGCGACGCGCAACGCGCGCTCCTCGCACAGCCGCGCATCGGCTACGAGCTCACCAACTGGGACAGCTTTCCCGCGGCGCGCGAGCGCGTGATGGCGATGGCTCGCGCCGGCGACAGGAACCTGGTGGTGCTCTCGGGCGACAGCCACAACGCGTGGGCGCACGACCTGCGCGACGCGGCCGGCCGTCGCATCGGTGTGGAGTTTGCAACCCCCTCGGTGACGTCGACGGGCCTGGAGATCGCGCACCCGAAGGTCGCGCGCGGCTTCCTTGCCGATTCGTTCCTGCGCATGGTGCCGGACCTGAAGTACGCGGACACCGCGCGGCGCGGCTACGTGGCGGTGAATTTCACGCCCACGTCGGTCACGGGCGAGTTCGTGTTCGTGACTTCCGTCCTGGAGAACAACTATTCGGCGGCCGTGGGCCCGGCGCTGCAAGCGCAGGCGGGGCCGGCGGGGCGCGAACTCAGGAGGGTGTAGGGGCAGGGAACTGGCGGGCGGCCGCCGGTGCGCTACAGTTTGAGCCTCATCAATGGATGAGCTCGACCCCGTCGGGAGACTGTCGCATGGAAAACGAATCGCCGCCTCCGCGTCCGCTTGCCGGCGGCAACGGCGACATGCTCACGCGGGCCGAAGAAATGGCCAAGGTAGGCGGCTGGGTCACCGATCTGGCCGACCGCACTTTGGCCTGGACGCCCGGCATGCATGCGATCCACGGCGTGCCCGCGGACTACAAGCCGTCCTTCAACGAACACCGCCGCTTCTTCGACGACGCATCCAACGCGCAGATCGACCGCGCCGCCGATGCGGCGGTCAAGGAGGGCAAGGGCTGGGACCTGCAGTTGCCGATGCGCCGCCCGGACGGCTCGCAGGTCTGGGTGCGCTCGGTGGGCCACGTGGAATGGCAAGAGGGGCGTGTCCGCAGGCTGGTGGGTACCCTGCAGGACATCACGGAGCTGCACGAGCGCGAGGTGAAGCTGGCGGCCGCGAACGAGCTGCTCCACTCCGTCGTCGACAACCTGCCCTGCGGCCTGAGCGTGTTCGACGAATCGCTGCGCCTGCTGGTCGACAACGCGGAATTCAGGCGGCTGCTCGGCCTGCCCCCGTCGCTCTTCGCGGACGGCGCGGTGGACTTCCAGCGGATCATCCGTTTCAATGCCGACCGCGGCGAATACGGGCCCGACGCCGATGCGGCATTCGAGTCGATCGTGGCGCGCGCGGCGGCGCCCGTTCCGCACGCGTTCCACCGCACGCGGCCAAACGGCACCGTCCTCGACATCCGCGGCGCGCCGCTGCCCCGCGGCGGCTTCGTCACCACGTACATGGACGTCACCGCGGAGAGCCGGATGCGGGAGGCCCTGCGCCGCAGCGAAGAGCGCCAGGCGCGTGCCCTGGATGCGTCCCGCGTCGTGCTCTGGGACTACGACGCCGCAGCGGACGTGCTCTACCTCTCCGAACGCTGGTCGGAGCTGATGGGGGAGCCCCGTGCCCCGACGGTCACCTCGATGTCCGCCCTGGTCGCACGCATTCCGCAAGAAGAGCGCGAGGCCGTGCGCGCAGCGTGGTTCGCCGCGTTGAGAGGCACGGCCGGCCAGTTCACGAGCGAACACCGGGTGGTCGCCGCCTCCGGCAACGAGGTCTGGTTCATGGTGCAGGGCAGGGTGGTCGAGAGGGACACGGGCGGCAGGGCACTGCGAGTGACCGGTACGAATACCGACATCACGCGCCGCAAGGCGATGGAGAGCGCGCTGGAGGCCGCCAAGGCCGCGGCAGAGCGGTCCAATCGGGCAAAGAGCGACTTCGTTGCCACGATCAGCCATGAGATGAGGACGCCGCTGCACGGCGTGCTGACCTTGCTGCGGCTGATCCCCGCGCAGCACGACCCCGCCGTTGCGGCAAGGTATGCGGGGCTCGCGGAGTCCAGCGCGCAGGCCATGCTGAAATTGATCGACGAGCTGCTCGACGACAGCAAGCTCGAGGCCGGCAAACTCCAGATAGCTGCCGCGCAGTTCGACCAGGAGGCGATGCTCGACGAGCTCGGCGCGGTCTTTCGCGAGCGCGCACGCGAGAAGGACCTCGAGTTCGTCGTCCAGCGTGGCGCGGGCGTGCCCGGGTACGTCAGGCTGGACGGTTTTCGCCTGCGGCAGATCCTGCAGAACCTGCTCGCCAACGCGATCAAGTTCACCGGGTCGGGGTCGATCACGCTGGCCGTCTCGTGCGAAGCGGACGGCATGCTCGCCTATGAGGTGCGGGACACCGGCATCGGCATGAGCGAGGGGGCACTCGCGCGCTTGTTCGACCGGTTCCACCAGGCCGACGCTGCGACGGCAGCGCGCTTCGGCGGAACGGGGCTGGGGCTGGCCATCTCGAAGGAGCTGGCCCAGCTGATGGGGGGCGACATCACGGTGACGAGCGAGGAGGCGGTGGGTACCCGATTCCTGCTGCGGGTTCCCTTCGAACCGTGCGATGCGCCCCGGCACGGCTTCGCGCCGACGGCGGCGCCGGTGGCGCAGCCGATGTACAGGCGCGATGGCAGGGTGGTTGTCGTGGACGACAACGAATTGAACCGGCTCGTCGCCTGCGAACTGCTCAAGCGCCTCGGCGTGAAAGAGGTGGACACGGCGACCGACGGGCACGCCGGAGTGGAACTTGTACTTGCGCGCCGGCCCGACCTCGTGCTGATGGATTGCCAGATGCCCGGGTTGGACGGCTACGAAGCCGCAGCGCGCCTGCGGCAATCCGGCTATGACGGCGGCATCGTCGCATTCACGGCGGGGCAAGGCGAGGCGGAGCTTGCGCGTTGCAGGGCGGCGGGCATGGACGCCACGCTGGGCAAGCCCGTGGACGTGCAGACGCTGCGTGCCGTCCTCGACCAATGGCTGGTGCGGGATGCGCAGCGTACCGAGCTGGACTTCAACCGGGCCGCTTTCGAGGACCGCTTCGCGTCGGATCGTGACCTGGGCCGCATGGCGCTGGTGATCTTCGTGGAAACCGGGGCTTCGGACATTCGCGCGCTGCTCGAGGAAGCGCAGCGCGGTGACCGCCAAGCCATCCACAGGATCTCGCACAAGCTGGCCGGCAGTGCCGGTACCGTGGCTGCCGACCGGGTGTGGAAGCTGTCCACATGGCTGGAGGCATTCGCCGCGGAAGCCGCGATCGACGAGCTCGGGCAAGCGGCGCAGAAGCTTCGCGATGCGTTTGACCGCTTCGCGGGCGCGGCGCAAGCTGAGCTCGCTCGGCGCGGGCAGGGTGACCGGTAACCGGCTGCTGGCCGAGCTCGCGGGTGGCTGGGCGCCGATTGCTTTGATCGTCAGCGATACCGCGGGTCGTTCGGGAAGCGGTCGTACGCGTTCGGCACGCCGTCGCCGTCGTTGTCGTACTGCGGCGCCATCGCGTACGGCGTGCCACTGGAGATCACGTTGCCGTACTGGTCGACGTAGGTCGGCTGGCTCACGATGGTCTGCCGGCCGTCCTTGTCGACCTGCACCTGGCGGCCGTACGCGTCGGTGTACACCTGCACGATCGTGCCGGCCGGGCGCGGGTCGTACGGGATGCCGAAGATGCTGGAGATGGCGTTCCCCACGCTGTCGATCACGTCGGCTTGCGCCACACCGCCGAACGCGCATGCAGCCACGGCGGCTGCGGTCAAGATGAACTTCTTCATGAGCTACTCCTGTGCGGATCATTCCGCTTTCAGCCATTGCAACCGCGAGCCGGCAGCAGCGGCAGCAGTGCACCGGCCGCGCAGGTGTGCGGCGAGTCCTGCGCGGCTGTAGGCCCGGGAGGCTCATACTTGGCCCCATGAAAACCATCACGCTGCCCAGCGGTGAAACAGTGCCTGCGCTGGGCCAAGGCACATGGATGCTCGGCGACGACCCGGCTCGCCGCCAGGAAGAGATAGCGACCATCCAGCTTGGTATCGACCTGGGGCTCACGCTGGTGGACACGGCAGAGATGTACGGCGACGGCCGCAGCGAGTCGCTCGTCGGCGAGGCCATCGCGAGGCGGCGCGACGACGTGTTCCTGGTCAGCAAGGTCTATCCGCACAACGCTTCGCGCGCCGCGATGCGCCGCTCGTGCGAGGCGAGCCTGCGCCGGCTGCGCGTGGAAACGCTGGACCTGTACCTGCTGCACTGGGAGGGCAGCGTTCCGCTCGGCGAAACCGTGGAGGCTTTCGAGGCGTTGCAGCGGGCGGGGAAGATCCGGCAATGGGGCGTCAGCAATTTCGACACGGATGCGATGGAGCGCCTCTGGCGCACGCCCGGCGGCGATGCGTGCCAGACGAACCAGGTGCTCTACAACCTCGGCAGCCGCGGCATCGAGTGGGACCTGCTGCCCGCCATGCGCGCTCGCGGGCTGCCCGTCATGGCGTATTCGCCGTTCGACCAGGGGCGGCTGCTGCGCAACGCGAAGCTCGTGCGGTTCGCCCGCGCGTGCGGGATGACGCCTGCGCAGGTGGCGCTGGCGTGGCTGCTTGCGCGTGACGGGGTGATTGCGATCCCGAAGACGGGGCGGCGGCAGGCGCTGGAAGAGAACGTTGCGGCTTCCGCGCGACCGCTGTCCGCCGACGAGCTGGCCGAACTGGACAAGGTGTTTGCGCCGCCCGCGGGTGCGACGCCGCTTGCGATGCTGTGACCATGGGTGACGATCTCGACCGGGCGATCCACGAGGACATCGTGCTCGTTCCCCACCGCCCCGAGTGGGCGATGGCGTTCGAGCGCGAGAAGGAGCGCCTGCTCGGCCTCTACCCTCGTGAGTTCGTGCAGATCGAACACTTCGGCAGCACCGCCGTCCCGGGCATGCCGGCCAAACCGATCATCGACATGCTTGCGGGCGTGGCTGCCATGAGCAGTGCGGACGCATTGCTGGAGTCGCTGCTGTCCAACGGCTACACGACCTCGCGCGAGTTCAACGCGATGCTGCATGACCGCAAGTGGTTGATGCGCGCCAGGGACGGGCGGCGCACCCACCACCTCCACATCGTGGAGTACGGGGGCATGCAGTGGCGAGACCGGCTGCGCTTCCGTGATGCGTTGAGGCAATCGCCGGGGCTCGCGCAGTCGTATGCGGAGCGGAAGGCGCGCCTTGCCGTCGCGCATCGGGGTGACCGGGAAGCCTATACGGACGCGAAGAGCGGGTTCGTGGCGCGCGTGCTTGCGTTGCAGCCGTGATCGCCCGGCTACGGACGACTCCTTTTGCCGCGCGCCTTAGTAGAAGATGCCACCAAGGCCTGCGCCTCCTTCACCCTGCTGCCCACGAACCGCGTCCAGAAGTGCTCGTCGTGCATCCGGTCCTTGTAGAAGGGCACGGAAGAGAGCCGTTCTTTGTACAGTCGTGACGCCAGGAGGACCAGCTGCTCGAAGTCCTCCTTGCCCGAGTAGGCGGGCGATATCACCCGCTCCGAGAGGGGAACGGTCAGGCGCTTGGAACTGGCGAGCGTGGACATCGTAGGTGATCGAGTTTGCCGCTGGTTCGGCAGCAGGCCAGTTCGAGCAACGTTGTTGCAAGTGACTCGGCGGGATCTGCGTTGGCGATGGGGTTCGGAGCCTCCATTGCTCAATTCTGCCTCCAGTCCTCGAGGCCCAGCCAAGGTAGCGTCCACGCGAGCCCAATGCGCACAGGGAGCCTCCTACACTCCGGCCCATGCGCCGGTATCGGATCAACGCCGCCGTTACCTCGCGCTGAACTGCCAGCCGCTGCCATACCGCAGTTCGGTGAACGCAAGCGGGCGCGGCTGCCCCGCCGGCAGCACGATGTGCCAGAGGTGATCGAACTCGTTGCGTGGGTAGCAGCTGTTGTCCGTGCACGGAACGGGAATGCCGAGGCGGTTCAGCACCGCGTAGATGTTCTCGCTGTTCAGTGCCGCCAGGGCCACACTCCCGGGCGGAAGCGACAGCAACGCGTGCGCAATCGGCTCGATCGGGGCACGGCGCGAAGTCTGGTCGGTCACTGGCTGCCCTTCCAGCATGGAACCGGGCTTCGGGAGCTGGACGATCTCCAGCGCGTGCACTTGCGCGATGCCATCAAGCATCTGCCTGGCCCGCACCTGTGCGTGGCGAAGAGATGCGTGAAGCGCACGCCCTTCACTGTTTCGGCGAGTTGTTGCGCCCGCGCGCGGCCCTGCGCGCTGAGCGGCAGCGTCTCGGGCCGTGAAGCGTCTGTCTCGGCGTGGCGCACGATGATCACGGTCACCGGCTTCTGCGCGCCACCAGGTGCGAGGGAGCTGCTGGATTCCGGCGTCGTGCTGCACGCAGCAACAAAGGTGGCAGCCGCCAGGACGAACAATGTTTTCATCCGTATCACCCCCGCTCGAACACGAGCAACAGGTTGTTCGCAGGCATCGGTTGC
Organism: Ramlibacter albus; assembly: GCF_014297445.1. Classification (GTDB taxonomy): domain Bacteria; phylum Pseudomonadota; class Gammaproteobacteria; order Burkholderiales; family Burkholderiaceae_C; genus Ramlibacter; species Ramlibacter albus. Next base: position 10,273 of record NZ_JACORU010000005.1, read on the forward strand.
CGCCGCGTCAAGGCGAGGCCATTGCGCGCGGCCTGAGCAGCAACATCATCCAGCTGCCGAATCCCCCACGACGGATCCCGCGCCCGCAAGCTCTCGTCGAACTCAAGGTTGCTCGGGGCCGTCGTGACGTTCTTCTCGAAGTAGGGCCCATACGTCACCAGCACGCCGCCAGCCGCGAGGTGCCGTGCGGCTCCGGCCATGAGCCCGACGCACGCCTCCCAAGGCGCGATGTGGATCATGTTCGCGCAGAAGATCGCGTCGAACTTGCCCGTCACCGGCCACTGCGGCTGCATCACGTCGAGCCACAGGGGAGGCAGCACATTGCCCAACCCGGACTGCGCAGCCCTCTCGGCGATGACGGGCACCATGTCCGCATCGAAGTCCGTCGGCTGCCACGTCCACCCGGGCAGGCCGGCGGCGAACCACACCGTGTGCTGCCCCGTCCCCGAAGCGATCTCCAGCGCGGTGCCGCGCTCACCCAGGAGGGCCCTGAGCTGCGCAAGGATGGGCTCCTTGTTGCGGTCGGCGGGCGCGCTGTGGGGGAGGGTGGACATGACGAGCGAGGCTCAGGATAACGCCGAAAGCGCACATACTCCACCCAGCCCCCAAGGAGCCCACCATGTCCAGCCACGTCTACAAGATCCTCGAACTCACGGGTTCGTCGCCCACCGGCATCGAGGATGCGGTGAACACCGCGCTCGCCAAGGCCAGCGAAACCGTTCGCAACCTGCAGTGGTTCCAGGTCGTCGAAACGCGCGGCCACATCCAGGGCGGCAAGGTCGCCCACTGGCAGGTCACGCTCAAGGTCGGCTTTACGCTCGAGTGACAGGGATCAGCGCCCGCACGACCCCAGCCACGGGTCGTAGCACCAGACGGTGGCGGGCGCCATTGGTGCGCCCATCACCACGACGGTCGGCATCGGTGAAGTGACGACGGCTGCGCGTTGCGGCGGTGCCGTGCTGCACGCGGCGAGACCGGCCACGACGATGAGAGAGAAGAGGATCCTGGACATCGCATTGCTCCTTGGTCCCAGCATCGGTCGCGGACACCCGCTTCGCAGTGGGAATAACGACTGACCTCATGTCGGTGTGGACAGGCTGAGCAGTGCGCCATGCGGGTTCCCACACGTTCGAGGACTTCGTCGCTGCCGCGCGCCAGAAGACGCTGGCCGTCGGCAACGGCGGCAACGGCTCCACTTGGCACCTCGCGGCGGCGTCTATCGAGGAGAAGACCGGCCTGAAGTTCACGCACGTGCCGTTTGGCGGTGCGGCGCCGGCGATCCTGTCGCTGCTCGGTGGCCACCTCGACGCGGTGACCGTGAGCGCCGCCGAAGTGTCGACGCACGTAGCGGGCGGCAAGCTGAAGGTGCTCGCGGTCATGGGCGACCAGCGCATCAAGGGTTTCGAGAAGGTGCCCACGCTGAAGGAGCGCGGTGTCGACGTGGTGATGGGCACGTTCCGCGGCCTCGCGGTTCCCAAGGGCACGCCGCAGGACGTCGTGGATGCCTTGCGCGCGGCCACCGCGAAGACGGCGCGCGAGCAGTCCCTGCTCGACGCGCTCGACAAGCAGAACATGGGCTATGCGTATGCCGAAGGCGATGCGTTCCGGCAGCTGATGGCACGCGACCATGCGACGTTCAAGACGCTGATCGGGAAGCTTGGGATCAAGCCGTAGCGTCTTCGTGCAAGGCCGCCACCGCGCCCGCGAGCCCGCGAGCTCGTGATCGGGAACGGCCGCTTGAGGGCTTCAGGTCCCCGCAACCAGCCTGGCTTGTGCGTCCTGGAACGCCCGCTCCAGCGTCTGGGCGCTGGCGAGCTCTTTCTGGATCCGCGCCACGGCCTCGGGCGCACGGTCCGCGGGGTCCTCGATGGCGAGTTCGATCAGCGTCAATGCATAAGTCAGGCGCTCCCCGTGCAAGGCGCCGAGTGCGTGCATCAGGTGCACGGATTCCCAGGCGTCGGGCTCCCGGCCGTCGGCGACACGGATTTCCTTGAGGACCGCCAGCGCGAATGCGGCGACGACCTGGACCTTCTGGTCCCTGTTCATCTCCCGGAAGGCGCGGTCGGTGGGGGCGAGGTTGTAAAGCTGGTCTCGGTTCATGAGCCTGCCCATTATTCCAGTGCACGGCGACCGCGTCGCGCAGGTTCACAATTGCGCCTATGACTTCGCCCCGCCTCAACACGATCGAGCGCAGCACGCTCTGGGACCGTGCCTATGTCGCCCTGAAGGACGCGATCCTGGCGGGCAAGTTCGCGCCGGGCAGCCGCGTGGTGCTGCGCCAGGTGGCCGACGACCTGGGCATCAGCCTCACGCCGGTGCGCGATGCCGTGAACCACCTCATCGCCGAGAAGGTGCTCGATCGCGGCGGCCTCGGCCCCGGCGGTGCGGCGATCGTGCCGCTGCTGGATGCGGACCAGTTCAGCCAGCTCATGACCATCCGCAGCAGCCTCGAACCCATGGCTGCCCAGGCGGCGGCGGCGCACACCACCGCCGAGGGCTTGCACGCCGTCGAGCGCCTGCTCGTGGAGATGAAGCGCTCGGTGCAGGAGAACCGCACCGAGCAGTACCTGCAGGCGCACTACCAGTTCCACTTCCGCATCTACGAGATGTGCCACATGCCCATCGTGGAAGAGATCATCGAGAACGCCTGGCTGCGCTGCGCGCCCACGCTGCGCCTGGCCTTGCCCGAATACATCCCGGGCCTGAAGCGCTACGAGTGCCACGTTGCCACGCTCGCCGCGCTCGCCCGCGGCGACGGCGCGTCGGCGGCGGCGGCCATCCGCTCCGACATCGAGAGCGCGCGCGAGGACATCACGGCCCTGCTCGTGCAGCAGCAGGAACGGCGCGCCCACGGCTGAGGCGGCATGCCCCGGCGCTGCGGCGGGACATCCAAGCTCGGCTTTGTTGTTTGTTATAACATTGCGCCTGAGTCCAGCCCAGACCTCACCAGGAGACACCCCCATGCGCAAATTCATTGCCCGCCTCGCGGCGGCCGCCCTGACTGCCGCCTGCCTTGCCGCAAGCGCCGCCGACCCGTTCCCCAACAAGGAGATCAAGCTCGTCGTGCCGTGGAACGCCGGCGGCTCGAACGACATCGCCGCGCGCCAGCTGTCGAGCATCCTGGCCGAAGACGGCATCCGCCTGATCGTCGAGAACGTGCCGGGCGCCACCGGCTCCATCGGCATGACCAAGGTCGCCAACGCCGAGCCGGACGGCTACACCATCGGCATGGGCACCAGCTCCACGCTCGCGCTGATCGCGCAGGGCCTGACGCCGCTGAAGAACGAGCAGTTCGCGCCGATCGCGCGCGTCACGCTCGACCCGCTGGTGCTGCTGGTGCCGACGGGCGCCCCGTACGCCAAGGACCTGCCCACCTTCCTCGACTACGTGAAGAAGAACCCCGGCAAGGTGTCGATCGGCACGCCCGGCAACAACAACCTCAACCACATCTTCGCCGTGATGACGGGCCGCGCCGCCGGCACCGAGATCATCGCCGTGCCGTACACCGGCGGCGCCAAGGTGATCACCGACCTGGCCGGCAAGCAGATCCAGGCCGCCGTGCTCAAGCCCTCCGAGAGCAAGGGCCAGATCGACGCCGGGCTGGTCAAGCCCATCGCGGTGTTCGCCAACGAGCGCCTGAAGAACCTGAAGGACGTGCCGACCTTCAAGGAAAAGGGCTACGACGTGTTCCCGTACGGCCCGCTGGTGCAGATGGCCTACCTCGTCGCGCCGGCCGGCACGCCGGCACCCGTGCGCGAGAAGCTCACGCAGATCTTCCACAAGGCCATCCAGAGCCCGAAGTTCCGCCAGCCGACGGAAGCCGCCGGCGCCGTCGTAGACGACGTCACCGGTGCCGCACTCGAGCGCGAGATCAACAACGTCCAGAAGTCGCTCAACGAAGTGGGCAAGAAGGTCTTCGTGGCCGAGAAGAAGCAGTAACGCCATGACCACGTCCACCATCAAGAAAGTCACCTGCCACGTGGTCTCCGCGCCCGTGGAGCGCCCCTTCACCTCGTCGCGCGGCTGGCTGTACAAGACCCGCGGTTCGTGCATCGTGGAGATCGAGACCAGCGACGGCATCGTCGGCTGGGGCGAGTGCTACGGCCCCTCGGCCGTGGCCAAGGCCTTCATCGACACGCAGTTCGGCCCGCGCATCATCGGCCGCGACGCCTTCGACGTGGAGGTGATCTGGGAAGACCTGTACAACCGCATCAAGGACTACGGCACCACCGGCATGGCGATCTCGGCGCTCTCGGGCATCGACATCGCGCTGTGGGACATCATCGGCAAGTCCACCAACAAGCCGATCCACAAGCTGATCGGCGGCGCCTACCGCAGCGAGGTCACCTGCTACGCCACGGGCCTCTACTTCATCGACATGGACCGCCTCATCGAGGAAGCGGTGGAAGAGGGGTGCGAGTTCGCCGAGCAGGGCTTCCAGGCCATCAAGATGAAGATCGGCCTGGGCGACCCCAAGCTGGACATCCGCCGCGTGGCCGCGGTGCGCGAGGCGATCGGCGACAAGGTGCGCCTGATGGTCGACGCCAACCACTGCTTCACCGTGCCGCAGGCCATCCGCATCGGCCGCGAGCTGGAGAAGCTGGACATCGAGTGGTTCGAGGAGCCGATCTCCCCCGAGGACGTCGACGGCTACATCGAAGTGACGCGCGCGCTGGACATGGCCGTGGCGGGTGGCGAGAACGCCTTCACCCGCTGGGGCTTCCGCGACCTGGTCGTGCGCAAGGCGATGGATATCGTGCAGCCGGACGTGTGCGCCGCCGGCGGCATCAGCGAGTGCCGCAAGATCGCCGCGCTGGCGATGACGCACGGCGTGGAATGCGTGCCGCATGCCTGGGGCTCCGCCATCGGCGTGGCCGCCACGCTGCACTTCCTGGCCGCGCTGCCGGACCAGCCGCCGTCCTATCGCCCGATGCCGCCGATGCTGGAGTTCGAGCAATGCGAGAACCCCTTCCGCGACCACCTGTCGCGCGAGCCGATCGTGCAGCAGCGCGGCAAAGTGCAGATCCCCACGGGCGCGGGCCTGGGCATCGAGATCGACCGCAAGGTCCTCGACAAGTACCGCGTCGGCTGAAGCGATGAGGTTCGTCACCTTCACCGGCGCGTCCGGCACACCCACCACCGGCGTCGTGCACGGCGAGCAGGTGCTGGACCTCTCGCACCCGGCCTGTGCCGCGATCGTGGGCGGCACGGCCCCCACGCTGCTGCAGATGGTGGAGCAGGGCCTCGCGCGCTGGGCCGACCGGCTCTCGAGTGCCGCGGTTCCTGCGCAGGCGCTGCGGCCGCTCGCGCAGGTGAAGCTGCTTGCGCCGCTGCGCCCCGGCAAGATCGTCGGGGCCGCCTTCAACTTCACCGACGCGCTGGCCGAGCGCAACATGAAGGAGCCGGCCGAGCCGGTCACTTTCGTGCGCTCCGGCTGCACGGTGGTGGGGCCCGGCGAGCCGATTCTGATTCCGCCCGACGTCGGCAACGTGGGCTACGAAGCGGAGCTCGCGGTGGTGATCGGCAAGCGCGCGCTGCGCGTGAGCCCCGAGCAGGCGATGCGCTGCGTGGCCGGCTACACCGCGCACAACGACGTGAGCGGCAGCGACCTGGTCAAGGGCGACGGCGGCAACTTCGTGCGCGGCAAGAACCTGCCGGCATCGTCGCCGCTCGGCCCGTGGATCGCGACGCCGGACGAAGTGCCGGACCCGTACGCCGTGCGCATCCGCCTCGACATCGATGGGCGGCCGCTGCAAGATGGGTCCACCGCGACGATGCTGTTCCGCATCGCCGAACTGATTTCATACGTCTCGCATCGCATGCCGCTGGAGCCCGGCGACGTGATCGCAACGGGCACGCCTGCCGGCGTCGCGGCGATGCACACGCCTGCGGCATGGCTTGCTCCGGGACAGACCGTCACGGTGGAAGTCGAGGGCTTCGGCCGCCTGTCCAACCCGGTGCAAAGAGGGGAGCCTTTCCTTGAAAACTAAGCCGCGCGTCCTGCTGACGAACCCGATCCACCCGCAGCTGCTGCCTGTCCTGGAGCAGCATTGCGAGGTGGTGCTCGCGCCCGGCACGAAACCGGAGACGCTGGAACGCCTGGTCGCGGACGTCGAAGGCCTCGTCGTGCGCGCGCAGTTGCCGCCCACGATCTTCGATCACGCGCCGAAACTGCGCGCGGTCGTGCGGCATGGGGTCGGCCTCGACATGATCCCGGTGGAGGCTGCCACCGCCAAAGGCATTCCCGTGGCCAACTTGCCGGGCTCCAACACGCAGGCGGTCGTCGAGTACTGCCTGGCCGCGATGCTGCACCTGCGCCGCGGCCTCGCCACCCTCGATGCGCGCCTGCGCAGCGATGGCTGGGCCGCAGCGCGTCCGCTCGCGGACCGCGGCACCGAGCTCGGCGGCAGCACGCTGGGCATCGTCGGTGTCGGTGCCATCGGCAGCCGACTTGCCAGCCTGGGCAACGCGATGGGCATGCGCGTGCTGGGCCTCACCCGCCGCCCGGACAGCCTGCCCGCGGGCGTGAACGCCGCGGACAAGGCGACGCTGTTCGCGCAAGCGGATGTCGTGGTCCTGTGCTGCCCGCTGAACGAGCAGACGCGCGGCCTGGTGGATGCAGCGACGCTGGCCACCATGAAACGCGACGCGATCCTCGTCAACGTGTCGCGCGGTCCCGTCGTCGACACGCCGGCCCTGCTGGCCGCGCTGCGTGAAGACCGGCTGGGCGGCGCGGCGCTCGACGTGCACGACAAGCAGCCGCTCACCGGCGAGGAGCCGGTGTTCTCTGCGCCCAGGCTGCTGCTGACGCCGCACGTGGCCGGCATCACCGACACGAGCATGCGGGCCATGAGCGAGGGCGCGATCGCCACGTTGCTGGCCCTGCTGCGCGGCGAACGCCCCGCCAACGTGGTCAACCCCGAAGTCTTCCGCTGAACAACCTTTCACACTGAATCCCATGCGTATCGCCGACATCCGGGCCGTGCCCATCTCCTTCCCCGTTCCCGCCGACAAGTCGGTGCGCCTGGGCATCGGCCGCAGCGTCAAGCGCGACTCGGTGCTCGTGCGCGTCGAGACCGACGAGGGCCACGTCGGCTGGGGCGAAGCCCACCACGGCCGCTGCCCCGGTGCGATCGCCAAGCTGATCGACACCACGATGCGCGAGCTGGTGCTGGGCCTGGACGCGCACGACGTGGCCGGCGTCTGGGCGCGTGTCTACAAGATGCAGCTGGCCAGCCACGGCATGGGCGCGGCGGCCGCTCTCGCGCTGAGTGGCGTGGACATGGCGCTGTGGGACCTGAAGTGCCAGGCCACCGGCCTGCCGCTGGTGCAGTTGCTGGGCGGCTCGGCCAAGCCGATCAAGGCCTACGCGGGCGGCATCGCCCTCGGCTGGCAGGACCCGGCTTCGCTGGCCGAAGAAGCACAGCGCTACGTGCAGCAAGGCTACCGTGCGCTCAAGCTGCGCATGGGCGATACGCCGGTGCGCGATATCGCGCGCGTGCGCGCCGTGCGCAAGGCCGTCGGCGACGAGATCGACATCCTCACCGATGCCAACACCGCGTACACGCTCGACGACGTGCGCCGCGTGATGCCGGCCTTCGAGGAGTGCGCGGTGGGCTGGCTGGAAGAGCCGTTCCCGCCGCAGGACCGTCGCGCCTATGCGATCGCCGCGGGCCTCGGGCGCGTGCCGCTCGCCGCGGGCGAGAACCACTACACGCGCTACGAGTTCGCGACGCTGCTGGAAGACGGGCACGTGCAGTTCGTCCAGCCGGACCTCTCGAAGACGGGCGGCGTGACCGAGTCGATGCGCATCGCCGCGATGGCCAGCGCCCAGAAGCTCACCGTGAACCCGCACACCTCGGCGACGGCGATCAACATGGCGACGAGCATCCACTTCCTGTGCGCCGTGGACAACCCCGGCTACTTCGAGGGCGACGTCACCGCGCTCAACCCGTTCCGCGACCACATGGCCGACAAGGCGCCTTATGCGCTGGACGACAAGGGCTGCGTGCGGCCGCACGAAGGCGTGGGCATCGGCCTGAAGATCGACCAGCACTTCATCTCGGAGCATCCGCTGATCGAAGGCCCCTGCTACGTGTGAGGGCCTGCCGTAGAGCAGGCAACGTTGGTACATTCCGCTCATGAGTGAACCGACCCCCGCCGAACTCAACGCCCGCCGCATGTGGGACGCCCGCGTCGCACGCCAGCCGTACGCGAACCTGCCCGACTCGGGCACGCCGCTGTCGATCGAGGAAGCGTACGCAGCGCAGGAAGCGTACTGGCGCCTCGCGGAGCCGGTGTACGGCCCCGTCGCGGGCGTGAAGGTCGCGACCACCACGAAGGTGATGCAGCAGCTGATGGGCATCACGCACCCGTGCGGCGGCGCGATCTTCGCAAAGACGGTCCATGCTTCGCCGGCTCGCATCTCGAAGGGCTCGTTCGTCAACATGCGCGTGGAGAGCGAGATCGCATTGAACCTCGGCACCGACATGCCGGCTGCGAGAGCGCCATGGACCGCCGAAACGGCCGCGCAATGCGTTGCCGGCGCGATGCCCGCGTTCGAGTTGATCGAGGACCGCAACGCCGTCTACAAGGAGACGCGTGCTACGTCGATGATCGTCGACAACTGCTGGAATGGCGGTGTGGTGCTCGGGCCGATGAAGAAGGTCGCACCCGGTGACGTCATCGGCGTAAAGGGCCGGCAAACGCTCAACGGCCAACCTTCAGGCGAAGGGAACGCCGAGAACCCCTATGCCACGCTCGCATGGCTCGCCAACCTGATGGCGTCGCGCAAGCTCGACCTGAAGAGCGGCATGGTCGTCATCACGGGCAGTGTCGTGCCGACGTTCTCCGTGTCGCCCGGCGACCGCGTGGTGTTCACGGTCGAGGGCTTGGGCGAAGCCGTGCTGGACGTCACCTAGAACTGCGGCGGCAGTTCCTCCACGCGCGCGTTACGTTTCTCGACGTGGAACTGCTCGGCCATGGCGGCCGGCTGTTCGGGCGCCTTGATTTCGACGACGGGCCGGCTCACCGCCTCGGGCGGCAGCCCGAGCCACAGGAAGAGGGCGGCCAGGGCAAGGACGAACGTCAGGGCCGAGTAGCTGCGCCAGTGCTTCATGAGTCCTCCGTGCGTGGTGAAGCGGGTTGCTCCAACCTAGTCCACGGAGGCGGTTATTTCTTCACTCGATCGGGTGAGCGGGTGCGAAACCGTACACACCTGGCTCGAAGTGAAATGAAGTTCAGGGCGACAGGCCGAAAAAGCCGAGCAGCGCGTCGACCTGCCCGCTCAACATGTGCACGCCCGCGTGGGTCGGCAGCCCGCGAGCGCCTGCAGCGGCGAGCAGCGGTGTCCACGCCGGCTTCAACACGATGTCGACGACGAGGGTGCCGCTGCGCACCGCGGAAAGATCGACGGGAAGTTTGTCGCCATCCGGCGGCGCGCAGTTGACGATGACGTCATGGCGCTGCGTGTCCTCATCGCCCTGCCGCCGTGCGCTCACCGCAACTTTGGGATGGACCTGGCCGACCGCTTCGGCAAGCTGCCGCGCGCGTTCGCCGTCCCGGTCGACGAGGGTGATGCTTGCCGCTCCCTCGGCGGCGATCGCATGCGCAATGGCGCGGCCCGCGCCGCCGGCACCGACCATCAGCACGTGTCGCCCTTGCAGTGCATGGCCGTGTTGCCGCAGCCCCTCGATGAAGCCTGCGCCGTCGTAGTTGTCCCCCACGAGGCGCCCATCGCTTTCCTTGCGGATGGCGTTCACCGCGCCCGTCAATCGTGCGGCAGGAGCGAGTTCGTCGACGAGGGCACAGACGGCCACCTTGTGCGGCACGGTGACCACAAGGCCGTCCCAGTTGGCGCTCTGGCGGAAGAGGGCGATCGCACCGGGCACCGCCGACGGCGGCACTTGCATCGGCACGAGCACGGCCGGTATCCCGTGCTTCCTGAACGCCTGGTTGAAGAGCCCCGGCGACCCGGCTTGCTCGATCGGGTCCCCGATGATCGCGAAGAGCCTTGTCGCACCCGACAGCGGCAGCGGCAAGCCCAGCGGCGCGCCCGTCTCGCTCACGCCAGCCCCGCCGCTAGAAGCCTCTCGTTCAGCGGGCGCTTGCGCGGCTGCAGGCGCCCCGCGAGCTGCATGGGCTCCGAGCGGAAGATCCGCTCGTCCATCAGGCGCAGGTCCTTCGAGATCGCGGGCCGGAAGCCCATCTGGTCCAGGACCTCGCGTTGCAGGTCGATGCCGGGGGCGACCTCGATCAGTTCGAGGCCGTCCTTCGAGCTGCGGAAGACCGCCCGCTCCGTGACGAAGATCGTTTCCTGCCCGCGCTCGCGCCCGTAGTCGCCGCTGTACGAAACCTGGCCCACTTTCTCCACGAACTTGTGGTGCCTGCCCTCCTGCGCGATGCGCAGCTTTCCGTCGCCCGTTTCGATCTTCAACCCGCCCGCCGTGAGCGTCCCGCCGAAGACCATCTTCTTCGCGTTCTGGCTGATGTTGATGAACCCGCCCACGCCGACCACCTTGCCCGCAAAGCGGCTGATGTTGACGTTCGAGCGCGGGTCGACCTCCACCGCCGACAGGAACGCGATGTCGAGGCCGCCGCCGTCGTAGAAGTCGAACTGGTAGGGCTGGTCCACCATCGCCGCGTAGTTGCGCGCGGCGCCGGCGTCCAGGCCACTGGCGGGCGCACCGCCGATCAGCCCCTGTTCGTTGGTCAGCACGATGCTGTCCAGCACCTTCTCCTCGGCGGCAATGATGCCGATGCCGGTGCAGATGCCCGAGCCGATGTTGCACACCGCGCCGTCCTGGAGTTCCATCGCGCAGCGCCGCGCCACGATCTTGCGTTCGTCGAGCGGCAGTTTCGGGAACGCGTCGAGAGGTATCCGGATCTGGCCGGCGAACGCGGGGTCCTGCCGGGTCTGGTACGTCTGCATCTGGTCGGCGTCGACGACGACGAGGTCCACGAGCAGGCCGGGGATCTTCACCGTCTTGCCGGGCAGGGCGCCGCGTTGCGCGAGGCGCTTGACCTGCACGATGACGAGGCCGCCGCAACGCCGTGTCGCCTGCGCCATGGAGAGCATCTCGCCGAAGATCGCTTCGTCCTCCATGGAGATGTTGCCGTCTTCGTCCGCGGTCGTGCCGCGCAGGAAGGCGACGTCGATCTGGAACGGCTTGTAGAACAGCCACTCGCGGCCGGCGAGCTGCACGAGTTCCACCAGGTCGTCCTTCGCGCGCTCGCTCTGGCGTCCACCCGCCTGGCGCGGGTCCACGAACGTATGCAGGCCCACGTGGGTCAGCAGCCCGGGGCGGCCCGCGGCGATCTCCCGCATGAGTTGCGACAGCGCGCCTTGCGGCAGCGTGTACGCCTCGACCTGGTTGGCGGCGGCCATCTCCGCAACCGCGGGCGCATCGACGATCGTGCCGCAGACGATGCGCTTGAGCAGGCCGGGCTTCGCGAAGCGCGACACGCCGCGATGGCTGCGATCGCCGATGCCGACGGGGTGGAGCGACGTGATGTCGCGCGGGGCCCCCTCGGAGAGGAACCGGCGCTCGACGGCTTCGATCAGCGACTCCGGCACCGCATGGCCGGACCCCGAACCCCCGATCAAAACCGTGTCGCCGTCCTTCAACAACGCCGCGGCGGCCTCTGCAGTAATCACGCGCATAACAACCTTCACGCATCCTTGGATGCTGAAAGTCTAGGACTTATTTACAGGTAAGTCAATTGCGCTTTCGCTTCGTACGGCCGGTGCTCGAGGGCGCGTGAGGGCCCGCGTACGCGGAGAGCACCACCCTCGAGAATGCGTCGAAGAAAAGTTCGAGCCTGTCGAAGCCGCCGGTGCCGTGCGTGAACACCGACGAACTGTTGACGATGTTCAGGATCAGGAAGGCGAGGTCCTGCCTCGGCGTGGACTCGTCCAGTTCGCCGCGCCGCCACGCATCGTCGACGGCGGTGCGAATGAGCTCGTGAAGGGTCGAGGTGAACGACGCGAGGCTCTTGCGCGCGTCGTCGCTCAGGGCCTGGCTTTCGAGCCGCATGCGGCCGATCAGGCTCCACGTGTTGCCGCCGTCGCGCCCCTTGTTGACCTGCTGGTAGCGCTCCCAGTTGTACTCCACGAGCTGCCGCAGCTTCTCGGGCAGCGACTTGTCCGCGGCGAGCCAGATCGTCCGGTGGCGCGCCTCGACCTCCGCCACGTAGTCGGCGATCACCTCGTCCACCAGTCCGTTCTTGTTGCCGAAGTGGTAGTGGATGTTCGTGGTCGTGATCCCGAGCTCCATCGCGATGTCGCGGAAGCTCACGCCGTTGAGCCCGTGGACGGTGAGAAGGCGTGTGGCCACCTTCTTGATGGCCTGGCGCATCTCCACCTTCGGGGCGTCGGCGCCGCCGCGCACCTCGGCAGCGGCGGGCTTGGCTGCGGGGCGGCGTCCGGGGCCCTTCTTGACCGCTGAGCGTTCCATGCGGTGCGATGGTAGCGTCAATGCCCGGCAGCGGACATCCGGATGAGCAGCTGCGTCTCGCCGTCCTGGATGGTTTCGCCGCGCTGGTTCACCACGCGCATGCCCAGCGTCACGATGCCGCGATCGCCCCGCCGCGTCGTCCGCTTGGCCACCACCCACAGCCGCGCATGGATCCGGTCGTTCGGCAGCAGCGCCGCCCGGAAGGACCAGTTCCAGCCGAGCGTGGCGATGCCCAGCAGCCGCACGGAGCACCGCGTCTTCAGCCCGTCCGCCATGGCCAGGCCCAGCAGCCCGTGCGCGATGCGCCCGGGAAAGCCGGCCTCGCGGGCGAACTGCTCGTCCATGTGCACGTCGAACAGGTCGCCGGTGAGGCCCGCGAACCCGACGATGTGCGCTTCCGTGACGGTCACGCCGGCGGTTTCGTACCAGTCGCCGGGTTCGAGCTGGTCGAAGGCGTACTCTCCCGCGGGGAGCTGGCGGCCGGTGTCGGCGGCAGGTTGGGGTGTCGTGTCCATGGCTTCGGCACTTCCTGGATGAATGGGCTTATCTTACTTGCTTATCGATAAATAAGCTGTTGTAATTTGCAGATGGCCTCAGTCAGCATCTCCAACGTGCAGAAAAGCTTCGGCGAGGTCGAGATCCTCAAGGGCGTCTCGATCGACATCGCGGACGGCGAGTTCGTCACGCTCGTCGGCCCCTCGGGCTGCGGCAAGTCCACGCTGCTGCGCATGCTCGCGGGCCTCGAGAAGATCTCCGGCGGAACGATGGCCATCGACGGGCAGGTCGTCAACGACCTGCCGCCCAAGGACCGCGACATCGCGATGGTGTTCCAGAGCTACGCGCTGTACCCGCACATGACCGTGCGGGAGAACATGGCCTTCTCCCTGCGGATGCGGGACGCTTCCGCCGAGGAGACGCGGGCCAAGGTGGACCGGGCGGCGGAGATCCTCGGCCTGGGCAGCCTGCTCGACCGGTTCCCGAAGCAGCTTTCGGGCGGCCAGCGGCAGCGGGTCGCGATGGGCCGTGCGATCGTGCGCAACCCCAAGGTGTTCCTCTTCGACGAGCCGCTGTCCAACCTGGACGCGAAGCTGCGCGTCGCGATGCGCGGCGAGATCAAGGAGCTGCACCAGCGCCTGCGCACGACCACCGTCTACGTCACGCACGACCAGATCGAGGCGATGACCATGGCCAGCAAGGTCGTGGTCATGCGGGAAGGGCGCGTGGAGCAGGTCGGGCCGCCGCTGGCGCTGTACGACCGCCCGGGCAACATGTTCGTCGCGGGCTTCATCGGCTCGCCGTCGATGAACTTCATCCCGGGGAAGGTGTCGGGCGGGGAGTTCCTCGCCGACTGCGGGCTGCGCCTGCCCTTGCCCGGCGCGCCGGCGGACGCGCAGCGTGCCGTCTACGGCATCCGCCCCGAGCACTGCAGGCTCGACCCGGCCGGCTTCGAGATGAACGTCGTCGTCGTCGAGCCGTCGGGGTCGGAAACCCAGATCGTCCTGCGCCAGGGCGGCCAGGACCTCGTGTGCTTGGTTCACGACCGCGTCGACGCGCAGCCGGGGCAGGCGGTGCGCGTGCTGCCCGACCGCGCCAAGGCCCACCTCTTCGACCCGGAGACGGGTGTGGCATTGACTTTCTAGTAAGTAAGTGAGACGATGGCTCGCCGGTCCGCGCACCGGCAGCCGTTTCAACATTCAGGAGACAGTGATGGGATTCCACCGCGAATCGTTCGCCAGGCCGCTGGGCTGGTTGCGCCACCTGGCCGTGGGCACCGCCATGTTGGCATCCGCCCATGCGGCTTTCGCGCAGCAGGCGCTGGTCATCAACACCGACCGCAGCGGCACGGGCCAGAAGGCCGCCTTCAACAAGATCGTGGCCGACTTCGAGGCGCAGAACCCCGGCGTGAAGGTGACGGTGAACTACAGCGACGTGGAGTCGTACAAGACTTCCATCCGCAACTTCCTGGTGACGAGCCCGCCGGACATCGCGTTCTGGTTCACCGGTGCCCGCATGCGCGCCTTCACCAAGCGCAACCTGTTCGAGGACCTGTCGGGCTTCCTGAAGGAGAACAAGCTCACGGACACGATGAAGCCCTTCATTCCCGCGGTCACCGACGGGGGCAAGCAGTACATGATGCCCACCAACATGACCACGTGGGGCTTCTATTACAACAAGCAGGTCTTCGACAAGGCCGGCGTCAAGGTGCCCACGACGTGGACCGAGCTGATGACGGCCGCCGGCAAGCTCAAGGCGTCCGGCATCGTGCCGTTCACCATCGGCACGCGCGACCTCTGGGCCAACTCGCTGTGGTTCGACTACCTGAACCTGCGCACCAACGGCCTGGACTTCCACATGCAGCTCATGGACGGCAAGGTGAAGTACACCGACCCGCGCGTGAAGAAGGTCTTCGAGCTGTGGGCCGACCCGGTGAAGAAGGGCTACTTCCTGGAGAACGCTTCGTCCTACGGCTGGCAGGAAGGCATCCCGTTCCTGTCGCAGGGCAAGGCGGCCATGTACCTGCTGGGCCCGTACGTGCGCACGTCGCTGCCCGCCGAGATGCACGCGAACATCGGCTTCTTCCCGTTCCCGGCGCTCGACCCGAAGATGCCGAACTACGAAGAGCTCTCCGTGAACGGCGTGGGCATTCCCAAGGGCGCGAAGAACAAGGACCTCGCGAAGAAATTCCTGAAGTTCTTCGCCGAGAAGGACAACAACATGCTGTTCGCCAAGGGCGGCGCGGTGCTGCCGTCGCGCATCGACGTGGCCATCACGGACGACCCGTACGCGGCCGAACAGTTCGCCCACGCGAAGGGCGCGAAGGGGTCCTCGCAGTTCTACGACCGCGACACCGACCCCGACATGGCGCAGGCCGGCATGCGAGGCTTCCAGGAGTTCCTGCAGCAGCCCGACCGCGTCGACGCCATCCTCGAGCGGCTCGAGAGCACGCGCGAGCGGATCTTCAAGTAAACCCGCGCACCAGGAGGAAGAGCGGTGCGTCAGTTGTGGCTCAGGCACCAGTCCTGGTTGACCCCGGCACTCCTGCTCTTCCTGCCCGTGCTGTTGTTCGGCACGGTCATCGTCGCATCGGCGGTCCAGAGCGTCTGGTTCGGGTTCTTCGACTGGGACGGCACCGGCCCGAAGACCTGGGTCGGGCTGGGGAACTACCGGGAGCTGTTCGGCGACCCGCAGTTCCTCGTCTCCCTGAAGAACAACGTCATCTGGCTGGTGCTGTTCCTGCTGGCGCCGGTCATCGGCCTGGCGCTCGCCCTGTTCCTCAACCAGAACCTGCCGGAAATCCGCGTGGTCAAGGCGGTGTTCTTCATCCCGCTGGTGCTCGCGCACGTGATCATCGGCGTGGTGTTCGCGTGGTTCTACGACCCCACGTTCGGCCTCCTCGCGATGGCTGCACGTGCCATCGGCGTGACGCCGGTCGCGATCCTCTCGAACGAGCACCTGGTGACGTTCGGCATCATCGTCGCCGCGTTGTGGGCGCAGGTGGCTTTCTGCCTGGTCCTTTTCCTGGCGGGCCTGTCGCAGATCGACCATGAGCTCGTCGCGGCGGGCCGCCTCGACGGCGCGACCGGCTGGCGCCTCTTCCGGTTCATCGTGCTGCCCCAGCTGAAGTCCGTGACCTTCGTGTCGGCCATCATCACGGTCATCATGTCCCTGCGCAACTTCGACATGATCTCGGTGATGACGCAAGGCGGGCCGTACGGCCGCTCCACCGTGCTCGCCTACCAGATGTACGACGCGACGATCTTCAGTTATCGGGCGGGGTACGGCGCCGCGATCGCGACCGTGCTCTTCGCCATCATGAGCATCTACATCGGCTGGTTCCTCGTGCATACCCTGCGCGAGGAAAGGAGGCGCCGCTGATGTACCCCGCGCCCATCGCAGACGCGTCGCCTTCGCGCCGGCTCGCCTATCGCGTTGCACTCTACGTGTCGATGCTGCTGTGGATGGCGCCCTTGATCGCCATCTTCATGACCGCCGCGCGGCCGCAGGACGACCTGCTCGCGGGCAACTACTGGGGCTGGCCCAGCAAGATCGCCTTCGCCGACAACTTCCGGCAGGTGTTCGCCACGTCGCCGATGGCCGGTTTCTTCGTCAACAGCGTGGTTGTGACGGTCGCGACGGTCGCGGGAGTGCTCGTGTTGAGCACGCTTGCCGCCGTGGCATTGGCCAAGTACGAGTTCCGCGGGCGCACGTTGCTGTTCGCCATGTTCATCGCGGGCAACTTCCTGCCGTACCAGATCCTGATGATCCCGGTGCGCGAGCTGGCCGTCGGCCTGGGCCTGTACAACACGGTGTGGGCGCTCGTGGTCTTCCACACCGCGTTCCAGACAGGGTTCGCGACGCTCTTCCTCAGGAACTTCATCGCCGGCCTGCCCGAGGAGCTCTTCGAGGCCGCCCGCATCGAGGGCGCCAGCGAATTGCGCATCCTGCGCGTCATCGTGGTCCCGCTCATCCGGCCCGCGCTCGCGGGGCTGGCCGTGCTCGTCTTCACGTTCGTGTGGAACGACTACTTCTGGGCCCTCGCCCTTGTCCAGAGCGATGCGGCCAAGCCCCTGACCCTCGGGCTCGCTGGCTTGAAAGGCGAGTGGCTGACGGCGTGGAACCTGATTTCGGCCGGTGCATTGATGGCGGCGTTGCCGCCCGTGCTGCTGTTCTTCTTCATGCAGAAGCACTTCGTCGCGGGGCTGACGGCCGGCGCAGTCCGCGGGTAGGCGTTGGCTGACACGGCCAGCCGTGTCCTGGCCCGAAGATGGGTCCATGCGGATCGCCACCTACAACGTCAACGGCGTCAACGGCCGCCTTCCCCGTTTGCTCGAATGGCTGGAGGAGACCAGCCCCGACATCGCATGCCTGCAGGAGATCAAGACCGGCGACGCCACGTTCCCGGCCGCGAAGATCGAGGCGGCGGGCTACGGCGCCATCTGGCATGGGCAGAAGTCGCACCACGGCGTGGCCATCCTCGCGCGCGGCGAGGTACCGCGCGAGGTGCGCCGCGGCGTGCCCGGCAATGACGAGGATTTCGAGGCCCGCTACATCGAGTGCGACTACCACGGGCTGCGCATCGCTTCGGTCTACCTGCCCAACGGCAACCCGGCGCCCGGGCCTCGGTTCGACTACAAGCTGGCCTGGCTCGCGCGCCTGCATCGCCATGCACGCACGTTGCTTGATTCGGACGTGCCCGCTGTGCTGGCAGGCGACTTCAACGTGGTGCCCACCAACGCCGACATCTACAACTGGTGGCTGTGGCAGGCCGATGCGGTGCTGCAACCGGAAACGCGTGAAGCGTGGCAACGCTTCCTCGCCGAGGGCTGGACCGACATCACGCGGGCGCGGCATCCGGACGAACGCCTCTACACCTTCTGGGTGAATGCGGACGCGTTCCGCCGCAACGCGGGCTTCCGCATGGACTTCCTGCTTGCGAGCCCGCCGGTGGTGCCGCTCGTCACCGCCGACGGCATCGACCGCGAGTACCGCGGCCGCGAGAAGCCGAGCGACCACACGCCGGTGTGGATCGAGCTCGCCTGGCGGTGACTTGCGCGCGGCGTGCTAAGTTCGCGCTTTCGGCTCCGCGCGAGGAGGGACCCGCCCATGGAAACCGACTACCTGGTCATCGGCGCCGGCGCATCCGGCATGGCCTTCGCCGACACGCTGCTCGACGAGGCACCGGACGCGCACATCACGCTCGTCGACCGCCATGCCAAACCCGGCGGCCACTGGAACGACGCGTATTCCTTCGTGGGCCTGCACCAGCCCTCGGCGTTCTACGGTGTCAACTCCATGGAGCTGGGCTCGCTGCGCAAGGACGAGGACGGGCCGAACAAGGGCATGTACGAGCTGGCGAGCGGGCCGGAGATCAGCGCCTACTACGACAAGGTGATGCAGCAGCGCATGCTGCCCAGCGGCCGCGTGAAGTTCTTCCCGATGAGCGAGTACGCGGGTGACGGCCGCATCGTGTCGCTGCTGTCCGGCGCGGTCACGCAGGTCGGTGTGCGCCGCAAGGTCGTCGATGCCACGCGCTTCTCGCCGACCGTACCGTCGACGCACAAGCGCAACTTCCAGGTTGCCGACGGCGTGCGCGTCGTGCCGCCCAACGAGCTGCCGCAGCTGTGGCACACGCGCGAGGGCGAGACGCCGCCGCGCGCGTTCTGCATCGTGGGCGCGGGCAAGACGGCCATGGACGCCGGCGTGTGGCTGCTGCGCCATGGCGTGCCGCCCTCGGCCATCCATTGGGTGATGCCGCGCGACTCCTGGGTGCAGAACCGCCAGTGCGTGCAGCCGGGCGCCGAGTTCTTCTTCCACACGATCGGCGGCGAAGCCAGCCGCATGGCCGCCTGGGCACAAGGCACCTCCATCGACGACGTGTTCCTGCGCATGGAGAAGACCGGGCAGATGCTGCGCATCGACCCGTCGCGCACGCCCACCATGTACCACTACGCGATCCTCTCCACGGGCGAGGTCGAGCTGCTGCGCAGCATCACGCAGGTGATCCGCATGGGCCGCGTCGAGTCGATCGAGCCCGGCGAGCTGGTGATGCAGCAGGGGCGCGCGGCGATGGCGCCCGGCACGCTGTACATCGACTGCACCGCTTCCGCGCTGCAGTTCCGCAAGGCCGAGCCGGTGTTCCAGGGCGACCGCATCACGGTGCAGCTGCTGCGCGCGCCGCTCATCACGCTCAGTGCCGCGGTCACGGCGTACGTCGAAGTGCACGGCGCGGACGACGCGCAGAAGAACGAGATGTGCAAGCCGGTGCCGCTGCCGCGCAACCTGGCGGGCTATGCGCCGGCCACGCTCGTGAGCATGTCCAACCAGATGCGCTGGTCGCAGGACGCCGCCTTGCGCACGTGGCTGCGCAACTCGCGTCTCGATGGCTTCGGCAAGCTCGTTGCCGACGTGGGCAAGGACGATGCCGAGAAGCAGGAGGTTCTTGCCCGCTTGAAGACCAGCGCGATGGCCGCGGTCGGGAACATGCAGAAGTTGATGGCGGGCGGTTAGCTCGCCAGCCGCTCACCGTCCTGCAGGTCGCCGGCCGGCCCCGCTGCCGCCGCGCCGCGCTGCGCGCGCTCGTACGCCACGGCCGGCGCGAGCGCCGCGTCCGGCAGGGACGGAAAAAGCCGCCCCAGCAGCCAGCCGACGCGGGCGCGCCGCGGCACCACGATGAACTTGCGGTTGCGCGCCACGCCGTCCAGCGTCTCGGCGGCCATCCTGTCCACGGGGTAGGGCATGCCGCTCACCTTGGTGAGGTAGCGGCGCACGTCCGGCAGCCACCAGCCGGCGCCCGCCTCGGGCGGTATTTGCGAGGCGAGTATCGGCGTCTCGATCACGCCGGGGCACACGACGCTCACGCGCACGCCGAACGGCGCCGCCTCCACGCGCAGGCTGGCGCTCAGCCCCACCACCGCGTGCTTGGTAAGCGCGTACGGCGTCAACAGCGGCGCGGGCCCGAGCCCGGCCATCGAAGCCGTGTTCACGATGTGGCCGAAGCCCTGCTGGCGCATCAGCGGGTACGCGGCCTGCACGCCGTGCACCACGCCCCAGATGTTGATGTCGACGACGCGATGCCAGGCCTCGAGCGGGATCTCGTGCACCTCGCCGCCCATGCCGATGCCGGCGTTGTTGAACATGTAGTCGAGGCGCCCGCGCTCGCGCGCGAATCGCTGCACGGCGTCACTCGTGGCAGTCGCATCGCACACGTCGAGCGTCATGCTGGTTGCGCTGCCGCCGCACTCCTGCGCGACACGCTGCGCGCCGGCGCCATCGATATCGGTCACGCAGACGCTCGCGCCGCCCGCCGTGAGGGCCTTCGCCAGTGCGCGGCCGATGCCGGACGCGCCGCCGGTGATGAACGCCGTCTTGCCTTGCCAGGTGCCCATGGTGTGCTCCTCAACGAGTCTGCGTCGGGGCATTGTAGGAAGAGGCCGCCT
This sequence comes from Ramlibacter albus, assembly GCF_014297445.1. GTDB lineage: Bacteria > Pseudomonadota > Gammaproteobacteria > Burkholderiales > Burkholderiaceae_C > Ramlibacter > Ramlibacter albus. The sequence goes on from NZ_JACORU010000005.1 coordinate 30,665, forward strand.
CACTGGGAATCGAAGAACCGCTCCCACTCGGCGCCCGGCGCCGCCTCGATGCGCAAGCCACCGGGCAAACGCACCGCGAGCGCATGCAGCCACAGCCGCTGCGCGCCGAAGTACGCCGCCGCCGCGCGATTGAGCGGGCCCTTGCCATGCGTGGAGTCCCCCACGATCGGGTGCGCGATGTGCTTGAGGTGCAGGCGCACCTGGTGGCGCCGGCCGGTGACGGGTTGCGCTTCCACAAGTGCGGTGCGCGTGGTCGCGTGGCGCTCGTCCACGCGGAACGGCCACTCGTGGCAGGCAAGGCGCTGGAAGCGCGTGAGCGCCTCGCGGTGCGGCTGCCCCGCCGAGGGCTTCTCGGGGTCGCGCGCGAGCGGGTGGTCGATCGTGCCGCTCTCGGGCGGCCAGCCGCGCACGAGTGCCAGGTAGCGTTTCTCCGTGGCCTCGAAAGCCGCCGCGAAGTGGCGCGCCGCTTCGGCCGAGCGCGCGAACAGCAGCACGCCGCTGGTGGCCTTGTCGAGGCGGTGCAGGGGAAACAACTTCTCGCCCAGCTGGCCCTCCAGCGCCGCGAGCGCCGTCTCCCGCTCGTGCGCGTCGAGCCGGCTCGGGTGCACGAGCAGGCCGGCGGGCTTGTCGATGGCCACGAGGTCCGCGTCGAGGTGGAGGATCTTCAGCATGGGGGCGGTGGGGACCTGATCTGCCTCAAGTCGCGCGGCGGCGGATGGCTCATCCTTCGGTGCTGCCGATCCTACCGCTCGACGACCGCCCCCTCGATGGCCCACCCCTCCCTCCAGTACCTGCGCGACTACGAGTCGCTGTACGGCGTGTGGGCGCGGGCGAACGAGGCCGCGGACGCGGCCGAGAAGGCGCTGGAGGGCAACGGGTCGGCCGAGGCGGAAGCCCAGGCCCAGCAGTTGCGCCGCGCCGCGGACGATGCCTTCGAGGCGCTGGCGATCTTCATCCGCAGCAACCCCCTCTGACTAGGACGATTCCTAGGCGCCCTCGGCCGGCGCGCCGGGGGTAACTAGGAACCGGCCGATGTGCCATTTCAGCAGGCGCCGATTTTGCGGAACGTCGATCGCGGCCAAAGTTCCACCCATGCAAGCCGCCGCCCACACCACCCCCGTCCAGTTCGTCCCCCGCACCGCGATCGCCGCCCGCGGCGCCGCGCCGCTGGCCACCAACTGCTCCGCCTGCCACCTCAAGGAGCTGTGCCTGCCCTGCGGTTTGCCGGGCGAGGACGTCGAGCGGCTGGACCAGCTGCGGTTCGCCCGCCGCCGTGTGAAGCAGGGCGAGGCCCTTTACCAGGCGGGTGAGAAGTTCGGCTCCATCCACGCGGTGCGCTCGGGCACGTTCAAGACGGTGCTCACGCTGCGTGACGGCCGCCAGCAGGTGACCGGCTTCCACATGGCCGGCGAGATGATGGGCATGGACGGCCTGGCCACCGGCAGGCACGCCAGCGCCGCCGAAGCGCTGGAAGACTGCGAGGTGTGCGTGGTCCCCTATGCGCACCTCACCCAGCTGGCAGCCAGCAACAGCAGCCTGCAGCACGTCGTGGGCCGCCTCATGAGCCGCGAGATCGTGCGCGAGCACAGCCTGATGCTGTTGCTCGGCTCCATGAACGCCGAGGAGCGCCTGGCCGCTTTCCTGGTGAACATCTCGCAGCGCCTGCAGGCGCGCGGCTACTCCGCCACCGAATTCCACCTGCGCATGATGCGCTCCGAGATCGGCAGCTACCTCGGCCTGAAGCTCGAGACGGTCAGCCGCACGTTCTCGCTGTTCCAGTCCATGGGCCTGCTCGCCGTCGACAAGAAGCATGTGCGCATCCTGGACATGGAGCGCCTGTCTTCCACGATCGAAGCGCGGGTGCACTGAACCGGTTTTTGCATGGGTCTCCTCTGAAGCTTGGGCCGCACGGCGACGTGCGGCCTTTTTTCTCGCCCCGTCGTCAAGGGTGCCACGTCGCCCGCAGCGCCGTCGCCGGCATCGCGCCCAGCACTTCGCCCAGCTTCTTCGCCGCCAGCACCGTCGGTGCCGCGTGCCGCGCCAGCACGCCGGCCGTCAGCCGCTTGATCGGGCCTGCGGTGCTCACGGAGCCGAGCACCGTCCCATGCGGGCCGCGCACGGCAGCGGAGACGCTCGCCACACTCGAATTGCGTTCGCCGCGCGTGATGTGGAAGCCGCGCCGGCGGATGCGTTCGTAGAGATCGCCCGGCTCGCCGAGCGCGGCCACGATAACGCGCCCGGCCGAGCCGCGGTCGAGCGGGAACACCTCGCCGGGGCGGATCTGGCTCTGCACGCCGGCTTTGCCCTCGCAACGCATCAGGCACGCGCGCAGGTTGCCCTCGAACACGAAGAAGGACGCGGCTTCGCCCGTGGATGCACTCAGCCGGTGAAGGATGGGCTCGATCGCGGAGTCGAGGTCGAACTGCGCCTGGTAGCGCGAGCCGATCCAGCCGGCCGCCGGCCCCAGGCGCCACGCGCCGTCTTCGCGCCGCACCAGGAAGCGCGCCGCCGCCAACGTGCGCGCGAGCCGCAGCACCGTGGGCTTGTGCATGCCCGTGCGCCGCGCGAGCTCGGCGAGCGGCAGGTAGAGCTCGTTGCCCTCGAACGACGTGAGGATGGACAGGGCACGCGCCACGGCGTTGACGTTTTCGTGGCGCACGGCCTTCGCGGGCGCTTCGCCCACGAGCAGCTGCTTCAGCGCGTCCGAGGGTGGATGGGAGTCGGCCTTGCGCGGCATCGGGCGATGGTACCGTGAGGGGGCGGCCCGTTACGCCAGGCGTAACGCATTGCGGCGCACGGGCCTCCTTGCGGATCATGGCGTCCTCGATCCCCAGGAGACCCTTTCATGACCCGCATGCCGTGCAGCCGCCGCGCCTTCCTCGCCTCCACCGCGGCCTTTGCCGCCTTCGGCGCCAGCGCGCAGGGCGGCTCCGCTGCCGGCCCGACGCGCATGGTGATCCCCTTTGCCGCCGGCGGCGCGACGGACGTGCTCGGCCGTGACCTGGCCAAGGCGATGAGCGGGCCGCTGGGCCAGGCCTTCGTCGTCGAGAACATCGGCGGCGGCGCAGGCGTGCCGGCCTTGCAGAAAGTGACGAGCGCTCGCCCCGACGGCACGACGTTGCTCTTCGCGGCCTCCGGCAACATCACCGCGCAGCCGCTGCTGCAGAAGCCGCGCGTGGACATCCTCACGCAGCTTGCGCCCGTCGGCATGATCGCCACCGCGCCCCATGTGCTGGTGGTCACGTCGAAGATGCCGTTCAAGACGGTCGCCGACCTGGTGGCGTACGCGAAGGCCCATCCGGGCGAACTCAACTTCGGCTCCGCCGGCGTCGGCGGCCTGGCCCACCTGGGCACCGAACTCTTCGCCCGCGCGGCGAAGATCGACGTCAAGCACGTGCCGTATCGCGGCGCATCGGCCGCGCTGACGGACCTCGTCTCGGGCCAGATCCATGCGATGTTCGGCACGATGCCGTCCTTCACCGGCATGGTGCAGAACGGCTCCATCCGCGCGATCGGCCTCACCGCGCGCACCACCGCCAGCTCGCTCAAGGCGATCCCGCTGATCTCGGCCACGGTCCCCGGTTTCGGCTACAACAGCTGGAACGGCCTGTTCGCTCCCGCCGGCACGCCCGCGCCCGTCATCGCGCGCATCTACGCCGCGATGAAGCAGGCCGCGGCCGACCCCGGCGTGGTGAAGCGTTTCGACGAGCAGGGCGTCGACATCGACCTCGCGGATGCGGCCGAACTCGCCGAGATGATCCGCAAGGAGCGGGCGACCTGGGACAAGGTGATCCGGGAAGCGCACATCGAGGTGAATTGAGGGCGCGATGAAGCTACTGTCGCTCGACGATTACGAGACCGCGGCGCGGCGCCACCTGCCGCGGCCCATCTTCGCGTACATCTCCGGCGGCGCTGAAGACAACGCGTCGCTGCACGACAACCGCGCCGCTTTCGCGGAGTACGGCTTCGTCACGCGCGTGCTGCGCAACGTGTCGCAGCGAAGCCAGGCGGTGGAGCTCTTCGGGCGGCGCCATGCGTCGCCCTTCGGCATCGCGCCCATGGGCATCAGCGCGTTGAGTGCCTATCGCGGCGACCTTGTCCTCGCGCGCGCAGCGGCCGCCGCCCATGTGCCGATGATCATGAGCGGCTCGTCGCTGATCCGTCTGGAAGACGTGATCGCTGCCGCACCCGACACATGGTTCCAGGCTTACCTTCCAGGTGACACGGGCAAGATCGAAGGGCTGGTGGACCGGGTGATCCGTGCGGGCGTGAAGACGCTCGTGCTCACCGTCGACACCGCCGTGCTCGCCAACCGCGAGAACAACGTGCGTGCGGGGTTTTCCACGCCGCTGAGGCCGAGCCTGCGGCTGGCGTGGGAGGGCATCACGCATCCGCGCTGGACCGTCGGCACGTTCCTGCGCACGCTGGCCAATCACGGCATGCCGCACTTCGAGAACTCCTTCGCGACTCGTGGCGCGCCCATCCTCTCGTCGAGCGTGATGCGCGACTTCGCCGCCAAGGACCACCTGGACTGGGAGCACCTCGCGCTGATCCGGCGCCGTTGGAACGGCACGCTCGTGGTCAAGGGCATCATGAGCCGCGACGATGCCTGCAAGGCACGCGACATGGGCGCGGACGGCGTCATCCTGTCCAACCACGGGGGGCGCCAGCTCGATGGCACCGTGTCGCCGCTGCGCGTGCTGCCGGAGGTGGTGGCCGCGTTGGGCCCCGGCTTCCCGGTGATGATGGACAGCGGCATCCGGCGCGGCACGGACGTGCTCAAGGCACTTGCGCTCGGTGCGAAGTTCGTCTTCGTCGGCCGGCCCTTCCAGTACGCGGCGGTTGTCGGCGGCGAGGCGGGTGTGCGGCAAGCGTTGCGCATCCTCGCGGACGAGGTCCAGCGTGACCTGGGATTGCTGGGGCTGGTGTCCGTGGAGGAACTGGATACCGCACAGCTGCGCGCACTTGCGGCTCGGCAGTAAGCCCCTTACCGCTGGCCCGAACGGTCCGACGCAGATGCTGGACCCTCGCCGATGCCGCCAACCCCTGCTCGGCAGCATGCTTTCTTCATGTCCTTATGAGGAGTTCGACATGAAACACATCAAATTGATTGCTGCTCTCGCAACGGCCGGTAGCCTCTTCGGTATGGCCGGCGCCGCCCACGCCATCGCGCCGGCCGCGGCCCTGGGCCTCGCGGCCATCAGCGGCGCCGCCATCGGCAGCTCCGCGCAGGCCAACCACGACATCAACAAGCAGGCTCCGCAAGCCGCCGTGGTGGTGCCGGCGAACCCGACCGTCGTGATGGGTGCGCCCGCGGCGACGGTGATCACCACCACCCCGTCCGACCCGGTGTTGAACGGCACGCTTCCGTCGGTCACCAACTACGACCACGACGGTGACGGCGTGCTCAACAACGTCGACCGCTACCCGAACGACCCGAGCAAGAGCTGACCGGCGAACGCTGGTTGAAAGGGGCACCCCGGTGCCCCTTTTTTTCATGGCTTCTGCGGCGCGCGAGGGCGAGGGCCCATCTCGGCGCGGCTCGAAAGCGCGCCGTCCTCCGTCAGTTTCATCAGGATGTCGGCATACCACGCACAGTTGAGCCCCAGGGTCTCGTCCTGCACGAGGTCGCGCGTGCCCATGTCCAGCCGGCCGGCGTGCACGCCCAGCAAACGCCATGGCATGCGCTCGCCGGCCTCCGCACCGGCCCAGCGCATGACGACGGGCGCCCCGCTCGAGCCGCGGTGCATCCGCGCATCGGTGAGGAAGTAGCCCTCGCCCTGGAAGCGGATGCCGAACGGTGACGCCGTGATCGCCTGCCGCACGACCGGCAGGTAGTGCACCGTGTCGTAGAAGCCGAGCGGAAACCCGGGCACCAGCAGCGGCTCGCCAACGCCGACTTCAGGTACGGTCAGATGGCGCGGCTCGAAAGCGCACAACACGTGCGCCTCCGGCAAGGCAGCGCGGTCGAGCTCGAGCACGGCGATGTCCACCTCGCCCCCCGAATCGACACCCTGGTGCCACACGGCACGCCCGTCGCGGTACAGCGGGATCGACTGCACGACGGTGCGCGTGAGGTCGGTCGCGTCGATGTGCAGCACGATCTCGACCCGGTCGGGGAAATGCCCCGTCGGCTCGTCGTGCAGCACGTGCCGGCTTGTCACGGCGAACAGGCGTTCGCCGCGCGAGAAGAAGAAGCTGGTGGCCGCCGTCAATGCCTGCCGCCCGCGGAAGGTGGACATCCGCGTCGTGCTGAACAGGAGGGGGTCGATCATCGATCAGGTGGTGGCGAGCCGGCCCATGCTAACCCATCGTGCCTGGGCGCAAGGGGTTCGTGCGGCGCCTGGCGCCTGCAGCTGCAGGCTCGCGCCGTCCAATGCACGCTCCGAAGTGAAGTAAACTTCCCACATGGCAGGAGCATCCCGAGCCCGTCCTCTCGACCCCATCGTTTCCGAGCTCGTCCGCGCGCGGAAGGCGCGGGGCTTGAGCCAGCAGGAAGTCGCCGACAAGGCAGGGATCAGCAGGCGTGCGCTTGTCGCCATCGAAGCCGGTGGCGACTGCACGCTGAGTACCTTGCGCGGCTTGTGCGCGGCGCTCGGCGTCGACCTCACGCCGAGCTGGACGAGCGCCGGCGACGAGCTTCATGCACGCAGCTTCGCGACGGCCGATGCGATGTCCGCCCACCAGGAGCAACGCGAAGTCGCGCAAGCGCTTCGGGTGCAGGCGATGCTGCCTTTCGAGCGCGCGAGATGGCTGGCGTCCACCTGGGGCGCGCTGCAGCGCCAGGCGGTCGGCTTGCAGCGGCACTCGAAGCCCGCGTCGGCGGGATCGGCAAGGCACTTCGCGTCGATGGATGCGAAGAACCGCTTCGACGAGCAGCGCGAGATGCAGAGCGCGCTGGACCTGGCCCTTTCGAGGCAGCGCCGGTGAGCCGCCAGCCCGCTCCCCGGCAGCCGACCGAGGGCGACATCGCTTTGCTTGCGAAGGCGCTGGGCGACTGCGGCGTGGAGTACGTGGTCATCGGCGGCGCAGCGATGGCCCTGCATGGCTTTCCCCGGATGACACGCGACATCGACCTCTTCGTGCCGGTGGACCCGAACAACAACGCACGCTTGCTCAAGGCGCTGCGGGCGCTGCCCGGCAGCCGGGCCGCTGTCTCGCAGCTGGACCCGAAATACATGGACCGGGGCCATTCGACCGCGCTCGAGGGAGAGATCGCCATCGACATCCTGTACGTGGCCGCGCACAGGACTTTCGAGGACCTGCGCGACCATGTCCAGCGCGTCGATCTCGATGGCATACCCGTGTGGACGCTCGACATCGATGGAATGTTGATGACGAAGAAGACGGCGCGGGAGAGCGACGTGCCCGACCGGCTGAAGCTGGAGCGGCTGAGGACCGCGCTGCACGACGCCGAACGACAGCGGCGCGAGCACAGCCTTGCCGGCCTGCGGGCCGACGGCTCCGCAGCCGTGCGGTTCTTCGCGGCCATGGCGCAGGCCGCCGCAAGTGCCGCCGCGAAAGCCGCGGTCGACTGGAAGCACCTCGAAGAAGAAGTGCTCAAGGCCGGCAGCAAGGACCGCGCGATCGACGTACGCGACCTCGCAGAGGCGCTTTGCCGGCACAGCCCCGGCGCCGTGTACCCGACGAGGCAGGCGTGGCTGAGGGAACGTGCGCAGGCGCTGGTGCGTGCTGCCGCGACGAAGCGCAAGCAGTGATGCCAAGGCTCCACATCCTCCCCAACGGCGTGCGGCTGCTCGCCGTCCCTATGCCCCACGTCCAGAGCGCCAGCGTGGGCGTGTTCCTGCGCGTCGGTTCGCGCGACGAGACGCCCTCAACCAACGGCATCGGCCACGTGCTGGAGCACATGGCGTTCAAGGGGACCGCCACGCGCACCGTGCAGGCGATCAACCTCGATGCGGAACGGCTCGGGGCCGATGTCAATGCGTTCACGGGCAAGGACTCCACCGGCTACTTCATGACGGGCCTCGGCCGCCACGCGGAGCAGCTGCTGCGCATGACGGCCGACATCGTGCTGAACAGCACGTACCCCGAGGCCGAGCTGCAGCGCGAGCTCGATGTGATCCGCCAGGAAGCCATCGAATACGAGGAGGACCCGGAGGACAACTGCGGCGACCTGCTCGATCGCGCCGTCTGGGGCGACGACCCGATGGGGATGCCGATCATCGGCACGGTGCGCAACATCGAAAGCTTCACGCGCGACGATTTGGTGCGCCATGTGCGGCGCCACTACGGCGCGGAAAGAACGGTCGTCGCCGCGGCTGGCAACTTCGATGTCGATGCGTGGATGGCAAGCGCCGCGAACCTGTTTGCCGCGATGCCGCGTTCGGGGGACTTGTCCGCGTCGAGCGCGCCGGGCCCGGCACCGTATGTCGGCCAGGCGCTCGGACGCCGCTTCACGCAGGTGTCGCAGGTCTTCCTGAACATGGCGTTCCCGCTCGCGCCCGCGCGGCAGGAGGAGTTTGCGCAGCAGCGCTGGCGCGTGGCTGCGTCGCTCGCCGCGTACCTGTTCGGCGAAGGCATGTCGTCGCCGCTGTCGGACACGGTGCGCGAGCAGCTGGGCCTCGCCTACAGCGTTCACACGACGGTCGATGCCGGCGACGCCTGGGCCAACTTCGTGGTGCAGGCCGTCACCACACCCGACAAGGTCGACGCGCTGGTGGCTGCCACGGGCAAGCTGCTGCGCGAGCAGGCGACGGCGATCGACCCGGTGCACCTGGAGCGCGCGAAGAACCAGCTGACCGTGTCGCGCGTGCGCGCCGGCGAGCGGACCTACGCAACGATGGAGTACGCGGTCGAGGAACTCTTCGCGAGCGGGACCGTCACGTCGCTGGAAGAGTCGCTCGCAATGATCGACAGCATCGGGGCGGACGAAGTGCGGGCGGTGTTCGAGCGGATGCTGGCGCATCCGCCGGCTTTGGCGATCACCGGCAAGGGCGCGAGTGCGCGGGCGGCGCGGCAATTGGCGGCGTCGCTGGCGGCGGGGTTGCGCTAGCGGACCGTCACGTGGGGTACGGGCAGGGACCGCCGAGCTGGTATCTTCCCGCCATGGACCCCGCAGCAGTTGGTTTCTGGGGCGCGTACTTTGGTGTTGCCATCGTCGCATTTCTCGCCGGAGCCTTCCCTCTGGCACAAGGCCTTCCGAGGGTCGCGCTGCTCATGGCAGCGGCGCCGGCCCTCAACTCGGCCTACGTCGTCGCCGCACTCGGGTGGTTTCCCGGCGGGCCGGACGTCAACCTGCGCATCCAGGGCCTCGTCGCCCTGCACAACTCGCTCGCGCTGAGCGCGCTCATGCTTCTGATGCTGCGCACGCAGGGCTGGGTGTGGCGCGCGTGGTTCGGCACGGTCGCCGTCGTCCTGGTGATCGCCGCGGTTTCGTTCGCGCTCCCGCCGCGCACCGCGATGCTGCTGGGCACGGGCTATGCGACGCTGTGCACGTGGGTGGCGCTGGCACTGCTCTTCAGCCCGCGCGGGTTGCGTCACCACCGCCTGGCGTGGCTCGCCGTCGCCAGTGTCGGCAGCGTTTCGCTCGGTTTGATCTCCACGGCGTGGATCGCGGCGGCGGGGCCCGGGGTGAGCTGGCAGGCGCACGCGTTCGCTGCGGCCGTGGTCGCGGCCCACGAGATCTGCATGGCGTTCGCGGTGTGGGGCCAGTTCTCGCACCTGGCCGAGCTGCAACTGGTGCGGGCCTACGGGTCCGGCTACGACCCCGTCACGCGCATGCGGTCTGTGGAAACAGCGGGCCAGTTGATCAACTCGGTGTTCTCTTCGGGCAGCGGCCGCATCGGCGCCATCGGCATCACGGTGTCCAACCTCTACGCGCTGGAAAACCTGCACGGGCGGGCCGAGCAGCACCAGGCGCTGTTCGTGCTGGCCACGCGCCTGCGCAACACGTTGCCGCAAGGCACGCAGATGTGCCGGCTGGGCACGGACACGTTCCTCTTGCTGCTGCGTCGCGTACGCGACGAAGGCGAGCTGATGCTGCTCGCACGCCGCATCCGCGAGCGGCTGGGGCGGCCTGTCACGCTCGGCAGCGGCGAGAAACCTTCGGAAGTGCACCTGGGCGCGCACGAGTGGCGGCCGGAGTTCGGCGTCGGGATCATGGTGGTTGCGGCCGACCAGAACCGCGCGGCCGCGGTCAACGCGGTGCGCAACCTCTCGCGCACGGCGCTGGCGTACCCGAGCCGGGTCGCCTGCTACAGCGAAGAGCAACGCGAGGTCGCGGAGCGCAGCACGTTCACGCCGGCCACGCCGGCATCCTGACCCGCAGGCTCAGTGCGAGGTGCCTTCCGAGCGTGCCAGCTTGTTGCCGAGGTTGTACTTGCCCACCGGCTTGCTCATCGGGATGCGCTTGACCTCCTCGAGCGTCGCCGCGTCGTAGACGATCAGCGCCCCGTCGTTCTCCCACAGGCTCACGAGCGCATGGCGCCCGTCGCGCGTGAACTCGACGTGCGCGACCGTGCGGCCCGGCGCGGGCCTGAGCGTGCGCACCGGCTCCAGCGTGCGCTTGTCGATGACGAGCAGCGTGTCGCGCGCAGTGGGGCTCATCATCGAATCGATCCACGCATAGGGCGTGTTCTCGTGGCTGCGCATGAAGAAGCCCGGCCCGGGCGTGGCCACCTGCTTCACCGGCTTCCAGCCGTTCATGTCGATCACGCTGACCACGCCGTCCTTCAGGTTGGGCGTGGCGAGCACGCGCGTGCCGTTCCACGCGAAGGTGATGCCCGAGCCCAGGTGCGGCATGCCGGCGAGCGGCACGGTGGCGACGCGGCGGCGGATGTCGAGGTTGACCACCTGCGCCTCGCCGCCGGCGCGGCTGGTGCCGATGGCATGGCGGTACGGGCCGTCGAAGAAGAAGTCGTCCAGCGGCTCGTCCAGCGGCGTGCGGCGCACGTTCAGGTAGCCGGGCTTGGCGATGCCTTCGCCGAGGCGGTGGTCGTGCACGAGGCCGTCATGGATCGGCTCGGCCCTGGGGTCGTACGAGATCTCCCACAGCTCGGGGATGTCCTTCAACGCGACGACGAAGCTGTTGCGCGGTGCGGCGTCGTAGACCGCCGACACACGGGATGACTGCTTGCCGTCGAGCGTGGCGGCCGCATAGGAGCGCACGAGGTCGAGGTCGGCGTCGAAGAGCGCCAACGAATGCGGCAGGTAGTTGGCCGCCATCACGTGCCGCCCGTCCGCGCTGACGGCCACGTTGCGCATGTTGAGGCCCGCGCGCACTTCGGCCACCACGCGCAGGTTCCACAGGTCGTACTTGGTGATCCAGCCGTCGCGCGAGCCGAAGTACACGTAGCGGCCTTCGGGCGAGAACTTCGGCCCGCCGTGCAGGGCGAAGCGGGAGGGGAAGCGGTGGATCACGGCGAGCTTGTCGCCGTCGACGAGCGAGACGTGGTGGTCGCCGCCTTCCACCACCACGAACAGGTTCATCGGGTCGGCGGCCCACTGCGGCTTCGCGGGCCACGTGCGTGAAGCGGCGTCGAAGGTGCGCGAGGCGCGGATGTCGTCGTCGCTCCAGCGCGGCGCGGGCACCACGGGCGTGTAGATCCACGCGCCGAGCGCGGCAATCTGTTCGGGCGCGAGCTTGTCCGCAAAGCCCGGCATCTGGCTCGCGGGCCGGCCCTCGCGGATCACCTTCAGCGCCTCGGGTGCGCGCAGGCGCTCCAGGCTTTGCGGCAGCAGCGCGGGGCCCATGCCGCCGAGGCGCTGCGCGCCGTGGCAGGCGGCGCAGTGCGTGGCGAAGAGGGTGGGGGCGTCGGGTTGCTGGGCATGAGCTGCTGCCGCCGTGAGCCCAAGCATCCAGAGAATCCACACTTCACGCCATTTCATGTTCGATCCCCAGTTCGGCGTCTTCCAGGTAGCACCCCGGGTCCTCCGCCCACGCATTCCCCGTCACCTGCTGCGCCCGCACGCGCGTGTTGCCGCCGCAGATGGCTTGCTGCGGGCAGGCCGCGCACCGCCCCTGCAGCGGCCGCGGCTTGCGCTTGAGGCCGTCCATCAGCGCATCGCCGCGGTCTTCCCAGATCGCGGAGAACGGCCGCTCGCGCACGTCGCCCAGGTCGTGGTGCCACCACATCGTGTCCGGGTGCACGTGGCCGAGGTTGTCGATGTTGGCGACACCCACGCCCGACGCATTGCCGCCCCACGCCACGAGCCGCTCGCGCAGCGGCGCCGCCCACTCGGGCCAGCGCGCCTGCACCCAGCGCAGCAGGTACACGCCGTCGGCGTCGTTGTTGCCGCTGACGTATTCGGCGGGTTCGGCGTTCCAGGCGGCGCTCCACGCCGCCTGGAACAGCCGGTCCATCGCCTCGCGCGTGGCGGCGAAACGCGCATCGCGCGCGCGGTGGATGTTGCCCCGGCCCGCGTAATTCAGGTGCGAGAAGTAGAACTTGCCGATGCGCTCGGCGCGCATCAGCTCCAGCAGGGGCGCGAAGTCCTGCGCGTTCATCGCGGTGAGCGTGTAGCGCATGCCGACGTTCAGGCCTCGACCCTGCAACATGCGAAGCGCCGCCAGCGACGCATCGAACGCGCCTTCGAGGCGGCGGAACCTGTCGTGCGTCTCGCGCAGGCCGTCGAGGCTGATGCCCACGTAGTCGAAGCCGTGCGAAGCGATGCGGTCCGCCATGGCGGCGTCGATCAGCGTGCCGTTGGTGGACAGGCCCAGGTGGAAGCCGAGTTCGCGCGCGCGCCTCGCCACCGCCCAGAGATGGGGTGACAGCAGCGGCTCGCCGCCGGAGAGGATGAGCGCCGGCACGCCGTAGGCCTTCAGGTCGTCCAGCACGGCCAGCATCTGCGCTTCGTCGAGCTCACCGGGGTACGCATGGTCGGCGGACAGGGCATAGCAGTGCTTGCACGTGAGGTTGCAGCGGCGCGTGAGGTTCCAGATCACCACGGGGCGCGGCCCGCCCGCTCGTGCGCGTGTTGCAGGCGCCGCCGGGTAGCGGCCGGTGCGTTCGGCCTGCGCCACTTCGCGCAGGTACTGGGAGATGCGGAGCACGGGGTCCTTCTTTCTTGCTGGCTTCCTTCAGGGCATCGCCAGGCGCAGGCCGGTCTTCTTGAGCACGCGGGTGCTGTAGAGGATCTCGTGCCCCCGGCACGCCTCGCCCAGGATGCCCGCCACCGCCTGCGCCTGCAGCTCCACGCCCGCGCGCGAGCGGCTGTGCAGCATGACGAACAGGTTGTAGGGCCAGCCGGGCAGGGCGCGCGTGCGGCGGTAGCAGTGCGTCACGCCCGCGAGGCGGCCGATGCGCTCGCCGAGCTCGTCGACGTGGCGGTCGTCCACGTCCCACACCGTCATGCCGTTGGCCGTGTAGCCGAGGCGGTAGTGGTTGGCCACGGCGCCGATGCGGCGGATGACGCCGCGCTCCAGCAGCGCGGCCAGGCGCGCCTGCACTTCGCGCGCGTCCACGCCGAGCATGGCGCCGAGCGCCTCGTAGGGCTGCGGCACGAGAGGCAGGCCGCTTTGCGTGGCGGCGATCAGCTGGCGGTCCAGCGCCTCCAGCGGCACCACGCCGGTGAGCTGGCGCGCCGGCATCGGCGCGGCGGGGGGCGGCAATGCGGCGCCATCGGTGCACGCGGGCAGGCGCAGCTCCACGCGGTACTCGCGCTCCTTCGGGAAGCTGTGCACCGCCAGGCCCGTCTCCCGCTCGATCGCGGCGATGCACGCCTGCGTGCCTTGCTGCGTGTCGCTGGCCACCACGAACCACATGTTCAGGCGATGTTCGCGCCGGTAGTTGTGCGCGACTTCGAGGTGCGCGTTGACCTGCGTCACGACTTCGTCGAAGCGCGCCTCGGGCACTTCCAGCGCGGCCAGCAGGTAGTTGCCGCCCGCGCGCTCGATCTGGTAGAGCGGGCCGATGCGCGTGAGCACGCCGCCGGCGAGCAGCCGGGCCAGGCGCTCGAGCACCTCCTCTTCCGGCAGGCCCAGCGCCGCGCCGACCTCGGCAAACGGGCTGTCCGCGAGCGGGAAGCCCGTGTGCAGGTGGTCGATGAGCCTGGCGTCCACCGTGTCGAAACCGGCGGCGTTCATGCGGCCCTACCTTTCTCAGTGCCGAGAGATCGGTGCCTGGTGTGGCATGCCATGATGGACGCCAGGCGGCGGGAGGGGATGGCTTTCATGCTGGCTGCACTCGATGGCTCCGGAGGCACCTCCCCCTCTCCGCCCTCCCTTTTCGACCGCTGATTAGGCTTTGCGAACGATCGCTATGTAGGGCGTAGCCGGCGAGGAAGGGTTGCCTTGTGCTTCGTGAAGGAGACGGCTCATGACCACCTATGTCGGCATCGACATTGCCAAGGAGGTTCACTGGGTGTGCGCCATTGATGTTGCGGGCGCCGTCTTGTTGAACCGGAAGCTTCTTAACTCCCCGGAGGATCTGTTGAGGCTCACGGATGAGCTGCGGCAGCTGCCCGCCCCCGTGCGCGTGGGCATCGACGTGCTCGGTGGCATCGCCGCGCTGGCGCAGGCCGTGCTGCTCGATGGGGGCTTTGCTCTCGTGCATGTGCCCGGCCTTGCCGTCAACAGGGCACGCCAAGGCACCGTGGGAGGCGAGTCCAAGAGCGACCCGCGTGATGCGCGTGTGATTGCCGATCAGGTGCGCACGCGCGCCGATCTGCGCGTGGTCAGCGCCGAGACCGAGCTGGACATCGAGTTGCGTTTGCTCGTCTCGCGCCGTCACGACCTCACGACCGATCAGACGCGGCGCCTGGCGCGCATGCACGACCTGTTGGTCGGCATCTTCCCCGAGCTCGAACACGCACTGGACCTGACCAGCAAGACGGCGCTGACGCTGCTGGCGCGTTACGTCACGCCTGAAGAGTTGCGCAGCGCCGGTGACGCGGGCATCGCCGCGCAGCTGGGACCGCTGGCGCGACGCAGCTTCGGCCGCGAACTGATCGAAGTGGCCTTGCGGTGCGCTGAGCGCCAGCGCATCGCCGTGCCTGGCCAGACGTTGACCGCGCGCCTGATCAAGGAGCTCGCCGTCGAAGCCTTGAGCTGCATCGTGCGGCTCAAGGCATTGGACAGCGAGATCGAGCAGCGCCTGGCTCTCCACCCTGATGCGGCCCTCATCCTCAGCCTGCCCGGCATGGGGGCCATCCTCACGGCGGAATTCATCGCCCAGGCAGGCTCCATCGCACGATTCAAGTCGGCTGACAGCCTCGCGGCCGCGGCCGGCCTCGCACCGATCCTGAAGCAGTCCGGCAAGACCCGCTGGCTCAAACGCCCCAGCGGCGGCAGCAAAGGCCTCAAACGTGTGTTCTACCAATCGGCCTTCGCCTCGCTGCGATGCGCCGACAGCAAAGCCTTCTACGCGCGCAAGCGCCAGGAAGGAAAGCGGCATCACCAAGCCTTGATCGCCTTGGCCCGCCGTCGCGTGAACGTCCTGTGGGCGATGCTTCACAACCGCCAGCCGTTCATCGCATCCCTTACGCACTCTTCTTGACAAAGACATTAGGCTGCCTCCAGCGGCTCGGCGAAGTAGCGCCCGCCCGTCTGCTTGAAGCGGCGGACGCTGAACAGCGTCTCGTGCGGCAGGTTCGAGGCGCCGGCCGCGGCGAGCGCACTGCGCACCAGCGCGCGCACCTCGGGCCGCTCGCGCCCGTGCACCATGAAGTAGAGGTTGTAGGGCCAGCCCTCGGCCGGCACGCGGCGATACGCGAGCGTGACGCCGGGCTGCGCGCCGATGCGCAGGCCGATCTCGTCGGCAAGGCGCGCAGGCGCGTTCACGACGGTCATCGCGTTCGAGTCGAAACCCAGGCCGTGGTGCCGCACCACCACGCCGAAGCGGCGCAGCGTGCCGTGGGCCTTCCATTGGTGCAGCGTGCGCAGCACCACGTCCGCCGGCCAGCCCAGGTGCCTCGCCCACGCGTTGTACGGGCGCGGGATGAGCGGCATGCCGTGCTCGGCCAGCGCCGCCAGCGGCTGCTGCCACGGCGCCACCGGGTCGCACTGCGGCTCGGGTGCCTTGAGCGGCCTTGCCGCCGCGTGGCGCGCGCGCAGGTCGAACGCGAGGTCGACGCGGTAGGCGCGCACCATGGGCAGGAAGAGCGCCGGCACATCGGCGGCCTGCGCGATGCGGTCGGCGGTTTCACGCACCGCGGCCTCGTCGCGCGCGGTCACCACGTACCAGAGGTTCCATTCGTGGTCGCGCTGGTAGTTGTGCGTGACGCGGAACTCGTGGCTCACGGCGTCGGCCACCGCCGGCAGGCGGTCGTAAGGCACCTTGAGCGCGCACAGCGCGGCCGCGCCCCCTGCGCCGCGCCGCCACACGGCGCCGATGCGGCTGATGTGGCCCGCGCGCCTGCCTGCGCGCAAGGCCTGCAGCACGTGCTGCTCGGTGGTGTAGAGCTCCTGCGCGATGGCATCGAAGGGCCGCTCCACCAGCGGGAAGTGGTGCTGGTAGTCGTTGAGCAGGGCGAGGTCCTGGGGGTGCAACTGCATGCGGGTTGTCCTGCTAGAGGCCGATGCGGCCTGCGCGCGCGCTGAAGAAGATGCCGCTGGGCTGCGGCACGGGCAGCTGCGCGAGCGTGGCGAACGACGCGGTGTCGACCACCGTCACGCGGTCGGCGTCGCGCGAGCTGATCCACACGGCCTCGCCGCGCGGCGTGAATTCCATGTGCAGCACCGCCTTGCCGGGCTGCAGCGTGCGCACCACCTGTTTCGTCACCGTGTCGATCACCTGCACGTTGTCGTAGTCGGGCACGGCGAAGTTCACCCACACCTGGCGGCCGTCGGGCCGCGCCATGACGAACACGGGTTGCCCGGCGACGGGCACGCGCGCCACTTCCTGCCATGTGAGCGTGTCCACCACGAGCACCTCGTGGCGGCCGATGGCGGGCAGCCAGGCCTCGCGGCCGGCGACGGCCCAGCCGCGCAGGTGCGGCATCTTGTAGACGGGCAGCGGCGTCTCGCCGCGGCCGTAGCCCGGCAGGATGCGGCGCACGCGCGGCTCGCGCTCCCACAGGTCGATGTGCGCGAGCCCGTCCTGGCCGAACAGGCCCGCGATGTAGTGGCGGCCGTCGGGCGTGACGAGCGCGTCGTAGGGCTGGCGGCCCACGCCGGCGAACTTCGTGATGCGCGGCTGCTTCGCGTCGGAAAGGTCGGCGATCCAGATCTCGCCCGCGTCGAACAGCGAGAAGATGAAGCGCGAGCCGGGCAGGTCCGCCAGGCCCACCACGCGCGAGCGTTGCGTGCTGCCGTCGGCGGCGATGTACGTGGCGGGTATGTCCGCCACCTGGGCGAGCGTGCGCGCATCGAACACCTTCACGCCGCCGGGTGTGTAGTTCTGCGCGGCGACCAGCCTGCCGTCCTGCGAAATGGCGCCGCCGATGCTGTTGCCGGCCTGTTGCACGCGCGCGAGGATGCGCTGGCGTGCGACGTCGACGTGCGTCATCGCGCCGTCGCGGCCGAAGACGTAGGCGCTCGCGCCGTCGCGTGCATAGACGACGCTCGCGTGGGAGAGGTCGCCCAGGCCGTCGATGCGGCCGAGCAACCGCCGCTCGGTGGTGTCGACCACGGCGAGTTGGCCGCTGGCGCGGGCCACGACGACGCCGAGGTCACCTGTGCCGCGCGGCGCGGGAAGATTGCCGCAGGACGAAAGTGCCAACCCGCTTGCGGCGGCCATGAATGCGCGCCGCCTCATCGCGCCTCCTGCGGGAAACCCAGTTGCAGCTGCCGCGCGATCCAGCGCGCCTCCTCTGCGGAAAGCATCGGCGCCCAGCCCGGCATGGGGGTGCCGGGCCGGCCGTTGCGGATGGTGGCCTCGAGCGCTTCGAGCGGCCAGTCGCCCAGGCGCGCCGCCGTGAGCGCGGGGCCGAGCCCGCCGGTGAGGTGCATGCCGTGGCAGGACCCGCAGTCCTGCCGCACCATGCGCACCAGCTCGCGCTGGCGCGTGGCATCCGGTTGCGCGGATGCGGCAACGCACAGCGCCGCCCCCACCAGCAGCAGCAACAGCCTGTCACCCCGGGCTCGACCCGGGGTCCATCGTCGAGCGCTGCTCTCCACCGTGGATGCCGGGTCGAGCCCGGCATGACAGTCCTTCATCTCAGTACACGTCGTGCTGCGTGTTGTAGACGTTGAAGTGCCCCGTCGGCGTGACGAGCTTCGGGTCCTTGATGATCGCCTTGGGCTTGAGCGTCCTGTCGTCGATGACGACGATGGCGCTCTGCTTGTCCTTGGCGGACCACACCGACACCCACACCTCGTCGCCGGCCTTGTTGTACTCGGGCTGCAGCGCGCGCATGGCACCGCCGTCCTTGATGCCGGCCCACTCGGCGATGGGCAGCACCTTGTAGCCCTTGTCGAGGTTGTTGATGTCGAACACCGCGATCGACTGCGAGATCTTCGGGTCGGGGTTCAGCGGCGTGTCGACGTACAGGTTGGTGGACTTCGGGTGCGTCTTGAGGAAGAGCGAGCCGCCGCCCTGGCCCTTGAGCGTCTGCACCACCTTCCAGGCACTGGCCTTGTTCTTCACGGGGTCGGTGCCGATGAGGGAGATGGTCTCGTCGCCGAGGTGGCCGGTGGACCACACGGGCCCGAACTTCGGGTGCTTGAAGTTGGCGCCGCGGCCCGGGTGCGGGATCTTGCCCACGTCGATGAGCTGCGTGAGCTTGCCTTCCTTCAGGTCCACCGCGGCAATCTTGTTGCTCTGGTTGGCCGCCACCATGAAATAGCGCTTGGTGGAGTCGAGCCCGCCGTCGTGCAGGAAGCGCGCGGTGCCGATCTCGGTGACCTTCAGCGCGTTCACGTCCGCGTAGTTGACCAGCAGCGTCTTGCCGGTCTCCTTGACGTTGACGATGAACTCCGGCTTGAAGTGGCTGCCGACGATGGACGCCACGCGAGGTTCGGGGTGGTACTCCTGCTTGTCCACGGTCATGCCGCGCGTGCCGACGATGCGCATCGGCTCGAGCGTGTCGCCCTTCATGATCACGTACTGCGGCGGCCAGTAGGCGCCCGCGATGGCGAACTTGTCCTCGTAGCCCTTGGCCTTGCTCGTCTCGACGGACCGCGCTTCGAGGCCCACGCGCAGCTCGGCCACGTTGTCGGGCTTTTCCATCCACAGGTCGATCATGTTGATCTTGGCGTCGCGGCCGATCACGTAGAGGTAGCGCCCGGACGCGGACAGGCGCGAGATGTGCACCGCGTAGCCCGTCTTGACGATGTTGATGATCTTCTTGGTGTCGCCGTCGATCAGCGCCACCTCACCCGTGTCGCGCAGCGTGGTGGAGAAGATGTTCTGCACGTTGTACGCGTTCATCTTCTTCTTCGGGCGCTGGTCCGGTGGCACGATCACCTTCCACGTGGCCTTCATCTGCTCCATGCCGAACTCGGGCGGCTGGGGCGGGTCGTGCTGGATGTAGCGGGCCATCATGTCGACCGTCTTGTCGTCGAACTCGCCGGACGTGAGCCAGTTGGGCATGCCCGCGGGCGAGCCGTAGGCGATGAACACCTTGAGGTAGTCGGTGCCCTTGCCGAGCGTGATGTCGGGCGTGAGCGGCTTGCCCGTGGCGCCCTTGCGCAGCACGCCGTGGCAGCCCGCGCAGCGCTCGAAGTACAGCTGGCGTGCCTTGTCGAACTCCGCTTGCGTCATCGCCGGCGCCTTGGGGTTGGTGCTCTGGTACATCGGCTCCGTCGCCAGCGGCGAGCCGCCCGCCTGGTAGTTCACCTCGGCAGGGGGCACGGCCTTGTGCGGCGCCGGCTGCTGCGGCGGCTGCTGCTGCGCGAGGGCGAGCCCCGATGCGGCGACCGTGGCGAGGGCCAGGGCCGTGAGGCGGTTGCGTCGTGTCGACATTGCTTCTCTCCTTGGGATGATTGCGGTCGATCATCCGCAAGGGCGTGCCATTCATCCTTGATCTGGTTCAAGGCTGCGGACGCAGGGCACGCGGACCATGCACGCATGGAAAAACAAGGCAAGGTGTGGCTCGTCGGCGCGGGCCCGGGTGCGGCGGACCTGCTCACGGTGAAGGCGGCGCGGCTGCTCGCGAACGCGAAGCTCGTGCTCTACGACTGCCTCGTGGGCGACGGCGTGCTGGACCTCGTGGCGCGCGGCGCGCGGCGGGTGTACGTGGGCAAGCAGGACGGCAACCACACGCTGCCGCAGGAAGAGATCAACGAGCTGCTCGTGCGGCTGGCGCGCGAGGGCAACGACGTGGTGCGGCTCAAGGGCGGCGACCCCTACGTGTTCGGGCGCGGAGGGGAGGAAGCGCTGGCGCTGGCCGAAGCGTGTATCGAGTTCGAGGTGGTGCCCGGCATCACCGCGGCGCAGGGCATGGGTGCGTATGCGGGCATCCCGCTCACGCACCGCGACCATGCGTCGAGTGTCGTCTTCGTGACGGGCCATGGCCGCGACGCCGCATCGCAGCCGGACTGGGCCGCATTGGCGCGGCCGCGCCAGACCGTGGTTTTCTACATGGGCGTGGGTTCGCTCGCGCGCATCTGCCGCGAGCTGGTGGCGCATGGCCTGCGCGCGGACACGCCAGCGGCGGTGGTGGAGCAGGTGTCGCTGCCGCAGCAGCGCGTGGTGCAGGCGACGCTGCTGACGCTGCCCGCCGTCGCGACGGCGCAGGCCGTGAAGGCACCCGCGCTGGTGGTGGTGGGCGAGGTGGTGCGCCTCAACCGGCAGCTGGGCTGGTACCTTCGGCCGGCCGCGGATTCGCAGCCGGGGGCGGCGCGAACAGGATCTTCGCGAGCTGTTCACGGTTCGTGACGAGGTCGGCCACGGTGTAGCTGTCGAGCACGCCGAAGAAGGCGACGAGCGCTTCGCCGAGCACGCCGCGCAGGCGGCAGGTGGGCACGATCGCGCAGTCGCAGCCGCCGCCGGCGAAGCATTCGGCGAGGACCGGGTCGCCTTCGGTGGCGCGGATGACGTTGCCTACGCGGATGTTCTCCGGTGCGGTGGCCAGCTGCATGCCGCCGCCCTTGCCGCGCACGTTGGCGAGCATGCCCGCCTTTCCGAGGAAGTGGACGACCTTGACGAGGTGGTTCTCCGGGACCGAGAACGCGGCCGCCACCTCCGCGATCGTCGCGCGTCGTTCGGGCTGCGTGGCCAGGTAGATCAGCACCCGCAGGCTGTAGTCCGTGAAGACCGTGAGCTTCATAGGTGGTTGGAGCATGCAAGTTCTCGGCCGCGGGCGTATTGAGCGGAGTCAACTACCGAGACGTATGGGTGCCCTGTTAGAACTAACAGTTCACAGGCGGGCCCCGCCGCCATTAAGGTCCCACCCGGATCGAAACCGAGGGGGGACCTACCGATGCCGACGATGCTTCTGGCGCGCATTCGCGCGTTCATGAGCAGTACCGCGCCTGCGCTTCTTGCAGCCGCGTTTTTCTTCTTTCCTTCACTGCCGGCGCATGCCGGCGGGCAGGTGCAAGTCCTGTCCAGGTGCACGGCCTCGTGGTGGGCCGCTTCGCAGCGGTGGACCGCAAGCTGCGTCAAGGAAGACGCGTGCATCAAGTACCGCGGCACGCGCACTTTCCAGGGCATCTACACGGCGATGTCCGGCAACCAGTATTGCCAGTACACGGACGGGACGATGAACACCGTGTCGGGGCTGTATGCGGAGCCGGGCGACTTCTCGTGCCCGGCGAACGCCACGCTCGGCTTCACGGCCTGGGGGTCGTTTCCGACCTGCTTTTGCGACGACCCGTACTTCACGACGGACGGGGTCGGTTGCACGACGCCTACGCCGCGGACTGTGGCTTCCAATGGCGGAAGGACCATCAACGTTGGTGAGGGCCCCGTAGTCTTCACGGCCACGGTGATGCAGGGCACGCCGAAGGCGGGTGTGATGGTGCTGCTGTATCCGCACACGGGGAACTTCGGGGGCTTCACGTTCGAGAGTACGCCGTACACCGATGCGAACGGGCAGGTGCGGATCAAGTACTCGTCGACGTGGGACCTGGTGGGCGCGACTCGCGAAGCACTGGTGTCGATTGCGTGCGAAGGCTGCACCAACCGCGCCGTGGTGAAGATGACGGTGCTGGGGCGGCCTGCCTTGCAGGCGCAGATGTGCCACCGCACCGAATTCCCGATCGAGCTCACGAGCGGCACGAAGCTGCTGGAAGAAGCCGACTTGCAGGATGCAGCGCTGCATCCGCTGGAGTTCACGCGGCATTACGCCAGCCGCTGGGACGAGCTGCCTGCGGCGGGCCTTGGAACGCACTGGAGCCACAACCACGCGCATCGAGTGGCGCTGGGAACCGAGTGGCGCACGGTCCTCTTCGGTGATGGGACATCGAGCCGTTTCCGCAATGCAGCCGTCCCTGCTGGCGCGGGCGCGAACTGGTCCTGCCCCTCCGGCGTGGACTGCCCGCCGCCAGCTGTAGCGACCTCAGGGCCTGCCACTTGGCAGGCCGACGGCAACGCGGACTCGATGACCGACGAGGGCGATCGCATCGTCGTGAGGCGCCTGCACGACGAAACGGTTTACGAGTTCGAGAAGGCCACCGGCCGCCTGCTGGTGATGCGTGGCAGCAACGGTTGGGCCTATACCTATGGTTATGCGGGCGGCCAGCTTGCGCGCGTGAGCAATGCGTTTGGCAGGTCGATGACGTTCGACTGGGATGCGGCCGGGCGGCTCGTTCGTGTCGTCGGGGCCGACGGCAATAGCGTCTCGTTCGGCTTCGACAGTGCCGCACGCCTTGTTCAGGCGACGCACAGCATGGGCACCGGCCGTGCCTACCTCTATGAGGACACCCGCTGGCCGAACGCAGTCACAGGCCTCGTCGACGAGCGCGGCCAGCGCTGGGGCAACTACGCCTACGACGCGAGCGGCCGTGCGGCCGTGAGTGAACTGGCTGGCGGCGCGCACCGCCGCAGCGTTGCCTACAGCGAGCAGTCCACCGCGGTCAGCGATGCACTGGGCACCACGCGCAACTACCAGTACTCCCGCATGACGGGAGCAGCAAGTGGTTTGGCGCTCACGCAGTCGAGCACGCTGGGCGTCGCAGGCGAGAGCGTTGCGCAGCGCACGCTGGATGCCAACAGCCTTGTGGTGAGTGAAACCGACTTCCTCGGCATCACGACCCTCTTCACCTGGGATGGGACGCGCCGCCTGCAGACGGCGCAGACCCGCGCTGCCAACCGGCCCGAAGCGCAGACGACGCAGACCGATTGGCATCCGACGCTGCGTCGGCCTGTGCGCGTCACGGAACCGGGTCGCATTACAGAGTCCACGTGGGACGCCTTGGGCAACCTGCTCACCCGGACCGTAACCGACACGGCGACGGGCGAAGTGCGCACGTGGCGCTGGACCTACGCCGCGAACAACCTGCCCACGTCCATGACCGACTCAGAAGGCGCCACGTGGCAGTACGCGTACGACAGCGTGGGCAACCGCATCCGAGAGAAGGACCCGCTCGGCCTGGAGACGGTCTACACGCATGACGCCGGCGGGCGCGTGCTGACGCAGACTGATCCCAGCGGACTCGTCACCCGCTACACCTATGACGGCCGCGGCCGATTGCTCACGCAGGTGCGTGGCAGCGAGGCGAGCAGCTACACCTACACGCCCACGGGGCAACTCGCCAGCGCCACGCTTCCCAACGGCTACCAGGTGCAGTACACCTACGACGCCGCGCAGCGCCTCGTAGGTGCCTCTGACAGCCAGGGTGGCGTCATCGCGTACACCTTGGACGGCGAAGGCAATGCCGTGCGACAAGACGTGAAGGATGCCGCGGGCAACATCGCGCTGACGACATCACGCGTCATCAATGCGCTGAACCAGGTGGCTGCGGTCCAAGGCGCCGCCGGTCAAAACACCCAGCTGTCCTACGACGCCAACGGCGAGCGCGTCGCGCAGACCGACCCGCTGAACCAGACGACGCGCCAGTCTCTGGACGCGCTGCGCCGGATCACGGCAACCACCTTCGCGGACAACGAGTCAGCTTCGCAGGCATGGAATGCGCTGGACCAGCTTACCGAGGTGACCGACCCGAAGAACGTCAAGACCTCTTACGCCGTGAACGCGTTCGGCGAAGTCATGCGTGAGAGCAGCCCGGACATCGGCACGGTCACCTTGAAGCGCGATCGCCGCGGCGACGTGGTCGAGAGCCGCGATGCCAAAGGCCAGGTGACGCAGATCGAGCGCGATGTGCTCGGGCGTCCCGTCGTGATCCGCTACCACGCGGGCAGCACCGTGCGCATCACCTACGACATCGCCGGCTTCATCTCCAAGATCGAAGACAGCTCGGGCCGCACCTTGTACACGCGGGACTTGCATGGCCGCGTGCTGGACAAGACAACCTTCACGAACGACAACCCCAGCAATCCGAGTTCGTACCGGGTGGCTTACAGCTACACCAATGGCGACCTGACGGGAATGGTGTACCCGAGCGGCCTGAAGGTGGTGTTCAAGCGCACAGCCGGGCGCATCACCGGCATCGACGTGCTGGAGCCGGGGAAGAACAAGACGTGGGTTGCTCTCGTCAGCAACTTGAAGCACACGCCGCTCGGCCAGCCGAAATCGTGGGACTGGTTCAACGGCGCGAAGGCGAACCGCACCTTCGACCAGGACGGGCGCATGACCTCCAACGAGTTCGCGCGCTACACCTATGACGCCGCCGCAAGGATGGTCGGCATCACCCAGGACTTGTGGGCGAGCCGCAGCGTGGTCGTCGGCACGACAACCGTCTCCGAGCTGTACACCGTGCCGATCACGTGGACGGCCGGCTACGACAAGCGCAACCGGCTAACGACCTTCGAGCGTGCGGGCGCGAAGAGCGTCTACACCTACGACGCGAACTCGAACCGGCTCACCGCGATCGAGACGCAGGGTAGCGACGTGGACCTCGAAGGCACGTTCGATGCGCCGAACCTCGCGCAGAGCTCGAATCAGGCCCTGAAGATCGACCCGGCAAGCAACAGGTTGCTCGGCTTCACGCAGACACTCACGAAGACGCAGAACGGCCAGGCTGTTTCCACGACGAACGCCACGGTCAATTTCAGCGTCGACGAGAACGGGGCGATGACCAGCGACGGGCTGCGTAAGTTCGTTTACGACGATATGAACCGGCTTAGCAGAGTGGAGATCGTCAAGGACGGCGAAGCCGCTGCAGTGCGCTATCTCCATAACGCACTCGGGCAACGTGTGTTCAAGAGCGAACCCGAAGTGGCTCAGACGCTGCCGAATGAAAGCGAACTCGGCAACGCCTTCGTCAACTGGCTGCGCAAGAACTTTGATTGGCTGTTTGCGAAAGGGAGTGCAGCGACCGCGAGCCTCGGGCAAGCATTCGTGTACGGCGATGGCCAAATGCCGGAGTGGGCACTCCTTGGTCACTACGGCAACGGTTCTGCCACAGGCAAAGGAAACGCCGAGTACATCTGGATTCCCACGGGGAACGGAACCGCGGTTCCAGTGGCTGTCTACAGCAATGGAAAGCTGTATGCAATCCACTCCGATCACCTCGGAACCCCGCGAGTTGTCACCGACAACTCCAAGCAGGTCGCATGGCAATGGCCTTATTCGGCGTTCGGAAGCAACAAGCCGTCCGGGCCGCTGGTCTCTGTTACAGCAGGAACGGCCACTCGTTTGGCTGCCACCAGGCCATCGACTGCACTATCGCTGCTGTTGCCCGGGCAAACACCAGACGCTGAAAGTGGTCTGAACGAGAATTTCTGGCGGACTTATTGCCCTTCGTGCGGGCGCTATATCCAGCCCGATTCCACCGGCTTGAGAGCGGGCCTCAATCGATATGACTATGCGCTCCAGAACGGGCTGAATTACACGGATCCCGAGGGCAAGGCCGTACCGATTGCAGTCGCGTGCCTGGCCAATCCCTTGTGTTCCGCAGCCGCTTTGGCTGCGAGCGTCGCGGTCTTGAAGGCGTGCAGTGACGTCGCCAATGACGTCATTCGCGACTGGGCGACTCGTGATGAAGCGAAAGAGGAACCCAAAAAGGACGTAACCAAGCGCCCTTCGCGAGTACGAAAAGGGACCGAGCAGGCCAATTGGGACGAGGCTGAGGACGGGGCCGATGGGAACAAGGTGTGTTCGACGTGTGACAGGGAGGTCACCTCCAAACCCGGTGAGAAAGGCAAGGATTGGGACAATGACCACATTCCGCCTTGGAGAGACCGCGACCTGGGCGGCAAAGACCGCAAGGGGGTGCTTGATGAATACAATCGCGGAACCCGCCTTCGCTGTATCCAGTGCAACAGGAGCGACAATGGCAGATGACGAGCTGGTCGGGCTGCCCGCGCATATCGAAGATCACATCGGCCCGATCTCGCAAGGGTGGTCTGATGAGTCGAGGGTGCACGGCATCCAGGTGGTGGAGATCGCCGATCGGCCATGTTCCGGCGTGAACACGCTGGGGACCATCGGCTTGAGCCACCATCCCCTGAGCACTCCAAGCTCGAAGAGGATTCGTCAGGAACTGCTTTTGAGTGCGGAGCGCCGCTTTGACGATCGAGAACTCGCAAAGCTGTTGCTCTACGTGGCTGAAGAACGCCTGTCGAAAGGCAATGCTTTGCTGAGAGGCCAGGTTGTGCCGCTTGGTGCGCCGGTGATAAGCGGCTCGAAGTTGACGGAGGTCTTTGTGACCAATCCGTCCCCCTTCGAAGAAGCCTTGGTCGAGTTTTCCTCGGTACCGCCATTGGTGTTTGCATATTTGATCCCCGTGTCGCCGTCCGAAGCGATGATGGTCCGATCGAAAGGCTGGAGATGGTTCGAGGAATACCTGCAGGTTGAGGATCCGAATATTTGGGATCTGCACAGAGTACCTTCCCTCGCGTAGGCACTGATGGTTCATTCGACCCGTGCAGGCCACGCTTCTACGCGGCCTCCGATTCATTTCACATTGACGAGCGAGGCTCAGGCAATGACCTTCATGGCCTTTCCCGACCGCCGCCTGGGTGTCTATTGCTGCGGACATGTGTTCAGGCGCGAACGAGGCGTCCGTCTGGTGTCTCACGAAGACGGTGACTGGCAGTTCCTGTGCGGGGATGTCGATCACGTGGATCCGGACGAGCCGTACCATGTCAGTGTCGGCGTTCTTCTGGAACGCGACCCGACGATCGATACCGTTTCAGACCTGGAGAGCGACTGGGCGGCTGAGCGGACCGACGTTCATGCACGTTGGATTCGAACGCCTTGCGCGCCTCAAGCTTGATAGCCGGCACACTGAACTCGGACTCCATCCAGCGAGCCAAGCCGGTTCTTCTGAAAACCTGCAGGCCTTGCAGTTCACGAGGCCGGCGGTTCGTACCAACTTGACGAACGAGGTTCTAGAGGTGATGACCGATCAACTGAACAATTTCGCGTATCCCGTCGTCGTCTGGAGAGAGGGCTACTTCTATCTGGCCCTCTCGGACGATGACCTGTGTGCTCATCGCCGATCCCTCTTCGCGGACAAGGTGCGTCGCTCCCGGGCAGGTGAATGGAAGCTGCTGAGTTCCCAAGGTCGCGTGTTCGACATCACTGACTGGAACGAAATCGCTCCCGCCGGGGGTCTCAGGAAGCTGGGTCTGCGGTTGACGGGCTCCACTCTGGCATGTCCCGTGTTGATGAACGAGCGCCAACTGCGCCTGGACGAATTCAAGTCGAAATTGCTTGCCGCGACCCAGAGCTGCTATGAGGGTGACAAGGGATCGGCCTTGCAGCAGATTGCTTTGGCGATTGGGGGCGCCAGATCGTTCCAGGAAGCGATCTGTGCGTTGTTGGTACGGTGACCAGCGCCGAGGCGATTGGACATCACTTGGGTCTGACTCTCTCTATTGGCGCCGTTCTCCTCGCAGTGGCTTTTGCAGTTTCCCTTTGGCTGGCGCAGCGGAACGGCAAGCGCGCACGCGATCTCGCATATGTGCGTAACCGGTCGCGGTTGTCAAATGTCCCGATCGACTTGGCTCGGCAAGCCGCCATGGCCGCTACTTCAAACTGGCCGCGGAAGCTGAATGAAGCCGGTGCTATCGAAACGGCAAGCTCGTTTTCGAACGTGATCGGAGAATTCGTAAGTACGTTTGCAGAGCTTGCCAGGCCGAACGGCGCCCTTCGACTCGGCTCGAACTTCGTTGCTGCATCCAATTACCGGCAAGGGATGACCGTGGTTGGAAAGTCCGACTATCTGGAGATTTGCGTCCGGCCTGGATCGGAGACAGTCTATGTAATCGATGGGAGCGAGGGCGAAGAGGTGGGCGATACCTATCCTTCCATTTTTCACCTCCTCATGGACTACGCCGATGCAGCTTGTTGACCTGATGAGTCGCTGACCTCGGAGCGATGGGTACTGCTCCGAGTCCACTGTTAAACCGGCGTGGGTAAACGTGAATAGTCCGAAAAAATTCCTTCGGCCCGCAGCCTGCATCTTCGCAGGGATAGTTGCTTGGTCGACGAGCGAAAGCCTTCTCTGGGTTCCGGCGCTTCTTCTCAGCTTGTTCTTTTTCGGCGTTGATGTCCTGTTGTTTGACAAGAGCACTTCGCCGCACCTCGGCATGGACAAAGAGCGCGGATCGAGTCCACTGGGCAAGCTTGGTACCTACACAGTTGACGGGACGACGTCGTATGGCCTGTTCATCGAATTGGCTGGGCATTCGGTCTTCGTCGACCTAAGGGAGGATGAGGAGCTTGAGACGCGGGAGAGGCACGCCCTCTTTCTGTATCAGCAGGCTCCCGAGCTGGAAAGGAACCTGCTCGAGTTCCTTGCCCGGAATCCTGAGTTTCACGGCAAGCGGGTGACATATATCGGCCTGCATTCGCCCGACGTGAGGCAAGCGGAAGTCTTCTGGGAAAGCCCTGCTGACACTTTAGACGCCGCGACTAGAGCGAGATCGCCCCCCGCTGCCCCATCGCCCCCCGCCACCGCAGCAAATTCGGATGCTGCTCCCCCGCCTTCACCTTCACCACGCGCGCAAAATCCACAGCCACCACCGCCGTGATGTCCACCAGGCTGAACCGGTCCGTCGCGACGTACTCGCGCCCCGCCAGCCGCTCTTCCAGCACGTCGAAGAACTGCTGCACGCGCTTCAAACCGCGCTGGCCCAGCTCGGGGATCTGCACGTAGTCGTTCGGGCCGGGCAGCGCGCGGTTGGCGAGCGAAGGCGCGGTGTTGCGCATGGCCTCGGCGATGGCCATCAAGCCCTCGAATTCCACCCGCCAGTTCCAGTGCGCGACCTCCGCCTTCTCCAGCGGCGTGATGCCCATGAGGGCAGGCTCGGGATAGCGCGCTTCGAGGTACGCCGCTATCGCCGCGTTGCTGGTGAGCTTGCCGCCTTCTTCCGTCACAAGCACCGGCACTGTGCACAGCGGGTTGATCGCGCGGAAAGCGTCGCCCAGCTGCTCGTTGTTGCGCAGGTCCACCTGCACCGTCTCGTGCTTCACGCCCTTCTCGGCGAGCAGGATGCGCGCGCGGCGCGGGCTGGGGGCGGTCGAGCAATCGTAGAGGGTGATCATGCCTGCACCTTGTCCTGTGTCTTGTTCTCGAAGTCCGACGCGTCGTGCCGCTCGTGCAACTGGCTCGAGGGCTCGCCCCACGTGCGGTTGACCATGCGGCCGCGGCGCGCGGCGGGCCGCTGCGCGATCTCGTTCGTCCAGCGCAGCACGTTCGTGTACGCCTGCACCTGCAGGAACTCGCCCGCGCCGTACAGCTGGCCCTTCGCCAAAGCGCCGTACCAGGGCCAGATGGCAATGTCCGCCAGCGTGTAGTCGTCGCCCGCGATGTAGCGGCTGTCGGCCAGGCGCTTGTCCAGCACGTCGAGCTGGCGCTTGGTCTCCATCGCGTAGCGGTCGATGGCGTACTCGATCTTCTCCGGCGCGTACGCATAGAAGTGGCCGAAGCCACCCCCGAGGAAAGGCGCGCTGCCCATCTGCCACATCAGCCACGAGAGGCACTCGGCACGCGCGGCGGTTTCGGTGGGCATGAACGCACCGCCGAATTTCTCGGAGAGATAGAGCAGGATCGCGCCCGACTCGAACACGCGGACCGGCTGCGGGCCGCTGCGGTCGACCAGCGCGGGAATCTTGGAATTGGGGTTGATGGCTACGAACCCGCTGCCGAACTGCTCGCCCTCGTTGATCTTCACGAGCCACGCGTCGTACTCGGCGCCCTTGTGGCCGAGTGCGAGCAGCTCCTCCAGCATCACCGTCACCTTCACGCCGTTGGGCGTGCCCAGCGAATACAGCTGCAGCGGGTGGCGGCCCACCGGCAGCTCCTTGTCGTGCGTGGCACCGGCGACGGGCCGGTTGATCTTGGCGAACCGGCCACCGTTCTCGCGGTTCCAGGTCCACACAGCGGGCGGCGTGTACTGCGTTTCCATGTCTTGTCCTTCAGGCCGAAGCCGCTGCGGGCAGGGCGCCCAGTTTCGCCGAGATGGCGTCCGCGCACCGTACCAGTTCCTTTGCCGCCTTGCTCGCGGGGTCCGCACTCAGTGCGGCACTCGGGCCGATGGCGGTGAGCGCCAGCACCATCTTGCCGAAGCCGTCGAAGACCGGGGCGGAGATGGCGCTCACGCCCTTGACTGTGCCGTCGACGATGGAGGCGAAGCGCTGCTCGCGTACCTTGCGCACCTCCGCCTCGAAGCGCGGGTCCAGCCGCTGCTTGGGCGCGCCCGCTTCGAGCGACAGCGCATCGAGCACCTTCTCGCGCGGCATGAAGGCCGCGAACAGCTTGCCCGACGCCGTCTCGCGCAGCGACACCACCGTGCCGTGCCGCATGTTCACGTGCACGGCGGTGGGGCCTTCCTCCAGCCGCACGAAGGTGGGCCCGCGGTTGCCCCAGATCGCGATGCCCACCGTCTGCCCGATGGTTCGCGCCAGCGCGGGCAGCTCGGCACTGGCCAGCCGGATAGGGTCGACCTGCTGCAGGCTGATCAGGCCCAGCTGCAGCGCGAGCGGGCCAAGGCCGTAGTAGCCCGTGGCAGGGTCCTGCTGGATCAGGCCGAGCTTGCCGAAGCTCACGAGGTAAGGGTGCGCCTTGGCGGCGTTCATGCCGGCTTCGGCGGCCAGGTCCTTCAGCGGCGTGGGCCGCGCCAGGTGCGCCAGCGCCAGCAGCAGCTGGCCGCCCACCTCGATGCTCTGGATGCCGCGCGACTCGCGTGCGGCGCCTTCTTCCCCAGGGTCGCTGGAATTCATCGTCCGTATTTTTACCTAGCCGAATGGATTAGACATTATCTAACGCATTGACTAAGATCAAACCTTAGACATTGACGAACGCATTTCACATGAGCAAAACTTTTGCCTCCCAGGCCGACCTCGAGGAAAAGCGGGTCAGCTTCACCCGGCTCTCGGACAACGCGTATGCGTACACCGCCGAGGGCGACCCCAACACGGGCGTGATCGTGGGCGACGACGCCGTGATGGTCATCGACACGCAGGCCACGCCGGTGATGGCGCAGGACGTGGTGCGCCGCATCCGCGAGGTGACGGACAAGCCGATCAAGTACGTGGTGCTCAGCCATTACCACGCGGTGCGCGTGCTGGGCGCCTCGGGGTACGGGGCGGAGCATGTGATCGCCAGCCGCGACACCTACGACCTGATCGTGGAGCGCGGCGAGCAGGACAAGGCCAGCGAGATCGGCCGTTTCCCGCGCCTTTTCCGCGCGGTGGAGTCGGTGCCCGAGGGGCTCACGTGGCCGACGATCACTTTCAGCGGCGCGATGTCGGTCTGGTTGGGCAAGCTCGAAGTGCAGTTGCTGCAGCTCGGGCGCGGCCACACCAAGGGCGACACGGTGGCGTGGCTGCCGCAGCAGCGCATCCTCTTCTCCGGCGACCTCGTGGAGTTCGACGCCACGCCGTATGCCGGCGATGCGTACTTCAAGGACTGGCCGCAGACCCTGGACAACCTCGCGAAGCTGGACCCCGTGGCGCTGGTGCCCGGCCGCGGCGCGGCGCTCACCACCCCCGCGCAGGTGCGCGAGGGCCTGGCCGGCACGCGCGCCTTCATCAGCGACGTGTACGCGAGCGTGCAGGCCGGCGTGAAGGCCGGCAAGGACCTCAACGCGGTCTACAAGGAGACGTACTCGAAGCTCGAGCCGAAGTACGGCCACTGGGTGATCTTCGACCACTGCATGCCCTTCGACGTGACGCGCTGCTACGACGAGGCCACGCAGTACCCCGACCCGCGCATCTGGACGGCCGAGCGCGACGTGCAGATGTGGCAGACGCTCGAAGGTTAGCCATGGATTACCAGAAGCTGGTGTTCGACTACGTGCGCTCGCGCGACCAGGACGCGGCGCGACCGGTGCGCCGCCCCGTCGTCATCGTCGGCGCCGGCCCCATCGGCCTGAGCCTCGCCATCGACCTCGCGCAGCGCGAAGTGCCTGTCGTGCTGCTCGACAACGACAACGTGCTCTCGGCCGGTTCGCGCGCCATCTGCTTCGCCAAGCGCACGCTGGAGATCTGGGACCGGCTGGGATGCGGCGGCCGCATGGTGGCCAAGGGCGTGTCGTGGAACAAAGGCCGCGTGTTCCTGCGGACCGAGGAGGTGTACAGCTTCGACCTGCTGCCCGAAACAGGCCACGAGCGCCCGGCCTTCATCAACCTGCAGCAGTACTACGCCGAGGGTTACCTTGTGGAGCGCGCACAGCAGTTGCCGCTGGTGGACATCCGCTGGAAGAACAAGGTGGTGGCGCTGGAGCAGCGTGCGGACCATGCGCTGCTGACCATTGAAACACCCGAGGGCAACTACCAGCTCGAGGCCGGTTACGTTGCCGCGTGCGACGGCTCGCGTTCAACCGTGCGGCAGTTGCTCGGCCTCGAAAGCAAGGGCCGTGTGTTCAAGGACCGGTTCCTCATCGCCGACGTGAAGATGAAGCTGCCGCATCCGGCCGAAAGGTGGTTCTGGTTCGACCCGCCCTTCCACCGCAACCAGAGCGTGCTGCTGCACATGCAGCCGGACGGCGTGTGGCGCATCGACTTCCAGCTGGGCTGGGACGCCGACCCCGAGAAGGAGAAGCGCGCCGAGAACATCATCCCGCGCGTCAAGGAGATGCTCGCGCACTCGTCGCTGAAGGATGCGGAGTTCGAGCTGGAGTGGGCGAGCGTCTACACCTTCTCGTGCCTGCGCATGGACAGCTTCCGACATGGCCGCGTGCTGTTCGCAGGCGACTCCGCGCATGGCGTATCGCCGTTCGGTGCGCGCGGCGCGAACTCCGGCGTGCAGGACGCGGAGAACCTCGCGTGGAAGCTCGCTGCCGTGCTGCAGGGCCAGGCACCCGATGCGCTGCTGGACACGTATGCGTCCGAGCGCGAGTACGCCGCCGACGAGAACATCCTCAACTCCACGCGCGCCACCGACTTCATCACGCCCAAGAGCGAGGTGAGCCGCTTGTTCCGCGATGCCGTGCTGCACCTCGCGAAGGACCACGCATTCGCGCGCACGCTCGTGAACAGCGGGCGGCTCTCGGTCCCGGCGGTACTGCACAACTCGCCGTTGAACACGCCCTCCGATGAACCTGCGCAAGGCCGCATGGTGCCCGGCGCGCCCGCGCTCGACGCGCCGGTACTCCGGAGAGATGGCAGTGGCAGCTGGCTGCTGCGCGAGCTGGGGCAGGGCTTCACGCTGCTGGTGGCCGGCGACGCTTCGGCTGCAAACGACCTGCGGCGCGCCGGCGAAGGGATCGCACCGCTCAAGGTGCTGTCCGTAGCGGCAGGGGCCGAGCCGAGTGCCGGGCTCGCGCAGGGGCACGACCTCGCCGACCCGCAAGGCCTCGTCGCCCAGCGCTACGACCTGCGCCCCGGCACCGCCGTGCTGCTGCGCCCCGACCAGCACGTGTGCGCCCGCTGGCGCGCAGCCGACGCCGCTGTCGTGCGCGCCGCGATCAACCGCGCGCTCGCCCGCGCCTGAAGGACAAGCGATGCCCCTGAACACCGCCCCCAACCTCGAAGCCCCCGACGACTTCTACGAAGCCCTGATCGAGGCCCACAAGGACCTCGACCTCGCGCAGAGCCAGGCGCTGAACGCGCGCCTGGTGCTGCTGCTGGCCAACCACATCGGCCGCCAGGGCGTGCTGCGCGAAGCGCTGCGCGCTGCCCGCGGCAACAACCCTTGACCCACCCGGAGACACACCGATGAACCTCAAGCAACTCTCCCGCCGCACGCTGCTGGGCGTGGCCTTCGCCGCTGCCACGCTGCCGCAACTCGCAGCCGCCGACGAGCGCCCGCTCGAATGGGTGGTGGGCTATGCCGCCGGCGGCGGCTCCGACGCCGTCGCGCGCGCCGTGGGCGATGCCATGAGCAAGACCCTGGGCCGCGCCGTGGTCGTCAACAACAAGCCGGGCGCTGCCACCAACATCGCCGCGCAGTACGTCGCCACGTCGAAGGACTACGGCAACATCATGTTCACGGCGGACTTCGCCACGCTCGCCGCGAACCCGTGGCTGTTCAAGAAGCTGCCCTACAACGCGGACAAGGACTTCATCCCGGTCGGCATGCTCGCGCGCTTCCCGATGCTGCTGGTGGTGCACCCCGGCGTGCCCGCGAAGAACTACAAGGAGTTCGTGGAGTGGGCGAAGTCGCAGGCCAACGGCATCAGCTACGCGTCCGCCGGCAACGGCAGCCCGCACCACCTCGCCGGCGAGCTGCTGCGCGAGCGATCAGGCCTCAAGATGCAGCACGTGCCGTATCGCGGCGCGGCACCGGCGGTGCAGGACCTCGTGGGCGGGATGATCCAGGTGGGCCTGATGGACAGCGCCAGCGTGCAGCAGTACATCGCCGCCGGCAAGCTGCGCGCCATCGGCGTTGCGAGCCCCGCGCGCCTGCAGGTAATGCCGGAGGTGCCGACGCTGGCCGAGCAGGGCCTGAAGGACTACATTGCCTATGCGTGGCAGGGCCTCGTGGTGCCCGCGGGCACGCCGCCCGAGACGGTGATGAAGCTCAGCCAGGCGCTGCAGGTGGCGCTGGACTCAACCGCCGTGAAGGCGCGCTTCCAGGTGCTGGCCCTCGAATCGATGAAGGGCACGCCCCAGCAGATGGCCGAGTTCGCGCGCAACGAACGCCAGCGCTGGGGCAAGGTGGTGCAGACTGCGGGCATCCAGCTCGATTGATGGAGGGTTCATGTCCCTGACGTACCAGTCCGGCTTCGGCAACGAGTTCGCGAGCGAGGCGGTCCCCGGCGCCTTGCCGCAGGGCCGCAACAGCCCGCAGCGCGCGCCGTTCGATTTGTATGCCGAGCTCGTTTCGGGCACCGCGTTCACCGCGCCACGCGCGGAGAACCGGCGCACGTGGGTGTACCGGCGGCAGCCCTCGGTCGTCTCCGGTGCGTTCGCGCCGTACGAGCAGAAGTGGTGGTTGAGCGGCGCCGCGGCCGGTGCGGGCGTGCTGCCCGAGCCGCTGCGTTGGGGCCCGTTCGAGATCCCTTCGGAGCCCGCGGACTTCACCGACGGCATCCGCACGGTCGCAGCCAATGGCGACGTCATGGCGCAAAGCGGGGTGGCCGCGCACGTGTACCTGTGCAACCGCTCGATGGACCGGCGCGCGATGGTGAACGCGGACGGCGAGATGCTGCTAGTGCCGCAGCAGGGGCGGCTCGTGATCCGCACCGAGCTCGGCGTGCTGGAGGTGAAACCGGGTGAGGTTGCGCTGCTGCCGCGCGGCATGGCCTTTCGCGTCGACGTGCCGGACGGCCCCTCGCGCGGCTACATCTGCGAGAACTACGGCGCGATGTTCCGCCTGCCCGAGCTCGGCCCCATCGGTTCGAACGGGCTTGCGAACGCTCGCGACTTCCAGGCGCCGGTCGCGGCGTACGAAGACGGATCGAGCGGTTGCGAGCTGGTGAAGAAATTCGCGGGGCGCTTCTGGCGCACGCAACTGAAGGCCACGCCCTTCAACGTGGTCGCATGGCACGGCAACCTCGCGCCACTGAAGTACGACACGGCCAACTTCATGACGATCGGCTCGATCAGCTTCGACCACCCGGACCCGTCGATCTTCACGGTGCTCACATCGCCATCGGACACACCGGGCACTGCGAACTGCGACTTCGTGATCTTCCCGCCGCGCTGGCTGGTGGCCGAGGACACGTTCCGCCCGCCCTGGTACCACCGCAACGTGATGAGCGAATTCATGGGTCTCGTGTACGGCCAGTACGACGCCAAGCCGCAGGGCTTCCGCCCCGGTGGCGCGTCGCTGCACAACGCCTTCGTGCCGCACGGGCCGGACGAAGAGGCTTTCGAGAAGGCGAGCAGCAGCAATCTTCAGCCGCACAAGCTGGACAACACGCTGGCCTTCATGTTCGAAAGCCGCTGGCTGTTCCACCCCACCGCGTATGCGCTGCAAGGCGGCGCGCTCGACAAGGACTACGCCCAGTGCTGGGCCGGCCTGCAGGACAAGTTCAAGCCATGACGATGCTCGACGAAACGCATGACCCGGCGCTGCGCAGCTGGGTCGAGTCGGCCAATGACGCCGGCACGGATTTCCCGATCCAGAACCTGCCGTTCGGCCGGTTTCGCCGCGCGGGCAGCGGCGAGGACTTCCGCGTCGGTGTCGCCATCGGCGACCAGGTGCTGGACCTGCGAGCCGCCGGGCTGCTGGATGATGCGGACCTCAAGCCGCTGATGGCGTCGGGGCCCGCGCGGCGCCGCGATCTTCGCGCGCGGCTGTCCGCCGCCTTGCGCGAGGGCAGTGCACAGCGCGACGCGCTCGCGAAGTGCCTCGTGCCTCAAGCGCAAGCCGAGATGGCCGTGCCTTGCACCATCGGCGACTACACCGACTTCTACACCGGCATCCACCACGCCACCGCCGTCGGCAAGCTGTTCCGCCCCGACAACCCGTTGCTTCCGAATTACGAGTGGGTCCCCATCGGCTACCACGGACGCAGTTCGTCCATCGTGCCGAGCGGCACGCCGGTGCGCCGCCCACGGGGCCAGACGCAACCGCCGGGTGCGGCGCAACCGGTGTTCGGCCCTTGCCAGCGGCTCGACTACGAAGTGGAGCTGGGCTTCTTCATCGGCACAGGCAACGCGATGGGCCAGCCGGTGTCCATCGACGATGCCGAGGAACATCTCTTCGGCGTGACGCTCTTCAACGACTGGTCCGCGCGCGACATCCAGGCGTGGGAGTACCAGCCGCTCGGGCCCTTCCTGTCGAAGAACTTCGGCAGCACGATCTCACCTTGGGTGGTCACGCTCGAAGCGCTCGCACCTTTCCGCGCGCCGCTGAAGCGCCCCGCCGGCCATCCCGATCCGCTGCCTCATCTCGATTCGAAGGCCACGCGCGAAAGCGGCAGCCTCGACATCCGCCTCGAGACGTGGATCCAGACCGAGGCAATGCGCAAGGCCGGGCAACCGGCGGTGCGGCTTGCAACGAGCAATGCAGCCGACGCCGCTTTCTGGACGCCTGCGCAGCTCGTCGCGCACCACACGTGCGGCGGCTGCAACCTGCAGCCGGGCGACCTCTTCGGCTCCGGCACCTTGTCCGGTCCATCGCAGGAGCAGTCCGGCTCGCTGCTGGAACTCACGAAAGGCGGCAAGGAGAAGGTGAAGCTGCCCAATGGCGAGGAGCGTTCGTTCCTGCAGGATGGGGATGCGCTCGAATTGCGAGGTGTGTGCGAGCGGCCAAGGGCTCGGCGCATCGGGTTTGGCGCGTGCGCCGGAATGATCGTCGGTTGAAACGCAGGATCAAGGATCGATCGGCGGCCCCACGATCCGCTTGATCTGCTTCTGGATCGAGCCGCGCCGCTCCTTGATCTGCAGCGACTCCGCGAACGCCCGCTCGGCCCCGGCGAGGTCGCCACGGCGGCGCATCTCGGTGGCGCGGATCAGTGCAGCGGCTTCCTGCTCCATCAGGAGGTGCAACTCGGAGCGCAAGAGGTTCAGGTCCGGGTCCATCGTTCGGCTGCGTCGCAAGATGATGCCTCGGCCGCAACGCGCACCACGTAAGCGGGCCGCTACAACCTGTTTCCCTTCACCGAGCAACTTCACTCGCCCGAGGGCGCCGAGCTCGTCAACGCGTGAGTATCTGGCCGACAATCGCCTCGGCAGCGCAACCGACAGTGGAACCCCTCGCGCGCAAATAGCATCGAACCAAGCAGTCATTCGAGCCACGGACATGAGTACGCAGGGAGCATCCACACCCAACGAAGGCGCCCCCACGGGCGAAAGCGCAACCGGCAGCGGTGAAGGCTCCGTCACGGCGCTGCAGCACATGAAGCGCCAGCGCCAGCAGCAGCAACAGCAGCAACCTCGCAATGACCTGCTTGGCGGTGGCAATCGCGAAAGCCACCCGGGCGAGGGCGGGGGTTGATCACGCCACGGCTCGGCAGCGGTTAGAACACGTACATCCGGAAACAAAGCACAGCTCGGCGTAAGCAAGGTCCTACACGCGACGCTCGCGCATGAGCATCTAATGTGCGCCGTGCAACGAAAACAGATGTTCGACGCGGGCCGGCCGCCGCCCGTGGGCCAGCTCCTCCTCGACGAAGAACGGCGCCAGTGGCGAGTGGAAAGCGTCATCCGCAGCGCCAGCATCCAGGACTACTTCCTCGTTCGCCTGAAGCGGTTGCAGGAGGGCGAGACCGCGGACGGCGGCATGCGCGTGCTGTCGCCGACGGAGTTCGCGTCGATGATCCGCGAGCGGCGGCTCATCCCGTTCGGGCCGGAGGTGCAGCCGCCGGCCCCTTGAGTGCGTGAACCTTCGCACAGCTGAGCAAGTACCTGACACCGTTTCGGCGGCGCATGTGTGCTCCGCCTACATTGAAGCCGCAGGCCGGCTCGCCAGAATCCCATCCATACATGGGAGATGGCAGCATGATCCGGAATCGATTGGGCGCAATGGCCTTCGCGGTCGTACTCGCGGCAGGCCTGCAGGGCTGCGGCGGCGGCAGCAGCAACGACAGTTCATCCACGCCCTCGCCGCAAGCGCAGGCAACCGCGCCGACCGCGATGGCGATGCTCTCTTCGAGTGACACGGCGCTGCGCCGGCAGACGCAGTACGGCCCGGTGCTGGGCGCTCGCGACTCCGCCACCGGCACGCTGCAGTGGCTCGGCATCCCCTACGCCAAGCCGCCGGTTGGCGATTTGCGCTGGCGTGCCCCCGTCGAGCCCGACCCGTGGCAGGACGTTCTGCAGGCGCGCAGCTTCGGCGCATCGTGCAGCCAGGCGGGGCGCTTGTTCAGCCCCTCGGCCGATGGCAACACCTTCAGCCTCTCGGTGCGCGACACCATCGGCAAGCCGGTGGGACAGGAGGACTGCCTCACGCTCAACATCTGGCGCCCCGAGAAGGCCGCGGGCAAGCTGCCGGTGATCGTGTTCATCCACGGCGGCAGCAACGTCGTCGGCTACTCCGCCGACCCGATGTACCACGGTGGCACGCTCGCGTCGAAGACGAACGCGGTGGTGGTGACCGTCAACTACCGCCTCGGCATGTTCGGCTGGTTCGACCTCGCGCAGCTGAAGACGGGCGACCCCGCCAACGACTCCGCCAACTTCGGCACGCTGGACCACATCCAGGCGCTGCGCTTCATCCAGCGCAACATCGCGTCCTTCGGCGGCGATCCGTCCAACGTCACCGTGATGGGCGAGTCCGCGGGCGCGGTGAACGTGTGGGCGCTGCTCGTGTCCCCGCTCGCCAATGGCCTGATGCACAAGGCCGTGTCCATGAGCGGCGGCCTGTCCGTGAAGACCAATGGCGATTCGCGCGACTACGCCACCAAGCTGATGCGCGCGCTGCTCAAGGCGGACGGCAAGGCCAGCGACGACCTGAGCGCGGACCTGTACATTTCCTCGCTCACCGCCGCCGAAGTCGCCGCGTACATGCGTTCCAAGACGGCCGACGAGATGATCCGCGTCGCGGTCGCCAACAAGCTGCCGGACGCACCGGCCGTGCTCACCGACAACTACGTCATCCCGTGGGCGCCCAATTCCGCCATCGCATCGGGCAACTACAACCGCATGCCCATGCTTGCCGGCAACAACCTCGAAGAGGGCAAGCTGTTCGGCGGCCTGGTCGGCGCTTACAAGCCCACCGACTACGACCGCTTCACGATGATGTACACGTTCGACCCGAACGCCGCCACGGGGCTGACGGACGCGGACTTCATCCAGCCGCAGTTCCTGCCCGTCGAGCAGCCCGGCACCGGCTGGAACGACGTGGCGTACGCACTGACCACGGGGGTGTTCACGTCGCTCACGCAGCACTCGATGAACTCGCTGATCCTGCAGCAGCCCACGCAGACCTGGTACTACCGCTTCGACTGGCGCAACGAGCCCGCGCCTTTCCGCAATGTCTACGGCGCGGTGCACGCGCTCGACCTGCCGTTCTGGTTCGGCAACTTCGGCAAGAACTTCTTCTCGTTCGCCTTCAACGACGTCAACCAGCCGGGCCGCCTGC
Organism: Ramlibacter albus; assembly: GCF_014297445.1. Classification (GTDB taxonomy): domain Bacteria; phylum Pseudomonadota; class Gammaproteobacteria; order Burkholderiales; family Burkholderiaceae_C; genus Ramlibacter; species Ramlibacter albus. Next base: position 70,938 of record NZ_JACORU010000005.1, read on the forward strand.
AGCTGTCCGAGTCGATGATGGCGACGATCGGCACGTTCGCCGCCACGGGCCGCCCGGAGAACCCGAAGCTGGGCGTGCTCGCGTGGCCCAACTGGCCCGCCGGCGTGGTGCTCGACGCGACGAATGCGGAGCAGCGCGTCAACGTGCTGCCGGTGGTGCTGCCCTAGGGCGCATCCCGTGTGAGGTTCCACAGCCGCAGGGCGATGTGGATCTCCAGCGCGCGGCTGGCGTTGCCGAGGTGGCCGATGAGGTCTTCGATGGTCGCCAGCCGCTGCCGCACCGTGTTCACGTGGATGCCCAGGCGCTGCGCGGCCAGCTTGGCGTTCTGGTTGCTGTCGAAATAACTCAGGAGCGTGGGCGCCAGCTCGGTGCCGCGCTTCTCGTCGTAGCCGGTCAGGGCGCCGATGGTGGACTCGAGGAAGGCGGCCAGGCTTTGCTGGTCGTGCGTCTCGAACAGCGTGGAGTACAGCGCCATCTCGTTCTGGCTGACGATGTGGCCCTGCACGCCGAGGCGGCGCAGCACGGGCAGCGCGCGGCGCAGCATCAGGAAAGCGGCTGGCAGGCTCGGGGCGCCCGAGAGCGGCCGCGACACGACGCCGCGCCACTGCGCCCCCGCCCCGTTGCGGGCAAGCTCCGTCACGACTCGGCGCACATTCTCGGCCTGCGTGGTGGCGCACAGAACGGTGAGCACGCCATCCATCTCGTCGAAGATCGCATGCGGCAGCAGCTTGCCGGTGCGCAGCCGCCGCGCGACTTGCCCGGCGTTCGGCTCGCCCAGGTCGAGCAGCAGGAAGGTGCAGGGCTGCGTGAGCTCCAGGCCGAAGCGCGCCGCGCGCTCGCACAGCACCGGCACGTCGTCCTGCCGCGGGGAGACGAGGGCACGCAGCAGCGAGGACTCGTCGCGGCTCTGGCTGGCCTCGCTGCGTTCGCGCGCGAGCAGCACGATGCCCACCACGCTCGTCGCGCGCTCGAAGGTGCGGACCGACATCTCGTCGAGCGCGTCGCGCCGGAAGAGCAGCACCGAGCCCAGCATGTCGTCGCCGGCGATCACGGCGTTCACGCGGCAGGCCTCGCCGTCCACTTCGTAAGCGAGCACCGAGCGGCCGACCTGGCGGCTCTCGCGCACGGCCTTGGCAAGCGCGCTGCTGTGGTGTCCGTTGGGTTCGTAGCGCAGCGCGGCGGCGCCGTCGTAGCCCGGGGCCGTGCCGCGCGCGATCACCTGCGCGGCTTCGTCGAGCACCAGCAGGCAGCCCTGCATCAGCTGCGCGACCGCTTCGCACAGCGTCGCCAGCGACGCGCCGCGAGCCAGCAGCGACGTCATCTGCTCGTGCGCCTCGGCGGCCGCCTGCACCTTGCGCGCGTGGCGCTCCAGCTCGGCGCGCGCCGTTTCGGCGCTGGCGCGCGCGGCGTTCGCCTGCTCGAACGCCTTCGCGTTCTTGATCGCGACCGCCGCGTGCGTGGCGAGCGTGGAGAGGATGGAGATGTTGTGCGCGGTGTGCGTGCGGTGGTAGCGGTCGGCCACGAACAGCAGGCCGATCACCTCGCCTTCCCACAGCAGCGGCACGCCGGCGACGGCGGCCACGCCTTCGTCGCGGAAGGTCGCGTCCAGCGCGGGGTCGTGCGTGAAGCGCGTGTCGCTCAGGTAGTCCGGCGTGGTGAAGGGCAGGCGCGTGCGCACGACCACGCTCACGATGCCGTGGTCGTTGCTCGCGGTCATGTTGCCGGTGCTGCGCGCGAGCGCGCCGTCGACCGCGATCACGTGGAAAGCCTCGAGGGCCGTGTCGTACGTGGACAGCCATGCGACCTGCGAGCCCAGCATGTTGCGTGCGCGCGAGACGATGGCTTGCAGCAGCTCGGCCAGGTCGAGATGGCTCGAGAGGTCGCGCGCGGACTCGATGACGGCGAGCATGCCGCTTTCGCGCTGCTGCGACAGCTCCAGCCGGTTGCGCAGCGCCATCGCCATGCGCACGAGTTCGATCAGCCCGGCCTTGTCGCCTTCGCTGTCGGGCAGCGACTCGGCTTCGGCCAGCCGCGCCGCGAAGTCGTCGGCGCCTGCGCCCTGGTGCAGCAGCCGGATGAGGTCCCAGGCGATCGCCTGCGCGGCGTCCGCCTTGATGTCCGTGGACATGCGAAACATTCCTTTCGGGTGGCAGAGGCTAGGGCGCTTCGGCGTTGCAGCCCCTAGGGTTTGTCCCGAGTGGGTTGCCCACATCGGGTGCAAGCGAGGAGTGTGCGCCTTGCATATAGGTTCCGTGCGAGGGCTTGGACACAGTGTTGTCCGATGCAGCGCCTGAACATCGTCGACTCGCTCAGGCCGCAGCCCGGCCTGAGGGTGCTGGTCACCGCCGGCGCCAACGGCATCGGTGCGGTCATCGCGCGCGCCTTCCACGAGGCGGGCGCGCACGTGCACGTGTGCGACATCGACCGCGCGGCGCTCGACCGGCTTGCCACCGAAGCACCCGGCATCAGCAGCAGCGCGGCCGACGCCTCGATGGCCAGGGACGTGGACCTCGTGTTCGACGACGTGCGCGGCACGCTGGGCGGGCTGGACGTGCTGGTCAACAACGCCGGGATCGCGGGGCCCACGGCCGCCGTGCAGGACACCGACCCCGAACTATGGGAGCGGACCGTGGCGGTGAACCTGGGCAGCCAGTTCCTCTTCGCACGGCGCGCGGCGCCCCTGTTGAAGGAGTCGCGCGCCAACCCGTGCATCGTCGCCATGAGCTCCGTGGCGGGCCGGCTGGGTTGCGCGCATCGCACGCCGTATGCAGCGACGAAGTGGGCAGTGGTCGGCCTGATGAAGTCGCTGGCCATCGAGCTCGGTCCGCACGGCGTGCGCATCAACGCCATCCTGCCCGGCGCCGTGGACGGCAAGCGCACCGACGGCGCGACGCGCGAGGCGTGCTCGCGCAGGACGTCGCTGCGCCGCATGGTCACCGCCGAGGACGTGGCGGCCATGGCGCTGTTCCTGTGCTCCCCGGCCGCGCGCAACGTCACCGGCCAGGCCGTGAGCGTGGACGCGAACACCGAGTACCTCTGACGGGCCCTTCCACAACACAAGGAGACACCATGAACCCAGCAAAGACGAACATGCGCGCCCGCTTTACGCTCGGCTGCGTGGCCGTGGCCGTGGCCGTGGCCGTGGCCGCGTTGGCCGCGTGCGGCGGTGGCGGCAACGACGAGCCTCCCGCGTCGGCACCGGCCCCGCAGGCGCAGGCGCCGATGGCGTGCGGCGAGCTCGTGAACATGGCGATCCCGGCGTCGGCGATCGGGCTGCCGACGACCGGTGCGACGGTGACCAGCGCGACCGTCGTGGCCGCCAGCGGCAGCGGCGCCGCAGCCGTGCCCGAGCACTGCCTCGTCAACGCGGCCATCGCCCCCGTGGACGCCACCGCGCCGAAGATCCTGATGCGCGTGGCGTTGCCGGCGACGTGGAATACCAAGGCCCTGATGCTCGGTGGCGGCGGGTTCGACGGCAGCATCCCCAACGTGGTCGGCAACGTCTCGAACGGCGCGACCGACCAGCCGCTGCCGGTGGCGCGCGGCTATGCCGTCTTCGGCAGCGACTCGGGCCACCAGGCGGGCGCCCGCGCGTCCCTCGACGGCACCTTCGGCCAGAACGACGAGGCGCTGCGCAACTGGGGCGGCGACGCGCTGAAGAAGACGCGCGACACCGCGATGTACATCATCAACAAGCGCTACGCGGCCGCACCGGCGAAGGCGTACTTCTCGGGCGGGTCCACCGGCGGGCGCGAAGCGATCCAGAGCATCCAGCGCTGGCCGGCCGACTGGGACGGCGCGATTGCGTGGTACCCCGCGTGGAACCAGGCCTCCGCGATGCTCGGTGGGCAGGCGGGCACGCTGGCGCTCACCAAGCCCGGTGCGTATCCCAACTCGGCCAAGCGGCTCGCGCTGATGACGGCGGCGCTGCAGGCCTGCGACACGCTCGACGGCGTGGCCGACGGCCTCATCAGCAACCAGAACGCGTGCAATGTGCGCTTCGACCCCGCGACGGCCACGCTCAACGGCGCGCCGCTGCGCTGCGCCGGCGGTGCGGACACGGGCGACACGTGCCTGTCCGACGCGCAGATCACCGCCGTGAAAGCGATCAACACGCCGGTGCGCTTCGGCTTCGCGCTGGGCAGCGGCGAGACGGGCTACCCCGGCTACAACGTGTGGGGCGCGGACCTGGGCATCACGGCACCGGCGACCGCGGTGTCGGGCACGGTCGCGTTCCTGAACCTCGCGTCCACGGCACCGGCCAACCCGATGCCGGCCACCGCGCCCTACATCAGCCAGCAGCTCGATGGGGTGCTGAAGAACATCATCACGCGCGATGCGAACTTCAACCCCTTGTCCTTCGATCCGCTCGGCCCCACGGCTCTCGCGGACCGCTGGGGTGTGCTCAGCCGGATGATCGACGTTTCGAGCGACCTCTCGGGTTTCGTCAACAAGGGCGGCAAGCTGCTCATGGCGCACGGCGTGCACGATGTGCTGGTGAGCTCGCGTGCGACGGCCGACTTCTACTCGCGGCTGCTGCAGCAGTTCGGGCAGGCGAAGCTGGACACCTTCGCGCGTTACTACGAGATCCCGGGGCTCGGCCACGCGGTCAGCAGCCAGTTCAATGCCACGTGGGATGCACTGACAGCGCTGGAGCAATGGGCCGAGAAGGGCACCGCGCCCACGGGCCAGGTGACGCGCGACACGGTCGGCGTGCCCGGCCGCACGCGGCCCCTGTGCGAGTACCCGAAGTGGCCGCAGTACAAGGGCACGGGTGACGTCAACTCGGCTGCGTCGTTCACATGCGTGGTGCTGTAAGCGACATCGTCGCGGCGGACGCGCAACCTGTGTTGCACGCAGCCTGGCTACCTGCGGCCCACACGGCGCGGCAGGCTGCGGCCGATGACGACGAGCCGCTGCTCGCGTCCAGCGAACGCGCGGCGCTCAATGGCAGCGAGTGGTTCGCCGCGCTGCCCATGAGCGTGCGCCATGACCTGCTGCGCCGCTGCCGCGTGCGACGTTACCGTGAAGGCGAGCCGCTGCACGGCGGCTTGCGCGGCATCGGCCTCGACGCGGTGGCATCGGGCGCCGTCGCCATCGCGATGCGCGAGTCGCCCGAGCTTGCGTTCGACTACCTGCCTGCGGGAACGTGGCTCGTCGACCCGGCGCTGTTTGCCGGCGGCGAACGTCGGCACGTGGTTGTCGCGCATGCCGGCACGAGCATCGTGAGCATCGGCAGCGATGCGCTCGCCGAGGCGATGGGGCGGCACTTCGGGCTGGAGCAGGCTTTGCTGGGCCTCAGCCACGGCCTGCTGGCGTCGCAGTGCGAGATCCTCAGCGAGCTCTCCGGCCCGGACCTGCGCACGCGTCTCGCGCGCTGCCTGCGGCGCCTCGCCGCGCGCTTCGGCGAGCCCGAGCCGCGCGGCGTGCGCATCGCGCTGGAGCTGAAGCAGGACGCGCTCGCAACGCTGGTGCGCGGCTGCAGGGCGCGGGTGAACCTGCACCTGAAGGCACTGGAGCGTGCGAGCGTGCTCGTGGTGGAGCGGCAGATCGTGGTGCGGGACGAGCGCGCGCTGGCAAGTCATTGCTGACTGCGCGGGCGTCGCGGGCGCCGTGGCGCTACGATGCGGCCAAGGAGACCCCGCGATGAAGTCCAGAAGAAGCATCCTCCGCGGCCTTGCCGCCACTGCGGCCCTGGCCGCCCTCGCAGGCACCGCGTCCGCGCAGGCCTTCCCCACCAAACCCATCACGCTCGTCGTGCCCAACCCGCCCGGCGGCCTCGTCGACGGCTCGGCGCGGCTGCTCGGCGACCCGCTCTCGCGCCTGATCGGCCAGTCCGTCGTCATCGACAACCGCGGCGGCGCGAGCGGCAACGTGGCCTACGGCAACGTGGCGCGTGCGGCGCCGGACGGCTACACGCTGCTCGTGTCGTATTCCGCGTACCACGTGGGCAACCCATCGCTGTTCCCCCGGATGCCGTGGGCGCAGAAGGACCTGGCACCGGTGGCGCTGATCACCGCGGCCACCAACCTGATCGCGGTGCATCCTTCGGTGCCCGCGAACAACCTGAAGGAATTCGTCGCGTTCCTCAAGAAGAACCCGGGCAAGCTCAGTTATGCGTCGCAGGGCAACGGCTCGCTCTCGCACGTGGGCACCGAGATGTTCAAGATGCAGACCGGCACGAGCATGGTCCACATCCCTTATCGCGGCTCGGGCGCGGCGATCGCGGACGTGCTGTCCGGGCAGGTGCAGGTGTTCATGACCACGCCGCCGTCGGTGATGGGGCACATCCAGGCCGGCAAGCTCAAGGCACTTGCGGTGACGAGCAAGGCACGCCACCCGGGCGTGCCGCAGGTGCCGACGACGAGCGAAGCGGGCATGCCCGGCTTCGAGCTCGAAGCGTGGGTCGGCATCTTCGCGCCGGCCGGCACACCGCCCGACGTCATCAACAAGCTCACGACGACGATCCAGCAGGCGCTGGAGTTGCCGGAGACCAAGACGCGCGCCACGGCCGCGGGCATCGAGCTGCGCTACCTGCCGCCCGCGCAGTTGCAGGCGCTGGTGGACCGCGAGACGGCGTTCTGGGCCAAGACGATCTCGGCCGCGAAGATCACCGCCGACTGAGCTTCATGCGATAGCACGCCGCATCCAGCCGGGCCGATCCTGCGTACCGGCCTGGCAAGGAGATGCGCGTGAAGAAGTTTCTGGCTGCCGCCGCTGCGGCGTTGCTGATCGCGGGTGCGGCGGCCGATGCGGCCGCGCATGACACATGGCTGGCCCGGGGCGCCGAGCCGGGCCGGGTGCAACTGCTGTTGTCCACGGGCAATCGTTTCCCCATTGCCGAGTTCGCACCGCCGGTGTCGAGCATCGAGCGCGCCGGCTGCACGGACGCCAGCGGGGCCGTCCACAACCCGAACCCCGTCGGGGACGCGACCGCCGCGTTGCGGCTCGTACTTGCCCCGCGCGATGGACAGGCGCTTGCCTGCCATGTGCAGCTCGTCCCGTTCGACATCGAGCTCACGCCGCAGCTGGTCGAGGTTTACCTGCGGGAGATCCGCGCGCCGGACAGCGTGCGCTCCGCCTGGGAGCAGATGCGCAAGGCCGGCAAGCCCTGGCGCGAGCGCTACGTGAAGTTCGCGCGCATCGAGCTCGCAACCGCGGCCGGTGACGAGTCGCCCGCGCAGTGGCGCACCTTGCGCGAGGCAACACCCGGCGCGCCGCTCGAGATCGTGCCGGGCGGCACCGCACCGCTGCAAGCCGGCCGCGAGGCCGTCTTTCGCGTGCTCGCATCGGGCCGGCCGGTGCGCGATGTCCCCGTCGAACTCGTCAGCGACCGCAGCCCCGTGGGCGTCTGGCTGCGCAGCGATGCCGACGGCCTGCTGCGCGTGACGATCCCGTTCGCGGCCGATTGGCTGCTGCGTGCCACGGTGCTCGACCTTGCAGGCGATGCGTGGAACAGCCGCTTCGCCACCTTCGCCTTCACCGCGCGCGCGCCCTACGCAGCACCGGCCGCGGCGGATTCGAGACCTCGCAACGCGATGGGGTTTGCTGCCCGGCCGTAATCCACGCGCACGCATCCGGCGTATCGGCTGCTCCCCAACCCACGCAGCAAGGAGAAGACATGCACAGGACCCGGATCGCATCGGCCGCCGCCCTCGTGGCGGCCGCCGCCCTCGCAGGCGGCACGGCGCTGGCCTCGAGCCATCGCGAAGCGCCTTTCCTCACCACCAGCCCCAAGGTGGACGCCACCGACTTCTACATGTTCCGCAGCTACGAAGGCGTCGCGGCCAACGGCAGCGGCGGCCGGGCGGATTACGTGACGCTCATCGCCAACTACATCCCGCTGCAGGCGCCGTACGGCGGGCCCAACTTCTTCCAGATGGACCCGAACGCGCTGTACGAGATCCACGTCGACAACAACGGCGATGCGGTGGAGGACCTGACGTTCCAGTTCCGCTTCAGCAACCGCCTGAACAGCGTGTCGCTGCCCATCGGCGCCGCCGGCGCGCAGAAGTCGGTCGCGATCCCGCTCGTGCAGGCCGGCGGCGTGAGCGCCGTTTCGGATGCGAACCTGAACGTCAACGAGACGTACACCTTGACGCTCGTGCGCGGCGACCGCCGCAAGGGCACGGGCCAGGCCGTCACCAAGGCGTCGGGCGGCGCCACGTTCGAGAAGCCGGCGGACTTCATCGGCACCAAGACCTTCGGCAGCGTGGCCAACTATGCGGCCTACGCGGCGCGCCACGTGCATGAGATCCGCGTGCCGGGCTGCCCCGCGGGCAAGGACACGGGCCGCGTGTTCGTCGGCCAGCGGCAGGAAGGCTTCGCGGTCAACCTGGGCCCGATCTTCGACCTGGTGAATGCGCCGCTCGCGGTGATCACCAACCCCGCGAACATCAACGCGGCCGCGGCCAACTCCATCCAGGGCTACAACGTCACCTCGCTGGCGCTCGAAGTGCACAAGGACTGCCTCACCGCCGGCACGGACCCCGTGATCGGTGGCTGGACCACCGCGAGCCTGCGGCAGGCCCGCCTGTTGTCCGGGGCGCCGGCGGCGGGGCTGCAGGCCAACGACAAGCCCGGCGGTGCATGGACGCAGGTGTCGCGCCTCGGCCAGCCGCTGGTCAACGAGGTCGTGATCGGCCTGAAGGACAAGGACAAGTTCAACGCCTCGAAGCCGAAGGACGACGCGCAGTTCCTGGACTACGTGACGCACCCCACGCTGCCTGCGCTGCTCGGGCTCGTGCTGACCGGCAAGGCCGACGGGCTGGCCCCGACGAACTTCCCGCGCACGGACCTCGCGACGGTCTTCCTCACGGGCATCCCCGGCGTCAACAAGCCGGCGACGGCGGCGCCTTCGGAGATGCTGCGGCTGAACACGTCCACGCCGCCGGTGCCGTTCGCGGCGCAGAACCGGCTGGCCATCGTGGGCAGCCTCAAGTCGTCGGGCAGCGATTTCGCGGGCTTCCCGAACGGGCGGCGGCCGAAGGACGACGTGGTGGACATCGCGCTCGCCGCGATGCTGGGCGGCTTGTGCATGGCCAACGGCGACAACGACACGCTGAAGCTCAACACCGTGCCGGGCACCTCGATCACGTCGGCGTGCAAGCCGTCGAGCGTGCCGGCGGGCGCGGCGTCGCTCGACGTGCACGACGCGGTGGACCAGGCGGCCGTGCCTTTCCTCGCGGGCTTCCCGTACCTCAACACGCCGAACCCCGGTTCGCAGTGAAGGATGCCGCCATGAAACAGCAAGCACGCATTTCCCTGCGCGTGGCGGTGCTCGCCGCCCTGGCTGCCAGCACCGCGTTGCTCGCCGGTTGCGGCGGTGGCGGCGGCGACGAGCCCGTCGCTGCCGGGCCCGCGCCCGCGCCCGCGCCCGCGCCGGTGCCCGCGCCGCCGCCGGCCTCGCAAGTGCCCGCTTCCGCGACGACGAGTTCGGCCGGCGCCGTCGCGTTCGTCAGCGCGACGGCGGCGGCGAGCAGCGAGGGCGCCGAGCCACTCGTCGTGGGCGACGCCACGCTCGCGACGTCCGACTCGGACGAGCCGCAGGTGCTCTGACAGGCGACGGTCACTGCATGAAAGCGACGCCCGCCGGCCGTCCGGCGGGCATCGCTCATCGCGCGAAGGGATTCAGGACTTCGACCTTGAACGGTTTGAAGTCCGCAACATTGCGCGTGACGACAGCCAGCCCATGAACGCGTGCTGTCGCGGCAATCATCGCGTCTTCCCTGAGTGTTTCGGACCGCCGGTGCATCAGCCTCGCCCACTCCCGGAAAGAGGCCGCATCCATCGGCAGCACATTGAAGGTGCCGGTGACCTGCCCCAGCCAGGACTCGAGGGCTTCGGCCTTTGCGGGGTCCTGCAGCCGGGTGATCTCGATCCCCGCCTGGATTTCACCGATGGTGACGGCCGACACGTGCATGTCCACGTCCGGCGTTGCGCGCAGCCACTGCAGCACCCCGCCATGAGGCTTGGGCTTGCGCAGCTCGGAGACCACGTTGGTGTCGAGGAGGTACACGAGCTCAGCGCAGCACCGGCGGCCGCCGGCTTTTCACCACGCCACGCGCAGGCACCGGGATGTCGGCACGGGCTTCGTCGGAAAGCAGCAGCTCCTTGAGCGTGGGGCGCGCTTGCGCCTGCAGCCGGCGCCACTCGTCCGCCGCCACGAGCACAGCCGCTTCGGCGCCACGGCGGGTCACCATCTGGGGGCCATCGGTCAAGCATTTCTCCAGGAATTCGCTGAACCGCGCCTTTGCATCCTGCACGGGCCATGACTGCATTGCGAACCTCAACTGACTAGTTCGCTGACTAGTTTAGCACGACCAGCCCGGAGCGTGTGGTCGGGCCGCTCAGAAGATCGTTCGGCGTGCCATCCGCAACCACCCGGGCGCGTCGAGAGACCAGCGCCGGACGATCTCGCGAGCGCGTGTGGCGAGAACTTGCTCCTTCGGGACCTCGCCGCAGTGAGCGACGACGACCACGTTGCCGGCTTCGGTGGGCGGGAACTGCCACACCGTCCGTGGCTGCAGCGCGTTGCGGATGCGCGCGACGCTCTCGCGCACGTCGAGGTCGCGGCCGATCAGGTTGACGGCCATCGTGCCGCATTCGCGCAGGCAAGCGCGGCAGTTCGCGTAGAACGGCTCGGTGTCGAGGGCGGGTTTCTCGACGTCGGCGTCGTAGGCGTCGACCTGCATCACGTCGAAGCGGCCTGCGTTCGCGGGGTCGGCAACGAACTGCGCCGCGTCCGCGTGCACAACCCGCAGCCGCTCGCCATCCGCCGGCACCATGAACTGCGTGCGGCAGATCTCGATCACCCGCGCATCGATCTCCACCGCCGTGGCATGCATTTGCAGGATGCGATGCGCGAACTTTGTCAGCGACCCCGCGCCGAGCCCCAGCGTCACGAGGTGCTTGCCCGAAAGCGCCGCGAGGTCGTGGAACAACAGCCACGCCGACATGCGCACCGCGTATTCCAGCTCCAGGTCGTCCGGCGCCGCGATGCGCATCGCGCCCTGGCACCAGCGCGTGCCGAACTTGAGCAGGCGCAGCCCCTGGGTTTCGGTGACTTCGATTTCCATGCACCCGATAATGCCGCTTTCGAAAACCCGCCGACATGAAGCGACCCGAGCTCCCCGGCCACGAACTGTTCGTCTCCACCGCCGCCGGCCAGGGCGAGGTGCTGACGCTGCGCTTCATCTCCGACATGCTGCCCGGCGCGCCGCCTTCGGCGTACGTGCTGCACGCGTTCGAGTGCATGCAGCCCGAAGTGGCGCTGGCCTTCGTGCGCCGCGTGATGGATGCGGGCCGCATGGTGCAGCTCTCGTGGCGCGCCGAGCGGCTGGTGCTCTCGACCAGCGAGCGCGAGGAATACCTGCTCACGGCGCGGCGCTTCACCGGCAAGCCCGCCGAGCCGAGCATGGCCGAACTCGCCGACGCGATGAAGCGCGTTTACGCCTGCTACCTCGCCGCCAACAAGGCCAGCCGCCGCTCCGTCGCGCGCCTGCAGCGCGTGCGCGACCTGCTGCTCGAACAGGCACGGCGCATGCGCGGCGCCGCGGCCGGCCACGGGCCGGACAGCGAGCTCGCCGCGGTGTACGCGCAGCACGCCGAGTTCATCGAGCGGCTCTTCAACGAAACCGAAGCGTGACTTCCGGCGACGCCGGGTTCGTGCAGCGGCTCTTCAACGAAACGGAAGCCTAAGCCACGCCCGTGGCCGTGAGGTGCAGCAACCGGTCGGCCCGCGCCGCCGCCGCTTCGGAGTGCGTCACCAGCACGAGCGCGGTGCCATGTTCGCGCGCCTGCGCCAGCAGCACGTCGAGCACCCGCGCGGCCGTGCCCGGGTCGAGGTTGCCGGTGGGCTCGTCGGCGAGCAGCACGCGCGGGCGATGCACGAGTGCGCGCGCGATGGCGACGCGCTGCAGTTGCCCGCCGCTCAGCGACTGCGGCAATCGCGCGCCGAAGCCTTCGAGGCCGACGGCCGCGAGCATCGAGTCCACACGCTTGGCATCGGGCCGCCCGAGCAGCAGCAGCGGCAGGCCGACGTTCTGCGCGACGTCCAGGTGCGGCAGCACGTGGAAGGCCTGGAAGATGAAGCCCAGCTTCTCGCGGCGCAGCAGCGCGCGGGCTTCGTCGCCCAGCGTGCCGAGGTCCACGCCGTCGATGCGCACCGTGCCGGCGTCCCAGGTGTCCAGGCCCGCGATGCAATTGAGCAGCGTCGATTTGCCGACGCCCGATTCGCCGACGATGGCGACGAATTCGCCGGCGTGGACTTCGAGGTCGACGCCTTCGAACACGGCCTCGTCGCCGTAGCGCTTCGCCAGCCCGCGAACTTCGACAACGGCACCTGGGGCGCTCGCCCGGGCGCCGCCCGGCACCGTCGCACTCATCGCGCCAGCTCCTCGGCTCGCGCCACCACCTGCGCAATCGCATCCGGCGCGTCGCACGCGATCACCTGCCGCCGCGGCATCGAGCGCAGCCAGGTGAGCTGCCGCTTCGCGAGCTGGCGCGTGGCGAAGATGCCGCGATCGCGCAGTTCGGCCATCGGGAAGGCGCCGTCCAGCGCCTCCCACGCCTGCCGGTAGCCCACGCTGCGCATGCTGGGCAGGCCGGGGTGCAGGTCGCCGCGCGCACGCAGCGCCTCCACCTCGCCAAGGAAGCCGCCCGCCAGCATCGCGTCGAAGCGCTGCGCGATGCGCTCGTGCAGCCAGCCCCGGTCCCGCGGCTCCAGCGAGAGGAACAGGGCCGGCGCCAGCCCGGCACTTCGCCGCTCGCCGTGGAAGGACGACAGCGGCCGCCCTGTCGAACGAAAGACCTCCAGCGCGCGCTGGATGCGCTGCGAGTCGTTGGGCGCGAGGCGCGCTGCCGTGACAGGGTCGACGCGCGCCAGCTCCTCGTGCATCGCCGGCCAGCCGCGCGCGGCGGCTTCCTCGTCGATGCGCTGTCGCACGCCCGCGTCGGCGGGCGGCATCGCGTCCAGCCCCTCGAACAGCGCCTTGTAATAGAGCATGGTCCCGCCGACCAGCAGGGTCGCACGGCCACGCGCGGCGATCTCGCCCACGAGCCGCGTCGCATCCGCCGCGAACTCGGCGGCGCTGTACGCCTGCACCGGGTCGCGGATGTCGACCAGGTGGTGCGGCACCTGCGCGCGCTCCGCGGGGGTGGGCTTGGCCGTGCCGATGTCCATGCCGCGATAGACCAGCGCCGAGTCGACGCTCACGATCTCGCACGGAAGCCGGCCTGCGATCGCCAGCGCGGCCGCCGTCTTGCCGCTGGCTGTCGGGCCGGCGAGGGCGATCACGGGGGCGGAAGCAGGCATCCGGTCGAGCGTAGCATCCCCGTCCGCATGTTGTAGGACAACAGCGCTTCGCAACCGCCGAGCTGGGCGCGACTCGCATGCGACGCACATAATGGGTTGTTTCACCCGAGCCGAAGACGCAAAGATCTTGAGCGCCGCCCTGGACCTCCCCGAGAAGTACGACAGCAGCGTGCAGCAGCGGCTGCAGCTGCTGATCGACGCCGTCACGGACTACGGGATCTTCCTGCTGGACCCCGATGGCTACGTCGCCTCGTGGAACTCCGGCGCGCGCAAGCTCAATGGCTACGAGCGCTCCGAGATCATCGGCAAGCACTTCTCGGTGTTCTACCCGCCCGAGGCCGTGGCCGCCGGCTGGCCCGACGAGGAGCTGCGACGTGCACGCGCGCAAGGCAAGTTCGAGGACGAAGGCTGGCGCATCCGCAAGGACGGCACGCGCTTCTGGGCCAACGTCATCATCACGGCCCTGTTCGAGCCCGACGGGCGCCTCACCGGCTTCGCCAAGATCACGCGCGACCTGACCGAGCGGCGGCGCGCCGAGGAGCAGCTGCGCGAGAGCGAGGAGCGCTTCCGCCTGCTGGTGGACAGCGTGCGCGACTATGCGATCTTCATGCTCGACCCGCAGGGCATCGTGCGCAGCTGGAACGTGGGCGCGGAGGCCATCAACGGCTACAAGGCCGGCGAGATCATCGGCAAGCACCTGAGCGTCTTCTACACGGCCGAGGACATCGCGGCGCGCAAGCCGGAGATCGAGCTGGAAGTGGCGGCCACGCAGGGCCGCGCCACCGACGAGGGCTGGCGCAAGCGCAAGGACGGCACGCTCTACTGGTCGAACGTGGCCGTCACCGCCATCCGCAACCGCGACGGCGAGCTGATCGGCTTCGCAAAAGTGACGCGCGACATGAGCGAGCTGCGCCGCCTGCAGGAGCTGGAGCTGTCGAGCCAGCGCATGAACGAGTTCCTCGCGATGCTCGCCCACGAGCTGCGCAACCCGCTCGCGCCCATCCGCAACGCCGTGACGATCATGCAGCTGGAGACGCTGAACAACCCGGTGCTGCGCAACTGCCGCGACGTGATCGACCGGCAGCTCACGCACGTGACGCGGCTGGTGGACGACCTGCTGGACATCGGCCGGCTCACCTCCGGCAAGATCACGCTGCGCAAGGAGCTCGTGCCTTACGCCGACATCGTGCAGCGCGCGGTGGAGACGGCGCGGCCCGTCGCGGAGGCACGGCGCCACACGATGACCATTTCGCTGCCGCCGTACCCGGTCCACGTCAACTGCGACCCCACGCGCATCTCGCAGGTGATCCAGAACCTGCTGGTGAATGCCGCGAAGTTCACGCCCGAGGGCGGGCGCATCGAGCTGTCGGTGGTGCAGGAGTCCGGCTTCGTGGTGACGTCGGTGAAGGATACCGGCCGCGGCCTGGAGCCGCACGAGATCAGCCACATCTTCCAGCTGTTCGCGCAGGGCGAGCAGGTCAACCCCAACGAGAGCGGGCTGGGCATCGGGCTCACGCTCGCGCGCTCGCTGGTCGAAATGCATGGCGGCACGCTCGATGCCACGAGCGCCGGCCTGGGGCAGGGCAGCACGTTCACCTTCCGCCTGCCGGCGTCCAAGGCCGTGCCCGCGAGCGACGACGAGAGCGTCGAGGCGCCCAAGGAGCCGGGCCGCCGCATCCTCGTCGTCGACGACAACCGCGACGCGGCCGACAGCACGACCGCGATCCTTCGCTTGCTGGGTTACCAGGTCGAGGCTGCCTACGAGGGGCAGGCCGCGCTGGCCGCTGCCGCGCGCCTGAAGCCCGACGTGGTGTTGATGGACCTGGCGATGCCCGGCCTGGACGGCTTCGAGACGCGGCGCATGCTCAAGTCCATGCCGTCGATGGAGCACGTGTACACCGTCGCGATGACGGGCTTCGGGAACGAGGACGACAAGCAGCGCACGCGCGCCGCGGGTTTCGACGCGCACCTGACCAAGCCGGTGGAGCTCGATGGCCTGATCCGCCTGCTGAACGATGCACGCGAGCAGATGCACGGCGGCGGCGCATCGTCATAACGGCAAGCTCGTCCTTACAATGGGCTGCAATGAAGCCGCCCCTCGCGATCGAACTGGCCGGCGGGCCCCTTGCCAAGGGCCGTCTCCCGGCGATCTGCGCGCCGCTGGTGGGGGGCACGGCCGATGCGCTGGTGGAGGAAACCGCCGCCGTCGCCGAGAAGGAGCCCGACCTGCTGGAGTGGCGGGTGGACTTCTTCGAAGCCATCGCCGACACCGACCAGGTGCTGGAGACCGCGTGGCGCATCCGCCAGGCCGCACCCGGCATCCCCTTGCTCTTCACCCGCCGCTCGCGCCGCGAAGGTGGACAGCCCATCGACCTTGCCGAGGACGCGGTGCTGGAGCTGTACCACGCTGTCTGCAAGAGCGGGCTGGTGGCCCTCGTCGATTACGAGATGAGCAACGAGCCGGACCACGTGAGCCGCGTGCGCAACCTCACGCGGCGTTGCGGCGTCAAGCTGGTCCTCTCGTACCACAACTTCCAGGAGACGCCGCCGGAGGCGCAGCTGCTGGCGCGCCTGCGGCAGGCCGCGCAGCTCGATGCCGACGTCGGCAAGGTGGCCGTGATGCCGCGCTCGCTGGAGGATGTGCTCACCGTGATGCATGCCACGCTGAAGGCGTCGCGCGAGGTGGGCATCCCCGTCATCACGATGGCCATGGGCGGCTGGGGTGCGCTCACGCGCCTGTGCGGCGGGGTGTTCGGCTCGGCGCTCACGTTTGCCGTGGGGGCGAGCAGTTCGGCGCCGGGGCAGGTGCCGATCGAGGATGTTCGCGCCGCGTTGGCCCTGATCCGCAAGGCGATGGGCGAAAGCTGATTCAGCGGAACGAGAACAGCTCGCGCAGCGCTTCGCGGTATTTCTCGCGGCCGACGGACATCGTGCTGAAGTGCGAGCCGCCTTCGACGAGTACGAACTTCTTCTTGCCCGTGGCCGCTTCGTAGAGCTTGCGCCCGAGCTCGCTCGCGATCAGCGAGTCGTTGCTGCCGTGCACGACGAGCAGGGGCGAGCCGATCTTGTCCACCTTGCGCACCGACTCGAAGCGCTGCGTGATCAGCGGGCCGATCGGCAGCCAGCCCCACTTCATGGAAGCCGCCACGTCGGGGATCGACGTGAAGGTGCCTTCGACGATGGTGCCTTGTTCGTCGTCCACGCGCGAGGCGAGGTCGATGGCGATGGCGCCGCCCAGCGAGTGGCCGAAGATGTAGCGCGGGCGGTTGGGGTACTTGGCCGCGAGCCAGTCCCACGCGGCGCGGGCGTCCTCGTACGCCATCTCCTCCGAGGGCAGGCCGGGTGTGCTCTTGCCGAAGCCGCGGTAGTCGATGGCCAGCACCGAGAAGCCGTGCTCCTGCATGCGCTGGATGCGCGGGGCCGAGCCTTCGACGTTCCAGCGGGCGCCGTGCAGGTAGAGCAGGACGGGCGCGGTGTCCGGGCGCTCGGCGGCCGGCAGCCAAAGGCCGTGCAGCCTGATCGGCTGGCCCGTGACGCGCGAGCCGAATTCGACCCAGACGTGTTCCATGCCCTCGGCGTGCTGCGAGCTGGCGCCCCAGCTGCGGTCGCTGGGCTGGAAGATCCAGGCGCGCTGGCGCTCGTCGAGCGTGGTGCAGCCCATCGTCAGGGCGGCGGCGAGGGCGGCGAGGGTGAGGACGAGACGGCTTTTCATGGCAGTCATGGCAGAGTCTGCCTGAACGGGAAAAGTTTCGCCGGGAAGTGTTTCAGCGGCCGCGCAGGAAGAGCGCGTCAAGCTCCTTGACGGTCACCTGCCGCCACGTCGGCCGCCCATGGTTGCACTGGTCGGAGCGCTCGGTCTCCTCCATCTGCCGCAGCAGCGCGTTCATCTCGTCGATCGTGAGGCGGCGGTTGGCGCGCACGGCGCCGTGGCAGGCCATCGTGGCGAGCAGTTCGTTCCTTGCGCGTTCGACCACGCTCGCCGAGTCGTGCTGCGCGAGCTCGGCGAGGACGCTGCGGGCGAGTTCGACGGCGTCGCCCTGCGCCAGCGTGGTCGGAACGGCGCGCACCGCGAGCGTCTTCGGGGACAGCGCGGTGATCTCCAGGCCCAGTTGCGCCAGCGTCGTCGCGCTCGATTCAGCTACCGCCACTTCCTGCGGCGTGGCGGCGAAGGTGGCGGGGATCAGCAGCGGCTGGCTCGCGATCTCGCGGGCGTCCATCTGTGCTTTCAGTCGCTCGTACACGATGCGCTCGTGCGCCGCGTGCATGTCGACGACCACCAGCCCGTGCGCGTTCTCGGCGAGGATGTAGATGCCTTGCAGCTGCGCGATCGCGCGGCCGAGCGGCCATTGGATCTCGTCATTCCCGCGGAGGCGGGAATCCAAGGCTTCAGGAACGCTTTGGGTTCCCGCCTCCGCGGGAACGACCGTGGGGGCCCACAGCGTCGCAATATCCGAAACCTTGTGCCCCAGCGGCATCTCCGGCTGCCGCCACACCGGCTGCGGCGGCAGCGACTCGGTCACAGGCGTCATCGGCAATACCGGCGCACCGGCTCGCGGCGCGGCCAGCGCGTATTCGATCGCATGCCGCACGGCCTGGTGCACCTCGCGGCTGTCGCGGAACCGCACCTCGATCTTCGTCGGGTGCACGTTCACGTCCACGCGAGCCGGGTCGATGTCCACATACAGCGCATAGACAGGATTGCGCTGGCCATGCAGCACATCCTCGTACGCGCTGCGCGCCGCATGCGTGAGCACGCGGTCGCGCACATAGCGCCCGTTGACGTACGCGAACTGCCAGTCGGCGCGCGACCTTGCCGCATCCGGCACGCCCGCGCGCCCGGTGACACGCAGCGGCCCCATGCGATGCTCCACCTCGACGCTCTGCACGACGAAGTCCTCGCCCAGCACGTCCGCCAGCCGCTGCTCGCGCGTGGCGGGGCGCCACTGTTCGACCAGCCTGCCTTCATGCCACACGGCAAAGCCGACGTCCGGCCGCGCGAGCGCGTGGCGGCGCACGGCTTCGAGGCAATGCGCCATCTCGGTGGCATCGGTCTTGAGGAACTTGCGGCGCGCCGGGGTGCTGAAGAACAGCTCCTTCACTTCGACGGTCGTGCCCACGGAGCGGGCCGCAGGGCGCAGCTCGCCGCTGCTGGCTTCGAGCATGAAAGCGGTGGACTGCTCAGCGGTGCGCGACAGCAGGGTGAGCTCCGACACCGAGGCGATGGCCGCCAGCGCCTCGCCGCGGAAACCCATCGTGCCGACCGACTCCAGGTCGGCCAGTGACGTGATCTTGCTGGTGGCGTGTCGCCGCAGGGCGAGCGGCAGTTCCTCGCGTGCGATGCCGCCGCCGTCGTCCTCGACAGACACCAGCCGCACACCGCCCGCGAGCAACCGCACCGTCACTTGCGTGGCGCCCGCATCGAGCGCGTTGTCCACGAGCTCGCGCACCACCGACGCGGGCCGCTCCACCACCTCGCCGGCGGCGATCTGGCTCACGAGCTCGTCGGGCAGTTCGCGGATGGGGCGTTTGGAGGGAGGGGACAGCACGGCGCTCACACCCGCATTCTAGGTGGGGCTACAATCCGCGCCCCCCATGAAGCCCTATTGCGCCATCGACTTCGGCACGTCCAATTCCGCCATCGCGATCGCGGCGGCGGGCGGGCGCATGGCGCTCGTGGACGTGGAGGCGGGGCAGCGCACCATGCCGACCGCGGTGTTCTACCTCGTCGAAGGCCGCAGCGCGTACGAAGAACCGCTGCGCCTCTACGGCCGCGAGGCACTCGCGACTTACGTGGAAGGCCACGAAGGGCGCCTGATGCGCTCGATGAAGAGCATCCTCGGCTCCAGCCTCGCCGACCAGTACACCGACGTGGGCGGCGGCCACACGGTGCGGTACATGGACGTGGTCGGCGGCTACCTGCGGCACCTGAAGTCGCTCGCCGAACGCGACGCCGGCGCGCCATTGCAACGCGCGGTGCTGGGCCGGCCGGTCTTCTTCGTCGACGACGAACCGGAGCGCGACCGCCAGGCGCAAGCCACGCTCGAAGCCGCGGCGCGCAGCGTGGGCTTCAACGAAGTGAGCTTCCAGTACGAGCCCATCGCCGCCGCGCTCGACTACGAGCAGGGCACGCAGCACGAGGAGCTGGTGCTCGTGGCCGACATCGGCGGCGGCACGTCGGACTTCTCGCTCGTGCGCGTGGGCCCGCAACGCCGCGAGCGGCTCGACCGCAAGGACGACATCCTCGCCAACCACGGCGTGCACGTGGCCGGCACCGACTTCGACCGGCAGGTGGAGCTCGCCACGATCCTGCCTGCGTGCGGCTACCGCGCCCTCGGCCCCGCGCGGCCCGGCCAGCCGGCGCGCGAAGTGCCCAGCCGCGTGTACTTCGACCTCGCGACGTGGCACCTCATCAACACCGTCTACACCGCGCCGCGTGTGCACGAGCTGCGGCACATGAAGTCGTTCTACGCCGACGTGCAGCAGCATGCGCGGCTGATGCGCGTGGTGCAGGAGCACCTCGGCCATGCGCTGCTCGGCCAGGCCGAGGCCGCGAAGATCGCGGTGGCGCAGGGCGGCCCGGCGAGCATCGACCTGTCGCGGCTGGAGGCGGGGCTCGCTTCGGCGCTCGACGAGCCGCAAGCCGTGCAGGCGCTCGATGCCGACCTGCACAAGATCGCCGATGCGGCGCAGCAGACGTTGCGCATGGCGGGCGTGCAGCCGCAGCAGGTGGACGTGCTCTATTTCACCGGCGGCTCCACCGGCTTCGAGCCGCTGGTGGCGCGCATCGCCGCTTGCGTCCCCGGCGCGCGCGTGATCCACGGCGACCGCCACGCCAGCGTCGCGCAAGGCCTCGGCGTGCACGCCCAGCGCCTCTACGCGCAGGGATAATCCGCCGATGGACATCATCGCCTTCCTGATCGACTTCATCCTGCACGTCGACCGGCACCTCGAAACCTTCGTCAGCACCTACGGCGCCTGGGTTTATGCGCTGCTGTTCCTCATCATCTTCGTTGAGACGGGCGTGGTGGTGATGCCCTTCCTGCCCGGCGACTCGCTGCTGTTCGTGGTGGGCGCGCTGTGCGGGCTGGGGCTGATGGACTACTGGACGTCGTGCGGGCTGCTGCTCGCCGCGGCCGTGCTCGGCAACCAGAGCAACTACACCATCGGCCGCTACTTCGGGCCCAACGTGTTCCAGTGGGAGCACTCGCGCTTCTTCAACAAGAACGCCTTCAACCAGGCGCATGCGTTCTACGAGAAGTACGGCGGCATCACCATCGTGGTGGCGCGCTTCATGCCCTTCCTGCGCACCTTCGCGCCCTTCGTGGCCGGCGTGGCGCAGATGACGCGCCGCAAGTTCAGCTTCTACGACGTGACCGGCGGCGCGCTGTGGGTCGTCGGCATCATCACGGCCGGCTACTTCTTCGGCAGCGTGCCGTGGGTGAAGGCGAACCTCGAGAAGATCATCTGGGCGATGATCCTGATCCCCGGCTTCATCGTGATCGGCGGGGCGATGCGGGCGCGCTTCAAGGCGGCGCGCACGTGACGCCGAGGCCGGCCCGCCGGGCTGGCCGGAATTGATAAGCACGCGTATTATCTGGCGCCATGAACGCGCCGGAAACCCTCACCCGCTGGTCCACCCCGGGCTCCAGCCGCGTGCCCTTCTGGGCCTACACGGACGCGCAGCTGTACCGGCGCGAGCTCGACCGCATCTTCTACGGGCCCCACTGGTGCTACGTCGGGCTCGAGGTCGAGGTGCCGAATGTCGGCGACTACAAGCTCAGCTGGGTCGGTGAGCGTTCGGTGATCCTGGTGCGCGACCGCGTGGCGCCGAAGGACCGCGGCACCGACACCGGCATCCGCGTGGTCGAGAACCGCTGCGCACACCGCGGCGTGCGCTTCTGCCAGCAGCCGCACGGCAACGCACGCAGCTTCGTCTGCCCGTACCACCAGTGGACGTACAAGCTCAATGGCGAACTGGCGGGCCTGCCGTTCAAGGACGGCGTGAAGGACGGCGACTGCGTCAACGGCGGCATGCCGGCGGATTTCGACGTGAAGCAGCATGGCTTGACGAAGCTGCGCGTCGCCGTGCTGCACGGGCTGGTGTTCGCCACCTTCAGTGAGGATGCCGAGCCGTTGGAGCAGTACTTCGGCCCGAACGTCATGCCGTGGCTGGACCGCATCTTCAAGGGCCGGCAGCTCACGCTCCTGGGCTACAACCGCCAGCGCATCCCGGGCAACTGGAAGCTGATGATGGAGAACATCAAGGACCCGTACCACCCGGGCCTGCTCCACACCTGGTTCGTCACCTTCGGGCTCTGGCGCGCCGACCAGAAGAGCCGCATGGTGATGGACGAACACGGCCGCCACGCGGTGATGATCTCGCGCCGCAACGAGGGCGGCGAGAACAAGACCGTGACCGAGGGCGTCACCAGCTTCAAGCAGAACATGGCGCTCAACGACACGCGCTTGCTCGACGTGGTGCCGGAGCCGTGGTGGAAGGTGCCCGACCCGTCGAACCCCGGCAGCGACATCATGCCGACGGTGACGATGATCACGCTGTTCCCCTCGCTCATCATCCAGCAGCAGGTGAACTCGCTGTCCACGCGGCACATCGTGCCGCGCGGCGAGGGCGAGTTCGACTTCGTGTGGACGCATTTCGGGTTTGCGGACGACAGCGAGGAGATGACGCGCCGCCGGTTGCGGCAAGCCAACCTATTCGGCCCGGCGGGCTTCGTCAGCGCCGATGACGGCGAGGTGATCGAGTTCAGCCAGCAGGGCTTCGCGCAATGGGGCGAGGACGGCGAGACCTTGTGCGAGCTGGGAGGCACCGGCACCGGCGGCACCGAGCACATGGTCACGGAGACCCTCATCCGCAGCATGTATGCCTACTGGAAGAAGGTGATGGCCGAATGAGCACGGAGCTGATGCTGCGCCTGGAGATCGACGCGCTCAACGCCGACTACGCCGCCGCCCTCGACGAGCGCCGCTTCGACGACTGGCCGGAGTTCTTCGTCGACGACGCGAAATACACCGTGCAGGCCCGCGAGAATTACGACCGCAAGCTGCCGCTCGCGCTGATCGCGCTGGAAAGCAAGGGGATGATGAAGGACCGCGTGTACGGCATCACGCAGACCATCTACCACGGGCCGTACTACACGCGGCACGTGGTGGGCCCGGCGCGCATCACGGCGGGCGAGGGGGAGCGCATCCGCGCGGAGGCGAATTACGCGGTCTTCCGAACCCGGCCCGGCGATGCGAGCGAGGTCTACAACGTGGGGCGGTATGTCGACGAGATCGTGCGAACAGGCGGCGGGCTGAAATTCGCCCACCGCCTGTGCGTCTACGACAGCGAGATGGTCCTCAACTCGCTGATCTACCCGGTCTAGGGTCTGCTATCCAGCGCTTAGCGCTTGGCAGCCTTGTTGCCCAGGTAGCCGCCGGCCACGGCACCGGCGATGGCGCCGCCCGTACCCGCAACGGCGTCACCCAGCACGCCACCCACCACGGCGCCGCCGACGGTACCCACCGTCGTGCGGTCCATCGAGGCGCAGCCGCCCAAACCCAGCATGGAGGCGGCCACCAGGGCCGCAGCAACGATACGCGTCTTCATGTCTTCACCTTCCTGAATTGTTGGTCGGGCCCTCCTGTAGGCCCCGTGTGGCGACTTTAGGAACACCGCCGCAGCCGGGCTGTAGGAACCGCTTGACGGGGGGTGTCGGCACCGCGCACGATAGGTTGCAGGCGCGCTGCGGGCCGATGAGGTTCCGGCGGCGCGCAAGGAGGCCATGCATGGACACACGCAACATCGCCGCGGTTTGCACCGCCCTTCTTACCTGTGGTTTCGCGGCCGCGCAGGAACCGCCGGGCGTGCGCGTGCTCGTGAGCGCCGTCCACCAGAAGGGCGACGTGGTGTACAGCTACCAGATCGAGAACGAGTCGGACAGCGCCATCGACTACCTGCGCCTCGGTTCGCTGGAGCCGGGCAAGGAGCTGCCCGCGACGCCGTGGAAGGCGAACCCCTTGCTATCGGACATCCCGTCGCCGGTGCCCAAGGAGCAGTGCTATGCGTTCAAGAGCATGACCTGCGAGGTGGCGGTTTTCCAGACCTTCGCGATGACCGAGCCGCGTGCGCTGCTCGTGATGCGAGGGGCGGAATTGCATGCGGTGCATGCGTCGGGCTTCTCGGCGCCGGAGTTGATCAAGGCCCGCACGGCCAGCACCGTGGCGCTGGTGCGTGTGCCGGGGGGTGCGGCGGGCTACCTGACCGTGCCTGCTGCCGTCGGGCTTTACGACCGCCAGCCGAACGACGAGCAGGGCCGGCCCGTGCGCGAGCTGCAGGTGGCGCTGACGAAAGCGGATACGACGCCGCCGGTGCTCACCGGTGCGGCGGCCGTCGAGAAGCAGGGGCCGATGCTCGAAGTGCGCGTGAACCTGCAGGTGAAGGACGACGTTGATCCGGAGCCCGAAGTGCAACTCGTCTCCGTGACCGCCAACCAGCCGCTGCTGCCGCGCGACGTGCAGTCGGGCGACATGCGCCGCATGCTGCTGCGGCCCGTGAAGGGCCGCGTCTACCAGCTGACGTACAAGGCGATCGACGCGTCGCAGAACGCGGCGCAGCTCGTCATCCCGGTCTCGGGCGAACCGAAGTAACTAGACGACCCGGCTGCGCGCCAGCGGTGGGTTCTTCGCGAAGTAGCGCTGGATCCCGCGCATCAGCGCATCGGCCAGTTCGTCCTGGTACGAAGCAGTGCGCAGCTTGGTTTCTTCCTCCGGGTTGCTGATGAAGGCCGTCTCCACCAGCACGCTCGGGATGTCGGGCGCCTTCAGCACAGCGAAGCCCGCCTGCTCGACCTTGGCCTTGTGCAACTTGCCGACGTTGCCGATCTCGCCGAGCAGCGCGCTGCCGAGCTTGAGGCTGTCGTTGATCTGTGCCGTGGTGCTCATGTCGAGCAGGGCGCGCGCGACGTGCTGGTCCTGCGTGCGCACGTTGACGCCGCCCACGAGGTCGGCGCTGTTCTCCTTGTTCGCGAGCCAGCGTGCGGCGGCACTCGACGCGCCGGTGCGCGAGAGCGCGAACACGCTCGCGCCGCGCGCCTGCGGCTCGACGAAGGCGTCCGCGTGGATGCTCACGAACAGGTCCGCCTGCACGCGCTGGGCCTTCTGCACGCGCACGTGCAGCGGCACGAAGAAGTCCGCGTCGCGCGTCATGAAGGCGCGCATCGGGTTTCCGTTGACCGTTGTCGCGTTGATGCGCTCGCGCAGCTTGTGCGCGACGGAGAGCACCACGTCCTTCTCGCGCGTGCCCGCGGGGCCGACGGCGCCGGGGTCCTCGCCGCCGTGGCCGGGGTCGAGGGCAATGATGATCATGCGGTCGGTCTTGGACGGCGGGGGCGCGGGTGCAACCGACAGCGTCTGCGATGGCGACAGCTGCGGTGTGGGCACCGAGGGCCGCGGCTGGGTCTGTTTGGCGATCAGCTCCGCGATGGGGTCCACGGCGGGCGCGGGCGCGGCCGCCGGCTTCTCGCGCAGGCGCTCGGCGATCAGCGCTTCGAGCGGGTCCACCGGTTTCGCGGGGTACAGGTCCACGAGCAACCGATGCTGGTACGCCGCCACCGGCGGCAGGTTGAACACCTGCGGCAGCGCCTGCTGCTTCAGGTCGATCACGAGCCGCACGCCGCTGGCCGCGCCGCTGCCCACGCGGATGCCCGCGATGTACGGGTCGTCGGTCTGCACCTTGGCGACCAGCTCGCGCAATTGCGGGTTGAGCTCGATGCCCTCGATGTCGATCGCCAGCCGCGGCGGCGACTGCACCACCAGCGACTTCGCGGTGAGGATGCCGTCGGACTCGATCGTCACGCGCGTGTAGTCCGGTGCGGGCCACACGCGCACGCCGAGGATGCTCGCGCCGAACGCAATTTCGGCTTGGCCCAGCAGCAGGACCAGCGTGCCGGCCTGGAGCACGTCGCGGCGTTTCATGCCGGGCCCGGCCATGTCGCGCGCCTTCATGCCAGCAACTCCTGCCCGCGCACCGTCTGCGCCTTGAGCGCCACGCGGCGGATATCGTCGGCATCGGCGTCGATGCGAACGACGAGGTCGGCCACGGGCAGCAGGCCTGCCGCCTTCTCCGGCCACTCGGCGATCTTCAGCCCCGGCTTGGCGAAGATGTCGCGAAAGCCCGCGTCTTCCCACTCGCGCGGGTCGCCGAAGCGGTAGAAGTCGAAGTGCCAGATGGGGAACTTCGCGTTTTCGTACGGTTCCACCACCGCGTAAGTCGGGCTCTTGATGCGGCCCTGCACGCCCAGGGCGCGCAGCAGGTGGCGCACGAGCGTCGTCTTGCCGGCGCCGAGGTCCCCCTGCAGTTCGACGTACGCGTCGGCGAGTGCGGGTGCCGCAGCCAGCCGGGCGGCGAACAGCCCGGTGTCTTCCTCGTTGCGCCAGACTTCGGCGCGGATAATCGGCAAGTGACGTTCAGCGGCGCTCAGGGCGGCTCCCATTTACTGGCCCAGGTACGGCATTGGGCCCTCGAACTCGGATTTTCCCAAATCGGGGTGGCCGGCGTCGACCTTTCCGCCGCCGAGCCGGGCCTTGCGGCCTGGCTGGATAACGGTTTCCACGGCGAGATGGCCTACATGCAGGCCCATGGTTTACGCAGGGCGCGGCCCGCGGAGCTCGTGCCGGGCACCGTGAGCGTGATTACCGCACGCATGGACTACCTTCCCGCAACAACCCCCGAGGGCTGGCAGGCCATCGAGTTCGAGCGGCTGCAACGCCCCGGCGAAGCCATCGTTTCGCTCTACGCCCGCGGCCGCGACTACCACAAGGTTCTGCGTTCGCGCCTGCAGAAGCTGGCCGAGCGCATCGCGCAAGCCGTCGGCCCGTTCGGCCACCGCGTCTTCACCGATTCGGCGCCCGTGCTGGAAGTGGAGCTCGCATCGCGCAGCGGCCAAGGGTGGCGCGGCCGCCACACGCTGGTGCTGGACCGCGAGGGCGGCTCGATGTTCTTCCTCGGCGAGATCTACGTGGACCTCGCGCTGCCGCCCACCGAGCCTGTCACCGACCATTGCGGCACGTGCAGCGCCTGCATCGACGTGTGCCCCACCGGCGCCATCGTCGCGCCGTACCGGCTGGATGCGCGGCGCTGCATCTCGTACCTGACGATCGAGCACCCGGGTTCCATCCCGGTCGAACTGCGCCCGCTCATGGGCAACCG
Source organism: Ramlibacter albus (assembly GCF_014297445.1). Taxonomy (GTDB): domain Bacteria; phylum Pseudomonadota; class Gammaproteobacteria; order Burkholderiales; family Burkholderiaceae_C; genus Ramlibacter; species Ramlibacter albus. The sequence goes on from NZ_JACORU010000005.1 coordinate 97,463, forward strand.
CATCTACGGTTGCGACGACTGCCAGCTCGTCTGCCCCTGGAACAAGTTCGCGCAGCGCAGCCCGCTGCCGGACTTCGAGGCACGGCCCGAGCTCACCGGCCGCACGCTCGTGGAGCTGTTCGCGTGGAGCGAGGAGGAGTTCCTCCGGCGCACCGAGGGCAGCCCGATCCGGCGCATCGGGCACGAGCGGTGGCTGCGCAACATCGCCGTCGCGATGGGCAATGCCCTGCGCGCCGGCGAAGACGAGGCAATCCGCGTCGCCCTCGCATCGCGCCGCGAGACGGCCAGCCCGCTGGTGCGCGAGCACATCGACTGGGCTCTCGCGGGATGATGGTATACAGGCGAGATCGAACGGAGGGGGTCCTATGAAGCGCAAGTCTTCCGGCAAATGCGAGCAGGCGCTCGAGTCGCCGCGCGCCGGAATCGCTTCCTTGGTGGAGGCACTCGACATGTTCGAGCCGGGATTCGTCCTCGAGCGCAGCCAGCCTCACCTGAACCCGCCCAGCACCCCCAGCGAGAACGGCAGGCTCGCGAGGCCGAGCACGGTCGAGATCGTCACCAGCGCCGCGACGAAAGCGCCGTTGTAGCCCATCCGTGCGGCGAGCACGTAGCAACTCGCGGCGGTCGGCAGGCCGGCATACGCAAGCAACACCAGCGTCTGCGTGCGGTCGAGCTGCAGCGCGTGGGCAAGACCCCATGCGACCAAAGGCGAAGCGACGTGACGGATCACGAGCAGCGACACCGCCAGCGCCTTCGCGCGTTGCAGGCTGCCGAACTGCATGCCGGCCCCCGCGGTCATCAGCCCGAGCGCGAGCGAGGCCGCACCGATGCGCGTGAAGCTCTGCTCCATGAAGCCGGGAATCTTCAGGCCGAGGAAGTTGCCCGTGAGCCCCACCGTCGTCGCGATGATCAGCGGGTTGCGCAGCAGCGCGGAGCCCAGGTGCATGCCGCCGTGGCGCGCCATCGGCCACACGGCGCCGACGTTGACCACCGGCACGCAGAAGCCGATGAGCACAGCGATCAGCATCAGGCCCTGCGGGCCGGCGACCCGCTCCGACATCGCGAGCGCGATGTAGGAGTTGAAGCGAAAGGCCACCTGCGCCGCACCCGCGTGCTCGCGCGCGTCGATGTATTTGCGCAGCCCGGGCAGGTGAGGCACCGCGTAGGCCATCGCGATGCCGGCCGCGCCGAGCGCGAGGCCCGCGCCGATCAGGCTGGAGGTGGCGCCGATGTCCAGTGGGCTCTTGAGGATCGACTGCACCAGCAGCACCGGGAAGAGCACGTAATAGACGAGGCCCTCGACCTGTTCCCACACCGGCCGGTCCAGCGGCGTGTAGCGGCAGATCAGGAACCCGGCGAGGATGAGCGAGAAGTCGGGAAACAGCAGTTCGGCGAAATTCACCAGCGCGAGCATAGCGGCCTTACCGGGAGTAACCCTTATGTGGAGTCCACAGGCCCGGCCGCGCGCGAGAAGTTAGGATGGTGGATTCCTCTCAACGCTTCCAGGAGTCAACAATGAATCGCCGTGATTGGGCCGCGTTCGTGGCAGCCGCCGTGGCCCTGCCCACCGCATTCGCGCAGGCCTATCCCAACAAGCCGGTCAAGCTGGTGGTGCCCTTCGCACCCGGCGGCACCACCGACATCATCGCCCGCGTCATCTCGGAGCCGCTCGGCAAGGCCCTCGGCCAGCCCGTGGTGGTGGAGAACAAGGCCGGTGGCGGCGGCGTGATCGGCGCGACCGAAACCGCGCGCACCGCGCCGGACGGCTACAACCTCGGCGTGGCCACCGTGTCCACCACCGCGGCCAACCCCGCCATCAACCCGAAGATCCCGTACAACCCGGTCACGGACTTCACGCCCATCATCAACATCGCCGCGACGCCCAACATCATCGCGGTGCACCCGAGCTTCCCCGCGAAGGACTACAAGACCTTCATCGAGGTGCTGAAGAAGAACCCGGGCCGCTACTCCTACTCGTCGTCGGGCACGGGCGGCATCGGCCACCTGCAGATGGAGCTGTTCAAGAGCCTGTCGGGCACCTTCGTCACGCACATCCCGTACCGCGGCGCGGGCCCGGCGCTCAACGACACCGTCGCCGGCCAGGTGCCGATGATCTTCGACAACCTGCCCTCGGCGCTGCCCTTCATCAAGGAAGGCCGCCTCATCCCGATCGTGGTGGCCGCGCCCACGCGCGTGAAGGACCTCCCCAACGTGCCGACGTTCAAGGAAGTGGGGCTGGAGCCGGTCAACCGCATGGCGTACTACGGCATCTACGGGCCGAAGGGCCTGCCCGCGGACATCGTGACCAAGGTGCACGACGGCGTGGTCAAGGCGCTGCAGGACCCGGCGGTGAAGAAGCGCATCGAGGAGACCGGCTCGCTGATCGTCGCCAACACGCCGCAGCAGTTCGCCGACCAGATCAAGGCGGAGTTCGCGGTGTACAAGAAGGTGGTGGACCAGGCGAAGCTGAAGCTGGACTGACCTGCCGGCACCGGATCAGCGCCTACTGGCAGTAGGCGCTGCAGTACTGGCGCGCCGTCTGCCCGGAGTTGTAGGCTCGAAGCACGTCGGTGAGGTACGAGCACATGCGTGCCTGGTTCGTCGTCTCGCCCGCGCATGCGTGGGCGAACGCGGCCTGGCAGATCAGGGCCGTCTGCGGGTCCGCCGTCGGCCCGCGGTAGGTGCCCAGCCGGCTGCAGCTGCCCACGGAGGTGCTGCCCCCGCCGGACCTGTCGTCGCCGAAGAGCCCTCCGTTGCCGCTCGTGCCGGACCCGCCGCTGGTGCTGCCGCTGGTGTTGCTGCCGCCGCAACTGGTCAGTTGGACCGCGCGGCCGTTCACCAGCGTCCACTTCTCCTGGCATGCGATCGTGATGCCCCCGCCGGTGCGGCCGGTCGTGCCCGAGCTGCCCCCGGTCGATGCCGAGCTGGTGCCCGAGCCCGTGGTTCCGCTGCGCGGCGTTCCGGTCGACGAGACAGGTTGGCCCGTGCCGACATTTCCCACGTTGCTGTTCGCGGCGTTCGCGCCTGCGAGGTTGGCGGCCGTTGCCGTCTGCCCGGCGACGATCGCGTCGGCGTAGGCCGAGCAATACGTCGACGAATAGAGGGTGGGCGTGCCGTCGTAGCACTGGTCGAAGGCCGACTGCCAGCGCGAGCCGCTCGAGCTGCCGGTGGCGCTCGAGGTGGTCGATGTCGTGCTGGAACCCGCTCGCGGCGTACCTGTCGACGAAACCGGTTGCCCCATCCCGATGTTGCCGACGTTGCTGTTCGCCGCGTTCGCGCCGGCGAGGTTCGCGGCCGCGGCGCCCTGGCCGGCCGCGATCGCGTTCGCGTAGGCCGTGCAATAGGCCGTGTTGTAGAGCGCCGGGGTGCCGTTGTAGCAGGTGTTGTAGGCAGCCTGGTACGAGGACGATGCGGACGTGCCCGAAGAGGACGCGCCCCGAGCCCCCGTGGTGTTGGCCGGGTTGCTGCCGTGCGCCTGGTACGTGCTCACCTGCTGGTTGTAGCCGCGCGCGGCGCTGCCGTACGTGGCGTCGGTTTCCAGGTTGCCCAGCAGGCGCGCGAGGTTGGCGACGATCTGGCCTCGCACCGAGGGGCCGTATGCCGCGAACACCTGGGTGACGGCGGCGAGCAGCACGTTGTAGGAAGCCGCGTTGACGCTCTGCGCGGTCACGCCCAGGTTGCCCAGGATGCGCGCGGTGAAAGCGGCGTCGGACAGCGTGGCGAATTCCGAGGCGAACTGCGCGGCCAGCGCGGCACCGTCGCCGCTCACCTGCGCGGCGAACGACGTGAGCTCCGCGTTGCTCGGGGCGCCGCCGTAGAACGCCAGGTAGATCCGCGTGGCGGTGCGGGCGCTGTCGCTTGACGCCGTGGAAGGAGGCGACTGGAGCGCCAGCGCCACGGCACGCGCCAGCGGGTCCGCCTGCGCGGCCTGCGTGGCCTCGGCCACCGTCACATCGTTGCCGCCACCGCCGCATGCCTGCAGGGCCGCGGCCAGGAGCATCACCAGGGTCGTCTTGCGCATCTCATCCTCCCGATCCATTGCGTCGGTGCGGATGCTAGGTGCGCGGGCCACCCCCGGTCTTCCCCCATTCGGGCGATGCGCGGGTGGTATCTTTCGCCCCAATGTCCGACCCCGCCATCGACGGCTTCATCGACGCGCTCTGGCTGGAAGAGGGCCTGGCGAAGAACACGCTGGCCGCCTACCGGCGCGACCTCGCGCTGTACGCGCGCTGGCTGAAGGAGAACCGCGGCAAGGGGCTCGATGCGAGCGAGGTGCACGACCTCGAGGGCTACCTCGCCGCGCGCCGCGCGGGCAAGAACAGCTCCGCGCAGCGGCGCCTGACCGTGTTCAAGCGCTACTTCCGCTGGGCCGTTCGCGAGCGGCTCATCGTGGCCGACCCGACGCTCAAGCTCGTCCCGCCCAAGCGCATGCCGCGCAACATCAAGACGCTGACCGAGGCGCAGGTGGAGGCGCTGCTGGCCGCGCCCGACGTGGACACACCGCTGGGCCTGCGCGACCGCACGATGCTGGAGCTGGTGTACGCGAGCGGCCTGCGCGTGAGCGAGCTCGTCACGCTCAAGACCTTCGCCCTCAGCTTCAACGAGCACGTGCTGCGCGTCACCGGCAAGGGCAGCAAGGAGCGGCTCGTGCCGTTCGGGCAGGTCGCCTCCGACTGGCTGAAGCGCTACATGGCCGAAGCGCGCGGGGCGATCCTCGCCGGGCAGCAGACCGAGGACCTGTTCGTCACCGCGCGCGGCGCCGGCATGACGCGGCAGATGTTCTGGGAGGTGGTGAAGAAGCACGCGCGCGCCGCCGGCATCACGCAGCCGCTGTCGCCGCACACGCTGCGCCACGCCTTCGCCACGCACCTGCTCAACCACGGCGCGGACCTGCGCGCGGTGCAGATGCTGCTCGGGCACGCCGACATCTCCACCACCACCATCTACACGCACGTCGCGCGCGAGCGGCTCAAGAGCCTGCACGCGCAGCACCACCCGCGCGGGTAGTCAGGCGGTTGCGGCGAGCAGCTCGCGCAGGGCCGCGGCTGGCAGCGGCTTGTGCAGCAGCTTGCGGCCCGCGTTGCGCGCTTTGAGCAGGCGCTCCGGCGCCGTGTCGCCGCTGACCAGCACGCCGGGCGTCGGCCCGGCGACCGCCTCGACCCGCTCGAACACGCGCAGCCCGCTGTCGTCGCCGCGCAGGCGGAAGTCCGCCAGCACGAGGTCGGGCGGGTCCGACGCCGCAGCGGCGGCGGCTTCCTCGGAGCTCGACGCCTCCGAGCAGCGGCAACCCATCTCCTCCAGCAGCATGCGCATGCTCGTGCGCACCGCGGCCTCGTCGTCGACCAGCAGCACGTGCAGGTCGAACCGGTCCTGTGTGTCCGCCCGCGGCTGCGCCGGGAGGGCGGGCGGCGCGGCCGTGCGCGCCAGCACGAGGCGGAACGTCGTGCCTGCGCCGGGCGCGGATTCCAGCCGCAGGCGAACCCCCAGCACTTCGCAAAGGCGCCGCACGATCGACAACCCGAGGCCCAGGCCCTTGGAGCGGTCGCGTTCCGGGTTGCCGGCCTGGAAGAATTCCACGAACACCTCTTCGTGCAGCTGCTCGGGGATGCCGATGCCGGTGTCGCTGACGCGGATCTCCACGTCGTCGCCCACGTCGCGCACCGCGATGGCGATGCTGCCCTGCGGCGTGAACTTCAACGCGTTGTCGGTGAGGTTGCGCAGCACGCGGCGCAGCAGCTGCTCGTCCACCAGCACGTTGGCCTCGCTGCTCACGTCGAGCCGCGCGTCGAGCCCGCGCGCGCGAATGAGCGGCTCCACCTCGGCGAAGTGCCGCCGCACCAGGGCGGCGGCCGGCACGGCCTGTGGCCTCACGTCCACCACACCCGCATCGAGCTTGGACACGTCCAGCAGGCTGTCCAGCTGCTCGCCGAGCGCCTGCGCCACTTCGGAAAGCATGCCGACCATGCGCGCGCTGCGCTCGTCCAGCGGGCGCATCTCCAGCGCCGAAGCCAGCACCATCACCGCGTGCAGCGGCTGGCGCAGGTCGTGGCTGGCGGAGGCGAGGAAGCGCGTCTTGCTCTTGTTCGCACGTTCGGCGTCCGCCAGTGCCTCCTGCAATTGCGCGACGAGCTCCTGCTCGCGAAACCGGATCAGGCACGACTCGCGGAAGGTCTGCCAGGTCGACTTGCCGAACCCGAGCAGCATCAGCGCGTACAGGACGACGAGGATGGCGCTGCCGACGCCGATCAGGGGGCGCGCGTGCGTGTTCGGCAGCACGGCCCACAGCACGAGCAGCGGCACCATGATCGGCCCGCCGTACGCGACGATCGAGCCACGGTAGCCGGCGGACGTGCTGATCGATCCCGTGGCACAGGCGATCAGCACGATCGTCGCGAACGCCCGCTCGGCGACGTCCAGCGCGGGAAACGCCGCGAGGAACAGCGCGAGCACGCTGCCGTGCAGCACCGAGATACCGAGGCGCTTGCGCACGCGAAGCTGCCAGTCGCCCGACGCCGGGTCGGCCAGCGCCAGGATCACGCGGCGGATCGCCAGCTGCGTCCCCACCACCGCCACGACCCAGCCGGCGGCCAGCCACGCCGGCACGTAGGGCCACGCGATGACCGCCAGCACGCTCGCGCCGACCACGATGCCCAGTGCCGAGCGCCATTGCACCACCGCGCCCAGCCGCAGGAATTCGTCCATGACGAACGCCTGCGCGGCGGGGTTCGCGCCCTCAGTGGATGCGGACGCCGCGGCGGGCTGCGACATAGACGGCTTCGGCGCGCGAGTGCACCTGCAGTTCGTCGAAGACGGCGCGCACGTGCGACTTCACCGTCTCCGGCGAGAGGCCCAGGTGGCGCGCGATCAGCTTGTTGGAGTGCCCGCGCAGCATCGCGCGCAGCACGTCGCACTGGCGCGCGGTGAGGCCGGGGAAGGCGTCGGCCAGCTCCAGCTGCCCGCCCGCGGTGGCAGGCGCGCCGGCGGTTTCCAGCGCCGCCGCCGGCAGGAAGAGGGCGCCGCGCGCCAGCGTGGCCAGCGCAGCGCGAAACTCCTGCTTGGAAGCGTCCTTCGGGATGAAGCTGGCGGCGCCCAGTTCGACGGCCCTGCGCACCAGGTGCATGTCGCGCTCGCCGGAGACGATGACGATCGTCGACTCGGCGGCGGCTTCGTGCAGTGCCACGAGCGCGGCTTCACCGGTGAGGCCGCGCAGGTGCCAGTCCAGCAGGATGAGGTCGAACGGCGTTCGCGAGGCCAGCGCCATCGCCTCCTCGGCCGAGCCGCACACGGAGACCGCGAGCTTGCCGTCGATCTCCTCCAGCACCAGCTTGAGCCCCTCGGCGAACAGCGCGTGGTCGTCGCAAATCAGGATTCGCATGTGTCGGGCGCATTCTAGGGGGCCCGGCGACGGCGCCGTGGGCGGCTCGCTCCAGGCGGGCCCGTGTCACCCAGGCGCTGATTTCCTGAACCTCATCGAGAGGCTGAATCTCTCGGCCGGGTACACGATCCGCCCGGACAGGATCAGGCTTCCATCGGCCAGGTAGTACCGACGCACCACTTCCATGCCCGGCCCGCCTTCGCTGGCGGAAAGCAACCCGGCTTCGGCCTGCGTGAGCAGCGTCGCCCGCGCGTCCTGCCGGATCTCGTCGATCTCCACGCCGTATTCGCGCGCCAGCATCACGTGCGTGGCGCCATCGAGCTGCAGCAGGTGCTCCTGCACGCCGGGGTACCAGTCGCGCAGGTAGATCTCGGTCACGCCGAGCGGCACACCGTCGGAGCGGCGATGGCGCACACCCTGGATGTGGTGCCAGCCCGAACCGTCGGTGCATTCCAGCAGCGCCGCCTGTTCGCCGGTGACGACGATCTTGCGGATGCCGGAGATTCGCAGCTTCGCTTCGTGCGCGTATTCCGCGAGTTCGGACAAGGAGTTGATCGAATACGCGAAGTGCGCCTTCGGTGCCTGCTGCACGACGCGCGTACCGACGCCCGGCTGGCGCTCCACCAGCTTCAGTTGGGTGAGGTGGCGCAGCGCCTCGCGGATCGTCTGGCGGCTGCGCTGGAACTCCTCGCTGAGCTGGTGCTCCGTGGGCAGGAGGCCGCCGACGGGGTACGCGCCCGACGCGATGCGCGACATCAGGGTGGCGGCGATTCGTGCGTGCTGGGGCTGGTGGCCGTTGGTAGTCCCGTTCTCCTGCATCACGCGATGTTAAGGCTGGCCGCCACGTCGGCCCGCCGGCGCTCCATGGCCAGGCTCATCATCCGGCGGTCGCCGCCGATCCAGAAGATGGTGACGCCCATCTCGCGCCAGAAGGCGGCTTCCTTTCGCAGGCCCTCGGAGTCGGTCGCGAGCAGCACGGCCACGCTGTCGATGCCCCGCTTCGATGCCGCACCCACGATGCGCCGCAACGCGGCGACCACTTCGGGGTGCGCCATGTCCGCCTTGTGGCCCATCGCCTGCGCGAGGTCGAAGGGCCCGGGGACGATGGCGGAGATGCCGGGTACGTCGAGGATCGCATCGATGTTCTGCACGCCCTCGAAATCCTCGATCAGCAGCCAGACCTGCGTGTTCTCGTTGGACCACTTCGCGAAAGCGGGCCAGTCGCGCGCGAGGTGCCAGTTGGCGCGGGTGCTGGGGCAGGAGCCCCGCGCGCCGTGGCCGCTGTCGTCGAGGTACTTCGCGGCGCGGGTGATGGCGCGCGCCTCATCGGCTGTCTTCACGTTCGGCACGATCACGCCCATGGCGCCCGCGTCGAGCGCGCGCAGCACGTGGTGCGGCGTGTGGTCGGGGATGCGCACGAAGGGCGTGATGCCGACGCCGTCGGCGGCCCGCAGCATCTCCGTCACCCGGTCGAAGGCGAGGGAGCCGTGCTCGCAATCGAGCACGACGAAGTCGAGGCCGGCCACCCCGGCCATCTCGACGTTGTCCGGGCTGCCGGTCTGGATGATCACGCCCAGCGGCGACTCGCCCCGCTCACGCTTTTGCTTCACGAGGTTGGTTCTCTGTTTCATGCTTCTCTCGTTTCTTCAGGGTGTCATTCCGAGCAGGGCGCGCGTCTCGGCAACGGTGGCCGCGCGGCGGCGGCCGGCCAGCGCCTGTTCGGCGGTCAGCTGCACGAGCTGTGCGTTCGTGGGGCAGCCAAGTTCGGCATAGGCGTAGTCGCCGATGCCCGTCGAGACATGGCCGCCGCGCTCGATGGCCGCCGCGGCCACGTCGACGAGGTTGCCTTCGCGGCAGCACACCGACCATTCGAGCCTTCGCTGCGGCAGGAAGCGCAGGAGCGAATCCAGGCCGTCCACCGTGCCGGGGTGGCCGCCGAGGATGCCGCCCTCGGTGAGGACAAGGCACAGCAGCGCCGGGTCGTCGCGGACCCAGCCCGCCTGCACGAAGGTGTCCACCGTGCGCAGGCACGGGACGGTCCAGATGCACATCAGCTCCTTCAGGCCGAGCCGCTGCACTTCGCCGGCCAGCTGCTTGAGCGTCCCGACGGTGTTCACGTACGTCTTCGCCTGCGTGGTGAAGTCGCCGCGCGCGGCATCGAACTGGTCGAGGTTGGTGCTGCCCATGTCGAGCGGCGCGAAGTCGGGCCTCGTCGCCTCGTCCTCGCACAGCCGCGCGAGAGGGGCGATGCGTGTCGCTGCGTCCGGCGTCACGACGCCCGCCATCGTCGGATGGATCAGCACGTCGCAGCGCTCGCGGATCAGGCGGATGGCCTCCGCGTACAAACCCACGTCGTGCGCGGGCGAGCCGTCGCCGTTGCGCACATGGAAGTGCACGATGGCCGCGCCCGCTTTCCAGCAGGCGTAGGCGTCCTCGGCGATCTCCCGCGGTGACCAAGGCACGTGCGGGTTCTTCTGCCGCAGCGACCACTCGTTCAGCCGCGCCTCGATGATGACCGGTTTCGCCATCAATCGGCCTTGACGCCGATCTTGCGGATCAGGTCCGTCCACTGCGCGGTTTCGCTGCGCACGGTGGCGTCCAGCTCCTCCGGCGTGGAGGCGATGACGTTGATACCCAGCTTCACCTGCTTGTCCTTCAGCTCCGGGCGGTTCAGCGCCACCTTGATCTCGTCGCTGACCTTGCGGACGATGTCATTGGGGGTGCCCGCGGGCGCGAACATCGCGAGCCATGACGTGGACGCGTAACCCGGTACACCGGCCTCGGCGATCGTCGGCAGGTCCTGCAGCACGGGCGAGCGCGTCGCGCCCGTCCACGCGATCGGCTTGATCAGCCCGGCGCGGATGTTGGGCAGCGAGGTGGAGATCGCATCGAACATCAGCTGCACGTGGCCGCCGATCAGGTCCTGCATCGCGGGGGCCGTGCCCTTGTACGGAATGTGCTCCAGCTTCGTGCCCGCGAGCGAGTTGAACAGCTCGCCGCTCAGGTGGTTCACGCCACCGGCGCCGGAGGAGCCGAAGGCCACCTTCGAGGGATTCTTCTTCGCGTACTCGATGAGCTCCTTCACGTTCTTCACGGGCAGCGAGGGCGTGGCCACCAGGATCACCGGCAGGTTGACGAGCAGCGAGACACCGCGCAGTTCCTTCGGGTCGTAGGGCAGCTTGGGGTACAGGCCCGGCACGATCGAGAAGTGGCTGCTGGTGACCAGGAAGGTGTAGCCGTCGGCGGGCGCTTTCGCCACCGCCGCGGTGCCCACGGTGCTGCCCGCGCCGGGGCGGTTCTCCACCACGAAGGGTTGGCCGAACTTCGCCGTGAGCGCCTGCGCCACGTCGCGCGCGGTGAGGTCCGTCGAGCCGCCGGCCGGGAAGGGCACGATGATCTTCACGGGCTGGCTGGGCCACGGCGCCTGCGCCTGCGCACCGGCCGCGAACGCGCCTAATACCGCGGCGGCGATGATGCGGCGGCGGGTCAACTTCGATGTCATGCCTTGTCTCCTTGGGTGCGGGTGATGAGGCCCAGGGCCTCTTGCGGTGTCGCGACGCGGCGGCCGCTCGCACGGGCGATGCGTGCGATCTCGGCCACCAGTTCCTCGTTGCGCGGCGTGCGCTCGCCGCCGAAATCCTCGATGCCGACGCGCACGTGGCCGCCGCGCCCGATCGCGAGCTGCGCCAGGCCGTCGGCGGGGCTGCCGTCGCGCAGCGTGACCATCCAGGGGATCGTTTCGCTGTCGAACAGGCGCAGCCAGGCCTCGAGGCCGACGGCGTCCGGGGAGAGGCCGAAGAGGCGGGCGCCGGCGCTGAACTCGAGCTTGACGATGCAAGCGCGTGGCAAGGTGCCTGCATTGGCGTGCGCCTGCACGAGCCGCGCGAAGCCGGGCTCGAACAGCGACATCGTGCAGGCGAGATCGCGCTCGCGGCAGAACTCGAAAGCCCACGCCACGTCGGCAAACGTCGTCTGGTAGACCTGGTCGTGCGTGGGCGCGCGGCCTTGCGCGTCGATGCGGCCGTAGTTCATGGTGCCGGGGTCGACCGGGACGATTTCGCACAAGCCGGCGTCCGCGAGCTCGGCCACGTGCCCGAGGCGCGCCGCCATCGTCGTGCCGGGGCCGCCGCCGGGCAGCGTCGGGTACATCAGCAGGCTGGGGTGGAATTCGCGCACCCGGCGAAACGAGCGCAGGTAAGCCGAGCTGCCGTGATGGCCGCTGCCGCCGACGACGGCTTCGCCCGCATGTGCATGCACGATCGAGGCGCCCGCCTCGACGCACGCGAGGATCGAGTCCACGATCTCCTCTTCCGCGAGGGGGACGTGCGGGTTGGCGCGCTTGTCGCGGGCCCCGTTGATCGCGACTTCGATCAGGACGGGCCGGGCGTCTTCGGTGGGCAAGGGGGTCTTCCTGTTTGTCTAGACAAACTCTAGTTTGTTCGGACAAACTCCGCAAGAGAAGAATCACTGCTCTGCATCAGGAGGCATTGAGATGACGAATTTCGATCTGGCCGGCCGCACGGCCCTGGTCACAGGCGGTTTCGGCGGGCTGGGCCTGCATTTCGCGCAGGTCCTGGCACGGCAGGGCGCGCGCGTTGCGCTCGTGGGCCGCCGCGTCGAATTGGGGCAACAAGCTGCGGCGGCGCTGTCGCAATCGGTCGGGCGCCCGGGCGACGTCCGCGCGTTCGCCATGGACGTCACCGATCCGCGCAGCGTGGAGGACGGCTTTGCCCACGCGAAGGCCGAGCTCGGCGTGCCGACGATCGTCGTCAACAACGCGGGCATCGTTGCCCGCGCCCCCGCGATCGAAATGAAGGACGACGACTGGCGCAACGTCATCGACGTCAACCTCACCGGCGTTTTCCGCGTCGCCCGGGCCGCGGCGAAAACGATGGTGGCTGCCGGCGTCGGCGGCAGCCTCATCAATATCGCTTCGATCCTCGGCTTGCGCGTGCGGGCCGGCGTCGCCCCCTACACCGCCACGAAGGCCGCGGTCGTTCAACTCACGCATGCGCTCGCGCTGGAATGGGCCGAGCACGGTATCCGCGTCAACGCGCTCGCGCCGGGCTACTTCGCCACCGACATCAACCGCGACCTGCTGCAGTCGCCGACCGGGCAGGCGATCATCTCGCGGGTGCCGCAAAAGCGTGCCGGGAAGCTCGATGAACTCGACGGCCCCCTGCTGCTGCTGGCGTCCGATGCTTCCTCGTACATGACCGGCACTGTCCTGCCCGTCGACGGCGGGCACCTGGTCAGCACCCTCTGAGCCGGGCGCGGCTACGCCTTGTCCGGCTCGATCCGCTTCGCGATCAGGTCCGCCACCGCGCGCAGCCGCCACACGTCCTGCAGCGACACGTCCTCGTTGACGTGGAAGGCGAACGCGCAGAGCGTGCCGAACACCTGCCCGTCGCTCAGCACCACCGGCACGCTCAGGTGGGTGCCGATGCCCTTGCCGCTCGGGGGCGCCTCACCCGATTCGACCAGCGGCGCCGCGTCGTGGATGTACTGCGGCAGGCGGCCGTTGACGATGCGGTGGCACCAGCTCTCCTCGAGCGGGTCGCCATGGCCGGGGCGCACGTGCCCGGCGGTGCGCGGCGCGGCATCCACGGCCTTGAAGATGCGCTGGCCGTTTTCGAAACGTGAGACGAAGACCACGTCCATCTTCATCCGGCTGCGCAGGACGGCCAGCACCTTGTGGACGTTCTCGTCGAGCGCGGCGTCGCCGCGGTGGTCGGCGGTGGCCACGAGCAGGCCGTAGGCCTGCGCGACCAGCGGGTCGTCCTGGGGCGCGCTCATCTTCCTCGACGTCTCCTCGTCCATAGCCTAGCCGCCCGTGCCGGGCGGCGCAAGGCCGAGGCGTTCGCCGCGTGTTTGTGGTCTTCTTCCGACGCGCGGCGCCAACTCCGGCTGGCTCGGCCCGGCCCGCCTGCCCGGCAGCATGGAGGCATGCACAGATGGATTTCCGGCAGGAGGATGGTCGTGGCGCTTGCGCTGGCAGGCGCCTTTGCCGCCGCGGGCGGCCTGGCCATCGGCAAGGACACCGCGCGCACGCCCGAGAAGCGTGCCGAGGCGGCCATGGAAGCGAAGATCGACCGCGCGCAGGCCGCGTACGCCACGGCCCGCAAGAAGTGCGGCGACGCGAAAACGGACGCGCGCAAGGCCTGCGTGCACAAGGCACGCGTCGATCGCGACGCGGCCATCCGGCTCGCCAAGATCGAGAAGGTGCGCGAGCTCAACGCGCTGAAGGAAAAGGAAGAAGAGCGCCGCACTGGCCAGGCGGAGAAGCCGCTGTCGGACGCCGGCAAGTTCGCGGCCGCCAAGGCGCGCTGCGAGATGATGGGGCCGGACCGCGACCGCTGCCTCGCCGAGGCGAAGCAGCGCTTCCACAAGACCTAGGTTTTCGTCGCGGCGAGTGCGATGGCCAGCCGAGCGCCCACTTGCGCGTTGTGCTTGACGAGCGCGATGTTCGCGGCGAGGCTGCGCCCGCCGGTCAGCTCCTTGATGCGTGAGAGCAGGAAGGGCGTGACGGCCTTGCCGGTGATGCCTTGCTGCGTTGCCTCCGCCAGCGCTCGATCGGTGATCGCATCGATCTCCTCACGCGGCATCGCATCCTGTTCGGGCACCGGCGTGCTCACGACCACGCCGCCTTGCAACCCCAGGTCCCACTTCGCGCGGATGAAGCGCGCCTGCGCTTCGGGCTCGTCGAGCCGGTAATCGGCGGGGAAGCCGCTGTCGCGCGTGTAGAACGCCGCGAAGTTGTCCTGCCCGCACGAGAGCACCGGAACCCCGTGCGTCTCCAGGTATTCGAGCGTGAGGCCGATGTCGAGGATGGACTTCGCACCTGCGCAAACGACCGCCACCGATGTCTGGGCCAGCTCCTGCAGGTCCGCCGAGATGTCGAAGGTTTCGGCCGCGCCGCGATGCACGCCGCCGATGCCTCCGGTGACGAACACCTCGATGCCCGCGAGCGCGGCGCAGATCATCGTGCCGGCAACCGTGGTGGCGCCGGGCTCGCCGCTCGCCAGCACGGCGGGCAGGTCGCGCCGGCTCACCTTGAGTACGTTGGATGAGCGGCCGAGCAGCTCCAGCTCTTCATCAGCAAGACCGATGCGGATGCGCCCGCCGAGCACGGCGATGGTCGCGGGCTCGGCACCAAGGTTCCGGATGACCGCTTCCACCTCGCGCGCCATCTGCACGTTCTGCGGCCAGGGCATGCCGTGCGCGATGATCGTCGACTCGAGCGCGACGATGGGGCGGCCCGTGGCGCGCGCGGCGGCAACGGGCGCGCTGAATTCGAGCCAGCGTTTCGCTTTTGCCGTGGTTGCTGCATCCATGCCGCGAGTGTGCACCAGCAGCGCGCGAAGCCGCGCTGGGTCAGCGGTCGCTCTTGCGCGTGCTGCTGCTGCTGCCCTTGCCGCTGTTGCTGCTGCGGCTGTTGGCGCTGCTGCGCTGCAGGCTGCGGTCCGTGCGGCCGCCCGTGCTGGCGCTGGGGCCTGCCGGCGGCTCGGCCGGCGTGCTGCGGAGTTTGCTGCCCTTCGCGCGGTCCATCTCGTGATTGGCTGCGCTGCGCATCTTCTGCATCGACGTGTGTTTCGCCATGGTGTTTCGCTCCTTCTGTTGCGATCCAATCTAGGCGCTGCGCGGCCGTGGGGTGTAGTCGGGGCGTGGGGCCGGGCGTAGGACTCGCCGGGTCAGGCGGCCGTGGGTGAGGCACACTCGAGCCGGCGCGCATGCGCCTGAAACGAAGGACGCGAAATGCCGGAGACGAGAGACGCTGCCTATTTCAATGCGAGGAGCGAAGGCGCACTGCCCGGGCACCTCGGGATCCGCTTCACCTCCGTGTCGCCCGAGGTGATGCATTCGGAGCTCACGGTGGCCGCTCACCACATGGCCCCGAACGGGTTCCTCCACGCGGGCACGCTGGTCACGCTGGCGGACACGTCGTGCGGCTACGGCTGCGTGCTGAACCTGCCGCCGGAGGCGAGCGGTTTCACGACCATCGAACTGAAGTCGAACCATCTCGGGACCGCGACGCAGGGTGTCGTCCAATGCGTGGCCACGCTCGTGCATGCGGGCCGGACCACGCAGGTGTGGGATGCCGTCGTGAAGCACCAGCAGACGGGAAAGACACTCGCGCTCTTCCGCTGCACGCAGATGGTTCTCTATCCCAAGTAGCTGGTTGGTCGGCTATTCAGCCGGCACGGGTCGCTCCGGCGGGCCGTCGTACGTCCAGATGTATTGCCGGGGGATCGGCCCCTTGTTGCGGCCGCCTTGCTGGGTCTGCTCCCACGCATGGGCAAGGATGCCGACCGAGCGGGAGATGCAGAAGAGGCCTCGCGCCAGCGGCGCCGGGAAACCAAGCTCCGCATAGATCACGGCCGTGGCGCCGTCGATGTTCATCGGGATCCGCCGGCCCCCTTTGCGCGCAGCCAGTTCATCCTCGACCGCACGCGCAATCCGGGCGAAGCGTCCGCTGACGGCGCCTTGCTTCGCTGCTTCGTCCACCAACTCGAGCAGGCGAGCGGCCCTGGGATCGACCGGGTGGAAGCGGTGCCCGAACCCGGACACGAACTTGCCGCGCAGCTCGATCGCCTCGTCCAGCCCCTCCCGCACCGCCTGCGCGAGATCGCTGCCGGCATCGACGCGCGCGGCGATCGACTCGTACATCTCGACGGCTTGCTCACCGGCGCCGCCGTGCACGTCCCCCAGCACGTTGACGGCCGACGCCATCGCGTTGTTCAGGCCGACCCCGCACGTGGCCGCCATGCGCGCGATGCCGATGCTCGGGGCTTGCGGCCCGTGGTCCACGGCAGCCATCAAGGCGGCTTCCAGCAATTCGCCCTGCGCCTTCGTCGGCAGGTCGCCTCGGGTCATCAGCCACACCATCTGCGCGAAGTTGACTCGGCCGATCAACTGCTCGATGGGGTATCCACGGTAGCGGATTACGCCCGGGGACATGTCGATGATGGACGTGCGCCACCAATCCCTGGTGGCTTGTTCCGCGCTCTTCGGTTCTTGCTGGGTGCTCATACGCGATCTTCTCCTCACGAAAGTGCTTGATGCCGGTCGATGTATAGCCCAACTCCGCCAGAAGCGGTGCCGACGCCCCGGTGCTATCGTTGCGCCGCAAGCAGGAGACTCCATGATCGTCCGTGACCGGCCCCATGGCTTGCAGCTGATCTTCACGCTGCGCGGCTCTGTGCTGCCGCACATCGTGGGCAAGCTGGCCATCTGCACGGCTTTCGCGATCGTCGTGACCATCACGCATGGCGTCCTGTACGAGGAGAAGGTCGCGCTGACGGCGGCGCCGTTCTCGTTGATCGGGCTGGCGCTGGCGATCTTCCTCGGTTTTCGCAACAGCGCCGCCTACGACCGCTACTGGGAAGCGCGCAAGCTGTGGGGCGACCTGGTCTACCGGTCGCGCGCGCTGGCGCGCCAGTTGCAGTCGCTCACCACGCTGGCGTCACCGGCCGCGCCCGACGATGGCGCGGACGTGCGCCGCGCCATCATGCTGCGCGCGATCGCGTTCGCATCGACGCTGCGCCACGAACTCCGCGGCACCGACGCAGCCGCCGACTTGCGCCGCCTGCTGCCGGCCGATGAAGCGGCGGCCGGCGCCACGGCGGCGCGCGGCAGCGACTACCTGCTGCGGCGCATGGCGCTGGACCTCGGCAGCCTGGTGCGGGCCGGGCACTTGCAAGCACCGCTGGCCGCGAACATCGACGACTCGCTCACCGCCATGGGCGCGGTCGCGGCCGGCTGCGAGCGGATCCAGCGCACGCCGATCCCTTTCGCGTACACGTTGCTGCTGCACCGCACGGCGTGGCTGTACTGCCTGCTGCTGCCCTTCGGGCTGGTGGACACCGTGGGCGCGATGACGCCGTTCGTGGTCGTGATCGTCGCGTACACGTTCTTCGGCCTGGCGGCGCTGGGCGACGAGATCGAGGAGCCCTTCGGCACCGCGGACAACCACCTGCCGCTGGACGCGCTGTGCCGCGAGATCGAAGCGAGCGTGCTGGACGCCCTGGGCGTGCGCGAGCTGCCGCCGCGGCTGGTGCCGGTGGATGGGCGGCTGACGTGAGGCGCGGCCCTCGACCTTCCGTGGGAGGTCAGCGTTCGAGCGGCGTGCCGGCGAGCCAGCGCGCGCCGCGCGCGTAGAGTTCCTGCACCCGTTCGCCCTTGAGCATCGGCATGTCCATCTTCACCTGGTAGCCGATCCCCGTCTGGATGTACGCGAGGTGCCGGTAGCCCTCGGGCATGCCAGCGAGTCGGGCGGCGTCGAGCTTGAGCGTCGCCGAGGGATCGACCGGATCGATCCGGTCCTTCTCGTAGATCGGCTGGCGGTGCAGCAGCTTCCACGCGCCGTCCACCTTGACGAGGAAGTCGTAGAAGCGGCCCGTGCACACGACGTCGCACAGCACGCCTTCCACCGGCCCGCGCTGCGAGATCGTCATCTTGGTCTGGGCGATGGCGCGCTCGCCGTTCACCTCGATGGCGCAGCCGCCGAGGAAGTGCAGGATGCTCACGCCCTTGTCCCAGCCCTCGCGGGTGACTCGGATGAACTCGGTGTAGGGGCCCTGGAACCACGTGGCCATCATCACGCCGTCCGGGTGCCAGACGGTCGCGAAGCGTTCCCAGTCGCCGGCATCGCGCCAGACGGCCCAGCGTTCGATGAGCTGCCGGATCGCCAGTTCTTCCGCCAGGGTGTCGTTCATGTGGTCCTCGCTTTCCGGGGGCAGAATAATCCGGATGAGGCCCATCCTCAACTTCCTCGTGCCGGCCGCCCTCGTGTTTTACGGCGGCTGCGGCGAGCCGTTCAGCTGGCCGCGATTGATGGCCTCGAAGATCACTTACGAATATCCGTCCTACCGCGTGGACGAGCTCGCCGATGGCAAGCTCCTCGTGCATCGCCCCGGCATGACCGATGTGACGGTGGACGTGGAGCCGATCGGCAGGTTCTGCCAGCGCGGGCCCAAGGACTGCAGCTACGCCACCGACCAGGTGCTGATGCAGCTGCGGGGGCCGTAACGCCTCGCGAGATCCGTCGGTTAATCCTTCTTCGCCGCGTCCGCCACAGTCGTCGCGGCCGCCTTCTCGAAGAACAGTGCCAACTCCGTAGGCGCGGCAGTGCCGTCAGCTGCAGTTGCGGCGACCTGTGCGGCGGGTGCGGCATCCACGGCAGCCGAAGCGGGCGCCTCCGGGCTCGCGGCGACGGCTTCGGGCGCCGAAGTGGCCGCCGTGGCTGCAGTGGTCGCCGATGCCGCCGATGCCGCGGGCTCAGCTGGGGCGGCCTGCGCCGACGGGCTCGGCAGTGGGGCCGCGGGCGCCGGTGCCGACGAGGTCGCGGTCGCGCCCGGCGACTCCTTGAAGTGCACCTCACACCCCGGCAGGCCCAGCGCCGCCACGGCGACGACGAAGGGAATGCGCCAGCCGATCATGCCCGCACCTCCACGTTCATCCCCTTGTTGGCAACGCTCGACAGCCGCACCACGTCCCAGTTGGTCAGGCGCACGCAGCCGCTGCTTTCCGCGCGGGACATCTGCGAAGGTTCGGCGGTGCCGTGGATGCCGGTGTGCTCCTTGCTGAGCGCCAGCCACATCACGCCCACCGGGCTGTTCGGGCCCGGGGGCAGCTTCACCTTCTTGTCGGTCTTCGGGTGGCGCAGCAGCGCCGGGTCGTAGCTGAAGTCGGGGTTGGGCGCCTGCGCGGTGACCTGCAGCGTGCCTTCGGGCAGCTCGAATTCCCGCCCGCCGATCGTGATGGGCATGGCGCCCATGACGCGGCCGTCGGCGCCCAGCACGTAAAGCATCTGCTCGGACTTGCTGATGCGCAGCGACGCCGCTTTCGACATGCTGGCGGCGCGGCCGACATCGGTGACGACCACGGCCTGGCCCGCCTGCATCGGCCGGCCCTTGTTCAAGGCGGTGAACAGCTTGGGGCTCATGTGGAAACGCTCGCTGACGGCTTCCTCGAGGCTCTCGTAGCCGAGCGACTGCATCCGCGACTGCGCCTCGGGGTCGTCCTTGGGGATGGTCACGTAAGGCCCGGCGACGTCCTTCTCCGTGAGAACGTACGTGGCGAACGCGGGCGCCTGCTGCCCCAGGGCCTGCCACGTCGCCGCATCCACCTTGCCGGTGGCGGGCAGGTTGTTCGCCGCCTGGAACGCTGCGAGCGCCTTCTTCATGTTGCTGCCGAAGTTGCCGTCGATCTCGCCGACGGAAAACCACGCGCGGTCCAGCATGACCTGAGCGCGGATCACGTCGGGCCCTTTGGCGCCCGGCGCGAGTTCGCCCGGCGCCGCGGTGCCGTTGAGCTGCTGGATGTGCTGCATCGCATCGGCGGGGAAAGGCGCGGGTACCACAGCCGTTGCGGCGGCCGCGGAGTTCTTCGCGGTGGTGGCGTGCGATTTGCTTTTCTGCGAGGCCGCGTGCGCGGGCGGTGCAACAGCCGCAAGGCTGAGGGGCATCACCAGCGCGAGGGCGCGCAGGATCATGGCGTGGTGGCGCATGAGGCAGGCTCCATAGGGACGTTGGAGCAACGTAACGCGGCGCCGGCGGCCCGGCTGTAGGTACGGTCGGAAAGCTTCGGTCGGCGGGGAGCGCGGCGCTGCGGCGGCGGGGCCTTCGACCTGGGGCTCGCCCCCGCGCTTGCAGGCTCAACCATCCCCGCGCAGCCCCGGGAAATCCTCTTCCGCGAACGCCAGCCCGCCTGCGGGCGTGGCACCGCCGCGCGACACCTCCTGCGCGCGCAGCTGCACGCGGCGGATCTTGCCGGAGATCGTCTTGGGCAGCTCGACGACGAACTCGATGCGCCGCACACGCTTGTAGGGAGCGAGCCGCTGGCGCGCGAACGCGAGGATGCTCAGCGCCACTTCCGCCCCGGCCGTGCGTCCCGCCTTCAGCGTGACGTACGCCTTCGGCACGGCCAGCCGCACGGGGTCGGGGCTCGGCACGATCGCCACCTCCGCGACGTCGTCGTGCTCCATCAGCACGCTTTCCAGCTCGAAGGGGCTGATGCGGTAATCGGACGCCTTGAACACGTCGTCGGCACGGCCCACGAAGGTGAGGTAGCCGTCCGCGTCGCGCGCGGCCGTATTGCCGGTGTGATAGAAGCCGCCGCGCGTCGCGTCGGCGGTTTTCTCTTCGCTGTCGAGATAGCCGACCATCAGGCCGACCGGGCGCTCCTTGAGGTCGATGCACACCTCGCCTTCCTGCGCTTCGTGGCCATCCACATCCAGCAGCACGATGCGGTAGCCGGGCAGGGGCAGCCCCATCGACCCCGGCTTCAGCGGCAGCCCCGGTGAGTTGCCCACCTGCGCGGTCGTCTCCGTCTGCCCATAGCCGTCGCGCAACGTAAGCCCCCAGGCCGCGCGCACCTGCTCGATGATCTCGGGGTTGAGCGGCTCGCCGGCGCCGGCGACGCTGCGCAGCGCGAGGCGGTTGCGCCACGCGCCGAGGTCTTCCTGGATCAGCATGCGCCACACGGTAGGCGGCGCGCACAGGCTCGTCACGCGGCAGCGCTCCAGCGTCTGCAGCAGCGCCTGCGCATTGAAGCGCGGCGTGTTGTGGATGAACACGCAGCAGCCCGCATTCCACGGCGCGAAGAAGCAGCTCCACGCGTGCTTGGCCCAGCCCGGCGACGAGATGTTCAGGTGCACGTCGTCCGGCCGCAGCCCCAGCCAGAACATGGTGGAGAGGTGGCCCACCGGGTAGCTCTCGTGCGTGTGCAGTACGAGCTTCGGCTTGGACGTGGTGCCGGAGGTGAAGTAGAGCAGCAGCGGGTCGGTCGCGGCGGTCGGTGCGTCGGGGCGGAAGTCGGTTGGAGCGGTGTTGCTGGCCGCGTAGTCCACCCAGCCCGCGTGCGCACCGCCCACCACGATGCGGCGGTACTCGCCCGCGAGGCCCTCGAACTTGCTCGCGTTGGCCGCACCCGCGATCACGTGGCGCACGTTGCCGCGGTCCAGGCGGTCGCGCAGGTCGTCCGGCGTGAGCAGCGACGTCGCGGGGATGACGACAGCGCCGAGCTTCATGGCCGCCAGCGCGCATTCCCACAGCGCGGGCTCGTTGCCCAGCATGAGCAGGATGCGGTCGCCGCGTGCCACGCCCTGCGCGCGCAGGAAGTTGGCCACCTGCGACGAGCGCGCGGACAGCTGCGCGAACGAGGCGCGGTACTCGCGCCCGTCCGCTTCCACGATCCACAGGGCGGTGGCGTCGTTGCCTTGCGAGATGGCGTCGAAGTGGTCCAACGCCCAGTTGAACTGCCGCAGGCGCGGCCAGCGGAAGCGTTCAACGGCGGCGACGGGTTGCTCGCGCAGCTCGAACAGCAGGTCGCGGGCGGCGTGGAATTCGTGGGTGGGGGAGTTCATGGTTGCTAATCGTCTCCGAAACCCGAGAACGAAAAACCGCTGTCCCTCTGCTTCTTGTTCTCGTCCTCGTCGCCGGGCAGCATGGCGACCGCGACGATCCCGGCCACTGCCGCCAGCGCCGGAGAAAACAGCGCGACAGCGGCGGTCCCGAGTGCCCACCCTGTGAAGGACCTGCCGCGCCACCAGGCCGCGAGCGCGCCGACACCGCCGCCGACGCACAGGGCCACGCCGATCGTGGAGAGGTCCATGGATTTCCTCCGGTACAACGCCGCGACCTTACTGCGGGCTGCGCCGGGGCGCAATCGTTCGGGGCTGATCTGTGCTACTTTGGCGCTCGCTGGCAGCAAGGAGTCCGTCATGCCGCGTGTCGTTCGCTTTCTGGTCGTGCTTGCTACGGTCGCGCTGCTGGGAGGCACGGGCGCCCTTGCGCAGACGAGGGTTCCGATGGTGAGCCTGATCGTCAACTCGTCCTACGCGCCGCTATGGGTTGCGAAGGATCACGGCCTGTTCGCCAAGCATGGCATCGATGCCGACCTGAACATCCTGGAGGGCGCATGGCGGCGGCTCGGCCCCGAGGTGCCGGTCGGCGTGGTCGGCATCCCCGCTGCGATGCTCGGCGTTGCGGAAGGCAAGGACCTGAAGGTGCTGCTGCCCGTGGACAACACGCGGGTGAACTCGCAGCTGATCGCCGCGCCTGCGATCAAGACACCCGACGCGCTGCGCGGCAAGCGCATCGGAACCGCCACCTTCGGTGCCGGTGCCTGGATCAACGCCAACCTCGCGCTGCGCCACTTCGGGCTCGACCCTTCGCGCGACGGCATCACGTTCGTGGACGTCGGCGGCGCGCAGCAGCAGGCCGAAGCCCTCGAAGCGGGCCGCGTCGATGCGATCGTCATGGAGCCCGGCCGGGCCGCGGCTTTCCGGGCGAAGGGCTTCACGCTGCTGCTCGACCTGGAAGCGGCGAACGTCATGGGGGTGCAGAGCGCCCTCGTCGTGACGACGCAGTTCCTGCGCGAGCGGCCGGACGTGGTGGAGCGCATCGTCACCGCGCTGGTGGAGGGGTTCGCATTCGCACTGGCACCGCAGAACGAGCAGGTCGTGCGCGAGACGATTGCAAGACGCATGAACCTGTCGACGCCTGCGGCCGTGGACACGGCTTATCGCAGCTTGCTGGCCCGTTCCAACCGCGAGCTCTACCCGTCGCTCGAAGCGATGCGCATCACGCAGCGCGTGATCGGGATGACGGACCCGCGGGTGCTTTCGGTGAAGGTGGACGAGCTTGCCGACGACAGCATCGTTCGCAAGCTCACGGCGTCGGGGACGGTGGAGCGGCTGTATCGCAGCTACGGGGTGAAGTAGGCGCCCGCCACCCCTGCTTACCCTGAGCTGCCGGGCACCATGCGGCCGGCCTGCAGTTGGCGGATGCGCGGTTGCACGTAGTACCCGCCGTACTCGGTATAGCGCAGGAAGGGCAGGCCGCAGCGCACGCAAGCCCACACCTCGCAACGGTTGCAGGGATGGTGCGCAAACGAGATGGGCGCCAGGGGCGACCAGCTGTCGACCCCGACGGGGCGCGGCGCCTCCTCGAGCGTCGGCTCGTCATCGCCGGGCAGCCACAGCGCGCCGACGGGCCGCAGCAAGGACTCGTCGACCGTGGTGGGAAACGCTTCCCAGCCGGGGCTGGTGAAGGGCTTGCAGCTCGGGCAGGGGGCGCTGTTGACGTGTTCGCGTGCCAGCGCTTCGGCTTCGGCGCGCGTCAATCGTGGGAGGGACATTGCGTGATTCTGCCGTGGGGTCGACCGGGCAGCGGTCGAATCGCGTGTACAGCTATCAGCCGTACGTGGAACTGTTGACGCGGTGAAGTGGCGCTGCTTCGGCGACCACGCCCCGGGCGACCACCGTCGAGCCGGCCGCGAGCTTGAACGCCGTGCCCGGGACCAGCTCATGCAACGCCGCCGAAGGGACCAGGCATTCGAGCGCCAGCGTCGGTGGTGGATCCTTCAGCCACAGCGCGACGGGCTCTTGCGACCGGACCGTGAAACCGCGTGGCCCCACGACGATCGTGCAGCGCTGCTCCTGCGCGTCGAGCCGCTGCGCCCATCCCTCGGGCAACACCTCGGCTTCGATGCGTGCAAGCAAGTGGGCCGTGAACGGCGCGCCCGGCGCGAACGTGGTTGGCGGTGGCTGGCGCCGCGGGATCTTGCTGACGACATAGGCCACCAGGTTGCCCACCGCCGGCAGCCACATCACCAGCAGCAGCGTGCCGAAGTCGCGCAGCGCGGACGGGTTGGGCGCTTGAGCGCGGATGACGCTGCCGAGCACCGCCAGGGCCAGCATCACGGCCATTGCGAGGCGGCGGCGCGAGGACGTGACGATGATGGCCATCGGGGGATTGTGCGCCTGCGACGCGGGGCCCGCGCCGAAGCGGCGCTTCAGTTCGCGTCGCCGCGTAGGCGCGGGTGCGGACGCCGAAGAGGCAGGAGCTTCTCTCGCTGCTGGCCGACATGGCGGCGTCCGTGGGACGCGAAGGATTTGCCAGGCAGCAGCAGGCAGCCATGGACCGCGTGGACAGCCGCGCGCTGCTGAAGGATCTCAAGGTCCCGGCGTTGGTGCTATACGGGCGCGAAGACCAGGTGACACCTCTCGCCATGAGCGAGGAAATGGCAGCCCTCCTGCCCGACGCGGAACTGGTGACCGTCGAGGTCTCCGGCCACATGACGACTCTGGATCAAACCGACATCGTGGCGGGGGCGATGCTGCGTTGGTGAATCGCGTGGATGCGCGCTGTGTTTAGGTGTTGCGGACTGCCGGGGGATATCGTCTGCTTCGGGCCCAGAAGCTGACGCAAGCTAAGCAGGTGAAGTCTTCTCGTCGCCCCTCTCGCTAGTGACCGGGTCTTCGGCACCCCCATCCGCGGACATCCCGCCCGCGGATGGCGCGCTTTGCCCGGCCCAGCCTTTGACGTCGGGCAGCCCCCGCGGCGCGGCGGCCGAAGGCTCGATCGAACCTCGCTGCCCCTGCCGGGCCTGAGCGCTCATGAGCAGCAGCCTCTGCAGGCGCCTCGCGGGATCGATCTCTCTTGCCATGACCGATGCTCGTGTGCACTGACACCGCGCGCATCCGGCGCGCGTCGCGCCCGCGCGTCGGCCGCGCGCGCAGCGGCGGGTCGCCCAAAGCGCTGTCGGGGCGAGGGCTTGGGCTGTCGCAGTGGTTGTCCACTCCCGGGTCGAAAGCAGATGGCGTTCCGGGATGCACCTTTGTAGGCGGGAGGCCTACAGCGCCGGCGGCGTTCTCCTAGCTGCTTCAGGGATGCGGCGCCGGTATGGTGTCCCCTCTACGAAAGGAACATGAAATGAGCAAAGAAGACAAGAAGGTTGGTGGCGGTGCGGTCGCAGGCGCGGCTGCGGGTGGCGTGATCGGCGGGGCAACTGCCGGTGCGCTTGCCGGTGGAGTGACCGGGCCCGTGGGCGCCGCCATTGGCGCCGCGGTCGGGGCGGTGGCGGGTGCCATCGCGGGCAAGAAGGCCGACCCAGCCATCGAGGACAGCTACTGGCGCGAGAACCACAAGACCCGGCCGTATGCGCAGAAGGACGTCGGCTTCGACCAGTACCAACCGGCTTATCGTGCCGGCGTGGAATCGTTCAACCGCAACCCGGATCGGTCGTTCGACGACGTCGAGCCGGAGCTCAGTCGTGACTGGAGCCGTGCGCGAGGCAGCTCCTCGCTCGAATGGGAGCATGCCCGCCCCGCGGCGCGCGACGCCTGGGAGCGCGTGAGCAATGCCGCCGAGCGCGCGATCCCGGGCGATTCGGATCACGACGGCCGCTAACCGGGCCGGGCCCGGCCTATTCGGCCTTCACGTTCGCGCTCTTGACGAGGTTCACCCAGAACTTCTCGTCCTCGACGAGGAACTTGCCGAACGCCTCGGGTGATGCGGAGATCGATACCTCGGTGCCTTCTCGCGCCAAAGCAGCCTTCACGGAAGGCTGCTGCATCGCCGAGATCGTGGCGTCGTAGATCTTCTTCACCACCGCCGGCGGCGTGCCGGCGGGCGCGAACATGCCGTACCAGAACTCGAGGTTGTACTCGGGCAGGCCCGCCTCGCGCATGCCGGGCAGGTCGGGCACGAGGGGCGAGCGCTCGCGTGTGCTCACGGCGATGGCACGCAGGCGGCCGGTGGGCCCGGCATGCGGCAGCACGGAAGGCGAGGTGCCGAAGGTCAGCTGTGTGTCGCCCGCCATCACGGACTGGATGGCGAGCGCGCCACCGCGATAGGGCACGCTCGTGAACTGCGCCCCCGTGATCTGCGTGAACAGGGCCGCGCCGAGGTGCGGCGCGGAGCCGTTGCCGGCATGGGCCACATTCAACTTGCCGGGCTCCTTCTTCGCGGCGGCGACGATGTCCTGCACGCTCTTGAAGCCGGTGTTCGGGTTGACGGCCAGCACGAGCGGTGACGTCGTGATCTGCGTGATGGGCAGCAGGTCCTTCGGCTGGTAACCCAGCTTCGGGTTGAGCGCAGGGTTGACGGAGATGCTGCTCGGGCTGGCGATGAGCAGTGTGTAGCCGTCCGGCGCGGACTTGGCGACGAAATCGGCGGCGATGCTCGAGCCGTTGCCGGGCCTGTTCTCCACGACGACGGGCTGGCCGAGCGCCTTGGAGAATGACTCGCTCATCGAGCGGGCGACGTAGTCGGCTGCGCCCGCGGGCGCGAAGCCGACGATCACGCGGATCGGCTTGACCGGGTATGTTTGCGCATGCGCGCCGAGAGCGAGAGCAGCAACCAAAGCGAACAGCAGCTTGGCGAACTTCATTGCCTTGTCTCCTCAGGCTTGTATGCGCAATGCGATCTTCCCAGTATGCGCGCCTTCTTCCATGCGGCGCTTGGCTTCGACGAGCTGGCCGAACTCGACCACCTGGTCCAGCTGCGGCTTGATGCGGCCGGATGCGAAATGCGGCATCACTTCCTCGACGAAGCGA
Organism: Ramlibacter albus; assembly: GCF_014297445.1. Taxonomy (GTDB): domain Bacteria; phylum Pseudomonadota; class Gammaproteobacteria; order Burkholderiales; family Burkholderiaceae_C; genus Ramlibacter; species Ramlibacter albus. The sequence goes on from NZ_JACORU010000005.1 coordinate 124,180, forward strand.
GGGATGGACGCGGACCGCTGCTGCTTCGTGCGCAGCTTGTTCGACACGCCGAAGACGGCGAGGCGCTTCGCGTGCAGCGCCTCGAGGTCGAGGTCGGCATGCAGCACGCCGTCGACATAGCCGACCGTTGCGAGCCGGCCCTCGAACGCCATGCAGCGGATGTTCTCGGCGAACACGGAGCCGCCGACGGCATTGATCACGAGGTCCGCGCCATGCTGCTGCGTCGCTTCCATCACCTTCGCGGCGAACACCGGGTGCCGTGTGGCGATCGCGACGTCGAGCCCGAGCGGCTTGAGCGCTTCGAGCTTGGCAGCGGAGCCGGAGGTGCCGATCACGTTCGCGCCCAGCACCTTGCCGAGCTGCAGTGAGGCCACGCCGACGCCCGACGACACACCGTTGATCAACAGCCACTCGCCGGCTTTGAGCTTGCCTTGCAGCACGAGCATGTCGAACGCGACGAGGAAGGTAAGGGGGATGCTCGCAGCTTCTTCCCACGACAATGACTCCGGCTTGGCGATGGCCTCGGCCGCTTCCATCACCGCGTACTCGGAGAACGCGCCCGCGCAGCGGCCCATCACCTCGTCGCCGGGCTTCCAGCCGGTGACGCCTTCGCCGACGGCGACCACCTCGCCCGAGCCTTCGCCGCCGATGGCCTTCCAGGTCCCCGGCTTGCCGTGCAGCCCATGCCCCGCGACGAACTCGCCGCGGTTCAGTGAAGCCGCGCGCATGCGAACGAGCAGCTGGCCGGGGCCCGGCTGCGGCGTCGGGGAGTCGCGCAGCTCGATGGTCGAGCCGTTGTCGTCGATCGTCATCCAGTAGGACTGCATGCTCATTTCCCCTTGAAGACTGGTTTGCGCTTTTCCATGAAAGCCGTGCGGCCCTCGGTGTAGTCCGCGCTCTCGAAGCAGCCGCGGATGCGGGCCGTACACTGCTCCAGGTCGATCTCGGGCGAGGCCCTGAGCACCTCACGCGTGATGTACTTGGCGGTCTCGATCGTCAGCGGCGCGTTCTCGCCGATGCTCGTCGTGTACTCGGCCAGCAGCGCGTCGAGCCCGTCGGTGGGCGCCACACGCGTGATCAGCCCGATCGACTTCGCTTCGTCCGCACCGATGCGCCGCGCGGTGAAGAACAGGTCCTTCGCGGTGCCGGGGCCCACGAGGTCCACGAGGTTCTTCATCGCCGAATAGCGATACCCAAGCCCCAGGCGCGCGGCCGGAATCGAGAACACCGAATCGCTCGACGCGATGCGCAGGTCGCACGCGATGGCCACGTTCACGCCGCCTCCGATGCAATAGCCGCGGATGCAGGCCAGCGTCGGCTTCGGGAAGTCGTGGATGCCCGTGAGCGTCTTCTCGGCCATCGCCTCGTAGTGCTTCACCGCTTCCTTCGCGGCGCGCATGTCCTCGAACTGCGAAATGTCCGCGCCGGAAACGAACGCCTTGGTCCCCGCCCCGGAGAACACCACCAGCCGCACGCGCTCGTCCTCGCGCGCCGCGTCGAGCAGCGGCGGCACCGCCTCCCACATGTCCACCGACAGCGCGTTGTGCTTCGCCGGGTTGTTGAAGCGGATGTGCAGCGTGCTGCCATCCAGCCAGGTTTCGACGCGTTCGGTGGTGGAGGTGTAGGTGGTCGGCATAGGGCGAGTCTCAGCCTTTCAGGTGCTGCAGTATGGCCTGCGTGAAGGTTGCCGTGTTGCCCTTGCCGCGGATGTCGCCGGTGCGGACGTTCGCGTCACCGAGGGCGGCCGTCGTGGCTTTCGACATGGCCTGCGCCATCTTCACGGCGCGCGGGTTGTTGCGGCTGTGGCCCAGCCACTCGAACATCATGCGCGTCGATTCGATCATCGCGTACGGGTTGGCAATGCCCTTGCCGGCGATGTCCGGCGCGGAGCCGTGCGTGGCCTGGGCCATCGCGACGCCGCCGTCGCCGATGCACAGGCCCGGCGCCATGCCGAGGCCGCCCACGAGGCCCGCCGCCAGGTCGGACAGGATGTCGCCGAACATGTTGGTGGTGACCACCACGTCGAACGACTGCGGGTCGCGCACGAGGCGCATCGCCATGGTGTCCACGATCACGTCGTCGAGCAGCACGTCGGGGTACTCGGGCGCGAGCTTCTTGCACTCCTCGACGAACATGCCGCAGCCGAGCTTGAACACCGTGTCCTTGTGGACGTAGGTCAGGTGCTTGCGGCGCTGCCGCGCCAGCTCGAAAGCGGCACGCGCCACGTTGCGGCTGCCCGTGCGCGTGATGACGCGCATCGACAGCGTCACTTCGTCGTTGGGGCGGAACTCCGCGTTGCCGACCAGCATGTTGCGGTCGGGCTGGAAGCCCTCGTTGTTCTCGCGCACGATCACGAGGTCCACGTTGTCGTGCAGGCAGCCGATGTCCGGGTACGAGCGCGTGGGGCGCACGTTGGCGAAGAGGTTGAATTGCTTGCGCAGGATCGGGTGCGGGTTGATCGCGTTGGGCGCCTTCGGGTACGCGCGGTGGCCGATGGGGCCGAGGATCCAGCCGTCCAGTGTCCTGAGCGTCTCCATCGTTTCCGGCGGCAGCGTGTGGCCGTGCGTCTCGAGCGCCTTGGCGCCGATGGGCAGCGGCTTCCAGTCGATGGCCACGCCGTGGACTTCCGCCGCGGCCTTGGCGATGGCGACGGAGGCGGGCACGATCTCGTGGCCGATGTCGTCGCCGTTGAGGATGCCGATCTTCAATGCTTGTGTCATGTTTTCACTCAAGGGCGGCACAGGGCCGTGAGTTTGCGCACGTCGGCCATCGCGCCGAGCTCCCAGCACGCTGCCGTGATTTCGCGCGCCTTCGCGTCGCCGAGCACGGGCACCACGAGCTGGTTGAACTTGCCTTCGAGCTGTTTGTCGGAAAGCGGGTTCTGCAGCGACCCGATGGCGTGCTCCACGTGCACTTCGATGCGGCGGCCGTCCTTCAACAGCGCGGCAACGTGCACCGACGCTTCGTCGATGGAGTCATCCACCGTGGCAACCACCTTGTTGCGCGTCTCCACCACACGCGGGTCATTCACCACGTGGTCGGAGAACTCCTCCTCGCCCGCACGCCCGTAGATCAGCCCCGCCGCGCACCCGTGGTACACGCTGAACTTGCCCTGCAGGCCGTCCTTCGGCTCCTTCTTGCCGGTGAGCTCCAGCACGAGCGAGTGCACGCGCAGCTCGATCCTCTCCACCTGCTCGGGAGTGACGCCCTTGTCCTTCAGCTGCACGCAGGCGTCGATGCTCGGGTGGATGACGATGCCGCAGGCAAACGGCTTGTAGGTATTGAACGAGATCTCGAAGCGCTGGCCGAGCTCGTCGGTCACTTCGTTCCACGCGCGCTTGTCCGATGCCACCTGCACGAAACCACGCGGCGCTTCGATGGCACGCGGGCTCGCGGTGAAGCCGCGGCTGGCGAGCAGCGCGGACATCAACCCGGCACGCGCCGCACCGCCGGGGTGGAAGGGCTTCGTCATCGTGCCGAACTGCTCGCGCAGGCCGACGGGCTGCGACGCCGCGATGCCCAGCGCCATCTGCGTCTTCTGCTCGTCCAGGCGCAACAGGCGCGCGCAACCGGCGGCGGCGCCCAGCATGCCGGTCGAACCCGTGATGTGCCAGCCGCGGTCGTAGTGGTCCGGGTACATCGTGTTGCCGATGCGGCAGGCCACGTCGATGCCCAGGACCACCGCGTCGATCACTTCGCGGCCGCCCATGCCGTTCTTCTCGGCGAGCGCGAGCACCGCCGAGGCCACGGGGCCCGCCGGGTGGATGATGGTCTTCAGGTGCGTGTCGTCGAAATCGAAGGTGTGCGACGTGATGCCGTTGACGAGCGCGGCGCTCGCCATGTCCACCTTCTCGGCGCGGCCGAGCACCGTGGCTTGGGGCGCGGGCTGCAGCATCTGCACCGCGGCGATCGCGGCGTCGGCGGCTTCGTGTTTCGCCGCGCCGACGGCGCAGCCCAGCCAGTTGTAGAAGGTGCGGTGGGCTTCGTGGTCCACCGCGTCGCTCCAGCCGCGCGAGGCGTGGCCGGAGACGAACTTCGCGAGGATGGAAGTGATGGGCGGGGCGGAGAGGTCCGCCGGGACGGTGGTGTTGCGGGCCATGGTCTTATTCGTCGAGGTGGATGTTGCGGGCCTTGGCCAGCGCGGTCCAGCGCTGGATCTCGGAGCGGATGTACTGGCCGAACTGGTCGGGGCTCATGGGCCACGGCTCCACGGCTTCGGAGGAGAGCTTCTCAGCGAGGTCGGGTGCCTTGAGCACCGCGACCTGCGTTTCGTTGAGGTGCTTCACGATGTCGGCGGGCAGGCCGGCGGGGCCGACCGAGCCGTACCACTGCATCGCGTCGAAGCCCTTGAAGCCGATCTCCTCCATCGTCGGCACGTCCTTCAGCAGCGCACTGCGCTTCTTGCCGGTGACGGCCAGCGCACGCATGCGCCCGCTGCGCAGGTGAGGCAGGGCGGCGGCGAGGCCGGGGAACATCGCCTGCGTCTGCCCGCCCAGCAGGTCGTTGATGGCAGGCGCGATGCCGCGGTAGGGGATGTGCAGCATGAACGCGCCGGTCTCCTGCTTGAAGAGCTCCATCGTCATGTGCGTGAGCGAGCCCGGGCCGGCGGAGCCGTAGTTCACCTTGCCGGGGTTCTTCTTCACGTAGTCGACGAACTCCTTGACGGTCTTCGCAGGTACGTTCGCGTTGACGGCCAGCACATTGGGCGTGGCGCCGATCATGCCGATGGGTGTGAAGTCCTTGATGGCGTCGTATTGCACGCGGCGCGTGGCGGGCGTGGTGCCGTGCGTGGCGACGTAGCCTTGCATCAGCGTGTAGCCGTCGGGCGCGGATCGCATCGTGGTCTGGCAGGCCACCACGCCGCCGCCGCCGCTCTGGTTGTCGACGACGAAGGACTGGCCGAGGGCCTTGCCCCAGCGCTCGGTGACGACGCGGGCGATCATGTCGTTGCCGCCGCCGGCCGCGACGGGGACGATGTAGCGGATGGGTTTACTCGGGTAGTTCTGCGCGAAGGCGAGCCGGGGCAGCACGGCGGCTGCCGCGGCCACCTGCAGGAGGTGTCTGCGTTTCATGGCGCGCATCTTGTGCCTGCGCGTTCATGCTGTAAATTGCAATGTTCTGAGGTTTTATTGCAGAAGGTGCATGAATGGCCGTTCCTTCCCTTGCCGACCTGCGCGCCTTCGTCACCGTGGGCGAACTGCAGAGCTTCGCCGCAGCCGCCAAGGCGCTGCACCTGTCGCAGCCGGCGCTGTCGCGGCGCATTTCGCACCTCGAGGACCTGCTGGGCGTGCGCCTGTTCGACCGCACGACGCGCAGCGTCGCGCTCACGCTGCTGGGCCAGCGCTTCCTCGACCAGGTGCGCGGCACGGTCGACGACCTCGACCGGTCGGTGGCCAACCTGCGCGACGCGGCGCAGATGGAAGCCGGCGACGTCACCATCGGCTGCGTGTTCTCGGCGGTGCACCACTTCCTGCCGCCTGTGATCCGGTCGTTTCGCGAGCAGCACCCGCGCGTGCTGGTGCGCATCATCGAGGAGGGCGCGGACGAAGTGCTCGCGGCGGTGCAGCAGGGCGAGGCCGATTTCGCGATCAACTACATCGGCATGCAGGAGCCGGAGCTGGAATTCACGCCGTTGCTGCGCGAACCCTACGTGCTCGCCTGCCCCGCCGGGCACCCGCTCGCGCGGCGCAAGTCGGTGCGCTGGGAGGAGCTGGCGGACTACCCGCATGCCCGCGTGTCGCATGCCAGCCGCAACCGCCTCCTCATCGACCAGGCGTTGGCCGAACTGCCGCCGCTGCCCCGGCCCGTGTGCGAAGTGCGGCACGTGTCCACGCTGATCGGCATGGTCGAAAACGGCATGGGCGTGGCCGTGGTGCCGCAGCTCACGCTGCCGCGCAGCCCCGCGTCGGTGGTGGGCGTGAAGCTGGAGAAGCCCGAGGTCGCGCGCACGGTGGGCATGACGTGGCGGCGCGGCCGCAGCCTGTCGCCGGCCGCGGCGGCATTCGTCGACCTGCTGACGCGGGCCAGCCGTGCGCGCGTGAAGGGCCGGCCCTGACGCTTTCGTACACATGGCCACTCGTGGCCGACTTACACTCGCGGCGGGGGGCGTGCCCGAGCCCCGATTGGAGACCCGATGAATGAGCAGTCGCCGCAGGGCGCGGACATGACTTTCGAGCCCAGCAGCGCGGGCGAGGACGAACTGCGCCGCGGCGTGACGGACCTCTCGGCCATCGAGCTCGAACTGCTGGTGCGCCTGGACGGCATCGCCCCGCTGAAGGACGTGCGTGCCGCAATGTCCGCGCGCACGGACATGGAGTTCGACGCCGCGCTCACCACGCTGCAGCGCCTGCGCCTCATCCAGCGCAAGGAGCTGGATGCGATGGCGATGCAGCTGGAGCAGCAGCTGCACATGCTCACGCCGGGTTCCGCCAAGGGCTCGTCCACCGCCGGTGGCCGGCCGTTCGCCGTCGGCCTGGCGCGCCGGCGCCCCGCGCGCGAAGCGCCGCCGCATCCGCGCGTCGCCGTCGTCGTGGAAGACGAGCCGACGCTCGCGCAGTTCGTGAAGGCTTTCATGGCGCTCGAAGGCTTCGAGGTGCGCCTTGCCGCCAACCGCGCCGAGGTGCTCGCCGCCATCCGGCAGGGCGTGCCCGACATCGTGCTGCTGGACGGCACGCTGCCCGACGTCGACGGCTTCGAGATCCTGCGTTCGATCCGCCAGAACCCGCACCCGCAACTGCGCGAAGTGCCCGCGCTGATGATGACCGCCCGCGCCACGCGCGACGCCGTGCTGAAGGCGCTGGAGCACGGCGCCGACGGTTACCTCACCAAGCCGGTGGATGCCGATGCGCTGGTCACCGCTGTGCGCGCGGTGACGGGTGGGCTGCCGAAAACCTGATCGGTGCTGACGGCCGCCCGGCCACCCGGCCGTCTGCGGTGCGCTTGCGAAAGCTCAAGTGCGGATGCGCGCGCATTTCCTAGCATGCACGGACACACAACGACACCGGAGCTCGCCGTGCAGTCCATCCGCATCACCGCCATCGCCATCGCCCTGTGCGCCCTTGGCGCCTGCTCCGCCGAGGACGCCGTGCCCCTGGGCAGCAACGCCAACGCCGCGCAGCCCGCTTCGCCCAACTCGGGCAAGGTCCTGCAGGTCATGCACGGCGGCGGCTACAGCTACGCCGAGGTGCAGCTTGCGAGCGGCGACAAGGTGTGGGTGGCCGGCCAGCAGATCGACGTGAAGCCCGGCAAGCAGGTGCAGTGGGGCAACTACATGGTGATGCGCGACTTCAACTCGCGCTCGCTCGGCCGCACCTTCCCCGAGATCCTGTTCGTGGAGAGCTGGGGCGCCAACGGCGCGCAGCCGGTCGCGACCGCGCCGCACGGCAGCCTGCCGCAGGCGCAGCTGGGCGCCGCGCCCCTAGCGGCCGGTGCGATGGACTCGGGCGTCGTCAAGAGCGTGCAGAACGCCGGCGGCTACAGCTATATCGAGGTGGACCGCGGCGGGCAGGTGGTGTGGGTCGCCGCCGTCGAGACGGCGCTGAAGAAGGGCGACAAGGTGCAGTGGCAGGGCACCGAGATGAGCAACTTCACCGCCCGCTCCATCAACCGCACCTTCGACAAGATCGTTTTCGCGCAAGGCGTCACGGTCACGCCCTGAACGGCCGCGCCGTTCATCTTCCGTTCACGCAAGGGGGCCTAATCTGGCCCCATGAAATGGTTGTTGGCGTCATTCGCAGCGCTCCTGCTGGCCCCGCAGGCGCAGGCGGCACTGCGCATCACGGACCTGCAACCCACCCAGGACGAGCGCCTCGGCCCTCGCGGGCCCGTGCGCATCGCCGCGCGCGTGCAGGATGCGGGGCCCGGCGTCGACCCGAAGTCGATCGTGCTGCGCGTGGATGGCGCGGACGTCACCCGCCACGTCAAGTTCGAGCGGGGTCAGGTCGTGTATTTCGAACACCTGCCGCCGGGGCGCCATCGCGCCGAGCTGGCGGTGCGCGACCGCGCCGGCAACGCGACGCAGGCCGCATGGACCTTCCGCGTCTCCGGCCGCGGGTTCATCTGGCAGGACGAAGCCGAAGAAGACGACGAGGAGTACGACTTCACCTGGCCCTTCTGGGGCCGGTGGTGACTAGCGGGTCTCCGGCGGCAGCGTCCAGAGCGAATCGCCGCTCGCACCCGGCGTGGTCACGAGGTAGTGCGCCTCGAAGTCGAGCACCAGCCGCCGCAAGTCCGTGACGCGGTCGCGGTGCTGCAACTCGCCGGCGGGGTGCAGCCAGACGCCGCCGAAGTGGCTCACTTCCGGCAGCCAGCTCGCGGCCAGGAGCTGCAGCAGCCGGTACTGCAGCACGGGCAGGCCCAGCAGCAAGCGCGCGGCGGCGCGGCGGTCCCAGCGCACGAGGCGGACCATCGCGCGGTAGATGCCCATGCCGTCCTGCGCCTCGCCGGCGTGGACGATCTCGAGCGTGGTCATCCCGCAGGTGCCCATGCGCTCCAGCTGCTCCGCGATGATGCGGCGGTATTCGGCTTCGATGTGCGCCTGCGCGTCGCCCTCCGGAATCTCCGTGTCGCCGGCCTCGGCGTGCCCGCTCGCACTGATTTTTTCTTGCATTCGCCCATGGTGGGAGGGCCGCGCCCCTGCGGGATTGACCTAAGGCAACAGCAGGCGAATCTTGCCGCCCGTCAAGGATGCAAGCCGGGCGGCTGCCGATACTGGGCCCCGATGAAAGGGAGAACGACCATGCGCGAAGCGATCCTCGGGCCGGTGGGCGGCCATTACGTGGCAGTGCGCGCTTTTCCGAGCGCGGACGGAACGGACGAGTTCCTGGCCGGGTTCAGGGTTTTCCCGTTCCGGCCGGGCTCCTTCGGGGACGAGGGCCACATCGTTTCCCACGCCTGCAAGGCGCGCTACCCCTCGGTCGAGGTGGCCTTGCATCACGCTCGTCTGAAAGGTGCCGCTGCGGCCGAGCAACTGGCTTGCGAGCCGCCGGGATGAGCGCGACACTGGGGGACCTGAAAGGGGCGTCGATGGCCACATCCAGCAGCCCGCAACCCCTGGCGCCCGAAGCCGAAGGCGCCACGCGGGGCAACATCTCCTCCACCTGGTTGATCCTCGCGGCGGCGGTGGCCTTCGTCGCCATCGCGCAGATCTCGCTGGGCGGCAGCTCCGAGACGCGCGAGTGCAAGCGCGAGGCGCAGGAGAACGCCAGCGTCGCCCGCGCCATGGGCGGCGAGGAGCGCTTCATCGAGATGTGCATGGAGCTGCAGAAGAAGGTGCGGGAAGTCAGCCAGCGCCGTTAGGCGTTTCTTCGACCAGCAATACCCCCTGTTGCGCGCGGCGCGGGGCCCGCCTACCCTGCGCGGGCATTGCCAACAACAGGAGAACCCATGCGCCTGCTTTCCAGGATCGCCCTCGGCCTGGTGCTCGCCTGCGGCGCGCTCGCCGCCGCCGCGCAGTCCGACTACCCCAACAAGCCCATCAAGTGGATCGTGCCGTACCCGCCGGGCGGCACCACCGACCTGCTGGCGCGGCTGATGGGGCAGTACCTGTCCACGAAGCTGGGGCAGTCGATCGTCATCGAGAACCGTGCCGGCGGCGGCAACAACATCGGCACGGAGATGTCGGTGAAGTCTCCGCCCGACGGCTACACGTGGCACCTGGTGAACCCCGCCAACGCGATCAACGCCACGCTGTACGAGAAGCTGCCGTTCAACTTCCTGAACGACCTCGCACCGGTGGCCGGCATCATCCGCGTGCCCAACGTGATGACGGTGACGAAGAATTTCCCGGCCAAGACGGTGCCGGAATTCATCGCTTACGCGAAGGCCAACCCGGACAAAGTGAACATGGCGTCGTCGGGCTCGGGCACTTCGGTGCACCTGTCCGGCGAGCTGTTCAAGTCGATGGCCGGCATCTCGATGAAGCACATCCCCTACAAGGGCGCCGGGCCTGCCACCACCGACCTGATCGGCGGCCAGGTCGACGTGATCTTCGACAACATGCCGTCGATCATCAGCCACATCCGAGCCGGCACGGTGCGCGCACTCGGCGTGACGAGCGCGCAGCGTTCGCCCGCGCTGCCCGACGTGCCGACGGTCGCCGAGACGGTGCCAGGCTACGAGGCCAGCGCCTGGTTCGGCGCCGCCGTGCCGAAGGGCACGCCGCGGCCGATCATCGACCGCCTCAACCGCGAGTTCAACGCCGCGCTGGCCGACCCGCAGATGCGCGCGAAGCTCGCGGACCTGGGTGGCGTCCCCATCCCCGGCACGCCCGAGCAGTTCTGGGAACTGCACAGGATGGAAACCGAGAAGTGGGCCAAGGTGGTCAAGTCCTCGGGCGCGAAGGCCGAGTAAGCAGCGTGCTCGCGGCGAGCAGCGCCGCCGCCATCCCATAGCCGAGCGCCGTGGCGTGCAGGCCGATGTGGGTGGTGAGCAGGCCGGCCAGGATCGCGGGCAGGCTGAAGGCGAGGTAGCTTGCCGCGAAGAACGCTGCCATCGTCGCGGCGCGCTCGTGCGGCGCGGCCAGCGGCACCAGCGTGCGCACGGAGCCGCTGAACGCCGTGCCGAAACCGGCACCGGTGATCATCGTGCCCGCGATGGCCGCGATCGGCCACACCCAGTGGATGCCCACGAGCGTGAGCAGCGCGCCGAACGAGAGCGCTGCCGCGCCGGCCGCGAGCGCCTTGGGCGGCGGCACCTTGCGCGCAAGGGCGATCGCGGTCGCGCTGGTGAACGAGAGCACCGCGATCAACGTGCCGCCCACCAGGGGCGCGCGGCTGCCCGCCAGGCCGGCCGCGAGGCTCGGGCCCAGCGAGAAGTAGAAGCCACCGACCGCCCACTGCGCGGTGTTGACCGGCAGCACCTGCACGAGTGCGGCGCGCACGTTGGCCGGCAGTGCCAGGCGTGGGCGCAGCGAGCGCCATGCACCGGGGCGGCGCTGCACGGTTTCCGGCAGGAATGCAGTGGCAACGAGCTCGGCCGCCATGATGGCGAGCAGCAAGTCGAACACGAGCTTCATGGGCTGCGGCGCGAACTGCACCAGCAAGGCCGCGCCGAGCGCGCCCGCACCGAGCCCGACCATGGGCGCGATGCTGTTGACCAGTGCGCCGCGTTCGCGGTGCAGGTCGACCATGCCCGCCGACAGTGCGGTGGTCGCGATGCCGGTGGCCACGCCCTGCAGGACGCGCGCGGCGAGCAGCCAATCCACGGACGTCGCTTCGCGGAAGATGAGGAGGGAGCCGATCTCCAGCACGAGCGCGAGCGCGATTACTTCGCGCCGGCCGCGGTAGTCCGAGAGCGCGCCGAACACCAGCAGCGCGGCAAGCAGTGCGATGGCGTAGCTCGCGAACACGACCGTGAGCGTCAGCGCCGAGAAGCCCCAGGCCGCGCGGTAGAGCGCGTAGAGCGGCGAGGGCACGGCGGAAGCCGCGAGGAAGGTGACGAGGATGAGCCCCTTGAGCGCCAGGGCGTTGGTCGGCGGCAGCAGGCTGCGGGGGTAGGCGGAAGCGTCCATGGGGACCTCGATGCGGTGGTGAAGCCCGGCATCTGGGTGTGCCGCGGCGCGGGAGTAGGGGCACGCGCCGGCCATGACTGTTGCGGAAAGTGGAACAGCGGCGGATGATCCCGGCCCACATGGACCGCTTCACCGCAATGGGCGCCTTCGTGCGCGTGGTGGAGGCCGGCAGCTTCACGCGCGCGGCCGACACGCTGGGCCTGCCCCGCGCCAACCTCACGCGCCTGGTGCAGGGGCTGGAGCGCGACCTGCGCGTGCGCCTGCTCGAGCGCACCACGCGCGCCGTGAAGGTGACGCACGAAGGCGCGGCGTACTACGAGCGCGCGGTGGCGTTGCTCGCGGAAGTCGCGGACATGGAGGCGACTGCGCGGCAGTCGGCGCAGCAGCCGTCGGGCGAGCTGCGCATCGACGTCGCCACCGCCATGGCCGCGCACCTGATCGTGCCCGCGCTGCCGGCGTTGTACCGCGCGTACCCGCAGCTGCGGCTGCACATCGGCAGCAGCAACCAGCCCGTCAACCTCGTCGCCGACAACGTCGATTGCGCGCTGCGCATCGGCCGCATCGAGGACCAGGACCTCATCGCGCGCCGCGTCGGCGAGTTCCGCATGGTGACCTGCGCGTCGCCTGCGTATCTATCGGCGCATGGCACGCCGGCGACGCCGCACGAGCTGCAGGCGCAGCACGAGCTGGTCGCGCTCGCGATGGCGCGCTCGGGCAAGGCGCTGGACTTCCGCTTCGCACGGCGCGGGGAGCCGCTGGACCTGACGCCGCGCGGCCGCTTCATGGTGGACGACACCAATTCGTACCTCGTCGCGGCGGCCATGGGGCTCGGCGTGGCGCAAGTGCCTTCGTACGTGCTCGGCACGGCGCTGGCCGCGGGCACGCTCGTGCCCATCCTCGAAGACTGGCAGGCGCCACCGGTGCCGGTGAGCGCGCTGTACCGGCGCAACCGCTTTCTCGGCGCGAAGGTGTCGGTGTTCGTGGACTGGGCGAGCGGGCTCTTCGCTCGGCTGAACGCTTAGTCGATCCGGCGGAACCACACCACCGACAGCAGCGCGGCGATGAGCGTGAGCAAGGCCGAGCCGGCGGCCACGAGCGCCGTCACCTCGGTCTCGCGCGTCTGCACCTGCAGCTGCGAGCCGAGGTTCTCGTAGACGGCGCGCAGCTTCTCGGCCGTGCCGGCGTGGTGGTAGTCGCCGCCGGTGACACGTGCCACCTCGCGCAGCGTGGGCTCGTCCAGCTGCAGGTAGATGGAATAGCCTTCCCCCATCGACGCCGCGCCGTCCGGCGTGCCCAGGCCCACGACGTAGATCTTCACGCCGCGGTCGGCGGCCATCTTCGCGGCTTCGAGCGTGTCGATGCCCGTCGTGCGGCGCCCGTCGCTGAGCAGGATGATTGCGGCGGACTTGTACGAGCCCGGCGGCACGGGCTGCACCTGCTTCGGCGGCGGCTTGGCCTTGTCGTCGAGGCTGCGCGACTGCTTCCTGCCGCCGAACGTCATCTCGCCGATGTCGATGCCCTGTTCGGGGAACAGTTCGGAGAGGCAATGCACGATGGCGTTGCCGATGGCCGTGCCGCGCTGCATCTGGAAGGCGTCGATCGCCGTGACGAGGGCGGCGCGGTCGAGCGTGGCCCGCTGCGCGACCTGGCTGCTGCCCGCGAACGTGATCAGGCCGACGTCGATGTCCTTGGGCAGGTCCTTCAGGAACAGCTTGGCCGCTTCCTGCGCGGCCGCGAGCCGCGTCGGCTGCACGTCGCTCACGCGCATGCTGAGCGACACGTCGATGGCCAGCATGATGGTGCTGCGCGACCAGGGCAGGGTGACGCGCGCGACGGGTCGCGCGGCGGCGACGAGCAAGCCGCAGATGGCCAGCAGCAGGAGCGCGGGCGGCACGTGGCGGCGCCAGTTGCGGCCCTCGGCGGCCGCCCGCACCACGCCCACGTTGCTGTAGCGCACCGCGTTCTTGCGCCCGCGCCGCAGCAGCCACACATAGGCGGCCGGCAGCAGCGGCAGCGCCAGCAGCAGCCACAGGTAGTCGGGCCAGAGGAACAGCATGTTTGACTTGGGCGGGGTCGAGGGGCTCCCGCAGCGCAGCAATATGCTCCGGTTGCTGCACGTTGGCAACCGCCATTGCGCGTACGCCCGAACGCCTTCAGCGCCTGGGTTTGGCTTTGCGCGCCGGCGCGGCGCGCCGCGCGGCGTCCAGTGCGAGCCGCGCCCACGGCGCCATCAGTGCAGGCGAGTCCATCGCTTCGGTGGGCACGGTCCAGTAGCCCATGCCCTGCTGCTTGCCACGTATTTCGTACACGAAGCGGCGCCCGCCGGCGTCGATGAAGTGCTGCTGCGTCTCGCCGTCCGCCTTCAGGTACAGCGTGTCGCCGACGATGATGGCGACGAACCAGCCGTCGACGTACAGGCCGTAGCCCCCGAACATGCGCTTACCTTGCACCTCGCCCACGGGCGCCAGCAGCTCGCGGCAGTACTCGGCAAAACCTTCCTGTACCGTCATGGGCCGCAGTATGCGAGAAAAGATTCACGGTTCGGCACACATCGCCGCAAGCTCAGCAGGCACACAAGATTTGTCACACGGAGTACCCTGCACGAAGTTGGGAACAGGGAGAGTCAGCCATGGAAACCCACGAGGGCGCGACCGCCCAAGCCTACCGTGAGCTCATCGAGATCGGCATCGCGCTGTCCGCCGAGAAGGACCCCGCGCGGCTGCGCGAGCGCATCCTCGCCGAAGCCAAGCGCCTCGCCAATGCCGACGCCGGCACGCTCTACCTGAAACACAAGGGCAAGGAGCTGCACTTCCAGATCGTGCGCAACGACTCGCTGGGCATCGCCCTGGGCGGCACGACCGGCCTGGACTGCGACCTGCCGCCGGTGCCGCTGGTGCTGGAGGACGGCCGGCCCAACATGCACAACGTGGCGTCGTACTGCGCGATCACCGGCGAGATCGTCAACATCGCCGACGCCTACGACCCGAACGACCCGTACGATTTCTCGGGCACCGAGGCTTTCGACCGGCGCCTGGGCTACCGCTCGCACTCGTTCCTGACCGTGCCGCTCATGAACCACAACGGCATGGTGATCGGCGTGCTGCAGCTGATCAACGCGAAGGACGCCACCGGCAAGGTCGTGCCCTTCGACCCCGCCATCGTGCCGATGGTGAGCAGCCTCGCCTCGCAGGCCGCCGTCTCCATCGACAACCGGCTGCTGATCGAGGAGCTCAAGCTGCTGCTCGACTCCTTCATCGGCGTGATCGCCACCGCCATCGACACGAAGAGCCCCTACACCGGCGGCCACTGCCAGCGCGTGCCGGTGCTCACCGAGATGCTGGTGAAGGCGGCGTGCGACGTGAAGGACGGCCCCTTCGCGGGCTTCGACCTCACCGAGGAGGAGTGGTACGAACTGCGCGTGGCCTGCTGGCTGCACGACTGCGGCAAGGTGATCACGCCCGAGCACATCGTGGACAAGGCCACCAAGCTGGAATGCATCTACGACCGCATCCACGAGATCCGCATGCGCTTCGAGGTGCTCAAGCGGGATGCCGAGATCGCGATGCTCAAGGCGGTGATGGCCGGCGGCGACCCTGCCCTGCTGCGCGAGAAGTACGAGCAGGAATGCGCGACGCTGGACGAGGAGTTCGCTTTCGTCGGCGAATGCAACGTCGGCGGCGAGTACATGGCGCCCGAGAAAGTGGAGCGCCTGCAGCGCATCGCCGAGCGCACGTGGATGCGCACGCTGTCCAACCGCATCGGCATTTCCTATGCCGAGCAGAAGCGGCGCGAGGCCGTGCCCGAGCGGCCCCTGCCGATCGAGGAGAACCTGCTGGCCGACCGCCCCGACCACATCAGCCCGCGCCAGGGCCTGCGCCTGTCGGCCGAGGGCAACCCGTGGGGCTTCAAGATGAAGGTGCCGG
Source organism: Ramlibacter albus (assembly GCF_014297445.1). Classification (GTDB taxonomy): domain Bacteria; phylum Pseudomonadota; class Gammaproteobacteria; order Burkholderiales; family Burkholderiaceae_C; genus Ramlibacter; species Ramlibacter albus. Next base: position 139,612 of record NZ_JACORU010000005.1, read on the forward strand.
AGCGCGAGGCCAACCTCGGCGAGCTGTACAACCTGTCGATCAGCCGCGGCACGCTCACCGAGGAGGACCGCTACCGCATCAACGAGCACATGGCGCAGACGATCATCATGCTCGAGTCGTTGCCTTGGCCGCGCCACTTGCGGCGCGTGCCCGAGTACGCGGGCGGCCACCACGAGAAGATCGACGGCACGGGCTACCCGCGCGGGCTGCGCGGCGAAGACATGTCGATCCCCGCGCGCGTGATGGCGATCGCGGACATCTTCGAGGCGCTGACCGCGGCCGATCGGCCGTACAAGCCGCCCAAGAAGGTGAGCGATGCGCTGCGCATCATGCGCTTCATGGTGAAGGACAAGCACATCGACGCGCACCTGTTCCGGCTGTTCGTGGAGTCGGGCGTGTACCGCGAGTACGCGGTGCAGCACCTGAAGGCCGAGCAGATCGACGAGGTGGACCTCGGCATGCTGCTCGATGGGTTGACCGACCCGCCGCCGGCTGCCGCGCCTGCACCCGCCGCGGCCGTCTCCGACGACGAGACCGTGATCATGCCGCGTGCGGCGTTCGTGATCCCGGTCGTGCCGACGCTGGAGCAGGTCACCGCCCAGGACGAGACCGTGCCGCTGGTCCTGCCGAAGGAAGTGCCGGTCGTGGTGCCGACGCCGGCGTTGATGGACGAGGTGGATGCGCGCGTCTGATCGCGCCCGCGGTCAGACGTTGCGCCGCGCGACCCAGTAAGTGGCGCCTTCGGCGCCGTAGCGCTCGGTGTGCGGCTTGCCCGCGGGCAGCTGGAAGGTGTCGCCTGCGAGCAGCCGCCGCTCGCGGCCGTCTTCGCCGAGCCACATCTCGCCCTGCACCACGAGCGCATCCGCGTCGAAGGGGTGCGTGTGCAGCTCCAGCACCGTGCCGGGTGCCCATACACGTTCGAGAACTTCGTCGGCGCCGCGGGCCAGCGCCTGCGTGCGGAACTCGTCGAAGGTGGGAAGCGTCTCCATCGCCACAGCATACCTGCGCGGCAGCTTGCCGGGGTCAGGCATCCCAGGGATTGAGCAACTGCACGCCCGTGCCCCGGAAGTCCTTGACGTTGCGGGTTGCGAGTGCGAAGCGGCGCGATGCCGCTATGGATGCGATTGCACCGTCGGCAAAGCCGATACGGTTGCCGACGGCCGTTGCGCTGCTGTTCACGGTCGCAAACGCAGCGGCAGCCGCGCCGTCGAAAGGGAGCACGCGCCCGCCGAAAAGCGGCAGCACCTGCGATTCGATGGCTTCGTGCAGTTGCCGGCGCCGCCGGCCGGCAGGCAGCGCCTGCACGCCGCTCAGGAGCTCGGCAAGGGTGATGGACGTGATGTAGAGGGTTTCCGCCGCCTGCGCATCGAGCCACTCCAGCACGCCCTCGTCGGGCTGCGGCCGCAGCGGCTCGGACACGACGTTGGTGTCGAGGACGATCACTCGAAGCGGGCGGGCCTGACTGCAGCTCGGTCGCGATGGGTTTTCAGCTCCACACCCTTGAGCTTGCGGCCGATGTCGGCCAGCTGGCTGCCGAGGCCGACGGTGGGCCGCACCGCCTGCTCGAGGATGTGGCGGATCTCGGCCTCCGTGCTTCGCCCGTGCCGCGCCGCGCGCGCCTTCAAGGCGCGATGCGTGGCATCGGTGAGGTTGCGGATGGTCACGGCTGGCATGGGTACTGCTTCAAGCCGCATGATATCAAAACGAGAGAGTGATATCAACCTCGGGGCCGGGCCCGCTCGTCATGCGTTTGCACGATTCACGGGACACCGCCCGCCATCTTGATAATGGCTGCAATGAGGAGTTCGCGCATTTCGAGGGGCGTGCCGGCGCTGCTGGCCGTATTTGCGGTGGCGTTCCTGCTGCCGGCCGCGGCCGTGACGCTGGGGGCCGCACGCGGCGACGTGGCCATCGGCCGGCCGATCGACATCGCCGTTCCGCTGGTGCTCGATTCCGGCGAAGCAGAGCCTTGCCTGAAGGCCGACGTGATGCAGGGTGGCACGCGCATGGGCGGCATCGCGCTGCGGATCGAAACCGGCCCGGCAGGGGCCGCGGCCCGCATCGTCTCGGCGGGCGTGCTGGAGGAGCCCACGCTGACGTTCGACCTTCACGTCGGTTGCGGCCGGAAGGTGACGCGCAGGTATGTGATGCTCGCGACGTTCCCGGCGCAGGGGCAGGTCGCATCGAAGGACGCGTCACCCGCGCCGGCCGCAGAGAACCGTGCTGCCATGCCGGCGCGAGTACCGGCGCCCCTGCCCGCTGCAGCGCCTGCTGCAGCCGTGCCGCAGGCGACACGCGCAACGGCACCGCCATCGGTCCCTGCACCAACGCACCGCAAAGCCGCGGCCGCGGCGGCCGCGCCCTCGCGCATGGCCGGCGAAGCGCAGGCCCCGCCCTCCGACGCGGTCCTCTCGCTGCGCACCACGCCCCTTCTCCTGACGCCGGAGGACGGCGGCCAGCGCCGGGCCGACGCCGCCGGGCTGTGGCGCACCCTGCAGGCCCCGCCCGACGAACTGGCCCGCAAGGTGGACCGGCTGGAAACGATGGAGCGCGAGGTGCAGTCGCTGCGTACGCTGGTGCAGCAGAACCGCGCGGCGCTCGCCGCCATGCGTCCCTCGCAGGGCGAGTCGGCCGCCGGGCGCGAGTGGATCACCGTGCTGCTCGCGGCGGCGGCCGTGCTGCTCGCGCTGGGCAGCGCCGCGTGGTGGTGGCGCAGCCGCGCGGCCCCGGCGCCGGCGAGCCGCTGGTGGGTGCGCGACCCGGGGGCGCACAGCCGCACGGGCGGCGACGGCGATTTCGTCGTGGAGACGTCACAGCCCCCGCTGCGCGTGACGCGGCCTGCACTCGTGGCGCAGGCGTCCGAACCCGCAGGCGCGCAAGCGCCGCCGACCGCAACCGCCACGGCAACCGCGACGGCCTTCGCGACACGCCCCACGACACCCCCGCGAGCGGCCGCCGAGCCCCCGCAATCCAACACGCCCGACTCGCGCCCGCTGCCGGGGCCGGTGGAGTTCATGCCCAGCCAGGCGGCCAGCCTGCGCAGCGTCAAGGCTGCCGAGCTGGCCGACATCGAGCAGCAGGCGCAGTTCTTCCTGGCGATCGGCCACGCCGCGCAGGCCGCGAACGTGCTCGAGGCGCACGTGCACGACCACGCGGACACCAGCCCCGTCGTGTGGCTGGACCTGCTGGAGATCTACCACTCGCTCGGCCAACGCGAGGACTACGAGCGCATCCGCGCGATGTTCGCCGCGCAGTTCGGCGGCAACGTGCCGGATTTCGAGGGCTACCGCACGCAGTCCGGCGGGCTGCTGGACTACCGCCGCGCGCTGACGCGCATCGTGGCGTTGTGGCCTTCGCCGCGCGTGCTGGAGGTGATCGAGGAATCCATCTTCAGCCGCCCCGACAACGGCAGCGAGGCCTTCGACCTCGAAGCCTATCGCGACCTGCTGATGCTCTACAACGTCGGCAAGCTGCTCATGCAGGACGGCGAGGGCGCCGCATCGCAGGTGGAGTCGCACGCAAGCGGCTGGGGCTCGACGGACCTGCAGCCGCTGTCGGCGCTGGTGAACGAGGCGCACTCGGTGTCGCCGCTGGACCGCCCGCCGCGCGCTTCGATGCTCACGACCGCGGCCGAAGGCGACGGCCCGGACATCGACCTCGACTCCTTGTTGCCCGCGGACGACTTCGACTCCGTCAGGGTCGGAAAGGCGTAGGCCCGCTCATCCGGGGATGCGCACCGGCAACGCCGAGAACCCCCGCACGAACGTCGATTTCACCCGCGTCGGCTCACCGACGACCTCGATCACCGGGAACCGCTTCAGGATCTCTTCCCAGAGGATCTTCAGCTGCATCTCCGCGAGGCGGTTGCCCACGCAGCGATGGATGCCGAAACCGAACGAGAGGTGCTGGCGCGGCCGCGCGCGGTCGATGATGAATTCGTCCGGCCGTTCGATCGCGGTCTCGTCGCGGTTGCCCGAGAGGTACCACATGGCCACCTTCTCGCCCTTGCGAATCAGCTTGCCGCCGACCTCGCTGTCCGCCACCGCCGTGCGGCGCATGTAGGCCAGCGGCGTCTGCCAGCGGATGATCTCGGGCACGAGGCTGTCCACGAGCTTCGGGTTCTCTCGCAACTTCGCCCACTGCTGTGGGTTTTCGTGCAACGCGAGCAGCCCGCCGGTCATGCTGTTGCGCGTGGTGTCGTTGCCGCCGACGATCAGCAGCACGAGGTTGCCCATGTACTCCATCGGCGACATGTTCCGCGTCGCGGGGTTGTGCGCGAGCATCGACACGAGGTCGTTGCGCGGCGGCGCGTTGACACGCTCGTTCCACAGCCGCGTGAAGTACGCGAGCATCTTGCCCAGCTCCGCCATGCGCTCCTCCGGCTCCATGGCGTCCGGGTTCACGCGCTTGTTCATGGTCGACACGTCGGACCACCACGTGAGCAGCCTGCGGTCCTCCACGGGGAAATCGAACAGCGTGGCGAGCATCAGCGTGGTCAGCTCGATGGACACGCGGTCCACCCAGTCGAAGGTTTCATTGCGCGGCAGCCCGTCGAGGACGCGGCACGTGCGTTCGCGGATCAGCGACTCCATCGTCGCGAGGTTCCCCGGCGCGACGATGGCCTGCACGGCCTTGCGCTGCTCGTCGTGCTTGGGCGGGTCCATCGCGATGAACATCGGCAGCTGCTCGTTCGGGGGCGGGTCGAACAGCGTGATGCCGCCGTACGTCCATTCCGACGAGAACAGCTGCGGGTGGGTGTCGACATGCATGATGTCCTGGTAGCGCGTGATCGACCAGTACGGCCCGGCCCACGGGCTGACGGCGTGGTGCACAGGGTCGTCGCGGCGCAACCGCGCGAAGTAGGCAAGCTCGGTCCCCTTCACGAAGTAGTCCAGCGAGGCCGGGTCGATCTGCTCCAGCGGCATGCTGGCGGCTTCGGCGTGCGCGGCGGCAAGGGCGGTGTTCATGGCGTGCCTTTCAGTGCTGGCCTTCGGGCAGCTTGACGACGATGCCGTCGAGTGCCGCGGTGATCGGGATCTGGCACCCGAGCCGCGAGCTGTCGTCGCGCAGGCACGCGCTGAAATTCAGCATCTCGTTTTCGCTGCCGGTGCGCGTGCCGGTGAGCGTGTCCCACGGCGGCTCGATGTAGACGTGGCACGTGGCGCAGGCGCACTGGCCGCCGCAATCGCCGTCGATGCCGGGCACGCCGTTGTCCGTGGCCGCGCGCATGAGGGTGGTGCCTTCGGGGACGTCCACGGGGTGTTCCCGGCCATCGTATGAAATGAAATTCACTCGGGGCATGTCGCGGTTCCAGGTTGGGTGCAGGCCGACGCGGCCGCAGGGGATGCTCGCGCGGCCGGCGTGGCGGTGGCACCGGGTAAACCCTTCAACCGGCGCCGCGGGGGCCCGTCTTCTTCGCGTTCGATGCCGCGGGGCGATTCGGCCGCTCGCTCCGCCTCGGCAGACCGGCGCGTCCCGGCCGCGCAGGTGCTGCCCGTGGCTTGGTGTCGGCCACAGGCTGGAGCCACGGATGAAAGCTCTCCAGCGGCACCCGCCTGTTCTCCGGAGTTACGAGGGTCACCTCCAGCTTGTAGCCCAGCGCCTCGACATACCGTTGAAGCGTCGACACATAGAGATCGGTACGGCGCTCGATTTGCGAGACGGCATGCTGCGTCACGCCCAGCACCTGGGCAAGCTCGGTCTGGGTCCGCCCTGTCGCCTTGCGCATCGCCGCGAGACTGTCCGCCTCGCGGATCATTTCATCGGCGATGCGGCGCGCCTGGGTCTCGATGCGCTTGCGCCGTCCCGCGGGCAAGGCGCTGATGATTTCTTCGACGTTCCGGCCCATGCTCAACTCCTCTTCTGCAGGCGCTGCAGGTTCTGCTCGTGGCTGTCGAACCTGTCATCCGCCTTTGCGATCAGCCGCTTGTAGAACAGCTTCGACGACGTCCCTTGCTTGGCCGCGGCACACAAGATGACGGCTTGGCGCACCGTATCGAAGGCGAACGCAGCACGCCAGACTTTCGAGCCACCGCAGGCCGTGTATCGAAGTTCCTTCATGTTGGCGTGCCGCGATCCCTTCAACGTATCGACAGCCGGCCTGCCGCACTTGGGCCCGGCAATCATGACGGCCTTCGCTGCGGCGAGAAGCGCGTCCTGTGCGGACTCGTCGAATGCGTCGAACTCGGGATCGAACTCGTCGTGGAACAACACCGGCCAAGGGGTGGCTGCTTCCATGAATTATCAGCTCCGGATGATATCAGCACAAGCTGATCAGGATTTTTCCCGAAGCTACTGACAGGCTAGTGGCAGCAGTTCACGGCTTGACGCGGCAAGCCGGCGGGCGCATCGTCCCTGCCCATGAACCGCAAGTCACTCTCCATCGCAACCCTCGTGCTGGGCCTGCTGGCCTGGCCGCTCGCCGCCTCGGCGCAGCTGAAGGTGATCATCTCCGGAGGCTTCTCCGGGCCCTACGAGCAGCTGTTGCCGGCGTTCGAGCGCAGTACCGGCATCAAGGTCACGACGGGCTCGGGCGCGTCGCAGGGCACGGGGCCGCAGACCATCGCGGCGCAACTGGCGGGCGGCGCGGCTTTCGATGTCGTGATCCTCTCGAGGCCCGGACTGGACGACTTGATCGCCGCCAACCGCATCGCGCCGGGCAGCGGGGTCGACCTCGCGCGCACGCCGCTGGGCGTGGCCGTGCGAGCCGGCGCCGCGAAGCCTGCGGTGCGCACCGTCGAGGACTTCAAGGCGCTCGTGACGAAGGCGAAGCTCGTCGCGATGCCGGGCAGCACCAGCGGCATCTTCCTCACCAAGGAGGTGTTCCCGCGCCTGGGCATCGCCGACAAGGTGAGCGTGCGCATGACACCGCGCGGCAGCGGCGCCACGGACATGGTGGCATCGGGCGAGGCCGACGTCGCCGTGATGCCGGTCAGCGAGATCATGCATGCGAAGGGCGTGGAGATGGTGGGCGTGATCGCCGAGGAGATCCAGTTCCACCAGGTGTTCTCCGGCGCGATCGTGCAGGGTTCGCAGCAGGCCGAAGCCGCGCGCAAGCTGCTGGCCTTCCTTGCCTCCGCGGACGCTGCGGCGGCGATCCGCGCGGGCGGCATGGAGCCGCTCGGTCGTTGACGCGGGCAGCAGTGCACTTCATCGAGCAGCCGGGCACAATCGCCGGCATGTCCGCCGACGACCTCAAGGGCTACTACCGCTCCCGCGCCCCGGAGTACGACCAGGTGTACGCCAAGCCCGAGCGCCAGCAGGACCTGCGGGCCATCGAGGCGTGGCTGCCGACGGTGTTCGCCGGCAAGCGCGTGCTGGAGGTCGCCTGCGGCACGGGGTACTGGACGCAGTTCATCGCGCCCGCGGCGTCCGGGGTCCTTGCCGTGGACTCTTCACCCGAAACCATGCGCATCGCCGCGACGCGGCCCGGCGTGGCGAACGTGCAGTTCGTTGAAGGGGACGCCTATCGTCTGCCGGAGGCGGGGACGCCGTTCGAGGCGGCCTTCGCGGGTTTCTGGATCTCCCATGTGCCCCGGCAGCGGGTCGAAGGGTTCCTGGTCGGCCTGCGCGCGCGGCTCGCCCACGGCGCCACGGTTGTCCTCCTCGACAACCGTTTCGTGCCGGGCAGCAGCACACCGATTGCCGAGACCGATGCCGACGGCAACACGTACCAGCAGCGGCCGCTCGCCGATGGCAGCACGCATCGCGTCCTCAAGAATTTCCCCGCCGAGTCGCAAGTGCGGACGTGGCTCGAGGACGGCGCGGCCGGCGTGACGTGGCACGAGTGGGAGCACTACTGGGCCGTCGAGTACACCGTCGGTTGAGTCCGGCGACAATCCCCCGCATGCAGGGGGAAGCTTGTCACTGAAATCGCGCCTCGCGTCCATTTGGGCGATAGCGCTGGCAACGACGCGCCGGCCGCTGTTCCGCGAGGGCGTGCGCGACGGTGTGCCGATGGCCATCGGCATCGCGGCGTGGGGCGTGGTCGCCGGGGTCGCCATGGCCAAGAGCGACATGGGCGTGCCGCTGGCCATCTTCATGTCGCTGCTGGTCTATGCCGGCTCCGCGCAGATCGCGGCCTTGCCGCTGATCGTGGCCGACGCGCCCATGTGGGTGGTGTGGGCCACGACGCTGTGCGTGAGCCTGCGCTTCATGGCCTTCAGCTTCCATTACAGGCCTTTCTTCCTGCACCTGCCGCGTGGCAAGCGCCTCGCGCTGAGCTACCTGATGGGGGACACGAACTTCGCGCTGTTCTTCCGCCGCTTCCCCGAGTTCGTGCCGGGCGAACGCTACGAGGACTACTTCCTCGGCAGCGCGTTGACCACCTGCGGCATCTGGCAGGTGACCATCATCACGGGCATCGTCGCGGGGCACGGCATCCCCGCCTCCTGGGGCCTCGGCTTCGCGGGCACGATGGCGCTGCTCGCGCTCACGTGCACGCAGTTGCGCGACCCGTCCACCTGGGGCGCCGCCATCGTCGCGGCCTGCGCCGCAGTGGCAGCGTATGCGCTGCCGCTGAAGCTGAACATCGTGGTCGCGATCGCGGCGGCCGTTGCTTTCGGGGCGCTCGCCGACCAGGTGCGCGCGGTGCGCCGCAGGGGCGGGCCATGAGCGGCTGGGAGATTTTCTTCACGTCCCTCGGCATGGCCGCCATCACGCTGGCGTGCCGCGCGTTCTTCGTGCTGCCGAAGCAGGACCTGCCGATGCCGCACTGGCTGCGCGAAGGGCTGCGCTATGCGCCGATCGCGGCGCTGGCGGCCGTCGTCGCGCCGGAGCTGCTGACGACGCAGGGCCACTTCATCGACAGCTGGCGCGACGCGCGGATCTATGGCGCGCTCGCCGGCCTGGCCTTCTACGCCTGGCGCGGCAGCCTGTTCGGCACCATCGTGTGCGGCACGGGCGTGATGCTCGCGCTGCGCTTCGGCCTCGGCTGGTAGCCGTGTCCGGTTTTGAGACCCGGCGTGTCGCTGCGCGAGACGCCATCCCGCGGCGGCCGTCCTAAAACCGTGCACGGCCATGTGGCCGCACACGGAGGAGCAAGCCATGAGAACAGGGTCGAAGACGAGCGTGCTGGCGCTGGGGCTGGCCGCATGCGGGGCGGTGCTGGGCCAGGTCAACCTGCCCAAGGAAGGCAACTACGACTACACGGCGTGCTGGACGGGCACGAGCAGCGAAATCGCCATGGCCGGGGGCGACACCGCCACCTCTTACGAGATGGTCGGCACGCTGGTCAGCAACATCCCCGGCGGCCTCGGCGACCGCACGACGTTCCGCTGCGTCGGCATGAACACGATGATCAAGGGCAAGGCGGGCGGCGGCAACGTGTGCGAAGGCATCGACCCGGACGGCGACAAGCGCGTCAACCGCTTCTTCATCGAGCCCGACGGCAAGGTGGTGCGCGAGATGCTGTACGGCACGGGCAAGTACGAGGGCATGATGATGACGAACAGCGTCGCCATGATCCCGCCGCTGAAGCCGGCCAAGCCCGGCACGTTCCAGGCCTGCAACCGGCAAACCGGCACCTACAAGCTCAAGTGACGTGCCCGCACCGCCACTCGGTGGCGGTGACGCCGGTGACCGCGCGGAAGCACCGGTAGAAGGTGGGCAGCGCGTCGAAGCCGCAGGCCAGCGCGATGTCCGTGACGGCCCGCGCGGGCTCGCGCGCGAGCATCGCCTGCGCGCGGGCGACCCGCATGCGCCGGATCTCGTGCGCGACGGTCGTGCCTTCGCGCTCGAAGACGCGGTGCAGCTGGCGCGCCGAAACGCCGATGTGCCGCGCCACCCAGTCGGGCGAGAGGCCCGGGTTGGCCAGGGCGCTTTCGATGTACGCCCGCGCCGATGCGACGCGCGCGGCGTGCAGCGCGGCGCCGTCGTCGTGTTGCGGCGCGGCGGTGTCGCCCAGCGCCGCGGCCAGCAGCAGGTCCAGCGCCTGCAGGGCGGCGTCCAACCCTGCGGGCGGCAGCGCCGCGTGGTGCTTGCCGAGCGACGTGATGTAGTCGGCTGCCAGCCGCGACATCGGCGAGTCCTCGGGCATCGGCTGGAAGCCGGCGCGGCGGATGCGCTCGCCGCTGAGCGGCAGGCGGTCGCTCGCGATGCGGAGCGTGCGGAACTTCCAGTCGCGGCCCGGCGCAGCCGCCGCCGTGTACGGGGCGGCCTGCGAGGCGAGCACGATGCTGCCGGCGCGCGTGAGGTAGTGGTCGCCGCGTTCGTTGCGGAACGAGCTGCCGCCCTGTTCGATGCCGTACAGCAGCAGGTGGTCCGTTGTCGCCGCTGCCGCGCGTGCCGGCGTGCGCCGCACGATGCTCCACGAAGTGGCCACGTCGACGACGCTCACCGCCTCGCCGCGCTGCACGCGGACATCCGCGTGCACCTCAGCCGGCGGCGTGCCGTCCAGGTCGGCCTCCAGGTTGAAGAGTTCGAATGCCGCATCGCGCACAAGTGCGGCGCGGCGAGGCCCCCGCAGCCCCTCCGTCGAGATGCGCATGGTTTCCATGCGGACGCTCCGTCTGTTGTTGCTGTTGTCGTCTTCTCGTCGTGCAGGGTGCCGCCCGCAAAGCGGCGGTGTCAATCACGCAAGTGCATGACGCGTTTCTTGCTGCCGGCGCGATGCAGGTTTGCACCGGACGGCCGGCATCCGACAGAATGGGCCGGCAACGAGGAGGCCACCATGCAGCAACCCTGGCGTGAATCCGCGCAACGTCTGGCGCGGCTGATCAAGTCTCGCGAGATCAGTTCCGCGGAAGTCGTCGAGGCGCACCTTGCGCGCATCGACGAGGTCAACCCGCGACTGAACGCCATCGTGAAAGTGCTCGCCGAGCCCGCGCGCGCCGCCGCGCGTGCCGCCGACGAGGCGGTGGCGCGCGGCGACGCGCTGGGGCCGCTGCACGGCGTGCCGTTCACCGCCAAGGAAAACGTCGACGTTGCCGGGCTGCCGACCACGTGGGGCGTGAAGGCGCTGGCCCAGGCCGTCGCATCGATGGACGCGCCCGTGGTCGAGCGCATGAAGAGAGCCGGCGCAGTCCTCATCGGCCGCACCAACCTGCCCGACATGGGCCTGCGCCTGTTCACCGAGAGTTCGCTGTACGGCGTCACGCGCAACCCGTGGTCGCCCGAGAGGACCGCCGGCGGCTCCAGCGGTGGCGAGGCTGCTTCGATCGCGACGGGCATGTCGCCGCTGGGTCTGGGCAACGACCTGGGCGGCTCGCTGCGCAACCCGGCCAACTGCTGCGGCATCGCGTCGATCAAGCCCAGCGCGGGGCGCGTGCCGCATGCCGCGTTGATCCCCGCGCCGGACCGCCTGATGTTCGTGCAGATGATGGCCGTGGAAGGGCCGATGGCGCGAACCGTGGGCGATGTGCGCATCGCGCTGCAGGCGCTCATGGGCGCGCACCCGCGCGACCCGCTGTCGGTGTCCGTACCCTTCGAGGGCGAGCCCGTTGCGAAGCCGCTGCGGGTCGCCTTCATGCCGCGGCCGCCGGGAGCGCCTTGCGACGATGCGGTGGTGAATGCGGCGCGCCGCGCGGCCGATGCCTTGTCGAACGCCGGCTACGAAGTCGTCGAGGTGGCGCCGCCGTGCTTCGAGGAGACGTTGCAGTTGTGGGCTGCGGTGCTGGGGCCCGACCTCGGTGTGTTGTGGCCGAAGATGTCGCAGCTGGTCGGCCCGGTGGTCAAGTCGATGATGCAGGCGTTCGTCGAGCACGCCGGCGGCCCCGATGCGATTGCGCGCCTGCCGATGGTGTTCGCGCGGCGCGATGCCGTCGCGCGCGAGTGGTCGCAGTTCATGGCGACGCATCCGCTACTGCTGACGCCCACGTGGAACCTGCTGCCGCCGAAGCACGGCGGCGACCTGCCGCCTGCGCAGCTCGCACCATCGGTCCTCCCCGCGAACCTTCTCGGCCTGCCCTCCGCTTGCGTCCCTGCATCGCGCGACGACGCGACCGGGCTGCCTGTCGGTGTGCTGCTCACCGGCGCGCGTTTCCGGGAAGACTTGTGCCTTGCTGCCGCGGAAGTGGTGGAGGCAAGCGCCGGCGTCGTCACGCCCACCGACCCGCACAATTGATTGGGGTCAGATTCCAATTTCTTGTCTCGCACGAGCAGTGCCTGATTGCGCGATATCAGCGATGTTGATACACTGTTGATACGCGCAGAGGTATGGCGATGGCAGAAGTGTTCGAAGGCACGGTGCAGAAGTGGGGCAATGGCCTTGCCATCCGCCTCACGCGGCGCGTGGCCCGAGCAAGCGGGATCGAGGAGGGAACCAACGTGGTGATCAAGGCGGATATGGGTGTGTTGGTTGTGGAAACGAAACGGCGTCCAATGACGCTCGAGGAGCGCCTTGCGCACTTCGACCCCAAGCGTCACGGCGGGGAAGCCATGGCGCTGCGGCCCGTCGGCAAGGAAGTGCTTTAGGAGCCGGTGTTGGCGAGGGCTACGTCCGCATGGGCGCCTGAGCGCGCTGACGTTATCTGGATCCAGCACACGCCTGCGGCGGGGCGTGAAATCCCGGAGCTGCACCCAATGCTCGTTGCGTCCACGCGCGCGTTCAACGAGCGCACTGGAATCCTCATCGGCTTTCCCATGACGCACGCAGAGTTCCACGCGGACAACCCGTTCGCAATCGAGATCCAGGGGCCGAAAGGCAAGGCCTTCGTGCTTGCACACCAGCCGAAGTCGTTCGACTGGCGTGCGCGCGGTGCAAAAAAACATCCGTGGGGCGGTGGGCACCAGCAGCAGCTGGAGGAATCGCTGGAAGTCCTCGCGCAGATTTGCGGGCTGCCTATTCCGGGGTGATCCCGGAGCACGAGTCGGGGTCAGATTCCAATTTCCTCGGTCACGAATCGGGGTCAGATTCCAATTTCCTCGGCCCCGGCAGCACTTTGAATGCGACGGTGCCGGCCACCAGCGACATCGCGATCGCGCCGAGCACCGCGGCATACGTCTCGACACCCATCCCCTTCGCAACACTCGCCACACCGCCGGTGAACCACTGCATCACGGCCACGCCAAGGAACATCGCCATCGTGAAGACGGCCATGGCGCGCCCCGTCAAGTGCGGCGGGTACGCAGACCGCACGTCCGCGTACTGCAAAGTGCCGAACCCCGAGACCATCGCGATGACGAGCGCGAGCACCACGTCGAGCGCGGCGCCCGGGTTGAACGCCATCACCGTGAAGCAAGCCGCACTGCCCAGCGCGCAAGCCATGATCCAGCGCCTGCGACGCGCATCGCCGGGGTCGAACCGGCCGAACATCGGCGGGCCGATCATGCCGACGACGGAAATCCCGATCGCCACGTTGCCGGCCGCAACGAGGCTGAAGCCATGCCGCTCGATCAGCATCGGCCCCAGCCATAACCCGCGCAGCGCCATGAACGACGAGTAGGTGGTGAACGCCAGCGCGAAGATGCCCAGCGTGTGCCGCAGCGTGAAGATCTCGCCATAGCCACGCAGCGCACCCATGACGTCGAGGTCGTGATGGCTCTCGGGTGGCGCCTGCTCGCGTACGAAAAAGAAGATCGCGAGCCACGCGGCGACCGCGATCACGGCGAGCGCGACGTAACCCGCACGCCACGACAGGTTCTCGACCATCCACGCGAGCGGCGTGCCGGTGAGGAGCAAGCCGACGGACCCGATGCCCAACGCCGCACCGTTCACGGCGGCAAACCGCTCCGCGCCGAAGCTGCGGGCAACGAACACCGTGCACACGAGAAACGCCGGCGCACAGCCGATGCCCGTGAGCACCTGCCCAGCGATCAGCATCCAGTAGCCCTGCGCCGACGCCGTCACCAGCGCGCCCAGGATCGCGAACGGGAAAGCCACGACGATGGTGCGCCGCGGCCCGTACACGTCGATGCCCATGCCCATGAAGAGCTGCAGCCCCGCGAAGGAGAAGTGGAACGCCGCCGCGAACAGCCCCAGCTGCTGCGGCGTGAGCGCGAAGGCCTGCGAGAGCGCCGGGCCCACGATGGCCGCGGCCGTGCGGAACGCCTGGCTGAGCGCGAAGCCGCTGACCAGCACCAGCAGCATGGTCCAAACGGTGCGGGGGTTGGGTCCTGTCATCCGGCCTGCACTTTGCCACACACGCTGCTCTGGCATTGCCCCCGAGGTAGCATGCCAACCATGCAAGCCCCCGCCACCAACCCGGCGCCCCTGTCGCCCTTCCACCTCGCCTTCCCCGTCCACGACCTCGCGGAAGCCCGCAACTTCTACGGTGGCAAGCTCGGCTGCCCCGAAGGCCGCAGCTCGGACGAGTGGATCGACTTCAATTTCTACGGCCACCAGATCGTGGCGCACCTCGCCCCCGAGGAATGCCGCGCGGTCGGCCGCAGCGCCGTGGACGGCCACGGCGTGCCCGTGCGCCACTTCGGCATCGTGCTGCCCATGGCGGACTGGGAAGCGCTCGCCAAGCGCCTGCAGTCGCTGGGCACGAAGTTCGTGATCGAGCCCTACATCCGCTTCAAGGGCGAGCCCGGCGAGCAGGCCACGATGTTCTTCCTGGACCCGTCCGGCAACGCCCTCGAGGTGAAGGCGTTCCACGACATCACGAAGCTCTTCGCCAAATAAGCCGCGTCACGCAAGGAAGAGCGCCGGGTCGACCATCGTCCGGTTGAGCATCACGCCCCAGTGCAGGTGCGGGCCCGTCACGCGGCCCGTTGCACCGACCTTGCCGAGCACGTCGCCGCGCGCGAGTGCATCGCCCGGTTTGCAATCGATGGCGCTCAAGTGCGCGTAGAGCGTGAGCAGGCCGCCGCCATGGTCCACCCAGACGGCGTTGCCGCTGAAGAAGTAGTCGCCGGTGTCGATCACGCGGCCGGCGAGGGGTGCCTTGATCGGCGTGCCCTTGGGGGCCGCGATGTCCATGCCCGAATGCGGATTGCGTGACTGGCCGTTGAAGACGCGGCGCAGGCCGAAGGAGCTGGAGCGTGGGCCGGGCACAGGCGGCACCATGCCCATGTCCTCGCTGGTTCGCGGCGAGAACGTCGCGATCACTTCCTGCTGGTGCGCACGCTCGCGCTGGTAGCGCGCTTCGTCCTCGGGGGAGAGGTCGACCTGGCCGGGGGCGACGCGCAGCTTCTGCACGAGGTATTGCTTGCGCTTGACGACGTACTCGACGGTGCGTGTGCCGACGGTGATCTCCGCCCGGCCGGGCTTGGCGGAGAGCGGGATTCCGGCGAGGGCGGTCCATGCGGCGGGGGTGCCGGTGACGAGGAGCGGGATGTCTTCGCGCCTGGCAATAGGCCTTTCAGGTGCAGGGCCGAGCGCAATGCGGGCGATGCCGCCGGGGACGTTCGAGGCGAGCGGGCGAGGGGCGGACGGCTTGGCGAATGCAGAGCTGCACGATGCGGCAGCCACTGCATGAAGGATCTGGCGGCGCGAGAACATCGCGCGATGTTAAGGCGTCAGCGCAACTCCAGCAGCTTGCGCTTCAGGATCTTCCCGCTGTTCGTCATCGGAAACTCGCGCACCAGCATCACCTCCGACGGCTGCTTGTAGGGCGCGAGGTGCTCGCGCAGGTGCGCGCGCAGCAGGTCGTTGTCGAGCGTCGCGCCATGCCGCAGCTCCACGAACGCGATGACCTGCTCGTTGCCTTCGCCCTCCGGCTTGCCGACCACGGCGGAGCGCTGGATGGCGGGGAACGCATTGAGCACGGCCTCGACTTCCGCAGGGTACACGTTGAAGCCCGAACGGATGATCATCTCCTTCAGGCGCCCCACCACCGACAGCGCACCATCGGCCGCGAACTCGCCGAGGTCGCCGCTTGCATACCAGCCGCCTTCGCGCATCACCGCAGCCGTGGCCTCCGGGTCGCGGAAGTAGCCCGGCATCAGGCCCACGCCGCGCATCCAGATCTCGCCGCGCTGGCCTGCAGGCAGTTCGCGGCCGGTCGCGGGATCGACCACCTTCGTCTC
The DNA here is from genome assembly GCF_014297445.1 of Ramlibacter albus. Classification (GTDB taxonomy): domain Bacteria; phylum Pseudomonadota; class Gammaproteobacteria; order Burkholderiales; family Burkholderiaceae_C; genus Ramlibacter; species Ramlibacter albus. Next base: position 155,521 of record NZ_JACORU010000005.1, read on the forward strand.
CGCGCCTTCGACGAGGTAACCCGTGGACGTGTCGTGGCGCCACTCGTTCAACCGTGTCAGGTGCACGGAGCCGGCGTATTCCGAAAGGCCGTAGCCATGGTGCAGCGGCTTGCCGAACGCCGCCTCCACGCGCTTCTTGAGCGCCATGTCGAGCGGCCCCGCGCCCGTGTACACATAGCGCAGCTTCGGCGCCGGCGGATGCTGCACGCCGATCTGCTCCATGTGCGCGAGCAGCCGCGAGAACAGCGTCGGCGGCCCCTGGAACTGCGTCACGCCCTGGTTCGCCAGGTCGTCGAGCGCATCCGCGGGATCGAAGCTCGGCCTCATCAGCAGCGTGCCGCCTGCGTACAGCGACGCAACCAGCACCGTCCCCAGCCCGAAGATGTGCGTCATCGGCAGGTAGGCGTAGGAACGGTCGTCCTCGCCGAGGTTGCGCGAAGCCGCCGAGATGCGCCCGAAGTGCGTCACGCCTTCGTGCGTCATCAACACGCCCTTCGGGGTGCCGCTGGTTCCGGACGTGAAGATGATCGCGGCGACGCGCTCGCCGAGCTCGCCCGTTTCCGCGATTGCATCCTCGCGCACAGGGCTGCGCTGCAGGCCCGGCAGCGCGGAATCGCGTGCCTCGAAGCGATGCGCATGCGCGGCGGCCGCCTTCGAGACGGCCGTGGTGAAGTAGTGCACCCGCGCATCCGCCTTGTGCGCGAACTGCGCCACCTCGCCCGGCGACATGCGCGCGTTCACGCCGCACGACCATGCGCCGACGCGGCTGCAGGCGAGGATGAGCGCCAGGTGCTCAGGGCAGTTCTCCGCGATCACAATCACGCGGTCGCCGGGGCACACGCCGTCGGCCCGCAGTTCGGCTTCGAGCGCGTCGACGAACCGGCCGACGTCGCGATACGTCATCGTGCCTTCCCGCAGGTGCAGGAAGACGCGGTCGGGGCTGCGTTGCAGCCAGCCGTCGAAGAGTTGGTGGATGCGTGTCACTCGACCTTGATGTCCTTGGTGACGGTGCTCCACATCGCGCGCTCTTTCGTCGCGCGTGCGGCCACGGCGTCGGGCGTTCCTTGCCACACCTCGAAGCCCGCGGCTTCCAGCTTGGCCTTGAGCTCCGGGTCCTTCAGCGCATTGGCCGTGGCCTGCGACAGGCGCGAGACAAGTGCAGGCGGCGTCTTCGACGACGCGAACAGCGCGAACCACCCGCCGACTTCATAGTCGGGGATGCCGGACTCCGTCATCGTCGGCACGTTCGGCAGCGACGAATTGCGCGTGGGCGAAGTCACCGCGATGGCGCGCACCTTGTCGCCGGCGATGTAGCTGCGCGCCGTGCTGATGATGTCGAACATCATCGTGAGCTGGCCGCCGATCACGTCCGTCATCGCAGGCGCGTTGCCCTTGTACGGCACGTGCAGCATCTTCGTGCCGGTGCGCGCGGCGAGCAGCTCGCCGCTGAGGTGGTTGGATCCGCCGACGCCGGCCGAGCCGTACGACACCTTGCCCGGGTTGGCCTTGGCGTAGTCGATGAGGTCCTTGAGCGACTTGAAGGGCAGGTCCTTGTTGATGACCAGCACGTTGTAGTAGCTCACCAGCGGCGCGACGGGCACGATGTCCTTCGCGACGTCGAAGGGCAGCTTCTGCAGGTTGGGGCTGATCGTCACTGGCGGGCTGGCGGCGAACCACAGCGTCGCGCCGTCGGGCGTGGACTTCGCGACCAGGTCGCCGGCCGTGGTGCCGTTGGCGCCGGGCTTGTTCTCCACGATCACGTTCGTGCCGAGTTCCTTCGCGAGGAAGGGTGCGACCATGCGCGCGCCCTGGTCCACCGGGCCGCCTGCGGCGTAGCCGACGATGAGGCGTACGGTGGGTGGTACCTGGGCGTGTGCTGCTGCTGCCGCGACGAGGGCCGCGGCGGCGAGAACTTTCCTGGCGATGCTCATGAGCTGTCTCCTGCTGCTTGTTGTCGTCCCCGCGGAGGCGGGGACCCAAGGCTTTCCTCAACGCTTTGGATTCCCGCCTCCGCGGGAATGACGGCGCGCTAGAGCAGCGCGGCCACCTTCGGCCATTGTGCGACGTTCCACAGCCGGTCCACCGCCGCGCGCATGCGCGCTTCGTCCGCGCCCTTGCTGAACGCCGCCAGCTGCAGTGCCTTCGCGGTGATCTCGTCGCGCGAGAGCGTGTTGCCGGGGTCGCCCTTGGGCTCGTCCACGCGGCCGTGCAGCGTGCGGCCGTCGGTGGTGGTGACGGTGACCTTGCCGATCCAGCGGCGCGGGTAGGCGCCGTCGACCTCGGGGTCCAGCACCATTTCCACCTTGTCGCGCAGCGCCATCACGTCGGCATCGCGGAAGTGGTCGTCGAACTCGGGCAGGCCCGCATGCGCGTACTTGGCCACGAGCGCGAGCACGGTGCCCATGTTGAACTTGCTCTGGTGCACGGTCTTCGGGTCCACCACGGGGCCGAGCACGTCGATGGCGCCCTGGTGCACATGCGTGACCACCCTGGCGATGTCGGCCGGCTTGAGCTTGCACTCGCGCATCACCTGCGCCAGCGCGTCGGCGGCCGGGTGCGTGTGACGGCAGGAGGCGTGGTACTTGAACGAGGTCTCGGCCGTCGCCCAGCGCGTGCCGAGGCCGTCGACCAGCTTCGCCGGGTCGGAGTCGCTCGACATGCCGGCGGCCAGGCCCTGCGGGCCGTCGAAGATGCGGTCGGCGCCGGTGAAGCCGTCCTTCGCGAGGTACGCCGAGGCCAAGCCAGCGGCCGCCGCATGTGCCGTGTGAAGCTGCTTCGAGTCCGCGGCCGTGCGCAGGAACTCCCACAGCCCCGCCGACTGCGTGCCGGCCGAGCCGAACGCGTGGCGCATCTGCTGCGCGTCGAGCCCGAGCAAATTGCCGACGGCCGCCGCGGCAGCCAGCGTGCCGGCCGTGCCCGTGGTGTGGAACACCTTGTAGTGCGAGCGGCCGAGGAACTCGCCGACGCGGATGCCGACTTCGTAGCCGGCCACGCTCGCCGCTATCAGCTGCTTGCCGCTCGCGCCGAGGGCCTGCGCCACCGCGACGGCGGGCGAGAACACCACCGTGGCCGGGTGGAACACCGAGCCGTTGTGCACGTCGTCCTGCTCGGCCACGTGCGAAGCGGCGGCGTTCGCGAGCGCGGCGAAGTAGGGGGTGGTGCGCCTGCCGTTGATGATCACTTCGCTGGGGCCTTCGGCAGGCCCCATCGTTTGCGCGAACTTCGCGATCGTCTCGACAGGCCGCGAGCCGTGGCCCGCGACCGCGGAGCCGAACCAGTCGACCAGCAGGTCCTCGGTCTTGCGAACGACGTCGGTGGGGATGTCTTCGAACTTGAGCCCCGCCGCGAATGCAGCGAGGTCGGCACCAGGGTTCTTCGTTGTCATGCTTGCGCCTTCAATTCGGAAAGGATGGCTTGGGTATGTTCGCCCACGGCGGGGATCGGGTCCATGCGGTACTCGAAGCTGCTGTTGCGGCCTGGCGGCAGCAACGCGGGGATCTCGCCCGCCGGCGTCTGGATGTTGCGCCAGCGGTCGCGTGCCTTCAATTGGGGGTGGCCCCAGAGGCCTGCCATGTCGTTCATGCGGGCGTTGGCGATCTGCGCTTCATCCAGGCGCTCTTCCACCTGCGCGGTGGTCAGGCCCTTGAACGTTTCGAGGATGATCTTCTGCAGGTCGGCCCGATGCTCGTTGCGCTTGTGGTTGGCGTCGAAGCGCGGGTCGGTGGCGAGCGCCGCGTTCTTCAGCACCTTGTCGCAGAAGACGGCCCACTCGCGCTCGTTCTGCAGGCCCAGCATCACCGTGCCGCCGTCGCCGCAGGCGAAGGGGCCGTAGGGGTAGATGCTGGCGTGCGACGCGCCCGTGCGCGGCGGCGGCGGCGCGCCTTCGTACGCGTAGTACATCGGGTAGTTCATCCACTCGCCAAGCGATTCGAGCATCGACACGTCGATGTGGCTGCCTTCGCCGGTGCGCCCGCGCTGCATGAGCGCGGCGAGGATGCCGCTGTACGCGTACATGCCGGCGGCGATGTCGGCCATGGAGTTGCCGGCTTTCGACGGCGTCTCGGGCGTGCCCGTCACGGAAAGCAGCCCCGCCTCGCTCTGGATCAGCAGGTCGTAGGCTTTCTTGTCGCGGTAGGGGCCGTCGTCACCGTAGCCGGAGATGTCGCAGACGATCAGGTTCGGGTGCTGCTCGTGCAGCGCTTCCCACGACAGGCCCATGCGCGCGGCGGCGCCGGGGGCGAGGTTCTGCACGAGCACGTCCGCCTTCGCGATCAGCTTCTTCAGCGCTGCGAGCGATTCCTCGTCCTTCAGGTCCAGCGCCAGGCTTTCCTTCGAGCGGTTCGTCCACACGAAGTGCGAGGACTGGCCTTTCACGCGCGTGTCGTAGCCGCGCGCGAAGTCGCCGGAGCCCGGGCGCTCCACCTTGATCACGCGCGCGCCGAGGTCGGCGAGCTGGCGCGTGCAGAAAGGTGCCGCGATCGCGTGTTCCAGCGACACCACCGTGATGCCATCGAGCGGGCGGGTCATGGTCAGAAAGAGCGCGGCAGCCCGAGCACGTGCTCGGCCACATAGCTCAGGATCAGGTTCGTGGAAATCGGCGCGACCTGGTAGAGCCGCGTCTCGCGGAACTTGCGCTCCACGTCGTATTCGTTCGCAAACCCGAAGCCGCCGTGGAACTGGATGCACGCGTTCGCCGCCTCCCAGCTCGCCTTGGCGGCGAGGTACTTCGCCATGTTCGCCTGCGCGCCGCAGGGCTCGTGCGCGTCGAAACGGCGGCACGCCTCCCAGCGCATCAGGTTCGCGGCTTCCACTTCGATGTACGACTCGGCGATGGGGAACTGAACGCCCTGGTTCTGCCCGATGGGCCGGCCGAAGACGATGCGGTCCTTCACGTACGCGGACACGCGGTCGACGAACCAGTAGCCGTCGCCGATGCACTCGGCGGCGATCAGCGTGCGCTCGGCGTTCAGGCCGTCGAGGATGTACTTGAAGCCCTGGCCCTCCTGCCCGATCAGGTTCTCCGCCGGGATCTCGAGGTTCTCGAAGAAGAGCTCGTTGGTCTCGTGGTTCACCATGTTCGGGATCGGCCGCACCGTCAGGCCGCTGCCCACCGCCTCGCGCAGGTCCACCATGAAGATGGACATGCCTTCGGACTTCTTCTTCACGTCCGCCAGCGGCGTGGTGCGCGCCAGCAGGATCATGAAGTCCGAGTGCTGCACGCGCGAGATCCACACCTTCTGGCCGTTGACGACGTAGCGGTCGCCCTTCTTCACCGCCGTGGTCTTGATCTTGGTGGTGTCGGTACCGGTCGTGGGCTCCGTTACGCCCATCGACTGCAAGCGCCATTCGCCGGTGGCGATCTTCGGCAGGTACTTCTTCTTCTGCGCCTCGCTGCCGTGCCGCAGCAGCGTGCCCATGTTGTACATCTGGCCGTGGCACGCGCCGGAGTTGCCGCCCGCGCGGTTGATCTCCTCCATGATCACCGAGGCTTCGGTCAGGCCCAGGCCCGAGCCGCCGTACTCCTGCGGGATCAGCGCGGCCATCCAGCCGGCTTTGGTGAGCGCATCCACGAACTCCTCGGGATAGCGCCGTGCCTCGTCCACCTTGCGGTGGTACTCATCGGGAAATTCGGCGCACAGTGCGCGCACCGCGTCGCGGATGTCCTGGTACTTGTCGGTCTCGTGTTTCATTCGATCTCTGCAGTGGCCTTCATCGTGAGAAAGCCTTGATGGTCATTGGCCCACAGGGCCACCTTGTTGCCGTCGAGGCGGCCGTTGACGCGCATCGGGTTGCCGTCGAACGTGGGCCGGACGGCCTTGAACTCGAACTTCTTCAGCCGCGCCGTCGGCGCCTTGCGGCGCAGCAGGTCCACCAGCAGCGTGGCGATCAGCGGCCCGTGCACGATGAGGCCCGGGTAGCCTTCCACCTCGGTCACGTAGCGCCGGTCGTAGTGGATGCGGTGGCCGTTGAAGGTGAGGGCGGAGTAGCGGAACAGCAGCACGTCGTCCGGCACCAGCTCGCGGTGCCAGGGTGCGCCTTCCTCCGCGCGCGTCGGCTCGGGCACGGGGTCGCCGGGCTTGGGCGCGTCGCGGTAGACGATGTCGTGTTCCTCCGTGAGCGCGAGGCCCGCGACGTTGTGGTACTCGTGCACGACGGTGACGAAGACGAGGTTGCCGGTGCGCCCGGACTTCTCGTTCACCGACGCGATGCGCGAGACGCGCTTGACGACGTCGCCCACCTGCAGCGGGTTCTCCAGGTTCCACTCGAGTCGGCCGCCCGCCCACATGCGGCGCGGCAGCGGCACCGGCGGCAGGAAGCCGCCGCGCTTCGCATGGCCGTCGGGGCCGATCTCGTGGGCCGGATGCATTGGCAGGAAGTACAACCAGTGCCACAGCGGCGGCACATCGCTGCCGCGCTGGGGCGGCACGTCGTCGCGGTCGAGGGTGGCGGACATCGCGCGCAGCGGGGCGGCGGTGATCTCGTCGGTGAGGGTCTCGGTCTTGCCGATCCAGGTTTGCAAGGGGGCGTCGGCCATGCGGAATCGTGCCCCTTTTCGCTGCAAGGCACAATGCGCCAATCCGAGACCCAGCCTTCGACGCCGCCGAAGGCTCGCCGATGCAATTCGACCTGACCGACCTGCGCCTTTTCGTGCTCGCCGCCGAGCACGGCAACATCACGCGCGCCGCCGCCGCCCAGCACCTGTCGCTGGCGGCTGCCAGCGCGCGCATCAAGGCACTGGAGGCGCAGGCCGGTCTGCCTTTGCTCTACCGCGAGGCGCGCGGCGTGCGGCTCACGCCCCCCGGGGAAGCCTTCCTGCACCACGCCCGCGGCGTGCTGCACCAGGCGGAGCAGCTGCGCCGCGACCTGCACGACTACGGCGGCGGCCTGCGCGGGCACGTGCGCGTCTTCGCCAACACCACGGCCGTCACCGACTTCCTGCCCGAGGTGCTGCCCGGCTTCCTGGCCGCCAACCCGCGCGTCAACGTGGACCTTCAGGAAAAACCGAACGCGGAGATCGCCCGCGGGGTGCTCGACGGCCGCGCCGACGTGGGCATCGTGGCCGGCGCGGTCGACACGCTCGGCCTGCAGGTCATCCACTTCAGCACCGACCGGCTGGTGCTCGTCACGCCGCGCGAGCACCGCTTCGCCAGGCGCAAGCAGATCCCCTTCGCCGAGACGCTGCAGGAGGACATGGTGGGCATGCACCACGGCAGCACGCTGCAGAGCTTCCTGGAACAGCAGGCCGAGAAGATCGGCAAGCCCATGCGCCTGCGCATCCAGCTCGGCAGTTTCGACGCGATGTGCCGCATGGTGGGCGGCGGCGTCGGCGTGGCGATCGTCCCGGAGAGCGCGGCCCGCCGCAACCTCAAGCCGCAAAAGCTCGCGCAGATCGAGCTGGCGGACGCGTGGCGCGTGCGCGAACGCTACATCGTCGTGCGCGACCGCGAGGCGCTGCCGGCGTATGCGCGGGCGCTGATCGACCGGCTCTGCGAGCACTTCAAGCGCCGTCCCGCCAAGCCCCGGCCTGCGATTTGAGCGCTGTTAACATCGCGCGGTCGATGCCCCGCAAACCCACCGCCAGGACCTCCTACCACCACGGCAACCTGCGTGAGGAGCTGGTGTCGCGCGGCCTCGAGATCCTGGAGGCGGACGGCCTGCCGGCCCTCACCATGCGCGAGATCGCGCGGCGCACGGGCGTGACCCAGACCGCGCCGCTGCACCACTTCGAGAGCAAGGCGAGCCTGCTCGCGGCGATCTCCGCCCTGGGCTTCCGCATGCTCTTCGACGAGCGCATGGCGGCGCTGAAGGACAAGCGCGAGCCCGACGAGCGCCTCATGGCCGTCATGCTGGCCTATGTGGACTTCGCGCGCCGGCACCCGGCGCTGTTCCACCTGATGCACGGGCCGGAGATCCCGGACAAGACGCTGTACCCGGAGCTCAACGACGCCGCGATCCGCTCGTACAGCCTGCTGGAGACCTGCGTGGCCGACTACCTGCTGCAGGCCGAAGGGACGATGGACCGCCGCCGCGAGGCGACGCTGGCCGCCTGGACTGCGTGCCACGGCTTCGCGCACATCATCACCAGCCCGCAGAACACGCCGCGCTACGTGCTGCGCAAGGACCCCGAAGGCACGGCGCGCAAGATTTTCGAGATCTTCATGGCGGGGCTGGGGCACGCGTAGCCAGCGCAGCGAGCGCCTCGAACTCCCCCGCGAAGACCGCGATGCCCTGGGCCGCGAACTGCGCGCGCACGCGCGGGTCGGGCGAGCTGAAGGCGAGCGTCTTGCCGCTCGCGCGCATCGCCGCGGCCGTTTCCCGAGCGAACCGTGCCACGTCGTAGCCGGGGCCGGCGATCGCAAGCAGGCTCAGCGCCGCGGCGTCGCAGCCATCGTCCATCAGCACCGCGCGCACGCAGTCTTCGAGCAGTGCGGGGTTCGCGAGGAGCATCGCGGTGAGGTCCACCGGGTTGCGGCTGCGCGAGAAGGGCGGCAGCAGGGCGTCCAGCCGCTCGCGCGTCGTGCTGCCCAGCTGCGCCAGCGGCAGCGCGTGCGCGTCGCAGGCGTCGGCGCCGAGCACGCACGACGCGCCGCTGTTGCTGATGACCGCGACGCGCGGCGGCGGCTTGGCCGCGGGCGTGAGGGGCGTGAGCCACAGCGGCACGGCCGCACTCATCTCGGCGACGCTGCGAACCTGGTGGCACCCATGCGCCGCGAACAATTCCGCGAGACCCGGGTCTCGCAGGCCGGCCGCGCCGGTGTGGCAGTCCGCCATGCGCGCGCCGCTTGCCGTGCGCGCGGAACACAGCGCGATCACCGGGACGCCGCGGGCGGCGGCGTGCGCGAGCGCGGCAGCGAGTGAGTCGCGGCTTCGCACCTCCTCGAAGTACAGCAGCACGACGCGTACTCCCTCGTCGGCCAGCACCGCGCCGAGGAAATCCACCACGTCCACGTCGGCCTGGTTGCCCGTCGCACAGAAGTAGCGCACACCGACGCCGTAGTCGCGCAGCAGCGCGTAGGCCGACGCGCCGACGGCGCCGCTTTGCGAGACGATCGCCACCGGCCCGTCCTGCGGCGCGAAGCCGGTGAAGATCGACGCGAACGACAGCACCGCGCCGGTCGCGAAGTTCGCGCAGCCGATGGTGTTGGGGCCCAGCAGCCGCAGGCCGGCGTCCGCCGCGCACTCGGCGAGGCGCCGCTGCTCCGCGCGGCCCGCCTCGCCCAGTTCGGCGAAGCCGGAGGAGAACAGCACCGCGCTGCGCGCGCCGACTGCGGCGCACGCCTGCAGTTGCTCGCGCGCCGCTTCGGCGGGCACCGACAGTACGACGCAATCGGGCGCTTCCGGCAGCTCGTGCAGGCTCGCGTGCGAGCGCACGCCCTGCACGGGCTCGCCGCGCTGGCTCACCGGGTAGAGCGTGCCCGCGAAGCCTTGCTGCAGCATGTAGTGCAGCGGCCTGCCGCCGATCTTGTGCGGGTTGCCCGACGCGCCGACGATCGCCACCGAGCGCGGGCGCAGCAGGCAGTCGATCGTCATGCGGTCTCCACGATGCCTGGCAGCAGCGCCTTCAGCGCGGGCTTGAGCAGCTTGCCGGTGCCGGATGCGGGCAGCCGCTGCATCACGTGCCAGTGGCGCGGGATCTTGTACGGCGCGATGCGGCGCCGCAGGAAGGCGGCCAGTTCCCCGGTGTCGATGTGCGCGCCGGCCTGCGGTTCGATGAACGCGACGATCTCCTCGTCACCGTCGACCGCGTGCCCCAGCACCGCGCACTGCGCGACACCCGGGTACGCCGCGATGGCGGCCTCCACCTCGGCCGGGTACACGTTGAAGCCGTTGCGGATGATCATCTCCTTGATGCGGCCCACGATCGTGAGGTCGCCTTCGGGACCGAAGCGGCCGACGTCGCCGGTGTGCAGCCAGCCGTCGGCGTCGATGGCCGTGCGCGTCTGCTCCGGGTCGCGGAAGTAGCCCGCCATCACGTTGGGGCCGCGCACGCACACCTCGCCCCGATGCAATGCGATCTCGATCCCCGGGATCGGCCAGCCCGCCGTCACGTCGCGCGGCGGTGGATGCCCGAACGTGCGCGTGACCACCGGCGCCGCTTCGGTCAGGCCGTAGCCGTGGTGCAGTTGCAGGCCCAGCAGCGCCTCCGCCTGCGCCTTGCGCGTGGCGTCGACCTGGGACCCGCCGATGTACGCCATGCGCAGGCGGTTGGGCGTGAGGCCGTTGCCGGTGGCGGCGGACCACTCCAGCAGCCGCGCGTACATGGCCGGCACGCCCTGGAAGACCGTGATGCCTTCGTCGCGGATCGCACGCGCGAGGCGCTCCCCCGTGAAGCGGCTGCACAGCTGCAGTGTCACGCCCGCGCGCAAACCGCACAGCAGCGCGCTGATGAGGCCGAAGGAATGCGAGACCGGCAGCGCGTGGAACACGCGGTCGCCCGGCAGCAGCACCTGCTGGTCCAGCGACGCCTGCGTGACGAACGCCAAATTCGCGTGCGTGAGCATCACGCCCTTGGGCGTGCCGGTGCTGCCGGAGGTGTAGAGCATCACGGCGACGTCGTCCACGGGTTCGGCAGCGGTGCGCCCTTCGCACGGCAGCCAGCCGCCGGCCGGTGCACCGAGGCGCGCGCCGTGGGCCAGGGCATCCGGCGACGCGGGCGAGAAATAAGTAAGCCGCGGTTCGCAGTGCGCGCGGATCGCGTCGATCTCGCCTTCGGCCATGCGCGGGTTCACCGGCACCGCCCAGGCCTGCGCGCGCATGGCGGCGAGCAGGGCGACCACCATGTCGACGGTGTTCTCACCGACGAGCAGCAGGCGCTCGCCGGCGGCCACGCCGCCCTCCGCGAGTGCGTCGGCGGCTTCGCCCACACGTGCGTCGAGCTCGCCGTAGGTGACGTGCGAGCCTTCGTCGTCCAGCAGCGCGGGTGTGCCGGGCGGCACGCACCGCACGTACGCGTCGGCGCGCATGTCAGGCCGCCGCGGCGCTGCGCGCCTTGTCGTGGGCGTCCTTCGCGCGGATCGCCTCGCGCATGCGGGCCCAGTCCGCGTCGCCCAGCGCGGCCAGCTCGGTGAACGACGCGCCGTTCTGGTAATGCCCGGCGCCGTCGATCGCGATCGTCTCGCCCGAGAGCCACTGCACGCCGTCGGCCATCAGGAAGACGGCCAGGTTCTGCAGCTCGCTCATGCGGCCCACGCGGTTCATCGGGTTGCGCACCACGCCGTCCTCCCAGTCCTGCAGCGGCGACAGCCGCTTGTTGGCGCCTTCGGTGGGGAAGATGCCGGGCGCGATCGCGTTCAGCCGGATGCCGTAGCGTCCCCATTCGACGGCCAGCGACTTGGTCATCACGTCGATGCCGGCCTTCGACATCGCCGACGGCACGACGAAGGGCGCGCCCGTGCGCACCCAGGTGACGACGATCGAGAGCACCGAGCCCGGGTGGCCGCCGGCGATCCAGCGCTTGCCGACGGCCTGCGTCACGTAGAAGGTGCCGTGCAGCACGATGTTGGCCACCGCGTCGAAGCCGCGCGGCGACAGGTCCTGCGTGCGGCTGACGAAGTTGCCGGCCGCGTTGTTGACGAGGCCGTCGAGCGGGCCGCCGTCGGCCCAGATGGCATCGACCATCGCCTCCACCTGCGATGCGTCGCGGATGTCGACCGGCCACGTGCGCACGCTGCCGCCGTGCTGCGCCATGAGCTGCTGTGCCGTCTCGTCCAGCACCGCCTGGCGGCGCCCGCAGATGTGGACGCAGGCGCCGAGTTCGAGGTACTTCGCGGCGATCTCGCGGCCGAGGCCCGAGCCGCCGCCGGTGACCAGGATGCGTTTGCCCGCGAGCAGGCCCGGCTGGAACATGGGTGTCTCCTGAAATCTGATCGAAACAAAGATGAGGCTGGGCAACTAGGTGAATGCCCTGAGGCCGCAAGCTTGAATCATATCTGATCGCTGTTAAGATGCAAACATCGCAAGGAGACACGGCATGCCCATCCACCTTCCCCGCATCTCGCGCCGCCGGCTGCTCGGCGCCGCGGCCCTCGGCGCGGCTGTGCCGGCGCTGGCCCAGCAGCCCGGCCTGCCCGGCCGCACCATCCACCTCGTCGTGCCGTACCCGCCCGGCGGCACCACCGACCTGCAGGCGCGCGCCATCGCGCAGAAGGTGCAGGCGCAGACCGGCGCCACGCTGCTCGTGGAAAACAAGCCCGGTGCCGGCGGCAACATCGGCGTCGAGAGCGTGCTGAAGGCGCAGCCGCGCGACGGCACCACCATCGGCATCACGGCGATGAACTCGTTCGCCATCAACCCGCTGCTCACGCGCAAGCTGCCGTACGACGTGGCGCGCGACGTGCAGCCGATCACGCTGGTGGGCAGCATGCCCAACATCGTGCTCGTGCACCCGGACGTGCCTGCCCGGGACCTGCAGGACCTCGCGAAACTCGCGCGGGCCGGCGACGTCACCTATGCGTCGCCCGGCGCCGGCACCTCGGTGCACCTGGCTGCCGAGATGATGGCCGACCAGCTCGGCGTGAAGCTGCGGCACGTGCCGTATCGCGGCGACGCACCCGCCCTGCAGGATGTGCTGGGTGGCCGTGTGCCCGTGATGCTCGCCAACCTGCCGGGCGTGATCGAGCATGTGCGCGCCGGCAAGCTGCGCGCGCTCGCCGTCACCTCGGCGAAGCGCTCGCCCATCCTGCCGCAAGTGCCCACGGTAGCCGAGTCGGGCCTGCCCGGTTTCGACGTGAAAGCGTTCTTCGCGCTCTTCACGGCCCGAGGGGTCGCGGCCGACATGGTGGCCGCGCTCAACCGCGAGTTCGGCAAGGCGATCAACCACACCGACGTGCGGACCCAGTTCGCCCGGCTGGGGATCGACACCGCCGCCTCGTCGGTCGAGGCGCTCACGGCGCTGATCTACCTCGAGTCGCGCAAGTGGGCGCCGATCGTGCAGAAGACGGGCGCGACCTGGGACTGACATACTCCACCTCCTCAATTGCTGGAGGTTGCGATGGCAGTACGCGTGTGTTGTTTCGGTGTTTCGCTCGACGGCTACTCGGCCGGCCCCAACCAGGGCCTGCAGAACGCGCTCGGCGAGAACTTCTTCGACGTGATGAAGTGGATGTTCCCCACGCGCATGTGGCACACGCTGTACGGGCAGGGTCCCGCCGAGACCGGCAAGGACAACATGATGGCCGAGCGCGGCTTCGAGAACATCGGCAGCTGGGTGATGGGCCGCAACATGTTCGGCCCGGTGCGCGGCCCGTGGCCGGACGACGAGTGGAAAGGCTGGTGGGGCGAGGAGCCGCCCTACCACTGCGATGTCTTCGTGCTCACGCACCACGCGCGGCCGCCGCTCGAGATGAAGGGCGGCACGACGTTCCACTTCGTCACCGACGGCATCCATGCCGCGCTGAACCGCGCGAAGCAAGCGGCTGCCGGCAAGGACGTGCGCATCGGCGGCGGCGCGGCGACCGTGCGGCAGTACTTGCAGGCACGCTTGATCGACGAGGCACACCTGGCGCTGGGCCCGGTGCTGATCGGGGCCGGCGAATCGCTGTTCAGCGGCATCGACCTGCGCGAGCTGGGCTACGAAGTGGCCGAGACGATCCCCGGCGAGCGCGCCACGCACATCGTGCTGCGCAGGAAGTGAGTCAGGCCGTGCGGTCGCTCCACCACCCGCCGTAATCCTTGTCGCTGCCCAGCACCCACAGTGCAAGGAGCAGCACCGCCGTGCCCGTGATGAAGCAGGAGAGCGTTGCTGCGGACAGGTGCGAGAAGCCCAGCAGCCACGGCGATGCGGCGACCCACAGCCCGAGCAGCGCTTCGGTCCACTCTTCCCACGCGAGCGGCAGGAACACGGCGCCGAGCGAAGCGGCCAGCAGGAACAGGCCCATCACCATGCTGTTGGACATGGCCATGCTGTCGCCGCCGAAGCCCAGCACCCAGGGCGCCGCAACCAGCCAGAGGGCGAGCAGGGCGTTGGCTACGTCCTGCCAGTGCTTGAAATACAGGTGGCGCATGCAGTCCTCCTGAAGACGCTCAGGAGGAACTGTATGCCTTTGCCCTGTAACAAGCTACTGGCTGAGCTGGATATTTGCTTCCTTGATGATCTTTGCGTAAAGAGCCGCTTCCGCGCGAACCGTCTTGGCAAAATCATCGGGTTTGCTTCCAGCAACCTGCAGCCCCAGCGCCTCGATCTTCGCGGTGACGTCGGGCATCTTCAGGATTCGGTTCACTTCGTCCGAGAGCTTCTGCACCACGGGCGCCGGTGCGTTCGCGGGCAGGAACACGCCGAACCAGCCGTACGGGTCGAACGAGTGGTAACCGAGCTCCACGAAGGTGGGCACGTCCGGCAGGCCCGGCATGCGTGAAGTGCCGGTCACGGCGAGCGGGCGGATGTTCTTCAACTGCGGCCGCGCGGATGCGCTGTCGACGAAGGCCGCCGTCACCTGGCCGCCCACGAGGTTCGTCATCAGCGGCGCCGCGCCCTGGAACGGCACGTGCACGAGGTCCAGCCCCGCCTGCATGTTCAGCAGCGCGCCCTGGATGTGCGACGAAGTGCCCGCGCCGTAGGAGCCCACGTTCATCTTGCCCTTGTTGGCCTTCGCGAGCGCGATGAACTCCTTGAGGTCCTTCGCGGGCGAGGACAGCGGCACGGCCAGCATGCTGGGGCTGCGCGCGATCATCGACACCGGCGCGAAGTCCTTCACCGGGTCGTAGGGCAGCTTGTCCATCATGGCGGGCTGCTGGACGATGGCCGTGATCGCGATGAGCACCGTGTGGCCGTCGGCCGGGGCCTTGGCGACGAAGTTGTTGCCGATGGTACCCGCGGCGCCCGGCCTGTTCTCCACCAGCGCGGGCTGGCCCCAGGCCTCCTGCAGCTTCTGCGCCAGCGTGCGCGCCAGCGTGTCGGTGGCGCCGCCCGCGGGGTAGGGCACCACCAGCTTGAGGGGCTGCGCGGGGTAGTTCTGCGCAAGGGCAGGCAGGGCGCACACGGCCAGGCCGGCAACCACGAATGCACGGCGCAGCATCGACATCTTCATCGGGCTTGTCTCCTCGGGTTCTGGGGGTTCACTGGTGGGCCGCGCGGATCATGTTGCGCGCGATCACGATCTGCTGGATCTGGGTGGTGCCTTCGTACAGGCGGAAGATGCGCACGTCGCGGTAGAAGCGCTCGATGCCGAAGTCGGCCATGTAGCCGCTGCCGCCGAAGATCTGCACCGCGCGGTCGGCCACGCGGCCGCACATCTCGCTGGCGAACATCTTGCTGCACGAGGCTTCGGTCGAGACGTTCTTCCCCTCGTCGCGCTTGCGCGCCGCGTCGAGCACCATGCACTTCGCGGCGTAGATCTCGGCCTGGCTGTCGGCGAGCATCGCCTGCACGAGCTGGAACTCGGCGATCGGCTGGCCGAACTGCTTGCGCTCGATGGCGTAGTTCAGGGCGTCGCGCAGCATGCGTTCGGCCACGCCCACGCAGATGGCGGCGATGTGGATGCGGCCCTTCTCCAGCACCTTCATCGCGGTCTTGAAGCCCTGGCCTTCCTTGCCGCCGATCAGCTGCGTGGCGGGCACGCGGCAGTTCTCGAAGATGACGTCGGCCGTGTGCGCGCCGCGCTGGCCCATCTTCTTGTCCTTCTTGCCGATGGTGATGCCGGGGGTGTCGGCGTCGACGATGAAGGCCGACACGCCGCCCGCGCCTTTTTCCTGGGGGTTGGTGCGGGCCATCAGCGTGAAGAGGCCTGCTTGCGGCGCATTGGTGATGAAGCGCTTGGTGCCGTTCACCACGTAGTGGTCGCCGTCGAGGATGGCTGTGGTGCGCAGTGATGCCGCGTCGGAGCCCGCTTCGGGTTCGGTGAGTGCGAAGGAGGCGAGGAGCTCGCCCGTGGCCAGCTTGGGCAGGTACTTGTCCTTCTGCTCTTGGGTCCCGTCCATCAGGATGCCCTGCGAGCCGATGCCGACGGTGGTGCCGAAGAGGGAGCGGAAGCAGGGCGAGGTCTGCCCCATGGCGAACATCACCTCCACTTCTTCTTCCATGGTCGCGCCGAAGCCGCCGTATTCCTCGGGGATGGTCAGGCCGAAAAGGCCCAGCTCCTTCATGCCGTTGGCGAGCTCCTCGGGGATCTCGTCGGTCTCCGACACGAGCGCTTCGTTGGGCACGAGTTTCTCGCGCACGTAGCGGTTCACCGAGTCAAGAAGCTGGGAGAGGATTTCGGGGTCGCGAATCATAGGGCCTCCGCAGTGCCGAGAATGGCCGTGGACTGGCTGGACAAGGTGCCGCCGTTGCCATGCGCGATGGCGGTCTTCGCGCCATTGACCTGGCGCTCGCCGCCTTCGCCACGCAATTGCCGCACCGCTTCGATCAAGGCGAAGATGCCGTACATGCCGGGGTGCGTGCAGGACAGCCCGCCGCCGTTGGTGTTGACCGGCAGCTTGCCGCCGGGTGCGATGTTTCCGTTGGCGACAAATGCGCCGCCTTCGCCCTTGGCGCAGAACCCCAGGTCTTCCAGGAACAGGATCGTGTTGATCGTGAAAGCGTCGTAGAGCTCCACCACGTCGATGTCCTTCGGCGCCATCCCCGCCATCGCGAAAGCCTCCGCGCCCGATTGCTTCGCGGAAGTCACCGTGAGGTCGTGCATCGACGAGACCTGCCGGTTCCACACCGCGGTCGCATTGCCCAGCACGTACACCGGCTTCTTCGGAAGGTCACGTGCGCGGTCGGCACGTGTGAGCACGAAGGCTCCGGCGCCGTCGGTGACGAGGCAGCAGTCGCGCACGGTCAGCGGGTCAGACACCATGCGCGACTTGAGCACGTCCTCGCGCGTGAGCGGGTCGCGCATGAAGGCTTCGGGGTTGAGGCGCGCCCACGCTCGCGCGGCCACGGCCACGTCGGCCATCTGCTCGCGTGTCGTGCCGAACTCGTGCATGTGGCGTGAGGCCGCAAGCGCGTAGGCGGAGGCGGGCAGCAGCGGCTCGTACGGGTGCTCGTACGGTTGCGGGTCGAGCAGGCGGCGCGCGGGCGCCATTTCCTTGCGGCCGAAGGTTGCCGTGCGCTGCACGCTGCCATAGGCCACGAGAACCGCATTGCACTGGCCCGACTGCAAGGCCAGCATCGCCGGCAGCAGGTGCGCGATGAAGCTGGAGCCGCCGAGCATCGTGCCGTTGATGAAGCGCGGGTTCAGGCCGAGGTGCTCGATGACGGGCATCGGCCACATCGTGGCGGAGACGCTCGCCGTCGCCAGGCCGTCGATGTCGCTCATCTTGAGGCCGGCATCCGCGACGGCGGCGTGCGCGGCGCGGGCGAGCAGTTCCATGTCGGTGAAGCCGGGGGATTCGCCGCACCCGTAAGTGGCCGCGCCGACGATCGCGCAGGAGCCGCGCAAATCTTTCAAGCTCATTTCGCGCCCTCCGCTTCGAAGAGCACGAGCCCGTTGACGACCTTCGCCTTTACGCGCTGGCCGATCTTCACGGCGTCGGGCGCGAGGTTGTCCACGCGCGACATCAGGCGCACACCTTCGTCCAGGTCGACCAGCGACACGTTGAGGTCGCCGCCGTCGGCCGGCTTGCGGCGCACGGTGGTGACGGCATGCACGACGCCGCTGCCCTTCGGCGCTTTCCATTCCAGCGACATGCTGCCGCAGTGCGGGCACAGCTCGCGCGGGTAGTAGACGTGCTTGCCGCACGCGGTGCAGCGCTGGATCAGGAACTCGCCCTGTTCCAGCTTCGCCTGGTGGTAAGCCAGCACACCGCTCATACCGGGTCCCAGTTGAAGACGTCGCCGGAGCGGTCCAGGTCGAAGAAGCTCTTCTTCAGCGCGGGCAGGGCGTGGGTGAGCACGGTCTGCGGCGTCCAGCCCTCGCCGCGATGCACCGAGCGCACCGGCCGCGGCTGGCTCATCAGGAAGATCTCGTTGTTGCGCACCGCGAAGATCTGGCCGGTGACGTCCTTCGCCGAATCGCTGGCGAGCGCCACCGCCATCGGCGCGATCTTGGCCGGCGTCATCTGCTTCATGCGGTCGACGCGTGCCTGCTCCTCGGGCGTGTCCGTCGGGATCGAGCCGATCATGCGGCTCCACGCGAACGGCGCGATGCAGTTGCTGCGCACGTTGAACTTCTGCATGTCCAGCGCGATGGATTTCGACAGGGCCGCGATGCCCAGCTTGGCCGCCGCGTAGTTGGCCTGCCCGAAGTTGCCCACGAGGCCCGAGGTGGACGTCATGTGCACGTACACGCCGCTTTCCTGCTCCTTGAAGTGGGCGGATGCCGCGCGGCTGACGTAGTAGCTGCCGTACAGGTGCACCTTGATGACCGAGTCCCACTCCTCGTCGCTCATCTTGTGGAAGAAGCGGTCGCGCAGGATGCCGGCGTTGTTGACCACGACGTCGATACGGCCGAAGGTTTCGATGGCGGTGCCGATGATGCGCGCCGCGGCCGCGCGGTCCGACACGCTGTCCGTGTTGGCGACGGCCTGGCCACCCAGCGCCTTGATCTCGTTGACCACGGCCTGCGCCGGGCCCTCGTTCTTGCCTTCGCCCGCGACCGAAGCGCCGATGTCGTTGACCACGACCTTCGCGCCTTCGCGGGCCATTGCCAGCGCGATGTCGCGGCCGATGCCCCCGCCCGCGCCCGTGACGACGACCACCTTGTCCTGAACCATGCTACTCATCATCTTTCTCCTTGTACGTGGGCCAATGGAACGCCAGCGGCTGCTTCTCGATGAAGCGCTTCACGGCGTCCTTGTGTGCGGGGGTGCTGAAGAGCAGTGCCTGCGCGTTCGCCTCGGCGTCGAGCACCGCGTCCAGCTCGCCCGTGTTCGCCGTGCTGCGCTTGACGATGCTCACCGCGATGGGCGAGGCGTGGGCGAAGCTCGCCGCGATGGCCATCGCGCGCGGCAGCAGGTCGTCGTGTTCGTGCAGCTCCATCACGATGCCGAGCTCTTTCGCTTCCTGTGCCTGCACTTCGCGTGCGGACAGCATCAGCTCGCGGGCGCGCTGCGCGCCGACCACGCGCGGCAGCAGGTAGAACGCGCCGCAGTCGGGGATGAGGCCGATGCGCAGGAACACCATGCAGAAGCGGGCGCGCGGTGTGGCGACCACGATGTCGGCCGCCAGCGCGATGCTGAAGCCCGCGCCGTAGGCCGGGCCGTCGACCGCCGCGATGACCGGCTTTTCCAGCGTGATCAGCTCGCGCATCCACTTCTGCGTCGCGTGCATGCGGGCGCGGCCCACGGGCGGGTCGATGGGCGCGAGGGCCATGCCCTTGACGTCGCCGCCCGCGCTGAACGCGCCGGCCGATCCGGTGATCACGACCGCGCGCACCTCGTCGTCCGTCTTCACAGCCTCGATCGCGGCGGCGAGCTGCTCGCGCAGCTCGGGCGTGAACGCGTTGCGCGTGGCAGGGCTGTCGAGGGTGATGACGCCGGTGTGCCCGATGACTTCCAGTCGAACGCTCATGCGGCCCTACCTTTCTCAGTGCCGAGAGATCGGTGCCTGGTGTGGCATGCCATGATGGACGCCAGGCGGCGGGAGGGGATGGCTTTCATGCTGGCTGCACTCGATGGCTCCGGAGGCACCTCCCCCTCTCCGCCCTCCCTTTTCGACCGCTGATTAGGCTTTGCGAACGATCGCTATGTAGGGCGTAGCCGGCGAGGAAGGGTTGCCTTGTGCTTCGTGAAGGAGACGGCTCATGACCACCTATGTCGGCATCGACATTGCCAAGGAGGTTCACTGGGTGTGCGCCATTGATGTTGCGGGCGCCGTCTTGTTGAACCGGAAGCTTCTTAACTCCCCGGAGGATCTGTTGAGGCTCACGGATGAGCTGCGGCAGCTGCCCGCCCCCGTGCGCGTGGGCATCGACGTGCTCGGTGGCATCGCCGCGCTGGCGCAGGCCGTGCTGCTCGATGGGGGCTTTGCTCTCGTGCATGTGCCCGGCCTTGCCGTCAACAGGGCACGCCAAGGCACCGTGGGAGGCGAGTCCAAGAGCGACCCGCGTGATGCGCGTGTGATCGCCGATCAGGTGCGCACGCGCGCCGATCTGCGCGTGGTCAGCGCCGAGACCGAGCTGGACATCGAGTTGCGTTTGCTCGTCTCGCGCCGTCACGACCTCACGACCGATCAGACGCGGCGCCTGGCGCGCATGCACGACCTGTTGGTCGGCATCTTCCCCGAGCTCGAACACGCACTGGACCTGACCAGCAAGACGGCGCTGACGCTGCTGGCGCGTTACGTCACGCCTGAAGAGTTGCGCAGCGCCGGTGACGCGGGCATCGCCGCGCAGCTGGGACCGCTGGCGCGACGCAGCTTCGGCCGCGAACTGATCGAAGTGGCCTTGCGGTGCGCTGAGCGCCAGCGCATCGCCGTGCCTGGCCAGACGTTGACCGCGCGCCTGATCAAGGAGCTCGCCGTCGAAGCCTTGAGCTGCATCGTGCGGCTCAAGGCATTGGACAGCGAGATCGAGCAGCGCCTGGCTCTCCACCCTGATGCGGCCCTCATCCTCAGCCTGCCCGGCATGGGGGCCATCCTCACGGCGGAATTCATCGCCCAGGCAGGCTCCATCGCACGATTCAAGTCGGCTGACAGCCTCGCGGCCGCGGCCGGCCTCGCACCGATCCTGAAGCAGTCCGGCAAGACCCGCTGGCTCAAACGCCCCAGCGGCGGCAGCAAAGGCCTCAAACGTGTGTTCTACCAATCGGCCTTCGCCTCGCTGCGATGCGCCGACAGCAAAGCCTTCTACGCGCGCAAGCGCCAGGAAGGAAAGCGGCATCACCAAGCCTTGATCGCCTTGGCCCGCCGTCGCGTGAACGTCCTGTGGGCGATGCTTCACAACCGCCAGCCGTTCATCGCATCCCTTACGCACTCTTCTTGACAAAGACATTAGGCGGCCTCCTTCATGGACGAAGCGCGGTGCTGCTCCTGCAGCTCGCGCCAGAGGATCTTGCCGGTGCCGGACTTCGGCAGTTTCTCGACGAACTCCACGATGCGCGGCGCCTTGTAGACGGCCATGCGCTCGCGGCACCAGTCGATGACCTGCTGCTCGGTGTACTCGCTGCGCATGCCCGGCTTGCACACGACGAGCGCCTTCACGGTCTCGCCGCGCTTGCCGTCCGGCACGCCGATGACGCAGGCCTCGTGCACGGCCGGATGGTCGTACATGGCGTTCTCCACCTCGTTGGGCCACACCTTGTAGCCCGAGGCGTTGATCATGCGCTTGAGGCGGTCGCGGATGAAGAAGTAACCCTCTTCGTCCATGTACCCCAGGTCGCCCGTGCGGAAGAAGCGCTTGCCGTCGATCTCGAGGAAGGCCTCGCGCGTGGCGGCCGGGTTGTTCCAGTAGCCGAGGGTGATCTGCTTCCCGTGGGCGACGAGCTCGCCGGTTTCGCCCTGCGGCAGTTCGGCCAGCGTCTGCGGGTCGATCACGCGCATGTCCACGCCTTGGGACGGGATGCCCAGGCACTGGCGCTTGCCGCGACCGAGCGGGTTGGCCTGCAGGAAGGACGCCGTCTCGGTGAGGCCGTAGCCTTCGTTGTAGATGATGCCGTAGCGCTCGGTGAGCATCGTGGCCACGGCCTCGGGCATCGCGGCCGCGCCGCCGGAGAGCAGGGCCAGGCTGGAGAGGTCGCGCGCCTGCGCCTCGGGGTTGGTGAACAGGTCGATGATCATCGCCGGCGGCGCGGTCCACGCCGTCACGCGGTGCTGCTCGATCAGCTGCGCCGCCAACTGCGCGTTCCAGCGCGGCATCATCACCGCGGTGGCGCCCAGCATGATCGGCAGGTTCATCCCGTTCTGCATGCCCAGCATGTGGAAGAGCGGGGCCACGCAGAGCATCACCGACTCGGCGTGCAGGCCCTTCCACACCGCGGAGGCGGCGAGCGACGCGACCACCGTCGCGTGCGTGTGGATGCAACCCTTGGGGTGCCCCGTGGTGCCCGAGGTGTAGGGCAGCACGGCGATGTCGTCGGGCGAGGTCTTCTCGGGGTCGAACTGGAGGCGCTTTGCGATGGCAGCCTCCATCGGGTGGAGCCGGTCGTCGGCCAGTTGCGGCAGCGTGCCTGCATAGTCGAAGACGACGGCCGCGGCGATCTTGCCCGGCTCATCGCCGAAGGGGATCGCGCCCAGCAGTTCGTGCGCGACGAAAGCCGCCGTCGCCCCGCTGTCCGCGGCGTAGTAGCCCACTTCCGCCTGTTTGCACATCGGGTTGACCGGCACCACGACGCCGCCGACGCGCAGCACGGCGTAGCAGGCGGCGACGTACTGCGGGCAGTTCTGCGACATCAGCAGCACGCGGTCGCCGGGGCCGATGCCCAGGCGCTGCTGCAGGTAGGCGGCCAGCGCGTCCACGCGCTGCTTCAACTGTGCATACGTGACGATCCCGCCCTCGAAGACGAAGGCGGGCTTGCCGGGGTACCGTCGGGCGGACGTGTCCAGGAACTCGGGCAGCGTGGCATGCGGCACGACGAGGTCGCGCGCCACGCCTTTCGGCCAGAACCTGAAGTGGGGCCGGTCCGCCATCAGCGCTTCTCCAGGTCGCGCGCGATGATCTCCTTCATCACCTCGTTGGCGCCGCCGAAGATCTTGGTCACCCTCACGTCCGCGTACAGGCGCGCGATCGGGTACTCGTTCATGAAGCCGTAGCCGCCGTGCAATTGCAGGCACTCGTCGACGATGCGGCACAGCGTGTCGGTGGTCCACCACTTGGCCATCGCGGCCGTGGGCACGTCCAGCTCGCCCTTCATCAGCTTGGCGATGCAGTCGTCCACGAACGCCTGCGCGGCGCGCGCCTGCGTCTCGCACTCGGCCATCTTGAATCGGGTGTTCTGCATCGCCATCAGCGGCTGGCCGAACACGTTGCGCTGGCGCACGTAGTCCAGCGTCTCGTCGATGGCTCGGCGCATCATCGCGACCG
This sequence comes from Ramlibacter albus, assembly GCF_014297445.1. Classification (GTDB taxonomy): domain Bacteria; phylum Pseudomonadota; class Gammaproteobacteria; order Burkholderiales; family Burkholderiaceae_C; genus Ramlibacter; species Ramlibacter albus. The sequence continues at coordinate 178,401 of NZ_JACORU010000005.1, forward strand.
CGACCACCGCGATCAGCATGCGCTCGCGCGGCAGCTGCTGCATGAGCTGCACGAAGCCCTTGCCTTCCTCCGCGCCGAGCAGGTGGGTGGCGGGCACCTTGACGTCGTCGAAGAACAGCTCGCAGGTGTCGAGGTTGCGCTGGCCCAGCTTGTCCAGCAGCGGGCCGCGGCGGAAGCCCGCGGCCGTGTCGGTCTCCACCACCAGCAGCGAGATGCCCTTGGCGCCGGCTTCGGCACCCGTCTTCACGGCCACGACCACCAGGTTGGCGTGCAGGCCGTTGGTGATGAAGGTCTTGCTGCCGTCGATGCGCCACCAGTCGCCGTCGAGCCGGGCGTGCGTCTTGATCCGCTGCAGGTCCGTCCCCGCGCCCGGCTCGGTCATCGCGATCGCCGCCACCAGCTCGCCGGTGGCCAGCTTGGGCAGCCAGCGCTTCTTCTGCGCCTCGCTGCCGTAGGCCAGGATGTAGTGCGCGACGATACCGCTGTGCACGTTGTTGCTGAACGACTGCGACATGCTGTACGCCTGCTCTTCGACGATGACCGCCTCGTGCAGGAAATTGCCGCCGCCGCCGCCGTAGGCCTCGGGGATGCTGGCGCACAGCAGCCCCGCGGCGCCGGCCTTGGTCCAGATGTCGCGCGGCGCGTGGTGCTGGGCACGCCAGGCCATCTCGTTCGGCACGCATTCGCGCTCGAAGAACCGGCGCGCGCCGTCCCGCAGCAGCGCGAGCTCCTCGTCCATCCAGGGGCGGCGGGCGTCCATCATGGCAGTGCGACCACCGCCTCGGCGCTGAGCTTGACGATGCCGTCCTGGTTGGCCGTCTGCAGTTTCACGCGTGCGAGTTGCCGGCCCTGGTGCTGGAACTTCTCGACGACTTCGCCCGTGCAGGTGATGGTTTCGCCCACGTGCGTGATCGCCACGAAGCGGATGTCGAGCGAGCGGATGGCTTCCTGCGGCACCCAGTTGGTGAGCAAGCGGCCCAGCCATGCAGCCGACAGCATGCCGTGCGCGAACACGTCCGGCATGCCGGCGGCCTTGGCGAAGTCGCTGTCGACGTGGATCGGGTTGTGGTCGCCCGAGGCGCCGCAGTACAGCGCCAGCGTGTGGCGCGACAGCGGCGGGAGCGTGAGCGGGGGAAGTGTTTCAGCCATTTCGCATCACCGAGACGCAGCGCAGTTCCGCCACGAGTTCCTGGCGCTGGTTGGTCACGCGCGTCTTGCGCACGACGAACTCCAGCGCGCCGTTCTTCTTGTCGTAGATGTCCTCGATGCGCTGCTCGAAGGTGAGCGTGTCGCCTGCGTAAGCCATCGCGTGGTAGGTGAAGCCCTGCTCGCCGTGCAGCAGGCGCTTGTAGTCGAGGCCGAGTGTCTCGCGCATGACGGTGGAGTGCGGCGACTCGGACTCGAGGCAGAAGAAGTACGTGGGCGGCACGGCCCTGGACTCGGGGTCGCCGCCCGTGGCCTTGGCGAAGAACCTCAAGCGGCTCTGTTCCACCGGGACGCTGAAAGCGGGCATGGTCAGCCCGATGTGCTTGCGGTCGATCATTGCAGCTGGTACATCGTGACGACGCAGGCGCCGCCGAGGCCGAGGTTGTGCTGCAGCGCGACGCGTGCACCTTCCACCTGGCGCTGGTCCGCGCGGCCGCGCAGTTGCGACACGAGCTCGTAGCACTGCGCGAGGCCCGTGGCGCCGAGTGGGTGGCCCTTGGAGAGCAGGCCGCCGGAGGGGTTGGTGACGACGCGGCCACCATAGGTGTTGTCGCCTTCGACGATGAATTTCTCCGCCGTGCCTTCCGGCGTGAGGCCCAGCGCCTCGTACGTGATCAGCTCGTTGGCCGTGAAGCAGTCGTGCAGTTCCACCACGTCCAGCTCCTCGGGGCCGATGCCCGACGCTTCGTACACCTGCTTCGCCGCCGACGCGGTCATGTCGTAGCCCACCACCTTGCGCATGTCGCGCGACTCGAAGGTGGCCGGCGTGTCGGTCGTCATCGCCTGGGCCGCGATCACCACGCGCTGGTCGAGGTTGTGCTTCTTCGCGAACTCGGCCGAGCACACGATCGCCGCTGCGGCGCCGCAGGTGGGCGGGCAGCACTGGAAGCGGGTGAGCGGGTCGAAGACGGGCGCCGAGGCCATCACTTCGTCGAGCGTGAGCGTCTGGCGGAACACGGCGAGCGGGTTGCGCGCCGCGTGCTGGCGGGCCTTGACCGAGATGCGGCCGAAGGTGTCGCGCTTGATGCCGTACTGCGCCATGTAGTCGCGGCCGGCGCCGCCGAAGAACTGCGCGGCGCGCGGCGCCTCGGGGTTGTAGCCCTGCTTGGCCGTCATTGCCTCGGCGAATTTCTCCAGCGGGTTGGGCCGGTCCTCGTACTTGCCCTTGAGCGCGCCGGGCTGCATCTGCTCGAAGCCGAGCGCGATGGCGCATTCGACCACGCCGCTTTCCACCGCCTGCCGCGCCAGGAAGAGGGCGCTGGAGCCGGTGGAGCAGTTGTTGTTGACGTTGAAGACGGGGATGCCCGTGAGCCCCACGCCGTAGATGGCCGCCTGCCCGGCCGTGGAGTCGCCGTAGACGTAGCCCACGTAGGCTTGCTGCACGTCCTTGTAGTCGACGCCGGCGTCCTCCAGCGCCAGTTTGGCGGCGCGCGCACCCATGACGGTGTAGGGGTCGCTCGCCCCGGGCTTGGTGAAGGGGATCATGCCCACGCCGACGACGTGGACGGGGCGCTGCGGACGGGTCATTCGGTACTCCTCGGGTGGCTTTGTCGCCGATAGCCGGGAGTCTGCGCTTGCCGGGGCGGGCGTTCAATCGCCAATCGGGACAAAACGATTGGCGAAAAAGATCAGGTCTTGAGCAGCCCCACGTAACGCTCGTAGCTGTAGATGCGGTTGCTGCGGCCGCCCGTGAGCTCGCCGACGATGCCCAGCGTCTCGAGCTCGCGGACGGCGGCGTTCGCCGTCGGGAAGCTCGACCCGAGCTTCTCCTGCGCTTGCGCGACCGTGAATCGCGGCATTGTCGGCAGCATCTCGAAAAGGCGGTAGCTCGCCGGGGCCGCGCGCGGGGACTCCACCAGCTTCCTGCGGTCGGATGTGACCAGGCTGGCGACGGAAATGATGGAGCGTTCGGCCTGGCTCGCCGCAGCGGCAACGCCTTCCAGGAAGAAGGCGATCCAGCCTTCCCAGTCGCCGTCGCTGCGGATCGCGGACAGCCGCCTGTAGTATTCCGCCTGGTGCTGCTTGAGGTAGCCGCTGAGGTAGAGCAGCGGCTGCGGCAGCAATCCCCATTGCTCCAGGAGCGCGCCGATCAGCAGGCGCCCCAGGCGTCCGTTGCCGTCCAGGAACGGGTGGATCGTCTCGAACTGCGCGTGCACGAGCGCGATGCGCACCAGCGGCGGCAGTGTGCCCTCCGAGCCATGAATGTACTTTTCGAGGTCGCCCAGCAAGGCGGGCACCCTTTCGGGCGGCGGAGGCACGAACGCCGCATTGCCGGGGCGGGTGCCGCCGATCCAGTTCTGCGACTGCCGCAGCGCGCCGGGCTGCTTGCCCGAGCCCCGCGCGCCCGAAAGGAGCAGCTTGTGGGCTTCGCAAAGCAGCCGCACGCTCAGCGGCAGGCCTTTCGGCGAGTGAAGCTGCTGGCGCACGTGCCGGAACGTACGGATGTAGTTGGTGACCTCCTGGACGTCGTCGGCGTTGCTGACCGCGAAGCCGGCCTCCTGGTCGAAGACATCCATCAGCGTGGCCTGCGTGCCTTCGATCTGCGACGTGAGCAGCGCTTCCTTGTGGATGGCTCCGTACAGCAGCCAGTCCACCGAAGGTACGAGACCCGAGACGCCCGAAAGCCGGGCCAGGGCCAGTTCCGCGTCGCGGTTGGCCGCTTCGAAGGCGTCCGGGCCCAGCGCCGGGCGGGCGGGAGGCAGCGCATGCGGCACGAACGACCGCACGACCTCGCCGAGGGTCGTGGACTTGACGTAGGTGCCGGTGGTTCGTGGCATTAAAGTGCGCTTTAATCCGGTGCTCACCAATTAAAGCATGCTTTAATCCGTCGGCCCAGCATGAAAGCCGGCTTGAATGCCGTCAGTACGGCGGCGAGAACCCGTTGCGGCCGGCGCTGATGCGGGTGGCCGTCGGCTTGCCGTCGATGTCCTGCGCGGTCAGCGAGACCTGCGCGCCCTGCACCAGAAGGTCCCGCGTGCCGGGCTTGAGGCTGAATACCGGCGCTTCGGGCGGCACCACGATCGTCTGCTCGCCGCCCGGGTAGGTGACGCGCAGCCTGCGCCCGTCGGACGACGCGGCAACGCCCGCGACGGTGGCGTTCGTCATCGTGCTTTGCGGCAGGAAGTCGAACGGGCGGTGGCCTTCGCCGGTGCCGCGCATGGCCTCCGGGAACAGCAGCACCGCGATGGCCTTCTGCGAGCCGTCGGCCTGCGGCATCGCGCCCGCGCCGATGAAGCTGCCCGGCTGGATATCCGAGAACGCCACGGGGTAGACCTCGGTGACGGCGAGGTTGGGCGCCAGCACCAGCTCCACCAACTTGCCGCTGCGTTCGCGCAGCACGAGCTTGTCAGGGCCGAGGCTGTCGATGTTGCCGCGCAGGCGCGTCGGGGCTGCCGGCTGCGACCGCGCCGCGCAGGCCGCCAGCACAAGGGCGGCGGCGATGAAGGAACGCCGGGATCCGTCAGGCAGGTGCATTTGTTCTTCCTTTCCGGGCGCCGACAGGATAGCTGGACGGCGTTGTCATGTCGCCGCACCGCGCGTACAAAGCGCATGCAGGAGAAGGGTGCCATGAACGAAGAACGCTATTTCCGCCTCGGCGAGCGGCTGAAGGCCCTGTCTGCGGACCCCGCCACCGCGGCCGACCCGATCAAGCGCATGTTCCTCTGCGACGGCGAGCAGGTGTCGGCCAACGTGTCCATCCTGGCCGACAGCGGCGACGTGATCCACATCCAGCCGGACCACGACGAGCTCGTGCTGATCCTCGACGGCGAGTGCGGCTTCCGCGTCGGCGACGAGACGCGGCGCGTGCGCGAAGGCGACCTCATCTTCATCCCGCAGGGCACGGTGCATGGCCCCGTGATCGACAACGGGCCGATCGCGCTGCTGTCGGTGTTCGCGCCGTTCTACGACCGCAAGCGCAAGAACATCCTCTGGTCCCGCGACGGGTTTGCCTGAGGGTGCCGCGGCTCAGGTCGACGGCAACCGGCCGTCCTTGATCGACTGGATCGTATCCACGATCAGCTCGCGGTGCCGGCGGAACTCCTCCAGCGCGCCGAGCGCGGCGTGCAGCGCGCGCTCGCCGAGGTACGAGTCGCCGCCGTGCGCCTGCTGCTTCTCGATGTCCGAGCGCAATTCGGCAATGCTCCGCTCCGCCGTGGCGATGTGCTCATCGGCCAGGCGCAATTGGTCCATTTCCCATTGGAGGTTCGGCACGCTGCCAAGCATGCCACAGGTGGCGCCGCAAAGGGCTCGTCACCCCAGTTGGGAAAGGCGCTTTTCCTGACGCCGGACAAGCCGCTCGATGTCCGCGACGTCCTGCGGCGACAGTTTCGGCGCGGGCCTGCGCGCGAAAGCGGAGGCGATTGCGCCGCGCTGGTGCAGCAGGTGCTTGCGCACGGCCAGGCCGATGCCGGCCTGCTGCTCGTAGCGCGCGAGCGGCAGGTACGCATCGAACAGGTCGTGCGCGCGCTCGACGTCGCCGCGCGCATGCGCCGCCACCACGTCCACCATCATCTCGGGCCACGCGAAACCCGTCATTGCGCCATCGGCGCCGCGCGACAGTTCCTCGGGCAGGAAGAGGCCGCCGCCGTTGCCGGTGAGGATCGACACGCGCTTGACCTCGCCCCGGTCCGAAGCGGCGCGGATGGCGCTGAGCTTGGCCAGCCCCGGCCAGTCCTCGTGCTTGAGCATCACGCAGTTCGGCGAGCTCTTCAGGATGCGCAAGATCACGGCGGGCGACATCTGCACGGTGGTGGAAACCGGGTGGTCCTGCAGGCACCACGGCACGGCGCCCAGCGTCTCGTTGACCATGTCGAAGTAGCCGGCGATCTGGTCGTCGGTGCGCACGGTGGAAGGCGGCGCCACCATCACGCCGGAGGCGCCGATGCCCATTACCTCCCGCGTGAGCTCGCCCATCGCCGCGAAGCCCGGCGACGACACACCGCAGATCACCGGCACGCGCCCGCCGACGCGCCGCACGACCTGGCGGGTGAACGCCTTCGCCTCCTCGGCCGTGAGCTTGGTCGCCTCGCCCATGATGCCGAGGATGGTCAGCCCGGTGACGCCGCGCTCGAGGCAGAAGTCGACCATGCGGTCGGTGCTGGCGAGGTCCAGCGCACCGCTGTCGGTGAAGGGCGTGACGGTGATGAGGTAGACGCCCTTGGCGGATGGGTCGAACTTGTGCATGGCGCGATCTTGCCACGCCTTGCGAGGCGTGCGGTCGCTAGACCGCGGCGTCGTACCCCGGGTTCGGCAGCGCGCCGGCCACCACCGGCACGTTCGGCTTGCGCGCGGCCACCTTGCCGCCACGCGACTTGAGCCACTGCTCCACGAGCTCCCACACCGGCTTGTTGCCGGCCTTCGCGGCCTCTTCGGCCACGGGTGCCCAGCCCGCCACCTTGTACATGCGCGAGGCTTCGATCGGCTTGCCGGCCAGGCGCATGTCGGTGATGCGCTTGCCCATCGCCGCACCCGGGTCGATCGAATACTGCAGCCCGCCCACGCGCACCATGTCGCCGCCTTGCTGGTAGTACGGGTCCGGGTTGAACAGGTTGTCCGCGACGTCTTCCAGCACGGTCTTGATCGTTTCGCCGGACATCGGCGCCACGGTGGCATACGAGTACGTCGTGGCCGTCATGTCCATCAGCCACTCGCGCGTGATCTCCTGGCCGGCGAGCAGCGAAGTGCCCCAGCGGAAGCCGGGGGAGAACGCGATCTCCGCGCCTTGCACGTCCATCAATGCATCGAGCAGCAGCTGGTCACCCGAGCCGTTGAAATTGCCGCGGCGGTAGAGCGTGCCCTCGGTGGTGCCCAGCTTTTCCGCGAGCTTCGCTTCGTACGGTGCGCGGACGCGCGTGATGAGCGCGTCCATGTCCTTGTCGGCGGGCAGCATGTTCGCGAACACCGGCAACAGGCGGTAGCGGTAGTCCGCGAGCTTGCCGTTCCTCACGTCGAAGTCCATCACGGCGAGGAACTTGCCGTTGGAGCCCGCGTTGGTGACGATGGTCTTGCCGCCGGCGTTGCTCACGACGGTGGCCACCGGCATGCCGTCGTGCGTGTGGCCGCCGAGGATGGCGTCGATGCCGGTCACGCGCGTCGCCATCTTCAGGTCCACGTCCATGCCGTTGTGGCTGAGCAGCACGACGAGCTGCGCGCCCTTGCCACGCGCCTCGTTCACCACCTTCTGCATCTCGTCGTCGCGGATACCGAACTCCCACTCCGAAACGAGGTAGCGCGGGTTGGCGATGGGCGTGTACGGGAAGGCCTGGCCGAGGATGGCGACCGGCACGCCGTTGATCGTGCGCATCACGTAGGGCTTGAACACCGGCTCGCCGAAGTCGGCGGTGCGCACGTTCTGCGCGATGAAGTCGATCTTGCCCGCGAAGTCCTTCTCGACGATCTCCTTCACGCGGTCCATGCCCAGCGTGAATTCCCAGTGACCGGTCATCACGTCCACGCCGAGCAGCCTGGCCGCATCGACCATGTCCTGGCCCCTGGTCCACAGCGCGGTGGCGGACCCTTGCCAGGTGTCGCCGCCATCGAGCAGCAGCGCGCCGGGGCGGCTCGCGCGCAGGCGCTTGACCAGCGTGGCGATATGCGCGAAGCCGCCCACCTTGCCGTAGCGGCGCGCAGCGTCCTCGAACTGCAGGTAGGTGAGGGCGTGCGCCTGCGCACTGCCGGCAGGCACGTTCGCCGCCTTGAGCAGGTGCTCGCCGACGAGGTGCGGCAGCTTGCCGTTCATGCTGCCCACGCCGAGGTTCACGCTCGGTTCGCGGAAGTGGATGGGCTTCAGCTGCGCGTGGCAGTCGGTCATGTGCAGCAGCGACACGTTGCCGAAGCGCGGCACGTCGTACAGCGCCTCGCCGGCGGTCTGCGCATCCGCGTTCGCCCAGCGGCCCAGCCCCATGCCGGCGACTGAGGCCGCCCCCAGCACCTGGAGGAATTCGCGCTTGCCGAGGTTCACTTGTTGACCGGCGAGGCGGGGTCGAGCAGCAGCGCCATCACGTGGCGGATCTGCGCTTCGGTCAGGTTGCCCATGTGGCCCGCGCGCGGCATGTTGGAGCAGGCGTTGTAGGCCTTGGCGTTCCAGATCTTGCCCCACGTGTATTCCACGATCGGTTTCGCAGCGGCACTGTTCGGGTCCGCCACGCCACGCAGCTTGCCGTAGTTGTAGAGGCTCGGGCCGATCGTGCCGAAGGAGATCTCCTCCTTGCTGATCTGGTGGCAGTTGTAGCAGTTGCCGCCGTTGGACGTGCTCGCGGTGTCCGTCCAGGTGAGGCCGCGGCCGCTCTGCGCGATCTGCTCGCCCTCCTTCCAGTCGCCGAGGAACTTGCCGTCGCTCGGCCACTTGACGGTCTTGAGGTTGGCCTCCTCGATGCGCTTGGCGAGGTCCTTGTCGAGCGGCTTGCCCGTCACGTCGGCTTCGTTGCAGGCCTTGAGCGTCTCGTCGATGGCGGTGACGCGCTCGACCTTGGCGATGCCTTCGCTGCGGAAGGCGCTCTTGACCATGTCGGCGGCGATGCGGTCGGCTTCGGCGGGGCTCGGCCCCGTGGCGCAACCCGCGAGGGCCGCGAAGAGAAGCACTGCGGAAATGTTCTTCATCCTTGGGTCCCTCTCAGCGCTTGATCGTCGGCGCCGCGGACTTGGCGCCCCTGGCGTTGACACCGAGGTAGGTGGACAGCGCGGTGAGCGCGTCGCTGCCGAACTCGGGGTAGGGGAAGCGCTGCTGGCGGTAGCAGTCGTTCAGGCGCAACTGCATGCTCCACATCTGGCCGTTGGACACGCGGTACGCGGGCCAGGCGGCGAAGCCGACGCCGTCGCCGGGGTTCTTCGTGAGGTTGGGCAGGTCCTGCAGGCGGATGCGCTTGCCGTCCTCGCCGTGGCACGACGCGCACGAGAAGTCGTGCGTGCCGCCGCGCATGAAGAAGATGCGCTTGCCCGCTTCGTAGAACACCTTCTCCTGCGCATGCGACTGCGGCAGGTTGAACGGCAGGCCGCGCGACTCGGTCGCGACGTACGTCGCCAGCGCCGTCACGTTGGCCATCTCGCCGCGGCCGAACGGCGTCTTCGCGATCTCGGCGGCGTTGAAGCCCTGCAGCTTCTCCATGCACCAGACGAGACGCGTCTCGAGGTCCTGCACCTTGCCGGCGTCGGCGAAATAGCGGGGCAGCTCGACGAAGGCGCCCTTCACGACGCCCGGGCCCTTGCCGAGGTCGCAGGCTTGCAGCGACGCGTTCTTCGGGCCGCGCTTCTGTGTCCACAGCTCCTCGCCCTTGGCTTCGAACAGCTCGGCGGGGTTGCCGTCGGCGAGCATCGAGCGGTATTCGTCGATGGCCTGCGTGGCGCTCTTCTGCGCACTGGCCACCGCGGCGACGCAGGCGAGCGTCACCGCGGCGGCGGCCTTGTGGGTCCGCATCGTTGTCTCCTAGGTCGTTGTTGTTATCGGGCGGTCAGGCGACGACCGCTTCGTCCGTGCGCGTGTCGCCCCGGTTGTCCTTCCAGCTCACCGCGATCTTGTCGCCGGCCTTGGCGCCGCGAACGGTGAACTGCAGGAAGGGGTTCTTCGCGACGGCGGGGCCCCACTCGGCGGAGAGCACCTTCCTGCCGTTGTGGGTGGCCGTGACTTCGGCGATGTGCCATGCGGGGATGGTCTTGCCGGCGGCGTCCTTGCGCTGGCCGGTTTCCATCTCGTGGCTCATGAGGACTCGCACCACGGCGTTGCCGCCCTGGGCCTGGGCGCGGATGCGCATCGGGTCTGCCATGTTCCGTACTCCTTGTTGTCAGCCGCCGCAGCCGCCGAGCGTGACCTTGACTTCCTTCTTGGCGTAGAAGGCCTTGCCGTCGTTGGTGATGGCGACCGCGTACACGTCCGAGGTCTGGCCCATCTTCGTGCGCGTCGCCACGTTGGGCTCGATCGCGTCCGAGACGTCGAACTTCGCGGCCAGCGCGTTGGGGTTCTTCTCCACCAGGATCAGCAGGTGCTTGACGCCCGCCAGGGTGGACGCCGCGCCCATCGGCACCACGGCGCCGTTCTCGGCGATCTCGGGCGCGGTGAGCGTCACGTCCTTGCTTTCCACCGGCGCGGCGGCGCCGTAGGCCTTCACCGCATCGGCGATGCTCTTGGCCTCGAAGGCGTTCTTGTTGAAGGCCCACGCGGACTGCGGGAACAGCCCGGTGGCGCCCAGCAGGCCGGCCACGGCCAGCGACTGCTTGAGTGCTTCACGACGATTGCGCATGTTTTGGTCTCCACCCAAAAAATACTTAAGCGAATACTAATGAACTGGCGTTCATCAACGATACGGACATTCCCTGCAGTTCACGCCTAGCGCCCCGCGCCGGTGGCCAGCCACTCGGCAATGCGCGCGGTGTCCTGCGCACTGAGCTGCTCCTGCGGCGGCATCGGCACGTTGCCCCACACGCCGGCGCCGCCGCTCCTGATCTTCGCGGCGATGTAATCCGGCTTGCCTGCGTGCTTTCGGGCTACGTCGGCCCAGCTGGGGCCGACCAATTGCCTATCCATCGCGTGGCAGGCGGTGCAGGTGTTCCTCTGCAGCAGGTCGCCGGGCATTGTGCCTTGCGCCACCACGGCCGGCTTCGGTGGGGTTGTTGTCGCGACCCCGCGCTGCGGGCCCACCAGGCGGTTCTGCTCGGCCAGGTTGCCGTGCGCGTTGCGCGCATGGTCCGGCAGGCTCGAAGCCACTTTCGTTTCGGCGGCGCAATTGGCCATGCAGGCGGCGGCCTTCACGTCCGGCTTCACGCCCTTGGCGAACTCGTCGCCCGGCCACATCGCGTGCGAGGTGTTCATGCCATTGCGGTTCGGCATGCGCTTCTGCACTTCGGCGATGTTCGCGTCGGAAATGACGAAGTCGTCGGGCACGATGCGCGCCAGGTTCAGCATGTACGCCGTCACCGCGTACACCTCGTTCGTCGTGAGCGACTTGGGCGCGTTCCAGGGCATCGCGCGGTTGATGTAGTCCCACAGCGTGGAGACGTACGCCACCTTCATCAGCGTCGTGCGGCCGGGGTAGTCGTTGCGCTTGAGCGTGGCCACGCGGCCGGTCCGCACGTCGTCATCGGTCGTGCCGCCGACGAGCGGGTTGAACACTTCATTCGATTCGCCGAACACGCCGTGGCAGCTGGCGCACTTCGTTTCCCAGATCTTCTCGCCCTGCGACACCGAGCCCTGGCCCTTGGGCAGGCCCTTGAAGTCGGGGCGCACGTCGATGTCCCATGCCGCCACTTCGGCAGGCGTGGCCGGGCGGCCGATGCCGGGAAAGCGCTGCGCGATTGCGGGCGCCGTCGCCGCGATCGCGAGCAGGGCCAGGGTTGCGTTACGCCAGATGGACATTGCCCACCTCGCCGCTTTCCTGCACCAGCCACGACTGGATGGCGTTGTTGTGGTAGATCGACCGCGTGCCGCGCACTTCGCGCAGCTGGCGCTTGAGCGGCTGCACGTAGCCCGTCTCGTCGATCGCGCGGCTCTGGATGATCGCGGGCTTGCCGTCCCACGCCCAGTCGAGGCTGAAGCGCGTGAGGCACTTGCTCATCACGGGGTCCTGCAGGCGCGCGGTGCGCCAGTTGCGGCCGCCGTCCACCGACACGTCGACGCGCTTGACCTTGCCCCGCCCGGACCACGCGAGCCCGGTGATCGTGTAGTGGCCCTTGTCCAGCAGCACCTGCCCGCCCGACGGCGTGGTCACGACGCTCTTGCACTCCTGGATGCTCGTGTACTGGCGGTGCGTGCCGTCGGGCATGAGGTCCACGTAGTGGATCACTTCGTCCTTGGTGGCCCAGGGCTGGTCGCCCAGCTCGATGCGGCGCAGGTACTTCACCCAGCTCACGCCCTGCACGCCCGGCACGACGAGCCGCAGCGGGTAGCCGTTCTCCGGGCGCAGCATCTCGCCGTTCTGGCCGTAGGCGACGAGCACTTCGCCGCTCTTGACCAGCGACATCGGGATCGTGCGCGTCATCGACGAACCGTCCGCGCCTTCGGCCAGCACGAACCTGCCTTGCTTCAGGTCCGCGCCCGCCATTTCCAGCAGCGTGATCAGCGGCACGCCGGTGAACTCGCTGCACGAGAGCATGCCGTGCGTGTACTGGCAGGTGGGCACGGCCACGTTGCCCCACTCCATGCCGGTGTTGGCCCCGCACTCGATGAAGTGGAAGCGCGACACGGAGGGCAGCCGCATGATGTCGTCCATCGTGAAGACCATGGGCGTCTTCAGGAGGCCGTTGAGCATCAGGCGGTGCTTCGAGGGGTCGACGTCCCACCAGCCCTGGTGGTGACGCTCGAAGTGCAGGCCGCTGGGAGTGACGATGCCGAAGAGCGACTGCAGCGGCGCGAAGGACACCGACGCCTGCGCGGTCTGCGTGAGGCCGGGGCTGCGGCGGCGCTGCACGTTGCGCTCGTACTGCGAGGGCTTGCCGTAGCCGTCGGTCACGACGGGCTTGCCGAGCCCTTTCGAGTGTTCGGGCAGTTCGAGGATCGCGGGGTCGCCCTCGCGTTGCTGCGCGATCGCCGTCGTCGCGGCGGCACTTGCCGCGGCGGCGAACGCACCGCGCAGGAAGTCGCGCCTGCCGTTGCGCGCTTCGGCGAACACGGTGCGCACGCCTGCGCCGTCGATGAAGTTTTCCGGCGCCCTGATCAACCTGCCGAGCATTTATCGCTTGTCATAAATATAAGTAGACGCGAATGTAATGCCGGCAAGCTCATCCGTGGGCTCGGTGAATACCCTAGCGCCCCTGCCGCTCCATCAGCAAATACGTGTTGTACGCATTCATGCGATTCGCCGCGCGGAACAGCGGCAGCTGCTCGAAGCGCGACCAGTCGGTGCGCGCATAAGCCTCGTCGAACGGCTCCATCTCGCGGGCGGCTTCACCCATCTTCTCGCGCAGGTACACGAGGTAGTCGCGCGTGAGCTGCAGGTCGTCGCGCGCGGTGGTCGAGAGCGCGCCATGGCCCGGCGCCACCACCTTGGGCTGGAGCTTGAGCAACGATTCCAGCGCGGCGATCCACTGCCGGCTGTCGGCCTGCCCGACGAAAGGCACGCGGCCGCGGAAGACAAGATCGCCGGCGAACAGCACCCCCTCATCGGGCAGGAAGACCACGATGTCTTCGGGGGTGTGTGCGGGCCCGACGGGTTGCAGCGCGATGCGCCTGCCGCCTACTACCAGCTCCGTCGCGCCGTCGATCCACTGGTCCGGCACCACCAGCTCGGTGCTGTCGTCGATCCACGGCGCGAGGTCCGTGCGCGACACGCGCAGCCGCTGCGCCGCCGTGTCGGACTGGATGTAGTCGATGGCCGCGCGGTGCGCCACGATGCGCGCGCCGTGCTTGCGGAACTCCTGCAGGCCGTAGACATGGTCCGCGTGGTAGTGCGTGACCACGACGTGCGTCACCGGCTGCGGCGTGATGCGCGCGATCTGCGCGAGCAGGTCGCGCGCGAGCTGCGGCGAGCCGAGCGCGTCGATCACGACCACGCCGGCGGGCGTGACGATGAACCCTGCGTTGGAGATGAAGTTGCGGTTGGCCGGGCTGCCCAGCGCCGCATCGCCCTGCACGAACCAGGCGGATGCGGAGACCTGCTGCGGCAGCACGGCACGCGGCCCGGCGGGCGCCTGCTGCGCCATCGCGCCCGCGGCGAACAGCAGCGCCGCGCAGGCAGCGGCAAGGCGGGACGGCACGGCGGCGGCTACCTCGCGTCGGACTCGATCGCGATCTGCGTGCACACGGCGCGGCACAGCGTGACGACGCGGTCGTTGACGATTCGGTAGAAGATCTGCACGCCCTCGCGGCGCTTGTCGATAACGCCGGCCTGGTACAGCGTGTTCAGGTGCTGCGACATGTTCGGCTGCGTGGTGTCGATCTCCTCCAGCAGCTGCGTCACGTTCTTCTCGCCGTTGCACAGGCAGCTGATGATCTTCAGCCGCATGGGCGCGGACATCACGCGGAAGATTTCCGCGGCGGTCTCGAAGACCTCGTCCGACTCCATCTCAGGGCTTGATGTAGGCAAAGTGCTCCCTCGCTTGCAGCTGGCCGATGCGCACCACGCCCGAGGGCGTGAACTCCGCGTCCATCGAGAACTGGTTCTTGTCGATGTTGCGGTTCTTCAGCGTGATCTCGCACACCTCGAAGCGCACGCCGCGCGCCTTGAGCGCGCTCACGAGCGAGCCGTAGTCGACGTTCGGGTTCTTCTTGTCCTTGGCGCCTTCGAACAGGAAGTCGATGCCGTTGGCGTGCGTGACCACCACGATCTTCGTGTCCGGCGCCACGTCGAGGTGGTTGCGGATGTTGCGCAGCCCCTTGGTGGCCTGCGCCTCCGCGTCGTCGATGTGGTAGACCACCTTGTCCTGTGCGAAAGAAGACACGGCCAGGCCGGCCAGGAGGGCGAAGAGCGCGAGCAAACGGGTCATGGCTGTCTCCGGGAAGATATCATTGGCGGCTTATCTACCCCCGACTGTAATGGATACCAAGACCCTCGCGCTCATCGTTGTCTGGGGCGCGTTTGCCCTCGGCCTGGTTTTCGGGGCCATCGGGCAGGCCAGCCGCTTCTGCGTGCGCGGCGCCATCGCCGACTACATGGCGTTCGGCGGGGTGGGGCGGCTGGCGGCGTGGCTCGTGGCCATCGGCGTCGGCGCCGTCGGCGTGCAGGTGCTGCTGGCCACCGGGTCGTTCGACGCGGGGCGCGCCCTCTATTGGAGCGAGCGCTTCCCGTGGCCGTCCTACCTCGTGGGCGGCCTGCTTTTCGGTTACGGCATGGTGCTGGCGGGCGGCTGCCCGCAGCGCTGCCTCGTGAAGGCGGGGCAGGGCAACCTGCGCGCCGCTGGAACTTTGGTGGTGGTGGCGATCGGCGCGCTCATGACGCTGCGCGGTGCCTTCGCGCCGCTGCGCGCGAACGCGCTCGACGCGTTCGGCGCGACGCTCGCCGGTCCGCAGGACCTGGGGGGCGTGCTTTCGCGCACCGTCGGCATGTCGGCCGCGGGTTGGCGCTGGGCGATCGCCGTCGCAGTGGCTGCCGCCATCTTGGCGTTCGTGTGGCGCGTGCGCTCACGTGTGCGCACCATCGACTGGGTGGCGGGCGCCGTCGTGGGCCTACTCGTCGCGGCCGCGTTCTTCCTCACCGGTTCCATCGGCTTCGTCGCGGAGCATCCGGAGACCCTGGAGCCCGCGTGGCTCGGCACGCAGTCGCGCCGGCCGGAGGCGTTGTCGTTCTCCGCGCCGATGGGCCACCTGCTGGACCTGCTCACGCTGTGGACGGACAAGAACACGGTGGCCACGTTCGGCGTGATGTTGTCGCTTGGCGTGATGATCGGCGCGTTCGTCAGTGCCAAGTTGCGCGGCGATTTCCAGATCGAGACCTTCCGCACGCCCGGCGACCTGCGCGATCACTCGCTGGGCGGGTTGCTCATGGGCTTCGGCGGCGTGACGGCGCTGGGCTGCTCGATCGGCAACGGCGTGACGGGCCTGGCGATGCTTTCGACCGGCGCGATGCTGGCGATGGTGGGTATCACCGGCGGCGCATGGCTCGCGCTCACGCGCCAACTGAAGCGCGCCGAAGCGCCGGCCGCCGTGACCGCCACTTGAGGCGCAGCGTCGGGCTGTCATCCCGGACTTGATCCGGGATCCATGGTCGGGAGCCATGGATGCCGGGTCGAGCCCGGCATGACGCGCGTCAGGCTCGCTTCGCGGCCGCGGCAGCCGCGGAAAAGTCCCGCGGCCCCGTGAGCGACAGCCCGCCGTCGACGGGAATGATCACCCCGGTGATGTAGCTGCCCCACTCGCTAGCCAGCAGCATTGCCATGCGTGCAATGTCTTCGGTGCGGCCCAGGCGCTTGAGCGGTACACGTGCAGCCATCGCATCCAACGTGTCCGAAGTCGGCGCCAGCCGCTTCAAGCCTTCCGTGTCCGCGATCGGCCCCGGCACGATCGAATTGATGCGCACACCCTGCGGCCCCCACTCGAGCGCCAGTACCTGCGTGAGCATGTCCACGCCCGCCTTCGCCGCGCACACGTGCGCCTGGTAGGGCGTCGGCGTGAAAGCCTGGCTCGCGGAGATCTGCACGATGCAGGCACCCGGCTTGCGCAGGTGCGCGTGCGCAAGGCGCGCGACGTTGAAGCTGCCCAGCAAGTCGATGTCCACCACCGTCTTGAACGCATTGGGCGACATGTCCAGCGCCTGCGCGAGGAAGTTGCCCGCCGCGCCGGAAACGAGGATGTCGATGGGCCCGAACTTCGACGTCGCTTCGCTGAAGGCGGCCTGCAACGCGTCCGGCTGGCGCACGTCGGCGGCGATGCCGATGGCTTGCGCACCGAGCGCCTGCAACTGCTGCGCAGCCGTGGCCACCTTGTCCGCGGAGCGGCTGATCACAGTGAGCTTCGCACCCGCGCGCGCGAACGCCTGCGCGATGCCGAAGTTGATGCCGCTGGAGCCGCCCGCCACGAAGACGTGCCGGCCACTGAAGTCGAAGGGTGTATCCATGCGCGGCAGCTTAGCCCGCCGCGGGCCGCGTACCCATGGCGAAATCGCCCAATCGACTTGGCGGAACGTTCCGCGCGCACAATCGGCCCCAGGCATCACCGCAGTACAGGAGACAAACCCATGCCAAGCCTCGCCCTTCGAGCCGCCGCCGCGTTCATCGTGGCCATTGCCGCGACCGCGGCCGTCTATGCGCAGTCGGCCAAACCGCTGCGGCTGGTGGTGCCGTTCCCGGCGGGCGGCACGGCCGACATCCTGCCGCGTGTACTGGCGGAGAAACTCCGCGCCGCCTATCCCGCCGGTGTCGTGGTCGAGAACAAGACCGGCGCGGGCGGCAATATTGGCGCGGAGTTCGTGGCGAAGGCGGAGAGCGACGGCTCGACCCTGCTCGCATCGCCGCCCGGGCCGATCGCCATCAACAACCACCTCTACAAGAGCCTCACCTTCGACCCCACGAAGTGGGTGCCCGTCACCGTGCTCGCGACGGTGCCGAACGTGCTCGCGGTCAGCAACAAGCTGCCGGTGAACAACCTGCAGGAATTCATTGCGTACGTGAAAGCCCGGCCGGGGCAGGTGAGCTTTGCCTCGCAGGGCAACGGCTCCACCTCGCACCTCACGGCCGGCATGTTCATGGAGATCACGGGCACGAAGATGATCCACGTGCCCTACAAGGGCACCGCGCCGGCGCTGGTGGACCTCGTCGGCGGCCAGGTCGACTGCTTCTTCGACAACATCGCCTCGTCGGCGCCGATGCACACCGGCGGCAAGCTGAAGGTGCTGGCTGTCGCGGACGAGCAGCGCTCCTCGGCGTTGCCCAATGTCCCGACATTCGCGGAGCAGAAGGTCGCAATGAACGCCGTCACGTTCTTCAGCGTCGTGGCCCCGCCCGGCACGCCCGCGGCCGTCGCTGCCGCGCACCAGAAGGCCTTTGCGGCAGCGCTGGCGGACCCGGAGGTGAAGAAGAAGTTCGCCGAGCAGGGCGCCGAGCCGCGCGGCTGGGCGCCGGAGCAGACGGCGCAGTTCATCCGCGCCGAGTCGGACAAGTGGAGCAAGGTGATCCGCTCGGCGAACGTCACGGTCGAGTGACGCTCGCCCGCTTCACGGCGCCGCGGCCGGCCCGGGCACGAACACGTCGCTGAAGAAGTGGCGCGGGTCGAGCCCGCGCTCCTCGACGCAAACCCTTTTCACGGCCGCCACCATCGCCGGGGAGCCGCAGCAATACACCTCGTGGCCGGCCAGCGTGGCAACGTGGCTGCGCACGGCCTCATCGACACGGCCGGTGAACCCTCCGAGTTCGGCGGCATCCGCTGCGTTCTCCAGCGCAGGCACGAACATGAAACCTGGCAGCGCCTTCTTCCACCGGTCCACTGCGGGGAGCAGATACAGCCCGAACCTGTCCCGGCCGCCCCACACGAGCGTGACGGGCCGCTGCACCTTCTTCTTCACCAGGTCGTCCAGCAGCGACTTCACCGGCGCGAACCCGGTGCCGCCCACGACGCAAAGCATCGGTGCGCCCGACTCTTCCTTCAGCTCGAAGTTGCCGAACGGCAGCTCCACCTGCAACGTGTCGCCGGGCTGGAGCCGCGGCACGATGCGGCTGAATTCACCGCCGGCGACGTGGCGCACGTGCAGTTGCAGCGTGTCGCTTTCATGCGGCGGGTTGGCCATGGAGTACGAGCGGCGGCTGCCGTCCGGCAGCGCCAGCTGCAGGTACTGGCCCGCCTTGAACTTCGCGCGTTGTCCGGCGGGCAGGCGCAGCTGCAGCACGCTCACGTCCGGCGCCGCGAGCGTGTTGCGGAACACCTTCACCGTGAAAGTCTTGCGCGCCGACGGGTCCACGCGGTGCCACGCCTGCGGCACGATCTCCAGGTCACCGAGCGGGCGGCATTGGCAGAAGAGGTGTTGCCCCGGCGGCTTCGCTTCGGCGGGCGGGCTGTCCACGTTGCCGGAGGACACGGCCCCCGCGCAGTTGCCGCACACGCCCTTGCGGCAGGAGTAGGGCATCTCGATGCCGGCCTTGAGCGCGGCGTCGAGGATGTTCTCCTCGGGCGGGCAGGCGAAGTGCACGTCGGTGGCGGCGATACGGATGTCGTAGCCCATGTCGCGTCCGATCAGGAGGCCAGCCCCGCCAGCAGGCGGATGCCGCGCAGCAGCGCGTCGGGCCGCGCGATGCCGCGGCCCGCGATGTCCATCGCGCTGCCATGGCCCGTGCTCGCCAGCACGACGTCGCCGCCGATGGAGATCGCACTCGCGCCCTGCGGCGCGAGCAGCTTCACCGGGATGTGGCCCTGGTCGTGCAGCATGGCGACGTACAGGTCGTGCTTGCGGTCGGCGAGCAGCACGTCGGCGCCTTGCGGGCCGGTCACGTCGACGCCCAGTTCTTGCAACCGCCGCGCCGCGGGCAGGACACGCTCGCTGTCCTCCGGCCCGAACAACGTGCCTTCGGAGGCGTGCGGGTTGATGCCGAACAGGCCCACCTTGGGCGACGCGACGCCCAGGAGATTGCACGCGCGAACGCCCGCCTGCGTGGCCGCGACCACCAGCTCCGGTGTGATGCGCGCCAGCGCCGTCGCCACGCTCTCGTGCAACGTGACATGCACGATACGCAACCCGCCGCCGACGAGCATCAGGAACACGCTGTCCTCCGGCTGCCCGCACACGCGCGCAACGAGGGACGGGTAGCCGCTGAACGGGATGCCCGCTTGCGCGATCGCGGTCTCGTGGTGCGGGCCCGCGACCACCGCGTCGAACTCGCCGGCACGGCACGCGTCGATCGCAGCCGTGGCGACCGCCACCGTGCTGCGGCCGGCTTCGGCGTTCACTTCACCCGGCTTGAACGCGGCGGCGGGCAGGTCGCCCGCAGGCCGCAGCTCGACCTCGGCCAGCACGCGCTGCAGCCCGAGCCGTGCAGCGGTATCCGACAGCACAGCGGTCGGCCCGAACAGCGTGGTGCGCACCTGCGCATCGCCGCGCAGCGCATCCAGCGCCTTCAGCGCGATCTCCGGCCCGATCCCGTTCGGGTCGCCAATGGAGACGGCAATCCGGCGCATCACAAGGGCAACGCGAGCAGCGTGTCCGTGACCGTGCTGTCGCACACCGCCACGCGTTCGCTGAGCAGCAGCTTGCCGTCGACCTTGCGAAAGCGGTCGCGGTACTCGCCCGTCGCAAAAACGTGAGTCTCGCCCGTGTGCATGATGCGCGCCACCATGAAGGGCGTGATGGCGGTCGCACTGGTCGCGTCCGCGCTCTCCACCACCGGCATGCCGAGGATATGGCGGTAGCGCTGGCGCTCGTAGATGTTGGCTTCGCGCAGCGCCGCGATGCGGTCCTCCAGCATCGCGCGCGAGTCGGCGTAGACGATGCCGGCGGGCAGGCCTTCCGCCTCGTTCTCGACGTTGGTGATGCGGTAGCTGCAATCCTCCGTGAAGAACGCCGGCCACTGCTCGAGCCTGTCGCTGTCGATGGTGCGCGCGTATTCGGCGTTGAAGGCGCAAAGGCTCAGGAGGTCGACCATGCTCAGGCTCCCATGTGCGCGCGGTACGCTTTCCAGAAACCGCGCACCGAATTCTCCAGCGCGCGGCCCTCGCTGGACCCCACGTCCTCGCCGCCCATCTCGACCACTGCCGCCAGCCCTTCGGCGCCCGCGATGCCGCGCTGCACGAAGCCGCCGACGGCGCCGTCTTCCATCGAGATGAAGCCCGCCGGGCCCACGAGGTTCAGCTGCTTCAGCCGCACCTTCCGCTGCTCGGGCGTGTCGTCGGTGTAGCCGATGTAGGTCCAGTTCAGCTCGGTGCGCTCCTGCGCTTTCGGCAGCACCTGCCGCACGGCCAGGCAGTTCTGGATCTGCTGCAGCACGAAGCCGGGGAACACGGAGAGGATCTGCAGCGTGATGCCGTCGTCGTACTCCTTGAAGCCCTCCAGCAGCGTGGGGTCCTTCAGCCGGTACTGCGCGTCGGAGCGGATGCCCTGGTCCTTGTACGACGCATCGGCCGCGGCCGGGTCGATCATCGAGTAGCTCACGTGGTTGCCGCCGCTCTCGTCGACGATCACGCCGCCCTTTTGCGAGAGGCGGTTCAGCTCGAAGGTGGTGAAGAACAGGTGCAGCAGGCTCGCGTGGTAGCTGTCCTTTACGTTCTCCACGTACAGCTTCCAGTTGTTGGGCAGCGCCTGCGTGAAGCGCCCGATCACTTCCACGGGCTTGTGCAGCACGCGCTCGATGCGCGCGCAGATCTCGTCGCCAAGGTATTCCTCGATGGGCAGCACGTCGTCGCTGAAACTGCCGAAGACAAGACCGCAGAAGGTGGCGATGCGCAGCTTGCGCGGGCTGTGCTCCTCCTTGCAGAAGTCCGGCGGCATGCCTCCCTTGCCCTTCACGCCATTCTCGAAAGCGACGCCGGTGAGGTCGCCCTGCACGTTGTAGCTCCACGCGTGGTACACGCACTGGAAACCCTGTTCCACCTTGCCGGATTTCTCCAGCGCGATCAGCGCGCCGCGGTGCGAGCAGCGGTTCTCGAAACCGTAGATCTCGCCGTCGGTGTCCTTGACGACGACGACGGGCGTGGTGCCGACGAACGTGGTGCGGTAGCTGCCGGGCTCGGGCAGCTCGGCATCCAGGCACAGGTAGTTCCACGTCGCACCGCGGAACAGGCGCTCCTGTTCCAGCTGCGCGAGGCGGGTGTCGGTGTAGAGCCCGTAGGGGATGCGCGTGAGCCCCGGGCCTTGCCAGGCGATGGGTTGTTCCTGCATCACGCGAGTATCCGCTCCCGGCGCACGGCCGGGTGAAGCCGTTTGGCCTACTCGGGCTTGAACCCGATGTCGGCCAGCATCTTCTGCTCGCGCGCGAACTGCGCCTTCGCGTAGGCGAGGTATTCCTCGCCGCCGATCACGTGGGGCTGCATGTCGAACAGCTCCAGCTGGTTCAGGTAGGCCGGGTCGGAGGCCGCCTTGCGGAAGGCGGCGGTCAGGCGCGACGCGATCTTCGGATCGAGGTTCTTCGGCGCCACCAGGCCGACCGGTGACTCGATGACGAGGTCGTAGCCCAGCTCCTTCACCGTCGGCGCGTTGTAGCGCTTGAGGCGCTCGCTCGTGAACGTCGCGAGCAAGCGCACCTTGCCGCCTTGCACCTGCGAGCCGAAGCCCGGGTCGCCATACACGTCGAGGTGCCGGCCGATGACGGCCTGGAAAGCTTCGCTGCCGCCCTTGAACGGCACCATGTTGAACGACGTGCCCGCGGCCTTCGCGAGGCGCTCGCCGTAGATGCGGTTGATGCTGATCGCGCCCACGTTGCCCCAGCTCACGGCGCCGGGCCGCTTCTTCGCATCGGCCAGCAGCTCGGGCAGCGTCTTCCACGAAGCGTCTGCCGCTACGACGATGCCCGTCGTCAGGCCGGCGAGGCCGATCAGGTAGGTGAAGTCCTTGAGCGGGTCCCAGTTCACCTTCTGCACCAGCGGCGCGCGGATCACGGAGTTGTGCATCACCGAGATCGTGTAGCCGTCGGCCTCGTTCATCGTCGCGAGCGTTGCCGTCCCCATCACGCCGCCCGCGCCGGGCTTGTGCATGATGACGATCGGCTGGCCCAGCTCCTTCGCTGCCGCTTCGGACAAGGTGCGGAAGATCGGGTCGAACGAGCCGCCGGGCGGGAAGGGCAGGACGAGCTGGATCGGTTTGCTGGGGAATGGCTGCTGCGCAATCGCGGGGCCGGCGAGCATCACGCCGGCGGCAATGGCGGTCACCGCGGCAAGGGCCGCGCGGCGGGCGAACGGGTTCATTTCGTCTCCTCGGTATTCGTGGGGAAGGGCAGGTAGCGGAAAGTGCCGTGCGCCTGCGCGACGAGCTTGCCGCTCGCATCGGTCACTCGCGCGCGGCACCAGGCGGTGCGGTCGTCGTGGTGTGCTACCTCGCCGTCGGCAACCAGTTGCCCACGGCCGGGCGCGATGAAGTCGGTGTGCAGGTTCAGCGTGACGGCCGTGCGCTGGAAATCGATCCGGGAAACCGCGGCGCTGGCCATCACCACGTCCAGCAGCGTCACGACCACACCACCGTGGAAGCCGCCGATGACGTTGCCCAGCTCGGGCCGCTCGTCCACCACGAGTCGTGCCCGCCCGCCTTCAGAGAACTCGCGCCGCACGCCGAGCAGGTTCGTGAACGGTATCTGGCCGAACATCTCGCGCGGGTCGGCGGCGACGACCGGCTTCATGCGCGGGCCTGCTCGCGCAGCACGTTCTTCAGCACCTTGCCCGCGGCCGAGAGTGGCAGCGCATTGACGAAGGCGATACTGCGCGGGCATTTGTACCCGGCGAGGCGCTCGCGGCACCACGCACGCAGCTCCGTGACCTGCTGCTCGTTGGCCGCCGCGCCCGGCATGAGCACGACGACCGCATGCACGGCCTCGCCCCAGCGCGCATCGGGCACACCGACGACGGCGGCCTGCGCAACCTGCGGGTGCGTGCGCAACGCCGCTTCCACTTCGGCGCAGTACACGTTCTCGCCGCCGCTGATGATCATGTCCTTGAGCCGGTCGACGATGAAGAGGTAGCCGTCGGCGTCCATGCGGCCGGCGTCCCCCGTGCGGAACCAGCCGTCGCGGAAGGCGGCGGCCGTGGCCTCGGGGTTGTTCCAGTAACCGCGCATCACCATCGGGCCGCGCACGACGATCTCGCCGACTTCGCCGCGTGGGCGTTCGTTGCCGCTTTCGTCCACGATGAGGATCTCGGCGCCGAGGCCCGCGCGTCCCACGGAGTTGAGGAGGCGCCGCGCGCCGCGGTGGTTCTCCGGCAGGTTGATGCAGACCGCGCCGGCGGTCTCCGTCAATCCATACGCCTGGAAGAACTCGGCATCGGGCCATGTCTCGAGCGCGCGGTCCAGCAAGTCGGGTGGCATCGGCGCCGCGCCGAAAGCAATGCGGTCCAGCGACTGCACACGCGTCGCGTCGAACCCGGGTTCGTCCAGCAGCGACTGCAGCATCGTCGGCACGACGATCGTGTCCGTGATACGGTGTTCCGCGATCGCTTCCAGCACCGACGCGGGCCGGAACTGCGACATCGTGATGCAGCTGCCACCCACGATGCTTTGGCCCACGAGCCTTCCCAGGCCCGCCACATGAAACAGCGGCGCGACCAGCAGCGACAACGACTGCGGCGAGTTGTTCAGCTCCGCACCGCGTGTCATCGATGCCGTCCAGAAGTTCGCGTGCGACAGCATCACGCCCTTGCTCTTGCCGGTGGTGCCGCCGGTGTAGAGGATCGCGGCCAATGCATCGCCGCCGGTGCGTGTGTCCGGCATCGGTTCGAGCTTCGCGGCTTCGACCGCCAGTCCTGCCAGTGCGTCCGCATCGAGCATCACCGTCGCGCCGCTGTCCTCCAGCGCTTGCTCGCGCTCCGGCGCGGCCCAGCGCGTATTGAGCGGGCACGCCACCGTTCCCATCCACCAGCAGGCGAGGATGGCGATGACGAGGCGGTCGTCGTTGGGCGAGACGATGGCCACGCGGTCGCCGGCGCGGACGCCGCGCTTGGCGAGGGCCGCAGCATGCCGGCCGACGCTTTTGAGCAGCGCCGCCCAGGTATGCCGGCGCACGCCGTCGTCTCCCAGGTGGGTCAGTGCGATTCGCTCGGGGTGCCGCTGCAGCGCGCGCTGCAGGCCTTGCGTGAGGTACATGCCGCGAGGGTAGGGGGCCTCGCGCCCGCCCGGAATGGCGCAAATCGCCAATCGGATTGGCAAAAACTCACGAGCCGTGAGTCGTCCGGTACTCCCCCGGCGCCACACCGGTCCACTGCTTGAACGCGCGATGGAAGGTACTCGCCTCCGAGAACCCGACGCGGTTGGCAATCTCCAGCAGCGGCAGCTGCGACTGCAGCAGGTATTCGATGGCCGCATCGCGCCGCAACTCGTCCTTGATCTGCTGGAACCCGCGCCCCTCCTCGCGCAGCCGCCGCCGCAGCGTCTGCGGCGTGACGGCCAGCGCCTCACCGACTTCCTCCAGCGACGGCAGCTCGCTGCCCAGCCGCTTGCGCAACAGGCGCCGGATGCGGTCGGTGACGCTGCTCGTGTCGCGGTACTTCACGATCAGGTTCGCGGGCGCCGCGGCGAGGAACTCGCGCAGGCTCTGCGGGTTCTGCACCACGGGCAGGTCCAGCCAGTGCGCCTCGAAACTCATGCCCACGTGGGGCTGCCCCTGCCGCACCGGCGCCTGGTACACGCGCGAGGTGTCGGTGGATTGCACGCCGGTCGTGTAGTCCACGCTCAGCACCGGGATGCGCCGCGCCACCAGCCACGACGCCGCGCCGAACGTGAAGAGCATGAAGGCCTTCACCGCGTAGTCGTTCAGCGGCGTGCGCGCCCCCTTGCGCAGGATGAACTGAACGCGGGCCGTGTCGCCTTCGACCATCACGCGGCCGACGAGGTCGTCCACCAGCAGGTCGTAGAACGTGAAGCCCTGGCGCAGCGCCTCGCCCAGCGTCGCGCAACGCACCAGTTGCCGCATGCACTGGCCGAAGCTCCCCGGCCGCACAGGGCGGCTGACCAGCCCCCACAACTCGTCGCGCAATTCGCGGCGCAGCGCGCGGATCAGCAAGCCGTATTGCGTGAGCGACAGCCGTGCGAGCGGCGAGTCCACCAGCGCAGGCGAGATGCCAGCCCGCGCGAGCAAGGGCGCGATGTCGATGCCCCGATGCTGCGCCCCCAGCAGGATGCTGTGCACCTGCTGGATGGCGACGGTATGGTGCGTCGCCGTCATGCGCGCAGCCACTCCTGCAGGCCCGTGCCCACGAGCGAGTACGCACGGCCGAAGCCGGCCACGAGCCGCGCGGAGACCGGCGAGAGCGCGAAGACGTCGAAATCGCCCAGCTCGAACATCTGCGTGGCGTCGGGGAAGCGGGCCAGGTACTGCCGCTTCGCCTCCTCGTACGCAGGCGTCGATTTCGGGACCACTACCGCATCCGCCTGCAGGCTCACGCGCGGCAGCGCCTGCGGCTCCCATGGGCCGGACGTGTCCGCCGTCACCAGCACGCCCACGCGCGGGTGTTCGAGCATGTCGCGCGTGTGCGTGGCCAGCCCGCTCACGTGGATGAGCAGGGCCGTGCCGCCTTCGGGTAATACGAAGGGCACCATCGAGACCGCGGGCTCGCCCTTGTGCAAGGTGGCGAGCGCGGCGACCGGCCGCTCGGCGAGCAGGGTGCGCAACAGGCGCGAAGTGTCGGCGTCCATGACGTGGATTGTCACCTCGTCGGCACGCGAATCGGATACGTCCTACATCCGCAGCGGATCAGCTTGGGGCACCATGTGCGGAACCTGCGATTGCATGCACATGTCCGAAAAATTCTCGCTGCGCGAACACACGGCCCCCTTGTGGGCGGATTACGACGCGGCGATCGCGGACGAAACGGTGGCCTTCAACGACTTGCAGTCCGCGATCCTGCGCGACCTCTCGCTCGAAGAGAAGCGCGAGCTGCGCACCGACGCCCGCCTGCGCCTGCGCGCCGCGGCGAGCCGCAAGATGGCCGCGCACCGCGCCTTGATGAAGCGCCTGACTGCGCACCGCCCGCGCTGACTCACGCTTCGGCCAGTTCCTGCGCCGCCGGCTCCTCGCCGAGGTAGCCGCCGCTCTGGTGCGCCCACAGGCGTGCATAGAGCCCGCCGCGCGCCAGCAGCGTGCGGTGGTCGCCTTCCTCCACGATGCGGCCCTGGTTCAGCACGATCAGCCGGTCCAGTGCCGCGATGGTGGAGAGCCGGTGCGCGATGGCGATCACCGTCTTGCCCTGC
The DNA here is from genome assembly GCF_014297445.1 of Ramlibacter albus. GTDB lineage: Bacteria > Pseudomonadota > Gammaproteobacteria > Burkholderiales > Burkholderiaceae_C > Ramlibacter > Ramlibacter albus. The sequence continues at coordinate 204,836 of NZ_JACORU010000005.1, forward strand.
ATCAGCTGGTGCAGGCTGGCCTGGATGGCGGCCTCGACCTCGGAGTCGAGCGCGCTCGTGGCTTCGTCCAGCAGCAGGATGGGCGCGTCCTTGAGCATCACGCGGGCGATGGCGATGCGCTGGCGCTGCCCGCCCGAAAGCTTGACGCCTCGCTCGCCCACCTGCGCGTCGTAGCCGCGGCGGCCCTTGGGGTCGGTGAGCTGCGCGACGAAGTCGTGCGCCTGCGCCCGGCGCGCGGCGGCGAGCATGTCGTCCTCGGTCGCACCGGGGCGGCCGTAGGTGATGTTGTCGCGCACGGACCGGTGCAGCAGCGACGTGTCCTGCGTGACCATGCCGATGTTCGCGCGCAGGCTGTCCTGGGTGACGTGCGCGATGTCCTGCCCGTCGATGAGGATGCGCCCGCCGTCCACGTCGTAGAAGCGCAGCAGCAGGTTGACCAGCGTGGACTTGCCCGCGCCCGAGCGGCCGATCAGGCCCACTTTCTCGCCCGGGCGAACGACGAGGTTGAAGTCCTGCAGCACGGGCGTCTTGCCGCCGTAGGCGAAGTCGACGCGGTCGAACTTCACTTCACCGCGCGTCACCTGCAGCGGGCGGGCATCGGCCGCGTCCACCACCTGCCGGCGCTTCGTCAGCGTGGCGATGCCGTCCTGCACCGTGCCCACGTTCTCGAACATGCCGGCCAGCGACCACATCACCCAATGCGACAGGCCGCTGATGCGCAGCGCCATCGCCGTCACGGCGGCCAGCGCGCCCGGCCCCACGGCGCCCAGGCCCCACAGCCAGAGCGACTGCCCCACGGCGCCGAGGACGAGCAGGACAACCAGCGTGTGGTTGATGATCTCGAATTGCGTGATCAGCCGGTTCTGCTCCATCCCGATCTCTCCCGACTCCGCCAGCGCCTGCCGCAGGAACACCGACTCGCGCTGCGTGTGCGAGAACAGCTTCACCGTCGTGATGTTGGAGTACGCGTCCGCGATGCGGCCGGTGACGACCGCCTTGGAGTCCGCGTACTCCTTGCCGATGCGCGCGAGGCGCGGCACGAAGTACGCGGTGGACACGCCGTACAGCGCCAGCCACACCACGAAGGGCAGCATCAGCCGCGTGTCGAAAGCGGCGGCCAGGGCGATGAAGGTGACGAAGTAGACGCCGATGCCGATGATCACTTCCACCGTGGTGAAGATCACTTCGCGCACCGCCAGCCCGGTCTGCATCACCTTGGTGGTGATGCGCCCCGCGAACTCGTCGGCGTAGAAGGCCATGCTCTGGCCGAGCATCAGCCGGTGGAAATTCCAGCGCAGGCGGAAGGGGAAGTTCATCGCGAGCGTCTGGCGCTTGAGGAAGGCTTCCAGCGCGATCACGCCGATGCTCAGGCCGAGCACGACCGCGAACCACGTGAGCTCATCGCCGTGACGGGCCAGGAAGTCTTCGGCGGGAGTCTTCGATGCCCAGTCCACCACACGGCCGAGCACGGAGAACAGCCACGCCTCGAACCCGGAGACCAGCGCGCTCAGGAAAGCCAGCGCGACGATGTAGCTGCGCAGGCCCTCGGTGCAGGCCCACATGAACGAGAAGAAGCCGCTCGGCGGTTGCGCCGGCTCGGCTTCCGGGTACGGGTGGAGGAGTCGTTCGAAAAGGCGAAACAAGCCGACATCATCGCAGACGCCGCAGCGCTAACCTGTCAGGTGCAACTCACCCGGGAGACCACGACATGCAGGAAAAATCCGCCGACCAGCACCCCCTTTCCGACCTCGCCTACGACTGGATCACCCTCATCCAGAACAAGGCCCAGGCGCTGATGGCCTACGACCAGTACATCAAGGACGCCGAGAAGGCCAACTCGCCCGAGTGCGTCGCCTTCTTCCGCAAGGTGCACGACGCCGACAAGGCGCAGCTGGCCGAGGCCAAGCAGCACCTCGTCGCGGTGCTGCAGGGCAAGATGGGCGGCGGCTAACCGACGTCCACGGTCACTTTCAGGAAAGTAGCCGACACGAGCGTCGTGTTCGGGTACTGGCTCTGGTTCTGCGACGCGAAGAGCTGCGCCAGCTCGCGGCGCAGGTCGTCCGCGCGGCCCTGCTGCGCGGCGGCCTCGAACGCCTTGATCGTGGGCCCGTAGAACTGGCGGAACAGGTCCGCGAACTCCTCGGGCGCGCCCTTGTAGTCGAACACCCAGGTGTCGCGCTCCCAGCGGATCGCTTCGTCGGCGATGCCCACCGCCGCAAAACGCTCCAGGATGTGCGGCGTCGAGCCCCACGTCATCGGGCTGACGAAGCCCTCGGGCGGCGGCGGCGTGTAGGCCGAGCAGGTCTTGAGGATCTGCGCCACCAGCGTCGGGTCGCCGGGGATCCAGTTGCCCATCACGATGCGCCCGCCCGGCCGCGTCACGCGCACCATCTCGCGCGCCACGTCGAAGGGCCGCGGCGCGAACATCGCACCGAACACGCTGAGCACCAGGTCGAAGCTCTTGTTCTCGATGCCGCGCAGGTCGCTCGCGTCGCCTTCGAGGAAGACGCAGTTCGCCCCGAGCGCCGCTTGCGCCGCCCGGCGGTTGCCGGCCGCGACCAGGTTGGCCGCGATGTCGACGCCGGTCACCCGCGCGCCCAGCTTGGCCGCCGGGATCGCGGTGGTGCCGTCGCCGCAACCGAGGTCCAGCACCTGCATGCCGGGCTCGATGCCGGCGTGCCGCACGAAGTCCTCGCCGCTTTCGCGCATGGCCTCGGCGATGCGGGTGAAGTCGCCGAGCTCCCACAGGGCCTTGTTCGCGTTCATGCGCCCACCTTCGCCTTCATGTGGTCGATGACGTGCGTGTGCTCGTGCTGCGGGCTGAACATCACGACGTCGGCGTCCTCCTCCACCTTCACGTTGTGGCCGGGCGGCCAGTAGAAGAGGTCGTTCGCCTTCACCGTCTCCTGCGCGCCGGCCGCGTCGGTGGTGGTGATGCGGCCGCGCAGCACGAAGCCCCAGTGCGGGCACTGGCAGAGGTTGCCGTGCAGGCCCTCGAACAGCGGCGTGGTGTCCACGCCGGCCGCGAGGCTGAAGTACTCGCCGCTGATCTTGCCGAGCCCGGTGGCGTCGCCAAAGTCGAGCTGCTGGCGCAGCACGGCACCCGGGATCTGCATCTTGATGTCCACGTCGTCCTTGGCCAAATGCATTTCAAACTCCTTGTTGCGGGGTGTTTCAGTTGGAGCCCATCCGTGGCCCACCCCGGCGGCGGCGAACGGCATACTCGCTGGCAATGTTCCGCGGCAGGCGTTCCTCGAACGTTCCCGGAACGGAGGGCACCCATGTCGTTGCACCAGGTCCCGCCGGCGCCGCCGGTTGCGATCCGCCTGCTCGGCCGCTTCAGCGTGAGCGTGGGCGGCGACGCGCCGCACACCGCGCCCGGCCGGCGCGCGGCCGAGCTGGTGCAGCTGCTCAGCCTGCAGCCGCAGCGCAGCCTGCGCAACGAGCAGGTCGTGGAGGCGCTGTGGCCGCACCTGCTGCCCGAGGCCGGCAGCGCCAACCTGCGCAAGGCGGCGCACCATGCCCGGCAGTTCGTCGGCGCGCCGGGCGCGCTGGTGCTGCGCGGCGGGTGCGTGCTGCTGTTGCCCGAAACCCCTGTCGATTGCGACGCGCAATGCTTCGAGCGCGCGGCCGACGAAGCGCTGGCCGCCGGGGACGCGCAGGCGTGCAAGGCGGCCGCGCGCCTGTACACGGGCGAGCTGTTGCCCGAGTCCCGCTACGAGGCCTGGACCGAGGAGCCGCGGCAGCGCCTGCGCGAGAAGCACCTGCGCCTGCTGCGCGCGGCCGGCGACCTGGAGGCGCTGGTGCGCGAAGACCCCACCGACGAAGACGCGCACGTGCAGCTGATGCGCGAGGAGCTGGCCGCGGGCCGGCGCTCGTCGGCGCTGCGCTGGTGGGGCCACTTGCGAGATCACTTGCAGGGGCTGGGGCTGCGGCCGGGCCCGCACGCGGAAGCCGTGTACCGCGAGTGCGTGGCGGGCCTGCAAGGCACGGCGCCGCGCTTCGTCGGCCGCGCGCTGGAGCTCGTGCGGGTGCTGGGCCTGCTGCGCTCCAGCCTCGCGGGACAACCCGGCGGCGCGATCGTGCGTGCGCCTGCGGGCATGGGCAAGACTGCCTTCTGCCGCCGAGTGATGGAAGAAGCGCGGGGCCTCGGCTGGCAGGTGCGCGCGCTGCAGGCGGGCGACTGGACGCGGCCGTACGGGATCGCGGCCGACCTCGTGCAGCCCCTGCTGCAGGAGTTGCCCGATGCTGCGCAGGCGATCGGCGCACCCGCTCACACCGTCCTTACCGCGATCAGCGCGCATGGCGGGACGCTCCCGCTTCCCCTCCCGCTCGGCCGCCACCAGGTGGTCGGCGCACTTCGCAGGCTGTTGCTCGCGACGTCCGGCGACAAACCGGTACTGCTGGTGGTGGACGATGCGCACGCGGCCGACGACGCCAGTGCCGAAGCGCTGGTGCAGCTGGTGGCAAGCGGGCCGCCGGTCTTCGTGCTGTTCGCTTGCCGGACCGTGTTGCCGCCGGTGCTGGCGCAGCACGTCGAGCGGATGGTGCGCAGCCGGCAACTGGAGGCGCTGGAGCTCGGGCCGCTGGCCGAGGACGAGGCGGCGCTGCTGGCAACGCGCGTCTCGTCGCAAGCGCTGGCACCCGAAGCGGCGGCGCGGATCGCGCGGCTCGGCGAAGGCCATCCCTTCGCGGTGGTGGAGCTGGCGCAATCCGGTGAGACAGCAGCGGTGGCGGCGGCCATTGCGCAGCGCCTGTGCGACGTCGACGCGGACTCGATGGATGCGATGCGGCGCCTCGCGATCGCCGCGGAGTCGTTCGACGTGGCCACGGCGGTTGCATTGGCGGCGGACGACGCGGTGGACGCTGGTGCGCTCGCCCGTCCCGGGGCGGCGGTTCGCGCCGACCCGCTCGCCCGGCTCGATGCAGCGCTGGCTTGCGGCGTGCTCGTCGTGTCGCGCGGCCGCTATCGCTTCCGCCACGCCCTCGTGCGGCAGGCGCTGGTGGACGCGGTCGCGCCGCACCGCCGGATCGCCCTGCACCGCGAGGTGGCCACGCGGCTGCAGCAGGCGGGCGCCGCGCCGGGCCTCGTCGGCCAACACTGGCTGGCGGCAGGCGACGTGGAGCGCGCGAGTGCGTTCTCGGTGGCGGCCGCGCGCCACGCGTTCGCGCTCGGCGCCTACGAGGACGTGCTGCGGCACGTCGAGCCGCTGCTCGCGAACGGTCCTGTGTGGCCCGAGCGGCCGGCGCAGCGCCCCGCAGGGCCCGAAGCGCCCGCGCTGCGCGCCGCCCGGGTCGAGGCGCTCGCCTTGCGAGCCGAGTCGCTCGACGCACTCGCGCGCCCCGGTACGCTCGCGGCGTACGACGCGGCAGCCGACGTCGCGCCGCACGAGCACGCCCAGGAGCTGCGCGCCAAGCGCGCGCTGGCGCAGGTGAAGATGAGCGACCCGCCGGGTGCGCTGGCCTACCTGAAGGACGTGCACCCGACGACACTCGCCGGCCGCGTGGCCGAAGCGCTGGCCTACAGCGGCGCGGCCGCGCTCGGCTTCGGCGACCCGGCCGAAGGCTCGCGGCGTGCGGCCGAAGTGCGGCGCCTGGCCATGGAAAGCGGCGATGAAGGCGCGCTGGTCATCGCGTCATGGGCGCAGGCCGCGGCCGCGCACGCGCGCGGCGACCTGCACGGCAGCGTGTGGGCCGACCTGCGCGAGACCAGCCACCTGCCGCAGCTGGCCGTGCGCGTGTTCGACGGGCACCTGTGCATCACGCAGCGCTTCCTTTATGGCTCGCGGCCGTATGCAGACGTGATCGCGTTCGCGGATTCGCTGGCGGCCGAGGCGCAGCGGCTGGGCGCGGCGCGAGGTGAAGCCTTCGCGACCACGCTGCGGGGCGAAGCGCGGCTCCTGAGCGGCCAGCTCGACGCGGCCGAGGTGGACCTGGTCGCGGGCGGGCGCATGCACCGCGCCATCGGCGGCGCGACCGGCGAGGCACTGTCGCTGCAGCGGCGCGCCGAGCTCGCGATGCATCGCGGCCGCATGGACCACGCCCGCGGCCTGCTGGGCGAGGCGCTCGACGTGGCGCGGCAGTCGGACGTGGGCTTCCATCTGCTGGACCGGATCTACGGCACGCGCATCGCGCTGGCGCGGGACCCCGAGGCGGCCGTGTGCGTCGTCGAGGAGGCGCAGGCGGCGGTGCGGGGGCCGCTGGAGACTTGCCCCGGTTGCCGGATCACGTTCGCGATCCCGGCGACCATCGCCGCGGCGCGGGCGCGCGAGATGACGCTGGCGAGCAGCCACGAGCAGGCTTCGGACTACCTGGCCAACGTCGTGATGAAGCTGCCCGCGTGGTACGCGGCGCTGCACGAGGCCCGCGCCCACATCGCACTGGCATCGGGCGACGCCTCGGCCGCGAAGGAAAAGTTCGCCGCCGCGGCGCAGGGTTTCCGCGCCAGCGGGCAGCCGCTGGACGAACTGCGCTGCGCCTCGCTGGCGGCGCCTTAGAGCACCAGGCTCACGGCCAGCACGACGAGCGCGAGGCCCATCGCGCCGTTGAACACGCGCAGCGCGAGCGGCGAGCCGAGGAAGCGGCCGATGGCCACGCCGAAGAGTGCCCACACCGAGATCAGCGGGAAGCCGACCACGATCCCGATGGCGGCGACCAGCAGCGCGCCTTGCAGCGCGCCGAAGTCCGCGGGCATGAACATCGTGGCGATGGTGGCGGCCTTCATCCACGTCTTGGGGTTGACCACCTGGAACATCGCGCCTTCGGTGAACGACAGCGGCGTGGCCGCAGCACTGCCGCGCTGCACGCTGGCGCCTGCGAGCTTCCACGCGAGCCACACGAGGTACAGCGCGCCGACGATCTTCAGCGCGCCGTGCAGCGCCGGAAACCGCTGGAACACCACGCCGAGCCCGAGGCACACCACCACCGTGAGCACCGCCGCGCCGATGTTGATGCCCAGCATGTGCGGCAGCGTGCGGCGGTACCCGAAGTTGGCGCCCGACGCGGCGAGCATCACGTTGTTGGGCCCGGGCGTGCCGGACATGAGGGCGCAGTAGGTGGCAAGCGGGAGCAGGCTTTCGGCAGGCATGCTGCAACCGTAGCGCGCTGCGCGCGCCGCCACCGGTACATACACCCGCCCGCTGTGCTATCGAAACGGGCAGTACAGCGAGCGTGCTACTTCGTCCAGGCCGGGAACGCGGCGAGCAGCGGGATGTCGCGCGGGTCGTGCTGGATGATCAGCTTGGCCTTGAGGTTCTTCTCGATCTGCTTGACGCGGTCGATGGTGGCCAGGGTCTGCGCGCGGTCGAAGTTGAAGCCGGGGACGCCGGCATTCTCGTAGTTCTCGCGGAAGTGCACGAGGTCGCCGCTCAGGATGACCGGGCCCTTGTCCTTCAGGCGCACCAGCAGCGCCTGGTGCCCCGGCGTGTGGCCGGGCGCGCGCAGGATGACGACCGAGCCGTCGCCGAAGACGTCCTTGTCGGCGCTCTGCGGCTCCACCTTGCCGCCGCCGGTGAGCCAGTGGCGAAAGCCCCCGACGTTGGCGCCCGCCATCGGGCTGGCGGCGGTGAGCGCCGCCCACTCGAGCGCGCCGATCAGCAGCGTCGCGCCCGGCAGCGAACCGAGCTGCCCCGTGTGGTCCGCGTGGAAGTGGCTGATGCCGACGTACTTCACCTGCTCGGGCTTCACGTTCAGCCGCGCCATCTGGTCCACGAGCGACACCTGCGGTGCATTCGGGTTGGAGCCGGGCGCGAAGCCCGTGTCCCACACCATGTAGTCGTCCCCGTGCCTGATGACGTAGCAGCTGAAGGTGAAGGGCACGCTCGGGTTGTTGTACGCGAAGGTGTCGGTGAAGCGGCGCTGGTCGTTGTTGCCGGTGCCGCAGTCCAGGCGCGCGATGGACACTTCGGCGGCGGGCTGCTGCGCCGAGGCGGCCAACACGGTGAAGGAGGCGGCAGCGAGCAGGGCGCGGGCGATCCGGTGCATGGACTCTTCTCCTGGGTTGTGGTTGTGGCCATGAGTTTGCGCGAAAGCATTCACCGCACATTGGGGAACACCCTGAGCCGCGTTTCGCGTAAGGTAGGAGCGATGAACGAGACGATGGTTGAACCCTGCTCCATGCTGTTCGTGCCGGCGGACACGGACCGATTCCTCGCCAAGGCGGGCCAGCGCGGCGCCGACGCGCTGATCCTCGACCTGGAAGACGCGGTCGCGCGGCCGGCCAAGGACGCCGCGCGCGCCAACATCCCAGGCTTCGTGCCGCGGCTGCAGGCAAGCGCCGGTGTTCCGGTGTACGTGCGCGTGAACAACGAGCCCGGCCTGCTGGACGCCGACCTCGAAGCCGCTGTCGCGGCAGGCGCCAACGGCCTGCTGGTGCCGAAGGTGGATACGGCCGCGCAGGTGCTGCGGCTGGACCACGCGATCGGCGCGCTGGAGGCGCGGCACGGCCGCGAGCCGGGCGTGGTGCGCGTGGTGGCGCTGCTGGAGTCGCCGCTGGCGATCTGCAATGCGCTCGCCATCGCGCAATCGTCGCCGCGCCTGAGCGCGCTGCTGTTCGGCACCGAGGATTTCGGTGCGGCCATGGGCATCCCCTCGCAGCCCGAGAGCATGGCGGTGCCGGCGCAGATGCTGGCGCTGGCCGCTGCTGCGGCGGGGCTGCAGCCCATGGGGCTGCCGGGCACGGTGGCCGAGTTCACCGACACCGAGGCGTATCGCAGCGTGCTGATGCGCGCGCGGAACATCGGCATGCGCGGCTGCATCTGCATCCACCCGGCGCAGGTGCCGATCGCCAACGAGGTGTTCGGCGGCACGGCGCAAGAGGCGGAGCGTGCGCGCAAGTTGCTCGAATTCTTCGATGCGTCTGTGGCGGCGGGCCGCGGCGCCGTCGCGTACGAAGGCAAGATGATCGACGAGCCGATCGCCGTGCGCGCGCGGCGCTTCCTCGAGCGCTACGACGCGCTGCAGGCGCGCCGCTCGAAGGCGCGCAAGGACGCGGCATGACCGGCGGACGTTTGCCGCTCGCGGGTATCCGCGTGCTGGACCTCTCGCGCCTCATGGCGGGCAACATGCTCACGCTGCAGCTCGCGGACTTCGGCGCCGAAGTCATCAAGGTGGAGAGCGCCCAGGGCGACACGCTGCGCGACTGGAAGAACGACGGCAAGCCGCTGTGGTGGAAGGTCTACGGCCGCAACAAGAAGAGCATCTGCCTGGACCTGAAGGACAAGGGCGACCGCGATGCATTGCTCGCGCTGGTGCCGCAGGCGCAGGTGGTGGTGGAGAGCTTTCGCCACGGCGGCATGGAGGCCTTTGGTCTCGGCCCCGACGACCTGCATGCGGTGAACCCGGGCCTCGTCATCGTGCGCATCTCGGGCTGGGGCCAGACGGGGCCGTATGCGGAGCGGCCCGGCTTCGGCACCCTGGTCGAAGCGTTCTCGGGCTTTGCGGAGCGCAATGGCTTCCCCGACAAGCCTCCCGCGCTGCCGAACCTCGGCCTCGCCGACATGATCGCGGGGCTCTCCGGCGCGTTCGCCACGCTCGCGGCCGTGCGCGAAGTGGAAGTCAACGGCGGGCAAGGGCAGGTGGTGGACCTGTCGCTGCTCGAACCGATGATCGGCGTGCTCGGCCCCGACGCGGCCATCTACCAACACACGGGCAAGCGCCCGCGCCGCCTCGGCAACCGGGCCGAGAATGCCGCGCCGCGCAATGCCTACCTGTGCAGCGACGGCCACTGGATGGTGATGTCCGGCTCGACGCAGCGCATGGCCGAGCGCGTGATGGCCGCCATCGGCCGGCCCGAGCTCGCGCTCGACCCGCGCTTCATCGACAACTCCGCGCGCATCGCCAACATCGATGAACTCGACGCGCTGATCGGCGGCTTCATCGCGCAGCGCACGCTGCAGGAGAACCTGGCCCACTTCGCCGAATACGAAGTGACCGTCGGCCCGGTCCTCAACGTGGATGAGATCGTGAAAGAGCCGCACGTGAAACAGCGGCAGGTGCTGGTGGACGTGCCGGACCCGGAGCTGGGCAGCATCCTCATGCACAACGTGTTCCCGCGTTTGTCGCGCACGCCCGGCACCATCCGCACGCCTGCGCCGAAGATCGGGCAGGACCAGGCATTGATCAAGAAGGAGACGAAGTCATGAGCCCCTACGATCCCGTTCGCCGCCGTGTCGCCGCAGGCCTTGCGCTTGCGCCGCTTGCCGCCGCCTTGCCTGCTTTCGCGCAATCGACGCTGCCCAAGCAGATGACGCTCATCGTGCCGCAGGCCGCCGGCGGTTCCAACGATGTGATGGCGCGCGCCGTCGCTGCGCGGCTGCCGCAGTTCACCGGCGCGAACGTCGTCGTGGAGAACCGCCCCGGCGCGGGCGGCAACGTGGGCTCGGCATGGGTTGCGAAATCCGCGCCGAAGGACGGCAGCGTGTGGATGGTCACGGTGAACAGCGCGCAGGCGGTGAACCCCAGCTTGTACAAGTCCACCGGCTTCGACCCGATCGCGGACTTCGAGCCTGTGGCGGGCATCGCCGTCGTGCAGCACGCCATCGTCGTGAACCCCAAGTTTCCGGCGAATACCTTGCAGGAGCTTGTGGCGCTCGCGCGCAAGGAGCCCGGCAAGCTCAGTTACGGCTCGTCGGGCAACGGGACCTTCTCGCACCTGCTGATGGAGATGCTCAAGAAGTCGCAGGGCGTGCAGATCACGCACGTGCCGTACAAGGGCGTGGCGCCCGCGCTCACCGACGTGATCGGCGGCACGCTCGACATCATGGTGAGCACGATCCCTGCGTGCCTCCAGTTCGTCAAGGGCGGGCAGCTCAAGGCACTGGCGGTGCCCTCGCTGCATCGTGCGCCCGCACTGCCCAACGTGCCGCTGGCGATCGACGCGGTGCCCGGCCTCGTCGGTGAGCTGTGGGTGGCGATGTATGCCCCCAAGGGCGTGTCGAAGGACATGGTGGAGCAGATGCGCAAGGCCGTCGCGTCGGTGCAGGCCATGCCGGAGATGGAGGCGTTCTTCACCGCGCAGGGCGCGACCGCGATGAAGGCCGGCCCGGCGGAGCTGGGCACGATCACGAAGGACGAGATCGCCAAGTGGGCACCGATCATCCGCGAGTCGGGGATGAAGGTGGACTGAGCGGCGCTCAGCGCAGCAGGCCGAGGTTGTCCTTCACCAGCGCCAGCATGCGCTCGGCGCTGGTGCCCGGCGGCATGAACGCGACATAGCGGCCGGCCGGGTCCAGCAGGTAGAAGAACGCCGTGTGGTCGATGAAATAGCCGCGCGTGGCCGGCACCTTCTCATAGGCCACCTTGTACGCGGTGGCCACGCGCCGCGTTTCGGCCTCGCTGCCGCGCAGGCCGACGATGCGCGCGTCGAACGACTTCACGTATTCACGGACCACGGCCGCGGTGTCGCGCTGCGGATCGAGCGTGACGAAGACGGGCTGCACCTGCGCTGCGTCCTTGCCCAGCAACGAGAGCAAGCGTGCCATCTGCACCAGATCGGTCGGGCACACGTCGGCGCAGCCGGTGTACCCGAAGTACAGCAGTACCACCTTTCCGGAGAAGTCGGCGAGCCGCACCGGCCTGCCGTCGACGCCCTGCAAGGTGAAGGGGCCGCCGATCGGCCCACGCCCATTCATCAGGTCGTCCATCATCCGCGCGGCACCGGTGCGCTGCTGCGCGCGGCCGGGCAGGGCGGCGCAGGCCGCGGCCGCCGCAAGCAGGCGCCGCCGCGCGACGCTCACGCAGCGCCGAAGGAGATGATGGTGCCCGTGGTCGAGGTCACCAGCCGGTCCGCGAAGATGTTGCGCATCGCGTTGACAAAGCCGGGGCCCGAGCAGTGCAGGGGCACCACGACATCGGGCGACATGGCCTTGAGTTCCTCGATGGTCTTGAGGATGTAGTCGTCCGGCGCGGGGAAGAGGTGGATGCCGCCCATCACGGCGTGCAGCTTGTCGATGCCGGAAACCTCCATCGCCTGCTTCACCGTGTTCACCACGCCGGCGTGTCCGCACGATGTGATGACCACGAGGCCGCGGTCCTTCACGTTGAACACCGTGCCGTGTTCGTGCAGGTGGTTGTCGGGCGCGAGCTTGCCTTCCGCCTTGGCGTTTTCGGCGGGCATGTTGCAGCCCAGGCCGTCCTTCATCGAGAAGTCGACGAAGGTGTTCGGCAGCACGCGCTCGAAGCTGCGGCGCTGGATGATGCCGGTGCTGAACGCGTGGCCCTCGATCACCCGCGGCTGCTCGCACGGCACCACCGCCACTTTGAGCGCGGCGAGCTCGCGGCGGTCCAGCGCACCGAAGTCGCTGAAGTGGCCGGGCTGCGCGGTCTGCGATTTGCGGATGCAGAAGTTCTCCTCGCCGCCCACGTACAGCTTGAGGTCGGCGGGCAGCTTGTCGCGGTACTTCTGCAGCAGCGCGACGAGCCCGCCGTAGTGGTCGAAGTGGCCGTGGCTGACGATCAGGGCCTGCAGCTGCTCGGGCCGCACGCCCACGATCTCCATGTTGTTCATCAGCGCCGCGGGGGTGTATCCGAAGTCGAGCATCATCGTGCGCCTGTCGGTGCCGATGCGCGACTCCAGCCCGAGCGACAGGCCCCACTCGTTGTGCAGCGCGCGGCGGTAGTCGGCGCGCGAGACGAAGGGCACCCGCTCCACGCGCACCCACTTGTTGGTTTGCGGGCGGGGCGTGTCGTAGCTGCTGTCCGTCACCACCTTGACGGTGAGGCTGTCCACCGTGGGCACCTGCAGCGCCGCCGCGCGGGTGGCGCGTGGCATGGCGGCCGCGCAGCACACCGCGGCCGCGGTGGAGATCCATTGACGCCGGGAAACGGTCACGTACTTCATAGCAGCTCCTCGTCGTTGTTGCGGCCCATTCTTGCGGACCGCGCCCCGCCAACGCAAAACCGCCTGTCGGCGCTGCGTCAGCCCGGGCCGCTGCCCGAGGACCAGCGCGGCAGTGAGAAGCCGGTGAGCATCGCCAGCACGCGCAGCCCGCTTGCGCACGCGGCGCCAAGCAGCAGCGCGATGCCCGCCGGCGTGCCGGCGTGCTGCGCCAGTACCAGCACCCACCCACCGACGAATGCGCAGACCGCGTACGGGCTGTGGTCCCGCAGTGCAGCAGGAATTTCATTGCAGACGATGTCGCGCAGCACGCCGCCGAAGGTGGCGGTGATCACGCCCATGAGCACGGCGACGATGCCGGGGAGGTCTTGCGCCAGCGCGAGCTGGGTACCGCTCGCGCTGAACAGTCCGAGGCCGAGCGCATCGGGCCATTGCATCGCGCGCTCCGTCGGTGCGAAGTGACGACTGCGCAGGAAAGCCATCGCGAGTACGCAAAGCGCGAGCAGCGCCCACAGCCATTCGGAGTGCGCGACCCAGAAGAACGGGCGACGGTCGAGCAGCACGTCGCGCAACGTACCGCCGCCGAAGGCGGCGAGGCCGGCCACGATGCAGACGCCGACGGGGTCGAGGCGTTTGCGTGCGGCCTCGAGCAGGCCGGACAACGCGAAGGCGAGGGTGGCTGAGGTTTCGACCGCGGTGAGGGCGATGGAGAGGAAAGAGGCGTCGGGCATGTCAGGAGGCGATCTTGCCCGAGTCGCCCGGCGCCAACCCGCTCCCGCACATCTGGCAGAACTTCGCCTCCGACCCGTAGCCGCCCGTGCCGCAGGACGCGCACGTCCGCGCTTCGGCCGCCACGGGCCACGCGTGACGCCGCACCGTCATCTCGGCGGTGACGATGCCCGTCGGCACCGCGAGCGTGCCCCACCCGATCAGCATCATCAGCGACGCGATGAGGCACCCGAGTTCCGTCTTGGGCGTGATGTCGCCGAAGCCGACGGTGGTGATCGTCGTGATCGCCCAGTACACCGACGTCGGGATGTCGCGGAACCCGTTGTCCGGGCCCTCCACGACATAAAGCAGGGTGCCGAGCACCAGCGCCACCATCAGCACCGCGGCCAGGAAAACCATGATCTTGCGGCGGCTGGCCACCAAAGCCTCGGCCATCACCTGGTATTCGGCGATGTAGCTCGTCAGCTTGAAGATGCGGAAGATGCGCAGCAGGCGCAGGATGCGCACGTCGATCAGTGCGTGCAGCTCGGGCAGGAACAGGGCCAGGTAAGTCGGCAGGACAGAGAGCAGGTCCACCACACCGAAGAAGCTGCGCGCGTATCGCAAGGGGTGTTGCACCGACGCCAGCCGCGCGAGGTATTCCAGCGTGAAGAGCGCCGTGAACATCCACTCGGTGACTTCGAAGAACGTGCGAAACCTGAGGTTCCATGCCCGCACGCTGTCGGCCATCACCACCACGACGACGAGGATGGCGACGATCACCAGCGTGTCGAACATGCGGCCGGCGCGCGTGTCCGACTCGAAGATGATCTCGTACATGCGGCGGCGGATGCCGCTGGGAGGCTTGCCGAAGGGATGGTCGGTGGGGGGCATCGACGCTAGCTTAGCTGCGGTTGACCATCGCGTGGCCGGACAGCGCGAAGGCGAGGGTGGCGCGCCGTTTCCGCAAGCGCCAGCTTCTCGCTCTATTTCGGGCCAGGTGCGTCCGGCCCATGCCCCAGGCGCCAGACCGCCCAGAACAGGAAGCCGGCGGCAGCCCCGAGCATGCCGAAGTTCCACAGGTCTTCAAAACTCGCATAGCCGCCCGGCAAGGCTACCCCGCGACGCATGACGACCCCCGCAAAGATGCCAACGAGAGTGGCCGACCACCAACGGATCGCCCTGAATTTCCGCATGGCAAAGTAAGCTGGAACGCCAAACAGGACTGTCGCGACAGCGGAGAAGTAGTACATGATGAAGAACGTCACCAGCATCGTGTCGGCCGCGCGATTGCCGGTCAGCGGATCCCCGATGCCTACGCACAGTGCGGGTAGCACGGACGCCGCCACGAAGGCGAAGCATGTTGCACGGGCCGGCTGCACGTCTTTTAATCGTGGAGCGCGCCGTGCCCCTGCCTCCAGATCAGCCAGAAGAGGAAGCCGGCAGCAGCGCCCAGCAGCGCGAAACGCAACAACACCGCCGGTTCCGGGTCAGCAGGGATAGTTGCGACGCCGCGGACGACCGCACCGGCCAGCGCCCCGAAAACCGTTGCTGACCACCACTTCACCAGGTTCAGCCTCCGGAGTGCGAAATACGAGGGGACGCCGATCAGGACCGCCGCGACTGCCGAAAAGTAGGCCATGATGAACGTCGTCGCCAGCATCGACAGCAGGTCGTGATCACCCGTCAGGGGATGGAACACACCGATGTAGAGGGCTGGAAGTGCGGCGGCTGCCACGAATCCCAAGCAAGTCGCAGAACCGGGCCGCAAGCCGTCACCTCCGGCAAGTGCATCGTTGGACGATCATCTTCATCTCGCGCCCCCACACATATTCGTTTGCAACTGCAGTCAAGAGCGATGGCATCAATGACGACTGGATAAAGTTCGTGCCCTCACCATACGTGTGCAAGACACCGTCGGTCACCGTCCTCGCCACATAACCTGGTCCGAATCGGCTGCCCGGTCCCGTGATGTTGACGACGAGCTGCGCGCCCGTATTGAGGTCGTTGGTCAGGAACGAGGTCACGATGTTGCTGTCGGTCACGAATTCCACCACCGCATTGTTCGGTGTGCCTGCAGCCGTTGCCGCATTCGGAAGACCCGGCGTGGGATTGTCCTTGAGCATCTTCAGCACGCACTCACGATCAGCAGGAGCGAGCCGCTGCACCACATCGTACGCGTGATAGAGCGGATGCGTTGGCCCCATGTACGCAGGAAAACCGGGCTGCGCAGGGACCCTGAACGACGGACCGCCCGGAAAGCGGCACTTGGTGAACCCGTCCGCGGTGACACAGTCCAGGCCGGTCGGGTCGAACTGCGTCAGTGGGTTCGCTTCGGCGTAACCGAGCCGGGTGAGCCGATCGCCCAAAGCCGGAGGGTCGGAAGCCGACGCGGAGGCTGCGACGGCAAACACAAGCGCCAGCGCCGCAAAGATTGATCTCGACTTCATTGCCGCTCCGTTCCATAGGAAATTCCCAGCTCCACCGCTTTGCGTCGGTAAGCCTCGCTCTTCCCCATCTGCCCTTCGGCTCTCCAGAACCGCGCCAGGTAGTCAAGACAAACGACATCGCGCGGATCGAGTTCGTGGATCGCCTCGAAGTAGGCGAGCGCCTCCTGCGTCCTTCCCTGACGGTAGATGACCAAGGGGATCTGCAGCATCACGATGCCGAGGTACTCCCGCATCGTCAGCGTGCGCATGTAGGCGCCGCTTTCCAGTCCCCTCTGCGGTACACCGTACCGCCTGATGTACTCAGCGTCGCTGAGCACGCCACCGCCGCTGGTGACCTCGATGTTGTGGTGCGGCGCCGCGAGCCGCACGTAGCGCAGGAAGCAGTGGAGGGGCGCTGTGACTCCGCGAACGAAAAGAGGAAGGCGCTGCGCCACTGACATGTACAGCAGCGGCATCGTGATGCACATCCCCTTGCGCGTGTCGAGGATGCCGTTGAGGAAGTAGTTGGCCTGCTTGTCCCTCGCGTCGGCGGCATGGTCGTACGCCATGCCCCAATGGCGAAACATGTACGTGTTGAATGCGATCAGCGTGTCGATGTAGTTGCGGCTCGGCTGGCTGGCCATGTACTGCCGGGCGCCACGCACCATCTCATCGATCCTCGATGAGTACCTCTCGACGTCGAGGCGAGGGTAAACCTCGCGTGCGAGGACGAGCGACGCGCGGCCGACGTCGATGCGGTCTTCCGGCAGCGCGAGGAGGTCGCTTACTGCCGCAGGCAACCCGTGCGGACGCGGCATTGCTGCGGATGTCGAAAGCGGCGCCGCGACGATCGCCGCGAAAGTGCTTGCCAGCGCTGTTCTCCGTTTCATGTCTCTCCCTGCGTCGAAGACATGTTCCGTGAGAAGTGCGTCTCTCAGGCCGAGGAATGAACAAAAACACTCGGGGCAAGACGGAAGTCTGATGCGCGACGTTGGGAAAACGCACCCCCTCTTGGTGATGGAGTTCTAGTCAGACTAAGTTCGACGTTCCCGAATCGATCGACGAAGGCAACGACGATGCCCGGCGCCTCTTTCGCGGATAGCGAGTGCGTTGCGTTCGAGGTGATGTCGATTCGACGTCAGCGCTGTCGATTCGACGCTGAACTTGGCGTGTCCGCCTGCCCCGCGATCTTGCCGGCCAACCAGCGCCGCGCATCTTCGACGATGGCACCTCGCTCATCCCGGTCGAGCCGCTGCAGCAGCAGTTTCTCGACGGTCCCAGCTGCGCTGCTGCTGCGCCCCTGCCGCTCCTCCACGCGAGCGATCCGAAGCGCGGCGTCCAGCTCCAGGAACACGGACCCATAGCGGCGGCACACGTCCAGCGTCTCGCGCCAGCACTGCAGGGCACGTTCCTCGTTGCCAGCCAGCAGGTGCAGGTCTCCCTCGACCAGCCCGATCTTCGCCGCAACCGTCGCGTCCGAGTAGGTGCTGGCCAAGTCCCTTGACCGCGCCACCTGCTGCAGCCCGCCCGCCACATCGGCATGGAGGCGCAACGTGTCCGCGAGCACGAGTTCGTAGTAGGCCAGGCGGATGCGCACCCCGTGTCGCCGCAGCCCTTCAACCGTGCGGTGCATCTGCGCAAGGTCGTGCTCGCGGCCCAGCATGGCGTTGGCCCAGCCGATGGCAAGGGTGAGGATGCCGGTCGCGAACCCGGCGCGGCGGCAGTCCTCCAGCAATGGCGGAACGACCGCCAGCATGCGCTCGGGCTCGCGGCCCATGAAGCAAAGCCCGCCCAGCGTGATGGTGGCAATGAGTCGCGAGCCCAGGTCCGACGCCTGCGTGGCGCGCTCGAGTGCCTCGTCGAACGTGCGCCGGGCCAGTTGCGACTGGCCCAGCGACCATTGCGCGGCACCGCGGTACGAGAGGGCGCATACCGCAGGATCGTGGCCGCCGAAATGGCGCAGGTAGAGTGGCCGGTCGCGCGGGTCATAGAGCGCGAGGCCGGCGTCCGCCGCGCGGATCGTTGCCTGCAGCTCGCCGCGGTTCAGCAGCGTTTCCCACTCGGCATGGTGGACCTGCAACTGCTCACGCGGGTCGCCGGACGCCGCCGCCATCTCACGCATGGCCTGCAGCATCGCGGCCTGTTGCGCCGTGCGGCCCTGGTGCTCGTACGAATACCACAGCCCGAACGCGATCGAGAACCGCTGGGCGGGCGTACCTGCGTGCAGCGACAGCTCGCGGGCGCGTTCATAGATCTCGATGCTGACCGGCACACCGACACCCCGCGCCATCATCACCAGCGGGCCGAGCTTCAGCAACTGCGCGAGCTCCTGCGCGTCGCGTTCGGGCCCCGCCGCCTGCCCCCGGATAAGCGCCAGGGCTTGCTCGTAGTGCTGCTGCGCCTCGCCGGCAGCCCCGCGGCGCGCCGCACTCGCGCCGGCAACGTTCCAGGCCTCGATGGCTTCCCGGCTGCGGCCGGCGGCCGTGAGGTGCCAGGCCGCGGCCTCCGCGCGGCCGCTGTCGCCCGAGCCGCGGGCCGCGATCAGGTCCGCCAAGCGGCCGTGGAGCTCCCGCCGAGCGGACAACAGCAGCGTCGAGTACGCGCTCTCGCGGATGAGCGCATGCTTGAAGGTCCATTCGCGCGGGCCTTGCTCGCGCGGGGGAAGGACGAGCCCGGCCTGCGCGACACGATCGAGGGAAGCAAGCACATCGGGTGCGTCGGTTCCCGCGAGTGCCGCCAGAAGGTCGACATCGAAGCTGCGCCCGATGACGGAAGCCAGTTGCAGGAGCTCGCGCGCGGTGCCGAGGCGGTCGAAGCGGGACAGCAGCGATGCCTGCAGTGTTTCGGGGACGTCGACGGTTGCCGCGCCGCGGCTCTCGGCCTCGACCACCGCCCGCGCGATCTCCTCGAGGTAGAGGGGGACTCCGCCACCGCGTTGGACGATGGCGTCCACCACGCGCCGCGGCAGGCTGTTGCCGTGGGTTGCGCGATCGACGAGCGCGTGCGCCGCCGCGGGCGCCAGCTGTTCCAGCGGCACTTCGGTGTCCGCGCGCAACTGGGTGGCGATGGTCTTTTCCGGCCGCGTGGTGGCGATCAGCAGGACGCGCCGGCTGCGGAGGGCCGCAGCCAGGGCGCGCAGCCATTCGGACGTGGAAGGGTCGATCCAGTGCGCGTCCTCCACCAGCACCAGCACCGGCCGCTTCGATGCCGCATCGCACACCAGTTCCACGAGTTGCTCGCGCAGCGCGTGCGACGCCGCCGTGCCCCCGCCTTCGAAGAGCGGTGCAAGACCTTTGGCACGGGTAAGCGCCGACGGCGCGTCCAGCCTCGCGAATTCGGCCATCCACCCGGCCAGCCTGTCCTCGAGCGACTTCGGGTCGCCGGTGCGGGCGCCATGGACTTCCAATGCGTGGCGCAGCGGGTAGTGGTCGGTGGCCGTGTGGTGCGGCGAGCCTTGGAGCAGGAGCGAAGCCGCACCGCTTTCGCTTGCATTGGCACACGCTTCGCCGGCCAGCCGCGACTTGCCGATGCCAGGCTCGCCGCTGACGACCACCGAGCGGCCTCGGCCGTCGCATGCCGACCGCCATGCGTCCCGCAACACGGCGGCCTCCTTCTCTCGCCCGACGAGCTCGGACGAAACATCGGGTGCCTGGAATCGCGCGGGCGCGGCCGCAGTGCCGCTTACGCGCCAGCACCCGACCGGCGCGGAGAACCCCTTGAAAGCGACCTCGCCGAGTTCTTCCAGCTGGACACCCGGCCCGAGCAGGCGCCGAGTCGCCGCATCCACCACCACGTCTCCGGGCGCGGCATGGCCCTGCAGCCGGGCGGCGCGATTCGGTGCTTCACCCACGGCCACGGAGCCGGCCACGAGCTCGCTTGCGACCACGCCACCGACGACGACGAGGCCGGTCGCAATGCCGCAGCGAGCGCGCAACGGGCGGCCCGCAACCGACAACTTGCCAGTTCCCTCCACGATGGCCACGGTGGCGCGGACCGCGCGCTCCGCGTCGTCCTCGTGCGCGCGCGGGTAGCCGAAGTAAGCGAGCACGCCATCGCCGAGGTATTGCGCCACGGCGCCCTGCCATTCGCCAATGACGCGCGTGGCAAGTTGCTGGTACTCGCCCACGGCGCGGCGCAGCTCCTCCGGGTCCAGCTGTGTGCTCAGCGCGGTGAAGCCGGCCAGGTCGATGAAGCAGGCCGTGAGCATGCGCCGCTCGCCATCGGGCCGGATGGCCTGGCTCGCGCCGGCGAGCGCGCGCAACAGGCGCTTGCGGTCGCCGAGCGCGATGCCGAGTGACTGCAGGTCGGCATCGGTCAGGTCGGCGGCAATGTCGAGGTCGATGGCTGCGGCACGCAGCACGGCTTCCAGGTGGGAAAGCTGGTGCTTGGCCAGCAGTACTGCAAGACTCATGGCTGCCGGCGAGCATAGCCGACGGCAGCCGCGCCGCCTAGGGCTGCCCCACCACCACCCACCCCAGCATCCGCATCAGCGGCTCATCCGACACCCGCAGCAGGATCGCGTCCTCGCTCGCATCGTGCTGCTGCTCCAGCCAGCACGGCGCCGCGATCATGTCGCCGCGCTGCCAGTCGAACTCCTTGCCGCCGATGCGCGAGCGGCCGGCGCCCTGCACCACGGTGTAGATCTGGTTGATGCTGGAACGCACCGGCTCCCAGTGGGTGCCCGCCGCCATCGCAATGGCGACGCGGTCGAACGTCGTCAGCGTCACCGGCCCCAGCAGGTGCTGGCGCACACCCGGCGCAACCTCCGGCGCGGCGGCCGCCTTCGCGGCGTAGTCGGCGAACGCAAACCGCATCGGCGACGTCGCGTCGATGCCGTCCGAGGGCTCGTTCACGTCGGGGTAATGCTGGAAGAACACGGGGCCGATGCCGATGGCCAGCGGCGCGTCGAGGAAGTCGATCCAGTACGCATCGCTGTCGCTCTCGTTCGCATGCCCGTGCCAGCACCAGTTGGGCGTGAGCAGCACGTCGCCGGGCTCCATCGGCACCTTCATGCCTTCGACCACGGTGTACGTACCCGGCGCAGCGTCGAGCACCACGCGCATCGCGTTCGGCGTATGCCGGTGGCTGCGCGCCGTTTCGCCGGCCTTCACCATCTGGTACGCGCCGACGATGGTGGGCACGGTGGCGTAGTCGTTACCCGGGTGCGGGTTGGCCATGATCAGGTTGCGGCGCTCGGCCCACTCGGTGCCCACCAGTCGGCCCGCCACGTGCAGCGCGGCGCGCGTGTCGGCATAACGCCAGCGGTGGCCCACGAAGGGATGGCGCGGCTCGGGCACGATGGCCGGCTTGGCCTTCGCCCAGCCGTTCTTCACCTGCACCTCGTCCAGCAGCTTGTACAGCGCAGGCAAATCCTGCGCGCTCTCGAAATCGACTGCAGGCCTCATCGTCACTCGGGTTTCACGTCCGCGGCGCGGATCATCTCGGCCACTACGGCGGTCTCTTCACGGATCACCGCGGCGAATTGCTGCGGCGTGCCGGCCACCACCGTGAGGTTGCGCGAAGTGGCGTTCTTCTCGGCGAAAGCCGGGTCGCGCAGCAGGGCGCGGACATCGGCGTTGATCTTGTCGACGACGGCTTGCGGCGTGCCCGCGGGCGCGAACAGGCCATACCAGATCGACGCGTTGAGGTAACCGTACCCCTGCTCCTGCGCGGTGGGCACGTTGGGGTAGAGCGGCGAACGCTGCTTGCTCGTGATCGCCAGCGGCTTCATCTTGCCGGCCTGCATCAGCGCACCGGCCACGCTGCCGCTGCCGGTGGAGACGGCCACCTCGCCCGCGGCCAGCGCGGTCATCAGCGGCGCGATGCCCTTGTACGGGACGTGCGTCAGGTCGATGTTCTCGCGCTTGGCGAGCGTGGCAAACGCCAGGTGCGGCTGCGTGCCCGGCCCGAAGGAGCCGTAGGGGTACTTCACCGGGTCCTTCTTCGCGAGCGCGACGAATTCCTTCAGGTCCTTCGCCGGCACCGCCGAACTGGCGAGGATGAACTGCTCGCTCTCCACCATCTCGATGATGGGCACGAAGCTCTTGTCGGGGTCGTAGGGTAGCGTCTTGTAGAGGTAACGGTTGGACGTGAAGGTCTGGTTCACCGTGGCCAGCAACGTGTGCCCGTCGGCGGGCTGGCGCGCCACGTAGTCGGCGCCGATCAGCGAGCCGGCGCCGGCCTTGTTCTCGATGACGACCGGCTGGCCCCACTTCTGCGACAGCTCCTGCCCGATGGCGCGGATCATCACGTCGATGCCGCCGCCGGCCGGGAAGGGCACGACGATGCGGACGACCTTGCTGGGGAACGTGCCTTGTGCGAATGCGGGCAGGGCGAGGGCGGATGCCGAGGATGCGATGAAGGTACGGCGGCGGATCATGGCGTCTTGCTGCGAGTGGGTTTTTTCGAGGCGAGGAAGAGGTGGCCGTGCAGGTTCTCCAGGTGCGCGGTCATCAGCTCGGCGGCCTTGGCCGCGTCGCGCTTGCGCAGCTGCTGCAGGATGGCGCGGTGCGCCTTGGATGTGTCCAGGCGCGGCGCTGTGTCGTCGCGCGCCATCACCTTCAGCACGATGTCGGTGAGCGCGTCCATGATGATCACCATCACCTCGTTGCGCGTGGCCACCCCCAGCAGGTGGTAGAAGTGCAGCAGCTGGCGCCGCCGGTCCTCGATGCGGCCTTCGCGCGTGAAGGCCTCGGTCTTCTCGATGCTGGCTTCGAGCGCGTCGAAGTCTTCGGTGCTGCCGCGCTCGCATGCGAGGCGGATGATCGAATCCGTGATGAGAACGCGGCTCTCGGTCAGGCTCTCCAGCGTGATGCGGCCCAGGTTCACCATGTCGCCGAACGAGCGCGTGACGACGCCGGGGTCGCCTTCCTTGATGAACGCGCCGCCCTTGACGCCCTTGCGCAGCTCGATCACGCCGGACATCTCGAGCCCGCGCAGTGCTTCGCGCACCGCCGTACGTGACGCGTTGAAGTTCGCCGCGAGCTCGCGCTCGGCGGGCAGCTTGTCGCCGGCCTTCAGGCGGCCCAGTGCCAGCTGCGTGCGGATCTGGTCGCGGATGACTTCGAAGGTGCGCGGCGAGGGCGCGGCTTCCATGGTCACTGCGGCTCCACCTTGTAATCGCGCAGCAGCTTGGCCCAGAACTCCAGGTCCTTCTTCATCACCACCGCCATCGCGGCAGGCGTGCCGGTTTCGTACTGCACTTGCGCGAAGGAGGTCAGGCGCGTGCGGAAAGCGGGCGTCTTCTCCACTTCGGCGATCTCGTGGGCGAGGCGGTCGGTGATGGCGCCCGGCGTGCCCGCGGGCGCGACGATGCCGAACCAGAAGTCCATCTCGTAGCCCGGCAAGCCGCTCTCGGCCATCGTCGGAATGTCGGGCATGCTGGCCAGCCGCTTCGTGCTGGTCACGGCCATCATCTTCAGCTTGCCTTCCTTGGCCTGCGGCAGCAGCGCGCCGCCGTCGAACATCATGCTCACGCGCCCGGTCAGCAGGTCGGGGAACGCGGTGGTCGTGCCTTTGTAGGGTACGTGCACGAGGTCGATGCCGCCCAGCGTCTTGAACAGCTCACCGGAAAGGTGCAGCGAGCTGCCGTGGCCGAGCGATGCGTAGCTCAGTTGCCCCGGGTTCGCCTTGGCATATGCCGTCAGCTCCTTCACGTTGTTGGCAGGCACCGAGGGCGACACCATCAGGAAGAGGGGTGTGCGGAACACCAGCGACACCGGCGCGAAGTCCTTCAGCGGGTCGTAGGGCAGCTTCTTGAAGGCCGAGGCGTTGATGCCGAGGCTCGACACGCTGCCCAGCAGGATCGTGTAGCCGTCCGGCGGCGACTTCGCGACGAGGTCCGTGCCGATGATCAGGCTGCCGCCGGGCTTGTTGTCGACGATGACGGTCTGCTTCAGGCGGTCCGACAGGCCGTCGGCCAGCGCGCGTGCGAACGAGTCGGCCAGCCCGCCCGGCGGGTAGGGGATGACCAGCTTCACGGTCTTGGTGGGCCAGGCCTGCGCGTGCGCGAACAGCGGCGCGGCGACGGCCAGCGCGACCAGGAGGCGGCGGAAGTACTTCATGCGTAGACCCATCCTTCAAACAACCTGCGGGTGGTGCGGTAGAACGAACCGTGCTCGGCGTGCCAGCCGGCTTCGCGCCTGACGACAGACGCGTCGACACTGAGCACGCCGGACGGCATGGCCAGCCGCAGCGGCTGCCCTCGACGCGCATTGGCCAACTGGTGCGGGATGCTGCCCTCGATCTGCGCGGCAACCGCCGTGCACAGCGAGCCGGTGAGCGGCAGCGCGCGGTGCGGCTGGCCGTTGGAGATCATGCGCACGACGAGGTCGCAGTCTTCCTTGCGCACGGTGCCGCCGCCGATGATGGGGCTGTCCTGCGGCGCGCTGACGAAGGCGATCATCGGGATCATCGGCTTGTTGCGCGCGTCGTCGAGGCTGCGCGTGATGCCCATCTTGACCGAGGCGTAGAGGCGGACTTCGCGCAGCTGGTCCAGCACATTCGCGTTCGCTTCGATCTCGTCGGGCAGCTCCGTGCCGCGCAGGCCCAGCGTGCGCGCGTCGATGAAGACGCAGGCGTTCGCCGCATCGACCATCGACGCCGGCACCTTGCCGATGCCGGTGACCAGCAGGTCGTCCGCCGCGTTGCCGGTGGGCAGCAGCTTGCCGGTGGATGCGCCGCCCGGTTCGAGGAAGTCCAGCCGGATCGGTGCGGCGGTGCCGTGCACGCCGGGGATTTCCAGCGCGCCCGTTTCCACGCTGCGCCCATCGCGCACCTCGAACGTGGAGTGGATGATCTTGCGCGTGTTCGTGTTGTGGATGCGCACCTGCACTTCGCCGTTGCGCGCCACGTCCACCAGCTTCTCATCGACGGCAAAGGGCCCGATCGCCGAGGACATGTTGCCGCAGTTGCCGCTGTAGTCCACGCGCGCTTCCTTCACCTGCACCTGCGCGAAGGTGTAGTCGACATCCGCGCCCGGCACGCTGGGCGGCCCGATCACGCACACCTTGGAGAGCGACGACACGCCGCCGCCCATGCCGTCGAGCTGGCGGCCGTACGGGTCCGGCGAGCCCATGGCGCGCAGGAAGATCGCGTCCCACTCGCTGCGGTTGGCGGGGAGGTCCTTCAGGTGGAACACCAGGGCCTTGCTGGTGCCGCCGCGGATGAAGGCGCAGGGGATGCGGTGGGCCATGGCTTGTCTCCTAATAAGGTCGCGGCGAGATCGTGTCCCGCTCGCGCACGTGCACGGTCATGTCACCCACGTGTTCAATCGCAATGCGCACTTCGTCCCCGGGGCCGAACGGGCCCACGCCTTCCGGCGTGCCGGTGGCGATGACGTCGCCCACCTGCAGCGGCAGCACGGAGGACACCAGCTCGATCAGCTCGGCGATGCCGACGATCATCGCGCTGGTGTTGGCTTCCTGCTTGAGCTCGCCGTTCACCCACAGGCGGTTCTGCAGGTTGCCGGGGTCCGCCACTTCGTCGGCGGTGACGAGGTACGGCCCCATCGGCGTGAAGCCTTCGAAGGACTTGCGCATCGAGCGCTCTTCTTCCGCCACGCCGGGCTCGATGCGCATCGTGGCGTCGATCAGGCAGCTGTAGCCGAAGACGTGTTTCATCGCGTCGCCGCGCGGGATGTCGCGGCCGGGCTTGCCGATGATCACCGCGAGTTCGCTCTCGTGGTCGAAGCGGCGCGTCGAGCCCTTCGGCAAAGCGATCACGCCGCCCGCGCCCACCAGCGAGGCCGGTGCCTTGAGGAAGAAGCCCTGCTCGCGCGCGGTGCGGCCCTTCTTGGTGACGACACGGTCGCCGAGTTCGCCGATGTGCTTCTGGTAGTTCGCCGGCGCCGCGAACACGTGCGGCGGGGCGGGGTTGGGCGGCAGCAGCTTGACGCTGGCCACGGGAACCGGCCTGGCTTCATCGCGCAGCTTCAGGACCTGCAGCCTGGATTCGGGCCAGCGCGAGATGAGCCAGTTCATGCGCTGCGCGGGCAGCGCGTCGAGCGCGAACGGCACGACGTTCGTCACGTCGTAAAGCTGGTCGCCCTCGACGACGCCGATGCGGTGGTTGTCGTAGACCGCCAGTTTCACGCGCGGACCTCCTCGGGTTTTTCTTTCGTCGTTTCGGTTTGCGGGGCGCCCGCGCCTCGCACGGTGTCGATCAGCGCGCGCACGTCGGCGGGCAGGGCGTCGCCGCGCCAGGCCACCTGGCCGTCCGGGCGCACGAGCACCAGCTTGCGTTCGTAGAGTCGCGCCGCTTCTTCGTTGGCGATGTCGGCCACCTTGAACGGCACGCCGGCCGCACGCGCGGCATCGGTGAGCGCGTCGACCTTCGCCGACGCATCGAAACGCAGCAGCACGAACTCGCGCCCGAACAGGTCCAGCAGCGACTGCTCCGGCGCCAGCCACACGTGCGGTGCGCGCGAGCCGGGCCTTGCCGTCGGCTTGTACGTCGACACTTCATCGGGCGGCGCCGGCGTGCCGTCGGGCACGATCACCGGCGAGCGCTCGTAGACATAACCGAGGTGGATGCCGATGGAGTACCACTCGCGCTTCATCATCTCGGTGTAGCGGTCGCCATATTCCTTGCGGGCCTTCTCGACGTCCGGGTCGTTCATGTCGAACACGCGCGGGTCCGGCTTGAGGATGCGCGGCGAGAGCATGCGCTTCAGGTTGTCGCCGGCCTCGGTGACGTTGCGGATGGCGACCGGCCGCTGCTCGATCTCGTAGCTTTCCAGCAGGTGCGCGCCGCCCCAGCCTTGCAGCACGCCGGCGAGCTTCCAGCTGAGGTTGACGGCATCGAGGATGCCGGTGTTCATGCCGAAGCCGCCGGTCGGCGAGGTCAGGTGCGCGGCATCGCCGGCGATGAACACGCGCCCCTTGCCGTACGAATCCGCGACCAGCTGGCGGCGCACCCACGGGAGCATCGAAAGGATCTCGAATTCGAAGTCGCGGCCCACGGCGCGTTTGATCGCCGCGCGCATCTCCTCTTCGGAGACCTGCCGCTTCTCGTTGTCGCCGACCAGCGAGAAGCGCCACTGGTCGCGCCCGTTGATGGCGACCAGCGTGGCCCACGTGCCCTCGGGCCCGATGAAGATGAAGCGGTAGCCCGGCTTCTTGTCGTGCAGCTTCTCCAGGCCGTCGCAGCGGAACACGCAGTTGGTGGTGTAGGTCAGCACCGGCTCGCCGGTCATGCCGATGCCCAGCGCCTGGCGCACCGTGCTCGCGCCGCCGTCGCAGCCGACGAGGTACTTCGCTTCGACGGTGCGCGTCGTGCCATCCTCGGACTTCAACGTCGCAATGACCTTGTCGCCGTCGTCCTCGAACGAAGCGAGTTCCGTGCGATAGGCGAACGTCACCTTGCCCGACTCGCGCGCGAACCGCGCGAGCACGGGGTCGAAGAAGTTCTGCGGGCAACGCTCGCGCTTCAGCGGGCTTTGCGGCGGCGCCTTCTCGGTGTTGGGCGACGGGAAGGGCTCGCGGCCGAACTCGTAGCCGGTGAGATGAGTCACCCACGCGCAATCCTGCGGGTAGTCGCGGTTGTAGCCGGCGTTGCGCACCCACTCGACGATGCCCCAGCGCCGGCAGAACTCCATGGTGCGGATGCCGACCATGTCCATGCGGGGTTGGGCGACGCTGCCGTCGGTGCGTTCGACGAGCATGCATTCGATGCCGCGCCAGGCGAGGTCGCCGGCGAGGGCCAGGCCTACCGGGCCGGCGCCGACGATGAGAACAGGGACTGCCATGGTGTGAGATGCTAAAAGGTCTGTCCATTAGCCGCAAGCTCGTCATTCCCGCGCAGGCGGGAATCCAAAGCGTTCGGAAGCCTTGGATCCCCGCCTTCGCGGGGATGACGCTACACAGCCGTCACGTCGTGCTCGTAGATCCACTCGATGCCGTACGCGTGCTTGCCCTTCGCGGCCTCGGCGCGCGCCTTCGCGAAGCGCTCGTCGCGGGCGCGGATCACGGCTTCGTCGCGCGTGTGGTTCTCCACGGCGCGGGCACGCGCGGTCATCTGCACGCGCGCGGTGCGGTCGCGGCGCTGCGCTTCGTAGGCCTTCAACGCGGCGGGGATGTCATCGCGCCCGCGCTCGATGGCGGCGGCGACGGCCCAGCCGTCCTCGATGGCCTGGCACGCGCCCTGCGCGAGGTAAGGCAGCATCGGGTGGCACGCGTCGCCCATGAGCGTGGCGCGGCCCTTGCTCCACTGCGGCAGCGGGTCGCGGTCGAACAGGCCCCACTTGAGGACGGGGCCGGAGTTCTGCAGCAGCGCGCGCATGGTCGGGTGCCAGTCGGCGAAGCGGGCCATCATCTCGGCCTTGTCGCCGCGCGCCGTCCACGACTCCTCGGCCCACGTCTCCGACTCGAACATCGCGACCCAGTTCACCACCGTGCCGCCGCGGATGTAGTAGTGCACGATGCTCGCGCCGGGGCCGAACCACACCGTCATGTCAGGCTGTATCAGCCCGGGTTCCAGCGAGAAAGTCGGCGTGAGGCCGCGCCAGCATGCGTTGCCCGTGTAGCGCGGCGCCTCGGGGCCGAAGAGGCTCGCGCGCACGGCGGAGTGGATGCCATCGGCGCCGATCACGACGTCGGCTTTCAGTTCGCTGCCGTCCGAGAGCATCACGACGGCCTTGTCCCCGTCCTCGCGCACGCCGGTGCACTTGGCCTTCAGCTGGATCGCGTTCGAAGGCACGGCGGAGCGCAGGATCTCGTGCAGGTCCGCACGGTGGTAGCCGTAGTACGCCGCGCCGAACACCTTGCTGAGCGTGCCCTTGTACGGCGTGTACGCGAGGACGTCGGCGGTCTGCCAGTTGCGCACCACGTGCGCGTCGGGTTCGAAGCCGACTTCGGCGGCCCGCTGCTCGAGGCCAAGTGCGCGCAGCACCTTCAGTGCGTTGGGTGCCAGCTGCACGCCGGCGCCGATCTCACCGAGCTCGGATGCCTGCTCCAGCACCGTGAACGGGATGCCCTTCCTGTGGAGGGCGGCCGCGGCGGTGAGCCCGCCGAGGCCCGCGCCGACCACGGCGACGTGGGGTTGAGCCATGTCCTTGTCTCCTGAACTGCCTTTGGACGGGCCGCAGGATATCATGGTCAGACCATTTGGTCAGCCCAGGCCTTTTCTTGCTGCCGCGAGGGTCTGCCGGCACGTCCAGTAGCCGGCCCAGGGGTCCGCTTCGCGCGCGGAGAGATGCTCGACCGCCGTACGCACCGTCCAGTGGTCGCCGCCCGTGATCGCGCCCAGCTCGTCCCACGCGACCGGCATCGACACGCCAAGGCCCGGGCGCGCACGTGCGGAGTAGGCCGCGGCCGTGGTGGCACCGTGCGAGTTGCGCAGGTAGTCCACGAAGATGCGGCCGACGCGGTTGGCGGCGCCTGGTTTCGCCACGAAGCGCTGGGGGATGACCTTGGCGAGGTGCCGCACGACGTTTTCGGAGAGCGACTTCACCGTGTCCCAGTCGTCGCGCGGCGTGAGGGGCACGACCACGTGCAGGCCCTTGCCGCCGCTGGTTTTCACCCACGATTGCAGACGCAGTTCCTCGAGGAGGCCCCGGACGAGCAATGCCGCCTCGCGCACGTGAGTCCAAGGCACGCCCTCGCCGGGGTCGAGGTCGAAGATCACGCGGTCCGGCGCGGCGATCTTCTTGGCAGTGGCGTTCCAGGTGTGGAACTCGATGACGTTCAGCTGCGCGGCGGCTGCGAGGGCCTTGCGCGTGGGGATCTCGATGAGCGATGCGTGGCCCGGCCACAACGAAGCGGGCAGTTCGCGCACGTCGGGGATGGCCTGCTCGTTGAGGTGCTTCTGGTAGAACAGCTCGCCGCTCACGCCGCTGGGGCCGCGCACGAGCGAGCAGGGGCGGCCCTGCAGGTGCGGCAGCATCCAGTCGGCCACGGCTTCGTAGTAGCGGACGAGCTCGAGCTTGGTCACGCCACTCGCCGCATCGACGACCCGCTCGGGATTCGTGACCTTGATGCCGGCGACGGCACTCCCGCCCGCGCCGTCGTGCGCCCGGCCTGCAGGCGCGACGGATTGCTCTTGCTGCACTTGGGCGGCAGGCTTGTCCGTGCGCAGCGCGATGAACTTCGCGTGGCGCAATTGCTGCTCCGGCGTCCATGCCGAGAACTCCACCTGCACCACGAGCTGCGGCTTCACCCAGCGCGCCGGCGCCTCGCGCGTGCTCCACCGGCTGCGTTTGGGCACGTCCTGGGCGAACGGCGATGCGGCGACTTCGATCTTCGCAAGCCGCTTCTTCAAGGCGGCCGCGGTCTTCGAGTCCCAGCCAGTGCCGACATTGCCGACGTAGCGCAACGTGCCATCAGCCTCGTGCACGCCGAGCATCAACGCGCCCACTTCCGCTTCGCCGCTGGAGCGGTCGCTGTAGCCGCCCACGACGAATTCCTGCGCGAGCTTGTTCTTGAGCTTGA
This sequence comes from Ramlibacter albus, assembly GCF_014297445.1. Classification (GTDB taxonomy): domain Bacteria; phylum Pseudomonadota; class Gammaproteobacteria; order Burkholderiales; family Burkholderiaceae_C; genus Ramlibacter; species Ramlibacter albus. Next base: position 235,234 of record NZ_JACORU010000005.1, read on the forward strand.
GCCACGTTTCCGTGCGGCGCGATTCGTACGGGGCGTCCTTGCGCTTGGCGATCACGCCTTCGAGGCCCATCTGCCGCACCGACTCGAGCAGCGCGCTCGCATCCGCGTCGAAGGCCGCGGAGAAGCGCAACTTCTCCTGGGGCCGTTCGTCGAGCAGGCGCTGAAGCAGTGCGCGTCGCTCGACCAGCCGCACCTTGCGCAGGTCATGGCCTTCGAGATAAGGCACGTCGAACAGGAAGTACTCGATGCCGCCGCTGCGAGAGGTGTCGATGGCGTTCTGCAGGGCATGGAAGTCCGGCATCCCGTCAGCGCCGACCACGACGATCTCGCCATCGAGCCATGCGCTGCCCAGGCCCAAAGCTGCGAGGGACTTCACCAGCGCGGGCATCTTCGCGGACCAGTCGTGGCCGCCCCGCGTGATGAGCTGAACTTTCTTGCCCTCGATGCGCGCGAGCAAACGGTAGCCGTCGAACTTGATCTCCCACAGCCACTCGCCCTGGGTTGGCGCGGTCGCGGTGAGGGTGGGCAATTGCGGGGAAAGTTCGGCGGGCATCGGCGCTTGCACCGCGCCGGCAGGCAAGCCGCCGGCCGATGCGAAGGGCAGGGCCTTGCGCGCCGGCATGCCCGCCTAGCGCTGCAGCCGCCGATACGCGCTGTAGTGCCGCAGCGCGCCTTGCTCGTCGCCCGCCTGCTCGTGCAGCTGCGCGAGGTTGTAGTGCGCGTCGGCCAGCGTGGGGTCCAGCGTGAGGCTGCGCTCATAGCTGGCTGCTGCTTCTTCCAGCCGCTCCAGGTGGTCCAGCGCCACGGCGAGGTTGAAGTGGATCAACGCGCAGTCGGGGCAGTGCTCCACGGCCGCGGCCGACAGGCGCACGAGCTCGCTGTAGCGGCCGGCTTCGTCCCACATCGCGCCGAGGTTCAGGTACGCGTCCTCGAGGTCGGGCGCGAGCGCGAGTGCGCGCAGGTAGGTGGCTTCGGCGACGGCAGGGTCGGTGGCTTCGAGCGCGAGCGCGCTCAGGTAAAGGTCGCGGGCATCGGGCTCGTCACTGGCGCGCTTCGGCGCAGCAGGCGCGCGCTCGAGGATCGTCACGCTGCCCGCGACCGGCGCGATGTCGAAGTCCATCAGCAACTGCCCGTCGCCCGACTGCAGGCGGCCGGTGCGGTCGCGCACGGCAACGTCATCGCCCACAGCCGTGATGCGCAGGCCGGTCAGCGGCAGCTCGCCCGGCAAGGTGGCCTTCAAGCGAGACAGCGACCGCAGGATGCGACGAGGTGCGATGCCTTGCGTCTGCAGCGCATGCGCCGTGCGCAGCAGCGTCAGGTCCTGGAAGGTGAAGCGCCACTCGTTGCGCTTGCCGCGCGTGGGCGCGACGAAGCCCGCCTCGATGAGCCCGGTCACGATGTGCCGCGACAGCCCCAGCATCGCCTGCACGCGGCGCAGGTTGAAGGTGGACTCGTCGTCGGCCGGCGTCACCGGTTACTTGCGCGCTCGGGCCTTGGCCGGGGCGGGCGCCGCGGCGACTTCGGTGGCGGCGCTGCGCTTGGCGCCCTTGCGTTCCTTCGGCGCGGCGGCGGCGGCCGGCTCCGCTTCCGCCGGTGCGGCCTTCGCGCGCGAACCACTTGCAGCGGGCTTCTTCGCCAAACTCGCCCGCAACGCCTCCATCAAATCGATCACCTGCCCGCCGCCCGCCGCTTCCTCCGGCGCCGCCATCACGATCTGCTGCCCCGCGATCTTCGCGTCGATGGCGGCGAGCACGCGCTTCTTCTCCTCGTCGACGTACTCCGTGGGGTCGTAGCTGTCGGTGGAGATCTGGTCGATGAGCTGCAGCGCCAGCTGCATCTCGGCGGGCGACACGTCGACCTGCTCGATGTCCAGGTCCTTGTGCGAGCGCACTTCGGCGGCGTACAGCAGCTGCTGCAGCACGAGCCCACCCTCGGCCGGGCGGATCTGCACGACGTACTGCTTGGCCTTCCACTTCCACTTGGCCAGCGCGCAGCGGCCGCTCTGGCGCATGGCTTCGGCGAGCAGTGCGTACGGCTTGCCGCCGCGCTTGTCGGGCGCGAGCAGGTAGGCCTTGTCGTAGAAGAGCGGGTCCACCGACTTCTCGGGGATGAAGGACATGATCTCGATGTTGGGGCTGTTGGATTCTTCCAGCGCCTTGAGCTCCTCCGGCGCGAACAGCACGTAGCGGTCCTTCTCGAACTCGTAGCCCTTGACCATCTCCGTGCGCGGCACCACGACGCTCGGGTCCTTCTCGCTCACGTACTGCTGCTTCACGCGCGAGCCGTCCTTGGTGAGCATGTTGAACTTCACGGCGCTCGACGATTCGGTGGCCGAGTACAGCTTGACCGGGATCGACACGAGGCCGAAGGAGAGCGTGAGCGTTGCGATCGAGCGGGCCGCCATGGAACTACCTCTTGCGCGCGAAGGGGAGGACCATGTTAGGCCCGGGCGCGCCGGGTGGGAACCTTCGTGTGGGCTGCGCGCGACAGATCGGAGGTCAGCCGCCGTCAGGCACGAACATGTAGCCCGCGTTGCGCACCGTGCGGATGAACTTCGGCTCGCCGGAGGCTTCCGGCTCGATCTTGCGGCGCAGGCGGCCGATGCGGATGTCGATGGAGCGGTCGAACGGCTCCCACTCGCGGTTGCGCGTGTTCAGCAGGAGCTGGTCGCGCGTGAGCACGCGGTTGGGGTTGGCGAGGAAGACCTTGAGCAGGTCGAACTCCATGGCTGTGAGCGGCTGCTCCTCGCCGTCGCTGTCGAACAGGCGGCGCGATTCGACATCGACCGTGCAGCGCCCCACCTTCTGCCGCGTGGCGATCGGCGCGAGCGGCGCGGGCGCGCTGTTGGCCGCTTCGGGCGGCTTGGCCTGGATGCGCCGCAGCACGCTCTTCACGCGCGCCAGCAGCTCGCGCGGGTCGAAGGGCTTGGCGACGTAGTCGTCGGCGCCGACTTCGAGCCCGACCACGCGGTCCACCACGTCGCCGGAGCCGGTGACCATGATGATCCCCACGTCGTAGCGCTCGCGCAGGAAGCGCGCGAGCGTCAGGCCGTCCTCGCCGGGCAGGCGCACGTCCAGCAGCACCAGGTCCGGCAGCTCGCGGTCCAGCGCCGCGCGCATCTCGTCGCCCGACGCTGCCTCGCTGACGCCGTAGCCGTGGTTGGTGAGGTACTCGCGCAGCATGTCGCGGACGGAGCGGTCGTCGTCGACGATGAGGAGGCGGGTGGCGGGCATGGGGCGGATTTTAAGGGTGGGGTAACGAAAGTGCACAGTGCACAGTGCGCAGGCGAGGCGGCTGCGAGCAGGCGCCGATAAAATTTGCCTGGGTGGAGGTTTCATGGGCGAGAAACACCTTGGCGGCTGTATCTGCGGCGCAGTCCGCTATCAAGTAACCGGGGACCCGGTCATGGGCACGGTGTGCCACTGCAGGTTCTGCCAGAAGCGGCTCGCAAGCGCCTTCGCCGTGCTCGCCTCGTTCAACGAGGAGGCGGTCGAGTTCCAGCAAGGCGAAACGCAGGAGGTCGAGCACCGCTCGGACGAAAGCGGCCGCTGGCTGCGAATGCGTTTCTGCCCGAAGTGCGGCACCACGGTCTCCCACACTTCGCAAAGGCGTCCCGGGTGGGTGACGATCGCAGCCGGCACCTTCGACGACCCCTCGTGGTTCGCCGTTACCCGGCATATCTGGGTGCGGTCGAAGCTGCCGTGGGTGAGCATTCCCGAAGGCGCAGAAGCATACGAGCAAGCGTATCTGCCGCCGGCGAGCTGATTCATGAAACGGCGCAACCTGATCCTCTCCGTGCTGCTCGTCGCAGCCCTGGCTTACTGCGCCAACCAGCAGTACGCCGAGCAGCAGGCGCGGGCGGACGCGGACGCCGTGGCGGCCAGGCTCCAGGAGCGCAAGGCCGCCACGGGCGCCTACCCCGCGAGCCTGGCCGAGATCGGGTTCGATGCCCAGGCGCTCAAGGACAAGTGGCGCCTGAGCTATCGCCTGGAGAACGGCAAGCCCTTCCTTTTCTATTCAGCGCAGAACAACTGGCTGGTCGCCTGGCACTACGACTTCACGTCGCGGTCGTGGCGGTCCCAGGACTGAGCGCGCGGCTCACCCCAGCAACGCCGCCAACGTCCGCTTCAACGTGGCCGCATCCAGCGGCTTCTTGAGCACCCGCGACACGCCGCTCGCGCGAATCTCGTCTTCACCGACTTCCGCCGCATTCCCCGTCACCAGCAACACCGGTGTCGACGGCCGCAGGATGCGGCTCTGCTCGGCCAGTTGCAACCCCGTCATCCCCGGCATCGTCAGGTCCGTCATCAACAGCCGGACCTCCCGTTCCGCATCGGCCAACAGATGCACGGCCTGCGCCGGGTCGCGCACCAGCGTCACATCCAGCCCCCAGTTCGTCAGCTGCTCCTGCAGGTAGTTGCCCACGGCCACATCGTCCTCGGCCAGCAGCACCTTCGCGGTCGGCAGCTTCGCCGCGCCGAGCGTCCCGGCACGTGTCTGCGCGAAGGGATCCTGCGGCGCCGTCGGTGGCAGCAGCACGGACAAGCAAGCACCTTGGCCCGGCGCCGTCTCCACCAGCACATGCCCGCCATGATCATGCACGATGCCGTGCACCATCGCGAGCCCCATCCCGGACCCGGCACCCGGCGCTTTCGTGGAGAAGAAGGGATCGAAGATGCGGTCCAGCAGCTCCGGCGCGATACCACTGCCCGTGTCCGCCACCCGCAGCTCCACCCAGGCGCGGTTCGCCACCGCGCCGCGGCATGACGCGCAGCGCATGTGCGCGCCCTCACGCCGCCCGAGGCGCACCACGATCTTGCCCTTGCCGTCCATGGCGTCGCGCGCATTGATGCACAGGTTGAAGAGGATCTGCTCCAGCTGCACCGGGTCGCCCATCACCCACGAAGCGTCGCCCGCGCTATCGGCATCCAGCCACTGCGCATCCAGCGAGATGCTCGAGGGCAGGGTGCTGCGCAGCAGCCGCAGCGTCTGCCGCATCAGCGGCGTCAACGCGAGTGCGCGCGGGTCGCCTTTCTGCCGACGCGCGAACGCGAGCATCTGCGCGATGAGGTCCCGCGCGCGTTCCGACGCGAGGTGCGCCTGCCCCAGCTGCCGCACGAGGGCAGGGTCGCCGACTTCGCCCGCGCGCTCCTGCGCCATCACCACGTACCCCATCACGCTGGTGAGGATGTTGTTGAAGTCGTGCGCGATGCCGCCCGTGAGCTGGCCGATCGCCTCCATCTTCTGCGCCTGGCGCAGCTGCGCTTCCAGCGCCGTGCGCTCCGCCTCGGCCTCGCGCCGCGCGCTGATGTCGCGCACGTGCCCCACGAAGATGTTGCCCTCGGGCGCCGTCGCCACGCTGATGGCCAGCTCCACCGGCAGCTCGGTGCCGTCCTTGCGCCGTGCGATCGTCTCGACGAGCCGGCCCACCATCGTGCCGCGCGAGTGCGCCCGGTAGCGCTCCAGCCCCGCTTCGTGCGCCGCCCGCAGGCGCTCGGGGATCACGAGGCTGGACAGCAAGCGCCCGAGCGCCTCGTCGCGGCTGTAGCCGAAGATGCGCTCGGCCGCCGCATTGAACTCCAGCACGCAGCCCGTCTGGTCCATCGCGATCACGGCATCGAACGACGCTTCCACCGTCGCGCGCAGGCGCGCCTCGCTGCGCTGCAGGGCGCGCTCCTTCGCGCGGCGCTCGCCGATGTCGCGCACCACCACCAGCACCTGCGGCAGCCCGCCGCGCGTGAAGGGCATGATGCGCAGCTCCGCCTCGAAGCTGGTGCCGTCGTGGCGGAAGGCCATGGTCTCCACCACGCTCGTCTCGCCCTGCAGCGCCTTGCGCACGAGGAAGTACCGCTGGTCGATGTACTCCTTGGGGACGCCGTCGCCGAAGGGCCGCGACAGGATGCTCTCGCGCGTGCGGCGGAACAGGCGCGTGCCGGCCTGGTTGCAGTCGATCACGCGCAGGTCGCGGTCCCACACGAACATGGCGTCCGACGACGCCTCGAAGATCATGCGGTACTGCTCCTCGCGCGTGGCCAGCGCCTCCATCACCTGCTTGCGCGCGGTGATGTCGACGGAGAAGGAGAGCACGGTGCGCTTGCCGCCGAGCGTCACGGGCTTCAGGCGCACTTCGCTCCAGTGCAGCGTGCCGTCGCGGTGGCGGTGCTGCCACTCGAAGGCGGGGCAGCGGTCCTCGCGCGCGAGTGCGAGGTACTCGCGGCCACGCTCGATGGTGGAGCCGTCCAGGCCCGAGCCCAGCTGCTCGGGCGGGAAGGCGAGCAGCTCCTCGCGGCTGTAGCCGTAGTACTCGCAGGCCTTGCGGTTGACGTCGAGCAGCCTGCCCGTGTCCCAGTCGATCACCAGGATGGCGTTCTCCGACGCGTCGAAGATCGTGCGGTAGTTCTGCTCGTCCGGCTGCGGGTGCTGCGGGTGCTGCGGGTCCATTTGTGCCACTCTAACGAGGGGCCCCTCGCGTGGGAATGGGGCGCGGCCCGCGATTACGCGCCGATTACAAGCGGGTTACTCAGGCGGGCACGGCCTCGGCCGCGCCGGCCTTCATCGTCTCCGAGAGGATGCGGTAGGCCGCGGTCCACGCCTCGCTCACTTCGGGCGTGTAGTCCTCGCCCAGGCCCTGTTCCAGCGTCCACAGCAGCGCGGCGCCGACCGTGGCGTAGTGGTCGTCGGTGACGCCGTAGGGCACGTGGCGCACGCCCAGCTGCCGCACGATGGGCGCCAGCTTGGGCAGGTTCGTCAGGCCCGCGACGGCGGAGCCGATCATGGACATAAGCATCTGGCCCTGCTTGTTCAGGTCGCCCTTGAAGAGCGGGCGAATGGTGGGGTCCAGCATGAAGAGGCGGTTGTAGAACAGCGCGGCCGCCGTGTCGGCGATGGGGCGCACCTGCGCGAAGGACTGCTGGACCAGGGAGATCTGTTGCGGGGTCATGTTCGGTTCATCGGGTTGCGGTGCCCGAACTGTGGCGCCCGCTTGTATTGCGCTTGTGTCGTTCGCCCCCGCGCTTGTTGCGCGAATGTTATTCAGCGCGTCGGCCCCAGCACGGCCCGCTGCCGCAGCGAGTTCTGGATCATGTGGATGTCGATGGGCGCGGTGGGCGTCTGCTGCGGCGTCTGCATCGCGCAGCTGAAGCTCGCGGCCGAATCCACATCGCCGCTGCCGTTGTACACGGCGACTTTCGGGTAGGCGCAGATCGGCCGCTGGCGCGTGATGGTGCCCGCGTCGTTGTACTTCGTCGCGACGATCGCCTCGGGCGCCACGCCTTGCTCCACCCAGCGCATGAGCGCGCCGACGGCGTGGTTCTGCGCGGTGCGCTGCGCCTTCGCGGGCTCGGGGAAGCCGCCGCCGACGGCGCCGGGGCCCGTGCCGCCGCCGCAATGGCCCACCTCCGGCAGCAGGAAGAGCCGGTGGTAGCCGGCGATGCTGCCGCCCAGCGCCAGCGAGTCGGCCGTCACCTGTTGCGGCGTGAGGTTGTCCACCGCCTCGTCGACCTGCCTCTGCGTCCGTGACTTCAGGCGCTCGAACTGGATGAGCGCGTTGTAGTACGCGATGGAGCCCGTCGGCGGCACGATGGGGTCGCTCCAGCCGTGGAACTGGATCATCTTGCCGCCGCGCGCCTTGAACGCGCCGAGGTCCGGGCTCGGCGCCGCGGTGACGGGCGTGAGGAAGGCCTTGATGTGGTCGAACTCCTCGTCCCAGGCCAGGTCCCGCCGCCAGTTGTAGGGCGGCGAGGTTTTCGAGTACACGTAGTGGCCGATGAAGGGCCCGTAGCGGTGGTCGTCCGCGAAGGCGGGGTCCCACAGGGCTTCGGAGCCGGGCTGCACGCCCGCATAGCGCAGCACGCCGCGCGAGGTGCGCATGCCGGCGTACATGCCTTGCGCCACCGCGAGCTGCGCGTCGGTCAGGCAGCCGGGGCCGTCCGCGCCGGTGCAGCGCAGCGCATCGGGCGTGAAGCGGCACGTGCGCGGGTTGGTGATCTGCCCGTCGGCCAAGCCGTCCTGCGCGTCGCAGGCGGCGTGCGAGGCTCGGTCCAGCAGTTGCTGCTTGGCGGGTGGCAGCACGGCGGGACGGCCCGCGACCGGTGTCTGCAGCTTGCCCGACCAGGCCAGCCACATCAGGATCTCGGGGTAGAAATGCGACGGCGCGCCCGTGGCGATGCCGTCGAACAGCTGCGGGTAGCGCTGCGCCAGCATCATCCCCTGCCGCCCGCCGTTGGAGCAGCCTTCGAAGTAGGCGTAGCGCACGGGCTGCCCGTAGTAGCTGTTGGCGAGCGCCTTCGCGGCCGTGGCGACGTAATAGTGCGAGCGCAGGCCCCAGTCCTTCACTTTCTCTGGGTGGTTCAGCGTCCACGCGGCCGACTCGTTGCCGTCGTGGCCCATGTTGCTGCCGGCCGTGACCCAGCCGTCCTCGATGTCCTGCGCGAGCCGCGCATAGGGGACCGCGCCGTTGTAGCCGCCCGTGCCATTGAGCTTGAAGCGGCCGCTCCACGCCTGCGCTGTCTCGGGCAGCCACACCTCGAACCGGATCTCGGAGTCGCTGGACGGGCGGGCGACGCCTTGCACGCGGCAGAACTTCGCGGCGACGTCGACGTTGCCGATCTTCGTGGGCGGCCTGACAAGGGTGGCCGAAGTCACCGTGCCCGCTTCCGTCACCACGCGCGCGAGGGCTTCGCAGGCCGCGGGCGTTTCGGTTGCGGGGCTTGCGCACGCTGCGAGCACGAAGGGGCAGAGCAGGGCGGCCCGCTTCATTTCATGTGCACCGCTGCGTCTGCCGTCGTCATCGCCCGAGCGCCTCGCGCACGCGGGTGAGCAGGTCACTCAACTCGAAGGGCTTGGACAGCACCTGCATGCCCTGCGGCAGCTGCCCGTTGGCGGTGACCATGTGCTCCGCATAGCCGGTGGTGAAGATCACCGGCAGGCCGGGCCGCCGCTCGCGCGCGGCGTCGGCCAGCTGCCGCCCGTTCATGCCGCCGGGCAGGCCCACGTCGGTGACGAGCAGCTGGATGCCCGGCTCGGCCTGCAGCAACCGCAGGCCCGCGGCGCCGTCCGCCGCCTCGATCACCTTGCAGCCGCTCTCGCGCAGCGCCTCGATCGTGAGCATGCGCACCGTGGGCTCGTCGTCCACCAGCAGCACGGTGCCTTCGGCCGGGCCGGCCGTGGCTCGCACCTCGGCGGGTGCTGCCTGCAACGGCTCCGCGGCTGCGGCACTGTGGCGCGGCAGCAGGAGCGTGACGGTCGTGCCGGCGCCTTGCCGCGTCTCGATGCCCGCATGCCCGCCGGACTGGCGCGCGAAGCCGTACACCATCGACAGCCCCAGCCCGGTGCCGGAGCCGATGGGCTTGGTGGTGAAGAAGGGGTCGAACGCGCGCGCGGCCACTTCGGGGCTCATGCCCGCGCCGGTGTCCGTGACACGGATGGCGAGGTATTCGCCGTGCTCCACTTCGAGCGGCCGCGCCGCGTCGTCGTCGAGCACTTCGTTGCCGACGGCGATGACGATGCGCCCGCCGTGCGGCATCGCGTCGCGCGCATTGATGCACAGGTTCAGCAGCGCGTTCTCCAGCTGGTAGGGGTCCACCAGCGCATGCCACGCATCCGCCGGGCCCTGCACCACGACCTCGATGTGCGGGCCCACGGTGCGGCTCACCAGCTCCTGCAGGCCGGCCACGAGCTTGTGCACGTCGGTGGGCCGCGCATCGAGTGCCTGCCGCCGCGAGAACGCCAGCAGCCGGTGCGTGAGCGACGCGGCGCGCTGCGCGGAGTTGCGCGCCGCGGTGACGTAGCCGGCGAGGCCGTCCGTGCGCCCCTGCTGCAGGCGCACCTGCAGCAGGTCCAGCGAGCCGATGATGCCGGTGAGCAGGTTGTTGAAGTCGTGCGCGATGCCACCCGTGAGCTGGCCCACCGCCTCCATCTTCTGCGAGTGGCGCAGCGCCTCTTCCTTCTCGCGCAGCTCGGCCGAGGCCTGCGCGATGCGCGACTCCAGGGTCTCGTTCAATTGCTTGAGCCCGGCCTCGGCCTTGCGCTTGGCCGTCACGTCCTGGAACAGCACGGCCACCTGCCGCAGCTGCGGCGGCTCGATGCGGAAGGCCGACAGCTCCAGGTGGCGGCCGGTGGCCACCAGCTCGCGCTCGAAGCGGATCGGCTCGCCGGTGCGCAGCACCTCGCCGTAGAGCGCCACCCAGCCGTCCGCCTCGTCCGGCACCATCTCGCGCAATTTCTGCCCGACGACGTCGGGGATGCCCGCGTGCCGCGCGTAGGCCGGGTTGGCCTCGATGTGGATGTAGTCCGACAGCGGCCCGTGCGGCCCGTCGAAGAACTCGATGATGCAGAACCCCTCGTCCATCGAATCGAACAGGGTGCGGTAACGCGCCTCGCTTTCGCGCAGTCGCCGGATCTCGTCGGGTTGGGCCACAGCTCATCCTAGCCCGTCCAGCCCGGCCGTGCGGCGCGCTCGTCAGTTTCGTGCGAAATCGATGAAGCCCTGCGCGGCGTCCACGCCAACCAGGCGCACGTCCAATGTGTCGCCGACGTCGGCGCCTTCGAAGCCCTGCACCAGGCGGCCTTCGACCATGGGGCGCCCGATGCGCACGAAAGTGCCGGTGGACTTGGCGCCGGTGACGATGGCCTCGAAGCGCTCGCCGATACGCCCTTGCAACAGGAAGGCCGCGGCCGCTTTCAGCACCTGCCGCTCGACCTTGTTCGCGTTGTCTTCCTGCAAGGTGCAGTGGCGCGCGATGCCCTGCAGCGCTTCGGCCGGGTAGGGCGGCGCGTCGCCGCGCAGCGCGGCCTTGAGCTGGCGCTGCGTCACGAGGTCCGTGAAGCGGCGGTTCGGTGCGGTGGAATGCGCATAGTCGGCGACGGCGAGGCCGAAGTGCCCGAGTGCGGGCTGCCCCGGCTGCGCGGCGGCGTATTCGCCCGGCCCGAGCATCTTGACGATCTTGAGCGACAGGTCGCCGAAACCTTCGGGGTCCTGCGTGCGGCGTTCGCCGAGAAAGCGGTCCAGCGCCAGCGGGTCGGGTTGCGGCGGCAGGGCGATGCCGTAGCCGGCGGCGAGGGCGACGATGCGGTCCCAGCGCCTCGGTGCTTCGAGCACGCGCCGCAGTGACGGAAAACCTGCGCTCGCCAGGAAGCGCGCCGTCGCGGCGTTGGCCGCGATCATCAGGTCGGCGATGAGGTCCTTGGCGCGGTTCTTCTCGTCGGGGCGGATGTCCACGAGCCGGCCGTTCTCGAACACCGGGCGCGGGCTCGCCGTCTTCACGTTCAGCCCGCCGCGCCGCTGGCGGCCGGTGCGCAACTGCGTCGCCACCGTGTCGTGGATGCGCAGCTGCGCTTCGAGAGCCTGGAACGAAGCGAACTGCGGCAACGCGTCGCCGCCGTCGAGCCATGCGCTCACCGCGTCTATGTGAGCTTGGCTCTATTGAGCACAACCGCGCTGTAGTGCTCCGACGCCACGACGTGGCCGTCGGGCTGCACCGTCATGTCGACGACGACCGCGAGCCGCTCCTCGCCCTCGTGCAGCGAAGTGCGGTCGGTGGACAGCACTTCCGGCAGCATCGGGAACACGCCCGCGGCCGTGTAGACCGAGGTGGTGTTGGCGGCCGCGTGCGAATCCGTCGCGCCGCCGGGGCGCACGAGCGCGTCGACGTCGGCGATCGCGACGAGCAGGCGCGTGGCGCCGCCCGCCAGCGCCTGCGCGACGCTCAGCTGGTCGAGGTCGCGCGTGTCGTCGTTGTCGATGGAGAACCAGGGCAGCTCGCGCAGGTCGCGGATGTCGCCGGCCGCGGCCGGCGCGGCGGCTTGCGCTTCGCGCAGCGCGTCCGGCGAGAAGGCCGGCAACAGCCCGCGCTCGCGCATCGCTTCGGTGGCGATGCGGTGCAGGTCGAGCGGTTCCATGGCCCGGGCACTTTACCGTTTCCGCTGCCACAATGGGGCGTCATGAATGCACTGGCAGGACTTTCGACACCCGCCGCCGTGGTGGACACGGCGAAGATGGACCGCAACATCGCCCGCATGCAGCAGGGGCTGCGCGAGCTGGGCGTGGCCTTCCGGCCGCACGTCAAGACGGCGAAATGCGTGGAGGTGGCGCGGCGCCAGCAGGCTGCCGGCGCGAAGGGCATCACGGTGTCCACGCTGAAGGAGGCCGAGCAGTTCTTCGCGGCCGGCTTCGCGGACATCCTCTACGCGGTGGGCATCGTGCCCAACAAGTTCTCGCAGGCGCTGGCGCTGCGCCAGCGCGGTTGCGACCTCAAGCTGATCACCGACAACGTCGAGATGGCGCAGGCGCTCGGGCGCTTCGGGCAGGAGCACGGGCATCGCTTCGAAGTCTGGATCGAGGTCGACACGGACGGGCACCGCTCCGGCATCGTGCCGGAGTCGGCGCTGCTCCTCGACGTGGGCCGCGCCGTCGCGGAGTCGGGCAGCGTGCTCGGGGGCGTGATGACGCATGCGGGTTCGAGCTACGACTTCGACACGCCCGAGGCGCTGCAGGAGGTTGCCGAGCAGGAGCGCGCCGGTTGCGTGCGCGCGGCCGAGCGCCTGCGAGCCGCGGGGCACAAGTGTCCCGTCGTCAGCGTGGGCTCGACGCCGACGGCGCTTTCCGCGAAGTCGCTGCAGGGCGTGACCGAAGTTCGCGCCGGTGTCTACGTGTTCTTCGACCTCGTGATGGCGAACGTCGGTGTATGCACGCCGCAGGACATCGCGCTGTCCGTGCTCACCACGGTCATCGGGCACCAGCCCGACAAGGGCTGGGCGATCGTCGACGCCGGCTGGATGGCGATGAGCCGCGACAGGGGCACGCAGAAGCAGAAGCACGATTACGGCTACGGGCAGGTGTGTTCGCTCGACGGCAAGGTGCTGCAGGGCTATGTGCTGAGCGGCGCGAACCAGGAGCACGGCATCCTGTCGCGCGTCGGCGAGCCCGACTTCGATATCGTCACGCGCTTCCCGGTCGGCACGCAGCTGCGAATCCTGCCGAACCACGCCTGCGCCACCGGCGCGCAGTTTCCGCGGTACGAGGCGGTCGATGCGGCCGGCGTGCAGGAGTGGCCGCGCTTTTACGGATGGTGATGCGATGAACTACGTGAACCCGGATACGGTCGCGCGCCCCGGCGGGCACTACAGCCACGCAACCGTGGCGAATGGCTTCGTCTTCGTGGCCGGGCAGTTGCCGATCACCGCGTCGGGGGAGAAGCTGGCCGGCGCGAGCTTCGAGGAGCAGGCGCGGCAGGTGCTCGCGAATGTGAAGGCCATCCTCGAGGGTTGCGGCAGCAGTGTCGACAATCTCGTGCAGGTGCGCGTGTACGTGGACGACATCGCCAACTGGCCCAAGTTCAACGAGGTGTACGTCGCGTGGGCCGGGGCCGCGAAACCTTCGCGCGCCGTCGTGCCGACCGCGCCACTGCACTACGGCTTCAAGATCGAAGTCGAGGCGGTCGCCGTCGCCTAGGGCTGCGAACGCGGGTCGCGGTCGCCGAGCGCCGACGCGAGCGGGTCGATGTGCCCGGCGGGCTGGATCTGCTGGAACGTCTCCATCACCCGCCGCACGATCGCCTTCTGGTCCTCGGGCCACTTGGCGATGCGCTCCGAGCCGAGGATGCCCTCCAGCGAGGCGATGAGGTGCAGCTGCAGCTGCTGCGGGTTGGGGTGCGTGGCCACCAGCGAGGTGATGGCGAGGTAGGCGGCGGTGTTCATCGCCATGAGGTGCTGCACCTCGCGCCGCAGGGCTTCGATGTCTTCGTCCATGGGCTATTGTGCGGCGAGCGCCCGCGGCGGCCGCGCGCTAGGCGACGGGCACGCGCTCGAACTCGGCACGCAGGAAGTCCCGCAGCTCGCGGTACTTCGCCTCCGCATCGGCCTCCAGGCGCCGCAGCTCCTGCAGCTCGGGGTCGGCAGGCGCCGGGCCCTCGTTGCGCAGCGCGGCTTGCAGGCGCGAGCGCATCTCGTGGTTGCCCTCGCGGGCGCGCCAGAGGGCGAAGTCGGCTTCCTGCTGCAGGACCCGGTAGCGGGCACGGACGTCGGGGTGCATGCGGTCCATTCTTGCCGCATCCTTGCACGCCGTCACCGGCAATTTGTCACGCACCCGACGGGCGCGTCGTCATCGGCGACGAATGCCGCCCCCGATGGGTGTCCAGCGCATCACCTGCCCTAACCGCTGTTTACCGTTTGCTGCACGTGCAACGAGCGTCGCGCCGACGAAAGTACCCAGCGTGCGCACGGAAAGCGACTGATGCTTGCGAGTGAAGAACCACGACGCGACGCCGGCGGCCAGGGCCACCCAGGGCTCGCCCGGGAAGAAAGGGCGGGGCTTGTCGTAGCGTTTGACGGCGGCGGGCTTCTCGGGCGTTTCCATGGCGAGGGGTCCTTCTCGTTCTTCGTTTCGAACATAGCGCGCGCGCCGGCGCACGGGGCACCGCCGCGGCGCTTGTCAGGTGTCGGAAAGGTCCTACGGCCGTCCATGGCCGCGGTGGGGACAATCGGCGCATGCACAAAATCCTCGTCGTTGACGACAACGCGGACGCAGCCGAGAGCCTCGCGATGCTGCTGCAGCTGGCCGAGCACGAGACCGTCACGGCCTTCAGCGGGCCCGAAGCCATCGAGACCGCGCGGCGCATCCGGCCGCGCGCCATCTTCCTCGACATCGGGCTGCCCGGCATGAACGGCTACGAAGTGGCCAAGGTGCTGCGCGCCGACCCGGACCTTGCCGGCATCGTGCTCATCGCGCTGACCGGCTGGGGCGGCGACGGGGACCAGCAGCGGGCCACCGACGCCGGCTTCGACTACCACCTCACGAAGCCGGCGGCGCTGGACCAGGTATTCGAGGTGCTGGCGCACCTCACCGAGAAGGCGCCGGGCTGACCGCCCGGCGCTTGCTTTCGCCCACTTGTCGCGGCAATGGCCGTGAATCGGTCCAGTCCTACGGAATGTGAATCGAAGACGCATTAATGTTCACTTGTTTCAAGGAAGAAGCGTCCCAACATGCCCGAAAAGACCGCCACGGAGTGGTCCGACACCGACCCCTCCTTCATCCGCACGAACGCCAGCGAGCTGTTCAACTTCGCGCGCCGCCTCGGCATGTCGAGCGACCAGGTGCGCGACGCCGTGGACAGCGGCCTCATCAAGCCTGCCGCCACGGCGCGCCTGCGCCTGGACAAGGGCGCCGCCCCCGACATCGACCTCGACGCAGCCGAGCGGCCCGACGCCGGGCTCTGACCCGCGCATGGCCGAAGCCCGGCGGGGCGACCCGCGCCTGACCGAGCAGCGCAACCCGCGCAGCACGCGCATCGACCAGCTCACCACGCAGGAGATCGTCGACCTGGTCAACGCCGAGGACCGAATGGTCGCCGCGGCCGTGGGCGAGGAGCGCGAGCAGATCGCGCGCGCCATCGACCTCGTGGTGGACAGCTTGCGGCAGGGCGGCCGCCTCTTCTATGTGGGGGCAGGGACGTCGGGGCGCCTGGGCGTGCTCGACGCGTCCGAAATGCCCCCCACCTACCGCACCGATCCCGAGCTCGTGCAAGGCGTCATCGCCGGCGGGCTGGATGCGCTCGTCCGCGCGCAGGAAGGCGCGGAGGATCACCCCGAGGACGGTGCCGCCGCCATGGACGAGCGCCACGTCGGCGCCAAGGACTTCGTGCTCGGCATCGCCGCGTCCGGCACCACGCCCTTCGTGCACGGGGCGCTCGAGCGCGCGCGCGAGCTCGGCGCGCGCACCGGCTTCCTGCTGTGCACCTACCCGTCGGAGCAGCTGATGAAGACGCACGACGTGGTGATCGCGCCCCTTGTGGGGCCGGAGGTCATCACGGGCTCCACGCGCATGAAGGCGGGTACCGCGACCAAGATCGTGCTCAACACCATCAGCACCGCCGCGATGGTGAAGACGGGCAAGGTCTACGGCAACCTCATGGTCGACCTGCAGGTGACCTGCCAGAAGCTGCAGGACCGCGGCGAGCGCATCCTCGTGGAAACACTCGGTGTGAGCGCGGAAGATGCGAGCCGCCTGCTCGGCGAATCGGGCGGCCACGTGAAGACGGCCATCGTGATGCAGCGGCTGGGGCTCACGGCGCAAGAGGCCGCGCAGCGGCTGGATGCGGTGGGTGGCTCGATCGCCGACGTGGTCGGCGACCTGGCTTCGAAGCCTTAGGAGACGTGCGCGGCCGCGCGGCGGTCGCCGCCGGAGACGGCCCAGCCCGGTTCCATCGGCGCGCCGGCCGCATCGTCGAACACCCACGCCACGCCGAGCAGCCACAGCTTGTGGTCGGGCCGCTCCACCAGCAACTGGCGCATGAACGTGCCTTCGAGGCGGTCCACGTGCGGCATCAGCATGGGGCCGCCGCGCTGGACCACGAAGTGCACGTGGATGACGCTGCGGCCGCTGCCGGTGCGCCCGTGCAGCACGTCGCACTCAACCCAGTCGGAGGGGATGGAGTGGCTGCGCAGCGTGTTGATGAAGGCGCGCTGGATGGCCTTGGTGCGCGAGCCGCGCGTATCGTCTGTGTTCATTCGGAAGTCGCCGAACGCGTTTCGGTTTCGGGGGGCCGCAGCGTGGCGCGCTGGCGCTCCTGCTGCTTCATGCGCGCAAGGGCGCTTTCGGCGCCCTTGCCGGCGCCGCCATGGCGCTCCTTCTGGTCCTCGCCCTGGGGCTGGCCCTCGGGCGAGGCGTGCTGCTGGTCCATCTGCATACGTGTCTTCGTTTCCCCTGGGCAGCCGCGAACAAGCCCGGCCGCCAACCCACGCACATTAGATGCGCGCGGCTCAGTTGCCTGTCGGCCGCGGATGTACGGCCGCGTAGGCCTTGTCCGACACGAGGATGGCCTCGGATACGCGAGGGACACGCGGGCTTCCTATACTCGCCGCTTCCCCCAAAGCAAAGAGACGAGGCTTCATGGCTGTTCGTGCGCCGTTCGTATTCATTTTTCTCGCGGGCGCGCTGCTGCTGGCCGGCTGCGGCCAGGGCCGCGGCGCCAATGCGCAGCCCGCGGGCGGCATGCCGCCGCCCGAAGTGGGCGTGATCACCGTGACCTCGGGCGACGTGGGGCTCGTGACCGAGTTGCCCGGCCGCCTCGAGGCCGCGCGCGTGGCGCAGGTGCGCGCGCGTGCGGCCGGCATCGTGCAGCAGCGGCTGTTCCGCGAAGGCAGCGACGTCAAGGCCGGGCAGGTGCTCTACCGCATCGACGCGGCGCCGTACGCGGCGGCGCACGCAAGCGCGCAGGCGCAGCTCGCGCGCGCCGAGGCCAACCTTGGGCAGGCGACCGCGCTCGCGCAGCGCTACAAGCCGCTGGCCGAAGCCAACGCGATCAGCAAGCAGGATTACGTGAACGCACAGTCTGCGCAGAAGCAGGCCGAAGCCGACGTGGCTGCGGCGCGGGCGGCCGTTCGCACGGCCGAGATCAACCTCGGCTATGCATCGGTGGTAGCGCCAATCTCGGGGCGCATCGGGCGTTCGCTCGTGACCGAGGGCGCGCTCGTGGGGCAGGGCGAGGCCACGCCGCTGGCCGTGATCCAGCAGATCGACCCGCTCTACGTCAACTTCACGCAATCGTCGGCCGAAGTGCTGGGGTTGCGCCGCGCGCTCGCCGAAGGCCGCCTGAAGCGCGCGGGTGCCGAAGGCGCGCTCGTGCACGTGATGCTGGAAGACGGCACCGAGCACCCGCAGCCGGGCAAGCTGCTCTTCGCCGACCTCACCGTGGACGCCAACACCGGCCAGGTGACGGTGCGCGCCGAAGTGCCCAACAAGGGCGCACTGCTGCTGCCCGGCATGTACGTGCGCGTGCGGCTGGAGCAGGCGAAGGCGGGCAACGCGATGCTGCTGCCGCAGCAGGCCGTGACGCGCACGCCGCAAGGCGACTCGGTGATGGTGGTGGCGGCCGACGGCAAGGTGAGCCCGCGCAACATCAGGATCGGCGGCTCGCAGGGCACGAACTGGGTCGTGCTGTCGGGGCTGCAAGTGGGCGAGCAGGTCATGGTGGACGGTTTCCAGAAGCTGCGGCCCGGCTCCCCGGTCAAGCCGGTGCCGTGGAGCGCGGCGCCTGCTGCTGCGGCTGCCGCACCCGCATCGGCCGCGAGCGCGAAGCGCTGAGGACCGGCGCATGTCGAAGTTCTTCATCGACCGCCCCATCTTCGCGTGGGTGATCGCGCTGTTCATCATCGTGCTGGGCGCGGTGTCCATCACGAAGCTGCCGGTGGCGCAGTACCCGACCGTGGCGCCGCCTTCGATCCAGGTGCAGGCCGTGTACCCGGGCGCGTCGGCGCAGACGCTCGAGGACAGCGTGCTGTCCGTCATCGAGCAGGAAATGAACGGCTCGCCCGGCCTCATCTACATGGAGTCGACGGCGCAGGCCAACGGCAGCGGCAACATCACGCTGACCTTCGAGACGGGCACCAACCCCGACCTCGCGCAGGTGGACGTGCAGAACCGCCTCGGCCGCGCGGCGCCGCGCCTGCCGGCGGCCGTGACGCAGCAGGGCGTGCGCGTGGAGAAGTCGCGCAGCAACTTCCTGCTCTTCACGATCCTGTCTTCCGACGACCCGGCGTGGGACCCGGTGGCGCTGGGCGACTACGCGTCGCGCACGGTGCTGCCCGAGATCCAGCGCATCCCGGGTGTGGGGCAGGCGCAGCTGTTCGGCACCGAGCGCGCGATGCGCATCTGGATCGACCCCGCGAAGCTCGTGAGCTTCAACCTCGCGACGAACGAAGTGCTGGCGGCGATCCGCTCGCAGAACGCGCAGGTGTCGGCAGGCACGATCGGCGACCTGCCGAACGTGCCGGGGCAGGGGGTGGCGGCAACGGTGGTTGTCAACGGGCAGCTCACGTCGGTGGAGCAGTTCGGCAACATCCAGCTGCGCGCCAACCCCGACGGCTCGTCGGTGCGGCTGAAGGACGTTGCGCGCATCGAGCTGGGCGGTCAGGCATACGCGATCTCCGCCCGCCTGAACGGCAAGCCGTCCACCGGCATCGGCGTGCAGCTCTCGCCCACCGGCAACGCGCTGGCGACGGCCGAGGCGGTGCGCGCGCGCATGGGCGAGCTCGCGAAGTTCTTCCCGCAGGGCATGAAGTGGGACATCCCGTACGACAGCTCGCGCTTCGTCAAGATCTCCATCGGCCAGGTGGTGGAGACGCTGCTCGAGGCGATGGCGCTCGTGTTCCTGGTGATGTTCCTGTTCCTGCAGAACTTCCGCTACACGGTGATCCCGTCGATCGTGGTGCCGGTCTCGCTGCTGGGCACCTTCGGCGTGCTGTACGCGCTGGGCTTCTCGATCAACGTGCTCACGATGTTCGGCATGGTGCTGGTGATCGGCATCGTGGTGGACGACGCCATCGTGGTGGTGGAGAACGTCGAGCGCATCATGAGCGAGGAGGGCCTGCCGCCGCGCGAGGCCACGCGCAAGGCGATGGGGCAGATCCAGGGCGCCATCGTCGGCGTGACCGTGGTGCTGGTCTCGGTGTTCGTGCCGCTCGCCTTCTTCGGCGGGGCGGTGGGCAACATCTACAAGCAGTTCTCGGCGGTGATGCTGGCGTCGATCATGCTGTCGGCGTTCATGGCGCTGTCGCTCACGCCCGCGCTGTGCGCGACGCTGCTCAAGCCGATGGAGGCCGGCCACCACCTGGAAAAAGGCGGCTTCTTCGGCCGCTTCAACCGCGCCTTCAAGAGCACGGCGCATGCCTACGAAGGCTTCGTGGCGCGCATCCTCGGGCGGCGCAAGCGCGCGATCGCCGTGTACCTGGGCGTCATCGCGGCGGTCGTGTTCCTGTTCATGCGCCTGCCCACCTCGTTCCTGCCGAACGAGGACCAGGGCTACATGATCGTCAACGTGCAGCTGCCGCCAGGCGCCACCGTGGACCGCACGAAGAACGTGATGACGCAGGTGGAGGACTTCATCCTCAAGCAGCCGGAAGTGCAAAGCATGGTGGCCGTGATGGGCTTCAGCTTCTCCGGGCAGGGCCAGAACGCGGGCCTCGCGTTCGTGACGCTGAAGGACTGGAAGGACCGCCCCGGCGCGGAGCACAGCGCGCAGGCGCTCGCCGGCCGCGCGTTCGGCGCGCTGTCGCGCGTGCGCGATGCGTTCATCTTCCCGCTGAGCCCGCCCGCCATTCCGGAGCTGGGCACGGCCACCGGCTTCAGCTTCCGCCTGCAGGACCGCGGCGGCCACGGGCACGATGCGCTCGTGGCCGCGCGCAACCAGCTGTTGGGTCTGGCGCGGGAAAGCAAGATCGTGACGGGCGTGCGCGCGGACGGCCTCGAAGACGCGCCGCAGCTGCAGATCGACATCGACCGCGAGAAAGCGAGCGCGCTGGGTGTGCCCTTCGACGCGGTGAACGCAGCGCTGTCGACGGCGCTGGGTTCGTCCTACGTCAACGACTTCCCCAACCGCGGCCGTTTGCAGCGCGTGGTGGTGCAGGCCGATGCGCCCGCGCGCATGCAGCCGGAAGACCTGATGCGCATCCCCGTCGTCAACTCGCGCGGTGCCTCGGTGCCCATGGGCGCTTTCGCGAGCACGCGCTGGGTGACCGGCCCGATGCAGACCGTGCGCTACAACGGCTATCCGGCGATGAAGATCTCCGGCGACGCCGTGCCCGGCCGCAGCACGGGCGAAGCGATGGCGGAGATGGAGCGGCTCGCCGCGCAGCTGCCCACGGGCTTCGGCTACGAGTGGACCGGCGTGTCGCGCGAAGAGCGCCTGTCCGGCTCGACCGCATTCATCCTGCTCGGCTTCTCGCTGCTGGCCGTGTTCCTGTGCCTTGCCGCGCTCTACGAGAGCTGGTCGATCCCGCTGTCGGTGATCCTTGTCGTGCCGCTGGGCATCATCGGCGCGCTGCTCGGCGCCAACCTGCGCGGGTTCCCGAACGACGTGTACTTCAAGGTGGGCCTCGTCACGATCATGGGCCTGTCGGCGAAGAACGCGGTGCTGATCATCGAGTACGCGAAGGACCTGCACGCACAGGGCAAGTCGCTGGTCGATGCCGTGCTGCAGGCCTGCCACCTGCGTTTCCGCCCGATCATCATGACCTCGCTCGCGTTCATCCTCGGCGTGCTGCCGCTCGTGATCGCCACCGGCGCGGGCTCGGCGAGCCAGCGCGCCATCGGCACCGGCGTGATGGGCGGCATGCTCACCGCGACGGCGCTCGCGGTGCTGTTCGTACCGGTGTTCTTCGTCGTCGTGCGGTCGATCTTCAAGGGCAGCGAAAGGCAGCGGCGCATCTATGCGCACGAGCTGGATGCGCCACCTGCGGCAAGTACGGCGAACACCGCGAACCCGGGAGCCGCCGAATGAAGCGCGCCTTGATCGCTGTTGCCTGCGCGGCGCTGGCTGCGTGCTCCATGGCGCCGAAGTACGAGCGCCCCGCCGCGCCGGTGCCCGGGGCGTTCCCGTACCCCGGTGCAAGCGAAGGTGCGGCGGCGGCCGACTTCGCGTGGCAGCAGTTCTTCACCGACGCGAAGCTGCGCGAGCTGATCGCCACCGCGCTCGCGAATAACCGCGACTTGCGCGTCGCCATCCTCAACATCGAGCAGGCACGTGCGCAGTACGACATCCGGCGTGCGGACCGGCTGCCCACGGTGGGCGGCACCGTCAGCGGCTCGCGCGTGCCGAACGCGAGCGGCGGCACGACCAGCACCTACACGGCCGGCATCGCGTTCACCTCGTGGGAGATCGACCTGTTCGGCCGTGTCGCGAGCCTGTCCGAAGTGGCACTCGCGCAGTTCCTCGCGACCGAAGAGGGCCGAAGGGCGGCGCAGGCCTCGCTCGTGGCTTCCGTCGCGAACACATGGCTCGCGCTCGCGGCCGACGACGAGCTGCTTGCGCTCACGCGCGACACGCTCGCCACGCGCGAGGAGTCGCTGCGCCTCACGCGCCTGCGTTTCGAGAACGGCGCGGCGTCGGAGATCGACTTCCGGCAGGCGCAGTCGCTGTACGAATCGGCACGCGCCACGCATGCGCAGCTGCAGCGCCAGCGTGCGCAGGACATCGATGCGCTCGCGCTGCTGATCGGCCAGGCCGTGCCGCAGGGCATCGAGGCCGGTATCACGACGGAAACCGTGCGCCTGCCGGACCTGCCTGCGGGCACGCCGTCGGATGTGCTGGTCAACCGCCCCGACGTGCGGCAGGCCGAGCAGCTGCTGGTCGCTGCCAACGCGAACATCGGCGCTGCGCGCGCGGCGTTCTTTCCGCGCATCTCGCTCACGGCGGGTCTGGGGACGGCGAGCAGCGACCTGTCCGGCCTGTTCAAGGGCGGCAGCTGGGGTTGGACGGTCGCGCCCTCGCTCGTGCAGCCGATCTTCGATGCCGGCCGCAACCGCGCGGGCCTCGCGTCGGCGCAGGTGGCGCGCGACATTGCGGTGGCGCAGTACGAGCGCGCGATCCAGTCCGCTTTCCGCGAAGTGGCCGATGCGCTCGCGGGGCGTGCGACTTACGCTGAGCAGCTTGCCGCGCAGGCGGCGGTGGTTGAGGCGGAGACCGTGCGGTTCCGGCTGGCGAAGCTGCGCTACGAAGGTGGCGTGGCCAGCTACCTCGACTTGCTCGATGCGCAGCGGTCGCTCTTTGGCGCGCAGCAGGCGCTGGTGCAGGTGCGCCTGGGGCGGTTGCAGAACCAGGTGCAGCTTTACAGGGCGTTGGGAGGGGGGTGGGGGAGTCGTTGACGTCCGTAAGCGTAGTCTCGACTTCGCCATTCTGATGTGCGTTGCTCTCCCCATCCCTCCCCCCGCCCTCCCTTCCCCTCCGGGAAAGAGAGGGAGCTAAAGCGGACAGCCGATTTGGGCTCGTCTGAACGGACAAGGCCGAATCGGGAGACGTCGGGGGGTACTCGATCGCCGTCAGCGCTATCGGCGAGAGACGGGTCCACGCGTTGCTGGGTGCTACCCAGCCTAAGGAGATGATGCTGTGACGAGATGACGATATCTTAGGCTGCGTAGCACTTCTCCCCGGAGGGGAGGGGAGGGCGGGGGGAGGGATGGGGAGAGCAACGCACATAAGCACGGCGAAGTCGAGACTACGCTTACGGACGCTCCCGCCTCAACACGCCAGCGTGAACCACACGGTAGCCCCTTCCCCAGGCCGCGCCTCAGCCCATACCCGCCCGCCGTGCCGCGTAACGATCTTCCGCACGAGCGCAAGCCCGATCCCCGTCCCCTCGTACTCCGCGGTGTGCAACCGCCGAAACGCCCCGAACAGGTTCGCGGCATGCGCCATGTCGAACCCCACCCCGCAGTCCTGCACGTAGTAGGCAACGCCGTCGGGCAGCCACTCGCTCCCAACGCGAATCACGGTGCGCGGCTTGGGCCGCGAGAACTTCCACGCATTGCCCACGAGGTTCGCCATCACGCGCTGCAGCAGCGCGGGGTCGCCAACCGCGGGCAGCGTTTCGGCAATGATCGCATCGAGCTCGCGCGCGGGCTCCAGCTCGCGCTGCCGCTGCAGGGCTTCGCGCGCCAGCACGGCCAGGTCGACGGGCTGGTTCACCATCTCCACCGACGACAGCCCGGCGAGCGAGAGCAGGGCATCGGTGAGCTCGCTCATGTGGCGCACGTTGCCCATGATGCGCCCCAGGTAGTGCTTGTTGCGCGAGTCCAGCGCAGGCAGGTTGTCGTGCAGCAAGCGGCTGAAGCCGTGCAGCGCTGTCATCGGCGCGCGCAGGTCGTGCGCGATGGAATACGCCAGCGCCTCCAGCTCCTCGTTCGCCAGCCGCAGCTGCCGCGTGCGCTCGGCCACGCGCTCTTCCAGCCGCTCCGACAGGCAGCGCTGGCTTTCGTGCAGCGCGAGCTGCGCCTGCTTGCTCTCGGTGATGTCCTGCAGGGCGCCGTGCAGCCGCTGCACGCGCGCCGCGCCGTCCCACTCGGCCTCGCAGATGATGCGCACCCAGATGCGCCGGCCGCGCGCGGTGAGGGCCTGCGACTCCACGTCGAAAGGCGTGCCGTCCTCGAGCGCGCGCTCGAGGATCGCGCGCAGCCGCGGCCGGTCGGGCTCGGCCAGCCATCGCAGCGCGCCGCGCGCGGGCACGTCGTCGCCGGGGCGCAGGTCCATCATCGCGCGCACTTCCGGCGACAAGGCCAGCGTCCTGGAGCCCATGTCGTAGGCCCAGCCACCGAGGCGGCCGATCTGCGCCGCCAGCTGCAGCAGCGCGGTGGCATCGCGCAGCCTCGCCTCGCTTGCCTGCAACGCGAGCTCCGCCACCTTGCGCTGCATGACCGCGTCCTCGAACGCACTGAACAGGTCGTTCGCTACGAAAGGGGAGGAGATGAAGGCGGTCTGCGACACGATCGCCCATCATGGGCCGACCGTGCCGCACTCCGCAAGGGTGTGGTAACCGGAGGTATCGGGCGCGCGCCTACTTCGGCTTGAGCTCGCTCTTGCTGGTGATGATGCGGCCGACGATGCCGTACTCGATGGCTTCTTCGGCGGACAGCCAGCGGTCACGCTCGATGTCCTGCAGGACGACCTCGTAGGCCTTGCCGGTCGCCTTGGAGATCGTCTGCGCGATGCGCTCGCGCGCCTTGATGATCTCCTGCGCGTGGATGGCGATGTCGCTCGCCGGGCCGCCCGCGCCGCCCGAGGGCTGGTGGATCAGGAAGCGGGTGTTGGGCGTGCAGAAGCGCCTTTCCTTGGGCACCGACAGGTACAGGTGCGTGGCGGCGCTGCCCACCCAGCCCGTGCCCACCATGTTCACCGGCGCGGTGATGAAGCGGATCATGTCGTGGATGGCGTCGCCCGACTCGAGGTGGCCGCCCGGCGAGCTGACGATCATGTCGATCGGCATCGACGACTCCGCGTCGAGGGCGAGGAGGCGCCGCGAGATGTCGGCGGCGGAGCTGTCGCTGATGGTGCCGAACACGAGGACCGTGCGGGCCTTGAAGGTCTTCTCCTCGAGGAACGAGGTGCGCGGCTCCGCGGTGGAGGCGGCGGGCGGGTTCGGGTCGTGTTCTTCTTCGGGGCTGTGCATGGAAAGCATGGGGACTCCTGGGATGCAGACCGAATCATGCACCAAGCGAGGGGCGGCCCGCCTGCTCGGCCGTAGACAGCCGCTTGTCCTACTTGGCTGTCGGACGGCGCCGACAAATGCGTGCGCCTGCTGGGCGATCAAATCGTCCTCATGACCAACAGCGGCATCACGCTGCAGCAGAGGGAAACACCGGAACAAGAGCCGGCGGCGGGCCTGTACGGCACGGCCGCGCGCTGGCGCAAGCGCGGGCTGGGCGAGCCGATCCGGGTGGGCATCGTCGACGACCACCCCATCGTCCGGGAGGCACTGCGCAGCTTCCTGGCCGAGCAGGAGGACATCCGCGTGGTCGCGGAAGCGGACTCCGGCCGCACGGCGATCGACCTCGTGCGCCGCTTCCCGCTCGACGTGCTCATCCTCGACCTGGACATGCCGGGGCAAAGCGGGATCGACGCGATCACGCTGATCAAGGCCAAGGCCGAACACCTGGCCGTGCTGATCTATTCAGGGCACCCGGAGAACGAGTACGCGGTGCCGCTCATCCGCAACGGCGCGAGCGGCTACCTCAACAAGTCCTGCGAGCCGAAGCTGCTGCTCGATGCGATCCGGAAGCTGGCGCTCGGGGGCACCTTCATCACCGCGGGCGTGGCCGACCTGCTGGCCAGCCAGCTGATGCCGGCGCGCGGGCCCTGCCCGCACGAGCAGCTCACCGCGCGCGAGCTGCAGGTGTTCCTCAAGCTCGCCCGCGGGCGCACGCCCGGGGACATCGCGCGCGAGCTGTGCCTGAGCTCCAAGACGATCAGCAGCTACCGCGCGAAAGTGCTGGAGAAGCTGCAGGCGCGATCGAACAGCGACCTCACCTACTACGCGCTGAAGCACCGGCTGCTGGAGTGACGCGCCTTTCCTTGCGGAAGGACCAGCTCGCGGCGGCGATGCGGATCGTGTCGCCCGACTGCAGCTCGATCTCGAACAGGTTCGTGCCCTGCTGGTTGGCGGCCACGAGCTGCGCCGACGGGCCCCACGGCCGCTGGCAGGGCACGTGCAATTCGCTCACGCCCTCGAAGATGAGGACGTGCAGTTCGAGTTCGTCGGGGTGGAAGGTGAAGGTCGCGCGCGAGTTGCCCCAGTCGAACAGCACGTCCACCAGGTATGCGTCGGAGAGGGGCAGCACGGCAAGGGTCACCGCCCCACTATAGCGTCACGGCGGCCTCAGAGCGCGTCCAGCATGTCCTTGGTGACCAGCACCACGCCGTTGGGGCTGCGGTGGAAGCGCTTGCCATCGAGCTCGGCGTCCTCGCCGATCACCATGCCCTCGGGGATCTCGCAGCCGCGGTCGACGACCACCCGGTGCAGCCGCGCGCCGCGTCCGATCGTGCACTGCGGCAGGATGACCGCCTGCGCGATCGTGCAGCACGAACGCACGCGCACGTTGGAGAACAGGACCGCCTCGCGGATCGACGAGCCCTGCACGATGCAGCCGCCCGAGACGAGCACGTTGGCCGTCTCGCCCTGGTGGCCGCGCTCGTCGGGGACGAACTTGGCCGGCGGCAGCTGCTCCGAGTAGGTCCAGATCGGCCAGTGGCGGTCGTACAGGTTCAGCTCCGGCATGTGGGCCGCGAGGTCCAGGTTGGCGGCCCAGAAGGCGTCCACCGTGCCGACGTCGCGCCAGTACGGGTTGTGGCGCGTATTGGCGGGGATGCTGGACATGTTCAGCGGGTGCGCCACCGCGCGGCCTTCCTTCACCACGTGCGGGATCACGTTCTTGCCGAAGTCGTGCTCGGTGTGGTCCTTCGACATCTCCTGGTCGAGCAGGCGGTACAGGTAGTCCGCGTTGAACACGTAGATGCCCATGCTGCCCAGTGCCTTGTCCGGCTTGCCGGGGATGGCGGGCGGGTCCTTCGGCTTCTCGAGGAAGGCCGTGATGCGGCGGTTCTCGTCGACGTGCATCACGCCCAGGGCGGTGGCCTCCATGCGAGGCACCTCGATGCAGCCCACGGTGCACAGCGCGCCGCTTTGCACGTGGTCCAGCAGCATCAGCGCGTAGTCCATCTTGTAGATGTGGTCGCCGGCGAGCACGAGGATGTACTCGGGGCCGTAGGCGCGCAGGATGTCGATGTTCTGGTAGATGGCGTCGGCCGTGCCGCGATACCAGAACGCCTCGTCCACGCGCTGCTGCGCGGGCAGCAGGTCGATGAACTCGTTGGCCTCGCCGCGCAGGAAGTTCCAGCCGCGCTGCAGGTGGCGCAGCAGCGAGTGGCTCTTGTACTGCGTGAGCACGCCGATGCGGCGGATGCCGGAGTTGATGCAGTTGGACAGGGCGAAGTCGATGATGCGGAACTTGCCGCCGAAGTACACGGCCGGCTTCGCGCGCCGGTCGGTCAGCTCATGCAGCCGCGAGCCGCGGCCGCCCGCCAGCACCAGCGCGACGGTCTGCTGCGGCAGCTGGCGCAGCAGCACCATGCGGTCGGCGCTGTTGTCCGCGCCCTGCTCGGAGTCGAGCACCGACACGCCCATTTCGGAGCTTCTTTCGTCTGCCATGGGAACACCTCTCTTTGTGCGTCCACTTTCCCGCACAGGTGCGAGGCGACGTGTAGGAGAGCTTCGCGTCGGATCAGCGGAGGGGCCGCTCGACAGGACCGTAGATGGCCCGTGGCTCGCCGCGGCGGAAGGCCCAGTAGCGGTCGCCGTACGAGTAGTGCCACCACTCGCGCACGTAGTTGGCGAAGCCTTCGCGCTCCATGGCTTCACACAAGAGCAGGCGGTTCGCTCGGGCTTCGGGCGTGAGGTGCGCGTGGCGCGTCTCGCAGTATTCGGACGCCACGTCCACCCAGTCCTTCACCTCCATGCCGAAGTCGATCACGCGGCCGTTGGCATCGACGATCTCCACGTCGACCGCGCCGCCCGTGCTGTGCGGCGGGATGTTGGGCTTGCCGTCGTTCTGCATCGGTGGCGCGACGAGGATGGTCGCGCGCTCGTGCACCTGCTCGGGCGTGAGGTGGGGGTGTGTCTCGGCGACGCGCCTTTTCTCTTCGTCGAACAGCCATGCCTGGATGGGCAGGCTGCGCAGGCCCTCATACAGCCGAAGCCTCAGCCCGGCAGGCAGGGAGGCCTGCACGCGCAGCAGCTTGTCGTAGACGGAGCGGCGAACCCAGCGGTAGTCGGGCTCGGTCTCGGGGCGTTCGGGCGGCGGGCCGTAGAGGATGCCGCCTTCGCGGGCGATATCCACCAGCGGCTCGCCGCACTCGGCGACGGGGATGTCCTGATGGGTCATGCGCCCATCATGGTACCGGCGGCGTGCGTTACGCCGTCAGTTCCGGCTTGAGGTCGGTGATGGGGATCAGGCCCTGGTCGCCGTCCTCGTACATGAGGTGCGCGGCATTGCCCATCGAGCGCCAGCAGGCCTGGAAGGTCTGGCCGTCCACGACGGCGGAGGCTTGCCGGTACTCTTCCTTCTGCTGCGGCTGGATCCGGCCGAGCACGAGCTCGCTCGTGCAGGGCTTGTCGCCGAGCCGCACGCTGTCGTTGCCCTGCCGGGCCACGAGGTCCTGCGCAAATGACGGTGCGGCGGCGACGAGCGCGGCACAGATCAGGAGCGTTTTCATCGAATTTCTCTCCGCTTGATGATGCAGCCATGGTGCGACCGCGCTGCTCGTGAGCTGTGTAGGACGCAAGGCGCAGGCCGCGTCGTTCGAACCCACGCTTGCGGGCAGGGCAATTGGCTGTAAAGGATGGTCACGTCTTGCTACAGCGCGCCGCCTGCGCGGTACGTCTAATGGGTCCTACACGGTCCAGTTCGGGGCGTGCCTAAAGTTTTTTCATGAGCCGCTACAACCGCGCCGAATACTCGAAGATCCTCGCCCTGCAGCAAGAGGTGTCGCGCGCGGAAGCCGACTACCAGCGCTTGCGTACGGCCTACCTCGAGGTCGCCAGGAACGAGCCGGGCCACGAGGTGGCGCTGGCGATGATCGGCGCGGACATGGACCGGGCGCATGCGCGCCTGCAGGCGCTCATCGGGCTGCCCAAGCTGCCCTTCACGCACGAGCCGAGCGTGGTGGTCCGCCGCGAAGCCCAGCGCCAGACCGAAGAACACTGACAGCCGCGCGCGGCCTTGGCCGAGTGCGCGCACGCAGGGTGCGCGCGACCATCGATGCAAAGGAGATCACATGATTCCCTACGACATCGATCCCACGCTGCACGACGGAGAACCCCATGAATCGCTGGACGACGGCTTCTCGCCGCCGCCCCACCACGAGGACGAGGGGCTGAAGGCGGCCGAGCCGGCCATGCTCGAAGCGGCGCTCGCCGCCAAGAGCCCTTTCTAGGCGACGCCTCGTGTCCACGCATCCCGTCGAACCCGAGCCGGCACCCGCGCAGGAGCAGCCGCAGCCGGCCGCGCCGAACCCGACCCACCTGCCGGTGGAGCCGGAGTTCGGCCCCGCCCTCTCGCCCGCGCGGCCCGAAGAGCCGCGCGTGCCGCAACCCGAAATCTGAAACCAAGGAAACCGACATGGACGACGCACCGCAAGCCATCACCCCTCCCGCCCCCGGCCTCGAACGCGAGGAGCCCGAATTCGTGACCGAAGACGACATCCCCCGCGACGAGGACGGGTGGCGCTGGGCCACCGCGGAGATGGACAAGCTCGGGCACAAATGACGCCTGCCACGAGCCCGGCACCGGGGCCGGAGCCCACCGAGGCGCCCAAGCCCGCGAACCCGGAGCCGACGGCTGCGCCGGCAAGTCCCGAACGACCCACGACGCCGACGGACCATCCGCGCCCGGACCGGCACGAGCACGCAGACTAGCTTTCCCCCAGCATCCCCTGCGCGTCTTCATCGAAGCCCGCCGCCGGCGTGGCCTTCGCGAGTGCCATCCACACACCGAAGGGAAGCCCTGCGCGCGTGCGCCGCTTCGCGGCGCGCGCGACGCGCAAGCGGCCTTGCTCCAGCATCATCACGCCGCACTCGCCGGGGATTTCGTCGGGCTCGCCGACAGGCCGGCCGCGCGCATCGCTGCCCAGCACGTACCAGCACTCGCCGAGGTCGAGGTAGGCGCCGCGCTTGGCTTCCTGCTTCAGGTCGCCGAGCAGGTCGGCACGCCGGACCTTCACCTCGTGCACGATCGGCTCGACATACGATTCGACCGACGTGTGCCGGATCGAGAACACGTCGGGCTTGGCGATGCACCAGCGCAGCGGCCTGGCCTCATCGCCCGTGGGCACCTGCGCGCGCAGGCTGAGCCCGCGCCACGCGAGCCGGCCGGCGCGCACCATCTCCTGCGCGACCAGCTCCACGAGCGCCTCGTGGGCCGACAACGCGCCGCGGTTGCGCGCGAGCGCTTGCGAGAGCCATTGCACGCCCGCGTCGGTGACGCGCAGCGTCTCGTGGCCGAAAGCCGAGCGCACGCGTTCGAGCAGGCCGGCGGCCAGCAAATCGATCTCGAGTGCGTCCTGGCAGGGCCAGCCGGCCGAGCGGTAGACCTCGCGCAGGCGGCGGGCGTGGGCGCGCCCGAGGGGTGGAGCGACTGCGACTTTCTCCATGGCACAGGAGTGTAGTAGGTACCCTCCGACGAAGGTTCGCGTCCCCGGCTGATCGGGGCTTCACGAGGGCTCACCACAATACCGGCATGGATGACAAAGCTGTCTACGGCATCACTGCGCTTCGCTATTCCGGCTCCCAGATCGTCGAGGCGATGGTGGGGCTGGTCGACGAGAACATGGCCGGCTGGGACCTCGGGCCCACGCCGACGAAACTGGTCGACGTGGTGGACCTCCTGGTGGAGGGCGACAAGGTGATCACCGTCTTCCCCGATGACGATGGTGGGCTCGAGCCCGGCCCGCAGGTGAAGGTGGACGTGCTGGCCGAAGGCACCGAGACGCTCGCGCTCGCCGAGGAGCGCCCGGGCAAGCGCCTCGCGGACCTCCCTCGGTTCTAGGGCCTAGGCGGCCGCGCGTCGCGGCAGCCGGATGAGGCCCGTCGACAGGGCCACCCCGCAGATGATCACCGCGCCGCACAGGACCATCCACGGCGTGACGGGCTCATCGAGGAACACCGCGCCGTACACGATGGCGAAGACGGGGATGGCGAACGTCACCGTCACGGCGCGCGCGGGGCCCAGGCTTTCGATCAGGCGGAAATACAGGACGTACGCGACGCCGGTGCAAAGCACGCCGACCACCGTGACGGCGACCCACGCCTGCGCGCCGGGCATTTGCGCGGGCCAGAGCCACAGCGCGGGCAGCAGCAGGCCGAGCGTCGCGCCCATCTGGCTACCCGTGGCCGTGACCAGCGAAGGCAGGCCTTTGAGGTAACGCTTGGTCGCATTGGCCGCGATGCCGTAGAACACCGTGGCAACCAGGCACGCGAGAACAGCCCACGCGCCGTCTGCCGCAGTGGCTTCCGGGCGGAACCCCGCCTTGTCCCACGCGAGCATGCCCACGCCCACGAAGCCCATGGCGAGGCCCACCATGCGCGAGGCGTCGAGTCGTTCGCCGAGCCAGACCCACGCGACGATCGCGCCGAAGAGCGGCACGGTGGCATTGAGAATGGCGGACAGGCCGGTGGTGATGGACAGCACCGCGAACGCGAACAGCGCGAATGGGATGCCGGAATTGATCAGGCCGATCAGCAGCACGGACTTCCAATGCTGGCGGAACGTGGGTCCGAGCCCCCGCATCAGCATGAGCGGAACGAGGAAGGCGGTGGCAATGGCGACGCGAGCCGCGGCGGTCGGCAACGCGCCGAAGTCCACCACCGCGAGGCGCATGAAGAGGAACGACGCGCCCCAGATGGCGGCGAGCAGGACGAAGTCGACGATGGCGGCGGGACTCATGAGTTCGCCAGTGTGCAGGCAAAGCAGCGAGCCGCCGCCGCGCCATTGATGAAACTTGCCCGCCGCATTGATACCGCAGTCACATCAATGCGCGTTCGAGTTTGAGAAGCGCCGTCTTGCGATCGAGCCCGCCCGCATAGCCGGTGAGCTGCCCGCCCGAGCCGAGCACGCGATGGCAGGGCACGACGATCGACAACGGGTTGCGCCCGATCGCGGCACCCACCGCGCGCGATGCGGCAGGCTTGCCGATGCGCTGCCCGATCAAGGAGTAGCTGCTGGTGTCCCCGCACGGAATGGCCAGCAGCGCATTCCACACCGACTGCTGGAAAGACGTGCCGAGGCCGAGGTCCAGCGGCAGGTCGAAGCGCGTGCGCGTGCCGTCGAAGTACTCCTGCAACTGCGCTATCGCCTGCTGCAGGACGGGGTGCCCGGGGTTCTCCGGCCAGCCGCGCATGTCGGGCTGGTGGCGCTGCCCGTCGAACCACAGGCCCGCAAGCCCTTTCGACGTGGCGCCGAGGATGATGGTGCCCAGGGGCGAGCCCCAGCGTGCGATTTCCATGGTGGTGTCCTTCACATCGAGTGCCAGGCGCGGATGACCGCGTAGCTGCGCCACGGCTTCCACGCCTGCGAGGCGGCTTCGGCCTCGCGCGCGGGGTTGCGTTCGCCCTGCACGCCCAGCGCCTTGTGCAGCGCGACGTCGCCGGCGGGGAAGGCATCGGGCCAGCGCAGGGCGCGCATGGCGATGTATTGCGCGGTCCAGTCGCCGATGCCCGGCAGTTCCTTCAGGGCCGTGGTGGTGGCTGCAACGTCCGCGCCGCCGTGCAACGCGATGCGGCCTTCGGCCACCGCCTTGGCGATGCCCACGATCGCTGCCTGGCGCTGCTTGACGATGCCGAGCTGCCCCAGTGCGTCGCCTTCCGCCTGCGCGAGCACGGCCGGCGCGGGGAAGAGCTTGCGCAGGGCCGGGTAGGGCGTTTCGACGGCGTCACCGAAGCGGTCGACGAGCCGCTGCGCAAGCGTGCGTGCCGCCGCGACGGTGATCTGCTGGCCGAGCACGGCACGTACCGCGAGCTCGTAGCCGCTCACCGCGCCCGGCACGCGCAGCCCGTCGCCTTGCGGGAAGCGCTCGTGCAGCACGGCATTGATCGCCTGCGGGTCGGCGTCGAGGTCGAGCATTGCGCGCACCCGGCGGATCACGAGCGGCAGCGCTTCGCGCAGGCTCGGGCTCACCTCCAGCTGCACCTGCGGCTGCGTGGCGTCGAAACGCGCGATGAACCAGCCCGCTACGCTGCCGTCCTTCGTGGACACGGCGAGCGTGCGGCCGAGCGTGAGCTTGTCCATGTCCACGAACTCGAGCCC
Source organism: Ramlibacter albus (assembly GCF_014297445.1). GTDB lineage: Bacteria > Pseudomonadota > Gammaproteobacteria > Burkholderiales > Burkholderiaceae_C > Ramlibacter > Ramlibacter albus. Next base: position 268,352 of record NZ_JACORU010000005.1, read on the forward strand.
GTCGATGCGCCGTGTCGCGAAGAACGACAGCATCGCGGCCGTGTCGTACGGCGGGCGCAAGCCCAGCCGCACCTGCGGACCGGCGCCACCGCGGCCGCCTTCGCGCCGCAGCTGTGTCGGGTTCAGCCCGTAGTGCTGGACGAACGCCGCGTTGAAGCGCCGCACGCTCGCGAAGCCGCTGGAGAGTGCCACCTGCGTGATGGGCAGGTCGGTGTCGGCCAGCAGCTGCTTGGCCGTGAGCAGCCGCCGGGTCTGCAGGTACTGCAGCGGCGAGACGCCGAACTGGGCCTCGAAGATGCGGCGCAGGTGCCGGTCGCTCACGCCGAGGCGGCCGGCGAGGTCCTCCACGGAGGGTGTGCCGTCGCTCCATGCTTCGGGCTCGTCCAGCAGGCGCGCGGCCTGCTGGGCCAGGATCGCGCTCGCGTCCTGGATGGACCACGTGAGCGCGCGCGGCGCCAGCTCGGGGCGGCAGCGCAGGCACGGCCGGAAGCCGGCGCTCTCGGCCTGCGCGGCATGGCTGAAGAAGCGGCAGTTCTCGCGGCGGGGCGTGCGCACCTTGCAGACGGGCCGGCAGTAGATGCCGGTGGTGGTGACGCCGGTGAAGAAACGCCCGTCGAAGCGCGCGTCCCGCGCCTTCAGGGCGAGGTAGCAGGCATCGGGCTGGAGGGCTTCGGCGACCGGGGGCATGAGGGCCATGATACGCAGCGGCGGGGCTGCGACTGGCCGTTTCCGGACATGTCCCCGGGCGGGGTCAGCGCGCGCCGGGGAAGTTGTGCAGGACGTCGTCCTTGGTCTTCTTGAGGGCCGCGGCGCGGGTGCTGGCCTCGGTGACCGAAACGCTCAGCGCCTGCATCGTCAGCTGCACTCTCAGCAGGCCCGCGCCGGACAGCAGGTCGCCGTCGAGCTTTTCCTCGTCCAGCGCTTCGACGAGTTTCTTCTCCAGCTCGGTGACGACGGCGACGGACTGGGTGAACTGCGCTTGTGACGAGCCATCGGGCCTGGGCGCGGCAGGCGCGGCGGTGACGGGCGGCGTGGAACTGGAGATGGACGACATGGCGGGCCTTTGCGGATGGGTATGCCCGGTTCGTGGCACCGCGTGCGCGGCGGTTCCTTCACCCCACCTCATGCAGGACCCGCCCCTACAATTTCCCGATGCAACCCAGCCCCAGTATCTTCAAGGCCTACGATGTCCGCGGCATCGTCCCCACCACCTTGGACGAGGAGGTGGCCGAAGCGCTCGGCCGCGCTTTCGGCACGCTCGCGCTGAAGGAAGGCGAGACGACAGTCGCGGTGGGCCGCGACGGCCGGCTCAGCGGCCCCTCGCTTTCCGCCGCACTCGTGCGCGGCCTCACCTCCACCGGCCTGGACGTCATCGACGTCGGCATGGTGACCACGCCCATGCTGTACTTCGCCGCGAGCACGCTGTGCGAAAGCGGCATCCAGGTCACCGGCAGCCACAACCCGAAGGACTACAACGGCTTCAAGATGGTGATGCGCGGCCGCGCGATCTACGGCGACGAGATCCAGGCCTTGCGGCAGGTGATCGAGCAGCGCTCGTGGAAGCAGGCGGGCCAGCCGGGCAACATCCGCAACGTCAACATCCTCGCGCCGTACCGCGACCGCATCGTCGCCGACATCAAGCTCGCGCGGCCGCTGAAGATCGTCGTGGATTGCGGCAACGGCGTGGCAGGCGCGTCGGCGCCGGGCATCTTTCGCGCGATCGGCTGCGAGGTGACGGAGCTGTTCAGCGAGGTCGACGGCAACTTCCCCAACCACCACCCGGACCCGAGCAAGCCGGAGAACCTGCGCGACCTGATCGCGAAGCTGAAGGAGACCGGCGCCGACCTGGGCCTCGCGTTCGACGGCGACGGCGACCGCCTCGGCATCATCACGCGCGGCGGCAACAACATCTACCCGGACCGGCAGATGATGCTGTTCGCGCGCGACGTGCTCTCGCGCGTGCCGGGCGGCACGATCCTGTTCGACGTGAAGTGCACGCAGCGGCTTGCGCCGACGATCCGCGAGGCGGGCGGCCAGCCGTTGATGTTCAAGACGGGGCATTCACTGATCAAGGCGAAGATGCGCGAGGTGGGTTCGCCGCTCGGGGGCGAGATGAGCGGGCACATCTTCTTCAAGGAGCGGTGGTACGGCTTCGACGACGGCACCTATGCGGGGTGCCGGTTGCTCGAGATCCTGTCGCGCCATGAGGACCCCAGCGCCGTGCTCGATGCGTTGCCCACGAGCTATTCGACGCCGGAGCTGAATGTGCAGTGTGCCGAGGGCGAGCCGCACCGCCTGGTGGCGCAACTCGTGCGCGAGGCGAAGTTCGATGCGCCGGCGGAGGTGTCGACCATCGACGGCGTGCGGGTGGATTGGCCGGACGGGTTCGGGCTGATCCGCGCTTCGAACACGACACCGGTGCTCGTGCTGCGCTTCGAGGGGCATACGCCCGAAGCGCTGCACCGGATCGAGCACGAAATGCTCGCGCTGCTGAGGACGGTGAAGCCTGACGCTAAGATCGGCGCCGCGGCGCATTGAGGCTGCGCAGGGGTGCACGAAGGCTGTCATCCCGGGCTTGACCCGGGATCCATGCCGGCGCGTCGCCTCGCCACCATGGATTGCGGGTCGAGCCCGCAATGACACCTTTTGAACATCCTCATCGTCAAGCTTTCTTCATTGGGCGACGTCGTGCACACGATGCCGGCGGTCCAGGACATCCGCCGCGCGCTGCCGGCGGCGCGCATCGACTGGGTCGTGGAGCGCGGCTTCGCGCCGCTCGTGGAGCGCTGCGAGGGGGTGCGCAAGGTGATTCCCTGTGAGCTGCGCAAGTGGCGCAAGGACCCGTTCTCGGCCGAAACGCGCCATGCATGGCGCGCATTCCGCGACGACCTGCAGTCCACCCCGTACGACGCCGTGGTCGATGTGCAGGGGCTCACCAAATCCGCGCTGGTCGCGCACGTGGCGCGCATCGCGGCCGGTGGAAAGCGCTTTGCGATGGCCAACCGCACCGAAGGCTCGAGTTACGAAGCGGCCACGCGCTGGCTGGCCGACGTGGCGGTGCCGATCCAGCCGCACATCCACGCGGTGGAGAGGGCGCGCGAGCTGTGTGCGCGTGCGCTGCGGTACGCAGTGCCGCAGCCGCTGCGTTTCGGTTTGATGGCTCGCGACAGCGCTCCGGGCGGTGGATCGTCGCCGGACGTCGCTGCACGACGCGGCCCGGTTGCGTTCATCCACGGCACCTCCCGCGCGGACAAGGCCTGGCCCGAAACCCATTGGATCGAGCTGGGCCGCACGCTCGCGGCCGAAGGCGCGACCCTCGCGCTGCCACACGGCTCCGACGACGAAGAAACCGCCAGCCGCCGCATGGCGCAGTCCATCGGCCCGGCGGCCGGAGTGTGGCCGCGCATGAAGCTCGACGCGCTCACCGACCGCCTCGCGGGCTGCGCCGGCGCGATTGGCGTGGACAGCGGCCTGAGCCACATCGCGGTGGCGCTGGACCTGCCGCACGTGCAGGTCTACAACTTCGACACCGCATGGCGCACGGGGCCGCTGCCGGGCATGGCGCGTCAGCGCAGCGTCTACGCGCAACCCGCGCCTTCGGTGGCCGACGTTCTGCACGCCTGGCGCGCAGTCGGCGGGCCGCGGTGACAGGCGCCGGGCAGGCGACAATCGCGCGGCCATGATGCGCCCGCTCTACACCCTTGCCATGCTCGGCGCGCAGCCGCTGCTGCGGCGCAAGCTGCGCCGGCGCGGCGTGGCGGAGCCGGGTTACCTCGAACACGTGGAGGAGCGCTTCGGCCGTTACGAAGGCGCGACGCAGCCGGGGCGGCTGTGGATCCACGCGGTGTCCCTGGGAGAAACGCGTGCGGCCGCGATCCTTGTCGATGCCTTGCGGCGCGAGCAGCCGGGTTTGCGCCTGCTGCTCACGCACGGCACGGCGACCGGCCGCGCCGAAGGCCTGCGCCTGCTGCGTGACGGCGACGCGCAGGCGTGGTTGCCCTGGGACACGCCGGGCGCGGTGACGCGCTTCCTCAACCACTTCAGGCCCAGCGCGGGCGTGCTGATGGAAACCGAGGTGTGGCCCAACATCGCGGCGCTGTGCAAGGCGCAGGGCGTGCCGCTGGCGCTGGCGAATGCGCGTCTCTCGGAGAAGTCGCTGGCGCAGACGCGGCGGCTGTCGGGCTTGTCCCGGCCGGCGTATGGCTCTCTTTCGGCCGTGTGGGCGCAGACCGAGGCCGATGCGCGGCGGCTGGCCGAAGCCGGGGCGACCGTGAAAGGCGTCTTCGGCAACCTGAAATTCGATGCGACGCCGAACGGCGCGCAGATCGCGCAAGGGCAGGCATGGCGCTTTTCGCTGGGCCGGCCCGTCGTCATGTTCGCGAGCTCGCGCGAGGGCGAGGAGGCGGAGTTCCTGCGAGCGTTGCCGCGCGATGCGGGCGTGCAATGGCTGGTCGTGCCGCGCCATCCGCAACGCTTCGACGAAGTCGCCGGGCTCGTCGCGCAGGCGGGGTTCACCGTGTCGCGCCGCAGTGCGTGGGGTGATTCACCCGAGCGCGCTGACGTGTGGATCGGCGATTCGCTTGGCGAGATGGCGCTGTACTACGGCCTGTCCGACGTTGCGTTGCTCGGTGGCAGTTTCGCGCCACTTGGCGGGCAGAACCTGATCGAAGCCGCCGCCTGTGGCTGCCCTGTGGTGATGGGACCGCACACGTTCAACTTCGCCGAAGCCGCGGAGCTTGCGGAGCAGGCCGGTGCCGCGTTACGCGTGAGTGGGATGGAAGAGGGCGTGCGCCGGGGCGTCGCAGTCGCAAAGGATCACCGCGACATCACGCAAGCGTGCCTTGCGTTCGCCGCGGCGCATCGCGGTGCGGCGGCGAAAACCGCCGCCGCCGTGCTCGGTCTGCTCAGGGCTTGAGCAGCTGGCTCAAACGCGTCAGGTCATCCGGCGTCAACGTCCCGTTCGCCTGCCGCAGCTTCAGGTGCCCCAGCACCACGTTGTAGCGCGCCTGCGCGAGGTCGCGCTTGGTCTGGAACAGCTGGCTCTGCGCGTTCAGCACGTCGATGTTGATGCGCACGCCCACCTGGTAGCCGAGGCGGTTTGCGTCCAGCGCGCTCTGGCTTGATGCCTCCGCGGCTTCCAGCGCGCGCACCTGGCCCTCGCCGGAAACAACGCCGAAGTAGGCGGTGCGCACCTGCTGCGCCACCGTGCGGCGCGTTGCTTCCAGGTCGTCGCGCGCCTTCTGCTCCAGCGCCAGCGTCTCGCGGATGCGGTTCTGCGTGGCGAAGCCGGCGAAGAGCGGCAGGTTGAAGTTCAGGCCGATGCTGCCCAGCTTGGGCCGGTTGTCGATGCCCGAAGTGGTGCTGCCGCCGACGTTGCGCGTGACGTTCTGCGAGGCCACGAGGTCCACCGTGGGTTTGTGGCCGGCACGCGCCTTGTCGACTTCGAGCGTCGCGATGTCGACCGCGGCGCGCTGGAGCAGGATTTGCGGGCTCGCCGCCTCGGCCTGCTGCACCCACGCCTCGGGGTCCGCCGGCTGCGGGCTCGGCACCTTGGTGACGGCCACCGGATCCGGCTCGACATTGTTCTTGCCGACGATGGTGTCCAGCGCGAGCTTCTTCACCCGCAGGTCGTTCTCGGCCGCGATCTCCTGCGCCAGCACGAGGTCGTAGCGGGCCTGCGCTTCGCGCGTGTCGGTGATGGTCGCTGTCCCGACCTCGAAGTTGCGCTTGGCGGAGGCTAGCTGTTCGGCCACCGCGGCTTTCTGCGCGCGAACGAAAGCCAGTGTGTCCTGCGCGGCGAGCACGTCGAAGTAGGCCTGGCTCACGCGGATGACGAGGTCCTGCCCCGCCACCGTGAGCTGGTACTCGGCTTGCTGCGCCTGCTTGTCGCCCTGCTTGAAGGTGGCCCAGTTCGCGGGGCGGTACAGCGGCTGCGAAGCGCTGACGGTGGCCGACTGCGTGGTGTAGTAGCGGTCAGCGGGCGGCACGTCCAGCTCGAAGTGCGAACGCGTCACGTTGGCGGCGAGGCCCGCCTGCGGCAGGATGCCGGCCACCGCCTGCGCGGCGCGCGCGAGGTTGGCTTCGTACTGCGACCGCGCCGACTGCCAGTTGGCGTCCTGCGCGCGCGCGGCCTCGTACAGCTGCAGCAGGCTTTCGGCCCGCGCCGGGGCCGCGAACGCCAGGCCGACTGCCAGCGCCAGGGGAACGAGCCGCATCGATTTCATTCTTGGTTTCTTTCCGTCTTCTTGAAGGTCAATAGCGAGGAACGCCCGGGTCGCGTTCGGCCGACCACAGGTCGATGCCGCCCGCAATGTTGGCGACGCGTGAAAAGCCCTGCTGGGCGAGGAACATCGCCACCCGCTGGCTGCGCGCGCCGTGGTGGCACAGCACGGCGACGGGGCGGCCCGAGTCCATCTCGCCCAGGCGGGCGGGGATCTGCGCCATCGGGATGGCGACCAGCTCGAAGCCCTCGGGCTTCACGCCGGCCGCCTGCAGCTCCCACGGCTCGCGCACGTCCAGCACCACCGGCACGGCGCCGCCCGAGGCCGCGTCGGCGAGCCAGTCGGGAAGCTGCGAGGGACGGACCTGGTCGATCATCAGAACGAAAACCGCGAGGGCTCGGGGAAGTTGGCCAGGCGCGGGGCCACGGTGTCCCAGGGCTGCTTCGTCTCGTACGACGCATCGCCGGTGCGGGTGATGAAGGTGGCGCGCATGACCGGCTCGTTGCCGGTGATGGCCGCCAGCCGGCCGCCGACCTTGAGCTGCTCCAGCAGCGCGCGCGGCACCTCGGGCACGGAGCCGGAGAGCACGATCACGTCGAACGGCGCCTCGCCCGGCAGGCCCTTGGACCCGTCGGCCTGCCTCACGTCCACGTTGGCGAGGCCGGCCTTCTGCAGGTTGGCACGGGCGGTGGCAGCAAGGCCGGCGTCCACTTCCAGGGTGATCACGCGCGCGGCGCGCTTGCCCAGCAGGGCGGCCATGTAGCCCGAGCCGGTGCCGACCTCCAGCACCTTCTCGTCCGGCTTGACGTCCAGGTCCTGCAGCATGCGCGCTTCCACCTTGGGCGCCAGCATGCTGCGGCCGCCGCCCAGCGGCAGCTCCATGTCCACGAAGGCCAGCGCCTTGTGCGCGGCCGGGACGAAATCCTCGCGCTTGACCAGCCCGAGCAGGTCCAGCACTTCGGGGTCGAGCACGTCCCAGGGGCGGATCTGCTGCTCGATCATGTTGAAGCGGGCGCGTTCGAGGTCTTGGGGGGCGGTCATGGCATTCCTCCGGGGGCGGGTTCAGGACAAACCGTCGATTCTAGAAGCCGGCTGGCCCTCGGGGCTTGCGCCACCTCCAGAAGAGGCCGTTTTCCGGTTGCGCCCGAACGCCCAGCTCGCCAGGTCGTCCAGGTAACAGTAGACGACCGGCACGACCACCAGTGTCAGGAGCGACGAGGTGATCACCCCGCCGATCACCGCCTGCCCCATCGGCGCGCGCTGCTCCGAGCCCTCGGTGAGCGCGAAGGCCAGCGGCACCATGCCGAAGATCATGGCCAGCGTGGTCATCAGGATCGGGCGCAGCCGCACCTTGGCCGCGTACAGCAGCGCCTCCGAACGTTGCATGCCCTGCTCGCGCATGCGGATGGCGAAGTCCACCAGCAGGATGGCGTTCTTGGTCACCAGGCCCATGAGCATCACGATGCCGATCACGGAGAAGATCGACAGCGTCGAGCGGAAGGCCATGAGCGCCAGCACGACGCCGATCAGCGTGAGCGGCAGCGAGGTCATCAGCGCCAGCGGCTGCAGGAAGCTCTTGAACTGGCTGGCGAGGATCATGTAGATGAAGACCACCGCCATCGCGAGCGCGCTGACGGCGTAGCCGAACGACTCCTGCATGTTCTTGGTGGAGCCGCCGAACTGGTAGCGGTAGCCGGGCGGGAACTGCACCTCTTCGAGTTTTGCCTTGATGTCCTTCGACACGTCGCCGGCCGCGCGGCCGAACGCGTTGGCGTTGATCGCCACCTCGCGCGTCAGGTCCCGACGGTTGATCTGGTTGGGCCCGGTCGTCTCCCTGATGCTCGCCACCTGGTTCAGGCGCACGATGCGGGGGCTGCCGTCGGCATTGGTGCCCATGGCAAAGGGAAGGCGTTCGAGGTCCTGCGGCGCGACGCGCGCGTCGGGCGAGAGGCGCACGTTGACGTCGTAGGTCTGGTCGTCGGGGGCGCGCCAGTTGCCGACGGTCTGGCCTGCGACGAGCGTGCGCAGCGAGCCGGCAATCTGGCCGACGGACAGGCCGAGGTCGGACGCGGCATCGCGCTTCACGTCGACGCCGACGACCGGCTTGTCGGGCTTGACGCTCGAGTCGAGGTCGACGAGGCCGGGGATCGGGCGCACCTTGTCCATCACCAGGCGCGAGAGCCGCTCCAGCTCCTTGAGGTCGGGCCCCTGCAGCGAGAACTCGATCTGCTTGTTGCCGCCCACCGAGTCGAGCAGGCCCACGTGCGTGACCGTGATGCCGGGAACCTGCTTGAGCCGCTCGCGCAGAACGCCCGACATCTGGTCCACGCTGCGCGTGCGCAGCTTGCGGTCCGTGAGGCGCACATAGACGTACGCGTAGATCTTGCCCTGCGCGTTGCCGGCGTTGACCATCGCGAGCGTGTAGCGAACCTCGGGGAACTCGCGCACGATGGCCTCGACCTGGCGCGCCTTGGCCTCGGTGAGCTCCAGCGACGAGCCCACCGGCGTGTAGAAGTTGATCGACGTCTCGGAGAAGTCCGCCTTGGGCACGAACTCGGTGCCCAGCAGCGGCACCATGAAGATGCTGGTGACGAAGATCGCGATGGAGCCGAGCACGGTGGCCAGCTTGTGCCCGAGCGACCAGCGCAGGATCGCCTGGTAGGCGTCGATGAGCCAGTCGGTGGCGTGGTCGAACCATGCCGTCACGCGGCCGATCGTCCTGTCGTAGAGCGTGGGGTTGTCCCTGGGCTTGCCGTGCGACTCGATCTCCGGGTCGTGCCAGATTGACGACAGCATCGGGTCCAGCGTGAAGCTCACGAACATCGAGATCAGCACGGCCGCCACGATGGTCACGCCGAACTCGTGGAAGAACTTGCCGATGATGCCGCCCATGAAGCCGATGGGCAGGAACACCGCCACGATGGAGAACGTGGTCGCCAGCACCGCAAGCCCGATCTCGTTGGTGCCGTCGAGCGACGCCTGGTAGGGCTGCTTGCCCATCTGCACGTGCCGCACGATGTTCTCGCGCACGACGATGGCGTCGTCGATCAGCAGGCCCACGCACAGCGACAGCGCCATCAGCGTGATCATGTTCACCGAGAAGCCGAACGCGTACATGAAGAGGAACGTGCCGATCAGCGCGATGGGCAGCGTGAGGCCGGTGATGACCGTGGAGCGCCACGAGTTCAGGAACAGGAAGACGATGAGGATGGTCAGTGCCGCGCCTTCGAACAGCGTGCGCTGCACGTTGGCGACAGCCACGCGGATCGGCCGCGAGCCGTCGGTCACTTCCTGCAGCCGCACGCCCGGCGGCAGCTGCTTCTTCATCTCCTCGACCGTGGACTTCAGCCCGTCGATGACGTCGATGGTGTTCTCGTCCTGGGCCTTCTGCACGGCCAGCAGCAGCGTGCGCTCGCCGTTGTAGAGGGCCAGGCTGTCGATCTCCTGCCCGCCGTCGCTCACGCGCGCGACCTGCTCGATGCGCACCGGCGCGCCGGCCTTGCGCGCGACGATGATCTTGCCGAAGTCTTCCGGCCGCTGCATGCGCGCGTCGATCTGCACCACGCGCTCCTGCGCGAGCGAGCGGATCGCGCCGAGCGGCAGGTCCTGGTTCTCGTTGCGCACGGCCGCCACCACCTGGTCGGCCGTGATGCCCAGCGCCTCCATCGCGCCCGGGTTGAGGTAGATGTTGATCTCGCGCTTGGTGCCGCCCACGAGCGACACGGAGCCGACGCCGCGCACGTTCTCCAGGCGCTTCTTCAGGACCTGGTCGGCCCAGTTGGTGAGTTCGACGGCGTTCGGTGCCTTGCCCTTGGAGGCATCCGGCAGCACGGCGATCGACCAGATCGCGCGGCTGGCCGGGTCGAAGCGCAGCACGCGCGGCTCCTTCACTTCCGTGCGGAAGGTCGGGCGCACCGCAGCCACCTTCTCGCGCACGTCCTCGGCCGCCTTGCGCCCGTCGATGTGCAACTGGAACTCGATGATGACGACGCCCGTGCCCTCGTAGCTGCGCGAGGTGAGGGCGTTGATGCCCGCGATGGAGTTCACCGCCTCCTCGATCTTCTTGGTGACCTCGGACTCGACGATCTCGGGCGACGCGCCCGGGTAGTCGGCCTGCACCACCACGACCGGCAGGTCGATGTTGGGGAACTGGTCGACCTTCAGGCGCTGGTAGGAGAAGGCGCCCAGCACCACGATGGCGAGCATCACCATCGTGGCGAACACCGGGTTCTTCAGGCTGACGCGGGTGAACCACATGGCGCGGGCTTATGGCTTCGGATGCGCGGTGAACTTCACCGCGGTGCCTTCACGCAAGGCGCCCACGTGGCCCTTGATGACGGTGGCGCCCGCGGGCACGCCTTCGACGCCCACCCAGGCCTCCTGCCCCTCGACGCCGCGCGCGCCGGTCTTCACGGCCTTGTGCGCCACCTGGTTGTTCTCCACGACCTGCACATAGGGCGCGGGCTTGTCGGTGCGGACCGCGTTCAGCGGCACGGCGAGCGTCGACGCCTTGCCCGTGCCGAGCGAACCCTGCGCGAAAAGGCCTTGCCGCAGGCCCGTCGGGTCCTGGATGGCGAGGTACACCAGCACGCTGCGGCTGCCCGCCTGCGCGCTCGGGTTGATGCGGATCACCTTGGCGGCGACGGGCCGCGTGCTGCCTTCGACCTGCAGCGTGGCTTCCTGGCCCACGCGCACTTCGATCGAATCGGCCGCGGAGAGCGTGGCTTCCACTTCGAGACGGCCGAGGTCCACGATCTCCACCACGCGGCCGTCGACACCGACGCGTTCGCCCGGCTGCGCGAAGCGCTGCGACACGACGCCGTTGATGGGGGCCTTCAATGCCGTGTCGTCGAGCGACTTCTTCGCCATGTCCACCGCCGCGAGCGCGGCCTTGTGGTTCGCCTCGGCCGAGACGAAGTTGTGCCACGACGTGTCGAGTGCGGTCTTCGAGATGAAGCCCTGGTCCACCAGCGACTTGTTGTTGTTGTACTGCCGCTGCGCGATCTCGATCTGCGCCTTGGCGGAGTCGGCCTGTTCCTGCGCCTGCTTCAGCCGCGCCTGTGTCTCGGTCGGGTCGATGCGCGCAATGAGCTGGCCGGCCTTCACCGCGTCGCCTTCGCGCACGACGAGGCCTTGCAGTTCACCGGCGACGCGCGCCTTCACGACGGCGGAGTCCACCGCGCGCAGCGAGCCGGAGATGGGCAGGCCGCGCTGCAGTTCGCGCGCTTCGGCCTTCACCACGTCGGTGGCGGCAAGCTCCACGACGGCTTGCGCCTTGGGAGCGGCGGCCGCGGCTTCCTTGCGGGCCGACATCATCTTCAGCGCGCCGCCTGCGACGACGAGCGCGATGGCCACTGCCACGATCCACTTCCACGGCAGCGCCTTCATGCGGCGGCCTCACGTCGCACGCACAGGCCGTGCAGCAGGTTGTCGGCGATGGACTTGAGGTAGCGTTCGATGTCCAGCGGGTAGTCCTGCGGGCAGCAGGGCGCCAGCGAGTGCTTCATCATGATGAGGTGCACCATCGGCGAGATGAGGCTGAAGACCGCGTAGTCGAGGTCGAGGTCCTTGCGGAACTCGCCGCGCGCGACGCCGCGCTGCAGGATGCGCCGCACGAGGTCGGTGCCGGGGCGGATCACTTCCTGCTGGTAGAAGGCCGCCAGGTCGGGGAAGTTGCGCGCCTCGCTGATGATCAGCTTGGTGATGCCCGACGCGCGCGTGGCGCCGATGCGCTCCCACCACACCTGGATGCAGTAGCGCACCATCTCGAGGGTGCTGCCCTCGAAGGTGGCGAACTCCTCGTTCCACTCGCTGAAGCGGCCGGAGATGTTCTCCCGCACCACGGCCTTGAACAGCTCCTCCTTGCTCGGGAAATAGAGGAAGAGGGTGCCTTTGGAAACCCCGGCGCGCGCGGCCACCTCCTCGGCTCGCGTGGCGGCGAAACCCTTCTCGACGAACAGGTCCAGCGCGGCGTCCAGCAGCTCGCCCGGGCGTGCTTCCTTGCGCCGCTCGCGCTTGCCTTGCGCGTCCTCCGAGAGCGGGCGGATGAGTTTGGTCAAAGTGGCCATGAAGTTAATGACTGACTGGTTAGTAATGTACTGCCGAGCCGGGGGTCAAGTCAATCTCGCGCCGAGCCACTCGTGCAGGACGTAATGGCAATTGCGCAGGCCGCGGGCGGTCGGCAGCCAGTCGTAAATGAAAGTGCCGGAGCGCCCGATGAAATCGGTCGGCGCGGCCACGACGTCGAAGCCTGCCTCCCGGAAGTTGCGCAAGGACCGCGGCATGTGGGCCGCGTCCGTGACGACCGCGATGCGCCGGATGCCCTCCGGCCGGAGCAAGGCCGCCGTCATCTCGGCGTTCTCGCGCGTGTCGCGCGACTTGCTTTCCAGCCAGCGAGGCTTGATGCCGTAGTCGCCCGCAAGCATGCGGGCGTACACCACCGCTTCGGCCTCGTCGATTTCCTCGCCGCCCCAGCCGTTGCCGGAGGAGACGGCCACCGGCTTGCCGGTGCGCCGCGCGAGAGCGGCCGTGAAACGCAGGCGCGAGAGCACCCAGGGGTTCGGCTGCAGGTTGCCGTACTCGGGCGCGTAGCCCATGCCGCCGCCGAGGACGACGATCGCCTGCACGCCCTGCAGCTCCCTGTCGGTCACGGGAACGACTGGCGGCAGCAGCCAGTGCGCGAGGGCGACTGCGACACCGTTGCACCCCAGCAGCCACAACCCTGCAAGGGCCGTGGCCGAGACCGCGAGACCGGCGATGCGTTTGCGCAGCGCGAGCAGCATGCCCAGCAGTGCCAGCAGCAGCAGGCCGGTGGGCGGCAGCGCGATCGCCTTGAGGATTGGTTTGAGTTCCCCGAATTCCATGGCAACGCATGGTAAGGCGCGGGCTGCGCGAACCGACTACAGTTCACCCCCAACAGGAGTTCCCATGGACCCACAAGTCATCGTGCTCGGCGGCGGCTGCTTCTGGTGCACCGAGGCCGTCTACAAGGAAGTGCGCGGCATCACCGACGTCGAATCGGGCTACAGCAACGGCCACCAGCAGCGCCCGAGCTACCAGGACGTCTGCACCGGCACCACCGGCCACAACGAGGTGGTCAAGCTCACGTACGACCCCACGCAGATCACCACCCGCCAGGTGCTGGAGATCTTCTTCCTCGTCCACGACCCGACCCAGCTGAACCGGCAGGGCAACGACGTCGGCACGCAGTACCGCAGCGGCATCTACTACACCAGCGACGAGCAGAAGCAGGCCGCCGAGGAGATCATCCGCGAACTCACGGAGGCCAAGGCGACCAGCAAGCCCATCGTCACCGAGGTGAAAGCGCTGTCCAACTACTGGCCGGCCGAGGACTACCACCAGGACTTCTTCGAGAAGAACCCGACGCAGGGCTATTGCCTGGCGGTCGCGGCTCCGAAGGTGGACAAGTTCCGCAAGACCTTCCGGGAGCTCGTGAAACGGTGATCCGCACGCACGGCCTGCGCTACAAGTACCCTGCGGGCCCGCAGCTCGCTTTCCGGGACGTCGAACTCGCGCGGGGTGGCGTGCTGCTGCTGCAGGGGCGCTCGGGTTCCGGCAAGTCGACGTGGCTCTCTCTCGTCGCGGGCCTGCTCACGCCGACGCAGGGCGACGTGGAGGTCGCGGGGCAGGCGCTCGCGGCGCTGTCGCGCGGTGCGCGTGACGCGTGGCGCGCGCGGAGCGTCGGCTTCCTGCCGCAGAAGCTGCACTTGAGCGAAGCGCTCACGGTGCGCGCCAACCTCGCGCTGGCGTTCTATGCAGCCGGCCTGCCGGAAGACGGCGCGCGCATCGACGAAGTGCTGGCTCGCCTCGGCGTGGGCGAGGTGGCACGCCGCAAGCCGTCGCAGCTCTCCGGGGGGCAGGCGCAGCGCGTGGCGCTGGCACGCAGCATCCTCATGAACCCGCGCGTGCTGCTGGCCGACGAGCCCACCGCAAGCCTGGACGACGAAGCCGCCGCCGCATCCCTCGAGTTGCTGCGTGAGGTGGCGCAGGCTTGCGGCGCATCGCTCGTGGTTGCGACGCACGACGTGCGCGTGCGCAACGCGCTGGCGGACGCCGTGGTCTACCGGCTCGATGCCACGGAGCCGGTGGCCGCATGAAGACGCTCGCGCTGGCCTTCCGCTACCTCTGGTCACGGCCGATCGCAGCGGTGCTCAACCTGCTGCTCCTCACGCTCGGGCTCGCGTCGATAACGTTCGTGCTGCTCGTCGGCTCGCAGGTGAGCCGGTCGTTCGAGCGCGACCTCGCAGGCATCGACGCGGTGATCGGCGCCAAGGGCAGCCCGATGCAGCTGATCCTCTCCGGCGTGTTCCACATCGACGTGCCCACGGGTAACGTGAAGCTGGAAGAAGTGGAGCGCGTCGCCAAAATGCCGCAGATCGCGCAGGTCATTCCGCTCAGCCTCGGCGACAGCTACCGCGGGTTCCGCATCGTCGGCACCACGCCCGCGTACATGGAGCACTACCGCGTCCGCGTGGCGGCAGGCACCGCGTGGCGCGAACCGATGGAAGCGGTGGCGGGCGCCGAGGTCGCGCACACGCTCGGCGTGAAGCCCGGCGACAGCTTCGCGGGCAGCCACGGCCTGGCCGGCGCGGGCGACAAGCACGCCGACAAGCCGTACCGCATCACGGGCGTGCTCGCCGCCTGCGGCTGCGTGGTGGACCGGCTCGTGCTCACCTCCACCGAGTCCGTCTGGCACATCCACGAGATGCCCGGCGCGAAGAAGCCCACGCCGCAGCCCGCCACGCACAAGGACCACGGCAAGGACAAGGACGCCCACGACAGCGACCACGACGACGACCGCGAAGTGACCGTCGCCCTTGTCAAGTACAGGACCCCGCTGGCGGCAGCCACCTTCCCGCGCTTCATCAACAGCCAGACCGGCATGCAGGCCGCCGCGCCCGCGGTGGAGGTGACGCGGCTGCTGCGCATGCTGGGGGTAGGGCGGGAAGTGCTGCAGGGCGTCGGCGCCGTGCTGCTGCTCAGTGCCGCGCTGTCGGTTTTCGTCGCGTTGTGGAACGCCGTGCGCGAACGCCGCGCGGACCTCGCCATGCTGCGCATGCTGGGGGCGACGCCGGCCAAGGTGGCGGCGCTGCTGGTGTGCGAGGCGTTGTGGCTGGCGGTTCTGGCGTCGGTGATCGGCCTCGGGCTGGGCCACCTCCTCACGGAAGCCGTCGGCACGATCCTGCAGGCGCAGCAGTCGCTGCCCGTTTCCGGGGCCGTGTGGGTGCGGGACGAAGCCTGGATCCCGGCGCTCGCGCTAGCGGTGGCGGCCCTTGCGGCCGCCATACCGGCCGTCAGCGCCTACCGGGTCGACGTGGCCCACCTGTTGAACAGCCGCTGACGGGTGCAAAATACGGCGTCCAACGCCGCGAGGTCGAACCCGATGAAGTACGCAGCCCTCCTGCTTGCCGCCGCCCTGGCCCTGGCCGCCCACGCCCAGCAGGGCGCGATCCCGCAAGGCACCGGCCCCGGGGTGCACAGCCCCAACAGCCCGTTCGCGCCGCTGCCCGAGCGCAAGGACGTGCTCTCGTGGGCGATGCTGTCCGCCATCTCCACCAAGGCCGACAAGAACAAGATCGTGCCCGTCTTCGGCAAGGAGCAGCTCGCGCTGAACCAGCGCAAGCAGCGCGTGCAGGGCTTCATGATGCCGCTGGAGCCCGGCGAGAAGCAGAGCCACTTCCTCCTGAGCTCCGTGCCGCTCACGTGCCAGTTCTGCACGCCGGGCGGGCCCGAGAGCATGGTGGAAGTGCGCACGAAGGAACCCGTGAAGTACACCCTGGACCCGGTGACGGTGGAGGGCACCTTCGCGGTCCTGAACGACGACCCCTACGGCCTTTACTACCGCGTCGTCGACGCCGTGCCCGTCAAGTAAGGCATGGCCCTGCGCCGCGTCCTCGCCCTCTGGCTGGCGATTGCGCTGCTGGCGGCGCAGTCGCTGGCATTCGTGCACGGCGTCGTGCACGCAGGGAAGTCGCAGGCGCAGGCGAGTGCCGTTTCCGCTTCGTGGGCAACCGCGCTCTTCGCAGGCCACGACGACGACTCCACCTGCCGCCTCTTCGATGCCGTCGGCCACGATGCCGCGCCGGTGCATGTGGCGTTGGTGCTGCCGCTGGCCATCCCCGCCTTCCTCTTCGCGCAGCTGCAAGGCGGCTGCGTGCATCGCTTCAGCGCGCTCTTCGAAGCGCGCGGCCCGCCTTCCGTCCGCTGAATCGCCCCTCCCGTGCGGCTGCTCATGGAGCGCCGCGTCCCGGCTTTTCTTCGGACGAACATGCACAACAGAAACCTTCGCGGCGCGATCGGCGCCGCCCTTGCCGCCGTTGCAGGCGGTGCGCTCGCGCAACCTGCGCTCCCCACCGTGACCGTCACCGGCAACCCGCTGGGCACCGGCGACGTCATCGCGCCCGTCAACCAGCTCTCCGGCCCCGAGCTGCTGCTGCGCTCGCAGTCGACACTGGGCGAGACACTGGCCAACACGCCCGGTGTGTCCAGCACGTACTTCGGGCCGAATGCGAGCCGGCCGGTGGTGCGCGGGCTCGACGGCGACCGCATCCGCGTGCTGAACAACGGCGGCGCGTCCACCGACGCGTCGAGCGTGAGCTACGACCATGCGGTGGCGACCGACCCGATCGCCGTCGAGCGCATCGAGGTGCTGCGCGGCCCGGCGGCGCTGCTGTATGGCGGCAATGCGATCGGCGGCGCGGTGAACGTGATCGACAACCGCATCCCGCGTGAAGCCATCCAGGGCGTGAGCGGCAAGGCCGACCTCGGCTGGGCGAGCGCGAACCACGAACGCAGCGCGGCGGCGCTCGTGGAAGGCGGCACGTCGAAGTTCGCGCTGCACGCGGACGCCTTCGACCGCAGCGGCGGCGACGTGCGCGTGCCGGTGGACCTGCCCTGCACGCGGCGCGGCGTGACGACAGTCGTGCGCCGCATGTGCAATTCCGCCGCGCACGCGAGTGGCGCGGCCGCGGGCGGCTCGCTGCTGTTCGACAAGGGCTACCTGGGCCTGTCCGCCAGGACCTATCGCAACGACTACGGGACGGTCGCGCAAGACGAAGTGACCATCGGCATGCGGTCGAACCGCTATGCGCTCGAAGGCGAGTTGCGCGGCCTTGGTGGCTGGCTGCAGTCCGCCAAGCTGCAGGCGGGCCACACCGACTACCGCCACACCGAGTTCGAGGCGGGTGTGCCCGGCACGGTGTTTCGCAACAACGGCTCGGACCTTCGCGTGGAGCTGAAGCACGCGAAGCTGGGCGCGCTGGGCGGCGTGGTCGGTTTGCAGGCCGAAGGCAATCGCTTTTCGGCGGATGGTGCGGAGGCCTTCGCGCCGTACAGCCGCACGCGCCAGCGCGCGATGTACGTTTACGAGGAGCTGGGGACAGGCTGGGGCAAGGTGTCGCTCGGCGGCCGCTACGAGCAGGTCGACGTGGACTCGCTGGGCCATCCCGCGCTGGCGCGTTTCGCGCCCGAGCAGCGCCGCTTCACGCCCGCGAGCATTGCGGCGGGCGCGCTGTGGCGGTTCGCGCCGCAGTGGGAATTCACCGCGAACCTCGCGCACAGCGAGCGCGCGCCCAAGGACTACGAGCTTTACGCCAACGGGCCGCACGTGGCTACCGGCGCATGGGAGATCGGCAACGCATCGGCGGGCATCGAGAAGTCGCTCAACGTCGATGCCGGCGTGCAGTGGAAGTCGGGCCACGACACCGTGCGCTTCAACGCTTTCCAGACGCGCTTCTCGAACTACATCGCGCTGCTCGGCACCGGCAACACCTTGCTCACCGACGACGGCGAACCGCTGCCCGAGTTCGCCTATACGCCGGTGCGCGCGCGCTTCCGCGGCGTGGAGCTCTCGGGCAACAAGCGCCTGCTCGAAGCAGGCACGGTGCTCGACCTGCAGTTGCGCGCCGACGCCGTGCGCGCGACCAACCTCACCACCGGCGAGCCGCTGCCGCGCATCGCGCCGCTGCGCGTCGGAGCCACCCTCGTTGCTTCACGCGGACCCTGGGGCGCGCGGATCGGTTTCGACACGCATGCGCGGCAAGACCGCGTGCCCCCTGGTGACCGGCCGACTGCAGGCTACACGCTGTGGAACGCCGCGCTCACGTACCGCATGAACGCAGGCCCGGCTTCGCTGCTCTGGTACGCCCGCGTCGACAACGCCGGCGACCGCCTCGCCTATAGCGCAACGTCCATCCTCACGCAGACCGCGCCAGGCCGGGCGCCGCTGCCGGGGCGCAATCTGAAGCTGGGGCTGCAGGCAGGGTTCTAGCAGGCCGCATTGGTTTCCGCCGGAGCGTCTGTCTGTGGCGGAATTGGCGTCAGCACATAACCGTCCTCGGCTTCAACCAGGTAGACGGTCTTACCGATGCCAAGCTGGAACTTCTCCAGGAAATCCTGGGGCAGCACGATTCCGAGTGCATCTCCAACTTCTGTCAGCTGTACTGTTTGCATTGGGTCCTCCTCGATGTTCCGCAAGCCGCACTCGTCGATGATCAGGGCGCGAGCCGGTCGCGCACCCAAGCGCCATTCACCAGCGAATACCGCAGCCGGTCATGCAACCGGCTCTTGCGCCCCTGCCAGAACTCCCAGCGGTCGGGCACGAGCCGGTAGCCGCCCCAGTGCGGCGGCCGCGGCGGGTTCAGCATGAACTGCGCGCTGTACTTCGCCGCGTTCGCCACGAGCACCGAGCGGCCGGAGATGGGCTGGCTCTGCGGGCTGGCCCAGGCGCCGATGCGCGAGTCGAGCGGGCGCGTGGCGAAGTACGCATCGCTTTCCTCCGTGCTCGTCTTCACCACCCGGCCCTCGATGCGCACCACGCGCTCGAGCTCCACCCAGTGGAACTGCAGCGCCGCATAGGGGTTGCCGGCGAGTTGCTGCCCCTTGCGGCTCTCGTAGTTGGTGTACCAGCAGATGCCGCGCTCGTCGTAGCCCTTGATGAGCACCACGCGCGTGCTCGGCCGCATGTCGCTGCCCACGGTGGCCAGCGTCATCGCGTTGGGCTCCGGCAGTTGCCCCGCAATGGCTTCCTGCAACCACTTCGCGAACTGCTGAAGCGGGTCGGCGTGCGATGCGTCTTCGCTGAGCTCGGCGCGCTCGTAGCTCTTTCGCAGCTGGGAAATGTCGGTCATCGGCGGACTGTATCAAGCCCGGCGGCAACCGGCGTAAAGTGCGCGGCATGGGGATGCCCACCGTCCTGGTCCTGGCCTCCGGCCGGGGAGAACGCTTCGTCGCCTCCGGCGGCACGGGTTCGAAACTGCAGGCCTTGCTCGCCGGCAAGCCGGTGCTCGAGCGCACGCTCGAGGCCGTGCGGGCGAGCGGGCTGCCGTGGCACCTCGAAGACGCGGGCCATCCGGGCATGGGTGATTCGATCGCCGCCGCGGTTGCGGCCACGCGGTCCGCCTACGGCTGGCTGGTGCTGCCGGGCGACCTGCCGCTGATCCGCCCCGACACGCTGGTGCAGGTGGCGAAGGCGATCGAAGACCACGTCGTCGTGCTGCCGGTCTATGGCGGGCAGCGCGGCCACCCCGTGGGTTTCAGCATCGAATGCCGCGATGCGCTGATGGGCCTTGCCGGCCCCGATGGCGCGGCGCACGTCGTGCGCGCCTATTCGAGGATGAAGCTCGCGTACCACCTGCAGGTGGATGACCCCGGCACTGTGGCCGATGTGGACACCGTCGCCGACCTCCAGGACGCGGAGCGTTTGCTCAGGTCCTGACGACCACGCCGCAGGACAGGCGCGGGCCCGAGTTGCCGGTGGGCTGCGTCTTGTAGTCGTCGGGGTCGCGGTGGACGATCACGCCCTTGCCGACGACGTCGTTCGCACCGTCGCCGACGCGCAGCGCGGTGGTTTCGAAACTGAACCGTGCCGTGCCCGAAGCATCGGCCTTCAGCGAGGGCAGGTCGCCCGCGTGGTGCACGCCGGCGCCATGCTGGCCGTGCGCGGAGCCGGCGGGGTTGAAGTGGCCGCCGGTGCTCATGCCGTCGCCGCTGGAGCAGTCGCCCTTCTCGTGCACGTGGAAGCCGTGTTCCGCGTTGGGCTTCAGGCCGCTGACGGCGCCGCTCACGCGCACCTTGTCACCGACCTGCACGAACTCGATATTCCCCGACGCCGTGTTGCCGGTGGTGGCGTTCAGGCGCGCCGCCGCGCTGGGCCCGGTGGGTGTGGCGCAACCGGAGACGAGGGCCAGGCCCCCAAGGGCGACGAGGACACGGAACGCTCTCATGGATACTTCCTTGCGTGTTGTGGCGGTGCCGACTATACGGCGCTATCGCCCGGCCAGCTTCAGGAGTTTTTCGAGGTGCCGGTCGCGGATGTTGTGGCGCCGCAATTCTTCGAGCGTGCGGTGCGCGTAGTCCAGCGTCGTGCCGTAGATGCCTTGGGCTTCCTCGAAGATGCGGCGGTATTCGGCCTCGGTGAGCACGCCGGTGTGGCTGGGGCTCTTGCGCGACAGCGTGAAGGCCAGCGCGCGCACCGGCCCCTGCGGCGTCTGGCACGGCACCCACCTGGGGTCGTACACGGCCGTGACCATCTCGCGGCCCCACAGCCGCTCCAGCACGGCCGCGCCTTCGTGCCGGGGGATGCGGAACACCACGCCGCGGCAGCTGCCCCCCGAGAGCATGCCGAACACGAGGCCCGGCCGCTCGGGCGTGCCGCGGTTGATGCGGCTCCACATCTTCAGCGCGCGGTGCCAGCCGTGCACCAGCGCGAGCCGGCGCTCGGCGTAGTCGAAATCGGGGCGCCAGATGAGCGAGCCGTACCCGAAGATCCACATGTCCTCGTGCCCGCCCCATTCCTGCAGCGTCCTGTGAAGCATGGCCTGCGAATCGCGCTTCATGCGCCGGAACTCTACCGGAGCTGCCATGCCCCTGTATTTTGGTAACCGGGTCGTACCCGGGAAAACCCCCTGACGGCGCCTTTCCGCAGTAGGATTTGGTAACTCAGTTACCGGTTTTCGATGAAACTGCATCCCACCCTCGCGGCCGTCACCGGCCGCATCCGCGAGCGCAGCGCGCCTGGGCGCTCGGCTTACCTGAAACGGCTGGACGCGGCCGCCGCGCGCGACCGCGGTGCCGACCGCATGGGCTGCGCGAACGTGGCCCACGCGTTCGCGGGCATCCCGCCCAACGACAAGTTCCGTGTGGTCGCGGAGCGTGCGCCCAACATCGGCATCGTGACGGCGTACAACGACATGCTGTCGGCGCACGCGCCTTACGAAGGCTTTCCCGCCGTCTTGAAAGACGAGGCCCGCAAGCTTGGCGCCACCGCGCAGGTCGCGGGCGGCGTGCCGGCGATGTGCGACGGCGTGACGCAGGGCACGCCCGGCATGGAGCTGTCGCTCTTCTCGCGCGACACCATCGCCCTGGGCACGGCGGTGGCCCTGAGCCACGACGTGTTCGACGCCGCGCTGATGCTGGGCATCTGCGACAAGATCGTGCCGGGCTTGCTGATCGGTGCGCTGCACTTCGGCCATTTGCCGACGGTGTTCGTGCCCGGCGGGCCGATGCCCTCGGGGCTGTCGAACAGCGAGAAGGCCAAGGTGCGCGAGAAAGCCGCGCAAGGGCTCGTGGGCCGCGCCGAGCTGCTCGAAGCCGAGTCGAAGGCGTATCACACGCTGGGCACCTGCACCTTCTACGGCACGGCCAACAGCAACCAGATGCTGATGGAGGCGATGGGCCTGCACGTACCGGGCGCGGCGTTCATCAACCCGCAGGACGGGTTGCGCGAAGAGCTCACGCGCGAGTCCGTGCGTACGGCGCTGGGCATCCTGAAATCGAAACGCTATGCACCCATCGGGCACATCGTGGACGAGCGCTGCATCGTCAATGCGATGGCGGCGCTGCTGGCCACCGGCGGCTCGACCAACCACCTGATCCACTGGGTGGCGGTCGCGCGCTCGGCGGGCATCACGATCGACTGGGACGATTTCTCCGCGCTCTCGGCCGTGGTGCCGCTGCTGGCGCGCGTGTACCCGAATGGTGAGGCGGACGTGAACGCGTTCCAGGCTGCGGGCGGGCCGGGCTACGTGATCCGCGAGCTGCTCGATGCGGGCCTGATGCACGAGGACGTGCTGACGGTGCGCGAAGGCGGCTTGCGCGAGTACACGCGCGTGCCGACGGCTGACCAGGGCCGGCTCGTGTGGCGCGACACCGGCGAGTCGGGCGACGACCACGTGCTGCGGCCGGCGCAGCAGCCTTTCAGTGCCACGGGCGGGCTCAAGTTGCTGACGGGCAACCTCGGCCGCAGCGTGATCAAGGTATCCGCCGTGCCCGAAGAGCGGCACATCGTCGAAGCGCCCGCGCGCGTGTTCGACGGGCAGGAGCAATTGCTGGCCGCCTTCAAGGCCGGCGAACTGGAACGCGACGTCGTGTGCGTCGTGCGCTGGCAAGGCCCGCGCGCCAACGGCATGCCGGAACTGCACAAGCTCACGCCGCCGCTGGCGGTGCTGCAGGGCAAGGGTTTTCGCGTCGCGCTCGTCACGGATGGCCGCATGAGCGGTGCGTCGGGCAAGGTGCCGGCTGCGATCCACGTGTCACCCGAGGCGGCATCGGGAGGGCCGCTGGCCAAGGTGCGCGATGGCGACGTCGTGCGGCTCGACGCGGTGGCCGGCACGCTGCAGGTGCTGGTTGACGACGCGCAGTGGTCCGCTCGCGAAACGGTGGCGATGCCCGAGGCATTGCGCGAATCCAACGGCCACATGATCGGCCGCGAACTGTTTGCCGGCATGCGCCGCAATGCGCTCACGGCGGAGGAAGGGGCTTGCACATGGCTGTGATGACGGCGCTGGACGTGATGCGCGATGCGCCGGTGATCCCGGTGATCGTGCTCGAGGAGATTGGCCACGCGGTGCCGCTCGCGCGCGCGCTCGTGAAGGGCGGCATCCGCATGCTGGAGGTGACGCTGCGCACGCCGGCGGCGCTGGCCTGCATCGAGGCGATCTCGAAGGAAGTGCCGGATGCGGTGCCGGGCGCGGGCACGGTGCGCAGCGCGGCCGATGCGCGCGCGGCGCGGGCCGCCGGCGCGCGGTTTGCGGTGAGCCCGGGGTACACGAGTGCGATCGGGCATGCGTGCCGCGACCATGGTTTGCCGTTGCTGCCCGGCGTGTCATCGGCGAGCGACATCCTGCGGGCGCAGGAGGACGGCTACTCGGAGCTGAAGTTCTTTCCGGCGGTGCCGTCCGGCGGCGCGCCGATGTTGAAGGCGTGGCACGGGCCGTTTCCGGAGGTGCGGTTCTGCCCGACGGGCGGGATCAGCGCGGAGAACGCGGCGCAGTTCCTCGCGTTGCCCAATGTCGTGTGCGTGGGCGGGTCGTGGCTTACGCCGGCGGATGCTGTTGCTTCCGGCGACTGGGAGCGCATCACCTCACTCGCGGCTCAGGCCACCAAGCTGTCACCCCGGGCTTGACCCGGGGTCCATGCTCGCGCTTATTCTTTCCGCTCGATCAATTCGATCTTGTACCCGTCCGGGTCCGTCACAAATGCGATGACGGTCGTGCCGCCCTTGACCGGCCCCGGCTCTCGCGTGACGTTGCCGCCGTTGTTGCGGATCTTCTCGCACGCGCCATAGACATCCGGCACGCCGATGGCGAGGTGCCCGAACGCCGTACCGAGTTCGTACTTGTCGACGCCGTAGTTGTACGTGAGCTCGATCTCCGCGTGCTCCGGGTTGTTGCCGAAGCCCACGAAGGCCAGCGAGTACTTCTGCTCGGGCCGGTCGGTGGTGCGCAGCAGCTTCATGCCGAGCACTTTGGTGTAGAAGTCGATGGCGCGCTGCAGGTCGCCAACGCGCAGCATGGTGTGGAGGAGTCGCATGCCCCGATTATGGGGCGCGCATCTCGAACACGAGGCAAGTCGTGGTGGCGTGCGCGTACAGCGTCCCATCGGGCCCGTAGAGCCGCGCCTCGGCCGTCGCCAGCTGCCGGCCGCAATGCACGACCTTGCCTTCGGCGCGCACGCGCTGCACCTTGGGGCCGATCGCCTTGACCAGGTTCACGTTCAGCTCGGCGGTGGTGTACGCACGGCCGGCGGGCATCATCGTGTGCACCGCGCAGCCGAGCGCGGAGTCGAGCAGGGTGGCATACCAGCCGCCATGGATGCCGCCCATGGGGTTGAAGTGCGCGGGCGAGGGCGTGCCCTGGAACAGCGCGCGGCCTTCGTCCGCTTCGAGCAACTGGAAATTCAGCGTCTGCGCGATCGGCGGGTAGGGCAGCTCGCCGCGCAGCATCGCCTGCATCAGCTCCAGGCCCGATTTGCCGGCGACCTGGTCGGGCCGCGACACCCCGCAACCCGCGCCGGCGTCCAGCCGCGCCTGCACTTCACGTTCCTGCGCGAGCCACGCCTCGAGCTGGTTCATCTGCGTCATTCCGTTTCTCCTTTGCATGTCGGTATGCTTGCATGTGCAACAATTGCATGTACAATAATCGCCATGGACACCGCTGTCAAGCCGCAGGGCTGTACCAACATCAAGCTGCGCCAGCTGATGCGCCGCGTCGCGCGGCTTTATGACGCGGAGGTCGGCAAGACCGGGCTGAAGGGCACGCAGTACTCGCTGCTGTCGTACGTGGTGAAGCTCGGGCCCATCCGCCCGGTCGACCTGGCGCGCGAGATGAAGATCACGCCCTCCACGCTCACGCGCAACCTGCGGCCGCTGCTCGACGCCGGCCTGCTGGAACAGGGCCCCGGCCCCGATGCGCGCAGCCTGACGATCAGTGCCAGCGACGCCGGCCGCCGTTTGCGCCAGGAGGCGCAGCGGCACTGGCGCGTCGCGCAGGAGGCGGTGAACCAGAAGCTCGGTGTGAAGCGTGTCGTCGAACTGCATGCGCTGCTCGACGAATGCATGGACCTGCTGCGGGACATTCCCGATGGAGAAGACGATGAATGACGCCCGCCGCACCACCTCCTTCTGGCTGGTGCTCATCGCCGCTGCCGGCACCTTCGCGCTGACCATGGGCACTCGCCAGACGATGGGGCTGTTCCTGTCGTCGCTCAACACCTCCACCGGCCTGGGCATCGGGCAGATCAGCCTGGCGTTCGCGTTCGGCCAGCTGTGGTGGGGCCTTACGCAGCCGTTCGCGGGTGCGATGGCCGACAAGGTGGGCGCGGGGCGCGTGCTCTTCACGGGTGCGCTGCTCGTCGCGCTCGGCACGTTCATCACCCCGTTCATGACGACGACGGCAGGGCTCATCTTCGCCATCGGTGTGCTCGCCGCCGGTGGCGCCGGCATGGCCGGGCCCGCCGTGCTGATGGCCGCGACCACGCGCCTCATCCCGCCGCACAAGCGCGGGCTGGCCACGGGCATCGTCAACGCGGGTGGTTCGTTCGGCCAGTTCATCATGGCTCCGATCGCCACCGCGCTGATGGTCGGCATCGGCTGGGCCAGCGCCATGCAGGTGCTCGGCCTGATCGTGCTGTTGGCGCTGCCCGCCGCGTGGCTGCTGCGCGGCAACTCGCTGCAGGCCGCGCCCGCGGGCCAGAAGGTGGTGGGCACGCGCGACGCTATCCGCGAGGCGATGCGCAACCCCAGCTTCCTGATGCTCGGCGCGGGATTCTTCGTCTGCGGCTTCCACGTGGCGTTCCTCGCGACGCACCTGCCGGGCGTGATCGCGCAGTGCGGCCTGCCCGCGCAATGGGCCGGCTGGTCGCTCGCGCTCATCGGCCTGTTCAACATCATCGGCAGCATCGCCATGGGCTGGGCCGTCGGCCGCTGGCGCATGAAGTCGCTGCTGTCGCTGGTCTATGCGGCGCGCGGCATCGCCGTGCTCGTGTTCCTGCTCGCGCCGAAGACGGGGCCGGTGGTGCTGCTGTTCTCGATCGCAATGGGCGTGACGTTCCTGTCCACCGTGCCGCCGACGGCGGGCCTCGTGGCGAAGTTCTTCGGCCCGGCCAACATGGCCACGCTCTTCGGCATCGTGATGCTCAGCCACCAGGTGGGCGGCTTCCTCGGCGCGTGGCTCGGCGGCCGAGTGTTCGAGCTCACCGGTGCGTACGACTGGGTGTGGTACGCGGACATCGTGCTCGCCGCCGGCGCCGCGCTCGTCCATTTGCCGATCCGCGAGGCAGCGCTGCCGTCGGCACGCGCGGCCGCCGCCTAATCGCGACAAGCACTTAGTAGCTCAACAGGAAATCGGCCTACAGACGGCTGAGGCAAAACCGCGTGCGTGGCGCGGCAATTTGCCTTCCCCGGGACGGCGGCTAGCGCTACCATTCGAGGGTCATGATAAGCGCACAGTATTATCATGTTTGACCAAGACCCGCAGTTCCGAATGGAAGACAAGCCAGCCCGACTCACGATCCTCATCGACGCCGAGAAGAAGCGCATCTTCGACGAGCTCTGCGCTTCGCAGGACATCACCGCGTCGCAGGTCGTGCGCCAGCTGATCCGTGAGTACCTGCAGAAGCACGGCGTCGAATGGACCCCGCTGCTCGTCGACAGGAACAAGACGTAGCCGCCGGGCGGCGTTGGGAACGGTTACAGGGGGTGATTACAATCCGGTTATCATCGGGGCAGACTAGTCCCCACGACCCCCTCATGGAGCTCAAGACCGCCAGGCTCACCGTCCTCATCGATCCCGGGAAGAAAGAGGCCTTCGAGGACCTCTGCCGCTCCCAGGACATGACGCCGTCGCAAGTGGTGCGCCGCCTCATTCGCGAGTGGATGGAAAAGGAAGGCGTGGCCGCCACGCCCCGCCGCAAGCCCGCCGCGAAGAAGCGCTCGCGCTGAGCGCTCAGGCCCGCAACGTCCCAGCGCACGCCGCCGCGAAGTTTCGCGCGCGCTCCAGCACTTCGCCTGCCGGCAGGCCCGGCGCGTAGAGCGCGGAGCCGATGCCGAACCCGTTCGCTCCAGCATCCCGGTAAGCACCCATGTTCGCAGTGCCGATGCCGCCCACGGGCATCAGCAGCACGTCGGCGGGCAACACGGCACGCATCGCCTTCACGGCCGCCGGCGCGATCATCTCGGCCGGGAACAGCTTGAGCGCCGTCGCGCCCGCGTCCAGCGCGGCGAACGCCTCGCTCGGTGTGGCGATACCGGGCACGCATGCCAGGCCCAGCTTGACGGCTTCTTCCACGACGGCGATGTTGAAGTTGGGCGCGACCACCATCTGCCCGCCGGCCGCGTGCACCTCGCGCACCTGCTGCGCCGTGAGCACCGTGCCCGCACCCACCATCGCGTCCGGCAGTTTCTGCGCGAGCGCCGTGATGCTCACCAGCGGTTGCGGCGAATTCAGCGGCACTTCGACGAGTCGAAAGCCCGCGTCGGCGAGCGAGCGCCCGACCGGTACCGCCTCACCGGGCGTGATGCCGCGCAGGATCGCGACGAGGGGAAAGCGTTCGAGCAGCGTGCGGAAGCGTCGGGCGGCGTTCATGGTTTTCCGATCGATTGCGCAATGGAAGCGAGGCCGCGCCACGTGGCTTCGGCGCCAAGGCAGCGAACCGACGCGTCGAGCGCGAGCGTGTAGCGCTGCGCGAGCTCCGGCGCGCCGATCACGACGAAGCCGCGCGCGTCGGCGACATAGTGCGAGCGCAGCTCCTCGCCGATCACGAGGCCGGAGAGGTAACTGGGCATGGCGGCGCGCGGCATGCGCTCGAACAGAGCCAGCGTGCGCGCGCTGAACGCCGATTGCAGCAGGTTGCCCGTGCGCTGCGCATGTTTCACGCCTTGCACGAACGCGGCTTCGTCGAGGGAGCCGTCGTCCTCGTCCATCGTGCGCGCGAGGATCGAGTGGCGGCGCAGCAGTGCATAGAACTCGCCGGTCATCGCGGTCGCGAACGACACGATGCGGCCGTGGTGCACCTCCACCCATTTGCTGTGCGTGCCGGGCAGCACCGCGACGAGGTCGTGCACGCCCAGCAGTTCCATGGCGCCGAACACCTGCACCTCTTCGCCGCGCATCACGTCCGGAACGCCGCCGTGGTGGCACACGAGGCCGGGGACGATCGCGATGCGGCCCGGGTCCACCCAGGCGAGTTGCCGGGCGAGGTCGTCGCGCGATGCGGGGCATTCGCAATAGGGTGCTTCGAGCCAGCCCTGGCGGCTGCCGGCCATGCCGGAAATGAGGCACAGGCGCCCCGCGGCGAGCCAGTCGCCGCACAGCTCGCGCAGCACCGCCGGGAACTCCCCGGCCGCGACGCTCAGGATCCCGCGCGCCGATTGCCTTTGCTCCAGCACGCGGCCTGCGCCGTCCAGCAGCGCCGCGCGCAGCGAGGACGTGCCCCAGTCCACCCCGACCCAGCCGTTGCCTGCCGCTTCCACCTTGCGTTGCGTCATCACGCGAGACTCTAACGGGGAACGGCGTGCGACACGGCAAACGTGACCACGGGCCGCTCCTTGCCCTTGACCGGCGCGGCCGGTTGCTCATGAAGCAGGTAGCGCTCGCCCAGCGCATCGCGCACGGCCTGCGTCACCAGCACGTCGGTGCCGTGCGTGCGCGTGAGCGCCTCCACCCGCGCGGCGGTGTTCACCGTGTCCCCCACCACCGTGAAGGTTGCGAGGTTGCGATTGCCCATCAGGCCGACCACGACCTCGCCGCGGTGGATGCCCACGCCGAAGCCGAGCTGCGGCCACGCCTTGGCGGCCAGCTCCGCGTTGTAGCGCGCGAGCGCGTCGCGCATCGCCAGCGCCGCATCGACCGCGTCGCGCGCCTGCCACGGGTTGGGCTCCAGCGCGCCGAACAGGGCGAGCAGGCCGTCCCCGATGAATTGCGTGACATGCCCGTGGTGGTCCACGATCGCCTGCGTCATCCGCTCGAAATAGCCGTTGAGGATGGCGACAGTCTGCGCCGCATCGGTGGTCTCGCACAGGCGCGTGAACTCGCGCACGTCCGCGAACATCACGGTCACTTCGCGCCGGCTGGGCGCCAGCTGCTCGGGCATTCCCGTGACGTGCTCGACCACGAGCGAAGGCGCGAAGCGGCTGAACTCGGTCTCCAGCCGCTCCAGCCGCGCGGCGCGGTCGGCCAGCAGCAGCTCGAGCCGGCGGCGGTTGCGCGTGGCGCGCACCAGCAGCACGCCGAGGGCGGCGGCCAGCAGGCCCAGTGCGACGAGCGCGGCGGTCATTCGAGGAGCATGGCCAGGCGCACCGTCGCATTCGCCAACGCCGCCACGCCGATCGCCTCCAGCGTGCGTTCGGCGCCGATGCGCTCGCGCAGCGCGTGCGTGCGCTTCTGGATGTCGAGCGTCTGGTAGCGCACGGTGTCGCGCGCCCAGGCGAGCAGCGGCTCCTCCATCGGGTCCAGCTGCGCGTCGGCGAGCGACTCGAGGCTGGCGCGTACCTGCGCCTGCGGCATGCCCTGCTGCGCCAGCCGCTGAACCACCTCGGCCTCGCAGAAGGGGCACTCGAGCGAACGCGCGATCACGCCGAACATCAGCAGCTTGGTGCGCAGCGAGATGTTCGGCGACGCGAACGCGGCGTCCAGCGCGTCCTGGAACATGCCGGCCGCCGGCAGGCCTTCGAGGGTGCGCGCGATGGGCGAGAGCGTGGCGGCGTCCCGTGGCGGCGCATTGCGCGGCGGCGGGCGCTTGCGCAGCTGCTTCGCGATGAGCGGGCGCATCAGCTTGCCCAGCCAGCTGTCGGCCATCTTTTCCACGCTCGCCTCGGGCGGCACGGCGAGGAAGGTCGTGATGCGGTTGCCGAAGGAGTGGTCGGCGACCATGAACGCCATCTCCGCCACCTCCAGCGGCGAGAAGCCGAGTTGCAGCAGCTCGAGCCGCGCCGCGCGGCTGGGCCGCGGGTTGGAGCGGGCGAGGTTGCGGCAGAAGCCGATGAAGACGCGCTCGCGCGGGTCCAGCTCGGCGAGCTGCACGTCGCGCTCGATGCGGGTGATCAGCTCGTCGCTGTAGCCCAGCAGCCGCATCATCGCGCGCGACAGGCCGTAGCAATAGCGGCAGGAGTTCTCCTGCGACGTCACCATGAACCCGATGTCGGTCATGCGCTGCGGCAGCGCGTCGAAGCGGTAGGTGGAGAAGTCGAGGCATACCTGCCGCAGCCAGGGGCTCGGCGCGATGCGGCGCATCCAGTCGGGCACCATGCCCATCACGCGCTTGACCTCGGCCTCCCAGGCGGGGTCCGGCGCAATGGGCAGCACCGGCTCCGTGGTCGCGATCTCGCTCGGGTGGGTGGCCATGGTGCCGGCAGGATGAACCGCGCGCGGGGCGCTTGTCAATCGGCAGGCGCGGCGAAGTCGAGCAGCACCTTCATGGCCTGCGAGCGGTCCGCCGCCAGCGCGAACGCGCGGCCCGCGTCGCGGTAGGGCACGGTCGCGGAGATCAGCGGCTTGACGTCCACGAGGCCCTTGTTCAACAGGTCGACGGCGACGCCGAACTCCTCGTGGAAGCGGAAGGTGCCGCGCAGGTCGAACTCCTTCGCGACGAGGGCGTTGACCGGCAGCGTCATCTCGCCGCCGAGCCCCACCTGCACGATGATGCCGCGCGGCCTGAGCACGTCGAACGCGCCGCGCAGCGCGCGCTCGTTGCCGCTGGCTTCGAGCAGCACGTCGAAGCTGCCCTTGTCGACGGCGAACGCGGACAGCGCCTCGGGCTCGTGCGCGACGTTGATCGCGCGGTCGGCGCCCACCTTCAGCGCGGAACGCAGCGGGAAGTCGCCGACATCGGTGACCACGATGCCGGCCGCGCCGGCGCGCCGCGCCGCGATGACCAGCAACGCGCCGATGGGCCCGCAGCCGGTGACCAGCACCTGCTTGCCCAGCAGCGGCCCGGCGCGGTTCACCGCATGCAGCGCCACCGCGAGCGGTTCGGCCATCGCCCCTTCGCGGTCGCTCACGGAAGGCGCGAGCTTGAAGGCCTGCGCCGCCTCCACCACGATCTCGCGGCGGAACGCGCCCTGCACGTGCGGCGTGCGCATGGCGCTGCCGTAGTAGCGCATGTCGAGGCAGTGGTTCTGCAGGCCTTGCTGGCAGTAGCGGCACCGGCCGCAGGGGCGGCTGGGGCTGATCGCGACGCGGTCCCCGGCTTCGAATACGCCGGCGGACGGACCCACTTCCTCCACGACCCCGGCCACCTCGTGGCCGAGCACCATCGGCTCCTTCACGCGCACGGTGCCGAAGCCGCCGTGCTGGTAGTAGTGCAGGTCGGAGCCGCAGATGCCGCCGTAGCGCACCTTCACGCGTAGCTGGCCCGTCTCCACGCGTGGCGTCGGCACGTCTTCGACGCGCAGGTCGCCGGCCGCATGGATGACGAGCGCATCCATCGCTAGTGGTTATCTTTCGGCACGAACGCCCCGCGCTTGCCGACGAGGAAGTCGAGGTCCGCGCCTTCGTCCGCCTGCAGGACGTGGTCGATGTAGAGCTTCCAGTAGCCCGATTGCAGCGGCGGCGTCGGCGGCTTCCACGCGTCGCGGCGCTTCGCAAGCTCCTCGTCGCTCACCAGCAGTTGCAGCTTGCGGTTGGGCACGTCCAGCTCGATCATGTCGCCGTTCTTCACAAGCGCGAGCGGCCCGCCGGCAGCGGCTTCGGGCGCCGTGTGCAGAACCACGGTGCCGTACGCCGTGCCGCTCATGCGCGCATCGCTGATGCGGACCATGTCCGTGATGCCCTTGCGCAGCACCTTCGGTGGCAGCGGCATGTTGCCCACCTCCGCCATGCCGGGGTAGCCCTTCGGCCCGCAGTTCTTCAGCACGAGGATGCAGTTCTCGTCGACGTCGAGGTTCTCGTCGTCGATGCGCTTGTGGAAATCGTCCGAGTCCTCGAACACCACGGCGCGACCCTTGTGCACCATGAGCGAGGGCGTGGCCGCGCTCGGCTTGATCACCGCGCCGCGTGGCGCGAGGTTGCCGCGCAGGATCGCGATGCCGGCCTTGTCCTTGAAGGGCTTGTCGAAGGTCTTGATGACGCGCGGGTCGTAGTTGACGGCATCGGCGATGTTCTCGGCGACCGTCTTGCCGCTGGCCGTGACGATGTTCGTGTGAAGCACGTGCGAGATCTCTTTCATCACCACCGGCAGGCCGCCGGCGTAGCAGAAGTCCTCCATCAGGTGCTCGCCCGAGGGCTGCAGGTTCACCAGGCACGGCATCTCGCTGCCAAGGCGCTCGAAGTCGTCGACGGTTAGCTTCACGCCCAGGCGCCCGGCGATGGCGATCAAATGGATGACCGCGTTCGTGCTGCCGCCGATGGCCGCGAGCGTGCGGATCGCGTTCTCGAAAGCCTCGCGCGTGAGCACCTGGCTGATCTTCTGGTCCGTGTGCACCATCTCGACGATGCGCCGGCCGGCGCTGCGCGCGATCACGTTGCGGCGCCCGTCGACCGCGGGGTAGGCCGCGTTGCCCGGCAGGCCGATGCCCAAGGCTTCGACCATGCTGGCCATCGTCGATGCGGTGCCCATCGTCATGCAGTGGCCGTGGCTGCGGTGCATGCAGCTCTCCGCTTCGAAGAAGTCCTGCAGCTTCAGCGTGCCCGCGCGCACTTGCTCGCTCATGCTCCACACGCCGGTGCCCGAGCCCAGCTCCTGCCCTCGCCACTTGCCATTGAGCATGGGGCCGCCCGACACCCCGATGGTCGGCAAGTCCACGCTCGATGCGCCCATCAGCAGCGACGGCGTCGTCTTGTCGCAGCCCATGAGCAGCACCACGCCGTCGATCGGGTTGCCGCGGATCGATTCCTCGACGTCCATCGACGCGAGGTTGCGATAGAGCATCGCGGTGGGCCGCAGCAGCGTCTCGCCGAGCGACATCACCGGGAATTCGAGCGGGAAGCCGCCCGCCTCGTACACGCCGATCTTCACTTGCTCCGCAAGCGTGCGGAAGTGCGAGTTGCAGGGCGTGAGTTCGCTGAAGGTGTTGCAGATGCCGATGACGGGCCGGCCGTCGAACTGGTCGTGCGGCACGCCCTTGCCCTTGACCCAGCTGCGGTAGGCGAAGCCGTCGCGGTCCTGGCGGCCGAACCATTGCTGCGAGCGCAGTTCCTCGGGTTTCTTGCGGGGCTTGTCGGTCAAAGCGGGTCTCCTCGGGTCGATTGGCTATTATGGTATGACGATTGAAACCGACCATTGAGGAGAACCCCGTGACCGATGTCTTCCTGGCCCCGAAGGCCTCGCCCCTGTACGTCAACTCGCTGAAGGAGAAGGGGCACACGCTGCACACCGAGGTCACGCCGGACAACGTGCAGAAGATCCGCGCCATCGCGGGCGGCGGCGAGTCCAGGGTGCCGGCCGACGTCATCAACCAGTTCCCCAACCTCGAAGTCATCGCGATCATGGGCGTGGGCTACGACGGCGTGGATGTCGAAGCGGCCAAGGCGCGCAACGTACTGGTCACGCACACGCCGGACGTGCTGAACGACGACGTCGCGGACCTTGCCATCGCACTCATGCTGAACGCGGCGCGCCAGCTGCCGCAATCCGATCGTTACGTGCGCTCCGGCGACTGGGAAACCAAGGGCGCAATGCCGCTGCAGCGCAAGATGTCCGGCGCACGCCTGGGCATCGTCGGCATGGGCCGCATCGGCCAGGCCATCGCGCATCGCGCCGCGGCCTTCGGCATGAAGATCGCGTACTGCGCGCGCACTGCGAAGCCGCAGCTGCCGCACACGTTCCGCGCGTCGGTGGTGGACCTCGCGCGCGAGAGCGACTTCCTGGTCGTCATCACGCCCGGCGGCGCGGGGACGAAGCACATGATCAACGCCGAGGTGCTGCAGGCGCTCGGCCAGAAGGGCATCCTCGTCAACGTCGCGCGCGGCTCGGTCGTGGATGAGCAGGCGCTCATCGATGCGCTGGAGAAGGGCGTGATCGGCGGCGCCGCGCTCGACGTGTTCGCCGACGAGCCGCGCGTGCCGCAGCGCCTGCGCGACATCCCGCACGTGGTGCTCGCGCCGCACGTGGGCAGCGCGACAACGCAGACGCGCCGCGCGATGGTTGACCTGGCGGTCGCCAATCTCGAAGCAAAGATCTCGGGCGGCAAGCCGCCGACGCCCGTGCCCGAGTGCCGCTAGGAAGTTCGCACGCCCATCCGGGCAAACCCGGAAATCCGTTTGCCTTAATCATCATACGATAGGACTTTTGCGGCAACCAACCGAGGAGACCTTCCGATGAAAGTGCAAAGGCGGATCGCGCTGGCGCTCGCGGCGCTGGGGCTGGCGACGGCGGCCATGACGGCAGGCGCGCAGCAGCAGACGCTCACCGTGTTCTGGGTCAAGGGCTTCTACAAGGCCGAGGACGACGCGCTCTTCGCGGCCATCAAGAAGTTCGAGGCCAAGCACAAGGGCGTGAAGGTCGAGCTGTCGCAGTACCCCATCCAGGACACGATCCCCAAGACAGTGGCGGCGCTCGACTCGGGCAACCCGCCCGACGTGGCGTACTCGGACGTCTACGACTTCCAGGTCACGGCCAAGTGGGCTTTCGACGGCAAGCTCGAGGACATCTCCAGCGTGATCGACCCGATCCGCGCGAAGTTCGAGCCGCACGCGCTGTCCACCACCTTCCTCTACAACGACGCCGAGAAGAAGCGCGCCTATTACGCGTTCCCGATCAAGCAGCAGACCATGCACATCCAGTACTGGAAGGACATGCTGGGGCAGGCGGGCTTCAAGGAGAGCGACATCCCGAAGGACTGGAAGGGCTACTGGAGCTTCTGGTGCGAGAAGGTGCAGCCGGCGTTCCGGCAGAAGACCGGCTCGCGCGGCTACGCCACCGGCTTCCCGATGGGCGTGGACTCGAGCGACTCGTTCTACTCGTTCCTCACGTTCATGGACGCGTACAACGTCAAGCTGGTCAACGACTCCGGCAAGCTGCTGGTGGACGACCCGTCGGTGCGCCAGGGCCTGATCAACGCGATGACCGACTACACCTCGGTGTACGCGAAGGGCTGCACGCCGCCGTCGTCGACCACGTGGAAGGACCCGGACAACAACAACGCGTTCCACAACCGCACCATCATCCTGACCCACAACGCCACGATCTCCATCGCGGCGAAGTGGCTGGACGACATGAACAACAGCACGCTGAGCGAGCAGCAGCGCGCCGACGCGAAGAAGAACTACGAGCAGAACATCGCCACCGCGGGCTTCCCGAACAAGCCCGACGGCGGCAAGATGGTCTACCGCGCCGCGGTGAAGACGGGCGTGATCTTCAAGAACGCGAAGAACAAGCCGCTGGCCAAGCAGTTCGTGGCCTTCATGCTGGACGAGGCCAACCTGCAGCCGTATGTGGAAGGCTCGCTCGGCCGCTGGTTCCCGGTGCAGAAGGCTTCGCAGCAGTCGCCGTTCTGGAAGGGCGACCCGCACCGCCTCGCCGTCTACAACCAGTTCATGAACGGCACCACGCCCTTCGAATTCACCAAGAACTACAAGTTCACGGTGCTGAACAACGAGAACGTGTGGGCCAAGGCGATGAACCGCATCCTGTCCGAGAAGGTGCCCGTGGACAAGGCGGTGGACGAGATGATCGCCCGCATCAAGCAGGTCGCGAACTGACGCGCGGCGGGGGGCGGGCATGAGCGCAACCTTGCCGGTGGAAAGCAGCGCGCCCGTCGCGGCGCGCCGCTCGACGAGCTGGCAGTTCTGGGGCCGGGCGCTCATCGCGCCCTACCTCGTGATCTTCCTCGTCTTCGTGCTCTACCCGGTGTGCTACGGCCTCTGGCTGGCGCGCCACCCGTCCTCGTACGTGCACCTCGCGGACGACCCGATCTTCTTCCGCACCGCGGTCAACACCATCATCTTCCTGGTGGTCGCGATCAACCTGAAGATGATCGTGGCGCTGCTGCTCTCCGGTTTCTTCATCCACGAGCGCTGGTGGATCAAGATCCTCTCGGTGCTGTTCATCCTGCCGTGGGCGGTGCCGTCGATCCCCACCATCCTCTCGGTGCGGTTCATGCTGAACCCCGAGTGGGGCGTGATCAACAGCACGATCTTCCGGCTCACGGCGGCGGACGGGCCCAACTGGCTGAACGACCCGACGCTCGCGCTCTCGTTCTCGATGCTGATGCACATCTGGAAGTCGCTGCCGTTCTGGACGCTGATCCTGATGGCGGGGCGCCTCGCTATTCCCGCGGAGCAGTACGAGGCCGCGTCGGTGGACGGCGCCTCGCGCTGGCAGAAGTTCAGGTACATCACGTGGCCGTCGATGCGGGGGCTCTACCTCACGTCGACCATCCTCTCGATGATCTGGACGCTCGGCGACTTCAACAGCGTTTACCTGCTCACCGGCGGCGGGCCCGCGGACCTCACGCACGTGCTCGCCACCGTCGGCATCCGCTACCTGCGGCTGGACCAGGTGGACCTGGCCATGGCCTCCATCGTGGTGGCGCTGCCGCTCGTTCTGCCCCTCGTGTTCTTCATGATGAAGCGGTTGTCCCGATGAAGATGCGCAAGGTCCTCGACGAGGGGCGCCTGCTCCTCATCGGCATCCCGGTGTTCCTGTGGACGATCATCCCGGTCTATCACCTGTTTGTGCTGTCCATCTCGCCGCGCGAGGCAGTCACGGCGGGCAAGCTGTGGCCGGACCATCCCACGCTCCACAACTTCGGCGTGGTGTTCCGGCAGGAGCACTTCTACCTGGTCCACTTCTGGACGCAGCTGTGGAACTCGGTGCTCATCGCGGTGACGGTCGGCGCCCTCACGCTCGTCATCGCCACCTGCGCGGCGTTCTCGATCAGCCGGCTGAAGGTGCGCGGCGGCCGCACGGTGATGAACATGGCGCTCTTCACCTACTTCATCCCCGCGGCCTTCCTCGCGGTGCCGATGTACAAGGCAATGAGCGTCTACGGGCTGCTGAACAACCAGTGGGCGCTGATCCTGGCGATGGTAACCATCGCCTCGCCCTACTGCATCTGGGTGCTCAAGCAGGCGAGCGACAAGCTGCCCTGGGAGCTGGACGAGGCCGCGCGCATCGACGGCGCCACGCCGCTGCAGCTGTTCCGCCTGGTCTACCTGCCGCTGATGATGCCCTCCATCGTCGCAGTGGGCACCTATGCCCTTCTGCTCGCGTGGAACGAGTACCTCTACGCCTTCCTGCTGCTGTCGCGCGACGAGAGCATGACGCTCGCCGTGGCGCTGGGCCACTTCCTGTCGTCGGACGATTCGCCGTGGGAGCTGCTCATGGCCACCGGCTTCATCTACGCGCTGCCGCCGGCGGCGATCTACTACGCGTTCAAGCGCTACATGGTCGGCGGGCTCACCGCCGGCGCCGTCAAGTCCTGATCGAACACCCATGGCCGCCGTTTCCTTCAAGAACATCCACAAGTCCTTCGACAAGGCCAAGGTCATCCACGGCATCGAGTTCGACATCGCGGACGGCGAGTTCGTCGTGCTCGTCGGGCCGTCCGGCTGCGGCAAGAGCACGCTGCTGCGCATGCTGGCCGGGCTGGAGGAAGTGACCGACGGGCAGATCGTCATCGGCGGCAAGGTCGTCAACGACCTCGACTCGAAGGACCGCGACATCGCGATGGTGTTCCAGAGCTACGCGCTCTACCCGCACATGAGCGTGCGCGACAACATGGGCTTTTCGCTGCGGCTGCGCCGCGCGGACGCGGCCACCATCGGCAAGCGCGTGGACGACGCGGCGCGCATCCTCAACCTCACCCACCTGCTCGACCGGCTGCCGCGCGAGCTGTCGGGCGGCCAGCGCCAGCGCGTCGCGATGGGCCGCGCGATCGTGCGCGACCCGCAGGTGTTCCTGTTCGACGAGCCGCTGTCCAACCTCGACGCGAAGCTGCGCGTGGCGATGCGCGCGGAGATCAAGGCGCTGCACCTGCGGCTGAAGACGACCACGGTGTACGTCACGCACGACCAGATCGAGGCGATGACGATGGCCGACCGCATCGTCGTCATGCACGACGGCATCATCGAGCAGATCGGCACGCCGCTGGAGCTGTTCGACCGGCCCGGCAACCTGTTCGTGGCGCAGTTCATCGGCTCGCCCGCGATGAATGTCTTCGAGGGCGTGGTGCGAAGCGGCGCGGTCGAGGCGCTCGGCGCGCGCTGGCCGCTGCCGCCCGGGTGCACGGCGGCCGAAGGCGCCAAGGTGCAGTACGGCGTGCGCCCGAGCGACCTGCAGATCGCGGGCGAGGGCGCCGCCGCGAAAGTGGTGGTGGTGGAGCCGACCGGCGCCGAGACGGAGCTCCTGCTCGAAGTGGGGGGCCAGCAGCTCATCGCCGTGATCCACGGCCGCACCGACGCGCAGCCGGACGACGTCATCCACGTCATGCTGGACGCCGACAAGGCGCACGTGTTCGACGAGGCCGGCGGCAAGCGCCTCTAGGCCTATGGCGCGACGGCGATGAAGCCCAAGAACGTCCACGGCAACACGCTCGACGCGCTGGGCGAGGCGATCATCGCCGGCCGCTACCCGCCGGGCGCGACCGTGCCACCCGAGCCCACGCTGTGCGAGGAGTTCGGCGTGAGCCGCACCGTCGTGCGCGAGGCCGTGAAGTCGCTGGTGGCGAAGGGGCTCGTCTCCACCGGCCCGAAGGTCGGCACGCGCGTGCTCCCCTCCGACCAGTGGAACTGGTTCGACCCCGACGTGGTGGCGTGGCAGTCCAAGGTGGGCCTCACGCGCGAGTTCCTGCGCGACCTGCAGGAGACTCGCCGCGTCGTCGAGCCCGCGGCCGTGCGCATGGCCGCGGAGCGCGCGACGGCGCAGGACGTCGCCGAGATCGAAGCCGCGTACGAAGGCATGCGCCGTGCGGTGGAAGAGGGCGGCGACTACGTCACCTTCGACCTGCGCTTCCACCAGGGCCTGCTGCGAGCCAGCCACAACCGCATGCTCGTGCAGATGAGCAAGGCACTCTCGGCGCTGCTTCGCACGAGCTTCGAGATCTCCACGAGCCGCAAGGACGGGCCGCGCGGCTCGCTGCCTTTGCATCGCGCGGTGCTCGACGCTGTCGCTGCGCATGACCCCGCACGCGCGGAAAAGTCGATCCTGCTGCTGATCGACAGCGCGCGCGACGACATCGAGGCGGTGCTCGGTTCGCGCCGCCGCCTGCCGCGGCTGAACATGCCGGCGACGCTGCTAAGGGTTTAATCCCCTCGCCGTCGCCGGGCTGACATCGGTTTGACAGCCCGCATCCTCTACAATTCTTGTCTATACAAGTTTGTAGTTCAAAACGATTACATCGTGTCCGCCGTTCCAGCTCACGGTAAAGCATTCGAGGAGGACCCCCGCCTGTGGCTGGTCTCCACGCCGCTGCTCGACCTGGACGACCCCAAGCTGCGCCTGAAGGCGCGCTCGCTCACCCAGCTTTGCAAAACCGAGCGCGAGAAGGCGCTGGCGATCTTCGGCTTCGTCAAGCGCATCCCGTTCTCCAAGCCGATGAAGATGCGCCTGCGCACCGCGCGCGAGGTGATCGACGCCGGCTGCGGTGATGCCGACGACAAGGGCACCGTGTTCGTCGCGCTGCTGCGCGCGGCCGGCATACCGGCCCGGCTGCGCTACGCCGAGCTGCGCGTGGACATGCTGCGCGGCCTGGTCCCCAACATGACGCGCGCGTCGCGCCCCGTTGCGGAGATCTGGCTGGGCCGCTGGGTGCGCACCGACACGTACATCTTCGACGCCGTCTTCATGGCGGCCGCGCGCCAGCGCCTGAAGGACGCCGGCTGGCAGTGCGGCTACGGCATCCACGTGGCCGGCGCGTCGCTGTGGAACGGCGTGGACGACGCCTACCTGGGCGGCGAGTCGACGGAAGAAGACCCGATGGTGCTGCGCGACCTGGGCGTCTACCACGACCCCGAGGACCTCGTCAGCTCGCCCGAGTGGCGCGCCGAGTTCCCGCGCGTCGTGCGCGCGCTGCACTGGAACGTGGTGGCGCCCGCGATGGAGCGCGTCATCCGCGAGCTGCGCGCCGAAGGCAGCCGCGGCGCCGTGATGCGCCCCTCCTAGGGCTGCATCTCACCCGACAACAACACACGCGTCCCGCTCGCGCGCGGCACGTTCGCAAGCAGAGCCTGCGCCACATCCGCAGCCTGGATCGAGCGATAGTTCTTCGGGATGAAGCCGCGCAGCGCCTTGCTCACCTTCAGTGCGAGCACTTCGCCGCCGCGCACCGGCTGGCCGAGCGACTCGCGGTCGCCGGCCAGCATGGAGGGGCGTGCGATCACGATGCCTTCATAGCCGAGGCCTGAAAGCGCATCCTCGAGCTCGCCCTTGGTGCGGCTGTAGAAGATCGACGAACGTGCATCGGCGCCCATCGCGCTGACGAGGCCCAGGCGCTTCGCACCCGCGGCACGCGCGGCTTTCGCGACGGCGAGGTTCGCATCGAAATCCACCGCGCGAAAAGCCTGCTGGCTGCCGGCCACCTTGATGGTGGTGCCGAGCGCGAGGTAGGCCTCGTCGATGGGTGGGAGTGGAGGGAGTGCCGCGAAATCGACGACGTGCGACGTCAACTTCGGGTGGGTGAAAGACAAAGGGCGGCGGACCAGTGCATGGACCGCCGCCACAGATTCATCCGCCGTGAGGCGCTGGAGGATTTCGCGGCCGACGAGGCCCGTGGCCCCGGCGACGGCAACAGAGCGCGCGCGTTTGGTGTCCATGGACACGCATTGTGCGCGCGCAACTCATCAGCCGTAGCGGCGCTGGCCCCCGCGGTTGCCGCCGCCGTTGCCGCCGCGGCGCTTGCCGGCGCCCATGCTGTCGACGCTGGTGCGCGTCGGGTCGGGCTGGCCAGTGGCGCTGACGGACCGCAGGCCCGTCATGTCGCGCCGGCCCGGCAGGTTGGTGCGAAGGGGGTCCACATTGCGCGGCATGCGGTCGTCGTCGCGGTCTTCGCGCACGTCGCGCGCCGCCATGTGCTCCGTCTGCCCGTGGCCCTCGTGACGGCGGGGCTGCGGCTGGGCGTGCTGCGGGCGCGCGCGCTGCTTGCCGCCGCGGCCGCCGGCCGGCGCCGGCTTCGGCGACGAGCCGCCCTCGGCCTTGCGCTGCGGCGCGTGGCGCGGCTTGGGCTGGCCCTCGGCCGCCTTGCGCTCGCGCACGCGCTGCATCATCTCGCCGCGCGCCGCCTTGGCCGCCGCGTTCATCACTTCGCGCGAAGGCATGCGGCCCGCGCCGCCCCACAGCACCTGCCGGCCCATGGCGATAGGCTCGGCGCGCTCGGTGGGCTCGGGCTCGAAGCCTTCGACCTTCTTCACGGCGATCTGCTGCTTGGTGAAGCGCTCGATCTCCTGCATGAAGCCTTCCTCGTCGAGGCAGACGAAGGAGACGGCCTGGCCTTCCTTGCCCGCGCGGCCGGTGCGGCCGATACGGTGGACGTAGTCCTCCGGCACGTTGGGGATCTCGTAGTTCACCACGTGCGGCAGGTCGTCGATGTCGATGCCGCGGGCGGCGATGTCGGTGGCCACCAGCGCGCGCAGGTCGCCGCTCTTGAAGCCGGCCAGCGCCTGCGTGCGCGCGGTCTGGCTCTTGTTGCCGTGCAGGGCCATCGCGGTGATGCCTTGCTTGTTCAGGTACTCGGCCACGTTGTTCGCGCCGAACTTGGTGCGCGTGAACACCAGCACCTGGCTCCAGTCGTGCTCGTTGATCACGTGCGCGAGCAGGGCCTTCTTCTTCTCGCGGCCCACGGGGTGGACCACCTGCGAGATGCGCTGCACCGTGGTATTGCGCGGCGTGACCTGGATCGACTCCGGGTTGCGCAGCAGGCGCTGGGCCAGCTCGCGGATCTCGTCGCTGAACGTGGCGGAGAACAGCAGGCTCTGCTTGGCCTGCGGCAGCAGCGCGAGGATCTTCTTCACGTCGGGCAGGAAGCCCATGTCGAGCATGCGGTCCGCTTCGTCGAGGACCAGCATCTCCACGGTGGACAGGTCCATGAAGCCCTGCTCGTGCAGGTCGAGCAGGCGGCCCGGCGTCGCCACGAGGATGTCGACACCGGCCTTCATCTTCTGGATCTGCGGGTTCATGCCCACGCCGCCGAAGATCACGGTCGACGACAGCGGCAGGTACTTGCCGTAGGTGCGGATGGATTCTTCCACCTGCGCGGCGAGCTCGCGCGTGGGCGTGAGCACGAGGGCGGCGATGCCGTCCACGCCGAACTTGTTGGTGGTGCTGCGGCCGTGCGTCAGCTTGTGCAGCATCGGCAGCGTGAAGGCCGCCGTCTTGCCGGTGCCGGTTTGCGCGCCCGCCAGAAGGTCCTTGCCTTCGAGTACGGCGGGGATCGCCTGGGCCTGGATGGGGGTGGGCGTTTCGTAGCCCTCTTCGTGCACCGCCTTGAGGATGGCCGGTGCCAGTTTCAGATCGTCAAAAGTCATTGAGAGATAAAGCGCCTTCCCGGGCGCGGGGACCACGTGCCAGTTGCCGGTGCATTGCACCGGCGTCCAGTCAAGGCAAGTGGAGTTTGCGTAAAACGGGAGCCCGGGGGGCTCCCCAGCGAGGACCGCTGAGCCGCGGGCAACTGGGGTCCGCGGAAGCCGCTATTGTC
This sequence comes from Ramlibacter albus, assembly GCF_014297445.1. Taxonomy (GTDB): domain Bacteria; phylum Pseudomonadota; class Gammaproteobacteria; order Burkholderiales; family Burkholderiaceae_C; genus Ramlibacter; species Ramlibacter albus. The sequence goes on from NZ_JACORU010000005.1 coordinate 310,934, forward strand.
GCATGGATCGCGAAATCAGGCCGGCTGCATCTGCGCCAGCTGCCTGAGCTTGTTCAACCGAAGAGCCAGCAGCGGCGTCTTCTTGCCGTGTTCGGCGAGGTTCCTGTACAGGAGCGCGACGACGCCGGTGAGGTCCTGCGGGTTCTGCGCCTTCTCGATCGCCAGCTGTGCCTGGATGCGCGCGACGAACCCCAGGTCCACGGCCATCGAGGTCGCAAGCTCCACCATGGCGCGGAAGCGGCTTGCCTCGTCCAGCGGCACGGGCTCCTCCTTCACGGGGCGCGCAATGTCTTTCGGCTGCAACAGGCCCTGCTCGCAGAGGTATTCCAGGGCGGGGCGCAGCGTGGCCGCGGGCATCATCTCCACCAGGTCCTCGTAATAGCGCTCGCCGTCGCAGAGGATCAGCACCTGCCGCTGCGCCGGGGTGAGGGCGAGGCTGCGGGCCTGCACTTCGTGCCGTCCCGCGTCGGACTTGAGATACATCATGGCGAGTCTCCTGTGTGTGGTGTACTCAGGATGGTTACTCATACTTACAATGAGTTGACGCGGGCTCCTAGTGGAAACACCAACCATAATCGCTCAGCACCCATGGCCAAGCTCTTGAAACGTATGGGGGTGGCCGACGACCCCACCGCCTTGCAGCCGTCCCTGAACGATTGCATCGAGGCGATGCTGGGCCACTGCGACACCCTCATCATCGAGATGCTGGTGGGCCTCACGCACGCATCGACGCCGGGCCATCCGCGCCACGTGCGCGGCTTCCAGCAGCCGGGCATCAAGGCCGGCATCGACAGCCTCAACCGGCAGGGCGAAGCGGTGCGTGAGGTGTTCAAGGCCGAACTCACGCGGCTCGTCTACGAAGGCGGCGGCAAGGAAACCGTAGCCACCGAAGCGTTGCGGTTCGAGGACCTGAAGCTCTTCGAGGACGAACAGCTCGACGCGAGCATCGAGGTGGCGCGCGCGCAGCAGGAAGTGGCCACGGCCGTCGACGACGTGCTGCCCGCGGTCGATGCGCTCGTGAGCACGTTGCTGGGGTGGCGCACCATCCAGCCGGGGCTGAACCCGCTGCGGCCCGAGGTGTTCGTGCGCGCGCTGCAGCACACGCTGTCGGTGCACCTGCCCGAGGTGACGGTGCGCGAGGCGCTCGTCGCGCCCGCGGCCGGCCTGCTGGGCGTGAACCTGCGCAAGCTTTATCGCGAACTCGCCGACTGGCTCACGTCCACGGGTGTCGAGCCTGCAGTCCCCTTGGGCGGCCGCGCCAGCAAGGGCACGGGCGCGCCGACGCAGACGGTGGCGGATTCGGTTGCCAAGACGCTGCTCACGCTGGACAAGCTGCGCAAGCTGCTTGCGGGCGACTTCGATTCGCCCAAGCCGCGGCAGGAGTTCCTGCACACCGTGCCCGCGTCGATGGCGCTGCTGCAGGACCTCAAGGGCGGCTCCGAGGCGCTGATCAAGCGCCTGGAGCAGCGGCAGAAGCCGACACCGGCTCCTGCCGCGCCGGTCGACATGCTTGCCGAGCCGCCCGCCCAGCCCAACGCGCCCTCGCAGCGCATCGGCCAGCAGCTGGGCGACGAGGTGGTGCGGCTGATGTTCGACAACCTCGCGCAGGACCAGCGCCTGCTGCCCGGCTTCAAGAAGCAGCTCAAGGCCATCGAGCCCGCGGTGCAGAAACTCGCGGAGGAGGACTCGCGTTTCTTCTCCGACCGCAACCACCCCGCGCGGCAACTGCTGGACAAGGTCACGCAGCGCAGCCTGGCGTTCTCGTCGGAGACCGACGAGGGCTGGGCGCGTTTTGTCGTGACGGTGGAGAAGGCCTTCAAGTGGGCCGCCGAGAGCAAGGTGGCCGATGCCGACACGTTCGGCGAGCTGCTCGACACGCTGCACAAGAACTGGTCCGGCGACGACCAGAACCTGCGCGCCAAGCGCGAAGAGGCCGCGCGTGCGCTGCTGCACGCGGAGCAGCGCAACCTGCTCGCGCAGAAGCTCGCGTCCGAGTTCGCGGCGTCGCTCGAAGGGCTGGAGGTCGCCGACTTCATCGCCGATTTCCTGAAGAACTCGTGGTCGCAAGTCGTGGCCGAAGCCGAACTCAGTTGCGTGGACGGCCAGGCCGATCCTTTCGGCTACCGTGCACTGGTGGACGACCTGATCTGGAGCGTGCAGAAGTCCACCGCGCAGCGCGGCCGCGCGCGCCGCCTCGTGCAGATGATCCCCGGCCTGATCGCCAAGCTGCGCGAGGGCCTGGACCGCATCGGCTACCCGCCCGAGCTCACGCAGCGCTTCTTCGACCACCTGATCACGCTGCACAAGGACGCCGTGCAGGAGGGCGCCGACCCCGAGGTGCATGCCGCCGCGGACTCGGCGTGGTCCGAGCCGTCGAAGTTCGGCGACACGAAGGACGAGCAGGACTCGCTGTGGCTGGACAAGGGCGAGGCCGAGGAGTCGGGCTTCGTGGACCAGGAGCAGTACTTCGCGCCGGAGCACGTGGCCAGCCCGGAGGCCCCGCAGGAGGAAAAGGAGGCCGAGGGCGCCGCGCCCTTGCGAGTGGACGAACTGCGCGTGGGCAGCTGGGTGGAGCTCAACGTCGGCGGCCGCTGGATCCGCGCGCAGCTCACGTGGTGCAGCCCGCACGGCACGCTCTTCATGTTCACCGCGCAGGTGGGCACGGCGCACTCGATGTCGCGCCGCACGCTGGACAAGCTGCGCGCCATGGGCCACATCAAGGTGGTGGCCGACCGCAACGTCATCGACGAGGCGCTGGACCAGGTGGCGCAGCAGGCCCTGAAGAACTCCCTGGGCGACAAGAAGCCGTAGAGTGGGCCCAGGCCCGGCGGCGGACTAGAGCTGCACCCGCGTGCCCAGCTCGATCACCGCATTGCTCGGGATGCCGAAGTAGTCCACCGCGCGGCCGGCGTTGCGCGACATCGCCTCGAACAGGTTCTGCCGCCACCGCGCCATCGCGGCCTTCGGGCGCGGCACCACCGTCTCGCGGCTGAGGAAGAACGACGTGGAGAACATGTCGATCGCCAGGCCATGCTGCGCGCACAGCGCGAGCGCCGCCGGCACGTCCGGCTTGTCCATGAACCCGAAATCCAGCGCCGCCTGCCAGAAGCCGTGGCCCAGCTCCCGCACTTCCACGCGCCGCGCAGCGGGCACCCACGGCTCTTCGTGGAAGCGCAGGGTGAGGACGACATTGCGCCGGTGCAGCACGAGGTTGTGCTTCATGTTGTGCAGCAGCGCCTGCGGCACCACGCCCGGCTCGGCCGAGAGGAAGACCGCGGTGCGGTCCACGCGCACGACGTGCGTGTCGTGGCCGAGGCCCTCGATGAAGCCGCCCAGCGGCAGCAGGTCGGCGCGCAGGGTTTCGGACAGCAGCTCGCGCCCGCGCGCCCACGCGGTCATCAGCACCAGCATGCCCAGCGCCAGCACCACCGGGAACCAGCCGCCCTCGACGAACTTGGTGGCGCACGAGACCACGAGCAGCAGGTCGAGCGCGATGAAGACGGTCGTCGCGCCCACGGAGATCCACATCGGGTAGCCCCAGGCCCGCCGCACGACGAAGTACGTGAGCACGGTCGTGATCAGCATCGTGCCCGTCACCGCGATGCCGTAGGCCGACGCCATGGCCGACGAAGAACCGAAGCCGATGCAGGCCAGTACCACCGCGCCCAGCAGCAGCCAGTTGACCGCGGGCACGTAGACCTGCCCGCGCTCGTGCGCCGAGGTGTGCACGATCTGCATGCGCGGCAGGAACCCCAGCTGGATGGCCTGCTGCGTGAGCGAGTACGCGCCGGAGATCACGGCCTGCGAGGCGATGATGGTCGCCGCCGTTGCGAGGACGACGGCAGGCACCAGCAGCGCCGACGGGAACGAGTGGTAGAACGGGTTCTCCAGCGCCTTCGGGTCGCGCAGCAGCAGCGCGCCCTGGCCGGCGTAATTGAGCGCGAGCGCGGGCAGCACGAGCCCGGTCCACGCGATGCGGATCGGCTTCTTGCCGAAGTGGCCCATGTCGGCGTACAGCGCCTCGGCGCCGGTGACGGCCAGCACCACGGCGCCCATCGCGAGGAAGACGCCCCAGCCGCGGTCCCGCAGGAAGCGCAGCGCGTGCCGGGGGTCCAGCGCGTGCAGGATCTCCGGCGCCTGAGCGATCTGCCACACGCCCACCGCCGCGAGCACCACGAACCACACGATCACCACCGGCCCGAACCACTTGCCCACCGTGGCGGTGCCGCGCTGCTGCGCCACGAACAGGCCGCCCAGGATGCCGATCGATACCGGCAGCACCCACGGCTTGAGTGCAGGCGTCACGATCTCCAGCCCTTCGACCGCACTGAGCACCGAGATGGCTGGCGTGAGCACGCTGTCGCCGTAGAACAGGCATGCGCCGAACGCGCCGAGCAGCAGCAGCCGGCGCCGCAGCTTCGGCTGGCCCGCGGCGGTGCGCGAGGCCAGCGCGAGCAGGGCCATGATGCCGCCCTCGCCGTTGTTGCTGGCGCGCATGATGAGCGTCACGTACTTGAGCGTGACCACGCCCATCAGCAGCCAGAACACGATCGAGACCGCTCCCACCACGTTAGCCGCGTCCAGCGGCACGCCGGTGGCCGGCGAGAAGATCTCCTTCATCGTGTACAGCGGGCTGGTGCCGATGTCGCCATAGACGACGCCGAGGGCGGCAAGGGTGAGCGCGGCGGTGCCGTGGCGCAGGGGGAGCGGCTCATCGGCCGCCGGGGAGGCATAGGTGGGCGAGGCTTGCATGGACGCGTTTTTGCGCGCCGCCGCATAAAAACCGCATAAACGCGGCGCCAGGCCTGCGGCTTATTCGTCCGCGAGCCGGTAGCCCACGCCCAGCTCGGTGAGCAGCCAGCGCGGCTCGGCCGGGTCGGCCTCGATCTTGGCGCGCAAGTGGCCCATGTAGATGCGCAGGTAGTGCAGCTGGTCCACCTGGTCGCCGCCCCACACGTCGGCGAGCAGCTGGCGGTGCGTCACCACCTTGCCGGGCGTGCGCGCCAGCCGCTCGAAAAGCCGGTACTCCAGCGGCGTGAGGTGGACCTCGCGGCCGTCCACGGCGAGCGAGCGCGCCTCGCGGTCGAAGGCGAGGGCACCGATGCGCAACTGCGCGGCCGGGGCTGGCGCCGCAGCGGCGCGCCGCAGCATCGCGCGCACGCGCGCGAGCAGCTCGCCCACGCCGAACGGCTTGGTGAGGTAGTCGTCGGCGCCGGCGTCGAGCGCGGCGATCTTCTGCGCCTCCTGCATGCGCGCGGACAGCACGAGGATGGGCACGCCGCATTCGCTGCGCCATTGCGCGATGAGGTCGACGCCGTCCGCGTCCGGCAGGCCGAGGTCGACGATGAGCAGCCGCGGCATCGACGCTCGCAACTCGCCGCGCGCTTCGGCGGCGGTCGCCGCCACGCGCGGCGACATGCCCTCGGCGCTCAGGCTGGCGGCGACGAACTGCGCGATGGAGCTGTCGTCCTCGACGACCAGGATGTCAGGGCGCATGCGGTGCCACCGGCAGGTCGACGCGGAACTCCGCGCCGGGCTCGCAGCGCTTCGCCTCGATGCGCCCGCCGTGCGCCTGCGCGATGAGGCGGCAGATGGCCAGGCCGAGCCCCGCCGCGCCGTCGCGCGGCTTGCGCTCGAAGCGCTCGAAGAGCATCTGCTCGTCGCCGGGCGGCAGCCCTTCGCCCTGGTCGCGCACGGCCACGAACACGCCTTCGCGGCTGCGCCCGGCGCGGATGGTGATCTGCGGTTGCTCGCCGCCATGGCGCACCGCGTTGTCCACGAGGTTGGCCACGAGCTGCGCGAGCAGGCTGGCCTCTGCGCGCACCGGCGGCAGGCCGGGCGTCACCTTCAGCTCGATGCGCGTGCCGGGCCAGCGGCGGCGCATGCGCTGCACGGCGGCGCCGAGCACTTCCTCCACCGACTCCCACTCCACCTTCAGCTCGGACTGCGGCTGCGACAGGCGCGCGAGCTGCAGGATGTTGTCGGCCATCAGCGCCATGTCGCGGGCCTCGTTCTCGAGGTTGCCCAGCAGCCGCTCGCGCTGGGCCGCGGGCATCGCATCGCCTTGCGTGCGCAGCGCGCTCGCGGTGCCCATGATGCCCGCCAGCGGCGTGCGCAGGTCGTGCGAGAGCGACGCGAGCAGCGTGTTGCGCGCCGCTTCCGCACGCGCGCTCTCGCCGGCCGCGCGTGCCGCCTGCGCTGCGCGCTCGCGCTCGATCGACAGGCCCGCCTGCCGCGCGAGCGCCAGCCAGTGCTGCTGCACGTCCTGCGCGGGCCGCTCGCCGGGGTGCAGCAGCCATTGCACCGCGCCTTCGGAGCCGCTGCGTGCGAAGGGCGCGCACCACAGGGAAAGGTCCGGCCAGTCGTCGCAGCCGCGGCCGAGCGCGCGGCCGTGTTCGAGCGCCCAGCGCACGGCCGATTCGTTGAAGGCCGAGGGCGGCGCGCCGGCTGCATGGCACGCGAGCGTGCCGTCCTCACGCAGGAATACGGCAGCCGCGCGGCCCAGCTTCTCCTGCAGCCAGCCCGCCGCGAACACGGCCATGGCCTGGCCGCCTTCGCAGCGCGCGAGCGCCTCGGCCAGCGCGTGCAACTCCGCAGCGCGGGCCGCCGCCGTCTCGGCGCGTTCGCGCCTGTCGCGCAGCGAGGCGATGAGGGTGTTGAGCGCCAGCGACAGGCCGAGCATGACGGCCAGCGTCCACCAGTACTCGGCGCTTTCTACTTCGAACGTATAGCGCGGCGGGACGAAGAAGAAGTTGAGCGCCGAGACGCACAGCAGGGATGCGGCGATGCCTTGTGCGCGGTCGAGCGCGAGTGCGGTGGCGAAGACGGCCACGAGGTAGAGCATGGCGAGGCCGGCCACGGACATGGAACCGTCGAGCGCGAAGCCTGCGGCCGTGGCGGCCGCGGGGGCGGCGGCGGCGAGGAGCCACTGCAGGTGCGGTGCGGGGCGGTTCATGAGCGCATGGTAATGAGGCGGCTGCGCGTGTCACCGAAATGCATATGAATTGCCTCGATCAAGAAAAGTCAGGCGGGCAACACGACCGTGACGGTTGACTCACGCAATTTGATGTTGCGGCGCAGCAGGTGCATGAGAGATCGAGGGGGCAGGTGCGAACGTCTGACCTTGTGGAACGTGGGGGCCCCGTGAGGTACTCACGGAAACAACTTCTCCAGGCTCGACGATGCACCGCCCGATAAGCAAGCTCCCGTTCTGCAATCTCAGGAACCCGGACACCGAGTCGCTTCCAGTGCCGACGCCTGCCGGTGGAGCATCGACAGAAAACGATGCAACGGTTCACGTGTGGCGCACTGAAGCCGCGGAACCGGCGCGCGGCCCCAGTACGCCTTCTCCTGAAGCGCCCGAGCCGAGCCCGGACGCCGGGCTGCCGCAGCACACGCCCGTGCTGACGGCTGGCGATGTGTTGCTGCCGGTCACCATCCAGGTTCACTTGCCGCAACGAGACGACGTGCGACTGCCCGAGTGCATGCCAGTGCCGAACGCGGTTCTCGCGGCAGAGGCAGCGGCACGCTTGAACGCAGCAACCTTACCCACCTCCTTCGAACTCGGCCACCTGCCGGTCAGGGACGTCTTCGCACTCCATGGGCTCGCCGAGCGAATCCGCGACGGCGAGCTTGGCACGTGGACCCTGCAAGACCAGGCGAACGGCGGCTTGGTGAACGTCGTTTATGACCCTCAGTCCCAGCACGTCAGTGCTCTGTACCGTTACCCGGGGATCGAGATCGCCGCGGGCGGTGACGAAGACGCGCATGAGGTCGCGGTGTTCCGTATCGACAGTCGATCATTCACGGTGAGTTCTGCGGCGACAAAGCTTGTGTCTGACGGCTGCGAAATTGCCCGTGCGCCCTTCGACATGCAGTTGGCGGTCCTCGCGGGCGCGCGGGTCATAACGCCATCGTTCCATGCGCTGGCGCGAGCACGTCTCGCGGACGAGTACGTCGCAGTCATCGGGGATTCGCTTGCGAATTCCGGGAGTCCGAGCTGAAGCGATGGGTCCGGCAATCTAACGAGCGGCGACACACCACGGAGACTGAAGATGCCCAGCGATATCACCAATGTTCCTGCGAGTCCTTCTCGGCTTGTCGAGCGCGTCGAGTTGCCTGCAGCTGCGTCGCAGCAACAGCCAGTGCAGTCCGCACCGATTGCTCCTCATCGCGATGACTCGCCACCTTCCGACGATCTGGGCCCGCCGCGCCCTGCCTTCGACGCCTCGAATCCACTGCCGTACCTCCAGAGCTTCGAGCGGGCGTGGCAACCGCCTCCCAACGGCAACGGCCTGTTCACGACCAGCCAAATCCGCGACATAGACAATCGCGCCCGCTTCCACTGTCAGAACGACGTCGGCTTCCAACAGACGTACGAGACGGCCATGGCTCGCAGGGTTCAATGCGGTAACGGGCGAACCGAGGTAGGAGCCTGGGTGCGCGAATTGCTTGTCTTGCAATCCCCTCGGGCCGCTGTTCCTCGCGGTGCACCGGACCCGGACGCGGAGGGGGCGCACGAGCAGTACGTCGAGTACAGCGTCTCGACCCAAAAAATCGACGACGCGAAGGGTTCGGTCGCAGACGGCGGGAAGGATGCCATCCGCGACGGCATGTATGTCACCCCTGAGGGCGAGATCTACTATGGCCCTGCCGTGGCCATCCACATTGCGCCGGACATGGGGGCGGACCCAGCGGTGGAACAGGCCCGCATGGGCCGCTACTTGGGGAGCCTGGCCGCCACGGCAGGCGCCTTCGGTACCGCCGCGGCGACGGTTGCTACCGGCGCCTTCGTAGGCACCGGCAGTGGAGCCGCCGTCCTCGGGGTCGGGATGGCTGCGTCGTCCGTCTTTGCGGGTATGACGGCGCTGTGCAGCCAGGAGGCCGTCAAGTCGCCGTTCACCGGACTCGACACGAGAAAGGACGAAGACCTCCAGGAGGCAGCCCAGCAGTTGCGTATAGCGGTTGCAACGGCGAAAGCTTGCAAGAACGAAGGGTACGACCCGGCGAAGGACCAAAGGGTGACGGTTGCTTCCACGCTTGCACTACAGCATGCGCAGGCCGTATGCGGCATCACCAACAGCCAGGTGCGCGAGATGAGCAACGTCTTGCGGACCGTGTCGCCGCATTCTGCCGATACGGCGTGGCTCGATCGGACAGTTGCTTCGCTGATCCTCAATGGCGTCTTCGGTGCCACCGATGAAGTGGACGAAGACAACCAGGTCATTCGCTACGGATTGAAAACGCTCCTGACCGAAGGGCAGCACCGCGACTGGGGCCGCAACATCGGTGGCGGCCTGGTTGGCTACTTCAGCTCTTTCGGGATGGCGAATGCCACCAGTGGAGCGCTTGCCGCCTCTCCGATCGCGGCCCTGGCGGTTCCGGCACTCATCGTCGGGTTCGGACCCGAATTGGGGCTGAATTCAGGGTTGGTCAACAACATGTACACGGCAACGCCGACCGAAGCGCAGAAAGGTCCATGGCATACGGCGACCCACTGTGTTTCCTACTGGGGTTTTGGCGTGTTCCATACAGCCTTGGACCTCGTGGCGCCGGCCGCGGACATCAGGGCGTTCAACGTCGGCTACTGGCGCGTTGCCTCGGGCGCCATGGCATCCATCTCGACCCAGTGCACGAAACACTTCATCGACACTCACCACGCCGCGCAGACTCATGACGGCCAGAGATCGTATTTCTTCGAGTCCGTGCCGACGTGGTGTGATGCGGACAACGAGAAGATGCCTGAACTCATCGCGAGCCTGAAGCAAAGCACCTTCGTGGCTCACGGCAAGTGGCTCAAGTCGCTGATGAATAACATGAGCCCGGCTACGGTACTGGGCCATCACGCAGCCGGGGAGCGCGTGAGAAGGACAGCAAAAGTCCTGGCCCGCGCAGGCGTGCGAACTGCATTTGCCGGTGCGATATTCGCGCCTCGAACCCTCGGCGTTTCACCGGAAATCAACCCCATGGCAAATCAACTCAAGGAGAGCCGGCAGGACCTGGCCTTGAAGGCGGCCACGAATTTCGGTCTCGCCCTGTGGGAGATGCCAACCAGGGTCGTGGCCGCGGCAGGCGCGGCATGCTGCGCAGGGCAGGCGGCGCCCGCTGCTTCCGATACCAAGGACAAGGTGACTCCGCTGGGGTACGGTGGTGTGGCAACAGCCCAGTACACGTCCACGTTCTTCACGGAGGCGCTCCAGGCCCGGGACGAGGGTCGAAGCAAGGGCCTCGCCGGTCATGTCGAGGTCGTGTTGGGCAAGTCCCGGAAAGATGATGGAGACAACAATGTTTGAACAGACCGGCTCTTCCGCTCCGGCGAGTTTCGCCGAGCAACTCGTTACCGTCGACCTTCCGCAGCTCGAGGACCAGGTGGCACTTCGCTTCGAGCGCGTCGTACGTGCGGTGATCAGGCGCGAACTCGGGGAATGCCCCGCGGCGCAAGCGGCGCTGGAGAGTTGCAGCCTCGTCAAGAACGGAGTCACGATGGTGCTGCGGCTGGACCGCGAATCGGACGCGATGTCCGTCTTCGCGGACCTTGGCGCCCCACCTGACTGCCTGGACCATGCAGGGGCCCTGGGCAAGCTTCTCGAGATGAATCTGCACAATACGCATCCGGGGGTCCTGTTTGGCCGCAATCGGGACTCCGGCAGGCTCGTCGCGTTCATGCGTTGCCACATGTTTGCTCTCGACGACGAGGGTGAGGTCTGTATCGGCTGCCTCGAACTGCTCTCCCGGACTGTGCAGGCCGTCAGGACCTGGTAGTTGCCGCTGCTGGACGTACGGCGTACGGGATAATCCCCGCATGGCCCAATACGTCTACACCATGAACCGCGTCGGCAAGATCGTCCCGCCGAAGCGACAGATCCTCAAGGACATCTCCCTCTCCTTCTTCCCCGGCGCCAAGATCGGCGTCCTCGGCCTCAACGGCTCCGGCAAGTCCACGCTGCTGAAGATCATGGCCGGCATCGATACCGAGATCGAGGGCGAGGCCACGCCCATGCCCGGCCTGCGCATCGGCTACCTGCCGCAGGAGCCGCAGCTCGACCCTGAGGAAACCGTGCGCCAGGCCGTCGAGGGCGGCATGGGCGAGGTCAACAGCGCCAAGAAGCGCCTCGAAGAGGTTTACGCCGCGTACGCCGAGGAAAACGCCGACTTCGACGCGCTGGCGGCGGAGCAAGCCCAGCTCGAGGCAATCATCGCCACCTCCGGCGGCGGCGACGAGCACCAGCTGGAGATCGCGGCCGACGCGCTGCGCCTGCCAGAGTGGGACGCGGTCATCAAGAACCTCTCCGGCGGCGAAAAGCGCCGCGTCGCGCTGTGCCGCCTGCTGCTGTCCAAGCCCGACATGCTGCTGCTGGACGAGCCCACCAACCACCTGGACGCCGAGTCGGTGGAATGGCTGGAGCAGTTCCTCGCGCGCTTCCCCGGCACCGTGGTGGGCATCACCCACGACCGCTACTTCCTCGACAACGCCGCCGAATGGATCCTCGAGCTGGACCGCGGCCGCGGCATCCCGTGGAAGGGCAACTACAGCACCTGGCTGGAGCAGAAGGAAGCCCGCCTGGAGGCCGAGCAGAAGGGCGAGGAAGCGCACGCCAAGGCCATGAAGAAGGAGCTGGAATGGGCGCGCCAGAACCCCAAGGCGCGGCAGGCCAAGAGCAAGGCCCGCCTCGCGCGCTTCGAGGAGCTGAGCGACTACGAATACCAGAAGCGCAACGAGACGAACGAGATCTTCATCCCCGTGGGCGACCGCCTGGGCAACGAAGTGATCGAGTTCGTGAACGTCACCAAGTCCTTCGGCGACCGCGTGCTGATCGACAACCTCAGCTTCAAGGTGCCCGCGGGGGCCATCGTCGGCATCATCGGCCCCAACGGCGCGGGCAAGTCCACGCTGTTCAAGATGATCGCGGGCAAGGAGAAGCCGGACTCCGGCGAGGTGAAGATCGGCTCCACGGTCAAGATGGCCTTCGTGGACCAGAGCCGCGACGACCTCGCGGCCGACAAGACGGTGTGGGAGGACGTCTCGGGTGGCCTGGACATCATCACCGTCGGCAAGTTCCAGATGGCCAGCCGCGCGTACTGCGGCCGCTTCAACTTCAACGGCGGCGACCAGCAGAAGAAGGTGGGCCTGCTCTCCGGCGGCGAGCGCGGGCGCCTGCACCTGGCCAAGACGCTGATGCAGGGCGGCAACGTGCTGCTGCTGGACGAGCCTTCCAACGACCTCGACGTCGAGACGCTGCGCGCGCTGGAAGACGCGCTGCTCGAATTCGCGGGCAGCGTGATGGTGATCAGCCACGACCGCTGGTTCCTCGACCGCATCGCCACGCACATCCTCGCGGCGGAAGACGAAGGCCAGTGGGTCTTCTTCGACGGCAACTACCAGGAGTACGAGGCGGACAAGCGGAAGCGCCTCGGCGAGGAGGGCGCCAAACCGCACCGGGTGCGCTTCAAGTCCCTGAAGTAAGCCGGTAAAGTCGTTCCCATGCCGCAGCCCACCCACCAGGCCCTCTATCGTGCCTGCATGAAGGAGGCGGCGGCGCAGGGGCGCAGCCTGATGCAGCGGATGCTGCGGCGCGCGGCCTTCGAGATGCCGCGCATCGCCGAGGCTTCGCGCGATGTGGTGGAGCGCAACCTGCTGGCCGAGGCGGCGCGGCTGCTGGTGCACCACCAGGGGCTGCTCTTCGAGGCGTTCCCCCAGGCCTTGCTTCAGGAGTTCGCGCACGCGCTGGCCGGCGACCACCGCAAGGCCGGCGGCGGCGTGAGCTTCGACACGCTGGAGATGATGGCCGACGACCAGGTGCAGGAAAGCGTCGAGGTCGTTCGCACCCAGCAGGTGGTGCAGGCCGCCGTCGCGCGGCAGCTCGACGAACTCAATGCACTGATGTGCGTGGTGCAGGGGCACGGCACGGTGCAGCCGCACCGCAACCCGCTGCGGCCCGAGGTGTACGTGCGCGCGCTGCGCAGCGTCACGCGGCAAAGCCCCGTGCCGCCCAGCGCGCGCCGGCGCTGGATGCTGCACCTGGGCGAGGCGCTGGGCGTGGAGCTGGCGGGGTGCTACTCCGAGCTGTGCGCGTTGCTGCGCACGCAGGGCGTGATGCCGGGCAATGTGGCGGCCGCGCCGTCCGCCGCTGCGGGCGCGGGTGCGGACCCCAACACGCTGCTGAACGTGCGCGAGCTGCGCAGGCTGCTCGCGGGCGAGTTCGACCCCGCTACACCGCCACCGGGCGCCGCGGCGCACATCCCGCAGGCGGATTTCAACCTCACCATGCCCGCCGCCTTCGAGGCGCTGCAGGAGATGCGGCAGGTGGACCAGGTGATGCAGCGGCTGCGCCAGCGGCAGGCCGCGCAGCCGCAGGCCGACGGCGGCGTCGCGAGCTTGCGCGAGGGCCTGCGCAACGAGGCGCGCACCGCGGGCCAGCAACTGGGCTTCGAGGTCGTCACGCTGATGGTGGACAACATCGCCGCGGACGCGCGCCTGCTGCCCCCGGTGCAGGCGGCCGTGCGCAAGCTCGAGCCGGCGCTGCTGCGCCTGGCGCTGGTGGACCCGCGCTTCTTCAGCGACAAGAACCACCCGGCGCGGCGCCTGCTGCAGGAGATGACTCAGCGCAGCCTCGCGTGGACGTCGGTCGATGCACCGGGCTTTCGCGAGTTCGTGGAGCCGCTGCTCGAAGCCGTCGGCGCGCTGCTCGACGCGCGCGCGGGCGCGGAGCCGTTCGAAATCGCGCTCAATTCCCTCAACGAAGTGTGGGGCGACTCCAAGGGCAGCGACAGCGGCCACCGCGAGCGCGCCGTGCGCGCGCTGCTGCGCGCCGAGCAGCGCAACCTGGTGGCCGAGCGCATCGTGCAGCAGATGCGCCAGCGCACGGATGTCGCCCATGCGCCCTTGTTCGTGCGGCAGTTCGTCACCGGCCCGTGGGCGCAGGTGATCGCGCAGGCGCGGCTGGGGGACGCGTCCGGCGAGCAGGACCCCGAAGGCTACGTCGCGCTGGTGGGCGACCTCGCGCTGGCCGCGACCAATCGCACGCGAGCCGCACGCATGTTGCCCGCCATCGCCGCCAAGGTCCGGCAGGGGCTGACCACGATCGGCTTCCCAGCGGCGCAGGCCGAGCAGTTCCTCGCGCAACTGGCCGACGTGCCCGGCCTGCAGGAGGCGGAGGCGGCGCAGCGCGAGGAGACGGGCGTGGAGACGTGGCTCGCACCTGCCGAGGCGCAGCAATCCAACTTCCTCGCGTTGCAGTCCGTGCCGCAGGCGCTGGGTGCGGTCACGCAACCGGGTTTCATCGACACGGCGCCGGGCGCGGCGGAAACCGCGCTCACCGAACACGGCTTGCTGCCGGGCGCGTGGGTGGACATGTTCATCGGCGGCGCGTGGGGCCGCTGGCAGCTCACGTGGACCAGCCCGCACAACACCCTCTTCATGTTCACGCACTCGTCGGGGCGCTCGCAGTCGATGGCGCGCAGGCTGGTGCAGAAGATGTTGATCGCAGGGGCGTTGAAGCTCGTGTCCGCGCAAGGTGTGGTGGACGGCGCGCTCGACGCCGTGGCGGACAAGGCGCTGCGCAACAGCCTCTGAGCGGCTAGCCCTGCCAGACCCCGTACCCCTTCTCGCGCAACGCGATCCCCAGCTCCACCTCCATCTCGCAGGCCGCGCGGTAGGGCATCGGGTTGTACATCTCGTACAGGTGCGGCAGCAGCCGCAGCCCGTGGTCGCGCACGAAGGTGTTGGCCTGGATGCCGGCCTTGTGCTTGTCGAAACGCGTGTCGGGGTCGAGCCCCGTCATGCCGACGTAAACGAACGGCTTGCCGAGTTCGTAGTCGGGGTTGGCGCGCCGGAAGCGCGCGTTGTTCCACACGGCATCGTCCAGCTCCACCACATAGACGTGATAGTGATGCCGCCCCTTCCTCATTCGCCCTTGATGCCCAGCTTGCGCACGATCCTGCCGTTGGCGTCCGACTGCTCGTTCAGGAAGGCCGCGAAGGCCTCCGGCGCACTGCCCACCACCTCGAAGCCGCGTGCGGCAAACTGCTCGCGCACCTTGTCGTCGTTCAGCGCGCGCACCACGTCGCGGTGGATGCGCGCCAGCACCGGCTTCGGCGTGCCCGCAGGCGCCAGCAAACCGAACCAGGTGTTGGCCTCGAAGCCGGGCACGGTCTCGGCCACCGTGGGCACGCCGGGCAGCTGCGGCACGCGGTTCTTCGACAGCACCGCGATCGCCTTCATCTTGCCGGAGCGCACGTGCTGCTCGAAGAGCGGCATCGTGCCGAACACGATGTCCACGTGGCCGCCGAGCAGGTCGGTGATCATCGGGCCGCCGCCCTTGTACGGCACGTGCATCAGCTTCACGCCGGTCACGTCCGCGAAGTTGGCGGCGGAGACGTGGTTGGAGCTGCCGGAGCCAGTGGAGCCGTAGGTCACCTTCTCGGGATTGGCACGCGCGTAGTCGATCAGCTCCTTCACCGTCGACGGGCCGAAACCCGTCTTGGCGGCGATCATGCCGGGCGCCTGCACCAGCTGCGTGATGGGCTCGAACGACTTCTGGAAGTCGTACTGCGTCTTGTACACGTGGTGGTTCATCGCATGCGTGTCCCACACCAGCAGCAGCGTGTAGCCGTCGGCAGGTGCGTTGGCGACCTCGGCCGCGCCGATGCTGCCCGCCGCGCCGCCCTTGTAGTCGACGATGACCTGCTGCCCCAGCAGCTCGCCGAGCTTCGGCGACATCGTGCGCGCGACGAGGTCCGAGGAGCCGCCGGGCGGGAAGGGCACGACGAGCCGGATGGGCTTGGCCGGGTAGCCCTGCGCGAAAGCCATGCATGACGCCAGCCACAGCGCCAGCAGCAGAATCTTCCTCATGGAGGCCTCCTCGTCGTTGGAAAGAGCACTGTGCGCCGCTTGCGCCACATTGTCCAGCTCATGCCCGGCGGGCTGGCGCGGCGCAGCGCCGGGTCCTTGCAGTGAGCGCCCGTCACCAACGCGAGGCGTTTGCACGCTGCGGCTGGGCTGCCGTCCTACAACCCGTGCATGAGGTGGTGCCTAGAGTGCCCGCATGACGACGAAGACCATTCTGGAAGGGTTGGGAGACCGCGCGCGCCGCGCCGCGAGGTGGGCACGTGCCCACCCTGTCAAGGCGGTGGCGATCCTGCCCACGCTCGCGCTGGCCTACGTGCTCGTGCTGATCCCGTTCACGCCGAGCATCGGCGACATCAAGAAGGCGAAGATGGAATACCCCACGCGCCTGATCTCGGTGGACGGCAAGGAGATCGCCACGTACAAGCGAGCGAATCGCGACTGGGTGAAGCTCGACCACATGTCGAAGAACGTGGTGGACGCGCTGATCTCCACCGAGGACAAGCGCTTCTTCGAGCACCACGGCATGGATTTCAAGCGCACGGCGACGGCGCTGGTCAACACTCTGCGCGGCGACCGGCAGGGCGGCTCGACGATCACGCAGCAGCTCGCGCGCAACCTCTACCCGGACGACATCGGCCGCGCGCCGACCATCACGCGCAAGATCAAGGAAGCGATCACCGCCGCGAAGATCGAGGCGGTCTACACGAAGCAGGAGATCCTGGAGACCTACCTCAACACGGTGCCCTTCCTCTACAACGCGTACGGCGTGGAGATGGCGTCCCGGACGTATTTCGACAAGCCCGCCGACAAGCTCGACGTCGTCGAGGCCGCCACGCTGGTGGGCATGCTCAAGGGCACGAGCATGTACAACCCGGTGCTCAACCCCGAGCGCTCCATCGAACGCCGCAACACGGTGATGGCGATGATGGTGAAGAACGGCAAGCTCGACGAGGCGAAGTACGAGTCGCTGAAGAAGCGCCCGCTGGGCCTCGACTTCGAGCGCCTGCCCGAAGTGGCCGGCCCCGCACCGCACCTGGCGCGCTACCTGCGCCAGTGGCTGGGCGAGTGGGCCGAGCGCAACGGCTACAACCTCTATTCCGATGGGCTCGTGGTGCGCACCACCATCGACTCGCGCGTGCAGGAAGCCGCGAACCAGGCCGTGCGCAGCCAGATGGAGAAGCTGCAGGGCGCCGCCGACGCGCGCCGCAACGCGCTGCACGGCAACAAGGCCATCGTGCAGGCGTTCATCCGCGACACGCCGCAATACCGGTCGCTGCGCGAGCAGGGCCGCACCGAAGCGGATGCCATCGCGCAGCTGCAAGGCGACGCGGAGTTCATGAAGCAGATGTGGGCGGACAAGACGATGCTCACCGCCGGCTTCATGGCCATGGAGCCCGGCACCGGGTACGTGCGCGCGTGGGTGGGAAGCCGCGACTTCCAGCAGGACCAGTTCGACCACGTCTACCAGGCGCGCCGCCAGCCCGGCTCGACCTTCAAGCCCTTCGTCTACGGCGCCGCGTTCGAGCAGGGCATCAGCCCGGCGCAGCAGTTCCTCGACGGCCCGGTGGAAGTGCGCATCGACGAGCGTACCGTGTGGCGGCCGAAGGACGTGGACGCGCCGAGCATGCAGATGATGACGCTGCGCGACGCATTGGCGCAGTCGAAGAACACCGTGACGGTGCAGCTGATGCAGCAGGTGGGGCCGGAACGCGTGGCGCGGCTCGCGCAGTCCATGGGCATCCGGCAGAGCAAGCTGGACGTGGTGCCGTCGCTCGCGCTCGGCACGAGCCCGGTCACGCTCAAGGAGCTGGTGGCTTCGTACGGCACCATCGCCAACAGCGGCAGCTACGTCGAGCCGCTGATCGTCACCCGCATCGAAGACCGCTCGGGCCGTGTGCTGCAGGAGTTCTCGCCGTCGACGCCGCAATCCGCGCTCGCGACCGATGCGGCCAACACGCTGCTGGACACGCTGCGCGCCGCCATCGACAACGGCACCGGCATCCGCATTCGCGCGAGCTACAAGATCACGGGCGACGTGGCGGGCAAGACCGGTACGACGCAGAACGACACCGACGGCTGGTTCGTGCTGATGCATCCGAACCTCGTCGCCGGTGCCTGGGTGGGCTTCAACGACGCCCGCGTGACCATGCTGCACGAGTGGGGGCAGGGCGCGCACAGCGCGTTGCCGATCGTGGGCGACGTGGTCGTCGCGGCGATGCGCTCGAAGGCGATCGATGCGAAGGCGCAGTTCGCCGCGCCGCGCAACGCCGGCATGCCGGACCCGTCGCTGCTCGGCCGCGTGGGCGACTGGTGGAGCAGCCTGTGGGGCAATTCGTCAGCGCCGCCTGCGCAGCCGCAGCCGGACGTGGCCGTGGGTTCGCAGCCGCTGCCGGACCTGCCGCGCCTGCCCTCGGGCGAACCGGCGCCGCGCGTGCCGGACGCATCGATTGCGGGTACGGTGCCGCAGACGCCGACCGCACCTGAAGCGTCGGGCAGCAGCGGCAGCCCGAGCATCCTGTCGCTGGGGCTGCCGGGGCGCAACCCGATGCCGCCGCAGGCGGGCACGACCCCGCCGGCTCCCTCCGGGTCGGCTTCTTTGCCCCCACCGCCGATCGCGATCGCGCCGCGTGCGGATTCGCCGCTGCGCCAGGAGGCCGCGCGCAACGAGGCCATCACTCGCGGTGAAGCGACGGTGCGCAGCGAGCCCGCGATCCGCACGGAGCCTTCAACGCCGATGCAGCCCTCGACCCGCGCGGATTCTTCCATCCGCACGGAGCCTGCGACGCGCAGCGACACCGCGCCGCCGGTCGCATCTTCGACGCCGCGCGTGATCGTGGTGCCGAAGTCCTCTTCGGGGCCGACGACGATCACGCTGGGGGGCGGCGCCTCGCCGTCGGGCGGCAACTCGTCGCAGTCCTCCGCCGTGGTGCGTGACGTGTCGAAGGCGCCCGATTGGAAGCCGGCGCCGTCGACGTCGAGCGCCCCGCCGCCGGCATCGCCGGCCACCGGCTCGGCTACGTCGAGTTCGTCGTCGGGCTCGTCTTCGTCGTCGACGAGTTCGTCCTCGACGTCCAGCTCCGACGCGCCGACCACGTCCCCGGCGACCGGCTCCGCCACGTCGTCGCAATAACCGCCATTCCCGCGCAGGCGGGATGACGGTCACGCGTCGCCGCAGAGCCGCTGCACGAGCGCCGCAGGATCAGATGGCACTTCGTCGCCGCGCCAAGCGACGTGCTGGTCGTCGCGGCAGAGCAGCAGCTTGTGCCTGTACGCCGCGGGCCTCTCGACACCTTCCAGCTCCAGCACCGTCAGCGGCATGCCGCGCGCCGCTGCGGCACTCGCGAGAGGCACCACATCCGCGGTGCCATCGAACCGCAGCAACGTGTACCCCTTGCCGAACGCGTCGTAGAGCGAGCGCCCATCCGGCAGCCAGAAGTGCGGCGCGCGGCACCCCGGCACCGTCGACTCGGTGAAGTCGCCCATCGTGTACTCGGGCGGCGTTTCGCCGTCCCTTACGATGATCGGCGAGCGGTCGTAGAAGTACCCGAAGTTCAGCCCCGCGCAGCAGAACTGCTGCACGTTCAGCTCGTACGCTTCGCGGCCCATGCGCTCGCGCTCCGCAGCGTTCGTTTCGATGTCCGCGGGCACGGCACTGCGCGCCTTGATCATCTTGGCCGCGTGGTCCATCGCGAAACGCGACACCTGGTCGGTGATGGGCTGGCGCTCGGCCTCGTACGCGTCGAGGATGCGCTCGCCGCCCCAGCCCTGCAGCCGCGCGGCGAGCAACCACGAGAGGTTGAGCGCGTCCGCGATGCCTGCGTTCATGCCGTAGCCCGCATACGGCACCCACAGGTGCGCGGCGTCGCCCGCGATGAACACGTTGCGGTCGCGGAAGCGGTCCGCGACGAGGCGGCGGCCCACCCAGTCCTCCTTGCTGATCACGTCGTACTGGAAGTCTTCACCCACACCCAGGATCTGCCGGATGCTCCAGTCGCGGTCCACCGAATCGAACTCGGGCTCGCTCGGGTTGAGGTGGTTGTGCACCAGCCATGTTTCGTAGCCGTCGATCGCGAACACGGTGCCGCAGCGCCGCGGGTTCACCGAGTAGTACGACCACGCCCGCGGCTGCGGGATGCGCGCGAGCAAACCCGGCGCACGGATGTACGTGGACTGCACGCGCTGGATCACGGGCGTGCCTTCGAGCTTCGCGCCGATCGCCTTGCGCACGGTCGATGACCCGCCGTCGCAGCCGACGAGGAAGCGTCCTCGGATGCGGCGCTCGTGGCCGGTGTCGAGGTCGATTGCGGTCGCCGTGACACCGGACGCATCCTGTTCGAACGACGTGACCTGCGTGCGGTTGAGGAGCTGCACGCCCGGCAGCGACGCCGTGTGCTCCAGCAGGATCGGCTCGAGGAACAGCTGGTTGATGCGGTGTGGCGGCTCGGGCGTGGGCCACCACGTGTCGGGCCCGCCCGTCGCGGTGTAGCGATGCTCGCGCGAAGGGATGGGGATGCGCGTGAGCTCCAGCCCCGTCACGCTCGTGCGGAACGCGACATCGTTCGGGTGGTCGGGCGGCAGCCCGGCGTTGCGCAATTTCTGCGCGACGCCCAGCGTGCGGAAGCGCTCCATCGTGCGCGCCGCCACGTGGTTGCATTTCACGTTGGGCGGCTCCGCGTAGCGGCGCGTCTCCGCCATCGTCACCTGCACGCCGCGCGACTGCAGGTCCATCGCGAGCGAAAGGCCAACGGGCCCCGCACCGACGATGACGACGTCGGTTGTGATGTCGGCTTGCGTCACTGGTCGATCTTGATGCCGGCCTGGCGGATCACGCGGGCCCACTTCGTGTTCTCGCTGCGGATGTACGCGTCGAAGGCTTCGGGCTTCGAGGGCGCGGGCTCGACGCCGAGGTTGCGCATGCTGGTCTTGATCGCTTCGTCGTTGAGCGCGGCGGTGATCTCCGCATTCAGCTTGTTGACGATCGCGGCAGGCGTGCCCGCAGGAGCGACGACGCCGAACCAGCCGGTCGAGTCATAGCCGCTCAAACCGGCTTCGGACGCGGTGGGCACATCGGGCAACTGCGGCAATCGCTGCGGGCTCGTCACCGCATACGCGACGAGCTTGCCGGCGCGGATGTGCTGCAGCGCCGCGGGCAGGTCGACAACCGCCAGCGGCACCGTGCCCGCCAGCACGTCGAGCGCCGCGGGCCCCGAGCCCTTGTACGGCACCTCGACGAACTTCACATCGGCCATCTGGCTGAAGAGCGCCGCGGACAGATGCATCGCCGTGCCGTTGCCGCCGTGCGCGATGGAGAGCTTGCCGGGGTTCGCTTTCGCGTACGCGACGAGCTCCTGCTGCGTCTTCGCGGGAACCGAGGGGTGGCCGATGAGCACGAACGGGATCGCCGCGAGCATCGTCACGGGCTTGAAGTCCTTCTGCACGTCGAACGGCATCTGCGCATAGAGGCTGCTGTTGGCCGACAGTGCACCCGCCGCGCCCACGCCGAGCGTGTAGCCGTCGGGCGGCGCCTTCGCGACGATGGCCAGGCCGATGTTGCCGCCCGCACCCGGACGGTTGTCGACGACGACCTGCTGGCCCAGCTTGTCGTTCAGGCGCGGCACGATCATGCGCACCACCGCGTCCGCGCTGCCGCCCGGCGGGAAGGTCACGACCATCCGGATCGGCTTGTCGGGGTAGCTCTGCGCTACGGCGAACGAAGAAGAAAGGGCTGCGGCGAGAGCCGCGAAAGCGCGCCGTGTGTACTGCATGGGCCTGTCTCCTGGTGCGTGAATATTTCGCATGCATGCTAACGATAAGGCAGAGGCACCCGGAATTTACATCTTGTAGGTGAAAGACGACACCCGTGTAGGACACGCATCAGCACTCGCTTTCCCGTGGATGAGGCAGCGATGTAGGACGGCAGCTCCCCGGCCTGTCCGTTTTTTTCCGAAACTTTTGCGACGCAGCGGGTCATATCGGTTCGTCTGCAATACAGGGGGACTCTTCCGATGGCCTACGCTGGCTCTGCCGTTTCGCGCACTACCGTTCACGCTCGCAACACCACGCGCAACGCGCGCAATGTTCCTGCCCTGGCCGGCCTGCTCGCAATCGCCGGCGCCGTGGTTGCCGTCACCGGCGCGAACCCGCTGCCGCAGGTGCCCACGTTCAAGACCGTGGCTCAGCACCAGCAGCACGCAACGGAAGTGGCCACCGCATTCGCGTCGCAGCCGATCGAAGCCGCCGCTCAAGTGAAGGCCCCCGTGATCGCGTTCACCGAGCCCGAGAAGCCCGTCATCAAGTTCTCCCCCGACAAGGAGTACTACGACCAGCTGCGCTCGCGCCTGCGCTGGGTCGACATCAAGATGGGCGAGGAGAAGCTGCAGACGCCCGACACCGCGTCGCGCATCCTGCTCGCGCAGGCCGCCGCACGCAAGGCGAACCTCGCCGAGGTGGGCCTGAACTTCCGCGACGTGTACGGCATCATCAACGCCGAGACTTCGTGGATCCCGCGCATGGGCGCCAGCAAGGACGGCACGCCCAACCTGGGCATCGCGCAGTTCGAGCCCGCCACCGCGAGGGCTCTGGGCCTGGTGGACCCGCACGACCCCGTGGAGTCCGTGCACATCATGGCGCTGCACCTGAAGGACGCCGCGACGTGGAGCGCCAAGCGCCTGGCCGGCCTGAAGCTCTCCGACGCCGAGCGCGCGCTCAAGCTGCGCGAAGGCCTGTCGATCTACTACAACCTGTCCAGCAAGGGCCGCGCGATGTGGAACGGCAAGAACACGGCCAAGCTGCCCATCGAGACGCAGCGCCACATCTCCAACGCGCGCCGCGGTGCGCAGGAAGCCGACACGCTGGCCCAGCAGCTGGCCAACGTGCGTGGCCTTACGAAGGGCAGCGGCATGATGACCGCCAGCTTCAACGGCGGCAACGGCAGCAACGGCGGCAACTGAACAGCTCGCGGCCGCGCGCGCAAGCCGCGCGGGCGCGTTGTTGCCTACAAGAGGTTGCGGCTGAAGACGACCGTCGCCGCGCGGCACGCCAAGGTGCAATCGCGTTCATGATCCCCTGAAGCAGGAGCGTGTCATGAGCAGCGACAAACCCGGCCTCGGCGACGACGACCTTGCCTACTGGCGCGAGCGCTTCCACTCGCAGCCGCGCGAAGAGCGCCGGCATTTCGTATGGGAAGACTACAGCCCCGCCTATCGCTACGGCGCCGAGGCTTACGAGGCCAACCCCAAGGGCAAGTTCGAGGACGCCGAGTCCCGCCTGGAAAGCGGCTGGGACAAGGCGCGGCGCCTTTCGCGCCTCGAGTGGTCCGATGCGCGCATCGCGGCTTTCGACGCGTGGCAGCGTGCGCGGGACCTGGCGAACCGGGATCCGGACTAAGCGCCGGGTGCGCGCGATGCCTCGCGCGCGTAGTCGAAGCCCCGCTCCCACTTCTGCGACATCTTCTCGAGCAGGTCGCGCGGAACGCGGGGGTCATTCGCGGCTGCGGCAAGCGCTTGCGACATGCCGTCTGCGATCCGCTGGATGACTTCGACAGGTCGCGACACGCGGCACACGCGCGTGCCGAACCGCAGCAGGTCGGCGGTGGCCGGATAGACGCGCGATTCATGGCGACCCTTGAACAGCTTGAGCGCCATGGTGTGGTCTTCCATGGGAGGGCCACCCGAGAAGCGCCGGTACTCGTAGATGCTCGTCGTGACAACGTCGAACATCGGCGCGAGCCTTGCGTCTTCGGGCCCGGTATAGAGCACACCGAAATTCTTCAGGTGCGCATCGCCATTGCGCACCATGACGGAAAAAGCCACCTGCTCGAAGAATTTCGGCAGTTCGCGGCGCAGCTGCAGCAGTTGCAGGAGCTCGGCGACCGACTCGTAGCTGCCCACGTACTTGCGCTCGCTCAGCACGTCGCGCACCTGCAGCCCCATGAGCGAGGCGATGTCTTCGAAGCCGAATCGCTCTGCCTGCGCGCCCAGGTCGAAACGATCGATGACCAGGAGTTCGCCGTTTGCCGACAGCTCGTGCGACGGTACGGCGATGCCGGCGCGTTGCGCGGCCTGCAGGCAGACATACTCGTTGGCCGAAATTCCGGGATATGACGCCGCCGCGGCCTTCACGATCAGGTTCGGCACGGCCCACGTGGACCTGTCGGGCACCAGGATCTTCGGCTGCAGCCCGGAGACACCAATGCCGGTCGACAGGTAGGCTCGCACGAGTTCCTCGAAGAGCGGGGCGTCCGCCTTCGCGTTCAGGAGGGTCTCGCGTGAAATGACTTTCGGTGCCCCGCTCGCTTCAGCGTCGGGCAACCGGAACCCCAGGTGCCCGATGCCGTTGGTGCCGATCAATGCCAGCAGGTGCATCGGCGTGATCTGCTGCTTCGGGAAGACCTCGCGCAGTCGATGCAGCAGGAAGCCCTCGGGCAGGTTCTGGTCCATCACCGGGAACAGCGCCGTGTCGCGGTACTCCAGCCGGGAGGCAGGCATCAACAGGCCGACCGGGCGCTGCGCGGGATCGTCCTTTCGATAGGTGAAGCTGTATTGCGATGCGTGCTGCAGGAGCCCTGCCTGCTGTCCGGCGATGTTCACATCGAGCAGCCTGATCTTGGCGGGCAGCATCACTCGGGGTCCTTGAAGCGCTCGCGGATTTCCTCCAGCGTGGGAAGTGTGGCTGGCGTGATCTCGAGCGTGACACCCAGCGCGCGCAGGACATCGAAGAGTGCCGAGCTCGAAACATCGCGACCGCTTTCCAGGCGCCAGAGCAGGTCACGGCTGCGCCCGCTGCGGTCGGCCAGCTCGACGGCCGTGATGTCCCGGTCGATGCGCAACTGGCGGATCGCCGCGCCAAGGTCAGCGGGAGTCCGGATGATGTTTGACATAGCAGACATAGTGCCAGATTTCCAACTATTTGTCTTGTATATCAGACACCCGCTCGCGTACGCGGTCGATGTTGTTGCGCAGCGCGTAGAGCTCGTCCGCATAGGACAGCGGCACGCTGATGCGGCCCACCTTTTCCTGCAGCTCGCCCAGCTCCTTGGCGAGGGCGGGCGCGCTTTGCGGGTCGTCCTTCAGTCGCTGCTCGATCTCGCGCAACTGCCCGTACCAGCGGAACACACGGGAGCGGATGCGGAACTGGTAGAGCGGCGGCACGATGCGCGACAGCGGCAGCATCACCGCGAGGATGATGCCCAGCGCGAGCCACATGCGCTCGACGAGGTTCGCCAGCCAGAAAGGCAGCCAGCGCTGCAGGAAAGGCGCGCCCGCGCCGATGGTGCGCGCGGCATCGCGCGACACCGCGTACTCGCTGTGTTCGACCGTCGGGAAGGCGCCCGCGCGATGGAACCAGCCCGCGCCGCCGTGCAAGTCGCGCGCGGCCAGCGCGAAGAGCTGCAGCAGGGCCGGGTGCGTGTCGGCGCGCGCGAGCAGCGAGGTGGTCGTTGCCACCAGCCGCACGTCCTGCGGCGGCAGGTCGCGCGCGAGGTCGACCACGCCGCGCGGCAGCACCACCGGCGTGAGGAAGGGAAAGCGCCGCGAGTAGGCCTCGCTCTGCGCGAAGTCCATCAGCTTCACGCCGGGCGTCTGCAGCAGCATCTGCACCATCAACGATTCGGGCGCCGACGCGAACACCAGTGCGTCGAGCTCGCCCGCGAGGAAGGCGACCGTGGCCGGCGTCTGTTCCAGCCGCGAGAGCTTCAGCGTTGCAACATCGACCTTGTTGGCTTCGAAGAGCTTGTCCACCAGCTGCGGCACGCCGCTGCCCGGCGTGCCCACGTTCAGCCGCAGGCCCTGCAGCTGCGCCAGCGAGGTGAGCGTGCCCTGGCGATTGAGCTTGCGCGCGGACTCTTCGCGGTAGAACAGCCACACGGGCTCGACGAAGAGGCTGCCGAGCGACACGAGCTCGCTCTCCTCGCCCGTCGCGCGCTCGTTGCTGCCGCCCTGCACGAACCCGAGGTCCGCCTTGCCGTCACGCAGCAACTGCAGGTTGGCCGAGGAGCCTTCGCTGGCCTGCAGCACCACTTCGATGCCGTTCGCCGCGAGCGCCTTGCGGTAGCGCTTGCCGAATTCGTCGTAAGCGCTCTGGCCGGGGCCCGTCGCGAGCGTCACCTTGCGCGGCGGCGTAGGGTCGAGCCACAGGTAGGCCATGACGAGCAGCACCACGGCCAGCACGGCGAAGGGGCCCGCGGCAACCAGCAGGTCGCGCAGGGACAGCAGCGTGTGGCGGATCGCGCGCGTCACTGGCGGGCGGCGAAGTCGCGTGCCGCGGGCAACTTCAGCCCGTCGAAGTCCAGCGATGTGGCCGCGCGCACGGCGCGCAGCACGGCTTGTGCCACGGCCTCGGCCGCCATCGCGGACAGCGTCAGCATGTCCAGCGGCTTGCCGGCCTTGCCGGTGGCCAGCGCGAACAACGTATCGCCGTCGAACATCGTGTGTGCGGGGTTGATGGCGCGCGCCAGGCCGTCGTGCCCCACCGTCGCGAGGCGAGACGCCTGCGGCTTCGTGAGCACCGCGTCGGTCGCAACCACGCCGATGGTGGTGTTGCTGCCGGGGATGATGCGCTTGTGCGGGTCGCCGCGCACCATCGCCTGCTGCGTGTTCAGCAGCGACTTTCCGTCGTCGGCGCGCGCACCCGCGACGACCTGGCCGGTCGCGGGATCGATCACGTCGCCCAGCGCATTGCATGCGATGAGCGCGCCGACGGTGATGCCATGCGCCGTGACCGACGCGCTGCCGATGCCGCCCTTCATCGCGCGGTCCATGCCGAAGATCTTGCCGACGATCGCACCTGTGCCGGCGCCCACGCAGCCCTCCTGCGGCGGCTGCTTCGATGCGGCCGCGCACGCGGCGTAACCTGCGTTCGCATCGGGACGGATCGACGGGTCACCCATGTAGAGATCGAACAGCACCGCCGCCGGCACGATGGGCACGCGGCCCTTGGCCACCTGCAGGCCGATGCCGTGCTCGTCGAGCCAGCGCATCGCGCCGCTGGCCGCGTCCAGGCCCCACGCGCTGCCGCCGGAGAGCACCACGGCGTGCACCTGCTCGACGAGGTTGGTGGGCGAGAGCAGGTCGGTCTCGCGCGTGCCGGGCGCCGCGCCGCGCACGTCGACGCCGCCCACGGCGCCCTCCCGCGTGATCACGACCGTGCAGCCGGTCGGGCGGCGCGGGTCGGTGAAGTGGCCCACTTCGATGCCGGCCACGTCGGTGATGGAACTCATGGCGGCGATTATGGGCTGCGCCGCGTTTGACGAAACGCAAGTGCCCTGTGGCGCGGCTTCCTAGACTGGCCCCATGCCTCCGATGACGACACTCCCTCCGCAAGCCTGGCGCAGCCGGCGCGGGCGGCTGGCGTCCACGGCGATGGTGTGGGGTTTCGGGGTCGCGCAATTGCGCGAGGCTGCTCGTCCGGTGACGGCAGCACCGGCTCCCGCACCGGCGCCGGCGCCTGCGCGCTAGTGCCTCAAGCCGCAGCGGCGAACGACCGGCTCCAGGCCATCAGCCCCGAGTGCGGCGACTCGCGGCGAACCGGCGCCGCAACCGGTGCGCGCTTGCGCTGCACCGTCGAACCCGCCTTTACCTCCTTCAGCGTCGCGCCGCGCCGCACCTCGATCGGCTGCGCGGCCGCGGGTGCATGCGTGAGGTGCTCCAGGATCGCGCAGCACGAACGCTCGTCGCCCGCGCAATCCTCCACCCACTTCGACAAGGTCGCGCGCATCGCATCGAGTTCGCGCTGGCGCTCCTCCAGCTCGGCGAGCTGCTGCCGCGCCAGCTCCTTCACCGCCTTGCTCTCGCGTCGTTCGTCGCGCCACAACTTGAGCAGTGCCTCGATCTGCGGGATGGCGAAGCCCACGGCGCGCGCCTGGCGGATGAAGCGCAGCATCTCCACCTCGCGCGGGGTGTAGACGCGGTAGCCCGCGTCGGTGCGGTCCGCCGCGGGGATCAGGCCCAGCGACTCGTAGTGGCGGACCATCTTGGGGGTGACGCCCGCCGCCGCGGCGGCCTGGCCGATGTTCATGGGGTTCATGCTTCGTTTCTCCTTGCCGGTGCCCGTACTCTGGGGCAGGGCGGCCCTGGCGGCAATGCCGGGGTTCCCTCTTTTCCTGCCATGTGCCGGCGGGGCTCGCCCGGCAACGAAACGAAGTCTCGACCTTGCCATCATGGCAAGGTCAAGCACCGCAGCGCCTTGACCTTCACATCGTGGCAACCCCGAACCTTCGGTCATCCCAAACCGGACCCGAAGGAACCGACACCATGAAAGAAAACTTCTCCCGCCGCACCCTGTTCGCCGCTGCGGCCGGCCTCGCCTTGCTGGCCACCGGCTGCGCCACGGCCGCCACCGAAGCGGGCCGCGACTACTCGACCGACAAGCTCACGCAGCAAGGCGGCTTCCGCGTCTCCTGGCGCACGGAGACCGGCGCACCGCCGATCGGCCAGCTGCATACGTGGGTGCTGCACGTCGCGCGCCCGGACGGCACACCCGTCACCGATGCGGCGATCGCCATCGACGGCGACATGCCGCAGCACCTGCATGGCCTGCCGACGCGCCCGCGCATGACGCGGCACCTGGGCAACGGCGACTACCTCATCGACGGCATCAAGTTCCAGATGGGCGGCTGGTGGGTGATGGAGTTCACCATCACCGCGCAAGGCCGCAAGGACCTCGCCAAGTTCAACCTGATGCTCAAGCGATAGGCCCCAAGATGAAACGAGCCTGCATCCTTGCACTGTTCCTCTCGCTGGCCGCGGGCTTGCTGTACGCCACGGGCGATGGCGGCTGGTCGCCGGTGGAACGCAAAGACATCGCGTCGCTGGCCCTGCGGTCGCTGGGTCCCCTGCCGCCGGATCCGTCGAACCGCTTCGCCGACAACGAGCGCGCGGCCGAGTTCGGCCAGCGCCTGTTCTTCGACAAGCGCTTCAGCAGCAACGGGCAGGTGGCCTGCGCCACGTGCCACATGCCCGACAAGTCGTTCCAGGACGGCACGCCGCTCGCGAAGGGCGTGGGCACGACCAACCGCCGCACCATGGCGATCGTCGGCACCGCGCGCAGCCCGTGGCAGTTCTGGGATGGCCGCAAGGACAGCCAGTGGGCGCAGGCGCTGGGCCCGCTCGAAAGCCCGGTGGAACATGGCGGCGACCGCATGCAGTACGCGCGCGTCATCGCCGACCACTACCGTGCCGACTACGAGTCGCTGTTCGGTCCCATGCCCGAC
Source organism: Ramlibacter albus (assembly GCF_014297445.1). Taxonomy (GTDB): domain Bacteria; phylum Pseudomonadota; class Gammaproteobacteria; order Burkholderiales; family Burkholderiaceae_C; genus Ramlibacter; species Ramlibacter albus. The sequence goes on from NZ_JACORU010000005.1 coordinate 339,988, forward strand.
ATCGGCAAGCGCGAAGAGGCGACGCGTGTGTTCGTCAACATGGGCAAGGCGATCGCTGCGTACGAACGCAAGCTGGAGCCCGGTGCGTCGAAGTTCGATGCGTTCGCGGATTCGCTGGCACGCGGTGATGCCGACGCGAACAAGCGGCTCACGAGCAACGAGATCGCCGGCCTGAAGCTGTTCCTCGGCAAGGGCCAGTGCCTGCAATGCCACAGCGGGCCGCTGCTCACGAACCACGAGTTCCACAACACCGGCGTGCCTGCCGCACCCGGGCTGCCCCTGGACACGGGGCGGCTTGGCGGCGTGAGGGACGTGCTGAAGGACGAATTCAATTGCCTCTCGATCCACAGCGACGGGAAGCCCGAGCAGTGCGGCGAGATCCGCTTCCTCGCGGAGAACAGGCACCAGGAGCGCCAGTTCCGCGTGCCGTCGCTGCGCAATGTGGCGGATCGAGCGCCGTACATGCATGCGGGGCAGCTGGCTTCGCTGCGCGACGTGGTGCGTCACTACAGCCGTGCGCCGGCGGCGCCTGCCGGGCACAGCGAGTTGTCGCGCCTCGATTTGAGCGACCGTGAAGTCGACCAGCTGGTTGCCTTCCTGCAGACGCTCAGCGGGCCCGTTGCCGCGGAGCCCAAGTGGCTCCGCGCGCCCTAAGCGCTGGCGGTCCGCCGAAGTGAGGAGGGCGTGATCCCCAGCAAGCGCGCGAAGCTGCGCCGCATGCGTTCGGGATCGCCGAAGCCGCACTGATCCGCGACTTTCTGGACAGAAGCTGCCCCCGCGTCCAACGCCGTGCGGGCGGCTTCGACACGAATGCGCTCGACGGCCTTCGCCGGCGTCACACCGGTTTCCTCATGGAACGCTCGCGCAAAGTGCCGCGGACTCATGAAGGCGCGCTCCGCGAGCTCCTCCACGCTGTGCCGCTCCTTCAGGTTCTGCCGCACGTGGTCCAGCACCGCATCGAACCGGCTGCGCCCTCCCTGCATCGACAGCAGCGCGGAGAACTGCGACTGCCCACCCGGCCTGCGGTAATAAACCACGAGCTCCTGCGCCACACGCCGAGCGATCTCGGGCCCCACGTCGTGCGAGATCATTGCAAGTGCCAGGTCGATCCCCGCCGTGATGCCGGCGCTGGTCCAGATGCGGCCCTCCTGCACGAAGATGCGGTCCGCATCGAGGTTCACCTTCGGGAACATCTCGCGGAACTGCGAGGTGCGTGACCAGTGCGTCGTGGCCGTGCGCCCGTCCAGCAGGCCTGCAGCCGCCAGCAGGATGCTGCCCGAGCACACACTCGCCACACGCAGCCCCGCGCGCTCGGCGCGGCGCAGGTACGCGAGCAGCTTGTCGTCCTTCGCGGCCTCGTCCACGCCGAAGCCGCCCGACACCAGCAGCGTGTCGCCCGAAGGCGTGCGCGGCAACGCATCGGCCACCATCGCCACGCGCGAAGAACTGCGCACCTCACCCGCCGCGGCCGCGACGACCCTCAGTTCGTAGTGCCCGCGCGCCGCCTCGAAAGCCGCGATGGGCCCGGCCGCGTCGAGCAGCTGGAAGCGGGGGAAGACCAGGATCGAGATGCGGCGCCGCATGGCAGGAAAAGCGGGAAAGGCGACATTGCCGCCATCATCATCCGGCCCGATGCTCGCTGCGTCAACTTCACGCGAGGCCCACCATGATCCATATCGGTTTCCTGCTGTTCCCCAAAGTCACGCAACTGGACCTCACCGGCCCCGCGCAGATCCTTTCGCGCGTGCCCGACGCGCGCGTTCACCTGGTGTGGAAGGACCTGCAGCCGGTGGAAACGGACGTCGGTTTCTCGATCGTGCCGACCACCACCTTCGACGATTGCCCCCAGCTCACGGTGCTGTGCGTGCCGGGAGGCTTCGGCATGGCGCAACAGCTCAATGACGAGACGACGCTGAGCTTCCTGCGCAGGCAGGGCGAAGGCGCGAAGTACGTCACTTCGGTGTGCAACGGCTCTCTGGTGCTGGGGGCTGCGGGAATGCTGCAGCGCTACAAGTCGGCCTGCCACTGGGCGTGGCGCGACTACCTGCCGCGCTTCGGCGCGGTGCCGGTGGCCGAGCGCGTGGTGCGCGACCGCAACCGCATCTCGGGCGGCGGCGTGACGGCGGGGATCGATTTCGGGTTGGCGCTCGCGGCGGAGCTGGCGGGCGAGGCGCAGGCGAAGCTGCTGCAACTGGCTTTCGAGTACGACCCGAAGCCGCCCTTCGATTGCGGCACGCCGGAGAAGGCGGGCGGCGAACTGGTGGCGCGCCTGCGCGAGCTGCAGGCGCCCCGGTTCCGCCAGGCGGAAGCCCTGATCGAGCAAGCCGCGCTGGCGGGTGCCTGAGCAGGCATTACATCGCTGTAGTCGGCGCGGACTTCGGCGCGCGTGAGCGAACCGTTGAACGCGGTGCGGTTGGCGGCGTCGTCGGCGGCTTCGTTCGCGAACGCGGAGAAAGCGCTGAGCAGCAGGGTGGATGCGACGCTGCCTATTTCGCGGCTTCGATCGCGGTAACGACCAGCTTGCCGCCGCCCTCGTCGACGGCCGCGAAGCGGACCTTGTCGCCGTTCTTCACCTTGTCGAGCAGCTTCGCATCCTTCACACCGAACACCATGGTCATGGGTGGCATGTCCAGGTTCTTGATGTGCTCGTGCTTGAGCGTGATCTTCTTGTTGGTCTTGTCGACCTTGCGCACTTCGCCGCTCGTGAGGTCGGCCGCGAACGATGTGAAGGCAAGTGCGGCGGCGGCGACTGCGGTGATGGCGGGGAAGAGGAATTTGCGTGCCATGGGATTCTCCTGGGTTGCTAGTTGACGATGAGGGTGCCCACCATGCCGGCCTGGTAGTGGCCGTCGATGAGGCATGCGAAACGGAATTCACCAGCGCGGTTGAAGTGCCACACGAGGCTTCCCTTGCGGCCGGGTCGCACGTGGACCATGCCGGGGTCGTCGTGCTCCATGCCCGGGTGCCTGGCCATCATGGCCGCGTGGGCGTCCAGCTCCTGCTGCGTGCCCAGCACGAGTTCGTGCAGAAGCCGCCCCTGGTTGGCGACCACGAAGCGGATGGTCTCGCCGCGCTTGACCTCGATGCGCTCGGGCGCGAAGCGCATCGCATCGGTCATGCTGACGCGAATGGTGCGCGTCACGGCCTTGGCGTTGCCCGCGACGCCCCAGGCCTTCTGCTCCGGCGCCGCGTGCGCGGAATGCGTGCGCGACTGGGCCTGCGCGAACGGCACAGCCATGGAGAGCGCCATGGCGGCGGCAATGATCTTCATCGACGTAACTCCCTGGCTTTGACGATGCCATAGATGGCGGGGATCACCGCCAATGTCAAGACGGTGGACGACAGCATGCCGCCCACCATCGGCGCCGCGATGCGGCTCATCACTTCCGAACCCGTCCCGGTGCCCCAGAGGATCGGCAGAAGGCCGGCCATGATCGCCGAGACCGTCATCATCTTCGGCCGCACGCGCTCCACGGCCCCTTCCTCGATGGCCGCTTCCAGGTCGGCGGCGGCCGGCGAACGCCCCTCGGCGGCGCAGCGCTGCTTCACCGCCGTCCACGCATGGTCCAGGTAGATCAGCATCACCACCCCCGTTTCAGCGGCCACGCCCGCCAGCGCAATGAAACCGACGGCAACAGCCACCGAGAGGTTGTAGCCCAGCGCCGCCATCAGCCACACGCCGCCCACCAGCGCGAAGGGCACCGACAGCATCACGATCAGCGTCTCGGGGATGCGCCGGAAGTTCAGGTACAGCAGCAGGAAGATGATCAGCAGCGTGAGCGGCACCACGATCTTCATGCGCTCGATGGCGCGCTCCATGTACTCGAACTGGCCGCTCCACGTGACGTAGTAGCCGGGCGGGAACTTCACCTTCTCCGCGACGGCCTTGCGCGCGTCGCCGACGTAGGAGCCGATGTCGCGGTCGCGGATGTCGATGTAGATGTACGCCGACAGCAGCGCGTTCTCGGTGCGGATGCCGGGCGTGCCGCGCACGACCTTCACCTTCGCCACCTGGCCCAGCGGCACCATCGCGTTCATCGCCGGCACCAGCACCTCGCGCTCGATCTGCTCGGGGCTGGCGCGCAGCTCGCGCGGGTAGCGCACTGTCACGCCGAAGCGCTCGCGGCCTTCGACGGTGGTCGTCACCATCTCGCCGCCGAGCGCCGTGCCGATCACTTCCTGCAACTCGCCCACGGTCAGGCCGTAGCGGGCGAGCTCTTCGCGCTTCGGCTCGATGTCGAAGTAGAAGCCGCCGGTGATGCGTTCGGCAAACGCGGACGTTGTCCCCGGCACGTCCTTCACCACGCCCTCGATCTCCTTGGCCAGCCGCTCCATCTCGGCGAGGTCCTTGCCGAACACCTTGATGCCGATCGGCGTGCGGATGCCGGTGGAGAGCATGTCGATGCGCGCCTTGATCGGCATCGTCCATGCGTTCGAAATGCCGGGGAACTGCAGCGCCTTGTCCAACTCGGCGATGAGCTTGTCGGTGGTCATGCCCGCGCGCCACTGCTCGCGCGGCTTGAGGTTGATGACGGTCTCGAACATCTCCACCGGCGCGGGGTCGGTGGCCGTGTTCGCGCGCCCCGCCTTGCCGTAGACCGAAGCCACTTCGGGGAAGCTCTTGATGATCTTGTCCTGCGTCTGCAGCACTTCCGCGGCCTTGGTGATCGACATGCCGGGCAGGGACGAGGGCATGTACAGCAGCGTGCCTTCGTCCAGCGCGGGCATGAACTCGGTGCCGAGTTTCATCGCCGGCACGATGGAGGCGACAAGCGAGAGCACGGCCAGGGCGATCGTGAGCTTCTTCCACTTCATCACCCACTCGATCACCGGCTGGTAGGCGCGGATGAGGAAGCGGTTGACCGGGTTGCGCGCCTCCGGCAGCACCTTGCCGCGGATGAACAGCATCATCAGCACCGGCACGAGCGTCACCGACAGCAGCGCCGCGCCGGCCATCGAGAAGGTCTTGGTGTACGCCAGCGGTGAGAAAAGCCGCCCCTCCTGTGCCTCCAGCGTGAAGACCGGCAGGAACGACACCGTGATCACCAGCAACGAGAAAAAGAGCGCGGGCCCGACCTCCTTGCATGCCGCGAGCATGGCCTCGCTGCGCTCGGCCAGCGTGTGGTCGGCCGGCAGGCGTTCGAGGTGCTTGTGCGCGTTCTCGATCATCACGATGGCCGCATCCACCATCGCGCCGATGGCGATGGCGATGCCGCCCAGGCTCATGAGGTTGGAGTTCATGCCCAACGCGCGCATCGCGATGAACGCAATCAGCACACCCACGGGAAGCATGACGATGGCCACCAGTGCGGAGCGCACGTGAAGCAGGAACACCACGCACACGGCCGCGACGATCAGGCTTTCCTCCAGCAGCGTGCGCTTGAGCGTGTCGATGGCGCGGTGGATCAACTCGGAGCGGTCGTACACCGCTTCGATCGTCGTGCCCGCGGGCAGGCCCGAGGAGATCTCCTGCACCTTGGCCTTGAGGTTGTGGATCACCTCCAGCGCGTTCTGCCCGTAGCGCGCCATCGCGATGCCGGAAACCACTTCGCCTTCGCCGTTCAGTTCGGCAAGCCCGCGGCGCTCGTCGGGCGCCATTTCCACGCGCGCGATGTCGCGCACCAGCACCGGCGTGCCGCCTTCGGCCTTGACGACGAGCGCCTCGATGTCGGCGCGGCCGCGCAGATAGCCGCGCCCGCGCACCATGTACTCGGTCTCGGCCATCTCGACGACGCGCCCGCCGACGTCGCGGTTGGAGTCGCGGATCACCTGCGACACCTTCGCCAGCGGGATGCCGTAGCCGCGCAGCTTCACGGGGTCCACGGTCACCTGGTAGGTCTGCACGAAGCCGCCGATGGAAGCGACCTCCGCCACGCCCGGCGCCTTGGTGAGCTGATAGCGCACGTACCAGTCCTGGATCGCGCGCAGCTCGGCAAGCGTGCGGTCCCTGGCGACCAGCACGTATTGGTAGACCCATCCCACGCCCGTGGCGTCCGGGCCGAGGGCCGGGCTCACGCCGCGAGGCAGGCGGCCCGACGCGAAGTTCAGGTACTCCAGCACGCGCGAGCGCGCCCAGTAGATGTCGGTGCCGTCCTCGAAGATCACGTACACGAACGAGGCGCCGAAGAACGAGAAGCCGCGAACGACCTTGGACTTCGGCACGGCCAGCATCGCGGTGGTGAGCGGGTACGTCACCTGGTCTTCCACCACCTGCGGTGCCTGGCCGGGGTACTCGGTGTAGACGATCACCTGCACGTCCGACAGGTCGGGCAGGGCGTCCAGCGGCGTGCGCACCAGCGCCCAGACGCCGGCCAGCACGATGAAGACGGTCGCTAGCAGCACCAGGAAACGGTTGCGCCCGGACCAGTCGATGATGCGGTTGAGCATGGTCGCGCCTTCAGTGCTGCACCGAGGTGATCACCCATTCGCCGGCGCCGCGCTCGACGAACTCGACGTTCACCTTCGCCTTCGGCTGCAGGTGCGCGAGCAGCCCGCTATTGGCCACCTTGAACTCCATCGTCATCGCCGGCCACTTGAGCGTGGGCACGGGGCCGTGGTTCAAGGTGACCGTGCCGGCTTTCGCGTCGACGGCTTCGACGGTGCCGCTGGCCTTGTGGCCGACCGCCGTGGGCGCTGCCGGCGCAGGTGATGCTGCCGGGCCGAGACCGGACACGGCCGCCTTGAGGTTGCTCTCGGCGTCGATCAGGAAGTTGGCCGCCACCACGACGCGCTCGCCTTCCTTCACGCCTTCGAGCACCTGCACGAAGTTGTCGCCGCGCGCACCGGTCTTCACCTCGCGCGGCTCGAAGCGGCCTTCGCCCTTGTCGACGAGGACGATGCGGCGCGTGCCGCTGTCGATCACCGCGGAGTCCGGCACCGCCAGCACCTGCGTGCGCGCGCCGGCCTGCAGTTCCACCTGCGCGAACATGCCGGGCTTGAGCAGGCCGCCGGGGTTCGGGAGCTCGATGCGCACGGGCACCGTCCGCGTCTCGGCTTTCAGCGTGGGGTACACGTAGGTGACGCGGCCTTGCAGCGCCTTGTCCGGGTAGGCGTTGATGCGCACGGCCGCGGCGGCGCCGCTGCGCACAGAGCCGAGGTCCTGCTCGTTCACTTCAGCGACGACCCACACCGCGGAAAGGTCGGTCACCTGGTACAGCATCTCGCCGGGCATGAAGCGCATGCCCTGCACGGCCTTTTTCTCCGTGACGATGCCGCCCACCGGCGAGCGGAAGGTCACGGTGCGCCGCGGCTCGCCGTTCTTCACCAGCGCCGCCAGATGCTCGGGCGGCAGGTCCCAGTTGCGCAGGCGCGCGAGCGCCGACTCGGCCAGCTGCTTCATGCCGGCCTGCGCTTCCGCGCCCGCGCCGGCCATGGCCTGCGTGCCCTGCATCGCGATCGCGTATTCGCGCTGCGCGGCGACGAGCTCGGGGCTGTAGACCTCGAAGAGCGGCTGGCCGCGCGCGACGGGTTGGCCGGTGACGTTGACGTGCAGGCGTTCCACATAGCCCTCGAACTTGGGCGAGATGACATGCACGTGGCGTTCGTCAGGCTCCACGCGGCCCACCGCGCGCACCGCCTGGCCGAGCGTGCGCATCGACGCGAGTTCGGTGCGCACGCCGAGCTTCTGCACCTTCTCCGTGGAGATGCGCACCTGCCCGCTGGCGGACGCAGCGGCAGAGTCTTCGCCCTCGTAGACCGGGACGTAGTCCATGCCCATCGGGTCCTTCTTCGGCACGGGCGAGGTGTCCGGCAGGCCCATCGGGTTGCGGTAGTACAGCACCTTGCGCTGCTTCGTGGGTTCGGGTGCCGCCGAGGCGGTTTGCGGGGTGTGCCCGCGCTGGCCGAACCAGTAGCCCGCACCGGCGGCGATGGTGGCGGCGACGGCCGCGGCGAGGAGAGTGTTGGCTTTCACAGGTCTTCTCCCAGCGTGCGTTCGATCTCGGCCAGGCGCATCTGCGCCTCGGTCTCGGCCTTCAGGCGGTCCAGCCGCGCCTTGCGGATCTGGCGCTGCGCTTCGAGCAGCGCGCTGAATTCGAGCTTGCCGCCTTCGTACGAGGCCAGCGCGGAGCGCAGCGCCAGCTCGGACTGCGGCAGCGCCTGCGCGGTGACGAGGTCCACCGTACGGCGCGCGACGTCGAGCGACGCGAGGCTCTCGCCGATGTCGCCTGCGACCTGCACGGCTGCGTTGTCGATTCGGGCGCGCGCCGCGTCCACCATCGCCTGCGCTTCGGCCTCCTGCGAGCGCCGCGTGTCCTGCTGCAGCGGCAGGTTCAGCTCCACCATCACGCCCCAGCTGGCGTTGCGCGAGTTCATGCGCGTGGGGCCCGCGCCGACGTTCACGTCCGGCAGGCGGTTGCGCAGCGCGAGCTCGCGGTTCTTCTCCGCGGCCGCGAGGCGCGCTTCCTCCGCGCGCACCACCGGGCTCGTCGCGCGTGCGCGCTGCACGAGCGTGGCGGCATCCGGCACCGCCGGCAGCGGCCGTGGCTCGCGCGGGTGCGCGAGGGCCGCCTCCGAAGGGCGCCCGAGCAGCGCGTTGATGCGCACGTGCAGGTGGTGCTTCTCCGCCTCCAGCATCAGCAGCTCGGCGCGCATCGCGGTCTGCTCCAGCTGCGCGCGGATCGCGTCCTGCTGCGGCGCCAGCCCGCCCGCATAGCGGGCCTGCGCCACCTGCTCCATGCGCCTGACCAGGTCCAGCACTTCCCGCGTGATGCGCTCGTTGGCGACGGCCGCGTAGTAGCGCGCGTAGGCCGTCTTGATGCGCATCGCCAGCTCGGCCCAGGCCGCGTCGGTGCGGGCCTGCGCTTGCCGCGCATCGGCGCTGGCGGCTTGCACGCGCAGCTCGCGCTTGCCCCATGCGGGCAACTGCTGCATGAAAGTCAGGCGCGTCTCGGGTGGCGCCTCGGCGTCACGCAGGTTCATGCGCTCCACCCGCAGCACCGGGTCAGGCAGCGCGCCGGCCGGCTGCACGCGCTGGCGCGCGGCCTCGGCTTCGGCGCGCATCAGCGCCAGCTCGGGGTTCTGCGTGCGCGCGGCTTCGAGCAGCGTCTGGAGGTTTTCCCCCAGCTGCGCCGCGGCGGCGGGGCCGGCGAGCGCGAAGGCGAGGGCGATGGCAATGGGAACGCGTGGCATGTTCGTTTCCTGGAGACCCATGGGACCCGCCCGCGGCAAATTGCGGACGGACTACGGCTGGGAGGGCTCAGGAAACGGGCGGCTTGCGGGTGGGGCGCGGCTCGGCGCTCGTGAAATGGATGGCGGCCTGCGCGGGCGTGGCGCGCGGCGCGGCGCCCGCGACCAGCACCGGCATCGCCGGCAAAGCGTGGAGCGAGCAGGCCTGGCATTGCTCGCACGACGCGGGGTTCGTCTTGCCGTCTTCGTGCGCCGCGTGGCCGGGGCAGTCGGCATGCATCGCCTGCGCCGCGACGGCCTGGTCCAGCTGCTGCGCGAGCATCTGCCCCGCCATGGCTTCGCCCACCCAGCCCTTGAAGAGCAGGGCGGCGACGAGCAGCAGGATCATGCGGATGCGCATGCCCGCAGTTTAGTGCGGGCCGCAAGTCCCCGGTTGATCCGGCTCAACCAGCGGGCCCGGGCGCCTTCCTAGACTGGCCCGCATGAAGATCACCTTCCTGGGCGGCGCGGGCACCGTCACCGGCTCGAAATTCCTGCTGGAGCACGAGGGCAAGCGCCTGCTGGCGGACTGCGGCCTGTTCCAGGGCCTGAAGGAGCTGCGCCTGCGCAACTGGGACCGGCTGCCGCTCGCGCCGGACCGCATCGACGCCGTGGTGCTCACCCACGCCCACATCGACCACAGCGGCTACCTGCCCGCCCTCGCGCGCCAGGGCTTCCGCGGGCCCGTGTACGCGACGCGTGCGACACGCGATCTGTGCAGCCTGCTGCTGCCCGACTCCGGCCACCTGCAGGAAGAAGACGCGTTCTACGCCAACCGGCACGGTTTCTCCAAGCACCACCCGGCGCTGCCGCTCTACACGGAATACGAGGCGCGGCGCACGCTGCGCCAGTTCCGCGCGGTGGACTTCGACGAGGGCTTCGAGCCCATGCCCGGCGTGCAGGTGCGCTACTCGCGCGCGGGCCACATCCTCGGCGCCGCGAGCGCACTCGTCACGTGGGGGGGCGGCAGCGCGCTCTTCTCCGGCGACCTCGGCCGCGGCAACGACATGCTGATGCGCCCGCCCGAGCCGCCGCGCGCGGCCGACTACGTGTTCATGGAGTCCACCTACGGCGACCGCGACCACGAGCCCGTCGACGCCGCTGCCGCGTTGCAGGACGTCGTGACGCGCACCGCGGCGCGCGGCGGCGTCGTCGTCGTGCCCGCCTTCGCGGTCGGCCGCGCGCAGGCCCTGCTGCACCTGCTGGCGCAGCTCAAGCGCGAACGGCGCATCCCCGACCTGCCGCTCTTCCTGAACAGCCCGATGGCGGCGGACGTCACGCAGATGTACCACCGCTACCGCGAGGACCACCGGCTCTCGGACGCCGAATGCGACGCGATGTGCCATGCCGCCCGCGTGATCAACAGCGTGGAGGAGTCGCGCGAGTTGAACAACATCCGCTTTCCCGCCGTCATCGTCTCCGCCAGCGGCATGGCCACCGGCGGCCGCGTGGTGCATCACCTCAAGGCCTTCGCGCCCGACCACCGCAACACCATCCTGCTGGCGGGCTACCAGGCCGCGGGCACGCGCGGCTGGCGCCTGCAGGCGGGCGAGAAGGAGATCCGCATCCACGGCGAGATGGTGCGCGTGCGCGCGGAGGTGACGAGCCTCGGCTCGCTGTCGGCGCACGCCGACCGCGGCGAGTTGCTGGCTTGGCTGGGCCGGCTGCCCGCCGCGCCGAAGCAGGTGACGCTGGTGCACGGCGAGCCCGAAGCGGCCGCCGCGCTGCAGCAGGCCATCGCGCAGCAGCACCCCGCGTGGCCGTGCGACGTGGCGTCGCACCTGCACACGCGCGAGCTGTGAATCAGGCCTTGTTGTACGAGGCGAAGACGCGCGTCTCGCCGGTCTTCAGCACCAGCAGCACGTCGTAGGGGTCGCGGCGCTTGCCGTACTCGGGCCCGTCCATGCCGGGCGCGCCGATGGGCATGCCGGGGACGGTGAGGCCCACGGCCTGCGGCTTGTCCTTGAGCAGCCGGCGGATGTCCGCCGCGGGCACGTGGCCTTCGATCGCATAGCCGCCGACCAGTGCCGTGTGGCACGAGCCGAGTTTCGCGGGCATGCCCATGCGCTGGCGCATCGCGGTGTTGCCGCCGTCGTGCGCCTTGACCACGAAGCCCGCGGCTTCGAGGTGCTTCACCCAGTCCTTGCAGCAGCCGCAGCCTTCGTCCTTCCAGACTTCCGCGAAGACCTTGGGGGCCTGCGCGTGGGCAGCGGGGAGCAGGGGCAGGGCTGCGAGCGCCAGGACGGCGCGCCGGGAGAGTTTCTCGTTCATTTCGGTGGGATCGTATGCGAAGGCACAGGTTCCATCTCGCGGATCAGGCGCAGCGGCGGCAGCTGGGTGGATTCATGGGCCGCCTGCTCGATCTGGCGGCGCGTGACGTCGCGCATGATGACGGTGAGCCACTGCTCGCCGTCGGCGCGCGCCGAGGAGATCGACGCCTCGATGGGGAATTCCTCGCCGTCGCTGCGCATGCCGAAGACGAGCCGGTGGCGGCCCATCGCGCGCGCGTTGCCGGGCTCGCGCACGAAGCGCCTGACCATCTGCGCGTGCATGTCGCGGTAGCGCTCGGGCATCAGGTTCTCCAGCGGCTGGCCCATCATGAAGGTGCGCGTGGTGCGGAACATGCGCTCGGCCTCGTCGTTGAAGAGGACGATGCGGCCGGCATTGTCGGCCACGACCACCGCGTCCATGGCGGTGTCGAGCACGGCGCGCAACTGCCGCTCGCTGCGCTCCAGGGCCATCGTGGACTGGTGCACCTCGCGCGCGGCCGCGTCGAGCAGCGCCGCGAATTCGTTCGCCTCGCGGAAGGCCAGCGGCGGCACGTCCATCGGCAGGCCGATGGCGGCCTGGCGCGCGTCCGCGGCCAGGGTGGCCATCGAGTCGAGGATGCGCGCGGCCAGGCGCTTGACCAGCCACAGGCTGGAGAGCACGAGCACGAGCAGGCCGCCGGTGGTCCACAGCAGCAGCCCGCGCACGTAGCGGTAGAGCGACTCGTCGGGCGCTTCCAGCACCACCGACCACCCCGTCCAGTTGGAACGCGAGTAGGCCGTGGCGCCGGTTTCGGTCTCGACGACGCCGCTGTCCCCGCGCATGCCGCGCGGCCAGACATAGTCGCGGCCCGCGGTGTCGTCGCCGTCGGGCGCCCGCGTGACGACGTGGCCGGAGTCGTTGACGATCGTCGCCACCCAGCCGGCGGGCAGGCCCTGCCGCGCCAGCATCTCGTTCAGCGGCCCCGGCTCCAGGGCGATGAAGGCGCGCGGCGCGTCCAGCTGCAGGCGCGCGCGGATGAAGCGCTCGTCGAGCGTGGCGCTGATGGCCCGCGCGGCCAGCGTCATGGTCTCCATGGCCTCGCGCTTCTCGTGGCCGTGGTGCCACCACGTCAGCGCGGCGGCACCCAGCATGACGGGCAGGAGCGCGGCCGCGACCAGGCGCGCGAGCAGCATGCGAAGCGTGGGGGCGGGCGGCAACGGCGCGTGCATGCCTGTAGCAGACACCGGCGGCCGCCCCCCGAACATGAGGCAGATCAAACAGCCGTGCTGCGGCAGGACTTTTCCTACAACGGCTGGCGAGTTTTCGCCGACAGCGGTGTATCGATGGGCTTCCTACAGTGCTTCTTCCAACCGCACGACCTTACGAGAGAGGAAAACCACATGAACGCCGAAACCGCCACCCCCTTCCCCACCAGCCCCGACACGTCCAGCAGCGGCGGCAACGGCCTCAACGGCAGCGGCAACGCCACCGAGACGGTGCATCGCCTCGCGCAGCGCGTGCACGAGGCCGTGGACACGCTCGAGCAGAAGCTGGGCCAGGGCGGCGAGAAGATGATGAGCATCCACCAGGAATACGGCGACATGGCGCGCGAGCAGGTGCGCGCGCAGCCGCTCGCCGCCGTGGGCATCGCCTTCGCGGCGGGGTACGTCTTCGCGCGGCTGTTCAGCCGCTGAAGGCACAGGGCCCCCACGCTCCCCGCTTCGCGAGGATCGCTGCCCCCCGAGGGGGCGTTCGCGCCTTGGGGCGGCCCGGCGGCGCTCAGTCGTGGAGTTCGGCGCGAGCTTGCCTGAGCACGCTCGCGCCGGCCGTCGTCGCCAGCAACGCCATCACGGCCGCGACCGCGAGGTCGGGCCAGCGCGTGCCGGTGCCGAACACGCCGAGCGCCGCGAGCAGCACCGCGACGTTGCCGATGGCGTCGTTGCGCGTGCACAGCCACACGCTGCGCATGTTGGCGTCGCCCTCGCGGAACGCGTAGAGCAGCCACGCCACGCCCAGGTTCGCGGCGAGCGCCAGCGCGCCGATCGTGCCCATCGTGACGGGTTCGGGCGCGCGGCCTTCCCACGCCGCCCACACCGCGCGGCCGAGCACCACCACGCCGAAGAGCAGCATGCAGCCGGCCTTGACGATCGCGGCGCGGGAGCGCCACGTGAAGTGCATCGTGAGCACGGCCAGCGAGATGGCGTAGTTGGCGGCGTCGCCGAAGAAGTCGATGGCGTCGGCCAGCAGCGAGACCGAGCCCGACGTGAAGCCCGCGCCGATCTCCAGCAGGAACATCGCGGCGTTGACGAAGAGGGCGATCCAGAGGACGCGGCGGTAGCCCGGGGGCACGGGGGTGCCGGGTTCGACCACGTCGTGATGGTGGTGGTGATGACCGTGATCGTGGTCGTGGTCGTGGTGCGTGTGCCCCTGCATGTCCCCAACTGTACGATGAGCGCATGAAACCCTCCGTGGCGTCGGCCCTTGCGGCGGCGTTGCTGTTCGGCGCCGCGGCGCCGCTCGCCAAGCTGTTGCTGGCGCGAGTGGATGCATGGCTGCTGGCGGCGTTGCTGTACCTCGGTTCGGGGCTCGGGCTGCTGCTTGTGCGCGTGGTGCGCCGCTCGCCTCGCGTGCGGCTGGCGGCCGGCGAGGCGAAGTGGCTGGCGGGAGCCGTGCTGTGCGGCGGTGTCGCCGGGCCGGTGCTGCTGATGGCCGGGTTGTCGCGCATGCCGGCATCGGAGGCTTCGCTGCTGCTCAATGGCGAAGGTGTGTTCACCGCGCTGATCGCGTGGTTCGTGTTCCGCGAGAACGTCGACAAGCGTGTTGCGCTCGGCATGCTGGCCATCGTGGCCGGTGGCGCGGTGCTGGCTTGGCCGGGCCAGGTGGAGGGTATCCGCTGGCAAGGCGCGCTGCTCGTGCTCGCGGCATGCCTGGCCTGGGCCGTCGACAACAACCTCACGCGCAAGGTGTCGCTGAACGACGCGTCGTGGATCGCGATGGTCAAGGGCCTCGGCGCGGGCGCGACGAACCTCGTCATCGCGCTGGCATTCGGTGCCGCGTGGCCCGCGCCAGCGGCCGTGGGTTCAGCAGCGCTGCTCGGCTTCGTCAGCTACGGCGCAAGCCTCGTGCTGTTCGTCGTCGCCCTGCGCAGCCTCGGGACCGCGCGCACCGGCGCCTACTTCTCGGTCGCGCCTTTCTTCGGCGCCGTGCTGTCGATCGCGCTGCTCGGCGAAGACGCCACGTGGCAGCTCGGCGCCGCCGGCGTGCTGATGGCCGTCGGTGTGTGGCTGCACATCACCGAGCGCCACGAGCACTGGCACCGCCACGACGTGATGGACCACGCGCACGTGCATGTCCACGGCACCGGCGACGAGCACCACGACCACGTGCACGTGCCGCCTGTGCCCCCCGGCACGCGGCACTCACACGCGCATCACCACGACCCCATCGCGCATGCGCATCCGCACTACCCCGACGCGCATCACCGCCACGAGCACTAGAACTTCGCCGGCAACGGCATTCCACGCTTCGCCATCACCTCGCGCAGGCGGTCGGGGTAGTCGGTGATGATCCCGTCCGCGCCCCAGCCGATGAACCGGTCCATGACCGCAGGGTCGTTGACGGTCCACGGAACGACCTGCAAGCCGAGCGACTGCGCTTCCTTCACCAGCGCCTCTGTGACCGCACCCTGGTTCGGCGACCACACCTTGCCGCCCGCAGCCTTCACCATCTTCGGCGCGCTGCCATGGTCGGCGAACTTCAGCCCCGCGGTCCACGAGCCGTCGCGGGTGTTGTCGTTGTTCGGGGCCTGCACCGTGAGGTAGACGGTGGGGATGGAAGGCTGCAGCTTCTGCACGAGCTGCAGCGTGCGCCAGTCGAAGCTCTGGATCGTCACGCGCGAAGCCATGCCGGCATCGTTGATGACCTTCAGCAGCGCCTGCGTCATCGCCTCGGGGCTGACCGTGTCGTCAGGCTGCGAAGGGTTGATCTTGGTCTCGATGTTGAAGCGCACACGCGTTGCATTGCGTGCCTTCACCAGGTCGAACAGTTGCGCGAGCGTCGGCACGCGCGTGCCGTCCACCGCCTGCTGCGTCTCGAAGGTCTTCGCGTACGGCGTGCCGGGCTGCAGCCGGCCGACGTCGTAGGCCTGCAGCTGCGCGAGCGTCAACGAGCGGATCAGCGGCCCTTTCGTGCCCGGCAGCCATTGGCCCTGCGCGTCGCGCGTGATCAGCGGGTTCAGGTAGGGGTCGTGCGAGATGACGACCACCCCGTCGGCCGTGACGCCGATGTCCGTTTCCAGCGTGTCCACGCCGAGCGAGAGCGCGTGTTCGAATGCCGGCAGCGTGTTCTCGGGCCGCAGGCCGCGCGTGCCGCGATGCCCCTGGAGGTCGAAGGCGAAGGCGCCGGCGGAAACCGCAAGCGCCGCGAAGGAGAGGACGAGTTGGCGAAACATGCGCGCATTCTGCACAATGCGGGCATGGCACGTTACCCGGTGAACACCTACAAGGCCTACCACGCCCACGTCTACTTCGGCCCCGGCACGGTGGAGCAGGCGCGTGCCCTGTGCGAAGAGGCGGCGCGCCTGTTCAAGGTGCAGATGGGCCGGGTCCACGAGCAGAACGTGGGGCCGCATCCGCAGTGGAGCTGCCAGCTCGCCTTCAGCGCCGAGCAGTTCGACGATCTCATCCCATGGCTCGACGAGCACCGGGGCGGCCTCGACGTGCTGGTGCATGCGCTCAGCGGCGATGCCGTCGCCGACCACACCGAACACGCGTACTGGCTCGGCAAGGAGTACCCGCTGGACCTGTCCGCGCTCAACTGAGCGCCGCGGTGGACGCGACCCGCTGCGTCAACTGCACCCAGCCGATGCAGCTCGTCGCGCTGGCCGGGCACTACGGCCGCGGCGTCGATGTCGACATGTGCGGCCCCTGCCGCCTGGTCTGGTTCGACAACCTCGAGTCGGTCAACCTCAATGGCCCCGGCACGCTGCAGTTGCTGCGCGCCATCGATGCGCAGCGCGGTGAGCTGCTGAATGCGCTGGGCGGCACCGACCTGCCATGCCCGCGCTGCACGGCCCGCCTCAAGGTGGTGAGGGACCTCGTGAGCCATGGGCCGGTGGGGCGGCTCGAATGCCCTCGCGGGCATGGCGCGCTCCAGACGTTCTCGCAGCTGCTGGCGGAAAAAGGCCTCGTGCGTCCCCTGTTCCGCCCCGAGGTGGAGCAACTGCAGCGCAGCCCCGCGACCGGGCTCGTGTTCCACTGCGTGAACTGCGGCGCCGAATTCGACCCGCGCGTGCGCGAAGCCTGCAGCTTCTGCGGGTCGCCCCGGCTCGTGCTCGACCTGCAGCGCATCCTGCATGCGCTGGACCGCCAGACGGGTGTGGTGGACAGTTCGGTCGGCGGCCCGCCCCGGCAGGTGCAGTTCACGTGCATGCATTGCGGCGGCGCCATCGACGCGGCGCGCGAGCGCCGGTGCAGCCACTGCGCGATGCCGATCGCCGTGACGGACGTGGCCGAGGTGCTGCGGCTCATCGAGCCGTACGCCGCGAAGATCGAGTCGGGCGAAGCCGCGCCCGCGCACCGGGCGGTGGAGGTGGCCGAGGTGAGCGACGGCCGGCCGCACCTGTTGCCCATGGGCCTGGAGCGCAACCCGCTGGGCCCGCCGTGGTGGGTGTACGCCTTTTGCGCCGTCGTGGCGGCCGGCGCCGGGCTCGCGCTGGTGCGCTGCGTGCCGCTGGTGTAGAAGCGGGCTAGTGCAGCGACGACAGGAACTGCTTGAGTTCCGGCGTCTGCGGGTTCGCGAACAGCGCCTGTGGCGGGCCCGCCTCGTGCACGCGCCCCTGGTGCATGAAGATCACGCGGTCGCTCACCTTGCGCGCGAAGTTCATCTCGTGCGTCACCATCAGCAGCGTCATGCCGTCGTCGGCAAGCGACTCCACGACGCGCAGCACCTCGCCCACCAGCTCGGGGTCCAGCGCGCTCGTGATCTCGTCGCACAGCAGCACGGCCGGCTCCATGGCGAGCGCACGCGCGATGGCCACGCGCTGCTGCTGGCCGCCGGAGAGCTGGTCGGGCATCGCGTCGAACTTCTCGGCGAGCCCCACGCGCTCCAGCAGCTTGCGCGCCTGCGCCTCGGCCGCGGCGCGGTCCTTCTTCTTCACGAGCGTCGGCGCCAGCATCACGTTGCGCCCGACGGTCAGGTGCGGGAAGAGGTTGAAGCTCTGGAAGATCATGCCCACGTGCTGGCGCAGCTCGCGCATCGCGGCGGCGCTGTCGTGGCGCAGCGCCTGGCCGTCGACGGTGAGCGCGCCGTCCTGGAAGGTCTCCAGCCCGTTGATGCAGCGAAGCAGCGTGCTCTTGCCCGAGCCGCTCTTGCCGATGATGGCGATCACTTCGCCGGGCTGCACCTTCAGGTCGATGCCCTTGAGCACCTCGTTGGGCCCGAAGGACTTGCGCAGGGCGGTGATCTCAACGATGGGCGGCGTGTAGTTTTCGCTCGAGGCCATGGGCATAGAGGCTGATGGGGTAACACAGCGCGAAGTACAGCAGCGCGACGAGGGCGTAGACGACGAAGGGCTTGAGCGTGGCGTTGGTGATCATCGTGCCGGCCTTCGTGAGCTCCACGAAGCCGATCACGCTGGCCAGCGCGGTGCCCTTGATCACCTGCACGAGGAAACCGACGGTGGGCGGGATGGCGATGCGCAGGGCCTGCGGCATCACGACGTGGCGCAGCTGCTCGCCGAAGGAGAGCGCCAGGCTCTGCGCCGCTTCCCACTGGCCGCGCGGGATGGACGCCACGCAGCCGCGCCAGATCTCGGTGAGGAAGGCGCTCGTGTACAGCGTGAGCGCGACCGCGGCCGCGACCCACGGCGACGTGTTGATGCCGAAGAGCGCGATGCCGAAGTACGCCAGGAACAGCTGCATCAGCAGCGGCGTGCCCTGGAACAGCTGCACGTAGCCCGCGACGAAGCGTTGCAACGCAACGGAGGGCAGCAGCCGCAGCACCAGCAGCGCGAGCCCCACGAGCCCGCCCCCGATGAAAGCGATGAGCGACAGCGCCACCGTCCACCGCCCCGCGAGCAGCAGGTTGCGCAGCATGTCCCAGAGCGAGAACTCGATCATCGGAACAGGAAGCGGGGGCCCGCCCAGTTGAGCAGCTTGCGCACGGCGATGGCAAGCAGCAGGTAGATGGCCGTGGCGATGATGAACGCCTCGAACGCGCGGAAGTTGCGGCTCTGGATCAGGTTGGCCGCGTACGACAGCTCCTCCACCGAGATCTGCCCGCAGACGGCGGAGCCGAGCATCACGATGATGATCTGGCTCACCAGCGCCGGCCACACGCGCTTGAGCGCGGGCGGCAGCACCACGCGAATGAACACCTGCGTGCGCGTGAGCGCCAGGCTCACGGCCGCCTCGATCTGCCCGCGCGGCGTGGCCTGGATGCCGGCGCGGATGATCTCCGTGGCGTAGGCGCCGAGGTTCACCACCATCGCGATCACCGACGCGGTCTCCGGCGAGAGCTTCAGGCCCGCGGCGGGCAGGCCGAAGAACACGAAGAAGAGCTGCACGATGAAGGGCGTGTTGCGGATCAGTTCGACGTAGGTGCCGACGACGATGCGCAGGGCCAGGGGGCCGGAGCTGCGGACCCACGCGCAGGCGATGCCGACGATGACGCCGATCACTGCGGACACCGCGGTGAGCGCCAGCGTCAGCAGGACGCCCTTGGCCAGCAGCGGCCACTGGGCAAGTACGGCGGCAAAGTCGAGGGTGATGCGCATGTTCGTCATGCGTCATCCCGGGCTTGACCCGGGATCCATGCCCGCGTGTCGAAGCGCCGGCATGGATGCCGGGTCGAGCCCGGCATGACAGGTCGTCAGTTCGTCGGCAGGTCACCCACCGGCCGGCCCAGCCAGCGCACGGCCATCTTGTCGATGTCGCCGTTCTTGCGGCCTTCGGCAATGATCTCGTTGACCTTCGCGCGCAGCTTGTCCTCGCCCTTGCCCACGCCGATGTAGTTGGGCGAATCCTTCAGCACGAACTTGAACTCGGTGCCTTTCTCGGGGTTCTTCGCCATCATCGCACCGGCCACCTGCGCGCTGGTGGCGACGGTCTGCACCTGCCCCGCGACGTACGCGGAGATCGTGGTGTTGTTGTCCTCGAAGCGGCGCAATTCCGCCGTGGGCGGCGCCACCTTGGTCAGCTCCATGTCGTCCACCGAACCGCGGGTGACCGAGATCGACTTGCCGGCGAGGTCGGCGGGGCCCTTCACCGCCAGCGTCTTCGGCGCGAAAACGGCGATGTAGAAGGGCGAGTAGGCGATGGTGAAGTCGATCACCTTCTCGCGGTCCGGGTTCTTGCCCAGCGTGGAGATGACCAGGTGCGCCTTGCCGGTCTGCAGGTAGGGGATGCGGTTGGCGGTGGTGACGGGCAGCAGTTCCACCTTCACGCCCAGCTTGGCGGCGATGTAGTTCGCCACGTCGATGTCCAGGCCCTGCGGCTTCAGGTCCGTGCCGACGAAACCGTAGGGCGGGAAGTCCGTGGGGATCGCGATCTTGATCTCCCTGGCCTTCATCACGTCGTCCAGGGCGTTCTGCGCCTGCGCGGCGCCGGCTGCGAACAGGGCAGTGGCCGCGAGGGCGGCCAGGGTGAGGCGTTTGCCGGGGTTCATAGCACTTCTCCGAGATAGGTGGAACGGTCGGCGCGTTTCCTGCGCGCCGGGGCTGGGGAACTTGTATGCAAGACCTGTGCCTTGGCCGGCATGGGCGCGAGGGCGAGGCGCAGTTGCGCGAGCGGGTCGGGCGCGTCGGTTTCCATGTGCAGCTTCTTGCTCCAGGTACGCAGGTGGGCGGCCATCAGCTGCTCCGCCTTCTTCAGCTCACCGGCTTCGAGGGCCTCGACGATCTTCACGTGCTCGCCGCACGACTGCGCGGCGTCCACCGCGGACTGGTAGCGCATCGCCACCAGCGTGGTGCGGGCGGTGAAGTCGCGCAGCGTCTCGGCCAGCAGGCCGTTGCCCAGGCACTCGGCCAGGCACACATGGAAGTCGCCGAGCAGGAAGCTGCGCAGCCCCACGTCGCCGTCCTTGATCGCCGCCTGCTGGCTGGCGAGGTGGGAGCGCAGCCGCTTGAGCGCCGCCTTGTCCAGCGGCCTGCCTTCGCGGATGAGGCCGGTCTCGATGACGCGGCGCGCATCGAAGGTCTCCTGCGCCTCCTCCTCGGTGGGCTCCACCACGTACCAGCCGCGGCGGGCGCTCACGGTGACGATGCCGCGCACCGCAAGCCGCGTCATGGCCTCGCGCACGATGGTGCGGCTGCAGTCGAACAGCATCGCCAGCTGCTGCTCGCCCAGGCGCGAGCCGGGCGCGAGCTTGCGGGCCATCACGGCCTCGACGATGCGTTCGCTGATCTCGGAGGAAGTCGCCATGCGCCTTGCCCAGCAGGTTTCGTGCCTTCTGGTATACAAGGTTTGCGCACCAAAGTCGACATGGCATGCACCGGTTGCGGACGGGCGGCGCACCAGCGCGGGTCAGGGCGGGTCAAGGCGGGTCAAGGCGGGTCAAGGCGGGTCAAGGCGGGCGGCGGTCGCCCCAGGGTTGCGCGTGCTCGTACTGCGCGGCGAGGGCGAGTAGCTGGGCGTCCTGGCCTCGTGCGGCGACGAGGTGCAGGCCGACCGGCAGGCCGTCCACCACGCCGCAAGGCAGCGCGATCGCGGGCAGGCCGGCCGCATTGGCGAAAGCGGTGAACACGGCGTGGCCCCGCGGCGCCACCTCCTGGCCCGCGATGCGCGTGGGCCAAGGCTCTTCGGCGGGCCACGGCATCGCGGCCGCGGCGGGCGTGAGGATGAAGTCGGAGCGCGTGAAGAGCACTGCAAGGTCGCGCTCGAGCGCATGCACGGCGGCGAGTGCCTCGAACAGTGCCGCTGCATCGGAAGCCTGTGCCTCGCGCAGGCCGTTGCGGATGGCGGGCATGCACCGCGACACGTCCGGGGTTTCACCTGCGGCAAGGCCGAACTCCGCGAACGCGCTCGCGTCCTTGAGCATCCAGGCGAGGCCCGCGCCGGAGAGCGTGGGCCATGCCGCGTTCACGCGTTCGGCGATGTCGAAGGTGGGCGCTTCGTCGATGGCGTGGCCAAGCGCCTGCAAATGGCGCGCGGCTGCGGACACGCACGAAGCGATGCCGGGGTCGACCGGATGGGCGCCGAATCGAGGCACGTAGAGAATGCGCGCTGCAGGCGGCGGGCGCAGCGTCGCAGCCGCCTCGCCCGCGACCACCTCCACGAGCCGGTGCACGTCCGCAACGGTCCGCCCGAGCGCCCCCGGCACCTCGAAGTGCAGGAAGATCTCCGGCAGCCCGCCGCCTCGCGCAACTCGCCCCGCGCTCGGCTTGAAGCCCACGAGCCCGCAATAGGAAGCCGGCCGCCGGATCGACCCGCCGCCATCGGTGGCCAATGCCAGCGGCCCGCAGCCGGCGGCCACCGCCGCCGCCGCACCGCCGGAAGAGCCGCCCGGCGTCAGCCTCGGGTCCCAGGGATTGCGTGTGACGCCGTGGACATGGTTGTCCGTGTAGCCCTGCATCGCGAACTCCGGCGTGTTCGTCTTGCCGAAGATCACCGCGCCCGCGGCACGCAAACGCGCAACCGGCAGTTCGTCATCGCGCGGCACGAAGCCTTCGAGCAACCGGCTGCCCCAGGTGGTGGGCAGGCCGGCCGCGTGCAGGTTGTCCTTCAAGGTGAGCGGTATGCCGTCGAGCGGCCCGAGCGGTTCGCCCCGCTTCCAGCGCGCCTCGCTGGCGTGCGCGGCAACCGTCGCTCCCGCGCGATCCTCGGCGATGACCGCATTGAGCGCTTTCGTGGCCGCCAGGCGCGCGAGGCACGCGTCGAGCGCCTCGCCGGGCGTGAAGTCGCCGCGCGCGTACCCTTGCACGAGTTGCGCCGCGTCCAGGCGCCAGAGCTGCGTCATCACCTCATCATAGGCGCGGCCGTCGCGAACGTGACCGCGCTGGGAGCATCCCTGATGCCGCGCGCGGCCCGCCTGTCGTAGGCTCGTGGCGATGCAACCCAGCCGTCCGCACCACAAGTTCTGGCCCAAGCGCCTGCCGCACGCCATCACCGTCCCCGCCACCTCGCTGTGGGACAACCTCGAGATCAGCGCGCGGCGCTACCCGCACAAGAACGCTTTGGTGTTCTTCGACCGCACGACCACCTACGCGCAGCTTCGCGAACAGGCCGAGCGCCTGGCCGCGCGGCTGGCCTCGCTCGGCGTGCGCAAGGGCGACCGCGTGGTGCTGGACATGCAGAACTGCCCGCAGCTCATCGTCGCGCACTGGGCCATCCTGCGCGCCAACGCGGTCGTCGTACCGGTCAACCCGATGAACCGCGCCGAGGAGCTGAAGCACTACATCACCGACCCCGACGCGAAGGTGGCGATCACCACCGCCGACCTTGCCGCGGAGATCGCCAAGGCCGACGCGCAACTGCCCGAGGCGCAGCGCCTCGCGCACATCATCGTCACCCATTTCACCGATGCCTTCGACCCCGCGTCGCCGCAGACGCTGCTGCCCGACGCGTGGCGCGACTGGCTGCTGACGAAGCACCCCCTCCCGCAGCTCGCGAGCGGCAAGGCGATGGCCTGGAACGACGCACTGGACAACGCGCTGCCGCTGCCGCCGCTCGAAGTGGGCTCCACCGACCTCGCCGTGCTGCCGTACACGAGCGGCACGACGGGCCTGCCCAAGGGCTGCATGCACTTGCACAGCAGCATCATGCACAACGCCGCCGCCGCGGCCGTGTGGGGCAACGCGACGCCGGAGAATGTCACCCTGCTGGTCGTGCCGATGTTCCACATCACCGGCATGGTGAGCGTGATGCACAGCGCGATCTTCGCGGGCAGCATGCTGGTGATCATGCCGCGCTGGGACCGCGAGCTCGCCGGCACGCTGATCTCGCGCTGGAAGGTCACCACCTGGACCAACATCCCCACGATGGTGATCGACCTGCTGGGCAGCCCCAACTTCGACAAGTTCGACCTTTCGAGCCTGCAGCACATCGGCGGCGGCGGCGCCGCGATGCCGCAGGCGGTGGCGCAGCGCCTCTTCGAGCTGTACGGCCTGCGGTATGTGGAGGGCTACGGCCTCACCGAAACCGCTGCGCCTTCGCACAGCAACCCGGTGGACCACCCCAAGCAGCAGTGCCTGGGCATCCCTTTCATGAGCTGCGACGCGCGCGTGGTGGACCCGGACACGCTCAAGGAGATGCCGGTGGGCGAGCAAGGCGAGATCATCGTGCACGGGCCCATGGTGTTCGACGGCTACTGGAAGCGCCCCGAGGCCACGGCCGCGGCCTTCATCGAGTTCGACGGCAAGCGCTTCTTCCGCACCGGCGACCTGGGGCGGGTGGATGAAGACGGCTACTTCTTCATCACCGACCGGCTCAAGCGGATGATCAACGCGTCCGGCTTCAAGGTGTGGCCGGCGGAGGTGGAGGCGCTGATGTTCAAGCACCCCGCCATCCAGGAGGCGTGCGTCATCTCCACGAAGGACGCGTACCGCGGCGAGACGGTCAAGGCGGTGGTCGTGCTGCGTGCCTCGCACAAGGGGCAGGTGAGCGAGCAGGACGTCATCGACTGGTGCCGCGAGAACATGGCGGTGTACAAGGCGCCGAAGATCGTGCAGTTCGCGGATGCGCTGCCGAAGAGCGGGAGCGGGAAGGTGATGTGGCGGGCGTTGCAGGAGGCGGAGAGGTAAGGCTCATCCGAAGGCCCTCATGCTGGAGTGCTGTCCTGCCGGATGTCCATGTCATCGCTCGCATAGTGGACGAATCCCAGTTCGGAGGTTTCAACCATGATTCCGCTTGACAGCAGGGTTCCGTCTGCCATCGGCCGGGACTCGAGCCACCGTTCGAACCCAGGCAGGCACGCGCCCGCGTCGTAGTCGCAGATAACCGTGCCGCGCACATTGCCCTCGACTACAACGTGATCGCCGAGTTTGACCTTGCTTCCGTCTGTCATGTAGCGCATAGAAAATTCTCAGTTGGCAAATGGCTCGATCGGAACCCATGAAGGTTGGATCTGCTCGGGCTTCGCAACCCACTTTTGCTTGGCCCAGAAGCAATCGCACTTCGGATAGGGCATCTGGTTGGCAATAAAGATATTGTGATGCGATCCGTAGACTCCGTGCTGCATGACGTCATCCGGAATGACGTCAAGGGGACGGTAGGCGATCGTGCCGACCGGGATGATCCTCCCGCTGGTGGTTCGGCATGGCGGGCAAGTTCCCCCAGGAGGACAGGCCTCCGGCGTCGAGTTCCCGGCCGCATCCGGCTTGGTAAGTTCGTGCGCAGTCGACGCGACAGCAGCAGCTGTGACGATGTAGGCTGCGCCTTCGAGGAGTGGGGGCAGGATCAAGGGAAGAGCGAACGCCAGTCTCCCTGTCGGGTCTGTCTTTCGTAGCGGCGAATTCTCTGCATAGGGATAGCGATTCAGCCCGCCCGCCAACCCGATCGGGTCGGCCTGGATGTAGCCCGCTCGGGTCCGCGGATCGAACGTGCGCCATCCGTTGTCGTTCAGCCCCGTTTCCGGGTCATGGGTTTGCCCGGGGAAGCGTCCGTTGTACTCGATGGGTGGTTCGGTCGCCTTCAGGGCACCCTCGGCCCATGTCGCGAGCACGCCGGTCGGCTTGTTCGCTCCGAGTGCGGAGTACGGCCACTGCCACACGACCGCCTTGCTGCTGTCCGTGATGAGCCTCGGTGTTCCGAGGTGATCGCTGTGGATCGCATAGAGCTTGCCGTTGCGGTACATACCGATCGGAATGGCGCTGCCGTCGTGAGTGGGCAGGTAGATGTACTCGGACGAGCCCTTGCCCTGGCTCGAGCCGTTGTCGTATTCGCCGAGGATGGCCCAGTTGGGGATCTCACCGTCGCCGTGGATGTACGCCGTGCCGATGCTCGTCTTGGCGCCATTGCCCTTGGCGAAGATCCAGCCGAAGTTCTTGCGCAGCCAGTTGACGAAGCTGTTGCCGAGCTCCGTTTCGTTCGGTAGCGTCTGCGCTACCTCGGGCTCGCTCTTGAACACGCGCTGGCCGGTGGCCGCATGGAGGTAGCGGATGACAGCGGCTTCGCCGTCCTTCTGGATCTCGACGCGGGCGAGCCTGCCCATGTCGTTGTACTCGAAGCGGGTGGTGCTGCCCTCGTGGTAGCGGATGGTTGCGGGCCGGCGCAGCGCGTCGCGTTCGACCTTCGTGCGCCGCGCCAGCGCATCGGTGGTCTCGATCACGTCCCCGTTCGCGTCGCGCCGGAAGGTGATGGTGCGATGTCCGGGCTGGTCTCCTCCACCACTTCGTCGAAGGCCGTGGTCTTGTACTGCGTGGCTACGCCCTTGGGATCGACCACCTGCGTCAGCTGGTCGAGCGAATTGAAGGACTGCAGGGCGGAGGCGTTGTCGGGGAAGGTGGTGGCGGTGGCGCGGCGCAGCGCATCGAGTGTGTGCCGCGTCGTGCGGTTCAGCGGGTCCGTTTCGGCAATGAGCTCGCCGTTGCGGTCGTACGCCAGCTGCGTCGCCTGCCCGGATGCGCCTTGTAGTTGCGCCAGGGCATTCAGCTCGTTGAACACGCGGGATGTGACGAGCGCAATCATCCCGGTCTCGTCGCGAACCTCCTCGCGCACGGCCTGGCCGGCCGAGTCGAGGGTGTATGTGACGGATGCGCCATTGTTGTCGGCGGCGCCGATCAACCTCTGGGCCGAGTCATGCGAGTACGCGACGCTGTAGCCGTTGTGCAGCGTCGCCGAAGCGAGCCCCGCGTCGGTGTACGTCAGCGTGGTCGTTTCACCGTCGCGAGTCACCGAGACGGGCCGGCCCTTCAGGTCGCGCACATAGGTGGTGACGAGCTCGCCCGGCTCGGTCTGCTTGACGACTCTGCCGGCGCCGTCGTATTCGAACAACGTCTCGCGGTTGAGCGGATCACGTGTCGCGATGCGATGACCCGAATCGTTGTAGCTGTATTGCCAAACGCCACCTCCCGGTTCCGTCATGGTGGCCGGCAGGTTGTTCGCGCCGTACGTCCACAACCAGGTGCGCTTCGCACCGGTGGAGGTGTCGGTGACGGTTTGCGAGAGCTTGTTGCCGCGCGAGTCCCACGTGTACTCGGTGACGCGGCCCTTCTCGTTGACCAGCAACGGCACGTTGAGGGTGGGGTGCCACTGCGTCTGCACGGCCTGTTGGTCCGGCGTGCCGGCGGCTTTCGTGACGGCCAGCGGAAGTTCGCGGTTCGCGTCCCACTCCTTGACGGTGCGCACGCCCATGAAGTCCTGCTCGACGACGGGCAGGTTGTTCGCACCGAGCGTTGTCGTGGCCGCAATGCCGGCCGCAGGGCTGCTCGTCCCGACCAGCCGCACCCGGCCGTCCCCGCCTTGCCACGTGCGGCTCGTGGTGACACCGCGCTCGTCGGTGACATCGACCGTGAGCCGGTAGAGCGACGGGTCGGCCGTGTGGCCGGCAGTGAGCGCCCCGGCGGACCCGCCGGACGGGTTCGGATAAGTGACGCTCACCTTGCCGCCGACGCCGGGGCGCGCGGATTCGACCGCGAGCCCCCGCGCGTCGTATTTGTAGATGGCGGTGGGGCTGCCGGAGCGCGCAACGCTCGTCAGCTGGCCCGGGAAGCGCGCATCGCCGTAGGCGTAGCTGCGCACCGCACCATCGGCTCCAGTTACCGCGGCGAGGCGCGAGCCTGCATCGAACGCAAAGCCGACCGAAGTGCCATCGGGCAAGCGCACCGACGCGAGCCGCCCCGCGTCGTAGCCGAACAGGATGCTGCGCGAGAACGCATTGGTCACGCGCTGCAGCTGCCCCGTGGCCGAATACGCGAACGCCATACGCCACCCGTTGGACTGCAGGATGCCCTGCAACCGCCCGCCAGCATCGAACTGCCACTGCGCCTGCGACGACGCCTGCACGTAGGTGAGACCGGCAGCACTCTCCAGCAACTGGTCCCGACCGCCCGCGGGCTGCCACGCCGCGCCGGGCTTGTCGCGATGGAAGACCACGGTGACGCCGCGCCCGAACCGGATGGCCGCCGACGCATCCCGCTTCGTCAGCGTCGCCGCCCAGTTGTGCGACCACCCCGGCCCCAGGCCCGCGTCGGCGTTGCCCGAGCTTCGGTAATGCGTCGAAAGCGTCAGCGGGTGCGGGCTCGAATCTACCCACTCGACCTCTGTTTCCTGAACGTCGCCCGTGAGCGGCTGGATCGCCGCAAGAGCCGGCCCGCCAAGCACCAGCCCCACCCACAACATGCATGCGCCAACCAGCGCACGCGCAGACCGCATCTGCATCGGAGAGCCCCCCTCGTTGGAATCGAGGCGGACTTTAGCCACGCATATGCCTACGGACAATCTATACGCTGGTCTGCTTGACAGCCACAATAGCCCCATGCCCAACGACTTGCTCCCCAGCACCGAATGGCTCGAACAGGTCGCGCCCGACGAGGACCGCCGCCACGCCGCCTACGCGGAGCAGTTCGCCGCCATCCAGGTGCGCCGCTCCGAGCGCTACGGCACCGGCCGCGCGCTGCACCGCAAGCAGCTGTGCGCCGCGCACGGCACGCTGGAGGTGCTGGACGGCTTGCCTGCTTTCACGCGCCACGGCCTGTTCGCGGTGCCGCACGACTTCGAGGTGTGGGTGCGCCTGTCCAACGGCGGCTTCGACAGCGCGCCCGACCGCGTGCCGGACGTGCGCGGCTTCGCGATGCGCGTGTTCGGCGTGCAAGGCCCCTCGGCCCTGGGCGGTACCGTCGATTCGCAGGACTTCACGCTGATCAACCACGAGTCGTTCGCCTTCGCCAACGCGGATGAATTCGTGCATTTCGCCGTGGCCGCTTCGCGCGGGCAGGGTGAACTTTTCAAGTACGTGCTCAAGCGCTATGGCCTGCTGGGCGGCCCGCGCAAGCTGGGCAAGCTGCTGCGCACGCAGACCAAGCCGTTCTCCGGCTTCGCGACGGAGACGCTGTTCAGCGCCGTGCCCATGGCCAACGGCCCGTACGCGGTGCGCCTGCGGCTGCTGCCGTCGCCCGCCAACGGCAAGCCGGTGCCGGGGGCCCGCGAGGACTGGGCCGGCGACTTCGCCGCGCGGCTGCGCGAAGGCCCGCTGCACTGGGACCTGCAGATGCAGTACTTCGCGACCGAGGAGGTCACGCCGATCGAGGACGCCTCCCGCAGCTGGCCGACGCCCTACACGACCGTGGCACGCCTGATGCTTCCGCGGCAGGACATCCGCTCCGAGGACGGCCAGGCCCTCGGCCGCAAGGTGGACGCCCTGGCCATCGACCCGTGGCACGCGCTGGCCGACCACCGGCCGCTGGGCAACGTGCAGCGCGCGCGCAAGGTGGTGTACTACGCAAGCCAGAAGGCGCGGGGCGCCGCGTAGGGCCGGCGCCACCGCTCAGCCAAGGCGTTTGCCGATCCGGGTTGTGGGATTCGGCCTACACCGCGGGCCTCTACGGTTCGGTACGATCCAGCTCTGGGCACGTTCGTCGAACATGGTACGAACATGTGCATGACATGAGACCACCTTTCCGACACATCGTCACGCCCGAGCAGGAGCGCGCGTCCACCGGCATCGCGGGGCTGGACGACGTGCTCGGCGGCGGCTTTCCCGCCAACCACCTGTACCTGATCGAGGGCAACCCCGGCGCGGGCAAGACCACGCTCGGCCTGCAGTTCCTCGTCAGCGGCGCGTCCAACGGCGAGCGGGGCCTGTACGTCACCCTGTCCGAAACGCGGATCGAGCTGACCACCGTCGCGCAGTCCCACGGCTGGAGCCTGGACGGCATCGAGGTGTTCGAGCTGGTGAGCAGCGAGGGCCTCGCGCCGGATGCCGAGCAGTCCATCCTGCACCCGTCGGAGATCGAGCTCGGCGAGACGGTGCGCGGCATCATGGCCGTGGTGGAGCGCCTGCAGCCCACCCGCGTGGTGTTCGACAGCCTCTCCGAGATGCGCCTGCTGGCGCAGAACCCGCTGCGCTACCGCCGCCAGGTGCTGGCGCTGAAGAACTTCTTCGTCGACCGCAACTGCACCGTGCTGCTGCTCGACGACCGCTCCAGCAGCAGCGCGGACCAGCAGCTGCACAGCATCGCGCACGGCGTCATCTTCCTCGAGCAGGCGGTCGACCAGTACGGCCCCGAGCGCAGGCGCCTGCGAGTCGTCAAGATGCGCGGCATCCCGTTCCGCGGCGGCGAGCACGACTTCAACCTCGAGACCGGCGGCCTCAAGGTGTTCCCCCGCCTGGTGGCGGCGGAGTACCGGGTCAGCACCGAGTCGGCCGTCGTGACCACCGGCACGCCGACGCTGGACACGCTGATGGGCGGCGGCCTGCCGCGCGGCACCAACACGCTGTTCATCGGCCCGTCCGGCGCGGGCAAGACGACCACGGCCATCTCCGTGGTGCGCGCGGCGATGCTGCGGGGCGAGCGCGCGGCCTACTACCTGTTCGACGAGGGGCTCGCTTCGCTGCTGATCCGCTCGCGCTCGCTCGGCCTCGACGTGGAGCCTTACCTGCGCAGCGGCCAGCTGCAGGTGATCCCGCTCGACCCGGCCGAGGTGTCCGCCGGCGAGTTCGCGCAGATGGTGCGCCATGCGGTGGAGGAGGAGCAGGCGCAGGTGGTCGTCATCGACAGCCTCAACGCCTACCTGCAGGCCATGCCGGGCAGCAAGCACCTGATGCTGCAGATGCACGAGCTGTCCACGTACCTGAACCACCGCAACGTCGTCACCATCACCATCCTCGGCCAGCACGGGCTGCTGGGGGAGGTGCGCTCGGACATCGACATGAGCTACCTCACCGACGGCATCCTGCTGTTCCGCTACTTCGAGGCGCGCGGCAGCCTGCTCAAGGCGGTGTCGATGGTCAAGAGCCGCATCAACCACCACGAGTTCACGATCCGCGAGTTCCGCCTGGGCAAGAACGGGCTGGAGATCGGCGAGGAGCTCAAGGACTTCGAGGGCGTGCTGCTGGGTGCCACCGTCTACCGCGGCACGCAGCCCCTGCTCGGGGACGATGGTGCCTAGTTCGGACCTCGAGCTGCGCATCCTCGTGCACGCGCCGCGCGGCCGCGACGCCGCCGTCATCGAGGCGCTGCTGCGCGGCCAGAAGATGCGGGCGCACACCTGCAGCACGCGCGAGGAGCTGGTGCGCTGCATGCGCGAGGCCGCGGCCGGCGCGATCCTCACCGAGGAGACGCTGCCCGAGCTGCTGAAGGACATGGACCTCGTGCGCTGGCTGCACCAGCAGCCGTCGTGGTCGGACTTCCCCTTCATCGTGCTGGCCACCAAGCGCGAGGGCCGGCGGCCGGTGAAGGACTTCGAGTCGCTGCACAGCCTGGGCAACCTGATCATCCTGGAGCGGCCGTTGAACGCCGAAACGCTGGCAAGCGCGGCCGAGTCGGTGGTGCGTGCGCGGCGGCGGCAGTACGCCGCGCGGCGCCACCTGGAGGAGCTGGGGCGCACGCGCAGCCAGCTGGAGCAGCTCAACTCGCAGCTGGAGGACCGCATCCACCTGCGCACGCGCGAGCTCGCCAGCGCCAACGACCGGCTGATGAAGGAGATCGCCGAGCGCGAGCGGGCGCAGGCGGCGCTGACGCAGGTGCAGAAGATGGAGGCGATCGGGCGCCTGACGGGCGGCATCGCGCACGACTTCAACAACCTGCTGCACGTGGTCAACATGAACCTCGAGCTGGTGTCGCTGTACTCGAAGGACGAGAAGGTCAAGCCGGTGGTCGAACGCGCCAAGAGCGCCGCGCGCAAGGGTTCACGCCTGACGAACCAGCTGCTCACCTTCGCGCGCAGCCAGTCGCTGATGCCGCGCAAGACGCACATCAACCACCTGATCACCGGCATGCACGACCTGCTCGAAATCTCGCTGGGCTCCGCGGTCCAGGTGGAGCTGGAGCTGTGCGAGAACCCCGACGCCGTGGTGCTGGACCCGTCGCAACTGGAGATGGCCATCCTCAACCTCGCCGTGAACGCACGCGACGCGATGCCGGGGGGCGGCAAGGTGAAGATCAGCACCTGCAACGACGTGCGGGAGGCGGCGGGCGAGCTGAAGGCGGGCCGCTACGTGGTCGTCACGGTCAGCGACAACGGGCCCGGCATCCCGGCCGCGGTGCTGCCGAAGGTGTTCGACCCTTTCTTCACCACCAAGCCGCTCGGCCAGGGCACCGGGCTCGGGCTGAGCCAGGTGTACGGCTTCGCGCGGCAGTCCGGCGGCATGGCCTTCGTGCGCAGCGAGGAGGGCAAGGGCACCGAAGTCGAGCTGCTCTTCCCCGCCGCCGGTGAGGAGGTCGTGGAGCAGGAGCCCGAGGCGCGCGTGCCGTCCGTGCCGGACAAGGCCAAGAACTGCCACATCCTCGTGGTGGAGGACGACCCCGACGTTCGCCGCGTGATCGTGGAGTGCCTCAGCCTCATCGGCTACAAGGTGTCCGAGGCGGCCAACGGCGGCGAGGGCCTGGCGGCGCTGCAGGCCGAGAAGCCCGACCTGCTGGTGGTGGACTATGCGATGCCCGACATGACCGGTGCAGAGGTCATCTCGCAGGCGCGCCGGCTCGTCGGCGACCTGCCCGTCATCCTGGCCACCGGCTATGCCGACATGGCGGCCGTGGAGCGCCTGGCCGGCAAGCCCACGATCCTTCGCAAGCCGTTCGACATCGCGGCGCTGGGCGATGCGGTGAACGAGGTGCTGGAGAAGGCGGCGGTGAGTGCGTGACCGTGCCCCTCATCGCCGGAACCGGCGGCTGCCCAGCGCGAGCCCGACCGCGAACATCACGTAAACGGCCGTGAGCTGGCCCCTGGTCAGCCGGTGCTCGAAGCCCGGCGTGGACCGGTGCGGCGTGAGCTTGTAGTCGACGAAGGCGGCCGTTGCCGCGGTTACGGCAGCCTGCGCCACGGCCTGCGGCGCACTGCGCGGCTTGCCCCAGGCGCGGGCATGCAGCGTGGACCAGAACAGCGAAGCCGCGTGGTGGATGAGGTAGCCCACGGCCGTGTGCCGCCACGAGGGCTTGTCCTTCGCCAGTGCGGGATCGCCCCACACCCAGTGGCTGATGGCATTGACGGGCGCCGCGGGCTTCCTGTGCGTGAGCAACACCGCGGCGGAGAGGATGCTCGCGATGCTGCCGGCGAGGGCACCATCGCGCAAAGACTGCTTCCACGACACCATCGGGAAACTCTAACTTAGACTGAAGCGATGCGGGTGCTCCTGACCGGCGCTTCGGGCTTCATCGGCTCGGCCGTGGCCGCGCGGCTGCAAAGCCGCGGGCACGAAGTGGTGCGCGTGGGCCGTGGTCCCGGCGCAGATGTGCGCGAGGACTTCGCATCGGTGCCGCCGCGGGACCGGTGGGTGGGGCACCTCGCACGCATCGATGCAGTGGTCGACACGGTGGGCATCATCCGCGAGACCGCAACGCAGAAGTTCGACGCGTTGCACACGCGGGCGCCGATCGAGCTGTTCGAGGCGTGCGTCATGGCGGGTGTCGATCGTGTGGTGCACGTCTCGGCATTGGGCGCCGACGAGTCGGCAACCAGCCGCTACCACCTCACGAAGAAAGCCGCCGACGACCACCTGCGCAAGCTGCCGCTGCGTGCGGCCATCGTGCAGCCTTCGCTGGTCTACGGGCCGGGTGGGTCGAGCGCGGCGCTTTTCAATGGGCTCGCCGTTGCGCCCGTTCTCGCGATGCCGCACCGCGGTGAGATGCTTGTCCAACCCGTTCACGTGGACGATGTCGCCGACGGCATCGTCGCCCTCGTCGAGCAGCCGCCTGCCGCGACGCAGACCTTCGAATTCGCAGGCACGGACGCGCTGACGATGCGCGAGTACCTCGAGCAGCTTCGAACCCGGCTGGGCTTGCGCAGCCGCTTGCACATGCTGCCGTATCCCGAGCCGCTCTTCATGCTCGCCGCAACCATCGCCGGCCGGATTCCCGGCAGCGTGCTCGACCGCGAGACGGCGGGCATGCTGCTGCGCGGCAACCATGCGCGCGACAACGCCTTGCCGCGCGTGCTGGGTCGCGAGCCACGCGGCGTGGATGAATTCCTTTCGGGTGAGCAGGCCGCGGCTGCGCGAACGCAGGCGGTGCTCTTCTGGTTCGCGCCGCTGCTGCGTTGCGTGGTCGCGCTGGTGTGGATCTGGACCGGAATCGTCTCGCTCGGGCTGTACCCGGTGCAGCAGAGCTACGAACTTCTCGCACGCACCGGGCTGCACGGCGCAGCCGCCACCGCCGCGCTTTACGGCGCTGCGGCGCTCGACCTCGCCCTCGGCGTACTCTCCCTGGCGGCGCCCGCCCGATGGCGTGGCTGGGTCTGGGGCACGCAGTTGGCGCTGATCGCGGGCTACACGTTGCTCATCACCCTGTTCCTGCCGGAGTATTGGCTGCACCCCTACGGCCCGCTCACCAAGAACCTGCCGATGATGGCCTCCATCGGTTTGCTCTGGGCATTGGAGCCGGGCAAGCCGCGCAAGCTTTGATGGACTACCTCGTTTTCAAATGGGTGCACATCCTGTCATCGACGATCCTTTTCGGCGCGGGCGTGGGCTCGGCCTTCCACCTGCTCGCCGCCACGCTGGGCCGCGACACGGCGGGGGTTGCGCAAGCCACGCGTACCGTGGTGCTCGCCGACTGGCTGTTCACCACGCCCACGGCGATCCTGCAGCCGCTGACGGGCGTGTGGCTGGTTCACCTGATGGGCTTGCCGCTCTCGACGCCCTGGATCGCCGCGTCGCTCGTGCTCTACGCCATTGCGATGGCGTGCTGGCTTCCCGTGCTGTGGCTGCAATTGCGTTTGCGCGACATCGCCGCGCAGGCGCTGCGTGAAGATTCCCGGCTGCCCCGCGCCTACTGGCGCTTCTTCGCGTGGTGGGTGGGGCTTGGCTTCGGCGGGCTCTTTTCCTTCCTCGCGATCTTCTGGCTGATGGTGTCCAAGCGTGCCTGACGAACAACTCCTCGACTGCCTCGTGATCGGCGGCGGCGTCGCCGGCCTCATGTCGGCCGTCTACCTCAAGCGCTATCGCCGCAACGTCCTCGTGGTCGATGCCGGCAAGAGCCGCTTGCGGCTGATCCCACGCACGCGCAACGTGATCGGATTTCCCGACGGCATCCCCGGCACCGAGCTGTGGGACCGCATCCGCGAACATGCGGCGCGCTACGGCGCGGAGGTGGCGCACGGCTGCATCGACCGGCTCGAGCGCGCGGGCGACGGCACGTTCGACGCGTGGTCCGGCGAGCAGCACTGGCGCGCGCGCTATGTGATCCTCGCCACCGGCGCAAGCGACGTCGCGCCGGAGATCGGCGGGCTCGACGCGGCGCTGCAGGGCGGCCAGCTGCGCTACTGCCCGGTGTGCGATGGCTTCGAGACGCAGGGCCAGCGCGTGGCCGTGCTGGGCCGCGCCGGGCACGGGCTGCGCGAATCGCTCTTCGTCGCCGGCTTCGGCAACGAAGTGACCTGGCTCGCGATGCAGACGCAGGACGAAGTGGCGCCTGAAGACCTCGCGCGCCTGCGCGAGTGCGGCGTGCGCATCGCCGAGCAGTACCCGCGGCACATCCACTGCACGCCGGGGCAGGGCGTGGAAGTGGAACTGCAGGGCGGCACGCGGCTGGCCTTCGATGTCATCTATCCCGCGCTCGGCCTCACGCACGTGAGCGAGCTGGCGCTGGCACTCGGCGCGCAGGCCCAGGCCGACGGGCAGCTGAAGGTGGACGCGCACCAGCAGACAACCGTGCCCGGCCTCTACGCGGCAGGCGACGTCTCGGTGGACCTCAACCAGATCAGCGTGGCCGCCGCCCACGCCGCGATCGCCGCCACGGCCATCCACAACAGCTTGCTCTGAGCCCCGACTTCCGCTAACTTGGCGCCTCCACCCCGGAGGAGGCCACCATGCGCAAGATCCTCACCCTCACGGCCCTGGCCCTGTTCGCAGCCGGCGCCTGGGCGCACAACTGCCCGAACGAGATGAAGGCGATCGACGCCAAGCTCGCCACCAAGCCCAACGTGCCGAGGGACACGCTCGACAAGGTCGCCAAGCTGCGCAAGGAAGGCGAGACCATGCACTCGGCCGGCAAGCACGCCGAGAGCATGAAGGCGCTGGGCGAGGCGAAGAAGCTGCTGGGTATTTGATCCGCAGCAATAGCCTGCGGCGCTCCGCGCTCGGCGTGACCAGCGCGGTCTTCGCCGCGATCGCGCTGCGCGCGATGCTCGCGCCCGCCGACATGGCCGCGGAGCTGGGCTTGCAGCTGCGCGGGCCGAACGGCTACAGCGAGATCTACGCCGTGTACCTGGGCGTGTGGCTTGCCACGGCCGCGCTCGGCGTGGTCGCAATGGGCCGGGTGGAGGACGCGCTGTGGGGCGACATGCTCGCGGTCTTCGTACTCGCGCAGCCGCTCGCGCGCCTGCTGGCCGCGGC
This sequence comes from Ramlibacter albus, assembly GCF_014297445.1. Lineage (GTDB taxonomy): Bacteria > Pseudomonadota > Gammaproteobacteria > Burkholderiales > Burkholderiaceae_C > Ramlibacter > Ramlibacter albus. The sequence continues at coordinate 375,826 of NZ_JACORU010000005.1, forward strand.
GCAGTGGGGCTGGCCGCAGGGCATGCTCTTCGTGATGCTGTTCGTGGAGGCGATCGGCGGCGTGGCGCTGCTGCTGGTGCGGCCGCGCGCTACTTCGTGATCTCCGCGCCGCGCTGCGCCAGCAGCTCGCGCAGCACCGAGCGGTGGCAGCGCGACTCGTCCTCGCAATAGCAGCCGAGCGCAAACGAGGTCTGCTTCGACATCGCGGCCAGCAGGTCCAGCACGCGCGAGGCATCGGGCTGGTTCATCTCCGCGGTGAACTTGCGGCGGAACGCCTTCCACTGCTTCTCGTCCTCGGCGGCCAGCCCCTCGGCCACCAGCTCGGCGCTGGGGGACAGGTTGGGCAGCCACACGTCGTAGAAATCGCGCTTCGCGAATTCCGCCTTGGGCACCCCGCGCGGCGGGCGCCGCACCGTGCCCAGGCGCAGCCCCTCGCCGGCGGCGCGCGGCGTCCCGAGTTGCACGATGCGGATGGCCATGGTGCGATCTTATGCGGCAACCGCGTTCTTCAACCCGAGCACCTCGATGCGCTCGATGGAAGGCGGCACGGCCAGCAGCTCCAGCGCCGGGCCGAACAGCGCCTTGGCGATGGGGCCGGTGAGGTGGTTCTGCACGCCGGCCTCGTCATGGAACGCGTCGAACACACCGAAGGTGGACGGCGACAGCTTCAGCGCGAACCAGATCGGCGTGGTGCTTTCCTGGTTGGCCAGCTGCAGCCCCTGCGCGAGGAAACCGGCGACGTCGGCCTCCTTGCCGGGCTTGGCCTCGAGGCGGGCGAAGAGTGCGTGCTTGATCATGGGGTGCTCCTGGGTTGGGTTGAAGGTGAAGCGGATCGTAGGGATGGACATCCATTTCGGGAATCGTCAAGATTGACATCTTTCATACCGATTTCGCCACGATGAAGATCAACGTGCTGGCGCTCGACGGCGCCTTCGACACGGGCCTCGCGGCCGTGATGGATGCACTGGCCACCGCCAACGAGCTCGCGCCGATGCACGGCCTCGATGCCTTGCGCTTCGAGGTCAGCGTCGTCGGCCTGCGCCGGCACGTGAAGACGTCGCTGGGCATGGTCGTGCCCGTGCTCGCCGCGGATGCGGCACCTTTGCCCGACTGGGTGGTGGTGCCCGCCATCGGCTACAAGATGCCGGATGTGCTGCAGCAGGCGCTCACCCGGCCGGACGTGCGCGATGCGGGCGACGCGCTGCAGGCCTGGTCCGCCTCGGGCTCGAACATCGCGGCGGCGTGCATCGGCACCTTTGTCCTGGCCGAGTCGGGGCTGCTCGATGGCGAAGCCGCGACGACGACGTGGTGGCTGGCTCCCATGTTCCGCCAGCGCTACCCGTCGGTCGCGCTCGACGAGTCGCGCATGCTCATCGCGTCGGGCCGCTTCCTGACTGCCGGCGCGGCGCTCAGCCACATGGACATGGCACTCGCGCTGGTGCGGCAGGCCAGCCCCGAACTCGCGGCAACTGTCGCGCGTTACCTCATCGTCGACTCACGGCCGTCGCAGTCGGCCTACGCGATCACGGACCATCTCTCGCATGCCGACCCGTTGGTGCAGAAGTTCGAGCGCTGGGCGCGGGGGCGCCTCGACCGGGGCTTCTCGCTCGACGATGCGGCGAACGAGCTGGCCACCAGCAAGCGCACGCTGGCGCGGCGCATGGGCGAGGTGATGGGCAAGTCGCCGCTCGCGTACTTCCAGGATTTGCGCGTCGAGCGCGCGGTGCACCTGCTCAAGACCACCTCGCACAACCTGGATCGTGTCGCGGGGATGGTCGGTTATGCGGACGGCATCACGCTGGGGACGCTGTTGCGCCGGAAGTTGGGGCGAGGGGTGCGTGAGATTCGGGAGGCGGGTTAGGGCTCGTCGGTGTCGCGCTCTTCGACCTCGGCCGGCAAATCCGCACGTGGGCGCGCTGCGAGCGACGTCGTAGCCATCGCGCCGCGGACCGGCCGGGCGCGGCGTTGCCGGGAGGTCGAAGAGCGCAAGACCGAAGAACGGCGAGAAATTGGAATCTGACCCAGTACTGTCCGGAGATTTCACAGCAAGAGCAACTGGGTGGCCATAGGGTCTTCGAGTTCCTCACATCCGGCCGCGTTGGCCAAGAGAAGCGTCAGGGGTGTTTTCTCAAAGAGATTGAGGCTGAGGATCTGCAGGATGGCGTGCATCGACGCCGGAGCGTGCAATTGTTTCTTGGCAATGGCAACCAGGACATAGGCCGTGATGGCCGTCCAGATCTGGATGCTTACCGCGTTCGGGCTATTGCCGATGAAAGTCTTGATTCGCAGATGTTGCTTGATCCACTTGAAGAACAGCTCGATCTGCCACCTGCTCTTGTAGAGGCGGGCAACGACAGGCGCGTCCAGCTCGAAGTTATTGGTCAGGAACTTCAGTGTTCGCTCGCGCTGGGCGTCATGGAATTCAATCAACCGGACCGGTACTGGGTAGTCGGCCGCCGTTTGCTTTCCACTCAGGAGTACGAGGCGGTCACTCAAGATGCCTGCAGCTACATCGCACGGCTGCTCTGCAAGTACATGGTGCTCCATTTTCTCGCGTGTTCGGATCACGAAGAAGGCTGCTGCTGCGGTAAATTACATGAGCCGAATTGCATGAAAGTAGCCCCGATCCATGACGTAGAAGCTTCCCGCTTCCAGATGCAATCGGTCGAGGAAGCTTGCATCGTGCACACGAGTTGTCGTAATGCTGATCACGCTCGGAATATTGCCGCGAAGGTCCAGCAGGGTGTGAAGCTTCAGGCCCGCGTGGCCCTTGGTCGAAGGCGTCCAGCCAAACAGGCCGAGGCAAAGATCCACGGTCGTGGAGTCCATCGCGTAGACACCTTGGGACAGCTCGACCCAGCGGCTCCAATGCGTACAAGCCGCGCGCGATGTGCATCGTGTGCAGCGCGAGTGCTTCGAAGATGCGGCTGTCGCGGCGCTCGTTCGCATCGGCAAGCGTCGACTTGGCAATCGAGCCGCGAAAGCCGGCGAAGTACAGCTTGGACGAGTAGCTGCGCAGGCATGTGGTGATGTCTCGCAAGCTTTGCCGCGCAGTCAGCTGCGCAAACAACATGCACAGCAACTGATCCCAGTGAGAGAACGACAGCGTGGGGTACTTGCCGCCATACAAGCTCACCGCCTCGTTGAAAGTCTCGCGCGGCAGAAAGCCGGTGAGCTGCGCGAACACCAACTTTCCTTTGAGCATCGAACCCTCGCAAATGAGGCGAGTGTCCGAAAACGGCAAACCAGCGTCGATATAGATTTCTCAAGGCGACCTCGAAAAATCAAGGCGCGACAACGAGTTACGCTCCAAATGAGAATCGATCTCCGGACAGTACTGAATCTGACCCCAATTTCTGAGCGGGCTTAGTCGATCACCCGGTCGGCACGCGCGAGGATCGTCTGCGGCACCGTGATGCGCAGTTCACGCGCCGCGGCCATGTTGACGACCAGCTCCACGCGGCTGGGCAGTTCCACCGGGATCTCGCCCGGCGGGCGGCCCTTCAGGATCTTGTCCACGTGGCTCGCGAGACGCCTGTACGCGGCCCGCAACTCGGGGCCGTAGGACAGCAGGTTGCCGCGTTCCGCGAATTCGCTCCAGCCCGAGATCGTGGGCATGCGCGCTGCGCGGGAGAACTTCGCGATCGCGTCGCTGTAGCGGATGGTGCCGTTGTCCGGGAAGAGCACGAGCGACTCGCAGTTGGCTTTCTGCGCGGCATCGAGAGCCGGCGGCAGTTCCTGCGCGTTGCGAACGTTGAGGTACTCCACCGCGAGCCCCAGGCGCGAAGCCGCGGCCAGCGACATCTCGCGCTCCGCCTCGACGCCCGGGTGCGCCGGGTTCGCCACCACCGCCACGCGCTTCATCCGCGGCGACAGCTCCTTGAGCAGTTCCATGCGCTTGCCCACCAGGTCCAGCGCCAGCATCGAGATGCCCGTGGCGTTGCGTCCCGGCCGCGCGATGCTCTCGGCCAGCTTCGCGATGACGGGGTCGCCGCTGAACCCGAACACGATCGGCTGCGGCAGGCCGAGCCTCGTCACCTCGAACGCCGCGACCGTCTGCGTCACGAAGATGTCCGGCTTGCCTTGCGCCGCCTCCTGCGCATGCTTCGTGAGTAGTTCGCGCGACCCCGCGGCCCAGCGCGAATCCATCACGTAGTCGCGGCCCTGCACGTAGCCCAGCTCCGTCATGCCCTCGATGAACGCGTCGTAGGTGCCCAGGCGCGTCTCGCGTTCGTTGGGCGAGAGCCAGGCGATCTTCACCGGCGGGCGCTGGGCGCGCGCCGCGATCGCGCACGCAGCGGCGGCAAGGAGCGCGGCACGCCGCTTCATCCGCTACTCCGGCTTGATCCGCGCCTCGTCGATCGTGCGCGAGTACTTCGCGTACTCCTCGGCGATGTGCGCTGCGAAAGCCTTCGGGTCCATGTACATCGTGTGCATGCCCAGGCCGGCGATGCGCTGGTGCACGTCCGGCTCGGCAAGGGCCGCGCGCACGCCTTCGGCGATCTTCGCGATCACGTCAGGGGGCGTGCCGGCCGGCACCACGTAGCCGAACCACGCATTCGCCTCGTAACCCGCCACGCCCGACTCGGCTACCGTCGGGACCTGCTTGAGGGAGTCGACACGCTCTCGTGAAGTCACCGCCAGCGCGCGCAGGCGGCCCCCTTCCAGCTGGCCCGTCATCTCCGACAGGTTCGCCATCACGGAATGGACGTGGCCACCCATCGCGGCCGTGACGGCCGGCGCGCCGCCCTGGAACGGCGTGTAGATCAGCTTGATGCCCAGGCCGCGCTGCAGCATTTCACTGGCGATGTGCTGGGTGGTCGCGGGCCCGACGCTGCCGATGGAGACGGTGCCCGGGCGCGCCTTCGCATCGGCCACCCAGTCCGCGAACGTGCGGTAGGGGCTGTTCGGCGGCACGGCGATGACCTGCGGCGAGTAGGCCATGCCGGCCACGGGCTCGAAGGCCTTCAGGCCGGGGTAGGGCAGGTCCGTGCGCAGCTTCGCGTTGATGACGAAGCTGCCCGCCATGATCAGCATCGTATGGCCATCCGGCGGCGCCTTGGCGACGAACGCCGTGCCGATGACGGTGCCGCCCCCGGGCTTGTTGTCGACGGTGACGGGCTGGCCCCATCGCTTCGTCAGCCGGTCCGCCAGGAGGCGCGCGAGGACATCCGCCGTGCCGCCGGCCGGGAAGGGAACGACGATCTTCACGGGCTGGGACGGGTACGTCTGCGCCGGCACCTGCGCGCTGGCGCAGGCGAGGGCAAACGCGAGCAGGGCGCGGCGGCTGGCTGTCATGGGTTCCTCCGGTTGGCGGACAGTGTCCCGTGGACGCCCGGTGGCGTCAATCGCGGGATGCGGGTAGATTCGGCCGCGGAGGCAGGCGGGACACCGATGCAGCAAGAGGAGCGGGATTCTGCGGACGCGAGACGCACAGGCAGCCCCTACCGGGGGCGCCTGTTCCGCAAGTACTTCGCGCTCGTGCTCGTGCTGGTCTGCGGCGCACTGGCCGCCAGCAGCGCCATCACGCTGTTCTTCACCTACGAGGACAACAAGGCCGCCGCCGGCCGCCTGCAGCACGAGAAGGCGCTCGCGGCCGCCGAGCGCATCGAGCAGTTCGTGCGCACCATCGAAGGCCAGGTGGAGAACGCGAGCCTGCCGCAATGGGGCGGCGTGGGCGACGAGGGCCGCCGCCTCGAGTACACGCGCCTGCTGCGCGTGCAGCCCGCGATCACGGACGTGGCGGCGCTGGACCTGACCGGCCGCGAGCGACTGCAGTTGTCGCGGCTGGCGATGAACACCTTCGACAGCGGCCGCGACCGCTCCGCCGACCCGGCTTTCCTGAAGGCGAAGCCGGGGCAGACGTATTTCGGCCCGGTGTATTTCCGGCAGGACACCGAGCCCTACATGACGATCGCCGTCCGCACGAAGGGCGCCTCGGGCATGGTCACCGTCGCGGACGTCAACCTCAAGCTGATCTGGGACGTGATCTCGAAGATGCGCATCGGCAAGGCCGGCAAGGCCTACGTCGTCGATTCGCAGGGCCAGCTGATCGCGGACCCGGACATCGGCCTCGTGCTGAAGGTGACCAACCTCGCGCAGCTGGACCAGGTGAAGGCCGCGCTCGCGCCGCCCGCCGTGGAGCCGGAAGCGGTGCTGGCTAAGGACGATTCGGGCAAGGACGTCATCGCCGCTTTCGCGCCGGTGAACCCGCCGGGGTGGAAGGTGATCGTGGAGCAACCGGTGAGCGAGGTGTATGCCACGCTCAACGCGTCGATCATCCGCTCGATCGTGCTGTTCCTCGCGGGCCTGGCGTTCTCCGTGCTCGCCGCAGGCTTCCTCGCGCGCAGCATGGTTCGCCCGATCCGTACCTTGCAGGAGGGCGCCCAGCGGATCGGTGCCGGCGAGCTGGACCAGCGCATCGAAGTCCACACCAACGACGAGCTGCAGGCGCTGGCGGAGCAGTTCAACCGGATGTCGGCGCAGCTGGCGGAGTCGTATGCGGACCTTGAGAGGAAAGTGGAAGAGCGCACGCGCGAACTGACCCAGGCGCTGGAGCGACAGACTGCAACGAGCGAGGTGTTGCAGGAGATCAGCCGCTCGCAGACGGATATCGCGCCGGTGCTCGACGCGATCATCCGCAACGCCGTCGCGCTTTGCCACGGCAGTCACGGCGGGATGGTGAGAGTCGAAGGCGACATGGTCGACCTTTGGGCGCAATACAACTTGCCCGCCGAGGCCCTGGAAGTGGTGCGCTCGCGCTATCCGGCGCCGATCTCGGAAAAGAGCATCGTGGGACTTGCCATCCAGACGCGAGAGGTCGTCCACGCTCCGGACACCGTGAATCACCCCTACTATCGACCGAGTCCCTACGCGGTCGCGGCGCGGATCCGTGCCCAGGTGAGCGTGCCGTTGATCAAGGATGGGAGGGTGCTGGGAGCGCTCAACGTCATCAGGGACACCCCCGGGGCCTTCTCCGATGTGCAGATCGGGATGCTGAAGTCGTTCGCCGACCAGGCCGTCATCGCCATCGAGAACGCGCGCCTGTTCCACGAGATCCAGGACAAGAGCCACCAGCTCGAAGTGGCCAACAAGCACAAGAGCGAGTTCCTCGCCAACATGTCGCACGAGCTGCGCACGCCGCTGAACGCCATCATCGGCTTCTCCGAAGTGCTGTCGCAGAAGATGTTCGGCGAGCTCACCGAGGACCAGGAGCAGTTCGTCAAGGACATCCACGAGTCCGGCAAGCACCTGCTGCACCTGATCAACGACATCCTCGACCTGTCGAAGGTGGAGGCGGGGCGCATGGAGCTGGACGTGAGCGAGTTCGACCTGCCGGCCGCCATCGGCAACGCGATGACGCTGGTCAAGGAGCGCGCGACGCGGCAGGGCGCGCGGCTGACGAGCGAGGTGGACCCGCAGCTGGAGGACTTCCGCGCCGATGAACGCAAGTTCAAGCAGATCATGCTCAACCTGCTGTCCAACGCGGTGAAGTTCACGCCCTCGGGCGGCTCCATCGAAGTGCGGGCGACGGCCGTCAACGGCGGCGTGGAAGTGGCGGTGGCGGACACCGGCGTGGGCATCGCGCCGGAGGACCACGACGCGGTGTTCGAGGAGTTCCGCCAGGTCGGCAAGGACTACACGCGCAAGGCCGAGGGTACGGGCCTGGGCCTGGCGCTCGTCAAGAAATTCGTGGAGCTGCACGGCGGGCGCATCTGGCTGGAAAGCCAGCCGCAGAAGGGCAGCACTTTCACTTTCTACCTGCCGGACGCCAGGAGGGCTGAGCATGCCGGGTAACACCATCCTCGTCGTCGAGGACAACGAGAAGAACCGCCGCCTGCTGCGCAAGGTGCTGGAGGTGACGGGCTACACCGTGGTCGAGGTGGAGACCGGGGAGGCCGGCGTGCAGGCGGCGCGCGAGCACAAGCCGGACCTCGTCCTGATGGACTACCAGCTGCCGGACATCGACGGCATCGAGGTTTTCAACCGCATCCGCGCCGATGCGTCGATCCCGCGCATGCCGATCATTGCGGTCACCGCATCGGCGATGCCGGAGGACCAGAAGCGGATGAAGGACGCCGGCTTCGACGGTTTCGAGACCAAGCCGATCAGCGTGACCGCGCTGCTGGCGAACGTGGCGCGGTTCCTCCCGCCGCCCGCCAAGCCATGAACGCGCAGCGCGTCCTGATCGTCGACGACGTGCCCGCCAACGTGCGGGTGCTCGCCAAGATCCTCGAAGCGTCGGGCTTCGCGGTGGAAACCGCGGGCGGCGGCGTGGAGGGCCTCGCGCGCATCCGCGAAGGTGGCATCGACATCGTGCTGCTCGACGTGATGATGCCGGACATGAGCGGCTACGAGGTCTGCCGCGCGGTGCGCGCGGACGAGAAGACGGCCGTGCTGCCCGTGGTGCTGGTGACGGCGCTCGACGACGTGGAGGAGCGCGTCAAGGGCATCGAAGCCGGCGCCGACGACTTCCTTTCCAAGCCGATCCGCCAGCCCGAGCTTCTGGCGCGCGTGCGCTCGCTGCTGCGCATCAAGGCCTACCACGACACCATCGTGGCGCAGCGCGCGCAGCTGGAGGAGTGGACGCGCACGCTGGAGCAGCGCGTGGCGGACGCGGTGGGCGAGATCGAGCGGCATGGCCGGCTCAAGCGCTTCCTCGCGCCGCAGATCGCGGAGATGCTGCTCGGCGAAGGCAAGGAGGAGCTGCTCAGGAGCCACCGGCGCGAGATCACCGTGGTGTTCATCGACCTGCGCGGCTTCACGGCGTTCACCGAGCTGTCCGACCCCGAGGAGGTGATGCGCGTCATCAACGACTACTACGGCGTGATGGGCGCGCTGGTGCAGGAGCATGGCGGCACGCTCGCCAACTACGCGGGCGACGGGATGATGATCCTCTTCAACGACCCGGTGCCCACGCCGGCGCCCGCGGCGGATGCAGCACGCATGGCGCTCGCAATGCAGGCGGCCTACGCGGGGCTGTCGCAGCAGTGGAAGGCGCAGGGCTACGACCTGAAGATGGGCGTCGGCATCGCGCAAGGCTATGCCACCGTGGGTGTGATCGGCTTCGAGGGCCGGCGCGACTACGGCGCGATCGGGCCGGTGTGCAACCTCTCCGCGCGCCTGTGCTCGGAGGCCAAGGGCGACGAGATCCTCGTGTCCCAGCGCGTGGTGGGCGCGCTCGGCGATGCGTTCAGGACGGAGCCGATGGGCGAGGTCACGCTCAAGGGCGTGCACAAGCCGCAGCCGGTGTTCCGGCTGCTGGGGGCGGCGGCGTAGCGGCCTACTCCACGAACCGGTCCACGCGCGCCTGCAACGCGGGCGGCGGCTGCCAGCCGAGCGCCGCGGCTGTCTTCGAATTGATCACGAGCTCATAGCGCGCCGGCTCCTCCATCGGCAGCGTCGCCGGCGAGGCACCTCGCAGGATGCGCGCTACGAACGACCCGACGCGGTTCACCATCTCCTCCAGGTGCGGGCCGAAGTAGAGCAGCGCGCCTTCGCGCACGTGAACGAGAGCCGTACCGAAGGTGGGAAGCTTGCGCTCGATCGCGAACGCGGCGATCGCGCCCATCGATGGGTTGATCGACGCATCGCCGTTGATGAACAGCGCATCGGGCCGCGCTGCCGCCACCTGCCGCAGCGCCGCAGCCACGTCGGCCTGCCGCCGCACGTGGACGAATTCGATCGCAAGGCCCAGGCGGGCGGCGGCCTCCTCCGAGGCGGCCCCGTAGCGCGCCGCGGTGGGTGCGTCGGGGTTGCCCAGGACGGCGATGCGCCTCGCGCGCGGCACCGCCTCGCGCAGGAGCTCGTACAGCTTGTCCACGACGCCGCGGGAGAAGTACACCGTGCCCGTGACATTGCCACCAGGCTGCGCCAGCGACTTCGCGAAGCCGGCCTCCGTTGGCAACAGCGCGCCGAGGGCCACGATGGGCACCGTTTCGGTGGCAGCGCGCGCGGCGACGATGGCCTGCTGGAAGACGGCGACGATCAGCTCCACACGCGCGGCGACGAGCTCCGCGGCGAGCGAGGCCAGGCGCTCGGCACGGCCTTCGGCGAAGCGCCACTCGATGGTGACGATGGGCCCCTCGGGTACACCGGCGTTGCGCAGTGCGGTGCGGAACATCTCCTGCTGCGTCGTGGCGATGGTGCTGCCTGCCGAGTAGAGCGAAAGGTAGCCGATCCGTCGCGGCGCCGCCCGGGCTTGCGCCAGGGCGAGCCCGGGCGCGACTCCAACAGCGGCCAGGCCCGCCATGTACCGGCGCCTGCAGGGCATTGCGATCGCATCCATGCGGGTCGTGGACCTCCGTGCGTACTTTTAGCATCGCGGCGCGGCCACCACAACAGGCGCCGCGTCATGCATCGATGGGTTGTGCGCCGCCCGGCATTGAGCGACGATTGGCCGCCATGACCCAGCCCCCCGCCACCATCGGCAAGTACGCCGTCGTCCGCGAGTTGGGCCGTGGCGCCAGCAGCACCGTCTACCTCGGCGACGACCCGTTCAACAAGCGCAAGGTGGCCATCAAGCGCATCCACCCGCACCTGATCGCCGACGAGCGCCAGGGCGTGCGCTACCGCCGCCTGCTGCGTAAGGAGGCCACGATGGCCGGGCAGCTGCGCCACCCGCACATCGTGAGCGTGTACGACGCCGACGTGGAAGCCGAGGCGCCCTACATCGTGCTGGAGTACGTGCCGGGCGCGCCGCTGTCCCACTTCACCAGCGCCGCCAGCCTGCTGCCCGTGGGGCAGGTGCTGGACATCTGCTACACGTGCTGCAGCGCCATGGAGTATGCGCACACGCGCGGCCTGGTGCACCGCGACCTCAAGCCGGCCAACATCCTCATGGACGCCAACGGCGACGTGAAGCTCACCGATTTCGGCACGGCGCTGCAGGTCAAGAGCGACAGCACCCAGACCCTGGGCCTGGTGGGCTCGCCGATGTACATGGCGCCCGAGCAGGTGCGCGAGCAGCCGTGCACCAACCGCAGCGACATGTTCTCGCTGGCGGTGACGGTGTACGAGCTCCTGACGGGCCGCCGCCCGTTCGAGGGCGACTCGGAGTACGCCACGCTGTACAAGATCAGCAACGACGAGCCGACGCCGCCCAGCATGCTGCGCCCGGGGCTGCCCGAAGGCATCGACGACGTGCTGATGCTGGCGCTTTCGAAGCGGCCCGAACACCGCTTCGCGCAGTGGATGGACTTCGCCGAGGCGGTGCTGGCCGTCAAGCGCGAGGTGCGCGGCGTGAGCGCGGAGCACCGCGACGGCGAGCGCTTCGCGCAGATGCGCAAGCTCCCTTTCTTCGCTGAATTCCCGGACCAGGTGCTGTGGGAGGCACTGCGCCTGGGGGTGGTGGGCATGCACCCGCGCGGGTACATGCTGATGGAAGAGGGCGCGGCCGGCGACTCGTTCTACGTGCTCATCGAAGGGCGCGTGGCGGTGGTGCGCAAGGGCTGGAAGGTGGCGCAGCTCGATGCGGGCGTCACCCTCGGGGAGATGTCCTACCTGCGCAAGAGCGACCGGCGCCGTACGGCGACGGCCGTCGCCGAAACCCCGGTGGTGGTGCTGGAGATCCGCAACGAGGCGCTGCGCAAGGCGTCGGAGGACCTGCAACTCGCGTTCGACAAGGCCTTCATCGACTTGCTGCTCAACCGGCTGATCACGACGACCGAGAAGCTGGGGTCCGGCGACAGCGATGGGCTGGTCGTGGGCGGGGACTCGCGCTACTGACGTTACTGGCGCGGCTCGATGTCCGTCACCACGCGCGCATAGCGCTGCTTGCTCCAGTACGCGGAAGCCCAGTCGATCAGCACGACGATGCGGTTGCGAAAGCCGATCAGGAAGTAGATGTGCGCGAACAGCCAGAACACCCAGGCGAGCCAGCCGCTGAAACGCAGCGGGCCCGCGGGGGTGGCCAGGTCGACCACCGCTGAATTGCGGCCGATGGTGGCCAGGTTGCCGTAGTCGCGATAGCGGAACGGCTTCGTCGGCTGGCCCGCGATGCGCCGCTGGATGTTCGCGGCGGCGCAGCGGCCCATCTGCTTGGCGCCGGGTGAGACGCCGGGCACGGGCCTGGGCTCGCGGCCGGGCGCATGGCTCTTCGCCGCGGCGAGGTCGCCGATGACGCTGATCTCGGGATGGCCGGGCACGCTGAGGTCCGGTTCGACGACGACGCGGCCTGCGCGGTCCACCTGCGCGCCCACGGCCTGCGCAAGCTGCCTGCCGAGCGGCGAAGCCGCGACGCCGGCGGCCCACACAATGCAGCGTGAGCCGATGCGATAGGGCGCGCCTTCGGGCGGCGTGACCTCGAGGCCGTGCTCGTCGATCGCGGTCACGAGCGACGCGGTGCGCACTTCGACGTGCAGCTTTTCCAGTTGCCGCTGCGCACTCGCGCTCAGGCTCTCGGGCATCGCCTGCAGCACCCGTGGCGAGCCCTCGACGAGCAGGATGCGCGCCTTCGCGGGGTCGATGTGGCGGAACTCGCCCGGCAGCGTGTGCCGCGCGATCTCGGCGAGCGTGCCGGCCATCTCGACCCCGGTGGGGCCGCCGCCGATGACCACGAAGGTGAGACACTCGTCACGTCGCGCGGGCTCGCCCTCCTTCTCCGCCATCTCGAAGGCCAGCAGGATGCGGCGGCGGATCTCGAAGGCATCGTGCAGCGTCTTCAAACCCGGCGCATGGACGGCCCACTCGTCGCGGCCGAAGTAGCTGTGCGTGGCGCCCGCGGCGACGATCAGGTGGTCGTAGGGCAGCGTGTTGCCGTCGGATAGCCGCACGTTGCGAGCCGCGGCGTCGATCGAAACGACGTCCCCCAGCAGCGAAGTCACGTTGGCCTGCTTGCGGAACAGGTGCCGCACCGGCGCCGCGATGGCCGGGGCGGACAGGCCGGCCGTGGCCACCTGGTACAGCAGCGGCTGGAAGAGGTGGTGGTTGGTGCGGTCGACCAGCGTGATGTCGACCTGCGCGCCGTCGAGCGCACGCGTGGCCTCCAGCCCGCCGAAACCGCAGCCGATGACGACGATTCGTGGCTTGTCGTTGTTCGTTGCCATGCAGGGAATTATGCGAGCCCGCACAATGTCTCCATGGCACTCAAGCTCTCCGTGCTCGACCAGTCCGTGGCCTGCGTGGGCCGCGGGCAGGACGAATCCATCCGCAACACCGTGGCCTTGGCCGAGCACTGCGAGGCGCTCGGCTACAACCGTTTCTGGCTCAGCGAACACCACAGCCTGCCCACCATCGTGGGCACGGCGCCCGAGGTGCTGATGGCCGCCATCGCCGCGCGCACGCAGCGCATCCGCATCGGCAGCGCCGGCGTGATGCTGCCGCACTATTCGCCCTTCAAGGTGGCCGAGCAGTTCCGCGTGCTGGATGCGCTGGCGCCGGGCCGCATCGACCTGGGCGTCGGCCGCGCCCCGGGCAGCGACCAGCGCACGGCGTTGCTGCTCAACCCGGACCCGCGTTCGTCACAGCACTTCCCGCAGCAGGTGGCGCAGCTCAGCGCGTGGATCAGCGGCGAGGCCGTCGCCGAGGGTGTGCAGGCGCTGCCGATGTCGGGGACGAAGCCCGACCTGTGGATGCTGGGCAGCTCCGGCTATGGCGCACAACTCGCGGGGCACTTCGGCATGCCCTACGCCTTCGCGCACTTCATCACCGACGGCGAGGGCACGAAGGAGGCGCTGGACCTGTACCGCCACACCTTCAAGCCGGGGCTCATCGAGAAGCCGCATGCCACCGTTTGCGTCTGGGCCCTCGCGGCCGACACGGAAGAACAGGCGTGGCACCTCTTCGCCAGCCGCGAGCGTGCGCGGGTCAACCGGCAGCGCGGGCAGTTCGGGCCCTTGCTGCCGCCGGACGAAGCGCGCGGCGGGTACACCGCGTCCGAACAGGCGTATGTGGACGACTTGCGCCGCAAGGCGATGGTGGGCACCGGGCCGCAGGTGCTGGCGAAGCTGCAGGCGCTGGCCGACGACCTGGGGATCGACGAAGTGGTCGTGATCACGTGGACGTGGGACCCCGCGGCGCAGCGGCGGTCGTACGAGCTGTTGGCGAAAGCCGTATAACGCGAACGAGACAACGAGGAGAAGTACACATGTTCGAAACCACCATCGCCGGCAGCCTGCCCAAGCCCGAGTGGCTGGCCGAGACCGAGAAGCTCTGGCCGAAATGGAAGCTCGAAGGCGAGGCCCTGAAGCAGGCCAAGGCCGACGCCACGCTGCTGTGGATCAAGGCGCAGGAGGACGCGGGGCTGGACATCGTCACCGACGGCGAGCAGTCGCGCCAGCACTTCGTGCACGGTTTCCTCGAGAAGGTCGAGGGCATCGACTTCGAACACAAGGTGGAGATGGGCATCCGCAACGACCGCTACAAGGCGATGGTCCCGCAGGTGGTGGGCCCGCTGCGCCTGAAGGGCCGGGTGCACGAGTTCGAGGCGAAGATCGCGCGCGCCCACACGAAGAAAAAGCTGAAATTCACGATGCCCGGGCCGATGACCATCGTCGACACCGTGGCCGACAAGTTCTACGGCGACCGCGTCAAGCTGGCATTCGCGTTCGCCGAGCTCCTGAACCAGGAAGCGCTGGCGCTGCAGGCCGATGGCGTGGACATCATCCAGTTCGACGAGCCCGCATTCAATGTCTACATGAAGGACGCGGCGGACTGGGGCGTGAAGGCGCTCGAGCGCGCGGCGCAGGGCCTCACGTGCAAGACGGCGGTGCACATCTGCTACGGCTACGGCATCAAGGCCAACGTCGACTGGAAGCAGACGCTCGGCGACGAGTGGCGCCAGTACGAGGAAGTCTTCCCCGCGCTCGCGAAGAGCCGCATCGACCAGGTGAGCCTGGAGTGCTACCACTCGCACGTGCCGCCCGACCTGATGAAGCTGCTGGCCGGCAAGGAAGTGATGGTCGGCGTGATCGACGTCGCCAGCGACGAGGTGGAAACGCCCGAGCAGGTGGCCGAGACGATCGGCAAGGCGTTGCAATTCGTTGCGCGCGACAAGCTGCTGCCGTGCACCAACTGCGGCATGGCGCCGATGAACCGCGACATCGCGATGCGCAAGCTCGAAGCGCTCGCCAAAGGGGCGGAGCTGGCTAGAAGGAAGTTGACTTGACGGCGCGCATGGCCGCGCTACGCTGAGACCATGACCCACGAGCACCCTTCGCACTGGCACGAGCACCCGGACGGCGGCGGCCACGAGCACGGCAAGGCGCCGGCGTGGAAGTACGACGGCGTGCGCGTCATCCCCGGCAACCAGCTCGACCCCAACACCGCGCAGACGCCCGGCATGGACCGCAAGGCGGCGATCAACTTCGCGCGGGTCGGCGCGCAGAAGCTGTGGGCCGGCACGGTCAGCATCCACCCGGACGCGAAGACGGGTGCGCACCACCACGGGCACCTGGAAAGCGTGATCTACGTCGTGCGCGGCCGCGCGCGCATGCGCTGGGGCGAGAAGCTCGAGTTCACGGCCGAGGCCGGGCCGGGCGACTTCATCTACGTGCCGCCCTATGTGCCGCACCAGGAGATCAACGCCAGCCCGACCGAGGTGCTGGAGTGCGTGCTGTGCCGCAGCGACGGGCAGGCCGTTGCGGTGAACCTCGACATCGAGCCTGTCGAGAAGCCCGAGCAGGTGCTGTGGGTGGACCCCACGCATCCCAACGGCGCCGTTTGACACCCAGAAGGATGGCCGAAGAAATCATCCTCGTCGTGGAAGACGACCCCGACCACCGGGAACTGATCGTGCTCGCCCTCGAAACGCGCTGCGAGCGTTCGCGCATCGCGGTGGCGGTGAGCGGCGAGGACGCGCTCGACTACCTGCATGCCCGCGGTGCCCACACCGGCCGCGACCCGAGGCGGCTGCCGCGCCTGGTCATTCTCGACCTGCGCATGGCGCGCATGGACGGCGTGGCGGTGCTCAAGGCCATTCGCGGCGACTCCACGACCGCGTCCATCCCGGTCGTGATGCTCTCCGCCGTCACCGACAGGGCCGAGCTCGACCGCTGCTACGAGGCCGGCGCCAACAGCGTCGTGCGCAAGAGCGTGCAGCTGGAAGAGCTGCGCGCCAAGATCGGCAAGGTGTACGACTTCTGGATCACGGTGAACGAGGCCAACCGCAATTCGAGGGTGTAGTCCTACACCCTCGGCGGAGTCGCCTTACAACGCGGTGCGTTCCTGCTGGCTACAACAAGCCCAGCAGGAAAGGACATCCCGACCATGAAGGACCCGAAGTCCGGCATCGCGGCCGCCGCAGCCGTTGCCGTAGCCGTGGTGGCATTGCTCACGGTGTGGTTCGCGCGGCACGGCACGGGCGACGTACCGCGCCCGAGCGAAGCGATCTCGCAGCAGTCCGTGGTGACGGCGCCGCCGCTGTCCGGCTCGCCGGATGCCGCCACGCGCTCCGCCGTGATGGGCGGCCCGCCCGCCGCGCCCGCCCATGCGAAGCCGTAGCGCCATCGTGCTCGCGGCGGCTCTCGTCGCGGCCGCTGCGTCGGTGGCGTCGCCGCTGAAGTACCGCAATGTGACGGCCGGCGGCGAGCTGCGCGCCGGCGTCTACGGCCGCATCGACCCCGGCGACGGCAGGCCGCCGCCGGTGGTCTACAAGCAGCCCGTGGTCGCCGCCGGCGTCCTGCTGCCGCCGGGCACGCAGCCGGTCTACCTGTACGTGCCCTCGGGGCAGGTGCGCAAGTGGGACCGGCATTGCATCAAGTGGCGCGCGTGCGAACTGCCGGTGTACTTCGTGCGCGTGGACGACAACCCGGGCAAGCTCGGGAGCTGGTACGCGCTGCGCAGCGACTGATCAGTCTTGCGCCACTTGCAGCACCAGCTTGCCGAAGTTCTCGCCCTTGAAAAGCTTCAGGAGCGTGTCGGGGAAGTTCTCGATCCCCTGGACCACGTCTTCCTTGCTCTTCATGCGCCCGTCGCGCAAATAACCCGCGAGCTCCGCCACCGCTTGCGGGAAGCGCTCGACATAGTCGAACACCACCATGCCTTCCATGCGCGCACGGAACACCAGCAGCGACAGGTAGTTCTTCGGCCCCTGCACGGCCGTGGTGTTGTTGTACTGGCTGATCGCGCCGCAGATCACGATGCGCGCGCCACGCGCCAGGCGCGTGAGCACGTCGTCGAGGATCTCGCCGCCGACGTTGTCGAAGTAGACGTCCACGCCCTTGGGGCAGTGCTCCTTCAGCGCCGCCTTCACGTTGCCGGCCTTGTAGTCGATGCACGCATCGAAGCCCAGCTCGCCCACCACCCAGTCGCATTTAGCACGCCCGCCCGCGATGCCGACGACGCGGCAACCCTTGATCTTCGCGAGCTGGCCCACCGTCTGGCCCACCGCACCGGCCGCGCCGGACACGACCACCGTGTCGCCGGGCTTCGGCTGGCCCACGTCGAGCAGGCCGAAGTAGCCGGTCATGCCCGGCATGCCCAGCACGTTGAGCCACTGGTTGATGGTGCCGGCGCGCGTGTCGATCTTCACCAGCCCCGCCTTCTTCGCCTCCGCTTCCCCGAACGCCGCGTATTCCTGCACGCCGAGCGCGCCGGAGACGAGGTCGCCAACGGCGTACTTCGGGTTCTTCGACGCGATCACCTTGCCGACGCCCCCCGCGCGCATCACCTCGTTGATCCCCACCGGCGGGATATAGCTCTTGGCGTCGTTCATCCAGCCGCGCATGGCGGGGTCGAGCGAGAGCGACAGCGTCTTGACGAGCACCCCGCCATCGGTGGGCTCGGCGACGGGTTCGGTGGTGAAGGACCAGTCCTCGCGCACGGGCATGCCGTTGGGGCGGCGGGCAAGGCGGACCTGGTGGTTGGCAAGGGCGGTGAGGTTCATGGCGCGCGATGGTAGGCCAGGGGCGGCGCGCGGGCGGTTGCGAAAGTGACACCGAAGTTGTCAGGAGACGCGCCCGAAGGGGGTGTGCTGTAATGATTTGAGAGGGGACGCCGACGGATGATCAAGACAACAGGAGACCGGATGTCCGCCAGGGAATCGTCCGCGCCGGCCACCGGGCCGCGCCCCAACGCCGTGCAGCGCTACGCGCAGGTGCGCGCCCACACGCTCGCGCTGGCCGCGCCGCTGTCGGCGGAAGACCAGTGCGTGCAGTCCATGCCCGATGCCAGCCCCACCAAGTGGCACCTGGCGCACACCAGCTGGTTCTTCGAGGCGGTGGTGCTGCGGCCGCATGCGCCGGGGTACCGCGCTTTCGACGAGCGCTACTTCTACCTCTTCAACTCGTACTACGAATCGCTCGGGCCGCGCCACGCGCGGCCGCAGCGCGGGTTGCTCACGCGGCCTTCGCTCGAGGAAGTGCATGCGTACCGCGCGCATGTCGATGCGGCGATGGCGGCGTTCATCGCCGAGGCCGGCGGCTGGCACGCCGCCGCGCCGCTCATCGAGCTCGGGCTGCACCACGAGCAGCAGCACCAGGAACTCTTGCTCACGGACATCCTGCATGCGCTGTCGTGCAACCCGTTGTTGCCGCCTTACCGTGCGCCGCGCCTGCTCGTGGCGATGGAGCCGGTGCGGCCGATGCAATGGCTGGAGGGGCCGAGCGGTGTCGTGAAGGCCGGCCATGCGGGCGAGGGCTTTGCCTTCGACACCGAGACGCCGCGGCACGACGCGCTGCTGCAGCCGTACCGCATCGCGGACCGGCTGGTCACCTGCGGCGAGTTCCTCGATTTCATCGAGGACGGCGGGTATGCCAATCCCGCGCACTGGCTCTCCGACGGCTGGGCCGCCGTGCAGTCGCAGGGCTGGAAGTCGCCGGCTTATTGGCTGGCACCGGGCGACGCTCGTCTGGCAGGGCCCGGCTGGCACGTGTTCGGCCTCGACGGCGTGCATCCGCTCGACCCGTCCGCGCCTGTCGCGCACCTCAGTTTCTACGAAGCGGCCGCGTATGCGCACTGGGCCGGTGCGCGCCTGCCCACCGAGTTCGAGTGGGAGGCGGCCGCGGCCTTGCCGGGCATGCGCCAGCTCACCGGGCACGTGTGGCAGTGGACGCGCTCGTCCTACGACCCGTACCCCGGCTTCCAGCCGTTCGCCGGCGCCGTCGGCGAATACAACGGCAAGTTCATGGTGGGCCAGCTCGTGCTGCGCGGCGGCAGCGTGGCGACGCCGCCGGGCCACGTGCGGCCCACGTACCGCAACTTTTTCCCGCCGGCCGCGCGCTGGCAGTTCAGCGGGCTGCGGCTCGCGAAGGACGCCGCATGATGTCTCCCAGCCTCGTCCCCGGCAGCGCCGACGCGGCCGCGCCGCGTGCCGGCAGCGAGTTCGCGGCCGACATGCTCAAGGCGCTGGACACGCGGCCGCGCAGCATCTCGCCCAAGTACTTCTACGACAGCGCGGGCTCGCAGCTGTTCGACGCGATCTGCGAATTGCCGGAGTACTACCCGACACGCACCGAGATCGGCATCCTCACGCAATGCGCGGGCGAGGTCGCGCAGCTCGCGGGGCCGCGTGCCGAGATCGTGGAGTTCGGCGCGGGCTCGCTGCTGAAGATCCGCCTGCTGCTCGATGCGATGAAGGAACCGGCGCGCTACATGCCGGTGGACATCTCCGGCGACCACCTCGCCGGCAGCGCGGCGGCCCTGCGGCGCGACTACCCGGGCCTCGACGTGCACCCGGTCGTCGGGGACTACACGCAGCGCGTGCTGCTGCCGGTGCCGCGAGCGGGCGGCGGGCGGCGCATCGGCTTCTTCCCCGGCTCCACCATCGGCAACTTCACGCCGCGCGAGGCGGTGCACTTTCTCGAAGTGGCGGGCCAGGTGCTGCGCGGCGGCGCGCTGCTGCTGGGCGCGGACCTGGTGAAGGACCCCGCGGTGCTGCACGCGGCGTACAACGACTCGGCGGGTGTGACGGCGGCTTTCAACCTGAACCTGCTGGCGCGCGCGAATCGCGAGCTGGGCGCCGACTTCGCGCTGGACCAGTGGGCGCACTACGCCTTCTACGAGCCGCGGCAGCAGCGCATCGAGATGCACCTCGTCAGCCGCCGCGCGCAGCAGGTCACGGTGTGCGGCCAGCGGTTCGATTTCGCGGAGGGCGAGGCGCTGCACACGGAGAACTCGTACAAGTTCACCATCGAGGGCTTGCGCGCGCTGGCGATGGAGGCGGGCTTCCGGCCCGGGCCGGTGTGGTGCGACGCACGGCAGCTCTTCAGCGTGCATTGGCTGTACGCTCCCGAATCATGAAAGCCACCTGGAACGGCGCCACCATCGCCGAAAGCGACGACACGGTCGTGGTCGAAGGCAACCACTATTTCCCCGCGTCCGCCCTGAAGCGCGAATACGTCAGCTTCAGCAACACCCACACCGTCTGCCCCTGGAAGGGCACGGCGAGCTACTACTCGCTGCTCGTCAATGGCGACCTGAACGCCGACGCCGTTTGGTACTACCCCGACCCGAAGCCCGAGGCCGAAATGGTGCGCGACCGCGTGGCTTTCTGGAAGGGTGTGAAGGTCGAGTAAGCAAAGCGCGCCCTCGCGCGACTGTTGCTCCATGGACACCTTCGACGCGATCATCATCGGTGCCGGCCAGGCCGGCCCCGCCCTTGCCATGGGGCTCGCCGCGCGCGGCGAATCCGTCGCCCTCATCGAGGCGGTGCACCTGGGCGGCACCTGCGTCAACGAGGGCTGCACGCCCACCAAGACATTGCGCAAGAGCGCGCGCGTGGCGTACGTCGCGCGCCGGGCGGCGGAATTCGGCGTGCACGTGGGCGCGGTCGAGGTGGATTTCGCGGCCGCGATGGCGCGGATGCAGGACCGAGTCGACGAGTCGCGCGGCAGCCTGGAAAGCTGGGTGGGCGGGCAAGCGCGCGTGAAGCTGTTCAAGGCCTGGGGCTCGTTCGTGGGCCGCGACGGCGATGACTTCGTCGTCGATGCCGGCGGCGAGCGGCTGAAGTCGCGACGGATTTATCTCAACACCGGCACGCGGCCGTTCATCCCGCCGATCCCGGGCCTGGCCGACGTGCCGTATCTCGACAACGTCTCGCTGCTCAAGCTGCGCGAGCGGCCGCGCCATTTGCTCGTCATCGGCGGCAGCTACATCGGGCTGGAGATGGGGCAGATCTTCCGGCGGCTGGGCAGCGAGGTCACGGTCATCGAGCCGGGGCCGCGCATCACCAGCCGCGAGGACGAGGACGTGTCGGCGTGCATCACGCAGTTCCTGCAGGGTGAAGGCGTGACGGTGCTCACGGGGCACGGCATCGACCGCGTCGAGAGCGATGGCGGCGACATCGTCGTGCGCGCCGGCGCCAACATCGCGCGCGGCTCGCATGTGCTCGTTGCCACGGGGCGCCTGCCCAACACGGACAAGCTGAACCTCGCGTCGGTGGGCGTGGAGACCGACGCGCGCGGCTTCGTCAACGTCAGCGGGAAGCTGGAAACCAACGTCCCCGGCATCTGGGCGCTGGGCGACATCAACAAGCGCGGCGCGTTCACGCACACGAGCTACCACGACCAGGAGATCGTGCTCGCCAACCATGCCGGCGGTTCGCGCTCGGCGGACGAGCGGACGATGGTCTATGCGATGTTCACCGACCCGCCGCTCGGGCGCGTGGGTATGTCCGAGGCCGAGGCGCGGGCGAGCGGCAAGCGCATTCTCATGGCCACCTTCGACATGAAGAACGTGAGCCGCGCCAAGGAAGAGAGCGAGACCACCGGCCTCGTGAAGCTGCTGGTGGATGCGGACACCGAGCGCTTCGTCGGCGCGGCCGTCCTCGGCATCAACGGCGACGAGATCATCCAGGCGATTTCGCTGTTCATGGCCACCGGGGCGAGCTGGAAGGTGATGAAGGACGCGCTGCCGGTGCACCCGACGGTGACGGAGTTCCTGCCGACGATCCTCGCGCGGCTCAAGCCGCTGCAGTAGCCTGCCTCGCGAGGAGGTGCTCCGCGAGCGCGGCGTCCATCGTCTGCGCGTGCTGCGGGAACCACAAGGCGAGCTCCTCGATCATCGCGCGCACCGGCACGATGTCGCCGCGGTCCGCGAGCATCTGGCCTTCGTGCAGCACGCGCAGCACCACCTTGTGCTGGGCGGCGTGGCACTGGCAGGCGTGGAAGCGGCTGTCGTGCATCCACTTCTCCTCGCGCGCGAAGTGCGCGTCCGTGTGCTCGACCAGCGCGCGCCACGCGGCGGGCAGCGACTCGGCGTCGCACCGCCTGGCGTGCGCGAGCAGCTCGACGAACTCGCGGTGCGTGGTATCCATCTCGGGCAGGCCGAGGGCGAGCTTGTCGGTCCAGGTGAGAGTGGGCATTTGCGTTTCCTCGGTGCCAACACTATCGGCACGCCGGCGGTGTGGACTTGACCGACGTCAGCAAAGGGCCCGTTGCTGCGGTGCGCAACCCGAACGGTTAAGCTGGCGGCCATGCTGCTGAGCCCCGCCTACACCTACCCCGACCAGCTCGACACGCAACTGCGCCAGCAGGGCTATGCCGTGCTCAGCCCGCGCGGCGTGGGCGAGCTTTGCGGCTGCGCGGTCGAGGAGCTGCAGGCGCTGCGCCCGTCGTGGGACGCGCTCGCGCCCGACAACTACCTGAAGGACGGCGGGCGCTACCGCAAGCGGCGGCATTCTTGCTTCGTCGTCGAGGGCGACCAGCTCACCCTCGCGCCGCACCGGGCGCACTGGCAGCCGGTGGAATACAACGCGCTGCACGGCGGCATGCAACGGTGGTTCGAGCCGATGGAGACGGCGGTTGCCCAATCGCCCGCGTGGTCACGGCTGCTGCGGGCCCTGGCGCGCACGAGCTCGGCGCTCAAAGGTGCACGGCCGTGGTATGTGGAGGCGCACCAGTTCCGCATCGACACCGAGGGCGGTATCGGGCGGCCGACGCCTGAAGGCGCGCACCGCGACGGCGTCGACCTGGTGGCGGTGTTCCTCGTGGGGCGCGAGAACATCAAGGGTGGCGAGACCCGCGTCTTCCAGGCCGACGGGCCGGCGGGCCAGCGCTTCACGCTGACGCAGCCGTGGAGCCTGCTGTTGCTGGACGACGAGCGGGTGATCCACGAGACCACCCCGATCCAGCCGGTGGGGCCGCACGGCCATCGGGACACGCTGGTCCTGACGTACCGCGCGGGCAATTTCCAGGGGGACTGACGCCTTAAACGCGCTCGAAGATCGCGGCGATGCCTTGCCCGCCGCCGATGCACATCGTCACCAGCGCGTAGCGGCCGTTGATGCGCTTCAACTCGTGCAGCGCCTTCACGGTGATCAGCGCACCGGTCGCACCGATCGGGTGGCCGAGCGAGATGCCGGAGCCGTTCGGGTTGACCTTCGCCGGGTCGAGGTCGAGGTCGCGCGACACGGCGCAGGCCTGCGCGGCGAACGCCTCGTTGGCTTCGACGACGTCGAGGTCCTTCACCTTCAGGCCCGCCTTCTCCAGCGCCTTGCGAGTGGCCGGCACCGGGCCGATGCCCATGTACTTGGGGTCCACGCCCGCGTGCGCGTAGGAGACGAGGCGCGCGAGCGGCTTCAGGCCGCGCTTGTCGGCCTCGGCGCGGTCCATCAGCACCACCGCGGCGGCCGCGTCGTTGATGCCCGAAGCATTGGCCGCCGTCACCGTGCCGTTCTCCTTGACGAACACCGGCTTGAGCTTGGCGAAGTCCTCCAGCTTGGCGCCCGCGCGGAAGTGCTCGTCGGTGTCGAACACCACGTCGCCCTTGCGGCCCTTGCTGACCACCGGGACGATCTGCTCCTTGAAGTAACCGGCGGTGGTCGCGCGCTCGGCGCGGTTGTGGCTCTCCACCGCCAGCTTGTCCTGGTCCTCGCGCGTGATGCCCCACTTGGCGGCGATGTTCTCCGCGGTCACGCCCATGTGGATCGTGTGGAAGGGGTCGTGCAGCGCGCCGACCATCATGTCGACCAGCTTGGCATCGCCCATGCGCGCGCCCCAGCGCGTGCTCAGGTCCGCATAGGGTGCGCGGCTCATGTTCTCCGCGCCGCCGCCGATGGCGACGTCGGCGTCGCCCAGCAGGATGGTCTGCGCGGCGGACACGATGGCCTGCAGGCCCGAGCCGCAGAGCCGGTTGACGTTGAAGGCTGGCGTGCCTTCGGCGCAGCCGCCGTTGATGGCCGCCACGCGCGAGAGATACATGTCGCGCGGCTCGGTGTTGACGACGTGGCCGAACACCACGTGGCCGACGTCGCCGCCGGGAACGCCGGCGCGCGCCAGCGATTCCTTCACCACCAGCGCGCCGAGGTCGACGGGCGGCACATCCTTGAGCGAACCGCCGAAGGTACCGATGGCGGTACGCACGGCGCTGACGACGACGACTTCACGGGGCATGGCAGGTCTCCGATGGGCAGGAAAAAGGGGAAGCGATCACTTTAGCCGCGGCGGCGGTCCGTGCATTTACCTACGTCAATCCCTGACGTCGGCGACCGGCTGGTGCCCGAAATCGGGCCGGTTGAGGTAGGCCAGCACGCGCGCGGCGGCCGCCTGCGGCGAGGCGAGCGCGCCGCGCTCCTTCATGCCGACGAAGTTGCCCAGGTCCGGGAACTGGCCGGGGTCGGCCGCGCGCAGCTGCACCTGCATGTCGGTGTCGATCACGCCCGGCGCCAGCGAGCACACCTTCGCGCCGTTGGGCCGCTCGGCCTCTTCCAGCGCGACGCAGCGGGTGAAGTGGTCCATGCCGGCCTTGGCGGCGCAGTAGGGCGCCTGCGCGGCCATGGCGCGGCGGCCGAGCCCGGAGGAGATGTTGAGGACCTTGCGGCGCGCTTTCCAGTCGGCCGTGGCCTTGAGGAAAGCGGCCGTCAGCAGCATCGGCGCTTCCAGGTCGACGCGCATCGATTCCGCCAGCTGCGCGAGGGGGATCTCGCCCAGCGGCGCGATGCGCGGGATGAGCCCCGCGTTGTTGATCAGCGTGACCGAGTCGAGCGAGCGGTGGTCGAAGTCGGTGAGCCAGCCTTCGAGCCGCGCCGCGGCCGTCTCGGCACGGCCGAGGTCCTGCGGCCACTGCTCGCAGCGCACGCCCTTGTCGCGCGCTCGTGCAGCGAGGTCGTCGTTCGTCTTGCGCGAGATGCACACGAGCGCATGGCCCGCGTCGACGAGTTGTTCGGCCATCGCGAGGCCCATGCCGCGCGAGGCGCCGGTGAGGATGGTGAGGTGTTTGGTCATGCGTTCACCACGATGGGAAATTCGGCGCGCAGGCCGTCGGCGCCGCGCTGGAAGGGGACGGTGAGGGCGGCGCGCGCGTCGGCGGGGAGGTTGCGCCACAGGAAGTCGCGCTCGTTGCCGGCGTCGCCTTCGACGTAGAGCTGCGTCGTCAGCAGCTCCCGGCCGCCCAGCTTCACTTTGAAGTGGATGTGGGGCGTGCGGCCCGAGTACTGAACGGGCTTGATCGTGCGGAAGCGGTACTTGCCGTCCGCGCCGACGTTGACCCGGCCGAAGCCCTGGAAGGCCGGGTCGGCGCGGCCGCCGTCGCCGGGGTGGTGGTAGTGGCCGGCTTCGTCGCACTGCCAGATCTCGACCGTGGCGCCGCCGACCGCCCGGCCCTGCGGGTCGAGCACCTGGCCTTCGACCCATGCGGGCTGGCCGCGGCCGTATTGCAGCTTGCCGTTGCGCAGGAGGTCGAAGTCGGAGTCCGCCGGCAGCGCGACGGGGTAGAACGGGCCCTCGGTCTGCGAGGGCGTCAGCTTGCGCGCGGCTTGGGCCCACGCGCCGCGCCAGAGCGCGGGCAGGGCGATGAGGGCGGCGGCCGCGCTGCGCCGCGCGAGGTTGGGCGGATGCATCGCCGCAGTTTAGCCCTCAGAAGGGAACGCTGCTTTCGAAACGCAGGGCTTCGCCGGTGGCGGGATGCGCGAATGCCAGCGCGGCGGCGTGCAGCATCAGCCGCGGCGCGGCGTGCTCCGGCGCGTAGAGCGCGTCGCCGAGGATCGGGTGCCCGATCGCGAGCATGTGCACGCGCAGCTGGTGCGAGCGGCCCGTCACCGGGTCGAGCGCCACGCGCGTCGTCGAACCCTCGCGCGCGAGCACGCGCCAGCGGGTGGCGCTCGGCTTGCCCCGCTCGGTGTCGACCTTCTGCCGGGGCCGGTTCGGCCAATCCACCGCCAGCGGCAGGTCCACCACGCCTTCGTCGCCCGGCATGGCACCGGCAACCACGGCGACATACCGCTTGTCGACTCGCCGCTCGGCGAACGCCATCGACAGCGCCCGCTGCATCGCCGCCCCGCGCCCCATCACGACGAGCCCGGACGTGGCCATGTCCAGCCGGTGCACGATCAGCGCGTCCGGCCACATGCGCTGCGCGCGCACCGACAGGCAGTCCTGCTTGTCCGCGCCCCGGCCCGGCACGGCCAGCATGCCCGCCGGCTTCTCCAGCACGAGCAGGTGCTCATCGACGTACACCAAGCCTTCCGATAATCCCAGCATGACCCTTCTTGCTTCCATCCCGTTTTCGCTGCAGACGGTGCTGCTGCTCGTCGCGTCCAACGTGTTCATGACGATGGCCTGGTACGGCCACCTGAAGAACCTCGCCACCGCGCCCTGGTACATCGCGGCGCTCGTGAGCTGGGGCATCGCGCTGGCCGAGTACCTGCTGCAGGTGCCGGCCAACCGCATCGGCTTCCAGCAGGCGCATTACACGGTCGGCCAGCTCAAGATCATGCAGGAAGTGATCACGCTCGCCGTGTTCGTGCCCTTCGCCGTGCTGTACCTCGAGGAGCCGCTCAAGCTGGATTACCTCTGGGCCGCGCTCTGTATGGTGGGCGCTGTCTATTTCATATTCCGCAACAGCTGACGAGGAAGCGGCAGTTACACTTCCGCGCATGCTGCTAGGAAAACTGCTCCCCCGCGAAGGCAACTTCTTCGAACTGTTCAACCAGCATGCGGACCGCATCGTGGAAGCAGCACGCGCGTTCTCGCACCTGGTGGCCAACTACAACGACCTTCACCTTCGCGAGCAGTACAACCGCGACGTGGACAACGCCGAGCGCGCGGCGGACCGGGTGACGCACGAGGTCAACCGCCTGATCCACAAGACCTTCATCACGCCCATCGACCGCGACCAGATCCACAAGCTGATCAACACGATGGACGACGTGGCCGACCTGATGCAGGACTCGGCCGAGACCATGGCGCTCTATGACGTGCGCGCGATGACCGAGGAGATCACCCGCCTGACGGACCTCTCCGTCAAGTGCTGCGAGCGCGTCAAGGAAGCCGTGGCCCTGATCGGCAAGCTGGGCGACCCCGGCTGCGCCGAGGCGGTGCTCAAGACCTGCGAGGAGATCGACCGCCTCGAGTCCGACGCCGACCGCGTGATGCGCTCGGCCATGAGCAAGCTGTTCCGCGAGCAGCCGGACGTGCTGGAGGTCATCAAGCTCAAGGCCATCTACGAGCTGCTGGAGAGCATCACGGACAAGTGCGAGGACGTGGCCAACGTGCTCGAAGGCATCGTCCTCGAGCACCACTGAAAGGCTGCTGATGCAAACGGTGCAGGTGGCCCTGTGGGTCGTCGTGATGCTGGTGGTCGTCGCGCTGCTGTTCGACTTCATGAACGGCTTCCACGACGCCGCCAATTCCATCGCGACGGTCGTTTCCACAGGCGTGCTCAAGCCGACGCAGGCGGTGCTGTTCGCCGCCTTCTTCAACGTGGTGGCCATCTTCATCTTCCACCTGAGCGTGGCGGCCACGGTGGGCAAGGGGATCGTGGAGCCCGGCGTGGTGGACACGCATGTGGTGTTCGGCGCGCTGGTGGGCGCGATCACGTGGAACGCGATCACGTGGTGGTACGGCATCCCCAGCAGCTCGTCGCATGCGCTGATCGGCGGCATCGTGGGCGCGGTCATCGCGAAGGGCGGGGCGTCGCACCTGGTCGCCACCGGCATCGGCAAGACGGTGCTGTTCATCTTCGTCTCGCCCCTGCTCGGCTTCCTGCTCGGCTCCCTGATGATGGTGGTGGTGGCGCACGTCTTCCGGCGCACGACGCCCGCGCGGGTGGACCGCTGGTTCCGTCGGCTGCAGCTCGTGTCCGCGGGCGCGTACAGCCTGGGCCACGGCGGCAACGACGCGCAGAAGACCATCGGCATCATCTGGATGCTGCTGATCGCCACCGGCTACGTCGCGCAGGGCGCCGCGCATCCGCCTTACTGGGTGGTGCTCGCCTGCTACGTCGCCATCGGCATCGGCACGATGTTCGGCGGCTGGCGCATCGTGCGAACGATGGGGCAGAAGATCACCAAGCTCAAGCCCGTGGGCGGCTTCTGCGCCGAGACGGGTGGGGCGCTCACGCTGTTCCTCGCCACGGCGCTGGGCATCCCGGTGTCGACCACGCACACGATCACGGGTGCGATCGTGGGCGTGGGCTCCACGCAGCGCGCCAGCGCCGTGCGCTGGGGCGTGGCGGGCAACATCGTGTGGGCGTGGATCTTCACGATCCCGGCCAGCGCGTTCGTCGCCGCCATCGCCTACTGGGTGTCGCTCCAGATCTTCTGAGCTAGACCGGCAGCTCCGGCGGGTTGGGGTGCAGGCGGGCCATGGAGAACGCGTCGACGAAACGCCCGTCCTTGATCGCGTACGCGCGGTGGCGGCCTTCCTCCACGAAGCCGAGGCTCTTGTAGAGCGCGATGGCCCGGTCGTTGTCCGCGTGCACCGTCAGCTCGATGCGCAGCACCGTGGTCCAGTTGTCGGCCCAGTCCAGCAGCCGCGACATGAGCGCGCGGCCCACGCCCTTGCCTTGCCACTGGGGCAGGATGCCGATGCCCAGCATGCGCACGTGCGCGCGGCGCATCGTGTTCGCGATGTTGTGCAGCCCCGCCGAACCGATGATGAGGCCGTCGTTCGCCACCGCGACGAGCCGACACGCACCGGGCTCGATCTTCTCGTGGTATTCCAGGCGCGATGCGACGGGCATGTCCGGCAGCTGCAGCAGGCCTTCAAACGTGCCGGGCGTGCCCAGCATCGCCGAGACGGCGCGCGCGTCGGAGGGCTCCTGGGCCCGGATGGTGAATTCGGCGTCGGCCTTGTGGGCGGCGCTGTCCATGGCGGTCTCCTGTATGAAGAGTGGCTGGACGAGCCAATCTAGCTGAACCGTTGCGCGCTGTGCATGCCGAACGCGCATGGAACGATGCGGTTACTGCCGACTATTGGGAAATGCGGCGTCCCTCTTCCACCTGGTACTCGAAGTAGCGCTGGAAGCTGAAGGCGATGCTCGCCATCAGCACACCCGCGCCGATCATGAGCGAGAGCACGATCGCGAAGATGGTGAACCAGCTGGTGCCGCCCGCATCGGCGTCCTCGGGCTGGCCGAACTTCGCGTTCCACTTCTCCCGCGTCATCAGGCCGTAGACGATGGCGGTGAGGCAGCAGCCCGCGATGGTGAACCCCAGCAACGGGATCAGCCACCAGCTCGCCACGTCGTCCTGCCCGAACTGCTGGACGCGCTCGATACCGTAGAGGCCGAGGGCCGTCGGAACCGGCAGCAGCCAGCCGAGGACGTCGCCGAAGCCGCGCAGGTAGAAGCGGTGCAGCCCGAGCGGGCCTCCGAGGAAGGCCAGCCAGGCGGCCAGCGTCTTGTTCTTCATTCCTTCGGCGGCTGGGTGTCACCCGCGCCAAGCGCTTTTTCCATCAGCACGATGTCCAGCCACTTCTCGAACTTCCAGCCGCAGGACTTGATGACGCCGGCGGGTGTGAAGCCGATGGCGCGGTGCACGCCGATGGAGCCGGCGTTGGCCGAATCGCCGATCACCGCGATGAGCTTGCGCACGCCGAGCGCCTCCGCCTGTTTCGCGAGCTCGGTGAGCAGCGCCTTGCCGTGGCCCTTGCCGCGGGAGTCGGGGTGCATGTAGATCGAGTCCTCGGCGGAGAACCGGTACGCGGGCCGGGGCTTGAACCACTGGCAGTAGGCGAAGCCCAGCAGTTGGCCGTCCTCCTCCGCGACGAGGTACGGCAGGCCCTTGCCGAGGACGTCGGCGCGGCGCGTGGCCATCTCGGCCTCGGTGGGCGGCGTGGTCTCGAACGTGCCTGTGCCATTGAGGACATGGTGGGCATAGATGGCCGTGATCTTCGGCACGTCGGCGTCTTTGCTGGGGCGGATCGTGAGCATTTGGAAAGAAGACGTTATAATCGCGGGCTCTGCAGAGTGGCGCCGGCCGGGTGGCCGTGTCGCGTGTCTCACACTTTTGCAATAAGGCCAGGACAACACCGTCCCGGTCGTGTCAGCCACCCGAAGGATAAATCAATGGTCGTCATCCGACTCTCGCGCGGCGGTTCCAAGCATCGCCCGTTCTTCAACATCGTCGTCGCCGACAAGCGCGTGCGCCGCGACGGCCGCTTCATCGAGCGCGTCGGCTTCTACAACCCCACCGCCAAGGAAGGCGAAGAGGGCCTGCGCCTCGCGCAGGACCGCCTGACCGAGTGGATCGGCAAGGGCGCCCAGCCCTCGCCCACCGTGGCGCGCCTGATGAAGCAAGCCGCCGCCAAGACGCCGGCCGCCGCCGCAGCGTAAGTCTCCCTGGCATGCTGCCCGGCCTCGAAGCCGCGGAATTGCCCGCGGATGCCATCGAAGTCGGGCGCATCGCCGATGCCTGGGGGATCAAGGGCTGGTTCAAGGTCCTCCCCCACAGCGCCGATCCCCAGGCGCTTTTTTCTTCCAGGCGCTGGTTCCTCCAGCCTCCCGAAAAAGCCGTGAAGCCCGCCTTCACCGGCACGGCGCTGCTGCGCATCGCCGAAGCGAAAGAGCATTCGGACAGCATCGTCGCGCGCGCGCACGAGGTCGACGACCGCAATGCGGCCGAGGCGCTCAAGGGCGCGCGCGTGTTCGTGGCGCGTTCCAGCTTCCCCACGGCCGGCGAGGACGAGTACTACTGGGTCGACCTGCTGGGGCTGGACGTCGTCAACCGCGAAGGCGCCGCGATGGGCCGCGTGAAGGACCTCCTGTCCACCGGCCCGCAGACCGTGCTGGTGCTCGAATACGAAGCGGGCGACAAGAAGCTGGAACGCATGATCCCCTTCGTGTCGGCGTACGTCGACACCGTCGACCTCGCCGCGAAGAAGATCACCGTCGATTGGCAGGCCGACTACACCTGAAGCAGCGCGTACGCGCTCACCGCCGTGACGGCCGCGGCGACCCCATAGCACCCGAACTTCACCGGCAGCGTCTTGTGGATGCCAACGTCGTGCAGGCTGCACAGGATGCGGTGCACCGCGTGCCATGCGAACAGCGACACCACGAAGAACAGGAAGCCCTTGCCGAGCCAGTTGTGCGCGAAGGCGTGCACGGTGGCGTAGTCCATGGCGCGCGGCGACACGACGAGGCCGCCGCCGGCTTCGACACCGGTCACGTATACCAGGGCCGGCCCCAGCAGCGCGGCGAGCATGCCGCCCGCGCCGAACAGCAGCCAGAAGATGGGCGAGTGCGAGCGCTTCATGGCAGCCACCTCGCAACCGCCAGCACGGCTAGCGTCACGACCACCGCGAGCCCTGTGCCAAAGCCCGTGATGGCCGCGGCCGAAACGCGCTTGCCGCCCAGGACCATCATCGGCATCGTCTTGGGCATGATCTCGAACCAGCTCGTGCAGTGCACGAGGAACGAGACGAAGAACACGAGGTGCATCACCAGCCCCGCGGGCGATTGCACCGCGCGCAGCCAGCCGTTGTACGCAAGCTCCCCCTGCGCGAGCCGCACCAGCCCCACGGCCAGCACGACCGCATACGCCAGCACGGCAAACGCCGTGAGTTCGCGCGCCATGTAGCGCACGAAGAAGGGGTCGCGCTTCCACCATCCCGCCATCGGCCTTACATAGCTCATGCCCGGCCCCCTTTCGGCGAGAGGAAGCGCAGGAAATAGTCCTTCGCGCTTTCCACCTTGTTCTGGTTGACCGCATTCGCCGGGTCGACGTGCTTGGGGCACACCTGCGAGCAATAGCCAACTGCGGTGCAGCTCCATACGCCCTCCTGCGCATTGAGCAGCGGCATGCGCTGCGCCCTGCCGCCGTCGCGCGAGTCGGCGTTGTAGCGGTGCAGCAGCGCGAGCACGCCGGGGCCGAGGAACTGCGGGTCCAGCCCGAACTGCGGGCAGGCCGCGTAGCACAGCATGCAGTTGATGCAGGAGCTGAACTGCTCGATCTGCTCCAGCTGGTGCGGCGTCTGCAGGTACTCGCCTTGCTCCAGCGAGCGCGGCTCCTTGGGGATGATGTACGGCTGGATGCTTTCGAGCTTCTTCACGAACGGCTCGACATCCACCACGAGGTCCTTCTCGATCGGCAGGTGCGCGAGCGGCTCGATGCGCACCGGGCCGGGCAGCAGGTCTCGCACGAAGGTCTGGCACGACAGCTCTGGCTTGCCGTTGACCATCATCCCGCAGCTGCCGCAGATGGCCATGCGGCACGACCAGCGAAACGCCAGCGAGCCGTCCAGTTCGTCCTTGATGAACTGCAGCGCCTGCAGCACCGACATGTCCTCGGTGAAGGGCACCGCGTAGCTTTGCCACACGGGCTTCTCGTCCTCTTCCGGCCGATAGCGCAGGACCTGCACTTCGACGATGCGCGCCGGCGTCTCACGCATGGGCGGCCTCCTTCGCTTTGCGTTCGGCGTCCGCCTGTTCGCCGGCGGCGCCATAGACGCGCTTGCCGGGTGGCGAGCGCGTGATCTTCACTTCCGAGTAGGTGATGCGGGGCGCATCGGCACCGGCATACGTGGCCAGCGAGTGCTTCAGGTAATTCACGTCGTCGCGTTCGGTGAACCCGTCCAGCCGCTGGTGCGAACCGCGCGACTCGCGCCGCTCCAGCGCCGAGTGCGCCATCGCCTGCGCCACGTCGAGCTGGTAGCCCAGCTCGATGGCGAGCAGCCACTCGGTGTTCCACGCCTTCGAAGTGTCGTCCAGGCGCACGTTGCGCACGCGCTCCTTCAATTCGGCGAGCTTCTCGCAGGCGGCCTGCATGCTGTCCGCGCTGCGGTAGATGCCGCAGCCGTCTTCCATCGCCTGCGCCATCTCGCGGCGCAGCGTGGCGATGCGTTCGGTGCCGTCGCGCGCGGTGACGAGCGACTGCGCGCGCTCGCGGGCGGCTTCGGCCTGGGCGAGGGCGCGCGCAGTGTCGATCACCGGCGCGGACTTCGCGTTCATCGCCGCCTGCTCGCCCGCAACCTTGCCGAACACCAGCAGTTCCGTGAGCGAGTTCGAGCCGAGCCGGTTCGCGCCGTGGATGCCGACGCTGGAGCATTCGCCCGCGGAGTAGAGGCCCTGCAGCGGCGCCGCGGTGCTGCCGTCGGCCAGGATGCCGCCCATCGTGTAGTGCACGGCGGGCAGCACGGGGATCGGCTCCTTCGCCGGATCGACGCCGAGGTATTCGACAGCCAGCTCGTAGATCTGCGGCAGCCGCTCGCGCAGCCGCGCCTCGCCGAGGTGGCGCAGGTCCAGGTGCACGACTTCGCCGTGCCGCGTCGTGACCGTGCGGCCCTTCTGCTTCTCGTGCCAGTAGGCCTGGCTGAGCCGGTCGCGCGGGCCGAGCTCCATGAACTTGTTGCGCGGCTTTGCTTCCGCGGGGCCGAGGCCGTAGTCCTGCAGGTAGCGGTAGCCGTCCTTGTTCAACATGAAACCGCCTTCGCCCCGGCATGCCTCGGTGAAGAGCAGCCCCGTGCCGGGCATGCAGGTGGGGTGGTACTGCACGAACTCCATGTCGCGCAGCGGCACGCCGTGCCTGTACGCCAGCGCCATGCCGTCGCCCGTGACGATGCCGCCGTTGGTGTTCTCGCGGAACACGCGGCCCGCGCCGCCGGTGGCGATGATGACGCTGGGCGCCTGAACCAGCGTGAACTCGCCGGTGGAGATGTCGATGGCGACGACGCCCTGCACCCGCCCGTCTTCCACGACCAGGTCCACGCAGAAGTGCTCGTCGAAGCGCTGGATCTGCGGGTACTTGATCGAGGTCTGGAACAGCGTGTGCAGCATGTGGAAGCCGGTCTTGTCGGCGGCGAACCACGTGCGCTCGATCTTCATGCCGCCGAACGCGCGCACGTTGACGTGCCCGTCGTCCCTGCGGCTCCAGGGGCAGCCCCAGTGCTCCATCTGGACCATCTCGCGGTGCGCCTGGCCGACGAAGTAGTCCACGACGTCCTGTTCGCACAGCCAGTCGCCGCCGGCCACGGTGTCGTGGAAGTGCGCGTCGAGGCTGTCGTGCGCCTGCGTCACCGCCGCCGCGCCGCCTTCGGCCGCAACGGTGTGGCTGCGCATGGGGTAGACCTTGGAGACCAGTGCCACCTTGAGTTTCGGGTCGGCCTCGGCCACGGCGATGGCGGCCCTCAGGCCCGCGCCGCCCGCGCCGACGATGGCGACGTCCGCATGGAAGGTCTGCATCATTTCACCAGCACCAGTTTCTGGTAGAGGCCGCCGAAATACGTGTGCTTGGACCGCAGCTCGACGCGCGCACCGGCAGGCAGGAACTCGCTCACCTCGTGCGCCCACAGGTCGCTGGCGAACGGCTCCAGCTTGCGGAAGATGCCGGTCATCAGCAGCTTGAGCGGGTGCCAGGGGCGCGGGCGGTGGTAGTCGACGACGACGATGCGGCCGCCCGGCCTGAGGACGCGCACCGCTTCGGCGAGCGTCGCGCGGCGCACGGCCTCGGGCTGTTCGTGCAGCAGGAAGAACAGGAGCACCTGGTCGTAGCTCGCATCGGGGCACGCGAGCGCGGCGGAGTCCCCGTGCAGCAGCGCCACGCGCTGGTCGCGGGGCAGCTTGGCGGCGAGGTTGCGCAGCTGGATCGGCAGGATGTCGACGACGTCGAGGCTCGCGTCGGGCGCGAGGCGCTCGCGCAGCTTCGGCGTGAGGTTGCCGTAGACGCAGGCCACCTGCAGCGTGCGGCCTTCGACGGCCGCGCCGAGGTCCGCCAGCGCCGCATCGCGCAGCCGCGCGTAGTTGCCGAACAGGATGAGGTTGACCAGCCATTCGCGCTCGAAGGTGCTGACGGCATTGGGGTGGACATAGGCCCACCAGTACGTCTGGTCGAGGTACTGGGGGACCCCGAGGGCGGGCGCGGGCAGCGCGGCATCGAACGGCGGCGGGGGCGACATGCACGCTCCTCCTTGGTGTGATGGGCTGAATCTATGCGGCGGGTTCCCCGGCCCTCTTGCGAAAGATCAATGCGACTACGATTGATGCCGTGCGCTTCGACGTCGTCACGCTGTTCCCCGAGCTCTTCGAGCCCTTCCTCAAGGCGGGCGTGACGCGCCGCGCCTACGAGACGGGCCAGGTCGAGGTGAAGCTGTGGAACCTGCGCGACTTCGCGCAGGGCAACTACCGGCGCGTGGACGACCGCCCTTTCGGCGGCGGCCCGGGCATGGTGATGATGGCCGAGCCGCTGGCGCGCTGCCTCGAAACGATCCGCGCGGAGCGCCTTGCACCGGTGGTGCTGTTCTCTCCGGTCGGGCGGCGCATCGACCACGGCGAGGTGGAGCGCTGGGCCGGCGGGCAGGGCGCCATCCTGCTGTGCGGCCGCTACGAGGGCATCGACCAGCGTTTCATCGACAAGTACGTGGATGTGCAGCTCAGCCTGGGCGATTTCGTGCTGTCCGGCGGTGAAATCGCGGCGATGGCGCTGCTCGATGCCGTGGCGCGGCTGCAGCCCGGCGTGCTCAACGACGAGGGCAGCCACCAAGAAGATAGTTTTAACCCGGCGCTGGACGGGCTGCTCGATTGCCCGCACTACACGCGGCCGGAGGAGTGGGAGGGCATGGCGGCCCCACCCGAGCTGCTCTCCGGCCATCACGCCCAGATCGAGCGCTGGCGCCGCGACCGCCGGCTGGAGATCACGGCCGCCCGCCGGCCGGAGTTGATCGAGGCAGCCCGCGCTGCGGGGCGGCTTTCCAAGGCGGACGAGGCGTTTCTGGCTGGATTGCTATAATCCCGGGTTCCCTGATCCTCTGCACGGCAACATAACGAGAAAACACGCCAAGTGCGCGTTTTCGAACTTCATCCCGAAGCGCGTGCACGATCACACGAAGCCATGAACCTCATCCAGACCCTCGAGCAAGAGGAAATCGCCCGCCTGGGCAAGAAAGTCCCCGAATTCGCCCCCGGCGACACCGTCATCGTCTCGGTGAACG
The DNA here is from genome assembly GCF_014297445.1 of Ramlibacter albus. Taxonomy (GTDB): domain Bacteria; phylum Pseudomonadota; class Gammaproteobacteria; order Burkholderiales; family Burkholderiaceae_C; genus Ramlibacter; species Ramlibacter albus. Next base: position 411,846 of record NZ_JACORU010000005.1, read on the forward strand.
TCGTCGAAGGCAACCGCAAGCGCGTGCAGGCCTACGAAGGCGTCGTGATCGCCAAGCGCAACCGCGGCCTGAACAGCGCCTTCACGGTGCGCAAGATCTCCAGCGGCGAAGGCGTCGAGCGGACGTTCCAGACCTACAGCCCCCTGATCGCCGGCATCGAAGTCAAGCGCCGCGGCGACGTGCGCCGCGCCAAGCTGTACTTCCTGCGCGAGCGCTCCGGCAAGTCGGCCCGCATCAAGGAAAAGCTGGCCCACCACAACAAGGCGGCCGCCACCGAATAAGCGGCACGAGCTGCCCGTTCAACAACCGCCGCCGGCGCCTGTCGCCCGCGGCGGTTTGTTTTTCCAAGCATGACACCGATCGACCCTTCCGTCCCGTCCGATACGCCCCTGTCGAAGCTGCCCAACTTCGACCCCAAGGCCGTGCCGGTGATCGGCGTCGATTCGCACCTGCCGCCGGTACCGCTGGACTTGCTGGCGGCGCCCGCGCTGCGCACGCGCTTCGCGCAGCCACCCGCGTGGGAGCCGGAGATCTACCGCGAGAAGCGCTTCGTGGACCGCCCGCCCGCGCCCGCCTCCGTGCTCGTGCCCATCGTGCAGCGCGAGCGGCCGATGCTGCTGCTGACCGAGCGCACGTCGCACCTGTCGACGCATTCGGGGCAGATCGCCTTCCCGGGCGGCAAGCGCGACGACACCGACGTCGATGCGGCGCACACCGCGCTGCGCGAGGCGCAGGAGGAGATCGGCCTCGAGCGCGAAGCCGCGGAGGTGATCGGCCAGATGCCCACCTACACCACCGGCACCGGCTTCATCATCACGCCCGTGTTCGCGCTCGTGGACCCCGGCTACCGCCTCACGCTCAACGAGCATGAAGTGGCCGATGCGTTCGAGGTGCCGCTGGACTTCCTGATGAACCCGGCCAACCACCGGCGCCATGCCGTCGAGTGGGCCAATGCGCGACGCGAGTGGTTCTCCATGCCCTACGAAGACCGTTTCATCTGGGGCGCAACAGCGGCGATGCTGCGCAACTTCTACCGCTTCCTCTCTGCATAAACCGGCGGCTATCATCGTCGCATGGCGTTCTTCGCGATCCTGTTTGCTCTGTTGATCGAGCAGGTCCGCCCGCTCGGGCGGGGCAACCCCATCCACGCGGGCCTGCGCGGGTGGGCGCGCTGGGTCAGCCGCAATTTCGACGCGGGCAAGCCGCACCACGGCTGGGTGGCCTGGGCGCTGGCCGCCGGCGGGCCCGCGGTCGCCGTGCTCGCGATCCACTGGCTGCTCGTCCTCACACTCGGCTGGGCTTTCGCCGTGCTCTGGAGCACCGCGGTGCTTTACGTCACGCTCGGCTTCCGGCAATTCAGCCACCACTTCACCGCGATCCGCGATGCGCTCGACGCAGGCGACGAGGCCCTGGCGCGCAAGCTGCTCGCCGAGTGGCAGCAGGTGGATGCGAGCGAGCTGCCGCGCAGCGAGATCGTGCGGCACGTCATCGAGTTCTCGGTGCTCGCGGCGCACCGGCACGTGTTCGGCGTGCTCGCATGGTTCTCCATCCTCGCCGCACTGGGGCTCGGGCCCGCGGGCGCGGTGTTCTACCGCATGAGCGAGTTCGTGGCGCGCTACTGGCGGTACCGCAGCCGCATGCAGGTGCAGCCGGCGAGCGAGGCGCTGCAGTCGGCGGCCGCTCGCGCGTGGGAAGTGGTGGACTGGGTGCCGGCGCGCTTCACCGCGCTGGCCTTCGCGGTCGTGGGCAGCTTCGAGGAAGCCATCGACTGCTGGCGCAATTACGCGCAGCGCTTCCCCAACGACAACGACGGCGTCATCCTCGCCGCCACATCGGGCGCCGTGAACGTGCGGCTCGGCGGCGAAGGCTTGAAGTTCCGCAGTTCGGGGCTCGGCCCGGAGCCGGCGGACGGCACGGACAGCACCGTCAGCACGCCCGGCCGCGAAGCCGAGATCGGGCACCTGCGCAGCATCGTCGGGCTCGTCTGGCGCTCGGTGGTGCTGTGGATGGTGCTGCTTGCGCTGCTCACGCTCGCGCGCTTGCTGGGCTAGTACTTGGGCGCGGAAAGCTCCGCGAAGAGATCACCGTAGATTCGATAGCGGCTGGGGCTCACCGCCTCGCCAACTGCCGCAATCACCCCACACCCCGGCTCGTGCAGGTGCGTGCAGTTGTAGAACTTGCAGTGCTGCACGTGCGGCTTCAGGTCCGGCATGAGCGCGGCCAGCTGGTCGACCGGGATGTGGTGCAGGCCGAACTCCTGGAACCCCGGTGAATCGATGATCGCGGTGCCCGCGTCGCGGTCCACCCAGTACCACGTCGTCGTCGTCGTCGTATGCTTGCCCGAGTTGAGCGCCTGCGAGATCTCGCCCGTCTGCGCCTGCGCGCCGGGCACGAGCAGGTTGATCAGCGTGCTCTTGCCCGCGCCCGAGGGGCCCAGCACCAATGTCGTCTTGCCGTGCAGCAGCTTGAGCAGGTGCTCACGGTCCACCTCTTTCGACAGGCGCAGCGACAGCGGCATCACCCCGTAGTGCATGCGCTGGTAGGGCAGGAGGCGCTGCCACGCGCGCTCGAAGGGCTCCACGAGGTCGCTCTTGTTCAGCGCGATGATCGGCGTGATGCGTTCCGCCTCGGCAGCGATGAGCGCGCGTGCGAGCTGGTGCTCGGAGAACTCCGGCTCGGCGGCGATCAGCACGAGAACCTGGTCCAGGTTGGCCGCGAAGGACTTCGTGCGAATCTCGTCCTGCCGGTAGAACAGGTTCCTGCGCTCCTGCACCTTCTCGATGGAGCCTTCGTCGCCCGTCACCTGCCAGAGCACGCGGTCGCCGACCACGGCCTGGCTCTTCTTCCCGCGCGGGTGGCAGATCAGCCGCCGGCCCTCCGGCGTTTCAACCAGCACGTGCCGGCCGTGGCTTGCGACCACCAGGCCATCGTTCATTGCGACAGCGCCTCGATGCGCGCGGCGGCATCGAAATCGAGCGCGCTGATGCCGGGCGGCTCGTGCGTGCGCCAGCGCACCACGCAGCGGCTGTAGTGCACGGACAGGTCCGGGTGGTGGTCCAGCTTGTTCGCGATGAAGGCGACGGCGTTCACGAAGCTGATGGTCTCGTGGTAGTTGGCGAACTTGAACGTCTTCTCGATCGCGGTGTTGTCGCCACTGCCGGCAAGCGCCCAGCCGTTGCCCAGCTTGCTCAGGCGCGTGACCACCTCCGTCGGCGAGAGCGCGCGGCGTGCCGTCATGTCGCCAGCCCCAGCCGCTGCAGCCGCTCCGAGGCAGGTGGATGCGAGTAATAGAACTTCACGTAGACCGGGTCCGGCGTCAGCGTGGCCGCGTTGTCTTCGTGCAGCTTGAGCAGGGCGGTGCCCAGGTCCTTGCCGCTCGTTTGCGATGCTGCAAAGGCATCGGCCTCGAATTCGTCGCGGCGCGAGAAGCCCGCCATCAACGGCGACAAGAGAAAAGTGAACACCGGCACGGCCAGCAGAAACAGCAGCAGCGCCAGCGCATCGTTCGGCCCTTGCATGTTGGGCTGCACGCCCAGGCCCGTGTAGAACCAGGGACGCGACGAGAGCCAGCCTACGAGCGCGAAGCCCAGCAGCGACAGCGCGAACATCATCACGATGCGCTTGAGGATGTGCTTGTGCTTGAAGTGGCCCAGCTCGTGCGCAAGCACCGCGTCCACTTCGTCGGGCGAGAGCTTCGCCAGCAGCGTATCGAAGAACACCACGCGCTTGGCCGCGCCGAACCCCGTGAAGTACGCGTTGGCGTGCGCGCTGCGCTTGCTGCCGTCCATCACGAACAGGCCCTTGGCCGCGAAGCCGCAGCGCTTCATGAGCGCGGTGACGCGCGCCTTGAGGTCCTCATCCTCCAGGGGCTGGAACTTGTTGAAAAGCGGCGCGATGAACGTGGGGTAGATCACCAGCAGCAGCAGGTTGAAGCCCATCCACACGGCCCACGCCCACAGCCACCACCACGGCCCGGCCGCACCCATCAGCCACACGATGAGCCATGCGATCGGCAGGCCGATGACGACGCCGATCACCACGCCCTTTGCGAGGTCCGCCAGCCACAGCTTGATCGTCATCTTGTTGAAGCCGAAGCGCTGTTCCACCACGAAAGTGCTGTAGAGCGAGAAGGGCAGGTCCAGCAGACCGCTGATGAGCGCGAAGCACGCAAACAGCGCCAGCTGCTGCGCCATGCCGGGGCCGAGCCAGCCGAGCAGTGCCTGGTTGAGCGCATCGAGGCCGCCCAGCAGCGTCCAGCCGAGCAGCACCGCCGCGGCGAACGCCGTCTCGACGATGCCCAGGCGCGACTTCACGACCGTGTAGTCGGCGGCTTTCTGGTGCCCGGCGAGCGTGATCCGCCCGGCGAAAGCAGGCGGGACGCTGTCGCGGTGCGCGGCCACGTAGCGGATCTGGCGCGAGGCCAGCCAGAGGCGCACCCCGAGCCCGGCGAGCAGGAAGGCCGCGAAGGCGAGGGTGAGGGTGGAGGAAGCGATCATCGGTCTTCGAATGTTAGGCCATCGGCGACAATCGGGTCATGCCAGAGACCCTTTCGAAGAACGACCAGAACCTGGTGTGGCTGGACTGCGAGATGACGGGGCTGGACCCCGAGGTGGACCGCCTGCTGGAGATCGCGGTGATCGTCACCGGCCCCAACCTAGAGCCGCGCGTGGAAGGCCCCGTGTTCGTCATCCACCAGAGCGACGCCCAGCTCGACAAGATGGACTCGTGGAACAAGGGCACCCACGGCAAGAGCGGCCTCATCGACAAGGTGAAGGCGTCCACGACGACCGAGGCCGAGGCCGAGCAGGCGCTCATCGAGTTCATCTCGAAGTACGTCAGCAAGAACCAGAGCCCGATGTGCGGCAACAGCATCGGCCAGGACCGCCGCTTCCTCGTGAAGTACATGCCGAAGCTGGAGCAGTACTTCCACTACCGCAACATCGACGTGAGCACGCTCAAGGAGCTGGCCAAGCGCTGGAAGCCCGATGCGTGCAACTCGTTCAAGAAGCGCCAGCTGCACACGGCGCTGGCCGACGTGCACGAGTCGATCGACGAGCTGGCGCACTACCGAGAGCAGTTCCTCAAGCTGTGATCCCCTACATCGAGCGCACCCGCAACTGGTACCTCGCGCTTGGTTACGCGAACCCCTACCGGTGGGCGCACTTCGACGAGGTGCCGTTCACGCCCTTGCGCAGGCCGCTGGCGGACTGCACTGTGGCGCTCGTCACGACCGCCGCGCCGTACCAGCCGGGCAAGGGCCCGCAAGGGCCCGGCGCGCCCTACAACGCCGCCGCGAAGTTCTTCGAGCCGTATTCCGGCGACACGTCCGTGGACCACGACCTGCGCATCTCGCACGTCGCCGTGGATCGCAGGCACGCGAACCTGGAAGATTCGAATTGCTGGTTCCCGCTGCCGCTGCTACGCGAGCGGGTGAAGCTGGCGCGGCGGTTTCATGGCGCGCCCACCAACCGCAGCCAGCGGCACACGCTCGAAGTCGATGCGCCCCTGATCGTGCAGCGATGCCAGGAAGACGGCGCCGACGCCGCGGTGCTGGTCCCCAACTGCCCCGTGTGCCACCAGACCGTCTCGCTGATCGCCCGCGAGCTCGAACGCGCCGGCATCGCCACCGTGATCGTGGGCGCGGCGAAGGACATCGTGGAGCACGTGGGCGTGCCGCGCTTCCTGTTCTCCGATTTCCCCTTGGGCAACGCCTGCGGCAAGCCGTTCGACCGTGAATCGCAGGCACAGACGCTGGACCTCGCCCTGCGCCTGCTGCAGGAAGCGACGCCCCCGAGGACCACGTGGCAGTCGCCGCAACGCTGGTCCGGGAGCGACGAGTGGAAGCTGGACTATTGCAACCCGGAGCGCGCCACACCCGCGGAACTCGCGGCCGCGAGGGCCGAATTCGACGCGGCCAAGGCGGTGGCCAGCACGATCCCGCGGAATCTGCGATAATTCGTTCCACGAGCTGCGGTGACGCAGCTTTTTTATCGCGCATCTGCCTTCTCACACTGGCTCGTCGAAAGAGCCGCCGGCCCCCGCCGGTGATCGTTTGAATGGTTGATGTTTTCCAACCATTCGAATGACGGCGCTTCGCCCGAAGCGCTGCCGTGAGCACTTTCCATGTTTGAAGAAAATTCCATCGACACCGGCGCTGCCGAAACCCTCGACACGGGCGTTGCCCCGATCGTTGAAAACGGCTTTGCCAAGATGGGCCTCGCGCCCGAACTCCTCGCCGCGGTCGCCGACCTCGGCTTCACCCAGCCCACCCCGGTGCAGGTCCAGGCCATCGGCCAGGCCATGCAGGGCGAGGGCGCCGGCGCCGACGCCTTCATCGACCTGATGGTGTCCAGCCAGACCGGCAGCGGCAAGACCGCGGCCTTCCTGCTGCCCGTGCTGCACACGCTGCTGGCCAACAAGGCCGCGCAGTCGAAGCAGCCCGCCGCCGGCCCGCGCCGCAACCCCATGAACCCGCGCCACTTCAAGGCGGCCACGCCCGGCGCGCTGATCCTGTGCCCCACGCGCGAGCTGGCGCAGCAGGTGGCGCACGACGCCATCGACCTCGTCAAGCACTGCAAGGGCCTGCGCATCGCCAACGTGGTGGGCGGCATGCCCTACCAGATGCAGCTGCAGAAGCTGCAGAACGCCGACCTCGTGGTCGCCACGCCCGGCCGCCTGCTGGACCTGCAGCGCTCGCAGCAGATCAAGCTGGACCAGGTCCAGTTCCTCGTCGTGGACGAGGCCGACCGCATGCTGGACCTGGGCTTCGCCGACGACCTGGCCGAAGTGCACCAGCTCACCGCCAACCGCCACCAGACCATGATGTTCAGCGCCACGTTCGCGCCGCGCATCCAGCAGCTGGCCGCCCGCGTAATGCGCGATGCGAAGCGCATCCAGGTCGATTCGCCGCAGGAGAAGCACGCCAACATCAAGCAGGTGCTGTTCTGGGCCGACAACGGCCACCACAAGCGCCAGCTGCTCGACCACTGGCTGCGCGACGCCAGCATCGACCAGGCCATCGTGTTCGCCAGCACCAAGATCGAGTGCGACGAGCTCGCCAGCGACCTGCAGCAGGCCGGCTTTGCCGCCGTTTCGCTGCACGGTGACCTGCCGCAGGGCCTGCGCAACCGCCGCCTGATGGCGCTGCGCGGCGGCCAGGTGCAGTTCCTCGTGGCCACCGACGTCGCCGCGCGCGGCATCGACGTGCCGACGATCACGCACGTGTTCAACTTCGGCCTGCCGATGAAGGCCGAGGACTACACGCACCGCATCGGCCGCACGGGCCGCGCCGGGCGCGACGGTTTGGCCGTCACGTTCGCCGAGTTCCGTGATCGCCGCAAGATCGGCGACATCGAGGCGTACAGCCGCCAGCGCTTCACCGCCGAGACGATCCCCGGCCTCGAGCCGAAGGCGCGTCCCGCGCCGACCGGCCCGCGCCGCGATTTCGGCGGCAAGGGCCGCCCGGGCGGTTTCCGCGGCCATGGCCACGACAAGGGCAACGGCTTCGGCAAGCACAAGGGCTTCGGCGGCGCGAAGTCGTTCCAGCGCTGATGTTGTCACCCCGGGCTCGACCCGGGGTCCATGCCGGGCCTAGCGCCCCGTCTCCGGCCAGCGCGCACGCACGATGCGCCAGGCCACCAATCCAATCGCCATCATCAGCATCGACGTGAGCGCCAGCGCCCGCGTCGAATGCATCACCAGCGGCGCGATCGCGCCCGCCACGAAGCCGTTGGCGGTCGAGCCGATCACGGCCTGCAGCGACGACGCCATGCCGCGCCGCTCCGGGTTCACGTCCAGCGCCAGCAGCGTCACCACCGGCACCATCAGCGCCCAGCCGAACGCGAAGATCGCCAGCGGCGGCAGCGCCCACCAGGCGCGCGCCTCGAAGGCGTAGTTCGCGCCGACGTTCACCAGCGACACCCCGATCATGATCGCGAAGCCCCAGCGGATCTGCTGCTTGGGCTCGATCCTGCCCGCCAGCCGCCCGCTCACGAACGCACCACCCATGATCCCGCTGATCGTCAGCACGAAGAACCAGAAGAACTGCGTCGGCTCCAGCCCCAGCAGCTCGCCCAGGAACGACGGCGCCGACAGCACGTAGAGGAACATGCCGTTGAACGGGATGCCGCTGGCCAGCGCGAGCATCAGGAAGCGCGGGTTCGCGCCCAGCGCCCAGTAGCCGCGCATCAGGTTGCGCACGTTGAATGCCTGCCGCTGCGTCGCGTGCAGCGTCTCGGGCAGCATCTGCCGCACGAGCAGCCACAGCAGCACCCCCACGCCGGTGAGGAACCAGAAGATGCTGTGCCAGCCCATGTGCACGAACAGCCAGCCGCCGATGATGGGCGCGATCGCAGGGGCGACGCCGAAGTAGATCGTCACCTGGCTCATCACCTTCTGCGCGTCCGCAGGCGGGAAGAGGTCGCGGATGACCGCACGCGAGACCACGATGCCCGCACCGGTCGAGATGCCCTGCAGCGCGCGGAAGAAAACGAGTTGGCCGATCGTCTGTGACAAGGCGCAACCGGCGGACGCGAGCGTGAACACCGCGACACCCCACAGCACGACGGGCCTTCGGCCGAAGCTGTCCGCCAGCGCTCCGTGGAACAGGTTCATCGCCGCGAAGCCGAACAGGTAGGCCGACAGCGTCTGCTGCATCTGGACCGGCGTCGCGTCGAGCGCCTTCGCAATGCCGGAGAACGCGGGGATGTAGGTGTCGATGGAGAACGGGCCCAGCATGCCCAGCACCGCCAGCAGGGCCGCAAGGGCCCAGCGCGGGCCATGCCACAGGCGGTCGGCGTCGGGATTCATCGCGACCGAGTCTAACGGGCGGCAGAGGCTTCTTACGGTTGCTAAACAGCCGTAGGACGCCCCCGTTCGCCATCGCTCAGGGCCTGACTACAACTGCAAGGAACCGCTTCACGCACCATCCCTTTCACTAGAACGCAGCAGTTGGGAGAGAAGAGAAATGGACCGTATCGCGCGCGTCGCGCTTGCATTTTGTTTCGCAGCGTCCCTGTGCGCATGCGGCGGCGGTGCAGGCACGATGGTGCTGCAGCCCGTGCAGCAGGCCGAGGAGAAGCCCACGTTCAACGTGCAGGCGGCCTTCAACAACAGCATCACCGACACGACGCCGCTGTCCTTCAAGGTCGAGGGCATGGCCAACGGCACGGCCTACACCGGCACGGGCACGATGGAGCAGAGCATGCTGCACACCGTCAGCGAGTTCGACGCCCAGGGCGGCGCGCTGCGCAAGGTGACGCCGGTGAAGATGACGCTCAACGTGGCCGGCAAGGCCATGCAGGTGGAAAGCGCCGCGCAGGACTACTACACGCGGCAGGAACTGCGCCTCCTCGGCCGCGCGGGGACGGGGCCCACGCACGAGTTCACCCAGGTCACCCGTTACGAGGCGCTGCCGGCGGAAGCACAGGTGGGCCATTCCGGCACGCTGTACACCGCCAAGCGCTACAGCGACGAGAGCCGCCGCAGCGAAACCGGCAACACCGTCGCCACGTACACCGTCGAGCCGGATACCTCGCTTGACACAGCGCTGCTCGTGCTGCGCGTTGCCGACAACCGGGCTGACGGTTCGGCCGGGACGGTCACGACGACGGTCTTCCGGATTTCCCAGGCCGGCACCGCGCGCCGCGTGAGCGAAACGACCGTGGACGCAGTCACGCAATCCACGTTGAAGGCCACGTATTCCTGAACTCAGCGCAGCGCGGTAACGACCGCCGCGTTGCGCAGCGCCGGGTACGGGTTCACCGGGTCGCCTTTCCACCACTGCTTCTGGGGGCCGAGCTTGAACACGCCGAAGTGCAGGTGTGGCGCGCCGGGGTCAGCGTTGCCGCTCGTGCCCACGTAGCCGAGCAACTGCCCGCGCTTGAGCGGCATGCCCTCCTTCAACCCGGGTGCGTACTGGTTGAGGTGGGCGTAGTAGTACGCCAGGCGGCCCGTCGGGTCGAAGTGGTACACGGTCATGCCACCGGGCTTGCTGAGGAACAGCTTGGCGACCTGGCCGTCGTCGACAGCGAGCACCGGCGTGCCGCGCGGCGCCATGATGTCGATGGCCTCGTGCGGCCGCGAGCCGCCGCGCTTGTCGTTGAACATGTCGTGCAGCGAGGTGGGCGCCACACCGAGCACGGGCATCGACAGCGTGCGTTGCGAGAGCAGGCGCTCGCCCTCCGGGTCGCTTGCCGCGATGCACGCGGCCGCGAAGGCGAGGAGTGCCAGATGCGCCTTCATCGCGCCGCCGTACGTCCGCCCGTGCACGGTCGAGTAGACGCAAGTAGGAGGACGGCCGGGAAGGTTCTGTGCAGCATGGCCCCAAGGTAGCGCTCCCGCCGCCCGGCCGCCGTCGGTGGCCGCCATGGCCCGGCGTCGGAGCCTGCGCACGGCCGGCCACGCGGTGTTTTCGCACAACCGGTTGCAGGTTTCGCCGACGGGCCGGCCGAGTTGGGCGGGGGCAACATCGGTTCCAGAAGTAGAAGGAGAACGCCATGTGTGCACCGTGCAACCACCAATGCCAGCAGGGCCGCACTTGCCCGGTCCGTGCGCGGCAGGCTGCGGCCCAGGGCGAGCCCGTCACCTTCATGCAGGTGCGCAAGGAGCTCGGCGACGCCATGGAGCGCCTGCGTGCCGGTTACCGGCGCCTGCGCCACTCCGCCCCCCAGCACTGAAGCGCGCGCCGATAATCGGTGCGTGGATTCCGGCAGTTCCCGCGACGAAGAACCCACCGACATCGTGCCGGGCGCGCACGTGCGCGCCAATGACGGCGGGCCGGTGATGACGGTGACGGGTGTCACGCGTTCCCTGGCCTTCTGCTCGTGGGAAGAGGCGGGCAACGTCCACCACGCCACCTTCGCGCGGCTGACCTTGAGGGTGGTGCCTGCCGGCGAGTGATATCGTCGGCCGCGATGAACCCCGGTCTCGACACCGTCAAGGCGCTGTTCCGCGCCGGCCAGCACGCGCTGGCCCTTTCCCAATGCGAAGCGCTCGTGCGCGAGCGGCCGCAGGACACGGAGGCGAAACGGCTGTGCGCCACCATGCACGGCATGGTCGACAACTTCGGGCGGTCGCTCGAACTGCTGCGCGAGCTCCAGCGCGCGGGCGTCGACGATGCCGACCTGCTGTTCAACATCGGCATGTGCGAGCGCGGGTTGCAGGACCACGGCGCAGCGCTGCAGACCTTCCGTGCATACACCGAGAAGTTTCCGGGTCAGATCGATGGCTGGGCGGCGCGTGCGGAGTGCGCGGAAGCGCTGGGCCAGCTCGAAGAGGCGGCCGAGGCGTACAAGGCTGCGCTGAAGTTCGCGCCCGCGGACGACAACCTGCTGAAGAAGGCGACCTCCTGCCTGCTGCAGCTGGACCGCGCCAGCGAGGGCATCGCGTTGTGCCGGGAGGCGTTGAAAGCGGACCCCGGCAATGTCACCGCGCGCCTGGGCGCCGAGTGGCTGCTCGCGCAGGTGGTGCCGCTGTGGCACGTGCCGATGGTGAACGAGGCGGAGCGCAACGACGTCTACTTCGACGCGCTGAAGGCGGTCGTCAAGCCCGGGCAACGGGTGTTCGAGATCGGCACCGGGTCCGGCCTGGTGGCGATGATGGCGGCGAAGCTCGGCGCCGATGTTGTCACGTGCGAGGCGGTGGGGCTCGTCGCCGAGACGGCCGCGCGCATCGTCGCGGACAACAACCTGCAGGACAGGGTGCGCGTACTTGCCAAGCCTTCCTACGCGGTGCAGGTACCCGCCGACCTGCCGCAGAAAGCCGACGTGCTGGTGCACGAGATCTTCTCCAGCGAGCTGCTCGGCGAGCACGTGCTCGCTGCGCTCGAAGACGCGAAGCTGCGGTTGCTCAAGCCCGGCGGCGAGATCCTGCCCGGCGTGGGCAGCATCATGGTCGCGCTCGTCGGCGGCGACGCGCTGGGCCGCGAGCTGCACGTCGGTGAAGTGCACGGCTTCGACCTGCGTGCCTTCAACGCCATCAACCCGAAGAAGCGGCCGATCCATCGCGAGGACCTGCCGCGCGAGCTGATGGGCGACGCGGTGGAAGCGTTCCGCTTCGACTTCAAGTCGCGCACGTCCTTCCCGCCCGAGCGCAAGCGGCTGCAGCTCACGGCCACTCGCGCGGGGCGCTGCTGGGGCGTGATCCAGTGGATCCGTTTCGAGTTCGCGCCCGGCATCGCTTTCGAGAACCATCCTGCGCGCGCACGGCCGGTGGCGAACTGGCAGCACACGGTCTACCGGTTCGACGAGCCTCTGGAACTGCGCGAGGGGCAGGTCGTGGCCATCGATGCCAGTCATGACCGCTCGCGGCCCTGGTTCGAACGCGCCGTATAGTCGCGCGCATGGAGCACTACACCATCACCGTCCTCTACACCGGCGCCGACGGCCGCGCGGGCTTTCGCGCAGAGCGCGTGCCGCTGGCCGAAGGCTCACCGCAGGCGATGCTGTCGAAGCTGCATGCGAGCGGCGGCTACCAGTTCCGCCGCAGCCCGGTGGGTTTCCGCAGCGCGCCGCATTGCACGCCCACGCCGCAGTTCGTGTTCATCCTCGGCGGTGAGATGGAGATCGGGCTGCCCGACGGCAGCTCGCGCGTCTTCCGCGCGGGGCAGCACTTCTATTCGGCGGACGTGCTGCCGGCCGGCGCCACGTTCGACGCCGCGGTGCATGGGCACTGGAGCGCGCAGCGCGGCGACGCTCCTCTGGAGACATTGTTCGTGCGCGCGGAGAAGCCGGCGCCCTAGAAGCTGAAGCTGTCATGCCGGGCTCGACCCGGCATCCATGCTGCGCCTCAGGCGCCCGCGCCGGAGATATCCGCCACACCCACCAGCGACACGAACTCCGCGCTGCTCGCGATGCCCGAAGGCGAAGCGAGCGCGATGAAGTCGCCGGTCACCCCGTCGTGGAAGCGCGAGGCAGCCGTGCCGTACACCGTGTCGTGCTGCAGGCCGTCGAGCAGCGTGGTCATGTTCAGCACGACCTGGCCGCGCGCGCCGGCGTGGATGTCGAAGTACTGCCTCACCGCGTCCTGCAGCAGCGTGTAGCTCAGGGCCGGGTTGCTGCCGGCAAGCGTCGAAGGCGCGACGCCGAGGTCGGCGAGCACGCGCGTGGAAAGCGCATCGCTCGACGTGCCCGCGAAGTTCGTGGCGATGTTCGCCGCGTACGCTGCAGGCGTGGACGTGCCCACGAAAGACACGATCCCGTTGAACGCATCCGACGTCGGCGTGCCGCCATAGAACGCGCGGTAGACGCCAAGCGCGGAGATCACGTCCGTCGCCGCAACAGGAGCCGCTGGAGCAGGCGCAACAGGAACCGGCGTGGTCACACCCATGAGGCTGTCGTCGGTCGCCATGAACTGCGTGATCTGCGAAGCGACGGTGCCCACGTCGGCCCAGATCGACAACGCACCGGCACCTGCGGATTTCACGCCGATCACGGCGCCGTCGCTCGTGAAGAGCGGCCCGCCCGAGCTGCCCGGGCCCATCGCATCGGTCGACGCGGTGTACACGCCCCAGATGGGATCGTGCGCGACCGTGAGCGTGCTGCTCATCATCCCGGTGCCGGTCATGGGGTAACCGGCCTGCGTCACGGTCTGCGTGTAGTTGCGGCCGGGGTCCACCGTGAACCACCCCGTGCGGTCACCGACCGCGACGGAGACGCCGATCAATGCCACGTCGTACTGGCTCTCGGCGTAGCTGAGGTACTCGGCTTGCCCGTCCGCGAACACGTTGGTGGGGAATGCCTTGGCGTCCCACTGGAACGTGCCCGAGCGCATCACATAGCTGTAGTTCGTGGAGTCGAAGCGGTCGGTGACGTTGTTGTAGTCCGCGCCGAAATAGAAGTCGAAGCCCTTCGCCCAGCCGCCGTGGTCGGGCGAATAGACCATGTGCGTGGCCGTGAGGATGTCGTTGCGGCCGACCACCGACGCGGTGCCGGACGCGGCGGTGCCGTCCGGCCAGTAGACGAACATGACGCCGACGGCCGAGTAAGGCGACGTGGCGCGGAGGGCGGGGGAGACTTCGAAGACGGCCATGGACTGCTATTGCGTGCTGGGCCGGAGAATCTAAAGGTCCGGCACCTGCGCTTCAATGTCCGGAAGGCCTTGTAGGAAAACGATTACGCGCTTGCAGGAATATTTCTCGTCCATTGCACCACCCGGCCCGCAAGCTCTTCCGCTGCCAGCAGCGCATCGAGCCGCAACACGCGTGGCTCATCGAGAGGTGGTTCGAGCGCAGCGAACTGCGTGGCGACCAGCGTGGACGGGAAGAAATGCGTGCTTCGCTGCGCGACTCGTGCCTCGGCCGCGGCCGGGTCAAGGTCGAGCCATGCGAACTGCAGGCCGGGGGCTGCCGCCCTCAACCGGTCACGATACGACGCCTTCAGCGCCGAACACGTGAGCACCGCGCCTTGCGGCCGCGCGACGAGCTCGGCCGCGAGCGTGTCGAGCCAGCCCGCGCGGTCCCCGTCCGTGAGCGCGATTCCCTGGGCCATGCGCTCGCGGTTCGATGGCGGATGGAACTCGTCGCCCTCGATGAGGGGCAGCCCGAGCTGCCGCGCCACGAGCGCCGCAACGCTCGACTTGCCGCAGCCCGACACGCCCATCACCACGATCCGCGCCCGGCCGGGTTCAGTCGGCACGGATGTTGTTCGCCTTGACGACATCGCCCCAGGTCTTGAAGTGGTTGCGCGTGAGCGTGGCCAGCTGCTCGGGCGTGCCGCCGCCGGGCTCGTCGCCGCGCTCGAGGATGTTCTTGGTGACCATCGGGTCCTTCAGTGCCGCGTTCAACGCCAGGTTGGCTTTCTTCACCACGTCGGCCGGCATCTTCGCGGGACCGTACAGGCCGATGAAGGACACGATGTTGAAGTCCTTCAGCCCCACCTCGGCGGCGGTCGGCACGTCCGGGAAGGCCGGCACGCGCTTGTCGCTCGTGACGAGCAGCGGGCGCAGCTGGCCCGACTTGATGAAGGGCGCGATCACGGACGTGGCGTCGAACATCGCGTCGAGGCGGCCGGCGATCAGGTCCGTCATCGCGGGGCTGCTGCCCTTGTACGGGATGTGGTTCATCTTCGCGCCGCCGAGGCGCTCGCGCAGCAGCTCCATCGTCACGTGGGGCAGGGCGCCCACGCCGCCGGTGCCGTAGTCGATGCTCTTGCCGGCTTTGCTCTTCGCGTTGACCTGCTCGACGAAGTCGGCGAACGTCTTCACGTTGGAGGACGCCGGCACGGCGAGCACCAGCGCGGACTGCAGCATCACGCCCACGGGCGTGAGCTGGCGCATGTCGACGATGCCCACCTGCGTGTAGATGTGCGAGGCGATCGTCATCGAGCCGTTGCCCACGTACAGCTTGTAGCCGTCGGGCGCGGCCTTCTGCACTTCCACCGCGCCGATGTTGCCGTTGACGCCGGCCTTGTTGTCGATCACCACCGGCTGGCCCAGCTCCTTCTGCAGGCCGGCGAGCAGCACGCGCCCGGCAAAGTCGGTCTGGCCGCCGGGCGGGAAGCCGACGACGAGCGTCACGGGCTTGGTCGGCCAGGCGGTTTGGGCCAGCGCCGCCGGTGCGGCAACGGCCGCGAAGCCGAGGGCGGCGATGAGGGTCTTGAGCATGGGATTTCCTTGCGGCAGATGTTTGGACAGCGCTATCCTAGGACAGCGCTGTCCGATCCAGATCGGGAATAACCCTTAGCAGCGATGAAAGGCGGACAGCGCTGTCTGCTACAGTCGGGCTCGATGCCGCCGACCCGACCCCGCGCCACCGGCCGCGTCACGCTTGCGGACGTCGCGGGCGTGGCGGGCGTGAGCGCCATCACGGTGTCGCGCGCCTTGCGTGGCGAACGCGCGGTCGACCCGGCGCTCGTCGCGCGGGTGAAGGCCGCGGCGGACCGCCTCGGCTATGTGCCCGACCCCGCTGCACGCGCGCTCGCGTCGCGCCACAGCACGCACGTGGCGCTGCTCGTGCCGATGCTCTCGAACGCGCTGTTCGTCGACCTGCTCGAAGGCGTGCAGCGCACGCTGCGGCAGTCGGGCTACCAGACGCTGATCGGCATCACGCACTACGACGCCGCCGAAGAGGAGCAACTGCTGCGCGAGCAGCTGCTGCATCGGCCCGCGGGCCTGCTCGTCACCGGCTTCGACCGCAGCGAGGCCACGCGTACGCTGATCCGCGCGAGCGGCGTGCCCTGCGTGCACCTGATGGAGATGTCGTCGGTCGAGGGCGTCTACAGCGTCGGCTTCTCGCAGGCCGATGCGGCCGCGGCGCTCACGCGCCACCTGCTCGAACGCGGCCGCAAGCGCATCGCCTTCGCGGCGGCGCAGCTGGACCCGCGTACGCTGCAGCGGCTGGAGGGCTGGCGCCGCGAGATGCAGGCGGCCGGCCTGTACGCGCCCACGCTGGAGTGGCGCAACCCCGCGCCGTCTTCGCTCGAGCTGGGCGCGACGATGTTCGAGCAGATCCTTGCGCAGTCGCCGCCGGTGGATGCCGTGTTCTTCTGCAACGACGACCTCGCGCAGGGCGCCTTGCTCACCGCCTTGCGCATGGGCATCGAGGTGCCGAAGCGCGTCGCAGTGGCCGGCTTCAACGACCTCACCGGCAGCGACCAGATGCTGCCGCCGCTGACCACCGTGCGCACGCCGCGCGCCGAGATCGGCGTGGCGGCCGCTGGCATGCTGCTCGCGTTGATGCGCGGCGAGGCGCCGCCCACGAGCTGCGTGGACGTCGGCTACGAAGTCGTGGTGCGCCAGAGCACCTGAGTCACGCGGCCACGCGGTAGCTGCCGCGCCGCACCGTCTCCATGTTCACGCCTTCGACGCGGATCAATCGCGTGGGGCCACTGCGGCTGGGCGCGTGGATGGCGCCTTCGTTGTACACGTGCACGTCGCCGGGGCGCATCGCGTACGTCCGCTCCTTCTTCACGGTGGCGGGCTGCTCGGCCGTGGCGGGCGCGACGACCGCGTAGTCGCTCATCATCGTCTCGCCTTCGGCCTGGCCGTAGATGGCCCACGAGGGGCCGTGGTCGTGCGGGCCGCCTTCCTTGGCGCCCTTGTACTCGTGGGCGAGGATGCAGAAGCCCAGCTGGGGGTCTTCGTAGATCACCTTGCGTTCGGGCACACCGGCTTCGAAGGTGGTGCGCAGGAAGTCGGCGTCGCGCAGGGCCTGGGCCACGAGGGCGGCCACCTGCGTGCGGCCGGCGGGGTTGTTGTTGGCCGCGAGCACGTCGTGACAGCTGCTGGCGAGGGATTCGAGGGTGATGGGCATGTCGGTTTCCTTTCGTGTCATGGCACTATAGAAATTCAAGCCGACTTGAAGTCAAGGGGTTTCGTGATGGATATCGCGGAAGTCGCGAAGCGCTCGGGCGTGCCCGCCTCGACGCTTCGCTATTACGAGGAGAAGGGGCTCATCGCGTCGGTGGGCCGCACGGGGCTGCGGCGCCGCTTCGCGCCCACTGTGCTGGACCAGCTGGCGCTCATCGCGCTCGGGCAGGCGGCCGGGTTCTCGCTGGACGAGATCGGCGCGATGTTCTCCCCGGCGGGCCAGCCCATCATCGACCGGGGCAAGCTTGCCGCGAAGGCCAATGAGATCGACTCGCGCATCAAGCGCCTGAAGGCCGTGAGCAACGGGCTGCGGCACGCGGCCGTGTGCCCCGCGCCCAGCCATGGCGAGTGCCCGACGTTCCAGCGCCTGCTGCGCGTGGCCGCCGCGCGGCGCTGAAGCGGCGGCACAATCGTGCGATGAAGTACCAACCGGGGACAAGATGAGCAACGATCCGAAGGGCATGCGCAAGGGCCTGACGCAGTACGGAGACAGCGGCTTCAGCCTGTTCCTGCGCAAGGCGTTCATCAAGGGAGCGGGCTACACCGACAACGCCCTGGAGCGGCCGGTGATCGGCATCGCCGACACGGGCAGCGACTACAACCCCTGCCACGGCAACATGCCGCAGCTGCTGGAGGCGGTGTCGCGCGGCGTGATGCTCGCGGGCGGGCTGCCGGTGAAGTTCCCGACGATCTCCGTGCACGAGAGCTTCGCGCAGCCCACGAGCATGTACTTGCGCAACCTGATGGCGATGGACACCGAGGAGATGATCCGCGCGCAGCCGATGGATGCGGTGGTGCTCATCGGCGGCTGCGACAAGACCGTGCCGGCGCAGCTGATGGGCGCGGCTTCGGCCGGCATCCCGGCGATCCAGCTGATCACGGGCTCGATGCTCACCGGCTCGCATCGCAACGAAACCGTGGGTGCTTGCACTGACTGCCGCCGCTACTGGGGCAAGTTCCGCGCGCAGGAGATCGACGAGCAGGAAGTGGCGGACGTCAACAACCAGCTCGTCGCGAGCGTGGGTACGTGTTCGGTGATGGGGACCGCGAGCACGATGGCGTGCATCGCCGAGGCCTTGGGCATGACGGTGCCGGGCGGTGCATCGCCGCCTGCGGTGACGTCGGCGCGCATGCGGGTGGCGGAGGATACGGGCGCGGTGGCGGTGCAGATGGCGAAGAGCGGCCTCACCGTCGACCGCATTCTCACGGGCAAGGCGTTCGAGAACGCCATGCGCGTGCTGCTTGCCATCGGCGGATCGACGAATGCCATCGTGCACCTCACCGCGATCGCGGGCCGGCTCGGGTACGAAGTGGACCTGAAGGCGCTGGACCGCATGGGCCGCGAGACGCCGGTGCTGCTGGACCTGAAGCCTTCGGGGCAGCACTACATGGAGCACTTCCATGCGGCCGGTGGCATGGCCACGCTGCTGCGCGAACTCAAGCCGCTGCTGCATCTCGACTGCATGACGGTGACCGGGCGAACGCTCGGCGAGGAGCTGGAGGCCGCCGGCCCCGGCTTCAAGCAGGACGTCGTGCGGCCGATGTCCGACCCGATCTATCCGCAGGGCGGCATCGCGGTGCTGCAAGGCAACCTCGCGCCCGGCGGCGCGATCATCAAGCAGTCCGCCGCGAACCCGAAGCTGATGGAACACGAGGGCCGCGCCGTCGTGTTCGAGAACCTGGAAGACATGGCGGCGCGCATCGACAGCGATGCGCTCGACGTGAAGGCCGACGACATCCTCGTGCTGAAGAACATCGGGCCCAAGGGCGCGCCCGGCATGCCCGAGGCTGGGTACATGCCGATCCCGCTGAAGCTCGCGCGCGCGGGGGTGAAGGACATGATCCGGATTTCCGATGGCCGCATGAGCGGCACGGCGTTCGGCACGATCGTGCTGCACGTCACGCCGGAGTCGGCGGTGGGCGGGCCGTTGGCGTATGTGCGAAGCGGGGACCGCATTCGCTTGAGCGTGGAGAAGCGGGAGCTGAGCCTGCTGGTGAGCGCGGAGGAGCTGGCGAAGCGCGAACGTGAAACGCCGGTTGTGCCGCCGTCGGCGGAGCGCGGTTACCGCAAGCTGTTCCTGCAGACCGTGACGCAGGCGGACCAAGGCGTCGACTTCGACTTCCTGCGCGCCGCGCAGATGCGAGGAAAGACGCCCGAGTAAGCGCGTCATGCCGGGTCGAGCCCGGCATGACAGCATCAGCCAAGCGTCATCAGTGACGCGTTTCCGCCGGCCGCGGCCGTGTTGATGCTCAGTGCACGTTCGATCACGAGACGCTCCAGCGGCACGGCCCCGTCGCTCGGGTCCAGGCGGTCGACGCTCACGATCGGGCCTTCGCGCGTGGACAGCGTGCGTTGCACTTCAGCGAGTTCTTCGGTGGAGCCGTGCAACAGGACGGCATCGAAGTGCACCTCCGGCGCGGTCCAGTCTTTCGCGATGGAAACCTCGGCCTGCACATCCGCAGGCAAGGCGGCCAGCAGCTCGCGCGCATTGGCCGGCCACACCGCACGACTGCGCGCAGCCAACACGGCGGCGAGCTGCACGAGCCGGTCATCTTCGGAAGCTGCGAGACACAGCACCTGGCTGCGCGGCGCGATGCTGTACAGGTTGCGCTCGCCCGTCGGACCCGGCAGCACCAGCGCTTCGCCGGTGCGCGACTGCGCGGCAAAGCGCTCGCACGCCTGCTGGATTGCCGCGCCCTCATTGCGCGACGCGGCCCAGCGCGAAAGAGAGGCCAGCGCCGGCGACAAGACGGGCTTGGCCGCAGCGCCGAAGATGCGAGCGAGCACGCCGGGACTCCGCCCCGAAAGCAACCGGTACAGGTAGAGCGGCCCACCCGCCTTCGGCCCCGTCCCCGACAGCCCCTCGCCCCCGAACGGCTGCACGCCCACCACCGCACCCACCATGTTCCGGTTGACGTAAACATTGCCCGCATGCGCCGCAGCCACCACGCGCGCGATCGTCTCGTCGATGCGCGTGTGCAGGCCCATCGTGAGCCCGTAACCCGTGCCGTTGATCTGCGTCACGAGCCCGTCGAGGTCCTCGCGCCGATAGCGCACGAAGTGCAGCACCGGCCCGAACACCTCGCGCTCCAGCTCGGACACGCTGTCGATCTCGATCAGTGTCGGCAGCACGAACGTGCCCTTCTCGAGCGGGTAGTCGCTGTGCCCGGCCACCTGGTGCACGCGCCGCCCCTTGGCGCGCATCGCGGCGACGTGCTTCTCGATGCCGGCCTTGGCCCTGTCGTCGATCACCGGGCCCACGTCCGTCGACAAGCGGTCCGGGTTGCCGACGCGCAGCTCGGCCATCGCGCCCAGCAGCATCTCGAGGATGCGGTCCGCGGCTTCTTCCTGCACGCACAGCACGCGCAGCGCCGAGCAGCGCTGGCCCGCGCTGTCGAACGCGGAGGTGAGCACGTCGGCCACCACCTGCTCGGGCAGCGCCGAGGAGTCCACGATCATCGCGTTCTGCCCGCCGGTCTCGGCAATGAGCGGGATCGCGCGGCCCGCGTCGTCGACGCGCCCGGCGGTCGTGCGCTGCAGGACGCGCGCCACTTCGGTCGAGCCAGTGAAGAGCACGCCCTTGATTCGGGGATCGGCAACAATCTTCGCGCCGACGACAGAGCCGCGGCCCGGGATCAGCTGCACGGCCGAACGCGGCACACCCGCGGCCCACAGGGTGCGCACGGCTTCCGCGGCAATCAGGGGCGTGGTCTCGGCCGGCTTGGCGAGCACCACGTTGCCGGCCGCGAGCGCCGCCGACACCTGCCCCATGAAGATCGCCAGCGGGAAATTCCACGGGCTGATGCACACCACCGGCCCGAGCGCACGATGTGTGTCGTTGCGGAAGTTCTCGCGCACCTCGCGGCCGTAGTAGCGCAGGAAGTCCACCGCTTCGCGCACTTCGGCAACTGCGTTGGATGCGGTCTTGCCGGCTTCGCGGATCAGCAGGCCCATCAGGCGCGGCATCGCGGCTTCGAGATGGTCGGCGGCCGCTTCGAGCGCGCGGGCACGTTCGGCGGGCGGCGTCGCGGCCCAGTCCTTCGCGCCGCGCACGGCGCTTTCGAGCGCGAGTTCCAGCTCGCCGAGCGTTGCTTCACGCACGCTGCCGACGCGGTCGCCGTTGTCGGCGGGGTTGTCCACGGGCAGCAGCTGGCCGGCCGGCGTGTCTTCGGCCAGCAGGGGCAGCGCGGTCCATGGTTCCTGCGAAGCCTGTTCCATCGCGGCGGCAAGGTCGCGCAACTGCGCTTCATTCGCCAGGTCCATGCCGCGTGAATTGCGGCGCAACTCCCCGTACAGGTCGCGAGGCAGCGGTATCGCGGGATGAGGCAAGCCCACGGCGCCTTCCTTGCGTGCGTAGTCGTCGATCACGTCGACGGGGTCGCGCACCAGCTCTTCGAGGGGCAGCGTGAGGTCCGCGATGCGATTGACGAACGAGGTGTTCGCGCCGTTCTCCAGCAGCCGGCGCACGAGGTACGCCAGCAGCGTCTCGTGCGTGCCCACGGGCGCATAGATGCGGCACGGCCGCCCCAGCTTGCCCTGCGACACGTCGCCGACAACCTGCTCGTACAGCGGCTCGCCCATGCCGTGCAGGCACTGGAACTCGTACTGGCGCGGGTGCCAAGCCTTCGGGTCGGCGAGCTCGTGGATCGCCGCGAGCGTGTGCGCGTTGTGCGTGGCGAATTGCGGGTAGACGGCTTCGGGCGCGGCCAGCAGCTTGCGAGCGCAAGCGAGGTAGGCCGCGTCGGTGTAGGGCTTGCGGGTGTAGACCGGGTAGCCCTCCTGCCCATCGAGCTGCGCGCGCTTGATCTCGGAGTCCCAGTACGCGCCCTTGACGAGGCGGATCATCAGCCGCCGCTTGCTGCGCTTCGCGAGGTCGATCACGTAATCGACGACAGCCGGGCAGCGCTTCTGGTAAGCCTGGATCACGAACCCCAGCCCGTCCCAGCCTTGCAGCTGCGGCTCGAACGCGAGGCGTTCGAGCAGGTCGAGCGAGAGATCGAGCCGGTCCGCCTCTTCGGCGTCGATGTTCAGGCCGATGTCGTAGCGCTTGGAGAGCGCGCACAAACGCACCAGCACCGGGTACAGCTCGCCCATCACGCGCTCGTACTGCGCACGGCTGTAGCGCGGGTGCAGGGCCGAGAGCTTGATCGAGATGCCGGGCCCTTCGTAGATGCCGCGCCCGGCGGACGCCTTGCCGATGGCGTGGATGGCGGACTCGTAGTCGCGCAAGTAACGCTGCGCATCCTGCATCGTCATGGCCGCTTCGCCGAGCATGTCGAACGAATAGCGGAAGCCTTGACGCTCGCGCTCCTCGCCGTTGCGCAGCGCGTCGTGGATGTTCTCGCCGGTGACGAACTGCTCGCCCATCATGCGCATCGCCATGTCGACGCCCTTGCGGATGAGCGGTTCGCCGCCGATGTTGACCAGCCTGCCCAACGAGGCGGACAGGCCCGACTCGCTGTGCGTCGCCACGAGCTTGCCCGTGATCAGCAGGCCCCAGGTGGCAGCGTTGACGAAGAGGCTCGGGCTCTTGCCCAGGTGCGTGTGCCACTGGCCCTTGGCGATCTTGTCGCGGATCAGGCTGTCGCGCGTGGCCATGTCGGGGATGCGCAGCAGCGCTTCGGCCAGGCACATGAGCGCGATGCCTTCCTGCGAGGAGAGCGCGTACTCCTGCAGCAGGTTCTGCACGATGCCCGCGCGGCCCGCGGCCGCCTTGCGATCGCGCAGGCCTTGTGCGAGGCGTAGCGCGAGCGCCTGCGTGCTTTCGGCAACCGCAGCGGGCAGGCGCGCGCCTTTCACGACGGCGGCAACAGCTTCGGGTTCGGGTATGCGCCAGGCAGCCGTGATGGCTTGACGCAGGGGCGAGGCGGCGAGGGCGGAAGGTTCGAAGAATCGCGGCATATCCGCAATAATCCGGATATTCCGCCGAATCTTTCTTCGAAATCCCGCGGGTCAACCGAATATCTCACCATGGACGACCTCGACCGCACCGACCTGCGCATCCTCCAGCAGCTGCAGGAGGACGGCCGCATCTCCAACCTCAAGCTGGCCGAGGCCGTGTCGCTCTCACCGACAGCCGTGCTCGCGCGCGTGCAGCGCCTCACGCGCGACGGCTACATCGAGGGCTACGAAGCGAAGCTCAACCCGAAGAAGCTCGGCGCGGGCATGCTGGTGTTCGTCGAAGTGCTGCTGGACCGCACCACGCCCAACGTCTTCGACGAGTTCCGCGCGGCCGTGCAGGTGCACCCGGAGATCATGGAATGCCACATGGTCGCCGGCGGCTTCGACTACCTCGTCAAGACGAGGGTGGCCGACATGGAGGCGTACCGCGCGTTCGCCGGCCGCGTGCTCTGGCAGCTGCCCGGCGTGCGCGAGACGAGGACCTACGCAGTGATGGAAGAGGTGAAGAACTCCACCCGGCTGCACCTGGCCTAGCGCGGCTATTCGATCCGGATGTTCGCCTCGCGGACCAGCGCGCCCCATTTCGCGTGCTCCGCCTTGATGTGCGCCGCGAACTGCTGCGGCGTGCCCGGCGTGGGCTCGCTGCCCTCGTGCACCAGCTTTTCCCTCACGTCCGGCCGCGCGAGGATCTTCACCGTCTCCGCGTTCAGCTTCGCCACGATGTCTGCTGGCAGGCCGGCCGGACCGACGAGCCCCAGCCACGTGGTCGCATCGAAGCCCGCGTAGCCTTGCTCGGCCACCGTCGGCACGTTGGGCAGGGCGCTGATGCGGCGGGACGAGCTCACGGCGAGCGCGCGGATCTTGCCCGCCGCGAGCTGCGGCATCACGGACACGGTGCTGCCGAAATAGGTTTCCACCTGGCCGCCGAGCAGGTCGGTCATCGCCGGGCCCGCGCCCTTGTAGGGCACCTGCAGCAGCGAGATGCCGGCGCGGCGCTCCAGCAGCTCGCCCGCGAGGTGCCCGACGGTGCCGTTGCCGGCCTGCGCCACGCCCACGCGGCCGGGGCGCGCCTTCGCGGCTGCCACGAAGTCCGCCAGACTCTTCAGCGGCGAGTCGGCACGCACGGTGAGCACCACCGGCTGGTCCGACACCGAAACGATCGGCACGAGGTCCTTCAGCGGATCGAACGGCATCTTCGTGTAGAGCGACGGGTTGATGGCCAGGTTGGCCGCCTGCCCCATGCCGATCGTGTAGCCGTCGGCCGCGGCCTTCGCGACGACGTCGAGGCCGACATTGCCGCCGGCGCCGGGCTTGTTGTCGATGACGATGGTGGCGCCGAGTGCGGGGCCGAGTTTTTCCGCGACCAGGCGCGAGGTGGCGTCCGTGCCGCCACCCGGCGGGAAGGGCACCACGAGGCGTATGGGCCGCGCGGGCCAGGCCTGCGCGAAGGCGGGGAAGGTGCCCGCGGCCGTGGCGGCGGCGCTTGCGGCGGCGAGGAAGTGGCGTCTTTGCATGGTGTCTCCTCCATGCATTGTGACGCGCTAGCCGGCGAGCCGCTCCAGCACGCGCGCGACGATGCGGTCGCAGCGCTCGCCGTCGAAGCCGAACGCGTCGCGCTCGGCCATGTCGATCTCCTGCGCGATGCGCTCGCGCAGCATGCCACGGGCGCGGAAGAGGCGGGTGCGCACGGTGGCTTCCGCGATGCCAAGGCAGGCCGCGGTTTCCTCCACGCTCAGCTCCTCGACCGCGCGCATCACGAACACCGCGCGGAAGTCCTGCGGCAGCTCGTCGATGCGCCGCTCCAGCAGCTGGCGCAGCTGCGCTCGCTGCACGGCGCGGTCGGGTGTGTCCTCGTCGATGCCGGAGGGTGTTTCGGGCATGGCTTCCTCCCCGTCGGCGGTGCGCGCATCGGCGGACACGATGGGCACGATGTTGTCGCGGCGCGCGCTCTTGCGAAGGCGCGTCATGCATTCGTTGACGACGATGCGCGTGAGCCAGGTGGCCAGTTGCGCGTCGCCGCGGAAGTCCGCCAGCGAGCGGAAGGCGTGGAGGTAGGCCTCCTGCAGCGCGTCCTCGGCCTCCGCGTCGTTGCGCAGCAGCGAGCGCGCCACGCGGTACAGGCGCCGGTTGTGGCGGCGCATCAGCGGCTCGAAGTCCGCGGCCGCGTTCGCGGGTTGCGTGAGGGCGTTCATTCGACGGTGACCGTGGCTTTCATACCGAGGTGATAGGTGCAGACGTAGTCGTGGCGGCCCTTGCCCGTGGCCGTCCACGACCAGCTCTTGCCGCCCGCTATGTTCTTCGAATCGAATCTCCCTGCCGCGGTCGCGGTATGCGGCGCGATGTCCTTGTTGTGCCACACCACCTTGTCGCCGGCCTTGACCGTCAGCGCGGTGGGGTGGAACTTCATGTCCTCGATCACGACCGTGTGGGTGGCCGCGGCCGCCAGCCCGGGCAGGGCGAGCAGCGCGGTGAGCAACTGGCGCTTCACGACTTGCCCAGCTGCGACTGCAGGTGCTTCGCGTGCTCCAGGTGCTGCACGAGGGCGGGGCGCACCTTCTCGATCAGTGCCTTCAGCTCGGCGTTCTTCGCGGAGGGCAACAGCGTCTTGTCGACCGCGTCGATCACGGCCTGGTGGTACGTCACTTCGTTGTCGACGTAGGCCTTGTCGAATGCCTTGCCCTTGAGCTTCTTCAGCTTCGCGATGTTCTCGTCGCCGCCTTTCTTCAAGGCCTGGCTGGTGCCGTTGTCCTCGGGCGTCACGCCGAGCTTCTTCGCCAGCGCACTGGCCTGCTGGTTCACGGCCGTGTGGTCCGTGACCATCTGCTTGCCGAAGGCGCGCACGTCCTTCGTGGAGCCCATCTTCGCGGCGAGCTTGCCGGCATCGATGTCCACCTGGTCGGCCGTGACCACGATGTGGGCGATCTGCGGGTCGGTGGGGCCTTGCTGCGCGGCGGCAAAGGTGGAGGCGCAGACGAGCGCGGCGAGTACGAAGGCTTTATGCACGTGGATCTCCTTGGCGTTGTGCCGTCCTAGACGCCACGTGCGGCCGCCGCGTTCCCGCGGCCGGCAGGGACCCTACTGCTTCTTGAAATTCACCGCCGCGAGCAATCGGCCCCACGCCGCATGCGAGTCGCGGATGGTCTCGGCGAACTCGGCGGAGCCGGCCCAGCGCGGCTCGACGCCGCCGGTGCGGAACTCGGCCTGCACCTGCGGCATGGCCATGATGGCCTTCAGGCCTTCGGAAACCTTTGCGATCACGTCCGGCGGCAGCTTCGCCGGCCCGATCACGCCGAGCGACGTGTCCATGTCCATGCCCTGGATGCCGAGTTCGGACATCGTCGCGAGCGTCGGGAACAGCTCCGTGCGCTTGGGCGCGACCACGCCCAGCAGACGCACCTGCCCCGACCGCATCAGCTGTGCGGCGGCCGACGACGAGGCGAACTGCAGGTGCACGCGGCCCGCGACGAAGTCCTTCGCGACGTCGCTCGCGCCCTTGTAGGGCACGTGCACGATGTCCACACCGGCCTGCTTGCCCAGCATCTCGCCGAACACGTGCGCCGAGGTGCCGATGCCCTGCGAGACGTAGTTGAGCTGGCCGGGGTTCTTCTTCGCGTACGCGACCAGCTCCGCAAAGTTGTTCGCGGGGATCGAGTTGTGCAGCACGAGAACGACGGGGCCGAGCGCCACCTGTGCCACGGGCGTGAAGTCGCGCAGCGGCTCGTACTTCGCGGCCAGCATGGTCTGCGGCAGCTGCGCAAGCGTCGATGCCGGCGTGTACATCAGCGTGTGGCCGTCCGGCGCGGCCTTCGCAACCTCCGTCGCGGCGATCATCGTGCCCGCACCGGGCCGGTTCTCCACGATCACCGGCACGCCGAGGATGGGCGCGAGGTGTTGCGCCAGCATGCGCGCCTGCACGTCCGTGCCGCCGCCGGCGGGGTAGCCGACGACGAGCCTCACGGGCCGGCCGGCGACGGGATACGCGAACGCGCGGCCGGCCAGGGCAGCCGCCGAAAGCGCGAGGAAATGCCTGCGGTTCATTGCTTGTCTCCGGCTGGCATGTTCACGGGCACGCCCGCAAGCGTCAATTGAATTGTTAGCCGCAGCCGTGAACCCCCGGTTAACTAGAATCCGCCCCATGAACCTGCGGCAGATGGAGGTGTTTCGCGCGGTGATGGTCTCCGGCGGGGTGAACACCGCCGCGGCGCTGCTGCACGTGTCGCCGCCCGCCATCAGCAAGGTGCTGGCGCAGGCCGCCAAGTCGACCGGCCTCGTGCTGTTCGAGCGCGTGCGCGGCCGGCTCATCCCCACGCCCGAGGCGCAGCAGCTCTACGAGGAGGTCGAGCGCCTGTGGCGAGGCGTGGAGACGGTGCGCGACTTCAGCCGCGACCTCGCGCAGCCGCGGCAGGCGACGCTGCGGCTTGCGTGCACGGCCAGCCTTGCGCCTTACCTGGCTTCGCGGGCGCTGGCGCAGACCTACGAGAAGGTGCCGCGCCTGCAATGCCGCGTGCGCGTGCTCGGGCCGGACGTGCTGAACGACCACCTGCTGCAGCGCGAGTCGCACATCGGCATCGCGCTCGGCCCGCACGACCACCCGAACCTGGAGAAGGTGAAGAGCTACCGCTGCGGCCTCGCGTGCGTGATGCGCACCGGGCACAAGCTCGCCGCGAAGAAGCGCATCGCGCCGAAGGACCTCGTGGGCGAGCGGGTGATCTCCTCGCCCGAGAACACGCCTTTTGGCCAGACGCTCAAGCGCGCGTTCGGCGAGTACGCGGCCGACATGCACCGCGATCTCGATTGCACGAGCTCCACGACCGCGTGCTGGTTCGCGCAGGCCGGCGTCGGCGTGGCCGTCGTGGACCAGGCGTCCATCGCGGGCGGCGTGCTGGCGGGGCTGGAGGTGCGGCCGTTCCAGTCCGGCGAACAGCTGGAGGTGCGCATCATCCGCAACCGCTACCGGCCGATGTCGGTGCCGGAGCGCACCTTCGTCGAGGTGTTCGACGAGGTGTGGCGCTCGGCCCTCGGGAAAGTTTAGCGCCAGTCGTCCACGCTCACCGTGGTGACGTGGATGAAGTCCGTGGCGTACCAGTACGCGTTCTTCTCGCCACCGACCACGATCGTGCCGATCTTGCTTGCGTCGGCGAAGCGCGGCACCTGGGAGTCCGGCGGCTGCGCAAGGTACGACGCGAAGGGCTCCACGCCCTTGCGCGCGAGCGGCTCGATGTAGTTCACGACGAGCTGGTAGTCCCAGTAGGTCTCGTAGGGCAGGGTGGAGTTCTGCTGGAACCACTGCGCGAGCTGCTCCTTGGTCTCGAAACCCTCGCGCTCCTTGAAGGCGCGGGCGGCCAGCGGCTCCATCAGCAGCGTGAGGCCGGTGGAAGGCACCGGCGTGTAGCCGCCCACCATGTTCAGTACCTGCTGCTTCCACGTCTTCGCGCGCACTTCCAGCATGTGGCTGTAGGTGCGGCCGCGGAAGATGCTCACCGTGCTCTGCTTCCGCTCGAACCCCTTCTGCACGTGGAAGGGCTCCCACGGGCTGCGCTCCTCGTTCTCGGCGAAGCAGATGTTGTTGTAGTTGAGCGGGTTGCCCTGCGTGCCGAGGTAGGTGATGCCCGGCACGGCGCCGCCGCCGAGGTTGCGCGACAGCAGGCTGTACGCGCGGCCGATGGCCGCATTCGCGTGGTTGAAGGGGCCGAGCGCGCCAAGGCCCGAGTTCATTCGGATCTCGTGGCGCATCGGCCCGTTCACCACCACCATGTTGGCGAAGCCGCTGGTGGAGCTGTGCAGCGCGCTGACGCCGGTGGCGGCCAGCGCCAGCAGCACGGGCAGGTGCTCCGGTTGCGCGCCGGCCATCACCGCGTTCACGGCGACCTGCTCGACGGTGTAGCTCCAGTCTTCCTGCGTCGCCGTCGGGCGCATGCGGCCGATCACTTCCTGCGGCGAGCGGTGCGTGCCTTCGAGCATGCGCGCCACGCGCTCGGGCGTGGGCAGCACGACGGGCAGGCCGTCGGTCCACCAGGCCTGGCGGAACATCTCGTGCAGCTCGTCCTCGGTGTCGGCGCCGAGCAGGCGCGGGATGGGGCGCTCCAACTCGCCCGACTTCGATTCTTCGGCCGTGAGAGCGGACGTGAGCGAGCGGACGATGCCGTCGATCACGCTGTGCATGCCCACGGGCGACGGGCCAGTCACGTATTCGTGCAACTGCTGCGGCGTCTTGCCGCTGACCGGGTGCGGCACGAAAGTGAAGCGCAGCTTCGGCATGCCGGCCTTCCAGCTCACCGCCTGCACGAGGTCGGTGAACGCGCCGGTGACGAGGGGCGCCGTGGGGATGCCGCGCCCTTCGAGGTGGATGCAGTGCACGGCCACGGCGGGCGCGCAGGTGCTGCAATGGCCGATGGCCATCACCACGAGGCCGGCGTTCTCCTCGATCTCGCGCCACAGGTCGGGGTCGTCTTCGGTGTAGCCGCCGCGCTTCTGGCGCACCACGGTCTTCACGCCGGGGAATCGCTCCTCGAACACGTGTGCCACCTGTTCGAGGAAGGACTTGCCGTTCATGAAGCGCACGTCGACCAGGTACACGGTCCTGCCGTCGAGGGTCGATGGCCGCGGCGCCATCGGCAGCAGCGCGATGGCCGGGGGCGTGCCGCGCGGGTTGAGCACGCGCACACGCTTGCCTTCCGGCGCGAAGTCGCCGCGCGCGATGCGCCGCTCCATCGTCTCGCCGGGATAGGCCTCGAGTTCGCAGGCGTCCACCAGCGCGGGCAGTTCGGTTTCGGCGGGATTGGGTTCGAGGATAGTGCTCACGGTGACGCATTCTTCACCCGCGGCCGCCGCGGCTCAATTGAAATGTTCGCCGCCGGGGTTAACGCGGGGTTAACGGCTGCCGCACAACTTTCATTTGACGCGGCCGGCCGCCGCCCGGACGATTGGTGCAGCCCAGGAGACAGAGATGGACCGCATGACCCCGCTGCTCGCGCGGCGAACCCTGCTTGCGATGCTCGCGGCGGGCGCATGGCCCGCGTTCGCGCAGCAGAAATTCCCGTCGCGCCCCGTGAAGCTGATCCTGCCGCAGCCGCCCGGGGGCGCGGCCGACCGGCTGGCGCGCATGTTCGCGGACAAGCTCGAAGCGCAGTGGAAGCAGCCGGTGGTGCTGGACCACCGCCCCGGCGGCGGCGTGGTGATCGGCACGCAGGCGCTTGCGCGCTCGCAGCCGGACGGCCACACGATCGGCCTGCTGGGCAGCTCGCTCAGCATCAACGCCGTGCAACGCAAGGACCTGCCCTACGAGATCAAGGACCTGCAGCCGCTCGCGCGCGTCGGCTACTACACGGTGGCGCTCGTCGCGGCCGCGAATTTCCCGGCCAGCGACATCAAGAGCCTTGTGGCGCTGGCCAAGTCCAAGCCGGCGAACACCATCTCGTTCGGCTCCAACGGCATCGGCACGTCGGCGCACGTGGCGGGCGAGATGCTCAACCACATGGCGGGCGTTGAGCTGCAGCACGTGCCGTACAACGGCGCGGCCAAGATGTACACCGACATCATCGGCGGCGTGTTGCCGCTCGGATTCTCCGTGGTGAGTTCGGCCGAGCAGTTCATCAAGGGCGGTCAGATGAAGGTGCTGGGCGTGACGAGCGCGAAGCGCAGCCCGCTGTACCCGCAGTGGCCCGCGATCTCGGAGACCTTGCCGGGCTTCGAGGCGGTGAACTGGGCGGGCTTCTGCGGGCCCGCGGGGTTGCCGCGCGAGATCACGCAGCAGGTGGGCAACGACCTGCAGGCCATCGTGAAAGACCCGGAGATGACGAAGGCCCTCGCCGCGATGGGCATCGAGCATGCGCCGCAGGGGCCTGCCGAGTTCGGCGAGTTCATCCAGTCCGAGATCAAGCGTTTTGCCGCGGTGCTCAAGCCGCTGCCGGCGCAGAAGTGAGGTGCGACCCGTGAGCTCGACTTACCAACTCTCGCGCAGCATCCCGGCCGATGCCACGTACGACCTCGTGGTCGCCGGTGGCGGCCCGGCCGGCACCGCGGCTGCCGTGTGCGCGGCACGCCTCGGCCTGAAGGTGCTGCTGGCCGAAGCCACCGGTTGCCTCGGCGGCATGGGCACGAGCGGCCTCGTCGCGTCGTTCGGCCCCGTGTCGGACGGCGAGCGCATGCTTGTCGGCGGCTTCATGAAGGAACTGCTCGACACGATGTGGGCGCAGAAGGCCTTCGGCCCGCAGGTGACGCAGGACTTCCTGCACCGGCAGCTCAATCGCTGGGTGCCTTTCCAGCCGGAACACCTGAAGCGCATCCTCGACGAGTTCACCACCGCGGCAGGCGTGGAAGTGCGCTTCTTCACGCGCGTGGTGGAGGCGGACGTGAGCGGCCGGCGCGTGAACGGCGTGGTCCTGAGCAACGTCGAGGGCTTGCGCTTCGTGCCGGCCAAGGCGTTCATCGATGCGACCGGTGATGCCGCACTGGCCGCGATCGCCGGTGCCGAATGCAAGGTGGTGCTGCGCGACACCGACACGGTCTCGCCGAGCACGCTGTGTTCGCTGCTCGCCGGCATGAACTGGGACGACCCCGCGTACGGCGATGACTGGCGCGGACTCGATGCGGTGAAGATGCGCGTGCGCAACGAGCTCGTGCCCAAGGCCATCGAGGACGGCTTCTTCACGCAGGAGGACCGCTTCTTCCCCGGCATGAACCGCGTGGGGCCGCAGGGCGCGACCCTGAATGCAGGCCACGTGTTCAACCTCAACCCGCTGTCGGTGAAGAGCCTGTCGGACGGCATGGTGTTCGGCCGCAAGCTGGCGCTGGAGTACGCCGAGTTCTATCGCAAGTACGTGCCGGGCTGCGAGAACCTCGAGCTGCTCACGACCGCGCCGCTGATGGGTGTGCGCGATTCGCGGCGCATCGTCGGCGAGTTCGAACTGACGATGGAGGACTTCCGCGCGAAGCGCCAGTTCCCCGACCAGATCGCCGTGTACAACCGGCCCACCGACGTGCACCCCACGAACACGACGAAAGAGGAGTACGAGCGCTTCCTCAAGGACTTCCACGGCAAGGACAACCTGGAGCGGGGGCAGTGCGTGGGCATCCCGTACAGCATCCTCGTGCCGCGCGGCTGGGAGAACCTGTGGGTGGCGGGCCGCTGCCATTCGAGCGACACCAAGGTGCATGGCTCGATCCGTGCGCAATCGGCCGCATACATGATGGGGCAGGCGGCCGGCACCGCGGCTGCGCAGGCGATCGCGACGGGCCAGCCGGCGAACGACCTCGACACGCGCGCGCTGGTGGAGACGCTGCGGGCGAATGCGGCTTACCTGCCGCAGGACGCGCTGGCGCGGGAGATGACGAGGCGGTAGCGGAACTTCGGGCGGGAGTTGCGTCAAACTTCGGGTCAACAGCTGAGCCACGCGACAACGCGTTCACGCGTCGGTTGCGCGAGTGGGGCAATGAGCTCGGGCGGCCTTCGGCCATCCTGTCGGTGTCCGCGCACTGGCTCACCGACGGTGAAGTGCTGGTCGGCATCCAGCCGCGTCCGCGCACGATCCATGACTTCGGCGGTTTCCCGGATGCGCTGCATGCGATGGCGTACCCCGCGGCCGGTGCGCCGGAGAGTGCGCAGGAGGCCGTGAAGGCGCTCGGCGCATTCGCCGCGAAGGGCGATACGGCCTGGGGGCTGGACCATGGCACATGGACGGTGCTGCACCACATGTTCCCGCGTGCGGACGTGCCGGTGTTCCAGTTGTCGATCGACTACTCGAAGCCTGCGTCGTTCCACTACGCCGTGGGCCGCGCCATTTCCGCGTTGCGCGACAAGGGCGTGCTGGTGATGGGCAGCGGCAACGTGGTGCACAACCTTCGCGCCACGCAGCGCGGTGTGCCGGAGGGCCCGTCTGCCGCCACGCCGTGGGCTGCGGGGTTCGACGAGAAGGTCAAGCTCGCGCTCGATGCGCGGGACGACAAGGCGCTGCAGGACTACCAGCGGCTGGATTTCGGGGCGCGTATGGCGGTGCCGACGCCGGACCACTACTGGCCGCTGCTGTACGCGCTGGGTGCCGCGGGTGCGAACGAGAAACCGAAGACCACGTATGCGTCGTTCCAGGCGGGGACGCTCAGCATGAGGTGTGTGCAGTTCGGGTGAGTGAACATCCCGAGAGATAGCTAACAGGCCGTACCGGACACATTCTTTACAGTTTTTCGGCATAGGAGGTGACTCGCTATGCCCTGGAAGGAGTGTTCCTGAGCTAGCCCCCTGATTCTCCGGACCCGTTCTATCGCTTATCTTTCGAGATAGGAGAAGGACAGTGAGTACGACTAGGAATACGGATTCCGTAGAGGTCATCTTGAAAGACCAGCGCCGCAG
>NZ_JACORU010000006.1 GCF_014297445.1 Ramlibacter albus
GAAAATGAAGTCACCCAGGGAGTTCAGGCGGCTGCAAGCCGCGCAGACGCGAAAGGTCCAGCAAGAGGGACCAGCGCTAAGTTGCGACTAGAACGTGTCCGGGAGTACGGGGGCAAGACCAGTCGCATCCCTTGAAGCCGAACATCAGCGTACGCGCGTAGTTATAGGAAGCTTGGCGTAGCGTAACTTCATGGGCTTCCCGTTCCATGTAGATCATCTCGCCTTTTTCCAGGGTGCTCATGAGCGCCAAGGAGTGAGTCGTGAAGACTAGATGCACGCCGTGGCGCTCGCACAGAAGTCGCAACTCGCCGGACAAACGTGCCTGGGCATCCGCATCGAGGGAGATATCGATCTCGTCGATGAACAGGAATTTGACCCCAGAGACGATTCGACGATAGACGCTGATGAGGAAATACTCTCCCGAGCTCAGATGGTCTTCGCGCAGGTAACGGTCTTCCGGCCGGCGAAAGCAGTAGAAGGATCGGCGGCGGATACGAACTTCCAGCAGGCCTGTGAACCTGTCCGTGCGATAGACGCGATTGAGGAAGTCATTGAGCTCCTGTCGAGGTGCGCCCTGCCCAATCGCCAGTGCCGTGCGGAGGTCGTGGTCATGTTCAACGATTGCCTGAAACGCCTTGAAGCGGTCACCGTGTGGCACGGGCAGCTCGACACCAATGATGGCCTTCAGGTGGCGCGGGATCGGAGTGCGCGAACTGAGAGTCCCGAGGTCCGGGTCGAACCTGAACTCAAATACTTGCTCACCAAACTCGTACCGAATCCAACTATCGGGGCCGACGATCCCCTCTGAGGACGTCGATGCCAATGTGTCTCCCAGCGGGATAGTGAGCAATGCCTTAGCCAATGTCGTCTTGCCGCACCCGTTTCGTCCGACGATCGCAGTGATTCCGCGCTTGCCCAAATCCACCGACCACTTCAAGGTCGCAATGTGTTGAATTTTGGTGAGAGTGACGCAAAGCTGCATGCAATCACCCGAACGACCGGTGAACGAAACGATCGACCAGCGCCGAGCCGTACTTCATCCGCAACTTGTCCAAGTACTCTTGGTCGACAGCGTTGATGTAGTTGATCCAGCCCGAGAGGCGGGCTTCCGCCTTGTCCGGCTCGCCCGTCACTTTCTTGGCGAAATCGGCAAACTTTGCGCGGTCCTTCAGGTAGAAGTGCAGCAGGACCTCGATATTTGCTCGCAACTTTGCGTCGACTGTCACCTTACCGTTGGGCAGTAAGACCACTCCCAGCAGCCTAACCTTCGACCCCACGTGCAACGACTTCGACTTGAACGGGTTTAGGCGCAGTTTCTCGCCAAAGTGCTCACGCAGCAGCCCTTCCACAATTTGGCCAGCGCCATGCACCTCATCGCGATCGGACCCCGAGATGATCAGGTCGTCTGAGTAGCGGCTGTAGACGAGGCTTCGCGACTCGCATTCTTTCTGCAACGCGGTGTCGAAAGCGAATAGAACTGCATTGCTGAGAACCGGCGAAGTGGAAAAGCCAAGCGGCAGTGCATCATCGATGCAAACCAGCTGCAGGATTCGATCTAGATTAGATTCCAGTCCCTCAACAGGCGATGCCATCGCGCCGCCAACGAGCGTGGCGCGAACCAAGCTAACGTCGATGCTTGGAAAAAAGTCTGCCAAGTCGCTCACGAGGAAGTGGCGGCCGTGCTTGTGAATCCGGACTGCGTCGGCTGCACTGACACCTTTTCGATACGCGAAGGCGACTCCGGTGTTCACAGGCAAGAACTCAAAGACAAAGAGATTCAGGAACTCGTGGTACGCGCGAAGCTTGTCGGAGGGCATGTGGAGCGTCCGGCGCTTGCTGCCGATTCGGGGCGTCGTCGTCGTGTAAAGCGAGGTCACGTCCGCGCCAATGAAGTCCGCAAATTTCTGCTTGCCGTGGAACATCGCGCCGAACAGCTCTGCGATTGGCTTTTTGGGCAGGTTCAAGGCTCAGCCTCCGGGCAAAGTCGAAGGTTGTACAATAGCGTCATGCCAGCGACTAGGAGCATCTCCGGTCATAAACGTTGGCCTCTGAGGCGTCTGAATCTACTTGTGTGGAGACCACAGGTCTCCACACAAGGCGTAGAGTTCTAGAGGCTTCGAACGGGTGCCCACTTGTTTCGAAAACCATCTCCCGCATTGCCTCGCTGAGTAGTCGTATCTTGTGAGAACTGGGGTCAGATTCCATTTCGCTTGCAACTGAGTCGGTGCTATCCGCAGTGCCGTTCCCCGACGGACATCGAGCGCAAGCGCACCGTGCTCATAGAAGTGTCCCCCGCCTGCTGAATACGCCGGGTGAGATGCAGGAGCCGCTTGCTCGAGAACCGAGCCAACTTGAAACGCTTCAACCCCGAAACGTGAGGCCGGGAAATCCCGAGGCGTTTCGCGGCAGCGGCTTGGGACATTCCTTCGAGCAGATCGATAAGCCGCATTGCCAATTGCACGCGCAAGCGGCGGTCGTCGGGGTCCGGCAAGCCGAGGTCCGCGAACACGTTCCTTGAGCCGGTTTCGACATCCGGCGACGATGGGGCTTTGAGCTTAGCTTTCATTTTCCACTTTCGTTAACCATAGTTGACATCACCTCTGATGTCAACTATGATTCACATATGCTCCTGACCAAGCGGACAGAGACATTCGACAAGTGGTTGAACGCTCTCCGCGACAGGATGGGGCGGCTGCGTATCCTCGCCCGCTTGACGCGAATCGAAGCCGGCAATTTCGGCGATTCGAGACACGTGGGCGAAAACGTGTTTGAGCTTCGAGTCGATCACGGCCCCGGCTATCGCGTGTACTTCACGCGCCGGGGTCCGGTCGTCGTGATCCTGCTGTGCGGTGGCGACAAGTCGTCCCAGGTGGCCGACATCGCAACCGCGCAGCGCCTCGCCAGGGAAATGAAGGAGTACTGACCATGGCCGAAAAGATCAGCGACTACAACGCCGCCGAATACCTCAAGACCCCCGAGGACGTCGCGGCCTACCTCGAGCTCTGCTTCGAGGAAGCCCAGGGAGACCCCGCGGTGATCGCCGCCGCGCTCGGGACGGCTGCGCGCGCATCGGGTATGTCTCAGGTCGCGCGCGAGGCAGGCCTCACGCGCGAAGGGCTCTACAAGGCGCTCTCGGCCGACGGCAACCCGAGCCTGTCCACGATCGTGAAGGTGCTGGCTGCGCTCGGCCTCCGGATGGCGGTGGAGCCGCGCCGGGTCTGAGGCGCACGTCCACCGGACTGCGCGCGGTGTTGCTACTTGCCGGATGTATCGCGTCCATTCAGGCGACAGGCGCGAATCGCGGCTGCCGAACGCCATCCACGTCAATACTTTCAAAGAACATCGCGTGCGGCCGCACCCACAGCCCGTGCTCGCCATAAAGCGCGCGGTACAACACCAGTGGCTCCAGCGTCTCGCTGTGGCGCACCACGCCCAGCACTTCGTATTCGCCGCCCTTGTAATGGCGATATCGGCCGGTGGCGGTGGGCGGCAGGGGCGCAAGGTCGCTCATGGTGCTCGCCGCTTGCCGGTGTCGATCACCTGCTGCCCGTCTTCCTTGGTGAACGGCGCAACCACCGGCACCGGAAGGATCTCGAGCACGACTTCGGAATTCGGCCGGCACAACATCGTGCCCAGCGGCGTGACGACGATCGGGCGGTTCAGCAGGATGGGGTGCTGTCCGATGAAGTCCACCAGCTCGTCGTCGGTCCAATGCGCGTCCGCCAGCTTCAGCTCCGCATATACCGGTTCCTTGCTGCGCAGGACGTCGCGCACCGACAAGCCGGCATCCGCGAGCAGCTTGCGCAACAGCGCCCTCGTGGGCGGCGCCTTCAGGTAGTCGATGACGGTAGGCTCGATGCCGGCATGGCGGATGATTGCGAGCGTGTTGCGCGACGTGCCGCAAGCGGGGTTGTGATAGATGGTGACTTCCGACATGTGGCGATTATCCGCACGTTGCGGCGTTTCGCTCCTTCTGTCACGATCCCCAACCTGGAGGAGCGCCACCCATGCCGTTCACCTACCCCGACTGCATCCGCAAGCTTTATGAAAGCGAGAGCAACGGCGAAAAAATTTATTCGGCGCTGTTGCGTGCGGCGAAGGGCGAGCGGGACCGCTACCACTTCGCCACCCTGCTTCAACTCGAGTCGGAGACGAAGGCCCGGTTGCAGCCCTTCCTGTTCAAGTACGGCGTGGCGTACTCGACGCCCGACATTCAGCCCTTTGTCGATGGTGCCGTAAGCCTATACGTCGAACATGGATGGCAGGCCCTGATGGCCGCATCAAGGCCCGTGGTGCAGAAAGGCATCGCCGAATTCGAGGCCATCGCGGCGATCGGCCTGGCGGAGGATGCCGACGTGCTGCAAGGCATGGTGCGACACGAGAAGGCCATTCTCCAGTGGGTGGATGCGGAGCTGGCCGGAAGCGGTGACGATTCGCTCCGCGCGGTCATTGCAGAACTCGCGCACCCGATTCCCCGCGATGCAGGCGCGGCGGGCGAGCGGGGCTCGGACGCCGGCAAGCATGCCGCTTGTTGACCTCGCGAGATCTTGGCCGAGTCACGATCAGCTGACGGGCAGCACCTCTCCTTTCTCACAGGCAAGTACCCGTCCATGCCCTACCGTGGAACAAAGCCGGGGTGTCCGGCTGACACTTCCAAGGACCTCACATGCCGCAATCGAACAAGGACAACAAGGGTGGAAAGACCCACGCGAAAAAGACTCAGCACGCGGGTGGCGCTGTCTCCGACAAGGCAGCCGGCCAGTCGCGCTCCGGCGCATCGCCCACCGGTCCCCACAAGCATGGAGAGAAGAAGACTACTCCCCGATGAGCCTTTGAATGTCGCAACGAGACACGTCGAATACCGACAAGCAGAAGCGCCCCGGTAAGCAGGGAGAAGTCACGCGGCCGGAAGGCAGGGCGCGGGGCTGGAACAGCACCATGAACAAGCCTCAAAGCGGAGGCAAGAACATGAACTCGCGCGCGAAAGTGCCGTTCGGCCCTACGGGGGGCTTGGGACGAAAGACCAACCTGGCGCGCTCCTCCTGAAGCTCAAGGGCGACAGACGCCCTTTCCGCGAGGCAAAATGCCCGCGCATGAGGAGTACCGTCAAACTGGAGCTGAACGCCCGCGAGCAGAACCGCCTTGCCAACGTACGCCGACTGATCAAGACCGCCGGGTCGATCAAGGCGTTCGCCGCCAAGGTCGGTGCCGCGCTCAGCACCGTCAGCCAGTACGCCGGCCCGAACCCGAGGCGCCGCATCACCGAGAACATGGCGCGCGGGTGGGAAGAGGCGCTGGGCCTGCGCGAAGGCGAACTCGACGCGCCCCCGCCCGACAAGGTGATGGTGGCGGCCTCGCCGGCGACACCGCGGCGGCGGGCGAGCGACGCCCTGGCCGCGCACATGGTCGACCTGTCGCGGGTCGCGTCGCCTGCCACGCGAGCGTTGATCGAGAAGTTGGTCGCCGTCGGCAGCAAGAACCTCCTGCCGGAGGCCCGCGCCCTGCAGTTGTTCGAGGAAATGGCGGCGCTGGAGCGTTGAGCACCGCCCGCTCCGTGGCTGTCGGCCCAAACCGACTCGCGCGCGCTGCGCCAAACCCACACGCTGTGCAGTTGGTGCGTCAATAATGAGCGCATGGAACCGCGGAAAAGTATTGCAGAGCTTCGGTCCCACGTTGCCGCACTCGTGGAGCAGGAGGCAGGGCTCCTGCAGAAAGCGTTCGAACTGAGCAGGGACGAATCGAGCCGTGCGTCAGTCGGCGGCATCTTTGCCCAGGTCCAGAAGATCCAGCGCGAACGCAGCGCGTTCCGGAAGCAGATCGGCGACCTGCTCGGGTCCAGCCGCATGCACTCACCTGCCGAGGTGTGGCAGCCGGGTGTGTACGACTACCGCAGCGAAGTCGGCAGCAAGAGCGTACGCGCGCGCGTGGTCGCCGGGCCGCTTGGGCTGCTTGTGCATATCCCCGGCCAAAGTCGTGCAGTACGGATCGAGACACTCGCGGGCACCTTTGACGGGCCGCTCGCATCGGACGACTCCACCTCATACCTGGCCTGATCCGCCATGCAATGAACCATCGCAGTCCTGGGCCCTGGCCGGCACCGGACGCAGCAGTTTGCCGTCAGGACCCGCAGGCCTGAGGATTGTGTTCGCGGCCCCGCTTGGGCACGCTGGGTCTCCCTGACCAGGAGAGATCCATGAAAGCAGTCCGCATCCATCGTTACGGCCCGCGCGAAGAGCTGGTGTTCGAGGACGCACCGCTGCCGGTGCTGGCGCCGGACGAGGTGCTCATCCAGGTGGTCGGCGCGTCGGTCAACCCGGTCGACTGGATGATCCGGCAAGGCAAGCTGAAGGAAGTGCTTGCGCATGCCATGCCGCTCACGCTGGGCTGGGACGTGTCGGGCGTGGTGAGCGCCGCGGGCAACCTCGTCACACGCTACAGCATCGGCGACAGCGTGTACTCGCGCCCCGACATCGCTCGCAACGGCACGTATGCCGAATACGTGGCGGTGCGGGCGGCCGAGGTCGCGCCCAAGCCGGCCACCATCTCGCACATCGAGGCGGCGTCGCTGCCGCTGGCGGGCATCACGGCATGGCAGGCACTGGTCGACGTGTGCAAGCTCAAGACCGGGCAGCGTGTCCTGGTCCATGCGGCCGCCGGCGGCGTCGGCTCGCTGGCGGTGCAGATCGCCAGGGCGCGAGGCGCCTACGTCATTGGCACGGCCTCGGCCGCCAACAGGCACTTCGTCCTGTCGCTGGGTGCGAATGAATTCGTCGACTACCGCACGCAGACGCTGGAGTCGGCCATCCAGGAGCCGGTGGACGCGGTGCTGGACACCGTCGGCGGCGAGGCCCAGGAAGCCTCGTTTCCCCTGCTCAAGGCCGGCGGCGTGCTGGTCTCCATCGTCAGCCCCCCGCCGCAGGAGCTGGCCGCAAAGTACGGCGTGCGCGGGGAATTCCTGATGATCGGCCCGAATGCCGAGGTGTTGGAGCAGCTGGCGAAACTGGCCGACGAGGGCAAGGTGCGGCCGGTCATCGGGGCGGAATTCGCGCTCGAAGACATTGCGCGGGCCCACGCGCTGAGCGAAGGGCGGCATACGCGCGGGAAGATCGTGCTGTATGTCGGGCCGCCGCGGGGACGACCCGTGTGACGAGCTACATCGCGCCTGATCCCTCGGCCATCCCGTGCACCATTCCGACACGCGGACGGGTCGCGGGACGATAAACGCCCGGCTCTGGCATAGCGACACTCGAGCTCTCCCATGAAGTCCCGGGCCGCATGACAACCAAAGTCGAACACTTGCACCGTTGGCGGCAGATCGCCCGCCTGATGTGGAAGCACGGCCGTGCCATTCGCGCCGGCGACAGCTCAGCCGGCGACAACGCAACCGGCGAAGACCCGCAGCAACGCGCCGACCAGCTGGCCGCGGACCTCGAGGGGATGGGGCCGGCGTACGTGAAGCTGGGCCAGGTGCTGTCGAGCAGGCCCGACCTGCTGCCCGCCGTCTATGTGAAGGCCCTTACGCGCCTGCAGGACGACGTGAAGCCTTTCGCATTCGACGAAGTACGCGCGATCGTCGAGGAAGAGCTCGGCGTGCGCATGACCAAGGCCTTCCAGTCCTTCGAGCCCGAGCCCATCGCGGCCGCGTCGCTGGGCCAGGTGCACGCCGCGACGCTGCGCGACGGCACGCCCGTGGTCGTGAAGGTGCAGCGGCCCGGCGCCAGCCAGCAGGTGGCCGACGAGTTCGACGTGCTCTCGCAGGTCGCGCACTTCCTCGACGCTCACACCGACGTCGGCCGCCGCCACCGCCTGCGGCTCATGCTGGAGGAGTTCCGCGTCTCGATCCAGGAGGAGCTGGACTACGAGCGCGAGGCGGAGAACCTGGTCGCGGTCGGCCGCAGCCTGCGCGAGTTCGAGCATCTGGTCATACCGCAGCCCATCCCCGACTTCTGCACGAAGCGCGTGCTGACGATGGAGCGGGTGCACGGCACCAAGATCACGAAGCTCTCAGGCTACACGCGGCTGGACGTCGACGGCACCACGCTGCTCGACGAGCTTTTCCACGCCTACTTGAAGCAGGTGCTGGTGGACGGCCTGTTCCATGCCGACCCGCATCCGGGCAACGTGTTCATCACCGACGATGGGCGCCTGGCGCTGCTCGACCTCGGCATGGTGGGCCGCACGACGCCGGGCATGCAGGAGCACCTGCTCAAGATCCTGCTGTCGGTGAGCGACGGGCGCAGCGAACAGGCCGCCGAAACCCTGCTCGAGGTGAGCGAGAAGACGGAGGACGCCGACCCTGCCGACTTCCGGCGCCGCCTGGGCCTTCTGGTCGCGCGCGAGCAGGGCCGCGGGCTCAAGGACGTGAAGATCGGCCAGACGCTGCTGGACATCAGCACCGTCGCCGCGGACTGCGGCTTCTTCGTGCCGAGCGAGCTGGCGCTGCTGGCCAAGACGCTGCTGCAGCTGGACGAGATCGGCCGCGTGCTCGACCCGCAGTTCGACCCCAATGCGGCCGTGCGCCGGCATGCGGCGCAACTCCTGTCGACGCGGATGAAGCGGGAGGCCACCGAGGGGAGCTTTCTGACGGCGGCGATGGAGTTCAAGAACTTCGCCGCCGGCCTGCCCCGCCGCGTGAACCGCATCATGGACGCCGTGGCGGACAACGAGCTGGAGATCAAGGTGCGCGCAACGGACGCGGCCGGCATGATCGAAGGCATGCAGAAGATCGCCAACCGCGTCACCACCGGCCTCGTGCTCGCGGCGCTGATCATCGGCGCCGCGCTGCTGATGCGCGTGGAGACCGACTTCCGCTTGCTCGGCTACCCCGGGTTGGCGATCGTCTGCTTCATCGGCGCTGCGCTGGGCGGTGTGTGGCTGCTGGTGAACATCTACCTGCAGGACCGGTCTTATCGCAGGTCTCGCGGGTAGGCGACTCGAGGCGCAATTCGGGCGCCGGCTAGCCGAAAACCCCAACCGGCGCCGCTCGCGGATGCTGTAACTTCGGGCCATCCGCAACTTGCCCGGAGAACAACCATGATCCGCCGCCGCACCCTGCTCCAGTCCACCGCCGCTGCCGCCCTCGGCGCGCCCACCCTGAGCGGCCTCGCGCAGCAGTCCGTCACCCTCAAGTTCCACACCTTCATGGCCCCGCAGTCCAACGTGTGGCTCACCATGCACAAGCCGTGGATGGAGAAGGTGGAAAAGGACTCCGGCGGCCGCATCAAGTTCGAGGGCTACCCGGCCATGCAGCTGGGCGGCACGCCGGTGCAGCTTTACGACCAGGCCAA
Source organism: Ramlibacter albus (assembly GCF_014297445.1). Taxonomy (GTDB): domain Bacteria; phylum Pseudomonadota; class Gammaproteobacteria; order Burkholderiales; family Burkholderiaceae_C; genus Ramlibacter; species Ramlibacter albus. Next base: position 9,288 of record NZ_JACORU010000006.1, read on the forward strand.
GGACGGCGTGGTCGACATCGTGTGGACGCTGCCCGCCAACACGGCCGGCCGCTTCCCGCGCATCGAGGTCTTCGAGCTGCCCTTCATCATGACCAACGCGGAGGCCACCTCCAAGGCCTACTGGGAGTACCACCAGGCCATGGCCAAGGAGGAGTTCAGCGACACGCAGGTGCTCGCGCTGCACGTGCACGGCCCGGGCATGTTCCACACCAAGGACAAGCTGGTGAAGCACCCGGACGACCTCAAGGGCATGAAGCTGCGCGGCCCCACGCGCCAGATCACCAAGATGCTCGGCCACCTGGGCGCCATCCCCGTGGGCATGCCGCTGCCGAGCATCCCCGATGCGCTCTCCAAGGGCACCATCGACGGCTGCGTGATCCCGTGGGAAGTGGTGCCCTCGGTGAAGGTGCACGAGCTGACCAAGTTCCACAGCCAGTTCGACCCCGCGGGCGGTGCGCTCTACACCACCACGTTCGTGATGGCGATGAACAAGAACAAGTACAACTCGCTCGCGCCGGACCTCAAGAAAGTGATCGACGCCAACTCGGGCCTGGCGACGTCCGCCTGGCTGGGCCGTACGCAGCAGGGCAACGACCCCATCGGCCGCAAGTCCGCCGAGGACCGCAAGAACACGATCTACACCATCCCGCAGGCGGACGCGCAGGAGTTCAAGCGCAAGTCGCGGCTGGTGGAGGTGGAGTGGGTGGCCGACATGGACAAGCGCGGCTTCGACGGCAAGAAGCTGCTGCAGACCGCCCGCGACCTGATCGAGAAACATACGAAGACCACGAAGACTTAAACTTGGCGGGTCTTGTTCCGATCGCCCATCAAGCACTGCCGTAACTGCGGCGCCTCCGTTGTGTACCGCGTCCCCGACGACGGGGACACGCGCGAGCGCGCCGTGTGCCCGGCCTGCGACACCATCCATTACGAGAACCCGCTCAACGTGGTGGGCACCGTGCCCTACCTCGGCGAGCGCGTGCTGCTGTGCAAGCGCAACATCGAGCCGCGCTGGGGCAAGTGGACGCTGCCGGCCGGCTTCATGGAGCTGGGTGAAACCACCGAACAGGGCGCCGCGCGCGAGACCACCGAGGAGGCCGGCGCGCAGTTCGAGATGGAGGGGCTGATCACCGTGATGAGCGTGCCGCGCGTGGGGCAGGTGCACCTGTACTACCGCTGCAGGCTGCTGTCCGACGTGTTCGACCCCGGCCACGAGACGATCGAGGCGCGCCTCTTCACCGAGGAGGAGATCCCCTGGGAGGAGATCTCGTTCAAGACGGTGAAGGAGACGCTGCTGCGCTACTTCGAGGACCGCCGGCGCGGCGCCTTCACGGTCCACACCTTCGACATCGACTAGTGCTATTTCTGCGCGCTATTTCTGCGCGCTATTGCTGCGGCGTCGTGCGGACCTTGCTGTCCTCGCGCAGGCGCTTTTCCTCGCGGTACTTCACGCACAGCGCGTGGTTGCGGGCGACCGGCTTGTCGCAATGCTCGGCCAGGCACAGCTCGCGCGAGAGGAAGACCTTGTCGCGGCACTGCTCGACCGGGTTGGGGCCGGAGGTGGCGGGCAGCGGCGGCGGCACGGGCCGGGGCGCTTCTTCCACGCGCGGCGGCGGCGCGACGATGTGCGGGCGTGCGGGCTCGGGCGCGGGTGCCGATGCGGCCTTGGGCGGGCGGCTTGCCGCACGGCGCGCGCTGGCTGCGGGCTTCGCGGCCGATGCGGCGCCGGAAGCAGCGGCCCCGGCAGGCGCACTTGCAGGCACGGAAGCAGCGGCCGCAGCCGTGCTTGCGGGTCCGGAGGCAGCGGCAGCCGTCGCGCTTGCAGCGCCGGCCGGCGTTTCCGCGACGGGCACGACGGCTGAAGCGGGCGGCGTGCCCACCGCGGCCGCGGAAGCAGCGGCTACAGGTGCGGAGGCTGCGCCCGCTGCGCCGGCCGTCTTGTCGCCACGGCCCATCAGCATCATCGCGGCGATGCCGACCACGACGACTGCGGTGGCAGAGGCCAGCATCACCATCGGCTTGTCGACGCGCTTGGCCGGCTGGGCCGGGGTGGTTGCTGCGAGCTCGGAGGTCGGCGCAGGTGTCGCTGCCGGAGCCGGTGTCGCTGCCGGAGCCGGTGTCGCTGCCGGAGCCGGTGTCGTTACCGGCGCAGGTGTCGCTGCAGGAGCGGAAGTTGCCGGAGGCGCAGCTGCTGACGGTTGCGAGCTTTCAGCCGCAGCCGCAGCCGTGGGCACGACGGTCATCGCCTGCGTGGCCTCGTAAGCACGGTCGGGGGTTGCCGGTGCAGCCGTGGCAGCTGGCGCAGTCGCCGGTGCCGTGGTCGTCGAAGGCGACGTACCCGGCGTCAACGGCCGCGACGGCTCGGTGCGCAGCCGCGTCGCCTCGAGGTCCGGGTCGCTGTCGCCATTCGTGCCCGGCATGGTCATCCCGCTCAGCACGGTCTGGTCACCCGATGAACCGCTGGCCAGCTTGCGCAGCCGCCGGCGCGCGAGGTCGGCATAGATGCCGGCAGGGAATTTCTCGAGGAAGGCCTGGAACTCCTCCGGGTCGGTCGAGTCCTTGATGTCCTTCCAGTAGACGAGCTCCAGCTCCTGCGTGACGGTGTTCGTCATGCTGGGCGATGTCATGCCGCCCGGCGTGGTCCCGGCGATGGAGCCGGGGCTCGTCAACGGGCGCGAAGCAGCGGGGTCCGCCTTCTTGTGCGGGTCCGCCGGCGGCACGACGGTCTGGTCCTCCGCCTTGCGGATCGCGGCCTGCAGCGCCACGGCGAAGTCGCGAGCGGTGGCGAAGCGCTGCTCGCGGTCCTTCGCGAGAGCGCGCGCAACCACGGCGTCGATCGCGGTCGGCAGCCGCGCATTGAACGAGCTGGGCGGCGCCGGCTCGGTGCCGATGATCTGGTGGATGATCGAGAAGTCGTTGTCGCCGTCGAAGGGGCGCTTGTCCGTCAGCAGCTGGTACAGCACCACGCCCACCGAGAACAGGTCGGCGCGCGCGTCCACCTTCTGCCCCTGCACCTGCTCGGGCGACATGTACTTGAGCGTGCCCACCATGCTGCCCTGCGTGCGCGTGGCGTCGCCCGAGTCCTGGATGCGCGCGACGCCGAAGTCGGTGAGCTTGACGCGCCCGCCCGGCTCGATCATCAGGTTGGCCGGCTTGATGTCGCGGTGCACGATGCCCTGCTTGTGCGCGTAGTCCAGCGCCGAGAGCAGGTCGCGGATGATCTTGAGCGACTGCTCCAGCGAGTAGCGCACGCCGCGGTCGAGGTGGTGCTTGAGGTCCTCGCCCTGCACGTACTCCATCACCAGGTACGCGATGTCGTCGTGCCGGTCGGAGTCGTAGACGCTGACGATGTTGGGGTGCTGCAGCCGCGCGGCGCTGCGCGCCTCGGTGCGGAAGCGGTGCTCGTACTCCGCCGCGGCTTCCTCGGACAGGTTCTCGACCTTGACGGTCTTGATGGCGACACGCCGCTCGAGGTTGGGGTCGCGGCCCTCGTACACGACGCCCATCGCGCCTTTGCCGAGAACACGGGTCAGTTCGTAGCGGCCGAGTTTCTTGAGACTCACTTCCGGCTTGGGCCTCAGGGTAAGGGACGGTGCATTCTAGCGTTGGGCACGCCGGCCCTCGCGCAGGTAGGCTTCGGCGAAGTAGCGGTCCAGCATCTGCTGCGCCCATTGCGGCAGCTCGCCACGCTTTTCGGCGTAGAACTTCGCATACGCGTCCCACGCGCGGGCCGACTCGAACAGCTTGGCGCCGCCGCCCAGGAGCTTGGTCTTCAGCGTGTCGGGGTCGAACTCGCGCAGCGTGCCCTCCACCGCCGCGCGCGCCGCGGAGCGTGACGCCTGCTCGTGGGCCACCAGCTCCGCGAGCAGGTCGCTCACGGCGCGCTCGGGGCCGATGAAGCCCACGCTCGCCCCGCGGCCGCCGAAGAGGTAGCGCAGCTTGTCGTCGAGGGTGCCGTCCACCTTCAGCGGGTTGATCGCGGTGCCGCGCACGCCCACCATCGTGCGGTCCTCGGCGTTGAGGTCCTGCTTGGATTGAAGCGAGGCGGACTGCAGTTCCAGGATCCCCTCGACGAGCACGCGCACGACCTTGCCGACGGTTTCCAGCTCGCCCTCGCTCATGGCGGCCATGTTGTCCAGGCCGAGGCCGCGGAAGAGCGCGGCGACGTCCTGCGCCACGCCCAATGCATTCGCGTTCAACGGCGCGCCGGCCAGGCCGCCGGGCCCGAAGGTGGTCTCGAAGCCCCAGTCGCCGAACGGGTCGTCCTCGATCTGCGCCTTGCCGGCCGGCAGCGTCTGCAAGGCGCGCATGTCGTCGGGGATGGGGGCGATGCCGGACGCGTCGCGGTCGAACACGGCCCACGGGTCCTCGGCGCCGGCCTGCGCGGTGAGGGCGTACTCGGCGAGCTTGAGCACCTGCCCCATCGGCAGCACGCCGCGCGCGCCCGGCGGCGCTTCGCCGAAGGGCATCTCGACGCCGTTGACGACGGACAGTACGTGGAAGTGCAGCTCGCCGTTGTCGTTCCACACGCTCAGGTGGCGGCGCGACACGTTGCGCGAAGGGTCGGGCAGGCAGACGCCGCAGTCCACGTCGCGGCCCAGGATCAGGGCGGGGTCGCCGGGGTTCAACGTCTTCGTCACATCGAGGCCCGGGCCGGCGATGCGAAGCTGGATGGTCATGTCTTGACTGAGAACAGCGCGATCGGCGGCTCTTCGGCCGTGCGGTCGCAGCCGAGTGCGATCTGCCCGCTGCCCACGAGGTAGCACTCGGTGCGCCGCAGCACCACGGGCTCGGGCTGGTTGCCCATGTACACCCAGGTGCCGAAGCTCGAGTTGTCGGTGAGCACGTAGTGGCCGCCGCGCCACTCCACGGTGGCGTGGATGCGCGAGACGCGCGAATCGTTGATGGAGAGGTCGGCCGTCATGGACCGGCCGATCGTGACGCGCTCGCCGCGCGGCTGGACCTCGATGGTGCTGCCGGCCAGCATCAGCTCCAGGCAGGCGTCCTGCCGCAGGCCGCCGAACATCGACACGCCCATCACCGTGGCTTCGGCGTCGCGCTCGGGTTGCCATTCGACGCGGTACACCTCGGTAGCCTCGGCCTTGCCGCGCAGGTAGATGGGGCCCAGGCTGCGCAGCTGCGTGCGCTGGGGCGGCGCAAGCGCTTCGTGCACGCGTTGGCTGGTGAGGATCTGGTCAGCGCCGGCAAGGTCCGCAAGACGCGCGGCGCTGTTCACGGCATCGCCGTAGCAGTCGCCCTCGATCTCCACCACCTCGCCGGACTCCACGCCCATCTGCATCTGCACGGGGTTGCCCATGCCGCCGGGGTAGATCGGCTTTTCGACGAGGCGCTTCTGGATGGCGACGCAGGCCATGATCGCGTCGCCCTCTTCCTTGAAGACCACGAACAGGCCGTCGCCGAGCAGCTTGACCACGCGGCCCTTGTGCTGCTCGAACGTCTTGGAAAGCGCAGTCGTGAGTTGCGTGACGAAGCGGCCGGCGGTCTCGTCGCCGAGGCGCTCGAAGATGCCGGTACTACCGACCAGGTCTGCGAAGACGACTGTGGCCATGTCCGAGGCATTGTAGAGGCAGGGTGGAAAGCAAGAAGCCGGTTGAACACTAGGTTCAACCGGCAACGCGTGAGTTTTTGGTCGGCGTGGCGGGATTCGAACTCGCGACCCCTTGCACCCCATGCAAGTGCGCTACCAGGCTGCGCTACACGCCGAGCCGGCCATTATAGCCTGCCCCCAGTGCGGTCAGTGCGTGGAGCTGAGCAGGTCGCGGATCTCGAACAGCTCGCGCCGCACGAACTGCAGCTTCTGCGTCATCGCGTCGCTCATCTCCGGCGGCGTGCTCTCCTCGAAGTCGTCGAGGGCCGAGTCCTCCACCTCGATGACTTCCACGCCCTCGAGCATCACCTCGCCCGCGCGGCGCTTGTCGCGCTCGGTCTGCACGATCTCCTGCAGCTTGTTGCGCGCGCCGCTGATGGTGAAGCCCTGGTCGTACAGCAGGTCCCGGATGCGGCGGATCATCAGCACCTCGTGGTGCTGGTAGTAGCGCCGGTTGCCGCGCCGCTTCATGGGCCGCAGCTGCGTGAACTCCTGCTCCCAATACCGTAGCACGTGCGGCTTGACGCCACACAGCTCGCTGACCTCACCGATGGTGAAGTAGCGTTTGGCCGGTATGGCCGGGAGGGCTTTCTCCATTGAAATCAATGCGGTAGGAGAGAAAGCTACAAGGTTACTCTAAGACCGGGGCAAAGCAAAGCCGGGGCGTCGAATGGGCCCCGGCCGCGTTGTTTTGGGTTCAGCGCTCGGCCTCGCCGTTGCCCTGGATCTGTTCCTTGAGCTTGTGGCTGGCGTGGAAAGTGACCACCCGCCTTGCCTCGATCGGGATGGCCTCGCCGGTGCGCGGGTTGCGGCCCGGCCGGGGGGCCTTGGTGCGGATCTGGAAGTTGCCGAAGCCGGAGATCTTGACGTCCTTGCCCTCGACCAGGCTGGTGGCGATGAGGTCGAAGAACGCGTCGATCATGTCCTTGCTCTCGCGCTTGTTCAGGCCGATCTGCTCGAACAGGAGCTCCGCCAGCTGCGCCTTGGTCAACGCCGGGGTTTCCAGGCTCTCGACGGCAAATTCCATGATCTCCTCGCTCCTCCGCATCTTCATCAACCCCTCAGCCGGCCGCCGAGCCCTTGCGTGACGCGCTCCACCACCGCGCCCACCGCCGCCTCGATCTGCTCATCGGTCAGTGTGGCTTCGCTGCTGGCGAGCGTCAAGCGCACGGCCAGGCTTTTCTCGTTGGCGGCCATGCCGGCCGTGGCCTGCTTGGGCTTGTAGACGTCGAACAGCAACGCACCCCGCAGCAGGCCGTGCGTGTCCGCCTCGCGGATCGCGCGCAGCAGTGCGTCGTGCGTGACCTCGTCGCGCACGATCACGGCGATGTCGCGCTCGGCGGGCTGGAACTTGGGCACGGGCTCGAACACCGCGACATGGCGCTGCACGGCGGCGTCGAGGTCCAGCTCGAACAGCACCGGCGCATGCGGCAGGTCCCACGCCTGGCGCCACTTGGGGTGCAGCTCGCCCACCATGCCGACGGTCTGCCCGTCGATGCGGATCGCGGCGCAGCGGCCGGGGTGCATGGCGGGGTGGTTGGCGGTGACGAACTCCGCTGTGCGCGGCGCGAGCAGCGACTCGACATCGCCCTTGACGTCGTAGAAGTCGGTGCCGGGCGACTTGCGGCCCCATTGCAGGCCGTCGGGCTCGCCGTAGGCCAGGCCGGCGACGTGCATGGGCTGGTTGACGCCGTGCACCGTGCTGTCGGTCGTTGCGACCGAGCTGTCGCGCTGGAACACGCGGCCGATCTCGAACACGCGCACGCGCTCGGCCTTGCGGTCCAGGTTGAACTTGAGCACCTGCAGCAGCGAGCCGACGAGCGACGAGCGCATCACGCTCATCTGGCTGGACATCGGGTTGAGCAGCTTGATCGGGTCCTTGTTGCCCGCGAGGTCGCGCTCCCATGCCTCGTCCACGAAGCTGAAGTTGATCGTCTCGTGGTAGCCCAGCGCGGCCAGCAGGCGGCGCACCGCGAAGCGGCTGCGGCGCGATTCCGGCGGCAGCTTGGCCGTGATCGGCGCGAGCGGCGGCGTGGTCGGCAGGTTCTGGTAGCCGACGATGCGCGTCACTTCCTCGATCAGGTCCTCTTCGATCGTCATGTCGAAGCGGTACGGCGGCGGCGTGACGGTGATGACGCCGTCCCTGGCCGTGGCTTCGAGGCCGAGGCGCTTGAAGGCGTCGAGGCATTGCGCCTCCGAGACCGGCATGCCGATCACCTTGGAGGCGCGCGCCACGCGCATGCTCACCGGCTTGTTCTCGGGCAGCTTGGTCACCTGGTCGTCCATCGGGCCGGCTTCGCCGCCGCAGATGTCGATGATCAGGCGCGTAATGTGCTCGATGTGCTCCACGGTCTGGCTCGGGTCCACGCCGCGTTCGAAGCGGTGGCCGGCGTCGGTGGAGAAGTTGTAGCGGCGCGAGCGCCCCTGCACGGCCTCGGGCCACCAGAAGGCGGCTTCGACGTACACGTTCTTCGTGTCGTCGGAGACGGCCGTGGCGTCGCCGCCCATGATGCCGGCGAGCGACTCGACTTCCTTGTCGTCGGCGATCACACCCACCTTCTCGTCGACCTCGATGGTGTTGCCGTTGAGCAGCTTGAGCTTCTCGCCCGGCTTGCCCCAGCGCACGTCGAGGCCGCCGTGGATCTTGTCGTAGTCGAAGATGTGCGACGGGCGGCCGAACTCGAACATCACGTAGTTGGAGATGTCCACGAGCGCCGTCACGCTGCGCTGTCCGCAGCGGGCCAGACGGTCCACCATCCACTGCGGCGTCTTTGCCTTGGTGTTGACGTTGCGCACGACGCGCCCGCTGAAGCGGCCGCACAGGTCGGGGGCGCTGATCTTCACCTTCAGCTTGGTGTCGTGCGTCGGCTTCACCGGCTCGAACTTCGGCTGCTTGAGCGGCGCACCGGTCAGCGCGGAGAGTTCGCGCGCCACGCCGTACACGGACAGCGCGTGCGCGAGGTTGGGCGTGAGCTTGAGCGTGAAGACGTGGTCGTCGAGGTCGAGCACCTCGCGCACGTCCTTGCCGATCGGCGCGTCGCTCGCGAGCTCGAGAAGGCCCGCATGGTCTTCGGAGAGCTGCAGCTCGCGCGCCGAGCACAGCATGCCCTGGCTCTCGACGCCGCGCAGCTTGCCCAGCTTGATCTCGAAGGGCTTGCCCTCCTCACCCGGCGGCAGTTGCGCGCCCACGAGCGCGGTGGGCACGCGAATGCCAACGCGCGCGTTCGGCGCACCGCAGACGATGTTGAGCAGCGCACCCTGCCCCACGTCGACCTGGCACACGCGCAGGCGGTCGGCGTTGGGGTGTTGCACGGCTTCCTTGATCTCGCCCACGACGATCTTCGTGAAGGGCGGCGCGACGGGGCGCAGCTCCTCCACCTCGAGGCCGCCCATGGTGAGCGTGTCGGCGATCTGTTGCGTGGCGAGCGGCGGGTTGCAGAACTCGCGCAGCCAGGACTCGGGGAATTGCATCTTCTTCTCGTCTCGTCGGCGGCTTATCGGAACTGGCGCAGGAAGCGGATGTCGCCGTCGAAGAACAGGCGCAGGTCGTTCACGCCGTAGCGCAGCATGGTCAGGCGGTCCGGGCCCATGCCGAACGCGAAGCCGATGAACTTCTCGGGGTCGAGGCCCATGTTGCGCACCACGTTCGGGTGCACCTGGCCGGAGCCGGCCACTTCGAGCCACTTGCCCGCGAGCGGGCCGCTCTGGAACTGGATGTCGATCTCGGCGCTGGGCTCCGTGAACGGGAAGAAGCTGGGGCGAAAGCGCAGCTGCAGGTCGTCCGTTTCGAAGAACGTGCGGCAGAAGTCGAGGAACACGACCTTCAGGTCCTTGAAGCTCACGTTCTCGCCGAGCCACAGGCCTTCGCACTGGTGGAACATGGGCGAGTGCGTGGCGTCGCTGTCGACGCGGTACGTGCGGCCCGGTGCAATCACGCGCACTTCGGGCATCTCGCGGCCCTCGTACTTCTTGACGTGCGCCTGCGCATAGCGCACCTGCATCGGGCTGGTGTGCGGGCGCAGGTTGTAGGGGATGCCGTCGTCGCCCTTGATGTCCACGTAGAACGTGTCCTGCATCGAGCGCGCGGGGTGGTTGGGGGGGTTGTTGAGGGACGTGAAGCTGTGCCAGTCGCTCTCCACCTCGGGGCCGTCGGCGACATCGAACCCCATGGAAGCGAAGATCTGCTCGATGCGCTCCATCGTCAGGCTCACGGGGTGCAGCCCGCCGGGTTCGCGCAGGCGCCCGGGCAGCGACACGTCGAGCGCTTCGGCCTTGAGCTGCGCTTCAAGCTCCTGGTCGGCCAAGGCCTGGCGGCGCTCGTTGAGCGCGGACTCGATCGCCTGCTTGGCCACGTTGATGGCGGCGCCGCGCGTCTTCTTCTCCTCCACGGAGAGCTGGGCCATGCCCTTCATCAGCTCCGTCACGCGGCCGGACTTGCCGAGGAACTGCGCCTTGGCGTTCTCCAGGTCGGCCGGCGTGGCGGCTTTCGCGAACGCATCGCGCGCGCTGCCGACGATCGAATCGAGTTCTGTTGTCATAGACGAAAAAGGGGCCAAGGCTCGCAAGCCTTGGCCCCTGAACTTACCTTGTTGCTACAAAGGTCAGGCAGCCAGCTTGGCCTTGACTTGCTCCACGATGCCGGTAAACGCCGCGGGATCGTTGTAGGCGATATCGGCCAGGACCTTGCGGTCGATGTCGATGCCGGCCTTGCGGATGCCGTTGGCGAACTGGCTGTAGGTCAGGCCGTTGGCACGGGCTGCCGCGTTGATACGCGCGATCCACAGCTGGCGGAACACGCGCTTCTTGGCGCGGCGGTCGCGGTACGCATACTGGCCCGCCTTCATCACCGCTTCTTTGGCGATGCGGAAGACGTTGCCGCGGCGGCCGCGGAAGCCCTTGGCGAGGGCGAGGACCTTCTTGTGACGGGCGCGAGCCGTTACACCACGTTTGACGCGAGGCATTGTGTTTTCTCCTTCTTCGTCTTAGAGGCCGGCCGAGGGCAGCATCTGCGCCATGTGACCCATGTTGGTCTCATGAACGCCGGTGGGCCCGCGCAGGTGGCGCTTGTTCTTGGTGGACTTCTTGGTCAGGATGTGGCGCTTGAACGCCTGGCCCCGCTTGACGGTGCCACCCGGACGCACGCGGAAACGCTTTTTCGCCCCGCTCTTGGTCTTCATCTTGGGCATTTGCATGCCTCCTTCTACTTTGTGCTCGTGAGGCGTCACGGATGTTCCGTGCCTTGATGGCCCCGAGCCACTTGTTGGCGAGCTCTTAACTCACCACTTCTAACGAACCCGCTCTCTCAAGCAGGCGTCGTATTCGATGCCGATGCCTCCGCGGCCTTGGCCGCGCTCGGCTTCCTCTTGCCCGGCGCGATCATCATGATCATCTGCCGGCCTTCGAGCTTGGGGAACTGCTCCACCACGATGGTGTCCCCGAGGTCGTCGCGCAGGCGCTGCAGCAGCGCCATGCCGATTTCCTGGTGCGTGATCTCGCGGCCCCTGAAGCGCAGCGTGATCTTGCACTTGTCGCCCTCCTCCAGGAAGCGGCGGATGTTGCGCAACTTGATGTTGTAGTCGCCGTCATCCGTGCCCGGGCGGAACTTGACTTCCTTGACTTCGATGACCTTCTGCTTCGACTTCGCTTCGGCGGCCTTCTTCTGCTCCTGGTACTTGAACTTGCCGTAGTCCATCAGGCGGCAGACCGGAGGTTGGGCCGTGGGCGCGATCTCCACGAGATCGACGTCCATCTCGCCCGCCATTCGCAGCGCCTCCTGAAGGCTCACGATGCCGATAGGCTCGTTGTTGGGTCCGCTCAGGCGGACTTCCGGGGCCATGATCTCCCGGTTCAGGCGGTGCTTGCGTTCCTCGCGTTGGCGGCGGTCGCGAAAATCAGTAGCGATGGTCGATGTCCTTTTTCAAACTCAAAATTTCCCGGCGATGTCCGATGCGATCTTCTGGGAGAAGGCTTCGAGGGACATGACACCGAGGTCCTGGTTGCCCCGGGCGCGCACGGCGACCGTGCCGGCAGCCTTTTCCTTTTCGCCCATGACGAGCAGGAAAGGCACCTTCTGCAACGAGTGCTCCCGTATTTTATACGTAATCTTTTCGTTGCGCAGGTCGAGGGTGACCCTAAGCCCTTGATTTTGCAGCGATTTGGCCACTTCCCTGGCGTAATCCTGCTGCGCGTCCGTGATGTTCAGCACGCTGACCTGCACCGGGGCCAGCCACGCGGGCAGCGCGCCGGCGTGGTGCTCGATCAGCATCCCGATGAAACGCTCCAGGCTGCCGACGATGGCGCGGTGGAGCATCACGGGGTGGGCGCGGCCGCTCGTCTCGGTCACGTACTCGGCGCCCAGGCGCTCGGCCGTGTTGAAGTCCACCTGCATCGTGCCGCACTGCCACTGGCGGCCCAGCGCGTCCTTGAGCGTGTACTCGATTTTCGGGCCGTAGAAGGCGCCGTCGCCGGGCGAGACGACGAAGTCCACGCCGGAGCGGCGCAGCGCCTCCATCACGGCGTGCTCGGCCTTGTCCCACAGCTCATCCGAGCCGACGCGGTTTTCGGGCCGCGTGGCCACCTTGTAGAGGATGTCCGTGAAGCCGAAGTCCTTGTAGACCTGCTGCAGCTTCGTCGTGTACGCGACGCACTCGTCGAGGATCTGGTCCTCCGTGACGAAGGCATGGCCGTCGTCCTGCGTGAAGCCGCGCACGCGCATGATGCCGTGCAGCGCGCCCGAGGGCTCGTTGCGGTGGCACTGGCCGAACTCGCCGTAGCGCAGCGGCAGGTCGCGGTAGCTGTGCAGCTTGCTCTTGAAGATGAGCACGTGGCCGGGGCAGTTCATCGGCTTGAGCGCGTAGTCGCGCTTTTCCGACTCCGTGACGAACATGTTCTCGCGGTAGTTCTGCCAGTGGCCCGTCTTCTCCCACAGGCTCTTGTCGAGGATCTGCGGGCCCTTGACCTCCTGGTAGCCCGTGTCCTTGTAGACCTGCCGCATGTACTGCTCGACGACCTGCCAGACCGCCCAGCCCTTGGGGTGCCAGAACACCACGCCCGGCGCGACGTCGTCGACGTGGAACAGGTCCAGCTCGCGGCCGAGCTTGCGGTGGTCGCGCTTCTCGGCTTCCTCCAGCACGTGCAGATGGTTCTGCAGCTCTTCCTTCGTGGCCCAGGCCGTGCCGTAGACGCGCTGCAGCATCTCGTTCTTGCTGTCGCCGCGCCAGTAGGCGCCGGCGACCTTCATGAGCTTGAAGAACTTCAGCTTGCCCGTGCTCGGCACGTGCGGGCCGCGGCACAGGTCCTCGAAGCCGCCTTCGCGATACAGCGAAACTTCCTGGTCCTGCGGGATGCTGCCGATGATCTCGGCCTTGTAGTGCTCGCCCAGGCCCTTGAAGTACGCCACCGCCTCGTCGCGCGGGAGCACGCGGCGCGTGACCGGCTCGTCCTTGGCCGCGAGTTCGGCCATGCGCTTCTCGATGGCCTGCAGGTCCTCGGGCGTGAAGGGCCGCTTGTAAGAAAAATCGTAGTAGAACCCGTTCTCGATGACCGGGCCGATCGTGACCTGCGCGTCGGGGAACAGCTCCTTGACGGCGTAGGCCAGCAGGTGGGCCGTGGAGTGGCGGATCAGCTCCAGGCCTTCGGCGTCCTTGGCCGTGACGATGGCGACCTTGGCGTTGTTCTCGATGCGGTGCGACGTGTCGACGAGCTTGCCGTCCACCTTGCCGCCGAGCGCGGCCTTGGCCAGGCCCGTGCCGATGGAGGCGGCGACTTCGGCCACCGTGACGGGGCCGGGGTACTCACGGTTCGAACCGTCGGGGAGCGTGATCTGGATCATGTTTCTGGAATCTCGGGGCGGAATACAAAAAGCGCGGTCAGTGCCGCGCTTTTCGTTGGAGAACCTGACGTTCAGTACACGCGCGACCACCGACCCCTAGCGGGCCGTGAAACCTTCCGTGGTAGTTCGCGGTGTCATAACCATCTGTGCCTTTCCCGCGCGGATTCTAACCCGCCTGCACGAAGCCCGTGCCGTTGCACCTTTCGCAGGGCGTGATGATCACCTGCTTCTCGACCTCGAAGTTCTCGTTGATGTTCTCGGAGTCGTAGCGCAGCTCGCCGGTGCCGTTGCAGTCGGGGCACTTCTGCTGGTTGAGCTTGCTCGCGTCGAAGACGCCGGTCTTCTCGTTGGCCATGAGCCCCTCCGCGTGGGTGGATGGGGCCCCACTCTACAAGGGCTGGGGGCCGCGCACAACCGGGGCTACGGCGCTTGAGCCGCCAGCGCACGCTCGAAAGTGTCCAGGCTCGCGAGAATGCGTGCGTCGCGGGGGTCGGCCTTGTCGAGCCCGTCGCGGACCAGCCGCAGCCGAGCCGGGTACGCCGTGTCCCCTTGGGCCAGATAGAGGTGCGGGCCATTCGGCTTCCGGTACGTCAGGAAGCCGCCGTCCTGCAAGTGGAGGTGGTCACGGCTCGTCGAAGGAACGAACATGTCGGCGTCCTTGCGCGTTGCGGCCTTGGTGTCCAGGCTCGCAAGGCGGGCCGCCTCCTTGAAAGTGTCGCGGATGGCGCGCCCGACCTGCGGCCCCCTGACCGGATGAAGCGGTTGGGGCGGCGTGGCCGCCTCGACGGCGGGAGCTGGCTGCTCGGTGGCAACGGGTGTCAGCTTCGACTCGGCCAAGACCGGCTTCGTCAATCCGTCCAGCATGCCGGAGGCGCTGCGCAGTTGGCGTTGCGGTTCATCACTGGCGGTGCGCAGCGCGTCCTGCACGAGCTTGGCCATGGTCGCCCGGTCCATGCCCAGGCTCTTGATCCAGCGCTCGCGAACGTTCTGGCTGCCCGCGGTGCATTCGTAGACGGCGCACACGATGCCCGCCGCACGCGCGACGCCTGCGCCGCCATCGGCCGACGCGATTTCCGCGACGCATTCGTCACGCAACTCGCCGAGGAGGAGTGTTGCCGCCTCCCGGTCGTGGCCGACATCGGCGAGCAGTTCGCGAGTTTCGTTGGCGACCTGGCGCGGGTCACGGGAGTCTGGCGATGCAGCGATGGTGGCGGCATCGGTGCGCGTCACGACGGCCTTGTCGATCGGGGCCGGCACGCGGCCTGCGCGGCCAGTGGCCTCCTCGCGCCCTTTTCGGGCACTGAGGCGCTTTTTCCACCTGCGACTGCCGTCGCCCGCGTCTGGCAACCGCATCGTCGCTGCGCGCGTGCACCGCCGCGGATACACGCACACGCCGAGGCGCAGGGCAACCGCAAGCGCGAGCACGGAGGCCAGCGCGAGCGGCGCCCGGGGGGTCATGGCCTCGTCGGGTGCAGCCTCATGGCGCTGCGTACCGGGTTTCTCGAGCCCGGGCACCCTGAAGGGCCGCAGGGCGCCCGGCGTGCCGTGACACAGGACTTGCCCACCCACCCGGCCCGCGAGCTCCTCCAGTGCGTCGCCTTCCGAGCCGGGCGCAACGAGGAGCATGTACTTGTCCTCGACCAGGGGCAGCCGGATGACCGAAAGCCCCAGGTCCTCATAGTGGCTCACCAGTTCCAGCAGGATTTCCTTTTCCTGGTCTTCCAGGACGATCCCCGCCGAACCGTCGCGGGCGTTCAGGTCCTGCGCGAAAAGGTCGTGGTTTGGCGCGAGGAGTTCGTCGCGCCGTGGATCTTGCTTCCAGTCAGGGTCAGGCGAGTCGAAGTCCTGCCATGCAAAACGCAGGCGGCCGGGCTTGGGAATCGAGCAGGTCAGCAGGCGCGCGTCCGCGCAGATCACCGCACGCCCCTGCCCCAATGCGGTGGCGGGCGGGTGTGCAGTGGTGACGTCGATCGAAAACAGGCCGAGCTCCCCTGGCTCCAGGCTGCGGATGAGGTCGACAAACCGCCGGTGCGCGTCGGTGCCCGCTTGCACTCCGGCATCGACGTCGGCCGCGAGCTCCGAAGCGAGCGGTGCAAGGTCTTCCGCTGTCGAGAGGCGCTCCTGCCACCAGTGGTCCCACGCGGCATCGGTCCAAAGGACCTGCCTGTATTCGACCGGAACCCCCGGCGCACGCCTCGCTCCCGCAAGGACCTGGTCCAGGGTCTCCATGTTGAGCGACTGAGGGAAGTACTGGGCAACCTGGAGGTGCTGGAAGTTCGCCCTTCGGAAGAGCAGCTCCGAAGCGTCTTCGAGAGGGCGGCCCGCGTCGGCGCGGCCGAACAGCAAAGTCAGCAGTGCTGTTCGCATCAGCCCGGCGAGGCTCGCGCCACCGGTGCGTTGCGCGAGGCTGGGCGCCTGCCCTTCGGGGGCCGGTTGCGTGTGCTCGAGAGTCCTGCGTGGCCCCGCGGTGGCCGTGCACTTGTCCGGCTCCGGCTGCCGGCCGGGCCCCACGTGGATGATGCAAGGACGCCCGGCCCCACCTTGCTCGACGCTGCTCATTTTCTGCCTCCGAAATGGCAGTTGAGTGCGTCCACGACGGACCGCGTTCCCGCGGCGCGGCATACGTGCGGATGCCAAAGAGGAAAAGCCCCGCAGGCGGGGCTTTTCATCGGCAGCGGCCCTCAGGCCGCGGCCGTCACGCAGCCTTCTTGTGGTCGTCGAAGAACTGCTCGTCCTCGGTGGAGCCCTTCAGTGCCGCCGTGGAGGACTGCGCCTCGATCGTGGTGGTGACCGCGTCGAAGTACCCCGTGCCCACCTCGCGCTGGTGCTTCACCGCGGTGAAGCCCTTGTCGGCCGCCGCGAACTCCTTTTGCTGGAGTTCCACGAACGCGCTCATGTTGTTGCGCGCGTAGCCGTACGCCAGGTCGAACATCGAGTAGTTCAGGCTGTGGAAGCCCGCCAGCGTGATGAACTGGAACTTGTAGCCCATGGCGCCCAGCTCCTTCTGGAACTTGGCGATGGTGGCGTCGTCGAGGTTCTTCTTCCAGTTGAACGACGGCGAGCAGTTGTAGGCCAGCAGCTTGCCGGGGAATTTGGCATGGATGGCATCGGCGAAGTCCTTGGCGAACTTCAGGTCCGGCGTGCCCGTCTCGCACCAGATCAGGTCGGCGTACTCGGCATAGGCGAGGCCGCGGCTCACGGCCTGGTCGAAGCCCTTCTTCGTGCGGTAGAAGCCTTCCACCGTGCGCTCGCCGGTGCAGAAGGGCTGGTCGATCGGGTCGACGTCGCTGGTCACCAGGTCGGCCGCTTCCGCGTCGGTGCGGGCCAGCAGGATCGTGGGCGTGCCCATCACGTCGGCCGCGAGGCGCGCGGCGACGAGCTTGGCCACCGCTTCACGCGTGGGCACCAGCACCTTGCCGCCCATGTGGCCGCACTTCTTGACCGAAGCGAGCTGGTCCTCGAAGTGAACGCCGGCGGCGCCCGCCTCGATCATGGCCTTCATCAGCTCGAAGGCGTTGAGCACGCCGCCGAAGCCGGCTTCCGCGTCCGCCACGATGGGCGCGAAGTAGTCCACGTAGCCCTCGTCGCCGGGGCCCTTGCCCTCCTGCCACTGGATCTGGTCGGCGCGCTGGAACGTCGCGTTGATCTTCTTCACCACCTTCGGCACGGAGTCCACGCTGTAGAGCGACTGGTCGGGGTACATCTCGCCGTTGCTGTTGGCGTCGCCC
Organism: Ramlibacter albus; assembly: GCF_014297445.1. GTDB lineage: Bacteria > Pseudomonadota > Gammaproteobacteria > Burkholderiales > Burkholderiaceae_C > Ramlibacter > Ramlibacter albus. The sequence continues at coordinate 26,455 of NZ_JACORU010000006.1, forward strand.
GCCACCTGCCAGCCGGAGAGGTAGATGCCCTTGAGCCCGGCCTTGACCTGCTGCATGGCCTGGTTGCCCGTGAGCGCACCCAGCGTGTTGACGAAGGGCTCGGTGTTGATCAGGTTCCACAGCTTCTCGGCGCCGCGCTTGGCCAGCGTGTGCTCGATGGCGAGCGAGCCGCGCAGCTTGACCACGTCGGCGGCGCTGTAGCCGCGCTTGATGCCCTTCCAGCGGGGGTTCTCCGCCCAGTCCTTCTCGAGCTGGGCGATCTGCTGTTCGCGGGTGAGGTGGGTCCAGTTCGTCATCTGCTTTTCTCCGGGTAGTGATGGTTGCGCGATGAATGAACTTTAAGTCTTGTAGAAGACCTTGTGGGCCTCTTGTGTCTTATACAAGACTAAAAATATTTCTGTTGTGCGACAGCGACTTACGCGCCTCATTTCGTCATGCGGTAAACAATTTCTCGGATTGAGAAAAATTGCGGCGATGCACCAAGCTGGAATCCCGCATTGCGAAACGATTTGCGCGTTTTGTGAAATGGCATGATCCGCCCGCACCCATGACCACGCCGAGCCGCCCCCTCGCCTATGCATGCCTCGCGCTCAGCATGTCCCTCGTGGGCAGCTACGTCGCGCTCTCCAAGCCGCTCGCGGCGGCCATCCCCGTCTTCCTGCTCGCGTGGCTGCGCTTCGGCCTCGGCGGCCTGGCGATGCTGCACTGGCTGCGCAAGCCGGCCAACGAGCCGCCGATGACGCCGCGCACGAGGAAGCTGCTGTTCCTCGAATCCTTCCTAGGCAACTTCCTGTTCTCGATCTGCATGCTGTTCGGCGTGAGCATGACCAGTGCCGTGTCGGCCGGCGTCATCATGGCGGCGATCCCTGCCGTCGTGGCGCTCCTGAGCTGGGCCTTCCTTCGCGAGCACATCGCGCCGCGCGTGTGGGCCGCCATCGCGTGCGCGGCGGGTGGCATCGGGCTGCTGGCGGCAGGCAAGCCGCACGAGGGCAGTGCGGCGAGCACCACGCCGATGCCGTGGCTGGGCAACCTGCTCGTGTTCGGCGCGGTGGTCTGCGAGGCGAGCTACGCCGTCATCGGCAAGAAGCTCACCGGCGCGCTCGGCCCCAAGCGCATCACTTCGCTCATCAACGTTTGGGGCTTCCTGCTGGTCACGCCGCTGGGGCTGTGGCAGGCGCTCAGCTTCGATTTCTCCTCGGTGGGCGCGGGCGTGTGGGTGCTGCTGGCCTTCTACTCGCTGGCCGCCAGCGTGTGGACGGTGTGGCTCTGGATGACCGGGTTGAAGGCCGTGCCCGCCTCGCAAGGCGGTGTTTTCACCGTGATGCTGCCCGTTTCCGCTGCTGTGGTGGGCGTCGTTGCCCTCGGGGAAACGCTCTCGCTCGTGCAGTTCATCGCCTTCGCGCTGGCCCTCGCGGGCGTGCTGCTCGCGACGATTTCCCCTGTGCGCACGCCACGTTGAGAGCGTTTGCTCTCGAAGAACGTGACCTCTCCAGAGGAGAAAGCGCATCGAAAAAGCGACAGCTCCCAATGAAAAAGAGCGTTTTTCCCTTGGAGACGCGCTTTTTTCCCATTAGCATCCGCAGTGCCAGTGAGAGTGCAGTTCCGCTGGTGGTCACATCAACTTCTAGAAGGAAATGAAAATGGCAACTGCGAAGAAAGCGGCGAAGAAAGCTCCCGCGAAGAAGGCCCCGGCCAAGAAGGCCGCGGCGAAGAAGGCCCCGGCGAAGAAGGCCCCGGCGAAGAAGGCCGCACCGGCCAAGAAGGCCGCGGCGAAGAAGGCCCCCGCCAAGAAGGCGGCGCCGGCGAAGAAGGCGGCTGCGAAGAAGGCCCCGGCCAAGAAGCGCACCCCGAACGCGGCGTTCATGAAGCCCCTGACCCCCGATGCCGCGCTGGCCGCCGTCGTGGGCAGCAGCCCGCTGCCCCGCACGGAAATCGTCAGCAAGCTGTGGGCCTACATCAAGAAGAACAAGCTGCAGGACAACGTCAACAAGCGCATGGTCAATGCGGACGAGAAGCTGCGCGGCCTGTTCGGCAAGGCCCAGGTCTCGATGTTCGAGATGGCCGGCCTGATCGGCAAGCACGTGAAGTAAGCTCTCCTGCAGAGCACTTCGAAGGGCCGGGTCACACCGGCCCTTTTCGTTTGGTGGAGGTGGTGGTGGAATCGATCGAAGAACTGGCCCGCAGGGCCGCGCCCGCGTGCGACTCGTGGTCCGTGCGCGCGCTGGAAGAGCGCTCCGAGCAGCTGTGCGTGCGGCAGGACGTCGCCGAGGCCCCTGCGCGGGCCCAGGACCGCGGCGCGATGGTGTCGGTGGTAAAGAGTGGTGCGCTGGGCTACGCGGCCACCAGCGACCTTTCCGAGGGCGGGTTGCGGGCTGCCTTCGCGCACGCCCTCGCCGTCGCGAAGGCCGCCGCCGGCCGCTCGCTCATTGACTACCGCGAGGCCGAACCCGTGGCTACTCGCGCCCGGTGGGCGTCCCCCAACGAGAAGCCGGTGGAGACGATGCCGCTGGCCGAGCGCTTCACCCTCCTGCGCGAAGTTTGCGCCAGCGCAAAGGTCGGCGATTCCATCGTCGAGCGCACGGCCACCCTGTGGTCGATCCACACCGAGCAGCAGATCGTCACGTCCGCCGGCGGCTGCATCGACCAGGTCTGGGACCAGCTCATCCCGAACGTGAAGGTGGTCGCCAGCGCCAACGGCGACACGCAGACGCGCTCCTCGGCCGGCCAGTACAACGGCTTCTGCCGCCAGGGCGGGCTGGAGGTGCTGGAAGTTGCTGGTTTCCTGGAGGATGGGCCGCGCGTGGCACGCGAGGCGATCGAGCTCGTTCATGCCCCCAACTGCCCCACCGGCGAGATGGACCTGCTGCTCATGCCCGACCAGATGATGCTGCAGATCCACGAAAGCATCGGCCACCCGCTGGAGCTGGACCGCATCCTCGGCGACGAGCGCAACTTCGCCGGCACCAGCTTCGTCACGCTCGACATGTTCGGCAAGTTCCAGTACGGCAGCCCGCTGCTGAACGTCACCTACGCACCGGACGTGCATGCGCAGTTCGCCAGCTTCGGCTACGACGACGACGGCACGCCGGCCGAACGGCGGCACCTCATCAAGGACGGCATCCTCGTGCGGCCGTTGGGCGGCACGCTGTCGCAGTTGCGCGCACGGAAGCTGCGGCCGGACATCGAGGGCGTTGCGACGTCGCGCGCGGTGGGATGGAACCGCCCGCCGATCGACCGCATGAGCAACCTCAACATCGAGCCCGGCACCTCGAAGCTCGACGACATGATCGCGAGCATCGGGCACGGCGTGATGATGAAGACCAACTCGTCCTGGAGCATCGACGACTCGCGCAACAAGTTCCAGTTCGGCTGCGAGTGGGGCCGCATGATCCGCGGCGGCAAGCTCGCGGAGGTCGTGAAGCGGCCCAACTACCGCGGGATCTCGTCGTCCTTCTGGCGCTCGCTGTCGATGGTGGGCGACGCGAGCACGTTCAAGGTGATGGGCACGCCGTTCTGCGGCAAGGGCGAGCCTTCGCAGGTGATCCGCGTGGGGCATGCATCGCCTGCGTGCAAGTTCGACCGCGTGGCGGTGTTCGGGGGTGGCGCATGAGGGCCGAAGACTTCGACAAGCTGGCCGCTGCTGTGTGCCAGCCGCCTGCGGGGACCGACCTCGTGAGCCTGGCGTATTCCGCCGAATCGACGGAGTTCATCCGCTTCAACCATGCGCAGGTGCGGCAGGCCATGCACGTGGACCAGCACTACGCGACATTGGGCGTTGTCGCCGGCACGCGGCGTGCGACGAGCACCGTCTCGCTCTCCGGTCACTTCGAAGACGACGCCCGGCGCCTGCGCGAAGAGTGCACCGTGCTTGCCCGCGACCTGCCCTTCGTGCCGGAGGACCCGCACCTGCTGCTGCCGGACAAGGTGGAGTCCACGCACCACACCGCCAGCGGCACCCTGCCCTCGCAGCGCGAAGTCGTCGACGCGGTCGCTCGCCATGCAGGCGCCGCAGACCTCGTGGGCCTCTATGCGGGCGGCCCGGTCACCCGCGCCTACGCCGACAGCCGCGGCCAGCGCAACTGGCACCGCGTGGAGAGCTTCCACTTCGACTGGTCGCTGTACCTGCGCGAAGACCAGGCGGTGAAGACGCCCTATGCCGGCACCGTATGGGAAGAGCCCGCCTTCGCCTCGCGCGTCGAGCAGGCGCGCGAGCGGCTCGTGCTGCTCGAGCGGCCGCGCAAGACGCTGCCGCCCGGCGAATACCGCGCGTTCTTCACGCCCGGCGCCACCGCCGACCTGCTGGGCATCCTCGGCTGGGGCGGCTTCTCGCAGCGCGCGCTGCGCACCGGCGTGAGCACGCTGCAGAAGCTGCACAAGGGCGAAGCGCTCTTCAGCCCGCAGCTCACGCTGACCGAAGCGGTGGCGGACGGCGTCGCACCGCGCTTCCAGATGGACGGCTTCGTGAAGCCCGCTTCGGTGCCGCTCGTGGCCGAGGGCCGCGCGGCCGGCACGCTCGTGAGCGCGCGCAGCTCGCGCGAATACGGCGTCGCCGCCAACGGCGCGAACGCGATGGAAGCGCCCGAGTCGCTCGACGTCGCGCCCGGCAAGCTGCCCATCGCCGACGCGTTGAAAGCTCTCGACACGGGCGTCTACGTGAGCAACGTGCACTACCTCAACTACAGCGATCGCGCCTCCTGCCGCATCACCGGCATGACGCGCTTCGCGTGCTTCTGGGTCGAGAAGGGCGAACTCGTGGCGCCCATCAACGTCATGCGCTTCGACGACTCGCTGCTGCGGATGTTCGGCGAAGGCCTGATCGCGCTCACCGACCAGGCCGAGCTGTCGCCCGACCCGCGCACCTGGGGCTCGCGCCAGCTGCGCGGCGTGACGGCGCCCGGCGCGCTGGTCGACGGCTTCAGGCTGACTTTGTAGCCTTCAGCGCGTTCTGGCGAATGCCGGAGAGCGTGCCGCGCGTCGTGAGCACCTCGGGGTCGAGCATGACCTCGATCACCGTGCCGTTCTTGCGCTCCAGCGCGGCCTTGAACTCGGCCTCGAACTGCTCCGTCTTCGTGATGCGCACACCCGCATAGCCGTACGCACGCGCCAGCGCGACGAAGTCGGGGTTGGCCAGCTCGGTGCCGTGCACGCGCTCGGGGTACTCGCGCTCCTGGTGCATGCGGATCGTGCCGTACATGCCGTTGTTCAGCAGCAGCACGATGCTCTTGCCGCCGTGCTGTGACGCGGTCGCAAGCTCCTGCCCCGTCATCAGGAAGTCGCCGTCGCCCGCGATGGTGAATGCCGTGCGGCCCGACGCGATGTTCGCGCCGATCGCCGCCGGCACGCCGTAGCCCATCGCGCCGCTCGTGGGCGCGAGTTGCGTCTTGTGGCCCTTGGCGAGGCCGTGGTGGCGGTGGAAGCGATGGATCCACGACGCGAAGTTGCCCGCGCCGTTGGTGAGCACCGCGTCCTGCGGCAGCAGCCGCGAGATCGTCTCGACGATCGCCGGCATGTCGATGTCGCCCGGCAGCTTCTGCGGCTCGAGGTTGGCGATGTAGTCGGCGTTGGCAGCCGCTGTCCATTCCGCCCATGGCACCTCGGGCGGCGCCGTCAGCACTTCGAGCGAACGCGCAGCGGCATTCATCGTCGCGTTGATCGCGAGGTCCGCGAGGTAGACGCGGTTCAGTTCTTCCGCGCTCGCATGGATGTGGATGAGCTTTTGCTGCGATTTCGGCGGCTTGAGCAGCGTGTAGCCGCTCGTGGTCATCTCGCCCAGGCGCGGGCCGATGGCGAGGATGAGGTCCGCTTCCTTGATGCGCGCCGCGAGCTTCGGGTTGGGGCCGATGCCCACGTCACCCGCGTACTGCGGATGGTGGTTGTCGAAGGTGTCCTGGAAGCGGAACGCATTGCCCACCGGCAGCTTCCAGTTCTCGGCGAAGCGCTGCAGCGCCTGCGCCGACTGCGGCGTCCAGCCGCCGCCGCCGGCAATCACGAAGGGCTTCTTCGCGGCGAGCAGCATCTCGCGCAGCTGGCGCAGCGCGCCGGGGTCGCTCCATGCTTCCACCGCCTCCACGCGCGGCAACGGTCGCGCGGAAGTCTCCTGCGTGAGCATGTCCTCGGGCAGCACGAGCACCACCGGGCCCGGGCGCCCGTTCATCGCGGTCGCGAACGCACGCGAGACGTATTCGGGGATGCGGTTCGGGTCGTCGATGCGCTCGACGCGCTTGGCCATGCCCTTGGTACTCGGCCCGAAGAACACGGCGTAGTCCACCTCCTGGAACGCCTCGCGGTCCCGCTGGTCGCTCGCCACGTCGCCGACGAACAGCACCATCGGCGTCGAATCCTGGAAAGCCGTGTGCACGCCGATCGAGGCGTTCGTGGCACCCGGCCCGCGCGTGACGAAGCAGATGCCCGGCCGGTTGGTCATCTTGCCCACCGCCTCGGCCATGAAGGCCGCGCCGCCCTCCTGCCGGTTGATCACGAACCGGATCTTGTCGCGGTACGCATGGAAGCCGTCGAGCACCGCGAGAAAACTCTCGCCGGGCACGCCGAACGCGTGCGTGACGCCCTGCGCCACGAGGCATTCGACGATGAGGTGACCTGCGATCTGGGAAGGTGTGGAAGGCAACGAGTCCATGGGGTGCTTGACTTAATTAACTGCTCGGTGAATTATCCGGGCCATGGAAGAACGACAGCGCGACGCCGACCGTTCGCAGGCTGCCATCCTAGCAGCGGCCCGCGACGAATTCGCGGAGCACGGGCTGGGCGGCGCCCGGGTGGACCGCATCGCCGAACGCGCGGGCCTGAACAAGCGGCTCCTCTACTACTACTTCGACGACAAGGAGAAGCTGTTCCAGGCGGTCCTGGAGCAGACCTACCGCGACATCCGCGACCGCGAGCGCGAGCTGCACCTCGAGGACCTGCCGCCCGCCGACGCGGTGAAGCGCCTCGTCGAGTTCACCTGGAACTACTACCTCGAGCACCCCGAGTTCCTCACGCTGCTCAACAGCGCCAACCTGCACCGCGCCCGCCACCTGCAAGGCAGCAAGCGGGCGCGCGAGCTGAACTCGCCGCTGATCGAAACGCTGGCGCACGTGCTGGAGCGCGGCCGCAAGGAAGGGGTGTTCCGCGGCGGCGTGGACCCCGTGCAGCTGTACGTGTCCATCGCGGGCCTGTCGTACTTCTACCTCTCGAACAACCACACCCTGTCGGCCATCTTCGGCCGCGACCTGCTGGCGCCCAAGGCCCGCAGCGAACGGCTGTCGCACATGACCGACGTGATCCTCGGCTACCTGCTCGCCCCCTGAGCGACGGGTGTGCTTGACCTGCCCGGATTTTTCCCCATAATTCACCAACCAGTTAATTAACCCTGGAGACAAGACCGATGCCCCAGCTGTTTCGCCGCACCCTCGTCGCCGCCGCCCTCCTCGCCCCGCTCGCCGTTCTCGCGCAGGCCGGCTACCCCAACAAGCCGATCAAGGTGATCGTGCCCTTCGCGGCCGGCAGCACCACGGACATCATCGCGCGCGCCATCACGGACAAGATGTCGCAGAGCCTGGGCCAGCAGCTCGTCGTGGAAAACCGCGCCGGTGCCAGCGGCACCATCGGCCAGCAGGCCGTCGCCACCGCGGCGCCGGACGGCTACACGATCATGGTCCACAGCTCGTCGCACACGGTCAGCCCGCACACGTTCGCCAAGCTGCCGTTCGACACCGAGAAGGACTTCGTCGGCATCACGCCGATCTCGTCCACGCCAAACGTGCTGGTGATCTCGCCCACGAAGAACATCAAGACGCTGCAGGATCTGCTGGCCTACGGCAAGGCCAACCCCGGCAAGCTGAACTTCGCGTCGGCCGGCCAGGGCAGCGCCACGCACCTCAATGCCGAGAAGTTCAAGCTCGCCGCGAAGATCGACGCGCAGAACATCCCGTTCAAGGGCTCCGCCGAAGCGGTGACCGAAGTGGTCGCCGGCCGCGTCGACTACTACTTCTCGCCCATCGCGCCCGTCGTCGGGCAGATCAAGAACGGGCAGCTGCTGCCGCTGGCCGTCGGCTCGCCGCGCCGTGCCGCTGCGCTGCCGCAAGTGCCGACGACCGCCGAGGCGGGCGTGCCCGGCTCCGAGTTCAACTTCTGGATCGGCATGATGGCCCCGGCGAAGACGCCGAAGGAGGTCGTGAACCGCCTGAACGAGGAAGTGGTGAAGGCGCTGAACACGCCGGAAGTGAAGGAGCGTTTCGCGGCGCTCGGCGCCGATGCCTGGACGCTGAAGCCCGAGCAGTTCGACGCGTACATCCGTGATGAGATCAAGAGCAACGGACCGCTCGTGAAGGCCGCCGGCCTGGAGGTGCACAAGTAATGGCTACGCAACGTCTCGGGATCATCATGCACGGCGTCACGGGGCGCATGGGCATGAACCAGCACCTCATCCGCTCCATCGTCGCCATCCGCAAGCAAGGCGGCGTCACGCTCTCCAACGGCGACAAGGTGATGCCGGACCCGATCCTCATCGGCCGCAACGCCGACAAGATCGCGGCTCTTGCCAAAGAGCACGGCATCGAGCGCTGCGGCACCGACCTCGACAAGGCGCTGGACAACCAGCAGGACACGATCTTCTTCGACGCGGGCACGACGCAGATGCGCCCCACGTTGCTCGCGAAGGCGATCCGCGCCGGCAAGCACGTGTACTGCGAGAAGCCGATCGCGACCAACCTGAACGAAGCGGTGGAGATCGCGCGGCTCGCGCAGAAGTCCGGCGTCAAGCACGGCGCCGTGCAGGACAAGCTGTTCCTGCCCGGCCTGCGCAAGCTGGACATGCTGCGCCGCGCCGGCTTCTTCGGCCGCATGCTGTCGCTGCGCCTGGAGTTCGGCTACTGGGTGTTCGAGGGCGACCTGCAGCCAATCCAGCGCCCCAGCTGGAACTACCGCGCGGAGGAAGGCGGCGGCATGATCCTGGACATGATGTGCCACTGGCGCTACGTGCTGGACAACCTGTTCGGCGAAGTGAAATCGATCACCTGCCTCGGCGCCACTCACATCCCGCAGCGCTGGGACGAAGCGGGCAAGCCCTACAAGGCGACGGCCGATGACGCCGCGTATGCAACCGCAGAACTCGTCGGCTTCGACGGCGAACCCATCGTCGCGCAGCTCACCATGTCGTGGGCCACGCGCGTGCGGCGCGACGACCTCGTCACGTTCCATGTCGACGGCACGCACGGCTCCGCGGTGGCCACACTCACCGAGTGCCGCGCCCAGAGCCGCGTGGCGACGCCGCGCCCGGTCTGGAACCCGGAAGTGAAGCAGCCGATGAACTTCTTCGACCAGTGGCAGGAAGTGCCCGACACGCAGTTCTACGACAACGGCTTCAAGATCCAGTGGGAACACTTCATCCGCCACGTGGTCGAGAACGAGCCTTACAAGTGGACGCTGCCCGAGGGCGCCAAGGGCGTGCAGCTGGTGGAAGCCGCGCTGCAAAGCTGGAAAGAGCGGCGCTGGGTGGACGTGCCGAAGCTGGAGATCTGACCATGGCGCTGACGCTGAAGCTCCCCACCGCCGGTGGCGCGATCGAGCAGTACGCACTGCGCGGCACGCAACCGGTGCAGCCTGCGAAGGGCATCACCTTCAACCGGATCGCGTACTCCGCTGCACACGTCGTCGCCGACCCGCGCGCCGCGATCGACCCATGGCTGCAATGCGCCGTCGACTGGGACGCGACCATCGCGTACCGCCGGCGCCTCTGGTCGATGGGCCTCGGCGTTGCCGAAGCGATGGACACCGCGCAGCGCGGCATGGGCCTGGACTGGCCGACCTCGCTCGAGCTGATCCGCCGCTCGCTCGATGCGGCGCGCGATGTGCCCGGCGCGATCGTGGCCAGCGGCTGCGGCACCGACCACCTCGCGCCCGAAGACGCCAAGAGCGTGGACGACGTGGTCCGCGCCTACGAAGAGCAGATGGCCGCCATCGAGAAACTCGGCGGCAAGCTGATCGTGATGGCCAGCCGCGCACTGGCCCGCGTCGCGAAATCGCCCGCCGACTACGAGAAGGTCTACGGCCGCATCCTGTCGCAGGCGAAGCAGCCGGTGGTGCTGCACTGGCTCGGCGACATGTTCGACCCCGCCCTCGCCGGCTACTGGGGTTCGAAGGACGTGGACGCCGCCATGGACACCGCGCTGGGCATCATTGCCGCGCACGCGAACAAGGTCGACGGCATCAAGATCTCCCTGCTCGACAAGGACAAGGAGATTGCGATGCGCCGCCGCCTGCCCGCCGGCGTGCGCATGTACACCGGCGACGACTTCAACTACGCCGAGCTGATCGCCGGCGACGGCTTCGGCACCGAGCCCACGCACGGCAAGAGCGACGCGCTGCTGGGCATCTTCGACGCCATCGCGCCCGCTGCGAGCGCCGCACTCGGCGAACTCGCCCGCGGCAACCTCGACCGCTTCCACGCGATCCTCGGCCCCACGGTGCCGCTGTCGCGCCACATCTTCGCGGCGCCCACTCGCTTCTACAAGACGGGCGTGGTGTTCATGGCCTGGCTCAATGGCCACCAGTCGCACTTCACGATGGTGGGCGGCCAGCAGAGCACGCGCAGCCTCGCCCACTTCGCCGAGCTGTTCCGCCTGGCCGACGCCGCCAACCTGCTCGAGAAGCCCGAGCTGGCCGTGCGCCGCATGCAGACCCTTCTGGCCCTTCACGGCGTGGAGTGACGATGTTCAAGCAGCTTGTTCTCGCCGCGGCACTCGCCGCCGCCGCCCTCGCCGCGCATGCGCAGGCTTACCCTGCGCGCCCCGTGAAGGTGATCATCCCCTTCCCGCCGGGCGGCACGCTCGACACGCTGGGCCGCAGCGTCGCGCAGAAGCTCGCGGACCAGCTGGGCCAGCCCTTCGTGGTGGAGAACAAGCCGGGCGGCAACGGCACCATCGGCGCCGACGCGGTCGCCAAGGCACAGGCCGACGGCTACACGCTGCTGTTCAACGCGTCCACGTTCGTGACCGCGCCGATGACGATGAAGTCGGTGCCCTACGCCGTGACGCGCGACTTCGCGCCGGTGGCGCTGGTCGCCAAGGCGCCGCTCTCGGTGGCGATCAACAAGAACCTGCCCGTCACCGACATCAAGTCGCTCGTGGCGTATGCAAAGGCGAACCCCGGCAAGGTGACGTTCGCCGTCGGCTCCATCGGTTCGGCCGGCCACCTCGCCACCGAGCTGCTGAAGAAGTTCGCCGGGATCGACTACCTCGTCGTGCCGTACAAGGGCACGGCGCCCGCGTTCCAGGACCTGATCGGCGGCCAGATCGCCGGCTTCATCGACCCCATCCTCGGCTCGCTGCAGTACCACAAGAGCGGCATGCTGCGCGTCGTCGCCGTCACCTCCGACAAGCGCGCGCCCAACCTGCCCGAAGTAGCGACGGTGGGCGAGACGCTGCCGGGCTACGAGTTCTACAGCTGGTACGGCCTGTGGGCGCCGGCGAAGACGCCCGCCGACATCGTGCAGAAACTCAACGCCGAAGTGAACAAGGCCATCGCGGCGGAGATCCGCGACAAGTTCAGCGCGCAGGGGCTGGCGTTCGCGCCCGGCTCGGTGGATGATTTCGCGAAATTCCAGGCGGCCGACATGGCGCGTTCGCAGAAGATCATCACCGAGGGCAACATCCGTGTCGAATGAGGTCGCGCCGCTTGCACTGGTGACGGGCACGAGCTCGGGCATCGGGCAGGCGGTGGCGTCCGCGCTGCTCGAAGCGGGCTGGCGCGTCACGGGCGTGGACATCGCACCCGCGACGCTGCGGCACGAGCGCTTTCGCGCGGTCGAGGCCGACCTCTGCGACGCCCGCGTCGTCGATGAACTGAAGGTCGAAGGCGTGCCGCAGGCCGTCGTGCACGCCGCGGGCATCCTGCGCGCCGCACCCCTGGGCGAACTCACGGCGGCCGACGGCGAAGCGATGTGGCGGCTGCACGTGCAGGCGGCCACGCGGCTTGCGAACCGTCTGCTGCCCTTGATGGCCGAAGCCGGACGCGGGCGCATGGTGCTGGTGGCAAGCCGTGTCGCGCGCGGCATAGCCGGGCGTAGCCAGTACGCGGCGACCAAGGCGGCCATGATCTCGCTGGCGCGCAGCTGGGCCGCCGAGGTCGTGACGCGCGGCGTGACGGTCAACGTCGTCTCTCCCGGCGCCACGCGCACCGGCATGATGACCGACCCTTCGCGCGGCAAGTCGTCGCCGCGCCTGCCGCCGATCGGCCGCTTCATCGAGCCGGAAGAAGTGGCCGCGCTCGTGGCCTTCCTGCTTTCGCCCGCGGCCGCCGCCATCACCGGGCAGGACATCCAGATCTGCGGCGGCGGCTCGCTGCCGGCCTGACACCATGAACGACTCCCATCCCATCGGCCTCGTCGGCCTGGGCCTCGTCGGCCAGGCGCTGGGCAAGCGCCTGCTGCAGGCAGGCTTTGCCGTGCGCGGCTTCGACCTGCGCGCGGAAGCGCGCGACGCGTTCGCGGCCCGCGGCGGCACCGCCTGCGCGACCGTGCGCGAAGTCGGCGCGCAATGCGAAACCGTGGTGCTCGCCGTCTTCGAAACGCGCGACGTGCAGGGCATCGTTGCCGACCCGGGCGGCTTGCTCGCGCCCGGTAGTGCCGTGCAATGCCTGGTCGATTGCTCCACCGGCGACCCCGAACAACTCGTTGCGCTTGCGTCGCAATTGCGCGAGCGGGACATCCGTTTCATCGAAGCGCCCCTGTCCGGCGCCAGCACGCAGATCGAAGCGGGCGAGGCCACGCAGTTGCTGGGCGGGGCGGCCATCGACATCCGCGAGCGCACGGCCCTCTTCGACGCGCTCTCGCGCCGCCGCATCCACGTGGGCCCCGCCGGCATGGCGGCCAAGGCGAAGCTCGCGACCAACCTCGTGCTCGGCCTGAACCGCGCGGTGCTGGCCGAAGGCTTCGCCTACGCGGAGACGCTGGGCATTTCGCCGGCGATGTTCCTGGAACTGGTGCTCGCGACGCCGGCCCGCTCCGCAGCAGCGGAGGTGAAGGGCCCGATGATGGTCTCCGGCGATTTCGCGCCGCAGTCGCGCATCCGCCAGCACCTGAAGGACGTGGACCTGATGCTCGCGAGCGCGCGCGCCGCGGGCCAGCCGCTGCCGCTGTCCGAAACCCATGCCTCGCTGATGCGCCGCGCGGTAGAGTCGGGCGACGGCGACCTCGACAATGCCGCCATCGTGCGCCAGTGGCGCCGCGAGCGGACCCCACCCAACTGAACACATGCGCGACTTCTCGCAAGACCACCGCTGGCTCTCCATCAACACCGCCACCGTGCGCAAGAGCCGCGGCGTGGAGGTGCCGCTGCCGGACATCATCGAAGCCTGCGTGAAGCGCGGCATCCGCGCGATCTCGCCGTGGCGCGACCAGGTGGCAGCCGTGGGCCTGTCCAAGGTTTCGAAGCTGGTGAAGGCACACGGCCTCGAACTCTCCGGCTACTGCCGCGGCGGCATGTTCACCGCCACGGACGAGGCCGGTTTGAAAGCCGCGCACGAGGACAACCGCCGCGCGGTCGATGAAGCCTTCGAGCTCGGCGCGAAGTGCCTCGTGCTGGTGGTCGGCGGCCTGCCCGGCGCGCTGCAAGGCAAGGCGGCGCACAAGAACATCGCCCTTGCACGCGCGCAGGTGGACGAGGGCATCGAGCGGACGCTGGAGTACGCGCGCGCCGCCCGCATGCCGCTGGCGATCGAGCCGCTGCACCCGATGTACGCGGCCGACCGCGCGTGCGTGAACACGATGGAGCAGGCACTCGACATCTGCGAGCGTCTCGACCCGGGGCGCACCGGCACGATCGGTGTCGCCGTCGATGTCTACCACGTGTGGTGGGACCCACGGCTCGAGCAGCAGATCGCGCGTGCCGGCAAGCTTCGCCTGCTCGCCTTCCACGTGTGCGACTGGCTCACGCCCACCACCGACCTGCTCAACGACCGCGGCATGATGGGCGACGGCGTCATCGACATCCGCAGGATCCGCGGCTGGGTCGAGGCGCAGGGCTTCGAGGGCTACAGCGAAGTCGAGATCTTCTCCACCGGCAACTGGTGGCAGCGCGAAGCGGGCGAGACGCTCGATACCTGCATCGAGCGCCACAAGACTGCTGTTTAACCCACCGAGGTATTGCGCATCGCCAGCAGCGGCTGCTGGCGGCCGCCCTGCGTGCCGGACTCGATCTCGCCGGAAAGCTGGCCGCCCTTCTCCACCTCCATCTCGCCGTAGCGCACGCGCCCCCTGACCTTGCCCGTGCTGTAGATCACGAGTTTCTTGCGCACGGTGAGGTCGCCGTCGAACTGGCCGCGGATTTCAGCGATGTCGATCTCGGCCGAGCCCTTGAAGGCACCGCGCTCGGAGATCTGGATCACGCGCGAGTCCATCGTCGCTTCCACCGAGCCCTCCACGACCAGCGTGTCGCAGTCCTTGATCTCGCCCTTGAGCTTGATGTTGGGGCCGATCGTGAGCTTGCTCTCGCCTTCCGCCACGGGCGCGGGGGACGAAGCCGCCGCGGGTTGCGGTGCGGGCTGCTGCTGCGCGGGGGCCTGTTGCGGCTGCTGCACCGCCTGCGCGTTCGGCGACAGCGCGTTGCGCAGCTGCGTGGCCTCGGACTCGCGCTTGTTGTTGAAGAAGGGGGATTGCAGTGCCATTGAATCGGTCCTCTGAGGGGTTGCGTTGGGAGCTGCCGATGCTACGCAGGCAGGCGCATACAAGTTCATCCGCACGCGCAAGTTGCGTAACACGGCACAACAGCGCGGTGCTACGCTGGCGCGATGCGACGCCGTGCTTTTTTCGTGCTGGCTGCCGCCGCGGCTTCGACGACGGCGCGCGCGCAGCCGCTCATGCGCGCGATCCCTTCGACGGGTGAGCAACTCCCCGCCATCGGGCTGGGCAGCTGGATCACGTTCAACGTCGGGCGCGATGCGAAGGCGCGCGCCGAATGCGTGCAGGTGATGCGCGAGTTCTTCGCGGCCGGTGGGCGCATGATCGACTCGTCGCCCATGTACGGGTCTTCGCAAGGCGTGATCGGCGAGGGGCTTGCCGCGCTCGGTGCGCAGCAGCGTGTGTTCTCCGCCGAGAAGGTGTGGACTTCCGGCGACGGCATGGCGCAGCTCGCGCAGACGCGCGCCGAGTGGATGCTGCCGCGCTTCGACCTGCTGCAGGTGCACAACCTCGTCGCGTGGGAAAAGCAGCTGCCGCTGCTCTTCGCGATGAAGGCGCGCAAGGAGCTGCGCTATGTGGGCATCACCACGTCCGAAGGCCGGCGGCATGGCGAGGTGGAGCGCATCATGCGCGCGCACCCGCTCGACTTCGTGCAACTCACTTACAACCTCGTCGACCGCTCCGCCGAGGAGCGCCTGCTGCCGCTCGCGCGCGAGCGCGGCATTGCGGTGATCGTCAACCGCCCCTTCGATGAAGGCGCGCTGCTGCGCAAGCTGCAGCGCCACCCGCTGCCGGCGTGGGCGCGCGACATCGATTGCGCCAACTGGGCGCAGTTCGCGCTGAAGTACTGCATCTCGCACCCGGCCGTGACCTGCGCGATCCCGGCCACGAGCCAGCCTGCGCACCTGCGCGAGAACATGGGCGCGCTGAATGGGCGCATGCCTGACGAGGCGATGCGCAAGCGCATGGCGGCGCACCTTGCAACGTTATGAGGCGCCGGACCGCCCCAAGCCGAATGCCGCAGCCCGTGAGGGCGGAGGCTTTCGAATGACGGAGTGGTGGACCTACCGGCTGCACAGTTTCCTGATGTTCTCGCCCAGGACGTACTGGCGCACGGTGGAGAACTACAACGCCGAGACCTGGCCCGCGCATGCGATCGCGGTGCTGGGCGCTGTCTCGGTGATGCTGCTTACGCATCGCAGGCAGGCGCCGCGCGTGCTGGCGCTGTTGCTGGCGGTTGCGTGGCTGTGGGTCGCGTGGGCTTTCCTGTGGCAGCGCTATTCGCCCATCTTTCTCGGCGGCCCGTGGCTGGCGGCCGCGTTTGCGATGCAGGGCATTGCGTTGCTTTACGTGGCGATCTTCGGGCCGCGGCCGGCCGAGGAAGGGATGGTGATGCGCTCGAGCCTTGCGACTGTTCTCGTCTACTTTGGCCTGATGGTGGTACCCGTCGCGACCGCGCTCGTCACGCCGGCGCGCGTGCATCTGTTCGGCACCATGCCGGACCCGACCGCGCTCACGACGCTCGGTGTCATCGTCGCAGGCGCGCTGCCGGCGAGTCGCCGCGCGCGGCGATGGCTCGCGGTCGTCCCGGTGCTGGCCTTGCTTGCAGGTGGCCTGACCTGGTGGGCGCTGCTCGAATGACCCGGGTCAGTTCCCGACGGTGATTCGACCCGCGAGCTTGAAGCCGCCGCCGGCCTGCGGCGTCAGCACCACCATCTCGCCTTGCGCCGGCTGCACGCCCGTGAGCGCATACACGGTGGAGCCGTGCGTGAACATGATGGTGTTGCCTTGTGCGGGCACGCGTGCCACGAGTGGCTTGAGTTGCGCGACCTGCTTTGCCTCCTGCTCGCGGCGGCCGAACAGGTTGCCGAGCGCGGCTTCGGTGCGGCCTTCGCGGCCGACTGCAATGCGTGCCGTTTCCCTGCACCGGCACCACGGGCTGGACAACACTTCGCCGACGACGATGTTGTGCGCTCGCAATGCGTCGCCCAGTCGTTTCGCTTCGGCGCGGCCTTCGTCGGACAGGTTGCGTTGCGTCGAGCAGTCGTCCAGCTTCATCCCTTCGGGGTCGCCGACGCCGGGCGTTGTGCTTGCGTGACGCACGAGTACGACCTGTCCTCCGCGCTTGAGCAGGTTCCACGTTGCTTCATCGGCGTGTGTCACGCCGGGCAGCAGCATGGCGATGGCGAGCAGCAGCGCTTTCATGCCGGCATCAGAACGGTACGGCCACCCGCATGCCGCGAACGCGTACGACAGCGGACTTCGGCCGGATCTGTTCCAGCACGACCCCGGGCGCGATCTCCGCACCTTCGCCAACCACGAGACCGCTGACGATCAGCATCCGCTGCGCAGGATTGTCCGAGTACACGCCGCCGCTGATCGCGAGCCGTTGCACCTCAGGCGGCGCTTCCGCCATCGACAGGATGCGTTCGCTCGCGGCGGATGCCGGTGCGACCGTTGCAGACGCTGCCGGGGCGGCTTTCGCGACGGCGGAAGCAGGCGCTGCCTTGGCAACGGCGGCCGCGGCCGGCGCCTTGGCGACGGCTGCAGGAGGCGCGGCAGGCATCGGCGGCGGCGGCGGTTGAAGAACCGTTGCAGGCGCGGGCGCAGCGACAGGCGCAGGCGCGGGCGCAACGACGGGCGCAGGCGCGGGCGCAGGCGCAGTCGCCGCAGGGCCGCCCACGGCGGCGGGCGCCGGAAGCGTTGGCGGCGGAGCCATCGGGACAGCGGCGGGCGCAGGTGCAGCAGCAAGCGGGCTCGGCGCAGCAGCAGGCCGCCACAACGCAGCACCCACCGCAATCGCCACCAGCGCAACAGCTGCCGCGATCACCGCAGGCCGCTGCCAGACCGGCTTCTCGTCCGCAGGCAACGGCCGCACCGGCTGCGCATGGATGCCGCGCGCCGGATCGCGCTCGCGTTCGGCGTCGGCCCGGCGCAATGCATCGAGGATGTAGGACATGGACGTTCAGGGTTCCGTGCGCAGCCGCGGTTCGTCGACCCCGGCTGCGCGATTGAGTTGCATGATGGTCAGCGGCCCGGGTTTGCCGTCGGCAGGCAGCCCCTGCGCGACCTGGAACGCGCGCACGTCGGCTTTCAGCGCCGGCGTCAACGCTGCGGGCTTCTTCGGTGCCGGCCGGCTCTTGGCCTTCGCCAGTTGCTCGGCGACCCAGTCGACCACGGCGCCCTTCGCGCCATCCTCGACCACACCGCCGCCATAACCTTCTGGTGCGCGCCAGAGCGTGCCGAAGTCGCCTTGCCAGCGGTCCGCCAACGCAGCAAGCGTCACGGTCTGCTCGCTGCCGGCGGCGCGCAGCGTCGCGCTCGTGTCGGTCAGCCCTGTCAGCACGGCGTACGAAGGCTGGCCGGTCGCGACATCGAGCATCACGATACCGGGGCGCCCCAATTGCCGGATGACCGGCAGGCTGAGCGCGCGCGTGAAGCACTGCACCTGCTGCTTCTGCAGCGCATCGCAGGGGTCGCCCGAGCCACCGGGGTCCAGCTTCCACGCCTGCGCAAGCTCGCGCCACGCGGCGTTCTCGTCGCGCAGCAGCTTAGGCACGGCCGCGCTCGACGCAGGGCGCAGCGGGGTGGCGGACGCAAGCGCAGCGGGGCTCGCAAGGGGGGCGCCGGCAGCACCCGGTGCTCCCGTCGAAGCGCCGCTCGCCGGCCGCGGCGTCAGCACCGCGGAGGGCTTCAACGCCGGCGCATCGTGCTCCTGCACCCGCTTGACGGCCGCCAGCAAGCCGGCCCCGCCGACCGACAGCACCGCAATCGCGGCGACGAGCTTCGCCATGCTGCGCTTGGGCGCGGGCACTTCCTCGAACACTTCGCTCGCCGCCTTGTCCACGATCGGCCGGTCCACCGTGGCCACGCCACTCGCGTAGGCGCCCAGCAGCGCGCGGTCGCACAGCAGGTTGATCTTGCGCGGCACACCACCCGTCAAGCGATGGATGCGCGCCAGCGCCCCCCGGTCGAACGGCAGCGGCCGCTGCAGCCCGCACACCTCCATGCGATGGCGGATGTACTGCACGGTCTCCGCCTCGCTCAGCGCCTGCAGGTGATAGCGCGCGATCACGCGCTGCGCGAGCTGCTCCAGCTCCGGCCGCGCGAGCATCGTGCGCAGCTCGGGCTGGCCCACCAGGATGATCTGCAGCAGCTTGCGCTCGCTGGTCTCCAGGTTGGTCAGCAGGCGCAACTGCTCCAGCACGTCGGCCGAGAGGTTCTGCGCCTCGTCGATCACCAGCACGTTGTTGCGGCCCGCCGCGTGCGCCTGCAGCAGGAACGCGTTGAGCGGGTCGAGGTAGTCCTTCACGGTGCCGCCGCGCGGCACGGCGATGCCGAACTCGTGGCACACCGTCTCCAGCAGCTCGCTCACCGTGAGCTTGGGGTTGAAGATGTACGCGAGGTTGCAGTTCTCGGGCACCTGGTCGATGAAGCAGCGGCACACCGTCGTCTTGCCGGTGCCGATCTCGCCGGTCAGCAGCACGAAGCCGCCTCCGCCGCCCAGCCCATAGAGCAGGTGCGCCAGCGCCTCGCGGTGCCGCTCGCTCATGAACAGCAGGCGCGGGTCCGGCGCGATGGAGAACGGCTCCTTTTTCAGCCCGAAATAAGAGGCGTACATGGCCGGAAGGATAACAATGCGGGGATGCAGCTTCCCGGAGACCCCCGCATCGTCACGCCCCGGCTCCTCCTGCGCCTCGTGCGCGGCGACGACCTGCCCGCCCTGCTGCGGGCCAACGGCGACCCCGAAGTCACCCGCTACCTGCCCTACGAGACCTGGGCCGGACCCGACGACGCGGTGGCCTGGTACGCCCGCATGGAGGGCCGCCGCGAGCGCAGCGAGGCGCTGCAGTTCGTGCTGGAGCGCACGGCCGACCGCGTGGTGATCGGCAGCGCCCTGCTCTTCAACTTCGACGAGGACCGCGCCAGCGGCGACGTGGGCTACCTGCTCGCGCGCGAATACTGGGGCCACGGCTACATGGCCGAGGCGGTGGAGGCGCTGGTCGCGTTCGCGCGGGACACGCTGCGCCTGCGCGAGCTCAAGGCCGTGATCGAGACGCCGAACACGGCATCCGCCAAGCTCGTCATGCGGCTGGGGTTCGTGCCCGTCGCCACCGCCGACGGGCTGGACACCTGGCAGCTCACCATCGGGTAGCCCCATGGCGGCGCGCGCGCTCAAGGCCGGCCTCGCGTATTTTGCGATCGTGTTCGCGGCGGGCTTTGCGTTCGGCGTGCTGCGCATCCCCTTCTTCGTGCCGGTGCTGGGCACGCGCGTGGCCGAGCTGCTGGAGTTGCCGCTGATGTTCGTGGTGATCCTGCTGGCCGCGCAGTTCGTCGTGGCGCGCTTCGCGCTGGGCGCTGGCGCGCCGCGCGTTGCATGCGGGGTGATCGCGCTGCTGGTGCTCGTCGGCGCGGAGGTGGCGGTGATCGCGGCGCGGGGGCAGCCCGTGGCGAACTACATCGCCACGCGCGACCCCGTGTCAGGCAGCGTCTACCTCGTGATGCTGGCGGTGTTCGCGGCGATGCCCGCGCTCATCGACAAGCTCAGGCCGCCGCGAGCGCCGTCCGCCTGACCTTGCGCACGTTGAACGCGCTGGCGATCAGCACGCCCTGGAAGATCACGAGGCCCAGCCACACGCCCTGGTAGTTGTGGTGGTCCATCAGCTGGCCGAACACCAGCGGCGCCACGGCCTGCCCGATGTCCAGCCCCGAATACACGACGCCATAGACACGGCCGCTCGCGTTCTCCGGGGTGGATTTCTTGACCAGCAGGTCGCGCGACGGCCCCGCGATGCCGCTCGCAAAACCCATGAAGCCGAACATCACCGGCACGAGCCAGCCCGGCACCGGCGCGAAGCCGACGGCCAGCGCGAACAGTGCCGCGAGCCCGAAGCCCGCGCCCACCACTCGCTCGCAGCGTGCCGGGTCCGACGCGAGGAAGCCACCTGCGACCGCGCCACCCGCGCTGCAGACCATGTACACCGACAGGCACGCCGCGGCCATCGCCACCGGCACCTGGTGCAGCTGCCGCGCGGCCTCCGGCGCGAAAGCCTGGATCACACTCAGCACGACGGCGTAGAAGAAGAAGAACGCGAAGCACATCCACACCGCCGGGATGCGCAGGAAGGCCAGCGTGTGCTCCTGCGGGCCGCTGGCGGCCTTCTGCGCGGTGGCATGGCCCGGCAGCGCGAGCGACTTCGCGTTGAGCAGCATCACCGCGAGCACGACGACCGCGAAACCGCCCGCTGCAGCCAGCGCCGCGCGCCAGCCGTACGCGATCGCCACCGGCACCACGAGGGCAGGCGCGAGCGCCCAGCCCAGGCTGCCGGTGATGCCGTGGAAGCTGTACGCATGCCCGAGCCGCTTCGCGCTCACCTTGCGGTTGATCAGCGTGTAGTCGACCGGGTGGAACACGCCGTTGCCCAGGCCCGCCACGACGGCGAAGAACAGGAACGCGTAGTAGCTGTTGCTGGTCGCGTAGCCGAACGCAGCGGTCGCGAGCAGCGCGAGCCCGCCGAACAGCACGGGCCGCGGGCCGTACTTGTCCACGAGGAAGCCGGACGCCGTCTGCACGCAGCACGAGACGACGAAGAACACCGTCATCAGGAAACCCAGCTCGGTGTAGCTGGCGTTGAGCGCATCCTTCAGCCACGGGAAGAGCGGCGCCAGCAACAGCTGGCAGAAGTGGCTGACGAGGTGGGCCAGTCCGATGAGGCCGATCAGGCCGGCGTCCTGGCGCAAGGGGGCCACGGGCATCGTGGCGGCGGTCGTGCTGCTCATCCCCCGCATGCTAGGGGGCCGAGCGCTTTGCGGGAATGCGATGAAAAGACACTTATCTGCGAGAATCCGCCAAATGCGCCGCCCTGCCCCGCTCAAGCCCTTGCCGCTCGGCGATGTGGACCCCTACCGCCCGGACACCGCCCGGCCGGTGCGCGTGCGCTCGCGCGCCATGCCGGCCGACACGCACTTCGAGCCGCACCAGCACGCCTGGGCTCAGCTGGCCTATTGCGCCAGCGGCGTCGTGCAGGTGAGCGACGAGCGCTCCACGTACATCGTGCCGCCGTCGCGCGCGGTGTGGATCGCGCCCGGGGCGCTGCATTCCGTGCACGTGCTCGAGGATGCGGAGTTCCGCACGCTCTACATGGATGCGTCGGTCACGCCCGAGGGCTGGGCCAGCGCCCGCGTGATCCGGGTCTCGCCGCTGCTGCGCGAGCTCGTCCATTCGCTGGACGACGCGATGCCCGGCTCGCCGCGCGAAGCGATGCTCACTGCGCTCGTGCTCGATGAGCTGAAAGCGGCGAGCACGCAGGCCCTGGGCGTGCCGCTGCCCGATGCACAGGGTGGCGACAAGCGGCTGCGCACCGTGTGCGAGGGCGTGCTGCGCTCGCCGGGCGAGCGCGCGACGCTGGCCGAGTGGGCCTCGCACGCGGGCGCCAGCGAACGCACGCTCGCGCGGCTGTTCCGCGACGAGCTCGGCATGACGTACCCGCAGTGGCGACAGCAGGCGGTGCTGGCGCACGCCCTGCCCTTGCTGGCACGCGGCATGCCGGTGAGCCAGGTCGCGGCGGCATGTGCTTATTCCAGCGACAGTGCGTTCACGGCGATGTTCAAGTCGGCCATGGGCCAGCCGCCCAGCGAATTCCGCACGCGTTGACTGGGGATCGTGGGGCGAGCATGATTGTTCGTTCACCAGAACCCACGGAGGACCCGTTCCCATGTCACTGCGAATCAACGACACCGCCCCCGACTTCACCGCGCAGACCACGCACGGCCCCATCAACTTCCACGAGTGGATCGGCGACAGCTGGGCCATCCTGTTCTCGCACCCGAAGGACTTCACGCCGGTGTGCACCACCGAGCTGGGCTACATGGCCCGTATCGAGCCCGAGTTCAAGAAACGCGGCGCCAAATTGATCGGCCTCTCCGTCGACCCGGTGGAGAGCCACAGCAAGTGGCTGGGCGACATCGAGGAGACGCAGGGCGCGAAAGTGAACTACCCCATCATCGCGGACGGCGACCTCAAGGTCTCCAAGCTGTACAACATGCTGCCCGCGGAGGACGTCACGACCGATGGCCGCACGGCGGCAACGAACCAGACGGTGCGCTCGGTCTTCATCGTCGGCCCCGACAAGAAGATCAAGCTGATGCTCACGTACCCCATGACGACGGGGCGCAACTTCGACGAGATCCTGCGCGTGCTCGACTCGATGCAGATGACCGCCAAGTACCGCGTGGCGACGCCGGCCAACTGGAAGCCGGGCGACGACGTGATCATCGCGGGCTCGGTGTCCGACGAAGAGGCCAAGAAGCTCTTCCCGCAAGGCTGGACGGCGGTGAAGCCCTACCTGCGCGTCACCAAGTCACCGCAGTGACTTTCCGAGTTCGACCGCAGTGATCTTCGAGCAGGTTTCGACCGGAGGCTGCCAGTCCTACCTGGTGGGCTGCGGCGAGACCTGCGCCGCGGCCGTCATCGACCCCGAGACGAGCCAGGTGGACCGCTACCTGGCCCTCGCGGCGCGTGACGGCCTGCGCATCCGCTACGTGATCGACACGCACACGCATGCGGACCATTTCTCCGCCACGCGCCTGATTGCCGAGCGCACCGACGCGCGCGTGGTGATGCACCGTTCCACCGGTGCTCGCGACGTGGACATGCGCGTGGACGACGGCGACATGGTGGTGGTGGGCAAGCTGCGCCTGCAAGTGCTCGCCACGCCGGGGCACACGAAGGATTCGATGTGCCTCGTGGCCGAGGACCGCGTGTTCACCGGCGACACGCTTCTGATCGGCGGCACCGGGCGCACGGACCTGCCGACGGGCGACTCGGGCCAGCTGTACGACAGCCTGTTCGGCAAGCTGCTGAAGCTGGACCCGAAGCTGCTGGTGTATCCGGCTCACGACTACAAGGGCCGCACGCACTCGACCATCGGCGACGAGATCGCGAGCAACCCGCGCCTGGCGAAGACCGAGCGCGCGGCGTTCATCGACATGATGAACAACCTCAACCTGGGCATGCCCACGCACATCACCGAGGCGCTGCGCACCAATCTCTCGGGCGGCAAGACGGTGGCGCAGATGCTGGCCGAAGCGGCGGCGCTGGTGCCGTTCATTTCGATGGGGCAGCTTCGGACTCGCGTCGAAGCCGGAGAAAAGGACCTCGTGGTGCTCGATGTCCGTGAGCGGGAGCAGTACGCCGAGGGGCACATCGCGGGTGCGCAGTTGCTGCCGCGCGGGCAGCTGGAATTGCGTGTGAACCAGGAGTTGCCGGACCCGACGAAGCGGATCGTGACGGTGTGCGAGCTGGGGCGCATCTCGACGCTGGCCGCGGCGACGTTGCGTCAGATGGGCTTCCAGCGCGCGGTGGCGCTGGATGGCGGGATGAAGGCGTGGCGGGAGGCGGGTTTCCCCGTCGAATCCTAGGCCCACAGGGCCTGCATGGCCTCGCCGAACGCTTCGCGCAATTCGGGCTGCTTCACCTCTTCGCCGGCAACGTAAACCCGCGAAAAGCGCGCGTCCGGGCTCGAGAACACGATCGCATCGAGCAGGTGATCCTCCGGCAATCCCACAAGCGCCGGCGACTCGGTATCCACGACCACGAAATCCGCACGCTGGCCCACCGCCAAACCCGCCAATGGAACACCCGCGGCGGCCGTGCCACCCTCGACCGCACCATCGAACAACGCAGCCGCCGTGCTCGTCGCCACCGCCGCATGCGCCGCCACGTTCCGCTGTCGCAGCACGAAGCGCTGCGAGTATTCGAGCAACCGCAACTCCTCCTGCCAGCTGCGCGTGACATGGCTGTCGGAGCCGATGGACCAGCGGCCGCTGGCGCCCATCCAGGCCGGCAGGTCGAACACGCCGTCGCCGAGGTTCCCTTCGGTGCTGGGGCACAGCACGATCGACGCGCCGGTACTTCGCAATGCGGCAAGTTCGTCGCGCGTCGTTTGCGTCGCATGCACGAGGTTCCAGCGCGCATCGGGCGTAGCGTGCGCGAGCAGCCATTCGACGGGGCGCTGGCCGTGCCGCTCCAGGCAATCGGCCACTTCCTGTTGCTGTTCGGCGATGTGGATGTGCACCGGGCCGGCCGCTGCGCGCGCGACATCGCCGACCGCGGCCTCGTCCACGGCGCGCAGCGAGTGCAGCGCGACGCCGGCGGTCACGCGGTCCGCGTCGTTGGACGCACGACGCACGGCTTCGCCGATGCGCAGAACCGATTCCGGCGTCGACGCGAAGCGGCGCTGGTCGTCGCGCAGCCCCTTCGCAGCGAAACCGGAGCGCATGTAGAGCGTCGGCAGCACGGTGATGCCGATACCCACGCGCTGCGCCGCGCGCACGAGCGCGTGCGACATCTCGGCTGCATCCGCATACGGCTTGCCATCGAGGTCGTTGTGCAGGTAGTGGAACTCGCACACGTGCGTGTAGCCGGCACGGAGCAGCTCTGCGTAGAGGTACGCCGCGATCGCCTCCACCTGCTGCGGCGAGATGCGCAGGGCCGCCGCATACATGCGGTCGCGCCAGTGCCAGAAGTTGTCGGCGGTGCCGCTGCTGCGTTCGGTGAGGCCCGCGATCGCACGCTGGAAGGCGTGGCTGTGGGCGTTCACGAGACCAGGGAGGATGGGGCCGGGCACGCGTTCAGCTTCGCTGGACGGCGCTCCCGGTTCGATGCGCGCCCAGCGCCCATCCGCGCCCACTTCGAGCAGGACGTCCTTCGCCCACGCGCCATTCACCCACGCAGCAGGCGCGAGGTAGCGGCGCTCACCGCCCATAGAGCGCCTTGCAGGCCGTGAGCGCGGCTTCGACCATCCCCCGCACGACCGGCTGGATTGCCTTGGCGCGCGACTCCATGTAGTCGTAAGGCGCCTCCTCGCGCATGTACGTCTTCTGCGTCATCTCCAGCTGCACCGCGTGCACTTGGTCCGAGGGCCGCCCGTAGTTGCGCGTGATGTAGCCGCCCTTGAAGCGGCCGTTCACGGCATGCGTCACGCCCGTCGCACTGCGGGCCACGTTCGCCACGGCTTCGGTGATCGACGGATGCGCGCTCGTGCCACCGGCGGTGCCGATGTTCAGGTCCGGCAGCACGCCCTCGAACAGCCACGGGATTTCCGAGCGGATGCTGTGCGCGTCCCACAGCAGCGCGAAGCCGTGCTGCGCCTTGATGCGCGCGAGCTCGCCCATCAGCGCATCGTGGTACGGCTGCCAGTATTTCGCGCGGCGGCGCTGCTTCTCCTCGGGGGTCAGCACCTCCTGCACGTAGAGCGGATCGCCCGTGAAGAAGCGCGTGGGACAAAGCTCGGTGTTGGAAGCGCCGGGGTACATCGGCGTGTCGTCCGGCGGGCGGTTCAGGTCGATCACGTAGCGCGACACGCCCGGCCGCAGCACGCTCGCGCCGAGCGCACCGGCGAAGTCGTAGAGGCGGTCGAGATGCCAGTCGGTGTCCTCGACGTCGAGCGCGCGCGGCGTGTAGTGCGCGTGCAGCTCGTCGGGGATGGCGGTGCCCATGTGGGGGATGCTCAGGAGCAGCGGCGAGGTGCCTTCGAGCAGCATGAAGCTCATGTCGGTTGTCCTGCGAATACGGTCTGGCGGCGCGGGTTGGCGCCGATGGCATAGGCGAGTTGCGCGGGGCGCTGCACGTCCCACAGCACGAAGTCGGCGCGCATGCCGGGTGCGAGCACGCCGCGGTCCTGCAGGCCGAGCGCACGCGCGGCGTTGCGCGTCGCACCGGCCAGCGCCTCCTCGGGCGTCAGGCGGAACAGCGTGCAGGCCATGTTGAGCATCAGCAGCAGGGACGTGCACGGCGAGCTGCCGGGGTTGCAGTCCGTCGAGACGGCCAGCGGCACACCGTGGCGGCGCAGCAGCTCGATGGGCGGCAGGCGCGTCTCGCGCAGGAAGTAGAACGCGCCGGGCAGAAGCACGGCGACCGAACCCGCGCGTGCCATGGCCTGCGCGCCCTCTTCGCCGAGCCACTCGAGGTGGTCGCAGCTGAGCGCGCCGAAGCGCGCGGCCAGCGCGGCACCGCCGCTGTCGCTCAGTTGTTCGGCGTGCAGCTTCACGGGCAGCCCGGCGGCGCGAGCCGCTTCGAAGACGCGCTCGGTCTGGGCCGTGCTGAAGGCGATGCGCTCGCAGAAAGCGTCCACCGCGTCGACGAGGCCGTCCTGCTGAAGCAGCGGCAACATGCGCAGCACTTCGTCGATGTAGTCGTCCGCGCGGCCGGCGAACTCCGGGGGCAGCGCGTGCGCGCCCAGGAATGTGGTGCGCACGTCCACGGGCGCGTGCTGCGCGAGCGACCGCGCCACGCGCAGGCACTTGCGTTCGTGCTCCAGCGCGAGGCCGTAGCCGGATTTCACTTCGATGGTGGTGACGCCTTCGGCAACGAGGTCGCGCAACCGGCCCAGCGAGGCATCCAGCAAAGTGGCTTCGTCGGCAGCGCGTGTCGCAGCCACCGTTGACGCGATGCCTCCGCCCGCTCGCGCGATCTCCTCGTACGTCGCGCCGTTGAGGCGCAGCTCGAATTCGTGCGCGCGATCGCCCCCGTAAACGAGGTGTGTGTGGCAGTCGATGAGCCCCGGTGTGATGAGGGCGCCCTGTGCGTCATGCACCGTGTCGCACGCCACCGGCACCGAAGCACGCGGGCCGACCCACGCGATGCGCGAACCCTCCACCACGATGGCCGCGTCGTCCACCAGGCCGTACGGCGCCTCACCCGGCACCATCGTCGCCGCCCTGCAGTTCACCCAGAGTTCACGGCTCATCGCCACGCCTCCGACACCTGCCAGATCAGCGCATGGGCGGCGAGGTCGTAGTGCGCCACCACGTGCTGCGAGCGCACGCGCAGGAAGCCCTCGTCCACGCGCTCGAGCGTGGCCACACCGGGCCGCGCCATCAGGTTGAAGTCGAGCGTGGGGCCGCCCAGCAGCGTCGCATGCACCCGCGCACCACCGTCGAAGCGCAGCGGCGGCGAGCCCCGGCGCACTTCATGCGCCACGCCGTCGATGTCCAGCCGCACGCCCTCGCCTTCGAGCACGGCGAACCAGCGCTCGATGCCGTCGAACTTCGAGAACGGTCCGTCCTGCGCCACGTCGGCGACCGAGATGCGCAATTGCCAGTCCGACGCATCCGGCCAGGCCAGCAGCTCGCGCGTCGTGCCGCCGCCATTGCGCCAGGGCACCGGCGCAACGTCCTTGAGGTGCACACGATAAGCGTTCATGCCTGGAACTGCCCCGCGAAGCTGTAGCGCGAACCGGGATAAACCAGGCGCGCGATGCTCGCCACGTTCGCGCCGCTGACGGTGCGCCGCATCATCACGAGGCACGGATCGGTCTTCGCGATCTCCAGCTGCTTCGCCTCTTCCGCGGTCGGCAGGCAAGCCTCGATGGAGTAGCTGGCCTCGGTGAGCGGCGCATGCTGCAGCAGGTGCAGCGTCGGCGACACCTGGGTGAAATCGCTGTCCAGGTAGTCCGGCGCCGCAGCGGGGTTCACGTAGCGGTCCTCGTACTGGATCGGCACCGAGTTCTCCAGGTGCACGAGCACCGTGTGGAAGACGCGCGCGCCCTTGCGCACACCCAGCGACGCCGCGAGCTCGGCACTGGCCTGCTCCTGCGCGACCTTCAGCACGCGCGTGGTGTGCACGTGGCCGCGCTCGGCCACCTCCTCGTGGATGTCGCGGATGACGAGCTTGGACGAGATGCGGTGCAGCTCGGCCACGCGCGTGCCCGAGCCCTGCACGCGGGTGACGAGCCCCTCGTTCGCCAGCTCGCGCAGCGACCGGTTGGCGGTCATCCGGCTCACGCCGAAGCGCTCCATCAGCGCCGACTCGCTGGGCACCACCATGCCCGGCTTCCACTCGCCGCTGGCGATGTGCTGCCGGATCCATTCCTTCACCTGCTCGTAAGCTGGCAAACCGTCTGTCATGGACGCGATATTAACCCGGGTTGACACAAGTTGTATAGACAACTACGATGCCACGGAATTCGAAGGAGCAGCCCCCGTGTCCGACCTTTCACAAACACCCCGCCTCTGCGGCCCGCGCCCGGTGCACGCCCCGCAAGGCACGCAGCTGAGCTGCGCCAACTGGGAGATCGAAGCGGCCTACCGCATGATCCAGAACAACCTGGACCCGGCCGTGGCCGAGAACCCCGATGCGCTCGTCGTCTATGGCGGCATCGGCAAGGCGGCGCGCAACTGGCCCGCGTTCGACGCGATTCTCGCCACGCTGCGCAAGCTGCAGCCCGACGAGTCGCTGCTCATCCAGTCCGGCAAGCCGGTCGGCGTGTTCCGCACGCATCCGGGCGCGCCGCGCGTGCTCATCGCCAACTCGAACCTCGTGCCCAAGTGGGCGACGTGGGAGCACTTCAACGAGCTCGACCAGCGCGGCCTGATGATGTACGGCCAGATGACGGCCGGCAGCTGGATCTACATCGGCACGCAGGGCATCGTGCAGGGTACCTACGAGACGTTCGCCGAGGCGGGCCGCCAGCACTACAACGGCGACCTCGCCGGCCGCTGGGTGCTCACGGCCGGGCTGGGCGGCATGGGCGGCGCGCAGCCGCTGGCCGCGTCGTTCGCGGGTGCGTGCTCGCTCAACATCGAGTGCCAGCAGTCGCGCATCGACTTCCGCCTGCGCACGAAATACCTCGACAAGCAGGCGAAGGACCTCGACGAAGCGCTGGCGCTCATCCAGCACCACACGTCGCGCAAGGAGGCCATCTCCATCGGCCTGTGCGGCAACGCGGCGGAGATCGTGCCGGAGCTGGTGCGCCGCGCCAAGGCGGGCGGGCCGAAGCCGGACATCGTGACCGACCAGACCTCGGCGCACGACATCATCAACGGCTACCTGCCCATCGGGTGGAACGTGGAGCAATGGCAGGCCGCGCAGAAGGACCCCTCGCAGCACGCCCGCCTGAAGCAGGCCGCCGGCGAATCGTGCGCGGCGCACGTGCGCGCGATGCTGGAGTTCCACGCGATGGGCGTCCCCACCGTCGACTACGGCAACAACTTGCGCCAGGTCGCGCAGGACTTCGGCGTGGCGAACGCGTTCGACTACCCCGGCTTCGTGCCGGCGTACATCCGGCCGCTCTTCTGCCGCGGCGTGGGGCCGTTCCGCTGGGTGGCGCTGTCCGGCGACCCGGAGGACATCCGCAAGACCGATGCGAAGATGAAGGAGCTGTTCCCGCACAACAAGCACCTGCACCGCTGGCTCGACATGGCCGGCGAGCGCATCAGCTTCCAGGGCCTGCCCGCGCGCATCTGCTGGATCGGGCTGGGCGAGCGGCACATCGCGGGGCTCGCGTTCAACGAGATGGTGGCCAGGGGCGAGCTGAAGGCGCCGATCGTGATCGGGCGCGACCACCTCGACAGCGGCTCTGTCGCTTCCCCTAACCGCGAGACCGAAGCGATGAAGGACGGCAGCGACGCCGTCAGCGACTGGCCGCTGCTCAACGCGCTGCTCAACACCGCGAGCGGCGCGACCTGGGTCAGCTTCCACCATGGCGGCGGCGTCGGCATGGGCTACTCGCAGCATGCGGGCGTCGTCATGGTGTGCGATGGCTCGAAGGCGGCCGCCGAGAAGATCGAGCGCGTGTTGTGGAACGACCCGGCGACGGGTGTGATGCGACATGCCGACGCGGGCTACGACATCGCCGTGGAGTGCGCCCGCGAACATCAACTGAAACTGCCGATGGTCGGCTGATGGCGTTCAGGCTCGTCCCCGGGGAGATCACCATCGGCGCGCTGCGCAAGCTGTGCGCGCCGGAAGCCTTGGAAGTCGCCCTCGATCCCTCTTGCCGCGCGGCCGTCCGCGCCAGCGCCGCCCTCGTGCAGCGCAGCGCCGACGGCGACGCGCCGATATACGGCGTCAACACCGGCTTCGGCAAGCTCGCCACCCAGCGCATCGCGAAAGCGGACCTCGCGCTGCTGCAGCTCAAGCTGCTGCGCTCGCATGCCGTCGGGGTGGGCGAGCCGCTGCCCGAGCGCGTGGTGCGGCTCATCCTGCTGCTCAAGGCTGCAAGCCTCGCGCGCGGCTACTCCGGCGTGCGCGAGGAGGTGGTCGACGGCCTGCTCGCGCTTCACAACAAGGGCGTGATCCCCGTCATCCCTTGCCAGGGTTCGGTGGGCGCATCGGGCGACCTTGCTCCGCTGGCCCACCTGTCGCTGCCCCTGATCGGTGAAGGCGAAGCCTGCTACCAGGGCCAGCGCATGCCGGCCTCGCACGCGCTCGAACGCGCGGGCCTGCGGCCGCTGCAGCTCGGCGCGAAGGAAGGCCTCGCCCTCATCAACGGCACGCAGGTCTCCACCGCGCTCGCCATCGACGCCCTGCTCGCGGCCGACCGCCTCTTCGAATCCGCCGTGATCGCCGGCAGCCTGACGCTCGACGCCGCCAAGGGCAGCGACGCGCCCTTCGACCCGCGCATCCACGCCGTGCGGGGCCAGCTCGGGCAGATCGACTGCGCCGCGGCCTACCGCGCCATCATGGTGGGCAGCGAGATCCGCCGCTCGCACCTGGAGAACGACGACCGCGTGCAGGACCCCTACTGCCTGCGCTGCCAGCCGCAGGTGATGGGCGCCTGCCTCGACCAGATGCGCTACGCGGCGCAGGTGCTGGTGCGCGAAGCCAACGCCGTGACCGACAACCCGCTGGTGTTCGCCAAGGAGGGCGACATGCTGTCCGGCGGCAACTTCCACGCAGAGCCGGTGGCGCTGGCCGCCGACGCGCTCGCCGTCGCGATCGCCGAAATCGGCGCGATCTCCGAGCGCCGCGTCGCGATGCTGATCGACAGCGTGATCTCGCGCCTGCCGCCGTTCCTCACGTCCGACCCCGGCCTGAACTCCGGCTTCATGATCGTGCATGTCACGGCCGCGGCCCTCGCCTCGGAGAACAAGTCGCTCGCCCACCCTGCCAGTGTCGATAGCCTGCCGACCTCCGCCAACCAGGAAGACCACGTGAGCATGGCCACGTTCGCGGCACGCCGCCTTCAGGCCATGCTGCAGAACACCGCGCACATCGTCGCCATCGAGCTGCTCGCCGCGGCGCAGGGCATCGAGTTCCTGCGGCCGCTCACCAGCTCCCCCGCGCTCGAAGGTGTGATGCGCCTCGTGCGCAGCGTTTCGCCCGCGATGAACAGCGACCGCAGCCTCGCGCGCGACATCGAGGCCGTGCACCACCTGGTGGCGGCCGGCGACATCGGCCATGCGACGGAAGCCGTCATTCCGGAATTGCACGCCTTGCGGCTGGCATGACAACTGCATAGATTGAGACACCCACACAGGAGAACCCCATGAGGAAGCTGTTCGCACTGGCCTTGATCGCATCCGCCGCCGCGGGTGCGCAGGCGCAGGAAACCAAGGTCGCCATCGGCATCTCCGGCTGGACCGGCTTCGCGCCGCTCACGCTGGCCAAGGAAGCCGGCATCTTCAAGAAGCACGGCCTCGACGTGACGATCAAGAAGATCCCGCAGAAGGACCGCCACCTGGCCATCGCCTCGGGCGACATCCAGTGCGCCGCCACCACGGTGGAAACCTGGGTGGTGTGGAACGCCAACGGCGTCGCCACCACGCAGATCTTCCAGCTGGACAAGAGCTTCGGCGCGGACGGCATGGTGGTGAAGCCCTCGGTGGCGAAGATCACCGACCTCAAGGGCAAGACGGTCGCCGCCGATGCGCCCGGCACCGCCGGCTACTTCGGCCTGGCCTGGATCCTCAAGAAGAACGGCCTGTCGGTGAAGGACGTGAAGGTGGTCAACATGGGCCCGCAGCCCGCCGCCAACGCCATGATCGCCGGCAACAACGACATCGACGCCGCGATGACGTACGAGCCCTACCTCTCGGCCGTGCGCGCCAAGCCCGAGGCCGGCAAGATCATCGCCACCACGCTGGACTACCCGATGGTGATGGACACCTTCGGCTGCACGCCCAAGTTCCTGTCCGAGAACCCCAAGGCGGCGAAGGCGCTGGCTGACGCGTACTTCGACGCGGTCGACATGATCAAGAAGGAGCCGAAGAAGAGCTTCGAGATCATGGGCGCCGACGTCAAGCAGACGGCCGAAGCCTTCGAAGCCAGCCAGAAATACCTGCGCTGGCAGGACCGCGAGGCCAACCAGAAGTTCTTCGCGGGTGAGCACGCGCAGTTCAGCAAGGAAGCCGCGGACCTGCTGATGGAGATCGGGATCATCAAGCAGTTGCCCGACATGTCGAAGCTGGCCGACACCCGATTCCTCAAGTGAAGCCCCTGCAGCCCGTCACCCCCGCCGCGCGCACCGCGCTCGGCGTGGCCTTCTTCGCCGTGTTCGTGCTGGCCTGGGCGGCCGCCACGCTCGGCGGGTTCGTCTCGAAGACCTTCCTCGCCGACCCGCTGACGATGGTGCGCTCCGGCTGGGACCTGCTCGCCAACCAGGGCTTCGCCAAGGACATCGGCATGACGGTGTGGCGCGTGGTCGGCGGCTTCCTCATCGCCGCCGCCATCGCCGTGCCGCTGGGCGTGCTGATGGGCGCGTACAAGTCGGTCGAGGCGTTCTTCGAGCCCTTCGTGAGCTTCGCGCGCTACCTGCCCGCCTCCGCGTTCATCCCGCTGCTGATCCTGTGGGCGGGTATCGGCGAGGCGCAGAAGCTGGCGGTGATCTTCATCGGCTCGTTCTTCCAGCTGGTGCTGATGATCGCGGTGAGCGTGGGCAACACGCGGCGCGACCTCGTGGAAGCCGCGTACACGCTCGGCGCGCAGGACAAGGGCATCGTCACGCGCGTGCTGCTGCCTTCCAGCGCGCCGGAGATCGCCGAGACGCTGCGCATGGTGCTGGGCTGGGCCTGGACCTACGTGATCGTCGCCGAGCTGATCGGCGCGTCCAGCGGCATCGGCCACATGATCACGGACAGCCAGGCACTGCTGGCCACCGACCAGATCATCTTCGGGATCATCGTCATCGGGCTGATCGGGCTCGTCACCGATTTCGCGTTCAAGGCGCTCAACCAGAAACTCTTCCCGTGGGCGCAACTGAAATGAAGCGCGACCTCCTGGACATCCTCTCCGTCGCGGGGGTCTCCAAGACTTTCCCCGGCGGCACCGTGGCCCTGCAGGCGACCGACCTCGCCGTGCAGGAGAACGACTTCATCACCATCCTCGGCCCTTCGGGCTGCGGCAAGAGCACGCTGCTGCGCATGGTGGCGGGCCTGGACACGCCCACCACCGGCCACATCGAGCTGGATGGCCGCGGGGTAGCGGGCCCGGGCGCCGACCGCGGCATGGTCTTCCAGAGCTACACGCTGTTCCCGTGGCTCACGGTGCGCCAGAACGTGTGCTTCGGCCTGCGCGAAAAGGGCATGCCGCAGGCGCAGCAGGACGAGATCGCGCAGCGCTTCATCGCGCAGGTGGGCCTCAAGGGCTTCGAGAACCACTTCCCCAAGCAGCTCTCCGGCGGCATGCAGCAGCGCACGGCGCTGGCCCGCGCGCTGGCCAACAACCCGCGCATCCTGCTGATGGACGAGCCCTTCGGCGCGCTGGACCACCAGACGCGCGAGTTGATGCAGGAGCTGCTGCTCGGCATCTGGGAGCAGGAGCGCAAGACGGTGCTGTTCGTGACGCACGACATCGACGAAGCGATCTTCATGGGCAACCGCGTGGTGGTGATGTCCGCGCGCCCCGGGCGCATCAAGTGCGACCTGCCGGTGCCGCTGCCGCACCCGCGCCACTACTCGATGAAGACGACGGCGCCGTTCGCCGAGCTGAAGGCGCGCCTGACCGAGGAGATCCGCATCGAGGTCCAGCGCGCGGCGGGGCTGCCGCTGTAGGTTCCGCGCCGTGCGCGGTTACAGGTTTTTTCCTACGCGGCCATCAGCGGCTCTGCATGGCAGAGGTACGCCCGGGCGACCACAATCACTGCATGTGCGCTGGACGCACTTTCAGTCTTGCAGGGAAGAAGCAATGAGCAGCGGAAACGACCACGAGAAGGAGCACGCGCAGCAGCAGCAGCAGCCGCAGGGCGACGGCTCCGACAACGGCCATTCGGGGGAAGGCGCGGCCAGCGCGCTCGCCCACATGAAGTCGCAGACCAAGCAGCATCGCCGCCAGATCGGCGAAGACGACTCGTCCGCGAACGTCAGCAAATGAGCACCACCACCCCCGGCGGCGACGCCACGCCCGCCCCCACCGAGCCGCCCGCCGGCTCCGGCGAGGGCGCCCAGACGGCGCTGCTCGCGCTCATCCGCAAGCGCAAGCAGCAGGCCGACTACGAAGACGAAACGCTGCCGCTGCTCAAGCCGCGGCAACCCCCCGGGGGCCAGTGAGGCAGAGCGCAGGCCTGTTGATGTTCCGCCGGCGCGATGGCGCGCTCGAAGTCCTGCTCGCGCACCCGGGCGGCCCGTTCTGGGCCAGGAAGGACGACGGCGCGTGGGCGCTGCCCAAGGGCGAATACGACGACCAGGAAGAAGCGCTCGCCGCCGCGCAGCGCGAGTTCACCGAGGAGACCGGCTTCACCGCGCAGGGCCCGTTCATCTCGCTGGGCGAGGTGCGCCAGCGCAGCGGCAAGCGCGTGAAGGCCTGGGCTTTCGAGGGCGATTGCGACCCCGCGCAGCTGCGCAGCAACGAGTTCGAGATGGAGTGGCCGCCCCACTCGGGCCGCATGAAAAGCTTTCCCGAGATCGACAAGCTGGCGTGGTACGGCGCGCGCGAGGCGCGCCTCAAGCTGCTGCCTTCTCAGCTGCCTTTCCTCGAGCGGCTGGAGCAGGGGCTGGCCGCCGGCAGTGGCGGTTGATCCAGTCCACGATGCGCCGCGCCGCGTCCTCGCGCACCGACGGCGCGCCCTGCCCGAGGAAGTGGTGGTCTTCGCCGGGGTACAGCAGCATCTCGGTCGGCGTCGTGCCGGCGCGCATCATGCTCACGAACATCTCCTCGGTCTGGCACTTGGGGCAGCGCTCGTCCTCCTTGCCTTGCAGGTAGAGCGTGGGGGTCTTCGCGCGCTCGACGTACTGCATGGGTGACAGCTTGCGTGCCAGCTCGCGGTCGAACTCTTGCTTGCCGCCCATGGAGCGGGGGTCCGCGTAGTAGCCGCCGTCGGACGTGCCGTAGTGCGTCTCGATGTTGCTCACCGGTGCCATGACGACCGCCGCCTTGAAGAGGTCGGTGTGCCCGATCGCCCAGCCCCGTTGAGCAGCGGCATCGGGCCTTGCGCGCCCTCCTCGTGCAGCAGCCAGCCCTGGATGGTTTCGGTGCCGCCCTTGCCGTCGGGTACCTGGAACTCGCGCGCCTTCATCTCCAGGCGCGGGCGGTCGTCCCACCACGGGTTGAGGTTGCTCACTCGGCGCTCGCCGCTACCGTCGGCCTTGCAGCAATGCAGCTCGCTGGGCGCGACGGGCGTGTCCCCCGTGAAGGCGAAGTGGGTGCCGGTGAGGCCGAGCGCGCCGAGCTGGCGGTCGGCGCGGTTCAGCACCGTGATCTCGCCGCCCGGCACGCTGATCTTCGCGATCTCGTGGCGGCCGCGGTGCACGCGACCGAAGATGAGCGACTGCGAGTCCGCGGCCCAGTGCGCCGTGTCAGGCGCCGAGAGCAGCGCCGAATCGTCACCCAGCTGCGTGACCTCGCCGGTGGCGAACTCCAGCAGCCACAGGTAGCTCAGGGCGTCGCCCTCGTCCTCGGAGCCCGAGAACAGGATCCAGCGGCCGTCCGGCGACCACAGCGGCTGCATGACCATCGAGAACTCGCGCGTGAGCTGGCGCGCATTGCCGCCGCCCGCGTCGCAGACCCACAGGTCGGTGGCATGGGAGAAGCGGCCCTCGCGAGTGCGCACGAAGGCGATGTGCTTGCCGTTGGGTGAGGGGTCGAACGCGAGCACGTCGAACGGGCCGTCGGTGAGCTGCTTTGCCTGGCCGCTGGCGGCGTCCATGCAGAAGAGATGGATCTCGCGCGCGAGCATGTAGCCCAGGCCGTCGCTCTTGTACGGCAGCTTCCACGCGACTTCCGGTGCCTTGGGGCCACGCGGCTTCGGGTTCTGCCCGCGCTGCCCGCGCCAGTCCGGGTCCACGTGGCAGGGCTTGCCGAAGTAGAGGTGGCGGCCATCGGGGGACCAGCGGGGCGAAGCGGGCGCGCCATCGAGCTGGCCCACCTGGCGCGCCTCGCCGCCGGCTTCGTCCAGCACGTAGAGCTGCACGCTGCCGCCGCGGTCGGACGTGAATGCCAGGCGCTGGCCGTCCGGCGACCAGCGCGGCATGTTGTCGGTGCCGGGGCCCTGGGTCAGCTGGCGCGGCGGCGAGCCGTCCAAGGGGAAGGCCCAGATACAGGAGGTGTACTTGTCGTTCTCGCGGTCGACCGAACGCACGGTGCAAGCGGCGACTTCCTTGCCGCGGACGGTGTGGAGCTCGGTGATGCGCTTGTGGAGGTAGAGGTCGTCGACGGAGAAGGCTTGGGGCATGGCACCATGCTGGCGCGGCGCGCACGCTCGGGCTTGTAGGCGCCCGGCGACTTGTTCCCGGCGCCTGCTCCTATGCCGCGCTCAACCGCGCGCGGCGACCCGGTCCCACGCCGCGCGAATGGCCGTGCGGGCTTCGTCCAGCGTCAGGCGCGAGTCGCCCTTGATGCGGCACCAGTTGGCCAGCAGCGACTTCTCCGCGTCCTCGAACGGGCAGCGGTATTGCGCATAGCCGATGTAGCCGACGCAGTACGCCGGCGCGTAGTCTTCGTAGGTGAGCTCGGGGCGGAAATACTGCTCGCGCTCGTGCGCCGTTTCCCAGTACAGGTCCTGCTCGCGCGGGTCTACGAAGGTCTCCACGGCGAAAGCGTCCTCTGCGTCGAGGTTCCAGGCGTCTTGTTCCTTGGCCATCTAGTTTTCTCCAGGCGATCTTGGTTGCTTGCTTGGGATGAATGGTCGCCTGCGGCCGTCTCCTCGACCGTAGGCAGCCGCTGGCAGGCGGTGTCGGAGGCGGCACGGGTGTCGCGTCGGCGGCTTCGGCTCTGCGGCTCTTTCGCCATACTTGCCCCGAACAGGAGCAGCGACATGGAAATCCGTGGAAAAGTGGCCATCGTCACCGGCGGCGCCAGCGGCATCGGCGCAGGGGCGGCTCGTCGGTTCGCGGCCGAAGGCGCCAAGGGCGTCGCGGTGGCGGACCTCAACCTCGAGCGGGCGCAGGAAGTGGCGAAGTCGATCGGCGCCAACGCCATCGCCGTGAAGTGCGACGTGAGCCGCGAGGCCGACATCCAGAACCTCGTCGCCGAGACGCGCAAGCGCTTCGGGCAGGTCGACATATATTTCTCCAACGCGGGCATCCTCGGCCGCATGGGCGGCGTGGAGCTGGAAGACGCGCTGTGGCAGAAGATGTGGGAGGTGCACGGCATGGCCCACGTCTGGGCGGCGCGCGCCGTCATGCCCGAGATGGTGGAGCGCGGCGAAGGCTACTTCATCGTCACCGCTTCGGCGGCAGGCCTGCTGAACATCGTGGAGACCGCGCCCTACGGCGTGACCAAGCATGCGGCCGTGGCGATCGCCGAGTGGCTGCGCATCGCGTACGGCCGCCGCGGCGTGCGCGTGTCGTGCCTGTGCCCGCAGTCCGTGGCCACCGACATGACGAAGGACGGCACCGGCTCCGCGGGCCTGGACGGCGTGCTCACGCCCGAGCAGGTCGCCGAGGACATCGTGCGCGTGATGCGCGAGGAGAGCTTCCTCGTGCTGCCGCATCCGGAGGTGGCGCAATACCATCGCAACAAGGGCCAGGACTACGACCGCTGGCTGGGTGGCATGCAGAAGCTGTATGCGCAGCACATGGGCGCGCCGAAGAAGCCGCTACCTCAGTAGGCGCGTCGCGCCGTCGAGGATCAGGTACAGCGCCACGATGTAGTTGAGCAGGCGCGGCATCACGAGGATGAGCACGCCGGCCACGATGGCGGCGATGGGGCCGATGTGGGCGAGGTAAGGCATGGTGCGGGGCTCCCTGTGTTCTGTGCCGCCGCAGTGTCCGCGCACCGCGGGCTGCGCCGCGTCGGACGAAAGCTGATGCCGATCAGCGGCGGCTGGAAGGTCCGACTTCCTGCGTCCCGGCAATGAGGGACAATCGAGCCAAGCTTGAATTCTCCCGAGGATTTCAATGACGTCCGTGCAAGTGAAACTCGACCTGCCAGACCGCCTGGCGCGCGAAGCGCAGGCGGCGGGTTTGCTCACGCCCAAGGCACTGCGCGAGATGCTCAAGGAGGCCGTGCAACGCCGCGCAGCACAGGCCTTGCTGGCTGGAGCGAGCCGTGGCAGCGCCGCTGGTGGAAGGCCCCTGTCCCTGAAGGACATCCAGGCCGAAGTGAACGCAGTGCGCCGCGAACGGCGCTCCAAGAGCAGTTCCGCCGCTGAATGACGCGCCCGCCGCGGTGGGTTGTCGATACCAACGTACTCGTCTCGGCGTTCCTGTGGCGCGGGACGCCCGCACGGGTCATCGAGCTGGCTGCCGATAGCGCCATCGAACTGGTCACGAGCAGAGCGCTTCTCGACGAGTTGGCGGCAACGCTGGCGAAGGACAAGCTGGCGAAGTACGTTGCCGCTACCGGGTTGTCAGCGGCTCAAATGACTTCGAACTATCGGCGCATTGCCACAATCGTCACGGCTCGCAAGCTGGAACGACAGGTATCCCGGGATGCCGATGACTATGCCGTCCTTGCTTGCGCTGCTGCGGGTCCCGTCGACCTCATCGTCACTGGAGACGAAGATCTCCTGTCCCTGCGGACCTTCAGCAACATCCCCATCAGCACCGTGGCGCACGCGGTCAGGCCGTTCAAGGACCACGCCTAGAATCCGCCCCGTGCGAAGACTGCTTGCCCTCGCCCTGCTCCTGCTCGCCGCCTGCGGCGACAGCATGAGCCCGCTGCACGTCGCCGTGCTCAATGGCGACACCGCCACCGTCCGCAAGTGGATCGCGGAGAAGCGCAACCTCGACGTCACCTACGACGAAAAGAGCCGCGGCCTGGAGGGCAACTACGCGCGGCGGGTGCGGATCACGCCGCTGATGGTGGCCGCCGGGATGGGCCAACTGGAGATGGTGAAGCTGCTCGCCGAGGGCGGCGCGAACATCTACGCCGAATCCAACACGCAGCTGCCGGGTGAGCCGCGCACCGCCTTCGACGATGCCGTGGACGCCGGCCGCACCGACATCGCCCGCTACCTGTGGGAGCGCTCGGACCGCGCGCGGCTGGGCGCGCGGCTGGAGCGGCAAATCACCGCGGCGTGCCGCACGCACTGCAACACCGCGTCAGGAAGCGACGCCAATGCCAACCTCGTTCTCTTCCTGCTGTCGCTCGCCAACGAGACGCAGCGTGGGCGTGCGATCGGCAACGCCCTGTGCACCGTCGACCCCGCTTCGCCGCAGGCGCGCTTCGTCGCGGAGCACGTGAAGCCCTTCCCGAAGGGCACGCTGCAGTGCGTGGCGTTCGACGGCACCGCCCGCGCGGTGCGCACGCAGGCGCAGCGCGAGGCGATGATCGAATGGCAGATCGCGCAAGGGGCCGACCTGGACCACGTCGGCATCGGCTACACGCCGCTCATGGGCGCGGCGAGCACGCAGGACCTGCCGATGCTGCGGTACCTGCTCTCGCGCGGTGCCAAGCCGAACCAGCCCAACGAGCATGGCCTCACCGCCATCGGCGCGGCGGTCGGCAGCTGCGTGATGGGCGGGCCCGACGCCGAGACCGAGAAGCGCATGCAGCCGCAGGTGGACGTCGTCGAGGAACTGCTGCGCGCGGGTGCCGACACGCGCATCTACACGCCGGAGCTGGTGCGCAAGAACATCCCGCTGCTGCCGCAATGCTGCAACCGCCAGCCGCGCCCGCGGGCGCAGGACCGCATCTGCGAGGTGTTCGGGATGCGATGATCCGGGGATGGACCCGAAGTACCTCGCACCCCGCGTGCTCGAGACCGATCGGCTCGTGCTGCGCCCGTTCACCCTCGCCGACCACGCCGACTACGCACGCATCACCTCCGACCCGGACGTCATGCGCTACATGGGCACCGGCATCGCCTATACGCCGGACATCGCCTGGCGCGCAATCGCGTCGGTGCTGGGCCACTGGGAGCTGCTCGGTTACGGCCTCTGGGCGGTGACACTCAAGGAGACCGGCGCCCTGATCGGCCATGCCGGGTTCCTCGACCCGTACGGCTGGCCGGGCTTCGAGCTTGCCTACATGATCGACAAGCCGTACTGGGGCCAAGGCTACGCGCAGGAAGCCACGCGGGCCGCGCTGAAGGTGGCGCGCGAGACGCTGCGCAAGGAACGCATCATCAGCCTGGTGCGGCCCGCCAACGAGCCATCGAGGAAGCTCGCCCTGCGGCTGGGGGCCGTGCAGGAAGGCACCGTCTCGCTCATGGGCAGCGACGCGGACCTGTTCGTCCATCGCGTATAAACCTCGCATGAAGAAACATCTCCTGGGACTCGCGCTGGCGACGGCCGCCGCCGTGTCGGCCCACGCCCAAACCACCACCCGCATCGTCGTGCCCTTCGCCCCCGGCGGCGCGCAGGACGTGATCGGCCGCTTCCTCGCCGAGAAGCTGGCGCCCAAACTGGGCAACACGGTCATCGTCGAGAACAAGGCCGGCGCCGGCGGCGTGATCGCCGCGGACGCGGTTGCCAAGGCCGCGCCGGACGGCCACACGATCCTGCTGGCCACCGGCGGCGCGATCTCCATCGCCCCGCACCTGAACGCCAAGCTGCCCTACGACGCCCGCAAGGACTTCGCCTCGGTGGCGATGGTGGCCGACACGCCGATGACGCTGGGCGTGCGCACGCAAAGCCCGTTCAAGACGGTGGCGGACGTGCTGAAGGAAGCCAAGGCCAACCCCGGCAAGGTGAGCTATGCCTCGACCGGCAATGGCACCATCTCGCACCTCACGGGCGAGCTGCTCGCGCAGACGGCGGGCGTGCAGCTGCTGCACGTGCCGTATCGGGGCGCAGCGCCCGCGGTGACGGACTTGCTTGGCGGCCAAGTCGCGATGATCGTGACGAGCTCCGCCTCCATCGACCCGATGGTGGAAGACGGCCGCGCGCGCGTGCTCGCCACTTTCACCAAGGGCAAGCTCGCCAACCTGAAGAACCCGCCGACGATGGCCGAGGCCACCGGCTTCAAGGGCCTGGAAGTGCCGGTGTGGGTCGGCCTGCTCGTGCCGTCGAAGACGCCGGCCGCCATGGTGGAGAAGCTCTCCGCCGCGATCAACGAGGTGTGCAAGTCGCCCGAGACGGCGCAGCGCTTCGCGGGGCTTGGCGCCACGGTGTCGTGCGGCAACAGCAAGGAGCTGGACCGCGTGATCGCGGAGGACTACGACCGGTGGGGCAAGGTGATCAAGCAAGGCGGGATCAAGGGCGAATGAAGATCGGCATCGCAGGAAGCGGCGGCATCGGCTACGCGTCGGCCGCGTGGCTCGCGCACGGCGGGCACGAAGTCCGGATCTGGTCGCCTCGCAACGACAGCGCGGCGGCGTTGCGCGACGCGCCGCTGCAGTGCGAAGGCGTGCTGCAGGCACAGGTGACGGTGCGCGTGGCGCCGACCGCGGCTGCGCTCGTGGACGGCGCCGACGTGCTGATCGTCGCCGTGCCGGTGAACGGCCACAAGGCGGTGATGGACGCGCTGCTGCCGCACCTTGCGAGCGGGCAGACGGTGATCGTGAGCTCTGTGGCGTCGCTGTCGGCGCTGTACCTGTTCGAGCAGGCGCGTGCACGCGGCGTCGACATCACCGTGGCGGGGATGGGCACGACCGCACTCACGGCGCGCCGCAGCGGCCCGGCGCAGGTGAAGGTCATGACGCGGCGCACCGAGCTGGGCGTCTCCACATTGCCGCTTTCGCGCGCGGACGCGGCGATGGAAACCGTGCGTTCGCTGTTCGGCGACGTGTTCGTGCCGGAGGCCAACTGCCTCGCGAGCACGCTGGTCAACATCAACCCCGTGGCGCATGGCCCGCTGGCCCTCTTCAACTGGACGCGCATCGAGCGCGCCGAGAACTGGCCGCAGTACCACTACATGACGCCGACGGTCGCCCGCGTCATCGAGCAGCTCGACGCGGAACGCAAGGCGCTCGCGGCCGCGTTCGGCCTGCAGGTGCGCAGCATCGAGGCGCATTTCGCGAAGTCGTTCGGCACCACGTCGGCAACGCTGGCCGACATCGCGGCCGAGCTGCACGCGAAACGGGGCGGCCCGCCCGGGCCCACCGACACCGGTACGCGCTTCCTTGCGGAAGACGTGCCCTTCGGCCTCGTCTTCAACCTGGCGCTCGGCGCATGCGCCGGCGTGGCGATGCCGGCGACGCGCAGCATCGTGGAGATGGCGTGCCTCGTCACCGGCCGCGACTACGCCGCAGAGAACGACCTCGTCGCGCCGCTGCGCATCGACGGCGCGACGCCGCAGGCCCTGCTCGCGCGCGTCAACGCGCGCTGAGCGTCACTTGTGCTGGTTGCCCGCCACCTTGTGGCCGGGCTCCACCCAGTCGCCGCCGGTGAGCTGCCACTTGCCGTCGGCGCGCTGCGTCCACTGGTGCTGGCGGTACTCCTTGCCTTCCTGCTTGAGCACCCATTCGCCGCCCTTCCACTGGTAGCGGCCGTCCTTCCAGGCGTAGTAGCCCTGCGACCACACGTAGCCTTCGGCCGGCGGCGGCTTGGCTTCCCAGCTGCCCGAGGGCGGTGGAACATCGGTCACCACCTCGGCGGCCGGTTTCGGGGCAGCGGTTTTCGCCGCCACCTTCTTGTCCTTGGTGGCGGCGTACGCGCCGGGGGCCAGCAGTGCCGCGCAGACGCCCAGCAGCACGGCCACAGCCGTCTTCTTCATCGAAGGCTCCTTGATCTCGTCCATGAGCCAAGGGTCGCCAAGCTCACCCGCGGTTGTGCATCGGACGTTGCGCGGTGGTGGTGTCGGACTTCTCCTGCAAGCTTTCCGTCTTCTTGAGCCCGCGGATGTTCATCAGCGCCAGCACCACCTGCAGAACCACAAGTGCGTACGCGTGCTGAGGCCAGCCCCATGCCACCCAGAGCACGTTGCTGGCAAGGAAGACCCAGAAGCCGATGTTGCGCTTGTGCGCGTTGTTGGAAGCCACGAGCCAGGCAGCGAGCACGCTCGCGAGCATCGCGGGCCATTGGAGAAGGTCGAGCATCGGCGCAGCATCGCCCGCGCTGGGCGGCTGCGAGGCAGGAATGCGCCGCCGTCAGTAGTAGGGCGTCGTCGGCACGTAGTCGGGCACGCCCACCACGCCGATGTCCGACGCCAGCGTCGCGTTGAACGCCCGCGCGGCGTTGCCGAACACGCCGTCGCCCTCGAGGTTGGGCAGGATGCGCGCGACGTTGACGATCACCTGCGCGCGGTCGTTGGGGAAAGCCGAGAAGAACACGCCGAGCG
Source organism: Ramlibacter albus (assembly GCF_014297445.1). GTDB lineage: Bacteria > Pseudomonadota > Gammaproteobacteria > Burkholderiales > Burkholderiaceae_C > Ramlibacter > Ramlibacter albus. The sequence continues at coordinate 70,446 of NZ_JACORU010000006.1, forward strand.
CCGTTTCCAGCAGCGAGTAACTCACCGACGGCGTCGAGCCGCCGAGCGTGCCGGCACTCACGCCGATGTTCGCCAGCACGGTGCGCGCGAGCGTGGCCCCGTCGATGGCGGCCACGCCGCCCGCGATGAGGCCGCTGACGCCGCCCATGCCGGTGCCATCCAGCAGCGACGTCGCGCCGCTGTAGGTACCGGTGGTTGGCCGCGTGCCGTACACCGCGCGGTAGACGCCCAGGTACGTCAGCGAGTCGGGCCGGGACAACGCGAAGAAATCGGTATCCGCCATGACCGCACCTCCTTGATGACAGGCCAAGCCGCAAGATAGACCTCGCGGCACGCCCCTGCCAAGCCCAGGGTTACGACTAGGGTTTCTTGCGCGCCTTGTACGCGGCGACGGACTTCTCCAGGTCGCGCAGTTCCTCGCAAGGCAGCAGGCAGATCTGCTTGAGGGCCGCCACGTGTTTTTCGGCCGAGGCAAGGTCGTCGACAAGCAGGTACGCCTCGCCGATGTACTCGTGGGCGCCGCGGTGGCGCGGGTCGTTCGCCAGCGCGGTCTTGTAGTGCTTGAACGCGGCGTCGAACTGCCTGAGCTGCCGGTACGCGTAGCCCAGCGAGTTGTGCAGGTCCGCGTTGTCCGGGAAGCGGCGCTCGGCGCGGTGCAGGCGCGCCACGGCCTCTTTCCAGTCGCGCCGGTCGTGCGCGGCGCGCGCGGCGACGTAGTCGACGTCGGTCCCGAGCGCCTGCGACGGCTCGCTGTCGACGGCGAGCGCCGGCCACGGCGCCGCGGCGACGAGCAAGGCGACGGCGAGCCGCCTTGCCTGCGATACGACGTCCGGCAGCCTCACTTGCGCGCGACGAACTGGCGCGCCTCCGCCAGCTCCGGACGCGGTGCGCCGCCGTCGCCGGCCAGCGCGACCATCTTCGCGTAGTAGTCCGCCGCCTTGGCGGTGTTGCCGGCCGCCGTCGCAGCGCGTGCAGCGCCCAGGTAGCCGCGGAAGCGGTTGGGCTCGCGCACGTGCGAGGCTTCGAACGCGGCCAGCGCGTCGGCCGGGCGGTTCACCAGCATGAGCATCTCGCCGAGCAGCTCGCGCGCGGGCACCACGCGCCCGGGCGTGACGATGTGCTTCTCGTTCCTGTCCTCGAGGTCGGCGGCGGCGCGCATGAACTTGAGTGCATCGTCCGTGTTGCCCTTGGCATGGGCGATCCAGCCCGCCGCCGCGAGCCGCTGGATCTCCACCTCGGTGGCCCAGTAGTTGTTCTTCGCGTCCTGCAGCTGCTTGTGGAGCACCGCGAGGTTCTCGGCATCGATCTCCGCCTGCGCGACCGCGCCGCTGCGCGCGGCGCCAAGCGCCCGCGCGAACACGGTGATGGCATCGGCGAACGGGAAGCGCGACTTCTCCACCGGCAGCTTCGCGGCGGCCGCCCAGTCGCCGCGCTCCAGCGCCATGCGAGCCGGCATCGCGGCGGCGGCGTAAGGCGCCGTGGGCCGCTGCGGAGTGAAGTTCTTCACCTTGAACGCGGCATCCACCGCCGCCTCGGCCTGCGCGTCGCGCGCCTGCTGCAGGTAGGCGTACACCATGTAGTCCGCGGCGTGCCAGGCGTCGTCGAAGTCGTTGCTCACGAGCGCCGTGTCGAACGAGCGCTTGTTGGTGGCGGCCGACTCCGCCCAGTAGCCCACGCGCGTGAAGATGTGCGAGGGCATGTGCAGCGCATGCGGCGCGGCCGGCGCGATGGCCGAGTAGCGCTTCGCCGCGTCCAGGCCCTTCATGGCGATCGGCGGCGCGTCGTAGCTGTGGATCAGGTAGTGCGCCACGCCCGGGTGCTGCGGGTGGCGCGGGAACAGCTTCTCGAGCGAGCCGGCCGCCTTGAGGTAGGACCCGTACGTCTGGTCGGACTGCTGCTGCGTGCCGGCCATGTACAGCGCGGCGAAGATCTGCGCCTCGTCGTCCTTCGGGTACTTCGCAGCGAGCGCCTGGTACGCGTCCGAACGGCTTTGCTGCCGCGACGACTCGGGGCGGTCGCCGAAGTCCTTGTAGTAGGCGGCCACCGCCTCGAGGTATTCGCGCTCGCGGCTCGTGCTGCGCTTGCTCTTGCGGCCCTGCTCGATGATCGCCATGGCCTCTTCGGCCGCCTTGGGCGTGGCGCCGGCGCCCGCGAGCGGGTTGTTCATCAGCAGCGAGGCGGCGCCCCACGCTGCGGGCACGCAGTTCGGGTCTTTCTGCAGGACGGCCTTGAAGGTGTCCAGCCCTTCGCCGTACCAGAACGAATGCAGCATGGCCACGCCGCGCTGCAGGTCCTTCTGCACCTGCTTGCTGCAGGAGTTGGAAAACTTCACCTTGCCGAGGACGCCCTTGCCGTCGTCGTCGTGGGCGTAGGTGATGGAGGAACTCGCGGCCGCGGCCGCGATGAGAACAACGGCTACACGATGCATGGATCACCCCTTGCCGGCCGTTCGAGGGGCCGGGGGGGTGATCGTAGGCCTGCCGCCCCGGGGGATGCAAGCCCGGGGCGAACCCTTACGCCGTGGCCTCCTGCCGCGCGGCGGGCTGCGCGCCACCGAAGTGGAAGACGCCGGGCTCGCGCACCGGGTCCACCTCCACCGGGATCTCGCTCTTGGGCGGGAAGCGCCCTTCGAGGATCAGCCGCGACAGCGGGTTCTCGATGCGCTGCTGGATCGCCCGCTTGAGCGGACGCGCGCCGAACACCGGGTCGAAGCCGACCTTGGCCAGCTCTTCCAGCGCCGCGGGCGACACCTGCAGGTGCAGGTCCATCTTGGCCAGGCGCTGCTCGAGCACGCGCAGCTGGATCTTCGCGATTTTTGCAATGTGTTTCGCGTCGAGCCCGTGGAACACGACCGTTTCATCGATGCGGTTGAGGAACTCGGGCCGGAAGTGGTTCTTCAGCTCGTCCCACACCGCGTCCTTCACGTCCTCGTAGGGCCTGCCCACCATGGCCTGGATCATGTGCGAGCCGATGTTGGACGTCATCACGATCACCGTGTTCTTGAAGTCGACCGTGCGGCCCTGCCCGTCCGTGAGGCGGCCATCGTCGAGCACCTGCAGCAGCACGTTGAAGACGTCATGGTGCGCCTTCTCGACCTCGTCGAGCAGGATCACGCTGTAGGGCTTGCGGCGCACGGCCTCGGTGAGGTAGCCGCCCTCTTCATAGCCCACGTAGCCCGGGGGCGCGCCGATCAGGCGGGCCACGGAGTGCTTCTCCATGAACTCGCTCATGTCGATGCGGATGAGGTGCTCCTCGCTGTCGAACAGGAAGGTCGCGAGCGCCTTGCACAGCTCCGTCTTGCCAACGCCCGTGGGGCCGAGGAAGAGGAAGGAGCCGGTGGGCCGGTTCGGGTCCGCAAGGCCCGAGCGGCTGCGGCGGATGGCGTTGGCGACGGCCGCGATGGCCTCGTCCTGGCCGACCACGCGCTCGTGCAGCTTGTCTTCCATCATGAGCAGCTTCTCGCGCTCGCCCTGCATCAGCTTGCTGACCGGGATGCCCGTGGCACGCGCCACGACTTCCGCGATTTCTTCCGCGCCGACCTGCGTGCGCAGCAATTGCGGCCGGCCGTCCTTGGCCTTGTTGCTCTCGGCGGCCTGCGCGTCCTTGTGCTGCTTCTCCAGCGCCGGCAGCTTGCCGTACTGCAGCTCCGCGACCTTGTTGAAGTCGCCCTTGCGGGTGTACTCCTCGATCTGCTGGCGCAGCTTGTCGATCTCTTCCTTGATCTGCGCGCTGCCCTGGGCCTGCGCCTTCTCGGACTTCCAGATCTCCTCGAGGTCCGAGATCTCCTTCTGCAGGCGCGCGATTTCCTCCTCGATGAGGCCCAGGCGCTTCTGCGAAGCCTCGTCCTTCTCCTTCTTCACCGCCTCGCGCTCGATCTGCAGTTGGATGAGGCGCCGGTCGAGCCGGTCGATGGCCTCGGGCTTGGAGTCGATCTCGATCTTGATCTTGGACGCGGCCTCGTCGATGAGGTCGATGGCCTTGTCGGGCAGGAAGCGGTCGGTGATGTAGCGATGCGAGAGCTCCGCCGCGGCGACGATGGCCGGGTCGGTGATCTCCACGCCATGGTGCACCTCGTACTTCTCCTGCAGGCCGCGCAGGATGGCGATCGTCGCCTCCACCGTCGGCTCGCCCACGAGGATCTTCTGGAAGCGGCGCTCCAGCGCGGCGTCCTTCTCGATGTACTTGCGGTATTCGTCGAGCGTGGTCGCGCCCACGCAGTGCAGCTCGCCGCGCGCGAGCGCCGGCTTGAGCATGTTGCCTGCGTCCAGGGCGCCTTCGGCCTTGCCGGCGCCCACCATCGTGTGCAGCTCGTCGATGAAAACGATGGTCTGGCCTTCGTCCTTCGCGAGTTCGGTCAGCACGTTCTTCAGCCGCTCCTCGAACTCGCCGCGGAACTTGGCGCCGGCCAGCAGCGCGGCCATGTCGAGGGACAGCACGCGCTTGCCCTTGAGCGTTTCGGGCACTTCCTCGGCCACGATGCGCTGCGCAAGGCCTTCGACGATGGCTGTCTTGCCGACGCCCGGCTCGCCGATCAGCACCGGGTTGTTCTTGGTGCGGCGCTGCAGCACCTGGATGGCGCGGCGGATCTCCTCGTCGCGGCCGATCACGGGGTCCAGCTTGCCCATGCGGGCGCGCTCGGTGAGGTCGATCGTGTATTTCTTGAGCGCCTCGCGCTGACCCTCGGCCTCGGGGTTGTTGACGGCCTGGCCACCGCGCACGGCATCGATGGCGGACTCCAGCGACTTGCGCGTGAGGCCGTTCTCGCGGGCGATGCGGCCGATGTCCTGCTTGCTCTCGGCCACGCCGAGCAGGAACAGCTCGCTGGCGATGAACTGGTCGCCGCGCTTGATGGCCTCCTTCTCGGCGGCCTGCAGCAGCACGGCGAGGTCGCGGCCGACCTGGACCTGCTCCTGCCCCTGCACCTGCGGGCGCTTGTGCATCGCGGCTTCGGCGCCGGCGAGCAGGCCGGGCACGTTGGCGCCGGCGCGCTGCAGCAGGGCGCGCGGGCCGTCCTCCTGCCGCAGCATGGCCACGAGCAGGTGCTCGGGCTCGATGTATTGGTGGTCGTTGGCCAGGGCCAGCGTCTGGGCCTCGGCCAGGGCTTCCTGGAATTTGGTGGTGAGTTTGTCGAGTCGCATTGGAATGGCTCCGTTGCAGCCGATTTGGGCATTTCCCTCGTCAATTCAAGGGGCAATCTAGAATCCGCGCATGCACATCCATCAGCTTTCCGTGACCTACCTGCCCGAGCAGGACCGGATCCTGATGCGCATCAACACCACCGACGGCGAGGAGATGCGCATCTGGCTCACCCGCCGGCTGATGGTCGGGCTGTGGCCGCTGCTCTCGCGCATGCTCACGGATCATCTCCTCAAACTGGACTCCGCGGGGGCCGCGATCGACACGGCCGACGAGGAGCTCAAGAAGATGCTCGCCGATTTCCGCAAGGAAGAGTTCCTGCGGCAGGCCGATTTCGACACGCCCTACAAGGAAGCGCAGGAGACGCGCCTGCCGCTCGGCGAGGAGCCGCTACTGGTGACGGACGTGGACGCCACGCCCCTGCCCGCCGGGCCGCTGCGGCTGGCCTTCAACGAGCGGCCGGCCAGCGGGTCGGCGCCGCGCAGCTTCCAGATGGAGATGGAGCCCAAGCTCATGCAGGGGTTGATGCACCTGCTGGAGCAGGCGCTCACGCAATCGGGCTGGCGCGACCCGTTCATGGCCGCCCCGGTGCACGAGGAAGCTGCGGCCGACGAGGACGCCAGCGGCTCGCGCAGGCCCCGCTACCTCAATTAGCCCTTGAGCGTTTCGAGCGAAAAGCCGGCGATCCGCTTGTACTCGTCGGAGATGCGGCGCAGTTCGTCGGCACTGACGAGGTCGTCGATCGTGCCCGGGAAGGGCCGGCCGCCGGAGAGCTCGTCGGCCTTCATGATGATGAAGTCCGGCGGCACGGTGCGATTCGTCTCGACCACCTTGGCGGTGGGCGCAAGCCGCTTGGCCTCGTAGCGCGCCAGCGCCTCGCGCGCGTCGCCCTCGGACGCGAGCTCCTCGGCCAGCACGCGCGCATCGATCAGGGCCTGCGCCGAGCCGTTGGAGCCGCGCGGGTACATCGGGTGAGCCGCATCGCCGAGCAGCGTGACGCGGCCGAAGGTCCAGCGCGCCACCGGGTCCTTGTCGACCATGGGGTATTCGAAGACCTGCGTCGCGCTGCGGATCAGCTGCGGCACGTCCAGCCAGCCGAACTTCCAGGCCTCGAAGATGCCGATGAAGTCCTCCAGGCGGCCCGGGCGGTTCCAGTCGTTGCGCTCGTGCACTTCCTGGCGGATCTCGGCCACCCAGTTCACGAGCTGGTTGCCCTTGCCGTCCACGTTGTCGACGATGGGGTAGATCACCATCTTGCCCGTGTCGATGGAGCCCACGCGCATGTAGCTCTTGCCCGTGAGGATGGGCGCATGCACGCTCACGCCGCGCCAGGTGTTGATGCCGGTGAAGGCCAGCTCCTCGTCCGGGTAGAACTGGCGGCGCAGCGCGGAGTTGACGCCGTCGCAGGCGACGACGATGTCGGTGCGCACCGCCTCGCGCCCTTCGAAGCGCAAGGTGGCGCCGGCCTCGCCCTGCTCCACGCCCGTGCAGCGGTGGTCGAGGTGGATGGCCGCGTCGCCCAGGCGCTCGCGCGCGGCGTCGAACAGCACGCGGTGCAGCTTGCCGCGGTGGATGCCGATCTCCGGCAGCGCATAACCCGCGTGGCGGCCGCGCGGCTCGCGGTAGATGAACTGGCCCCAGCGGTTGAAGAACACGCTCTCCAGGTTCTCGATGCCCACGGCTTCGAGCTGCGGCTGCACGCCGAGGGCCGCCAGCTCGCGCATGGCGTGCGGCAGCAGCGTGATGCCCACGCCGATCTCGCGGATCTCGCTGGCTGCCTCGTACACGTCGCACGCGATGCCGCGCTGGTGCAGCGAGAGCGCAAGCGCCAGGCCGCCGATGCCGCCGCCGACGATGGCTATGTTCATTCGCCCTTGATGCCCTGTGCGGTGATCAGCTGCGACCAGCGCCGCGAATCCATCTCGACGAGATGCTTGAACTCGGCCGGCGTGCTCGTCGCCGGGTCCATGCCCTGGGTCTGGAACGCCGTGCGCACGTCGGGCGCGGCGAGGATGTCACGCAGCTCGCGGTTGAGGCGGCTCACGAGGTCGGGCGATGTGCCGGGCGGCGCGAAGATGCCGTACCACATGTCGACGTTGACCTTGCCCGCATGCGCCTCCTCCAGCGTCGGCACGGTGGGCAGCAGCGGGTGGCGCTTGTCGCTGCCGATGCCCAGCGCGACGAGCTTGCCCGCGCGGATCTGCGGCAGCGCGACGTGGATCGGCAGGAACATCGCATCGACCTGCCCACCCAGCAAATCCGTCACCGCGGGCGCCGTGCCGCGGTACGGAATGTGCGTGAGGTAGACGCGCGCCGTCTGCTTGAACAGCTCCATCGACAGGTGGTGCGGCGTGCCCACGCCGGGGCTCGCGTAATTGAGCTTGCCGGGGCTGCGCTGCGCAGCCTTCACGAGGTCCTGCGCGGTCTTGTAGCCGCTGGAAGGCGGCGTCACCAGCAGCAGCTGGCCCCAGCTGGTGAGCGACACCGGCACGAGGTCGCGCACGGGGTCGAAGGGCATCTGCGGGTAGAGGCTGCGGTTCATGACGAGCGTGTTGACGCTCACGAGCAGCGTGTTGCCGTCGCCGGGGGCGCGCACCACGGCCTCGGTGCCGATGTTGCCCGACGCGCCGGGCCGGTTGTCCACGACGACCGCGCGCCCGAGCCGTTCACCCAGCTTGGGCCCGACCGTGCGCGCGATGAGGTCGATGCCGGTGCCCGGCGTGAAGGGCACGATCAGCCTCAAGGGCGGCTGCCCGCCGGCCGGCTGCGCGCTTGCGAAGGCGGCGTGCGCGGCGACCAGTGCCACCCCGAGGTACCTGAGCAGCTTCATGGGGAACTTCCCTTTGGTTGGCATGCTAACTATTATGGAGGGGGCCGCTGCCGTGCACAATGCGTGGTTGCGCTATCAGTGTTTCGTCTGATCACCGTGCCGTCCAGGAAGAACAACGAACCCCTCTCCCGACTGTACGCCCGCCCCGGCTTCCTGCTGCGGCGCGCGCACCAGATTTCCGCCGCCGTGTTCGAGGACGCCTGCCGCGAACTCCAGCTCACGCCGGCCCAGTTCGGTGCGCTGACGGTGCTGGAGGCCCACCCGGGGCTTGGCCAGTCGAGCCTGGCGCGCGCGCTCGGCTTCGACAAGGTGACCGTGCTGCGCGTGCTGCGCGGCCTGCAGGGGCGCGGCCTGGTGCAGCGGGCGCCCGCCGAGGGCAACAAGCGCAACATCTCCGTGGTGCTCACGCCGGCCGGCGAGCGCATCCTGAAGGAGGCGCAGAAGCCCGCCGAGGCCGCGTACAAGCGCCTGATGGCCCCGCTGTCGCGCCCGCAGCAAAAGCAGCTGCTGGACCTGCTGCAGCTGCTGACCGGCGAGCTCGAGGACGAGGCGCGCGCCGCGTTCATCCCGCCGCATTCCGCTTGATCCAGCGTAACCCGAGCGTCAGCCGCGCAAGGCTATGCTCGGCGGATGACTTCGCAACTCACCCGTAGAACCTTCACTGCCGCCGTCGCCGCGGCACCCCTGCTGCTGCGCGCGCAGGGCACCTCGTCGCAACCCGTCAAGCTGCTCGTCGGCTTCCCGCCCGGCGGCGGCACCGACGCCATCGCGCGCACCTTCGCCGACCGCCTGAAGGACATCCTCGGCATGCCCGTCGTGGTGGACAACAAGGCCGGCGCCGGCGGCCAGATCGCCGCGCAAGCGCTGAAAGCCGCTGCGCCCGACGGCCACACCTTCTTCCTGAGCCACGATCACTCGATCTCGATCCTGCCGCTGGTGACGAAGAACGCGGGCTTCGAGCCCGCCACGGACTTCATCCCGGCGAGCGGCTTCGCGACGTTCGCGAACGCGCTGGCGCTGTCGGGCGGCACGCCCGCCAAGACGCTGCAGGACTACATCGCGCTGGTGCAGGGCGCGAATGGCAAGGACACGATCGGCGTTCCCGCTCCGGCTTCCATCCCCGAATTCCTCGTCGGCATGCTGGCGTCGAAGTACAAGCTCGACCTGCAGGCCGCGCCGTACCGCGGCAGCGCGCCGATGATGGCCGACATGCTGGGCAACCAGATCCGCGCCGGAGTCGCATCGATCCCCGACTTCATCGAGAACCACCGCGCGGGCAAGCTACGCGTGGTGGCGGTGATCGGCGACAAGCGCCAGCCCATCCTGCCGGACGTGCCCACGTTCGCGGAGCTGGGTCTCGCCGGGCTCGAGGACCTGCCCTACTACGGTTTCTTCGCGCCCGCCGGCACGCCCGCCGCGGTGCTGGACCGCTTCAACCAGGCGGTTGCAAAAGCGGTTGCGATGCCGGACGTGCGCGAGCGCCTCACGAACATGGGCCTGGCCGTCGGCTACCAGCCGCAGCCGCAGTTCGCGGCGCGCGTGAAGGGCTACACGCAGAACTGGGAAAAAATCATCAAGGCGAGCGGCTTCGTGGCCAAGTGATCACTTCTCGATCAGGCCGCGCTTGCCCATCTGCCACAGCATGAAGCTGTAGGCATCGGCGTTCACCGAGCGCGCCTGCGCGGGCGTGCGGCCGATGCCGTGGCCGTCGTTCGCGTCGACGCGCAGCAGCACGGGCTTGCCGCTTGACGTGGCGGCCTGCATGCGGGCTGCGGCCTTCGCGCTGTTCCACGCGTCGACGCGCGGGTCGTTCAGCCCGTGCACGAACATCACCGCCGGGTACGCGACGCCGTCGCGCACCTGGTGGTAGGTGCTCATTTCCAGCAGCGCGCGGAAGCCGTCGGGGTCCTTCACCGAACCGAACTCGGAGATGTTGGTGATGCCGTTGGCCGTGTCCTCCGCGCGCAGCGCGTCCAGCAGGCCGACGTGGATGACGGCGGCCGCGAAGAGCTGCGGCGCCGCCGTGATCGCACGTCCCGCGAAGATGCCGCCGGCGCTGCCGCCGGTGACGGCCAGCGTCTTCGGTGAGGCATAACCCTGCTCCACGAGATACTGGCCGACGGCAATGCCGTCCTTCCACGTATTGGGCTTGTTCTGCCGCGTGCCGGCCATGCGCCACGGGTCGCCGTAGACGCCGCTGCCGCGCACGTTGGCGATGGCGACCACGCCGCCCTGCTCGGCCCACACCAGGTTATTGGGGTTGAAGACAGCGGTGTACGAGGTGCCGTAGGAGCCGTAGCCCACGACGAGCGCGGGGTTGCTGCCGTCGCGAGCGAGGCCCTTGCGATGCAGCAGCGTCACCGGGATCATCACCCCGTCGTAGCTGCGGACCATGACGTCCTTCACTTCGATCTCCGGCAGGCCCGCGGGCGCGGCGGTTTCGAAGCCGCGCACCGGCCGCGAAAGGGCGCCCTGGAGCACGTAGGTCTGCGAAGGCCGCGTCCAGCCTGCCAGCGAGTACAGCGTGTCGGCGCGCAGCGGGCCCAGCTCGTGGGCGAGACGCGCGGCGCCGAGGATCGGCGTCTTCAGCGGCTGGCCCGAGGTATCGCCGGGTGCGTAACTGCGCAGCGCGATGGTGGCGCCGTGGCGCACCTCGGCGAGCAGGCGGCCACGCACGAGCGCGAACGACTCGATCAAGCCGTCCTGCGGCGGCTGCGCGACGAGCTGCGCGCGGCCGAGCTGCGCCTCGCGCAGGTCCAGCTTCATCACGCGGAAGCGCGGCGCATCGACCTTGGTGCGGTAGTAGAGGTCGTTGCCGTGCAGTTCCATGCTGAGGAGGTGGTCGTCGAAGCTGGCGATGCGCCGCCACGGGACCGGGCCGCCTGCCGCAAGCTCCTTCAGCGAGGCGACGAACACCGAGCCTTCCTTCTGCGTGGTGTCGTTGGTCGCAGCGACCACCCACGGACTGTCGTGGGCGAAGAGCAGGCGGCCGTTGTCGAGGCGGCGCAGGCCGAGCTCGCGGTTCACGGTCGGACCGAACACGGCGCGGGCCTTGTCGGCGGGCTCGCCGATCTTCAGCAGCTTCACCGACGAGTCGAGGTAGTACTCGGTGGCGGCGTCTTCCGCCGTCAGCGGGCGCAGCTGGTTGAACGCGACCGTGCGGTTATCGGGCAGCCAGCTCACGCCGCCGTGCGGCACGCGCGGCACGGGCTCGCCCACGGCGTGGCCGGTGCTCGTCTCGACGATGTGCATCGACGCGTCTTCGGACCCGCCGGCGGAGATGCCGAAGGCCACGTGCTTGCCGTCCCACGACGGCACGAACCAGTTCACCGCGTGCGGCACGCCGGTGCGCTGAGCATGCGTGTCCGGGTCGACGAGGATGCGCTCCGGGCCGTCGATGCGCTCGCGCATGGCGAGCTTCACCTGCCGCGCATTGCGCTGGCGCAGCATGTAGAACACCGAACCGTCGCCCGTGCGCACGATGTTCGTGCGGCGGTCGCCCAGGCCCGCGTCGAGCTCGGCGAAGCGCTTTTCCATCGCGGCACGGCCTTCGATGCGGTCCAGCACGGCGCGCGTGTAGCCGCCCTGCGCCTGCAGCCACGACTTCACCTGCGGGTCGGCCAGGTTCTCCATGTAGCGGTACGGGTCGCGCACGGTGGTGCCGTGCATCGTCTCCGTTTGTTCGCGCACGGGTGCCGCGGGTGGTGCGGGTGGTGCGACCTGCGCGAATGCGGGCAGGGCCAGAAACAAAAATGCGCCGGCAAGGCGCATGGGGATCGGGAGCTTCATCGGACGGGCGGGTGTCAGGTGTTGGCCGATGGTAGGCCCCAGCGCGCGAGCGCCGCATCATCGCTAACCCGGGCGTCCACCCAGCGCTCCCCCTCGGGCGTTTTCTCCTTCTTCCAGAAGGGCGCCTGCGTCTTGAGGTAGTCCATCAGGAATTCGCAGGCCTGGAAGCTGTCGCCGCGGTGCGGCGAGGTGACGGCCACCAGCACGATCTGGTCGCCGGGGTTCAGCAGCCCCACGCGATGGATCACGCGCGCGGCGTTGATGCGAAAGCGCCTGTGCGCCTCGTCGATCATCGCCTCGATGGCCTTCTCGGTCATGCCGGGGTAGTGCTCCAGCTCCATCGTGCTGACGGAAGTGCCGTCGTTGCGGTCGCGCACGGTGCCGATGAAGCTGCAGACGGCGCCGACGCCGTGGTCCTGCGCGCGCAGCGCCGCGACCTCCTTCGACAGGTCGAAGTCCTCGGTCTGGATGGAAACGCGTGCAGGCATCAGCCACCCGTCACAGGTGGAAAAAACGCCACCTCTGCGCCTTCGCGCAAGGGCAGGTTTTCATCGGCCATGGCCTGGTCCAGCGCCATGCGCACCGATTTGCCGCGTGCCAGCGATGCAGCGTAGACACCGCCGCGTGCGATGAGTTCGTCGCGCAAGGCCGCGAGCGTCGCAGCCGATGTCTCGACCGCTTCGCTGCCCTTGCCGACGGCCTCGCGGATCGAAGCGAAATAGCGCACGGTGACCTTCACGCCAGCAGCTCCGCCAGCGGGATGAAGCGCACGGTGTCGCCGACAGCGATGGCTTGCCCCGGCGGGTTGTCGACGAGCCCGTCGGCCCAGGTGACCGACGTGAGCACGCCCGAACTCTGGTTGGGGAACAGCTCCAGCCCGCCGTTGCCGTTGCGGCGCACGCGCAGGAACTCGCGGCGCTTGTCGGGGCGCGGCCACGCGAAATGCGCGGGCATCTCCACGGCCTTCGGCGCGAGCTCGGCCGCGCCCTGCAGCTTGAGCAGGAAGGGCCGCACCAGCAGCACGAAGGTGACGAAGCTGGACACCGGGTTGCCCGGCAGCCCGATGAAATGCGCCTGCTCCACGCGGCCGTACGCGAAAGGCTTGCCGGGCTTGATCGCGATCTGCCACAGATCGAGCGAGCCTAGCTGCTGCACGGCGGGCTTGATGTGGTCCTCTTCGCCGACCGAGACGCCGCCGCTCGTGAGGATGAGGTCGTGGCCTTGCGAGGCCTCGACCAGCGCGCGCACGGTGACGTGGCGCTGGTCCGGCACGATGCCGAAGTCCGTCACCTCGCAGCCCAGGCCCTGGAGCAATGCGCGCAGGAAGAAACGATTGGAGTTGTAGATGGCGCCGGGCCGCATGCGCTCGGGCGGCACTTCGCCGGGCATGACGAGCTCGTCGCCCGTGGAGAACAGCGCGACGCGCGGGCGGCGTGCCACTTCGAGCTGCGCACGGCCGATGCTGGCCGCGAGCCCCAGCGATGCCGCCGACAGCCGCTCGCCGCGCGCGAGCACCACGGCGCCGCGTTTGACGTCCTCGCCGCTGCGGCGGATCCACTCGCCGCGCTTGGGCTGCGACTTGAACCGCACGACGTGCTCGCCCGCCGGCTCGGTCTCTTCCTGCATCACGATGGCGTCGGCGCCCTCGGGCACCGGCGCCCCGGTGAAGATGCGTGCGACGGAACCCTTCTCCAGCGGCTCGGGCGCGGCGCCTGCGGGGATGCGCTGGCTCACGCGCATCACGGCGCCGGGCGCGATCTCGCTGCAACGCACCGCGTAGCCGTCCATCGAGCTGTTGTCCTGCGGCGGCACCTGCAAGGGGGAGACGAGGTCCTGCAGCAGCACGCGGCCTGCTGCATCGAACGTGGAGACCTGCTCGCTGCCTGCGAGCGGCTGCGCATGCCGCAGCAACTCGGCGAGCGCGTCGTCAAGGGGCCGCAGCGGGGCGCGAGGGGCGTTCATTGGTAACGGTCAGGGTCGTACTCGAAACGCTCGCCATTGTCGACCAGCCACTGGGCGATGGCATCGGGGTCGTTCAAATCCAGCACGGGCCGCAGGGTGGGCTCGGGCAGCTGCGCGGGCGTGTCGGTGGCGATGGCGGCGATGAAGTCGTCGTCGGGGTAGCGCGCCGGCTTTTTCGCGGCCGCGCGCCACACCTCGATCTTCAGCAGGTTGCTCTGCTTGAAGCCTTCCACCAGCACCCAGTCCACGCCCTCCCAGAGCTCGGCGATGAGCTGGTGCACCGAGAGCTCGGCGGCCTGTTCGAATTCACGCATGAGGGCGAGGCGCTTGTCGGAGGCGACGACGACCTCGAAGGCCCCCGCCTCGCGGTGGCGGTACGTGTCCTTGCCCGGGTGGTCGATGTCGAACTTGTGGTGCGCGTGCTTCACCACGGACACGCGCAGTCCGCGCAACTTCAGCGCGGGAATCAATGTTTCGACGAGCGTGGTCTTCCCGGAGCCCGAGAAGCCGGCGAACCCTACTGCTTTCATGCCGGCGTTTGTACCAGTTGTTCAGGCGCAGTGCGCCGCGATGAACGCTTTGACCTTCGCCGTGTCGGCGGGAAGTACCGTGACGCGCTTGGGCAGTTGCTCGATGCCTTCGAACTTCGCGGGCCGGTCCGGCTCGCGGCCCAGCGCCTCGACGATGGTTTCGGCGAACTTGATCGGCAGCGCCGTCTCCAGCACCAGCATCGGCACGCCGGGCTGCACGTGCGCGCGAGCCACCTTCAGGCCGTCGGCCGTGTGGGTGTCGATCATCACGCCGAAGCGCTCGAACGTGTCGCGGATGGTGGCCAGCCGGTCGGCATGCGTACTCTTGCCGGAGATGAAGCCGAAGCGCGTGCGCGCCTGTTCGAAGGCGGTGTCGCCGCTCAGGTCGAAGAGACCCTGCTTGGAGAGCGTCTCGCCGAAGAGCTGCTTCACCTTCGAAGCATCGCGCCCCAGCAGGTCGAACACGAAACGCTCGAAGTTGCTGGCCTTGCTGATGTCCATCGACGGGCTGGACGTCTCATGCGTGTCCGCGGCACCGCGCACGCGGTAGACGCCCGTGCGGAAGAACTCGTCGAGCACGTCGTTCTCGTTGGTGGCGAGCACGAGCTTGTCGATGGGCAGGCCCATCATGCGCGCCACGTGGCCGGCGCAGATGTTGCCGAAGTTGCCCGACGGGACCGTGAAGCTCACTCGCTCCGAGTTGGACTTCGTCGCCTGGAAGTAACCCGCGAAGTAGTAGACGACCTGCGCGACCAGGCGCGCCCAGTTGATCGAGTTGACCGTGCCGATGCGGTACTTGCGCTTGAAGTCGAGATCGTTCGACACGGCCTTGACGATGTCCTGGCAGTCGTCGAACACGCCCTGGATGGCGAGGTTGTGGATGTTGGCGTCCTGCAGGCTGAACATCTGCGCCTGCTGGAAGGGGCTCATGCGGCCGTGCGGCGACGTCATGAAGACGCGCACGCCCTTCTTGCCCTTCATCGCGTACTCGGCGGCGCTGCCGGTGTCGCCGGAAGTCGCGCCGAGGATATTGAGCTCCTCGCCGCGCCGCGCGAGCTCGTACTCGAAGAGGTTGCCCAGCAGCTGCATCGCCATGTCCTTGAAGGCCAGCGTGGGGCCGTTGGACAGGGCTTCGAGGTACACGCCCTCTTCCAGCTTCTTGAGCGGCACGATCTCCTTCGTGCCGAACACTTCCGCCGTGTAGGTCTTCGCGCAGATCGCCTTCAGGTCGGCGGCGGGGATGTCGTCGATGTAGAGCGACAGCACCTCGAAAGCGAGGTTGGGGTACGACAGGCCGCGCCACTTGGCGAGCGTGGCTTCGCTCACCTGCGGGTACGACTCGGGCAGGTAGAGCCCGCCATCGGGCGCGAGGCCTTCGAGCAGGATCTCGCAGAAGCGCTGGCGGTCCGGGTGGCCGCGCGTGGAGAGGTACTGCATCGCTTAGGCCAGTTCTTCCTTGCGGATGCGCGTGATCGGCGCGAGCACGGTGGGCAGGCCCTGCATCTGCGCGATGGCTTCGTTCATCGTGCCTTCGCGCACGCTGTGCGTCAGCAGGATCAGGTCGGTCTGCTTCTCGCCCTCGCCCGCTTCGCGCTGAAGCATCGCGTCGATGCTGATGCCGGCCGCAGCGAGGATGCCGGTGACCTTCGCCAGCACGCCCGCCTCGTCCGCCACGCGCATGCGCAGGTAGTAGCTGGTCACCACGTCGCTCATCGGCAGCACCTTCTCGCTCGACATCTGGTCGGGCTGGAAGGCCAGGTGCGGCACGCGGTGCGCGGCGTCGGCCGTGTGCAATCGCGTGATGTCCACGAGGTCGGCGATCACGGCGCTGGCCGTGGGCTCGCTGCCCGCGCCCTTGCCGTAGTACAGCGTCGTGCCAACGGCGTCGCCTTGCACCACCACGGCGTTCATCGCGCCTTCCACGTTGGCGATCAGGCGCTTGGCCGGCACCAGCGACGGGTGCACGCGCAGCTCGATGCCCGTGGGCGTGCGCTTGGTGATGCCCAGCAGCTTGATGCGGTAGCCCAGCTGCTCGGCGTACTTGATGTCCTGCGCGGCCAGCTTCGTGATGCCCTCGACATAGGCCTTGTCGAACTGCACGGGGATGCCGAACGCGATGGCCGACATGATCGTTGCCTT
Source organism: Ramlibacter albus (assembly GCF_014297445.1). Lineage (GTDB taxonomy): Bacteria > Pseudomonadota > Gammaproteobacteria > Burkholderiales > Burkholderiaceae_C > Ramlibacter > Ramlibacter albus. Next base: position 86,832 of record NZ_JACORU010000006.1, read on the forward strand.
GTGCGCGGCGTCCACGCCTTCGATGTCGAACGTGGGGTCCGCTTCGGCGTAGCCCAGGCGCTGCGCGTCCTTCAGGGCGACGTCGAAGTCGAGCCCCTTGTCGCGCATCTCGGAGAGGATGAAGTTGGTGGTGCCGTTGATGATGCCGGCGATCCACTGGATGCTGTTGGCGGTGAGGCCTTCGCGCAGCGCCTTGATGATCGGGATGCCGCCGGCGACCGCGGCTTCGAAAGCGACCATCACGCCCTTCTTGTGCGCGGCTTCGAAGATCTCGGTGCCATGCACCGCCAGCAGCGCCTTGTTCGCGGTGACGACGTGCTTGCCCGCGGCGATGGCGGACATGACCATCTCGCGCGCGATGCCGTAGCCGCCGATCAGCTCGATGACGATGTCGATGTCCGGGTTGGCGATGACTTCACGCCCATCCTTGACGACCTTGGCCTTGCCGCCGGTGATCGCTTCGGCGCGTGCCGTATCGAGGTCCGCCACCATGGTGATCTCGATGCCGCGGCCGGCGCGGCGCTTGATCTCCTCCTGGTTGCGCTGGAGAACCTTGAACACACCGCTGCCGACGGTGCCGATGCCGAGGAGGCCGACCTGGATGGCTTTCATTTGGAGTGACGCTTGCGATAGGACTCGAGGAAACGCGCGATGCGGTTGATCGCTTCGCGCAGGTCGTCCTCGTGCGGGAGGAAGACGATGCGGAAATGCTGGTTGTCGGGGTAGTTGAAGCCCGAGCCCTGCACCAGCATGACGCGGGTTTCCTGCAGCAGCTCGAGGAAGAACTGGCGGTCGTCGGCGATCGGGTAGACCTTGGGGTCGAGCTTCGGGAACATGTACAGCGCGGCCTGCGGCTTCACGCAGGTGACCCCCGGGATCGCCGTGATCATCTCGTACGCGAGGTCGCGCTGGCGGCGCAGGCGCCCGCCCGGGTTGATCAGCTCGTTGATGCTCTGGTAGCCGCCCAGTGCCGTCTGGATGGCGTACTGGCCCGGCACGTTGGCGCACAAGCGCATGTTCGAGAGCATCGTGAGGCCCTCGATGTAGTCGGCGGCGGCCTTCTTGTCGCCCGAAACGACGAGCCAGCCGGCGCGGTAGCCGCAGGAGCGGTAGCTCTTCGACAGCGAATTGAAGGTGAGCGTGAGGACGTCCTCGGACAGGCTGCCGATCGCGGTGTGCTTCACGCCGTCGTACAGCACCTTGTCGTAGACCTCGTCGGCGAGGATCACGAGGCCGTGCTGGCGCGCGATCGCCACGATTTCCTTCAGCACCTCGTCGGGGTACAGCGCGCCGGTCGGGTTGTTCGGGTTGATGACCACGATGCCCTTGGTGGCCGGCGTGATCTTTCGGCGGATGTCGTCGAGGTCGGGCAGCCAGCCGTTGGCTTCGTCGCACATGTAGTGCACCGCCGTGCCGCCTGACAGCGTGGTGGCCGCGGTCCACAGCGGGTAGTCGGGCGAAGGCAGCAGCAGCTCGTCGCCTTCGTTGAGCAGCGCGTTGGTGGACATGACGATCAGCTCACTGGCGCCGTTGCCGAGGTAGATGTCGTCGAGCGTGACGCCCTTGATGCCCTGCTGCTGGGTGTAGTGCACCACGGCGCGGCGCGCCGGGAAGATCCCCTTGCTGTCGGAGTAGCCGGCGGAGTTGGCCAGGTTGTGGGCCATGTCCTGCTGGATCTCCTCGGGCGCGTCGAAGCCGAACACGGCGAGGTTGCCGATGTTCAGGCGGATGATCTTGTGGCCCTCTTCCTCCATCTGCCGGGCCGCGTCCATGATGGGACCGCGGATGTCGTACAGGACGTTGGCGAGCTTGGTCGATTTCTGGACGGTCTTCAAAGCCCCTCCGAAGGCTGCGATACGAGGCGGAAACTTATAATTTGACCATAGTTCCGCCGTGCTCTTCCGCAGCGCAGCAATAAAACACGATGAAGCTGCAGCCCGACCAATCCGACGTCCAGACCATCCGCGCGCACGGCCCCGGCTGGGTGGCCGTGGGCAGTGAAAAGATCACGCACAACGTCATCATCGGCTCGCGCGGGCAGCAGCTCGCATGGGCCGGCGGCTTCGACGACCTCGGGCCGGAGCACTTCGCGCAGCTGGCGGACATGAAGGTCGAAGTGGTGATCTTCGGCAGCGGCAGCCGCATCCGTTTCCCCAAGCCCGCGTGGGTGGCGCCGCTGATGGCCGCGCGCATCGGCATCGAGACGATGGACACCGCGGCGGCCTGCCGCACCTACAACATCCTGGCCCAGGAAGGCCGCGATGTCGCAGTGGCGCTCCTCCTCTGAATGGGGTAACCCTGCGTGAGCACGGATTGTGCTTTCAAGGTAAAATCTCGGATTGCGTCGGGGGCCGCACAGCCCCCGGTACACCGAGCCTAAGCACCTCACCGAAGAAGCATCAGAGACCCATGGCGATCGTTGTCAACAAGCCCCTCCCCGAATTTGAAGCGAACGCCACCGGCGGCATCAAAGTCACCAACGGCTCCCACCTCGGCCAGATCGTGGTGCTGTACTTCTACCCGAAGGACAACACGCCCGGCTGCACCACCGAGGCCATGCAGTTCCGCGACAAGTACAAGGACTTCGTGAAGGCCGGCGCCGTGGTGTTCGGCGTGTCGCGCGACAACATGAAGTCGCACGACGAGTTCAAGGCCAAGCTGGAGCTGCCCTTCGAGCTCATCGCCGACACCGAAGAGAAGATGTGCCACATGTTCGGCGTGGTCAAGAACAAGATCATGTACGGCAAGAAGGTCAAGGGCATCGAGCGCAGCACCTTCCTGGTGGGCGCCGACGGCGTGCTCAAGCAGGAATGGCGCGGCCTGAAGGTCCCCGGCCACGTGGACGAAGTCCTCAAGGCCGTCAAGCTGCTGAAGAAGGCGGCCTGACGCCTACACGCAACAGGGCGAGCGCCGACATTGTTGTGGCGCAACCGTTGTGCATAATGGGTTCATGCCGTTGATCGAGACGCGACGCGTCATCACCGTCAGACCCGCAAAAGCCGCCAGGCCCGCCCGGCGGCTTTTTTGTTTCCTGAACCGCTTCGGAGCTTCAGCCGTCCATGCCCCTGCCCCCTGCCCCCAACAAGCGCGCCGCCATGCTCCCGCCGGAGGCGTACGACGCCCCGGCCCGCACTTCGCACAAGACGGCGCGAAAAACGGCGGCCCTGCTGGCGGCGAGCGACAGCCCGCTGCCTGAGCGCCCGCAGGCGCTGGACGAGTTCGACCCCCGTACCGGCGGCGGCGACGCCCATCCTTCTGCCTATGCGGGCGACCTCGAAACCTACGTCGAGGCCGAGTCGCCGCAGCCCAGGAAGCGGCTGCCCACGCAGGTGGCCGCCAAGCCCAAGAAAGCCAAGCCAACCGGCCCCTCCAAGCTGTTCGTGCTGGACACCAACGTGCTGATGCACGACCCGATGAGCCTGTTCCGCTTCGAGGAGCACGACATCTTCCTGCCGATGATCGTGCTGGAGGAGCTGGACGGGCACAAGAAGGGCACGACCGAAGTGGCCCGCAACGCGCGCCAGGTCAGCCGTTCGCTCGATGCGCTGGCCGGCCACCACGGCAGCGACATCAGCCAGGGCCTGAAGCTCGACACCACCGGCCACCGCGAGGCGGGCGGGTGCCTGTTCTTCCAGACGAACCCGCTCGACTCCAAGCTGCCTGCCAGCCTGCCCCCGGGCAAGGCCGACAACCAGATCCTCGGCGTGGTCGCCGCGCTGCGTGAAAAATTCGCGCCGCGCGAGGTGGTGCTGGTGTCCAAGGACATCAACATGCGCGTCAAGGCGCGTGCGCTGGGCCTGGACACCGAGGACTACCGCAACGACAAGACGCTGGACGACCTGGACCTGATGTATTCCGGCGCGCTCGCGCTGCCGCCGGACTTCTGGGCCAAGCACGGCAAGACGGTGGAGAGCTGGCAGAGCGGGCAGCACACCTTCTACCGGATCACCGGCCCGATCGTGCCCAGCCTGCTGATCAACCAGTTCGTGTACTTCGAGGCACCGGGCGAGCCCAGCCTCTACGCGCGCGTGACGGAGATCCGCGGCAAGACGGCCGTGCTCAAGACGCTGAAGGACTACGGCCACCTGAAAAACGCCGTGTGGGGCGTGACCACGCGCAACCGCGAGCAGAACTTCGCGATGAACCTGCTGATGGACCCGGAGATCGACTTCGTGACGCTCAGCGGCACGGCCGGCACCGGCAAGACGCTGCTGGCGCTGGCCGCGGGGTTGACGCAGGTGCTGGACGACCGGCGCTACACCGAGATCATCATGACCCGCGCAACGGTGAGCGTCGGCGAGGACATCGGTTTCCTGCCCGGCACCGAGGAAGAGAAGATGGGTCCCTGGATGGGCGCCCTCGACGACAACCTCGAAGTACTGGGCAAGACCGACAGCGGCGCCGGCGAGTGGGGCCGCGCGGCCACCAACGAGCTGATCCGCAGCCGCATCAAGATCAAGAGCATGAACTTCATGCGCGGGCGCACGTTCCTCAACAAGTACGTGATCATCGACGAGGCGCAGAACCTCACGCCCAAGCAGATGAAGACGCTGATCACCCGCGCTGGGCCGGGCACGAAGATCATCTGCATGGGCAACCTCGCGCAGATCGACACGCCGTACCTGACAGAGGGCTCGTCGGGCCTGACGTTCGCCGTGGACAAGTTCAAGGGGTGGCCGCACAGCGGGCACATCACCCTGGCGCGCGGCGAGCGCTCGCGGCTGGCGGACTTCGCGAGCGACGTGCTCTAGACACGGCGCCGCGGCGGGCGGAAACTGCGGCCACGATGCGCCGCGCCGCCCTGCCCTTGCTGCTGCTTCTTGCGTGCAATGCCCACGCGGTGCAGGACTGCGACATCGGCGGCGTGGGCGTCAACCCCGCCAACGGTGCCACCACGGAAGGCAAGACCGGGATCATGCGCTGCGTGGACCGCGACACGCGCGTCGTGCAGCGCGAGCAGGAGCTGCGGGGCGGCCGCTTCATCGGTTTGGTGCGTTTCTACGACAACGGCAAGCTCGCCAAGGAACACTCGGTCAACGAGCGGGGCAACCTGCAGGGTCGCGGGCGCGAGTTCGGGCCGCAGGGTCAGGTGCTGTTCGAGGGTGAGTACGACAACGGCGACCTCAAGGGCATCTCGCGGCGCTTCCATGCGAACGGGCAGCTGCGGGGCATCACCGTGCACGCGCCGCGGGGCGAGCCTGCGGCGGCGGCTTCGTTCAATGCGCAGGGGCAGCTCACCGAATTGCGTTGCGGCGCGCGGCCGCAGCTCGCGCCGGCGGTAGACGATGCAAGGCTGTGCGGCTTCGGCTCGCCCTCTTCCGTCGACCTTTACAACGAGCGAGGTGTCCTGCAGTTCAAGGTGAACCTGCAGGACGGCTTGCGCACGCGCGTTGCGCGCCTCGACGAGCAGGGGCGCGTGCGGCAGCAGGAAGACATCGACCCCGCAAAGCAGTCGCGCCGGCTGCAGCAGTTCGCCGACAGCGGCACGCTGGTGCGCGACCAGCGCTGGGAGGCCGGGCTTCCGGTGCTCGACGTTCAGCACTACCTGAACGGCCAGCCGCGCACGAAGACCGAGTGGAAGGGGTCGCAGATCGTCGAGACCGGCTATGGCGACGATGGGCGCGTGACGACCACCGGGACCTGGGTGAGCGCGCGCGGCGGGCGCCAGCCTACTGGCACGCACCAGCGCTTCAACGCCGCAGGTCGGCTGGTGGGCGAGTCGACCTACGACGAGCGAGGACGCATCACTCGCGAGAAGGCTTGGGACGACGGCGGCACTTTGCTTCGCGACGATGCCGTGTTCGAGGACGGCTCGCGCAAGGCGTTCTCGCGCTAGAACGCGTCCGTGCCGCTCGCGAGGTTCTCGAACTTCGTCAGCTGCTTGATGAACGCCATCTTCACCGTGCCGGTGGGGCCGTTACGCTGCTTGCTGATGATCAGCTCCGAGACGCCGGGCTCCTTGGAGTCCTTGTTGTAGTAGTCGTCGCGGTAGATGAACATGATCACGTCCGCGTCTTGCTCGATGGCGCCGGATTCGCGCAGGTCGCTCATCATGGGGCGCTTGTCGGTGCGCGATTCCACGCCACGGGACAGCTGCGACAGCGCGATCACCGGGCAGCCCAGCTCCTTCGCCAGCATCTTCAGGCCCCGCGAGATTTCACCGATGGCCGTGGCGCGGTTCTCGTCGCTCATGCCCGAGGACACGCTCATGAGCTGCAGGTAGTCGACCACGATCAGCCCCAGCTTGCCGCCGCACTGGCGTGCCAAGCGACGCGCGTTGGCGCGCAACTCGCTCACCGTGAGGCCCGGCGTTTCGTCGATATGCAGCGAGATGTTGCGCAGCTTCTCGATCGCCTCCGTCAGCCGCGGCCACTCGTCGTCCGTCAGCTTGCCGGTGCGAAGGTGGCCCTGGTCGATGCGGCCGATCGAGCCTACGATACGGACTGCCAGCTGGCTCGCGCCCATTTCCATCGAGAACACCGCAACCGGCAGGCCTTCGTTGAGGGCGACGTGTTCGGCGATGTTGATGGCAAGGGACGTGTTGTGCGTGACGACGTCGCCGTCGGTGATGTACAGCTTCGATGGATGGCTGACGGAGATGCACTGGCACTCGGCCTGGCGAGTCGGCTGCACCGACATCACGTTCAAGCGCTTCTGCCGCTGCCACGTTGCAGGCGCCCGCGCCTGTTTGGCTGCGAGCAGGAAAAGTGAACGTGGCTCGGGATGGCTGATATGGCAGACGTACGCCGGCAGGCCCGGCACCTTGATACCGGCCACATTCGTGAATCGAGGCTGCTTGGCCGTGATCGAGCACCACCCACCCAGGGAGCGGACAAGCTCGGCGACATCCTGGGCCATTTGCGCGCTGGCTGTCGAGAGCCGCACGGTGCCCCACTTCTCCACCCAACCATCGGTGTCCAGCAGTCCGCGCAGGACGTCGAGGCGCGCTTCCTTGCCAGCCTCGAGATAAAGGCGCGGGATGAACTTGCGATCGCTCGGCAGCCCGGACAGCTGCAATGCATCCAGCGCCACGCGCAGCGGATTCGGTTGCGTGCCCTGCAAGCCCTTCACGCGGGCGCGGTCGCGGCGAACGATGCGCCAGTCGTAGGCCTGCGAGTGGACGAGCTCCATGTCGTCGTCGATGCGCGCGGACATCTGCTCCAACGTCTCGTCCGAAGCCGAAGAGAACAACACGCTCCCGCTGCCTGTCAGGCAGCCGTCCCCGAGCAAAGCGCCGAGCACCCACGGGTCGATGGGCAATGGCTCCTGGTGCCCGAAGTCTCCGCTCGCACGTTCGATCCACAACCGATTCTGGTATCGCTTGCGCGAGAGAAGGCGAGTGAGTTCAGTCGTATCGACCGTCCGCGGTGAGTCCCAGTGGCGGCAATTCACTTGCCATAGATGCTCGGCGCAGCACTCCGCCGAGCGGCCATCCGAGAACGTGACCCGATAGACCTGCTTGACCCCTTGGGGGAACACGCCGGTCACCATGGAAGGGCGGCCGTCGACCGATGCCAACGCGTCGCCGACTTCCAGCTCTCCCATCTGCTTCCAGCCGGTGAGCGTGCGCACCTTCGCATCGAGCGGCTGCGCCTTGCCCATCGAGGGCCGCGCCGCCAGGATGATCAGGTCCCCCGCCTGCAAACCGCTCGTCATGCGATCGAGGTCATAGAACCCGGTCGGCACCCCCGTGATGTCGTTGGGGTTGTCCGCCATCTCCTGCACGCGATCGAGCAGCTGCACCACCAGGCTGTCCATGCCCTGGAAGCCTTGCTTCATCCGCGAGCCTTCCTCGCCGATGTTGAAGATCTTCTGCTCGGCCTCGTCGAGGATCTTGTCGACGGCCTTGCCTTGCGGGTTGAAGGATGCGGTGGCGATCTCGTCGGCCGCGCTCACCAGCTTGCGCAGGATGGAGCGCTCGCGGACGATCTCCGCGTAGCGGCGGATGTTGCCCGCGCTGGGCACGTACTGCGCCAGCGAGTTGAGGTACGCAAGCCCGCCGACCTCCTCGGCCTTGCCGAGGGATTGCAGCTGCTCGAAGACGGTGACCACGTCCGCCGGCTTCGTGGCGTTCACCAGGCCGCCGATCGCCGCGAAGATCAGCCGGTGCTCGTAGCGATAGAAGTCCGCATCGGTGAGCAGGTCGCCCATGCGGTCCCACGCGCCGTTATCGAGCAGCAGGCCGCCCAGCACGCTCGACTCGGCCTCGATCGAGTGCGGCGGGATGCGCAGCTGCGCGACCTGCTTGTCGCGGGGGAAATCGTCGTCGGCGGGAGAAAGGACTGCGGACATGGAGGAGGAAGAGCGGATGCTACGCGGCACGGTCGGGCCCGTCACGGGACAAGTATGTGGATAACGAGTGGGTTTGCGGTGGCTACAAAAGGAAAAGCCGCCCGGAGGCGGCTTTCGTCGCGTAGCGACAAAACCACTATGTGGTTTTGTTCATGACAACGTGGTGTCAGTTAGGCGGTTTCGCCGTACACCGTGACGTTGATCTCCACGACCACGTCGGTGTGCAGCGCCACGTTCACGTTGCTGTCGCCCACCATCTTGATCGGGCCGTTGGGCATGCGCACCTGGGCCTTGACGACCTTGTAGCCTTGCTTGTTCAGCTCTTCGGCGATGTCGAAGTTGGTGACGGAGCCGAACAGGCGGCCGTCCACGCCGGCCTTCTGGGTCAGCTTGATGGTCGTGCCGGCGAGCTTCTCGCCTTGGGCTTGCGCGTCGGCCAGCTTGGCGGCGGCGGCCTTTTCCAGTTCGGCGCGCTTGGCTTCGAATTCGGCCTTGTTGGCTTCCGTCGCGCGGCGTGCACGGCCCGTCGGGATCAGGAAGTTGCGGGCATAACCGTCCTTGACCTTGGCGATCTCGCCGAGCTCACCGACGTTGGGGACTTTCTCGAGCAGGATGACTTGCATTGCGTGCTCCTCAGATCTTGTGCTGGTCGCTGTAGGGCAGCAGGGCCAGGAAGCGCGCGCGCTTGATGGCGGTGTTCAGCTGCCGCTGGTAGATCGCGCGCGTGCCGGTCAGGCGCGCGGGGATGATCTTGCCGTTCTCGCTGATGAAATCGCGCAGCGTGTCGACGTCCTTGTAGTCGATCTCCTCGACGCCGGCGACGGTGAAGCGGCAGAAGCGCTTGCGCTTGAACAGCAGGGACTGCGTGTTGCGCTTGGGGCGCTTGTCCTTGTTGAACTTCTTGAAGGTGGCCATGTGGGACCTCTTTCGATGAATCTAATCTTGCTGGAATGACTGGATATGCAGAACCGGGTGCTTGCCGTTGCGCGGGGCCGCCAGGAAACCGTGGAACCGGAAGCCTGAACCGACTGCCTGCCGCGCGAGCGTTTCGGCCAACGTGCCGAACGCCACGGCCCTGAGCTCCACTTTCACCTGCCGCCTGCCGCCTGCCTCTTCGACTTCGGACTCGTGTTCGAGCCTCAAATCGACGGCGGGCAGCCCGGCCGGGGTGTGCCGCAGGGCCGAAACCTCCGCGACGCGGGCGCCCAGGACAACCTGGTTTACGACTGGAACTCCGCCTGCTGGGCCTTGCGGGCTTCCTCGCGCTCGACGGTCTTCATCATCGAGGACGGGCCCGTGTCGGCCTTCTTGCGCACCACGGTGAGGTGGCGCAGCACGGCGTCGTTGAAGCGGAAGGCATGCTCCAGCTCACCCATCACGGCCTGGTCGGCCTCGATGTTGATGCACAGGAAGTGGGCCTTGGCCAGCTTGTTGATCTGGTAGGCGAGCTGGCGGCGACCCCAGTCCTCGACGCGGTGGACCTTGCCGCCGCCGGTGGTGATCATGCCCTTGTAACGCTCCAGCATGGCCGGAACCTGCTCGCTTTGATCCGGGTGGATCAGCAAGACGATCTCGTAGTGACGCATAAGACTCCTTGTGGGTTGGATCCACCCCCAGCGTCTTTTTGGGGTGTGGAAAGGGAAAGCCCGCGATTATAGCGCGAAGGCTTCTAGTCGTTCAGGAGCCGGTCCAGCATCTCGAACCGCTCCGGCCCGACCGCCTCACGGATCTTGGGCGCGAGGGCCAGCAGGTCCATGTAGGTCGTGGCGTTCTCGACCGCATTGTTGAGCCGGTAGCCCATCAGTCCGAGGCTGGAAGTCAGCATGGACGCGTACGGCCACGCCTCCTCGAAGCGCTGCTCCGGCGTGCGCCCGCTGCGCTTGGCCTGCAGCTTCTGTTCCATGGCCAGGTGCATGGCCGCCGATTTCGAGAGCTCCTCGACCAGGCCCAGCTCCACCAGCTTGTCGATGTCGGCCTGCGTGACGCCGCCCGCCTTGGTCGCTGCCAGGATCTCGTCGGTGGTCTTCTTGCCGTCCACGAGGATGAAGGCCGAACGCTGGCGCGGGGTCAGCGGCACCGACCGGTCTTTCAGAACCCGGTGCCCCTGGAGCGTCTTGATGATGACCATTCACCCCTCCAATGCCACGAACCGCAATTCTCAATGGTCGTTCAGGGCGTTGTCCAGCGGCCGGAATTTCTCGTCGCCGACGGCGTCGCGGATCTTCGGCGCCACGGCCAGCAGGTCCTCGTAGCTGGTCGCCGCTTCCACGGCGAGGTTCAGGCGGAAGCCGCGCAGGCCGAGGCCGGCCGTCAGGGCCGTGGCGATCGGGTACGCCTCGGCGTAGCGCTCCTGCGGCGTGCGGTGCTTGTGGCGCTCGACCGCCTCCTGCTGCGCCACGGCGGCGGCCGCCTCGGCGCGGGTGCGGTCCGGCGCGACGTCGGCGATGAGGCCCAGCTCGAGCAGCTTGTCGGTGTCCTCGCGGGTCACCCCGGCCGCCGCCGTGGCGGCCAGGACGTCCTCGACGGTCCGCTTGCCATCGAACAGGATCAGCGCGGAGCGCTGGCGGGGGGTGAGCGCGACGGAGCGGTCCTTCAGGACGCGCTGGCCGGCTTCTGTCTTGGCGACGAGCATGGTTTTGGCCTTACTGCTGGCTTACCAGACTGTGCACCCATGCAGTGCGTTTTGAATTGGGGTTTGCGCGATATGGATTGCGCAGGCGCAAAAAAGCCCGCCGAAGCGGGCTTTTCGTTGCACGGAGGCAGCGCGTCAATCGTGCGCGTAGATGTCCACGTCCTTGGTTTCCTTCACGAACAGCATGCCGATCACGAAGGTGCCGGCGGCCACGATCACCGGGTACCACAGGCCGTAGAAGATGTCGCCCGTTGCGGCCACCATCGCGAAGGCGGTGGTGGGCAGCAGGCCGCCGAACCAGCCGTTGCCGATGTGGTACGGCAGGCTCATCGACGTGTAGCGGATGCGCGTCGGGAACAGCTCGACCAGCATCGCCGCGATCGGGCCGTACACCATCGTCACCAGGATGACCAGGTAGACCAGGATGGCCAGCACCATCGGCTTGTTCATCTTGTCGGCGGTGGCCGGCTGCGACAGCCCGGCGGCCTTCACGCCATCGGCCACGGCCTTGCGGAACTCGGCCAGCGCCTTCGCGCTATCGGCCGAGAAACCGTGACCGGCTTCGTTCAGCGTCGCGGCGGGCGCCGTGAACGTCTTGTCGCCGATCTGGATCGTGGCCGGGCCGGTGCCGGCCTTGTTCTCATACGGGACGTAGGCGGTCGACAGCGCGCGCTTGGCGATGTCGCACGAAGTGCGGAAGTCGATCTCGCGCGCGATCGGGCTGCCCTGGAACGAGCACTCCGCCGGGTTCGCCGTGACGACCACCTTGCTCTTCTGCTGCGCTTCCACGATCGCCGGGTTGGCGAACTTCAGCAGCATCGGGAACACCGTGAAGTAGGTCACCGCGGCCAGCAGGCAACCCGCCATGATGATCGGCTTGCGGCCGATGCGGTCGGACAGCGAACCGAACACGATGAAGAACGGCGTGCCGATGATCAGCGACGCGGCGATCAGCAGGTTGGCCGTGGTCACGTCCACCTTCGCGATCGTCGTCATGAAGAACAGCGCGTAGAACTGGCCCGAGTACCACACCACCGCCTGGCCGGCCGTGAGGCCGAGCAGCGCGAGGATCACGATCTTCAGGTTCTTCCACTGGCCGAAGGACTCGGTCAGCGGCGCCTTGGACGTGCGGCCCTGCGACTTCATGCGCTGGAAGGCGGGCGACTCGTTCAGCGACAGCCGGATCCACACGGAGATGGCCAGCAGCAGGATCGAGACCAGGAAGGGGATGCGCCAGCCCCAGTCGGCGAAGTCCTTGGTGCCCAGCGACTCGCGCACGCCCAGGATCACCAGCAGCGACAGGAACAGGCCCAGCGTCGCGGTGGTCTGGATCCACGACGTGTAGGCGCCGCGCTTGCCGTGCGGTGCGTGCTCCGCGACGTACGTGGCCGCGCCGCCGTACTCGCCGCCGAGGGCCAGGCCCTGCAGCAGGCGCAGCACGATCAGGATGACCGGGGCCGCGATGCCGATGGACTTGTAGCCGGGCAGCAGGCCCACGATGAACGTCGACGCGCCCATGATCAGGATGGTGATCAGGAACGTGTACTTGCGCCCGATCAGGTCGCCCAGGCGCCCGAACACGATGGCACCGAACGGCCGCACGAGGAAGCCGGCTGCGAAAGCGAGCAGCGCGAAGATGTAGGCCGACGTCGGGTCCAGGCCCGAGAAGAACTGCGCGCCGATGATCGCGGCGAGCGAGCCGTAGAGGTAGAAGTCGTACCACTCGAAGACCGTGCCGAGCGACGAGGCGAAGATGACCTTCTTCTCCTCGGCGGTCATCGGCGCGGACGCCGCGTTCGCGGCGGTTGCGCTGGATGCTGTTGCCATGTGTGATGTCTCCTGCTTGGAATGAAGCAAGGGCAGTCTTGGAAGAGCGTCTGACGCAGAACTGACGCGCAGCGCCGATGAAACATCTTTCAGGGCAAGCCCTGATAGGGCTATCCCTAGGCTTGTGGCGCCACGGCCGGCTTCGGTGCCGTGACGAGGCTCACGAGCACCGTCACCGCGAAGCCCACAGGCACGCCGAACACGCCCGCCGAAAGCGGCTGGATGCCGAACCACAGCGACTGGCCCGGCGGCAAGCCGAGGTTCGCGCGCACGCCGGGCACGTTCACGAGCATGTAGTACACCGTGACGCCGAGCCCGGCGAGCATGCCGGCAACAGCCGCGCCGGCGCTCGTGCGCGCCCAGAAGATGCCCAGCACCATCGCCGGCACGAAGGCCGATGCCGCGAGCGAGAACGACGCGGACACGAGCGGCAGGATCTCCGCGGGCTTGAGCGAAGCCACCATCGCCGCGACCATGGCGACCGCGAGCAGCGCGAACTTCGACAGGATCACGCGCTGCTCCGGCGTGACGTGCGGGTTGATCTCGTGGCAGTACACGTCGCGCACGAGCGCGTTGCTGATCGTCAGCAGCAGGCCGTCGGCCGTGGAGAGCGCGGCCGCGAGTCCGCCCGCGGCGACGAGGCCCGAGATGACGTAAGGCAAGCCGCCGACCTCGGGCGTCGCCAGCATGATGATGTCCGCACCCAGCTTGATCTCGCCCCATTGGACGGTGCGGTCGCCGTTGATGTCGGAAACGGAGATCAGCGACGGGTCCACCTTGGCCCACTGCGCCATCCAGGCGGGCAGCGCGTCGAAGCTGCTGCCCACGAGGTTGTTCATTACCTCGAACTTCACGAGCGTGGCGAGCGCCGGCGCACTCACATAGACGACCGCGATGAAGAACAGCGACCAAGCAACCGAAGCGCGCGCGGTCGCGACGTTCGGGGTGGTGTAGTAGCGCGTGAGCAGGTGCGGCAGCCCCGCCGTGCCCACCATGAGGCAGAACATGAGCGCCAGGAAGTTCAGGCGCGTCGTGTTGAACGCGTCCTGCTCCTCGGGCGTGCCGTTCGGGTCGCCGGCATACGGGCGCACGTGGGCCGGCATGCCGCCCAGCGGCTTGGCGCGCTCGTAGCTCTCGTTCATCTGCCGCGTCCACAGGTCGCGCGCGGACTGCACGTCCTTCGGCAGCGCGGCGAGGTCGCGGTTGGCCTGCACGATCAGCGCCGAATCCGCACTGTTGGCCTTCAGGCGCCGGATGCGGTCCTGCGCCGCCGTGCGCTCGCGCTGCAGCGAACCTTCGATGTCGCGCAGCTTGGACTCGTACTCCTGTGCGCGCCTGAGGAACGCGGCGCGCACCTCCTGCTCGGCCGGGTCGTTCGCGAGCCGCTTTTCCAGCTCGGTGATCTTGTTCAGCTGTTCCCCGTAGACGAGCGGGGCGAGCGGGTTGCCCAGCTGCTTGTACGCCAGCCACGAGACGGGGATGAGGAAGGCGAGCAGCAGCACCACGTACTGCGCGACCTGCGTCCACGTGATCGCCCGCATGCCGCCGAGGAACGAGCAGAGCAGCACGCCGCCAAGGCCCAGCAGGATGCCGAGCTCGAACTGCACGCCTGTGAGGCGCGATGCGATCAGCCCGATGCCGTAGATCTGCGCCACGACATAGGTGAACGAGCACACCACCGCGGCGAACGCCGCGATCACGCGCGGCCAGCGGCCGCCGTAGCGCACGCTGAAGTAGTCCGGCACGGTGTAGAGATTGAGCTTGCGCAGGTGCGGCGCAACGAGCAGCGCCACGAGGCAGAAGCCGCCGGTCCACCCCAGCACGTACGCCAGCCCGCCCGATTGCCCTTCGCTGCCCGAGAAGCCCTGCAGGTACAGCCCGCCGGCCATGCTGATGAACGAAGCCGCGCTCATCCAGTCCGCCGCCGCCGCCATGCCGTTGTACATGGGCGGGATGCGGCGGCCCGCCACGTAGTACTCCTCCGGGTCGGTCGTGCGGCCGTAGATGCCGATCGCCGCGTACATCATCACCGTGGAGAACAGGAAGATCGGCCCCAGCCAGATGCGCGAGACGCCGCTGCGCTCGGCCCACGCGAGCAGGCCGAGGAACATGAGGAAGCCGATGACGAACGACGCGAAGATGCGATGCAGCCGCCGCTCGTAGACGACGTACTTCGGCAGCCTAGCCATCGCCTTCTTCGTCCGCGATGGAGTCCTCGGGCGCGAGCCGCGCCATCGCCCATGCATAAATGGCGACGATGGCGATGAAGGCGATCAGCGCGCCCTGCGCCGCCACCCAATAGCCGAACTGCCAGGCACCGACGGCGAACTGCAGGTCCCGCGCGAAGAACAGCGTGCCGAAGCTCACCAGCGCCCACACGGCCAGCAGCACGGCCTTCAGCCGCAACACGCGCGGGTCGTGCTTTTCCAGGACGTCGGGGGCCGCCATGGCACGGATCATCTCATCCGTGCTGCATGGCGTCCATTGGGGTCAGCCTTTCGCCAGCTGCTGCCAGGTCGCGATCACGCTGTCGGGGTTCAGCGAGATCGACGTGATGCCCTCTTCGGCGAGCCACTTCGCGAAGTCCGGGTGGTCGCTGGGGCCCTGCCCGCAGATGCCCACGTACTTGTTCTCCTTGCGGCAGGCCTGGATGGCGCGCGAGAGCATCGCCTTGACGGCAGGGTCGCGCTCGTCGAAGTCGGCCGCGAGCAGCTCGAGCCCGGAGTCGCGGTCGAGGCCCAGCGTGAGCTGTGTGAGGTCGTTGCTGCCGATCGAGAAGCCGTCGAAGAACTTGAGGAACTCCTCGGCCAGGATCGCGTTGCTGGGCACCTCGCACATCATGATGACCTTGAGGTCGTCCTTGCCGCGCTGCAGGCCGTGCTCGGCGAGCAGCTTCGTCACGCGGTCCGCCTGGCCCAGCGTGCGAACGAAAGGCACCATGACCTGCACGTTGGTCAGGCCCATCTCGCCGCGCACGCGGCGCAGTGCCTCGCACTCCATCGCGAAGGCCTCGCGGAACTCGCTGCTCACGTAGCGCGCCGCGCCGCGGAAGCCGAGCATCGGGTTCTCTTCCTCCGGCTCGTAGCGGCTGCCGCCGATCAGCTTGCGGTATTCATTGCTCTTGAAGTCCGACAGGCGCACGATCACCGGCTTGGGCCAGAACGCGGCGGCGATCGTCGCCACGCCTTCGGCCACCTTGTCGACGTAGAACGCGCGCGGCGATGCATGGCCGCGGGCCACCGACTCCACCGCCTTCTTCAGGTCCGCGTCCACCGCCGGGTAGTCGAGGATGGCCTTGGGGTGCACGCCGATGTTGTTGTTGATGATGAACTCCAGGCGCGCGAGGCCCACGCCGTCGTTCGGTAGCTGCGCGAAGTCGAACGCGAGCTGCGGGTTGCCGATGTTCATGCTGATCTTCACCGGGATCTTCGGCATCTCGCCGCGCTGCACTTCCTGCGTCTCGGTCTCCAGCAGCCCGTCGTAGATGAAGCCGGTGTCGCCTTCGGCGCAGCTCACGGTGACGAGCGTGCCGTCCTTCAGGCGCTCGGTGGCGTCACCGCAGCCCACGACGGCGGGGATGCCCAGCTCGCGCGCGATGATGGCGGCGTGGCAGGTACGGCCGCCGCGGTTCGTGACGATGGCGCTCGCGCGCTTCATCACCGGCTCCCAGTTGGGGTCGGTCATGTCCGTCACGAGGATGTCGCCGGCCTGCACCTTGTCCATTTCGGACAGGCTGTGAACCAGCCGCACGGGGCCCGTGCCGATCTTCTGGCCGATGGCGCGGCCTTCGGCCAGCACCGGGCCGCGGCCCTTGAGCTTGTACCGCGTTTCGGCCTTGCCCTGCTGCTGGCTCTTCACCGTTTCCGGGCGCGCTTGCAGGATGTAGAGCTTGCCGTCCACGCCGTCCTTGCCCCACTCGATGTCCATCGGGCGCTTGTAGTGCTCCTCGATCACGAGCGCGTAGCGGGCCAGCTCCTCGATGTCCGCTTCGCTGAGCGAATAGCGGTTGCGCTGCTCCAGTGGCACGTCCACCGTCTTCACCAGCTTGCCGCCCGCCTTCTTTTCCTCGGGCGTTGCGAACACCATCTGGACCAGCTTGGAGCCCAGGTTGCGCCGGATGGTGGCGCGCTTGCCGGCGCGCAGCATCGGCTTGTGGACGTAGAACTCGTCGGGGTTGACGGCACCCTGCACCACGGTCTCGCCGAGGCCGTAGCTCGACGTGATGAACACCACCTCCTGGAAGCCGGACTCGGTGTCGATCGTGAACATCACGCCCGCGGCGCCGAGGTCGGAGCGCACCATGCGCTGCACGCCCGCGGACAGCGCGACGTCGGCATGCGCGAAGCCCTTGTGCACGCGGTAGCTGATCGCGCGGTCGTTGTAGAGCGACGCGAACACTTCCTTCATCTTGTGCAGCACGTCCTCGATGCCGGTCACATTGAGGAAGGTCTCCTGCTGGCCGGCGAAAGATGCGTCGGGCAGGTCCTCGGCCGTCGCCGAAGAACGCACCGCGAAGCTCGCCTGCGCGTCACCACCCGACAGCTTTTCGAAAGCCTGGCGAATGGCCTGCTCCAGGTCGGCGGGGAAAGGCTGCGCCTCGACCCAGCCGCGGATCTCGGCACCGGCGGCGGCCAGCGCACGCACGTCGTCGGTGTCGAGCGCGGTGAGCTTCTCGTTGATGCGCTGGGCGAGGCCGCCATGCGCCAGGAACTGGCGGAAGGCATGGGCCGTGGTCGCGAAACCCGTGGGCACGCGCACGCCCTGGGGCAGCTGGGAGATCATCTCGCCGAGGCTGGCGTTCTTGCCGCCGACCGCCTCGACATCGGTCATTCTCAGGTTCTCAAACGGTACGACCAGGGAGGCCGCAGGGAAAAGCGCAGACATGGGAAAGCTCCGGAAGTTGAAACCTGCTGCGCGCGCGCGTATGCCAGCGAGCTTTCTCGTTGTTCTTCTCGGCTGTGGCGTGGCATCGGGAGGGCGCGTGAATTCGGATAATTGGGGCGGATTGTACGAACTTCACACTATTCCATGCACACCCGAACGGTCTTCTTCATCTCCGACGGCACCGGCATCACGGCCGAGACTTTCGGCAACGCTATCCTCGCGCAGTTCGAGATCAAGCCGAGGCACGTGCGGCTGCCCTTCATCGACACCGTGGACAAGGCCCACCAGGTCGTGCGGCAGGTCAACCATGTGGCGGAGCTGGAGGGCCGGCGGCCGATCGTGTTCACCACGCTGGTGAACGTCGAAGTGCTGCAGGTCATCGAGACCGAGTGCCGTGCCATGGTGCTGGACACCTTCGGCACCTTCGTGCGCCCGCTGGAGATCGAGCTGGGCATGAAGTCGAGCCACCGCGTGGGCCGCTTCTCCGACGTGAGCAAGAGCAAGGAGTACCACGACCGCATCGAGGCCATCAACTTCAGCCTGGCGCACGACGACGGGCAGAGCAACCGGGACCTCGAGGCCGCCGACGTCATCCTCGTGGGCGTCAGCCGCAGCGGCAAGACGCCGACGTCGCTCTACCTCGCCATGCAGCACGGCCTGAAGGCCGCGAACTACCCGCTCATCCCGGAAGACTTCGACCGCAAGCAGCTGCCCACCGCACTGGCCCCGCATCGCAAGAAGATCTTCGGGCTGACCATCCAGCCGGAGCGGCTGGCTGAAGTGCGCAACGAGCGGCGTCCGAACTCGCGCTATGCATCGCTGGAGAACTGCCGCGCCGAAGTGGCCGAGGCGGAAGCGATGATGCGTCGCGAAGGCATCCGGTGGCTGTCCACCACCACCAAATCGATCGAAGAGATCGCCACGACGATCCTGCAGGAGATCCGGCCCGAGCGGCTGGAGTACTGACGCTCAACCAATCGCGGCCATTGGGCCAATCAATCGGCCGTGCCTCGCCACGCCCATAGAATAGAGCCTGTCAATCGACATCAACACAACCATAGAGGTACTCAACAATGTCCCTGATCAACCAGCAAGTCCCCGAGTTCACCGCCACCGCGTACCACAAGGGCAAGTTCGTCCCGGTCACGCAGGACAACTTCAAGGGCAAGTGGTCGGTCGTGGTGTTCTACCCGGCGGACTTCACGTTCGTGTGCCCCACCGAGCTGGGCGACCTGGCCGACAACTACGCCGAGTTCCAGAAGCTGGGCGTGGAGATCTACGGCGTGTCCACCGACACCCACTTCACGCACAAGGCGTGGCACGACACGTCCGACACCATCAAGAAGGTGCAGTACCCGCTCGTGGGCGACCCGAGCCACCAGCTCGCGCGCTTCTTCCAGGTGCTGATCACCGAAGGCGAGGACACGGGCCTGGCGCTGCGCGGCACGTTCGTGATCGACCCCGAGGGCCGCATCAAGACGATCGAAGTGCACGACAACGGCATCGGCCGGGACGCGAAGGAAACGCTGCGCCGCGTTAGGGCCGCGCAGTACATCGCCGCGCACCCGGGTGAAGTCTGCCCGGCGAAGTGGGAGCAAGGCGCCGAGACGCTCAAGCCTTCGCTCGACCTGGTCGGCAAGATCTAAACGTTCCAAAGGAGAAGTTGCTCGATGCTCGACGCCAGCCTGAAGGCCCAACTGGCCAGCTACCTGGAACGCATCACGCAGCCGGTGGAACTGGCGGCGTCGCTCGACGACACGCCTGCTTCCGCCGAGATGCGGGCGCTCCTGAAGGACATCGCGGAGGCATCTCCGCGCATCACCGTCACCGAAACGCAGGGCGGGCCGCACCGCACGCCCTCGTTCTCGGTGAACCGCCCGGGCGAGAACACCGGCGTTCGTTTCGCCGGCCTGCCGATGGGCCATGAATTCACTTCGCTCGTGCTGGCCTTGCTGCAAGTGGGCGGTTATCCGCCAAAGGTGGAGCAGGCGCTGCTGGAGCAGATCCGCGCGCTCGACACCGACCTCGAATTCGAGGTGTACGTCTCGCTCACCTGCCACAACTGCCCGGACGTCGTGCAGGCGCTGAACCTGATGGCGGTGCAGAACCCGCGCATCAAGGCGACGATGATCGAAGGCGGCCTGTTCCAGGACGAGATCGCCGAGCGGCAGGTCATGGGCGTGCCCACCGTGTTCCTCAACGGCACGATGTTCGGCTCCGGCCGCATGAGCCTGGAAGAGATCGTCGCGAAGGTGGACCAGGGCGCGGTCGCTCGCGAGGCCGCGAAGATCGGCGACAAGCCGCCCTTCGATGTGCTCATCGTCGG
This sequence comes from Ramlibacter albus, assembly GCF_014297445.1. Taxonomy (GTDB): domain Bacteria; phylum Pseudomonadota; class Gammaproteobacteria; order Burkholderiales; family Burkholderiaceae_C; genus Ramlibacter; species Ramlibacter albus. The sequence goes on from NZ_JACORU010000006.1 coordinate 106,793, forward strand.
TGGCGGCCCCGCGGGCGCCGCAGCCGCCGTGTATGCCGCGCGCAAGGGCATCCGCACGGGCATCGCGTCCGAGCGTTTCGGCGGCCAGGTGCTGGACACGCTGGGCATCGAGAACTTCGTCTCCATCAAGGAAACCGAAGGCCCGAAGTTCGCGCTGGCGCTGGAAGAACACGTACGCCACTACGACGTGGACATCATGAACCTGCAGCGCGCCAAGGCCCTGAAGGCCGGCGAGCTGATCGAGGTGGAATTGGAAAGCGGTGCGTCGCTCAAGGCGAAGAGCGTTGTCATCACAACCGGCGCGCGCTGGCGCAAGCTGGGCGTGCCAGGGGAGGAGCAGTACCGCAACAAGGGCGTGGCCTACTGCCCGCACTGCGACGGCCCGCTCTTCAAGGGCAAGCGCGTGGCGGTGGTCGGCGGCGGCAACTCCGGGGTGGAGGCGGCGATCGACCTCGCGGGGATCGTGGCGCATGTCACGCTGATCGAGTTCGGCGAGCAGCTGCGCGCGGACGCCGTGCTGCAGCAGAAACTCGCGACGCTGCCGAACGTGACGACGGTCCTCAACGCCCAGACGACCGAAGTCACCGGCGACGGCCAACGCGTGAACGGCCTCGTCTACAAGGACCGTGCGAGCGGCGAGGAACAGCGCGTCGAACTTGAAGGTGTGTTCGTGCAGATCGGCCTCGTGCCCAACACCGAATGGCTCAAGGGCTCGGTGGACCTATCGCGCCACGGCGAGATCGTGGTCGACGCGAAGGGCCAGACCTCGATCCCCGGCGTGTTTGCCGCGGGCGATGCGACGACGGTGCCGTTCAAGCAGATCATCATCGCCGCGGGCGAAGGTGCGAAGGCGGCGCTCGGGGCTTTCGACTACCTCATCCGCAGTTAGTCGTTACCATGGCCGGATAACTCCAAAGGAGATCCGGCCATGCAAGGCGATCCGCAAGTCATCCAGCACCTGCAGGCCCAGCTCAGGAACGAGCTCACGGCCACCAACCAGTACTTCCTGCACTACCGCATCCTCAAGCACTGGGGCTTCGAGAAGCTCGCGAAGAAGGAGTACGAGGAGTCGATCGGCGAGATGAAGCACGCCGACCGGCTGATGGAGCGCATCCTCATGCTCGATGGCCTGCCCAACCTGCAGGACCTGGGCAAGCTGATGGTGGGCGAGGACGTGCCGGAGATCCTCAACGCCGACCTGCAGAGCGAGCGCGGTGCACAGGCCACCATCAAGGCCGGCATCTCGCAATGCGAGGCGTCCGGCGACTACGTCTCCCGCGAGATCCTGCAGCACATCCTCGAGGACACCGAGGAGCACATCGACTACCTCGAGACCCAGCTGGACCTGCTGGCCAAGGTCGGCCTGCAGAACTACCTGCAATCGGCCATGGGCGACGCCGGCGAAAGCTAAATGAGATAGATTCGCATTTGCAGCTAGAATCGGCTGCAAATGCTGAACGACAAAGAAACTTCCGTCTTCCTCCCCCTTGGGGCCATGCTGCTGTCCGCCTCGTTCGGCAGCTGGGCGCAGACCACCCCCGCGCCCACCACCCTCAAGCCGGTCATCGTCAGGGACAAGGCCGAAGGCCGGGACTCGATCCGCGCCACGGACACCCACATCGGCAAGGGCACGCAGGAGCTGCGCGACATCCCGCAGTCGATCACCGTCATCACCGAGAAGCTGATCGACGACCGCAACCTGGACACGATGAAGGACGCGCTGAAGAACAGCGCCGGCATCACGTTCCAGGCGGCCGAGGGCGGCGAGGAGGACATCCGCCTGCGCGGGTTCTCGCTCGCGACCACCGGGGACATCTTCCTCGACGGCATGCGCGACCCGGCGTTCTACGACCGCGACACCTTCAACAACGACCGCATCGAGGTGCTGCGCGGCTCGGCGTCGATGCTGTTCGGCCGCGGCTCCACCGGCGGCGCCGTCAACCAGGTGAGCAAGCTGCCGCGCCTGCTGGACGGCCATGAGGTGACCACCACGCTCGGCAACCACCAGTACAAGCGCATCACGGGCGACTTCAACTGGGTGACCGGCGAGAACCAGGCGCTGCGCGTGAACGCGATGGCGACCAAGGCGGACGACAACGGCACCGGCGCGAGCATCGACAAGCGCGGCCTCGCCCTCGCCTACCGCTGGGGGATCGGGACGCGCAACGAGTTCCTCGTCAACGGCTACTACCTCGACAACGACAACGGCCTCAATTACGGCTTGCCTTGGATCCGCCCGACAGCGGCCTCCACTTCGGGCGGCAACACGCCGATTCCCGGCCTCGCGCCGACGACCAACTACGGGCTCAGCTCAGACCGCAACGACGGCGGGGCCCGCTTCCTCGCCTTCAGCCACGTCCACCGCTTCGACGGCGGCAGCGAGCTGAAGACGCAGGTGCGCAAGGGTGCGTTCGAGCGGGACCTGCGCGCAGGCGCCGTGCGGTTCGTCGACACGAACACAAGCCTCGCCAACCTCGGCGCAGCCACGCAACTGCGACGCGGCAACAACTTCAAGATCCAGGACGTCGACACGCTGCATGCGCAGAGCGACCTGAGCGCGAAGTTCGAAGCGGCCGGGTTCAGGCACGAACTGCAGACCGGCATCGACGCCGCTCGCGAAGAGAAAGTCGTGTACATCCCGCGCAGCGCGGCGCAAGGCGGCGTGGACCTCACCAAGCCGCTCACCACGATCGGCATGCCGGGCCCGAACGGCTGGGTCGACGAGTCGCGGCGCCTCCTGCGCACGAACAACCAGTTCACCAACAAGGCCTGGGGCGTGTACGCACAGGACCTCGTGCAGGTGGCGCCGCACTGGAAGCTGCTGGGCGGCCTGCGCTACGACAGCATGGACGGCCGCTACGACCAGTTCAACATCCCCGCCAATGCGCCGGGCCCGCTCTCGACAGTGAGCTACGAGCAGAAGATTTCCGAGGTGAGCAAGCGTGCAGGCGTGCTGTACCAGCCCGACGACCACCGCTCCTTCCACTTCTCGTGGGGCACGTCGTTCAACACGTCCGGCGACTCGTACTCGTACAACGCGCAAAGCGCGAACACGCCCCCCGAGCAGAGCGAGAACCTCGAGCTCGGCGCCAAGTTGGATTCGCAGGACAAGCGCTTCTCCTACCGCTTCGCCCTCTTCCATTCGACCAAGAAGAACGAGCGCAACACCGATCCGGACACGGCCGCAACGCGATTGCTGCTCTCGGGCAAGCGCCACAGCGCCGGCTTCGAGTTCGACATCAGCGGCCGCATCACGCCCCAGTGGGAGGTCTACGGCTCGTACATGTGGATGCCAATCGCGCGTGTCGATGAAGCGGCGTCGACGGCCACCACCGTCGGCAACCGCGTCGGCGACCGCCCGGGCCTGAGCCCGCGGCACAGCGGCACTTTCTGGACCACGTACCAGTTCACGCCGAAGTGGCGGGCCGGCGCGGGCGTCAACTTCCGCAGCCCGCAAGCCCCCGCCGACGTGACCGCTCCGGCGTGGGAAGCGCCCGGCTTCGCGACCGTGGACCTGATGGCGGAGTACAACATCAACGACACGTTCGCCGTGAAGGGCAACGTGAGCAACCTCGCGGACAAGTACTACGCCGATGCGCTCTACCGCGGGCACTACGTCCCCGGCGCGGGCCGCCTCGTGCAGGTTTCCCTCACCGCACGGTTCTGAAGATGATCGTCACCCTCTCTCTCTTCACCCCCGAAGAAGTGCGCGAAGCGCGCCGCGTGCTCGACGCGGCACCTTGGGCCGAGGGACGGGTGACGGCCGGCTCGCAGGCCGCTCAGGCCAAGAACAACGAGCAGCTGAGCGCCGACTGTGACGAGTCGCGCTACCTGCAGCAGATGGTCTTGCGCGCGCTCGACCGCGCGCCGCGCTTTCTCGCGGCGGCGCTGCCGCGCAAGGTGTTCCCGCCGCGCTTCAACCGCTACACCGGTGCGGCCAATGCGTTCGGGCCGCACGTCGACGGCGCGATCCGATTTGCCGAGCAGGGCGTGCGCGTGCGAAGCGACCTCTCCTGCACGCTGTTCCTGAGCGAACCGGACGACTACGACGGCGGCGAGCTCGTGACGGGCGGGCAGCGCCTCAAGCTCGCGGCCGGACAGGCGGTGCTCTACCCCGCCACCACGATCCACGAGGTGACGCCGGTAACACGCGGCGCCCGCATCGCCAGCTTCTTCTGGATCGAGAGCATGGTGCGCAGCCACGAGCAGCGCGCCCTGCTGCTGGACCTGGACGACGCCCTTACCCGCCTGCGCTCGCGCCACGGCGACGACAGCGACACTGTCGCGCTGACGGGTACCTACCACAACCTTCTTCGTATGTGGGCGGATACCTGACTTGACGTAGGTCAATACGAATGCGAGCAATTCTCATTTATACTTGACCCCATCATGATCGTTTGCGTCTGCCGCCGAGTGTCCGACCGCGAGATCGCCCGCCACGCCCGGGCGGGGATGTCGTTCGACGACATCCAGTTCGAGCTGGGCGTGGCCACGCAGTGCGGCCAGTGCGAAGGCTGCGCCCGAGAGATCGTCGACCAGTGCTGCTCGTCGCAGCCGGTGGCCGCCATCCGTGACGGCGTCGCCACGCGTACGGACGTTTCCCCCGCCGCCTGACAATCGCTTCCGTGAACGCGTCGAACCGCAATCTGTGGATCGCGGGCGGTGTGCTCGTCTTCCATGCCGCGGCACTCTGGGCCTTGCAGAGCGGCCTGGTGCGGCGCGCCGTCGAAGTGATCGTGCCCGTGAGCGTGCTCGCGGAGATGGTCACGCCGCCCGCGCCGCAGCCCGAGCCACCGAAGCCGCCCACCCCCGTGCTGCGGCAGCCGCACCCCGCGAAGCCGTCCCTGCCCCCAGCACCCCAGCCCGTGGCTCGCATCGACGCCGCGCCCTCGCCCAACGCGCCCACCGGCGTCGCCGAGCCGCAGCCGCCCGCGCCGCCGATTGCCGCGCCTGTGGCCGCCGCGCCCGTGGCGGCTCCACCCGCGCCGCCACGCATCGAGCTGCCGTCGAGCGACGCCGACTACCTGCACAACCCCAAGCCCGCCTACCCCGCCATGAGCAAGCGCATGGGCGAGCAAGGCAAGGTGCTGGTGCGCGTGCTGATCGGCGCCGACGGTTCGCTGATCGAAGCCGCGATCACGCAGTCCAGCGGCTACGAGCGCCTCGACCAGGCCGCGCTGTCCGCGGTGCGCCAGTGGCGCTTCGTGCCCGGCAAGCGCAATGGCGTTGCCGTGCAGATGGCGCACCAGGTCCCCATCAATTTCGTTCTCGAGTAAGAGGCAAACCCATGGAATCCGATTTCGGTCTCGTCCACCTGTGGTCGCAAGGCGACCTCGTCACCCGCGCGGTCGCGGTGCTGCTGCTCGGCATGTCCTTCGCGTCGTGGATGGTGATCATCGTGAAGGCGCTGGACCTGCGCCGCTACGCCGCGCAGGCCAGGCACATCGAGAGCTTCTGGCATGCGAGCGATTTCGCCGACGGCCTGAACAAGCTCGGCACCGACCCCTCCAACCCCTACCGCGCACTCGCACTCGAAGGCCGCGAGGCCGCCGCGCACCGCAACGCGCAGCCGCAGCTGCACGACTCCATCGACCCGAGCGACTGGCTCACGCGCGCCCTGCGCAACGGCATCGACGAAGCGACGGCCCGCCTGCAATCGGGACTGGCCGTCCTCGCCTCGGTCGGCTCCACCGCGCCTTTCGTGGGCCTGTTCGGCACCGTGTGGGGCATCTATCACGCGCTGCTGTCCATCGGCACGGCCGGCCAGGCCACCATCGACAAGGTCGCCGGCCCGATCGGCGAGGCGCTGGTGATGACCGCACTGGGCCTTGCGGTCGCCATCCCCGCCGTGCTCGGCTACAACGCGCTCGTGCGCGGCAACAAGGCGGTCATCGCCAAGCTCAACCGCTTCGCCCACGACCTGCACGCCTACTTCGTCACCGGCGCCCGCATCTCGCCGGGCGCCGGCCGCAACGTCGTGCCCCTGAAGAAGGACGCCTGACATGGCGTTCGGAACCCTCGACGACACCGACGACGTGATGAACGAGATCAACATGACGCCGCTGGTGGACGTCATGCTGGTGCTGCTGATCATCTTCATCATCACCGTGCCCGTCATGAAGCACGCCGTGAACATCGACCTGCCGCAGGCGACCAACCGCAAGCAGGAGACCAAGCCCGAGACGATCCGCCTCTCGGTGGACGCGCAGGGCCGCTACTGGTGGAACGAGTCGCCGCTGGCCGATGCCGACATCGAGAAGCGCTTCCGCGCCGAAGCGGCGCGCAGCCCGCAGCCGGAGCTGCACATCCGCGGCGACAAGGACGTGCGCTACGAACGCGTGGCGCAGGCCATGGCGGCCGCGCAGCATGCGGGCCTCAACAAGATCGGCTTCATCACCGAGCCGAGGAAGTAGCCCTCAAAGCCCGATGGCGGCGATGCCCGCGCGCGCGATCTGCGCGTCCTCGGCCGACTTGACGCCGCTCACGCCCACGGCGCCGAGGCACTGGCCGTCCTTCAGGATCGGCACGCCGCCTTCGAGCAGCGCCTCCAGGCCCGGCGCGCTGAGGAACGACACGCGCCCGCCGTTGATCATTTCCTCGTAGAGCCGGCTCTCGCGCTTGCCCAGCGCGGCGGTGCGGGCCTTGCCGGGGGCGATCTGCGCCGAGATCGGCGCGGCGCCGTCCAGGCGCTGCAGCCACAGGAGGTGCCCGCCGTCGTCCACGATGGCGATGCTCACGGCCCACTGGTTCTTGGCGGCTTCCGCTTCGGCGGCGGCGGCGATCGCCTTGGCGTCGGCGAGTTCGAGGAAGGGTTTGGATTTCATGGGCGCAAGCATACCGCCCGGCCATTGACGCGCCGCCCTTGAACCAACCTAGAATGCGCGCATCTAATGGCTCACAGCCCAGGAGACCCCCGATGAACGACATCCAGACCGCCTACCCCGCTGGTTACGACGGTTCCGTCGTCACCACCGCCGAAGAGCGCAACCGCGTCCTTCGCAACACCTACTGGCTGCTCGCCCTGAGCCTGCTGCCCACGGTCCTGGGCGCCTGGCTGGGCGTCGCCACCGGCATCACCCGCGGCTTGTCCGGCGGGCTCGGCCTCGTCGTGTTCCTGGGCGGCGCGTTCGCCTTCATGTTCGCGATCGAGAAGACCAAGAACTCCGCGGCCGGCGTCGCCGTGCTGCTGGCCTTCACCTTCTTCATGGGCCTGATGCTCTCGCGCCTGCTCGCGATGATCCTGTCGATGAAGACCGGCACCGGCATCGTCATGACGGCGTTCGGCGGCACCGCGGCGGTGTTCGCGGTCATGGCAACGCTGTCGACGGTGATCAAGCGCGACCTGTCCGGCATGGGCAAGTGGCTGTTCGCCGGCGCGCTGGTGATCATGGTCGGCTCGATCATCAACGTGTTCGTCGGTTCGGGCACCGGCATGCTGGTGATCAGCACGCTGTGCATCGGCCTGTTCAGCATGTACATGCTGTACGACCTGAAGCAGATCATCGACGGCGGCGAGACCAACTACATCTCCGCCACGCTGGCGCTCTACCTGGACATCTTCAACGTGTTCCAGAGCCTGCTGGTGCTGCTGGGAATAGGCGGCGACGATTGAGAACAAACGGGGCTTCGGCCCCGTTTTTCATGGGAGGTCGAAAACGGCCATCGACTCCACGTGCGCGGTGTGCGGGAACATGTTGACCACCCCGGCGGCCGTGCATTGGTAGCCGGCCTGGTGCACCAGCAGGCCCGCATCGCGCGCGAGGGTGGCCGGGTTGCAGCTGACATAGACGATCCGCTTCGGCGGCTTCCAGGCACCGCGCAAAGCGGGGTTCTGGTGAAGGTCCGCAAGCGCCTTCGACAACGCGAAGGCCCCTTCGCGCGGCGGGTCCACCAGCCAGCGCCGCGCCGTGCCGTCCTGCACGAGCTGCTCCGTCGTCATCTCGAACAGGTTCCGCGCGAGGAACTTGGTCGGCGCCAGCCGCGCATCGGTGTTGTTCAGCGCGTAGTTCTCGCGCGAACGCGCGACCAGCGCCTCGCTGCCCTCGATGCCCAGCACCTCGCCGGCGCGCGTTGCTAGCGGCAGCGTGAAATTCCCGAGGCCGCAGAACCAGTCGATGATGCGTTCGCCGCGCTGCGGGTCGAGCAGGCGGATTGCCCGGCCGACGAGCACGCGGTTGATGTGCGGGTTGACCTGCGTGAAGTCGGTCGGGCGGAAAGGCATGGTGATGCCGAATTCCGGCAGCGCGTAGTCCAGCTGCGGGCCCACTTCGTCCAGCAACTTCACGGTGTCCGGCCCCTTGGGCTGCAGCCACCACTGCACGCCGGGATGGTCCGCCGCGAACTGCCGCAGCTTCGCGAGGTCGCCCGCCGACAGCGGCCCGAGGTGCCGCAGCACCAGCGCCGTCACCGTATCTCCCACCGCCAGCTCGATCTGCGGACAGGTTTCGATGGCCTCCATCGACTCGATCAAGGCGCGCAAGGGCATCAACAAGTCGCTCACGTGCGGCGGCACCACATGGCATTCGCGGATGTCGGCCACGTAGCGGCTCTTGCGCTCGTGGAACCCGACCAGCACCGTGCCCTTCTTGCGCACGTGGCGCACCGAGAAACGCGCGCGCCAGCGGTAGCCCCAGGGCGGGCCTTCGATGGGCCGCAGGATCGTCTGCGGCTTCACCTTGGCGAGGTGCCAGAGGTCGTCCTCCAGCACGCGCTGCTTGACGGCCACCTGCGCGGCCGCATCGAGGTGCTGCATCTTGCAGCCGCCGCACGCGCCTTCGTGCAGCCCGAAGTGCGGGCACCGCGGCCGCACGCGCAGCGAAGACTCGCGATGCACCTCGACGAGGTTGGCCTGCTCCCAGTTGTTCTTCCTGCGCTTCACTTCCGCGGAAACGATCTCGCCCGGCAGCGCGCCGTCGATGAACACGACCTTGCCGTCCTCGCGGCGCGCGACGCCCTGCGCCTCGATGTCGAGGGCATCGACTTTCAACCTGTCACTCATGGCGTGGATTGTGTCAGGCCCAGGCGGCCAGGTATTCGTGCCAGTGCGGCTCGGTGCCCGACAGGTCGCGCAGCGCCTGCTTCACGAACTCGACCTCCTGGTCGTACTCGGCCTCGGTGAAGCCGCCGCGCATCTTCTGGAAGCGGCAGTACACGAGGTAGGTGTTCATCACGTCCGTTTCGCAGTAGCGGCGGATGTCCTCCAGCTTGCCTTCGAGGAAAGCCGGCCACACCTGCGAGCCGTCCATGCCCAGCTTGCCCGGGAAGCCGCACAGCTTGGCCATCGCGTCCAGCGGCGCATTGGCGCGCGGCTGGTACATCGCCAGCAGGTCCATCAGGTCGAGGTGGCGGTTGTGGTAGCGGCTGATGTAGTTGTTGTACTTGTACTCGCGGTCGTCCTCGCCCATGTCCCAGTACTTGGACGCGACCACGCCGTGGCGCAGGCCCCGGTAGTGCAGCACCGGCAGGTCGAAGCCGCCGCCGTTCCAGCTCACGAGCTGCGGCGTCTTCTGCTCGATCGTCTTGAAGAAGTTCTGGACGATGCGGCCTTCGCTCAGGCCGTCGCGGTCCACGAAGGAGTGCACGCGCAGGCCCTCGGCATTGCGGAACACGCAGCTGATCACCAGCACGCGCTGCAGGTAGTGCGGCAGGAAGTCGGACTGGCCCGCGTCCTTGCGCTCCTGCTGCCACGCGGCGAAGCATTCGTTGTCCGAAGTCTCGGGCGCCATGTTGCGCAACGCGCGCAGCCCCGCGATGTCCGGAATCGATTCGATATCGAAGACGAGAACCGGCCAGCTCAAAAGAGCGCTTCTTTCGAGATGCCGCTGCGCACCATGTGCCGCTTGAGTTTCAGCAAGGCCTCGTTCTGGATCTGGCGCACGCGCTCGCGCGTCAGGCCGAGGCGGTCGCTCAGCACCTCAAGGGTCTCCGGCTCCCGGTCGTGCAGGCCGAAACGGCCTTCCAGCACTTCCTTCTCGCGCGTCGACAGCGCGTCGATCCAGCTGTTCAGCAGGCGCTCCACTTCGTGGTTCTGCGTGACGCCGGTGGGGTCGACGGCCAGTTCGTCGGCCATCATGTCGCCCAGCGTGTGGTCGTCGTCCGAACGCTCGATCGCCGCATCCAGCGACTTGGGCGTCTCGGCCATCGCGAGCAACTGCGCGACTTCGTGCACGTCGCGGCCCAGCAGCGCGGCGACGTCTTCCACGCGCACGCCCTCGCCTTCGCGGTTGCCGCGCGCGGCCATGAAGACGGGGTCGTTCTCCAGCGTGCGGCGTGCGCGCAGCACCTGCTGCAGCTCGCGCACCACGTGCACCGGCAGGCGGATCACGCGGCCCTGGTTCATCACGGCGCGCTCGACAGCCTGGCGGATCCACCACGTCGCATAGGTCGAGAAGCGGAAGCCGCGCTCGGGCTCGAACTTGTCGATCGCGTGCATCAGCCCGAGGTTGCCTTCTTCGATGAGGTCCGACAACGGCACGCCTCGCCCGAGGTAGCCCTTCGCGATGCTCACCACGAGGCGCAGGTTGTGCTCGATCATCGACTGGCGCGCGGCGAAGTCGCCCGCGCGCGCGCGCGTCGCCGTTTCGAATTCCTCTTCGGCGGTGAACAGCTCGGTGCGCCGCACCTCGCGCAGGTAGAGCGTGAGCGTGTCGCTCGACTCGCCGGCGATCTCCTGCGGGATCTCGCGCAGCTGCTTCTCGGGCACTTCCTCCCCGGCGGGCTCGGCGGATTCGGCGGACCCGGCGGATTCGACGGTCTCGATCGGCGGCACGAGCGCGTCGTCGCCGGCGCCAGCAGGCGTCGGCAAGCCGTGCCCGTTGCGGCGCTTCATGGCTACCTCGGCGGCAGGAACTTGGCGGGGTCGACCGGCTTGCCTTGCCGGCGGATCTCGAAATGCAGCTTCACGCGGTCGGCATCGGAATTGCCCATCTCCGCGATCTTCTGCCCCTTGCGAACGCTCTGGTCCTCCTTCACCAGCAGCGCCTGGTTGTGCGCGTAGGCGGTGAGGTAAGTGTTGTTGTGCTTCAGGATGATCAGGTTGCCGTAGCCGCGCAGGCCCGCGCCGGCATAGACCACACGCCCATCGGCGGCGGCGAAGATGGGGTCGCCCGCCTTGCCACCGATGTCGAGGCCCTTGTTCTTCTCTTCGTCGAAGCCCGCGATGACGTGATCGTTGGCGCCGGTGGGCCACATCCACGACACGCTTTCGTCGCCGGGCGCGACCGGCGGCGTGTTCACGGGCGGCAGCGTCGGCGAGGAAGCGGCTCGCGGCGCGCTGGCCGATGCGACAGCGGACGATGCAGCCGGCGCAGGCGGCGTGACAGGGCGCACGCCCGCATCGAGCGGCTGCTGCCCCGGCGGTGCAACGCGGATCACCTGCCCCACCTCGATGACGTTGGGGTTGTCCAGGTTGTTCCAGCGCGCGACGTCGCGCCAGTTCTGGCCGTTGTCCAGCGCGATGCGGATGAGCGTGTCGCCGGGCTTCACCGTGTAGTAACCGGCCTTGCCTGCGTTCTCGGCGCCGGGCAGTACCTTCGGTGCTTCGGGCGCCGGCGCAGGTGCGACAACAGTGGCGCGCGCAGTGGGGCTGCGGTCCACCACCGGCGCGGGTGCGCGCTGCGGCGACGAGCACGCCGCGAGCAGCACAGCTGCGGCCACTGCGACAGAACCCTTCGTTGCGTCCACGAGCAACGCGTGCATCTTGTTCGTTTGCGTCATGCGATGCCCGATTTTAGGGGGACAAAGTGAACCGTCTCAAGAACAGTTTGTTTCACGCGCCCATTTGTTTTTTCGAGCACGACCAGCGACTGCCGCCCGTCCGCCAGCGCCATCGGTGCGACGATGCGCGCGCCTTCCGCAAGCTGATCAATCCACGTGCCCGGCACAGCCTCGCCGCCGGCCGCCGCGATGATGCCCGCATACGGCGCGCCTTTCGGATAACCGGCCATCCCATCGCCGAAAAGAAGGTGCACATTGGCAAGGCGCAGCGGCCGCAGGTTGTCACGCGCCTTGTCGTGCAGGCCGCGCAAGCGCTCGACGCTGTACACCTCGTTCGCGACACACGCCAGTACCGCGGCCTGGTAGCCGCAGCCCGTGCCGACTTCCAGCACGCGGCCGAGCCGCCCGTTCGCGTCGCGGCGGCCGCCCAGCAGCAATTCGATCATGCGCGCGACCACGCTCGGCTTGGAGATCGTCTGGCCGAGCCCGATCGGCAGGCTCGTGTCCTCATAGGCCTGGTTCACGAGCGCGGTGTCGACGAAACGATGGCGTTCCACCGTGCCCATCGCGGCGAGCACTGCGGGGTCCGCGATGCCTTCCTGCGCGAGCTTGCGCACCATTCGAGCGCGCACCGCGCTCGAATCCATGCCAAGACCCTGGGGCGCAACCGGTGGCGTGGGTCCGCGCTTGGCCGCAGCCTTGGCAGCAGGTGCTGCCGGCGACAGGTCGAGCCGCGCCGGAAAGCCGGGCCTGCGCGTCACTTCGCCCCCGGCACTTGCGCCGCTGCCTGCGACCAGTAGCGCAGCGCGTCGTGATCCGTGAGGTCCACCTTCAGCGGCGTGATGGTCGGGTGGCCCTGCAGCGCTGCATGGAAGTCCGTGCCCTCCGCATCGTCCTTCGCGGGCCCCGCGCCGCCGATCCAGTACATCACGTCGCCGCGCGGGCTCGTCTGCGAAATGACTTTCTCCGCCGCATGGCGGCGCCCGAGGCGGCACACCTTGAAGGCCTTCAGCTCCTCGTGCGGCAGGTTGGGGATGTTCACGTTCAGCAGCCACGGCGCCTCGCCCGTGCGCTGGTGCTCCAGCACGTAGGTGACGAGCTCGCGCGCCTTGAGGGCGGCCGCGTCGAGGTGCGACCAGCCCTTCTGCACCTGCGAGAACGCGATGGCGGGCACGCCGAAGAGGTAGCCCTCCATCGCCGCGCCGACGGTGCCGGAGTAAATGGTGTCGTCGCCCATGTTGGCGCCGTTGTTGATGCCGCTGACCACGAGGTCGGGCGTGTAGCCGAGCAGGCCCGTCAGCGCGATGTGCACGCAGTCGGCCGGCGTGCCGTTGACGTAGCGGAAGCCGTTGGCCGCGGTGTTGACGTACAGCGGCGCGTGCAGCGTGAGCGCGTTGGACTTGGCGCTGTTGTTGTGCTCGGGCGCCACCACCTCGACCTCGGCGAGGTCCTTCAGCGCCTCGTGGAGCGCGACGATGCCGGGTGCCTGGTAGCCGTCGTCGTTGGAAAGCAGGATCTTCATGCCTGCGCCGATTGTAGGGGCGGGGTCGCGGCTGGGACATCGCAGCCCGGCCGCACCTGCCTATCATCGCGGTGCGAAATTTTTCCCGGAGCGAACGAACATGCAAGCCTGGCTATGCGAGAACCCGACCGGCGTGGACGCGCTGGTGTGGAAGGACCTGCCGACGCCGCAGCCCAAGGCCGGCGAGGTGCTGGTGGAGATCAAGGCCGCGAGCCTGAACTTCCCCGACCTGCTTATCGTGCAGAACAAGTACCAGATCAAGCCGCCGCTGCCCTTCGTGCCCGGCTCGGAGTACGCGGGCGTGGTCGCTGCCGTCGGCGAAGGCGTGACGAACCTCAAGGTGGGCCAGCACGTCGCGTGCCTCTCGGGCACAGGCGGTTTCGCGACGCACACCATCGCGCCCGCGGCGCTGTGCATGCCACTGCCCGACGCGTTCCCCTTCGTCGATGCCGCGGCGTTCATCATGATCTACGCGACCTCGCACCATGCGCTGATCGACCGCGCGCAGCTCAAGGCGGGCGAGACCGTGCTCGTGCTGGGCGCGGCCGGGGGCGTGGGCACATCGGCGATCCAGATCGCGAAGGCAGCCGGCGCGCGCGTGATCGCCGCCGCTTCGACCGACGAGAAATGCGAGCTGTGCAAGTCGATCGGCGCGGACGCGACGATCAACTACACGACGCATCCGGCGCCCAACGCCTTCCGTGAGGCCATCAAGGAAGCCACCAGCGGCAAGGGCCCCGACGTCATCTACGACCCCGTCGGCGGCGACTTCGCCGAGCCCGCGTTCCGCTCGATCGCGTGGCGCGGCCGCTACCTCGTCATCGGCTTCACGGCCGGGCCCATCCCGAGCCTGCCCATGAACCTGCCGCTGCTCAAGGGCGCGTCGCTGGTGGGTGTGTTCTGGGGCGCGTTCGCTCGCAACGAGCCGAAGGCGAATGCGGCCATGATGAACGAGCTGGCGCAGTGGTATGCGCAGGGCAAGGTCAAGCCGGTGATCGACCGCACGATGCCGATGGCCGAGCTCAAGGCCGCCTACGCGCACATGGGGTCGCGCGGGGTGAAGGGCAAACTCGTGATGGTCAACCCGGTATAATCACCCGCTCTACGGTGGCTGTAGCTCAGTTGGTAGAGTCCCAGATTGTGATTCTGGTCGTCGTGGGTTCGAGTCCCATCAGCCACCCCATCTAGCCAAAAACAAAGCCCGCATGCGCGGGCTTTGTTTTTGGCTGTGGGGTGGACCCACCCAGGATGGGGAACCCCCTCACCCCGGCCCTCTCCCCCGAGGGGGAGAGGGAGGAAGTCACTGCGTAGCGGGCTTGGTCACCTTGTACTGCACCTTGAAGCGCTCCTTGAGCAGGTTGTAGTAAGCGAGCGTCTCGGCGCCGGCGAACGCCTTTGCGTACTGCTGGCGCTCCGACATCGCCTGGTCCGCCGGCGGGGCTTCGCGCGGCAGCACACGATTGATCTTCACGACGGCGTAGCCGAGGTTGCCGAGGTCCACACCGACCAGCGCGGGCAGCTTGGACGGGTCGGCACGCATCGCGCCGTCGACCAGCGCGGGCGGAAACTTGTCGGCGCTATTGCGGGAGAGCACCACCGCAGGCGGCATATCGGCAGTGGCGGGCGCAGCCTTCCATGCAGCCAGCTTCTGCTCGCCTTCCTTCTTCGCCATCTCGGCCGAGCGCTGCGCCACCACGCGGGCACGCACCTCGTCCTTCACTTCCGCAAACGGCTTCGCGCGTGCGGGCGTGTACTGCACGATGCGGCCGGACACCATCTGCTGCGGCGCCACTTCCAGCGCCTCGGTGTTGCGCTTCTTCTCCACCGCGTCGGGGCCGAAGATCGCTGCCAGGAACTTCGGGTTCGCGAGCGGCCCGGGCTGCCCCGCCTGCGGCTGCCGCGTGACGTTCTCGGCCTTGCGCACTTCGAGCTTGAGCTTGTCGGCCACGGGCTTGAGGCTGTCGGACTGCTCGTAGACGGTGTTGGTGAACGTCTCGGCGGCTTCGGCGTACTTGCGCGCGGCCTGCTGCTTCTGCAGCTCGGCCTCCAGCTCGGGCTTCACCTGCTCGAAGGTCTTGGCCTGCTGCGACTTGATGTCGGTGACCATGATGACGTGGTAGCCGAACTCGGTCTCCACCGGGCCGACGATGTCGCCCTTCTTCGCCGCGAACACGGCTTCCTCGAAGGGCTTGGTCATCGCGCCGCGCTGGAAGAAGTCGAGGTCGCCGCCCTGCGCCGCGGAGCCGGGGTCCTGCGAGTTCTTCTTCGCGAGCTCGGCGAAGCTCGCCGGGTTCTTGCGCGCCTGGGCGGCGAGCTCCTCGGCCTTCGCCTTGGCCTTGGCCTTCACGTCGGCGGCCGCGCCCTTGTCGGCGGTGATGAGGATGTGGCTCGCGCGCCGTTCCTCCTTGCCCGCCAGGCGCTGCGCGTTCTGCTCGTAGTAGGTCTTGAGGTCGGCCTCGTTGATCGTGATGCCCTTCTTCACGGCATCGACGTCGAGCACCACGTACTCGATGGTGGCGCGCTCGGGCGCCATGAACTGCTGCGGGTTGGCCTTGTAGTAGGCCTCGAGTTCGGCGTCCGTGGGCGACACGCGCGCCGCGAAGTCGGTGGCATTGAAGCGCGCCACCTGGATCTCGCGCTTCTGGTGGAAGGCGCCGAGCGCCACGTCGGCGGGCGCCGTGGCCGGCATCGCGCTCGCGTCGATCGGGTTGAGCACCTGGCGGGCCGAGAGGTCCGCGCGCAGCTGCTCCTCGTACGCACGCGGCGACATGCCCTGGCCGCTGAGCACCTGCTGCAGCTTGGCCTTGTCCACCTTGCCATCGGGCCCGATCACCAGCTTGCCCAGCTCGCTGGAGAAGAAGTTGCGCTCCAGCCGCTGGTCGCTCGTCACCAGGTGCGAGTCGTTCGCCGCGGCGAGGATGACGCGCTCGCGCACGATGTTCTCCAGCGAGCCCCACTTCGCCTCGGGCGTGTCGAGGAACTTGACTTCGAGGTTGGGGATCTGGCGGTGGATGCGGTCGACCTCCACCTTGTGCTGGTTGTCCCACTCGGACTGCGTGATCTCGCGCCCGTCGACGCGCGCCACCTCGCTGCCTTTCTCGCGCATGCGGTCGTAGCCGCTGATGCCGAAGAACACGAACGAGGGCACGACCAGCAGGAACAGCATGAACTGCATGATCTTGTTGTGCTTGCGGACGAAATCAAACATGGGCTACTCGCGTTCGGGGCAAAAGCAATGCAAAAAGCAAAAGCAAAAAGGCGAACCTCGGTTCGCCTTCTCCTGGGTTGGTGGGTGCTGACGGGATCGAACCGCCGACCTACGCCTTGTAAGGGCGCCGCTCTACCAGCTGAGCTAAGCACCCCACCGGGCGTCCCGCCTGTCAGTTCAGCGCGTCTTTCAGCGCCTTGCCGGGGCGGAACTTGGGTACCTTGGCAGCCTTGATTTTAATCTGTGCCCCGGTGCGGGGATTGCGGCCGCTGCGCGCCGCGCGTTTGCCCACGGCAAAAGTGCCGAAACCCACCAGGGAGACCGACCCGCCTTTCTTCAGCGTCGTCTTGACGGCGCCGATCATCGACTCCAGCGCGCGCGTGGCGGCGGCCTTGGAGATGTCGGCATGCTTGGCGATGTGCTCGATCAATTCGGTTTTGTTCACAGGCCCCTCGTAGGAAGGATTAGGAGTTGCAGAGGTGTCTTCTCGAAGAATTTTTTTGTCCGCCGGATCGCGACCGATTAGAGCCACGGCCGCAAAGCGTGTCAATACGACGAAGCGGCGATGCAGGCAGCGGAGGCGGATTCTAGTGGCAAAAAGCGCGCAGCGGGACGTGAACCCGCTGCGCGCCGTCGTGACGCACTGCGCAAAAAAATCCGGCGGAGGATTACAACGCCTGCGCGATCGCGCGGCCGAGGTCCTCGGTGGTCGCCTTGCCGCCGATGTCCGGCGTGCGCGGCGCGCCGCTCTTCGGGTCGAGCACCTGCTCGATGGCGCGCAGGATCGCGTCGTGCGCGTCCTTGTGGCCGAGGAACTCGAGCATCATCGCCCCGCACCAGATCTGGCCGATGGGGTTGGCGATCTTCTTGCCAAAAATGTCGGGCGCACTGCCGTGAACCGGCTCGAAGAGTGACGGAAAGCGTCGGTCCGGGTTGAGGTTGGCGCTCGGCGCGATGCCGATCGTGCCCGTGCATGCGGGGCCCAGGTCGGACAGGATGTCGCCGAAGAGATTGCTCGCGACCACCACGTCGAAGAAGTCCGGCCGCTGCACGAAGTGCGCGGTGAGGATGTCGATGTGGAACTTGTCGACCTTCACGCCCGGGTACTTGCCGGCCATCTCGGCCACGCGCTCGTCCCAGTACGGCATGGTGATCGCGATGCCGTTGGACTTGGTCGCGCTGGTCAGGTGCTTCTTCGGGCGGCTCTGCGCGAGCTCGAAGGCGAACTTGAGCACGCGGTCCACACCCACGCGCGACATGATGGTCTCCTGCATCACGATCTCGCGGTCGGTGCCCGGGTACATGCGGCCGCCCACGGCGGAGTACTCGCCCTCGGTGTTCTCGCGCACGATGTACATGTCGATCTCGCCCGGCTCGCGCTTGCTGCCGTCCTTGCGCACGACCGGCGCGATGATGCCGGGCATCAGGCGCGCGGGACGCAGGTTGACGTACTGGTCGAACTCGCGGCGGAACAGCAGCAGGCTCTGCCACAGCGACACGTGGTCGGGGATCTTCTCCGGCCAGCCCACCGCGCCGAAGAAGATGGCGTCGTGGCCGCCCACCTTGTCCTTCCAGTCGTCGGGCAGGTACTTGCCGTGCTTCTCGCAGTACTCCCAGCTGCCGAACTCGAACTCGTCGAATGCGATGTCGATGCCGAACTTGCGCGCGGCGGCGTCGACCACGCGCACGCCCTCGGGCATGACTTCCTTGCCGATGCCGTCGCCGGCGATGACCGCGATCCGCTTCTTGCCTGTGACTTTGCTCATCATGTGCTCCTGAAGAATGAGGTTGCTTCGGCGAGGAGCGCATCGGGCGCCTCCTCGGCGATGTAGTGGCCGCAGGCGATGCTGCGGCCGGTGACTTGTTCCGCGCGTTCGCGCCACAGCGCCAGCACGTCGAAGCATTTGCCGACGACGCCATGCTCGCCCCACAGCACGCGCAGCGGCTGCGCGAGCCGGCGGCCGGCGTCGACGTCTTCCTGGTCATGGCGCAGGTCGATGCCGGCGCTCGCGCGGTAGTCGGCGCAGATGGCCTGCGCCGTGCCGGGGATCGCGATGCAGCGCTCGTACGCCGCCAGCGCTTCCGGCGCGAAAGCGGCAAGGCCGGCGAACCGCGCGCCCATCACGCTGCGGACGAAGCGCACCGGGTCCGATTCGATCAGCGCCTGCGGCAGCGCGGTGGGCTGGATCAGGAAAAACCAGTGCCAGTAGGCGCGCGCGAAAGCCTCGCTGGTGTTGCGGTACATCGCAAGCGTCGGCGCGATGTCCAGCAGCAGCATGCGCTCGACGGCTTGCGGGTGGTCGGCCGCGAGGCGGTGGGCCACGCGGGCGCCGCGGTCGTGCGCGAGCACCTGGAAACGCGTGTGGCCGAGCGACTGCATGACCGCGATCGCATCCAGCGCCATCTCGCGCTTCGAATACGCGATGTCGTCGGTGCCGGGTTCGGGCCGGCCCGAGTCGCCGTAGCCGCGCAGGTCCAACAGCACCACGCGGAACTGCCGCGCCAAGGTGGGCGCGACGCGATGCCACATCGCATGCGTCTGCGGGTGGCCGTGCAGCAGCAGCAGGGGTTCGCCACGGCCGGCCACGCGCGCGTGGAGGCTCACACCGCCGCGCTGCACCGCTACCGTATCGAAACCTTCGAGCATGCCCGCATCTTGCATTGCGCGCGGCCGGCCCACAAGCAATAATCCGGCAAGCGATTCTTTCCTCCCGTGCAACAATCCGACGCGCGCCTCGACCGTGCCGACCTCGAGCTGCTGCTGGCCATCCGCCGCAACGGCAGCCTGGCCGCGGCCGCCGCTGCCGCGGACGTGGTGCCCTCCGTCGTCACCAAGCGCCTGGCCGCGCTGGAAACACGCTTGAAGCTCAAGCTCTTCCACCGCACGACACGCCGCGTGGTGCCCACGGCCGAGGGCGAAGCGCTGTGCGAGCGTGCCGCGAAGCTACTCGACGAATTCCGCGCGATGGAGCAGGAGCTGCGCGAGAAGCACGGCCAGCCCACGGGCACGGTCCGCATCGCGGCCACGTTCGGTTTCGGCCGGCTGTGGGTGGGGCCCGCCATTGCCGAGTTCCAGCAGCAGTACCCGCAGGTGCAGGTGGAACTGCAGCTCACCGAGAAGCTGCCCGACCTTGCCGTGGAAGGCTTCGACGGCGCCGTGTGGCTGTGGTCCGTGGCCGGGCAGCGCGCGTCCGACTGGACCGGCCGCCGCCTCGCGCGCAACCAGCGCGTGCTGGTCGCCTCACCGGCCTACCTGCGCGAGCGCGGCACGCCGCAGAAACCCGAGGACCTGGCGCAGCACGACTGCCTCGTCGTGCGCGAGCACGAACACCGCTTCGATGTTTGGCGGCTCGTGAAGGAGCGCGACCACGCCGAGGTGCGCGTGCGCGTGCAGGGGCCGCTGTCCAGCAATTCCGGCGAGCTCGTGCGCGACTGGTGCCTCGCCGGGCGCGGCATCATGCTGCGCAGCCTCTGGGACATCGCGCCGCTCATGGCCTCGAAGCAGCTGGTGCAGGTGCTGCCCGCCTACGCGATGGTCGATGCCGACATCCACTGGCTCGCGCCGCACCAGCCGCAGGTGCCGCGCCGCATCCGGCTGCTGGTGGACTTCCTCGCCGAGCGCTTCCGCAGCGAGCCGTGGAAACTCAAGCCTTCGTCCGCACGACCAGGCTCACGCCCACCGCGGTGAGCGCCATGCCGGCGAGGATGAGCGCGGTGAGCGGCTCGCCGAACAGCACCCAGGCCATCACCGCCGTACACGGCGGCACGAGGTACATCAGGCTCGTCACCGAAGTCGCTGCGCCGCGCTGGATCAGCAGGTAGAGCAGCGAGCTGCCGCCCAGCGTGAGCGCCAGCACCGACCACGCCATCGCCGCGACCAGCTCGCCGTTCACGCGCACGCCTTCGGTTTCGAGCAGCGCGATCGGCAGCGACACCGCCAACGCCGCGGAAAGCTGCACCAGGCTCGCCGCGCGCACGTCGCACGGCTTGACGAAGCGCTTCTGGTACAGCGTGCCGGTCGTGATGCTGACCAGCGCACCGATCGCCAGCAGCAGGTTGATGCCGCTCACCTCGCCGTGCCCCAGCTTCTGCCACACCACCATGCACAGGCCTGTGAGGCCCAGCGCGAGGCCGGCCCACTGCCGCCCCTGCACCTCGCCGCCGCGCGCGGAGACCCACACCGCCGTCAGCACCGGCTGCAGGCCCACGAGCAAGGCCGCGAGGCCCGCGCCCATGCCGGCCTTCACCGCCGCCCACACGCCACCGAGGTAGCCCGCGTGCATCAGCATGCCGGTGACCGCGAGGTGCATCACCTCCTTGCGACCCTGCGGCAGCTTCACGCCGGCGGCCCACGCCCATACCGCGAAGCACAGCACCGAGAAGAAGTAGCGCCACGCGAGGAACTTGAACGGCGGCGCATGCGGCATGCCGTAGCGCGCCACGATGAAGCCCGTGCTCCAGATGAGGACGAAGATGACGGGCATGGCCCGCACCAGGGGATGCTGCTGCACGGCCTACTTCACCCGCTTGCGGATCTCGGGCAGCGCCTTCTGCAGGTAGTAGATCATCGACCACACCGTGAGGATGGCCGAGATCCAGATCAGCACGGTGCCCCACGTGAGCGTGTCGATGACGCCGAACAGCACGCCGTCGAACAGCAGGAAGGGGATGGCGACCATCTGGAACGTGGTCTTGACCTTGCCCAGCATGTGCACCGCCACGCTCTTGGACGCGCCGATCTGCGCCATCCACTCGCGCAGCGCGGAGATGGCGATCTCGCGGCCGATGATGATCAGCGCCACGAACACGTCGGCGCGCTTGAGGTGCACCAGCACCAGCAGCGAGGCGCACACGAGGAACTTGTCGGCCACCGGGTCGAGGAAGGCGCCGAAGGACGACGTCTGGTTCAGCTTGCGCGCGAGGTAGCCATCGGCCCAGTCCGTCAGCGCGAAGGTCACGAACATCACCGTCGCGATCAGGTTCTGCACCTCGGGCTTGAGCCCCAGGTAGAAAACGCCCACCAGCAGCGGGATCGCGAAGATCCTCGTCCAGGTCAGGAGCGTGGGGACGGTGAAGAACATTGGGGCCGATTCTGCCTCAGTGCAGGGCCCGGTAGATTTCCTCGGCCAGCTCTCGCGAAATCCCTTCGACTGTCGCGATGTCCTCGATGCTCGCCGAAGCAACGCCGCGCACGCCGCCAAAACGTTGCAACAGCCGCGCGCGCTTCTTCGCGCCGACGCCGGGGATCTCCTCCAGCTGGCTGCCGCCCACGCGCACGCGCGCGCGGCGCGCCCGCATGCCGGTGATGGCGAAACGGTGCGCTTCGTCGCGGATCTGCGCGACGAGCATCAGGGCTGCGGACTCGCGCCCGAGGTAGACCTTCTCGCGGCCGTCCGCGAACACGAGTTCCTCCAGACCGACCTTGCGGCCTTCGCCCTTCTCGACCCCGACGATCACCGACAGGTCGAGCCCCAGCTCCGCGAACACCTCGCGCGCCATGCTCACCTGCCCGCGGCCGCCGTCGACGAGCACGAGGTCCGGCAAACGTTCGGCGCCGCCGCCGGAGCCGCGCGGCTTGCGAGCGGGCGCGGGCTGCGCCTCACCGGCAACGGCCGCATCGGGCGACGCTTGCGCAAGCGCAGGCGCCTCGACGGCCACCGGCGGCGTCGCATCCGGCGTATCCCGCCCCGCCTGCGCCAGCCGCGCATAGCGCCGCGCCAGCACCTGCCGCATCGCCGCATAGTCGTCGCCCGGCGTGATGCCGTCGATGTTGTAGCGGCGGTACTCCTTGTTCTGCATCTTGTGGTTCTGGAACACCACGCAGGACGCCTGGGTCGCCTCGCCGGCGGTGTGCGAGATGTCGAAGCATTCGACGCGAAAGGTGTCCAGGTTGTCCGGCGCGAGGTCCAGCGCCTCGACGAGCGCGCGCGTGCGGGCCTGCTGCGAGCCCTCCTCGGCCAGCAGCCGCGCCAGCTGCAGCTCGGCGTTCTTCTCCGCCATCTCCAGCCACAGGCGCCGCTGCTCGCGCGGGTTGTGCACGGCGCCGATCTTCACGCCGGTCTGCTGCGACAGCGCGTCCACCAGCTCGCGGCTGACCGGGTGGCTCGTGATGAGCGAAGGCGGCACCGGCACGCCGATGTAGTGCTGGGCGATGAAGGCTTCGAGCACCTGCACCTCCAGCGGCTGCGCGGGCGCGGCGTCGATCTGGTCGTCGAAGTCCTGCACGGCGGCCGCGTCCTCGACGTGGCTCGGGAAGTACGGCCGGTCACCCAGGTGCCGGCCGCCACGCACCATCGCGAGGTTGACGCACGCCTTGCCGCCCTGCACGCGCACGGCCAGGATGTCCACGTCCTTGTCGGACACCGTTTCCACCGACTGCTGGTGCAGCACCTTGGAGAGGGCGCTCATGCGGTTGCGCAGTTCGGCGGCCTGCTCGAACTCCAGCCTTTCGGAGTGGGCCATCATGCGCTCCTGCAGCGTGTCCAGCACCTGCTGGGTCTCGCCGCGCAGGAAGGCCTCGGCGCTCTCGACGTCGTGGCGGTAGTCCTCGGGGGTGATCAGGTTGACGCACGGCCCGGTGCAGCGCTTGATCTGGTACAGCAGGCACGGCCGCGTGCGGTTGGCGAACACCGTGTCCTCGCACGTGCGCAGGCGAAACACCTTCTGGATCAGCTGGATCGACTCCTTCACTGCCCACGCGCTGGGGTAAGGGCCGAAGTAGCTGTGCTTCTTGTCGACGGCGCCGCGGTAGTACGCCACGCGCGGAAAGGTGCCGGCCTCGATCTTGAGGTAGGGGTAGCTCTTGTCGTCGCGGAACAGGATGTTGTAGCGCGGCGCGAGCGTCTTGATCAGGTTGTTCTCGAGCAGCAGCGCCTCGGCCTCCGAGCGCACCACCGTGGTCTCCAGCCGCGCGATCTTGCCGATCATGTGGCCGATGCGCGTGCCGCCGTGGTTCTTCTGGAAATAGCTGGAGACGCGCTTCTTCAGGTTGCGCGCCTTGCCGACGTAGAGCACGGTCTCGTCGGCGTCGTAGTAGCGGTACACGCCCGGCAGGCCGGGCAGCGCGGCCACCTGGGCGAGCAATTCTTCGGAATGGCCTTCTGACGTCACTTGCCTATTATCGGTAGCCATGCGCTGGGACCTTTTCTGCAACGTGATCGACAACCATGGCGACGTGGGCGTCTGCTGGCGGCTGGCGCGCGAGCTGGGCGAGCGGGGGCACGAAGTCCGGTTGTGGATCGACGATGCATCCGCGCTGGCGTGGATGGCGCCGCAGGGGCACCCGCGGGTTGCGGTGATGCCGTGGGACGCGGCGCGCTCCGCCGGCGATCCGGCCGAGGTGGTGGTCGAAGCCTTCGGCTGCAACCCGCCCGGCGAATTCATCGATCGCCTGGCGCCCGGCTCGACGTGGCTCAACCTCGAGTACCTCAGCGCCGAGCCTTACGTGGAGCGCAGCCACGGCTTGCGCTCGCCGGTGCGCGAAGGGATCGACAAGTTCTTCTTCTACCCCGGCTTCACGCCGCGCACGGGCGGCCTGCTGCGCGAAGCGGATTTCGATGCGCGCCGTGCCGCGTTCGATCCCGTTGCATGGCTGCGCACGCAGGGCGTCGAGCCCGGCGACGCCACGCGCATCAGCCTCTTCTGCTACGAACCTGAAGCGCTCGCAGCTTTGGTTGCGCAGCTGGCGGCCGGACCGCGGCGCACCCAGTTGCTGGTGACTGCCGGACGCGCCGCCGAAGCGTTGCGCAAGGTATTGCGCCCAAGCACCGGCAACCTGGCCGTGCACTGGCTGCCACTGCTGAGCCAGCGCGACTACGACCACCTGCTCTGGTCCTGCGATATCAACTTCGTGCGCGGCGAGGACTCGTTCGTTCGCGCGATCTGGGCGGGCCGGCCTTTCGTGTGGCAGATCTACCCCCAGCACGACGGCGCCCACGTCGCCAAGCTGGAAACTTTCCTCGAATGGCTCGCCCCGCCGCCGGCGCTGCGTGATTTCTTCCGCGTCTGGAACGGCGTAGCCCAGGGAGCCTTGCCGCGCCTTGAGCCTGCGCAATGGCAGGCCACGGCCGAGGCAGCCGCGCAACGCGCGCGGGCCATCCCCGAGCTCGCCACGGCCCTTGAGCAGTTCGTACGCAAACGCGGTAGAATCTAGGGCTTTGCGCAGAGGCCTGCACCTCGACCTCGCATTGCGCCCCACTCCCCCGAGACACGTGTTATGAAAATCGCTCAAGAAATCCGCGCCGGCAACGTCATCATGTCCAGCGGCAACCCCTGGGTCGTGCTGAAGACCGAGTACTCGCGCGGCGGACGCAATGCCGCCACCGTGCGCATGAAGCTCAAGAGCCTGCTGAACAACCAGGGCACCGAGATCGTCTTCAAGGCCGACGACAAGATGGACCAGATCGTGCTGGACAAGAAGGATTGCACCTACTCCTACTTCGCCGATCCCATGTACGTCTGGATGGACGCCGAGTACAACCAGTACGAGGTGGAGAAGGAGAACATGGGCGACGCCCTGAACTACCTCGAGGACGGCATGCCGGCCGAGGTGGTGTTCTACGAAGGCAAGGCGATCTCCGTCGAACTGCCCACCAGCGTGGAGCGCGAGATCACCTGGACCGAGCCCGCCGTCAAGGGCGACACGTCCGGCAAGGTGCTCAAGCCCGCCAAGATCGCCACCGGCTTCGAGATCGGCGTGCCGATCTTCGTGGCGCAGGGCGACAAGGTGGAAATCGACACGCGCACGGGCGAATATCGCCGCCGCGTCTGAGGCTTCCAGCCCAAGCACAATCAAGGCTCCTTTCGGAGCCTTTTTCTTTGCCGCCGATGGATTTCGAGTTCTCCAACGTCGCCGTGCCGTTCCGGATGCAGCCGGGCCTGCGAAAGCTCGTGCCCGGCACGCCGCAGCTCACGCGGCTGGACCCCGCGAGCCGGCTGTACGCGGAGAAGCTCGCGGTGGTGCAGGCCGGCCAGTCGCGGCTCGCTGACGCCGGCTTCGACCCGGCCGAGGCACTCGCAGCCATCGGCCAACGCGAACCCTTCCAGGGCCCCGTCGAACTCGCCTTCGAGGAAGACTTCGCCGTCCTCGACGGCGCCACCGGCAAGCTGCTGTGGCTGTGCGTGTGCGTGCCTTCGCACTGGGCACCGGAAGAAAAGATCGGCCTCCCTCTGGCCGCGGTGCACGCTACGGTCGCCGACAACGCGCTGCTCCTCGCGGCTTCGCAGCAGCTCGTGCAGCTTGTCACCGGCAACGATGCCTATGAACGCTTCGTCTGGACCGTCACGCCCTCCGGCCGTTACGACCAGCACCCGAAGCGGCACGCGCGCGAGCCGTGGCCGGCGCACCTGGACGACGAGGCATTCGCCGCGCGCTGCTGGCTGCGCGCCGAGCGGCAGTCCTTCATCCCGTTCGGCAACCGGCAGGCCGTGTTCACCATCCGCGTGATGCTTCAACCGCTCGCGCAAGCCGTGGACACGTCCGAGAAAGCGCAACGCCTGCAGGACTCGCTCGCTTCGATGTCGGGCGCCGTGCTGGCGTACAAGAACCTCGCGACGGCGCGCGAACCGCTGCTGCGATGGCTTGGAAGGAAGGCCGCCTGATGGACCTCGTCTGGCGCATCGCGCAGGTCATCATCCCCGTCTTCCTGATCGTCGCCCTCGGCTACGTCTACACGCGCAAGCGCCACCCGGACTACGGCTGGTTCAACCGCATCATGCTGGACGTGCTCACCCCGCTGCTCGTGTACACGGCGCTCGCAGGCAAGGACTTCCACCTGGCCGAGCACACGCGCCTGCTCGCGGGCGGCGCGATCCTGATCCTCGTGACCGGCGCCATCGCCTGGCCGCTCGCGCGCATGTCGCACACGGACCCGCGCACCCTCGTGCCTGTCGTCATGTTCACCAACTGCGGCAACATGGGCCTGCCGCTCGCCCTGCTCGCCTTCGGCCAGCAGGGTTTCGCGGCCGCCGTGGCGCTCTTCTCCATCAGCAACGTCATCCACTTCTCGCTGGGCGCGCGCATCACGAGCGCGCATGCGAGCACGCGCGACCTGCTGCTCAGCCCCTTGATGATCTCCAGCGCCCTCGGCTTCGCCAGCGCCGCCACCGGCGTGCGCCCGCCGGACGTCATCTTCACCGGCATGCGAATGCTGGGCGAGGCGATGCTGCCGCTGATGCTGTTCGCGCTCGGCGCGCGCCTCACGCAACTCAAGCGCGAGGACATCCCGCGCGGCCTGCTGGGCGCGTTCGCGCGGCCGGTGATCGGGCTGGCGATCGCGCTGCCGCTGGCGTACGTGCTGCAACTGGAAGGCATCGCGCGCGGGCAGCTGCTGCTGTTCGCCGCGCTGCC
The DNA here is from genome assembly GCF_014297445.1 of Ramlibacter albus. Lineage (GTDB taxonomy): Bacteria > Pseudomonadota > Gammaproteobacteria > Burkholderiales > Burkholderiaceae_C > Ramlibacter > Ramlibacter albus. The sequence goes on from NZ_JACORU010000006.1 coordinate 133,586, forward strand.
GCCGGCGGTGATGCAGTTCCTGCTGGCCGAGCGCTACCAGCAGGAGCCCGAACGCGTGGCCGCGATGATCCTTCTGGGCAACGCCCTTGCTGTGGTGTCGGTGCCGATCGGGTTGGCGCTGTCGCTCTAGGCGACCCGCTTGGCCATCGCGAGCACGGCGACGACGACGATCACCACCACGACGGCGGCGCTCGCCGCGATCATGAGCCCCCGATTGGGGCTGGGCGTGAGCGGCGCCGGCTGACTGTCCGCCTCCGGCCACGGCGTCGCATTGGGCAACCACTCGACGAATTCGCCCGCGGCCTCGTGCGTGAAAAGCTCCAGCGTGAGCTTCTGCAGCTTGTCCTGCCCGTCGCTGCGAAGCCACAGTTCGACGATGGAATTGCGCACCCGCGCATGCACCACGTCCTTCAAGGGCAGCTTGATGCGGTCTTCCTTCCAGCCGAACCCGGCGCGGAACCGCCCGGCCATGCGCAGCACGTCCTGCTGCACGCGCGCCTCGATCTCGTCCTTGAAGCTCGGGATGTCGTGGCCGCGCCCCTCCACCTTCAGCAGCGACGCCGAATACGTGGCCTGCACGATCGAGAAGCTGCCGCTGCGCATCGGGTTGAAGCTGTTGTCGCGCGGGCGCAGCTTCACCAGGTCGGCCACGGTGAGCCGCTGCCCCTCGGGCGTGAGCAGCTCGTGCCCGCTCGTCAGGGTGTTCTTGATGCGCATGCCGACGATGGTGCGGCGGTCGTAGGGCCCGACCTGCCGCCCTTCGAGGATGACGTGATAAACCGGCTCCAAGTAAAGCTTGCCTCCAATCCCGCGCGGGAGCATAGCGGAGAAAGGAGTCGTCCTACATTGGCGTTCGCCCCAGCATTTGGTGCCCGCGCGACAATCCGGCCATGGCCTCGAACCAGAACATCCATGACCGCCGCCTCGCTGACGCCTGGGCGACACTGCAAGCCCATGCCGTCGGGGGCCTCCCGCTCGACCCCGACGCGAGCCGCCTCGCCTTCGCGGACCCGGAATTCCTGCTGCGGCGCGAGACGCGTGGCATCCGCTTCCAGCTGGAGTTGCTCAAGCCGGACCTGGAGCAGCAGGCGGCCGGTATCGAGAACACGATCGTGGTGTTCGGCAGCGCGCGCTTCCGCAGCACCGAACAGGCTGCGAAGCTGGTCGCCGAGGCCGAGGCGTCGGGCGATGAAGCGCAGGCCACCCGCGCCCGGGCGCTGCAGCGCAATTCCCACTACTACGAGAAGGCGCGCGCGTTCGGCCGCATCGTGGCCGAGTACAGCGCCGACAAGGTGCCGCGCGACAAGCTGTTCGTCTGCACGGGTGGCGGCCCGGGCATCATGGAAGCGGCCAACCGCGGCGCGCACGAGGCGGGCGGTGTCAGCGTGGGCCTGGCCATCGCGCTGCCGATGGAGGAAGCGGCCAACCCCTACGTCACGCCGGCGCTCTCGTTCAAGTTCCACTACTTCGCGCTGCGCAAGATGCATTTCATGATGCGCGCGAAGGCGCTGGTCGCCTTCCCCGGCGGCTTCGGCACGCTGGACGAGCTGTTCGAGGTGATCACGCTCGTGCAGACGCGCAAGTCCAAGCAGGTGCCGATCGTGCTGTTCGGCTCCGAGTACTGGAAGCGCCTCGTCGACTTCGACTTCCTCGTGGAAGAAGGCGTGATCTCGCCGGCGGACCTGCAGCTGTTCCACTACGCGGACGAGCCGCAGGTCGCGTGGGAGGCGATCAGGAAGTTCTACCGCCTTTGAGCTTCACGGCCATGGCCGTGCCGCAGCCGACCATCAGGCCCACTGCCCAGAACACGCCCGACACGCCCACGATCGTGCCCGCCGCGCCGAAGAGCACCGGCATACCGACGCTCGACGCGTTGATGGCCATCATGCGCATGCCCACCGCCTCGCCGTGGCGGTGCTCGGGCGTGATCTGGTGCAGCATGCTCATGATCATCGGCTGCACCGAGCCGAGCGCGAACCCGAGCAGGACGGAGCACACGCCCATGCCGAGCGCCGTCGGCATCAGCGGGTAGACGGCGAACAGCACCGCGGTCGCCACCATCGCCGCGCTCACCGTGGCCCACTCTTCCAGGTAGGCGGCCATCATCGGCATCACGACGCGGATCGCTGCCGCGGCGATCGCGAACGAGCCGAGGATCGTGCCGATCACCGACGCCGAGAACCCCCGTTCGTGCCCGAGCACCGGCACGACGAACGTGTGCACGTCCCAGCAGGACGAGAGGAACCAGTTGACGATCAGCAGGCGGCGGAACATGGGGTCCTGCCACAGGTCCCACGCGCGCGTCGGCGCGGCACCTTCGGGCACCACGACCGGCGGCAGCTCGTGCGCCTTGCGCACGAAGAGCCACGCGCCCAGCGGCAGCAGCGCCATGAGCAGGAACGCGGCGCGATAACCCGCGTGGTCGATGACGAGGCCGGCGGCGAACGGCCCGACGAAGTTGGAGATCGCGGGCCCGATCGCGAGCCACGAGAACACTTTCTTCAGCTGCGTGGAGCTCGTCGCCGCGCGGCCCGCATGGCGCTGCAACGCGATGGCCGCGCAACCCGTCGCGCCACCCGTGCACAACGCGCTGATGCAAAGCACGGGGAAGATGGGCCAGATCACGGCAATCCCGACGCCGATGCTCGCCGCGATCACGCCGTAAAGCACGGGCCGCTTGAGCCCGTGCCGGTCCGAGAAGCGGCCGGCGGGCAGCGCGAGGAACACCTGCGTCAGCGCGAACAGCGCGATGAGCACGCCCACCGCCGCCTCGCTGTGCCCCTGGTTGAGCGCATGCAGCGGCGCCGCCATGCGCGTGCCGGCCATGCAGGCGTGCAGGCACACCTGCCCCGCAATGAGGCGCGCGAGCTCCCCGGGGGGCGCGGGAGATTCAGCCGTCGGTGTCGTCACCGTTTTCGTCCACGGGCGGCAACAGGGATTGCGCCTCGCCTTCCGGCAACGCCTCGACCTTGCGCAGCGCCAGCCTCATCTGCTTCGCCCGGGTATCGGCCCTGTCCAGCGTGTCCGAGGCCTTCGACACCTGTTCCTTCACCTTGGCGACCCATTCGCCGTAGCGCTCGAACTCGGTCTTGACGGCGCCGAGCACCTTCCACACTTCGGAGGCCTGCTGTTCGAGGGCCAGCGTGCGAAAGCCCATGTGCAGGCTGTTCAACATGGCGAGCAACGTCGTCGGGCCCGCAAGCGTCACGCGGTAGTCGCGCTGCAGCGTGTCCATCAGTCCGGGGCGGCGCAAGGCTTCGGCGTAGAGGCTCTCGATCGGCAGGAACAGGATCGCGAAGTCGGTGGTCTGCGGCGGGCACAGGTAGTACTCGCAGATCGACTTGGCCTCCTGCCGCAGCCGCACCTCCAGCGCGCGCGACGCGCTCTCCACGCCCGCCTGGTCCGCGCGGTCCTGCGCGTCGAGCAGGCGCTCGTAATCCTCGCGCGGGAATTTCGCGTCGATCGGCAGCCACACGGGCGTGCCGTCGCTGCTGCGCCCCGGGAAGCGAATCGCGAAGTCGACACGCTGGTTGCTGCGCGGCTTGGTCTCCACCTGCTTCGAATACTGCTCGTTCGTCAGCACCTGCTCCAGCAGCGCCTCGAGCTGCACCTCGCCGAACATGCCACGCGTCTTGACGTTGGTCAGCACGCGCTGCAGGTCGCCCACGCCCTGCGCGAGCGACTGCATCTGGCCGAGCCCCTGGTGCACCTGCTCCAGCCGCTCGGCCACCTGCTTGAAGCTTTCGCCCAGGCGCGTCTCCAGCGTGGTCTGCAGCTTCTCGTCCACCGTCTTGCGCATCTCGTCCAGCTTGGCGGCGTTGGTCTGCTGCAGGATCGAGAGCTGCGCTTCGAGCGTGCCGCGCACTTCGGCCAGGCGTCGCACGTTGGCCTCCGACAGCGATTGCAGTTGCTGGTTGAGCGTGTCCGACAGCGTCTTCTGCAGCAGCGCGAGCTGCTGCGTGAGCGCGTCGATCTGCGCGTTCTGAGTGCGCGTGGCTTCGGCGCCGGTCTTGAGCACCGCGTCCTGGAAGGTGGCGAGCGTCTGCGTGAGCTCGGTGCGTGCGCCGCGCGACGACTCGCTGATCTCGCGGCGCAGCTCGCGCTCCAGCCGCTCGTTGGCCGCCATCAGCTCGGCGCGGCCATTGTCCTGCGCCGGCGGCTTGCGCACCAGCAGGACGGCGAGCATGACGACGTTCGCGATCGCGAGGGCGAGGATCAGCCAGGTCTCGATCAAGCGCGCGCCCCTTGCAGCACTTCGGGGTTCAGCGGCGTGAGCGGCTTGCCGTTCACGAGGAACCCGATGAGGTTGTCGGCGGCGAGCTCCGCCATCGCGCGGCGTGTCTGGACCGTGGCGCTGGCGATGTGGGGCGTGAGCACGACGTTGGGCACCGTGAGCAGGTCGGGGTGCACCTTGGGCTCGCCTTCGAACACGTCCAGACCCGCGGCCGCGATGCGGCGCTCTCGCAGCGCCTGCGCGAGGGCTGCGTCGTCGACGATGCCGCCGCGCGCGATGTTCACGAGCGTCGCCGTCGGCTTCATCAGCGCGATCTCCGCCGCGCCGATCGCGTGGTGCGATTGCGGTGTGTACGGCAGCACCAGCACCAGGTGGTCGGCCTGGCGCAGCAGGTCTTCCTTGCTCACATACGCCGCGCCGCAAGCGCGCTCCAGCTCGGGCGAGAGCCGCGAGCGGTTGTGGTAGATCACCTTCATGCCGAAGCCGTGCGCGCCGCGCTTCGCGATGCCCTGCCCGATGCGGCCCATGCCCAGGATGCCCAGCGTGCTGCCGTGCACTTCGCTGCCCGCGAACATGTCGAAGCGCCAGCGGTCCCACTTTCCGGCGCGCAGGAAATGCTCGCTCTCGGTGATGCGGCGCGCGGTGGCCATCAGCAGCGCGAAGCCGAAGTCGGCCGTGGTTTCGGTCAGCACGTCGGGCGTGTTGGTCGCGAGCACGCCGCGCGCGGTCATCGCCGCGAGGTCGAAGTTGTTGAAGCCGACGGCCATGTTGGCGCACAGCTTCAGGCCGGGGCACGCTGCCAGCACTTCGGCGTCGATGCGCTCGCTGCCGGTGGTGAACGCGCCCGCCTTGCCTTGCAGGCGTTCGATGAGCTGCGGCTTGGTCCACAGCACGTCGTCCTGGTTGGCCTGGACGTCGAAATGCTGCTGCAGCTTCGCCAGCGTCTCCGGGAAGACGGCGCGGGCGACGAGGATGGAAGGTTTCATGGTGACTTGGCGGGAACGGGTTGCGACTTTGACCGGGATTGGACATGCTCGTCGGGCGCCCAGCCCAGCACGAGCAGCAGCGCGGCGAAGCCGAGCACGTAGCCGACGGCGACGTGCCAGCCGCCGCGCACCCACGCGACCACGGAGCGGCCTTCAGGGTACATGTTGCACAGGGCGACGCCGGCAGAGGAGCCGAACCAGATCATCGAGCCGCCGAAACCGACGGCATAGGCGAGGAAGCCCCAGTCGTAGCCGCCTTGGCGCAACGCGAGCGCGGTCAGCGGGATGTTGTCGAAAACGGCGCTCACGAAGCCGAGGCCCAGTGTGGTGGCCCACGAAGCGGCGGGCAAGGCCTTCACCGGCATCATCGCGGCGCACATGACGAGGGCTAGCAGGAAGATGCTGCCGCGCAGAGCGCCGGGCAGCAGGCTCCACGTGGGGCTGCGCCAGCCGGCGGTGGCGAGCAACGCCACCCACACCGCGATGCCGATGGCGGGCCAGTCGTTGAGCGCCTGCGGATGGCGCAGGTTGAGGAACACATTGGTTGCAATCGCCGCCACGAGGATGATCGCGACGACCGCGAGCCGCGCGTGGTCCACGTTCACCTGCTTCGGGCTGTCCTTCATGATCGGCTGGTACGCGTGCTGCTGCCGGGCCGCGACCACGCTGAAGAACAGCACGGCCACGATGGCGCCGACGTACGCCTCGAACACCTGCACCGGCGACACGCCAGCGATCCACATCATCGTCGTGGTGGTGTCGCCGACCACGCTCCCGGCGCCGCCTGCGTTGCTGGCCGCGACGATGGCAGCGAGGTAGCCCACGTGCACGCGGCCGCGATAGAGCACGTGCGCCATGGCGCCGCCCAGCATCGCGGCGGCGATGTTGTCGAGGAAGCTCGAGATGACGGCCACGATCACCAGCAGCCAGAAGCCGCCCTTCCAGTCGTCGGGCAGCACGTCGGGCAGCAGGTCGGTGAGGTGGCTGCGCTCGAAGTGGTCCGCCAGCAGCGCGAAGCCGAGCAGCAGCCCGAGCAGGTTGGCCAGCGTCACCCATTCGTGCGCCAGCAGGCCCGCGAGGCCGGGCAGGCCGGGCACCCCGCCGAAATCGCCGAGCAGCAGCTTGTACAGCGCGATGGTCACCATGCCGGTGAGCGCGACCTGCAGCGTGTGGTGGTGGAACAGCGCGACGCCGAGCAGCGTGAGGGCGAAGAGGATGAAATCGAAGGGGACGCCCATGGCGCGCGATTATCCGTGACTCGACTGTAGGCACCTGCCTACGAAAGTGCTCCAGCGCTTCCTACCGCCGTGCCGGGGAGCGCTTCCTACAGTGCGGAGCATGAACCACGATCGCATCGAGGGCCGCTGGAAGCAGATCAAGGGCAAGGTGAAGGAGCAGTGGGGCCGCCTCACCGACGACGACCTCGAGGTCATCGCCGGGCGGCGCGACCAGCTGCTCGGCCGCATCCAGCAGCGCCACGGCATCGCGCGTGAGGAAGCCGAGCGCGAAGTGCGCCGCTTCGAGCGCGACCACCCGGACACGCTGGCATGAACGCGCGCCTTGCGGCACTCGCGGGCGTGATGGCGCTTGCGGCCGCGCTGCCCGCCGCGGCGATGACGCGCGCCGAGTACAGCGCGCAACGCTCGCGCATCCAGGACAAGTACGCCACCGACAAGGACCGCTGCTGGACACGCGGCGACGTTCAGCGGCGCGTGTGTGAAGTGCAGGCCCGCGTCGCCTATGACATCGCGCGCCTGGAGTTGCGCGCGCAGTACCGGCCGACGCCATCCAATGTCGAGAAGGCACGCCACGCGAAAGCCGATGCCGCGCGGGCGCTCGACGAAGCCAGGTGCGACGACCTGCGCGCGAGCGCGAAGAAGGTCTGCGTCGACGAGGCGCGTGCCAAGTGGAAGAACGCGCGCGCGGAAGAGCACGCCGCCGCCTCCGAGGCGCGCTGAGCTCGCGCTTGTCGGCTGCGGCCTACGCCACAGGTTTGCAACGTCCTACCGCCTGAGCTTGCCCCGGTGCGTTGCATGGAAGGACCCCTCCCAACAGAAAGGACCCGACATGAAACAGACCTTCATTTCCCTCGCCGTGGCCGCCTGCTGCGCCGTCACCGGCTCCGCATTCGCCGCGATGAACAAGGACGAGTACAAGGCCGAGAAGGACAAGATCGAAGCCGCGTACAAGGCCGACAAGGCCAAGTGCGACGCGCTGAAGGACAACGCCAAGGACATCTGCAAGGCCGAGGCCAAGGGCAAGGAGAAGGTTGCCAAGGCCCAGCTGGAGGCCAGTTACAAGCCCAGCCCGAAGCACGAAGCCGACGTGAAGAAGGCCCAGGCCGACGCCGACTACGACGTCGCCAAGGAAAAGTGCGAGGACCTCAAGGGCAAGGAACAGAGCGCCTGCAAGCAGGAAGCCAAGGCCGCGCACGAGAAGGCCAAGGGCGAAGTGAAGGCCGCCAAGGCCGAAGCCAAGGCCGTCGAGAAGAAGGTCGAGGCGAAGGACGAGAAGTCCTCCGCGATGGGCGCCGGCCCCACGACGTCGCCGAACACGACGACGTCCGGCCAGAAGAAGTAAGGGCTTCTAGCCGAGCCAGCGCGTGAACGTCTCCACACCCTCGCGCGGGGTGTGGAACGTATTCACGTGCGCCGTTTCGTCGGCGTAGCCGAGCGACATGCCGCACAGGAGCACCTGGGTGTCCGGGGCGCCGATGTGCGGCTTGACCACGGTGGCGAACTCGTCCCACGCGGCTTGCGGGCACGTATGGAGCCCACGGGCGCGGGCGGCCACCATGATGTTCTGGATGAACATGCCCGTGTCCATCAGGGAGCCGCGGCCCAGCACCTTGTCGACGGTGAACATCAGGCCCACCGGCGCGTCGAAGAACACGTAGTTGCGCTGGTGCTGCGCATGCATCTTCGCCTTCTCGCCCTTCTGGATGCCCAGCAGCCCGTACAGGCCCCAGCCGTTCTCGCGGCGGCGGTCGATGTAGGGCGACACCCACTTCTCGGGGTAGTAGTCGAAGTTCTCGCGGTAGCTCTCGGCGAGCGACGGATCGGCGAACACCTTGTCGTGCGCCTCGCACACCTTGCGCGACAGCGAGTCGCGCGCTTCCCCCATGAGCACATACACGTTCCACGGCTGGTGGTTCGTGCCCGAGGGCGCGCGCCGTGCGACGGAGAGGATCTCCTCGATCGTTTCGCGGCTGACCGGCTTGTCGCGCAGGAACGCGCGGCACGAGAAACGGCTTTCGATGGCGGCGTCGACGCTCGCGCGGTCGTTCACGACGGTGGTTACTTGCGGTCGGGTCTGGCTCATCGCGGGCGATTTTGCCAGCGCATCGAATAACCCGCGGCGACGCGGAATGTATTGAGCTGCACCTGCACGGTGTTCTCGAGTTCGTGGCCGTAGCCGCCGGCCATCGCGAAGGCCATCGGCAGGCGGCGCTGCCATGCCCAGTCGAAGACGCGGCGGTCGCGTGCTTCGAGGCCGTCGAAAGTGAGTTTCAGGCGGCCGAGCCGGTCGCCCTCGTGCGGGTCGGCGCCGGCGAGGTAGATCGCGAACTGCGGCTCGAAGCGGGCATCGAGTTCGCCCAGCGCGCGCTCCAGCGCTTGCAGGTACTCGTCGTCGCCGCAACCGTCGGGCAGTTCGGCGTCGAGGCTGCCGGCCTCCTTGCGGAAGGGGAAGTTCTTCGCCCCGTGCAGCGAGAGTGTGAACACCGTGTCGTCGCCGCGGAACACGTGCGCCGTGCCGTTGCCCTGGTGCACGTCGAGGTCGATGATGGCCACGCGCAGCGGCCTGCGGTCGACGCGGGCGTGCTCGGCCTGCATCAGCCGCGTCGCGACGGCCGCGTCGTTGAAGACGCAGAAGCCGCCGCCCTTGTCGGCATAGCTGTGGTGCGTGCCGCCCGCGATGTTGGCGGCAACGCCCTCGGCGAGCGCCGTGCGCGCCGCTGCGATCGTCGCGCCGACCGAATGCCGCGCCCGCTCGGCCATGGCCTCGCTCCACGGGAAGCCGATCTCGCGCATGACCCGGGGATCGACCGAGCCGTCACTGATGGCCTGGATATAGGCCGGCGTGTGCACCAGGGCGAGCTCGCCATCCGTGGCCCGCGGGGCCGGTGTCAGCCGGATTTCAGGAAGCTCGCGCTCCAGCCGGTCCCGCAGCAGCCGGTATTTGCCCATCGGAAACCGGTGCCCCACGGGGAGCGGCAGCACGAAACGGTCGGTGTAGAAGACCCGCATCTCCCCGAATTTAGACGATGCCTCCTAGATTGTTGCAATGCAGCAAAACATCGCTATACTTCTCCCCATGCTGCACTGCAACAAAGCGGAGCAGACGAAGTTCGAACCCAACCCTCTTCAGGAGAAATGAACATGCTGACCGCTGAACAAGTGCTGGCCGCCCAAAAAGCCAACGTCGAAACCCTCTTCGGCCTGACCACCAAGGCTTTCGAAGGCGTCGAGAAGCTCGTCGAGCTGAACGTCACCGCTTCCAAGGCCGCCCTGGCCGAAGCCGCCGACACGACCGCCGCCATCCTGTCCGTCAAGGACGCGCAGGAACTGCTGGCCCTGCAAGCCGCCCTCTTCCAGCCCCTGGCCGAGAAGACCGCCGCCTACAGCCGCCACCTGTACGACATCACGGCCGGCACTTCCGCCGAGTTCACCAAGTCGTTCGAAGGCCAGTTCGCCGAAGCCCAGAAGAAGTTCCTGTCGGTCGTGGACAACGCCGCCAAGAACGCTCCCGCCGGCTCCGAGACCGCCGTCGCCGTGTTCAAGAGCGCCGTTGCCGCCGGCAACAACGCCCTCGAGTCCGTGCAGAAGGCCGTCAAGCAAGCCACTGAAGTCGCGGAAGCCAACTTCAACGCCGTCGCCAACACCGCCGTGAACGCCGCCAAGACGACCACGACGAAGTCCAAGCGCGCTGCCGCCTAAAGAGCCCCAAGAAACTTGAACTCTCGGGGTCCCGGCCCCAGATCTCTGGAGCTGGAACTCTACAACTCACGAGACGTCTACCGGATACTCTCGTGACTGAACCGAGAGTTCTTCAGGTTGTCTCCTCGGGTCCTTTCGACACCTCAACAGGTTCAGGGATCCTTCAAGCCCCAGCCGCAAGGCCGGGGCTTTTTTTATAGTCATTTGATCCAACACAAACGAGAATGATTCGCGTTTGATGTAGTATCCCGGCCATGTTCAAGAAAACCCTTGCCCTCGCAGCCCTGGCCGTGGCGTTCTCCGCCTCCGCCCAGGAGAACGTGCTGAACCTCTACTCCGCCCGGCACTACCAGACGGACGAGGCCCTGTACGAGAACTTCACCAAGGCCACAGGCATCAAGATCAACCGCGTTGACTCCGACGACGCAGGCATCTTGGCGCGCCTGAAGGCCGAAGGCGCCGCGTCGCCCGCCGACGTGATTCTGCTCGTCGACGCGGCTCGGTTGTACCGCGGTGAGGTCGATGGCCTGTTCAAGCCGGTCAAGTCCAAGGTGCTGGAAGACGCGATCCCCGCGCAGTACCGCGCGCCCGCGACGCCCGAAGGCACGAGCTGGTTCGGCTTCTCCACCCGCGCACGCGTCATCGTGTACGACAAGGTGAAGGTCAAGCGCGAGGACGTGGACACGTACGAGAAGCTCGCCGACCCGCGCAACAAGGGCAAGGTCTGCATCCGCTCCGGCTCGCACCCCTACAACCTGTCGCTCTTCGGCGCGGTGACGCAGCACCTGGGCGAGCAGAAGGCCGAGCAATGGCTCAAGGGCGTGGTCGCCAACCTGGCGCGCGACCCCAAGGGCGGCGACACCGACCAGATCAAGGCCGTGGGCGCCGGCGAGTGCCAGATCGCGGTGAGCAACACCTACTACATCGCGCGCCTGCTGCGCTCGAACAACCCCGAGGACAAGGCGCTGATGGAGCGCGTGTCCGTCTCGTTCCCCAACCAGGCTTCGTGGGGCACGCACCTGAACATCGCCGGCGGCGCCGTGGCGAAGAACGCCAAACACCCCGAGGCGGCGGTGAAGTTCCTCGAGTACCTCGCGAGCCCGCAGGCGCAGGAGTACTTCGCCAACGGGAACAACGAATGGCCCACTGCCAAGGGCGTGAAGGTCAAGAACCCCGCGCTGCAGGCCATGAGCGGCGGCGGCGACTTCAAGGCCGAGACCATCCCGCTCGCCGCCGTCGGCGCCAACACGGTCAAGGTGCAGCAGATGCTGGACCGCGTCGGCTTCAAATAAAAGACCCACCCTCACTCTCTCCTGCCCGCTTTCGAGCGGGCTTTTTTGCGCCGATAATTGACGTTTACGTCAACGTCAATCAGGAGCAGCCATGGAGATCAGCGGCAAGGTGTTCATCGTCACCGGCGGCGCATCGGGTTTGGGTGAAGGTACGGCGCGCATGCTGGCCGCCAATGGCGGCAAGGTCGTCGTCGCCGACATGCAGGCGGACAAGGGCGAGGCCGTCGCGAAGGAAATCGGCGGCGCTTTCGTCAAGTGCGACGTGAGCCAGGAAGCCGATGGCCAGGCCGTGGTCGCGAAGGCTGTCTCGATGGGCAAGCTGATGGGCCTCGTCAACTGCGCCGGCGTCGCACCCGCCGAGAAGACGGTAGGCAAGAACGGCGCGCACAGCCTCGCGACGTACACGAAGACGATCATGGTCAACCTGGTCGGCTCCTTCAACATGATCCGCCTCGCGGCCGAAGCGATGGCGAAGAACGAGCCCGAATCCACCGGCGAGCGCGGCTGCATGATCTCCACCGCTTCCGTCGCCGCGTACGACGGCCAGATCGGCCAGGCCGCATACAGCGCCTCGAAGGGCGGCGTGGTCGGCATGACGCTGCCCATCGCGCGCGACCTCTCGCGCAACGGCATCCGCAACATGACGATCGCGCCGGGCATCTTCGGCACGCCCATGCTGTTCGGCATGCCCAAGGAAGTGCAGGACGCGCTGGCCGCGAGCGTGCCCTTCCCTTCGCGCCTGGGCACGCCCGAGGACTACGCCAAGCTCGCGAAGCACATCTTCGAGAACGACATGCTCAACGGCGAGGTGATCCGGCTGGACGGGGCGATCCGGCTCGCGCCGAAGTAACCTCGAACGCCCTGGACTTGCATCGCGGCCTTATAGTCGCCGCGCATCCAGGAGTTCCGATGAAAAGACACGCCCTTGCGGCTCTCGCTACCGCCGCGCTGCTCGCGGCTTGCGCCGGCCTCGGCCCCGCATCGCCCAACGCAGTGCCGCCCGACCCTGAAGCGGCGTCCGGCTACACCGCGAAACCCGGCTGGAGCACAACCCGCTTCGCCGTCGCGGCTGCCAATCCGCTCGCAACGCAGGCGGGCTACGACGTCCTGAGGGCCGGTGGCACGGCAGTCGACGCCGCGGTTGCCGTGCAGATGGTGCTCGGCCTCGTCGAGCCGCAATCGAGCGGCATCGGCGGCGGCGCGTTCCTGATGCATTACGACGGCAGGCAGGTCGAGGCTTACGACGGCCGCGAGACCGCACCCGCGGCCGCGGACGAGAAGCTGTTCCTTCGCGCCGACGGCAAGCCGATGGCTTTCGGCGATGCGGTCGTCGGCGGCCGCTCCGTGGGCGTGCCCGGCGTGCTTCGTATGCTCGAACTCGCGCACAAGGAGCATGGCAAGCTGCCGTGGGCCGCGCTCTTCCAGCCCGCGATCCAACTTGCCGAAGAAGGATTCAAGGTCAGCCCGCGCCTCAACACACTGGCGAACAACAACCAGTTCCTCAAGAACGACCCGGTCGCGGCGGCGTACTTCCACGGCCGCGATGGCCGGCCGCATCCGGTCGGCCACGTGCTGCGCAACCCCGAGTACGCGGCCGTGCTCAAGCGCATCGCACGCGAAGGCAGCGACGCGTTCTATCGCGGGGAGGTCGCGCAGGCCATCGTCGACAAGGTCAACGGGCACCCGACCAACCCGGGCCGCATGTCGCTCGCCGACCTTGCCGGCTACCAGGCGAAGAAGCGCGCCCCTTTGTGCTTCGACTACCTCGCTCGCGCGCGCGAGTACCGCGTGTGCGGCTTCCCGCCGCCGAGTTCCGGTGCGATCGCCATCGGCCAGATGTTCACCATCCTGCGCAACGTGCACGCGGACGCGATCCCGCTCGACGCCGGCCAGCCTTCGGCGAACTGGCTGCACCTTTACACCGAAGCCGCGCGGCTCGCGTTCGCGGACCGCAACCAGTACATCGGCGACCCGGAGTTCGTGCAGCCGCCCGCCGGCGACTGGAGGACACTGCTGAACCCGGCGTACCTCGAGTCGCGCGCACGCCTGATCGGCGCAACGAGCATGAAGGTGGCCGAACCCGGCGTGCCCGGCCCCATCCGCATCTCGTACGCACCCGCGGATGCGCAGGAGGAATACGGCACGTCGCACATCAGCATCGTCGACGCGCAGGGCCGCGCGATCGCGGTGACGACGACCATCGAGCAGGAGTTCGGCTCGCGGCAGATGGTCAAGGGCTTCCTGCTGAACAACGAGCTCACCGATTTCAACTTCGCGCCCGCGGATGCTCAGGGCCGCCCGGTCGCCAACCGCGTCCAGCCCGGCAAGCGGCCGCGCTCGTCGATGGCACCGACACTCGTGTTCGACAAGCCCACGGGCCAGTTCGTGATGAGCGCCGGCAGCCCCGGCGGCGCCGCGATCATCCACTTCACCGCGAAGACGCTCTATGGCGTGCTGAACTGGGGCCTCGATGCGCAGCGCGCGATCGACCTGCCGAACTTCGGCTCGTACAACGGACCCACGATCCTCGAGCAGAAGCGCTTTCCGCCAACAACCGTCGAGGCGCTCAAGGCGCGCGGCGCCGAAGTGCGCGAGCAGGACATGACCAGCGGCCTGCAGGCCGTGCAGAAGACGCCGGCCGGCTACTTCGGCGGCGCCGACCCGCGCCGCGAAGGCATCGTCATGGGGGAGTAGGCGCGGGCGCTCCCTTGCGCTCGATCCGCTCGTACTCGGAGATCACCTGCGCGCCCAGCAGCAGCAAGGTCGCGGCGATCTCGAGCGAGAACAGCACGACGATGGCCGTGGTGAGCGAACCGTAGACCACGTTTACTTTCGACACGGTGGAGAAGTACCACACGAGCAGGTGCCGCGTGATCTCCCACAGCACCGCGGCCGTCGCGCCGCCGATCAGCGCGTGCCGCCAGACGAGGCGCCCGACGGGCATCACCATGTACACGGACGTGAGCAGGAACACCTCGCCGACGAAACCGAGCAGGTAGAGCAGCACGCCGGAGAACCCCTGAAGCGACCACTCGCGGCCGAGCACCGCCACGCGGTCCTGGCCCAGCGCTTCGAGCGCACCCGCCATCACGGTGACCACGAGGAAGCCGAAGCCTAGGCACACGATGTACGCGTAGGGCAGCAGCGCCGAGACGAGGAAGTGCCGCCTGCGGACGTTCAGGCGGTGCAGGAAGATCACCGTCATCGCCTTCTCGAGCACCGTGAACCCCAGCGAGCTGAAGAACAGCATGGTCGCGAGCAGCACCCAGCCGACGAAGTCTCGGTGCGTCACGAAGTTGTGCAGTTCGGCCACGATCGCCTTCGACTGGCCCGGCACGATCCATTCGAGATAGCGGCCGAGCGTCGCCAGCAGCTCGCGCTGCTCCACGAAGTGCGACGCGCCGATCACCACGAGGATGAGCAGCGGCACCACCGACAGCAGCGCGTAGTAGGCAACCGCACCCGCCAGCAGCAGCCCCTGGTTCTGCTTGAACCCCTTGAGCACGCGCTTGGCGAACTCCCAGGGGTGGCTTGTCACGTAAGCGACGGCGGGGCTGAGCATGCGGGAAAGTATGCATGCCCGGCCGGGCACGCGGGGCCAAGAATCACTGCGCTGTAACAAGGAGACCCTCGAATGCTTCCTCGCCCGGACCGGCGCCGCGTCATGCGCGCGGCGCTCGCCACCTCTGCCGTTGTCGCGTTGCCGTCGCTCGCGCAATCCGGCTACCCCAACCGCCCCATCCGGATGATCTGCCCCTGGCCTGCCGGTGGCTCCACCGATGCGGTGATGCGCTCGTACTGCGAGAGCGCATCGAAGATTCTCGGCCAGAGCATCGTCATCGACAACAAGCCCGGCGCCGGCGGCATGCTCGGTGCCAACGAGCTTGTCAATGCACGGCCCGATGGCTACACGCTGAGCCAGCTGCCGCACGGCGTGTTCCGCATCCCGCACATGCAGAAGGTGCAGTTCAACACCTTGCAGGACTTCACGTGGATCATCTGCCTGACCGGCTACACGTTCGGCCTGGTCGTGCCCGCCGACTCGCCGTTCAAGTCGATCAAGGACCTGGTCGATTACGCGAAGGCCAACCCTGGCAAGGTGACGTACGGCTCCACGGGCGTGGGTACCAGCCCGCACCTTGCCGTCGAAGAGTTCGCGCAGCGCGCCGGCATCCAGCTGAACCACGTGCCGTTCAAGGGAAACGCGGAGAACATGCAGGCCATCCTGGGCGGCCACATCATGGCCGCGAGCGATGCGACGGGCTGGGGCCCGCACGTCGAGTCCGGCAAGCTGCGCCTGCTGGCCACGTACGGCAGCAAGCGCACCAAGCGCTGGCCCACCGTGCCGACGCTCGACGAGCTGGGCTACAAGACCGTGTCCGATTCTCCCTTCGGCGTGTGCGGGCCCAAGGGCATGGACCCCGCGGTCGTCAAGACGATCCACGACGCGTTCAGGAAGACGCTCGACGACCCCGCGGTGATGGCCACCTTCGAGAAGTACGACCAGACCGTGATCTACATGGACACGCCGACGTACACGAAGTGGGCGCGCGAGACTTTCGCGGCGGAGAAGGCGACCATCGAGCGGCTGGGGCTCGCCAGCAAAGGCTGAGCAGGCGTAGCATGGCCTCCTCTCTCACGAGGAGGCGACCATGGGACTCGTCACGCGCCGACGCGTGTTGGCCGGCGGCATCGCATCGGCCATCGCGCTGCCCTCGATCGGGTTCGCGCAAGCCTTTCCCGCGCGGCCCATCCGCCTGATCTGTCCGTGGCCGCCGGGCGGCTCCACCGATGCCGTCATGCGTTCGCTGGCGGAGAGCGCAGGGAAGGCGCTGGGCGGACAGTTCGTGGTGGAGAACAAGCCGGGCGCGGGCGGCATGCTCGGGCCGAACGAGCTCGTGACGGCGAAGCCCGACGGCTACACCCTGTCGCAGCTGACGATCGGCATCGCACGGTTCCCACACATGCAGCGAATGCAGTTCGACCCGCTGAAGGACTTCACGTTCATCGCCTGCCTCACCGGCTACACGTTCGGCTTGGTGGTCCGGGCGGACTCACCAGTGAAGACGATCCCCGAGTTGGTGGCCTGGTGCAAAGCCAACCCCGGGCAGTTCACGTTCGGCTCGCCGGGCAACGGCACGACGCCGCACCTGGCCGTGGAAGAGTTCGCCTTCAAGGCCGGCATCAAGATGCAGCACGTGCCGTTCAAGGGCGTGGCCGAAGGCATGCAGGCACTGCTTGGCGGCCACATCATGTCCCACAGCGACTCCACGGGCTGGGGTTCGCATGTCGAAGCGGGCACGATGCGCCTGCTGGCCACATACGGCAGCAAACGCACGAAGCGCTGGCCGAACATACCGACGCTTCACGAACTCGGGTTCGAGACGCTGGCCGATTCGCCGTTCGGCATCGGTGGGCCGAAGGGCATGGACTCCGCCATCGTCCGCCGCCTGCACGACGCCTTCCGCAAGACGCTGGACGACCCGGCCGTGCTGGCCACCTTCGAGAAGTACGACCAGTCGGTGATCTACCTGAACAGCGCGGACTTCGAGAAGTTCATCCGCGAGCAGTACGCGAAGGAGAAGGAGATCGTCGAGAAGCTCGGCCTCGCGCTGAAGTCCTGACTAGACATCGATCGCATCCGCCGAGCCGGCTTTCTTGCGCAGCTCGAACTTCTGGATCTTGCCGGTGCTGGTCTTCGGCAGCTCGCCGAACACCACCGCCCTGGGCACCTTGAAGCCCGCGAGGTGCTTCTTGCAGTGCGCCACCACCTCCTCGGGCGTGAGCTTCGAACCCGGCTTGAGCTCGACGAACGCGCAGGGCGTCTCGCCCCACTTCGCATCGGGCTTGGCCACGACAGCCGCTGCAAGCACGTCGGGGTGGCGGTACAGCACGTCCTCGACCTCGATCGACGAGATGTTCTCGCCGCCGGAGATGATGATGTCCTTGCTGCGGTCCTTGATCTTGATGTAGCCGTCGGGGTACTGCACCGCGAGGTCGCCCGTGTGGTACCAGCCGCCGGCGAACGCTTCCTGCGTCGCCTTGGGGTTCTTGAGGTAGCCCTTCATGGTGATGTTGCCGCGGAACATGATCTCGCCCATGGTCTCGCCGTCCATCGGCACGGGCTGCATCGTCTTCGGGTCGATCACGCGCGCGCTGCGCTGCAGGTGGTAGCGCACGCCCTGGCGCGCGTTCAGGCGCGCGCGTTCGCCGATGTCCAGCGCGTCCCACTCCTCGTGCTTCGCGCACGCGGTCGCGGGGCCGTACACCTCGGTGAGGCCGTACACGTGCGTGAGGTCGAAGCCGAGTTTCTCCATGCCTTCGATCAACGATGCCGGGGGCGCCGCGCCCGCCACCATCGCCTTCACGCCGCGCGGCAGGCCCTGCTTCATCTCGTCCGGTGCGTTCACCAGCAGGCCGTGCACGATAGGCGCGCCGCAGTAGTGCGTGACGCCGTGTTCCCTGATCGCGTCGAGGATGGCTTTCGCTTCCACCTTGCGCAGGCAGACATTCACGCCCGCGCGCGCGGCCACGGTCCACGGGAAGCACCAGCCGTTGCAATGGAACATGGGCAGCGTCCACAGGTAGACGGGGTGCTTGGGCATGTCCCACTCGAGGATGTTGGAGATGGCGTTGATGGCCGCGCCGCGGTGGTGGTAGACCACGCCCTTGGGGTTGCCGGTGGTGCCGCTCGTGTAGTTGAGAGCGATGGCGTCCCACTCGTCCGCCGGCAGGTCCCACGCGAAACCGGCGTCGCCCTTCGCGACGAAGTCCTCGTACGTCGTGCTGCCGATGCGCCGCGCCTCGCCGGCGAACAGCGCGTCCTCGGCATCGATCACGAGCAGCGGCGCTTTCGACTCGCGCAGCGCGATCGCCTTTTGCATGACGGGCGCGAACTCGACGTCGACGATCACGGCTTTAGCCTCTCCGTGGTCCAGCATGAACGCGATCGCTTCCGCGTCGAGCCGCGTGTTGAGCGTGTTGAGCACCGCCCTCGCCATCGGGATGCCGAAGTGCGCCTCCACCATCGGCGGCGTGTTGGGCAGCATCACCGCGACCGTGTCGCCCTTGCCGAGCCCCGCCCGTGCGAGCGCGCTCGCGAGCTGCCGGCAGCGCGCGTACGTCTCGGCCCAGGTGCGCCGCAGGTTGCCATGAACGATTGCTGTACGCTGCGGATAGACCTCGGCCGCCCGCTCGATGAACGACAGCGGGGACAGGGGCGCGTGGTTGGCGCCGTTACGCGCCAGGTCCTGGTCGAAAATGCTTGCCATGCCAGCTCTCCTTGATTCTTCGTACGTAGGTTAACCGGGTGGCCATTCCCCAAGCTTTCATCCAGGAGCTCGTCTCCCGGGCCGATGTCGTGGACATTGTCGGCCGCTATGTCCAGCTGAAAAAGGGCGGCGCCAACTACCTCGGCCTGTGCCCGTTTCATGGGGAGAAGTCGCCCTCCTTCACCGTCAGCCCTGCGAAGCAGTTCTATCACTGCTTCGGCTGCGGCAAGAACGGCAACGCCATCGGCTTCCTGATGGACTACGCCGGGATGAATTTCGTGGAGGCCGTGAAGGACCTCGCGGGACAGTACGGCATGCAGGTGCCGGAGGAAGACCGTTCGCCCGCCGACCGCGCCCGGGCCGCCGAGGAGAGGCAGAAGCAGCAAACGCTGACCGACGTGCTCGAGAAAGCCGGCGCGGCCTACCGGAAGCACCTGCGCACTTCGCAACGCGCCATCGGCTACTTCAAGGGCCGCGGCGTGTCCGGCGAGATCGCCAGGATGTACGGCTTGGGCTATGCACCGGAAGGCTGGCGATCGCTCGCGAGCGTGTTCCCCGAGTACGACGATCCGCTGCTCGTGGAAAGCGGCCTGGTCATCGTCAACGAGGAGGACGACAAGCGCTACGACCGGTTCCGCGACCGTGTGATGTTTCCCATCCGCAACGTGAAGGGAGAATGCATCGGTTTCGGCGGCCGCGTACTGGGCGACGACAAACCAAAGTACCTGAATTCGCCGGAAACGCCTGTGTTCAGCAAGGGCCGCGAGCTGTACGGCCTCTTCGAGGCCCGCAACGCTTTGCGCGAGGCCGGCTACGTGCTCGTCACCGAGGGCTACATGGACGTCGTGGCGCTCGCGCAACTCGGGTTCCCCAATGCGGTCGCGACACTGGGCACGGCGTGCACGACGGAGCACGTCCACAAGCTCTTCCGGTTCACCGACACCGTGGTGTTTTCCTTCGATGGCGACGCCGCGGGCCGCCGGGCTGCGCGCAAGGCGCTAGAAGGTGCGTTGCCGTACGCCACGGATGTCCGCACGGTGAAGTTCCTCTTCCTGCCCCCCGAGCACGATCCGGACAGCTTCATTCGCGAGCATGGGCGGGACGCTTTCGCGCGCTACGTCCAGGGCGCCGTGCCGCTGAGCACGTTCCTCGTGGAAGCGACTGCTGAAGACTGCGACCTTTCGACGGCTGAGGGCCGCTCGCGCATGCTGAGCAATGCCGCGCCCTTGTGGAAGCAGATGCCCGATGGCGCGCTGAAACGCCAGTTGCTGAGCCAGTTCTCGGAGCGCTCCCAGCTTGGAGAGCACGAGCTGATGGAGTTCTGGGGGATCGCGACGGCGTCGAAGGCGCGCCCGGCCCGGCGTGGCGGCGAGTACCAGAAGCGCGCTTACGGCGCGGGCCATCGGCAGGCGATCAAGCCCAAGTCGGTCGCGCTGGCCGAGCAGATCGCGCGGATCGTGCTGCGCAACACCGAGGCGTGGCACGAGCTGACGGATGACGAACATCACCTCCTGTGCGAACTGCCATCGCCGCACGGCGACCTGTTTTCATGGGTAGACAGCGGCTATCACGAACATGGGGCACAGCCGTGGGCTGCGCTCGAGGTGGGCCTGGCCGACCAGCCTTTCCGCGAGCTGGCGCTGAAACTGGCCGAGCTGGACAACCTTCAGCCTTCGAGCGGCGTTTCGGAGACCGAGGAGATCGGCGTTCCCGAGATGAGGCGCGCTGTTCGGGGCATCCGGCTCGACGCAATTGCAAACGAAATCATTCGTGTCTCGCAGATGCCGGCCTCCGACCCCGGCCGCCACGAGCGCCTTCTGGAGCTGTCCCGGCGCCAGAAGGAATTGCTCGGCAACAACACCGCCTCTTGATTTTCGCGACCAACGATATAATGTAGGGTTTGCTAGCGGCAAGAGCGACAGCAGCACCTCCGGAACGGCCGGCTCGCTACACAAGCGGGCACCCCAAAGTGGGCAAGCCATTCACCCGCAAGGACTGCACACCAAATGTTCGCCCAGACATCTTGCCCTTAGGTGCTCGCCAGCACCGTCCCGCGCCGGGTCGTTCATGGCGCATTGTGTGTTTCTGCCGAGTTCTTTGACTCCGAGGTATTTGTTCATGCCCGCTCAAAAGTCCGCGAAGCTTGCAAAGCCCGCCGCGAAACCTGTTGCCAGGAAGCAGGTCAAACCCACCAGCGCGAAATCGCCCGCCCCGAAGGCCCAGTTGAAGGTCGTGAAGACCGACAGCAAGGCCAAGGCCGCCCCCAAGCCCACCCACACCGCCAAGCCCGTGCCCACGAAGTCCCCTGCCAAGCCCGCCGCCAAGGAAGAAAAGAAAGTCGCCGCCGCCACCGAGGAGGTGGTGAAGAAGAAACCGGGCCGTCCGCCCAAGGCCGCCACGGCCGACGCCGCGGCGCCCGCGACGGGTGCCAAGCGCGGCCGCAAGCCGAAGGCCGCCGAGGCCACCGCAGCCCCGGGCAAGCCCGGCCTCGATGACGAGGACCTGGGCGACGTCGAAGCCGATTTCGTCGACAGCGAGCCCGCGGTCGAAGCGGTCGCCGAGAAGGTCAAGCCGCTGCGCATGAAGATCAGCAAGGCGAAGGAACGCGCCTTGATGAAGGAGTTCGGCCTCGACGAGACCATCCTCACCGAAGAGGAGATGCTCAAGCGCCGCCAGCGCCTGAAGACCCTCATCACGCTCGGCAAGACGCGCGGCTACCTCACGCACGCGGAAATCTCCGACCACCTGCCCGACAAGCTGGTGGACGCCGAGACGATGGAAGCCGTGGTCACGATGCTCAACGACCTGGGCGTGGCGGTGTACGAGCAGACGCCCGACGCCGAGATGCTGCTGCTGAACAACACCACGGCAACGGCGGCAACGACGGAAGAAGCCGAAGAGGAAGCCGAAGCCGCGCTGTCCACCGTCGACAGTGAATTCGGCCGCACCACCGATCCCGTGCGCATGTACATGCGCGAGATGGGCACGGTGGAGCTGCTCACGCGCGAGGGCGAGATCGAGATCGCCAAGCGCATCGAAGGCGGCCTGATGGCGATGATGGAGGCGATCTCCGCCTCGCCCGCCACCATCGCCGAGATCCTGCGCATGGCCGCCGAGATCCGCGAGGGCAAGCTGGTGATCTCGCAGGTGGTCGACGGCTTCTCCAACCCGAACGAGGCCGACGACTACGTGGCCGAGGAAGACTTCGACGAGTTCGACGCCGACGACGACGACGACGGCTCGGGCGGCAGCAAGGCGCTCACGCGCAAGCTCGAGGAGCTGAAGGCCGCCGCGCTCGAGAAGTTCGACAAGATCGCGGTGTACTTCGAGAAGGTGCACAAGGCCTACGACAAGGAAGGCTGGGGCTCGCCCGCCTACACGAAGTGCCAGCACGCCCTCAGCGAAGAGCTGATGACCATCCGCTTCACGGCCAAGACCATCGAGAAGCTGTGCGACATGGTGCGCGGCCAGGTGGACGACGTGCGCAAGAAGGAGCGCGAGCTGCGCCGCATCATCGTGGACAAGTGCGGCATGCCGCAGGAAACCTTCATCAAGGAGTTCCCGCCCAACCTGCTGAACCTGCGCTGGGTGGAGAAGCAGGCCGCCGCCGGCAAGCCGTGGAGCGCGGTGATCCAGCGCAACGTGCCGGCCATCCAGGAGCTGCAGCAGAAGCTGATCGACCTGCAGTCGCAGGTGGTGGTGCCGCTGGCCGAGCTCAAGGAGATCAACAAGCGCATGAACGCGGGCGAGGTGTCGTCGCGCGAAGCCAAGAAGGAGATGATCGAGGCCAACCTGCGCCTGGTGATCTCGATCGCCAAGAAGTACACCAACCGCGGCCTGCAGTTCCTGGACCTCATCCAGGAGGGCAACATCGGCCTGATGAAGGCGGTGGACAAGTTCGAATACCGCCGCGGCTACAAGTTCTCCACGTACGCCACGTGGTGGATCCGCCAGGCCATCACCCGCTCGATCGCCGACCAGGCGCGCACCATCCGCATCCCGGTGCACATGATCGAGACGATCAACAAGATGAACCGCATCAGCCGCCAGCACCTGCAGGAGTTCGGCTTCGAGCCCGATGCGTCCATCCTGGCGGCCAAGATGGAGATCCCCGAGGACAAGATCCGCAAGATCATGAAGATCGCCAAGGAGCCGATCTCCATGGAGACGCCGATCGGCGACGACGACGATTCGCACCTTGGCGATTTCATCGAGGACACCGGCAACACCGCGCCGATCGAAGCCGCCATGCAGGCCGGCCTGCGCGACGTGGTGAAGGACATCCTCGATTCGCTGACGCCGCGCGAGGCGAAGGTGCTGCGCATGCGCTTCGGCATCGAGATGTCCACCGACCACACGCTGGAAGAAGTGGGCAAGCAGTTCGACGTCACGCGCGAGCGCATCCGCCAGATCGAGGCGAAGGCGCTTCGCAAGCTGAAGCACCCGAGCCGCAGCGACAAGCTGCGGTCGTTCATCGACACGCTGTAATGAGAAGCGGCCCTCGGGCCGCTTTTTACTTTGGCGCCAGGTCGGGACGGTGGCGCTGCAGCCAGTCCTTGATCCGTGTCTGAAGAGCCTGCGCGTGATCGACGCAAGCGCGCACCGCTGCCGGTTCGATCAACTCGCCCGAGTAATCACTCTGGTTCCGCTTCTTCCGCAGCGTGTCCAGGACGACCCACATCTCTTTCTCGACACCCAAGGTGAGCGGCAGCGACTGAATCATCGTCTGATGGTGGCCCGGCATCGTTGTGGACGGCCGATAACCATTCGCCAGCAATGCGACCATCGCGCACTGCATGATGCACTTGTACGCGAGATCGAATCGGGAGGCGTCGCTCAGGCGCTCGTTCATGGCGTCCGTGAGGCTGCCGCTCGCGGCGCCGAGCAACCGTGCAACCTCCTGCGGGCTCGTCGTGTGGTGCTGCAGCTGCTTGATCTTGACCAGGTTCTCGAGGCTCACCGCGCGACCGCCTTTTCATCGCCGACGAGCCACAGTTTCGGGGCTTTCCATACCTGCGCGACGAAGCCATCCCGCTGTTTCAGCTTCCTCTCGAATTCACTGCGGGTCAGCACGGTGGGATTGATGTCACGGCGCAGGGTGGGTTGCGCAGCCGAAAGCGCGATGACGGCATCCGCGAACTCGAGATCGCCAACGATCATCACGTCCACATCGCTGTGTGCATGTTCCGACCCGCGAGCGATCGACCCGTAGACGAACGCAAATTCGATGCTCCTTGAAACTGGAGTGAGGGCGTCGCGCAGGACGTCGACCACGCCGGCCGTCTTGCGCAGCAACCCCGCCAGCTCCGGAAAGATCGGGGACTCCACGTTGGCGCGGTAGTGGACCTGCCGCCCTACTTCGTGCCGCAGCAACAGGCCGAGGTCCGCCATCGCTCGCAGGTCGCGGTGCAGCGACCCGGGCGAGGCGCCGGTCAGCCGCGCCAGCTCGCGCACGTGCAGTGACGATTCAGGGTGAAGCAACAAGGCTGCGAGCACCGAAGAGCGGGTCTGGCCAAGCAGGAAAGCCGCAGTCGAAGGCATGAAGCAATTTTAGCTTCATTTGAAGCAATTATGAGAACACTAGTAGAAGAACCGCTCCTCCACCACCTTCCCGTCCTTGACTGTGTAGAGCCCCACCTCCGTCATCTGCATCCGCTTGCCCGCCATCTCGCCGTTCTTCGGCGTGACGTCGATCTTGAACTGCAGGGCGAACTGGTCGCCGTTGACATAAGGGCCTTCGGTCTCGAACGAGTGGACGTCGTGGTTGGCGTACCACCACTCGCCCTTCGCCTGCACTTCCTTCAGGCCGTTGCAGCGGGCCATCGGGCCGTCCATGGCCTCGATCGACACGACCTTGTCGGACCAGAAGCGCGCGCCGGCCTCGTCGGCCTTGCCTTCCTTGCACAAGCGGGTGAATTCGGCGGCGACGGTGCGGGTGTCCATGGCAATCCTCCTGGGTTGGGTTCGGGGAGCCGAGAGCTTGCGCCTGCGGCCGCGTGGCCGCAAGGGCTGCACCACCAAACCTGTCAGGAGACCTAACCGTCCAACCAGCGCTGCGCGCGCGCCTCGCCCGACTCGACGGGAACGCCCGGCGGCGACTGGATCGCACCCGGCGTTCGCGAGAACCGCGGCGCCACAGCGGGCTGCAGCACGCCGCCGAGCTCGACCATGTTGCGGCGCGCGACGTTGTGCGGATGCGCCGCCGCCTCGGTGAGGCCCAGCACCGGCGCGAAGCACGCATCGGTGCCTTCGAGCAGCTCGCACCACTGCTCGCGCGTGCGCGTGAGGAAGAGCGCGCGCAAATCTTCCGCGCTCGCGCGCTCGCCGCCACGCTCCGGCGCAGGCAGCCCCATGCGAGCGCACAGGTCGTCGTAGAACTGCGGCTCGATCGCGCCGATCGAGATGTACTTGCCGTCCGCGGTCTCGTAGGTGTCGTACCAGGCCGCGCCGCCGTCGAGCAGGTTCGCGCCGCGCTCGTCGCGCCACGCACCCGCCGCCAGCCGGCCGTAGACCATGCCCATCAGCGAGAGCGTACCGTCGACGATCGCGGCATCCACCACCTGCCCATGCCCCGAAGCGCGCGCTTCCAGCAGCGCACTGACGATCCCGAAGGCAAGGTACAGGGCACCGCCACCGAAGTCGCCGATGAGGTTCAGCGGAACGACGGGCTTGCCCTCGCGCGGCCCGATCGCATGCAGCGCGCCGGTGAGCGCGATGTAGTTGATGTCGTGTCCCGCGCTGTGCGCGAGCGGCCCGTCCTGGCCCCAGCCCGTCATGCGCCCGTACACCAGCGCGGGATTGCGAGCCAGGCATTCATCCGGCCCCAGGCCAAGCCGCTCCATCACACCCGGGCGGAAACCTTCGACGAGCACGTGCGCGTTCGCCGCGAGCGAAAGCACCCGGTCCCGATCCGCCGTCTGCTTCAGGTCCGCGTGCAGCGTGGCGCGGCCACGCAGCGTCACGTTGGTGGTGTCGGGCCCGCGATGTGCTGCCTGCACCTGTTTCGCAGGCGGCCGATCGATCCGCAGCACGTCCGCGCCGAGGTCCGACAGCAGCATGCAGGCGAACGGCCCCGGCCCGATGCCGGCCATCTCCAGCACGCGCACGCCCGCGAGCGGCCCGCTTGCCTTCGAGGCCATCTCAGTCAACCCGCACGCCGCTCGCGCGCACGATGCGGCCCCAGCGCACGTACTCCGTCTTCAGCAGACCGCCGAACTCCGCCACGCTGCCCGGCCGCGGCAACGCGCCGATGCCCACGAGCTTCTGCACGAAGTCCGGCGACTTCAGCGTGCGCTGCACGGCTGCGTTGACGCGCTCGCGAAGCGGCGCGGGTGTGCCCGCCGGCGCCGAGAGCCCGATCCACGCGACGGCTTCGAAACCCGGGTAGCCCAGCTCCGCGATCGTCGGCACGTCCGCAAGTGTCGGGATGCGCTTGGGCGTCCCCACGGCCAGCATGCGCAGGCGGCCCGACTGCACGAGCGGCAAGGTGACTGCGATCGTGTCGAGCCCCACCTGCACCATGCCGCCCACGAGGTCCGTCATCGCCTTGCCGCTGCCCTGGTACGGCACGTGCAGCATGCGCACGCCCGCGCGCCGCTTGAAGTCCTCCATCAGCAGGTGCGACAGCGTGCCGTTGCCCGACGACGGATGCGAGAGTTTGTCCGGGTTCTGCTTCACGTACGCCACCAGCTCGGGCAGCGTCTTCGCGGGCACCGAAGGATTCACCACGAGCGCGAGCGGCAGGTCGGCCACCGTGCCCACGGGGTCCAGGTCCTTCAGCGTCTGGTAAGGCACGTTGTTGTACAGGTGCGGGTTGACGCAGTAGCCGGCCAGCGCGGAGAGCGTCATCACGGTACCGTCCGGCGGCGACTTGGCGACCACGCCCAGCACGACGCTGCCGCCCTGCCCCGGCCGGTTCTCCACGATCACCGGTTGCTCCAGCGCGCCCGTGAGGCGCTCGGCGAGCATGCGCGCGACGATGTCGGTCGCCTGCCCGGCCGGGAAGCCCACCAGGATCTTCAAGGTCTTCGACGGGTCCTGCGCGCGCACGCCAGGCAGTGCGATGCACGCAGCGGCGGCCACGAGGCTGCGGCGTGTCAATTCCATGCTTGTCTCCTTCGGTTCAGATCACGCGCTGCTCGCGCAGCCGCTGCAGTTCGCCGGCGTCGACGCCCAGCGCGCCGTACACCTCTTCATTGTGTTCGCCATGAGCGGGGCCGGCGTGCCGCACCGCGCAAGGCGTGGCGGAGAAGCGCGGCACCACGCATTGCATGCGCACGGCGCCCAGCTCGCTGTCGGGCACGCTCACGAGCGCTTCGCGCGCGCGGAACTGCGGGTCGGCAAAGATGTCGGCCGCGTCGTAGATCGGCGAGAAGCCGACTTCATGCGCGTCGAGCCGGGCGCGCAGTTCGTCAAGGTCGAGCTGCCCGATCGCCTCGCCGATGATGAGGTCGAGCGCATCGCGGTTCTTCACGCGCTGTGCGTTGGTTTCGAAGCGCGCGTCGCCGGGGAGTTCCCCGAGGTCGAGCGCGACGCAGAGCCGCTCGAAGATACTTTGCGTGGACGCGGCGATGGACGCGTGGCGCCCGTCGCGGGTCGCATAGATATTGCCGGGCGCCGCGTACTGGCTGCGGTTGCCCGAGCGCGTGCGCACCGCGCCCAGCTGGTCGTATTCGATGGGCAGGAATTCGAGCGTGCGCAGCATCGCCTCCGTGATCGAGCAATCGATCTCCTGCCCACGCGCCGCGGGATCGCTGCGCAGCTTGAGCAGCGCAGACAGGATGCCGACCGCGCCGAACAGCCCGCCCACCGCGTCGGCGATGGGGTAGCCCATGTGCACCGGCATGCGCCCTTCCTCGCCGCAGATCTGCGTGAAGCCGCTCATGGCCTCGAACACGCGCGCGAAGCCGGGCCGGTCGCGATACGGCCCCGTCTGGCCGAAGCCCGTCATGCGCAGGATGGTCAGGCGGGGGTTGATCGAATGCAGCCACTCGGCGCTGATGCCCCAGCGGTCCAGGGTGCCTGGGCGGAAGTTCTCCACGAGCACGTCGGCGCCCGCGACCATCTCGCCCAGCAACTCGCGGCCACGGGGCTGGCGCAGGTCCAGCGTCACGCCTTTCTTGCCGCGGTTCGTCACCTTCCACCACAGCGGCACGCCGTCCTTGTGCGGCGCCAGCGCCCGCAGCGCGTCGCCGCCCTGGGGCATCTCCACTTTCACGACGTCAGCGCCGTAGTCGGCCAGCAGTGCGGCGGCGAAGGGCGCGGCCACCACGGTGGAGATGTCGATCACGCGCAGCCCGGCGAGCGGACCGGTAGAAGTAGGCAATGTCATGGGCCGCAGGTTAGCCCCGCCTGCGCTATGCTGGAAGCCGAAAACCGGTAAAGCAGGTTTCCGCCGAACGCAAACCACGCCATGGACCTCCACGCCCACCTGGCCGCCTTCTGCAGCGTCGCCGAGCATGGCAGCCTCACGCGCAGTGCCGCCGCGCTCGGCGTCGCCACCTCGGCGCTCAGCCGCCAGCTCGCCGCGCTGGAGCACGAGGCGCAGGCGCGCCTGTTCCACCGCACCGGGCGCGGCGTGGTGCTCACCGATCTCGGCCGGCGCGTGCTGCCGCGCGCGAAGTCGCTGCTCGCCGAAGCCGATGCACTGATGGCCGAGCTTCGCGGCGAGTACGCCAGCCCCTCAGGAACCGTCGACATCGGCGTGGTCCCCGCCGTGCGCCCGCTCGTCGCGCAACTGTGCGCGCGGCTGCAGAAGGAATACCCGCGCATCCGCCTGCGCGCGCACGAAGGCTTCAGCGGCCAGGTGGAGGAGTGGGTGACGGCGGGCCGCCTCGACTTCGGCCTGTTCAACCGCTATGGCCGCGGCTCGGTGCGCGGCGCGGATGCGTTGCTGCGCTCGCCGATGGTGGTGGTGGGCCGCAAGGGCCTGCCCGTCCTCAAGGCGAAGGAGGTTTCGTTCCGCCAGCTCGCTGATGTGCCGATGGCCATCCCGATCCGCCCCAATGCCCTGCTCGCCGCGATCGAAGCCGCGGCGCAGAGGTACAAGCTGGAAATGAAGTTCGTCTTCGAGAGCGGCTCGGAGGCGATCATCATGGACTCCATCGCCAACGCCGGCCTGTGCACCGTGGTGCCGCAGCACGTGGCCGTGCGCGACTACGGCGCAGCGCGCTTCTCCTGGGCCACGCTCGTCGAACCGCGCATGACGCAGGTGACGTGGATGGCGCAGACCAACGCGCGACCCGTCACGCCCGCGAGCCGCATCGTGGCGCAACTCGCGCGCGAACTGGCTCCCGCGCTCGCGTCAGCGGAAACGGGCCAGTCGCGTCTGGGCCGTTAGCGTTTCGGCAGCAGGGGCTGGCTCACGCCCTCCACGCCCACGAGCCCCAGGATCGTCAGCAACTCGCTCTGCGGTCCCAGCCACGCATTCACCGGCGAGTACCACTCGCCGGGCCCGTGCGAGCCGCCGCCCACGCCGCCGCTGCCCAGCGTGAGCGCGGGGATGCCGAGGCTGATCGGCAGGTTGGAGTCGGTGCTCGACGCCGTGACGCTCCTGGCCTCCGCGCCCACGAGCGTCAACGCCTTGCGCGCGGCGTGCAGCATCGCCGAATCCGGCGAGCCGTCGCCGGCCGGGCGGTCACCCACCAGCTTGAACTCGACCTTGATCACGTCCTTCTGGTTCCAGCGCGCGTTCTCCTCGTCGGCCGCGTCGCGCGCGAGCTTGAGGATCTGCTCTTCCAGCTTCTTCAGCTCCACGGCGCTGTTGGAGCGCATGTCCAGGCCGATCTCGGCATCGGCCGCGATGGCATTCACCGACGTGCCGCCCTTCACGGTGCCCACCGTGAACGTCGTCTTCGGATTCGCCGGCGTGCGCACCTCGCTGATCTTCGCGAGCGCGCGGCCCATCGCATGCGTCGCGGACGGCAGCCCGAAAGCGCCGAAGCTGTGCCCGCCCGGCCCCGTGTAGATGATGCGGAAGCGCCGGCTGCCCGTCGCCGCGTTCACCACGCGCGTGATGTCCTGCCCGTCGAAGGAGATGAAGCCGTCGATGTTGCGGTGCTCGCGGAAGAACGCCTTCACGCCGCGCAGGTCGCCCAGCTCCTCTTCGCCCACCGTGCCCATGAACACGATGTCGCCCACCGTGCGCATCTTCGAGTCGTTCAGCGCGCGCACGATCGACAGCAGCGACGCGAGCCCGCGGCCGTCGTCGCCGATGCCGGGTGCGTAGTACTTGTTGTCGCGCACTTTCACCTTCACGTCCGTGCCTTCCGGGAACACGGTATCGAGGTGCGCGGACACCACGAGCGTCGGGCCGCGGCCGCTGCCCTTACGCGTAGCGACCACGTTGCCTTCGCCATCGATGCGCGCATCGGCCAGCCCCAGCGCCTTCATGCGCTTGAGGTACTCGGCGGCGCGCACGGCTTCCTTGAAGGGCGGCGCAGGGATTTCGGTCAGCTCGACCTGCTCCTTGAGCGTGTGCTCGTCGTCGGCCTTCAGGAAGTCCAGTGCCTTCTTCACGGCCGGGTTCGCGGCAAGCTGCGAATAGGCGCTCTCGGTGGCGGCGTTGATCGGCGGCAGGCTGGCCGCCTGCGCGAACACGTTGCCGGCCAGGCACAGGGCACACGCGAGCACGCTAGCGCGCAGGGTGGGGAACTTCATGCTTCTCCTCGGGTTGTCAATTCAGGGTGGCGGGCTCGGCCTCGCCCAGGCGGAAGAACATGCCGCCCGCGTCGTTGGCCAGCAGCTCGAAGCGGCCGCGCACGACCACGGGCTCGAGCGAGTAACGCACCGGCACGCGGGCGATCACTTCCACCATCGCTTCGGGCCCTGCGGTCAGGCAGAACGGGCAGGTCGGCGACCAGGCCGACAGCAGGAATCGGCCGTGCCGCTCGCCCGCCTCCAGCGGCAGGATGTAGCCCTGCAGCTTGACCACCTTGCCGTCGTACGCACGCAGCTGGGCGGAGAAGTCGGGGCCGAGGCGACCTGCGATCTTGCGGATCGCCGTCTTCGACATGACCGACCACGGCACCGCACCGGCCGCATCCGGCAGCATGCTCGTCATCGGGTCGTGCGGCGCGGTTTGCGCCGACGCAACGACGGCGCCTGTCAGCGCAAAGGCCACAGCCAGAACCAAGGTGTACATCGTGGCGCGCAGCGCCCCACCGTTCATCATCCCGCGAGTTTAGTGCCCGCACGCGGGCCGCCGTTTCGCGCTACGCTTTTCGCGGGAGTTGCGGCATGGAACAGCGCCTCAGGTTCGGCCTCTTGATCGCGGGCCCGCTCATGGCGGCGGCCATCGCCTGCATGGACGGCGTGCGTGCGCCGGCCGAGCGGGTCGCCGCCGCGCCGGGCGCGCTCGAACACTGCCGCCGCGCCGCCGAACTGCTCTACGACGTGACATGGGCCGTCGCGTGCGCCGCGCGCAAGTCCGACGACACCATCGACTGCACGCTGCCCGACGACGACGCCGCGCGCGTCAATGCCGTGCTGCAGGCCGAAGAGTCGCGCTGCCTCGCGACCGAGGCGTACGCGAGCCGCGTGCGCGACGCCTACATGAAGCGGTAGGCGAACTGCGGGAAGCCGCCGCCAACGGCCTTGGCGCTGCCGTTGCGCAGGGACGAAACGGCGGGCATGGCCGCGCCGCAGGGGGTGCCGCCTGGAAGCTGCTGAACGAAGCGTGGCGCCAGACGCCGGCATGAGGAACGAAGTCGTGCCCGTCGTGACGAATTCGCCTGCGGGTCGGGACTGGCGCGCCGCACCAGGCGCCCCGCGGAGCTCCACATGGACGGAAAATCGACGACACTTTTGCGCCCTCAGATGCAGGGGGTCATTGCGCCTGCATCCATTGCAGGCGCCAACGCGGCCGCGTCGCAGGATGCGACGGCAAAGGCCAGGAGCCTGCTGCAGGAGGGCCTGGGCCACACCGGGTACGACCCCCAGCTGGTAGCGGACACGGTCGACAGGTTCATCGGTTGCGTCCAGGGCGCGACGCTCGACCTCACGCCATTCGGCAACCCCACGGGCAAGATGGATGACGCCGCAGCCATCGTGGACGCCTTGATGGACTGCGACGCGTTCGACGAGGCGATGGGGATTCTGGCCCAGGCCAATGGCCATCCGGTCACCACGCTCCATTTGCCCCTCCGTGACTTTGGCATCCCTGCCATCCCGATGTTCTGGCCCCGGCAGGGTTCGATGCCGGCGCTGACCCGCATCCGGGTGCCCGGTTGGCTGGAGCAGCCGAGTCGCCGCGCACGGGGTGAGGCCGTACTGCATCTTGCATTTCCCGACATGCTGGACCCCGTGCCCGGCGTCAACGTGGAGGTGGTTACGCGCGGTGCGGACCACCCCCTCGGCATCCAACGGCCGCCGGGCATGAACGTCATCTCGACTCGCCTGGACCGGCCTGCACGCTTCCGCGCCCTGGTGTTTGAATGGCATGAAGGCAAGCCGGTGCACCAGCCCTTGCGCGACCCCTTCTCCGTGCTCCTCCACGATGCGGGTTTCGAGCAGGCATTCGCCATGCTGATGGACCCGGAATTCGGCCCCGACGACGCCGCGGCCAAGGAGCTGCTCACGGCCTGCATGGCGGCGGCGGGCGGCGCGCCGCCGAGTGCGCAGGCCATGGGGGTGGCGATCAAGATCCTCGTCAATCGCCTGGTGCCACTGCCCGAAAACGCAGGCACGCTGGTGCAGGCGCTCATCAGGCTGGGACGCCACGACCTCGAGTTGATGTTCAGTGCCCTCCATCTCCTGCGCCTGATGGAGCCGGCTGCCGCCCACGCACACGCCATGGAACTGTGCGACGAGTGCCTCGACGTCACGAACGCGAACGTCGCGGGCAACCTGAGGATCGTGCGCGCCGTGATCGACTCGGGCGTGCTCGCAGGCGAGCAGCGCGGCTACGCAAAGAAGTTGCTCGGCACGCTGCGGTTCATGGACGAGTGGGACGAGGCCGCCTCACTTGTGATGGCGCATTTCGATTGCGACGTCGACCGCGGCGCCGCGCTGCTGGTCACCCGCCTGTCGCGGGGCGACCTTGCGGCCGCTGTGCCGCAGGTGCTCGACCTCATCGACAAGGAACTCTTCGGCCCGAACAGGACGCAGGGCATCGCCGCCCTGCAGGCGAGACTTCAACGCACGCCCCAGGCGCAGGCCGCCTGGAAGCTGTTGAAGGAAACGTATGCGTGCCGGCTGGTGGAGCACGAGTGCGCCAAGCTGCCCACGCCGATCACCGTCACTCGCAACGGGACCGATGTCGTCCTGACCGGTTCGCTCGACGCCGAAGTGGCGCGCCAGACGGCGTATCTCTGTACCGCGTACCTCGAGGGTTCGGGGCTCCGGCTCGAGAACAGGCTCGCGCCGGCCTGATGAACCGAATCGAAGCCGGCGTCACGAACTCGCCTGCGGGTCGGTGCTGGCGCGCCGCGCCAGCCGCCCCGCGGAGCTCCAAATGGATACGAAATCGACGACACGTTCGGTCATTGCCCCTGGATCGAGCGCGGGGCCCAACCCCGCCGCGCCGGAAGATGCGAAGGCAAAGGCCAAGGGCCTGCTGACGAAATTCTGGTATTGCGACCCGGGCAAGCACGGCCAACGGGCGATATCGGAGGCGATCGACAAGTTCATCGGTTGTGTCCACGGGCCGACGCTGGACCTCACCCCATTCAGGACTGATCCACTGGCGGCCGGGAGCGAAGCGGCGCAGAATGCGCTGCACGCCGACCGCATCCATGGCCCTGCCCGCCAAGCTCGTGCCACCCCGCCTCGCGCGCCAGGTGGTCGCGCGCGAACGGCTTCATGCGCGGCTCGACCAGGCCGTGGCCGCCGGCGCGGTGTGGCTCGGCGCGCCGGCGGGCAGCGGCAAGACGACGCTCGCGGCCGGCTGGGCCGCGGCGCGGCGCGCGCCGCTGCTCTGGTACGAAATCGACGAGACCGACGCGGACGCGGGGGGTTTCCTGCACCTGCTGCGCGAGGCCGTCGCGGCCCGCGCGCGGCGCAGCCGGCAGCTGCCGGGCTTCAGCGCCACCGACACGCGCCAGCCCCTCGGCGGCGCGGTGCGTGCGTTCGTGCGCCGGCTCTGCGCCCACCTGCCGCAGGGCGCCGTGCTCGTGCTGGACAACACCGAACGGCTGCCGCCGGGTTGCGAAGGCGAGCTGGTGCTCGACGCGCTTCTGGCCGAATGCCGCGGCGCGGCGGCCGTCATGGTCCTCAGCCGCCAGCCGCTGCCCGAGCGGCTCGCGCGCGCCCGGCTCGATGAACGCATCGCGGTGCCCGCGCCCGAGGAGTTGCGGCTCACGGCCACTGAAACCCGCGAGTTGCTGGAGAAGCGCCACCCGCGCGCGGCGGCGGCCGCACCGCAGTTGCACGCAGCGGCCGAGGGCTGGTGCGCGGGCGTGCGGCTGCTGGCTGAAACCTATGTGCCCGGCCAGCCGCTGCCGCCGCGCAATGCGCTGTTCGATTACATCGCGGCGGAACTGCTGGGCGCGCTGCCGCGCGAGCGGCGCGAGCTGCTCACGCTCATGGCCCTGCTGCCCGTGGCCTCGCCGCAGGTGGCCGTGGCGGTGACCGGCCGCGACGACTCGGCGGCGGTGCTGGAGGAGCTCGCGCGCAGCGCCTTCTTCACCTTCCGCTTGCCCGGTGCACAGCCGCTTTACCGCCTGCATCCACTGCTCAAGGAATTCCTGCTGCGCGAGGAAGCACGCAGCAGCGGCGCCGCTTCGCGCGTCGCGGTGCGCCGCCGCGTGGCGCGGGCACTTGCCGGCAACGGCGAAGCCGTCGCTGCCGTGCCGCTGTGGATCGAGCTGCAGGACTGGGACGCGATCGCGCGGCTGCTCGATGAAACCGGCTCCGCGCTGCTGCGGCAGTCGCGCCACCGCACGGTGCTGGAATGGACCGATGCCATGCCGCCATCGTGGATCGCCGGGCGGCCGCTCGTGGCGCTGTGGCGCGCCCGTGCATGGGTGGGCCGCGACCCGCTGCGAGCGCTGGGCGAACTGCAGGCCCTGTGGCCCGCGCTGGAAGCGCAGGCGCCGCTGCCCACGCTGGTGGACGCGTGGCAGGCCGTCGCTTCGTGTCACATCACCGGCGGGCGTCTCTTCGATGCCTGGGGGCCGGCCACCGAGCGGCTGCTGGCGCGGCTCGAAGGTGCGCAGCACGCGACGTTGCTGCGCTGGATGCTGGCCGCCACTTACAGCGCGTTCGCGCGCAACAGCCCGCCCGAGTGGGACCATGCGGAGCAAGCCGCGATCGACCTGGTGTGCGACACGTCCGTCGGCATCGACATGCGCCTGGCGCTGGGGTGCCGCATGCGCGGCGGGCCGGCGCTGTGGCGCGAAGGCGCGCAGCCGCTGCCGCCGCAGGTGGTGCGCAGCCTGCGCGCCGCCGCGCTGGCCGAGGGCGCCGCCGTGGTGCCGCGCCTGTCCTGGATGTGGTCCGACGTCGTGGTGCTCACGTGGTGCGGCGATGCGCACGAGCTCGAGGAAACGCGGCAACTGCTCGCCACGGCAGCGGCGATCGCGGCGGAGCACGGCGTCACGTACTTCGGCTTCCCGCACACGCTGCCGGTGAACATCGCGATCGCCGAGGGCGACATGCCGGCGGCCGCCCGGCACGCGGCCGCCATCCGCGCGCTGCCGCCACCGGCGGCCGACGCGTCCTTCGAGCGCACGCACCGCGACCACACGCTGGCCTGCTACGAGTTCGCCGCGGGCCGCTTCGGCGCCGCCATCGAACTCGCACGCTCGGCGCTTGCCGCCGCGCGGCACGCGCGCTCGCCGATGGCGGTGGTCAATGCACACTGCGTGCTCTCGCGCGCGCTGGCGGCAGTGGGCGACCCGCTGCAGGCGATGCGCGGCCTGCGCGAGGCGCTGCGCGTCGCGCGCCGGGGCCGCGTGCGGCCGCAACGCATCGGCATCTGGCTCTCGGCGGCCGCGATCCTGCGCGCGGCCGGGCGGCCCGGGGCGGATGCGGCGACGCGAAAGGCGTTTGCGACCATGGCGGCAGCGGGCGTGCTGCGCCCCGTCAACGCCGTGATGCAACCAGCCGAGTTCGCGACCCATTGCGTCGTCGCATGGCGCGCGGGCACGCACCGCGCGTGGGTGCGCCACGTCGTGGCGCAGCGCGGGCTCGCCGCGCCACCGGGGGCCGGCGCCGCCGACTGGCCCTGGCAGGTGGTCGTGCGCACGCTGGGCGCGCTCTCGCTGGAGCGCGCCGGCGAGGACATCGCCTTCGGCCGCAAGCCGCCGCGCAAGGTGCTGGAGCTGCTGCGCTACCTGCTCGTGGCGGGCGAACGCCATGCGCCCGCCGCGCAGGTGGTGGATGCGCTCTGGCCCGAGCTGGAAGGCGACGAGGCGCACCGCGCCTTCCTCACGGCGCTGCACCGCCTGCGCAAGCTGCTCGGCGAGGCCGCGGTGCTGCACCGGGAGGGCCGCGTCGGGCTGGATGCGCGCGTCGTGCA
Source organism: Ramlibacter albus (assembly GCF_014297445.1). Taxonomy (GTDB): domain Bacteria; phylum Pseudomonadota; class Gammaproteobacteria; order Burkholderiales; family Burkholderiaceae_C; genus Ramlibacter; species Ramlibacter albus. Next base: position 169,764 of record NZ_JACORU010000006.1, read on the forward strand.
CGTGGATCGCGCCACGTTCGAGGACCTGCTCGGGCGAGCGCCTTGCGAGGCCGGGCTGCGCGCGGCGATCGCGCTCTACGGCGGCCCCTTCCTCGGCCCGGAGGCTGACGGCTGGGCCATCACCGTCCGCGACCACCTGCGCGGCCGCTTCATCCGTGCGGTGTGCGACCTCGGTGCAATGCTTGCCGGTCGCGGCGCGCATGCCGACGCGCGGGTCCTGTTCGAGTCCGCGCTGCTGCGCGAACCCGCGGCCGAGGAGCTGTACCAGGGCGCGATCGCCGCCTGCGCGGCGCTCGGCCTGCGCGGCGAAGCGGTGGCCCTGCTGCGGCGGGCGGAGCAGGAGATCGGCCTGGCGTTCGGCGTTGCGGTGTCGCCGCGCACACGGCGCCTCGCGGCCGATGGCGCGAATCCGTTACCGATCGGTGACTTCGGCTGACTAGGCTGGCAGCCGAACCCGAGGAGGTTGCCATGTCCCAGCCCAATGCCCTCATCGCCCGCCGCCGCCTGCTCCTGGGCGCGGCGGCCTTCACGGCCTTGCCTGCGCTGCGTGCGCAGCAGCGCTTCCCGGTCGCGGGCAGGCCGGTGCGGCTCGTCGTGTCCTTCCCGCCCGGCGGCGGCGCCGACGCCGTGGGCCGGCGCATCGCGCCGCTGCTGGCCGAGCGCTGGGGCGTGCCGGTGGTGGTGGAAAACAAGGGCGGCGCCAACCAGCTGATCGCGGCGCAGGACGCCGCGCAGGCCACGCCGGACGGCCACACGCTGCTGCTGGCGACCGAGGCGGTGCTCACCGCCTTGCCGCACCAGCTGGCGAAGCTCGGCTACGAACCCTTCAAGGACCTGCGGCCGGTGGCGCCGATCTTCCGCTCGGGCGTCGTGCTGGTCGTGCACCCGTCGCTGCCTGCACGCAACCTCGCGGAGCTGGCGCAGTACGCCAGGGCGAACAGCGGCAAGCTCAACTACGCCTCGTGGGGCGGCCTCATCTCGGTCGCGTACCCCGCCATGCTCGCACGCCAGTGGCGCGTGGAGATGACGAACGTGCCGTACAAGGGCATCGGCCCGATGCTGCCCGACCTGCTGGAAAACCGCGTGCAGCTCGCGGTGGAGGCCTCGCCGCAGGGCATGGCGCAAATCAAGGCGGGCAAGCTGCGGCCGCTGGCCGTGACGGGCACGACGCGCATGCCCGCGCTGCCCGACGTGCCGACTTTCGCCGAACAGGGCGTGCAGGGCTTCGAGTACAACGGCTCGGTCGGCATCTTCGCGAACGGCCGCGTGCCGGACGACGTCGTGGGCACGATCAACCAGCACGTGTCGGCGGCCGGCGCGGACGCGGGCGTGCGCCAGCTGCTCGAGCAGGCCAACTACGAGCCGTTCCAGGCGCCGCCGGAGCAGTACGCGCAGATGGTGCGCGGTGCGTACGAGATGTGGGGCCCGATCGTGCGGGACTTCGGCCTGCGGCTGGACTGACGGCGCGTCAGAACATCGTTTCCTGGTAGCGGTCGGTCTTGCCGTCGTTGCGCGGCGCGACGAGCCGTACCTCGGGCTGCATCGCTGCCTCGGTCTCGTACTGCTTGCCGCATTCGAGGCAGTCGTAATCGAAGGGCTCGTTGCCCTCGGCGGCGCGCGCCACCAGCACTTCCAGCTTCGCGCCGCAATACGCGCAGGCCTTGTGCAGCGTGGTCTTTTCGAACAGCGTTTCGGAAACCGTCGGATGGGCCATGGCGGGCGTCCCTCCTCGCGGCGAGTATGCGCCACAATGGCGCCGTTTTCCATGCCATGAGGAGAGCGCCATGGGCATCACGAGACGTGACGCGATCGCGGCGGTCGGCGCGGCCGCCCTCGCCCCATTGCCCGCAGCAGCGGCCACCGGCAAGATGCAGTCCTGGAAGCTGGCCACGTCGCGCCGCACCGGCATCCACGACGTGGCGCCCGCGCCCGACGGCGGCGTGTGGTTCAGCGCGCAGGCAAGCGGCCACCTCGGGTGGTTCGAGCCTGCGACGGGGCGCACGGAACTCATTTCCCTCGGCAGCGGCTCGTCGCCGCACGGCGTGATCCAGGGCCCGGACAAGGCGGCCTGGCTCACCGACGGCGGGCAGAACGCGATCGCGCGCGTGAGCTGGCCCGACCGCGCAGTGAAGCTCTACCCGCTGCCCGCCGGCCCCGGCTACGCGAACCTCAACACCTGCGCGTTCGACGGCGACGGCAACCTCTGGTTCACCGGCCAGGGCGGCTACGTCGGCAAGGTGGACGTGAAGGCCGGCCAGGTGGTGGCACGCGAATCGCCGCGCGGCCGCGGGCCCTACGGCATCTGCAGCACGCCCTCGGGTGACGTGTGGTGGTGCTCGCTCGCGGGCTCCTTCATCGCGCACGTCGATCGCCGCACGGGCGAATCCACCATCGTCGAACCGCCCACCAAGGGCCAGGGTGCGCGCCGCGTGTGGAGCGACAGCCAGGGCCGCATCTGGGTCAGCGAGTGGAACAGCGGGCAGCTGTCGATGTACGACCCGAAGGCGCGTTCATGGCGCGCGTGGAAGCCCCCCGGCGAGACGACAAAGGTGTACGCGGTGTACGTGGACGAGCGCGACATCGTGTGGATCAGCGAGTGGGCGAACAACGCGATGTACGCGTTCGACCCGAAGACCGAGAAGTTCGAGCGCTACGCCATGGAGCGCGACAGTACGAACATCCGGCAGATCCTGGGCCGCAAGGGCGAGGTGTGGCTGCCGGAGAGCGGCACGGAACACATCACGGTGATCCGCACGGCCTGAAACCGCCCCACGGCGCGCGCAGCCCTGCCTGGAATCGGCAACGATGTCGATGACCAGGGGGGTTGGATCGCTGCTGCGCACGAAAGCCCTCTGGGGCCGGGCCTTCAAGCCCAACACCGACGACATGCGCGAGGCGGCCAGTCGCGACCTCACCGGCGCGCTCCTGCGCGCCGGCACGCGCATCCTTGCGCACGACCCGGTCGCGCAGGAGCAGGCCGCGCGCGTGCTGGCGGGCGACTTCGCCGATGCGCCGGAACTGCTGCGTAAACGCGGCGCTGCTGCGCGAAGCGGCAAGCCGTTCGTATGAGCCGGAAACCGCGGCGGACGCCTTGCGTATGGTTTAAACGCGCGCGGGGTTCGACCAGACTTCACTCCATCAGGAGACAGCCATGAACCAGTCCACCGCCACCGCCTTCCAGCTCTGCTTCCGCTCGCTGTTCCAGCCCGGCCGGGGCTTCGCCTTCCCGTGCAGCGCCGACGGCCAGGTCAACCTGGACGAGCTGAGCGAGAAGGCCCGCCTGAACTACCTCTTTGCCCGCGCCGTGGTCGGCAAGGACTTCGCCCGTCCGGCCGTGGAGCTGGTGGCCGCTTGAGCGGCCGCACTCACACCTGGGGCAAGCCCGGGCCCGCCGCAACCGCGGTGTCCGCCGAAGCCGCGGCTTGCGCCAATGCATCGCGCAGCACGTCGTCGGCAACCGGCTTGTGCAGCACCACGACGCGCTCGCTCGCCTCGATGTCCAGCGACCCGGCCAGCACGTCGCCCGTGACCAGCAGCGCCGGGATCTGCCGGTTGAACTCCTCGCGCAACGCTTCGAGCACGAGCAGCCCGTTCTCCGGCGGCCGCAGCCGGTAGTCGCACACCAGCACGTCCGGCGCGCGCGGGCACGACGCCAGCCGCGCGACCGCTTCGGCACCGGAGGCGGCAGTGACCACTTCGCAACCCCACTTCTCCAGCAGCACGCGGCTTGCGTCCAGCACGGCCGCCTCGTCGTCGACCACCACCACGAGCTTGCCGTGCAGCGGCCCGCCGCCGCGCGGCGCGGGCGGCGGCGCGGCCTGCGCCACGAGCGCAAGCGGCAGTGCGATCTCGAACATCGAGCCGCGCCCCGGCCGCGACGCGAGCCGGATCGGCGCGGCCAGCAGCTGCGCGAGGCGCTTGACGATCGACAGCCCCAGCCCGAGGCCCTTGCCGCGATCGCGCTCCTGGTTGGCCACCTGGAAGAACTCCTCGAACACCGTCTCGTGCAACTCGGGCGCGATGCCCACGCCCGTGTCGTGCACCTGCACGCACAGCTGCCCGCGCCGGTGCCGGCAGCCCACCACGATGCGGCCCGCGGCCGTGTAGCGCACGGCGTTGCTCACGAGGTTGCGCACGATGCGCTCGACGATCACCGGGTCGCTGCGCACGCAGGCCCGGCTGGGCACCACGTGCAGCAGCACGCCCTTGGCCAGCGCCTGCGGCTCGAACTCCACGCCGATGCGCGCGAGCAGGGGCGCGATGGCGAACACCGACAGCTGCGGCTCGACCGCCTTCGCGTCGAGCTTGGAGATGTCCAGCAACCCTTCGAACAGGTCGTCCATCGTCAGCGCGCATTGCCGCAGGTTGCCCAGCAGGCGCTGCGCCGGCGCGGGCAGTTCCTGCGCGGCCAGCGCCCCCAGGTAGAGGTTGAGGGCGTGCATCGGCTGGCGCAGGTCGTGGCTGGCGGCGGCGAGGAAGCGCGACTTGGCGAGGTTGGCCGACTCGGCGCGCTGGCGCTCCAGCGCGAGCGACTGCAGCGCCGCGTTCAGCTGCGTGTTCTTCTCCGACAGCGCCTGCGTGCGCTGCTGCACCTTCTGCTCCAGCGTGCCGTACGACTCGGTCAGCTGCCGCGTCATGGTGTTGAACTGCGCGGCAAGGGCCTCCAGCTCGTCGCCCGTGCGCACGTCGATGCGCCGGTCCAGCCGGCCGGCGCCGACGTCCTGGGCGCCCGCCTGCAGCTCGCGGATGGGGTGCACCATCCGGCGCGCGAGCATCACGCTCGCGGCCACGGCGACCGCCAGTGCGGCAATCAGGAACGCAAGGCCGCGCCACGCGAGCGCGTAGAGCGGCTCGAGCGCTTCGGTGCGCGGCATCTCGACGAAGACGGTCCAGCCCAGGCCCTCCACAGGCGCGCTCGACGACAGCACCTCCTGCCCCTGCAGGCTTCGCACGAAGCCGCCCGCCGCCGCAGGTGCATGGCCCTGCGTCGCGGCCGCCACGTGCGTCAGCGTCGCCAGCGAGGTCTTCTGCAGCACGAGGCTGATGTCGTGATGCGCGAGCAGGTTGCCCGCACGGTCCACGACGTACGCCACGCCGGTGCGGCCCACCTTGACCTGCGTGACGACGTCCCAGACGAATTTGAGGTTCACCTCCGCGGCGACGACGCCTTCATCGCCCTCACCCGTGCGCGCGGCCATCGTCATGTACGGCTCGCTGTCCTTGCGGAAGTACACGGCGCCGAAGTAGGGCCTGCCGCTGCGCGCTTGCCGGAAGTACGCGGCGCTCGAGCGGTCGGCGCCCTCTTCCTCCACGTCCAGGGCGAGGCGCGACATGCGCAGCCGCTCGCGGCCGGTGGCGTCGGCCCACGCCACTTCGGCGACGGCCGGCACCTGGCGCAGCAGCTTGACGAACTCGAGCCTGCGCTGCGCGGCGTCGGCGGGGGCCGGCCGTGGCAAGGTGGTCCATCCCAGCTGGTGCTCGATGTCCTTCATGAACATGCCGATGCGGGTGGCGGCGGCGACCGCTTTCTCCCGCTGCAGGTCGGCCAGCTGGCTCTCGTTCTGGCGGCCGAAGAACCAGAAGCCGAGGGCACTGCCGGCCACGAGCACCGAGGTGACCAGGCCGGCCATCAGCGCCACGTATTTTCCGAACAGGCCGCGCATCGTCCGATTCAACAGCAGCTGGGGAAGGCCGAACACCATACCTTTGTATGGTGCGCAGGATCAAATCCTGGATTAGACAATCCCTCGATGCTCACACGCGCCCATGTCGCCGCCCTCGCGTGCCTGCCTGCAGCGGCGCTGGCGCAAGGTTCCGTCTCGCTCTTCGGCATCGTCGACGTGAACCTGCTGTACGGCCGCGGCACCATCGCCAGCCGCACGCAGCTGGCGCCGGGCGGCTCCGAGGGCCCGCGCATCGGCATCAGCGGGGCCGAGGACCTCGGGCAGGGCTACCGCGCGGTGTTCTGGGCCGAGGGCGACGTGTTTCCCGACAGCGGCCGCGGGGTGGCGACCAACCCGAACAACCAGGCCGTGCCCGGCGCGATCGGCGCCGAGGGCGCGCAGGGCTTCAATTTCAACCGCCTTGTCTATGTGGGCCTGCAGGCGCCGTGGGGCCGTTTTCGCGTGGGCCGCGACTACACGCCGACGTTCGCGGTGCATGCGCTGTACGACCCGGCCGGCGCGGGCGGCCTGCTCGGTTCGCAGAGCGCGTACAGCTCGCTCACCGTGGGCGGGCACCCCGGCGGCGTGCGCGTGTCCAACTCGTTCGCCGTGGCGTTCGGCGAGTTGCGCTCGGGCCCGCTGCTGCACGCCTCCTTCGCGATGGGGGAGAACGCGCGCGACGGCAGCGCCACGGCACGCGACGGCGGCTACCACGGCATCCGCCTCGCGTACACCGTCTCGCCCGTCGACGTGGCCTTCGGCTGGGGCCGGCACAAGCTCGCGTCCGTCGGCGACTTGGCGGAAACGATCTTCGGCGCGCGGTTCGAGTTCGGCGCGCTCAACGTGTGGATGCTGCACGTGCGCGACCGCACCGGCACGGCCAACAGCATGCGCGGCTCCATGCTCGGGGCGACCTGGCCCACGGGCCCATGGTCGCTGCGGGTCACGGCGTCGCACGGCGCGCAGCGCAACCGGGCCGGCACGCCGGTGGGCACGGCCCTGAAGGTGGGCGCCGGGGGCAGCTATTCGCTGTCCAAGCGCACGTCGGTTTACGCGAACGTGGCCAACACGCGCAACAGCCACGGCGCGGCGGCCATGCCCAGCGGCGGCATCGGCCAGACGGCGCCCAACCACGGCGGCCACGGCCGCGAGCTGGGGCTGCGCCACACGTTCTGAGCGCGCGGCTCAGGCGGGCGGCACCGCGGCGTCGAGCACCTCGTGCGCGCGCAGCAGCAGCTCCTGCGTCAGTGTCACACCCACCGCCGCGGCCGTGCGGCGGTTGATGGTGAGGTTAAAGCGCGTGGGCTCGCGCACGGGCAGCACGGCGGGCGATGCGCCGCGCAGGATGCGGTCGACGTAATCGACGAGTACCTGCTCCATCTCGTCCTGGTCGGGCCCCAGCGACAGCAGCCCGCCGGCGCGCACGAAGTTGCGGTCCACGCCGATCGACAGGATGCGCCGCTCCAGCGCGAAGCGGGCCAGGGTTGCGTAAAGCGGGCCCATGACGAAGTCGTTGATGACATAGATGGCGTCGGGCCGCGCGGCGTCGAGCTCCTCCGGGCGCAGCTGCTGCGGCTGCCGCGTCTCGAAGTAGTGGAGTTTCAGGCCCAGGCGCTGCGCCGCGGCCTGCGCATGCGGCGTGTATTGCTGGATGCCGAGGTTGTCCGGGTTGCGCAATATCGCCACGCGCTCGATCGACGGGCGCACGCTCCTGAGCACGTCCAGCAGCTTGCCGGCGAACTCCGGCGACGCCGCGCTCGTGCCCGTCAGGTTGCCGCCGGGGCGCGAGAGGCTCTCGACCAGGCCCACTTCGACGGGCGCTGCCGCGTACATGACCACTATGGGGATGGAACGCGTCGCGCCGAGCGCCGCGGTGGCGGGCCCGCTGCCGCCGGTGACGATGATGTCCGGCTTGGTCGCGACGAGCTCGCGCGCGAGCGCCGGCAGCGCGCGCAGGTCGTTTTCCGCGAAACGAGGCACCAGCACGAGGTCCGTCCCGAGGCGCCAGCCGCGGCTGGCCAGCCGGCCGAACTGCCCGTTGACGAAGCCCTCCGCGTTGGCGCGCTTGCCGGTCACGAGCCAGCCGACGCGCCGTGGCTCGCCTTGCGCCCATGCGGTGCGCGTCGCGCCCGCCGCCAGGCACGCGGAGAGAACCCGCACAGCCATGCGCCGTTCCATCGCTCCACCTCCGAAGGGGAGCATAGCCACTCGAACCCGGCCGGGCAAATGCGTCGCGCCTCCAGGCGCGCGCCGGGCCCACGCATACCCCGGTATGGATGCGTGCGGCCGACAGGGTCCCTAACCTGCACTGCACTCCTGGAGATCGCCATGCATGCACGCACCCTCGTCGCGCTGGGCCTCATCGCCGCGGCGCACGCCGTCCACGGCGCCGACCCCCTGCCCCGCGCCACGCCCGAGTCGGTCGGCATGTCCGGCCCGCGGCTGGAGCGCATCGACGCGCGCATGAAGGCGGAGATCGCCGCGCAGCGCATCCCCGGCTCGGTCGTCGCCATCGCGCGCAAGGGCAAACTCGTGTACTTCAAGGCTTTCGGCATGCGCGACCCGGCCACCGGCGCGCCGATGACGACCGATGCCATCTTCAACATCGCCTCAATGACCAAGCCCATGGTGGCCATCGCCACGCTCGTGCTGCTCGAGGAGGACAGGCTGCTGCTCGGCGAACCCGTCGGCCGGTACCTGCCCGAGCTGGGCAAGCTCGCGGTCGCGAAGGACCGCGTGAACGAACCCGCTGGCGAGAACTTCGAAACGGTGCCTCTGAAACGGCCGGTCACGGTGCAGGACCTCATGCGGCACACGGCGGGGATGATGTACGGCGGCCGCTTCGCCAGCACCGCGCTCGGCCGGCGCACGCCGCCGCCCATCGTGCCTTTTTCTTCGGCGGAACTCGTGCAGAAGATGGCGGCGCTGCCCCTCGCGCACCAGCCGGGCACGGTGTGGGAATACAGCATCTCGTACGACGTGCTCGGCGCCCTGCTCGAACGGGTGAGCGGCAAGCCGCTCGGCGAGTTGCTGCGCGAGAAGGTCTTCGCCCCGCTCAGGATGGCAGACACCTCCTTCACCGTGCCGGCGGACAAGGCGAACCGCTACGCGCTGTGGCTCACGGTCGACGCCGACACCCGCCAGCCGCAGGCGATGACTTATGACGCGAGGAAGCCGCACCCCATCGAGTGCGGCGGCTCCTGCGGCATCTCCACCGCGGGCGACTACCTGCGTTTCGCGCAGATGCTGCTCAATCGCGGCACGCTCGAGGGCGCGCGCATCCTCGGCCCCAAGCTGGTCGACTACATGACGGCCGACCACCTGGGCCCGGAGATCGAGAACCGCATCACGAGCGCCGAACCCCATCGCGACGGCTATGGCTACGGCCTGGGCGTGGGTGTGCGCCGCAGCGCAGGCGTGGCGTCCACGGTCGGCAGTGCCGGAGACTGGTTCTGGAACGCGGGATCGGGGCCCTCGTTCTGGGTCGACCCCAAGGAGGAACTCGTCGTCGTGACGATGTTCCACCACCCGGGCAGCTACCCGTTGCGCGGCCAGCTGCGACAGGCCATGGCGGCCCTCGTCTACCAGGCGATCGACCGGTAGGCCTCAGCGCTGCGACTTGTCCTTCGCGTTCTGCGCCTCGATGCGGTCGCGCGCGGCCTGCCAGTCGGCGTCGCTCCACGACCGCAGCTCGTAGAAGTTGCCCCCGGTGGCCAGCGCATTGCCGCCGTCCATGAAGATGGACTGCCCGGTCAGCCAGTCGCAGTGGCCGGGCGCCATCAGGAACGTGGCCAGGTTCTGCAGCTCCGCCATCGTCCCCGTCCGCGCCATCGGGTTGTTCGCCTTGCTGCGCGACCCCGGCTCCTCGCCCGGGTTCAAGCGCTTGCTCATCCCCTCGGTCGGGATTTCGCCCGGCCCGACCGCGTTCAGCCGCACGCCGTACTTCGCCCACTCCACCGCCAGCGACTTGGTCATCACCTCGATGCCCGCCTTGCTCATCGCCGACGGCACGACGTAGGGGCTGCCGTTGTCCACCCAGGTGACGATGATGCTCATCACGCTGCGCAGCGGCTGGCCCTGCTTCCATTCGCCCGCCTTCGCCTGCTGCACCCAGCGCTTGCCGACCGCCTGCGTCACGTAGAAGGTGCCGTGGAAGACGATGTTCGCGACGGCGTCGAAGCCACGCGGCGACAGCGCCTCGGTGGGCGAGATGAAGTTGCCCGCCGCGTTGTTGATCAGGCCCGTGAGGCCGCCGTCCTGCCACAGCGACTCGACCATTTCGTCCACCGCCTGCGCGACGCGGATGTCCACGCCGAATGTGTCGATGCGGCGCTGCGGAAATTTCTCGCGCCACGCGGCCGCCGTCTCGTCGCACACCGCCTTGCGGCGGCCGCAGATCGCGACGTCGGCACCGAGCGAAAGAAAGCGCTCGGCCATGGCCTTGCCCAGGCCCGTGCCGCCGCCGGTGACGAGGATGCGCTGGCCGTTCAAAAGGTTCGGCTGGAACATGGGGACCTCCTGTCTTTGCCGGGCGCCTATCTTGGCACGTGTGCATCCATCATGTAAGTGCAGGATGGACGCCCGGCACCGGCAGCCCTAGCGTGTGGCGACGAACATGGAGGACCTTGGGATGCATGCACGCCGACTCGCAGTCCTTTTCCTTGCCGCCCTGGTCTCGGCCCTTGCGGCCGCGCAGGCACCCGCGCCCGCTGCGCGCGAAGCGCCGGTGCGGACCCTGCCGGTGCCGGACAGCGTGAGCCCCGCGATGCAGAAGATCATCGCCAACCCGCTCCATCCACGGTGGCTCTCGGAACCGAAGGACGCGAACGAGTGGAAGGCGCTCGTCAAGCAGGCCTACGACGCCGTGATGCCGGCGCTGCCGCGGCTGCGAGAGGCGCTCGGCGTTGCCGTGAAGCCGGACACGATGGGCGGCGTGCCCGTCTACGTGATCACGCCGCGCTCCGTCGCGGAGCGCAACGCCAACCGCGTGCTGCTGCACCTGCACGGCGGCGCGCGGGTTTTGCACCCGGGCGAAGCGGGCACGTACGAAGCGATCCTGATGGCGGGGCTCGCGGGCTTCCACGTCGTCTCGGTCGACTACCGCATGCCGCCGGACCACCCTTTCCCCGCCGCACTCGACGACGCCGTCGCCGTGTACCGTGCGCTCGTCGCGAAGTACCCGCCGCGCAACGTCGCCGTGTTCGGCGCGTCCGCCGGCGGCAGCCTGACGATCACCACCTTGCTGCGCGCCAGGGCGGAGGGCCTGCCGATGCCCGGTGCGATCGCGCCCGGCACGCCCACGGTCGACCTGACCAAGACCTCCGACACGCTCTTCACCAACGACGGCGTGGACAACACGCTGGGCACTTACGACCGCATGATCCGCGCCTCGGCGCTGCTCTACGCCAACGGCCGCGACCTGAAGGACCCGCTGCTGTCGCCCATCTACGGCGACGTGCGCGGCTTCCCGCCCGCCATCCTCACCAGCGGCACGCGCGACCTCTACCTGTCCAACACGGTCCGCATGCATCGCAAGCTGCGCGCGGCAGGCGTCGAGGCCGTGCTGCAGGTGTGGGAGGGGCAGTCGCACACGCAGTACATCGGGGACTTCAACGCCCCCGAAGTGCGCGAGTACCACGAGGAAGTGGCGCGCTTTCTCGACCGGCACCTCGGCCGTTGAAACCACTAGGGATTCGCTCTGTTGACACCGGCCCGGCCGGGGCCGCATCGTTGGCCCCTCGGTCGCCGAAGAAGGAGCAGCCATGCGCGCCCTGCAGTTGCCGCGGATCCTGCGGTTCGTCCTCCTCGTGTTCGCGCTGGGTATTGCCGGCCCGGCGCTGGCCCAGCAGTACCCGAACAAGCCGGTGCGGTTGATCGTCCCTTTCCCGCCCGGCGGGTCGGCCGACGTCGTCGCGCGTTCGGTGGCGCAGTCGATGTCGCAGGGCCTCGGCCAGCAGGTCATCGTGGAGAACAAGGCGGGCGCCGACGGCATGATCGCCGGCGACGCGGTGAAGACGGCGCCGCCCGATGGCTACACGCTGTTCTTCGCCACCAACACGGCAATGAACGCGGCGCCCGTATTGCACAAGAACATCACCTACGACCCGGTTGCCGACTTCACGCCCATCGGCGGTGTCGGCGTGTTCGGCTTCTTCGTGTTCGCCAACAGCCAGTTGCCGGTCAAGACGCTGGCCGAGCTGTTCGACCACGCACGCGCCAACCCCGGCAAGCTGGCCTACGGGTCCGGCAACAGCACGAGCATCGTCGCGACGGCGCTGCTCACGCAGGGCGCGAAGGTGAACGCGACGCACGTGCCCTACAAGGGTGATGCGCCGATGACGCTCGACCTGCTCGCGGGCCGCGTGCAGTTCGCCATCGCCACGGGCACGCTGCTGCCGCACGTGAAGGAGGGCAAGCTGCGCATGCTCGCGACGATGCTGCCTACCCGCTCGCCGCTTTTCCCGGACGTGCCCACGCTGCCCGAAGCCGGCGCCAGCGCGATGCCGATGACGCCGTGGGCCGGCCTCTTCGGCCCCGCGAAGCTCCCGCAGCCCGTCGTGGAGCGGCTCGCGCGCGAGCTCACGCGCGCACTCGCGGACCCCCAGGTGCGCGAGACGATGGAGAAGCTCGCGTTCGCGCCGCAGGGCGCCACGCCCGAACAACTGGGCGAGATGCTGAAGGCGCAGCTCGCGACGTGGCGCACGGCCGGCAAGGCGGCCGGGCTCGAGGCGAACTGAGGCGCGGCAACGCGCGTCAGGACTGCGGCAACCCCAGGCGCCTGGCCGCCAGCGCCGCCTGCGTGCGGTTCACCACACCGAGCACGCGGAAGATCGCGGACACATGGATCTTCACGGTGATGTGCGCCAGGCCCAGGCGCAGCCCGATTTCCTTGTTGTTCAGGCCTTGGCACACCATCGCCAGGATCTCCAGCTGCCGCGCCGTCAGGTCGGCACCCGCCTGCGCGAACATGGCGCCACCGTCGGCCTGCTCCCAGTTCGGCGCCACGGGCCGGCCCGCGAGGACGCTGCGCAGCGCCTGCGCAAGCGTTTCCATCGAGTCGGTCTTGTGCAGGAACGCACTGGCGCCCGCGCGCATCGCCGCGTCGCCCTCGCGCCGGTCCTCGGAACCGCTGACGACGACCACCGCGGCGCGTTCGAAGCGCTTGCAGAAGGCCCGCACCGCCTCCGCGCCATTCAGCGTGGGCAGGCGAAAGTCGAGGAGCACCAGCCGGAATTCGTCGCTCGCCTCGCGCGCGGCGAGGCCTTCTTCGGCCGTGCCCGCGCAGACGACATGCGCGTCCGGGTAAAGCGTCTGCACGAGGGTGGCGAGCGCCGCGCGGAAGAGCGGATGGTCGTCGACGACGACGGCAGCGGGCAGCAGCGGTTTCGAAGCAGTTGTCATGAACCACCCCCGGCGTCAGGATAGCTCCGGCAGGCGCCTCGATCAATTGGATGGCTGCGCATACCCGGGTATTGCTGAAAGCCGGAACGCTCCCGACTAAGTTGGAGTGCCAACCAACGAGGAGAGCACATGCAGATCCGTCCCGCCATCGCTTCGATCGCTTCCATCGCATTCGTCACGCTCCTGTCGCACGCGGCTGCGTTCGCGCAGACGTCGCCGGTCGGGTCGTGGAAGTCGGCCACGGTGAACAACCCGCACTGGCCGTCGCACAACACCACGGTGCTGCTCACCATCAACGACCTGGGCGCCGACCAGCGCGTCACGGGCCGTTTCAGCGTGAACTCGCCGGGTGCCAGCGGCGGCGGCGGCTACAACTGCCCGACCGGCACGGTCTCGGGCACCTTCGACGGCACGGTGCTGAAGGTGGCGTCCAAGGGCAGCAACCTGTGCGCCGAGCGCAACTGGGAGATGAAGGTGAGCGGCGACGAGATGTCCGGCACGTACCGCGGCCAGGACGGCAACGAGATCCCGATGACCTACACGCGACGCTGAAGACTGCCCCAGCCTTTCGTAGGAGTGCCTCCACGTGGGGCTCCTTCTATCCTCGCGCCGGTTACCCGATCAATCGCGCCGCAAGGAGGAGCCTTGGAGAACCCACCGAGTCGCTGGCTGGCTGCAGCCACCAGCCGCATCACGAGAGCCCTGAAACGAAGGCCGGCAGATTTCCCCCTAATCACCGACGACCCTGAAACCTTCCTGGGCGAGGGGTTCCAGTGGCTTCACCAGGTCGGGGGGGACCCCGTCACCTGCGATGTGGTGCGCGAGCACTACGGGCGCCGCCACGACGGGCAGCACATCGAGTTCCTGCTGGCCTGCTCCAGCTTCGGCCATGCGCGCGGCCCGCTGCAGCGCTTCGAGCAGTACCGGCACATCATCTGCAAGTTCGTCCATCCGGGCGCCGCGCGGCCCGTGCAGCTGTCCGACGCCCGCCGCGGCGAGCTGCTGCGGGAATGGGAACGCTGGTGCGGGGGCAACCGCCTGCCCGTGGGTGTGGAACTGCCCGCGTTGCAGGCGGCACAGCTCGAGATCCAGCAGGTCGTCGAGCAGGAAAGGGCGGCGGCCTGAGCCTCAGTGGTGCTGCACCGCCGGGGTCACTTCCCAGTGCTGCATCACGCGGTCCTGCCCGTCCACGCTCTCCAGCCGCACGCGGAAGCCCCACAGGCGCGCCACGTGCTTGACCACCTCTTCGGCGCTGTTGTCCAGCGGGCGGTCGTTGTGGCGGATGTGGCGCAGCGTGAGCGACCGGTCGCCGCGCGCGTTGACGTTCCACACCTGGATGTTGGGCTCGCGCCAGCCCAGGTCGTGCTGGCGTGCCAGCGACTCGCGCAGGCGCCGGTAGCCCGCGTCGTCATGGATGGCCGACACCTCCAGCTCCTTCTGCGTGGCGTCGTCCAGCACCGCGAACAGGCGGAAGTCCCGCATCAGCTTGGGGCTGAGGTACTGGCCGATGAAGCTCTCGTCCTTGAAGTGCCGCATCGCGTAGTCGAGCGTCTTGATCCAGTCGCTGCCCGCGATGTCGGGGAACCACTCGCGGTCCTCGTCCGTGGGGTGCTCGCAGATGCGGCGGATGTCCGTGTACATCGCGAAGCCCAGCGCATACGGGTTGATGCCGCTGTAGCCGGGGTGCGTCACCGGCGGCTGGAACACCACGTTGGTGTGCGAGGAGAGGATCTCCATCATGTACCCGTCGGTCAGCAGGCCTTCGTCGTACATGGTGTTGAGCAGCGTGTAGTGCCAGAACGTGGCCCAGCCCTCGTTCATTACCTGCGTCTGCCGCTGCGGGTAGAAGTACTGCGCCACCTTGCGCACGATGCGCACCACCTCGCGCTGCCAGGGCTCCAGCAGCGGCGCGTTCTTCTCGATGAAGTACAGGATGTTCTCCTGCGGCTCGTCGGGGAAGCGCTTCTGCTTCTTCTCGGCCTGCTTGCCCGCCTTGGTGGGCAGCGTGCGCCACAGGTCGTTCACCTGCTGCTGCAGGTACTGCTCGCGGTCCTTGCGGCGCTGCTCTTCCTCCACCATGCTGATCTTCTGCGGGCGGCGGTAGCGGTCCACGCCGTAGTTCATCAGCGCATGACAGGCATCGAGCACCTGCTCCACTGCGTCGATGCCGTGGCGCTCCTCGCATTCCGTGATGTAGCTGCGCGCGTAGACCAGGTAGTCCACGATCGAGCTCGCGTCCGTCCACATGCGGAACAGGTAGTTGCCCTTGAAGAACGAGTTGTGCCCGAAGCACGCATGCGCCATCACCAGCGCCTGCATGGGCATCGTGTTCTCCTCCATGAGGTAGGCGATGCACGGGTCGGAGTTGATGACGATCTCGTAGGCCAGGCCCATGTGGCCGCGGCGGTAGCTCTTCTCGCTGGCGATGAAGTGCTTGCCGAAGGACCAGTGGCGGTAGTTCACCGGCATGCCGACGGACGCGTAGGCGTCCAGCATCTGCTCGGAGGAGATCACCTCCAGCTGCGACGGGTAGGTGTCGAGCCCGAACCGCTCGGCCGTGCGGCGGATCGCGTCGAAGTAGGTTTCGATCAGCTCGAAGGTCCAGTCGGACGGCGCGGGCAGCAGCTTGCCGTCGCTCGGCATGATGCCGTGTTCTTCGGGGAGCTCGATGATGCTCATGGCGTGACGGGTTGCTTCTTGAAGAGGTCGCGGAACACCGGGAAGATCTGGGAAGGCGTGCAGATCTTCTGCATCGCGAAGTGCGGGTTGGCGTCACGCACGCGCGTGTACTCCTCCCACAGGTTCTGGTCTTCGTCGGCCACCTGCACGTACGCGTAGTAGCGCACCAGCGGCAAAATCTTGTTGTCCAGCAGCTCGCGGCACTTGCTGCTGTCCTGCTGCCAGTTGTCGCCGTCGGAGGCCTGCGCGCCGTAGATGTTCCACTCGGTGCCCATGTAGCGCTCGCGGATGATGTCGTTCATCAGCGTGAGCGCGGAGGACACGACCGTGCCGCCGGACTCCGTGGCGTGGAAGAACTCGTCTTCGGTCACTTCCGCGGCCTGCGTGTGGTGGCGGATGAACACCACCTCGGTCTTCTCGTAGTGGCGCGTGAGGAAGAGGTACAGCAGGATGAAGAAGCGCTTGGCGAGGTCCTTGCGCGACTCGTCCATCGATCCCGACACGTCCATCAGGCAGAACATCACCGCCTTGCTCGTGGGCATCGGCTCGCGCACGCGGTTGCGGTAGCGCAGGTCGAAGGGGTCCAGGAAGGGCACGCGCTTGAGCCGTTCGCGCAGCAGCACGATGTCGGCCTCGAGCCGCGCGAGCTCCTCGCGCGTGTCGCCGCGCTTCTTCGCTTCCTCGAACTGCTCCTCGGCGCGCTTGAGCTCGCTGCGCGCGTCGCCGCCCATCGCGATGCGGCGGGCCAGGCCGGTGCGCATGGACCGCACGATGTGCAGGCTGGTCGGGTTGCCTTCGGAGATGAACCCCGCGCGGCGCGACTTCCACTCCGGGATGTCCGACAGCAGCTGCGTGCGGATCAGCCGCGGCAGCGCGAGGTCGTCGAAGAAGTAGTTCATGAACTCTTCGCGCGAGATGCGGAAGGTGAAGTCGTCCTCGCCCTGCCCGTCCGGCGACGCGCTGCCGCTGCCGGAGCCACCGCCGCCGCCCTGCGGCCGCTGGATCCTGTCGCCGCGGATGTATTCCTGGTTGCCCGGGTGCACCATCTCGCGGCTGCCGCCGGGCGCGTGGCCGAAGACCGGCTCGGTCACGTCCCGCCTGGGCAGGTTGATGTCGGCGCCTTCCTCGATGTCGCGGATGCTGCGGTCGCCCACGGCCTTGCGCACCGCTTCCTTGATCTGGTCGCGGTAGCGGCGCAGGAACCGCTCGCGGTTACCGATCGACTTGTTCTTGCCGGACAGGCGCCTGTCGATAACCTGGTGGAGCTGGGTACGCTCGGCAGTCACGGTCACTCACGAGCTCTTGCGCACGCGCAGATACCACTCGCACAGCAGGCGCACCTGCCGCTTCGTGTAGCCCTTCTCCTCCATGCGGTGCACGAAGTCCTCGTGCTTCTTCGCCTCGTCGGCCGAAGCCTTGGCGTTGAAGCTGATGACGGGCAGCAGCTCCTCGGTGTTGGAGAACATCTTCTTCTCGATCACCGTGCGCAGCTTCTCGTAGCTGGTCCACACCGGGTTCTTGCCCGCGTTGTTGGCGCGCGCCCGCAGCACGAAGTTGACGATCTCGTTGCGGAAGTCCTTCGGGTTGGACAGGCCGGCCGGCTTCTCGATCTTCTCGAGCTCGGAGTTCAGCGCCGCGCGGTCGAAGATCTCGCCCGTGTCGGTGTCGCGGAACTCCTGGTCCTGGATCCAGAAGTCGGCATACGTGACGTAGCGGTCGAAGATGTTCTGGCCGTACTCGGAGTAAGACTCCAGGTACGCCGTCTGGATCTCCTTGCCGATGAACTCGGCATAGCGGGCCGCCAGGTGCTCCTTGATGTAGGTGAGGTACTTCTGCTCGGTCTCGGGCGGGAACTGCTCGCGCTCGATCTGCTGCTCCAGCACGTACATCAGGTGCACCGGGTTGGCCGCAACCTCGTTGCTGTCGAAGTTGAACACCTTGGAGATGATCTTGAAGGCGAAGCGCGTGCTGATGCCCGTCATGCCCTCGTCGACGCCGGCGTAGTCGCGGTACTCCTGGTAGCTCTTGGCCTTGGGGTCCGTGTCCTTGAGGTTCTCGCCGTCGTAGATCTGCATCTTGCTGAAGATGCTGCTGTTCTCGGGCTCCTTCAGGCGCGTGAGCACGGAGAACTGGGCCATCATCTTGAGCGTGCCGGGGGCGCACACCGCGTCCTTGAGGGACGAGTTCTGCACCAGCTTCTCGTAGATCTTGATCTCCTCGGTGACGCGCAGGCAGTACGGCACCTTCACCACGTAGATGCGGTCGAGGAAGGCCTCGTTGTTCTTGTTGTTCTTGAACGCCTTCCACTCGCTCTCGTTGGAGTGGGCCATCACGATGCCGTCGAAGGGAATGGCGCCGAAGCCCTCGGTGCCCTTGAAGTTGCCTTCCTGCGTGGCCGTCAGCAGCGGGTGCAGCACCTTGATGGGCGCCTTGAACATCTCGACGAATTCCAGCAGGCCCTGGTTGGCCAGGCACAGGCCGCCGGAGTAGCTGTAGGCGTCCGGGTCGTCCTGCGCGAAGCTCTCGAGCTTGCGGATGTCGACCTTGCCCACCAGCGAGCTGATGTCCTGGTTGTTCTCGTCGCCCGGCTCCGTCTTGGAGATGGCGCACTGCTTGAGGATGGAGGGGTAGCGCTTGACGACCTTGAACTTGCGCACGTCGCCGCCGAATTCCTCGAGCCGCTTGACGGCCCAGGGCGACATGATCTTCTGCGTGTAGCGGCGCGCGATGCCGTACTGCTGCTCCAGCAGCGGCGCGTCCTCGTCGTTGTTGAACAGCCCCAGCGGCGACTCGTTGACGGGCGAGCCCTTGATGGCGTAGAACGGCACCTGTTCCATCAGCTGCTTCAGGCGCTCCGCGATGGACGACTTGCCGCCGCCCACGGGGCCCAGCAGGTAGAGGATCTGCTTCTTTTCTTCCAGGCCCTGCGCCGCGTGGCGGAAGCAGGCGACGACCTGCTCGATGGGCTCCTCGAGGCCGTAGAAATCCTTGAACGCCGGGTAGACGCGGATGACCTTGTTGCCGAAGATGCGCGACAGCCGCGAATCATGGCGCGTGTCGATCATCTCGGGCTCGCCGATCGCGGCGAGCATGCGCTCCGCGGCGGTGGCATAGGCCAGGGGATCGCGCTTGCAGAGTTCGAGATACTCCTCCAGCGTCAATTCCTCTTCACGCGTCTTTTCGTAGCGTGCCAGGAAATTGCGGACGACGTCCATGAAACCTCCTTCGACTCGTTCAACGGTTTGGTGCCGAACCAATGTACCGCAGCCCCGCGAATGCCATCCTTTCGCCCTGTAGGTGAAGTTCAGCGTTCGCTGTAGGCCACTGTAGGTGAACGGTAGATAAAAACAAGGGGGCGTCGTTCCTCGGTGAAAGCCCTGAGACGTTTGGCATGTGCCCCGAAAGAATTCACGCTTAGGGGGTTGGCTCAAGGCCCCTAGGGATTTGCCGAAGATGAGCACACGAAGCGTGCGGGGCGGCAGAGAATCCGGCGCGCAATGAAGAACGATCCCAAGGCGTGGCAGGCCGGCCTGGAGCTCGTGTTCCGTCACGCGGCGACGGGCGTGGCCTTCGTCGCGCCGGATGGCCGCATCCTGCGCGCCAACGGTGCGCTTTGCGACATGATCGGTTACAGCGAGACCGAGTTGCTTGACATGACCGTTGCTCGGATGCTGCACGACGACGAGGTGCAGGCCGACGAAGCGAGCCGCGCGACCCTGCTGGCCGGTGCGCAGGGGCCCGAGCGCCGTGAAGTGCGCATGCGCCACAAGCGGGGCCGCTCGGTATGGGCACAGGTCACGCGCGTGCTGGCCCGCGGCCCGCAGGGCGAGCCCGCGTTCTTCGTCGACGAGGTGCAGGACCTCACCGAGCGCCGGCGTGCCGAAAAGGAGATCGTGCTGCTGAACAACCTGCTGGAGCAGCGCATCCGCCGCCGCACGCGCGAGCTGGAGGAGAGCAACGAGGACTTGCGCGAGTTCGCCTACTCCATTGCCCACGACCTGCGTGGCCCGCTGGGTTCCATCGACGGCTTCAGTGCGCGGCTGCAGGAGCTGCTGGGCGACCGGCTGGGCGAGCGCGAGTCGCACTACCTGCGCCGCGTGCGCGCCGGCGTGCAGACCATGGCCGAACTCACCGATGGCCTGCTCGCGCTGGCCGACATCTCACGCGCCGAGCTGGCGCGCAGCAGCGTGGACCTGTCGGCGCTGGCTTCGGGCATCCTGGAGCGGCTGCGCGAGCAGCATCCGGAGCGCGCCGTACGTGTGGACGTGTCGCCTACGCCACCTGCGGTGGGCGACCCGCGGCTGCTGGGCAACGTGATGGAGAACCTGGTCGGCAATGCGTGGAAGTTCAGTGCGCGCAATCCTTCCGCCTGCATCTCGTTCGGCAGCGAGGTTGGCGACGATGGCCTGCGCTACTTCGTGCGCGACAACGGGGCGGGGTTCGATGCCGAGCATGCGGGCAAGCTGTTCACGCCCTTCCAGCGGCTGCACTCCGTGGGAGAGTTCGCGGGGAACGGGATCGGGCTGGCCCTCGTGCGCAAGATCGTGGGGCGGCATGGGGGGCAGGTCTGGGCGCAGTCGCGGCCGGGCGAAGGCGCGACGTTCTGGTTCACGCTGGCGTCCTGAAAGGCAAAGGGCGCCACGCGGGCGCCCTCTTCGTGCAGCAGCAGCCCGTCAGTCTTCGACGAACGCCTCTTCCCGGCGCGCCTTGATGGAAGGCAGTGCAACCACCACCACCATCGCCAAAGCCATCGCGAGCAGCGTGGCCGACAGCGGCCGGGTCACGAGCACCGACCAGTCGCCACGCGACAGCAGCAGCGCCCGCCGCAGGTTCTCCTCCATCATCGGCCCCAGGATGAAGCCGAGCAGCAGCGGCGCGGGCTCGCACCCGAGCTTGGTGAACACGTACCCGACGAAGCCGAAGATACCCACCAGCCAGATGTCGAACGTGTTGTTGTTGGTGGAGTACACGCCGATCGCGCAGAACAGCACGATGGCGGGGAACAACCAGCGGTAGGGCACGGTGAGCAGCTTGATCCACATGCCGATCAGGGGCAGGTTCAGGATCACCAGCATCAGGTTGCCGATCCACATCGAGGCGATCAGGCCCCAGAACAGCTGCGGGTTGCTGGTCATCACCTGCGGGCCCGGCTGGATGTTGTGGATGGTCATGGCGCCCACCATCAGCGCCATCACGGCGTTGGGCGGGATGCCCAGCGTCAGCAGCGGGATGAAGGAGGTCTGCGCACCGGCGTTGTTGGCCGACTCGGGCGCGGCCACGCCGCGGATGTTGCCCTTGCCGAACGGCACTTCGCCCGGCCGGCCCTTCATCTTCTTCTCGAGCGTGTACGAAGCGAACGAAGCGAGCAGCGCGCCGCCACCGGGCAGGATGCCGAGGATCGAGCCCAGTGCCGTGCCGCGCAGCACCGCGGGCGTCATGGCGATGAAGTCGTCCTTGGTCGGGAACAGGCCCTGCACCTTGGCCGTGAACACCTCGCGGTGCTCGGACGGCACCGACAGGTTGGAGATGATCTCGCCGTAACCGAACACGCCCATCGCGATCACGACGAAGCCGATGCCGTCCGTGAGCTCGGGGATGTCGAACGAGAAGCGCGCGACGCCGGAGTTCACGTCGGTGCCCACAAGGCCCAGCAGCAGGCCCAGCACGATCATCGCGATCGCCTTGATCAGCGAGCCCGAAGCCAGCACCACCGCGCCGATCAGGCCCAGGATCATCAGCGAGAAGTACTCGGCGGGGCCGAACTTGAACGCCACTTCCGTCAGCGGCGCCGCGAAGGCGGCCAGGATCAGCGTGCCGACACAGCCCGCGAAGAACGAGCCCAGGCCCGCTGCCGCGAGCGCCGGCCCCGCGCGCCCCTGGCGCGCCATCTGGTAGCCGTCGATACAGGTCACCACCGACGACGACTCACCCGGCAGGTTGACCAGGATGGCGGTCGTGGAGCCGCCATACTGCGCGCCATAGTAGATGCCGGCCAGCATGATCAGCGCCGACACGGGCGGCAGCGCGTAGGTGGCCGGCAGCAGCATCGCGATGGTGGCCACCGGGCCGATGCCGGGCAGCACGCCGATGAGCGTGCCCAGGATGCAGCCGATGAAGGCGTACAGCAGGTTGATCGGCGTGAAGGCCACGCCGAAGCCGGTCGCCAGGTTTGCAATGAGGTCCATGATGAATCCTTAACCGGCGATGAAGGACGGCCAGACGGGGAATTGCAGCTTCAGCAGCCACACGAAGGCCAGGTAGCTGCCCACCGCCAGGATGCCGGAGAGCACCGCGATCTCCTTCCAGTTGAATTCGTCGCCCGCGAACGCGGAGATGAAGGTGAGCGCGATGATCGCGACGATCAGCCCCATCGCCGGGATGTGCAGCGCGGGCACGCCGCCCAGCAGCACGCCGAACGCGAAGTTGGCCAGCAGGATGAACGCGAGCGGGCGCCAGGCCCACTTGCCGATCTTCTCGCCGTCCGGCGTCTCCACCACGAGCGACTCGAACAGGATGCCGCCCCCGAGGAGCGTTAGCACGATGCCCAGCAGCAGGGGGAAGTACCCCGGCCCCATGCGCGCGCCCTCGCCGATGTTGTAGGTGGTGGACCCCCATGCGAACGCGACCCCGATGGTCATGAACATGAGGCCCGAGAAAAAGTCCTTCTGGCTCTTGATCTTCATCTGGCGACTGTCGCCTCCAGGCACTGACCGCATGCTGACCCGGCCGGTTGGTGAAAGTGCGTAGACTCCAGCCCATCAAAGCGGCTAAACAGACGGCATGCGAATCCTGCTGGTCGAAGACGACGTGGTGCTGCGCGGCGTGATCGTGCGCAGCCTCAAGGACGCCGGCCACCGTGTCGACGAGGCCGGCACGGTGGAAGACGCCGAGCACCTGTGGCGTGTGCAGGCGTTCGACGTCGTGCTGCTGGACATCAACCTGCCGCACACCGCGCACCCGCGCAGCGGCCTGGGCAGCGGCCTCACGGTGCTGCGCAACGCCCGCGCCCGCGGCGACAAGACGCCCGTGATGGTGCTCACCGCGCGCAACCGCACCGACGAGCGCATCGCGGGCCTGAACGCCGGCGCCGACGACTACCTGGGCAAGCCCTTCGACCTCGCCGAAGTGGAAGCGCGCCTGCGCGCGCTCGTGCGGCGCAGCCAGGGCACGCAGGACCAGGTGCAGCTGGCCGACCTCGCGCTCGACCGCCAGGCGCGCCGCTTCACGCTCGCGGGCCAGCCGCTGGAGCTGCCCGCGCGCGAGTTCGAAGTGCTGTGGGAGCTGATGACGCCGGCCGGCCGCGTGGTCAGCAAGCGCGCGCTGGCCGCCAAGCTGTCGGACCTGGAGGACATGCTCGCCGACAACGCGCTGGAGGCGTTCATCTCGCGCCTGCGCAAGAAGCTCGCCGGCTCCGGCGTGCAGATCCGCACGCTGCGGGGCCTGGGCTACCTGCTGGAACCGGAAGGGTGACGCCGGGCCGCACCCCCGCGCTCGCAACGCGCGTCGTGCGGGACGTGCTGCTGCCGCTGGCCTTCACGTGGCTGGCCGGCACGGCGATCGCCTTCGCCGTGGCCTACTTCTTCACGCAGCGCGCGTTCGACCGTTCGCTGCTCGACGACGCGTACCTGCTGGCCACCAACGTGCGCGTGGACGGCGCCAAGCTGCAGCTGGGCCTGACGCCGCGCGAGCTGACGACCGTGCTGTACGACCAGGCCGAGACCAACTTCTTCGCGGTGCATTCGTCCGACGGCGACTTCATCGCGGGCAACCCCATGCTCAAGTCCGCGCCGGTGGGTACGTCGCCCGGCTACCGCTTCGAGGACGTGGAGCTGGAGGGCCGCAGCCTGCGCGTCGTGACCCTGCGCCGCGACGACCCCATCGGCTTCGAAGTGACCGTGGGGCAGACCACCAACGCGCGCACGGTTCTCGTGCTGCAGCTGCTGCTGTATTCGGTGCCGCCGCAGGCCGCGCTGCTGGGCCTGCTGGCGTGGTGGCTCACGCGCGCGATCCGCCGCGACATGCAGCCGCTGGCCGAGCTCGAATCGGCTGTCGAGGGCCGTGACGCGAACGACCTCGCGCCCGTCAACGTGCACCCCACCACGCGCGAGGTGGACCAGCTGGCCACCGCGATCAACTCCCTGCTGGTGCGGCTGGAGCACAGCGTGCGTGCGCAGCGCGAGTTCTCCGGGAACGTGGCGCACGAGCTGCGCACGCCGCTGGCCGGCATCCGCGCGCTCGCGGCGTACGGCCTGGCGCAGAAGGACCCGGCGGCGTGGCACGAGCAGCTGCAGGCGATCGCCAGCAGCGAGGAGCGCGCGAGCCGGCTCGTGGACAAGCTGCTCGCGCTGTCGCTCGCGCATGAAGCCGAGGCGCGCCTGAAGCTCGGGCCGGTGGCGCTGGACGAGCTGGTGCGCGACACGGTGCTGCGCTACCTGCCCCGCGCCGACGCGGCGGGCGTGGACCTGGGCGCGGTCGGCATCGATGCGCACGTGCGCGTGCTGGGCGACCCGACGCTCATCGAAGGCATCCTCAACAACTTGCTGGACAACGCGCTGCGTTATGGCGTCGACCCCGGCGTGGCCGCGCCTGCGATCACCGTCGCCGTGCGGCGCGACGTCGATGCGACGCTGCTGTCCGTGGAAGACAACGGCCCGGGACTGCCCGGCGAGCAGCAGGCCCACCTGATCGAACGTGGCGTGCAGGGCGACACCGGCCACCTGCTGGGTGTGGGCGCCGGCCTCGGGCTGGCCCTCGTCGCGCAGTACGCGCAGCTGCTGCAGGCGACGATGACGCTGGGCAGCGGGCCGCAGGGGCGCGGCTGGTCGTGCACAATCCGGCTGCGCAACGCCGACTGAATGCGAATTATTGGGTCCGCGTGACCTTGTTCAAGAATGGCGGCGTGTCAGGGTCGAGTCCTCGCGCACGCGCCAGCGCTTCGACCATCGGGTAGAAGCTCTGGATCGCGCACAGCGGGTCCAGGTCCTCGCTCGGGCTTTCGGCCAGCGGCAGGTCGGCCCCGGGGGTGCCTTGCGGCGCCGCGAGCAGCACGCGCGCGCCGCGCGAGCGCATGCGGGTCGCCAGTTCCAGCAGCCCCGGCTGCGCGGGGCCGCGTGGCGCGAAGACCAGCAGCGGGAAGCCTTCGCCGATCAGCGCCATCGGGCCGTGCTGCACCTCGGCACCGGAAAAGGCTTCCGCCTGGATGCCGCAGGTTTCCTTGAACTTCAGCGCGGCTTCCAGCGCCACCGGCAGCCCGAGGCCGCGGCCGATCACGAAAAGCCGGTCGTCGCCCTGCAGCGTTTCGACGGCACGCGACCAGTCGAGGCGCGAGGCCTGCGCCATCGTGTCCGGCAAGCGGCCGATCGCGTCGCGCAACTGCGGGTCGCCTTGCCACGCGGCGACGAGTCGCGCCCCTGCGAGAAGCTGCGCGATGAAGCTCTTGGTGGCCGCCACGCTCTTCTCGTCGCCCGCATGCAGGCCGAACACCCACTCGGCCGCGGTGCCGAGCGGGGATTCGCTCGCATTGACGAAAGCGGCCGTGATGGCGCCGCCGCGACGGAAGTAACCCGTGGGTTCCACCAGGTCCGGGCTCTGGCCCGATTGCGAGAACGCGAAGGACGCGAGTCCCTCGCATGCGATGCGCGACTGGTACAGCGTCACCAGCGACATCGGCAACGACGTCACGAGCTTGCCGAGGCGTGCCATCACGAGGTACGCGGCATAGTGCGCGGCATGGTCCGAGCTGCCGCGCGCGATGGTGAGCAGCGACGACGGCGCGCGCTCGCGCAGCAGCGCGCCGAAGTCGCGATACGCGTCCACGTCATGGGTCAGCTGCCGCGCGACCACGTCGGGCGCCTGCAGCGCTTCAGCGAGCATCCGCGAGGGCAAGGGGCTCTCCTTCGAGGTAGACGTCTTTCAATTGCAGGTCGCGGTCCAGCACCACCGCGTCGCACCACGCGCCTTGCGCCAGGCGGCCGCGGTCCGGCAGGCCCAGGTAGTCGGCGGCGAAGGTGGAGACGCGCTTGGACGCGTCGGCGAGCGACAGGCCGAGCTTTTCGACCAGGTTGCGCAGCGCCTGGTCCATCGTGAGCGCCGAGCCTGCAAGCGTTCCATCCGCGAGGCGCACGCCCCCGAGGCACTTGGTCACCTGCTGACGGCCCAGCATGTAGTCGCCGTCGGGCATGCCGGTGGCCGCCGTCGAGTCGGTGACGCAATACAGGCACGGGATCGCGCGCATCGCGGCGCGGATCGCGCCGGGGTGCACGTGCATCATGTCCGGGATGATCTCGGCGTACTGCGCATGCGCGAGCGCGGCGCCGACGATGCCGGGCTCGCGGTGGTGCATGCCCGTCATCGCGTTGAAGAGGTGCGTGAACCCGGCCGCGCCGCGCGCCAGGGCCTGCACGCCGTCGTCGTAGCTGCCCGCGCTGTGGCCGACCTGCACCCGGAAGCCGGCCTGCACGAGAGCGGGTATGTCTTCGAGGTGATGCGGCATCTCGGGCGCCAGCGTGACGAGGCGGATGGGTGCGAGCGCGTGCAGGCGCTGCAGTTCGTCCATCGACACGCGGCGGGCGTAGTCGGGTTGCGCGCCGAGGCGTCCGGGGTTGATGTAGGGGCCTTCGAGGTGAACGCCGAGGATGCGGGCGCCGCTACCGCGAACCCCGCCGTTCCCGCGAGTCGTGCCGGCAGGCGCCGAGGCATCCGCCTGGAGCCGGCACAAGGGCGACAGTGCCTCGAATGCTCGCACCAGGTCATCCATCGGCGCAGTCATCGTCGTCGCCAGCAGCGCCGTCGTGCCGTGCCGCGCATGGCAGCGCGCCACCGCGGCGGCCGCGTCGCTGCCTTCCATGATGTCGCGCCCGTCGCCGCCGTGCACGTGCAGGTCGATGAAGCCGGGCAGGATGAGGGGCTCGCTGCTGTCGCGCACGATGCGCTCGGCGCTGGAGAGGCGCACGTCGCCGGCGGCGTCGCCATCCACGGCGGCGTCCTCGACAGGGTCACCCTCGATGCGGGCGATGTGCCCGTCCTCGCCGATGTCGATGCGTCCCCGGACCCATCCGCCGGGGGTGAGTACGTGGCCTTGCAGTGTGCGCATCAATGCGTGGTTTCTGTTTCCTGCAGCACGAGCCGGCGTGCCAGCGCGAGCGCGCCGGCGGCCGGGCCTTCGGCCGGCTCGACGACGCGCCGCTTGAGCGCCGGGCCTACGCGCGGCGCGAGGCGGTGCGCGATGCTGCCGGCAAACGCCACCGGCAGGCGCCCATGCGGGTCCAGCGCATGCGCGATGGCCTCCAGCGCCGCGAGGGCCTCGCGCACGAAGCGCTGCGCCGTCGGGTCGACCGGCTCGTATTCGAACACAGCGGGGGCGAGTTGGGCGTAGGCAAACTGCCCGGCGCCGTCGCACCACGCCTGCAGCGCATCGCGCGTTGCGCCGCATTGCTTCCAGATGGATTGCGCCAGCGGCCCGGCACGCTCGCGGCCGTCCAGCGCGGCCTGCGCGTGGCGCACCGCCTGCAGGCCCAGCCACGCGCCGCTGCCTTCGTCGCCGACCGGAAAGCCCCAGCCGCCGACGGTGCTGCGCGTGCCGTCCGGGCGCAGCACTTCGCCGATGCTGCCGGTGCCGGCCGCGACGATGGCGCCGGGCTTGCCGCCGAGGGCGCCGACGAGCATGGCGAAGGAGTCGGTTTCGGCATCGAGCAGCGCGAGGCCGGGGTCGGCGGCGAGGAAGGCTTCGCGCCAGGGTGGGTTGCTGACGCCGGAGAGGGCGCAGACGGCTGCGCATGTGTGCCAGCCCGGCCATGCGACGTCCGCATCCTCAAAGGCGGCGCGAGCTGAAAGCTCGACGTTTCGCCATGCTTGCGCGACTCCTTGGCCAAGCGCGGAAGGACCTGCGTCGCCACGGCCGAGCAGCGCCCCGGCCACGCGCGCAAGCCATGCACGCGTGCCGCTGCCGCCGCCATCGATGCCCAGCACGTACTCGACCATGGTCGTTAGAACCCGGCCGAAAAGCGCGGTTCGTCGGACAACGCGCCGTCGCCGTGCCCGTCAGCGCACGAGACAGGGCCGCTTGTTGTCGAACTTCCAGCCGGGGATCAGGTACTGCATCGCGATCGCATCGTCGCGCGCGCCGAGGCCATGCTGCTGGTAGAGCGCGTTGGCCTTCTCCACTTCAGCGATGTCGAGCTCGATGCCGAGCCCGGGCTTCTTCGGCACCTGCACGTAGCCGCCCGCGATCTTCAGCGGCTCCTTGGTGAGGCGCTGCCCGTCCTGCCAGATCCAGTGCGTGTCGATGGCGGTCACCTTGCCGGGCGCGGCCGCACCGACGTGCGTGAACATCGCGAGCGAGATGTCGAAGTGGTTGTTCGAATGCGAGCCCCAGGTCAGCCCCCAGTCGCGGCAGGTCTGCGCCACGCGCACGGAGCCGGCCATCGTCCAGAAGTGCGGGTCGGCCAGCGGGATGTCCACGGATTGCAGCGCGAGCGAGTGGGCCATCTGGCGCCAATCCGTTGCGACCATGTTCGTGGCCGTGGGCAGGCCGGTGGCGCGGCGGAATTCCGCCATCACTTCGCGGCCCGAGAAGCCCTCTTCCGCGCCGCACGGGTCTTCGGCATACGCAACGATGCCGCGCATCATGTGGCCCAGGCGGATCGCATCTTTCAGCAGCCAACCGCCATTCGGGTCGAGCGTGACGCGCGCTTGCGGGAAGCGCTCGTGCAGCGCCGTCACGGCCTCCACCTCCGCGTCGCCGGCGAGCACGCCGCCCTTGAGCTTGAAGTCCTGGAAGCCGTAACGCTTCTGCGCGGCCTCGGCGAGCTTCACGATGGCCTGGGGCGTCAGCGCTTCCTCGTGGCGCAGGCGCAGCCAGTCGTCGGCCGCATCCGGTTCGCTCGCGTACGGCAAATCCGTCTTCTTGCGATCGCCGACGAAGAACAGGTAGCCGAGCATCTGCACCGAGTCACGCTGCTGCCCTTCGCCAAGCAGCGCCGCCACCGGCACGCCCATGTGCTGGCCTTGCAGGTCGAGCAGCGCGGATTCGACCGCTGTCAATGCATGGATCGTCGTGCGCAAATCGAACGTCTGCAGCCCGCGGCCGCCCGAGTCGCGGTCCGCGAACCTGGCGCGCATCGCATTCAGGACGGCCTGCAGGTTGCCGATGCCCTGCCCTTCGACGAGCGGGCGCGCGTCTTCCAGCGTCTGGCGGATCTTCTCGCCGCCGGGCACCTCGCCCAGGCCGGTGTTGCCGGCGCTGTCGGTGACGACGACGATGTTGCGGGTGAAGAAGGGCGCATGCGCGCCCGAGAGGTTGAGGAGCATGCCGTCGCGTCCCGCCACCGGGATCACGCGCATGTTCTCGACGACGGGAGCAACCATCAGTCGGCGGTGATCTTGCGGGTTTCGATCAGCTTCTTCCAGCGCGCGTACTCCGTCGCCTGGTAGGCCGCGAACTGCTCCGGCGTGTTCGCCACGATCTCGAAGCCCTGCTCCATCAGCCTGGCCTTGGTGGCCGGCTCGTTCAGGGTGGCCACGATCGCCTCGTGCAGCTTCTTCCTGATGTCCGCGGGCAAGCCCTTGGGTGCCGCGACGGCTTGCCACGACTGCACTTCCGCACCCTTGACGCCCTGCTCGGCGAGCGTCGGCACTTCCGGCAGCAGCGGGTTGCGCTTCTCGGAAGCCACACCCAGCGCGCGCACCTTGCCCGCCTTGATGTGCTGGATGATGCCGTTGATGTTGACGAACGCCGCGTCCACCTGGGCGCCCAGCAGGTCGTTGATGGCAGGGCCGCCTCCCTTGTACGGGATGTGCAGGCCTTCGGTGCCGCTTTGCTGCCAGAGCAGCTCGGCCGAGAGGTGGTCCGACGAGCCGTTGCCCGACGAAGCGAAGCTCACCTTGCCGGGCGCTTTCTTCAGCGCAGCCAGCAGGTCGCCAAGGTTCTTGTGAGGAGACGCGGCCGGCACCACCAGCACGTTGGGCGCCTGCACGGCAATGCTGATCGGGTCGAAGTCCTTCAGGGCGTCGTACTGCACGCCCTTGATCAGGTGCGGCGCGATGACGAACGGGCCGAGCGAGGACACGAACAGCGTGTAGCCGTCCGGCGCGGCGCGCTTGACGAACGCGGCGCCGACGGTGCCGGTGGCGCCGGCCTTGTTCTCGATGACGAAGGTGCCACCCAGCTTTTCCTGCAGCTTGGGCTGCAGCACGCGCGCGATGGCATCGGTGCTGCCGCCCGGCGGGAAGGGCACGACGATGGTGACGGGCTTCTCGGGATAGGCCGCGAGCGCAGCGACGCCGACGGTGGCGGCGATGAGGAAGGAAAGGAGTTTTTTCATCGGGCTTGTCTCTCTCTCTCTGCTTGGTTTACTGCGGGCCGAGGGCGTCGATCAGCGCCTTCAGCTTCTCCATTTCGTCGGCCTTCAGGTCGGTGAGCGGTGCGCGCACCGGGCCCGCGTCGTGGCCGACGAGCTTCGCGCCTGCCTTGACGATCGACACCGCGTAGCCGGGCACGCGGTTGCGGATCTCCAGGTAGGGCATGAAGAACTTCCTGAGCAGCTCGTGCTGCGTCGCCATGTCGTCGCCCCGCACGG
Source organism: Ramlibacter albus (assembly GCF_014297445.1). Taxonomy (GTDB): domain Bacteria; phylum Pseudomonadota; class Gammaproteobacteria; order Burkholderiales; family Burkholderiaceae_C; genus Ramlibacter; species Ramlibacter albus. The sequence goes on from NZ_JACORU010000006.1 coordinate 200,083, forward strand.
CTTCGTAGAACTTCATCGCCGTCTTCGGGATGAAGTTGAAGACTGCCGACGAATACACCGGCGTCCCCAGCGCCTTGTACGCCGCGGCATAGACCTCCGCCGTCGGCAGGCCGCCGAGGTAGGAGAAGCGGTCGCCCATCGTCAGGAAGATCTGCGACATGAGCTCGATGTCGCCCACGCCGTCCTTGAAGCCGATGAGGTTGAGGTTGCGCTCGGCCAGCTTCGCGAGCGTGGCCGGCTGCAGCTTCGAGTTGGCGCGGTTGTAGACGATGACGCCGAACTTCACGCTCTTGCAGACCGCTTCGACGTGCGCGGCCAGGCCTTCCTGGCCTGCTTCGGTGAGGTAGTGCGGCAGCAGCAGGATGCCGTGCGCGCCCGCTTCTTCAGCGGCCTTCGCGCACTGGATGGCGAAGCGCGTAGGGCCGCCTGCGCCGGCAATGATCGGCACCTTGCCGCGGCACGTATCCACGGCCGCCTTGATGATGCGCGGGTACTCGTCGCCGGTGAGCGAGAAGAACTCGCCCGTGCCGCCGGCGGCGAAGAGGGCCGTGGCGCCATAAGGGGCCAGCCACTCGAGGCGGCTGCGATAGCCGGCCTCGTTGAAATTGCCCTGCGCGTCGAAGTCCGTCAGCGGAAACGACAGCAGGCCGGAAGAAACGATTTTCTTGAGGTCTTGCGGGTTCATGGGTTGCGTGGAGAAAGAAACTAGTCGAGCCTGATGCTCGCGGCGGCGACCACCTGCGCCCACTTGGCGCGCTCCTGGTGGAAGAACCTGTCCTGTTCGGCGGGCGTCATGGTCACCACTTCGGCGCCCTGCCCCGCGAGGCGGGCGCGGATGTCGGCGGAGCGGATCACCTGGATCAGCTCGGTGTTCAGGCGCTGCACGATCGCGTCCGGCGTGCCGCGCGCGACGAGCGCGCCCTGCCACGTGCCTGACTCGAAGCCCTTGATGCCCTGCTCCGCGATGGTCGGCACGTCGCCGATCAGCGGCATGCGCGTGCCCTTGGAAACCGCCAGCAGCTTGAGCTTGCCGCTCTGCACGTGCGGGTACGTGGCGAGCATGCCGTTCATCATCACCTCGGTCTGGCCGCCGACGGTGTCCTGGATGGCTTGCGCGCCGCCCTTGTACGGCACGTATTGCCACTTCGCCTTGGAGGCGCGTTCCACGGCGACACCGGCGAGGTGCGGCGCGCTGCCGACTGCCGACACGGCGAAATTCAGCGGCTTCCTGTGCGAGAGCTCGACCAGCTCCTTCAGGTTGTTCGCGGGCACCGACGGGTGCACGACGAGCAGGTGCGGCGAGTACGCGAGCATCGTCACGCCGCGCAGGTCCTTGGCGGGATCGAATGCGAGCTTCGTGTACACCGACGGGCTGATCGCCAGCGCGCCGGTGTCGCAGATCAGGATGGTGTAGCCGTCGGCCGGGCCTTTCGCCACCAGCTCGGCGCCGAGGTTGCCGTTGGCGCCGGCGCGGTTCTCGACGATCACCGTCGTCTTGAGCGCCTCCGCGAGCGGCTGGCTCACGGCGCGCGCGATGATGTCGGAGGACCCGCCGGGCGGGTACGGCACCACGAGGCGGATCGGCTTGTTCGGCCAGCCCTGCTGCGCGCCTGCGCTGAAGGGAGAAACAGCGGCGGCAAGGGTGGCGGCTTGGAGCAGCTGGCGGCGTCGGATCATGGCGGTCTCCTGCGGGTCGAATCCGTGTTGTCCGTCATCGTACAACTGGCCCGGTGGATTTTCAAGTCCGTCGGTCGTGGATGCCTAACGAGTCGTGCGCGCGGCTGCTTCGGCGGCCTCGCGCGCCTGGCGCAGCCGCTCGCGGCTGTTGGTCAGGTGCAGGCGCATCGCGGCGCGGGCGGCTTCGGGGTCGCGCCGCGCGATCGCTTCGTAAATCGCCTCGTGCTCGCGGCCCACGCGGCGCAGGTACTCCGGCAGGTCCTGCATCGCCAGGCGCGGCGAGTTGATGCGCGCGCGCGGGATGAGCGTGGCGCCCAGGTGGCTCATGATGTCCGCGAAGTAGCGGTTGCCGGTGGCGGTGGCGATGAGCAGGTGGAAGCGCACGTCGGGGTCCACCGTGTTGCCGCCGCTGGCGGTCGCCTGCTCCAGCTCGTCGAGCGCGCCGCGCATCTGCGTGAGCTGGGTGTCGCTGCGGCGCTGGGCCGCCAGCGCGGCGCATTCCGTCTCCAGGCTGATGCGCAGCTCGAGCACCGCCATCACGTCGACCGCGGTCGCGATCTCGGCGGGGTCGATGCGCAGCCCGCCGGTGGACTGCGGCGACAGCACGAAGGTGCCGACGCCATGCTTGGTCTCGACGAGGCCGGCCGCCTGCAGCCGCGAGAGCGCCTCGCGCACGACCGTGCGGCTGACGCCCCAGTTGCGCATGATCTCGGCCTCGGTCGGCAGCTTGTCGCCGGGACGCAATGTCTGCGCCTTGATCTGCCCGGCCAGCCCCTCCACCACGTCGTGCGCAAGGCTGCGCCCGCGCTGGCGGGTGGCATGGACGGGCTGGGGAATGCCCTGAGCAGGAACGGTTGACACGCGTGCCACGCGATCATGATAATCGGTTGCATGTTGTCCGACAACTGATAACGCCATGGCTGACCAGGTACTTGGACGATTGCTGCTCACCGGCGCGGCCGGTGGCCTGGGCAAGGTTCTGCGCGGCGGGCTCAAACCGTATGCGCACACCATGCGCGTCTCCGACATCGCCGACATGCCCCCCGGCTGGCCCGGCGAGGAGATCGTCCGGTGCGACCTCGCCGACAAGAAGGCCGTCGACGAACTCGTGCAGGGCTGCGACGCGATCGTTCACCTGGGCGGCGTGTCGGTGGAGCGGCCGTTCGAGGAGATCCTCGAGGCCAACATCAAAGGCGTGTTCCACATCTACGAAGGCGCGCGCCGCCATGGCGTCCGGCGCGTGGTGTTCGCGAGCTCGAACCACGTGGTCGGCTTCCACAAGCAGGGCAAGGTGCTCGATGCGGATTGCGCGAAGCGGCCGGACGGCTACTACGGCCTGTCGAAGTCGTACGGCGAGGACTTGTCGCGCTTCTACTTCGACCGCTACGGCATCGAATCCGCGTGCCTGCGCATCGGCTCGTCGTTCCCGGAGCCGAAGGACCGGCGCATGCTCGTCACGTGGCTCAGTTATGCGGACCTGACCGAGCTGGTGCGCTGCTGCCTGTTCGCGCCGCGCCTGGGCCACACGATCGTCTACGGCATGTCGAACAACCGCGACAAGTGGTGGGACAACGCGCAGGCCGCGCACCTGGGCTTCGTGCCCAGGGACAGCTCCGAGCCCTTCCGCGCGAAGATGGAAGCGCAGCCCCCGCTCGATGCGAACGACCCGGCGAAGCTGTACCAGGGCGGCGCGTTCGTGAAGATGGGGCCGTTCGAGGACTGACCGGGGGCCACGGCAATCGGCCGTATCCTTGCGGGCATGGCTGCCCCGCTGCGCTTCCATTTCGACTTCATCTCCCCGTACGGCTGGTTCGCCAGCCGCGAGATCGATGCGATCGCCGCGAAGCACGGGCGCGAGGTGGACTGGCACCCGATGCTGCTCGGCGTCTCCGTGCTGAAGGTGATGGGGCTCAAGCCGCTGCTGGATACGCCCGTCAAGGGCGCGTACGTGCGGCGCGATGTGCTGCGGCATGCGCGCAAGCGGGGGGTTGCGTTGGGGCGCAACCTCGATGGGCCGATGCCGAGCCCGCTGGCGATGGGGCGGGCGTTCTGCTGGATCCGCAAGCACCACCCCGACGTGCAAGGTGCGTCGGCGCATGCGATCTACGACGCGCACTGGGTCCGTGGGCTCGATCTTTCGAGCGCCGAAGAAATCGTGCGCGAGGTATCGCTTCCCGCCGCCGTCGACACGGGCGCCCTGCTCGCCGCGATGGCGACCGATGAACCCGCGACGCTGCTGCGCGAGTCCGTGCAGGCTTCGCTCGATGCGGGCGTGTTCGGCTCCCCCACGCTCGTCGTGGATGGCGAGCCGTTCTGGGGCCTGGACCGCCTGGGCGAAGTGGACGAGTGGCTCACCCGGGGCGGCTGGTGAAGCGCATCGCCGCGTTCGCGGTGCTGCTCGCGTGCGTTGCGGCCCACGCACAGGAGACGCTGCGCATCGGGTCCAAGCGCTTCACCGAGTCCTACATCCTCGCGCACGTGCTCGCGCAGACGGCCGCGCCCGCCCTGCCCTCGCCGCCGCAGGTGCGCGAGGGCCTCGGCAACACGGCCATCACGTATGAAGCCCTGCGCGCCGGCCAGATCGACATGTACCCGGACTACACGGGCACGATCTCGCTGGAGATTCTCAAGAGCGACAAGCCGCTGCCGCTGGAGGAGATGAACCGCCGCCTTGCACCCTTCGGGCTCGGGGCCGCCATCCCGCTCGGCTTCAACGATGGCTACGCGCTCGCGATGCGCGCGGCGGACGCCAGGCAGCTGGGCGTGCGCACGGTCGGCGAGCTGGCGAAACAGCCGCGGCTGAAGCTGGGCCTGTCCAACGAGTTCATCGGCCGCGCCGACGGCTGGCCGGGCCTGGCGAAGGCGTACTCGCTGCCGCACCGGCCCACCGGGCTGGACCACGGCCTCGCCTACGACGCCATCGCCGCGAAGCAGATCGACGTGATGGACATCTACACCACCGACGCGAAGATCGGGCACCTGGGCCTCGTCGTGCTGGAGGACGACAAGCGCTACTTCCCGCGCTACGACGCGATCGTGCTGTACCGGCTGGACGTGCCGAAGAAGTTCCCGCAGGCGTGGGCTGCGCTGCAGAAGCTGCAGGGGCGCATCGGCGAAGACGCGATGATCGCGATGAACGCGAAAGCGGAGCTCGACAAGCAGGGCTTCGCGGCCATCGCCGCGGGCTTTCTCGCCGGCGCACCCGCGGCACCGCAGCAGCAGCGCACGCTCGCCGAACGCATGTTCGGCGATGGCTTCGGGCGCCTCACGCTGCAGCACATCGCGTTGGTCGCCGCATCGGTGCTGGGCGCGGTGGTGGTCGGGATTCCACTGGGCGTGCTGTCGTTCCCGCACCGCCGCCTGCGCGAGACGCTGCTTGCCGTCGCCGGCCTGCTGCAGACCATTCCCTCGATTGCGCTGCTCGCGATCCTGATCAGCCTGCTCGGCGTGATCGGCGTCGTCCCCGCGCTGGTGGCGCTCACGCTGTACGCGCTGCTGCCGGTGATGCGCAACTGCGTCACGGGCCTGCAGGAAGTGCCGCAAGGCCTGCGCGATGCGGCCACGGCACTCGGCATGACGCCGGGCCAGAGCCTGCGCGACATCCAGCTGCCGCTCGCGATGCCGACCATCCTGGCGGGCGTGCGCATCGCGACGAGCATCTCCGTGGGCACGGCGACCATCGCCGCTTTCGTCGGCGCGGGCGGTTATGGCGAGCGGATCGTCACCGGGCTGGCGCTCAACGACCACCAGCTGCTCATGGCCGGCGCGATCCCCGCGGCCGTGCTCGCGCTGGCGAGCGAAGCCGCCTTCGGGCTGGCCGAACGCCGACTTCGGTCGCGGCGTTGACCGGGAACGTGCGGGCGGTTCGGTTCACCAACCCGGTACCCGCCAACTTCCCGGAGAACCAAATTGGAAAACGTCAGGTCGACGCGGCCGCGCGCCGGCACCATCCCCCCGGAGGCACGGCCTGCAGCACAGGAACCAGCAGCGGCCGACGGCCTCCAGGTCCTGCCGGGCCTCGGCGGCGTCGGGACGGTCAAGGCGCTCCTTGCGGCCGCCGGCGGTTTCGTCGCCGGGATCGCCGGCGTTCCCGTGGGGCCGGCCGTTGAGGTCGCGCGGCGGGGCATCCCCGGCGAAGGCGCAACGCCCGGGCCTGCCGTGACGATGGATGCGCAGGCTGCGCCGCTCCCGCAGGACGCAGTCACCGTCGGCTCGGGCCTTTCCGCGCCCGACGCGGTCTTGCCCGTCTACGTTGGCGTAGACGAAAAAGGCGCCCCTACCCGCAGCGCGCCCGCGGCTGCGGCGAAGGCGCGCGAGGTTGCGGGCCTGCCCAGGCGCGAGCCCGTTCTGCGGCGGCTGGTCGGCTTGCTGTGCGGCAAGAAAGGCGTGCGCAAGATCCTGGTGGGTGAATTCCACGGCCGCCCGGAGAACACGCTCATCAACGCCGAGGTCCTCAAGGGCGCGCTGCAGGACGGCCGCCGCGTGACCTACTACCGCGAATTCGTCGTGCCGAAAAGGCATGAGCCGGAAGCCGAAGCCATGTTGTCGCCCACCGCGGACCGCAAGCTCGCGGCAGAAAGACTCGCACATACCAGCCTCGAGCGCGGCCCGATTCCGCCCGCGGAGGAATTCGAAAGCCACAAGAAGATGCTGGCGCACGTCAACCTGACCATCCACCCCCTCTGGTTCAAGTCGCCCGAACGCGCGGACCTCACCCGCTTCCTCAACGACCCGGCGGCGGTCAGTGTGGGCTCCACGGGGGCCGGCCATGCCCTGGACCGCAGCGCGGGTTGGGGTTTGCGGGACATCCCCTTCCTGGGCGTCGAAGGGCTGCCCAATCCCGCGGCCGAGTTGGCCTACAACCACCTGGACGCCAGCCAGCAGGCGGAGTTCGTCGACGGTTTCGCGAAGGCGCGCGGCGTGGCACCCAGCATCTTCGTGATGTCGACGCAGTCGTTGCCCATGGGCTACCCCGTCGGCGATGCAACGGTCCGGCAGATGTTCATCGAGCACTACACCACGAATGACAGCGTGGTGATCGAAGTCCCGGGCAAGTACGGGAACATCACGCTCGTCACGAACGCCACGACGGCGGAAGACCTCGCCGACCTGCACGCGTTTGCCGACGAGAACCCGGGTGTTGCCGTCTACTCGAGGTCGCGGGCGACGCCGGAGGACATCGACGTGCACATCGGTGTGCGGCCGGACGACCAGGCACAGCCCGCGGGCGAGAAGACGGACCTCTGACGCCGACCCGAGCCGTGCCGAAGTGCCGCACGCACGCTCGGCCCCCGCCAATTCAGGACCGGGGCGGCGAGGCGTTCTCGAAGCCGATGTCGGCCGCAAGCGCGATCGCGCCGAGCGCAGCGCACAGCCGCGACTCGAGCCCTGCGTCGGCAGGGCCCGCGATGCGAACCGTTGCGCGGCCGCTTTCCGATACGGTGACCGTGAAACCCCGGCCGTCCAGCAGCGGCGCGAACAGCTCACGCAACTTGGTCTCGGCGGCGCGCGAGCGCAGCGCCGGCTTGTACACCTTGCCGACGGCCGTCACGGGCAAAGCGTCCATCACCACCACGCGCCTGGGCACCGCGGGCCGCTCGTAGACCGACGGCGCGACGGCGGCGAGCAAGGCATCCGGGTCGGCAGCCGCGCCGGGCTTCAGGGACACGAAGGCGGCGGGCACTTCACCGGCATGCGCATCCGGCTCGCCCACCACCGCGCACATCGCCACAGCGGGGTGCGCGAGGAACGCGTCTTCGACGAGCTGCGGATCGATGTTGTGCGAGCCGCGGATGATGAGGTCCTTGGCGCGGCCGGTGACGTGCAGGTAGCCCTGCGCATCGATGTGGCCGAGGTCGCCGGAGACGATCCAGCCGTCCTCGAACATGCCGGCGTTGCGCGCGGGATCGGTGTAGCCGGGGCTCACGTGCGGGCCGCGCAGCATCACGACGCCGTCGTCGCGAACCTTCACCTCGCTGTACGGCAGCCGCAGGCCTGCGGAGCCGGGCACGCGCGGGGCGGCGAAGGGCTCGATGGAAACGAGGCCCGAGCACTCCGTCATGCCGAGGATGTTGCGCACGGGGATGCCGCGCTCGCGCTCGAAGCGGTCTGCAAGCTCAGTGGGCAGTGGCGAGCCGCCGGTGTACGCGACCTTCACGGTGGAGATGTCCGCATCGACGGCCAGGTTGCACAGGTTCGCGAGGATCGTCGGCACACAGGCCAGCGCCGTCACGCGCTCGCGCTCGCAGAACTTCCAGTAGTTGCGCACGAACTCCGGGTGCCGCATGCCGAGCACCGTCGGCAGCACCTGCGTCGCGCCGATCGCCAGCAGCGCCAGGCCGTAGACGAACGCACCCGCCACGTGGAACAGCGGGAAACCGTTGATCTCCACCGTGTGTTCGTCGAACCCGTAGAACATGTGCGCGAACCACGACGTATGAGCCTCGTTGCCGTGCGTGTGCTGCACGAGCTTGGGCGCACCGGTGGTCCCGCCCGTGTGGAACAGCGATGCGATGCGGTGCGGTGACAGCTGCGGATCGAACTGCAGCTGCGCAGGCTGCTGCGCCAGTTGCACTTCGAACCCGTCGCCGATCCACAGCACGGTCTTGTTTTCGATGCCGGGCACGCGCCGCACGGCCGAAGCCACGTCGAGCAGCGGATTGGCGCCCAGCGCCACCACCACGTTCGCGTTCGCCGCATCGAGCAGCGCCGCGACGTGGTCCGGCTGCAGCATGAAGTTGACCGGGCATGCGCGGCCCGCGACCTGCGCGCCCCACAGCGCGTAGTGGGTCGATGGCATGTTGGGCGCGAGGATCGCCACGCTGTCCTGCGGCCCGACGCCCAGGCTGCGGAACAGGTTGGCCGCGCGGTGGATGTTGGCGAGCAGCTCGCCGTAGGTGATGCGCTCGCTGCGCGTGGACGTGTCGCCGTCGGGCAGGTACACGAACGCGTCGCGCGCGGCGTGCAGCCGCGCAGCGCGCTCGATCAGCCCGTAGGTCGTGCGCGCCGGGATCGACTGCTCGTACGGCGTGCGCTCGAGCTGCTCGATGTCGGCGAGCGAGCGGAACATCAGGCCAGCCCCAGCAGGCGTACCGCGTTGCCCTTGAGGATGCCGGGCATCACCTCGGGCTTGAACCCGGCCTCCTCGAAGTCCTTCATCCAGCGCTCCGGCGTGATCAGCGGGAAGTCGCTGCCGAAAAGGATGCGGTCCTTCAGCAGCGTGTTGGCGTACTGCACGAGTTGCTTGGGGAAGTACTTGGGCGACCAGCCCGACAGGTCGATCCAGACGTTGGGCTTGTGCGTGGCCACGGACAGCGCCTCGTCCTGCCAAGGGAAGCTGGGATGCGCCATCACGATCTGCATGTCGGGGAAGCTGATGGCGACGTCGTCGAGGTGAATCGGGTTGCTGTACTCCAGCCGCAGCCCGCCGCCGCAACGCATGCCGCTGCCGATGCCGCTGTGCCCGGTATGGAAGATCGCCGGCATCTTGTGCGCGTCGATCACCTCGTAGATCGGCCAAGCCATCTTGTCGTACGGGTGGTAGCCCTGCACCGTCGGGTGGAACTTGAAGCCCTTGACGCCTTCTTCCTTGATCAGCCGCTCGGCCTCGCGCGCGCCCATCTTGCCCTTGTGCGGGTCGATGGAGGCGAAGCACATCATCATGTCGCTGTTCTCGCGCGCGGCCTGGGCAATCTCCTCGTTGGGGATGCGGCGGCGGCCGAGGTTGGACTCGCTGTCCACCGTGAACATCACCAGCCCGACCTTGATCTTGCGGTAGTACTCGATGGTCTCCGCGATGGTCGGCCGCCGGTTCGAGCGGAAGTACTTGTCCGCCGCGCGGTCGTACTCCTCGCCGTAATTGTCGAAGGGGTTCCAGCAGCTCACCTCGGCATGCGTGTGCACGTCGATGGCGACCAGGTTCGCGTGATCCATAGGGTTTCCACCAATCGGAAATGTGTTGAGTTGATTATGTTCTATAACAAATAATCGCGCTACTCCACCGGACCTGCCATGACGCATCAAGACCTGCAGCTCGACATCCGCGGCGACGTCGCCGTGGTGCGGCTCACGCGCCCCCACAAACGCAACGCGCTCTCGGACGGGCTGGTGCTTGCCATCCGCGACACGTTCCAGAGCCTGCCGGCCAACGTGCGCGCGGCCGTCATCGACGGCGAGGGCGACCACTTCTGCGCGGGGCTCGATTTGTCGGAACTGAAGGAGCGCGACGCGGGCGCGGGCATGCACCACTCTCGCATGTGGCACGCCGCCTTGGAAGAGGTGCAGTACGGCCCGGTGCCGGTGGTGGCCGCGCTGCACGGCGCCGTCGTCGGCGGTGGCCTCGAGCTCGCGGCCTCGTGCCACATCCGCGTGGCCGATGAGACCACTTTCTACGCGCTGCCCGAGGGCTCGCGCGGCATCTTCGTGGGCGGCGGCGGCGCGGTGCGCATCCCGCGCCTGATCGGTGTGGCGCGCATGACGGACATGATGCTCACCGGCCGCGTCTACAACGCCGAGGACGGCGAGAAGGCGGGCTTCGCGCAGTACCTCGTGCCCAAGGGCACCGCCACCGAGAAGGCGATCGCGCTGGCCGAACGCATCGCGCAGAACGCGCCGCTGACCAACTACGCGCTGATGCACGCGTTGCCTCGCATTGCGGAACAGCCGTCGGACCAGGGCTTCCTCACCGAGGCGCTGATGGCCGCCATCGCGCAAAGCGCGCCCGAGGCGAAGGAGCGCGTGCGCGCGTTCCTGGAGGGCAAGGCGGCGAAGGTGGCGAAGTCATGAGCGTGAAATACCGGTCGATGGCGTTCGGGGTCACGCGCGCCGTGTTGCGCGAGGGCGCCGGCGGCACGGTCTATGTGAAAGCCGACGTGCCGCTCGAAGCCTGCGCCCACCGCATGACCGACCGCTTCATCCATTGGGCCGAGAGCGACCCCGGCCGCGTCTTCATGGCACGCCGCGTGCGCAACGCCGACGGCACGACGGGCGACTGGAAGAAGCTCACCTACGGCGAGGCGATGCAGTCGGCGTTGAGCATCGCCCAGGCGCTCATCGACCGCGGACTGTCCGCCGACAAGCCGGTCGCGATCCTCAGCGAGAACAGCCTCGAGCATGCGCAGCTGGCGCTCGGCTGCCTCTTCGCGGGCATCCCGCACTGCCCCGTGTCGCCGGCGTATTCCACCGTGAGCCAGGACTACGACAAGCTGCGCCACGTGCTCACGACCCTCACGCCGGGCCTCGTCTTCGCGACCGACGCTGCGCGCTACGGCAAGGCGATCCAGGCAACGGTTTCCGCCGACACGGAAGTGGTGCTCTGCGAAGGCGCGCTCGAAGGCCGGCCGATCACGCAGTGGTCCAACATCCTGCGCACGAAGCCCACGCCCGCCGTCGACGCGGCGCTGCGCAAGACCGGCCCGGACACCATCACCAAGTTCCTGTTCACCAGCGGCTCCACCAAACTGCCCAAGGCCGTGATCAACACCCACGGCATGTGGTGCGCCAACCAGCAGCAGATGCGCCAGAGCATGCCGCTGCTGCAGGAGGGCCCGCCCGTGCTGGTGGACTGGCTGCCGTGGAACCACACCTTCGGCGGCAACCACAACGTGGGCCTGACGATCTACAACGGCGGCACGCTCTACATCGACGACGGCAAGCCCACGCCGGCGCTGATGGCCGAGACGCTGCGCAACCTGCGCGAGGTCGCGCCGACGATCTACTTCAACGTGCCGACCGGCTTCGAGGCGATCGCGCATGCGATGAAGGCCGATGCGCAGCTGCGCAAGAACCTGCTGTCGCGCGTTCGCATGTTCTTCTACTCCGGCGCGGCGCTGGCGCAGCCGGTCTGGGACCTGCTGCATGAAGTGCAGGAGGCCGAGGTCGGCGAGCGCATCGTGATGGGCACGGGGCTGGGCATGACCGAGTCGTCGCCCTTCGCGGTGTTCGTCACCAGCCCCGACGTGAAGTCGGGCCACATCGGCCTGCCCTGCCCCGGCATGGAACTCAAGCTCGTGCCGGCGGACGGCAAGACGGAGATCCGCTACAAGGGCCCCAACGTCACGCCCGGCTACTGGCGCGCACCCGACGCCACGGCCGAATGCTTCGACGAGGAAGGTTTCTTCCGCACGGGCGACGCGGTGCTGTGGATCGACCCGCAGGAGCCCGACAACGGGCTGAAGTTCGACGGCCGCATCGCCGAGGATTTCAAGCTCGCCACCGGCACGTTCGTGAGCGTCGGGCCGCTGCGCGCGAAGATCATCGCCGCCGGCGCACCGTACGTGCAGGACGCGGTGATCACCGGCTTGAACCGCAACGAGGTGGGCGCGCTTCTGTTCCCCACGCCCAAGGTGCGCTGGCTCGGCAACCACGCCGACGACGTGCCGTTGAAGGACGTGCTGGAGAGCGCACCCGTGCAGGAGCATTTCCAGTCCGTGGTGGACCAGCTGGCCGCGAGCGCCACCGGCAGCGCCAACCGCGTCGCGCGCCTGCACCTCATGCACGAGCCACCCTCGATCGACAAGGGCGAGGTCACGGACAAGGGCTCCATCAACCAGCGCGCCGTGCTCAAGCATCGGGACGACATGGTGCAGGCCTTCCACGACGACAAGTTGCCCTTCACGCTGAAACCGCACAAGGAGAACAAATGAAGATCGACGGACAGGCCGCGCTCGTCACCGGCGGTGCCTCGGGCCTCGGCGAAGCCACGGCCCGCGAACTCGCGCGCCTGGGCGCGAAGGTGGCCGTGCTCGACGTGAACGAGGAGCTCGCGAACAAGGTGGCCGCCGACATCGGCGGCATCGCCTGTGTCTGCGACATCACCGACAGCGCGAGCACCGCTGCCGCGCTCGCGAAGGCCGCGCAGAAGCACGGCCCCGCGCGCATCTGCATGAACATCGCCGGCATCGGCACCGCCAAGCGCGTGGTGCAGAAGGACGGCAGCGCCGCGCCGCTGGAGGACTTCGAGCGCGTCATCAAGGTCAACCTGATCGGCACGTACAACGTGAGCCGCCTCTTCGCCGCCGAATGCGCGAAGCTCACGCCGCTGGAAGACGGCGAGCGCGGCGTGATGCTCTTCACGGCCTCGGTCGCTGCATTCGACGGGCAAGTGGGCCAGCAGGCGTACAGCGCGTCCAAGGGCGGCCTCGTCGGCATGACCCTGCCGATGGCGCGCGACCTCGCGCAGCACGGCATCCGCGTGTGCACCATCGCGCCGGGCCTGTTCTCGACGCCGTTGATGAAGAAGCTGCCCGAGCCGGTGCAGCAGTCGCTGGCCGCGTCCATCCCCTTCCCGCCGCGCCTGGGCAAGCCCGAGGAGTTCGCGCAGCTCGCGGCGCACATCGTCACCAACACGCATCTCAACGGCGAAGTGATCCGTCTCGACGGCGCACTTCGGATGGCGCCTCGTTAAACCCCAAGGAGACAATGCAAATGAAGATCGCACGCACCCTCGTCGCCGCCGCCGCCCTGCTGGTGGCCGCCGGCTCCGCCCTCGCCGACCTCAACATCGGCGTGAGCCTGTCGCTCACCGGCCCCGGCTCGGGCCTGGGCCTGCCGATGCAGAACCAGTTCAAGCTGTTCCCGAAGGAGATCGCGGGCGAGAAGGTCAACCTGATCATCCTCGACGACGCGTCCGACCCGGGCAAGGGCGTGAGCAACGCGCGCCGCTTCATCACCGAGGACAAGGTCGACCTGATCATCGGCTCGTGCCTCACGCCCGTGGCGGCCGCGATGACGCCCGTCGCTACCGAAGCGAAGACGGTGCAGCTCGCGGCCTCGCCGGTCGGTGGCGACAGCCCGTGGCTGTTCCGCCTGCCGCAGGGCAACGACGTCATGGCCCACGCGATGGTGGAGCACATGAAGAAGCACAACATCAAGACGATCGGCTTCCTCGGCTACACCGACGCCTATGGCGAGCTGTGGCTCAAGGCGCTGACGCCGCTGGCCGAGAAGGCCGGCATGAAGATCGTCGCGACCGAACGCTTCCAGCGCACCGACACCAGCGTGACGCCGCAGGCGCTGAAGATCACGTCCGCCAACCCCGACGCCATCGTGGTCGTGGCGTCCGGCTCCGGCGCCGCGATGCCGCAGATGGCGCTGGTCGAGCGCAACTACAAGGGCAAGATCTACCAGACGCACGCCGCGGCCACGCAGGACCTGATGCGCATCGGCGGCAAGGCCGTGGAAGGCACGTTCGTCACGTCGGGCCCGGCCGTCGTGGGCCACCAGCTGCCCGACAGCCACCCGTCCAAGAAGGCGGCCATCGACTTCTTCGACAACTACCAGAAACAGTTCGGCCCGCCCAACCAGTTCGCCGGCCACAGCTACGACGCCGCCATCGCGCTGCAGAAGGCCGTGCCGATCGCCAAGGCCAAGGCCAAGCCGGGCACGCCCGAGTTCCGCGCCGCGCTGCGCGATGCGTTCGAGTCGATGGGCCGCACCGTGTTCTCGCACGGCGTGATGAACTGGACCAAGGACGACCACTGGGGCTACACGAACGAGACGGGCGTGATGCTGAAGGTCGTCGACGGCAAGTTCGTGGTCGAGAAATAAGCCGCCTTGGACTTCTCGATCGCCAGCATCCTGGCGCTGGACGGCCTCACCAACGGGGCCGTCTATGCGCTCCTCGCGCTCGCCACGGTGCTGGTGTTCGCGGTCACGCGCGTCATCTTCATTCCGCAGGGGGAGTTCGTCGCGTTCGGCGCGCTCACCCTCGCGCTGCTGCAGGCCGGCAGACTGCCGGGGACCGTGGTGTTCCTGCTGGTGCTGGCCGTGCTGGCCGCGATCTCGGATGTGGTCGACGGCGTGCGGCACCACAGGCCGGGCAAGCGCATCGCGATCAACGTGGTGAAGACGCTGGCGTGGCCCGTGGTCGCGTCCGCGCTGGCATGGTGGGCGGCGGGCAAGGGATTGCCGCTCGCGGTGCACGCGCTGCTCACGCTCGCACTTGTCACGCCTTTCGGCAGCCTGATCTATCGCCTGGCTTATGAATCGCTGGCCGATGCGTCCGTGCTCGTGCTGCTGATCGTGTCTGTCGGCGTGCATTTCGCGCTCGTCGGGCTGGGCCTCTTCTTCTTCGGCGCGGAAGGTTTCCGCAACCCGAGCTTCTGGGACTCGCGCTTCTCCGCGGGGCCGCTCACGCTGAACGGGCAGACGCTGATCATCTTCGTGGCGTCGGTGGTGCTGATCGTGGGGCTGTACTTGTACTTCGAGCGCACGCTCGCCGGCAAGGCGCTGCGGGCGACGGCGGTGAATCGCGCGGGCGCGCGGCTCATGGGCATCTCATCGTCGGCGGCCGGCCGCATGGCGTTCACGATGGCGGCGTTCATCGGTGCGCTGTCGGGGCTGCTGATCGGGCCGACCACCACCATCTTCTATGACAGCGGCTTCCTGATCGGGCTGAAAGGCTTCGTGGCCGCGGTTTTCGCGGGGCTTTCGAGCTACCCGCTCGCGCTCGTCGGCGCGCTGGCGGTGGGCCTGCTCGAAAGCTTCAGTTCCTTCTGGGCGAGTGCCTTCAAGGAAGTCATCGTCTTCTCGTCGATCCTGCCGGTGCTGTTGTGGCGGTCGCTCACGGACCCACATTCAGAAGAACACTGATGCGCCGGTTTGCCTTCCCGATCTTCGCGGCAGTGATGCTGCTGCTGCCCGCCCTGCCCGTGCCGGACTTCTGGATCACGCAGAGCAACTACATCGGCCTGTACGCGCTCGTCGCGCTGGGGCTCGTGCTGCTGACGGGCGTGGCGGGGCTCACGTCGTTCGGCCAGGCGGCGTTCGTCGGTGTCGGCGCGTACACGGCGGCGTTCATGACGGTGAAGATGGCGTCGTCGCCGTGGCTGGCGCTGCTGGTCGGCGTCGGGCTGGCGGTTGCGGCGGCCTTGCTCCTCGGCGCGATCACGCTGCGCATGTCGGGGCACTACCTGCCGCTCGCCACCATCGCGTGGGGCCTGGCGCTCAACTATTCGATGGCCAACATGGAGTGGCTGGGCAAGTACGACGGCATCCTGAACATCCCCGCGTTGAAGGTGCTGGGCTGGGACCTCGGCACGGGCCGCGGCCTGCACGTCATGATCTGGCTGCTGGCGTTGCTTGCGGCCTGGGGCGCGATGAATTTGCTCGACTCGCGGCCGGGGCGCGCGATCCGCGCACTGAAGAACGGCGCGACGATGGCGGAGGCGATGGGCATTTCGACGTTCCGCTACAAGCTGGTCGTGTTCATCCTGGCCGCCGTACTTGCGGCGGTTTCCGGCTGGCTCTTCGCGTTCTTCCAGCGCACCGTGAGCCCCTCGCCGTTTGCGATCGGCAAGGGCATCGAGTACCTGTTCATCGCCGTGCTCGGTGGCGTGTCGCACGTGTGGGGTGCGTTCCTCGGTGCGGCCGTCGTGAAGCTCACGGAGGACCAGCTGCAGGTGTTGTTGCCGAAACTGATCGGCACCAGCGGCAACTTCGAGACGATCGTTTTCGGCATCGTGCTCGTCCTCGTGCTGAAGTACGCGCCCGACGGGTTGTGGACCTTCATCGGCAAGCGCCTGCCCAGGCCCGTGCGCCGCAAGGACTGGGACAACGCCCCCCCGCTGGAGTCGCGCGACAAGCCCGCGCAGGGCGAGCTGCTGCTGCAGGTGCAGGCCGTGCGCAAGGAGTTCGGGGGTCTCGTCGCCGTCAACGACGTGAGTTTCGAAATCCGCGCCGGCGACATCGTCGGCCTGATAGGGCCCAATGGCGCGGGCAAGTCGACGACGTTCAACCTCGTCACCGGCGTGCTCTCGCTCACGGCAGGCGACGTCATGTGGCGCGGCGAGCGCATCAGCGGCCTGCCCTCGCGCACCATCGCCCGCCGCGGCATCTCGCGCACGTTCCAGCACGTGAAGATGATCCCGGAGATGACCGTGCTGGAGAACGTCGCGCTCGGCGGCTATTTGCGCGGCCACACCGGCACCGCGCGCGCGATGCTGCGGCTGGATCGGGACGAGGAGAAGCGCCTGTTCGCCGAGGCAGAGCGCCAGGTCGCGCGCATCGGCATGGCCGACCGCATGCACGAGCTCGCGGGGAATCTTGCCCTCGGCCCACAGCGTTTGATGGAGATCGCCCGCGCCCTGTGCACCGACCCCGCGCTGCTCCTTCTCGATGAACCCGCCGCAGGCTTGCGCCACAAGGAGAAGCAGGCTTTGGCGGACGTGCTGCGCCAGTTGCGCGGCGAGGGCATGAGCCTGCTTCTCGTGGAACACGACATGGAGTTCGTGATGGGCCTCACCGACCGCATCGTCGTCATGGAGTTCGGCACGAAGCTGATGGAAGGCACGCCTTCCGAGGTGCAGGCTTCCCCGGCTGTTCGTGCGGCGTACCTCGGGACGGAGCACTGACATGCTGCTGGAAGTGAAGGACCTCCACGCCGGCTACGGCCGCGCCGAAGTGCTCGCCGGCCTCGACATCCACATGGAGGCCGGCCAGGTCGTCACCGTCATCGGCCCCAACGGCGCAGGCAAATCGACGACGCTCAACGCATTGATCGGCGCGCTGCCCTCCCGCGGCACGATCCGCTTCGACGGCCAGGACCTCGCCGACACCACGCTCGAAGAGCGAGTGATGCTCGGCCTCGCACTCGTCCCCGAAAAGCGCGAGCTGTTCGGCACGATGCCCGTCGAAGACAACCTCGTCCTCGGCGGCTGGCGCGCACGCAAACTCGGGCTGGCCGACTGGCACCACCAGCTCGATCGCGTGTACGAGATGTTCCCGCGCCTGAAGGAGCGGCGCACGCAGCTGGCCGGCACGCTCTCCGGCGGCGAACGCCAGATGCTCGCGATCGGCCGCGCACTGATGTCGCGGCCCAAGCTGCTGATGCTGGACGAGCCGAGCCTCGGCCTCGCACCCCTCGTGGTGAAGGAAGTGTTCGACATCATCCAGCGCCTGCGCGCGCAGGGCGTGTCGATCCTGCTCGTCGAACAGAACGCCCGCGCCGCACTCGAAGTAGCCGACTACGGCTACGTGCTCGAAACCGGAGAGATCGGCCTGCATGGCCCCGCCGGCGAACTCGCGCACGACCCGCGCGTGATCGAAACCTACCTCGGCGCCACCCGCGCCCGGCCCTGAGCCCATGGCCACCAAGCACGCCCACGTCGTCGAGGAAGTCGACACGAGCTTCCTCGAAAGCCTGCTCGGCTACAACGCGCGCCGGGCGGCGCTGGCCGTCATCGCGGTCTTCCTGGAACGCATGGCGCCGTACCAGCTGCGCCCGGTGGACTTCTCGGTGCTGTCGCTCATCAAGCACAACCCGGGCATCACCTCGCGCCAGCTGTGCACCAGCCTCGGCATCCTGCCTCCCAACCTGGTCGGCCTCGTCAACGCGCTCGAAAAGCGCGAGCTGATCACCCGCAAGCCCCACCCGCGCGACGGCCGCGCGCTGGGGCTGCACCTCACGGCCGGGGGGCAGAAATTGATGCGCGACGCGGAGGAGACGGCGGCGTCGCTGGAGAGCGAAGTCGCGTCCAAGCTCACGGCCGGTGAACTCAAGACGCTCCTGCGGTTACTCAGGAAGGTCTACGCCGGTTGACTCGAGCGGCGTGGGGAGAACGCCGCATGGACAGCCTGCATATCCTCGTCGCCGCGCATCACGACTGGTTCAGCGGGGCGCAGGTCGCCCTCGTCAACCTCATCGGCCACCTGCGCGCGCTCGGCCACCGGGTCACGGTGCTGTGCCCTCGCGGTGAAGGCAGCGCCGCCAGCTGGTACGAGCAGGCCGGCCTGCCCTTTTTCGTGTGGGACCTGCCCTGGGCCGTGCACGACCCGCCCGCAGCCGTCGCCGCGATCGAGGGGACCGGCCTGGACCAGGCCGCTGCCGCGATGGCCGCGCAGTCGGTCGACCTCGTCATCTCCAACACGCTCGTGCAACTGCACCCCGCGATGCTCGCCGCGCGCATGGGCGTGCCGCACATCACCTGGGCACACGAACTCCTGGGCGGCGACGCCGGCTTGAAGCCGCGCACCGTTCCCTTCGACTACTACATCGCCGGGCTCGCTTCGCTGTCGGACCACATGCTCTGCTGCTCGCAGGCCGTGCGCGCCGAGGTGCAGGCGGCCTCACCCGCGACCAGCACTTCGGTGCTGTTTCCCTACATGGCGCCGGACCTGCCCGCCCCTGCGTTGGAGGTCCCGCGCGAAGGGCCCATCGGCCTCGTCTTCGTCGGCGACCTCACGGCTCGCAAGAATCCACGCTTCGCGGTCCAGGTGCTCGAAGCGCTGTGCCGGCGCGGCCACGATGCCGTGCTGGACTTCTATGGTGTGCCACGCGACGAGAGCCGCGCGGTCGCGGAACAGGTGGAACGAAGCGGCGTGGTGGATCGCGTCGCGTTCCACGGCTTCGTGGACCGCTGGCGCGATCGAATCCGCGGGCGCCCCATCCACCTGGTCGCCTCCACCTGCGAGCCCTTCGGGCTCACCCTGCCCGAATGCATGGCGGCCGGCGTGCCCGTTGTCGCGTCCGCCTCGGGCGGCCCGTCGGAACTGCTGCCCGCGCAGTGGCTGTATCGCGTCGGTGACCTCGACGAAGCGGTGCACGCAGTGGAAACCATCGCCCGCAGCCACGAAGCATCCGCACGGCACGCCCGCAGCCTGCACGACCGTTGTACGGGCCTTCAGCGCGGCGTGCAGCAGGAAACGGTACAGGCAGCCTTGCGCACGGCTTTCTCGCGGTTTCGCCCGAAAGAGACGACCGCGCTATTGTTTAGATAGCAGGAAGCGAATACACTCCGTCCCTCCTATGACATCGAGGGACAACGCAGCCGCCCTGCAGCTACTGGCTTTGCTGGAGGCGCGTTATGCAATGCGGGTGCTGTGGGCGCTGCGCGACGGCCACCCGCAGACCTTCCGCCTGCTGCAGGACAGCGTGGGCGGCATCACGCCCAACACCCTCAACACCCGGTTGAAGGAACTGCGCGAGGCCGCCCTCGTGCACCACAGCGGCGACGGCTATGCCGTCACGCCGACGGGCCAGGACCTGCTCAAGCGCCTGGCCGAGCTGCAACCCTTTGCCGCGCGCTGGGCCGCGGCGCAAGCCAAGAAGAAAGCGACATGAAGCAGTACCTCGAAGCCGCGGCCGCGCTGCCGCAGGACGCCGACCGCGCCACGCTGGTCGGCCGCGTGTTCGTCGAAGGCCAGGGCGCGGTGCTCGTGCACGTGCGGCCCGACGGCTTGTTCGACCTGTCGTCGCTGGCGCCCACGTGCAGCGCGCTGCTCGAGTTGAAGGACCCCGCGGCCGCCGTACAAGCGCACAAAGGTGCACGCGTGGGCAACCTCCCCGAGGTGCTGCGCAACAGCGCGCAAGCCGCGCGCGACGTGCAGTTGCCGTACCTGCTCGCACCCTGCGACCTGCAAGCCATCAAGGCGGCGGGCGTGACGTTCGTCGCGTCGATGCTCGAGCGCGTGATCGAGGAACAGGCACGCGGCGACCCGGCAAAGGCGCTCGAAGTGCGCAAGGCCGTGGTCGCCGTGATCGGCGAGAACCTCGCGGCCGTGAAGCCCGGCTCGGCCGACGCCGCGCGGCTGAAGGACGTGCTGATCTCGCAGGGCGTGTGGTCGCAGTATCTTGAAGTCGGCATCGGGCCCGACGCGGAAATCTTCACCAAGTCGCAACCGATGAGCGCCGTGGGCACGGGCGCCGACATCGGCATCCACCCGAAAAGCGAGTGGAACAACCCGGAGCCGGAGATCGTGCTCGCGGTGAACAGCCGGGGCGAAACGAAAGGCGCGACGCTCGGCAACGACGTGAACCTGCGCGACTTCGAAGGCCGCAGCGCGCTGCTGCTCGGCAAGGCCAAGGACAACAACGCGAGCTGCGCGATCGGGCCCTTCATCCGCCTGTTCGATGCGCACTTCGGCATCGACGACGTGCGCCGCTGCGACCTGGCGATGAAGGTCGAGGGAACGGATGGGTTCGTGATGAATGGGTCGAGCTCGATTTCGAAGATCAGCCGCGACCCGCTCGACCTCGTCTCGCAGGCCATCGGCCCCAACCACCAGTACCCGGACGGCTTCGTGCTCTTCCTCGGCACGATGTTCGCGCCGGTGCAGGACCGCCGCGGCCCCGGCCAGGGTTTCACGCACGAAGTGGGCGACGTCGTCACCGTCACCACGCCGCTGCTGGGTACACTGGCAAACCGCGTCGACACCAGCGACCGCATCGCGCCATGGACGTATGGCACCTCCGCGCTCATGCGCGACCTCGCGCGCCGCGGCCTGCTCAACTGAAGGATCTTTTCATCATGACCACCACCCCCAGCGGCCTGCAATACGAAGACGAACTCATCGGCAGCGGCCCCGAAGCCAAGGCCGGCCAGAGCGTGCGCGTGCACTACACGGGGTGGCTGTGGGACAACGGCAAGCAGGGCGCCAAGTTCGATTCCAGCCGCGACCGCAACGACGCCTTCGAGTTCTCGCTCGGTGCGGGCATGGTCATCAAGGGCTGGGACGAAGGCGTGGCGGGCATGAAGGTGGGCGGCAAGCGCACGCTGATCATCCCGCCGCAGCTGGGCTACGGCGCGCGCGGCGCGGGTGGCGTGATTCCGCCGAATGCGACGCTGAAGTTCGACGTCGAGCTGCTCGAGACGCGCTGATCACATGCGCTGGAAGAGCGGCAGGTAGCTGCGGCTCACGACGAGTTTCTCGTCGCGGCCCTTGAGCTGCACTTCCCCGGCGTCGTCACGTTGCGTGAACTGCGCGACGCTGCGCAGGTTGACGATGGTGCTGCGGTGGATCTGGGCGAACTGCTGCTCGTCCAGCTCGTCGGCCAGCTCCTTGATCGACTTGCGGATCACCGCCTCGCCGCCCTGCCACACCACGAGCGTGTACTTGGCGTCGGACTTGAAGTAGACAACCTCGTCCACCGGGATCAGCCGCACGTTGCTGCCCACCGAAGCCTTGATCCACTTGAGGCTCTCGCGCGCCGCGCCGCCCATCCTCTCGCGCAACTGGCGCGCGATGGCTTCGAGCGTCGCGTCGAGGTCGCCCTTGTCGGCAGGCGCCGCGAGCCGCGTGCGCAAGCGCTGCACGGTCTCGGACAGGCGCTCCGGGTCGAGCGGCTTCACGAGGTAGTCCACCGCGCCGCGCGCAAAAGCTTCCACCGCATAGCGGTCGTACGCGGTGACGAACACGAGTTCCGCGCCCTTGCCGATCGCACGCGCCACGTCGATGCCGCTCATGCCGGGCATGTGCACGTCGAGAAACGCGATCTTCGGCTGGTGCTGCTCGAACAGCTGCAGCGCCTCCGAGCCGTTGCGTGCCTGCGCCACCACCTGCAGCTCGGGCCACAAGCGGCCGAGCAAGCCCGCGAGCCGCTCGCGCAGCAGCGGCTCGTCGTCGGCGATGAGGGCGGTGGGTGCTTGCATCACGCAGGCTGCGGGATCACGAGCTCGGCACGCAGGCCACGCGGCGAATGCTCGCTCAGCTCCAGCCGCGCCGTCTCACCGAAGAAAGCGCGCATGCGCGCGCGCAGGTTGGTCAGCCCCGTACCTTCGCTGGCCTTCTCGGACATGCCCACGCCGGTGTCGATCACGGCGATGCGCAGCACGCCGCCCTCGCCCGGCCCGGCGCGCACCTCGACGCGGCTCGCATCGACGTGCGGGTCCACGCCATGGTGGATGGCGTTCTCCACCAGCGTGAGCAGCGCCATCGGGGGAAACCTCATCGTGCGCAAGGCGGGGTCGATCTCCACGCTGAACGCCAGCCGGTCGGGCATGCGCATCTGCATCAGCTCGAGGTAAGCGCGCACGAGCTGCTCCTCGTCGGCCAAGGTCGCGTCGCCCTGCTGCAGGTGCGGCATCGCGGCGCGCAGGTAGGCAATCAAGCTGCGAAAGAGCGGCACCGCGCGCGGCGAGCCGCTCTCCACCAGCTCCTGCACGTTAGCCAGCGTGTTGAGCAGGAAGTGCGGCTGGATCTGCGCCGTGAGCAGTTGCAGGCGCGCGTCGGTGGCCTGCCGCTCCAGCGTTTCGCGCAGCAGCGCGATCTGCAGGGCCTGCGACTCGGCCTCGGCCTCGCGTTCGCGGTAGAGCGACCCCAGCGCCACCAGCAGGCCGATCACCATCGCCACCAAGGTCACGAGCACATACCCACGGACGTGGCTGTGCGAGCCGATGAATCGTTCGAAGCTGCCCCCGGCGGTGAAGAGCTGCACGAAGAGCGGCGCCAACACGGCGGCAACCGCAACGCCGACCACCTGCGCCACCCAGCGCGGCACTTTCTTCGGGTTGGTCGCGCCGGCGCCCTGGAAGGCCAGCAGCAGCGCCATGCCGACGAAGAGCGTCTCCCCGAACAGCTCGAGATAGGTGTTCTTGGTCAGCGGAATGAAAAGTACGGCCACCAGCGCGGCCGCAACCACCACCAGCGCGATGCGCCTGGGCGAAGGCAACCAGCGCCGGGGCCGCGAAGTCAAGACCGGGTTGGTCTTGGAGAAGATGGCTGCGGCATCGGCCATGGGTTGCACGATAAGTTGCTGGGCGGTTGGGGAAACCTGGATTGCGACGGAATGCGGATGGGTGCGATGAGTTGCGGCACGTTGGCATGGACCCCGGGTCAAGCCCGGGGTGACAGCCTGGCGGTCACCTCGATTTCGATTCGCATCCGCGGGTCGGCCAGGCCTGCCGAAATCATCATCGCGGCGGGGCGAACGTCGCCGAAGTACTTCTTCAGCACCGGCCAGGTCTCCGGGAACTCGTCGGCCTTGGGCACGACGTAGGTGACGCGCACCACGTCCGCCATCGAGGCGCCGGCCTGCGCCAGGGCCGAGTCGATGTTCTTCAGGCACTGCTCGGCCTGCGCCACGATGCCCTCGGGGATCGTCATCGTCGAATAGTCGAAGCCGGTCGTGCCCGAGACGAACACCCATTCGCCGTCGACCACGGCCCGCGAGTAGCCGATGTCCGCCTCGAAAGTCGACCCGCTGCTGATCAGACGCCTTGTCACCTCTGCCACCTCCTGGCCCACGACTCTAGCGGTACCCGGGCCGCATTGCACACATAACTGATGGCGTGGTACCAGCCGGCCAGCATGAGCAGCTCCACCAGCTGCGGCTCGCTCCAGTGGGCGGCGAGCTGCGCCCAGAGCTCGTCACCGACATGGGCGGTGTCGTGCAGCTCGTCCACCATTTGCACCAGCAGGCGGTCGCGCTCGGTGAGTGCGGTGTCGTCGGCGTCCGGGTCGGCAACCGCTTCGACCTGCGCGGCCGTGAAGCCGGACGCCTCCGCGAAGGCAGCGACATGCACGCCCCACTCGTACTCGGCGCCGCAGCGGGCACAGACGCGGTCGATCACGACCTCGCGGTCGCGCAGCGGCAGCGTCGCCTTGCGCGAAAGCAGGTAGCCGCCCCATCCAGCGCTGCGTTCGGCCAGCACCGGGTTCTTCGCGAGCACGCGGAAGAGCGCGAGGATGTTGGGCGCGCCGGGCGGCGTCATCTTCGCCAGGAGTGCCTGCAGCTCGGTGTCGAAGGGCGGCTCGAGCGGTGCGATGCGGGGGGTCGGGTCCATGGGGGTCCTCTCGGTGGCTGTGGGTGGCGCTACGGATTGCGTAGCGTTCGGCCAGTCTATCGCTACGCAATCCGTAGCGGCAGTCGCAGCCGCGACAACGCCTGCGCCTACAATCGCGGCCGATGACTTCCCCCCCCTTGCCCGGCAAGCCGGTGCGCGGTTCACGCACCGGCCGCCCTGTGATGGCGCTGCTGGACCTGCTCGGCCGCCGCGGCACGCTGCGCCTGCTCTGGGAGCTGCGCGACGGCCACGGGCAGAGCTTCCGGCTGCTGCGGGACAGCGCCGACGGCATGTCGCCCTCGGTGCTGAACGACCGGCTCAAGGAGCTGCGGGAAGCGGGCATCGTCGAGCTGGGCGAGAGCGGCTACGGGCTCACCCCCGCCGGGCTCGAACTCGTGAAGCACCTCAAGCCCCTGAACCGCTGGGCCGAAGCCTGGCAAGCCCAACCCAAGCAGTAGCGCGCGCGATTACGCCGGAAACGAATTCCCTGCCTTGAAAAGGGCTACGGCGCCCCCACGTCTTCGCCGGACCCGAGATTCCCAAGACAAAAGATGGCAGATACCCCCCAGAACGACACCGCTCCGCTGCAGGCGGAAGACGCGCCCCCCTCCGTCCCTGAGCTGGAGGCCGGCCTGGCCCAGACGCAGGCCGAGCTCGCCGAGGCGCAAGCCAAGGTCACGGAGCTCAACGACCAGTACCTTCGCTCGCAGGCCGAGATGCAGAACATCCGCCGTCGTGCGGAAGACGAAGTGGCCAAGGCGCGCAAGTTCGCCGTGGAAAGCTTCGCCGAGAGCCTGCTGCCCGTGTGCGACAGCCTCGAAGCCGGCCTTGCGATCAAGGACGCCACGCCCGAGCAGATCCGCGAAGGCGCCGAAGCGACGCTGCGGCAACTGAAGAGCGCGCTGGAGCGCAACCGCGTGGTCGAGATCAACCCGGCCGCGGGCACGAAGTTCGACCCGCACCAGCACCAGGCCATCTCGATGGTCCCTGCCGAGCAGGAGGCCAACACGGTCGTGAGCGTGCTGCAGAAGGGCTACCTGATTGCCGACCGTGTGCTGCGCCCCGCGCTGGTCACGGTCTCGTCCGGCAAGGCTTGAAAGCCAACAGCTTATCCACAAGTAACGAACAACATTCCCCAGGAGAAATCAACATGGCCAAGATCATCGGCATCGACCTCGGCACGACCAACTCGTGCGTTGCCATCATGGAAGGCAACAACGTCAAGGTGATCGAGAACAGCGAAGGCGCGCGCACCACGCCTTCCATCGTGGCGTACCAGGAAGACGGCGAGATCCTCGTCGGCGCTTCCGCCAAGCGCCAGGCAGTCACCAACCCCAAGCACACCTTCTACGCCGTCAAGCGCCTCATCGGCCGCAAGTTCACCGAGAAGGAAGTGCAGAAGGACATCGAGCTGATGCCCTACAAGATCGTCGCCGCCGACAACGGCGACGCGTGGGTGGAAGAGCGCGGCAAGAAGCTCGCGCCCCCGCAGATTTCCGCCGAGACGCTGCGCAAGATGAAGAAGACCGCCGAGGACTACCTCGGCGAGGAAGTGACGGAAGCCGTCATCACGGTGCCCGCGTACTTCAACGACAGCCAGCGGCAAGCCACCAAGGACGCCGGCCGCATCGCGGGCCTGGACGTCAAGCGCATCATCAACGAGCCCACCGCGGCGGCCCTGGCCTTCGGCCTGGACAAGCACGGCAAGGGCGACCGCAAGATCGCGGTGTATGACCTCGGCGGCGGCACGTTCGACATCTCGATCATCGAGATCGCCGACGTCGACGGCGAGAAGCAGTTCGAAGTGCTGTCCACCAACGGCGACACCTTCCTCGGCGGCGAGGACTTCGACCAGCGCATCATCGACTACATCGTCACCGAGTTCAAGAAAGAGCAAGGCGTCGACCTGAAGAACGACGTGCTCGCCCTGCAGCGCCTGAAAGAGGCCGCCGAGAAGGCGAAGATCGAGCTGTCCAACAGCACGCAGACCGACATCAACCTGCCGTACATCACGGCCGATGCGTCGGGCCCGAAGCACCTGAACATCAAGCTCACGCGCGCCAAGCTGGAGTCGCTGGTCGAAGAGCTCATCGCCCGCACCATCGAGCCGTGCCGCATCGCCATCAAGGACGCCGGCGTGTCGGTCAACGACATCCAGGACGTGATCCTGGTGGGCGGCATGACGCGCATGCCCAAGGTGCAGGAGAAGGTCAAGGAGTTCTTCGGCAAGGAGCCGCGCAAGGACGTCAACCCCGACGAGGCCGTGGCCGTCGGCGCCGCCATCCAGGGCCAGGTGCTCTCCGGTGAGCGCAAGGACGTGCTGCTGCTCGACGTCACCCCGCTGTCGCTCGGCATCGAGACGCTCGGCGGCGTGATGACGAAGATGATCAAGAAGAACACCACGATCCCGACCAAGTTCGCGCAGACGTTCTCCACGGCCGACGACAACCAGCCGGCCGTGACGATCAAGGTGTTCCAGGGCGAGCGCGACATGGCCACCGGCAACAAGCTGCTGGGCGAGTTCAACCTCGAGGGCATCCCGCCCGCCCCGCGCGGCCTGCCGCAGATCGAAGTGACCTTCGACATCGACGCCAACGGCATCCTGCACGTGAGCGCCAAGGACAAGGGCACCGGCAAGGAGAACAAGATCACCATCAAGGCGAACTCGGGCCTTTCCGAAGCCGAGATCGAGAAGATGGTGAAGGACGCCGAGCTCAACGCGGCCGACGACAAGAAGAAGCTGGAACTCGTGCAGGCGCGCAACCAGGGCGAAGCGATGGTTCACCAGATCCGCAAGAGCCTGACCGAGTACGGCGACAAGCTCGATGCCGGCGAGAAGGACAAGATCGAGGCCGCGGCCAAGGAGCTGGAAGAGACGCTCAAGTCCGAGGACAAGGAAGCGATCGAGGCCAAGACCACCGCGCTGATGACGGCGAGCCAGAAGCTTGGCGAGAAGATGTACGAGGCGCAGCAAGGTGCTGCGGGCGCCGCCGGTGCGGCGCCGGGCGGCGACGCGGGCGCCCAGGCACAGTCGAAACCGCAGGACGACAACGTCGTCGATGCGGAAGTGAAGGAAGTCAAGAAGGGCTAAGGGCGAACGCTCCAGCCGGCCGCGTTCAGCCCGAAAGGGTTGGCGCGGCTTTGTCGCTCATGGTGTACTGAACAACGATGGCCACGAAAAGAGACTACTACGAGGTTCTCGGCGTCCCGAAGAACGCTTCGGAAGACGAGATCAAGAAGGCTTATCGCAAGCTCGCGATGAAGCACCACCCTGACCGCAACCAGGGTGATTCTGCCAAGGACGCCGAGGCGAAATTCAAGGAAGCGAAAGAGGCGTACGAGATGCTCTCGGACGCCGAGAAGCGCGCCGCGTACGACCAGTTCGGCCACGCCGGCGTGGACCCCAACATGCGCGGCGGCGGCGGCCCCGGCGCGGAAGGCTTCGGCGGATTCGCGGAGGCCTTCGGCGACATCTTCGGCGACATCTTCGGCCAGGGCCGTGCGGGCGGCGGCGGCCGTGGCGGCCGGCAGGTCTACCGCGGCGCGGACCTCTCGTACGCGATGGAAGTCACGCTGGAGGAAGCGGCCAAGGGCAAGGACGCGCAGATCCGCATCCCCTCGTGGGACGAGTGCGAGACGTGCCACGGCACGGGCGCCAAGCCCGGCACGCAGGCCAAGACCTGCACGACCTGCCACGGGCAAGGCGTGGTGCAGATGCGCCAGGGCTTCTTCAGCGTGCAGCAGACCTGCCCGCACTGCCGCGGCACCGGCAAGATCATCCCGGAGCCCTGCACCACGTGCCACGGCCAGGGCCGCGTGAAGAAGCAGAAGACGCTGGAGGTGAAGATCCCCGCGGGCATCGACGACGGCATGCGCATCCGCAGCGCCGGCAACGGCGAGCCCGGCACCAACGGCGGGCCGCCCGGCGACCTGTACATCGAGATCCGGCTGAAGAAGCACCCGATCTTCGAGCGCGACGGCGACGACCTGCACGTCGTGGTGCCCGTGAGCATCGCGCGCGCGGCGCTCGGCGGCGAGATCGACGTGCCCACGCTCGACGGCAAGGCCGCCATCGACATCCCCGAAGGCACGCAGGCGGGCAAGCAGTTCCGGCTGCGCGGCAAGGGGATCAAGGGCGTACGGTCGAGCTATCCGGGCGACCTGTATTGCCACATCTCGGTCGAGACGCCGGTCAAGCTCACCGAACACCAGCGCAAGCTGCTGCGCGAGCTGGACGAGTCGCTCAAGAAGGGCGGGGCGAAGCACTCGCCGGGTGAGGAGAGCTGGGCGGACAAACTGAAGAGCTTCTTCAACGCGTGATTACAAGAAGAAACCACGACTGACAAATCCGGGTTACCTGCGGCCCCGACAATCCCTCCCCTAGGCCGGCGTATTAAGAACAAATGCCGGCGGCGGTGAGCCTGCGGCTCGTTGCGACTGTTACCGCAGTCGCTCTGGGAGCCAGCGCGCAGGCCTGGAGGACCCATGAAGCAGCAGTTTCGCCCGAGCGCGATGGCGCTCGCGCTCGGCGCCGCGATGGCGGCGCTGGGCTGGCACGGGCATGCCCGGTCGCAGCCTGCAGGCGCGACCGCCGTGCACGGCCAGGCCAACATCCAGCAGCAGGGCAGCAACCTGCTCGTGACCACGCGCAATGGCGTGGGCACGCAGCACTCGGTGATCGACTGGCGCAGTTTCTCCGTGCCGGCGAACAGCACCACGCGATTCGAGCAGCCGAACGCGGCGAGCACGTCGATCAACCGCGTCACGGGCGCGGACCCCTCCTCCATCCACGGGCGCCTCAGCTCCAACGGGCGCGTCGTGCTCGTCAACCCGAACGGCGTGACGGTCGGTGCGGGTGCGGTGGTGGACACCGCAGGCTTCACGGCGTCCACGTTGTCGATGTCCGATGCGGACGCGCGTGCGGGGCGCATGCGCTTTACGAACAACGGGTCCGCCGGTGGCATCGACGTCGAAGGCCAGGTGCTCGCGCGCGGCGGCGACGTGGTGCTGGTTGCACCGCGCGTGTCGACGGGCGCGCAGGCGCTCGTGCGTGCGGACGACGGTGCCGTGATCCTCGCCGCGGGGCAGAAAGTCGAAGTCACCGGGCGCGGCCTCGAAGGGATTCGCCTCGAACTGAAGGCACCCGCGGACCGCGTGGTGAACCTCGGCACGCTGCAGGGCGATGCGGTGGCGATCTTCGCGTCGCAGCTGCAGCACAGCGGCTTCGTGCGCGCGACGCGCTTCGAGATCAATGGCACGTTGCAGCTTGCCGCGCCGCTGCCGCTGGAGCAGGGGAACTCGGGTGGCAACTCCGGGGGCAGCAACTCGGGCGGCGGCAACTCGGGCGGCAACTCCGGCGGGAACAATGCAGGTGGCAACGGGAACGGCGGCGGCAACAGCGCCGCGCCTGCGCCCGCGCCTACAGCGGCACCGACACCGGCACCGACACCGGCACCAACGCCGGCACCTACTCCCGCCCCCACGAATGCACCGGCGCCGAACACGGTCATCCCGGTGGGCGGCTCCGAGTCCGGGGACGCGAGCAACACGAGCGTCATCCTGATCGTGCACGGCAATGGAAACGGTAACGGTGGCAACGTTGCCAACGGCAATGGCGGCAATGGCGGCAATGGCGGCAATGCCGGCGGTGGCGGCAACGGCAACGCCAACGGCAATGGCAATTCCGCGTCGCCATCGCCCGCGCCGACACCTGCGCCGGCCCCCTCCCCGGCACCCGCGCCTGCAACCGCACCCGCGCCGACGCCGGGTGGAGGTAACGGGAATGGCAACGGGAATGGCAACTCCGGCACGACAACCACGACCGGAAACGGGAATGGCAACGGCAACGGCAACGGCAACGGCAACGGCAACGGCAACGGCAACTCGGGCAATTCGGGCAATTCGGGCAACTCGGGCAATTCGGGCAATTCGGGCAATTCGGGCAATTCGGGCAATTCGGGCAATTCGGGCAATTCGGGCAATTCGGGCAATTCGGGCAATTCGGGCAATTCGGGCAATTCGGGCAACTCGGGCAACTCGGGCAACTCGGGCAACTCGGGTAACAGCAACGCGGGCGGCAACGGCAACAGCAACTCTGGCAATGGAAACGCCGGTGGCAATGGCAGCGGCAACTCTGGGAACAGCAACGCTGGCGGCAACGGCAACTCTGGCAACGGCAACGGCAACTCTGGCAACAGCAACGCCGGCGGCAACGGCAGCGGCAACTCTGGGAACAGCAACGCTGGCGGCAACGGCAACGGCAACGGCAACGGCAACGGCAACGGCAACGGCAACTCCGGCAACAGCAACGCCGGTGGCAACGGCAGCGGCAACTCGGGCAACAGCAACGCCGGTGGCGCCTCGAGCACACCGGTCGTAGCCGCTTCGACGCCTGCACCGGCGCCGGTCGCCGTCGCGCCCGCGCCCGCTGCAACACCTGCCGCAGCGCCAGCGCCCGTCGCTTCGCCGAGCCCGGCACCCTCTGCTGCGCCCAGTCCCGCCGTTTCCACGCCGACGCCCGCGCCCGCGCCGGCACCAACGGTCACGGTGGTCATTCCCGCAACGAACATCACGCCATCGATGCTCGCAGCCGCAGTGAAGGCCGTCGACGTCTCGCAGATGGTTGCGCCCGCGATCACGCCGGCGCAGGTGATGGACCTGTCGCGGCAGCAGGAGCGCTTCGCGTCCGCGGCCTTCACCGCAACGAGTGAGCTGGCGAAGAAGAAGAGCGAGGACGACAAGGCAACGCAGTCGGGCACGTCGCCGACCGGGCTGCCGAACATCTGCGTCGTGCGCTGACGCGGCCGAACGTCCGCCGCAGGAGGGGGGAACCGTTTCCTCCCCTTTTGTCACATACGGCCAAGGGATAACCTTTTTATTCAAGGAAAGGCTCTCGCGCTGCCTTGCTGTCGGCCCGCGCGGGAGGTGTCCGATGGCTGTAGCGAGTCTCGAAGAGCTGTGCGCGGGCTTGTGCGAAATCCTCGGTGTGCCGCCGCCGCGGCTGGGCATCGACGAGCACGGGCGCGTCGCATTCCACGTGGTGCTGCGCGGCGTAACCGTGAACCTGGTGCATTGCCCGCAGTCCGAACCCGAGCACGTCTTCGTGCTGTTCGACATGGGTCCCGTTGGTAGCGAGGGCCCGTCCGCGATCGGCGAGCTGCAGGCATTGCTCGCGTCCAATTACCAGTTGCTGAGCACCCATGCGCCGGTCGTCAGCCGCAACCCCGAGACGGGGGACGCGGTACTGCAGTACGTGTACCCGCTCTTCCGCGCGACGTCGTCGGGCGTCCACGCCCTGATCGATGCCGGCGTCGACTGGGTGTCGAACTGGCGCGTGCAGTCAGAAGAGCCTTCATCGAGTTGCGAAGCGGCGCCAGGCGACGTACCGCTCGCCATGCTCAACCTCGCCTGAAACCCGTTTCACCCCAAGGTAGAACCCATGCTTCCCCAAACCCCACGCTCACCGGGCGCCGCGTCAGGCAGGGCCGCTTCGACCGACGCCCCCGAACCCACATACGAATCGAAGGCGGCCCAATCCTCCCCGACGAACCAGGTCGGCGCCGGCCCCTCGGGTCGCAATGTGCCCCGCGCTGGTGGCGCCTCCAGGCACTTCTTCCCACCCAACATCGACGGCGACAGGGCTTCCCCGCCGCAGCAACGCGGCCGCGACGACACATGGCGGCAGCCGTCGCCCCACGAGATGGCCTATATCAGGAAGGAAGCACGCGCCGGGCTCGGCCACTCGGCTTCGTCCCTGGACGTCCCGCGGCCCGCCCATGAAGCGCCGGACACCGGCTCCGACTCCGACCTTCCCATGTCACTGCAGCGCCCCTCGCCGCCCTCCTCTCGCACGCCGAGCGCCGAGGCTGCAGGTGAGTCGCCAGACCGTTCGCCTTCGCTGGGCGAAGCAAGCTTGAGCGTTCGGATCGACGCGGAAAACTCGCGCACACCTTCCCCAGCCGGCAGCAAGAGCCCGGCGGCGCGGTCGAAGTCGGCCTCCACCATGCAAGCCCTGACCGCAAGGACACGAGAGGCGCTGGGCGGTCGCAGGGAGACCAAGGAGCACAAGGGCGACAGTGGGAGCCCGGAACCGGCGCGGCGCAACAGCCTGATGGTGCCGGGGAAGCTGGAGCGGCAAGGGGGGCAGCGCGATATCAATACCTCGAAGAAGCCGGGGTTGTTCCACAGGATGAAGGACGCGGTGACGAGCAGGCACGCCCCCAACACGCCTCAGAACGCCGCCGCTCGCGTGGATGCGGTGGATGCCGTCATCAGGAACCCGGTTTCACTTGCCGAAGCGGGCCGCGGCATGAACCTGGTCGACAGGACCCGATTGAACTTCGCCGCCGACTGCGCGCGCTTCAAGGATGCGAACGGCCCCAGAGACAGGAGCGTCGAGTTCACCAGGATATTCGCGAAGTACCTCGCAACGGACGAGCAGTACGGAATGCTTTCGCTGCCGAATATTGCGAAGACCGACCTGCAGAGCCTGCGCGACGCGTGGACTGCCCACCAGGGTGAGGGCGTTCCCGACGTCCCGGCGGAGCGGCTCTTCGCCATGTTTGACGATGCCCGCAAGTGCTCATCCGACGCACTGGCGAGAGCCGCGGCCCGCGCCGCCGACTCCAGGCAAAGCAGCGGGATCAAGGTCGCTGCCGTCCCCCACGCCCCGGCGCGCGCCGGAATGTGGGAACAGCGAATGGCGAGCTACGAAAGGGACAAGACGGGCGGCCCCGTGGACACCGGTGACGATGGGACCAACTACCGCAATCTCGATTCGGTCCTCGAGAGCAGCATCGGTCGCGACAACCTCTTCAGGTGCATGTGCAGGCAATTCTCCCCCGAGGGCCTGCTCTTCCTCGAGTTCTGCGAATCCGTCCACGGTGCGAAGAACAAAGTGGAAGCCTTCATGCAGGGAAAGGAGACGTTCCTTTCAAACGAAAAGACCACCCAGTTCCGGATGAACTTCGCAGCGGAAGAGCTCGAGCGCAAATTGATGAATGCGTTCGACGATCTCAGAGCCACCAGCCCCGATGCAGCCGACTACGGCGATAAGCTGCAGACGTTCGAGCTTGAACTCACGCGGGCCGCTGAGGAGAACAGGCGTCTCATCGAGACAAACTACATGCGCGGCGGTCAGCTTCACGCCCTTGTTGAAGGGGCGCGCAGGGGGAGCGCGAGCTGAGCGGTCAGGATCAGAACAACGAACCCTGCCCCTCGCACTCCGCCGGCGGCCGGAAGTCCCGCGAGTGCAACTCCACCCGCTCCTGGTTGAACCCCAGCCGCTTCACCGCCTTCTTGAACCGCTGCGCCAGCAGCTCCGCCCAGATGCCCTGCCCCTTCATGCGCGTGGCGAAGTCCGCGTCGTAGTCCTTGCCGCCACGCAGGTCGTGCACGCGCGCCATCACGCGCTCGGCGCGGTCGGGGTAGTGCACCTGCAGCCATTCCTTGAAGAGCGGCGCCACCTCCCAGGGCAGCCGCAGCACGTGATAGAACGCGCTGCGCGCGCCGGCCTCCCACGCGGCCTCCAGCACCTGTTCCATGTCGTCGGTGAGGAAGGGGATCTGCGGCGCGAGGCTCACGCCGCAGGGCACGCCGTGTTCCGCGAGCGTCTTCAACAGCCGCAGCCGGCGATGCGGCGCCGCCGCGCGCGGCTCCAGCCTTCGCGCAAGGTCCGCGTCGAGCGTGGTGATGGTCACGTAGATCGCCGCCAGCCCCTGCGCCGCCATCGGCGCAATGAGGTCGAGGTCGCGCTCGACACCGCTCGATTTCGTCACCAATGAGAACGGGTGGTTCGTTTCGCGGAACAGCTCGATCACCTGCCGCGTGAGCTTCAACTCGCGCTCCACCGGCTGGTAGCAGTCCGTCGCCGTGCCGATGGCGATCATCTCCGGCTTGTACGACTTGCGCCCGAGCTCCTTGCGCAGGAGCGGCGCGATGTTTCGCTTGGCGATGATCTTCGTTTCGAAGTCGAGGCCGGGGGAGAGGTTCAGGTAGCTGTGGGTGGGGCGGGCGTAGCAGTAAACGCACCCATGCTCGCACCCCCGATACGGATTGATCGACTTGTCGAAATACACGTCCGGCGAGTCATTGCTGGTGATGATGCTGCGCGCGTCCTCCCAGATCACCTCGGTCTTCGGCGGCGCATGCTCGCCCTGCTCGAGCGTGCCCCAGCCGTCGTCGAAGGCGCCGCGCGCGACGCTCTCGAACCGGTGGGCCAGGCGCGACGCGGCGCCACGGCCCTTGATGGCCTCCAGGGGCAACCGCACTTCACTCATTGCGCCGCCGGGCCGCCCCAAGGCGCAATAGCCCCCTCGGGGGGCAGCGGAGACACGAAGTGCGGAGCGTGGGGGCCCATTGACGCCATGATACTGGATAAATAACCAGTGTGCGCTTGGGCATTTTGCCTAAGGCCGGGACGGATATTCCGTACGGGTCGGCCCGCGCCGGGTGGTGTCATACACCCCATGCAAACCGCACCGCCCTTGCCCCGCGTCCTGGTCGTCGACGACACACCCGACAACCTGTTCCTGATGAGCGCGCTGCTCGAGGACGTGTACCAGGTGCAGACCGCCGACAACGGCCCCGCGGCGCTGGCGATGGCGGCTTCGGACACGCCGCCGGACATCATCCTGCTGGACATCATGATGCCCGGCATGGACGGCTACGACGTGCTGCGCCGCCTGCGCCAGGACCCTGCGACCGCGGGCATCCCGGTCATCTTCCTCACCGCGCTCACCAGCATCGAGGAAGAGCAGTTCGGCCTGGACCTCGGCGCCGTCGACTACATCACCAAGCCGATCAGCCCGCCCGTGCTGCTGGCGCGCGTCAACACGCACCTGGAGCGCAGCACCAACGCGCGCCGGCTGCAGGCGCTGTCCGAAAAGCTCGGCCGCTACCTCGCGCCGCAGGTGTACCGCTCGCTCTTCGACGGCACGCGCGACGCCGAGATCCGCACGCACCGCAAGAAGCTCACGGTGTTCTTCTCCGACATCAAGGACTTCACCGCCGTCACCTCGAAGTGGCAGCCGGAGGACATCACCTTCCTGCTGAACAACTACTTCTCCGAGATGTCGAAGATCGCCGCGGAGTACGGCGGCACGCTCGACAAGTTCATCGGCGACGCGATGCTGGTGTTCTTCGGCGACCCCGACACGCACGGCGAGAAGCAGGACGCGCTGGCCTGCGTGCGCATGGCGCTCGCGATGCAGCGGCGCATGGCGGAGCTGCAGGTGATGTGGCGCGAGCTCGGCGCCGACAAGAGCTTCCAGTTCCGCTGCGGCATCAACACCGGCTGGTGCGACGTGGGCAACTTCGGCAGCGACCTGCGAATGGACTACACGATCATCGGGACGGAAGTGAACAAGGCCGCGCGCCTCGAACAGGCCGCGGAGCCGGGCGGCGTGCTGATCTCGCGCGAGACCTGGCAACTGGTGCGCGACGAAATCGTCGCGGAGGAGCAGTTGCCCGTGCAGGCCAAGGGCTTCAGCGAACCGCTGGCCGCCTACTCGGTCATTGCCGAACGCGAAAGCGGCGCGGCGCGCAAGGTGTTCCAGTGGGAGCGCCTGGGCATGCGCGTGCTGGCCGACGTGGGCCGCACGGCCGCCGCACACTGAGGAGGACGGGACGGTGGTGGAACTCGACATGGACCTCACCGAGCCGGGCGACGCGCCGGCGGAGGCGCTGATCGCCGACGGGTGCATGACCGAAGGCGACGCGCTGCGCCAGGAGCTGCGCACGACGTGGAGCGAGATCGAGTCCCTGCGCGATGAACTCGCCGCCAGCCGCGCGCGCGAAGCGCTGCTCGCCGCCACGCTCGAATCCACCGACGACGGCATCATCGCCTTCCGCTTCGGCCAGCCGGGCTACTTCTACAACCGCGCCTTCGTGAAGATGTGGAACCTGCCGCCCGAGCGCATGGCCGGCATGGGCCGCGAGGAGATGACCGCGCTGCAGGCCGCGCAGGTGAGCGAGCCCGACGCGCTGGTGTCGCACCTGCAGGACTACGACCCGGAGGCCGAGCACTTCAGCGTGGTCGAGCTCAAGGACGGCCGCATCCTGGAGCGCTTCGCGCGACCGCAGCGCATCGACGGCCGCAGCGTCGGCCGCGTCATCAATTACCGCGACGTCACGCAGCGCGACCGCGTGCAGCAGAAGCTGATGTTCAACCACGTGGTGGTGGAAAGCTCCGGCCCGATGCTGTGGGTGGACCCCGCCACGCGCGCCGTGCTCTACGCCAACCGCGCCGCCTGCGAGCTCCTGGGCTACCGCCACAAGGAGATCGTGCTCTTGACGGTCGCGGACTTCGACGCCAACTTCACCGCGGCGTCCATCGCGCCCATCGAGCGCGAGCTGCGCGAGACGCGCAAGCCGGTGAGCTTCCACACGCGCTACATCCGCAAGAGCGGCAGCGAGCGCGAGGTGGACGCCACGGTCTCGCTGGCCGAGGACGGCGACCGGGCGATCTACATCGTGAGCTTCAAGGACATCACCGAGCAGCGCGCGGCCGCGCGCGAGAACCGCCGCCAGCGGGCGCTGCTCGAGGGGATGTTCAACTCGATCCCGGACAACATCGTCTACAAGGACGTTAACGGCACCTACCTCGGCTGCAACGAGGCCTTCGCGGCGCTCGTCGGCTGCGCGCCGGTGGACGTGGTGGGCCGCAAGGCGGAGGACCTGTTCCCGCCGGGCCTGGCCGCCTCGGTCGAGGCGAAGGACCGCGAGGTGATGGAGACGCAGCAGAAGAAAGCCGCCGAGGAGTGGGTGACCTACCCCGACGGCACCGAAGCGCTGCTGGAGATCGTGCGCAGCCCGCTGCGCGACGGCGGCGGCCGCATGCTGGGCGTACTGGCCGTGGCGCGCAACATCACGCACCGCAAGCAGCAGGAGCAGGAGCTGCGCCACGCCAAGGAGATCGCGGAGGAGGCCACGCGCATGAAGTCGGACTTCCTGGCCAACATGAGCCACGAGATCCGCACGCCGATGAACGCCATCATCGGCCTGTCGCACCTGGTGCTGAAGACCGAGCTGTCGGCGCGCCAGCGCGACTACCTGCAGAAAGTGCAGTCCTCGGGGCAGCACCTGCTGGGCATCATCAACGACATCCTCGACTTCTCGAAGGTGGAGGCGGGCAAGCTCACGCTGGAGGAGGCGGAGTTCGAGATGCCGGACTTGCTCGGCAAGCTGGCGGACGTGGTCTCGGACAAGTGCGAGGCCAAGGGGCTGGACCTCGTCTTCGACCTCGCGCCCGACGTGCCGCGCAAGCTGCTGGGCGATTCGCTGCGCATCGGGCAGGTGCTGATCAACTACACCAACAACGCGATCAAGTACACGGAGCGCGGGCAGGTCGAAGTGGGCGTGCGGGTGCTGGAGCGCACGGCGCAAGGCGTGGTGCTGCACTTCCGCGTGGCCGACACGGGCATCGGGCTCACGCAGGACCAGATGGGGCGGCTGTTCCAGAGCTTCTCGCAGGCGGACTCCTCGACGACGCGCCGCTACGGCGGCACGGGCCTGGGCCTGGCCATCGCGAAGAAGCTCGCGGGCCTGATGGGCGGTGAGGTCGGCGTCCGGAGTACCTTCGGCGCGGGCAGCACCTTCTGGTTCACGGCACGGCTTCGGCTGGTGGCCGCCGCGCAGCAGCCGGTGGCACAGCCGCTCGACTTCACGCTCACGACGTCCGCGGCGCCGCTGGAGGCCGTCACGAGCGCCCGAGTGCTGCTCGTCGAAGACAACGAGATCAACCAGGACGTCGCCCGCGAACTGCTGCAGGACGCCGGCTTCACCGTCGACGTGGCCGACAACGGCCGCATCGGCGTGGACATGGCGCTGGCCGGCCACTACGACCTCGTGCTCATGGACATGCAGATGCCCGTGATGGACGGCATCGAGGCAACGCGTGCCTTGCGCGAGCAGGCGCGCTTCGCCAACCTGCCGATCCTCGCGATGACGGCCAACGCGCTGGCGCGCGACCGCGACCGTTGCCTCGACGCCGGCATGAACGACTTCATCAGCAAGCCGATCGAGCCGCAGCAGCTGCAGCGCGCGGTGCGCAAGTGGCTGCGCGCGACCGTGCGGCCGCGGGCTGCCGCGCCCGCGGTGGATGCCGACGGCTTGCCGGTGGTGCCCGGGCTCGACGCGGCCCTGGGCCTGAAGCGGATGATGGGCAAGACGGCCCTGTACGAGAGCATGCTGGCGCGCTACGCCGATGGCCAGCGCGACGTGCCCGTTCAGCTGCGCGCGGCACTCGCGGCCGGCGACACGGCCACGGCGCAACGGCTGGCCCACACCTCGAAGGGCGTCTCGGCCACCATCGGCGCGATGCAGGTCGCCGCGGCCGCGGAGGCGCTGGAGCACGCCCTGCGCGACGGCTGCGAGACGCAGCGCGCGCTTGCACTCACCGACGCCTTCGAATCGCAACTGCGCCCGCTGGTGGAAGCCCTCACGGCGGCACGGCCCCGCTGAGCGTTGGCACAATGGCGGGGTGGACACCCTGCTGCTCTCGCGCCTCCAGTTCGCGGCCAACATCAGCTTCCACATCCTCTTTCCCACGGTCAACATCGCGCTGTGCTGGTTCCTGGTGTACTTCCGGGCGCGGCGCTGGGAAGAGGCCTATTACCTCTGGACCAAGATCTTCGCGCTGACCTTCGCGCTCGGCGTGGTGTCGGGCATCACCATGAGCTTCCAGTTCGGCACCAACTGGCCGGGCTACATGGAGAAGGCGGGCAACATCGCGGGCCCGCTGCTCGGCTACGAGGTGCTGACGGCCTTCTTCCTCGAAGCGACCTTCCTCGGGATCATGCTGTTCGGGCGCAACCGTGTGTCCGAGCGCATGCACCTCTTCGCGACACTGATGGTGGCTGGGGGGACGACGCTCTCGGCGTTCTGGATCCTCAGCCTGAACTCGTGGATGCAGACGCCCACGGGCTACACCATGATCGACGGCAAGCTGCATGCGGCCAGCTGGCTGCAGGTGATCTTCAACCCGTCGTTCCCGTACCGGCTCGTTCACAAGCTTCTGGCGTCGACGCTGACGGTGTCCTTCCTCATTGCCGGGCTCTCCGCGTGGCAACTGCTGCGGGGCACGGCCAACACCGGCACGCACCGTGCGCTGCGCACGGGCGTGATCGCTGCAGCCGTCGCGATCCCGCTGCAGATCCTCGCCGGCGACATGCACGGCCTGAACACGCTGGAGCACCAGCCCGCCAAGATCGCTGCCATCGAGGGCATCTGGCACACCGAGAAAGGCGCGCCGCTCACTCTCTTCGGCTGGCCGAACGAGAAGGAGAAGCGCACCGACTTCGCCGTGCAGGTGCCCAAGCTCGCGAGCCTGATCCTCGCGCACGACATCGACGCGGAGCTGAAGGGGCTGAACGAGTTTCCCGACGCGCATCCGCCCGTGGCGCCGGTGTTCTGGAGCTTCCGGGTGATGGTGGGCATGGGGGTGCTGATGCTCGCGGTGTCGTGGTACTCGGCGTGGCGGCTGTGGCGGCGGCATGAAGGTGACTACCCGCGCCACGTCCTGCGGCTGCTGGCCTCGATGACGTTCGCCGGGTGGGTCGCGACGCTCGCCGGCTGGTACGTCACCGAGATCGGGCGGCAGCCCTTCCTCGTCTACGGCTTGCTGCGCACCGCCGACCTTGTCGCGGACCATCCGCCCGCGATGGTGCTGTCTACGCTTGTGGCCTACCTCGCCGTCTATGCGTTCCTGCTGATCGCGTACGTGCTGGTGCTGATGTACATGGCCGAGCATCCGGCCATGCCGACGCCCGACACACCGCAAAGCCCGAAGGCGGCAGCACCGATCGGAGGCCCCGCATGACGTTCGAAGAAGCGCTGCCCCTCGTGTTCATGGCTGTGATGGGCCTCGCATTGCTCGCTTATGTGGTGCTCGACGGCTATGACCTCGGCGTCGGCCTGCTGCTGCCGTTCGCGAGCGACGAGCAGAAGGACGTGATGGTCTCCAGCATCGGGCCGTTCTGGGACGCCAACGAGACCTGGCTCGTGCTGGGCATCGGCGTGCTGCTCGTCGCTTTCCCGCGCGCGCATGGCAT
This sequence comes from Ramlibacter albus, assembly GCF_014297445.1. Taxonomy (GTDB): domain Bacteria; phylum Pseudomonadota; class Gammaproteobacteria; order Burkholderiales; family Burkholderiaceae_C; genus Ramlibacter; species Ramlibacter albus. Next base: position 240,308 of record NZ_JACORU010000006.1, read on the forward strand.
CGTGCTGTCGGCGCTGTACCTGCCGGTGGCCGTGATGCTCATCGGCCTGATCCTGCGCGGCGTGTCGTTCGACTTTCGCGTGAAGGCGCGCGCGGCGCACAAGGGTCTCTGGAACCGGCTCTTCTCCATCGGCTCGCTGCTCGCCGCAATGGCGCAGGGCTGGATGCTGGGCAGCTACCTCACGGGTTTCGATTACGGCACATGGTCGCTGCTGTTCAGCCTCGGCATCGCGGTCACGCTGCCGACGGCGTACGCGGTGCTCGGGTCGGGCTGGCTGGTGATGAAGACCGAAGGCGAGCTGCAAGCCAAGTCCATCGCGTGGGCGCGCAAGCTGCTGTGGCCCATGGGCGCTGCCCTCGTCGGCATCTCGCTCGCCTCGCCGCTCGTGAGCCAGACGGTGTGGAACCGCTGGTTCGCGATGCCGCAGTTCATCGGGCTGCTGCCGATCCCCCTCGCGTGCATCGCGGCTTTCTACGCGGCGTTCCAGGTGGTCCGCAAGCGCGAGATCGTGGCCGCGGGTTATGGCTGGGTGATCTTCGCGAGCACCGTGCTCGTGTTCGTCATGGCCTTCCTCGGCCTCGCGTACAGCCTCTACCCTTACATCGTGATCGACCGCCTCACCGTCTGGCAGGCCGCCAGCGCGCACGAGTCGCTGGTGTTCATCTTCGTGGGGGTGGCAATCACCCTGCCCGCGATCATCGTCTACACGGTCTACATGTACCGCGTGTTCTGGGGGAAGGCAAAAGCCCTGTCGTACGTCTAGGCCGCTTCGAGCGCCGGCGCGAGGCGCTCGCGCGCCGCGTCGTACTCGCGCTTGAGCTTCGCGACGAATTGGGCGGCCGTGGTGACTTCGCTCACCACGCCGATGCCCTGCCCGCAACCCCAGATCTCCTTCCAGGCCTTCGGCTTGCTGCCCTCGCCGCCGCCGAAGTTCATCTTCGTGGGGTCGCTCTCGGGCAGGTTGTCGGGATCGAGGCCCACCTTGCGGATGCTGGGGGCGAGGTAGTTGCCGTGCACGCCTGTGAAGAGGCTGGAGTACACGATGTCGTCGGAGTTGCTCTCGACGATGCACTGCTTGTACTCGTCGCTCGCGCGCGCTTCCTGCGTGGCGATGAAGGCCGAGCCGATGTACGCGAAGTCGGCGCCCATCGCTTGCGCCGCGAGCACCGCACCGCCGGTGGCAATGGAGCCGCTCAGTGCGAGCGGGCCGTCGAACCACTGTCGGATTTCCTGCACCAGCGCGAACGGGCTCTTGATCCCCGCGTGGCCGCCCGCACCGGCCGCCACCGCGATCAGGCCGTCGGCGCCTTTCTCGATCGCCTTGTGCGCGAACTTGTTGTTGATGATGTCGTGCAGCACGACGCCGCCATAGGAATGGATCGCCTCGTTCACGTCCGTGCGCGCGCCCAGCGACGTGATGATGATCGGCACCTTGTACTTCACGACCATCTCCATGTCGTGCTCGAGCCGGTCGTTGCTCTTGTGCACGATCTGGTTGATGGCGAAGGGCGCGGCGGGCTTGTCCGGGTTGGCGCGGTTGTAAGCGGCCAGCGTCTCGGTGATCTCGTGCAGCCACTCGTCCAGCTGCGCGGCCGGACGCGCGTTCAGCGCGGGCATGCTGCCCACGATGCCGGCCTTGCACTGCTCGATCACCAGCTTCGGGTTGCTGATGATGAAGAGCGGCGAGCCGATGACAGGGAGCGCGAGGTTGCGCAGGGCGGCGGGGAGTTTGGACATGGGCTCGATTTCAGCAAAAAAGCACGACCGTTCGTGTCGCGGAGTTGTCACCCCGGGCTTGACCCGGGGTCCAGCCTCAGAAGGCCTCTTGGGGCAGCGCCATCACGCTGTCGGCGCCGTCGACGATCGCATCGCGGGCCGCGGGCACGCGCGTGAGGATGTGGTCGGCATAGAAACGCGCGGTGGCGACCTTTGCCTTCATGAAGTCCACGTCCTCGCCCTTCGCGGCGAGGTCCTCGGCCGCCATCAGCGAACGCGCGAGCTGCCAGCCGGCCACGAGGTTGCCCGTGAGCAGCAGGTACGGCACGGAGCCGGCAAACGCCGCGTTCGGCGACGCCTTGCCCTGCTGCGCGATGAACGCGACGACGTCGAGGAAGGCCTTGCGCGCGGCGCCGAGGCGCTTGGCAACCGCCTTCGCATCGGCGCTGCTGCGCCTGGCGAGCTCGCCTTCGGTCTTCTCGACCTGCGCCGCGATGGCCTGCGCCGTCTGCCCGCCGTCGCGCGCCGTCTTGCGGCCCACGAGGTCGTTGGCCTGGATCGCCGTCGTGCCTTCGTAGATGGTGAGGATGCGCGAGTCGCGGTAGTACTGCGCCGCGCCGGTCTCCTCGATGAAGCCCATGCCGCCGTGCACCTGCACGCCCAGCGACGTGACTTCCAGCGACATCTCGGTGGAATAGCCCTTCACCAGCGGCACGAGGAACTCGTAGAACGCCTGGTTCTGCTTGCGCACTTCCGCGTCGGGGTGGTGGTGCGCGGCGTCGTAGGCGGACGCAGCGACCGTCGCCATCGCGCGGCACCCTTCGGTGAGCGCACGCATGGTCATCAGCATGCGGCGCACGTCGGGGTGGTGGATGATCGTCGCCGACGCATTCACCGAGCCGTCGACGGGACGCGACTGCACGCGCTCCTTCGCGAACGCGGCGGCCTTCTGGTAGGCGCGCTCCGCAACCGCGATGCCTTGCACGCCGACGGCGTAGCGCGCGGCATTCATCATGATGAACATGTACTCGAGGCCGCGGTTCTCCTGGCCCACGAGGTAACCGATGGCGCCGCCCTTGTCGCCGTATTGCAGAACGGCAGTCGGCGAAGCCTTGATGCCCAGCTTGTGCTCGATGCTCACGCAGTGCACGTCGTTACGCGCGCCGAGCGAGCCGTCCTTGTTGACGAGGAACTTGGGGACCACGAACAGGCTGATGCCCTTCACGCCCTCGGGCGCGCCGGGGATGCGGGCCAGCACAAGGTGGACGATGTTGCCGCCGTAGTCGTGCTCGCCGTAGGTGATGAAGATCTTGGTGCCGAAGACCTTGTACGTGCCGTCCGGCTGCGGCTCGGCGCGCGAGCGCACCATCGAGAGGTCGCTGCCGGCCTGCGGCTCGGTGAGGTTCATCGTGCCGGTCCACTCGCCGCTCACGAGCTTCTCGAGGTACGTGGCCTTCAGTTCATCGGAGCCCGCGGTGAGCAGAGCTTCGATGGCGCCGTCGGTGAGCAGCGGACACAGCGCGAAGCTGAGGTTGGCCGAGTTGAGCATCTCGCCGCACGCCGCGCCGATGGTCTTCGGCAGGCCTTGCCCGCCGAAATCCGTCGGGTGCTGCAGGCCTTGCCAGCCGCCCTCCGCATACTGCTTGTACGCGTCCTTGAAGCCGGGCGTCGTGGTGACCACGCCGTCCTTCCACGAGGAAGGCTGCAGGTCGCCCGCGACGTTGAGCGGCGCCACCACGCCTTCGTTGAACTTCGCGCATTCCTCGAGCACCGCCTGCGCGGTCTCGAAGCCGGCTTCCTCGAAGCCGGGCAACTGTGCGATCTGGTCGATGCCCGCGAGGTGGCGGATGTCGAACAGCATGTCCTTGACGGGGGCGCGGTAGCTCATGGCTGGCCTCAGAGTGCTTTGATCAGCTCGGGAACTGCGGTGAAGAGGTCGGCTTCGAGGCCGTAGTCGGCCACGGAGAAGATCGGCGCTTCCGGATCCTTGTTGATCGCGACGATCACCTTCGAATCCTTCATGCCGGCCAGGTGCTGGATCGCGCCGCTGATACCGCAGGCGATGTACAGCTGCGGCGCGACGATCTTGCCGGTCTGGCCGACCTGGAAGTCGTTGGGCGCGTAGCCCGCGTCGACCGCGGCGCGCGACGCACCGATAGCGGCACCCAGCTTGTCGGCCAGCGGCTCCAGCACTTCGTGGAACTTCTCGCTGGAGCCGAGCGCGCGGCCGCCGGACACGATGATCTTGGCGGCGGTGAGCTCGGGGCGGTCGCTCTTGGCGATCTCCTGGCCGACGAAGCTCGACTTGCCGCTGTCGGCGACGGAGCTGGCGCTCTCGACGCTCGCGCTCCCGCCGGTGGTGGCTGCCGGGTCGAACGCCGTCGTGCGAACGGTGATCACCTTGATGGCGTCGCTGCTCTGCACCGTGGCGATCGCGTTGCCGGCGTAGATCGGGCGCTCGAACGTGTCGGCGGCATCCACCTTCGTGATGTCGCTGATCTGCGCGACGTCCAGCTTCGCGGCCACGCGCGGCGCGACGTTCTTGCCGGCCGCAGTCGCGGGGAACAGGATGTGCGAATAGTTCTGCGCGATGGCCAGCACCTGCGCGGCGACGTTCTCGGCGAGGCCGTGCGCGAACTGCGCGCCGTCGGCGTGGATCACCTTGGCCACACCCGCGATCTGCGCGGCGGCCTTGGCGGCTTCACCGGCGTTCTCGCCGGCGACCAGCACGTGGACGTCGCCGCCGCAGGCCAGAGCGGCCGTGACGGTGTTGAGGGTCGCGCCGCGGATGTGCGCGTTGTCGTGTTCGGCAATGACGAGGGATGCCATCTCAGATCACCTTGGCTTCAGTCTTGAGTTTCTGCACGAGGGTGGCCACGTCGGGCACCTTCACACCGGCGCTGCGCTTGGGCGGCTCAGTGACTTTGAGGGTCTTCAGGCGCGGCTTGACGTCCACGCCCAGGTCCTCGGGCTTGACGGTGTCCAGTTGCTTCTTCTTGGCCTTCATGATGTTGGGCAGCGTCACGTAGCGCGGCTCATTGAGGCGCAGGTCGGTCGTCACCACGGCAGGCAGCGAGACGGAGATCGTCTCCAGGCCGCCATCCACTTCGCGCGTGACGTTCGCCTTGCCGTCGGCCACTTCGACCTTCGAAGCGAAGGTGGCTTGCGGCAGGTCCGCGAGCGCGGCGAGCATCTGGCCCGTCTGGTTGGCGTCGTCGTCGATCGCCTGCTTGCCCAGGATCACGAGGCCGGGCTGCTCCTTGTCGACCAGCGCCTTGAGCAGCTTGGCGACGGCCAGCGGCTGCAGCTCTTCGTCGGTCTGCACCAGGATCGCTCGGTCCGCGCCGATCGCCATCGCCGTGCGCAGCGTCTCCTGGCATTGAGCGACGCCGCACGAGACGGCGATCACCTCGGTGACCACGCCCTTTTCCTTCAGGCGGACGGCCTCCTCGACGGCGATCTCGTCGAAGGGGTTCATGGACATCTTGACGTTGGCGATGTCCACACCCGTGTTGTCCGACTTGACTCGGACCTTCACGTTGTAGTCCACCACGCGCTTGACTGCGACGAGGGCCTTCATGCTGGGGAGCTCCTGGGGATTGACGTTTACGTAAACTGGAATTCTAGGGCGGCGGCCGCCCAAAAAATCGAACGACCGTTCTATTTTAGGATTATAGGGTTCGAAATTCGCCGACCGCGCGGTTGGTGAATCCGGGTAAGTCAGGACCGTGACACGCGAACCCGCGACTTACAGTCCTTGCGAACCTACAAGGAGTTGCCCGGATGAAGAAGACTCTCGCCTGCGTGGCCCTGGCCGCCGCTTTCGCGGCCCCGGCCGGCGCCCAGACCGTGCTGACCGCGTCGAGCTGGGTGCCGCCCACGCACGCGCTGACCCTGGCGCAAGCCGAGTGGTGCGACCTGCTGGCCAGGAACACCAACGGCAAGGTCAAGTGCAACCTGCTGCCGCGCGCGGTGTCGGCGCCCCCCGGCACTTTCGACGCGGTCAAGAACGGCCTGGCCGACCTGTCGTTCACGGTGCACGGCTACACGCCCGGGCGCTTCGTGCTGCCGCAGATGGCGGAATTCTCGTTCCTGGGCGACAGCGCCGAGCCGCTGTCGGTGGCCTTCAACAAGGTGGCGATGAAGTACCCGCAGTTCAACCAGGAGCACCAGGGCGTCAAGGTCATCGCCTACTTCACGCACGGCCCCGGCATCATCTTCAACACCAAGCGGCCGATCACGAAGGTGGAAGACCTGCAGGGCCTGAAGTTCCGCGTGGGCGGCGGCATGGTCAACGAGATCAGCAAGGCGCTGAACATGAACGTCACGCTCAAGCCCGCGCCCGAATCGTACGAGCTGCTCTCCGGCGGGGTGATGGACGGCACGCTGTTCCCGGCGGAGTCCACCGAGTCGTTCAAGATCGACAAGATCATCCGCCATGCCACCACCTTCCCCGGCGGGCTGTACAACACCAGCTTCATCTTCTTCATGAACCAGGCCAAGTACGACAAGCTGTCGCCGGACGAGAAGAAGGCCGTGGACGCGATCTCCGGCGAGACCGCCGCGCGCATCATCGGCCGCCACTGGGACAAGGTGGACCGCCGCGCCTACGCGCTCATGCAGGCCAACGGCGTGCAGGTGACCAAGGCCGACGCGAAGTTCGTGGCCGACGTGAAGGCCAAGACGGGTGCGCTCGAAGCCAAGTGGGTGAAGGACGCCGAGGCCAAGGGCCTGAAGGACGCCGCCAAGGTGCTGGCCGAATTCCGCTCCGAGATCGCGAAGCAGCAGAAGTAATCGGCACCGCCCTCGGTGGTACAAAGGGCGGCACCGCGGGTGCCGCCTTTCTTTTTTGAGCAACGATGAAGAAAACCCTTGAACTGCTTTGCGGCGCCCTCTCGGCGGCGGCCCTGTTCGCGATCATGACGCTCACGTTCTTCGACGTGATCGGCCGCAAGGTCGCCGACAACTCGATCCCCGGTTCGCTGGAGATGACCGAGATGCTGATGGTCGTCGTGATCTTCGCCGCGCTGCCGCTGGTGTCGCTGCGCGAGGAACACGTCGAGTTCGACTCGCTCGATCCCTACCTGCCGGATTGGCTGCGGCGCGCGCAGTCCGTCGTGGTGCACCTGCTGTGCGGCGCGGTGCTCATCGCCCTGGGCTGGCTGATGTGGCGCACCGGCGGCGCTTTCCTGCAAAGCGGCGAAACGACGGCGCAACTGAAGGTTCCGAAAGCACCTTTCCTGTACGGCATGGGCGTGCTGTGCGCCGCGACCGGGGTGGTGCACCTGCTCCTGATCGGGCGCCCGCCCGCGGAGAAGATGGAAGGCGAAGGGGTCGCGTTGTGACCGAAGCGCTCATCGGCTTTGCCGCGATCTTCGCGCTCGCGATCATCCGCGTGCCGCTGGCCTTCGCGATGGGGCTCGTCGGCTTCGGCGGCATCGCGTACACCCGCGGCCTCGACCCCGCACTCGCCAGCACGGCGCAGGTCGTCTACGAAACCGGCTTCGCCTACACGCTGTCGGTGATCCCGCTGTTCATCCTGATGGGCAACTTCGTGGCGCGCGCGGGGCTCGCGCACGAGCTGTTCGAGGCGGCGTACGCATTCATCGGCCACGTGCGCGGCGGCCTCGCGCACGCAACCATCGCGGCGTGCGCGGGCTTCGGCGCGATCTGCGGCTCGTCCATCGCCACGGCGGCCACCATGAGCAAGGTGGCCTACCCGTCGATGAAGAAGCTGGGCTACAGCGACTCGCTTTCCACCGGCGTCATGGCCGCGGGCGGCACGCTGGGCATCATGATCCCGCCGTCCACCATCATGGTGATCTACGGGATCATCACCGAGACCAACATCGGCAAGCTGTTCGCGGCTGGCGTGCTGCCCGGCATCCTGACGGCCGCCCTGCTGATGGCCGGCGTCGTGGTGACCACGTCGCGCGACCCGGAGCATGCGCCGCCCGGCGAGCGCATGAGCTGGCCGCAGCGCTGGCGCGCGCTGCGCGGCATCTGGGGCGTGGTGCTGCTGGTGCTCATCGTGCTGGGCGGCATCTACGGCGGCTTCTTCACGGCCACCGAAGGTGCAGGCTTCGGCGCCGCGGGTGCCTTCCTGTTCGCGCTGCTGCGCGGGCGGCTCACCTTCCGCAGCACCTTCGAAGTGCTGGTGGAATCGGCGCGCACCACCGCGATGCTGTTCACGCTGCTGATCGCGGCGAGCCTCTTCGCCAACTTCGTCAACTTCACGACGATGCCGGGCGACCTGAAGGAGTGGATCACGCACCTGGGCCTGTCGCCCACGATGGTGGTCGTTGCCATGATGGGCATCTACGTCGTGCTCGGCACCGTGATGGAGGAGCTGACGATGGTGCTGCTGACCATCCCCCTCTTCTTCCCGATCGTCACCAGCCTCGGGTTCGACCCGGTCTGGTTCGGCGTGCTGATCGTGATGATCGTGCAGATCGGCCTGATCTCGCCGCCGGTCGGCATGAACCTGTTCGTGCTCAACGCGCTCCTGCCGGGCGTGGGGCTGGGCAACATCTTCCGCGGCTGCTGGCCGTTCGTCGCGGTGATGATCGTGGTGCTGGGGCTGCTGATCGCCTTCCCGCAGCTGTCGCTGTGGCTGCCGTCGCTGATGAAGTAGGCGGCTTCAGCGCTGCGCCCGTGGCGTGATACTGCCCCGCTGCTGCTGCTCCATGTCTTCGAGCTCCACTTCGGCCGCGTCGCGGATGGTGCGGAAGATGCCGGCATTCGCGACGCAGCTTCGCTTGAGCAAGCCGTCGGGCGGCAGGCTGCGGTATTCGGTGGCGACCCACTGCACGGCACGCGCCTTCGCGCCGGCGAGGATCGCCGCCTTGCGGCCCTCGGCACGCGCGCGTTCGAGCGGCGACGCCAGCGTCATTGCCCACGAGAACAGCGCCTCGGGGTTCATGGGCTCGGCGCGCGTGTAGTCGCTGCACCAGCCGTCGGCCAGCTCCTGCAGCACGTAGATGGAGCCGACGAGCTCGCCGAGGCGGTCGATCACCTCGGCGTCCGTGTTCGCATGCGCAACCGGCGCGCCAAGGAGCGCGCTGGCGGCAAGGAAGGCGGCAAGCCGGCGCATCGCCGCAGGATACGACTGCCGCCGCGTCAGGACAAGACGCGCACGACGCGCTGCGGCGTGGGCAGCTCGATGCCCGCCTCGCGCAGGCCCTTGAGGATGGCGACGTTCACGTCGCTCTTGACGTTGCCCTGGCCGTTCTGCGGGTCCTGGATCCAGAATTGCAGCTGGTATTCCAGCCCGTCGGTGCCGAAGCGCGCGAGCCGCACCGCCGGCGCCGGGTCCGCGATGACGCGCGGCGTGCTTCGGGCGGCGGCGAGCAGCAGTTGCTCGATCTGCGCATGGTCGGCGTCGTTGCCGACGGTCAGGTCGGTGGTGACCAGCACGCGCGGGTCGGCCAGCGACAGGTTCTCGATGCGCTCGGTGATCAGCTTCTCGTTCGGCACGATCGACTCGCGGCCGGTCAGCGAGCGGATGAGCGTGTAGCGCGTCTTGATGTCCGCAACGACGCCCTCGAAGTTGTCCACGCGCACCGTGTCGCCGATGCGCACGCTGCGCTCGAACAGGATGACGAAGCCGCTCACGTAATTGGCCGCGAGCTTCTGCAGGCCGAAGCCCAGGCCCACGCCCAGCGCGCCGCCCAGCACCGACAGCGCGGTAAGGTCCACGCCAACAGCCGAGAGCGCCAGCAGCACGCCCACCAGCAGCAGGCCCGCGCGGATCGCGCTGGCCACCACCTTGCGAAGCGACAGGTCGTCGACCGCGTCCTGCAGCACGCGCTTCTCGATCGCCTTGGAGATCCAGAGCGTGAGCACCAGCACGACGCCGCACGAGAGCACGCCCTGCACGATGGCCAGCAGGCTCACCTTCGCCTTGCCGAACATGAAGTGGATGTCGTCGAGCTCGTTCGTGACCACGGGCAGCAGGCCCACGATCCAGAGCACGGCGGCCAGCCACGCCAGCCACGAGAAGAGCCGCTCGACGACGCGCGCCACGCCCGAGTGCGGGAAAGCGACCGTCGATACGCGCGCAAGGAAGCGGATGCCGGCAAGCGAAACGAGGATGGGCAGCGCGATGCGCAACAGCGCCACGGGCTGCACCGTCTGCATCGCGACCTTCGCCACGTAGACCAGCGCGAGCGCGAGCAAGGGGAACAGCAGCCCGTCCACGATGCCGCGGCCGAACCACACCGAGTCGTCGCTGCGCTTGCGCCCGAGCAGCCAGGCCGCGCCGAAGGCGATGCCCAGGCAGGCCAGCAACGCCGCGATCTCCCACGGCATGCCCGGGTGGCCCAGGTCGCGGGCCAGCCTGTCGAGTTCCGTCATGTCACCAGTTCGGCTTGCGCTTTTCGGTGAAGGCCCGCACGCCTTCCTGCGCGCAGCCGTCCATCATGTTCGCGGCCATCGTCTGCCCGGCCAACTGGTAGGCCGCTTCGATGCCCATCTCGCGCTGGCGGTAGAACAGCTCCTTGCCGATGGCCAGCGCGGTGCGCGGCTTGGCGAGGATGCTCGTGACGAGCTTCTCGACTTCGTCATCGAGCTGCGCGGCGGGCACCGCACGGTTCACGAGCCCGCGCGTGACGGCTTGCTGCGCGCTGATGAAGTCACCCGTCACCAGCATCTCCATCGCCTGCTTGGGCGCCACGTTGCGCAGCAGCGGCACGCTGGGCGTGGAGCAGAACAGGCCGAAGTTGATGCCGCTGACGGCAAAGCTCGATTCCTCCGAAGCCACCGCGAGATCGCACTGCGCGACCAGCTGGCAGCCCGCCGCCGTCGCCATGCCCTGCACGCGCGCGATCACCGGCACCGGCAGTTTCTGGATCGCCATCATCACGCGGCTGCAGCGCGCGAACAGGTCCTGGTAGTAGGCCAGGTCGGGCTGGGCGATCATTTCCTTGAGGTTGTGGCCCGCGCTGAAGGCCTTGCCTTCGGCGCGCAGCACCACCACGCGCACGCTCTCGTCGGCCTTGAGGCGGTCGAACGCGCCTTGCAGCGCACCCAGCATCTCCTCGCCCAGCGCGTTGAAACTGCGCGGGGTGTTGAGCGTGAGGGTGACGACGCCGCGGGCGTCTTTGCTTTCGACGAGGACGGGTTCGTTGTTCATGGCTGCATTCATCGCTGCATTCATTGCTGCACGTTCACAAGTCTGCCAGCACGCGCAGGTGCGCTTCGACGCTGCGGGCCAATGCCCCCAGGTTGTAGCCGCCTTCCAGGCAGGAGACGATGCGGCCCTGCGAATAGCGCGCGGCGATGTCCTTGAGCTGCTGCGTGATCCACTTGTAGTCGTCTTCCACCAGCCCGAGCTGGCCGAGGTCATCCTCGCGGTGGGCGTCGAAGCCCGCACTGATGAAGATCATTTCCGGCTGGAATTCGTGCAGGCGCGGCAGCCACTTGTCCTCCACCAGCGCGCGGATCGTGTCGCCCTTGGTGTACGCCGGCACCGGCACGTTGACCATGTTGGGCGCCGGGTTCATGCCGCTGTACGGGTAGAAGGGGTGCTGGAAGATGCCCACCATGAGCACCCGCTCGTCGCCCGCGAGGATGTCCTCGGTGCCGTTGCCGTGGTGCACGTCGAAGTCCACAACGGCCACGCGCTTCAGGCCCTTGCGCTCCAGCGCATACCGCGCCGCGATTGCCACGTTGTTGAAGATGCAGAAACCCATGGCGCGCGCGCGGGTGGCGTGGTGCCCGGGCGGGCGGACGGCGCAGAAGGCGTTCTCCAGCTCGCCGTCGATCACCGCGTCGGTCGCCGCCAGTGCCGCGCCGGCGCCGCGCAGGGCGGCGTTCCAGCTGTACGGGTTCATGGCCGTGTCGGGGTCGATGTAGAGGTAGTCGCCGCCGCCGGCCTGCTGCTGGTCGCCCAGTTCGTCGGCCAGGCCGCGGATGGAAGCCACGTGGCTGCGTTCGTGGGCGAGGACCAGTTCGCTCGCGGGGGCCAGGGGCGCTTCGCGGCGGTCGAGGGCGTCGCCGACGCCGGAGGCCAGCAGCCGGTCTTCGATGGCGTCGAGGCGCTCGGGGCACTCGGGGTGGCCGCGGCCCATTTCATGGCGACGGCAATCGGGATGGGTGAAAAAGCCGGTCTTGCCCACCGTTGTCTCCGTTAATCTACCCGCATGGAAGCACAACAAAAACTGAAAGCGCTCCTCGGCCAGCTTAACACGGTGATCGTCGGCAAGCCGGCCCAGGTGCGGGACTGCGTGGCCTGCCTGCTGGCCGGCGGGCACCTGCTGATCGAGGACGTGCCGGGCGTCGGCAAGACCACCCTTGCCCATGCGCTGGCGCGCGCTTTCGGGCTGCAGTTCTCGCGTGTGCAGTTCACGGCGGACCTGATGCCCAGCGACCTTTCCGGCGTGTCCATTTACGACCGCGGCAAGGAGGGGTTCATCTTCCACCCGGGCCCCATCTTCGCGCAGGTGCTGCTGGCCGACGAGATCAACCGGGCGAGCCCCAAGACGCAGAGTGCGCTGCTCGAAGCCATGGAGGAAAAGCAGGTCACCGTTGAGGGCGAGACGCGTGCGCTGCCCTCGCCTTTCTTCGTGATCGCGACGCAGAACCCGCACGACCAGCTGGGCACTTTCGCGTTGCCGGAGTCGCAGCTGGATCGGTTCCTGATGCGGATCTCGCTGGGTTACCCGGACCGTGCTGCCGAACGCGAGTTGTTCAACGGTGTGGACCGGCGGGACATGATCGAGCACCTTGGCAATTCGCTGTCTTCGATCGAGCTCGTTGCTTTGCAGCAGCAAGTTCTGGCCGTGCATGCAGCTGACCCACTACTCGATTACGTTCAAGACCTGGTTGCTGCCACTCGCACGGGGCGGTGGTTCCTGCAAGGCCTTTCTCCTCGCGCGGGGATTGCGGTGATTCGTGCTGCGAAGGCGCAGGCTTTGCTGTCGGGTCGTGACTACGTTGCGCCTGATGATGTCCAGGCGATTTTTCCCCAGACTGTGGCGCATCGGTTGATCCCTGTTGGGGATGCGGGGCGCGGTCCTATCGAGCAGGTGCGTGCGATGTTGGAGTCGGTGGCTTTGCCGTGAATCCAAATTGGGGTCAGATTCCAATTTCCCGGTTCGTTGAGAGCTGCGCTCTTCGACCTCGGCCGGCAAATCCGCGCGTGGGCAGGCTGGGAATCTGACCCCAATTTCAAATGATCACCGCAGCCCTTCACCCCTTCGGCTACGTCAGGAAACGCTTCCGCCAGTGGTGGCAAGGTAGGCTGCCATTCACCGACACGATGACGCTCACCCAGCGCAACGTGTACATCCTCCCCACCCGCCCCGGCTTCATGCTCGGCGCGACGCTCCTCATCCTGCTGGTCTCCTCGATCAACTACCAGTTGAACCTCGGCTACCTGCTCACGTTCCTGCTCGCAGGCAGCGCTGTCGTCGGCATGCACGTGTGCCACGCCACGTTGCGCGGCCTGACGCTGAACCTCATGCCCCCCGACGCCCAGTTCGCGGGTTCGAGCGCGATGCTCTCCGTGGTGCTCACCAACCTGAGGCGCAGCACACGCCACGGCATAGGACTCGCGGTACTCGACGAAACACACGACGACCGATGGACCTGGACCGACGTCCCCGCGCAAGGCGCAGCCACCGTGCACGTCGCATTCAAGCCCGAAAGGCGTGGCCTGCATCGCGTGCCACCGCTCACCGCCGAGACGCGCTTCCCCTTGGGCACCTTCCGCGTGTGGACTGTCTGGCGCCCCGCGGCCGAAGTCCTCGTCTACCCTGCCCCCGAACTCTTTCCCCCGCCCCTACCCCCAGGCGAGCCACGCTCCGGCGGCCTTTCAGTTGCACGCGTGCAAACCACAGGCGAATTCGAAGGCGTGCGCGCCTACCGCCGCGGCGACCCGATGAAGATGATCGTCTGGAAGAAAGCCGCCAAATCGCCGGAGCTCGTGAGCCGCGACACCATGTCCGCGCAGCGGTACGAACTCTGGCTGGACTACGCGCAGGCCGGTGCCCCGGAGAAGGAGCACCGCCTCTCGCGCCTGGCCGCGTGGGTGCTGCAGGCCGACAAGCTGGGCCAGGACTACGGCCTGCGCCTGCCCGGCCAGCAGGTGGAGCCCGCGACCGGCGAAGCGCACAAGCGCCGCTGCCTGGAGGCCCTGGCCCTATGCTGAGCACAGCCCGCTCCCGCATCGCCGCCTTGCCGCGCGACACGCGCGACACGCTGTTCCTGCTCGCCGTCATCGGCTGGGTGATGGTGCCGCACATCGGCAACCTGCCGTGGTGGTGCAGCGCGCTCGCGGCCGGCGTGCTGCTGTGGCGCGGCGTGCTCGCGGTGCGCAACCGCCCGCTGCCCGGCAAGGCATGGCTCGTGGGCCTGTTGATCGTGACGGCTGCGGCCACCTTCCTCACCCACCGCACGCTCTTCGGCCGCGACGCGGGCGTCACGCTCATCGTCGTGCTGCTGGCCCTGAAGACCCTGGAGCTGCGCGCGCGACGCGACGCCTTCGTGGTGTTCTTCCTGGGCTTCTTCACGATGCTCACCAACTTCTTCTTCTCTCAGTCGCTGCCGGTGGCCGCCGCGATGATGCTGGGGCTGCTGGGCCTGCTCACCGCGCTGGTCAACGCGCACCTGCCCGTGGGCAAACCCCCGCTCGCCGAAGCCGCGAAGACCGCCGGCTGGATGGCGCTGCTCGGCGCGCCGATCATGGCGGTGCTCTTCGTGCTGTTCCCGCGCTTCGCGCCGCTGTGGGGCATCCCCGGCGACGCGATGACGGGCCGCAGCGGCCTGTCATCGACGATGCAGGTCGGCAGCGTCGCCAAACTCGCGCTCGACGAGACCATCGCTTTCCGCGTGCGCTTCGAAGGCCAGCCCCCCGCTCCCGCCACGCTGTACTTCCGCGGCCCGGTGCTCTCCGCCTTCGACGGGCGCGAGTGGCGCGAGATGGTCCCGCGCCTCGGCCAGCGCTACCCGATGTCGTACTACACGGCCCCGCAACTGGTGGTGTCCGGCGAGCCGGTGCGATACGAGGTGACGCTGGAGCCGCACAACCGCAACTGGCTGATGACGCTGGACGTGCCGCAGCGCCCGCCCGAGGTCCCCGGCTACGAGACGCTGATGACGAGCGAGCTGCAATGGCTCACCAGCCGCCCGGTGACCGACCTGCTGCGCTACCGCGCCGAAAGCTACACCGAATTCCGCAGCGGCCCTGCGCAACTGACCACGGTGCTGCCGGAATACCTCGAGCTGCCGCCCGGCTTCAACCCGCGCACGCGCCAGCTCGCCGGGCAGATGCGCGCGGCGGCGGGCGGCGACCCCACCGGCTTCATCGACGCCGCCCTGCAGCGCCTGACGTCCGGCGGCTACGAGTACACGCTGGAGCCCGGCGTGTACGGGCTGCATTCGGCCGACGAGTTCTGGTTCGACCGCAAGCAGGGTTTCTGCGAGCACATCGCCTCGGCGTTCGTCATCCTCATGCGCGCGGGCAACGTCCCGGCGCGCATCGTCACCGGCTACCAGGGCGGCGAGCTGAACAACGTGGACCGCTTCTGGACCGTGCGGCAAAGCGATGCGCATGCGTGGACCGAGGTGTGGCTGGCCGGCCGCGGCTGGGTGCGCATCGATCCCACGGGGGCCGTCTCGCCGGGCCGCACGGGCTCGTTCCAGCGGCTGATCCCACCGCAGGGCGTGCTGGGCGCCGCCGTTGCCACGATCAACCCGACGCTCGCCGCCAACCTGCGCGCCGCGTGGGAAGCGCTCAACAACAGCTGGAACCAGTGGGTGCTGAACTACACGCAGAGCAAGCAGCTGGACCTGCTCAAGGACATCGGCTTCACCTCGCCCACGTGGGAAGACCTCGCCTATGTGCTGCTCGGCGTGGTCATCGTGGTGGCGCTGCTCGGCGCGGCGTGGAGCTACTGGGAACGCATCCAGCATGACCCGTGGCTGAGGCTGCTCTCGCGCGCCCGCCGGCGGCTGCGCAAGGCCGGGCTCGATGTGCCGGAAAGCGCCCCGCCCCGGAAAGTTGCGAATCTTGTCACAGCAAGGTTCGGCCCGGATGCGCGACGATTGAGCGACTGGCTGCTGGAGCTGGAAGCGCTGCGGTATTCGCGCGCGCGCCCCGGCAGCCTCGCCGCCCTGCGGCAGCAATTCCGGCAGTTGCCATGGCCTACCTGACCCGAACACTCCTCGCCCTCATTCTCTTCGCCGCCGTCTCCGCCTTCGCTGCCACGCCGCAGCGCGGCACGCCCTATGCCCAGCGCGACGACGCGATGCAGTTCGCCGAGGAAGTGGCCGAGCGCCACAAGCTCGACGTGCGCTGGGTGCGCCGCGCGCTCGCGCGCGCCGAGAAGCTGCCCGTTGTCGCCAGGCTCGTGACACCGCCGCCCACCGGCACGCCCAAGAACTGGCGCGTGTACCGCAGCCGCTTCATCGACCCGGTGCGCATCGCGGCCGGCGTGCGCTTCTGGCAGGAGAACCAGGCGACGCTGGAGCGGGCCGAAAAGGAATTCGGCGTGCCGGCGGAGATCGTGGTCGGCATCGTGGGCGTGGAGAGCATCTACGGCCAGCAGATGGGCAACTTCCGCGTGATCGATGCCCTGGCGACGCTGGCATTCGATTTCCCCGAGTCGCACCCGCGCGCGGCCGAGCGCGCGAAGTTCTTCCGCGGCGAGCTGGAGCACTTCCTCGCGCTGCACGGCACCGCGAAGTCGGACCCGCTCAAGCCGAAGGGCAGTTATGCCGGCGCGATGGGGATGCCGCAGTTCATGCCGTCGAGCCTGGTGCGCTGGGGCGTGGACTATGACGGAAGCGGCGCCATCGACCTGGCGCGCAGCACCCCGGACGTGATCGGCTCGGTGGCCAACTACTTCAAGGGCTTCGGCTGGACGCCCGGCATGCCCACGCACTACCCGGTGCGCTTCGACCGCGACAAGCTCGACCTCGAGGCCCTGCTCGCGCCGGACATCCTGCCGACCTTTACCGCGGCAACGATGCAGGCCAAGGGCGTCGTGCTCGAAGGCGAGGCGGCGCAGCACAAGGGCCCGCTCGCGCTCGTCGAACTGCAGAACGGCGGCGAGGCGCCCGACTACGTCGCGGGCACCGAGAACTTCTACGTCATCACGCGCTACAACTGGTCCAGCTATTACGCGATGGCCGTCATCGAGCTGGGGCGGGAAGTGAAGCAGGCGCTGGCCGCAGCGAGGAGGACTTCATGAGCGTAACCCTCGCGTCCTGGCGGCGCATGTGGGGCGAGCTGGGCGTGCCCACGCCGGACGAGCTGCTCTTCCGGCGGCTGGTTGCGGCGTGGAGCGAGCCGTGGCGGCACTACCACTCGCTGCAGCACCTGCGCGAATGCCTCGAGTTGCTGGACGCGTCGCGCGACCTCGCTTGGCGCCCCGCCGAGATCGAGATGGCCCTGTGGTTCCACGACGCCGTCTACGAGCCGCGCCGCGACGACAACGAGGCGCGCAGCGCCCAGTGGGCGCGCGAAGCCGCCGTGGCCGCGGTGCTGTCACCGGGCGCGACCGAGAGCATCTGCACGCTGGTGATGGCGACGAAGGACCACGCACCCTCGACGGACTGCGACACGCAGTTGCTGCTGGACATCGACCTCGCCATCCTCGGTGCCGCACCCGCGCGGTTTGCCGAATCGACTACCCAGGTGCGCGAGGAATACGCGCACGTCCCCGAGCCACAATGGCGCGAAGGCCGCGCGCGCGTGCTGCAGTCGTTCCTGGACCGCGAACAGATCTACGGCACGCCGCAGTTCCGTGCCGCTCGCGAGCAGCGGGCACGCGAGAACCTCGCGGCGTCGCTGCGCACCCTGGCTGGCCCAGCCACCGGGGCCTGGCGCCGCTCGGGCGGTAACTCGACCTAGCCCTTACTGCAGGATGCTGTTGTACTCGCGCCCGCGCCGCTGCGGCTCGCGGTGCACCATGCGCCGCACGACCGAGCCCGCGAGCGAGCCGATGAAGGCGACGCCGAACACCACGACCAGCGCGGCGAAGCCCGCACCGAACCACCACGCGAGCCCCGCCGAGCCCCAGGTGTTCGCCAGCAGCATGCCGAGCCCGGTGAGCATCAGCAACGCGATGGCGATGCGCAGCACCACGCCGGACGGCACCCACAGGCCGATCACGAATCCGGCGATCGCGAGGCCCATCCAGAAAGCAGTTGAGATGTCCATGCGTGCAGTCTCGGACGGCACGCGGCGCGCGTTTGTAAGCGGCTCGCGCTGAGCCACGCCGGATTGCGCCTCGGGGCCGTGGAACCGGTTACGACTGTTGCAGCAGGTTCTCGAGCGCGCGCACGACACGGCCGGCCTGCGTGGCCCGCGGCTCGGTGAAGCCGCGCCGGAAGAGCCGCAGCGTGGGGTACCACGGCGAGTCCTCGCGATCCATCAGCCATCGCCAGTCCGCATTGGGCGCGAGCATCACCCAGCCCGGCTTGCCCAGCGCGCCTGTGAGGTGGGCGATCGACGTGTCGACGGTGATCACGAGGTCGAGGTTCTGGATCATGGCGGCACTGTCGCCGAAGTCGCGCCAGTCGGCAGTCAAGTCGACGAGGCGTTCTTCGCCGGGGTCGATGTCCGTGTACTCGCCCCCGTCCGACTTCTGCAGGCTGAAGCACTGCACGCCGGGCATGCCGAGCAGGCCCTGCAGGTTGCTCAGGTACATGGCCCGGTTGCGGTTGTTCATCTGGTTGGTGTAGCCGCACCACGCGAGGCCCACCTTGAACTTGCCGGACCACGGCGACAGCTTCTCGGCCCACTCGGCCACCTTCTCCTGCGGCGCGCGCAGGTAAGGCACTTCGGCCGGGATCTGCTCGATCTTGTTGGTGCCGTAGTGCAGCGGCAGCTCCAGCAAGGCCGCGTGGTAGTCGGCCTGCAGGTCGCGGCCGGGCGCCAGGCAGATGAAACCGGGGATGCTCGATTCCAGCAGCGGCACCAGCTCCGCGGGCACGATGCCGTACACCGTGGCGCCGTCGGCCTGCAGCATGGGGATGTAGCGCGCGAACTGCAGGACGTCGCCGAGGCCCTGCTCGGCATACACCGCGATGCGCTTGCCCGCGGGCGGCTGCACGGTGGGGCCCTGCCATTCCAGCTCGCTCTGCCAGAACGGCGGGCGCTGGATGCGGTCCACGTCCTTCCAGCGCTTGGCGTAGTAGCGCCAGCCTTCGTGCAGCCGGCCGTCCTGCAGCAGCGTGAAGGCCAGGTCCAGCTCGGCCAGGTGGAAGCCGGGCTTGAGGTCCAGCGCGCGGCGCAGCTGCACCTCGGCTTCCTGCACGCGGTTGAGGTTGAGAAGCGCACTGCCGAGGATGCGCACGGCGAACGGGTGGTCCGGGTCCGCGTTGACGGCCTTCCACGCATGCGTGAGCGAGCCGTCGAAATCGCCGAGGCGCCACAGGACGCCGGCGAGGTCCACGTGCGCTTCGAGGAAGTTGGGGTCGAGCCCGATCGCCTCGCGGTATTTTTCGACGCAGGCTTCGAGCTCGCCGGTCTGCTCCAGGCAGAAGGCGTAGTGCAGCACGGTGACCCGGTCGCGCAGGCCCACGTCGTGGTACAGGCGCTTGTAGACAGGCAGCGCCTGTGCGTACTGCTTGGTGCCGAGCAGCAGGTCGGCCAGCATGGGCAGCGGCTCGGGGTCCTGCGGCGCGATGCGCTGGGCGTCGCTGATCCACGCGATGGCCGTGAGCGCATCGCCCGCGCCCGCGCACGCGCGCGAGAGGCCGTAGCGCGCGGCCAGCGACGACGTGTCCGCGCGCAGCGCCTGCGCGAAGATGTTCAGCGCCTCATGGAAACGCCCTGCCATCAGCAGGGCGTCGCCCTGTTCGAGCAAATTCATGTAGTCGGAATGAGGTAATCCCGGCTGATTCTCGCACCGAGGTCGTTCACGCGGTCCAGGAACTGCGTGAGGAACGCGTGCAGCCCGTTCGAAAGGATCTCCTCGATGTGTCCGTACTGCAGCTCCGCGCGCAGCTTGCCGGCGCGGCGCTGCGTTTCCGAGGACGGGTCACTACCGACCATGTGGAGGTTCTGCACGACCTCGTTCATGCTGGCGTGCAGCGAGCGGGGCATGTCAGGGCGCAGGATCAGCAGGTCCGCCACGCGCTCGGGCTTGATGACGTCGCGGTACACCTTGCGGTAGATCTCGAAGCCGGAGACGCTGCGCAGGATGGCGCTCCAGTGGTAGAAGTCGTACTCCTGGTCCTTCTCGCTGGCGGCGCCGAAGAAGTCGCTCTGCACCGCGTGGAACTTCACGTCGACGAGGCGCGCCGTGTTGTCGGCGCGCTCGAGGAAGGTGCCCAGCCGCATGAAGTGCAGTGCCTCGTCCATCAGCATCGTGCCGACCGTCACGCCGCGAGACAGGTGCGAGCGGAACTTCACCCACTCGAAGAACTGCCCGGGGTCGCGCTCGAAGTCGCCGCTGCGGATGCGCCGGTTCACTTCCAGCCAGGTCTGGTTCTGCGTCTCCCACGCCTCGGTGGTGAGCGAGCCGCGCACCGCACGCGCGTTCTCGCGCGCGGCGCGCAGGCAGGAGATGATGGAAGACGGGTTGCCCTCGTCCTTGACCATGAACTCCATCACCTGCCGCGGCATGATCTCGCCGTGCTTGGTGGTGTAGGCGGGCATCAGCTCGCTGATCGACAGCATGCCCTGCCAGCCCACCTGCGCGACGGCGGCGCTCTGCGGCAGCAGCGAGGTCTGGTAATTGACGTCGAGCATGCGCGCGGTGTTCTCCGCGCGCTCGGTGTAGCGCGACATCCAGAAGAGGTGGTCGGCGGTGCGTGAGAGCATGGTCAGACCTCCAGCACCCAGGTGTCTTTCGTCCCGCCGCCTTGCGACGAGTTGACGACAAGCGAGCCTTCCTTCAGCGCGACGCGCGTCAGGCCGCCGGGCACCATCTGCACCTCCTTGCCCGAGAGCACGAAGGGGCGCAGGTCGATGTGGCGCGGCGCGATGCCCCGCTCCACGAACGTGGGGCAGCTCGAAAGCGACAGCGTCGGCTGCGCGATGTAGCCCGACGGATTCGCTTCGATCGCCTTGCGGAAGTCCTCGATCTCCTGCTTCGTCGCGGCCGGGCCCACCAGCATGCCGTAGCCGCCGGCGCCATGCACCTCCTTGACCACCAGGTCCTTGAGGTTGGCGAGCACGTAGCCGAGCGAGTCGCGGTCGCGGCACATGTAGGTCGGCACGTTCGAGAGGATCGGCTTCTCGCCCAGGTAGAACTCGATCATCTTGGGCACGTACGGGTAGATCGACTTGTCGTCGGCCACGCCCGTGCCGATGGCGTTGCACAGCGCGACGTTGCCCGCGCGGTAAACGTTGAGCAGCCCCGCGCAACCGAGCGTGGAGGTGGGCCGGAACGCCTGCGGGTCGAGGAAGTCGTCGTCCACGCGGCGGTAGATGACGTCCACGCGCTTGGGCCCGCGCGTCGTGCGCATGTAGACGAAGCTGTCCTTGACGAACAGGTCCTGCCCTTCGACCAGCTCCACGCCCATCTGCTGCGCGAGGAAGGCGTGCTCGAAGTACGCGCTGTTGTACATGCCGGGCGTGAGCACCACCACCGTCGGGTCGTCCGTGGTGGAGGGGGCCGATGCGCGCAGCGTCTCCAGCAGCAGGTCCGGGTAGTGCATCACCGGCGCGACGCGGTAGCTGGAGAACAGGTCCGGGAAGAGCCGCATCATCATCTTGCGGTCTTCCAGCATGTAGCTCACGCCGCTGGGCACGCGCAGGTTGTCTTCCAGCACGTAGTACTCGCCCTGGCCCGACGCGTTGGGCGCCCGCACGATGTCGATGCCCGCGATGTGCGAATAGATGTTGTTGGGCACCTTCACGCCCTTCATTTCAGGGCGGAACTGGGCGTTGCCCATGATCTGCTCCATCGGCACGACGCCGGCGCGGATGATCTCCTGCTCGTGGTAGACGTCGTGGATGAAGCGGTTGAGGGCGTTGACGCGCTGCACGAGGCCGCGCTCCATCATCGTCCACTCGTCATGCGGGATGATGCGGGGGATGAGGTCGAAAGGGATCAGGCGCTCGGTGCCGGCGCCGTCCTCGTCCTTGGCGCCATAGACGGCAAAGGTGATGCCGACCCGGCGGAAGATCATCTCCGCCTCTTCGCGGCGCGCCGCCATGGCCTCCTGCTGCTGGCGCCCCAGCCAGTCCGCGTAGGTGCGGTAGTGCTCGCGCACGCCCTGGACCTGGGACTGGCTCATGCCCCCCATGGACTGGGCCTGGAACTGCATCGGCCCGTCCGGCACCTGCGCGAACATCTCATCGAATCTGTGCATGGACGATGGTTTTCAAGTCTCCGTGACACAGGATAGCAACTTCCGGGCCCTTGTTGCGCAGGTTCATGGCACCTTGTGGTGCCAATAGCGCTGCGCCACCGCCCGCTCGCACGAGATTTCCCCCGGCTGCTGCGAGCGCCAGCGCGCGGCGCCGCACTGCGCCGAGCCGACGACCGCGATGCCCCGCTCGTCGTAGCGCGCCAGCACCGGGGGCGCGGGGTGGCCGAAGCGGTTGCGGTAGCCGGCCTGCACGAGGGCAACCGCCGGGCGGACCGCATCGAGGAAAGGCTCGCTGGACGACGTCTTGCTGCCATGGTGCGGCACGAGCAGCAGGTCGGCCGGCTGCAGCGTCGGCGCAAGCCGGAGCTCCTGCGCCTTCTCGATGTCGCCGGCCAGCAAGGCCGATGCGCGGCCGTTGGAGATGCGCAGCACGCAGCTCAGGGCATTGGGGCGTGGCGTTTCGGCGTAGTCCTCCGCGCGCGGGTGCAGGAACTCGAAAGTGACGCCATCGCGCCGCCAGCGCTGGCCGGCTTCGCAGCGTGTGGCGGGGCGCAGCTGCTGCAGCTCGTGGCCCGGTTCGATCGAGCTGAGCAAGGCCGCGGCCGGCTGCATGGCCAGAATCGCGGCGGCACCGCCCGTGTGGTCGGTGTCGCGGTGGCTCAGGACCAGTTGGTCCACGCGTTCGCCGAAGGCGCGCAGCAGCGGCACGATGACGCGGTGGCCGGCGTCGGACTCGGCGCTGTAGCGGGGGCCGGCGTCGTACACGAGGGTGGAGGTGGCTGTGCGGACGATCACCGCGTTGCCCTGCCCGACGTCGGCGGCCAGCAGCTCGAACTCGCCTGCCGGCGGCCGCACGGGCTGCCAGAGCGCGACCGGCAGCATCAGCGGCAGGCCCAGCGCGCGCAGGGCCGGCGGCAGCCGCATCGCCAGCATGGCGCCCCCGACCACACCTGCGATGCCGGCCCACAGTGGTGCGGCGGGCACCGAGAGGGTGGCAGCGGGCCAGGCAGCCAGCCACTGCAAGGCGGACGCGAGCGCCTGCACCGCGAGGGCGGCGGCGTCCCAGGCGGGGGCGATCAGCACGCCGGCCATGGCCAGCGGCGTGATGACCAGCGTCACCCATGGGATCGCAAAAAGGTTGGCGGCGAGGCCCACCACCGACACCTGGCCGAAAAGCAGCAGCGAGAGCGGGCTGAGTGCGGCGGTCACCACCAGCTGCTCGCGCACGAGCCGCATCGCCCGGGAACCCTCATGGCCGGTGCCGCTGGCGAACAGCACGCCCACCGCAACGAAACTGAGCCAGAAGCCGGCCTGCATCAGCGCCCACGGGTCGAGCGTGACGACGACCGCGCAGACCAGCAGCCACATCATGGGCCATGGCCACGCACGCCCGCCAAGGCGCAGCAAGGCGACGGTTGCGAGCATCCACACCGTTCGCTGTGCGGGGATGCCCCAGCCGCTGAAGAGGGCGTAGGCCGCTGCGAGCCCGGTACCCGCCAGCAAGGCCGCATGCTGCGCGGGCAACGCGAGGCAAAGTCGCGCGCTGCGCCGCCACGCCCATGTTACGAGCGCCGCCGCGGCCCACGCGAACATCGTGATGTGCAGCCCGGAGATGCTCATGAGGTGCGCGACGCCGGTGGCGCGGAACACGTCCCAGTCGGCGCGCTCGATCGCCGCCTGGTCGCCGACGACGAGCCCCGCGAGGATGCCTGCTACGCGCCGGTCGGCCACGCGCTCGAAGATCGCATCACGCACCGCGTGGCGAGCCTGCTCCACCGGGTGGCGCCACGTCGCGCCGACGCGCCGCGCCTCGCGGACGTAGCCCGTGGCCTGCACACCCTGCTCCCACAGCCACAGCTCGTAGTCGAAGCCGTGCGGGTTGAGGTTGCCGTGCGGTGCCTTCAGGCGCGCGGTGAGCAGCCAGCGCTCACCGGGGCGGGGGTCGGCGGCGCCGTCGTACCAGCCCAGCTGGAGCAGCGGGGGCAGTTTATCGGTGGCATGCTCCACCTCGAGGCGGAAGCGCACGCCGAGCTCGTTGCGCTGCGGCATCGCGGCGACGATGCCGGTGACCTCGATGTCGCGGCCTTCGAGCGCCGGGTCGAGCGCGTGCGATTGGTAGGCGCACGCTCGCCAGCCGGTCACCGCGAAGGCGAGGGGGATGACGAGAAATGCCGCCGCCCGGTGCCGCCTGAAGATGGACGCTGCGACGAGGCTCGCCGCGGCCATGCCCGCGTAAACCCACCACGCCCACAGCTCCCGCTGCTGCAGCTGCAGCACCGGCCCCATCACCGCGCCCGCGAGCACGGCCGCCAACCCTCCCCGCATGATCCCCATCGGCGCTCAACGCCCGGGGCCGCGGCGGCGCCGACAGACGGGTGGCTAGTTGGCGGCCAGCTTGCGCTCCTTCACCACGGTCGCCCAGTGGACGTCCTCGCTCTTGAGCGCCTTGCTGAAATCACCAGGCGTGTTGCCCACCGGCCGCATGCCCTGCACGTACAGGCGCGCCTTGATCTCGGTCTCGCCGAGCACGCGCACGGTGTCGCGGTGGATGCGGTCGAGGACGGCCTTGGGCGTGCCGGCCGGCGCGAACAGGCCGAACCAGCCGGTGCTCTGCAACTGCGGCAGCCCCGCCTCCGCCGTCGTCGGCACGTCGGGCAGCAGGGGCGAGCGCTTGTCGCTCGTGATCGCCAGCGCGCGCAGGCGGTCCTTGCCGACCAGCGCGGACGCCGCGGCGAAGTTGCCGACCATGAGGTCGATCTGGCCGGCCATGAGGTCGTTGTACGCCACGGCCTCGCCGCGATACGGGACGTGCTTGATCTCGGCCTTCGCGACGTGCGCGAAGTTCTCCCCCGCCATGTGCACCTGGCTGCCCACGCCGGCGGAACCGAAGTTGAGCTGCCCCGGCTTGTCGCGTGCGGCCTGCACCAGTTCCTTCAGCGTGCGGTAGGACGACTTGTCCGGCACCACCACGAGCATCGGCCCCTGCGCCACGTTGGTGATCGGCACGAGGTCCCTGTACGTGTCGAAGGGCATCTTCTTGTAGATGTGCGGGTTGATCGCGACGGAGCCCGACGCGAACAGCAGCGTGTAGCCGTCGGCGGGCGACTTGACGACCATCTCCGCCCCGAGGTTGCCGCCGGCGCCGGTCCGGTTCTCGATGACGACCGGCTGCTTCCACAGGTCGGACAGCTTCTGGCCCACCATCCGCGCGACGACGTCGGTGGAGCCGCCGGGCGCGAACGGGACGACGAACTTCACCGGCTTGTTCGGCCAGGCGTCCTGCGCGAAGGCGGGCGCCACCAGCATGCATGCGCAGGCCGCGGCCAGCAGGTGGAGGGTGAAACGACGCGTTGCCATGGATGCTCTCCTTCGAACTGCAGGGTTGCAAAAAACCTTCCGGTGCGCCTCGGGGCTTACCCGTGACGAGCCAGCACGCGCAGCACGCCGGTGGCCACGACGTCGCCGACACGCACAATCGATTCGCTGGTGAGGCCTGCCACGTGCGGCGTGAGCAGCAGGTTGGGCACGCCGTCGAAGTGCGGCGCGGCCCGCAGCGGCTCCTGCGCGAACACGTCGAGGGCCGCACCGCCGAGGGCACCGCTGCGCAATGCAGTGGCAAGCGCAACTTCGTCGACGATGCCGCCGCGGGAGGTATTGATGAGGACGGCGCCGCGTTTCATGCGCCCGATGCGCGAGGCGTCGAAGAGGTTCCGCGTGGACTCGGTGAGCGGCACGTGCACGCTCACCACGTCGGAGTTCGCGAGCAGGTTGTCCAGCGGCACGGAGCCGGCGATCGCCGGGTCGTGCGCGAGCAAGGTCATGCCGAGTGCGTCGGCCAGCTCGCCGGTGAGGCGGCCGATCGCGCCGTAGCCGACGAGGCCGAGGACCTTGCCGGAAATTTCACGGCCGTTCGAGAGCGGGTCGCGCGGCCACTGCCCCGACGCCACGGCTGCCGTCGACGAGTAGGCGCCGCGCAGCAGCAGCATCGCGGCGGCAATCACGTATTCCGCGACGCTGCGGGCGTTCGCGCCGGTCGCGGGGATCACTTCGATGCCGCGAGCGCCGCAGCCTTCGACGTCGATGTTGTCCAGCCCCACGCCGAGCCGGCCGACCGCCTTGCAGTTGCCAAGCGCGCCCAGCAGCTCGCCGCGCACCTGCGTGCGGTTGCGCACCACGAGCGCCTTCGCTTGCGGCGCCAGCGCAAGGACGCGCGCCGGGTCGTCGACCAGCTTCGGGTCGTACGTGACTTCATGCGCCTCGCGCAGCCGCGCGAGCCCCCCTTCGTCCATGAACTCGGTGACGACGATCAAGCGCGAACCTCCGTTTTCTGGCCGACGGCCTTGAGCGCATCGAGCAGCAGGTCGGCGAGGTGCCCGCGCGGCGTGTCGCGCGGCACCAGGATGCCCAGGCGCCGCGACAGCGGCGGCTTGCCGAAGGGCAGCGTGCGGATCGTGCGCGGGAACTGGTTCTTCACTTCGCGTGCCGGCACGATCGACGTGCCCAGGCCGTTGGCCACCATCGCGATCACGCCTTCGAGGTTGTCGATCTCCATCACGGAGCGCACGTCGATCTTGCGGCGCGTGATCTCCCGGTCGATCATCTGGCCGACACGCGCGCCGCGGTTGAAGCGCACGTAGGGCGTGTTCTCCAGCACCGCCTTGTCGGTGGTGCCGGTGGTGCCGCGATGCGTGATCACCACCAGGGGTTCGTCCATGAACGGCTTGAACTCGAGTTCCGGGCGCACCGATTCCGGCTCCGTGACGACCGCGACGTCGATCTGCCGGTGGTAGACGGCCTTCTCCAGCTCGTGCGTCAAGCCCGTGGTGACATGGAAGTCGATGCCGCGCCGCTGCTGCTGGATGCGCTTGAGCGCCAGCGGCAGCACGCCCGACACGCACGTGTGCACGGTACCCAGCTTGAGCAGGCCACCGCCGGCGTCGCGCTTGAGCCCTTCGCTCATGCTCTCCCAATGCGCGATCAGGTCGCGCGCGCGGTGCGTGAGCGCGAGGCCGCTGTCGGTGAGGATCGGCGGCCGGCGTGTGCGGTCGAAGATCGTCGTGCCCAGCTCGTCCTCCAGCGCCCGCATCTGCATGCTCACCGCCGACACCGACAGCCCGATGGCGGTGCCCGCCTCCGCGAAGCTGCCGCGGTCGGCAATGGCCACCAGCGTGTAAAGCGTCTTGACGTCCACTGCGCCTACATGACCTCGTTGTTGCGGTCGGTCGTCTCGCCGTAGCGCTGCAGCGCCGGCGTCTTCAGGCCGGCATAGAGCTTCTCGATGCCGGCGTTGATCGCCTCGTTGTGCTGCGCGAAGAGCGAATGGCCCGCGACGTCGCTCTCGACGATGAAGGGCCCGAAGTTCTCCACCTCGAAGACCCACATGGCCTGCGCGATGCCCAGCTCCTCGAGCCAGAACACGTCGCGCACCTTGCGGATGCCGCGACCCAGCAAGGCGCCCGTGCCGTAGCCCACCGTGGTGAGGTACACCGCGCCGCGTGGCGCGAGCACGTTCTTGTAATCGTCCGCCGGCATGCCGCCCTTGCCGATGATCAGGCGCGCGCCCGACTGGTCGATCCAGCGCGGCAACGACTTCGCGAAGCGGAAGCTGGCGGTGGCCGTCACCGCGCCGACGTTGTAGCCGCCCTTCCCGTCTTCGGCTGCGGCGGGCGAGCAATGGAAGTTGGCGTTGGAGAGCGCCGCGAGGTCCGGCACCGGCAGCGGCGCGCCCTCCTCCAGCACCTTGCGATAGACGCTCTCGCGCGCCGTATACACCACGCCGTTCAGGTACACCGCCGCACCGATCTCCAACTGCGCGATGTCCTCGGGTTTCGCGGGAAGGTCCAGGTGGAAGACCTTCATGCCGTCTTCGTCTACGCGTTGTTCCATTCGACCGTCTCCCTGCGCATGTAGGGCGTGAACCATTGCGGGTCCGTGCGGTACTCGATCTCGCCGCCGGGGTGGATGCGCGCCGTGGCCCGGCGCGACGAGAGGCAGAAGCAGTGCAGGCTGATCGGCATGCCGCCGGTGTGCGTGTAACCCACCTCGATGTGGCAGTCCACCACCATCGAGCTGCCGACGAAACCCATCGCGCTCATGCCGATGGAATTACCCAGGTCCTTGAGCTCCATCTCGAGGGCCGCGATCTTCGGGTCGGGGTTGCGGTTGCCGACGGTGCGCAGGCAGGCAGCCTGCTTGCCGAGGTTCATGCACGTGTCCTTGGAGCCGCCCAGGCCGATGCCCACGATGGCCGGCTGGCACGCAAGGCCGCGCTTGCCGAACTGGATCAGCGTGTCCAGCACGAAGCGCTTGATGCCGTCGATGCCGTCGCCGGGGAACAGCATGCGGTAGTCGGTGCCGAAGAGGCCGCCCTTGTGCACGGTGGTGATGTCGATCCAGTCGGCGTCCGGCTCGAAGGTCCATTCGACCTCGGGCGCGTTGATGCCGACGTTGTTGTTGTGGTCGGTGCGCCAGAGCGGGTGCACGCGGTTCGGCCGCAGCGGGATCGCCGTGGTGGCATCGGCGGTGGCCTTGCGCAGCACGCGCTCGATGGCGGTGAAGCCGTTCTCGATGGAAGCCTCGTTGCCGACCTTCACGTAGTAGCGCGGCACGCCGGTGTCGGCGCACATCGGGCGGCGGTCCTCGGTGGCGGCGTCCCAGTTGTCCTGCATGGCCTTGATCACGAAGCGCGCGAGCTTGCCGGTCTCCTTCTTCTGCGCTTCCAGGATGCCGAGCTTGTAGTCCTCGGGGATGTCGATGGCCGCGCGCTTCATGATCTCGAAGGCGGCCTCCTCGACCTTGCGGATGGGGATGCGGTTCACGGCACTATTCCTTCAGCAGCGTCTCGCCGGGTTTCACGATGTCGAATTTCACGGGCACCATTTCGAGCGTCACTTCTTCGCCGGCGGCGGCCACGCGCGTGTAGCAGCTCGAATGCAGGTCGCCTGTCTCGGGGAAGTCCTCGCGGAAGTGCGCGCCGCGGCTGTCCTCGCGCGCGATGGCGGAGACGGTGATGACGCGCGAGACATCGACCAGGCTTTCCATGTTCAGCCAGTCGTGCCAGGTGAGGTTGAAGCGGCGGTCGCCGTCCGGCACGCCTTGCGCCATGAGTGCGACGCGATGCGCGGCGATGTCGTCCAGCGCGCTGGTCATGTCGGCCTGGTTGCGCAGCACGCCGACCTTGTCCCACATCGTCTGCGAGAGCGCGTCGCGCAGCTCGTGGATGCGCGCGGCCGGTCGCGAGAAGGGATACTCGGCCCGCTCGATGCCGCGGTCGATGACGCGCGTGTCGGGGTCGCGCCAGCGGCCCTCGCGCGCCACGAACGCAGCCATCGAGTCGCCGGCTATTCCGCCGAAGACGGTGGAATTCGCAACCCCGTTGCCGCCGAGCCGGTTGGCGCCGTGCACGCCGCCGCAGTCCTCCCCGGCGGCGTAGAGGCCGGGCGATGCGGTCGACGCATCCACTTCGAACTCGACACCGCCCATCAGGTAGTGCGCCGTCGGCACGATCTCCACGCGGCCGCCCGCGAGGTCGAAGCCGCAGTCCTTGCAGCGGTTCACCATGCCGGGGAATTGCTTGGCCACCTTCTCGGGGCCGAGGTGCTTCATCTCGATGTAGATGCCGCCCATGGGCCCGGTGCGGCCCGCACGCATCTCGGCGTAGATGCCCCGGCTGACCACGTCACGTGTCGCGCGTTCGCCCTTCGGGTCGTAATTCGCCATGAAGCGCTCGCCCGCGCCGTTGAGCAGGTAGCCGCCCGCGCCGCGCAGGCCTTCTTCCAGCACGGTGCCGGTCATGCGCGTGTCGGGGCCGCCGAGCAACCCCGTCGGATGGAACTGCACCATCTCCATGTCGCGCAGCTTCAGGCCGTAGCGCAGCGCCATCGCGAGGCCGTCGCAGGTCTTGTCGCCGGAGGGCGTGTGGTAGCGGTACATCGTCGGGCCGCCGCCGGTGCCCAGCAGCACGGCCTTGGCCTGCACGAATCGGTAGATGCCGGTGCGCATGTCGATGAACAGCACGCCGGCGATGCCGGAGCCATCCGCCGCGGGGATCAGCTCGATCGCGCGATGCTCCTCCATCTCCTCGGCATCGACCGCGCGCACCTGCTCCATCAGCCGGTTGATGATCTCGATGCCGGTGAGGTCCGCCTTGTGCACCGTGCGGTCGAAGGTCTGGCCGGCGAAGGCCTTGCCGTGCAGCGTGCCGTCGGGGTTGCGGTCGAAGAAGCAGCCGACCTCGTTCTCCAGCTCCTGGATGCGCTCGATGGCGCCTTCGACGAGCCGCCACGCGAGGTCCTGCCGCGGCAGCCACTTGCCGCCCTCGATGGTGTCCATGAAGTGGCGCTCCACCGAGTCGCCCTTGTGCAGCGCCACGTTGTAGCCGCCCTGGACCATGCGGGTGCAGCCGCACTTGCCGAGGAGCCCCTTGACCGCGACTGTCACTTTCAACGCCGGGTTCGCCTTCTTCGCGTGCAGCGCGGCGAAGAGCCCGGCGCCGCCGGTGCCGAGGATCAGGATGTCCGTCTTGTGTTGTTCGATCCGCATGTCACACCACCCTGAGTGCGAAGAGCACGGCGATGCCGAGCGACAGCGCGCCGCCCCACGTCACCCACGACAGCCGGGCGCCACCCCAGGGCAGCAGTTCCAGCGCGAGCAGGCGCAGGCCGAAGAACATGTGCACCGACAGCAGCAGCACGAGACCCCATTCCCCGAACTTCACGGCGCCCATTTCGGAGAACTTGAGGAACGCGTCGAGGCGGCCCTGCTGGTCGAGGGCCATGCCGAGCACGTAGAAGTGGACCGGCAGGAAGAGGCCGAGCACGAGGCCCGACACGCGATGCGCGATCGAAGCCCAGAACCCGGCTTCCTTGTGCGAGGACCTCATGCGCCGAGCCCTCCGACGGCTGCTACGGCGCGCAGGCCCATGAGGAGCAGCACCACGCCGAAGACCGCTGCCACCGCGCTTGCCGCGGCGCGCGACAGGCGCAGCCACTCGATGAGGATGTTGCGCAGGCCGATCGGGACGTGCACCGCGACGGCCAGCACGAACAACCCGTAGAAGAAGATCCAGCCCCAGTTGCCCTGCGTACGAGCGAGGATCCCCTGCGCCGTGAGGCCCGCGCGCACGGCGTAAAGGATGACGCCAAGGTGCACCAGCACCAGCGGCGCCATCACCATCGCGCTGAGCCGCTGAAGGATGAACAGGCGCTGCTCCATCTCAATCCCGCTTGAGGAACTGCAGCAGCGCGTTTCGCTTCAGCCCCGCGATGCTTCCCGTGGGGCTCAGGTCCACCGGGCAATGCGATGTGCAGTTGCCGTGCGTGTGGCACGAATTGCAGCCTCCGCCTGCGGTGGCTTGCTTCAGCACACCCTTGCGGTCTGCATGCCGCTCGTCGTTGTACAAGGTCCACGCCCGGTTGAGCGCGGCAGGACCGAGGTAGTTTCTGTCCCAGCTCACCACATCGCAAGCCGCGTAGCACACCCCGCAATTGATGCACTCGATCGCCGCATCGGCCATCTTGCGCTGCTTCGTCTGAGGCGAAATGAGCGCCGGCGGATCGGCCCGCGTCGCCGTGCCCGCAAACGTGTTGCCCGCCTTGCGCCACTTGTCGAAGAACTCCTTCATGTCCACCACGAGGTCCTTGATGCGCGGCATGTTGCGCAGCGGCTCGATGGTGAGCGTGCCGCCCTCCTCCACGCGGCTGACATGGGTACGGCAGGTCCAGCGCGGCTTGCCGTTGACCGTCATGGCGCAGGAGCCGCACACGCCGACGCGGCAGGCGAAGCGGTAGGAGAGCGTCGGCTCCAGCGTTCGCTGCACCTCCGTCACCACGTCCAGCACCGTCTGGTTGTCGCGCCAGGGGACGGCATAGGTGCTGAACTGCGGCGACTCGGTGCCGCGGGAGATGCGCACGGTCAGCGTGCGCGCGTCGGTCGTCGGGCTCATGGCCCGCCCAGTCTATGACTTCAGGGATCCTGAATCAATACTAATTTGCTTTAGCTTTTTTGAACCATGACCCGCCGCACGGCGAAGGCATTGGCGGCCGCGTAGACGGCGAACGCCGCGGCAATCGCGACAAACAGCCCTTGCACGCCCGCCTCCAGCACCGAAAGCGCGACCCATCCGGCCGCCGCCGCAAAGACCAGCCGCGCGAAATTCCCGCCCACGGCCGGCAGCACCCGGCCGTACCCCTGGCAGGCGAAGTACAGCCCGATGCCGAACCCGTAGAGCGCGTAGCACGGCCCGACGATGCGCAGGTAGGCCACGCCGATGCGCACCGTTTCCTCGTCGCGCGTGAAGAGGTGCATCCACGCGTGCGGGAAGAGCGCGAAGGCCAGCCCGACCGCGCCGCTGAACGCGGCCGCCATCGCCGCGCCCTTCCACGCCGCGGCACGCGAACGCTCGTGCTGCTTCGCCCCCAGGTTGGTGCCCACCAGCGCCACGATGCCGGTGCCGATGCCGAAAGCGAGCGGGATGACGATGTACTCCAGCCGTGCGCCCATGCCGTAGGCGATGGCGGCATCCCTGCCTGCACGCCCTGCGAGCGCCGTGAGCACCACGACGGTGAGGTTGTTCACCACGACGTTGAGCATGCCCGGCACGCCGGCCCGCAGGAATTCGGCGATGTACGCCCACCGGAAGGCCATCGACTCGCGCCGGATGCGCACGACGCCGCCCGGCGCCTGCAGCCGCCACAGCAGGTAGACCGCCCCCGCACCGAAGCTCGTGACCAGCCCCCAGCCCGGCCCGGCCACCCCGAGCGCCGGCACCGGCCCCCAGCCGAAGATCAGCACCGGCGATAGCGCCACGTGCCCCACCACGCAAGCGAGGATGACGGCCGCCGGCGTCTTCATGTCCCCCGTGCCGCGCATCACGTTGCCGAGCAGGTTCATCGCCCAGATCGACACCGCGCCCGCGAAGATCACGTTCGAGTACGCCAGCGCCGCCTCCAGCACCGGCCCGCGCCCGCCCATGGCGCCGTAGATCCACCCGCCCAGCGGCAGCATCACGGCCGCGGAGAGCGCGCCGAGCCCCAGCGCCAGCCACAGTGCATGCGCGGCCAGCGCGTCGGCCTTGTCCCGGTCGCCGGCGCCCAATGAGCGGGCGACGGCCGACGACACCGCCTGCCCCATCCCGCTGGCGGCGCCGTGCTGCATCAGCATCACCCACGGGAACACGAGCGAGATGCCGGCCAGCGCGTCGAGTCCGAGCCGGCCGACGAACAGGCCGTCGAACGTGATCAGCCCGACGAAAGCCAGCAGGTTGAGGATGTTGGGGACCGCCAGGCGCAGCAGCGTGGGCGTGACGGGCGCCTGCAGCAGCATGCGCGTGCGGGGTGCGAGGGTCGCTGAGGCGGAAGCCGGGTCCATGGGCACTCCATTTCCGCGGACGGAAGGGTGCAGTGCTTGGGACGGGCTGTCCTTGGGTAACCGGGTGACCGCTAAACGAACCCGGCACAGGCATTCTAGTTGCTAGTATCGAGCCATGTCGATCCATGCCGCCCTGAACCACGTCACCCACTACAAGTACGACAGGCCGGTGCAGTTGGGACCGCAGGTCGTGCGCCTGCGCCCGGCGCCGCATGCGCGCAGCAAGGTCGTCTCCTATTCGCTGCGGGTGGAGCCGGCCAAGCACTTCATCAACTGGCAGCAGGACCCGTTCGCCAACTACCAGGCGCGGCTCGTGTTCCCGGAGAAGACCACCGAGTTCAAGGTGACGGTCGACCTCGTGGTCGAGATGGCGGTCTACAACCCGTTCGACTTCTTCCTCGAGCCGAGCGCGGACAAGTTCCCCTTCAAGTACGACGCCGAAGAAGCCGAGGAGCTGGTGCCCTACCTGGCGTGCGAGCCGCTCACGCCGCTGGTGAAGGCCTACCTGGAGAAGATCGACCGCACGCCCACGCCCACCATCGACTTCCTCGTGGCGCTCAACCAGCAGCTGCAGCGCGACGTCAAATACCTGATCCGCATGGAGCCCGGCGTGCAGACTCCGGAGCAGACGCTGGAGAACGCCAGCGGCTCGTGCCGCGACTCGGGCTGGCTGATGGTCCAACTGCTGCGCCGCCTCGGGCTCGCCGCGCGCTTCGTCTCCGGCTACCTGATCCAGCTGAAACCGGACGTGAAGGCGCTCGACGGGCCCAGCGGCACCGAAGTGGACTTCACCGACCTGCACGCGTGGTGCGAGGTCTACCTGCCC
Source organism: Ramlibacter albus (assembly GCF_014297445.1). Taxonomy (GTDB): domain Bacteria; phylum Pseudomonadota; class Gammaproteobacteria; order Burkholderiales; family Burkholderiaceae_C; genus Ramlibacter; species Ramlibacter albus. Next base: position 274,488 of record NZ_JACORU010000006.1, read on the forward strand.
GGCGCGGGCTGGATCGGGCTGGACCCGACCTCGGGCCTGTTCGCGGGCGAGGGCCATATCCCGCTCGCCTGCACGCCGCAGCCGTCAGGCGCCGCGCCCATCGAAGGGCTGGTGGACGAAGCCGAGGTCGAGTTCGCGCACCACATGGCGGTCACGCGCATCTACGAATCGCCGCGCGTCACCAAGCCGTACACGGAGGAGCAGTGGGCCGACGTGCTCGCGCTGGGCGCCTCCGTGGACAAGCAGCTGCAGGCCTCCGACGTGCGCCTGACGATGGGCGGCGAGCCCACCTTCGTTTCCACGCTCGACCGCGACGGCGCCGAATGGAACACGGACGCGCTCGGCCCGACCAAGCGCGGCTACGCGACCGAGCTGGTGCACAAGCTGCGCGCGGAATACGGCGAAGGCGGCTTCCTGCATTTCGGCCAGGGCAAGTGGTACCCCGGCGAGCAGTTGCCGCGCTGGGCCCTGTCGATCTACTGGCGCGCCGACGGGCAGCCGTGCTGGCGGAACCCGAAGCTGTTCGCCGACGAGCGCGTGCCGGCGCGCTACACGGGCGAGGACGCGCGGCGTTTCATCCATCGGCTCGCGGCGAAGCTCGGCGTGACGGACAAGCACGTGCAGGCCGGCTACGAGGACGTCTTCTATTACCTGTGGCGCGAGCGCAAGCTGCCGGTGAACGTGGACCCGTTCGACTCGCGCCTGGACGACGAGCTGGAGCGCGTGCGCCTGCGGCGCGTCTTCGAGCAGAAGCTGGGCAGCGTCGTGGGCTACGCGATCCCGCTCGCGGCGGACGAAGGGCCGGCGCTCGCGGGCCCGAAGTGGGTGACGGGCCCCTGGTTCCTGCGCGACGACCGCATGTACCTGATCCCCGGCGATTCGCCCATGGGCTACCGCCTGCCGCTCGACTCGTTCCCGTGGGTGCGCAAGGGCGAGTACCCGTACCTGCACGAGCGCGACCCGTTCGAGCCGCGCGGGCCGCTGCAGGAGGTGCACACGCTGCGTGCGCGTTATGGCGCAACGCAAGAGGCGCCGCGCGTCATGCAGACGCCGGACCCCGCATGGAGCACGGGTACCCGCTCGGACATGGCCGCAGCCGCGTACGCGCCTGCCACCGGCGCCGCGGACGCGCTGAAGGCGCCGGATCGCTTCGAATCCGCCAGGGACATGATCCGCACCGCCCTGTGCGTCGAAGTGCGCGACCCGCAGCGCGCCAACGGCCCCAAGGCCGAGCGCGAGCACGGGGGCAAGAGCGGCCTGCTCTACGTGTTCATGCCGCCGCTGGCGCGCGTCGAGGACTACCTCGATCTCGTCGCCGCCGTCGAATCGACGGCCGAAGAACTGAAGGTACAGGTCATCCTCGAGGGCTACCCGCCGCCGCGCGACCCGCGCCTGAAGCTGCTGCAGGTCACGCCCGACCCCGGCGTCATCGAGGTGAACATCCACCCCGCCCACGACTGGAACGAATTGGTCGACCACACCGAGTTCCTGTACCAGGCCGCCTTCGAGTGCCGCCTCACCGCCGAGAAGTTCATGACGGATGGCCGCCACACCGGCACCGGCGGCGGCAACCACTTTGTGCTGGGCGGCGCCACGCCCGCGGACTCGCCCTTCCTGCGCCGGCCCGATTTGCTCGCCAGCCTGCTGCTCTACTGGCACAACCACCCTTCCCTCTCGTACCTGTTCTCGGGCCTCTTCATCGGCCCGACCTCGCAGGCGCCGCGCGTCGACGAGGCGCGCAACGACCAGCTGTACGAGCTGGAGATCGCCGTCAGCGAGATCGAGCGCACCAAGTCGGTCTACGGCGCGGCGATGCCGCCGTGGCTCGTGGACCGCACGCTGCGCAACATCCTGGTCGATGTCACCGGCAACACGCACCGCAGCGAGTTCTGCATCGACAAGCTCTACTCGCCCGACTCGACGACCGGGCGCCTCGGCCTGCTGGAGCTGCGCGCGTTCGAGATGCCGCCGCACGCGCGCATGAGCATCGTGCAGCAGCTGCTGATCCGCGCGCTCATCGCGCGCTTCTGGCGCGAGCCCTACCGCGCGCCCGTCACGCGCTGGGGCACGGAGCTGCACGACCGCTGGATGCTGCCCACCTTCGTGCTCATGGACATGCACGACGTCATCGCCGAGATGCGGCAGGCCGGCTTCGCGTTCGACCCCGCGTGGTTCGCGCCGCACTTCGAGTTCCGCTTCCCGCGCGTCGGGCACGTCGAAGCCTTCGGCATGGAGCTGCAGCTGCGCAACGCGCTGGAGCCCTGGCACGTGATGGGCGAGGAAGGCGCGGCCGGCGGCACCGTGCGCTACGTCGACTCGTCGCTGGAGCGGCTGGAAGTCAGGGTGACCGGCCTCAACGAGAGCCGCTACGCCATCACCGTGAACGGCAAGGCGCTGCCGCTGCAGCCCACGGGCACCGTCGGCGAGTACGTCGCGGGCGTGCGCTACAAGGCGTGGGCCCCGCCGTCCGCGCTGCACCCGAGCATCGATGCGCACGCGCCGCTGACCATCGACCTCGTCGACACGTGGATGAGCCACTCGGTGGCCGGGTGCCAGTACCACGTGGCTCATCCGGGCGGGCGCAACTACGTGACCTTCCCCGTGAACGCCTACGAGGCCGAGAGCCGGCGCCTGGCGCGCTTCTTCCGCATGGGGCATTCGCCGGGGCGGCTGCAGGTGCCGCCGGCGACGATCGACGTGCCCGGCAGCAGGGAGTTCCCGTTCACGCTGGACTTGCGCCGCCCGCCGCGGGGCTGACCCGATACTGCTCCCATCCTCGCGCGCGCAGCGCGCACGCCGGGCACGTCCCGCAGCCGTAACCCCAGTCGTGCCGGTGCGCGCGGTCGCCGAGGTAGCAGGTGTGCGTGTGCTCGACGATGAGCTGCACAAGCGCTTCGCCGCCGAGCGATTCGGCCATCGCCCACGTCTGTGCCTTGTCGATCCACATGAGTGGCGTCTCGATGAGGATGCGCCGGTCCATGCCGAGCGAGAGCGCGACCTGCATCGCCTTCATGGTGTCGTCGCGACAATCCGGGTAGCCGGAGTAATCGGTCTCGCATACGCCCGTCACCAGCACTTGCAGGCCCCGCCGGTACGCCAGTGCCGCCGCCAACGTGAGGAACAGCAGGTTGCGGCCGGGAACGAAGGTGTTGGGCAGGCCGGAGCGCTCCATGTCGAATGCCATGTCGCGCGTGAGCGAGGTTTCGCTCACCTGGCCGAGCACGCCGAGGTCGAGCACGTGGTCGTCGCCCAGGCGCGCGGCCCAGGCGGGGAACTGCCTGCGCAGCTCTTCGAGCACCGTCTTGCGTGCTTGCAGCTCCACGGCGTGGCGCTGCCCGTAGTCGAACCCGATGGTTTCGACGCGCTGGTATTTCGCGAGCGCGTCGGCAAGGCAGGTCGTGGAGTCCTGGCCGCCGGAAAACAGGACGAGCGCCGTGGTGTGCATCACGCCTCCACGAGGTAGCCGCGAATGAGCACGGCCTCGCGCTGCGGCCGCAGCGACTGCAAGGTGCCAACGAACAGGCGGCGGTTCAGCCACTCGTGCCGGCCTTGCGGCGCCCGGACGGTGATGCGAGAGAGGGCATAGCGCTCGGGCTTCACGCTGTCATCGACCACCACTTCGTTCAGCACGGTCAGTACGGCGCCGTCGGCGGTTTCCATCTCGTACTCGGCGCGCAGCTCCTTCACGCCGTCGGCGCGCAGCAACTGGCGGTCGGCGCCACCCGCGCGCACAAGCCCGGCCATCGCCTCGAACCCCGCCGCTCCCCAGAAGCGGCCGCCGGTGATCGGAACGATGAAGCGCTCGCCCAGCGGGCCAGGCCCGAGCGCCTCGCGCGGCGCCACGTCGACGGCCGCCGTCCACACCAGCGTGGCCGTGGGCTGCGGCACCGTGAGCAGACCCGCCAGCTGCTGCAGCTCGCGCATCGCATCGTCACCGTGGTCTTGCATCTCTCGCCTTTCGCTTCACGGCCTTCGCCTCGTACTGTTCCAGGAACTGCGCCAGCCGCAACGCCGCCGCGCTGGCGTCGCGTTGCGGCAGCAGCAGGCCCAGCGGCTTGAAGGGCATCGGCTCCTTCATGCGCAGCACGGCGAGCTCGCCGCTTTCCACCAGGTGCCGCACCACGCTGTACGGTACCAGCGTCAACAAGCGCTGCCGCTTGAGCATCGCCCAGGTCGCGGCCGGCACCCGCGTTATGACCTGGCAGATGCGCAGCTCGCCCGGCAACGGCGCGGTGCGCGCATCGAATTCGACCCGCGCAGCGGCGCCGGCCGGGGCCGGTAGCCAGGTTTCTTCCAGCAGGTCCATCCAGCTGAGCTGGCGGCGCCGCGCGAGCGGATGCTGCGCGCTGCACGCTATCGCGAAAGTGTCCTCCAGCAGCGGCTTGAAAGCCCACCCCTCGGGCACCACGGCCGGCTCGCGGCAACCGACGAGGTCGACCTCGCCCCGCGCCACGGCGAGCATCGCGTCGTCGATCTCCGCCTCCTTCAGCTGCACCTGCACCAGCGGCCACTTCCCGTTGAACTCGGGAATGGCGCGCACCAGCAGGCCGTTGACCGTCGCAGTGGAAGCGACCAGCCGAACCACGCCCTCACCGAGCCCGCGCCGCGCGGCCACCGCCTCCGCGCTCGCGCCGAGGCCCACCAGCATCTGCCGCGCGAACGGAAGCACGTCGCTGCACGCCGGGGTGGGCCGCACGCCGCGCGCGTGGCGGTGGAACAGGGGCGTGTCCAGCAGGCGCTCCAGGTCCGCGAGCAGTTGCGTCACGCCCGGCTGCGTCATGCCCACCGATTCGGCCGTGCGGCGCACGCTGCCCAGCGTGGCCAGCTGCACCAGCACCTGGATGTGCCGGAAGCGCGCGCGAGCGAGCAGGCGGTTGGTGAGGACGGATGCGGGTGGGTGCACGTATAAGCAATGTTTATCGCAGGGCCTCCGATTCTATTTCTCGCTTAAGGGCGCGGCCAGCAGAATCCGGCCAGCAGGAGACAAGCCATGCCCACGACGTTCAACCGCCGCCAGGTCCTCGCGGCACTCGCCGGCACGCCGGTGTTCGCGCACGCCGCGGCCTACCCCTCGCGGCCCGTGAAGCTGGTGGTGGGTTCGCCCCCGGGTGGCCCGTCGGACTTCCTGGCGCGCACCTACGCGGACAACCTCGGCCCGCTGCTCGGCCAGAGCTTCCTCGTCGACAACAAGCCCGGTGCCAGCGGCACGCTCGCGGCCGAAGGCGCGGCGAAGGCCGCGCCGGACGGCCACACGCTGCTCGTCTCCGGCCCGGCCAGCGTGTCGGTGGCGCCGCACCTCTTCCCGAAACTCGGCTACGACCCCGAGCGCGACTTCATCCCGATCAACATGCTCGGCGCGGGCGCCTTCGTGATCGTGTCGCACCCGTCGCTGCCGGTGAAGACGATGGCCGAACTCATCGCGTACGCGAAAGCCAACCCGGGCAGGATCACCTACGGCTCCGGCGGCAACGGCTCGTCGGGCCACCTCGCCACCGAGCTGCTCTCCACCGTGGCCGGCATCAAGATGCTGCACGTGCCCTACAAGGGCGACGGCCAGGCCGTGAACGACCTGCTGGCCGGCCAGATCCAGCTGATGGTGACCGCGCCGAACGTGCCGGCAGCCAACGTCAAGGCCGGCAAGCTGCGCCTGCTGGCCGTGACCACGCGCGAGCGCGTGGCGTCGATGCCCGACACGCCGACGGTGCACGAGTCGGGCCTGCGCGACTTCGAGTACCTGGGCTGGATCGTCACCTTCGCACCGGCGGGCACGCCCAAGGCGGTGATCGAGCAGCTTTCCGCGGCGTGGAACAAGGTGCGCAACACGCCCACGGTGCGCCAGCGGCTCGAGGACCTCGCGATGGTCGCGCCCGACCGCCTGGTGTCGGGCGAGCCGCTCGCCACGTTCCTGCGCGCCGAGAGCGCGCGCCTGGGCAAGGTGATCCGCGACGCCGGCATCAAGTACGAGTGATGCAGCGCGTGCAATTGCCAAGCGGCGTCGAGCTGCACTACGAGCGCGCCGGCAGCGGCACGCCGCTGGTGTTCATCCACGGCGCGATGGGCGACTGGCGCTCGTGGGAGGCGCAGTGGGAGGCGTTCACCGCGCACTTCGACTGCATCGCCTACAGCCGGCGCTACAGCTTCCCGAACCGCAACGAGATGGCGTCGCCGGACCATTCGGCGCTGCATGAGGCCGAAGACCTGCGGCAGATGCTGGATGCGCTCGGCATCGAGCGCGCCATCCTGGTGGGCAGCTCCTATGGCGGTTTCACGGCGCTGGCCTTCGCCGTTTCGCACCCGCAGCGCGTGGTTTCGCTGGTGGCCGTGGAGCCGCCGATGATGCGCTATGCGCAGTTGAGCGAAGCGGGCCGCGCCGCGCGCGCGGCGTTTCGGCGCGACACGATCGAGCCTGCGAATGCCGCGTTCCGGGCCGGCAACGACGAACTCGCGGGCCGCATCATGACCGGCGGCATCAACGGCGCGAACGGCAGCGCGAACTCGCCCGAGCAGATGCAGCGCCGCCTGCAGAACCTGCGCGCGATGCGCATGCTGGCGCTGTCCACGGACGAGTTCCCCCTGCTTGCGCCGACGCAACTGGCCGCCTTGCCGATGCCGGTGCTGCTCATCTCCGGCGAGAACACGCCGCCGGTGCACCGCGAGATCTTCAACAACGTGGTGCAGGCGATGCCCCATGCCAGGGCCGTGCGCGTCCCCGGCGCGGGGCATGGCGTTAGCCGCGAACAGGCGGCGGTGTTCAACGAGCTGGTGCTGGGCTTCGTGCCGCGGGGAACCGTCATCCCGGACTCGATCCGGGATCCATGGCGGCGCGCCACGATGGATGCCGGGTCGGGCCCGGCATGACAGCCGGGCGCTTCAGTGCGCGGGCGGGTTCGCCTGCGCGCCATCGCTCGCGGGCGCGTCGACGGCGCGCGCCGGGATCGACGCCGTCCAGTGCTCCACATCCTCCTCGGTCATCGTGCTCAGGTCCGTGAGCCGGCCGTCCACGTAGCCCAGCTGCTCCACGTCGTGCAGGTACTGCTCGCGCGACAGCAGCGTGCCGGCGCACACGTGCGGGTCGCCGGGCAACGGTTGCCGCGTCTCGGCCGCCAGGCGCGCCAGGAGCTTGTGGATCACCCAGCTCGGGATGCGGTGGCGCTCGCCGGGGTAGATGAAGCCGAAGAGCGTAAGGTGCGCCAGCAGCACTCGCCAGTTGCCGTTGAAGCGGTCCACCAGGCCCGGCCAGTCGATCGTCTCCGCGTTCGCCTGGATCAGGTGCGCGATGTCCGCGCCGTCATAGCGCTCGCGCTCCATGATGAACGCCTTGGACAACAGGCTGTCCTCGAGGTTGGCCACGAGCACCGGCACGCCCAGCACGTCCGCGTGCAGGTTGCCGTGGAACCAGCGTTCGTCGACGGGGGTCAGGCCGTTGCCCGAATTGAAGATGAGGTCGATGAAGTCCTCGCCGTGGTAGACCTTCGCCAGCCAGTGCGGGTACGTCATGTCCACGCGCCACCCCTCGGCCTGCGCGAGGGCCGCTATGCGGTCGTAGTCCTCGCGGCGGATGAAGAGGTCCAGGTCCTTGGTGGAGCGGCGGATGCCCGTGTAGCAGGCATGCGCGAACGCGCCGCCCACCAGGAACGGGATCTTCGCGTCCACCAGCACCTGCAGCGCGCGCCGGTAGAACGCGGCGGTATCCGGGTCCACTTCCTCTTCGAGCGAGGGCGCCAATCGTGTCGAGCACATGGGGGAGAGGTTCGGGCAGGCGCCGGTGCCTATCAGGCGGCCGAACGCCCGAGTTGGACAGGACGATCCACCTCATGCAGCGTCAGCGCCGGACTACAGGTTTTCCGCGGCAGTAGCGGCAGCATCACGCCTCATGGGCAAATCGGCCGACAAGATCCGCTTCGCCGCCGTCGGCGACCTGCACGTCAACAAGGACGCGGCGGGCACGCTGCGCGCTTTCTTCGCACAGGCCGCCTCGGACGTGGACGCGCTGCTGCTGTGCGGCGACCTCACCGACTACGGCACCGCCGAGGAGGCGAAGGTGCTCGTGGACGAGCTTGCCCTCGTGAAGGTGCCCGTCGTCGCCGTGCTGGGCAACCACGACTACGAGTCGGGCACGCCCGAAGTGGTCGTCGACGCGCTCACGCATGCCGGCGTGAAGGTCCTGGACGGTGAGGCCGTCGAGATCGAAGGCGTGGGCATCGCCGGTGCCAAGGGCTTCGCGGGCGGCTTCGGCCGCGGCTCGCTCGGTGCGTGGGGCGAGCCGGCGATCAAGATGTTCGTGCAGGAGGCGCTGAACGAGGCGATGAAGCTGGAGTCGGCACTGGCCAAGCTGCGCACGCGGCGCAAGATCGCGCTGCTGCACTACTCGCCGATCGCGGGTACGGTCGAAGGCGAGCCCGTGGACATCTTCCCCTTCCTCGGCTCCAGCCGGCTCGAGGAGCCGCTGCTGCGCTACCCGGTCGATGCCATCTTCCACGGGCATGCGCACCGCGGGACGATGGAGGGCAAGACCATCAGCGGCGTGCCCGTCTACAACGTCGCCAAGCCGCTGCTCGCGCGCAGCCGGCCCAACGAGCCGCCGTTCCGGCTGTACGAAATCCCCCGGCAGTAGCTGGCTTCCCGTGCGGTGTCGCCGTAGAATATGACCAGTCTGGTCAGATTCGAGGAGTTCCGCCATGCGCAGTTGGCAGTTGCAGGATGCCAAGGCTCATATGTCCGAGCTGGTGAAGAGCGCGCAGCACGCTCCGCAGGGGATCACGCTGCACGGCAAACCAGTGGCGGTCGTCGTATCCCAATCCACTTTCGAAACCTTGTCTCAATCGAAACAATCGTTGCTCGACTTCATGCAGCAGTCGCCGCTCGCGGGTGACGACGAGCCCGACTTCGGGCGTGATCGCAGCAAGACGCGGCGGGTGCCGCGGCTTTGAGTTATCTCGTCGACACCAATGTGTTGTCCGAGCTGCGGCGCAAGGCGCCACACAAGGCCGTGCAGGCCTGGTTCGCTGACCGCCCCGCATCGACCCTGTTCCTGAGCGTGCTGACGCTCGGCGAATTGCGCAAGGGCATCGACGCTGTCACCGACGAAACGAGGCGCCTGAAGCTGCTCGACTGGCTCGAGGCCGACCTGCGCGCGTTCTTCACGGGCCGGGTCTTCGACGTGGATGCCGCCGTCGCGGACCGGTGGGGCAGGCTGCTCGCCGCGGCTGGCAGGCCGCTGCCGGCCATCGACAGCCTCCTTGCGGCGACCGCACTCCACCACGGGCTGGTACTCGTGACCCGCAACGTGCGTGACTTCAAGGATCTGGACGTCGAGGTCCTCGATCCGTGGGCGGCGGAGTGACGCACGCCTGCCACAACACAGGTTGCCCCGCCGCGCAAGCGGATGGGACAATGCCCGCGAGTGGACTCCTCCTTCAACGACTCGCTGTTCGGCGCCCCGCCCGATGAAAGCCCCGCGGACCTCGCGGCGGCACTGTCGCAGCCCGCGGTGCCGGGCCATTTCGACGAGTTGCGCGGCGCAGTCTTCGACGACTCCGCCACCGAAGACGCGGAGCTCGCGCCGTATTGGTCCCGCTTCTTCGAGCAGCTGGGCACCGAGGGCTTTCGCGACCTGAACCGCCGCACCGAGCAGCTGCAGCGGCAGGTTCGCGACAACGGCGTCACGTACAACGTCTACGCGGACTCGGGCGGCCCGCAGCGGCCCTGGTCGCTGGACCTCTTCCCGCTGATCGTGCCGCCCGCGAGCTGGCAGCGCATCGAAGCGGGCGTGCTGCAGCGCATGCGCCTGCTCGAAGACGTGATGGCCGACGTGTACGGCGCGCAGGAACTGCTCGCCGGCAACCTGCTGCCGCCCGCGCTGGTGCAAGGCCACCCCGGCTACCTGCGCGCGATGCATGGCGTGAAGCCGGCCGGCGGCACCTACCTGCACATCGGCGCCTTCGACCTCGCGCGCGGGCCGGACGGCAACTGGTGGGTGGTGTCGCAGCGCACGCAGGCGCCATCGGGCCTGGGCTACCTGCTCGAGAACCGCCTGATCATCTCGCGCCTGTTCCCCGATGCCTTCCGGGACCTGAAGGTGCAGCGCCTCGCCAGCACCTACCGCGCGCTGCTCGAAAGCCTCAAGTGGCAATGCCCCGGCGTCGGCGGCGAGCCGCGCATCGTGCTGCTCACGCCGGGCCCGTACAACGAGACCTACTTCGAGCACGCCTACCTCGCGCGTTACCTCGGCCTCACGCTGGTCGAAGGCAACGACCTCACCGTGCGAGACGAAAAGCTGTACCTCAAGACGCTCAAGGGCCTGCAGCGCGTGCACGGCGTGCTCAAGCGGCTTGACGACGAGTTCCTCGACCCGCTGGAGCTGCGCGCGGATTCCACGCTCGGCGTGCCCGGCCTGCTGCAGGCCATCCGCGCAGGCAACGTGCTCGTGGCCAATGCGCCGGGCTCGGGCTTCCTCGAATCGACCGCCGTCCTCGGCTTCCTGCCCGCGATCAGCCGCGAGCTGACCGGGCACGAGCTGCTGCTGCCCTCGCTGCCCACGTGGTGGTGCGGCGAGCGCGCGGCGATGGAGGCGGTGCTGCCGCAGATCGGCAGCAGCGTGATCAAGTCGACCTACGGCGCGCCGGGCGCGGGCGCGGTGCTGGGCCGATCGCTCGGGCGGCGCGGGCTCGACGAATGGGCCGGCCGCATCGTGCGCGACCCCGACGAGTACACGGTGCAGGCGTACATGCCGCTTTCGCAGATGCCGACCTGGGGCGGGCAGTACGGCCGCAGCCACCGGATCGTGCCGCACTCGCTGATGCTGCGGGTGATCGCGGTGTCCGACGGACCGGGCTCGTGGCGCGTGCTGCCGGGCGGGCTGACGCGCATCGCGAGCGGCGAGCGCGAGATCGCGTCGATGCAGCGCGGCGGCAGCAGCGCGGACACCTGGGTGATCACCGAAGGCGAAGTCGACACGACGAGCCTGCTGCACCACGAACATCCATCGGCGCAGACGGGGCATCGTGCGCGAGCGGTGACGAGCCGCGCCGCGGAGAACCTCTTCTGGCTGGGCCGCTACACCGAACGCACGGAGAATACCGCGCGGCTCGCACGCCTTGCACTGGAAGCACTCAATGGCGAGGACCAGGATTGCGAGCCACTGCTGGCGTGGGTTTCCGAACTCTCCGCGCTCAATGCACTGGTGCTGCCGGCGGTGCCACCCGCGACGCAGTCCACGCGCGTGTTCGAGCGGTCGCTGATCGCCAGCCTCGCCGACGTCGAGACCTCGACCAGCGTCGGCTTCAACCTGGGGGCCCTGGTCGGCGCGGCTTCGGCGGTGCGCGAGCGCTTGTCCAAGGAGCAATGGAACATCATCGTCGCCGCGGAGCAGGAGTTCATGCAGGGCTGCGAGCGCGCGGCGGACGAAGGCGATTTCTCCTCGGTGGAGGCGCTGCGCGTGCTGGAAGCCTTGTCGGGCCGCACGGCGGCGATGACGGGCGCGCAGACCGACCGCATGACGCGTGACGACGGCTGGCGGCTGCTGTCCACCGGCCGCCACCTGGAGCGCCTGGCCTTCCTCGCGCAGGCGCTGTCGTACAGCTTCAGCACTGGCGCGATCCACGAGGAGGCCGGTTTCGAGGCCGTGGTCGCGCTCTTCGACAGCACGATCACCTTCCACGCGCACTACCAGCAACGGCACGACATCCCCGCGCTGATCGACCTGCTCGTGCTCGACCGCGACAACCCGCGTTCGCTGGGCTGGGTGGCGCAGACGCTGCGCGGGCGCATCGCCAAGCTCACGGGCAGCGCGGCCAACGAGATCCCGGAGATCGCGAACAGCATCCCCGACCCGGCGGCGTGGTCCTTCGACGCGCTGTGCGCCCGCGACGAGGACGGCGAGCACGTCGCCCTGCTCCAGCTGCTGCAGCAATGCGTCAGTGGCGCGTACGAGCTCTCGGACGACCTCGGCTCGCGCTACTTCACGCACTCGGACACGCGCCGGACGGTGGGGGCGTGACCATGCGCTTGCACGTCCTGCACGAGACCACCTACGACTACACGCCGGCCGTGAAGACGGCGCAGCACATGGGGCACCTCAAGCCGGCGGACGATACTCGCCAGAAGCTGCTGTGCCACACCTTGCGCGTGGAGCCGGAGCCTGCCAAGCAGGACGAGCGCGTGGACATCTACGGCAACACGCGCACGTTCTTCAGCCTCCAGGTTGCGCATGACCGGCTCAAGGTGGTCGCCGAGAGCATGGTGGAGACGTCGGCGGCCGCGGCTCTGCCGGCGAGCATGCCGTGGGAAGCCGCGCGCGAACGCATGCGCTACCACGGCGCCGCGCACTACGACCCGGCCACCGAATTCGTCTTTGCCTCGCCTTACGTCCCGCGCGACACCCAGTTCGCCGACTATGCGCGCGCGAGTTTCGCGCCGGGGCGCCCGCTGCTGGAAGCCGCGACGGCGCTGATGCAGCGCATCCATGAGGATTTCGAATACGTCACGGCAGCGACCGATGCCACGACGCCGGCCCTCGACTCGCTCGCGTTGCGCAAGGGCGTGTGCCAGGACTTCGCGCACGTCATGACCGGCTGCCTGCGCAGCATGGGCCTTGCGGCACGCTATGTCAGCGGCTACCTGCTGACCGAGCCGCCGCCGGGGCAGGCGCGCCTCGTCGGCAGCGATGCGTCGCATGCGTGGGTCGCCGTGTATCTGCCGGCGGAGACAGGCCCCGGCGAGTGGGCCGAACTCGACCCCACCAACAACCGCGCGCCGGGTGAAGACTACGTGCGCCTCGCGGTCGGCCGCGACTATGGCGACGTGTCGCCTTTGCGCGGCGTGATCCATGGCGGGGCGAGCCATGCGCTGTCGGTGGCGGTCACGGTCTCGCCGGTCCCTCTCTAGAATCGAGGGCTTCCAAGGAGCCCCCATGAGCGTCTACGACAAGCTGAAGGAACTCGGCATCACCCTGCCGCCCGTTGCCACCCCCGCCGCCGCCTACGTGCCCTTCGTGCGCACCGGCAACCTCGTCTTCATCTCGGGCCATATCGCCAAGAAGGACGGCAAGGCCTGGGTGGGCCAGCTCGGCAGGACGATGCAGACCGAAGAAGGCAAGGCCGCGGCACGCGCGATCGCCGTCGACCTGATGGGCACGCTGCATGCCGCGGTGGGTGACCTGAACAACGTCAAGCGCATCGTCAAGGTGATGAGCCTCGTGAACAGCTCGCCCGACTTCACCGAGCAGCACCTCGTCACGAACGGCGCGAGCGAGCTGATCGGCCAGGTCTTCGGCGACAAGGGCGCGCATGCGCGCAGCGCCTTCGGCGTTGCGCAGATCCCGATGGGGGCGTGCGTGGAGATCGAGCTGATCGCGGAAGTCTGAGGCTTCAGCGCCGGTTCTCGACCAGCTGGATCACTTCGGCAAATTCGAGCGTCGGCGCCACGCCGTACAACTCGCCGAAGCGGCCCAGCACCTGCGGCGAGAAGAACGAGCGCGCCGCCTCCTCGTTGCTCCAGAGGAAGAAGTTCACCGCCTCGCGGTTCACCGCGTCGATGGCGTAGGCCTTGGAGCGCAGCCCCGGCATGTCCTCGAACGTCGCCCGCGAACTTTCCGCCAGCGCGCGCACGCGCTTCTCGTCGAAGTCGTCCCCGAAACGGAAACGCACGAGCGTGGCGTTCATGGGCATGGCGCGCAGGATGCTCCGCGCGGCCATGCATGTCAACCGGAGCGCCGCCGGGCCGCCCCAAGGCGCGACAGCCCCCTCGGGGGGCAGCGAACCTCGCGAAGCGGGGAGCGTGGGGTCCCTGTTTACTCGTCCAGCAAGCCGCCACGATAGAAGCTGTATGCCGTGCCGTCGTGAAGATAAAAGAACCCGTCCCCACACGCATCCTTGCCGGGAAAGAACTCGCGGTACCGCTTCGGCACGAGCCGCTCCAGCTCCTCGTCCGACAGCTCCTCGAATTCCTGCGGCGTGATCGGCTGGCCCGCACGCAGGCGGCGGCGCTCCACGCTCACTCCACGCGCTGGATCGCCAGCGGCTTGAAGCCCAGGTCCGCCTGCCTGCCCTTGCGGCCGCGATGGCCCTGCGCGTTGTTCAGCGAGCGGATCTCCAGCACCTCCTCGCGCTCCTTGTCGCCGCGGCCGAGGCCGGTGATCTTCACGCTGCGCGTGTACGCCGCCGCGCCCACCAGCTCCTCCTTCTTCTCCAGCTCCATCAGCATCAGGCCGCGGCCGCCATTGGGCATGGGCTTGAGCTCGCCGATGGCGAAGGTGAGGATGCGCTTGCCGGACGATGCGCAGGCCACGTGCGTGGCCGCGGGCTGCGGCGGCACGTTGGCCGGGGAAGGCCGGCACACCGTCTCACCCTCGCCCACCGTGATGAACGACTTGCCGCCCTTTTGCCGCGACACCATGTTCTCCACGGTGGCGAGGAAGCCGTAGCCGCCGGAGCCCGCGAGCAGCAGCCATGCGGTGCCCGCGCCGGCGAAGTAGTGCACGAGCTGCGTGCCGCTTTCGAGGTCGATGAACGTGGTGACGGGCTGCCCGTCACCGCGCGCGCCCGGCAGCACCGACACCGGCACCGAATACACGCGCCCGTTGCTGCCGAAGGCCAGCAAAGTGTCGACGGTGCGGCACTCGAACGTGCCGTACAAGCCATCGCCGGCCTTGAACGCGAACGACGAAGCATCGTGGCCATGGCCCTGCCGCGCGCGCACCCAGCCCTTCTGCGACACCACCACCGTCACCGGCTCGTCGACCACCTTCACTTCGGCCACGGCCTTCTTCTCGGCCTGGATCAGAGTTCGGCGCACGTCGCCGAACTGCTTCGTGTCGCCCTCGATCTCCTTGACCATCAGCCGGCGCAGCGCGGCGGGCGAGCCGAGGATCTCCTCCAGCTTCTTCTGGTCCTCGCGCAGTTCCTTCAGCTCCTGCTCGATCTTGATCGCTTCCAGCCGCGCGAGCTGGCGCAAGCGGATTTCGAGGATGTCTTCCGCCTGCCGGTCGGTGAGCTTGAAGCGGTCGATCAGCGCCGGCTTGGGCTCGTCGCTGCCCCGGATGATGCGGATCACCTCGTCGATGTTCAGCAGCACCAGCTGTCGGCCTTCGAGGATGTGGATGCGGTCCAGCACCTTGCCCAGCCGGTGCCGCGAACGCCGCTCGATTGTGCGCTGGCGGAACTCGATCCACTCCACCAGCATCTGCCGCAGCGACTTCTGCACGGGCTTGCCGTCCAGCCCCACCATCGTGAGGTTGATCGGCGCGCTGGTCTCCAGGCTCGTGTGCGCAAGCAGCGTGGTGGCGAGTTCGGCCTGGTCGATGCGGCTGGTCTTGGGCTCGAACACCAGGCGCACCGGTGCGTCCTTGCTCGACTCGTCGCGCACCGCATCGAGCACCGCGAGCACCGTCTGCTTCATCTGGACCTGGTCCTGCGACAGCGCCTTCTTGCCGGCCTTGACCTTCGGGTTGGTGAGCTCCTCGATCTCCTCCAGCACCCTCTGCGTGCTCACGCCGGGCGGCAGCTCGGTCACCACCATCTGCCACTGCCCGCGCGCGAGCTCCTCGACCTTCCAGCGCGCGCGCACCTTGAGCGAACCGCGGCCGGTGGCGTACGCCTCGGCGATGTCGGCCGCACTGCTGATCACCTGCCCGCCGCCGGGATAGTCCGGGCCGGGCAGCAACGCGAAGAGGTCCTCGTCGGAGAGCTTGGGGTTCTTCACCAGCGCCACGCAGGCCTCGGCGACTTCGCGCAGGTTGTGGCTGGGGATCTCCGTCGCCAAGCCAACGGCGATACCGCTCGCGCCATTGAGCAGCGTGAAGGGCAGCCGCGCCGGCAGCACCACCGGCTCCTGCGTGCTGCCGTCGTAATTGAGCACGAACTCCACCGTGCCCTCGTCGATCTCGTCGAGCAGCAGGTTGGAGATCTTCGCCAGGCGCGCCTCGGTGTAGCGCATCGCCGCCGCGCCGTCGCCGTCGCGGCTGCCGAAGTTGCCCTGCCCGTCGATCAGCGGGTAGCGCTGCGAGAAGTCCTGCGCCATGCGCACCAGCGCGTCGTACGCGGCCTGGTCGCCGTGCGGGTGGAAGCGGCCCAGCACGTCGCCGACCACGCGCGCGCTCTTCACCGGCTTGGCACCGGCGTTGCCGCCGCCGAAGCCCAGGCCCATGCGGTACATCGAGTACAGGATGCGCCGCTGCACCGGCTTCTGGCCGTCGGCCACGTCGGGCAGCGCGCGGCCCTTCACCACCGACAGCGCGTATTCGAGGTACGCGCGCTGGGCGTACGTCGCGAGGTCCAGGCCCTCGTCGCCGCCGTCGCCCGATTCGATCAATTCCCTGTTGTCCATAGCGTCCATGTCATTTTTCCGGCGGGAACAGTTCGTCGTTGCCCACTGTCACGATCCTGCGTTGCGAGGGTTCGGCCAGCTCGCGCTCCAGGCGCGCGGCCAGCCGCGAGATGAGCTGCTTGGCGGTGACGTCCGAAACCGGCACGCCCGTGAGCACGATGCGGAACTGCAGGAACTCCGCGCGCGCCGCCGGCAGCGGCTCCTTCAAGCCCGCGACGAGCATGCGGCTGGCCACGTTGCCGGCCGCCTCGGCCGCCGCCATGCCCTCCACCAGCACGGCGAAGCGCGAGTGCGCGAGGCGCGCCGCGACGTCGCCCTGCCGCAGCGAGTCGCGGATGCGATTGGCGGCCGTCAGCACCGCCTGCTCCGCCGTCTCCGGCCCGAACTCGTGCGCGATGCGCGGCAGGTTCTCGATGTGCACCATCATCAGCACGCTCGGGTGGCCGTAGCGCTGCATCATCGTGCGCGCGGCGTGGATGCGCTCCTGCAGCACCAGCGGCGTCGCAAGCCCGGTCAGGGGATCCACCGTGTTGCGCGCGTCGATGCGCACGCGCGTCTCGCCGAAGATGCGGCTGCGCCAGCCGGTCGCGAGGTACGTGCACGCCGACCACGCGGTGAAGAGGCCGCCGATCCACAGCACGATGTCGTCCGGCTCGGCCACCGAGCGCGCCGCGAGCGACCCCGCGGCCACGACCAGCAGCGCTACGGCGGGGAGCAGCCACCACATCCAGGGCCGGCTCTGCGGCCAGGCGCGCAGCATCAGCACCAGCACCACCGCGGTCCACACGCCCACGCCGGGCAGCAGCGCCCACGGTGTGAACACCGCGGCGACGGCCAGCAGCGTCAGCAGCACGCTGGCGCCCACGAGCAACCGGCGCGGCGTGCGCATCGCGCCGGCATGGCTCACGAGGTCGCGCAGCTGCAAGCCCGCGATCACGAGCACGAGCAGCATGCAAGCCTCGGGGTAGAACGGGTGAGAGCCGGAGAGCGACAGCACCGTCAGCACCGCCATCATCGTGGCGGCCGCGTGCAGCAGCAGCGGGCGCTCGCGGTAGTTGTTGGCACGCACCGCGCTGAAGAAGACCACCAGGATCTGCGCGCCCACGAAGGCGCCCAGCGCGACGAGTTCCAGCGGATCGGACAGTCCGGGCGCCACGCTTTCAGTTCTGGGCCGGCGTTTCGCCCGGAACTGCGGCGACGGGAACGGAAGGCGGCGGCTGCACCGCCGCGGGGAGGTTGCCGCGGCCCACGGCGCCGCCGACCGGGTGCGCCGGCAGCTCCATGTGCACGCGCTGCGGGAAGCGGCCGCCCCGGGCCGCCATGGCGGGCGGCTTGAGCATGGCGTAGAGCTGCAGAACGGTCTTGACGTAGTTCTGCGTCTCCTTGTAGTTCGGCACCTTGTTGCCGGCGCGCACGACGGCGCTCTCGCCGGCGTTGTAGGCCGCGATCGCAAGCTCCATCTGCCCGGGGAACATGCGCATCAGGTCCGCGAGGTAGCGCGTGCCGGTGCGGATGTTGGTCTTCGCGTCGAACAGGTTCTTCGCGTCGCCCGTCACGCCGTAGCGCGCGGCGGTCGCCGGCATCAGCTGCATCAGGCCCACCGCGCCCTTGGGCGAGACGGCCTGCGCGTCGAAGCCGGACTCGGTGGCGATCACGGCCTGCAGCAGCTCGTAGTCGATGCCGTGCGTCTTCGATGCTTCACGCAGGTGATGCTTCACGACCTTGTAGCCGGGCGACACTTCGAAGAAAGCGATGAGCTTGGACTGCGCCGTCGGCACGGCCACGGGGCGCGGCGTGCCGATGCCCTGCGACGTGTCGAAGCTCTCGCCGCCGCGGAAAAACAGCTGGTAGCGCTCGTCGACTTTCTCGGCGGCGAAGTGGGCCACGCCCTTCGCGTCGACGTAGCCCCACACCTCGGCGCGCGCGGCGGGCAGCAGCGCCAAAGCGAATGCAGCCGCAAGGAGCGCGCGCTTCATGCCACCTCCAGCGCCTGCTCGCGCCGGCGAGCGAACTCGGGCGCCAGCATGGACATCACGACCAGCGAGGCGAAACCCTCGTCGGTGAGCACCGCCTCGCGCAGCACGCCCTCGACCACGAAGCCTTCGCTGTCGTACAGGGCCTTGGCACGCTGGTTGACCGTCTTCACGTCCAGCCACAGCCGGTGCGCATGCAGGTCGTCGAAGGCGATCTTCTTCACCTCGCGCAGCGCGGCGCGGCCGAAGCCCTCGCCCTTGCTGCGCACCACCATGCGCTTGAGCTCCAGCGAGCGGTTGCGGCTCTTGCAGCCGATCAGGATGAGGAAGCCGACCGCGTCGTAGTTGTCGCCGCCTTCGATGATGAAGTGGCGGAAGTCCGGGAAGCGCACCGCCGCCTCGTGCTGCGTCTTCTCCCACGGCGTGATGAAGGGCAGGTTCAGCGGGTCCTGCTCCAGCGACAGCACGAACTCGATGTCGCTCGTCATCGTCGGGCGCAGCCGCACCCGCGCGGGCGTGCGCGCGGGTTGGGTGGCGGCGGCGTTGATGGCGGTCATTTCTTAAATGTCGATCTCGACGGCGTCGCCGTGCAGTTCCATCAGCTCGCGGCGCGCGGCGGCTTCGCCCTTGCCCATGAGCTTGGTGATCAGCCCCTGCGTCCCCTCGAAGTCGAACTTGCCCAGTTGTACCGGCAACAGGCGGCGGGTGTCCGGATTGAGCGTCGTTTCCCACAATTGTTCCGCGCTCATCTCGCCCAGGCCCTTGAAGCGGCTGATCGTCCACTTGCCCTCGGCCACGCCTTCCTTGCGCAGCTTGTCGAGGATGTGGGTGAGCTCGCCCTCGTCCAGCGCGTACATCTTGCCGGCCGGCTTCTTGCCGCGGGCCGGCACGTCCACGCGGAACAG
This sequence comes from Ramlibacter albus, assembly GCF_014297445.1. Lineage (GTDB taxonomy): Bacteria > Pseudomonadota > Gammaproteobacteria > Burkholderiales > Burkholderiaceae_C > Ramlibacter > Ramlibacter albus. Next base: position 293,689 of record NZ_JACORU010000006.1, read on the forward strand.
CGGCGGCCGCGCGACGTACACGTGGCCCGCTTCGATCAGCTTGGGGAAGTGCCGGAAGAACAGCGTGAGCAGCAGCACCTGGATGTGCGAGCCGTCGACGTCCGCATCGGACAGGATGCAGATCTTGCCGTAGCGGATGCCCGAGAGGTCGGGCGTGTCGTTGGGGCCGTGCGGGTCCACGCCGATGGCCACGGCGATGTCGTGTATCTCGGTGTTGGCGAACAACCGGTCGCGCTCGACCTCCCAGGTGTTGAGCACCTTGCCGCGCAGGGGCAGCACGGCCTGGCATTCCTTGTCGCGGCCCATCTTGGCGGAGCCACCCGCGGAATCGCCCTCGACCAGGAACACCTCGTTGTGCGTGATGTCCTTGCTCTCGCAGTCGGTCAGCTTGCCGGGCAGCACGGCCACGCCGGAGCCCTTGCGCTTCTCGACCTTCTGGCCGGCGCGCTGGCGCGTCTGCGCGGCCTTGATCGCGAGCTCGGCGAGCTTCTTGCCGTATTCGACGTGCTGGTTGAGCCACAGCTCCAGCGCGGGGCGCACGAACGACGAGACGAGGCGCACCGCGTCGCGCGAATTGAGCCGCTCCTTGATCTGCCCCTGGAACTGCGGGTCCAGCACCTTGGCGCTGAGCACGTACGAGGCGCGCGCGAACACGTCCTCGGGCAGCAGCTTCACGCCCTTGGGCAGCAGGTTGTGCAGCTCGATGAAGCTCTTGACCGCGTTGAACAAGCCGTCGCGCAGGCCGCTGTCGTGCGTGCCGCCGGCCGTGGTGGGGATGAGGTTGACGTAGCTCTCGCGCACCGGCTGGCCGTCTTCGGTGAACGCAACGCACCACGCCGCGCCCTCGCCTTCGGCGAAGGTGTCGTTGTTCTCGGCAAAGCCCTCGCCTTCGAACAGCGGGATCACGGGGTCGGCCGTGAGCGTCTGCATCAGGTAGTCGCGCAGGCCGCCCTTGTACTGCCAGGTCTGCGTGTCCTTGGTTTTCTCGACGGTGAGCATGACCGTCACGCCCGGCATCAGCACCGCCTTGCTGCGCAGCAGGTGGGCCAACTCCTGCAGCGGCAGGTTGGTCGTCTCGAAATATTTGGGGTCGGGCCAGGCACGCACCGTGGTGCCTTGCTTGCGGTCACCCTCGCCGGCCTTGCGGACCTTCAGCTTCTCCTCGACGTCGCCGCCGGCGAAGGTGATCGTCGCGACCTGGCCCTCGCGGTACGTCGTCACTTCCAGGCGCTTCGACAGCGCGTTGGTGACGGACACGCCGACGCCGTGCAGGCCGCCCGAGAAGCTGTACGCGCCGCCCTTGCCCTTGTCGAACTTGCCGCCGGCGTGCAGCCGCGTATAGACGAGCTCGATGACGGGCGCCTTCTCTTCCGGGTGCAGGCCGAACGGGATGCCGCGGCCGTCGTCCTCCACGCTCACCGACCCGTCCGTGTGCAGCGTCACGCGCATGCGCTTGCCGTGGCCCGCGAGCGCCTCGTCGGCCGCGTTGTCGAGCACCTCCTGGATGATGTGCAGGGGGTTGTCGGTGCGCGTGTACATGCCGGGGCGCTGCTTGACGGGCTCGAGGCCCTTGAGCACCCGGATGGAGCCTTCGGAATAGTCGGACGGAAGTTTCGCTGCCATGGGAGGTCGGATTGTAGCCACTGGACATTCATCCAGTACATGCGTGGTACGCATCAATCCTTCCCGAAATTATCAAGACCGTTTTGCGTCCCATGGTGCGGCAGGGAAATGGCCTTGCCGATACATTCCCCCGCATGCAGTCCACTCGCAAGCTCTCGATGGCCCAGGTCCTTGCCTGCGGCGCCATGATCGTCACGCTCTCCATGGGCATCCGCCACGGCTTCGGCCTGTGGCTGCAGCCGCTCACGCAGGCCCAGGGCTGGACGCGCGAGAACTTCGCCTTCGCCATCGCGATCCAGAACCTCGCGTGGGGCACCTTCGGCATCTTCGCGGGGATGGTTGCAGACCGCTTCGGCGCGTTCCGGGTGCTCATCGGCGGCGCGGTGTTCTACGCGCTCGGGCTGGCGGGCATGGCGCTGTCGACCAACACCTTCGTGTTCACGTTGACAGCGGGCGTGCTGCTCGGCGCGGCCCAGGCGGGCACGACCTACGCCGTGGTCTACGGCGTGATCGGCCGGCAGGTGGACCCCGCGAAGCGTTCGTGGGCGATGGGCGTGGCTGCGGCCGCGGGCTCGTTCGGCCAGTTCCTGATGGTGCCGGTCGAAGGCTTCCTCATCTCCGGCTTCGGCTGGAAGGAGGCGCTGCTTGCGCTCGCCGTGTTCGTGCTGCTGATCGCGCCGCTGGCCTTCGGCCTGCGCGAGCCCGGTTTCGCGGGCGGCGCCGCGCCGCACCGCGAGCAGACCATCGGGCAGGCGCTGCGCGAGGCGTTCACCTATCCGAGCTTCCAGCTGCTGATGGCCGGCTACTTCGTGTGCGGCTTCCAGGTCGTGTTCATCGGCGTGCACATGCCCAGCTACCTCAAGGACAAGGGCCTGTCGCCGCAGGTGGCGAGCTACGCGCTGGCGCTTATAGGCCTGTTCAACGTGTTCGGCACCTACATCGCGGGCACGCTCGGCGAGAAGCTGGCCAAGCGCAAGATCCTCGCGTTCATCTACCTGGCGCGCGCGGCCGCGATCGCCGTCTTCCTGTGGGCGCCGCTGTCGCCGCTGTCGGTGTACCTCTTCGCCAGCGTCATGGGGCTGCTGTGGCTGTCGACCGTGCCGCCGACCAACGCCACCATCGCGCAGATCTTCGGCGTGGCGCACATGTCCATGCTGGGCGGCTTCGTGTTCTTCAGCCACCAGATCGGCTCGTTCCTCGGCGTGTGGCTGGGCGGCTACCTGTACGACCGCACGGGCAGCTACGACATCGTGTGGTACATCGCGATCGCGCTGGGTATCTTCGCGGCGATCGTGAACCTTCCGGTGCGCGAGGCGCCGATCTCCCGCGGCACCCCCGTGCCGCAGCCGGTGTGATGACCCTCAAGGCCCGCATCGCCGCGTACACGGCAGCGCTGCTCGCGTTGCTGGGCGTGTTCGTGCTCTACACGCAACCGCAGATGATGGTGACGGTGAGCGAGATGGTCTGGGCCTGCTTCGGCGCCTAGCAGCTCTCGTACTTCCAGTTCCGCTTCTTGCCTTCGGCCAGCCACTCGACGGCCTGCTCGATGCGCTTGGCACGCGTTTCCTCGCGCTTGGCGTCGGCGATCCACCCGACGTATTCGCGTTGCGCGCCTGGCGGGAAACCCTCGTAGGTCTTGCGCGCGGCGGCGTTCTTCCTGAGCGCCGCGAGCAGGTCGGCCGGCGCCTCGGGCGGCGGCTTCGGCGCGGCCTTGGGTTTGCGCTCCACCTTCTCGCCCGAGTCGATCAGCGCCGCCGCCTTCTTCACCATCTTCGTGAGCTCGGCCTTCGACGGCAGGTCCTTGACCTTCTCGATGCGGCCGAACTGGCCCATCGCGCTCGCACCTTCGCGCTCGCCCGTGACGGCCGCGCCCTGCCAGAACCCGAACGCGCAATGCGCCTTGAAGGCCGCCATGTGCGCGAGGATCTTCCCGCCGTACGTGAAGCTGGGCATGCCCCACTTGACCGTCTCCACCACATCCGGGCAGGCAGCGTGCACCACGCCGCGCAGGTGCGTGAGGATCGGCTGCGCGAAGTCCGCCGACTTCGCGATGTAGGCGTCGATACGGGGGTCTTCCGTGGGCATGCCTTAAAGTTTACGCATGAACGTCATCGTGATCACCGGGGCTTCCGACGGGATCGGCGCGGAGCTGGCGCGCCAGCTGGCGGCGCAGCACAAGGCCGATGCGGCGCTGGTGCTCGCGGGCCGCAGCGCGGAGAAGCTTGCGGCCGTCGGCGGGCAATGCCGCGGCCAGGGCGCGCAGGTGCTGGAGGTCTCGATGGACGTCGGCATCGAGGCGCAGTGCCGGGACCTGGTCGCGCAGGCGGTGGCGGTGTTCGGCCGCATCGACGCACTGGTCAACAACGCAGGCATGTCGGCCCAGGCCCTCTTCGAGGAAGTGAAGGCCGACGACCTGCACTGGTACGAAGACCTCATGCGCGTGAACCACTGGGGCGCGGTCTGGTGCACCCATGCAGCCTTGCCGCACCTGAAGGCAAGCCGCGGGCGAATCGTGGCGATCAGCTCGCTGGCCGGCCTGGTCGGCGTGCCGGGCCGCACCGCCTACAGTGCGACCAAGTTCGCGATGACTGGCTTCTTCGAAGCGCTGCGCGCCGAGCTGAAGGGCGCAGGCGTCAGCGTCACGACCGTGTTCGTCGGCGTGGTGAAGACGCAGCTGCGCCACCGCGGCTACAACGCCCGGGGCGAGCCGGCGGGTTCGAGCGGCCTGAAGGAAGACGATGCGATGCCGGTGGAGGAATGCGCGCGGCTGATCCGGGAAGGCATGAATGCCCGCAAGCGCGAGGTCGTGATGACCTCGAAGGGCAAGGTGGGCCGCTTCCTCAAGCTCGTCGCGCCCGGAATGGTCGAAGACATGGCGCTCGCGGCGCTGAAGCAGGAAGTGAGACCGCGCTGATGCACGGCGCCGAAGCCCGTTCACCCTGGATCGCCCGCTGGGCCCACCTCGTGCCCAAGGGTGGCGAGGTGCTCGACGTCGCCTGCGGCTTCGGGCGCCACATGCGCTTCTTCAAGGACCACGGCCATCCCGTGGTCGGCGTGGACCGTTCGCCCGAAGCGGTCGCAGCCGTGCGCGAACTGGGCGAAGCCCTGGAAGCCGACATCGAGAACGGCCCGTGGCCTTTCGCCGGCCGCCAGTTCGCGGGCGTGGTGGTCACCAACTACCTGTGGCGCCCGCTCATGCCGTCCATCGTCGCCAGCGTCGCGCCCGGCGGCGTGCTGCTCTACGAGACCTTCGCCGTGGGCAACGAAACCGTGGGCAAGCCTTCGCGCCCGGACTTCCTGCTGCAGGACGGAGAACTTCTGTCCGCCTGCGCGAAGCTGAGGGTCGTCGCCTACGAGCACGGCTTCCTCGACAGCCCGCCCCGCTTCGTCCAGCGCATCGCCGCCGTCCATCCCATAAAGCAGGCCGAACCGGCCCGTTACACGCTCTAGCTAGAATTCGGGGATGAAACCCATTACCGGCAGCATCGTCGCGCTCGTCACGCCGATGCTCGCAGACGGCAGCGTCGACTACCCGGCCCTGCGCAAGCTGATCGACTGGCACATCGCCGAGGGCACCGACTGCATCGGCGTCGTCGGCACCACGGGCGAGTCGCCCACGGTGGACGTCGAGGAGCACCAGGAGATCATCCGCGTGAGCGTGGAGCAGGCCGCCGGCCGCGTGCCGATCATGGCCGGATGCGGCGCCAACTCCACCAAGGAGGCGATCGCCCTCGCCCGCTACGCCAAGCAGGTCGGCGCCGACTGCCAGCTGCAGGTGGTGCCCTACTACAACAAGCCCACGCAGCAGGGCCAGTACGAGCACTTCAAGGCCATCGCCGAGGCGGTGGACCTGCCCAGCATCCTCTACAACGTGCCCGGCCGCACGGTGGCCGACATGCAGCACGAGACGGTGCTGCGGCTTGCCGAAGTGCCCGGCATCGTCGGCATCAAGGAAGCCACGGGCGACATCGCCCGCGCGCAATGGCTGGTTCGCGACGTGCCCAAGGGCTTTGCCGTCTACTCGGGCGACGACCCCACGGCCGTCGCGCTGATGCTGTGCGGCGGCCAGGGCAATGTGAGCGTGACGGCCAACGTCGCCCCGCGCCAGATGCACGAGCTGTGCGTGGCGGCCGTCGCGGGTGACGCGAAGCGGGCGATGGAAATCCAGCGCAAGCTGATGCCCGTGCACAAGCACCTGTTCTGCGAAGCCAACCCCATCCCCGTGAAGTGGGCGATGGCGCGCATGGGCCTGATCGGCGGCACGCTGCGCCTGCCGATGACCCCGCTTTCCAAGGCGAACGAAGCCGTGGTCGAAGGGGCGCTGCGCGCCTCGGGCCTGCTCTGAAGAGAATCCAAAGAGGATGCAAGTGAAGCAAATCGCAAAGTTGGGCGTGCTCGCCCTCGCCCTGTCGCTCGCAGGCTGTGCATGGATGGAAGGCGACAAGATCGACTACCGCAGCGCCGGCAAGGGCGTGCCGCTCGAAGTGCCGCCGGACCTCACGCAGCTGTCGCGCGACACGCGCTACCAGGTGCCCGGCGGCGTGGTCACCGCCAGCAGCTACAGCGTCGGCACCGTGGCTGCCGGCTTGCCGACGGCCGCGACGGCCCTGGGCGACGTGCGCGTGGAGCGCGCGGGCACGCAGCGCTGGCTGGTGGTCAACCGCCCGGCCGACCAGCTGTGGGGCCCCATCCGCGAGTTCTGGCAGGAAAGCGGTTTCCTGCTCACGCAGGACCAGCCCGCCCTGGGCATCATGGAGACGGACTGGGCCGAGAACCGCGCCAAGATCCCGCAGGACTTCATCCGCAACACGCTGGGCAAGGCCATCGACGCCGTGTACTCCACGGCCGAGCGCGACAGGTTCCGCACGCGCCTGGAGCGCACCGCCACCGGCGGTACGGAGATCTTCATCAGCCACCGCGGGATGATCGAGGTCTACAGCAGCTCGTCCAAGGACCAGACGGTGTGGCAGCCCCGCCCGGTGGACCCCGAGCTGGAAGCCGAATTCCTGCGCCGCATGATGGTCAAGCTCGGCGCGCCGCAAGAGCAGGCGCGCGCGCTCACCGCGTCGGGCGCGTCCAAGCCGACGTCCCGCATCGACAGCGTCAACAACCAGCCGGTCGTCGTCATCGACGAGGCCTTCGACCGCGCCTGGCGCCGCGTCGGCCTGGCGCTGGACCGCACCGGCTTCACGGTGGAAGACCGCGACCGTGCGCAGGGCACGTACTTCGTGCGCTACGTCGAGCCGAGCGCGGACAAGAAGGAAGGCAAGGGCTTCCTCGCGCGCCTCTTCAGCTTCGGCAGCTCCGACAAGGGCAACCCGCCGGTGAAGTACCGCATCGCGCTGAAGACCGAGGGCGAGAAGACCACCGTGTCCGTGCTCGACGAGAAGGGCGCGCCGGAGAAATCGGCCAATGCCCAGCGCATCGTCCAGGTGATCGCCGACGACTTGAAGTGACGGGCGTGCGGTGATCCGATTCAAGAGCCTGGGCAGCGGCAGCTCGGGCAACGCCACCGTCGTGCAGGTGCGGGGCGGCGCGCAAGTTGTACACCTGCTGATCGACTGCGGCCTCGGCATCCGCGAGCTGGACAAGCGGCTGGGCCGCGCCGGCATGCTCGCGGAGCAGCTCGACGCCATCTTCATCACGCACGAGCACGGCGACCACATCGGCTGCGCCGTGCAGGTGGCGCTGCGCGAGCGCATCCCGCTCCACATGAGCGAGGGCACCTACATGGCCATCGGCGAGCCCGAGCTCGAAGGCCTGCTGCGCATCGCGCGCGACAACACGCCGATCGAGCTGGGCCCGATGCGCGTGGACCCGTTCACGGTGCCGCACGACGCGCGCGAGCCGCTGCAGCTTTGCTGCTCCGACGGCGCCACGCGGCTGGGCGTGCTCACCGACCTCGGCCATGCATCGGCCCACGTGCTGCAGATGATGGCCGGCTGCCGGTCGCTGCTGCTCGAGTGCAACCACGACGAGGCGATGCTCGCCGCCGGCCCCTACCCGCCCTTCCTCAAGCGGCGTGTCGGGGGTGCCTACGGCCACCTCGCCAACAGCGCCGCGGCAGCCATTGCGCAATCGGTGAAGCCCTTCGGCATCGTCGTGGCCGCGCACCTGTCCGAGCAGAACAACAAGCCCGAGCTGGCGCGCGAAGCGCTGGCCGCGGCGCTCTCGTGCGGCGCGGGCGACCTCCACGTCGCGAACCAATCCACCGGCAGCGACTGGCTGGACGCCTGAACGACAAAGCCGCCCGAAGGCGGCCTGTGCATCACAAAAAGAAAAACCGCCCCCAGAAGGGGGCGGCTTTTCGTGCGGAACCCGATTTACTTCGTGCCCGAAGCGGCGCCGGACGCAGCGGCGGCCGCGCCGGAGGCAGCCATCGCGGCGCCGGAAGCGGCAGCAGCAGCGCCGGAAGCGGCGTCAGCGGCGGGGGCAGCGGCCGGCGCGGGAGCGGGCGCCGGCGCGGGGGCAGCGGCGGGGGCCGGAGCCGGAGCGGGCGCCGGCTCTTCCTTCTTGCCGCAGGCAGCCAGGGCAGCAGCAGCAATCAGCGTCGCCAGAACGAGCGATTTCTTCATTTCAGGTTTCCTTTGATCGGGGGTAGTGTTAAAACAATTTCCGGAAATCGTCGATGCGCCAAGACTTAGCGTATTGCCGCAATGACTGGGCACGAAGGACTCGAGCTCTTCATGCTCAGCCAAAGATTATAGCCCGCAAAGAAACGGGCTGCCGTAGGCTGTTCGCTTAAAGCCCGCTCGTGCTCGACGGGAACGAAGGTGTGCTCTTGAGCAGCCACTCCTTCAGCGCCTGGTGCAGCTCCAGCCGCCGCTGCGGCTCGCTGCCGCAGAAGCCCGCGCAGTCCTCGAGGTCCCGCCGCTCCATCACCCACGCCGGCGTCCAGATCGCGCTCGGCAGTTCCAGCGGCTCGGCGGCGGGCACGGCACGCGCCTCGATGATGTGGCTCCACGTCTTGCGCCAGGTGACGAAGCGTGCGTGCCGGCGGACCACTTCGTCGTACTTCTTCGCGAGGATGGTGAACCGGCGGCCGCTGCCGGCCCATGCGTTGAGCGACTCGGCAATGGCCCGCTCGCCGAGGGGCCAGTCGGCGAAGTACGCGTCACTGAGGATGATCTCGCGCCAGCCCTCGCGCGCGGCCGCGGCGAAGGCGTCGCGCACGAGCTGCTGGAAGTCCACGCGGCCCGCGAAGCGGCGGGAGGGCAGTTCGGTCGGCGGGGCCTGTTCTTCGTTCACGATGCGTCTCCGTTCTCGTGCAGCCACCCGGCCTCGCACCACGAGCGCAGCAACTCGAGCGCGCCATCGCTCGCGCGGGCCAGTTCACCAGCCTCAAGCGTACGCCTGTCGGCCAGCTTGCGCATCAGGGCGGCGTCGCGCCCGGACGCGCGCCAGCTCTCGCCGTTGACGAAGACGTGGCGCGCGTCGTACATCATTCGGGTTCGGGCATCGAGTGCCACGGCGCGCAGCTTGCGAGGTGCGCGGCGCGCCTCGAACCAGACGTGGGCCTTGGGCTCCGTGAGGTACTCGCCGAGGGCGCGGTCCAGAGATGAAGGGTCGCGCACCGCACGTGCGACGGCTTCGCGGGCGAAGCCTTGCAAGCCTTCGGGGATCGCCCCCGGGTTGGCGGTGGCAGCCTGGCCGGCATCGCGGTACAGCCCGGCACCCTGCTCTTCCTCATCGTCCGCGAGCCGCTGCAGCAGCTCGCGCGCCAGCTCGCTGCGCGCGGGGGCGCGAAAGCCGATGGACCACGTCTGGCACTCGCCCTCGGCAATGCCGTCGTGGGCATAGCGCGGCGGCAGGTAGAGCATGTCGCCGGGCTCCAGCACCTCGTCGTGCTCGGGCTCGAAGTTCGCGAGGATCTTCAGCGGCAGGTCGTCCCGCAACGCAAGGTCGCGCTGCCGCCCATAGCGCCAGCGCCGCCGGCCGTCGGCCTGCAGCAGGAACACGTCGTAGCTGTCGAAGTGCGGCCCCACGCCGCCGCCGTCGCTGGCCCAGCTGATCATCACGTCGTCCAGCCGCGCCTCGGGCACGAAGCGGAAGCGCTGCAGCACCTCGTGCGCAGCGGGCTCGTGCAGGTCGGCGCCCTGGACCAGGAGCGTCCAGTCGGGTCGCTTCACGGCGGGCAGCCGCGCGTGCGGCCCGCGCCTGACCTGCCAGCGGCCGTCGTCCTGCGCAACGACGCGCGACTCGACTTCGTCCGACGCCGCCAGCTCGAACAGCCGAGCCCTTGGGACCGGCGAGCGAAAACCCGGGATCGCGCCGCGCACGAGCAGCGGCTTGCGCTGCCAGTGGCGTTGCATGAACTGCGCGGGCGTGAGCCCGCCGAGCAGGGGCAGCGGTGAATCGACGTTCATCATCCGCCGCCGGGCCGCCCCAAGGCGGATGAAGCCCCCTCGGGGGGCAGCGAACCTCGCGAAGCGGGGAGCGTGGGGGCCAACATACCTGAGAGAATTCTCCCATGGACATCACTTCGAACTGCGTCGTCGCCCTCACCTGGACCCTCAAGGACACGCTGGGCGAAGTGCTGGACGTGCTGGAGGACCCTGTCGAATTCCTGGTCGGCGGCGACGACCTGCTCGCCAAGATCGAGGAGGCGCTGCAGGGCCACACGGTGGGCGACCGCGTCGACCTGCACCTGGAGCCCGAGGACGCTTTCGGCGACTACGACGAGCAGCTCGTGTACCTGGAGCCGCGCGGCATCTTCCCCAAGGAGCTGCTGGAAGGCATGACCTACGAGGGCCTGCCGCCCGGCGCGACCAGCGCGGACGCGCCCAAGGACGCCATCTACACGGTCACGGAAATCTATCCCGAGCACGTGGTGCTCGATGGCAACCACCCGCTCGCAGGGATGGCGCTGCGCCTGCACCTCAAGGTGGAAGGCGTGCGGGAGGCCACGGAAGAAGAAACCGGCCGCGGCAGTGCCGGGGCCGGCTTCTTCAAGGTGTGATGAAGCGCGTTTACCCGCGATAGATCACGTTGTTTTCCACGCGCACGCGGTCGCCGACGCGCAGGTCACCGGTCGAGCCGACTTCGTAGATGCGCATCGCGCCGCTGTCCGTCTGCACCGTCACGCGGTAGCCGGGCGCCGTGGTCACGCCGGCCTGGTTGCGCGCGATGTGGCTGCCCACCGCCGCGCCCGCCACGCCACCCAGCACCGTCGCCGCGGTACGGCCGCTGCCGCCGCCGATCGTGCTGCCCAGGGCCGCACCCGCCAGGCCGCCGATCACCGCGCCGATGATGTTGTTGTTGCCCGAGATCGGGGCGCTCGTGCCCACGGGCATGTATTCGATGTTCGACACGCGGCCGTATTCGAGAGCGGCGGTCGTGGAATAGACCGGCGCCGTCGTGACGGTCGTCGCGGGATAGTTGGAGCCGTACATCGGCGTGTTGGTGGCGCAGCCGACGACGGAAGCGAGCATCGTGACGGCGAGGGCCGAGGCGGTGAGACGCATGGAACGCATGGATTTTCTCCTTCAATGGGGTACGCGGCGGCCCCCAGCGGGCGCGCCTTGTGACGACATTGAAAGTCCCTGCTGCTGGCGTACGTTCCAGCCTTCTTCGGCAGTTTCTGTAGGAAAGCGGCTACTCAGCCCTTGCCCGTCGAACCGTAACCGCCTGCACCGCGCTCGGTGGGCGGGAAGTCGGTGACAACGTTGAGCTCGGCCTGCACCACCGGGACGATCACCAGTTGCGCGAGCCGCTCCATCGGCTGCAGCGTGAATGCCACGTCGCTGCGGTTCCACGCGCTCACCATCAGCTGGCCCTGGTAGTCGCTGTCGATCAGCCCCACCAGGTTGCCCAGCACGATGCCGTGCTTGTGGCCCAGGCCCGAGCGCGGGAGGATGAGCGCCGCATAACCGGGGTCCTTCAGCCAGATGGCGATGCCGGTGGGCACGAGCTTCCACGCATTGGGCGCGAGCACCAGCGGCTCGTCGATGCACGCGCGCAGGTCGAGGCCGGCGCTGCCGGGCGTGGCGTAGTGGGGCAACTGATCCGCCATGCGCGGATCGAGGATCTTCACATCGAGTTTCATGGGTTTCGTTTCGCGATCTCGCGCACGAGCTGGCGCGCGAGCGAGATTTTGGATGCGCGGGGCAGGGCCTGCACGCCGTTCGCATCGACCAGGATCATCTCGTTGTCGTCCTTGCCGAAGGTGGTGGGGCCGATATTGCCCACCAGAAGCGGGATGCCCTTGCGCGCGCGCTTGGCCTGGGCGTTGTTCTCGAGGTCGTGGCTTTCGGCCGCGAAGCCCACGCAGAACAGCCGGCCGGTTTTCGCGCGGTCACTTTTCGCGACGGTGGCAAGGATGTCCGGGTTCTCGGTGAAGGACAGCGTGGGCGCGACACCGGAGCCGTCCTTCTTGATCTTCTGGTCGGACTCGGTGGCAGGGCGCCAGTCCGCCACGGCCGCAGTGGCGATGAACACATCGGCGTTGGCGGTGCCCGCGAGCGTGGCATCGAGCATCTGGCGCGCCGACTTCACGTCGACGCGGGTCACGCCGCGCGGCGTCTGCAAGTGTACAGGGCCGGCCACGACTGTCACATCAGCGCCCGCTTCGCGCGCCGCGCGAGCGATCGCAAACCCCATCTTCCCCGACGAATGATTGGTGATGCCGCGGATCGGGTCCAGCGCCTCGAAGGTCGGGCCCGCGGTCACCAGCACGCGCTTGCCCTTCAGCACCTTCGGCTGGAAGAACGCGACGATGTCTTCCAGCAACTCCGCCGGCTCCAGCATGCGCCCGTCCCCGGTCTCGCCGCAGGCCTGGAACCCGCTGCCCACGCCGAGGATGTGCGCACCGTCTTCCGCCAGCTGCCGCATGTTGCGCTGCGTCGCCGGATGCGCCCACATTTCACGGTTCATCGCCGGCGCCACGAGCAGCGGCACCTTGTCGATGGGCCGGGCCAGGCACATCAGCGAGAGCAGTTCGTCCGCCCGCCCCTGCACCAGCCTGGCCATGAAGTCCGCGCTGCACGGCGCCAGCACGATCGCATCGGCCTCGCGCGAGAGGTTGATGTGCGGCATGTTGTTCGGCTCGCGCGCGTCCCACTGCGAGGTGTACACGGGCCGGTTCGAGAGCGCCTGCATCGTGACGGCGGTGATGAACTGCTCCGCCGCTTCGGTCATGACGACCTGCACGGTCGCGCCTTCCTTCACGAAGCCGCGGCACAGCTCCGCGGCCTTGTAGCACGCGATGCCGCCCGTCAAACCAAGAAGGATGTGCTTGCCCGAAAGGTCTTCCATGGGCCGGGATGTTACTAGCCCCGTATAATTCCGCTTTACCACCGAACGGGAAGCACCCTTCCCACCTGACATGACCAAATTCGTCTTCGTCACCGGCGGTGTGGTGAGTTCCCTGGGCAAGGGGATCGCCTCAGCCTCCCTCGCAGCGATCCTGGAGTCGCGGGGCCTCAAAGTCACCCTCATCAAGCTCGACCCGTACATCAACGTCGACCCCGGCACGATGTCGCCGTTCCAGCATGGCGAAGTGTTCGTGACCGACGACGGCGCCGAGACCGACCTGGACCTGGGCCACTACGAGCGCTTCGTCACCACGCGGATGCGCAAGGCCAACAACTTCACCACGGGCCAGATCTACAAGAGCGTGCTGGAGAAGGAACGCCGGGGGGACTACCTCGGCAAGACCGTGCAGGTCATCCCGCACATCACCAACGAAATCCAGGACTACATCCGCCGCGGCGCCGGCATCGGCACGCAGAACGAGGCGGACGTCGCCATCGTGGAGATCGGCGGCACGGTGGGCGACATCGAATCCCTGCCCTTCCTCGAAGCGGTGCGCCAGATGAGCCTGAAGATGGGCTCCAACAATTCGGCTTTCGTGCACCTCACCTACGTGCCGTGGATCGCCGCGGCCGGCGAGCTCAAGACCAAGCCGACGCAGCACACCGTGCAGAAGCTGCGCGAGATCGGTATCCAGCCCGACGCGCTGCTGTGCCGCGCCGACCGCCGCGTGCCCGACGACGAGGCCGAGAAGATCAGCCTGTTCACCAACGTGCCGCGCTGGGGCGTGATCAGCATGTGGGACGTGGACACCATCTACAAGGTGCCGCGCCTGCTGCACGAGCAGGGGCTCGACGGCCTCATCTGCGACAAGCTGCGCCTGAACACGCCGCCGGCCAACCTGCGCCGCTGGGACGACCTGGTGTACGAGGTGGAGCACCCGAAGGGCGAGGTCACCATCGCCATGGTCGGCAAGTACGTGGACCTGTCGGACAGCTACAAGTCGCTCAACGAGGCGCTGCGCCACGCGGGCCTGAAGAACCACGTGCGCGTGCAGATCGAGTACGTCGATTCCGAAACCATCACGCACGACACGGTGGCGCAGCTTGGCAAGTACGACGCGGTGCTGGTGCCCGGCGGCTTCGGCAAGCGCGGGATCGAGGGCAAGATCGCCGCGGCCCGCTTCGCGCGCGAGCAGAAGGTGCCTTACCTCGGCATCTGCCTGGGCATGCAGGTCGCGACGATCGAGTACGCGCGCGACGTCGCCGGCCTCGAGGGCGCGAACAGCACCGAGTTCGACCCGCACGCGCCGCACCCGGTCATCGCGCTCATCACCGAGTGGCAGGACAAGGACGGCAGCATCCAGACGCGCACCGAGAGCTCCGACCTCGGCGGCACCATGCGGCTTGGCGCGCAGAGCTCCGACGTGGCGCGCGGCACGCTCGCGCACAAGATCTACGGCGACGTGGTCACCGAGCGCCACCGCCACCGCTACGAAGCCAACGTGCACTACCTCGACCGCCTGCGCAATGCGGGCCTGGTGATCTCCGCGCTGACGCAGCGCGAGCACCTCACCGAGATCGTGGAGCTGCCGCAGGACGTGCACCCGTGGTTCATGGGCGTGCAGTTCCACCCCGAGTTCAAGTCCACGCCGTGGGACGGCCACCCGCTGTTCAACTCGTTCATCAAGGCGGCTTGCGAGCACCAGAAGGTCCGCGCGGGCGGGTCGGGCAAGACGCTCAAGGCGGTGGCATGAAGCTCTGCGGGTTCGACGCGGGGCTGGACAAGCCCTTCTTCCTGATCGCCGGCCCCTGCGTGGTGGAGAGCGAGCAGCTGCAGATGGACGTGGCGGGGCAGCTGAAGGAGATCACCTCCTCGCTCGGCATCAACTACATCTTCAAGAGCAGCTACGACAAGGCCAACCGCACGTCCGGAAGCAGCTTTCGCGGGCCGGGCATGGAAAAAGGCCTGGAGATCCTCGCGAAGGTGAAGAAGGAACTGAACGTTCCCATCATCACCGACGTGCACACCGAGGCCGAAGTGCCCGACGTGGCGAAGGTCGTGGACGTGCTGCAGACGCCCGCGTTCCTGTGCCGCCAGACCGATTTCATCCGCGCCGTCGCGCAATCGGGCAAGCCGGTGAACATCAAGAAGGGCCAGTTCCTCGCGCCGCACGAGATGAAGAACGTCATCGACAAGGCACGCGCCGCGGCGCGTGAGAAGGGGCTGGAGGAAGACGCCTTCATGGCCTGCGAGCGCGGCGCGAGCTTCGGCTACAACAACCTCGTCTCCGACATGCGCTCGCTCGCGATCATGCGCGAGACCGGCGCCCCGGTGGTCTTCGACGCCACGCACTCGGTGCAGCTGCCCGGCGGGCAAGGCACCAGCTCGGGCGGCATGCGCGAGATGGTGCCGGTGCTGTCGCGCGCGGCTGTGGCCGTCGGCATTGCGGGCCTGTTCATGGAGACGCACCCCGATCCGGCGAAGGCGCTGTCCGACGGCCCGAACGCCGTGCCGCTGAAGCACATGAAGGCCTTGCTGGAGACGCTGCAGGCGCTGGACCGCGTCACCAAGAAGAACGGCTACCTCGAGAACAGCTTCAACAACTGAAAGGTCACCGCCATGGCTGCACCCGGCTACCTGATCGTCGAGATGAACATCAAGGACATGGAGCAGTACAGGAAGTACATGGCCGAGGCGCCTGCGGCCGTCAAGGCGGCCGGCGGCGAATACCTCGTTCGCGGCGGCAGGAGCGAAACGCTGGAAGGCGACTGGCAGCCGCACCGCGTGGCCGTGCTCAGGTTTCCGAGTTACGAAACCGCAAAGAGCTTTTACGACGGCGAGCAATACACGAAGATCCGCAAGTTGCGCGCCGGCGCAACGGATTACTTCAACATGGTGCTGGTGGAAGGTGTCGCCGCGCCCGTCTGATTCCTTGACTACAGAGAAAACTTGAAATGAGTGCAATCGTTGACATCGTCGGCCGCGAGATCCTCGACTCGCGCGGCAACCCCACCGTGGAATGCGACGTGCTGCTGGAGTCCGGCACCATGGGCCGCGCCGCCGTGCCCTCCGGTGCGTCCACCGGCTCGCGTGAAGCCATCGAGCTGCGCGACGGCGACCCCAAGCGCTACCTCGGCAAAGGCGTGCTGAAGGCCGTCGAGCACATCAACACCGAGATCAGCGAAAGCGTCCTCGGCCTCGATGCCAGCGAGCAGAACTTCCTGGACAAGACCCTGATCGACCTGGACGGCACCGAGAACAAGAGCCGCCTGGGCGCCAACGCGATGCTGGCCGTGTCGATGGCCGTCGCACGCGCGGCTGCTGAAGAATCCGGCCTGCCCCTGTACCGCTACTTCGGCGGCATGAACGGCTGCATGCTGCCGGTGCCGATGATGAACGTGGTCAACGGCGGCGCGCACGCCAACAACAACCTCGACCTGCAGGAGCTGATGATCATCCCCGTGGGCGCGCCGAGCTTCCGCGAGGCGATGCGCTACGGCGCCGAGGTGTTCCACGCGCTCAAGAAGATCATCCACGACAAGAACATGTCGGTGGCGGTGGGCGACGAAGGCGGCTTCGCGCCGAACGTGGAGAACCACGAAGCCGCGATCCAGATGATCCTGGCCGCGATCGAGAAGGCCGGCTACAAGCCCGGCGAGCAGATCGCGCTGGGCCTGGACTGCGCGTCGAGCGAGTTCTACAAGGACGGGGTGTACGACGTGACGGCCGAAGGCCTGAAGCTCAACTCCGCCGACTGGGCCGGCGTGCTGGCCAGCTGGGTCGACAAGTACCCGATCATCAGCATCGAGGACGGCATGGCCGAGGGCGACTGGGACGGATGGAAGCTGCTGACCGAGCGCCTGGGCCGCAAGGTGCAGCTGGTGGGCGACGACCTCTTCGTCACCAACACGAAGATCCTGAAGGAAGGCATCGACAAGCAGATTGCCAACTCGATCCTCATCAAGATCAACCAGATCGGCACGCTGACCGAGACCTTCGCCGCGATCGAGATGGCCAAGCGCGCCAACTACACGGCCGTGATCTCGCACCGCTCCGGCGAAACGGAGGACAGCACCATCTCCGACATCGCCGTGGGTACGAACGCGGGCCAGATCAAGACCGGTTCGCTCTCGCGCTCCGACCGCATGGCCAAGTACAACCAGCTGCTGCGCATCGAAGAGGATCTCGGCGACATCGCCCAGTACCCCGGCCGCGCGGCCTTCTACAACCTGCGCTAACCGGGTTTGAACCGCCGCACCGTCGCTGCCGTCCTCGTCTTCCTGCTGCTGGTGCTGCATGCGCAGCTCTGGTTCGGGCGCGGCAGCGTCGGCAACGTGGCGGAACTGCAGCAGAAGCTGGACGAGCAGAAGGCGAAGAACTCGGCGCAGCAGCAGGCCAACGAGCGGCTCGCCGCCGAGGTGCGCGACCTGCAGGAAGGGCTGGAAATGGTCGAGGAGCGGGCGCGCACCGAGCTCGGGATGGTGAAGCCGAACGAGATCCTCGTGCAGATCGCCAAATAACGTGGACTGGTTCGAACTCACCGCGGTGGCCATCGCGCTGGCCATGGTCTTCTGCAACGTCAGGGAAATCCACTGGGGCTGGCCGCTGGCCATCGTCAGCTCGGTGATGTACGTCAAGGTGTTCGCCGATGCGAAGCTCTATGGCGACGCGGGCCTGAACGTCTTCTACGCGGCTGTCGGGTGCTGGGGCTGGTACCAGTGGCTGCGCGGCCACCGCGCCGACGGCTCGGCGCTGCACGTGGCGAAGCTCTCGCGCCGCGGGCTTGCGTTGCTGGTGCTGGCCTGTGCGGTCGCCTGGCCCGCCACCGGCTGGTTCCTCGCGACGTACACCAACACCGACGTGCCGTGGTGGGACGGCTTCACCACGGGCCTGTCCGTCGTCGCGCAGTTCCTGCTCGGGCGCAAGTTCATCGAGAACTGGCTGCTGTGGGCCGTGGTCAACACCGTGAGCATCGCGCTTTATGCGTACAAGGGCCTCTACCCCACGGTGGGGCTGTACGTCGTCCTGCTCGTCATGAGCTTCGTGGGCTTCGCGGCGTGGCGCGCGAAGCTGCCGAGATGAAGAAGATCGCACTGCTCGGCGCCGAGAGCACGGGCAAGACGCAGCTGTCGCAGGAGATCGCGGCGCATTACCGGGCGCGCGGCCTGCGCGCGGAGGTGGTGGGCGAAGTGCTGCGCGAATGGTGCGCGCGCGAAGGCCGCACGCCCCGGCCCGAGGAGCAGTTGCCGATCGCGCAGGAGCACGAGCGCCGCGTGGACGCCGCCGCCGCGAGCGGCGCCGAGGTCGTGATCGCCGACACCACGTCGGTGATGGTCGCGATCTACAGCGCGATGCTGTTCAAGGACGGCAGCCTTTACCGCTTCGCGCTGGAGCGCCAGCGCGGCTACGACGTCACCTTGGTGACGGGCCTGGACATCCCGTGGGTGGCCGACGGCATGCAGCGCGACGGCCCGCACGTGCGCGAGCCCATCGACGCGCAGGTGCGGCACGCGCTCGCGGACGCCGGACTGCCCTTCCGGGTGGTGTACGGCAGCGGCGAGCAACGTGTCGCCAATGCGCTCGCCGCGATCGATGCGAGCCTGCGCGAGCAGCTGCCGCAAGGCAACTGGACCTGGTCCTGCGAGAAGTGCGGCGACCCCGAGTGCGAGCACCGGCTGTTCACGGGCCTGCTCAAGAACAACTAGACACGAATCGTTGTCCTCCGTTTGGCTGGACGGCGCGTTATGGATCGAGCGGCGCATTGGCGCGCCGCATCAACGACACCAGGAAACCCGCAGTCATGAAAAAGCTTCTGATCGCCATTGCCGCCTCCGCCGTGTTCGGTGGCGCCTTCGCGCAAGCCACCCCGGCCACGCCGGCCACCCCCGCCACCCCGGCCGCTGCCGCCTCGGGCGCGAAGCCCGCCGCCAAGGCGGAGAAGAAGGCCGCCCCGAAGAAGGCCAAGAAGGCGAAGAAGGCGAAGAAGGCCGCCAGCGCTTCCTAAATCACTGGACCGCTGAACTCACCGGGGGCTGGTCCCCCGGTGCGGTGAAGATGCGGGCCGCATCCACCGCGTCGAAGCGGTAGTGCTGCCCGCAGAAGTCGCAGCCCACGTCGATGGCCTCGCGTTCGGACAGGATGCTCTCGGCCTCTTCGCGCCCCAACCCCCGGATCATGCTCGCCACCCGCTCGCGGCTGCACGTGCACGCGAAGCGCGGCGTCTGCGGCTCGAAGCGCAGCATCTTTTCCTGCCAGAACAGGCGCCGCAGGATCGTCTCCACGTCCAGCTCCAGCAGCTCGGCCGGCGTGATGCTCGAAGCGAGTGTCGCGATGCGGTTGAAGTGCTCCTTCATCTCGCCCTCGTCGACGTCCTTCGCCGCGCCTTCGATGTTGGCGCCGCCCTCGTGCGGCAGGCGCTGGATCAGGATCCCGGCCGCGACAGTGGCATCGGCCGCCAGCACCATCTTCGTGTCCAGCTGCTCCGACTGCCGCATGTAGTGCTCCAGGACGTCGGACAGCTTGTCCAGGCTCTCGCCGTGCGGGCCGCGCAGCGGCACCACGCCCTGGTAGGCCTGCTGGCCCGGGCGCTTGTCCTTCGGGTCGAGCGTGATCGCGCAGCGCCCGCCCCCGCCGGTGTTGACCATGTCGGCAAGCCGCGCGTCGATGCCGACGTCACCCACCACCTTGGCCGTCACGCGCAGTGCGAGGTCATGCTGCACCTCGGCCACCGCCACCTTCACCGGCCCGTCGCCGTAGATCTGCATCACGAGCGCGCCGTTGAACTTGATGTTGGACTGCATCAGCGCGCCGGCCGCCGCCATCTCGCCGAGCAGTTCGGCGACCGGAGGCGGCCACGCGCCCGTGTCCTCGTTGGCGCGGCGCCGCGCGAGGATCTCGGTCCACGCGTCGTCCAGCCGCACGATCATGCCGCGCACCGGCAGGCCGTCGAACAGGAACTTGTGCAGTTCGTTGGCCATCAGGAAATTTTCTTCAGGCCCTTGGCGAAACGCTGGCCGTTGCCGACGTAATGCTTCGCGATGCCGGCCAGCATCGCATGGCCCTTCTCGTCGAGCGTGCGCACCACTTTTGCCGGCGCGCCGATGATCAGCGAGTTGTCCGGGAACTCCTTGCCTTCGGTGACGATGGAGCCGGCGCCGACGATGCAGTTCCTGCCGATCTTCACGTTGTTCAGCACGACGGCCTGGATGCCGATCAGCGAGCCGTCGCCGATGGTGCAGCCATGCAGCATCACCTGGTGGCCCACGCTCACGTTCTCGCCGAGCGTGAGCGGCACGCCTGCGTCGGCGTGCAGGATCGCGCCGTCCTGCACGTTGCTGCCCTTGCCGATGCGCAGCCAGTCGGAGTCGCCGCGAAGGATCGCGCCGAACCAGACGCTGACGTTGTCGCCCAGTTCCACCGTGCCGATGACCTGCGCCGAATCGGCGATGTAGACGCCTTCACCGATCTTCGGTGCGACGCCGTCGAGTTCGTAGATTGCCATGGGAGACAATTGTAGGGATGGAGCTGAGGCAACAGGCGCTGCAGGTGCTCTGCAGTGCCGATCCGGGTGAAAAGGTTCGTGCCGCGCGCGAGCTGGGCACCGCCGCGGCCAGCTTGCCTGTCTCGCAGGCGGCGCCTGCCGCCACGCTGCCCGTCCCCGGCCGTCCGCAGCGCCCGGCGCTGGTGCACGCCGCACGCGTACCCAAACGTTCGCCCTTCAAGCCCGAGGGCCTGGCCGCGCTGCTGCACGCCATCGCGCACATCGAGTTCAATGCGATCAACCTCGCCGCCGACGCCGCATGGCGCTTCGACGGCATGCCGCGCGAGTTCCATCTCGACTGGGTGCGCGTGATGGCCGAGGAGGCGTATCACTTCACGCTGCTGCAGGACCACCTGCGCACACTGGGATACGACTACGGTGACTTCGACGCGCACGACGGCCTGTGGGCCATGTGCGAGAAGACGAAGGACGACGTGGTCGCGCGCATGGCGCTCGTGCCGCGCACGCTCGAAGCACGCGGGCTCGACGCCACGCCGCAGATCCAGGAGAAGCTGCGCAACGTGGGCACGCCCGCGGCGATGCGCGCGGTGGAGATCCTCGACGTGATCCTGCGGGACGAGGTGGGGCACGTCGCCATCGGCAATCGCTGGTACCGCTGGTTGTGCGAGCGCGAGGGGTACGACCCCGTCGCGCACTACGGCGTAGTGGCCGCGAAGTTCGACGCGCCGCGGCTGTATCCGCCCTTCAATGAGGAAGCGCGGCTGCGCGCAGGATTCACCAACGAAGAATTTGCGTCGCTGTCGTCGAATGCACGCGACGCATGACGCGTTTGCGGCTTACGGACTACGGCGCGTCGCGAGCCGCGGCGCCTGCTTCGGCAACCGCTTTTCCTCCGACTTCAACCTTCGCTCCAGCCTCTTGACGTCTTCTGCCGGCGGCAGTTCCTCGGGAACGATCCGTCGACTCGTGAGGATCTTGCGTACGTCGCGATTGTTCTCGACGTGTTCCTTCGTGATGTCCGGCTCTCCGCGCAGGTCGTTCTGCTTCACCTGCGTGTTCGTGACCTCGTTGGCGAAGTCCTTGGCCTTGATCGTGATCGTGGGCAGAAAGTCGGCCAGCGGCCGGCCCTCGGGAACCGCGAGCCGCTCCTTCATGTTCTGCGTCGTGAGGCCACCGAAGAGTGCGGCATCACCCCTGCTCAAGATGCGGCAGAACCCCTGGCTGTCGATCCCGCGTTCGAACAGCACTGCCGAGAGCTCCTTCTGGGATAGCGAAAGCTTGCCCCGGGCCTGCAGGCGCTCCCACTCCGAGAGTCGCAGCTCGATCAATTCCTGTCGCCGCGTCTGAACGGCGAAGTACGTCATCGCGAAAGCAATCGAGTCCTTGCGCGGATCGCCGTTCTGCGCGATCAAATAGCACGCGTATCGGGTCAGCGCGAAGTCCTCGATTTCACGCTGGCCTCCTTTCGCAATCCCGATCATTTTGCTGACGTCAGCAAAATGATCGGCAGTCGCCTGACCCGCCTTCTCGCATGCGATCCTCGCCTTGTCGATGACTGCTTCGAAGTTGCGCCACTGCGTGTAGCCAAGGAGGACTTGCAGCTCTCTGGCGAGCCAGTACTCAACACCGCCCTGCTCGTGTGCGCACCCTTCGAAGCTCTTGTGCAAGCGCTGGATCAGCTCTTTCTTCATCGGGTCCCCTGGAAGTTCACGGCAGAATTTACTGTATAAATAATCAGGCGTCCATGACCCCGTCGGGGGCGCTTGGCGTGCAGCCGATACCATTCCGCCCGGAGGTCCGAACCATGTCATTCGCACGTGTCCTCAGTGTGGCCCTGTTCGGCTGCGCACTGGCCGCACACGCCGCAACATTCGACCTGCTGATCCGCGGCGGTACGGTCGTCGACGGCAGCGGCGCACCCGGCCGCACGGCCGACATCGGCATCCAGCAGGACCGCATCGCGTTCATCGGCGACGCCGCGCGCGAGGGCCACGAGGGCCGGCGCGTGCTGCAGGCCGGCGGGCTCGCCGTCGCGCCGGGCTTCATCGACCCGCACACGCATGCCTTCCGCGACCTCGTGAATGCCGGCGGCAACGCCAACCTGCCCTACCTGCTGCAAGGCATCACCACGGTGTTCATCGGCAATGACGGCATCGTGCTGGAAAGCGACGGCAACGAGCTGGGCCGCATCGGGCCCACGCTGGCGCGGCTCGAATCGATGGGTGTCGGAACCAACGTCGCCATGCTCCTCGGGCACAACATCGTGCGCAGCCGAGTGCTCGGCTTCGCCAACCGCGCGCCGACAGCGGCCGAGCTCGACGCGATGAAGCAACTCGTGGACGAGGGCATGCGCGAGGGCGCGTTCGGGTTTTCGACGGGGCTCACCTACACGCCCGGCGTGTTCTCCGAGACCGCGGAGCTCGTCGAGCTGTCCAAAGTGGCGGCGGCGCGCGGCGGCCTCTACGACTCGCACATCCGCGACGAGGGCAACTTCCGCGTCGGCCTCATCCCCTCCGTGCAGGAAGTGCTGCGCATCGGGCGCGAAGCGAAGATCCCCGTGCACATCTCGCACATCAAGGCGCTCGGCGTGGACGTCTGGGGCAAGAGCGCGGAAGTCATCGCCCTGATGAAGGCCGCACGCGCGGAAGGAGTCGACGCAACCGCCAGCCAGTACCCCTACACCGCGTCTGCAACGCACATCATCCCCGGCCTCTTCCCGGGCTGGGCGCGCGAAGGCGGCAACGACAAGCTGCTCGAACGCATGAAGGACCCCGCGACGCGCCAGCGCATCGCGGCCGACATCGACAAGAACCTCGCGCAGCGCAACGGCCCGGCCGCGCAGACGATCAACGGGCCGCGCAACCCGGCCTACGCCGGCAAGAACCTGGAGGCGATCGCGAAAGAGCTGGGGGTTGCACCCGCCGAGGCCGCGATGCGCATCGTCGAAGACGGCGGCGCCGGGATCATCTCGTACAACATGAGCGACCGCGACCTCGACGCCTTCATGGTGCAGGACTTCGTCGTCGGCGGTTCGGACGGCGGCGCCGGCCACCCGCGCCGCGCGGGGACCTTCGCGCGCCGCATCGGCGAATACGTCACGCGCAGGAAGCTGCTCACGCTGCCGCAGGCGGTGCACATGGCAAGCGCGCGGACGGCGGAAATCTTCGGCGTGAAGGAGCGCGGCCTGCTGAAGACAGGCAACTTCGCCGACATCGTGGTGTTCGACCCGGCCACCTACGCGGACGGGGCGACCTACGCCCAACCCGACCTGCCGCCCACGGGCGTGCGGTGGGTGGTCGTCAACGGGCGCGTGGCGGTCGAGGACGGCCGGCACGTCCCCGGCGTGCTCGCAGGCCGGTCGCTCAGGAAGAACTAGGGGCGCCTTGCGGGCGCCCCTGGTGAACTTTCCCTAGCGCCCGCCCGGCTTGCGGTGCTGCGAATGCGCCGGCGGCCCGGGCCGCCGCTCCGGCAGGTGCCGGAACATGATGCGGCCCTTGGTCAGGTCGTACGGGGACAGCTCGAGCGTCACGTCGTCACCCGCGATGATGCGGATGCGGTGCTTCTTCATCTTGCCGCCCGTATAGGCCACGAGCTCGTGGCCGTTGGTCAGCACGACGCGGCAGCGGGAGTCCGGCAGGATCTCCGCGACCGTGCCGCGCATTTCGATGAGTTCTTCCTTGGCCAATGCTTGGCTCAATAACGGCGGTTGCCGCCGCCGCTGTTGCCGCCGCCGTAACCACCACCGCCGCCGCCGCCGTAGCCGCCGCCACCACCGGTGCGCGGGCGCTGCTCCATCGGGCGGGCTTCGTTGACCACGAGGGCGCGGCCGTTGACTTCCTGGCCGGCCATGCCGGAGATGGCGGACTGCGCCTCGGCGGCACTGCCCATCTCGACGAAACCGAAGCCCTTGGAACGGCCGCTGTCGCGGTCCATCATGACCTTGGCGCTGCTGACGGCGCCAAAACGGCTGAAAGCCTGCTCGAGGTCGCTGTCGCGGAAGGTGTACGGCAGGTTGCCGACGTAAAGTTTGTTGCCCAAGTGGGACTCCATGAAAAAACGCTTGATACGCGATGGAGCCCGGATGCAATCACAAACTAGATTCACTCATCCACAACCGAAACCGAATTCAACCGCACGAATGCCCCATGGGGGACACGCGCGCATTATCCCCCTAAAACGCAAGGCGCGTACGGCAAGGTTCATTTCGGCCGGCCGTTGAAGCCCGCCAGCTGCCTCAGCTCATCGGCGTTCATCAACGCGCCACCCTGCATGACCCACCTCGTGTGGCGCATCGCGCCGACGTCGCGCGAGGCATCGCCCGCGATGAGCACGAGGTCGGCCTGCTTGCCGACGGCGATCGAGCCGGTGGCCTTGTCCGCGCCGACGAGCTGCGCGGGATGCAGCGTTGCCGTCCTGAGCGCCTGCGCGGGCGTGAGGCCCGCCTGCACGTAAAGCTCGAGCTCGCGCACGAGCTCGGCGCCGCTACCGTCGGTGCCTGCCACGAGCGGCACGCCGGCTTCGTGCAGGCGCCGGGTCAGCTCGAGCATCTTGCGGAAGCTCGCTTCGTAGTCGGCCAGGGTCACACCCGAGGGCGGCGCCGCGGCATTGTTCCTCAAGGCGCGCTGCGTGGCCGGCGGAAGCGACGCTTCGAAGGGCGCGAACGCGGGCGGCACGGTGCCGCGCCGGTTGGTGTAGAGGCCCTCGTAGACCACCAGCGTCGGGTCCACCACGACCTTCTTCGCGCCGAGCTCGCGGATGAACGACGCCATCGGTTCCTTGTCGAGGTCCACGTCCTTGCCGTAACGGCCCGGCCCCTCGAAGGGGGCCACCGTGTTGGAGACGCTGACGACATTGCCGGGCAGCGCTTCCATCAGCACGAAGTTGATGTGCGTCAATTCCTCGATCACGCGTGCGCCCGCGGGCACCGGCGTCGAGGCGGCGGGCCCCGCGGCGACGATCTTGCCGGCCTCCACCACGACGGTCTGGTCGTCGAGGAAGCGCGTGCCTTCCGCGTCGAACATCTTCACGTGCGCGAAAGCCACCGCGGTGGCCGGCAGCTGCCGGAAGCGCCGTGCGATGCCCGGCTCCTGCGCGGCCATCGCTTCGATCTGCGCCTTCTGCAGCTTCAGGTGGTCGCCCGCGTACGCCTCGGGCAGGAACGCCATGGTGCCGGCCCAGCCGAAGAAGCGCCCCTGCGCATCCAGCAGCACGAGCCCCGGTTCGAGGCTGAGGCCTTCGATGGCCCAGGACGTGACCGTCTTCGCGGTTGCGCCGGTGCCCACCTCGATGTCCGCGAGCTTCCTCATGCGCGCCCTGCCGGCCGGCAGCAGCGGCACTTCACGGCCCGCGCGGCGTACAACAGCTCCGTGAGGAGCGGTGCCGCCCACGTGCCGCCCGCCGGCACGTAGTGGCTGCGGCCGTCGTCGGGTACGCGGCCGCTGTCCATGCCGGACTTCCATTCGGCCTGCCCGTTCGCGGCGGTGAAGGTTTCGGACGAGTCGCCCGCGGGCGTCTTGCCGCGCACGACGATCCGGTCCGCCCGCTGCCCGCTGCCGGCGCGCACGCGCAGCTCCTGCTCCCAGCTGTTGCCACGCAGCACGATGCTTTCGCGCAGGTCGTCGGTGCCATCGGCTTCGCGTGCGCGCAGGCTAGCACGCAGGGGGCGGCGGCACCAGCGTCAGGCGACGAGCCGCTGCTTCAGCACGCGGTGCAGGATCTTGCCGGTGGCGGTGCGCGGCATGTCGGCGTCCGCCACGAACATCACGGACGTGGGGCACTTGTAGCCGGCGAGCCGCTCCTTGCACCAGGCCCGGATCTCTTCCGGCGTGGCGCTCGCGCCTTCGTGGAGCACGATCACGGCCTGCACCGACTCGCCCCACTTCTCGTGCGGCACGCCGACGATGGCCACGTCCTTGACCTTCGGATGGCCGCCGAGCACGCCCTCGACCTCCGACGGGTAGATGTTCTCGCCGCCGCTGATGATCATGTTGCTCTTGCGGTCCACGAGCCAGATGTAGCCCTCTTCGTCGCGCCGCGCCATGTCGCCCACGCTGCACCAGTCGCCGCGAAAGGCCTCGGCGGTCTTCTCCGGGTTCTTCCAGTAGCCGTCGAACACGTACGACGTGCGTGAATAGAGCTCGCCCACTTCGCCGTCCGGCACTTCGTTGCCGTGCTCGTCCAGCAGCCTGATCGCGCCGCTGCCGGCCCATTCGCGGCCGACCGAGCCCAGCTTGTCGATCTGCTCGTGCGGGCGCAGCAGCGTCACCCAGCCGTGCTCGGTGGAGCCGTACAGCTCGTGCAGCTTGCCGTTGCGGAAGAACTCCAGGATGGCGAGCTTGGTGTCCTTGCGCACGGGCGCCGAGGAAACCAGCAGCTTGCCGACGCTGCTGACGTCGTACTTGCGCTTCACCTCGTCGGGCAGCGCCAGCACCATGATGTAGTGCGTGGGCACGAGCGAGGTGAAGGTCACCTTGTCCTTCGACAGCGTGGCGAGCAGCGCCTCGGGGTCGAAGCTGCGGCGGTCGTCGATGACGCACGTGGCGCCGAGGTGGATGAACGTGGTGCCGAAGTACAGCGAGTTCGCGTGACACAGCGGCATCACCAGCAGCGCGGTGTCGTCGCGCGTGAAGCCCATCTCGAGCGCCGTGGCGAGGGCCATCAGGCTGCTGCCGCCGTGGCTGCGGATCGCGCCCTTGGGGCGCCCGGTGGTGCCGGACGTGTACATGAGCGCGCACATGTCGTCCTGCATCATGCGTTCGAACGGCTGTGCCGGGTCGCCCGAGGCAATCACGCTCTCGTAGGTGACCCAGCCTTGCGGCGCGTCGGTGCCGAGCGAGATGAAGTGACCGTCGGGCACGGGCAGCCCGGCGCGGATGCCGTCGACCAGCGCGGTGAATTCGGGCCCTGCGATCAACGCGGCCGCTTCGGCGTGCTCGACGATGTACGCCACCTCCGGGCCCATCAGGCGGAAGTTGATCGGCACCGCGACCAGCCCGGCGCGTGCGAGCGCCACGTACATCTCCATCCACTCGACGCAGTTGTAGGCGAGCACGCAGACTCGGTCGCCCTTCTTCAGCCCGAGCGCCAGCAGGCCGGACGCGAGGCGTGTGGCACGCGCATTCCACTCCGCATAAGTGAGCCCGCGGCGCGAGTCGTGGGTGCCGATCTTGTTCGGCGTGAGACGGGCATGGGTGGCGACGGCATCGGAAATCGTCAGCAGGCGGGTCATCGGCGTCCTTGAAAAAAATTCAGAACTCTGAATTCAGAGTTCGGTTATGATACCCACCAGCCCGGCGAAATCAAGCGCCGCTCGTCCACCTACTCGGAGACCTCCATGCCCGTCCCGCCCCTTGCCGAGCAGTCCGCCGCCGCCGTCATCGCGCGCATCCTCAAGGCGCGAGGCGTCCAGCGCGTCTACGCCCTGTGCGGCGGCCACGTCATGCCGATCTGGATGCGGCTGGACGCGGAGGGCATCCGCATCGTGGACGTGCGCGACGAGCGCGCCGCCATCTACATGGCGCATGCGGAAGCGCAGCTCACCGGGATGGTCGGCGTGGCGCTCGTCACGGCAGGGCCTGGCGTGACGAATGCCATGACGGGCATCGCCAACGCGCACGTCGCGCGCGTCCCCGTGCTCGTGTTGTCCGGCACGCCGCCGCGGCCGCAGGAGAACCGCGGCGCGTTGCAGGACATGGTGCACACGGACCTGGTCCGCTCGATCACGCGCTATGCGCGCACAGTGCGCGAGCCTGCGCTCGTGCCGCAGGAACTGGACGAGGCGTTCTCGCGCGCCGTCGGCCAGGGTGGCGAGCCGGGGCCGGTGTACCTCGACTTCCCCGTGGACACATTGCGCGCCGAAGTGCCCAAGGCCGTGCAGTTGCCCGAGCACTTCGCGCCGAAGCGCGCGACGCGCATTGCGCCGGATGCCGAGGCGGTGCAGGAGGCGGTGGAGCTGCTGTGGTCGGCGAAGCGGCCGCTGTTCATCTCGGGGCGCGGGGCGCAGGGGTCGGGCGATGCACTCGGCAAGCTGCTGACGCGCTTGAATGCCGCGTATCTCGACACGGGCGAGAGCCGTGGGCTCATTCCGGAAGACCATGCATCGGTCGTCGCCGCCATGCGCGGCGGGGTGATGGGCCAAGCCGATGTCGTCGTGACCGTCGGCCGCCGGCTCGACTTCCAGCTGGCGTACGGTTCGCCCGCCGTGTTCGGCGACGCGAAGTTCCTGCGCATCGCCGATGCGCCCTCCGAGCTGCGCGACAACCGGCGCGGTGCGGTGGAAATCTTTGCGACACCTTCGATCGCACTCGAAGCAATCCTCGAAGCCGCGGGCGACCGCAAGCCCGCGAGTGACGGCGACTGGCTCGCCACGCTGCGCGGCAAGCACGTCGAACGTTCGGAGAAGCTGGTGACGACGATGCGCAACGCCGCGCCCGGCTCGGACGGGCGTATGCATCCCAACAAGGCACTCGCGGCCGTACGCGACGCGCTGCCGGACGATGCGATCGTGGTGGCCGACGGCGGCGACTTCCTCAGCTTCGCCCGCGTGGGCTTGCCCGCGTCGACCTACCTCGACCCCGGCCCGCTGGGCTGCATCGGCGTGGGAACGCCGTTCGGCATCGCGGCGTCGCTCGCGTGTCCTGACCGCACCGTGGTCGTTGCGACCGGCGACGGCGCTTTCGGCTTCAACGCGATGGAGATCGACACGGCCGTGCGCCACAAGGCGCCCCTGCTCGTCGTGGTGGCCAACAACGGTTCGTGGGCCATCGAAGTGCGCGACCAGCAGGAGACCCACGGCAAGGTGGTGGGCACGCGTTTGCAGTACGCCGACCATGCGGCGATGGCGCGCGCCTTCGGCATGCATGCGGAGCGAGTGGAGAAGGCCGAGGACCTGCCCGGTGCGATCCAGCGTGCGCTTGCCAACCGCCCTGCCCTGCTCGACGTCATCGTCACGCCTGAAGCTGCTTCTTCGGATGCGAAGTCCGGCCTCGCGTGGGTGCCCGACCTGCAGCCGCTGGAGGCGTGGGACGACGCCGAGCGCAAGTGGCGCAACGGCTAGCATTGGCACCATGATGAAAGTCCTGGCCGCACAACCCAAGCTGGTCGAGCTGGTGCAGGACGCGATCCTGGCCGAGATCGCGTCCGGCAAGCTGCCGCCCGGCGCCCGCATCATCCAGGAGCAGATCGCGCAGGAGCTCGGCGTTTCGCGCCAGCCGGTGCAGCAGGCGCTGCTGGTGCTGCGCAACCTCGGCGTGCTGCGCGAGGCGCCCGGGCGCGGCTTGCAGGTGGCGCCGCTGGACCTGGACCACGTACGCGACATGTACGACATGCGCGCCGTCATCGAAGGCCTCGCCTTCCGCAAGGCCGCGGAGCGCAACGCGAAGCGTGCTTCCGAAGAGGGGCCGGCGCTCATTGCCGAAGGGCGTGACGCCGTCGCGGCAGGCGATGTCGCGCGGATGATCTCCGCCGACATGGCCTTCCACTCCTTCATCTACTCGCTCTCGGGCAACCCGATGGTCGCGCCCGCGATGGAGACGCACTGGACCAACACGCAGCGCGTGATGGGCGAGGTGCTGATGCGCGACGAGCGCCCGCGCGACATCTGGGACCAGCACGAGGCGCTGCTGCAGGCGGTGATGGCGGGCGACGGCAAGAAAGCCGAGCGCCTCGCGCGCCAGCACATCGAGCAGGCGGCGGATTTCATGATCGAGCGGCTACGTCGCGAGCAGGCGCCCGCCTGAGGGCGTTGACGCCGCGGTGGCCCGGGCGCTTAAATGTGCCCATGGACGCGCGGCTCGCCTCGCTCGTGTTGGCGCTCCCGCTCGCTTGCGGATGCGGCGGCGGTGGTGGCGGCGGCTCGCCGGCGTCCCCCACTGCCTCGACCCCCACGGCACCAGCCACAACAACGACAACCACAACGACACCTGCGGCGGCAGCGACCGCGGGCACCGCCTTCTTCTACCAGGACGTCGGCATCGGCGGCAACAGCGTGCGCGCGGGCATCACCACCGACGGCCGCAACATCACCTCGTACAACAGCAGCGTGCTGCGCTGGACCTTGCCCAGCGCCACCGGCGTTTATGCCGATGCCGTCTTCAGCCGCCTGTCCAACGGCCGCTGGGTGATGGCAGCTGCCACCACGCTCACGGACCCGCGCGGCGCACTCGCGCTGCAGATCCACGAGAGCTCGTGCCCCGCCGTCACCGACGCCAACGTGAAGGTGCTGGGCCGCTCCAGCGCGAGCGGTTGCGAAAACGCCGGCGCTCTCGCGATGGGCAAGCACTCGCAGGTGTTCGAGGTGAACGGCAGCCGCTACATGTTCGGCATGACGAACAGCCGCGTGATCCTGATGCGGCTGACCGACGCCACGCGCGGCATCGCGAACCTCTCGTCCATCTGCGTGCGGCGCACGGCCGCAACGACACTGTCAGAACTCGCCTGGGGCGAAGCCACCACGGTCCTCGACAGCGCACGCGCGCCCGGCCTCTTCCTGTCCGACACGGCGATTGCGCGCCGCACCGACGGCACCTGGGTGCTGTTCGTCAAGGGCATCGCCAGCAACAACGGCTGTACCGAAGCCAGCCTGTGCGAGCTGTGCGCGCGCGGCATCTACCGCAGCACAAGCACCGACCTGATCAACTGGAGCACCCCCGAGCGCGTCGTGTCGCAGGCCAGCGTACCCGACGCGTACACCGCGCCCGATGGCCGCGTGTGGCTGTACTGGCAGGACTTCGGCCCCGCATGCACCGCGCAGAACGTGCAGCTCGCCGGCCGTGCGCCGATCCGCGGCGCACCCGAAAGCGACTTCACGGCGTCGGCACCGGTCAGCATCCCCGGCGAGGCGTTCGAGGCCAACACCAACCTGCACTACCCCACCAACGGCAACCCGGTGCTGCTGCCCGACGCGGCGGCCACGGCGGCTTTCAATGCGTGTTTCGGCCGCTGAAATCGGGTAAGCTCCAGTCCTCTAGAGGACTAAGCGGTTGCCTGCAGACATCGTCCCCATCGAACCCGGTGTGAGCCGCTACGCCGCGCTCGCCGCCGCCCTGCGCGCGCGCATCGTCGCCGGCGAATGGCCGGCCGGCACGGCGATCCCCGCGGAGCAGCAGCTGGCCGC
Source organism: Ramlibacter albus (assembly GCF_014297445.1). GTDB lineage: Bacteria > Pseudomonadota > Gammaproteobacteria > Burkholderiales > Burkholderiaceae_C > Ramlibacter > Ramlibacter albus. The sequence goes on from NZ_JACORU010000006.1 coordinate 325,179, forward strand.
GGAACACAAGGTGGCGCTGGGCACGATGCGCCGGGCGCTGGAGCTGCTGGTGGAGCAGGGGCTGATCGAGCGCGTGCACGGCCGCGGCACCTTCGTGCGGCAAAGTCTGTCGGGCGCGCCGATGCTGCGGTTCTTCCGCTTCGGCGACAGCGGCGAGGCGCCGCTGTCGCGCATCCTCGGTCGCGACCGCATCGCGGCGCCCGCGCCGGTTGCGCGCCAGCTCGACATCGCCAACGGCACCGAGTGCCTGCGCCTCAAGCGCCTGCGCCTGCTGGGCGGCCAGCCTTGCCTGTACGAGGAGATCTGGCTGCCGCTGCCGCTCTTCGCGGCGCTGGCGAAGTCGGACACCGCGAAGTGGCCCGATCTCCTGTACCCGATGTTCGCCACGAAGTGCGGCGTGCACGTGCACCGCGCGCGCGACGAGATCGGCTTCGGCAGCCTCACCGCCGCGCAGGCGCGGCAGCTTGCGCTGCCGGCCGGGCACCCTTGCGCCATCGTCAACCGCACCGCTTACGACCTGCAGGGCCGCGCCATCGAAGCGCGCACCAGCCGGGGCGATGCGCACGCGTTCCACTACACCGTCACGATCACCTAGGCAGAAGCGGGGCCTCGGCTTCGATCATTTCCACCAGCGCAACCGCGGTCGCGGAAAGGTCCGCGCGCTTGCGCATTGCGAGCAACAGCCGCCGCTCCACCTCGATGCCTTCCAGCGCAACGATCGCGAGCCCCAGCGCATCCGCATACAACCGCGCCGCCGCCGACGGCATGATCGCGAGCCCCAGTCTGCACCCCACCATCCGGCACATCGAGTCGAAGCTGCGCACCTGCACGCGAATGCGCAGGCTCTTGCCCACCGCCTCCGCAGCGGCAATCACCTTGCGCGTCAACGACGCACTGCGCGCCAGCGCGATCTGGTCTTCCGCCACGGCCAGCTCGACCGGAACTGAAGCCATCGACGCAAAGCGATGGTCCCGCGGCACCAGCAGCACGAGGCGGTCGACGTTGCAGACCAGTGTCTCCAGCCCCTCCGACGGCACGTTGTCGCCGATGATGGCCAGCTCCGCCTCGCCTTTCTGGATCGCGCGCACCGCGTCTTCGCTCAACGCATCTTCCAGCTCGATGCGCACGTCCGGGTAGCGCTGCGCAAAACGCGAGAGCAGGTCCGGCAGGAAGCCGCCGAACGCCGATGGGTTGGCCCACAGCCGCAGGTGGCCTGACACGCCGGCCTGCAGGTCGTCCACGGCCTGCGCCAACTGCTCCAGCCGCGCGATCACTTCGATCGCATGCCGGTGCAGCGTCTGCCCATCCGCCGTCGCCCGAACGCCGCGCTGCCCGCGTTGCAGCAGCGACACACCCACGTGCTGCTCCAGCTCGGCAATGCGCTTGCTCGCCGCAGCAAGCGAGATGCCGAAGCGGTCCGCGCCGGCGGTGAGGCTGCCGGCGTCCACCACCGCGACGAAGAGGCGCAGCGTGACGAGGTCGAAGCGGTTCAGGTTGATCAAAGGCAGAGGTCCTCAACGCAGGCCGAAGGCGGCCTCAACGCAATGCGAATTTCTTTCGCGGCGCGTCTCGCGGACCATTTGAGCATCGACAACGCGGAGACACAACCCATGCGCCTGATCGCTTCCCTTCTTGCCGCGGCATCGCTCACCGCCCTTGCGGCGCCGGCAGCCGCACAGTCGTGGCCGACCAAACCCGTGACGGTGATCGTGCCCTTCCCCGCCGGCGGCGGCACCGACGCATTCGCGCGGCCGCTGTACGCGCAGCTCACGAAGCAGTTCGGCCAGCAGGTGATCGTCGACAACCGCGGCGGCGCGGGCGGCAACATCGGCGCGACGCTGGCCGCGAAAGCCGCACCCGACGGCTACACCTGGTTCATGGGCGCGGTGCACCACGCGATCGCGCCCGCCGTGTACCCGAAGCTGGACTACAACCTGGCCAAGGACTTCATTCCCGTCGCGCTCGTTGCGAGCGTGCCGCAGGTCATCGTGGTCAACCCGCAGAAGGTGGCGGCGAAAGACCTGAAGGAACTGCTCGCCACGCTCAAGAACAACACCAAGCTGCACTACGCCTCCGCCGGCAACGGCACTTCGCACCACCTCGCGGGCGAGCTGTTCAAGCTCGAGACGAAGACGCAGATCGACCACATCCCGTACAAAGGCGCGGGCCCTGCGCTGCAGGACCTCGTGGGCGGGCAGGTCGAGATGATGTTCGACGGGCTCGGCTCCTCCGCATCGCACATCCGCAGCGGCAAGCTCAAGGCGATCGCAGTCGCAAGCGCGAAGCGTGCCTCCGGCTTCCCGGACATCCCCACCACCGTGGAAGGCGGCGTGCCCGGTTACCAGACGGGCACGTGGTACGGCCTGTGGGCGCCGAAGGGCACGCCGCAGCCCGTCGTCGACCGCATGACGGAGGAGCTGAAGAAGGCGTTCGCGGTCGAGACGCTCAGGAAGCAGTGGCAGGACCTGGGCGCGGAAGTGCCCAACCTGTATGGCGCGCAGTTCGGGGACTTCGTCGCGGGTGAAACGAAGCGCTGGGCCGCGGTCGTCAAGGCGGCCAACGTCAGGCTCGACTGAGATGGACATGTCCACCGGCGCCACCACCCCCAGCTGGGACACGCGCGCCCGCAACCGCGAGGCCCGCCTCGCGCGCGCCGCGCAGGTGCTCGGCTCGCGCCTGCAGGGCAAGTGCGCGCCGGCCGCCGCGGCGGTGGAGCTGCTTACCGCGGTCATCGAATGCGGCGACCGCGTCTGCCTCGAAGGCAACAACCAGAAGCAGGCGGACTTTCTCGCGGGTGCGCTCGCGCAGCTCGACCCGAAGCGCACGAACAACCTGCACATGGTGCAGTCGGTGCTGGCGCTGCCGCAGCACCTGGACCTCTTCGAGCGTGGCATCGCGTCGCGTCTCGACTTCTCCTTCTCCGGCCCGCAAGGCGCGCGGCTCGCGCGCATGGTCAGCGCGGGGCAGATCGAAATCGGCGCGATCCACACCTACCTCGAACTCTTCGGCCGCTACTTCGTGGACCTGTCGCCGCAGGTGTCGCTGGTTTGCGCGCAGGCCGCGGACCGCCACGGCAACCTCTACACCGGCCCCAACACCGAGGACACGCCCGCCATCGTGGAGGCGACGGCCTTCCGCGGCGGCATCGTGATCGCGCAGGTGAACGAGCTCGTGGACGAATTGCCGCGAGTGGACATCCCCGGCGACTGGGTGAGCTTCGTCATCCCGAGCCCCAAGCCGCACTTCATCGAGCCGCTCTTCACGCGCGACCCTGCGCAGATCTCGGAGATCCAGGTGCTGATGGCGATGATGGCCATCAAGGGCATCTATGCCGAGTACGGCGTTCAGCGGCTGAACCACGGCATCGGCTTCGACACCGCCGCCATCGAGCTGCTGTTGCCCACCTACGCGCAGTCGCTGGGCCTCAAAGGGAAGATCTGCAAGCACTGGGCGCTGAACCCGCACCCGGCCCTCATTCCTGCCATCGAAGCCGGCTGGGTGGAGTCGATCCACTCCTTCGGCTCCGAGATCGGCATGGAGAACTACATCCGCGCGCGCAGCGACGTCTTCTTCACCGGTCCCGACGGTTCGATGCGCAGCAACCGGGCCTTCTCGCAGGCAGCAGGCCACTACGCGTGCGACTTGTTCATCGGCTCGACACTGCAGATGGACCTGGCCGCGAACAGCTCCACGGCCACGATGGACCGCATCACCGGTTTCGGCGGTGCCCCCAACATGGGCGCCGACGCGCGCGGCCGCCGCCACGCAAGCCCCGCTTGGCTCAAGGCGGGCCGCGAAGCACGGCAGGGCCGCACCGGCGCCGCCGGCACGCCGCGCGGCCAGAAGCTGGTGGTGCAGATGGTGGAAACCTTCCGCGAGCACATGCAGCCCGCTTTCGTCGACAAGCTCGACGCGTGGACGCTGCAGGAGCGCGCCGGTTTCGAGCTGCCGCCGATCATGATCTACGGCGACGACGTCACGCACATCCTCACCGAGGAGGGCATCGCCAACCTGCTCCTCGTGCGCAATGACGAGGAGCGCGAGCAGGCCGTGCGCGGCGTTGCCGGCTACACACCGGTGGGTATGGCGCGCGACCGCCGCATGGTGGAGAACCTGCGCGACCGCGGCGTGATCCGCCGGCCGGAGGACCTCGGAATCGACACGCGCCTGGCCACGCGCAACCTGCTGGCGGCGCGTTCGATGCGCGACCTGGTCGATGCGTCGGGCGGGCTGTATGCGCCGCCGGCGCGGTTTCGCAACTGGTGACGCACATGGACAGCAAGACACCTGGACTCGAGCAACTCGACTTCCGCTTCGACGGGCGGCGCGCCGTCGGCAGCTTCGCGCCCGTGCTCGTGGGCGTGGTCGGCTCGGGCAACCTCGAAGTGATGATGGAGCCCGGCAGCGCCGGCGCGTGCAGCTTCCACGTGGAGACGTCGGCGCGCGGCTTCGGCGCGATCTGGGAAGCGGTGTGCCGCGATTTCCAGGAGCGGCATGGGCTTGCCGGCGTCGACGTATCGATTCACGACATGGGCGCGACGCCTGCGGTCGTGTCGTTGCGGCTGATGCAGGCCGCGGCCGAATTGCCGGGAGCAGCGCCATGAACCGGGAGAACTTCGAATTGCACGCGAGCCGCGCCGCGACTCGCACCAGCTATGCCGAGTGCACCGCCCGCGAGCGGCTCGCCCACGTCGTGGACGCCGGCAGCTTCCGCGAGTGGCTGCCGCCCGCCGAGCGCATCATGAGCCCGCATCTGGCGCAATTGGGGGTGCCCGGCGCTTTCGACGACGGCGTCGCCATCGGCGAGGCGCGGCTGGCGGGGCAGCGCGTGTTCGCGGCGGCCCAGGAAGGCGCGTTCATGGGCGGCGGCGTCGGTGAGGTGCATGGCGCCAAGCTCGTCGGCCTCTTCCAGCGCGCGCTGCGCGACAAGCCCGCCGCCGTGCTCCTGCTTGCGGATTCCGGCGGCGTGCGCCTGCACGAAGCCAACGCGGGCCTCATCGGCGTGTCGGAAGTGATGCGCGCGCTGCTCGACGTGCGCGCGGCCGGCATCCCGGTCATCGTGCTGATCGGCGGCGCCAACGGCTGCTTCGGCGGCATGGGCATCGTGGCGCGTTGCGCGGACCGCATCGTGATGAGCGATGCAGGGCGGCTCGGCATGTCCGGGCCGGAAGTGATCGAGGCTTCGCACGGCGTGGAGGAGTTCGACTCGCGCGACCGCGCGCTGGTGTGGCGCACGACCGGCGGCGCGCATCGCCACCGCACGGGCGATTGCGACGTGCTGGTTGCCGACGACGTCGTTGCGTTCCGCGATGCGGCCATCGACGCGCTCGGCTGCACGCCCGTCTTCACGCTCGAAGCCCTGCAAGCCGAGCACCGCCTGCTCGTGGACCGCCTGGACACCTTGCAGCCATGAACTGGAATGACCTCGCGACCCGGCTTTTCGGGGACCGGCACGACATCCGCGAAGAGCGCGACCTGCTCCGCGGCACGGCGACGTTCGACGGCGCGACGCTCTGCGTGCTGGGCACCACGAACCACGCGGCCATCGGGTACGAGCTCGCGCTGCGGCAAGCTGCCGTCGTGCTGGGCACGATCGAGGACCACCCCGGCCGGCCGATCCTGTTGCTGGTCGACACGCAGGGCCAGCAGTTGCGGCGCGCGGACGAGTTCCTCGGCATCAACCGCGCGATGGCGCACCTGGGTTGCTGCATCGACCTCGCACGCCGCCGCGGCCATGCCGTCATCGGCGTGGTCTACGACCAGGCGCTGTCGGGTGGGTTCATCACGACGGGCCTGCTCGCCGACGAGTGCCATGCGCTGCCCGAAGCGGAGATCCGCGTGATGCGGTTGCCGGCGATGGCCCGCATCACGAAGATCCCCGAGGCGACGCTCGCTCAGCTGTCGCAGGCCAACCCGGTCTTCGCGCCGGGCGTCGAGAACTATGTCGCCATGGGCGCGGTGCGTTCGCTATGGAACCCCGACGACCCGGCCAGCGGGCTGCGCACCGCGCTCGCCGCCCGCAACACGCGCGATGTGCGCGCCGCCGACGGCGAACAGCGCGGCGGACGCACGGCTGCGCGGCCGACCGTGCAGAAGGTGCTCGATGCAGCGTAGGCCCGTCACGATGCCGGCGCTGCGGCGCCACCAGCTTGCCTATCTGAGCGACACGGGTTGGCGGCACCTCCTCGCGCAGCCGTTCCCCCAGGACCGGCTTGACTGCATCGCGCTGTGGGCGCGCGAGCGTTGGCCGCTGGTGGTGACACGGCAGCAGGACTCGCCGCTCGTCTCGCTGGGCCTGCCGGCGCCGCTCGCCTTCGCGCGCCAGCGCATCGCAGTTGCCGTACCGGTGACCTCGATCCTCTGGCTCGACGAGTTCCCGCGCGCTTCCCACGTGCTGCCGCTGCTCCCGCGCAAGGCGCGCCCGCACTTCGATGCGCTGCTGGCCGGCCTGCGCGCCGTCGGCGCATTGCCGCGCGCGTACGGCAGTTACGGCTGGCAGTTGCTCACGCGGCAAACCTACCTGCGCAGCACGTCCGACCTCGACCTGCTCTTCTGCGTGGAGGACGAGGACCACGCCGACGCCGTCGCCGCGCTGCTCGGCGACTGGCCGCAGGACCTGCCCCGGATCGATGGTGAGTTTCTGTTCCCCGGCGGTGGCGCCGTGGCCTGGCGCGAATGGCGCCAGTGGCGCAGCAGCGGCGCCAGGTCCATCCTCGTGCGCGGCCTGCGCGGCGCGACGCTGGAGAGCGAACCATGGACACGCGCGTACGCCTGAATTCGCGCGCGGTCGCGGAGGCTGCGTGCCAGGCGCTGCATGACGAGCTGGCGCTCGAAACCAAGCCGGGCCTGGTGTCCTTCGTGGACTCCGGCAGCCACACCGACATGGACGCCGGCACGTTCCTTCGCAGCATCGGGGCGCTGCGCCCGTTCTTCACCACCTTCGCCGAACTCGGCGCGCAGCGTGCGCACTTCCGCGCGCTGGAGCTGCAAGGCGTCCGGGCCGAAGCCGCGATGCTGGACGCCACCTGCGGCGTCAACACGCATCGCGGCGCGATCTTCATCCTCGGCTTGCTGTGCGCGGCTGTCGGCTGGATCTACGCCGACGGCGAGGTGCCGACCGCAAACGAGGTACGGCGCACGATGCTCGATGCGTGGGGCGCCGACCTCGCGCGGCGCGCGAACGTGGCGCGCGAGTCCAATGGCTCGCGCGCCGCGCAACGCTTCGGGCTGCGCAGCATCTCGGTCGAGGCGGCGCAGGGCTTTCCGGTGCTGTTCGACAAGGTGCTGCCGGCGTTGGGTTCGGTGCCCACGGATACGACACGCACCGATGCGCTCTTCGCCGCGATCACGGTGCTCGACGACACGACCGTCGTGCACCGCGGCGGCATCCAGGCGCTCGTGGACGTGAAGCGCATCGCACGCGACTTTCTCGCACAAGGCGGCGCGGCCGCAACCGGTGCGCGCGAACTCCTGCGCGATCTGCATCGTCAATTCGTCGCGCGCCGGATCTCGCCGGGCGGCGCTGCCGACATGCTGTCTGCAGCCTGCTTCCTGCAGGCGACCTGCGTGGCGAGCGCTTCGAACGCCTTGGATCCCCGCCTGCGCGGGGATGACGATTCACTGTCATTCCCGCGCAGGCGGGAATCCAAAGCGCAGTTGGCGCCCGCCTGAATGTCGCTCGCAGTCCTGTTCCCCGGGCAAGGCAACCAGCGTGAAGCCATGCTCCCCTGGCTGGAAAGCCAACCGGTGGCCGCCGGCGTGCTCGCCTCGATGGGCGAGGCCATCGGCCTCGACTGGCGCGATCGCCTCGCGGACCCTGGGTGGGCCTCGGCGAACCGCATCGCGCAACCGCTGCTCACCGGCACGTCGCTGGCCGCGTGGCGATGCCTCGCGGGCCTCCTGCCCGAGCCCGGCGTCATCGCAGGCTACAGCGTGGGCGAGCTCGCCGCGTTCGCCGCCGCGGGCGCCTTCGACCCGGAAGTTGCTGTCCCCCTGTCCGTCACGCGCGCCGCCTGCATGGACGCGGCCGGTGAAGGCGCCCTGCTTGCCGTGCACGGCGTGAACCCCGGCCAGCGCGCAGCGATTGCGCAACGACATGGCCTTGCCCTCGCGATCGACGCCTGCAGCGAAACGGCCATCTTCGGCGCGCGCAAACCGGCAGTCGACGCGGCCGAGGCGGCGCTCACGGCGCACGGTGTTCGCACGACGCGCCTGGCCGTCGAAGTCGCGTCTCACACGCCACTGATGAGTGATGCAGCGTCGGCTTTCGCGATCCGTCTGGCCAGGCTCGACTTCACCGCGCCCAAAGCCCCCATCGCATGCAACCTCACCGGCGCCGCGACGCGCGACCCCGCCGAACTGAAGCGTTGCCTCGCCCTGCAGATCGCCAGCCCGGTCCAGTGGCGCACGTGCATGCAGACTCTCGCCGAACGCGGCGTCACCTGCGCGCTCGAGATCGGCCCCGGCGCCGCGCTCTCGAAGATGCTCATGGCCGAGCACCCGCACATCCAGGCCCGTTCCGTGGATGAGTTCCGCACCCCACAAGGCTGCGCCGCCTGGGTCCACCGCGCCCTCGCGGATCGCTGACACTACCGGTTTCTACGTACGACAGCGGGCCTGTGGCCCGCCTAAGATCTGGTCCTCTAGAGGACTTCACAAACCGAGACAGCCATGACCGTTTCCCGCCGCCACCTCCTCGCCGCCGGTGCCGCCTTCGCCGCGCCCTTTGCCGCCCGTGCGCAAGCCTGGCCCTCGAAGCCGCTGCGCTTCGTCGTGCCCTTCGCCCCCGGCGGCAGCTCGGAAATCATCGCGCGCGCGGCCGCGGGCGAGCTCTCCAAGCTGCTCGGCCAGAACGTCTTCGTCGACAACAAGCCGGGCGCGTCCGGCAACATCGCGATGGCCGAAGTCGCGCGCGCCGACGACAACCACACGCTGATCCTGGGCCACATCGGCACGCTCGCGGTGAACCCGTATATGTACGACAAGCTGCCGTACGACCCGAACAAGGACTTCAAGCCGGTGAGCCTGCTGGCCAAGGTGCCGAGCCTCTACGTCGTCAACGCGAACCTGCCGGTGAAGAACCTCAAGGACCTCGTCGCGCTGGCCAAGGCCAGGCCGGGCCAGCTGAACTACGGCTCCGCCGGCAACGGCAGCGCGGGCCACCTCGCGATGGAGTACCTCAAGATCACGACGGGCATGTTCATCACGCATATCCCGTACAAGGGCACCGGCCCGCAGCTCACCGACCTGCTGGCCGGCCGCCTCGAAGCGGCGTCAGTCGGCGCGTCGGCCATCCTGCAGCACATCAAGTCCGGCAAGCTGCGCTGCATCGCCACCGGTTCGACCAAGCGCCTGCCGCAGTTGCCCGACGTGCCGACGGTGGCCGAGCAGGGCTACCCCGGCTTCGAGATGACGCAGTGGTACGGGATGATGGTCCCGGCGTCGATGCCGCAGGCCAACATCGACAAGCTCGCGGCCGAGACGCAGAAGGCGATGAAGTCCAGCGCCGCGCTCGAGCGCTTGACGCAGGACGCCGCCGAGGCGATCGGCGGCACGCCCGCGCAGTTCGCGCAGTTCATTGCCGCCGAGCAGAAGCGCTGGAAGGTCGTGGTCGAGCGCGCGAAGATCAAGCCGGAGTGATCAGTATCGGACGAAGCGCTGCACGCGCCGTCCGAACCCCACTTCCGACGTGTAGAGGTTCCCGTCGCCATCGATGGCGATGTTGTGGATCCACTTGAACTCGCCCGCCATGCGCCCGGTGCGGCCGAACTCGCCCACCTTCACGCCGTCGGCGCGCCGCAGGATGTAGATGCGGCCGTTCGCGCCGTCGGCGACGTACATGTACGCCTGCGCGGGGTCGTGCGACAGCACCATGTCCCACGCGGAGCCGTTGGCCAGCGTCTGTACCTCGGTGCGGAACTCGTGCTTGAACTCGCCGGCGCGCGTGAACACCTGGATGCGGTTGTTCGCGCGGTCGCAAACGTACACGAGGTCGTCGTTCGAGATGCGCACGCAATGCACCGGGTTGCTGAACTGCCGCGAGAGCGGCGCGGCCGGGTTGTACGCCGGCTGCGGGTCGTCGCTCGGCCGGCCGCCGTACGCGCCCCAGTGCCGCTTGTACGCGCCCGTCGCGGCGTCGAACACGATCACGCGGCGGTTGCCGTAGCCGTCGGCCACGAACAGCTCGCCCTTGCTCACGATCATGTGCGCGGGCCGTCCGAGCTGCGAGGTGCCGTTGCTACCGTCAGACTTGCCGGGGCGGCCCACCTGCATCAGGAAGCGGCCCTCGGGCGTGAACTTCAGGATCTGGTGGTCGGTTTCCGAATTGCCGGCGATCCACACGTTGCCGTCGCCGTCGATGTGGATGCCGTGCTCGGACTTGGGCCAGTCGAAGCCGGTTCCGCTGGGCGACCACGCGCGCAGCAGCTTGCCCTGCGCATCGAACTCGGCCACCGGCGGCATCGCCGTGCAGCAGCGGTGCGTCACGGGCTTGCCGGTCTTCGGATCCCACTCGTCGGCGAGCAGCGTGCCGGGGCGGTGGATCGCCCAGATGTGGTTGTTGCGGGGATCGACCGCGATGCCGGCCACCTGGCCGAAAACCATCTGCACGCCGTCCTTCTCGGCCAGCGGCTGCGGCCACGACGGGTCCGCGCGGAACTGCGGCACGCCGCCGCCCATCGGTGTGGCACATGCCGAGAGCAGCACCACGAGCATCGAAACCAGGAACGCCTTCATACGCAGCCTCCTCGTTGTTTCAAGGGTTCACACCACCAGCTCCACCAGGAATGGGCCTTCGCGCGCGAAGCTCGTGCGCATCAAGTCCGCGCATTGCTCCATCGTCGTGGCGCGCGCCGCCTCCACGCCCATGCCGCCTGCGAGCTTGACCCAGTCGAGGTCCGGGTTGCCCAGGTCCAGCATGTTCATGGCCGTTGCGCCCGGCTTCGCGCCCACGCCGGCGTACTCGCCGACGAGGATGGAGTACTTGCGGTTGCTGATGACGACCGTGGTGCACGGCAGCCTCTCGCGCGCCTGAGTCCACAGCGATTGCACGGTGTACATCCCGGCGCCGTCGGCCTGCATGCTGATCACGCGCCGCTGCTTGCGAGCACCGAGCGCCGCGCCGGTCGCGACCGGCATGCCGTCGCCGATGGCGCCACCCGCGAGATGCAGCCAGTCGTGCGCGGGCGCGGCGTGCGTGTGGCGGTAGAAGTCGCGGCCGTAGGAGACGCTTTCGTCGGAGACGATCGCGTTGTCGGGCATGACGGCCGCAAGCGTCAGCGCGAGCTTCTCCGGGGTGGGCTCGCCGGTGGTGGCCTCGGGGCGCGGGCCTGCGTCGGGCGCGTCGGCCTGCGGTGCGTGGAGCGCATCGGCGAGCATGCGCAAGGCTTGCACGCCGTCCTGCTCCGGCCGCGAGAGCACGTGGAACTGCGTGCCCGGTGCGTAGTGCACGTTCGGCTGGCCGGGGTACGCGAAGAAGCCCACCGGCGGCTTGGCACCCACGAGCACGATGTGGCCGTAGGGTGCGAGGGCCTCGCGCGCGAGCTCGCCCTTGTACGGTACGCGCGTGAGCGGTATGCGGCCGCGGCCGCGTGCCACTCGCGCATTGACGAATTCCGCCATCAGCTTCGCGCCGGTCGCTTGCGCGATTCGCCATGCGAGCGCCTGGCCTTCGTCACCGACGGCCTCGCAGGCCAGCAGGATCAAGACATTGCGATGCTCGCGCAGCACCCGCGCCACCGTGTCGATCGCGTGGGAGTCGACCGGTTGCGGAGCTGGCACGGCGAGCTGTCCGGCCACCACGCCGCCCTCGTCCCATGATGCGTCGGATGGCAGCACGAGCGTCGCCACCTGCCCCGGATGCATGCGTGCGGCGCGAACGGCTTCGGCGGCGTCACGTCCGACATCCGCGGCGCGTGTCGTGGTACGTGTCCACGCCGAGACGGCACGTGCGATCCCTTCGGTATCGGCCGTCAGCGGCGGATCGTGCGGCCGGTGGTACGTCGCCTGGTCGCCCACGATGTTGACGATGCCGCTGCGGGCGCGCCGCGCGTTGTGCAGATTGGTCCAGCCGTTGCCGAGCCCCGGCCCGCAGTGCAGCAGCGTGCACGCCGGCTTGCGGGCCATGCGCCAGTAGCCGTCGGCCATGCCGGTCACCACGTTCTCCTGCAGACCCAGCACGCAGTGCATGCCGGGCACCTGGTCCAGGGCGGCGACGAAATGCATCTCGCTCGTGCCGGGGTTGGCGAAACAGGTGTCCACGCCGCTCTTCAAGAGCGTTTCGACCAGGCTGCGGGCGCCGTTCATTCATTCGTCTCCTGTGTACTGCGGGGGCATTGGAGCACAGATGCGGCATGGCCGTCACGAACTTGCAGATTTACTGTATTACAGCTAAACTGCCTTCATGCAGGCAAAAGTCACGATCAACGGGCGCGGCGTCATCACGCTGCCCGCCAAGCTGCGCAACGAGCTCGGCCTGAAGGCGGACGACCTGCTGATTGCGGAGACCGTACCCGAGGGTCTTCTCCTGCGCCCTGCGGTGGCTCTGCCCATCGAGATCTACACGGACGAGCGGGTGCGCGAGTTCGACGAGGGTGAAGCCGAAGTCGAGGCAGTGCTGAAGCGCCGCCGCTGATGCGCGTCTTCCTCGACGCCAATATCCTCTTTTCCGCCGCCAAGTCCGACGGCGCGATCCGCCAGCTCATCAAGCTGATGCTCGAAGACGGGCATGCAGTCGTCGTCGACGAATTCGTCCTCCATGAGGCGCGCCGCAATCTCGGGAACAAGGCCGGTGCCGAGGGCCTCGAGGCGCTGCACAAGCTCGAAAGCGTTTTCGTGATCGGCGCGACGCGCCCTGTCCTGTCGGCCGAGTGGCTCCAGTGGTTGCCCGAGAAGGACAGGCCGGTTCTCGCGGCCGCGGTCGCCCTGAAGTGCGAAGTACTGGTCACCGGCGACCGCAAGCACTTCGGGCAGGCCTATGGCAAGTCGTACCACGGCGTGAAGGTGCTCTCGGCCGCAATGGCGGCACTGTCCATCGTCGGTCCCCGGTGATCGGCAAGAGCGGCAAGAGCGGCGGGCGTACGATGCACCCATGCCCCAGCTCCTCATTCTCCCTGGCAGCTTGCGCCAAGGCTCGCTCGCGCTCGCGCTCGCGCACGCCGCCGGGCGCATGGCGCAGGCGCAAGGCGCGACGGTGCGCCTGTTCGACCTGCGCGCGCTGAACCTGCCGGTCTACGACGGCGACATCGAGTTCGGCACCGGCATCCCGGAGAGCACGGGGCAGCTGATCGACGCGATCGTCGAGGCCGAAGCCGTGCTCATCGTCACGCCGGAATACAACGGCTTCCCGACCCCGCTGGTCATCAACGCGTTCGACTGGATCTCGCGCACGAAGACCGGGCCGCAACGCCCGGCCGGACTCGACGCCACCAACGGCAAACCGGTGGGGCTTCTTTCGGCGTCGCCCGGGCCCCTGGGCGGGTTGCGCTCGATGAACTTCCTGCGCGCGTACCTGCAGATGGCTTTCCAGATGGTCGTGAGCCCGCGCCAATATGCGTTGTCCCGCGCCGACCAGGCGTTCGACGACCAGGGCGAGATCAAGGACGCCAAGGCCAAGGCGGCCGTCGAGGGCACGATCCAGTCCCTGCTGAAGCTCGCAGCGGCCCTGAAGGCCTGACCGCTTCAGTGTCGGCACGTTAGCGTGCTACCTTGTTCGGCGCTATATTGCCTTCTCGGCAAACAACCGCCAGCAAGCAGTACCGCCATGATCCGCGCCGCCATCGTCGGGCTGGGCACCTGGGGCCAGAACCTGGTCCGCAGCGTGCCGGCCGCGAGTCCCCACATCCAGTTCACAGCCGCCGCCACGCGCACGCCCGAGAAGGCCCGCGAGTTCGCGCAAAGCCGCGGCCTGCGAATGCTTTCAGGCTACGAGGCAGCGCTGGCGGACCCTGACATCGACGCGGTGGTGCTCGCGACACCCCATTCGATGCACACTGAGCAGATCGTCGCGGCCGCCAAAGCCGGCAAACACGTCTTCAGCGAGAAGCCGCTCGGCCTCGACGCACAAAGCGCCGAGCGTGCGGCGAAAGCCTGCGCGGACGCCGGCGTCACGCTCGGCGTCGGCTACAACTGGCGCTACCAGCCCGCCCTGCGCGAAATCCGCCGCCTCATCGACGACGGCACGCTCGGGCGCGTGATGCACATCGAAGGCAACTTCTGCGGGCCCAGTGCCTACCGCTTCCCCAAAGGCCACTGGCGCCACGAGCGCAGCGAATCGCCGGGCGGCGGCATGACCGGCCGCGGCGTGCACGTGATCGACGCCATGCTCTACCTCGCAGGCCACGTGCAGCAGGTCACCGCCCAGAGCCTGCGCCTCGCGCAGGACTTCGGCATGGACGACACCACGTCGATGCTGCTCAAGTTCGACAGCGGCGCCACGGGTTACCTCGGCACGATCGTCGCGACGGCGGAGACGTGGCGCATGCAGGTGTTCGGCAGCAACGGATGGGCGGAAGTCGGCGACGTCGACCACCTGCACACCTGGGACCTGAAGACCTGCTTCATCGACCGCGACAACATCGCGGCGAAGCAACGGCCCGTCGTGCAGACCTTCGAAAAGACCAGCACCGAGGCCGCGGAGCTCGAAGACTTCGCGCGCCACGCCGCCGCGCGCAAGCCCATGGTGCTGCCCGGTGGGGACGCCGTGCACAACGTCGCGCTGCTGCAGGCCATCCTCTCCTCCATCGATACCGGAGCCCCCACATGCCCCTGACCCGTCGCATTGCCCTCGCCACCGCGCTCATGCTGGCCATGGGCGCGGCCTTCGCGCAAGCCTTCCCGAACAAACCGATCAAGGTGGTCGTGCCGTCGCCTGCAGGCGGCCCGCCCGACCTGATCCTGCGCGCCGTCCTGCCGAAGATGAGCGCCATCCTCGGCCAGCCGATCGTCATCGACAACCGCGCCGGCGCGGGCGGCATGGTCGGCACGGCCTACGTCGCGAAACAACCCGCCGACGGCTACACGTGGCTCTTCACGACCGCGTCGCACGTGAACATCCCGCCCTTCGCGGACAACCCGGGCTACGACCCGATCAAGGACTTCACGCACGTCACGCTCGCCGCGCAGAACTTCGGCCAGGCGCTCGTCGTGAACCCCGAGGTGCCGGCGAAGAACGTGCAGGAACTCATCGCGCTCGCCAAGAAGAATCCCGGCAAGCTCACGTACGCCAACGCGGGCAACGGCACGGCCAGCCACATCCCCGCGGAGCTGATGAAGACGATGGCGGGCATCGACGTCCTTTCCGTGCCGTACAAGGGCATCCCCGAGGCCGTCAACGACCTGCTCGCAGGCCGTATCGACATGTTCTTCGTGGGGACCAACATCGCGCTGCAGCACGTGCAGGCGGGCAAGCTGCGCGCGCTGGCGCTCACCGGCAGCAAGCGGTGGAAAGGCATGCCCGACACGCCGACGATGGACGAGCAGGGCCTCAAGGGCTTCGACAAGGTCAACTGGTTCGGCCTTTGGCTGCCGGCCGGCGCGCCGCCCGACGTGGTGCAGAAGATCTACGCCGCGCTGCGTACCGCCGTGAACGAGCCCGACGTGAAGCAGCAGTTCGACCAGCAGGGCCTCGAGGGCGTGGCGATGCCGCCGGCGGAGTTCGCGGCTTTTGTCGCGCGCGAGCAGAAGGCCGCGCAGGACATCGCCAACCGGATCAACGCGGGAGCGAAGAAATGAGCGCCGAACTGCAACCGTGGCAATGGCCCGACGAACACTGGCGCAAGATCGTCAACCACGTGCGCGCCGGCCGCACGCTGCGCCCCGCGTCGTGGCCGGGCGGCGCGCGCTGCGCGATCGCGCTGTCGTTCGACTCCGACCATGAAACCAACGAGCTGCGCGACGGCGGGGAATCCATCGGCAAGCTGTCGCAGGGCCAGTACGGCAACCGCCAGGGCGTGCCGCGCATCCTCGACCTTCTGGAGAAGCACGACGTGCGCGCGAGCTTCTACGTGCCCGCCGTCACCGCCCTGCTCTACCCCGACGAGCAGCGCCGCGTCGCGGCCGAGGGCCACGAGGTGGCGCTGCACGGCTGGATCCACGAGCGCAACTCGGTGCTGCCGGAAGACGCCGAGCGCGACCTGATGCACCGTGCCGCCGACACGCTGGAGAAGGCCGCGGGCCGCCGGCCCGTCGGCATCCGCACGCCGTCGTGGGACTTCAGCCCCAACACGCTGAAGATCACGAAGGAGATGGGCCTCGAGTACGACTCGTCGCTGATGGCCGACGTCGATTGCTACGAGCTGCTGCTGGGTGGCGAGCCCACGGGCGTGGTGGAACTGCCGGTGGAGTGGATCCGCGACGACGCGGTGTACTTCAACATGAACCGCTTCGCGGGCCTGCGCCCGTACACGCCGCCTGCGGACGTGTTCGACATCTTCCGGCGCGAGCTGCAGGCGGCGCACGCCGAAGGCGGCATCTTCCAGCTGACGATGCACCCGCACATCAGCGGCTACCGTTCGCGCCTGTGGATCCTCGACGAGCTGATCCGGCAGGCGAAGTCGCTGGGTAACGTGTGGTTCGCCACCCATGCCGAGATCGCGCGTTACGCGAGGGACAACGCAGCATGAGCAGCAAAGACAACTTCTCCGACTCGCAGGTCGTGCGCAAGCCGGTCACGCTCACCGAGCGCGGCGTCGTCGCGTCGCAGCACAAGCGCGCGGCACAGGTGGGCGCCGCCATCCTTGCCGAAGGTGGCGATGCCGTCGATGCAGCCGTCGCAACGTCGTTCGCCCTCGGCGTCGTCGAACCCTGGATGAGCGGCTGCGCGGCCGGCGGCTGCATGGTGCTGTGGCGCGCGAAGGAAAAGCGCGCGTACGTCGTCAACTACGGCATGCGCTCGCCGCGCGAGCTGGACCCGCGCGACTACCCGCTGTCGGGCGCCGGCAAGAACGCCGACATGTTCCCATGGGAAGCCGTGGTCGACGACCGCAACGTGCAGGGTGCAACCGCGGTCGCGGTGCCGGGTGTCGTCTCCGGCATGGGGCTCGCGCACGAGCGCTTCGGCCGCAAGCCGTGGCACGAGCTCGTGGAGCCTGCCGCGCGGCTGGCGCAGGAGGGCTTGGCCGTCGACTGGTACTTCGGCCTGCTGACCGCGTCGAACGCGAAGGCGCTCTCGCGCGACCCCGATGCCGCCGCGATGTTCCTCGACGAAGGCACGTGGCCCATCGTCGGCACGTGGACCGGCGGCTCCAACCGTCACCTCGACCAGAAGCAGCTCGCGCGCACGCTGCAGGCCATCGCCGGGGGCGGCCCGCGTGCGTTCTATGAAGGGGACATCGCGAAGGCGCTGGTGAAGGACGTGCGCGCCAAGGGCGGCTGCCTGAACGAAGAGGACCTCGCCACGTACACGGCGGAGTGGCACGAGCCGCTCGCACTGCCCTACCGCGGCGGCCACGTGTATGCGGCGCCCGGCCTCACCGGCGGCCCGACCTTCGGTCACGCATTGCGCGCACTCTCGGAAACGATGCAGGCGTCAGGCCGCGCACCTGACGCCCAGTCCTACGCGGCCGTGGCGCGCGCGCTCCACGCCGCCTTCGAAGTCCGGCTGTCCGACATGGGCGACAGCAACGAATCCCCCGAGGCGCCGGGCTGCACCACGCACTTCAGCGTGGTCGACAGCGAAGGGAACATGTGCGCCGTCACGCAGACGCTGCTGTCGATCTTCGGCTCGCGCGTGGTGTCGCCCTCCACCGGGCTGATGCTCAACAACGGCATCATGTGGTTCGACCCCGTGCAGGGCGGCCCCAACTCGCTCGCGCCGAACAAGCGCGTGCTCGCGAATTACTGCCCCGTCGTCGGCATCGCGCAGGACGGCCGGCAGTTCGCCTTCGGTGCTTCGGGCGGGCGCAAGATCCTCGGCGCGGTGCTGCAGCTGAGCTCGTTCGTACTGGACCACGGCATGAGCCTGGAAGAAGCCTTCCATGCGCCGCGCATCGACGTCAGCGGTGGCGGCCAGGTCACGGCCGACGCGCGATTGCCGGAAGAGGTGCTCGAGGCGCTCGGCCGCGTGATGCCGGTGGCAACGGCGCGGCGCGGCGTGTTCCCCTATTCGTTCGCGTGCCCGGCCGGCGTCATGCGCATCGGCCGCTCCAACGGCGGCTGCACCGAAACGATGTCGCCGTGGGGCGACGCCGCCATCGGCTGAGATTCCTTCACGCGCAAATCGTCGAGCATGTACTGCAGCACGCTGCCCGAGCCGGTACCTGAGCGGTGCCCCCGGGGAGATTTGTAGGACGTTTCCTCGATCATGTAGGTTGGGTTCCTACGCGATGTAGGGGTTCCGCCGACACGCGTGCATAAGTCACATCGCCGTAAAGTTGTCGTGTAGCGGCTGTATCATTCCGTGTGTGGAGACGCCGCAGCTCGACCCTGACGTGAAACCGCCGGAATACCGCGTGCCGCGCGGGCGCAGCGGGTACGGTTCGCAAAGCGCGCTGCAGACGCTGCTGAACGACCTCGAGCGCATCCGTCGCGCGAAAGAAGCCTACGGCGACCTGCCGCCGAAACAGGCGCAAACCCAGCAACGCAGTTGATCAGCGCGGGCCGCTCGGCCCGGCCGGCGTGTGCGGTTCGCGGTCGGGTTCCAGCTCGGCCGGCACGCTCCACATCGACTCGCGCGGCGGCTGGCTCGCCGATGCGCCGTCCACCTGCTCCACCGCCTGCATCAGCTCGCGCAGCTCGCGCATCACCTCGCCGTCGATCATCGAGCTGGCCGGGTGGAACCACAGCCCGCCGAAGTGGCTCACGTCGTTGAGCCAGCTGCCGCGCAGCAGCCGCCTGAGCAGCCGCTCCACCAGCGGCAGGCCGATCATCAGGCGCAGGCCGGACTTCCGCTCCCAGTGGGCCAGCCGCAGCATGCCCAGGAACACATGGCGGCCATCGTGCGCGCGCCCGACGTCGCGCACCTCGACCTGCACGCAGTCGAGGTTGACGCCGCCGTCCTGCAGCAGCTCGCGGATGAGGTCCTTGTAGCCGTCCCGGATTTCCTCGGTCGACTGCGTCGAGAGGTCGATCTCCGTCGCGCCCGTGGATTCGTCGTCGGCACGCGTCGCGAAAAGTTGCAAAAGGTCTTTCATTGCGTCGAGCTTTTGCGGGACGTAAGGAGTTGCTTATACACCCGATGCGCCAGCGGCACCTGACAGACTTTCCCTGCCCGGCCGGCAACTTGTTCACGTTCGCCGCGCGCGGCTTGTTCCCATAATGGCCTCGCCTTGTGGAGCCGCGCATGCACACCACCGCCAGCTCGCTGCAAGCGGCCAGCGTCCCGGACGAGCTGGCCCGGCGCGACCTGCGTACCGAGTTCGTCGAAGCCTACGGCGCGAGGGTGTTCCTCGTCCTGTCGGTCGTGGGCGCGCTGGTGCTGCTGCCCTTCTCCATCAACGGCTTTGTGCAGGGCGCGCCGGTGCAGGCGTCCACCACGCTGCTCATCGCCGGCTTCCTGATCGCCAACGCGGTGTTCCTCGCGCGTGGGCATGCGGCTCCGATCCCGCCCGCCGCGATCTTCGCCCCGGCCCTCCTGGGCCTGGGCCTCGCGATGTACAGGCAGGGGCTGGTGGGCATGTTCTGGTGCTACCCAGCCATCCTGCTGTTCCACTTCGTGCTGCCGCGGCGCACCGCGAATATCTTCAACGGCTGCATCGTGCTGCTGGCGGTGCCGATGGCGTGGCTGCACCTGGGGCCCGAGATCACCGCGCGCGTCGGCGTGACGCTCGCGCTCACGCTCCTGTTCACCAACATCTTCTCGTACGTGGCCGACGCGCAGCGGCGCAAGGAAATGGAGCAGCGCCAGCGCCTCGACCTGGTGGTGCGCGGCACCAATGCCGGCACGCTCGAATGGGAGCCGGAAGGCGCCGCCAGCTTCTCGCCGCGCCTGAGGCAGATGCTGGGCCGCTCCTACGAAGACGACACGGGCGCGTGGGACTTCTTCTCCTTCGTGCACCCCGACGACCGCGAACGCGTGCAGGCCCAGGTCGCCAGGCTGATGCGCGAACACACCGCGCCGCACGCCGTGCGGCACCAGCCCGCCGACGAATACCGGCTGCTCACGCCGCAGGGCGACATCACCTGGGTGCACACCGAAGGCATCGCGGTGAGCGACCGGCGCGGCCGCACCGCGCGCTACGTGTGCACCTTCATGGACATCACCGAGCGCGTGCGCGCGCAGGAGGCGCTGCTGCGCTCGCACGAGCGCGTGCAGCAGCAGGCGGCCCAGCTGGAGCGGCGCAACACCGAGCTGCGCGAGGCCATCCGCATGCGCGAGGAGGTGGAGCGCATCGCCCGGCACGACCTGCGCACGCCGCTGGCCAGCATCGCCTACGTGCCGCGCCTGCTGCGCCAGGGCCGCAATCTCGATGCGCGCGAGGAGGAACTGCTCGCCATCGTGGAACGTGGCGCCCTGCGCGTATTGAGCATGGTGAACCTGTCGCTCGACCTGTACCGCATGGAGGAAGGCAGCTACACGGTGCGCCCGGCTGCGGTGGACCTGGCCGAGGTCGCGCGCAACGTGGTGCAGGAAGTGCGCGCGCATGCGGACGCCAAGCGGGTGCGGCTGACGGTCGACCTGCCCGCGGCCGGGAGCCTGCACGTGCGCGGCGAGGAGCTGCTTTGCTACTCGATCGCCGCCAACCTGGTGAAGAACGCCGTCGAGGCCGCCCCCGAAGGCTCGACGGTCGCGGTGGCGCTGCAGCACGGCAGCCTGCGCGGTGACGAAGGCCGCATGCTGCGCATCCACAACCTCGGTGCCGTGCCCGCGCCGATCCGTGCCCGCTTCTTCGAGAAGTACACGACGCACGGCAAGGACCAGGGCACGGGCCTGGGCGCCTACTCCGCATGGCTGATGGCGCGCGTGCAAGGCGGCGAGCTGCAGATGGAGACCGACGACGAGGCCGGCACGACGCTCACGCTGTGGCTGCCGGCAGCGCATGTGACGTCGATGGCGCCCGGCGCGCCGGCCCGCGACGGCGAGGCCGTGCCGCCGCTCGCGCTGCTGCTGGTGGACGACGACCCGTACACGGTCAGCGTGCTCAAGAACCTGCTGCCGGTGCCGCTGCCGGTGGAGGTGGTCGGCAACGGCCGCGCCGCGCTGGAGCACGTCGCGCGGCAGCGGCCCGACGTGATCTTCCTGGACCTGCAGATGCCGGTGATGGGCGGCCTCGAAGCCATCGGCCGCATCCGCCAGCTGCAGCGCGAGCGCGACCAGATGCCCAGCGTGATCGTTGCCTTCTCGTCGTGCGACGACGAACCCACGCGCCGCAAGTGCCGGCAGGCCGGCTTCGACCACTACCTCGTCAAGCCCGCCTCGCGCGAAGAGCTGCTCGAGGTGCTGCGCATGGAACCTGCGTTCGCCGCGTCGACGCTGGCCCACGCCTAGAACCCTCGCTCCCGACCACCCGTCACGTCCACGCCGCCGCTCATCCCCGCTCGGGCGCGCGGGCGGGAGGAGTTCACATAGGGGATGTGTACCGCATGGGACACGCGTAACAGAATGTTCACATGCCTCAGCAACAACTGGCTGTGCTCACCGCGGAACTGGAATCCGTCCTGAAGGACGCGAGCCAGCCGGTGGCCCGGCTCGTTGTCGTCCAGGAGAAAGTGGCGGAGCACACGCCGCACCCCGGCCTGGCCGCCCTCGTGCAGGCGCTCTCGGAGGTCGCGGACGTGCTGGTGCGGTTCGACCTGCCCGCCGTGGCCGATTCGTCCAGCGGCGGCTATGGCCCGCCGGTGAAGCGCCGCCGCGTCACCGAGCAGTTCGACACCGCGTTCGACGACGCACTCGGCAAGGTCCATGCGATGCGCCGCGAGGTGGCCCGCGTTTCCCTGGCCGCGGCCGCGCGCGGCTCCAACCTCGGCCCTCACGTCATCCAGTTGCGCCGCGAACTCAATGGCCTGCAGAAGCACGTGGACCGCTCCCGGCACCTGCTGGACGAACTCGGCGCGACGCTTGCCACGCCGGCGGGGCGCAACACCTTCGCACGCGCCACATCGCTCGCGCGGCGGGCGCAAACCGTCGGGGACCTGCACCAGTGCGGCCTGCAGGCGATCGACGGCATGCGCGTTTGCGAGGAGACCTTCGCGGCGCTCATCGTGCGCCTCAAGCGCGAGATGGGCCCCACCTACGTGGAGTGGAAGCGCCTCCTCGCCCCGGTGGCGATGCGCGCCTTCGCCGCCGAGCCCACGGAGATGGAGCTGCCCGAGGCGCGCGAAGTGCACGCGCTGCTGCAGCGGCAGGTGCAGGTGGCGTGCGACGCGGCGTGCGCCTTCGAGACGGCGCACCGGCAGCTCGAGGAGACGGTCTCCCAGCTCGGGCGCCGCGCGCGCATGGCGATGGAGACGCTGGCCAAGCCGGACTGAACCGGGCTCAGCCGAGTGGGCACTCGTTGGCGAGGTCCGCGCCCTGCCGCGGGATCGACTTGCTGTCCGGCGGCATGCGCTTGCCCTTGCTCTCCACCCAGGTCTCCAGCGCGACGAACGCCGCGCGGTAGCACGGCGCGATCGGCCGCAGCCTGTCCGGGAACTCGTCGTAGAGCTGGTCGACGTGGTTGCCCGCTTCCACGACGTAGTAGCGGTGCAGGTTGCCGCGGCCGGCCTTGCGGATCATCTCCGCGTAGTTGTCGCTGTTGGTGCGCATGGGCAGCAGCGAGTCCATCGTGCCGTGCAGCGTGATCATCGGCTTGCCGATGCGACCCGTGAGCGAGATGGCGGCCACGGCATCGCGCACGGCAGCGGGGCGCGTGGCGTAGTCGTAGTCCGCATCGCAGTACGGCTCTCCGGACTGGCAGAACGCGATGCCGCCATTGAGCAGCCCGTCGTAGGTCGGGTCCATCTCCTCGCGGTACGTGCGCTGGGTGAGGTCCCAGTAGACGCCCCAGTGGTGCTCCCACAGGAACTCCGAGCCGCGCGCGTAGCCGGCCGCGATGATCTGCTCGTACGCGTTCGCATCGCGCGTGGCGCGCCATCTCGGGTACCACTTCAGCGCGGGTGGCAGCGAGGTGAGGATGTTCGGGCCTTCGGGCCGCCAGAACACGCCTTCCCAGTCCACGCCGCCGTCGTACAGGTCGGGCCGGTTCTCCAGCGCGTAGCGCGTGAGGTAGCCGCCGTTCGACAGCCCCGTCATGTAGGTGTACGCGGGCGGCTGGCCATAGCGCTTGCGCACCGTCTCCTTCGCCGCGATGGTGAGCTCGGTGACGCGGCGGTGCCATTCGGCGATGGCGTCGCCCGGGTTCACGCCATCGTTCTGGAAGCTCGTGCCGCTGTTGCCCTTGTCGGTGGACGCGTAGGCATAGCCGCGCGCGACGAACCAGTCGGACAGCAGGTAGTCGTTGGCGTATTGCCGCCGCACGCCGGGCGCGCCCGTCACCACGAGCTTGCCGTTCCAGTTGTCCGGCAGCCGGATGACGAACTGCGCGTCGTGGAACCAGCCGAAGTAGCCGTTGGTGGTGGAGGTGTCCGGGAAGTAGCCGTCCACCTGGATACCCGGGACCGCGCCCGGCGGGTTGCGCGTGGCCTGCGAGTGCAGCGTGCCCCAGTCGCTGATGTCGGTGCGGTTGACGGCGACGAGGTACTTGGTGATGAGGTCCGCCAGGCAGACCTTGTCGATCTTCGCCGCGCCCGGCACGTCCACGGCGTTGAAGTTGGCGCAGCTCACGAGCGGCGACTGCGCGTGGGCCGCGCACACGCCGAGCGACAGGAGCGCGCCGGCCAGCAGTTTCTTCAAGGTTCTTCTCCACGATGGAACGAGAAGTCCCTTATAGGAACCGGCAGCCGAACCGTGGGGTGAAAGCCTGCGCAATCCGTCACGGCTGGGGCAGCCGCGCCGTATCAGCTCGTTTCAATTTGTGCGTCAGCCGGGGATGCAAGCGCGTGCCTATCCCGCCCAACAGCCCGGACCTACAGACGCGGCGAGCGGCGCGGTCAATGCTGCCGCATGCACGAGCGAGCGTGGATGACCGTGGCCGACCTGCCGCACGAATTCAGCGTGCGGCACGCGTTCGAGCGCGCGGCCGGCCGTGTGCACGGCAAGGGCGCGCCGTTTCTCGTGGGCGTCTGCGCGCCCAACGGGGACGTGGTGCTCTCGGGTTATCTCAGCCTGCACCAGCTCAAGACCTTCCTGGCCGACGTGCGCCCCCTGGGCTACTGCAGCGAGCTGATCGCAGCCCCGGCGAAGGGCTGCGACGTGCTCGTGATGCATTCAGACGAAGCTTAACGCGCCGTATTGACGGGCGTGCCGGCCAGCGTGCGGGACACGCTGTGCGGCGTGCGGGCCTGCGCGAAGTACGCGGAGCCGCTGTCCTCGCCGGTCGTCGCGGCGACGACGTCGCGCGAGGCGATGTACTCGGCGACCACCTGCTCGCGCTGCGCCGTGCTCTTGAACGACTTCAGCGGGTTGTACTGGATCGAGTACGTGTTGACGCCGTTCGCCTTGTGCTGGGCCAGTTCGGCCTGCACGTCGGCGCGGGTCTTCACGGACACGAAGGGCGTGGTCTCGAGGGTCGGCGTCTCGGCGAAGGCCTGGCCGGCGGCGGCGGCCGTGGCGGCGAAGACGACGAGGGCGTAAGCGAGGTTGCGGTTCATGGTGGCTCTCCTTCAGGGTGTGCGTGTTGCGGTGAAGGAACTTTAGGAGCCGCCGATTAGGCGTCGCTTAGCGCTCTCTTAGCTGGCCGTTAGGGTGGCTCATCAGTAAAAAAGCATTCAGGTAGCGCAACTCATACGTCTTGTCTATATTCGGGCCCAACAAGAACGCGAATTCAGCAAAGGGGGGTCGATGCTAGCAAGCGCGTCGTTCGTCTCGACGCTGCGTCCCACGCCGGCACAACGCCGCGCCGCCATCGGCGTCGCGCTGCTCTCCGCGGTGTTCTTCGTCGCCGTGGCTCCTTTCGCGAAGGTGCCGCTGCACCAGGTGCCCGCCTTCATCCCGATGTACCAGTCGGCGATCATCGTCTTCGACCTGATCACCGCGGTGCTGCTGCTCGGGCAATACCGCATCCTGCGCGCGCAATCGATGCTGATGCTCGCGTCCGGCTACATCTTCAGCACGCTGATGGCCACGGCCCATGCGCTGAGCTTCCCGGGCCTGTTCGCACCCGGCGGCATCATCGGCGGCGGCGGGCAGACCACGGCATGGCTCTACTTCCTGTGGCACGCCGGCTTTCCCGTGTTCATCGTGGGCTATGCCCTGAGCAAGCCGAACGGCAACACGCGCCCGGCCACCGGCTCGCCACTGCGCGGCATCGCGGCGAGCGTCGCGATGGCCGGGGTGCTGGCCGGCGCGCTCGTGGCACTGCCGACCGTGTTCCACGACTCGATGCCGCGCATCATGGCCGGTAACTCGGACGCGCCGACCAAGGTGGTCGTCGCCATCCTCACCTGGCTGGTGGGCCTGGCCGCGCTCGCGCTCGTGTGGCGCCGCCGGCCGCACACCGTGCTGGACCTGTGGGTGATGGTGGTGCTGTGCGTGTGGACCGCCGACTCGGCCCTTGCCGCCGTCCTGAACCAGGGCCGTTTCGACATCGGCTGGTACGCGGGCCGCGCCTACGGCATGCTCGCGAGCGGTTTCGTGCTGGGCGTGCTGCTGCTGGAAAACGGCAGCCTCTATGCGCGCCTGGCGGAAACCAACCGGCTGCTCGCGGTGAAGAACGGCCAGCTCGCCGACGCGAGCCGCCTGAAGACGGAGTTCCTCGCGAACATGTCGCACGAGCTGCGCACGCCGCTGAACGCGATCATCGGCTTTTCCGAAGTGCTCAAGGACGGCGTCGTCGGCGACCTGGAGCCGGCCCAGCGCGAATACGCGACCGAGATCCATTCGAGCGGCCAGCACCTCCTTTCGCTGATCAACGACGTGCTGGACCTGTCGAAGATCGAGTCCGGCCGCATGTCGCTGGAGCTCGAGCCGGTCAACATCGCCACGCTGCTGGAGCAGGCGCTGCCCATCGTGCGCGAGGCCGCCGCCGACCGCGGCGTGGAGCTGCAGCTGGACGTGCCCCGCGATCTCGGCCTGATCGCCGTCGACGCGCGCAAGACCCGGCAGGTGGTCTACAACCTGCTGTCCAACGCCGTGAAGTTCACGACGGCAGCCGGCCGCGTCGTGCTGCGCGCGCGCCGCGTCGGCGTCGAGCGGCTCGAGACCTGGCAGTCCGACGGCCCGACCGAGCTGCGCCTGCCGCCGCCCACGCTCGAGTGCGCGGAGTACCTCGAGATCACGGTGCAGGACAACGGCATCGGCATCGCGCCGGGCGATGCCGACCGCCTCTTCACGATGTTCTCGCAGCTGGACTCGGCATTGTCCAAGGACGTGGAAGGCTCGGGCCTCGGGCTGATGCTCGTGAGCCAGCTCTCGCGCCTGCATGGCGGCAGCGTCGCGCTGGGCAGCACGCCCGGCAAGGGCACGCAGCTGGTGGTGTGGTTGCCCTGGCGCGAGTGGACGGGCGGCACGCCCGGCTCCGATGCGCCGGGCTTCAGCGTCGACGGCGGCTGGAACGGCGAAACCGTGCTCGTGGTCGAGGACAACGACCACGCCGCGGAGCTCATGCGGCTGCATCTGGAGCCCGAAGGCTTCCGCGTCGTGCGCGTGGCCACGGCACGCGCGGCCATCGACTGGCTGGCCGCCGGCCGCCCGCGCCTCGTGCTGCTCGACCTGCTGCTGCCCGACATGGACGGCTGGGACCTGCTGCAGCACCTCAAGCACCCCGGCAGCCCCACCGGGCAGGTACCGGTGATCATCGTCTCCATCGTGCCCGACGTTCAGCGCGGGCTTGCGCTGGGCGCCAGCGCGGTGCTGCAGAAGCCCTTCTCGCGCGAGGAGCTGCTGGAAGCCGTGCAGGAACTGGTGGTGCCCGCGTGACCGAAGCGCAGCCCACCATCGTCGCCATCGACGACAAGGAGACCAACCTCAAGCTGCTGCGCGCCTACCTGCTCACCGAGCCCTACCGTTTCGTCGGCTTCACCGACCCGGAGGTGGCGCTGCGCAGTGTGACGGCCGACCCGCCCGCGCTCGTGCTGCTGGACCTGATGATGCCGGTGCTGGACGGCTTCGCGATGCTGGAGCTGCTGAAGGACGCGGTGCCGCAGGTGCCGGTGCTCGTGGTCACCGCGGTGCACGACCGCGACGCGCGGCTGCGCGGGCTGGCCGCCGGCGCCCGCGACTACCTCACCAAGCCGGTGGACCGCCACGAGCTCCTGATCCGCGTGCGCAACCTCGTCGCGCTCAAGCAGTCGGCGGACGCGCTGCAGGGCGCGCTGCACGAGCTGCGCATCGCCAACCGCGACCTGCAGGCCTTCGCGGGCAGCCTCGCGCACGACCTGCAGCAGCCGCTGACAACGATCGGCGCTTTCGCGCAGGTGATGCAGCAAGGTGAGCCGCTGTCGGCGGCAAACATCGGCCACTTGCGGCGCATCGCCTCGGCCGCCGACACCGCGGGGCGCATGGTCAAGGGCCTGCTCGAATTCGCGCGGCTCGGGCAGGCACAGGTGCGCAAGGTCCCGGTCGACTTGAACCAGGTGGTGGCGGAAGCACGCGCCGCGCTGCCGCCACGCGACGGCACCCCGGCGCCGAAGTGGACGGTGGCGCGCCTGCCCGTCGTGCAGGGCGACACCGCGTTGCTGCTGATGGCCTTCGTCAACCTCCTCTCCAACGCCGTGAAGTACTCGCGCACGCAGCCGCAGCCCGTGATCACGATCGATGCGCGCAACGAAGGCGGCTGGGTGCACGCCGTGAGCGTGCGCGACAACGGCGTGGGCTTCGACATGGCGCAAGCCGGGCGTCTGTTCACCCCCTTCGAGCGCCTGCACAAACCCGACGAGTTCGAGGGCACGGGCATGGGGCTGGCGAACGTGCGCCGCATCATGGAGAAGCTGGGTGGCGAGGTCACGGCGGACTCGCAGCCGGGCAAAGGCGCGGTGTTCACTTTGGTGTTCCGTTAGCGCTCCCCGCTACCATGCGTCGATGCAGTGGTATTTCGGCTGGAACATCGTCGCGGCTTCGGCCGTCCTCACGCTCCTGTGCACCGGCATGCGGCTGGGCATCGGGCCGTTCTTCCTGCCGATGGCGGGCGACCTCGGTTTCAGCCGCAGCGCGCTCGCGAGCATCGTCGCGGTCGGGATGATCGTTTATGGGCTCGCGATGCCGGTGGCCGGCCACCTGATCGCGCGGCGCGGCACGCGTTTCGTTCTTGTGCTGGGCGCGGCGCTCGTCGTTGCCGCGTGCATCTGGACGACGCAGGCGCGTGACACGACGTCCTTCCTGCTCGCCTTCGGCATCGTGCTGTCGGTCGGCCTCGCATTCATGAGCCCCGTCGCGTTCACGCCGATCATCAGCCACTGGTTCACGCGGCAGCGCGGCATGGCGCTGTTCTTCCTCTCCACCGGTTCGATGGCGGGCATCGCGCTGATGACGCCGCTGTTCACGGCGACCATCGCGGCTTTCAGTTGGCGCGCGACCATGCTGGGGTTCGCGGCGGTCGTCGCGCTGCTGGCACTTCCCGCTGCGATCTTCATCATGCGCGATGAAGCGCCCGCCAACACCGACCTGCTGCCGCATGAAGCAGCCACGCCGGCTGCGTCGCGCCCCGCGGCTCCTTCGGCACGCCTCGCCGACGCATTGCGGACGGCTCCTTTCTGGATGATCTTCCTCGGCCTGTTCTCCTGCGGCTTCAGCATGAACCTGATGGGCACGCACGCGTTGCCGATGCTGATGGACCATGGGTTCGACGCGCACACGAGCTCGTTCGGCATCGGCCTGATCGGGCTGGTGGCCATCGGCGGCACGATCGTGCTGGGCCGCTGGTCCGACCGCCTGCCCCGCCGCAACATCCTCGCGCTGATCTATGGCGTGCGCGGCCTCGGCTTCTTCGCGCTCGTGATCGTCGGCACACAGTGGGAGCTGTACGCCGCGGCCAGCATCGGCGGGCTCGTGTGGGCGGGCAGCATCGCGCTGTCGTCAGCCATCCTCGCGGACCTTTACGGTGTGAAGCTGGTGGGCGTGCTGTACGGGCTGGCCTTCATCGGCCACCAGGTGGGCGGCATGATCAGCGCGTGGCTGGGCGGCTGGGGCTACGAACACTTCGGCACGCACTGGGTGGCCTTCGGCTCGGCGGGCGTGCTGCTGCTCGCGGCCGCCATCCTCTCGCTGCAGCTGCCGGTTCGCAACATGCGCGCGGCGTAGCACAATCCGGCCATGTTCACCAACATCGCCGGCGTGCTGCTGCTGCTGGCCTGCTTCTTCGTCACCTTCGTCGCGGCGCGGTTCCTGCGCAAGCTGTGGCGCACGCACAAGATCCGGCAGGCGGAGCTGGCGGCGCGCGCGGGCGAGTCGCGGCAGGTGCGCCGCGCACGCGAGCGGCGCGAAGCGAAGTAGGCCCTACTTCGCGCCCGGCAGCGTGATGCCGGGGAAGACCTTGATCACCGCCGAATCGTCCTCGCGGCCGTGGCCGGCACTGGACGCCTGCATGAACATCTGGTGCGCGGTCGATGCCAGCGGCAGCGGAAACTTCGACGCGCGCGCGGTATCGAGCACGAGGCCCAGGTCCTTCACGAAGATGTCGACGGCCGACAGCGGCGTGTAGTCGCCCGCGAGCACGTGGGCCATGCGGTTCTCGAACATCCAGCTGTTGCCGGCGCTGTTGGTGATGACCTCGTAGAGCGCGTTCGCATCCACGCCTTCGCGCAGGCCCAGCGCCATCGCTTCGGCAGCGGCGGCAATGTGCACGCCGGCCAGCAGCTGGTTGATGATCTTCACCTTGCTGCCGTTGCCCGCGCGGTCGCCGAGCTTGTAGACCTTGGCGGCCATCGCATCGAGCATGCCGCCCGCCTTGGCGTACGCCTCGGCGCGGCCGGCGGTCATCATCGTCATCTGCCCCGAAGCCGCCTTCGCGGCCCCTCCGGAGATCGGCGCATCGAGGTACAGCAGCCCGCGCTCGGCCAGCCGCGCCTCCAGCGCGACCGACCAGTTGGGGTCCACCGTCGAACACATCACGAACAGGCTGCCCGGCTTCATGCCGGCCGCCGCGCCCGACGGCCCGAACAGAACCTCCTCGGTCTGCGCCGCGTTGACCAACACGCTGACGATGACCTCGCAGCGCTGCGCCATCTCGGCCGGGCTCGCGCACGCCGTGCCGCCTTCGGCGACGAAGGCCTGCACCGCTTCCGGCCGCACGTCGAACACGTGCACGCCGTAACCGGCGCGCCGCAGTGAGCCGGCCATGCCGCGCCCCATGGCGCCGAGGCCGATGACGCCGACGGCTTCGGTCATCGCACCCGCGGCTCGTCGAGGAACTGCTGCACCGTGCGGAACAGGTCCATGCGGTTGCGCTCCATGATGATGGAATGCGTGCCCTCGCCGAGTTCGACGTAGCGCTTCCACGGCGCATTCACCAGCTTCGGGAACAGGTTCTGCGCCATGTAGGAAGGCGTGTCCATGTCCCACTCCGCCTTGACCAGCAGCACCGGCACGCGGATGTCTTCCACCTTCCACGGGATGATGCCGTTGCCCCAGTAGCGCAAGCCGTCGGCGACCACGCCATTGGGTGCGCGCAGCACGGGCGGGTTCTGCGCCATGCCCCATGGATCGGTCTCGAACGTCGCCTTGGCCCACGCCTCGAACCAGCCGGCCGGGATCAGCGCGGCCTGCTTGTCGGGCGCGACGCCGGTGAGCCAGCGGCCCTTCGCATCGCTCATGCGCACCGTGCGGTACGCCGGTGTCGGGCCGGGGCCCGCCTGCACGAGCGACGCCGACTGCCGGATCCACACCGGCGCATACAGCGCGAGCTTCTCCACCTTGTGGTTGTTCAGGCTGGTGTACCACTGCATGATCGCGGTGCCCCACGACCAGGCGAGCAGGTTCACCTTGTCGACGCCGCGCCGCTTGCGGATGAATTCCACCACCGCATCGACGTCGCGCATCGCTTCCTCGGTGCCCGCGAACGGCGGGTTCTCGCCGGCCGGCCTGTCCATCTGCGGCGGCCGCGTCGAATGGCCGTAGCCGCGCAGGTCGAGCAGGTACACGTCGTAGCCGTTGCGCGCGATGTAGTCCATCCACGACATGCCGTCCAGCTGAAGGTCGAACGCCGTGGAGGACGGATAGGTGGCGCCGTGCACGTACAGCACGGTCTTCGCCGACGAGAAGTTCGTCATGTCCGCCGGGCGCTTGTTGCGCACGTAGACCTGGATGCCCGGGTCGCTGGGCACCCGGAATTCCTCCATCACGACCTGCCGGCCGCCCGCGCCTTGTGGCGCAGCACACGCCGTGAGCGCCAGCACGGCGCCTGCCAGACATACCCGCAACATCGAGCTCAGCATGACGTCTCCTCCTCGCCCGCGGGCCTGCCGGCCGGCACGCCGCCGCGGAACCGGGGGCATCACACCACAGGGCTCAGCGCCGCGTCAAGGCTGCGCGCCGATCCAGCGCGCGAGCGCATCGGTGGGCATCGCGCCCTCCTGCACCCTGGCGCCGTCGCCCTGCTTCATCACGAGCGTGGGCACCGAGGCGATGCCGAAGCCGTCGAGCATTTTCGTGTTGCGTGTGACGGCTTCCTTCTGCGCATCGACGTTGCCGGCGGGCACGATGCCGCCGCGCTTTTCGGCCATCAGCTGCTCGTGCGAATCCATCGCGGCAACCGGGTCCGGCGCGGCCAGCAGCGCCGCGCCCTGGGCGAGGCTGTTGCCGTTCAGGACGGCCACCGGGATCCAGACGAAGCGCGCCTGCGACTTCAGCGGCTTGGCGGAATTCCACAGGGCCGCGCAGTGCGGGCACTGCGGGTCGAAGAAGACGTAGACCACGCGCGCGCTCATCGCGGCGCCGACATTGAAGCCTTTTGCCTGCTGCTCGATGGTGGCGATGGATACGGATTTCGCGGCCGCGGACGACGACGCGCCCCCCGATGCGGAGGGCGAGTCCTTGCAGCCGGCCAGCGCCAGCAGCGTGGCCAGCCCCGCCGCGACGAGCGCGGCCCTCACACGCCCGCGGGCTCGCGGTCCACGAGCGAGGCGCAATAGTCGATGAATGCCTGCATGTCCTGCGATTTCTGGAAAACGGCGTCGGCCCCCAGCTTGATGCAATGCTGGCGGATCCCGGGCGTAGCATAGTCGCTCAGCACGACCACCGGGGCACCGGGCGCCGCCTTGCGCGCGCGGGGGATGACGCCCATGCCCGTGCCCTGCTCGAGGATCAGGTCGACCAGCGCGAGGTCCCAGCCGCCGGGGTGCTCATCGAGCCAGAGGTTGGCCTCCGCCTCGGTCGTGCGCGTGGCGACGATCTCGAAACTGGCCGTACCCACCACGTTCAGCAGGTCATGCAGCACACCCTGCATGTGCCGGGTGTCTTCCACAAGAAAAACGCGAATGCTCACTTTGGCTCCCGATGCATCGCATTGTGCCCTGCACAACCGCCGTGCGCAGGCTGTCGTAACAACGTGCTCAATTCTTCCTGCGGTCGAGCTCACCTTGCAAACGTTCTCGCTCGGCCTGCTCTTCGCGCAGAAGCTCGGTGACCTCCTCCAGCTCCTCGGCAGCCTCCTGCACCTTCTGCTCCACGCTGGCGTTCTGGCCGATGGCCCAGGCCACGTCGCCGTGCTTCACCTCCGGCGGCACGTGGCGCTCCAGCGCTTCGTGGGCCAGGCCCAGCTCGGCGCTCGCGACCTCCAGGTCCTTCTGCACCTGGGTGGTCCTGCGGTGGGCTTCGTCGATCGGGCGCCGGGGCGCCGTCGCTGTGGCTGTCATCTGGTGAGTCCTTTTCGGCAATGCGATGAAAACAGGTTAGCGCCGGCCTGCGGCCGAGCATGTCGGCCATCGATGTCGATCCGGCCGCGTGCTGGCCTTCCGGCCGTCGGCACGCTGCCCCATGCATTGCCTACGTTCTCCTACAAAACACGTACGCACCGCTCTCGAACATCGATCACATCAACACAAGGAGAAACACATGCCGAATTCCCGTGGCCAGAAGGACGCGTGCGACCTGCTCGATGCGGACCACCGCGCCGTCAAGAAGATGTTCAAGGAGTACGAGGAACTCACGGGCTCCCGCGCGCGCAGCGCTTCGATGAAGAAGATGGAGCTCGCGCGGCAGATCTGCCACGAGCTGACCGTGCACGCGACGATCGAGGAAGAGATCTTCTACCCGGCCCTGCGCGAGGCGCTGAAGGACACCGACATGCTGGCCGAGGCCGAAGTCGAGCACCAGTCCGCCAAGGACCTCATCGCGCAGATCGAGCAGATGGGCGAGGCCGACGAGATGTTCGACGCGAAGGTGAAGGTGCTGGGCGAGTACATCGACCACCACGTCAAGGAAGAACGCAACGAGATCTTCACGAAGGCGCGTTCCAACCGCAAGCTGGACCTCGTGGCGATGCGCGACGAGCTGGAAGCCCGCAAAGAGGAACTGATGGCCGAGATGGGGATGGAGCAATAGAGCCCCCACGCTCCCCGCTTCGCGAGGATCGCTGCCCCCCGAGGGGGCTGTCGCGCCTTGGGGCGGCCCGGCGGCGCGACGCCTACCTCGCCCAGTACTCGTAGACCCACGCTTCACCGAACCCCGCGCGCGCATAGATCGACCGCGCGCGGGCATTGCCCTGCTCCACCTGCAGGAACGCCCGCGTGAGGCCGCGCGAGAGCGCCTCGCGCGCGAACGCCGCGATGATGCCGCCCGCGAACCCGCGGCCGCGGAAGGCCGGCGCCGTGCGCATGCCGTGGATGCCGCACCAACCCTGGCTGTAGCCGGCCGAGCCGACGGCGGCGACCTTGTCCTCGACAGTCACCGTCGCAAACACGGACGAGCGCGCACGGCGCAGGATGCCCAGGCGGCTCGCGCCGTCCACGGGGTCGAAGCCCTCGCCGAGGAACACCTCGGACCAGCGCGCCGTCGGCGCATCGGTGAACTCCACGTCGATTTCCGCACCGCTGGCGGCCACGCTCTCGCAAGTGGCGACCTCCACCGCGGTGGGCTTCTGCGCGCGCCAGCCGCGCTGCTCGAGTTCGTTGCGCAAGGGCGAGAAAGCGGGGATGCGCGCCAGGCGCAGCATCGGCTCGAGCCCGCGCGACGCGTAGCGCCGCTCGATCTCCTGCAGGACCTCGGGTTCGCACGAGTCGTGGCGCAGCGGCACCGCGCTGTGCGCGCGGCCCACGGTGCCGTCGTCATAGGCCAGCACCCAGTCGCGCAACCGCTCGGTCGCTTGCGGCGGCACCGCGTCGAGCGTGGCGAGTTCGATGCTTTCCGGGTCGGCGGGAACGGGCGTCGGCATCCGCGATTTATACGCGACTGCCGCGCTGCCGCCCGCGCCGGCACGTCAACGGCACGTCAGCGGCACATGTTCGTGCTGCGCGCTTCGGCCACCACCATCGACGCCATCGACATCACGCGCGCCGGCACCGGCACGGGCACCGTGTCGTACTCGATGAAGCGAGGCTGGATGAGCGGCCGCGCCACGCGCCCGCTCAGGCGCGCCATGCCGGTCTCGCCCCGCGCGAGGTGCAGCGACTGCCCGCCGCTGGCGATCTCCACGTGGCCGTCGCGCACGTGCACGAAGACACCGGGTTCGTCCTCGGCGACGTTCTCGCGCGCGAAGAGCTCGGCAGGCACCTGCAGCGCATCCGGGCGCGTGCCGCCCGCGGCCACCGACGTGATCGGGCGCGCGGCGCCGCCGGCCAGCGCGAGGCCCTGGCCGGTTTGCAGCACATGGGTCGCCGTGCCGGCGGCAACCGCGCCGCTGCCCTGCCACGCGAGCACCTCCAGGCCTTCGCCCGCCGGCTCCGCGGCGCATTCGCCGCTGCAGCGCAGGTCGAAGCCGCCCGGCCGCAGCGTGACGGTGCCCGAGCGTGTGTTGACGAGCGCGCCTTGCGGCTGCATCTCGGGGATGCGCCCGCCGAGCACGCGCAGCGAGCCGCGCAGCAGCGACGCGAGCAGCCGGCCCTCGCTGGGGTTGCCCTCGTCGAACACGAAGTCGTCGAGCCGCGCGCGCGTGCCCGGCCCCATGCTCATGCGCGTGCCGTCGCGAAACGCGAGCGCGGCAGTGGCCTGCGGCGACGACTCGAACACCTCGCCGGGATAGATCGGCGAGCCCGCGATCAGCCGCCGCACATGGCCGGCGTTGTCCGCGACGCGCACGTCGCCGTCCACCGTCACCACGCGGGCGCTGGCTGCGGCCGCGTTGGGGCGCGAGTCACCGGCCAGCCGGGCCGACTCCGCGCCGCAGTCGCGCTCGCACACGCGCGCATCGAAGTCCGTGCCGCGGATGCCGATGGTCGCCGTGGTCGTCTGGACCCGCGCGACGTTGGGCGCACCTTTCGAGATGAGCCCGGTGACGGTGCGCAGCCCGCCGCGCACCAGTTGCAGCAGCATGTTGTTGTCCACGCCTTCGCGCTGGTACTGGTACTGCGCCACCACCATCTCGGTGTTCGGCCGCAGCGTCATGCGCGTGCCGTCGACGAAGCGCAGCAGCACCAGCGCGCCGTCCGCCGTCTTGATGCGGTCGCCGGGCTCCACGGCGACGCCCGTCGCGCCGATGCGCGGGGCGCCGCCCTGGGCCGGCTCCACCATCACCACGCCGCGCGCGGTTTCCACCTGCGCGGCCGGCGCCGCCTGCAGCGGTGCCTGCACGAGTGCCAGGGCCGAGGCAGCAGCCGTGGCCAGCCAGGTGCGATTCACTCCCATGACAGCTCTCCCTTCTTCGTTTCTCGCTTTGGTCACCGGTTATAGATGCACACAACTCGTTTCGGGGTGGCCCCGACACGCACACGAGGCGTTGTCCGACGCGACGAGTTCACGCTCCCCGCCGGTTCGTCCGGCGTGTCGGTTTTGTCTGACGGCCAAACAGGACAACGACCGCAAGAGCCACCGTAACCAATTCGCAAACTCGTGCGCTAGCTGTCACACGAAGTCACGCGATGTTGTCCAGAACCAAACTGCTGAGGTTGAGTCGCCGGACGCTGTGCATCGCGATCGCGGGGTGCTTCGGCGGCGGCGCGGCCGCCCAGCCCAGCGGTGCGACCGCCGTCCACGGCACAGCCAGCGTGACCCAGCAGGGGCCGCGCACGCTCGTCACCACCACCAACGGCGCGGGGACGCAGCACTCGGCCATCGACTGGCGCAGCTTCTCGGTGCCGGCGGGCGGCTCCATCTATTTCGCGCAGCCCGGCGCCACGAGCACTTCGATCAACCGCGTGCTCGGCGGCACGCGCAGCGAAGTGTTCGGCAATCTCGGCTCCAACGGCCGGCTCGTGCTCGTCAACCCGGCGGGCATCGCGTTCGGGCCGAACGCGAGCGTGGACACGGCCGGCTTCACTGCCTCGACGCTGGCGATGACGCGCGCCGATGCGATCGCGGGGCGCATGCGCTTCGGCGACGGTTCCGCCGGCGGCGGTGCGCTGCAGTTCGACGGCCGCATCGTCGCGCGCAACGGCGACGTCGTGCTGATCGCGCCGCAGATCATCGCGGGCACGCAGGCCATCATCGAATCGGTGGCGGGCGACACCATCCTCGCCGCGGGGCGCAAGGTGGAGCTCACCGGGCGCGGGCTGGAAGGCATCTTCCTCGAGGTGCGCGCGCCGGAAGACCGCGCGGTGAACCTCGGCACGCTGCGCGGCGACTCGGTCGCGATCTTCGCGGGGCAGCTGCAGCACAGCGGGCTCGTGCAGGCCACGGGCGCTTCCGTGCGCGGCGGCAAGGTCGTGCTCGAAGCAGTGAAGGACGCGGAAGTTTCCGGGGCCGTCACCGCATCGCGCAGCGACAAGGGCGGCCAGGTCCACCTGTCCGGCGAGACCGTTGCATTGCAAGCCGGCGCCACGGTCGACGTGAGCCATGCGCGCGGCGGCGGCGAGGTGCTCGTCGGCGGCGGCTTCCAGGGCAACGATGCGCGCATCCGCAACGCGCAAGCCACGCAGGTCGATGCCGGCGTGCGGCTCATTGCGGACGCGACCGTCGACGGAACCGGCGGCGAAGTGATCGTCTGGAGCGAGGGCCTCACGCGCTTTGCCGGCGCGATCTCCTCGCGTGGCGCAGGCAGCGGCCAGGGTGGTTCCGCCGAAGTTTCCGGCCGTCGCTCGCTCGTGTTCCGCGGCACGGCGGACCTGGGCAGCGCGAGTGATGCGCGCGGCCGCTTGCTGCTGGACCCGGCGATCGTCACGATCCGCGGCGGCACGGGCGACGGCAGCGACGGCAACGGCGCCTCGAATTCGCTCGGCCCCGGCACGGTCGACGCCGCGACGACGCCCAGCCCCTACACGATTTTCCAGAGCGAGCTGGAGGGCGTGCGCGCGGACGTGCGCATCCAGGCCACGCAGCAGATCGGCGTCTCCGGCGCGTTCACCGGCGGCGCGCTGCGGCTGGGCTCCGGCATCGGGCTCACGCTCGAAGTCACCGCGGGGTCTGCCGGTGGCATCGACACGCGCGGCATGCCCATCCGCACGCAGGGTGGGGCCGTGCAGCTGCTGACGACATCCGCGGGACAGAACATCACGACGGACGACATCGAGACGCAGGGTGGTTCGATCCGCGTCGAAGCGATGAATGCACAGGTCTCGATGGGGGGCATCTCGCTCGGTTCCGGCGGCGGCACCATCACGTTGCGCGGCAACCCCGCGAGCGGCTACGGCGTGGCGCTCGACAGGACCACGATCAACTCGGCCGGGGGCCATGTCGTCATTTCCTCCCCCGCCTCGCTGCGCGTGAAGGAAACGTCGTTCTCGACCGGCACCGGCACGCTGACGCTTGCATCCAGCGGCAGCGTGGACTTCACCGGCAACCAGAAACTCGGCGGGCCGACGGTCATCGACGCGGACACGGTCAACATCACCGGCGAGCTGGCGATTTCCGCGAACGTCACGGCGTCCAGCGGCGCGGTGCTCAATGCGTTCGGCACCGTGAAGGTCGAGAACGGCGCCACGCTCGCGGCCGATGGTGGGCAGATGTTGATCGACGAGCAGGGCAAGCTCACCGGCGAGGGCCCCATCGCGCTTGGCGGCGGGGTGGTCGTTTCGCAGGGCGAGATCAAGCCGGGCGAGAACTCGTCCGGGCCCGGCACCCTTCGCATCGCGGGCAACCTGGTCCTCGGCCCCAATGCGAAGTTCCACCCGGATGTGTGGGGCGCGACCCGCTATGACCAGTTGATCGTGACGGGGACGGCGCTGCTGCTCGGCGGCACGTTCACCGCGCACGAGCATGGCGGGTATTCGTCGTTGCCGACGGACCAGTTCCAGTTCCTGCAGGCGGCCGGCGGCCTTCTGGGGCAGTTCTCGACCGTGCAGCTCAACGACATTCCGGGGTTCACGTTGACGTACGGGCCGACGCAGATGGCGGCGTCGGGACCCGCGGCGCCGCCTCTGCCTACGGCTGCGCCGACTCCTGCGCCGACTCCTGCGCCGACTCCTGCGCCGACACCCGCACCGACACCCGCACCGACGCCTGCACCGACGCCCGCTCCAACGCCTGCTCCAACGCCTGCTCCAACGCCTGCTCCAACGCCTGCTCCAACGCCTGCTCCAACGCCTGCTCCAACGCCTGCTCCAACGCCTGCTCCAACGCCTGCTCCGACGCCTGCTCCGACGCCTGCTCCGACGCCTGCTCCGACGCCTGCACCGACTCCGGCACCGACACCCGCACCAACGCCTGCGCCGACTCCCGCGCCGACCCCTGCACCGACCCCTGCACCGACGCCTGCACCGACGCCTGCACCGACGCCTGCTCCGACGCCTGCTCCGACGC
>NZ_JACORU010000007.1 GCF_014297445.1 Ramlibacter albus
CCGGCAAGCCGTTCGATCCTGGACGTCATAGCGCTTGACTTGAACGACAGCATCTGCGCGATTGGCGCGAACGCCAATCGCTCCGCTCAAACAAATGGCGCGAGTCAGAGCACGTACGCGTTGCTCGATATGCGCGCCTGCGGCACGCGCTCGTAGCAACGCTGGGCCGCAAGGCCAGCCACCGTGGGCGTCTGGGCTTGATTCGCGCCGCGAACCGGCCGGGCGCGGCGTTGCAGTGACACGGTAGCGCAGCACCAGTCGCGCACCAACATTGCGTCAGCAAATCCGCGCGTGGGCAGGCTGTGGCGCGGACGAGCGACATGCGAGCATGGATCCCGGGTCAAGCCCGGGATGACGCTCTGCGCGCTGCGCTACTCGTACACCACCTGCGCCGCGCCCTTGTCAGCCTGCGCCATCCAACTCGCCAAGGCAGCGTCGCTCGGATAGAACTTCGCCTGCTCGCCCAACTGCAGCTCGGCAACAGCTTCCGCGCGCTGCACCAGCAGGCGCACCGTCAAGCCGCGCACCAGCTCACCCTGCTCGCTCATCTCGCGCTTGGGCGGGAACTCCTTCACCAGCCGACCGATGTCCGGCGCAACCCCGTTGACCGCCACCTTGAGGTACTTGCCGAAACGGCAGCGCGCCGTCGCCAGGTCCCAGACCTGCTGCACGTTCAGCCGGAAGCCGCCCGAGAACCGGTCCGGCTGCAGCTTCGCCATCACGATGACCAGCTCGTCGTCCTTGATCCACGCACGGTGCGGTCCGAACACGTTCTCGTCGGCTGTCGCCTCGATCACGTCCGTCTTGTCGTCCAGCTTGAAGAGCGCGAGCTTGCCGCGCTGCCCATTGATGACGCGCCAGTCGCCGACGATCCCCGCCAGCAGCAGCGGCTCGCGCGTGTCCACCAGCTCGCCGATCTCGCGCTTGACGAAGCGGCGCACCTCCATCTGCACCTCGTCGAACAGGTGCCCGGAGAGGTAGAAGCCGATCGCCGTCTTCTCGAACGACAGCCGCTCCTTCACGCCCCAGGGCATCACGTCCACGAGGTCCGGCTCCTGCGTGCTCGCGGCGTGCGAGTCGCCCATGTCGAACAGGCCGCCCTGGTTGGCGTTGGCCTCCTGGGTGCTCGCGAAATCGAACGCGCGGTCGATCGACGCGACCAGCGACGCGCGATTGCGCTGCAGTGAATCGAAGGCACCCGCCTTGATGAGCGCTTCGACCGTGCGCTTGTTGATGCGCGTGCGGTCCACGCGGCAGCAGAAGTCGTACAGGCTGGTGAACGCGCCGCCCTCTTCACGCGCCGCGACGATGGCTTCGATCGCCGACTGCCCGGTGCCCTTCACCGCGCCCAGGCCATAACGGATCACCTTGTCCGAGATCGGCTCGAAACGGTACGTGCCGCGGTTGACGTCCGGCGGGTCGAACGTCATCCCGAAGTTCTTCACCGCGTCCTCGAACAACACCTTCAGCTTGTCGGTGTTGTCCATTTCGATCGTCATGTTGGCGCAGTAGAACTCCGCCGTGTAGTGCACCTTCAGCCACGCGGTGTGGTAGGCCAGCAGCGAGTACGCGGCGGCGTGCGACTTGTTGAAGCCGTAGCCCGCGAACTTCTCCATCAAGTCGAAGATCTCGTCGGCCTTGCCTTCGTCGATACCGTGGGTCTTCTGCGCGCCCTCGCGGAACTTGACGCGCTCCTTGGCCATCTCCTCGGGCTTCTTCTTGCCCATCGCTCGGCGCAGCAGGTCCGCACCGCCCAGCGTGTAGCCGCCCAGGATCTGCGCGGTCTGCATCACCTGCTCCTGGTAGACCATGATCCCGTAGGTCTCGCCCAGCATCTGCGCCACGGCCGGGTGCGGGAACTCCACCGGTTCGCGCCCGTGCTTGCGCGCGACGAAGGTGGGGATGAGGTCCATCGGGCCCGGGCGATACAGCGCGTTCAGCGCGATCAGGTCCTCCAGGCGCGTCGGCTTCGCGTCGCGCAACATGCCCTGCATGCCGCGCGATTCGAACTGGAACACCGCTTCGGTCTTGCCGTCGGTGAAGAGGCGGTAAGTGTGCGGGTCGTCGAGCGGCACATCCTCGAAGCGGAAGTTCTCCTGCCCCTTGTGCCGCGCCACGATGAACTTGCGCGCCAGCTCCAGGATCGTCAGCGTGGCGAGCCCCAGGAAGTCGAACTTCACCAGGCCCGCGGCCTCCACGTCGTCCTTGTCGTACTGGCTGACGGCGGAGTCGCTGCCCGGCTGCTGGTACAGCGGCGTGAAGTCGGTGAGCTTGCCCGGCGCGATCAGCACGCCGCCCGCGTGCATGCCGACGTTGCGCGTCATGCCTTCGAGCTTCTGCGCCATGTCCAGCAGCGTGCGGACCTCGTCCTCCTTGCGGTAGCGCTCCTCCAGCAGCGGCTCCTGCTTCAGCGCATCGGCAATCGTGATGTGCGTGCCCGGCTTGTTGGGGATGAGCTTGCTGATGCCGTCGCAGAACGTGTAGCTCATGTCCATCACGCGGCCCACGTCGCGCACGGCGGCGCGCGCCGCCATCGTGCCGAAGGTGGCGATCTGGCTCACCGCGTCGCGGCCGTACTTCTCCTTCACGTACTCGATCACGCGGTCGCGGTTGCCCTGGCAGAAGTCGATGTCGAAGTCGGGCATCGACACGCGCT
Organism: Ramlibacter albus; assembly: GCF_014297445.1. Lineage (GTDB taxonomy): Bacteria > Pseudomonadota > Gammaproteobacteria > Burkholderiales > Burkholderiaceae_C > Ramlibacter > Ramlibacter albus. Next base: position 2,657 of record NZ_JACORU010000007.1, read on the forward strand.
CGGGGTTGAGGAACCGCTCGAACAGCAGGTTGTAGGCAAGCGGGTCGAGGTCGGTGATCTTGAGCGCGTACGCCACCAGCGATCCCGCGCCCGAGCCGCGGCCCGGACCCACGGGGCAGCCGTTGTCCTTGGCCCAGTTGATGAAGTCGCCCACGATCAGGAAGTAGCCGGGAAAGCCCATCTTCAGGATCGTGTTCAGCTCGAACTCGAGGCGCTCCTCGTAGCGCGGGCGCTGCTTCTCCCGCTCGGTGGGGTCGGGGTACAGGTGCTCCAGCCGCTCCTTCAAACCCTCATGCGACGCGAACCGGAAATACTCCTCGATCGGCATCCCGTTGGGCGTCGGGAAGTTCGGCAGCCGCGGCTTGCCCAGCTCCAGCACGAGGTTGCAGCGCCGCGCGATCTCCAGCGTGTTCGCCACCGCGGAAGGGACATCCGCGAAAAGCGCCTCCATCTGCGCCGCCGGCTTGAACCACTGCTCGCGCGTGAACTTGCGGATGCGGCGCTGGTTGCCGAGGATCTCGCCTTCGGAAATGCACACGCGCGCCTCGTGCGCCTCGTAATCGTCTTCGGCCGTGAACTGCACCGGGTGCGTCGCCACCACGGGCAGCTTCAGGCGCGCCGCGAGCTGCACGGCGGCCGCGACATGCAACTCGTCGTCGTTGCGGCCGGCGCGCTGCAGCTCGATGTAGAACCGGTGCGGGAAAGCGCCCGCCAGTTGCAGCGCGATCTCGCCCGCCTTGCCCTCGTCGCCCTGAACCAGCGCCTGGCCCACGGGCCCGGCCTGCGCGCCCGCGAGCACGATCAGCCCTTCGCCCAGCTCCTGCAGCCACGCGAACGCGACGACGCCCTGCGCCTTGACGACGTTGCGCGTCCACGCGCGCGCCAGCAGCTCGCAAAGGTTGAGGTAGCCCTGGCGGCTTTGCACCAGGACGACGATGCGGCTCACGGCGGCCGTGTCCTGCCCGAAGCCCTGAACCATCAGCTCGCAGCCGATGACGGGCTTCACGCCCTGGCCGCGCGCCTCCTTGTAGAACTTGATGGCGCCGAAGAGGTTGTTGAGGTCGGTGACGCCCAGCGCGGGCTGGCCGTCCGCGGCCGCCGCCTTGACGATGTCCTCGATCCGGTTGGTGCCGTCGACGATCGAGAACTCGGTGTGCAGGCGCAGGTGAACGAACATCACCCGATTTTACGAGGCGGTCACGGGCGTTTCGGCCAGCGCGGCCGCCGGCATCGGCTGCAAATAAACGATACGTTTGCGGTAATCCAGCGCCAGCGCGGCCTGCTTGAGCTCGCGCAGCAGCTCGGGCATCGGCGTGTCGGCGATGCGGCGGCGGCTGCAGGCCATGCGCAGGTCGAAGTCGCTCACCAGGTTCAGCGGCTGCGCGATGCGCGAGCAATGCGCGAGCACCTGCGTGGCGCAGTCGGCGAGTTCGATGGGCGTGAGCGGCCGCAGGCTGATCGCGGCGAAACGCGTGCGGCTCACGCGCGCCACCGCCCACTTCTGGCCCAGCAGCCCCTGCAGCGTGGCCGCGAAACGCACGAGCGCGCGCTCGGTGGCAGCCGAGCCGTACTGGATCGCGGCGTTGTCCAGCCCAGGCAGCGCGAAGAGGATCACCGACGACGTCCCCTGCCCCGCCGCCTCGCGCAGCGCTGCCTCGGCATGGCGCTGCTGGAAGCCGTCGTAGGACCACAGCGCGGTCAGCGGGTCGCGGTTGGCGGCCGTGGCGGCGCGGCCCAGCACGTCGCGGCCATAGCGGTCGCGCAGCATCAGCGCCTGCCGGATGAACAGCAGCGCCACGTAAAGCGAGGCCGCGAGCACCGCGGCGCGCAGGTCGAGGTTGGCCACCTGGTCCGGCGCGGCGAATGCCACGAAGGGCGCGATGGCCATCGACGCGATCGCGCCCGCCACCCAGCCCGCGTGGCGGCCGCCGCGCAGGTGGTTGACGGCGCACAGCGCGGCGGACCCGAGGACGGAGATTGCCGAGGCCACCACGATGGCGGGCACGCGCCACGGCGTGGGCAACCAGGCCACCTGCACGATGGCGTAGACGAGCGCCACCACGGGCGCGGCCAGCGCCAGCAAGCGCTCGAAGCGGCGCACGTGCAGCGCGTCGAGGGCTTCGGTGCACAGCAGCAGCATGAGGCCGGCGAGCACGATCCCCGCGAAGCTGCGCGACCAGTCGTTGAAGGCGGGCCACTCGCCGGTGAACCACACCGTAAGGTAGCCGTTGGCCGCCACGATGCCGAACAGCGTCCACAGCGAAACGCCCGCCAGCATCCAGCGCGAGCGCCCGCCGTAGCCGATGGCGCCGAGCACGCACACGATGGCGACCATCGCGCCCAGGCCCATCATCACGCCGGACAAGCTGGCGCGGCGCACGAGGTTCTCGCGGAACTCGGAATCGGGCAGCAGCGTGACCGGCGCGCGCAGGAAGGCGTCGTTCTCCACGGCAAGCACCACGTCGATGGGCTCCACGCCCACGGACAGCAGGAAGGCCGGGAACGGGTTGGCGAAGGGCCAGCGCGAGAGCGGCACGCGGTCGCCGGCTTCGGCCATGCGCCATTCCCCGCCGCTGCTGCGCCACCAGATGCGCACGTGGTCCACCTGCGGCATCGGCACCTGCACCACGTACTCTTCCACGCCGCGCGAGCCGCCCAGGCTCATGCGGCCCACCCAGCGCTCGCCGGCGCGCAGGTCCCAGGCGGCGGCGTCCTTCAGCCGCATGCCGCCGGGCGCGGACCACAGCGCCTCCGGGTCGAGCGGGCCGGAGACGGGCAGGCGCACGGTCTCCATCTCGCGCGCGATGTTCATCGGCGCCATGCGCGGCTCGCCCCGCACGACAGGCGTGGCCGCGCCCGCGCCGGCTGCGCAAAGCACGCACAGGACCAGGGCCCAGAAGGCCCGCACGATAATCACCCGCCCCGCTCCTTCGTTACAACTGCAGCCCCTATTGTGCGCATGTTGCCGCCCCATGCCCCCCGTCCTGAACGTTGCCGCCTACCGATTCGTCCGCATTGACGACACGCCCGCGTTGCGCGAGGCCTTGCTGCACGAGGCCGGGCGGCGCGGTTTGCGCGGCACGATCCTGCTGGCGGGCGAAGGCATCAACCTCTTCCTGGCGGGCCAGGAGGCGCCGCTGCGCGAGTTCATCGCGCTGCTGCGGCAGGACGCGCGTTTCGAAGGGCTCGAAGTGAAGGAGAGCTGGTCGGCCGAGGTGCCGTTCGGGCGCCTGCGCGTGCGAATCAAGCGCGAGATCATCCGCATGAACCACCCGGCGATCCAGCCGGCGCAGGGCCGCGCGCCGGCGATCGACGCGCCGACGGTGAAGCGCTGGCTCGATGCGGGCCATGACGATGCGGGCCGGCCGGTGGTGATGCTGGACACGCGCAACGCGTTCGAAATGGAGCACGGCACGTTCGAGGGCGCGCTCGACTGGCACCTGTCGAAGTTCAGCGACTTTCCCGACGCCTTGCAGGCGCACCGTGCCGAGCTCGAAGGCAAGACCGTCGTGAGCTTCTGCACCGGCGGCATCCGCTGCGAGAAGGCTGCTCTCTACATGGGCGAGCTGGGGTTGCGGAACGTGTGGCAGCTCGAAGGCGGCATCCTCAAGTACTTCGAGGAGGCCGGCGGCGCGCATTTCAACGGCACCTGCTTCGTGTTCGACGAGCGCGAAGCGCTCGATCCGGACCTGAAGCCTAGGACTTCGGCTCCGGAGGCGTAAAAGGCGTCGGCGGCAGCGGGATGAACTCGTCGTCGCCCGGCACCTTGCCCATGCGCCCCGCGCGCCAGTCCTCCGCCGCCTGCTGCACACGGTCCTTTCGGCTGGACACGAAGTTCCACCACATGAAGCGCGGCACTTCGAGCGCGTCGCCGCCGACGACGACGAAGCGCGACTCGCGTTGCGCGGCGATGCGCGCAGTACCGCCACCGAGGTAGCCCATGGTGCGCGCCGGCAGCGGCTCGCCGTCGACGGTGAGGTCCGCATCGACCGGGTACACCGCCATCTCCTGCGCCAATGCCGGCAACTCGAGCGCACCGCCCGCGGGCAATTGCACATCGAGGTACAGCGTGTTCGACAAGGCCGCCACGGGCGACTTCGCGCCGAACGCCTCGCCGACGAGCACGCGGACCTGCACGCCGCCCACGTCCACCTGCGGCAGCGCCGACGCCGGCGTGTGCGCGAACGAGGGCTCGTCCTCCTCGTGAGCGAGCGGCAGCGCGACCCACAGCTGCAGCCCATGGTTGGTGTATTCGCGGTCCCGCAGGTGGTCGGGCCGCCGCTCCGAATGCACGATGCCGCGGCCGGAAGTCATCCAGTTGATCGCGCCCGGCTCGATGAGCTGCCCGGACCCCAGGCTGTCGCGATGCATCATCGCGCCTTCGAAGAGATAGCTGACCGTGGCCAGCCCGATGTGCGGGTGCGGCCGCACGTCGTGATCGACGCCGGGCTTTTCGGTGGCGGGCCCGAAGTGGTCGAAGAAGATGAACGGGCCCACGCTGCGCCGCTTCGCATCCGGCAGCAGGCGCCGCACGAGGAAGCCGCCGCCCAGGTCCTTCTGGTGACCGGTGAGGGTTTGCATGTCAGGGCCTCACGTTTTGAGTTTCGCGGCGAAAGCGGCGACACGCTCGCCGAACAAGCGCGCCGTCTCCAGGTCGCCGGGCGACATCGCGTCGGCGCCCGCATCCGACGGGGCCTGCGCATACGCACCCGCGTAGGAGGCGAGGTAGTTCACGTCGTCGCGCCGCGACGCGCGCATCTGGCTGGGCATCAGGCCCTGGCTCACCCACACCATGCCGTGCTGCATGGCCAGCGAGAACATCGCGGTGATCGAATTGAACTTGTCGCCGTCCATGCCGGAGCTGCAGGTGAAACCGGCCGCCAGCTTGTCCTTCCAGTCCTGCACGTACCACTGCTTCGAGGAGGCGTCGGCGAATTTCTTGAACTGCCAGCTGGGGCTGCCCATGTAGGTGGGCGCACCGAAGATGATGGCATCCGCGGCCTTGAGGTGCTCCCAGCCGCCGGGCGGCAGGTTGCCGTCGGCGTCGATGGCGAGTAGCCGCGCGCCAGCGCCGGCGGCCACCGCCTGCGCCATGCGCTGCGTGTGGCCGTAACCGGAGTGGAAGACGACGACGATGTCGGTCATCTCCCAATACTAACTTCAGGCCTTGTTGCGGCGCCCGTCGAGGCTGAACGCACCGGCACCGAAAGCGGTGAGGACCAGCAGCCCGCCGACCACGGCCAGGTTCTTGTTGAAGGCCTGCTTCTGCATCATCACCTGCGCTTCCGGCAGCGCCCAGTAGTTGTGGAAGATGGGCGTGATCACCGCGACGAAGATCGCGAGGCCGAGCGCCGCCCAGCGCGCGCGCCAGCCGACCAGCAGCATCAGGCCGAGGCCGAGTTCGGCGGCGATGGCGATCGCTGCGCAGACCTCGGGGAACGGCACGCCCTTGGACGCGATGTAGCCCGCCACGCCGGAGAAGGCCATCAGCTTGGACCAGCCCGCCGGCACGAACAGCCACGCGAGCAGCACGCGGCCGATCAGCGCCAGCGTGTTCTGGCCCGGGGAAAGCGCCGCGGAAGGCGAGTTGAGGTTGAGGACAGCGGTGTTCATGGTTTTTCCTTCAATGGTTGGGGTTCAATTCATTCGCCGAGGTCGAACACGAGCACCTCGGCCGCTTGGCCGTTGGATACCGTGACGCGCGATTCGTTTTCCAGCAGGGCCGCGTCGCCGCCGCCGAGCTTTTGCCCGTTGACCTGCAATTCGCCCTTGACCAGGTGCACATACGCCTTGCGGCCTGCATCCAGATGCAGCTCGGCCGTTTCGGCGCCGTCGAAGAGGCCGGCGTAAACACGGGCGTCCGCGTGGATCTTCACCGAGCCCTGCGCCGCATCCGGCGAAGCGACCAGGCGCAACTTGCCGCGCTTCTCGCTTTCGGGGAACGACTTCTGCTCGTAGCTCGGCTCGATGCCGGTCACGTTGGGCTCGATCCAGATCTGCAGGAAGTGCGTCTGCTGCTCGGGCGCGTGGTTGAACTCGCTGTGCATCACGCCGCGGCCCGCGCTCATGCGCTGCACGTCGCCCGGCGGGATGCCTTTGACGTTGCCCATCGTGTCCTTGTGTGCCAGCTCGCCCGACAGCACGTAGCTGATGATCTCCATGTCGCGGTGGCCATGCGTGCCGAAGCCGGTGCCCGGCGCGATGCGGTCCTCGTTGATCACGCGCAGGTTGCCCCAGCCCATGTGCTTGGGGTCGTAGTAGCCCGCGAACGAGAAGCTGTGGTAGCTCTTGAGCCAGCCGTGGTCGGCGTAACCTCTGTCCTGGGATTTGCGCAAGGTGAGCATCGCGTGTTCCTTTCGTCAGCAGCGAATGTAGGCGCCCCAAGGGGTTTCGACAGTCAGCCGCCATTGATGGCATCATTCAAATCGTTTGAATGAAAGCCGCCCCACCGTGCAAACCCACCGCGAGGCCCTGACCCCCGACACGCTCGGCCTGCTCAAGTCCGTCGCCCAGAGCGGCAGCTTTGCCGCCGCGGCGCGCGAGCTCGGCCTGGTGCCCAGCGCCGTGACCTACCGCGTGCGGCAGGTGGAGGACGCGCTGGACGTGCTGCTGTTCGACCGCAGCTCGCGGCAGGCCAAGCTCACCGCGGCCGGCGCCGAGCTGCTGCGCTCGGGCGAGCACCTGCTGCAGGAGATCGATGCGGTTGCGCATCGCGTCAAGCGCGTGGCGACGGGGTGGGAATCGCAGCTCACCATCGCGGTGGATACGGCGCTGTCGTTTGGCACGGTGATGGAGCTGGCCGACGCCTTCTACCAGCTCGCGCCGACCACGCGGCTGCGGCTACGCGAGGAGTCGCTGTCGGGCACGCTCGACGCGATGCTCGCGGGCCATGCCGACCTCGCGCTCGGCGTGATCGTCGAGCCGGGCAACACGCCCGGCGTGCACAGCCGTGTGCTCGGCGACGTGCAGTTCGTCTACTGCGTGGCGCCGCACCATCCGCTGGCCGCGGCGAAAGAGCCGCTGCACGACGACCAGCTGCGCACGTGCCGGCAGGTGGCCGTGGCCGACTCGACGGATCACGGCACGGGGATCACGCGCGGTATCCTCGCCGGCCAGGACGTGCTCACCGTGCCCACGATGCGCGCCAAGCTCGACGCGCAGCTGCGCGGCATGGGCGGGGGCTTCCTGCCCGAGCCGATGGCGCGGCCCTATGTCGAGACCGGCCGGCTGGTGCTGAAGAAGGTCGAGCGGCAGAACCGCCACGTGCGCCTGCACTATGCGTGGTGCGCGCCGAGCGGCGGCGGCGGGCGCGCGCAGCAGTGGTGGCTCAAGCAGCTGGAGAGCCAGGCCACGCGCACGGCGCTGCTCGAGCGGCACCGGATGACATGACAGGTCCCGACGCCATCCACGGCGCGGCGCACAGCGGCTACCGCGGCCGCTTCGCGCCCTCTCCCACCGGGCCGCTGCACGCAGGCTCGCTCGTCGCTGCGCTGGCGAGCTGGCTCGACGCGCGCGCGCACGGCGGCACGTGGCTCGTGCGCATCGAGGACGTGGACGCGCCGCGCTGCGTGCCGGGCGCGGACGAGGAAATCCTGGGGCAACTGGCAGCGTGCGGCCTCACGCCTGACGAGCCGCCGGTGTGGCAGTCGCGTCGCACGGCCCTCTATCAATCCGCGCTCGACAAGCTCGTCGCGCAGCACCGCGCCTACCCCTGCGCGTGCTCGCGCAAGGACATCGAGGAAGCGTTGCGCGCACTCGGGCGCGAGCGCGCGCGTAACGAGGAGCTGGTCTACCCCGGCACCTGCCGCGACGGCCTGCACGGGCGCGAAGCGCGTGCATGGCGATTCCGCGTCGAACCCGGTGTCGTCGAATGGCACGACCGCCGGCTCGGCGCGCAGCGGCAGGACGTGGCCAGCGAAGTCGGCGACTTCGTCCTGAAGCGGGCCGACGGCCTCTTCGCCTACCAGCTCGCTGTCGTGGTCGACGACGCCGACCAGGGCATCACGCACATCGTGCGCGGCGAAGACCTCGCGGACAACACGGCACGGCAAGTGCTGTTGCAGCGCGCCCTCGGGTTCGCGACGCCCAGCTACCTGCACACGCCCCTCGTGCTCGGTGCCAACGGCGAGAAACTTTCCAAGCAGAACGGCGCGCAGGCCTTGGACCTCTCCGATCCCGTGGCGGCTCTGCGTGGCGCGGCCCAGGTGCTGGGTCTGTCCGTGCCTGCGGCCGCGAGCGTGGACGACTGGCTGCGCGGCGCGGTGGCGGCCTGGGCTGCAACGCCACGCGCTTGACGCCCGCATCGGCTGCGACGACACGCGCTTGACACCCGCCGCGGGCTGGGACAATACGCCCCATGACGTCCGCACCCGAGAAGAACACGCCCGAGAGCGTGCCGCACTACCGTGCCATCCGCAGCTACGTGCTGCGCACCGGCCGCCTTACCACCGGCCAGGCCCGTGCCATCGAGTCGCTGGGCCCTCGGTTCATCCTCCCCTACGAGCCGCGCGCCCTCGACCTCACCCAGGTCTTCGGCCGCGAAGCCCCCCGCGTGCTGGAGATCGGCTTCGGCATGGGCGAAAGCACGGCGCACATCGCCTCCGTGCTGCCCGACCACGACTTCATCTGCTGCGAAGTGCATACGCCCGGCGTCGGCGCGCTGCTGATGCGCATCGCCGAACGCGGCCTCACGAACGTGCGCATCGTGCAGCACGACGCCGTCGAAGTCGTGGACCACATGCTCGCGCCGGGCTCACTCGACGGCGTGCACATCTTCTTCCCCGACCCCTGGCACAAGCTGCGGCACCACAAGCGCCGCCTCGTGCAGCCGGCCTTCGTCGCGAAACTCGTCGAGCGCCTCAAGAGCGGCGGCTACATCCACTGCGCCACCGACTGGGAGAACTACGCGCAGCAGATGCTGGAGGTGCTTACGGCGGACCCGCACCTGCGCAACACCGCCGAAGGCTACGCGCCCAAGCCGCACTACCGGCCACTGACGAAATTCGAGAACCGCGGCCTGAAACTGGGCCACGGGGTGTGGGACCTCGTGTTTCGAAAGGCCTAGGCCGCGCCGCCGGGCCGCCCCAAGGCGCGGCAGCCCCCTCGGGGGGCAGCGAACCTCGCGAAGCGGGGAGCGTGGGGGCTCTAAACCTCGCGGGCGCGGATCGTGTACTTGAACAGGTCCGGCGTGTAGGAGTCGAAGCGGCCTTCCTTGTCCTCGCCCGTGGGGTACATGAGGAAGCCCAGCGGGCCTTTCTTCGAGCCGGGCAGCTTGACGTCGTGCGCGGTGTTCCACGCGACCCAGTTGCCCTCCCAGCCACCGAACAGGCCCTGCCGCACCGGCGTGATCAGCGGGTGGTTCAGGTCGCGTATCCACTGCGGCGTCTCCTGCCGCATCACCTTGGCCACGTCGGCCGGGTCCATGGCGGTCCAGCCGTGGGCCTTGAGGTACACCTCGGCGCGGCAATGCTGCGCGCCCTTGAGGTTGAGCGGGTTCCCGCCCAGTTCCTTGTAGCCGAACGCCGAAGGCGCCAGCCGCAGCCCATACACGTCGCGCGCGGGCACGCCCACCGAGCGGCAGAGCCCGACGAACAGCGCGTTGAGGTCGGCGCACTTGCCGCCCAGGTTGCCCGTCTCCAGCATGGTCTTGATGTCGCCCTCGCCGCAGCCGCGCACCTCGGGCTCGCGCCACGCGTTGGCCACCACCCACTGGTAGATGCGCTCGGCCTTCTGGTGATCGGCCGTGGCATTGCCGATGGCCTTGAGCGCCGTCTTGCGCACGATGCCGTCGGTGGGGATCAGCGTCGTCGGGCGCAGGTAGTACGCCAGCGTGTCGGGCGACTCGGCAACCGGCGTGCTCTTGTCCCACGTGGTGGCCCGGTTGCGCGTCTGCACCCGGCTCGTCACCTCGGCCCAGCGGTTGGCGCCCGGCGCGAACTCCACGTGCACCATGCGCGCGCCCTCGGCGGAATCGCCCGCGATGCGCGCCTCCCCGCTGCTCGCATACGTGCTGGACAGCGACAGCTGCCACCCGGTGTTGACCGAGGGGATCGGCAGCCACAGCTGGGTGGGGCCGTCGCCCTGCTCCAGGTCGACGCGCGTCGTCACCTCGAACGTGCGCCACGCGCCCGGCTGCGGATCGAACCGGCGCGAGGCCTCGGCGGCGAAGGACCACGGGGCCGCACCGGCGGCGGCGAGCGATGCGGAAGCCTGCAGGAGGTGGCGGCGGGTGGTGTTCATGGCGGCGATTATCGCCAAAGGCCCTCCACCAGCGCCAGCGCTTCCTTGCCGGTCCAGTCCATCTCGCCCTGCACGCGCCAGCGCGGGCGGCCCGCCGCGTCGATGAGGATGGTGGTGGGGAAGACCTTGACCTCCCAACGCTTCGCCACGTCGCCGTCGGGGTCAAGCGCGATCGGCAGGTCGAAGCCGCCCTGCCTGGCGAACCGCTGGGCCGTCGCGGCCCGCTCCTTGAAATTCAACGCGACCACGGCGAGCTTGTCGGCGTAGAACTCCGAGAGTTGCTGCAAGGTGGGCATCTCGCTGCGGCAGGGCTCGCACCAGGTGGCCCAGAAATTCACGGCCAGCGCCTTGCCGGCCCCGGGCGCGGACCAGCGCCGGCCCTGCAGGTCCGTCACGTCGAAAGCAGGCGCTGCACGCCCCGCCGGCCATGCGCGCACCTGCGCGCCCTGCTGGGCCATGGCCGCGGAAACGGCCACGGACAGGGGATATGCGAGCAATGCGCGGCGGGCATGACAAACGTGCATGGATGGACGGTCGAACGGCTGCATACCCGGATTGTCGGGCCTGCGCGAGTCGCGTATCGTCCGCAGCGGCTGCCAAGGCCCATCAGGAGTTGAAGTCAATGCATCGCGAGCGCAGGAAATTTTTGGGTGCGGCAGTTGCCGCTGGTGTGGGTAGTTTGGGTTACGGCGGCGCCTGGGCGCAGGCCAAGGCGGGGCGCAAGATCGTGCTGGGCCAGTCGGTGCCGCTCACCGGCGCGGCCGACCAGATCGGGCTGGCATTCGCCGGCGGCTCCAAGCTGTACTTCGATTCGTTCAATGCCCGCAAGGACAACCCGGGCTGGAGCTTCGAGCTGCGCCAGATGGACGACGGCTACGTGCCGGCCAAGGCCGCCGAGAACGCGAAGAAGCTGGTGTCCGAAGGCGCCGACGTGCTCTTCGGTTTCGTCGGCACCGGCAGCGGCGACGCGGCCGCGGAAGTCGCGGCCAAGGAAAGCACGATCTTCTTCGCGCCCTTTGCCGCTTCGGACAAGCTGCGCGACACCGCGCACGCCAACGTTTTCCACGTGCGCCCGAGCCTGGCGGACGAGGCCTTCCGCATCGTGCGCCACTGCGCGACGCTCGGGCAGACGCGCATGGCCGTGGTCGCGGAGGACGACGCGATGGGCCGCGCCGGCCTCGCCGCGATCCAGCAGGCCCTGGCCGAACAGAAGCTGCCGCCGCTGGTGGCGCAGGCTTTCGTGCCGGTCAACAGCGACAAGGTGGACGCCGCCGTCACGCAGCTGATGAAGGCGCCGCCGCACGCGGTGATCCAGGTGTCGCTCTTCAACACGACGGCCGCTTTCATCCGCAAGATGCGCAAGGCGGGCTACGCGGGCGCGTTCCTGAATTTCTCCGTCGTCGGCATCGACCCGCTCTTCACCGCGCTGGGCAAGGAGATCGGCGGCGTCGTCGTTTCGCAGGTCGTACCCCCGCCCAAGAAGACGACCGTGCCGATCGTCAAGGAATACAACGCCGCGATCGACAATTCCGACCAGACGCCCTCCTACGAGAGCCTCGAGGGCTTCATCGCCGCCAAGGCCTTCGCCGAGGCCGTGCGCCGCGCCGGCAAGAACTGGGACCGCGCCGGCCTGCAGAAGGCGATGGCGTCGATGACGGACTACGACGTCGGCGGCTTCCGCATCAACCTGCGCGCCGGCGTGCGCGACTCGGTGCGGGCGATCGACCTGGTGACGATCACGGCCGACGGGAAGGTCGTGCGCTGAACTCGACCAGGTAGTCCACGAAGGCGCGGACCTTGGGCGGCATGAACCGCCGGTTCGCCCACACGGCGAACAGGTCGGCGTCGATCGTGCGCCATGCCGGCAGTACCTGCACCAGCTTCCTGGCGCGCAGCATGTCCGCGGCCAGGAAGTCCGGCTCGTAGCAGACACCCAGCCCCGCCACGGCCGCATCGAGCAGCATGCGGCCGCTGCTCGCGCGCATGTTGCCCTTGACGGGGATGGCATGCGACTCCTTCCCGCGGCTGAAGTGCCAGGTGTTGCCGATCGGCGTGTGCGGGTGCCAGATGCAGTTGTGCGCGTGCAGGTCGGGCGGCGTGCGCGGCGTGCCATGGGCCTTGAGGTAAGCGGGCGACGCGAACGCCACCATCGAGAAACGCATGACGGGCCGCGCGATCAGCCCCGGGTCCACCTGCCGCGCGATGCGCAGCGCGAGGTCGAAGCCGCCTTCCACCAAGTCCACGATGCGGTCGTTCAGCTGCACGTCGGCCTCCACCTGCGGGTGCCGCTTCAGGTAACCCGCGATCGCCGGCGCGAGCACCGGCGCGAGGATGGCCGGCGCCGTGAGGCGCAGCAGCCCGCGCGGCGCGGCCGCCTCCTGCGCCACCGCCCGCTCGGCTTCGTCCACCGCCGTGAGGATCTGCGCCGAGCGCTGCAGGTACTCGTTGCCCGCGCCGGTGAGCGAGAGCGAACGCGTGGTGCGATGGAGCAGCCGCACGCCCAGGTGCGACTCCAGCTGGGCCACGTAGCGCGTTGCCATGCCGCGTGACAACTCCAGCCGGTCGGCCGCGCCGGCAAAGCTGCCCGCGTCCACGACCGCGTGGAACACCCGCATCGCCATCACGAGGTCGATCGCCATTGTTCGATAAAAGTCGACAGTGCATGGCGATTCTGTCCGTTGATGGAACGGCTTGCAACGGCTTCAATGCAGGCACCAACCACCCGCAAGGAGCAGATGCGATGAACAGGCAACCGATCGTGGTCTTCCCCGACAGCTACCCCGCCGCGCTCAACGTCGTGGGCGAGCGCATCACCGTGCTGGCCTCCAGGCACGACACCGGCGCGCACGAGGTCTTCCTGCAGCAGGGCCCCGAGGGCAGCGGGCCGCCACCGCACAGCCACCCGTGGGACGAGGTGTTCTACGTCACGCAGGGCGAGATCGCCTTCGGCCTCGGCGCCGACCAGCTCGTGGCCGTGCCGGGCACGATGGTGCAGATCCCCGCGGGCACGCCGCACTGGTTCCGCTTCGGCGCGGGCGGCGGGCAGATGGTGTCGTTCACCGGCAAGGGCAATGCGTCGGCGATGTTCGCGCATTTCGACCGCGAGATCGCGCCGGATGCGCCGGACCTGGGCAAGCTCGTGGCCATCGCGCAGGCCCACGGCGCGAAGCTCGAAGTGCCGATGCCCGCCTAGACGCGCTCGGCCACCCAGCCCTGCACCGACTGCAGGGCACCGGGCAGCTTGCTCGCGTCGTTGCCGCCGGCCATGGCCATGTCGGCCTTGCCGCCGCCCTTGCCGCCCACCTGCTGGGCGACGAAGTTCACCAGCTCGCCGGCCTTGACCTTGCCCATGCTGTCGGCGGTGACGCCGGCGGCGAGCTGGACCTTGCCGCCATCGACGCTGGCCAGCACGATTGCCGCGGACTTGAGCTTGTCCTTGAGCTTGTCCATGGTCTCGCGCAGCGTCTTGGCGTCGGCGCCTTCGAGACGCGCGGCAAGGACCTTCACGCCCTTCACGTCCACCGCCTGCGCGAGCAGCTCGTCGCCCTGCGAGGAAGCCAGCTTGCCCTTGAGCGCCGCAACTTCCTTCTCGAGCGACTTCACCTGCTCCTGCACCTGCGCGATGCGCGCCTGCAGCTCGGTGGCGGGCGCCTTCAGCGCGCCGGCCGCACGGTTCACGGTGTTCTCCAGCTGCTGCAGGTAGGCCAGCGCATTGGCGCCGGTGACGGCCTCCACGCGGCGGATGCCCGCGGCCACGCCGCCTTCGCTGGTGATCTTGAACAGGCCGATGTCGCCCGTGCGCGAAACGTGCGTGCCGCCGCACAGCTCGCGCGAGCTGCCGATGTCCAGCACGCGCACGGTGTCGCCGTACTTCTCGCCGAACAGCATCATCGCGCCGGTGGCCTTGGCGGCCTCGATCTCCATCACGCGCGCCTGCGTCGGCTGGTTCATCAGGATCTCGGCGTTCACGCGCTGTTCGATGTCGCGAACCTGCTCCTCGGTGACGGGCGCGTTGTGCGTGAAGTCGAAGCGCGTCTTGTCGGCGTCGACCAGCGAGCCCTTCTGCTGCACGTGCCCGCCCAGCACCTCGCGCAGCGCCTTGTGCATCAGGTGCGTGACGCTGTGGTTGCGCATCGTGGACTGGCGCTTGGCCATGTCCACCTTGGCCGCGACGCTGTCCCCCACCTTGAGCGAGCCCGCGGTAACCATGCCGTGGTGGCCGTACACGTCGGACTTGATCTTCTGGGTGTCCTCGACGACGAACTTCGCGCCCTGCGACTCGATCACGCCCTGGTCGCCGACCTGGCCACCCGACTCCGCGTAGAACGGCGTCGTGTCGAGCACGATCACGCCCAGCTCGCCGGTCTTCAGCTCGTCGACTTGCGCGCCCTCGGCGTACAGCGCCACGACCCTGGCCTGCTCCTCCAGCTTCTCGTAGCCGGTGAAGATGTTGGAAACGCCGGCGTATTCCAGCCCGCGGTCCATCTTGAACTTGCCGGCGGCGCGCGCCTGCGCCTTCTGCTTGTCCATGGCGGCGTTGAAGCCCGCCTCGTCCACCGTCACGCCGCGCTCGCGGCACACGTCGGCCGAGAGGTCCAGCGGGAAGCCGTAGGTGTCGTGCAGCTTGAAGGCCACGTCGCCGGGCAGCACCTTCGCGTTGCCCGCGAGCGCCGCGTCGAGGATCTCCATGCCGTTGGCGAGCGTTTCATAGAAGCGCTCTTCCTCGGCCTTCAGCACCTCCATCACGCGCTTTTCGCTCTCGCGCAGGTTGGGGTACGCATCGCCCATCAGCTTGACGAGGTCCGGCACCAGCTTGTGGAAGAAGGGCTGCTTCTGGCCGAGCTTGTAGCCGTGGCGGATGGCGCGGCGGATGATGCGGCGCTGCACGTAGCCGCGGCCTTCGTTGGACGGGATGACGCCGTCGGCCACCAGGAAGGACGTGGCGCGGATGTGGTCGGCGATGACGCGCAGCGACGGGTTCGACAGGTCCTTCGTGTGCGTCTCGCGGGCCGCGGCCTTGATCAGCGTGTCGAAGATGTCGATCTCGTAGTTGCTGTGCACGTGCTGCAGGATGGCCGCGAGGCGCTCCAGGCCCATGCCGGTGTCCACGCAGGGCGCGGGCAGCTTCTTCACGCTGCCGTCCGGCTGCATGTCGAACTGCATGAACACGTGGTTCCAGATCTCGATGTAGCGGTCGCCGTCGGCGTCCGGGCTGCCGGGCGGGCCGCCGGGGATGTGCGGGCCGTGGTCGTAGAAGATTTCGCTGCACGGGCCGCAGGGGCCGGTGTCGGCCATCATCCAGAAGTTGTCGCTCTGGTACTTGCCGCCCTTGTTGTCGCCGATGCGCACCACACGCTCGGGCGGCAGGCCGATCTCCTTCGTCCAGATGTCGTAGGCCTCGTCGTCGTCGATGTAGACGGTGGCCCAGAGCTTGTCGGCCGGCAGCTTGTAGACCTGCGTGAGCAGCTCCCAGCCCCACTTGAGCGATTCGCGCTTGAAGTAGTCGCCGAAGCTCCAGTTGCCCAGCATCTCGAAGAACGTGTGGTGGCGCGCCGTGTAGCCCACGTTCTCCAGGTCGTTGTGCTTGCCGCCGGCGCGCAGGCAGGCCTGCACCGAGGCCGCGCGCACGTACGGGCGCTTGTCGGTGCCGAGGAACACGTCCTTGAACTGCACCATGCCGGAGTTGGTGAACATCAGCGTGGGGTCGTTGCCGGGCACGAGCGGGCTGGAGGGCACGACCGTGTGCGCCTTGTCCTTGAAGAAGTCCAGGAAGGTCTGGCGGATGTCGGCGACGGTGAATTTCGGAGTGCTCATGGGGTCCTGCAGACTGAACCTTCAATTATCTCACTGCAGCCAATGGCCCGCGTCCATGGCCATGTGCAGCACCCGCCAGACATCGACCTCGTGCGGCTTCTCGAAATAGAAGACGAGGTACGGGAACCGGTTGAGAGGCCACGACCGCAGGCCCGGGATGCCGAGTTCGTGGCCGAGACGCGGCGAACCCATGGCAGGGTTGCGGCTGATATGCCGCAGCGCCACTTCGACAGCCTCGACGAAGGCAAGGGCGACAGGTACACCGGCTTGCTCGCGGTAATAGTCGATGGCCGACTCGACGTCGCGTTCCGCCAGCGAGAGCCGGACGACGGGTCTGGCAGCCACCGCCGCCTACTTTCGACCTGGGGACTTCCTGGCCGCGGGAGTGGCGCGCGGGGTCTTGCCGGCGGCACGCTGCCGCAGCTTCTCGAAGTAAGCGGGATCCGCCTCGCCCACGCGGGGCGATGCCATGCCTTCAAGGATGAGGCTGCGCAGGTGCTGCCTGTCCTGCTCCTTGCGGATGAGGTCGCGCAGGTACTCGCTCGTGGTGCCGTACCCGCGCTCGCTGACCTGCTGGTCGATGAACTGCTTCATGTCGTCCGGCAGGGAGATGTTCATCGTGCCCATGCGGAGCATGCTAGCGTATTTGCCATTATTTGGCAAAACCCGCGCATGCAGTAGATTCGCTGCCGATGAATCCCGATTCCCCCGCGCCAGCCATCTCCCTTGCCGACCTCCTGCCCAAGCTGCAGGGCTCCGGCCTCGAAGCCACGCTCGAAGGCAACGCGATCACCGCGAACCACGGCCCCTACGCCGTGCGCGCTGAGGTCGTGCCGGGCGAAGGCCCCACGCACCCCGGCCGCGAGATCGCGGGCGTGGTGCGCATCACGAGCGGCATGCCGCACGAGATCTCGCAAGGGCTCTCGACCCCGGAAGCGGCCCTCGCGGCCAACCGCCTCGCCACCTTCGGCGCGCTCACGCTCGACGAAGGCCACGGCTTCGTCGGCTCGCGCCTGACCATCTACAAGGGCGAGGAGCACGCCTGGCCCACGCTGCACCTGCCGCTGGTGCTGTTCGCGATGCTGATGGGCGCGGAGCCGATCCTCGGCGGGCTGCGCCGGCAGGCCGCGGGCGCGGCCGGCGAGAGCGGCTCCTCCGACTGGGGCGTGGACGACTTCACCGCGATCCAGGAGCGCATCAACGCCATGGCCGAGTGCAGCGTCGAAGGGGCGGCCCTCAACGCGGAGATCAACCTGGCCAGGCCGGGCGAAGCAACTGCCGAAGACGAGGAACCGCGCACCGCCCTGCTCCAGATGATGCTCGACCAGCCCCACCCGGAGCTCGGCGGCGGCCTGTTCTGCGTGCTGCAGTTGCCACACCGGGTGGAAGACCTCGCGCGCGTGTGCAACGTCCTCAACACGCGCGAGATGGCCGCGCAGGACCAGCCGCCGCATTTCGGCGCGTGGTGCGCCGGCGCGCTCGGCGACAACCCGGCCTACGTGCTCTTCCTGCCCAACGCGGTGCGCATGGTGCAGGGAGTGGCCATCAACGCGGCGTTCTGGCTGCTCAACCGCGCGCTGTGGGCCGACGCGCTGCTGGTGCCGCACACGGCCGAGCCAAAGCAGTCGCTGTAGCGGCTGATTCCTCCTACACGGAGGGCCGCGCCCATCCGACGGGGCCTCGGCGGGCAACGGATGAGAGTGAAGAAATTCACGAAAGTCTGGAGGTCCCGCCATGCCCACCACAGCCGTCTCCGATTGGGGCGACGCGATGCTGACATCGCTGTCGGCCGCATTCATCCTGTTCTTCTCGGCGATACCCAAGATCCTGGGCTTCGCGCTCATCGTCATCGTCGGCTGGTTCATCGCCACGCTGCTCGAGAAGGCGCTGGCCGGCGTGCTGCGCACGGTGCGCTTCAACGAGCTGGCCCAGCGCTCGGGCTTTGCCGAGTTCGTGCAGCGCATGGGCATGAACACCGACTCGGCCGGCATGATCGGCCTGGTGCTCAAGTGGTTCATCCGCCTGATCGCGCTTGTCGTGGCATTCGACGCGCTCGGCCTGCCCGCGGTGTCGGACGTGCTGCGCCAGCTGCTGCTGTGGCTGCCGAACGTGGTGGTCGCGCTCGTGGTCCTCGTCATCGGCGGCCTCGCCGCGCGCGGCCTGAGCAACCTCGTGCGCGGCACCGCCTCCGAAGCCGGGCTGAGCAACGCGCACATGCTCGCCAAGGTCGCCTCGGCGCTGGTGTGGGCCTTCGCGATCGTCGTGGCCGTCAACCAGATCGGTATCGCGACGACGCTGGTCAACACGCTGTTCATGGCCGTGGTGGGCGCCATCGCGCTCGCGGCGGGCCTCGCCTTCGGCCTCGGCGGCCGCGAAACGGCGGCCGAGATCGTGCGCAACTGGTACGAGAAGGCCAAGGTCGCCCCGCCGCTGGTGCCGCGCGAGATGGGCGACGTGTCCGCGCGCGCCGAGGCCGCGGACCGCGCGACCACCGAAACCGTGGAGAAGGATCCCGCGAGCTGGCCCACCGGCGGCTACCCGAGCGCGGGCGGCATGGGCGGCACGCCCGCCGACCGGAAGCACCCCGCCGAAGGCGGCTAACGCACCGAGTCGGTGATGTCGAAACCGACCATGATGTCCGACGTCAACTTGCCCGAACCCATGTACACGGAGAAGTTGACGCCGCTTGCCTCGAAGTAGCGCACCCGCTCGGCCGGCTGCACCACGGTCGGCACGAGGTAACGGGCGGCGGGTTGCCGCACCGTGCCCCAGGCGAGGAAGGTGCCGTCGAAGCGGCGCAAGCGCAGCATGTCGTACGCCACCGCCATCTGCGCGATGGACGTGAGGCCCGGCACCGCCGCCGGCCGCAGCGTGTGGCGTACCGTGCCCGCGCCCAGCAGCCCGAGGTGGTCGGCCCCCCAGGCCATGACGGTGCCGTCGCGCTGCAGCGCGTACACCGTGCCGGCGCTCTCCGCGAACTGGCGCACCTTGCCCAGGCCCGCGATGGGCGTCGGCGAGGCGATGGGCGAACCCATCAGGTTGCCGTCCAGCACCTGGCCGCTGGAGTTGGCGAGCTCGCCCCACACGCCCTCGCCCCAGCCATACAGCACGCCGTCGGCCGTGAGCGCGAAGAAGTTCGACCAGCTCGTCGCGACGTCGACCACGTTCGCGAGCGCGGCACGCTGGGGCTGCAAGTCGTAGGTCTGCGTGTACTGCGTGCCGTTGGCCAGGGTGGCCACGGGGCCGCAGCGCGCGCGGCCGGCCGGCACCGTGCCGTTCAACGGGATCCCGCCGCGCACCCCGTAGTAGTAGACCCCGCCCGCGTCGTCGCGCAGGATGGTGTTGGCGCTGTTGGTGGACGCGGCGGTGATGTTGCGCAGGCCCGGCAGCACCTGCGGCTGCAGGTACAGGCCGTCCGTGAACGACGGGTGGATCGAGCCGCAGAAACTGCGCCCCCACCCATAGACGGTGCCATCGCGCTTGACCGCGAAACCGGCCGTGCCACCCGTGGTGCTGATTGCCTTGATGCCGGTGAGGAAGTTGCGCGTCTTCACCACGCGCTCGTTCTCCGCCGCGCTGAAGGTGAAGCTGCAGGTGCCGTTGACGTTGGTCGGGAAACGGCGCTGCAGCGTCACGGAGCCGTCGCTCAGCAGCGCCACCGTGTCCATCACGTCCTCGCACGTCATCGCATTGGACATGTTGGTGCCGACGAAGCCCTGCTTGTCCACCGTGGGCTGCGCGGGCAGCAGCGTCGTGCGGCCGAAGCGCGTCACCATGGCGTTGGCGCCGATCGTGCCCACCTGCGGCAGCTCGATGTTGGAGTAGGCGAGCGACTCGGTCGTCGACACCGCGCTGCCGTCCAGCGCAAAGCCGTCGATGCGGCCGTCGGTGAGGTCGCGCGCCAGCGTGGCAACCAGGGAGAGCGCAGGGGCGGCCACGTTCTGGTTGAAGAAGTCGGTGGCCTGCACGAGGCCGCCGTTGACGGCGGCCGAACGCCCGTACGCGCTCGCCGGCAATGCGCTCGTGGCGCTCGAGGCATCGATCGGCGTCGGCAGCGTCTTGGCGGAAGCGAGCTGGTACGCATCCGGCAAGCGGGCATTGATCTCGCTCGCGGCGACTGCATTCGCCGCCCTCACCTGGGCGGCGGTCAGGCCGAGCAGGGAACCCGATTCGAGCAGCGGGGCCTGCCCTGCGGCAATGGCGCCCGGGTTGCCGCGCAGGTTGTTCAGCGCATAGCGGTAGGCGGCCTCGGTGATGGGCGACACACCCACGTGCTCGTCCCAGCGGTCGACCAGCGCGTGCAGCGCGGTGCCGGCCGGGAAGTCCAGCAGCGCGTTGCGGCCTTCGTCGAAGTAGCGCGCACCGGCGCGGCCTTCCAGCGTCAGCAGGAACGGGCCCGCGAGGCTGCAGGTGCGAATGGTCACGAGCCCGGTGTTCGCGTCGGTGATGCCTTGCCCCACCGTGGCCCCGGTCGAGAGGTCGACAACCGTCATCGTGCCGCCGAGCACCTTGCCGAGACCGCCGCCGGCCGCGGCGCCGCCGCCGCTGCCGCCGTCGCCGGAGCTGCCCGCATCACCCGTGGACGCGGCCGTCGTCTCTACGTTGCCGCTGAACCCCTGCGCCACGGACGGCAGGCAGTTGGAGTAACCGCCCGTGGATGCCGCGACGATGGCCCGCGTGCTGTTGATCGTGGTGTTGAACGCACGGGCCGCCGTGCCCCAGGTCGCGTCGCTTTCCAGGCCCGCGAGCAGCCCCACCAGGTTGTTCACGATCACGCCGCGCGCGGCCGCGCCGTTCGCCGCGAAGAACTGCGTGAGCGCCGCTTGCAGGATCTCCCTCGAAGCGGCGTTGACGGCCTGCGCGTTGACGCCGAGGTTCGCGAGCACGCTCGCGGCGAGCGACGCATCGGACAGCTGCGCGAAGCCGGCCGCGAAGCCGATCGCCAGGATCCGCGAGTCGGCGGACGAGAAGGCGTTGAATTCCGCCGCGGTGGGTGCGCGGCCGTTGAAAGCCTGGAACACCCGAAGCGCGCCCGTCGTCGGGTCCGTGGCCTGCTGCGCCTGCGCACTTGGCCGGGCACCTGCCGCGGCCTCGCTGCCCTGCTGCCCTCCCAACCCGCCTCCGCACCCCGCCACCGCCAGCGCGAGGAGCGTGCTCCCCCAGATTCGCCACCCCATGTACTACTCCTTCGTCAGCCGTCGCAATCTAGCGGAGCGGCGGGGCAATGGCAATCAGGGCGAGAAGATCACGCCGGGCGGCCGCTCCTTGCTCGGCGTGCACTCGAAACTGCCGACCTGCCCGCCGAGGATGGGCCCGGTGTAGCGCAGGCCCTCGACCTCGATGCTGCGCTCCTGCGGCTTGTCCGCGAAGCCCTGGGCCGGCGCGTTGCGCGCGGCCCAGCGCAGCGCGGTGCCCTCGATGCGGTAGGGCGTGTCGTTGACGGTGCCGGCCTTCAGGTCGATCTTCATCGTGGCGACGTAGCGGCCGTTCGCGCCGTCCTTGCAGTACACGCGAAACACGTACTTGTCGCCGTGCGTGCGCGCGACTTCGAGGAGGGGCGGCGGGGCATCGGCGAGGTTGGCAAACGCGGTGGCGGCAAGGAAAGCCGCGGCCGCGGCGGCAATGAAACGATGGCTCCGGGACATGGGGCGTATTCTGCGTGAGATGAACGACCAACTCCTCTGGCTGGCCAGCGCGGCCCTGATCCTCGTGGGGCTCGCCGGCATCGTGCTGCCCGCCCTGCCCGGCACGCTCCTCGTCTTCGGCGGCATCCTGCTCGGCGCCTGGATCGACAACTTCACGAAGGTGGGCGTGCTCACCGTCGCCGTCATCGCGGTGCTGGCCCTGCTCTCGTGGGCGATGGACTACGTAGCGGCGGTACTCGGCGCGAAGCGTGCCGGGGCAAGCAAGCAGGCCATCGTCGGCGCCGCGCTCGGCACCGTCGTCGGCATCTTCATGGGCCTCGTCGGCGTGTTCTTCATGCCCCTCGTGGGCGCGGCACTCGGCGAATTCCTCGCGCGGCGCAACCACCAGCAGGCCGTGCGCGTCGGTATCGCCACCTGGCTGGGCCTGCTCGCGGGCATGCTCGCCAAATTCGTGCTGGCGTTCATGATGATCGGCATCTTCGTCATAGCGCTCGTGCTTTGAGCGCAACTCATCAGTGATGGGGAGGGTGCCGTCGGCTTGACACACACGGCATGCGGCCCGAAGAATCGCCGCCCATGCCCGACAAAACCGACCAGCAGCGCTACGACCAGACCATCGCGTACATCCGCGGCCTGAACGATGCGCTCGCCACGCACGTCGACACCACCGTGCGCGGCGTGAAGTCGCAGATCGGCGCGGACCTCTCGCTCACCGGCTACAAGCGCTATGCCGTGTTCGGCAACACGAACACGGGCCACGCGGTGCGCGCGCTGATGCTCTGCCAGCGCGCGTACTTCGGCGACCACTGGGCCCGCATGAAGGGCGCGCCGGGCGTTTCGGTGCCGGTCAACTGGATGGGCAACCCGGTGCAAAGCCGCATCACCACCAAGAACGCGTACCTTCACAAGAGCACGGCCGTGGTGAACGAGGCCGTGCTGTCGTACACCGTGCCGGCCACGCCCGCGACCGCCACGCTGGCGGACACCGCGGAGCGCGTCGGCAAGGGCGGGCCCACGGTGCCCCCGATGGAACTCATGGCGCGCTCCAACCCGGTGCCGCCGATGGGCATCTGCTACGACGGCGTGTACTGGTGGCTGTACAAGGCGGGCTTCGTCTCGCTGCGCTGGCTGCTGCGCCACGGCATGCGCATCGACGCGCTCAATGCCAACGCGATCTGCGGCGACGGCGTGGAGCTGCAACTGAACGACGACGGCAGCTGCCCGAACGTGCCGCGCGGCATGATCGTCAACTTCCGCGGCAGCGAGCCCGGCTCGGAGAACACCTGCCACTGGACGGTGTCGCTGGGCAACGGCTGGCTGATCGGGGTGAACAACACGGGCGGCGGCGTGGTCGACGGCCAGCAGTTCAACGTGAACTTCCGCACCGGCGGCGGCCTCTTCGGCACCTTCCCGCTGCGCGACATGTGGCACCTGTACACGGGCGAGATCACGCGCTCGCACACCACCCACCGCACGGGCGTGAGGGTGGCCATGATCGACCCGTCGACGATCCCGAACCGGGATTCGGGCGGCACGCTGTAGCGCGCGCTTCAGCGCTTGCCGAACACGTCCACTGCGGCGGTGCGCTTCACGATTGCCGCGGCGTCACCGGGCAGCAGGAAGCGCTGTTCCTGCAGTGCGCGCGCTGCGGCCTCGACCCGCTTCGCGTAATCGTCGGCATCACGGTAACGCTCGGCAACCGAGGGCCGCGCATCGCCGCTCGCCGAGCGCTCCGCCGCCGTCACCTTGAACGGGATGTAGCCCGCGCCCAGCGAGCACAGGAAGTTCAGCGGCGGGTTCTGCACGGCGTGCGAGCCGAGCGGCACTTCGAGCTCCGGCAGCCGGATGCCGCCACGCGCGTTGCCGTCGGCGTCGAGCACCGGCACCTGCACTACCGCGCCTTGAAGGTGCTTGGGCGCCATCAACGCCTGCGAGCCCGTTGCGGCGGCTTGCAGCGGCATCAGCACGCTGTCCGGCGGCTGCTCGCCGGTGGCGATCCAGCGGTCCAGCGCGAGCATCGTCGAGCGCAGCACGGGGTGCCAGTCGAGCTCGGCGAACTTGTGCGTGCAGTTGCCGCGCCCGGGGAGGAGCGCATGCGAGGCACCGGCCACGTCATAGACGCGAATCCAACCGGGGAGCGGCAGGTCCTGCGTGCCGCTGCCGCCTGTGCGGCCCAGCGATGCGCGCAGGGAGAAGTAATCGGTGGTGGTGTTGACGAACACCATGCGCGGCGGCCGGCTCGCGCTGCGTTCCGCGCGCGCGGCGATCTGGGCGACGGCGAGCGGCTCCTCGGCGACGCCGCGAAACTCCGGGTCCTCGAAGGTCGGGATCTGCCCCGCGCCGGACGCCGGCCCCGCGAGCGTGCGCAGCTGGATGCCGCCGGACATCGCGCCGAAGATGTGCAGGCCTTCGAACAGCGGCCCCGACGCCGTGTGGTTGTACCCCTTGAGCAGGAAGCTCTTGAGGAAGCGCCCTGTCTGCGAATACCCGAACCCGATCGCGCGCTGCACCTTGCCCGCCAGCGGGTTGAGCTCGCTCGGCGACTTCTTCAGGAACTCGGCGACGTCGCGCACGATGGACAGCGCGGCTTCCTCGACGAAGAGAGGCTTGCCGTCCGCCCCTGCGACCGTGGGCAGTTCGATGCCATGCCCCAGCTCCCAGGCGATCGCGGCGACCGCGAACCCTTCGTCGTGCAGGAACCCGTTGCCCGGCTGCCATTGGCCGATCGGCACGCCCGGGCCGTTCAGCAGGCCGGCGGCGATCGGCCGGCCGCGATTCGGGATGTCCACGAGGAGCGTGCCTCGCCCGCCCGACACGGGCGCCACGACCGTCACGCGCGTTGCGTAGTCGACGCTGCCGCTCGCGTTGCGTTTGGCCTTTGCCAGGTCGCCGATGGCTTCACGTTCGGGGACGAGCTGGCCTTCCACGCGCAGCTCGTGCCGGGTGAACGCCATGCCTCGGAAGTTGCCGTACGGCGAACTCGAGATCACGGCGACCCCGGTGACGTCGGCGAGGGCGTGGGAGTGAAACGCGGCCGTCACTGCCAGCGCCGCGGCGAGGCGCAAGAGCTGCATGGATTTCATGGCTTCTCCTGGGAGTTCAGAGCCCATTCTGGCAAGCGCCCTTCGCGCTCGCCGTGCGATTTCGCACCTGCGGGTCATTGGTGGCCTCCACGTGTAGCGCTTCGCTGAAAACATATGCCGAAGGGCACGCTGCCGCCACATGCATTTGAGTGATCCTAGAATGCCGTCCAACCGACACGGAGGGCCCATGCACGAACGCATCACCCGCACCATTGCACCGCTGGCGATGGCATCCCTGGCCGCTGGATGCGCCGGCGTGGCACCTGACCCGAGCCGCCACGAGGGCCCGCGCCGCTTCGCGCTCACGCCCTACAGCGAAATGACGCCCGACCAGCGCGCCGTGGCGGACGCGATCCGCACCGGGCCACGCGCATCCGTCGGCAGCCCCGCCGCCGCGCAGGGCGCCACGTCCCTGTCGAGCCCCTTCAACGTGTGGAACCGCTCGCCCGAGCTGGCCGACCGCGTGCAGAAGCTCGGCGAATACCTGCGCTTTCGCACGTCGCTGCCGCCGCGGCTGAACGAGTTCGCGATCCTGATCACCGCGCGCCGCTGGGACTCGCAGTACGAGTGGTTCGCGCACCACCGGCTCGCCATGGCGGGCGGGCTGGACCCCGCCGTCGCCGAGGACCTGCGCAACAACCGCGTGCCCGCGAACATGAAGCCGGACGAGCAGGTGGTCTACGACTTCGTCACGGAGTACTTCGACCATCGCGGCGTGAGCGACGCCACGTACAAGCGCGCCGTGACGGCGTTCGGCGAACGCGGCGTCGCCGACCTCGTCGCCGTCACCGGCTACTACATGCTCGTGTCGATGACGCTCAACGTGGACCGCACGCCGATCCCCGACGGCGGGCCCAAGCCGCTGCCGGCTCGCTGACGCGCCTCAAGCCGCCTGCAGGCTCATGTCGAGGGCGGGCTGCACGTCGTCCGGGATCGGGCACACGTACGGCGTCTTCGCCGTGCGCGCCGCGTAGTCCGCCTTCGCGCGCGCGAGCAGCGCGGGGTCGGTCAACACCTGCACGGCCGTGCCCGCCATCGCCTTCGCCGCGTTGATCATGCCCTTGTGCGCCATCGGCAGCTTGCCCTGCGCGGTGAGCTGCCACGAGTGGCCCGGCGTGCCCAGGATGCACGTGGCGCCGCGGGCCTGCACGGTGGGCACGACCCAGCTGACGTCGCCGACGTCGGTGGAGCCGAGCATCGTGGACTTCGCGTCCAGCGGCATCACGAAGTCGCCGAGGATCTTGCCGCCCTGCGGCACGAGCCCGAAGCGGCGCCAGGTCGCGTCGATGTCGTTGTCCGTCACGGAGGGGCGGAAGCGCTGGGCGTCGGCGAAGTCCGCCTCGTCGAAGTAGTTGCCACCCAGGCGCGTCATCACGTCGTGCATCGCCTGTTCCAGCGGGGTGTTGCCCAGCAGGTTGGACACGGCGCTGATCACCTTCGCCTCCACCTCGGTCTCCGTCATCAGCGCGGCGCCCTGCGCGATCTTGCGCACGCGCGCCGCGAGCTGGTTCATCTGCGAGAGGTCGCCGGCGCGGATGAGGTAGCGCACCTTCGCCTGCGCCTGCACCACGTTCGGAGCGATGCCGCCCGCGTCGAGGTACGCGTAGTGCACGCGCGCGTCGCTCGGCATGTGTTCGCGCATGTAGTTGACGCCCACGCTCATCAGCTCCACGGCGTCCAGGGCGCTACGGCCCAGCTGGGGCGCGGCGGCCGCATGCGAGGCGCGGCCCTTGAAGCTGAAGTCGATGCGCGTGTTGGCCAGCGAGTTGGCGTCCCACACCCCCGTGAGCGCAGCCGGGTGCCAGGAGATCGCCACATCGGCATCCTTGAACAGGCCCGCACGCACCATGAAGGTCTTGGCCGCGCCGCCCTCTTCCGCTGGGCAGCCGTAGAACCGCACGCGGCCCGGCGTGCCGGTGCGAGCCAGCCAGTCCTTCACCGCGGCCGCGGCCATGAGTGCGCCGCTGCCCAGCAGGTTGTGGCCGCAGCCGTGGCCGTTGCAGTTCTCGGGCACGGGCTTGTACGTGGCCGTGCCGGCCTCCTGCGACAGGCCGGGCAGCGCGTCGTATTCGCCGAGGATGGCGATCACCGGCCCGCCGCTGCCCCATTCGCCCACCATCGCCGTGGGGATGCCCGCCACTTTCGTTTCGACGCGGAAGCCCTCTTCGCGCAGAACGGCTTCGACGTCGGCGGCCGAGCGGTGCTCGGTGTACGCGAGTTCGGCGTAGGACCAGATGCGGTCGCTGAGGTCGGTGTAGCGCTGGCGGCGCTCGTCGACGAAGGACCAGACGGATTGAAGGTTGTCATCGTGCATGCAGCGCCCATCGACGTTCGTGGTGGTAGGGCCATCCTAGCGCGGCACGGCCGGCATGGCCTTTGGGGATAGCACCGAGGCGCACGGCGGCATATAATCCGTACAGACTGTACAGGATCGGACCATGCGCAACCGCACCGTCGGGCTCGAAGAAGGCCGCAGGCAACTGCCGCAGCTGGCCGAGCTGGCCCACTCGGGCCAGGGCAGCTTGTTGACCAAGCACGGCAAGCCCTACGCCGCGATCGTTGCGCCCGACGTGCTGCTGAACGCACGCCGCCGGTCCTCGTTCCTCGCGCTGCGCGGCACGGGCAAGGGCTTGTGGGGCAAGGCGACATCCCATGTTGCCAAATTGCGGGACGAGTGGGACTAATGGCCGCGCCCGCGGCTTCGCCGCCCTGGGGCGGCCTCGCTGAAGGCGACCTCGTGGTCGTCGACACTGCGCCGCTGATCTACCTGCTGGAAGACCACCCGCGCTTCGCGAAGCAGTTTGCGGGGCTGTTCGAGGCGGCCGACCGCGACGTCGTGAGCATCGCCATTTCCACCATCTCCCTGGCTGAGGTCCTCGTCGGCCCGCTGAAGCAGGGCCTGGACGCGCTCGCCAAGCGGTACGAAAAGGCGCTGCGTGGGTTCGAGGTCGTGGCCGTGACCGAGGAGATCGCCGTCACCGCAGCGCGGCTGCGGGCAACGACCGGGCTGCGGCTGCCGGACGCCCTGCTCGCGGCAACTGCCCTCGAGACCGGCGCCGCCGCACTGGTCACGCATGACCGCGACTTCTCGAAGCTCAAGGGGCTGCGCGTGCTGACGGGTGGCGAGTAGCGATCGGCAGTTACCGGCAGGCTAGAATCACGCGAGTTCTGCGGGCGTCGTTCAATGGCAGGACCTGAGCTTCCCAAGCTCAAGACGTGGGTTCGATTCCCATCGCCCGCTCCAGCTGCTCACGGCTTGCAGATCAGGTCGCTCACGATCAGCTGCTGCCCCCAGTACCTTCCCCCCGTCGACGGCAACGAATAGAACGCGTTGTCGCGCAGGACCGTCACCGAGCGCGCGGCCGCGAGCAGTGCGGCATTCGGGCGGCTCGCCGACGCGTTCTGTTCCTTGACCACGGTGACCTGCTCGCGCAGCAGTTGCGGCGCGACCTGCGTTGCGCCGGCTCGCGTGGTGCCGGTGGTGGTGGTGGTGGAGGAACTCCCGCCGGTGCGAACCTGCGCCTGCTGCTGAGGTTGTGCCGCTGCTTGCGGCGCGACCGCGCCTGCGGGCGGACGTGCATCGTGCTGTGCTGCCCGTGGCGGTTCCGCCGCGCTCTTCGCGTCGTCCAGGAACGAACCGGAGACTGCGAACGCCGTGGCCCTCGAACCGGCCTGCGGCTGCTCGCTGGCTTGCAGCGCACCGCCCTCCGCTTCCGCGACCGCGTCCGGTTCGGCCGCGCTCTTCGCGTCGTCGAGGAACGACTTGGCCATCGCGGCCTGCGCGGTGACGAACCCACGCGGCCCGCTCGCGGCCGGTTGCCCGCTCGCGGCCGGCTGCGCGCCCGGCTCGCTTGCGGCAAGGTGCGCGCCTGGCTCGGTTGCGACAGGTTGCGTGTACGGCATCGACGCGGGCGGGTCGGCGGCACTCTTCGCGTCGTCGAGGAATGACTGCGCCGTCGGCGGCTGCGAATCGACGAGGGCGGGCGACTGCCCGGTCACGCGTTCGCTCGAGCCCGCCGCGGCTGCACTGGCTTCGGCCGGCGAAACGGCTGCGGGGTCCGGGTCGGCGGCACTCTTCGCATCGTCGAGGAATGACTGCACCTTCGGTGCCGGCGCGTCCACGAAGGCGGGCGACTGTCCGGCCACGGGTTCGCTCGAGCCCGCCGGGGACGCACCGGGTTCGGCCCGCGAAACGGCGGCGAGGTCCGGGTCGGCTGCCGCCCTCGTGCCGGGTTGCGTCGCATCGTCATGCGCGTAGAGCGCTTCGATCAGGTTGCGCAGTTCGGTGAGGAACAGCGGCACGTAGTTGGAATTGGTGTTGATCTTCTCGTTCGCGACCACTTCGAGCAGTCGCACCGGGACGGCCGGCACCACGTCCTGCAGGCGTTGCGCGGTCTGGGTCGCGAACGAACCCGGCGCCGGTGTTCCTGCCGCGGGCGGCTGGGGCGGCACGGGGGCGGGTCCAGCCGAGGCTGGGGTCGCGGAGCCAACGGTGGACGGCTGCGGTGCGCCGGGTACTGGAGACGGCGCGGTCGTGGCGGTCGCCGGCGCGGCCGTGCCTGTCGACGGGGGCGGTGTTGCCGGCGTTCCTGCGGGGGTCGAAGCCGCCGGCGTCGAAGTCGTCGGCCCCGGCGCCGGCGCTATGGCGGTGACCGGCGCGGGCGCTGGAGATGTCACGGGTGCGGCCGTGGTGCCGGGGCCCGGCGCGGGCGGTACGGCGGGAGCCGGGCCAGGCGCAGTCGAGGTTTGCGGTGCGGGCGCGGGTGCGGGTGCACTCGTCGGGTTTGGAGCGGGTGCAGCCGAGGCCGGGCCTGGCGCAGGGGCTGGCTGTGTCGCCGGCGCCGGAGCCGGCGCGGGAGAACTGGTTGGCGACGCAGCCGGTGCGCCTGCAGGTGATGGTGACGGAGACGATGACGTTGACGGTGGCGGCGAGTTCGACGGCGGTGTTGCCGCGCTCGGAGCCGGTGCGGGCGACGGCGCCGGAGCCTGCTCCTGCGGCTGTGCCGGACCCGGCGCGGTCGTCGGAGCGGGTGCGCTTGTTGGAGCTGGTGCGCTTGTTGGTGTCGGTGCGCTCGTCGTAGCGGGCGCACTCGTCGGAGCCGGTGCACTTGTCGGAGCCGGTGCACTTGTCGGAGCCGGTGCACTTGTTGGAGCGGGCGCACTCGTCGGCGCAGGTGCGCTCGTCGGAGCAGGCGCACTCGTCGGTGCCGGCGCGCTTGTCGGAGCAGGAGCGCTCGTCGGTGCAGGCGCGCTCGTCGGAGCGGGTGCGCTCGTCGGAGCTGGTGCACTTGTCGGAGCTGGTGCACTTGTCGGAGCTGGTGCACTTGTCGGAGCTGGTGCACTTGTCGGAACAGGTGCACTTGTCGGTGCTGGCGCACTCGTCGGTGCCGGCGCGCTTGTCGGAGCAGGAGCGCTCGTCGGTGCAGGCGCGCTCGTTGGAGCAGGCGCACTCGTCGGTGCCGGAGCACTCGTCGGTGCCGGTGCACTCGTCGGAGCGGGTGCGCTCGTCGGAGCGGGTGCGCTCGTCGGAGCTGGTGCACTCGTCGGTGCCGGTGCACTCGTCGGAGCAGGCGCACTCGTCGGAGCAGGCGCGCTCGTCGGTGCAGGAGCGCTCGTCGGTGCAGGAGCGCTCGTCGGTGTCGGTGCACTCGTCGGAGCAGGTGCGCTCGTCGGCGCGGGAGCACTCGTCGGCGCGGGAGCACTCGTCGGCGCGGGAGCACTCGTCGGCGCGGGAGCACTCGTCGGCGCGGGAGCACTCGTCGGAGCAGGAGCGCTCGTCGGAGCGGGCGCACTCGTCGGAGCAGGAGCGCTCGTCGGTGCCGGCGCACTCGTCGGTGCAGGCGCACTCGTCGGTGCAGGCGCACTCGTTGGAGCGGGTGCACTTGTCGGAGCCGGTGCACTTGTCGGAGCCGGTGCACTTGTCGGAGCCGGTGCACTTGTCGGAGCCGGTGCACTTGTCGGAGCCGGTGCGCTCGTCGGAGCGGGCGCACTCGTCGGAGCGGGCGCGCTCGTCGGAGCGGGTGCGCTCGTCGGTGCCGGTGCGCTCGTCGGTGCCGGTGCACTCGTCGGAGCCGGTGCACTTGTCGGTGCCGGTGCACTTGTCGGAGCCGGTGCGCTGGTCGGAGCGGGTGCGCTCGTCGGAGCTGGCGCACTTGTCGGAGCCGGCGCACTCGTCGGAGCCGGCGCACTCGTCGGAGCCGGCGCACTCGTCGGAGCCGGTGCACTTGTCGGAGCCGGTGCGCTCGTCGGAGCGGGCGCACTCGTCGGAGCAGGAGCGCTCGTCGGTGCAGGCGCACTTGTGGGAGCGGGCGCACTCGTCGGTGCAGGCGCACTCGTCGGTGCAGGCGCACTCGTCGGTGCCGGCGCTTCCACAGGCGCAGGTGCCGGCGCTTCCGTCGGCGTGGGCGCACTCGTCGGCTCAGGCGCAGGCGCAGGCGCCGGTGTCGGCGCCGGCGTCGACCCGGGCGGATCCACCGGCGCGCCGGCCGCCATGTACTGGATCGGCGAGCCGAACGTGAGCGCGCCAGGTCCGAACACGATCGAACCGCCGGCCGTCACGCTCACGCCGAACGGGCCGGTGATGGTCGAGTTCTGGAATACCGAATCCGCGGCGATGAGCGTGACCGTGCCGGCCGCGGAGGTCAGTGGTCCGTCGAGCGTGATGTCGCCCGGGCTCGTCGTGTTGCCCGTGACGAGCAGGATGTCGAACTGCGCGTAGATGCCGTCCTCGCCCACCCAGATCGGGCTGTGCGCCTTCAACGTCACCGACCCGCGCGGCGCGCTCACGAGCCCGCGCGTGAAGATGCCGCCGGTGTTGTCGATCGAGGCCGAGTCCACCGTCAGGCCTGTGATGATGAGCGGCGAACTGGTGTTGACCAGCACGAGCTCGCCCCCGGTGCCGCCGATCGTGGCAATGGCATTGCCGGTGTCCGTCAGCAACGCCTTCGAACCGATCGCCACGTTGAAACTCAACGAACCCGCCTTCAGCGGCCCCGCCTGAACGATGCCCCCCGGCGCATCGACAGCGACGGAACCCGCCGTGAACGCCCCGATCCGCAGCGGCGCCCCGCCCTTCTGCGCGAGCGACGCATGCCCGCCGACCTCGATGCTGCCGCCGGTCTGCGAGAACGCGTCGCCCACCACCATCGAGCCCGTTACCACCCGGCCGGCACTCTGCGAATAGGCCGCGCTCGACAACTGCTGCGCCACGGTCAGCGAGCCACCCGCCACCGAAAGCGCCCCGCCGCTGGCCAGCCCGAGCAGCGACGTGCCACCGGCGAGGTCGTAGTTGACGGAGGCGCCCGCGGGGATGGCCACGCGGCTCACGTTCGAGCCGTCCGGCAGCGCGTCCCAGTTGCCCGCGTTGCTCCACAACCCGTCTCCCGCCGCACCGTTCCACGTGGACAGCGGCCGCACGAGGATCGTGCCGGTTGCAGGAACGTACTTGACCTTGTAGTTGCGGCCGCCGTTGCCGTCGCTGATCGTCGCGCCGCCGACGGTCACCGACTTGCCGGAGCCGGCGTTGCGGTCGGCGAACGCGAACGTGCCGCCGGAGAGCGCGTCGGCGCCGAACAGCGTGCCGCCGGCGAGCACGAGCGAGCCCGGGGCCGCCGTGGTGCCGTCGTAGGTCTTCAGCACGGTCGAGGACGTGAGCGTGAGCGGCGCCGCCTCGATGCGCGCCAGCGCGCCGGTGAAATCCAGCGGGCCATAGCCCGGCGCAGCGAGCGAGCCGATGCCGATCGCGTACGAGCCGACGTTGCGCGACGCATTGAGGACGGCGAGCGACCCGGTGAAACGGTTGTCCTGGATGAACACGTTGCCGTACGCGGCGGGGTCCACCAGCCCGGAGACGGTGTACGCCAGCGCGCCGAAATTGCTCGTGCCGTCGTACGTGCGCGTGACGTCCTGCGCGGTGATCTTCAGCGACGGCAACCCGCTGAACAGGTACCGGTTGCCCGGTGCCACGGTCGCGGGCGGATTCTTCGCCAGCGTCGCGCCCCAGACGGCGGCCTGCCCAGACACAAGGCCGCCGAAGACATTCGCTTCGGGCTTGTCGGAGTAGACGAGCCAGCGCCCCGAACCCGCGTCGAGCACGCCGCTGCCCGCTTCATTGACGAAGCGGCTGCCGGAGATGACGATCGTGCCGCCGCCGTTCTTCGAGTTGCCGGGGCCGGACGCGTCGAGCGACGCACCGCTGCGGAGCTGGACGTCGCCGCCCGCTTCGACCTGCAGCCAGCCGCCGTGGTTCGGGTTGAGCGCGCGAACCGTGCCGGCCACCTCCGCAGCGCCCACCGCCCTGAGCAGCACCTTGCCGCCCTCCACGCTGGCGGCCGTTGCATTGACCACGCCGCTGTGCCGCAGCGTGCCCGCGAACACGCCGACCGCGTCGCCCTTGAGCGTGCCGAGGTTCACCGCGGAATCGGCCGGCGCCTGCACGTGCATCTGGATGCCTTCGAGCCCCGGACCCGTGATGGCGACCTTGCGGCCGGCGGCGAGCACCGTGGTGCCGTTGGGTGCCTCCACCAGCCCGGTGCCGCCGACCTTCACGATGGGCGCGATCAGCACGACGTCGCCCGAGCGCGCGGCGACCTGCCCGTCGATGGTGAGCGCGCCGGCCGCACCGCCGTCGCCGAAGACCAGCCGCCCGGCGATGGCGTCGGCTTGTGCCATGCGCAGGGTCGACGCCGTGAAACCTGCCGTGTCCACGACGGCACCCACCCCGACGGTGATCCCGGCCGGGTTGACCAGCACCAGCCGGCCGTTGGACGAGAGTGTCCCGAAGATGCCGCTCGGGTCCGGCCCGACGACGCGGTTGATCGAGGTGCTGCCCGAGCCGGGCTGCACGAAGTGCGTCGTGGTGCCCGTGGGGATGGAGAAGCTTTGCCAGTTGATCACCGACTGGCTGGTGCCGGCCGCGTTCTTCGTGTTGACCGTCGTGCGGCTGCCCTGCGTGGAGACCGTCGCGCTGCCCTGGACCACCTGGGCGCCGGACGGCTGCCCGTCGACCGGGTCCGATGCAAAGCACGCCGCGAGGGCGAGCGCCAGCGCTACCGGCGTGTGGCCGGCAACAGCGGGGCATCCGGCCGCAGCCGGAATGTTGGCGCGCGCACGGCGCAGAGACACAGTGACCTCACTTGTCTCCTCCCTGGGCGGCCCATGGTCGCCCGGGGGGCGGCAGCGTACATCGTGCAAATGGATGAAAGGGCACGCCTCACAACCACACCTTGCCGCGGGCTTCCGCGGCCCAGTCGTGGTTGCGGTCGGCCTTGTCCGGCCGCCCGACCCTGGGCCACGTCATGGGCGGCGAGAACTGCCCCTTCCAGCCCTTCTCGCGCACCCGCTTTGCCGCCTCGCCGACCGACCGGGCGGCGGCCCTGCGCTCCCCCGCGCGCCACTGCTGCCGGGCGAGCTTCAGCCACAGCTTCGCGGTGGCGAACTTCATCGCGATGGCCATGCGATATGACGCGATGGATTCGCGCACGTGGCCGCGCGCCGCGTGGAGGTCGCCGATGGCCGCGTGGATGGCCGCGTGCTCCGAGTCCCACAGCCCGAGGTCGAGGCTGCCCAGGCTGAGCGCATTGGTGCGCGCGCGATGGCCCATCAAGGCGAGCTTGAGCGACTGCTCGTACATCGCGGACGCGTCGTCGAACCGGCCGGCGTCCATCAGCACGGCGCCGAGGGCGCGGTACGCCTCGATGCAGCCCTTGTCCGCCGCGATGGCGCGGCGCAACGCAGCCTCGGCCTCCCCGTACTGCCGCTCCACGCGGTGCAGCAGGCCGCTGACGACGTGCAGGTGCGCCCCCGAGGGGTCGAGCGCCAGCATGCGGTCCAGGGCCACCCGCGCCTGGCGGAACCGGCCTTTCTCCAGGTACCAGAGGGCGCTGGTGTTGTGCGGCGTGCTGTACGCGGGGTCGCGCGAGCGGGCGGACGCCAGCAACTCGCGCGCCTTCGCCTCGTCGCCCCTGGCAAGCAGCACATGCGCGAGGTGGTACTCGGCGGCGGCCGGGTTGGGCGACGAAGCGAGCGCGCTTTCGTAGTGCTGCTTCGCGGCGTCGAGGTCGTTCCTCGCCACGGCTTGCGCCGCGAAACGCATCTCGTCGGCCCACGGCACCGGCCCGTCCGCCTGCAGGCGGGCAACGAATTCATCCCCCACGTACCGCCATTGCAGCGGCGTGTAGCCACCCTCCACGGACACCGAGACGGTCGCGAGGTCCGTCCGGACGCCCCGCGCTTCGAGCCTGGCAAGCAGTTCGTGCGGCCACATCCACGGCCCTACGCCGTACCAGCGGATGTCGCGGTAGCCCACGTTGGGGATCATCAGGTAGTCGATGTCGATGTCCAGCAGCACGGGCTGCGTGAACTTCGGCAGGTGGTCCACGGTGCACACGTTCACCGGGCAGCCGAGGGCCGTGCCGCGAATGACGTCGCGGCCGGCGTCCACGGGCGCGGGCTTGCGGTCCGATGGGCGGCCCTGGTCCAGCCGCTTGAGCTCCTTGACGACGTCGCGCCGCTGCTTCGCGGTGGACCAGGTCGCGTCGGGCACCACCCACCAGATCTCGCCGAAGCAGCCCTCCTCGATGGCGGCGTAGACGAAGTTGGCGATGTTGATGCGCGAGCGGCCGCCGTCCTTCAGGACCCAGCGGCCATACAAATCGTGGTGCGCGTCGATGTGCACGAGGACGCGCCCGCGCACGCCCGCGTCGTGCCACACCTGGTAGGCGCTGTCGTGGTTCTCCATCAGGTGGACGGCGGCCGGGCGCATGGCTGCCCAGCATAGCGCGTGCCGCGCGCGGTGGCGGGTGCGGGTGCGCTTACGCCACTTCGGGCATCAGCGGCTGCCAGGTGCGCAGCATTTCCTTGCGGTACTCGGTCATGCGGTCGGCGGCCACCTTGAGCGCGTCGTAAGGCTCGGTGCCGTCGGCCACGAGGCTGGCGTAGTCGCCCAGGCAGATGCTGGAAAGCGCGAGGAACACGCCGGACTCGATCGTCGCGCGCTCGCGGTCCGGCATGGTGTGGATCTGCGTCGCGAGCCAATTCAGCACCTCGACGGCATCCTTTACGCGTTTTGCATCCATGCACGAATGGTCGCCCCCGGCGCGGCCGCGAGCTGTAGGAGGCGTCTTCGCCGGGGTGTCGGCGCGGCCCGGGGCTTGGTGAGAGGTATTCGCGCCGGGCGTGAGGAATTTCCCTAGGCAGCGGGGCCGTAGGCGCCCTATGCTTCGCGCGTGCCGGCCGTCTTGATCTTCGTCAACAAACACGCGTTTCGCGCGCTCGTGGCGGGGGTGTTCCTGACGGCCGGTAGCGCGGCCTGGGCCGAGGCGCACGAGTGGCGCTGCTGGTACAACGCGCCCGAGCACGTGAGCTGCATGCCGAAGTCCCCGGCGGCGCGGGCATCGTGGCCGAACCGCTTCATGCACATCCCGCTGCACACCATCCCCTTCGACGCGAACGGCTTGAGCGTGCTGGCGCAGGCTGTGGTTTGCGGGCGGCGCGGGGATTGCGCGGTGCAGTTCTCGCGCGAGATGCCGGTGGCGGCGGAGCACGACGACCTGACGGACCCGCTGCTGGCAGCTTCCGACTGAAGCGGGTTCAGTGGAAGTCGCGGCTGGCGCTCTGGCGGCCCAGCCTTCCGAGCAGCGGCGTGAGGTCTTCCAGCTTTTCGGCGATGAGGTGGCGCACGTTGCCGCCGCTTTCCATGTCCCTTTGCCACACGCCTCGCACCGCGAGCAGGCGCGAGCGCAGCAAAGGCTCCCGCTGGTGCTCGCGCACGTGCCGCCAGACGATCACGTTCACGGGGCCGGTCTCGTCCTCGATCGTCACGAAGATGGTGCCGTTGGCCGTGCCCGGCTGCTGCCGCACCGTGACCATGCCGCAGGCACCGACGCGTCTTCCATCGGGCAGGTCGTGGAGTTCGTCGGCGCTGAGCAGCTTCATCTTCTTCAGCTTCGGCCTGAGCAGGGCGACGGGATGGCGGCGCAAGGTGAGGCCGAGCGAGGCGTAGTCGAAGACGATCTCCTCGCTTTCGTGCGCCTGCGGCAGCAGCAAGGTTTCTTCGGCAATCGGTGCTTCTTGCAGCAGCTCGGGGGCGCGGCGCTGGGCGGAGGCTTCCCACACCTGCTGACGTCGGTGGCCGGCGAGTGACATCAGAGCGTCGCCTGCGGCGAGGCAATTGAGGTCCTTGACGTCGAGGCGCGCACGCCGCGCCATGTCTTCGACGTCCTTGAACGGGGATTCCTCGCGTGCAGCAACGATGCGCTTGCCGCCCTCTTCGCTGAGCCCGCCCACCAACCTCAACCCAAGCCTGACAGGCGGCCGGAAATTGGAATCTGACCCCAATAAAGAATTGGGGTCAGATTCCAATTTCGAGTCCCAGTTGCTGTGGGAGACGTCGGGGGGCAGGACGACGACGCCGTGGCGCTTGGCGTCCTGCACGAGTTGGGAAGGTGCGTAGAAGCCCATGGGCTGCGAGTTGAGCATCGCGGCCAGGAAGGCTTCGGGCTCGTGGCACTTGAGCCAGCTGCTCTTGTAGGCCAGCAAGGCGAAGCTGTAGGCATGGCTTTCGGGGAAGCCGTAGTCGCCGAAGCCCTTGATCTGCTCGAAGATGCGATGCGCGAACTCCTCGCTGTAGCCGCGTGCGCGCATGCCGTCCTTGAGGCGCACCTCGAATTTCTCGAGGCCTCCCTTGCGCTTCCACGCGGCCATGGCGCGGCGCAATGCGTCGGCTTCCGCGCCGGTGAAGCCGGCTGCGATCATCGAGATCTCCATCACCTGCTCCTGGAAGATGGGGATGCCGAGCGTGCGCTTCAGGGCCTTCTCCAGGTCCGGCTTCTCGTAATGGATCGGTTCCCCCTTGCGGCGGCGGTCACGGGCTTTCAGGTACGGGTGCACCATGCCGCCCACGATGGGACCGGGCCGCACGATCGCCACCTGCACCACCAGGTCGTAGAACGTGGTGGGCCTCAGGCGCGGCAGCATCGACATCTGCGCGCGGCTTTCGATCTGGAACACGCCCACCGTGTCCGCCTTGCGGATCATCTCGTAGGTGGCGGGGTCCTCGTCGGGAATGTCGTAGATCGTGAAAGGCGTGCCGCGCCTTTGCGCCGCAAGGTCGATGCAACGCCGGATCGCCGTGAGCATGCCCAGCGCCAGCACGTCGACCTTCATCAGGCCCAGCGCCTCGAGGTCGTCCTTGTCCCACTGGATGACGGAGCGGTCGACCATGCTCGCCTTTTCCACCGGCACCAACCGCGTGAGCCTGGTCTGCGTGAGCACGAAGCCGCCCACATGCTGGCTGAGGTGCCGCGGGAAAGCCATCAGCTTCCAGGTGATGTCGAGCCACTGGCGCGCCTTGTATTCCGCCAGGGCGACACCCATGTCCTCGCCCAGCTTCGAAAGCCGCCCGGCATCCAGCTTGTCGTCGAACCAGTGGTGGTCCTTCGCGAATGCATCCACGAGCCTCTCGTCGATGCCCAGTGCGCCGCCCACATCGCGGATGGCGCTGCGCGTGCGGTAGCTGATGACCACCGCTGCAATCGCCGCACGGTCGCGGCCGTACTTGTTGTAGACGTACTGGATCACCTCCTCGCGGCGCTCGTGTTCGAAGTCCACGTCGATGTCCGGAGGCTCGTTCTTGCGGCTCTCGCTGATGAAGCGCTCCAGCAGCGGGTCGCTCAGCATCGGGTCCATCGCGGTGATGCCCAGGCAGAAGCAAACCACGGAGTTGGCCGCAGAACCGCGGCCCTGGCAAAGGATGCCCCGCTCCTTGCGCGCGAAATTCACGATGTCGTGAACGGTGAGGAAGAACATCTCGTAGCGGCAGGCCGCGATCAGCGCGAGTTCCTTGTCGAGGAGCTTCTTGACCTTGTCCGGAACGCCAAGCGGGTAGCGTTCCGCCGCGCCCTCCCACGTGAGTTTCGTCAGTGCCTCCAGCGGGGTCATACCGGCAGGGACAGTCTCCAGCGGGTAGTTGTAGCGGACCTCGTCCAGCTCGAAGCGGCAGCGGCGCATCACTTCGAGCGTGTTCGCGAGCGTGTCGGGCGGATAGGTTTCCGCCAGGCGCTTGCGTTGCCGCAGGTGGCGCTCCGCATTCGGCTGGATCTCGAAACCGCACTGGCCCACGGGCTTGCCCAGCCGCACGGCGGTCATCACGTCCTGCAAGGGCTTGCGAGAGCGCACGTGCATGTACACGTCGCCGGTGGCCAAGAGCGGCACACCGGATTGCTGCGACGCTTCCTGCATCGAAACCAGCCAGAGATCGTCGTCGATCAGGTGCGGCAGCTCCAGCGCCAGCCACAGGCTGTGGCCGTACAGGCTTTGAAGCATCGCCAGCCGCTGCTGCAAGGCGGCTCCATCGAAGCCCTTGCGTTTGGGAGCCAGCAGGATCTCGCAACCCTTGAGCAGCAGCAGGTCGCTCTCTTCCCAGCTCACGCGGTACTCGCCCTTGGGTGCATCCGTCATTCGCGCCGCGGTGATGAACTCGCACAACCCGCCCCAGCCCTCCAGATCGCGCGCGATCGCGATGAGCCGCGAGTCGCCGAAATCGAACTCGCTGCCGAACAGCAGCCTGAACTCGCGCAGGTGCCGCTTGCCGGTTTCGGTTTCGAGCTTCTCGATGAAGGCCTTGTATTCGTTCCAACCGGTCCACGCGCGCACAACCCCCGCAACCGAACATTCGTCGGTGATCGCGATGGCTTCGTACCCCAGGTCGTACGCACGCCGCACCAGCTCCTGCGGGTGCGAAGCGCCCCGCTGGAAGCTGAAGTTGCTGATGCAATGCATCTCCGCATAGCGCGGCAAGGGATCGGGGCCGCCGTACAGCTCGGGGGGAACGTCGCGTTCCTCGTCGA
Organism: Ramlibacter albus; assembly: GCF_014297445.1. Taxonomy (GTDB): domain Bacteria; phylum Pseudomonadota; class Gammaproteobacteria; order Burkholderiales; family Burkholderiaceae_C; genus Ramlibacter; species Ramlibacter albus. The sequence goes on from NZ_JACORU010000007.1 coordinate 42,284, forward strand.
GCGCCGGCATGGGCTTGACCTGGTATTCAGGCATAGAGCCCCTGCAGGAACCACCGCGCCTGCCCGCCCGCTACGGGCCGTTCGCGGAAGACCCACACGAGGCCGGCACGTTCGCTGCGAGCGATGAAGTAGTCGCGGAAGACTGGCTTGCCTTCGTCCCACCATCCGGTTTCGATGCGATACAGGCGCACCGGCCTGCGCAGCGGCCCCTGGTAGTGCGGCACGTTGTTGCGCACCTCGAGTTCGATCGGACGTTTCAGCAGCCAGGGCGGGTAAAGCGCATCGGGGGACGTTTCCGGGTTGGGCTGGGACGTGTTGTGTCGAGCAGGCACCCAGCGCTGCATCTTCTCGGGCCGGTGGTCCTGCAGCATCTGCGGCACCAGCACGTTGTTCTCGCCGAGGCGCACGCTCAGGCGCTCGACGAGTTGGTGCAACGCCTCGCCCTTCTTGTTGTCCTCCGGCAGCAGGCTGGTGGTGCGGCCACCCCAGGGGGTGGTTTCCAGCGAACGCAGGCGCAGGTGGTTCGCAGGCGCAGAAATCGGCGTGCGCGTGAGGTGCTCGTTCACCAGCTTGCGCAGGTGCGCCATGTCCTGCGTGGGCTGCGCCGTGCGCACTTCGAGCATCTCGGAAGGCGGCAAGGGCTTGCCGTCGATGCGGCGCAGGTCGAGCGTCCATTCCAGCTCGAGAGCCAGCACGCCGCGGTTGCGCGACTGCAGCCAGACCTGCAGTTGCGACAGCAGTCGTTGTGCCGTCCACATCAGCTCGGGAGCACTCGTAGCAAGTGCCGTCAGTTCCACCTTCATGTCGAAGTCTTCCGGGAGCGTGAGCCAGTCGTAGGTTTCCGGCTGCTGGCCATACGCACGATCGAGCGCGTCGACGAGGACCGCACCGAAGCGGCGAGAAACACCGGCTCTGGGCAACTCACTCAACTGGCCCCAGGTTCGGCAACCCACTCGTTCCAGCGTGGCAACGTGCTCCGCTGCCTGGCTCAGCAACTCCAGGGACAAGTCATCAGGGACCTTGGCGGGCAGATCGCGGCCCTGCATCTGAGAGCGCAGTTTCGCAAGGGCGATGAGCGAAGTGTCCCCATCCGCCCACGTCGCAGCCGAAAGGACGTCGGACTTGCCCAGGAGTTGTTTCAGCAGCCGCCTGCGCCCACCCCAAAGCCGCTCGCAGGTGGACACCTCCAGCAGCAAGGCCTCTTCAACCGCGGCCACGCGGGGCGTGTAGCGCAGCGCGCGCCAGCCCCAGGCGGTGCGTTCGTCCTCACGCGAGGGACAAAGTGCGATCCAGTACATGCGATCGTTCCTCGGGTTGGGGGATGGCAGGTTGCGCCCTGCCCTTGCGCGACTGCAGAAGTGCCGCCAGCCGCTGCGGGTGTTCGGGCAACTCGACGGGCTGGTCGAGTGGCGGCCCTTTTCTCTTGAGGATGCGCACCTGCAGGCCTTGATCAGGCTCGATCTGCAACCGCAACTTCGCGGGCGACGACTCCTGCCGTGCCCTCACCGGCCGCATCACGAACAGCAGTTGCTTGTGTTCCGCGGCCACGAGTTGCAGCCGGCGCAGCTCCGCGCTCTTGCACTGGGGCAACCAGGCGAGCACGGCGCAGACGTCGGCGCAACGCAACGCCTGTTCCGCCGCCCACAGGCGTGGTTTGGGCTTGTCGGCCTCGATTCGAAGCAGGCGCGACGGATCCAGCCCGCGAGACTGAAGCGAAGGTGCGAACGGCTCGAAAGGGGAGCCGACCAGCACCACCGGCCCGGGCTGCTGCTGAGCCAACTCCGACAAGGCAGGCGCCACCAACTGCCAGACGTTGCGGGCCGGCTCGTCCTGCAGCAGCTCGACCATCGACCCCACCGGCCAGCCGCCGCCCGGCAGTTGCAAGTCGAGGAACCGGTGGCCAGTGGGCACCGCCTCCTCGTGGTGGGCGAGCTCGGACACACGTCGAACCTCCGGCAGGTTCAGGTCGGTGATCAGGCGAAGGCGGGTGGCGGCAAGCACGGGGGTCAACTGCGAAACACTACTGAACGTTTATACAGTAGTTTCGCCGGGAAGCAAGCCAGCCCTTCACCTTTTCATGAGTCCCAATTTGGGACTAAAATCCCATGCGTGTGATCAGCCTGAAGCCACTCCACGATTTCTGCCGCCTCCATCCCGACGCAGCTCAAGCAGCGATGGCGTGGGCGGACGAAACAAGCAAGGCTTCCTGGCGCACGCCCCAGGACATCAAGGACCAGTACCGCACTTCCAGTTTCGTGCGCAGCAACAGGGTGATCTTCAACATCAAGGGCAACGAATATCGTCTGGTCGTCGCAGTCGCCTACCGATTCGGTGCGGTCTACGTCAAATTCATCGGGACCCACCAGGAGTACGACGCCATCGACGCCGCAACCGTGGAACTGCCATGAGCCTGGACATCCATCCCATCCGCAACGACAGCGACTACGAAGCCGCCCTGAAAGCCGTTTCGCCTTACTTCGACAACGAACCCGAGCCGGGCTCCGAGGACGGCGACCGCTTCGAGATCCTCGTCACTCTCATCGAAGCCTACGAGAAAAAACACTTCCCGATAGCGCTGCCCGACCCTATCGAGGCCATCAAGTTCCGCATGGACCAGATGGGCCTCACGGTGAAAGACCTCGAACCGATGATCGGCCGCACCAACCGCGTCTACGAAGTGCTCAACCGCAAGCGCCCGCTGACGCTGCCGATGATCCGCCGCCTGCATCGCAGCCTTGGTATTTCCATGGAAGCCCTGGTTGCCGCGTGACCCGCACCCTCCACCCCGACGACTTCCTCCCCGACTCCCCCACCGTCGCACGCGAACTCATCGGCGCCATCCTGCTCGTGGACGGCATCGGCGGCCGCATCGTCGAGACCGAGGCGTACGACCGCGCCGATCCCGCCTCGCACACCTTCAACGGCCCCACGCCCCGCAACCAGGCGATGTTCGGCCCGCCCGGCCGCGCCTACGTGTACAGGTCCTACGGCATCCACTGGTGCCTCAACTTCGTGTGCCGCGAGGAAGGCCATGGCGCGGGTGTGCTGATCCGCGCGATCGAGCCGCTGGAGGGCCTGAAGGAAATGCGCAGGAGGCGCAGCCTCGACGACCCGAAACTGCTGTGCGCAGGCCCCGGCCGCGTTGGCGAAGCGCTGGGCATCGTGCTTGACATGAACGGCCTGCGGCTGGACCGCAAGCCGTTCAAGGTGCTCGCGCGAGACCGTGACTACGACATCGTCACCGGCCCGCGCATCGGCATCAGCAAGGCCATGGAATTGCACTGGCGATTCGGCCTCGCCGGCTCGCCATTCCTTTCCCGCCGCTTCAGTCCAGCTTCGCGCCCGACACCTTGATCAGGTTGGCCCAGGCCGGCACTTCCTTGTCGTAGCGGGCCTTGAAGACCTCGGGGTTGCTGTCCTGCACGTCGAAGCCCATCGCCTCGATCTTCGCCTTCACGTCCGGCTGCATCACCGCGGTGCGCACGTCGGAGGCGATGCGCTTGATCACCGTCTTGTTCGTGCCCGCGGGCACGGCCAGTGCGAGCCAGCCTGTCAGGCGATACGCATCGTCCTTCAGCCCCTGCTCGCCGAGCGTCGCAACGCCGGGCATCACCGCGATGCGCTTGTCGCCCGTCACGCCGATCGCCTTGAGCTTGCCGGCATCGACGTGCTGCTTCACCTGCAGCGCGCTTGCATAGGCCATGTGGATGTTGCCGCCCAGCAGCTCCTGCACCATCGGCGCTTCGCCCTTGTAGGGGATGTGCGTCATCTCGCCGCCGGTCACCTTGCTCATGTGCGCGCCGGCGAGGTGCGGATAGGCACCGAGCCCATAGGAGCCGTAACTGAGCTTGCCCTTCTGCGCCTTGATGTACTTCAGCAGCTCGGGGCCGTTGTTCGCGGGCACGCTTGGGTGCACCACCAGCACGAGCGGCGCCACGGCGATCTGGTAGACCAGCGACAGGTCCTTCTGAGTGTTGTACGGCAGCTTGGTGAAGAGGAACTGGTTCGTCAGCAGCGAGTTCGACAGGCCCAGCACGATCGTGTGGCCGTCCGGCGCGGCCTTGGCCACGGCATCGGTGCCGATGATGCCCGCGGCACCGGCCTTGTTGTCCACGACGACGGGCTGGCCGAAGCTCACCGCGAGCTTCTCGCCGAGCGTGCGCGCGAGTATGTCGGTCGCGCCACCGGGTGCGAAGGGCACGACCAGCCGTACGGGCTTGACGGGGAATGCCGCGACCTGCGCGTCGGCAACGCCGGCAGCAGCCAGCCCCGCGGCGATCATCAGGCCGCGTCGTGTCATGTTCGGGATCATCAGGAGCTCCTGGAAGTGGGGGATGGGGTCTGGCGCTGCGCCGCGAGTTCGCGCAGCTCGGGCTTGTAGATCTTCCCGACGGTGGTGACGGGCATCGTGGGCAGGATGGCAACCCACTTCGGGCGTGCCGGCGGCTCGTCGACTCGCGCCGACGTGAATTCGAGCAACTCCTGCTCGGTCACCTTCGCGCCCGGCACGAGCGTGGCGAAGGCCACGGGAAGTTCGCCCGCATACGGGTCGGGCGCGCCCACAGCGGCGCACAACTGCACGGCAGGGTGCGCGCCGAGCGCGTCCTCGATCACCTTCGGGTCGATGTTGTGGCCGCTGCGGATGATCAGGTCCTTGGAGCGGCCGCTCAGGTTGAGGCGGCCGTCTTCGTCGATCCAGCCGAGGTCGCCGGTCGCGAGCCAACCGTCAGGGGTGAAAGCGCTCTCGTTGTCCTTGGCGTCGACGAAACCGGAGAACAGGTTGGGCGACTTGAAGATCACCATGCCCTGCTCGCCCTGCGGCACGTCGCGGTTCGTCGCGCGGCCGTTCTCATCGAGTGCCACCACGCGCATCTGCGAATGCGGCATTCGCCAGCCGACGCAACCGGCGGGCCCGACCACGCCCGGCGGCGTGATGGTGGAGATGCCCGCCATCTCGGTCATCCCGAACGCTTCGTGAACGTGCAGGCCGAACGTCTTCTCAAAACGCTCCGCAAGATCGGGCGCGAGCGCCGCGGCACCCGTGCGGCAATAACGCACGGAGGAGATATCGGCGTCCGCAAGCGGCACTTCGCACAGCGCGGCGAGCACGGTAGGCACGCCCGACACGGTGGTCGTCTTGTACTTCTCGACCAGCTTCCAGTAGTTGGCGATGACCTGCTTGTTGCGGAACAGCGAGGTGGTGGGGATGATCTGCTCGGCTCCCGCGGAAAATGAAGTAAGCGCCCCAGGCAGCACACCGGCCACATGGAACAGCGGGTAGCCGTTGATGCCGCTGTCATCGGACGTCAGCCCCTGCATGTTCACGCAGGCCCACGCGGTGAAGACCTGCGCGCCATGGCTGTGGCGCGCGAGCTTGGGCGAGCCCGTCGTGCCGCCGGTGTGGAAGTAAGCCGCGATGTCGCTCGGCTGGATCTCGCGGCCGCTCACGAGGCGGTCCGCGGGCTGCCGCTGGCGCAGCATGTGGAAGTCCTCGAAGCCTTCGCGCAGGAAAGGTGCCTCATGCGACGCTTCGCCCCAAGGCGCGACACGCAGCACGGTGCGCAGCGTGGGCACCTGCGTGTGCAAACGCGCCGCCTTGGCCCACAGCTCCGGCTCGCCCCACGCGATGAGCACCTTCGCGCCCGACGCGTTCATCAGCGACGCGATCTTCTCTTCGGCCAGCAGCGGGTTGATCGGCTGCACGATGCCCGCGGCCGCCCCGCCCCACAGCGCGAGGTGGTACTCGTAGCAGCCGGGCAGCAGCACCGCGACCGCGTCGCGCGCACCCACGCCGAGCATGTGCAGCAGGTTGGCCGTCTGGTGCACGCCTTCGAGCAGCTCGCGGTAGCTCCAGCGCAGCGGCGGGTCCGCGGGATCGGCGGTGCGCAGGAAGGTCACGGCCGTCTTCTCGCCGAACGCGAGAGCCGAGTTGCGAATCACCTCGTAGGTGCTGCGAACCTGCGGCAGCGGCAGCTCGTCGAGGCGCTTGACCTCGGCGAGGCTGCGGACGGGGAAAGCAGGTGCGAAGGGCATGAGGCGCATTGTTTGCCTGACAAGCTGTCTTGACAATCCCATAGCCATTGAACAGACTGTCAAAAATCCTTTGACTCCATGGACCTCGGCTCGCTCACCATGCTCGTGGAAATCCTGGAAGCGGGCAACCTCAGCCAGGCGGCGCGCAAGCTGAAGATGACGCGCGCCAACGTGAGCTACCACCTGAACCAGCTCGAGAAGTCGGCCGGCGCGCAGCTCGTGCGGCGCACCACGCGCCGCGTCGAGCCCACGGAGGTCGGCTTGCGCCTGTACAAGCATGGCCTCGCGATCCAGAACGAACTGCTGGCCGCGCGCGAGACGGTCTCCAACCTCGGCCGCACGCTGCAGGGCCGCGTGCGCCTGAGCGTGCCCAGCGGCTATGGCCAGATGGTGATGGCCGACTGGCTGATCGAGTTCAAGCGCCTCTACCCCGGCATCGTCCTGCACGTGCAGTTCGAGAACCGCGTGGAAGACCTGATGCGCGACGAGATCGACGTCGCGATCCGCGTGATGACAGAACCGCCGCAGGCGCTGGTCGCGCGCGAGCTGGGGCCGATGCGTTACGTGGCTTGCGCGTCACGCGAATACGCCGCCGCGCACGGGCTGCCGAAGACGCTGGAGGAGTTGCGCACCGCGCCGCTCATCACGTCGCTGATTGCCGGGCGCGAGACGCGTGTCTCGGCCTACCTCGACCGCGTGCGGCAGGAGATCGCCGTGGAGCCCACGCTCATTTCCGAGCACTTTCCTTTCCTGCGGCAAGCCATCCTCGCCGGCCTCGGCGTGGGCCTCGTGCCCGACTACGTCGTGCAGGACGCCGTCGAGCGCGGCGAAGTCCTCACCACCCTTGACGAATACCGGTTGAGCATCTTCGGCACGCAGATGTATTTGCTGTACATGCCGCACCGCCACCAGACGCGCGCGATGCGCACCTTCGTCGACTTCGTGCTGGACAAGGCACGAGGCACCCCCGGCACGCCCTAGGATTCGGCATGGCTGCGGAGGACGACCCGAAACGCTGGCTCGGCGACACGCCGATGCTGAACCTGCGCGACGACAAGCTGCGCCTGCGGGTCAAGACCGTCACGCAGTTCAGCCGCAACGACCGCGAGAAGCTCGTCGCGATCGCGAACTACGTCTCGGGCATCCCGTTCGACGTGCCGCCCTTCGCGCCGGCGCGCTACACGCGGCAGGTGCTCTCGCGCCGCCATGCCGTGGGCTGGTACAGCAAGGCCGCCCTCTTCCAGGCGATGCTGCGCGTGGCGGGCTTCCCGGCGCGCGTGCGAATGATCCGCGTCGGCCATGACATGTACCGCGGGCTCGCGCCGGAAAGCGGCGTGTTCGTGCTGCCCGTGGTGGAGGTGCACACGGGTGGGCGCTGGATCGTGACGGACTGCTACGTCTACGACCTGCCCTACCTCGCCGTCGCGCGCGAGGCCGTGTTGCGCGCCGGCTGGCGCAGCGGCTATGGCGTGCACGTGGACGGCAATTCGGAATGGGACGGCGTGAACGATGCGCTCGTGATGCTCGGCCCCGAGCAGGCGCGCGACCCGGCCAACCACGCGGGCGTGTTCGATGACCCGCAAGGCTATGCGGAGACGCTGCGCTCGCGCTCGCCGGCGCTGGGGTGGTGGGCCGCCGCTCGCAACCGGCTCATGTCGATCCGGCTGCACAGGCAGGTGCGCAGGCTGCGCGCCGAGGCCGGCGGCTAACGCATGTACGGGCTGGTGCGCGCGGCAGGCGCAGCCGTCGGGGCGCGCGGCGTCGGCCCGGCGCCCATCATCGTTGTCGCAGCCGGGCGCGCCGCGGCCAGTGCAGTCGCATCGGCCGGGATCACCGTGTAAGTCGGCAAGTCGAGGCGCGCGGCCGCATAGCCGGGCACGAGCGCGATGGTGTCGGTCACGTTCGTGTGCGGCACGCGCAGCGCCGCGGCCGTGCTCACGTCGGTGAGCAGCGGTGCCGGCGCGCCGGTGGCGGGCCGCGCGGAAGCCAGCTGGTCCGTGTTGCCGTTGACGCGCGGGCACTCGCCGTTCACGTCGAACACCATGTGCCCGCCGGGGAAGCGGCGCGGCAGCGTCTGGTGCAGCGGCAGGCTCATGTCCACGGGCGGCCGCAGCTCGTTGTAGACGACCCGGTTGTTGCGGTCGTAGACGGTGTAGCAGGCCAGCGCATTGGCGCCCGCCAGGCCCAGCGCGCACAGCAGCGCGAGTTTGGCGATCTTCATGGTCTCTCCCATTCCTTCGAGGATGGGCCGATGATGGGCTGGCTGTGCGGCCCGGGTTCGCAGGCGGGGGCGACTTCGGGGTGTCAGCCGCCTTCGCCGCCGTGTTGCGAGGCGTTACCAGTGTGGCGGCGAGTAGCCCGGCGGTACTGATGGACGGGCGTAGCGCGCCGGGGTGCGGGAAAGCTGCGCGCTGTGGCGGATCGCGGTGAGCTGGCCGAAACCGGAGGCGCTCGTTTCGTGCCACTGTGCCCTGTCCGGCGCCTTGGCGTCGAGACCGCGTTCGATGCGGCCGAGACTGCGGAGCCACTGCCCCGTCTGCGCAAGCGCGACGCGCACATGCCAGCTGCCGCCTTCGCGCTGCTGGCGGCGCAGCGCAGTCGCGGCGCCGAAAGCGATGAGGTAGCCGGTGGCTTCGTCGAGCATCTGCATCGGCAGCGGCCGGGGCTTGCCGAGCGATTCGCCTTCGGCGAGGTTGAAGCCCATGGCCGTCTGCACGAGCGAGTCGAAGCCGCGGCGGCCGGCCCATGGGCCTTCGAAGCCATAGGCGGACAGGGACACGTAGACGATGCCGGGCCGCTTCGCCGCGACCTCATCGGGGCCGTAGCCGAGCGATGCGATTCCGCCGGGACGGTAGCCCTGGATGAACACGTGTGCGTCCTCCAGCAACGCGTCCATGGCCGCCTTGCCATCGCTGCCGCGCAAGTCGATGTGGCACGAGCGCTTCCCGCGGCTGGTGTCGGCGATGGCTTCGATGTTGGGCAGGTGCGGCGAGTTCACCAGCATCACGTCGGCGCCGTACGCCGCAAGCGCGCGGCCGCCGACAGGGCCGGCGAGGATGCGCGTGAGTTCGACGACGCGCACGCCGTCCAACGGTGTCATGCCGGACTCGATCCGGCATCCATCGGGGCGCGCTGCCATGGATCCCGGGTCAAGCCCGGGATGACCGAGTTGCAGGGGCGGCGCATCGCCGATGCGATCGATCGTGAAGAGCGGTGCACGTGCCACAGCCTGCCCTTGCGCCGTAGCGTCCCACTCTTCGAACGTGCGCATCGCCGTGGCGACGAGCCCGCGTTCCGCCGCAGCCGTCTCGAAATCGACAGCCTTCCACGCCCGCATCGCCGCTTCGGCATCCTTGCGCTCACAGGTCGCGGGGTCGAGCCCCAGCAAACGCAGTGCGCCTTCGCGGTGATGCAGGAAATTCGCGTGGATGCGCACCCACCCGTCCTTCGCTTCATACAAGCCGGAGAACTTGTCCCACAGCTCGGGCGTGCGCCCATCGACGGCGAACCACCCCGTGCACTCCGCGGCCGCATGCGCCATGTCCACCGTGACCGCCTGGCGCGGCGCACCGCGCTCGTGGCCCAGTTCGCACGCAGCCAGCGCGGCGGCCGCGACGGTGGTCTGCGCGGCCGCTCCGACGGCAAAGGTCGAGGGGTAGACGGGGTCGCTCCCCGTCAATCGCGCAAACGCCAGCGCCTCCTCGGGCAGCCTTGCGAGCCGCCACAGCTGCGCGAGCGTCTGCGAAGGTGTCACTGCAGCAGCTTGACCGCCGTCTTGGACTGGATTTCCTCGAAGGTCACGCCCGGCGCCAGCTCCACGAGCTTCAGGCCCAGCGGCGTCACGTCCATCACGCCGAGGTCGGTGATGACGCGGTCCACCACGCCCACGCCCGTGAGCGGCAGCGTGCACTGCGGCAGGATCTTCATGTCGGTGGTGCCGTCCTTCTTCTTCGCGACGTGCTCCATCAACACGATGACGCGCGGCACGCCGGCCACGAGGTCCATCGCGCCGCCCATGCCCTTGACCATCTTGCCGGGGATCATCCAGTTGGCGAGGTCGCCACGCTCGCTGACCTGCATCGCGCCGAGGATGGACAGGTTGATCTTGCCGCCGCGGATCATCGCGAAGCTGTCGTGGCTGCCGAAGATGGAAGAGCCCTTGATCGTGGTGACGGTCTGCTTGCCGGCGTTGATGAGGTCGGCGTCGACCTCGTCTTCCGTCGGGAACGGGCCGATGCCCAGCATGCCGTTCTCCGACTGCAGCCACACCTCCTTGTCGCCGGTGAAGTTGGCCACCAGCGTCGGGATGCCGATGCCGAGGTTGACGTAGAAGCCGTCCTTGAGTTCCTGCGCCGCGCGCGCGGCCATCTGGTCTTGGGTCCAGGGCATTTCAGTTCTCCTTAGGCCGGACGGGTGGTGCGCTTCTCGATGCGCTTCTCGGGATTCGCGTTCAACACGATGCGGTGCACGTAGATGCCGGGCAGGTGGATGTCGTCCGGCGCGAGCTCGCCCACTTCGACGATCTTCTCCACCTCGACGATGCAGACCTTGCCGGCCATCGCGACGGCGGGGTTGAAGTTGCGCGCGGTGAGGTTGAAGCGCAGGTTGCCGCTCTTGTCCGCGACGGCCGCCTTCACGAGCGACACGTCCGGCACCAGTGAACGCTCCATCACGTAGGTCTCGCCGTCGAACTCGCGCAGCTCCTTGCCTTCGGCGACCATCGTGCCGACGCCGGTCTTGGTGAAGAAGGCCGGGATGCCCGCGCCGCCGGCACGCAGCTTCTCGGCCAGCGTGCCTTGCGGCGTGAATTCGAGTTCCAGTTCGCCGGCGAGGTATTGCCGCTCGAACTCCTTGTTCTCGCCGACGTACGACGAGATCATCTTCTTGATCTGCCGCGTTTCCAGCAGCTTGCCGAGGCCGAAGCCGTCGACGCCCGCGTTGTTGGAGATGACGGTGAGGTCCTTCACCCCGGTGGCCTTGAGCGCCTCGATCAGCGCCTCGGGGATGCCGCACAGGCCGAAGCCGCCCACGGCCATGAGCTGGCCGCTCTTGACCACGCCGTCGAGCGCGGCTGCGGCGTTGGGATGGATCTTGTTCACGGGGGAGTTCTCCTGTTTAACCCTGAGGCGGGCGCCGAACGAGCCATACGATACTACCTACTTCGTTACGTAGTAACTCGTAAATGGCAGTACCGATGGACGTTGATTACAGGCTTGCCTTCGACCTTGCGCCGGTGGGCCTGTGCGTGTCGCGCAACCGCTCCATTGTGGACTGCAACCAGCAGCTTTGCGACATGTTCGGCTGGTCCCACGAGCTGCTCGTGGGCCAGTCCTTCCTCGTGCTGTACCCCAGCGCCGACGAGTACGAGCGGCTTGGCGCACGCATGGCGCCGATCCTCAACGCGAAGGGCCACTACGCCGACGACCGCATCATGAAGCGCGCGAGCGGCGAGGTGTTCTGGTGCCACGTGACCGGGCGCGCGCTCAACCGCGACGACCCGCACGAGGCGGGCATCTGGGCGTTCGAGGACCTGAGCTCGCAGCGGCCGGTGAAGGCGGAGCTCACGGCGCGCGAGCGCGAGGTGGCGGCGCGTTTGCTGGACGGCCTCACGTCGAAGGAGATCGGCAAGACGCTGAACATCAGCCACCGCACGGTGGAAATCTACCGCGCGCGTCTCATGCGCAAGTACCGCGCGAATACAACCGCAGATCTCGTCCACAAGCTGATGGCGGGCTCGTAAAGGCTGTCATCCCGGGCTCGACCCGGGATCCATGCCTTCACTGCGGAATCGTCATGCGGATCGTGACCTGCTCGCCCGCGCCGTGCTCGAGCTGCTCCTGCAACTGCCGCTTGCGCTGCGCATACCAGCGCAGCAGGCAATCCCGGTCCCCGCATTCCGATTCGCGGCGGCGCCACTCGCGGTCGCTCACGCGCTGGAAGGCCTCGGGGTCGCTCGCGGCGTTCTTGGCCCGCTTGTAGATCGCACCGAGTTCGCGGTCGAGCTGCGCGAGCTCGGCGTCGTTGCAGATCAGGTGTTCGGGCGTGGACCGCGCCTTCTCGCAGTCGAAGCTGGGCTGCGGCTGCACCACCTTGTCCGGCTCGCGAGCCGCGCCCATGGCTTGCGTGGGAGGGGGCACGGGCTGCGGCTCGGGCCGCGGCGCCACCGCGGGCGGGGTGGGCGCGCGCGCCGGCGGCCGCACGGTGGACTGTGCCACCTCCTGCCGCAGCGACGCGAGGCCTTCGGCCGCGAAGCGCGACTTCTCATGCCCGTCGCCGAAGCGCGCCAGGTAGATGCGCAGGCTGTCCTCGTAGAGCGGCTTGGCCCGCTTGAGCAGTTCGGCGCGGTTGGCAGGCCGCTCCTGCGCCAGCGTCGTGTAGTGGCGCGCGAGCTGGTACATCGAATCGGCGCGTTCCTGCGAGCCCGCGGGCGTGGCCTGCGCGGCGATGCGGCACGCGGAGAGGAAAGAGACCTCGGCATCGCGGTCACGCCCGGCGGCCATGGCTTCCTTGCCTTGCACCAGCGCCACGCCGACGTCCGCCTTGGTCTTCGAAGCACCGGGCTCGGTCCACGCGAGCTGACCGTCGCGCGGCCCTGCCTTCGCGACCACGGGCTCGAAGCTGCAGGCAGCCGTGCTTTGCGCCGCGACCTTGGGTGCCGGCGCCGCAGCTTTCACGGCCGGCGCGCGCGCGGGCTCGACAGCGGCAACGTCCTCACGGGATTGGGTGAAGACCGCAGCCGCGATCAGGCCGCCGGCCGCGAGGCCCGCCGCGAAAATCGCCCCCTGGCGCCATCGGGTGTCCATGGCGGCAACATACCGCCGCGCAGGCGCGGGCGGCGCTCACGGTGACCAGGTGTAGCTCGGCTGTGAGGCTGGGTCATTGCACCTGCGGTTCGGACTGGAGCACCTCGGCAACGGCCCGTGTCATGGCGCGGATCACCCTCGCGTCCTCGGCAACGGCCAGGCCGGCGAACTCACCCTGCACGCCCCAACGCTGCGCCGCCTCGACAAACCGCGTGACGTGCTGCCTCGAATCCTTCGACATCGAGTTGCGTAGTTCAACATACCGGACGCACGGCGCGAGGATCGCGCTCGCCTTCTCGGACAGCCCGGCACCGCGATCGAGCAGTTCGCGATACGTGGCGAGGCGATCCACGAGGTCTCCCCGGCCGCGAAGGGCCCGGTCCGGCCACAGGGCTTCTTCACCCACTCGCGAGCCTTGGTGAAGAGCCCCCTGAAATGAAGGACGGATTGCTTCTCCTCTTCCACCCAGCCGAAAACGTGCACCACCAGCTCGTCGGCGGCGGGGCGGTAGACGAACCGCCACTCGGTGTGGCTCCCCACCGCACGCAGCGTCAGCGGCCTGAGCGGGAGCACCTCGCTCGCGCCGCCGCATGCAAGGCCGGCGAGCACTTCCCTGCGATCCAGCGAGTATTCGCTTTGCACCAGCAGCAACAGCTTGCGGCCCGGGGTGTCCCGGAACGCCTCCCAGGCGACCTCGGGACGGCTCATGAAACCAACGCCGGGCGCGCAGGGGCGGTGACGGCCGCTGTCGTGGTGAACGCACCACACACTGGGTTGCCTTTCCTGCGCGTCGATGTTCACGGCCAGAAAGGCGGAACAGCGGGTGAAGCCTGCGCAGGCCAACGTCCGGTCGCCTGCGGAAACGCAGGCCATCCCCATGGGAACGAAATCGAACTCTCGCACCTCGTCTTTTCGCATGACCGCGCTCCACCTGCCGCGCTGCATCGTCAGCAATTCGCGGCTGTGCTCCTCGCTGGGGCACGGTTCGACCCGGTCCGGCACGTAGCCGCCGCCGACCGGCATCCCGTGCACCGGTTGCGCTGCGGCGGCAGCCTCGGCGAGAGCGCTTGCCTTCGTTTCCGTGGGTAGTGCCCCCTGCGCGGGTTGAGGCATTGCGCCCCCTTGCCCGGCGTGCCTCGGCAGCAAGACCTCTTCGTCGACCGCGACGCGCAACGCCCTCTGCGGCGACACCGCACGCGGCAGAGGGGTTGCCCGATTCACGTCGGGCCGCGCAACGTGGAGCCTCACCGGCTCGGGATCGGGTTGCTGCAGGGCAGCACCGGTTTTCTTCTCGGATGGGAACCAGGCCATTTCGCTGGGTGACGCACGGCTGTATTCCTATCCGTCGCGAGGTAACCCCGGAAGTCTGTCTATTTATGCCGTGGGTCGAGGGCGTCGCGCAGCCCGTCGCCGAGAAGGTTGAAGCTCAGCACGAGCAGGAAGATCGACAGCCCCGGCCAGATCGCCATCCACGGCGCCTGGTCCACGAAGTTCTTCGCGGTGTTGAGCATGCTGCCCCAGCTCGGCGCCGGCGGCTGCTGGCCAAGGCCGAGGAACGAGAGGCTTGCCTCTGCAATGACGGCGGCGGCGATCGCCAGCGTCGCCTGCACGATCAGCGGCGGTAGCACGTTCGGCAGGATGTGCCGCAGCGCGATGCGCCAGTGCGGGTTGCCCACCGCCCTCGCCGCTTCGACGAAGTCCTCCACCTTCACGGCGAGCACCTGCGCGCGCGTGAGCCGGATGAAGATGGGGGTTGCCGACACGCCAATCGCGATCATGGCGTTGGTGAGGCTCGGCCCGAGAAAGGCCGCAAGCGCGATGGCCAGGATGAGGAACGGCACCGCAAGCATCGCATCGGTGAAGCGCGAGATGACGCCATCGGTCCAGCCGCCCACGTACGCGGCGAGCAGCCCGATCGGGATGCCGAGCATCAGCGAAATGGACACCGACACCACGCCCGCCAGCAGCGAAGCGCGGGCGCCCCACACCACGCGCGAGAGCACGTCGCGGCCGATCTCGTCGGTGCCGAACGGATACTCCGCGCTCGGCGCCTTGCGCACGGCGCTCCAGCTCGTCTCGATGGGGTCCTTCGGCGAGATCTCCGGCGCGAAAACCGCCATCACCACGAAGAAGACGACGATGACGAGCCCGAACATCGCCGCACGCCTGCGAATCAAGCGGCGCAAGGCGCGCCGGCCCGGAGAGTCCGCCTTGATCATCCGCGCAGCCTCGGGTTGACGAGGAAGTAGGCGAGGTCGGCCAGCAGGTTGAGCACGATGTACACCGTGGACGTGAACAGCACCACGCCCTGCACCACCGCGTAGTCGCGGTTGAACACCGCATCGACGATCAGCTTGCCGAAGCCGGGAATCGAGAACACCTGCTCAGTGAGAACGGCGCCGGAAAGCAGCGTGCCGAACTCCAGCGCGCCGAGCGTGATGATCGGCGTGAGCGCATTGCGCAGCGCATGCTTGAGCACCACCTTGCGCTCCGCGATGCCCTTCGCGCGCGCGGTGCGCACGTAGTCGGTGGACAGCACCTGCAACATGGCGCTGCGCGTGTGCCGCATCAGCACCGCGGCGAGCGCGTTGCCGAGCACGAACGCCGGCATCACCATCGATGCGAGGTTGCCCTTCAGGTCCTCGAACGGGCTCACGTAGCCCGATGCCGGCAACCACCCCAGCTGCACCGAGAACAGCAGGATCAGCAGGATCCCCAGCCAGAAGTTGGGCGTCGACAAACCCCACAGCGCGACGACGTTGGCAACGTAGTCCCACACCGTGTCCTTGCCCACGGCCGCGACGATGCCGGCAGGGATGCCGATGACCAGCGCCACGAACATCGCCATCGCCGCCAGCTCCAGCGTCACGGGCAGCTTCTGCAGGATCAACGACGCCACCGGCTCCTGGATGCGCAGCGACTCGCCCAGGTCGCCGTGCAGCACGCCCCACAGCCAGTAGCCGTACTGCACCGGCACCGGCTCGTCCAGGTGCAGCTTCTTGCGCAGGTACTCGATGACCTTCGGGTCCTGCTCCTCGCCGGCCAGCATCTGCGCGGCGTCGCCCGGCAGCAGCTGCTGCAGGCTGAAGATGATGACCGTGACGAGGAAGATCGTCGGCAGGATCGCCGCGACCCGGCCGATGAAGTAGCGCCCCAATCAGCCTCCCGACGCGAACTTGAGCCCTTGCACGCGCACCAGGCCATCTGGAACAGGACGCATGCCCGTCACCTTCTTGTTGAACGCATACAGCCAGTGGCGATGGAACAGGTAGACGATCGGGCGCACCTTCTCCACTTCCGCCGCCATCGTCGCGAACACCTTGATTCGCTCATTGGTGTCCAGGTTCGTGCGCGAGCGCGTCAGCAGGTCGTCCCAGTTGGCGCGGCACTCGCCGTGGTAGTTGAGAGGCTGCTTGCAGCCGTAGAAGCTGAAAAGGTTGCCGTCCGGGTCGGCGCGGCCGCTCCAGGCAAGCACGTAGGCCTCGTAGTCGCCCTTGTCGGCGAGGTTGAGCGACGTGGCGAATTCGGTCGACTGGATCTTCACGTCGAAGCCGGCTTCCTTCGCCATCGCCTGGACAACCTGCGCGATGCGCTGCGCGTCGGAGGTCGTCGGCGTCATCAAGGTGAAGCTCGGGTTCGGCACGCCGGCCTCCTTCAGCAGCTGCTTCGCACGTGCGACGTTGCGCTTCGGGATCGGCACGTTCTTCGCGTAGAAGGAGTTGGTGGGCGGCACCCATTGGTTGCCGACGTCCGCCTCGCCGTCCATGGCGACTTTCACGATCCCTTCGCGGTCCAGGGACAGCTCGAAGGCCTCACGCACGCGCGCGTCGCGGCCCAGCGGGTTCTGCTTGGCCTTGTCGCTCTTGGCGGTGTTGATCGTGATGCCCTGGTAACCCAGCTCGGTGATCTTGGACATGCCGAGCTTCGCGTCTTTCTTCACCGACGCCACGTCGGACGGGGCCATCCGCTCGATCAGGTCGAGCTGCCCCGAGCGCAGGTTCGCCAGGCGCACGGTGGCATCGATGATCGGCAGGTAGGTGATCTTGTCGAAGTGGATCCTGCCCTTGTCCCAGTAGTCGGCGAACTTCTCCAGCACGATGCGATCCTGCGCGACGCGCTCGGCGAACTTGAAGGGGCCGGAGCACACAGGCCTGGCGCCGAAGTTGGTCGGGTTGGCCTGCGCGGCCTTGGGCGACACCATCATGCCGGCGCGGTCCGCCAGCACGGTGAGCAGCGGCGAGAACGGCGCGGAGAGGTTCATGCGCACGGTCATCGGGTCCACCACGTCCACGGTGGTCACGGGCAGCAGCTCGCCTCGGCGGTTGGAACCGGCGATGGTCTTGTGCCGCTCGATGTTGTACTTGACGGCCGCGGCGTCGAATTTCTCGCCGTCGTGGAAGGTCACGCCGGGCCGCAGCTTCATCGTCAGCTGCTTGTTGTCCGGCGACCACTGCCAGGACGTGGCGAGCTGCGGCACGATGTTCAGCTTTTCGTCGATGTCGACGAGCTTGTCGCACAGCGCCGAGAACACGATGCGGCCCACGAACGTGCGCGCGAGCGACGGGTCGAGCGCGTCGGGGTCTTCGGCCAGGCCCACGCGCAGGTGCTGGGCGGAGGCGGCGGTGGCGAGTAGCGCGATGGCAAGTGCGGCGAGTTTCTTCATGCGACTTCTCCTGTTGCTCGTAGGACGGTATCCGGCATTGCGTCTTCGGCAAGCGTGTTTGCCCGAGGCCCGCGGAAGGCGGCCTGCAGGCGCGTAAGGCGTTCGTTTACGGGCACGTGCACGGCAATGTCCGCCGGCGGCGCGATCTGCTCGAAGAAGTGGCACGCCACCGTGTGCCCCAAGCCCGCGCTGCGCAGCACCGGCACCTCGGCCGCGCAACGCTCCTGCGCGTGGGGGCAGCGCGTGCGGAAGCGGCAGCCCGAAGGCGGCGCGATGGGGTTGGGCACGTCGCCCTGCAGCAGCGCGCGTTCGCGTTTGGCCCCCGGCTGCGGCAGCGGGATGGCCGACAGCAGCGCCTGCGTGTACGGGTGGCGTGGGGCCGCGAAGAGCGTGCGCTTGTCGGCGTACTCGACGATGTGCCCTAGGTACATCACTGCGACGTGCGACGCGATGTGCTTCACCACGGCGAGGTCGTGCGCGATGAAGACATACGCGAGCCCGAAGCGCCGCTGCAGGTCCTGCAGCAGGTTGACGATCTGCGCCTGGATCGACACGTCCAGTGCGGACACGGGCTCGTCGCACACCACGAGTTTCGGCTCCACGGCGAGGGCGCGCGCGATGCCGATGCGCTGCCGCTGCCCGCCGGAAAACTCGTGCGGGAAGCGCTGCAGGTATTCGGCGGGCAGGCCCACCAGCTCCAGCAGCTCGGCCGTGCGCTCCTTGCGGCGGCCTTCCGCCAGCCCATGCAGCACCAGCGGCTCGGCGAGCGTCTGGCCAACCGTCATGCGCGGGTTGAGCGACGAGTACGGGTCCTGGAAGATGATCTGCAGCTGGCGGCGCTTCTCGCGCATCGCGGCGGGAGGCAAAGCGCTGATGTCCTCGCCTTCGAAGAGGACGCGCCCCGAGGTCGGCTCGAGCAAACGCAGCACCAGGCGGCCCACGGTGGACTTGCCGCAGCCCGATTCGCCCACCAGCGCCATCGTGTCGCCGGCGCGCAGTTCGAAGCTCACGCCGTCCACCGCGTGCACCACCTGCTCACTGCGGCCGAACAGGCCCTTGCGCACCGGGAAGTGCTTGACGAGGTTCTCGACGCGCAGCAGCGGGGCGTTCATGCGGCGAGGACGGAAAACTCCAGCGGCGCGCGCCAGCACGCCGCCTGCTGGTGCGATCCCATGTCCATGAGCGGTGGGTCCTCCGCCCTGCACTTCGCCACGGCGAACGGGCAGCGCGGCGCGAAGCGGCAGCCCTGCACCTGCGTCGACGGCGTGGGCACCTGCCCGTCGATCGCATGCAGCCGTTCCTGCTCCAGGTGCATGCTGGGGATCGAGCCGAGCAGCCCGATCGTATACGGGTGCTGTGGGTGCGCGAACAACCGCTCCACCGGCGCCTTCTCCACGATGCGCCCCGCGTACATCACGGCCACGTCGTCGGCCAGTTCCGCAACGACGCCGAGGTCGTGCGTGATCAGGATGATCGCGGTGCCCGTTTCCTCGCGCAGGGTGCGCATCAGGTCGAGCACCTGCGCCTGGATCGTCACGTCGAGGGCGGTGGTCGGTTCGTCCGCAATGAGCAGCCGCGGCTCGCACGCGAGCGCCATCGCGATCATCACCCGCTGCCGCATGCCGCCCGAGAGCTTGTGGGGGTACTCGTCGATGCGCACCTCGGGCGAAGGGATGCGCACCTTGCGCAGCATCCCGATCGCATGCTCGCGCGCCTGCGCCTCGCTCATCGCGCGGTGCGCGCGCACCGCCTCCACCAGCTGGTCGCCGATGGTGAAGGCGGGGTTGAGCGAGGTCATCGGCTCCTGGAAGATCATGGCCATGCGGTTGCCGCGCAGCTCGCGCATGCGGTCCGCGGACAGCGTTGCAAGGTCCGTGCCCTCGAAGCGCACCGTGCCGGCGCTGATGCGGCCCTGCCCTTTCGGCAGCAGGCCCATGATGGACAGCGAGGTCACGCTCTTGCCGCAGCCGGATTCGCCGACGATGCCGAGCGTGCGGCCGGGCTGCAGCGAGAAGCTCACGCCGTCGACGGCATGGAACTCGCCGCCGCGTTCCATGCGGAAACTGGTGCGAAGGTTCTCGACTTCGAGCAGCGCTGTCATCGCCGGCGTTGCGCGTGGAAGGCTTCGATACCCGCTTCGATCACCGCGCGGTCGGTGGTGCCCGCCGGGTTGGCGCGCGTCGGCAGGAACTGCGAGAACGGCACGAAGCGCTCGAGGCTCTTCGCGCAGAGCCGCCGCAGCTGCGCGATCGGCTCCTCGTGGTCATCGACGCGGATGTCGAGCGCGGGGTAGTCCTCGGTGGTATGGATCCGCAGTGCAGCGGCCTGCTTGCCGCGCTTGTCGCCACCGGCGGTTTCTCCGGCCGCCAGGGCTTCGACCAGCCTTTCTGCAAACTCGAGGTGCCCGTTCGCGCGCCAGGCTTGCGCAGTGGCTTCGATGACCTGCGGGCCTGCAAGCATGTTGCCCGCCACCGAGAAGCCCTCGCCGGTGAAGTGGCCGCACCACTCGATGCAGGACGCACCGGTACGCGCATACGTGGCTCCGTCGGCGGCGACGGCGTGCAGTTGCCGGTGCTCGCGGCCATCGTCCGGTTCGACCGCGGCTTCGACCGCATCGCGAGGCGTGGCGCCTGCCGCCAGCGAGTCGAGCACGCGGGCCCCATACATCGGGTTGCACAGCGCCTGCGTGGACACGGCGCCGATGCCGCTGCGAATGTGCAGCGTCAGCGCCCCGACCGCGAAAAACCTGCTCGCGATCGCGATGCCAAGCGCCCCCGACCCATCACGCGCGATGATCGACCACGTCAAAGAAATCTCCAGGCTGCGCCTTCCGATGCGCCGCCTTCGGGCGGCCGTGCGGCGGCTGCCCGGTTAGCATACTACCGATCAGCTCTTCGCGTCGATGACCTCGGACCCGACGCGGAATGCATCGAGGGCCGAAGGAAAGCCGCAGTAGACCGTCGCATGCAGGAAGATCTCCTGTAGTTCCTCCGGCGTCACGCCGTTGTTCAGCGCACCGCGCACGTGCACCTTCAGCTCGTGCGTCTTGCCCGCTGCGACCAGCATGGACACGGTGACGATGCTGCGGGTCTTCAGGTCCAGCCCGGGCCGCTGCCATGTGTTGCCCCACGCGTGCTTCGTCACCAGTTCCTGCAGAGGCGCCGTGAACGGCGTCGAGCGGTTCAGTGCCGCGTCGACGTACTCGTCGCCGAGAACGGCTCGGCGGGTCTTGATGCCCGCCTGGGTGTCGGGGTGGTTGGAAAGGTTTGCCGGCATGTGCTGCTCCTGGTTCGGGGGAGCGCCACATGCTACGCGGATCAGGTCTCCTGTGCGCGCGCGACCTGCGCCTCGGGGATCGCGTAAAACAGGCCCCTCTCGCCCTGCCGCCAGCCGCGCTGGTCCAGCGCGGGGATGCCGGCCGTCGCCGCACACAGCGCCACCCATTCCCCGTGCGTCCACTGCCATTCGACGAATTCAAGGCCTTGCGCCAGGGGCGCGGCGGGCTGGCCAACGGTCACGCGGTCGCGCATGCTCAGGCGTGACGCGGGCCCCTGCGAGGCCGCGCCTGCGCGGGCGCCCACTGCGGGCGTGACGGCGACTGCATGCTGCCTGGGCGCATCGACTTCGCCGAGACGCTGGTAGGCGCGCGCATCGTCCGCATCGTCCGCTTCGGCTGCGTTGGGTTCCTTGGGTTTCTTGCTGAACATTTTCCGGATTCCGGACAGCCTGGGCATGTGCATGTGCGCTCCTTGGTGGTGCCGGGCCCGCGACCCCGCGGCCGGCCCGCAGGCACTGTGCAAGTCCGGTGCCACGAGCAGCCCGACCAAGGTAGGGGTGGTGCTAACCTGCGCCCCATGAACACCGCCCGCTACCCCGCCCCCACGCTCGCCGACGTGCCCGACGACATCCGCGCCCGCATCCTCGAGGTGCAGGAGAAAGCCGGCTTCGTGCCCAACGTCTTCCTCGCGCTCGCGCGCCGCCCCGCCGAGTGGCGCGCGTTCTTCGCGTACCACGACGCGCTGATGCTCAAGGAGACCGGCTCGCTCACCAAGGGCGACCGCGAGATGATCGTCACCACCACCAGCGCGGCCAACAACTGCCTCTATTGCGTGGTGGCGCACGGCGCCATCCTGCGCATCTACGAGAAGAAGCCGCTCGTGGCCGACCAGGTGGCGGTGAACTACCGCAAGGCGGACATCTCGCCGCGCCAGCGCGCGATGCTGGACTTCGCGATGAAGGTGTGCCTGCGCTCGCACGAGGTCGAGGACGCCGATTTCGAGGCGCTCAAGGCGCACGGCTTCGACGACGAGGACGCATGGGATATCGCCGCCATCACGGCGTTCTTCGGGCTCTCGAACCGCATGGCGAGCTTCTCGAACATGATGCCCAACCCCGAGTTCTACCTCATGGGGCGCGTACCGAAAGAGAAGAAGTAATCAGGAGAGCAGCGCCCGGAACCACTCGGGCATCGGCTTGCTCTTCTGCGCCGGGAAGTCCGTCCACACGGTCGTGGCCCCGCCCGACGCGTACACCACGCCGGGCGCATCCGCACGCTCCAGCGTGCACCAGCTCTCGAAGCTGCTGCGCCCCGGCTCGCTCACGTAGTACTTCGCCACCACGTCGCCGGGGTATTCCAGCTGCCGGTGGAAGGTGCAGAACGCGTTGATGATGATCGGCCCCTCGCCTTCAGGGTCCAGGTTGCAATCCACCGAGCGCATCCACTCGATGCGGATGATCTCCAGGTAGCGGAAGTACAGCGTGTTGTTGACGTGCCCCATGGCGTCCATGTCGCCCCAGCGGATGGGCATCGTCATTTCGTGGACCAGTTTCTTCTTCTCGGGGATGTCGAATTTCATCGGTGGGCTCGGATGGAGGCAAGGATGCCGAGGGTGAACAGCACGCAGGCCGCGCCCTGCGCGGGCGTGGGCCAGCGGCCGTCCCAGGCGAAAGAATAAGCCAGGGCGAAGAGCGTTTCACTGACGATCAGCTGGCCGCAGAGGCTGGCCGAAAGGCGCCGGCTGGCGATGTTCCACAGTATCGTGGCAAGCCATGCGGCACCGAACCCGGTGCCGATGCAAAGCAGCGCGAAGAGCCCGCGGCCTTCGCGCGAGACGAGTTCCCTCGCGGGACTGCCCGCGACCGCCCACAGCACGATCGCGCCGAGGCCGGTGGCGATGCCGAGCCAGTTGGCCCAGTCCGTGGCGTTGACCTCCGGGTGCTTCTTCAGCCACTTCGAGTTGAGCAGCGCGAAGGCTGTCCAGCACACGAGTGAAGCAACCGCGAGCAGGACGCCGCGCAGGACGTTCGCACCCTCCGCGTGCGGCGACGAGATCATCAGCGCCAACCCCGCCGCGGTGAGCAGCAGCCCCGGCACGAGCGCCTTCCAGCTCAGGTGCGCGGGCTTGCCGAGCAGCATCACCCAGATCGGGATCGTGCCGATGACCAGGCTGGGCACCTCGGTGCCCGCGTCGCGAATTGCGAGCACGAGCAGCAGGTAATAGCCCGTGAACCCGAGCAGGCTCATGCCGAAGGATGCCAGCGCCTGCGAAGCCGTGGGCAAGGGCCGCCCGCGCGTCACCAACATGACAAACGCGGCCACCGCCCCATACGCGACGAAGCGCCCGGCCGTCAGGTCCACGGACGAATAGCCGCCCACCATGCGCGGTGCGACGAACACGAGGCCCCACAGCGCGCCGGCTGCAAGCCCCGCGAGGATCCCCTGGAGCACCTAGCCGCCGCCGGGCCGCCCCAAGGCGGCTGCTGCCCCCTCGGGGGGCAGCGATCCTCGCGAAGCGGGGAGCGTGGGGGCCCTCACAGCGCGAAGCCGTCGTCGGCCGCAATGACCGCGCCGTTGACGAAATGGCTCTTGTCCGATGCCAGCAGCACGATCAGCCCGTCCAGGTCCTCGGGCTTGCCCACGCGCTTGCGCGGCAGCATGGCGATGAGCTTCTGCCCCTGCTCGCTGGACCAGTGGTGGTGGTTGATCTCGGTGTCGATGTAGCCCGGGCACAGCGCGTTGACGTTGATGCCGAAGCGGCCCCACTCCAGCGCCATCGCGCGCGTCATGTGCACCACGGCCGCCTTGCTCATCGCGTACACGCCGATCTGCGGCAGCACGCGCAACCCCGCCATCGAGGCCACGTTGATGATGCGCCCGCCCGTGAAGCTGCCCGGCGCCGCGCCGCGCGAACGGGCCAGCATGCGCTTGCCCACTTCCTGCGCGACGAAGAAGGCGCCCTTGGCGTTGACGTCGAAGACGTAGTCGTAGTCCTCCTCCGTCACGTCCTGGATGCGCTGCGTGGTGCTCACGCCGGAGTTGTTGACGAGGATGTCGATGGAGCCCACCTCCGTCTCCGCGTGGGCGACGGCGGCGCGGATGCTGGCAAGGTCCGTCACGTCCATCTCGTAGACGTGGGCGTCGCCGCCCTCGCCCTCGATCTGCGCACGCAGGCTCTTGAGCTTCTCCACGCGGCGTGCGGCCAGCACCACGGCGGCGCCCGCCCGGGAGAGGACGCGCGCGAATTGCGCACCCAAGCCGCTCGATGCACCTGTAATGAACGCGACACGGCCTGAAAGATCGATGCTGTAGCTCACTGGAGTCTCCAACCGAAAACGAGGGACGCCGCCCCTCTAGAATCCATGCGAACCATTATCAGCGAGAGACCATGACCCCAGAAGAAATCCTGGCCCAGTTCGGGCCGCGCGAAGCGATGGAGTACGACGTGGTTGTCGTGGGCGGCGGCCCCGCCGGCCTGTCCACCGCCATCCGCCTGAAGCAGCTCGCCGCCGAAAGAGGCCAGGACGTTTCGGTCGTGGTGCTGGAAAAAGGCTCCGAGCCGGGCGCGCACATCCTCTCCGGCGCGGTGATGGACCCGCGCGCGCTCACCGAGCTCATTCCCGACTGGAAGGAAAAAGGCGCGCCGCTGAACCAGCCGGTCAACGACGACGCGATGGTGTTCCTGTTCGGCGGGGACCGGTCGCTGCGCGTGCCCAACTTCGCGCTGCCCGCCATCTTCCAGAACCACGGCAACTACATCGTGAGCCTGGCCAACGTCACGCGCTGGCTCGCGTCGCAGGCCGAGGCGCTGGGCGTGGAGATCTTCCCCGGCTTCCCCGCGGCCGAGATCCTCCACAACGAGAACGGCTCGGTCAAGGGCGTGGCCACCGGCAACATGGGCATCGGCAAGGACGGCGAGCCCACCGAGAACTTCCAGCTCGGCATGGAGCTGCACGCCAAGTACACGATCTTCGCGGAAGGCTGCCGCGGCCACCTGGGCCGCCAGCTCATCTCGCGCTTCAAGCTGGACGAAGGGCGCGACCCGCAGGCCTACGGCATCGGCATCAAGGAGCTGTGGGAGATCGACCCGAAGCGGCACGAGCCGGGCCTGGTGCTGCACACCGCCGGCTGGCCGCTGCCGGACGACACCTACGGCGGCGCGTTCATGTACCACATGGAGAACAACCAGGTGGCGCTGGGCTACGTGGTGGGCCTCGACTACAAGAACCCGTACCTGAGCCCCTTCGAGGAGATGCAGCGCTGGAAGACCCACCGCAACATCCGCTGGTACCTCGAAGGCGGCAAGCGCGTGGCGTACGGCGCGCGCGCGATCACGGCGGGCGGGCTGCTCTCGCTGCCGAAGCAGGTCTTCCCCGGCGGCGCGCTGGTCGGCGACGACGCGGGCTACCTCAATGCCGCGCGCATCAAGGGCAGCCACGCGGCCATCAAGAGCGGCATGCTGGCGGCCGAAGCGGCCTATGCCGCGGTGACGTCCGGCAGGCAGCACGACGAACTCACGGCCTACCCCGAAGCCTTCGAGAACTCGTGGCTGTACCAGGAGCTCAATCGCTCGCGCAACTTCAAGGCGTGGTTCAAGAAGGGGCTGTGGCCGGCAACGATCATGAACGGCATCGAGCACAAGCTGCTGGGCGGCCACGTGCCGTGGACGAAGCACCGCGACACGCCCGACCACGCGTCGCTGCGCCCGGCCGCGGAGTTCCAGCCGATCGCGTACCCCAAGCCAGACGGCAAGCTCACCTTCGACCGACTCTCGTCGGTGTTCATCTCCAACACCAACCATGCCGAGGACCAGCCGCCGCACCTGACGCTGAAGGACCCCGGCGTGCCCACCGGCGTGAACCTGCCGAAGTACGCGGGCCCCGAGAGCCGCTACTGCCCGGCGGGCGTCTACGAATTCGTCGAGGCCGAAGGCGGCCAGCCGCGCCTGCAGATCAACGCGCAGAACTGCGTGCACTGCAAGACCTGCGACATCAAGGACCCCACGCAGAACATCGTGTGGGTGACGCCCGAGGGCGGCGGCGGGCCGAACTACACCAACATGTAGCCGTTGGCCGCGGCGCACCTCTACCAGCGCAAGGGGCTGCTGATCCAGCTGCCCATTGCCCTTGCCGCGCTGGTGGCGATGGCGGTGCTGTGGCAGCTGTTCCTGCCCATGCCCGCGGCGCGGGTGGTGCTCAGCTCGGGCGACGCCAACGGCGCGTACCACGCGCATGCGCTCAAGTACGCCGAGTTCATGGGCCGGCACGGCGTGGACGTGGACGTGCAGACCTCGGGCGGCTCGGTGCAGAACCTGCGCCGGCTGCAAGGCCTGGAGCAGCCCGCTGCGCAGCTCGCGATCGTGCAGGGCGGCGCGTCCGCGGGGCCGCGGGAAGCGGGCGCCGCCAAGCTGGTGACGCTGGCGCGCGTGGACGTGGAGCCGGTGTGGATCTTCGCGCGCACGGGCGGCATCGATTCCTTGCAGCAGCTGCAGGGCCAGCGCGTCTCGCTGGGGCCGAAGGGCAGCGGCACGCGCCAGCTCGCGCTGCTGCTGCTCCAGCAGGTGCGGCTCACGCCCCGCGACATCGTCGACACGGACGTGAGCAACATGGCGGCGGTGGAAGCGTTCCGCGCGGGCACGCTCGATGCCGCGATCATGGTCGGCTCGCCAGGCTCGCCGGTCGTGCGCGCGATGCTGCAGACACCGGGCGTGCAGATCGTGCAGCTCAGCCGCACCGCGGCGCTGCTGGAGCGCCTGCCTTACCTGCAGGTGCGCCTGCTCCCCGCGGGCTCGCTCGACCCCGCCGCGCGGCTGCCCGCGCGCGATCTCTCGCTGCTGGTCACCACCGCCAGCCTCGTGGCTCGCGCGGACCTCGCTGCGCCGCTGCAGCGGCTCGCGGCTGCTGCCGCCCTGGAGGCACACGGCGGCAGCGGCCTGTTCCACCGCGCTGGTGAGTTCCCTTCGCTGCGGCGCGTGGAGTTCCCGGCTTCCATCGAAGCGCGCCACACGCTCGCGCAGGGCCTGCCGTGGCTCGAGGAGCAACTGCCCTTCTTCTGGGCGCAGCTGCTGGTGCGGCTGCTCGTGATCTGCCTGCCGGTGGCGCTCGTGGCGTGGTGGGCCGCGCGCCTGCTGCCCGCCTACCTGCACTGGCTGCTGGAAAGCCGGCTCGTGCGCTGGTACGGCGAGCTCAAGTACATCGAGAACGACCTCGCCAACGACGCGGTTGCCGGCATCCAGATCTCCCGCCACCTCGCGAGCCTCTACGACATCGAGCGGCGCATGAACGCGCTTGCGGTGCCGTCGGACCTGATGCCGCGCTGGTTCACGCTCAAGCAGCACGTCGACTTCGTGCGAGTGGGGCTGCGCAGGAGGTCCGGGCGATGATGCTGCTCTACCGGCGCCGCTGGGGCCTGTGCTACCTGCCCGTGCTGGCCGCGTGCGCGCTCGCGATCTGGGCCGCGGCCACGTACGTGCTGCCCTTGCCGCCCCGCACCCTGCCGCTGGCGGTCGGCACGCCGCAGGGCGGCTATGCGCAGGCCGGCGAGCGCTACCGCGCCGAGCTGGAGCGGCAAGGCATCAACGTCGAGCTCGTCACCACCGAGTCCGTCGGCGCGCTCGGCCCGCTGCAGCGGCTGGCCACGCGGGAAGACCCGTCGCAGGCAGGCTTCGCGCACGGCCTGCTTGCCGACCGCGGCCCCGAAGCCAAGGTGCTCGCGCTCGCCGTCGTCGGCCGGCAGGCGCTGTGGGTGTTCACACGCGACGCGGCGGTCACGCAGGTGCAGATGCTGCGCGGCTTGAAAGTCGCCGCGGGCCCGGCGGGCAGCCCCACGCGCGCGATCGCCGAGCGCCTGCTCGCGCAGGCGCAGGTGCCCGCGAAGGAGGTGGACTGGCAGCCGCTGCAAGGCATGCGCGCGGCCAACGAGCTGCTGGAGCAGCACATCGATGCGTACGTCACCATCGGCAGCGGTGATGCGCCCACGGTGCGCCTGCTCTCGCGCTCGCCGGGCATCTCGATGCTGGGTGTCGAGCGCGTCAACGCCATCGCGGCCGTCGAGCCGCGCCTGCGACCCTTCGTGCTGCCGCAAGGCGCCATCGAGCTGCGCGGCAACATCCCGCCGCGCGACCTCACCTTGCTGACCACCGGCACGCACCTGCTCGTGCGCGACCACGTGCACCCGGCCCTGCAGCGCGCGCTGCTCGACGCCGCGAGCGACATCCATGCACTGCCCAACTTCATCCAGCAGCAGGCGGAGTACCCGGAGTTCCAGACCGACTTCCCGCTGTCGCCCGTGGCGCGCCGCTTCGCGAATGGGGACCGGCCGTGGATGGAGACCGTGCTGCCCTACTGGTGGGCGCAGCTGGCCGAGCTGCTGCTCTATGCCGTGTTCCCCATCGTGGTGCTCACCGTCCTCATCCTGCTGCTCGTGCCGCGGCTTTTCAGCCTGCGGGTGGATGCGATGCTGTCGCACTACTACGGCGAGCTGAAGTTCCTGGAGAACGACGTGGACCAGGCCAGCGAGAAGCCCATCGCGGTGCGCGCGCTCGTGCAGAAGCTGGACCAGATGGAGCTGGACGTGGCGGGGCTGGACCTGCCGGACCGCTATGCGGACCGGTGGTACACGCTGCGGGAACACTTGCGCGCGGCGCGCTCGCGGTTGATGAACCTGCGCGGGCGCTGAAGTCCGCGGTCGTCAGGCCCTGCGACCGTCGCCGTCGTGCGCGAGCACCACGTCGAGCGCACCCTCGAACATCGCGCGCGCCGAGCCCGCCACCGAGCGCAGGTGGGCGTGTACGCGCGCATCCTCGTCGCTGCGATTGAGGCATTCGGCGCTGTAGGCCTCGAAGCTCGCCAGCTGCTCGATGATCTCCGCGAGGTGCCGCGGGCACTCGCAAAGCATGCGCGTCGGGCGCGCGGCGATCTCGGCGAGGAACTCCTCCGAGTGCCGGCGCACGGGCAGCGCCGCGTCCGCCGCGGCAGGCGCGTCCCGCTGCGTCCAGGTCGTCGAGCGAAGCAGTTCCGCGAGTTCGGCATCGTCGACCGGCTCGCGCCGCACGAGGAAGCCCGACTCGCGCACCGCGGCGATGCTGGCCTGCGCACCGAAGTTGTAAAGCAGGATGCCGTGTTTCGCGCCGACGTGCGCGGCAAGCTGCTGCAGCGCCTGGGCGCCGCCCGGCGGCACCGCGTTCACGCGCGCGATGAGCAGGTCCGCTCCCGCGCCGGCCGCTTCGGCGTCGGCGAGCGCGTTGTCGACGGTTGGGAACGCCGCGCGGATGTCGAGCAGCGCGCCACCCAGCCGCGCGGACCACCCGGGCAACAACAGGCGTGTTGCCAGCGCACTGCCGACAACGACCAGCGACAGCCGGCTCGGCTCGGCATCCCGCGTGCCGCGCGCGGACACGCTTCGCGTCTCCACCACCAGCCGCTGCAGTTCCTGCGCCGGCAGGCGCGCGATGCCGCCGATGCTGTGCCCGTTTTCGCTCAACTGCCGCAGCAACCGCGCGCGCAAGACGTCTTCGTCGGAATAGAGCCGGTGCCGCCCCTGCGACTTGCCCGGGGAAAAGGCGCCGTAGCGCCCCTCCCACATGCGAAGCGTGGAGACCGGCACCCCCGTCAGGCCCGAAACGCCGCCGATGCGGTGGATTTGCGTGTTTAGGTTTTGTGTAGACATAGTCGAAGCAGGCGAGGGACTCAATCGCATTCCTCTTTGATCACGGACAGAATCTTGCAAATTATCTAAACCAACGCCAAGGAATTGCTGATGAACGGTCGAGCAAATAGATTATGTGTAGCTGTCGCGCTGCTCACGTCCACCTGGGCGCACGCCGGCTTCGAATCGCCGACGCACCCGTGGGTTGTTCCGCCGACCGACTTGCAGCCTCACGCGCATTTCACGAACCTGAAGGATGGCGACACGGTGCAGTCACCCTTCGTCGCCAAGTTCGGGCTCGCCATGCGGGGCCTGGTGCCGGCGGGGCAGACGGCCGGCCAGGCCGGCCACCACCATCTGCTGGTCAACCAGGCGCTGCCGCTCGACTTCAAGAAGCCGCTGCCCTTCACGGACCAGTACATCCACTTCGGCAAGGGGCAGATGGAGACGGTGCTCGACCTCAAGCCGGGCACGTACAACCTGACGCTGCTGCTCGCGGACAAAGGCCACATCCCGTACTTCGTCTACAGCAAGCCCGTGCGGGTGAAGGTCACGCAGCGGGACGCCACGCGCACGCCGCAGCAGGCGGCGGGGCCTGCGCGCGTCGAGCTCCTCTCGCCCGCCGACGGCAGCACCGTGCGCAACGCGTTCCGCGTCCTGTTCCACGCCAGCGGCTTCAATGTGGCCCACCCGGCCGCGCGTACGGCGGGCACCGGGCACTTCGTGCTGAATGTGGCTGCGAAGGGCGGCAAGCCGGAGACGATCGCGTTCGACGCCGGCCAGACGGAAACCTGGCTGCAACCGCCTGCCGGCGATTACCAGCTCGCTCTGCAGCTCGTGGACAACATCACGGGCAAGGTGCTCGCCAGCGCCACGCCGGTGCGCATACGCGCCGAGTCGATGAAGGCCGGTGCCGAAAGCCTCGCGCGCGTCATGGGTGCATCGCGGCGATGAACACGCCTTGAAGGGGCGGTGAATGAACGTTCGCACGCATCGAGAGGGAGGAGACAAGCCCCCTCGCCCCCGATAGACTCCCGCGCCAGCATTAGCCGGGCCCCACGCATCTTTCAGGCGCCCGGTCGTCGTACCGGGGGGACACCGCGCATTGCGCAGGCCCATGCCTGCGAGGTCTCGCCTCCAAGCGTGAGCGTCGGGACCTGAAGGGGCGGGCAGTACATCCCAGGCGCTCGGAACCTCCGCATGCCACGGCCCGTGGCGGTGCGGGTTGCAGTTTCCCGAGAGTCGAATCCATGGAAGACGAAGGAGTCCACAAACTCCAGCGGCTGGTGCGCGCCGTGCGCATGGCCGCGAGCGCAACAGCCCCGCTTGCCCTTGCCGCACTGGCAGCGGCGCTGCAGACAGCACCGATCCTTGCGCGTGCGCAGACCTCGTCCGGTGAGCTGAGGGCCAAGGCCGCATGCGAAGCCGGTGCAGCGGAATTCAACAGCGGCGACACCGGCGGCTGGACCTACTACTGCCAGACGGCGTATCCGCCGATCCCGTGCTACCGCATGTTCAGCACGAATGGGGCGGGCACCATCAAGCAGGTGGATGGCGTGAGCTCGTGCTGGGACCCGAATGCGGCTGCGCCACCGCCGCCTCCGCCGCCGCCCCCACCGCCACCTTCGCCGCCCCCTTACCCGCCGGAAGGCTGCGCGGCAGGTGCAAACGGCTTCTTCATGTGTGTACCTTCCACACCGATCACGCCGCCGCCGGTGACGACGCCGACGCAGAACTTCGGCCCGCCCGTCGTGCCGAAAGGCGATGCGACCGTCACCGCCGACAGCGGTGATGGGTCGAACCCCGGCACGCTCGAAACGCTGGAGTCGTCGTGCCGCGCGGATGCGACCCCGCAAAGTGCCGGCGATCCGATCCATGTCGGCGTCGGCAACAACTACCAGCGCGAAGTCGACTTCGCTGCCGGTGGTTTCGAGTTCGCGCGGCACTACAACTCGGGACTGAAGGGCTGGACGCACAGCTACTCGATGCGGGTGATGGTGTCGGGCAGCAGTGCCATCGTCGTGCGGCCGGAGGGGCGTGCGCTGGTCTTTACGGGCAGTGGCGCCGGAGATTGGACCTCGAATGCCACCGTGAAGGATCGCCTGGTCAGGTTGAATCCCTCGCTGGCTTCGCAACCCACGTGGCAATTAATCGGCACCGACGACACGACGGAGTTCTACGACGCGTCCGGCTTGCCGATGTCGATGATCCTTCGCGGCGGGCGCGCCGTGAAGATTACGTTCGCTTCAGGGGCCTTGCAGGCAGTTTCGAGCTTCGGCCGCGAGATGCAGTTTGCGTACAGCGGTGGGCGGATTGCTTCCGTCACGTTCCCGGACGGGACACGCGCCGATTACGGATACGGTCCGAACGGGCATCTCGCGTCGGCGACCTACGCCGACGGCACGAGCCGCCGCTACCTTTACGAAGACGGCCGTTACCCGTGGGCGCTGACCGGCCTCGTCGACGAAAGCGGCACGCGCTTCGCAAGCTGGAGCTACGACGACCGCGCACGCGCCAACAGCAGCACACAGGCCGGCGGCGCGATCCGCTACCTGGTCGATTACCTCGCCGACAACCTCACCGTGCGCGTGAGCGACCCGCTGGGCGCGCAGCGCCTGCTGCAGCAGCAGGACATCGGGGGGCGCATCCTCTTCGCCGGCAGCTCGGCGCCCTGCGCGGACTGCTCGGGCGACGCCGCCGCGAAATCGCTCGACTCGCGCGGCAACACCACGCAGCGCGTCGACCATGCAGGGGTTGCGTCGCTGTACCAGTACGACCAGCGTGGGTTGCCGGTCTCGTACACGGTTGCCGCCGGCAAGCCCGAGGCGCAGACGACGCAGGTCCAGTGGCACCCCACCTTGCACCTGCCCGAAGTGGTGACCGAAGCCGGCCGCACGACGTCTTTCACGTACACGAGCGCCGGTAACGTCCTGAGCCGCGCGGTCCTGGACACGCACACCGGTGAGGGCCGCACGTGGACATGGACGTACAACGACCTCGGTCTCGTCACAACAGCCACCGACCCACGCGGCGCGACATGGAGCTTCGCGTACAACGGCTTCGGGGACCGCATCGAAGCGATCAACCCGCGCGGCGAGCGCACGACGTTCTCTCACGACAGTGCCGGCCGGGTGTTGCGCAGCACCGCACCGAATGGGCTCGTCACGGTCTACTCGTACGAGGCACGCGGGCGCCTTGCAAGTGTGATCACAGGCGACGAGCGCACCACCTTCACCTACACGCCCACAGGCCTGCTCGCGGGTGTCACGATGCCGGACGGCTACACCGTCTCCTACTTCTACGACTCCGCCCAGCGCATCGTCTCGTCCGGCGACAACCGCGGTGCGACAGTCCGGCACACGCTCGACGGCATGGGCAACCGGGTACGCAGCGAGGTGCGCGATGCGAACAACAACCTCGCGTTCGGCACGTCGCAGGTCGTCAATGCGTTCAACCAGGTGACCGCGACGCTCGACGCGGCAGGGCAAGGCACGCAGCTGCTGCGTGACGCCAATGGGGCGGTGGTCGCGATCACCGACCCGCTCAACCAGACCACCCGCTTCACCCAGAACAGCTTGCGGCGCGACGTCGCCACGACGTTCCCGGACAACGCCTTCATGACGCAGGCGTGGTCCGCGCAGGGCGAGCTCGCGGAAGTGGTCGATCCGAAGGGCGTGGCGACACGCTTCACACGCAACAACTTCGGCGAAGTGCTCACGGAGTCGAGCCCCGACATCGGCACCGTCCGCTACACGCGCGATACCGCAGGCAACGTCAGCGGCATCGAGGACGCCAAGGGCCAGCTCACCCGAATCGAGCGGGACAGCTTGCATCGGCCCATCGCCTTCGCGTTCGCGGACGGCAAGTCCGCCGCGCTCTCCTACGACACGACCGGCGCGATGAGTTCGATCACGGATTCCTCCGGCAGCACGGTCTATTCGCGCGACCTGCATGGGCGCGCCATTGCCAAGACCCACAACGTCGCGGACAACCCAACGAGCCCCACGGCGTACAAGGTGGGCTACGAGTATTCGGGCGGCGCCCTGGCTTCGATCAGCTACCCGAGCGGGCTCAAGGTCTACTTCACTCGCACGGCTGGCCGCATCACGCAGGTGAACGTAAGCACGGCACGCTCAGGGCCGACACCCTTCGTGACCGGACTGGCCTATACCGCGCTCGGCCAACCCAAATCCTGGGCTTGGGCAAGCGGGGATTCGGCTCAGCGCACCTTCACCGCTGGCGGCCACATGAGCGCGAATGAGATCGCCAGCTATACGAGGGATGCAGCCGGACGCGTGACCAGCGTGACGCAGCAGCTATGGACACAGTCAGGCCGCAACGCACCGACAAAGACCTCCATCGCATGGACTGCCAACTACGACAGCCGCGGGCGCATGGTGGCACTTCTTCGCGCCGGCGCCGGCAGCACCTTCGTGTTCGACTCCAACGGGAACCGGTTGCAAGGCACCGAGACGGCGTCCAGCAGCGTGGACCTCGAAGGCGAGTTCGCAACCGAAGGCGCCACGCGCACCAGCGTGCAGGCGCAAGCCGTCGATCCCGCCAGCAACAGACTGCTCGGCTCCACGGTGCGCACGACCACGGCCGCCGGCACAGCGACGAGCGTGGTGACCACGCAAGTCGGCTACTCGCCGGATGCCAACGGTGCGATGACAGGCGACGGCCTGCGCAAGTTCCAGTACGACGCGACCGGGCGCTTCTCGAAAGTCGAGCTGCTGAAGGATGGCGAAGCGGCCAGCGTCATCTACCTGACCAATGCCCTCGGCCAGCGCGTCTTCAAATCAGAACCCCAGGTCGAGCAACTTGCACCCAGCGAAACCCGATTGAGCCGGGGCTTCGTGACCTGGCTGAAGGACAACTTCGGCTGGCTGTTCGGCAAGGGAGGCTCGCGCGCGATGCTCGGGACGGCTTTCGTCTATGACGAGGGCGGCAGGCTTCTTGGTGAATACGACAACGGCACTTCAACCGCCAAAGGCGCCAGCGAGTACATCTGGCTGCCCACCGAAGACGGCCGCGCGATTCTGATCGGCATGTATCGCGGCGGAGTCTTCTACGCGATCCACACCGACCATCTCGGCACGCCTCGCCTGCTCACCGACGCCGCCAACAAGCCAGTCTGGCAGTGGCCGTACAGCGCCTTCGGGAACAACAAGCCAACAGGCGTGCTCCAGGTGCTGAGCGCAACGCGGCTGAAGGCCACTGTACCCGCTGTCGAGTTCAACCTGCGATTCGACGGGCAGTACTTCGACTCGGAGACGAACCTTGCGTACAACTTCATGCGGACATACTGCTCCGAGTGTGGCTCATATACGCAGCCTGACCCTATCGGTCTGGCAGGTGGCATGAACAGGTTTCTCTATGCACTCGATAACCCCTTGCGTTATGTCGACCCGTTTGGCCTTGATGTACTCGATGCCATCGCCAATCGCGCTGCGGGCATTGCGGAATCGAAACCTAGTACATTCACAAGGAGCGGGAATCTCTCCATGAGTCTCCCCCTTACCGGCCCGTTCGGTGTTTATGCAAGCTACAAGAATGACGGAGGCGGGGCGTCGTTGTACCTCGGAGGTGGTGTTGTTCTTGGATCGAATTTCAGCTTTGCCCCGCGCATCTCGCAGCAGTTGAATACTTCGAACGGGTCGACGGCAGGTATGTGCATGAAGTACGCGGCTTCAACTCCATTGGGGCTTGGGCCGCTTGGCCTGACAGGGAGCTTGACTCTTTCTCCCAATGCGATCTCCTCGGCATTCGGGCCCGCCATCGTAGGCGGCACGCCTTCGGTGTCATTGACGGGAGGTTGGAATTTCGAATGGAAATCGAAATGAAGGACTCATCAATGATCTGGGCGATCGCATGCATGCTCGCCATGTTGGTGAACTTCTGGACAACGCACAGGCTGCTGGATCGACTGCAGCGACAACATCCCGGAACGTGGACGCTGTTGGGCAGTCCGCGACTGGGGGAATCGAATCTCGGTCCGCGCTGGTTGGAGTTCGCAAAGTACATCTGGACCTTGCGTTTCAGGGAAGCCCACGACTCGGAACTCAACAGACTGGGGTGGGCGTCACTGACAGGCGAGGCCGCTGCGCTCATGTTTTTTCTCATGTCGCTTGTCGCTTGAGGGGCCTCCAGGATGATGTACATCGTCACCATCGAAGGCAGGAACTGCATGGTTCCCGTTCTGACGCAACTCGAAGTACTTCAAATCGAACCTGCCGAGCGCCTGGGGTTCATCACCACCCGTTGCGTCAAAGCCCTCGATGAAAGGCACGCCGGCTTCCTCGCCGCCGCCCTCGTCACGGACGAACTCGCGCGCACCAAGTACCTGCGCAACCCAGACTCCACGCCGCCGGTTTTTCGAATCGACTCCCTCAGGCAGATGCAGCCCGGCGACGACCCGGTGGTGAACAGGGGCTTCACCTTCTTCCCCGAAAGGGCCCCGCAAACCACCGCTGAACTTTCCTAGTAGGGACCACCCCTCGCAGACTCCCCGCCGTTCTCGTGCTACAAGCACGGGCAACTCGAAAACGACGGAAACACATGGCATCGGTTCAGATCGTGGGCGTCGAAAAGTACTTCGGCTCGACGCACATCATCCGGGGGGTGGACATCGACATCGAGGACGGGCAGTTCACCGTGCTCGTCGGCCCTTCCGGCTGCGGCAAGTCCACCCTGCTGCGCATGATCGCCGGGCTGGAGCAGATCACCGGGGGCGAGATCCGCATCGGCGGGCGCGTGGTCAACGACATGCCGCCCAAGCAGCGCGACATCGCCATGGTGTTCCAGAACTACGCGCTCTACCCGCACATGACCGTGCGCGAGAACATGATGTTCACGCTCAAGCTGGCCAACGTGCCCAAGGCCACCGCGGACGAGAGCATCCGCAAGGCGGCCGAGATCCTGGGCCTGGGCGAGCTGCTCGACCGCTACCCGCGCCAGCTCTCGGGCGGCCAGCGCCAGCGCGTGGCCATGGGCCGCTGCATCGTGCGCAACCCGCAGGTGTTCCTGTTCGACGAGCCGCTCTCCAACCTGGACGCCAAGCTGCGCGTGCAGATGCGCACCGAGATCCGCGCCCTGCACCAGCGGCTGAAGACCACGTCCGTCTACGTCACCCACGACCAGATCGAGGCCATGACGATGGCCGACAAGATCGTTGTGATGCGCGACGGCATCGTCGAGCAGATGGGCACGCCGCTGGAGCTGTACGACCACCCGGCCAACCAGTTCGTGGCGGGCTTCATCGGTTCGCCCGCGATGAACTTCCTGCCCGGCACGCTGCGCCGCGCCAACGGCACCGCGTATGTCGAATTCGGCGGGGGCGCGCGCGTGCCCGCCCCGATGTCGAACGCGCAGGACGGCCAGCCCGTGATCTACGGTACGCGGCCCGAGCACCTGTCCCTCGCCGGCGAAGGCGGCATCCCGGCCGAGGTCGTGGTGCTGGAGCCCACCGGCATGGACACCTTCATCGCGTGCAAGCACGCCGACATGGAGATTTCCGCCGTGATGCGCGAGCGCCACCAGTTCGCCCCCGGCACCCCCATCCACCTCGTGCCCGACCTCGCGCGCTCGCACCTTTTCGATGCGCAGACCGGGCAACGGATTCCCGCGTAAGAAAACTTCAACACCAGGAGACCCGCCATGAGCGATATCAGCCGCCGCAAAGTCCTCGAAGGGGCCGCCGGCCTTGCCGCCGCCACCGTGTTCGCGCCCAGCGTGCACGCGCAGACCCTCGCGCTGAAGCCCGAGAAGGGCGCCAAGCTGCGCGTGCTGCGCTGGAGCCGCTTCGTGCAGGGCGACATCGACCAGTACATGAAGAACGTCGCGGCCTTCACGGCCAAGACGGGCATCGAGGTGCGCGTGGACAACGAAGGCTGGGAAGACGTGCGCCCGAAGGCTGCCGTGGCCGCCAACACCGGCGCGGGCCCGGACATCATCCTGTCCACCAACGACGACGCCAACCTGTACCCCGAGAAGCTGCTCGACGTGACGGACCTGTCGGAGTACCTCGGCAAGAAGTACGGCGGCTGGTATCCGGCCGTGCAGCAGTACCTCAAGCCGGACGGCAAGAAGTGGATCGGCGTGGGCCTGGGCGCCGCCGGCTCGATGATGGTCTATCGCGACAGCATGCTGAAGGCTGCCGGCTACAACGCCTTCCCGAAGACCACCGACGACTTCCTGAAGATGGCGCAGGCGCTGCACGCCAAGAACACGCCCATCGGCATGGCGCTGGGCAACGCCACGGGTGACGGCCTGTGGTGCAACTGGCTGATCTGGGCCTTCGGCGGCAAGCTGGTGGACCAGAACAACAAGGTGGTGATCGACAGCGCCGAGACCGCCAAGGCGCTCGAGTACGGCAAGCAGCTGTACGCCACGTTCATCCCCGGCACGCTGTCGTGGCTGGACCCGAACAACAACAAGGCGTTCCTCGACGGGCAGATCAGCGCCACCAACAACGGCATCTCGATCTACTACGCGGCGAAGAACTCCACCGACGCGAAGATCAAGGAAATGGCCTCCGACATCCAGCACGCCACGTTCCCGGTGGGGCCGGTGGGGCAGCCGACGGAGTCGCACCTGTTCTTCAACCAGATGATCATGAAGTACACCAAGTACCCGCAGGCCGCCAAGGAGTTCCTGCGCTTCATGATGGAGAAGGAGCAGTTCGACCCGTGGCTCACCGCCGCCGGCGGCTACATCGCGCCCCCGCTGGACGCCTACTCCAAGATCGCCGTGTGGACTGCGGACCCGAAGAACACGCCGTACCGCGACGCCGTCAAGAACATGCGTCCCACGGGCTACGCGGGCAAGCTGGGTTATGCATCGGCCGGCGCCGGCGCCGACTTCATCGTGGTGAACATGGTGGCCGAGGCGATCAGCGGCAGCAAGAGCGTCAAGGAAGCGATGGAGCGGGCGCAGAAGCGTGCAGAGCGTTATTACAAGGTCTGACGCAGGCGAGCCCGCGAAGGGCTCGCTGCTCGAGCGCTTCCAGAACAGCCGCAACGCCCTCGGGCTGGCTTTCATGCTGCCCGCGGCGCTGCTGCTGCTGCTGTTCCTCACCTACCCGCTCGGCCTGGGCGTGTGGCTCGGTTTCACCGACGCCAAGGTCGGCCGCGCGGGCGAGTGGGTGGGGCTGGAGAACTACCAGTTCATCTGGGGCGACTCGGTCACGCGCCTGGCCCTGTTCAACACCCTCTTCTACACGTTCGTCGCGAGCGTGGCCAAGTTCGGCCTGGGGCTGTGGCTCGCGCTCATCCTCAACCGCAACATCCCGCTGAAGGCGTTCTTCCGCGCGGTGATCCTGCTCCCGTACATCGTGCCGACGGCGCTGTCCGCCATCGCGTTCTGGTGGATCTACGACGCGCAGTTCTCCATCATCAGCTGGGTGCTGCTCAAGCTGGGCTGGATCGACAAGTACATCGACTTCCTCGGCGTGCCGTGGAACGCGCGCATCTCCACCATCGTGGCCAACGTGTGGCGCGGCGTGCCCTTCGTGGCGATCACGCTGCTGGCGGGTTTGCAAACGATCTCCCCCAGCTACTACGAGGCTTCGGCCATCGACGGCGCCACACCGTGGCAGCAGTTCCGCTACGTGACGCTGCCGCTGCTCACGCCGATCATCGCGGTGGTGATGACGTTCTCGGTGCTGTTCACCTTCACCGACTTCCAGCTGATCTACGTGCTCACGCGCGGCGGCCCGCTGAATGCGACGCACCTGATGGCGACGCTGTCGTTCCAGCGGGCGATCTCGGGCGGTGCACTCGGCGAAGGCGCGGCGATCGCGATCGCGATGGTGCCCTTCCTGCTGGCGGCGATCATGTTCAGTTATTTCGGCCTGCAGCGGCGGGCGTGGCAGCAAGGCGGCAAGGACTGATGGCAAGCACGGACGACACCACGCTCAACCCGGGCGGCATGGGCTACCTGGACACGCGCGCAAGCAAGGTCCTGAAGGTGTACCTGCCCCTCGGCGCCTTCGTCTTCGTGCTGCTCTTCCCGTTCTACTGGATGGGCATCACGTCGTTCAAGCCGAACAACGAGCTGCTCTCGCGCGAGGGCAACCCGTTCTGGGTGGCGTCGCCGACGCTGGCGCACTTCCACAAGCTGCTGTTCGAGACGAGCTACCCGCAGTGGATGTGGAACACGCTGCTGGTCTCGGTGGTGTCGACGTTCGCGTCGCTCGCCGCATCGGTGTTCGCGGCGTATGCGATCGAACGGTTGCGGTTCTCCGGGGCGAAGCACGTGGGCCTCGCGATCTTCCTCGCCTACCTCGTGCCGCCATCGATCCTCTTCATCCCGCTCGCGTCGGTGGTGTTCCAGCTGGGGCTCTTCGACACGCGGCTCGCGCTGATCCTCACCTATCCCACGTTCCTCATCCCGTTCTGCACCTGGCTGCTCATGGGGTACTTCCGCTCGATTCCGCACGAGCTGGAGGAATGCGCGCTGATCGATGGCGCGAGCCGCTGGCAGATCCTCACGCGGATCATCCTGCCGCTGGCCGTGCCGGGGTTGATCTCCGCGGGCATCTTCGCGTTCACGCTGTCGTGGAACGAGTTCATCTACGCGCTGACCTTCGTGAGTTCGAGCGAGATCAAGACGCTGCCGGTCGGGGTGGTGACCGAGCTCGTCGAAGGCGACGTTTACCACTGGGGTTCGCTGATGGCGGGTGCGCTGCTGGGGTCGCTGCCGGTGGCGGTGATCTACTCGTTCTTCGTGGAGTATTACGTGTCGGGCATGACGGGGGCGGTGAAGGAGTAGCGGGGGAACCTATGGCCGGTGGTCGTCACTGAGGACGTGCCACCCCAAGGATGACTCCATGAACCAAGAGCAATACCTGGCGCTGCTGCGAGACCTCGCGCACGTCGCCTGCCTGTCCGACGCGTCCAGCCTGCTCACCAGCGGTCGCATCGTCATCGGCGAGCTTGCCACCCTGCTCGTGCACGACCCGAGGTACGACCCCGGATTGCTGCAGGTGCGCTACCGCCTGGGCGCCGTGCCCGCCGAGTTGCGCGAGGTTGTCCTGCAGGCGCTGCTCGAGGCCAACTATGCGGCAGGCTATGGCGGCGAATGCGTCTTCAGCCTCATGCCCGAGTCCGGCGACGCGGTGCTCACCGCCAGGCTCGCGCTTGCTCCCTCGCTATCCGCGCAGGACCTCTGGCAGTCGCTGTCGGACATGGCGCGCCATGGCCAGGAAATGTGGCAGCAAATACGCGACGTGGCGCAACCGCCGGTCCAAGGTGTCATGCAGGCCGAGGAGGCGCGGGCATGATCCCCGGAAATCCAACCGGCGCGCAGGGGATGACACAGCCCCTTCTGCGTCCGGAAAGCAAAGCAGACGGGCTGTCCGACGACCTTGCTCCTGCAGCAAGCGAAGCACGCACGGGCATCGGCGCGCTGCAGCCGGGCGCGCCTGCTGTCTTCGACAGTGGAATGCCGGCGCCGCGGCGGCGCTGACCGCCCTCGACACCATCATCGCGGTCGACGACGACAGAGTGCTGCCCTTCCAATATCTGCACCCAAGACTGAACGTGCTGACGTTACGGCTGGCTGAAGCGCTGCCCCTCGAAGAGGCAATGCCGTATTACCAAGCGAACTGCCGCCACGTGCCTGCGGGCCGGCGCGATCTCCTTGCGCGGCTGCTCGAACGCGTGCCGCCCGACACGGCACCTGGCGACGGTGTGGACAGGTGGATCGCCAACCTCAGCCTGGTGGCCGACTACGACGGCAAGCTTCGCCACCCGCAGACTCAAGCACCGCTGCAGTATCCGCAATGGCTGCATGACCTTCGGACTGACGGCCGCGCGGAATGGGAAAGGAACCTGCGGCAGGGCATCGCGCGCGATGCGCAAGTGCGGTGGAGTCCCCCAACCGCGGTCGAGCTCGACCGCAGGGGTAATTTCCAGTGGAGGTAGACGGCTCACATACTCAGGCGCCGTCCCACATCGCCGACAGTGGCACCGCAAACATGTCCTCGCCGAACCGCAGCACCCTCTCGCCGTCGTAGAGCACGACGCCTCTGCGGAAGCTCGGCCCGGCGATTTCCCGCAGCTTGCTCAAGCCCTTGAAGTCGGCTTCGCGCACGGTGCCCCCCGCCTTCACCTCCACACCGACAACCGCACGAGCGCCGTGTTCGATCACGATGTCGACTTCGTGCCCGTCGCGGTTGCGGAAATGGTGGAACGCCAGCTCACCGAGGCCGGCGCTGGCCTGGCGGCGCAGTTCCTGCAGCACGAACGTTTCCAGCATGTGACCCAGCAGCTCACGGTCGGCCGCAAGGTCGGCCTCGCTCACGCGCAGCAGCGCGCACGCAAGGCCCGTGTCGCACAGGTGCAGCTTGGGTGTCTTGACGAGGCGGTCCATGCGCCGCAAGTTCCAGGGGGGCAGCAGCTCGACCAGGAAGAGCCGCTCCAGCAGCAGCACGTAGTCACGAATGGTGGGCCGGCTGACCTGGAAGGGGCCGGCCAGGTCGCTGATGTTCGCCAGCTGCGCCGTGCGCGCCGCGCCAAGTTCCATGAGGCGGGGCAGCACGTCGAGCGCCGCGACACGCGCCAGGTCCCTGACGTCGCGTTGCAGCAGGGCCTGAACATAGGCCCGGTACCAGTCGCGTCGCCGCCCGGGCGGCCGCGCGAGGGCCGCGGGATACCCGCCGCCCGCGACGCGTACAGCGAGTTCGCTGCCGAGCCGCGCGTGAGGGGCCCCGGACTCGAATCTCCCCGACAACAGCTCCCCGAGAAAGCCGGCGCCCGTGCGTTCGACCTCGCATTGTGCGAGCGGATGCAAACGCACTGCCTCCAGCCGGCCGGCGAGCGAGTCCGCCAGCGTGGGCAGCAGCAGGATGTTCGATGATCCCGTCAGCAGGAAGCGGCCCGGCGCACGGTCCTTGTCGGCGGCCACCTTGAGCGACGTGAACAGGTCGGGCACACGCTGGACTTCGTCGAGCACCATCTTCGCGGGCAGGTCCGCGACGAAGCCGACAGGGTCGGCTCGTGCCGCATCGGCCAGGTTGTCGTCGTCGAAAGTCAGGTAGCCGTAACCCAGCGGCTCGGCAATCGACTGCGCCAGCGAGGTCTTGCCGCTCTGGCGGGGGCCGTGCAGCAGCACGACGGGTGTGTCGGCCAGCGCGGTGCGCAGGCTTTCGGCGGCCAGGCGGGGGTAGAAGCCAGCCTCGGGAGCGGGGGAGGACATGGCGGCTGATTGTAGATTTGGTCTCCGCTAATTGAAAGTATTTGGTCCGCTGATTGAAAGTTTCGATCCGGCTGATTGAAAAGGTTCGAGCTTGGGTACAATCGCGCCCGTTCAGGAGAGAGCTTCTTCGCCGAAGCCGCCGAAGGCGACCCAACGCTCAGGCAAAAGGACTGACGAGCATCCCGCAAGGGGTGTCACCTTGCTGGAGAGAGAACCGTTCACGACGGTTCCACCGAAGGAGCAAGCCGCGGTAA
This sequence comes from Ramlibacter albus, assembly GCF_014297445.1. GTDB lineage: Bacteria > Pseudomonadota > Gammaproteobacteria > Burkholderiales > Burkholderiaceae_C > Ramlibacter > Ramlibacter albus. The sequence continues at coordinate 85,157 of NZ_JACORU010000007.1, forward strand.
GCGGTGAATCTCTCAGGTAAAGCGGACGGCAGGGGCGACCCATCGTGGAGTACGATGGCCCACAAGCCCCTTTGCCGGAGAGCCGCTTGAACGCTCCAGAAGAAGAGCTACACAAGACCCCCCTGCATGCGCTGCACCTCGAACTCGGTGCGCGCATGGTCCCCTTCGCGGGCTACAGCATGCCCGTCCAGTACCCCGCCGGCCTCATGGCCGAGCACCTGCACACGCGCAGCAGTGCCGGGCTGTTCGACGTCTCGCACATGGGCCAGCTGAGGCTGGAAGGTCCCGAAGCTGCCACAGGATTCGAGACGCTCATGCCTGTCGACGTGATCGACCTGCCCGTCGGCAAGCAGCGCTACGGGCTGCTGCTCACGGATGAGGGCACGATCATCGACGACCTGATGTTCTTCAACCGCGGCAAGGACATCTTCGTCATCGTCAACGGCGCGTGCAAGGCGGGCGACATTGCGCACATCAAGGCAGGCATCGGCTCGCGCTGCGAGGTGATCCCGATGCCGGAGCGCGGACTGCTCGCGCTGCAAGGCCCGAAGGCCGTCGACGCGCTGAAGCGCCTCGTCCCCGGCGTCGAGAAGCTCGTCTTCATGACGGGCGGCGAATTCCAGTGGCAGGGCAAGGACCTGTTCATCACCCGCAGCGGCTACACCGGCGAGGACGGCTTCGAAATCTCGGTGCACGAGGATGCCGCCGATGCGTTTGCACGAGCACTGCTCTCGCAGCCCGAGGTGAAGCCCATCGGCCTCGGCGCCCGCAACTCGCTGCGCCTCGAAGCGGGCCTGTGCCTCTACGGCAACGACATCGACACCACAACGACGCCCGTCGAAGCCGCGCTCAACTGGGCGATGCAGAAGGTGCGCCGCACGGGTGGCGCGCGCGCGGGCGGCTTCCCGGGCGCCGACAAGGTGCTGGGCCAGCTCGCCGGCAGCACGCCCCTCGAGCGCAAACGCGTCGGCCTCGTCGCGCTCGAGCGCGTGCCCGTGCGGGACCACACCGAGCTGCAGGACGACGCCGGCAACAAGGTCGGCGAGGTCACGAGCGGCCTGCTCGGGCCGAGCGTCGACAAGCCGATCGCAATGGCCTACGTGCGCAGCGACCTTGCCGCGAACGGCACGCGCCTGAACGCCATCGTGCGCGGCCGCAAGGTCCCCATGGAGGTGACGGCCATGCCGTTCATCCCGCCGAATTACCACCGGGGCTGAACAAGCCCCTTCAACTCAGGAGAGACCCATGACCGTCAAGTACACGCCGGAACACGAATGGATCCAGCTCGAAGACCACGAGTCCGCGGTCGTCGGCATCACGCTGCATGCGCAGGACGCACTCGGTGACGTGGTGTTCGTCGAGCTGCCTGAAGTGGGCCGCGTCTACAAGAAGGGCGAAGTGGCCGGCGTCGTCGAATCCGTGAAGGCCGCGGCCGACGTGTACATGCCCATCTCCGGCGAGGTCACCGAGGTGAACGAGGAGCTGCGCAAGGACCCCGCGCTCGCCAACAAGGACCCCATGGGCAAGGGCTGGTTCTTCACCATGCTGATCCAGGACATGGCCGAGTTCGACGTCCTGATGGACGAGCCTGATTACCAGAAATTCGTCAAGGAAAACAGCTAAGTGTTGATGCAGACCGCCCGGCCGCTCGGCGAGCTGGAAAACCCCACCGAGTTCATCCCCCGCCACATCGGCATCGAAGAAGCCGACGAGCAGCACATGCTGTCGGTCATCGGCGAGGCGTCGCGCCGCGCGCTGGTCGAGAGCATCGTGCCGCGCTCCATCGCGCGCGCCAAGCCGATGCAGCTGCCGCCGCCCGCCACCGAGGCCGCGGCGCTGAAGGAGCTGCGGCAGATCGCCAACCGCAACCAGGTCTTCAAGAGCTTCATCGGCCAGGGCTATTACGGCACGCACACGCCGGGCGTCATCCTGCGCAACATCCTCGAGAACCCTGCCTGGTACACGGCCTACACGCCTTACCAGGCCGAGATCAGCCAGGGCCGCATGGAGGCGCTGGTGAATTTCCAGACGATGGTTTGTGACCTCACGGGCATGCCCATCGCAAACGCGTCGATGCTCGATGAAGCCACGGCGGCTGCCGAGGCGATGACGCTCGCCAAGCGCAGCGTGCGCAGCAAGAGCAACACCATCGTGGTGGCGGGCGACTGCCATCCGCAGACGATCGAAGTCGTGCAGACGCGTGCCGCGCCGCTCGGCCTGCAAGTCGTGCTGGCGAACTCGCATGAAGAGTGGGTGAAGTGCCTTGAAGGCGATTACTTCGCCGTGCTCGCGCAGTACCCCGCCACCAGCGGCCGCATCGACGACCTGCGCGCCGATGTCGAGAAAGCGCATTCGAAGCAGGCCGCGTTCATCGTCGCCGCCGACCTGCTGGCGCTGACGCTGCTCGTGCCCCCTGGTGAATTCGATGCGGACATCGTCGTCGGCACCACCCAGCGCTTCGGCATGCCGATGGGCGCGGGCGGCCCGCACGCCGCCTACCTCGCCTGCCGCGACGACTTCAAGCGCTCGATGCCGGGCCGGCTCGTCGGCGTGAGCGTCGATTCGCACGGCAACCCGGCTTACCGCCTTGCGCTGCAGACGCGCGAGCAGCACATCCGCCGCGAGAAGGCCACGTCCAACATCTGCACGGCGCAGGTGCTGCCGGCGGTGGTCGCAAGCATGTACGCGGTGTACCACGGGCCGCAGGGCTTGAAGCGCATCGCACTGCGCGTGGCGAGCTACACCGCCATCCTTGCGAAGGGGCTGGAGCAACTCGGGCACAAGCCCCGCCGCGAGAGCGCGTTCGACACCATCTCGCTGCACACCGGCGAAGCGACGAAGTCCTGCGCGGCTCGCGCCGTGTCGATGAAGGCCAACATCCGGGTGGCGTGGGAAGAGTACATCTGCATCTCGCTGGACGAGACCACGACGCGCGAGGACATCGAGCTGCTCTGGAGCGTTTTCGCCAAGCCGGGCCAGGCATTGCCCAAGGTGGCCGACTACGAGAAAGGCATCGAGCCGCTGATCCCGCAGGCATTGCGCCGCACGAGCGACTTCCTCACCCATCCGGTCTTCAACACGCACCACAGCGAGACCGGCATGCTGCGCTACATCCGCGCGCTCTCGGACAAGGACCTCGCGCTGGACCGCAGCATGATCCCGCTGGGCAGCTGCACGATGAAGCTCAATGCCACGAGCGAGATGATCCCGATCACGTGGCCCGAGTTCGCGCACATCCACCCGTTCGCGCCGCGCGAGCAGCTGCAGGGCTACGCCATGCTCGACGAGCAGCTGCGTGCGTGGCTCTGCGAGGCCACGGGCTACGCGGGCATCAGCCTGCAACCGAACGCCGGTTCGCAAGGTGAATACGCCGGCCTGCTCGCGATCAAGGCGTGGCACGAAAGCAAGGGCCAGGGCCATCGCAACGTGTGCCTGATCCCCTCCTCCGCGCACGGCACCAACCCCGCGAGTGCGCAGATGGTGGGCATGCAGGTGGTGGTGACGGCCTGCGACGACAACGGCAACGTGGACATGGCCGACCTGCAAGCCAAGTGCGAGCAGCACAAGGACAAGCTGGCCTGCATCATGATCACCTATCCCAGCACGCACGGCGTGTTCGAGATGCAGGTGAAGGAACTGTGCGCGATGGTGCACAAGTACGGCGGTCGCGTGTATGTCGACGGCGCCAACATGAACGCACTGGTGGGCGTGGCCGCGCCGGGCGAGTTCGGCGGCGACGTGAGCCACCTCAACCTGCACAAGACCTTCTGCATCCCGCACGGCGGCGGCGGCCCGGGCGTCGGCCCCGTGTGCGTGGTGGAAGACCTCGTGCCCTTCCTGCCCGGGCATGCGACGGGTGGCGTTGCGGACCATGGTGTCGGCGCGGTGTCGGCCGCGCCTCTTGGCAATGCCGCCGTGCTGCCCATCAGCTGGATGTACTGCCGCATGATGGGCGCCGAGGGCCTGCGGCAAGCGACCGAAGTCGCCATCCTCAGCGCCAACTACATCAGCGCGAAGCTGCGCGACCACTATCCCACGCTGTACGCCAGCGAGAACGGCCACGTGGCGCACGAGTGCATCCTGGACCTGCGCCCGCTGAAGGAAACGAGCGGCGTCACCGCGGAAGACGTGGCCAAGCGCCTCATCGACTACGGCTTCCATGCGCCCACGCTCAGCTTCCCGGTGCCCGGCACGCTGATGGTGGAGCCCACCGAGAGCGAGACGCTCGACGAGCTGGACCGCTTCATCGGCGCGATGGTCGCCATCCGCGAGGAGATCCGCCGCGTGGAAAAGGGCGAGTGGCCGCAAGACGACAACCCGCTGAAGAACGCGCCGCACACCGCCGCCGCCCTGATGAAGGGCGAGTGGCAGCATGCGTACCCGCGCGAGGCGGGCGCCGCCGTCCTCGATGAACGCCGCCACGCGAAGTACTGGCCGCCGATCGGCCGCGTGGACAACGTGTACGGCGACCGCAACCTGTTCTGCAGTTGCGTGCCGCTCGCGGCGTACGAGGACTGAACGGGGTTTGCAGCCGCGCCCGGCTCGCCTATATTGAGCGGGTGGAGGCCTACCGCATCAAGGACAGCCAGATCGTCGCGCAGGCCGAGGGCCTGCGCGTGATCGACCAGACACTCGCGCCCGGCGAGTGCGTGCCCTGGCACCTGCACCCCGACACCGACGACTACATCATCTGCCTGCGCGGGGTGGTGGAAATCCGCGAGCTCAACCCCGCGAAGGTCACCACGCTCAAGGCCGCCCAGCGCTATCGCGTCCTCAAGCGCCAGCCGCACACCACCATCAACACGTCGGCCGAAGACTGCGAGATCCTCATCGTGCAGGGGCCGGGCCCGATCGACTCGCGCACCGTCCCCGGCGTCGCTCGCTAAGCCGGTTGCGCGTTGCATCCGCGCCGCTTATAGTGGCCCGCCACTACCGAGCACGCGAATGAGAAACAGCCACAAGGCAGTCCACGTCCTCGCATTTGCCGCCGCCCTTTTCGGGTGCAGCGCGGCGTCCTCCCAAAGTTCCAATCCCCTCGCCGTCGCGCAGCTCGCATCGAGTTGCGCCAACTGCCATGGCACGCAGGGGCGCGCCGCGGACGGCTCGGCGCTGCCGTCGCTGGCGGGCATGCCGAAGGCACAGACGATGGAAAGCCTCAGGGCCTTCAAGGCCGGCACCAAGCCTGCGACGATCATGCACCAGCTGTCCAAGGGCTACACCGACGCGCAGCTGGAACAGATCGCCGACTACTTCGCGGGGCAGAAGAAATGAAACGCCGCACACTTCTTCATGCATCTGCAGCATTGGGCGTCGCCGCGGGTCTCGGCGGCTGCGCGACGGCCGTGCCGGCGAAGGCCCGCGTACTCGTCGTCGGCGGCGGCTACGGCGGCGCCACCGCAGCACGCTACGTGCGCATCTTCTCCGACCACAAGGTCGACGTGGTGATGGTGGAGCCCAACGCCGCCTTCGTTTCCTGCCCGCTCTCGAACCTCGTGGTCGGCGGCAGCAAGCAGATGGCCGACATCACGGTGCCCTACTCCGGCCTCACGCGCGCGCACGGCGTGCAGTGGGTGCAGGACACAGTGGCCGCGATCGACTTCGACACGAAGACCGCACGGCTGGCCAATGGCGCCACCATCGCCTACGACAAGCTCGTGCTCTCGCCGGGCATCGACTTCATGCCGGACCGTGTCGAAGGCCTCGCCGCGGCCTATACCAGCGGTGCCGCCATCCACGCATGGAAGGCCGGCCCCGACACGTTGGCCCTGCGCCGCCAACTGGAGGCCATGCCCGATGGCGGCACCTTCGTCATCGCCATCCCCGAGGCGCCCTACCGCTGCCCGCCCGGCCCGTACGAGCGGGCCTGCCAGGTGGCGTGGTACCTCAAGCGCGCCAAGCCGCGCGCCAAGCTGCTGGTGCTGGACGCCAACCCGGACGTCACTTCCAAGCCCGCGCTGTTCAAGAAGGCCTGGGCGGACAACTACGCCGGCATCCTCGAATACCGGGCCAACCACAAGCTCACGCGCGTCGATGGCGCGAAACGCACGCTCGCGTTCGAAGTGCACGACGAGGTGCGCGCGGACGTGCTGAACGTGCTGCCGCCCATGCGCGCGGGTGCGATCGCCACGCCGCTGGCCACGATGGCCGGCAACCGCTGGTGCGGCGTCGACTTCCGCACGTTCGAATCGACGGTGCGCAAGGACGTGCACGTGCTGGGCGACTCCACGCTGTCGGCCAGCGGCATGCCCAAGAGCGGCCACATGGCCAACCAGCACGGCAAGGTGGCGGCCGCCGCCATCGTGTCGCAGCTCAATGGCTGGGAGCCGCCCGCGGCGCCCGTCATCAACAACACCTGCTACAGCTTCGTGGACGACCGCAACGTCATCCACGTCGCGAGCGTGCACGAGTACTTCGCGCCCGAAAAGACCTTCCGCATCGTGGCGGGCTCGGGCGGCGTGAGCACCGCACCCAGCGAAACGGAAGGCTCCTACGCCTTCAACTGGGCGCGCAACATCTGGAGCGACATGCTCGCCTGAGCAACCCCTCCCGCAGTAAAGGCAGTAACCCCGCAGTAACCCCGAGGAGTACCAGCAGTATGGCCACGCTCAACGTGAACGGAGCGGTGCGCTCGTTCGACGCCGAACCCGACACCCCCCTGCTCTGGGCGCTGCGCGAGCAGCTCGGCCTGACGGGCACCAAGTACGGCTGCGGCATCGCCGCATGCGGTGCCTGCACCGTGCACATCGACGGCGTGCCCACGCGCAGCTGCGTGCGGCCGATCTCCACCATCCAGCCGAACGAGAAGATCGTCACCATCGAGGCGCTCTCGCCGCGCGGCGACCACCCGATCCAGAAAGCCTGGGTGGCGCTGGACGTGCCGCAATGCGGCTACTGCCAGAGCGGCATGGTGATGGCCGCTGCCGCGCTGCTGAAGGAAAAACCCAACCCCACCGACGCCGACATCGACGCGGCGATGAGCAACATCTGCCGCTGCGGCACCTACAACCGCGTGCGCGCTGCCATCAAGGCCGCCGCGCAGGGCAGCACGAAGAACGCGGGCCTGGCGATCCAGCACACCGACGGGAGCGTGTCATGAAGCGCCGCGCCTTCCTGCAGGTAGCCGCCTCCACCGGCCTGACGCTCGGCTTCCACATCCCCTTCGCGCAGGCGCAGGCGGACGCACCCGAGATCAACGCCTGGGTCGTCGTGAAGCCCGACGACACCGTGGTCGTGCGCGTCGCGCGCAGCGAGATGGGCCAGGGCTCCTTGACCGGCCTCGCGCAACTCGTGGCCGAGGAACTCGAGGCGAACTGGGCCAAGGTGACGTGGGAGTACCCCACGCCCGGCCAGAACCTCGCGCGCAACCGCGTGTGGGGCAACTACTCCACCGGGGGCAGCCGCGGCATCCGCGAGTCGCACGAGTACGTGCGCAAGGGCGGCGCGGCCGCGCGCATGATGCTCGTGCAGGCCGCGGCGAACGAATGGAAAGTGCCCGTTGCCGAATGCCGCGCTGCGAACAGCGTCATCACGCACCAGCCCACCGGCCGCACCGTCACGTACGGCAAGGTGGCCGCTGCCGCGGGCAAGCTCACGCCGCCCGCGGACGTGCCGCTGAAGGACCCGAAGGACTGGAAGATCGTCGGCAAGCGCCTGGCGCGCATCGACACCGCCGACAAGGTCACCGGCAAGCAGGTGTACGGCGCGGACCTGAAGCTGCCCGGCATGCTCAACGCGGCCATCAAGGACTGCCCGGTGTTCGGCGGCAAGGTGAAGAGCTACAACGCCGCTGCAATCTCCGGGCGCCCCGGCGTGAAGAAGGTGGTGCCGGTGGGCGACAGCGCCGTGGCCGTGGTCGCGGACACGTGGTGGCGCGCCAAGACCGCGCTCGACGCGCTGCCCATCGAGTGGGACGTGGGCCCGAACGGCAAGACCTCGCAGGAGCAGGTCAACGCCATCCTGAAGGCCGGCCTCGACGCACCCGAGGCGGCCGTGGGCAACAGCAACGGCGACGCGAAGGCGGCGCTGGCGAGTGCCGCGCGCCGCATCGAGGCGGTGTACAGCTACCCGCACCAGAACCACGCGACGATGGAGCCCATGAACGCCACGGCGCGCTGGACCCCCGAGAAGTGCGAGGTATGGACACCCACGCAGAACGGCGAAGCGGCCCTGGCGGCCGCTGCCGAAGCCGCGGGCCTGCCGGCCCGGCAGTGCGAGGTCTACAAGATCCACCTCGGCGGCGGGTTCGGGCGGCGCGGCGCGGTGCACGACTGGGTGCGGCAGAGCGTCGAGATCGCGAAGCAAATGCCGGGCGTTCCCATCAAGCTGCTGTGGACGCGCGAGGAGGACATGCTGCACGGCCGCTTCCACCCGCTCACGCAGTGCAAGCTGCAGGCCGGGCTGGACGCCAGCGGCAACCTCACCGCGCTGCACATGCGCATCTCGGGCCAGTCGATCCTCGCGGGCGTGGCGCCGCAGAACATCCAGGGCGGCAAGGACCCCGTGGTGTTCCAGGGCCTGAACCCGCCGGGGCCGGAGGCGTCCATCGGCTACAGCGTGGCCAACCTGCTCGTCGACCACGCGATGCGCAACCCGCCGGTGCCGCCGGGCTTCTGGCGCGGCGTGAACCTGAACCAGAACACGGTCTACCTCGAGTGCTTCATGGACGAGCTGGCCGCCGCCACGCGCACCGACCCGCTCGAGTTCCGCCGCAAGCTGATGGCGAACCATCCGAAGCATCTCGCGGTGCTCAACGCCGTGGCCGACAAGGCCGGCTGGGGCAAGCCCGCGCCGGACGTGAACGGCATGAAGGTGTACCGCGGCCTCGCGCAGACCATGGGCTTCGGCAGCTACGTCGCTGCGTGCGCCGAGGTTTCCGTCAACAAGGAAGGCGAGCTGAAGATCCACCGCATCGTCGCGGCCACGGACTGCGGCTACGCGGTGAACCCGCAGCAGATCGAGGCGCAGGTGGAAGGCTCGTTCGCGTACGGCCTGTCGGCCGCGCTCTTCGGCGAGTGCACGCTGAAGGACGGCCGCATGGAGCAGGACAACTTCAGCACCTACCCGGTGGTGCAGATGCAGCACATGCCGAAGGTGGAGACGATCGTGATGCCCAGCGGCGGCTTTTGGGGCGGCGTGGGCGAGCCCACCATCGCTGTGGCGGCCCCCGCGGTGCTCAACGCGATCTTCGCCGCGACGGGCAAGCGCATCCGCGACCTGCCTTTGAGGAAGCACAGCCTGAAGGCGTGAAGCGGGTCGCCTTGCTCCTTGCGCTGGCCGCGTGCTGCCGCGGCGCGGCGGCGCAGGAGGTGGCGCCCTATGTCGTTCGCGGCGACCGGATCGAGGAGCCGCTTGGCGGACTGGCCGGCGTTGCTTCGCGCGGGCGCGCGATCGTCGCCAGCCGCGCGCAGGGTTTGTGCCTGCTGTGCCACCCTGCGCCGATTGCCGAGGAGCGCTTCCAGGGCAACCTCGCGCCGGACCTGGCGAATGCAGGCGCGCGCTACACGGTGGGCCAGCTTCGGCTTAGGATCGTCGATCCGCGACTCGTGAATCCATCGACCTTCATGCCGGCCTTCCACAGCACCACCAACCTCTCGCGCGTCGGCGGCGCGTGGCAGGGCAAGCCCGTGCTGACGGCGCAGCAGGTGGAGGACGTCGTGGCTTATCTCGCGAGCCTGAAATGATGCGCAGGCGTGCCCTCCTCGCTTCTTCCCTCGTTGTCGTTGCGACGCCGTCGTTGGCGCAGCCGAACGGCCAGCTGGACCAGGCTGTCGCGGAATTCGCGCAAGGCAAGCCGGTGCAGCGCGGCCGCGTGAAGCTGGAGATGGAAAAGCTCGTCGACAACGGCAACCTCGTGCCGGTGAGCGTCACCGTCGAATCGCCGATGACGGCGGCCGACCACGTGGTCGCCATCGGCATTTTCAACGACCGCAACCCGCAGCGCGACGTGGCGCGGTTCGTATTGGGGCCGCGCTCCGGCAAAGCGGCAGTCGCAACGCGCATGCGCCTCGCGACCAGCCAGAAGCTCGCCGCCGTGGCGCGGATGAGCGACGGCAGCGTGTGGATCGACACCGTCGATGTCGTCGTGGCGCTCGCAGCGTGCATCGAAGGAGACGTGAACTAGATGGCCCGCGTGCTGATCACCCTGCCGCCGAATCCTCGCAAGGGCGAGGTGATGGAGCTGCGCGTACTGATCGCGCACGTGATGGAGAGCGGCTTCCGTCCGGGTGCGGACGGGCGCACGCTGCCGCGCGACATCATCCGCAGGTTCAGCTGCCGGTACAACGGCGAAACGGTTTTCAGTGCGGAGCTTTCGCCGGCCATCTCGGCGAATCCGTATTTGTCCTTCCACACCGTTGCCACCGAAAGCGGCACGCTGGAATTCGAGTGGCAAGGGGACAACGGCTTCAGCCAGGTGGAGCGGCGCGCCTTGCAGGTGGCATGACACCTCGCGTCTTGCGCCCGGCTGCGCTTGCCGCGGCCTTGCTGGTGGGCTGCGCCACGCCCTCCGCGCCTGTGGCACCGCAGCGCTCCGGCTTCGACGACATGAGCCCTGCCCTGCAGGCGATGCAGCGTGACGACACGGCCAACCCGGCGATGTTGTCCGTGCAGGAGGGTGAGCAGCTGTGGAAGCGCGGGGACAAGTCGTGCGCGAACTGCCATGGCGACATCACCCGGATGAAGGGCGTGGCGGCGCGCTATCCGGTGTTCGATGAATTGCTGAAAAGGCCGGTGAACCTGTCGACACGGATCAACTTGTGCCGCGAACGGCACCAAGGGCAGGCGCCCCTGCCGTTCGAGCACGCCGATTTGCTGGCGCTGGAGGCGGCTGTGGCGATGCAGTCGCGCGGGATGCCGATTGCGCCGTCTTCCGATGTGCGGATGGTGCCTTTTCGCGAGCGCGGGGCTGTGTTCTTTTCGCGGCGGATCGGTCAGTTGAATCTGTCTTGCGCGCAGTGCCACGACCAATTGGTGGGCGGCAAACTTGCCGGTTCCGTGATCCCGCAAGGGCAAGCAACGGGATATCCGGTGTACCGGCTGGAGTGGCAGGCAATGGGATCGCTGGGCCGGCGCCTGCGCGGCTGCATGACAGGGGTGCGAGCCGAACCGCTGGCGTGGGGGAGTATCGAGATGGCGGAGCTCGAAGTCTATTTGGCGGCTCGCGCGATGGGCATGCCTGTGGAGAGTCCCGGGCTTCGGCCTTGATGTCGCCTTGGACGGCACGTACTCGCGCAGAGCACCGATTTATAGCGTATTTGCTATAATTCCTCAGGATGACATGGGAGATCGAGTACCACGACGAGAAGCTACAGGACGCCGTTCTTGGCCTGCCTGCAGGCCTCCTGGCACGGTACCTTCATCTCACCGACCGAATGCTTGAGTTCGGGCCAGACCTCGGGATGCCCCACACCAGGTCAATGGGGGACGGCTTGCTCGAGCTTCGGTTGAAGTCAAAGGAAGGCATTGGACGGGTTTTCTACTGCACATTGTTGCGGCGCCGGATCATGATGCTGCATCAGTTCGTGAAGAAGACTGAAAAGACACCGCCCAGGGAACTTGCAGTTGCGCGCAGGCGCATTAAGGAGTGGAAAGATGCTGACGCATAAGCAGTTGCGTGCGAAGGCGCTTCGCAGGACCGAAGTAAAGGCCGAATTCGAGAAGTCGAGTGAAGAGTTCGCGCTGTTGGACGAGTTTTTGAAGGCCCGCTCCGAGCAGGGCTTGACCCAGGCTCAAGTGGCCGAGCGAATCGGCACCACGCAGTCGGCCGTGGCACGAATGGAATCCGGCCGGGGCAAACATTCACCTTCGATCGCAACGCTCAGTCGCTACGCGGAGGCGCTCGGCTGCGCTCTTGAGATCAGGCTCGTTCGCAAGCGCGGCACTCGCAAACTTGCGAGCCCGGCGGCTCGCGCGTCCAAGAGCACCCGCGCCTGATCGCCCGATCGCGTGAAGCACTTCGCCTGCTCACTTTTGCTTGTTGCGCTCGACGGGACGCATTTCAAACGCCGTTTCCTCACCGAAAACGGCCGCCAGTACGCAGGCGGCAAGATTCGCTACGCAACGTTTGCGCTCGTCTCCGTTTCGCCCTCAGAATTCGTAGTCGACGACAACATCCAGAACGCCAAGGTGGCATTTCGACGCGTGCCCGAGGGAACCGCGCCGTAGGGCCCAGCGCGCACCCGCTCAACAACCAGCGATGGAGACCCACCCATGTTCAGCCACGTCATGGTCGGCACCAACGACATCGAACGCTCGAAGCGCTTCTACGACGCCGTGCTCGCGGTGCTCGGTGCGGGCGAGCCCGTGCACAACCGCAACGCGACCGGCCAGAACCGATTGTTCTATCGCCACGACGGCATGTCGTTCTGCATCAGCGAGCCGATCAACGGCGAGCGCGCATGCGGCGCCAACGGCGGCACCATCGGCTTCAAGTGCAGCTCACCCGAGCAGGTGCAGAAGTTCCATGATGTGGCGGTCGCGCACGGCGGCACGTCGATCGAACAGCCGCCCGGGCTGCGCGAGGGAAACCTCGGCCCTCTGTACCTGGCTTATGTGCGCGACCCCGACGGCAACAAGCTGTGCGCACTGCACCGGCCGGCGTCATCCAGGCGCTGACGGAGCCCGCGCCGATGCAGATCGAAATCGACGACCCCGCCCGCCCCGACGTGTTCGCGCTGCTGGACGAGCACCTGCGCAACATGCGCGAACTCTCGCCGCCCGAAAGCGTGCACGCGCTCGACGTGAGCGGCCTGAAGATCCCTGCCATCACGTTCTGGTCGGTCCGCAGCGACGGCGTGCTGCTCGGGTGCGGCGCCCTCAAGGAGCTCGCGCCGGACCATGGCGAGATCAAGTCGATGCGCACGCCCGCGGCCCACCGCCGGCGCGGTGCAGGCCGGGCGATGCTGAACCACATCCTCGCCGAGGCCAAGCGGCGCGGCTACCGGCGCCTGAGCCTGGAGACCGGGTCAGCGCAGGCATTCGAGGCCGCGCAGCAGCTGTATCGCAGCGTGGGCTTCCAGCCATGTGGGCCTTTCGGCGACTACAAGCCGGACCCGCACAGCGTTTTCATGACGTTGGCGCTGCCCGGCGACCATGCTGCATAGCAATGGACGAGGTCGACGGTCGAGAGGTGCCGCGGTTTGCGCTTCTGGCGAAGTAGTGCCATTTCGGCTCCCCGGCTGTATAAAGCAGGAAACAAGGAGCCCCGCATGATCGACAAAGCCCAGACCGAACTCGCGAAGACCCTTTGGGAGCAATCCCGGACGGCGGCCGTGCAGGCCCACCAGGCCTGGGACCTCGTCATGAAGTCGCAGAAGTCCCTGATGGACTCCATGCGCAGCGCGGGCGCCCCGTTCGCCATGGCCGCCGACCAGTTCGACAAGCTGATGGACTTCCACTCCAAGCAGTACAAGGCTGCGCTGGAGTACATGGACAAGATGTCCGAGGAATACCGCAAGCTGCTGGACCAGCAGAAGAAGAAGTAGCGCCGCCGTGGCCCCCACGCCTGCACGCCCCTCGTGCATGCGCCGGCGGGCGTTCGTGGCGGCGGGCGCGGCTTCATGGCTGGCGGCTTCCGGCGCACGGGCACAGGCCGACGGCGGACGCCCCCGGAAAGTCGGTTTCCTCGCGTTCTCGCGCCCGAGCGAAGGCGGCCTTGCCGGCCCGGACCCCTTCGTCGACGCGCTGCGGCAGCTGGGGTGGTCCGAAGGCCGCAACATCGTTTTCGAACACCGCTCGTCGGAGGGGCGCAACGAGCGCCTGCCCGAGCTGGCAGCGGACCTCGTGCGCGCCCAGGTCGACGTGATCGTCGTCACTTCGGGCGCCACCGGTGCGAAAGCGGCGCGCGAAGCCTCGAGCCGCATCCCGGTCGTGATGGCGGTGGTGGCCGATCCACTCAAGTTCGGCCTCGTTGCCAGCTTCGCCCGCCCGGGCGGCAACGTCACCGGCGTGGCCCTGCCCCTGGTCGACTGGGGCAAGTGGCTCGAGCTCGCCAAGGAATGCGGGCGCGGCTCGCGACCCGTGGCCGTCATCGCCAATTCGACGAACATCGTCTACGCGGACTACGTCGCCCGCAACCAGGAGGCGGCCCAGCGCCTGGGCTTGCAGCTGCAGATGGTGCCCCTGGCCAGCGCGGAGGCGCTGCCGGATGCATTCGCGGCCATCAGGCGGGTCAATGCGGGTGCGCTCATCGTCGGGCCCGATCCCCTGCTCTTTGCAAGCATGCAGCGCATCCTCGAGCTGGCCCGCGCCAGCCGCGTGCCGGTCTTCGCCTCGAACCGTCGCTACGCGGAGCAAGGCGCGGTGGTCTCCTTCGGCACCGACCTCAACTTCGTCCTGCGCCGCGCCGCGTCGTACGTCGACAGGATCCTGCGCGGGGCCAGCCCCGCCGACCTCCCGGTGGAGCAGCCGGAGCGCTTCGAGCTGGTCGTCAACCTGAGCGCCGCCCGGGAATTCGGCGTGGCCGTCCCGCAGTCGCTGCTGTTGCGCGCGGATGCGGTCATCCAGTAGCGGCTCCCTTGCGAGGTCTTGCTCCTGACGGCGTAGTGTCAGCTGGATGACCACGGCACGCGGCCCGGCGGCGATTCGCCTGTATAAATTCTGCCGCGCCTGCACGCGCATTCACTCAGGGAGCCACATTGACCACCACCGAACTGGCCCAACCCGCCGCGCTCGCGCGGCACGAAGTCCGCGAGCCGCTGCGCCCACATGATCCTTCGCCGGCGGGCATCGCAGCCGCATGGGCCGTCGAGATCAGGCGCCGCGTCGCGGCTTTCGAACGCGGGAACGTCAAGGCGTATGCCGCCGAAGACGTCTTTGCGGAAGCGCACAGGCTCGCCCGATGACAGCGGCCCGCTTCACCGAACCGGCGCTCGCCGAATTCCTCGCCGAAACCGCGGCGCGCAGCACCCGCGACAAGGCGCTGGCCTCGCGGTACGCGAGCGCGGTGGAACGCACCACGCGGCTCGCCATCGCTGCGCCGCATGCCGCGCCGCTGACGGCCGCGGGGACGAGAAGCAGAGCCGTACGGTCGTTTCCGTTCCACATCGTCTACACGCACGACGAATCCGGCGTGCTGGTCCACGCGGTCGCGCACACGAAGCGCATGCCCGGCTACTGGCTCATGCGCGACCTTCCACCACCATCAGCAACGTCTCCCCCGTTGCCACCAGCGTCTCCTCCCCCTTCGCCTGCGCGTAGAGCTCGCAAGCGGTGAACACCTGCGTCTTGCCCGGCTTCACCACGCGCGCCCGTGCCACGAAGCGCTCGCCCACCGCCGGCCGCAGGCAGTTCACCGAATAGTGCGAGGCGAGCACACGGCCGCATTGCGTGACGGCAGCGAAGCCGCACGCGGTGTCGATGAGCGCGCCCACCATGCCCGCGTGCAGGAAGCCCGAATACTGGCCCGCCTCGGGGCGCCACGGCATCGCGATCTCCACGCGGCCCGATTCCGCGCTCACCACCTCGATACCGAAATATCGGTTGAACGCCGCCGTCTCGTTGATCCCGCGGACGGTGTCGATGAAACCCATGGCTGCTCCTTCGATGTTGGACAGCCCAATCTAGGCAGGGCGGCCGACGGGAGCTATCAACGCGGCGACGGAATGTCGCTCGGGTGACGCGCGAGCGCACTAGCATGGCCGCATGGAGAAGCTGCCGGGCTTCAACACCGTCTTCGAGATCGACCGCTGGAGCAACGGCCTGCTGGCGGACGAGCTCTTCCGGCTCGGCATCGGCGTCGTGGCACTCGTGGGCAGCGCCTCGTGGGCCGTGCGGCTCTGGCGGCGGCACGACGGCTCGGTGTGGCGGCATGGCTTCGGCGTTGCGTTCACGTTCCTGTGGGCCGTCGCATGGCTCGTGCTGCATGACTTCCCGGCCGCTTTCTCGCGCGGGGAGCGGCTCGTGCAGGCCTATCGCAACGGCACCTGCGAGGTGGCCGAGGGCGTGGTGAGCGTCCAGTTCGAACAGTCGCGGCATGGCCACTCCTCGGGCGATCGCATCACCATCGGCGGCACGAAGCTGGTCGTGAACTACTTCTACGCCACGCCCGCCTACCGGGACACCATCGCCCACGGCGGCGTGCTGCGCGCCGGCACCTACGCGCGCGTGTGCCACGTCGACGGCGCGATCGTGCGCGTGGACGTGCGGGCTTGAGCACGATAAGCCAACCGTCTAATGGACGGCTTGACGCAACTCCCCGAGATTCGCTTGTCCAAACTCAGGGAGAAGACATGCGCCAGACCGACTGCAGTCCCCCGTCCATATGCGCCACGCGCTCGGCAGCCGAGCTTGGCATGGACTCGAATCGCATCTACAATTTGCCGTGATTACCTGGGACGAGCCCAAGAGGCGGGCGAACCTGGGCAAGCATGGAATCGACCTCGCAGAGCTTGAGCAGGTCTTTGACCTCCCCATGGTCACCGTGGACGACGACAGCGAAGACTACGGAGAGTTGCGGCTACAGAGCCTCGGCATGCTCCGGGACCGCGTGGTCTTCCTGGTGTGGACACCACGCGGTGACGACACCGCACACCTGATCTCCTGCCGATATGCCGACCGACAAGAAACGGACGAATACTTCCAAGCCCTTTAGCGCAGCGCAGGTTGCAGCTGCCAAGGCTGCAGCCGCAAGCGTCAGCCCTGCACCGGCAACGGACTGGAGCAAGGCCACTGTTACGCGCGGCGGCGGTGTCGAGGCCACCATCGAAGGAGTTCGACGCGCGAGAGGCCCGAACAGGCGACCCACCAAGGAGCAGGTAGCAATACGGATCGACCGCGATGTGCTGGGTGCTTTCCGAGCGGCTGGTCCCGGCTGGCAGACACGCATGAACTCGGCCCTCAAGGAGTGGCTGGCCGAACATCCACTTCGCGCGAAGGCCAAGCGCACGAGCTAGGAGCGTGCGCGTGGACGTGCGGGCTTGATGCAGGCGCGCGCCGCGAGTAACTTGCGTGCATCGATGGATACGCAAGCGGCCAGCGAAGCAGCACCCTCACGCAATGCGTCCGAACGCAGGCGAGTCCTCGGCAGCTCGGCCTGGCTCACTGTGCCGGGAACGTTTGCGATACTCGCCGGCGGCTATGCGGCCATGCCGCCGCTGGACGGCGCAGGGGATGCGGCCGGGCGCATCGTGCTCGCGGTCCGCTGGCTTCTCGTGGCCTTCCTGCCCTACGCGGCCGTCTGCCTGCACATCCTCTACCAGCGCTTCGCCGAAGGCGCGCACAACCCGCTCGCGCACACCGCCACCGAGAACCTGCAGATCCACTGCCGCGTGATGCAGAACACGCTGGAGCAGCTGGTCTGGTTCGCGATCTGCATCCTCGCGCTGGCAACATGGCTCTCGCCGGCACAGGCGCGTTTCATCCCCGTCGCCTGCGTCTTCTTCGCATTCGCGCGGCTGGTCTACTGGTGGGGCTACCTGCGAAACGGCACGCTCGGCCGCGGGCCGGCGGTGCAGATGACGTTCACGCTCAACGTGTCGCTCATGCTCGGCGCGATCGTGCAGTCGGTGCGCGGCATGATGGGCTGACGGCGCGGCGGCCAAAATGACCGTTCCGCTCGTCTCCTCCTGACGCATTTGATCGGCCCGGCTGGCTAATATCCGGCCCATGAGCACACCCCGCCCCTCCGTCAGCGACAAGCGCCGCACCTTCCACCAACTGCACCAGTCGGGCTGCTTCGTCATCCCGAATCCCTGGGACATCGGCAGCGCACGCTTCCTGCAAAGCCTGGGCTTCAAGGCGCTCGCGTCCACGAGCGCGGGGTTCGCGTGGTCGCAAGGCCATGCGGACAACGGCGTCACGCGCGACATGGTCGTGGAGCACCTCGCGGCGCTCGTCGAGGCCACGGACGTGCCGGTCAACGCCGATTTCGAAAGCGGCTTCTCCGCCGATGCGGCGGGTGTGGGCGAGAGCGTGCGCCTCGCCGTGCAGGCCGGCGTGGCGGGGCTGTCCATCGAGGACTCCACCGGCAACAAGGACAACCCCCTCTACGACATCGACACGGCCGTCGAACGCCTGCGCGCGGCTCGCAAGGCCATCGACGCGACCGGCGGCGACACGCTGCTCGTGGGGCGCGCCGAAGGCCTGCTCGTCGGGCGGCCCGACATGGGCGACCTCGTTGCGCGGCTGAAGGCCTACGCCAACGCGGGCGCGGACTGCCTCTACGCGCCGCTGCTCAAGACGCGCGAGCAGATCCTCACCGTCGTGGAAGCCGTCGCACCCAAGCCGGTCAACCTGCTCATGGGCTGGCCCGGCGGCATGACCGTGGCAGACATCTCGGCCCTCGGCGTGCGCCGCATCAGCGTCGGCGGCGCGCTTTCGAGCGTGGCGTACAGCAGCTTCATGAACGCCGCGCGCCAGCTCGCCGAAGGCCGGTTCGACGCGCTCACGGGCGCCGCCGGCAAGGAGCTCAACCCGCTCTTCCGCGGCTGGGGCCGTGAAGCGTGAGAAGCCCCGCCCGGCGCCCGATCGCACACCGGCGATCGTGATGTCGCTGCTGGGCGCCGCCGCGTTCGGCTGGGGCGGCATTTCGACGTTGATCGACCACACCATCTCCTGGCCCGCGCGCGACGGCACACCGGTGCGCCTGACCGGCAGCAACGCGGACATGCTGGCCTGGATCCTCCTGGCTGCCGCCACCGCTTGCATTTCGCACTTCGCGCAGGCTTTGCGCCCCGGTGTAGCGGGCCTGAAGTGGACCGGCTCGGCGTTCGCTGTGTGGGCCGTTGCGGCTGCGACCTACTACCTCGCCCGATGAAATCCGCCGCACTGGAAATCCGCGCGGCGCAGCCAACGGACTTCGCGGCCGTCCTTGCGCTCAATGACGCTTCCGTGAAATTCCTCAGCGCTCTCTCAGCGCAACGGCTGCAGAAGCTGCACGAGCAAAGCGCGCTGCACGTCGTCGCGCAGGTGCAGCGCACCGTGGTCGGCTTCCTGCTCGCCTTCCGCGAACGGTCCGGCTACGACAGCATCAACTACCGCTGGTTCGACTCGCGCCACGACCGCTTCCTCTACATCGACCGGGTCGTCGTGTCCGACAAGCATCGCGGCCACGGCATCGGCGCGGCGCTCTACCGCCATGTCTTCGACCAGGCCGCACGCGAACACGTGCCCTGGGTCACGTGCGAGTTCGACGTCGACCCGCCCAACCCCGCGTCGGAGCGCTTTCACGCGCACTACGGTTTCCGCGAGGTGGGCCGGCAGTCGGTCGACTACGCCGACAAGGTTGTGGCCCTGCAGGCGGCCCCAGTCAGGCTCTAGAACTTCGTGTACCCGCCGTCGATCACGAACTGCTCACCCGTGGTGTACGCAGCCGCATCGCTCGCGAGGTAGACCGCGATCCCGCCGAAGTCGTCGATTTCGCCCCAGCGCCGCGCCGGGATGCGCGGCAGCACGGCGTTCGCGAACTTCTCGTTGCCGACGGACTTCTCCGTCATCTCGGTCACGATCCAGCCCGGCAGGATGGAGTTGACGCGGATCTTGTGCCGCGCGAGTTCCACCGCCAAGGCACGCACGAACGAAGTCACCGCGCCCTTTGACGCGCCATAGTGGCTGTTGCGCGCCGCGCCTTCGACGGCGGCCGTGCTCGCCGTCGCGACGAGCGAGCCGCCCTGCCCGTGCTGCGCCATGTGGCGCGCGGCGGCGCGGAACGTGAGGAACACGCCCTCGACGTTGATCCGCTGCACGCGCCGGAACTCCTCCAGCGGCATGTCGACGAGCATCGTGCCCTTGCTCGACACGCCCGCGTTGGCGAAGCACGCGTCGACACGGCCGCCGAGCGCAGCGACGGAAGCGGCGAACGTCGCTTCCACCTGCGTCTCGCTACCCACGTCGCACACGAACGCATGCACGCGCGAGGCATCGCCGCATTCCTGCGCGAGCTGCGCCTTCGCGGCCTGCGTCTTCTCGTCGCGGCTGCCCCAGATGGCCACGCTGGCGCCGGACGCGAGCAGCGCCCGCGCCATGCCCAGGCCGATGCCGCCGTTGCCGCCGGTGACGATGGCGGCCTTTCCGCTCAGGTCGAAGGGCGAGTACATGGTCAGCCGCCGCCGGGCCGCCCCAAGGCGGCTGAAGCCCCCTCGGGGGGCAGCGATCCACACGAAGTGGGGAGCGTGGGGGTGAACATTTAGCGCTTGTTGCGGATGGGGATCTGCATCTCTTCCGGCTTGATCTCCTTGACCAGCTCGGGAACGCCCCATGCGAACGCCGGGTCCACCTTGATCCGGAAGTGATACATCGACTGCATCGCCTGGTGGTCTTCCTTGCGGAACCACATGCGACCCTTCGGCGTGTCGAAGGGCATGCCCTCCATGGCGGCAATCAGCTTGTCCGAGGACGTGTCGCCGTTGGTCTTCTTCAGCGCCGTCACGAGCGCCATCGCGGCCGTGAAGCCACCCGCGGTGAAGAAGTCCGGCGGCTGCTTGAATTGCTTGTAGTGCGCGGCGACGAGCGCCTCGTTCACCGGGTTCTTCGGGATGCCGAAGTAGTAGTAGGTCGCGCCCTCCATGCCGGGGAACTGCTTGTACGCCACCATGGCCGGCAGGATGTTGCCGCCCGTGCCCACGTCGATGTTGTAGCGCTGCTTGAGGTTCTGCGCGGCCAATGCGTTGAAGGGCGGCGTGGCGCCGGCCCACACGACGGCGATGAACTTGCGGCCCGGCTTGTCCTTCAGCTGGTCGACGATGCGCTGGATGCCCGCCGTGAAGTCCGTCGTGTTCTGCGGCAGGTATTCCTCGTGCACCACCTTGGCCTTCTTCAGCGCCTCCTTGAACGCCTTGATGCCGTCGCGGCCGAACGCGTAGTCCTGCGCGAGCGTGGCGATGGAGACGTCCGGGAAGTCCGCGATGGCCGCATTGCTGATCGCGTCCTGGCTGCTGTTGCGGCCCGTGCGGAAGATGTACTTGTTCCAGCGCTCGCCGGTGATCGCGTCCGCGACGGCGGGCTCCACGAGCAGGATCTTCTTGTACTCCTCGGCGACGGGCAGCATGGCCAAGGCCACGGCGCTCGACGTCGGCCCGATGGCGAGGTCCACCTTGTCGTCGGCGTAGGCGGCAGCGAGCAGGCTCTTGCCCACGTCGGGCTTGCCCTGGTCGTCCTTCTCGACGATGACGATCTTGCGGCCGGCCACCGTCATGGTGCCGCCGGTGGCGTAGTCCAGGCCCATCATCAGGCCGGTCTGCGTCTGCTTGGCGTACGCCTCCAGCGGGCCCGTCTTGCTGTAGACGTGGGCGACGCGGATTTCCTTGCCCTGCGCGGCGGCGCCGAACGCGGCGGCGGCGGCGATGGCCGCGACGGCGGCCTTGAACAACTTGGTTTTCATTTGCCTTGTCCCTCGGGTGTTTCGAGTGCGGGCGAGTGTAGCCTGCACCTGCGCCGGGGACCACCGGGCTTCACCCGGCAGCGGCAGCCGTGGCGATGCTCGCGAGCTCCCTGAGCACCACGCCGGGCTGCGAGAGCTGGGGAAAGTGGCCGCGGGCATGCAGGACGCGGCATGGCACGGGCGGACGTGGCCCGGCCGAGCGCAGCTGCTGCAGCGTGATTTCGAGCGAAGCGAGCTCCAGGTGCAGGTTGGCCTCCAGCATCGGTTGCGGCAGCCCGAGCGCCTTGCTCGTGCCGTGCGCGAATTCGCCCTCCCGTTCGCGCAAGTCCGCCGGTTCGTCCGGCAACGTGGGCTCCACGAGCAGCATCGCAGCGGTTTCGCCGGGATGCAGGCGCGCGAACAAGTCCACGTAGAGGCAGCCGAGGGAGTGGCCGACCAGCACGCAAGGCGGCTCGAGCCCGGCATACGCGAGCAGCTCGCGCAACGTGGCGACGATCACGGCGCCGCTTTGCGGCTGGCCGGCGGCGTCGCTGCCCTTGATGCCGAGGCGGTTGTACGCGAACACGGTGCCGAGCTGCTCGATATCCGGGTACAAGGCCTCCCAGCCTTCGAGCGACATGCCCGCGCCGTTCACCAGCACGATGTGCGGCTTGCCCGAGCCCGAGACGATGTAGCCCAGGCGCCCGGCGCGCGTCTGGGCTACCTGCAGTGGAGGAAGGTTCATGCGTCGGGGCCGAAGCCCCTTGCGCACGAAGCGGCCTCAATCCTTCTTGTGCTTGTTCTTGTCATGGCCCTTCGCTTTGCCATGACCGCGCTTGCCGGGGCCGTCGCTCATGTCGACGGAACCCGCGGCGGCCGCACCGGCCGGGCCCGCACCCGCTGCTGCCGCGCCACCCATGGTTGCGGTGGAACCCGTGGCAGCCTGGGTGTTGCTCGACGTGCTGGTGTTCTGCGACGCGATGGTGTTCTGGGTCGTCGTGCCGCTCGGGGCGATCGTCACGTTGCTGTGCGGCATCGCCCGGAAGGTCGAGTCCGTGTTCACCGTCGTGCTTGCGCTGGGGACGACCGCCTGCGTGGCGGTGCTGCTCGTCGTGCTCGCCGCGCGATTCTGGGTCTTGCCGTTCTTTCCGCTCGTGCCCGAACCCGTTGCGGCTTGCGTGTTGCTCGACGTCGCGGTGCTCTGGGACACGGACGTGTTCTGCGTCGTGGTGCCGCTCGGGCTGATCGTGACGTTGCTGTGCGGCATCGCGCGGAAGGTCGAGTCCGTGTTCACCGTCGTGCTCGCGCTCGGTGCAACCGCTTGCGTGGCGGTGCTCCCGGTCGTGCTCGTCGTGGTGTTGGAAGTCTGGGCGAATGCCGCGCCGCCGGCCAGGACGGCGACGGCAACGAGCGTCAGCTTGTTTCGATTCATGGGCATCTCCTGTTGTCGATTCACCGACTCTCAGGGGCTCGGACCGGCCGTGACGTCAGCCCACGGGCAGCATTCCGCCCGGCCTTTTCCTACAGCGCGCGGGAACCGGAAACAGCGAGCCGACGCCCGCGCGTGCGCGCGATCTGCAGCGGTGGCACCGCGGCCTCAGGCGCCGCCGATGCCGACGGTCACCTTGCCGCGGCCTTGGCACTCGGGGCACGTGGTGCCCGCGAGCTTGCCGCTGCCACCGCAGCGCGGGCAGACATCTTCGCCTGTGCCGGGTGTTCCTGGGGGCGCTTCATCGCCCGGCGCCATGGGTGCCTGGCTCATGTCGATCGAAGCGCCGGGGTCTTCCTCGCCGGCGACGGACTCGGCGGCAAGATCGACCGGCGCAGGCTCGTGTTCGCGGTTCATGCGTCCATGCTAGGAAGCGCGGCAGGCGGCGCGCGTAGGACGACTGCACTTCCCTACGCGCCCTGCCAGGCGGGCGGCCGGCTGGCCGGCATGCCGCGCAAGGCCCCGGATGAGTCGATGCCGCGCGGGCTCGTGGCCCAGTTGCCGTCCCAGTCGCGGTGCATCTCGCATTGCGCGCGCGCCAGCTCCGTCATGTTCAGCACGGCACCCGTCTGCGAGTGACGGATCTCGTTGCAATGCGCGACGTTGCCGCCGTGGTGCAGGAACTCCGCGCATCGGTAGAACTTGAAGGAGCTGGTGGTGAAGTCCCTCACCTCCACGGCCGTGCGGCTGAGGTCGGTGCACTGCGCCAGCAGCTTGAGCGAGTTGTAGAACATGGGGATGGAACACATGTAGTGCCCCGTCTTGTGGGTGACCAGCAGCACCTTGCCCGCCGTCACCACCCACTCGCCGGCCCCCATCACGCGCCCGCCGGCCAGGAACGTGGAGTGGTGGAACTCGCCGACGGCGTGGCTGTCACTGTAGAAGATGCCGCCGGCGCTGCACACCCAGATGGCGTAGTTCTTGCCGTTGAAGGCGGTCTTGCGATCGAAGGTCGTGAAGCGCTCGAGCGGGATGCTGCCCTTGCCGCGAGCGTCCACCGGCGCGGGCACGTGGCGGTAGGCGATCTTGTCGTCGCCGAACACGATCATGAATTTCCAGCGCTCCTTCGGGTCGAGGTAGCGCACCGAGTGCACGCCGGTGGCCTCGCCCTTTTCCTCGCACCACTCGAAGAAGCCCAGCTGGGTGCCGGTGTCCGCCAGCCAGCGGTTGAAGATCGCCTTGTCCATGTGGCCCCAGGAGCGGTGCTTCGGGTCCAGGCATTCGAGCCAGTAGTTGCCCTCGCTCGTGGGTACCGGGCCCTTGGCACCGCGGTGCACCAGGTGGTGCGTCTCGCCCCCGTGGCTGCCGTGCGCGCTGGGCACGAAGATGCGGCGCGCCTTTCGCAGGGCCGACTGCGCCTTGTCGATCGCCTGCAGCTGCTTGGAGGCGTTGCTGCCCAGCGCGAAGTACGCAGGGAAACAGGGGTGGGTGGCGTTGTGGCGGGACGTGAATTGCCTGCCCAGGTCCTCCAGCTCGGCGAGCAGCGCCTTGCGCCCCTCGACGTCGGTGCCATCGCGCATCCAGTAGTGGCGCAGCTTGTATTCGACAAGGCCGGCCTCGTCGGTGCGCGGCTTGCCTTTCATCGATGCGACCCAGGCGGCGACCGCCGGGACATGGCTGCTCAGGGGGGCGCGGGACTTGGCCGGACCGGGCATCTTGTTTCCTCTCTTCGCCGCAGCTGCGCGGCCGGGCGAGTATGGCAAACAAAACGTCCAGTCTGCGGACTTTCAGGAGGTATTTCCTCCTACTGACCACTCCATTTGGGCGACCTCTTTTCCACGAAAGCATTCACCCCTTCATGGAAGTCAGCACTGCCGTATGCACGGCGTATCAGGTCTTCTGCGTCAGGGAGGTCGCGCGCGAGCAACCGGTTGAGCGCCGCCTTGCTGACCTGCTGCGTCACGGGCGCGAGCTGCGCGAGCTTGTTGCACAGACGGTCCGACGCGGCGTCGATGTCCGCAGGCGCCGCCAGCTCGGCGACGTAACCCGCGGCGAGCCCGTCCTCGGCCGACACCATTTCGGCGGCCAGCAGCATGCGCAGCGCGCGCGGGCGGCCCAGCGCCGCGACGAGGCGGGCCAGGTTCGACATCGACAGGCAGTTGCCCAGCGTGCGCGCGATCGGCACGCCGAACTTCGAGCCCGGCGTCGCGATTCGGAAATCGCACGCCGTCGCGATCGCGAGGCCGCCGCCGATGCACCAGCCTTCGATCACCGCAACGGTCGGCATCGGCAGCGACTCGAGCAGCGCCATGCACGCATCGATGCGCTTCTCGTACGCCACGCCGTCCTCGCCGGTCTTGAAGTCGCGGAACTGCGCGATGTCGGTGCCGGCCACGAACGCTTCGCCACCCGCACCGCGGAAGCGCACGACACGGATGCTCGTGTCGTCACGCAGCTGCGTGCAGATGGCCGTGAGCTGCTCGTACATCGCCCAGGTCATCGCGTTGCGCGCTTCGGGCCGGTCGAAAGTGACCGACGCGATCGCGCCCTCGATCGCAAGACGCACCGTCATGAGAAAGCCCCTTCCCCTGCAAGCTGTTCGTAATCGAGGCCGGCTTCTTCCAGCACCTCGCGCGTGTGCTCACCCAGCAGCGGCGGATGCCGGCGCACCTGCTGCGGCGTGCCGGAGAGCTTCACCGCGAAGCCGATGTTCGGGACCTTGCCTTCCACCGGGTGGTCGATGTCCATGCGCATGCCGCGCGCCTTGCCGTGCTCGCTGTCGAAGGCCTCGGGGTAGCTGAGGATCGGCCCCGCGGGGATGCCGTTGTCCAGCAGCGTCTGCACCCAGTAGTCCTTGGGGTGCTGCTTGAACGTCTTCTCCAGCTCGTCCTGCAGCGCCTGCCGGTTGTTCAACCTCGACGCGATGGTCGAGAAGCGGGCATCCTGCAGCAGGTCTTCGCGCCGCATGAGCGTGCACAGCTGCACCCACAGCTTCTGGTTGTTCGCGCCCATCACGAAGTGGCCGTCGCTGCACGCCATTGCCTGGTACGGGGCCGTCATCTTGTTCGACGTGCCGAGCGGCACGGGCGGCTTGCCGGTGCCCCACCAGTCGCACGTGTCCCACACGCTGAACGCCATCGCCGAGTCGAACAGCGCCGCGTCCACGTACTGGCCTTGCCCCGTATTCTTCGCGCCGATGTACGCGGCGAGCGTGGCGTAGACCGCGAACAGCGCGCAGCCGATGTCGGCCACGGGCACGCCGCACTTCACGGGCGGCGAGTCGGGATAGCCCGTCACGCTCATCACGCCCGTCATGGCCTGCGCCATCAGGTCGAAGCCGGGGCGATCGGCCCACGGGCCCGTCTGGCCGAAGCCGCTGATGCTGGTGTAGACGAGCCGCGGGTTCACTTCCTTGAGCACGTCGTAGCCGAGGCCCAGGCGCTTGAGCGCGCCGGGGCGGTAGTTCTCGACCAGGATGTCCGCGGTCTTCGCGAGCTCGATCACCGCGTTGCGGCCCGCATCGCTCTTCAGGTTCAGCGCGATGCTGCGCTTGTTGCGGTTCATGTTGATGAAGCCGAGCGAGTCCGCCCCCTTCATCTTGAAACCCATCGAGCCGCGCGTCTGGTCGCCGGTGCCCGGCGGCTCGATCTTGATCACGTCGGCGCCCAGGTCACCCAGCAGCATGCAGGCGTAAGGGCCTGCCATCACCTGCGAGATGTCGAGGACGCGGACTCCGGCCAGCGGAAGCGGTCTTGTCAACTCTCGGCCTTCACGTTCGCTTCCTTGATCACCTTGGCCCACTTGGTGAGCTCGACGTGCATGAACTCCTTCATCTTCTCCGTGGAGCCGCCGCCGTCCTCGGCGCCGGAAGCTTCGAGCTTCTCGATCACGTCGGGCATGGCGAGCGCCTTGTTCACGTCCTCGTTCATGCGCTTGGCCAGCGCCGGCGACATCTTGCCGGGGCCGACGAGCCCGTACCACGTCGTGGCCTCGAAGCCGGGGAAGCCGCTCTCGGCCATCGTCGGCACGTTGGGGTGGCTGGCGGCGCGCTTTGCGCGCGTCTGCGCGATGGCGACAGCCTTGCCGTTCTTCACGTGCGGCGTGGCGGCCGTCATCGTGTCGAAGCTGTACTGCACCTGCCCGCCGATCAGGTCGGTGAGCATCGGGCCGCTGCCCTTGTAAGGCACGTGGATGGCCTTCACGCCGGCCTGCAGCATGAACATCTCCAGTGCGAGGTGCTGGGCGCTGCCCGAGCCCGCGGAGCCGAAGCTCACCGCGCCCGGCTTGGCCTTGCACAGCGCGACGAGGTCCTTGACCGTCTTGGCGGGCTGCATCTGGCCGCAGATCAGCAGGTTGGGCGTCACACCCACCATGGCGATCGGCTGGAAGTCCTTCTCGGCGTCGTAGCCCAGCTTTTGCAGGTTGGGCATGATCGCGTGGCTGTTGATGTGCGCCATGTGCAGCACCGTGCCGTCCGCCGGTGCCTTGGCGACGTAGTCGCTGGCGATGGTGCCCGAGGCGCCCGCCTTGTTCTCGACGAGCACGTTCACTTTCCACATGTCCTGCAGCTTCTGGCCGATCACGCGGGCCAGGATGTCCGTGCCGCCGCCGGGCGCGAAGCCGACGATGATCCGCACGGGCTGCGTGGGCAGTTGCTGGGCGCGTAGCGTCGGAACAGCGAGGGTGGCCGCGATACCCGCGGTGAAGGTCCTGCGTTTCATGTTGTCTCCTGGGGTCTACTGCAAAAACTCAGGCCGCCTTCTGGAGGTCGACCGGTGCGGGATGGCCCGCGAAGTAATCCATTGCGGCGGCAACGCCGCTGCCCGCGAGCTTGATGCCGGCGAGCTTCATGCCCATCTCGCAACCGCTCAAAGCGGCCATCAGCGTGAGATCGTTGCAATCACCGAGGTGCCCGATGCGGAACATGCGGCCCTTCACCTTGCCCAGGCCCGTGCCCAGGGACAGGTCGAAGCGTTCGTAGATCAGCTTGCGCACGGCGTCCGCATCCACGCCCTCGGGCGTGACGACGCCGGTGAGCACCGGCGAATGGCTCGTGGCTTCGATGCACTGCGTCTCCAGCCCCCACGCCTTCACAGCCGCGCGCACGCCTTCACCCCAGCGCACATGGCGCGCGAAGGTGCCTTCGAGACCGCCGTGGGCGGGGTCGAGCAGCATGTCGCATGCCTCGGCCAGGCCGTACAGCAGGTTGGTGTTGGGCGTGTACGGGAAGTAGCCGGTCTTGTTGATGTCCAGCATCTCGTCCCAGGCCCAGAAGGACTTGGGCAGCTTCGACGACTTGCTGGCTTCGATGGCCTTGGGCGACAGCGCGTTGAAGCTGATGCCCGGCGGCAGCATCAGGCCCTTCTGCGAGCCGCTGATCGTGACGTCCACGCCCCACTCGTCGTGCTTGTATTCGGCGGAAGCCAGGCCGGAGATGGAGTCGACCAGCAACAGCGCGGGATGCTTCGCCGCATCGATGGCCTTGCGCACCGCGAGGATGTTGCTCGTCGCGCCCGTCGAGGTCTCGTTGTGCACCACGCACACGGCCTTGATCGCATGCGCGGTGTCGGCCTTCAGGCGCTCCTCGATCATGTGCGCCTGCACGCCGCGGCGCCAGCCTTCCACGCCCGGCAGGCCGATGAATTCGGTCTTGAGCTGCAGGCGCGTCGCGAGCTTGTTCCACAGCGACGCGAAGTGGCCGGTCTCGTACATGAGCACCTGGTCGCCGGGCGACAGCGTGTTGGCAAGCGCGGCCTCCCATGCGCCGGTGCCCGATGCGGGATAGATCACCACCGGGTGCTTCGTCTGGAAGATCTTCTGGATGCCCTTCAACACGCGCAGCCCCAGCTCGCCGAACTCGGGGCCGCGATGGTCGATCGTCGGCAGGCTCATGGCGCGCAGGATGCGGTCCGGCACGGGCGACGGGCCCGGGATCTGCAGGAAGTGGCGGCCGGTGGGGTGGTAGTCGAGGGTCAGCATGGGCGCCATTTTTTGCATACAAAATTCATTTGTCAACCTGAGGCCCTTGGCATTAAAGGGTTTGACCGGGCGATTTTTTGCATACAAAATGGCCGCCATGACTGCGGAAATCATTGCCATCCCGCGCGCCAACCTGCACGAGCAGGCCGCCGTGCGCCTGCGCCAGATGATCGTGGAGGGGCGCATCGCGCCGGGCGCCAAGCTCAACGAGCGGGAGCTGTGCGAGGTGCTGGACGTCTCGCGCACCCCGCTGCGCGAGGCGATCAAGATGCTGGCCGCCGAGGGCCTGGTCGAGCTGGTGCCCAACCGTGGCGCCATCGCGGTCCAGCTGTCGGAGGAGGACGTGCGCCACACCTTCGAGGTGATGGGCGGGCTGGAGGCGCTCTCCGGCGAGCTCGCGGCGCAACGCATCACGGACGAGGAGCTGGCCGAGATCAAGGCCATGCACTTCGAGATGCTCGCGGCCTACACGCGGCGCGACCTGTCCAACTACTACCGCATCAACGCGCAGATCCACCGCGCGATCAATGCCGCGGCGAAGAACCCCGTGCTGGCCGCCACGTACGACCGCGTCAACGCGCGCCTGCAGGCGCTGCGCTTCCGCTCCAACCAGGACGAGGAGAAGTGGAAGAGCGCGATGAAGGAACACGAGCAGATGGTGGACGCCCTGTCGCGCCGCGACGCGAAGGCGCTGCGCGAGGTGCTCGCCTCGCACCTGATGAACAAGTTGACCGTCGTGCTGGAGCTGCTGCGCTCGGCCCAGGCGAAGAAGAAGGGCAAGGCCACGCCATGAATGCACGCGTGCCGGTTTCCATTGCGCAGGGCGCGGGTGTCTACGACAAGGTGTCGAAGGTCTCCAACGAAGTCGCGGGCCTGCTGGCGCAGCGGCTCGCGAGCGAGACGCGTGGTGAAGTGCTGTTCTCCGTGGGCGACCGCGGGCGCTACTCCACCGACGCGTCGATCTACCAGGTGGTGCCCGTCGGCGTGTTCGTGCCGCGCAGCCACGAAGACACGCGCATCGCGCTGGACATCGGCCGCGACCTGAAGGTGCCCATCGTCCCGCGCGGCGGCGGCACCAGCCAGTGCGGCCAGACCGTGGGCGCGGGCCTCGTCATCGACTTCTCCAAGCACGTGCGCAACGTGCTCTCGGTCGATGCGGACAACCGCACCGCGGAAGTCGAGCCCGGCATCGTGCTGGACCACCTCAACGCGCACCTGAAGAAGACCGGGCTCTGGTACCCGGTGGACGTGTCCACCAGCGCGCAGGCCACGCTCGGCGGCATGGCGGGCAACAACTCGTGCGGCAGCCGCAGCATCGCCTACGGCAACATGGTGCACAACGTGCTGGGCATCGACGCGTGGACCGCCGACGGCGCCCTGCACTCGTTCGGCCGCTTCGAGCACGCGACCGGCAAGGCGCGCGAGTTCGGGGAAGAGGTACAGGCCCTGGCGATCCAGCTCGCCGGTGATATCGACGCGCGCTGGCCCAAGGTGATGCGCCGCGTGGCCGGCTACAACCTGGACATCTTCCGCAACCAGAGCGTGCGGCCGTACACCGGTGACGGCGGCGTCAACCTCGCGCACCTGCTGGTGGGCAGCGAGGGCACGCTGGCGCTGACGAAGTCGCTGAAGCTGCAACTCGCCGAACTGCCGCGCGCGAAGGCGCTCGGCGTGGTGAACTTCCCGACCTTCTACAAGGCGATGGACAGCGCGCAGCACATCGTCAGGCTGGACCAGGGTGGCGACCTCACGGCGGTGGAGCTGGTGGACCGCACGATGATCGAGCTTGCGCTGCAGAACCCCGCGTTCGCGCCGGTCGTGCAGGGCGCGCTGATCGGCAGGCCCGATGCGCTGCTGCTGGTGGAGTTCTCCGGCGCGGACAAGGCCGCGCTCGCGCGGCAGGTGCAGCGCCTCGAGCAGCTGATGGGCGACCTCGGCCTGCCCGGCTCGGTGGTGCAGCTGCTCGACGACGCCTCGCAGAAGGCGCTGTGGGAAGTGCGCAAGGCGGGCCTGAACATCATGATGAGCCTCAAGGGCGACGGCAAGCCGGTGAGCTTCATCGAGGACTGCGCCGTGCCGCTGGAGCACCTCGCCGAATACACCGACGAGCTGACGCAGGTGTTCCGCAAGCACGGCACCAAGGGCACGTGGTACGCGCATGCCTCCGTTGGCACGCTGCACGTGCGCCCGATCCTCGACATGCGGCGCGGCGGCGCGCCGAAGATGCGGCAGATCGCCGAGGAAGCGTCGGCGCTCGTTCGCAAGTACAAGGGCGCGTACAGCGGCGAGCATGGCGACGGCCTGTGCCGCGGCGAATGGATCCAGTGGCAGTTCGGCCCGAAGATCAACGAGGCGTTCGCGCACATCAAGCGCATGTTCGACCCCGGCAACCTGCTGTGCCCGCAGCGCATCATCGACCCGCCGCGCATGGACGACACGCGGCTGATGCGCTTCCCGCCGTCGTACAAGGTGATCCCGGTGACGCCCGCGCTCGACTGGCGCGCGTGGGACGTGCAGAACGACCCGGCCACCGAAAAGACCACCGCGCCCGGCACCGGCGGCGACCCCGCGCAGGGCTTCGCCAAGGCCGTGGAGATGTGCAACAACAACGGGCACTGCCGCAAGTTCGATGCGGGGACCATGTGCCCGAGCTACCGCGTCACACGCGACGAGAAGCACCTCACCCGCGGCCGCGCGAACACGTTACGCCTGGCTGTGAGCGGGCAGCTCGGCCCCGAAGGCCTGCTGCACGACGAAGTGCGCGAGGCGCTCGACCTGTGCGTGAGCTGCAAGGGCTGCAAGCGAGACTGCCCCACGGGCGTGGACATGGCGCGCATGAAGGTGGAGTGGACGCACCAGGACCGGAAGCAGAACGGCTGGACCTTGAAGGACAAGCTGATCGCGCGCTTGCCGGAGTACGCCGCCACGGCCAGCCGGTTCGCGGGAGTGCTGAACCTGCGCAACCGCATTCCGCTGCTGGCGAAGCTTGGCGAGGCGGTAACTGGGTTCGCGGCGAAACGCAGCCTGCCCGAGTGGCAATCGAGACACTTCTTCAACAGCGGTGTCGCGGGTGCCTCGCGCGACGAGGTGCTCGCCGCCGCGAAACCGGTGGTCCTTTTCGTCGACACCTTCAACGGTTTCTTCGAGTCGGAAAACGCGCTCGCCGCTTTCAAGGTGCTGCAGTCCGCGGGCTACACGGTGCACGTTGCTTCGAAGCAGGGCGGCGACGGCAAGCACCTGTGCTGCGGCCGCACCTACCTGTCCTCGGGCATGGTGGACGAGGCTCGCACGAAAGCGCGCGAGCTGGTCGAAACGATGCTGCCCTTCGCGCAGAGGGGCATCGCGATCGTCGGGCTGGAGCCGTCGTGCCTGCTCACGCTGCGGGACGAAGCTCTGGCGCTCGGCCTCGGCACCGCGGCCGAACAGGTTTCGAAGCAGGCGCTGCTGTTCGAGGAGTTCCTTGCGCGTGAAGCCGCGTCCGGCCGCCTCGACGGCCTGAAAGCGAAGCTCAAGCCCTTGTCGCAGCCGCTGCTGGTGCACGGCCATTGCCACCAGAAGGCTTTCGGCGCGATCTCGCCGGTGCTCGAGGTGTTGAAGCTGATCCCCGGCGCCCAGCCGCAACTCATCGAGTCCAGCTGCTGCGGCATGGCCGGCAGCTTCGGCTACGAGGCGAAGCACCTCGAGGTGTCGATGAAGATGGCGGAGCTTTCCCTTCTGCCCGCGGTGCGTGCGCAGCCGGACGCGGTGGTGGTGGCGGATGGCACGAGTTGCCGGCACCAGATCCACGACGGCGCGCAGCGCGATGCAATCCACGCCGCGGTGCTGCTGGCAGGGATGCTTTGAACCTCACGCCGCCGGCGCGCCCCCGGGCGCGGCCGGATAGTCGTGGTGGAACTCGAACCACGGCCAATACTTTCCGGCCTTCACCAAGGCCGCCGCGTCCGCTTCGCCCATGAAACAGTCCAGTCCGGACCCGGCGAGCTCGGTCGGCTTGCCGACGACGAGGCGCACATGCATGACGGACCGGTTCGGATCGTAGAAGCGGATGACGTAGTCGCGCCGCAGCCTGCCTCCGTAGTGCCGCTCCTTGACTCGCAGCTGGAACCCCAGCAGGTGGTCGAACGTGGCCAACGGCACGTGGCGCACCTGCCCGGGCTTCATCGCGTCAAGAAGCTCGGCCAATTTGTCGCCCAACTCCTTTGGGAGGAATCTGTCCGCGGCCATGTCGCTGCGCAGGCCGTCTGCATCCTTGCGTGCACGGTGCACATGCTTCGGCAGCTCCTTCTCGTCGCCGTACGGCGTGTAATCGAGGCGCCTGCGAGCGACGAAAGCTTCCACGCAGTCCACGAGCCACTGCATCGACATGTGGCGGCACGTGACGCGCTCGCCGGTCATCGCATCCTTGGTCGCGCAATTGAGGTTGATGGCCCCTACTCGCCTCTGGCGCTCGAGCAACGACTCTCCCGCCAGACGCTGGAAATCACAGGCCAGGGGAAGGTAAGCGACGCCGAGCAAGGGCGACTCGCCGTCGGGCGAGCCGTCCGGCCGGACGTACCTCACGGTCGATTTCAGCCTTGCTTGAAATTCCCCGGCAATGCCGCGCACTTCCACGAGCGTCGGCACGCGGACGTCGAGGCCTTCGCACGCACGGGCCATGCCCGGCACGACATCGACCCTTTCCAGCGCAACCGGCCTGCGGCCGGGTGCGGGCGAACCCTGCAGCGCGGCGTAGTCGAGGACCTTTCCACCATCGGCCGGAACCGAGAGTTCGACATGCTTCAGGGTGTGGACGTGCTTCATCCCGCGCACGAGGCAGGGGTCCCCCGACAGCCAGGGGCCCAGCCGGAGGGACTGCAAGCCGCCTCGCCCGAAGCTCAGCGCATAGTCGCAAAGCGCCGCCCACGCCTCGGCCGGCATTGCGCGCACCGGGGCGAGCTCGTCGTACGGCAGGTCCCCGAGGTCCAGGAGGATGCCGCCGCCATTGCCCGCAAGGCAATCGGCCAGGCGTGTCGCGCACGCCGGCACCGGCCGCGGCGGCGAGTGTGTCGAAGGCACACTTGCGCGCAGCAAGCTGCTCCGGCGTGTCGGGCGGGCGCGGCGCCTGCAGCAGCGGGGCGCCGGGCCCTAGCCTGCGGCGCCGGACGACCATCGAAACGGCAAGCGGATGCCACGGTCTGCCGACACTGAACTCGACTCGTTCGTCTCCTGCAAGTCGTCCAGCAAAACGTAGTTCTCCACCCCGACCTTGAAACTGAGGCGTTCGAGCGTCGGCAACGCCCTCAGTTCGCGGGCAGGCGGCCCGCACCGGCAAACGCCCAGCTTCAGGGTGGCGATGCCTCGCGCGCCCTGTCGCTGCACCTGCTCCTGCAGCCACGCCCAGCCGACGGGCTTGATGCAACTGGTGAACCAGGCAGCGTCGCCCTCGAAGTCGGAGAGGTCCAGCACAGGACCGTGCAGGCGCCGCAGCATCCGGTCAGCGATGCCGTCGTGCAGCGACTTGTCGACCGCTCCGACATTGGCGGCCGCAAGAAAGGCGGCGCGGTCCCCCGCGCTCGGCCACCCGCCGGCATCGGCCGGTCGCGGCGCCTCCTTGGACTCCACGGCCTCCGGCAGCGGCTCCTGCACCACGACTGTCAGGGGCAGCAACTCGGAGGACGCAACATGTACCTCTTGCGCAGCCGGGCGCGGCAGCGCGAGCGGCTCGCCCTCGCCGGACGGCAATTGAGCGGCGCCCACGGGTTTGTCGACATGACTCGCCGTTTTCCTGGATTTGCAGCAGCCAAGGAAGAACATGTTCCGGTCTCCAGACGAATGTCCGCTTCGTGCCCGCCCGCGTTCATCTGTCCCGTGGCGAACGTCTCTGGCTCGGCAGCTGGATTTGGATGGCTTCTCATTATGGACATATTGATAGATTTGCCTATAATGAGAAGCAATGCCAGCCACCTCTCCCGCCCTCGACACCGAAGCGCGCGCCGACCTCGGCAAGCTCGGTGAGCTCATCTCGCACCGCCGCAAGGCGCTGCGTGTCAGCGCCGTGGCGGCAGCCGAGTCGGCAGGCATGTCTCGCGTCACGCTGCACCGCATCGAGCACGGGGAGCCCGCCGTCACCATGGGCGCGTATCTCAACGCGCTGCACGTTCTCGGGCTGCAGTTGCAAGTGGTCGAGGCGGTCGGAACGCCGAAGCAACGGCAGGCTTCGGCCGAGGGTATGGTCCGCATCGATGACTACCCGCAGTTGCGCCAGCTTGCGTGGCAATTGCGCGAGGGCGCCGAAGTCACCGGCGAGGAGGCGCTCGCCATCTACGAGCGCAACTGGCGCCATGTCGACGAAGCCGCGCTCGAGGCGCACGAGCGCGAACTGATCGACTCGCTCGTGGCCAGGTACGGCAAGGGGCACCTGCTTGTTTGAGCGCCCGCACCACCAGCGCATCGCGCTCGTGCTGCAGGCCCTCGATGCCGCGCGCCTCGCGCAGAACAGCTGCTACTTCGGCGGAGGTACGGCCATCGCGCTGCGCCACGGCGAGTTTCGCGAGTCGGTCGACATCGACTTCCTGGTCTGCGAACTGGCCGGCTATCGTGCCTTGCGCCAACTCCTCACCGGGCCCGAGAGGTTCCGGGCCCTTGCGCGCGAGGGTGCATCCGACATGCTGAAGACGTTGCGTGAAGTGCGGGCGGACCAGTACGGGATCCGTGCATTGGTGGGCACGGAAACCACGGCGATCAAGTTCGAGATCGTGTTCGAAGCTCGTATCCGGCTCGACGCGCCCGGGCCCGCTGATCGCATCTGCGGTGTGGCCACCCTCACCCCGCTCGACATGGCCACGAGCAAGCTGCTCGCGAACTCGGACCGCTGGCTCGACGACGCCGCGAATTGCCGCGACGTGATCGATCTCGCGATGATGCGCCCCGGCCGCAAGCTGCTCGACGCGGCTTGCGCGAAGGCACAAACGGCGTATGGCGAGTCGATCGTGCGGGACCTGCGGCGAGCGGTGGAGCGACTCGGCGACGAACCGCAGCGGCTCGGCAGGTGCATGCGGTTGCTGAAGATGGATGCGCCGCAGGCGCTGGTCTGGCAACGCATCAGGGCGCTCCTGCCGCGGGCAACACGCACGGGCTGAAACGGCTCATGCAGAATCGCGGCATGCCCCCCACCATCCGCGCCGCCCTGCCCTCCGACGAGCCCGCGTGGCGGCGCATGTGGCGCGGCTACTGCGAGTTCTACCAAGCCGAGGTCGACCACGAGGTCACGAACCGCACCTGGCAGCGCATCCTCGATCCCGACTCCGCGGTGATGTGCATCGTGGCGGAGGTCGACGGGGCGGTGGTCGGCTTCGCCAATTGCGTGGTCCACGAGAACACGTGGGAGACGCAGCCGATCTGCTACCTCGAAGACCTCTTCGTGCTGCCCAACGCGCGCGGCCAGGGCGTCGGCGCGGCCCTCATCGAGTGGCTGCGCAACTCGATGCGCGCCGAAGGCTGGGCGCGCCTGTACTGGATGACGGCGGCGGACAACGCCACCGCGCGCAAGCTGTACGACCGCTTCAGCCGCGCGGACGGTTTCGTGCGGTACGTCGTGAAGGCCCCGCTGAACCGATGAAGCCGGCGCGGCCCATCCGCTACCGCCTCTTCCAGCTCGCCGCCAGCGGCCTCCTGCCGCTGCTGCTGTTCGCGGCCTTCGCCCTCCTGTGGCTCGCCCAGGACAGGCGCCAGCAAGCCGAGCGATCCGCAGTCGAAGTATCGCGCGCACTCGCGGCGGCCGTCGACGCGGAATTGAGGGCCACCGTTTCCGTGCTGGCCGCCGTTGCCGAGACCGACGAACTGCAGCAGGGCCGCCTCGAGCAGTTGCACGCGCTGGGTGTGCGCATCGTGGAGCAGCGCGACTGGCGCGCGATGGTGCTCGCCGACGCTAGCGGCAAGATCCTCTTCACCACCGCCCAGCCGCTGGCCACAGCGGACCTGCGCGCCGTGGAACCCGCCAGCCTGCGCCGCGCGATCGAGACGCGCGAGCCGGTGGTCGGCATCCTCGCGCAGGGCACGCAGGGGCATGGCCCGGCCTTCGCGGTGCGCCTGCCCGTCGTGGTGGACAAGAAGGTCGCCTATGTGTTGACCGCGGTCGTGCCCACGGATGCCCTGCTCGCGCTGCTGCACCGGCAGAACGTGCCGGAGACCTGGGTCGTCGCGATCTTCGACCAGTCCGGCCAGCGCGTCGCGCGCACGCAGGAGAACGTGGTGCGCCGCCCTTCGCCCACGCTGCAGGCCCTGCTCGAATCGGGTGGCATGGAAGGCTCCGGCCCCACGCTCACGCTGGAGGACGTGCCGGTGTACACCGGCTTCGTGCGCCTTCGCACGTGGAACTGGGCGGTCGCTGTCGGCATCGCGCAGTCCGAGGTGGACGGCGCGTTGTGGCCTCTCGTCGCGGGCATGTTCGTGGGCGTGCTCATCGCGCTGGGTCTTGCGGCCTGGCTCGCGAACATCGCCGCGCTGCGCGTGGCGGCGCCGATCGACAAGCTCAAGGCAGCGGCCACCGCGATCGGTGAAGGCCAGCAGGTCGCGATCGAGCCGCTGGGCGTGGCGGAGCTCGACGACCTGGCCGCCGCGCTCGCGCAAGCCGCGGCCCAGCGCGACAAGGCGCAGCAGCAGGCCGAGGACGCCGCGCGCGCCAAGGACGAATTCCTCGCGGTGCTGGGCCACGAGTTGCGCAACCCGCTCGCACCCATCTCCAACGCGATGTGGCTGATGGAGCGCAAGGGCGACCCCGGCACGGCCGCCGAGCGCCGCATCATCGAGCGCCAGCTCGGCCACATGAAGCGCCTCGTCGACGACCTGCTCGACGTCTCGCGCATCACCGGCAAGCGCCTCGCGATGCAGATGAAGCCGCTGCAGCCCGCGCGGCTGGTCACGCAGGCGGCCGAAACCGTGCGGCCGCTGCTGCACGAGCGCACGCTCGACGTGGCGATCGAGCCGACGGCCGCGCTCGCGTGGATCGAGGGCGACGAAGTGCGCATCGCCCAAGTGCTGAACAACCTGCTGGGCAATGCGATCAAGTTCACGCCCGTCGGCGGGCACATCGCGCTCGCCCTGCGGCTCGAGCGCGCGGGCGTCGCGATCGAGGTGCGCGACGACGGCCAGGGCATGGCACCCGAAGTGGCCGAGCACGCGTTCGACCTCTTCTACCAGGCGCCGCAGGAGTCGGACCGCGCGCGCGGCGGCCTCGGGCTCGGGCTGGCCATCGTGCGCAGCCTGGTGGAAATGCACGGCGGCAGCGTGCGCGGCGAAAGCGCGGGGCCCGGCCACGGCAGCCGCTTCACCGCGTGGTTCCCGCTGGTGCCGCACCCGACGGGCTCGGAGGAACCTGCCGCACCGAAAGCCAGGGCGGGCGAGGGCCGCGTGCTGCTTGTGGACGACAACGAGGACGCCGCGGACACCACCGGCGCCCTGCTCGAAGCGGCGGGTTACGAAGTGCACGTGATGTACGAGCCGCGGGGCGTGGTCGAAGAAGTGGCGGCCTTCGCGCCGGACACCGTGGTGCTGGACATCGGCCTGCCCGGCATGAGCGGCTACGAGCTGGCGCGGCGCCTGCGCGAAGCCGGCTACCGCGGGCGGCTGGTGGCGATGACGGGTTACGGCCGCGACAGCGACGTGGCGCAGGCGCTGGAAGCGAGCTTCGACGCCCACCTCACCAAACCGGTGTCCGCCGACGCGCTGCTGGCGACGCTGCGCCAAAAAAGAGGCCCCCTTGCGGGGGCCCTAGGTTAGGAGGAAGGGTCCTGAAAGAAGCCTCGCTTCTTTGCGGCGCCTCGAACCGCCGCAGGTGCAATTTATATATTTGTCCAAAGATTGGGGTTATGGATAACACCTAGACAGCCCCTTTATCATGCCAAGGATGAGCACCCGCAAGCCCGAACCCGCCGCGCAGGACCCCGCCATCCGCGTGCTGCGCCGATTCCGGCTGGTGTTCAACGCCATCAAGACGCACTTCAGGCAGGTTGAAAAGCACGCCGGCCTCGGCGGGGCACAGGTCTGGGCCCTGAGCGTCATCGCGCAGTCGCCCGGCATCGGCGTCGGTGAGCTGGCGCTGGCGATGGACATCCACCAGTCGACCGCGAGCAACCTCGTCCGTTCGCTCATCGAGCACGGTCTGGTGGTCACGGCCAAGGGCGGGAAGGACCGCCGCGCGGTGCAGTTGAGCGTGCTACCCGCGGGCACGAAGATCCTCAAGAAGGCGCCGATGCCGTTCGCGGGCGTCCTGCCGGGCGCCCTGCGCAGCCTGGATGCGGCCACGCTGGAGCGGCTGGAGCAGGACCTCGACAAGCTGATCGAGGTGCTGCACCCCGACAAGCGCGGGGCGAAGATCCCGTTGGCTGACTAGGCTGCGTCGCGCCGCCGGGCCGCCCCAAGGCGCGACAGCCCCCTCGGGGGGCAGCGATCCTCGCGAAGCGGGGAGCGTGGGGGCCCTATTGCGCGCACCACTGCGCGATGCGGTGCGACAAATCGATCCACAACGCGGCAACGGCCGTGAGCGCGAGCAGGAGCCCGGCCACGCGCGTGCCGCTGCCGTCGCGCAACCGGTTGGCGACAGCCTGCACCTTGCGCAGCACACCCGGCGCGATGCCGAGCGACAGGCCGCTGCCCAGCGCGAACAGCGCCATCGATGCTGCCCCTTCGAGCGCGCCGCCGGAGAGCGACGCGACGAGCAGCGCCGAATACAGCAGGCCGCAGGGCATGAAGGTCCACAGCGCACCGGTCGCGACGAGGCCGCCGCGCGCCTGCGCCATGGGCCGGATCTTGTCCCACACGCTGCGGCCCGCCGTTTCGACCCACGCAGGCTGCCGCGCGCGCGCGAGCAGCATCAGGCCCCACGCGAGCACCGCGAGGTGGAACAGCGTCCACACGGGTTGCAAGGCGGCGGTGTTCTTCGACAGGAGTGCGAACGAGTCGACGGCGAAGCCGGCAGCCGCGCCCGCAAGCGAATAACCGAGAAGGCGGCCGATGTGGAATTCGAGCTGCGGCGCACCGAGCCGTTCGCCACGGCGCACCACCTGCACGCGCTGCACGAGCCCCCCGCAGGCAGCCCCGCACATCGCCACGCAATGCGGCCCCCCTGCCAGCCCCATCAGCAAGGCAGTGATCGCAAGCGCCGGGGACATCAGATGATCCGCGAGAACTTGGCCCGGTTGCGGTCGGCCTGCAGGTACTTGTCGAACACCATCGCGACGCCGCGCACGAAGAACCAGCCGCTGGCGGTCACCTGGATGCCGGTGTCGTCCACCGTCACGAGGCCCTGGTCCTGCAGCGACTTGAGCTGCTCCAGTTCCGCGGCGAAGTAGTTCCTGAAGTCCAGCAGCCACGCGAGCTCGATCGACTCGAACACCACCTGCCCCTGGCACATCAGCGCCATGATGACGGCGCGGCGCGCGAGGTCGTCGCGCGACAGCGCCAGGCCGCGCACCACCGGCAGCCGGCCGTGGTCAAGCGCGTCGCAGTATTCCTCCATCGTCTTCGCGTTCTGCGAGTACGTGGCGCCGATCTTGCCGATGGCGGACACGCCCAGGCCGATCAGGTCGCAGTCGGGCTGCGTGCTGTAGCCCTGGAAGTTGCGGTGCAGCCGGCCCTGGCGCTTGGCGATGGCCAGCGCATCGTTCGGCAGGGCGAAGTGGTCCATGCCCACGTAGACATAGTCCGCGGCGAGGAAGGCCGTGAGCGCCTGCGACAGCATCGAGATCTTGCTGCCGCCCGTGGGCAGGTCGGCGGAGATGATGCGCCGCTGCGGCTTGAAGCGCTCAGGCAGGTGCGCGTAGCCGTACAGGGCGATCCGGTCCGGGCGCAGCTGGCGCACCTGCTCCAGCGTGCGCGCGAACGACTCGGGCGTCTGCTTCGGCAGGCCGTAGATCAGGTCCACGTTGATCGAGTCGAAGCCGATGCGGCGGGCATCCTCGACGAGCGCGAACACCTGCTCGGCCGGCTGGATGCGGTGCACCGCCTTCTGCACTTCGGGGTCGAAGTCCTGCACGCCGAACGAAAGGCGGTTGAAGCCCAGGTCGGCCAGGTTCTGCAGCCGGGTGGCGTCGACCGTGCGGGGGTCCACTTCGATGGAGCACTCGGCGCCCGGGGCGATGGCGAAGCTGCGGCGCAGCATGGCCATCAGCTCGCGCAGCTCGGCGTCGGACAGGAAAGTGGGCGAGCCGCCGCCCAGGTGCAGCTGGGTCACGGCCTGGCCGGTGCCGATCACCTGCGTGTGCAGGTCCAGCTCCCGGGACAGGTAGCGCAGGTACTCGGCGCCGCGCTCGTGGTGCTTGGTGATGATCTTGTTGCAGGCGCAGTAGTAGCACAGCGACTCGCAGAACGGGATGTGCACGTACAGCGAAAGCGGCAGCGCCATCGACGCGGGGGCGTCGCGGCGCTGGATGAGCGCCTGGTGGTAGTCGTTGGTGGTGAAAGCCTCGACGAAGCGGTCGGCGGTGGGGTACGACGTGTAGCGGGGGCCGTTCACGTCGAATCGGCGCAGCAGTTCCGGAGTGATGGTTTCCATTGCGTTGGCGGCTTGAATTTGCACGCAACTTTGCGCCCGCGCAACCTTCGCGGGATTGACTTTCGTCAACCGCCACCGGCAGGCGGCCGGGACAATTTGACTCATGTCACACCCGATCAACGTCGCCTGTTCGAACTGCAACCTGCGGGAACTCTGCATGCCCGTGGGCCTCAAGCCCGAGGAGCTGCAGCGCATCGACGAGCTCGTCGCCACGCGCCGCAAGGTCAAGCGCGGC
Source organism: Ramlibacter albus (assembly GCF_014297445.1). Classification (GTDB taxonomy): domain Bacteria; phylum Pseudomonadota; class Gammaproteobacteria; order Burkholderiales; family Burkholderiaceae_C; genus Ramlibacter; species Ramlibacter albus. Next base: position 126,621 of record NZ_JACORU010000007.1, read on the forward strand.
ACCACGCTCTTTCGCAATGGCGAGCGGTTCGACGCGCTCTACGCCATCCGCACCGGCTTCTTCAAGACCTGCATCACGGCCGAGGACGGCCGCGACCAGGTCACGGGGTTCCAGATGGCCGGGGAGATCATCGGGCTGGACGGCATCGTCAACGACCACCACACCTGCGACGCGGTGGCGCTGGAAGACGCCGAGGTCTGCGTGATGCCGTTCGACAAGATCAGCGAGATCTCGCGCGACGTCGCGTCGCTGCAGCACCACCTGCACCGCATCATGAGCCGCGAGATCGTGCGCGAGCACGGCGTCATGCTGCTGCTGGGCACCATGCATGCCGAGGAGCGCGTCGCGGCCTTCCTGCTGAACCTGGTGCAGCGCCTGCACACGCGCGGCTTCTCGCGCAGCGAGGTGGTGCTGCGCATGACGCGCGAGGAGATCGGCAACTACCTCGGCCTGAAGCTCGAGACGGTCAGCCGCACCTTCTCCAAGTTCGCGGAGATGGGGATGATCACCGTGCGCCACCGCCACGTGCGCATCCTCGACGTGGACGCGCTCAAGCGCCTCGTGGGGCCGCCGGGCGGCGCCGCCTGAACGAAAAGTTTGCGGGGGATCAAGGCGGGCCGCGGCCCGCTTTTCCACAATCGGGCGACATGGCTATCGTGCAAGACCGCCCTCTCGCCACGTACGCGCAGCAGCTTGCGCGGCGCGAGCAGGAGCTGCGCGCCCTGCTCGCGGCCGCCAGCCAGCCCGGCGAGGCGAACCGCGACGTGCAGGACTTCAAGGACATGGCGGTGGAGGAGACACTCGTCGCCGTGGACGAAGCCAAGGCCGGGCAAGCCACGCGCGAACTCGGCCAGGTGCTCGCGGCACGCAGGCGCGTCCTCGACGGCACGTACGGCGAATGCATCGATTGCGGCGAAGAGATCGACCCGCGGCGCCTGGCCGCGCTGCCGGCCACACCCTACTGCACAGCCTGCCAGGCCCTCAACGAGGCCCGCAGCGCGACGCCCCCGCCCGCGTGCGGCCCCGGCGCCAGCGCGAGGTAAGACCCGGACTGCAACCCTAGCGGCGCCCGCTGACAGCGGGTGAACTCGGCCGACTCCACACTGCCGGGGTACTCCCGGGACGAATGTGGACACAGAGGTCGCGACAACAACGACAACGATCAGGCGGCGCCTGCCCATCGGTGCGGAACCTTCCGCGGCCGGGACTTCGTTTCGCGTGTGGGCGCCGGGTGCCAAGCGCATCGAGGCCGTGCTCGAACGCGGCGGCGTTTTCCCTCTCGAACGCGAAGCCGGCGGCTACCACTCGGGCTTCGCCCGCGGCGTGCGCGTGGGCGACCGCTACCGCCTGCGCATCGACGGCGGCGACGCGTTCGCGGACCCCGCGTCGCGGTACCAGCCCGAAGGGCCGCACGGTCCTTCCGAAGTGGTGGACCCCGCGGCCTTCCGCTGGACCGATGGCGACTGGCCCGGCCTGCACCGCGAAGGCCAGGTGCTCTACGAGCTGCACATCGGCACCTTCACGCACGAAGGCACGTACGCCGCGGCCGCGCGGCACCTGCGCGAGCTCAAGGAGCTGGGCATCACCTGCGTCGAGCTGATGCCGGTGAACGAATTCAACGGCCCTTTCGGCTGGGGCTACGACGGCGTGAACCTCTTCGCGCCCACGCGCCTGTACGGCACGCCCGACGAGCTGCGCGCGTTCATCGACCGCGCGCACGCGCTGGGCCTGGGCGTGATCCACGACGTGGTCTACAACCACTTCGGCCCCAGCGGCAACTACATGGCGCGCTTCTCGCCCTGGTACACGAGCAGCCGGCAGGCCAACGAATGGGGCGACGGCATCAACTTCGACGGCGAGCACAGCGCCCCCGTGCGCGAGTACGTCGCGTGCAACGCGGCGTACTGGATCGACGAGTTCCACTTCGACGGGCTGCGGCTGGACGCCACGCAATCGCTGCTGGACACGAGCAGCGAGCACATCGTGTCGCTGATCGCCCGGCGCGCGCGCGCCGCGGCCGGCAGGCGCGGCATCCTGCTCACGGGCGAGAACGAGCCGCAGCATGCCGAGCTCGTGCGCGACGCGGGGCTGGACGCGCTGTGGAACGACGACTTCCACCACAGCGCCACCGCCGCCGTGACCGGGCAGAGCGAGGCCTACTACTCCGAGACCCGCGGCACGCCGCAGGAACTGGTGTCCGCCGTGAAGTGGGGCTTCCTGTACCAGGGCCAGTGGTATGCGTGGCAGAAGCAGCGCCGCGGCACGCCGGCCTTCGACATCCCCGCGCCCGCCTTCGTCACCTTCATCCAGAACCACGACCAGGTCGCCAACAGCGCGTGCGGCGCCAGGCTGCATGAACTCACGTCGCCGGGCCGGCTGCGCGCGATCACGGCGCTCTGGCTGCTCGCGCCGGGCACGCCGATGTTCTTCCAGGGGCAGGAGTGGGCGGCGTCGGCGCCCTTCACCTACTTCGCCTCGCACGAGGACGACCTGAACGAGCTGGTTCGCAAGGGCCGCACCGAGTTCCTGCAGCAGTTCCCGAACATCGCGAGCGCGGACGGCGGCCCCCTCGTGGCAGCCCCGAGCGACCGCGCGGCCTTCGAGCGCTGCAAGCTCGACCACGCCGAGCGCGAGCGCGGCAGGCACGCGCAAGTGCTCGCCCTGCATCGCGACCTGCTCGCGCTGCGCCGCGACGACCCCGCGTTCTGCGCGCAGGACGCGACTCGCATCCACGGCGCGGTACTCGGCCCCGAGGCACTCGCGCTGCGCTGGCTCGGCGCGGAAGGCGGCGACCGCCTCGTCGTGATGAACCTCGGCACCACCCTGCCCTTGCTGCCGATGCCCGAACCGCTGCTTGCCCCGCCCGCGGGCTGCCGCTGGCGATTGCTCTGGCACACCGAAGCGCCGCGCTACGGCGGCTGCGGGATGGCGGAGATCGACACCGAAGCCTCCTGGCGCCTGCCCGCGCACTCGCTGGCAGTGCTGGCCCCGCAACCTTTCGAAGAAGAAGAGGACGATGACTGAACCCAACGCCCGCACCCTCAACACCGTCCCGTGGCCGGGCGACGCCGAACCGCCCGAGCGGCTGCTCACGCGCGAATGGCTCGTCACCAACGGGCTGGGCGGCTACGCCTCGCAATCCGTCGCCGGCACGAACACGCGCCGCTACCACGGCCTCCTCGTGGCTGCGCTGCCCACGCCGATCGGCCGCACCGTGATGCTGCGGCACCTGTCGGAGCTGCTGCGCCTGCCCGACGGGCGCTACGTGCGCCTCACCGGCGAGGAGCGCACGCACACCGAGGGCGACCTGCCGGAGATCCTCAGCGAGTTCCGCCTCGAGATGGGCCTGCCCGTGTGGCGCTACCAGGTCGGCGACACCGTGCTGGAAAAGCGCGTGCTGCTGCCCTATGGCCAGAACACGGTGCACGTGAGCTACCGCCTCGTGCAGGGCGACCACGTGCGCCTCGTGCTGCGCCCGCGGCTGAACTTCCGCGGCCACGAGGAACACGTGGCACAGGCGCCGGCCGAATACTACGTGGAGGCCTGCGGCCACCGCTACGAAGTGCACCTGCGCGAGCCGGGGCACCTGCCGCCGCTGCGGCTCTTCATGCACGGGCGCTCGCCGGAGCTGGTGCTCGACGGCGGGTCGATCTCGGAGTTCTTCTACCGCATCGAATGGTCGCGCGGCTACGACCACGTGGGCCCGGTGTGGAGCCCCGGCCGCTTCAACATCGAACTGCGCGGCGGCGAGGAGTGCACGCTGGTCGCTTCCACCGAGAGCTGGGACACGATCATGGCGCTGGCCCCGGCGCAGGCGCTGCACGCGGACTTCAACCGGCGCGAACGGCTGCTGGTGCAGGCGCATCCCGCTGCACGCACCGGCATGGCCGCGGAGCTGGTGCTGGCCGCCGACCAGTTCATCATCTCGCCCTTCAGCCGGCAAGCGGATGCGGCGCGCGCGCAGGCCGAAGGCGACCAGGCCCGCACGGTGATCGCCGGCTACCACTGGTTCACCGACTGGGGCCGCGACACGATGATCAGCCTCGAGGGCCTGACGCTCACCACCGGCCGCCATGCGGAGGCGGGCTACATCCTGCGCACCTTCCTGCACTACGTGAAGGACGGCCTCATCCCCAACATGTTCCCCGAGGGGAAGAACGAGGGGCTGTACCACACCGCGGACGCGACGCTGTGGTTCTTCCATGCGATGGACCGCTACGTGCAGGTGACGAACGACCGGCTCACCCTGCGCCACGCGCTGCCCACTTTCATGTCGATCGTGGAGCACCATTTGCGCGGCACGCGCTTCGGCATCGGCGTGGACCCGTCCGACGGCCTGCTGCGCCAGGGCGCCGAGGGCTACCAGCTCACGTGGATGGACGCGAAGGTGGACGGCTGGGTCGTCACGCCCCGGCGGGGCAAGGCGGTGGAGCTCAACGCCCTCTTCTACAACGCGCTGCGCCTCATGGAACGCTGGCTGCGCGAGGAAGGCGAGGAAGCGAATGCGCTGCAGATGGGCCAGCATGCGCGGCGCGTGCGCGACAGCTTCAACCGGCGCTTCTGGAACGCGCAGACGGGCGCGCTCTTCGACGTGGTCGACGGCGAACAGGGCGACGACCCCGCGATCCGCCCGAACATGCTCTTCTCCATTTCGCTGCCGCACCCGGTGCTCGAGCCCGCGCACTGGCACAGCGTGCTGGACGTCGCGATGCAGAAGCTCGTCACGCCCGTGGGCCTGCGCTCGCTGGCGCCGGGCCACCCCGACTACAAGCCGCGCTACGACGGCGACCTGCGCGCGCGCGACGCCGCGTACCACCAGGGCACCGTGTGGGGCTGGCTCGCCGGCCCGTTTGCGGACGCCTGGCTCAAGGTGCACCCGGAAGACGCGCGCGGCATCCGCCACCTGCTCGATGGCTTCACGGCGCACCTGCGCGAGGCGTGCATCGGCTCGATCAGCGAGATCTTCGACGCGGAGGAGCCGTACACGCCGCGCGGCTGCATCGCGCAGGCGTGGAGCGTGGCCGAGGTCCTGCGCGTGCTGGTGAAGGTGTCCGAGCGTTAGCCCGGCCGCAGCGGATGGCACGCACCTGACGCGGCGGCTTCCTACAGATGGGACGAGTCATGCACCGCTAGCCTGCGGCGATGGACCTTCTCGCCGACCAGCCTCCGGGTTTCCATGAAGTCCGCAACGCCTACACGGTCGCGCGGGAACTGCCGCTGTGGCGCGATGCGCCGGTCAAGGTCGGCGTGTGCCGCGGCGACGGCGAGCTGGTCGCCACCGGCATCTTCGGCGACCATCGCCAGGCCCGCCTGTTCACGATCCAGATGACCGCGCTGGGCTACGCCGAGTGCGAGGCCGCGCTCGGCTGCGACCGCGTGTACGTGCCCGAGCGCTGGGAGGCTCGCGGCATGGCTGTCGAGCAGGCGCTGGAGGCCGCTTGACGCGGGATTGCGGGTTCCCACGATCTCCGCTACAAACCCCCGGACGCCCTGAGGCGTGTTGTTGGGGGCGTCGTTGACGAAGTTGTTGTTGCGCTGGGCGGCCGCTGTCGCCCTGTTCCTGCTTGCGTGCGCGTGCCGCGCGCAGCCCGGCGTGCTCGTGCTCGGGCCCAGCGGGCAGGCGATCGAGCCGCAGGAGGTGTGGGCGTCCGTCGCCGACCGGAAGGTCACGATCGAGGACGCCGCGCGAGGCAAGCTGCCGCTGCGCCCCCAATCCATCCACACGGTTTTCGACCTGAACGCGTCCAACGCGTTGTGGGTGCAGTTGCGCGTGCAACCCACGGCTTCGCAGGCCTGGGTGCTGGAGCTGCCCATGCCCACGCTCGACCAGGTGACGCTGTGGCAGCGCGACGCCACCGGCCGCTGGGTGGCCGCGCGGACGGGCGACACGGTGCCGGTCTCGCAATGGCCGGAATCCGGGCGCTACCCTTTCTTCCGGCTCCAGTTGCCGCCGGGCCAGGTGACGGACCTGTTCGTGGAAGTGCGCTACCCGCTGCCCGTGTCGCTGCCGATGCGCGTGGTGACGACCAACAGCCACGACTACCGCACGCAACTCGAGTTCCTCGGCCTGGGCATGGCGCTCGGTGCGCTCGCGATGCTGCTGGCCATCGCGTGCTACCGCGCATGGCGATTGCGGGACGGCGCGTATGCGCTGTTCGCGGCGCATGCGCTGGTGAGTGCGCTGGCGGTCGCGGCCTTCACGGGCGTGGGCGGCCAGTGGCTCTGGCCGGGTGCGGGGGCGTGGATCGACGCGTCACCGGGCTGTCTCGCGATCCTCGGCGCGGGTTTTGCGCTGCTGATCGTCGAGCGGCTGGCCGCGTTCGACCGCAGGCATCGCCTGCTCGGGCTGGCCTTGCGCGCGGGAGGGCTCGCGGGGCCGGTGCTTGCGATCGCGTACCTCTTCACGGAGCGCCGTGCAGGCGTCGTGGCGCTGGGTGCGTATGTGCTCGTCGTGGCGCTCCTCGCGATCACGTCCGCCGCGCTCACCTGGCGCCGCGGCGACCCCGTGGGCCGCTGGATGGCGGCGGGCTCGGTGCCGCTCGCCGCGTCCGTGCTGCTGGCGATCGCGCGGGTCTACAACTGGATCGAAGCGTCGTGGGTCACCGAATACGCGGTGGTGATGGCGCTCACCCTGGACCTGCCGACGCTGCAGGCTGCCCTCAACAGCCGCTCGCGCGAGCGGCGCAGCGCGCAGCTGCGGCAACTCGCCTCGTCGAGCCAGGACGCATTGACCGGGTTGCTCAAGGCGGGCCCGTTCTTCGCGCGCTTGCGGCAGGCGATCGACCGCTTCGAGCGAACCGGCGAAAGCTCGGCGGTGGCGGTGATCGAGCTTGCGAACTACGCGCTCATCAAGCAGAACCTGGGCAACGAGGTGGCGGAGGAGTCGCTGCTTCGCGGCGTGATCCGGCTGCGCAAGATCGTGCGCGACGTCGACACCACCGGCCGCATCGGCGAGGCGCGCTTCGGGCTGGTGCTCGAAGGCATGCACTCGCGCGACGCCGTGCGGCAGGTGGCGACGCGGCTCATCGCGTGGGGACTGATGCCCGACGAGGAAAGCCCCGGCGCGCCGGTGCTGCAGTTCCACGTGTCGGCGCTGCTGGTGCCCGAGCTGCACGGCGCGGACCCCGTGGCAGCCCTGCTCGCCACGCTGCGCGCGATGTCACCCGGTACACGCAAGCCGTTTCGCTTTGCCGACCCGCACGGCACGCCGCCCGACTCCGTGGCGTCGGACGGGCTCGCGAGCGCGCCTGGGCCTGCGCCAGCAACCCAAAGCGTGTAAGGTACGCGGCTCGCCCGCGACACATGCCCTGGAGGTTCCATGCTCACGCTTTACTACGCCCCGAACACTTGCGCGCTCGCCGCGCACCTCGCGCTGGAACATGCCGGCGCCGACTACAAGGCCGTGCGGCTCGATTTCTCGAAGTCCGAACAACGCTCGCCCGAGTACCTGAAGGTCAACCCCAAGGGCCGCGTGCCGGCCCTCGTGAGCGAGCGCGGCGTGCTCACCGAGACGCCCGCGCTGCTGCAATTCATCGCGCAAAGCTTTCCCAAGGCACAACTCGCGCCGCTGGACGACCCCTGGGCGCTGGCCAAGGCCAACGAGTTCAACAGCTACCTGTGCTCCACGGTGCACGTGAACCACGCGCACAAGGGCCGCGGCTACCGCTGGTCCGACGACCCCGCGGCGCACGAGTCCATGAAGGCCAAGGTGGCGCAGAACATGGGCGACTGCTTCGAGCTGATCGAGCGCGAGATGGTGCGCGGGCACTGGGTGCTGGGCGAGAAGCTGTCGATCTGCGACTTCTACCTCTTCACCATCGTGCAGTGGCTGCCGGGCGACGGTGTGGACCCGTCGCGGTTTGCGAAGGTGTCGCAGCTCGCGCATGCGGTGCGCGAACTGCCGGCGACGCAGCGTGTGCTGGCCGCTTAAGCGGGCAAAGCTTCCAGGCGCTTTTGCGCCTCCCGTTTACCGAGCTTGCGCAACTCGGCAATCGCACCCATCTGCGACGCGCGCGGGCGCGCCTTGCCGGCCTCCCACTTGTAGATCGACTGGCCGGTGACGCCGACCAGCGCGCCGAAGGCTTCGGCGGACAAGCCCAGGCGCTTGCGGTGCGACGCCAGCCCCTTGGCGCTGAAGCGGCGCTGCTCCTGCGTCTCGGCCTCGTCGCCCTCGGCCGCCGCCGCGCGGCCACGCCGGGAACCGGCGGACTTGACCTGCCGTTGCAATGTCGAGATCTGCCGCTTGAGTTCCGCGATCTCGCTGCGGTAACGGGCCGTGGCTTTCTTCAGGCTCTCCGTTTCCGCGCGGACTTCCTTGCGAGCGAGGCGGGAGATCTCGGTTTTGAGGACGGATGCAATGTTGGGCATAAGGGGCCATTGTGCCCCGTTCAGCTGCCCCCGCCTCCAACTTTGTTGCCGGGCTTGTCCCGCGAACCCTCGCGCAGCTTGGCGCGGCTGCGCTCCCAGACCTTCAGCCGTGCGAGCGCGCTGGCCGCGCCGCTGCCGGTGTTGCCCGCGGGCTGCTCTTCGGGCAACACGGGCTTGCCCTCGGCAGGTGCGCAATCGGGCGGATCCACCGGGGCGTCGTCGGGCATCTTGGGGGTCACGAATGGAGACTAGCCCGTACCTGCGCCACGGCTGTAGGACACGGCCCAGCCGTGCCTGTAGGCCGAAGCTGGCTTTGCACCTTGCGCACTGCAAGTTGCACGCGGCTTGCTTAAACTGCCCGCGATGCGCAAACGCCCATTCCTCTTGCACACGCGCCTGCTGTTCTGGGCCGACGGGATGACGATCGCACCCTGGCTGGTGCTCGTGCACCCGCGGGCACGGGGCGACCGCGGCCTGATCGCGCACGAGAGCGTGCACTGCGAGCAGATGCGACGCACCGGTACGGTGAAGTTCTGGCTGCTGTACCTGCTCAGCCGCCGCTTCCGGCTCGCGTGCGAGGTCGAGGCCTACCGCGAGTCGCTGCGGCACCACGAGGGCGGGCTGCGTTACTTCGCGCGGCACCTGGCCGAGGGCTACTTCCTCGGCATCACGGCCGACGAGGCTGAACGGCTGCTCATCAACGGGGTGTAGGAGCGGGCGCACCCGCGGTTTGGCAGCACGGCAATTCCCTGCGCGGCCTCGCCGGCTTAACGTTGGCCTTGTCGGTAAACAGGAAAGGAATTGCCATGAACAAGGACCAGGTCAAGGGTTTGACGAAGGAAGCCACCGGCGAGGTGAAGGAGCAGGTGGGCAAGGCGCTGGGCGACACGGAGCTGCGCGTGAAGGGCCATGCGAAGGAATTCGAAGGCAAGGCGCAGAAGAAGCTGGGCGACATGAAGGAAGTCGCTCGCGAGGACATGGACGACATCGAGCGCAACCCGTCCAACAACCAGAGCTAGGCCATCGCGCAAGAAAAAAGCCGGCGTTTGCCGGCTTTTTTCTTTACGCGATCCCGATGTGTCGCGCCCGGTCGGCGAGCTCCTTCTGCTTCAGCAGGATGCGGGGCACGTCGGGGTGCAGCGGATCGATCTCGCGCAGGGCCCAGCGGTAGAACATCTGGGCGATGGTGAGGTGCAGCAGGTTGAGGATCTTCATCCCCCTTATCCTCGCGATTTCGCGAAAAAGCCCTGTAAGGCTTCCCCGCCTGCACAAGTCGGACAAGGGAGGATGCCGGCTCAGCCGTGCTGCTTGCGGTAGCTTTCGATACCGTCCAGCACTTCCTTCTTGGCCGATTCCGGCCCTTCCCAGCCCAGCACCTTGACCCACTTGCCGGGCTCGAGGTCCTTGTAGTGCTCGAAGAAGTGCGCGATGGTCTTCAGGCGCAGCGGGTTCAGGTCCTCGGGCTTCTGCCACTGCGTGTAGATCGAGAGGATCTTGTCCGTGGGCACCGCGAGCACCTTCGCGTCGTCGCCCGCCTCGTCCTGCATCTTCAGGATGCCGATGGGGCGGCACGGCACCACCACGCCGGGGATCAGCGGCACGGGCGTGATCACCAGCACGTCGACCGGGTCGCCGTCACCGCTGATCGTCTTGGGCACGTAGCCGTAGTTCGTGGGGTAGTGCATCGACGTGGACATGAAGCGGTCCACGAAGATGGCGCCGGTTTCCTTGTCCACCTCGTACTTCACGGGGTCGGCATTCATCGGGATCTCGATGATCACGTTGAAGGAGTCGGGCACGTTCTTGCCGGGGGTGACTTGGTCGAGGGACATGGTTTTTCCGCGGGTTTTCTGCGAGTGATATGACTAGGGACAAACCCTGATTCTAGTTTCGCTCCCTGTGCTTGCCCGTGGCTGACGTATATTCCGGCGGTTGGCCAATCGCCTCCGCATTTCGGATGGGACGAGGAAGCAACGCAGCGGGGGCACCGCGGCGTTGGCGCCCCCACCAAGCGAAACATAGGAGAAGAGAGATATGACCAGCAATTCGGCGCTGATCCTGGCGCTTGTCTGCGGCCTCGCGGCCGTGGCCTACGGCCTCTGGGCGAGAGGGTGGATCCTTTCGCAGGACGCCGGCAACGCACGCATGCAGGAGATCGCGGCCGCCATCCAGGCGGGCGCCGCGGCCTACCTCGCGCGGCAATACCGCACCATCGCGATCGTCGGCGTGATCCTCGCCGTCCTGATCGGTGCCTTCCTCGACCTGCAGACCGCCGTCGGCTTCATCATCGGCGCGGTGCTGTCCGGGGCCTGCGGCTTCATCGGCATGAACGTCTCCGTGCGCGCCAACGTGCGCACCGCGCAGGCGGCCACGCGCGGCATCGGCCCGGCGCTGGACGTCGCCTTCCGCGGCGGCGCCATCACCGGCATGCTGGTGGTGGGGCTGGGCCTGATCGGCGTCACCGCGTTCTGCTGGTTCCTCATGGGCAACGGCAACCTCACGCCGGACCGCAAGCTTGCCGCCATCCTCACGCCCCTGATCGGCCTGGCCTTCGGCGCTTCGCTGATCTCCATCTTCGCGCGTCTTGGCGGCGGCATCTTCACCAAGGGCGCCGACGTCGGCGCGGACCTCGTGGGCAAGGTCGAAGCCGGCATCCCGGAAGATGACCCCCGCAACCCCGCCGTGATCGCGGACAACGTGGGCGACAACGTGGGCGACTGCGCCGGCATGGCCGCCGACCTGTTCGAGACCTACGCCGTGACGCTGATCGCGACCATGGTGCTGGGCGCCCTGCTCGTGGCGTCCGCACCGGTCAACGCGGTGCTGTACCCGCTGGCGCTGGGCGGCGTGTCGATCATCGCGTCGATCGTCGGCTGCTTCTTCGTGAAGGCCAAGACCGGCATGGTCAACGTGATGCCCGCGCTGTACAAGGGCCTGGCGGTGTCCGGCGTGCTCTCGCTCATCGCGTTCTATTTCGTGACGGCCTGGCTGATCCCCGACAACGCGGTTGCGGCATCGGGCAGCGTCATGCGCCTCTTCGGCGCGTGCGCCGTGGGCCTGATCCTCACCGGCGCGCTGGTGTGGATCACCGAGTTCTACACCGGCACCCAGTACTCGCCGGTGCGCCACATCGCGCAGGCGTCCACCACGGGCCACGGCACCAACATCATCGCCGGCCTGGGCGTCTCGATGCGCTCGACGGCGTGGCCGGTGATCTGCGTGTGCATCGCGATCTTCGTGGCTTACTGGCTCGCGGGCCTCTACGGCATCGCCATCGCGGCGACCTCGATGCTGAGCATGGCCGGCATCGTCGTTGCGCTCGACGCGTACGGCCCCATCACCGACAACGCCGGCGGCATCGCCGAGATGTCGGACCTGCCCTCCTCGGTGCGCGACATCACCGACCCGCTCGACGCCGTGGGCAACACGACCAAGGCCGTGACCAAGGGCTACGCCATCGGATCCGCCGGCCTCGCCGCGCTGGTGCTGTTCGCCGACTACACCCACAAGCTGGAAAGCTACGGGCAGCAGATCAGCTTCGACCTCTCCGACCCGATGGTGATCATTGGCCTGTTCATCGGCGGCCTGATCCCCTACCTGTTCGGCGCGATGGCGATGGAGGCCGTGGGCCGCGCCGCCGGCTCGGTGGTGGTGGAAGTGCGCCGCCAGTTCCGCGAGATCAAGGGGATCATGGAAGGCACGGCCAAGCCCCAGTACGACGTGGCGGTGGACATGCTGACCAAGGCGGCCATCAAGGAAATGATGGTGCCCTCGCTGCTGCCGGTGGTGGTGCCGATCCTGGTCGGCCTGCTGCTCGGCCCGCGCGCGCTCGGCGGCCTGCTCATGGGCACCATCGTCACGGGCCTGTTCGTCGCCATCTCGATGTGCACGGGCGGCGGCGCGTGGGACAACGCCAAGAAGTACATCGAGGACGGCAACCACGGCGGCAAGGGCTCGGAGGCGCACAAGGCCGCCGTGACCGGCGACACCGTGGGCGACCCCTACAAGGACACGGCCGGCCCGGCGGTGAACCCGCTGATCAAGATCATCAACATCGTGGCGCTGCTGATCGTGCCGCTGGTGGTGAAGTTCCACACCGGCGACAAGCCCGCGCCGACGGGGCACGAGGTGACCCCGCCGGCGGTGACGCAACCGGCAACGAAGTAAGAAAGGGCGCCTCGGCGCCCTTTTTCATTCCCCCGCGTGGGTGACGGAGCGGACCAGCTCGCTGGCCGGCTCCACCAGCTCCCTGAGCCGCCCCACCTTGTTCTCCTCGATGTACTGGAGAACGAGCTCGTTGATGCCGCCGACGATGGCCATGGCCATGTCGTGCGACAGCGGCGTCTTGCGCGGGTGGCCGCTGGGGCCGTTGACCACGCCGAGGATGAAGTCGGCGATCTCCTCGTTCACGCGGCGGCGCGCGGCGAGGCCTTCGGCGCCGAGCCCGAGGATCTCGATGAACAGCGTGCGCATCAGCACCGGGCTTTCGGCCATCGAGCCGAAGTAGGCCGTGAGCGCGGTCTCCACCTGGGTCTGCCACTCGTGCGAGGGGTCGATGGCCTCGCGCAGGGTCTTCAGGCCCTTGTGGCTGGACGCGACGTAAAGCGCGATCAGGCATTCGGCCTTGGTGTTGAAGTGTTCGTAGAACGTGCGGCGCGACACCGCCGCCTCGCGCACGATGTCCGCGATGGTGGTGTCCGGGTAGCCCTTGGCCGCCACCGCGTGGGCCATGCCTTCGAGAAGGCGCCGCCGGTGCTGGTGGACGCCGCTGTCCTGCTGTTCCTGTACGAGTTCAACCATTTGGCCTCAATTGTGACAAGGGGTGGCGCTTGACAGCATCCGGAATCGCCCCCATCATGCGGTACCGACAAGTACCACCCTCGAAAGTCACGATGACCGACCTCGTCGTCCGCCGCCTCCTCGTCGACATGGAAAAGCCGATCGAGCGCCACTGGTGCGCGGGCGATGCCTTCCGCACCGCCCTCTTCGATGCGCTGTCGATGAGTTTTCCCGTGGGCGAGCAGTTCTTCATCGACTCCGTGCGCAACGGCTTCAAGGCGCTTGCGCCCGACGAGCAGGAGCGTTTTCGCGCCGAGGTGCAGGGCTTCATCGGGCAGGAAGCAACGCATCGCCGCCTGCATTCGCTCTACAACGCCCACCTCCTGAAGCTCGGCCTGAAGAACGAGTGGGAGCCGCGCGCTCGCGAACGGCTGAAGATGATGGAAGGCCAGGACATCCGCCACTGGCTGGGGATCACGGCCGCCAACGAGCACTTCACGGCCATCCTCGCGGACTTCATGCTGAAGAACGCCGACCTGCTGGGCGACCGCGACGAGCGCCTGAAGACGCTGTGGCTGTGGCACAGCGCCGAAGAGTCGGAGCACAAAAGCACCGCGTTCGACCTGTACGAGGCGCTGGGCGGCAGCTACGAGTGGCGCGTGACGTGGATGAAGCGCATCACGACGATCTTCCTCATGGACACGCTGCGGCAGACGGTGCTGAACCTGAAGTCCGACGGCACGCTGTGGAAGTGGAGTACGTGGAAGAGTGCCGCGTCGTACCTCTTTGGCAAGCGCGGGCTGGTCACGCTCACGTACAAGCCGTGGCGCGAATACTTCCGGCGGGATTTCCATCCGCGGCAGCAGGATTCGACGGCATCGGAAAAGTGGCTCGCTGACAACAGTGAAGTGTTCACGCCGGTGGGGGCGCCTGCGTAGCGTCCCCTGCCGCGATGCGACAAAATCGCGGCATGCAGCTCCACTACATCGGCAACGCATCCGTCCGCTCCAACTCCGAGCGCACGATCCCCGTCATCGACCCTTCGGACGGCCAGGCCTACGACGAGATCCAGCGCGGCGACGCAGCCGACATCGACGTGGCCGTGCGGGCGGCGCGCGCGTGCTACGAGAACATCTGGAGCAAGCTGAGCGCCGCCGAGCGCGGGCGCTTGCTGATGCGCCTGTCGAACAAGATCGCCGAGCACGCCGAAGAGCTTGCCGCCATCGAACAGCGCGATTGCGGCAAGCCCACCAAGCAGGCCAAGGCCGATGCCGCCGCACTGGTGCGCTACTTCGAGTTCTACGCCGGCGCCTGCGACAAGCTGCATGGCGAAACCCTGCCCTACCAGGAGGGCTACACGGTGCTCACGTGGCGCGAGCCGCACGGCGTGACGGGCCACGTGATCCCGTGGAACTACCCGATGCAGATCTTCGGGCGCAGCGTCGGCGGCGCTCTCGCTGCGGGCAACGTGTGCGTGGTGAAGCCATCCGAGGACGCCTGCCTGTCGCTGATCCGCGTGGCGCAGCTCGCCGCCGAAGCGGGCTTTCCCGCGGGCGCGATCAACATCGTGACGGGCTACGGCCATGAAGTCGGCGACGCGCTCGCGCGCCACGAAGGCATCGACCACATCAGCTTCACCGGCAGCCCGCGCGTGGGCACGATCATCCAGCAGGTGGCGGCCGAGCGGCATTGTCCCGTGACGCTGGAGCTGGGGGGCAAGAGCCCGCAGATCATCTTCGCGGACGCGGACGTGGACCAGGCGCTGCCGGTGGTGATCAACGCGATCGTGCAGAACGCGGGGCAGACGTGCAGCGCGGGCTCGCGCCTGCTGGTGGAGCAATCGATCTACGAGAAGCTGCTCGACCGGCTCGGCGGCACCTTCGAGAACCTGCGCGTGGGTCCGGCGGCGATGGACCTCGACGTGGGTCCGCTGATCCGGCAGAGCCAGCAGCAGCGCGTGTGGGATTTCCTCTCCGATGCGCAGGTGGCGAACATCCCGATGGTGGCGCAGGGCCAGGTGGTGGATGAAGCTCCGGAGACCGGCTACTACCAGGCTCCCACCCTGCTGCGCGACGTGCCGGTGGACCACCGCCTTGCGCAGGAAGAAGTGTTCGGGCCCGTACTCGCCGCGATGAGCTTCAAGGACGAGGACCACGCCGTGCATCTGGCGAACGCCACGCACTTCGGTTTGGTCGCCGGCATATGGACGCGCGACGGCGCGCGGCAGCTGCGCATGGCCAAGCGCGTGAAGAGCGGGCAGGTGTTCATCAACAACTATGGCGCCGGCGGCGGCGTCGAGCTGCCGTTCGGCGGCATGAAGTCTTCAGGCTATGGGCGCGAGAAAGGCTTCGAGGCGCTCTACGGCTTCACCGTGCTGAAGACGGTGGCCATCAAGCACGGCTAGCCCTTGATGCGCGCGGTGTTCACCACCGCCTCCGCCATCGGCAGGATCCGCCCGAAGAAGTGCAGCTGCGGCGCCATGAACGTGGCCGCGTAGAGCTTCTCGTCCTTCACCGCGAGCCAGCCCACGCCGCGCAGCTGCAGGTCATCCCCGCGGCGGTTGAGCGCGAACTCGAAGCGCACCCCCTTCTCGCCCGCGAAAACCGTCGGCTCCACCTTCGTGATGCGAACGGCCCCGGCGTTGGCATAAAGCTGCTCGAACAGGTTCACCAACTTCTCGGAGCTCATGCCGGCACGGAAGGTCGGCACGCGCGGGTCCTTCTCGCCGTAGAAACGGAAGAACACCATCGGCTTTTCCACCAGCGGGTCGCCGCTCTTCACGCCGCCCCACAGGCGCAGCTGGTCCAGCGGCAGCCCTTCCTGCGTCCACGTGTCGTACGGCTCCGCGGACCACGGGTCGTTGATCTTGTTCCACGCTTCCGGCACGCGAACGGCGAGCCGGTCGTGCACCACCTGCTCGCCTTCCAACTTCGTCACCGTCGTGCACGCGGACAGCACCGCGATGAAGACGATGACCGCAACACGCTTGAGGAAATTCATGCCTTCATCTCCGCGATGTAGGTCTTGATCAGCGACGCATCCGGCGCATCGGGCGTCATCTCGAGGTACTTCTCGAAGGCGGGCACGGCGGACGCCTTGTCCGAACGCGCCTTGTGCACCAGGCCGAGCGAACGGAACGCCTCCGCGGGCGCCTTGATCACCATCGTGGCGCGCGTGAGGTCGTCCAGCGCCTTGGCCATGTCGTCCTTCTCCTCGCGCAGGCGATACACCTCGCCGCGCGCATAGAGCACTTCGACATCTTCCTTGTCGCGCGCGAGCATGCGGTCGAAGAGGATCAGGCTTTCCTCGTACTGCCCGCGCTTGATCTCGTCGCCGATCCAGTCGAAGCGCAGCGGCGCGATGGCCTTGCGGTACTCGGCGGCGTTGAGCGAGCCGCCCTTCTCGCCTGCGAGCTTGAGCAGGTCGTCGCGGCGATTGCCGGCCGGCGGGTGCGTGGCGAACATCGCGCTGCGATGGCCCACGTCGTCGCCGCCGGTCACTTTCAATTCGCCGAGCAGGTTCTCCCACACCTGCGCCGCCTGCCGGCCGTCGTAGCCGGCCTGCTGCATCAGCTTCATGCCGAGGCGGTCGGCTCGCGTCTCGTGCTCGCGCGAGAAGGCGAACATGCTCGCGATGATGCCGATCTGCCCGATCGTGCTGGCCACGCCGCCGATCATGCCCACCAGCGTCGCCAGCACCGCGCGGTCCTTGGCGGTGCGCAGCTGCTCCACCGAGTGCTTCTCGAGGTAGTGGCCCATCTCGTGGCCGAGAACGGCCGCCAGCTGCGCCTCGTTCTCGGCGCGCAGCAACAGGCCGCTCCACACCAGCATCATCCCGTTGGGCGCCATGGACGCGTTGAACTGCGGGATGCGCACGATGTGCACGCGGATGTCGGGGCAGTGGCCGTCCGCGAGGCCGCAGGTCAGGTCGGTGAGGTATTTCTTGAGCGGTTCGTCGCGGATCGCGAGCGGGCTGCGGCGGATGCGCGCCTCCTCGCGGTCCACCAGCGCCCACAGCCCGCCTTCGTCCGTGTCGGTCGCAGGGCGCGCAAAGCGCGGGGGCACCTTGAGCGTGCCGCCTTCGGTGAGGTTCTCCGCCATGGCCGGCAGGCCGAGCATCGAGGCCAGGCCGAGGCAGTGGCGGCAGGTCGAGCGCAGGAAACTGCGGCGTGCGTTCATTTGGCCACTCCCGGAAAGCCCTTGAGCAGGCTGTCGACGGTCTCCTCGGCGGGCTTGGCCTCGCGCAGGTCGCCGATGAAGCGTTGCAAATCGTTGAACCACACCACGCGGCCCGTCTTCAGGTCCACGAGGGATGCGTAGCCCACCTGCTCGCCGCCGAGGTTGATCGACCCGAGCAGGGCCATCGCCACGATGGCGGCCTTGCGCTCGCCGCTGGCGTAGCTGTCGCGGATCCAGGTGAAGAGCGCGTAGTCGGCGCCGGTCCTGTCCCGGATCGGTTTCACCGCTTCGCCCAGCGTCCAGTCGAGCTTGCCGTCCTTGGTGGGCAGCTTCGGCCCGTTGCCGGCGTGGTGGTAGAAGATCGACGAGGCCACGTTGCCGTGCAGCGCGAGGACCTGCGCGAAGTCGTCGACCTCGCGTTCGGACATCTCGACGACGTCACTGCCGAGCTTGGCCTTGCGCGCCATCAGGGCCGCCTTGAAGTGCTTCTGGGCGGCTTCGGTCCAGTCCGCGCGCGGCTCCTGCACGCCGCCGGCGCTGATCGAGAACAGCTCCATTTCGGCGGGCACGATCACGAGCTTCGACTGCGCGGGCAGCTGCTGGAAGCCGGGTGCGAGGTGGCGTGATTCCTCGGCCCGCGCTGCGCCCGTGGCGAGCGCGAGAGCCAGCGCGAAGGGAATGAAGTAATGTCTTCCTGCGGGCATGTGCAACTCCTGCCTCTGTGGCGCGGATTGTCCCGGCGGCGCGGGTGCCTTCCAAGGCTTGCAACCCCCACCCCGGGCAAAATGCCGAGGCTGAGCTTTTCTTCGCGAAAGCGTGCGCTGTTACCAACACCTTCGAGGAGCCGAAAAATGCGCGTGAAAGACAAGTCCATCATCGTCACCGGTTCGGGCGGCGGCATCGGCGAGGGCATCGCCCGGCGCCTGGCGGAAGAAGGCGCGCAGGTGATCGTGAACGACATCGACGCGGCGCGCGGCGAGAAGGTGGCGGCGGACATCGCGGCCAAGGGCGGCCGCGCCTCCTTCTTCGCGGCGGACGTGACGAAGTCGGCGGACA
Organism: Ramlibacter albus; assembly: GCF_014297445.1. Lineage (GTDB taxonomy): Bacteria > Pseudomonadota > Gammaproteobacteria > Burkholderiales > Burkholderiaceae_C > Ramlibacter > Ramlibacter albus. The sequence goes on from NZ_JACORU010000007.1 coordinate 145,001, forward strand.
TGAAGGCGCTGGTCGAAGCGGCCGTCAAGCGCCACGGCAAGCTGGACGCGATGGTCAACAACGCCGGCTGGACCCACCGCAACCGCCCCGCGCTGGAGGTGAGCGAGGAGGAGTTCGACCGCGTCTACGCGATCAACGTGAAGAGCATCTACCTCTCGACGATCCACGCGGTGCCCGCGTTCCGCGCCAACAAGGGCGGCGTGTTCATCAACATCGCTTCCACGGCGGGCATCCGGCCGCGGCCGGGGCTGACCTGGTACAACGGCTCGAAGGGCGCGGTGATCACCACCAGCAAGTCGCTCGCGGCCGAGCTGGGCCCGGACAACATCCGCGTCAACTGCATCAACCCGGTGTTCAACCCGGACACAGGCCTTTCCGCCGAGTTCGCGGGCGGGCCGGTGGACGAGGCCCGGCGTGCGAAGTTTCTCGCCACGATCCCGCTGGGCCGGTTTTCCACGGCGCTGGACGTCGCCAACGCCGCGCTTTACCTCGCCAGCGACGAAGCCGCCTTCATCTCGGGGGTATGCATCGAAGTGGACGGGGCGCGCTGCGTCTGACCGCACAATAGGCCCATGGCCGAACGCGTGATCCCGCTCGTCGACCAGCGCCTCGCCGCGCTGGGCGCGGCCGTGCCCGCGACGCCGGTGCCGGCGACGGGGCTGCTGTCGGACAGCCTGGGCCGGCCGCTGCGCGACCTGCGCATCAGCGTGACGGACCGGTGCAACTTCCGCTGCAGCTACTGCATGCCCAAGGAAGTGTTCGACAAGGACTACCAGTACCTGCCGCACAGCTCGCTGCTCACGTTCGAGGAGATCACGCGGCTGGCGAAGCAGTTCGTCGCGCACGGCGTGCACAAGGTGCGGCTCACCGGCGGCGAGCCGCTGCTGCGCAAGAACATCGAGGTGCTGATCGAACAGCTCGCGCAGCTGCGCACCGTGGACGGCCTGCCGCTGGACATCACGCTGACCACCAACGGCTCGCTGCTCGCGCGCAAGGCGAAGTCGCTGAAAGCCGCCGGGCTGCAGCGCGTGACGGTCAGCCTCGACGGGCTCGACGACGCGGTGTTCCGCAAGATGAACGACGTGGACTTCCCGGTGGCGGAGGTGCTCGAAGGCATCGATGCGGCGCGCGAGGCGGGCCTCGGGCCGGTGAAGGTCAACATGGTCGTCAAGCGCGGCACCAACGAGCACGAAATCCTGCCGATGGCGCGCCACTTCAAGGGCACGGGCATCGTGCTGCGCTTCATCGAGTACATGGACGTGGGCGCCACCAACGGCTGGCGCATGGACGAGGTGCTGCCGTCGGCGGACGTGCGCAAACTCATCGCTTCGGAGCTTCCCCTGGTGCCGCTGGACCACACCACGGTTGGCGAGACGGCGGAGCGCTGGGCGTATGCGGATGGCGGCGGGGAGGTGGGCTTCATCAGCAGCGTGACGCAGGCGTTCTGCGGCGACTGCAACCGCGCGCGGCTGTCCACCGAGGGCAAGCTGTACCTGTGCCTCTTCGCGAGCAACGGCTACGACCTGCGCGCGCTGCTGCGCGGCGGCGCAAGCGACGAAGAGATCGCCTCGGCCATCGGGCACATCTGGCAGCAGCGCAGTGACCGATATTCGCAACTTCGCGGCACGCAGGCCGCCGACACGGGCACCGGCAAGCGCCGTGTCGAAATGAGCTACATCGGCGGATGATCCCCAAAGAAGAAATCACCGGCGTCGTCCTCGCCGGCGGGCGCGGCAGCCGCATGGGCGGCGTCGACAAGGGCCTGCAGAACTTCAACGGCATGCCGCTGGCGCTGCACACGCTGATGCGGCTCGGGCCGCAGGTGGGCGATGTGATGGTCAACGCCAACCGCAACCTGTCGGCCTACGAGTCGTTCGGCGCGGCCGTGTGGCCCGACGCGATCGCGGACTACGCGGGGCCGCTCGCGGGCTTCCTCGTCGGGCTGGAGCGTTGCGAGACGCCGTACCTCGTCACCGTGCCTTGCGACACGCCGATGTTCCCTCAGGACCTTGTCTCGCGGCTGGCCGAGGCGCTGGAGCGCGAAGGCGCAGAGATCGCGATGGCGGCTGCGCGCGAGGAGGATGGGCAAGTGCGCACGCAGCCCGTCTTCTGCCTGATGAAGTTGGAGCTGCTGGAAAGCCTGGTGCGCTTCACGCACGATGGCGGCCGCAAGATCGACAAGTGGACGGCGCTGCACAAGACCGTCATCGTGCCGTTCGACCGCGAAGGCGACGACCCGCAGGCCTTCTTCAACGCCAACACGATCGACGAGCTGCGCCGGCTGGAGCGGTCGAAGTGAAGACGCTGGAGCAGATCGCGGCGCAACTGCAGGGGTATGACCCGCAGGCGCTGTCCGCCGATGCTGTTGGCGAGTTCCTCTCGCATCTCGTCTCGCCGGTTGCAGGCACTGAATCGGTGGGTATCTTCGACTCGCTCGGCCGCGTGCTCGCGCGCGACCTCATCTCGCCGATCAGCGTGCCACCGCACGACAACTCGGCAATGGATGGCTTCGCGTTCGAGGGCGCGCAATTGCGCAAGGACACGGCGCTCGAGCTGGAGATCGTCGGCACCGCGCTCGCGGGGAAGGCGTGGCAAGGCAGCGTCGGCCCCGGCCAGTGCGTGAAGATCATGACGGGCGCGATCATGCCCGCCGGCCTCGACACCGTCGTGCCGCAGGAGTTCACGAAGGCCGCGGGCGACAACCGCGTCGCGATCCCGCCCAACATCCTGCAGCCCGGCGACAACCGCCGCCACAAGGGCGAAGACCTCGCCGAAGGCAGGCCCGCGCTACAAAAAGGAGAGCGCATAGGCCCGGCCGCGATGGGCCTGGTCGCGAGCCTCGGCATCCCGCAGGTGGAGGTGGTGCGGCGCGTGAAGGTGGCGTACTTCTCCACCGGCGACGAGATCCTGAGCCTCGGCGAGCCGCAGCGCGAGGGCGCGGTGTACGACAGCAACCGCTACACGGTGCATGGCCTGCTCACGCGCCTGGGCTGCGAGGTCATCGACATGGGTGTCGTGAAGGACGAGCCCGCGCAGCTCGAAGCCGCTTTCTCCGACGCCGCGAAACGCGCCGACGCGATCATCACCAGCGGCGGCGTGAGCGTCGGCGAGGCCGACTACACCAAGGCCATGATGAAGAAGCTGGGCGACGTGGCGTTCTGGAAGATCGCGATGCGCCCTGGCCGGCCGATGGCGGTGGGCCGCATCGGCAATGCCGTGCTGTTCGGGCTGCCGGGCAACCCGGTTGCGGTGATGGTGACGTTCCTCGCGTTCGTGCGCCCTGCCCTGCTGCGCATGATGGGCGCGCGCGAGACGCAGCCGGTGTACCTGAAGGCGCGCAGCGCCGAAGCGATGCGAAAGAAGCCCGGACGCACGGAGTACCAGCGCGGCGTGGTCACGCGCAACGCCGACGGGTCTTTGTCGGTGAAGACAACGGGCAACCAGGGCTCGGGCGTCCTCAGCTCGATGGTCCAGGCCAACGGCCTGATCGTGCTCCATCACACCCAAGGCAATGTCGCCGCGGGCGACGAAGTCGACGTGATGATGTTCGACGGCGCGATCTAGCCGCAGCGCACGGCCGCCACCGGCGGCAGGTCGCGCGACACGCAGGTCCACGACACCCCCTCATCCTCGCTCACCCACAAGCCACCGGTCGTCGAAGCCATGGCGAGCCCCTTGCCATCTCGCGACACATCCAACGCGTGCCGATAGATGAGGTGATACGCATCGCGCTCCGGCAGCCCCTTGCCGTGTGCGATGTACGACTTGCCGCCGTCGCGCGTCTCGTTCACCACGAGCTTCCCATCGACCGCCACGCGATTCGCATCGGCCTTCGCAGGCGCGAACCACGCGCGCATCGGGTCGGTGGGGTGCGCAGCGACCGCGAAGCCGAAAGCGCTCGGCGAAGGCGCATCGATGCGGTCCCACTGCAGCCCGCCGTTCGCGGACCGGTACATGCCCGCATGGTGCTGCACCCACAGCACGTCCGGGTGCGCCGCGCACATCGTCATGCTGTGCGGGTCCTGGATGATCGGGTCTTCCTTGCGCTCGGGCGGCATGTAGTCGGCCACCATGCCCTTGGACGTCACCTCCCACGTCTCGCCGCCGTCATGCGTCTGCCAAACGCCGCCGCACGAGACGGCCACGGTCACGTGCTTCGCGTCGCGCGGGTCCACGAGGATCGAGTGGATGCCCGCATGGTCGTAGCCGCCGCCGAACCATTGCTGCCGCTCGGGCCGGTTCCACAGCGACTCGACGAGTTGCCAGCTCGCGCCGCCGTCGCGCGAGCGGAACAGCCCGGCAGGAAGGCAGCCCGCCCACAGCTCGCCCGGCCCCGCGGCGAGCGCCCAGATCAGGTCCACGGTCCACGGCGTCGGGTCGTCCTTCATCGGCCCGGCCTCGGGCTTGGGCGGAAACGCCGGCGCGGCGATCTCCTTCCAGTTCGCGCCCTGGTCCGTGCTCTTGTGCATCTTGATGCCGAAGTGGCCCAGGCGCAGCGCGACGTACCAGGCGCCGTCGTGTGGATTCACGAGCACCTGCGTCACCGGTTCGCCCGGGAACGTGGGCTGGCCGAGCGACCAGCCGCTGCCGTCCTTCTTCACCACGAACAGCCCCTTGCGAGTGCCGACCCACACCTTGTCCATGTTCAACCTCCTGTGAGCGCCTGGATGACATTCACCTTGTCACCCGAAGCGAGCGGAATATCGAGGGCCGCGCGGTCGCGGATCATCTGCGAGTTGACGAACACCGCCACGTGCTTGCGCACGGCGCCCTGCTCGTCGAGCACGTAATTCTTCATCGCGGGCGCCGCGCGGAACGCGGCGTGCAGGGCTTCCCGCAAGGTCGCAGCGCCCACTTCTTGCGGCGGGCAGGCGACGTGGCGCGTGAGCGCGGGAGCGAATTCGACGTGCGGCACCGGCGGATTGCACCGGCTGCCGCGCGCCGCGTCAAGAGTTGAATTGCATCTCGCCGTGGTCGGCCATGTCGCCCTTCGGCGGCTTGCCGGTCACGGCGGCCTTGGCCATCGTGAACAGCTGGCGCAGCTTGCTTTGCTTGACGTCCCAGTACTCGGCCTCGTCGATGTGGACTTCCAGCAGCTCCATGTCGGGGTCCTGCGGACCTCCCGGGAACCAGGCCTTGGCGATCGGGTTGAACAACTCGCGCTTCTTCGCCATGTCCTCGCTCACGCGGGCGGTGCCCGTGACGGACACGTACGCGTCCTTGTCCAGGTGCGCGTACGAGATGTTGACGTTCCCGTCCTGCTGCACGCGCTGACCGAGCTCGGTGGACTTCGAGACGAAGAAGTACAGGATGCCGTCCGCAGCCAGCTCCTTGTTCTGCGTCGTCAGGGGGTGGGCATGCAGCTTGCCGTCGGCATGGCGGTGCGTCAGCATGCCGAAGCGCGTGTCCTTGATCAGCTCCCACAGTTTCTCGTGGTCGCTCTTGTTCTTTTCGCTCATGGGATGACTCCATCGGGGTGATTTCCCGATGGTGGGGACGCGCGCGCCGGCTTCAGGTCGGCAGGCGCAGCACGGCCGTGTGCGTGTGCGCCGACAAGGCCATCAGGCCTCGAACAGGGTGAGAAGCCGGCCCAGCGCCTCCTCGACCACCCCGTCGGGAACGCGCTCCACGCGCTTCGCCTGGCGCGCTTGCAGGTCCAGCATGCGAATCTTGTTGACCAGCGCCACACCTTGCGTCCTGCAACCGGTACCCGTCAACGAAACGGCAAACCCGGCGTAGCGTGCGAAGTCTGCGCCTTGGGTAATGGGGGCGACAAGCACATCGCCCAGCTTGTTGAACTCCCGGGTGGTCAGCACGAGCGCCGGACGGGCATCGCCGCGCATCTCATGGCCCACGACGGGCTCCAGACTCACACGAACGATGTCACCGCGGTCGAAGACCGCCATTACCAGACCTCGCGGCCGACGGGACGGCTGGCCTCCCAGAGTGCGAGATCGGCAGGCGGCGGCGCTTTGGGGTCGCATTGGGCCAGCAATTCGGCAAGGCTGTAGCGCCGCTTTGGCGCCAGCGTGAGCGTGCCATCGGGGCCCGCATCGAGGCTCATGGACTGGCCGGCGCGCAGGTTCAGCGCCTTCAACAACGACGGAGGAAGTGCGATCACGGTGCTGTTCCCGTACTTGCGCAAGACAACGTCCATGACTGCCGGACACCTTGTTCAACAACTGTTCAACAGTCTATCGGGCCGGCCGGCCCCTGTCAAACAGTGTTGAACAGGCTGCCTACTTCGCGACCAGGTCCCCGTGATGCTCGGCCGGCTGGTCCAGCGCTTCCTTCTTGTTCGCGCCGGGCACCTCGCGCCGCGCGAACAGGGTGTACATCGTCGGCACGACGAACACCGTGAGCAGCGTGCCCAGCGACATGCCGCCGACGATCACCCAGCCGATCTGCTGGCGGCTCTCGGCGCCCGCGCCGTGCGCGAAGGCGAGCGGCACGGCACCGAGCACCATGGCGCCGGTGGTCATCAGGATCGGGCGCAGGCGCTGCGACGCGGCCTTCACCAGCGCGTCCACCATCTCCAGCCCCTGCTCGCGCAGCTGGTTGGCGAACTCGACGATCAGGATGCCGTGCTTGGTGATCAGGCCCACCAGCGTGATCAGGCCGATCTGCGAATACACGTTGAGCGAACCGCCCGACCACTTGAGAGCCAGAAGCGCGCCCACCATCGACAGCGGCACCGACAGCATGATCACGAACGGGTCCACGAAGCTCTCGAACTGCGCGGCCAGCACCAGGAAGATGAACAGCAGCGCCAGCACGAACACGATGGCCAGCGCGCCCTGCGAATTGCGGAACTCGCGCGAAGTGCCGTTCAGGTCCGTCGTGTAGCCCGGCTTGAGCACCTTGGCCGCGGTCTGCTCCATGAACTGCAGCGCCTGGCCCAGCGAATAGTCGGGCGCGATGTTCGCGGTAATGGTGGCCGAGCGCCGCTGGCCGAAGTGGTTCAGCTCGCGCGGGCTCACGCTCTCGCTCACCTTCACCAGCGCCGACAGCGGGATCATCGTGTCGCCGCGGCCGCGCACGTTGATGCTGTCGATGTCCTCCGGCGTGGTGCGGCCGCTCGCGCGGTTCTGGATGATCACGTCGTACTGCTCGGCGTCCTTCTTGTAACGCGTCACCTGCCGCCCGCCCAGCGTGGTCTCCAGCGCCTTGGCGACGACCTCGACGCTGACGCCCATGTCCGCGGCCTTCTCGCGGTCCACCTGGATGCGCAGCTCGGGCTTGTTCAGGCGCAGGTCCACGTCCACGCCCTGGATGCCCGGGTTCTTCGCGATCTCGTCCTGGATCTGCCGCACCGTGCGGTTGAGGTTCTCGTAGCTGTCGGACGTCTGGATCACGAAGTTCAGCGGCCGGTCGCGAAAGCCCTGCCCCAGCGACGGCGGCGTGATGATGAAGGCGTTGATGCCCGCGAGGCTGCCGAGCTTCGGCGTCATCTCGCGCGCCATCTGCAGCGTCGTCTTCTCGCGGTTCTCCCAGTCGACCGCGCGGTAAACCACGCTGCCCTGCGACACGGTGGGGTTGCCGATGTTCACGAAGATGCGGTCGAACTCCTTGTACTGCTGCCCCAGCTTCTCCAGCGTGGTGGCGTAGCGGTTGGTGTAGTCCAGCGTCGCGCCGTCGGGCGCGTTGATGTTGGCGAGCATCACGCCACGGTCTTCCAGCGGCGAGAGCTCCGACTTCATCGTCGGCCACACGAGCGCAATGGTCGCCGCGACAAGCGCCATGCCGGCGATCACCAGCCAGCGCGCCTGCAGCAGCTTCGGCCTCCACGCGGCGACGGTGTCCCCGGTGCGCGACGCCCAGCGCGCCGTCACCACCCAGCGCAGCACGCGCTCGTAGCCATTGGTCAGCTGCGTGAGCCACTTCTCCATGTGGCTGTCGAACCAGCTCGGGTTGGGGTTGTGCCGCAGCAGCTGCGAACACATCATCGGCGTGAGGGTCAGCGCGACGAAGCCCGACACCAGCACCGAGCCCGCGAGCGCCAGCGCAAACTCGACGAACAACCGGCCCGTGCGGCCCGGCGTGAACGCGAGCGGCGCGTACACGGCCACCAGCGTGAGCGTCATCGTGATCACCGCGAAGCCGATCTCGCGCGCGCCCTTGATGGCCGCCGAGAACGGGTCCAGCCCCTCCTCGATGTGCCGGAAGATGTTCTCCAGCATCACGATGGCGTCGTCCACCACCAGGCCGATGGCCAGCACCAGCGCCAGCAGCGTGAGCGTGTTGATGGTGAAGCCGAAGAGCGCCATCATCGCGAACGTGCCGATCAGCGACACCGGGATGGTCACGATCGGGATGATCGACGCACGCACCGTGCGCAGGAAGACGAAGATCACCAGCGCCACCAGCACGATGGCCTCGGTGATGGTGCGGAACACGTTCTTCACCGAGCGGTCGATGAACAGCGAGTTGTCGTTGGCGATGTCCACCAGCACGTCCTGCGGCAGGTCCTGCTTGAGCTTGGGCAGCATGTCCCGCACGCCCTGCGACAGGGTCAGCGGGTTGGCCGTGGCCTGGCGGATCACGCCCACCGAAAGCGCCGGCCGGCCGTTCAGGCGCACCGCGCTGCGCTCGTCGGCGGCGCCCTCTTCCACCCGTGCCACGTCGCGGATCTTCACCGGGAAGCCGTTGACGTTCTTCACCACGATCTCGGCGAACTGGCCCGGCCGCCACAGGTCCGTCTGCGACGTGACGCTGAACTCGCGCTGCTGGCTCTCGATGCGGCCCGCGGGCAGCTCGAGGTTGCTGCGGCGCACCGCGTCCTCGATGTCCTGCGGCGTGAGGCGGTAGCCGGCCAGCTTGTCCGGGTCCAGCCAAACGCGCATGGCGTACTTGCGCTCGCCGAAGATGCGCACGTCGGCGACGCCGGTCACGGTCTGCAGGCGCGGCTTGACGATGCGGTTGAGCAGGTCGTTGATCTGCAGCGGGCTGAGCGTGTCGCTCGTGAACGCCAGCCAGATCACCGGGAAGGCATCGGCCTCCACCTTGGCGATGACGGGCTCGTCGATGGCCTGCGGCAGGCGGTTGCGAACGCGCGAGGTACGGTCACGCACCTCGGCGGCCGCGGCGTCGGCGTCCTTCTCGAGGCGGAAGCGCACGGAGATCTGGCTCTGTTCGGCGCGGCTGATGGAGGTGATGACGTCCACCGCGTCGATGCCCGCGATGGAGTCCTCCAGCGGCTTGGTCACCTGCGACTCGATCACCTCGGCCGAGGCACCCGGGTACCGCACGCTCACGGTGACCACCGGCTCGTCGATCTTGGGGTACTCGCGCACGGCGAGGCGGAAGAAGCTGACGGCGCCGACCAGCAGCACCAGCAGCGACAGCACGGTGGCGAACACCGGCCGCCGGATGGAAATCTCGGGCAGTTGCATGGCTCTCGTCCTCTCGCTCGCCTCAGGCGCCGGCCGGGCGCGGCGCGCTGGCCCGGCGTGCGCTGCCGCTGCCGTTGCCCGCCTTCGCGTCCTCGGGCCGTGGCGCCGACGGCCGGGCGCCGCCGCCCTTGGTGCCTTCGGGCGAGCCGGTGGCCGTGGCATCGGCCAGCGACGTGCCGCAGGGGTTGCGGCCTTCCGGCGAAGGCACGACGGCCGCCGCGGCCGACGTGCTGCGAGGCGCACCGCCCGCGTTGGACGACGCGACCACGGCGCCGCCCTTGCCCGCGTCGAGCACGCGCACGGCCATGCCGTCGCGCTGGATGCGCTGCTGGCCCGCGGTGACGACCATGTCGCCGACGTTCAGGCCCTGCACCACTTCCACGCGACCCGGCTGGCGGATGCCGGTCTTGACCTCGATGCGCTGCGCGGTGCGCGTGTCCTGGTCCGGGCCGTCGATCAACTTGTAGACGAACACGCGGCCGCCCTGCGGCACCAGCGCCTCCTCGGGGATGACCTTGGCGTCGTCGCGCTGGCCGAACACGGCCGTCACGCGCGCGAACATGCCGGGGCGCAGCAGCAGCTGGCGGTTGTCGATGCACGCGCGCACGCCGACGGAGCGGCCGTTGGCGTCCACCAGCGGGTCGACGGCCTGCACCTGCGCCTGGAAGCGGCGGCCGGGCAGCGCGTCCACGTCCACCAGCGCGGCCTGCCCCTTGCGCAGCTTCACCTGGAAGCGCTCGGGCAGGCGGAAGTCGACGAACAGCGCCTCCATGTCCTCGACGTTCACCACGTCGGCGCCGTCCTTCAGGTAGTCGCCGACGTTGACGCTGCGGATGCCGGTGATGCCGTCGAAGGGCGCGAGGATGCGCAGGCGCTGCACCGTGGCGCGCGCGAGGGCCAGCTTGGCCTCGGCCACCTGCAGGTTGGCCGCGCTCTCGTCCACGCGCTGGGCGCTGATGAAGTTCTGCGCGAGCAGCTCCTGGTTGCGCTTGTGGTTGGCGCGGGCGATGGAGAGCTCGGCCTCGGCCTGCTTCAACTGCGCGACCGGCAGCTGGTCGTCCAGCTGCACCAGCAGCTGGCCGCGGCGCACGCGGTCGCCGTCGCGGAAATTGAGCTGGGTGACGCGCCCGCTCACCTCGGGGCGGATCATCACGCCCTGGCGCGAACGCAGGGACCCCACGGCTTGCGCGTCGTCCGTGAGCTTGAGGGCTTCGACCCGAGCCACTTCCACGGCCGGTGCACGCTGGGCGCCGCCGCCGGCGCCACCCGCGCCCGATGCGGCAGCGGCGCTGCCGGTGGGAGCGAGGGGTGCCGCGGCTGCCTCGCCCGCGGGTTTCGCGGGCTTGTTCTGCCACCACCAGGCCGCGCCCGATGCAGCGCCGATGCCCGCGGCGGCCACCGCGATATAGATTGCCTTCGAAGCCATGAAAATGCCGGTCCGTCAGGTTGGGGAGAGCGCGTTCTTCTTGATGTAACGCAATGCAATCTCCCAATGTAGCACCGAGGGCCGCTTTACGCCCCCTTTACCACCTGTTGGCAAGCTAACGCTGTAGCGCTTGCTGCACACCCAGGTTGGCCAGCGCATCCGCGCGCTCGTTGCCGGGGTCGCCCGTGTGGCCGCGCACCCAGCGCCAGTCGACGACGTGGCCACCCTCAGTCAACAGAGCGTCCAGCTCACGCCAGAGTTCCGCGTTCTTCACCGGCTGCTTCGACGCCGTGCGCCAGCCCTTGGCCTTCCACCCCGGCAGCCACTCGGTGATGCCCTTGAGGACGTACTGGCTGTCGAGGTACAGCGTCACGGCGCACGGGCGCTTGAGCGCCTCCAGCGCGCGGATCACCGCGAGCAACTCCATGCGGTTGTTCGTCGTGCTGCGCTCGCCGCCGTACAGCTCCTTCTCGGTGTTGTTGGACTTGAGCAGCACGCCCCAGCCGCCGGGCCCGGGGTTGCCCTTGCAGGCCCCGTCCGTGTAGATCTCGACTTGTGTCATTCAGGAGGTCAGGGGTTCAGAGGTGCAGGCCGGGCCTGCGCTTGTGGGTTCGCCGGTTGGCGATGGGCATGGGCGCCGTGGCGATGGACTTGGACGTCTTCCACGCAGGGCCGATGAGCTTGGCCCCGCGCACACGTTTGACTGCCACCAGAAAGTACACAGCGCCGAAGATGGGCCACCAGCGCTCGCCCAGCCGGTCCATCCACTCGTACCGGTTGAGCCACTTTTCGCTGGAGATGGCGGGGCGGTAGCAACCGAAGCTGGAGGATTCGACCTCGAAGCTCAGCAGCCGCAACCAGTCGCGCAGACGCCAGTAGCCGATGAACTCGCCCGCGTCGGGCAGGAACAGCTCGCCGAAGCCGAGGCGCTGGTAGATGTGCGCGCGGCGCTGGCGCAGGCCCCAGAGGCTGGCCGGGTTCAGGCAGCAGATGACCACCTTGCCCTCGGGCACCAGCACGCGGCCCACTTCGCGCAGCGTCGCGTGCGGGTCCGCATTGAGTTCCAGCGAGTGCGGCAGCACGACGAGGTCGACGCTGTTCTCCTCGAAAGGCAGCGCGGCGAAGTCGGCATAGAACGACGGCTGCGCACCCGGCGTGGGCCGGTCCAGCACCAGCCACTGGTGCGGCATGCGGTTCGTCGACAAAAAATCGGTGGCCCCGAGCCCCAATTGCACCGCGTGATAGCCGAAGATGTCGGCCACCGCGGCGTCGAACTCGGCCCGCTCCCAATCGAGCAGGTACCTGCCCGGCGGGGTTTCGAACCACTGCTGCATTTCTATAATCTGGTCGCTCATGAATCTGATCCCGCTGCCCGCCTTCCAGGACAACTACCTGTGGCTGTTGCACGACGGACAGCGGGCCCTCGTGGTCGATCCCGGCGACGCCAGGCCGGTGGCGCAGTACCTGCGCGAGCACGGCCTGCAACTGGCAGCGATTCTAGTCACCCACCACCATCCGGACCACATCGGCGGCGTCGATGAATTGCGAAACGCCACCGGCGCTCCCGTGTGGGGGCCTGCCCGCGAGAAGATCCCCGAGCCGCTCACGCGCCTGGCCGAAGGCGACGAGATCGAGGTGCTGGGCCTGCGCTTTCGCATCATCGACGTGCCCGGGCACACCGCCGGGCACATCGCGTACTACTGCGACGACATGGACGGCAAGCCGCTTTTGTTCTGCGGCGACACCCTCTTCTCCGGCGGCTGCGGGCGCCTGTTCGAAGGCACCCCGGCGCAGATGCACGGCTCGCTGGGCAAGCTCGCCGCGTTGCCCGGAAACACGCGCGTGTGCTGTACGCACGAATACACGCTGAGTAACCTGAACTTTGCATTGGCGGTTGAGCCCGGCAACGAAGAGCTGGTCCAATACCGCAGGCGCTGCGAGGAGCTGCGCGCGCAGGGGCAGCCCACGCTGCCTTCGAGCATCGCGCAGGAGCGCAGGATCAACCCGTTCCTGCGCTCGGGTGAGCCCGAGGTGGCGAAAGCCGCCCAGGCCCACAGTGGTGCCGACCCGGACGATGAAGTGGCGGTGTTCGCCGCCGTCCGACAATGGAAGAACGAATTCAGATGAACCTGCGCCTTGTTGCCGCCGTGGGCGTGCTTTCCGCCCTGGCGGGTTGCGTCGCCACAGCCCCGACCGTCTCCGACAAGGTGGAGATGACCTACGACGAGAAGCCGCGCAGCGCGCAGGCGCAGGCGCCGGCCGCGTACCCGAGCGGGCCGCTCAGCCCGGTGACGACGGAGGAGGTGCGCTCGCGCTCGGTCACCACGTCGCAGCCGCCCGCGGACCTGTGGGAGCGCATCCGCCGCGGCTACGCGATGCCCAACCTCGAGACGGACCTGGTACGTCAGCAGGAGCAGTGGTACGCCTCGCGGCCGGACTACATCCAGCGCATGGCGGACCGCTCGCGCAAGTACCTGTTCCACATCGTCGAGGAGCTGGAGCGCCGCCAGATGCCGGCGGAGCTGGCCCTGCTGCCCTTCATCGAGAGCGCGTTCAACCCGCAGGCCGTGAGCAGCGCGCGCGCGGCCGGCATGTGGCAGTTCATGCCCGCCACGGGCAAGGACTTCGACCTCAAGCAGAACCACTTCCGCGACGACCGCCGCGACGTGCTGCAGTCCACGCGCGCCGCGATGGACTACCTGCAGCGCCTGTACGGCATGTTCGGCGACTGGCACCTGGCGCTGGCCGCGTACAACTGGGGCGAAGGCAACGTCAAGCGCGCGATCGACCGCAACCAGAAGGCGGGCCTGGGCACGGGCTACCTCGACCTGAACATGCCCAACGAGACGCGCAACTACGTGCCCAAGCTGCAGGCGGTGAAGAACATCGTCAACACGCCGGAGCTGTTCCGCGCGGAGCTGCCCGTCATCGACAACCACCCGTACTTCCAGACGGTGAAGCTCGCGCGCGACATGGACGTGGTGACGGCCGCGCGGCTCGCGGACGTGAACCTGGACGACTTCAAGGCGCTGAACCCGCAGCACAACCGGCCGGTGATCCTGGCCGCCGGCACGCCGGAGATCCTGCTGCCCTGGGACAACGCCGCGGTCTTCAAGCGCAACTTCGACGCGTACAGCGAAGGCAAGCTCGCCAGCTGGACGGCCTGGAGCGTGCCCGCGAACATGAGCGTGGCCGATGCGGCGCGGCGCGTGGGCATGACCGAGAACGACCTGCGCGCGGTGAACACGATCCCGCCGCGCATGATCATCAAGAGCGGCTCCGTGCTGATCGTGCCGCGCAGCGGCAGCGCGCAGCAGGACGTGACGAGCCAGGTGGCGGACAACGCGCAACTGAGCCTGGCGCCGGAGATCGTCACGCGGCGCACGGTCATCAAGGCCGGCAAGCGCGACACGGTGGGCAGCATCGCGCACCGCTACAAGCTCGCGCCGGCGCAGGTGGCCGAATGGAACGGGTTGAGTGCGCAGGCGCACTTCAAGCCGGGCCAGCAGGTGGTGCTGCACCTGCCGGTGCGCGCGGCAACGCGGCAGGCCGTGCGCGTGCCGCAAAAGGGTGTGGTTCGTGCTTCGGCGAAGGCCCCGGTGCGCAAGGCCGCGGCGCCCGCGAAGAAGGCCCCCGCGAAGAAGCGATAGGCGCCTCGCGGTCCCGCCGCCGAGCTACAGCTGCAACAGTTCGTCGCTGCCGTCGATCACGCGCTCCACCTGCGCGGCATTGGTGCCGACGCGTTCGACGATTTCGCGCAGGTGCTCCTCGCTGCAGCCGAAACGGCCAGCCCACCAGCGGACTTCCAGCGGATCGGCAATCTCGATGCGGCTGCGATCGGCCGGCAGCGTTTCAAAGACATACGCCATTTCCGGCTCCCCTTTTCGTGTTCATGTCCATTGGACGCGCGAGGCCGCAGCGCGGCTGAACGCCATGCCCGCAACAATTGGTAATCCGGCTCCTACGCCGCTACAAAAAAACTAGCAACGGCCCGCCGGACGCCTCCCACCTGCTTGACAGGCCCTGTCCGATGCTCCTCGGCCGTGCGGCAGGGCACCCTTTCGCCATCAGGACTGAAAGGAGTTCTTCACATGAAACGCATGACCCTCTTGGCGGCCGCGCTGGCTGCCTGCTCGTGGATGGGCGCCACCGTCGCCACCGCCGCCCCGGCCATCGTGATCACCGAAGCGCCGCCGGCGCCTCGCGTGGAAGTGGTGCCCGCGCCGCGCGCCGGCCGCGTGTGGGTGGAAGGCCACTATGCCTGGCGTGGCGACCAGTACCGCTGGATCCCCGGCCACTGGCAGGGCGAGCGCCGCGGCATGGTCTGGGAACAGGCCCGCTGGGAACAGCGCCCTGACGGCTCGTGGACCTTCATCGAAGGCCACTGGCGCCGTGGCGGCGGCCGGCAATACGGCTGGGACAACCGCGACGACGGCGGCCGCCAATACGGCTGGGGCCGCCGCGACAACGACGGTGACGGCGTGATGAACCGGGAAGACCGGTTCCCGAACAACCCGAACCGAAGCTAAAGCTTCTCGGCCTCGCCCTGGCGAGGCTGCCATTTCATCAGCCTGCGCTCGATGCGCCCCACCAGCGCATCGAGCGCGAGCGCGAACGCCGTCAGCACCACGATCCCCGCGAACACGGTGTTGACGTCGAACGTGCCCTCGGCCTGCAGGATCAGGTAGCCGACACCGCGCGCGCTGCCGAGATACTCCCCCACCACCGCGCCCACGAAGGCCAGGCCCACCGACGTGTGCAGGCTGGAGAACACCCAGCTCGTCGCGCTGGGCAGGTACACCGTGCGCAGCAGCTGCCTGCGGTTCGCGCCGAGCATGCGGGCATTGGCGAGGATCACCGGGCTGACTTCGCGCACGCCCTGGTAGACGTTGAAGAACACGATGAAGAACACCAGCGTGACCGCCAGCGCCACCTTGCTCCAGATGCCGAGGCCGAACCACAGCGCGAAGATCGGCGCGAGGATCACGCGCGGCATCGAGTTCAGCGCCTTGATGTAGGGGTCGAGGATCGCGCTGGCCATCGGCGCGAGCGCGAGCCACAGGCCGAACACCAGGCCCAGCACCGTGCCGAAGAAGAACGCGAGCACCGTCTCCAGCAGCGTGATGCCCAGGTGCACGTAGATGTCGGCGCGGCCGGGCAGCCCCTCGGGGAACAGCGCATTAGGTGCCACCTCGACCGGCAGGAACCACGACCAGATCCGCCCCGCCACCTTGATCGGCTCGCCGATGAAGAAGGCGGTCTGTTCGTTCCGCGACAGCAGGTGCCATGCGACGAAGACCGCGACGAGCACGCCGCCTTGCCACCAGCGCAAGGACTTGCTCGTCATGCGGCCTTCTTCAGCTGCTGCGCGTAGCCCTTGAGCACCTCGTCGCGCAGCACCGCCCAGATTTGCGAGTGCAGTTCGACGAAGCGCGGATGCGTGCGCACCTCCGCCACGTCGCGCGGGCGCGGCAGGTCGATCTCGAACTCCCCGATCGGCCGCGTGGCCGGGCCCGCGGACAGGACCACCACGCGATCGCTCATCGCTATGGCTTCATCGAGGTCGTGGGTGATGAAGAGGACTGCCTTGCGCTTGGCGGCCCACAGCGCCAGCACCTCGTTTTCCATCAGCTGCCGCGTCTGCACGTCCAGCGCGGAGAACGGCTCGTCCATCAGGATGATGTCCGGGTCCAGCGCCAGCACCTGCGCCAGCGCCGTGCGCTTGCGCATGCCGCCGGAGAGCTGGTGGGGGTAGCGGTCGCCGAACCCGCCGAGGCCCACGCGTTCCAGCCACGCCTGCGCCTGCGAACGCGCATCCGCATCCGGCAGGCCGCGGTATTGCAGGCCGACCATCACGTTGTCCAGCGCGCTGCGCCAGGGCATCAGTGCGTCCTGCTGGAACATGTAGCCCGCGCGCCGGTTGATGCCCGCGAGGCGCTCGCCGAACACGCGCACGTCGCCCGCCGAGGGCTCCAGCAGCCCCGCGGCCACGTTCAGCAGCGTGGACTTGCCGCAGCCCGTGGGCCCCACCACCGAAACGAATTCGCCGGCACGCACCTTCAGGGTGGTGCCGGCGACGGCGGTGTAGCGCTCGCCGTTTTCCTGCGGCGAGCGGAAAGTGACGGTGACCTGGTCCAACTCCAGCGCGTCATACTGCATATGGCGCGCTAGGTTAGCAAACTCAGACCATCCCGGACAAATACATGATCGCGCGCAGGCTGGAGAACTCGTACTCCACGAAGTCCTCGAACTCCTTGCCCGTCACCCACGCGGGCGTCCAGCCGTTCTTGTCCAGCGCCTCCTGCCAGGCCTTGGTCTTCGTGGCCTTCTGCACGACATCGACCAGCGCCGCGCGCTGCTCCGCCGAGATGCCGGGCGCGCCGTACACGCCGCGCCAGTTGCCCAGCACCACGTCGTAGCCCTGCTCCTTCATCGTGGGCACGTTGATGCCCGGCAGGCGTTTCTGCGACGTGACGCCGATGGGGCGCATCTTGCCGGCCGCGATGTACTCCGCGAACTCGCTGTAGCCGCTGCCGCCCACCGTGACGTTGCCGCCGAGGATGGCCGAGACGGCCTCGCCGCCCCCGCGGAAGGCGACGTAGTTCACCTTCTTCGGGTCCACGCCCACCGCGCGCGCGAGCATGCACGCCGAGATGTGCTCGGTGGAGCCGCGCGAGCCGCCGCCCCACTTGACGCTGCCCGGGTCGGCCTTGAGCTGCGCGACGACGTCCTTCATCGTCTTCAGCGGCGACGCGGCCGGCACGACGAACACGTTGTATTCGCTCGTCAGGCGCGCGAGCGGCGTGCATTGCTGCAGCGACACCGGCTGCTTGTTGGTGATCTGCCCGCCCACCATCACCGCGCCCATCATCATCAGCGCGTTGGCGTCGCCCTTGCTCGCGCCGACGAACTGCGCCAGGCCCAGCGCGCCCGCCGCGCCGCCCTTGTTCTCGTACTGGACGTTGTCCGCGGCCTTCGCGTCGAGGATGGCCTTGCCGAGCGCGCGGCCGGTGGTGTCCCACCCACCGCCCGGGTTGGCGGGGATCATCATCTTCAGCACGGGCGCCGCCCTGGCGCCGAAGGGCAGCGCGCCGGCCGCGGCCGCCGCTGCGAGTGTCTTGAGGAAGGTGTCGCGACGCATGGTTTCTCCTCCTGGGTTCCTCCAGGTGGAGCGATGGTCGACGGCCGACCTGTCGAACGCCTGTCAGGTCCCTCGGGTGTTTCCCTAGGCCTTGAACTTCTCTTTCGCGCGGCGGCCGAACTCGTTGGTGTACGTCTTGGACAGCTCGATCTTGTCCGCCTTCACGGACGGCTCGAAGCTGGCCAGCGCGCGCAACGCCGTTTTCGCGCCCTCTTCCGGCAGCATGCCGTCCAGCGCGATGGCTTCGCGCACCTTGTTGAAGGACGCGAGGTACAACGCGCGGTCGCCCAGCAGGTAGGACTCCGGCACCGTCTTGATGATGTCGCTGGGCCCCGCCGTCTGCAGCCACTTCAGGCCGTGCACGATGGCGTTAGCCAGCGCCTGGCAGGTGTTGGGGTTCTTCTGCACGAACTCCGCGTGCGTGTACAGGCAGGCCGCGGGCATCGGGCCGCCGAAGACCTCGTGCGTGCCCTTGAGCGTGCGCGTGTCGCTGATGATCTTCACGTCGCCCTTCTGCTCCAGCATCGTCATCACCGGGTCGACGTTGCTCATGGCGTCGATCTGGCCCGAACGCAGCGCCGTGAGCGCGCCCGCCGACGTGCCGACGCCGACGTAGCTCACGTCGTTGGCCTTGATGCCCGCGCGCGAGAGCACGAGGTTGGCCACCATGTTGGTCGACGAACCCGGCGCGGTGACGCCGATCTTCTTGCCTCGCAGGTCGGCCACACCCTTGTAGTTGGGGACGGCCTTGGGCGAGACGCCGAAAGCGATCTGCGGAGCGCGGCCCATCAGCACGATCGACTGGATGAACTGGTTCTTGCTCTGCATGTTGATGGTGTGCTCGTACGCACCGGCCACCACGTCGGCGGAGCCGCCCACCAGCGCCTGGAGCGAGCGAGCGCCGCCCGCGAAGTCGGAGATCTCGACGTCGAGCCCCTCGTTGCGGAAGTAACCGAGCTGCTCGCTGATGGTCAGCGGCAGGTAGTAGAACGCGCCCTTGCCGCCGACCGCGAGCGCGATCTTCGTTTTCTCGAGCTTGGCCTGCGCGCGCACGATCGGTACGCCGAGAACGGCGGCGCCGCAAAGCGCCGCGGTGGTGAAGGTCCGTCGGGTGAGAGTGCTGTTTTTCATTGTGGTGCCCTGCCTGACTGCTGCAATGCAGCAAGGTTAGTCAGCGCACCGCGCGGCCGCATCAGGAACACCCCTTGCGGGTTTTTCCTTTCCGGGTTTTCACTGGGCCACGCCGGGCCTACTTGTAGCCGATGAAAAGAATACCTATGTTCACGAGGAGGGCCAGCGCCCAGATGCCGCTGCGCACCGTGGGCAGGCCCGCTACGTACATCACCACGTAGATGATGCGCAGCACCACGAACAGCAGCGCCAGGATGTCCAGCAATGTCTGCGGCGCGCCCAGCTGGTGGGCGATGATCACCGCGCCGATGAAGAACGGCAGCGCCTCGAAGCAATTGGCCTGCGCGGCGTTGGCGCGCGCCTTCCAGCCGGTCTGCTTCGCGAGCCAGCCGCGCGGGTCCGCGTTGTCGTAGCCGCCTTCGCTGCGCCGCTTGCCGACGAGCGGCCACTTCGCGATCCAGGTGCAGACGAACGGCATCAGCGCCGCGAGCAGCACGCACCAGTAGGCGACGGTGAAACGGACGTAGATCGTGCTCATTTTTCCCTTCTGTCGACGAGCGCGTGCGCGATGGTCCCCAGGTCCACGTATTCGAGTTCGCTGCCCGCGGGCACGCCGCGTGCGAGGCGCGTGACCTTCAGCCCGCGCTGCTTGAGCGCCTCGCCCAGCACGTGCGCGGTGGCCTCGCCCTCCGCGGTGAAATTGGTGGCGAGGATCACTTCCTGCACCTCGCCCTGAGTCGCGCGCGAGAACAGCTTGGACACGCCGATGTCCTTGGGCCCGATGCCGTCCAGCGGGCTCAGCTTGCCCATGAGGACGAAGTAGAGGCCCTTGAAGGCGCCCGTGCGCTCCACCGCCGCCTGGTCGGCGGGTGTCTCCACGACGCACAGCTTCGTGCGGTCGCGCGATGCGTCTAGGCATGTGCCGCACACCTCACCTTCGGTGAAGGTGTGGCACATGTTGCAGTGGCGGATGCGCGTTGCGGCCTGCTGCAGCGCCTGCGCGAGCAGCTGCGCGCCCTCGCGGTCGTGCTGCAGCATGTGGAAGGCCATGCGCGAGGCGGACTTCACGCCGACGCCGGGCAGGCGGCGCAGCGCCTCGATCAGCGCGTTGAGTGAGTTGTTGTCTGCCAAAGGCTCAGAACGGCAGCTTCATGCCCGGCGGCAGGCCCGCGGTGAGCTTGCCCATCTTTTCCTCGGTGGTCTCGGCGGCCTTGCGCACCGCGGCGTTGAACGCGGCGGCGACGAGGTCCTCGAGCATGTCCTTGTCGTCGGCGAGCAGGCTGGGGTCGATGGCGACGCGCTTGACGTCGTGCTTGCAGGTCATGGTGACCTTCACGAGGCCGGCGCCGGACTCGCCGGTGACCTCGATGAGGGCGAGCTCTTCCTGTGCCTTCTTCAGGTTGTCCTGCATGGCCTGGGCCTGCTTCATGAGGCCGGCGAGCTGTCCCTTGTTGAACATGGTGCTTCCTTCAGTGTCTTGTCGGTTTGATGCTTCCAGGGACGATTTTCGCGCCAAAGTCGCGCATCATCCGCTGGACGAAGTCGTCGGCGTAAATGATCTGCTCGGCGGCCCGCTGCCGCTCGGCCGCGGCTTCGGCAAGCCGCCGTGCGGGGCTGTCGTGCACTGCGCCCACTTCCACGCTGAGCTCCACGTCGTGCCCGGCCGCGCGCAGCGCGTTCTTCAGGCGCTCGCGGCTGGCGGGCTGGTTGAGCGATTCGCGCTCCACGCGCAGCATCCAGTGGCCTTCGTCGCGGGCGACCAGCTGGGATTGCAGCGCGAGTTCGCGCACGAGCGCAGTGATGGCTTCTTCGGCGACGAGGCGCTGCACGAGGTCGAACCAGAAGTTGCCCTCTTCGGTGGGAACGACCGGCGCGGGTGCTGCCGTCTCCCTCGGCTCCGGCGCCATTCGCACAGGCACGCTCACCACTTCTGACGCAGCACCCGTCACCCCGGGCTTGACCCGGGGTCCATCGCTGCGCGGCGCGGGATCCACCACCGGCAACACGCGGCCCGGCGGCGCTGCAGCCGGCTTGACCTCGGCGGCCACAGCCGGCGCGGCCACCCGTGCAGGCTCATTCAAAGTTTTTTTTTGAGCCACGCTCCCCGGCTTGAACGCCAGCAGCCGCAGCAACACCATCGTCAACGCCGCGTACTCGTCCGGCGCCAACCCCAGCTCGGTGCGCCCATGCAGGCAGATGCTGTACAGCAGCTGCGTCTCGTCCGCAGGCATCAACTGCGCGAGCCTCGCGATCTCGGCTGATTCCGGATCGGACGTATCGGCCGCCGAAGGCACCGCCTGAACCACCGCCATGCGCTGCAGCACCGCGCTCATCTCTTCGAGCGTCGAGCCGGCGCTCAGGCCGTTCTCGCGCAGCGCGTCCGAGGTCTCGACAACCGTCTTGCCGTCGCCTTGCGCCAATGCTTCGATCAGGCGGAACATATGGCTGCGATCCACCGCCCCAAGCATCTGCCGCACCGTCGGCTCGCGCAGCTCGCCACCGCCGAACGCGATCGCCTGGTCCGTCAGCGAGAGAGCGTCGCGCATCGACCCACGCGCCGCGCGCGACAGCAGCCGCAGCGCCGCATCGTCGGCAGGCACGCCTTCGGACTGCAGCACGTGCGCGAGGTGCTCGTGCACCGTCTCCGGCGCCATCGGCCGCAGGTTGAACTGCAGGCAGCGCGAGAGCACCGTCACCGGCACCTTCTGCGGGTCGGTCGTCGCGAGCACGAACTTCAGGTATTCGGGCGGCTCTTCCAGCGTCTTGAGCATCGCGTTGAACGCGTGCCCGGTGAGCATGTGCACTTCGTCGATCATGAAGACCTTGAAGCGGCCCTGCACGGGCTTGTAGACGGCCTGCTCCAGCAGCGACTGCACTTCGTCCACGCCGCGGTTGGACGCCGCGTCGAGCTCGGTGTAGTCCACGAAGCGGCCCGCGTCGATGTCCAGGCACGCCTGGCACACGCCGCACGGCTCGGCCGTTATCCCGCCGTTGCCGTCCGGCCCCTGGCAGTTGAGCGACTTGGCCAGGATGCGCGACACGGTCGTCTTGCCGATGCCGCGCGTGCCGGTGAACAGGTAGGCGTGGTGCAGCCGCTGCTGCGCGAGCGCGTTGCCGAGCGCGCGCACGACGTGCTCCTGCCCGACCATCTGCGAGAAGGTGCGCGGGCGGTATTTGCGGGCGAGCACGACGTAAGACATCGCGGCGATTCTAGTGGGGCGCGGCGTGACGCCTCGCGCTCCTCCTGCCAGACTTGACCGTTTGTAATCGCTCGATTACAGTCGAACCAATGTTCCGACTCCGGCCACTGCCCGAATTCACCCGGTGGCTGAGCCGGCTGCGCGACAAGGCGGTCCGAGGCATCCTGGTGGCTCGCCTCAAGCGGCTGGAACGTGGGTTGCCGGGCGATTGTGGTCCGGTCGGCGACGGTGTTCTCGAACTGCGCATCCATGTAGGCGCAGGCTGGCGGATCTACTACACGATCCGTGGAGAAGACCTTGTCGTGCTATTGGCGGGCGGCACCAAGCGCACGCAGGCGGCAGACATCAAGCGCGCGAAGGCGCTGGCGGCATTGCTTGAGTAAGGAGTAGGAAATGAGCAAGCGCATCAAGGCGGAAGACCTTCCCGAGTTCGACCCCACCCAGTACCTCGACAGCGAAGAAGCGATCGCTGCCTACCTGACCGACATACTCGCGGCCGGCGACGCCGGTCTCCTGGCAGCCGCATTGGGTGACATTGCTCGCGCGCGTGGAATGTCGGAGATTGCCAAGTCATCCGGTATGACCCGCGAAGCGCTCTACAAGGCATTGCGGCCGGACAGTGCGCCGCGGTTCGACACGGTGAGCCGAGTCTGCGCGGCGTTGGGTGTCCGCCTCGTCGCATTGCCGGTCCACGCGTAGCCTACAATCGCTGGTGACGGGCCTCCCCGCATGGTGAAGCGGCCAACCGGGTCAGGTGGGGAACCAAGCAGCCCTAACTGTGGAGCCAGTGCCGGGGGTAAGGCTCGTCAACTTCTTCGCTTCGATGCTCATCGTCACCCTCCCCGGCGGCACGCACATCGCCACCGCTCTCGCCGCCGAGCTCGGCGCCGAAACTTCCGACCTTGCATCGCACCACTTCCCCGACGGCGAGCACCTCGTGCGGCTCCTCGCCGACGTGAATGGCCGCGACGTCGTCTTCGCCGGCAGCATCCACCCCGCCGACGAAAAAACGCTCCCGCTCCTCTTCGCCGCCGAAACCGCGCGCGAACTCGGCGCGAAGCGCATCGGCCTCGTCACGCCCTACCTGCCCTACATGCGCCAGGACGCACGCTTTCGCCCCGGCGAAGCGATCACGTCGATCAGCTACGCGCGCCTGCTCTCCGGCTGCCTCGACTTCCTCGTGACGGTGGACCCGCACCTGCACCGCTGGCACAGCCTCTCGCAGATCTACACGATCCCCACCGAAGTGGTCGCGGCCGCACCCGCCATTGCGCAATGGGTCAAAGCCAACGTCACAAACCCGCTGCTCGTCGGCCCCGATGAAGAAAGCCGGCAATGGGCCGCCGAAGTCGCGCGGCTCGCGGGCGCACCCTGCACCGTGCTCACCAAGCAGCGCCGCGGCGACCGCGACGTGAGCGTCACGTTGGAAGACGCAACACACGCTGCCGGCCACACGCCGGTGCTGGTCGACGACATCATCTCCACCGGCCGCACCATCGCGGCCGCGGCGCAGGCCCTCAAACGGCTCGGGCTGTCCGCGCCGCTGTGCGTGGCCGTCCACGCGGTGTTCGCCGACGATGCGGTCGACGCCATGACGGTCGCCGGCGTGCAACGCGTCGTCACCTGCGACACCATCCCTCACCCCACCAACGCGATACCCGTCGCGCACCTGGTCGCGCCCGCCCTGCGACGCATGCTCGCCGCTTGAGCTCCATCAACTCCGCTGCGCGGCCCGCGGCGCAGAGTGGGAGCATGGATGCGAACCTGCTCGCCCGAACCGCCCAGGCACTCGCGCGCCGCGAAGCCGAGCTGCGCCTGGAGCTGGCCGCACACCACGACGCCATCTCGCACGAGGTGGACACCTTCGAGGACCTGGCCGGGCACGACCGCGAGGTCGCCCTGCTGGAAGCGCTCGACCACCGCGCGAGCGACGAGCTGCGCCTCGTCCTCGCCGCCCGCCGGCGCATGCACCTGGGCACCTACGGCGACTGCATCGAATGCGGTGGGCCCATCGCCGACGAGCGCCTGCTTGCCGTACCCACGGCCGCTCGCTGCAAGGCCTGCGAGCAGCGCCACAAGGCTGCCGGCGATGGCTGAGCCGGCGAGCGCGCCGCTGCGGGCGCGCCGCATGCGCATCGACACCTACCAGGAGCCGGTGCTCTTCATGCGCCGCGACTGCCCCGTGTGCCAGTCCGAAGGCTTCGAGGCGCAATCGCGCGTGGCGGTGTCGTGGCAAGGGCATCGCATCGTCGCGACGCTGAACGTGGTGGACGCGGACTTCATCACCGGCGGCGAAGCGGGCCTCTCCGAAGCCGCATGGCGCCTGCTGGGCGCGCCCGAAGGCGCCGAGGTGCAGCTCGCGCACCCGCCGCCGATCGAGTCGCTCGGCCACGTGCGCGCCAAGGTGTACGGCCGCCCCTTCAGCGACGCGGCCATCGCGGAGGTGGTGCGCGACGTCGCCCAGGGCCTGTACTCGGACCTGCAGCTCGCCGCTTTCGTGACGGCCTGCGCCGGCAACCGGCTCGACCTGCGCGAAACCGTTGCCCTCACGCGCGCCATGGTGGGCGCGGGCGAAACCATCGACTGGGGCCCCGGCCGCGTCATGGACAAGCATTGCGTGGGCGGCCTGCCCGGCAACCGCACGACGATGATCGTGGTGCCGATCGCGGCGGCGTGCGGCCTGCGCATGCCCAAGACCTCGTCGCGCGCGATCACCTCCCCGGCAGGGACCGCGGACGTGATGGAAACCGTGGCCCCGGTCGCGCTGGACGTCCCCGCGATCCGCCGCGTGGTGGAAGCCACTGGAGGTTGCATCGTCTGGGGCGGCTCGGTGCGCCTCTCACCGGCGGACGACGTGCTGATCCGCGTGGAACGGCCGCTGGACCTCGACAGCGGCTCGCAGCTGGCGGCGTCCGTGCTGTCGAAGAAGGCGGCCGCGGGCTCCACGCACGTCCTCATCGACATGCCGGTCGGCCCCACGGCCAAGGTGCGCAGCAGCGATGCCGCGCGCTCGCTCTCGCAGTTGCTGCAGGATGTCGCACGGGCCATCGGCCTGCAGGTGCGCGTGCTCGAAACCGACGGCAACGCGCCCGTGGGCCGCGGCATCGGCCCCGCGCTCGAAGCGCGCGACGTGCTCGCGGTGCTGCGCGGCGACGCGGGCGCGCCGCGCGACCTGGCGCAGCGGTCGCTGCTGCTGGCCGGCGAGTTGCTGGAATTCGGCGGCATCGCTTCGGCCGGCACGGGGGCTGCATCGGCCGCGAGCACGCTCGCGACGGGCGGCGCCTGGCGCAAGTTCCTCGAAATCTGCGAAGCGCAAGGCGGCTTCGCAGAACCGACGCTGGCCACGCACAGGCGCGATGTCGTATCCGCGCGCAGCGGCCACGTCGTCGCCATCGACAACCGGCGCATCGCGCGCATCGCCAAGCTCGCCGGCGCGCCCAAGACGCCATGCGCCGGCCTGGAACTGCACGCCAACGTGGGCCGCTTCGTGGAGCGCGGCGAAGCGCTGTTCACGGTGCATGCCGGCTCGCCGGGCGCGCTTGCTTACGCGCTCGCGTACGCCGATACTCAGTGTGACGTAGTTCTCGTTGGCGGGGACGACTGATGCGTTGGCGGCCCACAGGCCCGACCGCCGGGCGCGCACGCCCTTCCGGCCGGCGGACGACAGTAAAGATAAGCAACCGCTGACAGGGTGGCCTTGAACCATTGCCTATTCTTCGCTCCACACGCTGCACAGGTAACGGCGTCGGGAGGTGAGCCATGAAGGCCACGAAGAACAGGGAGATTGGAGTCAAGTACCGCCTGCTGGCGCTGGCTGCCGCCTGCGCTGCGTGCCAGACTGCGCTCGCGCAGCAGGCGGACCCGGTGATGGCGTCGGTGGAAACTGCAGCCCTCGCGGCGCGCAGCGAAAGCCTGCCGCGCATCGAGGTCACGCGCAGCGCTTTCCCGCGCCTCGAAGGGCTGGATAGCGGCACGAGCGGCCCGCGGCTGGACCTCACCGTCATCCCGCCACGCCGCTCGTTCGGCCTCGCGCTGGGCATGAGCGGCTTCCAGCCGCAGATGCCGCTCGCGGGCCAGCCCACGCCGTCGCTGAATTTCGACGTCGGCCTGACCTGGCGCCACACCACCGACAGCAACTACCAGGTGGACTTCACCGCCTGGCGGCGCGTGCCCTCGCAGCCGGACGCGATGACGCTCGTGCAGCAGCGGCAGATGCCAACCTACATGGCCCGTGTCGAGCTGAACCTCAGCGGCGGCAACCGCTCGGGCCTCGTCGCCGACAAGGGCTTCCTCGGCGTGCAGCTGGAGAATGGCGCGCGCATCTCGCTCAAGCGCAAGGACGGCGGGGCGATGGTGTACTACCGCAAGAAGTTCTGATTCGAAGGGCTCAGGGCACCTCGACGAGGCTGCCCGCGCCCGTCAGGAAGGCCGCGCGCACGGAAGAGCCCGGGTTCGACGCCAGCACGGCCGCGCGGTAGCGCGACAGCTGGGCCAGCAACTCGGGCTGCCGCTGCGGCGAAGCCGCCGACTTGTAGTCGAGCACCCACCACTCCCCGCCGCGGCGGCGCACCAACCGGTCCAGCCTCAGCAGTTCACCTTCGTGGAACAGTGCGACCTCGTTGCCGTGCCAGTCGATCGCATTCGCATCCCACGCCCAGGCGCCCTCGCCGGCGAGGATGCGCTGCGCCATCGTCACCGCCCGGTCCATCGTGGCAGCATCGAGCCCGAACTCGCGCGCGACGCGGCGCAGGCGTGACGGCGCGAAGGCTGACTGGCCGCCGACGGCGAATTCGAGCAAACGGTGCATCGCGCGGCCGAAGCGGGCGATGTCGCTGTCCTCGTCGTCCACCGGCGCCGCGGCCGGCGTGGTTTCGATGCTCGGCAGCACTCGCAGCTCGATGGGCCGCTCGATGGCCGGGGTGGCGACGACTGCGTCGCCCGGCGCGGGCAGCTCATGCGCAAGCGGCTGCAAGCGGTCCCACCACGTCGTCTGCTCGCGCCGGTGCGGCTCGATGGACGAGACGACCAGCAGGCGCTCGGCGCGCGTCATCGCCACGTAGAGGCCGTTGAGCTCTTCGCGGCGCCGCGCTTCCTGCTCGACGCGCAGCGCATCTTCGCTGCAGCTGGGCGGGCGCGATTCGCTCGCGATGAAGGCGAAGCGCCATGGGGCGGGCGCCTCGCCCGGCCATTCGCAGAGCACGGACATGGTTTCGCCGGGCGGCGGCGCGCCGTCGGTGTCGAGCAGCAGCACGACGGGCGCTTGCAAGCCCTTGGCGCCGTGCACCGTGAGGAGGCGCACCACGTCTTCCGCCGCGACAGAAGGGCCTTCGATGCCGCCGGCCTTGAGCGCACGCACGAACGCATACGGGGTGAGGTAGCGGCCGCCATCGACCTGCAGCGCGGCACCGAGCAACGCGCGCAGGCTGGCGAGCGTCACGTTGCGCAGCGGCGCGGGGGCGGCTGCGGCGAAGCGGGCCGGCACGTCGCCGTCGATGTAGATGCGCTCGAGCGCGTCGTGCGGGGGGAATGTGTCGACCCAGGACTTCCAGCGAAGGAGCGCGTCGCGCGCGGTCTGGAGCGCGGGCGGCAACACGCCAGGCGCCTGTGCGCCGGCGGGATCGGCGGCGTCGGAAGTGCCGGCGCGTTGCAGCAGCTCGAACCAGGACTGCGGCGGGCCACTCTCCTGGGCGCGGCGCGCGAGCAACGCGAGCTCGACGAGGTCGTCATCCGTCGCCCCGAACAGCGGCGACTTCAGCGCGCGCGCCAGCGAGAGATCGTGGCTCGTCGTGACGAGCACGTCGAGCAGCGCAGCCAGGTCCTGCACCTCCGGCGCCTCGCACAGGTCGGTGTTCTCCGGCTGCTGGGCGGGGATGTGCAGCGCGCGCAACTCGATGTCCAGCTCGCGCAGACGGTCGCGCTTGCGCGCGAGCACCATGAAGTCGCCCGGCTTCGCGCCGTTGGCGAGCTCGCCGGCGATCCACTGCGCGGCCTGCCGGCACTCCAGCGTGACCAGCCTCTCCTCCGGCGTCTCGCGCGGCACGGTCAGGCTATCGCGCCATTCGAGCGGGTCATCCGCCGCACCTGCAGCCGCGCGCGGCGGCCGGGCGATGCGCGGCAGGCAGGCCACGGCGCCCTGCTGCGACGACTCGGTCGTGTGCGCACGAAACCCCTCGTACTCGAAGCCGCCCTGCGCCGCGCGGAACACTTCATTCACGGCGTCGAGCACCGCCGGTGCGTTGCGATAGGTGTGGTCGCAACTGAGCCGGTCGCCCTGCAACTGGTTGACGATGAACGCCTGCGCCGCGCGGAACACCTGCGGCTCGGCGCGGCGGAAGCGGTAGATGCTCTGCTTGGGGTCACCCACGACGAACACGCTGGGCGCAGTACCGCCCGCGCCCGCGTAGCTCGCGAGCCATTCGTGCAGCGCCTGCCACTGCATCGGGTTGGTGTCCTGGAACTCGTCGACGAGCAGGTGCTTGACCTGCTGGTCCAGCCGCTCCTGGATCCAGCCGGCGAGCACGGGGTTGGAGAGCATCTCCAGCGCCGCGCGCTCCACGTCGTTCATGTCGATCCAGCCGTGCTCGCGCTTGAGCGCGGCGAACTCGCGCAGCAGGATGCGCGCGAGGCGTGTGGTGCGCTCGTGGTGCAGCCAGGCTTCGTGCTGGCAACGCGCGGCGTAGATCTCGCGCGCAAGCGTCTGCGCCTGGCGCACTTCGGGCGTGCTCGCGAGCGTGTCGTTGAACTTGCGCGGGAGGTACTTGTCGGTGAGGAGCGCGGAGAGGACGCCTTCGACGTCTCCCGCGGCCACGGCACGCTCGAGTTCGGCGCCGCGCGCCGCGAAGCTCTGGGCGCTGGCGCCGCCAAGGACCCTTGCCGCATCGAGCAACATCGCGCGCACCGGTGCAAGCGTGAGCACGGCGCCGAAGCCGGCGCCCTCGGCGCTGCCCGAAGACGTTTCGGCTCGGCGCTCGCCAAAGGCGGCGGCGAACTGCGGGAACTGCTCGGCCATCGTTTTCACGGCGCCTGCGACGGCGCCGTGGTCGTCGGCCCGCGCGAACTCGACGCGCTTGGAAAGCGCCGTCGCCAGCGCCTTCTGCGTCATGAACCGGCCGGAGGTGGCGACCGAAGCTTCGTAGTCGGCCCGCGCACTCGCGTCCGCCGCCACTGCGACATGGAAGCGCCGCCAGACCTTCGCCACGGCCTCGCCGTCGTCCAGCAGCAGTTCGTAGCGCGACGGCAGGCCCAGCTGCTCCAGCAGCGACAGCGGTGCGCCGCCCAGGAGCGCGGCGAACCAGCTGTGGAATGTGCGTACCTGCACGGGCCGGCCCGCCGACAGCAACGCGGCATGCAGCCCGCGCAGCTTCTCGCAGGTCGCTGTGTCCGCACCCGGCAGCCCGCGCAGCGCGAGCTCCTTCGCGAGCGCTTCGACCGGCGCGCGCGACCAGGCTTCCAGCCAGTCGTGCAGCCGCTCGCGCATCTCGCCCGCGGCCTTCTTGGTGAAGGTGATCGCGAGGATCTCGTGCGGCCGCGCGCCCGCGAGCAGCGCACGCACGATGCGCGAGACCAGCATCCACGTCTTGCCCGCGCCGGCGCAGGCCTCGACGGCCACGCTGCGCCTCGGGTCGCACGCGATCTCGTAGAAGCGCGTGCGGCCCACGTGGCGCCCGTTGTGTTCGTAGGCGGCGGTGCCCGTGACAGGGCGTCCTTGCGGCATCGGCTGCGCACCGGTCATGACCAGGAGTCCTTCCGGCACAAGCCGCGCGCGCCGCAGAACTCGCAGGCAGCGCCTTCGCCCAGCGCAGGCAGCGCCGCGCCCGAGGCAATGCGTGCGAGCTCGGTGGCGATGCCTTCGCGCAGCAGCTCGCGTGCTCCGGCAATGGACGGATGCGCCACCTCGGTGATCCGCCCGCGCTCGCCGACATTGAGGTAGGCCGCGGACAGGTCGTCGGCATCGAGCAGCGCGGCGTAGAACGCGAGCTGCGTGTCCTCGATCGGGTCCTTCATCCGATCCTTGGTCGCCGTCTCGCCCTCGGTCTTGTAATCGATGACGAGCCGCCCCTGCGGCAGCGCGTCGATGCGGTCGATGTAGCCGAAGAGCGCGACGTCGCCCAGCGCGACGCGATGCTCGCTTTCGGCTTCGACGAAGCGCGCACCCTTGGCCTCGTGCTTCGCCAGCCACGCGAGGTACGCATCGCGCACCCCCGGCCAGCCCGCCTGGAAAGGCAGGAACTCGCCCTCTTCCACTCGCAAGCGCGAGAGCTCGTCGGCCGCGACGCGATCCAGCAGCGCCGCACGCCCATCGGCCGGCTCGCCTGCATCGCGCAGCTGCTCGTGGAAGCGGCGCAGCACCTTGTGCACCCAGTTGCCGAAGTCGCGCTTGTCCACTTCGGTGTCGAGCTCCTCCGCCTCCTTCAGCCCCAGCTGGCGGATGGCGAAGAAGCGGTAGGGGCAGCGACGCAGGTCTTCGTAGGCGCTGGCGGAGATCGTGTCCACGGGGAGCACCGTCGCTTGCGGCTGCGGTCGCGCGACCGGGGCCGGATCCACGTTGCGCAGCTCGCGCGCATCGCCGGCGTCTTCGGCGCCTTCGAGCCGAAGCAGCTGCACGAGCGGGCTCGCGAGCAGCGGCTCGCCGCGCTCGTCGCTCTGGCGCCAGAGCACGTCGACGTGCGGCACCTGCAGCGCCTGCTCCCACGCGGCGCGCTGCGCGGCCTCGATCTTTTCGCGCGACGGCAACCCGAGTGCACGACGCTGCTGCGGCGTCCAGGCACCCGCAGGGTCCGGCGATGCGGGCAGCCGCCGCTCGTCGCAACCGGGCAGCACGAGCGCGGCGAAAGGCCGGCCCAGCGTCTGCGTGAAGGGCAGCACGACCACCTGTGCGTCGGGTGCAGCGGGCGGGCGGAAGCTCTCGGCCTCCAGCACTTCGTCCACCCACGATCGGAATTCGCCCGCGGAAAGCCTGCGGCCGGCCTGCGAGAGGCGCGCGAGGTCGTCCTCGGCGGCGGCGCCGAGCCGCAATGCATCGAGCACCTGCATGCCCGCGTCGTCGATGCGCAGCTTCGCGAGCTGGCCGGTCGCCTGCAGTACTTCGCGCAGTGCGGACAGCCATTGCGCGAGCGGCCGCCCGGACGACATCGATTCACGCCAGCCACTCACGCGCACCAGCAACTCGCGCAGCGCCGCCGACTCACCGCAATCATCCTCGCGGAGCGACCGCCATTCGCGCACCCCGGCGCGGCGCACGCGCCGCTCCAGCCCGAGCACCGTGCCCGGTGCGACGGCAGGCGCGTGCTTGAGCCAGTCGAGCACATCGTCCGTCGCAGCGTCCCACGCGGCAGACCGCAGCAAGGCCATCACGCTCGCCGCGCTGCGCGTGGTCGACAGCTTCCAGCCTTGTTCGTCGCGCATGCGCAGGCCGGCGGGCGCGAGCAGCGCCGCGATGCGGCGCGTGAGTACGCGGTCGGTTGCCGCGAGCGCCACCGGCACGCGGCCCTCGGCAACGTGGCGCAAGACGCAAGCGGCAGCGCGCTCGGCTTCTTCCGCCGCGTCGCGCGCGGGATGCAGTGCGACCCGGCCGCGCGGCGCTGCCACGGCCAGCGGCCAGGCAACACCCTTGTCCCCCGCCACGTCCAGCAACGTTTCCAGCAGCGGCTCCGGCTGCACACCCTGCAGCACGACGAGCAGGTCCACCTCATCGAGCGCACCCGGCGCGAGCAACGCATCCGTTTCATACGCCGACGCCGCAACCCACTCGATCGCCACGTGGGCCACCGCGGCCTCCAGCTGCAGCGGCTGCCCCGCGAGGTCCTGCAGCACGGCCGCACGCGCCTGCGCCGCCCACGCCGCGCGCCGGCCCGGCAGCACGGCGGCCGCAAGCCCGGCGAGTTGCTGGGCGGTGTCGACGAGCATCGGCGCGAGCGCCTCCGCACGCGCTTCGAGCCCCGCGGAGCCGAGCAGCGAACGCGCCGTCAGCAGGTCCCGCCCGCGGTCGAACGCGAAGTCCAGCTCGCCCGGCTCGAACGCGCCCGCGCCGGCCCAGTTGCGCAGCGTCTCGAAGCGCGGCGCGAAGCCGGTGGGCCGCACGCGCGACCACTCCCGCCGCGCGACGGCGATGAGCTGGGCGAAGGGAAGGACGACGACCGTGCGCGCCGCGTGCGCGCGGCGGTCCGCGATGAGCAGCGCCAGCCGCTGATGAGTTTGCGCTATCGCATCCATAGCACATGCCGCCGTACCTTCCGTCGGCGGGGAAACTTGGTTTCTGCCACAATGACCCGACTGTAGCGGTACACCAGAAACGACCTCGAAAGGACACCCTCCCATGGCCAGCGAACTGATCAAGCACATCACGGATTCGTCGTTCGAAGCCGACGTCCTGAAGTCCGGCAAGCCGGTGCTGGTGGACTACTGGGCGGAGTGGTGCGGCCCCTGCAAGATGATCGCCCCCATCCTCGACGAGGTGGCCGAGTCCCACAAGGACAAGCTGCAGGTCGCCAAGATGAACGTGGACGAGAACCGCGAGATCCCCGCCAAGTTCGGCATCCGCGGCATCCCCACCCTCATGCTGTTCAAGGACGGCCAGCTCGCCGCCACCAAGGTGGGCGCCATGAGCAAGGCGCAGCTCACCCAGTTCCTCGAGCAGCAACTGGCGTAACTGGCGTAAAAGCCACAGAGAACGAATCAAGGGCCCTACGGGGCCCTTTGTTTTGGCTATACTTGCCCAACCGCGCATACCCGTCGCGGCCCTGGCAAAGCCGTTCTGGCAGCGCCTCCTCAACTCCCCCCGTACGAACAAAAACACTCCTCGCAGGAGTCCCTCATGCACCTCAACGAACTCAAGGCGCTGCACGTCAGCGAAGTCCTGAAGCAAGCCGAAGAGCTCGAGATCGAGAACACCGGCCGCATGCGCAAGCAGGAGCTGATGTTCGCGATCATCAAGAAGCGCGCGCGCGCCGGCGAACAGGTCTTCGCCGACGGCGTGCTCGAAATCCTGCCGGACGGCTTCGGGTTCCTGCGCAGCCCCGACACCAGCTACACGGCCAGCACGGACGACATCTACATCTCCCCCAGCCAGGTGCGCCGCTTCAACCTGCACACCGGCGACATGATCGAAGGCGAGGTGCGCACGCCCAAGGACGGCGAGCGCTATTTCGCCCTCACCAAGCTTGACAAGGTCAACGGCCGCGCGCCGGAGGACAACAAGCACAAGATCATGTTCGAGAACCTCACGCCGCTGTTCCCGCGCGAGCAGATGCGGCTCGAACGCGACAACCTCAAGAGCGAAGAGAACATCACCGGCCGGGTCATCGACATCATCGCGCCCATCGGCAAGGGCCAGCGCGCGCTGATCGTGGCGCCGCCCAAGAGCGGCAAGACGGTGATGATGCAGCACATGGCGCACGCCATCGCGGCCAACTACCCGGACAGCTACATGATGGTGCTGCTGGTGGACGAGCGCCCCGAGGAAGTGACGGACATGCAGCGCTCGGTGAAGGCCGAGGTGATCGCCTCCACGTTCGACGAGCCCGCCGCCCGCCACGTGCACGTGGCCGAGATGGTGATCGAACGCGCCAAGCGCCTCGTGGAGCTGAAGAAGGACGTGGTGATCCTGCTGGACTCCATCACGCGCCTGGCCCGTGCCTACAACAACGTCGTGCCCTCGTCGGGCAAGGTGCTCACGGGTGGTGTGGACGCGAACGCGCTGCAGCGCCCCAAGCGCTTCCTCGGCGCCGCGCGCAACGTGGAGGAAGGCGGCTCGCTCACCATCATCGCCACGGCGCTGATCGACACCGGCTCGCGCATGGACGAAGTGATCTTCGAGGAGTTCAAGGGCACGGGCAACAGCGAGCTGCACCTGGACCGCCGCCTGTACGAGAAGCGCGTGTTCCCCTCCATCCAGCTCAATCGCAGCGGCACGCGCCGCGAGGAGCTGCTGCTCGCGCCCGAGGTGCTGCAGAAGACCCGCATCCTGCGCCAGTTCATGTACAACATGGACGAGATCGAGGCGATGGAGATGGTGCTCAAGTCGATGAAGGCGACGAAGACCAACGTCGAGTTCTTCGACATGATGCGTCGGGGCGGTTAAAGTCCGGGCCCATGAAGGCCCTCCTCCTTGCCCTGTCGCTGGCGCTGGCGGCTTCTGCAGCCCCGGCGCGAACCCTCGACACCATCAAGTCCACGGGCAAGCTCGTGGCGGCCACGGAGGGCGCGTTCGCGCCCTTCAACTTCTACGAGAAGGACAAGCTCACCGGCTTCGAGGTGGAGCTGGCCGAGGCCGTGGTGAAGAAGATGGGCTTCGCCATCGAGTGGAAGGCGGGCAACTTCGACACGCTGCTCACCGGGCTCGCGCAGAACCGCTGGGACGTGGTCATCGCTTCGCATGCGATCACGGACGAACGCGCGAAGGCGGTCACCTTCACGGCGCCGCACTATTGCTCGGGCGGCATCGTCGTCTCCAAGAATCCTTCGATCCGCAAAGGCAACGACCTCGCGGGCCGCTCGGTCGCCGTGCAGACCGGCAGCACCTACTACGAGAACGTCACCAAGCTGGGCGTGACGCGCAACGTGCGCAGCTTTCCTTCGGACGTGGACGCGCGCGCGGCCCTGGCCACGTCGCGCGTCGACGCCTGGGTGACGGACCGCTTCACGGCGATGGAGTCGGCCAAGAAGAACCCGGAGCTGAAGTTCCAGCTCGGCGACCTGCTCTTCACGGAGCGCATCGCCGCCGCCACCGAAAAGGGCAACACGGCCCTGGCCGATGCGTGGAACAAGGCCCTCGCCGCGGTGATGGCCGACGGCACCTACGCGGCCCTCGCGAAGAAGTATTTCGGCGAGGACGTGCGCTGCAAGTAGGGGCGCGGCCGTGCTGCTGAGCCTGTGGCCCGCGAGCTGGCCGCGCAAGGCGCGCAGCAATGCCACGCTCGTCGCCGCGGCCGTGGCCCTGGTCGCTGCACTTTGGGCGCTGGGTGCCCTGCTCTCGCTCTTTCCCGGGTCGATCGGCTCGAACGCGGCGCAGTTCGCGCAAGGTGCGCGCATGACGCTGTGGCTCACGGTGGTGTCCGGCGCCATCGGCCTGTTGTTGGGGCTCGTCGCGGCGCTCGCCCGCAGCTCGCGCAAGCCGCTACCCAGCCACCTGGCCGCCGTGTACATCTGGCTCATCCGCGGCACGCCGCTGCTGGTGCAGATCCTGTTCGTCTACTTCGCGCTGCCGGTGCTCGTGCCCGGGCTCGAACTGCCGGAGTTCGCCGCAGCCGTCGTCGCGCTCGCCCTCAACGTTGGCGCGTACAACGCCGAAGCCATCCGGGGCGCTTTGCTGGCCGTGCCGCAAGGCCAGCGGGACGCAGCCGTGGCGCTGGGGATGCGCCCGGTGCAGGTGCTGGCGGGCGTCGTCCTGCCGCAGGCCCTGCGGGTGGCCCTGCCGGCCCTGGCCTCCAACGTCGTCGCCCTGCTGAAGGACTCGTCCCTGGCCTTCGCCATCGGCGTCGTGGAGCTCACCAACGTGGGCAACCGCATCCAGGCCGTCACCTTCCAGCCGGTGCCCACCCTGGCCACCGTGGCCTGCATCTACCTGCTCCTGACCACCCTCCTCACCCAGTTCTCCGGGGCCCTGGAGCACCGCCTGGAGCGGGACCGGCTATAATCGTGGGCTTTTCAGCGGAAAGTACTCCAGGCGGTCTGGGGCGGCTCCCGCAGCGACCCAGAGGTATCCATGAAAGAAGGCATCCACCCCAACTACCGCGAAGTGCTCTTCGTGGACCTGTCCAACGGCTTCAAGTTCGTCACGCGCTCCTGCGTGGCCACCCGCGAGACCGGCAAGACCGACGACGGCCGCGAGCTGCCGCTGTACAAGCTGGACACCTCCAGCGAGTCGCACCCCTTCTACACCGGCACGCAGAAGTCCGTGAACGACATGGGCGGCCGCGTCGAGAAGTTCCGCAACAAGTTCGGCAAGAAGAAGTAAACCGCTTCTTTCGCAGCGAACAGACAAAGGGCAGCTTTCGGGCTGCCCTTTTGCATTGCGTAGACTCCAGCGCGTGAACCAGCCCACCCCCGCCATCGTTGCCCAGGACGCCGTGCGCCGCCTGCCGCGCTGGGCGCTGCTGGTGTTCTGCGCGGCGTACGTCGTGGCGGGCTTCGTGGGCCGCGAGCCGTGGAAGAGCGCGGACATGACCACGCTGGGCTACATCTTCGAGCTGGCGCAGGGCAACAGCTCGTGGCTGTCGCCCACGCTGGCCGGCGTGCCGCCCGAGTTCGATGCGCTGCTGCCCTATTGGCTGGGCGCGTGGGCGATGCAGTTGGGGGGCGGCTGGTTGCCACTGGACTTCGCGGCACGCATCCCGTTCGCGCTGCTGCTCGTGCTGACCCTCGTGGCCACCTGGTACGGCGTCTATTCGCTCGCACGCAGCCCCGGTGCGCAGCCGGTGCCTTTTGCCTTCGGCGGCGAGGCGCTACCCACCGACT
This sequence comes from Ramlibacter albus, assembly GCF_014297445.1. Lineage (GTDB taxonomy): Bacteria > Pseudomonadota > Gammaproteobacteria > Burkholderiales > Burkholderiaceae_C > Ramlibacter > Ramlibacter albus. Next base: position 181,745 of record NZ_JACORU010000007.1, read on the forward strand.
ACGCGCGCGCAATGGCCGACGGCGGCCTGCTTGCCCTCGTGGCCTGCCTCGGCCTCGCGCAGCTGTCGCACGAGACGACGCCCTCGCTCGCGCAACTGGCGTTCACCGCCCTCACCTTCTATGGGCTCGCCGCGATGCCGTACCGCCGCGCGCTGGCGGGCGGCGCCACGCTCGCGGGCCTTGCCGGCCTGGCGCTGAGTGGCGCGCCAACTCTTGCGATGCTCTTCGCAGCCGGCGGCGCCGTGGTCACGCTGCTGGACCCGCCGGCCGACGCGGAGGGCCAGACCCACCCGATGCGCTGGGCCGCCTTCATCGTGGTGGCGGCGCTGGCCGTGGCGTTGCTGGCATGGGTGCTCGACGCCTGGCGCTGGCGCATCGGCATCGTCGCCGACGGCTGGCAACCACGCGCGCAACTGCGCCTCATCGCGTGGTTCACCTGGCCCGCGTGGCCGCTGGCGCTGTGGACGCTCTGGCGCTGGCGCATGCGGCTCGTGAGCCGCCACGTCGCGCTGCCGTTGTGGTTCGCCGTCGTCGCGCTCGCGAGCGCGTCCACCACCTCGGTCTCCGACCGCTCGCTGCTGCTGGGCCTGCCCGCCTTCGCCACGCTCGCCGCCTTCGCCCTGCCGACGTTCAAGCGCGCCGTCTCCGCGCTCATCGACTGGTTCACCCTGCTCTTCTTCAGCGGCTGCGCGCTCGTGATCTGGGTGGTGTGGATCTCGATGATGACCGGTGTGCCGCCCAAGCCCGCGGCGAACGTCGCGAGGCTCGCACCCGGATTCACGCCGACGTTCCAGCTCGTGGCGTTCATCGCGGCCCTGGTGGGCACGATCGCATGGGCCTGGCTGGTGCAGTGGCGCGCCGGGCGCCACCGCGCGGCGATCTGGAAGAGCCTGGTGCTGCCCGCGGGCGGCATGGCGCTGTGCTGGCTGCTGGTGATGACCCTGTGGCTGCCCGCGCTGGACTATGCGCGCAGCTACGTGCCCATCGTTCGCACCGTGCAGGACCACATGAAGGACGGCGGCTGCGTGGAGGTGTTCGGCCTCAACCGCGGCCAGCTCGCGGCGCTGCGCTACCACGGCCGCATGGAGCTGCGCAACGCGGGCCGCACGCCGCAGTGCCCGTGGCTCGTGGTGTCGCAGGACTACACCGCGTTGGTGCCCTTGAACCTGGGGCCCGGCTGGGAGACGCTCGCCACGGTGCGCCGGCCAACCGACAACAACGACAACCTGCACCTGTTCCGGCGCAAGGGCAGCTAGATGTCCGAACTCAGGACCATCGCCCGCCATGCGGGTACGGTGCTCGTCGGCCAGCTGGCCGTCATGGCCTACGGCATCGCGGACACCATCGTCGCGGGCCGCTACTCCCAACAGGCACTCGCGGCCTTGTCGGTGGGCTCGGCGGTCTACATCACCGTGTTCGTCGCCTTCATCGGCGTGCTGCAGGCGCTGCTGCCCGCGTGGGCGGAGCTGCATGGCGCATCGGCCGGCGCCGCGCTCGGGCGCTCGGTGCGGCAGTCCCTCTACCTCGTGGGCGCGGGCTCGGCGGTGGGCGTCGTGTGCCTGCTGTTCCCCGGCCCGCTGCTCACGTGGACCGAAGTGCCCGAGCAGCTGCAGGGCGACGTGCGCGCCTACCTGTCGATGCTCACGCTGGCGCTGCCGGCGGCGCTGGCCTTCCGCGCGTTCAGCACGCTGAACCAGAGCCTGGGCCGCCCGAAACTCATCACCTGGCTGCAGCTGATGTCGCTGGCGCTGAAGGTGCCGCTGTCGATCTGGTTCGCCTTCGGCGGCCTCGGCGTGCCCGCGATGGGCGTGCAGGGCTGCGCGCTGGCGAGCGTGCTGGTGTTCTGGGTGCTGGTGGGCATGGCGATCTGGCTGCTGCGCACGCAGGACCTGTACACGCCCTACGCGATCTGGAAGCGCATCGAGCCGCCGCACGGGCCCACGCTGGCCGACTTCGCGCGGCTGGGCATCCCGTCCGGCCTGTCGGTGCTGGTGGAGGTGACCTCGTTCACGCTCATGGCGCTCTTCATCGCGCGCCAGGGCACCACCGCCGCCGCGGCGCACCAGGTCACGTCCAACGTCGCAGCGGTGATGTTCATGATGCCGCTGTCGCTGGCCATCGCCACCAGCGCGCGCGTGAGCTACTGGCTCGGTGCGGGTGACCCGAAACTGGCGCGCCACGCGATCCGCACCGGCCTGAAGGCCGGCGCGGTGATGATGGTCACCTACTCGACGCTGCTCTTCCTCGCGCGCGAGCGCATCGCGCACATCTACAGCACCGACCCCGAGGTGGTGGCCGTGGCCATCGGGCTGCTCGGCTGGCTCGCGCTCTTCCACCTGGGCGATGCGACGCAGGGGCTCATCGTGTTCATCCTGCGCTCCTACCGCGTGACGCTCGCGCCGCTCGTGGCCTACAGCGTGCTGCTGTGGGGCGTGGGACTGGGCGGCGGCTTCCTGCTCGCGTACCGGGGCATCGGGCCCTGGCCGGCGATGCAGTCGCCCGCGGCCTTCTGGATCGCGGCGACGGTGTCGCTCGCGCTGCTCGCGCTGATCCTGCCGCCGATCCTGTGGCGGGCGGTGCGGCGGTACCGGCCGGCTTGAGCGCCGCGCGTCGCCGCCCTTGATGGCTGTCAAGGTGCGCTGAGGCGTCCGGGCGCCCAATGGAAGGGCCATGTTCGAATCCGCCGAGATCGGCCACCAGGTCGCGAAGAAGGAGTACAAGGCGCGCGAGCCGAAGCTGCGTTCCGACCTCCTCGACGCGCAATACGCGCTGCTCGCCAAGGCGAAGCGGCCGGTCGTCGTGCTCGTCAACGGCGTGGACGGCGCCGGCAAGGGCGAGACTGTGAACCTCTTCAACGAGTGGATGGACCCGCGCCACGTGCGCACCGAGGCGTTCGGGCCGATGAACGACATCGAGCGCGAACGGCCCGAGATGTGGCGCTTCTGGCAGGTGCTGCCCCCGAAGGGGCGCGTGGGCATCCTGTTCGGCTCCTGGTACACCGACCCCATCCTGTCGCACGTGATGGGCCACGAGAAGAAGGCCCGCTTCGCGCAGCGGCTGGAGGGCATCCGCCACTTCGAGCGCATGCTGGTGGCCGAAGGCGCGGTGCTCGTCAAGCTGTGGTTCCACCTCTCCAAGGCCGCTGCGAAGGAGCGCTTCCGCGCGCTCGAGCGCGACCTGAAGAACGCCTGGCGCGTCACGAAGGACGACTGGGAGCGCTTCCAGCACTACGACGAGTTCGTGGCGGTGTCCGAGGAAGCGCTGCGCAAGACGAGCACGGGCGACGCGCCGTGGGTGGTCGTGGAGGGCTCGGACCCGGCCTACCGCTCGCTCACGGCCGGCCAGCACCTGCTGGAGGCGCTGCGCTCGGCGGCCGGCGACACGCCGCCGCCGTCCACGGGCGTGGCGGTCGCGGCGGACGCCGTCGACGGCCGCACGCTGCTCGGCGCGTTCGACTACACGCGCGCCCTCTCTCGCAAGAAATACGAGGAGCAGCTGGAGACGCAGCAGGCCCGGCTGGCGAAACTCAGCCGCGACCCGCGCTTCGCCGCACGCTCGGTCGTGCTCGTGTTCGAAGGCATGGACGCGGCCGGCAAGGGCAGCACCATCCGCCGCCTCACGCAGGCGCTGGACGCGCGCCACTACCGCGTCGTGCCCATCGCCGCGCCCACCGACGAGGAGCGCGCGCAGCCCTATTTGTGGCGCTTCTGGCGGCACGTGCCGCGGCACGGCCACGTCACGGTGTTCGACCGCTCGTGGTATGGCCGCGTGCTGGTGGAGCGCGTCGAGAAGTTCTGCCCCGACGGCGACTGGATGCGCGCCTACGACGAGATCAACGGCTTCGAGGACCAGCTGGTGCAGGCCGGCGCCGTCGTCGTGAAGTTCTGGATGGCGATCACGCCCGCCGAGCAGCTGCGCCGCTTCGACGAGCGCAAGGCCACGCCGCACAAGCAGTTCAAGATCACCGACGAGGACTGGCGCAACCGCAAGAAGTGGCCGCTGTACGAGCGCGCGGTGGGCGACATGGTGGACCGCACCTCGACCGAGGTCGCCCCGTGGCACGTGGTGGCGTCCGACGACAAGCTGTTCGCGCGCATCGAGGTGCTGCGTACGCTGTGCGACCGCATCGAGGAGGCGCTGCGCCGGCAAGCGCACCCGGGCCGCAGGTGACGCTGCCGGGATCGCCATGAGGCTGCCATGAACCTGCTGGACGCCGCGTCGGGCGGCCGGCGCGAGATGCTGGCGCTGCTCGCGGGGCTCGTGGTCGTGGCCGTCGTGTTCCGCCTTCTGCGGCCGGCGGAGCGGCGATCCCTGCGCGTGGTGTGGATCGAAATCGCGCTGGCCGCCGCTGCGCACGTCGCGGCCGGCATCGCCGATGCGAGCGACGCGTTCCGGCAGGCGATGGCCGGCGCCGCCCTCATGCTCGCGGGCCTCGCGGCGATCCAGCTCGCGGCCTTGTGCTTCTTCCGCGGCCTGCTGCCCCTGGTGCGCCTGAACGCGCCGCGCATCGCGCAGGACCTCTCCGTCATCGGGTTGTCCATCGCGTGGTGCCTCGTGTGGCTGCGCCTCGCTGGCGTGGACCCCTCGCAGGTGCTCACCACCTCCGCGCTGATCACGGCCGTGGTGGCCTTCTCGATGCAGGACACGCTGGGCAACGTGCTCGGCGGGGTGGCGCTGCAGCTGGACAACTCGCTGCGCGTGGGCGACTGGGTGCGGGTGGACGACGTGAGCGGGCGCGTGGCCGACGTGCGCTGGCGCTACACCGCCATCGAGACGCGCGGCCGCGAGCTGGTGGTGGTGCCCAACAGCTGGCTGATGAAGAACCGCTTCACCGTCATCCGCAAGCCGGCCGAGGGCCCGCTCGCGTGGCGCCGCGCGCTCAACTTCAACGTGGACCACGAGGCCGCGCCGCACGCGGTGCGGGCCGCGCTGGAACACGCGGTGGTCGACGCCGAGATCGACCACGTGCTGCGCGAGCCGCCGCCCAGCGCCATCCTGGCCGACGTGCTGCCCGGTTACCACCGCTACACGCTGCGCTACTGGCTGGCCGACCCGCAGTTCGACGACCCGACCGATTCCGCCGTGCGCATGCACGCGCTGGCGGCGCTGGCGCGCGCGGGCATCCGCCCGGGCATGCCGGTCGAGGAGCGGCTCACCGTCAAGGAGAACGAGACCTTTCACGCGGCCGCGGAGAAGCGCGAGCTGGCGCGGCGGCTGCATGCGATCCGCAACACCGAGCTGTTCGCGGGCCTCGGCGAGGCGGAGCAGGCGCAGCTGGCGGAGCACCTCGTGCATGCGCCCTTCGCGCCCGGCGACGTCATGACGCGCCAGGGCGCCGTCGCGCACTGGCTGTACCTCATCACCGCCGGCGAGGCACGCGTCGTGGTGGAGTCGGCGCAGGGCCCGGTGGCGGTGGGCAACCTGCGCGGCGGCGACGTCTTCGGCGAGCTGGGCATGCTCACCGGCGAGCCGCGGCGCGCCACGGTGATCGCGCAGACGGCGGTGGAGTGCTACCGGCTGGACAAGGAAGGCTTCGCGCAGTTGCTGCAGGCGAGGCCGGAGGTGGCGACGGTCGTTGCGGCGATTGCCGAGAAGCGCCTTGCGCAGACCGGCAACCGCGTCGCCGCGGCCGACGCGGCCGCGCAGCACGAGGACCTGCTCACGCGCATCCTGAGCTTCTTCTCGCTCACGCCGGCCTGAGCCGCTTCTTCGGGGCGACGTCCCCGTGCAGCGCCATCAGCGCGGCCTGCGCGCCCGGCCCCTTGTGCTTCGCATGCGCATCAACGCGGACATACGTGCCGTCCGGGCGCATGTCCCATGCGTCGAGGCGGTCCTGCAGGTAGGGCACGAGGCACTCGTCGACGATGCGCCGGCGCAGCAGCGGGTCGGCCACGGGCCACGCCAGCTCCACCCGCCGCAGCATGTTGCGGTTCATCCAGTCGGCGCTGGAGAGGAACACATCCTCCTCGTCGCCGCGGCGGAAGTAGAAGATGCGCGTGTGCTCCAGGAAGCGCCCGACCACCGAGCGCACGCGCACGTTGCCGGTCACGCCCGGCACCTGCGCGGGCAGCATGCACGCGCCGCGCACGACGAGGTCGATCTTCGCGCCCGCCTGCGACGCGCGCACGAGGGCCAGCATCAGCGGCTCGTCGGTCAGCGCGTTCATCTTCAGCACGATGCGGGCCGGCCGGCCCGAGCGGGCCGCATCGGCCACCTCGTCCACCTTGTCGATGAGGCGGCGCTGCAGCTGGAACGGCGCCACCCAGGCGCGGGCCAGGCGCGGCAGCCGGCTCTGGCTGGCCAGGTGGACGAACAGGTGCTCGACGTCGCGCGTGAGCTGCGCATCGGCCGTGAAGTAGCCGATGTCGGTGTACTGCTTCGCCGTCGCCGGGTTGTAGTTGCCGGTCGACAGGTGCGCGTAGCGCCGCAGCGCGCGGCCCTCGCGGCGCGTCACGAGCAGCATCTTCGCGTGCGTCTTGAGGCCGACCACGCCGTAGACCACCTGCGCGCCCACGGACTCGAGCTTTTCGGTCCAGTCGATGTTGGCCTCCTCGTCGAAGCGGGCCTTCAGCTCGACGACGGCGGTCACCTCCTTGCCGCGCGATACCGCCTCGCGCAGCAGGTCCAGCATCACCGGGTCGCTGCCCGCGCGGTAGATCGTCAGGCGAATGGCGAGCACCTGCGGGTCGTCGACCGCTTCGCGCAGGAAGCCGGTGACGGCATCGAAGCGCTCGAACGGCAGGTGCAGCAGCACGTCGCCGCGGCGCAGCCGCTCGAACCACGGGCCGCCCGCTGCGGCCGGCGGCGGCCGGTACGGCGGGAAGACGAGGCGCGGCGCATCGACCATCGCCAGCAGCCCCTGCAGCCGCACGAGGTTGACGGGGCCGTGGACACGGTAGAGCGCCGCGGGCGACAGGCCGAACTGCTCGAGCAGGAACGCGGCGAGCGGCTCGGAGCAGCCGGCGGAGACCTCGAGCCGCACCGCCTCGCCGTAGTGCCGGTGCCGCAGCCCGATGCGCAGCGCGCTGCGCAGGTCGCGCACCTCGTCCTCGTCCACGGCGAGGTCCGAGTGGCGCGTCACGCGGAACTGCGAGAACTCGACGATGCGCCGCCCCGGGAACAGCGTGCCCAGGCTCGCGCGGATCACGCTGGAGAGCAGCACGAACAGCGCCTTGCCGCCGCTTACCCGCGGGGGCATGCGGATGACGCGGGCCAGCACGCGCGGCACCTTGACGATCGCCACCTCGTTCTCGCGCCCGAAGGCGTCGCGCCCGTCCAGCCGCACGATGAAGTTGAGCGACTTGTTCGCCACCTGCGGGAACGGGTGCGCAGGGTCCAGCCCCACCGGCACCAGCAGCGGCCGGACCTCGCGCGCGAAGTAGTCCTGCACCCAGCGGCGCTGCGCGGGGGTGCGCTCGCTGTGCGACACGATCGCGATGCCGCGGCGGCGCAGCGCCGGCATCAGCTCGTCGTTGTAGACGGCGTACTGGTTGCGCACCAGGCGGTGCACGGCCGCGGCGAGCCGCTCCAGGCCTTCGTCCGCGCCTGCGTCGCCCGCGCGGGCGCGCACCTCGAAGAACTCGTCGAGGTTGGATGACACGATGCACAGGAACCGCAGGCGTTCGAGCAGCGGCACCTCGGCGCGGCGCGCGAGGTCGAGCACGCGCTCGTTGAACGCGATGAGGCTGTGGTCGCGGTCGAGGAAGGCCAGACGCGGCGGCAGCTCGCGCGCGCGGGCGGCGGCCGTCACAGGGTGAAGGGCGGCTGAAGCGGTCTGGCCGGGCAGCAGGGTCATGGCGGCGGTACGGTCGGTCGGCGCCGGGCATGCGGACGCTACCTTGACCATACGGGCTGCCGCAGCGCCGCGGGCGGGCCGCCGCGCGCGGTTCCTGATGGCCGTCAAGTCCTGCGTCCGGCGGCCGGTGGAAAGCCGTCGCGGATACCAGCAGCCGGTCTTCAGCCCGCCGCGGGTTCCGTCGCCGCCGGCTGCGCGAAGTTCGCCGATGGCCGCAGCCGCGCCGCCGGGAACACGATGGCGAACGTCGAGCCCGCGCCCACCGCGCTGTCGATGCGCAGCTCCGCGCCATGCCGCTGCACGACGTGCTTCACGATCGCCAGCCCGAGCCCGGTGCCGCCGGTCTCGCGCGAACGGCTGCGGTCGACGCGGTAGAAGCGCTCGGTGAGGCGTGGGATGTGTTCCGGCGCGATACCGGGCCCCGTGTCGCGCACCGCGAGTTCCAGCCGGCCGTCGTCGAGGCGGCGCGCCGCGACCACCACCTCGCCGCCCGAGGGCGTGTAGCGCACCGCGTTGCTCACGAGGTTGGACAGCGCGCTGAGCAGCTCCGTCGGCGAGCCCGACACCTCCACGGCAGGCGGGGGCGCGAATGTGATCTCGAGCCGCTTGCCCATGGCCTTGGCCAGGCTGCGCGCGTCGTACTCGCACTGCGCGAGCAGGCTGCCGACGGCGCTCCACTCCGCCGCCCCCGGCGGCGGGCTGCCTTCCAGCCGGGACAGCGTGAGCAGGTCGTTCACCAGGCTTTGCATGCGCTGCGCCTGCTGGGCCATCATCTGCAGGTAACGCTGCCGCTCGTCCTGCGGCAGGTCGATGCTCTGCAGCGTCTCCACGAAGCCGGCCAGTACCGTCAGCGGCGTGCGGATCTCGTGCGAGACGTTCGCCACGAAATCGCGCCGCATCGTATCGGCCTGCTCCACCGCCGTCACGTCGCGCGACAGCATCAGCTTGCGGCCTTCGCCATACGGGTGCAGGTGCACGGCGATGCGCACCGGCCGCAGCGACGACGTCCCGGCGCCTTGCAGCGTCACCTCGTGCGAGTAGTTGCCGCCCGCGTAGTAGCTGCTGAAGGCAGGGTCGCGCACGAGGTTGCCGATCAGCTGCTGCAGGTCGCGGTCGGGGTCGAAGCCGAAGTGCTGCGCCGCCGTGTGGTTGCACCATTCGATGCGGCCGTCCGCATCCAGCAGCACCACGCCGTTGGGGGAAGCCTGGATCGCCGAGAGGAACTCCTGCAGGCGCTGCCCGGCCTCGGCCGCCTGCGCGTCGCGGGCGCGAAGCACACGCCGCACGCGGTCTGCCACCTGGCCCCACACGCCGCTGCCGGGCGTGGCGCCGGCCGGCGCGCCACGGCGCAGCCAGTTCACCACTTGCGTGGCGCGCGCGAGGTCGATGCCGAACCAGAGCAGGCTGCCGCCCGCCAGTCCCGCGGCCGCGCCCGCTTCGTGGCCCAGCGCCCAGCCGAGCACACCGCCCGAAGACAGGCAAAGCAGGAAACTCGCGATCCGCCAGAACATGGGTCAGCGAAGCATCCGCCCCGCAGTCAGGCCGCCGCGGGGAACTGCGCGTGCGCGGTGAACCGGTAGCCGGCGCCGCGCACCGTCTCGACCATCGCGCCGGCGACGCCCAGCGACTCGCGCAGGCGCTTGACGTGCACGTCCACCGTGCGCTCCTCGATGTACACGTGATCGCCCCACACCTTGTCCAGCAGCTGCTGGCGGCTGTGCACGCGCTCGGGATGTTTCATGAGGTAGTGCAGCAGCTTGAACTCCGTGGGGCCGAGCTTGAGCGGCTTGTCCTTCCAGGTCACGCGGTGCGTGCCCGCGTCGAGCGTCAGGCCGGCGATGGTGACCGAGTCGCTCACCTGCTCCGGCGCGCGCCGGCGCAGCACGGCGCGGATGCGCGCCAGCAGCTCCTGCGTGGAGAACGGCTTGGTGATGTAGTCGTCGGCGCCGGCGTCGAGCCCCTGCACCTTGTCCGGCTCGTCACCGCGGGCGGTGAGCATCAGGATGGGGACGCCTTTCGTCCGCGCGTCGGCGCGCCACTTGCGCGCGAGCACGAGACCGCTTTGGCCGGGCAGCATCCAGTCCAGCAGGATGGCGTCGGGCAGGACCGCGTCCAGCTCGCGTTGCGCCGCCTCGCCGTCCTCCGCCCACACCGGCGCGAAGCCGTTGTGGCGCAGGTTGACGGCGATCAGCTCCGCGATCGCGGGTTCGTCTTCGACGATGAGGACGCGCGGCTGGTTCTTCATTTCACCGACGACTCGATCTGCTCCAACGGGCGGTGGCGCACGTCGTCGCCCTTGACGACGTAGATGATGAATTCCGCGATGTTCTTCGCGTGGTCGCCGATGCGCTCGATGGCCTTGGCCAGGAACAGCAGGTCCAGGCTGGCGGAGATCGTGCGCGGGTCTTCCATCATGTAGGTGATCAGCTTGCGCACGAAGCCGTCGAACTCCTCGTCGATGGCGTCGTCGTCCTTCATGATGGCCAGCGCCCCCGCGGTGTCCAGGCGGGCGAAGGCGTCCAGCGCCTTGCGCAGCTGCCCGGAGGCGAGGTCCGCCGCCACGCGCAGCTCGGTGGAAGGCAGCGCCCGGATGGCGCCGCTCTTCTCGATGATCCGTTGCACCATGCGCGCGATCTTCTCGGCCTCGTCGCCGACACGCTCGAGGTTCGCGGTAGTCTTGGAGATGGCCATCAGGAGGCGCAGGTCGCGCGCGGTGGGCTGGCGCCGGCCGATGATGGAGGCGAGCTCGCGGTCGATATCGACCTCCATCGCGTTGACGCGCGCCTCGATCTCGATCACCTGCGCCGCGGCCTCCGCGTTGTACTGCAGCAGGGCGTAGACGGCCTGCCGGATCTGCGATTCGACGAGGCCGCCGAGCTCCATCACGCGGGAGGACACCGCGTTGAGCTCGCTGTCGAATTGGGTCGAGAGGTGCTTGTCGGGCATGTGCTCTCCTCGTTCAGCCGAAGCGGCCCGTGATGTAGTCTTCGGTCTCGCGCCGCTTGGGCTTGAAGAATATCTGCTCGGTCTCGCCCACTTCCACGAGGTCGCCGAGGTACATGTAGGCAGTGTAGTCGCTGCAGCGGGCGGCCTGCTGCATGTTGTGCGTGACGATCACCACCGTGTAGTCGCTCTTGAGCTCCGCGATGAGCTCCTCGATCTTGCCGGTGGAGATCGGGTCCAGCGCGGAACAGGGCTCGTCCAGCAGCAGCACCTCCGGCTTGATGGCGATGCCGCGCGCGATGCACAGCCGCTGCTGCTGCCCGCCCGAGAGGCCCGAGCCGCTCTGGTCCAGCTTGTCCTTCACCTCGTCCCACAGGGCGGCCTTGCGCAGCGCCCACTCGACGCGTTCGTCCATGTCGGCGCCCGAGAGGTTCTCGAACAGGCGCACGCCGAACGCGATGTTGTCGTAGATGGACATCGGGAAGGGCGTGGGCTTCTGGAACACCATGCCCACCTTGGCGCGGATGAGCGCGACGTCCTTGCGGCTCGTGAGCAGGTTCTCGCCGTCGAACAGGATCTCGCCCTCGGCGCGCTGCTCGGGGTACAGCTCGTACATGCGGTTGAACGTGCGCAGCAGCGTGCTCTTGCCGCAGCCGGACGGGCCGATGAAGGCCGTGACCTTCTTCTCGGGGATGTCGAGGTTGATGTTCTTGAGCGCGTGGAACTTGCCGTAGTAGAAGTTCAGGCCGCGCACCGACAGCTTGGCCGCTGCGGGGTCGGCGACGGTCATCGTGTTCATGGGAAGAGTCTCTAGAGCTTGCTGCGCGTGAACACACGCGCGAGGATGTTCAGGCCCAGCACGGCCAGCGTGATGAGGAAGACGCCCGCCCAGGCGAGCTGCTGCCAGTTCTCGTACGGGCTCATCGCGAACTTGAAGATGGTGACCGGCAGGCTGGCCATCGGCTGCGACAGGTCGGTCGTGAAGAACTGGTTGTTCAGGGCCGTGAAGAGCAGCGGTGCGGTCTCGCCGGAGATGCGCGCGACAGCGAGCAGCACGCCGGTGACGACGCCGGCACGCGCGGCGCGCAGGGTGATCTTCGTGATTACCTTCCACTTGGGCGCGCCCAGCGCGTACGCCGCTTCGCGCAGGCCCGCGGGCACGAGCGCCAGCATGTTCTCGGTCGTGCGGATGACCACCGGGATGACGATGAGCGCCAGCGACATCACGCCCGCCCAGCCGGAGAACTGCTTGTAGCGCGCGACGATCACGGCGTACACGAAGAGGCCGATCACGATCGAAGGCGCCGACAGCAGGATGTCGTTGACGAAGCGCGTCACGTTGCCCAGCCACCCCTTGGCGTCGTACTCCGCGAGGTAGATGCCCGCGAGGATGCCGATGGGCGTCCCCACGAAAGTGGCCAGCATCACCATGAGGAACGAACCCCACAAGGCGTTGGCGATGCCGCCCGGATCGTTCGGCGCCGGGGTCATCTGCGACAGCGTCGCCCACGTGATCCCGCCGATGCCCAGGCGCACGGTCTCGACGAGGATCCACACCAGCCAGAACACGCCGAAGGCCATCGCCGCCAGCGAGAGCGCCAGCGCGACCTTGTTGGTGCGTTTGCGCGAGGCGTATTTCTTCTGCGCGACAGCAGCGGCATCCGCGTCGCGGATCAGGCGCTCGCCCGTGCCCATCGGAGCCGGAGTGCTCATGACCGCGTCCCCTCGCCTTTGCGCAGGCGTGCCAGCAGCAGCTTGGACAGCGACAGCACCACGAAGGTGATGAAGAACAGCACGAGGCCCAGGTACATCAGCGCGGCCTGGTGCATGCCGGTGCCGGCTTCGGCGAACTCGTTCGCAAGCGCCGACGTGATGCTGTTCGCGGGCGCGAACAGGCTCACCGAGTCCAGCTGGTTGAAATTGCCGATGACGAACGTCACCGCCATCGTCTCGCCGAGCGCGCGGCCGAGGCCGAGCATGATGCCACCGATGACGCCGCCCTTGGTATAGGGCAGCACCACCTTGAACACCACTTCCCACGTGGTGGAGCCGAGCGCGTAGGCCGACTCCTTGAGCATGGGCGGGGTGACCTCGAACACGTCGCGCATGACCGCGGCGATGAACGGGATGATCATGATGGCGAGGATGATCCCCGCCGAGAGGATGCCGATGCCCACCGGCGGGCCGGACACGAGTGCCCCGAGCACCGGAACGCCGGCGAACAGCTTCTGCAGCGGCGTCTGCACAAACGTGGCGAGGATGGGGCCGAAGACGAGCAGCCCCCACATGCCGTAGACGATCGACGGCACGGCCGCCAGCAGCTCGATGGCCGTGCCCAGCGGCCGCTTGAGCCAGGCGGGCGACAGCTCGGTGAGGAACAGCGCGATGCCGAAGCTCACCGGAACGGCGATCACCAATGCAATGAGCGAGGTGACCAGCGTGCCGTAGATCATCACCAGCCCGCCGAACTCCTCGGCGACCGGGTCCCACACCGTGCTGGCCATGAATCCCAGGCCGTACTTCGCGATCGCCGGCCATGCGCCGACGACGAGCGAACCCAGGATGCCCAGCAGCAGGCCCAGCGTGACGAGCGCCGCGGCCCGCGCGGCCCAGCCGAAGAGCCGGTCGACGTAGGCGTTCGCGCCCGTCGAGCGGCTCATCGCCCGCGCGCCGCCGGCCGGCGGCGCCGTGAAGGAAGCTTCATGGGCGGGGAGTGTAGAGGACATGCCCTCGCCCCGTGGCTTACTTGAACGCGACGTTCTTGCCGGCCGTGTCGGTGACGGCGGTGGACCACAGCTTCTCGACCTGGCCCTTCACCGCGGCCGGCATCGGCACGTAGTCGAGGTCGTCGGCGGTCTTGTCCCCGTTCTTGTACGCCCACTCGAAGAACTTGAGCACCTGCGTGGCTTGCGCCGGCTTCTCCTGCTTCGCCTGCATCAGGATGTAGGTGGGGTTGGTGATGGGCCAGGCTTCCTTGCCGGGCTGGTCGGTGGTGATCTGGTAGAAGGTCTTGTTCCAGTCGGCACCGGCAGCGGCGGCCTTGAAGGCGGCGTCGCTCGGGTTCACCCATTGGCCGTCCTTGTTGCGCAGCTGCGCGTACGTCATCTTGTTCTGCTTGACGTAGGCGTACTCGACGTAGCCGATGGAGTTGGGCAGGCGGCCGACGAACGCGGCGACGCCCTCGTTGCCCTTGCCGCCCGCGCCGGTGGGCCAGTTCACCGCGGTGCCCTCGCCGACCTTGGCCTTCCACTCGGGATTCACCTTGGACAGGTAGTTCGTGAAGATGAAGGTGGTGCCGGAGCCGTCGGCGCGGCGCACCGGGGCGATGGCCGCGTCGGGCAGCGCCACGCCGGGGTTCAGCGCGGTGATGGCCGCGTCGTTCCACTTGGTGATCTTGCCGAGGAAGATGTCGCCCAGCACCTGGCCCGTCAGCTTGAGCTGGCCGGGGGCGATGCCCTTGATGTTGACGACCGGCACCACGCCGCCGATGACGGTGGGGAACTGCACGAGGCCCTTGGCCTTCAGCTCCTCGTCCTTCAGGGGCATGTCGGAAGCGCCGAAGTCCACGGTCCTGGCCTCGATCTGCTTCAGGCCGGCGCCGGAGCCGACGGACTGGTAGTTGATGCGCACGCCGGTGGCCTTGTTGTAGTCGGCGGCCCACTTGGCATACAGGGGCGCCGGGAAGCTGGCGCCCGCGCCGGTCACCTCCTGGGCGGCAGCGAGGCCGGTGAAGGACAGGGCGGCAAACGCGAGGGCGGCGAGTCGGAAGGTCATCTGTGACACCTTTTCAGGGTTGTGAATACTTGACCGGGACTCTAGGGAGCTTGTGTGACAGCTCCATGACACCCCCAGCCTGTCATCGATCCTTCACTCCGGTGTCACAAACCGTGCCTACGCTCGCGGCCAGCATCAACCGGAGGTAAGAAACATGTCCGCATCCCGCCTGCTCCTGCTGGCCCCCGTCCTGGCGCTCGTCGCCGCCTGCGCCACGCAGCCTGCCGCCACGCCCGTGAACGTCGCCGAAACCATCGCCCACGATCCCAGCCTCAGCACGCTGAGCACGCTGATCGCCAAGGCCGGGCTGAAGGACACGCTCGCGGCCGCGGGGCCGTACACGGTGTTCGCGCCGACCAACGACGCGTTCAAGGCCGTGCCCGCGAAGACGATGGACGAGCTGGCGGCCGACCCGGCCAGGCTGAAGGACGTGCTGAGCTACCACGTGCTGCCGGCCAAGGTGACGGCGCACGAGGTGAAGGTCGGCAACGCGAAGACCGCGCAGGGCGCGACCGTGCTGCTCGGCAAGGCCGGCGACTTCGTCACGGTCGAAGAAGCGATGGTGCAGGCCGCGGACATCGCCGCCACCAACGGCGTGGTCCACAAGGTGGACCGCGTGCTGATGCCGCCGCGCAAGTAACGCGATGCCCCGCCCCAACCTCAACCGCCGGCAGGCACTGCTGCTGGCGGGCGCCGCCGTGGCCGGCGCGCCCGCGCTCGCGCAGAAGCCCGCCGGTCGCCCGGTCACCGTGGCGCAGATCGTCGACGTCTCCGCGGCCCAGCAGGACGTGTCGAAGGATTTCCTCATCGGCTCGCGCGCGGCCTGGCAGGACATCAACTCGAAAGGCGGCGTGCGCGGCCGGCCCGTGCAGCACCTCACGCTGGAAGTGGACGGCACACCCGCATCGCTGCGGTCCGCCGTGATCCAGGTGCGGGACAACCCCGGCTGCATCCTGCTCGGCGGCACCGTCGGCGACCCCGCCGCCACCGGCGTCGCGCGCCAGCTCCAGCAGGACGGCGTGGGCATCGCGCACGTCGCGCCTTGGCTGCAGAACTCGTCGCTGGACGTCGACGACCGCACCTTCCCGATCTTCGCCGCGCGGCAGGAGCAGGTTGCGCATGCGATGAAGTCGCTCACGGCCATGGGCATGTCGGAGCTGGGCGCGGTGTACGCATCGCCGCGCGAGACGGCGCTGTATCGCGAGGATCTCGAGCGGATCGCCGCCGAGCTCAGGCTGAAGCTGCGCAGTTATGGCGGCACGACCGCCGACCTGTCGGCACTCGGCCAGTCGCTCGCCCCAGGCACCCCGGCCGTGCTGCTGTTCGTGGGCGGCACGCCCGAGCTGGCGCAGTTCACGCAAGGCCTGGAGAAGCAGCAGCGCCAGCGCTACCTCATCGCGCTCGCCGACGTGAACCTGCAGACCCTGATGCAGATGGGCGCCGCGCGCAACACGCCCGTCATCGCCACGCAGGCCGTGCCGATGGTGACGGCGAGCCTGCCCATCGTGCGCCAGTACCGCGACGCGCTGTCCCGCCTCTTCGACGAACCGCCGACCGCGTTGAGCCTGGCCGGCTTCGTCGCGGCGCGCTACGCGTACGACGTGCTGCACGACGTGGCCGGCGAGCCCACGCGGCAGAACGTGCTGGCCGCCTTCCAGCGGCGCACGCCGCAAGACATCGGCGGCTACCGTGTGGCCTACGACCCGCGCCGGCGCAGCGCCACGTACGTCACGCAGAGCATGCTGACGACCGACGGGCGGGTCGTCGGTTGAGAGCCGCCGCGCGCGTGCGGGGCCGGTGCTATGCTGGTCCCGCCGTCCGCCCGCCCGCCCGCATGCCCAACGGAACCCTCCTCGCCGCCGTCGACCTCGGCTCCAACAGTTTCCGGCTGGAGATCGGGCGCCACGAGCACGGGCAGGTCGGCCGCGTCGAGTACCTCAAGGAGACGGTGCGCCAGGGCAATGGGCTGGACGAGGCGCGCAACCTCACGCGCGAGGCCATGGAGCGCGGCTGGGCCTGCCTGGCGCGCTTCGCCGAGCGCCTGGCGGGCTTCAAGCGCTCGCAGGTGCGCGCCGTCGCCACGCAGACGCTGCGCGAAGCGCGCAACCGCGACGAGTTCCTCGCGCAGGCGCACAAGGTGCTCGGCTTTCCCATCGACGTGATCTCCGGCCGCGAGGAAGCGCGCCTGATCTACCAGGGCGTTGCCCACTTGCTGCCGCAGTCGGACGACCGCCGCCTCGTCGTCGACATCGGCGGCCGCTCCACAGAGCTGATCCTCGGCCAGCAGTTCGACGCGAAGGTGATGGAAAGCTACCGCGTCGGCAGCGTCGCGTGGTCGATGCGCTACTTCCCGCAAGGCGAGTTCACCGACACCGCTTTCGAGCGCGCGCTGATCGCCGCGCAGGCCGTGCTGGACGAAGCGCTCGGTGCGTACACGCCGGACCGCTGGGACGTGGCGTACGGTTCGTCGGGCACGATCGGCGCCGTCGCCGACATCCTCGCGGCGGGCGGCTTCGCGGGTGGCACGATCACGCGCGAAGGCCTCGACTGGCTGCAGCAGCGCCTGCTCGCGGCGAAGACCGCCGATCGCGTACGGCTCGACGGCCTGAAGGACGACCGCCGTCCCGTGATCGGCGGCGGCCTCACGGTGCTGCGCGCCGTGTTCGACCTGCTGCAGGTCGCCGAGATGACCCCCGCGCAGGGCGCGCTGCGCCACGGCGTGCTGTACGACCTGCTGGAGCGCGCGCAGCCCGACACCGACATCCGTG
The DNA here is from genome assembly GCF_014297445.1 of Ramlibacter albus. GTDB lineage: Bacteria > Pseudomonadota > Gammaproteobacteria > Burkholderiales > Burkholderiaceae_C > Ramlibacter > Ramlibacter albus. The sequence goes on from NZ_JACORU010000007.1 coordinate 199,025, forward strand.
CCACGACCATCCGCCGGCTCGCCGCGAAGTTCGAGGTCGATGCCGCACAGGCCGAGCGCGTCTCCAGGACCGCGTGCCGGTTGCTCAAGCAGCTGCGCGCGGGCGATTCGCCCGACGAACTCGGGCGCCACCTGCGCAAGCTCGACTGGGCGGCGCGCGTGCACGAGATCGGCAGCCTCATCTCGCACAGCGACTGCCACAAGCACGGCGCGTACATCCTCGACAACGCCGATGCGCCGGGCTTCTCGCAGCCGGAACTGCACCGGCTGGGCCTGCTGGTGCTCGGGCACCGCGGCAAGCTCAAGAAGCTGGAAGTGGACTTCGACGACGAGGTGTTCGTGCACCAGTTGCTGGCCCTGCGCCTGGCGGTGATCCTGTGCCATGCGCGGCGCGACCCGAAAACCGACGGCGTGACGGTCGCGCCGCAAGGGCGCGAAGTGGTGATCAGGGTCAAGCCCGAATGGGCCCGCGCCTGGCCCCAGTCGGCGCACCTGCTGCGCGAGGAGGGCGTGGCCTGGCAGCGCACCCCCTGGAGCATCTCGCTTGCAACACTTCCATAATTCAACTATGATTGAATCATGGAAGAATCCGAAGTCGTCAAGGCGCTAGCCGCGCTGGCGCAGCCCGTGCGGCTGCAGCTGTTCCGGGCATTGGTCGTCACCGGCCGGCAGGGCATGACGCCCGGCACCATGGCCGAGGGGCTGGGCATCTCCGCGAGCGCCCTCTCCTTCCACCTGAAGGAGCTGGCGAACGCGGGGCTGGTGACGCAGGAGCGCGCCAGCCGCAACCTGATCTACCGCGCCGCCTTCGACCGCATGAACGGCGTGCTGCGCTACCTCACCGACAACTGCTGCCAGGGCGAGCAGTGCGCGGTGGAGCCCGCGGCCGGCGCCTGCCGCACGTGCTGAGGACCGGCATGACCACCAACGTCCTGATCCTCTGCACCCACAACTCCGCGCGCAGCGTGCTGTCGGAAGGCATGCTGAACAACTGGGCGCAAAAGCTCGGAAAGGACGTGCGTGCCTACAGCGCTGGCAGCACGCCGAGCGGGCGGCTGAATCCGTTGGCGCTGGAGTCACTGCAGAACGCCGGTATTTCCACCGACGGCTACCGCAGCAAGAGCTGGGACGAATTCACGGCGCCCGGTGCGCCGCAGATGCGGATCGTCATCACGGTCTGCGACAGGGCGGCGGCCGAACAATGCCCGTTCTGGCCCGGCAGCCCCGTCAAAGTGCATTGGGGCTACGCCGACCCCTCCAACGCCACGGGCGGCGATGAAGGCAAGCGGCTTGCCTTCGAGCTCACGCGCCAGGCGATCGGCTATCGCATGCTGCAACTACTGCAGCTGCCGCTGGCGTCCATGGGCAACGCGCAGTTGCAGGCGGCCCTCGTTGCGATCTCACGGGACTGAGTGCGATGGACCGTCCCCGCAAGTACGCCGCCGAAGCGCTCGGAACCGCCCTGCTTCTGGCCGTGGTGATCGGCTCGGGAATCATGGCCGAGCGCCTCGCCGGCGGCAACGTCGCCGTCGCGTTGTTGGCCAATACGCTGGCAACCGTCGGCGGCCTCTACATCCTCATCGAGGTGTTCGGGCCGGTGAGCGGTGCGCACTTCAATCCGGCTGTGAGCGCGGTGATGGCCGTCCGCCGTGAATTGCCGTGGAGCGACTTCGCGCCTTACGTGGCGGCGCAATTGCTCGGCGCGATGGTCGGCGCATGGCTCGCGCACGCGATGTTCGAGTTGCCCTTGCTACAGTGGTCCGCCAAGGCGCGCACCGGCTGGGGCCAGTGGATCGCGGAAGCCGTTGCCACCGCGGGCCTGCTGCTCGTCATCCTTCGCGCGCCCGCCGGCCGGGCCAGCGCGATGGTGGCGGCCTTCATCGGCAGCGCCTACTGGTTCACCGCCTCCACATCCTTCGCCAACCCGGCAGCCGCTTTCGGGCGCATGTTCAGCGACACCTTTGCCGGCATCTCACCCGCGAGCGTACCCGGCTTCGTCGCCGCGCAGCTCGCCGGCGCCGCGATCGGCTTCGCCATCCACGCCTTCCTCGAACCGCGGCTGCATCCTCGCGGCCATCCGAACGTCATCGAAGCTTCCGGGGCCACCGAGGAGGCCCCGTAACGCCACCGGAAAGGAAACCCATGTCTCCCAGCAACACGCCGCTGCCCGTGGCGGTGATCGGCGCCGGCCCTGTCGGCCTCGCCGCGGCCGCGCGGCTCGTTGAACGCCGCATCGAGCCGCTGGTGCTCGAAGCCGGCGGGTCCGTCGGTGCCAACCTGCTGGCGTACGGCCATGTGCGCCTGTTCTCGCCGTGGCAATACAACGTGGACGCGGCGGTCGCTGCGCAGCTCGAGGCCACCGGCTGGCGCAAGCCGCCGGCTCGCGAGCTGCCGCTGGCGGCCGAAGTCGTGGAAGAAGTGCTGCGGCCCTACGCGGCGCTGCCGGAGATTGCGCCGCACCTGCATCTGCGCACACGAGTGACACGCATCAGCCGCGAGGGCTTCGACAAGGTGAAGACGGCGGGCCGCGAGCACGCGCCGTTCGTGATCCACGCGATCGAGGACGGCGAGGAGGTCGCCTTCCGCGCCCGCGCGGTGATCGACGCCAGCGGGACGTGGCGCACGCCCAACCCCGTCGGCGCGAGCGGGCTGCCCGCGATCGGCGAGGAGAAGCTCGCGAGCCGGGTCTTCTACGGCATCCCCGATGTGCTGGGGGCGCACAGGCAGCGTTACGCCGGCAGGCGCACGCTGGTCGTCGGCGCCGGCCACTCGGCGGCCAACGCGCTGCTCGCCCTGGCCGGCCTCGCGGGCAGCGTGCCCGGCACGCAGCTCGCATGGTCCGTGCGCAGCCCGGTGCTGCAGCGCGTGTTCGGCGGCGGCGCCGCGGATGCCCTGCCCGCCCGCGGCCGGCTTGGCAGCGACCTGCGCGCACTGCGCGACAACGGCGGGCTGGAGTTCGTGAGCGGCTTGCGCATCACGGCGCTGCGCGAAGAGCAAGGCAAGGTCACCGTCGAAGGCGTGGACGCCACCGGCAACCTCCGCGCGCTCACCGGTATCGACGAAATCATCTGCGCCACCGGCCAGCGGCCCGACCTGGACATCGCGAGCGAACTGCGGCTCAAGCTTGACCCGATGCTCGAATCCACCGAAGCGCTCGCGCCGCTCATCGACCCCAACGTGCACAGCTGCGGCACGGTGCGCGCGCATGGCCACCGCGAACTCTCGCATCCGGAGCCCGGCTTCTACACGCTGGGCGTCAAGAGCTACGGCCGCGCGCCGACGTTCCTGATGGCCACCGGCTTCGAGCAGGCGCGATCGGTCGTCGCGGCAATCGCAGGCGACATCGAAGCCGCCGACCGCGTCGAACTGGACCTGCCGGAGACCGGCGTGTGCGGCGTCGGCGCGGCCGAAGTCCAGCCCCTCGCAAAAGGTTGTCGCAGGCCGACAGTCGCCTGCTGCAGCTAGACCGACTCGGGCGCGTGCACCGCCCAGACGACGGTCTGCTCGTGCCCATCTCGCTCTCGCGTGCGCAGCCACCAGACCGAGCCCTTGCGCACGGGCACGCTGCCGGCCTCCACGGCGAGCAGGCGCGCGATCGTTTCGCCGAGCACCGGCTGATGGCCGACGACCACGACCGGCTGCTTGGCCACGGGCCACTGCGCGGCTTCGAGGATGTCGTCCGGTGTCGCATCCGGCGCCAGCTCGTCGCGGATCTTGTACTTGCGCCCGAGCGCCAGCACCGTCTGCTCGCACCGTCGCGCGGGGCTGGTGAGAATCTTCGCGCCATCCGGCAGCTGCCGGTCCAGCCACGCCGCGACGCGCGCGGCCTGTTTCTCGCCGCGCGACGTGAGCGCGCGATCCAGGTCGTCCTGCCCGTCCGCAGGGTCCTCGGCTTCCGCGTGCCGCCACAAGATCAGGTCCATCCGCCCTCCTGTCGGTCCATCAATCGCCGTTGGCCACGGCGTAGCGTGCCATCAGCGCGGCCTGGGCGCCAGGGCCCTTGGGCGCGACCGCACCCTTGACGCGCCGGTAGCGGCCGTCCGGCTGCAGATCCCAGGCGTCGCGCTCGTCGTGCAGGTACGCCACGAGGCACTCGTCGATGATGCGCTGCCGTAATTGCGGGTCCGTGACAGGCCATGCCAGTTCGACCCGCCGCAGCATGTTGCGGTTCATCCAGTCGGCGCTGGAGAGGTACAGGTGTTCCTGGCCATCGGCGCGGAAGTAGAAGACGCGCGAGTGCTCCAGGAAGCGGCCGATGATCGAGCGCACCCGGATGTTCTCGGTGAGGCCCGGCAGGCGCGCCGGCAGCATGCAGGCGCCGCGCACGATGAGGTCCACCTTCACCCCACGCGCGGCGGCGCGCACGAGCGCGTCCATCATCGGCTCATCGGTCAGCGCGTTCATCTTCAGCACGATGCGCGCGTCCTTGCCGGCCGCGGCCGCCGCGCCCGTCTGCTCGATGAGGTCGATCAGCCGCTTCTGCAGGTGGAAGGGTGCGACGAGCACGTGGTGCATCTTCGGAAGCTTGCTCTGGCTGGCCAGGTGCACGAAGACGTGTTCGACATCCGCGGTGAGCTGCGGGTCCGCCGTGAGGTGGCTCACGTCGGTGTACAGGCGCGCCGTGCTCGGGTTGTAGTTGCCGGTGGACAGGTGCGCGTAGCGCACGAGCTGGCGGCCTTCGCGCCGTGTCACCAGCAGCATCTTGGCGTGGGTCTTCAGTCCCACGACGCCGTACACCACCTGCGCGCCGATGGCCTCCAGCGCCTCGGCCCAGTTGATGTTCGCCTCCTCGTCGAAGCGCGCCTTCAGCTCGACGACGACCGTCACTTCCTTGCCCTGCCGCACGCCTTCGCGCAGCAGTCCCATCATCTCGGGTTCGTTGCCGGTGCGGTAGATGGTCTGCTTGATCGCCAGCACCTGCGGGTCGTTCACCGCTTCGCGCAGGAACGCCAGCACGCCGTCGAAACTCTCGAAGGGCTGGTGGATCAGCACGTCGCCCTGCTTCAACTGCTCGAACACGGGGCGGCCCGGTACCAGCTGCGCCGGGTAGACCGGCTTGTAAGGCGGGAACAGCAGGCGCGGCAGGTCCACCAGGTCGATCAGCTGTTGCAGGCGCACCAGGTTCACGGGCCCGTGCACTCGATAGAGCGCGGCCTCCGGCAGCTCGAACTGCTTGAGCAGGAAATTCGACAGATATTCCGAACACCCCGCCGACACTTCCAGCCGCACCGCCTGCCCGTAATGGCGCTGCTGCAGGCCCAGGCGCAGGGCGGTGCGCAGGTTGCGCACGTCTTCCTCGTCCACCGCCAGGTCGGAATGCCGCGTGACGCGGAATTGCGAGAACTGCCCCACCTCGCGGCCGGGGAACAGGATGTCGAGGTGCGCGCGGATCACGCTGGAGAGCGACACGAAAAGGATCTTCTTGCCGGACACCTTGGCGGGCATACGGATGAGGCGCGGCAGCACGCGCGGCACCTTGACGATCGCGACCTCGTTCTCGCGGCCGAACGCATCCTTGCCCGCCAGCCGCACGATGAAGTTGAGCGACTTGTTCGCCACCTGCGGGAAGGGGTGCGCGGGGTCCAGCCCGACAGGGATGAGCAGCGGCCGCACCTCGCGTTCGAAGTACTCGTGAACCCACGCGCGCTGCGCCGCGTTGCGGTCGCCATGCGACACGATCTCGATACCTTCGCGTGCGAAAGCCGGGATCAGGGCGTCGTTGTACAGCGCGTACTGCCAGTCCACCAGCTTGTGCGCGTTGGCGGAGAGCTCCTCGAGCGAGCGCACGGAGTACGCGCCCTTGGCCTCGCCGGCTGCGGCCGCCGTGAGGTGCGGCGCCGCGCGCACCTCGAAGAACTCGTCGAGGTTGGACGAAACGATGGTGAGGTAGCGCAGGCGCTCCAGCAAGGGCACGTCCTCGCGCCGCGCCCAGTCCAGCACCCGCTCGTTGAAAGCGAGGATGCTGTGGTCGCGGTCGAGGAAAGGCACCACCCGGGGCGCGCCGGCGTCACACATGTCGTGTCGGTTCAATGACGGAAGGATGACAGTGTTCAGCTTCCGGATGACAGTTCCGTGACAAAACCTTGCCCTTGGGGGGTGCCGCGGGCCGGCACCAGGAAATTCGTGAACAGCCGGGTCGCGTGGGCCCAGCTGAAGTCCAGCGCCCTTGCCCGGGCCTCGTGGCGCGGCGAAGTCAGCGCGGCATACGCCGCCTTCTGCAGGTCCTCATCCATGGCGCCCCCGAGGCTGCCGCGGCCGTCTTCGCGGGGACGGCCGAGCACTTCGAGGGGGCCGTCCACCGGAAAGGCCGCGACAGGCGTGCCGCAGGCCATCGCCTCGACCATCACGAGGCCGAAGGTATCCGCGTGGCTGGGAAACACGAACACGTCGGCCGCAGCGAACAGCCGGGCCAGCTCGTCGCGCGGCAGCAGGCCCACCCAGCGCACGTGCGGGTACTTCTGCCTGAGCTGCGCCTCGACCGGCCCGACACCGCACACGACCTTCGTGCCCGGGAACACCATGTCGAGGAAGGCGCCGATGTTCTTCTCGTACGAGACCCGGCCGACGAACAGCGACAGCGGTCGCGACAGCTCCCCCAGCGGCTCGTACACGGGCGGCACCGCGTGGTAATGGAAGAGCGTCGTGTCGCAGCCATGGGTCCAGGCGCGCAGGTTCCGGAAGCCCCGCTGCTCCAGCATGCGCAGCACGCTCTGCGTAGGCACCATCACGCCGGAGGACGGCGCGTGGAAGTGCCGCATGACCGCATAGCCCCAGCTCACTGGCACCCGGATGGCCGCGTTGACGATCTCCGGGAACTTGGTGTGGAAGGCGGTGGTGAACGCCAGCTTGTTCCTCAGGCAGTAGCCGCGCCCGGCCCAGCCGAGCGGGCCCTCGGTGGCCAGATGGATCGCATCGGGCTGGAACTCGCCCAGCCGGCGCGCCAGCTCCTTCCTGGGCGAGATCGCGAGGTCGATGCCCGCGTAGCCCGGGCATGGCCGCGTGCGGAACAGGCTGGGCTGGATCACCTCCACCTGGTGGCCGGCGGCCTGCATCTCCTTGACCAGTTCCACCAGCGTGGTCACCACCCCATTGACCTGGGGCAACCAGGCGTCCGTCACCAAGGCAAGCTTCATGCGCTCTCCACGAGTTGTTTCTCCGGCACCCAGTGCACCAGCTCCAGCCGGCCGTCCACGTGCTCGACCAGCGCCGTGCGGCTCTCGACCCAGTCGCCGTCGTTGCAGTACGTCACGCCGTTGATCACGCGCATTTCCGCGCGGTGGATGTGCCCGCACACCACGCCCCAGTGGCCGCGGCGGCGCGCCTCGTTGGCCACGGCCTCCTCGAAGTCGGTGACGTAATTCAGCGCCTTCTTCACCTTGTGCTTCAGGTACGCGGAGAGCGACCAGTAGGGCAGCCCGAACCGCCCGCGCAGGTGGTTGAGGTGGCGATTGAGCCTGAGCGTGAGCTCGTAGAGGTTGTCACCGAGGTACGCGAGCCACTTCGCGCACTGCACGACGGCGTCGAAGTAGTCGCCGTGGATCACCCACAGCCGGCGCCCGTCGGTGGTGACGTGCACGGCCTCCTCGACCACCTCGATGCCGCCGAAGTGGTGGCGCGCGAACTGGCGCGCGAATTCGTCGTGGTTGCCCGGAACGTAGATCACGCGGCACCCTTTGCGCGCGCGGCGCAGCAGCTTCTGCACGACATCGTTGTGCGCCTGAGGCCAGTACCAGCGCTTGCGCAGTTGCCAGCCGTCGACGATGTCGCCCACGAGGTAGAGGTAGTCGCTCGGATGGTGCTTGAGGAAGTCGAGCAGCGCCTGAGCCTGGCAGCCGGGCGTGCCGAGGTGCAGGTCGGAGATGAAGACGGCGCGGTAGCGCGGCTTCGCCTCGTCGTCGGCGCCGTGCGCGGGGACCTCCGGCCCCGGGAGGATGGGGCCCAGGGCGTCGAAGGTCGTGCGCATCAGCATCCTAGAAAATGCCTGCGGTAGCGCGGCGGAAGATCGCCGATGCGCATCATCATCGGCAGGTCCGCGGTGTTGAAATCGGGGTCCCATGCGGGCGCGCCGAGCACCCTCGCGCCCAGCCGCAGGTAACCCTTGATCAGCGCCGGCGGCTCCACGGCCAGCGTGCCGTCGAGTTGGTCGACCGGCAGTGGCAGCCGCGGGGTCACCTGGTATTCGATCGGCGCGAGGTGCGTCGCCTTCACGTGGTTCCACACGCTCGCGGCCACGTCGCCGCTGACCACGCCGTTGTGCAGCATCGGGATGCTCGCACAGCCGATCATCGTGTCCAGCTGGTTGCGTACCATGAACTCGGCGAGCGCCCCCCACAGCGCGAGGATCACGCCGCCGTGTCGGTGGTCGGCGTGCACGCAGCTGCGGCCCAGCTCCACCATGCGGTCGCGCAGCAGGCGCAGGCGCACGAGGTCGAATTCGTTGTCGCTGTAGAAACTCCCCGCGCGCAGGGCCTGCGCCGGCGTGAGCACGCGGTAGGTACCGACCACTTCGCGCGTGTCGGCGTCGCGCACCAGCAGGTGCTCGCAGTAGTCGTCGAACAAGTCCACGTCGTGGCCGGGGAGCGAGGTCTCAAGGCGCGCCCCCATCTCGCCCGCGAACACCGCGTACCTCAGGCGCTGCGCTTCGCGGACTTCATCGAGGTTGCGCGCCCAGGCCACGGAAATGCCGCCGCCGCCCGCCTGAGGGATGACATGACCAGGCCGGTGAAGCGACCCCCGGGGCAGCATCACCGGCGACAGCGGCAGCGTGGGGGTGGGCAGTTCGTTCATCGCGGTGCTCCTGTTGCTCCTGTTGCTTCCGCGGTACTGTGCGCATGCCCAGTGACGCGATCGTGAAAGTTGCATGGCGGTTGCGTGACACCCTCGCCGAACACCAGCAGGTGGTGCAGCAGCCAATCGGGGTCGTCGATCGCAAGGTCGTGGCCCGCGTGCGAGTGGATGTGCAGCGGCGCTTCCCACACGCGCGCCAGCGCGCGCGAACACGCGCTCGACACGAGCCTGTCACGTTCGCTGGCGAGGATCAGCACCTTGCGGCGCGGGATACCGGGCGGCAGCCGGAAGCGCGCGGCCGCCCACAGCTGCCGCAGGAAGTTCATCCGCGTGACGGGGCGCAGGCGTGAACACTCGATCCACGTGCGCAGCACGCGCGGGTCCAGCTCGCAGTTGCTGGTGAGGGACAGCACGCGCTCTTCCAGCTCCGCCGCGCTCAGGCCGGGCGCGGCCAGCGACGTGAGAACGCTCCAGGTGGACGGCCGCAGCCTTTGCCAGAACGGCGACACGCCGCGGAAGCTGCTGTTGACCAGCACGCAGCCGGCCACTTCGTCCGGATACGCCGCCAGCCATTGCGCCGCGACCATGCCGCCGAGCGAGATCGCCACCAGCATGTACGGCGGCCGCGCCATGCTCGCCTGTGCACGCGCAGCCTCCACCATCTCCGCGATGCTCGTGGGGCTGCGGTATCGGTGCATGCGGCCATTGCCGGGCAGGTCGATCTCCAGCACGGCGTCGCCCATCGGGAGGCGTTCACGCAGGCGCTCGCCGAAACCGCACCAGTGGCCGGACTCTCGGGCAAGGCCCCGCAGGAGCACCCAGGTCGTCACGCGGCCCGCCTCATCGCGCGAACGCGTACCAGAGCGCCTGCGCGCGTTGCCGGTGCTGCTCGCACGCGTCGCCGCGCGGCAGCCACAGCCCGTGCCCCGCGGCGGCGCGCATCACGAAGTCCAGCAGCGGCAGGTGGCGGCGCAGCACGCGCTGCTCGCGGTGCGCGATGCCGGGGTTGAAGATGCCGCCGCGCGAGAAGAGCTGGCGCGGGTTCTTCCTGACCCACAGCCACGAGCCCATCTCCAGCGTGAGCGGCAGGAACACCATGCCGGCGGGCGCGCGCAGGTACAGGTGGTCCCACAGGTCGCCATGCGTCAGGTACTGGCGGCTCTGCGGCTCGAACACGTAGGGGTGGTGCGCCAGCGTCCGCTCGAAGATCTCGTGCAGCGCGTGCATCTGCGCGATGTGGCCGATGGGCGTGCGGCGGTGCGCGAAGGGGAACCACAGGCGGTCGCGCATGCCGAAGCCCGAGTGGCAGTCCAGCGCGATCGCGAATTCGCGGCCGTGCAGTTCGCGCTCCACGATGGCGCACAGCGCGGCGCTCTCCGGCTCCATGGCGGCACCGATGCGCCCGCGGAACCAAGGCAAGCCCGGGCTGATGCGCTGTCCGCCCACAAGAGGCGGCACGGGGTCCTGCGCATCGACCGGTGCATTGCGCATCAAGTCGACGCCCGCCGGATTGGCGCGCGTGCCGCGCAGCATCCCACCGGGGTTCACGAGCGGCATGAAGACCAGGCGCAAGTGTTCCAGCTGCTGGCGCAGCGCGGCGTCCCAGCGCAGGCGCCCCACGATGCTGTGCAGCCAGGCGATGACCACGCGCGCGCCGATGCGCTCCAGCCCGTGCACGCCGCCGAAATAGCCGACCGCCGGCACGCGGCTGTCCGGGTTGCCGAGCGCGACTGCATACACCGGCAATTCGCCGTGCTCCGATGGCACGCGGCAGCGCACCTCCACCTGGAGGTGCGTGCCGCCCGCCTCGATGGCGCGTTCCAGCTCGTCGAGTTCGGGCAAGGCGGTCATTCGTGGCGGCAGCGTAAGGGCGCTGTGTGTCACACGCATGAAACGCGCCCGTCCTAACCTGCCGCGCATGAAGCGACTGCTCCACAACCTCGCGCACGGTGCGGCCGTCGGCCTGGCGCTGGTGCTCGGCCTGGGCGAATTCGCCTCGCTGCAGCGCTGGCGCTTCAAGAGCTGGCTGGCGCGCTGAGCGCGCCGCTCACCCGAGCACGCGTGTCGCGGCGCGAAGGAGCGCGTGGATGCGCGCTCCCACGCGCCACGGCCGCGTCGACTCGCGGAACGTGAGCCACGTGTCGTCGGCGTACTCGCGAAAGGGCAGCGTGCCGCGATGCCCGACGGCATTCGCGTGGATGCGAAGCCACTGCGCGGCCGTCTCGCGGCCGAGCGTGAAGAGCTCGCGCACCAACACGGGGTCCGCCGTCGCACGCGTCGACTGCGAAAACCGCTGCAGGGCGTCACCGCCGTCGATGCGATGCAAGCGCAGCAGGCGCTCGCGCGGCAGGATGCCGAGGCCCACCAGCTGGTTGAAGTGCTCGACCGCGCGCACCTGCGACAGCAGCCCCGCGTTGAACGTGAGCTCGGCAGCGCGCTCGCGGATTTCGCTGGACGTCACGGGCGCGGCCGCCTGCAGCACCGGGTTGATCTGGATGAGCAGCACGTCGCCGCCGGCCGGCTGGTGCAGGAACGGCGCCAGCGGCGGGTTCACCGAGTAGCCGCCGTCCCAGTACAACTCGCCGCCGATGGTGACCGGCGCAAAGAGCTCCGGCAGGCAGGCCGAAGCGAGCACCGCGTCGAGCGTGAGCCGTGCCCCGCTGAAGACCGCCGCCCTGCCCGTGCGCACGTGCGTCGCGCCGACGTGGACCTTGGGTGCGTCCGCGTCGTGAAGCGCGCCGAAGTCGACCGTGCGCTCCAGCAGGCCGCGCAGCGGGTTGAACGCCAGTTGGCTACGCGCGCCAGCCGCAAGCGGGAGTGCGGCGCCGAACATGACACGCAGCATCTCCCGCTGCATGCTGCCGTAGGTGCCGAGCGATGCAACCTCGTTCCACACCGCCCTCAGCGCTTCGCGCGCGCCCTCGCGCGGTGAACGGCCGGCTCGCACCGCAACCGCCCAGCCCGAAGCCAGCGCGACCGCATTCACCGCCCCTGCACTGGTCCCGCTGATCGCCGGGAATTCGAAGCTGCCGTCCTCCAGCAGCGCATCGAGCACGCCCCAGGTGAAGGCGCCGTGCGAACCGCCTCCCTGCAATGCGAGGTTCACAGCTTTCATGCACGAAACGCGAGCAAGTTCCGTGCGCGCCCCGGCCCGCCGCGAATCGTCAGCTCACCTTCAGGTCGCGCAGCGACGCATCCTCGTCCGGGAACTGCAGGTCCAGCCGCCGCATCGTGTCGCGCACGACGGTGGCCACCATGAGGTTGCGCTGCGTCTTGGAGTCCGCGGGGACGATGTGCCACGGCGAGTGCTTCGTCGCCGTCGCGCCGATCGCATGCGAATAGGCGGCCTGGTACAGGTCCCACTTCGCGCGCACGCCGATATCCTCGCGCTTGAACTTCCACCGCTTGGCCGGGTCGTCGATGCGCTCCTGCAGGCGCCGGCGCTGCTCGTCCTTCGAGATGTGCAGCATGAACTTCAGGATCACCGTGCCCGTCTCGCACAGCAGGCGCTCGAAGTCGTTGATGTGCGCGTAGCGCTGCCGCGCCGTGTGCTCGTCGATCCAGCCCTCCACCACCGGCACCAGCACGTCCTCGTAGTGGCTGCGGTTGAAGCCGACGATCTCGCCGGCCGCGGGCACCTGGGCGTGGATGCGCCAGAGATAGTCGCGCGCGCGTTCCGCCTCGTTGGGTGCGCGCCACGCGACCGTGCGCACGCCGATCGGGCTCATGCGGCCGAACACGGCGCGCAACGTGCCGTCCTTGCCGCTCGTGTCGATGCCCTGCAGCACCACGAGCAGCTTGTGGCGCCCGTCCGCGTAGAAGAGGTTCTGCAGTTCGTCCAGCTCGGCCGCCAGCGCCTCGACGCGCGCCTTGTCGGCGGATTTGTTGCCGGAGCCCAGCGGCTTCGCGCCGGGGTCGAAGCTCTCGACGCTGAAGGCCGCATCGGCCGCGTCGACGCGCCACTTGCGCAGCGCTTTGGCCGTCCTGTCGTTCGATGCCATGCGCGAGTCTAGCGCCGGCGGGCGCGCCGCCAGTCAGCTGGACGCCGCCTTGGCCTTCTTCGGCCGGCCGGTCTTGAGCATCGGCACGCCCGACATCGCCGCCTGGAACGCACCGTCCCCCATCGCGGACAGCGCCATGAGGCCGGCACGCAGCACCTCGCTCTTCTTGGACGGCAGCCCGGCGCGCGCGGCACGCTTCTTGAGCTCGTCTATGGCCGCGTATTCGGTCTTGGGGATCGTGAAGGAGTCGCGCACCAGCTTGACCTTCGCCGGCTTTTCTTCCTTTGCCCTGGCCGCCCTGGGTTGGGCCGCGGGCGCCGGCGCAGCCTTGACGGGCGGGGCTGCCTTGCGGGCGGCGCGCTTCTTCGCGGCGGGCGCGGGCCCGGCGGTCTTCTTGCTGGTTGCCATGGGACGGGTCGGTGTCGTTGAAACGGGATAAACAGTATATACAGTTCGTCCCGGGCGGCCGCGGGCTGTGACATGATTGCAGCCGATGGGCGAGTTCGAAATCAAGCTGCACGTTCCCGCGGACAGGCTCGCGTCGCTGAAGGCCGCCGTGCAGCGCGGCGGCGCGCGGCGCGAGCGGCTGCGCGCACGCTACTTCGATACGCAGGACGGCGCGCTGGCGAGGCAGCGCATCGGCCTGCGGCTGCGGCAGGAAGGCAGCGACTGGGTGCAGACCGTCAAGGCCGAAGGCGACGGCCTGCTGCACCGCACCGAGCACAACGTGACCCTGGCCAGGGGCGATGCAGCCGAAGTGCGCGTCGAACGACACCACGGCAGCGATGCGGGCGATGCGCTCGCGCGAGCGCTGCGTGGCACGAAGGACGGCGCACTCGTCGAGGTCTATCGCACCGACATCGAGCGCACGAGGCGCGACCTCGTGGCGGGCACCACCACCGTGGAAGTGGCGCTGGACGTCGGCGCCATCCGCGCCGGCCGCCGGAAAGCGGACGTGTGCGAGATCGAGTTCGAGCTGAAGGCCGGCAGCCGCGAAGTGGCGGTCGAGCTGGCGCAGCAATGGTGCGAACGCCACGGGCTGTGGCTTGACACGGCGTCGAAGGCGATGCGCGGCGAGCGCCTTGCGCGCGGGTTGAAGCTGGCACCTCCGGCCGGCTTCGAAGCGCCGCGGCGCCTGCGCAAGCTGCGCCAGCATTCCGCCGTGCGCGCCCTCGCCGGCGCGGCGTTGCGGCAGGTGCTGGGCAACGGCAGCGAGATCGCGCGCGGCGCATGGGACGAGGAGCACGTGCACCAGATGCGCGTGGGCCTGCGGCGGCTGCGCACGGCGCTGCACGAGCTCGAAGGCCTCGAAGCACTGGCCACGCCGGGCGACATGGCCGTGCTGGCGGCAGCGTTCCGTGCGCTCGGCGCGCAGCGCGACGCCGCGCACCTGCAGCCGAAGCTGCTCGAATCGATGCGCGCGGACGGCGCGCCGCCACTCGAGTTGCCGCCTGCCGCATCCGTGGCGCCCGACCCGCAGCAGGTCGCACGCGACCTGCGCCTGCAGGCGGTGCTGCTGCAGCTGCTCGGGCGCCTGTCGGCGACGGCGCCGCCGCGCGAGCCCGGCCCGGGTGCGGTGCGCAGGCACATCGGGCAGCGCCTCGCCGCATTGCACCGGCACGTCGTGAAGGATGGCGGCAGGTTCGAAGACCTGCCGCACGAGGAACAGCATGGCCTGCGCAAACGCTTCAAGCGCCTGCGCTACCTGGCCGAGGCCGCGGCCGGCTTGTACGAAGCCCGCAAGGTGGAGGCATTCACCAACGCGCTCAAGCCGGTGCAGGACGCGCTCGGCGAGTTCCAGGACGAGTGGGTGGCCGCCGGTTTCTGGCGCGCACGTGCGGCCGGGGACCCGAATGCCTGGTTCGCGGTCGGGTGGCTGCAGGCGCGGCGCGCCGCAGGGGTCGCGCGGTGCGCGTCGGCGTGCCGTCGCTACGCGAAGCACGCCACACCGTTCTGGAGCTAGGTGGATCAGCGATTCTGCGGGGGCAGAGGCGACGCCTCGGCGACGACGATCCGCAGCGGTGCCTGCGGTGCTTGCTGCGCGGCGGAATGCCCTGGCTCGCGCATGCTCTCACCGAGCTGCCCCCAGTCCTTCAGTTGCCCCCGCCACTCCGCGCCCGCCGAGAGCAGCCAGCCGATCGACGACAGGCTCCAGTGCCCCGCGGGGCTCGCGTCCTGCAGCAGGTCGGCCAGTGCGTAGACGGCGGCCGGCGGCAACGCCAGCAGGCTGCGCATCACCGTCTCGCCGAGCTGCTCCTTGAGGTCCATGCGCGGGTCGCCGCACGCGACGTGCACATCGAGGTACCCGCCGTCGCAGGCGGCGGCGGCGCCCCGGCTCATCCGGTTGGCCAGCTCGTAGAGGCCGCGCGTGAGGGCGAAAGCGATGGCGGGATGACCGGGGATCGCCGTGCCCTGCAAGTAGCGGCCGATGGCGGCGAACACGACGTTCGGCACCATCGAGCAAGCCATCGCATAGCCGCTTCGCCGGCGCAGCGCTTCCTGCGGGCCCAGGCGCCGGCCGATCAGGAACGGGCTGTCGGCGTGCGGCTCCATGTCGTGCAGGTGCAGCATGAGCGGCCGCGGGATGTATTCGTTGGCCAGGTCGCGCACGAAGCCCGCGACGTAGATGAAGGCGACGCAGTCCAGCACCGCCTGCCCCCGCCGCGCGCCGCCGATGGCGCCCGCGACGAAAGCCGTGGCGACCGGCGCCACCGCGGCCACGAGGAAGACGGCGGTGTACAGGGCCGCTGCATGGCATCGCAGCAGTTCGCGCTCCAGCCGGGCCTCGAGCCCCGCGCGCAGGAGCGGCCCCGCACGAGCGGCAACGACGGTGCCGAAGGTCGCGACACCGACCGTGGCAGCCGCCAGTTTCAAGTCCAGCGCCGCGCCACTCACGTCGTCGCCCGTGTGGCCCACCAGCCGCTGCGCGGCCTCGAAGCCGACCCAGGACGTCGCCGCCTGCGTCGCGAAACCCACGCACCCGGGTATGAACGCGACGGCAAGGTTGTACACGCCGCTGCACAGGCAATCGCCGCAACGGGGCCGTGGGCACGGGGCCCCGATCGGACGCGCACCCGGTTGCGCGGGCCGCGAAGGGGAATCCGGCGGCCCGAAGTGCACTGCGCGTGGGCTGGCGGAACGTGAATACGGTCCCGGCCCCATCGCTCAGCCCACCGCGGCGCCGAACGGCATCGCCTCTTCATGCGCAGCCGCGGCGAGCCTGCCCGTGCGGCGCCACTCGCGCGCCATGCCGGCCGCCACGCCGATGCCGGCCAGCAGCAACTCGCCGTCGACGTTCGCCATCGCGCAGCACGCGTGCAGCACGACCTGCCCGTCGAGGGGGTCCCGGCCGAACACCGGCGCACCCGGGCGCATCATCAGCAGGTTGGCGTCGAGGAATTCGCGCGATGAAGCGGCTTCCCCCTCGTGTGGCAGGGGCCCGAAGGCGACGAGGACGAAGACATGGGCGGGGAAATGGTCGGGCAGGTGCGTGACGGTGACCGCGACGCCGCCGACGTCGAGGTCCACGTGAATGCCGCCTTCGGCGTCGCGTTCGAGCGGCGGTGCCGGCGCGCGTGCGGCTTCGCAAAGCGAGTGCGCGAGCGCGGAGAAATCGTCGGGGGCTTCGGGCATGGCGCGAGTCTGCGCAGCCCGCGTGACGGATTGGTGAAACGCGGCCGGGACCGAAGTCTGCCGATGTCACGCACGTGCAACACACGGCGCCTACGCTTCGCGGCTGTTTTCCCCAAGCAGCACCGAAGAAAGACCACTCGCATGTACGAAGAGGACTCCAACACCAGTTCCAACCCCGCCATCCAGGACATCGTGGAGCAGCGCATGTCGCGCCGCGGCGCGCTGCGCTTCGGCCTCGGCACCGCCGGTGCCGCCGTGCTCGGCTCGTTCTCGGTGGCCGCGTGCGGCGGCGGCAGCGACGCTGAAGTGGCCGCCGCGCCTGCGCCCGCAGCCGGCGGCACGGCGCCGCCCACGCCACTGTCCCTCGGCTTCAACGCCGTGGCCAAGAGCCTCGCCGATGTCGTGACGGTTCCGGCGGGCTACACGGCCACGGTGCTTTATGCACTCGGCGACCCGCTCGACACGGCGACGCCCGAGTTCAAGAACGACGGCACGGACACGAGCTTCGAAACGCGCGCCGGCGACCACCACGACGGCATCGAGTGGTTCGGGCTGTCGGCAGCGGGCACGCGCAGCGCATCCGCGTCGGATCGCGGCCTGCTCGCGATGAACCACGAGGCGATCACCGACCAGTTCCTGCACGCGAACGGCGTCACGGCCAACCCGCGCCCTGCCGCCGAAGCGGACAAGGAAATGGCCGCGCACGGCATCTCCGTCGTCGAAGTGCGCCGCACGAACGGCCGTTACGCATACGCGCGCGACTCCGCCTTGAACCGCCGCATCACGCCACTCACGCCGATGCAGATGAGCGGGCCGGTACGCGGCCACGCGCTGCTGAAGACGAAGTACTCGGCCGCGGGCACCGACACGCGCGGCACGATCAACAACTGCGGCGCGAGCACCACGCCGTGGGGCACGTACTTCTCGGGCGAGGAGAACTGGGTCAACTACTTCACGCGTGCATCCACCGATGACGCGGCGCGCGGCGGCAACACGGCGAAGAGCGTCGTCTCGCTCAGCCGCTACGGCAAGGCGCAAGGCGCCGCGAGCCGCCACGGCTGGGAAACCGCCGGCATCGCCGATGCCTACGCACGCTGGAACGTCAGCCAGGCCGGTACCTCCACCGACGGCACCGACGACTACCGCAACGAGATGAACACGTTCGGCTGGATGGTCGAAGTGGACCCGTACGAGCCGGCTGTTGCCGCCCGCAAGCGCACCGCGCTCGGCCGCTTCGCCCACGAGATGGGCGTGTTCGGCGTGCCGCAGGCCGGCAAGCCGCTGGCCGTGTACATGGGGGACGACTCGCGCGGCGAATACATCTACAAGTTCGTGAGCACCGCCAACTGGGACGCCAACGACGCGAACGCCGCGAACCGCATGGCCACGGGCGACAAGTACCTCGACAGCGGCAGGCTGTATGCCGCGAAGTTCAACGCGGACGGCACCGGCCAGTGGATCGAGCTCACGATCGCCAACAGCACGATCGCTTCCTACGCCGCCTACCGCTTTGCCGACCAGGCCGACGTGCTGGTGAATGCGCGCCTCGCCGCCGATGCCGTGGGCGCCACGAAGATGGACCGCCCCGAGTGGTCGGCCGTGCACCCGGTCACGGGCGAGGTGTACGTCACGCTCACGAACAACGGCAACCGCAAGGTGGAGCCGAGCGCCTCGTCGCAGCAGGCGCTCGACGCGGCCAACCCGCGCTCATACACCGATGCGCCGACGGCGGCGACGGCGCCGGGCAACATCAACGGGCACATCATCCGCTTTCGCGACAGCGAGCCCGGCGCGACCGCCTTCAGCTGGGACATCTACCTGTTCGGCGCGGAGTCGGGAATGGATGCCGCCAAGGTGAACCTCTCGGGCCTCTCGGGCGACCGGGACTTTTCCAGCCCGGACGGCGTGCGCTTCAGCGCCAAGACCGGCCTGCTCTACATCGAGACGGACGACGGCGCCTACACCGACGTCACCAACTGCATGCTGCTCATCGCCAAGCCGGGCCAGGTGGGTGACGGCGCGACGCAGTCGATCGAGTACACCAAGGCCGACGGCAGCAAGCTGACCGTGCAGACGCGCGTGGGCGCCAAACCGACGGCGGCGAACCTGCGCCGCTTCCTGGTGGGGCCGAAGGACTGCGAGATCACCGGCATCACCGAGACGCCCGATGGCCGCGCGCTGATCGTGAACATCCAGCACCCGGGCGAGACGATCGCCAAGGCCAACATCGCCGACCCGTCAAGGTTCCTGAGCCACTGGCCCGCGAACGCGGGCTACGGCGCGGGCGGCGCGAACGGGCGGCCGCGGTCGGCGACCATCGTCATCACGCGCAACGACGGTGGCCTGATCGGTGCCGACGGCACCGCGGTGTTGAACAACCTCTGAACGGGAGGAGGCGGGTGCCCGGGCTAGAAGCGGATGCCCGCCGAGAACCGCAGCATGTCCGGCTGCGAGCTCGTGAGGGCCTCGCCCCAGCGGCGGTCGTACGACACGCGCAGGTAGTAGTTGCTGGCCCAGTCGTAGCGCACCGCCAGGCCCATGCGGTCCTGCCCGAGGCCGCGAACCAGCTGCACCGAGACGGCCTGGCCGTCCGGGAAGCGGTAGCCGCCGCCGACACTGAGGCGCTCCTGGTCCACGATGCTGGAGCCGACGCCGACGCGCGCGAACCACTTCTGGCCCGCTTCCAGCGAAAGGCCCGAGGCCGGGGCGCTGATGCGAAGCTCGGGGACGTGCAGCGAGTAATTGGCCGAAAAGCCCTGCGCGGAGGCCCCGATGGGGGCCCCGAGGCCTGCGATGAGGGAAAGCAGGCCCAGCACGGTGGAAATTGTGCGGCGCATGAGAAGAATGTAGACCTTCGCGAAAGACTTGCGAAGCCCCTCGGACTTTCGTGTGGTTGGGGCGCGACGAGCGGGCGGGGCCGCGTCAGACTGGTGCAAGCGGCCGGTGCGGAGCAGGCGGTATTTCGACTGATATCGGGCTGCCCGGGCGCACTTCGCCGCCACTGAGGACGACGCCCATCACGCCTGCCTTGCGCACCAACTGGCCTTGGGCGTCCCGGTCAAGAACGGCGGCCATCAGGCCCGGGAGGAACCGATCGAGCTGCGAGCACGGGTTGCGCAGGCCCGTGACGCGCACCCTTGCATCCGTCCCAAGCCGGAGGATGGTGCCTTCCGCCAGCGCCAGCAGGTCGATGCCGCGCGTGGTGACGTTCTCGCCCAGGTCGCCCGGGAACACCGCGAAGCCCTTCTCCACCAGTTCGTCGAACAGCTCCGCGTGGATCAAGTGCACCTGCCGCAGGTTGGGCTGGCTGGGGTCGCGCGCCACACGCGAGCGGTGCTTGACGGTCTCCCCCGAATGCGCGTCACCCTGCACGCCGAGGCCGGGCACCAGCGTGACGGCTTCCTCGGCGTACTTGGTGAAGCTGTGGCTGCCGCTGCGGTGGACTGCGATGACGCGCGGCTGCACGGGTCAACCGGCCTGGACCGCCTGTGCGAGGCGTTCGGCGCCGGACTTGGCGAGCTTGGCATCGGCCGCTTCCACCATCACACGCAGCACGGGCTCGGTACCACTGGCGCGGATCAGCACGCGGCCGGAGCCATTGAGCTCCGATTCGAGTTGCTTCGTCTCGCTCGCGAGCTTCTCGCTCTTCTTCCAGTCCTGCCCCGGTGCGAGCCGCACGTTGATCAGGGTCTGCGGGAACAGCGTGACGCCTTCGAGCAGCTGCGCCAGCGTCCTGCCGCTGCGCGCGCGCACCTTCAGCACCTGCAGCGCGGTGACGAGGCCGTCGCCGGTGGTGTGCTTGTCCAGCGCGAGCAAATGGCCGGAGCCTTCGCCGCCCAGGCACCAGCCGCGCTTTTCCAGCTCCTCGAGCACGTAGCGGTCGCCGACCTTGGCGCGCACGAACTCCACCCCACGCTTCTTGAGGGCCAGCTCCACCGCCATGTTGGTCATGAGCGTGCCGACGGCGCCGGGCACCTTCTCGCCGCGCTCGAGGCGGTCGATGACCATCACGTACAGCAGTTCGTCGCCGTTGAAGAGGCGCCCTTCGGAATCGACCATCTGCACGCGGTCCGCATCGCCGTCGAGGGCCACGCCGAAGTCGGCGTTGTTCTCCTTGACCGACTGCACCAGTGCTTCGGGGTGCGTGGCGCCGACGCCGTCGTTGATGTTCAGGCCGTCCGGCGAGCAACCCATGCACACGATGTCGGCGCCCAGCTCGTGGAACACCTTGGGCGCGATGTGGTACGCCGCGCCATGGGCCGCATCCACCGCGATCTTCAGGCCCTTGAGCGTGAGGTCGTGCGCGAAGGTGCTCTTGCAGAACTCGATGTAGCGCCCCGCCGCATCTTCCAGCCGCCGCGATCGGCCGAGCGCGCCGGAGCCCACCCACGCCGGGGGCTCGTCCAGCTCGCGCTCCACGGCCTCTTCCCATTCGTCGGGCAGCTTGGTGCCCTGCGCGCTGAAGAACTTGATGCCGTTGTCCGGGTACGGGTTGTGGCTGGCGCTGATCACCACGCCCAGGCTCGCGCGCTGCGCGCGCGTGAGGTAGGCGACGCCGGGCGTGGGCAGCGGGCCGAGCAGCACCACCTCCACACCGGCGGAATTGAGGCCGGACTCGAGCGCCGCTTCGAGCATGTAGCCGGAGATGCGCGTGTCCTTGCCGATCAGCACCGTGGGGTTGGCCTCGGTGCGCTTGAGCACCTTGCCGACCGCGTGACCGAGCTTCAGCACGAAGTCCGGTGTGATGGGCGCCGTGCCGACGGTGCCGCGAATGCCGTCGGTGCCGAAATACTTCCTGCTCATGAACTCCCTTTCGCGGTCTGCACCTGATTTGCTACCGAAATTGTAGCGCCCCACACCTTCAGCGCGGCCACGGTGTCCTTCACGTCGTGCACGCGGACGATGCGCGCGCCGCGGTCCACCGACAGCAGCGCGGCGGCGACGCTCGCGACCACGCGGTCGTTCACCGGCTGGCCGGTGACCGCGCCCAGCGAGGACTTGCGCGACCAGCCCGCGAGGACGGGGTAGCCGTCGGCGAGCAGTTCGGCCTGCCGCGCGAGCAGCGAGAAGTTCTGCTCCACCGTCTTGCCGAAGCCGATGCCCGGGTCCCACACCACGCGCGAGCGGTCGACGCCCAGCGCGAGCAGCGCTTCGGTTGCGTTGCGAAGGAAGTCGCGCACTTGCGGCACCGCATCGCCTTCCATCGGCGAGCGCTGCATGGTCTGCGGCTCGCCG
Organism: Ramlibacter albus; assembly: GCF_014297445.1. GTDB lineage: Bacteria > Pseudomonadota > Gammaproteobacteria > Burkholderiales > Burkholderiaceae_C > Ramlibacter > Ramlibacter albus. Next base: position 220,680 of record NZ_JACORU010000007.1, read on the forward strand.
TGCATGTGCATCAGGCACACACCGCATGACGCGTGCGCGGCAACCGCCTCGCGGGCGCCGGGGCGGCCGAGCGCCCAGATGTCGTTGACGATATCGGCGCCGAGCTCCAGCGCCTCGCGCATGATCTCCGGCTTGTACGTGTCCACCGAGACCGGCACGCCCAGCTGCACCGCCTCGCGCAGCACCGGCATCACGCGGGCGCGCTCGTCGGCCAGCGGCACCGGCGGGCTGCCGGGGCGGCTGGATTCGCCGCCGATGTCGAGGATGTCGGCGCCGTCGAGCAGAAGCTGCTCGCAGTGCTTCAGCGCCTGCTGCGTGCTGGCGAACTGGCCACCGTCGGAAAAGGAGTCGGGCGTGACGTTGACGATGCCCATCACGCGGGGCTTCGAGAGGTCGACGAGGTAGCGGGAGGTTTGCCAGTGCATGTGAAAAAAGGGCCCGAAGGGCCCTTTTGATTACGCCGCGTTCGGCTCCGGGTTCACCGTCGGCGACGGCCCGCCCGTACCCGATGGCGGCACGCGAGGCGTGAAGTCCTTCGGCGGGCGCGGCTCCTTGCCGGCCATGATGTCGTCCAGCTGCTCCGCGTCGATGGTTTCCCACTCGAGCAGGGCCTTGGCCATCGCGTGCATCTTGTCCGCGTTGTCCTCGATGAGCTTGCGGGCCAGGCCGTACTGCTCGTCGATGATGCGGCGCACCTCCTGGTCGACCTTCTGCATGGTCTGCTCGGAGATGTTCGTGGTCTTGGTGACCGAGCGGCCGAGGAAGACCTCGCCCTCGTTCTCGGCATACACCATCGGGCCGAGCGCGTCGCTCATGCCGTAGCGCATCACCATGTCGCGCGCCAGGTGCGTCGCGCGCTCGAAGTCGTTCGAAGCGCCGGTGGTCATCTGGTTCATGAACACTTCCTCGGCGATGCGGCCGCCGAAGAGCATGGCGATCTGGTTGAGCATGTACTCGCGGTCGTACGAGTAGCGGTCCTTCTCGGGCAGGCTCATCGTCACGCCCAGCGCGCGGCCGCGCGGGATGATGGTGACCTTGTGCACCGGGTCGCACTTGGGCAGCAGCTTGCCGATGATGGCGTGGCCGGCCTCGTGGTAAGCGGTGTTGCGGCGCTCCTCCTCGGGCATGACCATGGACTTGCGCTCCGGGCCCATGATGATCTTGTCCTTGGCCTTCTCGAAGTCCTGCATCTCCACCACGCGCGCGTTGCGGCGGGCGGCCATCAGGGCGGCTTCGTTGCAGAGGTTGGCCAGGTCGGCGCCGGACATGCCCGGCGTGCCGCGCGCGATGACCTCGGCCTTCACGTCCTGGCCGATCGGCACCTTGCGCATGTGCACGTTGAGGATCTGCTCGCGGCCGCGGATGTCCGGCAGCGTCACGTAGACCTGGCGGTCGAAGCGGCCCGGGCGCAGCAGCGCGGAGTCGAGGATGTCGGGGCGGTTGGTGGCCGCGATCACGATCACGCCGAGGTTGGTCTCGAAGCCGTCCATCTCCACCAGCATCTGGTTGAGGGTCTGCTCGCGCTCGTCGTTGCCGCCGCCCAGGCCCGCGCCACGCTGGCGTCCCACGGCGTCGATTTCATCGATGAAGATGATGCAGGGCGCGTTCTTCTTGGCGTTCTCGAACATGTCGCGCACGCGGGCCGCGCCCACGCCGACGAACATCTCCACGAAGTCGGAGCCGGAGATCGAGAAGAACGGCACCTTGGCCTCGCCGGCAATGGCCTTGGCCAGCAGCGTCTTGCCGGTGCCCGGGGGGCCGACCAGCAGCAGGCCGCGCGGGATTCGGCCGCCCAGCTTCTGGAATTTCTGCGGGTCCTTCAGGAAGTCCACGACCTCCTTGGTCTCTTCCTTGGCCTCGTCGCAGCCCGCGACGTCGGTGAAGGTGACCTGGTTGCTGGACTCGTCCAGCATGCGCGCCTTGCTCTTGCCGAAGCTGAAGGCACCGCCCTTGCCGCCGCCCTGCATCTGCCGCATGAAGTAGATCCACACGCCGATGAGCAGCAGCATCGGGCCCCACGACACCAGCAGCGTCATGAGCAGCGAGCCCTCTTCACGCGGCTTGACGTCGAACTTGACGCCGTTGTTGATGAGGTCGCCCACGAGGCCGCGGTCGAGGTAGGTGGCTGTCGTGCGCACCTTCCGGTCGTCCGTGGTCATGGCGATGATCTCGGTGCCGCCCTGGCCCTCCTGGATGACGGCGCTCTTGATGTGCTTGTTGCGGACTTCTTCGAGGAAATCCGAGTAGCCCATGCCGGTGGCGCCTGCGGCGCCGCGCGTGTCGAACTGCTTGAATACGGTGAAGAGGACCAGTGCGATCACCAGCCAGACGGCGATCTTGGAAAACCACTGATTGTTCAAAACTGTCTCCGGACGAGGGGGTGAGGCTACCCGAGCCTAGTTGCTGCCCATTCTAGGGGTTTCAAGTCAACCTTTGATGCAAATTCGCCACATTCCCCTTGACGGACCTCACTTACGGGCCTTGACGCCGATCCCCACGAGGAAGGTTTCCGACGACTTGTCGCGGGAGGCCTTCGGCTTCAGAGGCTTCACAACCCGGAAACGTTCCTTGAAAAGCTTCACCAGCTGGCTGTAGCCGCTGCCGTGGAACACCTTCACGACCAGGGCGCCATCCGGTTTGAGGTGGTTGCCGGCGAATTCCACCGCCAGCTCCACGAGGTGGGAGATGCGGGCGGCGTCGGCGGATTCGATGCCTGAGAGGTTGGGCGCCATGTCCGAGACCACGGCGTCCACCGGGCGGCCGGCGAGCACCGCCTCCAGCCTGGCCAGGACCTCCGGCTCGCGGAAGTCACCCTGCAGGAACGTGACGCCTTCGACCGGCTCCATAGGCAGGAGGTCGAGCGCGATGATGGTGCCATTCAACTGGCCGACAGCCGCGCCCTCCGGCGCGAGCTTGCGGCGCACGTACTGGCTCCAGGCGCCGGGCGTGGAGCCCAGGTCCACCACCACGTAGCCCGGCTTGATGAGGCCGAGCTGCTCGTCGATCTCCTTGAGCTTGTAGGCGGCGCGGGCGCGGTAGCCCTCTTTCTGCGCGAGCCGGACGTACGGGTCGTTCACGTGGTCGTTGAGCCACGCCTTGTTGACCTTCTTGCTCTTCGTCTTGACTTTCATCTCACTGGGATAATACGTTTTATGACTGCCATCGAACTGACCATTGCCGAACGCAAGGCGCACCGCGCCGACGCCCACCATCTCGACCCCGTCGTGATGATCGGCAGCGACGGCCTCACCCCGGCCGTCAAGAAGGAGACCGACGCCGCGCTCAACGCCCACGGCCTGATCAAGGTCCGCGTGCAGGGCGACGACCGCGAACAGCGCGAAGCCATCTACCAGGAGCTGTGCGACACCCTCGGCGCCGCGCCCATCCAGCACATCGGCAAGCTGCTGGTGCTGTGGCGCCCCAAGCCGAAGAAGGAGCGCGCGGCCGCCGAGGACGAGGAACGCAAGCGCGGCCCCCGCGACTTCAAGGTCGTGAAGAACTCCAGCCGCGGCGGCCAGCGGCCCGAGGTCAAGAGCGTCCGCGTGCTCGGCAACCAGCGCCTGACGACCGGCGGCCTGGTCAAGAAGGGGAAGCCGAAGCAGAAGTCGGTGAAGAAGCGCTCCCTCGGCTGAGCTTCCACAGCACGACGAGAGCGCAAAGCCACTGCAAGGCGTACATCGCCGTGCCCGCGCCGTGCCACAGCGCCAGGTTCTCACGGGCGCGGATGCGCGGGGCGGCGGCGAACTCGATCAGCAGGTCGAGGATCAGGCCGGCGAGCACCCAGCCCTGCAGGCGCGTCGTGTAGAGCAGCACGAGGCCGCATCCGAGCGACAGGTAAGTCTGCGCGGTGAACAGCCTGGCGGCGAGCTGACCCGCAACGGCGGGTGACGACGCATTAGCGAACAGCAGAGGCACGGCCATGAATCCGATCGCCGTGAGGCTTCCCCACCACAGCGCCGCCGCCAGCACCGGCAGGCGAGCCTTCAGCGCGTTCACTGGTAGTGGACCGCCACGATCTCCCAGCGCTTGATGCCGCCGGGCGCCTGCACTTCGGCGGTGTCGCCCTCTTCCTTGCCGATCAGCGCGCGGGCGATCGGGCTGGACACGTTGATCAGGCCCTGCTTCAGGTCGGCCTCGTCCTCGCCGACGATCTGGTAGCGGACCTTCTCGCCGCTCTCTTCTTCTTCGAGTTCGACCGTGGCGCCGAACACGACCTTGCCGCCGCCGTCCACGGTGGACGGGTCGATGACCTGCGCGTTGGACAGCTTGCCCTCGAGGTCGCGGATGCGGCCTTCGATGAAGCCCTGCCGCTCCTTGGCGGCGTCGTAGTCGGCGTTCTCGGACAGGTCGCCCTGCGCGCGGGCTTCGGCGATCGCGGTGATCACGCCGGGGCGGTCCACGGTCTTCAGGCGGTGCAGTTCCGCCTTGAGCATTTCGGCGCCGCGCTTGGTGATGGGGATGGTAGGCATTGCTGTCTTGTCTCCACAAAGGGAAACCGCCGGGCGTTACCGGCCGGCGGTTCGTCGATAGCGCGTATTTTAGGCGACGGCGAGCTGCGCGTGCATCTCCTGCACCGAAATCACGTCCAGGTTCGCCATCGCCTTCATGCCCTCCACCGCGGCTTCGGCGCCGGCGATGGTGGTGAAGGTGGTGACGCGGGACGTCAGCGCGTTCGTGCGGATCGCGCGCGAGTCGCGGATCGCGTTGCGGCGCTCTTCCACCGTGTTGATGACGAGGCAGATCTCGTTGTTCTTCATCATGTCCACCACGTGCGGGCGGCCCTCGGTGACCTTGTTCACGGCCTGGCACTCGATGCCGGCGGCGCTGATCGCGGCGGCCGTGCCCTTGGTGGCGACGATCGCGAAGCCCATCGCGGCGAGCTCGCGCGCCACGGCAACGGCGCGCGGCTTGTCGGCGTTCTTCACGGTGAGGAACACCTTGCCGTCGGACGGCTTGGGCAGCTTGGTACCCGCGCCCATCTGGCTCTTCACGAAGGCTTCGCCGAAGGTCTTGCCGACGCCCATTACCTCGCCCGTGGACTTCATCTCCGGGCCGAGGATGGTGTCCACGCCCGGGAACTTCACGAACGGGAACACGGCTTCCTTCACGCTGAAGTAAGGCGGCGTCACTTCCTTCGTGATGCCCTGCTCGTCCAGCGACTTGCCGACCATGCAGCGCGCGGCGACCTTGGCCAGCTGGATGCCGGTGGCCTTGCTCACGTACGGCACCGTGCGCGATGCACGCGGGTTCACTTCGAGCACGTAGATGACGTCCTTGCCCTCGATCTCCTGGATGGCGAACTGCACGTTCATAAGGCCGATGACATTGAGCGCCTTGGCCATCGCGGCGGTCTGGCGCTTGAGCTCGTCGACTGTTTCCTTCGACAGCGAGTACGGCGGCAGCGAGCACGCCGAATCGCCCGAGTGCACACCGGCCTGCTCGATGTGCTCCATCACGCCGCCGATGAACACGCGGCCGGTGGCGTCGGCGATGCAGTCCACGTCGCACTCGACCGCGTCGTTGAGGAACCGGTCCAGCAGCACGGGCGAGTCGTTCGACACCTTCACGGCCTCGCGCATGTAGCGCTCCAGGTCCTGCTGCTCGTGCACGATCTCCATCGCGCGGCCGCCCAGCACGTAGCTGGGGCGCACGACGAGCGGGTAGCCGAGCGCCTGCGCCTTCTCCAGCGCTTCGGTCTCGGTGCGGGCCGTGGCGTTGGGCGGCTGGCGCAGGTTCAGCTGGTGCAGCAGCTTCTGGAAGCGCTCGCGATCTTCGGCCGCGTCGATCATGTCGGGCGAGGTGCCGATGATCGGCACGCCTTCGCGCTCCAGGCCCAGCGCCAGCTTCAGCGGCGTCTGGCCGCCGTACTGCACGATCACGCCGGTGGGCTTTTCCTTGTCGACGATTTCCAGCACGTCCTCGAGCGTGAGCGGCTCGAAGTACAGGCGGTCCGACGTGTCGTAGTCGGTGGACACCGTCTCGGGGTTGCAGTTGACCATGATGGTCTCGTAGCCGTCCTCGCGCAGCGCGAGCGCGGCGTGCACGCAGCAGTAGTCGAACTCGATGCCCTGGCCGATGCGGTTGGGCCCGCCGCCCAGCACCATGATCTTCTTCTTGCTGGTCGGCTCGGCCTCGCACTCGTCCTCGTAGGTCGAGTACATGTAGGCGGTGTTGGTGGCGAACTCGGCGGCGCAGGTGTCCACGCGCTTGTAGACCGGGCGCACATTGAGCTTCTTGCGCAGCTCGCGCACTTCCTTGTCCGTGGTCTTGAGCAGCTTGGCCAGGCGCCGGTCGGAGAAGCCCTTGCGCTTGAGCGCGCGCAGCGTGGGCTCGTCGATGGCGGCCAGCGCCTGCTCGCCCTTCTCCTCGACCAGCCTGTCGAGGTCGAGCTCGATCTTCACGATCTGCTCGATCTGCACCAGGAACCACTTGTCGATCTTCGTGATCTCGTAGACCTCGTCGACCGACCAGCCCGCGGCGAACGCGTCGCCCACGTACCAGATGCGTTCCGGGCCGGGCTCGCCCAGCTCCTTCTCGAGCAGCTCGCGGTCCTTCGTCTTCTCGTTCATGCCGTCCACGCCGACCTCGAGGCCGCGCAGGGCTTTCTGGAACGACTCCTGGAAGGTGCGGCCCATGGCCATCACTTCACCCACCGACTTCATCTGCGTGGTGAGGCGGTCGTTGGCGTCCTTGAACTTCTCGAAGGCGAAGCGCGGGATCTTGGTGACGACGTAGTCGATGGACGGCTCGAACGAAGCGGGCGTCGCACCGCCCGTGATCTCGTTGCGCAGCTCGTCCAGCGTGTAGCCCACGGCCAGCTTGGCGGCAACCTTGGCGATCGGGAAGCCCGTGGCCTTGGACGCCAGCGCGGACGAACGCGACACGCGCGGGTTCATCTCGATCACGATCATGCGCCCGTCCTTCGGGTTGATCGAGAACTGCACGTTGCTGCCGCCCGTGTCCACACCGATCTCGCGCAGCACCGCCAGCGAGGCGTCGCGCATGATCTGGTATTCCTTGTCGGTCAGCGTCTGCGCGGGGGCCACCGTGATCGAGTCGCCGGTGTGCACGCCCATCGGATCGAGGTTCTCGATGGAGCAGACGATGATGCAGTTGTCCTTCTTGTCGCGCACCACCTCCATCTCGAACTCCTTCCAGCCGAGGAGCGACTCCTCGATCAGCAGTTCGTTGGTCGGCGAGGCTTCGATGCCGCGCTTGCAGATGGTCTCGAATTCCTCGGGGTTGTAGGCGATGCCGCCGCCCGTGCCGCCGAGCGTGAAGCTGGGGCGGATGACGGCGGGGAAGCCCACCTGCTTCTGCACTTCCCACGCCTCGTCGAGCGTGTGCGCGATGCCGGACTTCGCCGAGCCCAGGCCGATGCGCGTCATCGCTTCCTTGAACTTCTGGCGGTCCTCGGCCTTGTCGATCGCCTCGGGCGTGGCGCCGATCAGCTCGCACTTGTGCTTGTGCAGCACGCCGTTGCGCCACAGGTCCAGCGCGCAGTTCAGCGCCGTCTGGCCGCCCATGGTGGGCAGGATCGCGTCGGGCTTTTCCTTGGCGATGATCTTCTCGACCGTCTGCCAGGTGATCGGCTCGATGTAGGTGACGTCGGCGGTGGCCGGGTCGGTCATGATCGTCGCGGGGTTGCTGTTGATCAGGATGACCTTGTAGCCCTCCTCGCGCAGCGCCTTGCAGGCCTGCACGCCGGAGTAGTCGAACTCGCACGCCTGCCCGATGATGATCGGGCCGGCGCCGATGATGAGGATGCTCTTGATGTCTTGACGCTTCGGCATGTCGCTGGCTCTTACTTCTTGTTCGTGTCCATCAGGCCGGTGAACCGGTCGAAGAGGTAGCCGATGTCGTGCGGGCCCGGCGACGCTTCCGGGTGGCCCTGGAAGCAGAACGCGGGCTTGTCGGTGCGGGCCAGGCCCTGCAGCGTGCCGTCGAACAGGCTGATGTGCGTCGGGCGCAGGTTGGCGGGCAGCGTCTTCTCGTCGACGGCGAAGCCGTGGTTCTGGCTGGTGATGCTCACGCGGCCGGAGTCGAGGTCCTTCACCGGGTGGTTCGCGCCGTGGTGGCCGAACTTCATCTTGAAGGTCTTGGCGCCGGAAGCCAGCGCCATGATCTGGTGGCCCAGGCAGATGCCGAAGGTGGGGTAGCCCTCTTCGATCAGCTCGCGCGTGGCGGTGATGGCGTAGTCGCAAGGCTCCGGGTCGCCGGGGCCGTTGGAGAGAAAAACGCCGTCGGGGTTGAGCTTCTTCACTTCGGCGGCGGGCGTCTTCGCCGGCACCACCGTCACCTTGCAGCCGCGCTCGGCCAGCATGCGCAGGATGTTCTTCTTCACGCCGTAGTCGAAGGCGACCACGTGGTACTTCGGCTCGGCGAGCTCGCCGTAACCTTCGCCGAGCTCCCACTCGGTCTGCGTCCAGTCGTAGGGCTTGTCGACGGAGACGACCTTCGCGAGGTCCTGGCCGGCCATCGACTTCTCGCCGCGCGCGGCAGCGACCGCCTTGTCGACGAGCGCGGGGGTCACTTCCTCGCCCTGCTTCAACGCCAGCAGGCAGCCGTTCTGCGCGCCCTGGGTTCGCAGGATGCGGGTGAGCTTGCGGGTGTCGATGTTGGCGATGCCGACGGTGTTCTCGCGCTGCAGGTACTGCTGCAGCGTCATGTCCGCGCGGAAGCTCGATGCGATGAGCGGCAGGTCGCGGATGATCAGGCCGGCGGCGTGCACCTTCGCGGCTTCGACGTCCTCGTCGTTGACGCCGTAGTTGCCGATGTGGGGATAGGTGAGCGTGACGATCTGCCGGCAGTAGCTCGGGTCGGTGAGGATTTCCTGGTAGCCGGTGAGTGCCGTGTTGAACACGACCTCGCCCGTGGAGGAGCCTGCTGCGCCGATGGAGTTGCCGATGAAGACCGTGCCGTCTGCGAGCGCCAGGATGGCGGGCGGGTAAGCGCCCTGAAGCGACGAAAGCACTGGGTTCTCCGAATGGTTACGGGTACGCCCAAACGCGAATCAAGACGGGGTCTCGATGTTGCTTTTGTCGGGGTGAGGCGGCTTGAATGCGCTAGGCGTACAGGGGTTTGCGGGAAAGCCGCCGATTATAGCCCGGCGCGCGTACAATGAGGTTCCCAACTGACGCGGCTTCCCTCGTGCCTCTAGCCGCCGGGCTCACGCCCAGTCAGGCCGCCACTGCACCTGAACCGAGGTGCAGACATGCCTTCCCCCGACGTCATCGACTTGCCGCAGCGCACCGCGCCGCGCCAATCGGCCCTTGCCGACTTCCTCCGCACCCACTCGGCCGAGATCCTCGCCGCATGGGATGAATTCGCCGCCACGGTCGACCACGAGGGCCAGCCGCTCGACGCGCTCGGCCTGCGCGACCACGCGGCCGAAATCCTCCACACGATCGCGCTGGACCTGGCGCAGGCGCAGTCGCCGGCCGAGCAGGACGCCAAGGGCAAGGGGCTCGCCGAGCGCGATGGCGCACCGACACCCGCCGAAACGCACGCCGACTTCCGCATCATCGCCGGCTTCGCCGTCGATGCCATGGTCACGGAGTACCGTGCCTTGCGTGCGAGCGTGCTGCGCATCTGGGCGACGGCGGGCGGCGCCACCACCGCTGCCGACCTGCAGGACCTCACGCGCTTCAACGAAGCCATCGACCAGGCAATCGCCGAGTCGGTCGCGCGCTACACGGGCCAGACCCGCACGTCCACCGAACTCTTCATCGGCGTGCTGGGCCACGACGTGCGCAACCCCCTCGGCACGATCCTGCTCAGCGCCGACTACCTGGTGCGCTCGGGCCAGCTGTCGCGGGCCGCGGCGGCGCCGATCGTCAATGCGGCCACGCGCATCCGCAGCATCATCGAACAGGTGGTGGACTACACGCGCGCCCAGTCCGACGGCGTGATGCCGATCGTGCGGCTGCCGGGCAACCTGCACGAGCAGGTCGCCAAGGTCGTGCAGGAAACCCAGGTGCGGCACCCGGACCGCGCCATCCGGCTCTCGGTGGACGGCGACTTCGAAGGCAGCTGGGACGAAGGCCGCATCGGGCAGCTGCTGTCCAACCTCATCGGCAACGCCCTGCTGTACGGCGTGCGCGATGGCGAGATAACCGTGAAGATGACGTCCGCGCCGCGCGAGGTCTACGTCGCCGTGCACAACTTCGGCGTGCCGATCCAGCCTGCGGACCGCGAACGCATCTTCCAGCCGATGGAGCGTGGGCGCCCCGGAGCGGACAAGGAACACGGCGCCGAGCGCGACGGCCTCGGCCTGGGCCTGTACATCTGCCGCGAGATCGTCCGCTCCCATGGTGGCCGCCTGGTGCTGGACTCGGCCGAGGAAACCGGAACCACCTTCACCGCCGTGCTGCCCCGCAGCGCCGCGCGCGGAGGGTAATGCCATGAACGACCCCGAACAGCGCGCGCAATGGGCGGAACACCTGCTCGACGAAGCGGATGCGATCGCTGCGCAGCAAGTCACGGCGGGCGCCAGCCACGAGCCCATGGCCGGCCCCCTGCCGTTCACGCAGGACAACATGACGGATGCGATCCGGCTGGCCGTCACCGAAGAGCGTGCGCGTTGCGCCGCGGTTGCCGAGGCCTTTGCGACGGAGGCGCGGCTTTCGCACTTCCTGCCCGCGGCCACCACCTCCGAACGCGCCGCAGCAGCAGCGGTTGCCCGGCGCATCGCGCAGCTGCTGCGCGTCCTCTAGCCGGCCTTCGCGACGCCGGCGGCGGCGCTGGCGTGCAGGCAGATGGCCGCCGCCGCCGCGACATTGAGGGATTCTTCGCCTCCGGGTTGCGCGATCCGCATCTTGCGATCGGCTATCTCCATCATCGCCGTGCTCACGCCCTGGCCTTCGTGGCCCAGCACCCAGGCGCAGGGCCACGGCAGCTTCGTTTCGTGAAGGAGTTCACCCTCGTGCGAGCTTGTCACGACGATCGGCACGTCGAGCGCCTGCGCGTCGGGCGGCTCCATGCCCTCGAGCAGGTCGAGCGCGAAGTGCGCGCCCATGCCGGCGCGCAGCACCTTCGGGCTCCACAGCGCGGCCGTACCCTTGATGGCGAGGATCTGGCGGAAGCCGAAGGCGGCGGCCGAGCGAAGGATCGAGCCCACGTTGCCCGTGTCCTGCAGGCCGTCCAGCACGACCGTGGGGACGCCCTTCTTCAGCAAAGCCTGCTCGGGCATCTTGACGATGAAGCCCATCTTCGCGGGCGAGTCGAGGCTGCTGAGGCTGGCGAACAGGTTTTCGGCCAGCAGCACGGTCTTGTCCGCGACGGTGCCGAACTCGCCGGCGTACTGCGGCCACGCGGATTCCTGGAACACCGCGATCGCCGGTTTCACGCCCCGCTCGATCGCGGCGCGGCAGAGGTGGTCGCCCTCCAGCCACACACGGCCTTGCTTGCGGTACGCGGTCGAGTCCTGCGCGAGCTTGCGCAGGTCCTTCAGCAGCGGGTTGTCGCGGGAAGTGATGAGCGCGGGACCGGAGGTCACGGCGCCGGCGCCTCGAAGTCGGCATCGCTCGCGCCGCCGATCATCACGCGGTGGGCCACCGGCGCGAAGAACTTGCGGTGGTGCACGCAGGGCCCGTGCACGCGCAGCGCCTCGAGGTGCTCGGGCGTGCTGTAGCCCTTGTGCGCCGCGAAGCCGTACTGCGGGAACTCCTCGTGCAGTTGCGCCAGCATGCGGTCGCGCGTCACCTTGGCGATGATGGACGCGGCCGAGATCGACTTCACTTTCGCGTCGCCGCCGACGATGGCTTCGCAGTACACCTCGATCTTCGGCAGCCGGTTGCCGTCCACCAGCACCTTGGCCGGCTTCAGCCGCAGGCCCTCCACGGCGCGCTTCATGGCGAGCATCGTGGCGTGGTAGATGTTGATGGTGTCGATCTCGTCGACGCTGGCCTCGCCCACCGAGCAGCACAGGGCCTTTTCGCGGATCTGGTCGAAGAGGCGCTCGCGTTGCAAAGCCGTGAGCTGCTTGGAATCCGCAAGCCCGCGGATGCGTTTCGCGTCGTCGAGGATGACGGCGGCGGCGACCACCGGGCCGGCGAGCGGCCCGCGGCCGGCCTCGTCGACGCCCGCGAGCAGGCCGTCGGGGCTCCAGTCCAGCGCGGCCTGGCGCGCCTTCACGGCAAACGCGGCTTGGCGCGGCTTAGCGGTTGACGACTTCTTCGATGGCATCGGTGGCCAGCTTCGCGGTATCTCGGCGCAGCAGCTCGTGCTGCGCCCTGAATTTCTCCTGGACGGCCGCCATTCTGTCAGGACGCGCGAACCAGTCCAAGACTTCACCTGCAAGCCGCTCGGGATTGGCGTCGTGCTGCAGCAACTCCGGCACGATGAATTCCCGCTCGAGGATGTTGGGCAGCGCCACCCAGGGCTGCAGGTGCTGGCGCTGGTGGATGGTCCAGGTGAGCCAGTTCATCGCGTAGGCGACGACCATGGGCCGCTTGAAGAGCGCGGCTTCGAGGGTGGCGGTGCCGCTGGCGAGCAGTGTGACGTCGCAGGCGGCGAGCGCGGTGTGGGACTGGCCGTCGAGCACGCGCAGCGCGTCGCCCAGCCCTGCGGAATCGGCAGCCGCCGAGATCTTCGCCTTGAGGTGCGGCACGGCAGGGACGATGAAGCGCGCCTTCGGCCGCTGCTTCTTCACGACCGCCGCGGCCGCGAAGAAGCGGCCGGCGAGGTACTTGACCTCCGAGCCGCGGCTGCCGGGCAGGATCGCCACCACGTCGTCGTCTTCACTGAGCTCGAGCGCGGCACGCGCGGCGGCCTTGTCCGGCTCCATCGGGATCGTGCTCGCGAGCGGATGACCCACGTACGTCGCCCCGATGCCGTGCTTGTGCAGCAGCTCGGGCTCGAACGGGAACAGGCACAGCACGTGGTCGCAGCAGCGCTTGATCTTGTGCACGCGTTCGGCGCGCCAGGCCCAGATGGAGGGGCAGACGAAGTGCACCGTCTTGATGCCGCGTTCGCGCAAAGCGCCTTCGAGGTCGATGTTGAAGTCGGGGGCGTCGATGCCGATGAAGACATCCGGCGGGCTGGCGATGAGCCGGTCGCGCAACTGGTTGCGGATGCCCACGATCTCGCGGTAGTGGCGCAGCACTTCGACGTAGCCGCGCACCGCGAGTTTGTCGCTGGGCCACCACGCGTCGAAGCCCTGGGCCATCATGCGCTCGCCGCCGATGCCCTGCGCTTGCAAGCCTGGCCACCGCGACTGAAGCGCCTTCAGGAGCGCGCCGCCCAGCAAGTCGCCGGAGGTCTCCCCGGCGACCATCGCCACCTTCATCGCACGATGCCGCGCTCGGCCGGCATGCGCTCGAAGAAGCCCAGCATCAGGTCGACGTCGGGCTGCGCTTCGGGCGTCTTCTTCGGCAGCTCACGGATCTTCTCGATCGCCTGCTCGAGCGTGAGGCCCTCGCGGTACAGGATCTTGTGCATCGCCTTCACCGCCGAGATGCGCTCCGGCGAGAAGCCGCGCCGGCGCAGCCCCTCGAAATTCATCGAGCGCGCCGCCGCCGGGCGCCCATCGCTCATCACGAAAGGCGGCTGGTTCGCCAGCAGCACCGTGCCGAGCGCCGTCATGCCGTGCGCGCCGATGTGGCAGAACTGGTGCACGTTGGTGAAGCCGCCAAGGATCACCCAGTCCTCGACGACGACGTGCCCCGCCAGCTGCGCGTTGTTGGCGAAGGTGATGTTGTTGCCGAGGACGCAGTCGTGGGCGATGTGCGTGTACGCCATCAGCCAGTTGTCGCTGCCGATCTTCGTCACCCCGCCGCCCTGCACCGTGCCGATGTTCAGCGTGGTGAACTCGCGGATGGTGTTGCGGTCGCCGATGACCAGCTCGCAGGGCTCGCCCTTGTACTTCTTGTCCTGGTTGACGGCGCCGACGGAGGCGAACTGGAAGATGCGGTTGTCCTCGCCGATGGTCGTGTGCCCTTCCACCACCGCGTGCGGCCCGATCCAGGTGCGCGCGCCGACCTTCACGTGGGCGCGCACGATCGCGTACGCCTCCACCACGGCGGTCTCGTGCAGCTGCGCGCCCGGCTCGATGATCGCCGTGGGGTGGATGTTCGCCATCAGGCGATCTTCCTCATGGTGCACATGAGCTCGGCCTCGCACGCGACGTTGCCGTCCACGCTGGCCACACCCTTGAACTTGTAGATGCCGGCCTTGGCCCGCTCCAGCGTCACTTCCATGATGAGCTGGTCGCCCGGCTCCACCGGCCGCTTGAAGCGCGCGCCGTCGATGCCCGCGAAGTAGATGACCGACTTGTCGTCCGGCTGCGAGCCCTGCGCGGCGAACGCGAGCAGCGCCGCGGCCTGCGCCATCGCCTCCAGCATCATCACGCCCGGCATCACGGGCCGGTGCGGGAAGTGGCCCATGAAGAACGGCTCGTTGATCGTCACGTTCTTCAGCGCCTTGATGCGCTTGCCCTCCTCCACTTCCAGCACCCGGTCCACCAGCAGGATCGGGTAGCGGTGCGGCAGCTTCTTCAGGATCTCGTGGATGTCCATTGTCATTTCGAACTCTTCTCCAGCGCCTTGATCCGCTCGCGCAGCTGGTACAGCTGGCGCAGCGTCGCGGCGTTCTTTTCCCAGGACGCATTTTCGTCGATGGGGAAGATGCCGGTGTACAGCCCCGGCTTGAGGATCGAGCGGGCGACGAACGAGCCGGCCGAGATGTTCACGCCGTCGGCCAGCGTGAGGTGGCCCAGGATCATCGCCGCGCCGCCGATGGTGCAGTTGGCGCCGATGTTGGCGCTGCCCGCGATGCCCACGCAGCCGGCGATGGCGGTGTTGCGGCCGATGCGGCAGTTGTGGCCCACCTGGATCAGGTTGTCGAGCTTCACGCCGTCCTCGATGACGGTGTCGTCGAGCGCGCCGCGGTCGATGCAGGTGTTGGCGCCGACCTCCACGTCGTCGCCGATGCGCACGGCGCCCAGCTGCTCGATCTTCTCCCAGCCGCCCTTGACGGGCGCGAAGCCGAAGCCGTCGGCGCCGACCACCACGCCGGGGTGCAGGATGCAGCGCTCGCCGACGACGCAGTCCTCGGCGACCATCACCCGAGGTTTCAGCACGGTATTCGCGCCGATGCGCGCACCGCGTTCCACGACGCACAGCGCGCCGATGCGAGCCGTCGGGTCGACCACCGCCTCCGGGTCCACCACCGCGCTCGGGTGGATCGCGGGCCCGTCCTCTTTCGAACGAGAGCGCTTCCACAGCTGCGTGAGCCGCGCGAAGTAAAGGTAGGGGTCGTCCGCAACGATCACCGCGCCGCGCGCCGCGGCCTCGTCGGCTATCGCCGCGGACACGATCACGCAACCCGCCTTCGACGTGGCCAGCTGCTGCCGGTACTTGGGATTCGAAAGGAAACTCAGTTCGCTGCCCTGCGCCGTCTCGAGCGGCGCGAGGCGCGTGACCTGCAGGGAAGGATCGCCCCGGAGCTCCCCGCCGAGCTGCGCGACGATGGAGCCGAGCGTCAACACGGGTCTAGCGGGCTGAGTTCAGAGCGCGGATCACCTTGTCGGTGATGTCGTGCTTCGGGTTGATGTACACCGCTTCCTGCAGGATCAGGTCGTACTTCTCGGCCTCGGCCACCGAGCGCACCACGCGGTTGGCGCGGTCGAGCACCTGCTGCAGCTCCTCGTTCTTGCGGGCGTTCAGGTCTTCCTGGAACTCGCGGCGCTTGCGCTGGAACTCGCGGTCCTGGTCGATCAGCGACTTCTGGCGCGAAGCGCGCTGGCTCTCGGGCAGCGTGGGTGCCTCGCGCTCGAACTTCTCGCTGGCGGCCTTCAGCGCGTTGCCCATGTCGTTGAGCTCCTTCTCGCGCTTGCTGAACTCCTGCTCCAGCTTGGCCTGCGCCGCCTTGGCGGTGTTGGCCTCGCGGAAGATGCGGTCGGTGTTGACGAAGCCCACGCGGAACGGCTCCTGGGCCTGCGCCGCGAGCGCGAGCGCGCCGAACAGCACGGCCAGGACATGGCGGGCAATGACATTCATCAGAATGAGGTACCGATCTGGAATTGAACCTTCTGGATTCTATCCCCGGCGAACTTGCGCACGGGGATGGCGGCGGCCAGCCTCAGCGGGCCCACGGGCGACAGCCACGACAGGCCCAGGCCCACCGAAGCGCGCATGGTCGACATGTCGAACTTCTCGTGCTCGCCATACACGTTGCCCGCGTCCACGAAGCCGAACAGGCGCAGCGTGCGGTCGTTGCCCGCGCCCGGGAACGGCGTGATCACCTCGGCATTGAGCGTGAGCTTGCGCGCGCCGCCGATGGTGGCACCCGTCACGTCGCGCGGGCCCAGCGTGCCCTGCTCGAAGCCGCGCACGGAGCCGAGGCCACCCGAGTAGAAGTTCTTGAAGACCGGGAACGGCCGGCCCGACAGGCCTTTGCCCAGGCCCAGCTCACCGTTGAGCGCGAGCGTGAAGCGGCGCGTGAGCGGGATGTACTGCTGGTACTGCAGGTTGGCGCGCAGGTAGCGCGCGTCGCCCAGCAGGCCCCACTCGCCCGACACCCGCTGGTACTTGCCGCTGGTGGGCGCGAGCGTGCTGTCGCGGTCGTCGCGGGCCCAGCCCACCGCCAGCGGGATGGAGTAGCTGGCGTAGCCGAAGCGCTGCGCGTACTCGAGGTACGCGGCCGGGATGCTGGTGCCGGGGTTGATCGCCGTGCGCTCGATGCTGCTGCCGAAGTAGACGGTGTCGGTCTCGGTGAACGGCACGCCGAAGCGCAGGCCCACGCCGGACGTGGACAGCGAGTAGTTGCCGCCCTGGTCGTCGTACGGCTTCGACATGCGGTGGTAGATGTCGAAGGCGCGCGAGATGCCGTCGGGCGTGAAGTACGGGTTGACCGTGTTGAGCACCAGCGTGCGGTTGTACTTGCTGGTGTTGATCTCCAGGCCGAAGTAGTTGCCGGAGCCGAAAGCGTTCTCCTGCTTCACGGCCGCCGAGATGCCCAGCTTCTCCGCGCTGGAGAAGCCCGCGCCCAGCTGCAGGCTGCCGGTGGGCTTCTCGACCACCGAGATGTTCAGGTCGACCTGGTCGGGCGCGCCGGGGACGTCCACCGTCTCGACGTTCACTTCCTTGAAGAAGCCCAGGCGGTCCACGCGGTCGCGCGAGAGCTTGATCTTGTCGCCGTCGTACCAGCTCGCCTCGAACTGGCGGAATTCGCGGCGGATGACTTCGTCGCGGGTGCGGTTGTTGCCGGACACGTTGACGCGGCGCACGTAGGCGCGGCGCGACGGGTCGGCCACCAGCGTGAGCACCACGCGGTTGTTCACGCGGTCCACCTCGGGGCGCGGTTCCACCTGGGCGAAGGCGTAGCCGAAGTTGCCGAAGTAGTCGATGAAGGCCTTGGTGGTGTCCGTCACCTGCTCGGCGTTGTACGGCTCGCCGGCGCGGATCTTCACCAGCGACTTGAACTCCTCGTCCTTGCCGAGGTAGTTGCCTTCCAGCTTGACGGCCTGGACGACGTAGCGCTCGCCCTCGGTGATGTTCACCGTGATGCTGATGTCCTGCTTGTTGGGCGAGATGGCGACCTGGGTGCTGTCGATGCGGAACTCGAGGAAGCCGCGGTTCAGGTAGTACGAGCGCAGCGTCTCGAGGTCGCCGTTGAGCTTGGTGCGCGAGTAGCGGTCGCTCTTGGTGTACCAGGACAGCCAGCCGCCCGTGTCCAGGTCGAACAGGCCCTTGAGCGTGTTCTCGCTGAACGTCTTGGCGCCGACGATGTGGATTTCCTTGATCTTGGCCGGGTCGCCCTCGCTCACCGTGAACGACAGGTTCACGCGGTTGCGCTCGATGGGGGTGACCGTGGTGACCACTTCGGCCGCATACAGGCTGCGGTTGATGTACTGGCGCTTGAGCTCCTGCTCGGCGCGGTCGGCCAGCGCCTGGTCGTACGGCCGGCCCTCCGTGAGGCCGATCTCGCGCAGCGCCTTGCGCAGCGTGTCCTTGTCGAACTCCTTGATGCCGACGAACTCCACGTCGGCCACCGTGGGGCGCTCCTCGACGATCACGACCAGCACGTCGCCGCTCACCTCGAGGCGCACGTCCTTGAACAGGCCCAGGGCGAACAGCGCGCGGATGGCGGCGGAGCCCTTCTCGTCGTTGTACTGCTCGCCCACGCGGAACGGCAGCGAGGCGAACACCGTGCCGGGCTCGACGCGCTGCAGGCCCTCGATGCGGATGTCACGCACGGTGAACGGGTCCACCGCCCACGCGTTGGCCGCGAAGGCCATCGCCACCACGGCCGTCACAGTGCGGACGCGGAAGCGCTTCAGATGTTTCTTCATTGAGGTTCGAGTTATTGGCTGAGGGTGGGCTAGCCGAAGAGGCGGGTGACGTCGTTGAACAGGGCGATCGACATCATTACCAGCAACACCGCCACGCCGCCGCGCTGCAGGCGCTCCATCCAGGAATCGGAGACGGACTTCCCCGTGACCACCTCCCAAAGATAATACATCAGGTACCCCCCGTCCAAGACGGGCAGCGGCAGCAGGTTGAGCACGCCGAGGCTCACGCTGATGAGGGCGACGAACAGCAGGAACTGGGTGAGGCCCATGCTGGCGGACTTGCCCGCGTAGTCGGCGATGGTGATGGGGCCGCTCAGGTTCTTCAGCGACGCCTGGCCGACGATCATGCGGCCGAACATGCGCAGCGTGAGCTCGGACACCTCCCAGGTGCGCACCACGCCGCTCCACAGGCCCTCGATGGGGCCGCGGCGCACCGTCGTCATCTCGGGCGCCGTGCCGACGAAGGCGCCGATGCGGCCGAAGGTGGTGGCGCCCTCGGTGACGACGTCGGGCGTGACCTGCAGTTCCATCGTGCTGCCGCCGCGCGCGATGCGCCACGTGCCGGGGATGGCGCGGCCGTCCTTCACCTGCGCGCGAATGGTCTCGCGCAGCTGCGTTCCGTCGAATACCGGCTTGCCGTTGACGCTCTCGACCACATCGCCCTTGCGCAGGCCGGCGCGCTGGCCGGCGCCCGGCTGCACCTCGCCGATCACGGGCTGGGTCCACGGCCCGAGGATACCGACATTGCGGAACAACTGCGCGTCGGCGTCCTGCCCCTGCAGCTGCGACAGCGGCAGGCCGACGGTGCGGGCCCGGCTCGCGCCGTTTGAGCCGAGCTCCAGCACCACGTTGCGGCCATCGAGCGCGCCGCGCATCAGCAGCCAGCGCACGTCCTCGAAGGAGCGCACGGGGTGGCGCTCTTCGCCTTCGAAGCCCGCGGCATCGACCCGTTCACCGCCGCGCAGGCCCGCCTTGTCGGCGATGGACCCGGCCACGGGGCTGGCGATGACCGCCTGGGGCTCCTGCACGCCGTACCAGTTGACGCACGCGTAGAGGAAGATCGCCAGCAGCAGGTTGGCGATGGGCCCGGCGGCCACGATGGCGATGCGCGCCCACACGCTCTTGGTCTTGAAGGACCAGGGCTCGTCCTCGGGCGCAACCTTCTCGTCGAGGTTCTGCCCCAGCATCTGCACGTAGCCGGCGACCGGGAACAGGCCCACCGCGAACACCGTGCTCTGGCCGGCGTGCTGCCGCCTGGGCTGCCATTCCCAGATCGGCTTGGTGATGAAGTAGAAGAACCGGTGGCCGGGGCCGGACTCCGCGTCCGGCGGCTGCACCGGGAAGGTGGCGATGCCGAAGCGCTGCACGCGCACGCCGCAGGCCACCGCCACGCGGTAGTGGCCGTACTCGTGCACGGCGATCAGCACGCCGATGGCGACGGCGAAGGCCACCAGCTTGAGCAGCAGGATGAGGACGGCTGCGATGAATGACGTCAGCATGCGAGCACCGCCTTTTCTGCCGCTTCGCGCGAACGGGTGTCGATGGCCAGCAGGTCCTGCAGCGACGCGGGCTTGGCGGGCTGCACGGCGGCCACGGTTTCGAGGTTCACGCGGTGGATCTGGTCGAAGCGGATGCGCCGGTCGAGGAAGGCCTGCACCGCGACTTCGTTCGCTGCGTTGAGAACGGCCGTCGTGCCGGGCGCCGCGCGCAGCGAGTCCCACGCGAGCTGCAGGCCGGGGAAGCGCTCGCGGTGGCCGCGCGTGTCGAACGACTCGAAGGTCATGTCGGCGAGGTTGGTGAAGTCCAGCGCCTGCGCCCCGGACTCCACTCGGTCGGGCCACGCGAGCCCGTAGGCGATGGGCACGCGCATGTCGGGCGTGCCGAGTTGCGCGACGACCGAAGCGTCGCGGTACTGCACCATCGAGTGGATGACGCTTTGCGGATGGATGACCACTTCGACCCGTTCGGGGCCGAGGCCGAAGAGGTAGCGCGCCTCGATCACTTCGAGCGCCTTGTTCATCATCGTCGCGGAGTCCACCGAGATCTTGCGGCCCATCACCCAGTTGGGGTGCGCCACGGCCTGTTCGGGCGTCACGTCGCGCAGCGTTGCGACGTCGCGCGTGCGGAACGGGCCGCCGGACGCGGTGAGGATGATCTTGGCGACGCGCGCGTCCCAGCTCGCCGGGTCTTCCGGCAACGACTGGAAGATGGCGGAGTGTTCGCTGTCGATCGGCAACAGCGTCGCCCCGCCCTGCTTCACCGCGTCGAGGAACAGCTCACCCCCGACGACGAGCGCTTCCTTGTTGGCGAGCAGCAATCGCTTGCCCGCACGTGCGGCAGCGAGGCAAGGCGCGAGGCCCGCGGCGCCGACGATGGCGGCCATGACGATGTCGGTGGACTCGTGCGCCGAAATCATCTCCAGCGCATCGGCCGACCACAGCACGCGAGTGCCGAGCCGCTCGGCCTCGATCTTCTGCGCGAGTGCACGGCCGGCATCCTCGCGCGCCATCACGGCGAACTGCGGTTTGAACTTCGCGCATTGCGCGAGCATCAGGTCCACCTGCGTGGCGGCGCTGAGCGCGAACACCTCGAAGCGGTCCGGGTGGCGCTCCACCACATCGAGCGTGTTGACGCCGATGGAACCGGTGGAGCCGAGGACGGTGATGCGCTGCTTCATCGTGAGGTGAGGGATGCCAGCATCATCGCCAGCGGGAGCGTGGGCAACAACGCATCCACGCGATCGAGCACGCCGCCATGGCCCGGCAACAACTGGCTGGAATCCTTGGCGCCCGCGCTGCGCTTGATGAGCGACTCGGACAAGTCGCCCACCACGCTCATGGCCGCCAGGAACAGCACGGCGATGACCAGCACGGGCCAGCCGGAGTGTGCCAGCCGCGTGTAAAGGCTGGGTATCGAAGCGTTCAGCTGTGCATCCGCGAAAGTCCATGCGACCGCGAGCACCAGCACGCCCACCATGCCGCCCCACACGCCTTCCCAGCTCTTGCCGGGGCTGATGGCGGGCGCGAGCTTGTTCTTCGTGAACTTGAGGCCGAACGCGCGGCCCGCGAAATACGCCGCGATATCTGCGACCCATACGAGGACGAGGATCGACAGCAGGAAGTTGACGCCGATGACGCGCGCCTGCGCCACGGCGACCCACGCGGCCCAGAGCGCGAGCACGCCACCGACGACGCGCACCGCCTTCGGGACGCGCGGCCAGCCGGCGACACCGCCGCGCAGCAACAGCGCACCGACCAGCACCCACGCAGCGCCGGCAACCATCCACACCGAGGGCACCGGCTCGTGCGTCCAGCCCAGTGCCCACGCTGCGGCGCACAGCACC
Organism: Ramlibacter albus; assembly: GCF_014297445.1. Classification (GTDB taxonomy): domain Bacteria; phylum Pseudomonadota; class Gammaproteobacteria; order Burkholderiales; family Burkholderiaceae_C; genus Ramlibacter; species Ramlibacter albus. The sequence goes on from NZ_JACORU010000007.1 coordinate 242,315, forward strand.
GCCGTGATCGCGCCCAGCACGAGGCTCGGACCTTGTTCGAAGCCATTGAGCTTGCCCCACTCCCACCCCGCCAGGGCGAGCAGCAGCAGCGTGATGCCCATGAAGGGCTCCGGCGTGCGCCAGAACAGCGCCGGCAGCAGAATGGCCAGCAGGACGACGGCGGTGATGATGCGCTGCTTGAGCATGCGGCGCCTTCTGGGTTCAGGCCGCCTTGCGCGGAGGCGGCGCCAGTTGTTCGGAGGTGCGGCCGAAGCGGCGCTCGCGGCCGGAATAGTCGGCGATCGCCTCGTCGAGCGCGGCTTCGTCGAAGTCGGGCCACAGCTTGCCTGTGAAATACAGCTCGCTGTACGCGGCCTGCCAGAGCAGGAAGTTGCTGATGCGCTGCTCGCCGCCCGTGCGAATGAGCAGGTCGGGGTCCGGCACGTGCGCGAGCGCCATGGCGCGGTCGAGGGTGGCTTCGGTGATCGGCTCGCCCTGCGCGGCGAGCTTTGCGGCGGCCTGCGCGATGTCCCAGCGCCCGCCGTAGTTGAAGCAGACGTTGAAGATCAACTTGGTGTTCGTGGCCGTCATCGCCTCCGCGGACTCCAGGCCCGCACGCACCTTCTCGGACAGCGCCGAGCGGTTGCCGATGAAACGGATGGAGACACCCTCGGCCTGCAGCGCCGGCACTTCGCGGCCCAGCGCCATCGCGAGCAGGTCCATCAGGCCCGAGACCTCTTCGGCCGGGCGGTTCCAGTTCTCGGAGGAGAAAGCGAAAACCGTGAGCACCTTCACGCCGATCTCGCCGCAGTGGCGCACGCACGCGCGCAGCGCGTCGACGCCCTTCTTGTGGCCGGCCACGCGCGGCAAAAAGCGCTTCGTGGCCCAGCGGCCATTGCCGTCCATGACGATCGCGATGTGGTGCGGGATGACGATCGCCATGGCGTTCACGGCCTCAGACGGCCATGATTTCCTTTTCCTTGGAAGCGATCAGCGCGTCGATGTCCGACACGTGCTTGTCCGTCACCTTCTGGATGTCGTTCTCGGCGCGCTTCTGCTCGTCCTCGGACGCGTGCTTGTCCTTCACCAGCTTCTTGATGTGCTCGTTGGCGTCGCGGCGCAGGTTGCGGATGGCGATCTTCGCGTTCTCGCCCTCGTGGCGCACGATCTTCGTCATCTCCTTGCGGCGCTCCTCGCTCATCGGCGGCATCGGCACGCGGATGAGGTCACCCATGGAAGCGGGGTTGACGCCCAGGTCGCTGTCGCGGATGGCCTTCTCGATCTTGGCGCCCATGCCTTTCTCGAAGGGCTGCACCGACAGGGTGCGGGGGTCCAGCACGGAGATGTTGGCGACGTTGGACAGCGGCACGACGGTGCCGTAGTACTCGATGTGGACCGTGTCCAGCAGGCCGGGGTTGGCGCGGCCGGTGCGGATGTGGGAAAGCGTGGTCTTCAGCGCGGCGATGGAGGCGTCCATCTTGTGCTGGGCCTGGCTCTTGATTTCGGCAATGGTGCTTGCTTGGGCCATGTTTCTCTCCTCTTTGTCTTGCTCTGGACCTCAGGCGTAGACCAGGGTTCCCTCGTCCTCGCCCATCACCACGCGCTTGAGCGCGCCGTGCTTGAAGATCGAGAACACCTTGATGGGCAGCTTCTGGTCGCGGCACAGCGCGAACGCGGTGGCGTCCATGATGCCCAGGTTGCGCATCATGGCCTCATCGAACGTGAGCTTGGCATACCGCGTGGCGGACGGGTCCTTCTGCGGGTCGGCGCTGTACACGCCGTCCACCTTGGTGGCCTTGAGCACGAGCTGCGCGCCGATCTCCGCCCCGCGCAGCGCCGCGGCCGTGTCGGTGGTGAAGAAGGGGTTGCCCGTGCCGGCCGCGAAGATGACGACCTTGCCCTCTTCCAGGTACTGCAGCGCCTTGGGGCGCACGTAGGGCTCGACCACCTGCTCGATGTTGATGGCCGACATGACGCGGGCCGTGAGGCCCTGCTTGTCCATCGCGTCGGCCAGCGCCAGCGAGTTCATCACCGTGGCCAGCATGCCCATGTAGTCGGCGGTGGCCCGGTCCATGCCGACCGAGCCGCCCGCCACCCCGCGGAAGATGTTGCCGCCGCCGATGACCACGGCCACCTGCACGCCCATGTTCACCACCTCGGCCACCTCTTCGACCATGCGGACGATGGTGGCGCGGTTGATGCCGAAGGCGTCGTCCCCCATCAGCGCTTCCCCGGACAGCTTCAGGAGGATGCGCTGGTAGGCGGGCTGGGCGGGCATGCGGTGGGCTCCTTGTTCGCGTGTTGGGTGGCGAGTTTAGCGGCGGTTTAGCGGCGAGGGGCCGTCTCAGGCGGTCTGCTTGGCGGCGGCGACCTGCGCGGCCACTTCGGCGGCGAAGTCGTCGACCTTCTTCTCGATGCCCTCGCCGACCACGTAGAGCGTGAAGCCCTTCACGGTGGTGTTGGCGCCCTTGAGCATGGCTTCGACGGTCTGCTTGTCGTTCTTCACGAACGGCTGGTTCAGCAGGGACACCTCCTTGAGGTACTTCTGCACCGAACCTTCGATCATCTTGGCGGCGATGTCGGCCGGCTTGCCGGACTCGGCGGCCTTGGCGGTGGCGACGTTGCGCTCCTTCTCGATCAGCTCGGCCGGCACGTCGGCCGACGACAGCGCCACCGGCTTCATGGCGGCCACGTGCATCGCGACGTCCTTGGCGGCCGTGTCGTCGCCTTCGAACTCCACGACCACGCCGATGCGGGTGCCGTGCAGGTAGTGGGCCAGCTTGGCGCCGCCGGCGAAGCGCTTGAAGCGGCGGAAGCTCATGTTCTCGCCGATCTTGCCGATCAGGCCCTTGCGCACGTCTTCCAGCGTGGGGCCGAAGCCGTCCTGGCTGTACGGCAGCGCAGACAGCGCGGCGACGTCGGCCGGGTTGTGCTTGGCGACCAGCTCCGCGGCGGCCTGCGCCATCTGGATGAAGCTGTCGTTCTTGGTGACGAAGTCGGTCTCGCAGTTGACCTCGAGCAGCGCGCCGGCGTTGCCGTCGCGGTACGCGGCCACCACGCCTTCGGCCGTGACGCGGGCGGCGGCCTTGCCGGCCTTGTTGCCCAGCTTCACGCGCAGGATCTCCTCGGCCTTCTCCATGTTGCCGCCGGCCTCGGTCAGGGCCTTCTTGCATTCCATCATGGGGGCGTCGGTCTTGCCGCGCAGTTCGGCGACCATGCTTGCGGTGATTGCAGCCATTTCAGTGTCCTCTTCAATTCGATACGGTTGCGAAAAGGGGGCTCAAGAGCCCCCTTCCCTCGGTCTGGGTGGGGCGGATCAGGAGGCCGAGCCTTCTTCCACTTCCACGAACTCGTCGCTGCCTTCGCTCACGGCGCGCTGCACGTCGGAGACGGCATTGGCGCGGCCTTCCAGCACGGCGTCGGCGATGCCGCGCGCGTACAGCGTCACGGCCTTGGCGGAGTCGTCGTTGCCGGGGATGACGTAGTCGATGCCCTCGGGCGAGTGGTTGGAGTCCACCACGCCGATGATCGGGATGCCCAGCTTCTGCGCTTCGGCCACGGCGATCTTGTGGTAGCCCACGTCGATGACGAACAGGGCGTCGGGCAGCGTGCCCATTTCCTGGATGCCGCCGATGTCCTTCTCGAGCTTGGCCATCTCGCGCGTGAACATGAGCTGCTCTTTCTTGCTCATGGCGTCGAGGCCGGCTTCCTGCTGGGCCTTCATGTCCTTCAGGCGCTTGAGCGAGGTCTTGACCGTCTTGAAGTTGGTGAGCATGCCGCCCAGCCAGCGCTGGTCCACGTAGGGCATGCCGGCACGCTGGGCTTCGCCGGCGAGGATCTCGCGGGCCTGGCGCTTGGTGCCGACCATGAGGATCGTGCCGCGGTTCGATGCCAGCTGGCGCGCGAACTTCATCGCGTCCTGGAACATCGGCAACGTCTTCTCGAGGTTGATGATGTGGATCTTGTTGCGATGGCCGAAGATGAAGGGGGCCATCTTGGGGTTCCAGAAGCGCGTCTGGTGCCCGAAATGGACACCGGCTTCCAGCATTTGACGCATGGTCGCGGACATGAAGTCTCTCTAAGGTTGGGTCTAGAATCCGCCGATTCGTCGCTGGGAGCGACGCACCTTGGACAGGCGGATTCGCGATTTGCTTCGCTGACAGCGCCCGCACGACACGTGCAGCACCCAGCAAAACCGCCGGAGTATACCACGCCCCTCCCCATGCTTCACGACCTCCACACCGCGCGAGAGCGCATCCGGCAAGGGGAAACCTCGGCGGCCGATGAGCTTGAGGCTGCACTCTCCGCCGCGAAGTCCGAAGCCTGCAAGGGCAGCTTCCTGAAGCTGCACGAAGCCTCCGCGCGCGCCGCCGCGGCTTCGGCGGCCAATCGCGAGCGGCCGCTCGCAGGGCTGGCCGTTTCGGTCAAGGACCTCTTCGACATCGCCGGCGACACCACGGCCGCGGGCTCCGCCGTCCTCGCCGATGCGCCGCCTGCAGTGACCGACTCACCTGCCGTGGCTCGTCTCAGGGCCGCGGGCGCGGCGATCATCGGGCGCACGAACATGACCGAGTTCGCGTTCTCGGGCGTGGGCGTGAACCCGCACCACGGCACGCCGTGGAACCCCGCGGACCCGGCCACGCACCGGGTCCCTGGCGGCTCCAGCTCCGGCGCGGCAGTGTCGGTGGCCACCGGCGCGGCGTACATCGGGCTGGGCTCGGACACGGGCGGCTCGATCCGCACCCCGGCGGCGCTGTGCGGCATCGTCGGGTTCAAGAACACGGCGCGGCTCGTGCCGCTGGACGGCGCCCTGCCCCTGTCGACGACGCTCGATACCGTGTGCGCGATGACACGCAGCGTCCGCGACGCGATCCTTGCCCACGAAATCCTCGCGGCGCGCACCGTCACGCGCAGCAACGCACCGCTGTCGGCCTATCGGTTTGCGGTCGCGCGCGAGCAGATGCTCGACGGGCTCGACCCCACCGTTGCTCGCGCCTTCGAGCGCGCCGTGCGCGCGTTTCGCGACGCGGGTGCGCACGTCGAGGAGATCCCGCTCGCGCAGATCCACGGCCTGGGCGCGATCCAGTCGCTGGGCGGTTTTACCGCGGCGGAGAGCTTCGCCTGGCATCGCAAGCTGCTCGCCGAAAAGGGTGCAGGCTACGACCCGCGCGTGCGTGCCCGCATCGAGCGCGGCGCGGCCATGAAGGCGCACGAGTACATCGAGCTCTTCGCTGCAAGGCGCGAGTGGATCCGCAGCGTGCAGCAGTCGTTGCAAGGCTTCGACGCCGTGCTCTCGCCGACCGTGCCCATCGTTGCGCCGCCGTTCGCGGACGTCGCGCCCGGTGAAGCACGCGACGCCGAGTTCTTCCGCATCAACGCGCTCCTGCTGCGCAACACGAGCGTGGTGAACATGCTCGATGGCTGCGCCATTTCGCTGCCTTGCCATGTGCCCGGCGAACTGCCGGTCGGCCTCATGATCTGGCACGGGGCCCTGCGGGACGATACGATCCTGAACATCGCCTCGCAGGCCGAATCCGCCCTTCTCGCGCACTGAATGAAAATCGCCATCGTGGGCGCCGGCATCGTCGGCGTCACCACTGCCTACGAGCTGGCCGCAGACGGCCACGAAGTCACCGTTTACGAAAGGCGCGGCGCCGCCGCGCTGGAGTCGAGCTTCGCCAACGCGGGCGTCGTCGCGCCCGGCTACGTCACGCCCTGGGCCGCGCCCGGCATGACGGGCAAGGTCCTGCGCCACCTGCTGAGCCGCCACGCACCCGTGCGCGTCGTGCCGCCGCTGCGCGCCCGCGACATCGCGTGGATGTTGAAGTGGCGCAGCGCGTGCAAGCTCGAGACGTACCTCGCCAACCGCGCGCGGATGCAGCGCCTCGCGTTCTACAGCCGCACGCGGCTGCACGCGATCACCGACAAGCTGCAGCTGGAATACGACCGCAGCCCGGGCTACATGGTGGTTTTGCGGGCCGAGAAGGACCGGCGCATGGTGCAGCCGGGGCTGCAAGTGCTGCGCGATGCAGGCGTCAATTTCCGCGAGATCGATGCGGCGGCGGCGCGCGAGATCGAACCGGCGATCAATGCCGACACCGAGTTCGCCGGTGCGATCCACCTGCCGGACGACGAGGTGGGCAACTGCCGCCAGTTCGCGCTGCTGCTGAAGAACGAGGCGCAGGCTCTCGGCGCCGTCTTCGAGTTCAACGCGTCCGTGGCGCCGCTTTCGACGGCGCAGCCCAACCAGTTGCGTATCTCGACGCCGGATGGCGAGAGCACGCGGCGCTTCGATGCGGTCGTCGTGTGCGGCGGCGTCGAGTCGGCGGAACTGCTGCGCCCCGTCGGTCTGAAGATCCCGATTGCCCCGGTGCACGGCTACTCGATCAGCGCGCCGATCCGCGAGCCGTTGAACGCGCCGCGCAGCGGGCTCATGGACGAACGCTACAAGGTCGCCATCTCGCGCCTGGGCAACCGCGTGCGCGTGGCCGGCAGCGCCGAGATCGGCGGGAACCCTGCCTACAAGCGGCCGGCGGCGATCCAGACGCTCTACAAGGTCCTGCACGACTGGTTTCCGGGCGCGGCGCAGCTGGCGAACACCGGCGCGGCGGTGCAGGAGTGGAAAGGTGCACGGCCGATGCTGCCGGACGGGCCTCCCGTCCTCGGGGCCAGCGGTGTACCCGGTGTATGGCTGAACCTCGGGCATGGTTCGAGCGGCTGGGCGCTGTCGTGCGGCAGCGCGCGAGCCGTGGCCGACTTGATGGCCGGGCGGGCGCCGGAGATCGATATCGAGGGCCTCGGGGTCGAGCGGCTGGCGTGAAACTGTCATGCCGGACTTGATCCGGCATCCACGGTTGCGCGCTGCCATGGATGCCGGATCAAGTCCGGCATGACGCAGGAGAGGGGCACAATCGGCTCATGCACCGCATCGTCCCAGGCCGCGACTGGCCGCTGTTCGACACGGCAGCGATCCGCCGCATCGAGCAAGGCGCTGCTTCGGCGTTGCCACCTCACACGCTCATGGAGCGGGCCGGGCTGGCGGTCGCTCGGCTGGCACTGGCGATTGCACCTCATGCACGCACGGTGTGGGTTGCTGCCGGGCCGGGCAACAACGGCGGCGACGGGCTCGAAGCGGCGATGCACCTGAAGCAGTGGGGCAAGGACGTCACCGTGAGCTGGCTCGGTGAAGAAAGTCGCGCGCCGGCGGATGCGAAGGCTTCGCTGAAGCGGGCCCGGGACGCGGGGGTCACGATCGTCACGGAACCGCCTCCTGCGTGGGACCTCGCCATCGACGCGCTGCTAGGCATCGGCACCGCTCGCGCGCCGGAAGGCGCGATGCGCGAATGGATCGCGCTGATGAACGCGGCGAACAGGCCGGTGCTCGCGGTCGACCTGCCATCGGGTTTGTCGGCGGACACGGGCCGCGGCGAATCGGTCATTGCCACGCACACGCTCAGCCTGCTTGCGCTGAAACCCGGGCTCTTCACCGGCCGCGGGCGCGACGCCGCCGGCGAGGTCTGGTTCGACGACCTGCAGCTCGAGCTGCCGGAGGCGGAAGCCGCCGCGCGGCTGGGCGGATCACCGCAGCAGACCTCACGCCTGCACGACTCGCACAAAGGCAGCTACGGTGACGTCGCGATCATCGGCGGCGCAATGGGCATGACGGGCGCTGCATTGCTCGCGGCGACCGCGGCGCTTCACCACGGCGCAGGACGCGTATTCGTCGGGCTGCTCGATGGCGGCTCGCTCGCCGTCGACCCGCAGTTGCCCGACGCGATGTTCCGGCCGTGGGAGTCGTTGCGGTTCGATGCGCTTGCGGTCGCCTGCGGCTGCGGCGGCGGTGACGCGGTTCGCGGTGCCCTGCCCCGCGTGCTCTCGACGGCGAAGTCGCTCGTGCTGGATGCCGATGCACTCAACGCGATCGCGGCGGATCCGCAACTGCAGGCCCTGTTGAAATCGCGGGCGAAGCGCGCCCCGACGGTGATCACCCCGCATCCGCTCGAAGCGGCGCGGCTGCTGGAGATCACTTCCGCCGAAGTGCAAGGCAATCGCCTGTCCGCTGCGCGCGAGCTCGCGCAGCGGTTCGGCGCCGTGACGGTGCTGAAGGGCTCCGGCACCGTCATCGCAGCGCCGGGCGAGACGCCCCGCATCAACCCGACGGGGAATGCGCGGCTCGCGATCGCGGGGACAGGTGATGTGCTCGCCGGGATGATCGCGGCCCGGCTTGCATCAGGTGCAAGCGCGTGGGACGCGGCGCTGGACGCCGTCTACATGCACGGCGCGGCGGCCGACAGCTGGCCGGCGAACAAGACGCTGACGGCTTCGGCGCTCGCGCGCGGCGGCTAACCCCGCCCCACGAAGGGCATCTTCGTCGCCATCACCGTGTGGAACAGCACGTTGGCCTCCAGCGGCAGGTTGGCCATGTACAGCACCGACTGCCCCACGATGTTCACGTCCATCAGCGGCTCCACGGCGATCTCGCCATTGGCCTGAGGCACGCCCTTGGCCATGCGCGCGGCCAGGTCCGTGAGCGCATTGCCGATGTCGATCTGCCCCACGGCGATGTCGTAGCGGCGGCCGTCGAGCGCGGCTGTCTTCGTCAGGCCCGTCACCGCATGCTTCGTCGCCGTGTACGCAATCGAGAACGGCCGGGGCGCATGCGCCGAAATCGAGCCGTTGTTGATGATGCGGCCACCCATCGGCTTCTGCGCCTTCATCACCTTGAAGGCCTCGCGGATGCAATAGAACACGCCGTTGAGGTTGGTGTCCACCACGCGCTTCCAGTCCTCGATGGCGAGGTCCTCGGGCGAAGCGCCCGCACCGATGCCGGCGTTGTTGAACACGAGGTCCACGCGGCGCCACTTGGCGGTCACCGCCGCGAACAAGGCCTCGACCGAAGCCGGATCCGTCACGTCGGTCGGCACGGCAAGCCCGCGTTCGGCCGCTCCCGATTCTTCCAGCGCCTGCTTCAGCGCATCCGCGCGCCGCCCGGCGACCGCAACGCGCCATCCATCGCGCAGCAGCGCATGCGCCGCCGCCTTGCCGATGCCACTGCCGCCACCCGTGACGATGGCCACGCCCTTTTCATTTCCTGCCATGACTGCTCTCCTCGAATCCGTTCTTCAAATGATCAGCGCCGCCGATGGCCCTTCGCCTTTGCCGCCGCCTTCTTCGCCGCCGCCTTCAACCCGGCGATCGGCGACTTGCCCTTCTTCGCGCCCTTCTTGGCCGCCGCGTTCTTCTCCGCCTTGGCGGCCTCGCGCAGGTTGGCGGGCACGCCCTTGTCCTTCATCGCGCGCTCGAGCAGCGGGTCCGCGCCCTCGCGCACCAGGCGGAAGTCGATGCGGCGCCCGTCGAGGTCCACGCGGCTGACCTGCACGCGCAGCTTCGTGCCGATGGCATAACGGATGCCCGTGCGCTCGCCGCGCAGCTCCTGCCGCGCCTCGTCGAACTTGAAGTACTCGCCGCCCAGCTCGGTGATGTGCACCAGGCCCTCGACGTACAGCTGGTCGAGCGTGACGAAGATGCCGAAGCTCGTTGCGGCCGTGACGACGCCGGAGTATTCCTCGCCGAGGTGGTCGCGCATGAACTTGCACTTGAGCCACGCCTCGACGTCGCGGCTTGCCTCGTCGGCACGCCGCTCGTTGGCGCTGCAATGCAGCCCGGCGGCTTCCCACGCCTGCACTTCGCGCGAAGGCGGCGGCGGGGGCTTCCTGCGATTGAGGATGGGCGACTTGGTCGCGAGCCGGCGCGCGAGCTTCTCGTGCGCCTCGCCCGGCGTCGGCAGGTTCGGCAGCTCGTAACGCTCGCCATTGAGGATGGCCTTGATGACGCGGTGCACCAGCAGGTCCGGGTAGCGCCGGATGGGGCTGGTGAAGTGCGTGTAGGCCTCGTAGGCCAGCCCGAAGTGGCCGCTGTTGATCGGCGTGTAGATCGCCTGCTGCATCGAGCGCAGCAGCATCGTGTGGATCTGCTGCGCGTCGGGGCGGTCCTTGGTGGCCTCGGCGATGCGCTGGAACTCCGCGGGTTTCGGGTCCTCGCTGATTGTCATGCCCACGCCCATCGCCTTGAGGTACTGGCGCAGGATCTCCTTCTTCTCCGGCGTCGGCCCCTCGTGCACGCGGTAGAGGCCGGGATGGCCCGACTGCTGGATGAAATCGGCCGCGCACACGTTGGCGGCGAGCATCGATTCCTCGATCAGCTTGTGCGCGTCGTTGCGTACGCGCGGCACGATCTGCTCGATGCGGCCGCTGTCGTCGCAGATGATCTGCGTCTCCGTCGTCTCGAAGTCGACCGCGCCACGGGCATTGCGCGCCTTCAGCAGCGCGCCATACACGTCGTGCAGGTTCAGCAGGTGCGGCACCAGCTCCTTGCGGCGGTTGGCCTCCGGCCCGCGCGTGTTGCCCAGGATCGCGGCGACCTCGGTGTACGTGAAGCGCGCATGGCTGTACATCACGGCCGGGTAGAACTGGTAGGCGTGGATATCGCCGCTACCCGTGATCAGCATGTCGCAGACCATGCAGAGGCGGTCCACCTCCGGGTTCAGCGAGCACAGGCCGTTGGAGAGCTTCTCCGGCAGCATCGGGATGACGCGGCGCGGGAAGTACACGCTCGTCGCGCGGTCGTACGCATCGACGTCGATCGCGTTGCCCGTGCCCACGTAGTTGCTCACGTCGGCGATGGCGACCAGCAGGCGCCAGCCGTTGCCGCCCTTGCCGCGGCCGATCTTCGCGGGCTCGCAGTACACCGCGTCGTCGAAGTCGCGCGCGTCCTCGCCGTCGATGGTGACCAGCGGCACGTCCGTGAGGTCGACGCGATGCTTCTTGTCCTGCGGCCGCACCTTGTCCGGCAGGCCGCGCGCGAGCGCGATGCACGCGTCGGAGAACTCGTGCGGCACGCCGTACTTGCGCACCGCGATCTCGATCTCCATGCCGGGGTCGTCGATCTCACCCAGCACTTCCTTCACGCGGCCCACGGGCTGGCCGTAGAGGCTTGGCGGTTCGGTGAGTTCGACGACGACGACCTGCCCTGCTTTCGCAAGGCCCGTCGCGCCCTTGGGGATCAGCACGTCCTGGCCGTAGCGCTTGTCTTCCGGCGCCACGAGCCACACGCCGCTTTCGTGCAGCAGGCGGCCGATGATGGGTTGCGGCGGCCGCTCGACGATCTCGACGACGCGGCCTTCGGCGCGGCCCTTGCGGTCGTAGCGCACGACGCGCGCCTTGACGCGGTCGCGATGCAGCACCGCGCGCATTTCGTTGGGGGGCAGGTAGATGTCGGGCTCGCCGTCGTCGCGCACCACGTAGCCGTGGCCGTCGCGGTGGCCCTGGATCACTCCCTCGAATTCATCGAGAAGGGCGCCGCCCGTTGTTCGTTCCAGATTCTTGATATACAATCCTTGTTTTCCTGAAAGCCCAGGTGGCGGAATTGGTAGACGCACTAGTTTCAGGTACTAGCGAGTAACATCGTGGAGGTTCGAGTCCTCTCCTGGGCACCAGCAGATCATAAGCCGCCATTTGGCGGCTTTGTCGTTTCTAGATGGGCAATGCAATGAGGTCGTGGCCTTGCGTCGACATGACGCGCGCCTTGGTGAACTCGCCCACCTTGAGCTGCTTGCTCAGCTTTTCCGGCGGGAGCAACTTCACCGTTCCGTCGATCTCCGGCGCGTCCGCGTAAGAACGGCCGACGCCGCCCTTCTTGCCGAGACCGGGTGCGTTGTCCACCAGCACCTGCATCGTCGCGCCCACACGCTCACGCAGCTTCGCCGCCGACACTTCCTCGGCCACGGCCATGAAGCGCGCGCGACGCTCCTCGCGCACCTCGGCGGGCACGGCGCCCGGCAGCTCGTTCGCCGAAGCGCCCTCGACCGGGCTGTAGGCAAAGCAACCCGCGCGGTCGATGCGCGCCTCGCGCACGAAGGCCAGCAAATCCTCGAACTCCGCTTCCGTCTCGCCGGGGAAGCCCGCGATGAACGTGCTGCGGATCACGAGCTGCGGGCACATCTCGCGCCAGCGCTGGATGCGCTCGAGGTTCTTCTCGCCGCTGGCCGGCCGCTTCATCCGCCGCAGCACGTCGGGGTGGCTGTGCTGGAAGGGCACGTCGAGGTAAGGCAGGACCTTGCCCTGCGCCATCAGCGGGATCACGTCGTCCACATGTGGGTACGGGTAGACGTAGTGCAAGCGCACCCACGCGCCGTAGGGCTCGGCGAGCTTGCCCAGCTCTTCGACCAGGTCCAGCATGCGCGTCTTCACCGGCTTGCCGTCGAAGAAGCCCGTTCGGTATTTCACGTCGACGCCATAAGCCGACGTGTCCTGGCTCACCACGAGAAGCTCCTTCACGCCGCCTTCGAACAGCGCGCGGGCTTCCTTCAGCACGTCGCCCACCGGCCGGCTCACGAGGTCGCCGCGCATCGACGGGATGATGCAGAAGGTGCAGCGGTGGTTGCAGCCTTCGCTGATCTTCAGGTACGCGTAGTGCTTGGGCGTGAGCTTGATGCCGGCCGCGGGCACGAGGTCGATGAACGGGTCGTGCGGCTTGGGCAGGTGCGCGTGCACGTGGTCCATCACCTCCTGCGTCGCGTGCGGGCCCGTCACGGCCAGCACGGAGGGATGGATTTCCTTCACCAGGTTGTCGCTCGCGTGGCCCGCCTTCGCGCCGAGGCAGCCGGTGACGATCACCTTGCCGTTCGCGCTGAGCGCCTCGCCGATCGTGTCGAGGCTTTCCTTCACCGCGTCGTCGATGAAGCCGCAGGTGTTGACGATGACGAGGTCCGCGCCTTCGAAGGTCTTGGACGTCTGGTAGCCCTCGGCACTGAGCTGCGTGAGGATGAGTTCTGAATCGGTGAGCGCCTTCGGGCAGCCGAGGCTGACGAAGCCCACCTTGGGGATATCTTGCATAACCCCCTATTGTCGTTTACATCGAAATTACCAGGAGGAATGCAAGGCCGCTCGCGATGCTCACGAGGCCGAAGAACCTCAGCTGTCCGTCGGTCAGCTGCATGAGCTTGGCGAAGGTGTTGCGCCAGCCGCCCGGCGACAGGAAGGGGAACAGCCCTTCCAGCACCAGCATCAGGCCCAGCGCCATCCAGAACGTCTGGCTGTCCAACGCTTACTTCTTGCGCGGCTCGGCGGGCGCGGCGCTGCCGCCGCTGCCGCGGAAGGCGCGGAAGAAGTCGGAACCCTGGGGGTCCACCACCACCACGTCGCTCTTCTTGTTGAAGCTCTGCTTGTACGCCTCGAGGCTGCGGTGGAACTGCGCGAACTGCGGGTCGCGGCCGAAGGCCTCGGCGTAGATCGCGGCGGCCTGCGCGTCGCCCTCGCCCTTGGTCTTCTGCGCGTCGCGGTAGGCGTTGGCGATGGCCACTTCGCGCTGGCGCTCGGCGTCCGCGCGGATGCGCTCGCCCTCCGCCGCGCCAGTGGAGCGCAGCTCGTTGGCCACGCGCTTGCGCTCGGCCTCCATGCGGCGGTACACCGACTCGGTGATCGCCTCCACGTAGTCGGCGCGCGTGATGCGCACGTCGATCACGTCGATGCCCCAGGGCTTGCTGCCCTTCACGACTTCCAGCACCTCGCGCTTGACGTCGTTCATCAGCTGGTCGCGCTTGGTGGAGAGCAGCTCGCGCACCGTGCGGCGGTTGATCTCTTCCTGGAATGCGTTGCGCACCACGCGGTTGAGCTGGATGGCGCCCGCCTGCTCGTCGAGGCCCACGTTGCGGATGTACTGCAGCGGGTCGGTGATGCGCCAGCGCACGAACCAGTCGATCACCACGCGCTGCTTTTCCGCCGTGAGCATCGGCTCGGAGTCCGGCGTGTCCAGCGTGAGCAAACGCTTGTCGATGTAGGTGACGTTCTGCAGCGGCGGCGGCAGCTTGAAGTGCAGCCCCGGCTCCTTGATGACGTCCTTGATCTCGCCCAGCGAATAGACCACGCCGAACTGGCGCTGGTCCACCACGAAGAGCATGGAGCTGAGCAGCGCGAGCACCACCAGCAGCGAGGAGACGATGAATCCGATCCTGTTCATGTTCTTGTCCCCCTCAGCGGCTTTCGCGCTCGCGGCCGCGCGCGTTGTCGCGCGCGCGCGGGTCGGCTGTCGCCGGGGCCGGCGCGGGCGCCGGTGCGGTCGAGGGCACCACCTGCTCGGGCGGCGCCGGTGTGGCGGCGGCGCCCGTGGCCGCCACGCCCTGCATGATCTTGTCCAGCGGCAGGAACAGCATGTTGCCGCCCTGGCGCGTCTCCACCATGATCTTGGTGACGTTGCCGTAGATCTGCTGCATGGCCTCGATGTAGAGGCGGTCGCGCGTGACCTGCGGCGCGCGCTGGTACTCCGCCAGCAGCGACTTGAAGCGCTGCGCATCGCCCTGCGCCTGCGCCACGATCTTCGCCTTGTAGCCCTCGGCCTCCTGCGCCAGGCGCGACGCGCCACCGCGCGCGCGCGGGATCACGTCGTTGGCATAGGCCTGCGCCTCGTTCTTGGCGCGCTCGCGTTCCTGGCCCGCCTTGAGCACGTCGTCGAACGCCGCCTGCACCTGCTCGGGCGGGCGCACGCCGCCTTGCTGCAGGTTGACGCCCACGACCTCGATGCCGACGTTGTAGCGGTTCAGGATGTTCTGCGTGAGCTGGCGCACGCGCGGCGCTATCTGGTCGCGCTCCTCGGCCAGCGCCGAGTCCATCTTCATCTTGCCCACCACCTCGCGCACCGCGCTCTCGGCGGCCTGCACCACCGCGTCCTGCGGGTTCTTGCTCTCGAAGAGGAAGGCGCGCGCGTCGTTCAGCCGGTACTGCACGGCGAACTTGATCTCCACGATGTTCTCGTCCTCCGTGAGCATCGCGGACTCTTTCAGCCCCGTTGCGCGGATCACCGCGTCGCGGCCCACGTCCACCGAGCGGATCTGCGTGAAGTTGATGACGTCGTGCCGCTGGATCGGGTACGGCAGGCGCCAGTTGAAGCCCGCGCCCACCGTGCTCTTGTACTTGCCGAACTGCGTGATGACGGCCTGCTGGCCTTCCTGCACGATGAAGAAGCCGGTGCCCAGCCAGATCAGCACGACCACCGCGACGATCAGGCCGGCGCCGACGCCGGCGCTCTTCATGTCGGGCTGGAAGTTGCCGCCGCCGCCCCCGCCGAAATTGCCGCCGCCGTTGTCGCTGCCGCGGCGGCCGCGGCCGCCGAACAGGCCGCCGAGCTTGCGGTTGAAGTCACGCCAGAGCTCGTCGAGGTCCGGCGGGCCCTGGTTGGGGCCGCGGTTGTTGCCTTCGGGCTTGTTGGGCTCCGGCTTGTTGCCCTCGGGCGGCGGCTTCTCGTCGCCGCCACGGCCCCAGCGCGGGTCGTTCAGGTTGAACATGCCGAGCGCGCGCGCCAGCTTCAGTTTCATTCTTCGGTCTCTTGGAGGTCAGCGGGAGCATTGTGCACAACTCCGCGGCCGTCCTGTTGCGCTGCCTCAGCCAGCAGGCCGCGCAGCTCGGGCAGCCCGGCGCCGGTGAGGCTGCTGACGAAGACGCGCGGCACCTGCGCGCCCTCGATCTCGAACGTGTCCACCTTGCGGCGCGGCCGCTGGCCGGCCGGCACGGCGTCCAGCTTGTTGAACACCAGCAGCTGCGCCACGCCGTCCGCGCCGATCTCGCGCAGCACGCGCTGCACCTCGTCCACCTGCTCCATCCAGTGCGGGTTGGAGGCGTCCACCACGTGCAGCAGCAGGTCGGCCTCGGCCGCCTCGTGGAGCGTGGCCTGGAAGGCGTCGATCAGGTTGTGCGGCAGGTCGCGGATGAAGCCGACCGTGTCCGACAGCGCCACCGAGCGCCCGGCCTCGGCCAGGTACAGCTCGCGGGTGGTGGTGTCCAGCGTGGCGAACAGCTGGTTGGCCGCATAGGCCCGCGCCTTGACCAGCGCGTTGAACAGCGTCGACTTGCCCGCGTTGGTGTAGCCCACCAGCGAGACGTTGTAGGTGTCGCGCCGCTCGCGCTGCCTGCGCTGCGTGTTGCGCTGGCGCTTGACCTTCTCCAGCCGCTCCTTGGTGCGCTTGATGGCGTCGCCGATCATCCGGCGGTCCAGCTCGATCTGCGTTTCGCCCGGGCCGCCGCGGGCGCCGATGCCGCCGCGCTGGCGCTCCAGGTGGGTCCACCGCCGCACGAGGCGCGTGCTCAGGTACTGCAGCCGCGCCAGCTCCACCTGCAGCTTGCCCTCGTGGCTGCGGGCGCGCTGCGCGAAGATCTCCAGGATGAGCAGCGTGCGGTCGTTGACCGGCCGCTCCATGAAGCGCTCCAGGTTGCGCTGCTGCGCGGGCGACAGCGCCTGGTCGAACAGGATCTCGCTGGCGCCCGTCTGTTCGGCGAGTGCCTTGATCTCCTCGGCCTTGCCGCTGCCGACGAACAGCGCCGCATCGGGCGCCTTGCGCTTGGCGGTGACGCGCCCGACGGGCTCGAGGCCGGCCGTCTCGGCCAGCAGGCCGAGCTCTTCCAGCTCGCTGTCGAAGTGGGGGAGGCCCAGGTCCACCCCGACCAGGACGGTGGTCGGGGCCGGGTTGGCGGAAAATGGTGTCAAACGGGGTGCGGCGGCGCGCCGCTTCTTGTCAGCTGTTGCTGCTTTCGGTTCCTTCGGACGGCTGGAAGTTCACAGCGCGGCCCGGAACGATGGTGGAGATCGCGTGCTTGTAGACCATCTGCGTCACGGTGTTGCGCAGCAGCACGACGTACTGGTCGAACGACTCGATCTGGCCCTGCAGCTTGATGCCGTTGACCAGGTAGATCGACACCGGCACGTGCTCTCTGCGCAGCGTGTTGAGGAAGGGGTCTTGTAGTAGCTGCCCTTTGTTGCTCACGATATTCTCCGTGTTCGAAAAATGTTTTTGGAAGCTGCACATTACCACAGCAGGCGGCTGAAGATGTGCCTTTCGGTTTAACAGGAACCGAATGCTTAACGAGCCCCCACGCTCCCCGCTTCGCGAGGTTCGCTGCCCCCCGAGGGGGCTGTAGCGCCTTGGGGCGGCCCGGCGGCGCTACTCTTTGTCCGCGTAGGGGTTCTTCGAGGTGCGCATCTCGATGCGCAGCGGCGTGCCCACCAGGTTGAACTCCTTGCGGAAACGGCCTTCGAGGAAGCGCTTGTACGCGTCGGTCACGTGTTCCAGCGAATTGCCGTGGACCACGATCACGGGCGGGTTCTGCCCGCCCTGGTGCGCGTAGCGCAGCTTCGGCCGGAACATGCCCGAGCGCTTGGGCTGCTGGAACTGCACGGCCTCATGTAACAGCCGCGTGAGCACCGGCGTGGTCATCTTGGTGAAGGCCGCCTTGTACGCCTGCGCGATGGAGCCCCAGAGCGGCCCGATGCCCTGCCGCTTCTTCGCGGAGATGAGGTGCAGGTCGGCGAACTTCAGGAAGGCAAGCCGCGCCTCGATCTGCCGGCGCACCGTCTCGCGCTCGTACTCGTCCACCGCGTCCCACTTGTTGATCGCCAGCACCACCGCGCGCCCGCTTTCGAGGATGTAGCCGGCGATGTGCGCGTCCTGGTCGGTCACGCCCTGCGTGGCGTCCAGCAGCAGCAGCACGACGTTGGCCGACTCGATGGCCTGCAAAGTCTTGACCACCGAGAACTTCTCGATCGCCTCGAAAACCTTCCCCTTGCGGCGCAGCCCGGCCGTATCGATGAGCTCGAAGCGCTGGCCGTTGCGCTCGAAAGGCACCGAGATGGCGTCGCGCGTGGTGCCCGGCAGGTCGAAGGCGACGAGGCGCTCCTCGCCCAGCCAGGTGTTGATGAGCGTGGACTTGCCGACGTTGGGGCGGCCGGCCACCGCCAGCTTGATCACGCCGGTCTCGGCTTCGCTCGCGCCGTCTTCCGGCTCCTCGGGCAGGTTCAGCGGCTCCAGCGCCTTCTCGACGAGGTTGCGCACGCCCTGCCCGTGCGACGCCGACACCGGCTCCACCTCGCCCAGCCCCAGCTCGTAGAACTCGGCCAGGTGCGCGCTGTCCTGCATGCCCTCGGCCTTGTTGGCCGCCAGCACCGTGGGTTTGCCCAGCTTGCGCAGGAAGTTGGCGATGTCGTGGTCCTGCGCGGAGACACCCGCGCGCGCATCGACGACGAAGACGACCACGTCCGCCTCGGCGACGGCCTGCCGCGTCTGCTTGGCCATCTCCATGTAGATGCCCGTCTCGGCCGTCGGCTCGAAGCCGCCGGTGTCGATGACGATGAATTCGTGCTGGCCATGCCGCGCGTTGCCGTAGTGGCGGTCACGCGTGAGGCCGGCGAAGTCCGCGACGATGGCGTCGCGGCTCTTGGTGAGGCGGTTGAAGAGCGTCGACTTGCCGACGTTGGGGCGGCCGACAAGGGCCATGACGGGCTTCATGGCCTTGTTCCGTTGGGATTACTGGGGGGCGAAGGCGAACACGCCTCCATTTTGCGTGACGACCACGAGGTTGTTGCCCACCACCACCGGCGCCGCCGCGATCGCGGAGCCGTCCGTGGAAAGCCGGTTGAGCAGCGAACCGTTCTCGCGTGAGAGCAGGTGCACGAAACCGTAGCTGTCGCCCACCACGACCGAACGGCCGAGCACCAGCGGCGCGGTCAGGCCGCGATGCGCCAGCGAGTCGACCATCCACGCGCGCTGGCCCGTGTCGCGCCGCCAGGCCATCACCTTGCCGTCGCTCTCGGCGCCGAACACGTTGGCGGCATCGCCGTGCACGCCCTCAGCGCCGGCCGCCTTCTGCGTCCACAGCAGCTGGCCGCGCGCGGCGTTCACGCAGCCCACCGCGGCCTGGAAGGCTCGGGCGCAGACCACGTCGCCCTCGCGGCTCACACGGCCCACGAGGTCCACCAGGCGCTCGACGTCGTTGATGCCGCGCGGCGTGGCCAGCGGCACTTCCCAGCGGATGCTTCCATTGATCGGGTTCAGGCCGACGAGGCGGCCGCCCTGCCCCACGACGAGCTGGTCGCCCACCGCGAGGATCACACCCGCTTGCCGCAGCACGAGCGGCTCGCCCTGGCGCTGCTGCACCCACAGGCGCGTGCCCTTCTGGCCGTCGAGCGCGGTGACGGAGCGGTCGCCCGCCAGCACGAACACGCGGCCGCCGGCCACGAAGGGCGCGGTGTAGCCCTGCGCGGGCAGCTTGTAGCGCCAGATCTCCTTGCCGTTTTCCAGCGCGACCACGTCGTTGGTGCGCGTCACCACGGCCGTGACCTTGCCGTCGCTGCCGACGCCCGCCGCGATCCGCGCGCCGGCGCTGCCGCGCCACATTTCCTGTCCCGTGGTGGCGTCGATGGCGGTCACGGTGCCGTCATCGGACGCCAGCGTGAGCGTGTTGCCGCTGACGTGCGCGGCGAGCGGGTAGCCCACGTTGCCGATCCTGGCGGTCCACGATGCGCGCACGCCCAGCAGGTTGGGGTTGGGCTGCAGGTCGGCCGGCTTGGGCTTGTCGCTCGGCCCACCGAGGAAAGAGGGCAGCGACAGCTGCGGCATGTACGAGCACCCGGACAGCACCAAGGCCAGCGTCATTCCCGCGAAGGCGGGAATCCAAGGCTTCCGGGCGCTTTGGATTCCCGCCTTCGCGGGAATGACGGCCTCGGGGGTGTGCATGTTCTTCTGGTTCATGGTTTCGCGGCTTGCGATGCGGCGGCTGCCGGTGCGGCGGGCGCCTTCAGCGTGTTCGTGTCGATGCCCAGCGCGCCCAGCTTGATCTCGACGAGGCGGCGGTAGTCCACGCGGTCTTCGAGGCCCTGCCATGCCTTGGTGTATTCGGCCTTGGCCTCGGCCACCTTGTTCTGCAGGTTGTAGACGTCGCCGCGGCGGTCGGCGGCCAGCGCCTCGAACTCCTTGGGCATCGGCTGCGCGAGCTGCTTGAGCGCGTCGTCGTACTGCTTGGCGTCGATCATCAGGCCTGCGAGCCGCAGGCGCGCGATGGCCTGGTAGCCCTCGTCGGTGCCGCTGTCCGCGACCCAGGCGAGCGCCGAACGTGCGGCATCGGGCTTGCCGCGCTCGGCCAGCAGCTTGGCGGCCAGCAGGCCGGCCTGCTGCGCGTAGGTGGTGCGGCCGTACTTCTCGCGCACGTCGTTGAACGCGCGCTCCACGCGGGCCGCGTCGCCGCTTTCGGCGGCGCGCTCCACTTCGTCATAGAGCACGGAGGCCTGGTTGGCCTGCGTGCGCTGCCAGTAATGCCAGCCGTTGAATGCGGCGATGGCGCCGAAACCGATGATCAGCAGCCACGTGATGAGGTTGCCGTACTGGTTCCAGAAGTGCTTGAGTTCGTCAAGCTGCTCCTGTTCTTCGAGGTCGAGGTGTCGCGCCATGTGTCTTCAGGTCAAGCGTGGGATTGTAGGGCCGCCGTTACAGCGGCCGGCGTGGCGCTTGCCAGCGGCATCGGGGTGGCTTGCGCGTCCCGGTCGCGCAGCGGCTTGACCGTCACTTGCGCGGCGTCGAACACGAGCGCGTGTTTCGCGCCGCTCGCGTCGGCCTTCTTCATCTGGCTTTTGGCCGAGGTGGAGCCCGAGTGCAGGACGACCGTGACGCCGCTTGCCCGCAGTTCCTCGATGAGCGGCATGGCCGTGGCGAGCGATCCCTCTTCGGACACGATCGCGTAGACATCGGGCGAGGCGTCCGGCTGCGTCACCTGCAGTTCCTGCACCAGCAGCAGCAGGCGCTCGATGCCCAGGCCGAAGCCGATGGCGGGTGCGCTCTTGCCGCCGATCTGCTCGATGAGGTCGTCGTAACGGCCGCCCCCGCAGATCGTGCCCTGCGAGCCGAGGTGGTCCGTCACCCACTCGAACACGGTGAGGTTGTAGTAATCGAGGCCGCGCACGAGCCGCGGGTTGATGCGGTAAGGCTGCCCCGCCGCGTCGAGCAGCGCGCGCAGGCCGTCGAAATGCGCGCGCGACGCCTCGCCGAGGAAGTCCATCAGCCTGGGCGCCGCCTCGATCATCGGCTGCATCGCCGGGTTCTTGCTGTCGAGGATGCGCAGCGGGTTGGTGTGCAGGCGCCGGCGCGCGTCCTCGTCCAGCACGCCCGCATTCGCCTCGAAGTGCTTGACCAGCGCCTCGCGATGCGCACGCCGCTCCTCGGGCTGACCGAGCGTGTTGAGCTCGAGACGGTAGTGCTCGCCTTCCTTCAGCCCCATCTCGCGCCAGAGCGCGCGGCCCATGAGGATCAGTTCCGCGTCGATGTCCGGACCCGGGTAGCCCAGCGCCTCGACGTCGAGCTGGTGGAACTGGCGGTAGCGCCCTTTCTGCGGCCGCTCGTGGCGGAACACCGCGCCCTGCGCCCAGACGCGCAGCGGGCCGTTGTACAGCGCGTTGTGTTCGACGACGGCGCGCACGATACCTGCCGTGATCTCGGGCCGCAGCGTGAGCTTGTCGCCGTTCATGGTGTCGGTGAAGGAATACATCTCCTTCTCGACGATGTCGGTCGCCTCGCCGATGCCGCGCACGAAGAGCTGCGTGGGCTCCACCACCGGCGTGATGATGTACTGGTAACCGTAGCGCGCCATCACGCGCTTCACCACGTCGTCGAACCACTCCCAGGTGGCCGCGCGCGGCAGGATCTCCTTGCGCGGCACGGACGCCGGCAGGATGTCGTTCATGCCTTTGACGGCACTCAGTTTCTCGGCCATTTTCGAAGCTGTCAGACGTGCTCGGGCTGTTTGTGGCCGAACCGCTGCTCGATGTAGTTCTCGACGATCTTGTGGAATTCCGCGGCGATGCCCTCGCCGCGCAGGGTCATGGCCTTCTGCCCGTCGATGAAGACGGGTGCGGCCGGCGCCTCGCCCGTGCCCGGCAGGCTGATGCCGATGTCGGCATGCTTGCTCTCGCCCGGGCCGTTGACGATGCAGCCCATCACGGCCACCTTCAGCTTCTCGACACCCGGGTACTTCGCGCGCCACAAAGGCATGTTCGAACGCAGGTGGTCGTCGATCTGCTTGGCCAGTTCCTGGAAGGTCGTGCTCGTCGTGCGGCCGCAGCCGGGGCACGCCGTCACGCTCGGCACGAACGCGCGCAGGCCCAGCGACTGCAGGATCTCGGAGGCGATCACCACCTCCTGCGTGCGCGCTTCACCGGGCTGCGGCGTGAGCGACACGCGGATCGTGTCGCCGATGCCCTCTTGCAGCAGGATGCCCAGCGCGACGCTCGACGCCACCGTGCCCTTCGTGCCCATGCCCGCTTCGGTCAGGCCCAGGTGCAGCGGGTAGTCGCAGCGCTTCGCGAGCTCGCGGTACACCGAGATGAGGTCCTGCACGCCACTGACCTTGCAGCTCAGGATGACCTGCTCGCGCCGCATGCCCAGCTCCGCGGCGAGGTTGCCCGAGCCGATGGCCGACGTGACGAGCGCCTCGTACATCACGCTCTTGGCGTCCCACGGTTGTGCACGCTGCGCGTTCTCGTCCATCAGCTGCGCAAGCAGCTCCTGGTCGAGGCTGCCCCAGTTCACGCCGATGCGCACCGGCTTGTCGAAGCGCAGCGCGGCCTCGATCATCTGCGCGAACTGCTTGTCCTTCTTCTCGCCCTTGCCCACGTTGCCGGGGTTGATGCGGTACTTGGACAGCGCCTCGGCGCACGCGGGGTAGTCGGTGAGCAGGCGGTGGCCGTTGTAATGGAAGTCGCCGATCAGGGGCACGTCGATGCCCATGCGGTCCAGCTGCTCGCGGATGTAGGGCACCTGCTGCGCGGCCTCGGGCGTGTTGACCGTGATGCGCACCAGCTCCGAGCCGGCGATGGCCAGCTCCTTCACCTGGATGGCCGTGCCGATCGCGTCCTGCGTGTCGGTGTTGGTCATCGACTGCACGCGCACCGGCGCGTCGCCGCCGACGGTGACGACGCGCGAGCCCCACTTCACCGTGGCCTGGCGCGTGCGGCGCGCCAGCGGCGATGCGGGTTCGATGGGCAGGCAGGGAGCGGTCATTGGGGGTTACCTAACTTCGAAGCGCGCGACGTTGCCCTGCAGGTGGGGCGCCACGTCGAACGGCTGGCCGCGCACTTCCACGGTGGTGGTCTTCGCGTTGCCGACCGTCACGGACAGCGGCAGCGCACCGGAGGCGCCCGCCGATTCTCCCGCGGTCATCAATTTCTGGAAGACGGTGGTGCCTTTGGCGTCCGTCACTTTCACCCAGGACTCGCCGGTGGCGCGGAAGACGACGACGCCGGACACCGGGCCGGTCGCCGCGCTGGCCGCCGGGGCCGCCGACGCCGCGGCAACCGCCGCGGAGGCCGCCATGCGCGGCGTTGAAGACGAAGCCATCGGCAGCGCGGGCGCCACAGGGGCTGCAGGTGCGGGCACCACGGACAGGTTGGTCGAAGGTGCGAGCACAGGCGCCGGAGGCGGCGTTGCGCCGGCCGGGCCGGCGCCGGACGCCGCCACCCCGGGCATGGCCGCAGGCGCTGCGGCGACGTTGGCCGCGGGCGGCGGTTCGGCAGGTGCAGGCGCCGCCGGTGCGGGCGCGGGCGCGCTCGCGGGCTTCGCTGTCGTGACCACCGGCTCCTCGTTGCGCGACGGCAGGAAGATCAGCACGACGGCCCCGAGCAGCAGCGCGATCACGGTCAGCACCACCGGCCGCGACACCTGCTCCGGCCAGGCCTGCTGCGGCCCATCGCCGGGTGCACGGAACGGCGCGTTGATGCCATCGTCGCGGTGCATCAGCCGGGGCGTCGCGACTTGCGGCAAGCGCTCCAGCACGGGCTGCGCGTCGATCTTGAGCGTGCGGCACACGCTCGACGCCAATGCACGCACGAAAACCGCATCCGGCAACAGGTCGTAACGGTCTTCTTCCAGCGCTTCGAGCTTGCGCACCGGCACCTTCAGCGCGACCGCGAGCGTGGCCACGTGCAGGCCGGCGGCCTCGCGCGCCTGCCGCATCAGCTGGCCGGCGGTGGGACCCGGGGGCGCGGCCGCTTCGGCCGGCTGGGGCGCCGCCTCACTCATCGAACGCCCCCCTGTCGAAGGCCGCCTTTTCCTTCGATTGCGGGAACCGGCGGCGCAGCTGGTCGGCCAGCTGCTGCATCGCCACGCGGTCGTTCAGGCGCCGCTCGACGCGGATGCCGAGCCACAGCGACTCGGAATTGGCGAGGTCGCTGTTGTTCAGGCGGCGGATGTAGAAGCGCGCGCGCTCGTAGTCGCCGCGCGTGTAGAGAAGGCGAGCGAGGTTGTAGCCCGTGACGGGGTTGCCCGCGTCGAGCTCGTACGAACGCGCGAGCGTCTTCTCCGCTTCGGCATTGCGGCCCGCGCGCGCCTGGCACACGCCCATCGACATCAGCGTCTTGGCGCGCTCGCCGTACAGCGGGCTCGCCATGGCCTGCTCGAAGGAGCGGAACGACTCGTCGTAGCGGCCCTGGTTGCACTGCAGCCAGCCGAGGTTGTGGTACGCGTTGGCGTCGCGCGGGTTGAGCGCGAGCGCGCGGCGGAAGTTCTCCTCGGACGCGCGGTTGTCGCCGGCGCGCATGAAGATCAGGCCGCGCAGCACGAACGCGTCCGAGTAGTTCGGGTCGATCGCGAGCACCTGCTTGAGCTCGTCGAGCGCGATCTCGGTCTTGCCTTCCTCGAAGTAGCCCACGGCCAGCTCGAGGCGGATGCGCGCGCGCCGGCGCTGCTCGGTCTCGTCCGAAGGCGTGACGATGTTGTCGACGGAGGAGGAGCCCTGGTTGCCCTGCTGGGACGCGCAGCCCCCGAGCGCAAGGAGCGCCATCCCCAGCAGGCCGGCCCAGGCCCACCCCGCACGTATGTGTAGCGCCGCCGCACTTGCCCTCGTCATGATCTCGTCGTCTCCTACTGCGCGGAGCCGGACCTCACGGGCTGCAGCACGATGGTGCGCTGCTGGGCGATGCGCTCGCCCACCCGGGTGCGGTCCTTGACATCGCCGGCCAGCTGCCCGCAGGCCGCGTCGATGTCGTCTCCTCTGGTCTTGCGCACGGTCGTGACGATACCAGCATCGCTCAGCACTTTCGCGAAAGCGGCGATGCGGTGTTGCGGCGAACGCTTCAGGCCGGAGGCGGGGAAGGGGTTGAACGGGATCAGGTTGAACTTGCAGGAGACGTCCCAGTGCCGCACCAGGCGCACCAGCTCCTGCGCGTGCTCGGGCGAGTCGTTGACTTCGTCGAGCATGCAGTATTCGAAGGTGATGAAGTCGCGCGGGGCCACCTGCAGGTAGCGCCTGGCGGTTTCCATCAGGTCGGCGAGATTGTGCTTGCGATTGAGCGGCACCAGCTTGTCGCGCAGTTCGTCGTTGGGCGCGTGCAGCGAGATGGCGAGCGCCACGGGGCAGTCCTCGCCCAGCCGGTCCATGATGCGCGTCATGCCCGACGTGGACACGGTGACGCGACGGCGCGACAGGCCGTAGCCATGGTCGTCCAGCATGGTCCTGAGCGCCGGCACGAGCGCCGAGTAGTTCTGCAGCGGCTCGCCCATGCCCATCATCACCACGTTGGAGATGACGCGTTCATCGGTCTTGAGGTGCTTGCGCAGGAAGTGCTCGGCAAACCACAGCTGCGCGACGATCTCGCCGGTGGTGAGGTTGCGGCTGAAGCCCTGGTGGCCGGTGGAGCAGAAGCGGCAGCCGACGGCGCAGCCCGCTTGCGACGACACGCACAGCGTGCCGCGGTCGTCCTCGGGGATGAACACGGCTTCGACGGCGTTGCCGTCGCCCACGTCGAACAGCCACTTGATCGTGCCGTCCGAAGACTCGTGCTGGGAAATGATGGACAGGCCCTCGATGCGGGCGCGGCCCTTGAGCTTCTCGCGCAGGCTCCTGGCGAGATCGGTCATCTCGTCGAAGCCCTTCGCGCCCCGCTGGTGGATCCAGCGGAACAGCTGGGTGGCGCGGAAGCGCTTCTCACCCAGCGATTCGCAATACGCGGCCAGACCCTCGAGGTCGTAATCGAGCAGGTTGGCCGTCATCGCATGTTTATCGGGAATAGACGTGCATGCCGGGGAAGAAGAAGCTCACTTCCACCTTGGCGGTTTCGGGCGCGTCGGAGCCGTGCACGGCGTTCGCGTCGATGCTGTCCGCGAAGTCGGCGCGGATGGTGCCGGGGGCGGCCTTCTTCGGGTCCGTGGCGCCCATCAGGTCGCGGTTCTTCAGGATGGCGTTCTCGCCTTCGAGCACCTGGATCATCACCGGGCCGGAGATCATGAACTCCACGAGGTCCTTGAAGAAGGGGCGCTCCTTGTGCACTGCGTAGAACTGCTCGGCTTCGCCGCGCGAGAGGTGCGCCATGCGGGCGGCGACGATCTTCAGGCCCGCGCCTTCGAAACGCGCGTAGATCTGGCCGATGACGTTCTTGGCGACGGCGTCGGGCTTGATGATGGAGAGGGTGCGTTCGATGGCCATGGTCGTTATGTCCTGAGCTGGTTTTAGGGTTTCGCCGGAGGCAAAAAGTTCGGCAAAGCCCGCAATTCTACTGTGCGGGTGTGACTAACGCCCGCGTCCGCCACCACCACCGCCGCCACGGCCGCGGTTGCCGCCACGGCCACCACCGCCCATGCCGCCGCCGCCGCCCTGCCCCTGCCGGTGGCGGGTGAAGCTGTCGGCGCCGATGTAGCCGAAGGAGGTCTTCATCGGGTCGGGCTGGCCACCGCCGCCGCCGCCGCCCTGGCCGCCACCGCCGCCCTTGTTGCGGCGCTGGTTGTTGTTGTTGTTGCCCTGGCCCTGCTTGGGCATCGGCCCGCCTTGCGGACGCGGGCCGTCGCCGCGGCCGCCGCCCCGGCGGCGCTTGTTGCGCCCGCCGCGGTCGTCACCCTCGCGTTGCTGCTGCTGGGGTTGCGGCATGCCGGCGGCCTGGGCGATCAGGCGGATGTCGCGCTCGTCCAGCTCCATCCACGCACCGCGCTTGAGGCCGCGCGGCAGCACCATGGCGCCGTAGCGGATACGGATGAGGCGGCTCACGGCGTGGCCCACGGCCTCGAACAGGCGGCGCACCTCGCGGTTGCGGCCTTCGCTGATCGTCACCTGGTACCAGACGTTGGAGCCTTCGCCGCCGCCCTCCTCGATGGAGCTGAAGGCGGCCTTGCCGTCGTCGAGGTCCACCCCGTCGAGCAGGCGCTGCCTTTCTTCCGTCGAGAGCGCGCCGAGCACGCGAACCGCGTACTCGCGCTCCAGCCCGAAGCGCGGATGCATGAGCTTGTTGGCCAGCTCGCCCGAATTCGTGAAGAGCAGCAGGCCCTCGGTGTTGAGGTCCAGCCGGCCCACCGACTGCCACTTGCCCTGCTGCAGCTTGGGCAGCTTGCGGAACACGGTGGGGCGGTTCTGCGGGTCGTCGTGCGTGACGACCTCGCCGACGGGCTTGTGGTACGCGATCACGCGCGGCGGCGGCGGCGCGATGCGCACCTTGATTGGCCGGCCGTTGACCTTGATCGAGTCGCCGAACTGGATGCGCTGGCCGATGTGGGCGGGCTCGTTGTTGACCGAGATGCGCCCCTCCATGATGAGCTGCTCCATCTCCAGGCGCGAGCCGAGGCCGGCCTGCGCGAGCACCTTGTGCAGCTTGGGCGTTTCGGGCTGCGGGCCCAGCACGCGCTTGGCCGGGCCGGCGTCGGGGCTTTCCTCGTCGGCGTCGAAGCGGCCGGTGATGACGTCCTCGAAGCGCACGGCCTCGGGCGGCTCGGGCTGCACCTGCTGGCGGTCCCGGCGGGCGCCGCGCCCGGCACGCGGGCCGTCGCCCTCTTCGTCCTCGTCCTCGTCGTCCTGCCCGTCGCCATCGTCCTGGTCGTCGTCGTCTTCGGCGGCTGCGCGCGGCTCGGCCCGGGGCGTGCGCGGCTGCGGCTGCGCCTCGGCCTGCGGCGGGATGGCCGCGCCGTCGTCCGCCTGCGGCGGCCCGGCCGTGTCGTCGTCGTTCGGGACAGGGGCGCGCGCGGTGTCGTCGGCAGTGGGTTCGTTCATGCTTCGGGGGTCACCGCGGTGGTGTCGTCGGCGGCCGGTTCGTCGTTGGAGGCGGGGGACGTGGGGGGGGAGGATTCGGGGGGTTCGGCGGAGGCAGTGGGCTCGGCCACGTCGGCCGCGTCGGCCGCGTCGGCCGCGTCGGCCGCATCGGCCAGTCCGGCCTGCGCGCCGAAGTCGGCGTCGGCCTGCGCGACAAGGTCGGCGCCGTCGGGGCCGGCGAGGTCCGCGCCTTCGAGCGCGGGCTCGGCCGGCGACTCGAGGCTGGCGAGCAGCTGCGCCTGCTGCGCCGGGTTGTCCAGCTCGGGCAGCTGGTCGAGCGAGGCAAGGCCGAGGTCGTCGAGGAACTGGCGCGTGGTGGCGTAGAGCGCCGGGCGGCCGGCGGCCTCGCGGTGGCCGATCACCTCGACCCAGCCCCGGTCCTCCAGCTGCTTGAGCAGCTGCGTGTTGATGGTCACGCCGCGGATCTCTTCCATGTCGCCGCGCGTGACCGGCTGGCGGTACGCGATGATGGCCAGCGTCTCCAGCGTGGCGCGGCTGTACTTCGGCGGCTTTTCAGGGTGCAGCCGGTCGAGGTAGTCGCGCATCTCGGGGCGGCTCTGGAAGCGCCAGCCGCTGGCCACGCACACGAGCTCCACGCCGCGCTGCGCCCACTCGTGCTGCAGGTCCGCCAGCAGGTCCTTGATGGTGTCCGCGCCGAGCTCGTCGTCGAACAGCACGCGCAGCTCGCGCACCGGCAGGGGCTGGTGCGAGCAGATCAGCGCGGTTTCGAGGATGCGCCGGGCATCCGCCGTATTCATGGTTTTCTTACTTCGGGAACGGGCACCGCTGGTGCGGCGCGGGGGGCCTGTTCAGGCCCGGGGAGGTTGGCCCGGGGGCCACTCGATTTCATTGTAACGCAGCCTCCACGCGGCCAAGGCCTGCAGGAGATCGCCGGGCGGCCGCGCGTGGAAGGCAAGCGACACGCCCGTGGCGGGGTGCGCGAACGCGAGCCGGTACGCATGCAGCGCCTGCCGCGTGAGCCCCGCGGCCGGCGCGCCGCCATAGAGCTCGTCGCCCACCAGCGGGTGCCCGATGTGCGCCATGTGCACGCGGATCTGGTGCGTGCGGCCGGTGTGCAGCTTCGCGCGCACCCAGCAGCCCGCGTCGGCGTTCTCGATCAGCTCCAGCGTCGTCGAAGCCGCCTTGCCGGGATGACGCTGCAAGTCGACCACCGCCATGCGCAGGCGGTTGCGCGGGTCGCGGCCGATCGGCGCATCGACGTGCCGCACGGGCGCGCCTTCCCAGGGCCGATGCGCGAGCGCGAGGTACTCGCGTGCCACTTCGCGCGCCGCGATCATCTGCACCAGCCGGTCCATCGCCGCGCGCGTGCGCGCCACCACCATCAACCCGCTCGTGTCCTTGTCGAGGCGGTGCACGATGCCCGCGCGCGGCAGCGCCGCGGCACGCGGGTCGCGGCCGAGCAAGGCATTGAGCAGCGTGCCCGACCAGTTGCCCGGCGCCGGGTGCACCACGAGGCCCGCGGGCTTGTCGATGACGAGCAGGTGTTCGTCCTCGTGCACGACATCCAGTGCGATGTCCTCCGGGCGGAAAGCCTGGCTTTGCGGCGTGGGCTTGAGCTCGATCTCGCCGGCGTCGCCCGCCTTGACCTTGGCCGACGCCTTGGTCGCGGGCCGCCCCGCGAGTTGCACCGCACCGGCTTCCACCAGCTGCTGCAGGTAGCTGCGCGAGAACTCCGGCACGAGCTGCGCGAGCGCGCGGTCCAGCCGCTCGCCGTGCAGCGCGGAAGTGATGGTGAACGAGCGCCGCTCGACGCCTTCGTCGTCTTCCGCGCCTTCGTCGGACATGGGCGCGAGAGGGTCGGTCGATATAATGATTTCGCCCTTTTCCCGAGAGTTAACGCTTGATGCTTCGCCTTCAATTATCCGTGGTCGCCCTCGTCATGGCCGGCGTTCTTGCCGGCTGCGCTTCGACGGAGGAAGACAAGACCGCCGCGTGGAGCCCCAACAAGCTCTACGCCGAAGCGAAGGACGAGCTCGCCGCCGGCGCGTACGACCGCGCCATCCCGCTGTTCGAGAAGCTCGAAGGCCGCGCCGCCGGCACGCCGCTCGCGCAGCAGGCGCAGCTGGAGAAAGCCTACGCGCAGTGGAAGGCCAACCAGCAGCCCGAAGCCATGGCCACGCTGGACCGCTTCATGAAGCTGCACCCGGCCAGCCCCGCGTACGACTACGCGCTGTACCTCAAGGGCCTGGTCAACTTCAACGACAACCTGGGCCTGCTGTCGTTCCTGTCGCGGCAGGACCTGTCGGAGCGCGACCAGAAGGCCGCGAAGGAATCGTTCGAGGCCTTCAAGGAGCTCGTGGCGAAGTACCCCGACTCCAAGTACGCGCCCGATTCGCGCGTGCGCATGGCCTACATCGTCAACTCGCTCGCGCAGTACGAGGTGCACGTCGCCCGCTTCTACTACAGCCGCGGCGCGTACGTCGCGGCGATCAACCGCGCGCAATCGGCCATCGCCGAATACCGCGACGTGCCCGCGCTCGAAGAGGCGCTGGGCATCCTGATGCGCTCCTACGACGCGCTGGGCATGGCCAAGCTGGCGAGCGACACGCGCCGCGTACTCGAGAAGAGCTATCCGCAAAGCGCGTGGCTGGGCGGCACGGGCAGCGGCCCCGGCGCTACGCAGAAGCCGTGGTGGAAGCTCTGGTAAGCGCGTCGAGCGCCTCCAGGAACTCCTCTTGCGATTGCAGCCGCCGCATCGGCGGCAGCGCAGCCATCAGGCGCCGGCCGTAGCCCATCGCGGCCAGCCGCGTATCGCACACCACCAACAGGCCACGGTCCGACTCGCGCCGGATCAACCGCCCTGCCCCCTGCTTGAGCGCCACCGCGGCCTCCGGCACGAAGTAATCGTTGAACGGGCTGCGGCCTTCCGACTCCAGCCGGCGCGAACGCGCCTCTACCAGCGGGTCGTTCGGCGGCGGGAACGGCAGCTTGTCGATGATGACCAGCTGCAACGCATCGCCCGGCACGTCCACGCCTTCCCAGAAAGACGCGGAGGCCACCAGCACGCAACCCGGGCGGCCCTGCGTGGCGCCTTCGCGGAACCGGTCGATCAGCGCGCGCTTGGGCCACTGGCCCTGCACCAGCACTTCGACTTCCTGTGAGCCTTCGAAGCGCCGCTGCAGGTCCTCGCCGATCGCGCGCAGCGCGCGCAGCGTGGTGGTGAGCACCATCGTGCGCCCGCCGAGGCGCCGCACCGCATCGGCCGCAAGCGCCGCGACGGCGGGGCTGTGCCCCGGCTCGTTCGGCCGCGGCATCGCACGCGGCACGTACACGCCCGCCTGGGACGCGTAGTCGAACGGGCTGTCGACGCGAATCACATCGGCCTCCTGCAGCCCGCACGGCTCGGTGAACCACGTCAGGCGCGCATCGTCGCCGAGCGTCGCGGAGGTGAAGACCCAGGTGCGCTGCGAGGTCTCCTCGCCGGCCTTGAGCAGCTTCGTCTGCACGGCCTGGGCAATGTCCAGCGGCGACTCGACGAGGCGCAGGTGGTTGCCGACATCGACCCAGCGCACGGAGCCTTCCTGCGGGTCGCGCGCAAAGGCCGCCGCGCGTTCCGCGAGCGACGCCGCGCGTTCGTGCAGCCGCACGAAGTCGGGCGCGATCTCGCTGACGGTGCCCAGCCCTTCCATCGCATCGGCGCAAGCGCCCTGCAGGGTCTCGAGCGCGTCGAACCACGCCTGCGGCGCCACGCCTTCGGGCGACTCGCCGTTCCAGCGCAGGCGCGCCCCCGGCGTGTTGCGGCCCACGACCAGCCGCAGGTCGCGCGCCGCCCGTTCGCAGCTTGCGGCCAGCGCCTGCCAATCCACGAGGCCGCGTGCCTGCTGCAGCCCCGCGGCCAGCATGTCGCGCGTGAAGTCGAGCAGTTGCCCGGTCCCCAGCTGCTTGCCGAGGAACTGCACGCCGGTTTCATTGAGCTGGTGCGCCTCGTCGAAGATGGCCACGCGCACCGTCGGCAGCAGCTCGGCCATGCCCGACTCGCGCACCGCGAGGTCGGCGAAGAACAGGTGGTGGTTCACCACGACCACATCGGCCTGCAGCGCCTCGCGCCGGGCGAGGTTGACGTGGCAGCTGCGGAACTTCGGGCATTCGCCGCCCAGGCAGTTCTCGCGCGTGGAGGTCACGAGCGGGATCACGGGCGAGCGCTCGTCCAGGCCCGGCATCTCCGCCAGGTCGCCGGTGCGCGTGACTTGCGCCCATTGCTCCACCTTCGCGAGCACGCGCACGGCGGTGCGGTCCGGCAGCGTCGAATCGCGCCGGGCCTGCTCCAGGCGGTGCAGGCACAGGTAGCTGCCCCGCCCCTTGAGCAGCGCCATGCGAACCGGCAGCCCCAGCGCCTCGGCCAGGCGCGGCAGGTCGCGCCCGAACAGCTGGTCCTGCAGCGTCTTGGTGGCGGTGGACAGCAGCACGCGCTCACCGCTGAGCAGGCTGGGCACCAGATATGAGAACGTTTTGCCGACGCCGGTGCCCGCCTCGACCACCAGCGCGCCGCCCGTCTCGATGGCGCGCGCCACGGCCAGCGCCATGTCGGTCTGGCCCGAGCGGGGGCGGAATTCGTCGGCCGCGCGCGAAAGCACCCCGCCCGGGGCAAAGGCCTCACGGGCCGATTCACTCAGGGACATGGGTTCAGGCAGGCTCTTTCGGGTCCAGGACGAGTTCCAGGCGCGCGATCTCGTCGCGCAGCGCCAGGCGCCGCTTCTTGAGGCGCCGTAGCATCAACTCGTCCACCGGGGTCTGGTCGGCCGCGCGGTCGATCAGCGCGTCGAGGTCGGCATGCTCCATCTTCAGCTCGATCAGCCGCCTTTCCGGGGAGTGCAGGTTGGAGTCCAGGGCTGACATGCGAGGCGCGGAGCGGTTCACTTCGATAATACGTCTTTCGCAAGTAATAATCGAGGAAGACCCGCCCTGCCATTCAGGGCATGATGCTCTCAGCATGGCCACATCCAACAAAGGTTACCGACTCACCGCCTCGACCGGCATCCACAAGGGCGACCGCGAGTACCAGCAGGACCAGATCGCGCTGCTTTCCCATCCCCGGATCAGCGGCTGCGTGCTCGGCGTCGTCGCGGACGGCATGGGCGGCCGCAGCGGCGGCCGCAAGGCGAGCGACCAGGTGATGCTCACGGCCAAGCAGCTGTTCGAGCGCTACTCGCCCGACCACGACGACCCGCCGGTGCTGCTGAAGCAGGTGGTGTCGGAGTCGCACCTCGTCATCAAGCTCACGGCCATCTCGTCGGAGCAGGAGCCGCACAGCACGATCGCGGCCTTCCTGATCAACCCGAACGGCGAATGCCACTGGATCCACGCCGGCGACTCGCGCATCTACCACTACCACGGCAGCAAGCTCGTCAAGCGCACGATGGACCATTCCTACGTGCAGACGCTGGTGGACGCGGGCCAGCTCACCGAAGAAGAAGCCAACGTGCACCCGCAGTCCAACATCCTCATGGGGTGCCTGGGCGCGGAGGAAGAGCCGCCGATGGACCTGCACCACATCTCGCAGCTGCGCCCCGGCGACGTGCTGATGGCGTGCAGCGACGGCGTGTGGCACTACTTCAGCCCGGCGGAGCTGGGCTCGGTGCTGTCGTCGCTGTCGCCGCGCGAGGCGACGGAGTTCCTGATCGAGAAGGCGCGCTCGCGCGCGCGGGGCGGCGGCGACAACCTGTCGCTGGTGATCGTCAAGCTCGAACCGCTCGACGCCTGACCTCAGGGTGCCTTCGGCGGCGGCAAGTCCGACGCCGCCGGCTTCTTGCGCTGCGCGATGCGCTTCTGCGTCTGCGCGCGATGCTCCTGCGCATCCTTCTGGCGCTTCTCGTACTCGGCCCGGTGCGCCGCCGCTTCCTGCGCCTTGTCCTGCTGCGCCTTCGCGGCGCCGGCCTCGCGCTGGCGGATCCGGTTTTCCTGCTCCGCCGCGCGCTGCTGCCGCGCGCCTGCGGACTCCGGTTTCTTCGCGGCCTTGTCCGCCGCGCGCTCCTCGCGCGCCTTCTGGTCGGCCTGGGCCTTGGCGCGCTGCTGCGAGGCTTGCTCCTGCTTCGCGGCGGCGCTGCGCTCTTCCAGCTCGCGCTGGCGTTCGGCGGCGCGCTGCTTGCGCTCCTTGTCGTTCAGCGCGATCTCCTGGCGGCGCAGGTCGGCGATCACCTCGCGGCGGCGCGCCTTGGCCTCCTTCACGCAGTCGGTCACCGCGAACTTCGCATAGCAGGCCTTGTGCTCCTCGGCAAACAGCTGCTCCGCCTTCCTGCGCTCGGCCGCGATGCGTGCGCGCTCGGCGCCCGTGTCCAGCTGCGCGTGCGCTTGCGCGGCGAGCAGCAGGACGGTTGTGACGAGCGCAAGGCGTTTCATGTGAGGCGGGTGTCGACGGTGCGGTGTTCGAGGGCCAGGAACTCGGTGGACTGCATCTCGTTGAGGCGGGACACCGTGCGCGGGAACTCGTGGGCCAGCGGCCCCTCGGTGTACAACGCCTCGGGTTCGACCTCGGCCGACAGGATCAGTTTCACGCGGCGATCGTAAAGAACGTCCACCAGCCACGTGAAGCGCCGCGCCTCGGACGCGAGCCGGATCGACATCTTCGGCACGTCCGACAGCAGCACCGTGTGGAACTGCGACGCGATCTCCAGGTAGTCGTTCTGCGAGCGCGGGCCGCCGCACAGCTGCTTGAAGTCGAACCACACCACGCCGCCCGCCTTGCGCCGCGCGCGGATCTCGCGGTGCTCGATTTGCAGCACCGGGTCCTCGTCGTGCATCTCGGCCAGCCGGGTGAAGGCCGCGTTCATCTCTTCGTCCGCCTGCGGGCCCAGGGGCGTGTGGTAGAGCTTGACCTGCTCCATCGTGCGGCGTCGGTAGTCCACGCCGTTGTCCACAGAGAGCACTTCCAGCTTTTCGTTCAGGAGGGCGATCGCGGGCAGGATGCGGTCGCGATGCAGCCCGTTGGGGTACAGGTCGTCCGGCTTGAAATTGGACGTGGTGACGAAGCCCACGCCGTTGTCGAACAGCGAGTCGAGCAGACGGTGCAGGATCATCGCGTCCGTGATGTCCGCGACGTGGAACTCGTCGAAGCAGATCAGGCGATACCGCTTGGCGATGTTCTCGCCCAGCGCATCGAGCGGGTTCACGGTGCCTTGCAATTCGGCCAGCTCGCGGTGCACCTCGCGCATGAACTCGTGGAAGTGCAGCCGCGTCTTGCGGCGGATCGGCACGGCCTGGAAGAAGCAGTCCATCAGGAAGCTCTTGCCGCGGCCGACGCCGCCGTGCATGTACACGCCGCGCGGGATGGCGGGGCGGTTCAGCAGCTTCTTCAGGACGCTGGAGCGCTGCTCCTTGTACTCGGCCCAGTCGCGCGCGCAGCGGTCCAGCGCGTCGACGGCGCGCAGCTGCGCGGGGTCGCTCTGGTAACCCCGCGCGGCCAGCTCGGTTTCGTAGACTTCGCGAACCGAGAGCACTGCGTCTCGATCAGAAGTTCAGGCTGCGCTTGTCGACGGCCAGTGCCGCTTCCTTCGTCGCTTCGGACAGCGACGGGTGCGCATGGCAGATGCGGGCGATGTCCTCGCTCGACGCGCGGAACTCCATCGCCACCACGGCTTCGGAGACCAGCTCGCTGGCCATGGGGCCGACGATGTGCACGCCGAGGATCTCGTCCGTCTCCGCATGGGCGAGGAACTTCACCATGCCCGTCGTGTCGCCCAGCGCACGCGCACGGCCGTTGGCCATGAACGGGAAGGTGCCGGCCTTGTACTTCACGCCGGCGGCCTTGAGCTGCTGCTCGGTCTGGCCCACCCACGCGATCTCGGGGCTGGTGTAGATCACCCACGGGATGGTGTTGAAGTTGACGTGCCCGTGCTGGCCCGCGATGCGCTCGGCCACCGCCACGCCCTCCTCCTCCGCCTTGTGCGCGAGCATCGGGCCGCGCACGACGTCGCCCACCGCCCACACGTTGGGCAGGTTGGTGCGGCACTCGTCATCGACCACGATCGCGCCACGCTCGTCGAGCTTCAGGCCCACCGCTTCGGCATTCAGGCCGATGGTGTTGGGCACGCGGCCGATGGACACGATCAGCTTGTCGACTTCCAGCACCTGGGCTTCGCCCTTGGCGTTGGTGTAGTTGACGGTGACCGTGTTGCCGTTCTTGATCTCGCCGACCTTCACGCCCAGCTCGATCTTCAGGCCCTGCTTGTCGAACGCCTTCTTCGCTTCCTTGGCGATCTGCTCATCGACGGCGCCCAGGAACGTGGGCAGCGCTTCAAGCACGGTCACTTCCGCACCGAGGCGGCGCCACACCGAGCCCATCTCCAGCCCGATGACGCCGGAGCCGATCAGGCCCAGCTTCTTCGGGATGTTGGCGATGGACAGCGCGCCGTCGTTGGACAGGATGTTCTTCTCGTCGAAGGGCGTGCCGGGCAGCGCGCGGGCATTGGAACCCGTGGCGATGATCACGTGCTTGGCAACGAGCGTCTCGTCGCCGACCTTCACTTCCGTGCCTTCGGCCGAGGTCTTCACGAACGAGCCGCGGCCGTGGAAGAACGCCACCTTGTTCTTCTTGAAGAGGAACAGGATGCCGTCGTTGTTCTGCTTCACCACCTGGTCCTTGCGGGCCAGCATCTTCGCGATGTCGACCTCGAGGCCGCTCACCTTGATGCCGTGGTCGGCGAAGTGCTTCGAGGCGTGCTCGTAGTTCTCCGACGACTGCAGCAGCGCCTTGGACGGGATGCAGCCCACGTTGGTGCAGGTGCCGCCGGGGGCGGGCTTGCCGCCCTTGGTCCACTCGTCGATGCAGGCCGTGTTGAAGCCCAGCTGGGCCGCGCGGATGGCGGCGATGTAGCCGCCGGGGCCGCCACCGATGACGACCACGTCAAAGTTCTTTGCCATGGCGCGCCCCTCAGATGTCGAACAGGAGGCGAGCCGGGTCTTCCAGCGCTTCCTTCATCGCCACCAGCCCCAGCACGGCTTCGCGGCCGTCGATGATCCGGTGGTCGTAGCTCATGGCCAGGTAGTTGATCGGGCGGATCACGACCTGCCCGTTCTCCACCACCGCGCGGTCCTTCGTGGCGTGCACGCCGAGGATGGCCGACTGCGGCGGGTTGATGATGGGCGTGGAGAGCATCGAGCCGAAGACGCCACCGTTGGAGATGGAGAACGTGCCGCCGGTCATCTCGTCGATGCCCAGCTTGCCGTCGCGCGCCTTCTGGCCGAACTCGGCGATCTTCTTCTCGATGTCGGCGAAGGACATCTGGTCGGCGTTGCGCAGGATCGGCACCACCAGGCCGCGCGGCGAACCCACCGCGATGCCGATGTCGAAGTAGCCGTGGTAGACGATGTCGTTGCCGTCCACCGACGCGTTGAGCACCGGGTACTTCTTCAGCGCGTGCACCGCGGCCTTCACGAAGAACGACATGAAGCCGATCTTCACGCCGTGCTCCTTCTCGAACTTCTCCTGGAAGCGCTTGCGCATCTCCATCACGGGCGCCATGTTCACTTCGTTGAAGGTCGTGAGGATGGCGTTGGTGGACTGCGACTGCAGCAGGCGCTCGGCCACGCGCGCGCGCAGGCGCGTCATCGGCACGCGCTGCTCGGGGCGGTCGCCGAGGTCCGGCGCGCCGACGGGCGCGGCCACTTGCGGCAGCGCCGCCTTGGGCGCGGTGGACACGGGCACCGGCGAGCCGGCGGCCGGCCTGGCAGCGCCACCGGCCAGCGAGCCGATCACGTCGCCCTTGGTCACGCGGCCGTCCCGGCCGGTGCCGGGCACGGAGCCGGCCGCCATGTTGTTGTCCGCCATCATCTTGGCGGCGGCGGGCATCGCCACGCCGGCCTTGCTGCCACCCGCGGGGGCGGCAGCGGCGGCCGCCGGTGCAGCCGCTTGCGCGGGCGCTGCAGCCGGCGCGGCGGCCGAAGCCTTGCCCTCGGTGTCGATCTTCGCGATCAGCTGGTCGGCGGTGACGGTTGCACCGTCACCCTGCACGATCTCGGCCAGCACGCCCGCGGCGGGCGCGGGCACTTCGAGCACGACCTTGTCGGTTTCGATCTCGATCAGGATCTCGTCCAGCGCGACCTGTTCGCCGGGCTTCTTCTTCCACTGCAGCAGGGTCGCTTCTGCAACTGATTCGGACAGTTGCGGGACCTTCACGTCAACGATAGCCATTTGAGTTGTTCCGTCTTTTTATTTCGTGAGGACGAAGCCCTTGAGCTTCGCGAACGCCGCGTCGACCAGGGCCTTCTGCTGCTCCTGGTGCAGGTGCGAATAGCCCACCGCCGGCGAGGCGCTGGCCGCACGGCCCGCGTAACCGAGCTTCTGGCCCTCGGCCATGTTCTCGTGGATGTTGTGCTGGATGAAGAACCACGCACCCTGGTTCTGCGGCTCGTCCTGGCACCACACCAGGTCGGTCACGTTGGGGTACTTCTTCAGCTCGGCGGCGAAAGCCTTGTGCGGGAACGGGTAGAGCTGTTCCACGCGCAGGATGGCCACGTCGTCGGCGCCCTTCTCCTCGCGCTTCTTGGCCAGGTCGTAATAGACCTTGCCCGAGCACACGATCACGCGCTTGACCTTGTCGGCCTTGAGGTCCTTCTGCTCCGGGATCACCGTCTGGAAGCCGCCCTTGGTGAACTCGGCCAGCGGCGACGTGGCGTCCTTGTGCCGCAGCAGCGACTTGGGCGTCATGATGATCAGCGGCTTGCGCAGCGGGCGGATGCACTGGCGGCGCAGCAGGTGGAAGATCTGGCTGGCCGTGGTGGGCTGGCACACCTGGATGTTGGTGTCGACCGACAGCTGCATGAAGCGCTCCAGGCGCGCCGAGCTGTGCTCGGGGCCCTGGCCCTCGTAGCCGTGCGGCAGCATGAGCGTGATGCCGTTGACGCGGCCCCACTTCACCTCGCCCGAGGCGATGAACTGGTCGATGACGACCTGCGCGCCGTTGGCGAAGTCGCCGAACTGCGCTTCCCAGATCACCAGCGTGTGCGGGTCGTTGGAGGCGTAGCCGTACTCGAACCCGAGCACCGCTTCTTCCGACAGGATCGAATCGATCACGACGAAGGGCGCCTGCGACTCGGACACGTTGCACAGCGGCGTGTACGTGCCCTCGCTCCACTTCTCGCGGTTCTGGTCGTGCAGCACCGCGTGGCGGTGCGTGAACGTGCCGCGGCCGCAGTCCTCACCCGAGAGGCGCACTGCGAAACCGCTGGCGACGAGCGAGGCAAAAGCCATGTGCTCGCCCATGCCCCAGTCCACGTTCACTTCACCGCGGCCCATCGCGGCGCGGTCTTCCAGCACCTTCTTGACCAGCGGGTGCACCGTGAAGCCTTCGGGCACGGTCGTGATGCGCTCGGCCAGGCGCTTCCACTCGGCCAGCGGCACCGCCGTGTCGGCCGCGTCGGTCCACTTCTTGCCGAGGAACGGGCGCCAGTCGACGGCGTACTTGCTCTTGAAGTTGGTCAGCACCGGGTCCACCGTGTGCTTGCCCGCGTCCATGGCGGCGCGGTAGGCCTTGACCATGTCGTCGCCGATGGTCTCGCCGAAGCCCTGCGCCGACAGCTTGTCCGCGTACAGCTTGCGCGTGCCGGGGTGCTGCGCGATCTTCTTGTACATCAGCGGCTGGGTGAGCGAGGGCGTGTCCTGCTCGTTGTGGCCCAGCTTGCGGAAGCACACGATGTCGACCACGACGTCCTTGTTGAACTCCATGCGGTACTCGAGCGCGAGCTGCGTCGCGAGCACCACGGCCTCGGGGTCGTCGCCGTTCACGTGCACCACCGGCGCCTCGATCATCTTGACGATGTCGGTGCAGTACAGCGTGGAGCGCGAGTCGCGCGGGTCGCTGGTGGTGAAGCCGATCTGGTTGTTGATGACGATGTGCACCGTGCCGCCCGTGTAGTAACCACGGGTCTCGGCCAGCGCCAGCGTCTCCTGCACCACGCCCTGGCCGGCGATGGCGGCGTCGCCGTGCACCAGCACCGGCAGCACCTGGTTGCCCTTGGTGTCCGCGCGGCGGTCCATGCGCGCGCGCACGGAGCCCTCGACCACCGGGTTCACGATCTCCAGGTGCGAGGGGTTGAAGGCCAGCGTCAGGTGCACGGGGCCGCCGGGGGTGGACACGTCGGAGCTGAAGCCCTGGTGGTACTTCACGTCGCCGGCGGGCAGGTCCTCGTCGGCCGTGTGGTCGAACTCGGCGAACAGGTCCTTGGGCATCTTGCCCAGCGTGTTGACCAGCACGTTCAGGCGGCCGCGGTGGGCCATGCCGATCACGATCTCCTGCACCCCCTTCTCGCCGGCGCGCTGGATGCACTCGTCGATCGCGGCGATGAAGCTCTCGCCGCCTTCGAGCGAGAAGCGCTTCTGGCCGACGTACTTGGTGTGCAGGAAGCGCTCCAGGCCCTCGGCGGCCGTCAGGCGGTCGAGGATGTGGCGCTTCTTGTCCGGCGTGAAATTGGGCTTGGAGCGGATCGACTCCAGCTTCTGCTGCCACCAGCGCTTGCGGCCCTGGTCGCTGATGTACATGAACTCGGCGCCGATGCTGCCGCAGTACGTTTCGCGCAGCGCGTTCAGCAGCTCGCGCAGCGACATGCTCTCCTTGCCGAAGAACGTGTTGCTGGTGTTGAAGATCGTCTCGTTGTCGGCGTCGGAGAAGCCGTAGAAGGACAGCTCCAGCTCGGGGATGTGCTCGCGCTCGGTGCGCTTGAGCGGGTCCAGGTCGGCCCAGCGGCAGCCCACGTTGCGGTACGCGGCGATCAGCTGCTGGACGGCCGTGCGCTTGCGGGCGGTCTCGAGGTCGGCGCCCGCCGCCACGACCACCTTCGTGCCACCGGACTTGGCGCGCTCGGCGAACGCGTTGACCACCGGCAGGTGGGGCACGTCGCGCGCGTTGCTGCCGTCGACGGCGGGCACGTTCTGCAGCGCGTCGAAGTAGTCGCGCCACATGTCGGGCACGCTGGTGGGGTTGGCGAGGTAGTTCTCGTACATCTCCTCGACGTACGGCGCGTTGCCGCCGAAGAGGTACGAATTGCCCTGGTAGGCGGTGTAGACGGAGCGGGGCTCGCTACTCATGGGTTTTCGCTACTTTCCGCTTCCCTTGGGGAAGCTTCAGCTGGTTGATAGAACCTTCCGCGTCGCGGCTTAACCGGTTGGCGGATGCGACTGGCGCTGGAAGGAGCCGAGGTTGCAGGGCGCGATTGTGCCACCCTTTCCTTTCAGCCGCCTACCAGTTCCCGGATTTGCTGGAGGGCGGTGGGGTCCTCGATGGTGGTCAGGTCGCCGGCGTCCCGTCCTTCGCACACGGCCTGGATCGCCCGGCGCAGCAACTTGCCGCTTCGGGTCTTGGGCAGTACCGTCACGAAGCGCACGCGGGCGGGCCGCGCGACGGCGCCGAGCTGCTGCTCGACCACCTTCATCACCTCGCCCTCGAACTTGAGCTTCGCGGCTTCGTCGACCAGGCCCGACGCGTCCTTGGGCACGGCGAAAGCCATGGCGACCTGGCCCTTGAGCTGGTCGGCCACGCCCACCACCGCCACTTCGGCGATGTTCGGGTGGCTCGAGATGCTCTCCTCGATCTCGCGGGTGCCGAGCCGGTGGCCGGCCACGTTGATCACGTCGTCGGTGCGGCCGAGGATGAAGAAGTAGCCGTCCTCGTCGCGGATGCCCCAGTCGAAGGTGCTGTACACCAGCTTGCCGGGGATGCTCTTCCAGTACGTGTTGACGAAGCGCTCGTCGTCGCCCCACACGGTCTGCATGCAGCCGGGCGGCAGCGGCCCCTCGATGGCGACCACGCCCTTCTGGTTGGCGCCTTTCAGCTCTTCACCGGTGTTCTCGTCCAGCAGCTTCACGTCGAAGCCGTACACGGCCTTGCCCGGGCTGCCGAACTTGCTGGGCGCCTTCTCGATGCCGTTGCAGATGGTCAGGATCGGCCAGCCCGTCTCGGTCTGCCAGTAGTTGTCGACGATGGGGCGGCCCAGGCCCTCGGCGATCCACTGCGCGGTCGGCTCGTCCAGCGGCTCGCCGGCGAGGAACAGCGCGCGCAGGCTCGACAAGTCGTATTTCTTGAGGAAAGAAGGGTCCTGCTTCTTCAGGACACGCACCGCCGTGGGCGCGCTGAACATCGAGGTGACCTTGTACTTCTCGACCAGGCTCCACCAGATGCCCGCGTCGGGGCGGATCGGCAGGCCCTCGTACATGATGGTCGCCATGCCCGCGATGAGCGGGCCGTAGACGATGTAGCTGTGGCCCACCACCCAGCCGATGTCGCTGGTGGAGAAGTACGTCTCGCCGGGCTTGCCCAGGAAGATGTGCTTCATGCTGGCGGCCAGCGCGACCGCGTAGCCGCCGGTGTCGCGCTGCACGCCCTTGGGCCTGCCCGTGGTGCCGCTCGTGTAGAGGATGTAGCTCGGGTGCGTGGCGTCGACCCACTCGCAGGGCACCTTGGCCTGCAGGTGCCGCTCGCGCAGCGTTGCGTAGTCCTGGTCGCGGCCCTCGGCCTTGTCGAACGGCGCGAGGCCGCGGTCGACCATCAGCACCGCCTGCGGCTTGTGCTTCGACAGGCGGATGGCTTCGTCGAGCAGCGGCTTGTACGCCACCACCTTGCCCGCGCGCGAGCCCGCGTCGGCGCTCACGATGACCTTGGGCGTGGCGTCCTCGATGCGCGAAGCGAGCGACACCGAAGCGAAGCCGCCGAACACCACGGAGTGGATCGCGCCGATGCGCGCGCAGGCGAGCATGGCGAACGCCGCTTCCGCGATCATCGGCATGTAGATGAGGACGCGGTCGCCCTTTTTCACGCCCAGCCCGAGCAGGATGGCGGCCATGCGCTGCACCTCGGCCTGCAGCTCGGAGAACGTGTAGACGCGCTCCTGCTGCGTTTCCGTGGAAACGTAGATGAGCGCCGGCTTGTCGCCTTGCGCGCCGACGTGGCGGTCGACCGCGTTGTAGCAAAGGTTGGTGGTGCCGCCCGCGAACCACTTGGCGAACGGCGGCCGGCTGTAGTCGCACACCTGCTTCGGGGCGCTTTCCCAGTGAACCAGCTGCGCCTGCTCGGCCCAGAACTCGTCGCGTTGCTCGATCGAGCGGCGGTAGATGTCGGCAAATCCCATGGCTGTCTCCTTCGCCCCGCGATTGTCGGGACCGGGCTTGCCGCACGCTGACGCGCGGCCCTGGGCCTATTTGACCAGTGTCAACAC
This sequence comes from Ramlibacter albus, assembly GCF_014297445.1. Taxonomy (GTDB): domain Bacteria; phylum Pseudomonadota; class Gammaproteobacteria; order Burkholderiales; family Burkholderiaceae_C; genus Ramlibacter; species Ramlibacter albus. The sequence continues at coordinate 285,328 of NZ_JACORU010000007.1, forward strand.
GTCCTTGAACAGCGGGTGTTCCGCGGTCCCGAGCCACTCGAACGCCACCATCTCGGTGGTGACGAGTTCGCAGCCGGCGCCCGCGAGCCGGTCGAACGCGGCGTCGCGGTTGCGCTCGGTGCGCGAGCTGCAGGCGTCGGTGACGATCCACACGTCCAGCTCCTCTTCCAGCAGGTCCAGCGCCGTCTGCATCAGGCACACGTGGGCTTCGCAGCCGGCCAGCACCACGCTGCCGCGCTCGGGCGCGGGCGGCGCGGCTTTCTGCAGGTGCTTGGGCAGGCTGCGGGCGTTGCCGCCGCCCTGCCTGGCCGGCGGGCGCAGGTGCGGCATCAGCACCTCGCGGGCGCTGAAGGCCATCTTGTGCACGACCTTGCCGGTCAGGCCGTCGAGTTCGCCCACGGTGGGGCCGAGCCCCACCGGGTTCTCCTCGGTGGTGAACACCGGCACCTGCAGCAGGCGCGCGATGCGGGCCAGCCGCACGGCGTTCGCCACGACGGCTTGCGCGTCGTGGATGGAGGGCATGAGCTTGCGCTGGTAATCGACCAGCACGAGTTGGGATTCCTGGGTGTCCAGCAGCATCCCGCCGATGTTACTCAGGCGGGCAATGCCATGGGGCGCGAATGGCGCTCGCGCTCGCGCTGCAGCCACTGCACCCGCCGCATCTCGTCGTGCCGCGCCTTGGCCAGGCCGCGGGAGATCTCGTCGTGCACCTCGACGAGCGACTCGCCGTCGTTCGCGACGTTGTCCGCCACGATCTCGGGCACGAGGACGATCTCGCAGTCGCCCGCGTCGAACTCCACGCGGCTGGGCTTGCCCAGCACGCGGTGCACGGCGGCGCAGGCCGCGTCGCGGTTCGCGCCGGGCAGCAGCACGGTGAACTCGGTGCGGCCGGTGCGCAGCGCCGCGCCGCGCGGGCCGGCCAGCAGGCGCAGCTTGCGCACGACGCGCTGCACGACACGGCGCGCGGTCTCGGTGCCGTAGATCTCGCGCACTTCGGTGAGTTCGCTGAAGTCCAGCACCACGATCGAGAAGGGGCGGCCGTCGCGGCGCGCTGCGTCGAGCATCGGCTGGCCGATGCCCGCCAGCCCGCCGTGGTTGCCCAGGCCTGTGGTCGTGTCCAGGAACTCGCGCGCCGCCGGCGAGCGCCCCTGCAGGGCCGCGGCCACCCGGGCGAACGCGGAAACGAGGGCGGCGGCAGGCAGCAGGGCGGTGTTCATGGCCGTTATCAGACCATCCGGCGCCGGCCGCGCCCTAAGCAATATCGAGGGAAACACCTAGGGATTTGGCTTAACCCCCGCACCCTTACACTTCGCGGCAACAAGCACGAAGTACGGGGGGCCCTTGCGAAGCACCACTGCCGAACCACAGGTGATCCGCCTCCTCTGCGTGGAGGACAACCCGGACGACGTGGAGCTCGTCTCGCTCGCGCTTGAGCGCGCGGACCCGCAGCGCCGCTACGAGCTCACGCGCGTGGACGAGGCCACCAGCTTCGTCGCCGCGCTCGAGCGGGACTACGACGCGATCCTGTGCGACTTCAACATGCCGCGCTTCTCGCCCTACGCGGCGCTGCAGATCCTGATGGCGCGCCGCTGCACGACGCCCCTCGTCGTGCTCACGCGTGCGATCGGCGAGGACGCCGCCGTGCACGTGCTGCGCTGCGGCGCCAAGGACTACGTCACCAAGGACAAGATGGGCACGCTGCCGCAGATCATCGAGCGGGTGATGGGCGAGCGGCAGCGCGCGCTGGACAAGGAGCGGCTGGACCGCGAGCTCGAAGCCGCGTACGGCCGCCTGAAGAAACTCTCCGCGCGCCTCGTCGTGGCCCAGGAGCGCGAGCGGTCCCTCATCTCGCGCGAGCTGCACGACCAGCTCGGCCAGACGCTCACCGGCGTGACGATCCACCTGCACGCGGCCAACCGCGCCGGCAACCCCGACGCCGTGCGCAAGCACACCGACACCGCCATGGAGATGGCGACGGCCGCGGTCGAGCAGCTCAAGACGCTCTCCTTCTCGCTGCGCCCGGCCCAGCTCGACCTGCTCGGGCTGGTGGCCGCCGTGCAATCCGCCGTGCAGCGCGTGGCGGACCCGGCGGGCATCGCCTTCGAGGTCACCTCGCGCGGCAAGGAGCCGGCGCGCCCCGGCGTGAACGCGGCCGTGGTGATGCGGCTCGTGCAGGAAGCCCTGAACAACATCGTGCGGCATGCGCGCGCCTCGTGCATCCAGGTGCGCCTGCGCTTCCTGCCGGACGGCCGCATCGGCGTGCTGGTGGTCGACGACGGCGTGGGCTTCGACAAGCACGCGCTGCTGGACGGGCAGCAGAGCGAGCGCAATTTCGGCCTGTACGGGATGATCGAGCGCACCGAGCTCGCCGGCGGCCGGCTGCTCATCCGCACGCGCCCGGGGCGAGGCGTCGCGCTGCGCGCCGTGCTGTGAGATAAGCTGCAACACAAGGAGGACGAATGAAGAACGAGACCCCGCGCCAGATCCGTGTCGTGCTGGCCGACGACCACGACCTCGTGCGCTCCGGCATCAAGGCCCTGCTGCAGATGGTGCCCGGCGTGGAGGTGATCGCCGAAGCGCGCAACGGGCGCGAGCTCGTCACCCTCGTCGAGGACCTCCAGCCGGACGTGGTGATGACCGACATCTCGATGCCCGAGATGGACGGCATCAGCGCGATCGGCGAGATCCATTCGCGCCACCCGGGCGTGCGCATGCTCGTGCTGTCGATGTACGACACGGTGGACTTCGTCAAGCGCGCCGTGGCGCACGGGGCCTGCGGCTACCTGATGAAGGACGCGCCGCCCTTCGAGCTGGAACAGGCCATCCGCAGCGTGATGGCCACCGGCAGCTACTTCAGCCCGGCGATCGCGCAGCGGCTGCTGCAGCCCTCCGAACCCACCGCGGACGACGAGCTCACCCACCGGCAGGTGGAGATCCTCAAGCTGATCGCGCAGGGCAGGGCGTCGAAGGAGATCGCGTTCGAGCTGGGCCTGTCGCCCAAGACGGTGGACGTGCACCGCGCGCGAATCATGGAGCGGCTGCAGCTGAACGACATCGCGAGCCTCACGCTGTATGCCGTCCGCAAGGGGCTGGTCAAACCCTGATCAGGGCTTCAGCCGGATGAGCTTGCCGTTGCCCTCGTCGGTGAGCACGTAGAGCCAGCCGTCGGGGCCCTGCCGCACGTCGCGCACGCGGTCGCCGATCTCGGCCCATTTCGTCTCGCGCCTGACCTTGCCGTTTTCCAGCTCGAGTCGGGCCACGTAGCCGAACTTGAGCGAGCCGACGAACAGGTCGCCCTTGAGGTCCGCGCCGTAGCGGTCGCTGGTGAGGAAGGCCATGCCCGAGGGCGCGATCGACGGCACCCAGTAGTGCAGCGGCTGCTCCATGCCGGCCTTGGCGCTGCCCTCGCCCATCTTGCCGCCGCCGTACTGCTCGCCATGGGTGATCACCGGCCAGCCGTAGTTGCGCCCGGGCAGCGGCACGTTGATCTCGTCGCCGCCTTGCGGGCCATGCTCGTGGGTCCAGACGCGGCCGTCGGGGCCGAGCGTGGCGCCCTGCATGTTGCGGTGGCCGTAGCTCCAGATCTCGGGCGCCGCGCCGCTGCGGCCGACGAAGGGGTTGTCGGGCGGGACCGCGCCGTCCTTGGTGATGCGCACCATCTTGCCGATGTGGTTGGCCAATCGCTGCGCGTCGTCGCGGCGCGAGTTGCGCTCGCCCATCGTGAGGAACAGCGTGCCGTCCTGCGCTTCGACGATGCGGCAGCCGAAGTGGTAGCTGCTGTCCACCTTGGGCAGTTGGCGGAAGATCACCTTCACCTCGTCGAGGCGCGTGGCGTCGGCCGACAGCTTCGCGCGCGCCAGTGCCGTGCTGTTGCCGCCGTCGCCGGGTTCGGCGTAACAGAAGTAGACGGTGCGGTTGCCCGCAAACGCCGAATCCAGCACCACGTCCAGCAGGCCGCCCTGCCCGCGCGCGGCCACCGTCGGCACACCGACCAACGGCGCCCCGACGCGGCCATCGGCGTCGACAATGCGCATCCGGCCCGGCCGTTCCGTCACGAGGAAGCGGCCTTCGGGCAGGAAAGCGACCGCCCACGGGTGGTCCAGGCGGCTCGCCACCACCTCCTGCTGCACCGCCCCTGCAACCCCTGCGGAAGCCACCAGCGTCGCGAAAAACGCGCGCCGGAGCGCCTTGGCTGCGAAATTCATGGTCATCCTTGCTTACAAATCAACGGCTTACACAGCATACCTCGCTTGACTTCGCAAGTGGCCCACAGGTAAGCTCCCGCCCCATGCCCCGCAAGCTCAGCCTTGGGCTCGCCGCCCTGCTCGTCACGCTGTCCGCGCACGCCGCCCCGCCGGCCGCGGCGGAGGACGACATCGGCCGCTTCATGGCCGAAAAGGGCCTCCTGTCGCGCTTGGAGCAGGTGCGCGCCACCGTCGCCGACCGCACGGGCGAACTCGTCGTCACGGCCATGGGTTTCCTCGGCGTCCCCTACCGCCGCGGCGGCAACAGCGTGGACATGGGCGGCTTCGACTGCAGCGGTTTCGTCAAGGCGATGTACGAGCAGACGCTGGGCCTCATCCTGCCGCGCCGCGCCAATGAACAGGCCGCGGCCACGCAGAAGATCGACCAGCAGGACCTGCAGCCGGGCGACCTCGTGTTCTTCAACACGATGCGCGCGGCGTTCAGCCACGTGGGCATCTACGTCGGCGACGGCAAGTTCATCCATTCGCCCAAGCCCGGCGCCGAGGTGCGCGTCGAGGACATGGGCATGAGCTACTGGTCGCGCCGCTTCGACGGCGCGCGCCGCGTGGTGCCTGTTGCCGGCACCGCGTCCAGCCAACAGCCGTGACCGCCGCGCCGCGTGCGCGCGGCTTCACCCTGCTCGAACTGATGGTCGCGATCGGCGTGCTCGCGATCCTGCTGCTGATCACCTTGCCCTCGTACATGGACCGCATCGTGCGTGAGCAGGTGCTGGAGGCGCTGCCGCTGGCCGACCTGCTCAAGCCGCCTGTCGAGGCTGCGTGGCGCAACAAGCAGCCTTTGCCGGCCGACAACGCTGCTGCCGGGCGGCCCGCGGCGGAGAAGATCGTGAACCAGGTGGTGAGCTCGGTGGCGCTGCAGGACGGGGCGATCCACGTCACCTTCGGCAATCGCGCGAATGGTGCGTTGAAGGGCAAGGTGCTGAGCATCCGGCCGGCGGTGGTCGAGGACGAGCCGATCGTGCCGGTGACGTGGTTGTGCGGGAACGCGCCGGCGCCGGAGAAGATGGTCGCCAAGGGTGCCAATCGCACGGATATCCCGAACGGGCTTCTGCCTTTGCGCTGCCGCGCGGGTTGATCTTTTTGCGTCCGTAAGCGCAGTCTCGAGCTCGCCACTCGTATGTGCGTTGCTCTCCCCATCCCTCCCCCCGCCCTCCCCTCCCCTCCGGGGAGAAGAGGGAGCTAAATCGGACAGCCGATTTGGGCTCGTCGGGTCGATTGGCGGCCGAAGACATATGCGTGGGCAGGTACTCGACATGAAGGAACGATCCTCACGTTCGCCCACCACCCGACGTCTCCCGATTCGGCCGTGTCCGGCTCGACGAGCCCAAATCGGCTGTCCGATTTAGCTCCCTCTCTTTCCCGGAGGGGAAGGGAGGGCGGGGGGAGGGATGGGGAGAGCAACGCACACAAGAGTGGCGAGCTCGAGACTACGCTTACGGACGCCCCCGAACCAAAACCTACTTCCGCGCCGGCGGCACGTCCGTACACGTCCCATGCGCAATCTCGGCCGCCATGCCGATCGATTCGCCGAGCGTCGGGTGCGGATGGATCGTCTTGCCGATGTCGATCTCATCGGCACCCATCTCGATGGCCAGCGCCACCTCGCCGATCATGTCCCCGGCATGCGTGCCGACGATCCCGCCCCCAAGGATGCGATGCGTCTCGGCATCGAAGAGCAACTTCGTGAACCCCTCGTCGCGCGTGTTCGCGATCGCGCGCCCGGAGGCAGTCCACGGGAAGTGCCCCTTCTTGATCGCGATGCCCTGCGCCTTCGCCTGGTCCTCGGTAAGGCCCACCCACGCGACCTCGGGGTCGGTATAGGCCACGCTCGGGATCACGCGCGCATTGAACGCCGACTTCTCGCCCATCGCGGCTTCGGCGGCCACGTGCGCCTCATGCACCGCCTTGTGCGCCAGCATGGGCTGGCCCACGATGTCGCCGATGGCGAAGATGTGCGGCACGTTCGTGCGCATCTGGATGTCCACCGGGATGAAGCCGCGGTCGCTGACGGTCACGCCCGCCTTCTCCGCGCCGATCTTCTTGCCGTTGGGGCTGCGGCCCACGGCCTGCAGCACCAGGTCATAGAGCTGCGGCTCCTTCGGTGCCTGCTCGCCCTCGAACTTCACGAGGATGCCGTCCTTCGTCGCTTCCGCGCCGACGGTCTTCGTCTTGAGCATGATGTTGTCGAAGCGCGGCGTGTTCATCTTCTGCCAGACGCGCACGAGGTCGCGGTCCGCACCCTGCATCAGGCCGTCGAGCATCTCGACGACGTCGAGCCGCGCGCCGAGCGTGGAGTACACGGTGCCCATTTCGAGGCCGATGATGCCGCCACCGAGGATCAGCATCTTCTTCGGCTGGCCGCGCAGTTCCAGCGCACCGGTGGAATCCACCACGCGCGGGTCGTCCGGCATGAAGGGCAGGCGCACGGCCTGGGAACCCGCCGCGATGATGCAGTTGCGGAAGCTGATCTTCTTCTTCGTGCCGGTCTTGTCCTGGCCCGTGCCCGTCGTCTCTTCGACTTCGATGGTGTGCGGGTCGACGAACGAACCGTAGCCGCGCACGATCGTCACCTTGCGCATCTTGGCCATGGCCGCAAGACCGCCGGTGAGCTTGCCCACCACCTTGGTCTTGTGCGCCCGCAGCTTGTCGAGGTCCACCTGCGGCTTGCCGAAGGTGATGCCGAGCGTGTCCATGTGGCTCACCTCGTCCATCACCGCGGCCACGTGCAGCAGCGCCTTGGACGGGATGCAACCCACGTTGAGGCACACGCCGCCGAGCGACGCGTAGCGCTCGACGAGGATGGTCTTCATGCCGAGGTCGGCGGCGCGGAACGCGGCGGAGTAGCCACCGGGGCCGGCGCCGAGGACGAGCATGTCGCAGTCGTATTGGCCGGAAGGCGGCGCGATCGACGCGGCGGGCTCCTGCTCCCGCCCCCTCGAGGGGGCGGGCTGGGGTGGGGGGGAGTCCATTGCGCCTGGAAGGGGCTGCGTAGCGCTGGTCTCGACCAGCGCGAGCGTAGACCCTTCGCTGACCTTGTCGCCGACCTTGACCTTGATCTCCTTGACGACCCCGCCATGCGTCGAAGGAATCTCCATCGACGCCTTGTCGCTCTCCACCGTGATGAGCGATTGCTCCGGCTTGATCGTGTCGCCGGGCTTCACCAGCACTTCGATGACAGCCACGTCCTTGAAGTCCCCGATGTCGGGGACTTTCACTTCCGTCGTCGCACTCATTTTGTTTCTTTCGCTTTGATCGTGAAGATGTCGCACGGCCCGGCGGAGTTGCGGTCGAACTCGCAACCGGCGGCGATCCCGGCTTCCGCCACTTCGCGGGCGGTCTTTGCCTTGGCATAAGCGGCATGCATCGCGCCCAGCGCGAAGCTGCGCCCGGACCCGATCCCCCAGAACTCCTTGAACTCGAAGACCTCGCGGTACGAGTACAGCCCGTAGATGCCGCTCGCGTTGGCGATGACCACGCTGAACTGGCTGGACTCGTACGGGTCGCTGTCCTCTTCCTTCGTCTGCAGGAAGAAGTTGTCCTTCAGGTACGGATGCAGCTTGGTGAAGGTGTCGAACACCTCGTCCTTGCTGCCCAGCTTGAGGATCTCGCGCGGCATCGAGCCCATGGCCTTGCGCAACACCGGGAAGTGCGCCACGGTGCCGGCCATGCCGATGTAGCTGGGGCCGCCGTCGGTCTCGACCTGGAAGATCTTGCTGTTGTCCTCGAAGCGGTGGGCCAGGCGGGTGTCCCCGAAAGTAACCAGCGTGTCGGCCGCGATCGCGATCTGGCCCGCTTTTCTCACCACTACGACAGTCGTCATCTTTGCGTTTGTTGCTTCTTCTTCAGAGCAGCACCCGCCGGAAGTCCGCCAGGATCTGCCCCAGGTAGGCGTTGAACCGCGCGGCCGCCGCGCCGTCGACAGCGCGATGGTCCCAGGAGAGCGACAGCGGCAGCATCAGCCGCGGCTGGAACTGCTTGCCGTCCCACACGGGCTCGGTCGTGCTCTTGCACACCCCGAGGATAGCGACTTCCGGCGCGTTGATGATGGGTGTGAAGTACCGGCCGCCGATGCCGCCGAGCGAAGAAATCGTAAAAGTTGCACCCGACATGTCGGCAGGGCCGAGCTTGCCGTCGCGCGCCTTCTTCGCCAGCTCACCCATTTCCTGGCTGATCTGCAGCACGCCCTTCCTGTCGGCGTCCTTGATCACCGGCACCACCAGGCCATTGGGCGTGTCCGCCGCGAAGCCGATGTGCCAGTAGTTCTTCATCACCATCTCGTCGCCGTCGAGCGAGCTGTTGAACTCGGGGAATTTCTTCAGCGCGGCAACGCTGGCCTTGATGAGGAAGGCCAGCATCGTGACCTTGATGCCGCTCTTCTCGTTTTCCTTGTTGAGCTTGACGCGGAAGGCTTCGAGCTCGGTGATGTCGGCATCGTCGTGGTTGGTGACGTGCGGGATCATCACCCAGTTGCGGTGCAGGTTGGCGCCGCTGATCTTCTTGATGCGCGACAGCGGCTTGCGGTCCACCGGGCCGAACTTCGCGAAGTCGACCTTCGGCCACGGCAGCAGGCCGAGCGCTTCGCCGCCGCCACCCGCCGGCGCTTTCGCCGACGCAGCCTTCGTCTGCTTGTCACCGGCCATCACGGCCTTGGTGAAGGACTGGATGTCCTCATGCAGGATGCGACCCTTGGGGCCGGAGCCCTTCACTTCCTCCAGCGGCACGCCGAGCTCGCGCGCGAACTTGCGCACGGACGGCGATGCATGCGGCAGGTTGGTCGTGGGCGCGGTGGGTTCGTGCGGCGGCAGCGCGGCCGTGGGCGGCGTGCGCTCTTGCGCGGGCGCAGGTGCGCTCGCGGATGCCGTCGCGGGCGCGGGCGCCGCGGCTTGCGCCGCCGGTGCCGGTGCGGCTGCACCCCCGGACCCTTGAACGATCGCGATGAGGTCGCCGATGTTCACCTTGTCGCCGACCTTGACCTTCAGCTCCTTGAGCACGCCCGCGGCGGACGAGGGAATCTCCATCGAAGCCTTGTCCGACTCGACGGTGATGAGCGACTGCTCGACCTTGACCGTGTCGCCCGGCTTCACGAGCACTTCGATAACGGCGACGTCCTTGAAGTCGCCGATGTCGGGGACCTTGACTTCGATCGGGCCGGCGCCAGCGGCCGGCGCCGGCGCGGCGGCCTGCGGTGCCGGCGCTGCTGCTTGCGGCGCGGGCGCGGGCTGCGCCGCGGGCGCCGGTGCGGCAGCCGCACCAGCAGCGTCGATCACGGCGATCACCGAACCCTCGGAGACCTTGTCGCCCAGCTTGACCTTCAGCTCCTTGATCACCCCCGCGTGCGACGACGGGATCTCCATCGACGCCTTGTCGCTCTCGACGGTGAGAAGGGACTGCTCCGCCTTGACGGTGTCGCCGGGCTTCACCAGCAGCTCGATGACGGCGACGCTCTCGAAGTCCCCGATGTCGGGGACCTTGATTTCAACCAGTGCCATGTTTCTTGCCTTGTCTCTTGTTCTTGCTTATGCGTACAGGGGGTTGATCTTGTCGGCCTTGATCCCGTACTTCTTGATGGCATCGGCGACCTTCGCAACCGGCACGGTACCGTCTTCCGACAGCGCCTTCAAGGCCGCCACGACGATGTAGTGGCGATTCACCTCGAAGTGCTCGCGCAGCTTGCTGCGGAAGTCGCTGCGCCCGAACCCGTCGGTGCCCAGCACCTTGTACGTGCGGCCCTTGGGCATGAAGGGGCGGATCTGCTCGGCGTACGCCTTCATGTAGTCGGTCGACGCGATCACCGGGCCGTCGTGCTTGTCCAGCTGCTGCGCGACGAAGGAGACGCGCGGCTTGTCGGTGGGGTGCAGGAGGTTGAAGCGCTCGCAGTCGAGGCCCTCGCGCGCCAGCTCGTTGAAGCTCGGGCAGCTCCACACTTCGGCGGCGACGCCCCAGTCCTTTTCCAGCAGGTCGCGCGCGGCGATCGACTCGCGCAGGATCGTGCCGCTGCCCAGCAGGTTCACGCGCGGGCCCTTGGCGATCTTGGGCGCGTCGAGCAGCGAGTACATGCCCTTGACGATCTGCTGCTCGGTGCCGGGCTTCAGGCCGGGCATCGGGTAGTTCTCGTTGAGCAGGGTGATGTAGTAGAAGACGTTCTCCTGCTTCTCCACCATGCGGCGCAGGCCATCCTGCATGATCACCGCCACTTCGTGCGCGAAGGTCGGGTCGTAGGAGATGCAGTTGGGGATGGTGCCCGCCATGATGTGGCTGTGGCCGTCCTCGTGCTGCAGGCCTTCGCCGTTGAGCGTCGTGCGCCCCGACGTGCCGCCCAGCAGGAAGCCGCGCGCCTGCATGTCGCCCGCCGCCCAGCACAGGTCGCCCACGCGCTGCAGCCCGAACATCGAGTAGTAGATGTAGAACGGGATCATGATGCGGTTGCTCGTCGAGTACGACGTGGCCGCGGCGATCCAGCTGGCCATGCCGCCCGCTTCGTTGATGCCCTCCTGCAGGATCTGGCCGGCCACGTCTTCCTTGTAGTAGGAGACCTGGTCGCGGTCCTGCGGCGTGTACTTCTGGCCTTCGGGGTTGTAGATGCCGATCTGGCGGAACAGGCCTTCCATGCCGAAGGTGCGCGCCTCGTCGACGAGGATGGGCACCGTGCGCGGGCCCAGCTCCTTGTCGCGCAGCAGCGTGGTGAGGAAGCGCACGTAGGCCTGCGTCGTGCTGATCTCGCGGCCTTCGGCCGTCGGGTCCGTCACGGCCTTGAACGCGTCGAGGCCCGGCACCTTCAGCTGCTCGTCCGCCTTGGGGCGGCGCTTGGGCAGGTAGCCGCCGAGGGCCTGGCGGCGCTCGTGCAGGTACTTCATCTCCGGTGTGTGCTCTTCCGGCTTGTAGAACGGGATCTCGGCGAGCTTGTCGTCCGGGATCGGGATGTTGAAGCGGTCGCGGAAGGCCTTGATGTCGTCGTCGCCCAGCTTCTTGGCCTGGTGCGCGATGTTCTTGCCCTCGCCCGCCTTGCCCATGCCGAAGCCCTTGACGGTCTTCACGAGCAGCACGGTGGGCTGGCCCTTGGTGGTCGTCGCGCGATGGAAGGCCGCGTAGACCTTCTGCGGGTCGTGGCCGCCGCGGTTCAGGCGCCAGATGTCGTCGTCGCTCATCTTCGCGACCATCTCCAGCGCCTTGGGGTGGCGGCCGAAGAAGTTCTTGCGCACGAAGGCACCGTCGTTGGCCTTCATGGCCTGGTAGTCGCCGTCGAGCGTCTCCAGCATGATCTTGCGCAGGATGCCTTCTTTGTCGCGCGCGAGCAGCGGGTCCCAGTAGCTGCCCCAGATCAGCTTGATGACGTTCCAGCCGGCGCCGCGGAACTCGCCTTCCAGCTCCTGGATGATCTTGCCGTTGCCGCGCACCGGGCCGTCCAGGCGCTGCAGGTTGCAGTTGACGACGAAGATCAGGTTGTCGAGCTTCTCGCGGGCGGCCACGCCGATCGCGCCGAGCGATTCCACTTCGTCCATCTCGCCGTCGCCGAGGAACGCCCACACCTTGCGGTTCTCGGTGTTGGCGATGCCGCGCGCGTGCAGGTACTTCAGGAAGCGCGCCTGGTAGATCGCCATCAGCGGGCCAAGGCCCATCGACACCGTGGGGAACTGCCAGAACTCGGGCATCAGCTTCGGGTGGGGGTAGGAGCTCAGCCCCTTGCCATCCACTTCCTGCCGGAAGTTGAGCAGCTGCTCCTCGCTGATGCGGCCTTCCATGAAGGCACGCGCGTAGATGCCGGGCGCGCTGTGGCCCTGGATGTAGAGGCAGTCGCCGCCGTGGTTCTCGTTCTCGGCGTGCCAGAAGTGGTTGAAGCCCGCACCCAGCATGGTGGCGAGCGAGGCGAAGGAGGAGATGTGGCCGCCGAGGTCGCCGCCGTCCTCGGGGTGCAGGCGGTTGGCCTTCACGACCATCGCCATCGCGTTCCAGCGCATGTAGGCGCGCAGGCGCTCTTCCATCTCGAGGTTGCCGGGGCAGCGCTCCTCGTCGCCCGGCTCGATGGTGTTGACGTAGCCTGTCGTGGCCGAGAACGGCATGTCGATGCCGTGCTGCCGCGCTTCCTCGAGCAGCTGCTCGATCAGGAAGTGGCCGCGTTCGCGGCCCTCGGATGCGATGACGGCGCCGAGGGCGTCGAGCCATTCACGGGTTTCCTGGGCATCCGCGTCGTTGGCGGCGGCACCGAAGAGTTTCTCGGGTTGTGCAGACATGGGCTTGTCTCCTTGTTATGCCGGGTGAATTTAGTACGCCACCGCGTACGGTGGCGCGAGTCTCTCACAGAATTCTTCACATTTCAAATGGTGCCGACTGGTTTCATAATGTGGGTTTTACGTAGCCAGCCCGGCCTACACTAGCGGTTTGATGCAAGACAACCTTCCGGCCCCGGACCAAGAGCCCGAGCCCGCCGCCCCGCCCGCCTGGTGGCGGCACTGGTGGCGGCGCCAGACGCCGACCCGCCAGGACCGCTTCGCGATGCTCGCGCCGCTCGCCGCGGTGCTGCTCTTCCTCGCCGCCATCGTGTCGGCCTTCTGGTACCTGCGGCTGGAGGAGATGGACCGCGAGCAGGAGGCCGTCAAGCGCGACGTCGAGTACGCGCAGCAGCGCGTGCGTTTGCGCCTGCTGGAGCGGCAGGAGCAGCTGATGCGCCTGGCGCGCGACGTGGCCAACAAGGAGGTGGACCCCGAGGAGTTCATGGGCCGCGCCGAGTCGATGGTGGTGCAATACCCGGAGCTACAGGTGCTGACGTGGATCGACGAGCGGCGGCGCATCAAGGCCACCTACTCGGCGCCCAGCGTTTCGAGCAACAACATGCGGGCCAACGGCGAGATCCTGCGGCCGGGCGAAACCGAGAGCATGTACAGCCTGGCGCGCGACCTGCAGCAGCCGGTCTATTCGCAGCCCGCGGCGGGTGCCGAGCGCGGCCTGCTGCAATTGCACGTGCCGATGACCGACCAGGGGCGCTTCGGTGGCGTGGTGCTCGGCGAGTATTCGATCGACGGACTGCTGCGCTATGGCGTACCGGCCGAAGTGGCCGCGAAGTACGCCGTGGCGCTGCTCGACGGCAAGGGCCGCGTGATCGCGGGCACCTCGGTGCCGCCGCGCAACCCGGCGACGCAGTTGCTGCCGTGGGCCGCGCAGCCCAACGAATACGAAGTGCCCGTCTCGCCCGTGGGCAACGGGCTGATCCTGCGCGCGCAGGCGTATCGCACCGGCCTCGGCGTGATCGGCAGCGGGTTGTTCTGGCTGGTGGGTGCGCTCTCCGCGATGACGGCGTGGATGCTGATCGCGAACTGGCGGCACACGCGCCGCCGCGTGCAGGCGCAGCACGCGCTGGTGGCCGAGACCAACTTCCGCCGTGCGATGGAGAACTCCATGCTCACCGGCATGCGCGCGCTGGACCACCAGGGCCGCATCACTTACGTGAACGCCGCGTTCTGCCAGATGACGGGCTGGAGCGAGGCGGAGCTCGTGGGCCGCACGCCGCCCTTCCCGTATTGGCCCGACGAAGACCGCGACATGCTCGCGGCGCGCCTCGAAGACGAGCTCAACGGCCGCACCGCGCCGGGCGGCCTGCAGGTGCGCGTGAAGCGCCGCGACGGTTCGCTCTTCGATGCGCGTTTGTACGTGTCGCCGCTCGTGGATGCCAAGGGCCACCAGACCGGCTGGATGACGTCGATGACGGACATCACCGAGCCGAACCGCATCCGGGAGCAGTTGCAGGCGTCGCACGAGCGCTTCACGACCGTGCTGGAAGCATTGGATGCATCTGTTTCCGTCGCGCCGCTCGGCAGCGAAGAGCTGCTCTTCGCCAACAAGCTCTATCGGCTGTGGTTCGGTGGGCAGGCCGCGGGCCACTTGCAGATGGTGGCGCAGGCTGGCGTTCCGGCGCAGCGGCCCGAACAGACGCTCGACGACGTCGACGCGTTCGCCGGACTGCCGACCGGCACCCTCACGACCGCGCAATCGGAGAACGCGGAGATCTACGTGCCCGAGCTCGGCAAATGGCTCGAAGTGCGGTCGCGCTACCTCAACTGGGTGGACGGGCGCCTCGCGCAGATGGTGATCGCCACCGACATCACGCCGCGCCGCCACGCGGAAGAGCAATCGGCCGCGCAGGCCGAGCGCGCGCAATCCGCCAGCCGCCTCGTGACCATGGGCGAGATGGCCTCGAGCGTCGCGCACGAGCTCAACCAGCCGCTCACCGCCATCCTCAACTACAGCAACGGCCTCGTCTCGCGGATCAAGAGCAAGCAGATCAACGAGGAGGACCTGCTGGCCGCGCTCGACAAGACGGCACGGCAGGCGCAGCGCGCGGGCCAGATCATCCAGCGCATCCGCTCCTTCGTGAAACGCAGCGAACCCAACCGCACGCCGTCGGACGTGCACGTGATGGTGAACGAGGCGCTCGAGCTCGCCGAGATCGAGCTGCGCCGACGCAACGTTCGCCTGTCGCACTACGTCGCCGCGCGCCTGCCCAAGCTGATGGTGGACCCGATCCTCATCGAGCAGGTGCTGGTGAACCTGCTGAAGAACGCCGCCGAATCCATCGAGCACGCCAAGCGGCCCGCGAGCCGGCGCAGCGTGGAGCTGCGCGCGATCCCGAAGCAGGTGGACGACCAGCAGGTGGTGGAGTTCTCGGTGCTCGACTCGGGCTCGGGCCTCGCGCCCGAAGTGATGGACCGGTTGTACGAGGCCTTCTTCTCGACGAAGGTGGAAGGCATGGGCATCGGCCTGAACCTGTGCCGCAGCATCGTGGAGTCGCACCACGGGAGGATGCACGCGGAGAACATCTACAATGGGGTGGAAGTCGCCGGGTGCCGTTTTTCCTTCTGGATACCGGTCTCCGGCGCTATCAATACAGTAGCAGGCAAGGACGCCGGGGTGACAGTATGAGTTTGATTCCCAAAAAGGGAACCGTGTACGTCGTCGACGACGACGAGGCCGTCCGCGATTCGCTGCAGTGGCTGCTGGAGGGCAAGGACTACCGCGTCCGCTGCTTCGACTCCGCCGAATCCTTCCTCGCCCGCTACGACCCGCGCGAGGTGGCCTGCCTGATCGTCGACATCCGCATGGGCGGCATGACCGGGCTGGAGCTGCAGGACCGTCTGGTCGAGCGCAAGTCGCCGCTGCCCATCGTCTTCATCACAGGCCACGGCGACGTGCCGATGGCGGTGAACACGATGAAGAAGGGCGCGATGGACTTCATCCAGAAGCCCTTCAAGGAAGACGAGCTGGTGTCGCTGGTCGAGCGCATGCTCGAGCGCGCGAAGGACACGTTCGCCGAATACCAGTCGCAGGCCAGCCGCGACGCGCTGCTGTCCAAGCTGACCTCGCGCGAGGCGCAGGTGCTCGAGCGCATCGTCGCGGGCCGCCTGAACAAGCAGATCGCCGACGACCTGGGCATCAGCATCAAGACGGTGGAGGCGCACCGCGCCAACATCATGGAGAAGTTGAACGCCAACACCGTGGCCGACCTGCTGAAGATCGCGCTCGGCCAGACACCCCCGAAAGCCTGATGGCCGCACAGATCATCGATGGCAACGCGCTTGCCAAGCAGGTCCGCGCCGAAGTCGTGGGCCGGGTCGAAGCGCTGAAGGCCCGCGGCGTCCAGCCGCACCTGGCCATCGTGCTCGTGGGCGAAGACCCGGCCAGCCAGGTCTATGTGAAGCACAAGGTCAACGACAGCGAGCAGACGGGCCTGAAGGCGACGCTGGAGCGCTACCCGGCCACGCTCGCCGAAGCGCAGCTGCTCGAACGCATCCACGCGCTCAACGCGGACCCCACGGTGCACGGCATCCTCGTGCAGCTGCCATTGCCGAAGCACATGGACAGCCACAAGGTGATCGAGGCGATCTCGCCGGCCAAGGACGTCGACGGTTTCCACGTGTCCAGCGCCGGCGCGCTGATGGTGGGCCAGCCGGGCTTCTGGCCCTGCACGCCGCACGGCTGCCTGAAGATGCTCGAGTCGATCGGCTACGACTTGAAGGGCAGGAACGCCGTGGTCATCGGCCGCAGCAACATCGTCGGCAAGCCGATGGCGATGATGCTGCTGGCGAAGGACGCCACCGTGACGATCTGCCACAGCCGTACGAAGGACCTCGCCTCTTTCACGCGCAACGCGGACGTCGTGGTCGCGGCCGTCGGCAAGCGCAACGTGCTGACCGCCGACATGGTCAAGCCCGGCGCCGTCGTCATCGACGTGGGCATGAACCGCAACGACGAAGGCAAGCTCTGCGGTGACGTGGACTTCGCCGGAGTTTCCCAGGTTGCCGGCTGGATCACGCCGGTTCCCGGCGGTGTGGGCCCGATGACGCGCGCGATGCTGCTCGTCAATACGATCGACGCCGCGGAGCGCGCCACACGTTGAAACGCGCGCTCGTGCCGCAAAATACGGCAGCATGAGCAACGCCCTCCTCGATTTCAACGACCTGCCCTTGTGGGACAAGGTCCAGCCGGCCGACGTCGGCCCCGCCGTCGATGAACTCCTTGCCCAGGCCGACGCGGCGCTGGAGCAGGTGACGAAACCCGACTTCCCCACCGAGTGGAACGCGATCGCCAAGGTGCTCGACACCGCCACCGAGCGGCTCGGCCGCGCCTGGGGCATGGTGGGCCACCTCAACGCCGTGGCCGACACGCCCGAGCTGCGCGCCGCGTACAACGCCGCCCTGCCCCGCGTCACCGAGTTCTGGACGCGCCTGGGCGCCGACGAGCGCCTGTACGCCAAGTACAAGGCCATCGACGTGCGGCAGCTCAACGCCGAGCAGAAGCAGGCGCACAAGAACGCCATCCGCAACTTCGTGCTTTCCGGCGCCGAGCTGCAGGGCGCGGCCAAGGAGCGGTTCGCGCAGATCCAGGAGCGGCAGGCCGAGCTGGCGCAGAAGTTCAGCGAGAACGCGCTCGACGCCACCGACGCCTTCTCGTACTACGCGAGCGCGGAAGAACTCGAAGGCGTGCCCGAGGACGTGGTGCAGGCCGCGCGCGCCGCTGCAGAAGCCGAAGGCAAGGCCGGCCACAAGCTCACGCTGAAGATGCCGAGCTACCTGCCAGTGATGCAGTTCGCGCGCAACCGCCAGTTGCGCGAGCGCATGTACCGCGCCTACGTCACGCGCGCCAGCGACCAGGGCGACGCGAAGTTCGACAACAGCGAGCTGATGCGCGAGATCCTCTCGCTGCGCCGCGAAGAGGCGCAGCTGCTTGGCTACAAGAATTTCGCCGAAGTCTCGCTCGTGCCGAAGATGGCGCAGTCGCCCGAACAGGTGGTCACCTTCCTGCGCGACCTCGCGAAGCGCGCGCGGCCGTATGCGGAGAAGGACCTGCAGGACATGCGCGAGTTCGCCGCGCAGAAACTCGGCATCGCCGACCCGCAGGCCTGGGACTGGTCCTTCATCGGCGAGAAGCTGAAGGAGGAGCGCTATGCCTTCAGCGAGCAGGAGGTGAAGCAGTACTTCACCGCGCCCAAGGTGCTGGCGGGCCTCTTCAAGATCATCGAGACGCTGTTCGAAGTGGCGATCCGCCGCGACTACGCGCCCGTGTGGGCGCCGACGGTGGAGTTCTACCGCATCGAGCGCGAAGGCAAGCTCGTGGGCCAGTTCTACCTGGACCCCGACGCGCGCACCGGCAAGCGCGGCGGCGCGTGGATGGACGACGTGCGCGCGCGCTGGGCGCGCCCCGACGACGGCAAGCTGCAGACGCCGGTGGCGCACCTCGTGTGCAACTTCGCCGAAGGCGTCGAAGGCAAGCCGCCGCTGCTGACGCACGACGACGTCATCACCCTCTTCCACGAGTCGGGCCATGGCCTGCACCACATGCTCACGCAGGTGAACGAGCGCGACGTCTCGGGCATCAGCGGCGTGGAATGGGACGCGGTGGAACTCCCGAGCCAGTTCATGGAGAACTTCTGCTGGGAATGGGGCGTGCTCAAGCACATGACGGCGCACGTGGACACCGGCGAGCCGCTGCCGCGCCCGCTCTTCGACAAGATGCTGGCCGCGAAGAATTTCCAGAGCGGCCTGGGCACGCTGCGGCAGATCGAGTTCGCGCTTTTCGACATGCTGTTGCACACGGACCACGATCCGTCCGCCGACTTCATGCCGCTGCTCGAGAAGGTCCGCGACGAGGTCGCGGTGCTCAAACCGCCCGCGTTCAACCGCATGGCGCATACTTTCAGTCACATTTTCGCGGGCGGCTACGCGGCCGGCTACTACAGCTACAAGTGGGCCGAAGTGCTTTCCGCCGACGCGTACGCCGCGTTCGAGGAAACAGCGGGTAATGACGGTATGCCCAGCGTGGAAACGGGTAGAAAATACCGCAGAGCCATACTCGAGGCGGGCGGCAGCCGGCCGGCGATGGAGTCGTTCAAGGCCTTCCGCGGCCGCGAGCCCACGCTGGACGCCCTGCTGCGGCACCAGGGCATGGCCTGACGACCGAACAGAACCAAAGACGTTGGAGTAACCCGAGATGTTCCAAGCGCGACCCGTGGTTGGCGCGGCCCTGCTGGGGCTGGCGGCTCTGTGCAGCATCGGTGCCGGGGCGCAGACGATCTACCGCATCGTCGGCCCGGATGGCAAGGTCACGTTCTCCGATCGGCCGCCCGAAGACGCGAAAGCCAAGGCCTCGCTCGCGCCGACGGTGAGCGGCGCGAATAGCACGCAGAGCCTGCCGTTCGAGCTGCGCCAGCCCGCCCAGCGCTACCCCGTCACGCTGTACACGGCCGCCAACTGCGCACCCTGCGGCAACGCGCGCAACTTCCTCTCCTCGCGCGGCATCCCGTTCACCGAGCGCACGGTGGGCAGCAACGAGGACATCGAAGCCTTGCAGCGCCTGGCCGGGTCGCCGACGGTGCCCTTCGCCACCATCGGCGCGCAGCAGCTCAAGGGATTCTCGGAATCGGAGTGGTCGCAGTTCCTCGACGCCGCGGGCTACCCGAAGACGTCGATCCTGCCCGCGGGTTATCGCAACCCGCCGCCCTCGCCGCTCGTGGCGGTGCAGGCACCCACGCAGCCACGCGCGCAGGGTGGTGACGGGCAGCAGCCCACGGCGCAGAACACGCCGGGGCAGCAACAGCCGCCGCGGCCGCCGGCCGAGAACCCGGACAACCCCGCCGGGATCCGGTTCTAGAACTCCAGCGTCTTCACGCCCGCCGCCGTGCCCAGCAGGCACACGGCGGCCTTCTGGTGCGCGAACACGCCCACCGTCACCACGCCGGGCCACTGGTTCACTTCGCTTTCGAACGCGAGCGGATCGCCGATCGCGAGCCCCGTCACGTCGAGGATGTGCTGGCCGTTGTCCGTGACGAGCGGTGCGTTGTCCTTCATGCGCAGCTTCGCGGTGCCACCCTTCGCAGCGAAGAGTGCCGTGATGCGCTTCGTGGCCATGGGGATCACTTCCACCGGCAACGGGAACTTGCCCAGCGTGTCCACCAGCTTCGACTCGTCGGCGATGCACACGAAGCGCTTCGACTGCGCCGCGACGATCTTCTCGCGCGTGAGCGCCGCGCCGCCACCCTTGACCATGTAGCCGCGGCGGTCGATCTCGTCGGCGCCGTCGATGTACACGGAGAGTTCGCCCACCTCGTTGGCATCGAACACCTGGATGCCCAGCGCGCGCAGGCGCTCGGTGGAAGCGTTGGAGCTGGAGACCGCGCCGGGGATCTTGTCCTTCATCGCCGCGAGCGCATCGATGAACTTGTTGACCGTGGAGCCGGTGCCCACGCCGACGATCTCGCCCGGCACCACGTATTGCAGCGCGGCCTGCCCGACCAGCGCCTTCAGTTCGTCCTGCGTCATTTGCGACAATCCTTTCGAAGCAAGGGATTATCCGATGTCGCTGTTGCCCTATTCGCTGGCCCGCCCGTTCCTGTTCGGGCTCGATGCCGAGGTCGCGCACGAGCTCACGCTCGGCTCGCTCGCGCGCGTGCAGGGCACGCCGCTCGCGCTGGCGTATCGCAACAGGTTCGTGGACGACCCTGTCGAGCTCGCCGGGCTGCGCTTCCCCAACCGCGTGGGGCTCGCCGCCGGGCTGGACAAGAACGCGCGCTGCATCGACGGGCTCGGTGCGATGGGTTTCGGTTTCGTCGAGGTGGGCACCGTCACGCCCAAGCCGCAGCCGGGCAACCCCAAGCCGCGCATGTTCCGGCTGCCGCAGGCGGATGCGCTGATCAACCGGCTGGGCTTCAACAACGACGGGCTCGAGGCTTTCATCGGCAACGTCAAGCGCTCTTCCTTCCGCTCGCGCGGCCGGTTGCTCGGGCTGAACATCGGCAAGAACGCGGCGACGCCGATCGACAAGGCCACGTGCGATTACATCGTGTGCCTCGAAGGCGTGTACCCGCACGCGGACTACGTCACCGTCAACATCTCCAGCCCCAACACGCAGAACCTGCGTTCGCTGCAGAGCGACGAGGCGCTGGACGGCCTGCTCTCCGCGCTCGCGCGCCAGCGCGAGGCGCTGGCCACGCAGCATGGCCGACGCGTGCCGATGTTCGTGAAGATCGCACCGGACCTGGACGAGAAGCAGGTGGAAGTGATTGCGGCGACGCTGCGGCGGCAAGGCATGGACGGCGTGATCGCGACCAACACCACGATCGCGCGCGATGCGGTGAAGGGCTTGCCGCATGCGGAGGAAACCGGGGGCCTGAGCGGGGCGCCGGTGCGCGAGATGAGCAATCGCGTGATCTCGCAACTGCGTGCTGCATTGGGACCCGGCTTCCCGATCATCGGCGTAGGCGGCGTCATGAGCGCGCAGGACGCCGTGGACAAGGTGCAGGCGGGTGCGGACGTGGTGCAGATCTACACCGGCCTCATCTACCGCGGGCCACAGCTTGTCGATGACGTCGCGCGTGCGCTGAAGCGGATGAGCGCTTCAAAGAGCCCTGCGTAGGGCGAGCTTCAGGCTGTATTGCCGCCCCGGCGCCGGCTCGAAGAATCGCGAATTGCCTTCGTTCACGATCACCGATCCCGCATAGCGGCGGTCCGTGACGTTGTCCACGCGCAGCGTCGTGTCCAGCGTCCAGTCGCCCATGGGCTTGCGCCAGCCTGCGTGCAGGCCGAACGTGGTCCACGAGCCGGCAGCATCGCTGTTCGCATCGTTCACGAACACCTTCGCAGAACGGCGAAGCTCCGCGCCCGCGCGCCAGCCCTGCGCGGGTTCGTACGCGAGGTCCACGCCCGTGAACGAACGCGCGATGCCGGGAATGCGATTGCCCGTGTCGTCGTACTTCGCCGAGATCCACGTCTGCGCCACCTGCGCGCGCCAGTCGCGCGCGAACTCGAGCGCGGCGCCGAGTTCCGCACCGCGACGCGACGTCTCACCCGCATTGCGGAAGGTGCTGCGCCCGCCCACGTTGGACTGGGTGACGATCTCGTCCCGCGTACCCACATCGAACACCGCCGCCGACCACTCGTAGCGCAGCGTCGCATCGCGCGCCGAACGGCCCTTGAGCCCCGCCTCGATGTTGCGGCTGCGCGCGGGCTTGAGCGCGAAGTTCAGCCCCGCACGCCCGTCCGGCCGATACGCCAGCTCGTTGAACGTCGGCGTCTCGAACCCCTTGCCCGCCGACGCATACGCATGCAGCCGCGGCGAGAAATTCCACATCGCGGCCAGCACCGGCAGCGCCGCGCTGTAGCTCACCGACCCGCTGTCGTCGCCGTTGGTGCCGACGATGTAGCGGTCGCTGGAACGGAAGCGCACGCTCGAGTGGCGCACGCCGGCAGTGAGGGTCCACGCATCGGACGGCTTCCACACGGCCTGCACGTAGGGGTCGAGGTTCGTCACGTCGTTGCGCTCGTCGCGCCGCAACGCGCCCTGCACGCCGAGCGTGGAGCCGACGAAGTTCTGCCAGCCGCGGCGATCCTCTTCGAGTGCGTCGTACGAAAGCCCCGCCACCGCTTCCAGCGGCCCGCGCTTCGCGGTCCAGCGCACGTCCACGCCACCATAGCGGCGCGTGAGGTCGATCATGCCGCCGGGGTGCAGCGGGTTGGCCTGCGCCGCCGCGGGGATCGCCTGGTATTGGTCGGTGCCGCGCTCGCCCGTGTAGACCATCACGCGCAGCTTGTCGTCGCCCGCGATGCGCCGCTCGTGCACGAGCCCCACCTGCGACTGATGAACGGTCTTGCGCGTGTTGAACGTGAGCGCATTCGCATCGACACCGCGCGGGTTCGCATCGAACTGCGCGCGCGACAGGCCCAGCGGGTCGTCGGCGCGCAGGTCGAGGATGTTGGCGACGAACATCCATTCGCCGCCGCCTTGCGGCTTCCAGTCGAGGCGCAGGTTGCCGACGCTGCGCTCCGCCGCGCTGTGGTCACGCCAGCCATCGGTGGAGAAGCGGCTTGCGCTCGCGCTGACACCGACGGCACCTGTCGCACCCGTCACGCGCAGCGCGGGCTTGAGCAGGCCGTCGCTTCCAGCAACGACCGAGCCCGTTACCGCACCGCGCCCCTCGCCCGCCTCGGTGAACATCTGCACCACGCCGCCCGACGAGTTGCCATACAGCGCGGAGAACGGCCCGCGCAGCACTTCCACCCGGCTCGCCGACGACAGGTCGAAGTGCGAGAGCTGGCCTTGCCCGTCGGGCATCGTGGCCGGTACACCGTCGACATACAGCCGCACGCCGCGCACGCCGAACGTGGAGCGCGCGCCGAAGCCGCGGATCGACAGCTGCAGGTCCTGCGCGAAGTTCTGCCGGTCGCGCGCCGTCACGCCCGGCACGAAAGCCAGCGCCTCGGACAGCTGCACTTCGGCGCGCCCCGACGCGCGCAGGCGCTCGCCGTCGATCACGTCCACCGACGCAGGCACGTCGAAAGGCGCGGCCTCGGTCCGCGTCGCCGTGACCGTCACTTGCGGCAGCACTTGTGCCGCGGCAGCGCCGCACGCGAGCGCGCCCGCGCTAGCGAAGAATCTCGCTCGCCACATATTCGCCGATCGCCAATGAACTCGTGAGCCCCGGCGACTCGATGCCGAACAGGTTCACCAAACCGGGCACGCCGTGCAAGGCCGGCCCGTCGATGCGGAAGTCCGGGGCCTTCTCGCCCGGGCCGTAGATCTTCGGCCGCACGCCGCTGTAGCTGGGTGCCAGCGCGCCGTCCGGCAAGGCGGGCCAGTAGCGCCGCACTTCCGCATAGAAGCCTTCCGCCCGCGCGGGGTCCACCGCGTAGTCGATCTGCTCGGGGCTGCGCACGTCGAGCCACTCGAGGTCCGGGCCGAACTTCGCCTGCCCGCCCAGGTCCAGCGTGAGGTGCACGCCCAGCCAGGCATCGGCCGGCGCGGGGTAGATCAGGCGCGTGAACGGCGCCTTGCCCGCGAGGCTGTAGTAGTTGCCCTTCGCGAAGAACTCGCGCGGAATGTGGCGCGCATCGAGCCCGTCGAAGCGGCGCGCGAGCGCGGGCGCATGCAGCGACGCAGAATTCACGAGGACGTTACAGGCCAGCTCGCTGCCGTCCTGCATTTGCACGACGTGCGGGCCGCTGCGCGACAACACCGCCGATTTCACCGGCGAACCCAGGGCCACCATGCCGCCGGCGGATTCGAGGTCGCCCTGCAGCGCGAGCATGAAGCCATGGCTGTCGACGATACCCGTCGTGGGCGACGACAGCGCCGCCGTGCAGCGCAGTGCCGGCTCCAGCGCCACGGCCTGCGCGGCGGTGAGCCACTCCACCGGCACCCCGTTGGCGGCCGCGCGGTCCGCTAGCGCGCGCAAGCCCGCGGCCTCTTCCTCGGTGTTGGCCACCACCAGCTTGCCGCAGTTGCGGTGCGGCACGCCATGGCTTGCGCACAGCTCGTACAACAAGGCCTTGCCGCGGACGCACATGCGCGCCTTCAGCGAGCCGGGCGTGTAGTACAGGCCGGCGTGGATCACCTCGCTGTTGCGCGAGCTCACGCCCTGGCCGATGGCGCCCTCGGCCTCGGCCACGATGGTTTCGCGGCCGGCCCCAGCCAGCGCGCGCGCCACCGCCAGGCCCACCGCCCCGGCGCCGATCACCAGCGCATCAACGCTGTCCATCATCAAAGGTAGGGAGATTCATGCGTCGATTGTGGCCCAGCGGCACCATAATCGGGGCGAGGCGGAGGCTCACCACAATGAATGCATTCCTGGTGCCCAAGAAGCCGGACATCTCCCGGCTGGTCGAAGCAGTGCGCGCCAACACGAGCGAGGACACGTTGTCGCGGTTCATGCCGGACTCGGCGTGGGACGTGGTCGCCGAATACCTGTCACCCGAGAAGATCGAACGAGGCCACGTGCTCATCGCGCAGGGCGCGCTGGACCGCACGCTCTACTTCGTGGAAAGCGGCATCCTGCGCGTGCACCGCGGCCACCACAACGCCGAACTGCAACTGGCCGTGCTCGGCCCCGGGGCCGTCGTGGGCGAAGGCGCATTCTTCTCGCACGTCGAGCGCAGCGCCACGGTGCAGGCCACGCAGCCCACCGTGCTGTGGGCACTGACGCCGCGCCGTTTCGACAAGATGAGCAAGGCTCACCCGGAGGCGGCGCTCGCGCTGTCGATGGCGCTGGGCGCCGTCGTGTCCACGCGCATGCTCAACGTCGCGCGCAAGATCAGCATCACGTAGTCACGCCGTCACGAAAGCGCGTTGCGCCACGCCACCGCGTCGGCCGACGCGGTGTCGCCCTGGAAGATCAGGTCCGCCAACGGCTTGCGCGGGTGCACGAGCCGCATCTCGCCATCCTTGGACAGCCACACGGGTACGTGCACCGAAGCGCGCGCGAGGTAGTCGATGACCTGCTCCACCTTGGCGAGGTCCACGGTGGATGGATCGCGCAGGTAGCGGCCGACGAAGTAGCGGCGCTCGAACGGGTTGGCGCTTGCGGATTGCGCCTCGTACGAGAACATCACGCCCAGCAGGTCGGGGCGGAAGTCCTCGGGGATTTCCGGCGCACGCATCCAGGTGCACAGCCACTCGCGGCACACCTGCGGGCGCTGCTCGTAGATGCCGCAGCCCTTGCCGGTGCAATTGGGGCACAGCACGCCGGACTGTTTCTGCAGCTGCGGCGAATCGATGCGCAGGGCCTGGCAGCAGGCCACGCACTCGCCGCATTGGCGGGGCGCGGGCTTCGCCGGCTGGAGGTTGTAGCGGACCGAATACATGGGACGGCGCGAGCGTAGCAGACGCACGCGGCCGCCCCTTTGCGAATGCCGCTTACTCGCCCGAAGCGGACACTTCGCGCGTGGAGCGGTTGTAGCGGATCGTGATCTTGTCCAGCTCGCACAGGTCGACGTTCTCCCACGTCACCTTGGAGTTGTCGTCGTCGAACACGACCTGGATGTCCTGCTTGCAGGCGGCCTTGTCCGAGAACGCGAAGCGCTTGGACTTGCCGTTCTCCAGCATGCCGTCGCCCATGCGGTCGCGGCCCCAGTTGTTGCTCTTCGTGGGCGAGATGTAGACCTCGCGGATGTCGTAGCCGGTGCGGTTGACCAGCGTGAAGTCGGCATCGCCGGCGTGGGCGGCCACGGCCAGCGCGCTGGCGGCCAGCGCGAAAAGGAACTGCTTCTTCAAGGGAACCCTCTTGTTTGAACTTCTGCGCGACTTTGCGCATGGCGATGCTGCCGCGCATTGCAACAAGATGCAACAGAAATGCGCGTAACAGGCTAATCCCTGAGGGGTTTGCGCCACGCCACTGCGACGGGCATCACTTCAACCCCGCCACCCCCTGCTGCTGGTAGTACTTCAGCGCGCCCGGATGGAACGGGACGCTCGTGTTGTGCACCGCGTTGGCCGCGCGCGTCGGGCCCGCGAGCGCATGCAGCGCCGTGGGGTCCGCCACCGAAAGGACGGTGCGGGTGATCCAGTACGCGTCGGCCTCGGGGAAGTCCTTGTGGACCAGCGCGAAGTTCCAGGCCGACACGCTGCGCAGCGCGGTGGCCTGCCCTTTGTACGTGCCCGGCGGCACCGCGGACTCGCCCAGGTAGGGGAACACGCGCCGCACGGCCGCCACTTCGTCGCCGCTGAAACCGAAGACCACGGCATCGGCCGCGTCCGCGACGGTCTTGATGCCTGGCACGGGTATCGCGCCGCCCTGGAACATCGCGTCGATGCGTCCTGCGATGACGCTTGCGGCCAGTTCTGCCGGCGTGCCGTTGATGGGAACGAAGTCCAGGCCGACCGCGGCGGCAAAGCCCTTGAAGTAGACCTCCGAGGGGCCGCCCGAAGGGCCGACGCCCACGCGCTTGCCACGCAAGGAGCTCATATTCGTGATGCCGCTCGATCGCAGCGCGACGGCCTGGTACGCCGCTTCGTACATCGGGAATAGCGCGCGCAGGTTGTCGTGCTTCACGCCCTGTGTCCACGCGGCCTGGCCGGTGTACGCCTCGTGGGCGGTGCTCATGAGGACCAGCGCCATGCCCTGCGGGTCGGCGTTGATGCGCCGTGCGTTTTCCACCGAGCCCGTGGTCTCCACCGGCGCGGCCTTCAGGCCGGCGGCCGTGAGGTGCGACGCGATGCCTTGCGCATAGGGCAGGAAGACACTGCCACTGCCGGCGGCGTAGATGCCCACCTGGGCCAGCGTGGGCGGCGGCGCGGGCGTCGAGCACGCGGTGGCGAGCAGCGCCGCGCAGGCGACAAGGCAGGTGGCGAGGGTTCGGTGGATGGCCATGGCGTTCTCCTCTCTCGGCGGAGCCATGGTGGCAGCGCGCCTGCCGGGCTTCAACACCTGCCGTCGCCTCGTGGCTAACGCGATTCGTACGGCGGTTTCGAGCTGGTGCCGACCATCCACTGCCCGATCACCGCTTCGACGTCGTCGATCTGGCGCACCGCCGCTTCCAGCGCGGCGCCCTGCTCCGCGCTGCGCACGCAGCCTTGCACCGTGACCCATCGCCGCTGCACGGTGACCCAGATGCTGGTGTCGTCGAAGCGGCCATCGGCGCGGATGTATTGCAGCGCGCGCGGGAAGATCTCTTCGTCGTAGCGATAGGCGTTGGGCAAGCGGCAGCGGCCGGAGCGGTAGCAGCTGGTCCCGCGTTCGGCGCGCCAGTGCGCTTCGCGGCGGGCTTCGTCGTCGGTGAGGAGCGGGCCGGTGGGGACGGGGCACGCGGGGAAGCCGGAGGTGGCCTGGCCGAAGGGGTCGTTGAAGGCGTTGGTTCGGGGTTGCTGGGCGAAGGCGGGGAGGATCGACAGGAAAGCGAATGCGGCGGCGATCAGGTTCGATGACATGGCGAGGCGATTTCCTTCCGTTCGTCGTCTTCTTGGGTTCGATGACTCAGACGGGGGGAAACGGCGGGCCGCGCCACTTCCTCCACACCCACACCAGACCTGTGTAGTAAGCGAACTGGACGACCACAAAGCAGAAGACAAACTCGCCCGCGCTGAACATGTACCGGCCGTCCAGGAACATGAAAGGCACCAGCAGGAAGACGGGGAAGAAGCCCGCGTGCAGTGCGGCCGGGTAGATGAGCAGCCCCAGCGCGGACAACGGCACGCCGACGCCGAATACTATGGCCAGGAATCGTTGGCTGCTACGGGCACTCACAAGGAGCACTTCCGCTGAACACGTCCAGCATTTTCTGAACGGTCTCCTGCATGTAGGCGTCCACGGAGTCCAGGTCCTCCTCGGAGCGCGACTGGAAAGCCTTCGGCCCATGACGATGACGCTGCGCCCACTCCCACTTCTGGAAGCCACGGTGAGCGGGCGACGTCGAGTCCATCACGGCATGCATTGCCATGCCCAGCTGCGCGTACGCTGCCTTCCTGGCGAGCGGCGACCGTGCCGTCTCCAGCAGTTGGCGGAACAGGGCCATCCTTTCATTGACGAACACGCAGTACTTCGTCCGCGCCTGGTCGCTCGAGAACTGGTTGCTGCTCATCGCGTGCATGAACGAGTACTCACCCGATTGATAGTACAGGCTGTCCGCTTCCGCGCTGCCAGTCTTGATGGCCTCCCGCAACGGAGCCGGGAGGGCGGCGAACGCGCGGTCGATGAACGCATTGTGCGCCGCGGTGGACCAGAGGCCCAAGGGGTCCGTGGCACCGAATGGGTTTGCGCCGACATGCAGGTAGCGGTTGAAGCCGGGATAGATGCCCAGCGGGTCGGCTTGGGCGTATCGCCCGTGACGGCCGATGGACCTGAACCCGTTGTCGAGCAAGCGGGATTCGCGGTCGTAGTACTGCCCTGCCCCGCGGATGTTCACCTCGATCGAAGGGTTCGTCGCCCGGAGTTGGCCTCCGTTGCCGGCCGTGAGGATGCCCGTCGGCTCGTTGGTACCAGGCGCCGAATAGGCCAGCTGCCACACGACCTTGTTGTCGGCGTCGGTGATCTGCCTTGGGGTGCCGAGATGGTCAGTGTGGACAGCGTAGACCTTGCCGTTCTTGTAAATGCCGACCGGGATCGCGGAGCCGCCTTCGACGGGCAACCAGATGATTTCAGCCGAGCCTTTGCCTGTCGCGGTGCCGTTGTCGTACTCGCCAAGCAGGGCCCATGAGGGGAGTTGGCCGTCGGCGTAAACAAATGATTGGCCGAGGCTGGCTTTGTCGCCTTTGGGAAACGCCAAGCCGAATTCTTTCCTCAACCAGTTGGTGAAGCTGCTACTTGGCGGACCCTGCACAGCAGCTTGACCATCCGGATCAGCGTAAGCAAGCAGGAGTGAGGTGGACGCGCAAACGTATAAAGCGAACCCTCGAATTGCTCGCAAGCACATCGCGTGGATTGACATGAGTGTCTCCCTTGAGCTTTGGTGAGCGCGAAATCTAGCCTCGCACGAGGATCCAAACAATCGGGGAACTGGAGGCTTAGACGGAAGTCGGCGTTCCCATTACGGTTGAATGGAGCATTGCGGCCGTAGTTGTGCGGCAAAGGGAGGCGACGCAGGCATCGACGGCATGCAGGCCGTCGCGATGAAGATGAGCGTGGCAGCGAGACAGGAGGAAGTTGGCTCGGGTGCCTACAAGGACATCCCGTTCGCTTTCGTGTCAAGTCCCATGCCGGCCGCGGAGTCCACCGTCATCTTGCGGTGGACCTTGGGCCGGACGCGGATTAGTTGGTGAGTGCCGCGCTCATGACAAAACCCCGACAGCCAGCGGCGTTGAGGTAGCAGGGCGAGGAACCCTGCGAGACCGACGGCGAGGGCGGTAGCGTGTAAGAAAGAACGCCGCGCTCCTCAGACGCCCACTTTGCGCCCCCAAATGCAAAACGCCACCCGCAGGTGGCGTTCGAATCTGGTGGGTGGTACAGGGATTGAACCTGTGACCCCTGCCGTGTGAAGGCAGTGCTCTACCGCTGAGCTAACCACCCGGGGTCTCCGCCGTTTTTGGCGAAGCGACGATTATGCCACAGGCTGCGAAGCGCCCCTGGCGATGCGCCACAGCGTCTTGCCGCCACTGGCCTTGTCCAATTGCTGCAGCACCTCCTCGTGCGCCGCGGCTTCATGCTCGTTGGCCAGCAGCACCGGCAGCGTGAACTGCGTGAGGTCCACGCGCGTGACGATGCCACCCACCGTCTCGCCCGGCGACACGTCGATCAGCAGCGCGTCCTGGCCGCGCGTCATGTTGATATAGACGTCGGCAAGAAGCTCCGCGTCCAGCAGCGCGCCGTGCAGCGTGCGGCCCGAGTTGTCCACCTCCAGCCGGTCGCACAACGCATCCAGGCTGTTGCGCTTGCCGGGGTACAGCTCCTTGGCCATCGCCAGCGTGTCGGTCACCTGGCCCACGAAGGTGGTGATGGGGGGCTTGCCCAGGAGCTCCAGCTCCTTGTTCAGGAAGCCAACGTCGAACGCGGCGTTGTGGATGATGACCTCGGCGCCGGCGAGGTACTCCAGAAGTTCCTCATGCACCTGCGCGAACTTGGGCTTGTCGCGCAGGAACTCGTTGCTGATGCCGTGCACCTTCAGCGCGTCCTCGTGGCTGTCGCGCTCGGGGTTCAGGTAGTAATGCCGGTTGTTGCCGGTGAGCTTGCGCGCCACCAGCTCCACGCAGCCGATCTCGATGATGCGGTCGCCCGTCTCCGCGGACAGGCCGGTGGTTTCCGTATCGAGCACGATCTGTCGCATGGGGTGCGATTATGCTTGAGCGCATCACACCGAGGAGCAGAAAGATGTTCGATCTCACCGGCAAACTCGCCGTCGTCACGGGCGGCAACGGCGGCATCGGGTTCGGCATGGCGCGCGGTCTTGCGGAAGCGGGCGCGCGGGTCGTCATCGTCGGGCGCAATTCCGGCAAGTCGGCAGCGGCCGTCACGGCCCTGGAAACAGGCGGCTGCGATGCGGAAGCCGTCGACGCGGACGTGACACGCGAAGGCGATGTTGCAGCCCTCTTCGACTCGCTGCGCGAGCGCCATGGCCGCGTCGACATCCTCGTCAACAACGCCGGCACCACCATCCGCAAGATGCCCGAGTCGCTCGCGCTGGACGAATGGAAGCAGGTGATGGACGTCAACCTCACCAGCGCGTTCCTCTGCTGCCGCGCCGCGCAGCCGCTGATGAAGGAGCGCGGCGGCAAGATCATCAACATCGGCTCGATGATGTCGATCTTCGGCGCGCCGTATGCCTCCGCGTATGGCGCGAGCAAGGGCGGCATCGTGCAATACACGCGCGCCATCGCCACCGCCTGGGCGCCGTACAACATCCAGGCCAATGCGGTGCTGCCGGGATGGATCGACACCGAGCTCACCCAAGGCGCACGCGCGCAAGTGCCCGGGCTCAACGAGCGCGTGCTCGCGCGCACGCCGGCCGGCCGCTGGGGCGTGCCGAAGGACATGGCGGGCATCGCGGTGTTCCTCGCCAGCGAAGCGAGCGACTTCGTCACGGGCACCGCTATCCCGGTGGACGGCGGCTACTCCGTCGCGTGAGCCTCTCGCTCAGCGCACGAACATGCCCTTGTCGGTGCCCTCGCCCACCGCCCGGTCCGGCTCGCGCCCCTTGCCCGGCGCCGCGAACACGCCGCACGAACCCGTGACGATGTAGTTCAGCGCCACGCGCAGCCGCCGCTCCAGCGGGTCGCCCAGCCCGCGCGACATGTCGTCGGCCGCGGTGCAGGTGGGCGTGAAGCCGCTCGTGAAGCCGCCCACGCCCTGCGCGTTGACCGAATCGAAGTTCACCGCGTTGTAGGTCGTGCCGCAGTAGGCGTGCGGCACGAAACCGTACGGCTTGCCGAACGTGGTTTCGCCCACCAGCACCACGGGCACGAAAGGCTTCAGACCGTTGATGACGAGCTCGCTCGCCGACGCCGTATCCGCCGACGTGATGACGACCACGCGCTGCAGCGCGGGCAGCAGCTGCGACGCGAGCAGGTTGTTGAAGTTGTACGTCGCGTTGCTGCCCTGGTTGAGGTCGTTGAAGCGCAGCTGGGTGAACACCTTGCCCGCCGTGGCCGTGCCGCCCACGTAGCTGGCGAAGTCGCGCGCGACGGCCACGCTGCCGCCGCCGTTGTAGCGCAGGTCCAGCACCAGCTCGTTGACGTTGTCGGTGCGCAGGCTGCCGAACGCGTCGCGCAGGGCCTGGCTGCTGTAGCTGGTGAACTGGTGGTAGGCCAGGTAGCCGACACGCGCAGGCGTGCCGTCGCTGCGCGTCGTGGCGATCGTCGTGAAGTTCGCCACCGGCGTGAGCGGGAAGTCCTCCGAGTCCACCTGCAGCACGCGCGGCACGCCGCGCACGTCCTGCACGGCGAAGGTCCGCCGCACACCCACGGTGCTGACCACCGGCAGCTCGCCGGCGAGCACCTGCGCGGGGCTCTTGCCGTCGATGGTGATGATGGTGTCGCCGCGCACGAGGCCCGCGCGCGCCACGGGGCTCAAGGGCTCGACGTAGCGCACCTGCAGCGACTGCGCCGCGGAGTTCCAGCCGAGCGAGTAGCCATAGCCGGTGCGGCGGCCTTCGGTGAAGGTCTGTTCGAAACTGGCCGTGCTCTGCGAGAAGCTGTAGCGGTCCGTCGGGCGGAATAGCAGCGATTGGAAGTACGCATCCATCGTTGCCGACGCCGCGTTGCCCGCGCCCAGCTGCGTGCGCCAGAAGTAGCCCTGGCGCATGTAGGCGTAGAGGCTTTGCTGCTGCTCGTCGACCGAGCAGCCGCTGCCAACCGGCGCGGGCGCGGGTGTCGGTGCGGGTGTCGGCGCCGGCGTGGGAGCGGGCGTCGGTGCAGGTGTGGGCGCCGGTGTAGGCGCCGGTGTGGGCGCGGGAGCGGGAGAGGTCGACGGAGCAGGTGCAGGCGTAGGCTGCTGCGCGGTCGCAGGGCCCGGCGCAGGCGCAGTGGCCGGCGGTGCGGGCGCTGCGGCCACCGTGTCCGGGCCGCCGCCACCACCGCCGCCGCAACCGGCCGCGGTCGTGGCCACGAGCAGCCACAGGGTTTGATAGGGACGCATGAAACGGGGTACTTCGAAAGGCGAAAGGTCAGGCCTGCAGCAGGTCCAGCGTGTAGCGGTGCAGCTGGTGGGCGGGGTCGGTGAAGGCGTCCAGGATGCTGAAATGGTTCAGGCCTGCAAGCATCTCGCAAACCGGTACCCGCCGTGAACCCCAGGCCTCGCGCATCAAACGGCATTGCCGGTGAAATTCCTCACTTTCGTCGCCGCCGGCCACCGCGTACAGGCACGCTTGCGCCGGCGCGGGCAGCAACGCGGGGCTTGCGCGGCGCGCATCCGCGGGCGTGAGCTGCAGCGACGGCTGCAGGAAAGGCGTGTGCATGATCGGCTCCAGGTCATGCAGGCCGCTGATGGAGAGCGCGCGCTTCACGAGGTCGGGCGGCAGTTGCGGGTCCCACTTGTGCCACTCGCATGCGGCGAGCAGCGCAGCGAGGTGGCCGCCCGCCGAATGGCCCGCGACGACGATGCGGTTCGGGTCGCCGCCGTACGCGGCGATGCGATGCCATGTCCACGCCAGCGCCTTCACCATCTGCACCGCGATGCCGGGAACGGTTATCGCGGGGCAAAGCGCGTAGTTCGGGATGACGACGCACGCGCCGTCACGCGTGAACGCGGGCGCGATGAAGGAGTGGTCGGACTTGTCCAGCGCGCGCCAGTAGCCGCCGTGGATGAACACCAGCACGGGCGCGCCCGGCGGGCCGGACGGGAAGACGTCGAGCGTCTCGCCGGCGCCGTCGCCGTACGCCACGTCGAGCTCGCAATCGAGCTCGCGCGCCTGCGCGGACGCGCGCGCCCAGCGCTCGAAGAACGCCGCGTGCTCCGGCACCAGCGCCCGGTTGTTGTACATGCGGTCGAGCCACGCCGGGTCATAGCTGCTCATCAGGTCCCCTCTCGTTTGCCGCGATTGTAGACCTGCGTCAAAGCATGTATTCTGTATACAGAGTACATGCCATGCCCGCCTACCTGCTCAAGCTCGAGACCACCCCGGACCTCGTCGACCGCGTGCACCGCAGCCTGCTGGACGCCATCAGCGACGGCTCGCTCGCGCCGGGCGCGCGCCTGACGCAGGAAGAGATCGCCGCGCAGCTGCACGTGTCGCGCCAGCCGGTGCTGCAGGCGCTGCGGCAGCTGAAGAAGGACGGCTTCGTCACCGACGCGCCCGGCCGCGGCGTGCTGGTGGCGCCGCTGGACGTGGAGTTCACGCGCAAGCTCTACCAGGTGCGCGGCGCGCTCGACGCGCTGGCCGCACGCCTCGCCGCGCAACTGCGCTATCGCATCGACGCGAAGATCATCGAGCAGGGCCGCAAGGCCGCGCGCGGCCGCAACGTGCAGGCGATGATCGATGCGGACCTCGCTTTCCACCAGGCCATTTACGCCGCGAGCGGCAACCCGCTCATCGAGCAGAGCGCGCAGCTGCACTGGCGCCACCTGCGCCGCGTGATGGGTGCGGTGCTGCAGATGGCGCGGCAGCGCGAGACCGTGTGGGACGAGCACGAGGCGATCGCGCGCGCGATCGCCGCGGGCGACGCGGACAAGGCCGCGCGACTGATCGAGGAGCACAGCGCGAACGCGGGCGAGAACCTCACCGCGCAGCTGGGCCAGGTGTTGAAGACCCAAGGAGACAAGGCATGAAACTCACGCCGCAGCAGCTGGAGCAGTTCGACCGGGAAGGCTACTTGTTCTTCCCCGGCCTCTTCACGCGCGAGGAAACGAAGGTGCTGAACGACGCGGTGCCCGAGCTCTACGCGCGCCGCGAGGCCTACAACGTGCGCGAGAAAGGCAGCGACGCGGTGCGCACCAATTTCGCGGCGCACCTGTACAGCGAGCCCTTCGCGCGGCTCGCGCGCCACCCGCGCATGGTGCAGCCGGTGGTGGAGCTCTTCGGCGAAGACGTGTACATGCACCAGTTCAAGATCAACGGCAAGATGG
This sequence comes from Ramlibacter albus, assembly GCF_014297445.1. Taxonomy (GTDB): domain Bacteria; phylum Pseudomonadota; class Gammaproteobacteria; order Burkholderiales; family Burkholderiaceae_C; genus Ramlibacter; species Ramlibacter albus. The sequence continues at coordinate 319,831 of NZ_JACORU010000007.1, forward strand.
CTTTCGAGGGCGACGTCTGGCAGTGGCACCAGGACTACGGCACCTGGCTGAACGACGACATGATGCCCACCGAGCGCGCGATGAACGTCGCGATCTTCCTCGACGACGTGAACGAGTTCAACGGGCCGCTGATGTTCATCCCCGGCAGCCACAAGCGCGGCGTGGTGGATGCCAAGCACGACCTGAGCACGACGAGCTACCCGCTCTGGGTGGTGAACAACGAGCTCGTGTCCAAGCTGGTGGAGCGCGCCGGCGGCAAGGAGGGCGGCATCGTTTCGCCGCAGGGGCCGGCGGGCTCGATGATCCTGTTCCACAGCTGCCTCGTGCACGCGAGCAGCAGCAACCTGTCGCCGTGGAACAGAGTGAGCGTGTATCTGAGCCTGTGCGCGGTGTCCAACCACATCCGCCGGCACAAGCGGCCCGAGTACATCGCGCATCGCGACTTCGCGCCCATCGCGTGCCTGCCGGACGACTGCCTGCTGAAGGACTACCCGGTGGACCTGCCGTGGAAGAACGGCATGCCCGCGAGCGCGCTCGCGACTTCCCCCGAACCCCTCGACCAGATCAAGGAGGCTGCCTGAGATGTCGCTGCATGCCAAGCTGTTGAAGCGCCAGGCCGAAGGCAAGCCCGTGCGCGTGGGCCTGATCGGCGCGGGCAAGTTCGGCTCGATGTACCTTGCGCAGGTGCCGCGCACGCCGGGCGTGCACCTCGCGGCGATTGCCGACATCTCCCCGGACAACGCACGAGCGAACCTCGCGCGCGTCGGATGGGAAGCGCAGCGCACCTCCGCCTCGTCGATCGACGACGCGATGAAGAAAGGCACCACGCACATCGGCACCGACTGGCAGGCGCTGGTGAGCCATCCCGGCATCGACGTGGTGGTGGAGTGCACCGGCCACCCGATCGCGGCCGTTGAGCATTGCCTCGAAGCGTTCCGCAACGGCAAGCCGGTGGTCAACGTGACGGTGGAGGCCGATGCCTTCTGCGGCCCCCTGCTCGCGCGCAAGGCCGCCGATGCAGGCGTCGTCTATTCGTTGGCGTTCGGCGACCAGCCGGCACTGATCTGCGACCTGGTCGACTGGGCACGCACCTGCGGCTTCCCTGTCGTGGCCGCCGGCCGCGGGCACAAGTGGCAGCCGCACTTCTGCGAGTCGACGCCCGACACCGTGTGGGACAACTGGGGCCTCACGCGCGAGCAGGCCGTGCGCGGCGGCCTCAACCCGAAGATGTTCAACAGCTTCCTCGACGGCTCCAAGCCTTCGATCGAAAGCACCGCGGTCGCCAACGCGTGCGGCCTGCATGTGCCGTCGGATGGCTTGCTCTTCCCGAGTGCCAGCGTGGACCAGATCCCCAACGTCACGCGCCCGCGCAGCGAAGGCGGCGTGCTGGAGCGCAAGGGCATGGTGGAGGTGATCAACTCGCTGGACGCGCAGGCGCGGCCGATCGAGTACGAGATCCGCATGGGCGTGTGGGTCACCGTCGAGGGCGAGACCGAGTACATCCGGAACTGCTTCGAGGAGTACAAGGCGCAGACGGACACGAGCGGGCGGTACTTCACGCTGTACAAGCGCTGGCATTTGATCGGGCTGGAAGTCGGCATGTCGGTCGCGTCGGTTGCGTTGCGTGGCGAGCCGACAGGCGTTGCCACGTGCTGGAACGCCGACGTGGTGGCCACTGCGAAGCGCGATCTTGCGCCGGGCGAGCTTCTCGACGGCGAAGGCGGCTACACGGTGTGGGGCAAGCTCACGCCGGCGGTGAAGTCCGTGCAGGCCGGCGGCTTGCCGCTCGGCCTGGCGCATGACGTGAAGGTGGTGCGGCCGGTGAAGAAGGGGCAGAGCCTCAGCTGGGCGGACGTCGCGATGGACACCAGCACGCCCGCGTACAAGGTGCGCCGCGAGATGGAGCAGCTCTTCGCCTGAAAAGGCGTTCGGCGTTTGCTACAATATCGTTCGTTGTGGGGGGGTAGCTCAGCTGGGAGAGCGTCGCGTTCGCAATGCGAAGGTCGGGAGTTCGATCCTCCTCCTCTCCACCACAACCGTTTCGCCGAAACGCCACCACGAGGTGGCGTTTTGCGCACAGGACAGTGGGTTCTTAGCTCAGTTGGTAGAGCAGCGGACTCTTAATCCGTAGGTCGTAGGTTCGAATCCTACAGGACCCACCACTCAATCCTCCGCACCAGCGCTTGATCTGATGCTCTCGAAATGAGAGCAAAGCGTCCGACTTTTCGGGCCCGTTCCGATCCATGTAAGCGCCCATGTAAGCAGTTTTGGAGCGCGGTCTTCAACGCAAAGTAATGCGGTCGAGGTGCCCGATAGACTCGCCGGCATGAAGAGCAGCGTCATACCGCTACGTATTCCGGTGCCGCAGGGCACCTCCATCTCGGCGATCCTCCGCCAGCCGGAACAGACCCGCGCGTGCTTCGTGTTCGCGCACGGGGGCGGGTGCCGGGATGAACCACGAGTTCATGACGGACCTTTCAAGCGCCCTGGAGGCGCACGGGATCGCGACACTGCGCTTCCAGTTTCCGTACATGGAACAGGGGTCGAAGCGGCCGGACAGTCCCGCTGTCGCTGAAGCAGCGATTCGGGCTGTGGTTGCGGAAGCGAACCGGCGGCTGCCGGATGTGCCGTTGTTCGCCGGAGGAAAGTCGTTCGGGGGGCGGATGACCTCGCAAGCGCAGGCTCGGGAGCCGCTGCCAGGCGTCAAGGGGCTTGTTTTCGTGGGCTTTCCGCTGCATCCGTCCGGCAAGCCAGCCGTCGAGCGTGCCAATCACCTCGATGAAGTTGCGATTCCGATGCTCTTTTTGCAGGGAACTCGTGATGCGTTGGCCGAGCTCGACCTTGTGAAGCAGGTAACTACGGGCTTGGGCGCGCGCGCGACGCTACATGTCGTCGAAGCCACCGACCACGCGTTCCATGTGCTGGTGCGGTCTGGCCGCTCCAACGCGGAGGTGATCGAGGAACTTGCCACTCGCGTATCGGCGTGGATTCTGAAGAGATGACCAGCAGGCTGAAAAAAGTCTCAAGCTGCCGCGGAGCGTGTGACCTGCCCCCATCCTGCCGTACCAGCATGAATTGAGGAAGTCCGCCAACCAGGAGAATGGCGGACATGAAGAAGAGCAGATACACGGAGGAGCAGATCATCGGGTTTCTGCGCCAGGCGGAAGCTGGCGTGCCGGTGAAGGAGTTGTGCCGCAAGGGCGGGTTCAGCGACCAGACTTTCTACAACTGGCGCAGCAAGTACGCCGGCATGCAGGTGTCGGAGGCCAAGCGGCTGCGCGAACTGGAGAGCGAGAACGCCAAGCTCAAGAAGCTTCTGGCGGAAGCGCACCTGGACATCCATGCCCTCAAGGGCGTCTTCGGGGTAAAGCGTTAGCCCCACGGGCCAAGCGTGTGGCGATCGAAGCGATGGTCAAGCAGTACGAGCTATCCGAACGCCGCGCCTGCCGCCTCGTGGGGCTCTCCCGCGACAGCTACCGCAACCCGCCGAAGGAGACCGAGTTGAACGAGCAACTGAGCGCGCAGATCGTGCAGATCGCGCACGCGCGACGACGGTTCGGCTACCGGCGAGTCCACGACATGCTTCGGCCGCAATTCCCGAGCGTGAACCACAAGCGCGTGTTTCGGCTGTACAAGGCCGCAGACCTGTCGGTGCGCAAGCGCAAGAAGGCGAAGCGACCCACAAACGAGCGCGTGCCGCTGCAGCTCGCCCAGCGCGTCAATGAGGTCTGGAGCATGGACTTCGTCAGCGACAGCCTGGCCAGCGGCCGGCGCATCAGGTGCCTGACGGTGGCCGACGACTTCACGCACGAGTGCGTGGACATCGCCACGGATTACGGCATGGGCGGCGTCTACGTCACACGCGTTCTGGACCAGGCTGCATGCTTCCGCGGCTACCCCGCGGCCGTTCGCACCGACAACGGCCCCGAGTTCACGAGTCGGGCCTTCATCGCCTGGGCGCAGGAACATCGGATTCGACACATCCTGATCGAGCCAGGCCGGCCAATGCAGAACGGCTACATCGAGAGCTTCAACGGCAAGTTCCGCGACGAGTGCCTCAACGAGCACTGGTTCCAGACCTTGCCGCAGGCACGTGCGGTGATCAGTGAGTGGCGACAGGACTACAACCAGGTCAGGCCGCACAGCAGCATCGGCCGCATCCCACCGGCGCGATTCGCCGAGCAGCATCGCCAGCGCGCTGACGATGCTGCTCGATCCTCAACCGATCGAGCAACGATTAACCTTGCAAACCCGGACTTCCAAGATTCGATTGGTACGCTGCAAGGGGGCAGGTCAAGTGATGTCGTCATCGGTACGGACTACGCGAAGCTCGTTCAGCTCCGGATGCAAGTTCGCACACGGATGCGGCAGAACGTACCTCTTTATCGCTGCCCGGATTGTGGCGTCGCCGTCCACATCTGCCGCTCCTGGAAAGAGCCTAAGTTCTTCTTCAAACATCGTCACGAGGACGAAAATTGCCCCGCGGTCACCGCCGGCAAGCTCTCGCAGGAAGAGATCAATGCGCGCCGCTACAACGGCGCGAAGGAAAGCCGACTGCACATCTCTATGAAGGAGGCGCTGGCGAAGTGCCTCAAGGCCGATGCACGCTTCTCGGCCATTCGTGTTGAGGACGTGTGGAGGGGACGCTGGACATCCGAGTGGCGCAGGCCGGACGTCCAGGCCACGTACAACGGGCTGCGCGTCGCGTTCGAGATTCAGTTGTCGACGACATACCTCGACGTCATCGCGGCGCGGCGCACCTTCTACCTGCAGGAAGGCGGGTTATTGTTCTGGGTCTTCGCGCGCTTCGATGCAGAACGGCTTCGCATGACCGAGGACGACGTTTTCTACAACAACAACTACAACGCCTTCGTCGTAAAGCCGGTTACCGTCGAAGCATCGCTTTCGAGCCGATCCTTTCAGCTCGAATGTATCTGGTCGACACCCATGGAAGGCGGCGGCGTCTCAGGCCTTTGGCGTCAGATGGTCTCGTTCGACCAACTGACGCTCGATCCCGAGAATCAGAGAGCCTACTTCTTCGACTTCGAGGGAAGGCGACGAGAGAGAGCGGCTACGCAGGCGCTAACCCATGACGCCCTGCGCGAAGCCTTCGAGCTCGCGTTCGCTGGTGGCGCGTTCTACGGTGATGAGGGCGAGTCCGTTTGGAACGAAATGCGCTCGCGCTTTGCCCGCGCCGGCGTACCGCTGCCGCGAAAGCGGATGGAGATGCCATACAGCTTGATCCAGGCCTTGTACTCGGCCAAGGTTGGGGAGCCTGTTGCCAGCAAGAAGAAGCGGCTGGTCGAGATCGCCCACAACATCACCACGGGCAGCAGGCAACACGTGCGATGGTTTAGCCGCGCGCTTCGGCATTGGCAGCGCGGTCCGCAGCTCAAGGCGGAAGACCGCTCAGGACTGTGGGCGAAGAAGGTGAAGATCTGCAAGCAGGAGGAGGCGGTCGACCCGTCGGCGTTTGAGCCTGATCGCACCCATCAGCGGCTGGTCGAATTCCTCTTCCCCGAGCTGGGCTCTTTATAGGAGTGACGACGATTGAACACCGCTGAAAGCGCGCTCCGGTCGGAAGTGCTTGCGCTGACGCAAAGCGCGGACCGCTTGGCGACGGAGATCATCGCCCAGCAATTCGCCTGCGACGACAATCACCGGGTCGTCCTCATAGCGCAGCTCGCCCGCATGCTTCGCACGTTCCAGGCTATCGACGTTCTTGTCAGCGCGAACCTGAACGATGCCGCCGGCGCAGTACTCCGTTGCTTGCTGGAGCAATACTTCGTTTTCCGTGCGGTTTCAAGAGATGCTGACCTGATGCAGAAGGCCACGGCCGAGGTGGAGGCCGAGAGTCACAAGGCACTCAAAGGCCTGCTTCGGCTTCGGCCGGAGGATCGCGCCGACGAACTCACGGAAGATGTGTTGAACGAAACACTGGGAACGCTGCAGAGTGGATCTGGATTCAACGCATTCGATTGGGCTGCAAGGACTGGAATGGAGGGCGCATACCTGACCCTGTACCGGATTCTGAGTCCCTATGCGCATGGCTCTCTTTCGATGATCGACAAGTACGTGGAGCTGAACGCGGCAGGGCAGGCCGAACGGGTACGCTCCAGGGTTGCCGAGTTCGAGAGCACCGAGTTTCTTCTCTGTGCGCTGTCGATGTTGCTCGAATGCGTCGAGGCGATCGACCGGCAGCCCAACACTGAAGCCCGCCGTGCGTCACTGGCCTATCACGCTTCCGAGCAGCGACGGCTGTATGCGCGGCACTGGAGCCTTCTGGAGCAACGCCAACAACTCCTCAGCTAAGGCGAGTTATCGGCATAGCTGCAGAACTCGCTACTACTTCCATCCGCGACGCAGCACCGAGGTACCTCAAGACCGGAGACCTCATGACATTGGGCATCGAGGGACTCGGCGAGCCGCGGCAAAAGGTCGTCAAGTTCAAGGCCGCCTGATGCGCTTGCCCGGCGCACTGCCAGTTGCTCTCAATGAAGGACCAGCTCGATCTTTTCGATCTCTCCGTGGTACACGAATGCTCCGTCGCGTCCGTCCGGCAGCGGCGCGTTGAACGATCGCCCGAGGCCGACACCCCCCGATGGCATGTGCGTGATCGGGTGTGGGATCTGCCCCTGAACAGGTTCCTTGGCGTCAACCGAAAGCGATACCGCGAGAGGATCTCCACGACCCGCGCCGGGACTGACTTTCACGGTGATCGCGTGCCGGCCCGGCGTGAGCTTGTCGCCGCGGATCGTGATCGGCGCGAACGGCTTGGCCAAGTAGTGGAAAGTCGGGCGGCCATCGACGAAGTGCAGGCCCCAGCCCGCCGTCAAGCCGCCCTGGCTGATGATCGTGCCATCTGCTGCGCCTGCGGGCACACTCACGTTCGCGCTCAAGGTGAAGGCTGCACCGAGCAAGGCTGGGAATCCCTCGTCTGCCAAGCGATCGACAGAGGCGTGGTACGTGAAGTGATTGCGCCCTCTTGTCCGGAAGGGCTGTGCAGAGGTCCGTACCGGCCTGCCTGAGGGAGCCTCCTTGACCTTGAATCCATTGTCGCGCTCGGCCGCTTCGAATTCCCGCTTCAGCTCCGCAACTTTCTCCGGAAAGGCCGCGGCCAGGTCCTTCGACTGGGAATAGTCCTCGTCCAGCCTGTACAACTCCCATGCGAGCTCGCTTGGCGCCGCACTCTGCGGCTCCCAAATCTGCGGCGGGGGCGTGGTGCCGGCAAACCAGCCGTCCTTGTAGTAGCCGCGGTTGGCGTTGATCTCGAAGTACTGGCTCGTACGACGCGAAGGCGCCGATGCGTCATCGAGCGCATAGAGCAGGCTGATGCCGTCGAGCGGCATCTGCGCTACGCCATCCACCACTGCGGGCGCGGAAACACCGGTTGCCTCGTAGATCGTGGGCGCGATGTCGGACACGAAACCGAACTGCGATCGAAAGGTTCCCGGTGAACGGACATGTCCCGGCCAGACGATCGTCAGGCCATTGCGAATGGCGCCGAGGTGGCCGCTCATCTGCTTCCAGTACTGGAATGGCGTGTTCATCGCCCAAGCCCAACCCACGTTGTACTCGACGGGCTCTCCCGCGCTGCCCATCTGGTCGAGTGTGGCGAGGGCGCGTTCCATCGTGCGCCCCGGGCCCGTCAATGGCGAACCAAGCGGGCCGGCTACGTGGGCTGCTCCGTTGTCCCCGTTGATGTACACGATCAACGTGTTGTTCCAATGTCCATCGGCCTTCAGCGCCGCGAACAGGCGCCCGAGCTGGGCGTCGAAGTACGCGCTCTGTGCTGCCGCGACTTCCATCGTGCGGACCGCGACCTTGCGCTGGTCGTCGGTCAGGCTGGCCCAGGCCGGGACGGAAGCCGGGCGGGGCGTCAACACTGCGCTCGGCGGGACGACACCCTCCTGCTTCTGGCGCGCGAAAGTCTGTTCGCGCAGTCGGTCCCACCCCAGGTCGAACCGCCCCCGGAACTTGGCAATCCAATCCGCGGGCGCTTCCAGCGGAGCGTGAACGGTCCCGGTCGCGAGATACGTGAAGAACGGCCTGTCCGGCGCGATCGACTTCTGCGTGCGCATCCAGTCGATCGCGTGGTCGACCAGGTCACGGTCGAGGATGTAGCCGGGAGTGTCAGGTCGAGGGACCGGCGTCGTGTTGACGTAGAGCGTGGGGTTCCACTGATCGGTCTCGCCGTTCATGAAACCGTAGAAGTAGTCGAAGCCCAAGCCCGTCGGCCAGCGATCGAACGGGCCCGCCGCGGTCAATTCCCACCGTGGCGTCACGTGGACCTTGCCGAACCACGAAGTCGCATAGCCATTGAGCTGGAGGACCCGGCCCATCGTGGCGGCCGACTTCGGCATGACACTCGAGTACCCCGGTTCGTTGGTTGCCGTGTCGATGATCGAACCGACGTTGACCCTGTGCGGGTTGCGGCCCGTCAACAGCGATGCGCGCGTTGGCGAACACTGGGCCGTCGTATGGAACTGGTTGAACCGCACCCCCTCACGCACCAGCGCGTCGTAGTTCGGGGTCGGCACGGGCCCGCCGAAGGGACTGTTCATGGAAAACCCCACGTCATCGGCCATGATGACGATGACGTTGGGGCGGGCTTCGCGCGGAACCTGTGCGGGCACTTGCTGCGCGCCTGCCGGACGGTGGCCGAGCAGGAGTACCGCGCAGACGACGGCGGCGATGGACGATGCGAACGGTGGCCGCATGAGAGTCCCCGACTACGTCGCTATCAAAAGCGTGCGAGGTCGCGCGCCGCCTTGACTGTCCCCTTGAAAAACGGCGTGATGCCGCCGATCAGCTTCGCGATGGCCTTGTCATCCGGCGGAATGGGAACGTAGTGCGTCAGCACCACTTCCTTCACGCCGGCCTCTGCCGCGAGCTTGCCGATTTCGGACGGCTCGAGGTGGCTCTTGCGCATGCGCTCGGCCGAACCCTGCGCGAATTTCGCTGCATCGCCCCTCAAGACGCGCAGGAGTTCTTCCTGGATCGCCTCGGGATCGACGACTTCGGTGACGAGGACGTCGGCGCCCTTGGCGAGCCGGGCCAGCTTTGGCGTCGGCGCGCTGTCGCCTGTGTACACATAGCTGCGGCCGCGCGCCTCGACGCGGAAGGCAACGGCGTGCGGCTCGTGGCCGGCCGCGATCGGCGTGGAAGACGGGACCAGGTAGTGCTCCACGCTGATGCTCGTGACGCGGACGTTTTCGTCCTCGTAGACCAGCTTCGGTTCATTCATTTCGGCCGGCAGGTCCGTCGTCTTGAACGCCGTAGCCAGGGGCGGATTGCCCGGCCCCACGACCGGGTACGACGCATCAACGGTCGCGCGGTTGGCGGCGACCAGGCCGTTGACCATCTCCACGGTGCCCGGAGGACCGAAGATCGGCAGCGGCTCGCGGCGCCCACGGGCCCACTTCGCCAGCATCACCTGCCCCAGGTCGGCGTTGTGATCCGAGTGGTGGTGCGAGATGAAGACAGCGCGCACGCCTTGCGTGGGCAGCTTCGCCAGCGCCATCTGCCGAAGCACTCCGTTTCCGAGGTCGAAAAGGTAGATCGCATTGCCGACGACGAGCGCGTTGGAGATCTGCGCCGCTTCGGGATGCAGGATCGGGCCGCCGGCGGTGCCGAGCGTGACCCATTGCACGGCCGCGGCGTCGCCGTCCGCGGCTTGTGCGGGCACGGCAAACGCCAGCGCCCAGCCCAGTACGCCTGCCGACAAGTACCTGGAAAACGTCATGGCCTACCCGTCAGAAATCGATCTTGGCATTGAAGCGCACGGCGCGGACCATGCCGACACCGTAGACGCCGTTGGCGATCGAGTTCCAGTATCTCCTGTTCGCCACGTTGTCCACCGAGGCCTGGAAGCTGACCCGCTTACCGGCGATGTTGCCCACATAGCCGGCTCCGAGCTCGTACAGCCCATAGCCGGGGATGTAGCCCTGTTCCTGGTTGTTCACTGCGCGCCTGGAAATACCGCGGGCAGTGGCGCGCAGCGTCAGTCCGGGGAGCGCCGAGACGCGGTAGGCCAAGGTCACGTTGCCGTTGAGGCGGGGCGAGTTCTCGGGAACGCGGCCATTGATCAGCGGCTCGAGCGGGGAAATCTGCTTTGCCTTGAGCCACAGCAAGGACCCGGACAGGTTCCACGCCGGCAGGAAAGCATAGTTACCGGTGAACTCGACACCCTTGTAGAGCGCTTCGCCACTGTATCCGTAGACGTTCGTCGTCGGGTTGGTGACGGCGTTGGCGCGCGAGATCTCGAAATACGAGGCGTTGAGCGCAAGCCCCTTGATCGAGCTGTCGCGAATGCCGACCTCCTTCTGCCTGGAAATCGTCGGGTCGAGCTGCACCGCGGCATTCACCGTGCCCACCGGCGCGACCGGGCCACCCTCGAGGCCGGTCATGTAGCTGGCATACACCGTCGTCGTCGGCCGCACTTCGTAAAGGACCCCGACCGCCGGCGAGTTCACCGAGCTCTTGGTCGTCACTGTGCCGTTCGTCTCGTCATCGTAAGTGCGGCGCACGCCGACGACGAGCTTCAGTTGGGGCAGCAAGCCAATCGTGTCGGAGGCGTACACGGCCCTCTCCCGGCTTGTCTGCAGCGGATTTTCGCGCGGGGCGCCGGTGAGCTGGGCCACGGGAATCTTGATCGGGTCGAAGATGTTCTGCCGGGTCGCGAGCGTCAGGTTGTAGATGTCGTAAGCCCTGAGGTAGCGAGTGGTATAGGAGGCACCCACCGTTAAGTCGTGCCGGAACCTCCATGTGTCGAAGGTTCCGATCAGGTCGGAACGGCCGAAATTCAGGTGGTTGCTGTTACGCGTGTGGTTGAAGGTCAGGACGCCGTTGGCCCCGGTCACGGCGTTGTATTGGGCGACCTGGCCGACTCCCCGTTCACGTTCGGCTTCGTTGCGGCCGACCTGCACGAGTGCGCGCCAGTCGTCGCTGAACTTGTAGTCCACCCGGGCTTGCAAGTTGTCCGCGCGCGGATGATAGACATCCCAGTTGCCGCCCGGTCCCCACAGGTTTTTCTGCGGGTCCGGCACCCGGGTGATCGGGACCACGCCGTTGACGGCCGGCAGCAAGCGGATGCCTACCTGCTCCGCCACGTCGCGATGGATCCGTTCGCCGGCCAGCTCGACGTTAAGACGATCCGAGACGCGCCAATCGGTGGCAAAGGCCACGAAATACCCGCTTCCACCGAGGTCGTGTATGCCGTTTTCGAAGTGCGTGGCCGACGCGTTGACCCGGACCCCGAACTGCTTGGCGTCGCCGAAGCGGCGGCCGATGTCCACGTTGGCGCCATACTGGCCGAAGGCGTTTGCCCCGAGGCCGACCGTGGTGACATCACGGGCGCCGGCGCGTTTGGGGATGAGGTTGATGATGCCTGCCGGGCTTGCGATCCCGTACAGCAGCGCGTTGGCGCCCTTGAGCGTTTCGATCCGCTCCTTGTTTTCGGTCGGCACGCTGGCGACCACGCCGTAGGGCATGCCGCCGTCCATCCGGAAGCTGTTGGCGAAATTGAGCCGGATGCCGCGGATCGAGTAGCCATCCAGCGCCGAGCCGCTCGATTGCAGCGGGACGACACCAGCCTGGTTGCGGATCGCCTCTCCGTAGCCTTCCTGCGACGCTCTCGTCAGCGCCTCTCCGGAAACCACTTCCTTGCTCACGATGCGTTCGGCCGCATTGGCCGCGCGCGGGGTGGTCTGGGCCTCGTTGGGGCCGGCGTCGGGCTGAGCGACCTGCTGGGCGTGCGCGGCAGCACAGAGCAGGCTCGCGGCGGCGGCGGTCAGGGTCAAGGAAAAGCTGTTCCGTCGTTGCATGTGGGGCTCTTTCTCAAAAAAGGCGGTCGGATGACCACGCCGGGTCATGGATGAGGGTAAAGAATGGTAAACGCTTTCCCAACGCCTTAAACTAGTAGTTTCCCTATGACAGATATTACAAACGAGTGCTGGCTGTAGGGCGAAAATGCGTTGCCCGCATGGAAGTCGTGCATTCATTTTCCCGTCCGCTCGGCGGAACGTCGAAGGGAAAGCGCTTGCACATTCCGCCGCCTCTCACCCACCCACCGAGGAAACACCATGAATCCCTCTTCGATCGACCGCCGCAAGGTGCTTGGCGCCCTCTTCCTCGCGCCGCTGGCCGGATGCGCCGGTCTCGACCAGCCAGCGCCGAAGAAGCAGCCGAACTTCCTTTTCCTGCTTCCCGACCAGCACCGCTTCGACTGGCTGAGCGGCAATCCGGGGTTGCCCATCAAAACGCCCAACCTCGACTGGCTGGCTGAACGCGGCGTGCGTTTCGCGAAGGCGTACTGCGCGTCTGCGACCTGCGCTCCTTCGCGCGCGGCGCTGGCCGCCGGCCGCGACTACGACCGGTGCGGTGTCGGCGGCAACTGGGCCGACTACCCCAGCGGCCAGCCGACGTACTACCGCAAGCTGCGCGAGAGCGGCTACCACGTCGCTGCCTGCGGCAAGCTCGACCTCAGCAAAGGCTCGCACGACTGGGGCGTCGACGGCCGCAATCGCATGCAGGAGTGGGGCTTCACCGAGATGGTCAACAACGGGGGCAAGGGCGATGCGGTGACTGCGTGGTTGCGGGCCAACAAGAAGCCCGTAGAGCCGTACATGGCCTATCTCGGCGCAAAGGATCTCGCCGCGGTCCATGCCGCCGACACCGAGTCCCGTGGCGGCGGCCGGACCACGCCGCGCGAGGTCCAGTACAGCCGCACGTATCCGACGCCGCTTTCCGAGGATGACTATGCGGACAACTGGGTCGGCCGCACCGCCGAAGGAATGCTGCAGCGGTTCCCCAAGGACAAGCCCTGGCACCTGGTGGTCAACTTCAGCGGCCCGCACGATCCCATGGACATCACCTCGGCGATGGAGGCCACGGTGCGTGGACGCACGTTCGCCCAGCCCAACGCGAACACGCAGCTGGCGCCCGAAATCCACAACACAATCCGCCAGAACTACACCGCGATGGTCGAGAACATCGATCGGTGGGTCGGCAAACTGATCGAAGGCGTGCGGCAGCGCGGCGAACTGGACAACACGGTCTTCGTCTACTCGAGCGACCACGGCGAAATGCTCGGCGACCATGACCGCTGGGCGAAGACCGTTCCGTACCAGCCCTCGGTCTGCGTGCCGCTGATCGTCGCCGGGCCCGGAATGGTTGCCAGGCGCAGCGACGCCCTCGTCAGCATGATCGACATCAGCGCGACGCTGCTCGACTACGCAGGCGCCCAGCGCCCGGAAGGCATGACGGCCCAGTCACTGCGTCCGCTGCTCGAAGGAAAGTCGGCGCTCCATCGAACGCACGTGACATCCGGGCTGATGGGTTGGCGCATGGTGACCGATGGGCGCTACAAGCTGATCCGGGGCTTCGACCCTGCGGCTCAAAAGACCGAGGCGGACGTCTATCGAGCCGGCAACGAGAACCAGCACAAGTTCGTGCTTTTCGACCTTGCCCGCGACCCGCTGGAAAACGTGGACATCGCGGCGGCGAACCCGGATATCGTCGCGCGCCTGGCAGCCTTGCTACCGGCGCAGAATCCGGACCCCAACTTCGGCCGCGCACCGCGCGGCACGCGGCCCGATTGAGTTACGCGCGCACGACGCAGCGGAAGCCGATGTGCGACGTGCTGCTGTCGATGGCCTGCGCGTGGCGCGACGCGGGCCTGTAGCGCTGGCAGTATCCGACCGCGCACAGGTGCGACCCGCCTTTGCAGACACGCCGGCCGAGCCGGGTGGAAGCGTCGCGGGGATCGGTGCTGTCCGCCTGGCTGCCACCGCGAGGGTTCTGCGGCGCACAGCCGCAGCCGGGGGCTTTCTTCGCGAGCATCGTGGCGGGAACGAACCAGTCATCCGTCCATTCCCACACGTTGCCGATCATGTCGAAGAGGCCGTAGTCGTTGGAAGGATAGCTGCGGACCGGCGACGTCCGTTCATAACCGTCTTCGCAGGTGTTGTTCCAGGGAAACTGGCCCTGGAAGTAGTTCGCCAGCATCCGTCCACCCGGCGCCAGCTCGTCACCCCACGCGTAGTCGCGGTCCTCGTGGCCGCCGCGGCAGGCACGCTCCCATTCGGCTTCCGTCGGCAGCGCCTTGCCGGCCCACGCTGCGTACGCCGCAGCATCACGATGGGTCACATGGACGACGGGGTGATCCTCCAGGCCCGCGAGGGACGAGCCGGAGCCCAGCGGGTGGCGCCAGTCTGCGCCCACGCGCCACTGCCACCATTGCGATATGTCGTCCAGCCGCACGCGCTGCCGGGGCGACACGAACACGAGCGAGCCCGGCTGCAGCAGCGCTGGATCGACGCCTGCATAGGCGGCCGGATCGAGGGGCTCTTCGGCGAGCGTGACGTAGCCCGTGGAATCGACGAAGCGCTTGAACATCGCGTTCGTCACCGGCACTTCGTCGATCCAGAATCCGTCGACGCCGACGGTCCGCACCGGCGCCTCCTCCGGATAGAAGTTCTCGCAGCCCATCCGGAAGCGACCCCCCGGAATCCAGCGCATGCCAGACGGGCCGTCGCCCGGAATGTTTGAAGTCGTCGTCATGATCAAGATCGTAGCGGGGCAGCCTGTTCACCTGTGCAGGGGCGGGGCGCGGTGTTCCTTCGCTTGCTCAGCAGAGCGTCATCCGGAGCGTGCAGGTCGTCGTCGGCACCCACGGCAGGTACGAGATCCGCAGCTGCTCGGCGACCGTCACTTCGTGTTCTCCCGCAGGCAGGCCACCAGCGTGCATCACGCTGACCCGTGCGATTTCGCCGAACTCCCAGCGTTCGCCGGTCGCGGTCTCCATCTCGTCGAGGGTCCAGGTGCGGCCGCGCACGGTAAACCGGACATCCTCGCGCGCAGCTTTCGCTCCGTCGACGGTCACCGCGATGTCCTCGACGATCGAGATCCACTGCCCGCGGTAATAGGGCAGGCGGACTCCGATCTCGTAGCCGGCGACGCGACCGCCCTGCTCGAAATTCGCAAGCGATCCCGGGACGATGACATGCTTGTCGTACATCGGCGTTGCTCCTCGTCTACTTCTCGCCGAGCAAGCGACTGAACAGGACATGCTGGCGGCGCACCTGTTCGCGGCCGTCGACCTCGAAGGCATCCTCGATGTGGCGCTGCCCTTCGTACTCGCTGCTCAGGTGGCCCCGAAAGCCGCCTTCGGCCAGCACGGCAATGATCTCGTCGTAGGGAATCGACGGTTCGACACCGGCTTCGTCGATTTCGTAGAACTTGGCGTGGATATGGAAGATCCACGGCATGAACTCGAGCATGCGCTTCGGGTTGCTCCAGATGTTGTGGCGCGTCGTCTCCGCCATGGCCAGGTCGACGGCGTTCGCGCCCATCTTGCGCACGTCCATCAGCAGGTAGTCGGTCAGCATGCGGTGCTCGAAAGCGTCGACGATGTACTCGGCAATCTTCGGCGTCGCCCCCGTGCGCAGGAAGCGGTCCCGGAAGACGGGCGGGTAATGCTTGCAATACATGCCCATGTCCGGGATGTAGCCGACGTGGTCGGAGCCCGTGGCGCGCGTGAGCTCGGTGTAGCGCAGGATCCAGGGGTGGTCGAAGTGGAACGGCGAGTGAACCTCGATGCCCATGCGGGTGTCGAGCTGCTCGGCCAGCGGCACGCAGGCCACGACGACCTCGGGCGGCGTGTTGACGATCACACGCAGGACATTGCAGCCCAGGCGCTTCGCGACCTTCAGGTCCCGCTGCAGGGATGCCACCATTTCGTCGAAGGTCAGCTTGCGATCCTTGTGCAGCTTCGTATCGAGGAACATGTCGTGGCACACCGGATAGGCGCCGTGCCGCTCCAGCGACGCGAACCACGCGTCCACCTGCGCCTGCGGGATGTCCGGAAAGCCGGTGAAGCTCTGCTCCGGCAAGACTTCGATGCCGCGTGCGCCGAGACCGGCCGCATGGGCAATGCAGTCGTCGAGCGTCATCTTGCGCAGGAAGACTTCGTACTGGTAACTGTAGAGGCTGACGCCCCGCTTGATTTCGTGTTTCATCGCGCGGCCCGAATTGCAGACGGTCGGACTCTTTCAGGCGGGCATCGTTACCCAGCAGCCGCCTGCGCGCGAGGAGGCGACCGCAGCTTCGACGAACTGCAAGCCGCGCAGGCCGTCGGCAACGGTGGGGAAGTGCGAGTCGCGTGGCGCCTTGGCTTGCCCGCGCGCCCGCGCGGCGCGCAGGTGATCCGCAATCTCGCGGTACAGCGTGCCGAACGCTTCGATGTAGCCCTCCGGGTGACCGCCGGGAAGGCGGCTGACGCGTGCCGCCGCCGCATTCGCCGCGGGCGTGCCGCGACGGATGATCTGCGTCGGCTGGCCGAGCGGCGACCAGAGCAGCTCGTCGGGTTGCTGCTGCCGCCATTCGATGCCGCCGCTGCTGCCATAGATGCGCAACCGGAGGTCGTTGGCGTGGCCGGGCGCGACCTGGCTCGCCCACAGCGTGCCGCGGGCGCCGTCGGAGTAGCGCAGCATCACCTGCGCGTTGTCGTCCAGCAGACGACCGTCGACGAAGCTGGTGAGTTCGGCGCAGATGGCGGTGGCCTGCTGTCCGCTGACGAACTCGGCAAGCTGGAGCGCATGGGTGCCGATGTCTCCGATGCAGCCGCCCGCGCCGGCCCGCGCCGGGTCCGCGCGCCAGTCGGCCTGCTTGTTGCCGGAGCGCTCGATGGGTTCGGCGAGCCAGTCCTGCGGGTACTCGACCTGCACGACACGGATGCGGCCCAGCGCGCCGTCCTGCACCATCTGCCGCGCGTGGCGGACCATCGCATAGCCGGTGTAGTTGTGCGTCAACGCGAAGACCAGGCCGCTGCGCTCGACGAGGTCGCGAAGGGCTTGCGCCTCGGCGGCCGTGGCCGTGACGGGCTTGTCGCAGATGACGTGGATGCCCGCCTGCAGGAAGGCCGTCGCGACCGGCGCGTGCAGATGGTTGGGCGTCACGATGGCAACGGCCTCGATGCCGTCCGGGCGCGCCGCTTCGGCGACGGCCATGTGCGCATAGTCGTCGTAGATGCGGTCCTCGGCGAGCCCGAGCGCGAGGCCCGATCGGCGCGCCTTCTCCGGCGTCGCGGCCAGCGCCCCGGCGACCAATGCGTAGTCGCCATCGAGACGCGCCGCGTAGCGGTGCACCGCGCCGATGAACGCTCCTTCGCCGCCGCCCACCATCCCCAACCGGATCGGTGGTGGTGCTGTGCCCGGGGTCGAACCTGCCGCCATTACACCGCTCCGGCCTTGAGCTGAGCCACCGCGTGATCGACCGCGCGCGCGGTCAGCGCCATGAACGTCAGCGACGGATTCACCGTGCCGGCAGACGCCATGGCCGCGCCGTCCGTGACGTAGAGGTTCGGCACGCCGTGCACCCGGTTGCGTGCGTCGAGGACGCTTTGTTCCGGGTCGTTGCCCATGCGGGCACCGCCCTGGACGTGGACGGTGATCCCGGGCGTCGAGCCGACGCGCAGGGTGCGGACGCCCTGCACGCCGGCGGCCTCCAGCATCGTCTTGCACTCGCGCATCGCGTCCGCGACCATCTTCTCTTCGTTGTCGCCGCGCCTCACGTCGAACCGCAGCTGCGGCAGGCCCCACTTGTCCTTGGCGGCCGGGTCGAGCGTGATGCGGTTGTCCTTGCGCGGCAGGCTCTCGCAGAAGCCGCCCATGAAGACGATCCACGGCCCGAGCGAGGCCAGGCGCTTCTTGTAGCCGGCGCCGAAATCATCGCCCTCGCTGGCCTGGTCGGTCCAGCCCATGCGCGTGCTGCCGCCCTGGACGACGTAGCCGCGATCGAAATCGACGCCCGCATCGCGGCCCTTGAGGTTGCGGAAGCGGGGCATGTAGAGGCCGTTGGCGCGGCGGCCGTAGAAGTAGCGATCCTCGAGGCCCGGCAGGACGCCGAACGCGGCGCCGGAATCGTGGTCGCAGATGTAGCGCCCGAGGACGTCGCCGCGGTTGCCCAGCCCGTTCGGATGGCGCTTCTCCGCCGACTGCAACAGGATCTTCACGCTCGCCTCGGTGCCCGCGTTGAGGAACACCAGGCGGGCCGTATGGACACGGCGTTCGCCGGTCTTGGCGTCGATGGTCTGCACGCCGCTCGCGCGGCCGGTCTTCTCATCGAGCAGCACACGCTCGACGAGCGTGTCGGTGCGCACGGTCAAGAGGCCGGTCTTCTGAGCGTCGGGCAGGCTGGCCGACAGGCTGCTGAAGTAGCCGCCGAACGAGCAGCCGCGCTGGCAGATGTTGCGGTACTGGCATGGGCCGCGGCCGTTGTGCTCGCGCGTGAGGTTGGCCGTGCGGCCAATCGTGACGTAACGCTCGGGCCAGCGCTGGCGGACTCTCGTGCCGACGACTTTCTCGGCGGCCGTCAGCTCCATCGGCGGCAGCAGGTGCATGTCCGGGAAGTGCGCGAGGCCCAGGTTCTCCCCGCTGATCCCCATGTAGTCCTCGACGTGGCCGTACCAGCGTTCGATGTCCTTGTAGCGGATCGGCCAGTCGCTGCCATGGCCGTCGGCCTTGTTGGCGGAGAAGTCGATATCGCTCCAGCGGTAGCACTGCCGGCCCCACAGCAGGGACCGCCCGCCGAGCACGCCCGAGCGGATCCACGAATAGGGCTGCGCCTGGACGTAGGGCTGCTCGGAGTCCTTGACCCAATGGTGCTTGTTGAACCAGTTGAACTGGCCGAAGGGCTGGCGAGACTGGATCGGGTAGTCCCGGCCGATCTCGTCGCGGTCGAGCACGCCGCGGAACTTGGCGTCCCACGGTGTCGTCCACTCGGTTTCGTATTGCTTGTGCTCCAGGGGCCGGCTGCGTTCGAGCACGAGAACCTTCAGGCCACGCTCGGTGAGTTCCTTCGCGGCAAAGCCGCCGGTCATGCCGGAGCCGACGACGATGGCGTCGAAATCGTATTGGGTAGTCATGATCAGAGCTGCATCTGGCGGTTCCAGGTCTTCACGTCGACGTCGCCCTGGAACCGTCCCGGGACCGCGACATAGGCCAACTCGGCCTCGATCCCCACCTTGCTGGTGAAGTAGCCGACCGTGATGAGGTCGCGCGCCTTGTGGAAGAACGGGGCCGCGGGATCGGCGATGCGCGCGTCGAGCCCGAAGCCTCGCGGGGAATACCCCTTCACGCCTTCGCGCAACGCGCCGAAGACCTCCGCCTGCTGGGCCGCAGTGGCCTGCGCGAACCTGGCGCCGAACCTGCGTTGCGCATCGGCGTCGAGCGCGCGCAGCCCGTCGCCGAAAGCCGTCCGTTCGGCATCGGTCATCCAGAGCCTGTACATCTCGGCAACGAACGCCGGCACGCCGGCCTCGATCGCACCGGGAGTGTCGGTCTTCGGTATCACCGTCTCGCACAGGGCCGACAGCGTGCCCATCAACCCGTCGCCCAGCGGCGCGCCGGGTCCCGCATCGGGGCGCTCCGCCGCCGCATGGGCCATCCTCACCGCGAGCGATTCGCCCATCCAGAAGGCCGCGCCGGCCGCCAGGGCGATTCGTTGCATCAAAGTCCGTCGATCCATCGTCCTTCTCCTTTACAGCCCGAGCAGGCGTCGCACCTGCGCGGCGTCGCTGGCACCGCCCGCGAAATCGTCGAACGCCTTGTCGGTCACCCGGATGATGTGGTCGCGGATGAAAGGTGCGCCTTCGGCGGCGCCCTGCTCCGGGTGCTTCAGGCAACACTCCCACTCGAGGACCGCCCAGCCGGGAAAGTCGTACTCCGCCATCTTGGAGAACACGCCTCGGAAATCGACCTGGCCGTCCCCGAGCGAACGGAAACGACCGGCCCGCTGCATCCAGGGCTGGAACCCCGAATACACGCCCTGCCGGCCGCTGGGGCGGAACTCCGCATCCTTCACATGCATGACCTTGATGCGCTCGTGATAGATGTCGATGAACTCGAGATAGTCGAGTTGCTGGAGCAGGAAGTGCGAGGGGTCGTACGCGATCGCGAGGCGCGGGTGATGGCCGGTGCGCTCCAGCAGCATCTCGAAGGTCACCCCGTCGAACAGGTCTTCGCCGGGATGGAGTTCGAACGCGACGTCGCAACCCGCCTCGTCATAGGCGTCCAGGATCGGCCGCCAGCGCTTGGCGAGCTCGTCGAACGCCGCTTCGACGAGGCCCGCAGGGCGCTGAGGCCAGGGGTACAGGAAGGGCCAGGCGAGCGCGCCTGAAAAGCTGATGCTGGCCGTGAGGCCCAGGTTCCGCGATGCCTTGGCCGCCAGCAGCATCTGCTCGATCGCCCAGCGCTGGCGCTCCGCCGGTTTGCCGCGCAGCGCGGGCGGCGCGAACACATCGAACGCCTCGTCATAGGCCGGATGCACGGCGACAAGCTGCCCCTGCAGGTGCGTGGAGAGCTCGGTGATCTGGATGCCGCTTTCGCGCGCGATGCCGGCAATCTCGTCGCAGTAGGTCTTGCTCTCCGCGGCCTTGGCAAGGTCGAACAGGCGCTTGTCGCCGCTGGGCAGCTGAACGCCCTTGTAGCCCAGCGATGCGGCCCACTTCGTGATTGCCGGCCACGTGTCGAACGGTGCCTGGTCGCCCGCGAACTGGGCGAGAAAGATTGCGGGTCCCTTGATGGTCTTGGCCATGAAACGCTGATTTCCGAATGGTGTGCCGATGAATTGCCGCGCTCAGGCGTGGTGCGGCGCCGCTGCTTGCCCCTGCGACGCACCACCGCGTCGAAGAAGCGCAACAACGGCACAGGCGAGCGACAGCGCGCCGAATGCGACGAACGCGGGCTTCAATCCGCCGATCTGTGATGCCACCATGGCGACGACCGCCGGCGACACGAACTGGCCGGCGAAGAACGCGCTGACCCACATGCCCATGCCGCGGCCGCGGTGCTCGAAGGCGAGCTTGCTTTGGGCCCACGCGATCAGCGCGGAAATCACGATCCCCGAGCCGGTTTGCTGGATGAACGCAAAGCCCATGGCCTGCTCCACGCTGCCCGCCAGCCCGATGCCGCCCAGGCCCACGGCATAGCAGATGAACGTCAGCATCAGCTGCGTCACCGGGCCGAAGCGCCCCGTCGCATAGAACAGCAAGCCGCCCAGCGGAACGCCGAAACTCGGCACCGCGCTGATCAAACCGATCGACCTCGGGTCGTCAACGCCCATCTCCTTGAGCACGAGCGAGAAGTTGATGATCTGTACGAAGTAGATCGTCGCCAGCAGCAATGTGACTGCGCAGACGATTGCCATCGTCGCGATCGGAAACGCGCGCTCACCGGCGTTGGCCGGCTCCGGCCTCGCTGCCGCTGCCTCGGCTGCGGCAGCCGCGGGATCCTCACGCTTCTCCGGCTCGTAAAGCCAGAACCAGGCACAGACGAACAACGGCAACGCGACCCCGTAGACCGCGAACGGCCATTGCCAGCCGTGCGACGCGAGCCAGCCCGACAGCACGAGCAGCCCCGAGCCGAGCAACGACCCGGCCACGGCCTGCACCGTCAGCCAGCGGCGGCGTGTCTGGTCGTCGAAGTAGTCCGCGAGAAGCGTGTTCGTCACCGTCAGGATCGCCGCTTCGGCGATGCCGATGAGCACGCGTCCGGCGACGACCAGGGCAAAACTGTCGACCACGAACGGAACGAGGCCGCCGCAGCCGTACAGCAGCATGCCCGCCAACATCAGGCGGCGTCGCCCGAGCTTGTCCGTGATGAAGCCCGCGACGGGCCCCAGCAGCGCGATGCAGGCGCTCGGCGCGGTCACCAGCAACGGCACCCAGAAACGCGGGTTGTCGATGTCGTTCTTGAAATGCCCGATCAGGGTGGGCAGGGCCGGCGTGAGCCCGATGATGGCCACGATGGGCAGGAACCCGGCGAGGACAAGGATCCAGCCCTGGCGCCAGTCGGCGTGGCGGCGCGTGATGGTGGCGCTCATGCGCGTCTCCTGTGTTCGGTACGTCTGCGATTATTGTAAGCGCTTTCCCAACGGATTCTCTAGTGTTTACCCGTAAGCAAAGCGGTCGTTTTGAGTGGCCTTTTCCAGCCGTGTCCCAGACGGTCGCGTCAGTCGTAGGGCCGGGTCGGCGGGTTCGCCGGCACTTCCGGGTCGTACCGCACGCCGCCTCCGGCGAAGCGCGAGACCTTGTAGGGATCGTAGGAGCGATCCATCACCTGCAGCAGGTGCTCGGCCGCACGCATCACATGCCGATGCTGGTCCGCGGCCGATCGCACGATCGCGGGCCGGATCGGGCCCGCGCGCTCGGCGACGTAGGTCAGCGCGTTCAACGCCTGGAGCCGGAACACGCCTTTCGGTTCGTAATCGAGGACGGTGCCGAGCTGGCGCAGCGCATCGCGGTCGTTGGCCAGCCGCACGAGCAACTCGGCCAACACGATACGCACCGGCACACTGCTTTCCCGGCCGAGCGCGGCCTTCATGTCGTCGAGCGCCGGCTGCGCCTTCGCGTCGAGAATCAGCAGGCCCTGGGCGGCCCAGTAGCGCATGCACTCGTGGTCATGCCGCAGCAGGCGCTGGAATTCGGCGAGGTTGCGCGGATCGCCCTGCGCGGCCTTTGCGGCGAGCTTCATCAGCGCCCGCAGCGGGTAGGCATTGGGCTCGCGGCTGCGCGTGTAGCCGAGCAGCGAGGAGCCTTCGGGAATGAACGCGTTGTCGTTGACCGCGATCATGTGGTCGTCCAGCGCGCGACGCAGTTCTTCGAGCTTGGCGCTCACCTCGGGGCGATCGGCCAGGTTCTGGATCTGGTGAAAGTCCTCGAAGGTGTCGTAAAGCTCCTCGTGCGGCTTGGTCTGCCAGAACCTCTCCTGCACGACGTTCAGCGTGCCGGCCCGATGGGCGGCTTCCCAGTCCTGGTAGCCGGCCGCCTGGAACATGAAGCCCACGTGCTGGCCGTAGATGCGGTGGGGCGCGTAGTTGCGGATGTAGCGCCACCGGCCATCGGTGACGGAGCGCGTGAGGTCGTACCGCTCATCCATGCGGTCACGGCCGCTGAAGACGTATTTCGCCGGCGCCTTGTAGTACTTGCCCATCAGCGCCCGGCCGTGCATGTGCCGCGGCGGTGCGATGCCGGCAATCGACAGCAGCGTGGGTGCGATGTCGACGAAGCAGGTCGGCTGCTTGACGACGGAGCCCGGCGCATGGGGCATCAGGTGGGCCCACTTCGGCGGGACATAGATCACCAGCGCGCAGCGGGTGCCGAGCTCGTAGCAAAAGCGTTTGCCGCGCGGCGTGATGCCGCCGTTGTCCGAGTAGTAGAAGACGATCGTGTCGTCCGCCAGGCCCGCTTTCTCGACTTCGGCCAGGCGGGCCGCGAATTCGCCGTCCATCTTCTCCATCGCGTTGTAGAACGTCGCGAAGTCCTTGCGCACGCCGGGCATGTCGGGCAGGTAGGGCGGAATCGGCACATCCTCCGGCTTGACCTTTCCGGTAAGCGGCTGGAACAGCGCGCTCTCGTGCGTGGTGAAGGTGTTGAAGATCGCCAGGAAGGGCTTGCCCGCGGGCTTGGTGCGCCAGTGCGCCTTCGTGCTCGACTCGTCCCACATGTCCACGTAGTCGAGCTGCGAGTTGTAGTTCTTCTTCTGGTTGTTGGTGCAGTAATAGCCGGCGCGCCGCAGCGTAGCGGCGTAGCCTTCCATGTACGCCGGCAGCACTTCGTCGGTCGAGCCGAATTCGGCAGCGCTACCCGCGGCCTCCGGGTACATGCCCGTGATGATCGAGAACCGCGACGGGCCGCAGACCGGCGATGCGCAATACACGCGGTCGTACATGACGCCCTGCCGAGCGAGGCGGTCGATCGTCGGCGTATGCACCAGGCTGTCGCCGTACGCCCCGATCACCGGGAAGTTGTCTTCGCTGACGAAGCACAGGATGTTGGGCAACCCGGCCGGGCGTTGCGCGCCCGCGGCGGGAATGCCGAACGTGGCGGCTGCGGCCGCCGCCGCGGCGCCGTCGCGAATGAAGTGACGGCGGGAACGATTGGAGGCATGGGACGACATCGGAAATCCTTGGGAAGTCGCTTCACTGGGCGTTGGAGCGCGGGTACAACTCGGGAAAGTCGAAGGTTCCGCCGGGCTTCTTCGGCTCCAGCACCCACTGGGGCGGGAAGTCCGCCGGGGGCGTGCCACCCTTGGAGCGGAAGACAAAGCCCTGGTTGAAGCGTCGCGTGTACGGCACCACGTTTTCGTTGCGCGCGTTCGTCATCGACTTGAACAGCCGTTCACGCAGTTCCACGCGGGTTGCCAAGTAAGCCGGATCGAAGATCAGGTTGTGCATTTCGCCCGGGTCTTTCTCGAGGTCGTACAGCTCCTCGATGTCCCAGACGCCGTGGTACTGGATGTATTTCTTCCCGTTGCGGACGATCGCGAAAGTCGTCGGCGTCATCGGGTAGCTCCACTCCCAGTAGTACTCGTAGACGAAGTCGTCCTGCGGCCAGTCCTTCCACGCCGCCTGCCCTTTCAACAGCGGCAGCACGCTGCGGCCTTCGAATTGGGGTGGCCGCTGAACACCGGCGACGTCGAGGAAGGTCGGCGCGAGATCGAGGTTGCGCACTCGAGCCGGGTTGACGACGTTGGCGGGCAGGTACCCAGGTGCCGACGCGATCATGGGCACGAGGACCGACTCCTGGTAGGCGGTGCGCTTGTCGCTCAGGCCGTGGGCGCCGTTGAGCGAGCCGTTGTCGCTGAAAAGCACGACGAGCGTGTTCTTCTCGAGGTCGTTCTTGCGCAGGTAGTCCAGCAGCTGGCCCAGGCTGTCGTCGACTGCAGACAGCACGCTCGCGCAGGTGCGCACTTCTTCCTTCAGCCCTTCCGCCCCGGGGCCGTAGCGCACGTCGATGCCGTGCCAGCTATTGCGCTGGTTACGCACCCACATCGGCTTGTCGCGGTTGTTCTCGGGCGTGTCGGCGAAGCTTTCGGGGAGTGTCACCTCGAGCTGCTTGTACTGGCCCTGGTGGCGCTCCGCCGGCACGCACGGCGCATGCACGGCCTTGTGCGACATGTAGAGGAAGAACGGCTTCTTGGGGTCCCTGACCTTGTCGAGCCAGTTCATCTGGTAGTCGGTCAGCTCGTCGGTCATGTACTTCGTGCGGTCGACATGCCGGCCGTTGACGTTGAGCACCTGCTGCTGCGGAGGGCCGAAATCGCCCTTCGGCAAATACATGCCCTGCCCGGTGAAGCTGACCCAGTAATCGAAGCCGGGACGCGGCGCATCGGTCTCCATGCCCATGTGCCACTTGCCGATGTACGCAGTCTGGTAGCCGGCCGCCTGCAGGTACTTCGGGAAGTAGACGAGGTGCGACTCGTCGGCGTTGTTGTTGTCCACGACACGGTGGTTGCGCGCCGTCTGCCCCGTCAGGATGGTCGCGCGGCTGGGCGAACACAGCGACGACGTGACCACCGTGTTGGGCAGGTACACGCCGCTCTTCGCCAACCTGTCGATGTTGGGCGTCTTCAAGCCGGGCCAGCGGAAGCCGAGCATGTTGTACGGCAGGTCGTCGATGAGCACGAAGACCATGTTCATGGGCTGAGGATTCGACGTCGCCGCGACCGGCGTGGCGGCCGTACTTGCCGCGCACAGTCCGCATGCGGTGAGGGCTGCGGTCAGTATTCTGGAAACGAGCTTCATGGGCTGTGGTTCAATCAGGCAAGGGTTTACATGCCGGGTGGTTGCGCGACACGATTTCATTGTCGCGTCGGAGAAGGTAAACGATTTCCCACTACGCGTTATCAGTAGAAACCCGAGGTCTGCGCCGGGGTGAGTCCCGGCTCGGGCGTCGATGTTGCAAGACTCGCTTGGAAAATATTTTCCCGGTTCAGGAAAATACTGCCACAATGGACGACCAGAGGAGGGGCTCCGCCCCGAGCAAGCGCCGGTATGTGCCGGTACCATTCATGAAAGACCTGCCGTCCATCAATGCCGTCGCCGAGCTGGCCGACGTTTCCATCGCGACTGTCTCGCGGGTTCTGAACAAGAGCAAGCCGGTCAGCGAACAGACCCGTTTGCGAGTGGAAGCGGCCGTTGCGCAGCTGGGGTACCGCGCGAACCCCTTCGGGCGAAGTCTCGCCAAGGCACAGAGCCACTTGCTGCTCGTCCTCGTGCCCGACTTTTCCAACCCCTTCTACTCCCAGATCATCAAGGGCATCGAGGCCGTGACCCGGCGCCGCGGCTACAAGATCCTGATCGCCGACGACTCGAACCTGTGGACCGACCGGGCCGAAACCCTCGACCTTTCGTACTTCCGATTGGTGGACGGCGTGATCAGCCTGACCCACCTCGATGAACGTCCCGAGTTGATGGCCGAAATGGACACCTTGCCCTGGGTCGCCTGCTCCGAATACCCATCCAAGGGCGTCGTGCCGCATGTCAGCATTGACCACCGGCAAGCCGCCGTAGATGCTGTCCAGTACCTGCTGAATGGCGGCCACAAACGCATCGCCCTCATCACTGCCGAAGAGGACTACCTGTGGGCCCAGCAAAGGCGTGAAGGCTACGAGATCGCGCTGCAGCGTGCAGGCATCCAGGTCGACCCGAACCTGATCCGCACCGCGAACGACCTCGACTACGAGTCGGGAGGCCAGGCCGCCGGCAGCTTGCTTGCGTTGCCCGAACTGCCGACGGCGGTCTTCGCCATGTCGGACACCCTCGCCATCGGTGTCATCAAGGCCCTGCGGCGCAAGGGCAAGCGCGTCCCGGAGGACATCGCCGTCATCGGGTTCGACAACTTGCCCCTGTCCTCGGTCTTCGAGCCGGCGCTCACGACGATCGCCCAGCCGATGCGCGAACTTGGCGAAGCGGCTGCGCAGATCCTGCTCGAACGCCTGGCAGGCGGCACCTCCGAGTCGCGAACTCTCGCCCACCGCCTCGTGCTGCGCGAATCAGCCTGAACGTCAGCAGCCGATTCGGGTAAACCCTAGGTCCGCTCAATTGGGAAAGCGCTTACCCTCGCTGCAGGCGCTGGCGGCAGACCTTTGCCACCCGCGGAACGAGTCATAGCCTTTCCTGGAGTCCTCTTCATGACCCTCGCAGCCCGACGCATCCTCATCATCGGTGGAGGCTTCTCCGGCATGTCCGCCGCCATCGAACTGCGCAAGCAAGGCGCCGAGGTCGACCTGGTCGAAATCGATGCGGGATGGCGTTCCTACGGCGCAGGCATCAGCCTGGGCGGCGCGACTTTGCGGGCCTTCCGCCAACTCGGCATCCTCGATGAGTTTCTTCGCCTTGGCGCAGCGAGTGACGGCGTGGAACTGCGGACGCCCGATGGGCGCCCCGTCGGCAACCTGCCGACACCGCGCCTCGCCGGGCCCGATGTGCCGGGTGGCGGCGCGATCATGCGGCCGGTGCTGGCCCGGATCCTCGCGGATGCCACGCGCAGGTCCGGCGCCAACGTGCGCCTGGGATGCACCTTCAGCTCGATCGAGCACGACGCCGAGGGAGCCGAAGTGTCGTTCACCGATGGCCAACGGCAACGCTACGACCTGGTCATCGGCGCGGACGGCCTGTACTCCAAGGTGCGCGCCACCTTGTTTCCCGGCGCGCCCAGCCCCCGGTATAGCGGGCAGGCCGTCTGGCGCGCCGTCCTGCCGCGCCCGGCGGAACTGAAGACGATCACGATGTGGCTTGGCGGTGCCGTGAAGCCGGGCCTGAACCCGGTTTCGGCCGAGGAGATGTACCTCTTCGTGACGGAGCATCGCCCGGAGAACCAGTTCGTCGATCCGGCGACGTTCGTCCAGGCACTGAAGGCGTTGCTCGCGCCGTTCCCGGACCCGATGCTGCAAACCGTGCGCGAGCAGCTGCAGGAGAATTCCCAGATCGTGTTTCGTCCGCTCGAAGGCCTCCTGCTGCCGCAGCCGTGGTATCACGGGCGCGTGGTGTTGATCGGTGACAGCGTGCACGCGACGACGCCTCACCTCGCGTCGGGCGCCTGCATCGGTATCGAGGACGCGCTGGTGCTGGCGGAAGAAATCGGCCGCAGCTCCGAGGTCCCTGCGGCGCTGGAGGCATTCCAGGCCCGGCGCTGGGAGCGCTGCCGCATGGTGGTGGACAACTCGGGGCGGCTCGGACAGATCGAGATCGAGAACGGCTCCAAGGAAGAGCACGGCCGCATCATGCGCGACTCGCTCATGGCACTCGCTGCGCCGATCTGAGCACGGCGGTCGGGGCGAACATGGCAGCGAGCACGTCTCGCCGATGCCGGCTGCTTGCCGACATCGGTGGCACCAACGCACGCTTCGGATGGCAGGCGGACAGCGGCACCGGAATCGAGCACGTGCGAACGCTGCCTTGCGCGGCGCACGCGGACATCGAATCGGCGATCCGGTCCTACCTGGAGAGTTGCGGCCTCCCGAACCCGGCCTGTGCATCGCTTGCGATCGCGACACCGGTGGGCGGCGACCTGGTGAGCATGACCAACCACGCCTGGTCCTTCTCGATCGAGGCCCTGCGGGAGCGGATCGGCGCGCGCCGCCTGTGCGTGGTGAACGACTTCACGGCCCTTGCGCTGGGCGTTCCAGCCCTCGAGGAAGGTGCTCGCTGGCAGATTGGCGGAACGGTGTCGTCAGCGTCCGGCCCGATCGCCGTTGTCGGCCCGGGAACAGGCCTCGGGATGTCGGGCTTGCTTCCCACCGCGCAACCCGGCGTGTTCCTGCCGATCACCGGCGAAGGCGGACACGCAACGGTGCCCGCCGAAACCGAGAGGGAGTTTGCGGTCGTCCAGTCCCTGCGCAAACTGTACGGCCACGCTTCCGCGGAGCGGGTCCTTTCCGGGCCGGGGCTCGTCGACCTCTATCACACGCTCGCTACGCTGGAGAACTCGCCCGCACGCGTGCAAGGGCCCGGCGAAGTGGTGGAGCAATGGCACTCGGGCGACCACCGAATTGCGAAGGAATGCGTCTCGATGTTCTGCGCTCTGCTAGGCAGTGTCGCGGGAAATTTCGCGCTTGCCCTGGGCGCGAGGGGCGGCGTCTACATCGGCGGCGGCATCGTTCCCCGGCTCGGCGCCTCATTCGCCGCGACACAGTTCCGGGAGCGATTCGAGGCAAAGGGACGATTTCGCAACTACCTTGAACCGGTCCCGGTCTGGGTCATCACTGCGCAGACCTCGCCCGCGCTCGCGGGCGCCGGTTACGCGCTCGACCTGGGTCCAGGCGCTGCCGGGAGGTGGGCGCTGGCAGCATAGTGCGCGCCAAAAAACTAGGCGATGCAGATCGTCCCAAAGCGTTCGGCGCGCATCGGGAAGATATGAACGTCGGGCGGAAAGTAGGAGTAGCGGATTCGCGCCACAACCTGAATCTTGTGTACACCGGGCTCGAGCCCGCCGGGCTTGTCGACAAGAATTTCGCCCCATTCGGTCAGGCTCCAACGCGCGACGGTCTCCTCGCGCATTTGCGCCATCGTATAAACCTCGTCGCGGATGCCCAAGCGGTTCACTTCGTGGTCGAAGTACTCACCGTCCACGGTAACGTCGAACCCCTCCAGCAGCGACAGGCGTGTGCCGTGGTAGTTCGGGATGCGGACGCGAATCGCAAAGCCCTGGCGCGCGCCGACAGGGCCGAAATTGCGAAAACCGGTGCTTTGGATGAGCTCGTGTTCGAGCATGGTGTTCTCCAGTCTTTCTGTTGTCTGCCAGTCGTCAGGCAAACCTGCCTTCATCGTGCTCGCGCTCGAGCTTGCGCAGCAGCACTTGCTGGCGCCGCACCTGGTCGATCGCCCGCCATGGCGAGCGCAAGCCCTCGTATTCGCTGGACAGCCAGCCGCTGTAGCCGGCGCGCTTGAGCGCCGAGATCACAGGCTTCCACGGGATGTTCTGGTCTTCGAGGTTCTCGTCGATGTCGTGGAACTTGGCCTGGATGAAGACGACGTACTTCGCGATGTCGAGGAACTCTTCCGGATTCACCGCGATGCCGTTGAGGAAGGCCATGTGCTTGCGCATCTCTTCAGTGACTTGATGCGAGCCCCAATGGACCAGCGGGCGGTCCTGGAAGATCCCCGTATCGACCATCAAGCCGAAGTTCTTCGTGCCGGTCCGCTCGATGAAATCGATGTAGCCGTCGACCACCGGATGCTTGATGGGCGTGGGCGAATGAATCTCGGGGCAGATCACGATGCCGTACTTGTGCGCCAGGTCGAGATTGCGCTCGACATAGCCTTCCCAGTTCGGGTCGGGGACCAGGTCGTGCGACACCACGCCGAACTTCGGCCGCAGGAACTTGAAGCCCAGGAGGTGAGCGAGGTGCAAGTCACGCGCCAGTTCAGCCGCGCCTTCCTCCACGGTCAGCCAGTGCGACAGCGTCAAGCGCATGTCGACCCACGAGCACATGTTCGTCGGCTCCAGCTTGTACTGGTCGAGCAGCCGGAACCAGGTATCCAGCCACGCGCTCGACGGCTCGGGATAGCCCTCAACCTGCCCCTCGCCCAGGATCTCGATTCCGGTGGCACCGGTATCGGCGATGTGGTCGAACGCGTCCTCGAGCGTCATGATCGAGCCGTAGTCGTTGACGTAGCTGTAGACGGAAACGCCGTATTTGAATGAGCTGGTCATCTGGAAGTTACCCGATCAGAACGACATGAGGTCACGGGCCACGGTTGCCGGGCCCTTGAAGTGCTTTCTCAGGGGCTCGAGGTACACGCTGTCCGGCTCGTCTCCACCCGGGATCACGTGGGTCAACACCACTTGCTTCACGCGAGCCGCAGTGGCCAGCCGGCCGACCTCCTCGGCCGTCGTGTGCTCTTCGATCATGTGGCGCATCAGCGCTTCGGTGGCCGGGGATCCCCTCAAGCCCTTTTCGATCAATGGGAGATCGATGACTTCGTGCACGAGCAGGTCGGCGTCGCGAGAGAACGCTTCCAGCACCGGACAAGGGCCGGTGTCGCCGCTGATCACGATCACCTTGTCGGGCGTCTTGATGCGGTACGCGTACGACTTGTCGATGCCTGGGCGGGTGGCGGCCGAATCGTGCGCGTAGTGGCAGTTCTCCTGCGCCGTCACGCTGATGAACTCGTCCTCGTAGACGGGACCGGAGCCCGGGATGTCGTGCGCGATGAACATCTTCTCCGGCGGCGGCTGGCCTTTCGAGTCGGCGCTGCGGATGCGTGCATTCGGCTGGAAGTACTGCAGGAAGCCCTGCATCATCGATTGCATTCCGGCAGGGCCGTACACATGCGTCGGGGCACGCCGGCCGGTCGCCCACTGCAGGCCCATCAACGTGCCGACGTCGGCGTTGTGGTCGTCGTGGTGGTGGGTGATGAAGATGCGCTCCACCTGCCGGAAGTTGAATCCGGCGGCGACGAGTTGGCGGGCCACACCGTTGCCCGCGTCGAAGAGGTAGACCCTGTCGCGCACGACCACGGCCGTCGCCGGCTGCGAGCGTTGCACTTTCGGGATCGGGCCGCCTTGCGTGCCCAGCGTGATGAGTTTCGTCTGCGCGGCGGCACCCGCCGCCAACAGCAGGGCCAGCACGCCGGCCGTGAGTTTCGATGTGCAGTTCATGCCTTGGTCTCCTCGAAAATGGCGACAGCACGCGTCCAGCCAGCCGAGGCCCCCCGGATCTTGTGCGGGAAACAGCAGATGGTGAAGCCGTCGCCCGGGAGCGATTCCAGGTTGTGCAGCTTCTCGAGATGGCAGTAGCCGATGTCGCGGCCCGCCTTGTGGCCCTCCCAGATCAGCGACTTGTCGCCGGTCTCCGCGATCTTCTTGGCGGTGTAGGAGAACGGTGCGTCCCAGCTCCAGGCATCGGTGCCGGTCAGCCGAACGCCCCGCTCCAGCAGGTACATCGTGGCCTCGTAGCCCATGCCGCAGCCGGCGGAGACGTAGTCGCCGAATCCGTAGCGCGAGCCCGCGCGGGTGTTGACGACGACGATGTCGAAGGGCTGGAGCGTGTGGCCGATGCGCTGCAGCTCGGCTTCCACATCAGCGGCGGTGGCGACGTAGCCGTCGGGGAAGTGCCGGAAGTCGAGCTTCACGCCGGGCCGGAAGCACCAGTCCAGCGGCACCTGGTCGATCGTGATCGACGGCCTGCTTCCGCCGAGCTTCGCGTCCTGCGTGGAGTGGAAGTGGTAGGGAGCGTCCAGGTGCGTGCCGTTGTGCGTGGTCAGGGTCACCCACTCCGCGGCGGCCGCTTCGCCATCGGGGAAGTCGGCCGCCGTGGTGCCGGGCAGCATCTGCACGAACTCGGCCACCGTGTCGGCGTGTTTCTGGTACGTGATCTTGGGCGCGAGCGGCGGCGGATCGGAAAGGACGTCGTTCTCGAGGTAGATCGACAGGTCGACGAATCGGGGCATGGCCTTACTCCTGGGGCGGGGGCGCCGGCACGACTCGCTGGTCGATGGCACCGAAGACAGGTGCGCCGTCGCAGCGCGCTTCCATTCGCACGCGGTCGCCGAAGCGCATGAACGGCGTGCGCGGCGCACCGTGCTGGATGGTCTCGATCGCTCGCCGCTCGGTGATGCAGGCGGACCCCTTGGCCCCGCCGGCGTTCGACACCGTGCCCGAGCCGATGATCGTTCCGGCCGACAGCCGACGCGTGAGGGCCGCATGGGCGACGAGCTCGTCGAAGCCGAAGTGCATTTCGCCGCCGTTCGGGTTGCCGAACCACTGGCCGTTCAGGTCGATGGCCAGGTCGAGGTGAACCCGGCAGTCTCGCCAGGCTTCGCCGATTTCGTCGGGGGTCACGGCAACGGAAGCGAAGGAGGTCGATGGCTTCGCATGGAAGAATCCGAAGCCGCGCTTCATTTCGAACGGCGCCATCGCCCGCAGGCTCACATCGTTGAGCTGCACCAGCAACAGGATGCGGCTGCGCGCACCTCGCGCGGAGCAACCCATCGGCACGTCGCCGACGATGACGCCGAACTCGCCTTCGAAGTCGATGCCATGGGCTTCGCTGGGCAGCGGCACGTCGTCGCAGCCACCCAGCATGTCGTCCGAGCCGCCCTGGTACATGAGCGGCACGGTATCCGCGTCGGGCATCGGCTCCAGATGAAACGCTTGCTGCATCAACTGGCCGTGGTTGAGGAAGGCCGAGCCATCGCACCACTGCGGCGCGCGTGGCAGGGGCGCCGCCGCCTGCGATGCGTCGAACGCAAATGAATCGGGCACGGCCCCGGCATTGAGCCGCTCCGACAGTGCGGCGAGCTGGGGCTGCGTCTGGCTCCAGCGCTCGACTGCATCAAGCAAGGTCGTGGCGATCCCGTCGGCGTGCACCGCCCGGCTCAGGTCGCGCGACACCACAACCAGCCGACCGTCGCGGCTGCCGTCTTTCAGCGTGGCGAGTTTCACGTTGTCATCCTTTCACTGCCGGCGTGCCCCAGGTCGGACAGCCGCACCTGCAGTTCGCCATGATCGTTTCGGGTCAAGGGCACCGGTCTCAGCGACTCACCGAGACACGGGCCCAGCACGCACAGCCCGGTGTCGATCTCGAACTGCGCCCCGTGCGCGGCGCAGACGATCCGGCTCGCGTCTGCGTTCAGGAACGCATCCTTGCGCCAGGCCATCGACGTATTCGCCCAGTGCGGGCATTCGTTGCGCCAACCGTGATAACCATCCCGGCGGACGACGAAGATCGTGTCGCGGCCCGTCCCCGTTGGGTCGAAGCCGCGGGCGCTGCCCTCGGCGATCTCGTCGGCACGGCACAGCACGATGGTTGCGTCCCCCACGTCGATCAGTGGTCGACGGCGGCGCGCTGGGCCCCGGGAGGCGGCCCGCCGGGCGCCCACTTGGCGCGGTGCTGGAAGAGGAACAACTGCGAGCCGTCGGCGCCCATCGCCGCCTCGCGCGCTGTCCATGCGCCATCGTGCAGGTCCATGTCGGCGTCGTACTCGACGTGGCAACCGAGCGGGCTGTTGAAGTACCAGAACCAGTTGGAGCCGAACTTGTGCCGGCCCGGTCCCCAGAAAGATTCGTAGCCCTTGGCGACGAACCTGCTGCCCGCCAGCATGACTTCCGTGGGACCGCCCAGGTGGAACGTAAAGTGCTCGCAGCCCTTCATGTGCGGCGGCGTCTGGATCATGAACAGGGTGTGGTGGTCGCTCGTGCCTGCGGGTCGCAGAAACGGTCCCACGCCGGTGAAGCGGTCGGTGCAGACGAAGCCGAGACGCTTCACGTAGAACGCCTCGTTCTTCGCCGCGTCCGGCACGAAGTACACGACGTGCGACAGCGTGCGCGGCTTGGCCGGCGTGTCTTCCGCGGCACCCAGCGTATTGAGTGGGCGCTGCGGCGCGGCGCCCGGCGCGTTGACCCGTTCGGTGGGCAGGTTCAGCGGCCGGCGCACCGTGACCTGGAAGCCCAGCACGAAGCCCAGATCGTCGGTCGACTCGATGGAGCCGTCGGGCAGGTGGCGGACTTCGCGGTCCTTCGCCAGCTCCGCGGCGATGGCGTCGACGGTCGCCTGGTCGGCGCAACCGTAGAGGGTCTTGCGCAGCATGCTTGCGGTGCCGAGGGACGGCGGCAGCGACGGATCGTCGCGGTGCGCAATGACGACGCCGGTGCCGTCCAGCGCCACGAAGCGGCCGCCGCCGGCCGGCTCGAGGCCGTAATCCACCAGGTATTGCGTGCAGGCGGCGACATCGTCCACGCCGAAGACAAGGGCATCAGGCCCGATGATGTTCATGAAGGTTCCTCTCGTTGCCCGGTCGTGCCGCGCGTCTGTGATGTTGCTGTGTTGTTGCCGCTCAGGATTCCGGGCACTTCAGTTGCGCAGCCTCCGCCTCGGCCCGCGAGCCGTAGCGCTGGCCTCCGTCTTCCGGATGGACCCTGCGCGCTTCCACCGGGCCGGCGGGCAGCATCGCCTTCAGGCGCGCGATGGTGGCGGCATGCGCCGGGTCGGCCGCGAGGTTGTGCTTCTCGGCAGGATCGGTTGTGTAGTCGTACAGCTCGCGCCCCGCCCGCCCCTGGTCCCACTCCGTGTAGCGGTAGCGCTCGGTGCGCACGCTGCGCCCGCCGAACACCTGCGACAGCGCCGGCTTGGTCCATTGCGGATCGTCGGGGCGCTCGAGCAGCGGCACGAGGCTCGATCCCTCGTTGCGGGCATACCGGGGCAGCCCCGCCAGGTCGGTGATCGTGGGGTACAGGTCCACCAATTCGACCGGCTTGGCCGATGCCCTGCCCCCTTGCACCTGGGGCGCGCGAACGATCAGCGCCGTTCTGGCCGACTCCTCGAACAGCATGCTCTTGGTCCACTGCCCATGCTGCCCGAGCATGAACCCGTGATCGCCCATGAACACGACGATCGTGTTGTCGCGCAAGTCGAGCTTGTCCAGTGACTCGAGGACGCGGCCCACCTGCGCGTCCATGAAGGTCGTGGCCGCCGAGTAAGCACGGATCATCTGGCGTTGCTGCTCCGGCGTCATGCCGAAATGCGGGTTCGCCGTGAGCCTGGAGGTGGGCACCAGAGCAGCCAGTTCCTCCGGCGTGGCGTCCGGCGCCGGGATGTCTCGCATCGGGTAGAGATCGAAGTACTTCTTCGGCACGATCTCCGGCACGTGCGGACGGTAGAACCCCACGGTGATGAAGAACGGCTTGTTGGCATTCGCCTTCATCATCTCGATGGCGGCCGTGGCCACCTTGCCGTCCGTGTAGTCCGCGTCGTCCTTGTCGCCTTCCAGGAACGCCAGCGCACGGCCGAGCCCGGTGCCCGGCGTGAGGTTCAGGACGTCGCCCTCGACATCCTTGTCGTGGCCGCGCGGATTGACCACCTGCGTCCATGACGCGGCGTCGTCCGGGCCGCTGCGGCCGATATCACTGGGCACGCCCTGGTGGTAGGCCTTGCCGATGCGGCCGGCGAACCAGCCGCGGTCCTTGAAGTACTGCGGGAGCGTCGTGACGTCGGGCATCGCGCAGCGGAACTTCATGAAGTCCATCTTGGCGCCGATCGTGTTGGGCCGGACACCCGACAAGAACGACGCGCGACTGGGACCGCACAGCGGGAAATTCGCATACGCGTGCTCGAAGCGCACACCCTCGCGCGCGAAGCGGTCGACGTTGGGGGACCGCACTGGTGCGCCGTACGTGCCCAGGCGCGCGTTCTGGTCGTCGGCGATGATCAGAAGCACGTTCATCGGCCGGTTGGCGGCAGGCCGGGGCGCCGTTGCCGGCGCACTCGCCTGCAAGGGCGCCTGGACAGCCGCGCAGCCTCCGAGTAACGCTGCGACGGCGACGGCGAGCAGGTTGCGGCGTGCAAGGCCAGTGGCGAATCTCATTGGGCTGTCTCCTGGCGGCGCACACGGCCGCCGAGCGTCTCTGCCACCCAGTCGGCGATGTAGTGGCCGGCGTTGATGCTGTTGTCGAAACTCGAGTGCTGCACCCCCCCCTCGCGGTCGGTGAAGACCTTGAGCTCGCGCTGGGGGCTGTTGACGAGCTGGTCGTAGGTGCGCTGCGCCCACTTCAGCGGAATCTGGGAATCCTTCTCGCCGTGCGTCACGAGGAATGGCACGCGGATGTGGTCCAGCACGCCGTCGAGATGCACGTTCTCGGCGATCTTCATGAAGTCGTCGTTGTCCTTCGCTCCCCAAACCCAGCGGACGTGGGACCAGTAGTGCGGCACGGGGAAGCTGCCTTCCTTTTCCAGGCGGCGCTTCTGCACGTCACGCCAGTCATGATTGGCGCCCCAGACCACGCCGCAGGCGAATCGAGGCTCGAACGCGACCGCGCGAGGGCAGTAGTACCCGCCGAGGGACACGCCCTCGAGGCCGATGCGCTTTGCATCGACGTCGGTGCGCGTCTCCAGCCAGTCGACGACCCGGCTCGCCCAATGTTCGCTGTCGAACCTTGCCGTCAGGCCGCGCAGGCGTAGCGCATCGCCCGTGCCGGGCTGGTCGACCACGAGCGAGGAAATGCCGCGCTTCGCGAGCCACTGCGGCAGGCCGACCCGGTATTTCATTTCCTTCGTGGAATCCAAGCCGTTTACCTGGACGAGGATCGGCGCAGGCCCCTCGACCCCTTCCGCGCGCACCAGGAGGCCGGAGAGGAACGTGCCTTCGTACGGAATCTGGACGAACTCGCAGTTCTCGCCCGCGAGCTCGATCCCCTGCGCGAAGACATCGAGGAACAGTTCGTAGAGCTCGCGCCGGCCAGGCGCACCGTGCGCCTGCAACCGCTCGCAGGTGAGGTAATAGATGGCCGCGCGGTTGTACTTTTCGCCGGCCGACAGCAGGCGACCGCGCACCTTGTCCTCTTGCGCCAACTCGCAAAGCTTGTCGGCCATCGCCGACCATGTGTCCCGAAACGCCTGGGTGCCGGCGGCATCGGGCGCCTTGGCGGCCTCCTGCAATGGTGCGCACATGGCCTCGATCTCACCGATGCGCGCGCCCATCTCGATGGCCAGGTCGACCGAGAGGTTCCAGACGTAGTTGGTAGGAAAATAGCGAAACATGGGTTTGACTCGATTTTTTCAGAGTGCAGTGCCAACAAGCGACCGCCTGTAGGAAACAGTATTGTAAGCGCTTTCCCAATTGTTTAACATAGGGTTTCCCCGAAAGAATTCATGAACCCAAGACACCTCACCGCATGAGCTTCGACCTCGTCCTGTTCGGCGGCACCGGCGACCTCGCCTGGCGAAAATTGATGCCCGCCCTGTTCCAGGCGTTCCGCCACGGCACCTTGCCGAAAGACGGCCGCATCATCGGTGTCGCCCGCGACGACCTCGGCGACGAGCAGTACCGCGCGCTGATCCAGGGCCGCTTCGGCGAAGTCGACGGCGCCAAGCGGCCGAGCCCCGAAGAATTCGCCCGGTTTGCGCAACTGCTGCACTTCGTGCGCATGGATCTTTCGAAACCGGAGGAGTTCCAGCGCCTGAAGGCGACGCTGGAAGCGCGCGCGGCGGACACCGTGGTGATGTACCTCGCCGTCGCACCGCAGCTGTTCACGCAGGCGATCGGTCAGCTGGCGGCCGCCGGCCTCAACCGGCCCAACGTTCGCATGGTCCTCGAAAAGCCGCTCGGCCACGACCTCGCGTCCAACCGCGAGATCAACGACACGGTGCGCCGCGCGTTCGGCGAGAACCAGGTGTTCCGCATCGACCACTACCTCGGCAAGCCGGCGGTGCAGAACCTGTTCGCCCTGCGCTTCGGCAACGCCCTGTTCGAGCCAATCTGGCGCCGGGAGAATATCGCCAACATCCAGATCACGATGGCCGAAGACCTCGGCGTGGAGCAGCGCGGCGCCTTCTACGACACGACCGGCGCCCTGCGCGACATGGTGCAGAACCATGCGCTGCAGCTGCTTTGCGCGCTGGCGATGGAGCCGCCGATCAACGCGCACGCCGACGCCATCCGCGACGAGAAGCTGAAGGTGCTGCGTTCGCTCAAGCCCTGGAGCCCCGCGGACCTCGCCCAGCACGTGGTGCGCGGCCAGTATTCGGCGGGCGTGATCGACGGCCACGCGGTGCCGGCGTATCGCGACGAGGCCGGCGTCGATCCCGAAAGCCGCACCGAAACGTTCGTCGCGCTGCGCGCCGAGATCGCCAACTGGCGCTGGGCCGGCGTGCCGTTCTACATCCGCACCGGCAAGCGGTTGCCGGGGCGCGAGGCCTGCATCGTCGTGAACTTCCGGCCCGCGCCGCACGCGATCTTCAACGCGCCGCGCGGCGCGGCGAACAAGCTCGTGATCAACCTGCAGCCGCGCGACGGCCTGCAGTTGCACCTGCTGGCACAGGGGCAGGAGAAGCGCCGCAACGGCCACACGCTCACGCCAGTGCACCTCGACCTCGATTTCGACAAGCGCTTCGGCTCGGAACGCGTTGGTGCGTACGAGCGGCTGCTGCTCGACGTGATCGACGGCCGGCTCAACCTTTTCGTGCGGTCCGACGAGCAGGAGGAGGCGTGGCGCTGGGTCGAGCCGATCCTGGAGGGCTGGGCCAACGACGACAACGGCCCGCGCCTCTACAACGCCGGAACCTGGGGCCCGAGCGCGGCGAGCGCGATGATCGCCCGCGACGGCGCGAGCTGGCCCGAAGAGCTCTGAAGATGCTCGATCGCATCCGCGCGTCGATCACGTCGCTGGCGCGCGCCGAACAGCGTGTGGCCAAGCTCGTGCTGTCCGACCCGCGCGTGTTTGCGAACACGCCCATCAGCGAGCTCGCCGACCGGGCGTACGTGAGCAAGCCCACCGTCGTGCGGTTCTGCCGCAGCATGGGCTACGACGGCCTGTCGGACTTCAAGCTGAAGCTCGCGGGCAGCGTGAGCGAAGGCGTGCCCTTCATCCATCGCAACGTCGACGCCGACGACTCCACGAGCGACGTCCTGGTCAAGGTGGTCGACAACGCCGTCGCGGCATTCCTCAAGTACCGCAACGACGCCTCGACGATCGCGATCGAACGTGCTGCCGAAGCGCTGGCGGCGACGCACAAGACGGGGCGGCGCGTCGAGTTCTACGGTGCCGGCAACTCGGGCATCGTCGCGCAGGACGCGCAGCACAAGTTCTTCCGCCTCGGCGTGAGCACCGTCGCGTACAGCGACGGCCACATGCAGGTGATGAGCGCCACGCTGCTGGGGCCGGGCGACTGCGTAGTGGTGATCTCGAATTCCGGCCGCACGCGCGACCTGATGGACGCCTGCGACATCGCGCGCAAGAACGACGCCACCACCATCGTGATCACGGCCACCGGTTCGCCGCTCGCCAGCGCCGGCCAGATCCATCTGGCAGCCGACCATCCCGAAGGCTACGAACGCTACAGCCCGATGGTGTCGCGCCTGCTGCACCTCATGATCATCGACGTGCTCGCCACAACGGTGGCACTGCGTATCGGCGGCGGCCGGCTGCAGCCGCTGCTGCGCGAGATGAAGAACAATTTGCGGACCAAGCGGTACGCATGATGGAGAAATATTCTGGATCCCATAAATGACGGCAGCCGCATCCAGCGGGTGCGACACGAGTTGAAGCGCCGAGACGTCGCTATTCGGCGCATCGAGATGTTGACGCCGAATGTGCGCTCGATCACGTTCGGCGGCGATGCCCTTCACGATTTCGTCAGCGCCTCGTTCGACGACCACGTGAAGGTCTTCATTCCGGACGAGGGACAAGAGCCCATTCGACGGGACTACACCCCGCGCCACTTCGACCGCGATGCTCGTGAGCTGACCATCGAGTTCTATTTGCATGCGGACGGTCCAGCGAGTCGATGGGCTGCGGCGGCAACCGTCGGAGACGAGATCGCAGTCGGCGGCCCGCGAGGTTCGTTCATCGTGCCGCTGGACTATGACAGGCATGTCTTAGTCGGCGACCTGTCTGCACTTCCTGCGATCGCCCGGAGGCTGGAAGAGCTGCCCATCACTGCAGTCGGCACGGCGATCCTTCAAGCTGCTCCGCGGGACCGGCGCGCGCTCGTCGCCCCGTCCCAACTGGAAATAGCCTGGGTGTCCACGCCTGCGGAGTGCCTGTCGGCCGTCAAGCAGTTGCGACTGGCCTCCGACGAGGACACATTCGTCTGGTGCGCCGGCGAGAATCGGCAAGTCGCCGAATGGCGGCGGCTCTTTGTCGACGAGAAGGGGCTCAGTCGGCACGCGATTCGGGCATCCGCTTACTGGAGAAGCGGTGAAGCCTCGCACCACGAGACTCTGTAATCAACGGCTGCAACAACGCGGCACGGGGTCTTTGCGGCCCAGGACACGCGGCTACAAATGGACCGACTCGCAAAGCGACGGTAGCTCCCAACGCGATGAGCCTGGTCGATTTGACGCGAGGGCTTCCACGAGAGCGAAAACTGCAGCTTCCGATGAGGGGTCCTTGGCCGGCAGTAGCAGGCTTAGACTACGGCTGGCCCGATCAGCTAAGTATTCTTATCCAAGCAGCGTCGTCGGTCCATGTGCCGGTTGACAGCTACGCATAGGCAGACCGCTACCTGACTGGCCGGCACGGTCCGCTACAAAGACGACACCGCCCCAACGCTGGATTGATCCTCGTACAGTCGTGCGGGCCGCTCTGTGCCCGACTATGCGTTCTTCAGCGTCCACCGAATTCCTGCGCCCAGGACTCCAAGAAGTGCAAGGATCACAAGGAGGCGAAGAATTGCGGAGTACGGCGCGCTCCCAACCAAGGCAATGATGGCGCCCGCACCCGTGAGCCACGTCACCGCAGGCGGCACTTTAGACTTCACGGCATCCAATTCGATGGCGCCTACCACGAGCGACACGATGAGCGCGATGATGCCCGCGAGTATCGGGAATTCGGTGACCAACGCTAGCACGCTACCTCCGGCAGCTGCAGTGTAGTAGCGCCGCCGCATTCGCGGCAGAGGAGTACGCGGTCGCGCCTACGCCCCCGGCGGCCAGCAGAATGCTTGCGCCGGTAGCCGCACCGCTTGCCATCGTTCCAGTCATGAGCAAGGCCGATGACGAGGAGCCTCCAGCAACACCGGCACCCGCGGCCCCCATCGCCTGGACGCCTACGGCAACGCCCGAAGCGGTCCCCACCACAGCGCCCTTCGTTGTCATTGACGCAATAGCGCTTAGACCGGCTTGGAAGGCATATCCGCTTCCAGGCACGTAGCTGAAGCCGCTGAAATTGGGAAGCAGCGTATCAGCCATGAAGTTGCCGTAGTTCTCGCGCAGGTAAGCGATGACGCAGGGGTCCTTGTTGAAATCCGGGTTGTTATAAGGTGTAGGTCGCAGCAGCGACAGACCTGCAGCACACTCCGGCGTCGCGCAGGCGTCTGAAGGGTTTGTCGGCTGCGCCCATGCGGGCCATCCCGGCCGGTTTGGCCGCCGCCATGATTGCAATCCCTCAGGATCAATCTCGCCCAAAGGATTGGCGTTGACGTAAACGAATGGGTTGAGGCCGCCCGCCAAACCGATGGGGTCAGGCTGAATGTAGCGCGCACAAGCGACATTGGCGACGACGCCGACTGCGATAGCTAGAAGGATCTTCTTCATCGGCTCTTCTCCATATTCTGTTTCTTCGCCGCCGCAGCGGCTCCTCTCACGTTCGCCAGGTATCGCGCGTCATCCTCCTTGGTTGGCATGCGCCAGCCCAGCGCCTCGGCGCGGTCGTACCACAGGTCCGCGATTGCCCGCAGTCGCCGATACTCGTCGCGTTCTTCCACGGGAATATCTCGTGGCGTGGGGTACTTGCTCGCGAAACGCTGGCGAATCATCAGCACGTGCGCGTACCCCTTGTGCAGCAATGCGTCGACATCTTTCGGACTCCGCTCGAGAATTACTTCTGACGCGGCGACCAACATCTCGGCGTTGCCCATTTCCGCGTACATCTCTGCGACGACGTGCGCCATCGCGACCACCGTTTCGCGCTTGGTAAGCGTTCGCATGTACACGCCATTGGCCAAGGCGGTGTCCGTCATCGGATGATCCTGCCGGTACAGGATGTCTCGCCGCGTGTATCCGCCGGAGGTCGCTTCTATGTTGTGCCAGGTTCCCTTGTCGTCGAGAAGCTTGGCGAAGACGTGGGACGGCGCGAGTGCAGCTCGCGCCGTCAGGTCCAGTTTCTGAGCAAGTGCGATGTAGAGGAAAGGCATCGACACGCAATTTCCCTTGCGTGTGCGGATGTAGTTCGCAAGCAGTTTGTCGGAAATGTGCGTTCCGTCGGGGTGCGCAAAGTTGTAGCCGAACACCAGTCCGCGATTCCACGGCCCGGCATCGTAGAGAAACGCACGAAGCGCGCCCGCGCGCTGCTCTCCCGTTGCCGTTGGCGGCAACATCGCTCGTACCTGTGCAGCCATCGCATCGATTTGCGTCAGCGTTGCCTGGGCGTCTATGGAGGGATCGACGATGCGGTCGATCGCCACCTTGGCCTTGGCGAAGTCGATCTGGTCTTCTGGGGTGTCGAGCTCGGAACGGAGTGCTCGAATAGCCGGGTGCCTGGTTACGTAGGCGACTTGGGCCGATGCCTGCGCTACGGCGAGCAGCCACAGCGCGGCAAGCACCATTCTCAGCACTGCAACCTGGGTTGCTCGCACAGTCCTCTCCTGATGGTTGTTGTTTTCGGCGAGTCTAGTGCGGAACGGCTAACTGGTCTTGCCCCCGTACTCCCGGACACGTTCTAGTCGCAACTTAGCGCTGGTCCCTCTTGCTGGACCTTTCGCGTCTGCGCGGCTTGCAGCCGCCTGAACTCCCTGGGTGACTTCATTTTCAACGACGAATGCGGATGGGCCTCGTTGAAGTGCTCGAACGCCGCCGGCAGCTGCGCCATCACGGTCGGCGCGTCGCTCAGGTCCATGCGGCTGACGTAGTCGCGCCTGAACGTGTTGACGAAGCTCTCCGCCATGCCGTTGCTCTGCGGGCTGCACACGGGCGTGTTGATTGGCTTCAGCCCGAGCTGGCGCGCCACGCTGCGGGTGTCGGCCGCGATGTAGGCGCCGCCGTTGTCGCTGAGGAATTCCAGGACATGATCCTCGGGGATCGCCTCGATCGCTCCGAAGCGCCGCTCCACCGCTTCGATCAGCATCTCGCGTACCGGCTCG
>NZ_JACORU010000008.1 GCF_014297445.1 Ramlibacter albus
GCTCGAAGGCCTGCAGACCCTCTGCGATACTGTGCCGACTCGGCTGCCCGCAGTGGCTCGCTGAGTGACGTGCATCTCAGCCTCTCCGGGCTGCGGACTTACACCACGTCAAGGGACACGACCCTGAGGTGCGTTGCTCTCCCCATCCCTCCCCCCGCCCTCCCTTCCCCTCCGGGAAAGAGAGGGAGCTAAATCGGACAGCCGATTTGGGCTCGTCTGAACGGACAGGGCCGAATCGGGAAACGTCGGGGGGTACGCGAACGCCGTTAGCGCTATCGGCGAGAGACGGGTCCACTGGTTGCTGGGTGCTACCCAGCCTAAGAAGATGATGCGGTGACGTGATGACGATGTCTTAGGCTGCGTAGCACGCAGCAAACCGTCCGCTCGGGTCTTGCCGATAGCGCTAGCAGTGTTCGCCCGCCACCCGACGTCTCCCGATTCGGCCCTCACAGTCCGGACGAGCCCAAATCGGCTGTCCGATTTAGCTCCCTCTTCTCCCCGGAGGGGAGAGGAGGGCGGGGGGAGGAATGGGGAGAACAACGGCCCGACGCCAGTCGAAATAGAGACTACGCTTACGGACGCCGA
Organism: Ramlibacter albus; assembly: GCF_014297445.1. Lineage (GTDB taxonomy): Bacteria > Pseudomonadota > Gammaproteobacteria > Burkholderiales > Burkholderiaceae_C > Ramlibacter > Ramlibacter albus. The sequence goes on from NZ_JACORU010000008.1 coordinate 586, forward strand.
AGATTCGATTCAGGCCGCAGCCTCCAACCCGTTGCGGAAGTGCTCCTGCATCTTCTTGGTAGCCGCGCTCGCGCTACGCTTCTCCAGCGCCTCCATGATCGCCCGATGCTCGGCGAGCGACTCCACGATACGACCGGACTTCAGCAGCGAGTTGTGCCGATTGAGCTTCATCACCTTGCGCAGGTCCGCCACCATCTGGTTGCGCCAGCGGTTCCCCGCGATCTCCAGCAAACGCATGTGGAAGCGTTCGTTGATCGCGAAGAACTTGTCGCGGTTCTTCGTCGCCGCTTCCAGCTCGCTGTGCAGAGCCTTGAGCTCGCGCAACTCCGCGTCGGTCGCCTTCAGGGCAACGACACCCGCGGCATCGCTCTCGAGCAGTGCAAGCAGGTGATAGACCTCGGAGAGGTCCCGCTCGGACACCTCGGTGACGTAAGCCCCGCGCCGCACCTTCATCGTCACCAGCCCCTCGGCGGCCAGCACCTTCAGCGCCTCGCGCAGCGGCGTGCGGCTGATGCCGTACTCCTGCGCGAGCTTGACCTCGTCGATCCAGCTGCCCGGCTCCAGTTCGCGCCGGAAGATGCGCTGGCGCAAGAGCTCGGCGACTTCCTCGTACAGGGCGCGGGGGGCCAGGGAAACGGCGGACATGAGCGAATCCTAACTGATTCAGAATGCTTTATCAATAATTATGAATGCGGTATGATGTGGGGAGACCGAGGACAAACCATGAGCACCCCTGACGACTGGAAGAAGGCAGCCGCCAAGTCGGCGCCCGGCGGCAATGTCGACGCCCTGAACTGGACCACGCCCGACGGCATCGTCGTGAAGCCGCTGTACACGGCCGAGGACCTGCAGGGCCTGCAACACACCAACACGCTGCCGGGCTTCGCGCCCTACATCCGCGGCCCGCAAGCCACGATGTACGCAGCGCGGCCATGGACCATCCGCCAGTACGCAGGCTTCTCCACCGCCGAGGAGTCGAACGCGTTCTACCGCAAGGGCCTCGCGGCCGGCGGGCAGGGCGTGAGCGTCGCCTTCGACCTTGCAACGCACCGCGGCTACGACAGCGACCACCCGCGCGTGGTGGGCGACGTCGGCAAGGCGGGCGTGGCCATCGACTCCGTCGAGGACATGAAGATCCTCTTCGACGGCATCCCGCTCGACAAGGTGTCGGTGTCCATGACCATGAACGGCGCGGTGCTGCCGGTGCTGGCCGGCTACGTCGTGGCTGCAGAAGAACAAGGTGTGAAACAGGACCAGCTGTCCGGGACCATCCAGAACGACATCCTCAAGGAGTTCATGGTCCGCAACACGTACATCTACCCGCCGGAGCCGTCGATGCGCATCGTCGGCGACATCATCGCGTACACGGCGAAGAACATGCCGAAGTTCAACTCGATCTCGATCTCCGGCTACCACATGCAGGAGGCGGGGGCCAACCAGGCGCTCGAGCTGGCCTTCACTCTGGCCGACGGCAAGGAGTACGTGAAGACGGCCATCGCGAAGGGGCTGGACGTCGACGAGTTCGCGGGCCGCCTGTCGTTCTTCTGGGCGATCGGCATGAACTTCTACCTCGAGATCGCGAAGATGCGCGCGGCCCGCCTGCTGTGGCACCGCATCATGAGCGGCTTCAACGCGAAGAACCCCAAGAGCCTGATGCTGCGCACGCACTGCCAGACCTCGGGCTGGTCACTCACCGAGCAGGACCCGTACAACAACGTCGTGCGCACCACCATCGAGGCGATGGCGGCGGTGTTCGGCGGCACGCAGAGCCTGCACACGAACAGCTTCGACGAAGCCATCGCGCTGCCCAGCGAGTTCAGCGCGCGCATCGCGCGCAACACGCAGCTGATCATCCAGGAAGAGACGCACATCACGAACGTGATCGACCCCTGGGCCGGCAGCTACATGATGGAGAAGCTCACGCAGGAGATGGCCGACGCCGCGTGGAAGATCATCGAGGAAGTCGAGGCCATGGGCGGCATGACCCGCGCGGTCGACTCCGGCTGGGCGAAGCTGAAGATCGAGGCCGCCGCCGCCGAGAAGCAGGCCCGCATCGACTCGGGCAAGGACGTGATCGTCGGGGTCAACAAGTACCGCCTGGCGAAGGAAGACCCGGTCGAGATCCTCGAAGTGGACAACGTGAAGGTGCGCGAGCAGCAGATCGCGCGCCTGAAGCAGATCCGGGACAAGCGCGACGGCCAGAAGGTGCAGGCCGCGCTCGAAGCGCTGACGACGGCGGCGCGCACGGGCAAGGGCAACCTGCTCGACCTGGCCATCCAGGCCATCCGTCTTCGCGCAACCGTCGGTGAAGTGAGCGACGCGCTGGAAAAAGTGTTCGGGCGCCATCGCGCCGATACGCAAAAGGTGACCGGTGTGTATGCAGCCGCTTATGACTCCGCCGAAGGCTGGGAAAAACTCAAGTCCGAGATCGCGCAATTCGCCGAAGAGCAGGGCCGCCGCCCGCGGGTGATGGTGGCCAAGCTCGGCCAGGACGGGCACGACCGTGGCGCGAAGGTCGTCGCGACGGCGTACGCGGACCTGGGCTTCGACGTGGACATGGGGCCGCTCTTCCAGACGCCGGAAGAGTGCGCGCGGCAAGCCATCGAGAACGACGTGCACGCGGTGGGCATCAGCACGCTCGCGGCGGGCCACAAGACGCTGGTGCCCGCGATCATCGCGGAGCTGAAGAAGCAGGGCGCCGACGACATCGTCGTGTTCGTGGGCGGCGTGGTGCCGCAGCAGGACTACGAGTACCTCTACAACGCCGGCGTGAAGGGCATCTACGGCCCGGGCACGCCGATCCCGGCCAGTGCGAAGGACGTGCTGGAGCAGATCCGCAAGGCGGTCGCTGCGTGAGTCTGGCGGACCGCGTGCGGCAGGGCGAGAGGCGCGCGATCGCCAAGGCGATCACGCTGCTGGAGTCCACGCGCGCGGACCATCGGGCCCAGGCCGACGAGTTGCTCACCGCGCTGTTGCCTGGCACCGGCAACGCGTTCCGCCTCGGCATCAGCGGCGTGCCGGGTGTGGGCAAGAGCACGTTCATCGAAGCGCTGGGGCTGTACCTCATCGCGCAAGGTCATCGCGTGGCCGTGCTCGCCGTGGACCCTTCGTCGTCCGTTTCCGGCGGCTCGATCCTCGGCGACAAGACGCGCATGGAGCACCTCTCGGTCAACGACAAGGCCTACATCCGCCCGAGCCCGTCGAGCGGCACGCTTGGCGGCGTGGCGGCCAAGACGCGAGAAGCAATGCTGGTGTGCGAAGCCGCGGGCTACGACATCGTGATCGTCGAGACCGTGGGCGTGGGCCAGAGCGAGATCGCGGTGGCCGGCATGACCGACATGTTCGTGCTGCTGCAGCTGCCCAATGCGGGCGACGACCTGCAGGCGATCAAGAAGGGCGTGATGGAAGTGGCCGACCTCGTGGTGATCAACAAGGCGGACATCGACCCGGACGCTGCCACGCGCGCGCAGGCTCAGATCACGAGCTCGCTGCGCATCCTCACGCAACAGGGGCGGCACAGCGGGCCCTGGCATCCGCAAGTGCTGCAACTGAGCGCGCTGAAGGCGCAGGGCATCGACCGCTTCTGGGCCGCGGTGGCGAAGTACCGCGAGGTGCAAGGGGCTGCGGGGCGCATCGAGGCGCGCCGCAAGCACCAGGCGCTCGACTGGATGTGGGAGCGCATCGAGAGCGGGCTGAAGCAGAGGTTCCGGCAGAGCAGCGGCGTCAGGCAGCTGCTGCCGCAGATGACGAGGGACGTGGAGCTGGGCAGGCTGGCCGCGTCGACGGCGGCGAGGCAGTTGCTCGCCGCGATGGACCCCGGGTCGAGCCCGGGGTGACAACGTTTCGGAGAACGAAAAATGCATGACATCCTGGAGCAACTGGAAAAGAAACGCGACGCGGCCCGGCAAGGCGGCGGCATCAAGCGCATCGACGCGCAGCACAAGAAGGGCAAGCTGACGGCGCGCGAGCGCATCGAGCTGCTGCTCGACGAAGGCACCTTCGAAGAGTGGGACATGTTCGTGGAGCACCGCTGCACGGACTTCGGCATGGAGTCGAACAAGATCCCCGGCGACGGCGTGGTCACCGGCTACGGGATGATCAACGGGCGCCTCGTGTTCGTCTTCAGCCAGGACTTCACCGTCTTCGGCGGTGCGCTCAGCGAGGCGCACGCCGAGAAGATCTGCAAGGTGATGGACCAGGCCATGAAAGTTGGCGCGCCCGTGATCGGCCTGAACGACTCCGGCGGCGCGCGCATCCAGGAAGGCGTGGCATCGCTCGGTGGCTACGCCGACGTATTCCAGCGCAACGTGATGGCCTCGGGCGTGGTGCCGCAGATCAGCATGATCATGGGCCCCTGCGCCGGCGGCGCGGTGTACTCGCCGGCGATGACGGACTTCATCTTCATGGTGAAGGACTCCAGCTACATGTTCGTGACCGGCCCCGAGGTGGTGAAGACGGTGACGCACGAGGAAGTGACGGCCGAGGAGCTGGGCGGTGCGTCCACCCACAGCACGAAGAGCGGCGTGGCCGACCTGGCGTTCGAGAACGACGTCGAGGCCATGATCATGCTGCGGCGCCTGTACAACTACCTGCCGCTGAACAACAAGGAGAAGCCGCCGATCCGCCCGAGCAACGACCCGGCGGACCGCATGGACTTCTCGCTCGACACGCTCGTTCCGGACAACCCGAACAAGCCCTACGACATGAAGGAGCTGATCGCCAAGACGGTGGACGACGGCGACTTCTTCGAGCTGCAGCCCGAGTACGCGAAGAACATCGTCATCGGCTTCGCGCGCATGGAAGGCCAGACGGTGGGGATCGTCGCCAACCAGCCGTTGGTGCTGGCCGGTTGCCTGGACATCAAGAGCTCGATCAAGGCGGCGCGCTTCGTGCGCTTCTGCGACGCGTTCAACATTCCCGTCATCACCTTCGTGGACGTGCCCGGCTTCATGCCCGGCACCAGCCAGGAATACGGCGGCATCATCAAGCACGGGGCCAAGCTGCTCTACGCGTACGCGGAGTGCACCGTGCCGAAGGTCACGGTCATCACGCGCAAGGCCTACGGCGGCGCGTACGACGTGATGAGCTCCAAGCACTTGCGCGGCGACGTCAACTTCGCCTGGCCCAACGCCGAGATCGCGGTGATGGGCGCCAAGGGCGCGGTGGAGATCATCTTCCGCGAGGACAAGGGCGACCCGGCCAAGCTGGCCGCGCGCGAGGCCGAGTACAAGGCGCGCTTCGCCAACCCGTTCGTGGCGGGCGCGCGCGGCTTCATCGACGACGTGATCCTGCCGCACGAGACGCGCAAGCGCATCTGCCGCTCGCTCGTGATGCTGCGCGACAAGAAGCTCGAGAACCCGTGGCGCAAGCACGGGAACATTCCCCTGTAAGAGGACAGCCCCATGTTCACCAAGATCCTCATTGCCAACCGCGGCGAGATCGCCTGCCGCGTCATCAAGACGGCCCGCAAGATGGGCATCAAGACCGTTGCGGTGTTTTCGGAAGCGGACCGCGATGCGCGTCACGTCGCGCTCGCCGACGAAGCGGTCTACATCGGCCCGGCGCCTTCGCGCGAGAGCTACCTCGTCGCCGACAAGATCATCGCCGCGTGCAAGCAGACCGGCGCACAGGCCGTGCACCCCGGCTACGGCTTCCTGTCGGAGAACGAGGAGTTCGCCAAGCGTGTTGAAGACGAGGGCATCACCTTCATCGGCCCCAAGCACTATTCCATCGCGGCCATGGGCGACAAGATCGCTTCCAAGAAGCTGGCGAAGGAAGCGAAGGTCAACACCATCCCCGGCTGGAACGACGCCATCGAATCGGCCGAGCGTGCCGTGTCGATTGCCAAGGACATCGGCTACCCGGTCATGATCAAGGCCAGCGCGGGCGGTGGCGGCAAGGGCCTGCGCGTGGCCTTCAACGACAAGGAAGCGTTCGAAGGCTTCACCTCGTGCCGCAACGAGGCGCGCAACAGCTTCGGCGACGACCGCGTGTTCATCGAGAAATTCGTCGAGGAGCCGCGCCACATCGAGATCCAGGTGCTCGGCGATTCGCACGGCAACGTCATCTACCTGAACGAGCGCGAGTGCTCGATCCAGCGCCGCCACCAGAAGGTGATCGAGGAGGCACCGTCGCCCTTCATCAGCGACGCCACGCGCAAGGCGATGGGCGAGCAGGCGGTGGCTCTGGCAAAAGCCGTGAAGTACCAGAGCGCCGGCACCGTGGAGTTCGTGGTCGGGAAGGACCAGAGCTTCTACTTCCTCGAGATGAACACGCGGCTGCAGGTGGAGCACCCGGTCACCGAGTGCATCACCGGGCTGGACCTCGTGGAGCTGATGATCCGCGTGGCGGCGGGCGAGAAGCTGCCTTTGACGCAGGCCGACGTGAAGCGCAACGGCTGGGCCATCGAGTGCCGCATCAACGCGGAAGATCCCTTCCGCAACTTCCTGCCCTCGACCGGCCGCCTCGTGCGCTTCCAGCCGCCGCGCGAGTCGATGTGGGCCTCCGACACCGAGCACCTGTTCGGCGTACGCGTGGACACCGGCGTGCAGGAGGGCGGCGAGATCCCGATGTTCTACGACTCGATGATCGCCAAGCTCATCGTGCACGGCACCGACCGCAACGACGCCATCGCGAAGATGCGCGAGGCGCTCAACGGCTTCGTCATCCGCGGCATCTCCAGCAACATCCCGTTCCAGGCCGCGCTGCTGGCGCACCCGAAGTTCGTGGCGGGCGATTTCAACACCGGCTTCATCGCCGAACACTACGGCAAGGGCTTCCGCGCCGAGGACGTGCAGCATGCGGACCCGGACTTCCTGGTTGCGCTCGCGGCGTTCGTGAACCGGCGCGCGCTCGAGCGCTCGGCCGGCATCACGGGCCAGCTGCGCGGGCACGAGTTCAAGGTGGGCGACGAGTACGTCGTCGTCAGGCTGGATGCGGCCGGCAACCACCACCGCCAGCCGGTGAAGGTGCGCGACTACCGCATCGACGACGGCCACGCCGTGATCGAGACCAACGGCAAGACGTACGAAGTGCAGAGCCGCTGGCACCTCGGCGGCGCGCGCATCCGCGGCACCGTGAACGGCAAGGCGTTCACGGCGCAGGTCGAGCGCGGCGTCGGGAAGAACCCCATCGCCATCGGCATCTCGCACAACGGCACGCGCATCGACGCGCTCGTGCTCACGCCGCGCACGGCGGAGTTGCACGCGCTGATGCCCTACAAGGCGCCGCCGGACATGAGCAAGTACCTGTTGTCGCCGATGCCCGGCCTGCTGGTCGACGTGGCCGTGCAGCCGGGGCAGAAGGTGCAGGCGGGCGAGCGTCTTGCCGTCATCGAGGCGATGAAGATGGAGAACGTGCTGTTCGCCGCGGCCGACGGCATCGTCGGCAAGGTGCTGGCGACGAAGGGCGAGTCGCTCGTGGTGGACCAGCCGATCGTGGAGTTCGAGAAATGAGCGCAAGGCCTTTCAGGGTGCTGGGCATCCAGCAGATCGCGATCGGCGGGCCGGACAAGAAGCGGCTGTCGAAGCTGTGGGTGGAGATGCTCGGGCTCGAAGTCACCGGCAACTTCGTCAGCGAACGCGAGAACGTGGACGAGGACATCTGTGCGATGGGGACGGGCCCGTTCAAGGTGGAAGTCGACCTGATGCAGCCCCTCGATCCCGAGAAGAAGCCCGCGGTGCACACCACGCCGCTGAACCACGTCGGCCTGTGGATCGACGACCTGCCGAAGGCTGTCGAATGGCTCACCGCGCAAGGCGTGCGGTTTGCGCCCGGCGGCATACGCAAGGGCGCGGCGGGGTTTGATATCTGCTTCCTGCATCCGAAAGGAAACGAGGAGTTCCCGATCGGTGGCGAGGGGGTGCTCGTGGAGCTGGTGCAAGCGCCCCCCGAAGTCGTGGCTGCGTTTTCGGGATTGAACATGGCCTGAGGTTGCCGGGAACTCATTTCCCCTGGTCGTCACCGAGTTTCCGGCTGAGCACAGAGAGCCGAGGAACCCATGGATGTGAAAGTCGCCGCCGGCCCGTGGCTGCCCGCGCGGCCAGGCACCCCCCAACTGCCACCGCCGGCCTGCACCGGGCAAGCCGATGCGGCGCTGTGTTTTGTGCATGACGAGAAGGCGCAATCCAGCGTGCGGCCGGCCCCGCTCCGTGCCTTGCCTGCCATGCGGAAGGTCGACGCACAAGCGCTGTCCGACAAGCTCGCTTCCGCGGTGGCTTGCCCTGGCACGTGGAGCGAGATTCACTGCCGTGCCGAGGCGACCGGCCGCAGCACGATGACCTTGCGCGAGCCTGTGCTCCGGGAGGCCGTCGCGGCGGCGCTGGTGGACGGCGATACGGGCTTCGTTGCCCCTGCGCACTTCCGCATGTCGCCGCGCGAGCACGCCTTTGCCGCGGAGTTCGGTGCAAGGATGCGCGAATACCTCTGTTCGCCGAAGTTCGAACAAGATGCAGCGAGCCTGGCACAGGACCGTCCGGACGTCGGAAATCCGCACGAGGTCTGCGCGTTGCACCACGCACAGCACCTGCTGCTCGCCATAGACGACTGGCGGCTGGACGTCGACTGGACCCTGGTCCGGCCGCGCTGCGGGTCGCCCAAGGTGCCCACCCGCGCAGACCCCGACGAACCGCTCGATCCTTTCGACTCGCCCGCGGACGAGAGACTTCTCGACCAACTTCACCGGCACGTCGAGGGGCAAGTGCAGACGGATGCGTTCTCGCTCGTCGCCGCCGAGATGCGCGCCGCGAACCCCTCGGCGACCGAAGACGAGGTCGACGCGTATTGCCGTGCCCAGTGTGCTGTCGCAGTACTGCCTCAGCTGGACCTATGGATCAACGACAGTTATGAAGGCCAGCACAATCGCGGGTCGCGCCGCTTGAGGTCGCTCGAAGCCACGGCTGTCCTGGTCCAGCTGCGTATCAACCGCGCCATGATCGTGCGAGCGCAGGGCCACGCCGTGGAGGGGTCAGACGCTTGCCCGCCCTTCAGCATGCGGCCCCTGGCGCCGCGTGCCCACGCGCTCGCCCGCGAGCTGGACTTCGATTTCGGCCGAGGCCTCGCAGTCAAGCTGCCTGCCGAAATCCGCTCTGGCGCACTCACCACGGCGGTCACGAATTTGCTTGGCACACGGATTCCGCAGAGCAGGGCAGCGGTGCGCCGTAACGTCATCCTCGCCACCGTCGCGAAACTCGTCGGGTTCGATGCGCAAGGCGCCCAGGAACACGGTATCGATCCGGGCCGGGGGCCGCTCAGTGCCGTCGCCCTGGCGGAGGAAGACTTCACCGACGCAGCCTTCTTCTGCAGCAGGATGCACACCGACCTGACCTCCGCCCGCTTTTCGTTGTTGGTGGAGAAGTACCTCGACGAGTACCCCGGCCAATCACGCGCGGACGCGCACCGGGATTGCGCGATGCATCTCGCGCGGCAGGTGCTGGCGAGCCTGTGGAACTAGAGGTGCACCTGGGCAACTCACGTGGCTGATCCACCTGAGACACCACCATGAGATTCACCGGCGCAGCGGCCCTCTCGAACACCTCCAACATCCACTCACCCACCTCGCCCTCCACCCCGCCGGCCGCCGACAGCGACGGGAAACAGCCGCTGGAGATGGGCGCACCGGTGGAACGGGAAAACGTGCCCACGGCGGTCTTGCACGCGGATGCGCGTGCAGACCCCGCGGACCTTGAGTACGGCCGCTTGCTCGCGGCGAAAATCGCCGGCCCCGAAGGGGTCATCTCGCCCGCGGTCTGGCAGGAGATCGGGCGTCGGTTCACGAGCCCGGAATACGCCGACTCGTGCCGCATGGAGGACCGGAAGAACGTCATCTGGGCCAAGGTCGCCCAGCTCGTCGACGGCGTGGAGGACGAGCTCCCGCCGGACCGGGGGTACGCCATGACCCGGCGGGATCACGCCTATGCGAAGGAGTTCTGCCGCGCGATGACCGAATGGCTCACGTCCGCTGGCTTTTCTCACGAAGTCGATCAGATCTCTTCGAATCACAAGGAGCGCTTCGGTAGCTTCGATCGGGCCGGCGCCCGCCAGGCGAGTGCCTTGCTGCATGCCCTGCACCTCCTGAAGACCATCAACGACCAGACCTTGGAGCTTGGGTTCGACCCACTGCCCCGGGTTCGCCCTGTCGACGCCGGTGTCGAAACGAAGTCGGAAGCGCCATTGCCTCGCCTGACCGATGCACCGGCCGGGGCGAGCAAGACCCTGCCCCGCGTCCTCGCACTGCTGAACGAATTCGTGGGGAAGGACGCCAGGGGCGAAATCGATTGGGCGGAGGAGGCTTTCGCCGACCGCAGGGCAGCGCTGCGGGCGACCAATCCCCTGGCGACCGAGCGCGAAATCGACACTTATTGCCGGGCGCAAGCCGCCGAGGTCTGGCTTTCGGCGTTCGAATCGCAGTTTCTCGAAGGCGGCGATAACCCCGAACTCGCGCGACATGACAGGTACATGATCCTGCGCACGCTCGAAGCATCGGTGCTGGAGGTCATGAAGACGATCGACGCGCAGATGCGGTGGCGCAAGGCAGTCGGTGCCGCCCGGCCGCCGGAACCGCTCGATCCGCCACCGGCCGAACTCCTGTCCGGCAAGCTCGCCTCGAAGGCGAGCACGGTGGCGCGCGAACAGGACGCCAACTTCGCGAGAAGCTTCGCGAGGAAGCTGGCTGCCGAGCTCTCCGGCGGCGCTTACGGTGCGCGGGTCGCTTACTGCGCCGGCCTGCCGGGCGCGCCGTCCAGGCAACGTGTTCGCGAGCTGGTCCTCGAAGCCACGGCCGTCAAGCTTGCGAATGGGACGGTCCAGCCCGAGTACCTCCGTGCGACCACGGCCGGCGAAAAAGCCTACATCGCCAATTCCTTCTGCAGGGCGATGAACCGGGCGGCGCCGCCGGTGCATGACGCGTCCGAGACTGCTGATGACGTCGCAGACGAGGCCGTCGAGGCGGGCGAGGCGGGCGCGGGCGCGGGCGTCGCGGACCTGCGGGAGCGCGACGCTGAATTGGCATCGGTGTTTTGCAGCGAAATGCGTGCTCGCCTGCGAAAGCTCCAATTCACCGACAGGGTCGCCTACACGGTCCAGGTGAGTCCGCGGCCCCGTCAGGGCGCGCAGGAGAATGCCGCCATCGCGTTGGCGTTTGAGGTCGTCGACATGATGCGGAACACGCATCCGTGACTCTCCCTGCAGCCGGCCGCGACAGAACACCGCGGTGCGCACCGGATTCGAGGTCCAAGCTCCTGATGCCGGTTGCGTGCCTGTTGCTACACCCGCATTGACCCTGCCGCGCGACACCAAAGGCAAACCCGCCCCCGGCACCGCTGCGCTCACCCCGCTTCCACCCGGGGACGAATGCGTCCAGGGGTGGAGAACCGCGATGGCCGACGCCAACGCCAACGGGAAACTGCGCGATTACGCCGAACACTTCCTCGCCAACTACCCCTGCGCGACATGGAAGGACGCCGACGGGTTTGCCCAGGCGTGGGCGGGCCTCATCTGGACCAACGCGGCGCGCGCCGACGAACTCGAGAACGCCAGGGACGCCGACAAGCTCGACGAGCTGGACCGCCTCCATGCGACGTTCGAGGGGATCGTCGACAAGTGCAAGTACGAAGCGTCGGGGTGCCCGTTGCCGCAGCGGCGCGAGCGATTCGTGCCGCCGACGGCGGCGAAACGCACGGAAGCCGACTTTGAACTGCCGCACCTGGACCCACCCGTCCCGGACGGGGTCGCCCAGGACCGGCGCTACGCCCTGAAGCTCGCGAAGGACTTGCGAAGCACCCTCCTGTCCGCGAAGCTCTGGGAGAAGATCGGCAACGCCGGCGACGAGCGCCGCCGGCACCTCGGCCGGGCCATCGAGGCCGCCGCGCGCGGCGCCGCGGTCGAGACGGACGCCGAAACGGCGGACGCGAAAGCCCGCGTCTTCGGCAGTCACCTCGGCCAGGCGATGGGCCACTTCCTGGAGTCGGACGAATTCACCCGCGCGGTGGACCAGCGCTTCGAGGCGCAGAAAGGCCGTATCGGGCGCGACGAAGCGCGCATGCAATGCGCGGGCGCCCACGCGCAGGAGCTGTTCGATCGCCTCGTGCCGGCGCCATGGGACGGCAAGGCTGCTGTGGGCCAGCCCGAGCGCGCCGACCGCGACCACACCCTCCTGGAATTGGCGCGCGAAGTCCAGGCCCACGTCGCGTCGAACGCGAAGCAACCCGGGTTCGAAGAAGCGGTGCAAGCGTTCCTTGCCGCGCATCCGCTGGCGACAGTTGACGAAGCCCGGTGTTCGGTCCAGGCGACATGCGCCCTGGACTACCTTGGCCGCCTGAGCCGCGACTATGGCAACGAAATGCAGGCGCAGGACGTGTACCTCGAGCCGATCTTCAGGCAGCTCGAGGCCACGGCGCTGGCGTTCCTCGTGGACATCGACAAGTCGCTCTCGATTCGCGTCCACGCCACACCCAGGGAGCGCGCGGACCCCAAGGACCCCTCGAACAAGCCCTGCCCGGCTTTCGCCATGGTCCCGCCGGCTTCACTCGGGAAGGGCGTCCAGCGCCAGGAGGATTTCGACCATGCGCGCAAGCTGGTGCTGGACAGGCCGTGGTCGTTCGCCGAGGACCCGGCGCTGTGGAAGGAAGTGGACAGGCGTATCAAGGCGTCCGAGCGCAGCTACGCCGATGTCCGCCGCGAGGTGGTGCTGGAGTTCTTCGACGCCGCCAGGGGCACGGCGAAGCCGCACGATCCCATCGCGTTCCTGCTCCTGCCGGACGAGACGCGGGCGTGGGTCGACGGCTTGCAGCACGCCTTGCGCAAGCGCCTGCTGAACTACGGGTTTTCATTCGAGGTCGAGCGCCACATCGGGCACGCCACGGGCTCGCCCCGCAGTGCCGCGCGGGCCGCCGCATGGAGGTCCATCGTCACCGAGTACGTGGGCCACGCGCGGGAAGGCGGCGCCCTGGAAACCAAGGCCGCCGCGGCGCGCAGGCCTGCCCCGACGCCCATTCACGACCGCTATGCGGCGTTCAGGGCATCGCCCGCGTTCAGGCCCGAAGACGCGCAGGCCCTCGAGATGGCGCTGCAGGTCGACTGCTACGTGGCCTCGCTGGCCGGCAAAGCGGACTTCGAAAAGCAGTGCGAGGAAATACGGCGCAAGGAGCCCCGCGCGCCTGAAGCCGTGATCCGCAAGATCGCCGCGGGCACTCTTGCCATCGCCTACGTGGCCAACCCGGACAACCGCACGGCCCGCCGGCACGCGGTTTACGACAGGCTCGAAGCCACGCTCGTGCAGCGCCGGCTGGAGTGCGACAGGGCGCTCAAAGAGCCCGGCGCAGCGGGCAGCGATGCGGAATTCAGCCTGTTACCCCTGGCCACGGCCGAGGCCGGCGAGGGCCGCCGGCGGGACGTCCAATTCGGCAGGCACTTCCAGGAACTGCTCGGCGCGCGCCTGCGCGCCGCCGACACGTGGGGCGAGGTCGAGCGGCGCTGCAAGAACGGCGTTGGGCGCATGCAAGCCTGCCGCGATGTCTTCGAGGCGATCGTCCGCATCGAGATCACCCGGTTGGCTTCGGGCGACCTGGCCGCGCGAAACCTGGCGAAAGAGCTCGGCACCGGCGGCTGGCAAGGCGACAAGGGGTTCGTGATGAAGCGTCAGGACGAGCACCTCGCGGCCCAGTTCGCGAAGGCCCTGGACGAACCCTTCAGGCTGGGTGCGGCCACGTTGCGCATCGAGGCGCACCTGCAGCAGGTGCCCGGGCCCAGGGAGTCCCTGCAGGCGAAAGTTGTCCTGGATCAATTGCACGCCAACGTGCTCCCCGGCATGAAGTGAAAAGTCTGGGTCGGGGAATCCCCCGAGAGCTTTCCGGTTCGGCGGCAGCGTAGACTGGCCCGATGCCCGCTGCACAAGCGGGCGACGGCTAAAGGAGACAAACGCTTTGCAGCCGACGAACATCGCCAACCCGGCGTACTTCCACAAGGTCGTGGATTGCCAGTGGGCCTGCCCCGCGCACACGCCCGTCCCCGAATACATCCGTTTGATCGCGCAGGGCCGCTACACGGACGCGTACATGATCAACTGGGTGTCCAACGTTTTCCCGGGCGTGCTCGGGCGAACGTGCGACAGGCCCTGCGAACCCGCATGCAGGCGGGGGCGCGTCGAAGAGAACAACGGGGAGACGCCCGAGCCGGTGGCCATCTGCCGGCTCAAGCGCGTCACCGCCGACCACAAGGACGCCGACGTCGCCAAGCGCATGCCGCGCAAGACCTCGTCGAACGGCAAGCGCATCGCATGCGTCGGTGCCGGCCCCGCGTCGATGACGGTCGCGCGCGACCTCGCGCCACTGGGCTACGACATCACCGTGTTCGACGGCGAGGCCAAGACCGGCGGCTTCATGCGCACCCAGGTGCCGCGCTTCCGGCTGCCTGAGGAAGTGATCGACGAGGAATGCGGCTACATCCTCGAGATGGGCGTGCGGTTCGTGGGCAACAAGCGCATCGACTCGATGAAGGCGCTGCTGGCCGAAGCCTACGACGCCGTCTTCGTGGGCTGCGGCGCGCCGCGCGGGCGCGACCTCGACATCCCCGGCCGCCAGGAAGCGGCGAAGCACATCCACATCGGCATCGACTGGCTCGCGTCCGTGTCGTTCGGGCACATCACCAAGATCGGCAAGCGCGTCATCGTGCTGGGCGGCGGCAACACGGCCATGGACTGCTGCCGCAGCTCGCGCCGGCTCGGCGGCGACGACGTGAAGGTCATCGTGCGCAGCGGCTTCGAGGAAATGAAGGCGTCCCCCTGGGAGAAGGAGGACGCGATGCACGAGGGCATCCCGATCATCAACTTCCACGTGCCCAAGGCTTTCGTGCACGAGGGCGGGCAGCTCAAGGGCATGACCTTCGAGATCGTCAAGGCCGAGTACGACGCCAAGGGCAACCGCAAGCTCGTCCCCACGGGCGAGCCGGATGCCTTCTTCGAATGCGACGACGTGCTGATCGCGGTGGGGCAGGAGAACGCCTTTCCCTGGATCGAAAGGGACAGCGGCATCGCTTTCGACAAGTGGGGGCTGCCGGTGCTGGATGCGAACACGTTCCAGTCGAGCGTGCCCAACGTCTTCTTCGGCGGCGACGCGGCGTTCGGCCCCAAGAACATCATCACCGCGGTGGCGCATGGCCACGAGGCGGCGGTGTCGATCGACAAGCTGCTCAGCGGCGAGGACATCCGCCAGCGCCCGGCGCCCACCGTGAACCTGATGTCCCAGAAGATGGGCATCCACGAGTGGAGCTACGACAACGAGACGTCCAACGACATCCGCTTCAAGGTGCCGTGGGCCAAGGCCGAGAAGGCGCTCGCGTCGATCAAGGTCGAGGTCGAACTCGGCTTCGACGCCGCGACGGCGTTCAAAGAGGCGCATCGCTGCCTCAACTGCGACGTGCAGACCGTCTTCGCGCAGAACCTGTGCATCGAGTGCGATGCCTGCATGGACATCTGCCCGACCGACTGCATCACCTTCACCGACAACGGCGAGGAGCCCGACGTTCGCAAGCGCCTGAAGGCGCCGGCGCTCAACCTCGCGCAGGAGCTGTACGTGTCCGGCACGCTCAAGACGGGCCGGGTGATGGTGAAGGACGAGGACGTCTGCCTGCACTGCGGTCTGTGCGCCGAGCGGTGCCCGACGGGAGCCTGGGACATGCAGAAATTCCTGCTCAAGACCACGCAGGCGGGGCCCGCCTGCCGCGATGCGAAGAAGCCAGCGGAGGTGGCGGCATGAATGCACGCGTGAACATCCCGCGCATCGAGGCGGTCAACGACTTCGTCGTCAAGTTCGCCAACGTCAACGGCTCGGGCTCGGCGTCCGCCAATGAGCTGTTCGCGAAAGCGATCCTGCGCATGGGCGTGCCGGTGAGCCCGCGCAACATCTTCCCCAGCAACATCCAGGGCCTGCCCACGTGGTACGAAGTGCGCGTGAGCGGCGACGGCTACCTCGGCCGGCGCGGCGGCGTGGACATGATGGTGGCGATGAACCCGCAGACCTGGGACGCCGACGTGCAGGAGATCTCGCCGGGCGGCTACCTCTTCTACGACAGCACGCGGCCGCTGCCGCCGTCGAAGTTCCGCGACGACATCCACGTGATCGGCATGCCGCTGACCGAGATCTGCAATGCGGTGTACAGCGACCCGCGCCAGCGCCAGCTGTTCAAGAACATCGTGTACGTGGGCGCGCTGTCGGTGCTGCTGGAGATCGAGCCGCAGGTCATCGAGAAGCTGTTCGGCGAGCAGTACAAGGGCAAGGAGAAGCTGCTCGCGTCCAACGTGCAGGCGCTGCACCTGGGCCGCGACTTCGCCAAGGAACACCTGCAGCACCCGCTGGGCATCCGCGTGCAGAAGGCCGACCGCGTGGGCGACCGCATCTTCGTCGACGGCAACGCCGCCGCTGCGCTCGGCGCGGTGTACGGCGGCGCGACGGTGTGCGCGTGGTACCCGATCACGCCGTCCTCGTCCTGCGCGGAGGCTTTCCAGAACTATTGCGCGAAGCTGCGCGTGGACCCGGTGGCCAAGCAGAACAAGTTCGCCATCGTGCAGGCCGAGGACGAGATCGCGTCGATCGGCATGGTGGTGGGCGCGGGCTGGAACGGCGCCCGGGCCTTCACCGCCACGTCGGGCCCCGGCATCTCGCTGATGACCGAGTTCATCGGCCTCGCGTATTTCGCGGAGATCCCGGTGACCATCATCGACGTGCAGCGCGGCGGCCCGTCCACCGGCATGCCCACGCGCACGCAGCAGGCGGACATCCTCGCCGCCGCCTACGCTTCGCACGGCGACACCAAGCACGTGCTGCTGCTGCCGGAGGACCCGCACGAGTGCTTCGAGCATGCCGCGCACGCCTTCGACCTCGCGGAGCGCTTGCAGACGCCGGTGTTCGTGATGACCGACCTCGACATCGGCATGAACCAGCGCCTGTGCAAGCCTTTCGAATGGGACGACGCGCAGTCGTTCGACCGCGGCAAGGTGATGACGGCCGAGGAGCTGGAGGCCGGCAAGGACTTCGGCCGCTACAAGGACGTGGACGGCGACGGCATCCCGTGGCGCACGCTGCCGGGCACGCACCCCACCAAGGGCAGCTACTTCACGCGCGGCACCACGCGCGACCCGTACGCGCGCTATTCGGAGCGCGGCCCGGACTACATCTACAACATGGAAAGGCTGCTGCGCAAGTTCAAGACCGCCGCAACGCTGGTGCCGCAGCCGTTGATCCGCATCGCGCAGCAGCCCACGAAGCTGGGCGTCATCTACTACGGCTCCACCAGCCCCGCGATGCAGGAGGCGCTGGACGTGCTGACGAAGCAGGGCGTGCACGTCGACGCCATGCGCCTGCGCGCCTTCCCGTTCCCCGACAGTGTCAACGAGTTCATTCGCGTGCACGACCGCGTGTTCGTCGTCGAGCAGAACCGCGACGCGCAGATGCGCAGCCTGCTCGTCAACGAACTCGAAATCGATCCGGCGAAACTGGTCAAGGTGCTGCATTACGACGGCACGCCGATCACGGCCAGGTTCATCGCCGAAGCCATCAGGGAGAAGCTGGCATGACGTATATCGCGAAGCCCCGCATCCACCACCCGACGCTGGAGAAGAACAACGTCGGCTACACGCGCCGCGACTACGAGGGCAAGATCTCCACGCTGTGCGCCGGCTGCGGGCACGACTCGATCTCCGCCGCGCTGGTGCAGGCGTTCTGGGAGCTGGACATCCAGCCGCACCGGGTGGCCAAGCTCTCGGGCATCGGCTGCAGCTCCAAGACGCCCGACTATTTCCTCGGCGCGTCGCATGGCTTCAATACGGTGCATGGCCGCATGCCTTCGGTGCTGACCGGCGCGAACCTTGCCAACCGCGAGCTGCTCTACCTCGGCATCTCCGGCGACGGCGACTCGGCGTCCATCGGGCTCGGCCAGTTCGCGCACGCGATGCGCCGGGGCGTGCGCATGGCGTACATCGTCGAGAACAATGGGGTGTACGGGCTCACGAAGGGCCAGTTCTCCGCGACGGCGGATGCGGGCTCCAAGAGCAAGAAGGGCGCGATCAACAGCGACTCGCCGGTGGACCTGGCGGCCATGGCGCTGCAGCTGGGCGCCACGTATGTCGGCCGCGGCTTCTCCGGCAACAAGGCGCAGCTCGTGCCGCTGATCAAGGGCGCCATCAGCCACGGCGGCGCGGCCTTCATCGACGTCATCAGCCCCTGCGTGGCGTTCAACAACCACCCCGGCAGCACCAAGAGCTACGACTACATCCGCGAGCACAACGAGGCCGTCAGCCGCATCGACTTCATTTCCTCGCGCGAGGAGATCACCGTGGACGCCAACCCCGGCGAGGTGGTCGACGTGCGCCAGCACGACGGCTCGCTGCTGCGCCTGCGCAGCCTGCACCCGGACTTCGTCGCCACGGACCGCTATGCGGCCATGGCGTACATGCAGGAGCACCAGCAGCGCGGCGAGGTGCTCACGGGCCTGCTGTACGTCGACCCGCTCGCCACGGACCTGCACACCGCGCTGAACACCACCGACAAGCCGTTGAACATGCTGGGCGCACCGGAATTGTGCCCCGGCGCCGCCACGCTGGAGAAGTTGAACGCCGGCCTTCGCTGACACATACTCGTCCCACAGAGGAGGTCCCATGAACGACCGCACCGTCTTCCAGTCCGTCGCGAAGAAGCACGTGCTGAGCCTGCCGCCGCAGGCGAGCGTGCGCGAGGCCGCGCAGGTGATGACGCGCGCCAATGTCGGCAGCGTTCTGGTCATCGAGCCGCCGGACAAGCTGGTCGGCATCCTGACCGAGCGTGACCTCATGAATCGCGTGCTCGCGCGGTCGGTGGACCCCGACAAGACGGCGGTGCGCGAGGTGATGACACCCAACCCCATCTGCGCGCCGCCGGAAACATCGGTGGCCGATGCGGTGCAGACGATGCTGGAGCGGGGCTTCCGCCACCTGCCGATCGTGGCGGCCGGCAACAGGATCCTCGGCGTGTTCTCCATCCGGGACGCGCTGCCGCGCGAGATCGGCGCGGCCATCAGCCAGAGCGAGTTCAACGAGCAGGTGAACGACGCGCTGGGCTGAAGCTCAGGGGAACCCCAGCATCCTCGCGGCCGCACCCGCGCGCTGCAGCATACCCGCGAGCAGCTTGCGCGTGCGCTCGCTGCCCGGCGACGAGTCGGTGGTCCAGAAGGTGAACGCGGCGAGGTAGATCGTCGTCAGCGCCGCTTCCTCGGCCTCGCGCCGCCAGCCGGTGGACTTCAGCCGCGCCGCTTCGCGCAGCGTCTGCACCGTGCGGCTCACGCGCTCGGCGCCCCGGGAGGCGAGGTGCACGTGCTCCGGATGCAGCTTGTACGCCAGCATGCCCGGTACCAGCTTGCGGTGCGGCGCCAGCGCGTCCAGCCAGGCCATCACCAGCTTCTGGATGCGGTCGTTCGGGGCGAGGTGCTCCCAGTCGGCGCGCTGGCTCGCCAGCAGCATCGCGGCGTCGGCCCGGTCGAACAAGCCGCCCGAGATGTCGTCCTTGGTGGGGAACAGCGTCGTGAGCTCCGCCAGCGGCATGCCGGCCGCGCGCGCCACGTCGTGCAGGTGCACGGCGTTCCAGCTGCCGGCCTCGGCGGCCAGGCGCAGGGCGGCGTCGACGATGTGCGGCTTGTCCACGCGGCCATGCTAGCGCCGCGGCCGCGGGAAGGCCAGCGTCTCAGGCCGGCGCCACGGCGGTCAACGGCAGCAGGGGCACCTCGAGCGTGAACGTGGCGCCGCAACCGGGGCCGTCGCTGTGCGCGGAAAGCCGCCCGCCCATCTCCACGGCGGCGTTCGCGCTGCTGTGCAGGCCGAAACCATGGCCGTCGTCGCGCGTGGTGAAACCGTGCGCGAAGATGAGCGTGAGGTTGCCGGGCGGGATCCCCACGCCGTTGTCCGCCACGGTGATGCTCAGTTGCTGGCCCTCCTCGCCGGGCAGCAGCTGGGCGCCCAGCACCAGGCGCCGCGGCTGCGGCACGCCCTCCATGGCCTGCGCGGCATTGGCCACGAGGTTGACGAGCACGTCCAGCAGCCGCTGCCGGTCGATACGGCCGGGGGGCAACTGCCCATACTCGCGCACGACCGTCACGGCGCAGGCCTCGAGGGTCCCGGCGCACATGCGCACCGACTCGTCGAGCACTTCATGGACGAGGGTGGTCTCCAGCACCGTGGACGGCCCGGCGTTCGACTGCTGCGCGGCGACGATCTGCTTGATGTGGTCCACGCTGCGCCGGAGGCGGTCGATGTCGCCGAGCGTGGTCACCCGCTCCGTGCACAGCATCGCGTGAAGCTCGGTCAGGTAGGCGCGCAGGGAAACGCCGCGCGGGTCGCTGCCCATGAAGCGGGGGATGTCGTGTGAATTCGCGTCCAGCAGCGCCACGACGCGCCCGAGCCCTCGCGCGCGCGTGCCGTACACGGCGTGCCGGACCGCGCTGGCACAGACATTGACGCTGTTGAGCACGTTGCCCACGTTGTGCAGCACGTTGTTGGCGATCTCCGCCTTGCCGGCGCGGCGGGCGGTGGCGACGAGTTGCGCCTGCGCCTGCTCCAGCTCGCGCGTGCGCGCCAGCACCCGCTGCTCGAGGCTCTCGTAGCGGTGTTCCGGCGCCTTGGCGAGCAGGCGCAGCACGATGTTCGACAGGCCCGCCGGCGCGCGCGCGTCGACCTGCGACGGCGGCTCGGGCTCGCGCACGAGGTGGCCGTGCACGAGCGCGAGCGCGTCGTCCGCGTCGAAGGGCAGCCGGCCGGTGGCCATCTCGTACAGCGTGGCGCCCAGCGCGTAGAGGTCGGAGCGCTGGTCCACGGCGCGCCCCGTGCGGCCGCTCTGTTCGGGCGCGAGGTAGCCGAGCGTGCCCACCAGGGCGCCCCCGTGCAGGCCGGGCAGCTGCCGGTCGGACGGCACGGCGAGGTCGAAGTCGATCAGCACCACGTCGCCCGTGGCGGCAATGAGGATGTTGTCGGGGTTGATGTCGCGGTGGATGATGCCCGCCCGGTGCACCTCCGCGAGCGTGCGGGCCAGCTGGTGCGCGATGCGCAGGCACTCGGCGACCGGCAGGGGCTGGCCGCGCAGCCTCTGCGCGAGCGGCACGCCGGCGCAGTCCTGCAGGGCGAGGAGGCCCGCGCGCCACGTGCCCGCCGCCGGCTTGACGATGCCCGGCACCCCGGCCAGGCGCCGCAGCATGTCCGTCTCGCGCTCGAGGCGGGGGCCGGCCTCGGTACCCAGCGGCTCCTTGCACACGATGCCGCCCGCTGCCGCGAGGGTGCGGTACACCAGCGTCGTGGGGCTCTCGTAGAGCACTTCGACCGGCTGCTCGCTGCGCGAGCCCGGCAGGGCAACTGTCATCGGCCGCTCCGGCAACGGGGTCCCTGGATGTGTACCAGCTTCCGGGCCGACGTTCCAGCCCTTCAGGCCCCGCGGCGCTCCCGCGCCCGGGCGAGGGCGGCCTCGATGACGGACTTCTTGCGTTCGAGGTCCTCCCCCTTCGTGAGGGCCGGCAGGTCGGCGAGCTTCGCCTTGGCCTTTGCTTCGAGGCGCGCCTCGCGCGCCACGGCTTCGCGCGCCAGGCGTGCCTTGCGCGACTCGTAGCGCTCCAGTGCCTCGGCGGCCTGCGCTTCGGACCACGCCTGCCAGCCCGTGCGCTCGCCGGTGACGTTCTCCAGCGCGATGCAATCCACGGGGCACACCGGCACGCACAGCTCGCAGCCGGTGCAATACGGCTCGATGACGGTGTGCATGCGCTTGTTGCCGCCCAGGATGGCGTCGGTGGGGCACGCGTCGAGGCACAGCGTGCAGCCGATGCACCACGCCTCGTCGATCACGGCGACGGTGCGCGGGCCTTCGGTGCCGTTGGCCGGATTCAGCGCAAGGATGGGTCGCGCGGTGATGGCCGCCAGCCGCCGCACGCCTTCGGCGCCGCCGGGCGGGCACTGGTTGATGTCGCCTTCACCGGACACGATGGCCTCGGCATAGCCCCGGCAATCGGGGTAGCCGCACCGTGTGCACTGGGTCTGCGGCAGCGCGGCGTGGAGGCGCGCTGCAAGCTCGCTCACTTCGCGCGCGCGGCCTTCTTCTTCGCGGCCGGCCCGTCGTTGTGCTGCGCGATGAAGTCGCGCACCTGCGGGTAGACGATCTCGCGCCAGCGGCGGCCGCTGAAGATGCCGTAGTGGCCCGCGCCCTTGACCTCGATGTGCTTCTGGCGCGACTTGGGCACGCCGGTGCACAGGCCGTGCGCGGCCTCGGTCTGGCCGGCGCCGGAGATGTCGTCCAGCTCGCCCTCGATGGTGAGGTGGGCGGTGGTCTTGATGTCCTCGGGGCGCACGCGTTCGAGCTCGCCGCTGTCGGAGATCACGTCCCACGTGCCGTTGACGAGCGCGAACTCCTGGAACACCGTGCGGATCGTCTCGAGGTAGTAGTCGGCGTCCATGTCGAGCACGGCGTTGTACTCGTCGTAGAACTGGCGGTGCGCCTCGGCCGACGTGTCGTCACCGGCGATGAGGTGCTTGAAGTAGTCGTAGTGGCTGGAGAGGTGGCGGTCCGGGTTCATCGCCACGAAGCCCGAGTGCTGCAGGAAGCCGGGGTACACGCGGCGGCCGGCGCCCGGGAAGTTGGTGGGCACGCGGTAGATCACGTTGGCCTCGAACCACTCGTAGCTCTTGTTCATCGCCAGGTTGTTCACGGCCGTGGGCGACTTTCGCGCATCGATGGGACCGCCCATCATGGTCATCGTCAGCGGCGTGGTCTCGCCGCGCGAGGCCATCAGCGACACGGCGGCCAGCACCGGCACGGTGGGCTGGCACACGCTCATGACATGGCAGTTGCCGTACTCCTTCTGCAGGTGGCGGATGAACTCCTCGACGTAGTGCACGTAGTCGTCGAGGTGGAACTCGCCTTTTTCCAGCGGCACGGAGCGCGCGTTCTTCCAGTCGGTGATGTACACCTTGTGGTCGTGCAGCATGGTGCGCACGGTGTCGCGCAGCAGCGTGGCGTAATGGCCCGACAGCGGCGCGACGATCAGGACGGCGGGTTGCGCCTTGAGTTTTTCCAGCGTCTTCGTGTCGTCCGAGAAGCGCTTGAAGCGGCGCAGCTCGCAGAACGGCTTGTCGATCTCCACGCGCTCGTGGATGGCGACCTCGACGCCGTCGACGTCCACCGTCTTGATGCCGAACTCGGGCTTCTCGTAGTCCTTCCACAGCCGGTACATCAGGTCGTAGCCGGCGGAGATGCGCTGCGACAGCGCGTTCTGCGCGAAGGGCGAGAGCGGGTTGCTGTACAACTTGGACGCCGCCTGGGCGAAGTCGGCGAAGGGCTCCATCAGGGAGCGCTGCGTTTCGAAGATCTGGTAAAGCATTCCGTCGGCCCCATTGTCCTGATTGGTTGTGCAGTGCAATATACCAGCCGCACCTTGCAAGTGCAGGACGTGGAACTACTCACCGATACTTAGGCAGAACGGCTTAAACCCATGCTGAATGACTTGAAGACCCTGCCGGCCACGCCGCGCATGCCGGTGCTGTTCCTGGGCCACGGCAGCCCGATGAACGCCATCGAGGACAACGCGTTCAGGCGCTCGTGGCAGGCCCTCGGCCGCGAACTGCCGACGCCGAAGCTGATCCTTTGCATCTCCGCGCATTGGCTGACGCACGGCTGGTGGCTCACGGGCATGGCGCAGCCCAAGACCATCCACGACTTCGGCGGCTTCCCGGCCGAGCTGTTCGCGCAGCAGTACCCGGCGCCGGGCGCGCCCGAAGCCGTCGCCGAAATGAGCGCGGGCTTGCGCGAGCCCGAGGTGGGCATCGACACGGGCGAGTGGGGCCTGGACCACGGCGCATGGTCGGTGCTCAAGCCGATGTTCCCCGACGCGAAGACTCCCGTGGTGCAGCTGAGCATGGACTACGGCCGCCCACCCGCCGAGCATTTCGCCCTCGGCCAGCAGCTGCGTGCCTTGCGCGAGCGCGGCGTGCTCATCGTCGGCAGCGGCAACATCGTGCACAACCTGCGTTCGATGCGTTGGGGTGCACCCGATGGACAAGCGTACGACTGGGCGGTTGAATTCGACTCGGTGACGAAAGGGAAGGTGGAGCAGGGCGACCTGCGCGGGCTCGCGGATTTCCAGCAGCTCGGGCAGGTGGCGCAGCTGGCCCACCCCACCCACGACCACTACCTGCCCCTGCTGCACGCGGCCGGGGCGGCCGAGCCGGGCGAGCCGGTGCGGTTTTTCAACGACACCTTCCAGGGCGCGTCGATCTCGATGCGCTCCATCGTTTGGGGACAGACGCAGTGATCGAAAAACACCTGGACATCAAGACCGCCGAAGGCGCGATGAACACCTTCGTGGTCCATCCGGAGGAGGGCGGCCCGCATCCCGTGGTGCTGTTCTACATGGACGCGCCCGGCAAGCGCGAGGAGCTGCACGACATGGCGCGGCGGCTCGCGTCCGTGGGCTACTACGTGGTGCTGCCCAACCTCTACTACCGCCGCAGCCGCGACTACTGGCTGAAGGAGCGCACCGAGGCCGCCATGGCGGTGATGTTCGAGCACATGAAGAGCCTGACCAACGCGATGGTGGTCGAGGACACGCGCGCGATGCTGGACTTCGTCGACGCGCAGCCCGAGGCGCGCAAGGACCGCATCGGCGCGGTCGGCTACTGCATGAGCGGCCCGTTCGTGATGGCCGTGGCCGCGCAGCTGCCCACGCGCATCCATGCCATCGCCTCGATCCATGGCGCGAACATGGTCACCGACCGGCCCGACTCGCCGCACCTGTACGCGCCGTACATCAAGTGCGAGTCGTACTTCGCCTGCGCCGAGACCGACAAGTGGGCACCGCCCGCGCACATCGCCGCGCTGGAGAAGGCGATGAAGGACGCGGGCATGAACTACCGCATCGAGTGGTACCCCGGCGCGGAGCACGGCTTCGTGTTTCCCTTGCGCGCCGGCATCTACCACCAGCCTTCGGCCGAGCGGCACTGGGAGCGGCTCTTCACGCTGTTCGACCGCAACCTCAGGGCCTAGAGCCCTAGGGCGCTAGAGCGCCGGCTCCGCTTCTTCCAGGTGCGCGCGCAGCGCACCGACCAGCTCGTCCAGCGGCCCCTGCAGCTCCTGCAGGCGGCGCTGCACCTCCGCCGGCGGCTCCATCTGCCGCAGCGCGCTCTCCACGGCGCCCGCGAGGCCCTGCACCACGGTCGCGCCGATGTTGCCCGCGACGCCGCGCATCGTGTGCGCCAGGCGCTCCGCCGTCGGCACGTCGCCGTTGGCGAGGGCTTGCTGGATGTGCGCGGGCACGTCCTTCTGGCTGTCGGCGAAGCGGCGCAGCATCGCGAGGTAGAGCGACTTGCGGCCCATCACGCGGCCGAGGCCCGCGTCGCTGTCGAGGCCCGCGATGCCGGGCACCGGTGCGTCGTCCCGCGGCGCGGCAACCGCGGGGGCGGGCGCGGCGTGCGGCACGTCGGCCCTGACGGCCCAGCGCAGCAGGGCGGTCCAGAGCGCGTCGGGCTCCACCGGCTTGATCACCACGTCGTTCATGCCGGCGTCGATGCACAGCTGGCGATCGCGCTCCATCGCGTTGGCGGTCATCGCGATGATGGGCAGCGACGCAAGCGAGGGGATGCGGCGGATCGCACGCGTGGCCTCCACGCCGTCCATGACGGGCATCTGCATGTCCATCAGGACCACGTCGTACGCGCCCTCCTGCACCTTGCGCAGCGCGATGCTGCCGTCCCCGGCCACGTCGACCGACAGGCCCGCGTCCTGCAGCAGCTCGGTGGCCACCATCTGGTTGATGTCGTTGTCCTCGACCAGCAGCACGCGCAGCCCACGCAGGCACGAGAGGTCTCTTGCCGCCGCATCCGGCTCGCCGGCGGGTGCGGCGTCCACGGTCCGCACGGAGCCGAGCAGGTGCGCAGTGGTCTCCACCAGCACCGCGGGATTCACCGGCTTGACCAGCACGCTGTCGATGCCCACGCCGGCCGCTTCGCGCAGCAGCTCGTCGCGGCCGTAAGCGGACACCATCAGCAGCGCGGGCGGCAACTCGAGGCCGAGCGCGCGGATGCGCCGCGCCGTGTCCACGCCGTTCATGCCCGGCATGCGCCAGTCGAGGTAGACCACGTCGTAGGGCCGGCCGTCGATGGCGGCCTTGCGGATTTCGTCGACGGCCGCGTAGCCCGATGCCGCCTCGCTCGTCTCGCAGCCGATCGCATGCAGCATGCCCGCGATGGCCGTGCGCGCGTCGGCGCTGTCGTCCACCACGAGCGCGCGGCGGCCCGCCAGCTGCGCGGCGGATTGCGGCGCGAGCAGCGGCTGTTCGACCACTTCCAGCGGCACGCTGAACCAGAACGTGCTGCCGGCGCCGAACACGGACTGAACGCCGATCTCGCCGCCCATCAGCTCGACGATGCGCCGGCTGATCGACAGGCCCAGGCCGGTGCCGCCGTACTTGCGGGTGGTGGAGCTGTCGGCCTGCGAGAAGCTGCGGAAGAGCTTGCCCGACTGCTCCTGCGTGAGGCCGATGCCGGTGTCCTGCACGCGCAAGACGAGGCGCGTGCGGCCTTCGCCGGTTTCGATCGCGTTCACCGCGATGACGATGCTGCCGCGCTCGGTGAACTTCACCGCATTGCCCGCGAGGTTGAGCAGCACCTGGCCCAGGCGGAACGAGTCGCCGCGCAGGCGCGCCGGCACGCCGGCGTCCAGCCGCACGACGAGCTCGAGGTTCTTGCGGTGGCACTCCGCGTTGAGCATGTTGCACGTGGTGTCCAGCAGCGACTGCACCTCGAACTCGGACTCCACCAGCTCCAGTATGCCGGCCTCGATCTTGGAGAAGTCGAGGATGTCGTTGATCACGCCCAGCAGGTGCTGGCCCGCCGCGTGCACCTTGCCGATGTAGTCGCGCTGCAGCGGCGGCAGCTCGCCCTTGAGGGCCAGGTGCGACAGGCCGATGATCGCGTTCATCGGCGTGCGGATTTCGTGGCTCATGTTGGCCAGGAAGTCGGACTTCGCCCGGCTCGCCGTCTCGGCCGCGTGGCGGGCCTGCTCCAGCTGGCCGCGGCTGTCGCGCAGCTGCGCGATCATGCGGTTGAAGGCCACCGAGAGCTCGCCGATGTCGTCCTTGCTCGCGACGTTCAGGGTGTAGCTGAAGTCGCCGGCCGCGACGGCCTGCGTGCCCGATGCGAGCGCCGAGAGGGGCCGCGTGAGGCTGCGCACCAGCCACACGATGCCCACCAGGCCGAGCAGCAGCACGAGCAGCGTGGCGGCGCCCAGCTGCCACTTGGCGGCATGCAGCACCGCCTCGCCTTCGAGCGTGGCGAGCCTGGCCTCCTCGAAATGAAGCTGGCGCAACGAGCCGACGTGTTCGTCCGACTGGGCAAACAGGTTGCGCAGGTCCACGTCGTAGATGTGCTGCACCTCGGCCATGCGGCCGGCGGCGCCGAGCGACGACGCACGGGCGACCAGCGCCTGGATTTCCGCGGCGTTGGCGGCGATGGCGTTCGCCGACGTGTGCTGCATCACGGTGAGTTCGTCCAGCTTGCCGTGGCGCTCCAGCAGCATCTTCACGCGCGGAAGCCCCGCGATGTCGCGGTGCGTCCTGTACTCGGCCGCGGCCCGGCCGATGCGGCGCGCGTATTCGGTTGCGGACGCGAACTCGCGCTCGCGCTGGGCGGGCTCCGCGGTCAGGCCCCGCAGCGCGGCCATCTTGACCTCGTGCCGCAGCGCCCGGATCTTCTGCATGTCCTGCAGCGAAGCGAGCGCGTGGGTTTGCAGCGAGTCGAACTGCGCGTCGAGGTATTCGATGTGGTACACCGCCAGCGAACTGAGCGCCGTGACGGAGAGGGCGAGCGTGGCGCCGACCACGAAAGAGATCTTGCCCGCGAGGTTGAGCTTGCCGCGCCGGTAGAGCGAGCTGAAGAGCGCCATCGTGAGCACGAGGGTGGCCAGCAGCGCGATGCCCCAGCCCAGCCAGGACTGGTCCAGGTCTTGCGGCGGCGCGGTGCAGACCGTGCCGATGTCGAACTGCGCCGCCGCCATGCCGGTGTAGTGCATGCCGACGATCGCGCATCCCATCACGACGGCGCTCACGCTGCGCAGGCCGGTGGTGCGGCGCGGCGCGGTGCCGCGCAGCTGCAGGAACAGCCAGAGCGCCGCCCACGAGGCGGCGATGGCCACGCCGACCGAGGCGGCGAACAGGCCCGGGTCGTAGCTCACGCCCGGCGCGATGGCCATGGCGCCCATGCCCACGTAGTGCATCGCGCTGATACCCACGCCCATGGCGGCGCCGCCGGCCAGGATCGTCCTGCGCCCGGGCTGCCCGGTGCTGACCACCAGCAGGGCGAAGCCGGACACCGCTACCGCGATCAGCAGCGACAGCAGGGTCAGGCCGATCTCGAAAGCGATGGGGAACGCGAGCCGGGTGGCCAGCATCCCCACGAAGTGCATCGACCAGATCCCCGCGCCCATGCACAGCCCGCCGCAGGCGACCCACACCGCCCGCGCGCCGCGCGTGGCGGCGGCGTGCACGTTCGCCACGATGTGCAGCGCCACGTACGACGCGAGGATCGCGACGGCGAGGGACGCGAGGACGAGGCGGGGATCGTAGGTCGGTGACATGGATGGACGATAGCCATGCCCCGTGCCCGGGCCGTAGGGAAGCGGTGGGCCCCCCTTACGGAAAATGCTTAAGCCGGCCGGTTCACAGCACCTTGGCGATCGACTGGCAGACGTAGTCGATGTTGCGGCTGTTGAGCGCGGCCACGCAGATGCGGCCGGAATCCACGCCGTACACGCCGAACTCGTTGCGCAGGCGGACCATCTGGTCCTTGGACATGCCCGAGTAGCTGAACATGCCGATCTGGTCCGTGATGAAGCTCATGTCCTCCTTCACGCCCGCGCCCTTGAGCTTCTCCACCAGCGCCACGCGCATCTGCTTGATGCGGGTGCGCATGTCGGCCAGCTCCTTTTCCCACAGCGCCCGCAGCTCGGGCGTGTTCAGCACCGTGGCCACCACCTGCGCGCCGTGGGTGGGCGGGTTGGAGTAGTTGGTGCGGATCGTGATCTTCAGCTGCGACAGCACGCGGTCGGCCTCTTCCTTGCTGCCGCACAGCACGGACAGGGCGCCGACGCGCTCGCCGTAGAGGCTGAAGCTCTTGGAGAAGGAGGTGGCGACGAAGAAGTCCAGGCCGGACTTGACGAACTTGCCGATGACCGCGCCGTCCTCGGCAATGCCGTGGCCGAAGCCCTGGTAGGCCATGTCGAGGAAGGGCACGAGCTTCTTCGACTTCACCGTCTCGATGACCTTGTCCCACTGCTCGGCCGTGATGTCGTAGCCCGTGGGGTTGTGGCAGCAGGCGTGCAGCACGACGATGGAGCCCTCGGCGGCCGTGGCCAGGCCGGTGAGCATGCCGTCGAAGTCGATGCCGCGCTTGGCCGAGTTGTAGTACGGATAGGTTTCAACCGTGAAGCCCGCGCGCGTGAAAAGTGCACGGTGGTTCTCCCAGCTGGGGTCGCTGATCAGCACCTTGGCGTTGGGGTTGCACTGCTTGAGGAAGTCCGCGCCGACCTTCAGGCCCCCGGTGCCGCCCAGGCCCTGTACCGTGGCCACGCGGCCGGCCTTGACCACGTCCGAATCGGCCCCAAATACGAGGGCCTTGACCGCGCTGTCATAGGCGGCGATGCCGTCGATGGGCAGGTAGCCGCGCGGCTTGGGCGCATCCATCATCTGCTTTTCGGCCTTCTGCACGCACTCCAGCAGCGGCAGCTTGCCCGCGTCGTCGTAGTACACGCCCACGCCGAGGTTGACCTTGTTGGGGTTGGTGTCGGCGTTGAACTGTTCGTTGAGGCCCAGGATCGGATCACGAGGGGCCATTTCGACGGCGGTGAACAGAGACATGGCGAGAGTCCTTTGGAAGTGTCAGTAGCAAAGCGCGCCGGTCCTGTTGTACGCTGGCCGGCTTTCCCCGCGATTTTAGTTAGTTAAGTCATCCATGCCCGAAGGAAAGTTCATCACCTACCCCGGCTCGCCGTTCGAGCTGTACCAGCCGTACCCGCCCGCGGGCGACCAGCCGCAGGCCATCGACAAGCTGGTGGAGGGCGTGCAGGACGGCGAAGTGTTCCAGACCCTGCTGGGCGTCACCGGTTCCGGCAAGACCTTCACGATGGCCAACGTGATCGCGCGGCTGGGCCGCCCCGCCATCGTGTTCGCACCCAACAAGACGCTGGCCGCGCAGCTGTACTCGGAGTTCCGGGAGTTCTTCCCGAAGAACGCCATCGAGTACTTCGTGAGCTATTACGACTACTACCAGCCCGAGGCGTACGTCCCGCAGCGCGATTTGTTCATCGAGAAGGACAGCTCGATCAACGAGCACATCGAGCAGATGCGCCTGTCGGCCACCAAGAGCGTGCTGGAGCGCCGGGACACGGTGATCGTGGCCACGGTGTCGGCCATCTACGGCATCGGCGCGCCGGAGGACTACACCCAGATGCGCTTCATCGTGCGGGTGGGCGACAAGATCGGCCAGCGCGACGTGATCGGCCAGCTCATTCGCATGCAGTACCAGCGCAACGAGCAGGATTTTTCGCGCGGCACGTTCCGCGTGCGCGGCGACACCATCGACATCTTCCCGGCCGAACACAGCGAGCTGGCGATCCGGCTGGAGCTGTTCGACGACGAGATCGAGTCGCTGCAGCTGTTCGACCCGCTCACCGGCCGCATCCGCCAGAAGGTGCCGCGCTTCACGGTCTACCCCTCCAGCCACTACGTCACGCCGCGCGAGAAGGTGCTGGGCGCCGTGGAGTCCATCAAGCTGGAGCTGGACGAGCGCCTGAAGTTCTTCGTGGGCGAGGGCAAGCTGGTGGAGGCGCAGCGGCTGGAGCAGCGCACCCGCTTCGACCTGGAAATGCTCAGCGAACTGGGCCACTGCAAGGGCATCGAGAACTACACGCGGCACCTGTCCGGCGCGCCGCCCGGGGCGCCGCCGTCCACGCTGACCGACTACCTGCCCAAGGACGCGCTGATGTTCCTGGACGAGAGCCACCAGATGATGGGGCAGCTCGCGGCCATGTACAACGGCGACAAGGCGCGCAAGACGGTGCTGGTGGAGTACGGCTTCCGCCTGCCTTCGGCGCTGGACAACCGGCCGCTGAAGTTCGAGGAGTTCGAGGCGCGCATGCGGCAGGTGATCTTCGTGTCGGCCACGCCCGCGGACTACGAGAAGACGCACGCCGGCAACGTCGTGGAGCAGCTGGTGCGCCCCACCGGCCTGATCGACCCCGAGGTGGAAGTGCGCCCCGCCACGCACCAGGTGGACGACGTGCTGCAGGAGATCCGCGACCGCGTGGAGAAGAACGAGCGCGTGCTGATCACCACGCTGACCAAGCGCATGGCGGAGCAGCTCACCGACTACCTCGCCGACAACGGCGTGAAGGTGCGCTACCTGCACTCCGACGTGGACACGGTGGAGCGGGTGGAGATCATCCGCGACCTGCGCCTGGGCCAGTTCGACGTGCTGGTGGGCATCAACCTGCTGCGCGAGGGCCTGGACATCCCCGAGGTGTCGCTGGTCGCCATCCTGGACGCCGACAAGGAAGGCTTCCTGCGCGCCGAGCGCTCGCTGATCCAGACCATCGGCCGCGCCGCGCGCAACCTCAACGGCAAGGCCATCCTCTACGCGGACGTGATGACCGAGTCGATGAAGAAGGCCATCGGCGAGACCGAGCGGCGCCGCGCCAAGCAGGTCGCGTACAACGAGGAGCACGGCATCACGCCGCGCTCCATCGTGAAGCAGGTGCGCGACATGATCGACGGCGTGTACAGCGAGAAGGCCAGCAAGGAGCAGGAGAAGCAGGAGCTGCAGCGCGCGATGGTGGAGGAGATGTCGGAGAAGGACATCGCCAAGCGCATCAAGGAGCTGGAAAAGCAGATGCTGGAGCATGCGCGCAACCTCGAGTTCGAGAAGGCGGCGCGCGTGCGCGACCAGCTGGCGTTGCTCAAGGAGCAGGCTTTCGGGGCTGTCGTGCACGACAACGTCGTTCCCATCGCGGCGGGGAAGAAATGAGCGGCAAGTACCGGGTCCTGATGGTTTGCATGGGCAACATCTGCCGCAGCCCGACGGCCGAGGGCGTGTTCCGCCACCTCGTGCGCGAAGCCGGCCTCGAGGACCGCATCGAGATCGACTCGGCCGGCACGCACGACTACCACGTCGGCATGCCGCCCGACCGCCGCAGCACGCACCACGCATCGCTGCGCGGCTACGACCTGTCGGCACTGCGCGCGCGGCAGGTCCACCGCACCGACTTCGAGAAGTTCGACCTCGTCATCGCGATGGACTGGCAGAACTTCGAGCTGCTGGACGAGCAGTGCCCGCCGGCGCTCAAGCCCAGGCTCAGGCGGCTCATGGAGTTCGCGCCCGAGCTCGGCCTCGAAGAGGTGAGCGACCCTTACTACGGCGGCAAGGACGGTTTCGAGGCCGTGCTCGACCACGTGGAGGCCGCCTGCGCAGGCCTGCTGGAACACGTCAAGACCCGAATGGGCTGAGTGCCCGAGCGACGTGAAGGGTTTTCTGGTAAACTTGACGGAATCAGTCAGGAAAGGCCAAGGGTAATCCCCTAGGCTCCTGGCTCGTCAGGCAGAAGGAGCCTCACATGCGTCTCACCACCAAAGGCCGCTTCGCGGTCACCGCCATGATCGACCTCGCGCTGAGGCAGAACAATGGCCCCGTCACGCTGGCGGCGATCAGCCAGCGCCAGCAGATCAGCCTCTCCTACCTCGAGCAGCTCTTCGGCAAACTGCGCCGCCACGAGCTGGTCGAATCCACCCGCGGCCCCGGCGGCGGCTACACGCTCGGCCGCAAGGCCGACGCCATCACCGTCGCCGACATCATCGTGTCGGTGGACGAGCCCATCGATGCCACGCAGTGCGGCGGCAAGGAAAACTGCCAGGGCGACGGCGGCCGCTGCATGACCCACGAGCTGTGGGCCCAGCTGAACCAGCGGATGGTCGAGTTCCTCGACAGCATCACGCTGCAGAAGCTGGTGGACGACCAGCTGGCCAAGGGCATCCAGATCGAGGACAAGCCGTCCCCGAAGCGGGCGATCTCCAGCCAGCCGGTGGTCAAGCCCATCCGCGTGAACGCGCCGAACTCCGTGTTCGCGCTCGGCAACTCTTTCGCCAAGAGCTAAGCAGGCAGGACAAGAACAACGATGGACATGACGCCCCACTTCCCGATCTACATGGACTACGGCGCGACGACGCCTGTGGACCCGCGCGTCGTCGACGCGATGATCCCCTGGCTGCGCGAGCACTTCGGCAACCCGGCATCGCGCAGCCATGCGTGGGGCTGGGAAGCGGAAGAAGCCGTGGAGAAAGCCCGCACGCAGGTGGCCGACCTCATCGGCGCCGACCCGCGCGAGATCGTGTGGACGTCGGGCGCGACCGAGTCGAACAACCTGGCGCTCAAGGGCGCCGCGCACTTCTACAAGAGCCGCGGCAAGCACCTGATCACGGTGAAGACCGAACACAAGGCCGTGCTCGACACCATGCGCGAGCTGGAGCGGCAGGGCTTCGAGGTGACCTACCTCGACGTCGAGGAAAACGGCCTCTTGGATCTCGACAAGTTCAAGGCCGCGCTGCGCCCCGACACCATCGTCGTGAGCGTGATGTTCGTGAACAACGAGATCGGCGTGGTGCAGGACATCCCGGCGATCGGCGCGATCTGCCGCGAGAAGGGCATCATCTTCCACGTGGACGCCGCGCAGGCGACCGGCAAGGTGGAGATCGACACCAAGGCGCTGCCGGTGGACCTGATGTCGCTGGCCTCGCACAAGACCTACGGCCCCAAGGGCATTGGCGCGCTGTACGTGCGCCGCAAGCCGCGCGTACGGCTGGAAGCGCAGATGCACGGCGGCGGCCACGAGCGCGGCATGCGCAGCGGCACGCTGCCCACGCACCAGATCGTCGGCATGGGCGAAGCCTTCCGCATCGCGAAGGAAGAGATGCAAAAGGACCTGGAACACGCCCGCAAGCTGCAGCAGAAGCTGCTCAAGGGCCTGTCGGACGTGGAGCAGGTCTTCATCAACGGCGACCTCGAGCGCCGCGTGCCGCACAACCTGAACATGAGCTTCAACTTCGTCGAAGGCGAGTCGCTGATCATGGGCATCAAGGGCCTGGCCGTGTCGTCGGGCTCGGCCTGCACGTCGGCGTCGCTGGAGCCCAGCTACGTGCTGCGGGCGCTGGGCCGCAGCGACGAACTGGCGCACAGCAGCCTGCGCATGACCATCGGCCGCTTCACGACCGAAGAAGAAATCGACTACGCGATCTCCACGATCAAGCAGAACGTGGAGAAGCTGCGCGAGCTGAGCCCGCTCTGGGAGATGTACCAGGACGGCGTCGACCTCAGCACCATCCAGTGGACCGCCCACTGAGAGAAGAGATCAGGAGTATTTGACATGGCCTATTCGCAAAAAGTCGTCGACCACTACGAGAACCCCCGCAACGTCGGCTCCTTCGACAAGGGCGACGAGTCCGTCGGCACCGGCATGGTGGGCGCGCCCGCCTGCGGCGACGTGATGAAGCTGCAGATCAAGGTGAACCCCGCTACTGGCGTCATCGAGGACGCGCGCTTCAAGACCTACGGCTGCGGCTCCGCCATCGCCTCGAGCTCGCTCGTCACCGAGTGGGTGAAGGGCAAGACGCTGGACGAGGCGGCGTCGATCAAGAACGCGCAGATCGCCGAGGAGCTGGCGCTGCCGCCGGTGAAGATCCACTGCTCGATCCTCGCGGAGGACGCCATCAAGGCGGCCGTGGACGACTACAAGAAGAAGCACAGTAACTGAAGATGGCAGTGACGCTGACCGAAGCCGCCGCGCGCCACGTGAACCGCTACCTCGCGAAGCGGGGCAAGGGCGTGGGCGTGCGGCTGGGCGTGAAGACCACCGGCTGCTCGGGGCTGGCGTACAAGCTCGAGTACGTGGATGAAGTGGCGCCCGAGGACGTGGTGTTCGAGAACCACGGCGTGAAGCTGCTCATCGACCCCAAGAGCCTGGCCTACATCGACGGCACCGAGCTCGACTTCGTGCGCGAGGGCCTCAACGAAGGCTTCAAGTTCAACAACCCGAACGAGCGCGACCGCTGCGGGTGCGGCGAGTCGTTCCGGGTGTGAACCTCCAGTCGAACGACTTCGAGCTCTTCGGCGTTCCTGAGCGTTTCGCGCAGGACCGCGGCGCCATCGACGCGCGCTGGAAGGATTTGCAGCGCGAAGCCCACCCCGACAGGTTCGCGGCGCAGGGCGCGGCCGCGCAGCGCATCGCGCTGCAGTGGTCGGTGCGCATCAACGAGGCGTACCAGCGCCTGAAGGACCCGCTCAAGCGCGCGGCCTACCTGTGCGAGCTGCGCGGTGCCAGCATCGACGCCGAGAAGAACACCGCCATGCCGGCGGCTTTCCTCATGGAGCAGATGCACTGGCGCGAGGAGCTGGAAGAGGCATCGGGCGAGGCCGACCTCGACAAGCTGAATGACGAATTGCAGGCGGCCCGCTCGGCGGCGCTGCGCGCCATCGAGCACCTGCTCGACGAGAAAAACGACGCGCACGCCGCGGCCCAGCAGGTGAGAGCCCTCATGTTCATCGAGCGCTTTGGTCACGACGTCGAAGCGCGCTACGAGCAACTGGGACAATAGGGCCGTGGCTCTTCTCCAAATTTCAGAACCCGGGCAATCCCCCGACCCGCACCAGCGGCGCATCGCGGTGGGCATCGACCTGGGCACCACCCATTCCCTCGTGGCCTCCGTTCGCAATGGCATCGCCGAATGCCTGCCGGACGGCGAAGGCCGCGTGATCCTTCCTTCCGTTGTTCGCTACCTGCCGAATGGCGGCCGCCAGATCGGCTTCGACGCGCAGGCCGCGCAGGCCGAGGATCCCGAGAACACGATCGCGTCCGTCAAGCGGTTCATGGGCCGCGGACTCAAGGACATCGCCAGCAGCGGCAAGCTGCCCTACAGCTTCATCGACAAGCCGGGCATGCTGGCGCTGCTCACGCGGGCAGGCGAGAAGTCGCCGGTCGAAGTGAGCGCGGAAATTCTCGCGACGCTGCGCTATCGCGCGGAGGACACGTTCAACGATGACCTGTATGGCGCCGTGATCACCGTCCCGGCGTATTTCGACGACGCGCAAAGGCAGGCGACCAAGGACGCCGCGCAACTGGCGGGCCTGAACGTGCTGCGCCTCATCAACGAGCCGACCGCCGCCGCCATCGCGTACGGCCTCGACAACGGCAGCGAAGGCGTCTACGCGGTGTACGACCTCGGCGGCGGTACGTTCGACATCTCGATCCTGCGTTTGTCGCGCGGTGTGTTCGAGGTCGTGTCCACCGGGGGCGATTCGGCGCTTGGCGGCGACGACTACGACCGCGCGCTGGCCGACTACGCGTTGCAGAAGGCGAACAAGGACGCCGTGAGCGCTTCCGACAAGGCGGCGATCAAGATGGCGGCGCGGCGCGCCAAGGAACAGCTTTCTTCCGACAACTCGGTCGTCCTTGAAGCGCAGCTTTCCACCGGCCCCGTGAAGGTCGAGGTCTCGCGCGCCGAGTTCGACGCCACGACGAAGGAGCTCACCGCCCGCACGCTCTCCGCCGTCCGCAAGGCGCTGCGCGACGCGAAGCTCGGCAAGGACGAAGTGCAGGGCGTGGTGCTGGTCGGCGGCTCCACGCGCATGCCGCAGGTCCGCACCGCCGTCGCCGAATTCTTCGGCCGCGAGCCCCTGACCAACCTCAACCCGGACGAAGTCGTGGCGCTGGGCGCCGCGATCCAGGCGAACCAGCTCGCCGGCAACAACCCGAACGGCGACCTGCTGCTGCTGGACGTGATCCCTCTGTCGCTCGGCATCGAGACCATGGGCGGCCTCGTCGAGCGCATCGTGCCGCGCAACGAGACCATTCCCACGGCGAAGGCGCAGGACTTCACCACCTTCAAGGACGGCCAGACCGCGATGGCGATCCACGTCGTGCAGGGCGAGCGCGACCTCGTGGCCGATTGCCGCAGCCTCGCGCGCTTCGAGCTGCGCGGCATCCCGCCGATGGCGGCGGGTGCGGCGCGCATCCGCGTCACGTTCACGATCGACGCCGACGGCCTGCTGCACGTGGGCGCGAAGGAGCAGGGCAGCGGCGTCGAAGCGAAGGTGGAGGTGAAGCCTTCCTACGGCCTGTCCGACGAGCAGATCGCGACGATGCTGCAGGAGAGCTTCAACACCGCGCAGCAGGACATCGCCGCCCGCGCGCTGGCCGAGGCGCGCGTCGAGGCCGAGCGGATGATCCTCGCGACGAACAGCGCAATTGCGGCCGACGGCCAGCTGCTGGATTCGAAGGAGCGCGCGCAGATCGATGCGCTCATCGAGAACCTGAAGGTGGTGGCCGCGGGCAACGACGCCGCCGCGATCGAAGCCGCGATCAAGTCGCTGGCGAACGGCACCGAAGCATTCGCAGCGCGCCGCATGAACGAAGGCATCCGCAAGGCTTTGGCCGGCAAGAACCTCGAATCCATCTGAACATGCCGGTCATCAAGATCCTTCCCCATCCCGAATACGCGCCCAACGGCGCCGAGATCCAGGCGCCCGCCGGCACGTCGATCTGCGAGGCCTTGCTGGACAACGACATCGCCATCGAGCATGCGTGCGACATGAGCTGCGCCTGCACCACGTGCCACGTCGTCGTGCGCGAGGGCTTCAACTCGCTCAACGAGATGGAAGAGGACGAGGAAGACCTGCTGGACCGGGCGTGGGGGCTGGAGCCCAACTCGCGTCTGTCATGCCAGGCGATCGTGGCGCAGAAGGACCTGGTGGTCGAGATCCCGAAGTACTCGATCAACCACGCGAAAGAGAAGCACTGAGGCTTACATCAGCAGGTGTTCGCCTGCGTTGTCGCCACCCAGGATCACGTAGTTAACCTTCCGCACGTCCGCCAGCTTCGTGCCGCCCGCGTAGCTGATCGAGCTCTGCAGGTCTTCCTCCATCTCGCGCAGCGTGTCCGCGAGCTTGCCCTTGACCGGCTCGAGGATGCGCTTGCCTTCCACGTGCTTGTACTGGCCCTTGTTGAAGTCGGACGCGCTGCCGTAGTACTCCTTGTACAGGCGGCCATCGACCTCCACCGTCGCGCCGGGCGACTCCTCGTGGCCGGCGAGCATCGAGCCGACCATCACCATGCTCGCGCCGAAGCGGATGCTCTTGGCGATGTCGCCGTGCTCGCGGATGCCGCCGTCGGCGATGATGGGCTTGGTGGCCACGCGCGCGCACCACTTCAGCGCCGACAGCTGCCAGCCGCCCGTGCCGAAGCCGGTCTTCATGCGCGTGATGCACACCTTGCCCGGGCCGATGCCCACCTTGGTGGCGTCCGCGCCCCAGTTCTCCAGGTCGATCACCGCTTCGGGCGTGCCCACGTTGCCGGCGATGATGAAGGCGCCGGGCAGCTTGGCCTTCAGGTGGAAGATCATTTCCTTGACCGTGTCGGCGTGGCCGTGCGCGATGTCGATGGTCACGTACTCGGGGACCAGGCCCTCCGCGGCCAGCTTGTCCACCGCCTCGTAGTCGGCCGGTTTGACGCCGACCGAGATGGACGCGTACGCGCCTGCTTCCTTCATGCGCCGGACGAACCTGACGTTGTCCAGGTCAAAGCGGTGCATGACGTAGAAGTAGCCGTTCTGCGCGAGCCAGAGGCAGATGTTTTCATCCACCACGGTTTTCATGTTGGCCGGCACCACCGGCAGGCGGAACTTGCGGCCGCCGAACTCGATGCCCGCGTCGCATTCCGAGCGGCTTTGCACGCGGCACTTGCGCGGCAAGAGCAGCACGTTGTCGTAATCGAAGATTTCCATACCAGGCTCCAGGTTCTGAGCGCTTGGATCCGGACCCGGCAAGAAAAAACCGGGTCCCAAAATGCTTGGGCCCGGTGATTGATTCTAGGCGTGCCGCGCAGGCGGCGCCATGCCCGGATCTTTATGACCTTCATGGCGCCATGTGGATTTTGTCTAAAAGTGAATTTTTGTCTAAAATGGGTCATGGAACACGTTGAAGCCTCCGAGGTGAAGCAGAACTTCGGCGCCGTGCTGGCGCGAGCGGCGCGCGGGCCGCTTGCCGTGCGCCGGCACCGCAAGGTCGTTGCCGCGCTCGTGCCACCGGACTGGCTGGAGCGTGGGGCGCAGCTCGATGAACGCCGGGCCGCGAGGCTCGCGCAGAAGCAGGTGGAGCAGGAGCGCCTCGTGCGCCACTACCAGGTGAGCGTTACGTTGCTGTCTGCCTCTGCAGCTGCGCAATCGAAGATGCTGCGGGATGCCCGGGCCGAGGTGGATCGGTGGGAAGCGCTTGCGCTCTGCAGCACGGACTACATCGAGCGCTGGCGCGAGTGGCTGGCGCTGCCGGTGAAAGCACTCGTGCAGCAGATGTGTTCGGACGCGGACGGGTGGGGGACGGCCATGCGGCAGAACTCGCCCTTCACGATGTTTGCCGCTTGAATCTCGACGCCATCTTCCACCTGCTGGCTGCCGCTCGCGACGAGTGTGGTCACGCCGACTATGTCGTCATCGGCAGCCTGTCCGTGCTGGGCATGGAGCAGGTCAGCGCAATCCCGACGGGCATGACCTTGTCGATCGACGCCGATTGCTACACGCCTGCGGACCCAGGGCGCATTTATGACCTGAAGCCCGCGCTGGGCGAGGGAAGTCCCTTTCACCGCAAGAACGGGTATTTTCTCGATCCCGTGTCGCCGAAGTTGCCGACGCTGCCGGAGGGCTGGGAGCAGCGCCTGGTGCGTGTGGAGCGCAGCGGTGTCATCGGCTGGTTTCTCGAGCCCAACGACGCGGCCATCTCCAAGTTGGCGCGTGGCGAACCGCGGGACCTGCGATGGGTTCGCGCAGGAGTCGAAGCTGGCCTTGTCTCCTTGCCCCTCGTTCGCCTGCGCGTGCGGGA
This sequence comes from Ramlibacter albus, assembly GCF_014297445.1. Taxonomy (GTDB): domain Bacteria; phylum Pseudomonadota; class Gammaproteobacteria; order Burkholderiales; family Burkholderiaceae_C; genus Ramlibacter; species Ramlibacter albus. The sequence continues at coordinate 40,538 of NZ_JACORU010000008.1, forward strand.
TACGTCCTTTCTCGACGACGACGAAAGAGACGCGACGATCCAGCGGCTCGACGCACTCGGGCCGAAGCGCCGCTCCCGCTAGCCGATTCAGGGCGCCGCCCCCACCAACACGTCGCCGACCCGCACCACCTCCCGCCCCTGCGTCACTCGCAAGGTCAGCCATTCGTCACGCGCCTGCGCCGTGCCGAAGCCGGTGGTCACGCGGACCATGATCGTGGTCCCGGCGGAGAGGAACTGCTGCGTGTGGCCGTAGAACTGGGCCTGCACGGTGTACCTGCCGGGCTTGGCGTGGCGCAGCGCGAACTCCTCGGGGCCATAGCCGCCGGTGGCGTCGGGGCTCATGGCGCCGCCCTGGTAGGTGAGTCGGCGGGCATAGCTCGCGACCTCGCCGTTGGGGTCCGTCACCCACAGGTCGATGTCGGTGTCGTCGGTGTCCCAGGCCATCACCACGCGCAGGTCGAGCGGCAGGTTGCGGCGCAGGCGGGTGTCGACTCGCGAGAGGTCCACCGGCTGCGCGGCTGCGATGGCGTTGAGTTCGGCGAGCGCGATCATGTTCACGCCGGCGAAGCGCGGCCACGGGCGGGCCACCACTTCCCAGAGGGCGTCGACGGCTTTCTGCGGGCGGCCGCTGTCGGCGAACGCGAGGCCGAGGTCGCGCCAGGACTGCGGCTCGTTGGGCGCGAGTTCGGCGACGCGCTCGAACACCGGCACGGCCAGGTCGCTGCGCTTGGCTTGCGTGAGGCGGTAGGCGTAGAGGCGCAGCAACTGGCGGTTCTCCAGGTTCATCTCGGCGAGGTTGGACAAAACGCGCAGCGCGACCGCCTCGTCGCCGCGCTGGAAGAACACGCCGGCGGCATCGATGAAGAACGCGCTGCTCGCTGCGTTCTGCGCGCGCTCGTCGAGGTAGACGCGGTAGGCGTCGGCCGCGGCGGCGGACTGCAGGCGGCGCAGGTAAGGCGCGTCCGGCGTCCAGGGTTGGAGCGCGATGCTGGACGGCGGCGGTTCGGCGGATGCATCGGGCGAGCCGCGGCGCGCGGACGATTGCGCGACCGCGTCGGCGGACTTGCCGGCAGCCTCGCGGCGCAACGCACTGGATTCGCGAGCCTGCGCGGCAGCTGTGCCGGCGTCTGCAGCCGTTGCGGGGGCGGGTCGCACCAGCGGCGCCGCGGCAGGAGCGGCCGGAGCGACGCTCGGCATCGGGATGCCAGCCTTCGCCGATCGCTGTTCGCCGAGCGCAGCCGGAGCGTTGCGGTCCTTCGCGAGTTCGTCGCGGCGCTTCGGCTCATCTTTCGGGAAGTCGCGCTCCCACCAGCGCTGGCGCGCCTCGAACTGCCGCACCATGGCCTCGATGTGCGCCGCGCGCTGCTGCGTGGCCTGCGCGAACTGCACGCCGCGCAAGCGCGCCACCTCATCCGCGAGGTCCGGCGGCGCGGGCAGTTCGTAGCGCGCGTAGTCCGTGGCGAGCTCCAGCACGATCAAGGAGCTGTTGGGCCCCACCACACCATGCTGCGCAGCGATCTCGCGCAGCTGCGCCTGGTGCAGCGTCGCATTCTCGGCGAGCTCGGCGCTGCGCCACTGCGCCCACTGCTGCGCGGGCCAGCGGCCGGCGAGCGCGGGCGCGGCAACTTCGAGCGGCACCACGCGGCGGCGGCCGTCGGCGTGGCGCAGCTGGATCTCGATGCGAGCGGAAGCGTCGCGCAACTCGCCGGCGACGGCGACCAACCCATCGCGGATGTGCAGCCGCGGCGCGACGAGTTGCTCGGCCGAGAAGCTGGCCAGCCGCTCGATGCGCCAGCCTGCGTACTGCATCGCCCGCACCGCATCGCCGGGCGAGAGCTGCGTTGCATCGACAAAGGCGCCACCGGTCCTCTCAGCCAGCCGCGTGAGGCGCGGCACGTCCGCCTGCGCGCTGCCACTGATCGCGAACACGGGCGCGGCGTGGCGGTAGCCGATCAGGCGCTTGCCGTCGGTGGCGAGGCCATCGCTCACGAACAGCGTCGCTTGCGTGCCTTCGGGGATCGGCAGCTCGTCGAAATTGCTGGAGCCGTCGAAGGGCTCGGCACGCAAGGCCGCGTGCAGCTCGTCCCAGTTGCCGTTGGCGACGGTGAACTGGCGCGGCGCTTCGACACGGTTGCGCACGACCAGCAGCGTGACCTGCGCGCTCGAACGAAGGCTGCGGAAGTAGGCGTCCAGCACCGGCAGCACGCGGGCCTGTCCCGCGCCGGAACCGGAGGCGTCCCACACGAGCGCGATGCGCGTGGGGTCCGGTCGGCGCACGAGCTCGTCACGCACCGGCACCTGCGCGCTGAAGTAGCGCTTGCCGGCCGATTCGCCGACGAGCACTTGCGCGCCCTGCGCACCGGCCATCGAGAGATGCAGCCAGCCCGCGGGGCCTTGCGGTGCGGTCCAGCCCTCTCGCTGGAAAGCGATGCTGGTGCCCGGCCCGACGCCGACGAGCGTCGCACCCGGTGGCAATGACAGGGGTTCCACGTCCTTCCGCGCGATGCCATTGAGCCGCACGCGCAACTGCAATTGCCCCACGGAAGACGCGAACACCAGCGGCATGCGCAGGTGAGAGCGCCCGTGCAGCCTTGGCAAGGTCTCCGTCACGGTGAGCTGCACCCGCCGCTCGCCCTGCGGCGGCAATGGAAAGACGCGCAGCTTGTACTGGTTGCCCGCGGTCGCTTCCAGCAGCCCGGGGTCCACGCGCCGGCGGCGGATGTCCTCGAAGATCTCCTGCCCCTTCGCCTTCGGCACCGGCACGGCGTCGCGCAGGCGGCCGTTCACGTCCAGGGCGAAGCCCGTCACCACCTGGCCTTCTAGCAGCGGGAACTGCAGCTCGCCTTCCAGGACGCGCGGGTTGGGGTTGAAAAGCCGCAGCTCGATGCGCGACTGCGCCTGGTTGCCGAGCACGTCGGTGTCGATGGTGACGGCGCGCAGCTGGACCGGCTGCGCGGCCTGCGGGACGACGATCACCGGCGGCCGCCATTGGGGGCGTGGCAGCGGTGGCGGGCTCAGGGCCCAGAGCGAAGTCGTCGCGGCGGCCGCGAGCAGCCCGAAAGTGCGGCGCGAAAGCGCCCCGATGCCGGCCATGAAGCTCTCCTTGTCGTGGTGGTGAGGCTTCTACGGCCGGGGGCGCGAAACGGGGTTAACGGGCTGGCATTGCGGGTGACGGTCAGGGGCAGGCCGATACAGCGGTGGCCGACAGCCGGCCACGCTCATCGAAGAGAAGGCCGACGACGCGCAGCCGCTCGGCCTTCGCGCCTTCCGGGATCTGCATGGACCGAGTCTCCGAAATCGCACCGCGCCTGCGCTCGACGTGCAGGACATTGCGCACCAGGTTGCGCGCGACGGCGCTGCCTTCCGTCCCCGCGGGCAGTTCCTCGACGAGAACCAGCCACGCGCTGCCGGGCTGCTTCGCATCCAGCGACGCGCCGACGTAGTCATTGAAAGCCAGCCCTTGGGCGACGCGCAGGCTTGCGCGCCCGGTGCGCACCGTGCGGACAGAGTCGGCCCTGGCAGGTGCCCCGCGCCGCAAGGCCTCCAGCCGCGCCAGCGCATCGCGCGTGGCCACGGCCGCCAGGGGCGCATCGTCGCCTTTGGCGCCGGGCACGACCCAATCGAGCGCGACCTCGTGATGTCCCGCATGGGGGGCTTTGGGGTCCTGCCAGCAAGACTCGCAATCCGCGCTGATGAACCGCTCCAGCACGGCCACCGGCGCGGGCACGCCGTCGCTGGAACACGAAGATTGCGCGTGGACAGCCGTGGCGGCAAAAAAGGTCAGCAGCGAGAGGGCAAGACGGGCCATTAGAGGGAGCGTGCTTTCTACAATGCCTGTATGTTCCCAGAAGTCGCGGCCGAGTCCCCGCTCTTACAACACCTCAACCCTGAGCAGCGCGCGGCCGTCACGCTGCCCGACGAGCACGCGCTCATCCTGGCCGGCGCCGGCTCGGGCAAGACGCGCGTGCTCACCACGCGCATCGCCTGGCTGCTGTCGCAGGGCCGCATCGGGCCCGGCAACGTCCTCGCGGTCACCTTCACCAACAAGGCCGCCAAGGAAATGATGACGCGCCTGGGGGCGATGCTGCCCGTCAACGTGCGCGGCATGTGGATCGGCACCTTCCACGGCCTGTGCAACCGGTTCCTCCGCGCGCACTGGAAACTCGCCAACCTGCCGTCCACCTTCCAGATCCTCGACACGCAGGACCAGCTGTCCGCCATCAAGCGCGTGATGAAGGCCAACAACGTCGACGACGAGCGCTTCCCCGCCAAGGAACTGCAGTGGTTCATCTCCGGCTGCAAGGAGGACGGCCTGCGCCCCAACATGGTGGAAGTGCGCGGCGAGGAGGACCGCCGCAAGGTCGAGATCTACCAGCTCTACGAGGACCAGTGCCAGCGCGAAGGCGTGGTGGACTTCGGCGAGCTGATGCTGCGCAGCTACGAACTCCTGCGCGACAACGACCCGATCCGCGAGCACTACCGCCGGCGCTTCCGCCACATCCTGATCGACGAGTTCCAGGACACCAACAAGCTGCAGTACGCGTGGATCAAGGTCCTCGCGGGCGAGGGCAACAGCGTCTTCGCGGTGGGCGACGACGACCAGAGCATCTACGCCTTCCGCGGCGCGCGCGTGGGCAACATGGCGGACTTCGTGCGCGAGTTCAACGTTCAGCACCAGATCAAGCTGGAGCAGAACTACCGCAGCTACAGCAACATCCTCGACTCGGCCAACGAGCTCATCAGCCACAACCGCAATCGCCTCGGCAAGAACCTGCGCACGGACCAGGGCGCGGGCGAGCCGGTGCGGGTGTACGAAGCGCCCACCGACATGGCGGAGGCGCAGTGGATGGTGGAAGAAGTGCGCCACCTTGTCCGCGATGACGTGCCCAAGAGCGAGATCGCGGTGCTCTACCGCAGCAACGCGCAAAGCCGCGTGATCGAGACGGGCCTCTTCAACGCCGGTGTGCCGTACCGCGTCTATGGCGGACTGCGCTTCTTCGAGCGGGCCGAGATCAAGCACGCGCTGGCCTACCTGCGCCTGCTGGAGAACCCCAACGACGACACCAGCTTCCTGCGCGTGGTGAACTTCCCGCCGCGTGGCATCGGCGCGCGCAGCGTCGAACAGCTGCAGGACGCCGCGAAGGCCACCGGCTCGTCGCTGCACGACGCCGTGCACAAGACCACCGGCAAGGCGGGCACCAACCTCGCGGCCTTCGTCGCGAAGATCGACCGGATGCGCGAAGAGACGCAGGGCCTCACGCTGCGCGAGATCATCGACGTGATGCTGCAGCAAAGCGGCCTCATCGACCACTACAAGGCCGAGCGCGAGGGCGCGGAGCGGATCGAGAACCTGGAGGAACTGGTCAACGCGGCCGAGAGCTTCGTCACGCAGGAGGGCTTCGGGCGCGACGCAGTGGCGCTGCCCATCGACGAGCATGGTTCGACGATGCTGCGGCAATCGCCCTCGAGCCAGGGCCTCGATCCTTCGCTGCCGGAGATCAACGAGCCCGCGCCCGACTATGTGCCGCCGGACGCCGATACGGGGGAGACCCTGTCGCCGCTGGCCGCCTTCCTCACGCACGCCGCGCTCGAGTCCGGCGACAACCAGGCGCAGGCCGGACAGGAGGCCGTGCAGCTGATGACGGTCCACTCGGCCAAGGGGCTGGAGTTCGACGTGGTGTTCGTCACCGGCCTCGAAGAGGGCCTGTTCCCCAGCGAACGTTCGCTCGCCGACTACGAGGGCCTCGAGGAAGAGCGGCGCCTCATGTACGTGGCGATCACACGCGCGCGCAAGCGCCTGTACCTGTCGCACTCGCAGACGCGCTTGCTGCACGGGCAGACGCGCTACAACGTCAAGAGCCGCTTCTTCGACGAGCTGCCGGAGCACGCGCTCAAGTGGCTCACGCCGAAGAACCAGAGCTTCGGCGGCTCGGCTTTCGGCTTCGGCATGGGCTACCCGACGACGCGCAGCACCAGCTACAAGTCGTCGGAGACCTTCGCGTCACCCGAGGTGCCGCCGCAGAAGGCCGCGCCCGCGCACGGCCTGAAGCCCGGCATGAAGGTGTTCCACACGAAATTCGGCGAGGGTAAGGTGCAGCTGCTCGAAGGCAGCGGCGACGACGCGCGCGCGAAGATCGCGTTCCCGCGCCATGGCGAGAAGTGGCTGGCGCTGTCGGTCGCGAAATTGACGCCGGTCGATTAACCGCGGAACCACGCCTCGCTGGGCATTTCCTTGAGGAATGCGTAGATGTCCGGCAGGCAACCGTGCATCGACGCCCACTCCAGGTGGGCATGGAAGCTCATGCGCTTGGCCGTGACGGGCGTTGCGTCCCACACCTTGCCGGTCAGCGGCGGCGGCGGCAGGCGCGCGCTGCCCTTGCGGTGCTGCGCGAGCAGCACGTACATCTTGGTCCAGTAGCTCTGGTGCAGGCAGACGATGTTCTCGCGGCGGAAGCTCTGGATCATCTCGTCGAGCGAGAGGCCGCTCGCCTTGGCCGGCGCGGGTGCCACGGCGGCCGCTGCGGCCGCCTTGCGCGCTTCCAGCGCGTCGAGCTCCTCGAGCGTCGCCGGCGCCGTCTGTTCGTAGCGCGTATCGCGCCCCAGCTTCATCGGCAACGACTGCGGCGCCGTCGGCGCGTACTTGTGCTCCTGGTCCTCGACGGCCTTGGACCACTCGTCCCACGCAGCGTCCTGCGGCAGCTCCTCGACGAGCGGCTGGGGAATGGTTGCCCCTGCGAACACGTTGACCTTGCGGCTCATCACCTCGCTCCTACTGCTTCGCCACAATTCTCACATCTCTTTACATCCGCGCAAGTCCTTCGGTCCTGTGAACTAGTGCCGCATCCGGCGTGCGGCGCGCCGCGTTTGTGCCTGCGTGTCGGGCGTTGACGGGCCGCGGGCCCGCTCCCACACTCCCATGCGAGGAGAACCCCATGAAACGAATCCTTTTGACTGCGGCTGTCGCGAGCGCGATCCTTTCCACGGGCCTGTCGCGCGCAGCCGACACGCCGGGCAGCAACCCGAGCGTCCGCTCCCCCAGCGTCGCCGAGCGCATCGCCGCCGCCCGCAAGGCGCTGGACGCCAAGGAGCATTCGCGCGCCATGCGCGAGCTGCAGGTTGCCGTGCGCGAGGACCCGCGCAACGCCGACATCCACAACCTGCTCGGCTACACCTACCGCACGCAGCCGCAGCCCAACCTGGTGAAGTCGATCGAGCATTACCAGACCGGCCTGAAGATCGACCCGAAGCACCGCGGCCTGCACGAGTACATCGGCCAGGCGTACCTGATGGACAAGAAGCCCGCCGAAGCCGAGAAACACCTCGTCGAGCTCGAGGCGCTGTGCGGCAACAAGACATGCGAGGAGTACCAGGAGCTGTCGAAGGCGCTGGTCGCCTACCGCGCGAAGAACGGCGGCTGAGCGCGCGTCCTCAGTCGATCGTCTGCCGGTAGCGCATGAGCGCTACCGCGCCGGCCACGCCCATGAACGCCAGCATGGGCCACACGTCGCCCCACAGGTCCGCCGCCTGCGCGCCCTTGAGCATGATGCCGCGCACGATGCGCAGGAAGTGCGTGAGGGGCAGCACCTCGCCCAGCCACTGCGCCCACTGCGGCATGCCGCGGAAGGGGAACATGAAGCCCGAGAGCAGCATGCTGGGCAAAAAGAAGAAGAACGTCATCTGCACCGCCTGCAGCTGGTTGCGCGCGATGGTGGAGAAGGTGAAGCCCACGCCGAGGTTCGCCACGATGAAGATGCCGATCATCCCGAGCAGCAGCAGCACGCTGCCCGTCATCGGCACGTCGAACAGCAGCCACGCGGCGCCGAGGATCACGCCGAGCTGGATGTAGCCGATCACCACGTAGGGCAGGATCTTGCCGGCCATCACTTCGGCCGGCAGCACGGGCGTGGCGAGCAGGTTCTCCATCGTGCCGCGCTCGCGCTCGCGGGTCATGCCCAGGCCGGTGAGCATCACCATCGTCATCGTGAGGATGGTGCCGACGAGGCCGGGGACGATGTTGTAGCGTGAGAGCCCCTCAGGGTTGTAGCGGCGGTGCACGACGACGTCGTATGCGGGCGCTTCGGCGCGCAGCGGTTGCAAGGGGCCATGCAGGTCCGGCTGCAGCGCGCGGGATGCGACGCCCGAGAGCGCGGCGAGTGCGTTGCCCGCAGCCGAAGGGTCCGTCGCATCCACGGCCACCAGCAACTGCGGCTTCTCGCCGCGCACGAGCCGGCGGCCGAACTGCGGCGGGATCACGACGACGAACTGCGCGTCGCCGGTTTCCAGCAGGTGCTCGGCCTCGCGCTCGCTCGTGCCCTGGTGCACGATGCGGAAGTAGCCGGTGTTCTGCAGGCTGGCCGAAATGCTGCGCGCCATCGGGCTGTCGTCGGCGGCGACGAGCGCGGTGGGCAGGCCCTTGGGGTCGGTGTTGATCGCGTAGCCGAAGAGGATCAGCTGCAGCACCGGGATGCCCACCGCCATGGCGAAGGTCAGGCGGTCGCGCAGCATCTGCTGGAACTCCTTGATGAAGACCGCGAGCATGCGGCCGACGGACAGCTTCAGGATCATGGCGTGGCGAAGTTGTCCTGCGCCTGCGCGACCAGGCTCACGAAGGCGGCTTCGAGGTTCGCGTCCGGCGGCAGCCCGGCCTGCTCGATCACCTGCGCTGCCGTGCCTCGTGCGAGCACGCGCCCGTAAGCGATGTAGACCAGTTCGTGGCAGCGCTCGGCTTCGTCCATGTAGTGCGTGGAGACGAGCACCGTGATGCCTTCCTGCGCGAGCCGGTGGATCTCGTCCCAGAAATCGCGCCGCGCCTTCGGGTCCACGCCCGCCGTCGGTTCGTCGAGCAGCAGCAGGCGCGGCTTGTGGATCAGGCATGCGGCGAGCGCGAGCCGCTGCTTCCAGCCGCCCGAAAGCGCGCCGGCGAGCTGCTGCTGCCGCGCGGTGAGGCCGAGGCGCTCGAGCGCTTCATCGACCGCGGCGTGGCGTTGCGGCAGCTGGAACAGGCGCGCGATGAAGTCCAGGTTCTCGCGGATCGACAGGTCCTCGTACAGCCCGAACTTCTGCGTCATGTAGCCGGCCTGCAGCTTGATCGCGCGCGACTCGCGCAGCACGTCGAGGCCGAGGCAGGTGCCTTCGCCCGCATCCGGCTTGAGCAGCCCGCACAGCATGCGGATCGTCGTGGTCTTGCCGCTGCCGTTGGGGCCGAGGAAGCCGCAGATGCGGCCTTGCGCGACCTGCAGGTCCACGTGGTCCACGACGACGCGCTCGCCGAACTTCTTGGTCAGGCCGCGCACGTCGATGGCCAGGGTCGACGTCGGCGGCGAGGCGTTCATGGCTTGCGGGCTTCGAGGGGCTGCACGTCCAAGGGCTGCCCCGGCCTCAACTTCGTGGCGGCTGCAGGTACTGGCTTCGCCTCGACGAGGAACACCAGCTTCGCCCGCTGCGAATTCGAATAGATCACTGGCGGCGTGTACTCGGGCTGCGTCGCGATGCGGCTGATGCGTGCTTCGATGGCACCGCCGCAGCCGTCGCAGCGCAGCTGCACCCTCTGCCCCAGCGCCACCGAAGGCAGCTGCGCCTGCGGCACGTAGAAGCGCGCCTTGATGTTGCCGGGCGGCAGCAGCGCCAGCACGGGCTGTCCGGCCGCGACGAACTCGCCGGGGCGGAAGAAGGTCTCGCTCACTTGCGCGTCGGCGGGCGAGAGCTGCTTTTTCTGCTGCTCGCGCCACTCGGCCTGCCGCAACACCTGCTGCGCGGCGTTCACCTGCGCGTCGGCTGCTGCACGTTCGTCGGGGCGCGCCGGCAGTTTGGCAACCTGCACGGTGGCGGTGAGTTCCGCCACGCGGTCCTGCGCCTGCCGCAGCGCGGTGCGCGCTTCGTCCACCTGCGCCTGCGCGATGAAGCCCTTGGCCGCGAGCTCCTGCTTGCGCACCAGGTCGCGCCGCGAGAGTTCGGCTTGCGCACGTGCCTGGTCCAGCTGCGCAGCGGGTACCGCGACTTCTTCGGGCCGGCGGCCCTTGTCGGTGTTCTGCGCCTGGTAGCGCGCGCTTTCGACGCGCGCTCGCGCTTCGTCGCGCGCGGCCCGTTCGGCTTCGGATTCGAGTTCGAAGAGCGGCTTGCCGCGCGGCACGTTGTCGCCCGGCTGCACATGCAATGCTGTCAAGGTGCCGGCCAACGGCGCGCCCACGTAGATGTAGTCCGCTTCGGCGTAGCCTGACCACGCGCCGTCGTGGCGGTCGCCGCAAGCGGCGGCATGCAGCAGTGTGGCCGCGGTCAGCGCGTACAACACAGGACGAATGCCGAGCATGCGCACATTATGTGTGCGCGCACGTGCTTTGGTCTTGGTCAGGTCGCGTCACGCTGCGGTGGACGGAAGCGATGAAACCAACGAACGCCGACCGTTACCCACTTGTAGGCCGCATTCGGCCGCGAATGGAGGTTCCCGCCATGCTCCCCCCGGTATCACCAGGACAGCGGTCCTGGCAGCCCCAGGCTTCGCAACACGAGTCGAAACAGGCGCTCGACGACCGCGAACACAAGATTGTGCTCGGCGGGCCGGAGCCTGCCCCGCAAGACGGCCTCGAACACAAGGTCCTGCCTCCGCAATACGGGTCAGCCGAGCCGGACGAATTCCGGCTCCCCGACGAACCGCAACCTCCTCCGCCATATGACGAACACGTGCTCGGAATGTCGCCTCGCCTCTCCGGTGGCATGGTGCAGCTTCCCGAACCAGCGCCCGGGTACCACGGGCAAGCCGAATCGAAGCGCGCTGCGGTCGTTCTGGACGCCAAGGGTGTTGTTGCGGGGTTCGTCGAGTTTCCCCCGGCGCTGGCTGGCGAGCAGGGCCTGTTCAATCTCGGTCTGGATGGCGCGCGCCTGGCACAGCTCGTCAGGGTCCCCGAAGACCGCCGCGCTCCCATCCAGCTCACCGGTGCCGGGGGCGTGAGCGTCCGCGCGTGCGTTGTCGCCAAGAACGGCAACGATGTGACCTTGAAATTCGACCTGCAAGACGACGCTGTTCGCCGTGTCTTCGGAACGGACCAAAACCACGGTGAGATCCACAGCACGGTCGATATCGCGCGGTTTCCGCTCGTGTTCGCGATGGACTTCAGCGCACCGGGAATGTTCCAGGCTTACCGTGAAGCAGGCGGCAGGTCGCAATTCCCCGCGGTCTGATCGACGTATTACTGCCGCGGCGCCGACGCAGGCGCCTGCGGCGCCGCGGGCTGGTCGCGCATCAGCGGGTGCATCTGCCCGGGCTGCGGGTCCATGTAGCCGCTGCCGTCCTTGGTGCCCTTCTTGCCCGCGATCTCCCAGGCCGTGCGCTGGCCCACCAGCTTGGCCAGGGCTTCCACTTCCTCGTCGGTGTGGTTGATCGCGCGCGCGGGCGTCAGCAGCTTGCCGTTCACCGGTGCCGGCTCGCCCCAGAAGGACTGGTGGTAGTCCGCCGTGGACACGGTGCGGTCGCCGCCCGCGGACATGTCCACCACGCCGTAGCAGTTGCAGAAGTAGCTGCGGTAGCTGCGCTCGGGGAAGATCTCCGTGTACACGCCCGTGCCGCGGATGCCGGCGGTGAGCGTGGGGGTGATGATCTGCCGCTGCGAGCCCTTGCCCCACACGCTGACGATGGCGCCCGTGAGCATGCGCAGCGCCGCCACCGCGTTGAGCGTCGGGCCACGGTCCACGGTGAAGCGCGAGTTCTGGCGCACCTGGAAGGCGGAGTTGCCCACGACGAAGATCAGGTGCGAGTCGGGCCCGGTCTGCACCTGGTCGCCCGTCTGGATGAATTGCCCCTCGCGCAGGCGCTCGCCGTTCACGGTGGCGTCGCCGCGCAGCTCCACCACGTTGCTGCGCTGCTGCGCCCACGCGGCGGCGAAGCCGCCCATCGCGGTCCATGCGGCCGCCGCCTTGAGGAAGCTGCGGCGCTGGAACCACAGCAGCTCCTCTTCTTTCCTGCCCATCAAAACGTGTCGTTCACTCATCGTTGGTCTCCGGAAGGGGCGGTTCGTCCGCGACGAAGCTGTCGCGGAAGGTGAAATAGATCGAGGCGAAGAACATCGTGCCGGTGATCAGGAACCAGGGCAGCACCAGCGCCGTCGCGAGGAACACCGAGATGGCCTGGGTCACGGACAGCAGCAGCACGCCGGCCAGCGACACGCCGAACCAGCCCAGGCCGTAGACGACGAGCGCGCCGAAGTTGCGCAGCACGGCGACCGTGCTGAAGAAGATGCTCTTCACGGGCGAGATCCCGTGCCAGTGCACGAGCGCGGGCGCGTGCCAGAACGCAAGGTACACCGGCAGCGCCAGCAGGTTCGACAGCAGGAAGCGCGTCTGGAACTCCGGCATGGCCAGCACCACGCGCGCGTCGGCCTTCTCGGGCACGGGCGGCATCGGCACCATCACGTTCACCAGCAGGTTGACCGCGAGCAGCGTCGCCGCGAACACCGAGCCGAGCACAAGCATCGCGCGAAAGCGTTGCTGGCCCGCCCGAAAAGCCGTGAGCAGCACGGTCGGCAGGGGAAAGCGCCCCTCGTTGACCTGCCGGCTCGCAGCCATGAAGCCGAGCGTTGCCGCCGGCACGACCGCCAGCGACACCACCAGGCCGATCACCGGCACGAGGTTGAGCAGCAGCAGCGCCATCAGGTACATGAAGAACAGCCCCGACAAGGCGAGGGGCTGGCGCAGGAAAGTCTGGACTCCGAGCTTGACCCATTGGATGCCGGCGCGAGCCGGGACGATATTGAGCTTCACGGCAGGTACGTGATGGAGTCGTTCGTGGACGCAGCCTGTTGCGCGCGGCGCGCGCGAAAGCGTGCGAAATTTAACGGAGCATAGCGGGATGCGCGATGCGCTCGCGCAGCACCCGCTCGAAATGGGCCGGGTCGTGCGGTTTGAGCAACGATGCCTCGCGTGGCAGGTGGAAGTCCCACAGGCGCGAGATCCAGAAGCGCAGGGCGCCCGCGCGCAGCATCGCCGGCAGCAACTGCCGCTCGGCCGAGGAGAAGGGCCGCACGGCCGTGTAGGCGTGCAGGAAGGCCTGGGCCCGCTCCTCGTCATGCACGCCGGTGGGCAGGTCGATGGCCCAGTCGTTCAGGCACACGGCCACGTCGAACAGCCACGTGTCGACGCCCGCGAAGTAGAAGTCGAAGAAGCCGGTGAGCTTGTGGTCCTCGAACATCACGTTGTCGCGGAAGAGATCGGCGTGGATCGGCCCCTTGGGCAACGCGGCGTACGCGGAGGAGGCCGCCACGTGGTTCTGGTAGGCGAGTTCGCTGGAGATCAACGCGGCCTGCGCCTCGGTGAGGTAGGGCAGCACCACCGGCACCGTCTCGTTCCACCACGGCAGCCCGCGCAGGTTGGGCTGGTGGCGGTTGTAGTCGCGGCCGGCGAGGTGCATTCGCGCGAGGGTTTCGCCGACGAGCGCGCAATGTTCGGTGTTGGGTGCGAGCTCGCTCGCGCCGCGCAGCCGGTTGACCACGGCCGCCGGCTTGCCGCATAGCATGTGCAGGTTGTCACCGGCCTTGTCCACCTGCGGGTCCGGCACCGGGATGCCGCGCGCGGCCAGGTGGTGCATCAGGTGCAGGTAGAAGGGCAGCTGCTCGGACGAGAGGCGCTCGAACAGCGTCAGCACGTACTCGCCGGCCTCGGTGGTGGCGAAGTAGTTGGTGTTCTCGATGCCGCCCTGGATGCCGCGCAGCTCCTTGAGCTCTCCCAGGTTCAGCAGGCGCATCAGGGCGCGCGCCTCCTCCTCGGAGACTTCCGTGAAGACCGCCATGGGATCAGAAGCCCCGCACGGTCCAGAGGCTCTTGCCGTCCTTCGGGCGGACCTCGTAGGCCGGCAGGCGCGACTTGGTCGTCACCGTGATCTGCTGCGTCTCGCCGCCCACGCGCAGCTCGTCGATGCGGGAGCCCGCGTCCTCGTGCCGGATGCGCTCGATCTTCTGGTTCTTGCGGGGGTCGAGCGGTTCGCGCTCCAGCGCCTGCGCGGGGGCGGGCTGCTGTGCGTACGCGGAGGATGCGAGGAGGGCGAGGAGGGCGAGGCCGGGGCGCATGGCGCGATTGTAGGGCTGCCTGCCGTCGAGACCATCAGCGCAGAACCGCAACGCCGTCGTCGTCACCCACCGGGTTGGCGATCGAGGAACCACCATGGACGGCAAGGCAGGCGGTGTACGTGAACCGCGCGGCATTCTCAAGAAACCGGCCTTCGAGCCCCGGACCGGGGACAACAAGGGCGCGACAAGCAAACAGGTCACTCTCCACCTGCCGACGTGTGACGCTCCTCTGTTCCAGCGCCCGTTGCAGGTGGACGAACCCGCGCTCCCCTTGCTGGTGCCCGTGCAGCGGCATGCGGCCATTTCCGAGGCCCTGGAGGGCCGCTGCAGCGTGCCCGACGAAAAGGCTCATGCGCTGCTCGGGCGCGTGCGGCGGTGTTCGCCCGATGACGAGGGGGGCCCGCTGGAGCTGGACCTCACGGCCCTCTCGCGCGACAACGTGCTGGCGGTCCAGGCGCTGCCGGTATGGGCGGAGGCGCAGCTCTGGGGCGAAGCCGGATTCCAGTCGGTCGTCATCGATCGGTCGCTGCGCGGCGATGGTGACGTGGCCGGTGGGTTCGGCAACTTTCCCCGGCTCGAGGAAGTCGACTGGGCCCGCGAGGGCCGCAGCGGACCTGGTGTGCTGAAGGAGTTGCGGCCCGAGTCGCAGGACCGCCAGGCTGCCGACGTGAAACGCGGCCCCGCCGCGGCGCTGGACGCAACCGCCCTTTGCAGGGAAATTCTCGATGCCGCGCAGTCCGGGCGGCCCAAGGTCATGCGCAACAGCGTGCGGGCGTTCGTGGACATGCTGGTTCGATGCCCGCACGATGCCGCGGCGGTGCGCGCCCTGGGCACGCTCAAGGTGCAGGCCGTGCTCGGTAAGCACGCACAGCTGATGACGGCTATCGTCGAGTCGCTCCTGCGTGCCGCTCCCGCGCTTGGCGAGGAGCGCACCGTGGCGCTCTTGCAGGCCAGCGAGCAGGACGGCTTGCCGTTGATGCATTGCATCGCCCTCAAGCAGAAGGGCCGGGACTGGGGTGACGGTGCGTACGACGCGCTGCTGAAGTTCCTGGCGCCGATTTTCGCGTCGCACGTACTGGGCGAGGACGCCAAGCGCGGCATCTGCGCATCCGCTTTCTGCCAGGCCGCCACGGCGCAATCGTGCCCGAGCTACAAACGTGCCCAGAGCGTCATCGAACCGGGGTTCGAGATCTGGGCCAGTGCGGCGGAGACCGCATTGGGCTGCGGCCAGGACTGGGTGGCGTGCGCGATCGCCGACGCTGTCTCGTCGTCCCACGGGCTCACAACGAGCCTGAAGCAGGAATTGCTTCTGTCGGGCCTCGGCGTGCCGTTGCCAAGGATGCTCGGGAACTTCGAGCGGTTCATGCCCGAGCGATGCAAGGCGATCGAGCGCTTCTATGCCGGGATCGCGGCCGAGGTGCGGCAAGCGGCCGAGTCGGAGGATCAATTCAAGTGGGAGTCGCCATCCGACGGGCGACAGCGGGCCGACATCCTCAAGCAGAACAACCAGCCGGCACCGTTCTTCTTCATCAGCCGGGAGATCGAGGCCATCGTCCAGCCCTGGCCCTCCAGGGACGTCGTGCGCTCCTCGTTGCGCGAGATCGTCAGGATCGCCGCGGACCTGCCTGCCGAGGTGCCGGTGGATGGCGTGATGGGCCGCATCCAGCATGACGCCGTGGCGAATGGCAAGTCCTGGGTGATGAAAGAGGTCGTGAGCGCGGTGCTCGGCCCGCCGGGCAAGCCCTGCATCGCCAGGCACTGGAAGGCCATGTTGATGGCGCGGTCGGAGGTCGGGGCGCCGATGCTGGCGGCGCTCGCCGCCAGCGAGCCGCGCTTTCGGGATTGGGAGGACAGCGCCGATGCGATTGCTGCGCACGTGCGGGCGATCCTCGAGAGCCCCGGTGTTTCCGGCAACGACAAGCTCGAAATCTGCCTGTCCGCGCATGCGGTCGACGGCAGGCCGATGTCTGCGGCGGCGATCTCGGCAGCACAGGAGGTGCCGTGGGTTGCGATCGGGGTCCTCACCGGGGTCGCCAGGTCGACGGTGGACAAGGAAACCGCACGCCAATTGCTGGATGCCATGAAAGTCGACGTGCCCGCACTGCTCGACAAAGTGTCCCGCAGCGGGCCCAGCCCCGCGGTACGGCGGCAGTGCGATGCGATCAGGAGTCTCCTCGCCACGCTTGCCGCAACCTGAGCACGCCCCGCTGCGGCGGCGGGGCACAATGCTCCCCGATGAGCGACTCCCCCGAACAACCGAAGAAGACCCTGCTGCTGGTCGACGGCTCCAGCTACCTCTACCGCGCCTTCCACGCCATGCCCGACCTGCGCGCGGTGCCCGGCGACCCCACGAGCCCGGCCACGGGCGCCATCCGCGGCATGATCAACATGATGCAGAAGCTGCGCCGGGACGTGCGCGCGGACTATGCGGCCTGCGTGTTCGACGCGCCCGGCAAGACCTTTCGCGACGAGCTGTACCCCGAGTACAAGGCCACGCGCTCGCCGATGCCGCCTGACTTGCGGGCGCAGATCGACCCGATCCACGAAGTGGTGCGCCTGCTCGGCTGGAAGGTGCTCAATGTGCCGGGCGTGGAGGCCGACGACGTGATCGGCACGCTCTCCTGCTGCGCGACCCAGGCCGGCGTGGAGACGGTGATTTCCAGCGGCGACAAGGACCTCTCGCAGCTCGTGAACGAGCACGTCACCGTGATCGACACGATGAACGACCGCAAGCGCGACATCGCGGGCGTGACGGCGGAGTTCGGCGTGCCGCCTTCGCAGATGCTCGACTACCAGGTGCTGGTGGGCGACTCCGTGGACAACGTGCCGGGCGTCGACAAGGTCGGGCCGAAGACCGCCGTGAAGCTGCTGCAGGAATACGGCTCGGTCGAGAACCTCGTCGCGAACGCCGACAAGGTGAAGGGCGCCGTCGGCGAGAACCTGCGCAAGGCACTCGACTGGCTGCCCAAGGGGCGCGAGCTGCTGAAGATCAAGACCGATTGCGACCTCGCGGAACACATCCCCGGCTTCCCGAAGCTCGAGGACATCGTCATCGGCGGGCAGGACACCGAAGCGCTCAAGGCGTTCTACGAGAAGTACGGCTTCAAGGGGCTCGTCAAGCAGCTGGAGACGCACGACGTGCCGCCGGAGCTGATCGAGGAACAGCGCAGCAAGAAGAAAGTCGGCGCCGGCCCGGGCCCGATGGGGCTGTTCGAGGAGCCGGACCTCTCGGGCCTGTCGAAGGCCACCAACCTGCAGTACGACACGATCTTCACGTGGGAGGCGTTCGACAGGTGGCTCGCGAAGATCGAGTCCGCCGAACTCGTCGCGCTCGACACCGAGACCGATTCGCTCGACGAGATGCGCGCGGGCATCGTGGGGCTGTCGTTCTCCACCGAACCGGGCATCGCGGCCTACATCCCGCTCACGCACGACTACCAGGGCGTGCCCGACCAGCTGCCGCGCGATGAAGTGCTGGCGAAGCTCAGGCCCTGGCTGGAGAACCCCGAGCGCCTGAAGCTCGGTCAGCACATCAAGTACGACCGCCACGTCTTCAAGAACCACGACATCGACGTGCGCGGCTACGTGCACGACACCATGCTGGAAAGCTACGTGCTCGAAGTGCACAAGCCGCACAGCCTGGCGTCGCTGGCCGAGCGGCACCTCGGGCGGCAGGGCATCGACTACGAAACCATTGCCGGCAAGGGCGCCAACCAGATCGGCTTCCACCAGGTGCCGATCGAGAAGGCGGCGGAGTATTCGTGCGAGGACTCGGACCAGACGCTGGATGTGCACCTCGCCCTGTGGCCCAAGCTCGAACGCGACTCGAAGCTGAAGTTCATCTACGAGCTGGAGATGGAGTCGAGCGAAGTGCTGTTCCGCGTCGAGCGCAACGGCGTGCTGGTCGATTCCGAGGAGCTCGGGCGGCAAGGGCACGAGCTGGGCCAGCGCATCATGGCGCTGGAAAAGGAAGCACACGAGCTCGCGGGCCAGCCCTTCAACCTGGGCAGCCCGAAGCAGATCGGCGAGATCCTCTTCACGAAGCAGGGCCTGCCGGTGGTGAAGAAGACGGCGAGCGGAACACCGTCCACCGACGAGGAAGTGCTGGAGAAACTGGCGGAGGACTACCCGCTGCCCGCGAAGATCCTCGAGCACCGGTCGCTCTCGAAGCTGAAGGGCACGTACATCGACAAGCTGCCGCTGATGGTGCACCCCAAGACCGGCCGCGTGCACACGCACTACGCGCAGGCCGTGGCGGTGACGGGGCGCCTGTCGTCGAACGACCCCAACCTGCAGAACATCCCGATCCGCACGCCGGAAGGCCGCCGCATCCGCGAGGCCTTCATCGCGGCGCCGGGCAACCTGATCGCCAGCGCCGATTACAGCCAGATCGAGCTGCGCATCATGGCGCACATCAGCGAGGACGAGGCGCTGCTGCGTGCGTTCCGCGAGAACATGGACGTGCACCGCGCGACCGCTGCGGAAGTGTTCGGCGTGCCGCCCGAACAGGTGTCGAGCGAGCAGCGGCGCTATGCCAAGGTGATCAACTTCGGCCTGATCTACGGCATGTCGAGTTTCGGCCTCGCGCGCAACCTCGGCATCGACAATACGGCGGCCAAGAACTACATCGACCGGTACTTCCAGCGTTACCCGGGCGTGAAGACGTACATGGACGAGACGCGGCTGTCGGCCAAGAGCAAGGGTTACGTCGAGACGGTGTTCGGCCGCAGGCTGTACCTGCCCGAGATCAACTCACCCAACGGGCCGCGCCGCGGCGGCGCCGAACGCGCGGCCATCAATGCGCCGATGCAGGGCACGGCCGCGGACCTGATCAAGATGTCGATGGTGCAGGTGCAGCAGGTGCTGGACCGCGAGAACCGGCGCACGCGCATGATCATGCAGGTGCACGACGAACTGGTCTTCGAGGTGCCGGAAGACGAAGTGGAGTGGCTGCGCACCGAGGTCCCGCGCATCATGGCGGGTGTCGCGGAGCTGCGTGTGCCGCTACTCGCCGAGATCGGCACCGGCCCCAACTGGGACAAGGCGCATTAACCCGACTTCTTCTTCTCGCTCCAGAGTTCGCCGCCGGTGGCCCAGTCGCTCGGCTTGATGTCGTACAGGATCACGTCGACCGACTCCGGCTTGCTGCCAAGCGCCGTCACGCACGCTTGCGTCAGCGCCTTGACGAACTCGCGTTTCTGCTCCGGCGTGCGGCCTTCGAACATGTCGACTCGGATGGTGGGCATGGTGTTTTCTCCTTGCGCCGAAGAATACACTCCCTGCTTCCAACAACGAGGAGTCCAGTGATGTTGCGTGACGATTTGAAGAAGGAATTCGATTCGCTGGTGCCCGGCCCGGGCACCGAGGGCGCGACGCGCCGCACCGCGCTGAAAGCGGCGCTGGGCGTGGGCTATGCAGCGACGGCGGGCGCCGTGGTGGCGCAGACGGCCATCAAGACGCCGTCCGACGGGCTCGTGACGGGCGAGATCACCTACGAGGTGAACGGCTTCAAGGTGCCCGCGTATCGCGCCGCACCGGCGGGCAAGACAGGTCTGCCCGTGGTGCTGGTCGTGCAGGAAATCTTCGGCGTGCACGAATACATCGCCGACACCGCGCGCCGCTTCGCGAAGGCGGGGTACCTCGCGATCGCGCCGGAGCTGTACGCGCGCCAGGGCGACCCCGGCAAGTACGGCGAGATCGGCAAGCTGATGGCCGAGGTGGTGGCCAAGGTGCCCGACGCGCAGGTGATGGCCGACCTCGACGGCGCGCTCAAGTGGGCCGGCGCCAACGGCGGCGACGTGAACAAGGCGGCGGTCACCGGCTTCTGCTGGGGCGGCCGCATCGTGTGGCTGTATGCCGCGCATGCGCCGGTCAAGGCGGGCGTGGCGTGGTACGGCCGGCTCGTGGGGCAGCCGAACGACTTGCAGCCGAAGCATCCAGTGGATGTCGCCGCGCAACTGAAAGCGCCGGTGCTCGGCCTCTACGGCGGCAAGGACCAGGGCATTCCCCTCGACACAGTGGACCGCATGAAGGCGGCGCTCGCGGCCGGCTCGCCCGCCGCGAAGGCGTCGCAATTCGTCGTGTACCCCGATGCGCCGCACGGCTTCCATGCGGACTACCGGCCCAGCTTCGTCCAGGCGTCCGCCGAAGACGGCTGGAAGCGCGCCCTTGACTGGTTCAAGGCGAACGGAGCGGCTTGAGCAGCATCGGCGCCATCCTCCTGTCCACTCTCGCTGCCGGCATCGGCAGCGTGTGGCTCGCGGCCATGCTGCTGCGGCTGGGCTGGCTGCCGCGCAACGACGACCGTGCACGCGCACAGTCGACGCAGCACCTGCTCAGCCTGGCCGCGGGCGCGCTGCTCGCCACGGCGTTCATGAATCTGCTGCCCGAGGCGCTGGAAAGCAAGGCGGACCCCAAGGCCCTGTTCGGCACGCTGCTCGTCGGCTTGGTGTTCTTCTTCCTGCTCGACAAGGCGGAGCTGTGGCACCACGGCCATGAACACCACCATGGCGACGAGCACGGCCACGACGGGCATCACCATCATCACCACGACGCCGGGCCGCGGTCGGGTGGCTGGGCCATCCTCACCGGCGACAGCTTCCACTGTTTCGGCGACGGCGTGCTCATCGCTTCGGCATTCGTCGCGGATTTCCGGCTGGGCCTCGTCGCGGCTTTGGCCGTGCTGGCGCACGAAGTGCCGCACCACATCGGCGACCTCGTCGTCCTACGCAGCACGACCGGCGGCAACCGCAACGCGGCGCTGTTGAAAGTGTCACTCGCGGGCGCCGTCACGCCGCTCGGCGGGCTCGCGGGCTGGTGGCTCGTCGACCGCCTGCACGACTGGCTGCCGTTCTTCCTGGCGGTGGCGAGCAGCAGCTTCATCTACGTCGCGCTGGCGGACCTGATCCCGCAATTGCAGAAGCGCCTCGGCGCGCGCGAAACCATCGCGCAGATCCTCTGGCTGCTCGCCGGCATCGGCATGGTGACCGCGGTCAGCAGCATCGCGCACGGGCATTGAGCTGCGGCCGCGCAGCAGTCCAGCTGTCCTACAAGGCATCGGAGTTTTTCCGACAGGGTGTCGGTGCTGAGCCTCCTATGGTTGTCGGCACACATCCAAAGGAGAACATCGATGGCATCTCGTGACTACGAAGATCCAGGCCGGCAGGGCCGCTACGGCGAGCAGCAGCAGGACCGCGGACAGGGCGTGGGCGGAAGCAGCGCGAGCAGCGGCAACGCGGGTAGCAGCGGCGGCGGCTCCTCCGGCGGTGGTGGCGGCAGCAGCAACTGGGGCGGCGCACAGGGCTCGTCGCAGGGCTCCAATTACGGGCAGCGGTCGGGCAGCGAGTTCGGCTCGCAGCAGTCGGGCGGCTATGGCGGCTACGGCGGCGAGAGCCATGGCTACGGACGTGGACAGTCGGGCTCGGACTATGGGCAAGGCGGCGGCGGCTGGGGCCGCAGCGAGTTCGGCGGCAGCGGCAGCGAGTTCGGCGGCCAGGGCGGCTACGCGCGCAACGCGGCCGGCATGCAGTCCTCCGGCTTCGGCGGCGCGGGCGGCAACTACGGCCAGCACGGCGGCCACGGTGGTGGCCAGGGCGACTGGGGCCGCTATGGGCAGCAAGGCCAGTGGGGCGGCTCGCAAGGGTACGGGCAGGAAGGCCATGGCCAGCAGGGCGGTGGTAGCCAGTACGGGCAAGGCGGTGGCGGCTACGGTGGCCAGGGTGGCGGCAGCTACGGCCAAGGCGGCGGCAGCTACGGCCAGGGTGGCGGCTACGGCGGCCAGGGCGGCTTCGGTGGATCGCAGGCAAGCCAGGGCGGCTCGCAAGGTGGTTACGGCGGCTCGCAGGGCTCGGGCGGCTCGCAGGGCTACGGTGGTTCCCAAGGCGGGTACGGTGGTTCCCAGGGCGGCTACGGTGGCTCGCAAGGCGGCTACGGTGGCTCGCAAGGCTCCGGCGGTTCGCAAGGCTACGGCTCTCCAGGCTACGGCGGCCAAGGCGACACCTACAACCGCGGCAGCTATGGCAGCCAGGGTGGCGGCATGGGCAGCGACATGGGGCGCGGCATGGGCGGCGGCATGGGCTACGGCAGCCAGGGCTACGGCGGCCAGCAAGGCAATAGCTGGGGCTCGCAACAGTACGGCGGCTGGCAAGGCGGCCAGGGCGGCAGCCAGGGCATGTCCGGCGGCGGCCAGGGCGGCTGGGGCTCCAGCTATGGCCAGGGCAACTACGGCGGCCAGATGGGCCAGGGCGGCGGCAGCACGTCCTATGGGCAGTCCGGCAACTACGGCCAAGGCGGCTCGTACGGGCAAGGCAGCTACGGCGGCTCGCAGGGCGGCTACGGCTCCAGCGGCGAAGGGCATGGCAGCTACACCGGCGGCGGCATGAGCGGCGGAGGGCACAGCCACCACGACCCCGACTACCACCAGTGGCGCGAAGAGCAGATCCGCAACCTGGACAACGACTATCACACCTGGCGGCAGGAACGCTACCGCAAGTTCAGCGACGAGTTCAGCAACTGGCGTTCGTCGCGCAGCGGCGGCCAGGGCCAGAACGAAATGGGCGGCACGAGCGGCTCCAGCGGTTCGGGCGGCACGACGTCGAGCGGCATGGGCGTCGGTGGCGGCACGGGCGGGCAGTCGTCGTCGGGCGGCATGGGCTCGAGCGGCATGGGTTCATCGGGCGGCATGGGCAGCTCGGGTGGCATGGGCTCGTCCGGCGGCTCCAGCGGCTCCAGCGGCTCGCACGCGATGGGCAGCAGCACGGGCAGCGCGGGTAGCACCGGCAGCAGCGGCGGCTCCGGCGCCTCCATGAGCGGGGGCACCTCGGGCTCCACCGGCAGCAGCACGAGCTCGGGCTCGGGCAGCAGCGGCTCGTCCACGAGCGGCTCGTCGAAGAGCAAGTAACGCCGGCAGGCACGAAGCGGCGTCGCGCGCGTGGCGCCGCTTTCACCATTCTTCAACAGGGAGCGACACGATGAAAACGACATGGAAGATCAGCGCAACCGCCCTCGTGGCGATGGCGCTCTGCACGGGCATGGCCACGGCGCAGACACCGCCGGGCACCGGCAGCTCCGTCACCGGTGGCGGCGCGGCGCCCGCGGCGCAGCCGGGCGCGGGCACGCAGAACCGCGAATCGAAGAAGGACGACCGGCTCGCGCGCGGCGACCGCAAGTTCGTCGAGAAGGCCGCGGGCAGCGGCATGTTCGAGGTGCAGGTGGCGCAGCTCGCCGCGAGCAAGGCCGCGGAACCGAACGTGAAGAGCTTCGCGAGCATGCTCGTGGACCACCACACGGCCGCGAACAACGAGCTGATCCAGCTGGCCAACATGAAGGGCATCGAGCTGCCCGCGGCGCCGCCGCGCGGCATGCGCAAGGAGGTCGAGCACCTGGGCAAGAAGAGCGGCTCGGACTTCGACAAGGAGTTCGTGAAGAAGGTCGGCATCGACGCGCACAAGAAGGACATCAAGCTCTTCGAGCACGCGAGCAAGGACCTGAAGGACGCGCAGCTCAAGGCCTTCGTCGACAAGACGCTGCCGAAGCTGCGCGAGCACCTCGCCGCGGCTCAGGCGCTGCCGCAGGGCGGCGGCAAGGTGAACGCCGCCGCGATGGGCAACAAGGGCGCGGCCGGCCCCGGCGGCGTGGGCGGCGGCGCGCTCAACCCGGCCGGCAAGGGCAGCTGAGGAGGCGGCCATGCGAGGGCGAAGCGCGAAGGCAGCGGCCGTCGTGGCGGCCGCCCTCATCGTTGCCGGCGCGGCGCAGGCCCAGGTGCCCGCGCCGATGTTCGTGGCGGGCCGCGCCGAGAGCGTGCGCAGCCTCACGAGCGAGCAGAAGCAGGAGCGGCAGTTCCTGCGCGACACGGCCGGCCATCTGCGCCTGATGCACGCGGCGTCGAAGCTCGCGCTGGAGAAATCGGCCAACGGCCGCGTGCGCGAGCTCGCCGCTGCCATGCTGAACCAGGCGAACGTGATGCAGCCCGAGGTGCAGTACCTGCTGCACGCGCGCGGCATGGCGATGCCGATGTGGACCAACGAGCAAAGCCGCGTGCTCAAGGCGCTGAAGCAGTCCGCCGGCACGAAGTTCGACCGGATCTACCTGGACGAGGTGGCGCTGAGGGCGGGCCAGCAGGACGCGGTGCGCTTCGAGCGCATCGCCACCGTCACGCGCGACCCGCAGTTGCAAGGCTGGATCGGCCGGCACCTGCCGACGCTGCGCTACCACGTGATGCTCGCGGGGCGGCAGCCCACGAGCGTGATGGGCGCGAGCCCGGGGATGGTCACGCGCCCGCAGCAGCAGGCGCGGCCACCGAGCATCTAGTCGATGAATTACTGCGCGGAGTAGCCGGTGACGCGCCAGCGGCCGTCCGGCTCGCGCATCGTCGTCACGCGCTCCACCACGTCGGCCTTGCGGTCGAACTTGCTTTCGAAGATGACCGTGACGTATTCGCCGTTGGGGTGGCCCGGCAGCGTGGTCTTGTAGACCGTCTGCACCGGCCGGCGCTCGACGAGCACGCCGAAGGGCTCGCGCACCTTCGGGATCGCGTCCATCCACTTGTCCAGCGGCACGTTGCGGCGGAACAGGTTGCTCGAGTTGTCCCAGGCGACGCCCCAGTCGCGGCGGTCGAGCACGACGAGCCACGCCTGTGCGGTGAGGCGGCCCACGTTTTCCTTTTCGGCGTCCTGCGCGGCGGCGGCGCTGGCGGCCGCGGCAGCCGACGGCGCGGCGGCAGGCTGGGCTTGCAGGGAACAGGTGGCCAGGAGGGCGGCGGCCAGGGCGGCCGGGCGGAGACTCAGCTTCATGAAAACCTTCGATTCAAACCTGCCGCGAGTCTAGCCTGCGCCGGTTTCCGCTCTGTAACAGCTGCCGCATGAGCCTGGCGTTCACCTGGCCCTGGTCCTCGTTGTTGGTGTTGAAGACGACGTGCACTTGCCGCGCCTGCGTGGCGAGGTGTTCGATCTCGGGGACCATCGCTTCGAGTTCGTCCGCGGAGTACCAGTAGTCGAAACGGCTGGACGATGCCTTTGCGTGCGTGATGTTCCACGTCTCGCGGTTGCGGCCGTGCAGGCGCACGAGCGCCAGTTGGGGGTTGGTGACTTCCCAGACGCAGGGCACGCAATTGGCGAAACCCTGCGGGCTGTCGACGACGGTGTGCACGAGGCCGAGATCGCGCTCCATCGCGATCGTGTCTTCGATCGCGTCGCCCTCGAACCAGCTGCGGTGGCGGAACTCCGCGGAGAGCAGGTGCCCTTCCATGCGCTGCACGCAATGCTCCACCCAGCCCTTGTCGCGCATGCGCGGCGAGAACTGGAAGTGCACCGCGCCGAGCTTGCCCGCGGCTTTCAGCGGCGCGAGGGCTTCGATGAAGCGCCGCCACAGTTCGTCCTGCATCTCGCGCGGCAAGTCTTCGAGGTCCATCGAGCGCTTCGTCGATCCCAGTGCAAGCTGCATGTCCTTCGGCAGCACCTGCGGATCGAACGCGTGCCCGGTGAACGCGCGAAACGCTTTCACGTTGAACACGAAGCCCGGCGGCGTGCGCTCCACCCACAGCTGCGAGTTGCTCGCCGAGGGCAGGGCGTAGTAGCTCGAATCCACCTCCACCATCGGAAACTGCGAGGCGTAGTAGCGCAGCCGCGCCTCGGCCGTCTTCGCCTCCTTCGGGTAGAAGCGGCCGCAGGCAATGAGCGTCTTGTCGGTCCACGATGCGCTGCCGGTGAGGATGTTGCCTTCCACTGGATTAATATACAGCCCTGATGCAGTTGCCGGACCCCCTCGCAGAACTGAATGCGCAGCAGCGCGAGGCCGTCACGCACGACGACCAGCGCCCCTTGCTCGTCATCGCCGGTGCGGGCTCGGGCAAGACCAACACGCTCGCGCATCGGGTCGCGCACCTCATCCGCAATGGCGCGGACCCGCAGCGCATGATGCTGCTCACCTTCAGCCGCCGCGCCGCGCAGGAGATGGAGCGGCGCGCGGGCACCGTGCTGCAACGCGCGATGGGGCTGCAGTCCACCACCCCGCCCAACCTGCCGTGGAGCGGCACCTTCCACAGCCTCGGCGCGCGCCTGCTGCGCGAGTACGCGCCGCGCATCGGCCTGGCCGAGAACTTCACCATCCACGACCGCGGCGACTCCGAGGACCTGATGGGCCTGGTGCGGCACGAGATCGGTTTTTCGGAGCAGAAGAAGCGGTTCCCGCTCAAGGGCACATGCCTGGGCATCTACTCACGCGTGCTCAACACTCGCGAACCGCTTGCCGAAGTGCTGCAGTCGGTGTACCCGTGGTGCACGCAGTGGGAAGACGAGCTGAAGAAGCTGTTCGGCGCTTACGTCGAGGCCAAGCAGCAGCAGAACGTGCTCGATTACGACGACCTGCTGGGCTTCTGGGCGGACATGATGAGTGAGCCGGTGCTGGCGCAGGAGGTCGGCGCGCGCTTCGACCACGCGCTGGTCGACGAGTACCAGGACACGAACCGGCTGCAGGCGGAGATCCTGCTGTCGATGAAGCCCACGGGCGAAGGCGTCACCGTCGTCGGCGACGACGCGCAGAGCATCTACTCCTTCCGCGGCGCGACGGTGCGCAACATCCTGGACTTCCCGCACCGCTTCTCGCAGCCCGCGCGCGTGGTGACACTGGAGCGCAATTACCGCAGCACGCAGCCCATCCTCGATGCGAGCAACGCGGTGATCGCGGCCGCTCGCGAGCGCTTCACCAAGAACCTGTACACGGAGAAGGGCGCGGGTGCGAAGGCGCAGATCGTGCTGGTGCCCGACGAGGCGCAGCAGGCGCGCTGGGTGGCCGACGAGGTGCTGCGCCGCCGCGAGGGCGGCGTCACGCTCAAGAGCCAGGCCGTCCTGTTCCGCGCGAGCAACCACAGCGCGCCGCTGGAGCTGGAGCTGGCGCGGCGCAACATCCCCTTCGTCAAGTTCGGCGGGCTCAAGTTTCTCGAAGCCGCGCACGTGAAGGACCTGATGGCGGTGCTGCGGTTCGCGCAGAACCCGCGGGGGCGTATGGCGGGCTTCCGCGTGGTGCAGCTCATCCCCGGCATCGGGCCGGCGAGCGCGACGCGCTTGCTCGATGCAATGGCCGATGCGCCCGAGCCGCTGGTTGCGTTGCAGCAGTTCGAGCCGCCTGCCGCGGCGCGTGAGGAATGGGCCGCCTTCACATCGCTGTACGCGAGCTTGGTGAATACGTCGCTCGCGTTTCCCGCCGACATGGAGCTTGCGCGCTCGTGGTACGTGCCGCACCTCGAGCGCATGCACGACGATGCGCAGGTGCGCAAGCTCGACCTGGAGCAGCTCGCTCGCATGGCGGCTGCGTATCCCACGCGCGAACGCTTCCTCACCGAGCTTACGCTCGACCCGCCGGAAGTCACCAGCGACCAGAGCGGCCCGCCGCTGCTCGACGAGGACTACCTGATCCTCTCCACCATCCACAGCGCCAAGGGCCAGGAGTGGAAGGCCGTGCACGTGCTCAACGTGGTGGACGGCTGCATCCCGAGCGACATGGCCACGGGCACCAGCGAGGAGATCGAGGAGGAGCGCCGGCTGCTTTACGTTGCGATGACGCGCGCGAAGGAGCACCTGCACCTCGTCGTGCCGCAGCGCTTCTACGTGACGCAGCAGTCCGGCGGCGGCGACCGGCACATGTATGCGGGCCGCTCGCGGTTCATCGCCGAGGCGATGATGGGTGCGTTCGAGCAGCTGGCGTGGCCGCAGGCGGACGCGTCATTGGCGCCTTCGCGCGAGGCGCAGGCGCCGGTGATGTCCGTGCGCGATCGCTCGCGCGCCGCGTGGCGCTGATCGCCGCGTGTTGGCACGCCAACAGTCACTCCTACAAGCAGAAGGCGAGTGCGCCGACAGCGGTCCCACGGGACGCTCCTAGATTGACACGAGGGCCCGCGCGACCTTGCGTGGCCCGGCAACCAGTACAAGGAGTACAAGCTATGGCATCTCGCAGTTCGTCGTCTTCCTCGCGGTCGCCGTCGTCGTCCGGCCGCAGCAGCAGCAGCAGCTCGAGCCGCGCGTCGGCCTCCAAGGGTGGCAGCAGCGGCAGCAGCCGGTCCAGCGGCAGCAAGTCGTCCTCGTCGGGCGGCCGCGCCAGCGCCAGCGGGTCGCGCAGCAGCAGCAGCGGTGGCAAGAGCAGCAGCAGCCGCTCGTCCAGCCGCAGCAGCAAGTAACACGCATTGCGCGTCACGAGGTGCCTGGCTCCCGCCGGGCACTTCTGTTTTGGAACGGGAGAACTCATGAACAGCAGCAGCCCCGGCAATGCCGGCAGCCGGGAGAGGTACTGACATGCCCACGCAGACGATGGACGAGGTGCGCAACCCCGCACCGCGCAAGCAGCCGTACACGCTGTACGCCGCGAACGGCCGCGTGTACGCGCGCAACGCCGCGGGGCCGGTGATCGACCTCGGCGCGCTCAGGCGCGAGCAGGGGGCGTACTGCTACCTGCTCGATGGCAACAAGCTGTCGGGGGGCGGCTTCAGCACGGAAAAAGAGGCCTTGCGCGAGATCGCCGCGCGCCTGCACTTCCTCTGGCTCGACGGGCAGTTCACCGCGTTGCCCGACGTGCGGCAGACAGCGGGTGTCGACTTCTCGAGCGCCACACATCTCGATATCGAGCTCGACGAGCTCGGCCCGAACGAGCGGATCGAGGACGCGCGCGTCTAGTACACCGTGTCGTGGTCACCGACGTTGACGGGTGTGATCTCGCCCTCGCCGATGAGCAGTTCGATCGTGATCCGATACGACAGGTTGATCGACACCGAGTGCAGGCCGTCGAGCTTGCCGCGCAGGGCATGCAGTCGCAGGCTCGGGTGGTGCGGGTTGAGCTCCAGCAACTGAAGTGCCTTGAGGTATTGCAGCTGCAGGTGCGGGTGACGCTTCAGGAAGGCTGTGGCGCGGCGGTTGTAC
The DNA here is from genome assembly GCF_014297445.1 of Ramlibacter albus. Classification (GTDB taxonomy): domain Bacteria; phylum Pseudomonadota; class Gammaproteobacteria; order Burkholderiales; family Burkholderiaceae_C; genus Ramlibacter; species Ramlibacter albus. Next base: position 69,492 of record NZ_JACORU010000008.1, read on the forward strand.
TGCTCGGTGAAGACGAGCCGCCAGGTCATGCCTTGCGTTTTTTCGCCGCGACCTTGCGTGGCGCGGGTGCGGGCCTGCTGACGCGCTTGACGTGGTCGGCAGCGGACTCGACCACGAACCTCCCTGCCGCGATGTCCGCGTGCGTCTGCGCGAGTGCCGCCTCCAGCTCGCACTCACGCAGGTAGTGGTACTGCGCAACGTCCATCACCACGTACTTGTCCTTTCCACGCACGGAAATCACCGCCTCAGGCTGGCCGGCGAGGGTTTCCTCGATTGCGGCCACGCCGCGGGTCTTCAGGTCATTGGCGGTCAAGCTGCCCATGTGAGGGCGATCTTAAGTACTCCAAAGAGTACTGTCAACAGTACGACAGAGCATGCGATCCGAGACGTCCGACAATAGGGGGATGCCAGCGCAGTCCCCGTCGTTCCCCTCCGCCGCCAACTTCCGCGACCTGGCCGACCACGTGCCGGAGCGCTTCCGCATGCGCCGGCACACGCTGTTCCGCTCGGACCACCTTGGCGCGCTGAACGAATACGACGCCGGCCAGATCCAGGCGCTGGGCATCCGCCGCGTGCTGGACTTCCGCGGCGTCGACGAACGTACCTCGGCCGCCTGCGTGCTGCCCGACGTGACCTTGCACTCGCTCTCGATCGAACCCACCATCGTGCAGAAGCTGCAGGACGTGCTCGCGGCCGGCAAGGACCTCACCGAGGACGACGTGGTGATGCTGATGCAGGACACCTATCGCGGCTTCGTGCGCACCAGCACGCACCGCTTCGCGGAGTTCTTCGCGCTGCTGCTCGAATCGAACGAGCCCACGGTGTTCCACTGCACCGCCGGCAAGGACCGCACGGGCTTCGCCGCGGCGCTGTTCCTGTATGCCATGGGCGTGCCGCAGGACGTGGTGATGCGCGACTACATGCACACCAACGACCGCCTGCGTCCCCCGCCCGGCACCTTCTTCCCCGAAGTCGTCTCGCGCGTGCTGTATCGCGTGCAGCCCGAGTTCCTCGACGCCGCGTTCGAAGCCATCGAGCAGGACTACGGCTCGATGGACGCCTACCTGCTTGCGGGCCTGCGCCTGCGCCCGGCAGACCGCGCGCGCCTCTCCGACCTTTATCGGGCATGACGAGCGCCTTCCGTCCTACGTAAGCCGCCGGGCGCAGACGACAGGTCGGGCTTGCGCCCGCCGCAACACTTGCTTTCACCAGCCGGCACTTCAGTTTCGAAGCCGGCGGCCGACAGCAAGGGAGAAGGCCATGGCCAACCAGGAACAATCGCCCACCGGGGTGCCGCGCAAGGACAACGACCGTCCGAGCCCGGACGTCAAACCCGACTACCGAGGCGACGGCCCCGCCAAGGTCGGCCTCACCAGCGACGACCAGCCCGACCTCGTGGCGCCCTCCGGCGTGAACGAGCGCGACCACGGCGCCGCCGACGACAAGCCCATGGGCGGCGGCACCGTCAACCTCGACGACGACGACATGGCGCACCCGCGCGGCAAGGTGACCGGCGCGGGCCGCACCTGGGACGAGAAGAACCCCAGCGACGCCGGCGAGCTGAAGTCGCCCAACGTCGGCATGTCCGACCGCAACGGGCCGAGCGATCCCGATGCCAAACGCGATCGCTAGCGCGCCGCCCAAGGGAGCAGCGAACATGGTCTACGCCATCTTCTCCGCCTCGCTCCTGGTGGCCGCGGGTGCGCTCTACGCCGCCGCCATCGGCTGGCTGTGGTGGCGCCAGGAAAAGATGCTGTTCGAGCCCGAGCCGCTCGACATCGACGACCCCATCGCGGGCGACGCGGACACGCGCGAGTTCTTCGTCGAAGTGCCGGGCGCGCGCCTCTCGGTCGCGCACCTGAAGCGCGAGAACCCGCGCGGCGTGTTCTTCTTCCTGCACGGCAACTCGGGCAACCTCAAGAAGTGGTTCGTCGAGCTCGACGCTTTCCGGCAGGCGAACTTCGACGTGGTGATGTTCGACTACCGCGGCTTCGGCAAGTCCAGCGGCTGCATCGAAAGCGAAATGCAGCTGCGCGCGGACGTGCAGGCCGTGTGGGACCACTTCGCCCCCATGTACGAGGGCAAGCGCGTCGTGATTTCAGGGCAGTCGTTGGGAACGGGGCTGGCCGCGGGACTGGCTGCGCACTTGTGCGCCGCCGGCCGCGCGCCTGACCTCACGCTGCTCGTCTCCCCGTACAGCAGCATGCGACTGCTGGCGGCGGAGCTTTACCCGTGGGTGCCGGTGGAGAAGGTGCTGCGCTACCCTCTGCACACGCTGGAGCACGCGGCCAAGCTGATGGGCCCGGTGATGCTGATCCACGGCGAGAAGGACGAACTGATCCCGATCCACCACAGCGAGACGCTGGCCAAGTCGATGCACAAGGCCGAACTGCTGCGGGTGACGGGCGCGGGGCACAGCGACGTGCACCAGTTCCCGAGCGTGCGGCAGGCGCTCGTGTCCGCGCTCGGGCGCTTGTAGGGAGCACCATCTCCGGCCCCGAGCCGTTACGCTCGGGGCATGCTGCGTTCCTTTTCCATTGCCTTGCTGTCCGTGCTGGGTGTCGCGGCGCTGCTCTACGCGGCCGTGCTCGCGCTGCTGTGGTTCGGCCAGGAGCGGCTGCTGTTCTACCCGCAGCCGCTTGCCGCGGATGCCCGCATCGTGGCGGACCCGGACGTCCGCGAGCACTTCGTCGAAGTCCCCGGCGCCCGCGTGTCCGTCCTGCAGCTGAAGTTGCCCAACCCGAAGGGCGTGGTGTTCTTCCTGCACGGCAACGGCGGCAACCTCGCGGGCTGGTTCACCAACACCGAGTTCTACCGCCGCGCGAACTTCGACCTCGTGATGATGGACTACCGCGGCTACGGCAAGAGCACCGGCCGCATCGAGGGCGAAGCGCAGTTGCGCGGCGATGCCATGGCGGTGTGGAACCGCTTCGCCGGCGAGTACGAGGGGCGCAGGCTCGTGGTGTACGGCCGCTCGCTGGGCACCGCGCTGGCCGCGGATCTCTCCGCCGAACTCGCGGCCCAGGGCCGCGTGCCGGACCTCACCGTGCTCGTGTCGCCGTACACCAGCATGGCAGCGCTTGCCGACGAGCACTACCCGTGGGTGCCGCGCTTCGTGCTGCGCTACGGCCTGGACACGCGCCACTACCTGGAAGGCGTGCGTGGCCCGGTGCTGCTGGTGCATGGCGACCGCGACGAGCTGATCAACGCGCACCACAGCGAGCGGCTGGCCAAGGCGCTGCCGCGCGCGAAGCTCGTGGTCGTGAAAGGTGCGGGGCACAACGACCTGCACCAGTTCGAGCCTTATCGCGAGGAGCTGGCGCGCGCGCTGCGCGCCTTGTGAGCGCAGGCGCGGGCCAACAAGCGGCCTTCGCCCACAAGCTGAGCGGTGCCGCCGCTTCAACATCCGGGCATGGAATTCGCCGTCTGGTCGGTGGTCGTCGGGCTGTTGCTGCTGCTCATGGCGCTGAGCTACACCGTGGTGCAGCGCATCCCGGTGTCGACGGCCATGCTCTACCTCGGCGTGGGCTTCGCGATCGGGCCTGCGGGCCTGGGGCTGCTCGACGCCGACACCGACCGCCACACCTTGCTGCTGGAGCGCCTGGCCGAAGTCGTGGTGCTCATCTCGCTGTTCACCGCGGGCCTGAAGCTCAGCGCAGGCTTGCGCGACGCGCGCTGGCGGTTGCCGGTGCGTCTGGCCACCGGTTCGATGGTCGTCACCGTGGCGCTCGTGGCCGGCGCCGCGTGGCTGTTCCTCGACATGCCGGTGGGTGCATGCATCCTGCTCGGAGGCATCCTTGCGCCCACCGACCCGGTGCTCGCGTCCGACGTGCAGGTGAGCGAGCCCACCGACCGCGACAGCCTGCGCTTCGCACTCACCGGTGAAGGCGGCCTCAACGACGGCACGGCGTTCCCGTTCGTGATGCTGGGCCTGGGCTTGCTGGGCCTGCACGAACTCGGCGAGTTCGGCTGGCGCTGGCTCGCGGTGGACGTGCTGTGGGCCGGCGCCGTGGGTCTCGGCGTGGGCGCCGCACTCGGTGCCGCAGTGGGCCGTCTCGTGCTGTACCTGCGGCGCGAGCACAAGGAGGCCGTGGGCCTGGACGACTTCCTCGCGCTGGGCCTCATTGCGCTGTCGTACGGCACCGCGCTGCTGCTGCATGCATACGGCTTCCTCGCGGTGTTCGCGGCAGGCGTCGCGTTGCGGCGGCTGGAGCAGAAGCAGACCGCGGGTCCCGAGACCGTGCAGCAAGTTGCAGCCGCGATGGTGGACCCGGACAAGTCGATGGCCGAGAAGGTGGCCGTGGACCCGCGGCACGCGCCCGCCTTCATGGCGCAGGCCGTGCTCGGGTTCAACGAGCAGATCGAGCGCATCGGCGAAGTGGCCGTGGTGCTGGTGATCGGCGGGCTGCTCGCCAACGTGCACTGGGATGCGTCGGGCTGGTGGCTGGTGCCGCTGCTGCTGCTCGTGGTGCGGCCCCTCGCGGTGATGCTGGGCCTCGTGCGCGCACCGGCTGCCTCGCGCAGCCAGCGCTGGCTGATGGCGTGGTTCGGCATCCGCGGCGTGGGCTCCATCTACTACCTGATGTTCGCCATCAACCACGGCCTGCCGCGCGAGCTGGCGCAGCCGATCGTGTCGATCACGCTCGCAACCGTCGTTGCGTCGATCCTCGTGCACGGCATTTCGGTCACACCGCTCATGTCCGCTTACGAAAGGGTGCACGGCTCAGGCCGATTTCCTACACAGCGGCGGCGGCGCGGGGGTTAGCGTTGGCCGCACCAGGGAGAAACACATGAACCAGCCGAAGCCAACCAGCAACCCGAGCGCCACCGAGCGCGACCGCACGCAGAACACGCCCAGCCCCGACATGCAGGCCGAAGACGCAGGCACCGCCGCGAGCGGCAATGCGCCGCAGCGCACGGGCGCGCAGCGCGCGATGAAACAGACCAGCCAGACCGAAGCCGAACGTGGGGGCAGGGCTCCTACAGGCTCGAACAGTGGGAACTGACACAGCGGCAAACGTGCGCGCCTAAAGTTTCCCCAGGGCCGCAAGGCTCGTTTCCTTCCCTTCTACAAACCGCTCAAAGGAGTGTCCTGATGAACGCAACCCCTCTCGCGCGCTGCGCCGCGATCGCCATCGTCGCCGCCATGTCCCTCGCCGCCTGCGGCGACCGCAAGCACGACACGGCCGCCGATACCTCCACGCCGTCGTCGTCTTCTTCGTCCACGGCCAGCACGCTGCCCTCGACGCCGTCGACGAGCGACACCACGAGCTCCACCGCTTCCACGACCGGCTCGGGCTCCACGACGGGTTCGACCGACACCGCGTCGTCTTCCGGCACGACCGGCAGCGGCACGACCATGGGCGCGTCGGGTTCCACGTCCGGCTCGACCAGCGGCAGCACCGACACGACCACGACGCCCAGCTCGTCGACCAGCGGCAGCACCACGACGACGCGCTGATCGCGATGACGACTCGCCACAAGGCGCACGCGCTCCTCGCCGTGCTTTGCATGGCGGCGCTCGCGGGCGCCTGCAGCAAGGGTGTGGACAGCGGCGCCACCTCCAGTGGCGTCGCGCCGGGCAGCCCGGGCACCGGCAACCCCACGGTGGCCGTGTCGCCCGCGGTGCCCGATGGCCCGCCTGGCGGGCCGTCCGGCATCAAGGGGTCCGCGCCGCACCCGGGTTCGTCGGGCGGAGATGCGCCTCCCGGCACGTCCGGGTCTTCGACGGTGGGCGCGCAGCCTGCGCCCGGCACCGGCTTGAACGGCGGGCTCGGCACGGGTGCGAGCGCCGCCGCGAGCCTGCCTGCCAGTGCGCCGACGACCTCGGCGCCAAGCGGCACTGCGCCGGGCACCGACGGCAGCGCGAATGCGACGACGAAGAGTTCGGTGGGGAACCGCTAGGATTTTTCGACCGGCCGCTTCGGGTCGGAGCACCACTCGCTCCAGCTGCCCGCGTACAGCGCGGTAGGCCCGAAGCCGGCCACTTCCATCGCGATCAGGTTCGGCAGCGCGCTCACGCCGCTGCCGCAGTGATGCACGGCAGTCGACGGATCCCGCCCGGCGAGCACACGCTCGAACTCCTCGCGCAACTGCGCCGCCGGCTTGAACCTGCCGTCGGCACCGAAGTTCTCCACGAACGGGCGATTGAGCGCGCCGGGGATGTGCCCGGCCACCGGATCGAGCGGCTCCACCTCACCGCGATAACGCGGCGCGGCACGCGCATCCACCACCGTCTGCTTCGCGCCCTGCAACCGCGCCTCGACTTCCTTCGTGGTCACGAGCGTGCGCAGCGGCGGCTTCACCTCGAAATTCGACTGGAAGTGCGACGGCTCCACGCGCGCCGTCACTTCGCCGCCGGCCTCCTGCCAGGCCTTGAGCCCGCCGTCGAGCACGGCCACGGCGTCGTGGCCGAGCCACTTGAGCATCCACCACAGCCGCCCGCAGTACGCGCCGCTGCTGCGGTCGTAGACGACGGCCTGCATGTCGTTCGAGAAGCCGACGCGCGACAGCCAGATCGCGAATTTCTCGCGCGCGGGCAACGGGTGGCGGCCGCCTGACGCGGCATCGGGATGCGGCTGCGACTTGCCGTTCGCGTCCGGCGTGCCGTGGTCGCTGAGGTCGCGGTCCAGGTGCGCGTAGACGGCGCCCGGGATGTGCGCGTCGCGATAGCGCTCCTCGCCCGCCGTGACGTCGAACAGGTCGAAGCTGCAGTCGAACACCATCAGCGGCGTGCCGCCGTGGCGCAGCACCTTCAGCTCTTCGGGGGAAATGAGTGTCGTGTAGGGCATCAGAGAACGCGGCTGTCCATGGTGGCACGGTACCACTCGTGGAAGTGCTGCATGCCGTCTTCCATCGGGCTCTGGTAGGGGCCGATCTCGTTGTCGCCGCGCTCGTGCAGGGCCTTGCGGCCGGCGTCCATGCGCAAGGCGATCTCGTCGTCCTCCACGCAGGTCTCCATGTACGCGGCGCGCTCGGCCTCGACGAACTCGCGCTCGAAGGCGGCGATCTCCTCCGGGTAGAAGAACTCCACCACGTTCAGCGTCTTCTGCGGCCCTTTCGGGTACAGCGTGGAGACAACGAGCACGTTCGGGTACCACTCCAGCATGATGTTGGGGTAGACGGTGAGCCAGATCGCGCCGTGCTTGGGCGGCTGGCCGCCCTGGAAGCGCAGCACCTCGTCATGCCACTTGCGGTACACGTCTGAGCCCGGCTTGCCCAGCGCGTTGGCCACGCCGACGGTCTGCACCGAGTACTCCTTGCCGAACTCCCAGCGCAGATCGTCGCACGTGACGAAGTTGCCCAGGCCCGGGTGGAACGGGCCGACGTGGTAGTCCTCGAGGTAGACCTCGATGAAGGTCTTCCAGTTGTAGTCGACCTCGTGCAGCTCCACGTGGTCGAGCACGTAGCCCGAGAAGTCGAAATCCTTCATCGGGCCCAGGCGCGCGAGCTCGCGGCCGATGTCGAAGCCGTTGTCCTCGAACAGCAGGCCGTTCCAGTTGCGCAGCTTGTAGCGGTTGAGGTTCAGGCACGGGTCCGTGGCGAAGTGCGGCGCGCCCAGCAGCGTGCCCGCGGGCGTGCTCGCGTTGCCGCCGCTGTAGGTCCAGCGGTGCAAGGGGCACACGATGTTGCCCCCTCCCTTGCTCGCGGCCGCGATGGAGCCGCGGCCGCGCAGCATCACCGCCTGCCGGTGGCGGCAGACGTTGGAGATGAGGTCGATGCCGGTGGGCGTGCGCGTGAGGACGCGGCCATCGCCTTCCTGCGGCAGTGCGTAGTAGTCCCCGACCTCGGGCACGGCAAGCTCGTGCCCGAGATAGCGGGGACCTTGCTGGAAGATAGCCTCCAGCTCGCGCGAATAGAGCGCCTCGTCGAAGTAGCTTGAAACAGGAAGTTGGCTTGCGGCCTGCTTGAATTGAAGACTTAAATCAGACATTTCACCTGACCTGAGACTCCCCCTATTAAGGGGCAGGGAAGCGCTTTGGAGGCGCGAAGAGAGCGGGGATTCTAACCCCCGGGGAGAGGTGGGGCCAGCGCGCCTAAAATCCAGTGTCGTACCCGAGTATTTATGCCCAAAGACAAAGCCGATCCCCCCGCCAGCTACGAAGCCGCCCTGCAGGAGCTGGAGCAGCTCGTGAGCCGGATCGAGACGGGCCAGCTGCCGCTGGAGCAGCTGCTGGCCGGCTACGAGCGCGGCGCGGAACTGCTCAAGTTCTGCCGCGACAAGCTGCAGGCCGTGGAGGACCAGATCAAGGTGCTGGATGCCGGCACGCTCAAGCCGTGGACGCAAGAGTGACTTTTTCCCTCAAGTCATGGTCCACCGAGCGTCTGGCACGCGTGGAGGACGCGCTCTCCGAATGGGTGCCGCCCGGTGGCCCCGCGGGCCTGGGCGATGCGATGCGCTACGCCGTGCTCGATGGGGGCAAGCGCTTGCGGCCCATGCTGGTGCTGGCCGCCGCCGAAGCGGTGGATGGCCATGAAGACGCGTCGCTGCGCGCCGCATGCGCCGTCGAACTGATCCACGCATACTCGCTCGTGCACGACGACATGCCGTGCATGGACAACGACGTGCTGCGCCGCGGCAAGCCCACGGTGCACGTGAAGTTCGGCCAGGCGCAGGCGCTGCTCGCGGGCGATGCCTTGCAGGCGCTGGCGTTCGAGATCCTCGTGCCCGAAGAGGGCGTGCCCGATGCAACGCAGGCGCGGCTGTGCCGCCTGCTCGCGCACGCCGCGGGTGAACTGGGCATGGCCGGCGGGCAGGCCATCGACCTCGCCGCGGTGGGCCGCATGCTCACCGAGGACGAACTGCGCCGCATGCACCAGCTCAAGACCGGTGCGCTGCTGCATGCGAGCGTGATGATGGGCGCGTCGTGCGGCTCGCCCTCGAAGGCGGCACAGGGCGCGCTGTCGGCTTACGGCGAAGCGATGGGCCTTGCATTCCAGGTCGTGGACGACATCCTCGACGTGACCGCGGACTCCGCCACGCTCGGCAAGACGGCCGGCAAGGACGCGCTGCAGGACAAGCCCACCTACGTTTCCCTTCTTGGCCTGGAGCGCGCGCGTGCGTACGCGCGGGAGCTGCTGGCCCAGGCCCGCACGGCGCTGGAACGCAGCGGGCTGCCCGACACACGCGCGCTGCTGGCGCTGGCCGAAATGGTCGTCAACCGCGACAACTGAATGAATTCGATGACGACGCTCCTGCAGACGATCGACGACCCCGCGCAACTGCGGCAGCTGCCGCGCTCGCAACTGGAGCCGCTGGCCGCCGAACTGCGCGCCTATGTGCTGGACAGCGTGTCCAAGACCGGCGGGCACCTCAGCTCCAACCTGGGCACGGTGGAGCTCACGATCGCGCTGCACTACGTCTTCAACACGCCATACGACCGCATCGTCTGGGACGTGGGCCACCAGACCTACCCGCACAAGATCCTCACCGGCCGGCGCGAGCGCATGCACACGCTGCGGCAGCTGGGCGGGCTCGCGGGCTTCCCGGCGCGCGCCGAGAGCGAGTACGACACCTTCGGCACGGCGCACTCGTCGACCAGCATCTCCGCCGCGCTGGGCATGGCACTGGCGGCCAAGCTGAAGGGCGAGCCGCGCAAGGCCATCGCCGTGATCGGCGACGGCGCGATGACCGCGGGCATGGCCTTCGAAGCGCTGAACAACGCGGGTGTGGCGGACGCCGACCTGCTCGTGATCCTGAACGACAACGACATGTCGATCAGCCCGCCGGTGGGCGCGCTCAACCGCTACCTCGCGCAGCTCATGAGCGGGCGCTTCTACGCGGCCGGCAAGGACATCGCCAAGAAGGTGCTGCACGTCGCGCCGCCGCTCTTCGAGCTGGCCAAGCGGCTCGAGGAACATGCCAAGGGCATGGTCGTGCCCGCGACGCTGTTCGAGAAGTTCGGCTTCAACTACGTCGGGCCCATCGACGGGCACGACCTCGAGTCGCTGATCCCGACGCTCGAGAACATGAAGCAGCTCAAGGGCCCGCAGTTCCTGCACGTCGTGACGAAGAAGGGGCAGGGCTACAAGCTGGCGGAGGCCGACCCTGTCGCGTACCATGGCCCCGGCAAGTTCGATCCCGCAGTCGGCCTGACCAAGCCTGCGACGCCGCCCAAGCCGACGTTCACGCAGGTGTTCGGGCAGTGGCTGTGCGACATGGGTGCGAAGGACGCGCGGCTGGTGGGCATCACGCCCGCGATGCGCGAAGGCTCCGGGCTCGTGGAGTTCGAGAAGCGTTTCCCCGAGCGCTATTACGACGTCGGCATCGCCGAACAGCACGCGGTGACTTTCGCCGCCGGCATGGCCACCGAGGGCCTCAAGCCGGTGGTCGCGATCTACTCCACGTTCCTGCAGCGCGCCTACGACCAGTTGATCCACGACGTCGCGCTGCAGAACCTGCCCGTGGTGTTCGCGCTCGACCGCGCCGGCCTCGTGGGCGCCGACGGGCCCACGCATGCGGGCGCGTACGACATCGCGTACCTGCGTTGCATCCCCAACGTGAGCATCGCGTGCCCCGCGGACGAGAACGAGTGCCGCAAGCTGCTGACCACCGCGTTCGAGGAGAACCACCCGGTGGCCGTGCGCTACCCGCGCGGCTCGGGCGTCGGCGCTGCCATCGAGCCGGGCCTCGCGCCGCTGCCATTCGGCAAGGGCGAAGTGCGTCGTACCGGCAAGCGCGTGGCGGTGCTCGCGTTCGGCACGCTGCTGTATCCCGCGCTTGCCGCAGCCGAGAAGCTGAACTGCACCGTCGCCAACATGCGGTGGGCCAAGCCGTTGGACCTGGAGCTGCTGCTGCAGCTCGCGAAGGAGCACGACGCCATCGTCACGGTGGAAGAGGGCGCCGTGATGGGCGGCGCGGGCAGTGCGGTTGGCGAGGCGCTGCAGGCGCACGGCATCGCGAAGCCGATGCTGCAGCTGGGCCTGCGCGACGAATTCATCCCGCACGGCGACCCGGCGAAGCTGCTCGCGCTGCAGGGCCTCGACGCCGCCGGGATCGAAGCGTCGATCACGGCGCGCTTCGGCGAGCTGACCGAACGTATCGCGCCATCTCTCAAGGTCGTCGGTTCTTAAAGCTGAAGAATTGCTGACGGCGCACCTTCACTCGAAGGTTCGCAGGGTTTCCTCACGGGAAAACCCCTGCATTACACGCAGGGCGCGTTCCTAGAATGGGCGGCGGCATCGCTTGCACTTAAGTTGCAGCGACCGAAACTTTCTCTTCGCACATTCAGGAGCCCTGTCCCATGGACCGTCGATCAGTCATCAAGAACGCAGGCCTGGCCGGCATCCTCGCCGCCGGCGTCGCCCCCGCCGTGCACGCGCAGGCCGCCGTCCGCTGGCGCCTCGCCTCCAGCTTCCCGAAGTCGCTGGACACCATCTTCGGCGCGGCCGAAGTGTTCGGCGAAAAGGTCAAGAAGATGTCGGGCGGCAAGTTCGAGATCTCCATCCATGCCGCCGGCGAGCTGATGCCCGCGTTCGGCGTGGTCGACGGCGTGCAGCAGGGCTCCGTCGAAGCGGCGCACACGGCGCCCTACTACTTCTTCGGCAAGGACGAGTGCTTCGCGCTGGGCTGCGCCATCCCCTTCGGCCTGAACAGCCGCCAGATGACCGCGTGGATGTACGACGGCAACGGCCTGAAGCTGATGCGCGAGTTCTACGCCAAGTACAGCATGATCAGCTTCCCCGGCGGCAACACCGGCGCGCAGATGGGCGGCTGGTACCGCAAGGAGATCAAGTCGGTCAAGGACATCAAGGGCCTGAAGATGCGCATCGGCGGCTTCGCCGGCAAGGTGCTCGAGCGCATGGGCGGCGTGCCGCAGAACATCCCCGGCGGCGAGATCTATCCCGCGCTGGAAAAGGGCACCATCGACGCGGCCGAGTGGGTGGGCCCGTACGACGACCTGAAGCTGGGCTTCAACAAGGTCGCGCCGTACTACTACTACCCCGGCTGGTGGGAAGGCGGCCCGCAGCTGGACTTCTTCGTCAACCAGAAGGCGTTCGACGCGCTGTCGGCCGAGAACAAGGCGATCATCGAGGCCGCCGCTTCCGAGGCCCACGTGGTGATGCAGGCCCGCTACGACGCCCGCAACCCGAACGCGCTGCGCCAGCTGGTGGCCGCGAAGACGCAGCTGCGTCCGTTCCCGCAGGACGTGCTGACCGAGGCGTTCAAGCAGTCGATGGGCCTGTACGAGGAGATCGGCGCCAAGAACGAGAGCTGGAAGAAGATCTACGCGGACTACTCCAAGTTCCGCGGCGACCAGAACCTGTGGTTCCGCTTCACGGAAGCCACGTTCGACCGCTTCATGCAGGCGCAGAAGCTGTAATCGCTTCGCGGTCCTCACGAAAAAGCCGGGCGGTGCCCGGCTTTTTTCATGCTCGCGTCGCGCTGCGCAACGCCGCGTTGGTCCACCGCACGATCCCGGCGGCATCCATCGCGCCCGCCTGCCGCGCCACTTCGCGGCCGTCCACGAACAACGCCAGCGTCGGGATGCTGCGGATGTTGAGGCGGCCACCGAGCGAACGGGCTTCTTCGGTGTTCACCTTGGCCACGCGCACATTCGGCTCCAGTTGCGCGGCGGCCTGCTCGAACGCGGGCGCCATCATGCGGCAGGGGCCGCACCACGGGGCCCAGAAGTCGACGAGCACGGGGACGTCGTTGCGCGTGACGTGCCGCTCGAAGGCAGCTTCATCCAGGTTCGCGGGTTTGCCGGCGAACAGCGCGCCATGGCACTTCCCGCAATCGGGTGCACGCCCGAGGTCTTCCTGCTGCACACGGTTGGTGGTGTGGCAGTGCGGGCAGACCACGTGCAATGCGCCGGCCGTTGGCATCTCAAGCAGTCCTGCTGCGGCGCGCGCTGGCGATCGCGTTGCGCGCCTCGATCTCGCTCTTCAAGGCCGCATCGAGATTCGAGCGGCACAGGCCTGCATGCTCGTAGTTCAGGTTCTCGTAGAGCTCTGCGGTCGAGGGGAAAGAGGCCAGCACCGTTTCGAGCAATGCACCGGACGGCGTGGCGGCAAGCTCCGCCTTCAGCTGTTCGATGACGTCGCGAAACTGGCCGGGCTCGACAGTGTCCCAGCCGCGCTCCCACCGCTCGAGCTGGGTGGCGAGCGCGACCAGGTTCCTGGAACGGGTGACATCGGAGGTAGCCATGCACCGCAGGTGGGATGCGCGGCCGGGATTTCAAGCAGGCGTTCGTCAGTCCGCCTTGATCCCCAGCGTCCGCACCATCCTGCCCCAGCGGTCCATGTCGGCCTGGAACAGCTTGGCGAATTCCTCCGGCGTGGACGGCGCGGGCTCCATGCCGAGCTTCACGATGGACTCGCGCACGGCCGGCTGGTTGACCACCTGGCCGATCTCGGTGGCAAGGCGCTTCACGACCGGCGCGGGCGTGCCGCCGGTGGTGAACACGCCATACCACGTGAGCACGGAATAGTCCGGCAGGCCCGACTCGGCCACCGTCGGGATGTTCGGCAATTGCGGAACGCGCTTCGGGCTGGTCACGGCGATGATGCGCACCTTGCCGCTCGCGGTGGCGGCGATCGCGGCGGGCAGGCCCGCGAAGTTCACGTGGGCGAGACCTGCCATCACGTCCTGCAGCGCGGGCGCGTCGCCCTTGTACGGGATGTGCGTGATGCTCACGCCGGCCATGCTCTTGAAGTACTCGGTGCCCAGGTGCGCGCCGGTGCCGCTGCCACCCGTGCTGTAGTTCAGCTTGCCGGGGTTCTGCTTCGCATAGGCGATCAGCTCCGAGATGTTCTTCACCGGCAGGCCGTCGTGCACCACCACGGCGAGCGCGGAGCGCGAGATCAGCGTGACCGGCTGGATGTCCTTGGCCGGGTCGAACGGCAGCTTGCCGGCGTAGATTGCGGGCGCGATGGTCTGCCCGCCGGTGGAGCCGAGGAGCAGCACCTGCCCGTTGGGCGTGGCGCGCGCCATCTCGCCCGCGGCGACGTTGCTGCCGACGCCGGGCTTGTTCTCCACGACCACGGTGGTCTTCGTCTGGTTTTGCAGCGGCGTGCTGATCAGGCGCGCGATGGCGTCGTTGGCCCCGCCCGGCGCGAAGCCGACCAGCAGGCGGATCGGGCCCGCGGGCATGTCGTCGGCGAGGGCGGTGATGCAGGCACCGGCCAGCGTGGCGATGGCGAGCAGCTTCGAGAACTTCACGGGACTTCCTTTCGGGACAAGCATTGGTTTCAACGTGCAGCCGCGGCCAGCGCGCGCACTTCGGACTTGAGCGTTTCGCGCGCGGCTGCGAGCCCGCTGCGCTGCGTCTGCACATCGTCCTGCACGCGGGCCAGGTGCTGCTGCAATTCCTGCACGCGCGCACGCACGAGGTCCGGCGCGGGGGCGCCACCCTGGCGGCGTTCGGCCGTGGTGAGCGCGGGGTCGAGGCTGCGGCGCACCGTTTCGTCGCCGAGCCCCACGGCGCGGCCGATCTGCTGCACGCACGCTTCGTCCACCATTGCGGACGTGATCTCGTGCGCGGCCAGCTTCGCATCCATCGCGGTGCGCACCACCGCGCCCACCACGTGGTGCGCTTCGCGGAACGAGAGGCCGCTCTCGCGCACCAGCGCATCGGCGAGGTCGGTGGCGGTGCAGAAGTCGTTGCGGGCGCGCTCCAGCATCGCTGCTTCGTTCGGCGTCGCGGTGCGCAGCACGAGCGCGAGCAGCTTGAAGATGCGCAGGGTTTCGTCGGCGGCCTCGAAGAAGCCGCGCATGGTCTCGCGGTTGCCGTCGCCGGTGTGCGTGAAGTTCACGCCCTTCACGGTGGTGAGCGCGCCGGCGAGAAGGCCGGTGAGCTGGCCGGCCTTGCCCTTGAGCGACTCCAGCACGATGGGGTTCTTCTTCTGCGGCATGATGCTCGACGTGCCCGCGACGCTGTCGGGGAAGTCGACGAGCCCGAACTCGTGCGTGCACCACGTGTAGAAGTCCTGCGCCACGCGGCTCGCGCCGACGGCGGCGATCGCGAACGACGACATCAGCGCCAGCGCGTAGTCGCGCGAAGCGACGGCATCGAGCGCGTTGGGGACGCACGACTCGAAGCCGAGCAGCCGGGCGGACTCCTGCGGCAGGATGCCGAACGAAGTGCCGGCCAGCGCGCCCGCGCCCAGCGGACAACGTGCGAGCACGGCCTGCGCCTGCTGAAAGCGTTCGAGGTCGCGCGCCAGCGATTCCGCGACGCCGAGCAGCCAGTAGCCGTACGTGATGGGCTGCGCCGGTTGCAGGTGCGTGTAGCCGGGCATCACGACGTCGGCGTAGCGCTGCGCGTTCGCCAGCGCCGCGGCGCACGCCTCGCGTCCCGCATCGAGCAGGTCGAGCACCTGCAGCCGCGCGCGCATGCGGTCCATCGTGGAGAGGATGTCGTTGCGGCTGCGCGCCACGTGCAGGCAGCCGCCCACGTGCGCCCCGGCCACGCGCATGAGGTGCGCCTCGTAATTGAAGTACGCGTCTTCGATGGCCGGGTCGAGCGGCACGTTCGCGAAACCTTCCTCCTCGATGCGCAGCAACGCGGCAGCGAGCACCGCCCCGTCGGCCGCGGGCAGCAGGCCGGCGCGCCGCAGCATCAGCAGGTGCGCCTGGTTGACGTCGCACAGGTGCGCGAACACCGCCGGGAAGTCGCGGGCGAGGCGCGGCGCGTAGACGTGTTCGCAGACCTCGGGTGCCGTCCCTTCGGACAGGCGTCGGCTGACTTTGGATTCCATCGCCGCCGAGTATGGGAAGCGGCCACAATACCGTCAAATCCGTTGTTTGCCGGGTTGCATGCAGTTTTGATATGGACTTCCGTCAGGTCGAAGCTTTCCGTTCCGTGATGCTCACGAGGTCGATGACGCTGTCGGCCGCGGCGCTGCACACGTCGCAGCCGAACGTCAGCCGCCTGATCGCCCGGCTGCAGGCGGAGGCGGGGTTCCGCTTGTTCCAGCGCGTGGGGCTGCGGCTGGTGCCCACGCCCGAGGCGGAGGCGCTGTACGTCGAGGTGCAGCGTTCTTTCGCAGGGTTGGGCGCCATCGAAGCGGCGGCCGCTGCGATCCGCGAGCAGGGCTCGGGCGGGCTGCGCATCGGCGCGTCGGCCGCGCTGTCGATCGGTGTGCTGCCCGCGGCCATCCGGCTTTTCCGCAAGCGGCGACCGGACGTCGCGATCAAGGTCAACACGAGCGATTCACCGACCGTGTGCAAGTGGGTCGCGGCAGGGCAGTGCGACTTCGGCCTCGTGTCGCTGGCGCCCGACATGCCGGAGCTGTCGATCGAGTTGCTTCATCGCGAACATGGCCTGTGCATCGTGCCGGCTGGGCATCGCCTTGCGAACAAGCGGCGCGTGAAAGCGGCCGACCTGGAAGGCGAAGCGTTCATCTCGCTCGGGCCGGGCGATCTCGCCCGCGCGCAGATCGACGCGGCGTTCAACCCCGACCGCCGCCGCCTGAACCTGGAGACACCCTATGCATCCACCATCTGCACGATGGTCGGCATGGGCCTGGGCGTGAGCGTCGTCAACCCGATGGTGCTGCGCTGGCTGCAACTCCCCGACGTGGTCAGCATCCCCTTCTCGCCGAAGGTGGAGTTCCGCTGCTACCGCGTCCGCGCCGCGCACCGCCTGGAGCAGGCGCTGGCGCGCGAGTTCATGCAGGACGTCGGCGCGGTGTTCGCGCGCGGCAAGTGACTTCCAGCGCCCTCAGGGGTTCGTCGCCGCGAGCCGGATCGGGGCCTTGTCTTCGCTCGACGCGCTTTCCAGCGGGCGCAGTTGCCCGAGGATGGTGGCGCCATGGTGCATCTCCAGCGCCGCGTACTGCACGTCACCGGAGATCTTCGCCTTGGCCTGCAGCTCCAGCACTTCGCGCGCCTCCACGGGTCCGTTGACGGTGCCGTTGATGATCACGCGGTCCGCCTTGACGCCGCCTTCGACCAGCGCGCCCTCGGAGATCACGAGCAGGCTGCCGTCACCGGCATTCGCGCGGATCGCACCGTGGACTTCGCCGTCGACGCGCAGGCCGTCTTCGAACTTCATGTCGCCTTCAATGCACGTGCCATGCGCGATGAGGGTCTTGATGTTGGTGGGGTCTTTCTTTCCGAACATAGGTGGGTGCTCCTCAAGCAATGAAGACATCGTGCGGGAGCGGGATGCGGTGGGAAGTCGGCGGTGATGCAAATCGGCGTCGGACATTTGCTTCGCCAACCCTGACACGCCACTGAATCAAACTTTGTTCCGCGCGGGTTATCCCCGGCTCAGCCAGCCAGTCTCCTGAAAGCCTTGCGCGCGTGTGCAGCGCGATCATCGGCGCGCAAACACAACAGGAGATAAGCAGTGGACCGCCGTTCCCTCATCAAGACCGCCGGCATCGGCGGCATCCTCGCCGCGGGCGCCGCGCCTGCGGTGCACGCGCAGGCCGCCGTGCGCTGGCGCCTCGCGTCGAGCTTCCCGAAATCGCTCGACACCATCTACGGCGCGGCCGAGGTGTTCTCGCAGAAGGTCAGGCAGCTCTCCGGTGGCCGCTTCGAAGTCTCCGTGCACGCGGCGGGTGAGCTGATGCCCGCGTTCGGCGTGGTCGACGGCGTGCAACAGGGCTCCATCGAAGCCGCGCACACGGCGCCTTACTACTTCTTCGGCAAGGACGAGACCTTCGCCATCGGCGGCGCGATCCCGTTCGGCCTCAACAGCCGCCAGATGAGCGCATGGACCTTCGAGGGCAACGGCCTGAAGCTGATGCGCGAGTTCTACGCCAAGTACAACATCGTCAACTTCGCGTGCGGCAACACGGGCGCGCAGATGGGCGGCTGGTTCCGCAAGGAGATCAAGAGCGCGGCCGACCTCAAGGGCCTGAAGTTCCGCATCGGCGGCTTCGCGGGCAAGGTGCTCGAGCGCATGGGTGGCGTGCCGCAGAACATCCCGGGCGGCGACATCTACCCCGCGCTGGAGAAGGGCACCATCGACGCGGCCGAGTGGATCGGCCCGTATGACGACCTCAAGCTGGGCTTCCACAAGGTCGCTCCGTTCTACTACTACCCCGGCTGGTGGGAAGGCGGCCTGCAGCTGGACCTGTACATCAACCAGAAGGCCTACGACGCACTCAGCGCCGAGCAGAAGAGCATCGTCGAGATGGCCAGCGCCTACGCACACGTGGAGACGCAGGCCAAGTACGACGTGAAGAACCCCACCGCGCTCAAGCAGCTCGTGGGCAGCGGCGCCAAGCTGCGCCCCTTCCCGGGGGACGTGATGGCCGCGGCGTTCAAGGAATCGATGAAGCTCTACGACGAGCTGTCGGCGAAGAACGAGAACTGGAAGAAGGTCTACGCGGACTTCTCGAAATTTCGCTCCGACCAGAACCTGTGGTTCCGCTTCACCGAGGCCACGTTCGACCGCTTCATGCAGAGCCAGAAGCTGTAACCCGAAAGCCGCACCCCGTGCGGCTTTTTAATTCCCGTTGCGAAACCGGCGCCAGCTTGGTGCAAGCATTGCGCAAATACGGCGCACATCATCGCGCGTACACATCCCCCAGGAGAACCTCATGGATCGCCGATCCGTACTCAAGAACGCCGGCATCGCCGGCGTGCTGGCGACGGGCATCGCGCCCGCCGTCCATGCCCAGGCCGCCGTGCGCTGGCGCCTCGCCTCCAGCTTCCCGAAGTCGCTGGACACCATCTTCGGCAGCGCGCAGCTGTTCGCCAAGACCGTGTCGCAGCTCTCGGGCGGCAAGTTCGAAGTGTCCGTGCACGCCGCCGGCGAGCTGATGCCCGCCTTCGGCGTGGTGGACGCGCTGCAGCAGGGCTCGCTGGAGATGGCGCAGACCGCGCCGTACTATTTCACCGGCAAGGACCCGATCTTCGCTTTCGGCTGCGCCGTGCCCTTCGGCCTGAACGCGCGCCAGATGGACTCGTGGATGGAGCACGGCAACGGCCGCAAGCTCATGGACGAGTTCTACGCGAAGTACAACATGAAGAGCTTCAGCGCGGGCAACACCGGCACCCAGATGGGCGGCTGGTACCGCAAGGAGATCAAGAGCGTCGCGGACCTCAAGGGCCTGAAGATGCGCATGGGCGGCGGCCTGCTGGGTGAAGCCATGGCCAAGCTCGGTGTCGTCGCGCAGAACATGCCCGCCGGTGACGTGTACTCCGCGCTCGAGAAGGGCACGCTGGACGCCACCGAGTTCGTCGGCCCGTTCGACGACGAGAAACTCGGCTTCAACAAGGTCGCGCCGTACTACTACTACCCCGGCTGGTGGGAAGGCGGCGCGGAGCTGGAGTTCTTCGCGAACACCAAGGCCTACGCCGCGCTGTCCGCCGAGAACAAGGCGATCGTCGACGCCGCGACGGCCGTGGCCGCGCGCGACATGACCGCGAAGTACGACGCGGTGAACCCGCCCGCGCTCAAGCGCCTCGTGGCCGCCAAGACGCAGCTTCGCCCGTTCCCCAAGGACGTGCTGGACGCCGGCTACAAGGCATCGATGGAAGTGTTCGCCGCGCACGAAGCCAAGTCGGCCGACTTCAAGAAGATCCACCAGGACATGCGCGCCTTCCAGCGCGACCAGCTGCTGTGGAGCAAGTTCTCGGAGTACCGGTTCGACAGCTACATGTCGACCCTCAAGGTCTGAAGCTGACGCTTCGTGTCCAGGCCGCCTTCGGGCGGCCTTTTTTTGTTAGAACGGATGCATGGAGCACGACCTACCCCTCATCAGCACCATCGCCGCGGCACTCGGCGTGGCCCTCGTCTTCGGGTTCGTCGCGGCGCGGCTGAAACTCCCCGCGCTGGTGGGCTACCTCGTGGCGGGCGTGCTGATAGGGCCCTTCACACCCGGTTTCGTCGCTGATTCCAAGATCGCGAGCGAATTGGCCGAGATCGGCGTGATGCTGCTGATGTTCGGCGTCGGCCTGCACTTCTCGATCAACGACCTGCTCGCCGTGCGGCGTATCGCGGTGCCGGGTGCGGTGGTGCAGATGGTGGCCGCGACGGCGATGGGTTGGGGCGCCGCGACGTTGTGGGGCTGGTCCGCGCCGGCCGCGCTGGTGTTCGGCATCTCGCTTTCCTGCGCGAGCACCGTGGTGCTGCTGCGCGCGCTGGAAGCGCTGGGCGTCCTGGACAGCTTCAACGGCCGCGTCGCGGTGGGCTGGCTCGTGGTCGAGGACCTCGCGATGGTGCTGGTGCTCGTGCTGCTGCCGGCACTCGCCGGTGCGATGACCGGCGGGGCGGCGTCGATGGGCCCGCAGGCACTCGCGCTGTCCGTGGGCAAGACGCTGCTGCAGGTCGGCGTGTTCGTCGCGCTGATGCTGCTCGTGGGCCGGCGCCTTTTCCCGTGGCTGCTGTGGCAGGTGCAGAAGCTCGGCTCGCGCGAGCTGTTCACGCTGTGCGTCGTGGCAGCGGCGGTGAGCATCGCGTACGTCGCAACGCACGTGTTCGGCGTGTCGTTCGCGCTCGGCGCGTTCTTCGCGGGCATGGTGCTGCGCGAGTCGCAGTTCAGCCACCGCGCCGCCGAAGAGACGCTTCCGCTGCGCGATGCATTCGCGGTGCTCTTCTTCGTGTCGGTGGGCATGCTGTTCGACCCCGCGATCCTCGTGCAGCAGCCGCTGAAGGTGCTCGCGGTCGTTGCGATCATCGTGTTCGGCAAGTCGGTGGCGGCGGCCGTGCTGGTGCTCGTGTTGCGCTATCCGCTGCACACGGCGCTCACCGTGTCGGCCAGCCTCGCGCAGATCGGGGAGTTCTCCTTCATCCTCGTGGGGCTGGGCGCCACGCTGGGCGTGTTGCCGGCCGAAGCGCGCAGCCTGGTGGTCGCGGGCGCACTGATCTCGATCGCGCTCAACCCGTTGCTGTTCGGAATGATCGAACCCGTGCGCGGCTGGCTGCTGCGCCGCTCGGAACTGGCGCGGCGCCTCGCGAGCCGCGACGACCCGCTGGCGGAACTGCCGATGTCGACGGACCCGAAGTACCTGTCGCAGCAGGTCGTGCTGGTCGGCTACGGCCGCGTGGGACGCCGCGTTGCCGACGCGTTGAAGGCGCACCACGTGCCCTTCGTCGTGGCGGACCAGAACCGCGAGATCGTCGAACGCCTGCGGGAGCAGGGCAGTGCCGCCGTCTACGGTGACGCGTCACAGCCCGAGACGCTGATCCAGGCCCACATCGCGCGCGCGCGGCTGCTCGTGATCGCCACGCCCGAGTCCCTCGGCGTGCGCCAGATGAGCGAGAACGCGAAGCTGCTCAACCCGGGCATCCAGGTGGTCGTTCGCAGCCACAACGAGGAGGAGGCACGCCGCTTCGAGGCCGAGGTAATCGGCAAGGTGTTCCTCGGCGAACACGAGCTCGCCGAGGCCATGAGCCGCTACGTGCTGGCGCAGTTCGGTCACTAGCCGGTTTCGGCACGGGCGGCCTTGACGTCGCTGCCGCAACTGGCACGATGGCCCGATGCAACGCGTTCTCCCGCAACTTCGTGGACGTGGGCGGCCTCATGGCGTATGGGGCGAATCCCACGTATACCTATCGGCGCGTCGCCAACTTCGTGGCCAGGGTCCTCGCCGGCGCCAGGCCGGAAACGCTGCCGGCCGAGCAACCCACTTTCTTCGAACTCGCGATCAACCGGTCCACCGCGCAGGCGATCGGTGTCACCGTTCCGCGCGCGCTGCTTTCCCGTGCGGACCACGTCGTGGGCTGAGCACTCAGAAGCGGCGGAACTCGCGCAGTTCGTTCACGAGCCGCTCGCACTCGGCCAGCATCGCGCGGTCGGACACGTAGAACACGGCGAATTTGCCGGTCAGCGTGCGCACGTAGAGCCGCGGGGCGACGAGCCATTCGAGGCCGCGCACGCGAATGAGCTTGCCGAAGGCGAGCTCGCCGATCTCCATGCGCTTTTCCCAGATCCACGACTGGCGCAGCATGCCTTGACCGATCGAGGTGACGCCGCGCATCACGCAGAACCACGTGTAGAGCATCAGCAGCAGGCCGGCGGCGAACCATGCGGTGAGGGTGCCCTGCGACGCGACCTTGCCGGTCCACCACAGGTTCAGGCCCCAGCCGATGCAGCCGAAGACCACCACCGTGATCAGCGCCTTGAAGAACGGCGAAAAAGCAGGCCCCTGCATCGAGGGGCCCTGCGAAGGCTGGAAGCGGAACGGCTCGGGGCCGGCGCCACCGAGCGGCGCGTTCATCACTTCTTGCCGCTGTCCTGCTTGAAGAGATCGTCGATCTTCTTCTGCTCTTCATCGCCCGAAGGCGCAGCCTGCTCGAGCGCCTTCGTGGGGTCGCTCGCCGCCCCCGCGGGCGTGTCGATCGCGGCGGGCGCCTCGATCTTCACCTTGTCGAGGTCGACCTTCTCCTCCTTGTCGAGGAAGACGGTGACGGTCTGCGGCACGAAGATCACCACGGCCACCAGCAGCACCTGCATCAGCACCCAGGGGATGGCGCCGAGGTAGATGTCGTTGGACTTCACCGGCGCGTCGATGCGCTTTTCCTTGTACAGCGTGTCGGCGATGCCGCGCAGGTAGAACAGGGCGAAGCCGAAGGGCGGGTGCATGAACGAGGTCTGCATGTTCACGCACAGCAGCACGCCGAACCACACCAGGTCGATGCCCAGCTTGTCCGCCACCGGGCCCAGCATCGGCAGGATGATGAAGGCGATCTCGAAGAAGTCGAGGAAGAACGCCAGGAAGAAGATGAAGATGTTGACGACGATGAGGAAGCCGATCTGGCCGCCGGGCAGGCCGGACAGCATGTGCTCCACCCACTTGGCGCCGTCGACACCCTGGAAGACCATCGAGAACACGCGCGAGCCGATCAGGATGTAGACCACCATCGCCGTCAGGCGCATGGTGCCCACCATGGCCTGCCAGATCAGGTCCCGCGTCAGGCGCTTGTGCATGGCCGCGAGCACGAGAGCACCCACGCAGCCCATGGCGCCCGCCTCGGTGGGCGTGGCGATCGCCTTTTCCTGCAGCGGCAGCCCGCCCATGGAGCCGAGCACGGCGAAGATCAGCACCGCCGACGGGATGATGCCGCGCAGGCACTTCATCCACAGGTGGAAGCCGTCCATGGTGCGCGCTTCCTTCGGCACGCCAGGCACGTCGCTGGGCTTGATGATGCCGAGCGCGAAGGTGTAGGCCGCGAAGATCAGCACCTGCAGGATCGACGGGCCCCACGCGCCCTTGTACATGTCGCCCACCGAACGGCCCAGCTGGTCGGCCATCACCACCAGCACCAGCGACGGCGGCACCAGCTGGGTGATCGTGCCGGAGGCCGCGAGCACACCCGTGGTGTAGCGCATGTTGTAGCCGTACTTGATCATCACCGGCATGGAGATCAGCGCCATGGCGATCACCTGGCCGGCCACCGTGCCGGTGATGGCCCCGAGGATGAAGCCCACGATGATCACCGAGTAGCCCAGGCCCCCGCGCACCGGGCCGAACAGCTGGCCCATGGAGTCGAGCATGTCCTCCGCCAGGCCGCACTTCTCGAGGATGGCGCCCATGAAGGTGAAGAACGGGATCGCCAGCAGCAGGTCGTTCGAGAGGATGCCGAACACGTTCAGCGGAAGGTTCTGCATGAAGCTGGCGGGGAACCAGCCCATCTCGATGGCGAAGAAGCCGCAGCCCAGGCCCAGCGCCGCCAGCGAGAAGGCGACGGGGAAGCCGATCAGCATGATCAGCACGAGCCCGCCGAACATGATCGGCGCGAAGTTTTCCATGTGCATGATTGAGTCCCGGTGTCGTTGTTGTATGCGGCCGAGGGCTTACTGCACCGGCTTCTCGTAATGCGTGTCCATTTCGTACTTGCCCTGCAGGTAGCAGATGCGCTTGACGATCTCGGACAGCCCCTGCGCCACCATCAGCGCGAAGCCGAGCGGCAGCATCAGCATGGCGGGCCAGCGGATGAGGCCGCCTGCGTTGCTGGACATCTCGTTGGTGATGTACATCTTCACGAGCAGCGGCCACGACAGGTACGCCAGCAGGAACATGACGGGCAACAGGAAGAAGATGAGGCCCAGGAGGTCGATGTACACGGGGCCATGGCCCTTCAGGCGGCCGTAGAAGATGTCCACGCGCACGTGCTCGTTGAGCTTGAGCACGATGGGCGCGCCCAGCATCACGATGCCCGCGAACAGGTACCACTGGATCTCGAGCCAGCCGTTGGACGAGATGTCCAGCACGTAGCGCACGAAGGCGTTGCCGGCGGAGATGAGGGCCGTGAACAGCACCGCCATCGATGCGAGGCGGCCGAGGCGGTCGCTGATCCAGTCGACGCCCAATGCAAGTTTGAGAAGTGCTGACACTGCGTGGCTCCGTGCGTTATGTTGATAGGAAAGACGTGGCCCCGGAGCCGACGTAATCCCTAAATACTAGGCCCCCCGCGCTGAAAAAACCCTGACTGGGGGGTGCCGGGTTTACCCGTACACGGCGGTGGCGCGCGGCGCCGCGAATAATAAGTCATGGCCACTTCCATGAGCATGTCGCCGACGGGCAGCGTGGACGCACCGGCGGTGCGCGCCGCGGGGCGCGACGTGCTGTCGCTCGCGCTGATGGATGCGCGCAACCACACGCTGCACCTGCTCGGCGCGCTGGAAAACGCGCTCGGGCCCGAGCTGGGAGGCTTGCAGGCACCTGAAGGCCTTCCGCCCTTGTGGACGGCAGGCCACATCGCCTGGCTGGCGGAATACTGGATCGGCCGCAACCCGCAGCGTGCGCTGGGGCCGGCGTGCCCGGCGGGCGGTGTGCGCCTGGCGTCCGTGGACCCGCAGGCGGACCGCTGGTTCAACCCCGCGCTGCTGCCGCGAGACGAGCGCGGCGCGGCGGGCCTCACGCTGGAGGCGGTCAAGGCGTACCTGCTCGACACGCTGGAAACCACGCTCGAACTGCTGGACAAGACGCCCGAGGACGATGCCGCACTGCACTTCTTTCGCATGGCGCTGTGGCACGAGGACCTGCGCGGCGAACAATTCGTGGAGGCGGCGCAGGCGCTTGGGGTTGCGCTGCCGCTGGACCTGCCGGCCGGCGTGGCGTCGCGTGAGCCGCTGGGCCTGCCCGCGGTGCGATGGCAATTAGGGAACGCGGATCCCGGTTTCGCGCCGGCGATCGAGCGCGGCACGCGCACGGTGGCCGTGCCGGAATTCGAGATCGATGCGCAACCGGTCGGCTGGGCGCAGTACGTGGAGTTCATCGACGACGGCGGCTACGACCGCGCGGAGTTCTGGCAGCCCGAGGGCTGGCAGTGGCTCGAAGCGCAGGCGCGGCAGGAGGGCCGGCGCGGGCCGCGCCACGTGGAGCAGATCGGCGTGGCGAGCGGGGCGGTGCTGCAGACGGTTTTCGGCAAGGCCACGCGCATGGGCGGCACGCAGAACGTGATGCATGCGTCGTGGTGGGAGGCCGATGCGTATGCACGCTGGGCAGGGCGCCGGCTGCCGACTGAAGTCGAGTGGGAAGTGGCCGCGCATTCGGCCGCGCGGCGCGGCTTCCGCTGGGGCGAGGTGCGTGAGTGGACCGCCGGCACGCTGCAGCCCTTCGAAGGCTACTCGCCCGATGCGTGGGCCGTGGATGCGGAGCTCGACCCGGCGCCGGCCTTCGGCCGCGCGCGGGTGCAGAAGGGCGCGTCGTTCGCGGCGCGCGCGCGCATGAAGCACGTGAAGGCGCGGGCGTGGGCCCTGCCGCACGACGACAGCGCGTTCGTGGGTTTCAGGACCTGCGCGTTGTAGCTCGCGTGCGCGTTGCGGCCGGCGCGCCGCTGTTCCTGCGTTACGATGCCCGAGGAATGAACACGTTCGCCGAGAGTGCGGCCACGGCGCTGCAACTCGTGATGGGGGCCGACCCCACGCTGTACTCGATCGTCGGCCGCTCGCTCGCCGTGAGCGGCCTCGCATGCCTGATTGCGTGCACGGCAGGCCTGGGGCTCGGTGCCTGGGTCGCGACTTCACGGTTCGCGGGGCGTGGCGCGCTGCTGACCGTGCTCAACACGTTGCTCGCGCTGCCTTCCGTGGTCGTCGGGCTGGTCGTCTACCTCTTGCTGTCCCGCTCCGGGCCGCTCGGCTTCCTCGGCTGGCTGTTCTCGTTCAAGGCGATGGTGCTGGCGCAGGCGCTGCTGGTCCTGCCCGTCTGCATGGCGCTCACGCGGCAGGTGGTCGAGGAGACGGAAGCCGCGAACGGCGAACAGCTGGAGTCCCTCGGGGCCCGCTCGCTGCTGCGCAGCCTGCTGCTCGCGTGGGACGAACGCTTCGCGCTGGTGACGGTGCTCATCGCGTGCTTCGGCCGCGCGGTGTCGGAGGTGGGTGCGGTGATGATCGTCGGCGGCAACATCGACGGCTTCACGCGCGTGATGACGACCGCCATCGCGCTGGAGACGAGCAAGGGCGACCTGCCGCTCGCGCTGGCGCTGGGCCTCGTGCTGCTGGCCGTCGTGCTCGCCCTCAACGCCTTGCTGCACCTCGTGCGCAACTTCACTCCGGCTGCATTGCATGTCCGTGTCGATCCAGCCTAGGAACGTGACGGCATGCCGGCGTTGATCGAGCTCGGGAACGTGACGGTGCGCTTCGGGCGTGTCGCCGCGCTTGCGGACGTGAGCCTGCGCATCGCGCCCGGCGAGCGCGTGGCCTTCATCGGCGCCAACGGCAGCGGCAAGAGCACGCTGCTGCGCGTGCTGCACGGGCTGGTGCGGCCCGCGAGCGGCTCGCTGCTGCGCGACACGGCGGCGACGCAGGCCATGGTGTTCCAGCGGCCTTTCATGCTGCGTGCGTCGGCGCGCTTCAACGTGGCGCTGGGGCTATGGCTGCGCGGAAACCGCTGGGGGCATGCGAAGCAAGAGGCCGTGCATGCGCTGCGGCGGGTGGGCCTCGAAGCGGAGGCGGGGCGCAATGCACGCCAGCTCTCCGGCGGGCAGCAGCAGCGGCTCGCACTGGCGCGCGCATGGGCGATGCGGCCCGACGTGCTGCTGCTGGACGAGCCAACCTCCAGCCTCGACCCGCACGGCAAGCGCGAAGTGGAGCGCGTGATCGCGGACTTCGCGGAAGCGGGCACGACGCTGGTGTTCGCCAGCCACAACCTCGGGCAGGTCAAGCGCCTGGCCACGCGCGTGGTCTACCTCGAACATGGCTTCGTGCTCGCCGACCTGCCGGTCGATCATTTCTTCAACGGCCCGCTCGGCGAGGTGTCGCGCGAGGCCGAGTTGTTCGTCAAGGGGGAACTCGGGTGAAACGATGGGCGGGCGCACTCGTGTTGGCGATGGCAACCATGGCGGCGCACGCGCAGTCGATCGTGATGGCCTCGACGACGTCCACCGAGCAGTCGGGCCTGTTCGCCCACCTGCTGCCGGCATTCAAGCGCGCGACCGGCATCGACGTGAAAGTCGTCGCCGTCGGCACCGGGCAGGCCATCGACATGGCGAGGCGCGGCGACGCCGACGTGCTGTTCGTGCACGACACCGCGGCGGAGGAGAGGTTCGTCGCGGAGGGGTTCGCGCCGCAGCGGTACCCGGTCATGTACAACGACTTCGTGCTGGTCGGGCCGCGTGCGGACCCTGCGGGCGCGAGAGGCAAGGACATCGTCGAAGCGCTGAAGAAGGTGGCTGCAGGCGACGCGCCCTTCATCTCGCGCGGCGACAAGAGCGGCACGCATGCGGCGGAGCTGCGCTACTGGTCGGAGGCAGGCGTCGCGAACAAGGGCAAGGGCTACAGGGAATGCGGCTGCGGCATGGGCCCGGCGCTGAACATCGGCTCTTCGTCCAGCGCCTATGTGCTCGCGGATCGCGGCACCTGGCTCACGTTCCGCAACCGCGGCGAGCTCGCGGTGCTGGTGGAAGGCGACCGGCGCCTCTTCAACCAGTACGGCGTGATGATCGTGAGCCCGAAGAAGCATCCGCACGTGAAGGCCGCGCAGGCGCAGAAGTTCGTGGACTGGGTCGTCTCGCCCGCCGGCCAGGCCGCCATCGCGGAGTACAAGGTGAACGGGGAACAGCTGTTCTTCCCGAACGCGAACCCGCGATAACCCTGCGCTAGTCGACCAGCGCCGCCGACTTCACCTGCGCCCACACATGCGCGCCCTCGCGCAGCGCGAGCGCGTCCGCGGCCCGGGCCGTGATGCGCGCGAGCAATGCCGTTTCGCCGCACTGCAGCCGCACGATCGCCTGCGACGGATGCGGCCCCGGTGCGACCTCGCGCACGGTGCAGGGCAGCACGTTCTGGATGCTCGAGTTTTCCGGTGGCGCCAGCGCGAGGCTCACGTCGCGAGCGAGCACGTGGACGCGCACCGCCGTGCCCGGCTCGTGCCCCCGGTCTGCCAGCCACAGCGCGCCGCCCGCGAAACCGAACTTCGTGAGGTGCCAACGCGTGTCGCGCGCCTCGATGCGGCCTTCCAGCACCGCGCCGGCGTCGTCCATCTTCGCGGCCGCGAGGTCCAGCCGCGCCATCGTCGCTGCGAGCGGCCCCGCGGCTTCGACGCGGCCGCCCCGCATCAGCACCAGCGTGCTCGCCAGGCGTGCCGCTTCGTCGGCCGCGTGCGTCACGTAGAGCATCGGGATGCGCAGCTCGTCGCGCAGTGTTTCCAGCCACGGCAGGATCTCGCGCCGGTGCGACACGTCGACCGCGGCGAGAGGCTCGTCGAGCAGCAGCAGGCGCGGCCGCGCCGCCAGGGCGCGCGCGATCGCCACGCGCTGGCGCTCGCCACCGGAAAGCTCGAAGGGCCGGCGGCCGAGGAGCGTGCCGATGCCCAGCAGCTCGGTCGCCTGCGCCACGGACACGCCGGCGCCGCCGTTGCGGGCGCGCCGCTCGGCGTATTGCAGGTTCCCGCGCACGTCGAGGTGGTCGAAGAGGCTCGCTTCCTGGAACACGTAGCCCGCGCCGCGCTGCCACGGCGGCACGAACTCGCCGCGCGCGGTGTGCTGCCAGCATTCGCCGCCGACTTCGATCGCTGCTTCGGGCGCTTGCTCCAGGCCCGCGATGCAGCGCAGCAGCGTCGTCTTGCCGCAGCCCGAAGGCCCGAGGATCGCGGTGACGCCGTTGTCCGGCAACTCCAGGCTCACGTCGAGCACGAAGAGGCCGCGCGGCCAGTGGACGCGGATCGCGTTCATGCGGGCACGCGCGCCATGCGCCGGTTCAGCACGGCCAGCCCGAGCAGCACGGCGAAAGAGAAGAGCACCATGCCGCCCGCGAGCCAGTGCGCCTGCGTGTACTCCAGGGCCTCCACGTGGCCGTAGATCTGCGTCGAGACCACGCGTGTCCTGTCGGGGATGTTGCCGCCGATCATCAGCACGACGCCGAACTCCCCGACCGTGTGCGCGAAGCTCAGGACCGCCGCGCTCGCGAACCCGTTGCGCGCGAGCGGCACGGCAACCGTGAAAAAAGCATCGAGCGGCCGGGCGCCGAGCGTCGCCGCGGCTTCCATCGGCCGCCGCCCGACGGACTCGAACGCGCTTTGCAAGGGTTGTACCGCGAAGGGCAGCGAGTAGAGGATCGAGCCGACGAGCAGCCCGCCGAAGGTGAAGGGCAGCAGGCCCAGCCCGAGAGCCTGGGTGAGCTGGCCGCCCGCGCCATGGGGCCCGAACACGACGATCAGGTAGAAGCCGATCACGGTCGGCGGCAACACCAGTGGCAGCGCAACGACCGCGGCGACCGGCCCGCGCCAGCCTGACGGCGTGCGCGCGAGCCACCATGCCAGGGGTGTTGCGATGAGTAGGAGCAGGAAAGTGGTGCACGCCGCCAGCCGCAGCGTGAGCCAGATGGCGCCCAGGTCTTCGGCGGTGGGAAGGGCGCTGCTCATCATGGCAGCGCAAGTATGCCCGCCGCGCTCAGGGGAGCGCGGGCTCGCTGGGCAGGCTGGCGGCGTCGACGCCGGATTGCGCAGGAAGGGAAGTGACGGTGTACGCGGCGGACGGCTCCGCCACGCCGTGGCCGGGTGGCGCCGCAGGCGGCGGCACGAGGTTCATCAGCAGGTCGCGCAGTTCACCGGAGCCGGGCATGCTGTGCAACTGCTCGGAGGCATGCAGCCACAGGCCGCCGAAGTGGCTGAAGTCCGCCAGCCAGGTGCCGCGGACCGCCTTGCGGACCTTGCTTTCCAGCAGGGGCAGGCCGATCAGCATCCGGAATGCCGACTCGCGCTCCCACTTCGCCAGCCGCACCATGCCGACGAAGACGTCGAAGCCGTCCGGCGCGCGGCCCAGCTGCCGCACTTCCACCGTGACACAACCCGGCTTGATGCCCCAGCGGCGGAACTGGCGCGCGATGAGCGTCTGGTACTCGACCTCCAGCCCGTCGCCGGGCTTGTCGGACGGGTGGTAGTCGCTGTCGGGATCGATCGTCTTGCCGTTGCGCGCGCGGATTTCGCGCACGAACAGCTTCCTCAGGTCGAACATGGGCCTGCCGAACCCCCGCGGGGGTACCTCTTTGTGCTGGTATTACCTGCACGAAAGGGCAGGCGCTTGGAACTTTCGGGCGCGATTGTAGTGGTTTGGACCGCGTGCGCAACCCGGTTTCAGACCCCTGCCTACTTTGGTCTTTGGCCCAGCTTGCGGTAGACCGTGGCGCGGCTGATGCCCAGCGCCTGCGCCGCCCGGGCCACGTTGCCGCGCGCGTCGCTCACCGCCTTGCGGATCAAGGCGATCTCCACGTCGCGTAGCGGCAGTCGCGAGGCGGGTGCGTCCGATCCCGCAGGCTGCACCAGCACCGCGAGCCGCAACCCGGACCACAGCGCGACCTCCTGCGGCGCGGGCGCGCGGCGGCTGCGCGCCGCGTCGAAGAGCGGCTCCCAAGGCTGCGCGAACAGCTCGCTGCAGTGCACCGGCACGCGGCTTGCCGCCAGCTGCGGCAGCATCTGGCGCGCGGCCGTGTTGCTGGCCGTCACCCAGCCATCGCTGTCTACGCCCACCAGCGCATCGCCCTCGTCGCCGAGCAGCCGCCCCGGCCAGTTCAGGCGCAGCACGATGCTGTGCGGCCGCGCCAGCACCAGCGCGTTCTCGATGCTGCGTGCCGCCTGCGCGGCCAGGTGCTTGAGCTCGGGCCGCTCGGCGGCGTCGATGCCGGTGAGGTCGAGCATGCCGACGCACTCGCCCTGCGGGCCGAAGAGCGGCGCGCCCGCGCAGCTGTAGCAGCTGGTGTCCTGGAAGAAATGCTCGCCGCGGTGCAGCCACACCGGCTGCAGCTCCGCGAGGGCGGCGCCGATCGCGCTGGTGCCGACGCTGGGCTCGGACAGGTCGACGCCGACGCGGGTGATCAGCGTCGCCCGCCGGTCGCTCCGGTCGATCGGCCCCTTGGCGTCCACCACCACGCCGTGGCGGTCGGTGAGGATGGCGAAGTAGCGCGTGCTGGCGATGGCGGCGCCCAGGCGCTCCAGCACCGGCTGCGCCGCCACGACGAGTTCGTGGTTGGCCTCCTCGACGCGGCGCAGCGCCTGCGCAGGCACTACGTCGAAGCCGACGCGCTGGTCCGGCCGCCGGCCGGCGGCGAGGCAGCGGCGCCAGGAGCGCTCGATCCAGTTGCGCTCGAACCAGGCGTCCACCATCGTGTCGGTGAGCGAGCGGCCCTCACACATCACCGCCGTGCGCGCCCGCGCGATCTCGTCCAGGCGGGCGGCGGCGGTGGCGAGCGGCGTGGCGGTCATGGGGAGGTGCTGGGCAGTGTGGCTTCGCGCGGCGCTGTGCCGCCGGCGGCCATTGTTCCATTTTGAGAATTTCGTGTCATGCGTCGCGGCAATCAGGGTTTCGCCTAGCAGCCCCGCAGGACCCCGGCCGAAGAATGCTTTTCCCGGCTACCCAAGGAGAAAACGACATGCTCGTATCGATGAAGGTCAACGGCAAGACGGCGCAACTGGACGTGGCGCCGAACACGCTGCTGGTGACGGCGCTGCGGGAGCACCTGCGCCTCACGGGCACGCACGTGGGCTGCGACACCGCGCAGTGCGGCGCCTGCACCGTGCTCGTCAACGGCCGTGCAG
Organism: Ramlibacter albus; assembly: GCF_014297445.1. Lineage (GTDB taxonomy): Bacteria > Pseudomonadota > Gammaproteobacteria > Burkholderiales > Burkholderiaceae_C > Ramlibacter > Ramlibacter albus. The sequence goes on from NZ_JACORU010000008.1 coordinate 101,368, forward strand.
TGAAGGCCTGCAACACGCTCGCGCTGCAGCACCCGGGCGCGGAGGTCACCACCATCGAGGGCCTCGCGGCCGCCGACGGCACGCTGCACCCGATGCAGGCGGCCTTCAAGGAGTGCCACGGCCTGCAATGCGGCTTCTGCACGCCGGGGATGGTCATGAGCGCGGTGGACCTGTGCAAGCGCCACCCGGGCGCCAGCGAGCAGCAGATCCGCGAGCAGCTGGACGGCAACATCTGCCGCTGCACCGGCTACCAGAACATCGTGAAGGCCGTCCAGCAGGGTGCTGCGGCGATGGCCAAAGCCTGAACCCGAAAGGAGCACGACCATGGGTGCATCCGATTTCGCGAAGCTGCCGCACATCGGCGAAGCCGTGCGGCGCAAGGAAGACTACCGCTTCCTCACCGGCAGCGGCCAGTACACCGACGACGTGAATCTGCCCAACCAGCGCTGTGCGGTGTTCGTGCGGTCGCCGCACGCGCACGCGATGATCAAGTCGATCGACACCTCGCGCGCCGACGGCATGCCCGGCGTGGCGAAGATCTTCACCGGCAAGGACCTCGACGGCAAGATGGGCGGGCTGCCCTGCGGCTGGCTGATCACCAGCACCGACGGCACGCCGATGAAGGAGCCGCCGCACCCGGTGCTCGCGGTGGGCAAGGTGCGCTATGTCGGTGACCACGTCGCGATGGTCATCGCCGACACGCTGGAGCAGGCGCGCAATGCGGCCGAAGCGGTGAGCGTGGACTACGACGTGCTGCCCGCGGTGGTGGACGTGCGCGACGCCGCCAAGGGCAAGGCGCTGCACGACATCGCGCCGGACAACCACTGCTACAAGTGGGCGATCGGCGACAAGGCGAAGGTGGACGAGGTGTTCGCGCGCGCCGCGCACGTGACGAAGCTGGACCTCACCAACAACCGCCTCGTGCCCAACGCGATGGAGCCGCGCTCGGCGATCGGCTCGTTCAACCGCGCGAGCGACGAGTACACGCTGTACGTTTCCAACCAGAACCCGCACGTCGAGCGGCTGCTGATGACGGCCTTCGTGCTGGGCCTGCCCGAGCACAAGGTGCGCGTGATCGCGCCGGACGTGGGCGGCGGCTTCGGCTCCAAGATCTACCTTTACGCCGAAGACGTGGCGGTGACCTGGGCCGCCAAGCAGCTCAATTGCGCGGTGAAGTGGACCGCCGACCGCAGCGAGGCGTTCCTCTGCGACGCGCACGGCCGCGACCACGTCACGCACTGCGAGCTGGCGCTGGACGCGCAGGGCAAGTTCCTCGGCCTGCGCGTGCACACCGACGCGAACCTCGGCGCCTACCTGTCGACGTTCTCGACCTGCGTGCCGACGATCCTGTACGCCACGCTGCTGGCGGGCCAGTACACGACGCCGCAGATCTACGTCGAAGTGGATGCGTGGTTCACCAACACCGCACCGGTGGATGCGTACCGCGGCGCGGGCCGCCCCGAAGCGACGTACCTGCTGGAGCGCATCGTCACGCGCGCGGCGTGGGAAACGGGGCTGTCGCAGGACGAGATCCGCAAGCGCAACTTCATCACCAGCTTCCCGTACCAGACGCCGGTGGCGCTGCAGTACGACACGGGTGACTACCACGCCGCGATGGACAAGGCGAAGCAGCTGGCCGACGTCGCGGGCTTCGACGCGCGCAGGAAGGCGAGCGAGGCGAAGGGCCTCAAGCGCGGCATCGGCTATTCGAGCTACATCGAGGCCTGCGGCATCGCGCCGTCGAACATCGCGGGTGCGCTCGGCGCGCGCGCGGGCCTGTTCGAATGCGGCGAGATTCGCGTGCACCCGACGGGCAGCGTGACGGTGTTCACCGGCTCGCACTCGCACGGGCAGGGCCACGAGACCACGTTCGCGCAGGTCGTCGCGGCGCGGCTGGGCATCCCGGTCGAGAACGTCGACGTGGTGCACGGCGACACGGGCCGCGTGCCCTTCGGCATGGGCACGTACGGCTCGCGCTCGATCAGCGTGGGCGGCGCGGCCATCATGAAGGCGCTGGACAAGATCGAGGCGAAAGCCAAGAAGATTGCCGCGCACCTGATGGAAGCGGGCGAGGGTGACGTGGAGTTCTCGGGCGGCGAGTTCAAGATCAAGGGCACCGACAAGAAGGTGACCTTCGGTCAGGTGGCGCTGACGGCCTACGTGCCGCACAACTACCCGCTCGACAAGCTGGAGCCCGGCCTGAACGAAACCGCGTTCTACGACCCGACCAACTTCACCTTCCCGGCGGGCACGTACATCACGGAAGTGGAAGTGGACCCCGCCACCGGCGTGGTGCGCCTCGACCGCTTCACCGCGGTAGACGACTTCGGCACCATCATCAACCCGATGATCGTCGAAGGCCAGGTGCACGGCGGGCTGGTGCAGGGCATCGGCCAGGCGCTGCTGGAGAACTGCGTGTACGACAAGGACAGCGGCCAGCTCGTCACCGGCTCCTTCATGGACTACGCCATGCCGCGCGCCGACGACATCCCGATGTTCAAGCTGGACACCGTGTGCACGCCGTGCACGCACAACCCGCTGGGTACCAAGGGCTGCGGCGAGGCGGGCGCGATCGGTTCGCCGCCGGCGGTTATCAACGCCGTGCTGGACGCCGTGCGCGACCTTGGCGTGAAGGAACTCGACATGCCGGCGACACCGGCGCGCGTGTGGGCCGCGATCCAGGCCGCCAAGCACTGAAACAGAAGGAGGACACACCATGTATTCATTTGCTTTCGAACGTCCTTCCAGCGTGGCCGATGCGACAAAGCTTGCCGCCAATGGCAACGCGCGCGTGCTGGCCGGCGGGCAGACGCTGCTGGCGTCGATGAAGCTGCGCCTGGCCAACCCCGAACAGCTCGTGGACCTGGGCGGCATCGCCGAGCTCGCCGGCATCAAGCGCGAGGGCAACGCGGTGGTGATCGGCGCGATGACGCGGCATGCGGATGTCGCGGCGAGCGCCGATGTGAAGGCCGCGATCCCGGCGCTGGCGGAGCTGGCCGGCGGCATCGGCGACCGGCAGGTGCGCGCGATGGGCACGATCGGCGGGTCGGTGGCCAACAACGACCCGGCGGCGTGCTACCCGGCTGCATTGCTCGCGCTGGGCGCTACGGTGACGACCACGCAGCGCAAGATCGCGGCGGACGACTTCTTCCAGGGCATGTTCGCGACGGCGCTGAAGGAAGGCGAGCTGATCACGTCGGTGAGCTTCCCGGTGGCGAAGAAGGCGGCGTACATGAAGTTCAAGCAGCCCGCGTCGCGGTTTGCGTTGATCGGCGTGTTCGTGGCGCAAACGGACAGCGGCGTGCGCGTCGCGGTCACGGGCGGCGGCAACGGCGTGTTCCGCCATGCCGGGCTGGAGCAGGCGCTGGCGAAGTCGTTCACGCCGCAGGCTGCGGCCGGCGTGAAGGTCGATGCGAGCGGATTGTCCAGCGACCTGCATGCGAGTGCCGAGTACCGGGCGAACCTCGTATCGGTGATGGCGCAGCGGGCCGTCGCGAAGGCGCTCGGGTAATCGCGTGTCATGCCGGGCCTGGCCCGGCATCCATCGTTGCGTTGCGACACGCCACCATGGACCCCGGGTCGAGCCCGGGGTGACGTTGACTGACAATGCGCTCATGTTCGCTTCGATCGACGACCTCCAACACGGGCTCGAGGCGGCCGGCTACTACGCCGACCGCCGCCTCGCCACTGCCGTCTTCCTCGCGCTCAAGCTGCAGCGCCCGCTGCTCCTCGAAGGCGAGCCCGGCGTTGGCAAGACCGAGCTGGCGAAAGCACTCGCCGTCGCCATGCAGCGCGAGCTGCTGCGCCTGCAGTGCTACGACGGCCTCGAGCTGCGCGAAGCGCTCTACGAGTGGAACTACACCGCGCAGCTGCTGCACATGCGCGCCGCCGAAGGCAAGGAAAGCACCGAGGAGATCGAGCGCGAGGTCTACGAGCCGCGTTACCTGATCCGCCGCCCGCTGCTGCAGGCGCTGCAGGCACCCGAGCCCGGCGCGGTGCTGCTGATCGACGAAGTGGACCGTGCCGACGAACCCTTCGAAGCCTTCCTGCTCGAATACCTCGGCGAGTACCAGGTGAGCATCCCCGAAATCGGCACGATCAAGGCGCAGTTCACGCCGGTGACCATCCTCACCAGCAACCGCACGCGCGAGCTCAACGATGCGGTCAAGCGCCGCTGCCTCTACCACTGGCTCGATTACCCCGAGCGCGAACGCGAGCTCGCGATCGTGCGCGCGCAGGTGCCGCAGGCAAGCGCCGCGCTGTCGCAGCAGGTGGCCGATTTCGTGGGCCGCTTGCGCAGCCAGCCTTTCGCCAATGCGTTCCAGCGCGCGCCCGGCATCGCGGAGAGCGTGGAGTGGGCGAGGGCGCTCGTCGCGCTGGACACGCTCGCGGTGGACCCCGAAGTCGTGGCCGACACCGCGGGCATCCTGTTCAAGCAGCGCGAGGACGTCGCGGCGCTGACGAAGGAGCTCGCGACCGAGCTGCTCAAGCCCGAGGAAGTGGCTTAGCGCGCATGCTGCTAGGCGACGCCCGCACCGGCAAGCTCGCGGACAACATCGCGGGCTTCGGCCGCACGCTGCGCCGCGCAGGCGTGCGCGTGGACAGCGCGCGGATCGGCCTCGCGCAGCAGGCGGCGCAACTCGTCGGCGTCGGCGACCGCGACGACCTGTGCGCCGCGATGGAAGCCGTGCTCGTCAGCCGCGAGCAGGACCGCATCGTCTTTCGCGAACTCTTCGACGCCTACTTCCGCGACCCCGACGTCGCGCACAAGCTGCTCGCGCAGATGCTGCCCTCCGCCGAAAGCAAGGGGGAGCGCACGAAGCGCCGGCCGCGTGTGAGCGAGGCGCTCTCGCCGCAACAGGCCTTCGGCCAGAGCACACCGCCGAAGAAAGAGCAGGAGATCGAACTCGACGCCGCGATGACCGCGAGCGACATGGACCGCGTGAAGCACGCCGACTTCAACGCGCTCACGGCCAGCGAATACCGCCTCGTCGAACGCCTCGCACGTGAAGTCGCGTTGCCCGTGCCGATGGTCGAAGCGCGCCGCACACGCCCCGGCACACGCGGCACGAAGCTGCATTGGGCCCGTACCTTGCGCCACGCGTCGCGCACCGGCAACGAGCTCGTCGTGCTGCGCCGGCTGCAAAGGCGCGACGAGAAACTGCCGCTGCTGGTGCTGGTCGACGTGTCCGGCTCGATGGAGCGCTACGCGCGCATGCTGCTCGCGTACCTGCACAACGCCACGCGTGGCCAGCGCCGCGACGTGTTCGCGTTCGGCACGCACCTGACGGACCTCACGCCCGCGTTCCGGCTCGCGGACACCGACGACATGCTGGCTGCCGCGAGCGCCGCCATCGACGACTACGCCGGCGGCACACGCCTCGGTGAATCGCTTTCCGCCCTGCGGAAACAACACGCGCGCCGGCTCGTGGGCAGGCGCACACTCGTACTGGTGGTGAGCGACGGCCTGGACACCGGCGAGCCGGAAGACCTCGCGCGCGAGCTCGACTGGCTGGTGCGCCGCTGCCGGAAGTTGCTCTGGCTCAACCCTTTGCTGCGTTTCGACGGCTATGCCCCGCTGGCGCGTGGGGCCGCCGTGCTGCACCGCTACGCTCACGGGATGCTCGCGGTCCACAATCTGGGCAAGCTGCAGGAGCTGGCTGCCAGCCTTGCCGCCGTCATGAAGAAGAACTGAGAGAAAGAGAACCATGGAAATGCAGGGCAGCCGCCACCTGGCGGTGACGCAACAGCAGGCGTGGGACGCGCTGAACGACCCCGAGGTGCTGAAGGCGTGCATCCCCGGTTGCGACAAGGTGGAAGCCACCGGCGACAACCAGTACGCCGTGGCCGTGGCCGTGCGCGTGGGCCCGGTGGCCGCGCGCTTCAACGGCCGCATCACGCTCGCCGACGTGCAGGCGCCCAACAGCTACCGGCTCGCGTTCGAGGGGCAGGGCGGCCCCGCGGGTTTCGGCAAGGGCACGGCGCAGGTGCGGCTGGCGCCTGCGGCCGAAGGCGCGGGCTGCGAGTTGAGCTACGACGTGACCGCGCAGGTCGGCGGCAAGATCGCGCAGGTCGGCCAGCGGCTGGTCGATGGCGTGGCCAGGTCGATGGCCGACGACTTCTTCAAGCGCTTCGACGAGGAAATGCAGCGGCGCTACCCGCAGGCCTACGCGGTCGAGGCGGCAACCGCCGCCGCGGCCGGGCCATCGGCGGCCCCTGCGTCGAAGGGCGTGCCTGTATGGGTCTGGATCGTGGCGGGTGTGCTCGTGCTGGGCGCAATCTACTGGTTGCGCCGCTGAAGGAGGCGGTATGGAAAACCTCGACGTGATGGTGCTGCGGGCGGTGCGCGACTGGCGCGCCGCGGGCAAGCGCGCGCTGCTGGCAACCGTGGTGCGCACCTGGGGCTCGTCGCCGCGGCCGGTGGGCTCGATCATGGCGCTGTGCGAGGACGGGGCGGTGGTCGGCTCGGTTTCCGGCGGCTGCATCGAGGACGACCTGATCTACCGCTACACGCAGGCCTACTCGGGCAAGGAGCCCGGCCATGTCATCCCGACCGGCGCGCCTGCCTTCGTGAAGTACGGCGTGACGGCCGACGAGGCGCACCGCTTCGGGCTGCCCTGCGGCGGCACGCTGGAGCTGCTGCTGGAGTACGACCCCGATGCTGCGGCGCTCTCCGCCCTGGTGGCTGCGCTCGAAACGGGGCGCTTGATGCGGCGGCGCGTGCGGCTCGCCGACGGCCAGGCGACGATGGAGGAAGCGAAGGCGCCGGAGGAGCTGGTGGTGAACGACCGCGAGCTCGTCAACACCTTCGGCCCCGAGTTCCGCATGCTGCTGATCGGCGCCGGCCAGCTCACCGAGTACCTCGCGACGATGGCGCTCTTCTCGGGTTTCGCGGTCACCGTGTGCGACCCGCGCGAGGAATACAGCGGCAGCTGGAACGTGCCGGCCGCGCGGCTGGTCACCGACATGCCCGACGACGTGGTGACGGCCTTCAAGCCCGACCGGCGCAGCTGCGTGATCGCGCTGACGCACGACCCGAAGCTCGACGACCTGGCCTTGCTGGAGGCGCTGAAAACCGATGCGTTCTACGTCGGCGCGATCGGCAGCCGGCGCAACAACGACGCGCGCCATGCCCGCATGAAGGAGCACTTCGGCCAGACCGACGCCGACCTGCAGCGCCTGCGCGGGCCGATCGGCATCTACATCGGCAGCAAGACGCCGCCCGAGATCGCGGTGAGCATCATGGCCGAGGTGCTGGCCGTGAAGAACGGCGTGGCCCTCCCCCGGGGCATGGAAGTCGCGGCGGCCAAGAACCTTCGTAGTATCGCGGCCGACCCGTTGGTCGCCTGCGTCCGCTGAAACTACTACTTAATAGCCAACGAACTGCCGTCCCATGCGCGGATATTCAGGCGTCCGACATCTCCGGGTCGCCTGAGCTGGGAAAATCGGGGCATGAAAGTCGTCCCCATGTCCACCTACCGGCGCGTCGGAGGCCTGCGCCCAGGTGAAGTCTGGCTGGAGCGGGCTTTCCCCGACCGCCAGTGGATCATCTCGGGCGTCCTGCTTTGCGAGGACGGCCAGCGCCGCGTCGTCATCGAGCCCCTCGATGACCGCAACTCCGAAGCCACGTATTCGGAAACCTACTTCCGCCGCCACTTCATCGACCGCCACCAGTGGCTGCGCCGCGAGAACGAGCGCGTGCTGCGCAAAGCCCGCCGCCGCGACACGGTCGAGCTGCTGCACGAGATGGCGCAGATCAACTACCCGGAATCGCCGCCGCCGCGGCTCACCACTTCGGCTTGAGCTGCTCGCCGGGGAGCGCTTCGTACGGGTCGCACCAGCCCGGGACCTGCCGCACCCGCGCGAGCCATGCGCCGATGTTCGGGTACTGGGCCGCCACGTCGTAGCCGCTTTCTTCCGGCGGGAAGAAGAGGTAGCCGCATAGCGACATGTCCGCGATCGTGGGTGAGTCGCCCGCGATGTACGGCTGCGTGGCCAGGTGCTTGTCGACCACGCCGAAGCAGTTGTTGATGCGCGTCTTGAGGAACGCCTCGACGTCCGGCTTCGGCGGCTCGGCGCCGAACGACTTCATGAAGCGCCACGTGGCGAAGTAGCTCGTGAACTTGTGGTTGTCGTAGAGCAGCCAGCGCAGCACCTCGTACTTCTCCTCGGCGTTGCGCCCGCCGAACCGGCCGTGCTTGTCGGCCAGCCACGTCAGGATGGCGCCCGACTGCGACAGGCGCTTGCCATCCGCTTCCAGCACGGGCGCTTCGCCCATCTCGTTGACCGTCTCGCGCCACGCGTTGTCGCGCGTGACGCCGGCCGCCATGTAGTCCACGAACACGGGCTCCCATGGCACGCCGAGCGCGCGCAGCATGAAGGCGACCTTGTAGCTGTTGCCGGACTGGCAGAAGCCGTGCAAGCGGTACATGGCGTACTCCTTTTCACTTGATCTGGATCACGTTAGCAGAAGCGCCGCGCCCTAGAGTGCAGGGCAGGCGGATAGCCGACGTCCGCGAAAGGAATCGACACCATGTACCAGCACATCCTCGTGCCCCTCGACGGCTCGCGCACCGCGAGCCTGGCGCTCGGCAAGGCCGCCGCGCTCGCAAAAGTGTTCAAGAGCAAGGTGACGCTTGCCACCGTGGTGGATACCCATGCCTTCGCGCATGCGGGGGCCGAGCTCACCATCGGCCACCGCGAGTACATCGCGGCCGCCAATGCGAATGCCGACAACATGCTCGCGCAGGCGGCAGCGGACCTGGCGAAGGAGGGTGTCGATGCCGCCACGAAGCGCGTGGACGTGCATGCGCCGCACGAGGGAATCATCACCGCCGCCAACGAGGCGGGGGCCGACCTGATCGTGATGGGGTCGCATGGGCGGCACGGGATGCAGAAGCTGCTGCTGGGGAGTGTGGCGCAGCGGGTGTTGACGCACACCACCTTGCCGGTGCTGGTGGTGCGCGGAGAGTAGGCTACTTCTCCTTCCCCATCACCAGGTCCGGCAGGACAGTCACGATCTGCGGAAACACGGTGATCAACACGATCGCCACCACAAGGCATGCAAAAAACGGGATCGAAGCCTTCGCAATCGTGTTGCTGTCCTTCCCCGTCATGTTCTGCAACACGAACAGGTTGAACCCCACCGGCGGCGTCACCTCCGCAATCTCCACCAGCAGCACGATGAAGATGCCGAACCACACGAGGTCGAAGCCGGCCTTCTGGATCATCGGCAGCACGACCGCGCTCGTGAGCACGATCATGCTGATGCCGTCCAGCGCGGTGCCGAGGATCAGGTAGACCACCGTCAGCACCATGATCAGCATGTAAGGCGACAGGTGCATGGACTCCACCCACAGCGCCAGCTCCCGCGGGATGCCGGTGAACGCCATCGTCTTGGTGAGGAACGAGGCGCCAGCGAGGATGAACATGATCATGCAGCTGGTGCGCGTGGTGCCCATCAGCCCGTCCCAGAACGTCTGCCACGTCAGGGACTTGCTCCACCACGCCAGCGCCAGCGAGCCGACGACGCCGTAGGCCGCGCATTCGGTCGCCGTGGCCCAGCCCGCGATCAGCACCCAGACGATGAAGATGATGAGCACCGTGCAGGGGATCAGGTTGCCCGAAAGGCGGATCTTTTCGGCGAATGTGGTCGGCGGGTCGGGCGGCGGAACCTGGTCGGGATGGCGCAGGCTCCACCAGATGATGTAGCCCGAGAACAGCGCCATCAGCAGGAAGCCGGGCAGGAAGCCCGCGAGGAAGATGCGGATGATCGACGCATCGGCGGCGACGGCGTAGACCACCATCGTGATCGAGGGCGGGATCAGGATGCCCAGCGTGCCCGCGGTCGCCAGGGAGCCGAGCGTGATCTTCTCGCTGTAGCCGCGCTTGAGCAGCTCGGGCAGCGCCACCTTGGAGATCGTCGCGCACGTCGCTGCCGACGAGCCCGACACCGAACCGAAGATGCCGCAGCCGAGGATGGTGGTGTGCATCAGCCGCCCCGGCACGCGATTGAGCCATGGCCGCAGGCCCTCGAACATCTCTTCCGACAGCTTGCTGCGGAACAGGATCTCGCCCATCCAGATGAACAGCGGCAGCGCGGCGAGCTCCCAGCTCGCGTTGCTTTCCCAGAACGACGAGAAGAGGTTGTTGCCCGGCGAGGTGTTGGTGAAGAAGGCCTGGCCGACCCAGCCGCAGATGGCGAGCGTCATCGCGATCCACACGCCGCCCGAGAGCAGCACCATCATGATCACGAGCAGCAGGCCGCCGACGAGAAGGATATCCATCAGACGTCCGAAGAGAAGTCGCCGTGGGCGTGGCGTTCCTCGACCGCGACCACGAATGTCGGCCGCCCGCCGCGCAGCACGATGATCAATTCGTCCACGATGGCGACGAAGAGCAGGATGGAGCCCAAGGCGAAGCTCGCCTGCGGAATCCAGATCGGCAGCGGCAGCAACCCTTGCGCCACTTCGTTGAAGCGCCAGCTGTCGTACGTGAACCGGTTGGCCCAGTACGCGAGGTAGCCCACAGCGACCGCGCCAATGAAGAGGCATGCGATTTCCAGAACGCGCCGCACCTTCGGCGACACCGACTCCAGCAGCAGCGTGACACGCACGAAGTCGCCGTGCTTGAACGCATGCGCCATCGCAAAGAAGGACGCGGCGGCGCAGAACCACGCCACCACGTCGTTCACCGCGCCCGTGCGCACGCCGAGTTCGCGCAGCACGCTCTGGGCGACCATCAGCACGCAGATCAGCGCAACGAAAACGGCGCCGATGGCGCCGCATGCGTAATAGAGCCGGTCGAGGAAGCGGCGCACTACGGCCTTACTTCTTGTTGAACGCGTCGATCAGCGCCTTGCCGTCCGGGCCGGCTTTCTTGAGCCAGTCGGCCTGCATGATCGCGCCCACCTGCTTCATGTCGGCCACGAGCTTGGGCGAGGGCTTCATGATCTTCATGCCCTTGTCGGCCAGCGCCTTCTTGTACCAGTCGTTCTTCTCTTCCGAGATCTTGTTGCCGCGCACCTCGGCGTCCTTGGCGGCCTTGAGCACCGCCTCCTGCGTGGCCTTGTCGAGGGCGTCGAACGCCTTCTGGTTGACGATGATCGCGTTCTTGGGCAGCCAGGCCTGCGTGTCGTACCAGTACTTGATGCTCTCGTAGGTCTTGCTGTCGTAGCCGGTGGAGCCCGAGCTCATGTAGCTGTTGACGACGCCGGTGGCCAGTGCCTGCGTGAGTTCGGCGGCCTGGATGGTGACCGGCACGGCGCCGATCAGCTCGGCGATCTTGGCGGTGGCGGGGCTGTAGGCGCGCCACTTCAGGCCGCGCATGTCGGCCACCGACTGGATCTCCTTGTTCACGTAGATGCCCTGCGGCGGCCATGCGACCGTGTACAGCAGCTTCATGCCTTGCGCAGCGAGCAGCTTGTCCACGAAGGGCTTCTGGGCGGCGGCGAGCTTCTTCGACTCGGCGTAGCTGGTGGCGAGGAACGGGATGCCGTCGGCGCCGTAGATCGGGTTCTCGTTCTCGGCGTTGACCATCAGGAACTCGCCGATGGCGGCCTGCCCGCTTTGCACCGCGCGCTTGATCTCGTTGGCCTTGAACAGCGACGCGTTGGCGTGCACCGTGATCTTGAGCTTGCCGCCGGTGGCCTTGTCCACGTCGTTGGCGAACTGCTGCAGGTTCTCGGTGTGGAAGTTGGTCGCGGGGTAGGCCGCGGGCAGGTCCCACTTGGTCTGTGCGAAAGCGCCCGTGGCAGTGACGGCGGCAAATGCGATGGCGGCTTGTTTGAGATTCATGGCCTCTCCGTGAGAATGCGGCGGATGATGGAGGATTCGAGCATACGTGCAAGTTGCGCGCCCGCGCCACCGGTATTTCCCCCCGGGGCACTCGGGCTCGTGCGGCTCGACACGCGCTTCCCGCGTCCCGCGGGTGACGCGGGCGAGCCGGCCAGCTGGGGCCGGCCGGTGGAACTGCATGTGGTGCAGGGCGCCTTTCCCTCGCGGATCGTGAGCAGTGCGCAGGCGCTGCGTGCCGCCAACGTGCTGCCCGCCTTCGTGGAGGCGGTGCGTGGCCTCGCGGCGCGTGGTGTGGCGGCCGTGACCACGAGCTGCGGCTTCCTCGTGCTGTTGCAGGAGGAATTGCAGGCGGCCGTCGACATCCCGGTGGTCACTTCGAGCCTGTTGCTCTTGCCGGGGCTCCTCGAAGGGGAGGAGTCAATCGGTGTGCTCACGATCTCGGAGGCGAACCTGGGCGACGAGCACCTGCTGGCGGCCGGTGTTGCCCGATCGCGGCTGGCCGACGTCGTCGTGCAGGGCGTGGACCCTTCCAGCGAATTCGCAACGGCCATTCTCGGCAACCGCGAGACGATGGACGTCGCACGGGCCAGGCAGGACGTGGTCCAAGCCGCCCTCGCGTTGAAGGCGCGTGCACCGGGGGTGCGCACACTGGTGCTCGAATGCACCAACATGCCTCCGTATGCCCAAGCCGTGCGCGACGCCACGGGCTGGCGCGTCCTCAGCCTCTTCGACGCGGTGCCATGAACCTGCGCTTCGTCGAAGCCTTCTACTGGGTCGCCACGCTGCAGTCCGTGTCGCGCGCCGCCGAAAAACTGTTCATCACGCAATCGGCGATGTCCGCGCGCATCGCCGCGCTGGAGGACGAACTCGGCACCGTGCTGCTGGACCGGCGCGACAAGCAGTTCCGCCTGACCATGGCCGGCCAGCGCTTCCTCAAGCACGCATCGCGCCTGCTGGAACTGCAGCGCGAGATCAAGCAGGAAATGGGGGGCGAGGCGCCGCCCGAGGTGCAGATGCGCGTGGGCGCCATCGAGTCCGTGCTGCACTCGTGGCTGATCCCGTGGGTGGAGCAGTTGCGCGGCGAATACCCGGCGCTCGAGCTGGAGCTGTCGGTGGAGACCACACCGGTGCTGATCGACCTCGTGCGCCGCGGCGCGATGGACATCGTCTTCACGGCCTCGCCGGCCAATGCCGAGGGCGTGCGCACCAAGGCGCTGCCGCCGATGGAGATGGCCTTCCTCGGCAACGCGAAGATCCACCGCAAGCGCGTGTGGCGCATGGCGGACTTCGCGGACGTGGACGTGATGACCTTCCAGCGCGGCTCGGTGCCGCACCTCGCGCTCGTGGACCAGCTCAAGGCCGCTGGCGTGCAGCCCCGCAAGATCCACGCAATCTCCTCGATCTCGGCCATGGTGCAGCTCGTGCAGGGCGGCTTCGGCGTGGCGACGCTGCCGCTTGCCGCCGCGAAGCGCCTGCCCGACACCTCCGGCCTGAAGATCCTGCGCTGCGAGCAGCCGCTGCCGCCGCTGCCCATCCACGCCAACTACCGGGTCGACCCGTCGTCGGGCAATGCCGAGCTGGTGCTCAAGTCCGCGCTGGCCTTCGTCGCGAACTCGTAGAAACCCTAGGTCTTCGCTCTCGGCAGAAGAAATTTCGATGACGTAATCGAAAAATTTCGCGTTTGAAGGAAAGCCCCGCGCTTCCCAGAATTCGCCCATCTTCGACAAGGAGCTTTTTCATGAAGTTGCTTTTGGGTCTGGTGGGTGCGGCCTTCGCCGTGGCGGCGCACGCGCAGCAGGAAATCAAGGTCGGCGTGATCTACCCGCTCACCGGGTCGGCCGCGTCGGTGGGCGGCGAGTTGCGCAACGCGCTGGAACTCGCCGCGGACATCATCAACAACGGCGCCGCGGGCGTGCCCGACCTGCCGTTCTCGCAAGGCAAGGGCCTGCCCAACCTGAAGGGCGCGAAGATCAAGCTGGTGTTCGCCGACCACCAGGCGAACCCGCAGACGGGCGCCACCGAGGCCGAACGCCTGATCACGCAGGAGAAGGTGGTGGCCATCGTCGGCGCGTACAACAGTGCCGTCACCGCCACCGCGAGCCAGGTGGCCGAGCGCGCGGGCATCCCGTTCCTCAACCCCGAGTCGTCCTCGGCCTCGCTCACGCAGCGCAACTTCAAGTGGTTCTTCCGCACCACGCCGCACGACGACCTGTTCGTGCACAACGCGTTCGAGTTCCTGAGCGAACTGCAGGCGAAGAAGGGCATCAAGCCCGGCCGCATCGTCACGCTCAACGAGAACGGCCTGTGGGGCACCGAGAGCGGCAAGCTGCAGGCCAAGCTGGCGCCGGACTACAAGTACGAACTGGTCAAGCAGGTGTCGTACCCCGCCAAGACCACGCAGCTCACGTCGGAAGTGCAGGCGCTGAAGGCGGCCAACCCGAACCTCGTGCTGCAGTCCTCGTACACGGCCGACGCCATCCTGTCGATGAAGACGTACAAGGAGCTGGGCTTCTCGCCGGACATGATCCTGGCCAACAACGCCGGCTTCACCGACACCGAGTTCATCAAGACGCTGGGCAAGGACGCCGAGTACATCATCACGCGTGAAGTCTTCGCGCTCGACCTCGCCAAGACCAAGCCGCTCATCAAGCAGGTGAACGACCTCTTCAACGCGAAGTACAAGATCAACTTCACGGGCAACAGCTCGCGCACCTTCACGGGCCTGATGGTGCTGGCCGACGCGATCAACCGCGCCGGCTCCACCGAGCCCGAGGCGATCCGCAAGGCACTGGCGGCCACCAACATCGAGGGCAAGAACCTCATCATGCCGTGGAAGGGCGTGAAGTTCGACGCCACGGGCCAGAACACGCTGGGGCAGGGCATCCTGGTGCAGGTGGTGGGCGGGCAGTACAACACCGTGTGGCCGTTCGCCATGGCGTCGCGCGACGTCGTCTGGCCGATGCCCAAGTGGGACCAGCGCAAGTGACCTTCGAGATCCTTGCCCAGACCCTGGCCTCCGGCGTGCTGATCGGGCTGATCTACGCGCTGGTGGCGATCGGGCTGACCATGATCTTCGGCGTGATGGACATCGTGAACTTCGCGCACGGCGAGTTCCTGATGCTCGGCATGTACTCGACCTTCTGGCTGTTCGCCCTCTACGCGCTGGACCCCATGCTCACGCTGCCGCTCACGGTGCTGATGCTCTTCGCGTTCGGCGTGCTGCTGTACAAGCTGCTCATCGTGCGCATCATCAACGCGCCGATGCTCACGCAGATCTTCACCACCTTCGGGCTGATGTACCTGCTGCGCGGCGTGGCACAGTTCCTGTGGAAGCCGGACTTCCGCTCGGTCGAGAACTCCGCGGTGGCGGGCACGGTGAAGGTGCTGGGCCTGCAGCTCGGGCAGCCGCAGCTGGTGGCGGGCGTGGGCGCGGTGCTGGTGACGGCGGTGATCTGGTACTTCCTGAACCACACGCGGCTCGGCGCTGCGCTCGAGGCGACCGCCGCCGACAAGGATGCGGCTCGCCTGATGGGCATCGATTCGCACCGCATGTTCTCGCTGGCGTGGGGCATCGGCGCGGCATGCGCAGGAGCGGCGGGCGTGCTGCTCGCGACCTTCTTCCCGATCTTCCCGGACGTCGGCGCGAACTTCATCCTGCTCGCGTTCGTGGTGGTCAACCTCGGCGGCTTCGGCAGCGTCACCGGCGCGTTCTGGGCCGGCATCCTGGTGGGCGTGATCGAGGTGATGGGCGGGCTGCTGCTCGGGCCGCAGTACAAGCTGGCCGTGGTGCTGGTGCTGTTCCTCGGCGTGCTGATGTTCCGCCCGCAGGGCCTGATGGGGAAAGCATGAAGACGACCGTCATTGCCGCTGCGTGCGCCGTGCTCGCCGTGGGGCTGCCGTTCGCGCTGGACACCTCGCACCTCAACATGGCGATCCTGGTGTTGATGGCCGCGCAACTGGGCGTCGCCTGGAACATCGTGGGCGGCTATGCGGGCCAGGTGTCGCTGGGGCATGCGGCCTTCTACGGGCTGGGCGCGTACACGTCCACCGTGCTGCTGGTGAAGTTCGGCGTGAATCCGTGGATCGGCATCCTCGCCGGTGGCGCGCTCGCCGCGGCTCTGAGCTTCGCGTTCGGCTGGTCGTGCTTCCGCCTGAAGGGCCACTACTTCGCCATGGCGACCATCGCGGTCGCGGAGCTGGTGCAGATCTTCTTCACCGAGTGGGACTTCGCCGGCGCCGCCGTCGGCCTGTACGTGCCGATGAACAAGACGGGCTGGGCCTGGCTGAACTTCGCGACCAAGATGCCGTACTACTGGCTGGCCCTCGGCCTGCTGCTCGTCACGCTCGCCGTCAACTTCTGGATCGAACGCAGCTGGCTCGGCTACTACTTCCGCGCCATCAAGGACGAGCCGGACGCCGCGCGCAGCATCGGCATCGACATCGCGCGCTACAAGCAGGTGGCGCTGGCCATCAGCGCCTTCTTCACGGCCCTGGGCGGCAGCCTCTACGCGCAGAAGGAGCTGTACATCGACCCGCAGTCGGTGCTGTCCACGGCGCTGTCGATCAAGATGGCGCTGGTGGCGATCCTGGGCGGCGTGGGCACGCTGTTCGGGCCGGTCGTGGGGTCGGTGGTGCTCACGAGCATCGAGGAGTTCACGCGCATCCTGTTCGGCGGCAGCGGCAAGGGCACCGACGTCATCATCTACGCGGGGCTGATCATCGTGATCGCGGTGTTCTACCCGACGGGCATCGTCGGCTGGTGGAACAACCAGGTGCGGCGATTTCGCTCGCGGCAAGCCGCCGGAGCGAAGCCCGTGAGCGGCACGCAAGCCGCGGGGGAGCTGTCATGAGCCTGCTGGAAGTCACGGGCGTGAGCAAGCGCTTCGGCGGCCTCACGGCCAACGAGGACGTCACCTTCACCGTCGGCACGGGCCAGATAGTGGGCCTGATCGGCCCCAACGGCGCGGGCAAGACGACGCTGTTCAACTGCGTCGCGGGTTTCTTCGCGCCGAGCGAAGGCACGATCACCCTGGACGGCCAGCGCATCGAGGGCCTGCCGCCCGAGCGCTGCGCCCGCATGGGCGTGGGCCGCACGTTCCAGATCGCGCGCACCTTCACGAGCATGACGGCGTGCGAGAACGTGATGACCGCGTCGATGCTGCACGAGCGCAAGGTGAGCGATGCGCGCGCCGACGCCGAGCGCTGGCTGGGCTTCGCCAACCTCACGCGCCTGGCCGACAAGCCGGCGGGCAGCATGACCATCAGCGAGCAGCGCCGGCTTGCCGTGGCGCGCGCGCTGGCCACGCGACCGCGCCTGCTGCTGATGGACGAGGTGATGGCGGGGCTCAACCCGTCCGAGGTGAAGGAAGCCGTGGACGTGGTGCTGAAGATCCGCGAGCACGGCATCTCCTGCCTCGTCGTGGAGCACGTGCTCGAAGGCATCATGCCCATCGCCGACAAGATCGTGGTGCTGGACCGCGGCCGCAAGATCGCCGAAGGCACGCCTGCCGAAGTGTCGAGCGACGAAGCCGTGATCCACGCCTACCTGGGGGATGCGTGATGCTGGAAGTTCGCAACATCAAGGTCTGCTACGACGAGGTGCTCGCCGTGTCGGACGTCACGCTCACCGTGCCGCCGGGCAAGATCATTGCGCTGGTCGGCGGCAACGGCAACGGCAAGTCCACGACGCTGCGCGCAGTGGCGGGGCTGAACCCGGTGCAGGCCGGCACGATCACCTTCAACGGCGTGCCGGTGCAGGGCGTGCCCGCGCACAAGCGCGTGCCGCTGGGCCTGTCGCTCGTGCCGGAAGGCCGGCGGCTGTTCCCGCGCCTGACCGTCAAGCGCAACCTGGAGCTGGGCGCCTACACGCGCGCCGACCGCCACGAGGTGGCGCGGGGCGTCGAAGAGATGTTCGCGCTCTTTCCCATCCTCAAGGAGCGGCACGCGCAGCTGGCCGGCACCATGAGCGGCGGCGAGCAGCAGATGCTGGCCATCGCGCGCGGCATGATGGCCCGGCCGAAGCTGCTGATGCTGGACGAGCCCTCGTGGGGCATCGCGCCGAAGTTCGTGGCCAAGGTGCTGGAGGTGATCCAGCAGGTCAACGCCACGGGTGTGTCGGTGCTGCTGGTGGAGCAGAACCTGCAGAAGGCGCTGGCCATCGCGCACGAAGGCTACGTCATCCAGACCGGGCGCATCGTCATGCAGGGCAAAGGCGCGGACCTGCTGCACGACGAGCGCATCAAGAAGGCCTACCTCGGCCTGTAAATAGCAAGTGAAACCCATGATCTACGACCAACCCCAGGCGCTGCGCCTGGCCGTGCGCGACGGGAATTTCCGGCAGCCCACTTCGGGCCACGCGGGTGGCTACCTGCAGGCCAACCTGATGATCGTGCCGGAAGCCGACGCCTTCGACTTCCTGCTGTTCTGCCAGCGCAACCCCAAGCCGTGCCCGCTGATCGAAGTGCTGGAGCCGGGCGCCACCGAGCCGCGCTGCGCGCCGGGCGCGAACATCGCCACCGACGTGCCCGGCTACCGCGTCTACCGCCACGGCGATCTCGCCGGCGAGCGCGAGAGCGTCGCCGACCTGTGGCAGAAGGACTTCGTCACCTTCCTCATCGGCTGCAGCTTCTCCTTCGAAGCCGCCGTGCAGCAGGCCGGCGTGCCGCTGCGCCACGTGCGCCAGGGCCGCAACGTCGCGATGTACCGCACGAACATCGCGTGCACGCCGGCGGGCCGGTTCAGCGGCGAGATGGTGGTGAGCATGCGGCCGGTGAAGAGCCGCGACGTGGCCAAGGTGGTGGAGATTTCCGGCCGGTTCGACGTGGCGCACGGCACGCCCGTCCACATCGGCAACCCGGGGGCGATCGGCATCGTCGACATCGCGCGGCCGGACTACGGCGACGCCGTCGACATCGAGGCCGACGAGGTGCCGGTGTTCTGGGCCTGCGGCGTCACGCCGCAATGGGTGGCCCAGAAATGCCGCTTGCCGCTGTGCATCACGCACGCGCCCGGCAAGATGTTCGTGACGGACTTGAGGGGCTGACCCAGCCATGCAAGCTACGACTACCATGGGCTCCATGCAGACCTCTCCGACCCCGAAGCGCTGGCAGTTCTGGATCGACCGCGGCGGCACCTTCACGGACATCGTCGCGCGGCGGCCGGACGGCGGCATCGCCACGCACAAGCTGCTGTCGGAGAACCCCGAGCAGTACAAGGACGCGGCGGTCGCCGGCATCCGCCACCTGCTGGGCCTGCGGCACGGCGAGCCCATCACGCCCGACGTGGTCGATTGCGTGAAGATGGGCACGACGGTGGCGACCAACGCGCTGCTCGAGCGCAAGGGCGAGCCGACGCTGCTGGTGACGACGAAGGGCTTCCGCGACGCGCTGCGCATCGCGTACCAGAACCGGCCGCGATTGTTCGACCGCAACATCGTGCTGCCCGAGCTGCTGTACCGCGAGGTGATCGAGGCGAACGAGCGTGTCGGTGCGCAGGGTGACGTGGTGCAGGCGCTCGACGAAGAGCACCTGCGCGGCGAGCTGAAGGCGGCCTTCAACCGCGGCCTGCGCAGCGTGGCCATCGTGTTCATGCACGGCTACCGCTTCACCGCGCATGAGAAGCGGGCTCAGGCGATCGCGCAGGAGACCGGCTTCGCGCAGATCAGCACGTCGCACGAGACGTCGCCGATGATGAAGTTCGTCAGCCGGGGCGACACGACGGTGGTGGACGCGTATCTCTCGCCGATCCTGCGCCGCTACGTGGAGCAGGTGGCCGGCGAAATGCCGGGCGTGAAGCTGTTCTTCATGCAGTCCTCGGGTGGCTTGACCGACGCGCACGCCTTCCAGGGCAAGGACGCGATCCTGTCCGGCCCGGCCGGCGGCATCGTCGGCATGGCACGCACCGCGGCTTTGGGCGGCCACGACAAGGTGATCGGTTTCGACATGGGCGGCACCTCCACCGACGTATCGCACTTCGCCGGCGAATTCGAGCGGGAGTTCGAGACGCAGGTGGCCGGCGTGCGCATGCGCGCGCCGATGATGAGCATCCACACCGTGGCGGCCGGTGGCGGCTCGATCCTGGAGTTCGACGGCTCGCGCTTTCGCGTGGGGCCGCAAAGCGCCGGCGCGAATCCCGGCCCGGCGAGCTACCGCCGCGGTGGGCCGCTGGCGGTGACGGACGCGAACGTGATGGTCGGCAAGATCCAGCCGCGCTACTTCCCGAAGGTGTTCGGGCCCAGGGGCAACGAGCCCTTGAGCGTGGAGGCTGTGCAGTCGAAGTTCAACGAGCTCGCGGGCAAGACGGGCCGCAGCGCGGAAGTGGTGGCCGAAGGCTTCATCAACATCGCCGTGCAGCAGATGGCCAACGCCATCAAGAAGATCTCCGTGGCGCGCGGCTACGACGTCACGCGCTACACGCTGCAGTGCTTCGGCGGTGCGGGCGGGCAGCACGCATGCCTCGTTGCCGATGCGCTGGGCATGACGCGCGTGTTCGTGCACCCGCTGGCCGGTGTGCTCTCCGCATACGGCATGGGGCTGGCCGACCAGAACGTGATCCGCGAGCAGGCCGTCGAGCTGCGGCTGTCGAAGGAAAGCCTGCCGCAGGTGGTGCAGAAGCTGGATGCACTCTCCGCCTCTGCCCAGGCCGAACTCGAAAAGCAGCAAGTCAGCGGCAACGCGGTGCAGGTGCGCCGCCGCGTGCACGTGCGCTACGAAGGCAGCGACTCGGCGCTCGTCGTGCCGTTCGGAGACCTCGGCACGATCATCGCGGGCTTCGAAGCCGCGTACCGCCAGCGCTTCTCCTTCCTGATGCAGGGCAAGGCGCTGATGGTCGAGGCGGTGTCGGTGGAAGCGGTCGTCTCCGGCGACGCCCCGGCCGAGCCTCGCCACGAGGTGCACCCGCAACGCGACGTGCCGCGGCGCGAGACGGTGCGCATGTACTCGGGCGGCCAGTGGCATGAAGCCGCGCTCGTGGTGCGCGAGGACCTGCGCCCCGGCGACGTCGTCCCCGGCCCCGCGATCATCGCGGAGAAGAACGCAACCACGGTCGTCGAGCCCGGCTGGGAAGCCGCCATCACCGCGCTCGACCACATCGTGCTGGAGCGCCGCGTCGCGCGCGCGGTCAAGTTCGCGGCCGGCACCAAGGTGGACCCGGTTCTGCTGGAGGTGTTCAACAACCTCTTCATGAACATCGCCGAGCAGATGGGCCTGCAGCTGCAGAACACGGCCTACTCGGTGAACATCAAGGAGCGCCTCGACTTCTCCTGCGCGCTGTTCGACGCCGAGGGCAACCTGATCGCGAATGCGCCGCACATGCCGGTGCACCTGGGCTCGATGGGCGAGTCCATCAAGACGGTGATCCGCGAGAACGCGGGCCGCATGTCGCCGGGTGACGTCTACGTGCTCAACGACCCGTACCACGGCGGCACCCACCTGCCGGACGTCACCGTCATCACCCCCGTCTATTTGGGGTCGGATTCCAGTTTCCGCGACAAGCCGCTCTTCTACGTCGGCTCGCGCGGCCACCACGCCGACATCGGCGGCACCAGCCCGGGTTCGATGCCTCCGTTCTCCACGCGCATCGAGGAAGAGGGTGTGGAGATCAACAACTTCAAGCTGGTGGACCGCGGCGTGCTGCGCGAGCGCGAGATGCTCGCGCTGCTGGCCAGCGGCGAGTACCCCAGCCGCAACCCGGAACAGAACCTGGCCGACCTGAAGGCGCAGATCGCCGCCAACGAGAAGGGCGTGCAGGAGCTGCGCAAGATGGTCGACCAGTTCGGGCTGGACGTCGTGCAGGCCTACATGCGCCACGTGCAGGACAACGCCGAGGAGTCGGTGCGCCGCGTCATCACGCGCCTGAAGGATGGCAAGTTCACCCTGCCGCTGGACAACGGCGCGCAGATCCAGGTGGCGATCCGCGTGGACGCGAAGAACCGCAGCGCGGAAATCGACTTCACCGGCACGTCGGCGCAGCAGGTGAACAACTTCAATGCACCGCGCGCGGTGTGCATGGCGGCCGTGCTGTACGTGTTCCGCACGCTGGTGGATGACGACATCCCGCTGAACGCCGGCTGCCTGAAGCCGCTGAAGGTGATCATCCCCGAAGGCTCGATGCTCAACCCCAACCCGCCTGCCTCGGTGGTCGCGGGCAACGTGGAGACCTCCACCTGCATCACGAACACGCTCTACGGCGCGCTCGGCGTGATGTCCGCCGGCCAGTGCACGATGAACAACTTCACCTTCGGCAACCCGCGCTACCAGTACTACGAGACGATCTCGGGCGGCAGCGGCGCGGGCGAGGGCTTCGACGGCACGAGCGTCGTGCAGACGCACATGACCAATTCGCGGCTGACGGACCCCGAGGTGCTGGAGTTCCGCTACCCGGTGAGGCTCGAGAGCTACGAGATCCGCAAAGGGTCGGGCGGCAAGGGCAAGTGGACCGGTGGCAACGGCGGCGTGCGCCGCGTGCGCTTCCTGGAGCAGATGACTGCGAGCATCCTGTCCAACGGCCGCAAGCACGGCGCATTCGGCATGGCCGGCGGGCAGCCGGGGCAGGTGGGCATCAACCGCGTCGTGCGTTCGGGCGGCAAGGTGGAGGAGCTGGGCCATATCGGCCAGGCGGAGATGGCGCCGGGTGACATCTTCGAGATCCATACGCCCGGCGGCGGAGGCTACGGCAAGGCCTGACAGCCGTTTGACAGTTTGCCCGAACATGATCGGGCCGTTTTTTCGAAGCAGTCCGTGACGCCGGTTGCCGCAGGAGGTTGATGCGGCACCCCTTCGCTCACGCGCAGTAGAAGTTCAAGAGCCCGTTGCCGCGGGCATGCCGATGGACCCTGCTGTAGCGAAGGGATGGAGCCACGATGAAGATCAACCACTGCAGGGTGCTGCAGGCGGTCGCCGACGCCGGCACGTTCGGCGGCGCGGCGCTGCTGCTCGAGTGCACCCAGTCGAACGTCAGCTACGCGATCCGCGAGCTCGAGCAGCACGTCGGCTTCCGGCTGCTCACGCGTTCGCGCGCGGGCTGCGAGCTGACCGCCGAGGGGCGCGAGGTGCTGCTGCGCTGCGCGCGCATCCTCGAGATCGCCGACGACCTGAAGTCGCTGGGGTCGGCGCCGTCCGGCATCGTGCGCCTGGTCAGCCTGCAAAGCGCCGGTGAGGCGCTGCTGGCGCGGCTGCTCGAGGAATGCTGGGCGCGTTTTCCCGGCATCCGCATCGACGTCGCCAGCGACACCGAGAGCGAGGACTTCATCGTGCAGGCGCTGCGCCGCAACGAGGCGGACCTGGCGATCACGCAGCCGTTCGAGGACGGCCAGTTCGTCTGCCAGCCGCTCGCCGACGACCCCTACGTGCTCGTGCTGCCTGCGTCCCACGGGCTGCGGCGGGTGGAGTCGTTCGCGCAGCTGGCCGGCCTGCGCTTCCTGCAGCATGAGGGGGCCGGCGCGCGGCACGTGCTGCAGCACCTGGCGAACCATGGCTTCGTGCCCGCGGTTTCGTTTCGTGCCACCAGCGTCCATGCCATCCTGTCGATGGTGAGACGGGGGCAGGGATTCTCCGTGCTCCCCCGCATGGCGCTGCCGGCGGATGACCACGCCGTGTTGCCGCTGCCGGTTCCCCTGCACCGCGCCCTGGTCGTCGCCGCGCGGCCCCATTCGCTGAGGTCGCGCGCCGCGCATGCGGTGGCGCAGGTGCTTCACGCGCTGCGTAACAGCCTCGCGGCCTGAGTTCCGCCGGCGGCTTCGATGCATGCGCTTCACGCATCGAAGCCATCGATTGCCGGCGCCGCGCGCCGCGCCGAAGAATCGGGCCCCTTCCTACTTTCACGAGGCCCGAAGAAACATGAACCTGAAGACGACCCTTGTCCTGGCGGCGACGCTGCTTGCGACTGTGCCCCACGCGCTCGCGCAGCGCGCCGGCGCCGATCCGGAAACCGTGAGCCCGTTCGGCAAGCCCCCGGCCGCACCCGCGCCCGAGGTCGACGGCCTGCCCGCCACGGCGGCCCGCAAGGTGCAGCCGCAGCACCTGCAGGAGATGCAGCGGCTGCTGAGCTTGAGGCCGGTCGACATCCTCGTCGAGTACGAAAGCGCACCGCCCGCCACGGCGTCCACGACGGCCGAACTCGCCAGCCTGCTCAGCACCCGCAAGGCCGACTTCGAGCGGGTCAAGCAACGCGTGGGGGCGGCCCTGGGCGGCAGGAGCTTCCAGGTCCTGCGGGACTACGACGCCATGCCGATGCAGTTCGTACGGGTCTCGAGCTTCTTCGGGCTGCTGCGTGTGCTGTTGCATGCCGACGTGAAGGCAGTCCACCCGAACGCGCTGCACCGGCCCGTCCTGGCCGAGAGCCTGCCGCTCTCGCGCCAGCCCCAGATGGCCGCCAGCGGCATGCATGGCGCCGGCACGACGGTGGCCGTGCTCGACACGGGGGTGAACTACACGCTGCCCGCTTTCGGCAAGTGCACGGCGCCCGGCAAGCCCGCCTCCTGCCGTGTCATTGCCGCCGTCGACATCGCGGCGAACGACAACCTGCTCGACGCGCACGGGCACGGCACGAACGTCGCGGGCATCGTCGCCGGCATGGCTCCGGGTGCCCGGATCGCGTCGGTCGATGTCTTCACGGGCGACGAGGCGAAATCATCGGACATCCTTTCCGGCATCAACTGGGCGATCAACAACAAGGCCGCGTTGAACATCGTCGCCATGAACCTCAGCCTGGGCATAGCGGGGCGCAAGTACACCGCCTCGTGCCCCGCGTCGTTCGCCACGACGGCATTCGCGAACGCGCGCGCCGCGGGCATCCTGCCGGTGGTCTCGGCCGGCAACGACGGCTTCACCGACGGCGTTTCCGAACCGGCCTGCGCGCCCGGGGCCGTGCGCGTCGGCGCCGTCTACGACGCGTACATGGGCGCGAAGTCCTGGGGCGTGTGCACCGACGCGTCCACCGCGCCGGACCGCGTGACGTGCTTCTCCAATGGCGGCAACCTGCTGACCTTGCTCGCGCCGGGGTCGTCGATCGCCGCCGCCGGCCTGGAGTTCAGCGGCACGTCGCAGGCCGCACCGCACGTCGCCGGGGCGATCGCCGTCCTGCGGTCGTCCAATGCCGCCCCGAACGACACGCTCGACCAGACCGTGGCGCGCCTCGTCGCCAGCGGCAAGCCCGTCATCGATGCGAGGAGCGGTATCCAGAAGCCGAGGGTCGACCTGACCGCGGCACTCGCCCCGTTGGTGCCGAGTTCATGGCACGGCGTGGTGGAGCAACTCTACGTCGCATACCTCGGCCGGCCGGCAGACCCCGCGGGCCTGAACTTCTGGGCGGCCGCGCTGCGCGCCGGCAATGCGCCGACGGCCGCAACGCCGCTGCACGCCGCGTACGGCACCAACGCGGTGGTCAAGAGCGTGGTCGACGGTTTCGCGAACAGCGCCGAGTCGGCCGCGCTTTACCCCGCCACGGTGACGACGGCCGATTTCGTGAACAGGGTGTACGTCAACGTGTTCGGCCGCAGCGCCGAGCCCGGCGGCCTGTCGTTCTGGGCCGGCGCCATCGACAACGGCAGCGTGACGCGCGGGCAAGCCGTGCTGGCGATCATGTCCGGCGCTCTGGTGAACAACGGGGTCGACGCCCAGGCCGTGCTGAAGAAGTCATCGGTCGCCGGCAACTTCACGGCCATCGTCGACACGTCCGCCGAGGTGGCGGCGTTCTCCGGCGCCACCGCGCTTTCGAAGGCGCGGCAGATGCTGTCCATGGTGAACGCGTCGACCGACGTCAACGGGTTCCAGGCGACAGTGAATGCCACGTTGGCGGCCATCGTTGCGAGCCAGCCTTGAAGCAGCGGCGCCGGACCGGACTAACATCGCAGCCCGATGCTGTTGTTCAAGCTCGGTCTCGTCGCCCTGTCGGTCATGCTTTCGACGCTGGCCGCGCGGCGCTTCGGGCATCGCGTGGGCGGTGCGCTGGCCGGCATGCCCATGATCGCGGCGCCCATCATGGCGATCCTGCTCATCGACCAGGGCGTGGCGCAGGTCAGGGCGATCGCGCTGGCGACGCTGGCGTGCCTGCCGGCGACGATCCTGCACATCGTGACGTTCGCCAAGGCGGCGGCGCGGTTCACGTGGCCGGTGTGCCTCGCGCTCGCGCTCGGCGGCTTCCTGGTCGCCGGGGTTGCGCTGGCCGCCGTGCAAATGCCGCCCTGGGCCGTGTGCCTGGTGGCGGTGGCCTCGCCGGCGGCAGGCCTCTGGCATGCGGCGCATCACTCGGGGCCGCCGGCGCGTGCCGGGGTGCCGCGAATCGAGTTCGGGCTGCGGATCGCCGCCGCTGTCGGCATGGCCGCCGCCATCATCCTCGGGGCCGATGCCTTCCCGCCGGCGGTGAGCGGGCTGCTGCTGGCCGTGCCGATCACGGGCACGGTGCTGCCTTGCTTCACGCTGCCGCGCTACGGGGCGGCGGCGACGGCTTCATTGATGACGGGGTTCCTGCAAGGCCTGCATGGATTCGCGGCCTTCTTCGTCGCGCTGTACTGGGGCCTTGCGGCGATGCACCCGGCGGCCGCGTTCTGCGTGGCGCTGGCCGCGGCTCTCGGCGTCGCCCTGGCGATGCAGGCCGGCGTGCGCCTTGCGCAGCGCCCGCCTGCCTGAAGCTCGGCGTTACTTCTTGGCGCTGGCTGCCGGCTTCGCGTCGGACGCCTTCTTGTCGTCCTTCTTCGCGTCCTTGGCCATCGCGGTTTCCTTCTTCTCGTCTTTCTTCTCGTCCTTCTTCGCCTCGGCCTTCTTCTCTTCCTTCTTCTCGGCCTTGGCTTCCTTCTTGTCCTTCTTGTCCTTCTTGTCGTCCTTCTTCGTGGCGGCGGCGCCCTTGTAGGCCTGGCCGTTCACGGTGAGGCCCGCTTCGGACAGGTGCGCGGCGCGCTTGTCGCCCACACCCTTGACGCGCTCGATGAAGTCCTCCCAGCTCTTGAATTCGCCCTTCTTGCGCTCGTCCACGATGGCCTTGGACGTGCCCGGGCCGATCCCCTTGACGCTGTCCAGCTCGGCCGCGGTGCCCTTGTTCACGTCCACGGCCGCCATGGCGGCAAAGGCGTACAGCATGGCCAGCACGGCCAGGATCTTCTTCAGCATCGTTCGCTCCTTGCGAGGGTTGAAATGATCCCTCAACGGCGCCGCGCGAAGCCCGGTTGACTACTTCGGGTTAGCGAGCACAGCCATGTACTTCGCCACACCCGTCGCCACGTCGGCGAACTGGTGGTCGCAGCCCACGGCGCGCAGGTTCGTCAGGTCCGCCTGCGTGTAGCACTGGTACTTGCCGCGCAAGGCATCGGGGAACGGCACGTACTCGATGAGCCCCGCCGACTCGGCCGTGGCCGTGTCCATGGGCTTGAGCCCCGACAGCGCATTCACCACGGCCGTCGCCACATCGTTGAACGGCTGGGCGCGCCCGGTGCCCAGGTTGAAGATGCCCGACTTGCCCGGCCGGTCGAAGAACCACAGGTTCACCGCGACGACGTCGTCGACGTGGATGAAGTCGCGCATCTGCTCGCCCGGCCCGTAGCCGCCGTACTCGCCGAAGAGCTTGACCTTGCCCTCCTTGCGGAACTCGTTGAACTCGTGGAAGGCGACGCTCGCCATGCGGCCCTTGTGCTGCTCGCGCGGCCCGTAGACGTTGAAGTAGCGGAAGCCTGCCACCTGGCTCTGGTTGCGCTTGAAGTCCGCGCCGCATTCGCGCCGCATGCGCTGGTCGAAGAGGAGCTTGCTGTAGCCGTACACGTTGAGCGGCCGCTCGAACTCGGGCGTCTCGCGGAACGTGGCGCTGCCGCCGTAGGTGGCGGCGGACGACGCGTAGAGCAACCGCGTGCCGCGCTCGCGGCAGGCTTCGAAGAGCGCCATGGACACACCGTAGTTGTTGTCCATCATGTACTTGCCGTCGCTCTCCATCGTGTCGCTGCACGCGCCTTCGTGGAACACGGCTTCGACCGGGCCGAACGCACCTTCGCCGAACGCGGCGTAGAACTCGTCGGCGTCGACGTAGTCGGCGATCTGCAGGTCGGCGAGGTTGCGGAACTTGTCGCCGTGCGTGAGGTCGTCGACGGCGATGATGTCGTCGATGCCGCGCTCGTTGAGGCCCTTGACGATGTTGGAACCGATGAAGCCGGCGGCGCCGGTGACCACGACGCGTGTCATTGGAAGAGTTCCTCGTAAGAGACGGTGGCGGTGCCGAACTTGCCCACCACGATGCCGCCCGCCTTGTTCGCGATCGGCATGGCTTCGCGCGCGCTCAGGCCGGCAGCCATCATGGCGGCGAGCGTCGCGATGACGGTGTCGCCCGCCCCGGTGACGTCGAACACCTCGCGCGCCTGGGCCTTCACGTGCAGCTCGCCTTGCGCGTCGAAGAGCGACATGCCTTCCTCGCTGCGGGTGACGAGCACGGCGCCCAGCTGGAGCTGCTCGCGCAGGTTCTGCGCCTTCGTGCGCAGCTCGTCCTCGGTCTGCCAGCTGCCGACCACTTGCTGCAGCTCGGCGCGGTTGGGGGTGATGACCGAGGCGCCGCGATAGCGCGAGTAGTCGGAGCCCTTGGGGTCGATCAGCACGGACTTGTTCGCCGCGCGCGAGCGCTCGATCATCTGCGCGATGTGGGTGAGGCCGCCCTTGCCGTAGTCGGAGAACAGCACGGCTTCGTGGCGCGCGAGCAGGGCGTCGAACGCCTCGTTCTGCGCCGACAGCACCTCGTGGTCCGGCTCGTTCTCGAAGTCCATGCGCAGCAGCTGCTGCTGCCGCCCGATGACACGCAGCTTGACCGTGGTGCGCAGGCCCGTGTCGCGCTTCAGGTGCGTCTGGATGCCGCTGGTGGTCAGCAGCTTCTCGAGGCGGTGGCCGGGCTCGTCGTCGCCGATCACGCCGAGGAAACTCGCGCGCGCGCCGAGCGTCACGACGTTGTAGGCCACGTTGGCCGCCGCACCGATGCGCTCCTCTTCGCGCGTGACCTTCACCACCGGCACCGGCGCCTCGGGCGAGATGCGCTCCACGGTGCCGTGCCAGTAGCGGTCGAGCATCGCATCGCCCACGACCAGCACGCGCGCCTTCGCCAGTTGCTCTTTCGTCGGATTCATAGTTCTTCGACCCTCCGCGCAGGATAGCTGTCCCACGCCTGGCAGCCCGGGCATTGCCAGAAATGCTGCTTGGCCTCGAAGCCGCAGGCGGCGCAGCGGTAGCGCGTGAGCGGCTTGACCGCATGCTCCAGCGCGCGCTGCACGTCGGGGTGGAACTGCTCGTGTTCGAGCTTCTCGTTGGCCAGCCAACGGCTGGCGGCGACGAGCGAAGGCTCGCGTGCGAGGTGCTTGACGTACCACTCGCGCGCCGCCTCGGGGTTGGGCTCGAGCGTGACGATCGCCTCGAGCACGTCGAGCGAGGGCGCGAGCTCGTAGCTGCCATGCAGGATGTCCAGCGCCTCTGCCTTCTTGCCGCAGGCCGCGGCGGCATCCGCCATCGGCCGCGCAAGCAGCGGGATCGAGGCCGGCGCCGAGTTCGCCAGCTCGGCGAGCGTGGCGAAGGCCGATTGCGCGTCGCCGGAGCGCCGCTGGAGCGCGGCGAGGTCCATGCCGGGCCGCGGCGTCGTCGGCGTGAGCGCAACCGCTTCGCGCAGCAACCGCGCCGCTTCATCGGGCGTGGCCGCCGCCGCCATCTCGCAAAGGTAGTGCGCACGCCGGTTCGCAAAGCTCCCCTGGCCCGAAGCCTCGAGCTTGGCCGCGATCTCCGCGGCCTGCGGCCAGTCGCGCGAGCGCTCGTAGATCGCTAGCAGTGCCAGCAGTGCCTGCCCCTCGTAGGCGGTGCCCTCCAGCTTGCGCAGCGCCTCCTCGGCGCGATCGAGCAGGCCCGCCTTCAGGAAATCGAGTGCCAGCGCATGCTGCGCGCGATGCCGGTCGGCACGCGACAGGTCGCCGCGCGAGAGCAGGTGCTCGTGCACGCGCACGGCGCGCTCGTACTCGCCGCGCCGGCGGAAGAGGTTGCCGAGGGCGAAGTGCAGCTCGGACGTGTCCGGGTCGCCCTGCACGGCCTCGATGAAGGCGTCGATGGCTTGGTCCTGCTGCTCGTTCAGCAGGAAATTCAGGCCGCGGAAATAGGCCTTGGGCGCTTGCCGGTTCTCGATGCGCAGCTGCCGCAGGTCCAGCCGCGACGCGACCCAACCCAGCACGAAGGCGATCGGCAGGCCC
Organism: Ramlibacter albus; assembly: GCF_014297445.1. Lineage (GTDB taxonomy): Bacteria > Pseudomonadota > Gammaproteobacteria > Burkholderiales > Burkholderiaceae_C > Ramlibacter > Ramlibacter albus. The sequence continues at coordinate 131,350 of NZ_JACORU010000008.1, forward strand.
CACAGGACCCAGCTGAGGTCAAAGTCCATGCGTCGTCGTGGGGGCGACGCCGGGGTCTCGGCGCGCGCGCAGCGCTTCGGCGCGGTGCTTCCACCAGCGCGGCACCATGCCCAGCGCGCCGACCAGCAGGCCGATGGCGAATGCCGCCAGGACCACCAGCACGAGCGGCGCGCCCCAGGCGGTACCGAAGAAGAAGTGCACCGTCACCTCGTGCTGGTTGTTCAGCGCGAAGGCGAAGAGGGTAAAAAAAATGGCTGCCTTGAGCAGCCATGCGAGGTATTTCATCAGCGTGGCCCGTCGACGCGAGCCATTGTAGGCACTACTTCTGCCCCGCCTCGATTTCGGCGGTGCGCTGGTCCACCGCCTCGCGCAGGGCCTTGCCCGGCTTGAAGTGGGGGACGCGCTTTTCGGGGATGTGCACGCTTTCGCCGGAACGGGGGTTGCGCCCCATGCGCGGCGGCCGGCGGTTGATGGAGAAGCTGCCGAAGCCGCGGATCTCGATGCGGTGGCCGCGCACGAGTGCGTCGCCCATCGCGTCAAGAATGGTCTTGACCGCGTACTCGGCGTCGCGGTGCGTCAGCTGGCTGAACCGCGAGGCCAACTCCTCGACCAGGTCGCTTCTTGTCATGGTCCCCTCGAGGCGGAGTGCACCCCGGGTCAAGCCCGGGGTGACGGCTTCGCCTTTTTACTTCTCGGAATTGTCCAGCTTAGCACGCAGCAACGCGCCCAGGCTCGTCGTGCCCGCGTTCTCGCGCGCCGACTGCTGGTTCAGCTGCTGCATCGCGCCTTGCTCGTCGATCATGTCCTTCTGGCGGATCGACAGCTGGATGTTGCGCGTCTTGCGGTCGATGTTGACGACCACGGCTGTCACTTCGTCGCCTTCCTTCAGCACGTTGCGCGCGTCTTCCACGCGGTCGCGGCTGATTTCCGAAGCACGCAGGTAACCGGTGATGTCGTTGCCCAGGTCGATCTCGGCGCCCTTGGGGTCGACGGTCTTGACCTTGCCGGTCACCGAGGAGCCCTTGTCGTGCACCGAGGTGAACGTGGCGAACGGGTCGCCGTCGAGCTGCTTGATGCCCAGGCTGATGCGCTCGCGGTCCACGTCCACGCCCAGCACGATGGCTTCGACTTCCTGGCCCTTCTTGTAGTTGCGCACGGCGGCTTCGCCGGGCTCGTTCCACGAGAGGTCGGACAGGTGCACCAGGCCGTCGATGCCGGCAGCCAGGCCCACGAACACGCCGAAGTCGGTGATCGACTTGATCGGGCCCTTCACGCGGTCGCCGCGCTTGGTGTTCTGCGCGAACTCCTGCCACGGGTTGGCCTTGCACTGCTTCATGCCCAGGCTGATGCGGCGCTTGTCCTCGTCGATCTCCAGGACCATGACTTCGACTTCGTCACCCAGCGACACGACCTTGGCGGGCGCGACGTTCTTGTTGGTCCAGTCCATCTCGGACACGTGCACCAGGCCCTCGATGCCGGGCTCGAGTTCGACGAACGCGCCGTAGTCGGCGATGTTCGTGACCTTGCCGAACATGCGGGTGCCCGGGGGGTAGCGGCGCGAGACGCCCAGCCACGGGTCGTCGCCCATCTGCTTGAGGCCCAGCGAGACGCGGTTCTTCTCGGTGTCGAACTTGAGGATCTTGGCGGTGATCTCCTGGCCGGCCTGCACCACCTCGGACGGGTGGCGGACACGGCGCCAGGCCATGTCGGTGATGTGCAGCAGGCCGTCGATGCCGCCGAGGTCCACGAACGCACCGTACTCGGTGATGTTCTTGACCACGCCGCGGACGATGGAGCCTTCCTTCAGGGTTTCCATCAGCTTGGCGCGCTCTTCGCCCATGGAGGCTTCGACGACGGCGCGGCGCGACAGCACCACGTTGTTGCGCTTGCGATCGAGCTTGATGACCTTGAACTCCATCGTCTTGTTCTCGTAGGGAGACAAGTCCTTGATGGGGCGCGTGTCGATCAGCGAGCCGGGCAGGAAGGCGCGGATGCCGTTGACGAGGACGGTGAGGCCGCCCTTGACCTTGCCGGTGGTGGTGCCGGAGACGAACTCGCCGGACTCGAGGGCCTTTTCCAGGCTCATCCACGAGGCCAGGCGCTTGGCCTTGTCGCGCGACAGGATGGTGTCGCCGTAGCCGTTTTCGATGGCGTCGATGGCCACGGAGACGAAATCGCCTTCCTGGACTTCGACCTGGCCCTGGTCGTTCTTGAACTCGTCGATCGGGATGTAGGCCTCGGACTTGAGGCCGGCATTGACAACCACGTGGTTGTGCTCGACACGGACGACTTCAGCGGTGATCACCTCGCCGGCGCGCATTTCGGAGCGCTTGAGGGATTCCTCGAACAGGGCGGCAAAAGATTCAGACATTTAGGAGCTTTGCTGTGGCCCTTGCGGGACACGGGTTAGGTTGATGATCCAACCGGCCGGTGCGCTGCTGCGCAGGAGGGAGCCGGGTGGGCCTCAGTCGGGGAAGTGGTGCTTCCCCTCCCACCACTGGAGCACCTGTGCAACCGATTCTTCGATCGTCTGCGACGAGTTATCCAGCAGGAGGGCGTCTTCGGCGGGTTTGAGAGGGGCGACGGCACGGGAGGAATCCCGGTGGTCGCGCGCTTCCAAGTCTGCGCGAAGGGTATCGATTGTAGTCGAAATCCCTTTTGAAATCAATTGCTTATGCCGCCGCTGCGCGCGCTGGGCAGCGCTGGCCGTGAGGTACACCTTCATCGGCGCGTCCGGGAAGATCACCGTGCCCATGTCGCGGCCATCGGCGACGAGGCCCGGGAGCTTGCGGAAGCTCTGCTGCAAGGCGACGAGCGCGGTGCGCACCGCGGGCAGGGCCGACACCCTGGAAGCGTTCATGCCGGCTTCCTCGGTGCGGATCGCATCGGTGATGTCGTCGTCGCCGAGGAACACGCGGCCGCCCGCGAAGCGCACCGGCAGCGTCTCGGCCATCTTCGCGATGGTGTGCTCATGCGCCACGTCCAGCGCGAGGCCGGCGCGGACGGCGGCCAGGGCGGTGATGCGGTAGAGCGCGCCCGAGTCGAGGTAGTGGTAGCCGAGGCGGCGCGCCACTTCGGACGCGAGCGTGCCCTTGCCGGACGCCGTGGGCCCGTCGACGGTGATGACCGGCACGTGCTGCGTCATCGTCCTCGCCACCGAGAACAAGGCCTCGAAGTAGTCGGGGAAGGTCTTGCCCACGCACTTGGGGTCGAGGATGCGCACCGGCACGCCCTGCGGGTTGAAAGCGGCCAGCGAGAAGCACATCGCGACGCGGTGGTCGTCGTAGGTGTGGATCGCCGCCGGCTTCCACTGGCGCGGCGGGTCGATGCGGATGAAGTCCGGGCCTTCCTCGACGAGCGCGCCCAGCTTGCGCAGCTCGGTGGCCATCGCCGCGATGCGGTCGGTCTCCTTCACGCGCCAGCTCGCGATGTTGCGCAGCGTGGTCGTGCCCTCGGCGTAGAGCGCCATCACGGCCAGCGTCATCGCCGCGTCGGGGATGTGGTTGCAGTCCAGGTCCACCGGGTGCAGCGGCCAGTGGCCGCGCGACACTTCGAGCCAGTTGGGGCCGCTTTCGACGTGCGCGCCCATGGCTCGTGCGGCATCGACGAAGCGGATGTCGCCCTGGATCGACGCGGCGCCGACACCCTCGATGCGCACCGAAGTGCCCTTGGCCGCGCCGATGGCGCCGAGCGCGATGAAGTAGCTGGCCGACGAGGCATCGGCTTCGACGTGGATCTCGCCCGGCGAGCGGTAATGGCTGCCCGCGGGGATGATGAAGCGCTGCCAGCCCTCGCGCCGCACGCCGATCCCGAAGCGCTGCAGCATGTTCAGCGTGATCTCGATGTACGGCTTGGAGATGAGCTCGCCCACCACCTCGATGGTGATGTTGTGGTCCGCCACGAGCGGCAGCGCCATCAGCAGCGCGGTGAGGAACTGGCTGGAGACGTCGCCGCGCACCTGGATCGGCGCGTCGAGCTTGAGCGCCTTCGCGGGGTGGACCTTCAGCGGCGGGTAGCCTTCGACGCCGAGGTAATCGATGCGGCAGCCCAGCTGGCGCAGCGCGTCCACGAGGTCGCCGATGGGCCGCTCGTGCATGCGCGCCACGCCACTGAGCTCGAATTCGCCGCCGATGAGGGCGAGCGCCGCCGTCAGCGGCCGCATCGCCGTGCCGGCGTTGCCGAGGAAGAGGCGGGCCGCGGGAAACGAGCGCTTGCCGCCGAGGCCGGTGAGCTCCAGCGATGCACCCTTGTGCACGACGCTGCAGCCCAGCGCCCGCAGCGCGTCGAGCATCACGCGCGTGTCGTCGGAATCCAGCAAGTCGTGGACAACCGTCGTGCCTTCGCACAGGGCCGCGAGCAGCAGCACGCGGTTGGAGATGCTCTTGGAGCCCGGCAGGGTGACCGTGCCGCCTGCGCTGTCCAGCGGCGGCAGGTCCAGGAAGGCCGTATCAAACATCGAGGGCTTACTTCTTCTGGACCATCTTCCAGTTCGCGCGCGCCTGGCTGGCGCTGTCGATCAGCTTTTCCAGCGCCTCGAGGTTGCCGGTGAGCATGGCCTGCTCGAACTGGCCCATGGCCTGCTGGAACACCTTGGCCTGGTCCAGCAGCTCGTGGCGGTTGGCCAGCAGGACGTCGCGCCACATCTTGGGGTCGCTGGCGGCGATGCGCGTGAAGTCGCGAAACCCCGGCCCGGCCAGCGACAGGAAGTCCTTCCCATTGGCCTGCCCGGTGATGCCGTTCATGAGCGCGAACGCGATCAGGTGCGGCAGGTGGCTCACGGCCGCGAACGCCGCGTCGTGCGACTCCGGCGACATCTGCGTCACCTTGCAGCCCAATGCCTCCCACAGCGCGGTGGCGCTCTTGAGGTGGTTGACCTGCGTTCGCTCGATGGGCGTGAGGATGACCTGCTTGCCGGTGTACAGGTCCGGGTCCGAGTGCTCCACCCCGGACACTTCCTTGCCCGCGATCGGGTGGCAGGGCACGAACGAACCGAGGTGGTCGCGCAGCACGCGCCGCGCCGCGTCCACCACGTCGCGCTTGGTCGAGCCCACGTCCATGATCAGCATGCTGCCGGTGATCAGGTGGCGGATGGCCTTGAGCGAGGCCTCGGTGGCCGACACCGGCACGGCGAGCAGCACGATGTCGGCGCCCGAGACGGCGAGCAGCGCGGAGGGCGCCTCGACGTCGATCACGCCCATGGCGCGGGCGCGCTCCGTGGTGGAGGGCGACTTGCTGTAGCCCACGACGCGCTTGACGAGCCCGGCGCGCTTGAGCGCCAGCGCGAACGAGCCGCCCATCAGGCCGCATCCGATCAGACCGAGTTGTTCGAACATTTAATCGCCGACAGGATACGTGCCCAGGACCTTGTAGAACGCGCAGAGGGACTGCAGGTCCGCCAGCGCCGCGGCGACGTGCGGCTGGGACGGGTGGCCCTGCACGTCGATGTAGAAATAGTATTCCCATTGGCCCGATCGCGCGGGCCGACTTTCGAATCGGGTCATGGACACGCCGTGCTGTTTCAGCGGCACGAGGATGTCGTGCACGGCGCCGGGGCGATTGGGCACCGAGACGATCAGGCTCACGCAGTCCTTGCCCGAAGGGCCGGGCGCGGGCAGGGTCTGGGGCAGGCAGACCACGGCGAAGCGGGTGCGGTTGTACGCGTCGTCCTGGATGGCGCGCGCCGCGATGTGCAGGCCGAACTCGGACCCCGCGCGCTCGCCGGCGATGCCGGCCCACTTCTCGTTCTGCGCCGCCAGCCGCGCACCTTCCGCGTTGCTGGACGCCGCCCGCCGCTCGGCATGGGGCAGGTGCGTGGTGAGCCACGCCTGGCACTGCGCCAGCGCCTGCGGGTGCGCCAGCACGACCTCGATGCCTTCCAGCGAATTCACCTTGCGCAGCAGGTTGTGGCGCACCAGCAAACTGGTCTCGCCGACGATGTGCAGCGGCGTCGTGAGGAACAGGTCCAGCGAGCGTGCGACGACGCCTTCGGTGGAGTTCTCCACCGGCACCACGCCGAAATCCGCGGTACCCGCGGCCGCGCAACGGAACACCTCGTCGAAGCTCACGCAGGGCACGTGCTCGATGCTCGCACCGAAGAACTGCACCGCGGCTTCTTCGCTGAACGTGCCCTTGGGGCCGAGGTAGGCCACGCGGTGCGGCTCTTCCAGCGAGCGGCAGGCGGACATGATCTCGCGCCAGATGTGGGCGACGTTCTCCGCCTTCAGCGGGCCCGGGTTGGCGGACTGCAGGCCGTTGATGACTTGCGCCTCGCGCTCCGGGCGGAACACCGGCGAGCCTTCGGCGCGCTTGAGTTCGCCCACCTCGTTGGCCAGGGCCGCGCGGCGGTTCAGCGCCGCCAGCAGCTCCTTGTCGACCGAGTCGATCGCAACGCGCAGTTCGGCGAGCGTCCTCGTCATTCGGCGGTCTCTTCGCCGTTGCCGTTGCCGTTGGTCTCGTCGGCGTCGGTGCCCGCGTCGTTCTCCACGATGCGCTGCAGCCCGGAGAGCTTGGAGCCTTCGTCGAGGCCGATGAGCGTGACCCCCTGGGTGGCGCGGCCCATCTCGCGGATCTCGCTCACGCGGGTGCGCACGAGCACGCCGCGGTCGGTGATGAGCATGATCTCGTCGTCGGCATGCACCAGCGTGGCGGCCACGACCTTGCCGTTACGCTCGCTCTGCTGGATGGCGATCATGCCCTTGGTGCCGCGGCCGTGGCGCGTGTACTCGGTGATGGACGTGCGCTTGCCGAAGCCGTTCTCGGTGGCGGTGAGCACCGATTGCTGCTCGTCCTCGGCCACCAGCATCGCGATGACGCCTTGCCCGTCGTCGAGCATCATGCCGCGCACGCCGCGCGCGTTGCGGCCCATGGGGCGCACGTCGTTCTCGTCGAAGCGCACCGCCTTGCCGCCGTCGGAGAACAGCATCACGTCGTGCTTGCCGTCGGTGAGGGCGGCGCCGATCAGGTAATCGCCCGGGTCCAGGTCCACGGCGATGATGCCGGCCTTGCGCGGGTTGTTGAATTCGTCCAGCGCCGTCTTCTTCACCGTGCCCATGCTCGTGGCCATGAACACGTAGTGGTCCGCCGGGAAGCTGCGGAACTCGCCCGTGAGGGGCAGCACCACGTTGATCTTCTCGCCTTCCTGCAGCGGGAACATGTTGACGATGGGCTTGCCGCGCGAACCGCGCGAGCCGGCGGGCACTTCCCAGACCTTGAGCCAGTAGAGGCGGCCACGGTTGGAGAAGGCGAGCAGCCAGTCGTGCGTGTTGGCGATGAAGAGCTGGTCGATCCAGTCGTCTTCCTTGGTCTGCGTGGCCTGCTTGCCGCGGCCGCCGCGCTTCTGCGCGCGGTATTCGGAGAGCGGCTGGCTCTTGATGTAGCCGGCGTGCGAGAGCGTCACCACCATGTCGGTGGGCGTGATGAGGTCCTCGGTGGCGAGGTCCTGCGCGTTGTGCTCGATCACGCTGCGGCGCGCGCCAACCTTGGTCTGGCCGAACTCCTGCTTCAGCGCGGTGAGTTCCTCGCCGATGATCGTGGACACCCGAGCCGGCTTGGCCAGGATGTCGAGCAGGTCCTCGATCTCCGCCATCACTTCCTTGTACTCGGCGACGATCTTGTCCTGCTCCAGGCCCGTGAGGCGCTGCAGGCGCATCTGCAGGATTTCGCCGGCCTGCGTTTCGGACAGGCGGTAGAGGCCGTCGCTGCCCAGGCCGTACTGCTTTTCCAGGCCTTCGGGGCGGTAGTCGTCGGCGTTGATCACCGAGCCGTCCTCACGCGCCCGCGTGAGCATCTCGCGCACCAGTGACGAATCCCACGGCCGGTTCATCAACTCGGTCTTGGCCACCGGAGGCGTGGGCGACTCGCGGATGATGCGGATGAACTCGTCGATGTTGGCCAGCGCCACCGCCAGGCCTTCGAGCACGTGCCCGCGCTCGCGGGCCTTGCGCAGGTTGAACACCGTCCTGCGCGTGACCACCTCGCGGCGATGCTGCAGGAAGATGCAGACCAGGTCCTTCAGGTTGCACAGCTTGGGCTGCCCGTCGATCAGGGCCACCATGTTCATGCCGAAGGTGTCCTGCAGCTGCGTGAGCTTGTACAGGTTGTTGAGCACCACCTCGGGCACTTCGCCGCGCTTGAGCTCGATCACGAGCCGCATGCCGGACTTGTCGCTCTCGTCCTGGATGTGGCTGATGCCCTCGATCTTCTTCTCGTTGACCAGCTCCGCCATGCGCTCCTGGAGCGTCTTCTTGTTCACCTGGTACGGCAGCTCGTCGACGATGATGGCCTGGCGCTGGCCGCGGTCGATGTCCTCGAAGTGGCACTTCGCGCGCATCACGATGCGCCCGCGGCCCGTGCGGTAGCCTTCCTTGACGCCCGAGACGCCGTAGATGATGCCCGCCGTGGGGAAGTCCGGCGCGGGCACGATCTCCATCAGCTCGTCGATGGAGGCCTCGGGGTTCTTCAGCAGGTGCAGGCAGGCGTCGACGACCTCGTTGAGGTTGTGCGGCGGGATGTTGGTGGCCATGCCGACCGCGATGCCGCCCGAGCCGTTGACCAGCAGGTTGGGCAGCTTGCTGGGCAGCACCAGCGGCTCTTTCTCGCTGCCGTCGTAGTTGGGCCCGAAGTCGACCGTTTCCTTGTCGATGTCGGCCAGCATCTCGTGCGCGATCTTGGCCAGCCGGATTTCCGTGTACCGCATGGCCGCCGCGTTGTCGCCGTCGACCGAGCCGAAGTTTCCTTGACCGTCGACAAGCATGTGGCGCATGGAGAAGTCCTGCGCGAGCCGCACGATGGTGTCGTAGACCGACTGGTCGCCGTGCGGGTGGTATTTACCGATGACGTCGCCGACGATGCGCGCGGACTTCTTGTACGGGCGGTTCCAGTCGTTGTTGAGCTCGTGCATCGCGTAGAGCACGCGGCGATGGACGGGCTTCAAGCCGTCGCGCGCATCGGGCAGCGCCCGCCCGACGATCACGCTCATGGCGTAATCGAGGTAACTGCGCCGCATCTCCTCTTCGAGGCTGACGGGCAGGGTTTCCTTGGCGAATTGGGTCATGCAGGGGGATTTCAGAGGGGCGCGAAGCCGAAGATTTTACGTCTCACACGCCATGTCGCTGCCGCGCAACACAAAGCAGGGCTTGCGGTTTTGTCCTACGTGCCCCAGCAGTTGCGTGCGTTGCGTGTGAAAGTGTGTATGGCACAATAGTTTGGACGTATAGGGGTGAATTGGTCGCCCCGGCGTGTTTTTTACGCAGCGCGGCTGCGGCTTTTTCCCCCCAAGAGGAGAACCATGAAGAAACTGAACAAAGTGGCGCTGCTGTTTGCTTCCACGGCGCTGCTGGGCGGCTGCTCGATGATGCCGGTCTCCACGGCACCGGCGGGCACGCGCGTCGCAGCCGCTGACGGTGGCAACCGCATCGACAACTGGCAGAACGGAACGGGCGAGTACGTGTGGAAGAACGGCAGCAACGAGCTGTGCTGGCGCGATTCCAACTGGACGCCCGCCACGGCCGCGGTTGGCTGCGACGGCGCCCTGGTTCGTGCTGCTGCTCCTGCACCCGCGCCGGTTGCCGCGCCCCCGGCTGCCGCTCCGCGTCCCCCGGCGCCCGCCCCGGCACCGGCCGCACCGGCCGTCGCCGCCACCAAGGTGACGTACGCCGCCGACGCGTTCTTCGACTTCGACAAGGCTGTCCTCAAGCCCGAAGGCCGCGCCAAGCTGGATGACCTGGTCTCCAAGATCAAGGACATCAACCTCGAGGTGATCATCGCCGTCGGCCACACCGACAGCGTCGGCACCGACGCCTACAACCAGCGCCTGTCGGTGCGCCGCGCCGAAGCCGTCAAGGCCTACCTGGTGAGCAAGGGCATCGAGAAGAACCGCGTGTACACCGAAGGCAAGGGCGAGAAGCAGCCCGTCGCCGACAACAAGACCGCCGAAGGCCGCGCGAAGAACCGCCGCGTGGAGATCGAAGTGGTCGGCACCCGCGCCAACCGCTAAGCAGCCAACTGCTTACGAAAAAAGCCCCGCAGCGCGGGGCTTTTTGCTTTGCGAGGGGCCACAATCTCGGCCGTGAGCGAAATGACCGTCAACGCCGACCCGGCCGAACTGGCCAAGTTCTCCGAGCTGGCCCACCGCTGGTGGGACCCCGAGAGCGAGTTCCGCCCGCTGCACGAGATCAACCCGCTGCGGCTGGAATGGATCCAGGGCATGGCGCCGCTGGCGGGGCTGCGTGTGGCCGATGTGGGCTGCGGTGGCGGCATCCTCGCCGACTCGATGGCGCGCAAGGGCGCGCAGGTGGTCGGCATCGACCTGTCCACCAAGGCGCTGAAGGTGGCCATGCTGCACGCGCTGGAAGCTGGCACGCCCAACGTGGAGTACCGCGAGGTGAGTGCCGAAGCGCTGGCCGCGGAGCAGCCGGGCAGCTTCGACGTGGTGACGTGCATGGAGATGCTGGAGCACGTGCCGGACCCCGCGTCGGTGGTGCGCGCGTGCGCGGACATGGTCAAGCCGGGCGGCTGGGTGTTCTTTTCGACGATCAACCGCAACCCCAAGGCGTTCCTCTTCGCGATCGTGGGGGCGGAGTACGTGCTGAACATGCTGCCGCGGGGCACCCACGAATACCTCAAGTTCATCCGCCCGAGCGAGCTGGCCGCCCATTGCCGCGCCGCGGGGCTGGCCCAGCAGCAGGTGCGCGGGCTGGAATACAACCCGCTGACCCGGCGCTACAGCCTGTCGTCGGACCCGAGCGTCAACTACCTGGTGGCCACGCGCAAGACATGATGGATTTCGAAGTCCGCGCCGTCCTCTTCGACCTGGACGGCACCCTCATCGACAGCGCACCCGACCTCGGCGCGGCCGCCGACCGCATGCGCACGAACCGTGGCATGCCCTCGCTGCCGCTCGAGCTGTACCGCCCGATGGCCGGCGCCGGGGCACGCGGCATGCTCGGCATTGCATTCGGCATGGCGCCCGACCACCCGGACTACGGGCCCATGCGCGAAGAGTTCTTCACCACCTACGAGAGCTGCATGACCGAGCGCACGCATGCGTTCGACGGCGTGCCGCAGCTCATCGAGGCGCTGGTCGGGCGCGGCATGCCCTGGGGCGTGGTGACGAACAAGTCGATGCGCTTCACGGGGCCGCTGACGAAGCAGATGCCGCTGTTCCGCAGCGCAGGCGCCGTGGTGGGCGGCGACAGCACGCCTTACCCGAAGCCGCACCCGGCGCCGCTGTACGAGGCCGCGCGATTGCTGGGTTTGCCGCCCGAAGGCTGCATCTACGTCGGCGACGACGAGCGCGACATCAAGGCGGGCAAGGCCGCGGGCATGTTCACCGTGGCGGCGCATTACGGCTACCTCGGCAATGACCGCGCCGTGGCCGAGTGGGGCGCGGATGCCCACATCCACAACCCGCTTGAATTGCTCGCGCTCTTGAACGTGCGCCAATTGGCCTAAACTACGCCTTACCCTGGGGCTGTACTGGTTTCGACGTGGGTTCGGAATCGCTGTGGGGCATGCCGAGGATTCAGGTCACCTCGTAAATCCATCTGAAAAAAACCAACTGCGAACGACTCTTCGTACGCTCTCGCGGCTTAATCCCCGCGGACCTCACACCAGCTCGCCGATGGGCTGGGCCGATGGCGCAAGCCTGAAGCAGTGAGGTAATCCACATCGGCTGGCCCCGGTCCGTGCACCTTGGATCAGGGCGAGACAATAGGGTGCTGGCTTCCTGGGTAGCGTGCGGCTGCGCGATCCAGGCGGCGAGACACAAAACAGACCGCTAAGCATGTAGAACTGCTCGGTAAAGGCTTGCGGACGCGGGTTCAATTCCCGCCAGCTCCACCACTCACCTACGGCGTGCCCCCGGGGCACGCCGCTTTCAGAAGCGCGTGGCGCGCCTGCGCCGGTATGCGCTCGGCGATCACGCCCGGCATGCCCCTGCTGCGGCCGCTGCTGTCGGCCCCCACCCTCGGCCCGTTGCCGGCAGGCTGCGCGAAGTACGCCGCGCTTTCGAGCGCGATCGTGCGGTGCACGCAATCGATGGCCGCTGTGGCCACGAACGAGCGGTAGCCGAACCCCGAAGGATGCGCGTTGAGCACGTCGTGCGTGACGCGCACGACGGCGTCGGCGGCCGATTCGCGCCGGTGCACGGTCTCGAGGTCGACTTCGACCACGGTCGCGCCGGGCGCGGTGCCCGGCCCCGAGAGAGAGAACCACTGCTGGGCCTGGACCTGCGCAGCCAGCAGCAGCACGGCAAGCGCGGTGTACCTCATCCGGCCATTGTGTCACCGGCCAGGCGCCGCAAGGGGCGATACTTCGCGCGATGGAATTGCAGCAGATGCTGTTCACGCAGGGGTTCGGCACGCGGCGCTTGTGCGCCGGGTTGGTGCAGCGCGGCCTTGTTGCCGTCGAGGGGCGCGTGTGCACCGATGCCCACGAGGAGATCGACGTGCGCGAAGGCTTGCCCTTCACCGTCGATGGGCAGGCCTGGGAGTACCACGACAAGGCCTACCTGATGATGCACAAGCCCGCCGGCTACGAGTGCTCGCAAAAGCCGGGCGCCTGGCCGAGCGTGTACACCTTGCTGCCGGGGCCGCTGCGGCAACGGCCGAACCCCGGCAAGGTGCAGGGCGTGCAGGCCATCGGGCGGCTGGACCAGGACACGACGGGGCTGCTGCTTTTCAGCGACGACGGTGCTTTCATCCATCGGATGGCATCGCCGAAGCACCACGTCCCGAAGGTTTACCGCGTGCGCTGTGCCGAGCCGGTGGAGGACGCGCACGTGCAAGCGTTGCTCGAAGGCGTGGTGCTCAACGACGACCCGAGGCCGGTTCGGGCGGCGGCTTGCGACATCCATGCGCCGTACGACCTGGACTTGACGCTGACGGAGGGCAAGTACCACCAGGTGAAGCGAATGGTGGCGGCGGCAGGCAATTCGGTGGCGGCGCTGCACCGGTGGCGGATCGGGCAATTGGAGCTGCCGGCGGCGTTGAAGCCCGGCGAATGGCGCTGGCTGATCGCAGCGGAGGTCAGCGAGCTGCGAGGAAGTTCTTGATGGCCGCGATGGTGGTCTCGGGCTGGTCCCGATGCGGCGAATGGCCGCATTTGGGCAGCACCACGCGCTCGATCGGCCCGCGCGTGGGCCCGATCTCCTCGATCTGCCGCAGCGTGCCGTAGGGGTCGTCCTCGCCCTGGATGGCCAGCACGGGCGCAGCGATTTCGCGCGTTGCCGCGCGGATGTCGAACGACCGGAATGCCCGGTCCAGCCAGATGTCGTTCCATTGCCAGAACGCGTTGTCCACGTCCGCGTGATAGCGGCCCAGCCTCTCGCGCAGGCCGTTTTCGAGGTAGGCCGTGCGCGCCTGCTCGATCGATGCGATCGAAACGTCTTCGACGATGACGTGCGGCGCCATCACGATGCAAGCCTCGACCGGATGCGACGCCGAGTGGAGCAGGGCGATGGTGCCGCCGTCCGAGTGGCCCAGCAGTACGGGCCGCTCGATCCGAAGCTCGCGCAGCAGCGCGGGAAGCATTTCGTATGCTTCGATGTGCATGTAGTCCGGACGGTGCCGGCCGCTGCCACGCACGTCCGCGATGGGCTCGGAGCCGCCATACCCGCGCCGCGAATAGACCAGCCCCCCGCGGCCGGTGGCCGCGCACACCTGCGCCGGCCAGTCGCGCCACATCGCGACCGAGCCGAGGCCCTCGTGGAGGAAAACGATCGGCGCCCGCGGTCCACCCGCAGGGGCCGCGATGCGTTGAATCTCCAGCCGCACGCCGTCGACTTGCGCGAATTCCATGCGCCCGATGGTAGCTGCCGCGCTCGGCATGCGCCCTGCGGCGGCTAAACTCCCGGATTGGCTGCCGGATCCCCTGTTTTGTTGAAAACCTTGCTTCGTCGTCTTGCTTTACTTCCGGTGATCGCCTGTGCGCTCGCCGCTGCCGCGGCCCATGCCGCGCCGCCCATCTTCGTCCTGAATTCGCTCGACGCGAGCGTGAGCGTGGTCGACCCCGCCACTTGGAAGGAAACGAAGCGCATCGCCACCGGCAAGGAGCCGCACCACCTGTACATGACCCCCGACGAGAAGTCGGTGATCGTGGCCAACGCGTTCTCCGACACGCTGACCTTCATCGACCCGAAAACGGCCGAGGTGCAGCGCGTCGTGCGCGGCATCCTCGACCCGTACCACCTGCGCTTCTCGCCGGACATGAAGTGGTTCGTGACCGCCGCGAACCGCCTGAACCACGTCGACATCTACAAGTGGGACGGCAAGGACCTGCTGCTGGCAAAGCGCGTGCCCACGGGCAAGACGCCCAGCCACGTGTGGATCGACAGCAAGAGCACGACAGCGTACGTGACGATGCAGGACAGCGACGAACTCGTCGCGATCGACCTCGCGTCGCAAAGCCTGAAGTGGCGCATCAAGACCGGCCCGATGCCGGCCGACCTGACGATGACGCCCGACGAGAAGCAGATCCTCGTTGGCCTGACGGGTGGGGACAGCGTGGAGGTGTTCGACATCGCCGGCGACTACCCGAAGGCCGTGCGCCGCATCAGGACCGGCGACGGCGCGCATGCGTTCCGCTCGGCCGGCGACAAGCGCCACGTGTACCTGAGCAACCGCGTCGCCAACACGATCAGCAAGATCGACCTGGTGACGCTGCAGGTGGTGGACACGTACGCGGCGCCGGGCGGCCCGGACTGCATGGACGTGGTGGGCGGCGGCAAGCTGCTGCTGACGACGTCGCGCTGGGCCAAGAAATTGACGGTGATCGACCTGCAGACCAAGAAGGTGGTCAAGCAGGTGCAGGTAGGGAAGTCGCCCCATGGGGTCTGGACGCTGGATCACGCGCCGCGCTAGCGCGGCGGCATGGCTGCTGGCGGCCGGCGCGGCCGCCGCGCAGCCTGCCTGCGACAAGCCCGTCTACCTGACCCTTGACACGGGGCACATGGGCGTGGCGCCCTTGATCGCCGACGTGCTCAAGCGCAACGACGTGAAGGTCACCTTCTTTGCCGCGCAGGAGCGCACGAAGGAGGGCGACGGCTCGCTCGGCGACCACTGGGCGGGCTGGTGGCGCGCCCGCGCGGGCGAGGGGCATGAATTCGCGTCGCACACGTGGGACCACACGTACTGGCGCGCCGACCTTCCCGATGGCCGCATCCGCGTGCGCCCTTCCTCCGGGCCCGACGCCGGCGTCGACAAGGTGTGGACCGCCGCGCAGTACTGCGCCGAGATCGGCAAGGCGGCGCAAAGGCTCGAGCAGGTGACAGGCAGGAAGCCGCTGCCGCTGTTCCGCGCGCCCGGCGGCAAGACGTCACCGCGCTTCCTGGCGGCGATGGAGGCTTGCGGCTACAAGCACGTGGGCTGGGCGCCTGCGGGTTTCCTGGGTGACGAATTGCCCAGCGAAAGCGTGAGCAACGCGGCGCTGCTGGCGAAGGCATTGCGCGACGTCCGCGCGGGGGATATCTTGGTGGCGCACCTGGGCATCTGGAGCCGCAAGGACCCGTGGGCGCCGGCCGTACTGGAGCCGCTGGTGAAGGGATTGAAGGCGAAGGGGTTCTGCTTCGCCACGTTGCGCGAGCACCCGGCTTACCGGGACTGGATCGCGCGGAGCCGGTGATGTTCGACTGGATCGTGGAGACGTTTGGAAGCGCGCAGCAGTGGCTGTACGAGACGGTGTTCCAGCCCGTGATGTTCCACGCGGGCCTGGGGCAGTTCCTCGAGGACGGCTACAACGCGGCGGGGTGGTTGCTGGTGGGGCTGATCCAGATCGCGGTGATGCTGGCTGTGATTGGGCCGCTGGAGAAGTGGCGGCCTGTGGAGCCGGTCACCGACAGGCAGGCGGTGCGGGTGGATGTGCTGTACACGTTGATCCACCGGTTGGGGTTGTTTCGCGTCGCGCTGTTCTTCACGGTCGACCCGCTGTTTGACGAGCTGTTCGGGTGGTTGCGGGTGCACGGGGTGGGGACGTTCCACCTGGACCAGGTGTGGGCCGGTGTGTCCGACGTGGCCTGGGTGAGCTTTCTGCTGTACCTGGTGGTGTTCGATTTCGTGGACTACTGGATCCACCGGGGGCAGCATCACTTCGAGTGGTGGTGGGCGCTGCACTCGCTGCACCACTCGCAAAGGCAGATGACGATGTGGACGGATAACCGGAACCACCTGCTGGATGATTTGATTCGGGATTCGATATTGGTGGTGGTGGGGCAGGTGATTGGGGTGGGGCCGGGGCAGTTTGTGGGGATCGTGGCTGTCACTCAATTGAGCGAGAGTTTGCAGCACGCGAACCTGCGGGTGGGGTTCGGCGCCGTCGGTGAGCGGCTGTGGGTTTCACCGAGGTTTCACCGCCTGCACCACAGCATCGGGCTTGGGCACGAGAGCGCGGGCAAGGGGACGCTCGGTGGGCATAACTTCGGCGTGTTGCTGCCGTGGTGGGACCTCGTATTCCGGACAGCGAGTTACGAGCTGCGCTACGACGCAACAGGCGTGCGCGACCAAGTCGAACACGGCCGTGAATATGGGCGCGGCTTCTGGGCGCAGCAGGCGCTTGGGTTGCGCCGGGTGTTCAGCAGGCTCCAGGTGATGGGCCGCAGATCATCGGTGTGACAGTTTTCGGCTACACATCCGAATGAAGTGCGTGCCATACAAACCGAGATTGCGCGGAAAGGTCGCAAACGACAGGAGGAACGAAACGGCCATGTAATACACCCGTTGGACCCATGTCGCCCGTTGACAAAGTCCGATCGTGGCGAAAACGTAGGATCGATACTGCTGAGCCGGGAACGTGGGCTCGATCGACTTCAGGTAGTCGATGCTGCTGAGATCCAGCCGCAGTTGTTCCACAGTCACGTTGGAGGACATCCCTCCACCATGAAGTCGATAGACACACATCGTTTCTTCGCTGTAGTGGATCTTGCCGGCGAACGTGATGCAAAGATTCAACAGGCGGTCGCACGACAAGACAAGAGGCGCACCGCAGAAGAGTTCGACAGCCTCACGCCGGAACAGCACTGACGCAGTATGGAACAGCCGACCTGCAATCAAGTCCTTGGTCAGGATCGTTTCAGGGACGCCCAACTTGAACTTGCGCGCGACCCGATCCCCGATCAGGACGTCGGACTGGTGAGTAGCACCGGCGTAGTCAGGATGCGATTCGAGGAAGGAAACTTGAATGGCAAGTTTCGAGGGGGCAACCCAGTAATCGTCGCCTTCGCACACGGCAATGTATTTTCCCGTGCATGCTTGCAAGGTCCGACTGAAGTTCGGCATCACCCCGAGGTTTCTTTCACGTGAAAGCAACTTGACCCGAGGATCCTTGCGGGCGTAGGCCTCACAGATGTCGAAGGTGTTGTCCGTGCTGCAGTCGTCACCGATGACGAGTTCGATGGGAAAGTCGACTTCCTGGGACAGGATGCTTTCGATTGCCTGGGCAATGAACTTTCCATGGTTATAGGAAATCATGCAGACGCTGACGGTCGGTTGCACAGCTTCGGACTCGATTGGGAACGGATGGATTGCCTGGTTCACAACCGGATCCCCCGATTCACGACCTGAAGAAGACCGAGTGCAACGACGACGAACCAGAAATAGGCAGCTTCCAATGGACTCACCATCATTCCCATCATCCACGCCGAGGCCAGCATGAAAAACAGCGCCCCGTGCTTCCACGACATGTGGCTACGGTAACGTGCGTAGGTTGCGGCGGCGCCGTAGAGGAAACCCCCGAGGGCGATGCCGACAAGGTTGAAGTCCCGATAGAGCGTGAAGACGATCGTGCCGAAGGCATTTCGGAACATGTAGTCGCTGTCACCGATGTCGATCGGCGTATCGAGGTACTGCGCATTCTCGGAGCTGGCCGCCTGGAATCCAAGCGAGAAAGGCTTCAGGAGGTTTTCCAGCACCAGTTCCAGGAAACCCAGTGAGGATCGGCCAAAACTGTGCAGGTGCAAGATACTGTTGTGATCCTGAAATTGCTGGTCATAAAGCGAAAAGCCGATCAGGTGATAGTCGATCAAGTAATGCTGGATGGCGCCAATGATGTCGCCCCCGAACCGATTGGCAGACGATGCGATCAGGCCGACCGTGATGATGCCCCCCGTGGCCAGGATCCTTCCATCGACTCGGCCCCGGCTGTGCGCGGTGACCAAGGTGTAGAACACCATGATCCAGAACAGGTGGAGTATTGGATAGTTGACCTGCCAAAGGTAGGAAAAGCACACGAAGCTGGCGATGCAGGCAACGAGTACCATGCGCATGCCGGCCACCTCCACGGCAAGGACTGACACGAGAATCGTGTAAGCGACCGGAAACGCGAGAATCTTCGTGAGGATGTCCAGCACGTGAATGCCGGTCGCACTCCCTTCTTCGAGACCGCCTTGAAGTCGCAGCCTCGTGTAGTACTCGAAGAACCCCGTATCAAGGGCGCCTGCCAACTTCAGGCTCAGCAGCAACATCACCAGGGTGCCAAACGCCGCGATTGCCAGAATCCAGCGAACTCGTACTGCCGCTAGCCGCAAGCCTCTCACTCCAGCGAAAGCACGCCCAGCGTCATGCGGCCGCAAGCGCTTCATGGTCATGTGGCCAGCCGCAAAAGCGGCGATGAGCAGCAGGTAGTGAGCGAGCGACTCCGCGGATGGCAATTTGAACGCGTTGAAGGAGCAGGAGACGGCGATCCAGAACAACCACCAGTAACCCATCAGGTGGATGGGAAAATCGAGTGATTTCAGATAAGCCAAGCGATCATCCCCTCAGGAACCGAGTCCCGGGCAAGTGGCGCCGGATTTCGGTGGAGGCAACACAAGCGGTAGCGATACAGGCAGTCGAGACCAGGGCGAAGTCTACCAAGGCAGTCCAGCGGCTCAGAAATTCACCATGGTGCAGGACCGCAACCACGAGGCCGACCAGGGAAGTCGGGACCATGATCGTGAGTACGTTGCGCTGAATCCATTCGACATGCAGTCCCGGCTCCAGTCGGCCATGCACGAAGGCAACCCATCCGAAAAGGTAAACCACGTTCATGCCCATCCAGACCCAGCCCACACCGACGCCGCCGAAGCGCAGGGCGGCGAACACGATGCCGGGAATCAGCAGCGCGATGAGGCCCACATTGCCGATCAGGTGGTAACGCAGATTGCCGCGCGCGTACTGCATGTAGAACGGGAAGGCGCTCATCGCCAGCAGGCCATTGCCGATCGCATAAAGGCGAAGGACGGGCGCGGCGACGCGTGAGAGCTCACGGTCGCCAGTCCACGCGAACAGCAGCGACTCGGGACAGCTCGCGAGCGTTACCATCAGTGAGCCGGCAACGACACTGACCAGTTGCGCAAAGCGATGATAAATCCGCAGGATTTCGCCGTGATTGCCTTCTGCGTGCAGCCGCGCCAGCCGCGGCAGCAAGGCTGAGCCGATGGGGCCGGTCGCGGTCGTGATGCCACCGGCAACCAGCACGGCCACCATGAAGAATCCGTACTCCGCCAAGGGCAGCAAGCCGGAAAGGATGAGTTTGTCGATCTGGGTGACAAAGATCCAGACCGCGGACGTGAACGCAATCGTCAGTGAGAATCGCAGCCGCATTGCGACCGGTGCGAATGACCAACCGATCGGAGGGTCGCTCGCTGCCGGCCGGGGCACAAGGCGCCTGGCCATTGCGTACAAGATACCGAGCTCCAGTGCGGCAACGGCCATCTGGTGCAGGAAGAAGACCTTGGGCGTATAGCCCCAAAGTGCCATCGACGCAAACACGGCTGCAAAGCGCAGCGTGGCGACCAGGGCATTGAAGCCACCGAGCCACACGAACCGCTCCGCGCCGGTGGCAACGCCCCGATACAGGCCTCCCATCCAGCGCATGGCCACGCAAGCGCCCATGATCTGCAACGCTACAACGATGTCTTGGATCGGCAATTGCTGCAGATTCAGCCAGCGTTGCGCAATGATCGGCGCCAAGGCGACAAGTGCACCGCCACCAATGAGTGCAACCATCACGAAAAACAGGCTGAGCACGCGGTACAGGTGCCTGTAGTCCCGTGGCGCCAACGCCCCGCCGAAGTATCGAGCGGACTCGCGAGCGATCGTCAGGGTCAGTCCCAGATCCAGGACGATGAACCAGGATTGCAGCATCGAAAAGAAGGCAATCAGGCCGTATGCCTCCGCTCCCATCCATTTCAGGTACAGAGGAATGAGCAGTATGCCGATCAGCGTCGCGTAAAGCTGGCTGGCATAGTTGGCGGCGACGTTCAGTCTGAGCGAGATGGGCTTGTGCGACATCGATTTTCATTCTCGGGGAGGGCTGCACGGGCTCGAGCAAGTGGGTGTCGACACTTGCAAACCCGGGCGTGCTAACCGGCCCTTGTGCACCGCCGCGGGAAGTACTGCCGGTCTTTCAGCGTGTCGAGCAGCGTGTCGCCGCCCGCCGATGCAGCACACCGTGCAAAGTGATCAATTGACGCTGGCTGCCGCTACTTGCATCACCGGGACGCCATTTCGTATCGGGTAGGTTCGATTGCACTTCGTGCAATGGATGTGCGCACGCTCGGGCACCAACTCGTCGCTCCCGCAAGCCGGGCAGCGTAACAACGCGTGCAGGTCGATCTGCCGCCGCCGTCCGCGACCCATTGCCTGCAACAGGTTGAGAACAGCTTTTTGCAGGCGATGACGCAAACTTGTCCCCAGGAGACTGGTCGCGAACGCGGGGGCCTCTGTTTCCTGCGCGAACCAGGCGGCATCGACCTGCGGGTTCAGCACCACGAAGTCGATTTTTCCGCGCCAGTAGTAGCGAACATGAAAAGCAAACGGATGCTCCACGAACAGCTCGCCTGTCATATGGCGCTTGGCCCGATCCTCGTACAAGTCGACGAGGTCGCGATCCACGACAGGCGACGGCTTCTTGCGGATCAGGAGCCGGCCTTCGCGTTGCGTGATCTCGAGATGATGATCGAGTAGCGGGTTGATGCGCTCGAAAAAAGCATCCGGCACCTCGATGTATCCAGCCTTGGCCACCCGCTGCAGCTCTGCAAGGAATTGCTCGGGATCCCCTGAATGCTCAAGAACATGCGAGGCGATGACGAAATCGAACGCCTTGTCGCGGAAGGGCAATTGCTCCACAAAGCCAAGCACGGTCGGCCGATCCGACTTCAGAGGTGCCCAATTTCGTTCCCGGGTGTTTTCATAGGCATCCAGCAAGACATTGGCGCGCGGATACGGGTTACCGCCGGAACCGACTTCCAATACGAGTGCGTCCTTTGGAACCGGGCAATGAAGTCGCCGCAACGACCAGGCCACGCGCTCAAACCCAAGTACCCGACACACGCGCATTGCGAGAGACTCCGGGCGCAAGAAAGTGCTGCGGTTTCCAGTCCGCTCGATCCCGCCGGTAGCGCTCGCCCCGGTTGGCTGTTCAGTACTCATCGGGTTCTCTTCTCGAAAAAAAGCTCACGTAGTCGATGTGACCAATAGATTGCGCGACCTGCAGTCACGCGCCTGCGACGTGCTCGAGCCGGAAACGCTGTTCAACATCGAGAAGGTCGCGGCTGCGCTCGCGGATGCGGCGCGCGGGGACCCCGGCGTAGATACCGAACGCCGGACAGCGACCCCGCATCATGCTCAGTGCCCCGACTGCCACGCCGTCTTCCAGGATGGCACCCGGCAATACGACGGACCCGCTGCCGATGACGACGTGCCGGCCGATGTACACGTCTCTGTGATCGACGTTCTTGTAGTTCTCGGGCACGGTCGGATTGGTCATCGTTGCGCCGGAGTAGTCGTCGCTGCTCGAGTAGATCGAGACGCGCGAGGAGATGTTGGAGAAGTCGCCGAGCGTGATGCTGCCTGCCCCGAGCATGCACGAATAAACCGCGACGTGGATATGACTGCCCAGGCGAATACCGCCCTTGCCGGCGGAAAGGACACAGAAGTCGTCGATGCGAACGTTGTCGCCCAGGTGAATACGTGAGGGGCCGTGGAACGAGGCCCGGTCGGACACCCTGACGCCACGCCCGACCGATGCGAAGCCCATGGCGGCGAGCTCTTGTTCGTTCAGTATGGCCACGTCAGTCTCCTCTGACGAGATCGATGACGCGCTGCTGGTCGGCAGCGGCCAGCGCCGGGTAGATCGGCAGGCACAGCACGCGATCCGCCGCGTGCGCCGCAACCGGCAAGTTGGCGCGGCTGGCCGACGGCAGGCCGCGGTACATCGGGAAATCCGAAATGAGCGGATAGAAATAGCGCCGCGAAAAGACGTTGTTATCCCTGAGTTTCTGGTACAGCGCGTCGCGGCTGGCCCCATACTCGGCGCTCACCAGCACCGGGAAGTAGGAACAATTGGAGTTGTAGCCCTCGGGTTTGGACGATGCAGGCTCGAGGCAGTGAATGCCCGGAACGCCGGCCAGTTGATCCCGGTAGACTCGGTCGATCTCGCTGCGACGGGCCAGGGCGCGGTCCACGTATTTGAGCTGCAAGAGCCCGAACGCGGAATTGATTTCGCTCATCTTTCCATTGATCCCGGGGGCCACCACGGTGACTTCGTCGGTGAAGCCGAAGTTCTTCAAGCGGTCGATGTGAGTCTTCGTCTTGGCGTCCGGGCATATGATCGCGCCGCCTTCGAATGTGTTGAAGACCTTGGTGGCGTGGAAGCTCAGCACCGACAGATCGCCGTGGCGCAGGACACTGCCTTGCGCGTTACTCACCCCGAAGGCATGCGCAGCGTCGTAGATGACACGCAGGTTGAAGCGGTCGGCGATGTCATGGATGGCCTTCACGTCGCACGGGTGACCGTAGCAATGAACCGCAAGGATTGCCGTGGTACGTGGCGTGATGGCGGCCTCGATCTTCGCGGGATCGAGGTTGAGCGTTTTCGGGTCGATGTCGACGAAGACCGGTGTGATGCCGTTCCACAGCAGTGAATGAGCCGTGGCGACGAACGAGTAGGGCGTGGTGATGACTTCACCGGAAATGCGAAGCGCCTGAAGCGCCGTGACCAGGCCGATGGTGGCGTTGGTGACGAGGGCCAGGTGGTCGACGGCCAGATACTCGCACAGAGCCTGTTCCAGCTGCTGGTGGAACGGCCCCCCGTTGGTCAGTATCTTGTTTTCCCATATCTGCTTGAGGTACGGCGTGAACTCGTCCAGCGGGGGCAAAGCCGGTTGGGTCACGTAGATGTTATTGCTCATGGGGGCACTCTTGATCAACGCGATCTTCCGCGGCCTGCAATTTGCGGGCTCGGGCGAAAGGCTGGATCGTCAGGGACGTCATGTCGCTACGTTCCTGACCGCGGGTTTGTCGATGAGCCGGATCCCAGCGCGCCGCAGAAGTCGAGGACGCCGGAGCGCTGGAAGACACCGGTGGCGCGAGCGTCGACAAACTGCCGGTGCTTCACGAGTACCGCCACGACGTCGGCCATCGCCAATGCCTCCTCGAGCTTGTACAGCGGGAGCTCGTGCGCCTCGACATTCGGCTCGACCGCGAGAACATCATAACCCCCGGCGTGTAGCTGCTGCGCCACGGACAGCGCGGGCGACTCTCGCAGGTCGTCGATGTCGGGCTTGAACGCCAGCCCGAGGCACGCGACGCGCGCCTTGCGCCGCGGGCCGCCGCGTGCGTCTGCGGCGGCCTTGATCCGCTCGACGACCCACGCGGTCTTGTCGTTGTTCACCTCGCGCGCGGTGCGGATCAGGCGAGCATTCTCCGGGTCGCGCGCGACGATGAACCACGGGTCGACCGCGATGCAATGCCCGCCGACGCCCGCGCCCGGCTGCAGGATATTGACCCGCGGATGACGGTTCGCCAGCCGGATCAGCTCCCACACGTCGATGCCTTCCTTCTCGCAGATCACGGACAGCTCGTTGGCGAAGGCGATGTTGACGTCGCGAAAGCTGTTCTCTGTCAGCTTGCACATCTCCGCCGTTCGCGCCTCGGTCTGCAGCACGTTGCCGCGCACGAATGTGCGGTAGAAATTGCCGACGACCTCGGTCGCGGCTGGCGTGAGGCCGCCCACCACCCGGTCGTTGTCGAGCAGCTCCGTCATGATCTTGCCGGGCAGTACTCGCTCGGGGCAGTACGCCACGTGCACGCGCGAGACGTCCGCGCCGCCGTCGGCGAGCGCCCGGGCCACTTCCTCCGTCGTGCCGACCGGGGAGGTCGATTCGAGAATGACAAGGTCGCCTGCCTTGACCAGGCCGGCGATCGATCGCGTGGCCGCGAGCACGTAGTCGATGTTCGGCTTCGGGACCGCGCCGCCTTCAGTGAAGGGGGTCGGCACGCAGATGATGTACACATCGCCCGCCTGGGGCGTCGTGTAGGCCTTGAGCCGGCCGGCGGACACCGCGGAGCGCACGAAGGCGTCGAGGTCAGGCTCGACGATGTGGATGCGTCCCGCGTTGATTGTTTCCACGGCATGCGCATTGAGGTCGACGCCGACCACGTCGTAGCCGTGGCTCGCGAGCAGGGCGGCGGTCGGCAGGCCGATGTAGCCGAGGCCGATGACGCAGATCTTCTTGTCTTGCATGGTTCAGAGCGACTCGAGTTTGCGCACGATGCGGGACGCGGCGAGCCCGTCCCCGTACGGGTTGTGGGCGCGCGACATGCGGCGGTAGGCGTCGGCGTCGTCGACCAGCGCGGAAACACTCGCGCTGATGCGCTCGGCGGATGAGCCGACCAGCTGCACCGTGCCGGCCGCCACGGCCTCTGGCCTTTCCGTCACGTTGCGCATCACCAGGACCGGCTTGCCCAGGCTGGGCGCCTCCTCCTGGATGCCGCCGCTGTCGGTCAGCACGAGGTGGCAGTGCTTGAGCAGGAGCACGAACGGGGCGTACGCCAGCGGCGGGATGAGGTGCACGTTGGGCAGGCCGCTGAGCACCTCGCGCACGGGTTGCTGCACATTCGGGTTGAGGTGAACCGGGTACACGAAGTGAACGTCCGGGTGGCGGCGCGAAAGCGACTCGATCGCCGAGACGATGGCGCGGAAGCCGGCCCCGAAGTTCTCGCGGCGATGGCCCGTGATCAGCACGTAACGCCGGCTGCGCCAGTCGAAAGGCAGCAATGCGCCGAGTTCCGCGCCGAGTTGCCCGGCCAGCTCCGGCGTGGCTTCGATGCGCTGCAGCGTGAGCAGCAGCGCATCGATGACCGTGTTGCCGGTGACCTCGATGGCGGCCGGCGCGACGCCCTCGGCGAGCAGGTTGTCGCGCGCCTCGCTCGTCGGCGCGAAGTGCCAGGAGCTGATGCGCGAGGTGGCCTGCCGGTTGAACTCCTCGGGGAACGGCGCGCGCACGTCGTGCGTGCGCAGGCCCGCCTCGACGTGGCCGATGGGGATGCCGGCGTAGAACGCGGCCATCGAGGCCGCCAGCGTGGTGGTCGTGTCGCCGTGCACCAGCACGATGTCGGGACGCCGTGCACGCAGCACATCGCGCATGCCCAGCAGCACGGCCGACGTGACGTCGTAGAGGTCCTGGCCCTCCCGCATCACGTTCAGGTCGACGTCGGGGCTCATGGCGAAGAGGTCCAGCACCTGGTCGAGCATCTGGCGGTGCTGCGACGTGGTGCACAGCACGGTTTCGATGGTGTCCGTGCGTTCACGCAGCGCGAGGTAGACCGGCGCCATCTTGATGGCCTCCGGGCGCGTCCCGAAGGCAAGGAGGATCTTCCTGCGGCTCATCGGCTCTCGGGGCTCTCCGTGGTGGCTTGCGCGTGCGGTGCCGCGACGCCGAGCACCGCCGCGGTCCAGCGCGCCGCAAGCACCCGGCGGCTGAACTGCGTGCGCGCGAGCGTGCGGGCATTCGCGCCCATCACCGGCAGGCGCTCGCGGTGGCGGGCGGCCTCCTCCAGCGCGTCGGCGAATGCCTCGGGGTTGCGCGCAGGCACGCCCCAGCCGCAATCATGCTGCTGCACGAGGTCGGCGACCCAGCCGGGGTAGTTCGTCAGCACCGGCAGGCCGGCCGCGAGGTAGTCGAAGAACTTGTTGGGCGAAGTGCCGTAATAGAAGGCCGGCACGTCCGCAAGGACCTGCAGGCCGATATCGGTGCCCGCCAGCAGGCCGGCGAGCCGAGCCTTGTTGACCGGGGCGAGGAAAACCACGTTGTCCAGGCGCTCCTGCGCGGCGCGGCGCACCAGCGCCGGCTTGAGCTTGCCGTCGCCGACCAGCACGAGCTTGATGTCGGCGCGGCCGCGGCCCTGCAGCACCGCCGCGGCGTCCAGCACGCTGTCCAGCCCGTTCGCGATGCCGTGCGTGCCGGCGAAGACGCACATCAGGTCGCCGGACGCCACCCCCTCGGGGCGCCACGGCTCGGTCTCGGCTGCGAAGATGTCGAGGTCGCAGCCGTTCGGCACCATGTGGATGCGCCCCGGGGGTGTGCCGCGCCTGGCGATCCCTTCGACGATGCCGGGCGACAGGCCCACCAGCGCCGACGCCGACCGGTAGCCGGCGTATTCGAGGACGCCCATCGCGCCGAGCACGACGGGGTTGCGGATGACGCCCATCGCCCGCGGCAATTCCGGCCACAGGTCGCGCACCTCGAAGACGAAGGGCTTGCCGCGCAGCCAGCGGGCGGCAATGCCGGGGAGGGCGGCAGTCAGCGGGGTGCTCGTGGCGAACACCAGGTCGCACGGCTCGCGCAGGGCGAGCAGGATGCTGCGCAGCGCGAAGCGGATGAAGGTCCACGAGCGCTTCGCGAACCCGTCGCTGTTGGAATAGGCCAGGTCGAGTTCGATGACGCGGATGCCGTCGACCATGCCCTGGCGCATGCCGCGCGTGAACGGGCCGTCCAGGCCGGTCGTCGCACCCTTGGCGCTGCCGCACACCATCGTCACCGAATGCCCGTGTTCGACCAGGTGGCGCGCCATCATGTACGAGCGCACCGCGCCGGGCCCCTTGGGCGTGACGAAGTGCTGGTGGAAATAGAGGACCTTCACGCGCGATCCCAGATCAGGCAGCTGTTCACCGTGCCGGGGCGCCCCAGCTCGATCTCCAGCACGGGCAGCGGTGTGTGCTGCAGGTACAGGCGGGACTCGCGGCCTTCGACGATGCGGCAGCCGGCCAGGGCCTCGCCGCAGTCGAACGTGGCGCGAAGGCCCGGCGCCTCGAGGGCGATATGCCCGTCGCGGCGGTCGAGTCGCCACGCGGACGGCTCCAGCCTCCAGCGCAGCACCGCCTTGCGTTCGAATCCTCCGAAATCGTCCTCCACTTGCAGCTTGTCCTCCTGGAGATGCACGCGACGCCGGTGCCATGCACCCTTCGCATCATGGTACCCGGCAATCAGCGACACCCCGTCGCCGTCATCGCTGAATTCGCACTTGCCGTCGCAGCGCAGCCAGTCCCCGAACAGGAAGCGGCCCAGGCGCGGCATCTGGTCGCGGCCGTCGAACTGCACCGTATTATGGCTTTCGGTGCCGGGGAAGTAGCGGTCCCATGGGGCGGGCGCGCTGTAGCTGCAGGTGCCCGCGTCGCGCAGGATGTTGCGGGCGCCGACCCACAGGTCCACGTGCAGGACGTCGGCCTGGCTCGGTCGGAACCGGAACCGCGGATACCGCACGAGCGCCAGGGCAGCGCCGCTGCGAAGCATCGCGAAGCCGCCATCGCGCGCGTCGAGGCTGCCCGGCCCGGCCGGCGTGCCCTGCGCGGGCGGCACCCTCAGCCACAGCAGGACGGCGTCATGTCGCGATCCGTCGTAGGCGCGCGTGCCGCTGAAGAGCGCCGTCGCAGCCTGCACCGAGGGCCGGAAGTCGCGGTCGCAGCCATCGAACAGGGGCCACAGGCATGCGCCGTCGTTCGCGCCCACGTTGGGCGCATCGCCGCTGCCCGGCTCCACGGCACTCGCCGCCCAGCGCGCAGCGCTGGCGGCGCGTTGCGCGAAGGCCGGCGAGAACGCGGCGCAGCCCAGCGCGCGGCGCCAGGCTTCGGCGAGGCAGAGCGTGTCGAGCAGCACGCGATGGTAGGTGACGGAGTACTGGCTGAAGGTCCCCTGCTCACCCACGAGCCGTGCGACGCGCTCTTCGAGCAGCCGGCGGCCGGTGCGTGCGAAGTCGCCGGCGCGCGCGTCGCCGGCCGCTTCGAGCCAGGTGCCGCCGACGAAGAGCGCGCAGGCTTCGGACGTGCCGTGGTTGTTGTCCTGCGCGCGCGCGTAGGCCACCGTCGGCAGGATGCGCCGCAGGTGCATGACGACGAAGTCCGCCGCGCCGGGGGAAAGCTCGTTCGGGGTGCCCAGGACCAGGGCGGCGCCCGCGAGCCGCATGACACGGATGGAGGCTTCCTGCCCGCACTTCCAGTTCGGGCCCGTGTAGGGCGGGTTGTCGCGGCACCAGTCGGCCAGCCATGCGTTCAGGCGATCCAGCATGCCCGCCTCGCCGAGAGCGGCGCGCTGCGCGAATGCCAGCACCCAGTCCATGCGCGAGCATTCCCACACCAGTTTCACGTCACCCGCGGCGGGGTCGAAGTCCGGGATCTCCCACCACGGCCGGTCGGCGCGCGGCCAGCGCACGCCCGTGACGGGATGGGAGCGCCATTGCGGAAGGCGGTGGGCGATCTCGAGGTGCCCGAACAGGACAGTGTGCTCGACCCAGTTGCGTCCCGGCGGCGGGCAACCCGGCAAGGCAGGGTGCGCCCGGGTGAAGAAGGGACCCTGCGGCACCGGGGCGCGGACTCGCTGCACGGGGTGCAGGCCGCTGCGCAGGCCGGCGCGGTACAGCGCGACGCGCAGCACGTTCGCCGGCCCGAGCGCGAAAAGGGTCCGCGCGCGCGTTGCGAACCGCGTCATTGCTGCCGCAGGATCCGCGCGGCTTCGAGCGTGACCCGCGCAACCTCCAGGATCTCGCCGGCGGGGATGGCCGGCCCGCCCTCGCGCAGCCCCGCGATGAACGCGGCAACGCACGCGGCCTGGCCCTTGTCCTGCCGCCAGAGGTTCATCTTGCCGAACCCGGGCCAGCCATAGCCGCGCAGCGACCTGAAGTTGTCAAGCTGCAGCACGCGCTGGGCGGCGAACACCTCGATGCGCTCCTTCGGGAACCGGTTCGAGCCGTTGGCCAGGTAATGGATGGTTCCGAACGAGCCGTCCTCGAAACCGAGGGTGATGGCGGCCTTGTCCTCCGTCACCGGCACAGCCGGCGTGTCCCCCATGCGCCGTGCCTGGACCGAGACGATCGGCGAGCCGGCGAGGTAGCGCATGAGGTCGATGTGGTGGCAGGCCTCGCCCACGATGCGGCCGCCGCCGGCGTCGGCATCCTGGGTCCAGTGGCTCTGCGCGATCGCGCCGGCGTTCATCAGCATCATGAAGCACTTGGGCTCGGCCAGCGGCTCCAGCAGCTCCTTCATCCTGCGCACGTGCGGCGAGAAGCGCCGATTGAAGCCCACCATCAACTGGGGCGCGCCGCCGGCGGCCGCCGCGCACTCGCGCAGCGCCCCCTCGACGAGCGCCAGGCCTTCCTCGTCGACGGCCAATGGCTTCTCCACGAAGACGTGCTTGCCGGCCCGCAACGCACGGGCGACCAGCTGCGCATGGCTGTCGTGGCGGGTGGCGACCACGACGGTCTCGCAGGCGGCGCCCTCAAAGACGCTCGCGAGGTCGGTCGTGGCTTGCTCGAAGCCCGACTTGCCGGCTTCGACCGCTGCGCTTACGCCGGTGTTGCTGGCGATCGTGTGCAGCCGCGCGCCGGCCGCACGGAAGGCCGGGATGAGGACGCGGGTGCCATAGTTGCCCGCGCCGACGAAAGCGAACGAAGGCGCCCCCGAAGGCGGCGTCGCCGTCCTGGCCGGCAGCGCGACCGTCGTCTCCAGCCGGCCTTCGTCCGGGTGGGCATAGCGCATGACGATGCCCAGCACGCCGGGGTCGTCGGTCAGCGCGGCGTACGCCTCGGTCGCGGCCTCGAAGTCGAACCGGTGCGTCACGAGCGAGCTCGGGTCGAGCTGGCCCGCGGCCATCAGGTCGAGCACGGCTTCGAAGTTGCGCTGCTCGGTCCAGCGCACGAAGCCCACGGGGTAGTCCCGCCCCTGTTCCTCGTAAGCCGGGTCATAGCGGCCGGGCCCATAAGAGCAGGACACCTGGAACGTGAGTTCCTTCTCGTAGAAATCCGCGCGGTTCAGCTCGAGGCCCGTGACGCCGACCAGCACGATGCGCCCGCGCTTGCGGCACATGCGCGCGGCCTGGGTGACAGGGTCGGACGACCTGGTGCTGGCGGCGACGATCACGCCGTCGACGCCGCGGCCGCGGCTGAAGGCGAGCGCGGCGGCCATGGGGTCTTCGCCGCCTCGCAGGCTGCGCGTCTCGGCGCCGAACGCGGCGGCCCGCGCCAGCTTCGCTTCGTCGTAATCGAGCGCCAGCACGCGGCAGCCGTGGGCCCGCAGCAATTGGACGGTCAGCAGGCCGATCAGTCCCACCCCGCTGACGACGAAGGCCTCGCCGGCGGTGGGCTGGGCCAGCCGCAGGCTCTGCAGCCCGATGCTCGCGACGACGGTGAATGCCGCCGACTCGTCCGGCACGCCGTCGGGGATGCGCGCGCACAGGTTCGCCGCGACCGTCACGACGTCTGCGTGCGAGCCGTTGGAGACGACACGGTCACCCGGGCGAAAGCCGGTGACGCCGGCGCCGACGGCGGCGACGATGCCCACGTTGCTGTAGCCCAGCGGAATCGGCTGCGCCAGCTTGGAGCGAACCGACTCGAGGGTGGACACCAGCCCGTCGGTGCGCACTTTGTCGAGGACCTGGCGGACCTTCTCGGGCTGCTGCCGCGCCTTCTCGAGCAGGTTGGAGCGGCCGAACTCGACCAGCATGCGCTCGGTGCCGGCGGAGATCAGGCTCGCTCGCGTGAGCACCTGCACCTGGCCGGGCTTGGGCCGCGGCGCGGGCGCGTGCACGAGCTGCGTCTCGCCGTTGCCCAGGTTCTGCATCAGTTGTCTCATCGGGATTCAGGCGAGCCGCGCGGGCCGGTCGTAGCTGATCAGTACGGCCCGGAAGGGCCCCTTGAACACGAACATGCTGCCGGCGGCGGCACCCACGACGCCGACGGCGTCGATCAGCTCCTGCATGTGCTGCACGTTGCCCGCGCCGCCGACGAAGGTCAGCGGGATCGAGACGGCGGCACGGACCTGCCGCGCGAGATCGAGGTCGTAGCCGGCCATCTCGCCGTCGCGGTCGATCGAATTGATCACCAGCTCGCCGGCGCCGAGGTCCTCGGCCTGGCGGCAGAACTCGAGCAGCGGCGTGCGGTGCTTCTCGCGGCCGTTGAGCGAATGGATCGTGTAACCCGCAAGCAGCCGGTTGCGCCTCACGTCGATCGTGACCACCACGCTCTGCGTGCCCACGGCCTGCGCCATTTCGCGCACGAGGGCCGGCCGCGCCAGCGCCGCGGCGCTGACCGACACCTTCTCGAAGCCCGAGGAGATGATCTTCACGGCCTCGTCCGCATGGGTCACCCCGCCGCCGTAGCAAAGCGGCATGCGCGACTCGATGGCCAGGCTGCGCAGGCGCTTGAAGTCGGGCGGGCGCCGCTTCGCCGAGGCGTCGATGTCGAGGAACATCAGCTCGTCGACCTGTTTCTCGTTGAAGATCTTGACCGCGTTGAGCGGGTCGCCCACGTACTTCGGCGCGCCGAACCCGCGGGTCTTCACCAGGCCGCCGTCCTGCATCAGCAGGCAAGGGACGATGCGCGATCGCAGCATGCTAGAGCTTCGCGAAATTGAGGAAGACCCGCACGCCGTTCGCGTGGCTCTTCTCGGGATGGAACTGGATGCCGTACACGTTGCCCTGCGCGACCACGCAATGCAGCGGCTCGCCGTACTGCGCCGTCGCGAGGCTGCGGCCGGGCGCGTCGACGTGAAAGCAGAAACTGTGCAGGAAATAGAAGCCGCGTTGCGTGTCGACGCCTTCCAGCAACGGGGAAGCCTCGCGCACGTCGAGCGAATTCCAGCCCATGTGCGGCAGCAGGGGCGGGCGCGTGAGCCGGGACGTGTCGATGCGCTTGACCATGCCCTGGACCCAGCCGAGGCCGGCACGCTCGCCTTCCTCGCTGCCGGCGGCAAGCACCTGCATGCCCACGCAGATGCCCAGCAGGGGCTTGCCGCGGCCTTGCACCTGCTCGCGCAGCGTGTCGAGGAAGCCGGATTCCTCGATCAGGCGCATGGTGGTGTCGAACGCGCCGACGCCGGGCAGAATGTAGCGGTCGGACTGCGCGAGTTCCGCGGGGTCGCGCGTGATCCGGTGCGGGACGTTCAGCGCCTTGTAGATGTCGGCGATCGCATGGATGTTCCCGGAGCCGTAATCGATGATGCCGATCACCGCTTCACCGCCTTCTCCACGCCGAGCAGCTTGAGGACCTTCGCGCCGAGCTCGAAGATGTACCGCTGGTTGCGGTAGTCGCGGAACGTCTTCTTCGGCATCTCGTGGTAGTGGCGCAGCTCCTCGGGGGTGATGCCCAGCTTGGTCGCGATGTACTCGAAGTCGGCAGCGATGGTTTCGGGGTCGTAGGCGGGCGACTCCAGCCTTGCGAGGGCGTCCTCGCGCTTCATCTGCCCGGTGAGGATCAGGCTGGAGAACTGCACGCGGCGCGTGTCGTAGCCGAAGCGGGTGGGCAGCCAGTAGCCCTCGTAGAAGCGCGTGAAGCGCGACTCGAAGTGCTTCTGGGGGTAGGCCTTCCAGCCGTACACCGCGGAAAGCGTCTCGACGGCCTTCTCCTTGGTGTAGGGCAGGTAGTTCAGCGGCTTGATGACCTGGATGCCGCGCACGTAGCGCAGGTAGATCTTGTGGAAGAAGATGCTGCTGAACGGGTAGGTGGTCAGCGGCCGCGTGCCGAAGCGGCCGTGGATGTCGCGCAGCTGCGCCATGTCCGTGCCGTAATAGAGCCACTCCAGCGGGTTGCGCACGCACTCGGTCGCGAAGTTGCCGCCGTTGAGGATGTACTTGATCCTGTGCTTGTGCGCGAAGTGGTACAGCGTGGCCACGAAGGCGTGGTCCTGCGGGATGTCCAGGTGCGGCACGCCGGCCTTGAAGAAGGCGAGCTGGAAGTCCCGCATCTCCTCCCAGTTGATCACCTCCGTGTACAGGTCCAGCCCGAGCTTGTCCACCAGCACGTGGATGTTGTTGACGGCGATCTCGGAGTTCCAGCCGCCGTCGACATGGAACACGAGCGGGCGCATCCCGAATTCGGTGACCGCCAGGTGCAGCAGGTACGAGCTGTCGAGCCCGCCGCTCAGGCCGATGATCGAATCGAACTGGGCGCCCTTGCCGGCCTTGCGGATCTGCTGGATCTGCTCCTGGAACATCCGCTGGCCCGTCTCGTCCGGGTGCCAATGAGGCGCGACGTCGTTGCGAAAGGTCAGGCAATGGTCGCATACGCCCTGGGCGTCGAACACGATCGAGCTGTCGCTCGTGTCCATCACGCAGTTCGTGCAGATCTGGTACGGGCGGCTCATCCCAACACCCGTACGTACTTGCGATATTCCTTGTGCGAGGCTTTCGCCAAGGCCCACCATGTTCGGCTTGGCAGCTGGCTCAGTGTGGAATGCCATCGGTGCGTGACTCTCAGTGCCGGAGTGTACAAGAGCTTTTCGCCCGCCTCGGACAGCTGCAGGCTGAGGAAGTACTCCTCGTAGACGAGGAACGTGCGGGCGGGCAGCTCCGTGAAAAGGCGGAAATAGCGCGGCGTGAGCAGGTAGCAGGAGCCGTGGCCCTGGTAGATCGTCTGCTCCACGCGCCACTGCAGTTCATCGGGACGGTCCACGAGGCTGCGCAGCAGGCGCGCGGCCAGCAGGACGAGCCGGCCGACGTAGTAGTTGGAGTAATACACGTCGTACATGAACTCGCGGAACCGCCCGATGCCCGAGATGACGTGCGGGTTCTGGTGCTCGCCGTCCTCCGTCACGATGTCCGGGGAGATCACCGGGTAGGCGCCGAGCGCGGCCGAGTGCTGCTCCACGCGGTCGCAGAAGTCGGCGTCGAAGAGCAGGTCGTTGTTGCCGACGACCATCCACTCGATCCCGGGGTCGAGGGCCCGCAGCGCGCGCAACCCGGTGTTCAGCCCCGCGAAGTAGCCGAGGTTCTCCTCGTTGAAGATCAACGTCACTTCCGGCACGCCGCAAAGCGCGTCGCGCAGCAGGTCGCGCGCAGGCTGCTGCGACGCGTTGTCGACGACCGCGATGCGAATCTCGTGGCCGCGGTTGGCTAGCAGCGTCTTCACGGCGTCCACCGTCACCGCCGAGTTGTTGTAGTTGGTGCAGACGTAGCCGAGCTTCATGGAGGGTCTCTGGATACCAACAGTCCGGGGTTGATGTCGATATCTTCTTGTGGCTTGAAATCGGCAGGCCCGCCAGCCCGGCGCGTTCCCGGCAATCTCGGCGAACCTGCGCCGGAGCTGGCAGGCAGCGGGGATCGCCGCCGGCCGCGCAGGCGGCCGGCTGACGGCGGCGCCCGTTCAAACGTTCCTGAACCGCTCCGAGTAAGGGTCGGCGATGATGCCGCTGCGCATCAGCCGCGTGATTTCCCGCACACCGTCCGGCACGCGGCGCGTGATCGAGAAGCCGAGCACGCTGCGGATCTTGTCGCAGTTCACGCGGTAGTCGCGGGGGTCTTCGGTGCGTTCGACGTAGATCGCCTCGGCGCCGGGGACTTCCTTCTGGATGACTTCCATGAGCATTCTCTTGGTGTAGTTCTCCGACGTGTCGCCGACGTTGAACACCTCCGAGCGCACCTTCTCCTGTGGCGCCTCGAGCGTCGCGATCACGGAGCGCGCGAGGTCGTTCACGTGGCAGTAGGGCCGGTTGAACTGCGGGCCCCAGATTTCCTGCTTGCCCGTCATGCACACGTTGCGCGCGAACTCGTTGACGGTCAGGTCGAAGCGGATGCGCGGGGAGAAGCCGTACACCGTCGAGAAGCGCAGCGGCGTGGCGCAGACTGCGCTGCCCTTGCGGTCCTCCAGCAGGAACTTCTCGAACTTCACCTTCAGTTCGGCGTAGAGCGAGACGGGCCGCAGCTCGGACTGCTCGTCCACGTAGGCGTCAGGATCCGCCATCTTGCCGTAGTTGCTGCAGGTCGAGGCGAAGACGAAGCGGCCCACGCGCGCCTTCTCGGCCTCATCGAACAGCTGCACGGCCGCGCCCCAGTTCACCTCGCGCGCTTCGTCCGGGAACTTCGAGCAGGCCGGGTCGCCGACGATCGCCGCGAGGTGCGCGACGGCGTCCACGCCGTCCAGCGCCTTGCGCACGTCGGCGGCCTCGCGCACGTCACCTTTCATGAACTGGAAGGACGGGTCCTGCGCCACCTCGTACAAGGCCTCGCCGCCGAACTTGAGCGAGTCGAGCACTCGCACGCGATAGCCGCCGGCGAGCAGCAGCCGCACGAGCACGGAACCGATATAGCCGGCACCGCCGGTCACAAGCACAGTTTTCAAGGTTTCTCCTGTATCGAACCGGAAATGTAGACGAGTTTGAACCCCGCGAGCGGCCGCGTCACGTGCCAAGCAGCACATCCCGCAGTTCGGGCGGCGGCTCGGGCAGGTCCTTGAAGACGCGGAACACCAGCCCGGTATCGGGCCGCACGACGAGGATGGCGGTGACCACGATCACCTTGATGTAGACGGCCAGGGAGGCGTTCTCGTAGTACCAGCGCTCCAGCTGTCCCTTGTAGGGGCCGACCACGCGGTAGTAGAACGCGAGCGGGTCCTGTGAGCCGTGGAGGATTTCCTCCTCGTTGCGGAACACCATGGAGCCCAGGCCGCTCAGGCCCGGGCGCAGCCGCTTGATGATTTCCTGCGTCTGCGGGTCGTACGTCTCGAACGCCTTGCGCACGAGCGGCCGCGGGCCGACGACGCTCATGTCGCCGAAAAGGATGTTGAGCAGCTGCGGCAGCTCGTTGATCTTCGTCTTGCGCAGGAAACCGCCCACCGGGAGGATGCGCGGGTCGTCGCGCACCGTGACCGTGCCGGCGCCGATGTTCGGGCTGTCCTTGAGCATCGTGGCGAACTTCAGGACGCCGAATTCGCGTCCACCCATTCCCACCCGGGGCTGCACGTAGAAGACCTCGCCTTCGCCGGTGAGCCGCAGCAGCAGCGCCACCGGCAGCAGCAGCGGCGAGAGGACGAGCAGTGCGGCGGCGGAGAGCACGATGTCCGCCAACCGCTGCAGTGCACGCGCGGCACGACGCATCGAAGCCATGTCAGCGCGGGTCGGGAACGCTCGAGGAGATGTTCACGACCCTCTGTTCGAGCTCGAGCGAGTTCACGAGGTCGTCACGCTGGCACGCACTGAACATCGGCAGGTGGTTCATCAGCGTCCAGATCGGGCGCGTCATCACGCCTTGGTCGTTGGTGTAGCGCAGGAACTCGTCACGCTCCGCTTTCGACTCCAGGAGGATCGCATTGAGCCAGTGGTTCGAGCGGGTGCCCGCACGCGCCTGGAGGAACGGGATGCCGAGGCCCGAGAAGAAGGCTGCATAGCGCCTGGCGATGCCCTGCTTGGTTTCAAGGAAGCCAGGCAGCTGTTCCATCTGTGCGCAGCCCAACGCCGCATTGAGGTTCGGCATGCGGTAGTTGTAGCCCACCTCGTCGTGGAAGAACTCATAAGGGTGCGGCCTCTTGGCCGTCGTGGTGAGGTGCTTCGCGCGCTTGGCGATCTCCTCGTCGTTCGTGATGATCGCGCCCCCGCCGCCGGTGGTGATGACCTTGTTGCCGTTGAAGCTGAGGGTCCCGATCGCGCCGATCGTGCCCGTGTGACGCTCGCCCACGTAGCTGCCGAGCGACTCGGCCGCGTCTTCGATCACCGGGATGCCGAACTCCGAACACACCTTCACGATCTCGTCGATGCGGCAAGGTAGCCCGAAAGTGTGCATCGGCACGCAGGCTGCAACGCGGCGTCCGGTCGTGCGGTTCACGGCCTTGCCGTCGCGCACGACCACATTCGCCTCGAGGAAGCGCGCGACGGCGGTCGGGCTCATCCCGAGCGTGTCTTTGTCGACGTCCACAAAGACCGGGTGGGCATGGCAATAACTCAGCGCGTTGCAGGTGGCGACGAACGTCAGCGGCTGGGTCATTACCTCGTCGTCCGGGCGCACGCCGGCGAGTACCAGCGCGATGTGGAGCGCGGCGGTGCCGTTCACCGCCGCGATCGCGAAACGCGCACCGGTGAAGGATGCAAGTTGCTGTTCCAGGTCATTCACCCGCTGGCCGACCGACGAGACGAAGTTCGAGTCGATGCATTCCGCCAGGTACTTCTTCTCGTTGCCGGCGAAGACGGGGCGGTGCAGGGGGATGAAGTCGGGCCCATAGATGCCGCGGACGAACTCGACGATTCGTTCTTTGTGGTGGAGCGCGCTGTTCATGATTCGTTGCTCATCATACATTGCCGACATCGGCGTCAACTTGCCGCACCAATTCAGGGCCTATCTACGGATCTGCGCATCCAGTCAGTGAACTAATATGGTGCGCACTCTGCATAAGCACCAAAACCGGGAGTCGCAAGGTTCGCCCCTGCAAGTGAGCCACATGGCAACGGTGAAACGGTCGCTAAATCAACGACAATCCCCCCGCTCAGCCGCAGCCGCCATGCACCAGCTTTGGCACAGAACCTGCATCCACAGCCGCGCACAATCCAATCAACAACCCCCATCCCTGGAGAAACCTGATGGCAGCCAAGACCGTCGCAGACGTGATGAAGATGGTGAAGGAGAACGAGGTCAAGTTCGTTGACTTCCGCTTCACCGACACTCGCGGCAAGGAGCAGCACGTGACCGTGCCGATCTCCGCTTTCGACGAAGACAAGTTCCAGTCCGGCCACGCTTTCGACGGCTCGTCGATCGCGGGCTGGAAGGGCATCGAGGCATCCGACATGCTGCTCATGCCCGACCCCAACACGGCCAACATCGACCCGTTCTACGAAGAGACCACGCTGTTCCTCTCGTGCGACGTGCTGGAGCCGGGCGACGGCAAGGCCTACGAGCGCGACCCGCGCTCGCTCGCGCGCCGCGCCGAGGCGTACCTCAAGGCCTCCGGTCTGGGCGACACGGCCTTCTTCGGCCCGGAGCCCGAGTTCTTCATCTTCGACGACGTGCGCTGGGGCGCGGGCCCCGAGGGCTCCTTCGTGGAGATCGACGAGTACGAAGCCCCCTGGAACACCGGCAAGAAGATCGAAGGCGGCAACCGTGGCCACCGTCCCACCGTCAAGGGCGGCTACTTCCCCGTGCCCCCGGTCGACAGCACGCAGGACATGCGCGCCGAGATGTCCCTGATCCTCGAGTCGCTGGGCATCCCGGTCGAGGTGTTCCACCACGAAGTGGCGGGCGCCGGCCAGAACGAGATCGGCACCAAGTTCAGCACGCTGGTGCAGCGCGCCGACTGGACGATGCTGCTCAAGTACGTCGTGCACAACGTCGCCAACGCCTACGGCAAGACGGCCACGTTCATGCCGAAGCCCGTCGTGGGCGACAACGGCTCGGGCATGCACGTGCACCAGTCCGTGTGGAAGGACGGCAAGAACCTGTTCGCCGGCGAAGGCTATGCCGGCCTGTCGGAGTTCGCGCTGTACTACATCGGCGGCATCATCAAGCACGCCCGCGCGCTCAACGCCATCACCAACCCCGGCACCAACAGCTACAAGCGCCTGGTGCCCGGCTTCGAAGCCCCGGTGAAGCTGGCGTACTCCGCCCGCAACCGCTCTGCGTCCATCCGCATCCCGTACGTGGCGAACCCGAAGGGCCGCCGTATCGAAGTGCGCTTCCCGGACCCCACCTGCAACC
This sequence comes from Ramlibacter albus, assembly GCF_014297445.1. Lineage (GTDB taxonomy): Bacteria > Pseudomonadota > Gammaproteobacteria > Burkholderiales > Burkholderiaceae_C > Ramlibacter > Ramlibacter albus. The sequence continues at coordinate 170,042 of NZ_JACORU010000008.1, forward strand.
CGTACTTCGCGTTCTCCGCGATGCTGATGGCGGGCCTGGACGGCGTGGAGAACAAGATTCACCCGGGCGAGGCCGCAACCAAGGACCTGTACCACCTGCCGCCGGAAGAGGACGCGAAGATCCCGACCGTGTGCCACAGCCTGGACCAGGCCCTCGAGTGCCTCGACAACGACCGCGCCTTCCTCACCAAGGGCGGCGTGTTCACCGACGGCCTGATCGATGCGTACATCGAGCTGAAGATGCAGGAAGTCACGCGTTTCCGCATGACGACCCATCCCATCGAGTTCGACATGTACTACTCGCTGTAAAGCGCAGGCACCGTTGCAAAAAGCCCGCTTCGGCGGGCTTTTTCCTTTACAGGTCAAGAACTTATGGAACTTTTTTGATTTTGGTTCATACTCATAGACCGTCCTCTGCAAGGGGTAGGTCATGAAATCGATAGTTGTCCCCGTCGCCACGTTCGTCCTCGCCGCCGCAGCCCACGCCCAGTCCGCGCCCAAGCCCGACAGCACCATCTGGCGCTGCGGCAACAGCTACACCAACGACGCCGCCGAGGCGAAGACCAAGGGCTGCAAGCCTGTCGAAGGCGGCAACGTCACCATCGTGCAGGGCACGCGTGTCAACACCAACGGCGTGAAGGTCGCCACCGCCCCGCAGGCCCGCTCGGGGGCCAGCGAGGACCAGAAGGCGCGCGACGCCGATTCGCGGGCCATCCTCGAAGCCGAACTGAAGAAGGCCGAAGCCAAGCGCGAAGAGCTGGTCAAGGAATACAACAACGGCGAACCCGAGAAGCTGGGCCCCGAGCATCGCAACCACGCCAAGTACATCGAGCGCGTCGCCAACCTCAAGGACAGCATCGCGCGCACCGAGAACGACATCGCGGGCATCCGCCGCGAGCTCGCCCGCGTGGGCGGCGGCACGGTTCCTGCAAAGCAATGAGGCCTTGACGCCTCCCTACGCCAGCACTCCCCGTTTCCAGGCCTTCGACCTGCTGGCCACACTGGTGGCCGTGGTCCGCGGCGACGGCCGCATCGTCTTCGCCAACTCCGCTCTGGAGGACGCCCTCGGCTCCTCGCGGCGCACGATCGAAGGCTCCTCGTTCCCCAACTTCTTCACGCGCCCCGACGTCCTGCGCGTCGCGCTCGACGGCGCCAGCCGCAACGAGTACGCCGCCCTTCGCTACGACGCGCAGTTGGCCCGCGCCAGCGGCGAGCCGTTGCCCGTGCATGTGGTGCTGGCGCAGACCGAAGTGGGCGACGACGAGTTCGTCGTCGAGCTGCTGCCGCTCGAGGCGCAGTCCAAGCAGGAGCGCGAGGAGCGCATGATCGACCAGGCCGAGGCGAACAAGGAGCTCATTCGCAACCTTGCGCACGAGATCAAGAACCCGCTGGGCGGCATCCGCGGCGCGGCGCAGCTGCTGGAGATGGAGGTCGACGGCGGCCTGAAGGACTACACCAAGGTCATCATCCACGAGGCGGACCGGCTGCAGACACTGGTCGATCGCCTGCTCGCGCCGCATCGCAAGCCGCACGTCGTGGGCGACGTCAACATCCACGAGGTGTGCGAGCGCGTCCGCTCGCTCGTGCTGGCCGAGTTCCCCAAGGGCCTCGCGGTCGTTCGCGACTACGACGCGTCGATCCCCGAGTTCCGCGGCGACCGCGAGCAGTTGATCCAGGCCGTGCTGAACATCGCGCACAACGCCTGCCAGGCGCTGGCCGAGCGCATCGCCGCCGGCGACGCGGAGCTCGTGTTCCGCACGCGCATCGCGCGGCAGGTCACTTTCGGCAAGCAGCGCTATCGCTTGGCACTGGAATTGCATGTCATCGACAACGGGCCCGGCGTGCCCGAATCGATCAAGGACCGCATCTTCTACCCGCTGGTTTCGGGGCGCGACGGCGGTTCGGGGCTCGGGTTGACGCTTGCACAGACGTTCGTGCAGCAGCACCATGGCCTCATCGAATGCGACAGCGTGCCGGGGAGGACGGATTTCACGGTGTTGATACCGTTGCCGTAAACAAGGACTCGAGGAAACAAAGGCCAGCATGAAGCCGATCTGGATCGTTGACGATGACCAATCCATCCGCTTCGTGCTGGAAAAAGCGCTGATGCGCGAGGACCTTCCCACGCGCAGCTTCACCAATGCGCGCGAGGTGCTCGCGGCCCTGGACACCGCCAACGACGACGACGGCCCCCAGATCCTGGTGAGCGACATCCGCATGCCGGGCGGCAACGGGCTGGACCTGCTCACGAAGGTGAAGGAGCGGCACCCGGGGCTGCCCGTCATCATCATGACCGCGTTCTCGGACCTCGACAGCGCGGTGTCCGCCTTCCAGGGCGGCGCGTTCGAGTACCTGCCCAAGCCCTTCGACCTGCCCAAGGCCATCGAGCTGATCCGCCGCGCGGTGGAGGAAAGCCAGCGCGAAGAGGTCGCCGAGGAGCGCATGGCCGGCACACCCGAGATGCTGGGCCAGGCACCGGCGATGCAGGACGTGTTCCGTGCGATCGGGCGGCTGTCGCAAAGCAACGTCACGGTGATGATCACCGGCGAGTCGGGCTCGGGCAAGGAGCTGGTCGCTCGCGCGCTGCACAAGCATTCGCCGCGTGCCGGCGGGCCCTTCGTGGCCATCAACACCGCGGCCATTCCCAAGGATCTCCTGGAGTCCGAGCTCTTCGGACACGAGCGCGGCGCCTTCACCGGCGCGCAGACCATGCGCCGCGGCCGCTTCGAGCAGGCCGAAGGCGGCACGCTCTTCCTGGACGAGATCGGCGACATGCCATTCGACCTGCAGACGCGCCTCTTGCGTGTGCTGAGCGACGGGCACTTCTACCGCGTGGGCGGGCACAACGCCATCAAGGCCAACGTGCGCGTGATTGCCGCGACGCACCAGGACCTGGAGCAGCGCGTCAAGGAGGGCAACTTCCGCGAGGACCTGTTCCACCGCCTCAACGTCATCCGCCTGCGCCTGCCTGCGCTGCGCGAGCGGCGCGAGGACATCCCGATGCTGGCGCGGCATTTCCTGCAGCAAAGCGCCAAGCAACTCGGGGTGGAGCCCAAGCGCATTTCCGATGCGGCCATCGCCAAGCTCACCTCGTTCGCTTTCCCCGGCAACGTGCGGCAGCTGGAGAACATCTGCCACTGGCTCACGGTGATGGCGCCGGCGCAGCTGATCGAGGCGAAGGACTTGCCGCCGGAGGTGGGGGGTGTCCCCGAAAGTGCGCCTCAGGTCGTGGCGAAGCCCGCGCAGGCCGAGGCTGCCGTGCACGCGGACGAGGGTGCCGCGCCGGCTCCAGCTGTCGCTGCTGCTGCGCCGGTGGCAGCCGCGTCCGGCTCGCACGACTGGGAGTCGGCCCTCGAAGCCGAAGCCATGGAAATGCTGCTCGCCGGGCGCCACGACGTCTGGGACGCGCTCACGCGCCGGTTCGAGTCGCGCCTGATCCACACCGCGCTCGCCAACACCCGCGGCCGGCGCATCGAGGCCGCGCAGAAACTCGGCATTGGCCGCAACACCATCACGCGCAAGATCCAGGAGCTCGGGCTGGAGGAGTGAACGGCCCGGATCAACGCGTCAGGATCCTCGCAAGCATCTGCATCTGCGGCGAGAGGGGGTACATGTGCGTGTACTGCAGCAGCTGCTTGCCGATGAGCCGCACCCGCAAGTCGAAGCCCGGTATCTCGTAGGGGTTCGTCAGCGGCTCGTTGAAGGGCGGCACACCGCCCGCCTGGAACTCGAAGGCAACGGACACGCGCGCGCCGCTCGCGCGCCCGCAGGAGCGCGACCCCCAGTGCAGCAAGGCCTGGTTCCAGCACAGGATGCTGCCGGCACTTGCCGGCAGTGCCCGGATGTCCTGGTAACGGAAGGTGCGTTCGCCATCGCGCGGCGTGCCGTATACCGGGTCGCGGTCGGCGGGCACGACGTACATGCAACCATTGAGGGGGGTGGCGTCGGTGAGCGGCAGCCAGATCGTGATCGACTGCGGCGAGCCGTCGGGGAACAGCGACCTGGAGCCCTTGTCACGGTGTGGGGCCCAGCCGCTCTCCTCTGTCTCGGGATTGACCAGCCAGGCCCAGAAGTCGGGGAGGCGCTGGAAACCGGGCCCGAGTACAGCCTCGATCAACTTGTTCAAGCGGAAGTACAGGCACCAGAACTCGTCGTACACGAAGCTGAAGGGCAGCGGCACGTCGGTGGTCGAAAGGCGCTGCACCGCTTCAGCCAGTCCGGCGATCGGCAGTTGCCAACGCTCCGGCGGCAGCTGGAAATAGCCCTCCTTGAGGATCGCCGCGCGAAGTGACTCGGCCGTGGCCGGGTCGACCTCGGCGACGGCTTGGCCAGCGAGAAAGTCCGCGTCCTCGACGTGCAATGAGGGTGCGAATTCCCGCCACCACCCGGGCGAGGAGAATCGCTGGAGATCGTTCAGGATCGGCATGGTCACCTCCGCACTATCTTACGCACAACCCTCGGGTACCATCCCGCCATGATCCAGCCGGTGATCCTCTGCGGCGGCTCCGGCACCCGCCTGTGGCCGCTCTCGCGCAAGGCGTTTCCAAAACAATTCGTGCCCCTGATCGGCGGGCGCAGCCTGATCGAGCTGACGCTCGAGCGCGTGCGTCCGCTGGCTTCGCCCGCTGAAGGCGTCATCTGCGTCGGCTCCGAAACGCACCGGTTCATGGTGGTGGAAGCCATGTCGTCCGCGGGCGTCACCGGCAGCATCCTGCTCGAGCCGGTGGCGCGCAACACGGCAGCGGCAATGGCACTCGCCGCATTGCAAGCTGCCGGCGCGGACCAGTTGCTGCTTTTCTGCCCGTCGGATCACCACATCCCCGATGTGGAGGGCTTTGCCGCGATGGTCCGCGCGGCCGCACCCTGCGCGAACGAAGGGCAGGTCGTGACCTTCGGCGTCGTGCCCACCTTCCCGAGCACCGCCTACGGCTACATCGAGCGCGGCGCCGCGCGCGCGGACGGCGGCCATGCCGTCGCCCGCTTCATCGAGAAGCCGGATGCGCAAAGAGCGCAGCAACTCCTCTTCTCGGGCGGCGTGCTTTGGAACGCCGGCATTTTCCTTTGCAAGGCCGGTACGCTGCTCGCAGCCCTGGAGCAGCACGCCCCAGACATCCTCGCGCAGTGCCGCCTCGCGATGGCGGGCGCAAAGGCGGACGGCATCTTCATCCGTCCCGCGCAAGCGCCGCTGCAGGCGTGCCGCTCCGAGAGCATCGACTATGCGGTGATGGAGCGCCATGGGGCGGTGTCGGTTTTTCCGTTCGGCGGCCAGTGGAGCGACGTCGGCAGCTGGAACGCGGTGGCCGACATGTGGCCGGCCGATGCCGACGGCAACCGGATCGACGGCAAGGGCATCGCCATCGACGCCCGCAACAACTTCGTCCACGCACCCACGCGGACGGTCGTGGTGCTGGGCACCGAGAACCTGCTGGTCATCGACACCGCCGACGCCGTGCTCGTCGCCGACCGCTCGAAGGCGGAGCAGGTGAAGAACGTCGTCGCCGAGCTCGAAAAGCGCGGCAGCCCCGAAGCCGTCAACCACCGGCGCGTCGCGCGCCCCTGGGGCACCTATGACGCGATCGAGCAGGGCGACCGCTTCCAGGTCAAGCGCATCGTGGTGAACCCGGGCGCCTCGCTCAGCCTGCAGAAGCACTACCACCGCTCCGAGCACTGGGTCGTCGTGCGCGGCACCGCGGAAGTCACGCGTGGCAAGGAAACCTTCCTGCTCTCGGAGAACCAGTCGACGTACATCCCGCTCGGCGAGGTGCACCGCCTGCACAACCCGGGCAAGACGCCGCTGGAGATGATCGAGGTGCAGTCCGGCAGCTACCTCGGCGAGGACGACATCGTGCGCCTCGACGACAACTACGGGCGCGTGGTGCCCATCGCGGACGCGACGAAGAAGCAGGCCTGAGCGCCCGCGCCCCTAGAGATCCACCGTCACCGGCGCATGGTCGCTCGGCTGCTTCCACTTGCGCGGCGTGCGGTCGATCGCGCAACCCTTCACGGAGGGCTTCAACGCCTCGCTCACCAGCACGTGGTCGATGCGCAGCCCGCGGTTCTTCTGGTAGCCGAGCATCCGGTAGTCCCACCAGCTGTAGCTTTTTTCCGGCTGCTCGAAGAGGCGGAAGCTGTCCACCAGCCCCAGTTCCAGCAGCTTGCGGAAGTGGTCGCGCTCCTCGGTGGTGTGGTGGATCGTCTCGCGCAGCCCCTCTGGGTCGAACGAGTCGCGGTCCTCCGGCGCGATGTTGAAATCACCCAGCAGCACGAGGCGAGGGTGGTGCTCCAGCTCGCTGCGGATGTAGTCGCGCAGGCCGCGCAGCCACGACATCTTGTAGTCGAACTTCTCGGTGCCGGGCGCCTGCCCATTCACGAAATACCCGTTGACCACGCGGATCGCGCCTTCGGGCGTGTCGAGAGTCGCCGAGATCACGCGCGAGTTGTCGTCCTCGAAGCCGACGATGTTCTTCACGACGTCGCGCACCGGGTGGCGGCTCATGATCGCCACGCCGTTGTACGTCTTCTGCCCGAACACCGCGCAGTGCGGGTAGCCGTGCTCGCGGATCGCGTCGAGGGGGAACTTGTCGTCGGTGAGCTTCAGTTCCTGGAGGCACAGCACGTCCACCGGGTTGGCGGCCGTCCAGTCCAGGACGTGCTGCAGCCGCGCGGTGAGCGAGTTGACGTTCCAGGTCGTGATCTTCATACGTGGGCAACCGCCAGGCCGCCGATGACGAGGCCGATGGCCCCGACACCGAACATGCCCCACTCCAGCCATTTCTTCTTCGTCAGCAGCGCGATGGCGGCCAGCGCGATCGACACCTGCAGCGCCGTCGTCGCCTGGGCCCAGCGGTGGTGCAGGTGCATCTGGTCGTCGCTCTTCTTGTCCCAGTCGGTGGCTTCGGCCTCCAGCTTGTCGGCGGCGAGCTTGATCTCGGCCTTTTCGGCCTTGTAGCGCTCGATCTCCTTCTTGTACTGCTCCTGCTTCTCAGCCGGCAGCAGCTGCATCGTGACCTCGTACAGGTTCTGCTTGCTGCTCTTGGCCTGGTAGTAGTTCCACTGGTTGGACGCCTCGGTCTTCTTGATCGCGGCGTTGTTCTTGTACAGGCCCGCGTTGGCCTGCGTGGCGCCGCCCATGTACGCGAAGATCGCGCCGACCGTGGCGATGACCGCGGTGAACAGCGCGATCTGGTTGGTCATGCTCTGGCCGCCGATGCCGTGGTGGGCATGCTCGCCGCCATGGTCGCCGGCAGCATGCTGCTGCGCGTGCTCCAGCTCGTGGTCGTGCGGGCCGTGGACGTGGAAACCGCCTCCGGACATGGTGTTCTCCTCTCGAGGTATCAGCGCTTGCTGTAGGTGACGAAACTGTAGGGCAGGCCCGTGGCCGAAACGTGACGCTCGCGCGCGGTCTCCTGCCACTCGTCGCCCAAGGTGGGGGCGAAGGCGTCGCCTTCAAAGTCCTGGTCGATCTCGGTGACGACCGCAAAGTCGGCCAAGGGCACCGAGAGGTTGTAGATCTCGCTGCCACCGATGATCCAGGCGAGCGGTGCGTCCGCGCAAAGCTCGATCGCCTCTTCCACCGAACCGACCCGCTCGGCGCCTTCGGCCTGCCAGCCTGCCTGCCGCGTGACGACGATATTGCGCCGCCCGCTCAGCGGCCGGAACTTCGGCGGGATCGAGTCCCAGGTCTTGCGCCCCATGATGACCGGGCAGCCCATCGTCTTGCCCTTCAGGTGCGCCATGTCTTCCGGCAGGCGCCACGGCATCGTGCCGTCCTTGCCGATCACGCCGCCGCGCGAGCGCGCATAGATCAAACCAAGCTTCATGTTCAGACCGCGACGGGTGCCTTGATCGGCGGATGCGGGTCGTAGCCCTCGAACGCGAAGTCCTCGAATTCGTAGTCGAAGATCGAGGCCGGCTTGCGCTTGATGGCGAGCGTGGGGTAGGGCCGCGGCTCGCGCGAGAGCTGCAGCTCCACCTGCTCGTGGTGGTTGCTGTAGATGTGGCAGTCGCCGCCGGTCCACACGAAGTCGCCCACTTGCAGGTCGCACTGCTGCGCCATCATGTGCGTGAGCAGCGCGTAGCTCGCGATGTTGAACGGCACGCCGAGGAAGATGTCGGCGCTGCGCTGGTACAGCTGGCACGAGAGCTTGCCGTCGGCCACGTAGAACTGGAAGAAGGCGTGGCACGGCGCCAGCGCCATCTTCGGGATGTCGGCCACGTTCCAGGCGCTCACGATGATGCGGCGCGAATCCGGGTTCTTGCGGATGGTGTCGATGGCCTGCTGGATCTGGTCGATGTGCCTGCCGTCCGGTGTCGGCCAGCTGCGCCACTGCACGCCGTAGATCGGGCCGAGGTCGCCGTCCTCGCGCGCCCATTCGTCCCAGATCGTCACGCCGCGCTCGCGCAGCCAGTTGTTGTCGCTGGACCCTTTGAGGAACCACAGCAGCTCCACGATGATGGACTTCAGGTGGACCTTCTTGGTCGTCACCAGCGGGAAGCCTTCGTTCAGGTCGAAGCGCATCTGGTAGCCGAACACGCTGCGCGTGCCGGTGCCCGTGCGGTCGGTCTTGGGCGTGCCATGCGTGTACACATGGCGCATGAAGTCTTCGTACTGGTGGCGGACGGGGCGCGGGTCGTTCATTTCAGTAGCCACCGAGGAGAGTGTCGAGCGCGTCCTGGATCTCGAGCTGCTGCGAAGCGAGGTTGTCGACGGGCCGGCGCAGGTCGGCCATCGGGACCGCGCCGATGGCGGCCGGGTCCATCACGACCTTCTTGCCGTCCACGGACAATTCCGGGTTCAGGCCGCGCAACCTGCGGTGCAGCGCCGCGGGGCTCCACAGCGGCACGACCACGCGCGTGTCCATCCCTTCGAGGAAGTCGTTCTGGACGTCGAGGTAGAACGGGACGAACTTGCGTTCCGCTGTGTCCGGGTTTGCATACACGTCGTAGCGAGCCAAGTTCAGTCCTTCTTCCTGCCGTCGCCGAGGCTGCGGCCGAACGTACGGTACTTCGCGAGCGGCAGCCCGAACTTGGCGATACGCTCGTTGTACGCCTGGATCGCTTCCTTGTTCTCCTCCTGCCACTTCTCCCAGTACCGGCGCTTCACTTCCTCGGCCAGGAGCGTGTCCACAGTCTGCGAAATGTTCATTCCAAGTTCCTTCGCCATCTCCAGCACCTTGCTGTTGAGTGACAGGTTGGTGGGCTTCTTGGGTGCACCGTCGAACTTCAACATGACTGGGCTCCATGAACTATGCGCATATTATAGGCGCACGACCCTTCCGGGATTCAATGTTCCCCTGGGGTCCAGCGCGCGCTTGACCGCACGCATCATCTCCACCGCCACCGGCGACTTGTAGTTCGGCACCTTGTCGACCTTGATCGAGCCCACACCGTGCTCGGCGGAGATCGAGCCGCCGTGCTTGTGCACCTGGTCGTAGACGATCGTGTTGACGCGCTCCTCGTAGTCGCGAAGGAACTGGGCCGCATCGCCACCCACCGGCGCCTGCACGTTGTAGTGCAGGTTGCCGTCGCCGAGGTGGCCGAAGTTGACCATGCGGACGCCGGGGATCTCCTGCGCCAGCAGCGCATCGGTTTCGCGGCAGTACTGCGGGATGCGCGACACGGCCACCGAGATGTCGTGCTTGATGTTCAGGCCTTCCTCGGCCTGCGCGAGCGGGATCGACTCGCGGATGTGCCACAACTGGTGGGCCTGCGCCAGGTTCTCGGCGACCACGGCATCCGTTACGCAGCCTTCCTCCAGCGCCGTCTCCAGCAGGCGCTCGAACTGCGTGCGCGCGTGCAGCTCGCTCTCGGAGTCGGCGTTCTCCAGCAGCACGCAATACGGCACATCCTTGTACAGCGGGATGCGCATCTGCGTGAAATGCTTTGCGACGAGGCTGAGCGCGAATTGCCCCATCACCTCGAAGCCCGTGAGCGAGGAGGCGAGGTGCTTCTGCGCCAGCCCGAGCAGTTTCACGGCGTCTTCCAGCGAAGGCACCGCAGCCCATGCGGTAAGCGTCGCCGCCGGCAGCGGGTAGAGCTTCATGGTGGCCGCTGTGATGATGCCCAGCGTGCCTTCGCTGCCGATGAAGAGGTCGCGCAGGTCGTAGCCGGTGTTGTCCTTGCGCAGGCCGGACAGGCCTTCCCAGATTTCGCCTTGCGCCGTCACCACTTCGAGGCCAAGGCAAAGGTCACGTGTATTGCCGTAGCGCAGCACCTGCGTGCCACCGGCGTTCGTGGACAAATTGCCGCCGATGGTGCAGCTGCCCTCGGCTGCAAGGCTCAGGGGGAACAGGAAGCCCGCTTCCTGCGCCGTGTCCTGCAGCGACTGCAGCACGCAGCCGGCTTCGACGGTGATGGTGAGGTTGGCCGGGTCGATGTTGCGCACGGTGTTCATGCGCGTGAGGCTGAGCAGCACCTGCGTGCCGCTCTCGTCGGGGACGGACCCGCCCACGAGGCCGGTGTTGCCGCCCTGCGGGACGATGCTGGTTCCGGCCGCAGCACAGGCACGGACCACATCGGCGACTTCCTGCGTCGTGCGCGGCCGCACCACCGCCAGCGCCTTGCCGCGCGAGCGCTTGCGCCAGTCCTGCTCCCAGGCGGTGAGGTCACCCTCGGCCAGTACGTGGGCGTCGCCCACGATGTCTTTCAAGGTTTTCAGCAAATCGGTCATGGGGACTTCTTCAGCCGCAGGCGCACGTGCAGCGCGCAGGCGGCAAACAACACGAGGGTCAGCACGATCTCGAGTACGGCCAGTTGCGCGCTCGCGCCGCGGTCGCTGGTGGCGCGCACCACGCCCTCGAAGAAATAGAGCCACACCAGCAGGCTGGTCCAGCGGTAGGTGTACATGCGACGGCGCAGCAGGCCGGCGAGCGGCAGGCACAGCGGCAGGGCCTTCAGCGCGAGCCATGAGCCGCCGGGACGCAACGGCGCCCACCAGAGCTCCCATGCGAGGCACAGCGTGATGAGCGCGAGCAATGCACCCACGGCGGCCCAGCGCGTGGCTTCGACGGCAAGGGGTGCGGCAACTGCGGGGGCGGTATCCATCTGCGATGGCATCATAGCGGCCGATGCGCATTCCCCTCCTGCTGGCCGACCTCTCGCGCTTCCCGTGGAAGTCCACCGCGCTCACCTTGCGCGAGCGCTTCCGCGAGGACCAGCTGGGCCTCACAGCCAGCAGCCTCACGTTCACGACGTCGATCGCGCTGGTGCCATTCTTCACGGTGGCGCTGGCCATCTTCACGGCCTTCCCGATGTTCAACCAGCTGCAGGCGAGCCTCGAGGCGTGGCTGGTGCAAAGCCTCGTGCCGCCGGCCATCTCCAAGCAGGTGCTCGGGTATCTCACGCAGTTTTCGGGGCGCGCGAGCCGGCTGGGCACGGTAGGTCTTGCGATCCTGCTGGCCGCGGCGCTCGCGCTCGTGCTCACGATCGACCGCACGCTCAACAAGATCTGGCGCGTGCGCAGGCCGCGCCCGCTGGGGCAGCGCGTGATGATCTACTGGGCGGCCGTCACCCTCGGCCCGCTGGTGCTGGCGACGAGCATCAGCATCACTTCCTACGCGATCACGGCTTCGCGGGGGTTCGTCGGCACGTCGCTCGGCATGCTGCCGACGCTGCTGGCGATGGTGGAATTCGTCCTGCTCGCCGCGGGGCTGAGCGCGCTTTACCGCTTCGTGCCGAACACCCCGGTGCGCCCGACGCATGCCATCACGGGCGGCGTCATCGCTGCGATCGGCGTCGAACTCGCCAAGCGCGGCCTCACGCTTTACTTCGCCAAGGTGCCGACGTATTCGGCGGTTTACGGCGCATTCGCGACGCTGCCGATCCTGCTCGTGTGGATCTACATCGCGTGGGTCATCGTGCTGCTCGGCGCGGTCATCGCCGCGTACATGCCCAGCCTGCTCGTGGGCGCACGGCGACGCCCCGGCGGGGCAGGGTGGCAGTTCGAGCTCGCGCTGGAGGCACTGCGGCACCTGAACCTCGCACGCTCCACGGTGCAGCACGGCCTCACCATGCAGCAGCTCTCGGCTGCGACCGAAGCCGACGAACTGCAGCTCGAGCCCGTCCTGGACGCGCTCGTCCAGCTGGACTGGGTGGCGCGCATCAACGAGCAGACGGACGGTGCCGAGACACGCTACGTGCTGCTCGCCGAACCCGCGGTCACCTCCATCGAGCCTCTCGCGAAGCAGATGCTGCTGCCGCGCAACGCCGCGACCGAGCGTTTCTGGCGCAACGGCGGCCTGGCGAAGATCTGCCTGAAGGACGTCGTCTAGCGCATCCGCCTCGGTGCGTCGGCCGTATAGCGGGCAGGGAGCCGCCCGGCTCCCCCAACCCGACCGTTTGGAGGCTGCCATGCCCGTGATGATGCTGATGCAGTGGGACAACGTGACCCCGGCGCAATACGACGCCGTGCGCAAGATCGTCAACTTCGAGGCCGACCCGCCGCGCGGCGGGCTGTACCACGTCGCCGGGTTCGACGACAAGGGCATGCGCGTCGCGGACGTGTGGGAGCGCGCGGAGGACTTCCAGGCCTTCGTCGAGCAGCGGCTGATGCCGGGCGTGCAGAAGGCCGGGATCACCGGCGAGCCGAAGGTGAACATCCTTCCAGCGCACAACGTGTACGCGCCGGGGTATGTGCGGCGCTGAGCCAGGCGCCCGGCTCGATTTGGTCAAATCGAACGATTTGGCTAAAATGCGCGAATGCAGACCTTCAGCGCCAATGAAGCCAAGACCCGCTTCGGCGAGTTCATCGACCGTGTCCAGCGCGAGCCCGTGCGGGTGATGCGCCACGACCGCGTCGTGGGTGTGATGGTCAGCGCCGAAGACTACGAAGCCATGCGTGTCTTCTACGCGAACCGCTTGCAGCAGACGCTGGACCAATCCGCCGCCAACGCCAAGCGTGCCGGCTTGACGCCGAAGCAGCTGAAGGCCCTGCTGGCCGATGAGAGCTGACCGCCGCCTTGCGGTGGTCGTCGACACCAACGTCTGGATCAGCGCCGCGCTGTCGCGTGACGGGGCTCCGGCGCTGGTCGTCCGGCGCGTGCTTTCCCACGGCGTGCCCGTGTTCTCCGAACGCACGTTCCACGAGCTCGAATCGCGCCTGTGGAAGCCCAAGTTCGATCGATACCTGACCATGGAGCTGCGCAAGTCCCTGCTGCACGACCTGAATGCAGCTGCGCTGTGGGTCGACGTACCCGAGGCGATCGCTGCGGTCGCGCACAGCCGCGACGCAGACGACGATCACTTCGTCCATGCCGCACTTGCGGCCGGCGCCCCGTGGCTGGTGACAGGCGACCAGGACCTCCTTGCCCTGAAACCGATGCCGGGACTTCAGGTCGTCACGCCCGCGAAGGCACTGACGCTGGAAGGCTTAAAGGGCTGAAGTCAGAACGGGATCTTGCCCGTCCAGATGTCCTTGTACATCACGTAATCACCCATGAAGCTGTAGAACGGGCGCTTGAAAGTGGCCGGCCGGTTCTTCTCGAAGAAGAAGTGGCCGGTCCATGCGAAGGCGTAGCCGACGAGCAGGCCGATGGGGAACCACCACCAGTCCCTCGTGACCAGGAGGGTGACGAGGCATGCCGTGCCCAGTGAGGTCCCCACGAAGTGGAGCCGCCGGCACGTGCGGTTGGCGTGCTCGCTCAGGTAGTAGGGGTAGAAGTCGGCGAAGCTCTGGAAAGCCTTCGCCTCGGTGGTCGTGGTCATGCTGTGTCTCCTCGCGCGGTTTTACCGCAGGGCGAACGGCGCGTGCAAGAACCCCCTGAAACGTGCGCGACCGCCTCGGGTGGGGGATTCGGTCAGGCGATAGCCGGGGAAACGCGCGAGGAACCGCCCGACGGCGATGCGCCCCTCCAGCCGCGCGAGGCTCAGGCCCGCGCACTGGTGGATGCCGAAGCCGAAGGCAAGGTGCCGGTTCGGCTCGCGGCGCAGGTCCAGCTTGTCCGGGTCGGCAAACTGCGCCGGGTCGCGGTTCGCCGCGCCGATGCACAGCGTGACGAGCGCACCTGCGGGCAGTTGCACACCGCCGACCTCGCACGCGACAAGCGCGCGACGGTTGCCCAGCTGGTTGGACGATTCGAACCGCAGGAATTCGTCGACGGCGAGCGTGAGGGACGCCTCGTCAGTCGTGCGCAGCAACTGCTGCAACGCCTCCGGCCACTCCTGCAATGCGCAAAGCGCGTTGCCGATGAGGTTGGTGGTGGTCTCGTGCCCCGCGTTCAGGATGAACACGCAGTTCTGCACCAGCTCGCTTTCGCTCAACTGCTCGCCCGCTTCTTCACCCTGGATCAGGCGCGTGAGCACGTCGTGCTCCGGGTCGCCGGGGTGCCTGCGCCGGTCCGCCACCAGCGTCTTCAGGTACGCGGTGAACTCACCCACGCTGCGGTTGCCGCGCTCTTCCTGCTCGGGCGTGAGCTTCGGCTCCAGCGCGCCCAGGATCGCGAGCGACCAGTCGCGCAGCGGCCCGCGGTCGGCGTGCGGCACGCCCAGCAGGTTGCCGATGATCTCGACGGGGATCGCGGACGCGAAATCCTCGACCAGGTCACCGCCGCCCTTGGCCTCGATCGCATCCAGCAGCCGGTCCACCAGCGCCACCAGCCCCGGCTCCATCTCCGCGATGGCGCGCCGCGTGAGCGCCCCCATGATCAGCTTGCGCACGCGCGTGTGCAGCGGGGGGTCGTTGAACACGAGGCTGGTCGTGTGGTGCTCCAGCAGCGGCGAGCCGGCACCGTACTTCGGCGTGAACTCCACCTTCTTGTCGGAGCTGAAGGTGTGCGCGTCGCGGTACACGGCCACGAGGTCGGCGTAGCGCGTGAGGAAGTACGAGCCGTCCGGCATCCGGCGCACGGGCGCCGTCTCGCGCAGGCGGGCGTAGACGGGGTAGGGGTTGGCGTAGAAGTCGGGTGGCAGCGCGCGCAGGTCGAAGCCGTCCGCGATCTCGCGGGCGCGCGCGTCGCTCATCGGGGGTGTGATCGTGACCGTCATGGTTTCTCGGGGATCGTGCGCAGGTCGTCGCCGGCCAGCCCCACCAGCAGCGCGCGGCCGTCGGGCATCACGCGGAACTCGCCGTACTTCGCGGCGTTCCAGCGCTCGCCGTCGCCCTCGGTGAAGAACCACGCGTCGCTCACCAGAACCCAACGGCCGCCCTTGGGCGTGAGCTGCATCAGCAGCTCGCCGGCGCCCACGGGCTCGCGCGTGCGCACGACGCGCACCGGCTGCGCGACGCCGCGCGCATCGAGCTTCATCACCGCGTAGGGGCGCACGCTGATCGTCTCCTCGCCGAACTCCTCGACGCCGCCGGGCAGGCTGTAGTTCAGGCGCATGTAGTCGCCTTGCATCAGGGAGCGCGGGTCGACCGGTGCGAGGCGGACGAATACGCGCGCGCCTTCGGCGATGAGCGTCTCCTTTTCGCGGATGGCGTAGTTCGCAACCGCCAGTGTCAGTACAGCGCCCACGCCCAGGAACACCGCACCGCGTCCCAGTGCAGGCGTGCCCCTCGTCGCGACGGCCGCGGCGCGGCCAGAGGCCACCCATGCAACTGCTCCCAACACAGCGGCGGCCGCAACCAGCACGCCGGCCTTGATGCCCAGCGGCCACTGCAGCTGGTAGTAGAACGCGCCGACGATCCACACCGCGGCCAGCGCGCACGCGGCCGCGAGGCGCCAGCGCTGCGTCGCGGCCGTCCAGGCCGTCGCGAGCAGCACGCCGCCCAGGGCGGGCATGAAGAAGGCCAGTGCCGCGACCACCGCGCCCACGAGCGCCGCTGCCGGCGTGCGCAGCGTCGGCCACGCCCGGCCCAGCACGACCCCCGCACCGACCGCGCACACCACCGACACGACCCGCAGCAGCCAGGCTTGCGAGTTGCGCCCCGGCGAAAGCTCGCGTGCGATTTCCGCCGCGAAGCCGCTGCCGAATGTGCCGCCCACCAGGAACGTCATGCCCGACCACCATGCGAGGCACGCCACCACGAACAGCAGCCAGCCCGCCGCGACGCTCTCCACGTAGGCGCCGATCCGTGCGCCGCGCGCATCGCGCATGCGCCGCTCGAATGCCATCGCGACGAGCCACCCGGCCAGCGCGTAATGCAGCGCGAACCAGATCGACAGCATCGCCCCGCCGTTCAGCGAAAAGATCTTCTCCGGGATCAGCATGCCCATGAAGAGCAGGCAGGCCGCCGCGCCCAGCAGCGTGCGCAGCCAGGCGCGCGGCAGCAGCCAGGCCACGCCCAGCGCGATGACGCACAGGAGGGCGGCCGCGGCCTGGCTCGCCAGGTCGCGGAACAGGCCCGCCGCGAGCGAGCCGCCGCCCACCAGCAGCGCCGGCAGCGCCAGTTGCTCCACGAAGATCGGCAGGTCGCGCGAGCGCAGGATCACCATCGCCGCCGCCAGCAGCAGCACACCTGCGATGTAGAGTCCCGCGTCGTTCTTCAGGACATCGGCGAACAGCAGCCCCATCACGCCCATGAGCGGCAGCACCGCGAGCCAGGCGCCGATGGCGGTCAGCAGCACCACGGGCCACGGCCGCGCGTCCTGAACGCCCGTGACCGCGTCCGATGGCAGCACGCCTTCGCGCTTCGCGGCGTGCAGGACGGTGTCCAGCCGCGAAGCAGCCTCGCTGGCGTCCAGGCCGGCGTCCACTGGGCTCGCCTCAGCCATACCGCCTCGCCAGCCGCGTGATCGCGCTCACGGACACCGCCAGGAGCCCGGCGGCAAAGAGGCCGATGAAAGTGAGCAGCCCGATCGGCTCGCCCACGCGGCTGTCGACGATCCACCGCACCAGCCCCGCCACGAGCAGCGTATCGATCGCAAGCGCCACCCCGCTGAGCAGGAACACGTCGAACCACTGCCGCATCGCCAGCACGCCCGCGGCCACGCCGAGCAGCCCCAGCGCCAGCACGAACTGCGGCGCCACGCGCGAAGCGAACAGCCCGCCGATCGCGGTCATCGTCACCATCGCGATCGTGAGCGTGCCGGCCGTGCGCAGCGACCAGATCCCGGCCCCGGTGAACCTGCGCAGCCCGCGCCCGAGCGCGGCGACGAGCACCCCCGCCATCACCCAGCCGATGGAATACACGTCGAAGTCCTGCGGCTCCACGCGCCAGCGATGGCCGATGTGCGCGTGCACCCAGGCCGAAATGCCTGCCACCACCACCATGGACCACGGTGCCCACAGCACGTCGCTGCGCGCGCCGAGGCAAAGCGGCAGCGCCAGCAGCGCCCACACGGCAAACAGCTGCCACGTGTCTGCACCCGTCTGGTAGGTCTGGCCGAAATAGGCGAAGAGGGCGCCGATGCACAGCATCGCCGCGAGCGCGAGCGGCGCGCGCAACCGCGGCCGCCATGCCGCGCCGATGCAGAACGCGACAAGCGCGCCCTGCAGCAGCGCGAAGCGGCCCATGCGGCCGAAGTCGTTCCAGTTGGCCGCGATCCAGAGGATCACGCCGAAGCCCGCGAGCGCGCCCGCGAGCACTGCGACCACCGGCCAGAAGCGGCGAGCCACCGCGGCCGGCTCGCTGTCGTAACCCGCGATGCGGAACAGCGCGTCGCCGCGCGCGCGGTCGAGCCCGTAGCGCCCGACCCAGTCGTAGAGCGCGAGCCGCAGGTTCATGCGGCCACCCGCCTTGTGTGCGCAATGCAGGCCGCGTTCATGCGCGGATGAAGTCCTTCAGCGCCTGCAGGGTCTGGTCCGGCGCCTCGGTCATCTGGTGGTGGCCGACGGGCATGCGCACGACCTGCAGGCGCTTGCCCGCGGCGCGCGCGCGCTCGATGAGCGGTTCGGCCGCTTTGGGCGTCGTCATCTGGTCCACGCCGCCCAGCACGAAGAGGATGGGGCAGGTCACCTGCTCGATCGCCTTCTCCGCGTTGGCGTAGCTGTCGCAGGCCTTGAAGCCGCGGTGGAACACGTTGACCTTCGCGTTGCTGCGCAGCACGCGCCGGTTCAGCGCCTTGCCCGCGCCCCACACCCACGTGCCCGGGCCCAGCGAAGAGGGCGGCGGCGCCAGCGTCGAGCGCGAGAACACGTTGATCATGTGGATCGCCTTCTCCGGGTTGGAGAGCGACGCATCCAGCAGCGCCTGCGACACCTTCATCGGCGCGGCGGTGCCGATCAGCGCGAGGTGCGTCACGCGCTCCTCCAGGCGGCTGGCGGCTTCCAACGAGATCAGGGAGCCCCAGCTGTGGCCCACGAGCGCGGCGCGCTTGACGCCGGCCGCATCGAGCAGCGCGCCGACGAACTCCGCGCCTTCTTCCACGGTGGACGGCGCCTCGCCGCCGCTCTTGCAGTGGCCCGGCAGGTCCACCGCCAGCACGTTGAAGCCGTGGTTGGCGAAGTAGCGCGATTGCAGCCCCCATACGCTGTGATCGTTGAGCACGCCGTGCACGAACACGATCGTCGGCTTGGCCGCGTCGAAGGCTTTGCCGCCGGTGTAGCAGAAGGTGGGTGCGCCATTGACGGTGAGTTGCATGGTCAGCCCCCCGCCTTCTCGGCCGCCTTCAACGCCCGCTTGAGGTCGTCGATCAGGTCGTCCGGGTCCTCCAGGCCGATCGACAGCCGGATCGTCCCGGCGCCGATGCCCGCGCCCGCCAGCGCCTCGTCGCTCATGCGGAAGTGCGTGGTGCTCGCCGGGTGGATCACCAGCGAGCGGCAATCGCCCACGTTCGCGAGGTGGCTGAACAGCTTCAGCGCCTCGATGAAGGTGCGCCCCTGCTCGCGGCTGCCCTTGATGTCGAAGCTGAACACCGAGCCCGCGCCCTTGGGGAGCAGCTTCTGCGCCAGTTCGTAGCTCGGGTGCGAGGGGAGCATCGGGTGCGCCACCTTGGCCACGAAATCGTGCGCGTCGAGGAACTCCACCACCTTGCGCGTGTTGGCCATGTGCCGGTCCATGCGCAGCGGCAGCGTCTCGATGCCCTGCAGGATGAGCCACGCCGTGTGCGGGCTCATCGACGCGCCGAAATCGCGCAGCCCTTCGCGGCGTGCGCGCAACAGGAAAGCGCCCACGGTGGATTCCTCGCTGAACACCATGTTGTGAAAACCGTCGTAGGGCTGCGTCAGCTCCGCGAAGCGGCCGGACTTTTCCCAGTCGAAGCTGCCGCCGTCCACCACCACGCCGCCGATCACCGTGCCGTGGCCGGAGAGGAACTTGGTCGCCGAGTGGTAGACGAGGTCCGCGCCCAGCGCGAAAGGCTTCTGCAGGTAAGGCGTGGTGAAGGTGGAATCCACGAGTAACGGCAAACCGTTCTCATGCGCGATCGCGCTGACCGTGGGGATGTCCAGGACGTCCAGCCCCGGGTTGCCGACGGTTTCGCCGAAAAGCAGCCTGGTGTTCGGCCGGATCGCCTTGCGCCAGCCGTCGATGTCGCCCGGCTTGACGAACGTGGTGTCGATGCCGAAACGCCGCAACGTGTAGTGCAGCAGGTTCTGCGAGCCGCCGTAGAGGGCGGTGCTCGCCACGATGTGCGAGCCGGCACCCATCAGCGTGGCCACGGCCAGGTGCAGCGCCGCCTGTCCGCTGGCGGTGGCGATGGCGCCGATGCCGTCCTCCAGGGCCGCGACGCGCTGCTCGAGCACGGCGTTGGTGGGGTTGCTGATGCGGGAATAGACGTGGCCGGCGCGCTCCAGGTTGAACAGGGCGGCGGCGTGGTCGCTCGACTCGAAGACGAACGACGTACTCAGGTGGATCGGCACGGCGCGGGCGCCGGTCGTCGGGTCCGGCGCGGCGCCGGCGTGCAGCGCCAGCGTGTCGAAGCCGGGGTCGGAGTAGCCGGGCATTCGGGGTTTCTCCTCTGTATGGTGTCGTCCCGGATTGTGGGCTATATTCAATTCAAGGTTCCAAGGAGAGATTCCATGAAGGTCAGCGACATCCTGCGTGTGAAAGGCAACACCCTGTTCACCGTCGCGCCCGACGAGCCGCTGTCGAAGGCCATCGACGCCATGGCCGAAAAGGACATCGGTTCGCTGGTGGTCATGGACCATGGCGACCTGGTCGGCATGCTGACCTTCCGCGAGGTCATCCAGTGCATCGTGCGCAATGGCCACACGGTGGGCAACACCACGGTGCGCACCGCGATGGACGACCACCCCACCACCTGCACGCTCGAAACCGAGCTGGACGAAGTGCGCCGCATGATGCTGGAGCGCCACGCCCGCTACATGCCGGTGATGGACAAGCGCATGCTCATGGGCGTGATCAGCTTCTACGACGTCGCCAAGGCGGTGGTGGACAGCCAGAACTTCGAGAACCGGATGCTGAAGGCCTACATCCGCGACTGGCCGTCGTCGGAGGACGAGCAGCCATCGGCCCAGCTCTGAACCGCGCCACGATGGATGCCGGGTCAAGCCCGGCATGACAGCCCTGCGGCGATAATCCTGCCCATGAGCGGCAGCACCTTCGGCAAGAGTTTTGCAGTCACCAACTTCGGCGAG
The DNA here is from genome assembly GCF_014297445.1 of Ramlibacter albus. Lineage (GTDB taxonomy): Bacteria > Pseudomonadota > Gammaproteobacteria > Burkholderiales > Burkholderiaceae_C > Ramlibacter > Ramlibacter albus. Next base: position 190,456 of record NZ_JACORU010000008.1, read on the forward strand.
TCCCACGGGCCCGCCATCGGCTGCGTCATCGACGGCTGCCCGCCCGGCATGGCGCTGTCGGAGGCCGACATCCAGCCCGACCTGGACCGCCGCAAGCCCGGCACCAGCCGCCACGTCACGCAGCGGCAGGAGGACGACAAGGTCGAGATCCTCTCCGGCGTCTACGAGGGCAAGACCACCGGCACCCCCATCTGCCTGCTGATCCGCAACACCGACCAGCGCAGCAAGGACTACTCCGAGGTCGCGCAGAAATTCCGCCCCGGCCACGCCGACTACACCTACCTGCAGAAATACGGCCTGCGCGACCCGCGCGGCGGCGGCCGCGCCTCGGCACGGCTCACGGCGCCCATGGTTGCGGCCGGCGCAGTGGCCAAGAAGTGGCTGCAGCAGAAATACGGCACCCAGTTCCGCGGCTGCATGCAGCAGCTGGGCGACATCGCGATCCCGTTCGAAAGCTGGGACCACGTGCCGAACAACGCGTTCTTCGCACCGGTGGCCGACGTGCAGCAGCTCGAGGACTACATGGACAGCCTGCGCAAGTCCGGCGACTCGTGCGGCGCGCGCATCCGCGTGACGGCGAGCAAGGTCCCCGTCGGCTTGGGCGAGCCGCTCTTCGACAAGCTCGACGCCGACATCGCGTACGCCATGATGGGCATCAACGCCGTGAAGGGCGTGGAGATCGGCGCGGGCTTCGGCAGCGTCACCCAGCGCGGCACCACGCATGGCGACTCGCTCACGCCCAACGGCTTCGCCACCAACAACGCGGGCGGCGTGCTGGGTGGCATCAGCACCGGTCAGGACCTCGAGGTGTCCATCGCGATCAAGCCCACCAGCTCGATCATCTCGCCGCGCGACACCATCGACCTGCAGGGCAACGCCACCCAGGTCATCACCAAGGGCCGCCACGACCCGTGCGTGGGCATCCGCGCCACGCCGATCGCCGAAGCGATGCTGGCGCTGGTGGTGATGGACCACGCGCTGCGGCACCGCGCGCAATGCGGTGACGTGAGTTCGCCGCTGACGGCCATCGAGTCCTCGCTCCTGTAGTGCCGCGCAGTCCGCTCATCCCCTTCGCGGGGCTGTCGGCCACGTATTTCGCGCACATCGGGTTCTTCAACCCGTACCTGCCGCTGTGGCTGAAGTCGCTGGGCCTGCCCATCGTCGTGATCAGCCTGCTGACCTCCGTCCAGGCGTTCACGCGCACCTTCGCGCCCTACGCGTGGGGCCATGTGTCCGACCACACGGGCGAACGCATCAAGCTGCTGCGCTACAGCGCGGCGGTGGCGCTGCTGGCGTCCGCGGGCCTGTGGGTGGAGGGCGGCGCGTGGTGGATCGGCTTCATCCTGCTCGTGCTGTTCACGCACACGAGCTCGATGATGTCGCTCACGGAAGCCGCGATGGCGCATCTCGTGGCCGGCGACTGGGGCCGGTACGGCCGCGTGCGCGTGTGGGGTTCCATCGGTTTCATGGCGACGGTGTTCGCGGCCGGTGCTTCGTTCGAGAAGTTCGGCATCGACAGCTTTCCCGCATGGACGGCCGCGACACTCATCCTCGTGCTGGCGTGCACGCTGTGGTTGCCCAACGTGAAGGAGGCCGCGCACGAACGCGAAAAGGGCCAGCCGATCCTGCCCGTCCTGCGTGTGCCCGCCGTGCGCTGGTTCTTCGCGTCGCTGTTCTTCCACGTGATGGCGCACTACGCCATCTATGCCTTCCTGTCGCTGTACCTCGACTCGCTCGGGTACGGCAAAGGCATGATCGGTGCGTTGTGGGCGGTGTCGGTGCTCGTGGAGATCGGCTGGTTCTACATGCAGGGGCGGTTCATCGGGCGCTTGCCCATGCATGGCTGGCTCGTGCTGACGGGTGTCGTCACCGTCATCCGGATGGCCATGACGGCGGGGCTGGGCAACTGGCTCGTCGCGCTCTTCATCGCCCAAGCCCTGCATGCACTGACGTTCGCGACGCACCACACCGCCTGCATCGCGCTCGTCTCGCAGCACTTTCCCGGGCGCCTGCGCGCGCGGGGGCAGGCGCTCTTCACCGTGATCGGCTACGGCTTCGGCGGCGTGCTCGGCGTGCTGGCGGGCGGCGCGATGGTGTCGCGCTGGGGGTACGAGTGGATGTTTGCCGCTGCGGCTGTGCTGGGCGTGTTGGCCACGGTGTGCGCGATGCAGGTGCGGCGCGCGTAGCATCGGCCCCGTCCTACGCCCGGGTGTCGGCAACGCTCCCACCATGAAGGTTTCCCAAGGAGGCCCACATGGACAAGAAACCCCAGGCCAAGGCCGAAGCCACGAAAGAAAAGCAGCGCGAGCTGCAGCGCGAGCAGGACCGCAAGGAGCCGCACGGCAAGCAGGGCGGCGACAAGTCTCCCCCGCAGACCGCCGCGCGCGAACAGCCGAGCGAGCTGCCGGACCAGCACCTGCGCAAGCCCGGCCTCGAAGCCGAGATGGAACTCAAACCCAAGTTCTACGCGCCCGATTACCGGGGCAGCGGCAAGCTCAAGGGCATGGTTGCACTGATCACCGGCGGCGACTCCGGCATCGGCCGCGCCGTCGCCGTCCTGTACGCGCGTGAAGGCGCCGACGTCGCCATCGTCTACCTCGCCTCGCACCAGGACGCCGAGGAGACGAAGCGCCACGTCGAGAAGGAAGGCCGCCAGTGCCTGCTGATCCCGGGCGACGTGAAGGACCCGCAGTTCTGCAGGGACGCCGTCGAGAAGACCGTGGCCGAGTTCGACCGCATCGACATCCTCGTCAACAACGCCGCCTTCCAGGAGCACGCGCATTCGCTGGAGGACATCACCGACGAACGGCTCGACGAGACCTTCAAGACCAACATCTACGGCTACTTCTACATGGCCCGCGCGGCGCTGCCGCACCTGAAGCAGGGCGCCTGCATCATCAACACCGGCTCGGTGGTGGGCCTGCGCGGCAGCGAGAAGCTGCTGGACTATTCCGCGACCAAGGGCGCGATCCACGCCTTCACGATGTCGCTGGCGTCCAGCCTGATCGACAAGGGTATCCGCGTGAACGCGATCGCGCCCGGGCCGGTGTGGACGCCGCTGAACCCGGCCGACCAGAGCAGCGAAGAGATCGTCGAGTTCGGCAAGGACACGGTGTTCAAGCGCCCGGCGCAGCCGGAAGAGCTGTCGCCCGCGTACGTGTTCCTGGCCTCGCCGGTCTGCTCCAGCTACATCACGGGCGTGGTTTTCCCCATCACGGGCACGGTCGGGAGCTGAGGGATAAAGTGAGGGCATGAAGACCCTCAAGATCGACTTCGTCTCCGACGTGGCCTGCCCCTGGTGCGCCATCGGCCTGGCCTCGCTGGAACAGGCGCTGCAGCGCGTCGAGGGCGACGTGAAGCCCGAGATCCACTTCCAGCCCTTCGAGCTGAACCCGCAGATGGGCCCCGAGGGGCAGGACGTCACCGAGCACCTGACGCAGAAGTACGGCAGCACGCCGCAGCAGCAGGCGCTGGCGCGCGAGAACATCCGGCAGCGCGGCGCCGCGCTCGGCTTCGAGTTCCGCGCCGAGGGCCGGGGGCGCATCTGGAACACCTTCGACGCGCACCGCCTGCTTCACTGGGCCGGCCTGCAGTCGCCCGAGAAGCAGCACGCCCTGAAGAAGGTGCTGCTGAAGGCGTACCACGGCGAGGCGCGCAACCCGTCGGACCACGAGGTGCTGCTGGCCGCCGCGAAGGAGGCCGGCCTCGACGAAGCCGAAGCGAAGCTCGTGCTCGAATCCGGCCGCTACGCGAACCAGGTTCGCGAGGCCGAACAGGTCTGGACGCAGAACGGCATCCACGCCGTGCCGTCGATCATCCTGGACGACAAGTGGCTGATCCAGGGCGGCCAGCCGCCGGAGATCCTGGAGCAGGCCATCCGGCAGGCGGTGGCGGAGCAGGGCGCCTAGGCAGGCTGCTCGCGCGACCGTTCGTTGACGGTCATCCAGAAATCGTGCACCTGCCGCATCTTGCGGCGCAGCTCATCGAAATCGGTCGCCTTGCGCACGTAGCTGTTGGCGCCGTTCGCGTAGCAGGCGGCGATGTCGTTCTTCTCGGTGGACGACGAGTGCATCACCACCGGGATCGTGGCCGTGCGCGGGTCCTGCCGGATCGCCTTGAGCACGTCCAGGCCGTGCATGCGCACGAGCTTCATGTCGAGGATGACCACGCGTGGCTGGCGCGCGACGTCGCGGCCGGCGTAGGTGCCGCGGCCCAGCAGGTAGTCGAGCGCTTCCACGCCGTCGCTGGCGGTGTGCACCAGCGACGGGTCGCAGCACTCGCCCAGCGCGAGCACGGTCAGTTCGAGGTGGTCGGGGTTGTCGTCCACCACCAGGATCGAGGCGTCTTTCATGGACGCCGCATTTTCGGCGCGCGCGCGGCGCGCCGCAAGTTCAAGTGCGTACCTCGATCCGGCGCGGGCGGGCCGCCTCGGTCTTCGGGATGGTCAGCCGCAGCACGCCGTCCTTCAGCTGCGCGTCGATGGCGGACGTGTCGAGCTCGCGGCTGAGGGTGAACTGCCGCCGGTAGGCGGCGTACTGCGCCTCGCCATAGACGAGCTCCATGTCCTGCGGCCCGTTGCCGGGCACGTTGCCTTCGATGAGCAGGTCGTCGCCGTCCACGCGGACGGTCAGGCCCTCGCGGGCGACGCCGGGCAGGTCGGCGAGCAGGGTGATGCCGGACTCGTCCTCGAACACGTCCACGGGCGGGACCACGTAGGGCTGCTGGGGGGTGGTGACTTCGTTGGCCATGGCGGTGCCTCCTTCAGTTCACTTCGATGCGGCGCGGCTTCGATGCCTCGCGCTTGTGCACGGTGATGCGCAGGATGCCGTCCCGGTACGTGGCGTCCACGCGCTGCGGGTCGGCCTCGTCGGGCAGCGTGACCACGCGGCGGAAGCGCCCGGCGAACCGCTCGCGCGCGTACACGCTTGCGCGGCCGCGCTCGTCCGGCGGCAGGGCGCTCTTGCGCTCGCCGGCGACCGTGAGCAGCCCCCGGTCGAGCGTGATCTCGAGCGAGTTCGCGTCCAGCCCCGGCGCGAGCGCCTGGATCTCGATGGTCTCGGCGGTGCTGCCGACGTTGAGCACCGGGAAGGCCGCGCCCGGCAGGGCACGGATGCTGGCCCTCTCGTGGGGCCGGAAAGCCTGCTCGAGGATTCCCTGCAGGCGGTTGAGCTCCGCGAACATGTCCGCGGAGGAACGGAAGGTGCCGGTCATGGCGGTTCCTTTCTTCGCGTGGATAAGGCGAACCTGAATTAGGGGCTGCCCCCAGCGCCTTCAAGACCCGCGCGAAAGCAGCACCGGCAGCGCCGAGCCCAGCATGGCCAGCCCGGCGGCCGTCAGCAGGCCCAGCACGACCTTGCGGAAGCCCAGCTCGCTGATCCCGAGGTAGATCTTCCGGCCGGCCAGCGAGGGCAGGATGATCGCCGGCACCACGATGGCGAACACCGGCAGCATGTCCCGGGTGACGATGCCGGTGCCGACGTAGCTGGCGAAGGTCACCGCCAGCGCGGCCAGGTTGAAGTTCTGGATGATCGAGCGCTGCTCGTCCTTGTCGAAGCCGCGCAGCGTGCACCACAGCGTCGGCACCACGCCGGTGGAGCCGCCCAGGCCGCCCATCACCCCGCCGAGGGCCCCGGCGATGCCGTCGGCCACCCGGCCGCCGTGCGTCACCTTCGGCAGCTTCGGTGCGAAGAACATCAGCGGGCAGGTCACGACGAGGATCGTGCCCAGCACGGCCTTGTACATCGGGATGTCCAGGTGCGGCAGCAGCCACAGGCCCACCGGCAACCCCGCGATGGCGCCGAGCAGGAAGGGCATGACGGCGCGCCAGCCGAAGCCCCGGCGCGTGCTGATCATGGTGAATACCTGGCCCGCGAGGGCGCCGAACACGCCGAGCGTCGCGGTCAGCCGCGGGTCCAGCACCCAGGCCCAGATCGCGATGGAGGTCATCGCGAACCCGAAGCCGGACAGGCCCTGGACGAAGGCGGCGACGACGGCGCCGAGCAGGATGACAGCGAGGTGGTCCATGCGACGGCCGAGCTTAACCTGCGGGCAGCGCCGCGGTCGCGCGGGTGACTGCGCCGGCTGCTTCGCCCCGTGCACTTGACGCAGGTCACGGCCGCGCCGGCGGCAAGCTCCTAAGGTCGCAGGCATGGACTTCACGCCCTCGGCAACATCGCGCGAATGGCTGGCGCGGCTGCAGGATTTCCTCGCGCGCTACGTGCTGCCGCACAACGCGGCGTGGCAAGGCGATGCCGCGAAGGGCGTGTACCCGGCGTTCATGCAGGACCTGAAGGACCTCGCGCGCGAAGAAGGGCTTTGGAACCTGTGCCTGCCGATGCTTGCTGAGGGCGAGCCGGGCACGCGCCTTTCGAATCTCGATTACGCGCCGCTCGCCGAGGCGATGGGTCGCATCCCGTGGTCCGCGGAGGTCTTCAACTGCAGCGCGCCGGACAGCGGCAACATGGAGCTGCTGCAGCGGCATGCGACGCCCGTGCAGCGCGCGATGTGGCTGGTGCCATTGCTGGAAGGCGAGATCCGCTCCGCGTTCGCGATGTCGGAGCCGGACGTGGCGTCGTCGGACCCGCGCAACCTGCAGACGGAAGTGCGGCGCGAGGACGGCGACCTCGTCGTGCACGGGCGCAAGTGGTTCATCACCGGCGCTGCGCATCCGAATTGCCGCTTGATCATCGCGATGTGCCGCAATGCGGGGGCCGATGCCGGCGCGTCGCACGGGGCGCACAGCCTCGTCCTCGTGCCCCTCGACACGCCCGGCGTGGAGGTGGTGCGCAACATCCCGATCATGCAGCACGCGTCGCTGGACGGGCACTGCGAGATCGTCTTCCGTGCCGCGCGCGTGCCCGAGGCCAACCTGCTCGGCGGATGGGGCGAGGGCTTCGCGCTCGCGCAGTCTCGGCTGGGGCCGGGGCGCATCCACCACTGCATGCGCACCATCGGGCAGTGCGAGCTGGCGCTGGAGCTGGCGTGCGACCGCGCGCTCGAGCGGCGTGCCTTCGGCACTGCGCTGGCGCAGCAGGCGAACGTGCAGGAGTGGATCGCGCTGTCGCGGCTGGAGGTCGACCAGGCGCGGCTGCTCGTGCTGCGCACGGCCTGGGCGCTGGACAACGGCATCCCCGCGCAGCAACTGCGTTCGGACATCGCGGCGATCAAGGTTGTGGCGGCGCGCTTGCAGGTGCGTGTGGTGGACCGTGCGATGCAGGTGTTCGGCGCGATGGGCCTCTCGCCCGACACGCCACTCGCGTGGCTGTGGACCTGGGGCCGCGCGCTGCGCTTCATGGACGGGCCGGACGAGGTGCACCTGCGCACCATCGCGCGCTGCGAGTTCGACAAGGCGAGGGAGCGGGGCGGCAGCAGCGCGGACTACTTCACCACGCCGGAGCAGATGGCGCAGGAGCCGCGGGTTCGCTAGAGCTTCACGCCGCGGCGGCCGGCCATCTCTTCTCCCATGGCCTTGACCGTGGTTGCATCGAGCATGGCGCGAGCGGCCGGGTAGGCGATCTTCTCCTCGGCCGCGATGTGGCCGTCGTAGATCGACGCGAACCCGTCGAGCGCCGCCTCCTGCACGGGTGCGAGTGACGTGATCTCCCCGCGGGCGATGCCGTCCAGCACCACGCGCACGTCGGCCCACCGCGTCTCCATCTGCACGTGGTCGAGCTGCAGGCGGCTGACGGTCGCGACGACCTCGTCGCTGGCGCTCGCGAGCAGCGGCGGGAACACGTGCAGCTCCTCGTCGCGGTGATGCTGCGGCGCGGCCTGGTCGAAGTACTTCATCACGTCGCGCGCGGCCTGCCGCGCCTGCTCGTCGGCGCCGTGGCCGGGCAGGTGCTCGCGCAGGCGGCGCAGCAGGTCGAGCATGCGGTGAACGCGCTCGTGGCACGCCTCCATCATCTCGAAGGGTTCGGCGAATGTCGGCATCTCTCGTTCAACCTTCCCGGCCGTCGGCCCGCGGGCGGCCCCACCAGCTGGCGTAACGCAGCCCCCATGCGATCATGACACCGCACCACACGACGGCGGCGAGCAGCAGCAATGCCTGCACGGGCGCCGCGGACATCGCGGCGGCGATGCGCAGCAGCACGGCGGCCTGCAGCACCCAGAACAGCGTCCACACGAGGTTGTCCGCGACGAGGCTGCGGCCGCTGTGGCCGCAGGAAACGCGCGTGACCATCGCGAGCATCAGCGACCCGAGGCAGCCCATCGTCACTGCATGCAGCCACGCGAGCGGCAGCACCGGCGACGCCGCGAAGACGCCGGCCACTCGCGTGATGCCGCCCAGCACCAGGCCGATGCCCAGCCAAACGAAACCCAGGTGCAGCATCGCGAGCAGCCGGATCTTCAGGCTTTGCACCAGGCCCCAGCGGAATGCCAGCCAGGCGAGCAGCGAACCCGCCGAAATCTCGACGATCGCGCGCTTGCCCATCCAGGCGCCGCTGGACGTGACGAAGAGCTCGATCCACACCGTGGCGGCTTCGAAAGCCGCCGTGCCCAGCAGCAGCGCCAGCACCCAATTGGGCCGCCATGTGTCGGCCATCGGCACGGCGTTCGACGTGAAGAAGGGGATCATGCGGTGCGCGACCGTCACGTACACGGCGACCACGAAGCCCCAGAGCGCGGTCTCGACGAACGCGATGCCGAGCGCCGGTTGGCTCAGGGCGACACTCACGCCCAACCCGGCCACGCAGGCGCAGCCGACGACCAGGGCGGTAGCGATCGCCTTGGCATGCAGGCGCTCGTGGCTCGGGCTGGTTGCGAGCAGCCGGACAAACCGCACCGTGACGGATGCGAGCCCCCACGCCACGCCCATGAGCCCGCCGCACGCCACGACCCAGTGCGTGTGCGCACCCGCGAGCCACAGCAGCCAGCCGGCGGCTTGCGCGCCGAGCGCGGGCAGCACCTCCTCGGCGGAGGGCGGATCCACGTTCAGCCAGCGCGGCCCGGCAGTGAAAAGGAAGCCCGCGAAGAAGAGCGGGATGAACCCGAGCGTCATCACCGCCGCATGCGTGAGCGTGGGCATCACGGCGTAGGGCAAACCCAGGCCGGCGAGCCTGTCGAATTGCACCAGCGCCCACCATGCGGCCGACGCCATCAGCACGACGGTCGCGAGGAAGAACGCCAGGCGATGCGGCGCACGCAGCAGGTGGCGCAGGCGCCAGCCGTCTTGCTGCGAGACGCCTTCCGCCTGGAAGAAGACCGCGCTCACACCCGGCCTCCGTTCACCCGCAGGTCCCCACGTGCCCGCACTGCGTGCAGAAGTCGCACCCGTCCTTGCGGATCATCGCGTGCGCGCCGCACTCGGGGCACTTGCGCCCCGCCATCTGCTGCGTCGCCACCACCACCGGCGCGGGCTCCGGCGTGTCCAATTGCGCCACCGGCTCGCCCTTGCGGCGCGAGATGATGTTCTGGATGGCGTAGGCCAGCGCCGCCACTTCCGAGTCGTGCCACAGCGGCACCTGCGTGCCGTCCGCGCGGGCGTAGGTGCCCAGCCGCACCGGGCCGCGGTCCCACGCCACCTTGCGCATGTCCGTGAGCGCGCGCTCGAGGAAGCCGCCACGCGCGGCCAGCGACAGCAAGCGCATGCTCGACGTGATCCACTGCTGCGACTCGCCGCTCTGGCCCACCGGCATGAAGAACTCGATCGCGCGCTCGCGGCCGTCGTCCAGCGGCAGGAAGGACACGACGATGTACGTGCGCTGCACGCCCTGGTTGGTCCAGTACTCGATCTTCTCCACCACCGCCGGCAGCGAGCCGTGCGGGCGGCTTTCGATCACCGAGCGCATCGGGTCGGCTGTCGCGCGCGCGGCCTGCGCGCCTTCGGGTTCGCTCGCGCCCTTGGGCGTGGCTTCGAGCACCGCGCCGAGGATGTCGTTGGGTCGGTAGGTCGCCAGGCCTTTCAGCCCCGATTGCCATGCTTCGCCGTACAGGCCCTTGAAGTCCTCGTACGGGTAGTCCGCCGGCACGTTCACCGTCTTGGAGATGGCCGTGTCGATGAAGGGCTGCACCGCCTCCATCATCGCGAGGTGGCCCGCGGCGCTCATCTGCAGCGCCGACACGAAGTAGGGCGGCAGGTGCGCCACGTCGCCGCCGAGGTGGCGGTACAGGCGCCAGGCGTGGTCTTCCACGTCGTATTCGCTCGTGGTGCCGTCGTGCTCGCGCTTCTTGCGGCGGTAGGTCCACGAGAACGCGGGCTCGATGCCGTTGGAGGCGTTGTCGGCGAAGGCAAGGCTCACGGTGCCGGTGGGCGCGATCGACAGCAGGTGGCTGTTGCGGATGCCGTGCTCGCGGATCTGCTGCTTCAGCGGCTCGTCGAGGCGGCTCGCGAAGGTGCCGTTCTCCAGGTATGGCGCCGCATCGAACAGCGGGAACGCGCCTTTCTCCTTCGCGAGTTCCACCGACGCTGCGTACGCCGTGTCGCGCATGCTGCGCGCAATGCGTGCCGCCATTTCGCGGCCTTCCGGCGCGTCGTAGCGCAGGCCCAGCATCACGAGCGTGTCGCCAAGCCCTGTGAAGCCCACGCCGATGCGCCGCTTGGCCTGCGCTTCCGCGCGCTGCTGCGCGAGCGGCCAGTGCGTGAGGTCGAGCACGTTGTCGAGTGCGCGCACCTGCGTCGCGACCGCGAGCGAGAACCGCTCGAAGTCGAATTGCGGGATGCCGCCGAAGCCGAAGGGGAAGCGCACGAAGCGCGGCAACACCACCGGGCCGAGGTCGCAGCAGCCATAAGGCGGCAACGGCTGCTCCCCACAATTGTGTACGTAAAGGCCATTGGCATCGAAAGCATGTACGTCAGCGACAGTCACGTCGTACACGGCTTCTTCGCCGTCCGGTTCGACGGATGCCACTGTCGCCGTGAAGCGTTCACGATTCAGCACGCGCGTGTAGCTGGCCAGCGTTTCTGCCAGGCGGTGCGCCTTGGACGTGTCGGCGAATCCGACGCGCTCGGCGAATGCGCGGATGTTCTCGCCGGAGACGCAAAGCTCATGGAGTTCGAGGCAGTCGTACAAGCGCATGCCCCCACGCCCGTCAGGCATCGCCTTCGCCATGGCAGGTTTGCGAGCCCGATAGATTGTGCTTGCGATGCCTAACCGGAGCAGCATGCGCTGTACCGCATGCAGCAGTTCAAGGTTCGCCTGCGTAAGGCGCACACTGACGCCTTTCTGCTGCGAGCCTTGCACGGATCCATCAGCATCGAAGAGGCCGCGCAGAAAGCCTGAAGTGAATTCACTTGACCGGCTCTCGACAGCGGGCGTGACGGACTTGTCCCCCGGGTGCATGCCGAGGGAGAACGCAAGGTCACGCAATGCAGCGGACGCCATCCGTGCTTCGCCTTTGCCGCCCGCCACCGGGCGCTGGAAGCCTCGAAAGTCCGCGCGGTGCGGTAGCGTCGCAGCCGCAGCCTCCGCTTCGGCAATGATCCCGGCGGCGCCGGTGAGTTCGTAGGCCGGCGCGCCATGCGCCACTTGCTTCAGCTCGGGAGCCCATACGGCAATGATCGCCTTGTCCGCCTTCAACGAGCCGTCGCCGACCAGAAGACCCATGAGGTACCCTTCTTCACGGGTGCCAAGGCCATCCCAGCCTGCGAGGCCGCGATGATCGTGCAGCATGACTTCATCGCCAGGCTGCAGCGCACCAGCTGCGACCCATTCGACTTGCATCGTGTAGCGCGTCTGCTTGGAGACCCTGCGCACTCGATGATCAGCCGTCAGGCGCAGCTGGAAGCCGCGCTCTGTCTTCAGGCGGACGATAGGCTTGTTCCCGGTGCAAAAGAATCCGTCGCTCGAAACGGGGAAAGCCTTGCCATCGACAACCGCGGCGAACGGCTTCCCGACAAGGTCTGCGACGCGTGACGGCCCATCAGTCGTCATCACCCACGTATCCGCCGTCACGCAGGGGTTCGTCGCGTTGATCCGCTCCGCATACCGCAGGTTGTTCTCGCGGTTGATCGTGTCGGTGAACAGGATGCCGGGCTCGGCGAAGTCGTAAGCCGACTTCATCACCGTATCCCACAACTCGCGCGCATTCACCGAGCGATACACCCACAGGCCGTCGGGCCGGACATGGGCACCCTGCGCGATGAGCGCCGCGCCCGGCTTCGCACGATGCACCAGCGGCCACTCGCCACCGGCCTGCAGCGTGCGCATGAATTCGTCGGTGACGGCGACCGACACGTTGAAGTTGTTCCACCGCCCCGGCTTGCGCTTGGCGGTGATGAACTCCAGCACGTCCGGGTGGTCGATGCGCAGCACGCCCATCTGCGCGCCACGGCGCGCGCCGGCGCTTTCCACGGTGGCGCAGGAGTGATCGAAAACATCGATGTAGCTGCAAGGCCCCGACGCAAGCGAAGCCGTTGCGCTCACCTCCGCGCCACGAGGACGGATGCGCGAGAAGTCGTAGCCCACGCCGCCACCACGCCGCATCGTCTCCGCGGCTTCACGAAGCGCTTCGTAGATGCCCGGATAGCCCTCATCGTCAGTGCCCTGGATGCAATCACCCACCGGCTGCACGAAGCAGTTGATCAGCGTGGCCTGCAGGTTCGTACCTGCGGCGCTCATGATGCGGCCCGCCCCGATGCCGCCATTGTTCAGGTTGTCGAAGAAGCGCTGCTCCCACTCCGCGCGCAGCGGCTCGGCCTCCACGCTCGCGAGCGCCTTGGCGACGCGATGGAACAGGTCCTGCTCGGTGGCTTCGCCGGGCTTGAGGTACTTCTCGCGCAGCACATCCAGGCCGATGGGCTGCGCGGCAAGCACGGGCAGTGCGCCCGGATCGGGTTCACGCTTCATCTTCTTCTCTCCTTTGTCGTGTTGTTCAGGCCGAAGCAGCAGTTGCCACGGAGGTGCCCATGAGCCAGTCGATCAGGTCGCGCACGGGGCGGATCTCCGAGCCGAACGGCAAGCGGCCCGCACCCCGGAAGAATAGGCCTTTGCGCGTATCCCCGCTGGCGGCATAGCCAAGCACCTTGTCGATGCAGAACTGCCCCCAGTCGGCCTTGCCGTCGCGCAGGCCGCACTGCGCCAGGCAGTCGAAGAACATGTTGCAGCGGTCCTTCACGTGCGCCACGGCCTGCAGCTTGGGCAGCACCCGGATGTACTTGTCCAGCCACGGCGTGCGCACCGCGCGCGCGGGCAGGCCGGCCACGCTGGTGAACTCGACGATGTCCTCGGGCTGCGCGTTCGCCAGCACCTTCTTGAACTCGATGTCGGCGTCCGACTCCTCGGTCACCGCGAAGGCCGTGCCCAGCTGCGCCGCCGCGGCGCCCAGCTTCTGCAGCTCGCGGATGTCCTGCTGCGTGGAGATGCCGCCCGCCGCCACCAGCGGGATGCGGTTGCCGATCCCCGCCTTGTGCATGAACTCCAGCACCTCGGGGATCACCACGTCGAAGTCGAAGCGCCGGTCGCCCAGGTCCGCCACCTTGGACGCGCCGAGGTGCCCGCCCGCAAGCCGCGGGTGTTCGATGACGATGGCGTCCGGCAGGCGGCCCTTCTTTTCCCATTTGCGGATGATGAGCTGCACGCCGCGCGAATCCGACAGGATGGGGATGAGCGCGACGTCGGGGTGCTCCTTCGCGAGGTCCGGCAGGTCCAGCGGCAGGCCCGCGCCCACCACCACGGCGTCCACGCCGCTTTCCAGCGACTGGCGCACGTACGCTTCGTACTCGCTCACGGCGCGCATCACGTTCACGGCGATGCGCCCACGCCCTTGCGAGAGGTGGCGCGCCCGCGCGATCTCGCGGTCCAGCGCTTCGAGGTTGGCCTCGTTGATCCGCTCGCGGGCCTCGTCGCCCTTGAGGTGCTCGGTCTTCGCCATCAGGTCGGGGTGCAACCGCCGCAGGTCGACGGACGAGATGGTGCCGATACCGTTGAACGAAGCCACCGTGCCTGCCAGCCCGCCGGCGGAGATCGCGACGCCCATGCCGCCTTGCACGATGGGGATGAGCTCGTGGCCGCGCAGCTTCCACGCGGCAAGGGGGGCGGGCTGGGGGCTGGGTTCGGTGTCGGGGAGGGCTGCCGGGGCGGCGTGGCCCCAGCCGAGGTCGTCGCCCGAAGAGATTCTGTCCATCATGCTCCACTTCGTGCCGTGATGACCGGCACCAGCAGTGGAGGCTAGGGCAGGCGGCGCGATGCCGCCTTGCGCCCCATCAAGTTTGCGTCAGCGCAGCACCAGCACCGGCACGTCGCCGTGCGTCAGCACGTGCTGCGTCTCGCTGCCCAGCAGCAGGCGCTTGATGCCGCGGCGGCCGTGCGAGGCCATCACGACGAGGTCGCACTTGTGCTTCTTGGCGGCCGCGAGGATCGCCTCCGCGACGAGGTCGCTCTTCGCGATGATCGCCTTGGACTTCACGCCGGCGGCTTCGGCGGAGGCCTGCGCGGACTGCGCCAGGGCATGGCCCTTGTCGGACCACTGCTTCTCGACACGGGCCACCTGGTCCGGCGAGGTGGAGATGGCGCCTTCGAGGTAGCTCACGGGGTAGCGCGGCACCACGTTCAGGGCGACGAGCTCGGCGCCCGTCGTCTTCGCGAGCTCGATCGCGCTTTTCACGGCCTTCTTCGACAGGGGGGTGCCGTCGGTGGGGACCAGGATGCGTTGGTACATGATTTCCTCCTGCCTTACTTGGCCAGCAGCACGGGCACCTGGGCGGCGGTGACCACTTTCTGCGCCACGCTTCCCATCAGGGCGCGGCCCACGGGCCCGTGGCCGTGGGTGCCCATCACGATCATCTGCGCGCCTTCGCGCTTCGCGACGTTCACGATCTCGTCGGCGGGCGAACCCACCACCCAGCGCGCCTTGTGCGCGATCTTGTGGCGGTTGAGGAACTTCTCGATCGGGTCGAGCACCTTGGCCGCTTCGTCGCGGTGCCAGTCGGTCACCGCGGCGCTGCCCACGAGCGTCTTCACGCGCGGCGGCACGGCCGCCTGCACGTTGATGACGACCACTTCGTCGTCGCCCGCGAGCTCGTTCGCGGTGAGGAAGGCCAGCGCCTTCTTCGTGTACTTGCTGCCGTCTGCTGCGAGCAGGACTTTCATCGTTTCTCCTTGGTTGCCTGAGGTGAGTCTCGCGCCGCGCGGGGCCGCGCCGGTTGACATGTGTCAAGCGATGGAACTTCGCGCGGCATTTGCCTATCCTTGGAACATGCGCAAGACATTTCTCGCACTCGTCGCATGCCTCGCGTGCGCCCTGGGGCACGCGGGCGGCGCCATGGGCCCCGCCGCATTGCAGGCGAGGCACCAGGCACTGGCCCCGCAACTCGCCGACAACCCCTTCGGCGCGCAGCTCGCCCTGCAATCGCAGGAGGCGCGCAACCGGCTGGAGGGCGACGTGTACGCCGTGCTGGACCACCCGCTCGATGCCGTTGCGGCCGCCCTGTCGGAGCCGGCGCGCTGGTGCGACGTGCTCATCCTGCACCTGAACACCAAGTACTGCCGCCACGAGCATGAAGCGGGCGACGCGGTGCGGCTGGACGTGCGCGTGGGCAAGAAGACCGAGCAGGCGCTGGGCTCGGCCACGCGCGTGCAGTTCGAATGGCAGCCGCCGCAGTCGCGCGCCGGCTACTTCGTCGCTTCGATGGCTGCGCCGGACGGCCCCTACGACACGAACAACTACACGCTGCTCGTCGAAGCGGTGCCGCTCGATGGCGGCCGCACCTTCCTGCACATGGGCTACGGCTTCGGCTTCGCGGGCGCGAGCAGCTTCGCGATGAAGATGTACCTGGCCACCATCGGCGCCGGCAAGGTGGGCTTCAGCACCGCGGGCACGCCGCCGCAGCTCGTGGGCGGCATGCGCGGCGTCGTCGAGCGCAACACCATGCGCTACTACCTCGCCATCCGCTGCTACCTCGACAGCCTGAAGGTGCCGGCCGCGCAGCGCGTGGACCAGCGCTTCGCCGCGTGGTTCGATGCCACCGAGAAGTACGCCCGCCAGCTGCACGAGGTGGACCGCGAGGAGTACCTTCGCATGAAGCGCAACGAGTACGCGCGGCAGGTCGCCGCCCGCTGACCGGGCGCGCTTGACGCAGCTCAAGCCAGGGCGCCCGGCGCGCCCTTAGGCTTGGCCGCATGTCTATAGCCGTCCTCGCCCTGGACGACCGCACCGAATGGGAGTCCTTCAGCCGCGAGCTGCCCTCGCGCGCCGGCTGCTGGGAGTCGTACCTCGCCATCGAAGGCATCCACTGCCCCGCCTGCTCGCTCACCATCGAGCAGGCGCTGCTGCCCCTGCCCGGCGTGGCGCAGGTGCAGGTGAATGGGTCCACGGCCACGGCACGCGTCGTCTGGTCGCCCGAGCAGGGCAAGCCCTCGCAATGGGTCGAAGCGCTGAAGCTCGCCGGTTACGGCGCGCTGCCCGCGGGCGACGTGCTCACCGCGGCACCGCGCATCGCGGCGCAGCGCAAGATGCTGTGGCGCTGGCTCGTGGCCGGCTTCTGCATGATGCAGGTGATGATGTACGCGGTGCCCGCGTACACGGCCGCACCGGGCGAGATCACGCCGGACCAGCAGGCGCTGCTGCGGTGGGCCTCGTGGATCCTCACGCTGCCGGTGCTGCTGTTCTCGTGCCAGCCCTTCTTCGCCTCGGCGCTGCGCGACCTGCGCGCGCGGCGCATCGGCATGGACGTGCCGGTGGCGCTGGGCATCGTCATCGCGTTCGCCGCGAGTTCCGTCGCCACGTTCGACCCGCAGGGCGCGCTGGGGCGCGAAGTGTGGTTCGACTCGGTGACCATGTTCGTGTTCTTCCTGCTGTCCGGGCGGCTGCTCGAGCAGCGGCTGCGCAGCCGCACCGCGGGTTCGCTGGAGGCGCTGATGCGGCGCCTGCCGGACGTGGTCGAGCGACGCCGTGACGATGGCGAGTTCGAGTCCCTGCCGGTGCGCCGCATCGCCGTCGGTGATGTGATTCGCGTGAAACCCGGTGAGGCGTTCCCCGCCGACGGCACCGTCGCCGAGGGCCAGAGCCAGGTCGACGAAGCGCTGCTTACCGGTGAATCGAAACCGGTGGCGCGCCGCCCGGGCCAGCCTGTCGTGGCCGGCAGCCACAACCTCGGCGGCACGCTGCTGGTGAAGGTGGACCGCATCGGCGCGCAGACGCGCTATGCCGAGATCGTGGCGCTGATGGAGCGTGCTTCCGTCGAGAAGCCGCGCCTCGCGCAGCTCGCGGATCGCATCGCGAGCCCCTTCCTGCTCGCCGTGCTCGTCGCTGCCGGCATCGCGGCTGCGATGTGGTGGCCGCAAGGCCCCGCGCACGCTTTGGGCATCGCCGTGGCCGTGCTGATCGTCACTTGCCCCTGCGCGCTGTCGCTCGCAACGCCCGCGGCCACGCTGGCAGCAGCAGGCGCGCTCGCGCGGCGCGGCGTGCTCGTGCGCCGGCTCGAGGCGCTCGAGGGCGCCGCGTCAACGGACACCGTGGTGTTCGACAAGACCGGCACGCTCACCGAGGACCGCATGGCCGTCGGCGACGTCCACACGCGCAGCGGCACCACGCGCGAGGAAGCGCTGCGGCTCGCCGCCGCACTCGCGAAGCATTCGCTGCATCCCGCCTCGCGCGCCATCGCGGCGGAAGTGACGGCCGGTGGCTGGGCCTCGAACGCGGTGCACGAAGTGCCCGGCGAGGGCGTGCAGGGCATCGTCTTCGGCGACGGCGGCTGGCAGCCGCGCAAGCTGCGCCTGGGTTCGGCCGGCTTCTGCAACGCGCCGCTCGCCGCAGACGAACAAAGCGCGCAAGTGCACCTCGCCGACGAAGACGGCTGGCTCGCCACCTTCACCCTCGCGGAAACCATGCGCGAAGGCGCGGCCGAAGCCGTCGGCGCGCTCAAGCGGCAGGCGATCGGCGTGCAGCTGCTCTCCGGCGACCGCACGGCGGCCGTGCGCCGCCTCGCCTGGCGCTCGGGCATCGAATCGAGCTGGGGCGAGCAGTCCCCGGCCGACAAGCTGGAACACGTGCGCGCCCTGCAGCGCGATGGCCATCGGGTGGCGATGGTGGGCGACGGCATGAACGACGGCCCCGTGCTCGCGCGCGCCGACGTTTCCGTGGCGATGGGGCATGCCGTGCCGGTCGCGCAATCGAAGTCCGACTTCGTCGTGCTCGGCTCGCAGATGCTTGCGATCCCGCAGCTGCTGTCGCATGCGCGACAAACCCGGCGCATCGTGCGCCAGAACCTGGCCTGGGCCGCGGCCTACAACGCGGTCTGCGTGCCGCTCGCCTTGCTTGGCTACATGCCGCCCTGGCTCGCGGGGCTGGGCATGGCCGCCAGCTCGCTTTTCGTCGTGGCCAACTCGGCCCGGCTTGCAAGGATCAAGGACTGAAAACCATGGACATCCTCTTCATGCTCATCCCCCTGTCCGTGGTGCTCGCGCTGCTGATCCTGGGCGCGCTCGGCTGGGCCGTCTGGCGCGGCCAGTTCGACTCGCTCGAAGCCGAAGGCGAGCGCATCCTCCACACCGATTGACTTCCATCAAAGGCAGGTCCTGTCACTCGCAGGACACTCGACGGCATCCGGATTCACAGGGTGCTCCATGACTGACTACAACTCCAAAGCCGCTGCCGCCTACGACGACACCGTCGTGCGGCAGTTCTCGCTGGCGGCCGTGCTCTGGGGCGTGGTGGGCATGCTCGTCGGCGTGTTCATCGCGGCCCAGCTCGCCTGGCCCGAGCTCAATTTCGGCGTCCCGTGGCTGAGCTACGGGCGCTTGAGGCCACTGCACACCAACGCGGTCATCTTCGCGTTCGGCGGCTGCGCGCTCTTCGCCACCAGCTACTACTGCGTGATGCGCACCTCGCAGGTGCCGCTGTTCCTGCCCAAGCTCGCTGCCTTCACCTTCTGGGGCTGGCAGCTCGTGATCGTCGCCGCGGCCATCTCGCTGCCGCTCGGCTACACGCAAGGCAAGGAATACGCCGAACTCGAATGGCCGATCGACATCCTCATCACGCTGGTGTGGGTGGCCTACGCGGTCGTGTTCTTCGGCACGGTGGGCACGCGCAAGGTGCGCCACATCTACGTGGCCAACTGGTTCTACGGCGCGTTCATCCTCGCCGTGGCGCTGCTGCACCTGGTGAACAGCGCCGCCGTCCCCGCCGGCTTCATGAAGTCCTACTCGGCGTACGCCGGCGTGCAGGACGCGATGGTGCAGTGGTGGTACGGCCATAACGCGGTGGGCTTCTTCCTCACCGCGGGCTTCCTGGGGATGATGTATTACTTCGTGCCGAAGCAGGCCGAGCGCCCGGTGTACTCGTACCGGCTGTCCATCGTGCACTTCTGGGCGCTGATCTTCACGTACATGTGGGCGGGCCCGCACCACCTGCACTACACCGCGCTGCCGGACTGGACGCAATCGCTCGGCATGCTGTTCTCGCTGATCCTGCTGGCCCCCAGCTGGGGCGGGATGATCAACGGCATGATGACCCTGTCGGGTGCGTGGCACAAGCTGCGCGACGACCCCGTGCTGCGCTTCATGATCGTGTCGCTGTCGTTCTACGGCATGAGCACGTTCGAGGGCCCGATGATGTCCATCAAGACCGTCAACGCGCTCTCGCACTACACCGACTGGACGGTCGGCCACGTGCACAGCGGCGCGCTGGGCTGGGTGGGCCTGATCTCCATGGGCTGCCTCTACTTCCTGATCCCGCGCCTGTTCGGCCAGAAGAAGATGTACTCGGTCAGGGCCATCGAGGCCCACTTCTGGATCGCCACGCTCGGCATCGTGCTGTACATCGCCGCGATGTGGATCGCCGGCGTGATGCAGGGCCTGATGTGGCGCGCCATCAACGGCGACGGCACGCTGACCTACACCTTCGTGGAATCGGTGAAGGCGACCTATCCCTTCTACGTGATCCGCGTCATCGGCGGCCTGATGTACCTGGCCGGCATGCTGATCATGGCCTGGAACACCTGGATGACCGTGGCCAACGGCCGCGCGGTGCGCGTGTCGATCCCGGCCGCCGCGCAAGCCGCCTGAAGGACCTGACGAAATGAGCAACGACAACACCCCCGTGGCGACCTTCTCGCACGAGAAGATCGAGACCACCAACTTCCTGATGATCGTGCTGATCCTGCTCGTGGTCGCCGTCGGCGGCCTCGTGGAGATCGTGCCGCTGTTCTTCCAGAAGAGCACCACCGAGGCCGTGCAGGGCGTCAAGCCCTACACCGCATTGCAGGTCGCCGGCCGCGACATCTACCTGCGCGAGGGCTGCTACAACTGCCACAGCCAGATGATCCGGCCCTTCCGCGCCGAGACGCTGCGCTACGGCCACTACTCGGTGGCGGGCGAGTTCGTGTTCGACCACCCGTTCCAGTGGGGCAGCAAGCGCACGGGCCCGGACCTGCACCGCGTGGGCGGCAAGTACAGCGACGAGTGGCACCGCCTGCACCTCGTGAACCCGCGCGACGTGGTGCCCGAGTCCAACATGCCGGCCTACCCGTGGCTCGAGAAGAACGCGGCCGATGCCGCCACGATCAGCGCGCACATGAAGGCGCTGCGCACCGTGGGCGTGCCCTACACCGACGAGGAGATCGCCAAGGCGCCCGCGGAGCTGAAGGGCAAGACCGAGATGGATGCGCTCGTCGCGTACCTGCAATCGCTGGGGAGGGCCCTGAAGTGAGCTTCGACGTCAACACATTGCGCGAGATCGCGACCGTCGTGAGCTTCGCCACCTTCATCGGCATCCTGGGCTGGACGTGGTCGCGCCGCAACAAGGCCGGCTTCGACGAGGCCGAGCGCCTGCCGTTCGAACAAGACTGAGGGAAAACAAGATGAGCGATTTCACCAGCGGTTTCTGGTCCCCCTACGTGGCGGGCCTCACCATCGTGGGCATCCTCGGCTGCCTGCTGTTGCTGTGGGTCACCTCCCGCAAGAAGGTGCCCGCCAGCGCCGACAACACCACCGGCCACGTGTGGGACGAGGACCTCACCGAGATGAACAACCCGCTGCCGCTGTGGTGGGTGTGGATGTTCATCTTCACCGTCGTCTTCTCCTTGCTGTACCTCGTGGCGTTCCCGGGCCTCGGGTCCTACGAGGGCAAGCTGAACTGGAGCACGCGCGCCGAGTACGAGCAGGAGATGGCCACGGCGAAGAAGGAGCTGGAGCCCCTCTATTCGCAGTTCACCGCGAAGAAGGTCGAGGAGCTGTCCGGCGACCTCACCGCGATGGCCATCGGCGAGCGCCTGTTCATGAACAACTGCGCGCAATGCCACGGCTCGGACGCGCGCGGCGGCAAGGGCTTCCCGAACCTCACGGACGGCGACTGGCTGCATGGCGGCTCGCCCGAGAAGATCGCCGAGAGCATCACCAAGGGCCGCAAGGGCAACATGCCCCCGATGGGCGCCGCGGTGGGCGGCGCGGACGACGTGAAGAACGTCGCGAACTACGTCCTGTCGCTGTCGAATGCGCCGCACGACTCGGTGCGCGCGCAGCTGGGCAAGTCCAAGTTCACGGCGTGTGCCGCGTGCCACGGCGCCGACGGCAAGGGCAATACGATGATGGGCGCGCCCAACCTCACCGACGACACCTGGCTGCACGGCTACGGCGAGCAGGCGATCATCGCGATGATCAACAACGGCAAGGTCAACGAGATGCCGGCGCAGGAGGGCAAGCTGACCGCGGCGCAGATCCATGTGCTGGCTGCGTATGTGTGGGGGCTGTCGCACAAGGGGCCTGCGGCGAAACCCTGAAGGCTGTCATGCCGGCCCCGGCGTGACAGGCCGCCAGCGAACGCCGAATGCGGCCTCGATGCCGGCCACCGCGGCGTCATCCAGTGCGCGCGGCTTCGGGTCGCAAAGCTGCCAGAGCCTGGCCGTCTCTTCGAGCTCTTCCAGCACGGCCATCGCTTGCGCAGGTGTCTCGTGCCAGACGTTCGGGCCGAGGCGGCTGAGCATCACCGCGCGCAGCGCGATGCCGCGCTCGCGCCAGCGCGCGATCTCCTTCGCCACCAGGTCCGCAACGACAGGGTCTCCGGGACGGTGATAAGGGATGACCGGCACGTGGCCCACCTTCATCACGAAATAGGGCGTGATCGGCGGCAGCAGTTCCGCCGGCTGGCCCTGCAGCGTGAGCGCGACGCAATGCGTGCTGTGGCTGTGGATCACGCAGCGCGCACCGGTCTCCGCATAGATGCGGCGATGAAGCGCCAGCGTCTTGCTTGCACGTTCACCGGACACTTGCGTGCCGTCGGGCGACACCTTGGCGAGTTGCGCGGCATCCAGGAAGCCGAGGCAAGCATCCGTCGGTGTGATCAGGAAACCGTCATCGAGCCGCACGCTGATGTTGCCGGCCGTCGCGTGCACATAGCCGCGTTCGAAGAGACTGCGGCCGACACGGCAGATTTCGTCGCGCGCTTGCGTTTCTGTCATTGCAGTTGCGTGAAGGCTTTGGTGAAGAAGTCGGGCGTGCCGAAGTTGCCCGATTTGAGCGCCAAGTGAAGGCCGGCGTGGCACCACGGCACGCCCGGATCGATCTGCGGGCCGATTCGCATCTGCCGCACGCCGAGTGCCTGTACCACGGCGCCCGAGGTCTCGCCGCCTGCCACGATGAGTTGCCCGACTCCTGCGTCGACCAGACCACGCGCGATCTTCGCGAGCGTTTTTTCAACCATCTCACCGGCCTCGCCGGCACCGATCGACTGCTGGATGCCGCGCACGACTTCCGGCGGCGCACTGGAGTAGACGAGCACGGGTTTGTCGCCGAGCCGTGAACGTGCCCACACGAGCGCCTCGCCGGCGACATCCTGCCCCGCCGCGATGCGCAGCGGATCCACCGCGAAGGCGTCGAGCCCTTGCTGCAGGAAGTGCTGCACCTGCCCGTTCGTGGCTGCCGAGCAGCTGCCGGACACAACCGCTTTCGCGCCGGAGGCCGCGGGCAGCCGCGCCGCTTCGGTCGAGGGCGCGAGGCCGTGGTTCTGCGGCAGCCCGATGGCGACACCGGAGCCCGCAACCACCAGCGGCGCATCGGCAATCGCGCGGCCCAACGCGAGCAAGTCCTGGTTGTCGATCGCATCGACGATGGCGAAGCGCCCGCCTTCGCCGCCCAGCTTCGCGATGCGTCCGCGGATCGCTTCCGGTCCGCGGCGTACCACGTCGTGGTCGATGAGCCCTACCTTGCCGCGCGACTGCGCCTGCATCACGCGCACGAGGTTCGCGTCCGTCATCGGCGTGAGCGGGTGGTTGCGCATGCCCGAGTCGCTGAGCAGCACGTCGCCCACGAACAGGTGCCCCTTGAACACCGTGCGGCCGTTCTCGGGGAAGGCAGGCGTCACGCAGCAGAAGTCCGCCTTCAGTGCATCCATCAACGCTTCGGCCACGGGACCGATGTTGCCCTGCGGCGTCGAATCGAAGGTGGAGCACACCTTGAAGTAGAACTGTCCGCAGCCTTGTGCCTGCAGCCAGCGCAGCGCGCCGATGGATTGCGAAACGGCCTGGGCCGCCGGTATGGTGCGCGACTTCAGCGCAACGACCACCGCGTCCACGCCGGCTACGGGAGCGTCGGGTATGCCAATGGTCTGCACCACGCGCATCCCCGCTCGAACGAGGTTGTTGGCGAGGTCGGTAGCGCCTGTGAAATCATCCGCGATACATCCAAGGAGGAGTTTCATGGCACCGATGCTACGCCTTACCGTCATGTCGTTGCGCGAGCGCCCGTACGCAGGCAAAATTCCTACTCAGGATTCTTACTTCCAGGACGCAACAGATGCAGGTCACCGGAAAAGGGCAGGTCACCATCCCCAAGCACATCCGCAACGCGGCTGGCGTGGCGCCGGGCAGCGAGGTCGAGTTCAGCCTCGAAGGCAGCCGGATCGTCATCACGCCCGTCGCTACGGCTGTGCGCAACGACCGTCGTGCCGCCCTGCGAAAGGCAGCCGCCAGGGTGCGGGCGAGCCTCGCACCCGAGTTTCGTCAGCTCGGTGCGCAGGAGATCATGGAGTTCCTGCGCGGCGACGAACCGTTGAACAAGCCTCGCAGGCCCGCGGCGCGTGGCAGCCGCTAGGAGCGTTGGAACCGGCGTCCTTGCTGCCTACGACGGCAGCGCGGGCGTGATGGTCGACACGAACATCTGGGTGGATTGCGTCGACGACGGCAGCGCGTGGCAGGACTGGGCGGTCGAACAGCTGCAGCAGTGCAGCGAGCGTTCGCCACTGCACATCAACATCGTCATCTACGCCGAATTGCTCGTGCCACGGCCGGACGTCCGGGCGCTGGACGCATTGCTCGATGTGTATGACACATTGCGCAGCGCACTGCCGTGGTCATGCGCGGCACTCGCGGCGGGGGCGTTTTCGCTGTACCGACAGCGTGGAGGGGCCCGGTTGCGGCCGATGCCGGACTTCTACATCGGGGCGCACGCAGCAGTGGCAAACCTGAGTGTCCTCACGCGCGATCCGGCAGGCTACGCCAGCTACTTTCCCCGGTTGAAGCTGCTTGCGCCTTGACGGCACAAAATCACTTCTCGCCTGCGCCCCGCCGCTGCGCCCCCATCTCCCGCATCACCCTTTCCATCGCATCGCGATGCCCCTCGATCACCTCCAGCGTGCGCTGCATCGAGTGCAGCAGCGAGTACGCGGCCTGCAGCTCCGCGCCCCTCAATACCCCGCGTGCGATCAGCGCCTCCTGCGCGGCGACACGGCGCCGCGCCTCCGCGACCCTCGCATCCGCCCGCCCGAGGGCTTCGGGATCGTCTGGCGTCATTCCCTGGCTCCATGTTTTCCGGAGCGTGCACGTTAACCAAACGTTCTGTGCGTTTGCGCACATAGCGAAAAGGGTCAGCCGCGCGAGCGAAGCATCGAATCGTATTCCGCGCGCACGAGGCCGTAGCAAGGGCATGAGATGTCTTCGAGCTTCGCGCGGTCGACGACGGTGATCCGCCCGCGGCTGTACGCGATGGCGTGCCGCTGCTGCAGCAGGGAAGCCGCGCGGCTCACGGTCGGCCGCCGCTCGCCCAGCATCTGCGCGAAGCAGTCGCCGGGCGCGCGCGGCGCGCCCAGGAAGAGCGGCAAGCCGACCACGCCTTCGTTGCCGATCGTGCCGACCTCTATGGTGGCCTGCGTTCCCTGCACGGATGCCAGCATGGACATGACGCCGCCGGTGGGGAACCACGCGTACCGGATGGGTTTGCCTTCCACCATCAGTTGCGCGCGGATCTCGAGCGGCACGCGCGTGAGGTCCTTCGCGACGACGGCCAGCGTCTTCGCGTCCAGCAGGTCCAGCAGGCGGTTGGCGTGCAACGCCGCTTCGTCGTCGGCACCGAGGGGCATGTAGGACCTCCTTTGCCGCGAAGGTAGACCCCGCGCGCTCGGCCGTGGCGTAGGCCGACTTCGGGTCAGCTATGCTTTCCCGATGGACGCATCGATCACCCAGACTTTCACGCCCACCGGCAAGCTGCGCGCCGCCATCAACACCGGCAATGCCGTGCTGGCCCGCAAGGACGGCGACAGCGCCAAGGGCGTGTCCGTCGACCTCGCCAACGAATTCGCCAAGCGCATCGGGGCGCAGCTGGAGCTCGTCGCGGTCGACACCGCCGCGAAATCCGTCGATGCCGTGTCGAGCGAGCAGGCCGACATCGGCTTCTTCGCCATCGACCCCAAGCGCGGCGAGCACATCGCGTTCACGGCGCCCTATGTGCTGATCGAAGGCGCGTACCTCGTGAAGCAGGACTCGCCCTTGCAGGCCAACGAGGAAGTGGACCGCGCAGGCCATCGCGTGGTGGTCGGGCAGGGCAGTGCGTACGACCTGTACCTCACCCGCGAGATCGAGCACGCGACGATCCTGCGTGCGCCGTCCACGCCCGCCGTGGTCGAGCACTTCCTGCAGGAAGGTGCCGACGTCGCGGCCGGCGTGAAGCAGCAGCACGAGCTGGAGATGAAGAATCGCGCGGGCTTGCGCCTGCTGCCCGGCCGCTTCATGGTGATCCGCCAGGCGATGGGTTGCCCGCGCTTGCGCGGGGAGGCCGCTGCGAAGGAACTGGCGCGCTTCGTCGAGGAGATGAAGGCCAGCGGCTTCGTGGCCGAGGCGCTGAAGCGCCATGGGGTCGAGGGCGCGGGCGTGGCGCCTCCTGAAGCAGCCTAGAGCCGCTTCACCGACTTCGCCTGGTACGGCTCCTCCAGGAACTGCTGCGGCTTGGCCTGCGCATGGATCTTGCGCACCACGTCCATGCCTTCCACCACTTGCCCGAACGCCGCGAAACCCTGCCCGTCGGGGTGGCGGCGGCCGCCGAAGTCCAGCTCCGGCTGGTCGCCGATGCAGATGAAGAACTCGCCCGCGGCGGTGCCCGGCGCGGCGCGCGCCATCGACACGGTGCCGTCCTTGTGCTTCAACCCGGTGTCTCGCGTGGTCTCGTGCTTGATCGCAGGGAAAGGTGGCGGCACGCCGTCGGGCAACCGCATGCCCCACTGCACCACCTGGATCTTGTGCGGCGTGTTCGCGGGCTGGTTCGCAAGGGACACGAGCCGGTAGAAGAGGGCGTCCTCGAGGTAGCCCTCGTCGACGTACCGGAGGAAGTTCGCCACCGTCACCGGCGCCACGTCGGGGTCCACCTGGATGACGAAGTTGCCGAATTCGGTCTCGACGCGCACGCGCACGGGCGTGGCGGCGAAGGCACGGCCGATTGCACCTGCGCAGGCGAGGGTGAGGACGGTACGACGCTTCATGCCCTGACTTTAATGGCTAATATCGCGCCGACCATGGACCCCATCCAGGCAATGCGCGTCTTCGTCCGCGTCGTGGAGGCCGGCACCTTCACGCAGGCGGCAGTGTCGCTCGGGCTGCCCAAGGGCACGGTGACCAAGCAGGTGCAGGCGCTCGAGGCGCGGCTGCAGGTGCGGCTGCTCAACCGCACCACGCGGCAGGTGAAGGTGACGCCCGAAGGCTCCGAGTACTACCAGCGCGTGCTGCGGCTGCTGCGCGAGTTCGACGAGATCGAGGCGGACCTCGGCGATGCGCGTGCGAAGCCGCGCGGGCTGGTGCGCGTCGATGCGCCATCGTCGATCTCGCGCGCGTTGCTGTGCCCCGCGCTGCCGGCCTTCCACGACCGCTACCCCGTCCTGCGCATCGACCTCGGCGTGAGCGACAACACGGTGGATTTGCTGAAGGAGAACGTCGACTGCGTGATCCGCGGCGGCCGGCTCGCGGACGAATCGCTCGTCGCGCGCAAAGTGGGCGACCTGCGCTTCGCCACCGTCGCTTCGCCTGCTTACCTGCGCAAGCACGGCGTGCCCGCGCAGCCCGAAGACCTCGTGGCCGGCCACCGCAGCGTGATCTTCTTCTCCGCGCAGACCGGGCGCCGCTACCCGATGGTGTTCGGCCGCGGCGATGCGCGCCGCGAAGCCACGCCGCCGCATGCGCTCGCGGTGAACGACAGCAACGCGCATCTCGCGGCCGTGCTCGCGGGCGGCGGCGTGGGGCAGTTCGTGCGCGTGCTCGTCGCGCCTTACCTGCGAAGCGGCGAGCTCGTCGAGGTGCTGGCGGACTGGGAGCGCGCGCCGCTGGCCGCGTATGTCGGCTACCGCTCCCGCACGCACGTGCCGGCGCGGGTGCGTACCTTCATCGATTGGACGGTGGAGCTCTTCGCTACGCACCCGGACGTGTAGTTGTTTCCTTCCCGGAAACAATGCTTTCGCGGCGCACCGGCTTTATCTGGGGCCAGCGGGTTCCTACATTCGCAGCACACGAAAGGAACCCACCATGTCCACCGCCGTCGCAACCCCCAACCGCTTCGCCGAACTCAAGGACCGCCGCATCGCGTACCGCGTGATCGGCGAAGGCCGCACGCTGCTGCTGCTCAACCGCTTTCGCGGCAACCTCGACACCTGGGACCCCGCGTTCCTCGACGGGCTCGCGGCCGGTGGCCTGCGAGTCATCACCTTCGACTACAGCGGGCTCGGCTTGTCCACCGGCGCGCCTTCGTACGACCCATCCTCGCTCGCCCGCGACGCGGTCGAACTGATGGCCGCGCTGGACCTCACCGACGTCGCCGTCGGCGGCTGGTCCATCGGCGGCATCGCCGCGCAGCTCGTGATGGCGATGGCGTCCGAGCGCGTGGCGCAGCTCGTGCTGGTGGGCACCACGCCGCCCGGTCCGCTGGTGAAAACGGGCGAGCAGCTGTTCTACGACCTCGCGCGCAAGCCGGTGAACACGCACGAGGACGAAGTCGCGCTGTTCTTCGAGCCGAAGTCCGAGGCCAGCCGCGAAGCGGCGAAGCAGTCCGCGCGCCGCATCGCCCAGCGCACCGAGGGCCGCAGCCCCCCGGTGGACGGCGGATGGGCGGCGCGCAACATCGGCGATGCGCCGAAGAACCCGCTCTTCCCCGCGCCGCCGATCCTGCAACTGCTCAAGGCGACGCGCAAACCCATCCTTCACGTGGGCGGCGACCACGACATCATCTGCCCGGTGGAGAACTGGTACGCGCTCAACGGCGCGCTGACGACGCTGCAGGTGGTGACCTTCCCGCAGGCGGGGCACGGGCCGCAGCACCAGTACCCGCAGGCGTCGGCCGCTGCCATCGCCACGTTCGTGCGCAACACCTGATCACGAAGCGACCGGCCGCCCTTCGAGCTGCGGCGCCGGCGGAAGCCCCGTCGCCTCGAGGATTTCGTCCTCGGCCAGCGTCTCCTTCTTCAGCAGCGCCGCCACGAGCGCATCGAGCGCCGCGCGGTGCTCGCGCAGCAGGCGCTTCGCCTCCTCGTGGCAGCCGTGGATGATGCGGTTCACCTCCGCATCGATCAGCGCCGCGGTCTGCTCGCTGAACGGCTTCTCGCCGCCGAAGCCCATCGACGTGCCGAGGTACGCGTTCTCGCGCGGCGCGAGCTGCACCATGCCGATCGCATCGCTCATGCCCCAGCGCGTGACCATGCCGCGCGCGATGTGGGTGGCCTGCTCGATGTCGTTCTCGGCGCCGGTCGTCTTGGTGCCGTACACCACTTCCTCGGCCGCGCGGCCGCCCAGCATGCCGATGATGCGCGCGCGCAGGTAGGCCTCGGGGTAGTTGTAGCGGTCGGTCTGCGGCCGCTGGTAGGTCACGCCGAGGGCCTGCCCGCGCGGCACGATGCTCACGCGGTGCACGGGGTCGGCGCCCGGCACCAGCAGGCCGAGGACGGCGTGGCCGCTCTCGTGGTACGCGATGCGCTCGCGGTCTTCGGCCGTCAGCAGCAGCGGCCGCTCGGGGCCGAGCACGATCTTCTCCAGCGCGTCGAGGAAGTCCTTGTGCGTCACCGCGTCCTCGGCGCGCCGCGCCGCGAGCAGCGCCGCTTCGTTCACCAGGTTCTTCAGGTCCGCACCGGAGAAGCCGGGGGTGGCCTGCGCCAGTTCCTCGAGGTTCACGTCGGCCGCGAGCGGCACCTTGCGCACGTGCACGCGCAGGATCGCCTCGCGGCCGGCCTTGTCCGGCAGGTTCACCACCACGCGCCGGTCGAAGCGGCCGGGGCGCAGCAGCGCGCGGTCCAGCACGTCCGGCGTGTTCGTTGCGGCCAGCACGATGATGCCTTCGCGGCCGCTGAAGCCGTCCATCTCGGTCAGGATCTGCTGCAGCGTCTGCTCCTGCTCGCTGTGGCCGCCGCCCATCATCATGCCGCCACGTGCGCGGCCGATCGCGTCGATCTCGTCGATGAAGATGATGGCCGGCGCGCTTTCCCGCGCCTGCTTGAAGAGGTCGCGCACGCGCGCGGCGCCCACGCCCACGATCATCTCCACGAACTCGGCGGCGCTCATCGAGAAGAACGGCACGCCGGCCTCACCGGCCACTGCCTTGGCCAGCAGCGTCTTGCCCGTCCCGGGTGAGCCGATGAGGAGCACGCCCTTGGGCGCGGTGCCGCCCAGCCGCGTGTACTTCTCCGGTGCCTTGAGGAAGTCGACGATCTCCACCAGCTCGTTCTCGGCTTCATCGATGCCGGCGACGTCGTTGAAGGTCACGCGGTTCGCCGGGTCGGCGGCGTCGTACCGCTTGGCCTTGCTCTTGCCGATGCCGAACATCCCGCCGCCTAGCCCGCCACCGCCGCCTTGCGCGGCGCGGCGGTACAGCCACACGTAGAACCCGATCAGCAGCAGCGCCGGCCCGAAGCCGTAGAGCAGGGTGGCCCAGCCGCTGCCCTGCTGGATGGGCACCGCGCTGATCTCCACGCCATGCTCGATCAGGTAGCCCTCGAGGTTGCGGTCGAAGAAGGCGGGCAGCTCGGTGGTGAAGTGGATGGAGGTGCGTGGCGGCGGCAGCAGTCGCCGGTCGATGGCCGTGCGCGGCGCGCTGGCCGCGCGCGCCTGCTTCACGTCCTCCGGCGTCGGCCAGGTCACCGGCGCGCGAAAGCGCCCTTCGATGGCGGTGCCGCGGCTGTAGATGGCGGTGATGTTGTTCTTGCCCACCTCCTCGCGGAACACGGTGTAGGGCACGGTCACCGGCGCGTCGGCCTGCGGGAACAGTTGCGTGACGATGAAGTAGTTGATGGCCAGCACCACGACGAACCACCACCACGACTTGCGGGGCGGCATGGCCGGCGTGGCGGGCGGCGGGGTCGGCCGCGGGGGAGGGGTTCCGTTCATGCCCCCATCATGCCCAGCCGCGGGGGTTTCGTGGGGCGTGTGTCGCATCCCGGCTGGACTTTGGGGACCTGCTGTGGCCATCATTGCGGCGGACGGAGGAGACGTCGATGGAATCGAGGACACTGCGCCTGGGCGCGGCCGGCGCCATGCTGGCTGCGCTTGCATCCTGCACCAACACCGTTTCGCATGACGGGGTGCCCCCCGCCGGTGCGGCGCCGGCAACGGCTGCCGCCAACCGCGCATTCACCGCGCTGCCGCTGGGCGACGCGCAGGATTTCGAGGACGCGAAACGCGGCCTCATCGCCCGGCCCGAAGGCCAGATCAAGGCCGCCAACGGCACCGTGCTCGCCGAGTTCGCCGAGTGGGACTTCATCAAGGGCGAAGCGCCATCCACCGTCAACCCGAGCCTGTGGCGGCACGCGAAGCTCAACGCGAGCGCGGGCCTCTACAAGGTCACCGACGGCATCTGGCAGGTGCGCGGCTTCGACATCAGCAACGTCACGCTGGTCGAAGGCAAGACGGGCTGGATCGTGGTGGACCCGCTCACGGCGAAGGAGAGCGCCGCCGCCGCGATGGCTTTCGCGCGCAAGCACCTCGGTGACAAGCCCGTGAGCGCGGTCGTCTTCACGCACGCGCATGCGGACCACTTCGGCGGCGTGCTCGGCGTGGTCACGCCGGAGGAGGTGGCGCAGCGCAAGCTGCCCATCATCGCCTCCGAAGGCTTCATGGAGGAGGCGACCAGCGAGAACATGATGGTGGGCACGGCCATGGCGCGCCGCTCGATGTACCAGTTCGGCAAGAACCTGCCGCGCTCGGCCACCGGCAACGTCGACACGGGCCTCGGCAAGGGCGTGGTGTACGGCTCGGTCGGCATCCTTCAGCCGACGCTGGTGATCACCAAGCCGACCGAGGAACACGTGGTCGACGGCGTGCGCTTCGTGTTCCACAACGTGCCCGGCGCCGAGTGCCCGGCGGAGCTGACCTTCTCCATCCCCGAGCGCAAGGCCTACGGCGGCGCGGAGGTGCTGGCGCAGACGATGCACAACCTGCTGCCGGTGCGGGGTGCCAAGGTGCGCGACGCGCTGCGCTGGTCCGCCTACATGCAGTCGGCGCTGGAGCAGCTGGGCGACGCCGAGGTGTACTTCGGCCAGCACAACTGGCCGATCTGGGGCAACCAGCGCATCGCGGAATTCATCCGCGCGCACCGCGACGTCTACAAGTACACGCACGACCAGACGGTGCGCATGATCAACGCCGGCTACACGCCGCGCGAGATCGCGGAGAAGGTCAAGCTGCCGAAGTCGCTGCAGGCGCACTTCGGCGCGCGCGGCTACTACGGCGACGTGCGGCACAACGTGAAGGCGGTGTACCAGTTCTACCTGGGCGCGTACGACGGCAACCCGGCCAACCTGGACCCGCTGCCGCCGGCCGAATCCGGCAAGCGCTACGTCGAGCTCTCGGGTGGCGCGGACAAGGTGCTCGCCGCCGCGCGCGCCGCCTACGACAAGGGCGAGTTCCGCTGGGCCGCCGAGCTGCTCAACCACCTTGTGCTGTCGTCCCCCTCGAAGGAGGCGCGCGAGCTGCTGGCGCGCAGCTACGAGCAGATGGCGTACATGGCCGAAGCCACGACCTGGCGCAACAGCTACCTCACCGCCGCGATGGAGCTGCGCGAAGGCCCGCCGAAGAAGGGCGTGGACCGCTCGTACTTCATCGATGCGCTCTCGCAGACGCCTGTGGAACGTTTCCTCGAAGCCTTGGCGGCTGCGCTCGATGCGGGCGCCGCGGAGGGCAAGGACCTGAAGGTGAATCTCGTGTTCACCGACACGAAGGAGTCGTTCGTGCTCTGGCTGGAAAACTCCGTCATGCACCACCGCAAGGGCCCGGTGGACTCGTCGGCCAACGCCACGCTCACGCTCACGCGCCCGGTTTTCGTCAAGATGATGGCCGGGACCGCGGGCGTGAAGGACACGCTGCTGTCCTCCGATCTCAAGGTGGCGGGCTCCTCGATCGACCTGGTGCGCTTCTTCACGCTTTTCGACAAGCCCACCGGGACGTTTCCGATCGTCACGCGCTGAAGGCGCCTATGCTTGCGGTGTGGTGAAAGGCATCCGCGCCGAACTCAAGGGCTGCCGGCATCTGGCGGCCGACGAGCGCGCGCGCCTCGAAGCCGACGTGGTGGAGCGCATCGCGCGCGAGCTGGGCAGCCGCAGCCCGGACGCGGGTGCCGCGTACGCCCAGTGGCTGCAGCTGCAGTCCAAGCCGGGCATGAGCATCGAGGAGCTCACGGCCTGCATGCGCTGGGAGTCGGCGCGCGACCGCGCCGTCTGCCAGGCGCTGGTCGGCGTGGAAGGTGACGCGGGCAGCGAGCCCTTCTTCGTGTTCCACCTCGGTTAGCGGCAGAATCACCCGCATGATTCGCCTCGTCCTTGCCGCCCTGCTGGCGGTGCTTTCCCTCGCCGCGCACGCGCTGCCCGCCAACGTCGAACACGTCGAAACCTTCGGCGGCATCTCGCAGTACCGCCTGAAGTCCAACGGCATGCCGATCCTGCTGCATGCGGACCGCAGCGCACCGGTGGCGACGTTCATGGTGGTCTACCACATGGGCTCGCGCAACGAGGCGCCGGGTTACACCGGCGCCGCGCACCTGCTGGAGCACATGATCTTCAACAAGTCGACCGAGAACTTCGGCCGGGCCAAGGGGCACAAGACCTTCCAGGAGGTGCTGTACGAGCTGGGGGCGGACGCGGGCAGCAGCAACATGACCACGTGGTACGACCGCATGAACGGCTACTCCACGGTGCCTTCGGACAAGCTGCACAGCGCGATGAAGATCGAGGCGGACCGGCTCGGGCGCGGGCTCATCCTCGACAACGAGCGTCAGTCCGAGATGACGGTGGTGCGCAACGAGTACGAGATCGGCGAGAACAACCCGCAGCGCGTGCTGCTGCAGTCGGTGGTGGCCACCGCCATCACTTCGCACCCGTACCACTGGCCCACCATCGGCTACCGCTCCGACATCGAGGGCGTGAGCACGGCGAAGCTGCGCGAAATCTACAAGACTTTCTTCCACCCGGACAACGCCACCGCCATCCTCTCCGGCGACTTCGACACCGAGTCTGCGCTCGCGCTGTTCGACAAGGAGTTCGGCGGCTTCCCGAAGTCCACACAGCCGATCCCGCGCGTGCTGACCGTGGAGCCGCCGCAGGAAGGCGAGCGCCGGACCATCGTGCGCCGCCCCGGCACCTTCGGCCTGGTGATGGCCGGCTACACGCGGCCCGGCGTGATGCACCCGGACTTCAACGCGCTGATGGTGCTGGACAACATCCTGTCCGAGGGCGTGAATTCGCGGTTGTACAAGGCGCTGCGCGACACCGGCATCGCCAGCGGCGTTGCCGTCCTCAACTTCGCGCTGCGCGACCCGTACCCGTTCCTGGTGCAGGCCACGCTCCCGCCCGGCAAGACGCACGAAGAAGCGGAGCGCGTGATCAAGGCGGTGCTGGCCGACGTCGCGGAAAAGGGCGTGACCGACGCGGAAGTGGCGCGCGCCCGCAGCCAGATCGAAGTGGACCTGCTGCGCACGCGCGACGGTGCCTACAGCTTTGCGCGCAACCTCGGTGAGTACGTCGCGTCGTCGCACTGGAAACGCTACGTCACCTTGCCGCAGGAGATCGCGCGCGTCACGCCCGCGGACGTGCAGCGCGTGGCGCGCGCCTACCTTGTGCCGGAGCGCGGCACGATCGGCTGGTTCGTGCCCTTGCCGCCCGGCACGCCGCGCGCGGCTGCCGTTCCTGCGTCGCCCCCGCCGCAGGCCAGTGCCGCACAGGCCACGCCGGCACCGGCCGCAGCGCGCGCGGAAGCCGCGCAGCGGCCCAGCTTCGCGCAGCGCACGGTGCGCCGCGTGCTGCCCAACGGCGTCGTCGTCGACGTGATCCGCAACACCGCCTCGCCGACGGTTGCCGTGCGCGGGGCCGTGCTCGGTGGCGATGCCGCATCGCCGGCGGGGCAGCCGATGATGGCATCGCTGCTCTCGAGGATGCTCGCGCGCGGCACGACAGCGCGCACGAAGGAGGAGATCGGCCGCCTGCTCGACAGCGTCGGCGCGACCCGCAGCTACGGCCTTGGGCTGGGCGACACCGGTTTCACGCTGGCCGGCGCCGCGCGCGACCTGCCGCTGCTGCTGGAGATCGCCGGCGAGGAGCTGCGTTCGCCCGCGTTCGCAGAGGGCGAACTTGCGCTGGCCAAGCAGGAGCTGGAGACGGACGTCCTGCGTGCCGACGACAGCACGGCCGACCGCGCGATGCAGCGCCTCGTGCAGCTCGCGTACCCGCAAGGTCACCCCTACTGGCAGCCCGGCCGGGCCGAGAAGGTGGCGAACACGCGCGCGCTCACCGCCGCGCAGTTGCGTGAGTTCCATGCGCAGCGCTTCACCGGCGCGAACGTGGTGCTGGCGATCGTGGGCGACGTCGATCCGCAAGCTGCGATCGCCGCGGCGGAGAAGGCGTTCGGTGCGCTGCCCGCCGGCAAGCGCCTCGAATGGCCGCAACTCGCGCGCGTCGCACCCGGGGCGCCTGCGCGCGAGCTGGTGGCGATGCCCGGCAAGGCCAACATGAACCTCATGCTCGGCGGGGCCAGCGGATTGCGCCGCCTCGATCCCGACTTCGAGGCGGCGCTGGTGGCCAACGCGGTGCTCGGCCAGAGCGCGCTCGCCTCGCGCATCGGCAAGCGCGTGCGCGACACGGAGGGCCTTTCGTATTCGCTCGCGTCGCGTTTCGGTTTCAGCGAGGAGCTGGACGGGCTGTGGTTCGTCAACGTCAACCTCGCGCCGCAGAACCTGGCGGCGGCGCTGAAGTCCACCCGCGAAGAGATCGACCGCTACGTGCGCGAGGGCGCCACGGAAGACGAGGTGCGGGCGCAGAAGGACTTCTTCGCCGGCAACTTCCAGGTGAACCTGGGCAGCAATGCGGGCATCGCCGGTGCGCTGGTGTTCGCGGAGCGCTATGGCTTCGGTCCCTCGTATCTCGACGAGTACCCGCGCCGCATGCAGGCCGTCACGCGCGAGCAGGCCAACGCCGCCATGAAGCGCTATTTCCCGGCCGGCAAGCTGCACCTCGTGGTGGCTGGGGATGTGCCCCAATTGCCGGATTGATGCCCGGCGTGCCATAAAGCAGCCCGACGTCACCACGAAGGAAAAGAAGCATGAGACATTTCGTTCGCAACGCCCTCGTCGCCGCCGCCGCGGTGGTGCTCGCCAGTTGTGCCACCCCGCCCGCGCCGCTGCCGGCGACCATGGGGCCCGGCGTCGTCAAGGTCACGCCGCTGGGCGGCTTCGACGGCGAGTTCTGCGCGCAGGACCGGGCGCTCGTCTTCGAGGACCCCAATGGCACGCGCGTGCTGTACGACCCGGGCCGCTCCGTGGTCGGCGCGAACGACCCGCGCCTGGGCAAGATTGACGTCATCCTCGTGACGCACATGCACGGCGACCACGTGGGCAATGCGCACACGCGCGCTGTCGGCGCGGGCACCTGCGCGGCGCCCGACATGTCCGTGTCGCAGATCCCCAATTCGCTCGCGGTGAACATCGCGCTGGCCAAGAAGGCCAAGATCGTGACGGGCAGCGACATGCCCTCGTTCTTCGCCGCGAAGCTGCGCGCCAATGGCGGCAACCCGGCCGATTCGATCCTCGCGCGGTTCGGCGGCAGCGTTGTCGTGGGCGGTGTGCGCATCGCAACCGTGACCGCGATGCACAGCAACGGCCTCGATCCCGACTACATCCCCGGTGACCTCGGCAAGCACATGAAGGAGGCCGGCATCTGGGGCGACGTCGGCCTGGCCACCGGCTATGTCGTGCGCTTCAGCAACGGGCTGGCCGTGTACCTGTCCGGCGACACGGGCGTCACGGCCGACCAGGAGCGCGTGGTGCGCGACCTCTATCGCGCGCAGCTCGCTGTCATGAACATCGGCGACGGTTTCACCACCGGGCCGGCCGAAGCAGCTTATGTGATGAACGACCTCGTCAAGCCCGCCGCCGTCATCGCCTCGCATGCCAACGAGGCCGCCACGCAGGGTGGGCAGGTGCGTGCCGGCACGAAGACCGAGGCTTTCATGAAGGCCGCGAAGATGCCGGTGCACATCCCGCTGTCGGGGCGCACGATGTCGTTCGACGCCGCCGGGAAGTGCACGGCCGGTTGCTAGGGCCTACTTGAGCTGGAACGTGGCCCCGCCGCGCGCTGCCTGCGCGCGGTCGGCCGCGATCCGGTAGACCGTGAAGAGCGTGACGAGGACGGCCGCGACGATGCCCACGATGAACCACTTGTAGCGCTGCACCAGCTTGCGCTTCATGGCTTCCTCGTTTTCGTAGCCGTCGAGGGACTCGCGGACGTTCCTCAGCGCGACCCGTTCGGCGGCGCGCTGGCTCACCGCCCTGGCGATGTCCTGCCGGTTCACTTCCAGCAGGGTGAACGCGCTGCCAAGCGGGGTGGTGAAATGCTGCGCGCTCACATCGCCGTCGAGCGCCACGCGTTCACCGGCCGGCCTGGCCCCAGGGACTGCAGCCGTCGCGATTCGCCCTCGATGTCGTCGGTCTCGAGGAGTGCGCCGACCGTGCCGGGCGCAGGCGCCTGCTGCAGGACGAGACGGGTGTTGGCCAGCACGAAGACCGCGATCTTGTCGTCCACGAGGATCGGTGCTGCCCGCAACGCTCGCGAATACCACTTCGTTTCGCCTTCGAGGTCGGTCACCTGCAGCCATGCGCCACCGAGTGAGCTGACCCCGGCGCCGGAGCCTTCGATGACCTGCAACGCGTCCGAGCTGTCCATCGGTACGAAGTATTAGCGAAGTGCCTGACCTGGATCAAGTCGCCACCCCGGCGCGGAAGGCACCATGGGGTTCATGAAAGTCATCCCCATCGTCCCGGCGCAGGCAGAAGAGGGCGAGGTCCAGTCACTCTACGCATCCGAAAGCAAGATCTACCCGCGGGCCGTGACCGGCACCTTCGCCCGCTGGCGCTGGGCCTTCGTCATCCTCACGCAGCTGGTCTTCTACGGCCTGCCATGGCTCCAGTGGGGCGAGCGGCAGGCGGTGCTGTTCGACCTGGGCGCGCGCCGCTTCTACATCTTCGGCTACGTGCTGTACCCGCAGGACTTCATCTACCTCACGGGCATCCTCGTGATCAGCGCGCTCTCGCTGTTCCTCTTCACGGCCATCGCGGGGCGCCTGTGGTGCGGCTTCTCGTGCCCGCAGACGGTGTACACCGAGCTGTTCCTCTGGATCGAGCGGCACGTCGAAGGCGACCGCGTGGCGCGCATCCGCCTCGACGGCTCGGCCATGTCGCTGGAGAAGTTCGTCAAGAAGGCCAGCAAGCACATGATCTGGGGCACGCTCGCGATGTGGACCGGCTTCACCTTCGTGGGCTACTTCACGCCGATCCACGAGCTGGGCCTCGAATTCCTGCAGACCCGCATGGGCTCGTGGGAGATCTTCTGGGTGTTCTTCTACGCCTTCGCCACCTACGGCAACGCCGGCTTCATGCGCGAGCAGGTGTGCAAGTACATGTGCCCCTACGCGCGCTTCCAGAGCGCGATGTTCGACAAGGACACGATGATCGTGAGTTACGACGCCGCGCGCGGCGAGCCGCGCGGGTCGCGCTCGCGCAAGGCCGACCCGAAGGCGCTGGGCCTGGGCTCGTGCGTCGACTGCAGCCTGTGCGTGCAGGTCTGCCCCACCGGCATCGACATCCGGGGCGGCCTGCAGTACGAATGCATCGGCTGCGCCGCGTGCGTGGACGTGTGCGACGGCGTGATGGACAAGATGGGCTACGACAAGGGCCTGATCCGCTTCACCACGCAGAACGCGCTGAAGAAAGGCTGGAAGGGCGCGCAGATCGTGCAGCGCGTGCTGCGCCCGCGTGTCCTCGTCTACACCACCATCCTCGGCGCGCTCGGCATGGGCCTGGCCATCAGCCTGGCGATGCGCACGCCGCTGAAGGTGGACGTGGTGCGCGACCGCGCTTCGCTCGCGCGCATCGTGCCCGGCGGCAAGCTGGAGAACGTCTACCGCCTGCAGGTGATGAACGCCACCGAGCGGGCGCAGCGCTATCGCATCGGCGCGGACGGGCTGCCCGGCCTCGCCGTCGCGTCGGACACCGAGGTCGAGGTCGGCCCCGCGCAGTCCCGCTGGGTGGCCGTGCGGCTGCAGGCCCCGTTCGGTGTAGCCGCGCCCGGCTCGCACCCGATCCATTTCAACATCGGCACGGTGGGCGGCGACGCCCACGTGAGCGAGAAGTCCGTCTTCCTCGTGCCGCGCTAAAAGGAGGCTCACCCATGGATGCCAAGCAACAGGAACAACAGGCCCGCCCCTGGTGGAAGCACGGCCACGTGTGGTTGCTCATCTCGGGCCCCGCGGCGGTGATCGTCGCGGGCGTCGTCACCATGTTCATCGCCGTGAGCGGCTCCGACAAGCTGGTCGCGGAGGACTACTACCGCCGCGGCGTCGAGATCAACAAGCAGCTGGCCGCCGAGCGCGCGCTGCTGCCCGCGCAGCAGGGCCGCAACCACGCGGCCACGCCGGCGCGTCCCTGAGGCAGCGGCCATGTGGGCCCAACGCATCATGTGGACCGTGTGGCCGGCCTTCATGGCCGCCTGCGCGCTGGAACTGGTGGTGTTCGCCTTCGCGGACCCGATGGAGCTGCAATGGGGCGGCCAGCCGCTCGGGATGTCCCGGCAGGGCATCTACACCGTGGCGTTCTTCATCTTCTGGGCGATCAGTTTCGCGGCGTGCTCGCTGACGGCGCTGCTGCGCATGACGCCGGCGGAAGTCAACGAATGTCCCTTCGACCCCAGCCAGCGGCCGGAGGGCTGCCCGGGGCGTTAACCCCAAGGTGCTAATGGGAGGGTGTTGTGCTGTAATCCCGGGCAAAAGAGTCCCGGTTCAGTACACGTGCCCTCTTCGACGCTCGGCAACGATCTTGCCAACGCCCGCCTCGCGGGCCTGCTCGACTCCGCGATGGACGCCATCATCACGGTCGACGAGTCGCAGAAGATCGTCCTTTACAACCGCGCCGCGGAAAAGATCTTCGGCTGGAAGGCCGACGAGATGCGCGGCCAGCCGCTGGACCGCCTGATCCCCGAGCGCTACCAGGCCGCCCACGGCGGCCACGTGAAGCGCTTCGGCGAAACCGGCGTCACCTCGCGGCGCATGAGCGGCAGCAGCATCGTCTACGGCAAGCGCGCCAACGGCGAGGAGTTCCCGGTCGACGCCTCGATCTCCCAGCTGGAAACCCCCGAGGGCAAGCTCTTCACCGTCATCCTGCGCGACGTCACCGACCGCATGCAGAGCGAAGAGGAGCAGATGCGCCTGGCGCAGCGCCTGGGCGGGCTGCTCGACTCCGCCATGGACGGCATCATCTCGGTGGACGAGCAGCAGCGCGTCATCCTCTACAACCGCGCGGCCGAGAAGATCTTCGGCTGGAACGCCGCCGCCGTGCTGGGCCAGCCGCTGGAGCGGCTGATGCCGCGCCGGTATCGCGGCGAGCATTCCGACCACGTGCGCACTTTCGGCCGCACCGGGGTCACCTCGCGCCGCATGGGCGACCGCACGAACATCGTGTACGGGTTGCGCGCGAACGGCGAGGAATTCCCGATGGAAGCGTCGATCTCGCAGCTGGAGACCGCGCAGGGCAAGGTCTACACGGTGATCATGCGCGACGTCACCGAGCGCGTGCGCGCCGAGCGCGAGCTGGCCACCTTCGCGGCGGAGTCGGCGGGCGTGCGCGAGCAGGAGAAGAGCCGCATCGCGCGCGAGCTGCACGACGAGCTCGCGCAGTCGCTCACGGCGCTGAAGATGGACACCATCTTCCTGCAGGGCAACATCGCGACCAACCCCGCTGGCGCGCAAGCCAAGCTCGACGACATGCTGCGCATGCTCGATACCGCTGTGGCGTCCACGCGCCGCATTGCCGCCGACCTTCGCCCGCTGGTGCTCGACGACCTGGGGCTCGTGCCCGCCATCGAGTGGGCGGTGCAGAACTTCACGCAGCGCAGCGGGATCAAATGCGTGCTGGACCTCGACGAGGACCTGGAGCTGGAAGAACCCTACGCCACGGCGGCGTTCCGGATCGTGCAGGAGTCGCTGCAGAACGCCGCCAAGCATTCGAAGGCCACCAAGGTGCGCGTGCGCGTTTCCACCGAACCCGAAGCCATCCTGCTGCGCATCGAGGACAACGGCGTGGGCTTCGCGCCCGATGCGCCGCGCAAGGCGCATTCGCTGGGCATTGCGGGCCTGCGCGAGCGTGCCTACCTGCTGCGCGGCAAGGTCGCCATCCACAGCGCGCCGGGGCAGGGCACGACCGTCGAGGCGCGCATCCCCGTCGAGAAAAAGGAAGCCGCATGATCCGCGTCGTGCTCGCCGACGACCACGCGATCGTGCGCGAGGGCCTCAAGCGCATCGTGGGCGACGTCGAAGGCATGTCCGTCGTGGGCGAAGCCGCCGACGGCACCGAGGTGATCAAGCGGGTGCGCGAGCTGGAATTCGACGTGCTCGTGCTCGACCTGTCGATGCCGGGGCGCAGCGGCATGGAGCTGATCAAGCAGGTGAAGGCCGAAAAGCCCAAGCTGCGCATCCTCGTGCTCAGCATGCACCAGGAGACGCAGTACGCGATGCGCGCCATCAAGTCGGGCGCGAGCGGCTACCTCACCAAGGAAAGCGCGCCGGGCCAGCTGGAGCAGGCCATCCGCAAGATCGCGGGCGGCGGTGCGTACATCAGCGCCGAGGTGGCCGAGCAGCTGGCGCTGGGCGCGATGCCCGGCGGCGGGGACGACGCGCCGCACGAGTCGCTCTCCGACCGCGAGTTCCAGGTGTTCAAGCTGCTGGTGGACGGCGTGTCGGTGAGCGACATCGCCGGCCAGCTCAACCTTTCCGTCAAGACCGTCAGCACGCACAAGGCCAACCTGCTGCAGAAACTGGGGCTCTCCAACCAGACCGAGCTGGTACGCTACGCCATGAAACACGGCCTGGCGGACACATGACGCAGTTACCCCCCGACGTCTCGCCCTACATCGGCAAGCTGCTGCAGGTGCGGCGCGAACTGCATGCCGACCCCGAGCTGCGCTTCGAGGAGAAGCGCACGTCCGACCGCGTGGCCGCGTGGCTGCAGGCACTGGGCCTGCCCGTGCATCGCGGCATGGGCGGCACCGGCGTGGTTGCCACGCTGCGCGGCAAGGGCCGCGATGCCGACGACCCGGCCCGTGCGCTCGCGCTGCGCGCCGACATGGACGCGCTGCCGGTGCAGGAGCTCAACCAGT
This sequence comes from Ramlibacter albus, assembly GCF_014297445.1. Lineage (GTDB taxonomy): Bacteria > Pseudomonadota > Gammaproteobacteria > Burkholderiales > Burkholderiaceae_C > Ramlibacter > Ramlibacter albus. The sequence continues at coordinate 232,249 of NZ_JACORU010000008.1, forward strand.
TCGCGCATGCGAGCGCGACGCCCGGCCGCATGCACGCGTGCGGGCATGACGGCCACATGGCGATGCTGCTCGGTGGTGCCACCTTGCTTGCGAAGAACCCCGATTTCAACGGCACCGTGCACTTCGTTTTCCAGCCCGGCGAAGAGGGCGGCGCCGGCGCGCGCAAGATGATCGAGGACGGCCTCTTCGACCGCTTCCCGGCGCGCGCGGCCTTCGCGCTGCACAACTGGCCCGCATTGCCGGCCGGCGAGATGGGCGTGCGCATCGGCCCGATCATGGCGTCGGCCAACCGCTTCGAGATCCGCGTGACCGGCCGCGGCGGCCACGCCGCGCAGCCGCACACCACCGTGGACCCGATTCCCGTCGCCTGCGCGATCGTCGGCCAGCTGCAGTCGCTGGTGTCACGCACGGTGGACCCGCTCGACAGCGCCGTGCTCACCGTCGGCAGGATCGACGGCGGCACGGTGGAAAACATCATCCCCAACCAGGCCGTCATCTACGGCACCACGCGCACGCTGCGCACGGACACGCACAACGCGCTGATCGAGGGCATGGAGCGGATCAGCACGCACGTGGCGCAGGCGCATCGCGCGACGGCGGAGTTCATCCTCAAGCCCGGTTACCCGGCGACGGTGAACCACGCGGCCGAGACGACGTTCATGGCGAAGGTGATGCGCGAAGTGGCGGGCGAGGGCGCGGTGCACGACGACGTGCTGCCGGCGATGACGTCCGAGGACTTCGCCTTCATGCTCGAGCGCGTGCCGGGCGCCTATGGCTTCATCGGGAACGGCACGCCCGGCAAGCCGCCTGTGAACCTGCACAACGCGGCCTACGACTTCAACGACGACATCCTCGGGCTGGGCGCCACCTTCTGGGACCGGCTCGCGCGCCGGTGGTTCGAGAGCGCCTGACTAGGTGCCCAGCTCGATGGTGAAGGTGGTGCCGTCCGCGGCACTCGAAGCCGCCTCCACGCGCCCGCCGTGCGCGCGCGCGATCTCCCGCACGATGTACAGGCCGAGCCCCAGCCCCTGCTGGTCCGACTCGGGCCCGCGCACCATCGGTTCGAAGAGGTAAGGCAGCGCATCCGGCGCGATCGGCTCGCCGCCGTTGTGCACCGTGACGCGGAAGCTGCCCGCCAGCACCTCGCTCGACACCGTGATCGGCACCGTGGGGTCGCCGTAGTTGGCTGCATTGCGCACCAGGTTGCCGATCGCCTGCACCACGCGCTCCGGGTCGGCGTCCCATTCGCCCACACCGTTTCGCTCGTGCTTCAACGTGTGTTCGCCGAACGCCGACGCCCAGTCCGACACGGCTTCCGCGACCACTTCGTGCAGGTCCACCCGCGTCTTGCGCATGCGCAGGCCGTGGCCCAGCCGCGCCTGCGTCACGTCGAGCAGGTCCGCCAGCAGCCGCTCGGCGCGCAGCGTGCCGCGCTCGATGCGCCTGAGCGCGTCGCGCTGCGCGTCGGCCAGCGGCATCATGCCGAGCACCGCCGCGCTCATGCGGATGGTGCCCAGCGGGTTGCGCAGGTCATGGCTGACGATGCCCATCATCTGCTCGGCGAACACGGCGCGCTCCTCCGCCTGCCGGCGCGCGGCGGCCAGCTGGCGCTGGTCCTCCTCGTGCTGCGCGAGCAGCTGCTCGGCGCGCTGGCGCTGCACGAGCAGCTCGCTCTCGTACTTGTGGCGGTCCTCGGCCACGAAGACGGCCACGTGCACGAGCAGCCGGTCGCCTTTCGCGGGTCTCAGGCCCTTCTCGTCCGCGACGAGCAGGCCGCAGGGCGCCAGCTCGTAGAGCCTCTCGGGGCCGGGCGGGCCGCCTTGCGCCATGGTTCAGGGCGCTGCCAGGAAGCTTCCATGGCATCGACGCTCGCGCACGGGGCGCTCAGGTGCGGGCAGTGGCCGACGTTCTCGATGATGGAGAGCGTGGCGTTCGGGATGTGCCGCTGCATGTACTCGCCCACCGGAGATGGCCGGCTCGCCGCCGTCCTCGCGCAGCACCTCGCACATGTCGCGTGCGTGGCCGTGCAGCGTCGCGTACTTGCGCCGGTCGTAGGCCGAAAGTTGCGAACCGCCCATGCCGACCAGGTCGAGCAGGATGACGCGGTAGCGCGTGGCGAAGTGCGGCGCGAGCAGCCGCCACATGTTCTGGTCGCAGCCGAACCCGTGCACGAAGAGCATGGGGCGGCCCCGAGCCGAGGGTGTGGACGTTGTGGCGGGTGAAAGCGGGCATCTGCCGGGAGGCTAGCACTAGCGCGAGCCCATGTCGGCCGGCTCCTACACCCTGGAGCGCACAGCGATCAGGGCCTGCCTCCTACAGCCGCGCCGGTGCCCCAGCCATAAAGTCCTGCGCAAAGGAACCTTGGAGCCGCACGACATGAACTTCGAAGAAATCGTCCAGATCTTCAACCGCGCCAAGTCGCTCGTTCGCAACGCAGCCACGCGCGGCATGCGCGTTGCCGTGATGACGGATGCCAACGCCGAACCGATGGTGGTGGGCGCCGGCACCGCGCAGCAGGTGCAGCGTTTCTCGGGCCTGATGCAGGAATGCGGCTTCCAGCCCGTGGAGCTGACCAGCCGCGGCGAATTCAGCGCGTACGACGTGCTGTTCGTGCCGGCCGGCAAGGTTTCGAGCGTTCTCGCGCGCCTGTAGACCGAACCGGCGCCGGCCGGGCTGTTACTGCACCCGCGCCTCGACGGCGTACGACAGCCGTTCGAGGTCGACGATGCGCACGTGCTTCTTGTCCACTTCCAGGATGCCCTGCTGCTGGAACAGCGAAAAGGTGCGGCTGACGGTCTCGAGCTTCATGCCCAGGTAGCTGCCGATCTCGGCACGCGACATGCGCAGGTGGAATTCGCTGGCCGAGTAGCCGCGCGCCTTCATCCGCTGCGACAGGTTCAGCAGGAAGGCGGCCAGGCGCTCTTCGGCGTTCATGGACCCCAGCAACATCATCAGGCTGTGTTCGCGCACGATCTCGCGGCTCATGAGGCGGCCCACGATGTGCTGCAGGTTGGGGTTGTGCGCGGCCAGGTCGGTCAGGTGCGCATACGGGATGGCGCAGACTTCCGCGTCCTCCAGTGCCTCGGACACGCTCGCGTGCCGGCCGCTCGCAAGCCCGTCCATGCCCATCAGCTCGCCGGCCATGTGGAAGCCGGTCACCTGCTGGCGGCCGTCGCGCAGCGTCAGGCTGGTCTTGAAGGTGCCGCTGCGCACGGCATAGATGAACTGGAACTTGTCGCCTTCGTGAAAGAGCGGTTGCCCCAGCTTCACTTTCCGGCGGCCGAACATCAGGCCGTCGAGGCGCTGCACCTCGTTGCCGGCCAGGCCACAGGGCAGGCACAGGTCCTTGAGGTGGCAGGTCGAGCACAGCGTCGTGATCGTCGGCACGTCGGACGTGTACGTCGTGGTGCGGGCGCGCGGGACGACGCGGATCGGGGCTTCGAGTGTGGCTGCTGCTTGCATGGATGAACCTCTCTCCGGGTATTTCATTAATGGACCGCGCGGCCGCCGGCGGCCACCACGGCCTGGGCGAGCTGGCCGAATTCGGTGCTCTTGTCGAGGAAACGGTTGGCACCCTCGCCGAGGTAGCGCTTGCGGTAGGCGGGGCCCGAGTTGTTGCTGAAGACCACGAAGGCCACTTCGGGGGCCTTCTCCTTCACGGCCTTCAGCACCTGCAGGCCCGAGCCGCCTTCGAGCTGGACGTCCAGCACGACCACGTCGGGGTTGGTGCCCAGGATGCCGCTGATGCAGTCGTCGGGCGTCTCGGCGTAGCCGATCACGTCGATCTTGTTGGCAACGAGGATGTCGGCCACACGGCGCCGGATCTCGCCGGAGTCGTCTGCGAGGAAGACTCTCACGGGAGGGGTGGCGATTGCTTGTTCCATGGGCTGAACTTTGCCCGCCGCAAGCTTTTCGCAACATCGGTGGCGGCTGAAACGGCGGCTCGGAGGAGTCCGAATCGCCGCTGCCGCCATTCCTAGGCCGCCTAGGAAAATTCCTAGGGCCTCAAAGCGATTCGAGCTTGGCCGGGTCCAGCGGCTTGGTCCAGTGGTCGTCGAAGCCCGCCTCGGCGGCCATGCGCTTGTCTTCCTTCTGGCCCCAGCCGGTCAGCGCAACGAGGCGCACGTCCGCGCCGTCGCCCTTGCTGCGGATGCGCCGCGCGACTTCGTAGCCGTCGATGTCCGGCAGGCCGATGTCCAGCAGCACCACGTCGGGCCCGAATTCCTCGTAGGCCTCCAGCGCCGACGCACCGTCGTGCGCGGTTCGCGGCTCGTGGTTGAGGAAACCGAGCAGCTGCGCGAGCGTCTCGGCCGCGTCGACGTTGTCGTCGACGACCAGCACTTTCTTGGCGGGCGCTGTGGCGGCGCCACCCTCAACCGGCGCGGCCTGCGTTGCCGCCTCTTCGGACAGCGGCAGCGACACCACGAACCGCGTGCCCGTGCCCGCCCCGCCGCTTTCCGCGGAAACGCGGCCGCCATGCATCTCCGCGAGCGACTTCACGAGGAAGAGGCCGATGCCCAGGCCGTGCTGGTCGCCGTTTCGCGCCGGCGCGGCACCCGCGCCCTGCGTGAACAGCTCGAACATCCGCGGCAGCAATTCGGGCGGGATGCCGGGGCCCGTATCCGATACCTCGATCTCCACATGCGACTCGTGCAGCGTCATCGCAAGCACGATGCGGCCGGGCTCCGGGGTGTACTTGGCGGCGTTGTTCAGGAGGTTGGCGACCACCTGCGCCAGCCGCACCGGGTCCCCGCGAACCGGCACCGGTGCGCCGGGCAGTTCCACCGCAAGCGTGTGGTGGCACCGGTCGATGAGCGGCTGCGAGCTCTCGACCGCGGCGCGCACGACGTCGCGCAGGTCCACCAGCTCGCGGCGCAGCTCGAACTTGCCCGAGTTGATGCGCGCCACGTCGAGCAGGTCGTCGACCAGCCGAGTGAGGTGCGCCGTCTGCCGCCGCATCACGCCGAGGGCCTGCGGCAGCATGCGGGCGGGGTCGGCCGCGCGCTCGAGCAGGGCGATGCTGTTGACGATGGGCGCGAGCGGGTTGCGCAGCTCGTGGGCAAGCGTGGCGAGGAAGGTGTCCTTCGCCGCATCGGAGCGCCGCAGCGCCTCCACCAGCTCCGCGTTCTCGATGGCCACGGCCGCGCGGGCCGCGAGGTCGGCGGCCCGCACCAGGTCCCGCTGCGAGAACACCCGGCGCGACTCCGAGGTGATGAACGTGATCGCGCCCAGCACCGTCCCGTGCGCAACCACGGGCACGGCCATGTACGAGTGCAGGCCCAGCGCGAGGAGGTGCTCGCGGAACTCGGGGTCCTTCACGCCCGCCAGCATCTCCGGCGTGATCACGGGCACGAGTTCCGGGCGGCCCGTGCGCACCACGTTCCAGACGCCGCCGGGGTCGCCCGGCTCGGGCGGGTAGCGCTCGTGCAGTTCGAGCGCGAGCCGAACCTTGCTCTCGTCCACGTGAGCCACTGCCACCCGCTTGAGCCGGTCGCCCTCGACCATGTCCACCGCGCACCAGTCGGCGAAGTTCGGCACCGCGAGCCTTGCGATGCGCTGCATCGTGTGCGGGTAGTCGGTCAGCGCGGCCAGCTCGGTGCTCGCCTCGGCCAGGAACTTCAGGTCGTTCTCGTCCGCCTTGCGTTCGTCGATGTCCACGCACACGCCCGTCATGAGTTCGGGCCCGCCGTCGTCGTCGCACAGTGTCGTGCCGGCCGCCTCGAGCCAGTGCCAGGAGCCGTCGGGCCACGCGACGCGGTATTGCACGCTGTGGTCCGCGCAGGCCTTGACGGTCGCGCTCACGACCGACCGCACGCGCTCGCGGTCGTCCGGGTGCACCAGGTCGTAGTAGTCATCCGGCAGGCCGTCCTTCGGGTTGCGGCCGTGCAGCACGAACATCTCGCTGGACCACCACCGCCGGCCGGTGGGCACTTCCCATTCCCACGCCGCCATCCCGCCGGCCTTCAGGGCGAGCTGAAGGCGCGTCTCGAGCCGACGTTTGTCGCGGTGGAACAGGCGCGCGAGGCGTTCGAGCATGGGGAATTGTCGGCAGCCTCAGCGGGCCGCCCTGTCCGGAAAGTTCGACAGTGCGCGGCGGCGGCGCCGTCTGTCCGCGCCCGTGTCAACGTCCTACGGCGCAACGGGCCGCCGCCGGATGTGTGCTGCATGCGCGCCTGCCTAGGATCGGAAGCGTGGAGCATCCGGCATCGATCAAGGCAGGCCAGGTAGTCGCACTGCACGGCAGCAGCGCGCTGCTGACTGTGCGCACGATCTCGGGCGACTATGCCTATTGCGAGTGGGAAGAGCAGGGCATCCTGCGGCAGGGCACGTTCCTGCTGTCCCAGCTGGACCGGGTTCCCGATGAGATTGCCGTGGCTCACCGCCTGCTTCCGCGGCAGCCGCGTGGCTGAGCCATTGCCGAACAGTGCAATAACACGCACATGTAGCCCATCCGTACACAACCCGCGCAACCCCCGCCTTTTTCACGGGTTCGCGCCTACACGTGTGGGCGCCGTCCTACGCGCTTATCGGAATTTCACGTCGACACTAGCGTGAAGATCGAGCAAGGCGGAAATGATGGACAAAGCAGTTACGGCTCCGGTTGCACGGAAGAAAACATCCCGTGCGACACATACGCCCCCGTTGGGCCCCATCCAGACCGTCGATGCCGCCGAGGCGCAGGCCCGGCACATCCTCGCGGCGCTGCGCGCGTTCGCGAACGGGGATTTCTCGATGCGGCTGCCCGTTACCTGGAGCGGCACGGATGCGAACATCGCGGAGGCGTTCAACCATTGCATCGCGAACGCCGAGCGCATCACCAACGAGGCCGCGCGGCTGTCCAACAACGTCGGCAAGGAAGGCCGGCTTGCGCAGCGTATCTCGGCCCCCGGCACCATGGGCGGCTGGGCCGAGCAGGTGGATTCGCTCAACACCCTGATCGACGACCTCGTGCGGCCGACGACCGACATCGCGCGCACGATCGGCGCGGTGGCCAAGGGCGACCTCGGCCAGTCGATGGAACTGCAGGTGGAAGGCCGGCCGCTCAAGGGCGAGTTCCTGCGCTCGGCCAAGCTGGTGAACAGCATGATCGAGCAGCTGTCGGTCTTCACGTCCGAAGTAACCCGCGTCGCGCGCGAGGTGGGCACGGAGGGCAAGCTGGGCGGCCAGGCGCAGGTCAAGGGCGTGTCGGGCGTGTGGAAGGACCTCACGGATTCCGTGAACCAGATGGCCGGCAACCTGACGGCGCAGGTGCGCAACATTGCCGACGTCACCATCGCCGTGGCGAACGGCGACCTGTCGAAGAAGATCACGGTGGACGTGCGCGGCGAAATCCTGCAGCTGAAGGAAGCCACGAACACCATGGTGGACCAGCTGCGCTCGTTCGCGTCCGAAGTGACGCGGGTCGCGCGCGAGGTCGGTACCGACGGCCGCCTCGGCGGCCAGGCGGTGGTGCCGGGTGTGGCGGGGACGTGGAAGGACCTCACGGACTCCGTCAACTCGATGGCCAACAACCTCACCTCGCAGGTGCGCAACATCGCGACGGTGACGACGGCCGTGGCGCGCGGCGACCTCTCGCGCAAGATCACGGTGGACGTGAAGGGCGAGATCCTGGAGCTGAAGGAAACCATCAACACGATGGTCGACCAGTTGAACGGTTTCGCTTCGGAAGTGACGCGCGTGGCGCGCGAAGTGGGTACCGAAGGCCGCCTCGGCGGCCAGGCCCACGTGCCGGGCGTGGCGGGCACGTGGAAGGACTTGACCGACTCGGTCAACTCCATGGCCTCCAACCTCACGGGCCAGGTGCGAAACATCGCCGACGTGGCGACCGCCATCGCCAAGGGCGACCTCTCGCGCAAGATCACCGTGGAGGTGAAGGGCGAGATCCTGCAGCTGAAACAGACCATCAACACGATGGTGGACCAGCTCAACGCTTTCGCGGGCGAAGTGTCCCGTGTCGCGCGTGAAGTGGGTACCGAGGGCAAGCTGGGCGGCCAGGCCGCGGTGGAAGGCGTGGCCGGCACGTGGAAGGACCTCACGGACAACGTGAACTTCATGGCGTCCAACCTCACGGGCCAGGTGCGCAACATCGCCGAGGTGACCACCGCTGTGGCCAACGGCGACCTCTCCAAGAAGATCACGGTGGACGTGCGCGGCGAGGTGCTGGAGTTGAAGAACACCATCAACACGATGGTGGACCAGCTGAACGGCTTCGCTTCCGAAGTGACGCGCGTGGCGCGCGAGGTGGGTACCGAAGGCAAGCTGGGCGGCCAGGCCGCGGTGCCGGGTGTCGCCGGCACGTGGAAGGATTTGACCGACTCCGTGAACTTCATGGCCGGCAACCTGACGGCGCAGGTGCGCAACATCGCCGAGGTGACGACGGCCGTCGCGCGGGGCGACCTCTCCAAGAAGATCACCGTGGACGTGCGCGGCGAAATCCTGGAGCTGAAGAACACGATCAACACGATGGTGGACCAGCTCAACGGCTTCGCGGGCGAGGTGTCCCGCGTGGCGCGCGAGGTGGGCACCGACGGCAAGCTCGGTGGCCAGGCGCAGGTGCCCGGCGTGGCCGGCACGTGGAAGGACCTCACGGACAACGTGAACTCGATGGCGTCCAACCTCACGGCGCAGGTGCGCAACATCGCGGACGTGGCGACCGCGGTGGCCAACGGTGACCTCTCCAAGAAGATCACGGTGGACGTGAAGGGCGAAATCCTGGAGCTGAAGAACACCCTCAACACGATGGTGGACCAGTTGAACGGCTTCGCCTCCGAGGTGACGCGCGTGGCGCGCGAGGTGGGCTCCGAAGGCAAGCTGGGCGGCCAGGCCGTGGTGCGCGGCGTCGCCGGCACGTGGAAGGACCTGACCGACAACGTCAACTCGATGGCGAACAACCTGACCGGCCAGGTGCGCAACATCGCGGAGGTGACGACGGCCGTGGCGAAGGGCGACCTGTCGCGCAAAATCACGGTGGAAGTGAAAGGCGAAATCCTGGAGCTGAAGAACACCATCAACACGATGGTGGACCAGTTGAACGGCTTCGCTTCCGAAGTGACGCGGGTGGCGCGCGAAGTGGGTACCGAAGGCAAGCTGGGCGGCCAGGCGGCGGTGCCGGGTGTGGCGGGCACGTGGAAGGACCTCACGGACAACGTGAACTTCATGGCGTCCAACCTGACGGGCCAGGTGCGCAACATTGCGGACGTGGCAACCGCCATTGCGCGGGGCGACCTCTCGCGCAAGATCACCGTGGAGGTGAAGGGCGAAATCCTCGCGCTGAAGGAAACCATCAACACGATGGTGGACCAGCTCAACGGCTTCGCGGGCGAAGTGTCGCGCGTGGCCCGTGAAGTGGGTACGGAAGGCAAGCTCGGTGGCCAGGCGCAGGTGCCCGGCGTGGCCGGCACGTGGAAGGACCTCACGGACAACGTCAACTCGATGGCGTCCAACCTGACCAACCAGGTGCGCAACATCGCGGACGTGACGATCGCCGTGGCCAACGGCGACCTCTCGAAGAAGATCACCGTGGACGTGCGCGGCGAGATTCTCGAGCTGAAGGAAACCATCAACACGATGGTGGACCAGCTGCGCTCGTTCGCGTCCGAAGTGACGCGTGTGGCACGCGAGGTGGGTTCCGAAGGCAAGCTGGGTGGTCAGGCGACCGTGCCGGGTGTGGCGGGCACGTGGAAGGACCTCACCGACAACGTGAACTCGATGGCTTCGAACCTCACGAACCAGGTTCGCAACATCGCCGACGTGGCAACCGCCATCGCGCGGGGCGACCTGGGCCGCAAGATCACGGTGGACGTGAAGGGCGAAATCCTTCAGCTGAAAGAGACCATCAACACGATGGTGGACCAGCTCTCGGCCTTCGCCTCCGAAGTGTCCCGTGTGGCGCGTGAAGTGGGTACCGAAGGCAAGCTGGGCGGCCAGGCGCAGGTGCCCGGCGTGGCCGGCGTGTGGAAGGACCTGACCGACAACGTGAACTCGATGGCGTCGAACCTGACAAACCAGGTCCGCAACATCGCCGAGGTGACGGTGGCCGTGGCCAACGGTGACCTGTCCAAGAAGATCACCGTGGACGTGCGCGGCGAAATCCTGCAGCTGAAGGAAACCATCAACACGATGGTGGAGCAGCTGCGCTCGTTCGCATCCGAAGTGACCCGCGTCGCGCGTGAAGTGGGCACCGAAGGCCGCCTCGGCGTGCAGGCCGTGGTGCCCGGCGTGGCGGGCACGTGGAAGGACCTCACGGACTCGGTCAACACGATGGGCGCGAACCTCACTTCGCAGGTGCGCAACATCGCCGAAGTGACGACGGCCGTGGCCCGCGGCGACCTGAACCAGAAGATCACGGTGGACGTGAAGGGCGAGATCCTGGAGCTGAAGGACACCATCAACACGATGGTGGACCAGCTCAACGGCTTCGCGTCCGAGGTGACGCGTGTGGCCCGAGAAGTGGGTACCGAAGGCAAGCTGGGTGGCCAGGCGCAGGTGCCCGGCGTGGCCGGCACCTGGAAGGACCTCACGGACAACGTGAACTTCATGGCGTCCAACCTCACGGAACAGGTGCGCGGCATCGTGAAGGTGGTGACGGCCGTGGCCAACGGCAGCCTGTCGCAGCGCCTGACGGTGCAGGCCAAGGGCGAGGTGGCGGCGCTGGCCGACACCATCAACAACATGACCGACACGCTTGCGACGTTCGCCGACCAGGTGACCAACGTCGCGCGCGAAGTGGGCGTGGAGGGCCGGCTGGGCGGCCAGGCCCACGTGCCGGGCGCCGCGGGCACGTGGAAGGACCTCACGGGTAACGTGAACCTGCTCGCCGCGAACCTCACGACGCAGGTGCGAGCCATTGCCGAGGTCGCGACGGCCGTGACCAAGGGCGACCTGACCCGATCGATCCAGGTGGAAGCGCGCGGCGAGGTGTCCGACCTGAAGGACAACATCAACACGATGATCTCGAACCTGCGCGAGACCACCGAGCGCAACCGCGAGCAGGATTGGCTGAAGACCAACCTGGCGCGCTTCACGTCGATGATGCAGGGCCAGCGCGACCTGTCCACCGTGGGCAAGACGCTGCTGTCGGAGCTGGCGCCTCTGGTCAACGCGCACCAGGGTTCGATCTACCACACCACGCAGTTCGAGGACGGCCGCAACGAGCTGGTGCTGCTGTCCTCCTACGCGCAGGGCGGGCACCTCGCGCTGCCGTCCCGGTTGCAGATGGGCGAGGGCCTCGTCGGCCAGTGCGCCATCGAGAACCGCCGCATCCTGCTGACCGACGCGCCGTCGGACTTCGTGACCATCACCTCCAGCCTGGGCGATGCGCGCCACGTCAGCGTGGTGGTGCTGCCGGTGCTGTTCGAGAACCAGACCAAGGCCGTGATCGAGCTCGCCTCGCTGCACCCGTTCTCGCCGGTCAACCTGAACTTCCTCGACCAGCTGTCGCTGGGGATCGGCGCCGTGTTCAACACCATCGAGGCGACGATGCGCACCGAAGGCCTGCTCAAGCAATCGCAGGAGCTGACGGTGGAACTGCAGGCCCGCCAGATCGAGCTGCAGCAGACCAACGAGGAGCTGGGCACCAAGGCGCGCCTGCTGGCCGAGCAGAACGCCGAGGTGGAGCGCAAGAACTCCGAAGTGGAACAGGCCCGCCGCGCGCTGGAAGAGAAGGCTTCCGAACTCGCGCTCACGTCCAAGTACAAGTCGGAGTTCCTGGCGAACATGTCGCACGAGCTGCGCACGCCGCTGAACTCCATCCTGATCCTGTCGCAGCAGCTGGCCGAGAACGCGCCGCGCACGCTCAACCCCAAGCAGATCGAGTTCGCGCGCAACATCAACTCGTCGGGCTCCGACCTGCTGAACCTGATCAACGACATCCTGGACCTGTCGAAGATCGAGTCCGGCACGGTGACGGTGGACGTGGAGGAGATCTCCTTCAACGGCCTGAAGGAATCCATCGACCGCAACTTCCGCCACGTGGCCGACGCCAAGAGCATCCCGCTGGTGATCGAGTTCGCGGACGACCTGCCGCGCTCGATGGACAGCGACCCCAAGCGCCTGCAGCAGATCCTGAAGAACCTGCTGTCCAACGCGATGAAGTTCACGTCGCACGGCCATGTGGCGGTGCGGGTGGGCTATGCGAAGGGCGGCTGGTCGGCCGACCACCCGGTGCTCTCGCAGACGCAGAACGTGATCTCCTTCGAGGTGGAGGACACGGGCATCGGCGTGCCGCCGGACAAGCAGCGCCTGATCTTCGAGGCGTTCCAGCAGGCCGACGCCGGCACGTCGCGCAAGTACGGCGGCACGGGCCTGGGCCTGGCCATCTCGCGCGAGCTGGCGGTGCTGCTGGGCGGCGAGATCCGGCTGTCGTCGGTGCACGGCCAGGGCAGCACGTTCACCCTGTTCCTGCCGCTGCACTACCAGGGCCCGGATTCGTCCACGGTGATGCGCAAGACCAAGAGCAGCGACGACGCGCCCGCGGTGCCTGTGATGGCGCTGCCGGTCGCGCGCGAGGAGCACGTGGCGGACGACCGCGAGAGCATCGAGCCCGGCGACCCGGTGCTGCTGATCATCGAGGACGACCCGCACTACGCGCGCATCCTGCTGGGCCTCGCGCGCGACAAGGGCTTCAAGGGCCTCGTGGCGATGAAGGGCTCGCTCGGCCTGTCGCTCGCGCGGCAGTACCGGCCCTCGGCGATCTCGCTGGACATCTTCCTGCCCGACATGCTGGGCTGGACGGTGCTCAACCAGCTCAAGCTGGACCCGCAGTTGCGGCACATCCCCGTGCAGATCGTCACGCTGGAGGAAGAGCGCCAGCACGGCCTGTCGCACGGCGCCTTCGCATACCTGCTGAAGGAGCCCACGACCGCGGGCCTCGAAGCCGCGTTCTCGAAACTGAAGGACTTCACCCACCCGCGCACCCGCCGCCTGCTGGTGGTGGAGGACAACACCATCGAGCGCGACGCCGTGATCGAGCTGCTCGGCTACGACGACATCGACATCGCCTCCGCCGGCAGCGGCGAGGCGGCGCTGGCCGCGATGCGCAAGGAGCCCTTCGACTGCGTGGTGCTGGACCTGAAGCTGCCCGACATGAGCGGCTTCGAGCTGCTGGAGAAGATGCGCACCGAGCCGCGGCTCGCGTCGATCCCGGTGGTGGTGTTCACCGGCAAGGAGCTCTCCGACGAGGAGCAGGGCCAGCTGAACACGATGGCCAAGAGCATCGTGCTGAAGGACGTGCGCTCGCCCGAGCGCCTGCTGGACGAGACGGCGCTGTTCCTGCACCGCGTGGTGACCGAGCTGCCCCAGGACAAGCAGGCCATGCTGGAGAAGCTGCACAACTCTGGCGAGGTGCTGCACGGCCGCAAGGTGCTGGTGGTGGACGACGACGCTCGCAACATCTTCGCGCTCACGTCCGTGCTGGAGAACCACGACGTGGAGGTGGTGAGCGCCACCAACGGCAAGCAGGCGATCGAAATACTGAAGACTTCGCCCGACATCGAGATGGTGCTGATGGACATCATGATGCCGGAGATGGACGGCTACGAGACGATGCGGCAGATCCGCAAGGACGCCGCGTTCCGCACGCTGCCGATCCTGGCGCTGACCGCCAAGGCGATGAAGGGCGACCGCGAGAAGTGCCTCGACGCCGGCGCGAGCGACTACATCTCCAAGCCGGTGAACACGGACCAGCTGCTCTCGCTGATGCGGGTGTGGCTGTTCCGCTAGGAGCGCGCCATGAGCGAGAACGCCTCCGCCGAGCCGCCGGTCAACATCCTCATCGTCGATGACGAGCCGCGCAACCTCGCGGTGCTGGAAACGGTGCTCGACGACCCGGGCTACCGCCTCGTGCGCGCCACCTCGGGCGAGGAGGCGCTGCTGGCGCTGATGGCCGACGAGTTCGCGGTGCTGGTGCTGGACGTGCGCATGCCGGGCATGTCCGGCTTCGAGCTGGCGTCGATGGTGAAGGAGCGCAGGAAGACGGCGCGCATCCCGATCATCTTCCTCACCGCCTACTACAACGAGGACCAGCACATCCTCGAGGGCTACGGCACCGGCGCGGTCGATTACCTGCACAAGCCGGTGAACCCGGCGGTGCTCAAGAGCAAGGTGGCGGTGTTCGCCGAGCTGCACCGCAAGGGCCGCATGCTGGAAGAGGCCAACCGCATGCTGCTGGGCGAGATCGGCGAGCGGCGCAACGCCGAGGCGCGCCTTTCCGACCTGAACCAGACGCTCGACCGGCGCGTGACGGAGCGCACGGCGGAACTGCAGGCGAGCGAGATGCGCTTGCTGGAAGCCAACCGCCGCAAGGACGAATTCCTCGCGACGCTGGCACACGAGCTGCGCAACCCGCTCGCGCCGGTGCGCAACGCGATCGAGGTCCTCAAGATCAAGGGCGCCGACCCGAAGTCGGTAACCTGGGCCACGACCGTCGTGGACCGGCAGGTGGTGGCGCTCAGCCGCCTCATCGACGACCTGATGGACCTGAGCCGCGTGAGCCAGGGCCGCATCGAGCTCAAGCGCGAGATCGTGTCGCTCAACGACGTGCTGTCCGATGCGATCGAATCCGTGCGGCCGCTGGCTGCGGCCGCACGCCACGAGCTGGTGACCCTGCTGCCGGATCGCACCGTCGCGGTCGACGCGGACCGCACACGCCTTGCGCAGGCCTTCGTCAACCTGCTGAACAACGCGGTGAAGTACACCGACCCTGGCGGGCGCATCGAAGTGGCCGTGCTGCTGGAAAAAGGCGGCGTGGTGGTGAGCGTGCGCGACACCGGCATCGGCATCCCGCCGGACCACCTCGAACGGGTGTTCGAGATGTTCTCGCAGGTGGAGTCCGCGCTGTCGCGTTCGCGCGGGGGCCTGGGCATCGGCCTCGCGCTCACCGAACGGCTGGTGCGCATGCACGGCGGCTCGATCAAGGCCCAGAGCGAAGGCCTTGGCCGCGGCAGCCGCTTCCTCGTGCAGCTGCCGCTGTCGCAGGAAGTGCCGCACTCGGAAGAGGCCGAGCAGGTGCTCTCGCGCAACGGCCCCGCGTTGCGCGTGCTGGTCGCCGACGACAACCGCGACGCGGCGGAGACTTTCGGCGCGTTGCTCGGGATGCTCGGGCACGAGGTGCGGCTGGTGTACGACGGCGAACAGGCCGTCAACGCCTGTCCGCAGTTCGACCCGGATGTCGTCGTGCTCGACATCGGGATGCCGAAGCTCAATGGCTACGAGGCGTGCAAGCGCATCCGCCAGCAGCCCGGCGGGCCCGTGCGTACGCTGATCGCATTGACCGGCTGGGGGCAGGAAGGCGACGTGGCGCGTTCACGCGAGTCCGGCTTCGACAAGCACCTCGTCAAGCCGGTGGACGTGCCGGGGCTCGTGGCCATCCTCGACGGGGTGATGCGCCGGCCGGGCGGTGCGCAGGACGCCCGGCGCGGCTGAATTCAGCGGGCGTGCCCCGTCGAGCCCATGCGGGCCATCGCGGCACTGAGCTTCTCGTTGGCGGCCTCGCGCAGCGCCTTGACTTCGTTCATCAGGCTCTCGGTCGGCGGGGGGCCGCCGTTTGCATGCGCTTCCCACGCATCCTTGAGGCGGGACTCCGCGGCGCGGGCGAGGGCGTCGGCGTTTTTCCACGCCTCGACGGTGTTGGGGGTTTCTTCCATGCGTAACAACGCACATTGGATGTAACGAGAAGCCGCGGCGGAAGCCGGAGCCGTCCGATAGCCCTGTAGGAGCCGGCCGACAACACCGACCGTCCGGAGCCGCCCGGAGGCGCTGCGCACACGACATCACGGAATGCAGGTACAACACGGTTCGCGAGACGGCCGTGAGCATCTACACCTCCACGCTTTCCGAGCTGGTGCCCGAGCGCACCGAACCCGCCGCGCCCGACCTGAAGGCGGAGTTCGTCAGGGCCTACGGGCCGCGTGTCTTCGTCGCGCTCGCGGTGGCGGGCGCGCTCTTCCTGCTGCCGTTCTCGCTGCACAACTTCAACCAGGGTCGCACCGTCATCGGCGTGGCGGCGGCGCTCGTGATGGCCTGCCTGCTCGCCAACGCGTGGTCGACGGTACGGGGCCGCAGGCAACTGCTGCCCACCGGCAGCATCTTCCTGCCCACCCTCGTGGCCCTGGGCACCGCGATGTACGAGCAGGGGCTGGTCGGCATCCTGTGGAGTTACGCGGCCATCCTGCTGATCCACTTCGCGCTGCCGCGGCGCATGGCGAACGCCTTCAACGCGGCCATCGTGCTGCTTGCGATTCCCATGGCGTACATGCACCTCGGGCCGGAGGTCACCGTGCGCGTGGCCGCGACGATGGCGCTGACGGTGCTGTTCACCAACATCTTCTCCTTCATCGCCGACGCGCGCCAGCGCAAGGAGGTGGAGCAGCGCCAGCGGCTGGACCTGATCGTGCGCGGCACGCACTCGGGCACGCTGGAGTGGCACGCCAACGGCACGTACGGCTTCTCGCGGCGGCTGCGGCAGATCCTGGGCCGCGGCACCTACGAGGACTCGCGCAGCTGGGACTTCTTCGACTTCGTGCACCCGCACGACCGCGAGCGCGTGCAGGCCGCGATGCATGCACAGCTGCGCACCAAGGGCAAGCCGCGCAGCGTGGTGCACATGCCGCCGGACGACTTCCGCCTGCTGCACGTGAGCGGCGCCACCGTGTGGGTGCACAGCGAAGCGATCGTGGTGACGGATGGCCGCGGCCGCGTGCGCGAGTACATCGCGTCCTTCATGGATATCACCGAGCGCATCGAGGCGCAGGAGCAGCTGCTGGCGACGCACGAGGAGGTGCGCCGGCAGGCCGCGCAGCTGGAGGCGCAGAACGCGCAGCTGCGCGAGGCGGTGCGCATCCGCGAGGACGTGGAGCGCATCGCGCGGCACGACCTGAAGGCGCCGCTGGCGAGCATCGCGGCCGTGCCGCGGCTGCTGCGCGAGGCGCGCACGCCCGAGGAGCGCGAGCAGCTGCTGTCGATGGTGGAGCGCGCGTCGATGCGCGTGCTGAGCATGGTGAACCTGTCGCTGGACCTGCATCGCATGGAGGCCGGTGGGTACGAGGTGCGGGCGCAGGCGGTGGACCTGGTGGCGATTGCGCACACGGTGGCGCAGGAGCTGCGCAGCCAGGCGCAGAGCAAGCAGGTGGCGATCGAGGTCGAAGCGCCTGTCGGTGCTGCGTGCGCGCTGGGCGAGGAACTGCTTTGCTACTCGATCCTCGCGAACCTGGCGAAGAACGCGCTGGAGGCGTCGCCGGATGGCGAGGCGGTGCGCATCCGCGTGGGCGTGCTGCAGGACTCCCGCGTCTCGGTGCAAGTGCACAACGCGGGCCAGGTGGCTGCGGCCGTGCGCACCCGCTTCTTCGAGAAGTACGCGACCTTCGGCAAACCCGCGGGCACGGGGCTGGGCGCGTACTCGGCGCGGCTGATGGCGCGCATCCAGCAGGGCGAGCTGGAGATGGCCACGGGCGAGGAGGGCACGACGCTGCTGCTGACGCTGCCCGCGGCGCCTGCTGCCGCGCCGATGGGTGCGTCACTCCTGGTGCCTTCCCGTTTGCCCGCGTTCGTCGCGCCCGAGTTGTCGGCGCAAGGGGACGCTCCGGTGTCCGCGGCACGTGCGGCTGCGTCGGTGCTGCTGGTCGACGACGACCCGTACAACCTGCTCGTGCTGCGCACGATGCTGGCGCACCTGCCGCTGCGCCTTGCCGAATCCGTGAACGGCCGCGCCGCGCTGGACTGCGTCACGCGCGAGCGGCCGGACGTGGTGTTCATGGACCTCCAGATGCCGATCATGGGCGGGCTGGAGACGCTGGGGCGCCTGCGGCAATTGCAGCGCGAGCGCGGCGACAAGCCGAGCGTGGTGGTGGCTTTCTCGGCGCGCGACGACGACGTGAGCCGGCGGCAGTGCGCGCAGGCGGGGTTCGACCATTACCTGGTCAAGCCGGCGGCGCTGGAGGACTTGCTGCGCGTGCTCGGCCTCGCGCCGAAACCGGCGCTTGACGCGGATGTGCGCGCGGAGCTTCCCGGGTTCATCGCATCGCGCCGTGAGCTGCTGGCCGCGCTTTGCGAAGCGGCACGTGCCGGTGATGGCGACGAGACGCGCCGCCTTGCGCACAAGCTCGCCGGCTCGCTGCGCATGTATGGTTTCCCGCAGGCGGCGGACGAAGCCCGGGCCGTGGAGCGTGCGCCGGCCGATGTGTCGCTCCAGTGGCTCGCCGCCCGCTGCGACGCGTTGCGCGAGAGATTCGAGCGCGACGTCGTGCCGGCGGCCGCCTGAGCCGGGCCCACACGCACGGCGGCCGTCACGCGGCCGGTGCCGCCGGCAGCGAGAACGAGAAGCTCGCTCCGCGCCCGGGCCGCCCGTGCGCCCAGACCCTGCCGCCCATGCGCCCGACGATGCGCTTGACGGTGGCCAGGCCGATGCCGTTGCCCGGGTACTCGGTGGCGCGATGCAGGCGGAAGAACGGCGAAAAAAGGTTGGCGGCAAATGCCTCGTCGAAGCCGGCGCCGTTGTCGCGGACGGTGCAGACGACCTGGCCCGCATCGACCTGCGCAGTGAAGTCGATCCGCGCGCCTTCGGTGCGGCCGGTGAACTTGATCGCGTTGGAGAACAGGTTGTCCAGCACGGATCGCAGCAGCAGGCTGTCGGCCATGGCAGTCACGCCGTCCGCGATGCCGACGAGGGGCGCGTCCCGCACGCCCGCGAGCAGCTCGCCGGCGGCACAGCGGGCCAGGGCGCTCACGTCGACCGGCTCCACATGGACCTCGGCCCGCGTGGACCGCGACAGCGCCAGCATGTCGTCGATGAGCGACGCCATCCGCTGCGTCGCGTCCCGCACGCGCTGCACGCAGGCCTTCCCCTGCGCGTCCAGGCCCGCCGCATGGCCGTTCGCGAGCGCCAGCGAAAAGCCGTCGATCGCGCGGACCGGAGCGCGCAGGTCGTGCGACACGGAATAAGAGAAGGCTTCCAGTTCCTTGTTGGCGGCGTCGAGCTGCTCGTTGCGCAACGCGAGCGACGCCTCGGCCGCCGCGCGGCTCGCCTGCATGTGGTTGAACGCCCGCGAAGCGACGGCGAGTTCGCGCGCCCCCCGTTCCGGCAGCGCATCCGGGTGGCAGCCGTCGGCCATCGCCTGCGCAGCGGCCGCCAGCAGCACGAGCGGGCGAGCCAGGCCGTTGCCGATCCACGCGGCAACGCCCAGCCCGCCGAGCAGCACGACCAGGGAGACGAGCATGGCGCCGCGCAGGCGGCGCGATGCCGGCCCCGCAAGCGCATCGACCGGAATGGCGACCGACAGCAGCCAGCCCGTCGACGGCAGGGTGCGGACCGCGTACACGCGCTGCACCCCGTCCAGCCCTTGCGCAACCAGCTCGCCTTCGCCCAGCAGCCGCTGCCGCGCGAAGAGCCGATGCGTGGAGACATCGCGGCCGGCCCACAGCTCGTTGTCGTGCGACCGGGAAATGACCACGCCGCGGGCGCTGATGACGGTGCTCACGGAGCCCTCGGGAAGCAGCAGGTGCCGTGTTGCCGCGACGAGAGCCTCCAGGTCGATGCCGGCAACGAGCAGGCCGGCAGGGTCGCCGTTCGGGTTGGAAACCGGCTGCACGGCGGTCACCACCCACTTGCCGCTGGCGCGGCCGACCACGGGTTCGCCCAGGCGGAAGGCGCGCTCGCCCATGGCCTGCCGGAACCATTCGCGGTCGGCGACCGCAACGGTGGCTCCGGGCCGTGTCGTGAGGCAAAACGCGTTGCCCGCGAGGTCGACCTGCGCGATCTGCACGATGCCCTGGCCGCCCGCAGCGACGGCCGCCAGTGCGGGGTCGCAGCGTCGCGGGTCCATCTTCTGCACCGGGGCCAGAACCGCGAGCGCCTCGAGCGCGCGGCGCGAGCCGGCCAGCGAGGCTTCGACCTGCACGGCCATGCCCCTGGCCTCGGCCGCGGCGGCGGCGAGCGTGCGCGTCTCGACTTCCTTCGCGCCGAGGTAGAGGAGCAGGGCGACGAGCGCGACGAAAGGCAGCGCCGTCGCGACGACAAGTGCGGCCAGTTGCCGCCTGACGGGTTGGCGGTTCCACGCATCGAGCGCGGCCGTTGCGAGTGCGGGTCGGGGCACGCGCATCACGGGCGCCCGCCGAGCAGCCACTCGCGGTCGAGCCGCTCCACGGCCCGGCACAGGTCGGCGAACCGCATGGGCTTGGTCTCGAAGGCCGAGGCGCCCGCACCGATCGCGTCGCGCCGGTCGCACTCGCGGTCGGAGGCGCTGAACACCACGACGGGCAGGCCGCGGGTGCGCGCATCGCCGCGCAGCACACGCAGCACATCGACGCCC
Organism: Ramlibacter albus; assembly: GCF_014297445.1. Classification (GTDB taxonomy): domain Bacteria; phylum Pseudomonadota; class Gammaproteobacteria; order Burkholderiales; family Burkholderiaceae_C; genus Ramlibacter; species Ramlibacter albus. The sequence goes on from NZ_JACORU010000008.1 coordinate 252,549, forward strand.
GACATGCGAGGCATGCACAGGTCCAGCAGCACCAGGGCAGGCTGCAGGGCTGGGCAAGTGCCGATCCGGTGCAGCAGCGCCAGCGCTTCGGGTCCGTCACCCGCCACGTGCATGGACCACTGCAGGCCCGTCGCGCGGCAAGCCATCTCGAGCAGCTCGACAGCCGCCGGGTCGTCTTCCACGACCAGCACGCTTGCGTCGGGCGTCATGGCGCAGCCCGCAGGTCGAGCACGAAGGTGGCGCCGCCGCCCGCCGCCGGCCGCGCGCCGAGCCGGCCGCCCAGCTTCTGCGCCGCGCGGCTCGCCTTGGCGAGCCCCGCGCCGCGGCCTTCGTAGGTGCCGCTCGGGTGCAAGCGGCCGAACAGCTTGAACAGCTGCCCGGCATGGTGCCCGCCGAGGCCGACGCCGTTGTCCTGGACGGTGTACACGCAGCGGCCCGGGGCGGCAGGCTCGCAACCCACGGCGATGCGCCGCGGCGCCGTGCCCGCGCTGAACTTGAGCGCATTGGCCAGCAGCTCGCGCAGCACCAGCTCCAGCAGGCCCGCGTCCGCCCAGCAGGGTGGCAGCGGATCGATACGCAACTCGACGGGCCCGTTTTCGGCGGCGAGGAGCCGCTGCAGGACGCTGCGCGCGAGTCCCTCGACGCAGACCTGGCGGAACTGCAACTGCCCCCCGCCGATGTCGATGAAGGCCAGCAGGTCGTCGAGGGTGGCGCTCATTGGGCATCCTCCCACTTGACGCTGCTTTGGCCGAGTGCTGAGGTAGCAATCGGACTTCCGTGCCCCTGTGGTGATTGCCAACGGCGCTGGCAACTCGATTGCCCGCATGAGAC
>NZ_JACORU010000009.1 GCF_014297445.1 Ramlibacter albus
TCTGCCTCAGCGCCTCCAGCTTGAATTCGAGCGTGTATCTCGCCCTCGGCTTCTTTGCCATTCCAGTTCTCTCCTTGCCAAATTACACCTCAGCAAGGAATCCGTTTTTCGGGGGCAAGGTCAGTATGCACCGCATACAGCTTGCCGTTGCGGTACAGCCCGATGGGTATGGCGCCGCCACCGGCGACGGGCAACCAGATGATCTCCGTCGTACCCTTCCCCGCTGAAGAACCGTTGTCATACTCGCCCAGGAGCGCCCAGCGCGGAATCTCTCCGTCGCCATAGATGAACGCCTGCCCAAGGCTCGCCTTGCCGGCCCCCGGGTTGCTCAACATCCAACCGAAGTTCTTGCGCAGCCAGTTCACAAACGCGTTGCCCAGCTCGCTTTCCTTGGGCAGGGTCTGCAGCGCCTGCGGCTCGCTCTTGAACACCCGCTGCCCCCACCCGTTGTGCAGGTAGCGCACGGCCGCGGCTTCGCCGTCCTTCACGATCTCGACCCGCGCGAGGCGGTTGTCGTCACCATAGACGAAGTGGCGCAGGCCGTCGCTCGTCATGGCACCGTTCGCATCGACCTCGTAAGCGACGTTCGTCACGCTGGTGCGCACCGCCTGGCCCGCTTGCATGCGCGTGAGCGTCTGCGAGAAGCCCAGCAGCCGGTTGCTGCCCGCGTCCACCTTCAGCGCGACCTGCACACCCTGCGCCATGCCGGGCTGCTCGAAGCTGCCCTCGAGGTCCACGTCGCTGCCTTGCATCTCCAGCGCCTGCAGCCGGTTGGAGTTGGCGTCGTAGCTGTAGACACTTTTCGCGCCTTCGCGCTCCAAGCGAATGAGCCGGTTGCGGTTGTCGTAAGCGGCTGTCCATGACACCGGCACGCGATAGACCTCGCTGACCGTCGCCGTGCCGGACACGACCGTGCGCGACGCCCACAGGTCTTGGGTGATGCCGACGATCCTCGACGCCGCGTCGTAGGTGTACCGCGCGAACTCGGTAGACGTCATCCTGCCACTTGTGTCGAAGCTGCGCGATGCCGCATCGCCATTGCTCCACGTCCACGCCTTCGGCTGCCCCAGCGGCGTGTGAGCAACGCTGCTCACGAACGGCGCCCATGGCTTGTTCCTGCCCGGCTCCAGGACGTCGACGCCGGTGACGCGCCCAGCGACGCGCCGGTAAGTTACCTTCAGGCCGCTTGGATAGATGATGCCGGTGAGGTCCCCCAGCGTGTAGCCGTAGTTCACGGCGAATGCGCTGGGGTTCGCCGGGTTGTCGTTGATGCGCCAGGTGGCGCTGAGCACGCGGCCGTGCAGGTCGCGTGTGTACGAGATGCTGCCGGAGCTGTCTTCCAGCCGGTCGACCTGGCCGCCCGGGTCGTAACTGAAGTTCGTCGTGCTGCCCGCATCGTGACGAATGCGCGTTGGGCGGCCCAGCGCATCGCGCTCGATGCGCGTGACCTGCGCCTTTGCATCGCGTGCCTCGATCACGCGGCCATTCGCGTCGCGCTTGAACGTGACGGTGCCGGTGTCCGGGCTGCTCTGGCTGGTGACCTCGCCGAAGGCGTTGCGCGTGTAGCGCGTTGCGACGCCTTTGGGGTCCGTCACCTGCACCAACTGGTCGAGCGGGCTCCATGACTGCGCGGCTGTGCTGTTGTCGGCGAACGTGATGGCGGTGGGGCGGCCCAGCGCATCGAGCGTCATACGCGTGCCTTGGTTCAGCGGGTCGGTCTGGCCGATGAGCCGGCCGTTGGCGTCGTACAAGAACTGCGTGGCCGGCCCGGATGGCACGCCCTGCGCGAGCGTTGCCGTAGTCGTGATCGAGGCCAGCACCGCGCAGCAGACGGCGCGCACCGGCATTCCTTGTGGTCGCATGAAGTTTCGCTCCCTCGTTGAGTGGAGCGAAATCTAGGGCGGGGCGCGACGAAAGTGTCCTAGCCTTTAGTCTGGGTGTTGGCCGTATCCAACTGCTGCGACGCCGTCTCCTCCCACTCGTCGATGTGCCGCACGAGGTCGTCGATCGCAATCACTTCGCACCGGTTGTCCTCGCGCCGGAACACCACCGCGGACCAGCCGCTCATGCCAACGGGCCGCAGGTGATGCCGCCCGCGCCGCAAGCGCTGGCCCGACATCGCGCGGATCACTACACGCTCGTACAGTGACCGGCCGACGCGCGCCTGCGGCAGGTCCTCGTCCCAAGCACAGAGGTGGCCGACGTCCTCGTACTCCGGCGGGCGTTCGTCGAGATCGAGGAACGACGCGCTGCGGCCGCCCATCACCGCACCGATGAGGCGGAAGGTGAACGGATCGCTGATGCGGCGGATCGGCCGCAGGAACTGCCGCACGATGCGCCCCGCGATCCCGCGCAGGCTGCTGGCCCCATGCTGCTGCGTGTGCCACATCGGCTCATCGATGTCGCACGTGAACGGGCTTTCCGGGTAGCAGCTGAAGCGCGCGAGCCAGCCCTTGCGCGACGTGTGCGGCATCGGCTGGAACGCGCTGATCACCGGGATGTCGTGCTTCGCCAGCTCCGCGAGGTCGTAACTCGGCCACTTCATCACGTCGCGCACGATGCCGACGATCAACGCGGCGGTCGCGACCATCAGCGAGGGGCTCGGCGTGAAATCGGAAGTGATTTCGATGCGGTCGATGCGCGGGCGCACGCCCACACCCGTGGATTCACGGTTCGTCGCCAGCAGCATCACCGGCGCGGGCAGGATGTACGTGAGCAGCAACGCCAGCTGCTCGATCGTGCGGCCGTTGGCGGGCTCACCGGGCGGCAGCTCGAACGACACGTTGTAGTGCGTGCTGAATCCCACGAGGCGCGTCTCGTGGTTGTTGGCCCCATCCCACGCATCGAGGTTGTCGCGGATGACCTGGACCGCTTCCCACAGCGACCGGCCAGCGCGCGCCGCGCAGCCTCGCTCGATCTCGACTACCGGCGTGGCGACCTCGATCACGCCGGTGTCGAAGTAGACGGCGCATCCGGTGGGCAGCTGGTACGAGCGGCCCTCGCGGTGCACGAGCTCGTCGCGGATGAAGTCGCGCGGGCTGTGGAAGTGGTCCTCCGGCCGCGTCGGCTGGCCGTCGAGCACGAGTGAGAACTCCGCTTCCAAACCCATCGCCGCGAGGCGCAGCTTGCCGGGCGCGGAGGGTCGGTCGAGCTTCTTGCCGTCCGCCATGTCAGCCACCCCTCACCGGGTCGAACACCGTGTAGCCGATGTCCAGGTGCAAGTGGTCGTCGGCCTGGCCGTCTTCCACGCCATAGGGACGCACCCACACGCCGGGGATGACCTTGCGCGCGATGACCGCGTACTTCTCGACCGCATCGCGGTTGTCGAGGTAGGTGTCGCCGATGCGGAAGATGTTGGCCGCCGTCCCCCAGCAGTGACGCGACGCGTGGCGGCTGAGCGCATGCCCCGGCGAGCGGTAGCCACCGTTGGCCGCGACATGCACGTACGTGCCCACCTCCAGCCGGAACAACTCGAGCGCCGCGGCGAGCAGCACCACCGCGCAAGGAACGAACTTCGGAAACGATTGCATGGCCGCCGCTTCGCGCACGTCCACCTCGATCAGTTCGCACAGCCGGAAGTGCGGCGTGAGCTGCGTCTCCTGAGCCTGGCGCCACGAGTCCACACGCAGGAAAGACGCCGGCAAGACGTGCGCAGCGCCCGTGCGGTCCTGCAGCGCCTGCCCCGGCCGCAGCACCTGCCGCACCTCCGGCGGCAGTTCACCCGCGAGCACCACGGGCAGCGGCATCGTGCTCATGCGGTGCCCCCCGTCATGTACTCGTACATCGCCCGCGAGATGCGCGCGATGGTCTCCTGGCGATGGCCCGTCACGTCCGGCGCCCACTCGGTCAGGATGACCACAACGTAGGCATCGCGCCCATCGAGGTACACGATGCCCGCGTCGTGGGCGATGGTGGAGATCTCGCCCGTCTTGTTCGCAACACGTGCGTCCTCCGGCAGGCCCGCGGGGATGCCGCTGCGGAAGCGCTGCTTGTGCAGGATGTCGAGCATCGCGGCGGACGCCTCGGGCGAGATCGCCTTGCCCTCTTCGATGAGGCGCATCGCCGCGCAGAGCCCCGAAGCCGTTACGCGGTTGTTGAGCCCGGCCTCCCACGCTGCCTCGTCCTCGACGCCGCGCAGCAGTTCGATGCCGCTGACGTTCAATCTCGCGAGGCACGCGCGTGCGTTGTCGACGCCGACGAGGTCGAGCAGCAGGTTGGTGGCCAGGTTGCTGCTGGTCACGATCATGTGCTCGGCCAGCTCGTGCAGCGTGAGCGTGCGCCCGGTCGCGGCGTGCACGGCCGCGTTCGCGTCACGGTCCTCGCCCACGCGGAACGGCACCCCGCCCACCACGCTGTGGAAACGGTTGCGCACGTGCACGCGCGACGTGGGCTGGAAGCGCCCCTGCTCGATGGCGTCGTACACGCCCAGCAGCACGGGCACCTTGATCGTGCTCGCGGCGTGGAACCAGCGGTCGGCGTTGAGCGACCACGTGGTGTGGTGCTCGAAGTCGTAGGCGGCCACCGCGACTGCGGCCGCGCCCGCGTCTTCGCCGATGGAGAGGACGGTATCGCGGAGCGTTGCCTCCGCCGGGGGGTGGGTCACCACTCGAGTGTGGTGGGCTGGATGCGGGAAGGCTGTAGGACTTGCCGGATTCAGCCGGTCGGAGCGGTCAGTTCATCCGTCGCGCGCAACTGGCTCATCCGCAGCGAGGTACAACTCGACTCGGCTGGTGGTCCAGGTCGCGACGCCTGTGCCGAAGAAGTCCGCATCTTCGGTCCACACCGGGCAATCGAGGGCCAAGGCACAGGCCAGTACCGGCCAATCTTCGGGGTCACGATCGGCGATGCGCGCGAGTGCGGCCTGTTCCATCGTCCCGTAGACCTCGATGTCGATGGGCGCAACCACAGCCTCGAGTGCCTCCAACACGGCGAGGACGTGCTCCCCGTTGACGCCGCGCCTTTCGAGCAGTGGGGGCAAGTGTTCACGAGCCTCTTCGAAAGCGGTGGCCGGGGCAAAGAAGCTCACCTCACCGGCATATTCCAGGAGCAATGCGCGCACGCGTTGACCGAGCACCGCGCGGACCAGGATATTGGCGTCGAGGACGAGTGCCCGGCGGTGCATTCAGGTTGTCGATCCTCGTCCTCACCGGCCCTTTGGCCGGGCAGGCGCCTTGCGCCTGCGCGCGCTCTTGAACTCGGCGGCGACCTCCTCCACGTCCACTTTCCTTTCCGCAAGCAACTGGTCGAGCCCGGCCGATACCTTCCTCAACGCAGCCAGGTCCGCCTCGGCCTGGCCGTGCGCGGGGATGAAGAAGCCGACGGTCTGCCCATGGCGAGTGATGGCGACCGGCGTTTCCGCGGCAATGAACTCCGCCAGCCCGGCCCTGAACTCGCGAATGCCCACCTTGGTGGTTTCCATGGCTTACTCCTCATGGACCTGTTCGACACCCGGCCATTGTGCATCATTGTGTACACAATTTCAAGGTCAACAGTCGTGGCCGCCCCGGCTCGTCGCAACCGACGATGCGCCCCTTGCCCCCGCCCGGGAAGATGGGCACCGTACCCCACGAGCCGGAAACGTTTACCCATGGACTTCGACATCCCCCGCGAGCTGCAGGACACGATCGCCACGATGGACGCCTTCATCGCGGCCGAGATCAAGCCGCTGGAAGACGCCAACCCGCAGTTCTTCGACCACCGGCGCGAACGCGCCCGCACCAACTGGGCCGAAGGCGGCATCCCCACGCGGGAGTGGGAAGCGCTGCTGCACGAGATGCGCCGGCGCGCCGACCGCGCGGGCTTCTACCGCATCGGCCTGCCGAAGCGGCTGGGCGGCAAGGACGCAAGCAACCTCGCCCAGGCCGTGCTGCGCGAACACCTCGCGGCCAAGGGCGTGGGCCTGCACGCCGACCTGCAAAGCGAAACTTCCGTCGTAGGCAGCATCTCGATGGCCGAGGTGTTCGACCGCTACGCGAACGAGGCGCAGAAGGCCGAGTACCTCGAAGGCATCATCACCGGGGAAAAACGCGTGGCCTTCGGTTTGACCGAGCCCGACCACGGCAGCGACGCCACGTGGATGGAAACCACCGCCGTGCGCCAGGGCGACGTCTGGGTGATCAACGGCGCCAAGCGCTTCAACAGCGGCGTGCACACCGCGCACTCCGACCTCGTCATCGCGCGCACCTCCGGCAAGGCCGGCGACGCGACCGGCCTCACCGGCTTCATCGTGCCGATGGACACACCGGGCGTGAAGATCGAGTACTACCACTGGACCTTCAACATGCCCAGCGACCACGCGGAGGTCACGTTCAAGGACGTGCGCGTGCCGCACTCGGCCATCCTCGCCGAAGAGGGCAAGGGCCTGATGCTGGCGCAGCACGTCGTGCACAAGAACCGCATCCGGCAAGCCGCGCAAAGCGCGGGCGCCGCGCGCTACTGCGTGCAGGAGTCGGTGCAGTACGCCCGCGAGCGCAAGACCTTCGGCAAGCCCATCGCGCAGCACCAGGCCATCCAGTTCCCGCTGGCCGAGATGCACGCGGAAGTCGAGATCGTGCGCAACTACGTGTTCAAGACCGCGTGGGAGATGGACCGCACGCCGCACGAGAAGATGAGCGACCAGGTCGGCATCGCCAACTTCCGCGCGAACCGCCTCGCCTGCAAGGCCGCGGACCTGGCGATGCAGGTGCACGGCGGCATCGGCTACACGCGCGGCAAGGCCTTCGAGCACATCTACCGCCACCATCGCCGCTATCGCATCACCGAAGGCTCGGACGAAGTGCAGATCCGCAAGGTGGCGGGTTTCCTCTTCGGTTTTGCCGGGCCGAACAAGATCAAGAAAACGAAGGAGACTGCATGATCACTCGCCGCCATCTCACCGCCGCTGTGCTCGCGGCTGCCACCGCCTTCGGTGCCCACGCCGCCGATGCCTTCCCCATCCCGGGCAAGACCATCACGCTCGTACTGCCCTCGGCCAGCGGCTCCGCCGGCGACCAGGTGCTGCGCATGCTCGCCGACAAGCTGAAGGACGAGTGGAAGGTGCCGATCATCGTGGACTCCAAGCCGGGCGCAGGTGGCGCGATCGGTTCCGCGCACGTCGCCAAGTCGGCGCCGGACGGGCACACGATGCTGCTGGGTTTCAGCGCGCTGGTGCAGGCGCCGGCCTTCGGCGTGAAAACGCCTTACGACCCGCTCACGGACTTCATCCCGATCGCTCGCTTGAACGACGTGCCGCTGGTGCTGCTCACGGGTGACATGAGCATCACGAGCCTTTCGGACTTCGTGACGAAGGCCAAGGCCAACCCAGCGCAGTTCAACTTCGGCAGCTATGGCGCGGCCACCACCGGCCACGTGTACTCCAGCCTGATCAACATGAAGCATGGGCTGGACCTCGCGCACGTGCCGTTCCGCGGCACGCCGCCGCTGACCAACGCGCTGCTTGGCGGCCACGTGAAAAGTGGCGTGAGCAACCTCGACAGCCTGCCGCACGTCAAGGCGGGCAAGCTGCGCGTGCTGGCGATCACGGGCACGAAGCGTTCGGCCCTGCTGCCCGATGTGCCGACGTTCAGCGAGCTGGGGTACGACATCACCGCGGGTGGGCGCTACTGGCTGCTGCTGCCTGCGGGGGTGGCGCCGCAGACCGTGGACAAGGTCCGTGACGCGGTGCTGCGCGTGATCAGGATGCCGGATGTGCGGCAGAAGATGCAGGAGATCGGGTTGGAGCCCGCTTCTGGGGAGCGGGAGGATGTCGCGGGGGACATGCGCAAGGAGATTGACTACTGGAAGCGGGTGGTGCAGGTTACTGGCATCAAGGCTGCGGAGTAGCTCTTTCCTTTGTAGGGCGTCGTCGGGTCGATTGGCGGCCGAAGACATATGCGTGGGCAGGTACTCGACGTGAAGGAACGATCCTCACGTTCGCCCGCCACCCGACGTCTCCCGATTCGGCCCTGTCCGTCCAGACGAGCCCAAATCGGCTGTCCGATTTAGCTCCCTCTCTTTCCCGGAGGGGAAGGGAGGGCGGGGGGAGGGATGGGGAGAGCAACGCACATATGAATGGCGAAACCGAGACTACGCTTACGGACGCCCCAAACCAAACCACGCGACCCCATCGCGCACCTCGCGCACAGCTTCACCCCGAGCAATCAGGTAATTGAGACACGCCACCGTCTCCCCGGTGGCCATCCCCAACAAACTCGCGTTGTCCGGCGCAATCGGACGCCGAAACAGCGCCCCAAACACATCCACCACCCGCTTCGGCTCAACGAGCACCACGCGCAGCTTGTCCAGCGCTTCGTGCTGGCTCTCTTCCAACTGCGCCAGCCGCGCATGCAACCCGCGAAAGCACTCGTTGTGCGACGGCAGCACCAGCACGTCGTCACCGATGCGCGAACGCAGCTTCGCGATCGACGCGAGCCAGTCAGCCATCGGGTTCGCATCCGGCTCCATCGGCTGCACGGACACGTTCGACGAAATCCGCGGCAGCACCTGGTCACCCGAGATCAGCAGCCCGCGGTCGGCGCAATACAGGCACGCATGCTCCGGTGAATGCCCGGTGCCGGTAACCACTTCCCAATCGCTCGCGCCGATGCGGATGCGCTCGCCATCGACGATGCGGTGATAACTGTCGGGCATCGGCTGGATGTTGCGGCCGAACTTGCCGAAGCGCTCCTTGTAAGCCGCCATCGCCGCGTCGTCCCAGCCCGCGGCGCGGTAGAAGCGCAACGCATCGCGCGGCGGCTCGCGGCCAGTGTCCGACGCGGCGACGCGGCACTGCAGGTACTCCAGCCGCGTCATCCACAGCGGCACATCGAAGCGCCGCGTGAACCAGCCGGCCATGCCGACGTGGTCCGGGTGCATGTGCGTGACGATCACGCGCTTGAGCGGTCGGTTGAAGGGCGGCTCGCGCAGCAATTGCTCCCACGCGTCGATGCTCGCCTGCGAGCCGACACCGGTGTCGACGAGCGTCCAGCCGTCCCCGTCTTCGAGCGCCCACACGTTGATGAGCGCGAGCGGGCCCGGCAACGCGAGCCGCACCCACCACACGCCCGGTGCGACGGGCGTGAACCCACCGTTGGCCGGCGCGGGGATCGGGAACGAGAGTGCTTCAGCCACGCGCCGAGAGCGCGTCGCGCTTGATCTTGCGGGCCAGCGACCACTTGTGCACTTCGCTCGGGCCGTCGTAGATGCGGAAGGCCCGCGTCTCGCGGAACACCTGTTCGACGATGGAGTCGCGCGCGACGCCGGAGCCGCCCATTACCTGCACGCAGCGGTCGGCGATGCGGAACAGCGCTTCGGACACAGCCACCTTCGCCATCGAGCTTTCGGTGCCGCCGGCCGAGCCGCTGTCGAGCACGCTCGCGCACCAATCGATCATCAGCGTGCACTGCTGCAGCTCGATGGCGTTCTCGGCGAGCATGAAGCCGACGCCCTCGTGGTCGATGAGCAGCTTGCCGAAGGACTTGCGCGTGGTGGCGTAGGCCGTGGCGATCTCCTGCGCGCGCGTGGCGGAGCCGAGCCAGCGCATGCAGTGCGACAGGCGCGCGGGCGCAAGGCGCACTTGCGCGTAGCGGAAACCCTCGTCCGCCTCGCCGAGCACGTGCTCGTCCGAGAGCACCAGGTCCTCGATCAGCACCTGCGCGTGCCCACCGGGCATGGAGCTGTCGATGGTGTCGACGATGCGCTCGATGCGCACGGCCGGGTTCGGCAGGTCCACGAGGAACATCGTGGCCTTGCCCTCGCCGGCACCACCGGTGCGTGCCATCACGATGCCCGCCTTCGCGCCCTGGGCGCCGGTGATGAACATCTTGCGGCCGTTGACGCGCCACTGCGAGCCTTCGCGCACGGCGGTGGTCTGCAGCATGGAGGGATCGGAGCCCGCGCCCTGCTCGCTCGCAGGCTCGGTCATGAAGAACGCGGAGCGCGCCTCGCCGCGGACCAGCGGCGCGAGAAAGCGGTCCTTCTGCCAGGGCGTGCCGATCTTGCCGAGCAGGAACATGTTGCCTTCGTCGGGCGCCATGGTGTTCACTGCAACCGGACCCAAGGGAGACAGGCCGCTCGCGCGCAACACCACCGCGGTCTCGCGCTGCGTCAGGTGGCTGCCGTCGGGCAGGATGTGCGGCGTGAGCACGCCGGCCGCACGCGCTTTCGCGCGCATCTCGTGCATCAGCTCGTCGGATGGGCCGTGCGCGCCGCAGCGCGGGTCGCGCTCGTAAGCGATGACGACGTCGCGCACGAAGGCTTCGACGCGCTGCGTCAGCTCGCGGCTGCGCTCGGAGGGGTAGAAGGGTGTCATGGCGTTTCCGTTTCGGTGACGGGCAACCCGGCCAGCCGGCACGCCATGCGCGCGCGCCGCGCCACATGCGGCTTGCGCGAGAGCGCGGCCGACGAGCCGATACCGTCCAGCGCCCTTTTGTACGCGCCCTGCGCGTTGGCGGCAAGCTTGAACAGGTTGACGGCCATGTAGAAGTCCCAGTGGGGAACGTTGTCGATGCCGCGCGCCGCGCAGTAGCGGCGCACCTGCTCCTGTTCGCTGGGGATGCCCAGGGCGCGCCAATCGGCGCCTTCGAGCCCGATCGGCCCTTCGCGCAGGTGGTACACGAGGCACGCGTACGCCACATCGCAGAAAGGATCGCCCAGCGTGCTCAACTCCCAGTCGAGCACGGCGACGACGCGCGGCTCGGTGGGGTGCACGATGAGGTTGCCGAGGCGGAAGTCACCGTGCATCACGCACGCGGGCTGCGCGGGCGGCAGGTTGGCGAGCAGCCACTCGGCGAGCTGCTCCATCTCCGGCACGTCGTCGGTCTGCGAGGCCCGGTACTGGCGCAGCCAGCGGTCGACGAAGCGCGGCAGGAAGTCGTTGGGCTTGCCGTAGTCGGCCAGGCCCACCGCCGCCGGGTCCACGCCGTGCAGGCGCGCGAGCGTGTCCATCAACTGGCCATAGACGGTGCGGCGTTCGGACGGTGAGCAGCCGGGCATCGACGGGTCGCCGAAGATGCGGCCGGGCACGTGGTCCATCACGAAGAAGGACTGGCCCAGCACCTCGGGGTCCTCGCAGAGGAAGTGCGTGCGCGGCACCGGCACGCCCGTGCCCTGCAGCGCGGTGATGACGCGGAACTCGCGATCCACCTGGTGCGCGGACGGCAGCAGCTTGCCCGCGGGGCGTTTGCGCATCACGAAGTCGCGTCGCGTTCCGTCGGCCATGCGCGCGTCGAGTGCGTAGGTCGGGTTGGAGAAGCCGCCCGGGAACTGGCGCACCTTCAGCTCGCCGGCATAACCGGGCAAGTGAGCGGCGAGGTAGCGGTCCAGCGAAGCTTCGTCGATGCGGTTGTGGGCCAGGACTTCGATGGTTTCGTTGAGCATGGTTTTACTTGCGCCAGAAGACGACGCGGTGCTGCAGCAGCCGCACGAGCAGGCCCGCGCCGGTGCCCATCGCGCACAGCACGACGATGGCGGCGAACATCATCGAGACGTCGAGCTCCTGCGAGCGCGCCTTGATGACGTAGCCCAGGCCCTCGGTGGCGGCGATGAACTCCGACACCACGACGCCGATCAGGCTGAACACGACGGCGACCTGCAGCGCACCGAAGAGGTACGGCGCCGCGGCCGGGACACGCACGTTGAACAGCGTGTGCATCCGCGACGCGGAGCAGGCACGGAACAGGTCGAGGTGCGCGCGGTCGGGCGAGCGCAGGCCCGCGACGGCCGCGAGGAAAGCGGGGAAGAAGGCGAGCATGCCGGCCGTGAACACCTTCGGCGCCATGCCGAAGCCGAGGTAGGCCACCACCAGCGGCGCGAGCGCCACCTTCGGGATGGACTGCATGGCAGTGACGACGGGCAGCAGGAACATCTCCAGCACCGGCACGAGCACCACCAGCGCACCCGCCGCCACGCCAAGCAGGACACCCACCGTCAGTCCCACGAGTGCCGCGCGGCCCGTGGCGACGATGTGCGGGTGCAGCGTGCCCTGGACGACGCCCGCATCGAGCGCGCCGAGCACGTCGCTCGGCGACGGCAGCACGGACTTGTCGAAGCCGCCCGGCCGCGTGACCCACCACCACACGAACGTGAGCATGGCGATGGTGACGAGTGAAGCGAGCAATGTCTTGAGCGCGTCCTTCATGCCGTCGCCTCCACCATCGATTCGTCGCGCTGCCAGAACACCAACCGCCGGCGCAGGGCGCGAAGCCCCGCGCTCGCTGCGAGGCCGATGACAGCCAGCGTGATGACCGCACCGAACACGGTTGCCATGTCCAGCGTCGTCGACGCCGTCTGGATGCGCACGCCGAGGCCGCGTTCGCCTGCGACCAGCTCCATGACGACGGATGCGAGCAGCGCGAACACCACCGAGACTTCGAGCCCCACGAAGACCTGTGGAGCAGCCGAGGGCAGCCGCACCGAGGCCAGGATGCGCAACGGCCCGGCGCCGCTCGCGCGGTAGAGGTCCACCAGGCCTGGGTCGACCGAGCGGAAGCCGATGAAGCTGTTCACGAAGACCGGGTAGATGCACGCGAGCGCGACGAGCGCCACGCTGCTGCGCATGCCGAAGCCGATCCAGATGTAGATGAGAGGCGCGAGCGCCACTTTCGGGATGGACTGGAAGGCCATCACCGGCACGACCAGCAGCCGCTCGACGGGGCGCCACAGCGCCATCGCCGCGGCGAGGATGAATGCGATGCTCGCGCCGATGGCGTAGCCGATGGCCGCGGCGGATACCGTCGCCCAGGCGTCGAGCAGGATGTCGCCGGATCGCACGCCAGCCCAGAGCCCCTGCAGCGTCACGACGGGGTCGGGCAGCAGCATGGCGGGCGCGCCGAAGACACGCGTCGCCAGCAGCCACACGGCCAGCACGATTCCCACGGTGATGAAGGGCGCGACGCTGCGCAGCGACTTCATCCCAGGTCCATCCGCGCGAACACTTCGCGCAACTCGTTCGACAACTCGGCGAAACGCGGGCTCGCCATCGTCTGGATCGAGCGCGGCCGCGGCAGGTCGATCTCCAGCGTCTGCACCACACGGCCGGGCCGCGGCGACAGCACCACGACGCGATCCGACAGGAAAACCGCCTCGGGAATCGAGTGCGTGATGAACAGCACCGACTTGCCCGTGGTGGACCAGATGCGCTGCAGCTCCACCATCATCGACTCGCGCGTCATGGCGTCCAGCGCAGCGAAGGGCTCGTCCATCAGCAGCAGCGAGGGGTCGTGCACGAGGGCGCGCACGATGCCCACGCGCTGCTGCATGCCGCCGGAGAGTTCGTGGGGGTAGTGGCCGGCAAACTGGTCCAGCTTCACCATCTTCAGCAGGTCCAGGGCGCGTTCACGCGCGGCGCGCACGTCGCCGCCCATCGCGCGCACCGGCACGAGCACGTTGTCCAGCACCGTCTTCCAGGGCAGCAGCGTCGGCTGCTGGAACACGATGCCCACTTCGCGCCGCGGCCCATCGATCGGCTGGCCCGCCAGCGCGATGTTGCCGCTCGTGGGCTTCAGCAGCCCCGACGCCAGCTTGAGCAGCGTGGACTTGCCGCAGCCCGATGGGCCGAGCACCGACACGAACGCGCCCGGCGCGACATCGAACGAAAGCTGCTGCAGCGCCTGCACCGGGCCGCGGCTGGACGCGTAGACGACGTCCAGGCCCCCGATCGAGAGCGCCGCTTCCGCGCGCTTCATCTCACTTCGCCTGCCGCTGCACGACCAGCCGGTCGAACTTGTTGAACTCCGGCACGAACTGGTTGGTGACGATGTCGGTTGCCGGCACGGCGGCGCCCGCGGGCACCGTGCCGCCTTCCTCCAGCACCTTCACATACGTGTCCACCACCTTCGGGTCGAACGCGCCCCAGTTCGGGTCGCGCTTGAGCGCGTAGTCGATGGCGCTGTAGTTGGCCTCCAGCACGGCGACCGCGCCCTTCACCCACTCGGCTTCCTTCTCGGCCGTCGGCTTGCTCGTGGGGTCGAACGCCCAATAGGCTCGCACGCACTTCTCGCGCGCCGCGGCGCAAGCCACCGACGACTTCGCCATCGCGCGGCCCATGCCGGCCACGAGCTGCGGCTTGTCCTTGATGGTGTCGACGTGCGCCATCATCCCGGACGAGAAGATCGGACGCAGGTTGTCGGTGTGGGAGATGCGGCGGATCGGCACGCCGCCCAGCACCATGCGCGCGTCCTCGCTGAACCAGAGGTTGAGCGCGTCGACCTTGCCTTCGGTGAGCTGCTTCCACGCGGCGGGGCCGCTGCCCACCGGCACCAGCGTCACGTCGCCGGGGATGCTCAGGCCCAGCTGCTTGAACTGCGCGCGCGTCATCGAGATGTTGCCCGCCGCCATGCTCACGACACCGACCTTCTTGCCCTTGAGGTCGGCCAGCGTCTTGACGGGGCTGTCCGGCTTGACCACGTAGTCGTACGTGGTGGACGCGAGGTAGTTGTAGACGTAGCGCACCGGCAGCGGCGACTTCTTGGCGACGTTGGCGATCAGCAGCGACGACTCGCCGAGGCCGAAGGGCACGGACTTGTTCGCCACCTGCGGCACGACCACCGCGGTGCCGCCGGTGAAGCCGGTGAGCTGCAGGTCGATGCCTTCGGCGGCGAAGTAGCCCAGCTCCTTGCCGTAGAGCAGGTCCGCGTATTGCGAGCCGACGGTGGTGGGGATCGCCAGCACGACCTTCTCGAGGGCGTGGGCGGGTACTTGAACTTGCAGGCCGAGCAGCAGCAGCGCTGCCGCGAGGAATCGATTCATGTCTGTCTCCTTAGCGAGTGGAAAGCTGCGCGGCTGCGAGGTGCGCCGACAGCTCGTTCTTGGCGATGGCGTTGCGGTGCACTTCGTCCGGGCCGTCCGCGATGCGCAGCGTGCGCGCGCTCGCGAGGAAGCGGGCGAACGGGAAGTCCTGCGACAGCCCGCCACCGCCATGCGCCTGGATGGCCCAGTCGATGACCTGCTGGGCCATGCCGGGCGCCACCACCTTGATCATGGCGATGTCGTTCTTCGCGACTTTGTTGCCATGGTTGTCCATCATCCACGCGGCGCGCAGCGTGAGCAGGCGCGCCATGTCGATGCGGCAGCGCGCTTCGGCGATGCGCTCCTGCGTCACCGTCTGCGCCGACAGCGGCTTGCCGAAGGCGACGCGGTTGACCACGCGCTTGCACATCAGGTCGAGGCAGCGCTCCGCAAGGCCGATCAGGCGCATGCAGTGGTGGATGCGGCCCGGGCCGAGGCGCCCTTGCGCGATCTCGAAGCCGCGGCCCTCGCCGAGCAGGATGTTCGACACGGGCACGCGCACGTTCTCGAAGATGATCTCCATGTGGCCGTGCGGCGCGTCGGAAAAGCCAAGCACCTTCAGGTGGCGCTTGACCGTGACGCCGGGGGTGTCGGCGGGCACCATCACCATACTCTGCTGCGAGTGCTTCGGGCCATTGAAGTCTGTCTTGCCCATCACGATGTAGACGGCGCAGCGCGGGTCGCCCGCGCCGGAGATCCACCACTTGCGGCCGTTGATGACGTATTCGTCGCCCACGCGCTCGATGCGCGTGGTGATGTTGGTCGCGTCGCTGGAGGCCACTTCCGGCTCTGTCATCGCGAAGGCGGAGCGGATCGTGCCGTCCAGCAGCGGCTCCAGCCAGCGCTTCTTCTGTTCGGCGGTGCCGTAAAGGGCCAGCGTCTCCATGTTGCCCGTGTCGGGCGCGGAGCAGTTGAACACCTCGCTGCAGCCGGAGACCTTGCCCATCTCCTCGGCCAGCGGCGCGTATTCCAGGTTGGTGAGGCCCGCGCCCTTCACGCCGGACTTCTCGCTCGTGTGCAGCGGCAGGAACAGGTTCCACAGCCCCGCTTCGCGCGCCTTGGGCTTGAGCTCCAGCACGATCTTCGGCGGCGTCCAGTCGTCGTCGTGGAAGAAGTGCGGCTCGTTCGGGTAGATGTGGCGGTCCATGAACGTGCGCACTCGCTCGCGCAGTTCCAGCGTCTTGGGGGAATGGTTGAAATCCATCGGGCCAGTCTAGGAAGCTCGGGCCCGCCGCGAATCGTCGCAACCGACGATGATGCGCACCGCCCGGCGGGCGAGCATGCGGGCATGAAGATGAGCGAACCTGCGCAACGCGAGCCCCTGGTGGTCGCAAGCTTTTCCGGTTACTTCGGCGACCGCGCCACGGCGCTGGACGAGGCCATGGCCGGCGACCCCATCCATGTGCTGATTGGCGACTACCTCGCCGAGATCACGCTGGCCGGTATTTCCGCACGCTTCCGCAAGGACCCGACGCAGGGCTACGCCGACTACTTCGTCAAGCAGGTGCAGCCGCACCTGGGCGGCATCGCGGCTCGCGGGATCAAGCTCGTCACCAATGCGGGCGGCCTCAATCCACGCGGGCTGGCGAACGTGCTGCGCGGGCTGATCGCGGACGCGGGCCTCTCGCTGAAGGTGGCCTGCGTCGAAGGCGACAACGTGCTCGACCGGCTCGACCTGCTGCAGGCGGCCGGCCACCCGCTCACCCATCTCGACACCGGCGAGCCGCTCTCCGCATGGGGCCGCACGCCGATCGGCGCCAATGCCTATCTCGGCGCGTGGGGCATCGCCGCCGCCCTGCGCGAAGGCGCGGACATCGTGCTGTGCGGGCGTGTCACCGACTCGTCGCTCATCCTTGGGCCGTCGGCGTGGTGGCACGGTTGGCAGCTGGACGATTGGGATCGCCTTGCGGGCGGCGTGGTCGCGGGCCACATCCTCGAATGCGGGCCGCATGCGACGGGCGGCAACTTCAGCGGGTTCGCCTCGCTGCCCGGCATCACGTTCCCGGGCTTCGTCGTCGGCGAGATCGCGGCGGACGGCAGCAGCGTCATCACCAAGCATGCGCGCGACGGCGGGGCGGTGACCACCGACACCGTCACCGCGCAGCTCGTGTACGAGATCCAGGGCCCGAAGTATCTCAACCCCGACGTGACGGTGGACCTCTCTGCCATCCGCTGCGAACAGGTTGCGCCCAACCGCGTGCGCGTGAGCGGCGCGCGCGGCGAGCCGCCGCCGGACACTTCGAAAGTGGCGATGTTCGCGCCCGAAGGCTGGCAGATCGTGTCGTGGGCCTTCGTCACCGGCATCGACATCGAGCGCAAGCTGGCGCTGCTGCGCGCGCAGCTGCACCTGCTGCTGGCCGGCACGGTGGACCAGCTCGAAATCACCGCCTACGGCACGCCGGCGGCGCAGCCCGAATCGCAAGCCGAAGCGACCGTGCCGGTACGCATCGCCGCATTCGCAAGCGAGCGCGACCAGCTGACCGAGGAGCAGTTCTTCCTCAAGCTCAATAGCCTGTACCTGTGGAGCGTGCCGGGCTTCTACACGGACTCGGGCGCCGAGCGCGCGCTCAAGCCGCAGCGGCGCATCGAGTACTGGCCCGCGGTGCTGCACGTCTCGCAGCTTGCGCACACCGTCACGCTGGAGGATGGGCGCACGCTGGAGATTCCGCCGAATCCGCACGCCGTACCCGGCGGTGTTCAGCCGACGCACCCCGAGCCGCAGCCTGTCGCACGTACGACGTCACGCGCCACGCAGCGCGCCCCGCTCGGCCGTGTCGCCTACGCCCGCTCGGGCGACAAGGGCGGCAACAGCAACATCGGCCTCTGGGCGCAGCACGAGAAGGCGTGGCCGTGGCTGCGGCAGGCGCTTTCGACGGACATGCTGCGCCGCCTGCTGCCGCAGGCCGAGGGCCTGGAGATCGTGCGGCACGAGTTCCCGCACATCCGCGCCGTGCACTTCATCGTGCGCGGGTTGCTGGGGCGCGGCGGCAGCACCAACCTGCAGGCCGACCAGGTGGGCAAGGCGGTGGGAGAGTTCGTGCTCGCGCGGCAGGTGGAGATTCCGGTGGAACTGCTGGTGGACGAGTACCGGGGCTCGCCGGCTAGCCCGGCCGCCCGAACAGCTTCTCCCGCAACGTCCCCTCCGAATACCGCGTCTTGTACGCGCCCCGCGACTGCAGTTCCGGCACCACGTGTGCAATGAAGTCGTCGACGCACTCGGGCACCACGGTGCGCGACAGGTTGTAGCCGTCGACGCCGCACTGCTCGCTCCAGTCGACCAGCATCTGCGCGATGGTGGCGCCTGAGCCGATCCACGGTTTCTGGCGGCTGCCCAGCACGAACTGGTCCAGCAGCTTGCGGCGCGTCCACTGCGGGCCGGCCGCGCGCGTCATGGCTTCCACGTTGGAGACGATCGCCTGGCTGGCCGTGACGATCGGCTCGTCGATGTCGTACTTCGAAAAATCGATGCCCAGCGACGCGGCCGCGTGCACCAGCGCGCCGTCGCTGCTGGCGTGCCGCTTGTAGTCTTCGAACTTGTCGCGGGCCTCCGCATCGGTGCGGCCCGTGACGATGGTGGCGCCGAGGAACACGCGGATGGCGTCGCGCGAGCGCCCCTGGGCCTCGGCCTCGCTGCGCAGGCTGTCCACCTGCTGCTTCACCGCGGGCTGCGCCTGCCCGTTGAGGAACACGCATTCGGCGTGCGTCGCGGCAAAGCGGGTCCCGCGAGCGGAAGCACCGGCCTGGTAGAGCACCGGCGTGCGTTGCGACGAAGGCTCGCACAGGTGCATCGCGTCCACGGTGTACTGCTTGCCCTTGTGGTGGACCACGTGCACCTTCGCCGGGTCGGCGTAGGTGCCGGTGCGCCTGTCCGCGACGACCGCGCCGTCCTCCCAGCTGCCCTCCCACAGCGCCCGCACGAGCGCCATGTATTCGTCCGCCATGTCGTAGCGGTCGTCGTGCGCCATCTGGCCCGCGAACCCCGCCGCCCGCGCCGCGCTGTCGAGGTAACCCGTCACGATGTTCCAGCCGATGCGCCCGCCGGTGAGGTGGTCCAGCGTGGACATGCGCCGCGCGAAGGTGAAGGGCTGCTCGTACGTGAGGTTGGCCGTGACGCCGAAACCGAGGTGACGCGTGACGGTGGCCATCGCCGGGATCAGCAGCGTGGGGTCGTTCACGGGGACCTGCACGGCGTGCCGCACCGCGGGGTCGGGGCTGCCGCCCAGGACGTCGTATACCCCCAGCACGTCGGCCAGGAAAATGCCGTCGAACAGGCCCGCTTCCAGGCGGCGCGCGTAGTCCGTCCAGTAGTCCAGCTGCGTGTAGCGCGTGGACTGGTCGCGCGGATGCGTCCACAGGCCCTGCTGGATGTGGCCCACGCAGTTCATGTCGAACGCGTTGATGCGGATTTCTTTCATCAGGGGTCCGATCTTAGTCGCGGACCCGTCCGGCCTTGGCCCCGGCGGGCGGCACAATCGCGGCACCGAAAAACGACGAGGGGAACCCGTGGCAAGACCCTGGCGGTATGGCCTGCTCGCACTGGCGGCAGGCGGCCTGGCGCACGCGCAGCAGCCACCCGAAGCCGGCGGCGATAGCCTGCAACTCGAGCCGGTGGACGTCACCGCGCGCCGCGCGCTGCAGGACCGCTTCTTCGCGCCCGGCTCGATGGTGGTGCTGGACCGGCGCGACATCGAGAACCTGGGCGCGTTCTCCGTGGCGGACGTGCTCAAGCAGTTGCCCGGCGTGGTGGTCAACACCGGGGCCGACGGCAGCGTGGAGATCCGCATGCGCGGCATGGAGCGCAGCGCCACGCAGCTGCTGGTGGACGGCCAGCGGCAGGCCACCGGCCGCAGCCAGCTGGCGCTGGACCAGTTGCCGCCGGAGATGGTGGAGCGCATCGAGGTCGTGCGCTCGCCGTCGGCAGAGTTCTCGGGCGCCACCGGCGGCACGATCAATATCGTGCTGCGGCAGGCCACGGTGCGGCGCGAAACCTCGATTCGCCTGACCGACAACACGGTGTGGGGCCGGCACCGCGGGCAACTCTTCTTCTCCCGCACCGGGCCCGTCACCGAGCCCAAACCGGCCACGGCCGGCCAGCCGGCGGACGACCCGTGGGCCTACTTCCTCGCCGCCAACGCCACCGGCGTGCTCCTGGGCTCCAACGGCCACAGCCGCGTGGACGCGCCCCTCTACGCCACCGACAGCGAAAGCATCGCCCGCTACCACCGCCACGAGTACTCCATCACCCCGCGCCTGACGGGCAAGCTGGCGCGCGACGACACGCTCACGCTGCGCGGCTTCCTCAGCCGCGCGAGCTTCGGCGGCGCCGTCGACACCGGCACCACGTCATTCGTTGGCGGCGTGGCTACGCCGTCGGCCAGCCGCGACACGCAGCAGCAGCTGCGCCACTTCGGCACGCTCGCGGCGGACTGGACCCACCGCTTCGAGGGCAGCAAGCTGGAAACCACCCTGGCGGCGAACCGGCTGCGCGAGACCGTCGACCGCGCGGGCAGCGTCGTGGCCGGGCCGGGCATCGGGGGCAGTTCTTTCTTCGTCGATCGCCGGCACGAGAACGTCGCCGACCTCAAGACCAAGCTCTCCACCACCGGCTCGCCGCTGCTGCGCATGGGCGGCGCGGAGATCGAGCGTCGCAGCCTGGGCATCGACACCGACAGCAGCGCCACCGGCCCGTTCGCGGCCGAAGCGACCCTGCAGCGGCGCATCCTGTGGGTGCAGGACGAGTGGGCGTGGGGCGAGCGCGGCACGGTCACCGCCGGCCTGCGCGGCGAATCCATCGACATCACCACGCGCGGGCCCACGCTGGGCACGGTGCATCGCCACATCCCCGTCGTGCAGCCGTCGGTGCACCTGCGCCAGCCGTGGGGCACGCAATGGCAGTGGCGCGCGAACCTCGCACGCACCACGCGCAACCCGCGCGTGTGGGACCTCGTCGACCGCACGACACCGAGCAACGGCCTGAACTCGCTGGTGAACCCGGACACCGCGGGCAACCCGGGGCTGCGCCCCGAAAAATCCTGGGCGCTGGACACCGGCGTCGAGCGGCGCCTGGGCACCGACGGGCAGGCCGGCGGCAACCTCTTCGTGCGGCGCGTGCAGGACGCCATCGGGCCGCTTGTCACGCAGACGGGCGGCCGCTGGCTCGAACAGCGCAGCAACGTGGGCGACGCCACCGTGTGGGGCCTCGAGTTCGACGCGCGCACGAACCTGGGCGTGCTCGGCCTGCCGCGCGAATGGACGCTCAACGCCAACTTCAGCCTGCTGCAGTCGCGCATGACCAGCGGGCCCAACACCGGTCAGCGCATTCCCGGCCAGCCGCGGTACACGGCCAGCCTCAATGTCGCCAGGCCGATCCGCCGCACGGGTGGCCTGTTCGGTGGCTTCACGCTGAACGTGAACGGCACGGCCGACCTCATGACGGCACCGGGGCGCACCGGCCGCAACGCGGCCCGCACGGCGCTGGACCTGCACGTGGGTGGCGTGGTGCGCGGGCTCGGCTACTGGCGCATCGGCCTGCAGAACATCACCGATGCACCCTACCGCCGCGTGCGCCGCTATGACGACCCGACGGCGGGGACAACCACCAGCCAGGGGGAGCTGTACCTCACACCGCGGGCGTACCTGACGGTGGGGACGCAGTTCTAGCCTCTGCGGCCTGCACGCTAAGCGTCGAACCCGACGAACACGGTCGCTTCTTCAAGACTCTTGCGTTCGGAAACCACCGCATTGGCGGGAAAGGTCTCGTCGGGCCATCCGAGCGCGATGCTCTTCATGATGACCTGGTTGTCGGCGATGCCGGCGTGTTCGCGCACCACCGGGGACTGCATGATGCCCTGGCTGTTGATCACGCAGCCCAGGCCGCGTGACCATGCCGCATTGACGAGCGCCGTGGCCACGGCGCCGCAGTCGAAAGGCGTGTCGTCGCTGCCATCGAGCACCCGGTCGTAGGTGATGATGATGCAGACCGGCGCATCGAACTGGCGAAAGCCGCGCATGACCCAGTCCTGGCGCATCGGCTGGTCGTCCCGTGCGATGCCCATGGCCGCGAACAGCTGCTTGGCGACGCCGATCTGGCGCTCGCGATGCTGGCCCGCGAAGGGCTGGCCCGTCCGGAATTCCCGCGACTGCGGGACCCCGGCGGCCATTCGCTCCGTGTTGCCCCTGCGAATGCGGTCGAGCGGCTCCCCCGTGACGACGTAGAAGTTCCAGGGCTGCGTGTTCATCGACGACGGCGCCCGCATCGCGAGCCCGATGACTTCCTCGATCAGCGCGCGGGGAACCGGATCCGCCTTGTAGCCGCGAATGCTGCGGCGTCCAAGGATGACGTCGTCGAACTCCATGCTGTTTCCTGGGGATGCGTTTTTGCGGAAGCCGGATCATAGGGGCAGGGTCCGCGTCTTCGCTGTCGCCTGCGCTCGCGCCCGGGTGAGGGCTACATTTCGAAGGCTCGCGCCTCGGGCCTGTGAGGGTCCAACCTCGGTGCACTGAAAAGGCATATGCTTTGTGCTCGCTATTTCGAAAGCAGCAAGTGAACGACAGATCCATACTTGAGCACATTTCGCAGCTTGTCGAAGAAGAGCACCATCTGCGTGCTGACGCCGGCAAGGCAGACCACGACGCGGAAAGGCTGCGGCGACTTGAGGTGGAACTCGACCAATGCTGGGACCTGCTGCGCCAGCGGCGCGCGAAACGCGAGTTTGGCGGCGACCCCAACGAAGCCGCGCCACGGGACCCCGGGACGGTCGAAGGCTATAGCGGTTAGGTCTGCTCCTGGCCGGAAGCGGACCTCACAAGGATGTGCGCACCTGCAGCCAATCCCAGCGCTGTTTGTACGATGCGGCTTTCCGTGCGAAGAGCGACATGTGCGGAGTCAGGGGGTTCGGCGCCAACTGCCCTGCGTACATGATCTCCAACCCGTTGGGGGCGTAAACCTCGTAGCCGGGCCCGCTTGGACGGATGCCCACGCAAGTCGCCGGAACGAGGAAACGATCGATGCCGTCCGCGGCACTTGCCAGCGCGTCGTATGGAAATCCGAAATGTTCCTCGTACCAAAGGTGCACGCGCGCCTGGTTTTTCACTTCGACCGTCGCGTCCAAGCCGCCCATGACCGCATTGACCCGCTGCTGGACGCGCGCTTCGCTTTCCGCTGACAGATCCCGATCATCGAAGTAGAAGATGTCGTAGTCCTTGATGCCTGCCTCGGGCGCTCGACCACAGCGCAGGTTCCACGCCGTCTGAAACAGGCATCCAGCCACCAACCAGCCGTCGGTCAGTTCGAAAGATGACCAGTTCGCCAGGATGGCGCGATTGATCCTGTTCGAAAGAACGTCACGAATGAACTGTTCTCGGGTTGCGGCAGACATGCTTCAAGCATATGCGACGACCGCTTTCGACCCAGACCAGCCCTCCCCTGCTCGCGCAACGCCAACACAGACGCCACCGCCTCCGAAAACGACCGCACCACAAATTCCACCGACCCGCGCACCATCATTTCATCCACAAGCCCTTCCCGATAAGGCGGCTTCACCGTCAATACCATCGTGTACGGATACGCATCGCGCATCTTGGGCGACGCGGATTGCCAAGCCTCGTGGTTCTCTTGCAGCGGATACGCAACCACCACCGTGGACATAAGCGCGGTCCGCCCACCGCGGCAAGCCCGTGCAGAATCGAACCGCTTCGCGACAAGCCCCCTAAAGGAAGAACGCCTCGATTTCCGCAGCCACGCGCGACGGCCTCGTGATCGTGGGCACGTGGCCCACGCCATCGAGCTTCACCAGGCGCGAGCCCGCGATGCGGGAATGCATGAATTCGGAGTCCGGCACAGGCCGGATGACATCCTCCGCCCCATGAATGAGAAGGGTCGGCAAACGGACCTTGTCCAGTTCGCCGCTCAGGTCGACGCCGGCCAGCCCTTCGAGCAGTTCCACCGCGTGCCGCGCGCCGGACCGCATCACGATCTTGTGGGCCCAGGCTCGTTCCGCGGCGCAGTCCGCTTCAGGAATGCAGGCGTTCACGAACATCTGCATCGTTCCCGCAAAGTCCGCCTTGCACCCCTCCGCGAGCTTCCTCGCGCCTGTCGACAGCGCCCCTTCGTAGCGCGCCCCGACGAGCACCAGGCCACTGAAGCGCTCCGGCGCGCGCCGTGCGGCCTGCAGCACCGTCAGGCCCCCGGCCGACTCGCCGGCAAGCACACAGCGCTCCACTTCGAGGGCATCGAGAACCCTGAACAGGTCGTCCACCAGCATCTCGGGGCCGATCGGGCCGCCTCGGTGCTGCGTCGCGCCGGTTCCGCGATGGTCATAGGTGATGCACCGCCACCGCTTGCTCAGCTTCTCGAAGGGTTGCACCCACAGCTCGCCACTGCCGACCCAGCCGCCGTGCGCGACGATCGTGTAGCCGCCGGTGGGGCCGCACTCGGAGACGAACAGGTCCGCATCGGCCGTCTTGAGGAACATGGCGTTCTCCCGCGCCGCTAGCTGCGCTCGACAACCGCGTCGCTGATCCAGATCACGGGCTGCGCATCCGTGTAGTTGGGAATGTCGCCCATGATTTCCTGCACGTGCGGGTTCAACGCGGCTTGCAGGCTCTCGACCGAATCCGAATAGATGCTGCAGGCCGCCGCGAAGGGCAGCGGCGCCCCCGGCGCACCCGCGGCCAGCCCCTTGTCGACCGTGTAGTAGCGGCATGCCGACCCCAGCCGCTTTGCCACCAGCGGCATGTGCTTGTCGCGATAGTAGTCGTGGTCGAAACGCATGCCGGGCTGGAACGGGTACATCACGTTGAACTTGATCATGGGAAAGCTCCTTCTGGGGATACGCCATTGAAGCGCAGTGGCCGGCGGCCGTCGCAGGGACTGCAGTCCCGTTTCGCCTGCGGTGCGGCCTGCAGCGCCGGGACAAGTGTCCCGGGGCGCGCGGCGTCACCTGCCGAGGCCGGCGTTTCTCGCCATCACGATGGCCTGCGAACGGTTCTCGACGCCCAGCTTGTCGAACAACGCGGACACCGTGTTGCGCACCGTCTTCTCCGCAAGGCCGAGATGGGCAGCGATCTGGGCGTTGTCCAAGCCACTGGCCAGCAGGTCGAGCATCTCCCGCTGACGGGCGGATAGCTGCGGGAACCCTTGTGCCGGTTGAGGTGCCGCCACGAACTGCTCGATCAGCTCCACGGCCCGGTCGAAGGCCGGCTCGCCCTCCATCGGATAGTGGTTGTCGGTTTCGAGCGGCTCGAACACCGCGCCTTCGATCTCGCGGGCGAGGTACAAGCCCTCGTCGAACGGAACGCGCGCGTCCCCGCGGCAGTGCATGACCAGCGTGGGGCAGCGTATCGCGGCCAGCGCGGACGACGCGTCCACTCGCGACAGCGACAGCATCATGCGGGCCGCGTGGTCGGGCGCGCACGAGACCTTCTGCAAGTCATTGAATGCGCAAACCTGTTCCGCCGTTCCACTGGGAATGAACTGCATCGTCATCATCTGCCGGAATGCGGCGTTCTGCTGCCCCCACCCGGTACGCATGAGTTCGGCGGTTGCCTCCACGACGGACTGCTTCTCGGGGCTGCGGACCAGCGTTCCACGGGCATAGGCACTCATCAGGACCAGGTGCGTGACGCGCTCCGGGTGGCGCGCCGCATACGTGATCGCCGCAGCCCCGCCCTGCGATGCACCGAACAGCGCGAACTGCTGCAGCCCGCAGGCGTCGACGACCGCTTCGAGATCGGACACCAGTTCGTCGAGCCCGAAGGAGGTGATCTCCCGTTGCGAGAGGCCACTGCCGCGCGAGTCGTAGCGAACCAGCCGATGCCGCTGCGACAGCCGCTCGAGCCAGGGGAGGAGCACCGGCGTGCGCCAGTCCCAGTCGACATGCGTCATCCAGTGGGCGGCGCGCACGAGCGGCGGGCCGGCGCCGCTTTCGGCATAGGCGATCTTCACGCCGTCACCGGTCGTGGCGAACCGGATCTGTTGACGAAAGCGGGTCATGCGTAGTGCCCTGACGTAAGGCGAGACGTCGCGCTGGCTGCGTCCGGCATGGGTGTGTTATCGCCTCACGCCACGGTGGCGCGAGCGCGGGTATTCCCTAGCGGTCGCAGTCATGCCTTGCGCCGCGCCCCCGTGACCCGCGGCCACCCCACGCGGATCACCTCCGTCAGCCAATCCAGTCCGGCGTCCCTGCTCGACCGGCCGTGCCGCACGAGCAGCATCGTCGACAGGTCCATCTCGAAGGGCAGCGGCATGTGCCGCAAGCCGAAGGTCGCCGCGTACCTTTCGGCCAAAGGCCGCGGCACCGTCGCGATCAAGTCGCCCTGCCCCACGATCGACAACGCCGACAGGAACATCGGCACGCTGCCCATGATCGTGCGGCGGTGTCCCAGCCGCGCCAGCGCCTGGTCCACCGGCCCATACGGCTCGCCGTGGAAGGACACCAGCAGATGCGGCAGCGCGAGGTACTTGTCCATCGTCAGATCGCCGCGCTTGAGCTGCGGGTGATGGCGCCGCACCACCGCGTGGTACACGTCGCGTGAGAGCACGGTGGCATCGACACCTGGCCGCACCGCATCGAAGCGCCCGACCACCAGGTCCGCGCCGTCCGCATCGAGCATGTCCAGCGCTTCCGTCCCCGTGGCAAAACGAACCGAGAAGTTCGCGTGCGGCGCTTCGCGCTGGAAGGCCGACTGCAGCAGCGGGCCCAGGATGGCCGCCACGTAGTCGTTGGTTGCAATCCGGAAAAGCCGCTGCGACCGGCCCGGCTCGAAGCGCCCGCCCGCATCGACCGTCTCGGCCGCCAGCGCCAGCAGCGAGTCGATGCGGGGCCCGAGCAGCAGCGCCGCCTGCGTGGGCCGCAGGCCGTCGCTGCGCCGCAGGAACAGCGGCTCGCCGAAGACCTCGCGCAGGCGCGCAAGGGCGTGGCTCACCGCCGACTGCGACAGCCCCAGCCGCTCGGCCACCACCGTGGTGCGGCGGTGCACCAGCAGCTGCTGGAACACCAGCAGCAGGTTGAAGTCCAGCCGCCTGATCTTAGAAATATCGATATCGGTCATGCGCTGAATTCAGTTGCGCTGCACGCGGGGGCGCGCCGATCATGGGCCCACGGCATTTCAACACTGGAAGGTCCCCGATGCGGCGCACTGCTCCCCTCCCCGATGTTCAACGGCACTTCAAGCGGCGCGACGTGCTGCGCCTCGGCGGCGCGGCCGGTGTGGCGGCCGCCCTCGGCCCTGCCGCATGGGCCCAGGACGCCTACCCCACGCGCCCCATCCGCATTGTCGTCACCTTTCCGGCAGGGGGCGGCCCGGACATCGCGGCGCGCGTGATCGGCGCAAAGATGGCGGCGAACATCGGCCAGGGCGTCATCATCGAGAACCGGGCGGGCGCCACCGGCATCATCGGCGCCGAACACGTGGCGAGGTCGGCGCCCGACGGCTATACGGTCGTAGTCGCGACGCCGGCGCCCCTCACCATTGCGACAGGGTCGGGGCGCAAGCTCAATTACACGCTGGCCGACTTCGCCGCCGTGACGCAGGGCGTGTTGCAGACGCCGCTGCTGGTGGTGGCGCCGGACGGCCCGTACAAGACCGTCGCCGACATCATCGCAGCCGCCAAGGCCCGGCCGGGCGCATTGACTTTCGGCTCGGCCGGCATCGGCAACTCGCAGCACCTCGCGGGCGAGCTGTTCAACCAGATGGCGGGCATCCAGACGCTGCACGTCCCTTTTCCGGGCACGGCGCAGGGGCTGCTGGCCGTGATGAACAGGCAGATCGACTTCTACTTCTCGGACCCGTCGGCCATGCCGCACGTGAAGGGCGGCAAGCTGCGCGCGGCGGCGGTCAGCACGCTGAAGCGCTCACCCAACCTGCCCGACGTGCCCACCGTCGCCGAAGCGGGTGTGCCGGGCTACGAATACAGCAACTGGTACGGCTTCTGCGTGCCCGCGAAGACCCCGCCCGCCGTGATCGCCTACCTGAACCGGGAGATCGCGAAGGCGATGGCCGACCCGAGCGTGAAGGAAACGCTGACCGGCGCCGGCATGGACCCCTCGCCCTCGACGCCCGACGAACTGGCCGCGTACATGAAGCGCGACCAGGAGAAGTGGGCCAAGGTCATTCGCACGGCCAACATCAAGTTCGAGTAAGGACCGGCGATGACCTTCACCATCCTGGGCCGGTGCGCGCGCACCGGCAAGGCGGGGTTCTGCCAGGCGACCAGCACGCCCGCGGTGGGCTGGCGTTGCACGGACATCGTCCCGGGCCGCGGCCTCGTGACCGTGCAGGCGCACGGCGACTACCGGCAGCTTCAGCGTGCGATCGCTTTGGTCGAGCGCGGGCTGTCGCCGCCGGACGTGCTGGCCGAACTCGCGAAGGAAGACCCGTACTTCGACTACCGGCAGCTCGCCGTGCTCGACATGCAGGGCCGCATCGCCGTGAAGACCGGCCCGAAGGCGCGGCCCTGGGCGGGCGAGATCGTCGGCACGGACCACGTCGTCACGGGCAACGTGCTCGTCGGCGAGCAGGTGCTGCGCGCGATGACCCATGCGTTCATGGGCAGCAGTGGCGAGGAACTCGAAGAGCGCCTCATGCGCGCCGTGGAGGCCGGCCGCGACGCCGGCGGCCAGGAGGAAGGCCAGACCTCGTGCGCGCTGGTCGTGTACGCGAGCGAAAGCTTCCCGATCGTGAACCTGCGTGTGGACGTGGCGGCCGAGCCGATCGGCGAGATGCGCACGATCTTCGACTGGTTCAAGCCCCTGATCCCGTACTACGTGGCGCGCACGCTCGACCCGACTTCCGTCGTGCCGAAGAAGGCCTTCCTGGAAAAGCAGGGCCTGCCGGTCAACCCCTACCGCTGAATTTTTCGGAGACAAGAGACCATGACCTTCTGCATCATCGCCCGCGACAAGGCTACCGGCCTGCTCGGGCTCGCGCAAGCGACCAACCCGCTCTCCGTGGGCGGCCGTTGCCCCTTCATCCGCGCCAACGTCGGCGCGGTCAGCACGCAGGCCTACACCGACCCCGGGCTCGGCCCGCTCGCCATCGAGCTGCTGACGCTGGGGCATTCGCCGCAGAAGGTGATCAAGGAACTGGGCGAGAGCGACCCGCATTTCGAATGGCGGCAGATCGGAATCGTGGACCGCCACGGCCGCGCCGCGGTGCACACCGGCAAGCAATGCAAGGTGCACAGCGGGGCCATCGTGGGCGACGGCTACCTGGTGATGGGCAACTACCTGCTCACCGACCAGGTGGTGCCGAAGATGGACGAGGCCTGGCGCAACAGCGAAGGCAAGCTGTTCGAGGAGCGCCTGCTCGCGGCTGCAGTGGCGGCGCGCGACGCGGGCGGCGACCTGGGCGGCCATCGGTCGTCGTGCATGTTGGTCTACGACACCGAGGCCTATGCGCGCACCGACCTGCGCATCGACTTCGTGCCCAAGCGCGAGGGCGAGCGCGACGCGGTCGATGCGCTGGGCGAGATCCTGGACCGGTGGAAGCCGATGATCGGCTACTACAAGGTGCGGCCGCACAACCCGAGCATGCCCGGGTGGTCGGACTGGCTGGCGGAACAGGGGACGCCGTTCAGGGATTGAGGTGGCCGAAGGTCGATCGGCCCGGCGCGCTCCCGCTAGCGCGGGCTGCAAAGGTACATCGACCGCACGATCATGCTCTGCACCGTCTCGTCGCGCTGGTTCAGCACCGTGCGGCGGAAGGTGACGATGCCGCGCGTGCCGCTGCTGGTGAGCTTGAGTTCGTCCACCGTCGCCACCGCGCGGATCGTGTCGCCGTGCTTCACCGGCGCATGCGCGCGCCACTCGTCCACGCCCATCATCGCCACGATGGTGCCGTCGTTCAGCCCCAGCTGGCACAGCAGCCCGGCCGCTATGGAGAACACCAGCGGCCCGTGCGCGATGATCTCGCCATAGGGCTGCGTCTTGCAGAACTCGAAGTCCACGTGCGGCGCGTTGAAGTCGCCCGAGAGGCACGCGAAGTTGATGATGTCGGTCTGCGTGATCGTGCGGCGCGGCGACTCGAAACGTTCCCCGAGCTTGAACTCGTCGAAGTAACGGCCGCGCGGGCGGGCCTGGGTGGTGGTCGTCATCTCGTTCTCCTTGTTCGTCATCCGACGGGCTCCGGCCGCACCCGGATGCCGGCGCGCTCGCGGTCCCACGTATCGGGCGTGACGCCTTCCTTGCGCAGCGGGTACTTCTGCACCTTGTGCGTCTCGGTGCGCGGCAGCGCATCCACCACACGCACGTAACGCGGCACCATGAAGTGCGCCATGCGCGGCGCGACGAAGGCGATGAGGTCCTGCGGCTGCAGGCTGCTGCCGGGCCGCAACGCAACGACCGCCATGACGTCGTCCTCGCCGAACTCGCTGGGCACGCCGACGACGGCGGCCTCCAGCACGGCGGGGTGCGCCAGGATCTCGCGCTCGACTTCGGCCGACGACACGTTCTCGCCGCGGCGGCGCAGCGCGTCCTTCTTGCGGTCGATGAAGAAGTAGTCGCCCTGCGCGTCGCGGCGGAACAGCTCGCCGGTGTGGAACCAGCCGTTGCGCCACGTGGCGGCAGTGGCTTCGGGGTCGCGGTGGTAGCCGTGCGACATGGCCCACGGCGAGTCGGTGCGCAATACCAGTTCGCCGACACTGCCTTCGGGCACGTCGAAGTCGTGGTCGTCCACCAGGCGCGCCTGCACGCCGGGGCGCGGCTTGCCGCACACGCCCGCGGCCTTGGGGTCGCGCGCGGAAACGAGCGGGTTGCTGGTCTCGCTGGAGTTGTAGCTCGTGTAGACGGCCACGCCGAAGCGCTTCGCGAAAGCCTCGCCGTCGGCCGGGTACGGCACCAGCGACACGCTGCGCAGCGAGTGGTCGCGTTCGCCGGGCTCCACGGGCGCCTTCATCAGGAAGCCCGTCATCGCACCCAGCAGCGTGAGCGTGGTGGCGCGCGTCTCGCGCACCGTCTGCCAGAACGTCGCCGTCTTGAAGGAGGCCACGAGCGAGAGCGAGCCACCTTTGAGCAGCATGCCCAGCACGTTGAGCAGGCCGCCGGCATGGAAAAGCGGCAGCGTGACGAGGCGGTGGTCGTCGCCGGTGACCATGTCGCGGCCGGCCGTCGCCATCGTCGCCAAGTGCATGTTCGACGTCAGCACGCCCTTGGAATTGCCGGTCGTGCCAGAGGTGTAGACGATGCAGTGCAGGTCCCAGGGGCGCACGCGGGGCAGTTCGCCGGGTGGCACCGGCTCGCCGCGCATGGCGTCTTCACCGCGCCACTGCAAGTTGTCGCCTGCGGCTGCGCCGATGACGACGACGTCCCGCAGGGAAGCTGGCGCGGCTTCGGCGACCAGCCCCGCGAGGTCCGCGTGCACGACAGCCAGCCGCGGCTCGGCATTGCGAAAGGCGTGCGCCAGGACGGCGCCGCGCCAACCGGTGTTGAACGGCACCAGCACGGCCCCCAGCAGTGCGAGGCCGAACCAGGCCCGCACCATCGCAGGCCCGTTGGGCAGCCACACCGCGACGAGCTCGCCCTGGCGAACGCCGAGCGCGCGCAGGCCGCCCGCACAAACAAGGCCTTCCTCGAGCGCCTGCGCGTAGGTCCAGGCCGTGCCGTCGTCGAACCGGATGAACACCTTGTCCGGCTGCAGCCCCGCCTGCTTGCGCAGCGCGGCGCCCAGCACGAAGTCCTCGTCGGCCGGGCACGCCGTCGAGCAGCGCTCGCGGGGTCCAGTCGGGGCAGCAGCTGTCATCCCCGCAAAGCTAAGCGAGGCCGGGCCGCGGCGAATCGTCGGTTGCGACGATGCCGCCCCCCGCCCCGGCCCGCACCATGCGGACCAGACCGGAAAGAACCAGGAGACCGCGCCGCATGCCTGCCCCCCGCGCCCAGCCGCCCCGGCGGGAAGACTTCGTCAACCGCGACCTGCTGGAGAAGTGGGCCGCGCAGACGCCCGGGCGCACCTTCGCGGTGTTCGAGGACCTGACCGAGTGGTCGTACGCCCGCACCCTGCAGGAGGTGCGCGGCACCGCCGCCGCACTGCAGGACCTGGGCGTGAAGCAGGGCGACCACGTGCTGGTGTGGCTGCCCAACGGCGCCGACTTCCTGCGCTGCTGGCTGGCCATCAACTACATCGGCGCGGTCTGCGTGTGCGTCAACACCGCCTACCGCGCCGCCACGCTCGAACATGTGCTGCGCAACGCGGGCGGCAGCCTGATGGTCACGCTCGACGTGCTGGCCGACCGCCTGGCCGAAGTGGACCGCGCGACCCTGAAGCAGGTGGTGCTGGCCGACGCGTCCGCGCGCGAGCTGCCCGGCCTGCGGTGCCACGGCGCCGCCGCGCTGCACTCGACGCGGCAGCCCGACCCGCCGCCCCGGCCGATCGAGCCGTGGGACCCGCAGCTCATCATCTACACCTCCGGCACCACGGGCCCGGCCAAGGCGGTGGTGTCGACGTACATCCACCTGCACACCATGGGCCTGCTCACGGTGAGCGACCGGGACGGCAACCTGTACGCCGGCCCCAACGACCGCATCGTCACCAGCCTGCCGATGTTCCACGCCGGGGGCCTGATCCCGGCGCTGTCGATGCTCAAGCTCGGCGGTTCGACGGCGATCTTCACTGGCTTCGACACCAAGACGTTCTGGCAGAAGATCAAGGCCACGGGCTGCACCATCTCCAGCATCCTGGGCGTGATGGTGTCGTTCCTGCTCAAGCAGCCGGTCGAGCCCGGCGAGCGCGACACGCCGCTCAGGCGCGTGAAAGTCGTGCCGCTCACGGCCGAGGCCGAGCAGTTCGCCGAGCGCTTCGGCGTCACCATCCACAGCCACTTCAACATGAGCGAAGTGCCAGTGCCGCTGGTGTGCGAGACCAACTGCCGCGTCGTCGGCAGCTGCGGCAAGCCGCGCAAGGGCATGGACGTGCGCCTCGTCGACGAGAACGACATCGAGGTCGCCGACGGCGAAGTGGGCGAGCTCATCGTGCGCGCCGATGACCCGTGGGTGATCTGCCACGCGTACCACGGCGACCCCGCGGCCACCGCCCGCGCGTGGCGCAACGGCTGGTTCCACACCGGCGACGGTTTCCGCCGCGACGCCGAGGGCAACTGGTTCTTCGTCGACCGCCTGAAGGACGCGATCCGCCGGCGCGGCGAGAACATCTCGTCGTTCGAGGTCGAGAGCGCCGTGATCCTCTACCCCGGCGTGCGCGAAGCCGCGGCGGTGGCGGTGGCGAGCGAGCACTCCGAGAACGAAGTGCTCGTCGCCGTCGGCCGCAAGCCGGGCCACGACATCGAGCCCGCGCAGCTCATCGAGTTCCTGCGGCCGCGCCTGCCCTACTACGCCGTCCCGCGCTACGTGCGCGTGCTGGACGACCTGCCCAAGGCCCCCACGCAGAAGGTGCAGAAGTTCCAGCTGCGCGCCGACGGCGTCACGCCCGACACCTGGGACCGCGAAGCCGCGGGCATCCAGGTGCGGCGCGACACGCTGACCCGCCCCGACCCCGCCCCAAGAATGGAGACACCATGACCCTCTCTCGCAGAACCCTGCTGCGCTCCCTCGCCTCCACCGGCGCGCTCGGCGCGGCCGGCGCCGCGCCCCGCGCCTGGGCGCAGGACGCCTTCCCCGCGCGCCCGATCAAGGTGGTGATCCCCTTCCCCGCCGGCAGCGTGGGCGACGTGCTGATGCGCGCGGTGCAGGTACGCACGGCCGACACGCCGTACAACTTCGTCATCGACAACAAGCCCGGCGGCAACACCTTCATCGCGATGGGCATCGTCGCCAACTCGCCGCCCGACGGCTACACGATGGTCGGCAGCACGATCTCCACGGACGTGATCAACCCGATGATCTACAACAAGCTGCCGTACGACCCCAGCGGGCTCGTGCCGCTGTCGCTGCTGGGCTATTCGCCGTACGTGGTCGTGGTGCCCGCCGAATTCCAGGCGAACACGCTCGCCGAGCTGGTCGCGATGGCCAAGGCCAAGCCGGGCTCGCTGAACTTCGGCTCCGCCGGCATCGGCAACTCCACGCACCTCGTCACCGAGAAGCTGATGCGCGACGCCGGCATCAAGCTGACGCACGTGCCCTTCAACGGCGCGCAGCCGGTGCACCAGGCGCTGATGCGCGGCGACGTGCAGGTGTACTCGGACGTGCTGACCAGCGCGCTGCCGCACGTGCGCTCGGGCAAGTTCAAGCTGCTGGCCATCACCAGCGACAAGCGCCACCCGACGGTGCCCAACGTGCCAACCATGATCGAAAGCGGCTTCCCCGACTTCGTGCTGACCGCCTGGTACGGCCTGCAGGTGCCGCGCCGCACGCCGCAGGACGTGATCGACAAGCTCAGCAAGGTGCTCGACAAGGCGATGACCGACCCCTCCATGCTCGCCGAGTTCGACAAGCGCGGCATGGTGATCTTTCCGCAAAGCGGCCCGAAGGCGCACGCCCAGATGATCGCGCTGGACCGCGAGCGCTGGGGCAGCGTGATCAAGTCGCTGAACCTGAAGCTCGAGTCGTCCTGAAAGCGCGGGCCCGATGAAGTGTTCCGAGGCGATCGCCGAGATCCTCAAGCGCGAAGGCATCTCCACGCTCTTCTGCTACCCGACCACACCAGTGATCGAAGCCGCCGCGCAGGCGGGCATCCGCCCCGTGGTGTGCCGGCAGGAGCGCGTGGGGGTCGACATGGCCAGCGGCTATGCGCGCGTGCAGGACGGGCGGCCGCCCGCGGCCTTCGCCATGCAGTACGGCCCCGGCGTGGAGAACGCCTTCGCCGGCATCGCCAGCGCGTGGTCGGACGCCACGCCCATTCTCTTCTTGCCGCTCGCGCATCCGCGAGCGCATTCGCAGGTCTTCCCGCTCTT
Organism: Ramlibacter albus; assembly: GCF_014297445.1. GTDB lineage: Bacteria > Pseudomonadota > Gammaproteobacteria > Burkholderiales > Burkholderiaceae_C > Ramlibacter > Ramlibacter albus. The sequence continues at coordinate 34,604 of NZ_JACORU010000009.1, forward strand.
CAAGTCGACGCGCACGCTGCCCAGCGTGGCGAAATCGGTCGAGGAGATCATGCTGCCGCAGCACACGCCGGCGGCGATGCGGCGGGCGTTCAGCAACCTCAAGAACGGGCGCGCGGGCCCGGCGGTCGTTGAAATCCCGCTGGACGTGCTGAACAAGGACATCGAGCAGGACACGCTCGACTATGCGCCGGTGCACACCGCGCGCAGCGCCGCCGATTGGGACGACGTGGAGCGCGCGGCGGACCTGCTGCTCGCCGCGCGTTGCCCCGTGATCCAGGCCGGGCAAGGCGTGCTCTATGCCCGCGCGACGCCGGAGCTGGTGGAGCTCGCCGAGCTGCTGCAGGCGCCCGTGTACACCACGGTCGACGGCAAGAGCGCCTTTCCGGAGCATCACCCGCTCGCGCTCGGCACGGCAGGCCTCGTCTTCACGGGCGAGGGACAGCACTTCTTCCAGAACGCCGACCTCGTGTTCGGCGTCGCCACCAGCCTCACGCACCATCCCATCGTGCAACCGCCGCTGCCCGAGGGCCGGCGCATCATCCACCTGACCAACGAACCGCGCGACCTGAACAAGAGCTACTTCGCGGAGCTGGGCCTGCTCGGTGACGCGAAGCTCGTGCTGCGCCAGCTGGTGACGGCCGTGTCCGACCGGCTGAAAGGCGAGCCGCGTCGCAACGATGTCGCCGCGCAGGTCGAACGCCTGCGCACGCAATGGCTCGCCCAATGGCGCGCCGCGCTGACCAGCGACGAGACGCCGATCTCGCCATATCGCGTCATTCACGAGTTCTCGCGCGCCATCGCCGCCGACGACGCCATCGTCACGCACGACTCCGGCAGCCCGCGCGACCAGATGCTGCCCTTCTACCGCGCGGGCGGGCCGCGCAGCTACCTGGGCTGGGGCAAGTCGCACCAGCTGGGCACGGGCCTGGGCCTCACCATCGGCGCCAAGCTCGCCGCGCCGGACAAGTTCTGCGTCAACTTCATGGGCGACGCCGCCTTCGGCATGACCGGCCTCGACTTCGAGACCGCCGTGCGCAACGAGATCCCCATCTGCACCGTGGTGCTGAACAACGCCACCATGGCGATCGAGACGCGCACGATGGCGCGCTCGCACGAGCTTTACGGCACGCGCGCCATCGGCGGCAACTACGCCGCCATCGCGCGGGAGCTGGGCGGCTGGAGCCTGCGCATCGACCACCCGGCGCAAGTCGGGGATGCCTTCCGCCAGGCGCGCCGCATGACGCAGGAAGGCCAAGCCTGCCTGCTCGAATTCATCACCTCCGCCGAAACGGCGTTCTCGCATCGCTTCGGCGCGGCCGAACATGGCGCACCCGTCGCCGCCTGAAAGACAACATGACCTCTCCCCGCACGATCAAGATCGGTGGCGCCTGCGGCTTCACCGGCGACTCGCCCCATGCCACGCCGCAACTGCTGCAGGTGCCGGGGCTGGACTACCTGATCTACGACTACCTCGCCGAGATGAGCATGGGCATCTTCGCGCGCTCGCGCTCGAAGGGCGTGGGTCGCGAAGGCTGGTCCACCGATTTCATCGAGCAGATGATGAAGCCCAACCTGCGCACGCTCGCCGAGAAGGGCGTGAAGGTGGTGGCCAATGCCGGCGGCGTCGACCCCGTGGGCTGCGCCAATTCGCTGCGCGCCCTCATCGCCGAACAAGGCTTGTCGCTGAAAGTGGCCGCCGTGCACGGCGACGACCTCGTCGGCCGCATCGACGAATTCCGCGCGCCGGAGATGTTCAGCGGCCGCGCGATGCCGCAGCGCATCACGGGCGCGAACGCCTACCTCGGCGCCGCGCCGATTGTGCGCGCACTGGCGATGGGTGCCGACATCGTCGTCACCGGGCGCGTGGCCGACAGCGCGCTGGCGCTCGGCCCGCTGGTCCACGAGTTCGGCTGGGCCATGGACGACTTCGAGCGCATGGCGCAGGGCACGGTGGCCGGCCACCTGATCGAGTGCGGCGCGCAAGTGACGGGCGGCACGTACACCGACTGGTTCGAGAGCGGCGACTGGTCTCGCATCGGCTACCCCGTGGCCGAGGTGGACGCGGACGGCCGCATCGTCATCACCAAGCCTGCCGGCACCGGCGGCGTGGTGAACACCGGCACCGTCTCCGAACAGCTGATGTACGAGGTGGACGACCCGGCCAACTACCACGTGGCCGACGTCATCGTCGACTTCACCGGCGTCACGGTTCACCAGCTCGGCCCCGACCGCGTCGAAGTGCGCGGCGTGCAGGGCCGCCGGCCCACCGACACCTACAAGGTGTGCGCCACCTACCAGGGTGCCTACCGCTGCATGGTGCTCGCGCCGGTGATCGGCGTGGACGCGCCCGCGAAAGCCGAGCGGCAGGCGCGCGCACTCATCGACCGCAACGAGCGCGCCATCGTCGAAGCCGGCCACGCGCCGTTCTCGCTGCGCAGCGTCGAGCTGCTCGGCACCGAGGCCTCGTACGGCGCCAACGCACGCGCGCTACCCACGCGCGAAGTCGTCGCGAAGATCGTCGTCGACCACAAGGACCGCAAGGCGCTCGAAGTGTTCCGTGCCGACGCGCTGTCGCCCATCACGTCGATGTCGCCCGGCTCCACGGGCTGGCACTTCGGCCGGCCCTCGATCTACGCCGTGATGCACGTGTTCTCGCTGCTCGCGCCCAAGTCGCGCATTCCGGCGCTGGTGGAGCTCGACGGCCACACCGAAACGATCACCGGGTGGATCGGCGGCGGCACGGGCGAGCCCGCGCGCGCCCGCATCGAAGGCACCGTGCCCGCGCCCGACGCGAGCGGGCCGATGCGCCGCGTGCGCCTCATCGACATCGCGATCGCCCGCAGCGGCGACAAGGGCGACCGCTTCATGGCGGCGATCATCGCGCGCAAGCCGGCCTACCTGCCGTGGATCCGCGCGGCCCTCACGCCCGAGCGGCTGGGGCAGCACATGGGCCACGTCTTCGACGGCGCCGAAGGCACGGTGACGCGCTACGACGTGCCTGGCCTGAACGCGATCAACCTGCTGTTCGACGGCGCACTGGCGGGCGGGCAACTGGCTTCGCCTCGCCTCGACGCACTCGCCAAGGGCATGGGCCAGCAGTTGCTGGAGCTGGAGCTCGACGTGCCCGAGAGCCTGGACGTGGTGCCCTACGAGCAGCGCGCGGCGGGGCGCCCATGATGCGCATGAGCGATACCGAGCGGCGCGCCCTGCAGTCGCCCTTCCGCAAAGTGCTGGTCGCCAACCGCGGCGAGATCGCAGTGCGCATCGCGCGCGCCGCGGCCGAGCTGGGCATCGCGAGCGTCGGCATCCACTCGACCAACGACGCCGGTTCGGTGCACTGGCGCCGCTGCGACGAGGCGGTTGCTTTGCCCGGCACGGGCGCGGCGGCCTACCTCGACATGGATGCGGTGATCGGCGCCGCGCGCGCAAGCGGCTGCGACGCGGTGCATCCCGGCTACGGCTTCCTCAGCGAGAACGCAGCGTTCGCGCGGCGTTGCGCCGAGGCGGGCCTCGCCTTCATCGGACCGCGACCCGAGGTGCTGGACCTGCTGGGCGACAAGGCGCAGGCCCGGCGGCTTGCGGCCGAGTGCAACATTCCCGTGGCCCGCGGTATCTCGCGGGCCGTGACGCTTGACGAGGCTCGCGAGTTCCTCGCGTCGCTGGGCAGCGGCGCGATCATGCTCAAGGCCCTCGCCGGCGGCGGTGGCCGCGGCATGCGCGTCGTCGAGTCGCCCGACGCACTACCCGAGGCTTTCGCTTCGGCGCAGGCCGAGGCCCGTGCGGCTTTCGGCAACGACGCGCTCTATGTCGAAGAACTGGTCACCCAAGCGCGGCACGTGGAAGTGCAGGTGCTCGGTGACACCGCGGGCGAAGTCGCCCACCTGCACGAGCGCGAATGCACGCTGCAGCGCCGCCAGCAGAAGCTGGTGGAGTTCGCGCCTTCGCCTTTCCTCGACGCAACCATGCGCGCCGCGCTGGCGGATGCGGCGTGCGTGCTGGCGCGCGCGGCCGGCGTGCACACGCTGTGCACCATGGAGTTCCTGGTCGCCCCGGACGGCCGCTTCGTCTTCATGGAAGCGAATCCGCGCCTGCAGGTGGAGCACACCGTCACCGAAGCGGTGACCGGCATCGACCTCGTGCAGGCCCAGTTCCTGCTCGCCGCGGGCCGCACGCTGGAGGTGCTGGGCTTGCAGCAACAAGACATCCCCGCGCCGCGCGGGCTGGCCGTGCAGTTGCGCGTCAACATGGAGCGCATCGATGCGCAGGGCCATGCGCTGCCCGCCAGTGGCACGCTGCGCGCCTTCGACGCACCCGGCGGCGCCGGCGTGCGCATCGACACCTTCGCGCGCGCGGGCTGGACGCCCTCGACCCGCTTCGATTCGCTGCTTGCGAAACTCGTCGTTCATGTGCCCGGCACGCGCGTCGAAGACCTGCTGCTGCGCGCCGGCCGTGCGCTCGCCGAATTCGAAATCGAAGGCGTGTCGACGAACATCGGTTTCCTGCAGGCCCTGCTCGCCGACGCGGACGTGGTCGCGGGGCGCGTGGACACGCGCTTCGTCGAGCGCCACGGCGCGCGCCTCGCCGCGGCCGCGCAGGGCCAGCCTCGCCTGCACGGCGCCGCCCGCGAAGAGCCGGCCACGTCCGGCAACGCCGATGCGCTCGCAGCCGACGATGCCGCCGATGCGGCGGCCGGCGAAGCCGACGCGTTCGCACCGGAGGGCGTGCAGGTCGTCGCCGCGCCGCTGGGCGGCGTCGTCGCGCGCCTCGCGGTGGCCGCGGGCGACACGGTGCGCGCCGGCCAGACCCTCGCGGTGGTCGAGGCCATGAAGATGGAACACGCAGTGACCGCGCCCTGCGCCGGGCAGGTGCTGTCGCTCCACGCCGCCCTGGGCGAGGCCGTGGTCGAGGGCCGCCCGCTGGTGTGGCTCGAGCCCGGCGACGCCGGCGATGCAGCGCACGAAGACGCCGGCATCCAGCACGACCCGGTTGCCGCCCAACGCCTGCAGGAGCTGCGCGACCGCAAGGCCGCCCTGCTCGACGCCGCGCGTCCCGACGCCGTCGCCCGCCAGCGCGGGCGCGGCGCGCTCACCGCGCGCGAGCGCATCGCGCGCCTGTGCGACGCGGGCAGCTTCGTGGAGATGGGCGCGCTGCTGGCACCGGAGAGCGGCGCTGCGGCACCCGCCGACGGCGTCGTGGTCGGCTCGGCGCGGATCGCGGGCCGCCCGGTCATGGTGGCGGCGCAGGACTTCAGCGTCTTCGGCGGCAGCTCCGGGCTCATGGGCCGCAACAAGATCGCTCGTGCGCTGCAGCGCGCGCGCATCAACGGCATGCCGATGGTGATGCTGTTCGACGGCGGCGGCCACCGCATCCAGGACGGGCAGAACTCGCGCCACTTCGCCTCGTCCACCAACATGTTCCAGGAGTTCTCGTACCTGTCCGGCTGGGTGCCGGTGGTCAGCGCCGTGCTCGGCGCCGGCTTCGCGGCCAACACCAACTACTGCGCCATGTCCGACTTCGTCGTGATGGTGCGCGGGCAGGCCGAGATGGGCCTGGCCGGCCCGGCCCTCGTGAAGGCCGGCACCGGGGAGACCATCTCCGGCCAGGACCTCGGCGGCGCGGCGGAACAGGTGGACCGCAACGGCCTGGCCGACCTCGCCGTGGACACCGAGGACGAGGCGTTCGCCGCGGTGCGCGGCTTCCTGTCGTACCTGCCCTCCAATGCGCGGGCCGCACGCGCGGACGTGCAGGCCGTGCAGGAACCCGCAGGCGACGAGCTGTCGCAACTCGTGCCCGCGAACACGCGCGTGGCCTACGACATGCGGCAGGTCGTCGCGCGCATCGCCGACGTCGGCTCGGTCTTCGAGATCAAGCCCACCTACGGCGCCAACATGGTCACCGCGTTCGCGCGGCTGGACGGGCGGGCCGTTGGCTTCATCGGCAACCAGCCGCTGGTGATGGGCGGCATGATCGACAGCGCCGCGGCCGAGAAGACGGCCCGCTTCATTGCCTTGTGCGACGCGTACGGGCTGCCGCTGGTCTACCTGGTGGACGTGCCGGGCATGTCCATCGGCTCGCGCGCGGAGCGCACCACGCTCGGCCGGCGCAGCGCCAAGATGCTCTTCGAACTCGGCCACGCCACCGTGCCGCGGGCCTCGGTGGTGCTGCGCAAGGGCTATGGCCTCGGCTACGTCGCCATGTGCGGCGGCCGCGGGTTCGAGCCCGACACCTGCCTGGCCTGGCCGACCGCCGAAATCTGCGCGATGTCGATCGAAGGCTCGGTGGACGTCGCCTACCGCAAGCAGTTCGCGACCGCGCCGGACCCTGCCGCGAAGCGGCGCGAGATCATCGACGGCATTCGAGCTCGCGTGAGCGCCGTGCAGGCCGCCGAGGGCTTCGGCATCGACGACGTCATCGAGCCCGGCGAAACCCGTGCGCGGCTGATCGACGTGTTCGCGCAGGCGCCTGCGAGGCGGCAGCCGGCCATGCCGCCGAAATTCCGCTCGATCCCGCCGATCTGAAGACCACCATGAAGAACGATGCACTTCCCGCGCTCAAGGCGCTCGATGCGCCCGATGCGCTCGACCCTTCCGGCTTCGAGCGCCTGCTCGCAACTCGCGCGAGCTGCCGCGGCTTCCTGCCCACACCGCTGCCGCGCCCGCTGATCGAGCGCATCCTGGCCGCGACGCAGCGCACTGCGTCGTGGAACAACACGCAGCCGTGGCAGGTGATCGTCACCGACGCGCCGGCCACCGAGTCGCTGCGGCAGGCGCTGCAGTCGCAGCAGCCGGAACCCGCGGGGTTCGAGATTCCCCCGCCCGCGGAGTACCGCGGTGTCTACCTCGAGCGCCGGCGCGCCTGCGGCTGGGGCCTTTATGCGGCAGTGGGCGTCGCCAAGGGCGACCGCGAAGCCTCGCAGCGGCAGGCGAACGAGAATTTCCGCATGTTCGGCGCCCCGCACCTGGCGCTGCTCACGAGCGACAAGGCGTTGGGCACCTACGGCGTGCTCGACTGCGGCGGCTGGGTCAACAACTTCCTGCTCGCGGCGGCGTCGCACGGCGTCGCCACGATCGCGCAGGCCGCGCTCGCGCAGCGCTCGGCGTTCCTGCGGCGCTGGTTCGGCATCCCCGAGGACCGGACGATCGTCTGCGGCATTTCGTTCGGCTACGCCGACACCGCGCATCCCGCGAATTCTTTCCGCACACCGCGAGCGCCGCTCGCCGAAGTCGTGCGCTGGGTCGATCAATGAGCGACAAGGAAACGCCGCTGCGCGGGCTGCGCATCGCCGACTTCTCGCACTTCATCGCGGGCCCGTTCGCCACGATGATCCTGGCCGACATGGGCGCGGAGGTGATCAAGATCGAAAGCGCGGGCACGGGCGACAACTTCCGCCACTACCCGCCCCACATCGGCGGCGAGAGCGTTCCGTACCTCTGGGTCAACCGCAACAAGAAGAGCGTGGCGCTGGACCTGAAGACGCCCGAGGGGCGCGCCGTGGCGCTGGACATCGTGGCGAAGTCCGACGTGGTGGTGGAGAACTTCTCCACCGGCGTGATGGAGCGGCTGGGGCTGGACTGGGCCACGCTCTCGCACGACAACCCGCGCCTGATCTACGCGTCGGTGTCGTCCTATGGGCGGCGCGGCCCGTATGCCAATCGCATCGGCTTCGACCCCGTGGTGCAGGCGGAGAGCGGGTTCATCTCGATGAATGGCGACCCGGCGCAGGAGCCCGGGTATCGTGCGGGCCCTTCGGTCATGGACATCGCGACGGCGATGATGACCGCGAATGCCATCCAGGGCGCGTGGATCGCGCGCCTGCGCACCGGGCGCGGGCAGCTCGTCGAGACGACGATGATCGAGACGGCCATCAACATGCTGGGCAATTTCTCGCTGTCGTACCTGGCCACCGGGGTGAGCCCCACGCGCTTCGGCAACACGCAGGCCACGGCTTCGCCGGTGGGTGCGTTCGAAACCGCGACCGGCCCGATCTATCTTGCTTGCGCCAACGACCGCACGTTCCAGCGCCTTGCGCGAGACGTGCTGCTGGATCCCGCGCTTGCCGACGATCCCGCGTACGCGACAAGCGCCGGCCGCCGCGAGAACCAGCAGCGGCTTCTCTCCGACATCCGCGCGCGGCTGAAGCAGCAGGACCGTGACACCTCGCTTGCGCGAATGCACGAGGCCGGTGTTCCGTGCGGCGCGATCCGCACAGTGGGCGAGGCGATGGACGCGCCGGAGATCAAGGAACTGGGGTTGGTGAGCAGCATTGCGCATCCGACGCTGGGGACGATTCCGAACGTGGGGTTGCCGATGCACTTTTCCGAGACGCCGCTGGCCGAGCCGGTGGCGGCGCCGCTGCTGGGGGCCGACACGGATGCCGTCCTGCGGGACGTGCTGGGTTACGCGCCCGAGCGCATCTCGGGGCTGCGGGAAGAAGGCGTGTTCGGCTGAATCGCCGCGAACGCGCGAGTCTGCGCCTCGACATGCGCGGCCATGCAGTCCGCAAGGTCGTCGCCGAGACCGAGGGCCAACCCGAGCTTGGCAACGGAAAGCCCCGAAGGGGCGAGCGCGGCCAGTTCCTCGGCCACCGCCTGCGCGCGCTGCTCCAGCGCATCCCGCTCGCACGGTTCGGCAATGAGACCGAGCGCATAAGCCCGCGACGCATCGATGTTGCGGCCGAACAGCGACATCTCGGCGGCCAGGTGCTTGCCGATCAGACGCGGCATGAGGTACGCGCCACCCGCAAGCCCCCGATGCACCTCCGGAAACCCGAACTTCGCACCGTGCACCGCAATCACGTGGTCGCTGCACAGGGCCAGCGCCGCGCCACCGCCCAACGCATCGCCCTGCACGAGCGCCACGATGGGTTTCGGGTGGCGAACCATCTCGACATAAAGCGCGAGGATGTTCTGCATGGCCGCGCGGAAGTCCTCGACGCCGAAGCGGCGGAACTCCTTGACGTCGGCACCCGCGCTGAACGCGCGGCCTTGCGCGCGCACGAACACACCATGGCGAGCGTCATCGGCCGCCGCCTCGCGCAACGCCGCGCGCAACTGCGCCACCGTCTCGCCGGACAACGGGTTCAGCCCGTTCTCCGAGACGAGGCACAGCTCGGCGAACACGCGCCCACCGGCGCGGCGCTCGCTGCGTTCGACCTGCGTGCCCAAGCTCAGCCCCGGCCCTTGCGCAGCAAGCGCCCCGGCATCGCGTCACCGGCAACCAGCGCGTCGCGTCCTTGCTCGCGCACAACCACACCATTGACGATCACCGCATCCACGCCGATCGCATCGGACACCAGCCGCGGCTCTCCCGCGGGAAGGTCGTTCACGCGGCGCAGCGGGCCGGCCGCGACGGTATCCGGGTCGAACACCACCACGTCCGCCGAGCGGCCCACCGCCAGCAGGCCGCGGTCGGTGATGCCGAAAACCTCGGCCGGCCGCGTCGTCAGCATGCGCACGGCCTGCTCCAGCGACAGCACCTTCTTCTCGCGCACCCAGCGGCCCAGCAGGTGCGTCGCCTGGCAGGCATCGCACAGCTGGCTCGCGTGCGCGCCGGCGTCGGACAGGCCCAGCACCATGGCGGGGTTGGTGAGCAGCTCCTGCACCTGGTCTTCGTCGTGGTTGGCCAGCGGAATGCGAAAGCGCGCCTGCAGCTCGGTCGCCAGCGCCATGTCGAGCACCAGGTCGACGGGATGGACGTTGCGCTCGCGCGCCACGTCCACCACCATGCGCTCTTCCAGCGCCGGTTCGGCCGCGAACTCGACGATGGCCATCTGCTCGAACGAATGGCGCAGGCCCGGCCACGCGGTGTCCCAGCGGTCGCGGAACTGCTGGCGGAACATGGGGTCGCGATAGATCGCGAGCTTGCCCCGGAAGTCGGCCGCGGCCACGGGCTTGAAGAAGGACATGCCCTCCAGCACGCCGGGCTCGCGGAACTGGAACTCGAAGTTGAGCGGGCGCGGCGTCACCTGCGGCGCGACGCGCAGCCCGCGCCCGGCCATCTCCACCGTCTTCGCGAGCTGGTCGTGATGCGTCGACTTGCCGAAGGCCGAGCCCGCGAGCAGGGCCGACCAGCTGATGGGAACACCCGACTCCACGGCCAGCTGCTCGATCTGCTCGAGCATGAGGCCGGATCCCAGCGTCGTCTGCAGCATGCCGTGGCCGGCGTCGCGCATCGTCGACACGAGTTCGCGCACTTCGTCGAAGGCCGCGGCGCGGCTGGCGACCTGGCGGCCCTGGAAGCCGAGGTGGCCCTGGAACTTGGAGGTGGCGAGCCCCAGCGCACCCGCGTCGAGCGCCTCCTGCAGGATGCGGCGCATCGCGGCGCGTTCCTCGTCGGTGGCTTCGCGCTCGGTCGCCTCCTCGCCCATCACGTACAGGCGCAGCGGCGTGTGGCCCAGCAACGCCGCCACGTTGATCGCCGTGCCGCGCTTTTCCACCACGTCGAGGTATTCGGGGAAGGTCTCGAAGCCCCAGTCGCCCAGGCCTTCGCGCAGCGCGGCGCCGCTCATGCCCTCGACCTTTTCCAGGGTCTGCACGATCAGCGGGCGATGGTCGCGGCGGACCGGCGCGATGCCGAAGCCGCAATTGCCCATCACCACCGTGGTCACGCCGTGCCACGGGGAGATCGACAGCAGCTTGTCCCACAGGACCTGCGCGTCGTAGTGCGTGTGCACGTCGACGAAGCCGGGGCACACCACGCGGCCGGTCGCGTCGATCTCGCGCGCGGCGCTGCCGGGTGCGTCGCCCAGGGCGACGATGCGCCCGTCCTTGATCGCAACGTCGGCGCGGCGGCCGGGCGTGCCGGTGCCGTCCACGAGCAGCCCGCCCGTGATCTTCAGGTCATAGTCGAATGGCACGCGTAGCTCCTTGTTGACGAGGAGCATGATCCGGGGCCGCTGCGGCGCCTGAATCGTCCGAACGGACGAATTTACCGGCGCCAGGCGCGCAGGAAGTCCTCGTCCGCTTCGCGGCTGGCCTGCGGCTGCCCCGCCGGCGTGCGGGAGAAACGCGGTGCCGGGGCGGGCTGGACCACGCCGTCCACGGTGACGAAACCACCGCGAGCCCGATGCTGCGGATGCGCAGGCGCCTCGTCCCAGTCGAGCACGGGCGTGAGGCAGGCGTCGCGCCCCTCGGCGAGGGCGCACCACTCGTCCCGGCTGCGCTGCAGGAAGACCTGCGCCAACTGCGCCTTGAAGGCGGGCCAGCGCGCGCGGTCCCATTGCGCCGTGCGCATCTCGCCCTCAATGGCGCACAAGTCCATCAATTGCGCGTAGAACTGCGGCTCGTTCGCGGCCACGGCGACGTACCGGCCGTCCGCGCAGCGATAGGCGTTGTAGAAGTGCGCGCCACCGTCGAGGTGGTTCTCTCCGCGCCCGCCGCTCCAGCGGCCGCTCGCCCGCATGCCGTAGAAGAGCGACGCGAGCAGCGTCGAGCCTTCGCTCATCGCGGCGTCGACCACCTGCCCGCGGCCGGACACGTTGCGTTCCTGCAGCGCGGCAAGCAGGCCCACGGCGAGCAGCATCGCCCCGCCGCCGTAGTCGCCCACCAGGTTCAGCGGGGGCACCGGCGGCTCGCCCGGGCGCCCGATGGCGTGCAGCGCGCCGCTCAGGCCGAGATAGTTGATGTCATGGCCCGCCACCTGGGCCAGCGGCCCGTCCTGCCCCCATCCCGTCATGCGGCCGTACACGAGGCGCGGGTTGCGCTGCATGCACTCGCTCGGGCCCAGCCCGAGGCGCTCCATCACGCCGGGGCGGAAACCCTCGATCAGGATGTCGGCGCTGCCGGCGAGTTCCAGCGCGGTGGCCCGGCCCTCGTCCGAACGAAGGTCGAGCGCGATGCGGTGCCGCCCGCGCCCGGGCACGTCGAAGCGGCTCGCTTCGGCGCCGATGCGCGTGACCTGCAGCACCTGCGCGCCCAGGTCGGCCAGCAGCATCGCGCAAAAAGGCGCGGGGCCGATGCCACCGGCCTCCAGCACGCGGATTCCCGCCAACGGTCCATTCATCCGCGCCACTATAGGGGGCGCGCTGAGTGTCTCAACCGTCCGAATCGACGATATCCCTAGAATGGGTTCGCGCAGAGCCAGCGCATTGCATGACTTCTACCGCAGTCCCTCCCACCCGCACGCCGCTGCTGCGCAGCCGCGTGATGGCGCAGTCGAGCAAGTTCAACCTGCCCGGCACCAACGCCGCATTGGTGCGCCGCGCGGCGATCGCCGAACGCGTCGAGCGCGCCGCCGCCGCCAAGCTCATCCTCGTGCGCGCCCCGGCCGGCTTCGGCAAGACGACCGCGCTGCGCCAGATCCACGAGCAGCTGAGCGCGGCCGGCGTCGCCACGGCGTGGATCACCGTCGACGCCGCCGACAACGACGTGCCGCGTTTCCTCAGCTGCCTGGCCGAGGCGGTGGCCCGCTTGCAGATCGAGGACGCGGCCGCCACCAGCGCCGACGCCGAAGCCGTGGCCCTGCTCGAGCGTGAAGGCCCGCCCTTCGCCCTCTTCCTCGACGAATTCGAAACCCTGCAGTCGGCCGCCGTGATCGGCCTCGTGCGCGAAGTGATCGAGCGGCTGCCGCGCAACGGGCGCGTGGTGATCGGTTCGCGCAGCCTGCCCGACGTGGGCCTGGGCCGCCTGCGCGTGCGTGGGCAGCTCGTGGAGATCGGCGCCGACGTGCTGCGCTTCAGCGCCGCGGAGACCGCCGAATTCCTGCGCCTGCGCGGCCTGCCCGCGTTGCCGCCCGACACGCTGGAGCTGCTGCACGCGCGCACCGAAGGCTGGATCGCGGCGCTGCTGCTCGTGTCGATGGCATTGGGCAGCCATGAAGCGGCCGCGGACTTCATCCAGCGCCTGTCGGGTTCCGGCGGGGCCATCGCGGAGTACCTGGCCGAGGACGTGCTGGGCCGCCAGCCGCCCGAAGTGCGCGAGTTCCTGCAGCGCACGAGCATCCTGCGGCAGCTCAATGCGCCGCTGTGCCAGGCGCTCGTGCCGCGCACCGACTGCGCCGCGATGCTCGAGCGGCTGCATGCGTCGAGCCTGTTCCTGCTGCCGCTCGAGACCGAAAGCGCCGAGCCCAACTATCGCTACCACGCCCTCTTCGCCAATTTCCTGCGCACGCAGCTCGCGCGCGAGCACCCGGAAGACCTGCTGCGGCTGCACTTGTCGGCCTGCGCGTGGTACGAGTCGGTCGGCCGCCCCGTGCCGGCCATCGACCATGCGATCGAAGGCGGCGACTACCCCCATGCGCTGTCGCTGCTGGAGCAGCATGGCCAGCGCTTCGTCGAGCAGGGGCGCATGCGCCTGCTTGCACGCTGGTTCGCGGCGATCCCGCCCGAGCAGTTGAAGCAGCATCCGCGCATGCAGGCGCTGTACGTGTGGGCCGTGCTCTTCACCCAGGGCGCGTCCGAGGGCATGGCGCTGCTGGCCGCGAGCGGCATCGAATCGAGCGAGGACCCGACGATCCGCGCCCACGTCAACGCGCTGCAGCCGCTGCTGCTGGCGATGCTGGACCGCTACGACGAAGCCAACCCCATCGGCCGCGCGGGCCTTGCGCGCCTTCCCACCGCCGTGCCCTTTGCCGACACGGTGCTGATCAACTGCATGGCGCACGTCACTTCCGTGCTCGGCGAGAAGCGCGAAGCGCAGCGCCTGCTCGACGCCGCGCGGCAGACGCAGAGCAGCAGCGTGTTCAACCGCATGTACACCGAGTCGACCGAGGGCTTGCTGGACATCGAGCGAGGCCGCTTCCGGCAGGCGACCGCGCGCTTTCGCATCGCGGTCGATGCCACGACGCGCGAGGCCGACTACAGCCACACCGGTGGCAACGCGTGGGCCGGCGTGCTCTATGCAGCCGCGATGTACGAGGCCAACGAACTGGAAGCATGCGACCGCTTGCTCAACGTCTACCTGCCGCTCGCGCGCGAGGTGGGCCTGCCCGACCACATGATCAGCAGCTATGCGATGCGCTCGCGGCTGCTGTTCTGGCGCGGTGACGTCGACGGCGCGCTGCGCACGCTCACCGAGCTGGAGACGCTGGGCAACCTTCGCAAGCTGCCGCGCGTCGTGGCGACGGCGAAACTCGAACGCGCCCGCATGCTGATGCGCCAGGGCAATGCCTATGGCGCGAAGGAAGAGCTCGACCGCGCGGACGACAAGGCCGTCTGGGAGCGCGTGGCGCGCCAGCGCCTGCCCGCGCACGACGTGCTGGACATCGGCATCGCGCGCCTGCGCTGGGAGATCCTGTTCGGCGACGCCGCCGAGGCGTTGCGCCGCATCGACGCGGACCTGCCCGCCATCGACGCCGAAGCCCGCGTGCGCCGCAGCCGCAAGCTGCGCGTGCTCAAGTCGATGGCTTTGTGGAAGCTCAAGCAGGTCGACGCGTCAGCCGACGTGATGCGCGACATCCTGCTCGAAGGCAGCCGCGAGGGTTTCCTGCGCCTCATCGCCGACGACGGCGTGCACGTCGCCGGGCCGATCCAGGCGGTGCTGGCGCCGCTGAAGGCCGCGCCCGAGAAGTCCGACCCGATCCTGCTCGAATACGTCCAGCGCGTGCTGGAGGCGCTCGGCCCCGATGCGCTCGCCGCCGAACCCGCGCAAGCGGCCGCGGCCACCGACGTGCCGTGGCAGGTGGAGCCGCTCACGCAGAAGGAGATGCAGGTGCTGAAGCTGCTGGCGGAGGGTTACTCCAACAGTGCGATGTCCGAGAAGCTTTTCGTTTCCGACAGCACGGTGCGCACGCACCTGCGCAACATCAACATGAAGCTGGGCGCGCAGAACCGGACGCAGGCGGTGTCGCTGGCGAGGCGCTACGGGTTGATCCGTTAGTGCCTGTCACCCCGGACTCGATCCGGGGTCCATTGCCGCGAGGTACTGGTCCCATATCTGCTGCACGACCTGGGCCTGAAGCCGGTCCTTCGGCGCCTTCTGCGGATCACGTCCACGCTTCGCGGCCAGCTCGCGCTTGAGACGAATGAAATCGAGCGGATGCACGGTGCGCATCGTCGCCATCTCGCCGTTCGCGCTGACGACGAGATGCTCGAACTTCCGCGCGCTCGCAATCTTCTCGCCTTGGTCCACCTGCACGGCCCAGAAGTCGTCTTCGTCGTCGGACATGGGCATCGGATGCGGGTCACCGTCGACGGCGGTGCGGCGTATCACGTCGACCTCGAACCCGTCGTCGTTGACGGCGGTCTGCAATTGATCTCGCATCACGCGGAATGACGGATCTGCTTTCTGGAGCACGCCAATCAGCGAAGCGGTGTCGCCCTTCTTCAGCGTACTGGCGAACGCGAGGCGTTGCCGGGCGTCGAACAGGAGGTCGAGGTCCCGTGTCGCGAGCGCGCCGGGGTCCGCGAGAACGCCAGCAGCCGTTTCGTAGGCGTAGATCGCGTGCGTGCCGACCACCATGAACTTGTCCGCAAGCCCTGCCGCCTCGAGCGCGGCGAGAATCCGCACCACGATGTTCGGCGTGCGGCCGACGCGATACAACCGGTTGAGCTTGCGCTGCTCCTCCAGCCTGCGCTTGATGGCCTTGAGGCGTTCCTGAGCGCGCAGCTTGCGTTGCTGGAAACTCGCGTGCATCGCCTCCGTCTCGGCGCTGCGCGGCCCGAGCGACTTCTGCGTACCGGTTGCAGATTTGCGAAGCAGATAGGTCCGCCCCCCCGCCGACTTCCAGACCATCGACCCCTTGACCTGTTTCGCCTCGCGCGCAGCTTCCGTGAACGCGCGCCACGTGGCCCGCGCGTTCACCAGTTCGCGCAGCTGGTTCTCGTCGAGTTGCAGCAGGTATCGCAGGGCTTTTTCCCAGTAAATCGGCAAAACCGCAATTTACTGGGAAATTCCTTGAAAATCAATGCCTTACAACCGCTACAACCGCTCAACGATCGTCACATTGGCCATCCCGCCACCTTCGCACATCGTCTGCAGCCCGTAGCGGCCGCCACGCTGTTGCAGCGCATACAGCAGCGTCGTCATCAGCTTCGTGCCGGACGCACCGAGCGGATGGCCCAGGGCAATCGCACCGCCATTCACGTTCAGGCGCTCGGCGTCCGCACCCAGCGCCTGCAGCCACGCCAGCGGCACCGGCGCGAAGGCTTCGTTCACTTCGTACAGGTCGATGTCGGCGATGTTCATGCCGGCCTTCTCCAGCGCGCGCTGCGTCGCGGGGATCGGTGCTTCGAGCATGATCACCGGGTCGTGCCCGATCACGCTCATGTGATGGATGCGCGCGAGCGGCTTCACGCCCAGGCGCTTGAGGCCGCGCTCGCTGACCACCATCACGCCGCTCGCGCCGTCGCAGATCTGGCTGGCGCTGGCGGCGCTGATGCGGCCGCCTTCCTGCAGCAGCTTGACGCCGGCGATGCCTTCGAAGCTCGCATCGGCGCGGATGCCTTCGTCGCGCTTGTGCACTTCACCGGTCTCGGCACCGTTCGAATCGCGCACACGCAGCGGCACGATCTCCGCGTCGAAGCGGCCTTCGCTCGCGGCGCGGGCAGCGAGCTGGTGGCTGCGCAGCGCGTAGCGGTCCAGCGTTTCCTTTTTCAGGCCGTACTTCGTCGCGATCATCTCCGCGCCGACGAACTGGCTGAAGTCGCGGTCGCCATACCGCTTGCGGATCTCCGGGCTCATGTAGAAGCCCATGCCGTTCTTCTGCGGCAGCGCCGACGGCGTGAACATCGGCACGCGCGTCATGCTCTCCACGCCGGCCGCGATGACGACGTCCTGCGTGCCCGACATCACGGCCTGCGCCGCGAAGTGCAGCGCCTGCTGCGACGAGCCGCACTGGCGGTCCAGCGAAGTGCCGGGCACCGACTCGGGCAGGCGCGAGGCCAGCACCGCGTTGCGCGCGACGTTGGTGGACTGCTCGCCCACCTGGCTGACGCAGCCCATGATCACGTCCTCGACCAGCGCGGGGTCGCAATCGGCGCGCTCGACCAGTGCGTTGAGCACTTGCGCTGCGAGTTCCACCGGGTGCCAGCCGGAAAGCTTGCCGCCGCGGCGGCCCCCGGCCGTGCGCGCGGCGGCGACGATGTAGGCTTCTTGTGCCATGTGAGTCCTTCCTTGTGTTGGGTTAACGCGGCGCCATGCGGATCGCGCCGTCGAGGCGCACGCATTCACCGTTGAAGTAGCTGTTGGTGATCATCGTCTCGGCGAGGTGCGCGTATTCGTCCGGGTTGCCCAAGCGCTTGGGGAAAGGCACCGATTCGCCCAGGGACTTGAGCACGTTGTCGGGCAGCGCCATCAGCAGCGGCGTCGCGAAGATGCCGGGCAGGATGGTGTTGACGCGGATGCCTTCGCCCATCAGGTCGCGCGCGACCGGCAGCGTCAGGCCCACGATGCCCGCCTTGGAAGCCGAGTACGCTGCCTGGCCCATCTGGCCATCCTCGGCCGCGACGGAAGCGGTGTTGACGATCGCGCCACGCTCGCCGTCCTTCAGCGGGTCCAGCGTCAGCATGCCGGCGGCCGAATGCGCGATGCAGCGGAACGTACCGATGAGGTTGATCTGGATGATCTTCTCGAAGTCGGGCAGCGGGAAGTGCTTGGGCTGGCCGGTTGCCTTGTCGCGGCTGGCCGTCTTGATGCCGTTGCCGGTGCCGGCGCAGTTGACGAGGATGCGCTCCTGCCCGTGCGCGGCGCGCGCCTTCTCGAAGCCGGCCTTCACCTGCTCTTCGCTGGTGACGTCCACCTTGCAGAAGGTGCCGTTGAGCTCGCGTGCCATGGCCTCGCCGGCTTCCGCGTTGAAGTCGAAGATGGCGACGCGCACGCCTTGGGAGGCGAGGCGGCGGGCGGTGGCGGCGCCGAGGCCGGAAGCGCCGCCGGTGACGACCGCGGCAATCGAGGAATCGAGTTTCATGGGCTCGACTGTGCGCCGCAAGCGCCCGCGGGTCACCGTCCAAACCGACGAATCGCGCCGTCTCCGCACGGCCGGAGCAATTTCGTCGTAACCGACGATTCGGCGCATCGCGGCCGCCCGGAACATGCCCCGCACACTCCAGGAGAGGCGCATGCCGTCCCGTTTCGCGAAGATCGCCGCCGCGCTGGCGCTTGCCGCCGTGGCCTGCCTGCAGGCCCACGCGGCCTGGCCCGAGCGGCAGATCACGCTCGTCGTGCCCTTCCCCGCCGGCGGCCTGACGGACGTGGCCGCGCGCCACTTCGCGCAAGGCCTCCAGGAAGAACTGAAGCAGCCCGTGGTCGTGGAAAACCGCGTCGGCGCGGGCGGCATCATCGGCACCGAGTACGTGTCCAAGGCCAAGCCCGACGGCTATACGCTGCTCGTGAACAGCCCCAGCCACGTCATCAACCAGGCGTTCCGCGCGAAGATGCCGTACGACGCCTTGCGCGACTTCACGCCCGTGGCGCAGCTGCTCAATTCGCCGATGGTGCTCGTCGTGCACCCGTCGGTGCCCGCCACCACGCTGACGGAGTACCTCGCGTATGCCGCGCGGCAGAAGGGTGGCGTGTCGTTCGGCTCCACCGGCGCGGGCGGCACGAGCCACCTGGCCGGCGAGATGCTGCGGCTGGTGACGCGCTCGCCGATGACCCACATTCCCTACAAGGGCGCGACCCCGGCGTTCAACGACGTGCTGGGCGGCCAGCTGCCCTCGATCTTCCTCGACGTGGCGACCGTCGCGCAGCAGGTCAACGCCGGCAAGCTGCGCGCCATCGCGGTGTCGGCCGCGACTCGCAGCGAAGCGCTGCCGACGGTGCCCACCGTGGCCGAACAGGGCTACCCGCGCTACGACGTGTCCACCTGGATCGCGCTGTACGGCCCCGCCAACCTGCCCGAGCCGATCGCCAATGCACTCAATGCGGTGGCGCTGCGCACGATGGGCAGCCCGCGCGAGCGCGACTGGCTCCGGCAGAACGGCGCCGCCGCCGGCGCGATGAACGTCCCCGAGTTCCGCCGCTTCGTGCAGGACGAGCTGGAAAAGTGGACACAGTTCAACAAGGAAGCGCGCGTGCAGGTCGACTGAGCATGGCATCCCCCAGGTTGTTGATCGCCAACCGCGGCGAAATCGCGCTGCGCATCGCCCGCGCGGCGCAAGAGCTCCAATTGCCCACCGTCACGGTCCATTCGGCCGACGACGCGAAGTCGCCGCATCGATTCGCCGCCGACCAGTCCGTCGCGCTGCAGCGCGAGGGCGCGGCGGCCTATCTCGACATCGACGCCATCGTGCGGGCGGCGGTGGACACGGGCTGCACGCTCGTGCATCCCGGCTACGGGTTCCTGAGCGAGAACGCCGCGTTCGCCGCGGCTTGCGAACGCGCGGGGCTCACCTTCGTCGGCCCGTCGCCGGAGGTGCTCGAACTCTTCGGCGACAAGGCGCGCGCCCGCGCCTTCGCTCGCGAACAGGGCGTCGCGCTCGCGCGCGGCACCGCGGGCCCGACTTCGCTGGAGGACATGCGCGGCTTCTTCGCCGCCCTGCCGGCCGGCTCCAGCGCGATGGTGAAGGCCGTCGCGGGCGGCGGCGGCCGCGGCATGCGCCGCGTCGAATCGGCCGCCCAGCTCGACGCCGCGTTCGCGCGCTGCAGCTCCGAGGCGGCCAAGGCGTTCGGCCAGTCCGCCTTGTACATCGAACAGTACGTGGCCGGCGCACGCCACATCGAAGTGCAGGTGGTGGGCGACGGGCGCGACTACAGCCATGTCGGCGAGCGCGATTGCAGCGTGCAGCAGCGTCACCAGAAGGTGGTGGAAGTCGCGCCGGCGCCCGCGCTGGGCGAGGACCTGCGCGCGAAGCTGCAGGCCGCGGCGCTGCGCATGGCGCGCGCCTGCCGCCTGCGGGGCCTGTGCACCTTCGAGTTCCTGGTGGCCGGCGAGCTGGAAGGCGGCTTCGTCTTCATGGAAGCCAACCCGCGCCTGCAGGTCGAACACACGGTCACCGAGGAGGTGTACGGCCTGGACCTCGTGCGCGCCCAGATCGCGATCGCGATGGGCGAGACCCTTGCGGCCGTGGGCCTTGCGCAGCCGGACGTCGGCGCGCCGCGCGGGTTCGCGATCCAGTACCGCATCACTCTCGAAGGTGCGGCCGAGGCGGGCACCGTCACCCGCTTCGACGTTCCCACGGGCCGCGGTGTGCGTGTCGAAACGTTCTTGCACGAAGGCGCAACGCCCGGCACTGCATTCGACCCGCTGCTCGCGAAGCTGATCGTGCACAGCCATGCGCCGCAGTTCGCCACCGCCGCCGACAAGGGCGCGCGCGTGCTGCGCGAGTTCCGGCTCGGTGGCATCGCCACGAATCTCGGCCTGCTCGATGCGATCGCCGCGGACGCCTCGTTCCGCGCCGCCGAAACGAGCACGCGCTATCTCGAATCGAATCTCGACCGCTTGGTGCAGGTCGCGCGGCAGCGCACCGCCGAACGCGCGTCGGAGCTCGTGCGCGCAGCCTCGCGCCCAGAAGCGCAGGCGGCCACCGCCGAGGACGACGACCCGTCGGTCGTGCGAGCCCCCACGCGCGGCACCGTCCTTGAGATCGCCATCGCCGAAGGCGCCCGCATGCGCCAGGGCGATGCACTCTGCGTGCTCGAAGCCATGAAGATGGAGCACGTCGTCACTGCGCCGTTCGACGGCGTGGTGGCGGCCGTGCAGGTCGCACCGGGCGAGCTGGTGGACGCCGGCCGCCCGCTGTTCCTCGTCGAGCCCGGCACCGTCGAAGCGGTGGCCGAAACGGGGACCGAGCGCGAACACGCCGGGCCCCGCATGGACCTGCAGGAAGTGCTGGACCTGCGGCGCCTGCGCGAGGACGAAGGCCGCCCCGCGGTCGTCGCGCAGCGCCACGCCAAGGGCATGCGCACCGCGCGCGAGAACATCCACGACCTGTGCGACCCCGGCACTTTCGTGGAGTACGGCGGCGCGGCCGTCGGCGCCCGCCACGGCGTCGCGCCGCTGGACGAGCTGCGCAGGACGAGCCCGGCCGACGGCTTCATCTACGGGCATGCCACGGTCAACGGTGGCCGCTGCTTCGTCGCGTCGTACGACTACAGCGTGCACGCGGGCACCCAGGGCTTCTTCGGCCACAAGAAGCACGACCGCCTGTTCCAGCTGGCCGAGGACGCGCGCCGGCCGGTGGTGATCTTCACCGAAGGCGGCGGCGGCCGGCCCACCGAGCCCAACAACGTGGGCGGCGCCAACCTCGCGACGGCCACCTTCTTCTCGTTCGCGCGCCTGAGCGGGCTCGTGCCGCTGGTGGGCATCGTCGCGGGCCGCTGCTTCGCGGGCAACGCGGCGCTGCTCGGTTGCTGCGACGTCGTGATCGCCACGCGCGACGCCACGGTCGGCATGGGCGGGCCGGTGATGATCGAAGGCGCCGGGCTGGGCGTGTACCCGCCGGAGCAGGTCGGCCCCGCGGCGATGCACGCGAAGACCGGCGTGGTCGACATCCTGGTCGAGGACGAGGCGCAGGCCGTGCGTGCCGCGAAGCAGTACCTCGGCTACTTCCAGGGCCCGGTGGCCGGCTGGAAGGCGGCGGACCCGGCCGTGCTGCGCGGGCTGATCCCCGACCGCCGCACGCGCGCGTACGACATGCGCAAGGTGATCGCCGCATTGGCTGACGAAGAGTCCGTGCTCGAACTGCGCGCGCAGTTCGCGCCGGGCGCGATCACCGCGCTGGTCCGCGTCGAGGGCCGCCCGCTCGGGCTGATCGCCAACAACCCGGCGCACAACGCGGGCGCCGTGTGCGCCGCCGAGGCCGACAAGTTCACGCGCTTCGCGAAGCTGTGCGACGCGCACGGCCTGCCGGTGCTGTCGCTGTGCGACACGCCGGGCATCATGGTCGGCCCCGACGCCGAGCAGACCGCCATCGTGCGCCACAGCTCGCGCATGCTCGTCGCCGCGGCCAACCTCACGGTGCCCTGGTTCACCGTCGTGCTGCGCAAGGCCTACGGGCTCGGCGCGATGGCGATGGGTGGCGGCAGCTTCCACCACGGCTCGTTCTTCGCCGTGGCATGGCCCACCGCGGAGTTCGGCGGCATGGGCCTGGAGGGCCAGGTGCGCCTGGGCCACCGACGCGAGCTCGAGCAGATCGCCGACCCGCAGCAGCGCGCCGAACGCTTCCGCGATCTCGTCGACCGCCTCTACCAGCACGGCAAGGCGACGCGCTACGCGCCCTTCCTCGTCATCGACGAAGTGATCGACCCCGCCGAGACGCGCGGCTGGCTGCTCGCGGGGCTCGACGCCGCGCGGCCGCGGCGCGACCGCTCGCCGCACAAGTACCAGCCCGGCGTGGACCCCTGGTAGGCCCACCCCCATCCCCCGCAGGACCCCCACCACCATGAGCCTCGAAGAATTTCCCGACTACCAGCCGCGGCCGCCCGGCGCGCCCGCCGCGCTCGACGGCGTGCGCGTCGTCGAGTTCGCGCACTTCATCGCCGGCCCGTTCGCCGGCACGCTGCTCGCCAACTTCGGCGCCGACGTCATCAAGGTGGAGGCACCGGGGCGCGGCGACGAGTTCCGCTACTACCCGCCCGCGGCGCCCGCGCTGCAGGACCAGGGCGCACCCTACATCTGGGCCAACCGCAACAAGCGCAGCGTGACGCTGGACCTCAAGACCGAAGCCGGCCTGGCCGTCGCGCGCGACCTGGTGCGCGGCGCCGACGTGGTCATCGAGAACTTCTCGGGCGACGTGATGGCGCGCTTCGGGCTCGACTACGCGTCGTGCAAGGCGCTCAAGCCCGACATCGTCTATTGCTCCGTCTCGGCCTACGGCAAGGACGGCGCGTTCGCCAAGCGGCTCGGCTTCGACACCGTGGCGCAGGCCGAAAGCGGCTTCTTCTCGCTCAACGGCTATGCGGACCGCCCCGGCGTGCGCGCGGGCTCGCCCGTGGTGGACATCACGACGGCCACGATGGCGGCCAACGGAATTCTTGCGGCGCTGTTCCATCGCGCGCGCACGGGCCAGGGCCAGCAACTGCAGATCGCGCTGTACGAAAGCGCGACGCTGCTCACCGGCTACGCACCCATGCAGCACCTGCTGTGCGGCTTCGAGCCGCAGCGCAACGGCAACGACAGCCCCGACACGTCGCCCACCGCGGCCTTCATGGCGTCCGACCGCCTCTTCTACATCAACTGCGGCAACGACCGCATCTACCAGCGCCTGTGCCTGGAGGTGCTGGAGCGACCCGACCTCGCGAACGACCCGGCGCTGGCCGGGCGCGACGGGCGCATGGAGCGCCGCCTCGAACTGTTCGACATCCTGCAGGACATCTTCAAGACGCTGCCGTGGTCGTATTGGCAGCCGCGCCTCGTGAAGGCCGCCATCCCGAGCGCGGAGATCCGCACGCTGCCCGATGCGCTGCGCTCGCCCGAAGCGCGCGGGCTCGACCTCGTCACCCGCATTCCGCACCCCGTGCTCGGCTGGATCCCGCACGTGCGGCTGCCGCTGCGCATGGGCGCCACGCCCGCGGCCGACCCCCGCCCCGCCCCCTCCGTGGGGCAGGACACCGACGACGTGCTGGCCCGCACGCTCGGCTACCCCGCCGATCGCATCGCGCAGTTGCGCGATGGCGGCGCGCTCGGCTGAACCCACCCATCGCTTCCCTCACCTGGAGACACCATGCACAAGCTGCTGAAATCCGTCCTCATTCCCATCGCCGCGGCGGCGGCGCTGATCGCGACCGGCACCGCGCGAGCGGCCGACGACTACCCCACGAAGCCGATCCGGATGGTGGTCCCCGGGCCGGCCGGCGGCCCGACCGACCTGATGGCGCGCGACCTCGCGGCCAAGCTCTCGGAGTTCCTGCCGCAGCCCATCGTCATCTTCAACCAGGCCGGCGCGGGCGGCATGATCGCTGCCGGCGCCGTGGCCAAGGCCGCGCCCGACGGCTACACGGTGCTGTTCGGCAACCAGGGTCCGCTGGCCGCCAACTACGCGCTCTACGACAAGGTGCCGTACAACGTGCAGACGGACTTCGCGCCGGTGTCGCGCTGGGCGGTGATCCCCAACGTGCTGCTCGTCAACGCCAAGGTTCCGGTCAACACCGTGCAGGAACTGGTGGCGCTGGTGCGCAAGGGCGATCGCGCGTGGAGCTTCGCTTCGGGCGGCAACGGCACCAGCACGCACATCGCGGGCGCGGTGTTCGCCAAGCGCGCCAACCTGAAGATGACCCACGTGCCCTACAAGGGCGCGCCGCCGTCGCTGCAGGACCTGATGGGCGGCCAGATCCCGGTGGCGTTCTCCGGCACCGTGGACTCGCTCGCGCTGATCCGCGCCGGGTCGGTGAAGGCGCTGGCCGTCACGTCGCTGCAACGTGTGCCCTCGCTGCCCAACGTGCCGACGGTGGCCGAAACGGTCATCCCCGGCTACTCGGTGGCTCCGTGGTTCGGCGTGGTCGCGCCGGCCGGCACGCCGCCCGACGTCATCGAGAAGCTGAACGCGGCGATCGCGAAGGCCGGACGCTCGCCCGACCTCGTGAAGAAGATCCAGGACCTCGGCGGCGCGATCGCCACCAGTTCGTCGGCCGAATTCGGCGAGCTGATGAAGAAGGACGTGGAGCACTGGGCCACGCTGATCAACGAGTCGGGCGCGAAAGTCGACTAGGTGCTTTGGATCCCCGCCTTCGCGGGGATGACGAGCTTCTACGCCGGCAGCACGATGCCCCAGCGGGCCCGCAGTTCTTCGGCACCGGCCTCGCGGCCGGGCTCCGGTGTGCCCGCTGGCGTGCGCGTGAACCGCGGCGCCGGCGCGGGCTGCACCACGCCGTCCACGTCCACGAACGTGCCGCGCGCGCGGTTGTGCGGGTGCCGCGGCGCTTCGTCCCAGTCGAGCACCGGCGCGAAACAGGCGTCGCTGCCTTCCAGCAGCGCGCACCACTCGTCGCGCGTGCGCGTGGCGAACACCTCGGCCAACCGGTGCTTCATGAGCGGCCAGCGCTCGCGGTCCGGCTGCGCGTCGAACAGCGGGTCGGCCAGGCCACAGCGCTCGCGCAGCAGCGCGTAGAACTGCGGCTCGATCGCGCCCACGGCGATGGATTTGCCGTCGGCGCAGGCATAGGTGCAATAGAACGGCGCGCCGCCGTCCAGCAGGTTGGTGCCGCGCTCGTTCGTCGCGCGGCCGGCCGCGTGGCTGGCGTACATGTTGGTGCACAGCAGCGCCGCGCCGTCGGTCATCGCCGCGTCCACCACCTGCCCGCGGCCCGAACTGCGCGCTTCCAGCAGCGCGGCGAGCAGGCCCATGCCGAGCACCATCGCGCCACCGCCGTAGTCGCCCACCAGGTTGAGCGGCGGCACGGGCTGCCCGCCGGCAGGGCCGATGGCATGCAGCGCGCCGGAGATGGCGATGTAGTTGATGTCGTGCCCGGCCGCCGTGTGCAGCGGGCCGCCCTGGCCCCAGCCCGTCATGCGGCCGTAGACCAGCCGCGGGTTCGCGGCCAGGCATTCGCCCGGGCCGAAGCCGAGCCGCTCCATCACGCCCGGGCGAAAACCTTCGATCAGTGCGTCGGCGCCGGCAATGGCCGGCATCAGCGCCGCCACGGCGCCCGGTGCGCGCAGGTCGACCTGGACGGTGGCGCGGTTGCGGCAATTCACGTCGAACCGGCCGGGAGCAGCGCCGGGCCGCGCGATGCGCAGCACCTCGGCGCCCATGTCGGCAAGCACCATCGCGCAGAAAGGCGCCGGGCCGAGGCCCGCGAACTCGACGACCTTGATGCCCTGCAGCGGTCCGGCCATGGCGTTGCCTCCTTCGCGATTCAAAGCGCCCGCGCGATCACTTCCTTCATGATCTCGCTGGTGCCGCCGTAGATGCGCTGCACGCGCGCGTCGGCGTACATGCGGCTGATCGGATACTCGTCCATGTACCCGTACCCGCCGAAGAGCTGCAGGCATTCGTCGACGACGCGCCCCTGCGTCTCGGACGCCCAGAGCTTGGCCATCGACGCCGTGGCGGTATCGAGCTTGCCGACAAGCAGCTTCTCGACGCACTGGTCGACAAAGGCGCGCCCGGCCATGATCTGCGTGGCCACCTCGGCCAGCTTGAACCGCGTGTTCTGCTGCTCGATGAGCGGCTTGCCGAACACCTGGCGTTCGCGCACGTACTGCAAGGTCGATTCGTAGGCCCCCTCCATCGCCGCGAGCGCCATGACGCCGATGATCAGCCGCTCGTACGGCAAGTCACCCATCAGCTGGTAGAAGCCCTTGCCCTCTTCGCCCCCGAGAAGGTTCTCCGCCGGCACTTCGACGCCGTCGAAGAACAGCTCGGACGTGTCCTGCGCCTTCAGCCCCATCTTGGGCAGCACGCGGCTGACGCTGTAGCCTTTGGCCTCGGCCGCCTCCACGATCAGGATCGACGTGCCTTTCGCGCGCTGCGCAGGGTCGGTCTTGCAAACCACGAGCACCAGGCCCGCGAGGAAGCCATTGCTGATGAAGGTCTTGCTGCCGTCGATGCGGTAACCCAGCTCGGTCCGGACGGCACGTGCACGGATCGCCTGCAGGTCCGAGCCCGTGCCCGGCTCCGTCATTGCAATGGCGCCGACGAGCTCGCCGCGCGCCATGCGCGGCAGGTACTTGCGCTTCTGCGCCTCGGTGCCATGGTTCAGGATGTAGTGCGCAACGATCGCGTGCACCGACGTGTTCATGCCCGTGAGGCTGCGCCGTAGCATCTCCTCGTACACGACGGCTTCGTGGCGGAAGTCGCCACCGCCGCCGCCGTACTCGTCGGGGATGTCGGCGCACAGCAGGCCGAGCTCGCCGGCCTTGCGCCACACCGCGTGGCCCACGTGGCCGCGCTTGCGGGCCTCTTCGTCACCCGGCGCGAGTTCTTCCTCGATGAAGCGCACCACCGTGTCGCGGTACAGCTCCAGCTCGGGGTCGGACCAGCTGCGCTCGAACCTCACCGGCATCGCGTCAGGCCTCGGCACGCGCCGTTTCGGCCGCGCCCCACGCGCGCAGGGCGTCCGCTGCCGCTTGCGGCGCGGCAGGCTCCGGCTGGGCGTTCGGCGTGCGCGAGAAGCGCGGCGCGGGCGCCGGCTGCACAACGCCCTGCACCGTGACGAAGGTGCCGCGTGCCTGGTTGTGCACGTGCTGCGGCGCCTCCTCGAAATCCAGCACCGGCGCGAAGCACGCGTCGGTGCCCTCCAGCAGCGCGCACCACTCCTCGCGCGTGCGGGTGCGGAACACATCCGCCAGCCGCAGCTTCATCATCGGCCAGCGCGAGCGGTCCATCTGGCCTTGGGTGAATTCCGCTTCCAGGCCGCACAGCTCGCACAGCTGCGCGAAGAACTTGGGCTCGATCGCGCCGATGGCGACGAACTTGCCGTCCGCGCAGGCATAGGTGTCGTAGAAGTGCGCCGCGCCGTCGAGCAGGTTGTCGGCGCGCTGCGCGGTCCAGCGGCCCGCGGCCTTCATGCCGTAGAACACCGACGACAGCAGCGCGGCGCCATCCGTCATCGCCGCATCGACCACCTGCCCCTGGCCCGAGCGGCGCGCCTCGTGCAGCGCGGCCAGCAGGCCCACGGCGAGCAGCATCGCGCCGCCGCCGTAGTCGCCCACGTAGTTCAGCGGCGGAGGCGGCGCGTCGCCGGCGCGGCCGATCGCATGCAGCGCACCCGTGACGGCGATGTAGTTGATGTCGTGGCCGGCCGCGGCGGAGAGCGGCCCCGTCTGGCCCCAGCCCGTCATGCGGCCGTAGACCAGCTTCGGGTTGAGCTTCATGCAGGCCGTGGGGCCCAGGCCCAGCCGCTCCATCACGCCGGGGCGGTAGCCCTCGATCAGGACGTCCGCCTTCACGATCAGGCCGAGCGCGGCTTCCACGCCTGGCGCCGTCTGCAGGTCGAGCGCGACGTGGCGCTTGCCGCGAGCGGTGACGTCGGTGGCGGCATGCGTGGTGCCGGGGCGTGCGATGCACACGACGTCCGCGCCGAGATCCGCCAGCACCATCCCGCAGAACGGCCCCGGGCCCATGCCCGCCATCTCCACCACGCGCAATCCATCCAATGGGCCGGGCATGTCGATCTCCCTGTGAGTTTGGTTGTCCAGATGCTAGGGGGCGGGCCCGCGCGGTGAATCGTCCGTTCGGACGAAACGGTTCAGGCCCCGCGCCCCGGTTGGGACGCCTTGCCGCGTGCCTGCACGGCTTCGCGCCGGGCGGCGATGGCGGAACGGTCCAGCGATGCCGCCCACTCACGCGAGCGCTGGCCTTCGAGGCGAAGGCCCTGCTCCAGCGTGCCGGCGAGGCCGTCGTCCACCAGGCGCTTGTACTGCGCGAGCATCCCCGGCGCGGCGGACAGCATGTCGCCCGCGAGACCCAGCGCGGTGGCGAGCAGCTCCTCGTGCGGCACGACGCGATTCGCCAGCCCCCACGCCTGCGCCTGCTGCGCACTGACGAAATTGCCCGTCAAGGACATCTCCAGCGCGCGGGCGCGGCCGATCAGGCGCGGCATCCGCTGCGACATGCCCCAGCTGGGGATCACGCCGACGCGCGCGTGCGTGTCCGCGAACGTCGCGCGGTCCGACGCGATGAGCAGGTCGCACGCGAGCGCCAGTTCGAGCCCGCCCGTGACGGCCGGCCCGTTCACGGCCGCGACCACCGGGCCGGGGAAGCCGAGCACGGCATGCACGGGGTCGTCCACCGCACCGCTGACGGCCAGCTCGGCCAGGTTCTCCGACGTGGAGAGCTCGCGCAGGTCGAGGCCCGCGCAGAACGCCCGGCCGGCGCCCGTGAGCACCACCACCTGCGTGCCCTCGGCCGCGAGCTGCGCGAATGCACGGGCGAGCTGGGTGCGCATCGAGCGAGTCAGTGCATTCAGCGCCTGCGGCCGCTGCAGCGTGACGACGGCGCAGCCGTCGTCACGCATCTCGACGGTGACCAGGGATTCGGCGGTGTCCATCGCAACCCTCAGGCGTGAAAGCGCGGCTCGCGCTTCTCGAGGAACGCGCGCACGCCCTCGTCGAACTCGGGCCGGTCGAGCAGCTCGCGCTGGCGGTCGGCTTCGTATTGCAGCTGCGCGCGCAGGTCGTTGCGCGACGCGGCCTCGTAGGCACGGCGCGTTTCGAGCGCGGCGCCGGCGGGCAGCTTGGCCAATTGGCGCGCGAGCTGCGTGGCCTTGTCGGCCAGGTCGGCGTCGTCCATGCACGCCCACACCACGCCCCACTGCTCCGCCTTTTCCGCGCTCAGGCGGTCGCCGAGCAGCGTGAGCGCCGCGGCGCGGCCGCGGCCCACCAGCTGCTGCAGGAACCACGTGGTGCCGAGGTCGGGCACGATGCCCAGCTTGGGGATGAAGGGCAGGTAGAAGTACGCGGAGCGGGCCGCGACCACGATGTCGGCCGCGAGCGCGATGCCCACGCCAGCACCGGCTGCAACGCCGGGGATGGCGCACACCACCGGCACCGGCAGCTCGCGCAGGCCGGTGATGATGGGGTTGGAGACCTCTTCCATCACCTTCTGCGTCGCTTCGCCGCGCGACAGGTGCTCATGCCCGGCGGGGATGGCGTTGCCCGCGAGATCGGCGCCCGCGCAGAACGCGTTGCCGCTCGCCGTGAGCAGCACAGCGCGGACGGATTTGTCTTCGCGCAGCTCGTGGATGATGGCGAGCAGCCCGTGCTGCATGTCGCGGCTGAGCGCGTTGCGGCGGGCGGGGTTGTCGAGGGTGACGACGGCGATGTCGCCGTCGCGCTTGAGGGTGACGTGCCGGTGTTCCATGGTGATTCTTCTCAGCTCAGGATCGTCTTGGCGAGCACGTCCTTCTGCACCTCGCTCGTGCCGCCGTAGATCGACGAGGCGCGGGTGAAGAAGTAGCGCGTGGCGGGCACGCCATTCTCATCGTCGTGGCGCGCGAGCGCTGAGGGCCCGGCGACGCGCAGCATGAGCTGCGCGATCTGCTGCTGGATCGCCACGCCCTTGAGCTTCAGCACCGAGGCGAAGGCGGGGTTCTCGTGCTGCGCCTGCGCGGACAGCAGCAGCCGCAGGTTGGTGACCTCGAGGCCGCGCAGTTCCGCATCGAGCCACGCGATCTCGGACTGGATGAGCGGGTCGCGGTCCACACCCAGCTCGCGCGCAAGTTCGATCGTGCGGTCCAGGCGATCGCGGCTTGCGCCCACGTAAGCGAGACCCGTGCGTTCGCTGCCGAGCAGCGTCTTCGTCACGTCCCAGCCCTTGTTCTCTTCACCCACGATGTTGGCCGCGGGAACCTTCACGTCGTCGAAGAACACCTCGTTGAGGTGGTGCTCGCCGTCGATTGTGTGGATGGGCCGGATGGTGATGCCCGGCGTTTTCAGGTCGATCAGCAGGAAGCTGATGCCCTCCTGCTTGCGCGCCGCGTCGGGGTTCGTGCGTACGAGGCAGAAGATCCAGTCCGCCATGTGCGCGTACGTGGTCCAGATCTTCTGGCCGTTGACGATGTAGTTGTCGCCTTCGCGGCGCGCGCTGGTGCGCAGCGAAGCGAGGTCGGAGCCGGCGCCGGGCTCGGAGAAGCCCTGGCAGAACCAGACGTCGAGGCGCGCGAGCCGCGGTAACCAGTCGCGCTTCTGCTCGGGCGTGCCGTACTTCAGGAGCACGGGCCCGAGCATCGTGACGTTGAAGTGCAGCGGCAGCGGCGCGGGCGCGAGCTGCAGCTCGTCCATCAGGATGAGGCGCTCCATCTGCCCGAGGTCCGCCCCGCCGAATTCGCGCGGCCAATGTGGCGCGGCCCAGCCGCGCTCGTGCAGCACGCGCTGCCACTGGACGACCTGTTCGCGCGAAGGGCGCAGCCCCTTGCGCATGCGCTCGCGCACCTCGGGCGGCAGGCGCTCGCGCAGGAAGGCGCGGACCTCTTCGCGGAAGGCCGTTTGGCCCGGATCGAGCTGCAATTCCATGTCAATCCGCTTTGATGCCCGTGATCTGCACGACGCGCTTCCAGTACTCGATGTCCGCGCGCATGTTGCCCGCGACGTCCTCGCGCTCCGCGGGCGCGGGGTCGATGCCCATCGAGATGAGCTGCTCCTGCACCTCCGGCGCCTTCAGCACGTTCAGGATCGACGTGCGGATCTTCTCCACCGTCGCGGGCGGCGTGCCCTTGGGCAGCATCAGCCAGTAGCGGCCGGGTTGCGAGACTTCGCTGTAGCCCAGCTCGGCGAAGGTCGGCACGTCGGGCACCAGCTTGTTGCGCTTGTTGCCCGTGATGGCCAGAGCCTTCAGCTTGCCGGCCTTCACCTGGCCCATCGTGTTGCCGAGGTCCACGACGGCGGTGTTGATCTGGCCGCCGATCAGGTCGGTGATCAGCGGCGGCGTGCCCTTGTACGCGGCGTGGACCATGTCCAGGTTGTTGCGCTTGTTCACCAGCTCGCTGTAGATGTGCGAGGTGGTGGCGTTTCCATAGCTGCCGTAGCTGCCTTTGGCCCCCTTGAGCCTGGCCACGGCGTCCGCCATCGTCTTCACCGAAGGGTCGGCCGTCAGGTACAGCATCGGCAAGTCGCAGATGCGGGCCACCGGGATGAGGTCGTTCAGCGCGTCGTACGGGCGCTTCTGGTTGAACGCAATGGCCTGTGTCAGGTGGCTGTAGCCGAGCAGGATGGTGTGGCCATCCGGCGCGGCGTTGACGCCGTGCACCGTGCCGACCACGCCGGCCGCTCCCGGCTTGGCGTCGACGATCACCGGCACCTTCCAGTCTTCCTTCAGGCGCTCCGCGAACATGCGCAGCACGCGGTCGCCCGTGGAGCCGCCGATGGCGGGCAGGATCAGCGTGACCGGCTTGTTCGCGATCGGGAACGCGTCCTGCGCTTGCGTTCCGAATGCGGCCGCGAAGGCGAGCGTCGCCATGCAGGCGCGGCGGGTGAAGCGGAAGTTCATGGGCGGTGTCTCCTGGGGCGTTGGTGAGAGTTGGATGCGGCCCATGCTAGGCAGCGGTGGCAAGGCGGCCATCGTCGCTTGCGACGATTCCCGCGCCGAGCCGCGCTGCATGGCTGGCGCCGTCGCCGAACAGCATCTCGAGGACGGTCATGCGGCGCAGGCAGTGGCCGGCGGCGTATTCGACGGTCATGCCGATGCCGCCGTGCAGCTGGATCGCCTGCTGGGTGATGAAGGTGCCGTGGCGCGAGGCGAGCATCTTGGCGCGAGAGAGTTCACGGGCGCGCTCCGTCTCGTCGTCGATCTCCAGCGCGAGCAGCGCGATCATGGCGGCGCTGCGCAGCGTGTCGAGCGACACCCGCATCTCGGCGATGCGGTGGCGCAGCGACTGGTTGGCGCCGATTGCGCGTCCGAACTGCTGGCGGGTCTGGACGTATTCGGTGGT
Source organism: Ramlibacter albus (assembly GCF_014297445.1). Lineage (GTDB taxonomy): Bacteria > Pseudomonadota > Gammaproteobacteria > Burkholderiales > Burkholderiaceae_C > Ramlibacter > Ramlibacter albus. The sequence goes on from NZ_JACORU010000009.1 coordinate 66,784, forward strand.
GAGTTCGTACGCGCGTTCGGCGACGCCGAGGGCTTCGGCGCAGGCGGCGGCGGTGCCGGCATCGATCGTCGCTTTCAGGGCGGCGAGGCCGTCGCCCGCCAGGCGTTCGGCGCGCGCGCCGGCCAGCGTGATGTCTGCTGCCGGGGTGTCGTCGACGAGGCGGGTCGGCGCGATGCGCACGGGTGCTTGCGATGGATCCACCAGGAACAGCATCACGGTGTCGTTCTCGCCTCGCGCGCTGACCACCAGCGTGGCGGCATCGGCACCGAAGAGCACGTTCTGCTTGCGGCCATCGAGCAGCCATTGCCCGTCGACGCACCGGGCGCGCGTGCCGATCGACAGCGGGTCGTGGCGCGCGGCACGTTCATCGTGGGCGAAGGCGACGATTCGCGTGCCCTGCGCAATGGAAGGCAGGTGCGCTTCGCGCTGGGCGTCGGTGCCCGCGCGCGCGATCGCCGACGATGCCAGCACCGCCGTGGCAAGGAAGGGTTGCACGGCGAGTGCATGGCCCAGCGCTTCGAGAACCGGCAACAGGGCGACCGGCCGCTGCCCGAAGCCGCCATCCGACTCGGGCAGCGTGAGCGCGGTCACGCCGAGCCCGGCCAGCGCGGGCCAGAGGTTCACGTCCCAGCCGCTCTCGGTGGCGACGGACTTGCGGCGCTGCTCGAAGCTGGCTTGCGATTGCAGCAGGCGTGCGACGCTGTCCTGCAGCGCCACCTGGTCGTTGTCGAGTTCGAAATTCATGCTCAGAGCCCACTCACGAGGTGACCGCCATCGGCGGCGATGGCCGTGCCGGTCATGTACCGGCCTGCGTCGCTGGCGAGCAGCAGCAGCGGGCCGTCGAGGTCGCGCGCCTCGCCGAAGCGGCGCTGCGGGATGCGCTTGCGCATGCGGTCGCCGTCTTCGCTGGCGAGGAAGTCGCGGTTGATGTCGGTGGCGATGTAGCCCGGGCAAAGCGCGTTGACGCGGATGCCGTGGCGGGCCCATTCGAGCGCGAGCGCTTTGGTGAGGTGCGTCAGGCCGGCCTTCGACGCCGCGTACGGCGCGACGAAGGCGCCCACGCGCTCGCCGAGGATCGAGGCGATGTTGACGATGCTGCCCTTGCGTTCGGCTGCGACGAGCCGGCGGGCGGCTTCCGTGGCGGCGAGCCACGCGCCCTTGAGGTTGGTGTCGACCACCTGGTCCCAGTCCTGCTCGGAGGTCGAAAGCGCGGGCGTGCCGAGGCCGACGCCGGCGTTGTTGACGACGATGTCGGGCACGGCGCCGGCTTCGCGCATCGTGTCGAAGGCGTGCTGCACCGAGGCGGCGTCGGTGACGTCGAGTGCGACGGTTTCCGCTTTGCCGCCTTTGGCTCGAAGTTCGGATTGCAGCGCTTGCAGCTTGTCGACGCGGCGCGCCCCGAGCCAGACCTGCGCACCTGCGTCGGCAAGCACTTCGGCGAAATGCGCCCCGAGGCCGGCCGACGCGCCGGTTACCAGCGCAATCCGCCCGTCAAGCGAAAACAGTTCATTCATTCGTGATGCCCTTCCTCGGCGTCATTGCGGGCTTGACCCGCAATCCATGCCAGCGCTTCGACGCGCCAACATGGATCCCGGGTCGAGCCCGGGAAGACACCACTCATGACACGCGGTAGAAACGGCGGCCCCTCGCCGCCATCTCGCGCAGGAGCGGCGGCGATTGCAAGCCGAGCGCCTCGCAGCGCGCCAGCACCTTGTCCAGCCCCAGCCAGTCGGCGTACTGCAACGGCCCGCCCAGGTACTGCGGAAAGCCCACCCCGAGCAGCATCGCCATGTCGAGCTCGGCGGCACTCCCCACCACGCTCTCTTCGATGCAGCGGACTGCTTCCAGCAGCATCGGCAGCATCATGCGTTCGACGATCTGCCCGTCCGTGAACTTCGCGGAAGCACCGCCTTGCACCTGCGCGATCAACTCACGCGCAGCGGGCGAAGAACTGCGCTTGGGCTTGCCGCCGGCCGCGTCGTAATCGTAGAAACCGCCACCACTCTTCTGGCCCAGCCGCTTTGCGGCAACGAGCGCACGAATCGCGTTGCGCTCCGGCGGCCGCATGCGGCCCGGATACCCTGCTGAGATCACGTCGATCACGTGGCTGCCCGTGTCCATGCCCACGACGTCCTCGAGGTACGCAGGACCCATGGGCCAGCCGAACGCTTCCATCGCGCGGTCGACCTGCTCGTAGTCGGCGCCTTCCGCGACCAAGTCGCAGAACGCAATGATGTACGGCGTGAGGATGCGGTTCACCAGAAAGCCCGGGCAGTCCTTCACCACGATGGGTGTCTTGCCGAGGCCACTCGCGTACGCCGTGGCGGTCGCCACCGCTTCTGCGCTGCTGCGCGAACCACGCACCACTTCCACGAGCGGCATCACCGGCACCGGGTTGAAGAAGTGCAGGCCCGCCACATCCTCGGGACGCGGCAGCGGCGCAGCGATGTCGTCGATGCGCAGGCTCGACGTGTTGGAGGCCAGCACGGTGCCGGGCCGCAGCGCCTGCTGGAGGGCAGCCATCACCTCGTGCTTGACGCCGAGGTTTTCCACGACGGCTTCGACGGCGAGTTCCACCTCGCCAAAACCGCTGTCGTCGGTTTGCGGCGTGATGGCTGCGAGCACCTTGTCGGCCTTTTCCTGCGCGAGTCGGCCGGACTCGACCTGCTTCGCCAGCTGGCGCCGTGCCTCGCCCATGCCGAGGTCGAGCGCGCCCTGCGCGATGTCCTTCATGCGCACCGGCGTGCCGCGCAGCGCCGTGGTGTACGCGATGCCGCCACCCATGATGCCGGCGCCGATGACCGCGGTTTGCGCTGGCTTGCGCCCGCCCTCCGCATGACGGCGCGCGAACTTCTTGACCGTCTGCTCGTTGAGGAAGGTCTGCACCATCGAACGGGCAGCTTGCGTCTGCGTGACCGCGCCGAAAGCCGCGGCCTCCAGCTCCAGCGCGCGCGTACGGTCGCACTGCGCCGCTTCGCGCATCATGCGCACGGCGATCTCGGCCGCGGGCTGGTGCTTGCTGGCTTGCCTTGCCAGCTGCGCGAGCATGTCGTCGAACACTTTCGCGTCGAAGGGGCTGACGGCAGTGCGCTTGCGCTCCTGTGCCGCACGCCAATCCACCTGGCCTTCCACGCAACGCCACAGCAGGGCCAGCGCTTCCTCGCGCAGCTTCTCGGGCGCAGCCACGGCATCGACAACGCCGGCACGCTGCGCATCGGCAGCCTTCGCAGGCTTGCCACTCACCACCCAATCCACAGCTACCTTCGGGCTCGCCACGCGCGCGAGACGAACGGTACCGCCGAACCCCGGGAACAGACCCAGCTTCACTTCCGGCACGCCCACCTGCGCGACTTCGGACATCACGCGCTGCGACGCCGAGAGGGCCAGCTCCAGCCCTCCGCCCAGCGCGAATCCGTTGATGGCCACCACCGTTGGCACGTCGAGGTCTTCAAACGCGACGAAAATCTGGTTGGACTGCAGCACGCCGCGCGCAACCTCTTGTGCGGCCTGCTGGAACTTGCGCCCGAACTCCGTGATGTCCGCGCCGACGATGAACACGTCTTTCGCGCTCGTCACCAGCACGCCGCGCACGTTGCCGTCGGCGGCGATGGCCTGCACCGCCTGCCCGAATTGCGCGACCGCCTTGTCGTCCAGCTTGTTGATCGCCTCGCCCGCGCGGTCGAAGCACAGCTCGACGAGGCCGCCTTCGAGCGGCGTGACCCGCACGCAATCAGCCGCGAACAAAGGGGCGGCCGTCCCCATGCTGCGATCAGCCGCGGCCATTGCCTGCCCCCTCGGCCCAGCCGGATGCGATGTGCAGCCGCTGGCGGCAATCGGCCACCATGCGCTCGATGAGTTCGGCGCAGGTCGGGATGTCGTCGATCAGGCCGATGCTCTGGCCGGCGCTGACGATGCCGTTGTCCACTTCGCCGCTCTGCAGCGCCGCGCGCCCGCGCGTGCCGATCACCAGCGGCTTGATGTCCTCGAACTGGCAGCCGCCCGGGCGGTACTCCAGCTCGCGCACTTCGTGGGCGATCTGGTTGCGGAACACGCGCGCGGTGTTCTTCATCGTGCGGAAGATCAGCGCCGTGTCGCGCTCGGTGCCCTTCACCAGCGCCTGCTTGATGTTGTCGTGGATGGGCGCTTCCTTCGTCGCGCAAAAGCGCGTGCCCATGTTGATGCCCTCGGCGCCCAGCGCCATCGCACCGGCCATGCCGCGGCCATCGGCGATGCCGCCGGAGGCGATCACCGGGATCTTCAGCGCGCGTGCCGCAGCCGGGATGAGCACCAGGCCGCCCACGTCGTCCTCGCCGGGGTGGCCGGCGCATTCGAGGCCGTCGATGGAGACCATGTCCACGCCGTTGCGCTCGGCCGAGAGGGCGTGGCGCACCGTCGTGCACTTGTGGATGATCGTGATGCCGTGGTCCTTGAAGGTCTTGATGAAGTCCTTCGGGCTGTTGCCCGCGGTCTCGACGATGCGCACGCCGCTGTCCACGATGGCCTGCACGTACTCGGCGTACGGGCGCGGCGTGGCCGAGGGCAGGATGGTGAGGTTGACGCCGAACGGCTTGTTCGTCATCGAGCGGCAGCGCTCGATCTCTCGCCGGAGGTCGTCGGGGGTGGGCTGGGTCAGGCCCGTGAGGATGCCCAGGCCGCCGGCGTTGGAGACGGCTGAGGCCAGCTCGGCGAGGCCGACCCATTGCATGCCGCCCTGGATGATGGGGTAGGCGATGGCCAGTTGTTCGGTGACGCGGGTTTTCATCATGCTGGGCATTCTTTCGCCGCGTCACGGCGGGGGCATCGTCGCATGCGACGAATTTGTTTTTTTGGGGGGGCGTCCGTAAGCGTAGTCTCGGTTTCGACTGGCGTCGGGCCGTTGTTCTCCCCATTCCTCCCCCCGCCCTCCTCTCCCCTCCGGGGAGAAGAGGGAGCTAAATCGGACAGCCGATTTGGGCTCGTCCTCGTGGACAGGGCCGAATCGGGAGACGTCGGGGGGTACTCAAGCGCCGTTGGCGCTATCGTCGAGAGACGGGTCCACCCGTTGCTGGGTGCTACCCAGCCCAAGAAGATGATGAGGTGATGGTGTGGCGGTGGTTTGGGCTGCGTAGCACGCAGCAAACTGTCCGCTCGGGTCTGGACGATAGCGCTGGCAGCGTTCGCCCGCCACCCGACGTCCCCGAATTGGGCCCTCACAGTTCGGACGAGCCCAAATCGGCTGTCCGGCTTAGCTCCCTCTCTTTCCCGGAGGGGAAGGGAGGGCGGGGGGAGGGATGGGGAGAGCAACGCACTTAAGAGTGGCGAGCTCGAGACTACGCTTACGGACGCCCCCAAAAACAAATTCGTCGCAACCGACGATTGCCCACGGCCAGGTGCTACCTAGACTGCACAACCATGGCCACAGAGCACATCACCACCGCCCTCTCCGAGGGCATCCTCACCATCACCCTCAATCGCCCCGAGGCGTACAACGCGTACACGACCCAGATGGGTCAAGAAATCGGCGGAGCGCTCGACCGCGCCGACCGCGACGACGAAGTCCGCGTGGTCATCTTCACGGGCGCCGGCAAAGGCTTTTGCGGCGGCGCGGACATCGCCACCGGTTCGGTGAGCGCCGGTTCCGGCATGGAGCGCAAGGGCCTGCCGCCCGGCGGCATCGGCCAGCGCCTGTTCGAATCGCACAAGCCCATCATTGCCGCAATTCATGGCTCGGCCGTGGGCGTCGGCGTGACAATGACGCTCCCCATGGACTTCCGCATCTGCGCCGAAGGCAGCAAGTTCGGCTTCGTCTTCACGCGCCGCGGGCTGGTGCCCGAGGCCGGCAGCTCATGGTTCCTGCCGCGCATCGTGGGCATGACCAAGGCGCTGGAGTGGGTGTACGCGGCGAAGACGGTCACGGCTGAGGAAGCCAAGGCCGCCGGCCTCGTCAACGATGTCGTCCCCGCGGACAAACTGCTCGACCGCGCCCGCGAGATCGCGCGCGAGATCGCGCAGAACACCTCGCCGATCGCCACGGTCGTCACGCGCCAGCTCATGTGGCGTGCGTCCGCCGCGCCCGACCCTTTCGGTGCGCTGAAGGTGGATTCGGCGCTGAACCTCGAACTCTCCAAGGGCCCCGACGTGAAGGAAGGCTTCACCGCCTTCCGCGAAAAGCGCGCCCCCGACTTCCCGGGCCGTCCCAGCAAGGACCTGCCCGCCCTCTTCCCCTGGTGGTGAAACCATGACGACCCATGACCTCGTGATCCGCGGCGGCCGCATCGCCGACGGCCTCGGCTCGCCCCTGTTCGAAGCCGACGTCGCCATCAAGGACGGCCGCATCGTCGCGGTCGGCAAGATCGAAGGCGACGCACGCGAAGTGCTCGATGCGAAAGGCGCGATCGTCGCGCCCGGCTTCGTCGACATCCACACCCACTACGACGGCCAGGCCGTGTGGGACTCGCAGCTCGCATCGTCCAGCTGGCACGGCGTGACCACGGTGGTGATGGGCAACTGCGGCGTGGGCTTCGCGCCCGTGAAGCAGCACGACCGCCAGCGCCTCATCGAGCTGATGGAAGGCGTGGAGGACATCCCCGGCGTCGCGCTGCACGAGGGCCTGGACTGGGCCTGGGAAAGCTTCGCCGACTACCTGCAGGCGCTGGAGCGCCGCCCGCACGACGTGGACCTGTGCGCGCAGCTGCCGCACGGCGCGCTGCGCGTTTACGTGATGGGCGAGCGCGCCGCACGGCTCGAACCCGCGACCGAGGACGACATCGCCCGCATGCGCGAGATCGCCGCCACGGCGATGCGCGCGGGTGCACTGGGTTTCAGCACCTCGCGCTCGATCAACCACCGCACCATCAAGGGCGACCCGACGCCGTCGCTGCGCGCAAGCGAAGCCGAGCTCACCGGCATTGCCATGGGCCTGAAGGATGCGGGCCGCGGCGTGCTGCAGCTACTGTCGGACTTCGACACGCCTTCGCTGGAAGAAGAGTTCGCGATGCTGCGCCGCGTGGTCGAGAAGTCCGGCCGCCCGTTGTCGTTCACCCTCGCGCAGAAGCACGACGACCCGCAGGGCTGGCGCAAGCTGCTCAAGCTGGTCGACCAGGCGGTGAAGGACGGCCTGCCGATCCGCGCGCAAGTCGCCCCGCGCCCCATCGGCATGCTGCTGGGCCTGCAGGCCAGCCTGAACCCGTTCACCGGCTCGCCGATGGTGCGCGAGATCGCCGACAAGCCGCTTGCCGAGCGCTATGCCATCATGCGCGACCCGGCGTTCAAGGCCTCGGTGCTGGAGCACCTGGCGAAGGGCACTCGCAAGCGCCTGGACCTGAAGCTGCTGTTCCCCTTCGGCGACCCGCCGAACTACGAGCCCGATCCTTCCACGTCCATCGCCGCGCAGGCCGAGCGCACGGGCCGCAGCGCGGACGACCTCGCCTACGAGCTGACGCTGCAGGACGAAGGCCGTGCCTTCCTCTACACGCCGTTCGCCAACTATTCCGACGGCAACCTCGAAGCCTGCCGCGAGATGATGGCCGACCCCAACACCGTGATCGGCCTGGGCGACGGCGGTGCGCACGTGGGCATGATCTCAGACGCGAGTTTCCCCACCTTCCTGATGACGCACTGGGCCAAGGAGTGCGGCCGCGACGACGGCTTCGACATCAGCTGGCTGATCAAGCGCCAGACGTCGGACACGGCGCGCACGGTGGGCCTGCTGGACCGCGGCGTGATAAAACCCGGCATGAAAGCGGACATCAACGTGATCGACGTCGACAAGCTCGTCCTGCCCGCGCCCCGCATGGCTTTCGACCTGCCGGCCGGTGGCAAGCGCTTGCTGCAGAAGGCCGAGGGCTATCGTGCGACGGTGCTGTCGGGCGTCGTGACGTATCGCGACGGTGAGGCCACCGGTAATTTCCCGGGCAGGCTGGTGCGTGGGCCGCAACAGCCTGCTGTGACCGAGGCGGAGGCCGTGACCCAGTGAGCTCAGGAGCGCTCCAAGGCAAGGTCGTCGTCGTCACCGGCGCTTTCGGGCAGCTCGGGCGTGCGGTGGCCGAAGAGGTGCGTGCGCAAGGTGGCCGTGTTGCGATGCTCGACGTCGCAGCGGGCAACGCACCCGAGGGTTCGCGGGCCTGGAAGGTCGACCTCACCTCGCTGGCCGACACGACGCGCGTCTTCGAAGAGATTGCCGACCACTTCGGGCGCATCGACGGCCTGGCCAACATCGCCGGCGGCTTCCGCTGGCAGACGCTGGGCGAGAGCGAAGACTTGCACGAGTGGGCCGCGTTGCATGCGATGAACGTGCAGACGTGTGTGACCGCTTCCAAGGCTGTGCTGCCGTGGCTGCAGCGCTCCGGCGCCGGCCGCATCGTCAACGTCGGTGCAATGGGTGCGGTCAAGGGCGCGAGCGGCATGGGCGCCTACGCGGCTTCGAAGGCCGGCGTGATGCGCTTCACCGAAGCGCTGGCCGATGAGGTGAAGCTGCAGGGCATCACTGTCAACGCGGTGTTACCAAGCATCATCGACACGCCGGCCAACCGCGCCGACATGCCGAAAGCGAACCACGACCGCTGGGTCAAGCCGCAGCAGATCGCCGGCGTGATTGCTTTCCTGCTTTCGGATGCGTCCGCCGTCGTGACGGGCGCGCTGATTCCGGTCACCGGCCAGACCTGAGGCGGCGCGATGGCGCACCTCATGTTCTGCCTGCGCCGCCTGCCGCACCTCACGCGCGAGCAGTTCCAGGATTACTGGCGCAACGTGCATGGGCCGCTGGTGCGGTCGCATGCGGAGGCCATGGGCTTGTCCGCCTACGTGCAGAGCCATTCGCTGCCGGAAGCTACGCAGACACGGCTGGCTCAGGTTCGTGGGTCGCCGCTTGCATTCGACGGGATCGCGCAGCTGTGGTGGCATGACCGCGTGCTGACGCCGGAGCAGAAGGACGCCGCGCGCCGCGCGAATGCGGAGTTGCTGGAGGACGAGCGCAAGTTCATCGACCTCGCCGCGTCGCCGATCTTCCTGGTGGAGGACCACGAGATCCTGCGGCTGTTCACGGAGACCCGTGCATGAGCGAGTTCATCATTGTGGCGCGCGAAGGCGCGCTCACGATCGTCACCATCAACCGCCCCGAGGTGATGAATGCCATGCACCCACCGGCGCAGGACGAACTGTCCGCAGCGCTCGATGCTTTCGCTGCGGACGACTCGCAGTGGGTCGCCATCCTCACCGGTGCCGGCGACCGTGCCTTCAGCGCCGGCAACGACCTCAAGTACCAGGCCTCCGGCGCGCGGATGTGGCGGCTGGACAAGGGCTTCGGCGGCCTCACGTCACGCTTCGACCTCGACAAGCCGCTGATTGCGGCCGTGAACGGCATCGCGATGGGTGCCGGGCTGGAGATGGCCTTGGCTTGCGACCTGATCATCGCTTCGGAGAACGCCAAGTTTGCGTTGCCGGAGCCGAAGGTGGGTCTCGCCGCGTTGGCCGGCGGCATCCAGCGTCTCGGGCGGCAGATCGGGGCGAAGCGGGCGATGGGGATGATCCTGACGGGCCGGCATGTTGACGCTCGCGAGGCTCTCTCGCTGGGCTTCGTCAACGAAGTCGTTCCCGCCGGCGAGGCGCTTGCCGCTGCGAAGCGCCGGGCCGCACAGATCCTCGAGTGCAGCCCGCTTTCGATCCGCGCGTCGAAACAGGCAATGATGCGCGGCTTCGACGAGCCGTCGCTGGCAGACGCCATTCGCAATGGCCGCGAATACCCCGCGTCGAGAGCGATGTATGAGTCGCAGGATTACATCGAAGGCCCGAAGGCCTTTGCCGAGAAGCGCAAGCCGAAATGGCTCGGACGCTAGGCCTCGCCGCGTCCCAGCGCCGTCGTCAGCACGATTTTCCCGATCGCCTCCCGCGCAGCAACAACCCGCAGCGCCTCAGCCGCTTCCTCGAGCGGATAACGCGCAGTGATCGCCGGGCGAACGCGCCCTTCCGCCAGCCACTCGACAAGTTCAGCGCGCAGCTCGGCATACCGCTGCGGAAACCTCTTCGCGAAAGCTCCGTAGAACACACCGACGATGCTGCAACCCTTCAGCAGCGGCAGGTTCAACGGCAGCTTCGGAATCCCGGCCGTGAACCCGATCACCAGGTACCTTCCGCCCCACGCCATCCCGCGCAGTGCAGGTTCGGCGTAGTCGCCACCAACAGGGTCGTAAACGACATCGACACCGTCCGGCGCAAGCCGCTTGATCTCTTCCTTCAAATTCTGCGGCGTGTACAGGATCGTCACATCCGCACCGCGCTCGCGGCACAGCGCCAGCTTCTCCTCGCTCGACGCGGCAGCGATCACGCGCGCGCCCATGAGCTTGCCCAGCTCGATGGCGGACAACCCCGTGCCACCGGCGGCGCCGAGCACGAGCAAGGTTTCACCGCGAGCCAGATGCGCGCAATCCTGCAACGCATACTGCGTCGTGCCGTAGGTCATCATCAGCGACGCGGCCGCTTCCATGCTCACCCCACGCGGCACCGGCACCAGCCGGTCGGGCGTGATCCGCACTTCCTCGGCGAACCCACCCCAGCGGCAAGCCGCGATCACGGGGTCACCCACCGCAAAACCGGTGACGCCCTCGCCCAGCGCCTTGACCACACCGGCCACTTCGCCCCCGGGAGAAAAAGGCAACTCGGGCTTCAGCTGGTACTTGTCCTCGATGATCAGCGTGTCGGGGAAATTCACCGCCGCGGCATGCACGGCGACGATCACTTCGCCCGCGAGCGGTTTCAGCGACGGCAGGTCCTCGACCGTCAACGATTCAGGCGGCCCATGGCGCCGCGCCAGCACAGCCCGCATCGACTCAAGCGCCCTTGACCTCGAGCCCGGCCTTGGTCAGCAACTGCTTCCACACCGGCTTCTCGTTCTGGTACGTCGCGAAGAACTGCTCGCCGGTGCTGCCCACCGGGTCCATGCCGTTGTCCACGATCTTGTCGTAGACCTCCTGCGTCTTCAGCGCCGCCTGGTACTCGGCCGACAGGCGATGCACGATCGCGGCCGGCGTCTTGGCCGGAGCGATCACGCCCACCCAGCCCGGGTTCATCTTGAACACCGGCGCGGCCCAGCCCTGCTCGGCCAGCGTCGGCACGTTGGGCAGGTTCTTCAGGCGCTTGGTGCCCGACACGCCGATCATGCGCAGCTTGCCGCCGTCGGCCTGCGGCTTGGCGGTGGAAGGCGCGAAGAACGCGAAGTTGATCTGGCCGCCCAGGAAGTCCTGCATCAGCGGCGTCTCGCCCTTGTACGGCGAATGCACCATGCCGGCGTTGAGCGAGTCGCTCACTTCCATCAGCGCAACGTGGGCATAGTGGCCGACCGCCGTCGAGCCGTAGCTGAGCTTGCCCTTGTTGGCCTGCACGAACTTCAGGAACTCGGCCGCGTCCTTCACGGACGAGGAAGCGGGCACGCACAGCACCATCGGCACGGTGGCCAGCAGGCTGATGTACGCGAAATCCGTGGCCGCGTTGTACGGCACGTCGGCGTTGAGCAGCGGGCTCGCGATGATGCTGGACGACGCCGTGGCGCCGATGGTGTAGCCGGTGGGCTGCGCCTTCGCCACCGCCGTCACGCCGAGCATGCCGCCGGCACCCGCGCGGTTGTCGATGACGATGCTCTGGCCGATCTTCGACTCCACCTGCTTGCTGACGGTGCGCATGACCAGGTCGGTCACGCCGCCGGGGGCGTAGGGCACGATGAACTTGATCGGCTGGTTGGGGAAGTCGGCCTGCGCGAAGGCGGCGCGGGGGCCCAGGCCCAGCAGCGCGCCGCCGGCGGCGGCCCCGAGCAGTTGGCGGCGATTGAGGTGGTCCATGGTGTCTCCTGTGGTTGATCGCATCCTAGGAAGCACCCGCCCCGCGGCCATCGTCGCTTAAGACGATTTGGCGGATTCGTCGGTTGCGACGATGCCCCGGAAGACCCCGGTTCCTAGCATTGACCCCAATAGCAGGAGACCGACTTTGGATTTCGACATCCCCGAGGACATCCGCAGCAAGCTGCGCGAAATCGACGCCTTCGTCGAGCGCGAGCTGGTGCCGCTGGAGCAGGCCCACCCCCAGTTCTTCGACCACCGCCGCGAATTCGCCCGCACGGACTGGGAACGCGACGGCATCCCCAGCGCCGAGTACGAGGCCGTGTGCCGCGAGGCGCGCAACCGCTGCGACCGCGCCGGCTTCCTGCGCATGGGCTTGCCCAAGTCGGTGGGCGGGCAGGAAGCGTCCAACCTCACCGTCGTGATCATCCGCGAACACCTGTCGGCGCGCGGCATCGGCCTGCAGGGCAACCTGCACGACGAGCAGTCGGTGGTGCCCAGCATCCCGATGGTCCACCTGATGAACAAGTACGGCACGGCCGAGCAGAAGGCGCGCTACCTCGAAGGGCTCGTCACCGGCGACGACTTCCTGGCGTTCGGCCTGACCGAGCCGGACCACGGCAGCGACGCGACGTGGCTCGAATCGACGGCTGTCCGTGATGGCGACCACTGGGTCATCAACGGCAAGAAGCGCTTCAACAGCGGCGTGCACAAGGCCACCGCCGACCTGATCTTCGCGCGCACGTCGGGCCAGCCGGGCGACGCCGACGGCATCACGGCCTTCCTGGTGCCGATGAAGACGCCCGGCCTCGACATCGACTACTACCACTGGTGCTTCAACATGCCCAGCGACCATGCCGAGGTGAGCGTCAACAGCGTGCGCGTGCCGCACACCGCCATCGTGGGCGAGGAGGGCAAGGGCCTGGCCGTCGCGCAGAACTTCGTGCACCAGAACCGCATCCGCCAGGCCGCGCAGAGCGTGGGCGTGGCCCGCTACTGCGTGCAGGAATCGGTGAAGTACGCCCGCGAGCGCAAGACCTTCGGCAAGCCGCTGGCCACCCACCAGGCCATCCAGTTCCCCATCGCCGAGATGCATGCGGAAGTGGAGATGGTGCGCAATTACGTGTTCAAGGCCGCTCGCGAGCTGGACCGCAAGCCGGCCGAGAGCGTGAGCGACATGGTCGCCATCGCCAACTTCCGCGCCAACCGCCTTGCGTGCAATGCCGCCGACATGGCGATCCAGGTGCACGGCGGCATCGGCTACACGCGCGGCAAGCCGTTCGAGCACATCTACCGGCACTTCCGCCGCTACCGCATCACGGAGGGGTCGGACGAGGTGCAGATCCGCAAGGTCGCTGCCTACCTGTTCGGCTACGCCGGGCCGAACAAGAAGTCGAAGAAAGCCGAAGCATGAAGGACACCACCCAGCGCGGCCCGCTCACCGGCATCAAGGTGCTGGACCTGGCCTCGGTGATCATGGGCCCGGTGGCCTGCCAGCACCTGGCCGACATGGGCGCCGACGTCATCAAGGTCGAGGCGCCCGAAGGCGACCTCACCCGCTCGCTCGGCCCGCGCAAGTCCAAGGACATGGGCGCCGTGTTCATCACGTGCAACCGCAACAAGCGCAGCGTGGTGCTGGACCTGAAGAAGCCCGACGCGCGCGCGGTGCTGCACCGCCTGGTGGCAGGCAGCGACGTGCTGGTCCACTCGGTGCGCACGGAACCCGCGCGCAAGATCGGCCTGACCTACGAGGACCTGCGCAAGTTCAACGAGCGGCTCGTCTACTGCCACGTCAAGGGCTACTCGGACGACGGCGCCTATGCAGGCCAGCCCGCATTCGACGACACGATGCAGGCCGAGAGCGGCCTCGCGATGCTGCAGACGGCGGTGGCGGGCGAGCCGCGCTATGTGCCCTCGTCCATCGTCGACAAGATCTGCGCGATCCACGCGGCGTATGCGGTGGTGTTGGCCCTCTTCGAGCGCGCGCAAAGCGGCAAGGGGCAGGAGGTGGAGCTGCCGATGTTCGAGACGATCACGGCGTTCAACCTCACCGAGCACCTGTGGGGCCAGGCTTTCCAGCCGCCGCTGGGCAACATGGGTTACGACAGCGTGCGCCGCGGCGTGCGCAAGCCGTACCCGACGAAGGACGGGCACCTCGCCTTCCTGCCGTATTCCGACCTGCACTGGGGCAAGTTCTTCCGCGTGGTCGGCAAGCCCGAGCTGGTGGACGACCCGCGTTTCTCCACGTTCGCTGCGCGCCAGAACAACTACGACGCCGTCTTCGGCTTCGTGCGCGACACGCTGAAGGAGCGCACCACGGCCGAATGGGTGGCGCTCTTCAAGGACATCGACATCCCGATGGCCGCGGTGAACCAGATCGACGACATGATCGAGCACCCGCACCTGAAGAGCGTGAACTTCTGGAACGAGATGGAGCACCCCACCGAGGGGGCGCTGCGCATGATGTCCAACCCCATCGGCCTGAAGCGCACGCCGCCTTCCATCCGGCGCCTGCCGCCGCGGCTGGGCGAGCACACGCGCGAAGTGCTGCGCGAGTTCGAATACCGCGGCGACGAGATCGACGGCCTGCTGGCCGGCGGTGTGGCGAGGCAATGGACCTGAGTTTCGAACAGCAGGTCGATGCGCTCGCGCGTCGCCGCCTCGGCACGACGGGCGTGGAAGCGCTCGAGACGCTGACCGCGGGCGCCAACAAGGGCACGTGGGCGTTTCGCGCCGACGGCCAGGGCTTCATCCTGCAAAGGCAGGCACCCTCGGGCGCGCCCGATCCCGATGCGGGCCCCGACGACTGGGTGCCCCACCTCGACGGCACCGAAGAATTCAAGGTGATGCTCGCCGCGCAAGCCGCGGACGTGCCGGTGCCGCACGTGCGGCACATCCTGGTCGAGGAAGACGGCCTCGGCGAAGGCGCTGTCACCGAACGCGTGGAGGGCGAGACGATTCCCGCGCGCGTGCTGCGCCAGCCCGAGCTGGTCGAGGCGCGCAAGCGCATGGCCGGGCAGTGCGGCCGCATCCTCGCGCAGATCCATCGCGTGCCGACCGGCCAGCTCGGCTTCCTGCGCCACTTCGACGCGGCCGAGACGCTGGCGCTCTTCGAGCGCACGCTCGACCGCGTGGGCCTGCCGCTGCCACCGCTCGAGCTGGCGCTGCGCTGGGCGCGCGAGCGCCTGCCGAGGCAGGCGCGCACGACGCTCGTGCATGGCGACTTCCGCACTGGCAACTTCATCGTCGGGCCGGAAGGGATCCGCGCCGTGCTCGACTGGGAGATCGCGCACGTCGGCGACCCCATGGAGGACCTCGGTTACCTCTGCATGCGCACGTGGCGCTTCGGCGGCGCGGGCGCCGTGGGTGGCTTCGGCGCACGCGAGGACCTGTATGCCGCCTACGAGAAGGCCTCGGGCCTGGCCGTAGACCCGGAGGCAGCGCGCTTCTGGGAAGTGGCCGGCGCGATGCGCTGGGCGCTCGGCTGCGTGCGGCGCGCGCATGCGTGGCGCCACCAGCAGGGGCGCAAGCTGGAATTCGCCGCCGTCGGGCGGCGCATCGAAGAGCCGGTCTACGATCTGCTCAATGTCATCGAAGGGCTCGATTGAAGCCCGCCGCAGGAGACAACATGCACAGCACTCACTCTCGCCGCCAGTTCCTCGCGCAGGCCGCCGCCGGCGGAGCCGCACTCACGCTGGGCCCCGCCGTCTTCGCGCAATCGGACTGGCCGAAGCAGCCGATCAAGCTGATCGTGCCCTACGCGGCCGGCGGCGCGAACGACGTCACGCTGCGCCTCGTGAGCAAGCACGTTTCCGAAAAGCTCGGCCAGCCCATCGTCATCGACAACCGCCCTGGCGCGGGTGGCGTGGTCGGCACCAGCGTCATCGCGAAAGCGGCGCCCGACGGCTACACCATCGGTGTGGGCGCCACGTCGACGCTCATCGCCACGCCGCTGACGAACCCGCAGTCCACCGTGGACGTGACCAAGGACCTCGTCTTCGTGTCGCTGCTCGCGGCGGCCCCGATGGTGCTGGCCGTGAACACGTCCGTGCCGGTGAACAGCGCGAAGGACCTGCCGAAGTACCTGCGCGACAACAAGGGCAAGCTCAATTACGGCTCGATGGCCGTGGGCCACTTCGGCCACGTCGTCATCAAGGAGCTGAGCGACCTCTATGGCGCCGCGATGGTGCACTCGCCGTACAAGGGCGAGGCGCCGCTGGTGCAGGACCTGGTGGGCGGCCAGATCCAGATGGCGATGGTCACGCCCCCGGGCATCCGCGGAATGGCCGAAGCCGGGCGCGTGAAGCTGCTGGCGGCGACGGGCACCAAGCGCATCAAGGTGTTCCCCAACGTGCCGACTTTTGCGGAGCAGGGTTTCGACGACCCGGTGCTCAAGATGTATGCCGGCTGGATCGGCATCATCGCGCCGGCGGGCACACCCGCTGCCGCCGTGAAGCGCCTCGAGGCCGAGTACGCGGCGGCGATCCACGACCCCGAGGTGAACCAGAAGCTCGGCGAGATCGGCATGGAGCCGATCGGCGCCAATGCCGAGACGTTCGCGGCGACCTACGCGCGCGAGCGCCCGGTGTGGCGCGACCTGCTCGTGAAGGCCGGCGTGGAAGTCAGGAGCTGACCAGCAGTTGCTGCTGGAGCTTCGCGCGGCGCTCGGGTGAGAGCGCCGCTGCTTTTTGCAGGTAGGAATCCGTGCCGCCGAATTCGGTGTCGATGGTGTGGAAGGCCGCTTCGAGGAATTCGGGTCGGACGGTGCCGAGGACTTCCATCACCTCGCGCGGATAGCGGTCGCTCTCCTTCACCTTCATGCGCTGGTTGGTGAGCAGGTAGTCGTCGATGATGGCTTCGCGTGGCACGTCCAGGGCCGACAGCAGCATCGCGACCATGAAACCGGTGCGGTCCTTGCCGGCCGTGCAGTGCACGAGCAGCGGACGTCCTTCGCGGGCCAGTGCGTGCTCGAACAGGGCGGCGAGATAGCCGAGCGAATTGCGCGCGAAATTGCGGTAGGCCTCGGCCATGAGTTGCGCGGTGATCGGGGCCAGGCGTGTTTCGCCGTTGGCGATGAGTCCGTCGAGTTTCTGCGCGACGGAGGGTTCGATCGGCAGCGAGTGCACGGTGGCCCTCGGCCATGCGCAGACGCGCTTGGCGCGCTCGGTGGTACCGCGCAGGTCGATCACGCAGACGTCGGTGCCGAGCCATCGTTCGAGGGCTGCGATGTCTTCTTCGTGCAGCTCGGCCAGATGGCCGGAGCGCAGGATGCGGCCACGCGCGATGACCCGGCCGTCACTCGTGCGCAGGCCGCCGACGTCGCGGAAGTTGGGTGCACCGAGCAACCTCATCGCGTGCGATTCACCAGCCACTTCGGGTTGTTGATTCGCAGCGCGTCCTCGATCGAGGTGCGCAGATGCGCAAGAAGCGTCGGGTTGTCAACCGCGATGTCGCCCGCGCGAATCGCCTTGGCCAACGCGGTGTTCAGCTCGTCGAAGGAGCCTTCGCGGCGCAGCAGCGCCTTCAGGCGTTCGGTCTCGGCCGAGTTCAGCTGAGGCGCCAGCTCCATCTCCCGCTTCACCGTCGAAAGCACGCGCGCGACGATCTTCAGCTGGAACTGGTGCACCGGCGAAACCTGCGGCGAGATCTCGTTCTCCAGGTACTCCTGCACGATGGCGAGCAGGTCGGTCGCGAGGGGTCGGCTGTTGGGCATGTCGTCAATCCTTCCACTGGTACAGCGCGGGCTGCTTCTCCACGAACCGGCGCGCGGCCTCCTTGTGGAACTCGCTCTGCGCGCACAGCGCCTGCGCCAGCGCCTCCTGCGCGTACACCTCGCGGCGTTCGCTCTCGAACGCATGGTTCATCACGGTCTTCGCAATGCCGATGGCAGCCGTCGGCGCATCGCGATAGCGGTCCGCATGCTCCACCGCGGCCTGCAGCACGTCACCTTCGCAGATGCGCTGCACGAGGCCGATGGAGAGCGCCTCCTGCGCCTCGACCACACGTGCGCTGAACACCATGTCCTTGGCGCGCGGCAGGCCGATAGCGCGCGGCAGCAGGTAC
This sequence comes from Ramlibacter albus, assembly GCF_014297445.1. Taxonomy (GTDB): domain Bacteria; phylum Pseudomonadota; class Gammaproteobacteria; order Burkholderiales; family Burkholderiaceae_C; genus Ramlibacter; species Ramlibacter albus. Next base: position 84,651 of record NZ_JACORU010000009.1, read on the forward strand.
ATGCCGCCGGCATCGGGCACGAAGCCCAGCCGTGCGAACACGCAGCAGAAGCGCGCACGCGGCGTGGCGAAGATGAAGTCGGCCGCAAGTGCCAGAGACAGGCCGGCGCCGAACACGGAGCCGTCGACGGCCGCGATCACGGGCTTCTCCAGGTCCACGAGCTCGTCGAACCAGCGGTCGAGGTTGAGCAGGCGCTCGCGCGTGCCGAACACCTTGTCCTGCGCGGGGCTGGACGGCTTCATCGCCTTGACGTCGCCGCCCGCGCAGAAGTGGCCGCCCGCGCCGGTGATGACGATGGCCTTCACTTCCGGGTCCTCACGCAGCTGCGGGATCGCGGCGGCAAAGGCCTCGCGCAGCGTCGGGTCGAGCGCGTTGCGGGCCTCGGGCCGGTTGAGGGTGAGCACGGCCGTGGTGCCGCGGCGTTCGATGAGCAGGACGTCCATGGTTGCCGAGTCTGGCGCGGCGCGACCGCTTGCGCGTCGTCGCAACCGACGATGCCGGTTCACGGGCAGGCCCCTAGAGTGGCCGCATGATCCCCCAGACCGTCGAAGTCCCACCCCAGAACCGGCTGGACGAAGCCGCGCTCGACGCTTTCCTGGCCGAGCACCTGCCCGAATACGCCGGCGGGCTGCGCGTGGCCCAGTTCCCCAACGGCTACTCGAACCCGACCTACGCGCTCGACGCTATCGACAAGGACGGCCGCACGCGCCAGTACGTGCTGCGCAAGCGGCCCGCTTCCGCCACCCTGCCCTCGGCGCATCGCGTGGACCGCGAGTTCCGCGTGCTGTCCGCGCTGCAGGCAACCGACGTCCCCGTGCCACGCGCCCGCGCCTTCTGCGACGACCCACAGGTGCTCGGCTCCATGTTCTTCGTGATGGACCGTGTGCAGGGCCGCCTGTTCTCCGACCCCACGTTGCCGGGCTGCACGCCCGAGCAGCGCAAGGCGATCTACGCGAGCATGGTCGACGTGCTCGCGCGCCTGCACGCTGTCGACTACAAGGACATCGGCCTGGCCGACTACGGCAAGCCCGGCGACTACCTCCAGCGGCAGGTGGAGCTGTGGACTCGGCAGTTCCAGGCCGCGCAGACGGAGGACCTGCGCCCGATGCAGCAGCTGGGTGACTGGCTCGCCGCCAACGTGCCCGCCGAGGGCCGCACGAGCATCGTGCACGGCGACTACCGCCCCAACAACCTGCTCGTCCACCCCACCGAGCCGCACGTGCTGGCCGTGCTGGACTGGGAACTGAGCACGCTGGGTGACCCGCTCTGCGACCTGGCCTACACCTGCTTTTGCTACTACATCCACGAGAAGCCCGTGGGCTTCGGCGGGGCGGACCCGGTGGCGCTGGGCATCCCGGCCGAAGACGAGTACATCCGGCTCTATTGCGAGCGCACGGGCACTTCGGTGCGCGACTGGACCTTCTACCTCGCGCTGCAGCTTTACAAGAGCTCGTCGATCCTGCAAGGCGTGGTCAAGCGCGCGCTGCAGGGCGCGGGGCCGGCGGCGTGGCTGGAGAAGCGGCCCGTGGTGGCGCAGCGGGCGGAGCTCGCGCTGGCCTTGATCGAGAAGTCGAAGCAGTAGGCTGCGGCGCCGCGGCCCGGTACGATCCGGGGCGAGAGCCATGCCCTACCGAATCGCCGTCCTCGACGACTGGCAGCGCAACGCGCTGCTACTAGCCGACTGGTCCGCCGTGCAGGCGCGCGCGGACGTGGTTGTTTTCCACGATCACATGCAAGACGACGAAGCCGCGCAGCGGTTGCGCGACTTCGATGCCTTGTGCCTGATGCGCGAGCGCATGGCGATGCCGCGCGCGCTGATCGAAGCGCTGCCGCGGCTGAAGCTGCTGTGCACGACGGGGCCGCGCCATCGCACGCTCGACTACGACGCCGCGGCCGAACGCGGCATTCCGGTCCTGGCCGCAGCCGGCACGGAAGACGGCAACTCCTCCACCATCGAGCTGGCGTGGGGGCTGATCCTCTCGCTCGCGCGACGCCTGCCCGACGAAGTGCAAACCATGCGCAGCGGCGGCTGGCAGACGCGCCCCGGCCGCGTGCTGCGCGGCAAGACGATCGGGCTCGTTGGGCTCGGGCGGCAAGGCAAGCAGATGGTGCCGGTCGCGCAGGCCTTCGGCATGAAGGTGCTGGCGTGGAGCACCAACCTCACGCCGGAGGATGCGGCCGCTGCCGGGGCCGAGTACGCGACGAAGGAGGAGCTGTTCTCGCGCAGCGATGTGGTGAGCCTGCATCTCGTCCTGAGCCAGCGCTCGCGCGGCATCATCGGCCGCGACGACCTGCAGCGCATGAAGCCGGACGCAGTCCTCGTGAACACCGCTCGGGCCGCGCTCGTAGATGGCGACGCGCTCTACGAGCATCTCTCGCAGTCGCGCATCGCCGGCGTGGCCATCGACGTGTTCGAGCAGGAGCCGCTGGCCGCCGATCACCGCTTGCGCGCGCTGCCCAACGTGATCCTCACGCCGCACCTGGGCTATGCGACCCAGGAGCAGCTGGCCGGCTTCTACCGCGGCACCGTCGCGAACCTGCTCGCGCACCTGCCCTGAGTCACCACCCGATCGCGGCGCCGTCGCTGCGCGGGTCCGAGCCGCCGCTGAGGGCGCCCGTCCGCGGGTCGATCGTGATGCCGTGTGCATGGCCCGCCAGCTCGTTCCAGTCGCCCCAGCGGTCGAGCAGGTGGCCTCGCGCCTCGAGCTCGCGCAGCGTGTCGGCTGGGAATCGTGCCTCGATATGCAAGGTATCGCGCTCTTCGCCGAGCGCGAAGCGGCCGGAGAGAAAGCGCGGCATCTCGATGGCTTCCTGGATGTCCAGCCCGAAATCCACCAGCGCGGAATACAGCTGCAACTGGATCTGCGGCTGCCCGTCGGCGCCCATGCAACCGAGCACGGCCCACAGCTTGCCGTCTCGCTTGGCCATGGAGGCGATGAGCGTGTGCAGCGGGATCTTGCCGGGCTCCAGCCGATTGGGGTGCGCCGGGTCGAGCGAGAAATACGAACCGCGGTTCTGCAACACCACGCCCGTGCTGCCTGCCACGCGGCACGAGCCGAAGATGCCGTAGAGGCTCTGGATCAGCGACACCGCATTGCCATCGCGGTCCACCACCGCCATGTAGACCGTGTCGCCCGCGAGACTGCCCCACGACGGCAGCTCGTCCCAGCGCAGGGCGCGGCGCATGTCGATGAGGCGGCCGCGCTCGCGAGCGTGCTCTTTGGAGATCAACCGCTCGATCGGCACGTCGGCGAATGCGGGATCGGCCAGCACGCGGTCGCGGTCGTGATACGCCACCTGCTTGGCCTGCACGAGCAAGTGAACGTGGTCGGCGCCGAGGTGCTGCATGCGGTGCGGCTCGTGCGGCTCGATCAGGTTCAGCATCTCGACGACGGTGAAGCCCTGCGTCGGCGGCGGCGTGTTGTAGATCGTGACGTCGCGATAGTGGCCTTCGAGCGGCGCGCCCCACGCCGCGCGCTGCTTCGCGAAGTCTTCGCGGCGGAAGAAGCCGCCTGATTCCCGCGCATAGCGCTCCATCTCGGTTGCGACGGCGCCTTCGTAATAACCGGACCAGCCATCGCGCGCGATGGACTCGAGCGTGGCGGCGAGTCCCGGATTGCGCAGCGTCGCGCCGGCGCGCAGTGGCGTGCCGCCCGGCAGGAAGAGCGCCGCGGCTTCGGGTTGCTGCGCGAGCTCGTCGCGCATCACCTCGATGAAGCCAGCGAGGCGCCGCCCGATGGGGAAGCCGTCGCGTGCATAGCCGACGGCGCTTGCGAGCACGCGCGCAAGAGGCAAGCGCCCATGTGCTTCGTGCGCCGAGATCCAGCTCGCGACCGCGCCCGGCACCGTCAACGTCGCCGGCAGTTCGCCGATGAGGGGAATCTCCGGCAAACCCCGTTGCGCAAAGGCTTCGAGCGTCGAGCCCGCCGCAGCCTTGCCGCCGCCATTGAGGTACTTCACCGCGCCGCTCGCACCGTCGTGCACCAGCCAGAAGGCGTCCCCGCCCAAGCCCGTCATGTGCGGGTAGACGACGGCGAGCACGGCGCTGGTCGCAATCGCCGCATCGACTGCGCTACCGCCCGCGCGCAGCACGTCGACACCCGCCGCTGTTGCGAGCGAATGCGGCGAGGTGACCATGCCATTGGAGGCCAGCGTGGCCGGCCGGCCCGTTCGGATCTGGTGGTACTTCGTTCGATCCATGTCCTTTTTTCCTTCTCCTAAGCCTGTGCGGCGCGCACGCGCCCCGCGACCACGCGCACGCTGCCGGGCGCAGCACGCCAGATGGCGAATGCCGACACCACGCAGCACCCGATGGCGACCCAGAACGCCGGCGCGTAGCTGCCGGTGCGGTCGTACACGAAACCCATGAACCACGGGCCCGCGGCACCGCCGGCGAGTGCACTGAGCATCAGCGTGCCGAAGATCGGCCCGTAGTGCTTGCTCTCGAAGATCTCCGCCGGGATCGCACCCACAACCGACGTGAGGCCGTAGCCGAGCGCGCCTTGCGCAATGACCATCGCGTAAAGCAGCGGCAGGCCCGGGTACGAGGGCAAGGCGAGCAGCGCAACGTACGTGAGCAGGAAGCCGAGGCTGCCGATCGCCCACACGGGCTCGCGCCCGATGCGGTCCGAGAGCCACCCCAGCGCGATCTGCCCCGGCACGCCCGCCAGGCTCACCGCGCCGAGCGCCCAGGCGGCCTGCTGCGCGTCGAAGCCCGTCTCGATGAGGTACTTGGTCTGGTGCACCTGCACCGCGTACCAGGCGAAGAGCGCCGCGAAGTACGCCACGGCGACCCACCAGAAGCGGGCGGTGCGCATCGCGCGTACGAGTGTCCAGTCGATGGCGGCCCAGGCGGGGTCCACCACATTGACGCGGCGCGCTTGCGCGGCAGCCGGCGTGTCGGCATCGCCGTCCGGCGCGAGGCCGATGTCCTCCGGCCGCCTGCGCAGCAGCAGGTTGAGCGGCACGAGCACCACGAGCGCGACCACGCCCAGCAGCGTGCACCCCGCACGCCAGCCGCTGCGCTCCACGAAGGTCTGCAACGCGGGCAGCATCACGATCGAGCCGAAGCCCACGCCGGCGAACGCGATGCTCATCGCGAGCGCCCGGCGCCGCACGAACCAGTTCGGCAGGAACAGCGCCTGGCCCGTGTAGCCGGTGAACGTGGTACCTGCGCCGACCAGCATGCCGAGCGTGAGGTAGATGTGCCACGGCTGCCCCGCAAAGGTGGCGAGCAGCAGACCCGCGGCGGTGGTGACGACCCCGACCTCCATTACGAACCGCGGCCCGCGGCGGTCCATCACGCGCCCCAGCAGGGGGCTGAGCACCGCGGACACGACGAAGCCGAACGAGAACGCGCCCGCCGTCACGCCCCGCTCCCAGCCGAATTCGCCCAGGATCGGCGGGAACAGCAGCGAGAAGGCCGTGCGGGCGTTGACGCAGATGGCCATCGTCACGAAGACGACGCCGACGACGAGCCAGCCGTAGAAGAACGGCAGGCGGCGTGCGAGTTTCTCGACCAAGCGGTACTTCCTTCCTGGGCGGGCTGACGGGGTGTGATCGTATACCGGCCGAGCCGCACTGCTATGCTGGGCCGATGTTCCTCGGGCACTTCGCAGTTGCGTACGCCGCCAAGCCGCTCGCGGCGCGTATCTCGCTGGGCACCGCCTTCCTCTGCGCCCAGTTCCTCGACCTGCTCTGGCCGACACTGCTGCTGGCAGGTGTCGAGACCGTTCGCATCGCGCCGGCCGGTTCAACGGTGCCGCTGGTCTTCGAAAGCTATCCGTACTCCCACAGCCTGGTCGCCGCGCTCTTCTGGGCGGCACTCGTGGCCCTGGTGCACTTCGCGTTCAGGCGCAGCAAGGTCGGCGCGCTGGTCGTCGGTGCACTCGTCGTGAGCCATTGGCTGCTTGACCTGGTCGTCCATGTGCCCGACCTTCCGCTGGTGCCGGGTGGCGACGTGAAGTGGGGGTTCGGGCTCTGGCAGTGGAAGGGCGCGGCACTCGCCGTGGAACTCGCGCTCTTCGGATGCGGGGTGTACCTCTATACCCGCGCCACGCGGCCGCTGGACGGCACCGGCCGCTGGGCGCACGTCGCGCTCGTCGCCTTCCTGGCCGTCATCCAGTTCGCCAACGTGTTCGGCCCGCCCCCACCCGGCGTGTCGCCCATCGCGTGGGTCGGCCAGGCGCAGTGGCTGCTCGTGGCGTGGGCGTATTGGGTGGACTCGAGGCGCAGGCCGGTTGCCGCCGCGCCGGCCTGCCCAGGCGCGCCGACCCTCACTCCTGCTGGATACCCGCCTCCTGCACCGCATGCCCCCACGCCGAGTCCTCGGCGAGCGCCCTGAGCAGCAGCTGCGATCTTTCTCGCAGGCAATGGACACGCAATTGCCTCAGCGGGCCCGGCTCCTCGTCGAGGGCGCGCTCGGTCTGCGCCCAGAGCGCGCGGATCTGGTCCCAGTCGGCGCAAAGGCGCGCCGCATCGTCGTGGTGTTCCATGTCCCGGCTTCCTCGCGTTGCGTCAAGCAGCGCGAATGGTGGGCGAGGCGCACCGCCCGCTTATGAAGCCCGTGTAAACCGCCGGCGAGGCGAGCGGGTGCGTGATTTATTACGCCACGCCGCCAGCGCTTGTATGCGGCTGCGCGCACAGCACTGAACTTCCTTTCACGTTGACAACCACGCGCGCGTGTCCTTAAAACAGCCGTCATCGAGGAAAGGAGGCTGAGCATGGAACGACGTGCCATCCTGGCCGGCGCCGCCGCGCTGGCATGGGCGCCCGGCGTCCTGGCGCGGACGCCGGTGCTCGGCATCATCTTCACGCGCCCCCGGTCTTCGCCGGACATGATCGCGTTCCTTCGCGAGCTGCAACGCCTGGGCTATGAAGAAGGCCGCACCATCCACATCGAATACCTCGAAGGCGAGCCGGCGCGCGTGGCGGAGATGGCGCACGAGATGGTTGCGCGCAAACCCGACATCCTGTTCGCGGGCAACACGGCGTCCGCTGTCGCGCTGAGGAAGGAAACCAGCACGCTGCCCATCGTGTTCGGCAGCGCCCACGACCCGGTCGAAGCGGGTCTCGTCGACTCGCTGCCCAAGCCCGGCGGAAACGTCACCGGCGTCACGGTGTTCGCGTCCGAGCTCCCCGGCAAGCGCCTGCAGCTGTTCCGCGACCTCGTGCCGCAGCTTGCGCGCGCCGCTGTGCTGCGCAGCCCGTTGAACCGGCAGACACAACCCGCGTGGGACGCGCTGGTAGCGGGCGCGCGCAGCGTCGGCGTGGCGCTGCAGCCCTTCGACGTGCCCTCCCGCGCGGACCTCCCCGCCGCCTTCCAGGCGATGCGCTCCGCCGGCTTGCACAACATGCTGGTCCACGACGACGCGTTCACCGGCTCGCTGTGGCGCGCCATCGCGCCGCTGGCGATCGAGCACGGCATCGCTTCGAACACCACGTGGGACGAAGCGGTGCGCATCGGCCTGCTGTTCTCGTACGGGCCGAGCCTTGTCGGCAACTACACCCGCGCGGCGCAGTACGTGGACAAGATTCTGAAGGGCGCGAAACCGGCCGCGATACCGGTGGAACAGCCTTCGAAGTTCCGGCTGGTCCTCAACCGCAAGACCGCCCAGGCGCTGCGGCTGACGCCGCCGGACTCGTTCCTCGCCTTCGTCGACGAAGTGATCGAGGCCTGACCTCGCCGGCTAACCGGCCTGCAGCACCCGGATCAACGCATCGATCACGTCGTCGCCGTCGGGCGACTTCAACCGGTGTTGCTTGAGCGACCGCGACAGTTCCCCCTGGCCCAGCACGCGGTGGTCGGCGCGGATCAACAGCGCGGCGATCGCGCGCTGCACCTGCAGCGACTTCGCCTGCGGGAACAGGCGCGCGATCTCGCGCAGGCTCTCGGGGTCGGACACGCGCTGCTGCGCGAGCGTCTCGATCGCGCGGACCTGCGCGCCGCTCGCGGGCATGCGGCCGATGGCGGTGGCGACAGCGCGCACTTCGGACGCATCGGCCAGCGGGCGCTGGCGCAGGTAGGCGCGTGCGATGGTGATCTCGTCGGTGTCGTCGCTCGTGACGGCTTTCACCACGCGAGCACGCGCCTGCGCGCTGCCCAGGCAGGCGAGCGCCGCAGCGGGGCCGACCTTCGCGTAGCGCAGCGCGCCACCCACGAGCGGTTGCACCGTCGGGTCGCGCTCGCCGTCGCCGCCGCGCGCGCAGGCGAGGTTGACTTCCTCCATGCCGACGGAGTCGCGCGCCATGCGCTCGGCGATCATGCGCACGAACTCGGCCTGCTCCTGCGCGGGGGTGAGCCAACCGAGTTTCGTGGCCAGCGCCATCATGCGCGTGCGGATCGCCGGTTCGTCGGCATCGCGTGCGAAGGTGAGGTAGCGCTCGCGCGTCGCCTGGTCGCCGGCGATGGCGTTGAATCCGGAGGCAATCTCGGGTTGCAGCCGCTGCGCCAGCGGGAACGACGACGTGAAGCGCTCCAGGTCGCCGATGAACATCCGCACCTCGGACATGTCGCGCTTGAGCATCTGGTGAACGAAGTCCACCTTCTGCGTCGGCGACACGCGGTCATCGACGAAGCGGCACGCATCGACGCGCGCACTCGCCTGCATCTCGGAGTCGCGCAGGCCCGTGGTCACCGTCATGGAGCTCGGGCCGAACAGTTGCAGCAGCTTCTGGCTCACCTGCCCGCTGCCCACCTCACCCGCCGGCGCGGTCTGGAAATACTTCTCCAGCAGCGGCCCGGCGTACTTGCCCAGCGGCGCCTTCGACGAGAAGCCGTAGATCACCGGCACGTCCTTGAAGATGTGCCGCATGCGGTCCCTGTTGCTGCGCGCGTGCTTCTCGCCGAGCAGCGCGGACAGCTTCGCCGCCTCCGCCGGCGACTGGCCGGCGCGCAGCAGTGCGCGCGTGATCTCGCCGCCGGCCACCTGCCGCGGCTCCGTCTTGAGCGTGTTGCAGCCGAAGAGGTAGACCTCCTTCAGCTGCGAGAACACGCCGGGGCACGAGTCGCTGCACGACGCGCGTTCCATCTCCAGCACGGTGAGGTACTCGCTGACGTCGAAGCGGTCGGTGTAGAACTCGTCGCCGTCGTCGAAGTGGCCGGAGATGATGAGCGAGTCGCACTGCACCTTCTGCTCGCACGCGGAGCGCAGCCAGTCCTTGCGGCCGCGCTCGACGAGTTCGACGAAGCGGTAGTCGCCGGGCGGCAGGTTGCGGCGAAAGACCGCCTGCTCGTCCGGCGAGTTGACCGTGATGGTGCAGATGGTCTTGGGCGCGGCGGTTGCCGCGAAGGGCAAGGCACCGAAGCACGCGCCCAGGAGGGCGAGGCGGAGAAACGACTTCGTGATGGACATGGACTGCTATGTGCAACAACTGCTGCGCTGGAGCGCGCGGGCAGTATTGCACGGCTGCAGCCCGTGGCCCAGCTGTTACACGGATGTGCCGGTAAACGGCTGAGCCTGCGGAGAATTCCTCAGGAAGATTCCTGCAGGCGCGAGATCAGCGCGTCGACCATGTTGTCGCCAGGCGACGCGCGCAGGCGATTTTCACGCAGCGTGCGCAGCAGGTCCGGCGAGCGCACGGAGCGGTCGGCGCGGATCAGCACGCCGGCGATCGCGTTCTGCACGGCCATGGACCGCGTACGCGCGAAGAGCTGCTTGAGCGTGTCGACGCTCTCGCGGTCGGAGACGTAGTGGCGCGCGAGCACGTCGAGCGCGCGGGTCTGCGCCTCGGGCGCGCTCATCTTTGCGATCGCACGCGTCACCACCCGCAGTTCGTTGGGGTCGGTGATCGGGCGCTGGCGCAGGTACGCCTGCGCGATGCGCACTTCGGCGTCCGAAGCGCTGACGAGCCCCTCCAGCACGCGCTCGCGCGCTTCGGTGTGGCCAAGGCACGCCAGCACCGCGGCCCGGCCGACGTCCTGCGTCACGTCGCCGCGCACCGCCAGCTTGGCGGCAGCGCCGTGCAGCTCGCCGTTCTTGTTCAAGGTGCAGGCCAGGTCCACGTCCGGCGCGCCGATGTCCTTGCGCGCGATCATGTCGGCGAGCATGCGCGTGTTCTCCTCCCGGCGCTGCTCGGGCGTCAGCCACGTCAGGTCCTGCGCCACTTCCGTCATGCGCGCGCGGGTGATGAACTGGTCCGCGTCGCGCGCGTAGGAGAGGTAGCGTTCACGCGTGCCGTTGTCGGCGGCGATGCGCTCCAGCGCCTGCGCCACTTCGGGCTGCTTGCGCGTGTCGGCGGTGAGTGTGTCCGTGAAGCGCTCCATGCGATCGAGCAGCAGGCGCGACTCGGCCACCGGGCGCTGCAGCAGCTTGTGCACGGAGTCGAGCCGCTTCGCCGTCGTCATGCGGTCGTCCGCGAACATGCAGATGTCCTGCCGCAGCGGCATGAGCGCGTCGTTCGCACCGATGCCGGACACGGCCACGAGGCCGTGCTGCGAGAACTGGCGCAGCAGGCTGCCGTTGACGCCGCCCGTGCCCACGTGGCCCGCACCCGAGCTGCGGAAGTGGCGGTCGAGCACCGAGCCCGCAACCGGGCCGAGCGGTGCGACACCCGAGAAACCGTAGATCGCCGGCACGTCCTTGAACAGCAGGCGCATGCGGTCGCGGCTGCTTTCGCCGCGTGCCTGCCCGAGCAGGCGGGCGAGCCTTGCGGCTTCATCGGGCGACTTGCCGTCGCGCACGAGGCTGCGCACCGCCTCGCCGGAGACCGAATGGAACGGCTGCGCATTGAGCGTGTTGCAACCGAAGAGGTAGACCTCTTTCAGGTTCGCGAACAGGCTGTCGCAGGAGCCCGAGCACGACGCGCGCTCCAGCTCCTTGATGTCCAGGTGCTCGCCGCGGTCCAGCGCGTCGGAGAAGAAGACGTTGCCCTCGCCGTGGTGGCCCGAGACGATGAGCACGTCGCAAGAGACCTTGGCCTGGCACGCGGACTCGAGCCAGTCGGAGCGCTTGCGGTCCACCAGCTCGACGAAGCGGTACTTGTCTTGCGGCAGGAAGCGCCGGAAGCTCTGCTTTTCGTCGGCGGAGTTGACGGTGACGGTGCACACCGTCTGCTGCTGCTGCGCCGCGAACAGCGGTGCAACGGCGCAAACGGCCAACAGGCCGGCGAACCGGCGGATACGCCTGGCAATGCGCATGGCGCGGACCTCCCTACTTCGAAGGCCCAACTGTGCGACGCGGCAATGGTTCAGGTGTGTAGGAACGCGCGCGATGGCGCGTGTCGGCATGGATGCCGATGCGTGGAAGGCGGATCACGACGTGCCTTGCCCGTCCGCGCGAGCCCGGCTCGGCTGTACGCAGGGGCGTCGTGCTACGCCGCGAGCAGGGAGTCGAGGAGCTCGTCCTTCTCCTGCCAAAGCTGCGCCAGCCACTGCTGGAAGCGCGCGCGATAGGCGGCGTCGCTCGACCAGTCGCCCGTGCACAGCGCCTCGGGGACCGGCAGCTCGCGGATGTTCACGCCGATGCGCTCGACGCGGCCGCAAAGGAAGTCCCAGAAGCCGGGCACGCCCGGCGAGTAGGCGATGGTCACGTCGATCATCGAATCGAACTTGCTGCCCATCGATTGCAGCGTCAGCGCCAGCGCGCCCGCCTTCGGCTTGAGGAGGTGCCGGTACGGCGAGTGCTGCTTGCGCTGCTTGTCCCGCGTGAAGCGCGTGCCCTCCGCGAAATTCATCACGCTGGTGGGCACCAGCTCGAACTTGCGGCAGGCGCGCCGGGTGGCCAGTGCATCATCGGCGCGCCGCTCGGGGTTGCGGCGAAGCGTCGCCTTGCCGTGGCGCTTCATGAAAGGGAAGTCGAGCGACCACCAGGCGAGGCCGATCACCGGCACGTAGATCAGCTCCTGCTTCAGGAAGAATTTCAGCATCGGCACGCGCCGGTTCAGCAGGTGCTGCAGCACGAAGATGTCGGCCCACGACTGGTGGTTGCAATTCACGAGGAACCACCCGTTGCGGCGCTTGCCTGCCGGCAGGCCGTGGACGTGCCACACGCTCGACTGGGTCAGGCGCATCCAGCCGCTGTTGCAGGCGATCCAGCAGCTGGCGATCGAGTTGAGCAGCGGGTCGATGCGCTTGCGCACCGGCGCGAGCGGCAATGCCAGCTTCACGAGTGCGAGCGCGACCAGCGGGATCGTCCAGAAGAGCGTGTTGGTGCAAAGCAGCGCGAGCGCGATGGCGCCGCGGATGGGAGCGGGAAGGAAGGAGAGAGGGGCGCGTGGGTTCACCACGCGGATGGTAGGTTTGGGAATGCGAGACGACTTTGGTCGAGATCAAGGCTTGAACGGATCGACGATCCGCAGGCGCTTTTCCAGCAGCAGCCCGTGCTGCATATCCTCCGAATAGAGCACGTTGCATCCGGCCAGCAGCGCCGAGGCGGCGATCATCGCGTCATAGACGTTCAACGAGTAGCGCTGAGCGAGCCTGCAACCCGTCTCATGCGTTTCCTCCGTGAGCGATTCCATCGCGCAGCTCGCCTTGATGGCTGCGAGCGACTCGTCGACCTCGTCCCAACCCATCGAAAGCTTTCGCAGCGCGACGCTCGTGAACTCGTTGAGAACCTGCACGCTGATAGTGGGCCGCTCCAGCAGCAGTGCCTCCGCGCGGTCCGCCTTGCCGGTTTCGCCGGAGAACAAGTAGAGCAGGACGTTCGTATCGAGGAAGAACCTAGCGGCGGGCGTTGGCTTCGTCACGGTCGAACTTGAAATCGGCTGGAAGCCGCCCACGGAAGCGCCGCACGCGCGCGAGGAGCGCAGCCGCGCCGGGCTTCTTCTTCAACTCGAAAGCACGTTCACCTGCCACGATGACCTCCACGTCATCCCCCTCCTGGAGCTGTAGAACCTCCACGACTGCCGCGGGAAGCCTGATGGCCAGGCTGTTGCCCCATTTGGAGACCTGCATCGAAACCGCCGATGGATATACAACGCTTGCAATGTATATCCGAGAGGCAGCGCTGTCAAGCAGGCCGGGTCACGCGTGTTCGGCGTCCCAGACCCCGTCCACATTGCGCGGCAAGTCCTTTTTCCGGATCCGCTGCGTCGGCGTCTTCGGGAACTCGTCGATGAACGCCACATACCGCGGCACCTGGAAGTGCGGCAGCCGCGGCTTGCACCATTCGACGAGCGCGGCGGGATCGAGGCTCACGCCGTCGGCGACGCGCACGAAGAGCTTCAGCTCCTCGTCGCCCAACTCGCTGGGAACACCCACCAGCGCGCATTCGGCGATGGCTTCGTGTTCGCCGACCACGCGCTCCACTTCCCACGCCGAGATGTTGATGCCGCGGCGGCGCACGACGTCCTTCGCGCGGCCCGCGAAGTAGTAGAAGCCCTGCTCGTCACGCCGCGCGAGGTCTCCGGTGCAGTACCAGTCGCCCTTCATCGCGCCGCGCGTTGCTTCCTCGTTGCGGAAATAGCCGAGGAAGTGCAGTCCCGGCACGCGCGAGCGGAACTGCATCTCGCCCGATTGCCCCACGGGGACGTCGTTGCCCTCCTCATCGACCAAGCGCATGTCGTACCAGGACAGCGGCTTGCCGATGGAGAACTTCGGCCCTTCAGGGTTGATCGTGGTGAACGTGAGCAGCTCGGACATGCCATAGCCCTCGCGGATCTCCACGCCGAAGCGTTTCGCGAACACTTCCCAGATCTCCGGCGGGCAGCCGCCGCCCCACGCGATGCGCACCTTGTGGTCTCGGTCGTCGGGTTTGGGAGGTTGCCTGAGCAGCATCGCGAGCACACCACCGAGATAGTGGATGTGCGTGACGCCGAAGCGGCGGCACTGGTCCCAGAACTGCGAGGCGCTGAACTTCTCGACCATCGCAAGCGTGAGCTTCTGCAGGATGGCGGCCGTCACGACGCCGACGCCGGCGCTGTGATGCAACGACTCCCACAGCAGGAACACGTCGCCCGGTTGCGCGCCCGTGAGGCGCAGCGTGGCCATCGGGCCCGCACGCTGGTTGCGGTCCGACTTCTTCACGCCCTTGGACGGGCCGGTCGTGCCGGAGCTCGGGGTGAGAGCGGTGATGTCGTCGGCCTTCGGCCTGGCCTTCGGTGGCGACGCATCGGCGAATTCGAGCAGCGCTTCGAAGGCATGGTCGCCGCCGCTGCGCCAGAGCACCTGCTCCACGCCCGACTTCGGCAGCACTTCTTCCAGCACCTCGCGGTACTCCGCATCCGCGATGAGCGCACGCGGCGAGAACGCCTCGAACGGGTACGCCAGCGACGCACCCTTGAACGCCGTGTTGATCGGCACGCGCACCATGCCCACCTTCGCCAGCGCGAGGATCGCGATGATGTGGTCCGGATGGCTGGGCAGCATCAGCGCCACGCGGTCACCTGGCTGCAGCCCGCGCGCGAGCAGGCCATTGGCGACGCGGTTGATCAGCACGTCGATGTCGCCGAACGTGAAGTCGCGGCCCTGGAATTTCAGGAAGACGTGCTGCGCGTCTTCGACCGCGCGGCGGTCGAGGATGTCGCGCAGCGTCTCGTCGCCCACCACCGGCATGTCGATCACGTCGCTCACCATAGCCATTGCCCCATGTCCTCGACTTCCCAGATTTCCTGCTCCACAGGGCCCAGCGCCGGCATCACCGACCGCGAGATCTTCAGGCGGCCGTTCAGGATGCGGCCACCCATGCGATGGAATTCGAAGTACGCATCGCGCACGCGCTCCGGCACTTCCCAGTCGAACGGCTTGTAGCTGTGCAGCACGATGCGCGCGCGTGTCGGCGACACCTTCTCCAGCTCGAAGTCCTGCCGGCAGGCGGTGAGGATGCGGGCATACAGGGCAGCAACCGAATGGACGTCGTTGCCTTCGATGCCCGCGTCGGCCTTGAGCTCGTGGATGTACTGGATGGCGATGCCGCGCATCGTGTGGCCCACGAGATACGCCGCGACGTCGACGCCGAAGCGGTCGACCAGCACGCGGATCGAGCGGCTCACATAGCCCGCGGAGTAATTCGCGCGCGCCTTGAGCAGCCGCTCCTCGGGCCAGAGCTCCGGGTCGAGCTTCGGCGCTTTCGCGGGGTCGAATTCCGGCGACCGGTTCACGGCCTTGTCGATGAAGGCCTCGTCCGGCGGCACGGGCTTGTCGTGCTCGATGAAGTAGCCCTCGTCGTACGGCTCGCCCTCGGTGATCGTCTTGGTCTTGACGTACTGCAGCCGGTCGTTGCCCAGCAGCAGCCCGTTGCGCGCATGCCAGGAGCGGCCGTTGTACCGGCGCACGTGGCTGGGCACGGCCAGCATCGCGATGCCGGGGTAAGTCCACATCGGCGCGAGGTAGCGCACCCAGCACTTCTTCGGCGACTCCTCGATGTACTCCATCTTCAGCCCGCCGATCATGTTGGTGAAGTAGTGGTACTTGCACGCCTTCACCGCGGCCGGCTCGTCGTCGCGGATGCCCAGCTTGCGCAGGCCCTCTAGAAAGTTCGCGTCCTGGTGCGTGCGCAGCGTGTCCGCCCAGAGCTCGGCCAGCGCGCGTTCGCCGCGCTCGCGGTTCGTGACGGCGGCAAGCCCGCCGAAGGTGCGGCCCCAGTACTTGCCGGCCAGCGCCGTGTCGGCGCGCAGTTTCTCGAGGGGGGTCATGTCAGTACATCGATTCGCCACCGTTCAGGTGGATCAGCTGCCCGGTCACCCAGGACTCGGGGCTTGCGAGGAACAGGCAGCACTGCGCGGCGTCCTCGTCGGTGCCCAGGCGGCGCAGCGGCATCGTCTTGACGGCCTCCGCCCACAGGGCCTTGTAGTTGGGGTAGTTCTTCTCGTCGCGCACCGTGTCCATCTTGCCGGGCGCGATGGTGTTCGCGGTGATGTTGTATTCGCCGAACTCCACCGCGATCGCCTTGGCCAGCGCATGCAGGCCCGCCTTGGCGGTGACGTTGTGAGCGCGGTTCGCGTACGTGAAGAAACCGTCGCGGCCCGACATGTGGATGATGCGGCCCCAGCGCTTGTCGCGCATGCCGGGCAGCACGCAGCGCGCCAGGTAGAAGGCGGAGCTCAGGCTCGTCTCGATCACGCGCTTCCAGTCGTCGGGCGTGATCTCGAGGAAAGACTGGCGCGGCCGCAAGCCGACGTTCTGCACCGAGATGTCGATGCTGCCGAAGCGGTCCACCGCCTCGTCAACCATGCGCTGCACGTCGTCCGGATTGGACACATCCGCCAGGACCCAGTGCGCCTTGACGCCGTAGCTTTCCGCTTCGGCAGCGACCGCCTTCAGGGCATCGACGTCGTTGCGGCCATTGAGCACCACATTAGCGCCCGCTTTCGCGAATGCGAGCGCGATGCCCTTGCCGAGGTTACGGCCCGAACCGGTGACGAGCGCCGTGCGCCCGACGTGCGGGCGCGGATCGATCGTGTACGCCACTCGCTCAGTTCTCCGCCTTGATGTCGGCCGCCTTGATGATGGCGCCCCAGCGCGGGATGTCCGCCGACAGGCGCTGCGTCATGTCTTCGGACGTGGAGCTGACCGCGTCTACACCGAGGCTGCGGAACTTCGCCTTCACGTCCGCGTTGCCGAGGATCTTGACGAGCTCGTCGTTCAGCTTCTTGACGATGGCGGGCGGCGTGCCCGTCGGCGCGAGCAGCCCGTAGGTGGAGCGCACCTCCAGGTTCTGCAGGCCCACTTCCTTGGGCGTGGGCAGGTTCGCGAGAGCGGGGTTGCGCTCCGGCGTGGTCACCATCAGCGTCTTCACGCGGCCGGTGTTCATGTGCTGCACCACCGTCGGGGCCGTGGCGAAGTACACCTGGATCTGCCCGCCGATCAGGTCCGTCATCGCGGGGCCGCTGCCGCGGTAGGGCACGTGCACCATCGAAATGCCGGCGCTGCGCTTGAACATCTCGCCCGCGATGTGCTCGAGCGAACCCGGGCCGGTGGAGCCGAACGTCAGCGCGCCGGGCTTCGATTTCGCATACGCGATGAGCTCCTGAACGGTGTTGGCCGGCACGGCGGGGTTGATCATCAGCGCCATCGGCTGGAAACCCAGCGTGGAGATGCCCACGAAGTCCTTGTCGAGCGCGTAGCCCACGCGCTGCGTGCCGTACAGCACGGTGTTGATCGCGTACGTGGTCCAAGGCGCGACTAGCAGCGTGTAGCCGTCGGGCGCGGACTTGGCGACGTACTGCGCGCCGATGTTCCCCGAGAAGCCGGGGCGGTTGTCGATGACGAACGCCTTGCCCATGCTTTCCTGCAGCTTCTCGCCGATGAGGCGGCCGATCGCATCGGCACCGCCGCCGGGCGGGTAGGCCACGACGAGCGTCACGGGCTTGGTGGGGTAGTCCTGCGCGACGGCGGCCGCCGGTACAACCAGCGAAGCGACGAGGGAGAGGAGAAGAAGCGTCTTTTTCAACTGCGGCTCCTGGGGGTGGGACGAAGGAAGTCGTTGGATAATATCAGCTAATGTTAAGGATTAGCAATACTTAAACTCAGGCGCCCTCGGTGATGTCCGCCCAGGGCGCGAGCTTGTGCAGCACCGGGATCCACTGGTGCTTGAGGATCGTGCGCGCGGTCGCTGCGACACGCTCCCACAGCGCCGAGTGCTCGTCCTTGTACGCAACCACACGCAAGGTGCGCGACGAAGAGGCGGGCTTCAGGGGAAGGAACTGGTAGTCCGCGGGCGCGGCCTGTGTCTTGGCCACGCACAGCGGCGTGGTCATCGTCCAGCCCATGCCGGCGCGCACCATCGCGAGCACCGCGTCGGAAGTGTCGAACTCGTACTCGCGCGGCAGGTCGAGCTCGTGGTGCCGCAGGAACGTGTCCACGTGCCGCCCGATGAACGCACCCGGGCTGTAGCGCACCAGCGGCAGCTCGCCCGCGAGCGCCTTGAGGTCGCGCAGGCCGAGCCCGTTGGCAGGCACCTTGAACTTCTTCGGCGCGACGACGATCAGCGGCTCGCGCAGCAGCGGCAGCGACAGCATCTCCGCGCCGCGGCCCATCTCCTCGGAAGTGATCATCAGGTCCACGCGCTTTTCCTCCAGCGCGCGCATGCTGGTCTCCTTCACGCCCGAGACCACGGCCCAGCGCGTGGCGAGCGACGAGATCTCGCGCAGCAGGTGTGGCCCGACCGTGCTGGCGAACGAATCGACCATGCCGATGCGCAAGAGCGGCAGCTTCGCGTTCTGCTGCATCTCCACCAGGTGCTCCAGCTCGCGGGCGCGGCGCAGCAGCTCCTGCGCGCGCGTGTAGAACGTGCTGCCGAAGAGAGTGAGCTGCATCGGGCGTGTCGAACGGTCGATCAGCTGCGCACCCAGGCCCGTCTCGATGGCGGTGATCGTCTGCGAGACGGCCGATTGCGTCATGCCCAGGTGGTTGGCCGCATTCGTCATGCCGTCCTGCTGCACGACGGCGACGAAGACCTCCATCATCCGCAGGTTGAGCCAGCTGCGGCCGTTCGGTTCGGTGTGTTTGGGCGTGGGCATCGTTTGACAGGGCGCGGAAACGGCCTCTAGAATAACTAATAGTGTGCATCAGCACAACTAATTCAGGAGTACCGCACCGATGGCCACCCCCGTCACCGAAACCCTCGCCGCGTTCGTGGCGCAACTGCGCTACGAGCAGCTTCCCGCCGACGTGGCGCAGGAAGCGAAGCTGGCGATCGCCGACACGGTCGGCAGTGCGCTGGCGGCCGCGAAGGAGAGCGTCACCACTGCGGCCCTCGCGACGGTGGACTCGCATGGCCCCGCATCCGTGTGGGGGCTCGGGCGCAAAGTCGGCGTGCGCGACGCCGCATTCGTCAACGGCACGATGGCGCACGCGCACGACATCGACGACACCAACCCGTCGATGCGCGGGCACCCGTCGGCGCCCGTGGTCCCCGCCGTCTTCGCGCTTGCCGCGCAGCAGGGTGCGAGCGGCAAGGAGGCCATCGCGGCGTACGTCGCCGGCGTGGAGATCGAGACCAAGATCGGCCGCGCGGTCAACATGGCCCACTACAACAAGGGCTGGCACACGACCTTGACGCTCGGCTCGCTCGGCACGGCGGCCGCGGCGGCCAACCTGCTGAAGCTCGACGCCCACCAGACCGCGATTGCGCTGGCCATCTCCGCATCCACCGCGGGCGGGCTGGTGGCCAACTTCGGCACGATGACCAAGCCCGTGCACTCCGGTTTCGCCGCCGACAACGGCGTGAAGGCGGCACTGCTCGCTCGTGCCGGTATCACGGCCAACCCGAAAGCGCTCGAAGCGAAGACGGGTTTCTTCGAACTCTTCGCCGGCAACGAGGTGCACCCCGAGCTCGCGCTGGAGAAGCTCGGCGAGCGCTGGGACATCGTGGACCCCGGCAACATCTACAAGCTGTACCCCACCTGCTCGCTCACGCACTGCGCGGTCGACATGATCCTCGACGGCATTGCCGACGGCAGCATCCGGCCGAAGGAGGTGGAGGCCATCGAGTGTGCCGTGGGCTACCGCTGCGAGAACACCCTGCCCTACCACGACGCGAAGACCGGCCTCGAAGGCAAGTTCAGCATGGAGTACTGCCTGGCCGCCGCGCTCGTCTACGGCAAGCTGGGCTTCGCGCAGTTCGAGGACGACGCCGTCACCACGCCCGAGATCGCGGCGATGCACAAGCGCATCCGCCTCTACACGCACCCGGACCTGCGCACGCCCGAGTCGGTGCCCTACGACTTCACGGACCTCACCATCGTGCACCGCGACGGCCGCAAGTTCCACGGCCGCGAGTCGTATGCCAAGGGCGACCCGCACAAGCGCTGGAGCCTCGCGCAGTTCAAGGGCAAGTTCGTCGAGTGCGCCGAACCGCTGATGGGCGGCGCGCAGTCCGGCGCACTGTGGGATCGGTTGCAGCAGCTCGAAGCACTCTCCGGCGAGCAGCTGGCCGGCCTGGTCTGACATGGACATCACGGATACCCTGCTGGTCGAGGTGAAGGACCGCGTCGCGACGCTGACGCTGAACCGGCCGCAGGTGCTCAACGCGATCAACCACCAGCAGCGGCAGAACCTCGAGACGGCTTTCAAGGCCCTCGATGCGGACGAGGACGTGCGCGCCATCGTCATCCGCGGCAACGGCCGCGCCTTCTGCGCCGGGCAGGACCAGAAGGAAAGCGCGGCGATGGACGCGCAAGGCGCGAGCCGCCGTATCGAGGGCTATGCGTCGCTTTACACCACGATGCGCAAGGTGTCCAAGCCGATCATCTCGCGCGTGCACGGATTCTCGACCGGTGCAGGGCTGCAGATCCCCTTGCTGTCGGACCTGCGCATCGCCACCGACGACGCGAAGTTCGGCATGACGGAGCTGAACGTCGGCTCCGCGGCCATCATGGGCAGCGCGTTCCTGTTGCCCTTGATCGGCGAGGCGAACATGCGAAGGCTGGTGCTGCTGTCCGACTTCATTTCGGCGGCGCAGGCGCGTGAGATGAACCTCGTGCACGAAGTCTGGCCGGCGGACGCCATCGACGGCCGCATCGCAGAGATCACCTCGGGCCTCGCCAAGCGTGCGCCGCTGGGCGTTGCGCTGACGAAGGAGTGGTGGCGCGTCCTCGGCGACGATGTCTTCAACGCCGCAATGGACCACGCGCGGCAGGCGCACGCGCGCAATTTCGCGGCGGGCGGGCTGTCGGCGGGTGCGAAGAACTTCGTGGCGCGCGAGAAGGACGCGAACCCGGCGCGGCACGAAGCGCCGTGATCCCGCGTCAGCGGATTTCGCGCCCCACGCCCTGCAGCCGCATGAACGCGCGATAGCGCGCCTCATGCAGCGCCGCGATCGCGCCTTGCGCGGGCTCGTAGGTGCGGCCCACGTGCGACATGCCGGCCATCGCCGAGGCGACATCCGGCGCGAGCCCCCCGGCCACGGCGCCGAGCATGGCCGCGCCCAGCAGCACGGGCTCCTCGGCCTGCGTCGCGAGCACCGGTTTGGCCGTCACGTCGGCCAGCAGCTGGCGCACGAGGTCTGCGCGGCCCGCGCCGCCGCTGATGACCACGCGATCGACCGGGGCGCCGGCTTCGGCCTGGGTTTCGATGATCTGCCGCAGCCCGCAGCCGATGCCGCACAAGCCCGCGACGTAGAGCGCGACGAGGCTGTCGAGCCCGCTTTCCATGTCGAGGCCGGCGATGATCGCGCGCGCCTGCGGGTCGGCGAAGGGAGCGCGGTTGCCGAGGAATTCGGGCACGACGTGCAGGCCGCCCAGCAGCTGGACCGTCTGCGAAAGGCCGCCGCTGCGCTGCACGGCCAGCGCGCCCAGCATCTCCGGCACCGTCTGGCCGGCTGCCTCGGCGCGCGACCGCGCCTCGGCCGCGGCCGGATGCATCGCCACCAGCCGGTCGATCGCGGCGCCGGCGGCCGACTGGCCGCCCTCGTTGAGCCACAGGTCGGGCACCATCGCCGAGAAGTAAGGGCCCCACACGCCCGGCACGAACACCGGCTCCCGCGTGCTGGTCATCGTGCAGGAGGAAGTGCCGAACACATACGCCATGCACGCCGTCGCGCCGCCGCCGGCCCCGACGGTGCCGATGCCCCCCGCGTGCGCGTCGATCAGCCCCGCGGCCACCGGCGTGCCCGCACGCAAGCCCAGCTCGCGCGCGGCCTGCGGCGTGAGGCCTTCGCCCAGCGGCGTGCCCGGGTCCACCACGTTGGCCCCGATCCGCGAGAAGCCTTCCTCGGCGAGCACGCCCAGGCCCACTTCGCGAAAGTAGCTCGCGTCCCAGCGCCGCTCGTGCGCGAGGTAGGTCCACTTGCACGTGACCGTGCAGGTCGAGCGCGCGAGATCGCCCGTGGCGCGCCACGTGAGGAAGTCGGCGAGGTCGAAGAACTGCCAGGCCGCATCGAACTGCGCGCGCCGGTTCTCCAGCAGCCACACCAGCTTGGGCGTCTCCATCTCGGGCGAGATGCGGCCGCCGACGTACTTCAGCACGGGGTGCGCGGTGGCGTTGATTCGCTCGGCCTGCGCAACCGCGCGGTGGTCCATCCACACGACGATGTTGCGTTCGTCATCGCCCGAGGGGCCGACGGCCAGCGGCCGGCCGCCCTCGCCGACCACCACGAGCGAACACGTCGCGTCGAAGCCGAGGCCCACCACCTCGTGGGCGCCGACCGCGGCCTGCGCCAGCGCCCGCTGCACCGCCGCGCACACCGCGCGCCAGATGTCGTTGCCCGACTGCTCCACGATCGAGCCCGGCTCGTGGAACAGCGCGATGTCGTGCTTCGCCGACGCCAGCATGCGGCCCGCCGCATCGAAGACGCCGGCGCGCGCGCTGGCGGTGCCGACGTCGACGCCGATGACGTAGCCTGGTTTCGAAGGAGCCATCAGAGGTCGACGCTGTTGGGAAGGATCACGAGGTCGCGGATCGTCACGTTGCGCGGCCGCGTCAGCATGAACAGCACCGCCTCGGCCACTTCGTTCGGCTGCATCAGGCTGCCGTTGGCCAGCGCCTCGTCCATCTTCGCCTTCGGCCAGTCGTCCAGCAGCGCGGTGACCACCGGCCCCGGCAGCACCGCGCCCACGCGCACGCCGTGCTTCGCGAGCTGGCGCCGCGTGGTGTGCACGAAGGCCTGCACCGCGAACTTCGACGCGGTGTAGACCGGCTCCCACACCACCGGCACCACGCCCGCGACGGAACTGGTGAAGAGGATGTCGCCCGTCTTCTGCGCCACCATGTGCGGGATGACCGCATGCACCGACCGGAACGCGGCGTTCACGTTCAGGTTGAGCATGCGGTCCCACGCGTCGGGGTCGCCCTCGGTGACGTCGCCGCCGATGTAGGCGCCCGCGTTGGCGTGGAAGATGTGCAGCCCGCCGGCGAGCTGCAGGATGCGCGGCAGCATCGTCTTCACCTCGCCGGGCTGCAGCAGGTCCACCACCAGCGGGAACGCGTCCGGGCCCAGCTCGGCGCACAGCCGCTCCAGCCGGTCGTGCGCGCGGTCCACCAGCACGACCTTCGCGCCTTCGGCCAGCAGCGCGCGCGCGCACGCCAGGCCGATGCCGGAGGCGGCCCCCGTGACGGCCGCCACCTTGCCCTTCATTGCCTGCGCCATGTTATTTGCGCAGCTTCTTCGCCGCCTCGAGGATCGGCAGGCCCGCCGCGACGGCGCCCTTGAGGTCCGGCACCTTGTCGTAGGCGCCGCCGGCCACGAACACCTGCGCCGTCTCGGTCAACGCTTTCTCGGTCGCGCCCTGGCGCGCGTCGGCCAGGGCCTGGTCGAGCGTCTGGTAGTCGCGGTAGGCGAGCGTGTAGCGCGCCTTCTTCTCGTCGCCGTCGATGCCGGCGTCCTTGTAGTAGTCGAGCAGCATGGCCACCGCCTTCTCGCGGTCCTTCATGATCAGCTCGCTCGCGCGGAAGCCCGCCTCGACGAACGCGGCCGCCGCGGCGGGGTTCTCGGTGGCGAACTTCTTCGTGACGATCCACGGGTCGATCACGGACGTGCCCGCGATCGCGCCGTCGCACACCACCTCGAAATTCGCCTTGTCGTTCACCAGGTCGATGTCCGGCGACGAGTCCGTGGTGCCCGCGGCCACTTCGCCCGAGCGCAGCGACTGGCGCGTCACCGGCGGCTCCAGCGGCACCACCTTCATCTTCGTCGGGTCCACCTTGAAGTGCTTCGCGCACGCGAAGAGCACCTGGCTCCACGTGCTGTTGGGCACCGAGCCGATCTTGCCCGTGGCCAGCACCTGCGCGGGGCTGGAGCCCTTGATGGCGTCCTTGCGCATGATGAGCTTGATGTTGCGGTCTTCCTTCATCATCGTGCCCACCGGCGTCAGGCCGAACTTCGCCCAGCCGGTGATGGCCGGCGGCGAGCCGATCCAGCCGCCCTGCCAGTCGCCCGCCGCGCCCGACGCGAGCGCCGCGCCGCCGTTGGGGAAGTACTTGATCGTCACGTCCAGCCCGTTGTTCGCGAAGTAGTTCAGCTTCTTGGCCAGCCACAGCGGAAAGCCGCCCTCGTTGGACTGGCTGATGGCCACCATCTTCACCGGCGCCGCGCCCTGCGCCTGCGCGAGCGCCGGCCATGCGCTCGCGGTGATGCCTGCGATGGCCAGCGCCGAGGCCGCCACCCGTCTTGCCAACTTCGTCATGACTTGTCTCCTTCGGTTGATGAAATGCCGGCCGTGCGCCGGCCCTAGTGCCGCACGATCTCGCCGCGAAGCAGCTCCCAGATTTCGCGCTTGACCTGCATGAAACCGGCGTGTTCCCCCGCCTGCTCGATGTCCAGGCCGCGCCAGGCGGCATCGCGCGGTATCGCGATCTCGCGCAGGATGCGACCCGGCCCCCTGGACATGACGACGACGCGGTCGCTCAGGTAGACCGCCTCCTCGACGCTGTGCGTGATGAAGAGCACCGTGTAGTGCAGCTCGCGCTGCAGGCGCGACACCTCCTCCTGCAGCACCGTGCGCGTCTGCGCGTCCAGCGCGCCGAAGGGCTCGTCCATCAGCAGGATCTCGGGCCGCACCGCCATCGCGCGCGCGATGGCCACGCGCTGCTGCATGCCGCCGGACAGCTCGTGCGGGAAGGCGTCGCGAAAGCGCTCCAGGCCCATGAGGCGCAGCAGCTCGCCGATACGCTGCTCGCATTCGGCGCGCGGCGTGCCGGCCACGCGCAGGCCGAAGCCGATGTTCTGCGCCACCGTCTCCGACGGGAACAGCGCGAAGCGCTGGAACACCACCGTGCGCTTCGGCCCGGCGGGGCCCGCCGGGCGGCCATCCACCAGCACGTCCCCGCTCGTGGGCGCCTCCAGCCCCGCGGCGATCATCATCAGCGTCGACTTGCCGCAGCCCGATGGGCCGACGACCGAGACGAACTCGCCCTTGGCGACGGCCAGGTCGCAGCGCTCGAGCGCGGCGGTCTGCCCGCCGCGCGCGTGGAAGGTCTTCGAAACCCCCCGGATTTCCATCTTGTTCGTGGTCATGGCGGTTGTCATTCGAGCGGCCGGGCCGGCGGCGGTTGCCAGGGCAGTGCGAGCCGCTGCAGGCGCTGCAGCGCGGCGTCGATGAGCACGCCGAGCACGCCGATGCTGATCATCCCCACGAGGATCGTGGCGGCGGAGTCGTTGATCTGGCCCTGCGAGATGAGGAAGCCCAGGCCCTGCTTGCCCACGACCAGTTCGGCGCCCACCAGCGCCATCCAGCCGTTGCCGAAGGCGATGCGCACGCCCGTGAAGACCGTGGGCGCGGCCACCGGCAGCACGACGCGGCCCAGCGTCGTCATCGACCGCGTGCCCAGCATGCGGGCGGCGCGCACGAGGATCGTGTCGACCTGCGCCACCGCCAGCTGCGTGTTGATGATGCAGGCGGGGAAGGCCGCGATGAAGACGATCAGCGCCTGCGTCACGGTCGAAGCGCCGAACCACAGCACCGCGATCGGCACCCACGCGAACGGCGGGATGTAGCGCAGCAGCTCGAACACCGGCGTGACCACGGCGCGCAGCGGCGGCAGCCACGCGAGCGCGATGCCCAGCGGCAGGCCCAGCGCGAGCGCGCCAAACACCCCCAGGCCCCAGCGCTGCAGCGACACCGCCGCATGGCCCACCAGCGTGGCGCCGCTGAAAGGCTCCGCCAGCAGCGAGCCGAAGCGCGCCACCACGTCGGGCGGCGACGGCAGCACGCGCGGCGGCACCAGCCCCGGGATCGCGGTGGCCACCCACCACGCAAGCAGCAGCACGCCCAGCGCGCAGGCACCCCACAGCGTGGCTTCGTGCAGCGGCCGCGGCGGGCGCTGGGGTGATTCAACAGGTGTTGCCATGGCCCCGTTCACGACTGCGCCCCGGCGGCGGCCCACGGCGCGACCCAGCGGGTCAGCAACTGCATGCCGATGGAGAACAGCGCGCCGAGCACGCCGATGATGGCCATGGCCACGAGCAGGATGCCGACCTCGAGCGTGCGCGATGCGTTGACCGCGATGTAGCCCAGGCCCGCGCTGGCGGCCAGCAGCTCCGCGGCCACGAGCGTGGTCCATGCATTGCCCAGCGCGATGCGCGCGCCGGCCACGAGCGTGGGCAGCGCCGTGCGGCAGACCACGCGCGTGAGCACCTGCATGTCGCTCGCGCCGAGCGTGGTGGCGGCGCGCACGAGCAGGTTGTCGATGGAATAGACGGCCTGCATCGAGTTGAGCACCCACGGAACGATGGCCGCGATGAACACGACGAAGATGCGCGCGGAGTCGCCGATGCCCAGCCACAAAATGGCCAGCGGGATCCACGCGAGCGGCGGCACCGGCCGCAGCAGCTGGAACACCGGGAAGGCGATCCAGCGCACGCGCTTCCACCAGCCCATCGCGATGCCCAGGGGCAGGCCGATGGCGCCGGCCAGCAGCCAGCCGCCCGCGACGATGCGCAGGCTGGCGCCGACGTGCTCGCCCAGCGAGCTGCCCAGGTAAGGCCGCGACCACAGCCGCACGAAAGCGTCCCACACCTCCCGCGGCGGCGGCAGGAAGAGCTGCGGCACCCAGCCGCCCTCGCGCGTCGCGAACCACCACAGCCCGAACATCGCGCCCAGCGACGCGCACGCGATCAGCAGCCACTGCCGGCGCCCCGGCTCGCGCCGCCAGAACGGCAGCGTCTCGTCGGCGCCTTCCGCGGGGCCGAAGAAACGCAGGGCGGATCGCGTCGCGGGCGCCATGTCAGTCCATCGGCTGGTGGTCGACCGGGTGCTGCATCGGCTCCAGCTCGATCTCGACCCGCTCGAGCGCGCCCGGCGTGAAGGCGAATTCGTCGCTGTACGCGTCGCTCACCCGCGACAGCGAGTCGCGGCCCACGTCGAGCGCGGACCACGAGATGAACCAGCGCGCGCTGCGCGGGATGACGCCCTCGCCGACCTGCTTGCCGTCGACGAACACGCGCCCGACGCCCTGGTAGTCGGCCGTGCGCTCGAAGGCGAACTCCAGCGTGCGCGATTGCGCCGTCACGGCGCCGGCCGCGCTCTCGATGCGAAAGGGTGTGCCCTCGTGGTTGTATTCGAAGCAGAGGCGCCCACCCTGCACGTACATCGTGAAGCCGCCGCTCAGGTCGCCCAGCGACACCAGCACGCCCTGGGGCGCCTGCGCGATGTCGGCCAGGCGCGCCGTGATACGGAAGGACCGGTTGATGACCAGCGGCGCCGCGCCGCTGGGGATGCGCGCCATGCCCGGGTACAGCACGAGCCGCGTGCGCAGCCTGGGCGAGCCGTGGCTCTGGTACTTGACCGCGCGCTCGGGAAAGCCGCGGTCGTCCAGCGGCAGCACGCCGAAGCGGCCGGCCTCGGCCCACCAGCGGCCCACCAGCTCCTTCAGCTTCTCCGGGTGCTTCGCCGCGAGGTCGTTGCACTCCGAGAAGTCCTCGTCGAGATTGAACAGCTCCCACGTGTCCTGGTCGTAGCTGTTGCCGCGCTGGTGGAACGACACGGCCTTCCAGCCGTCATGCCAGATCGCGCGGTGCGTGAACATCTCGAAGTACTGCGTCTGCCGGCGCGTGGGCGCCGCGGCATCCTCGAACGAGTAGCGCATGCTCACGCCGTGCACCGGCATCTGCGGCACGCCGTTGTAGACCTGCGGCGGCTGGATGCCGGCCAGGTCCAGCAGCGTCGGCGCGATGTCGATGACGTGGTGGAACTGCTGGCGCACGCCCCCGCGCGCCTTCAGGCCGTCGCGCCACGACACGATCAGCGGCGCGCGCACGCCGCCGGCATGCGTGTTCTGCTTGTAGCGGCGCAGCGGCGTGTTGCCCACCTGCGCCCAGCCCTGCGGGTAGTTGGTCTGGCTGCGCGGCCCGCCGATCTGCTCCAGGCGCGCGAGGTTGTACGCGAGGTCGGGCTGGTTGCCGTTCTCGTAGGCGACGATGTTGGTCGTGCCCCCCGCGCCGCCCTCCTGGCTGGCGCCGTTGTCGGCGAGGATGACGAAGATCGTGTTGTCGAACTTGCCGATCTCCTTGAGGTAATCGACGAAGCGGCCGAGCTCGTGGTCGGTGTGGTCCACCATCGCCGCGAACGCCTCCTGCAGGCGCGCGGACACCTTCTTCTCGTCGGCGGACAGGCTGTCCCACGGCTGCACGCCCGCGTTGCGCGGCGCGAGCGTGGTGCCCGGCGGGATGATGCCCAGCTCCAGCTGGCGCTGGTGGCGCCGCTCGCGCACCACGTCCCAGCCCTCGTCGTAGCGGCCGCGGTACTTGTCCAGGAAAGCCTGCGGCGCCTGGTGCGGGCAGTGCGCCGCGCCGAACGCGAGGTACGCGAAGAACGGCTTCTCGCCCGACGCCGACACCTGGTCGCGCACGAAGCCGATGGCGTGGTCGATGAGGTCCTCGGTGAGGTGGTAGCCCTCCTGCGGCGTCTTCGGCGGGTCGACCCGGTGGTTGTCGTGCACGAGGTCCGGGTAGAAGTGGTCGGTCAGGGCATCGAGGAAGCCGTAGTAGCGCTCGAAGCCGCGGCCCAGCGGCCACTGGTCGTAGGGGCCGGCGGCACTGGTCTGGTCGATGGGCGCCACGTGCCACTTGCCGACGCACATCGTGTTGTAGCCGCTGGCGCGCAACATCTCGGCCAGCGTCGCCGCCTGCTTGCTCACGTGCCCGCGCGTGCCGGGAAAGCCGCTGTCCGCATTGGCCAGGAACGCCATGCCGACGCTGTGGTGGTTGCGGCCGGTGAGCAGCGACGCGCGCGTGGGCGAGCACAGCGGCGTGACGTGGAAGTTGTTGTAGCGCAGGCCCTCGCTCGCGAGGTGGTCCATCGTGGGCGTGGCGATCTCGGCGCCGTAGCAGCCGAAGCTGCCGAAGCCCACGTCGTCGTACAGCACGAGCACGATGTTCGGCGCGCCGTCGCGCGGGCGCACCGCGTCGGGCCACCAGGGCGTGGACTCCTGCCAGGTGGCGCCGATCTTTCCCTTGAATTCGAAGTCGCTCATCGAAATCTTCTTGAGTTTGCGCAATCGATTGCGCTAACATTCTAGGCACACACCCCCGCGCCGCCCGAGCGCGTTTACCCTTTAATGCCAAAGAACAAGTCCACCATCTACGACCTCGCGCGGATGGCGGACGTCTCCGCCACCACGGTGAGCGCCGTGCTCAGCGGCAACTGGCGCGCGCGGCGCATCGGCGAGGAGACGGCGCAGCGCGTGCTCGCGCTGGCGGACAAGCACAGCTTCAGCGTCAACCGGCAGGCCAGCGGGCTGCGCACCAGCCGCTCGGGGCTGATCGGCATGATCATCCCGCTGCACGACAACCGCTTCTTCAGCGGCATGGCGCAGACCTTCGAGAAGCTCGCGCGACAGCGCCACCTCTACCCCATCGTGGTCAGCACGCTGCGCGACACCGCGCTGGAGGTGGAGACGGCGCGCACGCTCATCTCCTACCGCGTGGAAAGCCTGATCGTGGCGGGCGCCACCGACCCCGACGCGATCAGCGCCGTGTGCCGCTCGCACGGCGTCGCGCACGTCAACGTCGACCTGCCGGGCACCAAGGCCACGTCCGTGATCAGCGACAACTTCTGGGGCGCGCAGCAGCTCACCGAGGCGCTGATCGCGAAGGCGAAACCGCTGCGCGCCGCGGCCCGCAACCGGCCGTACTTCGTCGGCGGCCTGGCCACCGACTACGCGACGCAGCGGCGCATGGAAGGTTTCTCGCAAGCCGTGCGCGAGCGGCTCGGCGAGCTGCGGCCGGACCAGCTGGATGCGTGCGGCTACGAACCCGACCTGGCCGAAGCCCACGTGGCGGCGTTGCACGAGCGGCTCAAGGGGCTGCCGAGCGCGCTCTTCGTCAATTCGACGATCGCGCTGGAAGGCGTGGTGCGTTTCCTGAAGACGCTGCCGCACGAGGAACTGGCCGCGTGCACCTTCGGCTGCTACGACTGGGACCCGTTCGCCGGCATGCTGGCCTTTCCGCTGATGATGGTGCGGCAGAACGTGGACGGCCTGCTGGAAGAGGCGTTCGCGGTGCTCGACGCCGGGCCGCCCCGCGAGCCGAGCGTGATCGAGATCCGGCCGATCCTGATGTTCGGCGTCAATCCAGCTTGACGCCCAGGTCCACCGCCAGCTTGACCCACACGGGCACGTCCCGCTCCCAGTCCTGGCGCGTCTCCGCCAGGTTCTTCGGCTTGTTCGGGATCGCGAAGCTCTCGCGCAGCTTCGCGGCCGTGGGCGTGTTGGACCACTCCACCGCGGCACGCGACAGCGCCTGCAGCACAGCCTCCGGCGTCCCGCTCGGCGCCATCAGCGGCAGCCCGCCTTCCAGCTCGACGAGGCGGCTTTCGATGCCCTGCTCCACGAGCGTGGGCACGTCGGGCAGCTTGGGGCTGCGGTAGTTGCCCGTCACGCCGATCGGGCGCACGCCGCGCGTGGACACGGTGTTGAACGCCTGGTAGCTGCCGACCGCAACCTGCAACTGGCCGCCGGCCACGTCGACCCACATGGGCGCTTCGCCGCGGTAGTGCACCGACTGGATCTTCGTGCCTTCGGTCCGGTTGATCTGGTCGGCCACCATGTGCGGGTACGAGCCGGGCGCGTACGTGCCCATCGACGTCGGGTTCTTCTTCGCGTAGGCGATGAACTCCTTGAAATTGCGCACGCCGATCTTCTCGGGCACGCCCACCACCAGCGGGCCGGAGGGGAACACCGCGATGGGCGTGAGGTCCTTGTCGAGGTTGTAGGGCAGCTTGCTGTACAGCACGCGGTTCTGCCACACGGTGCCGGAGGTCGTCATCAGCAGCGTGTAGCCATCGGGCGGCGACTTCGCGACGGCGTCGATGCCGATGATGGCGCCCGCGCCCGGCTTGTTCTCGACGACGACCTGCTGGCCCACCTTGGTGCCGAGGAATTCGGCGTAGTGGCGCGCGTACGCGTCGGTGAGCCCGCCGGGCGGGAACGCGACGATGATGCGGATCTGCTTGCTGGGCCACTTGGCTGCCTGGCCGAACGCAGCGGCCGCGCCGAACGCACCGGCGGCCACGAGGAAACTGCGGCGCTTGGCGCCTTTTTTGAAGTCCATGGGCGCTCCTGGGATGAGGTGGGGGCATTGTGCCCATCGGCAGCCGCTGCGTCATCACGCGCTGCAGCGGGACGGCAGCCGTGACTATGATCGGCCGGATGACCCGACCCACCCGCGGCGCCGATGTACTGGCCGCAAGCCTTCGCAACGCAGGCGTCACGCGCGTCTTCGCGCTCTCCGGCAACCACGTCATGTCGCTCTTCGACGCCCTGCAGGACGTCGGCATCGCCATCGTCCATACGCGGCACGAAGCGGCGGCCGTGCACATGGCCGAAGGCTGGGCGCGCGTGAGCGGGCAGCCGGGCATCGCACTCGTCACCGGCGGGCCGGGGCACGCGAACGCGGTGGGTGCGCTCTACACCGCGCTGATGGCCGAGTCGCCCGTGGTGCTGCTGTCGGGGCATGCACCGCTGCGCGAGCTGGGGCGTGGTGCATTCCAGGAGATGGCGCAGGCCGAGATGGCGGCACCCGTGGTGAAGCGCGCGTTCACGAGCGAGCGTGCGGATGCGCTCGGGCGCGACTTCGCGGCGGCGGTGCGCACGGCGATGACGTGGCCGCGTGGCCCGGTCAACCTGAACCTGCCGTCGGACCTGCTGGAAGAAGACTGCGCAGCCGATGCGGCGGCCGGCGCCAGGGAATTCGCTGTGAGGCCCAAGCCGCTCGACGGGCAGCTGCAATCCGCCTTTGCGCAGCGGCTTGCAGCGGCGAAGCGTCCGCTCGTGCTGGCGGGTGCGGGCTTCGCCACGCGTGCGGGCCGCGCCGTGGCTCGCCGCTTCGAGCAAGCCACGGGCGTGCCCGTGCTCGTGATGAACAGCCCGCGTGGCCTGGCCGACCCGGCCCTCGGCTCACTGCGCGAAGTGGTAGCGCAGGCGGATTGCATCCTGCTTGCGGGCAAGCGTCTCGATTTCACGCTGGACTTCGGGCGCGCGTTTGCTTCGGGCTGCGAAGTGCTGGCGTTCGACGCGGATGCGCCCGCGGCGCTCGACGCGATCGCAGTTGGCTTGCGCACGTCGGCATCGCAGTGGCAACGCGAAGTGCACGATGCAACCACTTACCGGCCCGCGGCATGGGACGCGGCAACCTCATCACTGCCCGGCCGCCTGCATCCCGTGCAGGCCTTGCGGCCGCTGCAGTCGATCCTCGACTCGCATCCGGATTCCGTGCTCGTCATCGACGGCGGCGAGTTCGGCCAGTGGGCCCAGGCGTGCCTGCACGCACCGCACCTGCTCGTGAACGGCGTCGCCGGCTCCATCGGGTCCGCGTTGCCGATGGCGATCGGCGCGCGTTGCGCGCAACCCGGTGCACCGGTCGTTGCGATCATGGGCGACGGCACCTTCGGCTTCCACATGGCCGAGTACGACACCGCCGTCACCAACGCCCTGCCCTTCGCGGCCGTCGTCGGCGTGGACGGCCGCTGGAACGCGGAATTCCAGATCCAGTTGCGCCAGTACGGCGCGGCTCGTGCCAAGGGTTGCGAGATGCGGCCCTTGCGGTACGACCTCATTGCCGCGGCGATGGGTGCGCATGGCGAGCACGTCACCGCGCCGCCAGAGCTGTTGCCGGCTGTGCAGCGGGCGCTGGCGAGCGGGCAACCTGCTTGCGTGAACGTGGCCATCGAAGGCGTGGCCGCGCCGCGCGTGGCGCGCTGACCCATGTTCGACTGGTCCATCCTCTTTCTCGCCGAGCCGACTTTCGTCGCGGCGTACACCGTCTTCGGCATGGTCGGCTTCGGTGCCACGCTCGTCGCCGCGCCGGTGCTCGCGCATGTGCTGCCTGTCTCCACGCTCATCCCGGCGCAGTCGCTGCTGGACTTTGCGGCAGCATCCTCCAATGGCCTGAGACTCGGGGCGCACCTGGACAAGCGCGAGCTCAAGCGCCTGCTGCCGCCGATCGTGATCGGCTGCGTCATCGGCGCTTACGCGCTGCTCGCGGTCCCGGTCAGGACGATGATGCTGCTGCTCGGCATCTTCGTCGTCGGGTATGCGCTCAATGGGTTGCGGCCCAAGCCGGAGCGCCCGCCCATCTCGTCGCGCTGGGCATGGTGGTACGGCGCCACGGGCGGCGTGCTCAGCGCGATGTTCGGCGCGGGCGGCTGGGTGTACTCCATCTACCTGGCCCGCCGGCTGGAAGACCCGCAGGCGATCCGTGCGACACAGGTCGCCGTGCTCACGGCCACGTCGTTCATCCGCGTCTCGCTGTTCGCGATTGCCGGCCGCTACTTCGACCTCAACCTGCTGCTGCTTTCGCTGTGCCTCGCGCCCGCGATGCTGCTCGGGCTGTGGATGGGCAACCGCATCACGCTGGGCATGGACAAGAAGCGGTTCATGCAGGTGCTGTATGTCGTGCTGCTGCTGACGGGCGTGAGCCTCGTGGCGAGGACGCTCGCGTCGTGATCGGGCTTCACGCCCGCACCGCCACCCACAGCAACGAAGCCCCCGAGCAAACCATCAGGGTGTCGATCAGCGACCGGTACGCTGCAGCCGACAGCTTCAGCACCACGAACTTGCCGATGAACGAGCCGGCCATCAGCGTCGCGCCGACACCGATGCCGCGCGCGGCCACTTCCCACGTCAACGCGCCGAACGCCTGGAAGGTACCGACCTTGGCAACGTACATGCCGATGGAAGACGCAGCTTCAGTGCCAAGAAATGCACCGCGCTCCAGGCCGTAGAAGGTGAAGAGCGGCACCGTGAGCGGGCCGGTCGAAGCAACCACGCCGGTCAGCACGCCCAGAGGCGCGCCAAGCAGCATCAGGTGCGTCACGGTGATGCGGAACTCGCGCCGAGCCAGCCAGCGCCGCACCGGGATGAGGGAGAGAAAGAAGAGGCCGAGTGCAGTTTCCGCGACGCCGGGTGGGATCGTGAGCAGCAGCCGTGCGCCGAGCATCGCGCCCGGCACGGCCGTCACGCAGAACGCGCCGCACGCGCGCCAGTCGATTTCGCGGCGCCACGCGAGCACGCGGCCGAGGTTGCCCATGATGGCGGCGATCGCCATGATCGGGATCGCCTGCCGCGGCCCGAACAGGACCACGAGAATCGGCATCATCACCAGCGACGAGCCGGTGCCGACGATGCCGCCCAGCGTGCCCGCGAACAAACCGAAGGCAAGCAGCAGGGCGTAGTCCATCGCGCCGAGTCTAGATCACCTTGCGTTCGCGCAAATCCGCCAGCTGCGACTCGGTGAGACCCAACGCGCCGTAGACCTCGACGTTGTCCTGGCCGGTGTCCGGGCCCACACAGGGCACCGGCGCCACACGCCCGGTGAAGCGCGGCACCGCGGCGGGCGCAGGGATAGCGCCGAGCTTCGGGTCCTGCAGCTCGATCATCGTGCCGCGCGCGCGGAAATGCGGGTCGCTCAGCACGTCCTCGATGGAATAGACCTTGGTGAAAGGCACTTCCTCGCGGTCGAGCTTCGCGGAGATCTCTTCGAGCGACAGGCTCGCACACCACGCGGCCACCGTCTCGTCCAGTTCAACGAGGTTGGCGGTGCGCTGGACGTTGGTCGAGAAGCGCTCGTCGGTCGCGAGCTCTTCGCGGCCCATCGCGCGGCACAGGCGCGCGAAGATCGCATCGGACGAACCCACGAGCGTGATCCAGGCGCCGTCGCGCGTCTTGTAGACGTTGGACGGCGCCGTGTACCCGGCGCGCGAGCCCGTGCGGCTGCGCACCAGGCCGCCGATGCGGTGCTCCGCGGCCAGCGGGTCCAGCAGGCGGATCATCGCTTCGGTGGCGGAAAGGTCGATCTCCACGCCGCGCTGCTCTTCGCGCGGCATCGCGTTGCGCTCCACCAGTGCTGTCGCAATGGAGAACGCGCCATAGAGCGCGGACACCGCGTCACCCAGCGGGAAGTTCATGTGCTGTGGCGGCCCGTCCGCCTCACCCGTGAGGTGCGTGAAGCCGCTCATGGCCTCGAAGATGCGCGCGAAGCCCGGTCGGCGCGCATACGGGCCGGTCTGGCCGAAGCCGGTGAGGCGCAGCACGATCAGCCGCGGGTTGCGCGCGTGCAGCGTCGCGAGGTCCAGCCCCCACTGGTCGAGCGTGCCGGTGCGGAAGTTCTCCACGAGCACGTCGAAGTCTTCGATGAGCTGCAGGAACAGCGCCTTGCCCTCGGGCTTGCGCACGTCCAGCGAGATGCCCTTCTTGCCGCGGTTCGCCGTCTTCCAGAAGAGCGCGTGGCCCTCGTGGACCGGCGCCAGGCCGCGCAGCGTGTCGTTGCCCTGCGGCAGCTCCAGCTTCACCACCTCCGCGCCCATGTCGCCGCACAACGTGGCCGCGAACGGCGCGGCCAGCACGGTGGCCATGTCGAGGATGCGCACGCCGCGCAGCGGGTAGCCCTGTGTTTCCATGGCGATCAGTTCGTCGTCTTCAGGTCGACCGTCCTGAGCACGGCATCCCACGCGCGGCGGTCGGTCTTGATGCGCTCGTCGAAAGCGGCGGGGCTCGGGCTGAGCGGCGCGGCGCCCAGCCTGGCGAGCTTCTCCTTCGTCGCGGGAGAGTTCATCACCTTGGTGAGCGCCGCGTTCAGCGTGGCCACCACGTCCTTGGGCGTGTTCTTCGGCACCATCAGGCCCATCCACAAGCCGGTGTCGAGGCCGGGGACGCTCAGCTCGGAGAACGTCGGCACGTCGGGCACGGCGGGCGAACGCGTCTTGCCGGTCTGCGCGAGGATGCGAATGTTGCCGCTGTTCATGTACGGCAGCGTGCCGCCGAGGTTGTTGCACATCACCGGGATGTGGCCGGCCATCAGGTCGTTCACCGCGGGCGCGTTGCCCTTGTACGGCACGTGCTGCAGCTTGATCTTCTGCTGGTGGTTGACCATCTCGCAGACGAGGTGCGACGGCGTGGCGACACCGGCGGAGCCGAACGAGAGCGAACCGGGCTTGGCCTTGTCGGCGGCGACGAGGTCGGCCAGCGTCTTGTACGGCGTCTTCGCGTTGACGGCGAGGACGTTCGGCAGGTCCGCGACCAGGCCCACCGGCACGAAGTCGTCGATCGGGTGGAAGCGCAGGTCCTTGTGCGCGTACGGCAGGAACACGTTGGTGAGGCCCGCCATCAGGATCGTGTAGCCGTCGGCCGGGGCCTTGGCGACGAACTCGCTGCCGATCAGGCTGCCGGCACCGGCCTTGTTCTCGACGACGACCTGCTGGCCAAGGGCGGCACCCAGGTCCACGGCGACGGCGCGCGTGACAAGGTCCGTGCTGCCCGCGGCCGGGAACGGCACGATGATCTTGATCGGCTGGTCCGGGAAGGCAGCCAAGGCCACGGAAGTGGCGGATGCGATGGCGAGCGCAACGGCGGCGCGGCGGAAGTGGCGAGCGAGTGTCATTGTGTAGCTCCTTGGGAAGACTTGAGGAAGCGGCGGCCGAGCGTGGCGCGATGCAGCTCGGAGGCGCCGTCGTAAATGCGGAAAGGGCGCAGTTCGCGCAGGATCAGTGCGACAGGCGCGTCCTCGGACATGCCGAGCGCGCCCATCAGCTGCGCGGCGCGGTCGGCGACGCGGTTGAGCGCTTCGGACACGAAGACCTTGGCCATCGCCGACTCGGTTTTCACCGGCTGGCCTGCGTCCATCTTCGCGGCGCAGTCGAGCGTCATGAGGCGGCTGGCATGCAGGTCGATGTGGCAGTCGGCCACCATGGCCTGCACCTGTTGCAGGTCGGCGAGGCGGTCGCCGAAGGACTGGCGTTCGTTGACGTAGGCCTGCGCGAGTTCGAGCGCGCGGCGCGCGCGGCCCATGAGGCGCATGCAGTGCGACAGGCGCGCGGGCTCCAGGCGCTGCTGTGCGTACACGAAGCCCTGGCCCACTTCGCCGAGCACGGCATCGGCCGCGACGCGGCAGTTCTCGAACACGATCTCGCCGTGGCCGCCGATGGCAAAGGGATCGATGGCCTTGATGTTGCGCACGAGCCGGAAGCCCGGGTTGTCCGTGTGCACGATGAACTGCGTGGGTCCCTCGTCCGTCTGCGCCAGCACGATGCCGAACGTGGCGCCCACCGCGCCGGTGATGAACCACTTGTGGCCGTCGATCACCCAACCGTCGCCTTCGCGGCGCGCGGTTGTGCGCAGCATCGACGGGTCGGAGCCGGCGCCTGGCGCGGGTTCGGTCATCGCGAAGCAGGAGCGGATCCGGCCGGCGGCCAGCGGCTGCAGGTAAGCGCGCTGCTGCGCGGGCGTGCCCTGGCGAAGCAGGCTGATCATGTTGGGCTGATCCGGCGCGGCGCAGTTCATCGCACCGGGGCCGAGGTAGCTGCGGCCTGCCTCTTCCAGCACGCTCGCACGCTCCACCCACGTGAGGCCGAGGCCGCCGTGCTCCACCGGCAGTTGCGGCAGGTACAGGCCCATGTCGCGCGCGATGGGGCGCAGCTCGCCGAGCACGCGATCCAGTGCCGCCGGGTCGTGCACGTGCGCTGCGTCCTCGCGCGGGATGCAGTGCTGCAGGACGAATTCGCGCACGCGCGCGATGTCGACCTGGGTCATGACGCACCCTTGCCGCGCAGCACCAGCTTGGCGATGTTCAACTGGTGGATCTGGCTGGTGCCCTCGTACAGGCGGAACAGGCGCACGTCGCGGTAATAGCGCTCGATGGGGCTGAAGTCGGCGACGTAGCCCGAGCCGCCGAACATCTGCACGGCGCGGTCCGCCACGCGGCCGCACATCTCGGAGGCGAAGAACTTGCACATGGACGCGGCCAGCGCGACGTCTTCGCCGCGGTCGCGCGCGCGCGCCGCTTCGAGGATCATCGATCGCGCCGCGTAGATCTCGGTCTGGCTGTCCGCCACCATCGCCTGCAGCAGCTGGAAGTTGCCCACTGGCTGGCCGAACTGCGTGCGCTTCTGCGTGTGGTCGATGGCGAGGTCCAGCATGCGGATGGCGGGACCGGTGCACAGCGCGGCCAGGTGCATGCGCTGCTTGTTCAGCACCTTCATCACGGTCTGGAAGCCCACGCCTTCCTTGCCGCCGATCAGGTTGGCGGCGCTCACGCGGCAGTTCTCGAAGTACACGTCCGACACGGGCGAGCCCGCCTGCCCCATCTTGCGGTACGCATCGCCGGCACGCACGCCGGGCGTGGTGCGCTCGACGATGAAGGCCGACAGGCCCGTGTTGCCGCGCGTGCCTTCCTCCGTGCGCGCGATCACGGTGTAGAGGTCGGCGAGCGGTGCGTTGGTGATGAAGCGCTTGGTGCCGTTGAGGATGTAGTGGTCGCCCTCGCGCCGTGCCGTGGTCTGCACGTTGGTGGCTTCGGAGCCGGCATCGGGCTCGGTCAGTGCGAGCGCACCGGTGAATTCGCCCCTCGCCATGCGCGGCAGCCAGCGCTGCTTCTGCTCTTCGGTGCCGTCGGCGACGAGCGCCTCGGAGCCGATGCCGGTATTGGTGCCGACGCGAGCGCGCAGCGCCACGGATGCCTGCGACAACTCCATCGCGCACAGCACGAGCTCTTCGGTGGTGAGCCCGAGGCCGCCGTATTGCTCCGGAATGCTCCAGCCGAAGTAGCCCTTGCGGCGCAGCTCGTCGACCACCTCTTCGGGAATGACGCCTTCGCGGTCGATGCGGTCTTCCAGCGGGTGCCAGCGCTCGCGCACGAAGGCGCGGATGTCGGCAAGGAGTGCGTCGAGTCGGGCTGTGTCGCGGATCATGGGGCGGACTGTAGGCGCCGGGTGCCGCGATGTCGAACACGCGTTTCAAATATTGAAACGACGATGCGCAACAATCAGGGCTCGCCACCACAATCGGCCCCCATGCGACAAGCGCGCCCAGTTCACCAGCTCAAGGACCAGGACGACCTGCGCAAGGTGCGCGAGGACGACCCCAACTTCTCGGGCACATTGGCGAAGGGTTTGATGATCCTGCAGAGCTTCGTCACGGACCCGCGCGCGCACGCCAACAGCGAGTTCGCGCAGCGGCTGGGCCTGCCGAGGCCGACCGTTTCGCGCCTTTGCCGCAGCCTGCAGGCGCTGGGCTTCCTCGACCATGACGACCGGCTGGACCGCTACTTCATCGGTCCCGCTGCCGTCACGCTCGGCTATCCCTACGTCATCAACACGCCGCTGCTGCCCCAGTTGCGCTCCGCGATGCAGCAGCTGGCCGACCGGTTCGAAGGCGCGGTGTCGGTGGGCGTGACGATGGAGCTCGACGTGGTCTACGTCGAAACCTGCGCGCACGAACACGGCACGCTCAAGCGCCCCGGCGTCGGCGCGGTGCGCGGCATCGTCGAAACGGCGATGGGCCGCGCGTGGCTCGCGCAGCTCACGGCCACGGAGCGCAACCAGTTCCTCGCGCGGGCGCGCAAGGAACGGCCCGACGAATACGAGCGCAGCACCGAGGGCCTGAAGGACAGCCTCGCCAACTACGCGAAGCGCGGCTTCTCCATCAACATGGGTGACGCAGGCTTGGGCGTGCTCGCGGTGGGCGTCGCGTCGAGCATCCGCTACGGGCCGCGCAAGCTGCTCTTCAATTGCGCCGTGCCGGGGTATCGCTCGAAGCCCAATGACCTGGTCAAGACGATCGGCCCGGCGCTCGTGCAGCTGGTAAACCTCGCGGACCGGCAGGTGGGTTTGCGCTGAAGCCGCTCAGTCGCCCAGCAAGTGGCGCAGCTTGATGAAGGCGAGTGCCGCCATCACGGCGTCGCCCAAGGCGTCGTGCAGGGACTCGAGCGGCAGCTGCAGCTCGCGCATCATCGTCGCGAAGCGCAGGTCGATCTGTGCCGGCTCCTGGTACGGGGGCAGCTGCCGCCGCTTCCAGTCGTAGAACATCGCGGAGACGTCGATCTTCGGCTGCGGCAGGCCCACGCCCAGCCGCGGGAAGATCGCTCGGTCGATCATCGCGACGTCGAACTCGAGGTAGTAGCCCACGAGCGGGCGGCTGCCGATGAAGCGCATGAGCTGCATCGTCGCCTCGTCGGGGTCGCAACCCTCGCGCACGTCGCGCTCGCGCAGCCCGTGCACGCGCACGCTGTCGGCGGAGATGCGGCGGCTCGGGCGCACCAACAATTCCAGCCGCTCGCTTGTGAGGATGCGGTCGCCCCGGATGCGCACGGCGCCGATGGAAATGATCTCGTCGCGGTGCACGCTCAGGCCCGTCGTCTCGCAGTCGAGCGACACCCATTCGCCTGCGGGCGGCGCGTCCCACATGAAGCGGAAGCGCTCGTCGCCCAGGTGGTACAGCAGCCACTCGCGCTTGAGGGCGCCCAGCCAGTGGGCCGGCGACAGCGCGCTCACATCAGGTCCAGCCGGTAGCGGTGGCGCAGCATGGCCTTGAAGCGCTTCACCACCGCGAGGGCGTCCTTGAGCAGGTCGCGCTCCAGCGCCGTGAGCGCGTCGAGGTGCACGACGCGGCCGTTGCCCGTGCCCTGCCCCTGCAGGCCGGCCTGCAGCTTCAGGCCCATGAGGAAGTGCAGCGTGGTCACCAGTTCATCGGCGGTCGTTGCCGGCAACCGGCCCGCGTCGCGCAGCGCCTCGATGCGCTCGACGGTGTTGGTGACGCGCAGCCGCGCCTCCAGCGCCATGCTGCGCACGCCGTGCACCAGCGGGAAGATGCCGGCCTTCTTCAAATCGAGCGTGGCCTTGCCCGCATCGCCCAGCGCGAGCAGCCGCGTCCACCAGCCGCCCTCGTGCTCGAACGCATCGATGGCCGCGGCAAAGCGCGCCATCAGCGCGTCGTTGTCGTTGAGCAGCTGGTCCACTTCGCCCCGCACCTGCTCGAGCAGGCTGGCGTCACCGGCAACGGCGCGTGCATCGATGAAGATCGCCAGCGCCATCAGGCTGTCCGCATCGGGCATCAGCAGCCAGCGCCGCACCGTCTCGCCGAACGCCCGCGCCGGCTGGCGCCAGGCCGCGTTGCTCACCATGATGCCGCCCGGGCACTCCGGATAGCCGAACGATGCGAGGGCCTCGGAGAAGCGGCGGCAGATCGCATCGAGCTCCGCCGGCGCTTCGTAGCCGTCGCGCAGCACGAGGCCGTTGTCCTGGTCGGTCTTGAGCAGCTGTTCGTCGCGGCCCTCGCTGCCCATCACGAAGAGGCAGCTGTTGGCCACGAGCTCCGCCGGCGCGATGAGCTGCCACGCCCGCTCGAACAGCTTGGCGTTCAGCTCGCCGACCAGCCGCGCGATCGCGCCCACCTTGGCGCCACCGCGCCAGAGCAGCTCGATCAGGCGCGTGACTTCTCCCGCGGCGCGAGCCAGTGCCGCCACGTCCCGCGCCTGCACGATCTGCACCGAGATCAGGTAGGAGTGGTTCGACAGGAAGCTCAGGAGGTCGAGCTGTTCGAGGAAGCCGAGCACCCGCTCGCCCTCCACAACGACGAGCCGGTGCACCTCGTGGCGGATCATCAGCGCGAGCGCGTCGACCAGCGTGTCCTGCGGCGTCACCGTCACGAGCTCGAAGGTGGAGAAGTCGCGCACCGGCAGCGCATCGAGCGGCGAGCCATGCAGCACGGCGCGCTGCAGGCCGGTGGTGGTGAACACGCCCGTTTGCGGCGGCTGCATGCGTGTGTCTCGCACCAGCACGTTGCCCGTGTGGTTCTGCTGGAACACCCGGACCACCGACACCACGTCGTCGTCGGCGTCCACCGTGAGCGCGGGGCGCAGGTACGCCTCGCCCACTCGGCCGAGCGCCATCGCCTGGCGCTGCTGCATGCCGGCGCGCTCCGAGATCGCGCCGAGCTTCCGCGTGAGGTCGGCAAACAGCAACGCACCGAAAGTGGCGTTGCTCGAGATGAGCTCGGTCACGGCCTCGCGCGCCACGAGATGCGCGAGCACCTCCTCCTGCGCCACGAAACGGCTGGCGGCCTTACCCGCCACGAGCGCACGGCCGTCGAAGCAGTCGTCGGGGCCGTACGCGGCGACCATCTCGTCGCTTTCGAACTGCTGCACGCGGCCCTTGATGACGACGAAGAGGTGGGCGGGCTCGTCGCCTGGCGCGAGCAGCGTCGCACCTTCGCGCCAATAGCCGATGTCCACGTGGTCGCGCACCAGCCGCTGCTCGCCCTGCGAGAGGCAGTCGAAGGGCGAGACGGAGAAATCGAAGGACGCAGTCACGGCGCCGATGATGCGGGTGCATCCCCCGCGGGATTTGCGCTGGCTCAATGTTGCAGCACGTGCCGCGAGGCCGCCGCACACGAGGGTCAGATTCGCGTCAGTGCCGGGTCAGTGATCGGTCAGCGTCGCCCAAGACACTGCGCGCCATCCCGAAATAGCCAAGGACCCACCATGAGCGTCGACGACGTGACAGCGCGCATTCAGGCCAACCCCCGCTACCAGGAACTTCGCCGCAAGCGCAGCCGCTTCGGCTGGGCGCTCACGTTCGCGATGCTGGTGGTGTATTACGGCTACATCTCGCTGATCGCCTTCAACAAGCCTTTCCTGTCGCAGCCCGTGGACACGGGCGTGACCACCATCGGCGTGCCGCTCGGCATGGGCGTGATCGTGTTCACGATCCTCGTCACCGGCATCTACGTTCGCCGCGCCAACAAGGAGTTCGACGCGCTCACGCGCGCCATCCTCGAGCAGGAAGTGAAGCAATGAACCGCATGCAACGCACCCTCGCCGCCTGCGCGGCCCTCGCGCTGCCGCTGGCCGCCTTCGCCGCGGGCGACGGCCCCGGACAGGCCGCCAAGCAGACCACCAACTGGACGGCGATCACGATGTTCGCCGTGTTCGTGCTGGCCACCTTGTGGATCACGAAGTGGGCCGCCGCGCGCACGCGTTCCGCCGCCGACTTCTACACCGCGGGCGGCGGCATCACCGGCTTCCAGAACGGCCTCGCGATCGCCGGCGACTACATGTCGGCGGCTTCCTTCCTCGGCATCTCCGCGGCCGTGATGGCCACCGGCTACGACGGCCTGATCTACTCCATCGGCTTCCTCGTCGGCTGGCCCGTCATCACCTTCCTGATGGCCGAGCGCCTGCGCAACCTCGGCAAGTTCACGTTTGCCGACGTGGCGGGCTACCGCTTCAAGCAGACGCCGATCCGCGCGTTCGCGGCCTCGGGCACGCTGGTCGTGGTGGCCTTCTACCTGATCGCGCAGATGGTCGGCGCCGGCCAGCTGATCAAGCTGCTGTTCGGCCTGGACTACTGGATCGCCGTGGTGCTGGTGGGCGCGCTGATGATGATCTACGTGCTGTTCGGCGGCATGACCGCCACGACGTGGGTGCAGATCATCAAGGCGGTGCTGCTCCTCGCGGGCGTGAGCTTCATGGCGTTCATGGTGCTGGCGCAGTACGGCTTCAGCCCCGAGGCGCTTTTCGCCAAGGGCGTGGAAGTGAAGAACGCCATCGCGCGCAACGCCGGCAAGTCGCCCGAAGAGGCCGCGAAGATCGGCCTGTCGATCATGCAGCCCGGTGGCTTCGTGAAAGACCCGATCTCGGCCATCAGCTTCGGCATGGCGCTCATGTTCGGCACCGCGGGCCTGCCGCACATCCTGATGCGCTTCTTCACGGTGCCGGATGCGAAGGAAGCGCGCAAGTCCGTCTTCTGGGCGACGACGTGGATCGGCTACTTCTACGTGCTGATCTTCATCATCGGCTTCGGCGCGATCACGCTGGTGCTGACGAACCCCGAGTTCGCCGACGTCGCCAAGGGCATCATCAAGGGCGGCGCGGGCACCTCCAACATGGCCGCGGTGCTCGTGGCCAAGAGCGTGGGCGGCGACGTGTTCTTCGGCTTCATCTCCGCGGTGGCGTTCGCGACAATCCTCGCCGTGGTGGCCGGCCTCACGCTCTCGGGCGCATCCGCTGTGTCGCACGACCTGTATGCGACGGTCTGGAAGAAGGGCAAGGCCGACAGCGTGTCCGAGCTCAAGGTGTCGCGCATCACGACGCTCGCCCTTGGCCTCGTGGCCGTGGCGCTGGGTGTCGCGTTCGAGAAGCAGAACATCGCCTTCATGGTGTCGCTCGCCTTCGCCATCGCGGCGTCCGCGAACTTCCCGGTGCTGTTCATGTCGGTGCTGTGGAAGGACTGCACGACCAAGGGCGCCGTGATCGGCGGCTTCCTCGGCCTGGTGTCCTCCGTCGCGCTGACCGTGGTGTCGCCCTCGGTGTGGGAAGTGACGCTCGGCAACCCGAAGGGCAGCGCGTGGTTCCCGTACACGTCGCCCGCGCTCTTCTCGATGACGATCGGCTTCGTGGGGATCTGGCTGTTCTCGCTGCTCGACCGCAGCGAGCAGGCGGCGCGCGAGCGGCGTGCCTTCGCGGCGCAGCAGGTGCGGTCGGAGACCGGGCTCGGCGCCGCGGGTGCGTCGGGGCACTGACCCCGCGCGGCTGCGCTACAAGCCGACACCGCCCGACACCTTGTCGCGGGAGCATCGGCCCCTCCTGCATGTCCAACAGGCATCCGCCCCTGTGGGCATGCAAGGAGTTGACGAATGAAACCGCTCTATGTGTTGGCACCGCTGGGCCTGGCCGCCCTGCTCGCCGGCTGCAGCACCACCACCTACACACCCGTTGCGGTGTCGCCCGCCTATGTCGTGCCGGCGTCCCCGACCATCGTGATGGGCGCGGGCCCGGCGTGGCTCGACTCGGACGGCGACGGCGTGCCGAACCACCTGGACGCGCGCCCGTACGACTCGCGCTTCCGCTGACCGCTACGGGTGCGGCCCCGGCCGCGACTCGATCAGCCCCAGCGCGAGCAGGCTCTCGATGGCGCGGCTCAGGGGCCCGTGCGGCATGAATTGCCGCAGCTGCGTCTCGGCCACGCCGTGGCCGGACGACTGCAGCAGCTCGAGCAGGTCGACGATGTGCCGCGTGCGCTCGTTGCAGTGCTCCCAGGCGGCCACCGCCTTGCCGGCGGAGGTGATCCGGTAGCAGTTGACGTCGGACATACAGCCTCCGCGCGCATCACTTGAGGAACTTCAGCGCGCTGGACACCACCGTGAGCTCGACGAAGGTGGATGCGCTGCGCGTCTCGGCGCTGAACGCCAGGGGGAAGCCGCCCAGGTTCAGCGGCGGCATCTTCTCCAGCGCGGCCTCGATCACGCCGGGGCCGACGTCGCGCGCCTTCGCCCGCTTGAGCGCCTCCGTCAGCCAGCGCGCGGCC
Source organism: Ramlibacter albus (assembly GCF_014297445.1). GTDB lineage: Bacteria > Pseudomonadota > Gammaproteobacteria > Burkholderiales > Burkholderiaceae_C > Ramlibacter > Ramlibacter albus. The sequence continues at coordinate 129,540 of NZ_JACORU010000009.1, forward strand.
ACGTAGCCTTCCATGCTCGCGAAGTCGGGCGCGATCTTGCGCTCGCTGCAGAACGCGAGGAACTCGCGCGAGATCGCCGTGCCGCCGTTCCACGGGAAGGGCACGACCTGCGCGACGGAGATGCCGACGGCCAGCGGCCCCAGCTGTTCGACCAGTGCCTGGCCACCCACCGTGGACACCGTGTAGAAGGTGCCGCCGAAGCCCGCCTTGCGCGCGGCCCGCACGAACGCGGCGCTTGCGCTCGTGTTCGCGGCCAGCACGATCGCATGCGGGTTGCCGCCCACGAGTGCCGGCACGGCCGCGGTCACGTCGGCGCTACCGCGCGACACGCTGGCGCTCACGTTGCTTTCCAGCTTGGCCACTTCGGCGGCTTGCGCGAACGAGTCGCGAATTTCCCAGCCGGCCGACTCGTACTCGAACAGCAGGCCGATGCGGCTCATGCCGATGGAGCTGGTGTGGCGCACGATCTGGCGGATCTCGTCGCGATGCCCGGCGCGCAGCAGGTAGACATTGGCGTTTCCCTTCTGCCGCAGCACGTCCATGCCGCTCACCGGCGCGATGAACGGGACGTTCTCCGCCTGCGCGGCCTGCATGCCTTCGCGGTTGGCGCCGGGCCCCGCGAAGCCGAAGAAGGCCTGCGCGCCGTGCGAGCTGGTGAGCAGCTTGGCGTTGGTGGTGGCGCGCTCCACCACGCCGCCGTCGTCGAGCGTGATGAGCTCGATCTTCAGGCCGCCCTCGGCATTGCTCTGTTCGAACCAGCCGTTCGCCGCGTCGCGGAACTGGCGGCCGACGGCGCCGTTCGGTCCGCTCAGCGCGGTGGATTGCCCGAGCTTGAGGATTCCCGGCGCACCGGGTCTCTTCACGGGGGCGGCGAACAAGGCGCCGGGCAAAGCGAAGCCACAGGCGCAGGCGAGCGCCTTCCTACGGTCCAACATGGGTGTCTCCTCGGGCTGGGGTCCTACCAGCGAAGTGCCGCCGTATGGACGGGCGCGTCCCACAGCGATTTCATCTCCCCGTCGAATTGCGTGACAGTCAGGGACGCGCCGGCCATCTCCAGCGCCGTCGTGTAGTTACCCACCAGCGAGCGGCCGATGCGGATGCCTTCGCGCTCCAGCACCTTCTGCGCGCAGTGGTACAGCAAATAGAGCTCCACCAGCGGCGTGCCGCCGAAGCCGTTGACGTGCAGCAGCACCTCGCTGCCGCGCTCGGGCTTCAGGTCGGCCAGGATGGCGGCGAGCAGGTCGTCCACCAGCTCGCGGGCCGGCTTCATCGGGCCGCGCCTGCGGCCGGGCTCGCCGTGGATGCCGACGCCGAACTCCATCTCGCCGTCGCCGATGTCGAAAGTGGGCCGGCCGGCCGCGGGCACGGTGCAGCTCGTGAGCGCCACGCCCATCGACGCGGTGCGGCTGTTGACGCGGTCGCCCAGCGCCTTGCATTGCTCCAGGCTCGCGCCGGCCTCGGCGGCTGCGCCGACGAGTTTCTCGACGATGAGCGTGCCGGCCACGCCGCGGCGGCCGGTGGTGTGCTGCGAGCGCTCCACCGCCACGTCGTCGTTCACGAGCACGGTGGCGCAGGGCCGGTCCATCATCTCGGCGGCCATCTGGAAATTCATCACGTCGCCGGCGTAGTTCTTCACGATGAAGAGCACGCCCTGCCCGTTGTCCACGGCTTGCGCGGCGGCGAGCATCTGGTCCGGCGTCGGCGACGTGAACACCTGGCCGGGGCAGGCCGCGTCGAGCATGCCCTTGCCGATCAGGCCGCAGTGCAGCGGCTCGTGGCCCGAGCCGCCACCCGAGATGAGCGCGACCTTCTTCTTCGCGGGCTGCTTGCGCGTGACGTAGTTCGGGTCGAGGTGCAGTTCCAGCAGGTCCGAGTGCGCGGCCTGCAGGCCCTGGAGCGCTTCGACCAGCAGCTGGTCGACGTCGTTGACGAACTTCTTCACGATGCGGCTCCTTCGGTCAGCATGTCGCAGACGGCGAACACCGCCACCTGGCTGGTCTTCGCCCCGGGGTCGATGTGGCCCAGCGCCCGCTCGCCGAGGAAATGCGCGCGCCCCTTGGTGGCGATCATGTCGCGCGTGGCGAGCATGTTGGCTTCGGCCTCCTGCTTGATCTTCATGCACAGCGACTCGCGGTCCGCGCCTTCGGCGGCCAGGCGCTGCAGCAGGCGCGACGTGGGGATCAGCACGTCGAGCATCGTCTTCTCGCCGACGTCGGCCTTGCCGCGCTTCTTGATGGCCTCCACGCCGGCCGCGAGCGCCTGCGCGAACTCGCGCGTGTCGGGCTGCTCGATGCCGGCCAGCTCGCGGCCCATCGACATGAAGAAGCTCGCGATCAGCGGGCCGGAGGCGCCGCCGATGGTCGACAGCAGCTTCATGCCGATGCGCTCGAACGCCGCGGCCGGCGGCAGCTGCGACAGCTCGGGCCGCATGGCCACGATGGCTTCGCAGCCGCGCCGCACGTTGATGAAGTGGTCGCCGTCGCCGATGGCGCGGTCCAGCGACTCGATGTGCGCCTCGTTGGCGAGGATCGCGGCCTGCACCGCTTCCACGGCGCTGACGATGTCTTGGGTGTTCATGGCTGTCTCGTGTCGTTGTGGATATCAGGCGGGCACGCGGTGGCCGGCGGTGTCGAACAGCAGCCGGTGCTCGCGCGGGAAGTGCAGGCGGATGCGCGACTGCGGTGCCGGCGCGGTGTCCTGCACCAGGCGCGCGCGCACCTCGATGCCCGCGTATTCGGCGATGACGTGGTGCTTGAGCAGCGAGGACTCGATCACGGTGCACTCGAAGCCATCGCGGCCCTGCGCGAGCTGCACGTCTTCCGGGCGCACCGCGATGCTCGTCACCGCCGCGTCGTGCTCGCCGGCAAACCACGTTGCGGGCAGCACGTTCACCTGCGGCGAGCCGAGGCGCTGCGCGACGTGCAGTGATTGCGGCTGGCCGTACACCTGCTCGGGCGTGCCCACCTGCAGGATGCGGCCGGCTTCGAGGATGGCGATGCGGTCGGCGAGCGTGGTGGCTTCCACCTGGTCGTGCGTGACGTAGACGACCGTGGCGCCGGTTTCGCGCTGCACGCGCTTGAGCTCCACGCGCAGCTCCTCGCGCAGCTTGGCGTCCAGCGACGACAGCGGCTCGTCCATCAGGTACACGCGCGGCCGGCGCACCAGCGCGCGGCCGATGGCGACGCGCTGCATTTCGCCACCGGACAGCTGCGTGGGCTTGTTGGCGAGCTTGTTCTCGATGTGCAGCGTGGCGGCCACGCGCTCGATGCGCCTGGCGATCTCGTCCTCGGCGATGCGCCGCGACGGTGCGCGCAGCGGGAAGGCCAGGTTGTCGTAGACGCTCAGGTGCGGGTACAGCGAGTACTGCTGGAACACGAACGAGCAGTCGCGCTCGGCCGGCGCCGCCGGCGTCACGTTCTGCCCGTTCATCAGCACGAGGCCGGTGTCGGGCTTCTCGAGCCCGGCGATCACGCGCAGCGTCGTCGTCTTGCCCGCGCCGCTCGGGCCGAGCAGGACGAAGAATTCGCCGTCCTTCACGTCGAGGTCGATGCCGCCGAGCGCGGCCACCGCGCCGAAGTTCTTGTGGATGCCCTGCAGGGTGATGCTAGCCATGGCGCATTCCCGGTTGGTGGGCGAGCGTGGTTTCGCTCGCCAGCAGTTTTTCGGTGCCGGCGTCGAACAGCACGACGCGGCGCGTGTCGAAGCGCAGGCCCACCTGCAGGCCCTGCTCGGGCCGGGCCGACTTGTCGGCCAGGGCTTTGAGTGCGCCGGCCTCGGTCTCCACTTCGACGACCCAGTGCGAGCCGAAGTACTCGACGTGCTTCACGCGCCCGCCGAGGCAGCCCTCGTCGCTGCCGCACAGGCGCACGTGCTCCGGCCGGATACCCAGCACCACCTGCGTTGACGTGGCATCGACCCTGGGCACGGCGATGTTGCGGCGCGCGATGCGCACGCTCGTGTCGCCGGGCACCACCGGCGCGTCGGCGCCGATGAGGTTCATCGGCGGGCGGCCGATGAAGCGCGCGACGAACAGCGTGGCCGGGAAGTTGTAGATGCCGTGCGGGTCGTCGGCCTGCAGGATCTCGCCCTTGTCCATCACCACGATGTGGTCCGCCAGCGCCATCGCCTCGTTCTGGTCGTGCGTGACGAACACGGTGGTGGTCTTCAGGCGGTCGTGCAGCTTGCGCAGCTCCACGCACATCAGCTCGCGGAACTCCGCGTCCAGCGTGCCCAGCGGCTCGTCCATCAGGAAGGCCTTGGGCTGGCGCACGATCGCGCGGCCCAGCGCCACGCGCTGGCGGTCGCCGCCCGAGAGGCCGTTGACGGAGGAGTCGAGCAGGTGGCCGATGCGCAGGATCGCGGCGGTCTCCTCCACGCGCTTGTCGATCTCGATGCGCGGCACGCCCTCGTTGCGCAGCGGGAACTCCAGGTTGCCGCGCACGCCCAGGTGCGGGTACAGCGCGAACAGCTGGAACACCATCGCGATGTCTCTTTCGCGAGGTCTGAGGTAAGTGACATCGTCGCCGTCGAGGGTGATCTGGCCGGAGGTGGGGTACTCCAGGCCGGCGATCATGCGCAGCGTGGTCGTCTTGCCGCAGCCCGAGGGGCCGAGCAGCACGACGAACTTGCCGTCTTCGAGCACGAGGCTTGAGTTCTTCACCGCGGTGAAATCGGTGAACTGCTTGTGCAGGTTTCTGATGCGGATTTCTGCCATGTTCAGATGCTCCGAACGGAGGCGTCCGTAAGCGTAGTCACGGTTTCGCCGTTCTTGTGTGCGTTGCTCTCCCCATCCCTCCCCCCGCCCTCCCCTCCCCTCCGGGGAGAAGAGGGAGCTAAATCGGACAGCCGATTTGGGCTCGTCGTCCTGGACGCGGCCGAATCGGGAGACGTCGGGGGGTGCTCTAACGCCGTTAGCGCTATCGGCGAGAGAGGGGTCCACGGGTTGCTGGGTGCTACCCAGCCCAAGAAGATGATGCGGTGACGTGATGACGATGTTTCAGGCTGCGTAGCACGCAGCAAACTGTCGGCTCGGTTCCTGCCGATAGCGCTAGCAGTGTTCGCCCGCCCCCCGACGTCTCCCGATTCGGCCTTCACAGTTCGGACGAGCCCAAATCGGCTGTCCGGCTTAGCTCCCTCTCTTTCCCGGAGGGGAAGGGAGGGCGGGGGGAGGGATGGGGAGAGCAACGCACATAGGAGTGGCGAGCTCGAGACTACGCTTACGGACGGTGAATATTCCATTTCAGTCCCCCACGGGCAACTTGCCCGCAACGGAGTACCCAACAACGCCAGCCAGCAGCACGACGAAGCTGTAGCTGAAGGCGTCCAGCGACCAGGGCTGCATCAGCATGGCCAGGCCGATGCCGATCAGCGCGGTGGTCGTGCGCTCCCAAGGCGCGCGCCGGAAGAAGCGTCGGATGTTCATTTGCGGATCGCTCCGAAGGTGACCCCACGCAGCAGGTGCTTGCGCAGCAGCACGGTGAACACCAGCACCGGCAACAGGAAGAGCGTGGTGCCCGCGGCCATGGCCGGCCAGTCGAGCCCGCCCTCGCCGATGATGGTGGGGATGAAGGGCGGCGAGGTCTGCGCGGTGCCGCTGGTGAGCAGCAGCGCGAAGGCGTACTCGTTCCAGGCGAAGATCAGGCAGAAGATCGCGGTGGTCGCGATGCCCGTGGCGGCCTGGGGCAGCACCACGCGCAGGAAGGCTTGCCACCGCGTGTAGCCGTCCACCATCGCCGCCTCCTCGTACTCGCGCGGGATCTCGTCCATGAAGCCTTGCAGCAGCCACACCGCGAGCGACAGGTTGACCACGGTGTAGAGCAGGATCAGCCCCACGTGCGTGTCGTTCAGACCCAAGTGGCGGAACATCAGGTAGACCGGGATCGCGATGGCGATCGGCGGCATCATCCGCGTGGACAGGATGAAGAACAGCAGGTCGTTCTTGCCCGGCACGCGGAAGCGCGAGAACGCGTAGGCCGCGAGCGTGCCCAGGACGATCGACACCAGCGTGGAGCCGAAGCCGATGACCAGCGAGTTGCTGTAGCGGTCGGTGAACCTCGAGGGCCCGGCCAGGATCATCTGCTGGTCGCGCACCAGCGACTCGTACCAGGTGGCCGGCGGCGGCAGCGCCTTCAGTTCCTCGGCGCCGACGCGCGAGCGCGTGGTGAACAGGTTGACGTAGCCGATCAGCGAAGGCTCGGCGATGACCTTTGGCGGGTAGGCGATCGCATCGGTCGGCGTGCGGAAGCTGGTCATGAAGATCCACACGAGCGGGATCAGCGACAGCACCGCATACGCGATGACGACGGAGCCGGCGAACCACTTCGCGCGCGGCGTGGGCTCCAGGGGGCTGTGGACGGTGGCTTTCATCTCTGCTTCACCTTGTCGAGGTAGCGCACGGTCACGAGCGACAGCCCATAGATCGCGACGAAAAGGATGATGGCGAGCGCCGAGGCATAGCCGGTGCGCCATTTCTCGAAGGCCTCGCGCTTGAGGTGGATCGAGGCGACCTCGGTGACGGAGCCCGGCCCGCCGTTGGTGAGCTGGTCCACGAGGTCGAACATCTTGAAGTTCTCGATGGTGCGGAACAAGAGCGCCAGCAGGATGAAGGGCAGCACCATCGGCAACGTGATGCGCCAGAACTTGGTCCACTCCGAGGCGCGGTCGATCTCGGCGGCCTCGTAGAGGTACGGCGGGATGGAGCGCAGGCCGGCCAGCAGCAGCAGCATCACGTAGGGCGTCCACATCCACGTGTCCACGAGGATGATGGCCCAGGGCGAGAGCTGCACGTCGCCCAGCATCGAGAACTTGTCCGGCCCGCCGAAGAACGAGACGATGTAGTTGAAGATGCCGTACTGCGGCTCGAAGAAGTACTTCCAGAACGTGCCCACCACCGCGGGCGCCAGCATCATGGGCAGCAGGATGGCGGTGCTCCAGAAGCCGTGGCCGCGGAAGCGCCGGTTCAGCAGCAGCGCCAGGCCGAAGCCGATGAGCAGCTGCAGCGTGATGGACCAGCACAGGAAGTGCGCGGTGGCCCGCATGTTCTCCCAGATCGCCTCGTCGTTCAGCACGCGCTGGTAGTTGGCGATGCCCACCCACACGCTGCCGGCACCGGGCCGGTTGGCGCGGTAGTTGGTGAACGACAGCCAGATCGTCCACAGCAGCGGGAAGATGTTGAACGCGAGGAGCAGGAGCACGGTCGGGCCGACGAAGAGCCACGCCAGGGCGCGGTCGCCGAGTCCCCGCCCCGGCGCGGCGGCGCTGGGCGCCGCGGCCGGGACCTGCATCCACTGGGAGGACACACGGGCTTTCATCACTTCACCTTGCCGTCTTCCTTGAACACCTCGGACCAGTCCTTGACCAGTGCGTCGAGCGCGGCGTTGGGCGTGCCCTTGCCGGCGACCACGTAGTCATGCACGCGGTTCTGCATGGCCAGCAGCAGCTGCGCGTAGGACGGCTCGGCCCAGAAGTCCTTGACGATCTTCATGGAGTCGAGGAACACCTTCGCGTACGGCGTGCTCTTGTCGAAGCCCGGTGCGTTGAGGATCTGCTGGTGGCAGGTGAAGCCGCCCGAGTCCCACCACTTCTTCTGCACCGTGGGCTGCGCGAACCACTTCAGGTACTCCAGGGCCATGTCCTTCTTGTCGGAGTACTTCACCACCGAGATGCCCTGGCCGCCCAGCTGCGCGAAGTGCTTGTCGCCCTTCGGGATCGGGAAGAAGCCGGTCTTCTCGCCGCCCACCGCCGGGTCCTTGGAGATGCCGGGGAAGAAGGCGATGAAGTTCATCTGCATCGCGACCTGGCCCGACTTGTACGCGTCGAGGTTCTCCGTCATGTACGCGTTGCTGTGGCCCGGGGGCGTGACGGTGTCGTACAGCTCCTTGTAGAGCTTCAGTCCCTTGACCGCGCCGGGGCTGTTGACGAAGCCTTTCATGTCGTACGCCTTGGCGGGGTTCTGGTAGTCGAACCCGTAGGCGTACAGGGTGTTGGTCACGCCCATGGTGATGCCCTCGGAGCCGCGCTCGGTGTAGAGCGCCGCGCCGTAGACCTTCTTGCCGTCGACGTTGCGGTTCTGGAAGAACTGCGCCACCTGCCTGAACTCGTCCCACGTGGTGGGCGGGGCCAGGTCGCGGTTGAACTTCTGCTTGAACTCGGCGCGCAGCTCCGGCCTGGCGAACCAGTCCTTGCGGTAGGTGAACGCCACCGCGTCGCCCATCGCCGGCAGGGCCCAGTAGTTCTTCGAGCCCTTGGGCCACGTCGAGTAGCCCTCGACGGTGGCGGGCATGAAGTCGCCCATCTTGATGCCGTTCCTGTCGAAGAACTCGTTGAGCTTGATGTAGTGGCCTTCGGTGGCGGCCGAGCCGATCCACTGGCTGTCGCCGATCAGCAGGTCGCACAGCTTGCCCTTCGAGTTGAGCTCGTTGAGCATGCGCTGCGCGAAGTTCGGCCACGGCACGAACTCGTACTTCATGTTGATGCCGGTCTTGGCCGTGAAGTCCTTGGACAGCTCGACCAGGGCGTTGGCGGGGTCCCAGGCCGCCCAGCAGAGCGTCAGGGTCTTGTCCTGGGCGTGGGCCGAGAGGCCCGTCATGCCCAGCGCGGCGCCGGCCAGCAGGCACCGCAGGGTGGTTTTCAGCTTCATCGATGCGTCTCCATGCGTAAGGGAAAGGGGTTTCCGCGGCGTCCTGCTCATGCCGATCAGCCGGAGCTGATGGGATTGATGTTAATTACATCAATAAAGCAATCAATCAATACAAACCCTGAGATGGAGTACATTTCGCTGGAGCTGATTGATTTAGCTGAGGGGAATGGCCGCCACCATCCAGCAGATCGCGGAAGCAGCGGGGGTCAGCACGGCCACCGTGGACCGCGTCCTGAACAACCGCCCCGGGGTGAACCCGGCGACGGTGGACAAGGTGCGCGCGGTCATGGCGCAGCTGGGCGCCGGCATGCCCGCGCGCGGCCGCCCGCGCTCGACGCCCAACTACAAGTTCGCCTTCGTGCTGCCGGCCGCGCGGCGCGGTTTCTTCGACATGATCGACCGCGTGGTGGCCCAGGCCGCGGGCGACTTCCGCCACCAGCACATCACCGAGATCACGCACCGGCTGCCCAACACCGATGGCGCGGACTTCGCGGCGGAGCTCGCGAAGATGACGGACCTCGACGGCATCGCACTGCTCGCACCCGATGTGCCGCAGGTCAAGCTCGCGATCAACGAGCTCGTGAGGAGCGGCGTGCATGTGGTGACGTTGTTCTCCGACGTGCCGGGTTCGCTGCGCGAAACCTTCGTCGGCGCCGACAACCGCGCGGCGGGCCGCACCGCGGGCCTGCTGCTCGGGCGCGGGCTGCCGCACGGCGAGGAGGGGCGCTGCCTGATGCTGTCGCCGCCCACGCGGTTCGCGTCGGAGATCGACCGGCGCATCGGCTTCGCGCAGGTGCTGGAGGAGCGCTTCCCGTCGTCGCGGCTCGTGGAGCTGCCCGACCTGCCCGAAGCGGAGGACCAGGCCTACGCGTTCGCGCGCGAGTTCCTCGACCCGGCCCGCATGGGCGGCAAGGTCCACGCCATCTACAACATCGGTCCGGGCTCGCACGGCGTAAGCCGCGCCTTGCAGGAGTACGGCTACGACAGCTCGCTGGGCTTCGTGGTGCACGACCTGCTGGAGATGCACCGCCAGCTGCTGGTGGCCAACGTGGTGTCCTACGTGCTGCAGCAGGACGTGCACTACGCCGTGATGACGGCCGCGCGCGTGCTGCGCCTGCTGTGCGAGGAGGTGCGCGGCGCGCTCGCGGTGAGCAACCCGCGCATCGAAATCCTCACCGCAGAGAACCTTGCGTAGGCGGCGGGGCTGACCATAATGGTGCATCCGGCCGCGACCCCATGAAGAAGTTCACCAACCTCCCGAGCGACCTCGTGTACGAGGCGGCGCTGGGCTTCGCGGCGGCGCACTCGAACCTCGTCGCGCTCAACGAAGACCCGCTCTTCGTGCGCCGGAAAGCGCCGAACCGCTCGAAGGTGGCGCTCATCTCCGGCGGCGGCTCGGGGCACGAGCCGCTGCACATCGGCTTCGTCGGCGAGGGCATGCTGGATGCGGCCTGCCCCGGCGCGGTGTTCACTTCCCCAACGCCCAACCAGATGCTGGCGGCCGCGCGTGCTGTTGCCAGCGACGCGGGCGTGCTCTTCATCGTGAAGAACTACGCGGGCGACGTGATGAACTTCCAGATGGCCATGGACATGATGGACATCGAGTACGCGTCGATCCTGGTCAACGACGACGTGTCGGTGGACTCGGGTGGGCACGGGCCGGGCCGGCGCGGCGTCGCAGGGACCGTGGTCGTCGAGAAGATCGTTGGCGCAGCCGCGGAGCAAGGCATGGACCTCGCCGCGTGCAAGCGCCTCGCGGACAAGGTGAACGCCTGCACCGCGTCGATGGGTGTCGCTTTCACGAGCTGCACCGTGCCCGAAGCCGGGGTGGCGACGTTCGAGATCGGCCCCGACGAGATGGAGGTCGGCGTCGGCATCCACGGCGAGCCGGGCCGGCGCCGCGCGAGCGTGCGGCCCGCGGCGGAGATCGTCGACGAGTTGATGACGCCGATCCTCAAGGACGTCGCCGCCAAGGCGGGCGACGAGGTGCTGCTGTTCGTCAACGGCCTGGGCGGCACCCCGCTGCTCGAGCAGTACCTGCTGTACCACGAGGCCGCGCAGCGCCTGTCGCGCGAAGGGCTCGAGCCGGTGCGCTCCCTGGTCGGCAACTACACCACGTCGCTCGAGATGCAGGGCGCGTCGATCACGGTGACGGTCCTCAACGAGGAGCTCAAGTCACTCTGGGACGCGCGCGCCGTCACGCCGGCCTTCAAGACCTGAGGTCTACAGCAGGTCCGCCGGCACCTTGCCGCCGTTGGCGGCGAGTTTCTGCATCACCGTCTTGTGCAGCCACATGTTCATCTTCGCGGAGTCGGCCATCAGGTCGGCGGGGCAGCCCAGCTCGGTGGCGAGTTCCTTGCGGGCATTGAAGCTGCTGTCGATGTCCAGCAGCTTGAGCAGGTCGACGATGGAGGTGCGCCAATTGAGCTTCTGCGGGTTGGCGGCGGCTTTGGCTTCGAGTTGCGCGGTGACGTCCACCTGGCTCACCGGCTGCACCGCAGGGGCTGCGGGCGCGCCCGCCGGGGCCTTGGGCGGCACGGGTGCGTTGAGCATCGCCTCCACCTTGCTTGCGCCTGCGTCGAAACCGAGTTTGTCGAGGATCTTGCTGAAGAAGCTCATCGTGTTCTCCTTGTTGGCGAGCCCGCATGATGCGCTTCGCCTCGAGGGCTGGCAACCAGCTCACTGGCTGTCATTGCGGGCTTGACCCGCAATCCATCGCCGCGCGCCGGTGCTGTTACCCTGCAACCCAGCCATGGCCGAGCTCGCTTCCCCCACCCCGCCGAAAGGCACGCCGAAGTCCCTCTCCGGGCTGCTGCCCTTCCTGCGCCCCTACCGCGGGCACATCGCGGCAGCGGGCGTGTTCCTCGTGCTCGCCGCCGCCGCCACGTTGCTGTTCCCCGTCGCCCTGCGCGGCATGATCGACGAGGGCATTGCCGCGGGCGGCCACGGCGAGCGGCTCGTCGCGCTGCAAGACAACTTCCTCGCGTTGTTCGCGGTGGCGGTTGCCCTCGGCGTGTTCTCCGCGGCGCGCTTCTACTTCGTCAGCTGGCTCGGCGAGCGCGTGACGGCGGACCTGCGCACCGCCGTCTATGCCCACGTGCTCGAACAGAGCCCGGAGTTCTTCGAGACGACGCAGACCGGTGAAGTGCTCTCGCGCCTGACCACCGACACGACGCTGGTGCAAACCGTCGTGGGCTCTTCGTTCTCGCTCGGCCTGCGCAACGTGGTGATGGGCGTCGGCGCACTCGCGATGCTGGTCTACACGCATCCGTATGTGATGTCGCTGGTCCTCGCGGCGGTGCTGCTGGTGGTGCTGCCCGCAATGGCTTTCGGGCGACGCGTGCGCAAGCTCTCGCGCGCAAGCCAGGACCGCGTGGCCGATTCGAGCGCGATCGCGGCGGAAGTGCTCAACGCCATTCCGGTCGTGCAAAGCTACACGGCGGAGGCTCGCGAGGCGCGGCGCTTCGGCGACGCGACGGAGAACGCGTTTCGCACCGGCATCCGGCGCACGCGCGCACGGGCCGTGCTGGTGGCGTTCATCATCATCGCGAACGCGGCCCTGATGCTGTGGGGCTTGTACAAGGGCACGCAGGCGGTGATGGCGGGGCAGTTGACCGCCGGCCAGCTCGGGCAGGCGGCGCTGTACGTGATCATCTTCGCGGGGGCCGTGGGTGTGCTCGGCGAGGTGTATGGCGATCTCTTGCGTGCCGCCGGTGCGACCGAGCGGTTGATGGAGCTGCTGGCCAGCCGCTCGCCCGTGACCTCGCCTGTGGACGCGGTTGCAGCGCCACGGCCCGCCGGCGGCAGCGCGGTCGCCTTCGACAACGTGACGTTCCACTACCCGTCGCGTCCCGCCGCGCCCTCGCTCAGGGACTTCCAGCTCACCGTCGCGCCCGGTGAGACCGTGGCTCTCGTTGGAGCCAGCGGCGCCGGCAAGACAACCGTTTTCTCCTTGCTGCTGCGGTTCTACGACCCGTCCAGCGGCGAGATCGCCATCGACGGCACGCCGATCCGCGCGATGGCGCTCGCGGACCTGCGCTCGCGCATCGCGCTCGTGCCGCAGGACGCGGTGATCTTCTCGGCCAATGCACTGGAGAACATCCGGTACGGCCGGCCCGGGGCAACCGACGAAGAGGTGCACGCGGCGGCGCGCGCTGCCTTCGCCGACGACTTCATCCGCGCCCTGCCCCAGGGCTACGACACCTTCCTTGGCGAACGTGGCGTGCGCATCTCGGGCGGGCAGCGCCAGCGCATCGCGATCGCACGCGCGATGCTCAAGAACGCACCCTTGCTGCTGCTGGACGAAGCGACGAGCGCACTCGACGCCGAGAGCGAGCGGATGGTGCAGGCGGCTCTTGAGTCCGCGATGAAGGGGCGCACGACGCTCGTCATCGCGCACCGGTTGGCGACGGTGCAGCGGGCGGATCGCATCGTGGTGATGGACCTCGGACGGATCGTCGAAGTGGGCCGGCACGAAGAGCTCGTCGCGTCGGGTGGGACGTACGCACGGCTTGCTTCGCTGCAGTTCCTCGACTGACTAGGACGCCCCCAACCGCCTCACGCGCTCCTCGATGCGCGCGCGCAGGCGCCAACGACCGGCATCCGCGAGCATCCGCCCCGCCCACCGGAACACGTTGAACTCGCGCACCGTGCTGCGCAGGCTGGCCATGCGCTCGCGCTGTTCGGCCGGCGGCATGACAGCCGCGCGATGCAGCGCATCCGCCGTCTCCTCGACGTGGTAGGGGTTGACGATCAGCGCCTCCGGCATCTCGCGCGCCGCCCCCGCGAAGCGGCTGAGGATCAGCACGCCCTGCTGGTCGTCGCGCGCGGCGACGAACTCCTTGCACACGAGGTTCATGCCGTCGTGCAGGCTGGTCACGAGGCAGATGTCCGCGGCGCGGAAGAGCTCCATCACGGCATCGTGCTCGTGGTGCTTCGCGAGCAGCACGATGGGCGCATACGTGCCGTTGCCGAAGCGCGCGTTGATGCGGTCGGCCAGCTCCTGCACGCGCAGGCTGAAGTTGCGGTATTCGTCCAGCGCCGCGCGCGTAGGCGCCGCCACTTGCACGAGCACGAAGCGGCCCACCCACTCCGGGTGCTTCTCGAGGAAGCGCTCCACCGCGTTCATGCGCTCCAGGATGCCCTTGGTGTAGTCGAAGCGGTCGATGCCCACCGCGATGCACGCCTGCTGCGGCAGCGCCAGGCGCGCAACGACATTGGCGCGGCACTGCGCCACCGGCGGCATGGACTCGTCCTCGCGCGGCCACTCGATGGAGATGGGGTAGCTCTCCACCAGCGTGTCCTTCTCGCGGTAGGAGATCGTGGAGTGCTCGTGCTCGATGCGCGCTTCCAGGTAACGGTCCACCGTCTCGATGAAGTTCTTGCAGTGGTAGCGCGTGTGGAAGCCGAGGATGGTGCTGCCCAGCATGCCCTGCAGGATCTCGCGGCGCCACGGGCAGATGCCGAAGGACTCCGGGTTCGGCCACGGGATGTGCCAGAAGGTGAGGATCGTGGCGCGCGGCAGCTTCTCGCGAATCAACGCGGGCAGCAGCGCGAAGTGGTAGTCCTGCACCAGCACGACGGGGTCGTCGCCGCGCGCTTCGGCCACCACCGCATCGGCAAAGCGCCGGTTCACCTCCTTGTAGGCCTGCCAGTCGGATTCGCGGAACACAGGCCGCACGTGCGCCACGTGGCACAGCGGCCAGAGGCCCTCGTTGGCGAAGCCGTAGTAGTAGCCCTGCTCTTCCTCCGGCGTGAGCCAGATGCGGCGCAGCCAGTAATCGTCGTGGCCGGGCGGGACGGCCACGCGGTCGGCTGCGTCCACCACGTCGCGGTCGGCCGAGCCGCTGCCGTGCGCGATCCAAGTGCCGGAGCACGCCCGCATCACGGGCTCCACCGCCGTGACAAGCCCGCTTGCAGGGCGCTTGACCACGATGCCGGTCTCGGTCTTCTCGTGGATGTAGGGCTCGCGGTTGGAGACCACGATCACCTGGTCGCCGCTCAATTGCGTCTTGAGCAACTGTCGCAGGCGCCCGGCGTTCCACTCCGTCTCGGGACCTTGCGAGCGGCGGTACTCGTCCTCGAGGTCGCGCAACCGTCCGCGCAGGTCGGCGGCGAGCGGCGCCAGTTCCGGCGACGACGTGATCGGCGCGAGCAGCACCTCGCCGCGCATGAGCGCACGTGCGCCATTCACCCAGCCGCGCCAGCTGAGCTGCGCCACGACGACGGTGATGAACGAGATGACGAGGCCGAGCGCCGCGATCATCCCGATCAGGTAGCGGCGAGTGTCCTGGCTGCGGCGCTCGATGAAGCTCAGGTCGTGCAGCAGCACGATGCGCGCGAGCACGAGCGGCTCCGAGGTCGTCGCCGGTTCTTCGGCCGGCGGCAGTTGCGGCAGCGGCAAGCCGAACTCGGCACCAGTGCCCGGCGTGCGTGGCCGGCGGTCGAGCACGTCGCGCACAGCCACGTGCACCGAGCCGCCTTCAAGGGCGAGGTGCGGCTGCGCCTCCTGCGCCACTTCCGCTGCGCGTTCGCAGTCGAGCGTCGCGGGGTAGCGGTCCGTCTTCGTGAGCAAAGCGCCGGACGGGCTGCACACGCCGACCGCGAACAGGCGCTCGTCCTCCACCGCGCGGTTGAACAGCGGCTTGAGGCGCTGCACGCGGTCGTACAGGACGGCGTCGGCCACGGAATCCGAGAGCGCATTCGCGACCAGGATGCCGCGGCTGGTGAGGTCGCGGCTGAACCACCGCAGCGTGAGCTTGTCGAATACGGGGGCTGCGAGCCACGCCGCCGCGATGAGCGTGGCAACGAGGGGCAGCAGGAAGCGGAGCTGGAGCCGGTAGGTCTTCATCGGGGGAGAAGACCATCATATTCGTACGAATATGGTCGAGCAGCCCGCTTACTGGAGGGGACCTTTCAGTGCGTCCGGGATCGGCAGCGGCATGACGCCGATGCCTTCTTCGAGCAGCGCCTCGGTCTGCTCGCGCGAGGCCTTGCCGCGGATGCCGCGCTCCTCGCTTTCGCCGTAGTGGATCTTGCGGGCTTCATCGGCGAAGCGCTCGCCGACGTCCTCGGTGTTGGCCATGACGTGGCGCACCATCTTCAGGTACGCGGCCTGCATGGCGGCGTCGGGCGTGGCCATCACTTCGCGCTTGGGCTCTTCACGCGCGGCGCCGAGGTTCAGGCGCGGCGCGCTGGGCAGCTTCTGGACATGCTGGTCGCCGCACATCGGGCACTCCACCAGCCCGCGCGCATGCTGCCCCTGGAAGTCGTCTTCCGAGGCGAACCAGCCTTCGAAGGCGTGGCCGCTGCTGCACTGGAGGTTCAGGACCTTCATGGTCCTTCAATTATGCTCGCCAGTCCAATTTCCAAGCCCCGGACAGGATGTTCTGCAGCCAAAGGGCCGCGACCAGGGTCTTGGAGTCGTTCACCTTGCCGTCGCGGCACCACGCGAGGAACTCCTCCGGGGTTGCGAGGATGGTGTCGAGGAACTCGCCCTCGTCCAGCTGCGCCGCGCCGGCCGTGAGCCCCCGGGCGAAGAAGATGTGGATGTACTCGTCGGAGTAGCCGATGCAGTGGGCGATCTTGCCCGCGTACGCCCACTCGGCGCCGCTGTAGCCGGTCTCTTCCAGCAGCTCGCGTTTGGCGCAGGACAGCAGGTCCTCGCCCGGGTCGATCTTGCCGGCCGGCACTTCGATCATCACCTGCCGCACCGGGTAGCGGTACTGCCGCTCCAGCACGATGCGGCCGTCGGGCAGCAGCGGCACAACCAGCACGGCGCCGGGGTGCAGCACGTACTCGCGCGTGGCGAGCTTGCCGTCCGGCAGCCGCACGGTGTCCTTCACCGCGTGCAGCAAGCGGCCTTTGTAGACCTCCTCGCGGGAGACCTGCTCCTCGATGAGGTGCTTGTCATCCATCATTCGCCGCCGGGCCGCCCCAAGGCGAATGAAGCCCCCTCGGGGGGCAGCGAACCACACGAAGTGGGGAGCGTGGGGGTCGTCATTTGTTTTTGCGCAAGTAGCGCCAGGTGAAGCCGGGGAAGGCGAGCGTGATGAAGAGCGCGCCCGTGATCGCGTAGAACTCCCAGCCCTGCGGCGCGATCTGGCCCAGCCGCTTCTCGAGCAGCAGGCCCATGCCGATCACGAGGAAATACAGCGCCACGAGTTCGCCCACGTGCATGGCGAAGTTCTTGCCCCGCTTGAGGGGCACGATGCCGAACAGCCGGCCGGTGAGGAAGGGCAGGTTCGCCGCGATGACCGCGGCGATCAACACCGCCCAGACCGATGCCGACTGCGACACGTCAGCCCTTCGCCGGGCCGCCCCAAGAAGGGCTGCGCCCCCTCGGGGGGCAGCGACGACACGCAGTGCGGAGCGTGGGGGCCAACATTCCTAGGTGCCCAGGGTCTTGACGATCGCGTCCATGCACAACGTGAGCAGTCCGCCGGGCACGATGCCGAGCACGAGCACCAGCGCACCGTTGATGGACAGCACCACGCGCACGTCGGTGGGCGCGGCCACCGTGGTGGCGGTGAGCGGCTCGTCGAAGTACATGACCTTCACGACGCGCAGGTAGTAGAACGCCGCGATCAGCGACATGATCACCGCGTAGATCGCCAGCCCCACGTACAGGCCCTGCCCCGACGCGACCAGCGCCTGCAGCACGGTGAGCTTGGCGTAGAACCCCACCATCGGCGGGATGCCGGCCAGCGAGAAGAGGCAGATCGACATGATGGCCGCGTAGAGCGGGCTGCGCTGGTTGAGGCCGGCGAGGTCGGTGATCTCCTCGCTCTCGAAGCCTTCGCGCGCCAGCAGCAGGATGATGCCGAAGCTGCCCAGCGTGGTAAGCACGTAGGTGACGATGTAGAACATCGCCGCGCTGTACGCGTTGGCGCCGTTCTCGGTATTGCCGTTCACCACGCCGACCGCGAGGCCGAGGACCACGAAGCCCATCTGGCCGATGGTCGAATAGGCCAGCATGCGCTTGAGGTTGCTCTGCGCGATGGCCGCGAGGTTGCCGATGGCCAGCGAGCAGACAGCGAGCACGATCAGCATCTTCTGCCAGTCGATCGCGAGCGGGATCAGGCCTTCGACCAGCAGGCGCATCGTCATCGCGAAGGCCGCCAGCTCCGGCGCGCTGCCGATCATCAGCGTGACGGCCGTGGGCGCCCCCTGGTAAACATCGGGGATCCACATGTGGAACGGCGCGGCACCCAGCTTGAACGCGAGGCCGGACACGATGAACACGAGGCCGAACACCAGCACCTGGTGGTTGATGCGGCCCGTGCCGACGGCCTTGAACACCTGCTCGATGTCCAGCGAACCGGTGGCGCCGTACAGCATCGACAGGCCGTAGAGCAGGAAGCCGCTGGCCATCGCACCGAGCACGAAGTACTTCATCGCCGCTTCGGTGGACACGGTGTGGTCGCGGCGCAGCGCCACGAGCGCGTAGCTGGAGAGCGTGAGCAGTTCCAGGCCCAGGTACAGCACGAGGAAGTTGCTGCCCGAGATCATGATGAAGATGCCCATGAGCGCGAACATCGCGAGCGTGAACATCTCGCCGCCGCGCAGCATGTCGCGGTCGCCGGCGTAGGGGCGGCCATAGACGAGGCACACCATCATGGCGATGGTGGAGAAGCACTTGAGCCAGTTGCCCATGGGGTCGGCCACCACCATGCGGCCGAAGCCGTAGATGGTGTCGCCGTCGAGCGCCGCGTTGGCGGTGGTGAACGCGACGAAGCCCAGCGTGAGCAGCGTGAGCACGTAGGTGACCGTGCGGCGCGCGGACGTCACGCCCAGGTCGATCATCGCGATCAGGCAGGAAGCGACGAGCAGCACCAGCTCCGGGTGCACGGACGTCCAGCTGTTGGAATCGATCATTTCTGCAGCCTCCGACGAGCCGCCTCTAGGAGGCTGAAGCCCCCTCGGGGGGCAGAGAACGTAGTGAACGTGGGGGTTAACATTTCTTCACTGCAGCTTGGAGACCGCGACGTGCTTCAGGAAGTCCGCCACCGACGCGTTCATGATGTCCGTGAAGGGCTTCGGGTGCAGGCCCATGTACAGGACGGCGATCGCCAGCAGGCCCAGCATCAGGAACTCGCGGGCGTTGATGTCCGTGAGCTCGCGCACTTCCTCGTTGGCGACGGCGCCGAAGTACACGCGCTTGACCATCCACAGCGTGTACGCCGCGCCGAAGATCAGCGCCGTGGCGGCCAGCAGGCCGATCCAGAAGTTGAACTTCACCGCGCCCAGGATCACCATCCACTCGCCCACGAAACCGGCGGTGGCGGGCAGGCCGCAGTTGGCCATCGCGAACAGCACGGCGAACGCCGTGAAGTTCGGCATGGTGTTCACCACTCCGCCGTAGCTGGAGATCATGCGCGAGTGCACCCGGTCGTACAGCACGCCCACGCAGAGGAACATGGCGCCCGAGACGAAGCCGTGCGCGATCATCTGCACGATGCCGCCCGACACGCCGAGGTCATTGAAGATGAAGAAGCCGAGCGTGACGAAACCCATGTGCGCCACGGACGAATAGGCGATCAGCTTCTTCATGTCCTGCTGCACCATCGCAACGAGGCCCACGTAGATCACGGCGATCAACGACAGCGCGATGATGAACCACGCCCATTCACGCGACGCGTCGGGCGCGATCGGCATCGAGAACCGCAGGAAGCCGTAGGCACCCAGTTTCAGCATGATGGCCGCCAGCACCGCGGAGCCGCCCGTGGGCGCCTCGACGTGCACGTCGGGCAGCCAGGTGTGCACCGGCCACATCGGCACCTTCACCGCGAAGGCCGCGAAGAATCCGAAGAACAGAAGCACCTGCGCCGACATCGGGATCGGCAGCTTGTGCCACGTCGCGATGTCGAAGCTGCCGCCGGACTTGGTGTAGAGGTACACCAAGGCGATCAGCATCAGCAGCGAGCCGAGCAGCGTGTACAGGAAGAACTTGAACGCCGCGTAGATCTTGTTGGGGCCGCCCCAGATACCGATGATCAAATACATCGGGATCAGCGTGGCCTCGAAGAACACGTAGAACAGCACCGCGTCGAGCGCGCAGAACACGCCGATCATCAGGCCCGAGAGGATCAGGAACGCGCCCATGTACTGGTTGACGCGCTCGGTGATCACTTCCCAGGCGGAGATGACCACCACCACGGTGATGAACGCCGTGAGCAGCACGAACCAGAACGAGATGCCGTCGATGCCGAGGTGGTAGTTGACGTGGAAGCGGTCGATCCACGGCGACTTCTCGACGAACTGGAAGGCGGACGTGGCGCGGTCGAATTTCGAGAACAGCGGCAGCGTGACGAGGAAGCTGGCGACGGAGCCGATCAGCGCGATCCAGCGCACCACGCGCGCCTGGTCGTCGCGGCCCAGCGCCAGCAGGATGGCGCCGAACACGATCGGCGTCCAGATGGCAAGACTCAAGAGTCCCATTCTTCTTGTTCTCCTACTTGAGCCAGATCTGTTTGAGCGTCGGCCACGTGACGAAGTACGTCATGAGCACGATCACGCCGAGCAGCATCGCGAAGGCGTAGTGGTAGATGTAGCCGGACTGCACCCAGCGGATGACGCCCGCGAACCAGCCGACCGCGCGCGCGCTGCCGTTGACGAACACGCCCTCGATGACGCCCTGGTCGCCGCCCTTCCACAGGCCGGTGCCGAGTGCGCGCGCCGCGCGGGCGATGACGTTCTCGTTGATCCAGTCCATGTAGTACTTGTTGTCCAGCAGCTTGTACAGCGGCTCCACGCGCGCCTTGATCGCCGCGGGCAGCGCCGGGTTCTTCATGTACATGTACCAGGCGGTCACGACGCCCGCGAGCGCCAGCCAGAACACCGGCGTGGTCAGCCCGTGCAGCGCCATCTGCGCCGCGCCATGGAACTCGTGCTTGAGCATCGACATCGCGGGGTGCTTGTCCGAGTCGACGACGATCGCGTCCTTGAAGAAGTCGCCGAACAGCATCGGCTGCACGGTGAGGAAGCCGATCACCACCGAGGGGAAGGCCAGCAGGATCAGCGGCGCGGTGACGACCCAGGGCGACTCGTGCGGCTTGGCGTGGTCCGCATGGTGGCCATGGTCGGGCTCCTCGTGCGCGTCGTGGTGGTGGTGCGCGTCCGGGTTCTGGTCGTAGCGCTCCGCGCCGTGGAACACCAGGAAGTACATGCGGAACGAGTAGAACGCCGTCACGAAGACGCCCGCCATCACCGCGAAATACGCGAAGCCGCGGCCCCACACCGTCGACAGGTGCACCGCCTCGATGATCATGTCCTTGGAATAGAACCCGGCGAAGAGGGGCGTGCCGATCAGCGCCAGCGAGCCCAGCAGCGACGTGATCCACGTGATGGGCATGTACTTGCGCACGTTGCCCATGTAGCGGATGTCCTGGTTGTGGTGCATGCCGATGATCACCGAGCCGGCCGCGAGGAACAGCAGCGCCTTGAAGAACGCGTGCGTCATCAGGTGGAACACGGCCACCGAGTAGGCGGACGCGCCCAGCGCCACGGTCATGTAACCCAGCTGCGACAGCGTGGAATACGCCACCACGCGCTTGATGTCGTTCTGGATGATGCCGAGGAAGCCCATGAACAGGGCCGTGATCGCGCCGATGATCATCACGAAGGACAGCGCGGTCTCCGACAGCTCGAACAGCGGCGACATGCGCGCCACCATGAAGATGCCGGCCGTCACCATCGTGGCGGCGTGGATCAGCGCGGAGATCGGCGTCGGGCCTTCCATCGAGTCGGGCAGCCACACGTGCAGCGGGAACTGCGCGCTCTTGCCCATGGCGCCGATGAAGAGGCAGATGCAGATGACGGTGATCAGCTGCCACTCGGTGCCCGGCAGGAAGCCGGCCTTGGCCAGCTCGTGGGCCTTGCCGAACACCTCGCCGTACGCGAGCGAGCCGCTGTACGCGACGATCAGGCCGATGCCGAGGATGAAGCCGAAGTCGCCGACGCGGTTGACCAGGAAGGCCTTGAGGTTGGCGAAGATGGCCGTCGGCTTGGTGTACCAGAAGCCGATCAGCAGGTAGGAAACGAGGCCCACCGCCTCCCAGCCGAAGAACAGCTGCAGGAAGTTGTTGCTCATGACCAGCATGAGCATCGAGAAGGTGAAGAGCGAGATGTAGCCGAAGAAGCGGTTGTAGCCCTCGTCCTCTTCCATGTAGCCGATGGTGTAGATGTGCACCATCAGCGACACGAACGTCACCACGCACATCATCATCGCGGTGAGGCCGTCGACGAGGAAGCCCACCTCCATCTTCAGGCCGCCCACCACCATCCACTCGTAGAGGGTCTGGTTGAAGCGCGCGCCGTCCACGGCCACGCTCTTGAGCGTCATCACGGAGATGACGAAGGCGATGAACACGCCCAGGATGGTGAGCGTGTGCGAGAGGCGCCGGCCGAAGATGCGGCCGCCGAAGGTGGTGCCGAAGATGCCGGCCGCGATCGCGCCCGCCAGGGGCGCGAGCGGTACGGCGAGCAGCGTCGATGCGTTCAGTGTTGAAGCCATGTTTCTTGTCGCCTCGTGGCGCTCAGCCCTTCAGGGCGTTCAGTTCTTCGACGTTGATGTTTTCTTTGTTGCGGAACAGCAGCACCAAAATCGCAAGCCCGATCGCCGACTCCGCCGCGGCGACCGTGAGGATGAAGAACACGAACACCTGCCCGTGCATGTCGTTCAGGTAGTACGAGAACGCCACGAAGTTCATGTTCACCGCCAGCAGCATCAGCTCGATGCACATCAGCAGCACGATGAGGTTGCGGCGGTTCAGGAAGATGCCGATCACCGACAGCGCAAACAGGATGGCGCCGAGCGTGAGGAAGTGGCCGAGGGTGATGGTCATGCCTTGCCCTCCGGGGCGGCTTCAGGGGCAACAGGCGCCGGGGCCTGCTGCACGGAAGGCAGCTTGACGATGGAAACGCGGTCGCGCGCCTTCACGCGCACCTGCAGCGACGGGTCGATGTGCTTGCTGTCCTTGCGCGTGCGCAGCGTGAGCGCGATGGCGGCGACGATGGCCACGAGCAGGATGACGGCGGCGATCTCCAGCGGGTACAGGTACTGCGTGTACAGCAGCTTGCCCAGCTCCTTGGTGTTGGAGTACTGCACCGCCGCGGCAGCCGCCGGCTGCGCCGTGGCGGAAGCCGTGCCCTCGCCGATCGGGAAGCCGCCCAGCAGCACGGCGGCCATCTCCAGCGCGATCAGCGCGCCGATGCTGGCCGCCAGCGGGAAGTGCTTCCAGAAGCCCTGGCGGATGCTGTCGACGTTGATGTCCAGCATCATCACGACGAACAGGAACAGCACCATCACGGCGCCGACGTAGACGAGCACCAGCGAGATCGCCAGGAACTCCGCCTTCAGCAGCAGCCACACGGCCGACGCCTGGAAGAACGCCAGCACCAGGAACAGCGCGGCGTACACCGGGTTGCGGGCGGTGATGACGCGGAAGGCCGCGATCAGCAGGATCGCGGAGAAGAGGTAGAAGAAGCCGGTGCGGATATCCATGTCTTACCTGTATTTCGCGTCGGCCGCCTTGCGCTCGGCGATCTCCGCCTCGTAGCGGTCGCCCACGGCCAGCAGCATGTCCTTGGTGAAGTACAGGTCGCCGCGCTTCTCGCCGTGGTACTCGAGGATGTGCGTCTCGACGATGGAGTCCACCGGGCAGCTTTCCTCGCAGAAGCCGCAGAAGATGCACTTGGTCAGGTCGATGTCGTAGCGCGTGGTGCGGCGCGTGCCGTCGTCGCGCTGCTCGCTCTCGATGGTGATGGCCAGCGCGGGGCACACGGCCTCGCACAGCTTGCAGGCGATGCAGCGCTCTTCGCCGTTCTCGTAGCGGCGCAGGGCGTGCAGGCCGCGGAAGCGCGGGGACAGCGGCGTCTTCTCTTCCGGGAACTGCACGGTGATCTTGCGGGCGAAGAAGTACTTGCCCGTGACGCGCAGGCCCTTGAACAGCTCCACGAGCATGAAGGACGACAGGAAGTCCTTCAGGCTGAAGCCGGGTTGGTGTGCGAGTGTCTGTGCCATTGCTGGCTCACTTCCAGATGTTGTAGGGGGTCTGCATCCACAGGCCCACCACGACCAGCCACACCAGCGTGACCGGGATGAAGATCTTCCAGCCCAGGCGCATGATCTGGTCGTAGCGGTAGCGCGGGAAGGTCGAGCGGATCCACAGGAACATCGTGACCATCACGAAGGTCTTCAGGCCCAGCCAGATCCAGCCGGGGATCCACGAGATGAGCGGCGCTTCCACCGGGGGCAGCCAGCCGCCGAGGAACATCACCACCGCGAGGATGGAGACGAGCCACATGTTGGCGTACTCCGCCAGGAAGAACATGGCGAAGCTCATGCCCGAGTACTCGATCATGTGGCCGGCGACGATCTCCGATTCGCCTTCCACCACGTCGAAGGGGTGGCGGTTGGTCTCAGCCAGGCCCGAGACGAAGTACACGACGAAGATCGGCAGCAGCGGCAGCCAGTTCCACGACAGGATGTTCAGGCCCTTCGATGCGAAGTAGCCCTTGTCCTGCTGCAGCACGATGTCGGTCATGTTCAGGCTGCCGGTGACCATGAGCACCACCACGAGCGCAAAGCCCATGGCGATTTCGTAGCTCACCATCTGCGCCGACGCGCGCAGCGCGCCGAGGAAGGCGTACTTGGAGTTGGACGCCCAGCCCGCGATGATCACGCCGTACACCTCCAGCGAGGTGATGGCCATCAGGAACAGCAGGCCCGCGTTGATGTTGGCGAGCGCGACGTCGGGGCCGAAGGGGATGACCACCCATGCGGCCAGCGCCGGCATGATCGTCATGATCGGGCCCAGGTAGAACAGGCCCTTGTTCGCCACCGTCGGGAGGATGATCTCCTTCGTCAGCAGCTTCAGCGCGTCGGCGATCGGCTGCAGCAGGCCGAACGGGCCGATGCGGTTGGGTCCCGGGCGCACCTGCGTGAAGCCGATGGCCTTGCGCTCCCACAGCGTGAGGTAAGCGACGGCTCCCATCAGGGGCAGCACGACGAGGATGATCTTGATCAGGGTCCAGATCACCGGCCAGCCGGCGCCGGTCCACCAGGGCGCGGCGATCAGGTTGTTGCCGTAGCCGTAGATCGTGTCGATCATGCGAGGGCCTCCTCGGCTTGCTGCACCGGCGCGCCGGCCTTGCCGTCGGCGGTGAGCTGCAGGCTGGGCGCACGGCGCACGATGGGGTCGAGCTGGTAGATCGCGGCGCTGGCGGGCTTGCCGGCTTGCGCGTTCAGGTCGATCGAAGCCGTCGTGCGGTTGGAGAGCTTGTCGCCCTGCGCCATCGGCTGCTGCGCATCGGCGGCACCACGTGCGGCGAGGAGCACTTCCTGCGCCGACTCGAACTCGAAGCCCGGCAGGCCGAGCATGTTGCCCAGCACGCGCAGCACCTTCCACGCGGGGCGCGTCTCGGCCAGCGGCTTCACGACCGCATGGAACGTCTGCACGCGGCCTTCGGCATTGACGAACGTGCCGGGCGTTTCCGTCCAGGGGGCGATCGGCAGGATGACGTCGCTGAATTCGAGGTTGCTCTTGAACGGGCTGAGCGTGACGACCATGTCGGTGTTCTCGAGGCCTGCCACCGCATTGCGGCCGGCGGCACTGTCGAACTCGGGCTCGACGTTCAGCAGGATCGCGGCCTTCAGGCCACCGGCGAGCATCTGCGCGGCGTTCTTGCCGCCGTTGCCGGGGACGGCGCCCACGAGTTGCGCGCCAACCGTGTTGGCGGCTTCCGTGAGGTAGCCGACGGTCGCGCCGGTCTGCTCGCCGATCCACTGCGCGAGCACGAGCAGCGACGATGCATTCGCGTGGTGCGCGGCGGCGTTGCCCAGCAGGATGGCCTTGCGCTCGCCGGACAGCAGCGCGGCGGCGACGGCCTTGGCGGCGTCGGTCGCATTGCCTTGCGCGGGCGGGTCCGAGCCTTTCTCGGCGCCGACCGCGGCGGCGACATCGGCCAGCGCCTGCACCCACTGGCCGGCGGCCACGATGTGCTTGCCGGCGATGGGCATGGCCCAGTCGTTGTCGGTGTCGTTGATGACGGACACGAGCGCGCCCTTGCGCGTCGCCGCGCGCACGCGCAGCGCGAAGAGCGGATGGTCCTTGCGCAGGTTGGAGCCGACGACCAGCGCGCCCTGCAGGTTCGAGAGCGACGCGATGCTCGTGCCCAGCCAGCGCACGCCCTCGCCTTCCGGGAACTGCGCGTGACGGAGGCGGTAGTCGACGTTCTGGCTGCCCATCGCGTTGACGAGCTGCTTCGCGAGGAAGATCTCTTCCACCGTGCTGTGCGGGCTCACCAGCGCGCCGATGGCGGAAGCACCGTGGTCCTGCTTGATGTGCTTGAGGCCGTGCACGATGTATTCGAGCGCGGTCTGCCAGTCCACCTGCTTCCACTCGCCGCCCTGCTTGATCATCGGCGCGGTGAGGCGCTCGTCGCCGTTCAGCGCTTCATAGGAGAAGCGGTCGCGGTCGGCGATCCAGCACTCGTTGACCTCCTCGTTCTCGAGGGGCAGCACGCGCATGACCTTGTTGTTCTTCACCTGCACGATCAGGTTGGCGCCGCTGGAGTCGTGCGGGGCCACCGACTTGCGGCGCGACAGCTCCCACGGGCGCGCGCTGTAGCGGAACGGCTTGCTCGTGAGCGCGCCCACCGGGCACAGGTCGATCATGTTGCCGGAGACTTCGGAATCGACAGTGTCGCCCAGCACCGTCGTGATCTCGCTGTGCTCGCCGCGGTGGATCATGCCCAGCTCCATCACGCCGGCCACTTCCTGGCCGAAGCGCACGCAGCGGGTGCAGTGGATGCAGCGGCTCATCTCCTCCATGGAGATCAGCGGGCCCACGTCCTTGTGCAGCACGACGCGCTTTTCTTCCTCGTAGCGCGAGGCGCCGGGGCCGTAGCCCACGGCCAGGTCCTGCAGCTGGCACTCGCCGCCCTGGTCGCAGATCGGGCAGTCGAGCGGGTGGTTGATCAGCAGGAACTCCATCACCGACTGCTGGGCCTTCACGGCCTTGTCGCTCTTGGTGCGCACGATCATCCCGTTGGTGACGGGCGTGGCGCAGGCGGGCATCGGCTTGGGCGCCTTCTCCACGTCCACCAGGCACATGCGGCAGTTGGCGGCGATGGAGAGCTTCTTGTGGTAGCAGAAGTGCGGGATGTAGGTGCCGGCCTTCTCGGCGGCATGCATGATCATGCTGCCTTCGGTCACCGAGACATTCTGGCCGTCGAGGTTGATCTCGATCATGACGTCACAGTCGCTTTCTGGATCTTCGCCTCGAACTCGTGGCGGAAGTGCTTGATCATGGCGCGCACCGGCATCGCGGCGGCGTCGCCCAGCGCGCAGATGGTGCGGCCCTGGATGTTGTCGGCCACCGAGTTCAGCAGGTCGATGTCGGCTTGCCGCCCGTGCCCGTGGTGGATGCGGTCCACCACGCGCCACAGCCAGCCCGTGCCCTCGCGGCACGGCGTGCACTGGCCGCAGGACTCGTGCATGTAGAAGTACGACAGGCGCAGCAGGCTCTCGACCATGTCGCGCGTCTCGTCCATCACGATCACCGCGCCCGAGCCGAGCATGGAGCCCGCCTTGGCGATGGAGTCGTAGTCCATCGTGCAGTTCATCATGATGTCGGCGGGCAGCACCGGGGCGGAGGAGCCGCCGGGGATCACGGCCTTGAGCTTCTTGCCGCCGCGCACGCCGCCACAGAGTTCGAGCAGCTTGCTGAAAGGCGTGCCGAGCGGGATCTCGTAATTGCCGGGCAGCTCCACGTCACCGGACACCGAGAAAATCTTGGTGCCGCCGTTGTTCGGCTTGCCGCATTCGAGGTAGGCCTGGCCGCCGTTGCGGATGATCCAGGGCACTGCCGCGAAGGTCTCGGTGTTGTTGATCGTCGTGGGCTTGCCGTACACGCCGAAGCTGGCCGGGAACGGCGGCTTGAAGCGCGGCTGGCCCTTCTTGCCTTCGAGCGATTCGAGCAGCGCCGTCTCCTCGCCGCAGATGTACGCGCCGAAGCCGTGGAAGGCATGCAGCTGGAAATTGAAGTTGCTGCCGAGGATCTTGTCGCCGAGGTAGCCGGCCGCACGGGCTTCTTCCAGCGCCTCTTCGAAGCGCTCGTACACCTGGAAGATCTCGCCGTGGATGTAGTTGTAGCCGACGGTGATGCCCATCGCGTAGGCCGCGATGATCATGCCCTCGATGACGATGTGCGGGTTGTACGCGAGGATGTCGCGGTCCTTGCACGTGCCCGGCTCGCCCTCGTCGGAGTTGCACACCAGGTACTTCTGGCCCGGGAACTGGCGGGGCATGAAGGACCACTTCAGGCCCGTCGGGAAGCCCGCGCCGCCGCGGCCGCGAAGCGCCGATTCCTTGACGGTGGCGATCACCTGGTCCGGCGTGAGGCCGTCGGCGATGATCTTCTTCAGCGCCGCATAGCCGTCGCGCGCCTCGTAGTCCTTCAGGCGCCAGTTCGTGCCGTCCAGGCCCACGTAGATCTGCGGGTTGATGTGGCGGTTGTGGAAGCAGGTCTGCACGCCGGTGGCGGCGAACTGCTGGAGGACTTGCTCGGGCGTCATTGGCTCGCCCCTTCCGCTGACTTCAGGCCGTCGATGAGTTGATCGAGCTTGTCCTGCGACATGAAGCTGCACATCGTGCGGTCGTTCACCAGCATCACCGGCGAGTCGGCGCACGCGCCGAGGCATTCGCTTTGCTGCAGCGTGAACAGGCCGTCGGCCGTGGTCTCGCCCATCGCGATGCCCAGCTTCTTTTCCAGGTACTGCAGCGCGTTCACGCCGTCACGCAGCTTGCACGGCAGGTTGGTGCAGACGTTCAGCTTGTACTTGCCCACCGGCTTCTGGTTGTACATGTTGTAGAACGTGGTGACCTCGTGCACGGCGATCGGCGCCATGCCCAGGTACTCGGCCACCTGCTCTTCGCTCTCGGGGCTCACCCAGCCGAACTCGTGCTGCACGATGGCGAGGCACGCCATCACGGCGCTCTGGCGCTGCTCCCACGGGTACTTCGCGACTTCCTTTGCGAAGCGCGTCTTCATGTCTTCAGTGATCATCGATCGATCTCTCCGAACACGATGTCCATCGTGCCGATGATGGCCACGGCGTCGGCGATCATGTGGCCGCGGCCCATTTCGTCCAGCGCCGAGAGGTGCGCGAAGCCCGGCGCGCGGATCTTCAGGCGGTACGGCTTGTTGGCGCCGTCGCTCACGATGTAGATGCCGAACTCGCCCTTGGGGTGCTCCACGCCCGCATACGCCTCGCCCTCGGGCACGCGCATGCCTTCGGAGAAGAGCTTGAAGTGGTGGATCAGCTCCTCCATGTTGCTCTTCATGCTCTCGCGCGACGGCGGCGCCACTTTGTGGTTGTCGGTGATCACCGGGCCGGGGTTGGCGCGCAGCCAGTCCACGCACTGCTTGATGATGCGATTGGATTGGCGCAGTTCTTCCACGCGCACGAGGTAGCGGTCGTACGAATCGCCCGTCTTGCCGACGGGGATGTCGAAGTCCATCTGGTCGTACACCTCGTAGGGCTGCGTCTTGCGCAGGTCCCACGCGATGCCGCTGCCGCGCAGCATCGGGCCGGTGAAGCCCATGTTCAGCGCGCGCTCGGGCGTGACCACGCCGATGCCCACGGTGCGCTGCTTCCAGATGCGGTTGTCGGTGAGCAGCGTCTCGTACTCGTCGACGTAGCCGGGGAAGCGCTTCGTGAAGTCCTCGATGAAGTCCAGCAGCGTGCCCTGGCGGTTCTCGTTCAGGCGGTCGATGGCGCGCTGGTTCTTGATCTTGCTGACCTTGTACTGCGGCATCACGTCCGGCAGGTCGCGGTACACGCCACCCGGGCGGAAGTACGCAGCGTGCATGCGCGCGCCGGACACCGCCTCGTACATGTCGAAGAGATCCTCCCGCTCGCGGAAGCAGTAGATCAGCATGTTCATCGCGCCGCAGTCGAGGCCGTGCGCGCCGAGCCACAGCAGGTGGTTCAGCAGGCGCGTGATCTCGCTGAACATCACGCGGATGTACTGCGCGCGGATCGGCACCTCGATGCCCACCAGCTTCTCGATGGCCAGGCAGTACGCATGCTCGTTGGACATCATCGACACGTAGTCGAGGCGGTCCATGTAGGGCAGCGACTGGATGTAAGTGCGCGTCTCCGCGAGCTTCTCGGTGGCGCGGTGCAGCAGGCCGATGTGCGGGTCGGCGCGCTGGATCACTTCGCCGTCCAGCTCCAGCACCAGGCGCAGCACGCCGTGCGCCGCCGGGTGCTGCGGGCCGAAGTTGAGGGTGTAGTTCTTGATTTCGGCCATCGTTTACTCCGCGAACCCGCCGTACTTTTCTTCGCGAATGATGCGCGGCGTGATCTCGCGCGGCTCGATCGTCACCGGCTGGTAGATGACGCGCTGGCGCTCGGGGTCGTAGCGCATCTCCACGTGGCCGGAGACGGGGAAGTCCTTGCGGAACGGGTGGCCGATGAAGCCGTAGTCGGTCAGGATGCGGCGCAGGTCCGCATGGCCCTCGAACACGATGCCGAACAGGTCGAAGGCTTCGCGCTCGAACCAGTTGGCGGAGTTCCAGAGCGGCGTCACCGAGTCCACCACCGGCAGGTCGTCGTCGGGGCAGAACACGCGCACGCGGATGCGCTGGTTCAGGCTGACGGAAAGCAGGTGCGTGACCACGGCGTAACGCGGGCCGTCCCACTCGCCGGCGCGGTATTCGGAATAGTCCACGCCGCACAGGTCGATGAGCTGCTCGAACTTGCAGCCCTCGGTGTCCTTGAGCGTGCGGCAGGCTTCGAGGTAGTTCTGCGCCGTGACGATGACCGTCACTTCACCCAGCTTCACGTCGATGCGCTTGGCCCGGTCGCCAAGCGCGGCTGCAACGGTGTCCTTGAGCGTGTCGGGGTGGACGGCGGACGAGGGAGGGAAGTGCATCTGTCTCGTCCCCTCAGGCGCGCGCGATGGTCTGCGTGCGGCGGATCTTCTGCTGCAGCTGGATGATGCCGTACAGCAGCGCCTCGGCCGTCGGCGGGCAGCCGGGCACGTACACGTCCACCGGCACGATGCGGTCGCAGCCGCGCACCACGGAATAGCTGTAGTGGTAGTAGCCGCCGCCGTTGGCGCAGGTGCCCATCGAGAGCACCCAGCGCGGCTCCGCCATCTGGTCATACACCTTGCGCAGCGCCGGCGCCATCTTGTTGCACAGCGTGCCGGCAACGATCATCAAATCGCTCTGGCGCGGGCTGGGGCGGAACAGCATGCCGAAGCGGTCGATGTCGTAGCGGGCCGCGCCCGCATGCATCATTTCCACCGCGCAGCACGCGAGGCCGAAGGTCATGGGCCACAGCGAGCCCGTCTTGGCCCAGTTGATGACCGTGTCCACGGTGGTGGTCACGACACCTTTGTCGAGGATGCCTTGGTTGTTCATGGATTGCTTTCCGGTGCGCCGGGGATCACTCCCAGTCCAGCGCGCCCTTCTTCCACTCGTAGACGAAGCCCACGACCAGGATGGCCAGGAAGATCATCATGGCCCAGAAGCCAACGGGGCCGATCTCCTTGAGCGCCACGGCCCACGGGAAGAGGAACGCGATCTCCAGGTCGAACAGGATGAAGAGGATGGCGACGAGGTAGTAGCGCACGTCGAACTTCATGCGCGCGTCTTCGAAAGCCTCGAAGCCGCATTCGTAAGGGGAGTTCTTGGCCGCGTCGGGCTTCTGGAAACCGAGGAACTTGGCCGCGGTCCACCCGATGACCTGGGGCGCGACGCCGACGCCGATGCCCACGAGGATGAACAGGAGGACAGGTAGGTACTGGTCTAAGTTCATCTTGTGGCAGGGTCCGCATGCCGCCTGTAGCGGCGCTGCGCTACAGGCTCTTGTTATGGTGCCGACGGCGAGACTCGAACTCGCACAGCTTTCGCCACTACCCCCTCAAGATAGCGTGTCTACCAATTTCACCACGTCGGCGTTTGCTCACGCCCGGACAGGCATGAGGAGTGCGTTGCAATGGTTTTGCCAATGCAGCGCGGCTATCCGGACAACCGCTAAGTGTACTCGCATTCGAGGGGCCTACTGCACCGCAGCAGGGCCCCCGCGCACTTACTTGGTCGGGATTTGACCTGCGCCAGATGCCGGCGTTGCAGGCACGGCCGGCACCGCCGCCGCACTGGCGGCCGGGGCCGCGGGCGTGGCAGGGATCTGCGCCGCGGCGCCCGATGCCGCGGAGGCTGCGGGTGCCGGCACGCTGACGCTCGCGCGCTCGAGCACGCTGCCGGACTCGGTGGGGCGCAGGTTGCTGAAATAGGCCAGCGCCAGCGTGCACACGAAGAACACGCCCGCGAGCACGGCGGTCGTGCGCGAGAGGAAGTTCGCGCCGCCGGTGGCGCCGAAGAGGCTGCCGGAGGCGCCGCTGCCGAAGGCCGCGCCCATGTCCGCGCCCTTGCCGTGCTGGATGAGGATCAGGCCGATCATGCCCAGCGCCGACAGCATCTGTACGGCGAGCAGGACGGTCATCAATACTTTCATTCTTCGTAGCTCCTGAATTACTGGGCCGCGGCGACGATGGTGAGGAAGTCCGCCGCCTTGAGCGACGCGCCGCCGATGAGGCCGCCGTCGATGTCCGGCTGGGCCAGCAATGACGCGGCGTTGCCCGCGTTCATGCTGCCGCCGTAGAGGATGTTCACGCGCTCGGCGTGCGCGGTGGCCGCGGCCAGCTGCTTGCGCAGCAGCGCGTGCACTTCCTGCGCCTGCTCCGGCGTGGCCGTCTTGCCGGTGCCGATGGCCCACACGGGCTCGTACGCGACGACGATCTCGCTGATGCAGTGGCCGTTGGTGTGGATCACGGCGGCCATCTGGCGCTTGACCACCTCTTCGGTCTTGCCGCTCTCGCGGTCGGCCAGTGTCTCGCCCACGCACACGATCGGCGTGATGCCGTTGGCGAGCGCGGTCTTGGCCTTCTCGGCCACCAGCGCATCGGTCTCGCCGTGGTACTGGCGGCGCTCGGAGTGGCCGACGATGGCGTAGCGCACGCCGAACTCGCGCAGCATGGGCGCGCTCACCTCGCCGGTGTAGGCGCCCTGGGTGTGCTGCGACACGTCCTGCGCGCCCAGCTCCAGCGCGGAGCCCGACTTGAGCATCTGCACCTGCGCGAAATAAGGCGCGGGCACGCACACCGCGACGGTGCACTTCGCGTCCTTGATGCCGGCCACGACGGCGCGCACGAGGGCGTCGTTCGCCTCGAGCGTACCGTTCATCTTCCAGTTGCCGGCGATGAGTTTCTTCTTCTCGGTCATTGCCAGGTCAGCACGATCTTGCCGACGTGCTGGTTGCTTTCCATCAGCGCATGCGCCTTCGCGGCCTCGGCCGCGGGGAACGTGCTGTGGATGATGGGCTTGATCTTGCCGTTTTCAATGAGGGGCCACACCTTCGCTTTCAAGGAATCCGCAATGGCGGCCTTGAAGGCGATGGGGCGCGGGCGCAGCGTCGAGCCGGTGATCGTGATGCGCCTGCGCAGCACGAGCCCCGCGTTGAACTCGCTCTTCGTGCCGCCCTGCACGGCGATGATCACGATGCGGCCGTCTTCGGCCACGCACTCCACCTCGCGCGCGACGTAGCTGCCGGCCACCATGTCCAGGATGACGTCCACGCCCTTGCCGCCGGTGAACTCCTTCGCTTTCTCCGCGAAGTCCTGCGTCTTGTAG
Organism: Ramlibacter albus; assembly: GCF_014297445.1. Classification (GTDB taxonomy): domain Bacteria; phylum Pseudomonadota; class Gammaproteobacteria; order Burkholderiales; family Burkholderiaceae_C; genus Ramlibacter; species Ramlibacter albus. The sequence continues at coordinate 162,885 of NZ_JACORU010000009.1, forward strand.
TTGATGGCGTGGTCGGCGCCCAGCTCGAGGCAGGCCTTGCACTTGTCGTCGCTGCCGGCGGTGGCTATCACCTTCGCACCCATGGCCTTGGCCATCTGGATCGCGGTGACGCCGATGCCGCTGGTGCCGCCTTGCACCATGAAGCTCTCGCCGGCCTGCAGGCGGCCGCGGTCGAACACGTTGCTCCACACCGTGAAGAACGTCTCCGGCAGCGAAGCCGCCTCGATGTCGCTCAGGCCCTTGGGCACCGGCAGGCACTGGCCGACGGGCGCCACGCACAGCTGCGCGTAGCCGCCACCGGCCACGAGCGCGCAGACGCGGTCACCCTTCTTGAAGCCTGCGGCGGCCATCGCCTGCTCGTCGCCGCCGATGATTTCACCGGCGACTTCGAGGCCCGGGATGTCCGAGGCACCCGGCGGCACGGGGTAGTGGCCCATGCGCTGGAGCACGTCGGGGCGGTTCACACCGCTGGCCGCAACGCGGATCAACACCTCGCCGGGACCGGGCACCGGGTCGGGGCGCTCGCCCTCGACCAGCACCTCCGGCGCGCCGTATTGCCTGATCTCGATCGCTTTCATGCGCGTCGTGCCCGGCGGGCTCAGCTTTGCTGCGGCTCGTTGTTGTTGCCGGCCAGCGGCAGCTGCTGCTGCGACTGCTGGTCGGGCGACGCGGCGGCCGCCACTTCGGGGTTCTGCTGCTGCGGGCGCGGCGGGCGCTCGCCACGGTCGCCGCGGTCGCCGCGGTCGCCGCGGTCGCCACGGTCACCGCGGTCGCCACGATCACCGCGATCCCCACGGTCCCCGCGGTACTCGCCACGCGGCTCGCGCTCGCGGCGCTCGCGCGGCTGCTCTTCGGGCATGCCGGCGGGACGCTCGGTCAGCGCCTTCATGGACAGCTTGACGCGGCCCTTGTCGTCCGTCTCCAGCACCTTGACCTTCACCACCTGGCCTTCGCTCAGGTAGTCGGTGACCTTCTCCACGCGCTCGTGCGCGATCTGGCTGATGTGCAGCAGGCCGTCCTTGCCGGGCAGCAGGTTGACCAGCGCGCCGAAGTCGAGGATCTTGGTGATGGGGCCTTCGTAGACCTTGCCCACTTCCACGTCGGCGGTGATCGCCTCGATGCGCTTCTTGGCCTCTTCGGCCTTCACGCTGTCGGTGGACGCGATCGTGATGGTGCCGTCTTCCGCGATGTCGATCTGCGTGCCCGTCTCCTCGGTCAGCGCGCGGATGACCGCGCCGCCCTTGCCGATGACGTCGCGGATCTTCTCCGGGTTGATCTTCATCGTGTACAGGCGCGGCGCGAAGTTGCTGATGTCGGCCTTGGCGCCGCCCAGCGCTTCCTGCATCTTGCCCAGGATGTGCATGCGCGCTTCCTTGGCCTGCGCCAGCGCGACCTGCATGATCTCCTTGGTGATGCCCTGGATCTTGATGTCCATCTGCAGGGCCGTGATGCCGTTGGTGGTGCCGGCCACCTTGAAGTCCATGTCGCCGAGGTGGTCCTCGTCGCCCAGGATGTCGGTGAGCACCGCGAAGCGGTTGCCTTCCTTGATCAGGCCCATGGCGATGCCCGCCACGTGCGCCTTCATCGGCACGCCGGCGTCCATCAGCGACAGGCAGCCGCCGCACACGGATGCCATCGACGAGGAACCGTTGGACTCGGTGATCTCGGAGACCACGCGCATCACGTACGGGAACTCTTCCTTAGACGGCAGCGCGGCGATCAGCGCGCGCTTGGCCAGGCGCCCGTGGCCCACTTCGCGGCGCTTGGTGCTGCCCATGCGGCCCACTTCACCGGTGGCGAAGGGAGGCATGTTGTAGTGGAACAGGAAGCGGTCGTGGAACTCGCCGGCCAGCGCGTCGATGCGCTGCGCGTCCTGCTCGGTGCCGAGCGTGGTGACCACGAGGGCCTGCGTCTCGCCGCGCGTGAACAGCGCGCTGCCGTGCGTGCGGGGCAGCACGCCGGTGCGGATCTCGATCGGGCGCACGGTGCGCGTGTCGCGGCCGTCGATGCGCGGCTCGCCATTGAGGATCTGGCTGCGCACGATGCGCGCCTCGATGTCGAACAGCAGGCCTTCGACCTTGATCGGGTCGAACTCGATGCCTTCTTCCTTGAGCGACTGCATGACGCTGGCGGTGGCGTCGCGCAGGGCCTGCGTGCGGGCCTGCTTGCTGCGGATCTGGTAGGCGGCGCGGAACTTCTCTTCGGCGATCTGCGTGACCTTGGCGATGAACGCCTCGTCCTTCGCGGGCGGCTGCCAGTCCCACACCGGCTTGCCGGCTTCGCGCACCAGCTCGTGGATGGCGTTGATGGCGATGTTGCCCTGCTCGTGGCCGTACACCACGGCACCCAGCATCACTTCCTCGGACAGGCCCGAGGCTTCGGACTCGACCATCAGCACGGCGCTTTCGGTGCCGGCGACGACGAGGTCCAGGTCGGACATCTTGCGGGCGGTGGGGCCCGGGTTCAGCACGTACTCGCCGTTGACGTAGCCCACGCGCGCCGCGCCGATGGGGCCGGCGAACGGGATGCCGGAGATGGCCAGCGCGGCCGACGTGCCGATCATGGCCGCGATGTCGGCGTCCACCTCGGGGTTCAGCGAGATGGTGTGGATGACCACGTGCACTTCGTTGAAGAAGCCCTCGGGGAACAGCGGGCGGATCGGGCGGTCGATGAGGCGGCTGGTCAGGGTTTCAAGCTCGCTCGGCTTGGCTTCCCGCTTGAAGAAGCTGCCGGGGATCTTGCCGGCGGCGTAGGTCTTCTCGATGTAGTCGACGGTCAGCGGGAAGAAGTCCTGCCCCGGCTTGGCGTTCCTGGATGCGACGACGGTGGCCAGCACCACGGTGTCGTCGATGTCCACCAGCACGGCGCCGGAGGCCTGGCGCGCGATCTCGCCGGTTTCCAGCTTGACGGTGTGGTTGCCCCACTGGAAGATCTTGGTGACTTTGTTGAAGATGCTCATGTTCGGCTCTCTTGTTCTAGGTTGAGAGAAGGAGCTTCGGGAATCGAACACGATGCCATTCCATCAGGGTCCCGGGTGCTGCCGGAGGGCCTTGGTGGAATGACACAGCGCGCGTTCTTTTCCTTTGGCTCGAAATGACAACGCCTGAGCTAGCTGCGGGCCAACCCAGGCGTGCTTGTCATGTGCGGTGCGCTTACTTGCGCAGGCCCAGTTTGCCGATCAGGGCCGTGTAGCGCTCGGCGTCCTTGTTCTTCAGGTAGGCCAGCAGGCGCTTGCGCTGGTTGACCATGTTCAGCAGGCCGCGGCGACCGTGGTGGTCCTTGGCGTGCGTCTTGAAGTGGGGCGTGAGCTCGTTGATGCGGGCGGTGAGAAGCGCGACTTGCACTTCGGGGCTGCCGGTATCGGTGGCGGAGCGGGCGTGGGCCTTGACGACCTCGGCCTTGTTGATGGCGGTCATAGTCTTCCTTGGGGTTACTTGCGAATGGCCCGGGAATGCGGGCCACCGTGTGTGGCTGCGGGAGTGCAGAACCGGGCGATTATAACGGAAGCGGTCATCCCGGGCTTGGCCCGGGATCCATCTAGCCCAGCCAGCGGCGCAGCCGGTGGACGCCTTCTTCCAGGCGATGGACGTCCCTGGAAGCGAAGCACCAGCGCAGCCAGCCATTGGCTTCCGGCGCGAAGGCGTTGCCCGGGGCAATGCCGACGCCCGCCTCGCGAACGAGCCGCTTGGCGAGGTCGAGCGAGTCACCGAAGCCGTCGAGCTTGAAGAACGCGTACATGCCGCCTTTCGCGGACTCCACCTCGATGCCGGGCACCTTCCGGAGCAAAGGCACCAGCGTGTCGCGGCAGAGCTTGAGGTGCTGCACGACGCGGGGCGTCACGTCGTCGGTCCGCTCGACCGCCACCACGCCCGCGCGCTGCGTGAACACGCTCGCGCACGAGGTGTTGAACTCGATCAGCTTGCCCATCGCATGCGTCATGCTGGGCGGCATGACCAGCCAGCCGAGGCGCCAGCCCGTCATGAGGAAGCTCTTGGAGAAGCTGTGCGCGACGACGAGGCGGTCTTCCGGCTCGGCGATGTCGAGGAACGACGGCGCGCAGCGGTTAGGCGTTTCTTCGTAATAGAGGCGCTCGTAGACCTCGTCCGCGAGGATCCACGTGCCGGTGCGGCGGCAGTGCTCGAGGATGGCGCGCTGCTCCTCGTGCGTGAGGGTCCAGCCCGTCGGGTTGTTCGGGGCATTCACCACCAGCAGCTTCGTGCCGGGCGTCACGGCGGCCAGCAGCTCCTGCAGGTCCAGCTTCCATGCGCCGCCGTGCGGATGCAGCGACACACGCCTTAGCTTCGCGCCCAGGATCAGCGGCTGCGCGGTGAGGTTGGGCCACACCGGCGTGACGCACACGACCTCGTCGCCCGCGTCCACCAGCGCCTGCACCGCGAGCATCAGCGCGTTGACGCCGCCCGAGGTGATCGCGATGCGGTCCGGGGACACCGGCTTGTGCAGCCGGCTCGTGTACTTCGCCACGGCCTCGCGCAGCTCGGGCAGCCCCAGGTTGTGCGCGTAGAAGGTCTCCCCCTGGCGCAGCGATTCGATGGCCGCCTCGCGAATGAACTCCGGCGTGACCTCGTCGCTCTCGCCGAACCAGAAGGCCAGCACGTCGCTGCGGCCGATGCCGGCGTTGGCGACTTCACGGATCTTGGACTCTTCGAGGTTCTGGATGGCGGTGCGCATCCCGCGATTGTGCTCAGGGCTGCTTCATCGTGCAGTTGTGGGGCATTTCGGCCTGCGCGGGCGCAATGTTCTTGACCACGCGGAAGCCGTAACCCGAGCCTTCGACGTCGAACTTCACGCCGGGCGTGCCCTGCCTGTCCATCACGCCAACGACGAGCGACTGCTGGAACTGGTGGTCGGCCGCGCGCATCGCGCCGCCCTGCCCGGCGAATTTCACGCTCGACTTCTCGAGCGCGGCCGCGAGCGGGCCCGCTTCCACCGTGCCGGCCTTCTCGATGGACTGCGCCAGCGTCTCGATGAGGAGTTGCATGCGCATGTGCACGTAGTCGTCGGCGGGCTTCGGAAACTTCTGGCGGAAGGACTGGTAGAACGCTTCGCTCTCCTGGGTCGGCACGTTGGGCAGCCAGTCGGCCACGGCAACCACCTTGCCGATGCCCGCGTCACCGATGGCCGCCGGCGCGCCCAGCGCGTTGCCGTAGAACGTGTAGAACTTGCCCTCGAAACCGGCCTCGCGCGCGGCCTTCACCAGCAGCGTGAGGTCGTTGCTGAAGTTGCCCGTGATCACCGCGTCGGCGCCGCTCGCCTTGATCTTGGCCGCGTACGGCGCGAAGTCCTTGATGCGCATCAGCGGGTGCAATTCGTCCGCGGCCACGCGCACGTCGGGGCGCTGCTCCGCGAGCTGCCGCTTCGCCTCGCGCGTGACGGCATGGCCGAAGCTGTAGTCGGGATTGATGAGGTAGACCGACTTCACGGCCTTGTCCTCGCGCAGCACGGACATCAGCGCCGTCATGCGCATGTCGGCGTGCGCATCGAAGCGGAAGTGCCAGTAGCTGCACTTCTCGTTGGTGAGGATGGGGTCGACGGCCGAATAGTTGAGGAACACGACGCGGCGCGCAGGCTCGCGTTCGTTGTGCTTGTTGACGGCTTCGATGATCGATGCCGCCACCGCCGACGAATTGCCCTGCAGGATGACGCGTGCGCCGTCGTCGATGGCGGACTTCAGCGCCGAGAGCGCTTCCTCGCTCTGGCCCTTGCTGTCGTAGCGCACCAGTTCCAGCGCGCGGGCACCTTCACGCGTCTTGACGCCGCCGCGCTGGTTGACGCGCTCCACGGCCCACGCGAGGTTGCGGAAGACCGCTTCGCCGCCGTTGGCGTTGCCGCCGGACAGGCCCTCGATCATCGCCAGCTTCACGGGCGCCTGCGCGAACGCGAAAGCGGGAACAAATAGGGCTGCGCCCAGGGCTTTCAAGAGCCCTTTTTTCAGGATTTTCACGGAGGTCCTTCCCCTTGAATTGCGCCGCGGCGTGCACAGATGTGGGCCATGCGGCGATCACGATGAGAGCCGCGCAGTTTAAGTGCCGGGTGGTACCCGATCGTGCCATCCGCATTGCTTTCAACGACAGACGTCTCAAGGAGCCGACCATGTTCTTCGCCCCCGCCATCACCACCCGCGGTTTCGTTCCTGCCACCCGCGCTTTCGACCGCAACTTCGAGCGCTTCGTGAACGACGTGTTCGCCGCGCCGGCCTACCGTTCGTTCAACGTCACCCAGGACGACAAGGCCTGGACCGTGACGCTGGACCTGCCGGGCGTCTCGCGTGAGGAACTCGACCTGCAAGTCGAGGGCGCCGTGGTGCGCATCGCCACCAAGGAAGGTGCCAAGCGCCAGTTCAAGGCCGCCTACGAGCTGGCCGACGAGATCGACGCGGACGCGACCGAGGCGACGCTCGAGAACGGCGTGCTGACGCTGAAGCTGGCCAAGAAGGTGCCGGTGTCCAACGCCCGCACGATCGCGATCAGGTAAGTCCGCCGACCTCGGCCAACGGCCACCGCGGTTTCACGTCGAACGTGTAGACCTCGGTGGCTTCTTCCTTGTGCGCCTGCAAGCGCATCGCCGCGGCCATCGCGATCATCGCGCCGTTGTCGGTGCACAGGTGCAGCTCGGGGTAGTGGACGCGCACGCCGCGCTTCGCACACGCGGCATTCAACTGCTCGCGCAGCAGACGGTTGGCGCCCACGCCACCGGCGACCACGATGCGCTTCTCGCCGGTCTGGTCCAGCGCGGCAAGAGACTTCTTCACCAGCACTTCCACGATCGCGGCCTGCGTCGAAGCCGCGAGGTCGGCCTTGTGCGCCTCGAGCTCGCTGCCGAGCTTCTTCGCCTGCGTCAGCACGGCCGTCTTCAGCCCGGCGAACGAGAAGTCGAGGTTGCCGCTGTGCAGCAGCGGGCGCGGCAGCTTGAACGCGTCGCCCCGGCCCTGCTCCGACAGCTTCGACAAGGCAGGACCGCCGGGATAACCCAAGCCGAGCAGCTTGGCCGACTTGTCGAATGCCTCGCCGGCCGCGTCGTCGATCGTTTCGCCCAGCAGCTCGTAGTCCCCGACGGAGGCAACGCGCATCAACTGCGTGTGCCCGCCGGAGACCAGCAGCGCCACGAACGGAAACTCCGGCGGGTCCACGCTCAGGAACGGCGACAACAAGTGCCCTTCGAGGTGATGCACGCCAAGGATCGGCTTGCCGAGCGCAGCGCCGAGCGCGCACGCCACACCGGCACCCACGAGCAGCGCCCCCGCCAGCCCCGGCCCGCGCGTGTACGCGACGACATCCACGTCGCGCAGGTCGCACTTCGCCTCGCCCAGCACATGCCGCGCCAGCGGCAGCACGCGCCGGATGTGGTCGCGGCTGGCCAGCTCCGGCACCACGCCACCGTACGCCTGGTGCATTTCGATCTGGCTGTGCAGCGCCTGCGAACGCAGCTTCGGCACGCCGGCGCCGGCGGCGTCGACAAGCGCCACGCCGGTTTCATCGCAGGACGACTCGATCCCCAATACAAGCATGGCCCGAGTCTAAGCGGGCACGCCTTTTGCTGTGGGTGTGGGTGAAATCCGGAACCAGTTTCCTCCTGGCCGCCCGCCAGTGCGAGATCGCCGAGCTCGAGCAGCTCGCGCAAAGCAGCGTGCTCGTGACCGTTATCGCGCGCTTCATCCATGCCCTGCAGCGCGAGCGGGGCATGTCGAACATCTACCTGAGCTCGGGCGGGGCGCGCTTCTCGCAGCAGCGCGCCGAGCAGGTCGCTGCGAGCACTCACGCCGAGCTGGCGGTACGGGCCGAGTTCGAGAAGCTCGATACCGAAGGCTTTCGCGTGCGCAACGGCGCGCGCCTGTTCAGCCGCGTCGCCGTGGTCGTGCATGCCTGCGACGGGCTGCCCGCCCTGCGGGCGCGGGTCGCGAACCATGCGCTCAGCGCCGAGGAAGCCGCGAACGCGTTCGCCAAGCTCATCTCCGGCCTGCTTGCCGTCGTGTACGAAGCAGCGGACGCCGCGACCGACCCCGAAATCTCGCGCGCGCTCGTGGCCCTCTTCAATTTCATGCAGGGCAAGGAATACGCGGGGCAGGAACGCGCGCTCGGCGCCCGTGCCTTTGCGTCGGGCGCCATCGAGCCCGGCACCGTGCAGCAATGGCGCCACCTGGTCGAGTCGCAGGACGCCAACTTCCAGGCCTTCGCCGACTTCTCCGACCCCCAGGTCCTGCGCGTGCACCAGGCCAGCCGCTCGGTGGCCGTGCTGGAGGAGCTGGACAAGCTGCGCGGCATCGCGCGCGCAGGCGGCGTGCTCGACACCGAGCTCACGCAGCACTGGTACGAGACAGCCTCGCAGCGCATCGATGCGATGAAGGTCGTCGAGGACTTCCTCACGGCCCACCTGCGGTCGCTTTGCGAGAGCCGGATCGCGCAGGCGCGCACCGAATTGCACGACCAGCGCGCCCAACTGCACGAATTGGCGGCGCGCGCGCCCCAGCCCGATGCTGCAGGCACCACACCCTACGGGCCCCAGCTTGAACGCTCGATCCTCGCGATGGTGCAGGAGCAGGCCCGCCGCCTGCAGGCGATGGGTGACGAGCTCGAATCGGTGCGCGCGACGCTCAACGAGCGCAAGGTCGTCGAGCGCGCCAAGGGCCTGCTCATGGCGCATCGCGGCCTCAGCGAAGACGAGGCGTACAAGGCGCTGCGCCAGATGGCGATGAACCAGAACAAGCGGCTGGTCGACGTGGCCAATGCGGTGCTGTCACTGGCCGATGTGCTCCCTGGTGGTGCGCGCTAGCAAGTTGGCACGGTCCCTGCTTTGAGGTTGGTCAAGGCAAGCGCCAAAGGTGGCGCTTCAAGGTTACCCAACTGGACAACGGCGTCCATCCCCGCTCGGCAGCCCTGCCGGCGTGCGATGGACGCCGTTTCCTTTTGCCCGATTTCTTTTTCTCGCCAAGGAGCACGACGATGCAAAGCAAACAGAACACGATCAACCGCCGCACGGTCCTCAAGGCCGCGGCCGGCGCCACGCTCACGGGGGCGCTGCCCACGATCGTCATGGCGCAGGGCACCGCACTGGAGACCAAGGCCGCCAAGCTGGGCTTCATTGCGCTCACCGACGCCGCGCCGCTGTTCGTGGCCGACGAGAAGGGCTTCTTCAAGAAGCACGGCATGACCGAGGTGGAGGTGCTCAAGCAGGCTTCGTGGGGCGCCACGCGCGACAACCTCGTGCTGGGCTCCAAGGCCAACGGCATCGACGGCGCGCACATCCTCTCGCCGATGCCCTACCTCATCACCACCGGCGCCGTCACGGCCAACAACGTGCCCACGCCGATGGTCATCCTGGCGCGCCTGAACCTCGGCGGCCAGTGCATCTCGGTCGCCGAGGAATACAAGTCGCTGAAGGTCGGCGTCGACACCAAGGACTTCGGCAAGGCCCTGCTCGCCAAGCGCGTGAAGACCGGCAAGCCGGTGAACGCGGCCATGACCTTCCCCGGCGGTACGCACGACATGTGGATCCGCTACTGGATGGCGGCGGGCGGCGTGGACCCCAACAAGGACATCAACACCATCGTGGTGCCCCCGCCCCAGATGGTGGCGAACATGAAGGTCGGCAGCATGGACAGCTTCTGCGTGTGCGAGCCGTGGAACCTGCAGCTGATCCACCAGAAGATCGGCTACACGGCCATCACCACCAGCGAGCTGTGGATGAACCACCCGGAGAAGGCGCTGGGCATGCGCGCCGACTGGGTGCAGGCCAACCCCAACTCCGCCAAGGCGCTCGTCAAGGCGGTGATGGAAGCGCAGATGTGGTGCGAGGACCCGAAGAACCGCGCCGAGGTGGCCGAGATCTGCTCGCGCCGCCGCTGGATCAACGCGCCGCTGGAGGACGTGCTCGATCGCGTGAAGGGCGACTTCGACTACGGCACCGGCCGCGTGGAGAAGAACAGCAAGTTCCAGATGCGCTACTGGAAGGACCAGGCGAGCTACCCGTTCCAGAGCCACGACCTTTGGTTCCTCACGGAGAACCAGCGCTGGGGCTACCTGCCGTCCAACCTCGACACCAAGGCGCTCATCGCCAAGGTGAACCGCGAGGACATCTGGCGCGCGGCGGCCAAGGAGCTGGGTGTGGCGGCGGCGGACATCCCGTCGTCTACGTCGCGCGGTGTGGAGAAGTTCTTCGACGGCAAGGTGTTCGACCCGGCCAACCCGAAGAAGTACCTCGACTCTCTGACCATCAAGTACATCAAAGGGGCTGCGTGATGACTGCGACGACTGTGGTGCTCCCCGGTGGACCCCGGGTCAAGCCCGGGGTGACGGTGTTGAAGGCCGCGGCAAAGGGCTTCGTGACGCACGTCCTGCCGCCTCTCGTCGTGCTGGCCTTCATCCTGCTCGTCTGGCAGATGCTCGGCTCGCGCCCCGGTGCGGGGCTGCCGCCACCGTCCAAGGTCGTGCAGGACACATGGGAGCTGATCACGCACCCGTTCTATGACCGCGGCGGCAACGACGTCGGCATCGCGTGGCAGCTGCTCGCGAGCCTGAAGCGCGTGGCGTACGGCTACTCGCTGGCCGTGATCGTGGGCGTGAGCCTGGGCGTGCTGGTCGGCCAGTCGACCTGGGCGCTGCGCGGCCTCGACCCGCTGTTCCAGGTGCTGCGCACCGTGCCGCCGCTCGCGTGGCTGCCGATCTCGCTCGCCGCCTTCCGCGACGGCCAGCCCTCGGCGCTGTTCGTGATCTTCATCACCTCGATCTGGCCGATCATCATCAACACGTCCATCGGCGTGCGGAACATCCCGCAGGACTACCGCAACGTGGCGAAGGTGGTGCGCCTCAACGGCGTGGAGTACTTCGCCAAGATCATGCTGCCGGCCGCCGCGCCATTCATCTTCTCGGGGCTGCGCATCGGTGTCGGCCTGTCGTGGCTGGCCATCGTGGCCGCCGAGATGCTGATCGGCGGCGTTGGCATCGGCTTCTTCATCTGGGACGCGTGGAACTCCTCGCGCATCAGCGACATCGTGCTCGCCCTCGTCTACGTGGGCATCGTGGGCTTCGCCCTCGACCGCATCGTCGCCTACATCGGCCACAAGGTCACCCGCGGCACCGCCGCGAGCTAAGGAGAAAAAAAGTGTCCAACGCCTATCTCACCCTCTCGCGCGTCGACATGACCTTCGGCGAAGGCGCCGCCGCCAACCCGGTGCTCAAGGGCATCGACCTCGACGTGCAGCGCGGCGAGTTCATCTCGCTCATCGGGCACTCCGGCTGCGGCAAGTCGACGGTGCTCAACATCGTCGCGGGCCTGTTGAAGGCAACGTCCGGTGGCGTGATCCTGGACGGCCGCGAGGTGAACGAGCCTGGCCCCGACCGCGCCGTCGTGTTCCAGAACCACTCGCTGCTGCCCTGGCTCACCGTCTACCAGAACGTGGAGCTCGCGGTCGACAAGATCTTCCGCGAGACGAAGAGCAAGGCCGAGCGCAAGGAGTGGATCCTGCACAACCTCGACATGGTGCACATGGACCATGCGCTGCACCGCCTGCCTTCGGAAATCTCCGGCGGCATGAAGCAGCGCGTGGGCATCGCCCGGGCGCTGGCGATGGAGCCCAAGGTGCTGCTGCTCGACGAGCCCTTCGGCGCGCTCGACGCTCTGACGCGCGCCCACCTGCAGGACGAGGTGATCCGCATCCAGGCCGAACTCGGCAACACCGTGCTGATGATCACGCACGACGTGGACGAGGCGGTGCTGCTGTCCGACCGCGTGGTGATGATGACCAACGGCCCGGCCGCCGAAGTGGGGCAAATCATGGATGTGCCGCTGGAGCGCCCGCGCAACCGCATCGCCCTCGCGGAGGACCCGGTCTACAACCACTGCCGGCAGGAGATCCTGTCCTTCCTCTACGAGAAGCAGCGCAAGGTGGAGCCGATCAGCCCCGCGCGCAAGGCCGCGCCGAAACGCGAAACCGCGCTCACCGCCTGAAGCCCCAAGCCCGACCAACAACAACAACACGGAGGAAGCCATGGCAGCTGTCCTGCCCCTCGACCCCGGCGTCGAAGCGCCGGCCGCGCGGCGCGCGCGTTCGCGCAAGAAGGTCTCGTTCGGCAAGTACCGCGAGATCATCATCGCGGTTGCCTTCTTCCTGCTGTTCGACCTCGGCGTGCTGGTCCTGAACTTCTACACGTCGTTCAAGATCGACCAGGACACCGTCGCGATCAACCTCGCGGGCCGGCAGCGTTACGTGTCCCAGCGCATCGCGCGCACCTTGCTGGAACTGGACGCGGCCCGCGCCGCGGACAAGCCCTTCAAGCCTGAGACGCTGGCAGAGCTGCGCGGCGGCACGAAGATCTGGAACCAGTCGCACGAGGCCTTCAAGAACGGCGGCACGGTGCCGGGTGGTGACGGCAAGCCGGTATTCCTGGAAGCGGTGACCTCGCCGCGCGGGCGCGAGCTCGAGCAGGCGATGGACGTGCTGTGGAAGCCGTACTACGCCAGGCTGCAGCCACTGATGGCCGACGGCTTCAGCCGCGAGCATCTGGCCGACGCGCTCGCGTACAGCCAGGCCAACAACATCAAGCTGCTGAACGTCGCCAACGACTTCGTCACGGAGACGCAGGCCATCGGCGGCTCGCGCGCGGCGACGCTGCGCATGGTGCAGACCGGCGGCATCCTGCTGGCGCTGGCGAACTTCGCGTTCATCCTGTTCAAGTTCCTGCGGCGCCTGCAGACCTCCGATGCGGCCATCGAGGCGGCGAACGACGAGAACCGCGAAATCCTGCAAGCCGTGCGCGAGGGGCTCTTCCTGCTAACGCCCGACTTCAAGCTCGGCTCGCAGCTGTCGCGCTCGGCCCACTCGCTGTTCGGGCGCAACCTCGCGCCCGGGCAGGACTTCTTCGAGCTGCTGCGGCCCCTGGTGTCGATCAAGACGATGACGGACGCGAAGGACTACGTGCAGCTGCTGTTCGCGCCGCACGTGAAGGAGCAGCTGGTGCAGGGCATCAACCCGCTGTCCGAAGTGGAGGCCATGGTGAAGAACCGGCTCGGCCAGGACGTCAAGCGCCACCTGTCCTTCCACTTCAACCGCGTTCAGGAGGGCGGCGCGGTGCGCCACCTGCTGGTGACGCTGCAGGACATCTCGGCCCGCGTGGAGCTGGAGCAGAAGCTGCAGTCGGAGCGCAACCGTTCGCAGAAGGAGTTCGACATGCTCCTGAAGGCGATCGACGCGGACCCGGCGATGCTGCGCCAGTTCGTGGCGCGCGCCGAGGAGAACCTGCTGGCGGTGAACGACATGCTGCGCAGCACGTCCGCCGCGCACGGCGAGGCCGCGGTGCTCAAGCGGATCGACGACGCGCGCCGCAGCATCCACGCGATCAAGGGCGATGCAGGCGCGCTGGGCCTCACGACGCTGGCCGCGCAGGCGCACGCGTTCGAGGACGAGCTGGGCCGCATCGCCGGCGGCGCCGGCGGCGACATGGGCAACGCCCTGCTCGCCCTGCCGATGCCGCTGGAGGAGTTGCTGAACAAGGTGGCCGCGCTCAAGAGCCTCACGGGCCTGCAGCGCGCCCCTGCGATGCCCGTGCAGGGCGGCCGCGGCTACAACTCACTCTTCCTCGACATGGTGCGCGAGGTGGCGGCCGACTGCGGCAAGGACGTCGCAGCGAACGTGCAGGTGGGCGCCCTCGCCGACCTGCCGACTGCCCAGGGTGACCTGCTGCGCGAGATCGGCATCCAGCTGATGCGCAACGCGATCACGCACGGCATCGAAGCGCCGGTGACGCGCGCCGACACCGGCAAGCCGAAGCAGGGCCAGCTGGCCGTGAAGCTGGTGCGCGCCGAATCCGAATGGGTGCTGTCCGTTCGCGACGACGGCGCCGGCCTGTCGGCCCCGCGCATCCGCCGCAAGCTGCTGGAGCTGGGCTGGTACACCGCCGCGCAGCTCGAGAACTTCGACGACCGGCAGATCGTGTCGCACATCTTCAAGCCGGGGTTCTCGACCGCGGCGACGGTGAGCATGCACGCCGGGCGCGGCGTCGGGCTCGACGTGGTGAATGCGAATGTGCAGAAGCTGGGCGGCCGGATCGTATTGGCCAGCACACCCGGCGAGTTCACGGAATTCAAGGTCCGAATCCCGGCCTGAGGAGACAAATCATGCGGTTGATGATCGTCGACGACTCCAACATGATCCGCTCGCGCATCTCGCGGGTGGTGCAGAACGGCGGGCTGGCGAACATCTCGCTCGTCGGCCTCGCCCGCAACGGCGCCGAGGCGCTGCGCATCGCGAAGTCCACCCTGCCCGACGTGGTGACCATGGACCTGACTATGCCCGAGATGGACGGCATCCAGTGCATCGCCGAGCTGCTCAAGGCGCTGCCCAAGACCAACATCCTGGTGGTGAGCGCCCTCTCGGACAAATCGACCGCCATCCAGGCCCTGCGGCTGGGCGCGCGGGGTTTCGTGGCCAAGCCGTTCTCGGACGACGAGCTCAAGCTGGCCCTGCTGGACGTGATGGAGGCCCGGTAAGCCATGGACACGCTCAACCCCGAAGAGCTGAAGTTCTTCGTCGAATCCGTGCGGCACTACTTCAAGGTGCTGTCCAAGCAGGAGCCCGCCATCACGTCGGCCTACCTGGCCACCAGCGACCTGGACGGTTTCGAATTCAACGGCATCGTCACGTTCTCGGGCAGCTACAACGGGCATGTCATCGTCTCGATGCCGCCGCAGCTGCTCAAGGAACTGCTGCTCCTGCAAGGCGAGACCGACCTGTCGGAGAACAACCTGCTGGACGCCGTGGGCGAGATCGCCAACACGCTGGGCGGCAACGCACGCAAGAGCCTGGGCTCCGCACTGCAGATCTCGGTGCCGATGAAGCTGCAGGGCGCGTCGGGCATCAAGGCGCGCGTACGCAAACACCCGTACGTGATCACGCTGAAATGGAACCACCAGCCCGCGCTGGTTTGCATCGACATGTCGAAGCGCTGAAAAGGGGCGTGCGCTGGCACGCTTCTCGCAGTTCCTGTGCGAACCAACGCACCAGCATCGCAAAGGACTGCACCATGGCGGGTTTCCGCACCTTTCTGAACTCGGGCCACGCACCGACATTGTTCGCGGCCTTCCTCTACTTCGATTTCTGCTTCGCGGTGTGGGTCCTCAATGGTGCGATGGCACCATTCATCAGCGAGGCCTACCAGCTCACCGCCGCGCAGAAGGGCTTCATGATCTCCGTGCCCATCCTCGCGGGGGCGTTGATGCGCTTCCCGCTGGGCATCCTGGCGCAGTACATCGGGCGCAAGAACGCCGCGCTGGTGGAGATGGGGATGATCGTCGCGGCACTCGCGTACGGCTTCTTCTTCATCAGCTCGTACGACCACGTGCTGGCCATGGGCGTGCTGCTCGGCATCGCGGGCGCGAGCTTCGGCGTCGCGCTGTCGCTGGGCTCCGGCTGGTTCCCGCCGCGCTACAAGGGCCTCGCCATGGGCATTGCCGGCGCGGGCAACTCGGGCACCGTGCTCGCCGTGCTTTTCGCGCCGCCGCTGGCGCAGGCCTACGGCTGGCAGACGGTGTACGGGCTGGCCGGCATCTGCATGCTGCTGCCCATCGCCGTGATGATCTTCTTCGCGAAGGAACCGCCGGACGTCGAGCACCAGACCTTCCGCGAGCACATCGCCTGCCTGTTCGAGAAGGACGGCTGGGCGTTCAGCCTCATCTACGTGGTGACGTTCGGTGGCTTCATCGGGCTCGCCAGCTTCCTGCCCACCTACTTCCACGACCAGTTCCGCGTGACGAAGGTCGAAGCCGGCCAGCTGACCATGCTCGCGGCACTGATGGGCTCGGCCATCCGAGTGGTGGGCGGCTACATTTCGGACCGCGTCGGCGGCATCAACACGCTCACAGGTGTGTTGTCGGTCGTGGCCGTGACGCTGGTGCTGTGCGGCGCCTCCGGCCAGTCGCTCACCGTGACCACCCTGCTATTCATGCTCTGCTTCGCGGCGCTCGGCGCGGGCAACGGCGCGCTGTTCCAGCTCGTGCCGCTGCGCTGGCCGCTCGCGACCGCGGTCGCGGGTTCGATGATCGGCGAAGTCGGCGCGCTCGGCGGCGGTTTCCTGCCCAACGCGATGGGGCTGTCCAAGCAGTACACGGGCACGTACTTCTGGGGCTTCGTGGCTTTCGCGATGCTGGCCGTCGCCATGCTCGTGATGCTGCGCGTGATGCAGATCCGCTGGACGCGCACCTGGGCCGAAAAGGGCGGCCGCGCACGGCCGGCGCGCGTCGCGTCGAACAACGCGCAGCCTGCAGCTACTTCGGCAAAAACAGCAGCCAGTAAACCAGCAGTACGTTCAGCAGGACGCTGACCGCCAGCGCGATCTTCCACAGCGCCGTCGGGTCGCGCCGCACCAGCGGCGTGGGCGGCGGCGCGGTGAGCGGCCTCGACGCGCCGCGCTCCAGCGCCAGCAGGAACTCCTCGGCCGTCTCGAAGCGCTGCTTCTTGTCGCGCGAGACGGCCTTCAGCGCGATGTGGTCCAGCCAGATCGGCACTTGCGGGTTGTGGCGGCTGGGCGGCACCGGGTCGCGCCAGTAGCGGCCGGCCTGGTAAGGCAACACTTCTCCATAGGGCAGCTTGCCACGCGCGAGCAGCTGGTAGAGCGTGACGCCGAGCGCGAACAAGTCGCTCTGCGCATCGGGTGGCTCGGGGTCGGGCTCGTTCCACTGCTCCGGGTTCATGTAGCTGGGTGTGCCCGCGTGCAGCAGTCGCGCAGCTTCCGGCTCTCGGCCGGAGAGCGCGACACCCAGGTCGAGCAGGCGCAGCACGCCGTCTTCGCCCTGGTGCAGGTTGGCGGGCTTCACGTCGCGGTGGATCACGCCCTGGCGGTGCAGGCGGCCGAGCGCGCGAGCGACCTGCGTCGCGGCGCTCACGACCTGCGCGACACCCATCGGCTGGCGCCGGTCCAGCAGCTGCTGCAGCGTCTCGCCGGCATGCCAGTCGTAGACCAGGTAGAAGGCGCTCGCCTGGGGCGTCTCGTGCAGGGCGACGAGGTTCTCGCGCGCGCGGCTCGTGCGCATGCGCGCGGCCAGCCAGGCCTCGTGCGCGAGCATCGCGCGCTCCTGCGCATCGTGGGCGCGGCTGGGGTGCAGCGCCTTCAAGGCATGCAGCTTGCGCGTCGTTGCGTCCCGCACCTGGTACAGCAGGTTGATGCCGTTGTCCGCGACGAGCGCCGTCACCGTGTAGCCGTCGATCGCATCGCCGACCTTCAGCTTGGGCGGCACCGGCAGTTGCTGCGCGCCGCGTTCCAGGTCCTGCAGGCCCGCATCGTCCACGCCGAGCACGCGCACCACCATGGCGGTGGCGTTGTCGCGCGAGCCGGCAGCCAGCGCGGCATCCACCAACGCCTGCGACGCGGCCTGCGCGGTTTCCTCGGGCAGCACGCCGAACTTCTTCGCGGGCAGCACGCGATGCACGCCGTCGGACACCAGCACGAAGACATCGCCGACCTGCATCTCGCCCTGGCTGTAGTCGACCACCAGCCGCTCCTCCGCACCCACCGCCCGCAGCAGCGCGCTGCGCAGGTCCGGATGGTCCATCGCATGGTCGTGCGTGAGCTGGGTGACCTCGTCGCCGCGGACGAGGTAGGCGCGCGTATCCCCCACGTGCGCCAGCGAATAGCCATGCCCGCGAAGCACCAGGGCGGTGAGCGTGGTGAGCCCGCAGGCCGGGTGGCGGCGGTGGTTCAGCGCCGCCAGCCACGAGTTCTGCGCCGCAATGATGCGGTCCAGGGCCACGGTGGTGTCCCAGGTTTCGGGCGTGCCGAAGTAGTCGCGCACCAGGCTGGTCACCGTGGTCTGCGCGGCCTCGCGGCCGTGGCCGCCGGTGCTCACACCGTCGGCGATGGCCGCGATGGCACCCATCGCGGCCTGCCCCGCTTCGGGGAGCATCGCGGCGGCAAAGTCCTCGTTCACGTCCTTGGTGCCCGCGAGCGAGGTGAAGCCGATGTCCAGTTCGAACGCCATGCACCACTCTACGCAAGAGCCATGCCCAAAGTGGTGCGCGAACGGGAGGAGGCGACTGGCACGTACCTTGCACCGACACCGCCATGAAGAAATCCAAACTGGTCATGGTCGGCAACGGGATGGCGGGCGTGCGCACCATCGAAGAGTTGCTCAAGATCCAGCCCGAGCTCTACGACATCACGGTGTTCGGCGCGGAGCCGCACCCCAACTACAACCGGATCCTGCTGTCACCTGTGCTGGCTGGGGAACAGACGCTCGACGAGATCGTCCTGAACTCCTGGGAGTGGTACGAAGAGAACAACATCAAGCTGCACGCCGGCAAGAAGGTGGTCGAGATCGACCGCGTGCGCCGAATCGTGCGCGCGGAGGACGGCACGGTCGAAGGCTACGACCGCCTGCTCGTCTGCACCGGCTCCAATCCCTTCATCCTGCCGGTGCCTGGCAAGGACCTGCAAGGCGTGATCGCCTACCGCGACATCGCGGACACCAACGCAATGATCGAGGCGGCCGGCAAGTACAAGAAGGCTGTCGTCATCGGCGGCGGCCTGCTGGGGCTGGAAGCGGCCAACGGCCTGAAGCTGCGCGGCATGGACGTGACCGTGGTGCACGTCATGCCGTGGCTGATGGAGCGGCAGCTGGACGACACCGCCGGCAAGATGCTGCAGAAGTCGCTGGAAGACCGCGGCCTGAAGTTCATGATCGGCGCGCACACGCAGGAGCTGGTGGGCAACGCAGAAGGCCGCGTCAGCAAGATCAGGTTCAAGGACGGCACCGAGCTCGACACCGACCTCGTGGTGATGGCCGTCGGCATCCGCCCCAACACCGAGCTGGCCGAGAAAGCCCGCCTGCACTGCAACCGCGGCATCGTCGTCAACGACACGATGCAGACCGTGACCGATGCGCGCATCTACGCCGTGGGCGAGTGCGCGGCGCACCGCGGCATCGCTTATGGCCTGGTGGCACCGCTGTTCGAGCAGGCCAAGGTCGCCGCCAACCACCTCGCGCAGTTCGGCATCGGCCGCTACACGGGCTCGCTCACGTCCACGAAGCTCAAGGTCACCGGCATCGACCTTTTCTCCGCCGGCGAGTTCATGGGCGGCGAGGGGACCGAGGAGATCGTGATGAGCGACCCCTTCGGTGGCGTGTACAAGAAGCTCGTCATCAAGGGCGACAAGCTGGTCGGCGCGTGCCTGTACGGCGACACGGTGGACGGCAGCTGGTACTTCAAGCTGCTGCGCGACGGCCGCAGCATCAACGACATCCGCGACAAGCTGATGTTCGGCGAGTCCAACATCGGCGACACCGGCCACCAGGGCCACAACAAGGCCGCCGCGATGGCGGACGCCGACGAGGTCTGCGGCTGCAACGGCGTGACCAAGGGCACGATCTGCAAGGCGATCAAGGAGAAGGGCCTCTTCACGCTCGACGAGGTGAAGAAGTGCACCAAGGCCAGCGCGTCGTGCGGCTCCTGCACGGGCCTGGTCGAGCAGATCCTGATGTTCACCGCCGGCGGCGACTACTCCGCCGCGCCGAAGAAGAAGGCGGTGTGCGGCTGCACCGACCACAGCCACCAGGACGTGCGCGACGCGATCAAGCACAACAAGCTGCTGTCGATCTCCGAGACCATGAAGTTCCTGGAGTGGCGCACGCCCAACGGCTGCGCGACGTGCAGGCCCGCGATCAACTACTACCTGATCTCCACCTGGCCGAAGGAGGCGAAGGACGACCCGCAGTCGCGCTACATCAACGAGCGCAGCCACGCGAACATCCAGAAGGACGGCACCTACTCCGTCATCCCGCGCATGTGGGGCGGCGAGACCACGGCCGACGAGCTGCGCCGCATTGCCGACGCGGTGGACAAGTACAAGATCCCGACGGTCAAGGTCACGGGCGGCCAGCGCATCGACCTGCTGGGCGTGAAGAAGGAAGACCTGCAGAACGTGTGGAAGGACATAGGCATGCCTTCGGGCCATGCCTATGCCAAGGCGCTGCGCACGGTGAAGACCTGCGTGGGCAGCGAATGGTGCCGCTTCGGCACGCAGGACAGCACGCAGATGGGCAAGGACCTGGAGCGGGCGCTCTGGCGCATGTACGCGCCGCACAAGGTGAAGCTGGCCGTGTCCGGCTGCCCGCGCAACTGCGCCGAGGCCGGCATCAAGGACGTGGGCGTGATCGGCGTGGACTCCGGCTGGGAGATCTACGTGGCCGGCAACGGCGGCATCAAGACCGAGGTGGCCGAGTTCCTGGTGAAGGTGAAGACCTCGCAGGAGGTGCTCGAATACAGCGGCGCCTTCCTGCAGCTCTATCGCGAGGAGGGCTGGTACCTCGAGCGCACCTGCCACTACGTCGGCCGAGTGGGCCTGGACTACGTGAAGAAGAAGATCGTCGAAGACGCCGCGCTTCGCAAGCAGCTGTGGGAGCGCCTGCAGTTCAGCCTGGACGGCGAGCCCGACCCGTGGTTCGAGTTCGACAAGGCCAAGGTCGACGTCAAGCAGTTCGAGAAGATCGAGGTGGCAAAGGTATGAACATGGGCGATTGGAAGCTGGTTTGCCGCGTCGAGGACATCCCCGTGCTCGGTTCCCGCCGTGTCGGACGGCCCAACGGCATGGACGTGGCGGTGTTCCGCAACGACCAGGACCAGGTCTTCGCGCTGCTGGACCGCTGCCCGCACAAGGGCGGGCCGCTGTCGCAGGGCATCGTGTTCGGCACCAGCGTGGCCTGCCCGCTGCACAACTGGACGATCGGCCTCGACGACGGCTGCGCGAAGCAGCCGGACGAAGGCTGCACGCCGAAGTTCAGCGTGAAGGTCGAGGACGGCGCGGTGTACCTGAACGCCGTGGAACTTGCGAGCCAAGCGCTCGACGCGGTCAAGCCGATCGCGGGGCCGCAACGCCGTCCATGACGGAAACCCGGTCCACCTGCCCCTACTGCGGCGTCGGCTGCGGCGTCATCATCGAAAGCGACGGCGCGCAGGTCACCGGCGTGCGCGGTGACCCGGACCACCCGGCCAACTTCGGCAGGCTGTGCACCAAGGGCTCGACGCTGCATCACACGGCGGCGCCCGCGATCACGAAGCAGGCGCGGCTGCTGCATCCCATGCGGCGCGAGCATCGCGGCGAGGCGCCGTATCGCGTCAGCTGGGACAGCGCGCTGGGCCTCGCCACGGAGACGTTCGCGCAAGTGATCGGCGAGCACGGGCCCGATGCGGTGGGCTTCTACATCAGCGGCCAGCTGCTCACCGAGGACTACTACGTCTTCAACAAGCTGGCCAAAGGCCTCATCTGCACCAACAACGTCGACACCAACTCGCGCCTGTGCATGAGCAGCGCCGTGGCCGGCTACAAGATGACGCTGGGCGCGGATGCACCGCCCACCTGCTACGACGACGTCGACGACGCCGGTTGCATCTTCATCGTGGGCAGCAACACCGCCTGGGCGCACCCCATCCTGTTCCGCCGCATCGAGGAAGCGAAGGCGCGCAACCCGCAGATGAAGATCGTCTTCTGCGACCCGCGGCGCACCGATACCGCGGAGATCGCGGACCTGTACCTGCCGATCCTGCCCGGCACGGACGTGATGCTGTTCCACGGGCTGCTGCACATCATGCTGTGGGAGGGCTGGACGAACGGGGCGTACATCGCGGCCCACACGAACGGGTTCGACGAGCTGAAGGCGACCGTGCGCGAGTGCACGCCGGAGACGGTGTCGCAGACCTGCGGCATCACGAAGGAAGATTTGTTCACCGCGGCGAAGTGGTTCGCGACCTCGCCGGCCACCTTGAGCCTCTATTGCCAGGGCCTGAACCAATCGAGCAGCGGCACGGCGAAGAACGCGGCGCTCATCAACCTGCATCTCGCTACCGGCCACATCGGCAAACCGGGCGCGGGCCCGTTCTCGCTGACGGGCCAGCCCAATGCGATGGGCGGGCGCGAGGTCGGCGGCCTGGCGAACCTGCTGTCCGCGCATCGCGACATGGCCGACCCGCAGCACCGTGCCGAAGTGGCGGCGCTCTGGGGCGTGCCCTCGGTGCCGGACAAGCCCGGCAAGACGGCGGTGGAGATGTTCCAGGCGGCGGCGGACGGCGAGATCAAGGCGCTCTGGATCGCGTGCACGAACCCCGCGCAGTCGATGCCGGACCAGTCCACCGTCCGGCGCGCGCTGGAGCGCGCCGAATTCGTGGTCGTGCAGGAATCCTTCGCGACCACGTCCACCTGCGACTACGCCGACCTGCTGCTGCCCGCCACGACGTGGGGCGAGAAGGACGGCACCGTCACCAACAGCGAGCGGCGCATCAGCCGCGTGCGGCCGGCGGTGGCTGCGCCGGGCAGCACGCGGCATGACTGGCACATTGCGGTCGAATTCGCGCAGCGGCTGGAGAAACGCCTCGGCCGCGCCACGAAGCTCTTCGCCTACGCCACGCCCGAATCCATCTGGAACGAACACCGCGAATCCACCCGCGGCCGCGACCTCGACATCACGGGCCTGAGCTACGCGATGCTCGATTCCGCCGGCCCGCAGCAATGGCCGCTGCGCACGGGCGACTCCGCAGGCCGCAAGCGACTCTACGAAGACGGCGTGTTCCCCACCGCCGACGGCAAGGCGAAGTTCGCCAACGTGGCATACAAGCCGGTCGCCGAGCCACGCGAGTCGCGCTTCCCCTTCTCGCTGACCACCGGCCGCTTGCGCGACCACTGGCACGGCATGAGCCGCACCGGCACGCTCGGCCGCCTCTTCGGCCACGTGCCCGAGCCCGTCGTGCAGATGAACCCGAGCGACATGTCGCGGCGCCTGCTCAAGGAAGGCGACCTCGTGCACGTCACCTCCAAACGCGGCTCCATCGTCGTGCCGGTACAGGCGAGCCCGGAGCTGGGCTTCAGCCAGGCCTTCATCGCGATGCACTGGGGCAGCGAGTACCTGAGCGGCTGCACGAGCACCGGTGCGCAGATCGCGGGCGTGAACGCGATCACCACGTCGTCGTACTGCCCGACCTCCAAGCAGCCGGAGCTGAAGCACGCCGCGGTGAAGATCCTGAAGGCGGAGCTGCCCTGGTCGCTGCTGGCCGTGGGCTGGCTGCCGGACGACGAGGCGATCGCCGCGCGCGAGGAGTTCAAGCGCCTGATGGGGATGTTCAGCTTCGCGAGTTGCGTGCCTTTCGGGCGCGAGCGCAGCGGCGTGCTCTTCCGCGCGGCGGGCTACGAAGCCCCGCCCGAGGAGACCATCGCGAAGATCGAACGCCTGCTGCACCTGCACGGCGCCGACACGCTGCGCTATGCCGACCGAACCATGGGCCAGCGCCGCGCGATGCGGCTGGTTCGGCAAGGCGCCGAGGCGCGGCTCGAAGCCTTCCTGCTGGCGGGTGACACGAGTGCCGAGGCCTGGATCAAGACCTTGCTGCAGGACGAACTGCCGGCGCAGAGCTATGGGCGCCAGTTGCTCGCGCCAGGCTCGAAGCCTCCGGCGGCGGTGCAGGCACGCGGCAAGCAGGTGTGCACCTGCTTCAACGTTCCCGAGGATGCGATCGCGCGCCACCTGTCAGGCTGCGCCGGCACCGAGGACGAGAGGCTCACGTCGCTGCAAGGCGCGCTCAAGTGCGGCACGAACTGCGGCTCGTGCGTTCCGGAGCTCAAACGCATGGTCCGCGCCGTGATCCCGCTGAAGCAGGCAGCCTGAATCAGCTTATAGCTGCGAGTCATCAGCCCTCTGGGACAATCCCCCGATGGCGATTGCCCAGTACATCAAGGAGATCGGCCGCGGCAAGCATGGCGCGCGGCCGCTCACGCGCGAGCAGGCGGCGGACCTGTTCGGGCAGGTGCTGGATGGCAGTGTTTCCGACCTCGAGATCGGCGCGTTCTGCATCGCGATGCGCGTGAAGGGCGAAACGCCCGAGGAGATGGCGGGATTCCTGGACGCCACCTATGCGCGGCTGAACCGGGTGCGCTCCGCGAGCGGCAAGCCCGTGGTCGTCCTGCCGAGCTACAACGGCGCGCGCCGCCTGCCCGTACTCACGCCTTTGCTGGCACTGTTGGTCGCTCGGCGCGGCCTGCCGGTGCTGATCCACGGCTCCAGCACCGAAACCAGCCGCATCTTCGTGGGCGACGTGCTGGCGCAACTGGGGCTTCACGCACCCGCAACCATCGCGCCGATCCAGGACGGCGAAGCGGTCTACCTGCCCACCGAAGCACTGAACCCCGGCCTCAAGCGCCTGCTCGACGCCCGCCGGTCGATCGGCCTGCGCAACAGCGGCCACTCGCTCGTGAAGCTGATGAACCCCTGCGACGGCCCCGCGGTGGTCGTGAGCAGCTACACCCATCCCGAGTACGCCGTCTCGATGGCCGCTGTCTTCGAGCTCATGCATTCGACGGCCCTGCTCCTGCGCGGCACCGAAGGCGAAGTGGTCGCTGACGCGCGCCGCCTGCCGCAAATGGACGGGTTCGTGGCGGGCAAGCGCGTCACGCTGGAGGAAGGCCGCAAGGGCATGGTGGACGATCTCCCCGCATTGCCCAAGGACATCGCACCCGAAGCCACGGCGGCTTACATTCGGGACGTGCTCGAGGGCCGTCAGCCGGTCCCCGAGTCGCTCGCCGCGCAGGTGGAACACATCTTGCGTCTGGCTTCCGCATCATGATCAAGGCACCCCAAGTCACCCTGGTCGGCGCCGGTCCCGGCGACCCGGAACTGCTGACCCTCAAGGCACTCAAGGCCATCCAGGCCGCGACCGTGCTGCTGGTGGACGACCTGGTCAACCCGGACATCGTGGCGTTCGCGCGCAAGGGCGCGCGAGTCATCCACGTGGGCAAGCGCGGCGGCTGCAAGAGCACGCCGCAGGCGTTCATCGAGCGGCTGATGGTGATGGCGGCGCGTGAAGGCGAAACCGTCGTGCGGCTGAAGGGCGGCGACCCGTTCATCTTCGGACGCGGGGGCGAGGAGGTGGTGCACCTGCGCGAGGCCGGCATCAAGGTGGAGGTGATCAACGGGATCACTTCGGGCCTTGCGGCGGTCACGACGCTCGGTGTGCCGCTCACGCACCGCGAGCATGCGCACGGGGTCGTGTTCATCACCGGCCATGCGCAGCCCGGCTCGAAGGGTCCGGACTGGCGGGCGCTCGCTGCCACGGCTCGCGATGCGCGCCTCACGCTCGTGATCTACATGGGTGTCAGCGGCGCCGGCACGATCCAGGACGAGCTGCTCACAGGGCTTCCGGCGGACACGCCCGTGGCCATCATCCAGCGCGCGACGCTGCCGGACCAGCGGCATGCCGTCACCGTGCTGCGCGAGCTGAAGGCGACGATCGAGCGTGAAGGCCTTGCGAGCCCGTCGGTCATCGTCGTGGGCGACGTGGTCAAAGGCATCGCTGTCGCGCACGAAGGTTTGCGCACGCGCGTCGCGTAACGGGCTTGTCATTGCGGGCTTGACCCGCAATCCATGGTCGCGCTTCGACACGCATCGATGGACCCCGGGTCGAGCCCGGGGTGACAGCCAATACACTCGCGCGATGCATTTCGACGCGGTGATTGTGGGTGCGGGAGCTGCGGGGCTGTTCTGCGCGGGGCTGGCCGGCGAGCAAGGCCTGAAGGTCCTGCTCATCGATCATTCGGACAAGGTCGCCGAAAAGATCCGCATCTCCGGCGGCGGCCGCTGCAACTTCACCAACCGCGACCTCGACCCGCGCGCGCCGCAGAAGCACTTCCTCGGCGACAACGCCAACTTCTGCCGCTCGGCGCTCGCGCGATTCACGCCCAACGACTTCATCGCGCTCGTGCAGAAGCACGGCATCCCCTTCCACGAGAAGCACAAGGGCCAGCTCTTCGGCGACCGGTCCTCAGAGGATTTCATCCGCATGCTGGTGGCCGAGTGCGACGCGGGCGGGGTGCAACGTTGGCAGCCGTGCAAGGTGTCATCGGTCGCCACCACGGAAGGCGGCTACACGCTCGAGACGGACCGGGGAACCGTCACGACGCGCAACGTCGTCATCGCCACCGGCGGGCTCTCGATCCCCAAGATCGGCGCCACCGACTTCGGCTACCGCATCGCGAAGCAGTTCGGCGTGCGCGTCGTCGAGCCCCGCCCCGCGCTCGTGCCCCTGACTTTCGACGGCGACGCCTGGGCGCCCTTCGCGCAACTCGCGGGCCTCGCCCTGCCCGTGATCATCGAAACCGGCGAGAAGAAGACCCGCATCGCCTTCCACGAAGACCTGCTCTTCACCCACCGCGGCCTGAGCGGCCCGGCCGTGCTGCAGGTCTCCAGCTACTGGCGCGAAGGCCAGCCGCTGCGCATCGACCTCACCGCGGGCCAGGATATCGAGCAGGCGCTGCGCGACGCCAAAGCGCGTTCACGCAAGCTGATCGCGAACGAACTCGCGGCCTTCGTCCCGTCACGCCTCGCAGATGCCTGGGTGCAGCAGGACCCGGCCTGGCAACGGCCCATCAACGAAGCGAGCGACAAGGCCCTCGCCCAACTCGCGCAACGCCTCTCGCGCTGGGAGATCGTGCCCACCGGCTCCGAGGGCTACCGCAAGGCCGAAGTGACGGCGGGCGGCGTCGACACGCGGGACCTGTCCTCGCAGACGATGGAGTCGAAGCAGCCCGGGCTGTACTTCATCGGTGAGGTCGTGGACGTCACCGGCTGGCTCGGCGGCTACAACTTCCAGTGGGCCTGGGCCAGCGCGCATGCTTGCGCGCACGCGATGGCGCAGGCGAAAGCCGCTGCCTAGAGCGGCACGCCGAGCAGGCCCGACAGCGTGCGGAACAATCGATCCGCCTCCACCGGCTTGACGAGGTGCTCGTCGAACCGCGCGGCCAGCGCACGCTGGCGGTCGTTGTCGCGCCCGTAGCCGGTGAGCGCAACGAGCTTCATGCCGCTCGTGCGCGGGTCGCCGCGCATCCGCGTCGCGAGCTCGTAGCCGTCGTAGCCCGGCAGCCCGATGTCCAGCAGCGCGAGCTGCGGCCGGTACTCGTCCAGCAGGCGCAGCGCGGAATCGCCGTCGCCCGCGCAGCGCACTTCGCACCCCACCACGCGCAGCAGTTCCGCAAGCGTCTCGGCGGCGTCGGCGTTGTCGTCGACGATCATCAGGCGCAGGCCGGAAGGCGCGTTGGCCGGCGCGGCCGGCTCGTTGGCGACGGTCGCAGCGCCTGCTTCGATCGCCGGCAGCGTCACCGTGAATCGGCTGCCCCGCCCTTCGCCGTCGCTGCTCGCGGCCACGCGGCCGCCATGCCGCTCGACCAGCATGCGCACGATGGCAAGCCCCAGCCCCAGGCCGCCGGACTGGCGGT
The DNA here is from genome assembly GCF_014297445.1 of Ramlibacter albus. Taxonomy (GTDB): domain Bacteria; phylum Pseudomonadota; class Gammaproteobacteria; order Burkholderiales; family Burkholderiaceae_C; genus Ramlibacter; species Ramlibacter albus. Next base: position 190,136 of record NZ_JACORU010000009.1, read on the forward strand.
CGATCGACTGCCGGCCCTGCACGAACAGCTCGAACACCTGCGGCAGCAGGTCGGCGCCGATGCCACGGCCCGTGTCCTCGACTTCCACCACGGCCTCGCCACCCGCCAACGCGACCCTGACCGCGATGCGCCCTTGCGCCGGCGTGAACTTGGCGGCATTCACCAGCAGGTTGCACACCACCTGCGTCAATCGCACGGCGTCGCCCTGGACCATGACGGGGCCCGCCGGCAGCCGCAGCTCGGCAGGCGCCGCACGCCCCTTGAAGATGGGTTGTGTCTGCTCGATGGCATGCGCCACGACGACGCGCAGGTCCACCGGCTCGCGCTTGAGCTCCACCTTGCCCTGCGTGATGCGCGAGACGTCCAGCAGGTCGTCGATCAGCCGGGAGAGGTGCCGCACCTGCCGCTCGATGATGCGCCGCTCCTCCACATGCGACGCGGCATCCCGCCGCGCCATCAGCTCCAGCGCCGTCGCGATGGGCGCCAGCGGGTTGCGCAGCTCGTGGCCGAGCATCGCGAGGAATTCGTCCTTCGCGCGGCTCGCGGCCTCCGCCTGCCGCCGCGCGGTATCGGCGTCGGCATACGCGTGCGCGTTGTCCAGCGCGAGGGCGGCACGCTGCCCCAGCTCCAGGATCAGCGCGCAATCCTGCTCGCCAAGATCGCGCCCGGACTCCGCCTGCGTCACCCGCAAGGCGCCCAACGTGCGCCCGCGCGCCACGAGCGGCACGACGTAGAAGGCGCGCATGCCGAAGGCTTCGTTGAAGCGCCGCAGCGCGGGGTCCTCACTCACCGGCGGCTCGTCGAAGCGGCCGTAGCTCGGCTCGCGCTCGCGGATGCACCACGCCATCGAACCCCGGGCGTCCGGCGATACCTGCAGCTCGCGCGCGAGCGCCAGCGCCCGCTCGGCGCGCTGCGGGTCGCTGTGGTACGAGATGCGGCGGTGCTGCACGCCGGCGTCGTCCAGCAGGTCGATGCGGCACCAGTCGGCCACCGCGGGCACGAGCGTCGTGGCGATCGTGCGCAGCGTGTCCTCGACATCGAGCGAGCGCGCCAGCGCGGAGCTGGCGTTGGCCAGCAGCTCCAGCCGCTTGCGCGCCGATTCCGCTGCCGCGTAGGCGCTGGCGTTGTCCAGCGCGAGTGCGGCGCGGCGCGCCAGCTCGTCGATCAGCGCGCAGTCCTCGGCAGCGAGCGACCGGCCGGACTCGGCCTGCACCACGCCCATGGCGCCCAGCGTGCGGCCGTGCGCCACGAGCGGCACGATGTAGTGCTCGCGCATGCCGAAGTGCTGCGTGTAACCGCGAAGGGCCGGGTCGGCGGCGGCCGGTGCGTCGTCGAAGCTGCCGTGGTGGCTGCGGGCGTGCTTCGCGCACCAGGCCATGGAGCCGACCGTTTCGGGCAGCGCGCGCACCTGCCGGGCCAGCGCCAGCGCTTCGCGCGACTTGTCCGGGTCCGAGTGGTAGGCCAGCCGGCGCTGGGGCACACCGGCCTCGTCCACGAGGTCGATGCGGCACCAGTCGGCAATGGCCGGCACGATCACCCGGGCGATGGCGTGCAGCGTGTCCTCCGGGTCCAGCGAGCCGGCCAGTGCCGAGCTGGCTGAGGCCAGCAGCTCCAGGATGCCGGGGTGCTGTGGGGCGGACACCGGCCGATTCTGGGGCAATGGCAGGGCTTGCGGGGCCGATATTGCGGCAAGGCAGCACAAGGCTATAATCTCGGGCTTTGCTGGCAAACCCCCACCGGCCTGATCAACCTTACAGGTGGGGACCCCCAGGCGGGTGCCTTCGATCTCACTCGCCACACTGAACCTGAAAGTCATGACGACCATCCGTGTCAAGGAAAACGAGCCGTTCGACGTGGCCCTTCGCCGCTTCAAGCGCACCATCGAGAAGCTGGGCCTGCTGACCGAACTGCGCGCCCGCGAGTTCTACGAAAAGCCCACCGCCGAGCGCAAGCGCAAGAAGGCCGCCGCGGTGAAGCGCCACTACAAGCGCGTGCGCAGCATGCAGCTGCCAAAGAAGCTCTACTGAGTTTCCTGCGCTACAAACAAGGCTCGCCGGGGACGCCCAGCGAGCCTTTTTTCTTACAGGACCCTGCCATGACGCTCAAAGAGAAGATCACCGAGGACATGAAGGCCGCGATGCGCGCCAAGGAGACCGAGAAGCTGGGCGCCATCCGCCTGCTCACGGCCGCCATCAAGCAGAAGGAAGTGGACGAGCGCTTGGAGCTGGACGACACGGCCGTGATCGGCATCGTCGACAAGCTCATCAAGCAGCGCAAGGACAGCATCGAGGCCTTCCAGAAGGCCAGCCGCCAGGACCTCGCCGACAAGGAAGAGGCCGAACTGAAGGTGCTGTCCGCCTACCTGCCCGCCCGCCTGTCTGCGGAAGAAGTCGCTGCCGAAGTGAAGGCCATCGTCGCCGAAGTCGGCGCCAAGGGCCCGGGCGACATGGGCAAGGTCATGGGCGCCGCCAAGCAGCGGCTGGCGGGCAAGGCGGACATGGGGCAGGTCAGCGCAGCCGTGAAGGCCGCGCTCGCGGGTTAACTCCCCGCCACCTTCATCTTGTTGACGAGGATCGAGCCCACGGTCTTGGCGCCGTAGTTGTACGTGTCGGCGCCGACCGCCTCGATGCCCATGAACATCTCCTTGAGGTTGCCGGCGATCGTGATCTCCTGCACCGGGAACGCGATCTCGCCGTTCTGCACCCAGAAGCCGCTCGCCCCGCGCGAGTAGTCGCCGGTGACGTAGTTCACCCCCTGCCCCATCAGCTCGATCACGAACAGGCCCGTGCCCAGCATGCGCAGCATCTCGGGCAGGTTGTCCTCGGGCAGGGTGCGGCGGGAGGTGAGCGTGAGGTTGTGCGAGCCGCCGGCATTGCCGGTGGTCTTCATCCCGAGCTTGCGCGCCGAGTAGCTGGACAGGAAGTAGCCTTCCACCCGGCCGCCATCCACCACCTTGCGCGGCTTGGTGCGCACGCCCTCTTCGTCGAACGGCGCGCTGCCCTTGCCGCGCTTGACGAACGGGTCTTCCAGCACGTCGAGGTGCGGCGCGAAGACCTGCTTGCCCAGCGAATCCACGAGGAAGCTGCTGCGGCGATAAAGCGACCCGCCGCTCGTGGCCTGCACATAAGCACCGAGCAGGCCGGCAGCCAGCGGCGACTCGAACAGCACCGGGCACTCACGCGTGGAAATCTTGCGTGACTTCAATCGAGCCAGCGCACGCTCGGCGGCGTAGCGCCCCACTGCCTCGGGCGACGCAAGCTCCGTCGCGTTGCGCATCGAGCTGTACCACGCATCGCGCTGCATCTCGTCGCCCTTGCCCGCGATGGGCGCCACCGAGATCGAATGGCGCGAGCTCGCATAGCCGCCACGGAAACCGCGCGTGTGGCCGCTGTAGAAATGGCTTTGCTGCGCCGAGACGCCGGCGCCTTCGCTGTTGTCGATGCGCGGGTCGGTGGCGAAGGCCGCGGCCTCGCAGCGCAGCGCCAGCTCGGCCGCCTGCTCGCTCGTGATCGCCCACGGGTGGAACAGGTCGAGATCGGGCTGCTCGTGCGGCTGCGCGATGTCGTCGGCATCCGGCAGGCCCGCCACGGGGTCTTCGGCCGTGAAGCGCGCGATGTCGTACGCCGCCTGCACGGTCTGCTCGATCGCCGTGCGCGAGAAGTCGGATGTGCTCGCGTTGCCGCGCCGGTGGCCCACGTACACCGTGATGCCCAGCGACTTGTCGCGGTTGCGCTCGACCGTTTCGAGCTCGCCTTTGCGCACCGAAACCGAGAGGCCGCAGCCTTCGGAAGCCTCCGCGCCGGCGTCGGTGGCGCCCAGCTTGCGGGCATGGGCCAGGGCCGTTTCCACCAGCTCCTGGAAGTCCTCGCGGCGCCAGCTGAAGACGGCGTCCGCTCGGCGTTTGTTGTTTTCCATGCGGGCTATGATACCCACCCCCATGTCGCGCAAACCCAAGAGAGGCTATTACGTCAAGGGCCACTTCGTGGCCGAAGGCAGCGAGCTCGATCTCGAGCTCAAGGCCGAAATGACCGGCGGCGAGCCGAGCCGCACCGAGCTGAAGAAGGAAAGCACCGAGCTGCAGAAGCTCGGCGAAGCCCTGCTCACGCTGCGCGCCGACCTGATGGAGCGCCTCGCCCTGCCCGAGAACCTCATCGAAGCGCTGGCGCAGCTCAAGCGCATCACGAACTTCGAAGGGCGCCGCCGGCAGCTGCAGTACGTGGGCAAGCTGATGCGCACGCTCGACGAGGAAACTCGCCAGTCCATCCGCGACGCGCTCGCCGAGCAGCAAAGCGGCTCCGCGCGCGAGACGCTCGCGCTGCACACCGCCGAACGCTGGCGCGACAACCTGATCGAGAACGACGACGCGCTCACCGAGTGGCTCGCCAAGTTCCCGGGCACCGACGTGCAGCAGCTGCGCGCGTTGATCCGCCAGGCGCGCAAGGACGGCGCGCTCACGGCCGATGAGGTGTCGAAGGGGCAGGCGCCGCGCCGCGGGCGCGCATTCCGCGAGATCTTCCAGCTGGTGAGGGAGGCCTTGAACGATGAGTGACCCCGTCAGGATCGGCATCGTGTCCGTCAGCGACCGCGCTTCGAGCGGCGTCTACGAGGACAAGGGCCTGCCCGCGTTGAAGGACTGGCTCACGCGCGCGCTGAAGAATCCCATCACCTTCGAGGCCCGCCTCATCCCCGACGTGAAGCACGAGATCAGCACCACGCTGATCGACCTCGTCGACAATGCCGCGTGTTCCCTCGTGCTCACCACGGGCGGCACGGGCCCCGCGCCGCGCGACGTGACGCCGGAAGCGACGCTGGCGGTCGGCGAGAAGGAGATGCCCGGCTTCGGCGAGCAGATGCGGCAGATCAGCCTGAGGTTCGTGCCCACGGCGATCCTGTCGCGGCAGGTGGCGGTGATCCGCGGCCAGAGCCTCATCATCAACCTGCCCGGGCAGCCGAAGTCGATCCAGGAGACGCTGGAGGGGCTGAAGGATTCCGTGCCGGGCATCTTTGCCGCGGTGCCGTATTGCATCGACCTGATCGGCGGGCCTTACCTCGAAACGAACGACGAGGTGTGCAAGGCCTTCCGGCCGAAGAGCGCGATCCGCGCGAAGTAGAGGCTACTTGCCGACCAGCTGCGTCAGCTTGTCGGCCTCGAAGCTTTCCTTCTTGTGCGCCTCGTCGGGGACGCAGTCGTCGGTGCGCTGCTTCGACAGCTTCTCGATCGCCTGCCACAGCAGCGCGATCTGGTGCTCGTGCGACGACGCGTTGTCGATCAGGCCCTTCATGGCCTGCGTGAGCGGGTCGTCCTGCATCTCGGTCACGCCGTAGGCCGAGAAGCTCACCTGGCCTTCCGCGCTGCCGGAGCCGACCTTGTCCTCCGGCATGATGATTCGCGCCGGGATGCCCACCGCCGTCGCGCCCTCGGGCACCGGCTTGATGACGACGGCGTTGCTGCCCACCTTGGCGTTGTCGCCCACGGTGAACCCGCCCAGCACCTTCGCACCCGCGCTCACCACGACGTTCTTGCCCAGCGTCGGGTGGCGCTTCGCGCCCTTGTAAAGCGACGTGCCGCCCAGCGTCACGCCCTGGTAGATGGTGCAGCCGTCGCCGATCTCGGCCGTCTCGCCGACCACCACGCCCATGGCATGGTCGAAGAACACGCCGTTGCCGACCTTCGCGCCGGGGTGGATCTCGATGCCGGTGAGCCAGCGCGAGAACATCGAGACGAAGCGGCCCAGCCACTTCAGGCCGTGCGTCCAGCACCAGTGCGAGACGCGGTGCAGCATGATCGCGTGCAGCCCCGGGTAACACGTGAGCACCTCCCACGTGCTGCGCGCGGCAGGGTCGCGGTCGAGGATGCACTGGATGTCGGAACGCAGGCGCGAGAACATGGGCACCAGTCTATAGCTTTCGTTTAGCGGCCGCCTCGGCCATGCTCTTGGCGACACCACGCAGGATGTGGATTTCCTCGGGGGTGGGTTGCGCGCGGTTGAACAGCTGGTTCAAGCGCGGCATCAGCTTCTTGGGCGCGGCCGGGTCGAGGAAGCCGATGTCGACCAGCGACTGCTCCCAGTGCTGCAGCATCCCCGCCACGGCACGGGCGTCCGCGGCTTCGGCCTTCGGCGGTGCGGGCGCGGCCCCGAAGCCGCCGAGCGCGGTACGCCATTCGTACGCAAGCACCTGGATCGCGGCCGCGAGGTTGAGGGAGCCGTAATCGGGATTCGTCGGGATCGAAAGCGCGACGTGGCAGCGGTACACGTCGTCGTTGGACATGCCGTAGCGCTCGGAGCCGAAGACGAAGGCCACGCTGTGGCCCGTCCCGGCGAGAGCGGGCAGGTGCTCGCGCGGGGTGGCGGTGGGCGGGCCGAAGTCGCGCGGCGTCATCACGGTGGCGCACAGGTGCTGCACGCCGTCGAGAGCCTCGTCGAGCGTCGCCACGATGCGTGCCTTCTCCAGCACGTCGTTCGCGCCGCTCGCCCGCTCGATGGCTTCGGGCCGGGTCAGCACATCCGGCCAGCGCGGCGCGACGAGCACCAGGTCGTCGAACCCCATCACCTTCATCGCGCGCGCGGCCGCGCCCACGTTGCCGGCGTGGCTTGTCTGGATCAAAACGAAGCGTGTTCGCATGTCCCCATTGTCACGTCTTGTCACTTTCCCCATACTGGGCCGATGGCAACGCGCGCGCTGGCACAACTGTCGTCGGGCCTGATCCTTGGATTGAGTTCCGTCATCTATGCGGTCTCCTATGCCGCCCTCATGTTTTCGGGGCCGCTGGCCCGGTACGTGGGCTACGGGATAGCGATCTGCCTCGTCACCGCCGCCATCGGCGCGATGTACGGGCGCTTTTCGGAGGAGCCGACGCTGGTGAGCGGGCCGGAGGCCAACACCACCTCGGTGCTGGCCGGCATCCTTGCGGCGGCGGTGGCCACGGGCGGCGCCCATGCTTCGGGGACACTCAACCAGGCCCTCACGATCCTGCTGTTCGCCTCCGTCTTCACCTCCGCGTGCTTCCTGCTGATCGAACGATTCCACCTCGCGCGGCTCGTGCGCTTCATCCCGTTCCAGGTGACGGCGGGCTTCCTCGCCTCCACCGGCTGGCTGATGCTCAGCGGCGCGCTCAACATCATCGCCGGCACGCCGCTCACGCTGCAGGGGCTGCGTGCCTTCATCGAGCAACCGTGGCGGCCGGAGCTGGCCGCGAGCATCGGGCTCGTGGCCATCCTGGCGCTCATGCACCAGTTCACCAGCGCGGCGCTCGCCATCCCCGCGTTCGTGGTGGGCGTGACGATCGCCGTCAACATCGCCGTGCGCACCTGCGACGCTGCGCTGTGCGACCCGTCGATCTGGTTCTTCGCCGCCTTCGACCAGCTGCACTGGGTGCCGCCGTGGGACCTGCAGTTCGACATGGCCCTGCTCTACACGCTCGTCGAGCTGCTGCCCTCCTTCCTCGCCCTCGCCTTCATCAGCACGCTGACCATCCTGCTGTCGATGAACAGCCTGGAGCTGTCCTACGGCCGCGACTTCCGCCTCGAGTCCGCGCTGCGGCTGCACGGCAGCTCCAACTTCCTGACCACGCTGCTGGGCGGCTATGTCGGCGCGATCTCCATCGCGCGCAGCAACCTGTGCCGCAACACGGGCGGCGGCCCGTTCTCGGGTTTCGTGAGCGCCGCCGTGTGCGTCGGCGTGCTGCTCGGGCTGGGCTCGCTGCTCGCGTGGGTGCCGCGTGCTGCCCTCGGCGCGCTGCTCATGTTCATGGGCCTGACGATGCTGCGGCAGTGGCTGTGGGACGTGCGCACCTCGATGCGCCGCTCGGAATGGGTGCAGGTGGTCGGCATCCTGGTGTGCGTGGTGGCGTTCGGCTATGTCGTGGGCTTCCTCGCGGGGCTGCTCGCGGCCTGCATCTTCTTCGTCGTCAACTACAGCCGCATGCCCTTCATCGCGCTGGACACCACCATCGCGTCCGTGCGCAGCACGGTCATCCGCGGTGCGGCGGAGCAGGCGCGGCTGGCGGAGCTCGGCGAGCACTGCCGCGTGGGCCGCTTCAAGGGCTTCGTGTTCTTCGGCGTGGCGAGCGCCATCTACGACTGGTACCGCGCGGGCGACCCGCAGAAGCACACGATGGTGCTGCTGGACTTCTCGCAGGCGCGCGGCATCGACCCCTCGGCACTCGCGGTGCTGGAGAAGATCGTGCGCAACCAGACCGCGCTGGAGCGCCACCTCGTGCTCGTCGTCGAGCCCGCGCTCGCGCGCAAGCTCGCCGGCGGCGACTCGCCGCTGGTGCATTCGTTCGAGGACTTCGACCAGGCCGCCGAATGCGCCGAGGAGCTGATCCTCGCGCAGGCCCACGCAACCGGCACGGGCGTGATGCCGTCCGTCCTTCTGGGTGCCGATGCCCCGGCCAATGCCACCGAAGTGTTCCGCCGCTACCTGGAGCCGGTGGAACTGAAGGCCGGCGACTACCTGTTCCGCGAGGGCCAGCACTCCGACGAGATGTATTTCGTGGAGGACGGCAGCCTCGAAGTCGTCAAGGCGACGCTCGACGGGCGGTCGCTGCGCCTATGCAAGGTGCGATCGGGCGCCATCCTCGGCGAGATGGCGTTGTACACGGGCCAGCCGCGCAGTGCGTCCGCGGTGGCGGTGGAGCCGTCCACCCTGTCGCGCCTGACGCGCGAGGCGCGCGAGCGCTTGCAGGCGGAACACCCCGCGGTCGCCGGGCTGCTGGACAAGCAGGTGGTGATGGGGCTCGCGAGCAACCTGTCGCGCACAAACACGCTGCTGCGCCTGCAGGTGGGCTGACCTACACCTGCTCCGGCACCATCTCGATGGCCCCGCACGGGCACTCGTTCATGCAGACACCGCAGCCCTTGCAGTAGTCGTAGTTGAACTGGAAGCCCTTGCCGGGCCCCAGCTTGGCGACCGCGTTGTCGGGGCACACGCCGTAGCAGTTGTCGCACTCGAAGCAGTTGCCGCACGAGAGGCAGCGGCGCGCCTCGAACAGCGCGTTCTCCTCCGTCAGGCCGCCCTGCACTTCGTCGAAGCTGCTGGTGCGGCGGGCCGCATCCAGCTGCGGGCGCATCTTCTTGGGCGCGTCGCTGTAGTACCAGGTGTTCAGCCCTTCGAAGCTCGCGAGCGGCGGCTTCGGTGCAGCCTGCAGCACGGTGCCGCGCAGCCACGTGTCGATGTGGCGCGCCGCCTTCTTGCCATGCCCCACGGCCACCGTCACGTTGCGTTCGGCCGGCACCATGTCGCCGCCAGCGAAGAGGCCCGCATGGCCGGTCATCATTGTGGCCCTGTCGACCTGCACCACGCCGTCCTTCACTTCGAGCCCCGGCACGCCTTCCAGCAGCGACAGGTCCACGTCCTGGCCGAGCGCCAGCACGAGCGAATCGGCTTGCAGCGTCTCGAACTCGCCGGTGGGCTGCGGGTTGCCCTTGTCGTCCAGGCGCATCTTCTCGATCGTGAGCGAGCCGCCGTCGGCCTGCTTGATGGTCGACAGCCACTTCACCATCACGCCTTCCTCGAGCGCCTCCTCCACCTCGAGGTCGTGCGCCGGCATGCGGTCGCGCGTGCGCCGGTACACGATCACGGCCTCGGTCGCGCCGAGCCGGCGCGCGGTGCGCGCGACGTCGACAGCCGTGTTGCCGCCGCCGTACACGACGACGCGGCGCCCCAGCAGCGGCCGCTGTTCGCCGTCCATGGAGCGCAGCACCGACACGGCGTCGAGGATGCGGGACGAGTCCTTCGCGGGGATGAACGCACGCTTGGCGATGTGCGCGCCCACCGCGAGGAACGCGGCGTCGAAGCCGCCCTCGCGCATGGCATCGGCGATGTTGTCCACGCGCGTGTTCAATTGCACGGTCACGCCGAGGTCGGCGATGCGCCGCATCTCGGCTTCCAGCACGTCGCGCGGCAGGCGGTACCTGGGGATGCCGAAGCGCATCATGCCGCCCACGACCGGGCCCGCTTCCTTCACCGTCACCCGGTGGCCGAGGCGCCGCAGGTGGTACGCCGCGGACATGCCCGAAGGCCCGGCGCCGACCACCAGCACGTGCTTGCCGGAGTCGCTGGACGGCGGCTCGAACTTCCAGCCGCGCCTGATGGCTTCGTCGCCGAGGAAGCGCTCCACCGAGTTGATGCCGACCGCGGCATCGAGCTTGCCGCGGTTGCAGGCGCTTTCGCAGGTGTGATAGCAGACGCGCCCCATCGTCGCGGGGAACGGGTTGTCGCGCGTGAGGTGGCGCCAGGCCGTTTCGTAGTCGCCGCCTTCGGCGTGGAACAGCCAGCCCTGGATGTCCTCGCCCGCGGGGCACTGCGCATTGCATGGCGGCAGGCGGTGCACGTACACCGGGCGCTCGGTGCGCCAGGAGCCGGTCTTGTTGGCCAGCGACGAGCCGGGGTCGAGCGTGATGGCGAAGGGTTTCTCCATGTCAGGCCTCCGCGGTGGTTTCGAGCAGGTCGAAGCGGCGGATGTTCCTGTTCGCCTCCGCCTGGATCTTGTCGACCACATCGGGGCGGCCGGGGTCGCCGAACAGGTGCGCAAAGCGCCGCTGCGGCTTGAGGTACTGCTCCACCGGGACGAAGCGGCGGATCTTCGTCACCGCCGTCACCTCGCCGTGCTGCGCTTCGAAGACCGGGAAGATGCCGGTCTCGCGCGCAAGCCGCGCCATGCGGATCGTGTCGTTGCTGGCCGAGCCCCAGCCCAGCGGGCACGGCACCAGGATGTGGATGTAGCGCGCGCCGCGCACGGCCATCGCCTTCTCCACCTTGTTCTCCAGGTCGCGCAGGTCGGCGACGGTCGCGGTCGCCACGTACGGGATCTCGTGCGTCATCGCGATCAGCGGCAGGTTCTTGCCCTGCCCGAAGCTGGCGCCGGGCTGCGCGCCGACGGCCATCGTGGTGGCCGTGCGCGCGGCATGCGGCGTGGCGGAACTGCGCTGCACGCCGGTGTTCATGTACGCCTCGTTGTCGTAGCAGATGTACAGCACGTCGTCGTTGCGCTCGAACATGCCCGACAGGCAGCCGAAGCCGATGTCGGTGGTGCCGCCGTCGCCGCCTTGCGCGATCACGCGCACGCCCTGCCGGCCCTTCACCTTCATCGCCGCGGCGATGCCGGTGCCCACGGCCGCGGCGTTGCCGAACAGCGAATGGATCCAGGGCAGCTGCCACGACGTTTCCGGGTACGGCGTGGAGAACACCTCGAGGCAGCCGGTGGCGTTGGCGGCGATCAGCTGCCGGTTCGCCGCGCGCATCGCCGCGTCGACCGCGTAGCGCGCGCCCAGGGCTTCGCCGCAGCCCTGGCACGCGCGGTGGCCGGAGTTGAGCGAGTTGCTGCGCTCGGTGCTCGATTGCACGCTGCGCTGTTCCGGCGCGAGCAACCGGTTGCCAACGGTGAACGTGCCGGTCTGGTAGAACTTGACGGGTTGCGTGCTCATGTTCAGCTCACCTTGGACGCCACGGCGCCGACGTCGCGCAGCAGGTTCTCGGCAACGGGGCCGCTGCGACGCATCGTCCTTTCGCGCTCGAGCTGGCGCTCGACGATGCGCCAGTCGAGGTCCAGGAAGGTCAGCGGCTGCAGCTGGTCGGCTACCGCTTCGGCCAGCATCTTCGCGAGCGATGCGCGCGTGATCGCGCGGCCGCCAAGGCCGGCCACCACCGTGTAGCCATGCAGCTGCAGGCCGGACAGCGCCACGCGCACGTCGGTGGACAGCACGCCGCCCAGGCCCACGCAAAAACTCTTTTCCAGCACGACGACACGTTCGGCGCCCTGCAACGCGGCGCGCACCGCCGCCAGCGGGAACGGCCGGAACGACTGGATGCCGAGCACGCCGATCTTCACGCCCGCATCGCGCAACTCATCGATCGTGTCCTTCAGCGTGCCGAGCACCGAGCCCAGCGCCACGACGATCGTCTCCGCGCCCTCGCAGCGATAGGGCCGCACGAGGCCGCCCGACGCGCGGCCGAATCGATCTTCGAACTCGCGCGCGATCACGGGGATGCGTTCGAGTGCGAGCGTCTGCTTCGCGTGGGCCAGGTAGCGTACTTCCATGAAAGCCTCCGGGCCCACCATCGCGCCGATCGACACAGGCTCCGCGGGGTCGAGCACCTGGCGCGGCTCGTACGGCGGCAGGAAGGCGTCCACGTCGGCCTGCGCCGGGATGTCGATGCGCTCCACCGCGTGCGTGAGGATGAACCCATCCATGCACACCATTACCGGCATCGACAGCTCTTCACCGAGCCTGAACGCCTGGATGTGCAGGTCCACCGCCTCCTGGTTGCTCTCGGCGAACAGCTGCAGCCAGCCGCAGTCGCGCTGGCTCATGCTGTCGCTGTGGTCGTTCCAGATGTTGATCGGCGCGCCGATCGCGCGGTTGGCCACCGTCATGACGATCGGCAGGCCCAGCCCGGACGCGTTGTAGACCGCCTCGGCCATGTACAGCAGGCCCTGGCTCGCCGTGGCGGTGTAGCTGCGCGCGCCGGCCGCGCTCGAGCCGATCGCCACGCTCATTGCGGCGAATTCGCTCTCCACGTTGATGAACTCGCACGGCGCGAGCGCGCCGCCCTTCACCAGCTCGCCCAGGCCCTCGACGATGTGCGTCTGCGGGGAAATGGGGTAGGCGCAGATCACCTCCGGGCGGCACAGCGCCACGGCTTCGGCGACGGCGCGCGAGCCTTCTATCTGCTTCAGCATGGCGCACCTTCCTTCATCTGCAGCCGCACGGTGGCATACGCCTCGGCGGCGGCGGCCGAATTGTTCGCGGCCACCTTGCCGCTGAACACGTCGCGGATGGCGTGCTGCACGGCGTCCAGCGTCACGAAGCCGGTGAGCGCCGCGAAGCCGCCCAGCAGCACCGCGTTGGGCAGCGGCCGCCCGAGGTGGCGCAGCGCGATCTCGGTGGCAGGTACCGTGACGAGCCGCTCGTGGCGGAACTTGCGCGCGATCTCGCCCACCCCTAGCTCGTCGAACGTGCGCTTGCTGTTGATCAGCACGTAGCCGTCCGGCTGCAGGCCCTGGAACACGTCCACCTGGTGCAGCAGCGTGGGGTCCTGCACGATCAGCACGTCGGGCTGCAGCACCGGCTCGCGCAGCCGGATCTCGCGGTCGTCGATGCGGCAGAACGCCACCACCGGGGCGCCGGTGCGCTCGGAGCCGAAGCTGGGGAAGGCCTGGGCGTGCCGGCCCTGCTCGAACGCCGCGATGGAAAGCATCTCGGCGGCGGTGACGACGCCCTGGCCACCGCGGCCGTGCAGGCGGATCTGGAGCATGAAGGTTCCCCGGTGTGGCTGTTGAGGCGGATTCTTCGCTTCGCAGCGGCCGGGCCGTTGATATGTGTCAAGCCGCAGCGGCGCGCGGCGTGGAATTCACGCCTGCCGTAAAATGCCCCCATCGCCCGAGGCGCATTGCCGCCTCGACGGGCCGCTCTTGAACAAATCATGTCGTCCAACCAGCACCCCATGCTCAACGTGGCCGTGAAGGCCGCACGCGCCGCCGGCGCGATCATCAACCGCGCGGCGCTCGATGTCGAAGCCGTGCGCATCTCGCAGAAGCAGGTGAACGATTTCGTCACCGAAGTCGACCACGCGAGCGAAGAAGCAGTCATCGACACGCTGCTCACGGCCTACCCCAGCCACGGCATCTGGGCTGAGGAGTCCGGTCGCGAGCACGGCAATGCAGCCAGCGACCACGTGTGGCTCATCGACCCGTTGGACGGCACCACCAACTTCATCCACGGCTTCCCGGTCTATTGCGTCAGCATCGCGCTGCTGGTCAAGGGCCGCGTCGAGCAGGCCGTGATCTACGACCCGACCCGTAACGACCTCTTTACCGCCACGCGCGGCCGCGGCGCCTTCCTCAACGACCGCCGCATCCGCGTGAGCAAGCGCACGCAGATGAAGGACTGCCTCATCTCCACCGGCTTCCCGTTCCGCCCCGGCGACAACTTCAACCATTACCTGCGCATGATGGCCGACGTGATGCAGCGCACGGCCGGCCTGCGCCGCCCCGGCGCGGCCGCGCTCGACCTCGCGTATGTCGCGGCCGGCTTCACCGACGGTTTCTTCGAAACGGGCCTGTCGCCGTGGGACGTGGCCGCGGGTTCGCTGCTGGTCACCGAGGCCGGCGGCCTCATCGGCAACTTCACCGGTGAAGCGGACTTCCTCGAGCAGCGCGAATGCGTCGCCGGCAACCCGCGCATCTACGGCCAGCTGGTGAGCATCCTGCACAAGTACAGCAAGTTCGCCACCGTGGCCGAGAAGACCGACCTGTCGAAGACCACGGAGCAACTCGTCGACCCGGCCACCACGCCGGGCGCCGACGTGCCGCGGGAGCACGGTACGGACGAGTGACGATAATCGGCGCGCAATGAGCGCGAATCCCGATACCGGCTCGGTGGACCTGAGCCGACACACGCCGATGATGGCGCAGTACTGGGCGATCAAGCTCCAGCACCCGGCCACGCTCGTGTTCTACCGCATGGGCGACTTCTACGAGCTGTTCTACGCGGACGCCGAGAAGGCCGCACGCCTCCTCGACATCACGCTCACCAAGCGCGGCATGTCGGCCGGCGAGCCGGTCGTGATGGCCGGCGTGCCTTTCCATTCGGTGGAGAACTACCTCGCACGGCTGATCAAGCTGGGCGAGTCGGTGGCCATCTGCGAGCAGGTCGGCGACGTCGCGACCAGCAAAGGGCCGGTCGAACGCAAGGTCGTGCGCGTGGTCACGCCCGGCACGCTCACCGATACCGAACTCCTCTCCGACAAGTCCGAAGCCCTGCTGCTCGCCGTGCACCAGGGTGCTCGCAATCGCGCGGGGCTCGCGTGGCTCTCGGTGACGCAAGGCGCCGTGCAGCTGGCGGAATGCGCGGGCGACGAGGTCGAAAGCTGGATCGCCCGCATCGCGCCCAGTGAAGTGCTGTACAGCGCCGACACGACCGCCGTGTTCCAGCAGAGGCTGGCCGCGCTCAAGCTCAACGCCGGTTTCGCGCTCACGCAGCGGCCGGAGTTCCAGTTCGACGCAGGCCTCGGTGCGCGCAAGTTGCAGGAGCAACTGGGCGCCGCATCGCTCAACGCCTGGGGCGCCGAGACGCTGCAGCACGCCCACGCCGCCGCGTCCGCCCTGCTCGCATTTGCCGAGCACACGCAAGGACGCGCGCTCACGCACGTGCGCTCGCTGCAGGTGCAGCGCGACGACGAACTCATCGACCTGCCGCTCACCACGCGTCGCAACCTGGAGCTGGTGCAGACGTTGCGCGGCGAGGACTCGCCCACGCTCTTCTCGCTGCTCGACACGTGCATGACGGGCATGGGCAGCCGCATGCTCAAGTGCTGGCTGCTCGAGCCGCGCCGCGATCGGTCGCAGGCGACTCGGCGGCACGACGCGATCGAGGTACTGCGCGAAGGTGCATGGCAGCGGGTGCACGCCGCGTTGAAAGGCGTGAACGACGTCGAACGCATCACTGCGCGCGTCGCGCTGCGGCAGGTTCGGCCGCGCGAACTGGTGGGCCTGCGGCAATCGCTCGTGAAGGCCGCCGAGTTGCAGGCGCTTCTTCGTCATTCCCGCGAAGGCGGGAATCCAAAGCTTCCCGACGCCTTGGATCCCCGCCTGCGCGGGGATGACGACCTCGCCGGGATCGCGGACGACCTCGTGCCTCCCACTGGCTGCGCGGAACGGCTGGCGCGCACGATCCACGAAGAACCCGCCGCCCTCATCCGCGACGGCGGCGTCATCGCCACCGGCCTCGACGCCGAGCTCGACGAACTGCGCGCCATCCAGGACAACTGCGACGGCTTCCTGCTGGACCTGGAAACGCGTGAGCGCGCCCGCACCGGCATCGCCAACCTGCGCGTGCAGTTCAACAAGGTCCACGGCTTCTACATCGAGGTCACGCAGGGCCAGCTGGACAAGGTGCCGGC
The DNA here is from genome assembly GCF_014297445.1 of Ramlibacter albus. Classification (GTDB taxonomy): domain Bacteria; phylum Pseudomonadota; class Gammaproteobacteria; order Burkholderiales; family Burkholderiaceae_C; genus Ramlibacter; species Ramlibacter albus. Next base: position 206,042 of record NZ_JACORU010000009.1, read on the forward strand.
CGACTACCGCCGCCGCCAGACGCTGAAGAACGCCGAGCGCTTCCTCACGCCGGAACTGAAGGCCTTCGAAGACAAGGCCCTCTCCGCCCAGGAGCGCGCCCTCGCACGCGAGAAGTGGCTGTACGAGCAACTGCTCGACGACCTGCAGGCGCACATCCCCGCGCTCACGCGGCTTGCGCGCGCGATGGCGTCGCTCGATGCGCTCTGCGCGCTGGCCGAACGCTCGCTCACCTTGGACTGGTGCCGGCCGCAGTTCATCCGGGAGCCGGGCATAGAAATCACGCAGGGCCGCCACCCGGTCGTCGAAGCGCGCCTGGCCGAAATGCACGGCGGCGCCTTCATCGCCAACGACACGCGCCTCGGCCCGAAGCAGCGCATGCAGGTGATCACCGGCCCCAACATGGGCGGCAAATCCACGTACATGCGGCAGGTGGCGATCATCTGCCTGCTGGCCTCGATGGGCTCGTACGTGCCCGCGAAGGCGTGCCGCCTCGGCCCGCTCGATGCCATCCACACGCGAATCGGCGCCGCCGACGACCTGGCCAATGCGCAGTCCACTTTCATGCTGGAGATGACGGAGGCCGCGCAGATCCTGCACGCCGCCACGCCGCAAAGCCTGGTGCTGATGGACGAGATCGGCCGCGGCACGTCCACCTTCGACGGCCTTGCCCTCGCCTCCGGCATCGCAGCCCACCTGCACGACAAGGCGCAGTCGTTCACGCTGTTCGCCACGCACTACTTCGAGCTGACCGAATTCCCCGCGAAGCACCACTGCGCGGTGAACGTGCACGTGAGCGCGACCGAGTCCGGCAGCGACATCGTGTTCCTGCACGAAATCCAGCCCGGCCCCGCCAGCCGCAGCTACGGCATCCAGGTCGCTCGGCTCGCCGGCATGCCGGCGGCCGTGGTGAACCACGCGCGCAACGCGCTCTCCGCGCTGGAAAGCAACCAGGAGCAGATGCGCGAGCAGGTAGACTTGTTCGCACCCCCGCCCGCCTCGGAGGCGCTCGCGCCGAGCGCGGTGGAGGCGGCCCTGGGCCAGATCGACCCCGATGCGCTCAGCCCCCGCGAAGCCCTTGACGCGCTCTACCAATTGAAGAAACTGCTGAAATGACCTACTGCGTCGGCATCAAACTCAACGCGGGCCTGGTGTTCCTCTCCGACTCGCGCACCAACGCGGGCGTGGACAACATCAGCACCTTCCGCAAGATGATCGTGTACGAGAAGCCGGGCGACCGCTTCATGGTGCTGCTGTCGGCGGGCAACCTGAGCATCTCGCAGTCCGTGCGCGAGATCCTGCAGGTGGAGCAGCTCAAGGAGCGCGAGGACAGCGAGCCCGTGACGATCTGGAACGCCACGAGCATGTTCGACGCGGCGCGCGTGCTGGGGCAAGCCGTGCGCCACGTGTACGACCGCGACGCGGCGGCGCTCAAGTACTCCGGCGTCGAGTTCAACGTCAACCTGATCTTCGGCGGCCAGATCCGCGGCGAAGGCATGCGCCTGTTCCAGGTGTACTCGGCAGGCAACTTCATCGAGGCCACACCCGAGACGCCCTATTTCCAGGTCGGCGAGTACAAGTACGGCAAGCCCGTGCTGGACCGCGTGATCACGCCCGACACGCCGCTGGAAGAAGCCGCCAAGTGCGCGCTGGTGTCGATGGACTCCACGATGAAGTCCAACCTCTCTGTCGGCCCGCCGCTGGACCTGGTGGTCTACGAGGCCAACCGCTTCGAGACGGAGCAGATCGTCTGCATCGACATGCAGAACCCGTACTTCCGCATGCTGCATTCCAGCTGGGGGCAGAAGCTGCGCGAGGTGTTCGACAGCCTCGACGACCCGGTGTGGGACGACATGAAGGCGCCGGCGGGCGGCAGCATCAACAAGCCGCTGAAGAAGATCACGCGGCCCGAAGAAAAGCTGATCTGAGCTAGACGCGCTCGTTGCCCGCCACCAGCCGCGTCATCAGCAGCTGGATGAAGGCCTTGTCGAAGCGGTTCTGCAGTTCGTCCGACGCACTGCGCAGCGCGTCGTTGCGGATCTCCAGCGCCAGCACGTTCGAGGTGGCCTTGGCCGTCGCCGAGCGCAGCGGGTTCTCCGGCTGCAGGTAGGCCATCTCGCCCAGCGTCACGCCGGGGCCCACCTTCGCGATCTCGCGGCCCTTGGTGCTGACGGAGGCTTCGCCTTCGAGCAGGATGTAGAACGACTCGCCCTTGGCGCCTTCCACCATCAGCGACGTGCCGGCGCCGTAGGAGCGCAGCGTGCCCAGGCGCAGCGCCTCCCACAGCGTGTTGTCCTGGAAGCCGGAGAAGAACTTCAGGTCGCGCAGCTGCGTGAAGCGCTCGGACTCACGGTCCTCGGCGCGCCGCGCGGGCATCTGGCAGTTGATGGCGAGCAGCGCATCGGCCATCTGCGACCACTGCGCGTAGCGGTTGCCCGGCTTCTTCTGCAGCGCCTTGAGGATCACCGCATCGATCGCCTCGGGCAGGTCCGGCCGCAGGGTGGTCGGCGGCACGGGGTCTTCGGTGCTGATGCGAAACAGCGTCGCGAAATCGGAGTCGCCCTCGAACGGCCGCTTGGACGTGAGCAGTTCGTACATCACCACCGCCAGCGAGAACATGTCGCTGTGGTGGGTGCAGGTCTCCTCCTTCACCTGCTCGGGCGACATGTAGCTGGGCGAGCCCACGATGCCCGCGAGTTGCGTGGTGTCGCCCTGCAGGGAAAGCGCGGTGCCGAAGTCCGCCAGCTTCACCTCGCCGTCGGGCTGCAGCATGATGTTGGCGGGCTTGATGTCGCGGTGCACCAGGCCGCGCTTCTGCGCATGCTCCAGCGCGCTGCACACCTTGAAAGCGATGTTCAGCACCTGTGCCACGGGCAGCAGCTTGTCGGGTGCGGTGTGCGAGGCGAGCGAGGTGCCCTCCACGTACTCCAGCACGAGGTACGGCGGGTCGGCCTCCTCGTCGGCGTCGTAAAGCCGGATGATGTGCGGGTGCTTCAGCGTGCCCGCCAGCACGGCCTCGTTGTGCAGGCTGCGGCGCATGCGCCGCGCCGCGATCTCGTCCTTCACCAGGTGAGCGTGCACCTGCTTGAGCGCCACGGAGCGCTGGTTGAACGGGTCGCGGGCGAGGTACACGACGCTGCTGGCCCCCCGGCCCAGCTCCTTCTCGATCTGGTACTTGCCGATCGCGGTTGGGAGAGTGCTCGCTTCCATCGCGCAATGTTCGTCCAACCCAGCCGCGGCGGCAATGAACTCTTTGGTTTCCGCTTGTATTGTTGCGGCGCAGCATCAGCCGGTGTCCTACGCAGCCGGGGTCCGGCGGCCCACAGGCTGGGGCCGAGCCCGGCCGCAGATTGTTTGCATGCCAAAACAAAACGCACTCGCCGCCACGCTGCAGGCCCCACCGCTGGGCTTGCTCTTCACGGAACCGGTGCGCGCACTGCTCGACTTCTGCGCCGCCCACGTCAGCGTCACGCCCCGCCAGCGCGGGGACGGCCACCCTGTCATCGTTTACCCGGGCCTCGGGGGAGGCGCCCTCAGCACGGTCGTCCTACGCAATTTCCTGCGCGACCGCGGCTTCGCGGTGCAGGACTGGGGCGGCGGCCTCAATACCGGGCCGGATGGCGAGCTCGACGAGTGGCTGGGCGACCTCGTGGCGCGGGTGCGCGAACTGCATGCGCGCACCGGCCGCAAGGTCAGCCTCGTCGGCTGGAGCCTGGGGGGTGTCTATGCCCGCGAAGTGGCCAAGCTCTGCCCTGAGGCCGTGCGGCAGGTGGTGACGCTCGGCACGCCTTTCGGCGCGATGCAGGACGCCAACCATGCCGGCACGATCTACCGCCTGCTGGGCGGCGACACCTCGCAGCTCACGCCCGAGATGCAGGCGCGCCTGCGTGAATGCCCGCCCGTGCCCACGACGTCCGTCTACAGCCGCACCGACGGCCTCGTCTGCTGGCGCGGCTGCCTGCAGGACGAGGGCGACTGCGTGCAGAACATCGAGGTGAATGCCAGCCACCTGGGCATGGGCTCGCATGCCGACGTGATGCGGATCGTGCTGGACCGCCTGGCCCAGCCCGAAAACAAGTGGAAGCCCTACCGCAAGATCAGGCGTGCCACTGCACGGCGCCCGTCCACCAGGTCCCGAGCACGATGAGGCCGAAGGCGATGCGGTACCACGCGAACGGCGTGAAGCTGTGGCTGGAGATGTAGCGCAGCAGCCACCGCACGCAGGCCCACGCGCTGACGAACGAGAAGAACAGCCCGACGAGGAACACCGGCAGGTCGTCCGCCGACAGCAGGTGCCTTTCCTTGAACAGGCTGTACACGCCCGCGCCGATCAGAGTCGGGATCGCAAGGTAGAACGAGAAATCGGTCGCCGCCTTGCGCGACAGCCCCAGCAGCATGCCGCCGATGATGGTGGCGCCGCTGCGGCTGGTGCCGGGCACGAGGGCGAGGCACTGCACCAGCCCCACTTTCAGCGCGTCCAGCGGCTTCATGTCGTCCACCTCCTGGATGCGCACGTGCGAGGGCGAGCGCTTCTCGGCCCACAGGATGACGAACGCCCCGAGGATGAAGGTGGTGGCCACCACCTGCGGCGTGAACAGGTGCGTCTTGATGAGCTTGCCCAGCGCCAGGCCGAACACCACCGCGGGCAGGAAGCCGATGAACACGTTCAGCGCGAAGCGCTGCGCCTGCTGCTGCGTGGGCAGCGCCACCACGGTTTCGCGGATCTTCTGCCAGTAGACGATGATCACCGCGAGGATGGCGCCGGTCTGGATGGCGATGTCGAAGACCTTGCTTTTCTCGTCGTCGAACCCGAGCAGCGCCCCGGCGAGGATCAGGTGGCCGGTACTGGAGATGGGCAGGAACTCGGTGAGGCCTTCCACCACCCCCATGACGGCCGCCTTGGCCAGCAGAACCAGATCCAACACGTGCTCCTTCGACAAAAGAGCGTGGATTATCCCCTCCGCGGGTGAATCCGGCGGCCGGGCTGCCCCGTAACTCCCATCATGGATGCCGCTGTTGGGCCGCCGCTGACCTTCGTGCTAACCTGCCCCGCAGGTGCGGCACCTGCGTTGCCGCGCGCGCCCCGCATGCAAACGCCCAGCCCCGACACCGAGCTTGCCAAGCGCCTGCGCGACGAGCAGCTGGCGCAGTGGCTGCGTGCCGCGGCCGGCGGCGACGGGCGCGCCTTCGAGAGTTTCTACGAGGCCACGTCGCGGCATGCGCTCGCCGTGGTCCGGCGCATCACGGGCGAGGCTTACGCCGAAGACGTGCTCGCCGATTGCTATTTCCAGGCGTGGCGCAACGCCGCGCAGTTCGACCCCGCCCGGGGCAGTGCCCTCTCCTGGCTGATGACGCTCGCGCGCAGCCGCGCGCTGGACCGGCTGCGGCAGGAGACGCTGCGCCACGGCGGCGCCACCGGCGCGCCGCACTACGAGGCCGATGCGCACGAGCGCTGCCCTGCCCTCGGCCCCGACGAGCTGCTGGAGAGCGTGGAGGCCAGCACGCGCCTGCACGAAGCGCTGCGCGAGCTGTCCGCCAACGAGCGGTGGGTGCTGGGCCTGGCTTACTTCCGCGACCTCTCGCAAACGGAGATCGCCTCGTTGACCGGCATGCCGCTGGGCACGGTCAAGTCGCTCATGACGCGTTCGCAGCAGAAGCTGCGCGGTGTCTTGCAGAAGGGTTATGCCCATGGCTGACCTGGACGACGACATCTCGCGGGCGCTGACGGACGCGCAGCGCCCGCTCGAGGGCGAGGACGCGGCACTTGCGCGCGTGCGCTCGCGCCTGATGAAGCGCATCGCCAACGACTCGGTACCGCACCACACGTCCATCCATGCCGACGCGGGCCGCTGGCATGACCTGCTGCCCGGCATCCGGCGCAAGGTGCTGCACGAGCAGGACGGCGTGATGTCCTATCTGCTCCAGTTCGCCCCCGGCGCGGTGTTGCCGGCGCACAGGCACCCCGTGGACGAGGAGTGCGTGGTGATCGAAGGCGTGCTGCGCATCGGCGAGCTGCTGCTGCCCGCGGGCAGCTACCACCGCGTGCGCAAGGACGTGCTGGATGCGGACAGCACTTCGGACGAAGGCGCGGTGATCTTCCTGCGCGGGGCGACGCCGAAGGCGGAGCAGCTCGTATGAAGCCGTTGTCATTGCGGGCTTGACCCGCAATCCGATTGAGGCGGCGATCAGTCGCGAGAAACAGCTGAAGAACTGGAAGCGCGAATGGAAGATCGCGCTGATCGAGAAGAAAAATCCGCAGTGGCGAGACCTCTACCCCGACATTCTCGGCATGGACCCCGGGGTCAAGCCCGGGGTGACGGTGCTGTGGGGTCACACCATGCGGGGACGACGTTGCTTACTGAGGTTCCAGCCCGACCTTCTTCACCAGCGCCGCAAACCGCTGCAGCTCACGCCGGAACCCGGCCTGCGCCTGCTCGGGCGTGCTGATGTTGATGGTGTTGCCCTGCTTGGCCATGGTCTCCTTCACGGCCGGGTCGTTGAAGGCGGCCACGAGCGCGTCGTGAACCTTCTTCACCTGCGCGGCCGGCAGGTTCTTCGGGCCGATCACGGCGAACCACGCGTCGAGCGAGAAGTCCTTCAGGCCCTGCTCGGCGAACGTCGGGATCTCGGGCGCAGCCGGCGTGCGCTGCGGCGTGAGCATGCCGATGGGGCGCAGCGTGCCGGCCTTGATCTGCGAATGCACGCTGGGCAGCGCCGCCGTGCCGAAGTCCACCTGGCCGCCGATCAGGTCCGTCACCATCGGGCCCACGCCCTTGTACGGGATGTGCTTGGCCTTCACGCCGGCGGCGTCGAGCACCATTTCGCTGGCGAGGTGCAGGATGGTGCCGTTGCCGCCCGAAGCGAAGTTGTAGCCGTCGGGCTTGGCCTTGAGCGCCGCGAAGAACTCCTTCGCGTCCTTCACCGGCAGCTTGGTCGGGTTGACCACCAGCACCATCGGCGTCGCACCGACGATCGCGATCGGCGTGAAGTCGCCGGGCATGTCGAAGGGCAGCGACTTCAGCACGCTGGGGAAGATCACCACGTTGTTCGACACCACCGACAGCGTGTTGCCGTCCGGCGCCGAGCGGGCCAGCGCCTGCAGGCCCACGACGCCACCCGCGCCGGGCTGGTTGTCCACGACGACGCTCGCGCCCAGTGCCTTGCCCAATGCGGGCGCGGCCGAGCGCGTGATGGCGTCCACGCCCGAGCCCGTGGCGTTGGGCAGGATGAACTTGACGGTGTTGTCCGCGAAAGCGGTGGGGGCCAGTGCTGCGGCCAGAGCGGCGAGCGAGAAATTGCGACGATCCATGGTGACGTTGTCTCCTGCGTAAACCCAAAAGCGCGCTCAGGCGATGACCGCCCGCGCGCGCAACTGCTCGATGTCCGCCTCGGCCAGCCCGATGCCCTGCAGCAGCTCCGCGCTGTGCTCGCCCAGCCTGGGCGGGTGCAGCCGGATACCGAGGCGCTGCCCCGCGAGCGTAATCGGGAACAGGGTGGTCTTGACGGAATCGCCCGCCCTGGGGCCGTCGGGCAGCTTCACGTCCGCCAGGCCGCCGGTGGCGAGCAAGTGCTCGTCATCGTAAAGGTCTTCGGGTTTCCGGATGGGCGCGAAGGGCAAGCCAGCCTTTTCCATTAACGATGCCAGCTCTGCCGCGCTGCGATGGGCCAGGCGCTCGGCGATCGTCTTGATCAGGCGCGGCCGCTGCACCACGCGCAGGTTGTTCGTGGCGAGCTCGGGCTCGTCCTTGAGGTCCGCGAAACCCATGGTGTCGCAGAAGGTGCGCCACTGCGCGTCGCTCACGGCGGCCAGGAAGATCTGCTCGCCGTCCTTCACCGTGAACACGTCGTACACGGCCCACGGGTTGTCGCGGGCGGGCATGGGGTTGGCGGGTTTGCCGGTCACGGCGTACTGCAGCATGTGCTGGCCGACGAGGAACACGTTGTTCTCGTACAGCGCCGACTGCACTTCCATGCCCTTGCCGGTGATGCCACGCTGGATGAGCGCGCCCAGCACGCCGATGGCGCCGAACAAACCGCCCATGATGTCGTTGACGCTCGTGCCCGCGCGCAGCGGGTCGCCGGGGCGGCCGGTCATGTAGGCGAGGCCGGCCATCATCTGCACCACTTCGTCGAGCGCGGTGCGGTGGTCGTACGGGCCGGGCAGGAAGCCCTTGTGGCTGGCGTAGATCACCTTGGGGTTGGTCCTGGCGATGGTCTCGTAGTCGAGGCCGTACTTCTGCATCGTGCCCGGCTTGAAGTTCTCGCACACGACGTCGGCCGTCGCGCACAGCTTGCGCGCGAGCTCCGCGCCTTCGGGCGAGTGGATGTCGATGCCGATGCTCTTCTTGTTGCGGTTGAACATCGGGAAGAAGCCGGCGCCCGCCCCGAGCAGGCGGCGCGTGCCTTCGCCGGCGACCGGTTCGACCTTGATGACCTCGGCACCCATGTCCGCGAGCACCATGCCGCAGGTGGGGCCCATCACCATGTGGGTGAATTCGATGACGCGCAGGCCCTTGAGGGGCTGGGGAATGTCGTTCACGCGGTCACCTGTTCCTTCATCGTCTTCGGCAGGCCGGCGCGCCAGACGCTGCCGTGCAGTTGTTCGCCTTCGAGCCACTTCGCGACCTTGCCTCGCAGCGCGATCAGCTTGTCGAAGTCCTGCCCCGTCTCGACACCCATGCTCTGCAGCATGTACTGCACGTCTTCCGTCGCCACATTGCCGCTGGCACCCGGCGCATGCGGGCAACCGCCGATGCCGCCGATGGACGCGTCGAAGCGGGTGATGCCCATCTCCCACGCCGCAAAGCAGTTGGCGAGGCCGAGGCCGCGCGTGTCATGGAAGTGCGCGCAATTGAGCTTGTCGCCCGTGACCTTGAGCACCTTCTCGTAGAGGCGCTTCACTTGCTGCGGGTCCGCGTAGCCCACGGTGTCCGCAAGGCCGACGGAGTCGACGCCTTCGTCGAGCACGTATTGCACGAGCCGCACGACTTCTTCTTCCGGCACATGGCCCTGGATCGTGCAGCCGAACGCGGTGCTGATGCCCACCTCGATCTTCGTCTTCGAGCCCGCTGCGTCGCGTGCATCGCGGATGCGCACGATCTCGGCCACCACGTCGTCGGGCGTCTTGCGGAGGTTGGCGAGCGAGTGCGCGTGGCTCGCCGACAGCGGCAGCAGCATCAGCTCCGCCTTGCATTCCATCGCGCGCTCGGCGCCCTTCATGTTCGGCACGAGCACCGAGGCCTTCAGGCCCGGCAGCGTCTGCGCGAACGCGAGAACCTCGGCCGTATCGGCCAGCTGCGGCAGCAAACGCGCGGGCACGAACGAGCCCACTTCGATCTCGCGCTGCCCGGCAGCGTATGCATCGCGGATCCACTCGATCTTGGCAGCGGTGGGCACGATGGTGGCGACGCTCTGCAGCCCGTCGCGCAGGCCCATTTCGCGGAGGATGGCTTGTTTCGGCATGGTTGCCAGTCTAGAATTTCCAAACCGAAATTTCTACTCAGTTTTGGAATGCCAGACGTTCCATTTCGGAATCTCTGGAATCTCTGGACTTCTCTTGCGCGACCTCGACCTCACCAGCCTGCGCCTCTTCGTCTCCGTGTGCGAGACGGGCAACATCGCGCGCGCGGGCGAGCGGGCCAACATCGTGGGCAGCGCCATCAGCAAGCGGCTCGCGCAGCTGGAAGACACGCTCGGCACGCCATTGCTCACGCGCAAGCGGCACGGCGTGGCGCCCACGGCCGCGGGGCAGACCTTGCTGGAGCACGCACGCGCGATGCTCGCCAGCGCGTCGGCCATCGAGCGCGACATGGGCGCGTACGCGGCAGGCGCGCGCGGGCAGGTGCGCATCCTCGCGTCGGCATCGGCGCTGGCGGAGTCGCTGGCCGATGACATCGCGACCTTCCTGCACGAGCCCGCGCACGCGAACATCCAGGTGAACCTGGAGGAGCGCGTGAGCCCCGACATCGTGCGCGGCATCCGCGACGGCACCGCGTCCATCGGCGTGTGCTGGGACGCCGCGGACATCGGCACGCTGCAGGCACGGCCGTATCGCACCGATAAGCTCGCGATGGTCGTGCCGCGCAAGCACCCGCTGGCGAGCCGCAAGAGCGTGCGCTTCGAGGAGATCCTCGACTACGAGCACGTGAGCCTGCCGGTGAACAGCGCGGTGCAGGTGATGCTGCAGCGCGAGGCGGCACGTGTGGGCAAGGTGTTCCGCTACCGCGTGGTCGTCAACAACTTCGAAGCCGCGCTGCGCGTCGTGCGCGCGGGGCTGGCCGTGTGCCTCGTGCCGAAGGAAGTGGCGGAGATCTACGCCACCATGTACGAGCTGAAGATCATCCCGCTTTCGGAACCGTGGGCCGAGCGCCGGTTCATCATCGTTTACCGCGACGAAGCAACGTTGACGCCGGCGGCGCAACTGCTCGTCGATCATCTGGCGGCCAAGGGCCAGGCATCATGAAGTTCAACAAGATCCTTTACCTGCGCAGCGGCGCGCAGCTGCGCGACGACGTTTCCACCGACGAGATCACGCCGGTGGCGATCATGTCCTACTACGACGACAGGCTGGGGCAGTTTGCGTACACCGGGTTCAAGGGCGACCTTGCCATTGCCCGGGGCGACGTGGCTGCCGGCGGCTACGACGTGACGGTGGCCGGCAAGCGCTACGGCAAGGGCAGCTCGCGCGAGCACAGCCCGGCGGCGGAGAAGCTGGCGGGCATCCGGCTTGTGGTTGCCGAGAGCTTCGAGCGGATTTACCGGCAGAACGCGGACAACATCGGGTTGTTCACGTCGACGGACATGTCGCTGGTGGGGCGCATCGAACGCGGCGAGGACATCGCCATCGACGAATTGCTCCGCGGCCGCGACGAGCAAGCAGCGGCGATCCTCCGCGCAGGCGGCCTGCTGAAATACTGCGCCGCGCTCGCCGCCATCGCAGCCACCGCCGAACCGCGTCATTCCGGGCTTGACCCGGAATCCATCGCCGCGCGCCGCCCGCTCACGCTCTTCGAAAAGATTGTCGCCCGCCGCCGCGAGGGCAACTTCGTCCGCCCGCACCTGCGCTTCATCCACGAGTACTACACCGGCATGGCCGCGCACATGCTCAAGGTGGCGTCCCCCGACGGTTACCAGGTGCAGGACCCCGCCTCAGTCGTCGTCTTCGAAGACCACAGCTCCTACGTCGACGAGAGCCCCGCCCACATTCGCATGGGCCTCATCCCCAACATGCGCGCGATGCAGCAGGCGCAGCGCGACTTCATCGCGCAGCACGATTTGCGTTCGCACCGGACGCTCACGGACGCGGAAGCCCGCGCCGACGACGGAAGCAATGTCGCCGGCATCTCCCACGCGATGGTGGCGGAGCTCTATGCGCTGCCCGGCCAGGTGGTGGTCGGCACGGACTCGCACACGCCGCACAGCGGCGCCCTCGGTTGTGTCGCCTTCGGCGTGGGCACCACCGACATGGCCAACGCTTTCGTCAACGGCACGGTGCGCCTGGGCACCCCTGAGCAATTGCGCGTCGAACTGCAAGGCCCCCTGCCCGCGGGCTTGAGCGCCAAGGACATCGTGCTGCACCTGCTCGCGCTGCCGCAGATCAAGAGCGGCGGCGGCGTGGGCAAGGTGTTCGAGTTCACCGGCAGCGCCGTCCGCGCGATGTCGATCGACGAGCGCGCGACGCTCACCAACATGACCGCGGAGCTGGGCGGCTTCACCGGCATCGTGGCGCCGGACGAGGAGACGGTGCGCTTCCTGAAGGAGCGGCGCGGGATCGACTTCACGCTCGAGCCTTGGATGCGCAGCGACGACGAAGCAAGCTACGCGCAGACGATCACGGTCGATTGCTCGAAGCTCTCGCCCATGGTGGCCGGGCCCGGGGACCCCGGCAACGGCGTGCCCCTCGCGGAGCTCGACCGCGAAGTGACGATCGACATCGCCTACGGCGGCTCGTGCACCGCCGGCAAGCGCGAGGACTTCGACCGCTACCACGAGGTGCTCGCGTGGGGCCTCGCGCATGGCAGGAAGGTGCCATCGCACGTCCAGCTGTACCTGCAATACGGCACGACGGCCGTGCGCGACTACTGCATCGCCAAGGGCTACGACAAGACCTTCGAAGCCGCCGGCGCGCGCATCCTGCAGCCGTCGTGCGGCGCGTGCGCCAACTGCGGCCCGGGTTCGTCCACCGACGCGTCGCAAGTGACCGTGAGCGCGATCAACCGCAACTTCCCCGGCCGCAGCGGGCCGGGGCAGGTGTGGCTGGCGAGCCCCGCCACCGTGATGGCGAGCGCACTCGCGGGCAAGCTGGCTTCGTTCGAGGAACTGCAGGCGACGTAAGGCGAATCCGGCACCGCGCCGCGCACGTATCGCTGGCACCACTCACAGGAGAACGTGCCATGCAGAACGTTGCGCTCATCCAGTCCATGTACCAGGCTTTCGGGCAAGGCGACATCGCCACGATCCTGGCGAACTGCACCGACGACATCGAATGGTCGCTGCACGCGACCGTGAACGCGCCCTACATCGGCACCGTGCGCGGCAAGGAGGCGGTGCAGAAGTGGTTCGGTCAGCTCGCGGCCAGCGACGACATCACCGTCTTCGAGCCGCGAGAGTTCTTCGGCGGGACGGACCACGTCACGGTGCTCGGGTTCCAGAAGGCGCGCGTGCTGCCCAAGGGCGGCGAGTTCGAATCGCCGTGGGTGCACGTGTTCAACATCAAGGGCGGCAAGGTGTCGCGCTGGGTCGGGATGTACGACTCGGCTGCGCGCGTGAAGGCGGGGGGCTGAGCGCGCGATCGACGTCCGGGCTGCGGTACATGGCTTCGGGGATCGAAGCCAGCCGCGAGGGGTGCACCTCGTCGCCCAGCCCGTAGTACCGCTGGAACGACATGATCAGCGGCCGCCACTTGTCCGGGTCGATGCGGTCCGGGCCCATGGTGATCGCAGGGTCCAGCCACACGCGCTGGACCCGCACCTCGAACACGAGCACGCGGCCACGCAAGGCCGCGTCGTCCTGCCCGGCGGCGTGCGTGCCTTCCAGCACCGCCTCCATCTGCACCGGGCACTGGCGCGCTCGCGGGGGCTCGATGGTCTCGGAATCGACAGGGTCGAACCCGCTGATCCCGAACTTGTCAGCCACGTAGCGATAGCCCCGCGCCGCCTTGTAAGGGGGCACTTCCTTCCGCGCCGTGGTCAGGGCCAGCTTGTCCACCATCCCCACCTGTGAAGCCGACGGCAGGTTGAGCGTGCACTCACCCGTGCGCCGGATGTTCGCGGCCGTCTGCGACGCCGACCCCAGCCCCAGCATGCACCGCCACCCCAGCCAGAAAGCCGAGGACATGGGCGCGAGGTTGGGCGAGCCGTCCTCGTTGACGGTGCCGATGAGCACCACGGGGGTGCCGAGATAGAGGATGGGGGGTTCGCTGGCGATGTGCATGGGCGCACTTTCGCCGCGCCGCCCGGCCCGGTCTGGCCGCTTCCGGACCTGCATTTCGCGAAGCCGCGGCTGCATTTCGCGCCGCGATCCGGCCGTTTTGTCTCGGCGCCGTCGCGCCCGGCGGGCCCGCCCGGCAAAGTCCGCTCCATCGCAGACCGGAGAGACACCATGCAACTGAGCCCCATCATCGTCATCCACATGACCGCCGCCCTGGGCGCGCTGGTCACTGGCCCGGTCGCCCTGTGGGCCCGCAAGGGTGCCACCCAGCGCCCGCAACTGCACCGCGCCTTCGGCTACGCCTGGGTCACGCTGATGATCGTCACGGCCGTGTCCGCCGCGTTCATCCGCAGCGAGCTGAAGTTCAGCTTCGCGGGCTTCTCGCCGATCCACCTGTTCATCCCGGCCACGTTCATCGGGCTGTTCTTCGCCTTCCGTGCGCTTGCCAATCGCAACATCGCGCAGCACAAGGCGATCATGCAGCGGCTGTACTTCGGCGCGGGCATCGGCGCGGGCGTGTTCACGCTGGCACCCAATCGCACCATCGGCAAGTTCCTGGGCACCGGCTACCTGGCACCCATCGTCACCAACACCCCGCTGTGGGTGTGGGGCCTGCTCGTCGGCCTGCTGGTGCTGGGCTACACGCAGACCCGCGACCGCAACGCCAGCCTCACCCGCATGCTCGTGACGCCCGCCGTGATGACCGCCTTCTCGCTTTGGGGCACCGTCAACACCTTCGGCAACGCCGCCACCTTCTCGCTCGTGATGATGACGTGGGCCGTGGTTGCCGCGGGCGTCTTCAGCCTCGTCGCCGCCGGCACCGCCAAGGCCAGCTACGACGCCGCCACGCGCAGCTTCGCGCTGCCGGGCAGCTGGGTGCCGATGGGCCTGATCCTGGGCATCTTCATGATCAAGTACGCGTCCGGCGTGGCCATCGCGATGAACCACTCGCTCGTGAACGACCTGACCTTCGGCGTGACCTTGGCTGCGCTGAGCGGCGTGTTCAGCGGCCTCTTCACCGGCCGCGCCGTGCGGGTGCTCAAGCTCGCCGTGCGCCCCAGCCCCGCCATCGCCCTGCAAGCCTGAAACTTCAACCCAAGGAGATGACCATGGATTCGCAAGAGATCGAACGCCTGGCCCGCAAGCGCGCCGGCGCCAAGATGGGCTTCATCGTGCACGCCACCGTGTACGTGCTCGTGAACCTGATGCTGATGGCGATGGCGCTGTCGATGGGCCGCAACTGGGCCATCTTCCCGGCCATCAGCTGGGGCTTCGGCCTGGCCATCCACGGCGTGGTGGTGTTCTTCCTCACCGGCAACTCGGGCCTGCACGACCGCCTGGTCGAGCGCGAGCGCCTGAAGCTGCAGAGGGACCCGTGGTGAGCCGCGCCATGAAAAGCTACGCCGCGGTGGTGATGGGCGCCACGGTGCTCGCCGCGAGCTGGGCCAGCGGCCCGGCCCACGCAGGCACCGGCCTGACGCAAGTGGACTCGGTCACTGTCTTCTACCCGACGCAAGCGCAGGACAAACCCGTCACCCGCGGCCCCTTCACCCTGCGACTGGCCGAGAACGCAGCGCCCGCCCCCGGCAACAACCGACTGGTCGTGCTGTCGCACGGCTCCGGCGGCGCGGCGTGGAGCTACACCGACCTGGCCCGCCTGCTGGTGCAGGCCGGCTACATCGTCGCGGTGCCCGAGCACGAAGGCGACAACTGGCACGACCAGGCCAAAATCGGCCCCGCGAGCTGGAAGCAGCGGCCCGCCGAAATTTCCAAGGCCATCGACACGATGGCGAAGGACGCGCGCTTCGGCCCGCTCTTCGACGCGAAGAAGGTCGGCATGTACGGCATGTCCGCGGGCGGCCACACGGCGCTGGTGCTCGCCGGCGGCCGCTGGTCCCCGTCGCAGTTGCTCAAGCACTGCGAGGCGCACCTCGACGAAGACTTCAACACCTGCGCCGCACCGGTGACGCTGCTGGATGGCGGCGTCCTCGACGGCATGAAGAAGACCATCGCGCGCGGCGTGATCCGCAACCGGCTTGATGATTCGAAGTGGTATTCGCATACCGACCCGCGCATCGTGGCCATCGGCGCCGAGGTGCCCTTCGCGGCGGACTTCGACGTGGAGTCTCTGCGCGCCCCCACGGCCAGGCTCGGTTTCGTTCGCGCGCACCAGGACATCTGGCTTGCCCCGCGCTGGCACCTCAACCCGATCGCCGAGGCATGCAAGACGTGCGAGATGATCGCGGACCTGCCCGGCGCCGGCCACGGCTCGCTGCTGTCGCCGCCCGTGCCGCGCCTTGGCGGCAACGTCGCCACGCTGCTGGCCGACCCGCCCGGCTTCGACCGCGCCGAAGTACCGCGCGTGCACGCCAAGGTGGTGGCCTTCTTCCGCAAGCACCTAGAATGATTCGCGCATGAGCACGAACCTGTCGGACGAGGAGATCGAAGCGCTGGCGCGCAAGCGTGCCGGGGCCAAGATGGGGTGGTTCATCCACGCCACGGTGTTCGTGTGCGTCAACCTGTTCATCTACGCGCGTGCCGAGTTCTCCGGGCGCACGTGGTCCGTGTACCCGCTCTTCGGCTGGGGCTTCGGGCTGGTGATGCACGGCCTGGCCGTGTTCGTGCTGGGCGGCGGCAGCACCATCCGCCAGCGCATGGTGCAGCGCGAGCGCGAGCGGCTGCTGCGCGAGCGCGATAGACAACCATGAGGATCGACTGGCTCGCCAAGCTGCAGAACATGCTGCAGGTGGTGGCGTACGGCCTCGCGATCGGCACCATCCAGTACGCCTTCCTGCCGGACCGGCCGTATGCGCCAGGCGCGGCTTACTCGGTGGCGATCGCGACCAGCACGTGGGCCATCATCGACCTCGGCCGCGACTTCTTCCCTTCGTCCGCCGAAACGGGCTGGCCGCAGGGATGGGCCGGCGTGGCCCTCGTCGCGGGCGGCATCGTGCTGGGCTACTTCATCGGGACGACGGTGGCGGACGTGCTGTGCCGCTACTTCGGCTGGTACTCCGGTGTGACGGTGGTGGACCGCTCGGCGGAGCTGCGCACTTCGATCCTCATCACCGGTCTCGCGGGCATTGCGGGCAGCTACTACTTCTACGCGAAGAACAAGGGCGCCTACCTCGAACGCAAGATGACGGAGGCGCGGCGGCACGCGAACGAAGCGCGGCTGAAGCTGCTGGAAGCGCAGCTCGAGCCCCACATGCTGTTCAACACGCTCGCGAACCTGCGGGCGCTGATCGCCGTGGACCCTGCGCGTGCACAGGAGATGCTGGACCACATGATCGCGTACCTGCGTGCCACGCTGGCCGCGTCGCGCAGCACCACGCACCCGGTGGAAGCGGAGTTCGAGAGATTGCGCGACTACCTGGAGCTGATGGCCGTCCGCATGGGCCCGCGCCTGAAGTACACGCTGGACCTGCCGCCCGAACTGGCGCAGAAGAAGGTGCCCACGCTGCTGCTGCAGCCGCTGGTGGAGAACGCCATCCAGCACGGGCTGGAGCCCAAGGTGGGCGGCGGCAGCATCGACGTGCGTGCCCGCGCAGAAGGCGAATCGCTGGTGCTGGAAGTGGCCGACACCGGCATCGGCACCGGCGACACGCCGCCCACCGGCAAGGGCTTCGGCATGCAGCAGGTGCGCGAGCGCCTCTCGACGCTGTACGGCGACCGCGCGACGATGCGCTTCGAAGCGCGTAGCGGCGAAGGGGCCCGCGCGCTCATCACCATCGCCCCATGACCACCGCCCTCATCGCCGAAGACGAACCCTTGCTCGCGCAGGCGCTGCAAGCCGAGCTCACACGCGCATGGCCGGAGCTCACCATCGTCGAAACCGTGGGCGATGGCGCATCGGCCGTCACCGCCGCCTTGCAGCACAAACCCGACGTGCTCTTCCTCGACATCCGCATGCCGGGCCAATCGGGCCTCGAAGCCGCCGCGGAACTCGCGGACGAATGGCCGCAGGGCACGCCCTTCCCTGCGCTGGTGTTCGTCACCGCCTACGACCAGTACGCCGTGCAGGCCTTCGAGACGCACGCCACCGACTACGTCCTGAAGCCCGTGCAGCCCGCCCGCCTGCAAAAGACGGTTACCAAGCTGCGCGAGCAACTGGCGCAAAGAAACAACAACATGGACGCCACGCTCGGGCAGTTGCGCCAGCTGCTCGCCGCGCCGCAGCAACAGCAGCCCGCGCTGAAGGTGATCCAGGCCAGCGTCGGCACCAGCATCCGCATGGTGCCGCTGGAGGAAGTGCTGTACTTCGAGGCCGCCGACAAGTACGTGCGCGTGCTGACCGAAGCCCACGAGTACCTCATCCGCACACCGCTGAAGGACCTGCTGCCGCAGCTGGACGCCGACACCTTCTGGCAGATCCACCGCGGCACCGTGGTGCGCGCCACAGCCATCGACGCGGTCCACCGCGACGAGGCCGGCAAGCTGCACCTCACGCTGCGGGGCCGCCCCGCGGAGAAGCTGCCGGTGAGCCGGCTCTACGCCCACCTGTTCAAGGCCATGTAGGCAGGGACGCCTTAAATGGGGGAGGCGTCTGGCAGCCTCTGTGGGCCTTGTCCTACACGGCCGTGGGCGCCCACCGGCTCTACTACACCCATGCCCGCCACCTGTGGCGGCCAAAGGTCACCCCGACTCCTCTGAGTCCCCTCCTCCTCCGGGGTGAGCTGGTCCGGCCCTCCGTCCCGCGACTGGCATTGTTACCCCCAGGCTTGCCTGGGGGTTCTTTTTTGTCCGAATGGCAGGGTCGGCACTGTCCGACCTGCTCGACCGGACCGCTCCGGCATGAAGCTTTGTTGCGGCGCCTTACTCTGTAGATACAGAACGGGGACGAACCATGCGAGACGGAAACCAACCCAACCGGGGCAAGCGACGAAGTCGCGACGACGGGCGCAGCGGCTACGGCAGCGAGAGCGTGCGGCCGTACCTGCGGGCGCAGTTGCGCGCGAAAGAGCTGCTGCAAGGCGCGCAGCTGGGCAGCGAGCCGGACGGCAAGCCCGGCAACCGGCGCGAGCCGCGTTAGGCCACGCCATAAAAAACGCCCCCGGGTTGCGGGGGCGAGGCTTGGAGAACGAGAACCAGGGTTGGTTGGGTTGCTCAGTAGTGCCGGTGCAGGTGCCTGTGCCGGTGCTTCCAGTGGCCCTTGGGCGGCACGTAGTACACGGCTGCGGGCGCGTAATAGACGGGTGCGGGACGGTAGTAGACCGTGGGCGCCGGCTCCACGTAGTACACGGGGGCCGGCGTGACCACGACCGGTGCCGCCAGCGGTGCGCCGATGCCGATGGAGAGGTTGACGTTGGTGCGCGCCTGCGCGGCGCCGGCGCCCAGCGCCAGCAGCCCGGCCGCAGCGGCCGCGAGGAAGAGGTGACTGCGTTTCTTCATGCCTTCATTAACGCAGGGAAGCGCATGGCCGGATACCCCCTGCACAGTCAAACCCGTTGCCGGACGTAACCCGGCCTCCGGGGTGCTGCACCGCGCCATGACAAAATCGTTACGTCATGGAAAAACCCAGCAACTTCCTGCGCCAGGTGATCGAGAAAGACCTGGAGCAAGGCACGTACTCAGAGCGCAAGTGGGGCGGCAGCCCCGGTGACCGGCAGCATCACGACCAGGGCGGGCCCGACCCCGCGAAGATCCGCACCCGCTTTCCCCCTGAACCCAATGGCTACCTGCACGTCGGGCACGCCAAGAGCATCTGCCTGAACTTCGGGCTGGCGCAGGACTATGGCGGCGTGTGCCATTTGCGATTCGACGACACCAACCCCGAGAAAGAGGAGCAGGAGTACGTCGACGCCATCCGCGACGCGGTGAAGTGGCTGGGTTACAGCTGGGAGGCCAACGGCACGGTGCACGACTACCACGCCAGCGACTACTTCGACTTCATGTACCGCGCGGCGGAGTACCTGATCGAGGCCGGTTGCGCGTACGTGGACGAACAGACGCCCGAGCAGATGCGGGTGAACCGCGGGGACTTCTCCCGCCCCGGCGTCGACTCACCGTATCGCTCGCGATCCATCGAAGAGAACCTGGCGCGCTTCCGCGAGATGCGCGATGGCAAGCTGGAAGACGGCGCCGCGGTGCTGCGCGCCAAGATCGACATGGCCAGCCCCAACATCAACATGCGCGACCCGACGATCTACCGGATCAAGCATGCGGAGCACCACAACACGGGCAACAAGTGGTGCATCTACCCGATGTACACCTTCGCGCACCCGATCGAGGATGCGCTGGAGAACATCACCCACAGCATCTGCACGCTGGAGTTCGAGGACCAGCGGCCGTTCTACGACTGGCTGCTGGACCGGCTGCAGGAAGGTGGCTTGATCGAGCCGCCGCACCCGCGGCAGTACGAGTTTGCGCGGTTGAATTTGACGTACGTGGTGACCAGCAAGCGCAAGCTGCGGCAGCTGGTGGACGAGGGGCATGTGAGCGGGTGGGACGACCCGCGGATGCCGACCATTGTGGGGTTGCGTCGCCGTGGCTACACGCCGGAATCCCTGAGGCTGTTTGCCGAGCGCATTGGCGTGAGCAAGGCCGATTCGTGGATCGACTACTCCACGCTGGAAGGTGCGCTGCGCGATGACCTGGACCCGAAGGCTGCTCGTGCCATGGCCGTTCTCGATCCGGTGAAGCTGGTGATCACGAACTGGGACGAGCTGATGGGGGCGGGGCACCTGGAGCCCTGCTCCGCGCCTGTGCATCCGCATGCGCCGGAGCGGGGGAAGCGGGAGTTCATGTTCGGCAAGGAGCTGTGGATCGAGCGGGATGATTTCCAGGATCCGCCGCCGAAGGGGTTCTTTCGGTTGTTCCCTGGGAACAAGGTGCGCTTGAAGTACGGCTATGTGGTGGAGTGCCGGGGGGCGTTGTTCGATGCGACCGGGAAGCTGTACGAGGTGCAGGCGGAGCTGGTGCCGGATACGAAGAGTGGGACGCCGGGGGCGGATGCGGTGAAGGTGAAGGGGAATATCACCTGGGTGGGGGTGGCGGATGGGGTGAAGGCGGAGGTGCGGTTGTATGACCGGTTGTTCAGCGTGCCGCAGCCGGGTGCGGGGGAGAAGGATTTTCTGGAGGAGTTGAATCCGGAGTCGCTGAAGACGATGACGGCGTATGTCGAGCCATCAATGCGCGCTGCGCATGGGGGGGAGAACTTTCAGTTTGAACGGCACGGGTACTTTGTCGCGGATCGCAAAGAGCACCTTTCTCTTCCACAACAAAGTGGAGAGGGGAAGTACGTCTTCAACCGAGTGACCGGATTGAAGGATAGTTGGGGCCGCTAGCTGCGAGAAGAAGAACTGGAGTGCAGATGAGATTCGGGGACAAGGACAAGGAACGCGAGATAAGACCATTCCTCAAATGGGCTGGAGGAAAGCGCTGGCTGGCGCCGCAGGTGGTCGAGATTATCGGGAGCGTACGGGGCCGGTATGTGGAACCTTTTCTAGGTGGCGGGTCCGTCTACTTCTCACTCCTTCCAGAGCGCGCGCTACTGAGTGACAAGAACTCCGAACTCATCAACGTCTACCAAGTTCTACAGTCCGACCCGGCCCAGCTCGCCAAGCTGCTTCAAGAGCACCAGAAGAACCATTCGGACGAATACTACTACTCGATGCGGGATTACGCACCCACCAACCCGCACAGGCAAGCAGCCAGATTCGTGTACTTGAATCGCACATGTTGGAACGGGCTCTATCGAGTAAATCTAAAAGGCGAGTTCAATGTACCGATCGGCACGAAAACGTCGGTCGTTCTTCCTGACGATGATTGGCGAGCAGTTTCGCGCATGTTGAAACGAGCTGAGATCGTCTGTTCTGATTTTGAAGTGGCGATAGACACTGCAGGTAAAGGCGACGTCGTGTTTGCCGACCCCCCCTATACGGTCAAACATAACCTAAATGGCTTCATAAAGTACAACGACTCTCTGTTTTCGTGGGCCGATCAGCTCCGCTTGTTCGACACCTTGCTCCGGGCAAAAAAACGTGGAGCGAGAGTGGTGATTACCAATGCGAACCATGAATCAGTACGGAAGTTGTATGCATCGGGAGGCTTCCGGATGAACGTCGTCGAGCGTGCCAGCGTGCTCGCGGCATCGTCGGTTCATCGCGGAAGGTATGAGGAACTGTTGATTTCTTGAAAGCGGAGGGGCAATGACACGGTCAGAAGAAGTACGCATGCACATGTCTCGGACCTGGCTTATTGGCGGTCTGTTTCGCTGCAATCTCACTACGTTTTTGTCAGCGCTCTACGAGTTCTCTTATCTCGTGGCATGGTCAGTCTTGCCATTCATTCTTGGTGCGCTTGTTCTGTACGTCATCAAGGAAGCGAGCGGAAGCAAGGACTTCTTTGTGTTGGCAGAAGACACCTTTCGAAATGGCGAACTCCTGGTATTCACTATTTCGATGCTCGCGCCCATTCTCTATCTCACGCTCCATGATCCTGAGCAAGCTGAGCCATTTCCACACAAACTACTGATTTCGACGACAGTCTCTCTGATCATCGTCACCTGCGCTGCCTTGTTCGCCGTGATGAAAGCTGGCGGGATCAAGGACGTCAAGTTTGTCTATCAGTTCTCTCTCTTTCTAACGCTTGCGGCTTTCGCTTTCAGATTTTTGGCCATTCTGTACCACAAGCTGCGAATGCCTTCGGTGAATGAGCGCGAGCTACGAGCACCACAAGACAACTTTGTCGACGACTTTCGATCCATGGTCGAGAGCGAACTCCGAACGGATCAAGCAAGTTTTGTTGACGCGTTCCAGAACAACTTGGGCGGAGAACGCGCATGACATCTAACATTGAAGAACGTCCGGTTGGTTTCACAGTGCCGGCGCTCATGGTTCGGCAGCCAATCGGCGAGTTCCTGATTGCTTCAATGCCTTCCAAGCGCCTGTGCGATATCACATACTTCGACGTGCGCAGAATGCTCAAGGAGCGTGACGTTGAGACGTACCTTGGCATTCAGCGGCCCCTGAACGAAAAGCGAGTCGACGAGCTGCAGCAGTATGTTCGAACGATTGACGCGTGCTTTCCCACAGCCGTAATCTTGGCTATCGAGAGTCGTTGCGCGGAGTACGACCAAAAGTCAGGGACTCTGACCTTGAGAAATGATCCCAACCCGCAAGATGACCTGGACCCGATCTTTTACAGAAACATCGCTAAGGTACTTGACGGGCAGCATCGAATCGCCGGTTTGATTGACTACCCTGAGAACAATTTTGATGTCAACGTAAGCATCTTCATCGACATTGACATTGAGGATCAGGCATACATCTTTTCAACCGTCAACTTGGCGCAGACAAAGGTTAATCGGAGTCTCGCATACGATCTCGCGGAGCTGGCGAAGACGCCTAGCCCCCAAAAGACTTGCCACAACATTGCAGTAGCACTTGACCAGACTCCAGCAAGTCCGCTCTTCCATCGCATCAAGAGACTTGGCACCGCAACACCGGGACGCAATACCGAGCTGTTGACCCAAGCGACATTTGTCGAAGCGCTGCTGCCGTTCATCACGGGGAACCCGACTGTGGATCGGGACATTTTGAAGCGGGGTCAGCGTCTTGAGCCTCCGAGCCAAGCCGAGATAGAGAAACACCCGTTCCGCCCATTCTTCGTAGGTGCGGATGATCTTAAGATCGCAGACATTCTGTTCAGGTACTTCTGCTCCGTGAAGCAAAAATGGCCTGTCGCATGGGACGCTGACGAGCGCGGAGTAATCCTGAATCGAACGAATGGCTTTCGCGCTTTGATGCGCGTCTTGCGCCAGATATGCCGTGTGCTGAAGCCGCACAAGAAGCTCCCGCAGAAGGACGAGTTCGATCGATTGTTCTCACGGGTGAAGATTCGAGACGAAGACTTCACTGTGGATAATTTCAAACCTGGCACGAGTGGCGAAAGCGCGCTGTATGGTCAGATCGTTGCGGAAATGGGTCTCTCTCATTGATTGGCGAGACGGCTGTGCAGCTCTGAGCACCGATTTGAACAGCGTTCGCGAGCGTTGTGCGCTGTGTTGACAGTGTGAAAACGTCGGTTTCGACAGTAGTCGCCCCTAGATTGCCTGGGCTGATTCTTAGGGCTAGTCCCTCAGATGCCCTTCTGGACGCCCGTTGAACTCGTGGAGGGGGAGCTCTGGGAGCCGAGAACGCTGAGCGCTAACCCTGCGGCGGTTTTTTTGACCAAAATTGCCGAGCAGCAACAACTAAGTCGGAAGTAGGTCATGATTCCAGATACCCTGCTGTTCATCTTGGGGGCAGGAGCTAGCTGCCCCTTCGGTTTGCCGTCTGGGGCCGGCTTGCGGTCGGTCTTATGTCGCGACTTGCGGAGAAGTACACCACTCTCGAAGCTCGTAGAAGCGTGCGGATTTCCAGAAAGTACCGTCAGAAACTTTGCCTACGAATTTCTGCATTCAGGCCAGAGTTCGATTGACGCCTTTCTGGCCCGCCGGCCGGACTTCCACGATGTCGGCCTTCACGCGATTGCTGCAGCGCTCATGCCGAGCGAGAACCGTGACCTGCTGTACATCAATCCCGATCAGGACGCCTGGGGAGATAGCAATTGGTTGGGATATTTGTGGCAGCGCATGTGCCTTGAAGTAAACGATCCCAAACTTCTTCCGCTGAATACTGTCGCATTCATTACGTTCAACTACGATAGGACCGTCGAGAACTTCCTGCAAACAAGTATCCAGTACACGTTCAACCTCAACCCGGATGCGGCGCAGGAAATCGTGCAGGAGTTCCCCATCTTTCACATGTACGGTGATCTAGGGGACTACGAGCCTGGCCATGGCTACCGCTTTGGCGATGCGGTTGATGTGAGCCGGATCAAGCATGCCGTGAGCAGGTTGCGCGTTGTACCCAACACGCGACCGGAGCGTGACCATGGTTGCGAAAAGATGATCAGCGTCGCGAAGCAAACCGTGTTCCTTGGGTTTGGCTTTGACGACATGAACTGCCATCGATTGGCGTTTCAAGATATCAAAGTCGGAGACGGCTCAAAAGGTCACACGGCGTACGCGACGTCGTACGGCATGACGGACGCCGAGCGTCACATTGCAAAGCAGCGCGTTTCGTCAACACAGTGCGAAGTGCACATGATGGACGACGACGTGGACTGCTTGAGGGCACTGAGGGAGTATGCGAGTCTGCTTCATGTGCTAGCGTAAAAAGACCAACCCGTTGCGGTGTCTGCTCCCTGTCAGTTCTGACAGGGGTGCTGGACGGGGTCACTCGATCACCGAGTCAAATGTCCGAAGTGCTCTGCTCCGACCTCCTCACCATCCACCGCGATCGCATCCGCGAGATCGCGGTGCACCAGCACTGCGTGAAGGTCCAGGTCTTTGGTTCGGTTGCCCGAGGCGAAGAAACAGCGGAGAGCGACATCGACTTCCTCGTCACGCCGACGGAAAAGACCACGCTGATCGATATCGGTGCCCTCCGTGTCGAGTACCGGCAACTGCTCGGCCGAGAAGTGGACGTCCTGACGCCGGGCGCACTGCCGCCGGAGATCCGAGAGCGTGTGCTGCGCGAGGCGCGGGAGATTTGATCTTGTTTGGAGGCCAACTAGGCTACGCGTCTCTCGACCCTCGACACGCCGGAAACTTCGTGCACCCCTAGAACTTCGAGCCGACGTTGGCGCCTCTATACGTCGTCCGAAGGATCATCGATTCGCCGCATCGCGGGCACGAAGGCGGCTCGACGGAGCGCGCGGCGCCTGGTTGAACTCCACGAACGCTGCGGAGCATCTGGTGCAACTCCTCGCCATCCATGAGGTGCAGCCGCTTGCCTTGCGCGAAGTCCTTCGCTGCCGGCGTGAAGCGCCCTGACGTCACGACAAAGCCTCCATCCGCCTTTCGCGCCGCCATCACGCCGAACAGCTCGCGCACGACTTCCACACCCACCACGGAGGTCTTCCACTGTTTGCACTGGACAAAGAAGGTGTGCCCACCCTTGTGGAGGACCAAGTCGACTCCACCATCCGCACCGCCACCCCCGATCTCATCGACGGTGTAGCCCCTCAATCGAAATGCTTCACCAACAAGGAGCTCGAACTCGCGCCAGGAAATCCCGTTGAGCGCGGAGGCGTCAGGCTTCGAGGCAACGTCGGTCACCAGCTGCCCGCGCTTGCGTCGCCCGAAGAACGACGCGATGGCGCCTCCAATGCAGATGAGCGGGACGATGTACTGTCCCACAGTCGCCAATCCTGCAAACACGGACCGCTGGAGCAGGCCCGAAAGTTCGGCAGGCGTGGCTCCCTTGCCGATCGGCATGCCGGCAATCTTGTGGAGTACGAGATAGCTGACGATTGCAGCGACCACGCCGACCCACCAGGGCAACAGCGCGAACAACTCGAAGAGTGCGTCAGCCGCGCCGTTCTTTCTTCTCCCCATCCTGCTTGTCTCCCAACTACTCGGCGTCCATCGTAGCCGTCACATTCAACTTCCACCAGCACTTCGTCACTTCCAAATTGGATGAGTACCAACAACGCATATTCAGTATCAATGGGCTTAGACAAAGTTCTTCCACCAGTTGGAGGTTGTGCGCCTTGCGTGCACGCTGCACCATCGGACAGAAGTGGCTCCGCTTGTCTGAACAGCTTTCCCCGATTTTTAAGTGGATTCCGTGCGGGTTGCCAACGGTGCAGAGATGTCCACGGCGGCGGGCGTCGCTTGCGACGAACGCACGACGCGGTG